>NZ_CP166796.1:0-318126 GCF_059695935.1 Pseudomonas sp. LBUM1660 | reverse complement strand
ATGCGGCACCAGCGAGTGGAATTAAGAATGGGACCATTCTGTACCGGATGTATCGGCTGATACAAGACAAAATGAGGTAATACCTGCATAGGAATCTTATTTTTTACTGTGGCTTCATATAGGTAAAAGGCAAATTACCAACGTACACCATATGGATAGCTGAAAAATCAGCGAGTAGCTGATGCAGCGGGTTGAAATGAACAATGGCTTATCAAAGATTTAGAGCTGGGGTCACGAACAATCACCTAGGGCGGCAGGGAAGGGGCCTTTCGCACAGGAGGTCACCCGATGACCTGTCGGCGCATTCCGTGAACATCACGCTGGGCCGGCTGATATTCTGGTCAGAAGGCCGCGACAGACACTGTCCTTATCGATCACGATTCACGTTTTCCAAATGCCCACGGCTGCTGTCGTGACGGCAAGCTGGCGTCATCAGTATCAACATGAGGACGTAGGCAATGAGCGCGGCAGTTCAGTTTGTAACCATGATTGACGGTGAGCAGATCCGGGGTTGGACGGTTAAGGATGGGAAGTCCTACCGTGCATACGCGGATTTTCGCGGGGAGCAAATAAGTGCCCGCGGTCCTACCAAGTCAAACGCTGAAAGCAAGTGGCGCGAGGAAGCGAACCACAAGGCAAACGAATAGGAGAAGCCGAGTAGCCGCTACAAACAAAGTCCATCGTGCGGGTTTCGGCTTCACCTGGGCGCGGCTTTCGCGCCTGTTCTCCCGGAGCGCAGAGCATGAAAAGTTTCAACGACTGGCTGCACCACAACGACGGTGAGCATTACGAAGCATTACGTGAAGAGTACTTTGAGGGCGGTGGAGAACCCGGCTACTTGCCCCTACAAAACCGGACACCAATTCCCCGTTAAATTGATGCTGCCGCTAAGCGCCTGAACTCCCTCGGAGAGCGATAGTTCAAGGCGCTGTGTGGATGCTGCTCGTTGTAGTGCTCGAAGGCAATTGCCAGGTTACGCAACGCCGTTTCTCGATCCGGCTTGGGCATGTGCGCCACGTAATCTCGCTTAATCGTCTTCACGAAGCTCTCGGCCATGCCGTTACTCTGCGGGCTGCGTACCGGGGTGGTCACCGGCTGCAAGCCGATCTGTCGAGCAAACAGGCGTGTCTGTTCGGCGGTGTACGCCGAACCGTTGTCGCTTAGCCATTGAACTGGTGTGGTGGGCAGTTGATCACCAAAACGCTTCTCCACGCTTTCCAGCATCAAGTCGCGGATATCATCGCCGCTGTACCCGGTCGGGCTTGCCACCCAGCCGATGGCTTCGCGATCACAGCAATCGAGGGCGAAGGTCACGCTCAGTTTGGCGCCGTCCTCGCAGCGGAACTCAAAGCCGTCCGAGCACCAACGCGTATCGTTGGTTTCCACGGCAATACGGCCTTCGTGCCGACGCGGCACGCCGGGCTGTTTGATCCGGCGTTCAAGCAAAAGGTTGTGGTCACGCATCACCCGGTAAACCCGTTTCACGTTGACCGCCGGCAGCGAGCGCTTTTCACGTGCACGACGCAGTAGTCCCCAGACGCGACGGTATCCATAGCTGGGCAGTTCGCTGACCTCTTGCTGGATTTCAGCGACCAGCTCTACATCGTTCACAGGCCTGCTTCGCCGCACTTTGGGCGATACCGATTGCTTGATTCGAACCGTTAATTGCGAGCGCGCTACACCGAGACATTTACTGACCAGCTTCACTGGTCGTTCCCCGGCAACAAGGGTGAGTGCGCAATCCATTTTCGCGACCGGGCGATCTCCACGGCCTCTTTGAGGATTTCGGCTTCCATCGTTTTCTTGCCCAGCATCCGTTGCAGTTCACGGATCTGCTTGAGCGCATCGCTCAGCTCGGAGGCAGGCACCACGGCTTCACCGGCACTGACCGCCGACAAACTGCCGTCCTGGTACAGCTTGCGCCACAGGAACAGCTGGTTGGCATTGATGCCGTTGCGCCGAGCGACGACCGACACACTTTGTCCTGGCTCAAGGCTCTCGCGAACCATGGCCAGTTTTTGCTCTGGGCTCCAGCGGCGCCGCCGCTCCTGGCCCAAAAGCTCCCCACTCTTATCGTTGCTATTAGTCATAAACATAACCGTTTGCCTATCCCTTATCGTAAGGGGGAAACGGTGTCCTGTCTTTCATGGGGCTCGTCCAACCAGTTCAGCTTGCCCTTAGACGAATTCAAGAGACTTGAAAAAGCCAGCCATGATGCCAATGGGAAACTGGCATTCTGGATTGGCGTAGGAGCCCCTAAAAACTGGGATGCTCAAAAAGCGTCCCAGGGTGCACCAAAGCAATAACTGAGCTACTTGAGCCGGGGCGTACTCAGCGTCTGGACGACCCCTGCATGCATTTCATCGTTCTCCGTGTGCAGGTAACGGCTGGTGGTTTCCATCTTGGTGTGGCCAGCCAAGGACTTGATCATCACCAGGTCGCCGGTAGCCTTGGCCAGATGGCTAAAGCAGGAATGACGGAGCCAGTGGGTCGTCGCTTCCGCCAGCCGATCGGCCAACTCAAATTGCTCGCGTTGAATGGCCAGCCCTGCGGCCCGGGTCATAATCTCGATGATGGCCTTGAGCACGGTACTGGTGTGCGCCCGCTTGAGTTTGGAGTTGGCGGCCAGGAGGAGGGGGGTTGGGTCTTTCGCCGGAATGTCCCGCGGTAAACCGAAGGCCTCTCTATATAGTTGCAGGTCTTGGTACAGGTCGTCAGATATGGGCACATCGCGGAACTTGTTGCGCTTGCCGAGAACCGTCAGCCACCAAGTCCCGCTGGCCGAGCGATGGATGCTGCTCATGTTGGATGTGGTGCCTTCGAAAGTCCGCACACCGGTCAGGTAAAACAGGCTCAGCATGAAATGATCCCGCGCTCGTTTACGCGGGCTCTTGGTCAGACTGATCGCCTCAAAAGCGAGAGCTATGCCTTCCTCAGGCAGCAAGCGTTTGATCGTATCGTCGTGCGGCGCTTCTGGTTTACGCACCAGCGCGACGGGATTGCCTTTGAGCCTCCCACCTTTAACCATCCACGTGTACATGCTGCCAATTTGAACCAGGGCATAGCGCTGCGAGCTCAAGCTCAGGGGGCCGGCGAAGGGTCGCCACTGCTCATGATGACGCGGATACTTCGTTTCACTGACCCACATCTCACGGGGCTGGGGATCCGCCAGGAAAGCGGCATAGTCGCTCACGTCCATGACGTTGATCTGTGACAGTTGCTTGCCGCGGGTGTGCAGCGCCCACAAGATGAAGCGCTCCACCTCCTTGCGCATGACCCGGCGAGTCTTGAGATTGGTGGCGGTGGTTGTCAGCCAGATGGCTGCCGCCTCGATATCGCTGTTGGCCTGGATCAGGTCGGGAGTTTCACCTGGTTCCACCAGTGCGTAGGCGTCAAGCAAGGCGATCTCGGTGTTGGCCTGGAAATCCAGGCGGGTGGGCAAGCTGGTTCGTGAGCTCATCGTAGATCCCGCATTTTTCCGTTGGACACCAGCCAATCGTCAATCTGATCCGGCGCAATCCACCGTCGATCACCTGTCGCTGACTCGCATTGGTACTCTTCCTGTGCGCCGCCGGCGGGGTCGACGCCGACCCGGGTAGCGGTTACAACCAGAATGGCATGCTCGCGGGCAAAGCCATCGATCTCCTGCACGACCGCCAGCTCTGAGCCCCGCGACAGATAGCTGTTGTAACGAAAGCCGTCGACGCCCGGTGCGAACGCTTCATCCTCGTCCTCGTCGTCCCCATGCTCCCACTTGAACGGTGGATCAGATTGCACGGAGGCGCCGGCGGCTTCAGCGGCTACCGGTTGGACCGATTCGCCAATGGGCAGGACTTTGCGCTGACGGGGTTTCGGCGGAATGATGGAAAGCCTAGCCGCTGTCACACACGATCGCTCGAAGGCGCTCAATGCCGGCAGCGATCGCACCAGGTCATCCCATTTCAGATCACGGTCCTCGTCCGCAGCAATCCGGCTCAAGTGCTCCGGCCGGATTGACCACCGACAAGCCACATCGGCCATACGCCAGCCGTGCTGCTCAATGAGCGCTTTGAAGGCTTCACGAGAAAGCTTCGGGGGGCGTAAGAAGGGTGAACCCTTTTCCGCCTTGCGTGATTTGGCTTGATCCACAGCGCAAGTCTTTTTAAGTAAAAATAAGATTCTAAAGGGTTATATCAGAACAGAAACACATTCTCTCGCAGAGTTAGCTACTGATAGATGCGAAAGGATGCATCCCCCTTATAGCAATATTCGTGATAACTGCACGTATTCACGAATTTTACCGATTTATGATAAGAATAGTATCAATATTAATATCAAAAGTAGTACTATGACGAGACCAGCACCGTCTTTATTTTTTAAGTGCTCATTTACCTTGCAAGATATTGATTTAAAAGGATTTTATGTTTTTCAGATGATGTAAATGACCAGGTTTTCGTCAGTAAATCTGCGAATTTCCGGAAGTAAATTTTTAAATCAGCAGGCACAAGGCCCTGGTTTTCCGATGAAGGAGCACGAGTCGCTATGACAAAGCAGTCCCCCAATGCGCAACTGAAGAACACTCGGCTTCTGGTGCATCAATACGCGGAACGTCTGCTTGGCCTTGGTGAGGAGGTTCGGCAGTCGACCATCCGGGAGATGATCGCCGCTGAGCACGGCATCACGGCTTCCCCCAACCTGGTCAACGATGAGGTGAAGAAGTTTTGGGTGCAGGCCGGACCGGCATTAAGTGCCCGGCTACGCCGCCCCAGCATTCCCGATGACGTGTGTGCGAGTTTCGACAAAATCTGGGATGTCGCCCTCGCCGCCGCTGTTGCCGGGCATGAAATTGAACGGCAGCAACTTCAAGCGCAGGCTGACAATTCAGTGGCAGCGATGGAAGCAGCAAAGGCGAACGAACAGGCTGCCATTGAGCGGTTCGACGGTCAGACACGCGAGATTGAGGGGTTGCGGGCAGACAAGCTCAGCCTCGCGGAGCTGTTACAGGCCAATGAGGCCGAGCGCAAAGGGCTGGCGGCGGAGCTGAAGGACCAGGCCGAGAAAGCTGCGGCGCAGAATGCCCAGCACATACAGGAACAGCAGCGCCTGCAAGGGCTCGTGGAGAAGCTGCAACAGCAATTGGCGGATCTGCGGGCGAGCGCTCAGCGGGAACTGACCGTCCTGGCTGAAAGCCACCAGGTTGAACTGGTCAAGACCCAAGACTTCTTGATGCGGGAAACGGCCAGGGTTCGCGATGAGGAGAAGACCAAAACCGACAAGCTGACCAAAGAGCTTGAGCGGGAGCGGAGTGAGAAGGATCAGCTGCGGCAATTGCGATCGAAAGCTAGCGACGAAGCGGCGCAACTCCGCGGGCGACTGGAGGTCACGGATCGCAATCTGGAGAAGCTGGAACAACGAAACGCCCAACTCAGCGAACAGAATGACAAGCTGCAAGCGGCACTGCTCGAAAGCGTCAAAGGCAGAGTGTATGCGCCTAAGCAGAAGGAGGCGGAGGCGGATTCGCCGACGCCTCCTGCCAATAAATAAGGAGACCGGCATTTTCGGTGGGGAAAGTTTTCAAGCTCTGCATGCCTGCCGCTGATCAAGTTCCCCGGCCTGCATCGGGCTGGCCAGGGAGTTTTGATCGCGTTTCGCTTTACCAGTCTTGGCTCAAACGTTCGGTCACGACTGGAAATCCGACCATCGTGTAACCGGGTTTAGGCGTCACCGTGGGTAACTATGTCGGGAAATGGCAAGCACCTCGAACCGCGGACAGCGCCGGCCCGGGTAAGGATAATCACCCCCACCGAATATTGAATCGGGCGATGGCCGACGTAATTATTGCTGCGTGCTCAGGGGCGGTACCCGATCCAGATGCGCAGTCATCCAGGCGTAAACTCAGCCCGGCAGCTGAGGCCGCGGCGTTGAAGGCCCTGGGCGACGCCACCCCGGATTTCACCGCGTTCGTTCAACCGCGCAAAAAGAAGAAGTCGGTGTTGAACAATATGACCCGCATTCGAGAGGCCATCACAAACAAGGTGATACCGGTGTGCGGAAGCAGGGATGGGTTCGAGTATTTGCTGGAAGCGGACATTGTCGCCTTTGATGCGGATCTGGACCTCAAAGCCCTAATCAAGGCGGAGAAGCTACCAGCGCCGACACCGAACGTAGCGTGCACTTCCCAGTACGGCACCGGGCGGAAAGTCAGAATGCTCAGCTCCAGGGCACAGACCAAGGAAAGCGTCGGGGTCTGGACCCGGCCCAACGGAAAGGTTTCGGCTTTTGCGGTCTGGCGTTCATAAAGCCGGGTGATGCCGCGAGAGGCATTGATCCCGACGATGAAATCGCCTTCGCTTCGAATCTCAGCAGCCTCAGCAAGGTTATCGTAGTCCACCCCGGGGCGCATTCCTGCATAGGCTGATTGAATGGCTTCGTCCGTGGTTGAGGTCATCCAGAGGCGAAGCATTGGCTTCGTGCACCCGGCTCTTTTATAGATCAGACGGAAAATCAGCTCCCCTTCTCGACCGGCGTCGCAGGCGTTGGCGATAGCCGTAATATCCGAGCGGCGCATAAGGCGATCGAGCACCTGGTAGAATTTTTTCTTTTCCTCAATAAGGCGCAGTTCGAATTGATCCGGAATCACCGGCAGGTTACTGATATCCCGGCCAGCCTTGGCCATCTCCTCTGAATGGATCTCCACCAGGTGACCGGCAGCAGGGGCAAGAATGGCGTCTTCACTCTCGAGCCAGTTTTCTACCCTGCTAAATCCGCCGATCGCTTTAGCGATGGTGGCTGCGACAGTCGATTTTTCAGTGATGATGAGAGTCTTGCCCATTGCTGACCATGCCTTCAGTTTTCTAGAGGTTGAAGCCGACTGCCTGTAGCGGTCGGGGGCTGCTGTGAGTTACCACAGCCACCAAAAACGGAAAAAGCCATCGACAGTGGTCAAGGACCTCGATGGCTTTTTTCACTTCGTAGGCGTTACCGTTTAATTACGCGCCAGGCTGTTCATCTAATTGACCTTCTTGTGGAGCAAAAGCAGCGCCGAACAGTGCTGCTCGATCTTGGTCGGCAGGTTTTTCGGCCTGGGTCGTGCCGTGGCCTTTGAAGAGTTCGGCCGCCCAACCTGGAACGATTTTGATGTGCCCGGAATATGGGGAGACCGGGGCGGGCATGTCCTTCGCCTGGATGAAGGGGGTCTTCGAGACTGGGGCGACTTGAGTCTCAGGGGCCGGCATCCCGAGGGCTTTTACGTCGATACGGAACTCACCAGACACGACTATAGGCATGCCACGGGCCAGTTTTTCGGCGAGGGGCTGAAGGTTGCGACCGTACCAGCGAACTGGGATCGATTGATCCGAATCTTTGCTCTGCCGGATCAATACCACCAGTCGGTCATTTATCGGCGTGCCATCAGTCGGATGTCTGCGATTGCGTTCCAGCGACTTGGCCTGAATGAAGCCGGCGATGCGAATCTGGTTCGACGCGTTCTTATTCAGCTCCATAGCTTTCCAGTCGAACGAGTCCCGACGCGCATCGTTGTCGTCGCTCGGCATCGCCTGCAACTCCTCGACGGATTTCGGAGTTCCGGAATCAATGGCTGCGGCATGAACCGCTGCGCCCCACTTCTTCATGAAGTCATCGCGAAAGCGCGTACCCATGTGCATGAAGTTGGGGCTTCAAAGCGGATGCTTTTGAGCTTGGCAATACGGTTTTCGCCCTCTACAGCGCCGTCGGTATGGACGTACGTCATGATCAGATCCCACTCTTTGATTTCGCGGGGGATCGGCGACTTTTTCGGGTCGTAATGAATGGGAAGCATGTGGTTTTTGCTTCGGGTCTGCTGGATGTAGCAGATCCCTTTTACTGGATCGTTGTTCCGCAGGACGCCGGCGATATAGCCTGAGTTGAGCATCCCGTTTGGATACGAGTAGGAATCCGGATTGCGCTTTGCGTCCTGGGGGATCATGGAGAGCCTCATGGTTTGCTGGAGTTGGTGCGGTTCAGGATACTCAGCGTGTACCAGTAATACAACATGACAGAATAATACTGAGTGAATTAGTCGCCGGCTTTTGACAGGGCTGCGCAGGTCACGCGCCGATCGCCTGGCTGGCCTTTAGGAGGGAGCAAAACGGTATCAATTCGGGAGATAGCCTCGCTGATCATGCGAGTGACAGAAGCCTGGGTAGAGAAAAGTTTGGGAACTTGTCGATGGGGGTTGGCTCTATCCTCTGGTTCGAGGCTCTTCTTTTACACAAAATTCACGCTAAAACTGTCCGCTTTTGGCCGAATGCGTCTCTATGTAGAGCCTTAAAAAACGGGCGCTCCGCCTCTTGTTCCACATGAACAAGAGATTGAATCTTGTTGTTAACTGTGTAGAATTAATTTTACAGATAATGGCATTTCCCTGCTTTATTTATACAAGGGGCGCCCCTTCTTCTTCGACCCCACGCGAACAACCTGGAGCCGTAACCATGACAAAACCTAGCGACAAGAAACCAAGTGGCTCTACGCAAGGGCGGTCTCGCGCTTCAGCAAAAAATGTAGATAAAACGCCTGCTGCAACTGAAACTAAGAAGCCGCAGGGTAAGACTGGCACCCCAGCAAAAAAACCGGCAGCTGCTAATACAGCAATGTCTTTAGCTCCTAAAGCTGCGCCGGCTACTACTAAGGCTCCGAGAGTGCGTTCCTCCGCTGCTGCAACGAAACCTGCTTCTAATCCAGTTCCAGCCAAGGCCCCAACCGCTGCTGTTACGCCGGAGCCCGCTACACCTGCATCTAGTAGGCAGAAAATTTCGGCGTTAGCTAAACAAGCTTTAGAGCAAGCTCAGTTGGCGCGAGATGCGCAAGCGGCTGCTGAAGCAGGGTCTCCGACTGATGATGCAACGTCGCCGCGTGACCGAAATAAAATCGAAGGTGCTCGTCTGATAAAGATGATCAAAAAGGCCATTGTTGAACGAGGCCTTCAAGATCGCGCCATCGCCGATATCGTCGGTGTTACTCAGATCTACTGGAACTCCCTGGCGAATGGCAACCGCCAAATTAAATCACTGGGTAAAGAGAAGCTTCAAAAAATTGCTGAGTTCTTAGGTCTGCCTCTCATACAGGTCTACTTACTCGCAGAGCATTTTACTGCTGAAGATTTTTTCAACTCCAAAGACCTAAACGAACAGCTTTGGCTTTCTATCAGGAAGATGCAGGAAGATCCCCAGTGGGCCGGGTACGCACCAAGCTCTGAAGAGTGGGAGCAGACACCAATCAATGTGCGGATTACGCTGGTCTCTTTGTATGAGCGCGAATCGAAACGTTACCTGATGGCAAAAGCCGAAGTGGAAGTACCAGGTAACAACTTTACTGAGTAATCCCCCCTCGCCGTGGTTACCCAGAAATGAAGAAGCCCCGATCAATGATCGTAATGCTGTTCACTTAAGCGGAGCAGCCTTACGGTCCACTGGAAACCGGGTCTTTGGTATCCGTCCGGCAAAGTCATCTAGTCCGCTCGGCGAAGCCAAGACATGGTGTGCACTTAAAATTAAGTGGACACTATTTCTAGCCTTTTAAGCGGATTTTCCATGCAGCCACAACGCCGTTCCTATTCCAAGTCCTTTAAGGCCCAGGTCATCGCCGAGTGCGCGCAGGCTGACACTTCAATTGCCAATGTCGCCTTGACCCACAACCTCAATGCAAACCTCGTCCATAAATGGATTCGGGTGCATGCGCAGAAAAACCTGGCACTGCAAACTGCCTTCATCCCGGTCAAGACTTCGCCGCCGGTGCCGATGCATCAGGCCCTTCCTGCCACGATCCGAATCGAAGTGCCGCATCCAAAAGGTGTAGTCGTGGTGAGTTGGCCAGCAGAAAATGCAGCGGCGTGTGCTGCTTTCCTGCGAGACCTGCTGCGATGATCCGCGTCGATTCCATCTGGCTCGCCACCGAGCCCATGGACATGCGCGCCGGCACTGAAACCGCGCTCGCACGGGTCGTGGCGGTGTTCGGTGCGGCGAAGCCGCACTGTGCCTATCTGTTCGCCAACCGCCGCGCCAATCGAATGAAAGTGCTGGTGCATGACGGCGTGGGGATTTGGCTTGCCGCCCGGCGTTTGAATCAAGGACGCTTCTTCTGGCCGGGTGTGCGACACGGCTCCGAAGTTGAGTTGGATGCCGAGCAACTTCAGGCCCTGGTGCTCGGTTTACCTTGGCAGCGCGTCGGTGCAGGCGGAATCATCTCGATGCTTTAACACCTGCCATGGCGTGCTTGCCAGCGCAATTGGCCCATCAGTCTATCGTCGCCACCAGCCTTCTCTGGCAAAATCGGCGGCATGACTTTGCATCCAAATCTCGATCAATTAAACCCTGAACAACTGCTTGCCCTGGCGGCGCAGTTGATCCAGCGCGTCGAGACAATGGACAAGCAAATCACCCATCACAAATCGGTCAACGAGAAGCTGGCCCACGAGATCGCGCTGCTCAAGCGCTTCAAGTTTGCCAAACGCAGCGAGCAACTAAGTCCAGATCAGGCCAGCTTGCTCGATGACTTGATCGATACTGATATTGCCGCTATCGAAGCCGAGCTTGAGGCGCTGCAACCGACACCAGTCGAAGCCAAAATGCACCAGCAACCTAAGCGCGCAGCGCTGCCGCCGCAATTTCCTCGCACGCTGATCCATCACGAACCGGACAACAGCCATTGCCAGTGCGGCTGTGCTCTCAAGCGCATCGGCGAAGATGCCAGTGAAAAACTCGACTACACGCCCGGCGTGTTCACCGTCGAGCGTCATATCCGTGGGAAATGGGCCTGCGAGCAGTGCGAAACGCTGATCCAGGCGCCGGTACCGGCGCACGTCATCGACAAGGGTATCCCAACCGCGAGCCTGCTCGCCCACGTCATGGTGGCCAAGTTCGCCGATCATCTGCCGCTGTATCGCCAAGAGAAAATCTTCGGCCGCGCCGGATTGCCTATCGCCCGTTCGACCTTGGCGCAATGGGTAGGCAACTGCGGCGTGCAACTCCAGCCGCTAGTCGATTCGCTGCGCGAAGCCGTGCTGACGCACGGCGTCGTCCACGCCGACGAGACGCCGGTACAAATGCTGACGCCTGGTGCGAAGAAAACTCATCGTGCTTACGTCTGGGCCTATGCCACCAGTCAGTTCTCCGACTTGGCGGCGGTCGTTTACGACTTCAGCCCAAGCCGCGCTGGCGAACATGCCCGAGCCTTCCTGGGTAGTTGGAACGGCAAGCTGGTCTGCGATGACTTTGCAGGCTACAAGGCAGGCTTTGAACTGGGCGTTACGGAGATCGGCTGCATGGCCCATGCGCGCCGAAAGTTCTTCGACTTGCATGCGACCAACAAGAGCCAGATCGCCGAAAAAGCGCTGCACTACATCGCGGCCTTGTACGAAGTTGAACGAGAAGTCCGTGAGCTGGAACCGGGTGATCGACAGCGAATACGGCAGGAAAAAGCAGCGCCGATCATCGACGCACTTCATACCTGGATGATCGCCCAAAGACAGCTTGTGCCTGAGGGATCGGCCATCGCGAAAGCGTTGGATTACAGCCTCAAACGCTGGATAGCGCTGACGCGCTATCTCGATGACGGTGCTGTGCCCATCGATAATAACTGGTGCGAGAATCAAATCCGGCCGTGGGCTCTTGGCCGCTCGAACTGGCTGTTCGCTGGCTCGTTACGCAGCGGTAAACGTGCGGCGGCGATCATGAGTTTGATCCAGTCGGCGCGGCTCAACGGACATGATCCGTACGCTTACTTGAAGGATGTTCTTACACGCCTGCCGACGCAGCGGGCGAGTGAGATTACCGAGCTGTTGCCGCACAGATGGGTGCCCGTTTAATCGCGGAAGGTGTGTTGGGTTAGACTGTACTCACTTCATACAATTACGCGAATCTTATGCATCAGCTGCCTGAACTCGACGAGGTTACAAAAGCGAAAATTCGCAGGCTGCTGACTGCGGGCATGATTTTTCCCGTCATGAACAACACCAAATGGGCTGAGCTGATCAAAGCAATGATTAACGCCCCGCAAATGAAGCCTGAGTTCAGATTGCACAGTGTCTTAGCTCCAAGCGATTACTGCACAGATTGGGATCGAGAATGGCATTACCACATCCATCCGGTAGCAGAAATTGAGTGGATCGAACTCAAAGCGGTTTCACTCGATTGGCTACTTTCCACGCTAAGAAAGCACAACCTTCCCTTCTCTCTAGAGGATGGGGTGCCACGCGTTTGGGGTTATACCAGACCTAGCATGCAGCCTCTTTGGGACTGAGTTCCTGAGGTTTCGCCTAGCCGGCAAACTTATGCTAGATGACTTTGCCGGACGCATAGTGCGCCAGTTAAAGCTGGCGGAGGATAGTCGATGAAAGTTCGATACTGGTAAGAAATGGCGAATCAACCAGACCCCGAGTCATGCATGCTGCGCCGCGAGGTGCAGGGTGAAGCGTTGACAGGGGAAGCCGATGGGCCAGCCATTGAGCCGCGTAATCAGGAATCCGGGATGCCGATGCTGTTATGCGAAGCAGAAGGTAATACGGAGCATGGCGTTATACGCCAGTCATGCTCTGATCCCGCGCGGTCGGAGACCCTGTGCACGTCGGGAAGTCCTTCGCACAGAAACTGGGAGATCTCGGCAATGCCCAGTGCGCAAGCACCGGGCGGAGCAGGAAAGGCCAAAAGCCGTAACCCTGCTGTCTACGTTGCTGAGAAGTCGGATACGTCCGTAGTACCTGAGAAACCGTCGAACAAGGGGTCAAGCCCTGCGGAGAGGGTGGAGGAAAGGGACGTAGCCAAGGGAAACACCGACACTTCCCCCGTGCCCCGGACACAGAGCCGGATCAGTTGCGCGTCGATGGGGCTTGAAGGTGTACGTGAAAGCAGCCCGAAGGAATAAGGGCATGCAGTTCACGGCATTGCTGCACCACGTTACACCGCAATTATTGGCGCAGAGCTTTTATGCGCTTCGCCGCGATGTGGCGGTGGGCGTGGACGGTATGTCGTGGCGAGAATATGAGGAAGGTCTTCTCCAGCGGGTGACCGATTTGCACGCAAGGCTTCACAGTGGAGCCTATCGGGCAACGCCGTCGCTTTGGGTCTATATACCCAAAGCTGACGGCAGGCAGCGTCCGCTGGGTATTGCCTCGTTGGAGGATAAGGTTGTACAGCAGGCAGTTGTTACTGTTCTGAATGCGATCTATGAAGAAGACTTTCTAGGATTCTCGTATGGATTTCGGCCGGGACGTAGCCAGCACGATGCGCTGGATGCGTTAACGGTCGCGCTCAAGGGTCAGAAGGTGAACTGGATATTGGATGCGGATATCACGTCGTTCTTTGATGAGATCGACCATGAATGGATGCTGATGTTTCTAGGACACCGGATTGCAGACCGACGCATGCTCGGACTCATCTGCAAATGGCTTCAGGCGGGAATAATAGAGGATGGCCGTAGGGTGGCTGCGACCAAGGGGACGCCCCAAGGCGCAGTGATATCGCCGTTGCTGGCGAATATCTATCTTCACTACGTGCTGGATCTGTGGACAAGGCAGTGGCGCCAGCGCCACGCCCGTGGCGATATGATTGTTGTGCGCTACGCAGACGACAGCGTGGTGGGTTTCAGGACGCAATGGCAGGCTCAGCAGTTTCTGGTACAGTTGCAGGAACGCTTGGCCAGGTTCGGTTTATCCCTCAACGCCTCGAAGACACGGCTTATTGAGTTTGGTCGTTTTGCTGCGAGAAATCGTAGGAAGCGAGGGTTAGGTAAACCGGAGACGTTTGATTTCCTGGGATTCACGCACTGCTGTAGTACCAACAGAAGCGGTGGTTTTCAAATTCTGCGACTGACGGTAAAGAAGCGAATGCGTGCAACGCTGCTGGCTATTCGGGATGAGCTGAAACGCCGACGTCATGAGCCTGTTCGAGTCGTGGGTCAGTGGCTTAACCGAGTTGTCAGTGGATACTTCAATTACCACGCGGTGCCGGGAAATCTGATACGCCTTGGCGGTTTTCGGTTGGCGGTATGCCGTCTATGGCGGCAAGCCCTCAAGCGACGCAGCCAGCGTAACCGACTCCAGTGGTCACGCTACGGACGGCTTGCCGACCTCTATATACCTAGACCCAGAAATGCACATCCTTACCCTGAGGATCGCTTCGCGTCACGTACCCAAGGCAGGAGCCGTATGCGGTAGTTCCGCACGTACGGATCTGTGCGGGGGTGGCAGGTAACTGCCATCCCTACCGCGACCGTACTGCAACGGTCAGTAGCATCCGCTCACCCGACCATCAACGTTAAATTGCTTGCTGACAATGGCCTCGGCGGTCGCCATGACAATCAACTGTATGCGTTGGTGGATGACGCTGGCATACCTGTACGGACTGGGATGTATGTGGTTACGCTGACGATGCCCTAAGACGCGAGGTCTTATGCTGAACGTCAGCCCCACCGGCTGGCGTTCGTCCGTTGCATCAGTACTCGCAAGCTGATACTCATAACGACTAACGATCAAAAGCCGTCTTGGTAACGTCGATCTCCCCTGTGTCCCCCGAAGCTGAGAAACTTCCTATACTTCAGTCGCGCTTGTGTATTTTCGAGCTTCGCAGTGACTGGTCGGCCATTTCATTGTTTTTGCGCCATAGAGATTCTCGTCACCGGTTGTTACCGGCGTGTATTATAGGGGGGCATATGTTTAAAGCATTGGTAGTAGACGATCATCCGTTTATTCGGTCGTCGGTCGTAATGCTCTTGAAGCAGGAAGGCTTTGAGGTGGTCGTCGAGGCGGACAACGGAGCCGACGCAGTGCAGCTGGCCCACGAACACACGCCGAACCTGATTGTGCTGGATATCGCCATGCCCAAGCTCGATGGCCTGGAGGTGATCAGCCGCATCAGTGCTCTAAACCTCAAAAGCAAGATCCTGGTGCTGACCTCGCAGTCGGTACTGTTCTATTCCATGCGCTGCATGAAGGCTGGCGCAGCCGGCTATATTTCCAAGACCAACGATCTCGATGAGTTGGCAACGGCGATCAAAGCCGTGATGGGCGGCTACACCTACTTTCCCAACCTGGCCACCAGTTCGGTGCGACACAGCGATGTCGAATCCACAGACTTGGAGTTGATCCAGAGCCTATCCGACCGTGAGCTGACGATTTTGCAGCAATTGTCCCATGGTCTGAGCAACAAGGAAATCGGTGACGCGATGCTGATAAGTAACAAGACGGTCAGCACCTACAAGACCCGTCTGATCGAGAAACTCAATGTGAAATCGGTGGTGTATCTGGCTGATTTCGCCAAGCGCAATAACCTGATCTGAATGAACATTTACTTGAGACCATAGCTGGTTGCATTCTCGCTGCTCTGTGCATCAATGCAGCTCTGGCCGCGACCGAAGCTCCGTAACCATTGTTGGTGCTTGGGCACGGATGTCGATGACTAAAGTGTGCCCCTCGATGAGCAGGACTGGCGCCGGCTGCGGGCAAACGGCACCTTTTGTTGCTGTTGGACATATAGGCGCCCGATTACGTACCTTCCGAGCTGACCGGCAGAGGTCCCTATGTGATCAGATTCCCCCTATATTAGTAGGCCGAAAGGTTTCACTTTTAATTGTTTCGGTAGTTTTTACGGAAAGCTATAATATTTCTCAGACACAAAACTTTCGCCCGCAGCCTATACAAAGTCTTGGAGTGTGATATATGCACTATTTATACTGTGCAACTAAAATGGCTCAGAGCACCATCGCCGAGTAGTGAAAGGCGTAGCCCAACTAAGGCTTTCATCCAAATAGCGAGGCGCATAAAAAATCTTGCTTACATTTACATCCACTTACTTGGCTTGTTCGTAAATACATTCTCCCGAATAAATTTTTTCGTCATGCAATGCTGCTATCACACCCTGTGAGCCCATCGATCCACGCAAGACGTTTCTGAATATTAACTCCATATTGATGGCATATAGTGTGGAATACTTCGCGTCCGCCGCGGACGACTTCTGATTTCCCCAGTTATATTTATCTTGAGTAGCCAAGGTTTTCCATCTTTTTGGTTAGCTTCAATCCAGCTACCCTCGAATTCTTTTCCATCAGGACCACCGCCCGACAAGGCCAAAAGCGCCAAGCATAATAATAGGTCCAATATACTGTTTTTTCCATAATAAAGCTGCCAGAGGGACAGAACGATGAACGGGGAAATCCTCGCGGGTATCACGCTGTGGTATTGCATTGGTGCCATCGTGGCGTTCGCGGACGGTTCGCCGACCAAGGATGACGGACGGGGCCCGGCGGGTAACGCTATCGGCTAGCCCTTGTTTGTAGCGTGGCGTTGATTTGAGAATTTCTGAGATTTGATTTGCGAATCGATTTTATGGGATTTTTCTGCTTAGTCAACACCGCCCACGCGTGACTGGCTCGCCCCTTTTAGAGGCGAGAGTTACCGCTCCTACAACCGCGTGAGCGGTTTGGCCGCAGGCCCGGTGCGTACCTTGCGGGTCATAGCGTTGAGCAACGCGCGTGCGTCGAACGCATCAACCCATTCGGGTTCGGGTGCCGTTTCGGGTGACAATTGGGGACACGTATCACGCACAGACTATTTGCGCTTTTTTGACTCAGCTTGTTCGCCATCCGGTATTGATTGCTCAGAGCTCATGGCCGCCCCCTCCCATCCGCTGTACAACTTAATACCGAGCGCGCGAGGTGGAAAAGCTGGGATCAACATCAATGGCCAGCAATCGATACAGCGTCGATCGTCGAATACCGGTGTCTCGGCAGAGCTGTCTAAAACCGTCGACCCGCGCCACCGCCCCCAAGGCGGCAGCCAGCAGTCCAGGATCATTCTCATGTATGCAGTTTTGTAGATGCAGCGCCAGTTCCTTTTTGGCTCGCCATAGACCGACCACGTCCAGATCAATTGATTTTGCGTCGCGCATAGTGACCTCCACAAAGTCAGCGCATCCGCATGTCCGCGCAACCAGAGAGCGTCTCGGGCCACTGTCGGCGGGGAAGCGCACAACTAAAATTTAGTCCAGCTGTCGCTTATTTCAAATTTAAATAGAACACATAGTATTGTGTAACGGAATTTCCGAAACTCACCATTGCGATAGGATTCGCTGGTTTGATTGCTCAGTGACCGCAACGCCAAGCCCGTAAAAGGTGCCCATCAAGCAGTTATTGCGCTCAACTAATAAACACGCCCGCCTCATTAGTTTTCATCAGCCGCAACGTCTGTTGGTATTTCAGACCACAGCTCCACGAAAGAGGACAGGGATGCCGGAAAAGAGTCGTCAAGGGAGTGTAAAAAACTCCACACAGGGCTGAGGTTCAGAGGCCTACTTTTTCTGAGACCGAGTCAGCAAAACCAACGATGCAAGGATCGTATACCCGACCACCCATATCGAAATAATGAATAGCATGGCTAGGGGGCGTTCTCATTTGAGCTAATTAGTGCCATTCGATACCCTTGAGCTATTTGGGGGTAACTGGTGAGCCGCTATAGGTTGCGTGACGATCAATGGGTGCGCATCAAGGAACTGCTGCCGGGCAAAGCCAGCGACCGTGGCGTGACCGCCCGCGATAACCGTCTATTTGTAGAGGCGGTACTCTGGATTGCCCGAACTGGCGCGCCCTGGCGGGATCTACCTGAAACCTACGGTCACTGGCATCGGGTCTATGTGCGTTATAACCGCTGGTCACGCAAAGGCGTCTGGTTACAGATCATGGCATCGCTTGCGACTGACGCTGACCTAGAACACCTGATGGTGGATGGCAGCATAGTGCGCGTTCGTCAGCATGGTGCGGCAAAAAAACATGGCAGGACGCCGAAGCCATGGGCAAGTCCAGAGGCGGACTGAGCATCAAGATTCATGCGGCCGTCGATGCCCTGGGGAACCCGGTACGCCTGCTGCTGACGCCCGGACAAAGCTCTGAATATGGCCAAGCCGAAGCGCTGATCGAAGGTTTTACGCCCGATGCGGTATTGGCAGACAAAGGTTATGACTCAGATGCCTTCGTGGAGTTGATACAGCGCAATGGGGCTGAAGCCGTCATCCCCTCAAGAGGGAATCGTCTGACGCCCCGAAAGCTGGATCGACATACCTACAAGGCACGTAATCTGGTGGAGCGTTGTTTCCAGAAACTGAAGCAGTACCGCCGTATTGCAACCAGATATGAGCGACTGGCAAGAAACTACCAGTCGATGCTGAGTCTTGTATCAGTCGTCATATGGCTGGCCTGATTGAGAACACCCCCTAGTGGGATGTGCATTTCCCAAGCGTGAGCAAAGGTAGGGCGCGCTCTATTGTTCATTACAGAATATTTCTATCTTGGATAATATCTGAACGGGTGAATGGCAGTCTTTCGAACGTCTGGCAGTCAATAACCAAGTGCTTTTTGACCTGTGTCCCCTGCTTGCAGCGATCTTCGTAAGCAATTGAATTAAAAGATATTACCTTCGTGTCGTTGCTGTATTTTGATACGCCTCACTCGTCTGATAGGGTCGGAATGTCAAGTTTTATTATATTTCATGAATTGTCTTGTGGACAGCTTATTGAATAGCATTAATACAATCTAAAAAATAAATAGGTAATAGGCCGACAGTTGTGTCAGTGTTTTCTGCACCTGAAAACGGGTGCTCATTGGCTTTCTCATGGAAGGGGGGAGGTCCGCTGAAACCAACTAGAAAACAGGATGTAACTAATGTCGAGAGTTAATAGTAGCGCTGTTATTTCTTCAGCTCAGCCAAGTATGGCGTATACCCAAATCAATTTGTTCAGCCATCAATATGATCGCGGGGGGGCGGAGTTAATCAATGGCAAGCCGTCGTTCACCGCCGATCAAGCAGCAGATCAGCTACTCCGCGAACGCGTGTCTTGGCATGATCAGAACGGCGATGGGAAAATCCAGCTCAGTTATAGCTTTCTAACTACGGCACCTGATAATTTTCAAGCCAAGATGGGGGCATTTATAGCGTTTGGTGAGCAGCAGAAAGCCCAGGCCTTTTTGGCACTGCAGTCCTGGTCGGATGTTTCAAATGTGACATTTACCGAGGCGGACTCTGGCGGCGACGGGCATTTGAGTTTCGGGAGTTTCGGTACCAGCTATGGTGTTCCTGCGACCGCATTTGTACCTGAGGGCAAGAGTACCGATGGTCAGTCCTGGTACTTGATTACAGATGCGTATCAACGCAATTTGACCCCGGAAAATGGCGATTACGGCCGTCATACCCTGACTCATGAAATCGGCCACACTTTGGGTTTGGCTCACCCCGGTGTCTACAATGCGAGCAGTGGCAGGCCGACGTATAACGATGTGTCCTATGCTCAGGACACCCGCGGTTACTCTCTCATGAGTTACTGGAGTGAGAGCAATACGCAGCAAAACTTCGCCAAGGACGGTAGTGGTATCTACGCAGCGGCACCATTGATGGATGACATTATCGCTATCCAAAAGCTTTACGGCGCCAACATGAATACCCGTACCGAGAACACAGTGTATGGATTCAACTCCAACACTGAGCGTGATTTCTACAGCGCCACCTCATCGGCATCAAAACTTTTGTTTTCGGTTTGGGACGCTGATGGCGAAGACACACTGGACTTCTCCGGTTTCACCAATGATCAGAAAATCAACCTCAATGAAGGCTCGTTCTCCGACGTCGGTGGTCTGGTTGGCAACATCTCCATTGTCCAGGGTGTGACCATCGAGAATGCTAAAGGAGGATGGGGTAACGATCTCGTGATCGGCAACGCAGCAGCTAACCAGTTAGTGGGCGGTGCAGGCAACGATATCCTTTACGGTGGTGGCGGAAGGGATACGTTGTGGGGTGGAACGGGGAGCGACATCTTTGCGTTTGGTGCTGCCAGTGACTCGACTCATAGTGATCCTGACTGGATCGGGGATTTTGTCAGCGGTCAGGATAAGATCGACCTGACTGGTATTACGGCACTTTCTTCTGGCACGGCTTCGTTGAACTTTGTCAGCGACTTCACCGGCAGTGCCGGTGATGCTGTTCTGGTTTACTTCGCTGAAAGAAATGAGTCCAGTTTGCTGATTGACCTTACAGGCAATGGTGAGGTCGATTTTGCAGTGGCCACGGTAGGCCTAGCCCAGGCAACAGATATAGTCGCCTGAGTCGAACATATAGGGCAGCGCAGACGCCGTTTAAATGTGGCGGCTGATAAGATAGTCACCCCGCACCCTGCGAGGGTTGCGCTTTCGCAGGGTGTTTGTTTCCAGAGGCCATAACCATGAGCGAGTCCGCTCGGCTATTCCTCTGAGGTTTTGAAAGTTGCGATTGGGTTTGCAATACTGGATACAGCCAGTGATTCCTTTTCGGACCATTAAGCGCAAGTCCAGGCCAAGGCTTCCCGGATTGTTTGATCGATCCAAGCACTGACAGCGCAATTTCATCAAGGGAACGTCTGATTGGGAGAATAAGAACCGACGGATTGGTCCGCGTTCGGGCGAAGCGGTCGTAATTCTGAGTTTGCATACCCCAACAGGGTAATTGGCACCTCTCTCGCTCACCCTAGGGGCTGTTCCCGTTTCACATGGGTAGCCAGAGGAAGGCACAAGCCATAGCCACCACGCTTTCGTAATTTCTCTTGAGTTTGTCGAATCGCGATGCGACCGCTCGATAGTGCTTCAGCCGGGCAAAGGCGTTTTCTACCAGGTGCCGGTTGCGGTAAAGCTCTTTATCCAGATCCGCATTGCCTTTCACCGAGTTGCGTTTTCTCGGAATCACGGCTTTGGCGCCCTGTTGTTCAACCTGTTCACGTATGGCCTCACTGTCATAGCCTTTGTCCGCAATGATTGTTTCGGCAGTGGGAACCTTGGCAATCAACGCAGGCGCCTGTGTGCAGTCGTTGATCTGGCCACCCGTGATTTCAAATACGACGGGTAGCCCGTAGGCATCTACAGCCAAGTGGATCTTGCTGGTGTTGCCTGCTCGACTTTTCCCTATTGCCTCATCCTTGCCACTGGCAGCACCGGCACTGTGCTGGTGGGCCTTGGCATAGCTGCCATCGATGAAAACCCATTCCATGTCCGGTTCAGCTACCAGCGCCTGAAAAACCTTGAGCCACTTACCTGACGCGGACCAGGCATTGAAACGCTTGTAGACTTTGCTCCAGCTTCCAAAGGCCTCGGGCAAGTCTCTCCAGGGACATCCTGTGCGCATGCGATACAGCATGCCTTCGACGGTCATCCGTAGATCGCGCTTGTTGTAGATGGCCTTGTGCAGCAGAATTTCCCGCAGCTTCGACCAGTGCTCATCACTGAGCAGTAATCGGGGCATTGCAAGCTCGTATTGGTTTTGTGTGAGAGCTACAACGATACGAGCTTGCTCTTATATATCAATGACTTAGATGGAAACGGGAACAGACCCTAGGGAAGGTCTGAAGTACCCACGGATTTTTGATGCCCTCACTACTTGATGCTCAAAAAATCATAAGCCGGTCGAAAATCAGACCTTCTTGTCCTTAATTCACGGTTCTTTCCTCTAATCGCGCTGTTTCAGGGCGATTAACCCGCATTACAGACGCACCTCGCCCATGCCCATCAACCGTTTTCGCACCATCCACAAGTTCGACAAAGCGAACAACGTTGTCTGCTGCGCGATATTTTTCGACAAGCCACGAAAGCGCACTTTCGTATAACCAAACTGGCGCTTGATCACGCGAAACGGAGGCTCAACCTTGGCCCGCACCTGCGCTTTCGCGTATTCGATCTTGCATCGCATGCGCCCGATCAGACTCTTTTTTGCGTGCTTTTTATAGCTGCTTGGCCGGGCGGCAATCGACCAGATCATCTGGCGACCCTGATGTTCGGGACGCTTGTCTACACCGGTGTAACCGGCATCGCCAGAGACGTACGTTTCATCACCATGGAGCAACTGATCGACTTGAGTCATGTCCGCCACATTGGCCGCCGTGCCCACCAGGCTATGCACCAAACCCGTCTCGGCATCGACACCGATATGCGCTTTCATTCCGAAGAAATATTGATTTTCTTTCTTGGTCTGGTGCATTTCGGGATCGCGTTTGCCGTCCTTGTTCTTGGTCGAACTGGGCGCATGAATGATCGTGGCATCGAGGATGGTGCCCTGGCGTAACAGCAAGCCGCGATCGCCCAGATAGCCATTGATGACCTGCAAAATCCCGCCGGCCAGCTCATGTTTTTCCAACAGATGGCGGAAATTGAGGATCGTGGTTTCATCGGGAATTCGATCCAGATGCAGCCCCGAAAACTGGCGCAGAATCCCCCGGAATTTCCCAAGGTAGGGTCCAGCCCGGGCCCATGACCGCTCATGGTTTGCTGCAATGGCGGGAAGGCCCCGGAGCGACCCAACAACTACGTTTTCAACCTCCGCAGAAAAAGACGAGAAACGTCCTACACTTCAGTCGCGCTCGTGTATTGTCGAGCTTCGCAGTGACTGGTCGGTCATTTCATTGTTTTTGCGCCATGGACCTTCTCGTCACCAGTTGTACCGGCGTGTATTACTGGGGTTCATATGTTTAAAGCGTTGGTGGTAGACGATCATCCGTTTATTCGGTCGTCGGTCAAAATGCTCTTGAAGCAGGAAGGCTTTGAGGTGGTTACCGAGGCGGATAACGGTGCCGACGCCGTGCAACTGGCCCGAGAACATACGCCGGACCTGATTGTGTTGGACATCGCCATGCCCAAGCTCGATGGCCTGTAAGTGATCAACCGCATCAGTGCTCTGAACCTCAAAAGCAAGATCCTGGTGCTAACCTCGCAGTCGGTACTCCTCTATTCCATGCGCTGCATGAAGGCTGGCGCTGCCGGCTATATTGCCAAGACCAACGATCTCGATGAGTTGGTAAAGGCGATCAAAGCCGTGATGGGCGGCTACACCTTCTTTCCCAACCTGGCGGCCAGTTCGGTGCGACGCAGCGATGTCGGATCCACAGACCTGGAGTTGATCCAAAGCCTGTCCGACCGTGAGCTGATGATTTTGCAGCAACTGTCCCATGGCCTGAGCAATAAGGAAATCGGTGACGCTATGCTGCTTAGTAACAAGACGGTCAGCACCTACAAGACCCGCCTGATCGAGAAGCTCAAGGTGAAATCGGTGGTGTACCTGGCTGATTTCGCCAAGCGCAATAACCTGATCTGAGTGAGCATTTACTTTAGAACGTGGCTGGTTGCGTTCTCGCGGCTCAGTGCTCTCAATGTGGCTCTGGCCGCGACCGAGGCGGAAAGAGACTCTTCTTGCCGTATTACTCACCGAAACGCAAAATCGTATGACTCAAGATGCTACTTCCTCTACTCCGCCTGTCGATGGCCTAAGTTTTCCGGCGTGTTGCTGATTTCTACGTCAAGTGAGATGGTGCATTTGTAGATTTCTCTCTGCATCTCTCAATTCGTATTGCCTCCGCGCAACTTAAGCAACCGCTAGCTCGAAGTACCGGCCAACGCATAAAGCAGGTTTCGAGGCCGCGTCAATATCGGAAATTTCCTACGGCGAGGCAGGACGTAGCCGTTATCACTGTTGAAAATTCGCCTTTAAGCTATCGCTCACTATCAATTTCCCCGAGTGGTAAGAAGGTGTATCTCCCCGTATTTGTATTTTTTATGGTCGTATTGGGTTCAGTGGCGCTCGATAGTCGGGCGGATGGACTGAGTCCTCGCGACTGGTTACACCTGGAAGGCAGAGCGCTCGATAACAGCAATGCGTCTCCATCCGACTCAGTCAGACCCGACAATGCGCTCACCTTGCGTCACCAAGCGACTATTGGTAGAACGGCAACAGTTGCCGAAAACCCGACGAACCTCGACAGCCCTAGAAAGTTGTCCGAGCCTGAAGCAACGGACACCAGCCAGCGCGTCATTCAGCGAGCACAAGAACTGATCGGCACACCCTACAAATGGGGAGGCATGTCCGAAGCAAATGGCTTTGATTGTAGCGGGCTGTTGGTCTATCTGTTTCGTAGTGAAGCGGGGATGGAATTGCCCCGCACGACCAGCTTAATGATTCACGAAGACTTCCAGCGCGTCCCCCGCGATGAACTCCAACCTGGCGATGCCGTATTTTTTACCCATAATGGGCAGGGAGGAGTGGGCCATGTAGGTTTGTATGTCGGAAACAATCTATTCATTCACGCACCTCGCACCGGCAAGTCTATTCGCATTGACTCACTGGACAACCGATATTGGAGTGATCGCTACTCCAGTGCCCGCCGTTTCAATGAAGAATCATCGACTTGACACTGATGATGGTGAAAAACAATGGAAAGAGGCTTCGCCAGAAAACCGTGCCGAGTATCACGGGTGGCTGTAGGACGTGTCTGACGCTATCAATTCGATAGATCACCGCAAACTTTGTCCTGCTCGCGAAGTGCCCTGATACATCTCTCGTAACATCGCTCCGACCGCTCCTTTCCGGATATTCCGCGCGACAATGACTTTACCGCCTTCGCTGCGTGGGCTGCTGCTGTGCTAACAAGGTTTCCACTAGGAATCATCAAGGCTTGCCGCGTGCTGCGCTCGGGGGTCCAGCCGTTGGTCATGGCCTACCTCCAATAGTCGTTTGGCGTTTTTTTGGCTTCCCGCGTGTGCGAGGGCTATTGAGGGTGTCATTTGGGATCGATCGCCCCTCTTTCGGCAGAGGGCCAGCATTCAAAAAAACACCTTTCGGAATTTACCTACATCGTAAATACGCAGAGTTATGGCTTGATAGTGACGCGGGCATTTGACCCGGCTGTCAGGCGCATAAAAGCGGAGAATAAAATGACCTCAATACAGTGTTCTAATTGCCTTGTTGAAATTAGCGCCACTATAGTGAATTTCAATAACTGCAGCCATCAACTCCGCAAACCTGAGCGAAGCATAATAGGACAACTTATCACATGGTCATTTATCTTTTTTAATTTTTTATAATTACCTCCCTGATCTTCGAGGTTAATGCATTCCTCCATGAAGCGAAAACAATGACTGCGGCACAAAAACAAGAGACGTCATTTGCTACAATCCTCGTTGCGCTGTTCATTATTTCGATATGGGTTATCGGATATATGATACTCGCACCTTTGGTTTTGCTGACTCGCCCTCAAAAAAAGTAAGCCACTGATGCCCCATCTCGTGCGCGACGGGATTGAGTATTGGCGAGTACTGAAGAGTGTGAGTGCCCCCTACCTGTCCGTTCATTGACCCAAGAACTGGCCTACCCACTCTCTGGCTTTTTGCCGAAAAACCATCTTTCAGAAATTTCCTACATAAACCCATTGCAAATCGACATTTAATACACCTCGGGACGCTGCGGGACAGATCAGCAGTAAACCCGTCAGCAGTCGTGTGTTTTTACTGATTTGTTGCGTCCCTTTCCATATGTATCTTTTACGAAAGTATTTTTCGAAGGCGACTGCTCCCAAAGGCAGTCGCTTTTTTTTCCTTGAATTCAGTGCTTTGAGAAACGTCCGATGTGCAGGTTTGGATTTAATGCTGTTTGCTAAGGCGTTGATACTGAAAAAGTCCGAAAGAGCGGTTTTCCAGCTGAGCGCCTGCTCACGCAAGCGAAATGACTGCTTCGTCTCTCGCTAAGCCGTTGAAGTCAGCCAGAGCACCAAGGCCGTTACCGCAATAAACCAGACCAGCAAGGTTGCTGCTATTACGATACAAAACTCTTTATCCATGTTGCTGTCGCTCCTTGAGCCTTGACAGCCATCAGCAGCCCGCCATTTTGTTATTATGTAGATGATGCCGTCTGCTGAGTTTTCGGTGTCTTCTTCTGGACCGTAAACCTATTCATATGCCCCAGTCGCTAGTGGGATTTAGTGAAAAGTTCGCATCCATCAGAACTTGATACCTTAGTTGGGAAAAATAAAGTAAACAGCTATGGCGCTGGACAGCGTGGCGCATAGGGCGGTCACTGTTTCAGGTGTGATGCGAATAGCCAGCCAATGCGCTAAAAAATTACTGCCTGTTCGCCGCCCGCTTAATCAGCGCATAGCGATTGAGCAGCTGAGTAAAATTGATCTCAACCTGATGTTGCAGCGCTTGCATGGGCAGGGGCTTATCCTCAGGCGCTGTGAGCTGATACAGCCGTTCCTCTAGCGGAACAGACCGCTCCATCGACTGAGTCATGGCGAAGACCACCGACTTCAGCTCTGACACCGTCATGTAGTGCCCGCGCTTTTCATCCAGCCCATCCAATCGGCGGGTCAGTTGTTGCAACTGTTCCATGGTTTGATGCCAACCCGACAACGCCGCCAGTGGCGTGGCGTTCGTAGTCAGCTGCTGTTGCCAGTGTTCGTTCAGGCGCTGGGCCTCGGGAGACTCAGGCCACAACCGATTGGCTTGGTGGACCAAGACAAAACCATAGTCCTGCGCCCAGACCGGGGACAGTGCAGTTAATTGTTCAAGCTGCTGCGTGGTTTCAGCGATTAGTCTGGGGGCTTGTCGCTTTAAGACCTCACCTTGCGTGGCTTTGAGTAAAGACAGAGCAGGCTCGCTCAGCGTCATCGGCACAGGCGCCACGAGTACGAGTGCTGCGGACTGACGATTCAACGCCTGCCAACCCCAGACTGCCAAGCCTCCCACGAGCAGAGCGGTCAGTACGCCCGCCGAAAACACTTTCCACGGTCTATGCGGTGCCACCCCAGTCTCACGTTCCTGCAGCTCGGCTTCCACCACATACACCCACGGCTGTTGCGCCGCTGAGGTTCGCGGTGTAACCCTTGCGGCTTCAAACGGCAGAACCTTGGAGTGATCGCTGGCTGACACAAGAGGGCTTTCCAGTCGAGCGGCCGTATTGTTGTGCATAAAGGTGCGCAATTCATTGAGCGGGTTGGTGCGTTGAACGCCCTGCTGCCGCAAGTCATCTGCAAGCGCATTCAAATACTGCGAAGCCTGGTAAGCCTGAGTCGAATCCGTGAAGTTGAGCGTAAAACTTCTCAACAGCTGATGCAGTCGCAAGCTGAGCCCTGTCAAAATCTCTATACGCGCATGCAGCGGCTGCGGCCAAAAACAAGCCCACTGCTGGCTGACCAGCGTATCCAGGATCGCCAGTCCTTCGTTCATGCCTTGAATGCCCTGTAACTGGGCTCTCACCATGGTATACTAGGCCGCCGTCTGAAGATCAGCCCCGTTTTGTTGAAACAAGTTCAAGCACAGCAGCTCGGCTTTTTGCCAATTGATATCCGGGCGGGCCGGATGCGTGAGCTTCGCCAACTCGGCGCGTAACGCTGCATAATCCGCCAACCCACGCGGGTCACTTCCTGTGCGCAGCTGGCGATCTTCTGACCGTGACATAACCGATGCTCTTGTAGTTTTAAAAAGTAAAGTTCTAAAGGATCAACCCAGCCCTCACGGCAGAGTGCTGGCCACTGCAAGACAAACTAATGCTGGATATAGTTTTGCTGCTTTAAGTGCCGCATCAATACCCGTCCTTCGGGCATAAAGGCGGTGCCATAACGCACTAACCCCACGCCTTTAAGTTCGGCGTCAATGGCATATTCCAAATGTCCGGGGGACGTCTGTGGCAATAAAATAACCTGCAAGCTTTTTAGCCGGGGTTCATATTTGAGCAAGGTATCGGACAGTGTTGCCAGCAACGAATGAGCCGTACCGGGCATCCCCTGCAAAATCCTGCTCATGTCCGGCAGGCCATAGTCGGGCAAATGACTGAGCGTGCCGGCCCGGCAATTCAGAATCCGTTGCATGTTGTCCAGCACCGACAGAATGACCTGATTTTCTTCGCTGACCTGATGCAACTCTAAGCCGCCCGCAAAGTTGCCGGTCAGTATTTCGTAGAGCGAAGGCTGCGACATATCAGTCATCCTTCAACGGCAACAACGTCAGCGTTTGCCCTTTGAGCTCAATGTGTCGCGCTTGATCCGAATCAAGCTCCTCACGGGTCAGCACCAGCCGCCAACTGTCACTGGCCATATCGGGTGATATAAACAGTCCGGCCACCGCCACAAACTGAGTGCCGGCCTCCATCGGCATATCAATCGCCACCGTGCCACCGTGCCACCGGGTTGGATACGAATATCTTTTTCCACCAGCCAATCGTCTTTCATCGCCAGGCGATCATTGGAAAATAATGTCGAGTAATCCGTCGTATCAAACGCCTTGCGATTTTTCAGCTGGTAGACGCGTATCACCGTGGCCAAGGGTGCTTCGTCTGGATTGTTGTTGCTGGCAGGACGCGCCGCTATATTCAAGTGCGAGGTTTTGACCTGTTTAAAGAAAATCGCGTTACCGGCCCGGACCGCCCCCTCTGAAACGCTTTGCGTTAACCCTCACCCTGAAAGGGCCCAGCTCAGCCCCCAGACCAACGCTAATTGGGCGTATCCCTGACGCCCTGTCAGGGTATTAATATTTATAATCGCCATCTTCGGCCTCATAGTCATGCGGGTTATCAACAACGCCTTGATAGCGTCCTAAGCTAACGCTCACCCATTCCTGTTGATCGCGGGGTGGCGCACTGGACATCCTCTTCATCGCGGCGGTTCGTCCTAACTGCGCGCCGCCTGGTGAAACGTGGCAGGACAGTTGGGCGTCCGGCAGCAACGCGCGCGGCACCGTCAATTTCAGACGGGCATGCAAGCGAGTACCGAGGTACACATGCAGCAAGGCTAAAAAATCGGTGTGCAACTGCCCACCCGGCAACCAGTTCAAGGCTTCCTGAGGCGCAGAGGTTTTCAGCGTCACCAACACCTGGCTATTCACATCCGTGGCGCTACGGCCAAGAATGGGGTTCGACGCCAAGCGGATGGGCCGCCGGCAACTCAGGGTGGCAGGGCTCGCCAAGGGCACGCGCAAGGGATCATGCGCGGTGACGCTTGGCGCTGTTTGCGGTGCCAACAACGTCCCGAGGGCACTGATGCCTTCAGCGGTTCGGGTGGGCAGGCGCAACACCCCTAACAGCGCCAGAAAGCGTGAAACGGGCATGCCAATGTGCGCCGCGCTTCCCGGAATCCCCAGCCCCACCAGCCCCAGTAGGTATTGCGAGGTATGGTCCGTGCCGCCCAGTATGCGAGTCATTTATTTCGCCAGCGACTGTGGCGTTATCGAATGCGTCAGAGCATGAGTCGTCGGGGAAATTGCTGGGACAACGCGCCGATGGAGCGCGTGTTCCGCAGCTTGAAAACAGAATGGATACCGACCACGAGCTACAGGACTGCTCAAGAAGCCCAACGCGATATCAGTCATTTCTTGATGCATCGGTACAACTGGATTCGGCCCCATCAATTCAACGATGGACTGGCGCCAGCTCGGGCCGAAGAAAAACTTAACGTCGTGTCCGGGATTAGTTGACCACTACAATCACGCCCATGCGTCAGTTCGCCCGACTGATATTAAGCCGACTGATTTGCCAATCTTTTTCGAAGCATAGGTTTTTATGTCGCTGTTTTAACGATGACCGCATGGACAAGTTCAAATCTTGAGCAATACTCTAGCTCACAATAAAAAATCGGGTGTGCTGTTATCTGATCGATAGTGATTAAACACCATTAGAGAGGGACGCCATGCAGTCGAATAAAAGTGCACTGTCTTTTTCAGTACTTGGATTGCTGACACTCTTCTCCAGCGAGCGAGGTTTTGCAGGGGGGACTCATGTGTATGAGATCGCCACCGACAATGCAGGGCTGGCCAATGCCGGCGCAGGGGCGAGGGCGCAAGGCCCTTCTACGATCGCCAGCAACCCCGCTGGCATGAGTTATCTGAGAGGTACTCAAATCACTGCCGACGCGCAGATCTTATTTGGCAATCTTTCGTTTGAACGGGACGGTGCAACCGATACCCCAGGCACCGGCAGCGGCCATGTGCTCGACCCCATCCCCGGCGCCAGTTTTTTCATCAGTCATCAACTGGATGAGCAGTGGTCTGTCGGCTTCGGCTCCTATGGCGATTTCGGCCTTGCGGAAACTACGACAACGACTGGTCTGGACGTTACTTCGTGCAGAACGCGAGTATCGCAGGGTTGTCGTTGGTACCGAGTGTGGCTTATCGCTTCAACGAGCAATGGTCAGTGGGTGTCGGTGTGAAAGCCATGTATGGCATGCTGAAATCCGAGGCCGCCATTGATCAAACGCCTCTTGGTCTGACGGACCGTGCGGACGGGCAATACAAATACAAGGATGGCACTTGGGGTTACGGTGCCAATGTCGGCATGATCTATGCGCCGCAACCGGGCACGCGTATCGGTCTGGCCTACACCAGCCAGGTCGATCTGGACTTCGAGGATTGCTTGGATGTAAAGAGTAGCGGCTCGCTTGTGAGTCGGCTCGACGGTACCAATACCAAGATCGATCTGAAAGTACCGCAAACCGCCACCCTCAGCCTGTACCAGCAACTGGACTCGCAATGGGCATTCCTGGCTTCGGTCAACTGGCAGGGCTGGTCGGAGTTCGGTGACATCGGCCTAGACGTGGACACCTCTGCTGGCGGTGCGCGGTCGACCACCATCGATGCGCATTACAAAGACACCTATCAATTGGCCATTGGCGCGCAGTATCAAATGAACCCTGATTTGTTATGGGACTTCGGCGTCGCCTATGACACCTCGGCAGGACCACTGCGTAACACTTCAACCCAAGGAGTACCGTTACATGAACCTGTCTCATAAATGGATTATGGGTGCTGCACTGAGCAGCTTGTTACTGGCAGGTTGCGTTCCGAAGGTGACGGAGAAAGAACAGTACTCCAGCTTCCTCAAGAGCTATGACGGCTTGCAGGAAATCACGTCTCCGAGTGGGGCGACGGTGATGCGTTGGATGGCGCCGGGGTTCCAGCCGTCGGCCTATTCGACTGTGGTGTTCGAGCGTCTTGAGCTGTATCCGGCACCCAAGCCGAACGAGCGTGTGGATTTGAAAACATTGCAGGAATTGCAGGCGTACACCACTGAAAGTACCAAACAGGCGTTGTCGCAAAATTATCGGGTCGTTCCGAGTACAGGGAGGTTCGCAAAGGTGAACGTGCGCTCGTCTTACATGCGGCAATCACTGGCGTGACGGCCTCCAACGAAGGCATGAAGTGGTACGAAGTCGTGCCGGTCGCCGCAGTAGTGGGTGCTACTCAGGCCGCGACTGGACACCGTGATCAAAACACCGAGCAGTTTATCGAGGCCGATCTGGTCGACGCCAGTACCGGGGCGCCGGTGGCAAAAGCCGTGCGCAAGGTGTTTGGGGAAAATCTTAAAAACTCCAGTCAACCGATTACGGCGAATGATTTCAAGGCGGCGATCAGAGCGATGACCAGCGATCTGCAAGCGCTCCTTCAGTAAACGGTCACGGTTGTTGGAGTCGGCTCAACCTACTGCGGAGGCCGATACGAATGAGGTCACCTTCATTGAGTTCGAAATCGCTCGAAGGGGCGTGGAGCAGGAAATGATGAACTGTCGGCATCCGGAGTGTGTACTTGTTGTGCTAGGCGGGGTGGTCTTCGCGCCCCTAGCACTAGCCAACTGCATCGTGACGGCCGCGACCGCCACTTGCGACAGCAGCAATCCCAACCCTTATACGGCGACCATCGGCACGGGGCCAAGTACAGTTGCTGGCTACAGCGTGACATTAAACGGCGGCGCGACGCCAGCGCAGCTTGTCGTTGGCGACGCCAATGCGATTTCGCTGGGGGATGGGGCAACGATTACCCTCGGGCCTAATACTATTGTTCGCAATAGCCCAATAACGGCATTAGGCGGTTTCTACCCGGGGGCAACCAGCGGTTCAGGAGGCCCCAATACCATCGAATTCCGGAGCAACGCCTTCTTGACCATAGGCACTGGTGCGACGGTTCGCGCGGCAGGCTCTGCGACAACGGCGGAGGCGATCAATGCATTTGGCGATGGCAACAGGATCGTCAATCACGGGACCGTGCAAGGAGGCGCGTCGTCGGCGATCTTTTTTGATAACCAGACCATCGCCGGCGGCCGAAACGTCGTAGATAACTTTGGGATCATCATTGCGGGGTCGAACAATCAGGCGATTGGCAGCAGCGGGAATCAGGGAATCGTCTTCACCAATGAATCCGGGGCGCGGGTTCAAGGCAATCTTCAATTCAGCGGTGGCGACGACGACTTGACCTTGAATACCGGCTCGGTGCTCACCGGCCTGCTGGACGGCGGCGGCGGCATCAACAGCCTGACGCTCGGCGGGGCCGGGGCGGACAGCCTCCCGGGTGCCTTCAGGAATTTCCAAAGCCTGATCAAGAGCGGATCCGGAACTTGGACCCTGACCGGTTCGGTAAGCGACAGCGGCTCGGGCGGTCGCTTGGCCGTTGATATTCAACAGGGCACCTTGGCACTCACAGGGACCAACTCAGGATTCAACGGGAGCATCGCCGTCGAGCCGACCGGGACGCTTCAAACCCAGGCTCAAAGCCTGCCGCCGCTCATAACGAACAACGGCGCCGTCCTATTTGACCAGGCAACAGCAGGTGCCTACGCCGGGGCGATTGGCGGAACCGGAACGGTCGTCAAGGCCAACGCAGGCACATTGACCCTGACGGGCCCACAGACGTACACAGGGGGTACAACGATCTCTGCCGGCATGCTGAAACTGGGCAATGGCGGCGCAACTGGCAGCGTTCTTGGCGGCATCGTCAACAACGCAGCGCTGGCATTCAATCGGGCCGATGCGCTGACCTTCGGCGGTGTGGTCAGCGGTACCGGCTCGCTGACCCAGGCGGGCGTGGGGGGGCTGACATTGACGTCAGCTAATACCTACACCGGCACCACCCACATCAACAATGGCGTCCTGAGTGTCGCCAGCAACAGCAATCTGGGCGCCCCCGCAGCTCCGCTGGAGTTCAGTGGCGTCGCCCCGAACGGTGGACTGCTTCAACTCACGACCTCGTTCAATACCGATCGCACCGTAACGCTCACCACCGTCGGTACCATTGACACGATGGCCAACAACAACACCTTTACGAATACGCTCGTCGGCCCCGGCCGACTCATCAAGCAGGGCTCTGGCACGCTGACCCTCACAGGCAACAATACCTACGCCGGCACCACCACTATCGGCGCGGGCACCTTGGAAGTCGGCGCCGGCGCCAGCAGTGGCTTCATCGTGGGTGACGTACTCAACAGCGCGGCGCTGGTATTCAATCGCAGCGATGCTCTGAGCTATGACGGCGTCGTCAGCGGCACCGGCACGCTGATCCAGGCCGGCAGCGGCACCCTCAGCTTGACAGGCCTCAATACGTATACGGGTCTCACCAACGTCAACGCGGGCGTGCTGGCAGTGAACGGGGCGGTCGCCGGCAATACGCAGGTCAATGCGGGCGCGACGCTGCGCGGCACCGGCACGGTGGCCGGCCTGGTCACCGTCGCTGACGCAGGCCATCTGGCACCAGGCAACAGTCCGGGCACCTTCGGTACCGGTTTGCTGGTGCTCAATCCCAATTCGCAACTGGACTACGAGCTGGGCCTTCCCGGCCAAGTCGGAGGCAGTCTGAACGACCTCACCACGGTAGCCGGCAACCTCACGCTGGACGGCACTCTCAATCTGGTCAACCTCGGGGGCATGTCGCCCGGTGTCTACCGCCTGTTCAACTACGGCGGAACGCTCACCAACAACGGGCTAACGGTCGGGGGGGCGCTGCCGACGCGCTTTGTCAGTAGCGACTTCCTGGTCGAGACCGCCACACCGGGTCAGGTGAACCTGATCGCCCTTTCGGGCGGTTTCGCGCTGCAGTTCTGGGATGGGGCCAATACCAGCTCGAACAATGCGGTCGATGGCGGTACGGCGACCTGGAACACCACCACCACCAACTGGACCAGCGCATCCGGCAACGTCAATGCTCCCTGGCAGAGCGGTTTCGCCGTCTTCCAAGGCACGGCAGGCACCGTCACATTGGGCGAGAACATCGCGATCGAGGGTATGCAGTTTCGCACCAGCGGCTACACCATCGAGGGTGGTGGCTTCGCACTAGCCGGCGAGCCGGAAACCATCATCCGGGTCGATCCACTCACCGTGGCCACCATCAACGCGCCGATCGTCGATGGCGCGAATGGCCCGGCCCGGCTGGTGCGCTCCGATGCAGGCTTGTTGGTTTTGGGCGGCATCAATACCTACTCGGGTGGCACCGCGATCAATGGCGGCGCTGTGCAGGTGAGTGCCGATGCCAATCTTGGCGCAGCTGCCGGCGGGTTGAACCTGAACAACGGCACGCTGATCACCAGCGCGAGCGTTGACAGCGCGCGAGCTGTAGACCTCGGTGGCGACGGCGGCACATTCATCCCTGCGGCGGACACCACGCTGACGCTGGGAGGAGTCATCTCTGGCCCCGGTATGCTCAACAAGCTCGGCACCGGCACGCTGGTGCTCGCCGGAGCCAACAGCTACGCCGGCGGTACCTTCCTCGGCAATGGCGTACTCGCGGTGGCGAGCGATGCCAACCTCGGCGCAGCCGGCGGCGCATTGATCTTCGGCGCCGGCACACTACGACTGGACGCCGACATGAACCCTGCAGCCACCCGGGCCGTCACGCTCAATGCCTTGGGCGGGCGCATCGACACCAACGGCCACAACACCACCTTCGGCCAGACCCTCAGCGGCATCGGCGGGCTCACCAAGCTCGGTAGCGGCACCCTGGTGCTTGCGGGCCACAACCTCTACGAAGGCGGCACAACAATTAGCGCCGGCACTTTGCAGATCGGCAACGGCGACTTCACGGGCAGCGTGCTGGGCAACATTACCAACAGTGGCGCGCTGGTGTTCAATCGCAGCGGCACGCTCACGTACGACGGCGTCGTCAGCGGCGCGGGTTCGGTGGCCCAGTCGGGCCCCGGCACTGTCGTGCTCACAGCCGATCAGAGCTACACGGGGGGCACTGCCATCAACGCTGGCACCCTGCAACTCGGCGATGGTGGATCGAGCGGCAGTGTGGTGGGCAACATCGCCAACAATGGCGCCCTGATCATCAACCGCTCCGATACGCTGGTGCTTGACGGCACCATCATCGGCAGCGGCAGCGTGACGCAGGCAGGCCCGGGAACCACTACCTTCCTAGGCACGCAAAACTACAGCGGCACTACCACAGTGGCAGCCGGCACACTCAAGGCGGGCACCGCGGGCAGCTTTAGCGCCGCCTCGGCGCACGTGGTCGACAGCGGCGCCACGCTGGACACTGCAGGCTTCAACCAGGACGTAGCTGCGCTGCGTAACAGCGGCACTGTTAGCCTGCTGGGTCCCGCGTCCGGCAGCACCTTGACCGTCACCGGCGCCTATGTTGGTGATGGTGGCATCCTGCGCATGGGCACAGTACTTGGCGGCAGCGGCAGCCTGAGCGACCGTCTGGTGTTTGTAGGCCCGACCGCCAGCGCCAGCGGCAGCACCACCATCCAGATCACCAACCTGGGTGGCTTGGGCGCGCAGACCACCGGCAACGGTATCGAAGTCGTCTCTGCGCTCAACGGCGCCACCACCACTGCACAAACAACCAAGGACGCCTTCACGTTGGCCGGTGGCGGCCACGTGGACGCCGGCGCCTTCGAGTACCGGCTGTTTGCTGCCGATGCCAGCGGCACCGGCGAGAACTGGTACCTGCGCTCGGAAGCCTCGGTGACGCAGCCTTCGACGCCACCCGTAGTGACCTTCCGTACCGAGGTGCCGCTGTTCGCCGCGCTGCCCGCACAGCTACGCCAGGGCGATCTCACAATGCTGGGCAACCTGCACCGGCGCGTCGGCGACGAAGACGCCTCGGCACCAGAGCGCCGGCCCTGGGCGCGCGCGGTCTATACCGAAGTCGATGTTCGCCAGGACGGCACCGTCAACCCGCAGAGCAAGGGCCACTTGAGCGGTCTGCAGGTGGGCACTGATCTCTGGACTTCGCCCACTTGGCATACCGGCCTCTACGTCGGGTACCTCGGGGGCGGCACCGACGTGAGCGGCAACGCGCGCGGCACCTGGGCACGCGTGGGCGTTAACAATCTGCAGTCGCGCTACCTGGGCGGCTACGCCACCTGGAGCGATACCCAGGGTCGCTACGTCGATGCAGTACTGCAGGGCGCAAGCCACCGCTACAGTGTACGGCCTGACCTCGCCGCCAGTGCCTCGGGCAAGGCCAGTAGTCTGAATGCCTCCGTCGAGGTAGGACAATCCTTCCCGCTGGCCGAAAGCTGGACGATCGAGCCGCAGGCGCAACTTATTTATCAGAAGAGCGACTTCGACGACGTGCTGATTGCCGGCGCGAGGGTGCGGCAGAACACCAATGCCGGCTGGATTGCCCGTCTGGGCGTACGGGTGAAGGGCGAGATGCCCACAGCAGCGGGTCGGTTGCAGCCCTATGGGCGCTTCAACCTGTACTACGCCGGTTCGGGCAACGACGAGGCGCGCTTCGTCGGCCCGGGTGGGTTCACCGACGTGAGCAGCGCCACCGGCTACAGCGCTGCGGAGTTGGCCGGTGGGTTGACGCTGGCGCTGAACTCGCGCACCAGTCTCTACGGTGAGCTCGGTAACGTCTTCGCCATCGACGGCAATGCGAGCGTCAAGTCCTCCGTGCAAGGCTCGCTCGGTGTCAAGGTGAGCTGGTAGCGTTATGGGCATGCAGGAACGAGGCCAGACTGTTTCGAGGGGAGGTGGAGTCATAGATCACCTCGTAACCTTCCCATGACCAGGGATTGACCCAAGGGGTTACGCCCACTTCTTCCCGCACCCAACCACTAAGCAACGTATTGTCGGCTTTGTTGAGCAGACCAAAGAGACGGTACCAGTTGCAGGCCCTTCGACCGTTGGTAGCCGGCGGTGCAACTTTCTGCTCGGCCGACAAGCCATCGAGCAGGCTCTTGGGCACCAACAAGTCGGCGCCACTTAGTGGAGTGCTCTCGCTCAAGATGGGCGGATGGGTGGCACTGAAGCTGTCTTGGTGTGCCACCACGGCAGTGCCCTTGGTGAGCTTCAGCCAGGTCTTGCCATTGGCGGGCAGCCGCTGCGCCCACGTGCGACTGGCTTGGATAAAGGCCCCCACGTCATCGCCACTCAACACTTCCAGGTGCAATTTCGTTTCCGGCTGGGCCGCACGGAAGTCTTGATACAAGCCAATATGACCGATCAAGTCGCCGGCCTTGATCGCTACCGGCTGATCGAGCACGACGATACGATCCTGCGCGAGGGGCGCCTGTGCGCCTTGCAGCGATGTGTAATGCACATACTGGTTGACGCGTTCCAGCTTGCGGAATTCGCCTTCACCACTAACCGCCACTTCGGTGCCTGGCGGCAGTTTCGCAATCACTTTGCTATGGGCATTGGCTTCGGCGCGGACGTTAACCTGATCATGACTTTTGACCTGATATTGGCCTCCGGCGCTAGGTTCCAACAAGCTATAGGCGAGGTAGCCGAGTAGCGACCCCTCGGCGTTTTTCAGGAGATCCGGCCCCAACGTGTTCTCCAGCTTGCGGTAATCACCGTCGCCGCTGACGGTTACCTCCGCGCACCGTGGTAGGAAGCCAAGGACCTTGCCGCGTCGTGCTTGGTTGAGCACGTTCAAGCCCCGCTGCCCAGGGAGACCAGGGCGGACATCGTTCACCGTCACCGTCACCTTGACGTGACGAGTCGCCCCCTCGGGCCAGAAGGCTGGGCGAGCCACGGTTACATCCGCTTGATAAATCGCCCAGTCCTGTAGGTGCATGTACAGGCTGTAAAAGGTCAAACTGGGCGGTGTGTCCGGACTGCCCTCGATGGTCGGCGGCTGAAGACGATGACGTACCAGCACAAAATTGCGCGAGAATGGCTTCGGCACCGTCAGCCCGTCGATGAGGTAAGGCGTGGTCGGGGAGTGCTCGTCAATGCGGTAAGCCACCACTTCACCGTCGGCCAAGCAGTGCACGCTGGATTGATCCAGGACACCGGCAGTGCCGCTGTCAAAATGCACGCCGCCGTGCCAGAGGCCATTGCGCCCCAGCGGATAGTAGCCCGCTGCCGCTTGGGCCAATCGGGTCAACTGTAGCAGCGGGTGGCTGTCATCCTTGAAGGGATGACTCCAGCTCCTCAGCGGTTGTAGTGCGCCGGGGCTGGCCTGAGACGGCACCGAGGATTGAGGGGGTGGCACTGTCGCGGGGCGCGGCGAAATAGGGGCCGGCGGCTCAGCGAATAGTGAACTCCTGACACTGTCGAAGAGATCAAGGCCCAGAGAGAACAAGTTGGCCATGCTGTGTGTTGCTCCTGGTTTGCAAAGGGGTCAGCCAGAGAAGTCCGTAAACGCTAAGGATTTGGCGTCATGCTCGGCCAATTGAGGTAACGGCGGCATTTCCAGTCCTTGTTTGGCGGGGACTTGATGGTCGAAGTGCGCAGACTTGACGGTGTAGTCGCCCAAGGTGCCGGACTCAATCTTGTTCGGGTCCAAAGTGATGTAGGAGCCGCCGGCATTTAAGGTGATCTTTTTCTGCGCCGTGATTCTTATTTCGTCTTCGCTGCTGGTAATCACAATGGCTTTACGGGCCAGCAATTCCATCAGGTCATTCTGTGCCTGAATGGAAACTGCACCTTGGTTGGCAATCAGCTTCATGCCCATCTTGCGGACAAACAAACTGAACGCCTGTCCCACCCCGACAAACAAGTTTTTAACCACACTCACGTCGGCTTGGTTGCCAGCATTCAGTATCAGATTCTTGGCGGCGGCCAGTTGCAGATGCTCGCCACTGGTGAGGGCTACGCCTTTGGGCGCACTCAGCAGCAGAACCGCCGACTTCAGTTGCGCGATGTCTTGCCTCAACAGATTCAACTGAGCCTGGGCGTTGGCGGCTTGTGCATCGCTGGAGATGGTTTGTAGTTGTTCCCCGGCCTGCTCCAACTGATGGAGGGCGTTGGCCATGTCCAGCACTTCACCTTGTGCCCTGGGTTGGGTATCGCCGCTGATAAACAGCCCTTTGCCAGCACGGAGGACGCCCCAGGCATCGGTGCGTAACTCAAAGCCTTCGCCGCGTTTGGTTTGCCGGTTGTCAACCAGGTGCCCGAGGTTGAGCTGGCTTTTGCCGCCGTATTCGGTGCTGAGTTTTAAGTGCTCTTCGCCGCGTCGATCTTCAAATCGCAGCTTGTTATTCGCCGGTGTGCGAATGATGTTGCGAGTGTTGTTGCGCTCCGTGACGTGGTCCGGATGGCGTGAGTCGTGCAGGGCGTGGGGAATATACGGTCGGTCGGGGTCGCCTTCGTGAAAGGCAATCGCCACCTCGGTGCCCTGGATCAGCGGAAAGTGCAGGCCGTAGGTGTCGCCGCCGTAAGGTTTGGCTAGGCGCACCGGCATGCTTTCATAACCCTGTTTTTTATCCTCCAGGTCGGCATCAAACTTAACCCAGTACAGACCGTCCTTATTTTGATGGGCGTAAAGGTCGTTGTCTTTGGGGCTGGTGATTCTGGCGGTGAGGGTGCCGCTGATCACCGGGCGCGGTTTGAGCGGCGGTCACCAGCACAGGGTGTCGCTGTAGGGCACGGCGCTGAATTTGACCAGCAGCGCTTCAGCGCGGCTGGCACTCAAACGCAGGGCTGTTATGACCACCGGGGCTTGCCACACTTCAGGCAGCGAGGTGAGTAAAGCGCTGTCTCTGACCGTGAGCACTTGACCCGGTGCCAGGGCGCTGTCAGTGCTGTGGCCGCGCAGGCTAGTTTGAGGGGTGAGGAAGCGCTCATGATCCAGGCGGGCCCAGATGTTGGCCGTTTCCGCTTCTGGGGTGTATTGATCACCGGCTTCCAGGTGGCGCGGTTGGTAGTGATAGACCTCGCCGTAGGTGGTGCGTTGACCTTCGCCACGGGTCATGTAAGCGATGGCCGATTTCAGGCCGTCGTGGGCTTGGCGGTGGTTGTAGTCTTTGCTGAAGACGGATTGTTCTACCACGTGGTGACGCAGTGACAGGTTCCACACTGAGTCGGCGTGGTGGTCACTCATCCCTGCGGGGTTATGCAGTGGCAATTCCTTGCCAAATGTGTAGCAGCTTTGTCTGTCGCCAAACTGGATGACTTCGGTTTGAGTGTCGGCCTGCAAGGTGAAACTGTAAAAAATCCCCACTTCAGCCAGCAAGCGTTCAATGAAGGCGCGATCGCTTTCATTGACTTGGTTGATTTGTGCACGCTTGGGGTAGGTTTTTTTCAGCTTAAACTCAAACTCCCAGCCCTTGAAGTTGTGCTCACGCAGGATTTGCTCCACCACATCCGGCACGGACTGGTTCAGAAAGAACCGATACGAACGTTGCTGATTTCCCAGCAACGAAAAAAACGGCCCCAGAATGATTTGGTAGTGGGCTTCATCCACCGAGCCCGACAGGCGTTTGAAGTCAGTCACCACAGGTGCACCACTTTGTGCACCTGTGGTGGGGTGACGATGCCCAGCACTGTTTGCCCCAGGGTTTGCATAGTCAGCGTGGTGCTGCGCCGCAGTATTTGCTGGAGGCTGATGTCTTTGTGGGTGCTGGTGAAGGCAATGCGGTAGCGATAGCTCTGGCTCAAGCCTTCTCGGCCGGAAAAAGACTCCACATCCAGGTGCGCCTCACAGCCTTGCACGTCCAGCTTATAGCGGTTCAAGGTGCCCAATACGGCCTTCGCCGCGCCGGTTAACGAACTTAACACCGTCATGCTTTAGGCTCCCACAACGTCAAGAGAGCGGCCAATTGCCGTACCAGATCAGGCCGCTCGCTGAGTCGTTCGAGGAAACTGGAATCCGGCTCTCCGAGCGACTCTTGGCTGGGGACGGCGACCTCCTGGACGTCGTGCTGACGGCCCAAAAGGGTCGGTGCCGATGGTGCGTGGTTAGTCGGAGCGGGCATACGCTTGTCCTTAAGCTGAAGGGCGGCGTGAAAAAAACGCCGGGGCGGCTCTAACTCGGCGTAGGGCAAGCCGAAGAGCATGAGCCTCAGCAGGCTAACCACTCATCGCACAGCAGGCTGTAGGACGATTCTGAAAGTAGCGTGAGCGAGTTAAAAATAGCGCCGAAGTGGGGCAGTGAATTACACTCATACCGAGCGCAAGTATCGAGCGGTTGTCTGCTCTGATAGCCCACGAGTGACCCATAAGTTAAATCGGCAGACACTCGGCCAGGGCGCAGCCCATCAGCCCCCTGGCCACAGGTGTGATGCACTGAGCGCCGCTGACTTGAACGGGAGCCTCTCCATGCCGTTACCCGACACAAACGCCTATCGCCTGCAGTTGGAAGCCCTGCGTGCCCGGTCCCCGGCCTGCGCGGAACTGGGTGGGCGTATCGGCAGCGCCTTGCGGCCTGAAGTCCTGATCCAGACGTCCGCGACTTTGGCAGGGGACATGCTCACGCACCTGCGCGCGCTTGGCCTGCAGCGGGCCGGCAGTGTCACGCGTCTGGGCGTGTGGCTGTACAGCATGGTCGTGCTCAGGGCGTTGTCGCACACCGAGGCCGCAACGTTTCTGGTCGACGCGTCCGCTTTGGGTGGACCTTGCGGAATAACGCGGGCAAAAGTGCCCGCGCGCGTAACGATAGTACCGATGAGGTAGAGGGGCGAAGTGGGCGCCGACGGGGTTTTTTTGCTCAAGGGGGCGCACTGAAGCCTATGCACGGAAACACAACAGTTCAGCCATGGCGAATATCATCACCCCCCAGGCCAGGACCAGAAGTAGCAACTTGCACAAATTAAAAGACCTTTTCGGTGTTCATGCCTGTGAAGGCGTGTAGTTCATGAGAAGTCTGATCGGGCTCCAGTATCCCTTTCCGACTCGCCGTGGGTTTGATCCTGGACACTCCTGGGACAGTCGCCTTGTTTGTAATCGTTGTTGCGTCAATCGGAAACGGTCACGTTCTTGGCTTTACGCTTATAGGCGGGAATACCGCTTTGTCTGCGCCGCTTCTAAACCGCTACCGACGTCACCCAAGCCCTATCGGCTATTTCCGCATCACTCAACTTGCCGAGCAGCTTCAAAAAGGGCTCCAGCGGGGCAAGCGTATGGCTTTCCAGGACGCGATGCCCAATTCGTTACGGCGACGGGTGATAGCATTTTTTGAAACCCCGGCCAGGCCTGCAATAAACCGGTCGGAGACGGCCCCCAGCAAGTAGTCAAAATCGGCAAGGGCTGAAGTTGTTGAATAGGCCGGGATTTTCAGTTTGTTTCGCCGCTTCATCACGGTGCTGGGGGTGACTCCGGCGATCTCGGCAATATGCTTGTCCGACATTTGCCGAGTAGAGCGTCATCTCCGCCCCAACCCACCGCTGTTCTTTTCTGCATGCTCTGTGCCGGCCTAATGCTGAAGATATAATAGTAGGCGTGTGTGCTTCAAACGCTCCGCCGATCAGGTGTTTAACTAGGTTTTTTGGCGATGCCAGCCCCGGCTTAGGCAGCCGAAAACTCCAGGGTAATGTCGGATTGCTCGTCATAGCCGAGGGTGAGTAACTGCGTTTTTTGTTGCTGTGCCTGACGCTGTAGCAGTTGCTGGCTAAGGACCGGCAGGATTTGCTGATTCAGTAGACTGTCGATGTTGCGTGCGCCGGTATCGGGCAGCAGGCAGGCACTGACAAGCGTGTCGTACAGGCTGGCGTCAATGCTGCAACTGAGGTTGTAGTGGGTCCGCAGACGGCGAGCGACCTGGGCCAGTTTCATCTCGACGATGGTTCTGAGCGCGGTGGCATTGAGTGGGCGATAGATCAGCGTTTGGAAGCGGGCCAACAAGGCTGGCTGGAAGTGATCGCGCAAAAACGGGCGCAAGCACTCTTGTAAGGTGGCGTTGGGGGCCTCTGGTTGCTCGCTGAGCAACTGCATCAGCTCATCGCTGCCCAGATTGGACGTCATCAAGATCACGGTGTTGCGAAAATCGATTTCGCGCCCTTCGCCGTCACGCATCACGCCGCGATCAAAGACCTGGTAAAACAGGTTGATGAGGTCACGATGCGCTTTTTCAACTTCATCGAGCAGCACGACGCTGTAAGGGCGTTTACGGACGGCTTCTGTCAGCACGCCACCTTGGCCGTAGCCCACGTAACCCGGTGGTGAGCCTTTGAGTTGGGAAACGGTGTGGGCTTCCTGGTATTCCGACAGGTTGATGGTGATCAGTGATTTTTCACCGCCGAACAGGCTGTCCACCAAGGCCAGTGCGGTTTCGGTTTTACCGACGCCGCTCGGGCCTACTAGCAGGAATACGCCCAGCGGGCCGTGCTCCGAGGTCAATCCCGTTTTAGCGGCGCGCAGACGCTGCGCCATATCGGCCAAGGCCGGGTCTTGCCCCACCACGCGCTCGCCCAGATGATGCTCCAGTTGCAGCAGGTCGGTTTGCTCATCTTTAAGCAAGCTGGCCAAGGGAACGCCCGTCTAGTCGGCGATCACGTTAGCCACGGTGCGAACGTCCACATCCAATGACAGCAACGGCGCATGACCTTGTACCTCGCTCAGTTGCTGGTGCAGTCTGGCGCTGTCCGCTGCATGACCCGCCCCCTGACGCAGGGCCAGGAGTTGCTGGGTGAGCTGCTTTTCCTGCTGGTATTGTTGTTTCAGTTGCTGGTATTGCTGAGATAGTTGCTCGCCACGCGTAGCGATTTGCGCCAGGCGCTCAGTTGGCTGAATTTGGCCGAGTGCACTGTCCTCCAGCAAGGCTTGCTGTTCCATCTGCAAAGACGCTTGCTCAGCACTGACCTGCATCAATGGCTCGGGCAAGGTGTCCAAACTCATGCGCACACGCGCACTGGCGGTATCCAACAAATCAACGGCTTTGTCCGGCAGTTGGCGGCCCGTAATGTAACGGCGCGAAAGAGTGACGGCGGCTTTCACCGCTTCATCGGTGATATGCACGCCAGTGGTGGTGGGCGTAACGTGACTTGAGCCCACGCAGCATCAAGCAGGCCGCCTCGTCGTCAGGTTCATCAACTTTGACCATCTGAAAGCGACGCTCAAGGGCGGCATCACGCTCAAAATACTGTTTGTATTCCGACCAGTTGGTGGCGGCAATCGTGCGCAACTCACCACGGGCCAACGCCGGTTTCAGCAGATTGGCCGCGTCGGCGCCGCCGGCCTGATTCCCCGCCCCAATAATGGTGTGGGCTTCGTCAATAAACAGCAGTATGGGGGTAGGCGATAGCTGCACCGCATCAATGACGTTTTTTAAGCGCTGTTCAAACTCACCTTTTACCCCGGCTCCCGCCTGCAACAGACCCAGGTCCAGGGTGCGCACGCTCACGGTTTTTAAGCTGTCCGGCACGTTGCCTTCGGCAATGCGCAGGGCCAGACCTTCGACCAGCGCGGTTTTACCCACACCCGGCTCACCCACCAAAATGGGGTTGTTTTTACGGCGGCGAGAAAGGATATCCACCATCTGACGGATTTCGCTGTCACGGCCAAAGACCGGGTCAATCTGCTGGGCCCGAGCCTTGGCGGTGACGTCCAGGGTGAATTTATCCAGCGCGGCCTGCAGGGCTTCATTCAGAGCGTGGCTCGAGACACCGACGTCGGTACGCGTTTCAGGCTGGACGCCGTCGCTCAGTGTTGAGATAGGCCGGTTGAGACTGGCCTGTTGTTGCTGTTCAGGGCGCTCGTCGGACTGGGCATCGAGCAACGGCATTAAGCGTGTGATTTGGGTTTCGCTCACGCTTAACAGCGGCCACACCCCCTCACAATGCAGCAGACCTGGCTGGGCAATCACGGCCTGCAACCAATGCACGCTGCGTATGGAGTCGTCACCTTGTAACGAGGCCACCAGCCAGGCCGCTTTCATCAGCGCTTGCACGCTCTCGGACAGCTTTGGCCGCGTATGCACCGAGCGCGGCAGGTTATCCAGGTCGGTCAGCAGTGATTGCCAAAGACCGTCCAGGTCCCACTCATAGCGACGGGCCAACACCGTAATATCTCCCTCGCCTTGCTCCAGTAGTTTGAGCAACCAATGTTCAAGGGTGATTTCAGCGTGAGCGCGGGTTTGGCATAACGTGGCTGCCGCTTCCAGCGCCTGTGCGCAATAAGGATTTAAACGGCGCAGTAAAGCGGCTGACTGATGTTCCATGCTGAATTCCTACTGGAGTACGCGAGTGCCCATGATCATTTTTTGGTATCGAAAACGAAGCGCGATGGGGCGATGCATAAAGCGAGTCATGATGTTTGCTGAACAAGCCGCCCTCGGGCTTGCTCAGCAAACGTCACGCCAATGGAAACAGCAGACGGCCACGCCGTCTGCTGCGTGTCATTACGCCGTGGCGCGTTCGTTCCAGGAGTCGGAGTGAACGATGTTGCCGTCTTTGTAAGTCCAGGTGATTTTTTCGTAGCGCAGTTCCACCAGTTCCAGATGGTTGTGCTTCTCCATCGCCGGGTTTTTCACGTCGTGCATTTTGGGCGCCACTTTCACCACTTTTACGTTTTCCAGCTTGGTGTTGAAGTACTCTTTTTCCTGACCCGCGTCGTCAATTTTGTACCACTTGAACTCAGCCGATTTCAGGGTCTGGCCGGTGGTGACCGCCTTGTACAGGTAAGGACTGGACGCATCGATTTCTTTGGTGAAGACAAAGGGGGTGTGAATGCGCGTACCGGTGAGCTGGCCGGTGTTGCTGTCGGTAGGGATGTACAGCGCGTGGTCCATTGCCACCACTTCGATGCTGCCTTCACGGCTTTGCACATCAACGGAACCTTTAATGTCAGCGCCGCCGTCGTCTTTGATCCACAGGTATACTGGAATTGCCATGTGTCACTTCTCCATGCGTGGGATAAACGCGTCGCTCTCAGAAGGCGAAGCGGGTGTTGTGGATGAGGACTTCGCCCTCGACGGGTAAAGCGAGTCGGATCGTCTGAGCACCTCGGGCTTGGCAGGCATCGGCTTGGGGCACCAGGCTGATTTCGACTCGGCGATTGGCCGCACGCCCTTGCGGGGTGCCATTGCTGGCAATGGGGTGGGTCGCGCCATAGCCTTGGACGGCGAAGCAGGTCGGCGATACGTCACTGGTCGACAACATCCAATCGCGCAGCGCTTCGGCGCGTTTCAGCGACAGACTCTGGTTGTCCTGGGCGTTGCCGGTGCTGTCGGTATGACCGGCGACCACAATCAACCAACCGGGCTTGGCCTTGATGTTGATCAGGGCCGTCACCAGCACTTTGGTGGAGTCCGGTTTGAGCTGGGATTTGCCCACATCAAACAACGAGAGACTGTCCAGGCGGACGGTCTGAACGAGCGGCTTAACCGGCGGAGCCCAATCACTGAGTGCTCGCTCGACGGAAAGCTGAAGCATCATCCCCTGATACAGCCCTAAGCCCATGGCTATCGGCGCACCTTCGCGCTGATAGACGGCCAGTTACTGTTGATCGCTGCGCAGCTGTTGTTGGGCGCGTACTTTGGGCTCAGGTGGTTGACCATCCAGTTGATGGTAAAGCGCCAAGTCCTGAACCACAGTCTCAATAAAACGACAATTATTGGTTGAGCTGCAAAGCATAGCGACGACCAGAAACACCGCGACGATGGCCGCCGTGGCACTGCAAAACTGCTGGGCCGGCGTGAAGGCCTGACGTCCCGGCAGGAGCGTTAATAGACAATCCGGAAAAGGCAATGCCGAGGCGGCGCTGTGGATCGGGGGCGACAGAGTGGTTCGCCCGCCGGCAGCGGACTGCCAGAGGTTGTGGCTGAAACCATTGAGCGAGGAGAAGTTCACCGCCACCGCGATGATGGGCAGCACGGGCAAGCCGGGCTGAACGCTGCTCAGTTCCGCGATCACGGCCTGGTTCCGCCAGGGCAAAAAGACCTCCAATCAGGCGATTTGGCGGGTGCGCTGCGACTCAACGCCCCGTTCGCTGTGTTGGCCCCAGAGCGACAAGGTCGCACAACGCCCTTCACTGTCACGCACCATCATGCCGTGGTCACCCGCGATATGGGTAAACCACACCGGCGAAGATGGCGTGCCTATGGCATTCAGATAGCTGCACAAGAGTACCCGTGGCGTGGACGGTAGCCAGCGGCGACATTGCGACATATGGGAGCGCCACAGGTGCAATGAGCCGCGCAGTTAGGCTTCGTCTTGATGATATTCAGGCGACACACAGAGCATCATGGACATCTGGCTTAACAGCGCCGGCGAGGTGCCCGCAATCCATTGCACGGTTAAGGCAAAATCCTCTGGCGTGGGGGTGTTGATGTACCAACCATGATGCGTTTCTCGTCCGGCGTTCTTATCCGTAAAGAGTTGCGCTGTGTCACCGCAGACGAGGATGAGCGCGCCGGTAAAACCCTCAGGCGGCAACGCTAATGCAAGCCCAGGCGCCATCTGCCCGATCAACGAATGGGATTGCCGGATCAAGTACCCACAGCCCCCGGCCACCAACAGCAGGATGAGTACTGAAAGCAGGACGCGGCTTTGCAGGTAGAGGGGCAAAAAAACCCACACGAGTACCGCCGCTAAGACACCGAATATAAGCCACAGCAGATATTTTGCGAACGTGCGCATTCGTGACCCTTATGGCAGTACTTGGTGAACGAATAGACGCAGGTAGAATTCAGCCACCACCACAAACTGGCGAGCAAGGCGCCACCCAGCACCCACCACGGCCAAACAGCGCGGCGGCCTCGACGAGCGCGACCTGCTGCCACTACCACTGGGGTTTCTTGGGTTAGGCTAAAGGGCGGAACATGGCTGGCCAATGTGGCTCGCATGCCTTCACGCTGCTCATCGTCTTGCTCGCGGTAACGTCCACCAAAGCCCAGTAACAGGACCCGGTGAAAACAGGTCAGTACCGTCATATCAGGTGTCGGCTCATGCAGTACTGTGCGAATGCGATCCCATAACTGCTCACCCGCCTCCAGCGTATTGAAGTACTTGGCTTGCAAAGGGGATTTGAGCCATTGCCGATAACCTTCATCTTGCGCTTGGCCCTGACGGTTCATGACACTCTCATCGAGCAAGGCACATTGCGCATAGAGCATGTGCTCGATGGAGGCTGGTGATACGTCCAGGTCCTCCAGTTGCTCACGCGCGCGCTCAACTTGTGCGCAGGCCTTGCGGTACAAGCTTTTGCCATCCTCCACCAGAGTCGCATTACGCAGCTGGCAGACCGTCAGCCAGGTATCCGCAAAAATGCGATCGACGACGACGGGTTGTTTTTTCTAGCGTTCAATGTGAATTCCCGTGTCATGCGCGCAGCACCGCAAACAGCTCCAGTTGAACGTCGCCCAACGCACCGGGGACATAAAACACGCAAGCGCCCGAGGCGAGCATTGCTTTAGCGGAGGGGTGATTGAGTTCCAGCGCAAAGTATTGGTTTTCCAAACGCAGCGGGATCGCCGCCGGTACGTGGCTTAACGCTTTCAGCGGTACGCCGCTCAGGGCCACGTTCACCACGTCCCTCACGTCATCTTGGTTGCCCACTTTGCACAGCAGCGGGAACTGTGTTTGCAGCAGGTGAGCGGCCAGGCTTGAGCTCACCGACAAGTAGAAATCAGCGTCTTCACGCAGGCGCGCATCGTTCAATTCGCCTTTCCAGAATGGCGTGTCGTGAGTCAATTCGATGGTGATCACACGGGACGGCAGACTGGCTTCCAGCAACTCACTCAGCAGCGTTAGCAGCGGGGGAAACACGGACTCCGGCTTGTCATGCTGATACACCGGAATGGCGTCCGCATCGTGCTCCAACGAGAAGGTCAGCAAACTGCCCGCCAGACGTGCCAGTTCTCGATACAGCAACTCCGGGTGTAAGCGCGGATGCGCCAACAGGTCATCCAGCACTGGCTCATGGCTATTGAGGGCATTCAACAACCAGAAGCAATGGGATGGACTCCTCCTCACCTCGGCATCTTGAGTGCCAGACTGAAAGTGCAAACCACAGTCAATAGTGAGAAGGAGTCCACACATGAAACTTATGCGCATTGGGGTCGACTTGGCCAAGAACGTGTTTCAGATTCACGGCGTGGATCATCATGAACAGCCTGTCTGGCGGCAGCGTTTACCGCGCGATCGCTGGCTGCAAACGGTGCTGGAAAAGATCGAACCCGGCTGTGAGATCGGCATGGAAAGTTGTGGCGGTGCGCACCATTGTGCGCGGCAGCTACAGGCACGCGGATTTCGGGTGCGGCTGATCGCGCCTCAATTCGTCAGCCGTACGTCAAGAGCAACAAGAACGACGCCAACGATGCCGAGGCAATCTGTGAGGCAATGAGCCGCCCCAGCATGCGCTTCGTCGCCGTCAAGACCATCGAACAACAGGATATCCAGGCGACGCATCGCATCCGGGCCGGCTTAATCGAACAGCGGACGGCCAAAGCCAATCAGATTCGTGGGTTGATCGCCGAGTACGGCCTTGTTGCACCGAAGGAATTACTGATGCTGCGTCGCGCAATACCGTGCTGGCTAGAAGATGCAGATAACGGTTTGACGGCACGCTTTCGTAGTCTGCTAAATGGCTTGTGGGATGACCTCCGCGCACTGGATGAGCGCGTGAGCGAGCTAGATGGCGAGATATCTGTGATCGCGGCAAGCGAGCCAACGGCCGTCCGTTTGTAACAGCTGCGTGGCGTCGGCCCGATGATCGCCACCGCGCTCGTTGCTGCCATCGGTGATGCCAGTCAGTTTGCCAACGGTCGACAGTTGGCCGCCTCGCTAGGGCTAACGCCAAGGCAACACAGCTCTGGCGGCAAGGATCGACTGCTTGGCATCAGTAAACGTGGCGATGCTTATCTGCGAACGCTGATGATCCACGGTGCGCGGTCGGCACTGCGCACAGCTAAGTCCAAAGACGATCGACTCAGCCAGTGGGCTGTCCGATTAGCCGAGCGCTCACATCCCAATGTGGCCGCTATCGCACTGGCCAACAAAACTGCACGCATGGCTTGGGCGATGCTGCGTAATGGCACTGATTACCAACCGGATCGGGCAGCGGCCTGACCTATTCATCCCGGGAGAAGCCCCGAAGCAACCCGAGCAATGGCAAACCGGTCGAACCGGCGTCGGCAAAACCCTCAAGTGTCCAGGTGCGCAAAGCACGTAGAAGCGATTGGAAGCCGACGCGCGAATAGCCCATCATGGCCCTGCATCGAAACGATGCCGCAGTCAGAGGCCGAATATACGTGTGCAGTCGGCACGGGCGCCAAAGCGAAGGGGGCTTGCAAAGAGGAGGAGTCCATATAAGCGACACATTGGCGACGGCAAAATCGGCCATGCGCTGATTGCTCTCACGGCGCATCGCCATCAAGCGGCTGCGCTTGGCTTTGAGTCGGTGCGTTAAGTGGCGCAGTTCTTCCAGCAACAGGCTGCTGGCAGACAGCGCCATCATCGGCGGAATAAACTGGCGATCAAACGACCATTGCCCCTGACCATTACGAATCAGGCGAGCAGCGGGCGTGGTTAAGTATTCTTTGTTTTCTTCATGACCAAATCGCAAGGAAATGGCATAGCGCTGGACCGCTATGTCGGTCTGCTCGTGACCGGCCAGGTCCTGCACTGTCATTCACTCACGCTGATAGCGCCGAGGACGTTCGCTGTGGTCGGTTTCATCCAGGTTGCCGCCATTGGCCTGCAGCAAGGATAAGGCCAGCAACACATCCACTGAATCATGACCTGACAGCGACGACAGATCACAGGCCGGTGGCAGGTTGTCGGCAATCGCCGTATCAATCAGGGAGCCATCCTGAAACCGCACAATCAGTTGCACGGCACTTAAGCGAAAAACGGCTAATGCACTGTCATCAAACTCGGCCTGTAGCACCCCCCATGGGTGGGCAATGGCCATGCGTGCAAGGCAGTCCCCGGCATAAGCGTCCCAGCGCGTCTGCTGTTGGAATTGTTGCGGGGCCAAAAAGGCTCCGTCACTCCATAACGGTCGATAGATCTTCATGATGGCCCTTAATTGCTTAAGCTTTCGCTTTTGGCATCTGCGAAACCAATGACAGGTTGACGTCCATCCCTTCCACCTGGAAGTGCGGCACGGCGTACAGTTTGACGCGGAAGAAACCCGGGTTATCCTCAATGTCTTCCACAGTCACTCGCGCATCACGCAGTGGGTGCGAGGCTTGTAGGTCATCGCCTGGATCGGTCATTTCAATGACCAAACTGCGCACCCAGGTATTGAGTTCCAGCTCCAGCAGCCGACGATCTTTGGTGGTGCCGATGTTTTCGCGCTGAATCAACTTCAGGTAGTGCGCAATGCGCGACAGCAGGAAGATGTACGGCAAGGGGCGTTGATTCGGCTGTTGGCTGTGGTTGTGGCATTGGCCGTGTCGTACAGCGCCGGCTTTTGCGTGGAGTTGGCCGAGAAGAAGCAGGAGTAATCCCGGTTCTTGTAGTACGCCAGCGGAATGAATCTCAGATTGGCAAATTCAAACTCGCGGGTTTCGGGGATCATCACCTCAGACGGGATTCTAACCTGATTGCCGGTGCCCAAGTCGTACAAGTGGATCGGCAGATCCGTCACCGCGCCGCCCGCTTGAGGGCCACGAATTTGCACGCACCAACCGTTGTTAATGAAGCTCTTCACCATGTTGGCGGCAAAGGCGAAAGAGGCATTGGTCCACAGGTATTTTTCGTGGTCCGGGCCTTTGACTTCTTCCACATAGTTGAAACTGCGCACTGGCACGGTGTCCGGGCCATACGGCAAGCGACCGAGGACACGCGGCATGGTCAGACCGATATAGCGCGAATCATCCGAGTCACGGAAGGACTTCCATTTGATGTATTCGGCACGGTCAAAGTAGTTGCCGATATCTTTGATGGCGGCCACTTCTTCCATCGAATTTTTTAAGAAAAACTTCGGCCCGACAGAACCCACAAACGGCATGTGAGCGGCAGCGGCCACTTTGGAAATATTGCGCAGCAGGGCAATGTCTTGCGGGCCGGCATCGAACTCGTAGTTGGAGATCACCGAACCGATGGGCTCGCCACCGGGCGTGTCATATTCCTGAGTATAGGTATGGCGATACAGGCCGCTTTGGACAATTTCGGGGCAATCTTCGAAGTCCTGGCGCAGATCGTCTTTGGACACGTCCAGCAGTTCAATTTTGACGTTCTGCCGAAAATCGGTACGATCCACCAGGAACTTCAGCCCCCGCCAGCCGGACTCGACGCGCTGAAAATCAGGGTGGTGCATCACCGCATCCAGCTGACGGCTGATTTGGTCATCCAGGGTGGCGATATGTGCATCCAGCAGCGTTTTGTCCAGCCGTTCGACTTTCTGCCCGGACTGTTTCAGGCGCTCAAGAAAAACCTGAACACCGGCGGTCACCCGTTCATCCTCCGTGGCTTCCGCGAGGGCCAGAGTGTCTTGGAAGTCGTTCACATCCCCCAGAGCGGCCACGGGGTCAGATTGATTTTTTCAAATAACGAAGCGTACACACCACCGGCTTAAGGGCGTTCCAGTACGGTGACCTGGCTTTCTTGACTATGTTTAGTATTGACATGGGCTCGTGTTAGTTCAGCGCAGGAAGGGTTACGACTTTGGCGACAGGGCCGCCAGTTCGGCACGCAGCTCATCGCTCAGCGCGTCATTCTTCAGAATGACTTCCAGCTCACGACGGAATGTGACGTTATCTAACAAGTTGGATTTGAGGTCGCGCAGCAAGTTACGCATGGCCAGCATGGCGCGAAGTTGCGGAATTTGACGGGCCACTTGCTCAGGCTCAAAGTCCTTTATGTCCTTGAAGTTCAGCGCAATGCTTTCTTCGCCGTCGCCCCCGGCCAAGGTGTTTTCAACGGTGAGCTTCAGGGAGGGATTAAACTCAGACAGTACGCTGTTAAAGTTGTTTTTATTGATATTGACTTTTTCACGCTCGGACAGCGGACGCTGCTCTTGGCCGTTGCTGTAGTCACCCATTACCATCAACTTCAGTGGCAACTCGACTTTTTTCTGGGCGCCTCCCGTGTGAAGGTCAAGTTTGATATTGACACGTGCTTTTGGCACTTCATTTTGAAATGACCCAGACATAAAACAGCTTCCTTGTGTAGTAATAGGCCCAGGAGCGCTACCAGGCTCAGTGGTATAGGGCCTATGGATTGGCTTTGATTTTTTGCGGCAACTTTGGCACTGGCCGATGGTTTATTTCCCTGTCCTGCGTCGCGTGCGCGATTCGACCGATTACGACAGGCTAACTAACTGCCCCCTAACTAGCTGTAGGACGTTTCTGAACGTGATTGAAACGAGCGAAGTCAGAGGGCAACTGAGGTAGTCGAGAGACAGGAGGAATAGAGCACTGAAAAAGCATCCTTTCAGTATCTCTACGCCATCTTCAAATGTTTTTTTCGCATCTCCTGGTAGTATTTGGCCTCAATGCATAGGGTCGTGGCGGGTCTTGCGAGTAAACGCTGAATCCCTATGGGTTCCCCCAGCTCCTCGCAGTACCCAAAGCTGCGATCATCTATCCGCTGCATCGCCTTATGCAGTCTTGGGAAATTCTGACGGTCGCGATCCAGTATTCGCAGGATGGCCTGCCGATCCTCTTCAACAGACGCCAGATCAATCTCATCCGTCGCCTTCTCCAGTTCGGACAACGCTTTGACCCCATTGCTGATCCGCGCCTGACACTCCTCCAGCAGGCAACCCATCAAGGCCTTGAAAAAAGCCAGCTGGTCATCGCCCATGTAATCCGCCGCACTGGACATCAACAACTGTTCTCGCGTCATCACTCACTCCGCTCTTGAATGACCGCGTCACACTTAGTGCGAAACGCGGCTGGTGCCATCAACCGTGGCAATCCGCACCCGCTCGCCGACACGGAACACTTCATTTTCCTGAACCTGCTGGACATAGGCGCGCAGGCTGCCGTCGTCTTCGCGCACGGTGATTTCTACGCCCTGGGTGCGTGTCACGCCTTCTTCAGCGGCCGAACCGAGCAGGCCGCCGGCCACTGCACCAATCACCGTCGCGACGATGCTGCCTTTGCCGCCGCTAATGGCGCTACCGCCGACACCACCCACGACCGCCCCGGCGAGGGCGCCAATTGGAGTTTTGGTGCCTTCGATTTTCACCGGACGCAACGATTCGATGGTGCCCATGCGAACCGTCTGTACACGACGCGTTTCATCACGGGAATAGGAGTCACCGGTCAAGCTCGATTGGCACCCCGTGAGCAGCACCGCCATTGTGGAAAAGGCAGCAACCAACAGAACAGACTTGCGCATAGCATCAACTCCAAAGGACATGACTCATTCAGCTCCGCAGCCGGCGCTGGCACTTGCCAGTAAAACGAGGCGTGGACGCTAACAGCGTCAGGCAAGACAAAAATGTCAGACCTTTCCGAATAGGCTGTAGGACTCGTCTTATTAATGGTGTTCTGGGGGAAGCGCTCAAAACCGTTGCTAAGCCCTTTATTCAGGTCTGCCCCAATGAGCTGTCGGTGCCAAAGTGAGTTCATTCGCCTTGCTCCATACGGGGCGCGGCTCGCCGAGCAAATGAAGGGCCACCGGCCCCATCAGTTTTTCAAGGCCGATTGATCCCGTCAGCGGGACAGGCCGCTGCTTGGACATCGTCATGTTTATCACTCGCACAGGGGCTCGGCCTGCTTGGCGCGGGTAGGCGTGGTGTCGCTATGTGGCGAACAGTGAACTATCTTTTATTACATATCCTCGCCGACTCTGGCCCGAGAGGCTTCTCCAGCTGGGCGGATATGTGGATGCGCGCCCCGTAGGAGGTCACCATGCGTAACGCAAAATTGACTGAGGTGGATGCTGAAAAGCAGATGAGAGCAAACGAAAAAACGGCTCGCTATTTGGAAGGTTGCCTTCGAGAAAATGATTCGGGGCTGTTGGCCGCCGCGTTGGGCAAGATTGCCCGAACCAAGGGCATTACTCAGCTGGCGCGCGATACCGGTATCAGGCGAACGACGCTGTACAGGGTTCTTTCCATTGATGCCGATCCGAGTTTTTCCGCCATCCTCAAGGTCACCCGAGCATTGGGGCTCCAGCTGTGTTTTGTAGCCGTCCCAGTGCGGGAGGATTCACTCAATGAACGCTAACAAACCAATCTCTGCCCCGGCACAGCGCCAACCGAACAAACGCAAACAGTCAGCAGATGACGTCACACCTTCCAAGTTAGATGACGACGTTGTGCCGGAGCCCGAATGGTTCGAGGCCAGCGATGCTCGCGACCTGCTTTACGCGATGCCACGAAAGGTGCGTAAAGGCCCCGCACCCAAACCGCTGACGCGTACATAGAACTGGTGGACCCTCGCCCCCTCCAGGGTGAGCCTGTAGCGCAGGGGCAACGATGACGCGTACCCCGCGCTTTTTATTGAGGGTGTTCATGCGCTGGCTCCACCAGCCATGACAGGCACGGACTACAGCCATCACACAAGGCATCTTGACTCAGTGTATAAGAGCCTCCGTTTGCTGTGCTTGCTCCTGACGGCGCGGGCTCATCAGTTGGCGCCAATAATTACGCGCAACGCGATAGTCATGCCCAGCCACACGAACCACACCGTAGCCGTTTTGGCCATCCTTGGGTCGGATGCGGAGAAACGAATCAATGCACTCGCGACGCACCAGGCGCGAGTGATGAATACGCATCAACCCTTCATCACCTGCCTCGATATCCCGTAGCACGGTGTCGCGATTCAGCAGCCACTCCACGCCGGAGCTGTCGCGGGCCGATACATACTTGCAGTCTGACCAGAAAGCCAAGAACGCGCTGGAGTCGCAGGTTTCCAGCAGGGCGCGGCCGTGTGGGTCTCGGGTCTTTTGGTAGCGTTTAAGTTCCACGGATGCCTCTCTACACGGTATTTCAATGCATTGTTTTACCCAGTTCCCTTTGGCCACATATCAGGCCATCCTACGGTGAGAGTGACACCCGCCGCTGTAGGTGCTTTCCGAGTGACGGTGCAAAAATTACCAAGCGGCGCGATCTGGCCGCTTTCGTACACATGCGACGCGGGTATTCGACCTGGAACTGCTGGCACTCGGAGGTCGGCAATCCAAGCGAATGAACACAGTGAATGGCAGAATGCTCCCATTCAGCCCCGCCCTTTCTTTGATGAAGGGTTAGCCCAAGTCCCGGCGCCCTTCGGTCATCCACAGCGCAGCCGTGTCGATGACCTCCAGGGTCAGCTGCGTCAGCCCGCTCGGGGCCATCAAACGCTGGCAGGCGCGTGCCAGTTCGATGCTGTCGCGCCAGTACCCCTGACTGACCTGCATGAAACGCTTGGCGGCGGCGCGCTCAACTTTACCGAACAACGGCTGCAGCACGTAGGCCTGACCTTCATCGATGCGGCGCATGCGCGTCAGGTGCAAGGTCTTGGCACCAATCCGTGACGCCAGTTACGCCAGGTACACCCCGGTCTGCGGTGTGCGAAATTGCCGGTTCATAATGTCGGTGCCCATCAGCAGCAGGGCCATGCCAGCTTCATCGGCGAGAAAACGCAGGCCTTCGAGTTGTGGCCACTTCAGGTGATTGGCCTCATCGACAATCACCAGCCGATTTTTCACCCGTGGCCGCAGTCGTGCAATCTGCGTCGCGGCACTGCCCCCGGAAACGTCCAATCCCAGAGCGCCACACAAATCGAGCATCAGGTTCTTGGTGGTCATGCCCTGATAGGCGCAGACCCTAACCGCGTCCAGTTGCTGGACCAGGTAGTGGGCAATGGTGCTTTTGCCCGTGCCGGGTTTGCCGTCAATTTTGCCGACCCGGTTGCTGTCGGCGTCGAGCAGGGTCTGCGCCAGGGTCAGCGCTTGTTGCACGGCGAGGGTTTCGATCACGGCACTCATGCGTCACCGCCCGACACGTCCGCCGTGCGAGTGTGAGCGGCGAGTGCCGGCTCGGGTTCTCCCCGTTCGGGTTCAAGCACGCACGTACACTCATCGTCGGGGTCCTCAGGCCCCGCCAAGGCCGGCAGCCAGGCATTGAGCGGCGTCGACCACTGGGAGGTGGTGATCGGTGGGCGCCGTGAGCTGGTGCTTGTGTGCAAGGCCTGCGCCTGATGGTCTTTGACCGCCAGCAGCATGCTCGACATGGTCGGGGTCAGTTGAATGCACGGCCCCAGCTGAACCTCCGGCGCCGGTTCAGCCAACTCGGTACGACGTTGCATCGCCGCTTGCAGGTCAAGGCGTACGGTGTTGCCACGCAGCCCGTGGAGATACCGCTTCAGCACCTTGGTCCGTTGCGCTTGAGTACGGGCACCGTCCTCGCCAAAGAAGGCAAAGTGCTGGGCTTCTTGGGCAGCGCAGATCAACTGATTGCACTCATCAAACACAAACAGGTAACGCTCATCCCATTTGGCAAAGCGGATGGTCAGACGCTGCCCGGTCCGGGCAATCAGCGTGTCATCAAAATAGCTTTTGCCATTCCAGCTGACATAGCCGCCACCGTGAATCAGCCGTGTATCCTCGCAGGAGAACGCGACCCGCAGCGCCAGCGGATCGACCTCGGGCGCTCCGGCCCAGCCTTCGGCGATGGCGGAGCTCAGCGCCTGATTGGGGCTTTGTCCCTTGAGACTACGACTGCGCGGTTGCGCGCGGGCATGGTAATAGGCGATGGCCCGGCAGCATCGACAGTACTTGCTGTTCGAGTAAGGCAAAAAATCCCTTCGATGGGTTTGGCCTGGGCGTTGTAGGGCCTGGCGCGGACCACGGCCTGCGGAGGTGAAGGCGGCGACTCCAGCCGGGTGTCCAGCGAAGCGCCGGTCAAGCGGCTCAATTGGGCAAAGCCGTCCATCATGTCCTGCCAGCCGTATTCGGAGCCATTGTCCAGGTACAGTTGACGCGGCAAGCCCCAAGCGTTGCACATCGTCGCAAAGGACTGGGCGACATGCACCTGTTTGACCCCTTCGCCTTTCTCCAGCTGGATCAGTGTCACATGCAAGCGCTGGGTGGCCACGTCCAGCCAGGCAATCGCCCGTGGCATCACCGCCGTGCCGTCGGCGCCTTCAGCTGGTTTCAGTTACACCACTTCCAGGGACACGATCACGGTCAGCGTACTTGGATGCGCACGTTGGCCCAGCATACTAAGCATGATGGTTCTTCGGATGGCGTATACGGCAATGGCGCCGCTTATGATTCCACCATCACGGCCCTGCAAATTGGTACTGACCTTTATCAGCGCAACGATACCACTGGCAAGGATCTTGCTGGCGTCTATGGAGGCATCGGTCAAAGCAAAGGTTCGGTAGATCACTTTGACGGTAGCAATGCCGGTAACAACAAGCTGGCTGCTTACTCCTTGGGCGCCTACTGGACTCATATTGCTCCGTCTGGCTGGTATCTCGATAGTGTATTGCAAGCCACTTGGAACAAAGCGGAAGCTGATTCGGCCAACGGCCTCAATCTGAGCAGCAATGGTTTTGGCACAGCAGCCTCGCTCGAGGCGGGACTCCGGCTTGATATGGGTAACTCGGTGGTGGTTGAGCCCCAGGCTCAAGTGGTTTATCAGCATATAAGCATGGACAACTCGCATGATGTGGCGGCGAACGTGCAATTTGGTGCGGTGGATAGTCTGCAGGCCCGTATGGGCGTACGTGTTTCCAAGACCTGGACTAAACCGGAGCAGACTTCGATCATAGCCTGGGTACGACCGAGCGTCGTACAAGAGCTCAAAGGCAATCCAACCACTAGTTTCTCTACCTCAACTCAGGGAGACGTTAATTTCAACTCTGATGAGCGTGGTACGCTCTTGAAATTAGATATGGGGGTGGACGGTAAATTGACCAAAAACGTCTCTCTCAACAGCAAACCGGGCTACGATTGGGGAGCTTCGCAAAACACTGCTGGCAGTGGGTACAATGCTCAAGTGGGACTCAGTGTAAAAATTTTAAATAATAAGAAATCTCTCGACGACAAAAACTTTAAACTAGACATAGACCACTGAACCCTTAAGTACAGGCCACTTCGACCAAATACTTATTTGTTTTTTAGGCCACTTTGTCTATAGCCTTTAATAAGATGGTCAGAGTAAACAAAAAGCCCTGCAGGTTTACGCTTGCAGGGCTTTTCTCGTTTTTCGGCGGAGGCTTTCTCTCGGACAAGATGACGCTTCTCGGTATTGGCATTGGCAGACACAGTTTCCAACTGCATGGGCAAGGTGCCAAAGGTCATCAGGTTTTACGCAAGAAAACTAACCGCGGCAGGTAGTTCAGCCAAATTAGCGCGGCCACCGGCCTGTAAGGTGGTGATGGAGTCGTGCGGCGAAGCCTATTGGCTCGCTCGATGGACTGCGCGGTGAAACTGCACGCCCCGCAGTAAATCAAGCCGTCGTCAAAGGCAACTAAACGATTTCATTGAGGCTGAAGCGATTTGAGAGGCGGCGGCCGCCCACGATGCACGTCTCCTTTGGGCATCGGTCACATCCAGACAAAATCCCATGATTTACACGCTCCACGGCACGCTTACGTTATTCGCAGCGCTGGACTACCTACAGGGCAAACTGATCAGCAGCATCGAACGTCAACACCGTAATCAAGACTGTTGGCCTTCCCCCTCCGTGTCAGGCTACCTGTCGCCCTTGTTGATTGACTCATTCATTCAAGAGGGCGAAGGTGCATAACAATGTCCAACCTTGGCAAACGCTACGACAACGACTTCAAAGACTGGGTCGTCCTGCAAATGATGCCGCCCCTCAATCGCTCAGTGGCGGAACTCGCCGTTGCGCTTAATCTCACGCCTCAGTCACTGCGAAACTGGAGACAAATGGCTAGAGATAAAGGTTTGATCGTGCCAGGAAACGGCAAGACCAGTGATCAATGGTCCAGCGCCGATAAATTCAACGCTGTGATGGAAACCGCACCGTTGAGTGAGGTGGAAACTTCTCAATACTGCCGGATCAAGGGCATCTACCCGGAGCAAATCCGTCAATGGCGCGAGACCTGCCAAAACGCCAATATTCTTGCTGATCTGAAACCCAATGTAGGGAAAACTGCCGAGCAACGGCGGATTAAAGAGTTGGAACGTCAGTTGATCCGATCAGACGCTGGACGTGCTGAGGCGGAGGCTTTGCTGGAACTCAGAAAAAAAGCCAATGCGATCTGGGGCAAGGACAAGGAAGACTGATCGACGCCTCTGATCGTAAGCAAGCCATGAAGTTGATTGCAGACGCGGTGCTGAATGGCGCTCGTCGATATCGAGCCTGCAATGAGCTGGGGCTGAGCCTGCGCACAGTTCAACGCTGGCGACACGCTGGCTGTGATCGACGACGACTGGCTCAACGGGCAGCTCCGGCTAATAAGCTCAGTGTGACGGAACGCCAAGCGGTGCTTGATGCCGCCAATCAGGCTGGCTACGCCAGCCTCACCCCGCACCAAATCGTTCCTAAGCTGGCCGATGAAGGCATCTACCTGGCTTCGGAGTCGACGTTTTATCGTGTGTTAAAAACCGCCAACCAAAACGTGCGTCGTGGCAGAACCAAAGCCCCGAAACGCAGGGTGCTGACGACGCATCGCGCTGACAGCCCCAATCAGGTGTGGTGCTGGGATATCACCTGGTTGCCTAGTACCGTTAGAGGTCGTTTTTTCTACTGGTACATGGTCAAGGATGTCTACAGCCGCAAGCTGGTCGCCAATGAAGTACATGAGGTGGAGTGCGCCGAACACGCGTGCGAACTGCTCAGAAAGGGGTGCTTACGTGAACACACAGCGGGTCGTCCGCTGGTGCTGCACTCGGATAACGGGCACGTGATGAGAGGTTCTTTGTTGCGTGAAAGTATGGTTGCGCTGGGCGTCGAGCCATCCTTTAGCCGGCCAAGGGTGAGCAACGATAACGCCTATGCCGAGGCACTTTTCCGCACCGCCAAGTACTGCCCACTCTGGCCGGATCAACCTTTTGATACGGTCACTGATGCAAGGCTCTGGGTGCAGAAATTCATCGAGTGGTACAACGAAGATCACCGCCACAGTGCCTTGAAATACGTGACACCAAACGAGCGACACGAAGGCAAAGCGACGGCTTTATTACAAGCTAGAGCAGCGCTTTATGAAAAGGCCAAGGAAGCGAATCCGAGCCGCTGGAGTACCAGGACACGCAACTGGAAGCTGGCAGATGCGGTGTATTTGAACCCAGAACGCCCTGAAGTTAAGGACGCAATGGGTTAGCCACAGCAGTACTAAGGCGACAGGTACCTTGACACGTACCGTTCCTCAAGAAAATCAACAAGCAGACCCCCAAGCACCTCCAGCTCCATCTGATCGTCGATAACTAGGCGACGCACAAGCACCCCGCCGTGAAGCCTGGCTGGGATCCACGCTTTCATATGCACTTCACACCGACGTCCAGTTCCTGGATGAAGATGGTCGAATGGTTTTTCGAGACATTACGGTATATCTACGGGACGGTAGCTTTGCCTCCGTGCGCGAGTTGGAAAGCTCAATTACAACGTTCATGGCATTACGAAACGCCAAGCCGACCCGATACGTTTGGAACGCAAAGGGTGAGGAGATTTTGAGCAAAATCCAGCGGGCACGTGAGGCGCTTGAAACCGTGCAAGAAAGGTAAATTATTTCGAGAGCAGCACACTACAGGACGTTCTCAATCAGGCCAGCCAAATGACGGCTTACACGAGGCTTGACATCGCCTTATAGTTCCTGGCCAGTCGCTCATATCGGGTCGCTATCCGGCGGAACTGCTTCAGCTTCAGGAAGAAACGCTCCGCCAGGTTGCGCGCCTTGTAGAGATGCCGATCCAGTGTGCGAGGGAGCAGGCGATTCTTCTTGGATGGAATCACGGCCTCAGCTCCCATGCCGGGGCGGCAGGTGCGTTGCCTAGGGGGGGGCGGATCGTGCTGTGACTCCCTGTGAGGCCCATCCGCTAGGCCGCCTACTGAGGTAATGCTCCAAGCTCACCCAACGCTAAGGGCTCGATGCTGCAGGCCAATCTCTGTGAGCCGCAAGCGGGATGGAGTGAGCCGTTCGGAAATTTCCTACAAGGCGCTGGGAATATACCTGTGTCGCGCAGATCCCGCATTCCATAGTCTATGGATGTCTGCCACACATCAGTATCTGGAAATGAATATTAAATCCGAGATCATTAATGAATCACAATCTTGTGATTTAAAACTTGGAAATGGACTTCCTCCCTTCATTCTGAACGCGTGGATAATCTTTAAGTCCATGCGGATTCGAGCTACAGCACTTCAGATCGCGGTTATTGGCGCAATCACAGTGGGCTCTTTCTTTTGTGATCGCACTGTCGCTAACGCATCGACTAAACAACCAGTAGCAGATTCGCAATCGAGTATTGCTGGTGCGGTAGTCAGCGGTGCTACACCTCAGGTTGACCACAGCAATCTGGCGTCTGTGTTCAAACAGGCTGTCGCGGATGATGCGGCGGGGCGACACGAGCAGGCCCGCAAATGGTACGACGCACTTGAAGGCGCAGACCTGAACTTTAGCGTTGCTGTTCCCTCGGCGGTCAACCTCGCGGTGCTGGGCCGTTATGATGACGCTAAAAAAGCGTTCGCCAAGATAGAGAGGAGCGACGATGAGCGAGCAGCCAGCTATGCCAAATTGTGGCAGTTATGGCTGACGGCTCGTACCTTTACAGGCAAACCAGCAGCTCTGCAGAAAGAGCTGAAAAAGATGGCTAGCGACACCAGCCCCAGCGCCGCTTATCAACGCAAATTGATCTCTGTGTTTGCCGGAGAAGGTGAAGTGGCAGAAGTGTTCACGATGATAAATAAAACGGTCGTCGAAGGGCTTCCAGCGCGCGATGCACGCTCTGAAGCAGCATTCTTTGGAGGTGGTTATTTGCAATATGTTCGCAAGGATATTAAGAGTGCCCTTCGCGTGTACTTGCGCGAGTTACCTCAAACCGAAGCTTCGGTGGAAAAACCGCTCATAGAGCAGGCTATCAACTCAATTTAATACCATCCCCTCATTCATCAAATTTTTCTAATTAGCTTTGACTGATTGTCAAGGCGATGGAGTACCTGTGAATAAAGTGTTTCGATTGATCTGGAATGCAAGTTCGAATATGTGGGTTGTAGCTTCGGAACTGGCGACTGCGAAAGGTAAGAGCAAAAGCGTCACGCGTCGTTCGGCTATCCGTGCCGGGGGTGTGATCAGTGCGATGGCAATCTCGCTGGTGGCTGGTCCCGCGCATGCCTGGGTGGCAGGGACCGGCGTGAGCGGTCCTTTGTTGGATGGCAATATCAACTCGAACACCTCCATTAATGGGGGCAAAGCAACTGGCGCCGGCAACACTATTGCCGTAGGGCCGACAGCTACGGCCAGTGGCAATCAAGCCATTGCAATCGGATTAAACTCGAACGCAACGGATGCTGACACTATTGCCATTGGTGACAATGCAAGTGCGACCGCGTCATGGGCAATTGCAGCAGGGCGCAACTCTGTAGCTTCTGGTACAAATTCGATCGCTTTTGGCCAAAACGCCATATCCAGTGGCATCGGCAATATCGCCCTTGGCCACAACGCATCTGCTACTAGTGCTGCTGGAGCATTGGCTTTTGGCGAAGCTGCTACCGCGGCAGGGGTCAGATCTATTGCTATCGGTCAATATTCGTTTGGGGGGCAAGATCAATCTACCGCTATCGGTTGGTTTGCTAAAGCCGTAACTAATCTTAGCACCGCGATCGGCGGCCAAGCAGAGGCAACGGGAAACAACACCACTGCAATCGGTGGACATGCTACTGCTAAAGGTGCGCTGGATGTCGCCGTAGGCCTCAATGCACATTCGGATGGAGGTTATGCGACCGCCCTTGGCAGCTATTCGTCCGCACTTGCGTCGCAGGCTACCGCATTTGGTAGTAATACAATGGCGTCAGGTTTGATTTCGACGGCTATTGGTGCCGCTGCTTTGTCGGCAGGCCGCGGAGCAGTTGCGATTGGTTCCGGTGCAACCGGTAATGCGGACTACGGTGTAGCAATTGGTAGCGATTCTGTCGCGACTGTACAGAGCGGTGTTGCGCTCGGGGCAAACTCTATTGCTGACGGTGGTACGCTTAATCAAGCCGCCTATAACCCCGACAGTAAAAGTAATGTCACTATCGCCGGTGCTGCTCCGATGTCCGAAGTTTCGGTCGGTAGTGTTGGTAATAACCGCCGCATTACCAATTTGGCAGCGGGTGCAACCGATACGGATGCCGTAAACGTTTCACAGTTGAAGTCGGCGGTGGTCAATTCCGTCATGTATGACGATATCTCGCATAACACCCTGACACTCGGTGGCGATACCTACAACTCCACCACCAAAGTCGGCGGCACCAAGATCACCAACGTGGCCGATGGCGTGGACGACAGCGACGCCGTGAACATGTCGCAGTTGAACGAGACAAACAATCAGGTCACGAACAACACCAACAACATCAAAGGTCTGCAAGACGATGCGCTGTTGTGGGACGCGACGGCCAACGGCGGTAACGGCGCATTCAGCGCCAAGCATGGTGGCACCGGCCCGAACAAGATCACCAATGTAGCCGATGGCGCGCTGACTTCGAGCAGCACCGACGCGGTGAACGGTTCGCAACTGAACGCCACTAATTCAATCCTGACGACCCTCGGCAACTCGCTGACCAACATCTACGAGACTGGCACTAAGTACTTCCACGCCAACTCCACCGGTGCCGACTCGGTCGCTTCGGGCCAGGATGCGGTCGCTATCGGCATGGGCGCGGTGGCCAGCCACGATGGCAGCGTCGCACTGGGCGCAGGCTCTGTGGCAGACGGCAGCACATTGAGCAACGAAGCTTACCTAGTGGGGGGTACCGCCACCGGCGAAGTCAGCGTAGGCAATCGCCGCATGACGGGCCTTGCGGCTGGTGCAGATGCCACGGATGCCGTCAACGTGTCACAACTGAAGGCCACCGCCAGCGCCGCCGTCGCAGATGCGGTGATGTATGACAACGGCACCCATAACAGCATTACGCTGGGTGGCGATACCTACAACAGCAGCACCAAGGCCGGCGGCACCAAGATCACCAACGTAGCCGATGGAGTGGCCGACAGCGACGCCGTGAACATGTCGCAGCTGAACGAGACCAATAACCAGGTCACGAACAACACCAACAACATAAAAGGTCTGCAAGACGACGCTCTGTTGTGGGACGCGACGGCCAACGGCGGTGTGGGTGCATTCAGTGCCAAGCACGGCGGCACAGGTCCGAATAAGATTACCGACGTGGCGGACGGCGCCTTAAATTCAACCAGCACCGATGCAGTAAACGGTTCGCAGTTGTTCGCGCTGGGCAATCGGGTTACCGATGTCGACGGTCGTGTCACGAACATCGAGAATAACTTCAGCGACATCAACAACGGTAAAGGCGTCAAGTACTTCCATGCCAATTCGACAGGCGCTGATTCGGTGGCAAGTGGTGCCGAATCGGTGGCAATCGGTCCGAACGCTACGGCATCTGGTGCGGGCGCACTGGCGTCGGGTAGCGGTGCCAACGCTTCAGGAGCAGGCTCCGTGGCCATGGGCGAGGGCGCTTCGTCCTCCGCCGACGGCAGCGTGGCGCTGGGCAAAGGCTCGAGCGACGGCGGCCGCGGCAAGGAAAGCTACACCGGTAAGTATTCCGGTGCCGATAACGACACCGCTGGCACCGTTTCCGTCGGCAACGCCGCAACCGGTGAAAACCGCACGGTCAGCAACGTCGCGGACGGCAAGGAAGACACTGATGCGGTCAACCTGCGTCAACTCGATGGCGCAGTGGCCGAGTCGAAGAACTACACCGATGACTCCATCAGCGATGTCAAGGGTGCTGTAACGAACGAAGGGGTCCGAGTGACCAACCTTGGCAACCGCGTGACGAATGTCGAGGGTGATATCAACAACCTCAAGGACGGCACTGACGGCATGTTTCAGGTGAACAACACTAGTAAGCTGGCAAAACCACAGACTACCGGCAAGGATTCGGTCGCGGGCGGTGCAGGTTCCAAGGCGTCAGGCAGCAACTCCACGGCGTTGGGCAGCAATTCCAATGCCTCGGGTGACAACTCGGTTGCACTGGGTGCCAACTCGATTGCGGATCGCGCCAATAGCGTCTCCGTAGGTGCGGCGGGTAGTGAGCGGCAGATCACCAACGTGGCGGCCGGTACTGCTGCCACCGATGCGGTCAACGTCAGTCAGTTGAACAGCAGCTTGGCGGATGTGACCAAAAACGCCAATGCCTACACCAACGACGTTTACAACTCGCTGAATAAGGACATCAAGCAGCTCGACGATGAGCTGAGCGCTGGTATCGCCGGTGCCATGGCCATGGCTTCGCTGCCTCAGCCCTATGCGCCGGGCGCCAGCATGACTTCCGGTGGCTTGGGCACCTACCGCGGTCAATCCGCAATGGCAGTGGGTATGTCGCGGATTTCCGATAACGGCCGTTGGGTCACCAAGGTGCAAGCGACTGCGAATACTCAGCGTGAAATGGGCGCATCGATCGGCGTGGGTTACCAGTGGTAATCGCTTCCTGAGTGAGTGGGCCCGTCTGGAGACCTAATGCTGTTCACTTAAGCATTTGAGTCAAAGCCGGGCTTATCCGAAAATCCGATGCCAGACCTCTGGCATCGGATTTTTTATGTCTGCTCAACAGGACCTGCTCGACCTCGGCGACCTTTTCAACTTCTGCGACCTGAGCACTTTCACCCAAAACATTCCCATTGAATGGGTAGCGACTTCGCTGGATCTGTCGAGTCAGGCAACCATTCGCCGACGTCGCCTGCCCGCTGACCAAGTGCTTTGGCTGGTGCTCGGCATGGCGTTGTTTCGTGACGAGCCGGTTCACGAGGTGGCCAGACGCTTGAACATCTGCGCCCAAGGCCTGGCCTCTGATCACTTGTTGGCCCGCAGTGGTGTAACCGAGGCGCGAAAGCGGCTCGGTGCCGATCCTGTTGAGTGGCTATTCCGCAAAGCCGGAACCCAATGGGGCGCGGAGCGCTACGACGATGATGCCTGGCATGACCTGCAGGTATTCGCGGTGGACGGTGCACTTTTGCGCTCTCCGGATACGCCCGAACTCCGCGATCACTTCGGGTCGGGAAACACGCCGAACGACCGCCAGACGCCGTTTCCGATGTTGCGCCTGGTGGCGCTGATGAATGTGCGTTCGCACGTGATCCTGGATGCTCAATTGAGCCCTTACCGACGAAGTGAAATACGCTTGGCCGACGAGTTTTTGCAGCAGATTCCCGACCACTCGGTGACGCTGTTCGACAAAGGGTTCTGGGGCGCCGAGCTGCTGTCGAGCCTGAGCAGTGCGGGCATCAACCGTCATTGGTTGATCCCGGCCAAAAAAGGGATGGTCTGTGAGGAAGTGGCCCGTTACAGCCAGCACGACCGTTTGGTGCGCATGAAAGTCTCGCCGCAGGCCAGAAAGCGAAATCCGGCTCTTCCATCGCACTGGGAGGCACGCGAGGTCAGCTATGAAGTCCAAGGCAAAGTAAAGACCGTCATGACGTCCTTGCCGGCCAAGACCTACAACACCAAGGCCGTTGCCAAGCTTTATCAGGAGCGCTGGGAGATCGAGTTGGGTTTCAGGGACATCAAGAGTTCGATGCAGCAGAACGCAATGACCTTGCGCAGCAAAAAAGTCGAGCTGATCTATCAGGAAGTGTGGTGGCTTTTGCTGGCTTACAACGTGATTCGTCGAGAGGCCAGTCAGGCGGCGGTGGCGTTTGGCCGAGCACCATCGGACATCCGTTTCAAACCAGCTTGTCAGTACATCGCTGTGCAACTGATTGTGATGGCCGCAGCCAACCCAGTTTCAGCGACAGGAAGACGTTTGGCAGAGCTGAGGGCAGGTATCGGGGGATTGTTTCTGGATCACCGTCCCAGGCCTTCGAGGCCAAGGACGGTGAAGATCTCAAAGACCCGGTTTCCAGTGGACCGTAAGGCTGCTCCGCTTAAGTGAACAGCATTACGTCTGGAGACGGGCCTTTCACGGCAATATTTTTGAGATACGAACAATGTACGGCTTAAAAAACAAGTTACTTCCGCTTGGCGGCAATAGCATTCACGTTAGTTACACTCTCGGCCTGCGGCACTCGTACCCTCAGCGATGTGGATGGCCAAGGAACTACTCCACATTCTGTATTTCCAGCAGTCACAGATGCCAGCCGTGCAGAAGGCACCTATGTAAACCTAGACAATTTGCACAACATCGCAAAAGGGATGTCTAAAGGGAAAGTTCGCGATCTGATCGGTGCTCCACACTTTTCGGAGGGTATGTTCGGCCCTCGAGAGTGGGACTACATCCTCAAGTTCCGACAATCAGATGGTCAAGCCGATAAAGTATGCCAATACAAGGTATTGTTCGACGACAACATGATTGCCCAATCGTTTTACTTTTTTCCTCAAAATTGTCTACAACCAGCACAACAGTTAATGCACCGGTAAAGACAGAAAGCAATGGCACCGCGAGTCTGAAAAAGTCACCTTGTCGGCCGATGCTTCATTTGCATTTGGCAGCGCGCGGCTGAGCCCGGAAGGGAAAAGTGTCATTGGCAAAACAGATCCACGATCTAGACCTGTCCAATGCGCATAGCGTTCACATCGTTGGCTATACTTACCGGATTGGCAGCCCGCAGCGAAATACGCGACTGGCCTTGGGCAGGGCCAATACCGTTCGCACGTATCTGATTGAGCAAGATGTTTCCTCTCGTGGCGCCTGCAAAATTCGGAAAAAATCGTACGCTAAGCTTTTCCGAATGCTGCCTCCGCCGCCAGAAATTGTCGTCAGTATGACCGAGATGTGTTCCAAGACAGTGGCGACAAGTATTGTAAACAGCTCGGTACTCACCGGCGTCAATCAGCCCCGCGTTTGCCCCCTCCCAAGATAGGTCCCTCGACCTTGGGTCTATGGATCAGCGGGCCGTGGGCCGATTTGAACGCCCAGTTCCTGAGCGAACAAAGGGAGGAACTCACTGAGGCTGGAATCAGCGTTTGGCACAATCGGCGCACCAACTTGACGCATTCAGTCGCGCGGCAAATGGTGCGGTCTTTTATCCTAATTAAGGAAAGTACTGGTTAATGAAACTGATCGAAACTGGTGAAGTCGTGCCTCGCTGACAGCAGTTATCTTACTACTACCGAATGAGCTTCAAAACTGGCCTTTAGCGCCGCCAGGTTGCGTTCCCTTCGTGTGCTTATTGTTTGTACTGGCGGTCACCCCATCAAACGTTCATCAGATGGATGGCGCCATACAAAGATAGATTCAGAAACGTCCTACATTAAATCGATGTAAGCGCACCATAAACTCCACCTGTTCAAAAAGGTGAGGCGCTCAACATGCGATATTCTTTTATTTCTTATGCTTGATATCCACCATCGCCCCCGCCCGTACGATCTTTGATCGGCGAGAGCAGGTGCGGCGAAATATTCCAACGCTGTCCATTATCGGTGACCACGGTGACGCTCTTGCGGTTGAACTTCATAATGGTCCCAGACAGGCGCCCATTGTTGGGGGAGTCGAAGCTTACCCGCGCACCTGAATGGAACTGCATCATCGATTTGTGCGCTTCCAGCGACTCCAGCATCTTCAGCATCTTCAGCCGTTCAATGATGTGGTGATTCAACGCCACCAATTCATCCGCACTCAGATGATCAATATTGATACTCATAATGTCTCCACATTCCACGGCAGCAGTGCTTCAAAGTCCTCTACCGACACGCCCTGCGGCAACCGCTCCAGTACGTGGAGCAGCCACGTATAGGGCTCTTGACCATTAGCCTTCGCGGTTTCGACCAAGCTGTAAATCTGCGCGCTGGCCGTCGCACCTTTGGGGTATCGCTGAATAACCAGCTCTTTCTTCCAATAACAAACGGCTTTATTGCGCGCTCGGCCTTATTGTTGTCTATGGGTAAAAAACCGGTTTCCACATAACGCTCCAACCGACTCCAGTTATTGACCAAGTAGTTGACTGCTTTACCCAAGGCGTTTTGCGGGGTGACGTGTTGCTGGGTTTTTTCCAGCCGATTTTTCAACTGGGCGAGCACTGGCAAGCTCTTTTCCTGACGCCCGACAAACCGCTGTTCATCGTTGGCGTCCTTGAAGTCGCGCTCGATGCCATACAGCTTGTTGATCATCGCCAACGCAACGTCCGCACGGCCCACTTTTCCCTTGGGCTGCACTTTCTGCGCATCGACAAACTTACGTCGTACATGGGCCATACAGGCCAAACGTTCAATGCCCGGTTGCAACGCTAAAGCGTTATAGCCCCCGTAATCATCGGTCATCAGATAGCCGCGATAATCACCCAGCAGGCGCAACGGCACCTCCTGCGCTCGGCTGGTGGTGTAGTCAAAAAGGATGACGGGGCGCTCAGGTGGCCCACTGGCTTGAACCCACATCCAGGATTGGCTGGTCGGGTCGCGATCCGGCTCTTTCAATACCTGCACCCAGGTTTCATCGCAGTGAATCACTGGGCTTTCCAGCAATCGGTCACGCATCAGATTAAGCAGCGGTTGGAAGCGCTCACAACACTGGATCACCCAGCGCGCTAACGTTTGACGCGGGATATCGACGCCGTGACGCCCGAGAACTTTCTCGAAACGATACAGCGGTAAACCGTCGACGTATTTGGTCGTTAGCAGCATCGCCAAGACGCTGGGGCTTGCCATGCTTTTTTCAATCAGTTGGGCTGGTTTGTCGGCAGTGATCGGCGCTGTTTCACAGCCTCGGCAGCCGTAGACCTTGCGGATATGTTTGATCACGCGGATCTGCATCGGCACGATCTCCAGCTGTTCGCTGGTTTCTTCGCCGATGGAATGTTTGCGGCAGCCGCAGGCACAGGTCAGTTCGTGCTCAGGGAGTTCGTGGACAACCTCGATGCGCGGCAGCTCGGCAGGCAGCGGCTTGCGTTTACGACGGAGCTTGGTCGGGGCGACGACTTCTTCAGCTTCTTCATCAGCCTTGTCAGCGATGGGCACAGCGATACTTTCGGCTTCATTAAACAGCACAAGCTGCGGGGTTTCCTGAACCGTCAGCACAATGACCTCCTCGGTCATATCGGGCGAGGTTTTGAAACGCTCGGCCTCCAGGCGTTTGAGCCAAAGACAGAAGCCGTTGCGCTCCCAATACAGCACCTTGATCCGATTACGGTTCTTGTTGAGAAAAACGAAAAGCACGGGGTCGAACACCGCGACTTTGATATCCAACTCAACCAGAGCGGTGAGGCCGTTGATGGGTTTTCGAAAGTCCACGGGCTTGGGGTAGAGGTACACTTTTTCGACTTTGCCGTCGGGACGCATTATGGCGGCTGGCTCCTGAAAGAAATCGGGAGTACAGCATCAGTCATTAGATTTCGGCTTGGAATGTGGGCTTTATGGCGCGCTTACCTTCATGCCAGCTCTTCAGAGAGTTCTTCGTCGGGTAGCCCAACTGACGAATAGTTGCCCCGGTGTGCTTCCCCAGTTTGATGTAGAGCTTGACTGCTCGGATGCGGTCTTCGTATGAATACATGAACTACCTCCAGGTAGTCCAAGATTTCTACCGCACCCCCAGTAACATCAACATGTCAAGATCCTGTGCCTTGGAAATGTGCACCGCTCCGATGTCCGGAACAACCGTCTAAATAAGGAGAAGCTTACTTTTTGGTGACATTGATTGCCGGCAGTTTTTAGTATAGCCACACAATTAACGTCGTCCCAGTCATGAATTATATATTTCAATATATACGTATCTGCACCATCAGGGATGAACTCAAAGAAATTTCCGGACCTTATTTCACAACGATCATCCAGGCCAAGGGTTAAAATATTCTCGCGCGCGTCGGATACAACCTGACATTGATCAAACAGTATTCCTCGCACATGCTTGTATTTTTCAAGAATTTCCAGCAAAAGTGCGCCGTGCCCTCCGCCAATATCGACCAGCGTTTCTAGGCCTGAAAAGTCGTATGCATCTGCAATCGCATGGGCCTCTCTTCCTGACAGGCTAGTCATTGCCCTGTCGAAAATATCCGATGCTTCGCTATCGTGCCTGATGTATTCGAAAAACTTGTTCCATGCACTTTGTTCCATGCAGGCTCGCCCGTGCAAATCGAATGGACAATCTCTTGCAATGTGCCTTGATAAAAGGATGCGCCGCTGAATAATACCCAATCGCGCATGGAGCCCAGAGCTACGCTGCACAACGTTTCTCCCAGCGGGGTTAGTAAAAACTTCCTCTCGGGCTGTTCAGTCAAAATACCTGCGTTTGCCAGCGCCCGCATTAGGCGATATATGGATTCTGGATGCGCCTTAACCATGTGAGCAATACCGTTGCAATCGCAAATTGACTCCTTTGTAAGATCTGGAATCCTAAGCTTAACCGCTGCATAAATTGCGCGAGCATTTATGAGCGACACGTATGTCATGTCAAGGATTTTGGCATATGGAGAAAGGTTTTCTTTTGATGCCGAGTTTGAAATACCACATTTATTCATTTTACTGTACCAGTACAGTATATTATCCAGACACTCAGGAAATTGTAAAAATAAAATACAATAAGTAAGCGTAATCGATATGATATCAAGCACCTTGTGCAATCTGTTCGAATAATTTCTTACCTCCCTTTCGCAAAGCACGGCAGTAGAAGAGGTACGAAAATTCAAGATTCATACGTGAAGATACTCATATTCTGCACAAGTATTATACTACGGGATAATTATTAGCCAATTCATCGTCCTCAAAGTATTCTTGGTGGGCAATGCAAAGGGCTTCATAGAGCGAATGTACCGTTACTAGATGCTCTTTTTTCATTAGCGTAAGTCTGATGCAGGTCGCTTGCCCAAAGTTCGTTCTGCCAAATTGCTTAAGATCAACTTGCGCAAGTGCCATATAAAATCCGAGCTCCTTGGCCTTGTTATATATGTAATTGGATGCATTCGTTATTTCTTGAACGTTTTCTGCAACAGGGTAGAACACAACAATATCCAGGTCTGGATTTTCAATAAGAACCTCAAATTTTTTTGTGTCTGACTGAAGAAGAACCGTTATTTTAGTTGCAGCCGCATTACAGTCTGATAGCAACTTGTAAAAGTCACCGCCAGAGGTAAATGGGTAGCATTGCATGGTTGCCCATAACGCAGCAGCAGCAGCGCCTGATCGAGAACACTCCAATGTATTCTTCCCTATACTAACACCGCTTTTATCAAAGTATGTATATGGCGACTCATGATCATAAACAGCAGCGGATGGAGACTTGTTTTCGCAGTTAATCAACAAGGATCCGCAGCCAAACGCCTGCAAACCGTGCTTGTGAGGATCTATAACTATAGAATCAGCTATTGGTAACGCCGACAATGCATCGCAGACACTTTTTGAAAGAAGGTTCCTTACAATATAGAAATATCCTCCGTAGGCGGCATCAACATGAACTCTAAAACCAAATATGTTTTTAAGCTCAACAATCTCATGTAGTGGATCTACTGCCCCGCAGAGGGTTGTCCCAATTGTTGGTATTACAACCAGTTTTTGCGGCAGATCGAAACTTTTCAACACGTCCCCAAGTGCCGTAGCATCCATTCTTCCCAATGCGTCAGTAGGAATCGAGATATAGTTCATTCCCAATATATTTGCGATCCTTTTGTGGGAGAAATGGGCGCAATCGCTTGCGATGACTGCGGTGGTCCCTAGCTCCCTGGAGTGCCAAACAGCTTCAAGATTTGCTATTGTTCCACCCGATGTAAGATGTCCTTGGAAATTTGTCCATCCAAATAGTCCTCCCATTTCCCTGATGCACTCAACCTCCATATTGGTTGTCGCTCTGCCGCCATCGTAGCTATGATTATTGGGATTTATTTGCATTGCCAAAAAATGAGCAATGCGGGCGGCCTCGCAAACATACCCGGTCATATGTCCAAGATAGTTTGGATGAAAGTAAGGATCGTTATCAGACAGCCTCTTGGTCAGCTCGGCAATTACGACATTAAGGTTAGGGGTTTCCTGATTAAACTCTGGAAGATAGCTGAAATTGCTTTTTAGCGACTCTATTGATTTTGCAAGCACGTCTATCGCACTCTCAGACAACATACTTTATCCCTTTTTTTAGTTCGAAAATTGCATGAGAAATAGACTGAAACACGAAAAGCACCGACGGCATTCCAGATGGCGAAATCTCGTGCTCCATAACCTCATGAAAATCGTATGAAATCACCATGATTTCATTTTTTTTGAATCTTTCCGCCAATACTGCAGAAGTAATGAGGCCGCTACCAAATATTTTGTTCCCATCTACTTCCTGTATTACACCAAACTCCAATATGTAGAACCACAGTATTATAAGTCGTTCTTTTTGCTCCTTTGTCGCCCTCATCCAATCGTTTGCAAATGAGATAACGGCGGAGCAAATTTCGTCGTTATACAAATAAGGAATATGGCCAATCATGTCATGACAGAAATCTGGTTTTTGAGCCTGAAGCACCTCCGATTTAGCTCTCATGTTGCTATAGGTTGGAAATTTACCCAAACTTAGAATATAGAACCATTTATCTAAGGTTGTTGGAGGTGTCAGGCTTAACTCCATACCACCGCAGTACGATATTTTTTCAAGGTCCGCCAATGATGGAATTTTTTCGCAAATCGAAAATATTTCGACCCCCTGATGCCACTCTTTACATATAAAATTCTTATATATTGAAATAGACTGCCACACAGATCTCCATGTCTCTCTATCTTCTGGACTTTGCTCTGAAAGAATGAATTTGTTGTGATCATACCGCTCAGCCAATTGCAAAGACATGCTACGTCCACCATCACCAATGTTTAATTATTTAATCTAGTTGTGTAGCTCAAATATATCCACAGACACACCATCACCCGTTGCTTCACTTGCCACTAGTTTTGCGGTCAAGACTGCCTCGTGCACTCGTTGCAAAAGCAGCTCTCTGCATCCAATTTCTTTGCTGTTCGGGAGGTATATTCTCCCGTTTTTCTCAAGGTATTTAGGCGCCTCTGAAAGAAAGTTCTTCAGAAGGCTGTAGTCAGGGTCAACAAGATTTTTGAAGTAAGGATCGGTATCGTTTGCATTGAGTTCGAAGTTGTAAGGGTGGTGCCACTAGATTATGCCGAATTTATGTTTTTTCGGCACATCATGAAAAATGTCTGACTTGATTGTCGTTACTGAAACAGTATTCGCCTTTGCATTTATTTCGGTTGCATGGATGGCGTCCTGGTTGATGTCGGTAGCATATACTGGATAACATCCAGATTTGGCTGCCAGTATCGCATACAGCCCGCAGCCGCACCCGAGATCAAGAAATGACTTGCCTGGTTTTATCGGAATATGCGTAATCATCCGGTCTGTTGCGCATGAGAATATTACAGTATTAAATACTGTTTTTGGTATAAATAACTCTAGGCCGAAAATACTAAATCTTTCATCTGTGCTGATCTTCGCTTTTGCAATGAGCTCTTTTTCTAATTGTTTTACTTCTTCGCGATCCTTGAATGGACTGGCCTGCATGACGTCAATTCTTGTATAAAGAGTTAAAGTTGTAAGGTGTGTGTTACGAATGTTATCCGGATTCCCATATGATGTATCCGATGATCCTATACGTTCAGTTGTTTCAAGATGTTCCGTACAGAGCCTGGACGCAAAAACTTTCAGTCCATGTAGATATAAATCTAGAACGATTTTAAGAAACTTGGTCGGCGAAATATAAGGATATAAGAGCATGGCGTGGCATTGTGCCGACTCACCGACTCACCGACTCACCGAATTATCATTGATGATTTTCAAAATGCATGAGCTTTCCAACAGAATAAAGCATATGGGGGCTATCATTTGTTGTAATCTGTATAACGATTTTTATCGTTGGGCAGAGTAGTCGCAACATAGACTGGGTGGCAAGCTGAGGAAGTGCTACAGAATATTTCTTTATTTGTGCGGTCAGACTGGAATTTTATGTATATGTAAGCTTCATAAGCACAACTCATCCGAGGAGGCGCCATAGTGTGCTGTCTCAGAAAAAACGTTTTCTTTGGGGTTCGGGGAGCAATGGAACAGTGCGACCTGAGGTCGTCTGAATTTCTGTTTTACTGGAGAGTTTTTCTCTTGATGAAACCGGTTGTTCCATCAACCGTTTCCTACCTGGACATGCGGGGCCGGTAACAGCCCGGTGTGAAGCTCCGGGGACAATGTACCCGCCGATTTTCGGTACGCCTATCCGTGAGGGGAAGCGGAATCTACCAGCACAACGGTGGTGAGGGGCTAGGAACGAGCGGCTACGACCAACACATGTGAACCTCTGTTAAACGTCGTCATGCTCAACAAGCCAAATGTGCTGACAGGCTTGAACCAAAACGGTACGCGGCCAGGTATGACCCCTTTATTCCTGGGGCATCATGGACAGTAGGCCGCCGGCGAACAGGAGGGGTCCGCCCCGCTCAGAAATTCAGGCGGAACAGGGTAAGCCCGTAGTGCCGCCGGAAACGGCAGGCGAACCGCAAGGAACGCTGTGGGTGCTGCGGGTAAAGGAATGCGGAAAAAGCGAAGGCCCGCCTGTAATGGGCGGGATACGGGCTGAAACATTGCTCGACTCGAAAGTGGGCAGACTTCCGTAGGGTCATTCATGGCGAGAGAACTTGATTAATCGTTACTCGAAGGAAAGCAGATGACGGTTATTGGTAGCGCTGGGAAAACAGATGCGATCGGTACTGGTGCGCCTTCGCACGCTGAAAGGATGTGGCTTCAGGCTAACTGGGGCCTCATCAAAGAAGACGTGAAACGACTCCAGGCGCGTATCGCTAAGGCAACAATGGAAGGCCGGTGGGGCAAGGTGAAAGCCCTGCAACACCTGCTGACCCGCTCGCACAGCGGCAAGATGTTAGCTGTCAAACGAGTGACAGAAAATCGTGGCAAGAGAACGCCGGGCGTCGATGGCAAAATCTGGGCGATCCCGGCGGCCAAGTGGAGCGGGATGGAGTCAATGCGGCATCGCAGCTACCGTGCGTTGCCGCTGCGACGTATCTACATCCCCAAGAGCAATGGCCAGAAGCGTCCGCTGGGAATTCCCCGCATGCTCTGCAGATCAATGCAGGCACTGTGGAAGCTGGCTCTGGAACCTGTTTCAGAAAGCTTGGCGGATCCAAACTCGTATGGGTTTCGGCCCAACCGCTCGACCGCCGACGCCATCGAATATTGTTTCATCACGCTGGCCAAACGTAGGTCGCCAGTGTGGGTACTTGAGGGTGATATCCGTGGCTGTTTCGATAACTTTAGCCACGAATGGATGCTCAAGAATATACCGATGGATAAGACGATCCTGCGGCGATGGCTTCAGGCTGGGTTTATCGATGAAGGAACTCTGTTTGCGACACAGGCCGGTACCCCGCAGGGGGGAATCATTTCGCCGGTGATCGCAAACATGGCGTTAGACGGACTGGAAGCGGCAGTGCATGCCAGCGTGGGACCGACGAAACGCGCGCGCGAAAGGTCCAAGATTAACGTCGTCAGATATGCGGATGATTTTGTTGTGACTGGAATCTCGAAAGAAATTCTAGAGCACAGCGTCCTCCCGGCGGTCAGGCAGTTCATGGCCATCCGGGGACTGGAACTCTCGGAAGAGAAAACCAAGATCACCCACATTGCTGAGGGTTTTGATTTCCTTGGGCAGAACGTACGCAAGTACCAAGGTAAGCTGCTCATCAAACCGGCCAACAAGAGCGTGAAGGCGCTGCTGGGCAAGGTTAGGGAAATCGTAAAGAACAACAAGAGTGCCACACAGGCGAATCTGATCCTACAGCTCAACCCGATCATTCGCGGTTGGGCGATGTATCACCGCCATGTGGTATCCAAGTCTCTATTCTCATCGATAGATGCTCAAATTTGGCGTCTCTTATGGACATGGGCCCTGCGCCGGCATCCCAATAAAGGCGCAGGCTGGGTAAGACAGAGATACTTCCACACAGTGAGGTACCAAAACTGGGTATTTGCTGCGCAAACCAAAGTCGGAGGTATTGTCCAACGATGGTGGCTTTTTCGCGCGTCGACGATTCCAATCGTTCGGCATGTCAAAATACGTGGCTTGGCTAATCCCTTTGACCCTGCGTGGTCGTCTTACTTTGCCCGACGTCGAGCCGCGATGGACGTTGATTAATTGCCCGGTACCAGACGACGGTGCTGTTGAACGGCTTGAGCCGGATGAGGGGCGACTCTCATGTCCGGTTCTTAGGGGACGGCGGCGCAGTAATGCGCTGCTGTTACCCGACGCAAACCGACTTAAGGCCGATGGTCGCCGGCTTCGCGCTGAACCCTATGCCGAGAACTTGGGGGGGGCCACGAGCGGCAGCGGGGCCTTACCGGCCGTACGCATGGTTCCAAAGCGGTCGCTGGATTCAGCCATGTCGCTGTCGCGCTGCTACGCTCGTACGGAGCGCCATCCGGCGATGCGTGGTTGGTGAGGGAACCAGTACCTCAATGCATCTGGGTTGATGCCCTCTTTGCCTTTCCAGAAATCAACTGGGTAGCCCCAATCAGAGCTACGGGACTTGCGCGGGTTGAGGTGATCGACGTACCGGTAAATAAAACCTTGGTGCTCCGGGGTATGCAAAATCCCGCAATAGCCCATCGTGTCAAGGAGATAGCGGGCTTGTTCCAAAGACATTCGAAGTCCGGGCAATTTGCGAATCTTTTTGTGTAGCGTCGACGGCGTCTCATCCGGACTACTGGCGTCAATCAGACTCAATATTTCGCAGAACCTGTCGGCGCCCGTGCCGCCTGGCGGCGTGATCTCACCAAGGCGGTGCTGCTGTAGGTTGAAGGCTAGAGCGCTAGGGTCGCGCGCGATGATGCATCCAGCCTCCCATCGACATAGGTTCAGGAACGTCAGATTGACGTTTGCAACCTCAGCAACGGCACATATGGAGCAATGCAACGGATGACCATTGCAGGATAACCGTGAGACGGGAAATGCGTCATCACCGCGCAGGCGGACAACGCGGCGCGGAGATGGGGCTGATTCAACTCCAGCCCAAGGAGAAACGCGGTGGCAACTGACTGCCGATCGCATCGAGCAAATTCGTCCAATGCCCACTGCACGATGGCATCATGGCTTATCCGCGACGGATCGAACATAAGCCCAGCGGCTTTGGCATAGGCGAAATCATCCGCCGTGGTTTCTTGGGGCGCAAGCAGGTTGTAGTTTAGAAGAATCTTGACGGCCTTCGAGTTGGGTACTTTCATGATTTTCTCGGGATGTTCGGTCGTTCGATGTCGCGTAAGACCTCGCAGCCGGACGACCGAACCTGACTCAACAAGGTACTAAGCGTTCGGTCCAGCCTGGTCGAAGACCCATCAGAGGAACTCTCGTCTTTGTCTCAAGTTGACCTAATCTGATGATGGCCGCCGATTTGCCGCTTCCATCATTCCGAGTCGTTTCGGTTCCGTTCAAGGAAGAATGCGTGTTTCTCTCAGGTCGCCACAAGAGGATGCACTGCAAGAGCTCGAAATTGGTCAGCCGTGAGGTCCGGGATTTCCACCACCCACGACAGCGCCCAAGAAAGCAGTCCTTTGTCGGGGTCAAGCGCGACGAGTTCTAAGTACTGGTCAAAGTCCTTCGCCGGGATCGGATTGAAATTAAACCTGTCAAACGAGCCGGCCGGAATCGGACGGCGCTGCTCGACGTACAACGACAGCGCCGATTCCAGTCCGTTCAGGGCATCGGCAAAGGCTTCGCCCAGGGTGTCGCCGGCGGCGTTCATTTCCGGAATGTCCGGGCACGACAACCACACGCCGATGGACTCGGGGTGCAGCTCTAGCGGGTATTGATATATGGCGCCTCACCTCTTGGGGGTACAGCCAAGCCTCAAGCCTTGAGGCCCAACTGTTTGATGATGGTTTTGCGCAACCCTTCGTGCATTTCCTTGCTGCCCTGGTCCGCAAAGACGGTTGTTTTGCCATTGAACCAGAAAACGCCGTCATGGTGTCCGACGAGCATGCGGTTCAATCCTGGGAGAAATACTTCGATGTCCCCGCCGCGCATGTGGCCATCTTCTAGAGCACTAAAAACAAGCTTCTTCAAATCATCACTTGTCATTTGGACCATGCGCCTGATTTCACTCTTGTTGTGACCCCGAACACGCGCAACAACCAGTAAATCCCCAGAAGCAACGGTTTCCAGTGCCTTCGTGACCTGTGCTAGAGATAGTTACTTGGAATTTTCCTCCCAAATGCGAAGCTTCTGCGAACAGAAGCGCGTGGCAACGTCCAGCAGTTCGAGGACCCGATCCTCAAGGTAGGCCACAGATTGCTCTTCTCTGAGCATCTCAAGAACACGTCTGGCGCAGTCGCTAGTTCCACCGCGCTCTTTGAACTGCTGAAGCAATGCCAGCAAGTGTGGAAGATCGTCATGCGCAAGCCTTGCCCGCAGATTCTGTTCTAGTACCTTCATCGCGCGCCCCCCCACAAAATCAGATCGTTGTTGATGATTGATTGCGTCCCGCGGCGTGCTTCAAAGCGGTCTTTCCCAAAAGTCGGATCATGGCCGATCCGCGAAAGTCAGAGGAGCCGCTATGTGATCGCGATTCGCCATTGCAGCAAGGACTAGCCTGCCAACGGTTCCCCATCCATGTCCCAGATATAGGGCGTCTCGACGAAGTGCGGTCCAAACGCTGCCGTCACGCGCTCATTGAGTTCGCGTTGGCCAATCAGTGAGTTCTCAACATACTCTCGTCCGCGCGAGCTGGATCGAATTTGGGCGACCTTACGGGAAGCGACGGAGTACACGACTTCCGCCCACTCTTGTGCACCGTGCTCCCGAAGTACCGCAGCCCATCGGTTCAGATTCTTCCTTGTTGCGGGCTCGTCATCCCACATTGAATTCCCGTACTCCAAAGAGATGCGATACAGCCAGCCGAGAAGGGAAGGCGCAAACCATTCTCCTTCATAGTCGTCGCGTGGGCAGAAGGCGATTGCGGGCTCACCAAGCTTTGAGATGCATTGCGTCTGCCATGCCCACAGATCGCGACGACCGCTGAATGCAAACGCGACCAGTCCAGGCTTTGGGTTGCCCCAAAATCCGCCGAGATCTTGCATTTTCTCCGTCGGCAACCACTCGGCCTCGTGCACATAAAGGCAGGTGTCGCCCGGGTACGTTAAATACCCGCGCTCCACAAACGACCGGTACGTGCTCGGGAGCGTGAAGCTGTACTGCTGCTCGATCTGTGAGAGTTCGTTCATCATATTGAAGTCCAACGTTAAGTGATGCCATCCCTTCGATCGACCCTCGTTTGGTCGATAAAGAGGGCTTGCCGGCAACCCACCGCTCGCCAACGTCGGGTTGGGTGCAAACGAACGTCTGCGGTGGCCGGAAGTTCCATTGCCTATTGCCACTCTGGGGATACGAACGACGTCTCGGCGTCCCCCATCTCGACGACTTGCGTTCCGCTCAACAAGACGCGAACTGTGCAGCTTTCGGCAGCAAATCGGACAGTGTCATGCCAGTACTGTATTGTTTACTTAATTTAGCCACGCAATATATAGGGCCCGGCATACACGGTCTGTAGGGAAATTCTGAAGTTGTTTGCCTTCGGTCGATTACGTGGCGGGCTCTGCTAGCCTGAGTCGCTCCATTGCCACTTTTACCCACTGCCATGTCCACCCCTTCCGGCTTCCAGCCTCGTCCGCTGAAATACCTCTTCACCGCCAATCAGTGCTGGCCGGTCCTGCTCGACGCTAGAGGCCTGCGCGACATCGAAGTCGAAGCGGTCACCAAAATGCTCGCCTGCAGCACCTCGATCCTCGGCGTCAGACAGTACCGCTGCAGCCACGAAAATTGTCCGCACCAGAAATGCCTGTGCAACACCTGCCACAGCCGTGCCTGTCCCTGCTGCGGCCAAAAGGCCACCGATCAGTGGATCACCACCCAAAATCACCGCCTGCCCGACTGTGCCTGGCAACACCTGGTGTTCACCCAGCCCGATACGCTGTGGCCACTGTTTTTCTACAACCGCCACCTGCTCGAAGCCGTGTGCCGCCTGGCCGTCGACAACCTGCTGTATGCCGCGCGGCAGCGCTGGGTAATCATTGGCATTTTCTGTGCGATCCACACGTACGGCCGCCGGCTCAACTGGCATCCGCACGTGCATGTCTCGGTAACCTGCCGTGGCCTCGACAAAGACGGTGTCTGGAGGGATCTGGCGTATCACAAAGCGGCCATCCGCCGCCGTTGGATGTGGAATCTGCGTCAGTTTCTGATCAGTCAGTGGGATCAGCTGCAGATGCCACCGCAATTGCAGTGGATCGACAGCGAAAGCACCTTTAAACACTTTGTGCGGCAGGCCGGCGGTTCACACTGGCACATTTACGTATCGAAAAAGACCCACAACGGCCGCAAAATGGTGGAATACCTCGGCGCCACCTGAAAAAACCACCGATCTCCGGCAGCCGCCTGGCGCATTACTCGGCCATTCCGACAGTGAGTTTTACCTACTTGGATCACCGTACGAAGACCTTTCAGCGCGAAACCGTGAGCCAGTCAGAGATGCTGCGCCGGGTTATCCAGCACATTCCGGAAAAGCACTTCCGGATGATTCGCTATTTTGGTTTTCTGGCCAACCGTGTCTGCGGCCGGCAGCTGCCGCGGGTCTATGAGGCCCTGCAGATGGTCACACCCGAAAAAGCGCCGAAGCTGTATTTCGCGCAGATGAGCAAAGCGTTTCTCAACCGCAATCCGTTCAGCTGCGTGCTGTGTGGAAGCAAATTGGTCTACACCCGTGCCCTGTCAGGCCTGGGCATCGCCCAGCTGGTGTGCAAAGCACGCGACATCGGGCTGTTGAGGTATGTCTCGCAGTGATGCAGGGAAGGTGCGTCCGCGATTCGCAAAAGGCGGCAATTCAGCCGCTTATCGGCAAAAACGTCACCTCACTTATGCCCTGAAGGCAACCACTGCACTGCCTTCATGGCGAAGACAGGTAACGCCGCCTTGATGTATAGGGAGGGTTACAGCTTTGAGTTTCCTATACATCAAGAAGAGTGGCCACATCGGGCCAGTCCTGGTACCCGGCAATCGTCGTATTCACAGGCGAATCTGGAGCTATGTACGGCCCTTGTATTGGCTCAGCAAAAACAGGAACAGCGGCTACCACCACGAGCAGGGTCAGAGAAAACGAAAGACAGTTTTTTTCATCAGTAACACCATAAAATGCCAGCCCTTGGGCGGTCAGTGTAAAAGATCACTCAATGTGAAACGCGACCGAATGCGTCATCTAGGGGACAGATCTTACTAGGCGCCGTATTGTTCGTAGGCTTATATTGCCGTCAGTGCCAAATGGCTGATTGCGACCTCGAGTCGTATTCGGTCTGTGACATTTCTACTTAGCCCGATGAGCGACATTTCTACCTAGCCTTGACACAGCAGCGGCGGCCTCCCCTCTTCATCGGATGATGGGTATTCGCCATTGACGAGGCCGTCATTTATGATTATCGTGTTGACATAGTTATTATCGTAAACAACGTATACAAATTTGCTGGGAGCATTTACCATGGCCTCGCCTGTCCTGTCTTTTCGTGTGGAGCCCGAACTGGTTACCCAGCTCGATCAGCTCGCTGAAGCAACCGACCGGGATCGTCAGTACCATCTCAAGCGTGCACTGGCACGTTATGTAGAATCTGAGTCCTGGCATTTTCGCGCTGTAGCCGAGGGGATCGCCGATGCAGAGGCAGGTAATCTAATCGACTTGGATGCCGTGAAGGCTAAGTGGGTGGCCCGTGCCGAAAATCGCATTAACCAGCAAGGCGGACAGTGATCTTGAAGGGATCTACGAGCATTACGCACCGCGCCTAGGCGCGGAAAAAGCCGAGGCCGTGGTATTCCAGGTGCTCGAGGCCCTGTATCGGCTGGAGAGCTTTCCCCAGCTAGGGAAAGCCTCGGACATCCCTGATTGCCGGGAACTGATTATTGCGAAGTTCCCCTACCGAGCTGTTTACACCTTGAAAGGGGCCACCGTATTGGTCTTCCGGATTCTCCATCAGCACGCCGAACGCCCAGAAGACTGGTAAGCCAAAAAGCCCGTAAGCCATACGTAATGCTGTTCACTTAAGCATTTGAGTCAAGTCGGGCTTATCCGAAAATCCGATGCCAGACCTCTGGCATCGGATTTTTTATGTCTGTTCAACAGGACCTGCTCGACCTCGGCGACCTTTTCAACTTCTGCGACCTGAGCACTTTCACCCAAAACATTCCCATTGAATGGGTAGCGACTGCGCTGGATCTGTCGAGTCAGGCAACCATTCGCCGACGTCGCCTGCCCGCTGACCAAGTGCTTTGGCTGGTGCTCGGCATGGCGTTGTTTCGTGACGAGCCGGTTCACGAGGTGGCCAGACGCTTGAACATCTGCGCCCAAGGCCTGGCCTCTGATCACTTGTTGGCCCGCAGTGGTGTAACCGAGGCGCGAAAGCGGCTCGGTGCCGATCCTGTTGAGTGGCTATTCCGCAAAGCCGGAACCCAATGGGGCGCGGAGCGCTACGACGATGATGCCTGGCATGACCTGCAGGTAACTCTGCCCTCTCACAGGCGCTTCGAGCGCGTGGTGGTGATAAGAGCCCGATCAGCGAATTCCATCAGGGACAGAGGCAGAGCCTCATTCAAAGTCCGGATGTATGGCTGCAATCTCAACCCCGTCTGTGTTGTCACGAATTGAAAGCTCGGCAAACGGGGGGCGTCCATGTATGTGAGAGGACGGCGGTTGTGAAATCGCCTCCTACTCGATTTCTTCACGGATTACCGGGAAAGACGCTCTTGATCTTCATGAAAAAGAACTCGCTATCCCGGTAACCGTACGCCATTCGCTTGATGACCTTTATTCGATTGTTTATTCCTTCCAACTGACCAGTGTGCATTGGCCAGCGCACCCGGCTCACGATACCCCGCCAGTAACCCTTTAACCGTTTGGCAAACTGGATCAGAGCTGGTATTTCGCTTTCATGAGCATGGCGCAGCCATTGCTTCCAGTCCGATCTCCAGGCCCAGGCAGCACGCGGTGTCCAAAGCGTTTTGAGCTCAGCCTTCATCAAATAAACCGTCATCAACGATTGGTTGGCGGCTAACAAATCCTGCAAGTGAACCTGTTGTTCCGGCGTTTTCAGATTCTGCGGATTGCGCAGCAACAGCCATCGCGCTTGCTTGATGACCTTGCGAGCCGGCTTGTCGTGACGCAACCGATTAGCTTCGTCGACGCGGACCCGATCAATGACCTCCCGGCCATATTTGGCCACCACATGAAACAGGTCGTAGACCACTCGCGCTTTCGGACAATGCTGACGAACCTCCAGGTCAAACGCGATCGTGTCCCTGGACGTGGTGTAACTCCCGTGTTCTTGGCTGTTGAGTTTGATGCCTCAGTTAATTATGGCTGATAGTTTAGCCGTGGGGTTGTCACTCACCGCCTGGAAGCCTTCCAGCTGCATGTAGCGCTTCTGCAGGCTCCATTCGTCGTTCTGCTCCAGTAGCATGGCGCCGACCAGGCGCACGATGGCGGCGTCGTTGGGGAAGATGCCCACCACGTCGGTTCGCCGCTTGACCTCGGCGTTTAAGCGTTCCAGTGGATTGGTGCTGTGGATCTGTTGCCGGTGGGCCTTGGGAAATGTCATGTGCGCCAGGACTTCGTCCTCGCTGGCATCCATCAGCTGGCTGATTTTCGGGTACTTTTCGCGTAATTGATCCGCCACGACACGCCATTGCCGGCGTGATTCGGCCTCATTGTCCTGGGCAAAGACCGTGCGCAGCAGGGCCGCCACCATGGTGCGCTGGCCTTTGCCCACATGGGCCATGGCATTGCGCATGAAATGGACCCGGCAACGTTGCCAGGTCGCGTTGAGTACCTTAAAGATCGCGGCCTTCAGGCCTTCATGAGCGTCGGAGATCACCAGCTTTACGCCCCGCAGTCCTCGCCGCATCAGGCTGCGCAAAAAATCCGTCCAGAACGGTTCAGCCTCCGAGGGGCCTACGCGCATGCCCAGCACTTCACGACCTCCGTCAGTGTTGACGGCCACGGCGATTATGACGGCGACCGAGACGATCCGTCCGGCCTCCCGCACTTTGACGTACGTCGCATCGATCCACAGATAAGGCCAATCTCCTTCGATGGGGCGATCCAGGAAGGCGTGCACACGCTCATCGATTTCGCCCGCGAGTCGTGAAACCTGGCTTTTGGAAATCCCGGTCATGCCCATGGCCTTGACCAACTCGTCGACCGATCGCGTTGAGACGCCTTGGATGTAGGCCTCCTGAATGACCGCGGCCAAGGCCTTTTCAGCGGTGCGGCGCGGCTCCAGGAAGCCAGGGAAGTAGCTGCCACTGCGCAGCTTGGGGATGCGCAGATCCACGTCACCGGTGCGCGTCTGCCACAAACGGTCCCGATAGCCGTTGCGGCTGTTGGTGCGCTCCATGCTCTTGATGTCGTAGCCGGCGCCGCACAGGCCTTCAACATCGAGTTCCATCATGCGCTGGGCGACAAATTGAATCATTTGCCTGAGCAAATCGACGTCAGCCCCTTTCTCCAGCAGCTCGTTCAGTGAGACAGTAGGTTTGGTCATCGTGGTTCTCCCGGTTCAGGTTAGGTCTTTGCAAACTCAACCTTAGCCAAGAACCACGGTGACCCACTTCTTTCGCCGCAAGGCGCCTTCAGCTGGTTTCAGTTACACCACTTCCAGGGACACGATCCTGGAGAAAGGGGCTGACGTCGATTTGCTCAGGCAAATGATTCAATTTGTCGCCCAGCGCATGATGGAACTCGATGTTGAAGGCCTGTGCGGCGCCGGCTACGACATCAAGAGCATGGAGCGCACCAACAGCCGCAACGGCTATCGGGACCGTTTGTGGCAGACGCGCACCGGTGACGTGGATCTGCGCATCCCCAAGCTGCGCAGTGGCAGCTACTTCCCTGGCTTCCTGGAGCCGCGCCGCACCGCTGAAAAGGCCTTGGCCGCGGTCATTCAGGAGGCCTACATCCAAGGCGTCTCAACGCGATCGGTCGACGAGTTGGTCAAGGCCATGGGCATGACCGGGATTTCCAAAAGCCAGGTTTCACGACTCGCGGGCGAAATCGATGAGCGTGTGCACGCCTTCCTGGATCGCCCCATCGAAGGAGATTGGCCTTATCTGTGGATCGATGCGACGTACGTCAAAGTGCGGGAGGCCGGACGGATCGTCTCGGTCGCCGTCATAATCGCCGTGGCCGTCAACACTGACGGAGGTCGTGAAGTGCTGGGCATGCGCGTAGGCCCCTCGGAGGCTGAACCGTTCTGGACGGATTTTTTGCGCAGCCTGATGCGGCGAGGACTGCGGGGCGTAAAGCTGGTGATCTCCGACGCTCATGAAGGCCTGAAGGCCGCGATCTTTAAGGTACTCAACGCGACCTGGCAACGTTGCCGGGTCCATTTCATGCGCAATGCCATGGCCCATGTGGGCAAAGGCCAGCGCACCATGGTGGCGGCCCTGCTGCGCACGGTCTTTGCCCAGGACAATGAGGCCGAATCACGCCGGCAATGGCGTGTCGTGGCGGATCAATTACGCGAAAAGTACCCGAAAATCAGCCAGCTGATGGATGCCAGCGAGGACGAAGTCCTGGCGCACATGACATTTCCCAAGGCCCACCGGCAACAGATCCACAGCACCAATCCACTGGAACGCTTAAACGCCGAGGTCAAGCGGCGAACCGACGTGGTGGGCATCTTCCCCAACGACGCCGCCATCGTGCGCCTGGTCGGCGCCATGCTACTGGAGCAGAACGACGAATGGAGCCTGCAGAAGCGCTACATGCAGCTGGAAGGCTTCCAGGCGGTGAGTGACAACCCCACGGCTAAACTATCAGCCATAATTAACTGAGGCATCAAACTCAACAGCCAAGAACACGGGAGTTACACCACGTCCAGGGACACGATCCCGTCCTGCGCCGTCGAGCGCCATATTGTTCGAATACGCCATCGACACCTCTTCGCTGCAACTCGCACAACAGGAAATAGGTAGCGTAGTAAGCGTCGCCCAACAAAATGTCGCCTGTTTTCAACGTGTCGAGCATTGATCTGAGCAGCGTCTGTTCATCGCCGCCCTTGTCTCTGAAACGCCCAAGGGCGGCATATAAAACGGCGCCGCTGGAGAGGCAAACAATGCCAACCACTCGACACAACGGAAAGCCAAGACCGACTTTCTGAGCGCGAGACTGCGGATAGGCACCCTGATTGGCCGCGGTGTCGGGCATGCTGACCGTCGTACCGTCCACAAGGCGTACAGGCCGTCCCATCTAGCGCCACGACGATGGTGCTTTATCACTGATCGAAGCGCCGGTGTGCCTGACCAACGTGGAAACCATTTCCACAGGCAGGCGTTTTCTGGCTTTACAGTAGGCGCCCGTACGAATGCTATTGGGCTTCATGCCGCCACAAGACCGTTTGATGGACAAGTCGCTGACGGCGTTCTGGCAGGAACGGTCGGCACTCATCGCTTGAGCCAGAAACATAGACAGCGTTTCAGTCGGCGGAAACAGACGCTCCCGATATTCTGGCAGTGCAGATTCGACAGGCTGGAACAGTTCGGGAGCAGTGAGAAGATTGAAAAAACTTAGACATCACAGTTCGAAGCGTGTCGATGAAAACGTTGCTTTTGATGCTGGAGAATTTGACGTCTACGATTCATTGGGGCTGTGTCCTTGGTTCGTCGGTGTGTGTTCGCAACTATCACCGTAGACCAAGACCAGCCCGTCTTCATTTTTTGCTTTTAGCTCAAGAGGTTAACTGCTAAGTAAGTGCCATTCATACCTGACGCCTCTATTGCCTTTTCCAAAGTCGCTCACCACCACGCCTTTTGAACGCAGCAGCACCGGGAGGTTTGAAGCCGGCTCCTGCAAGCGGACTTCGGGAGGCCTACTCCCGATCTTCGATCCAGCATCGCTGGCTTACGCCAGCGTTCGCGACACACGCAAGTATTGGGCTTTGATGATTTTGGCCATTTCACCCCACTGCACCGCCTCTATCCGCCTCCTGTTCGTCAGGCCCGCATTTGCTTCGGGCTTCCTTCAGGTTAGCAGTCACCCGCGACACTCTTGCTTCTGGCTAGCACTTCCCTTGCCGGGTGCTATTGTTGAGCGGCTTATGTCTACAGCACTTTTGAACCTTCCTTCGAGAAGGTTTTTTTTTGCGCCAGGCATGGTGCGTTTCGCGCAAGCGCAAGCAACTTGGCTGTGGTGGCCACGCTGGTGACTTGGGACTGCTGCGGATGCCCTGGGACGGTAGAATTTCTGCCTCAAAGGCTCCTTACTGATAGTTGATGGTAAACGTTGCCGAGGCATTGGCCGGACCGCCGACCAGACTACTGCCGGTTTGGATGTAACGTACCCTGAGTGGAATGGAGTAGCTCTGGCCATCAATGTCTTTAGTCGTGATGCGACTCGCGGCGTAGGTCGCCAGCGGCAACGGTGTGCTGTATTTATCGGCGACCTGCACGCCGATGCCCACGGCAGCGGTGGGCTGTCCTGCAATACTTGGGTTTATGCTCAAGATACCTAGGCTCGAATTTATGGCTGATTGGGTTCCATCCAAACGGAAAGACAACACGTTGGCGTTGGCGCTACGGCTCGTAACACTAGCATCAGACCACCACGCTGGGCCGCCGGAGGGGTAGAAACCGTAAAACGCAGGGCAATTATTTAAGGAGATGGAAAAATCTTGCCATGGCGTCGCACTGTTCACGCCGCTAAATTCACTCGTACGGTGCTCCCCCATTGTTACCATCACATCGGGGGTATCGCAGGTACGCGAAACAATATTAATACTGCCGGATAACCCAATTTGCTCTAACACCAGTTGGTTAGGAGATGTAACGCGAAGAGCCATCGTCGGCAGAGAAGCGCCCTGAATAACCCCCGGAGAAATCGGGCCAATCTTATATAAAGAGATATCCCAATCCCCAGGGGAAGAAATTAAAAGAATCGCCCCCGGGTTGCTTGCCAAAGTCGATGAACTAGGCATATGAGTACCGGCCCGCCAAAAACCTACGCCGATACCCGGCACTCCCGACTCATATATCTTTCCGGTTTGAGCCGGAGAGCCCGTATAGTTCGCCAATGGAAGCGGCGTTGATATAAGTGCCCTCTCTTCATATATAGTGTAAACACCAGGATCGCACTGATACTTGATCGAACTGCTAGGTTTAAAGGTTTGACGATAGATTTCACTACCTATCGGCACATCACGCCCCACGGTCAGGTTACTACTGAGCAGCGGCATGTTTCGTATAATTTGGCCACTGCCCGCTTGAAAGGTACAGTTATTAGCCGACGCTACACCGGCCAGCAACGATAAACCCAGCAGCGCTATACTATTTTTTACTATTCGAATCATGTTCATAACTTGGCTTCCGATACGCGACTCGTCGTAACAACGCGAGCGTCTGGTTGAGCGGTAGAGCACACAACATCCACCTGATGCAGTTGTTTGCCGTCACTCTTACTCGGTGGCAGTGGCAAACTGCATTGCTGATTGACCAAGCCCCCCCAACTGATCAACAGTCGGTGCGCATCATCCTTGACTCTAGCATAGAGCTGACCACCTTGCCCGACCACGCCTACAGACACCCCGCGATCGTCGGTCACGCTAGCCCCGAACGGCAGCGGGCTACCGTCGCCCAGGGTTACATTGAGCAGTACGGCCTGACCATTATTGGTGCCGTATTTAAGAGCGACCACAGCACCGGCACGAGGTGCGACTTGTTGACTGGTTTCAGTCAATTCAACATCCATTGAGCTGCCCAGGGGATCAATCGCCACTTCGTTAAGTTGATAAGGACGCAAATACGGCACGACGGCGTTACCCTGCCCATCAAGCTTCAGTCCCGGGAACCCAACCACTTTGGCGCCTTCAGCACCTGGCGCACTGATCACTGCCATGGTCTCGCCGCGATACGGAGAAAAGGTTACGCCTGCCGGGTGCGCCACGACTGAGCCACTGGCATTAAGCGAAAGACTCTCGTAACCATCCCCCTGACTGACGGTGGCGCCGACGGTGGCTTTAGGGCCGATGTACTGACCATTCACCGACGTGCTGTTGGCGCGAGATACACCATCATGCCCTGCCGTTACGCCATAGCTGTACTGACGATCCTCACCGCCTGTACCGCTTACACTCGCTTGTTCACTGTAGTTGCCATTGTTATCACGCAGCACTCGTGCGGACAGTTGAGGACGGTTGAGAGAAGAGCCAAACTCCAGCGGCATACTGACGGTAAACATGAGGGTGCTCTCCATGTCACCCAAACCAACGCGACTGCGGTTAGTGCTAACACCGTAACTGACCTGACCGACTTGCTTGTTGTAGCTGAACTGATATTGAACGTCAGTGCCGGGCAAATTCCAGTAATTCTGGGTGAAGCCACTGAGCGCAACTTGACCCCACCCACCCAAACTCTGGTTAGCGGTCAAGGAAAGACGACTGCGCGCGCGACCATACAGACTGGTGTCCAGGCCATTATGCTCAGCGTCAGCCAGCTGTACCGCGCTGTTGAAATCCAGAAAGCCTTCGGTGGAAAAGCGGGTCGCGGCCACCGCGAAGTTACTGCCGGTGCTGAGGATGTTCTTGCTGTAGGTCAGACGCAGACTTTGACCACTGATCGTGCCCCTTCGCAGATCGGTCTGGGCCTGCGTGATATCGGCCGCCATGGCGCCGATTGGCGTGCTAAATGCCAAACCTGCCAGCACTGCCTTGTAATCATCGCTTGCCTGGACACCACCGAAACCGGTGAAAATATTGTTCAGACCGCGTTGATAAGTGCCCTGCAATACTTTTGCTTGTTCGCTGACATAGTTATTACGGGTTTCACCAATCGTGGCGCTGTAGCGCGAAGTTCCAGGGCGCAGCAACTGCGCGGTGGAGGCATAAGGCACGATGAACGTTTGCTCGCTGCCATCCGCCTCGAAAACGGTCACCTGCAGGTCACCACCGTAACCGGTGGAGTACAGATCATCGATCACGAACGAGCCAGGCGCCACTGTCGTCTCATACAGAAGATTACCGGCCTGGCGCACCGTCACTCGGGCACTGGTTCGGGCAATGCCGCGAATGACCGGGGCATAGCCGCGCTGGGATTCGGGCAGCATTCGATCATCAGTGGCCATTTGTACGCCGCGATAAGCCAAAGTGTCGAAAATTTCACCACTGGTATTAGACTCGCCCACCAACAACTGGCTTTTGAGCGAAGTGATGTCGCGCTGGGCATAACTGTCCAACGACTGATAATTTTTACCGGCCATCTTGTCCCAGCTCAGAGAGCCGTTATGACGCAGGCGCCAGTCACCAATATTGAACCCTGCATTCAACCCCATATACGCCGAATCATAGGTATCGAAGCTTGTTTTATTATGGTTGGCATTGAGGTTGTAGCTCAAAGTTGCCGCCGTCACCCCACGGTCCCACAACTCAGGGCTTACATAGCCTCGAGCGTCACGACGAAGTGCAATTTGCGGAATACTGAGATCAAGCTGTTGGGACGATGGCGAAAAAGTGGCACTAGCCCCCTCGATCAACTGCGTCAAGTCCAGACAAGTTTTGCCACTTTCGAGACTAAGCGTGGCATCAACGCTTAGTTTATGAAGGTCAACACCGGCCAACTCCAACAGTGCCCGATTGATACACACTGTCGGATTACTGCCATCCGCCTCAGCATTAATGCGAATATCCTGACGACTGACCAACTGACCGTTGACTGCAATATCGGCTCGGTATTCCCCCGGCAACACCGGATTACCCTTCTCGTATTGGGTCAGATCAAGCTCTTTCGAACCCTGCGGGAGAAACGCCCCGTTGAACTGAACATCTTCTGCCCATGCCTGTCCGCCAAATACACCCGTTGCGACGGCAAACATTTTGAAAAATAAGATATTCTTCAGACTCAAAACTAAAGGAGATCGTTGATTCAACTTAAAGCTGGACATACTCATGACAGGATACTCAAGCGACTAACGACGGAGGCGTAACTTCAAGTGGGCAGAGTTTTTTTCGTTGGCATCAGCGCGCCGTAATCATTAATGGCGTTAAACTCGACCTGGGCGCCCGCAGCAGGCAGCGCCTTGAGCGAGGGCAGAGCAAATTCCTTGGTTTCGCCCGGAGCGACCATGCCGTCGACGCTGTTGTAGCGCTGACCTGCGGCGACCAGAGTCAGCTCCACTTGCGACACGTAGAAGGCGGTCGGGTTATGGGCCTGTAAGGCATAGCCCTGAGCGACCTTGATGACCTTCCATTGCACCTGATCAATTGCTTCGGTTGCGCTACTGGGCAACCCATCTGGACGGTAAAAAATCTTGATTCGCGAGCGAAATGCCATTTGCAACACATTTAGATCCACCGGACCTTCGGCTGCCGGGGGAATTTCCAATACGTTGAACCAGAACACCGACTCTTTGTCGGTTGGCAAGGGCGAACCGGTAAACATCAACCGCAAACTCTGACCCTTGCTCGGATCGATACGCGCGACCGGCGGCGAGATTACGAACGGCGCCTTGGAACTGGTCGGGCTAGACTCCACATCGCCACTGTCCACCCAAGACTGCACCAGGGCCGGACGCGTGCCGTTATTGTTCAATTTGACGGTGATTTCTTTCTGGCCTGCCGGGTAAATCAAGCGGGTACCGGTGATCACCACACCGGCCATGGCCTGGGAGCAGGCCAAGCTAACAAGCATCAACAACACGCCGCGACGAACCGCTTTAAAACTAGACATAAAACCCCTCACCGCGCACTGATGCGCGCCTGCCCTAGGGCAGGCGCGCATCAGTGAACATGACTTATTGGTAGTCGACGTTATAGGTCACGGAGCTGACCACGGTACCCGGAGTGGTGGCGCCGGTAGCCAGGTACTGCACGGCGTATGGCATGTCGGCGGCACCGGTACCATCAATAGTGTTACGAGTGGTGGCGGTCTTCTGCTGAGAGAAACCAGCCTGAATAGGGGCGCCGCCTTGAGCGTCAACCAGTTGCAGTTGAACGTTGGTAGCAGTACCGCTCATGTTTTTCAGGTTGCCGGTGACTGGATCAACAGTGGCGCCGCTGTTAAAGAATGCGGCAGCAGTGGTCGCAGCACCGACGCACTGGCTCAGTTTGATGTTGAAACCAGTACGACCTTCGGCTTGACCAGCAGCGGTCAACAGGCTGTTGGAGATAGTCGGCAAGGTTACGGTCGCCGGAGCAGGACTCACCACGCCGTTAACGGCGATGGTGCATGTTTGGTTAACCAACAGACCGTTAAAGTTAATAGTACCGTCAGCAGCATTGGCAAACTGAGAAACCGAAGCGGCAACCAGCACAGCAAGGGCAAGAACTTGGCGATTCATGTGCAACTCCAAAATTTTAGATTCAACAACCTGCCACAAAAACCTTGATGATTTGCCTGACACTGGATGTGTCATGAGTAAGAACAAATCCTCTGTTTGAGCGGCGAGACCATCATGCGCTGGAGCACACACCGCCAATGTAGGCTTGGTCCTTCCAAGCTGTAGGAAATTTCCCAACGAACGCATGTCACTTTTTAAACCCCGCATCAGGCGCGACAGGGAGCAGCCCGCACCCAATCAGAAAATGAAATCACACCCTCGCTATTTGCGAAGAAGCAAACACCCGGATTACAGGCCGAGGCAACTGATCGAGTGGGCGCCCTGGGAGTTCGGGCTGCCTGATGTGATCCGTACGATAATGCCGCGCCGCTCGCCACAACGGGCTTAACCCCCAGTTCAGAACGGAAGGTTTCAACGGACAGCCTCAGTGGCGAACCCGTAAGTCAATTCGGATCGCAAATGCCGCCCCGGCCCTTCAGAGATCCACCTGCATACCCAATTGCCTTAGGGAAACTCTGAAAAAGACTTCCAAATTTGGTGAAATACGCGCCTCACACGAACCCAACGGTTGAGCCCCGATGAAACAGATGTCCTTCGCCGATGCCGAGTATGCCGGCAAACGTAAGCAGACCCGCCGCGAGCGTTTCCTGATCGAGATGGATCAGGTCGTGCCCTGGAAGGGTTTGATTACCTTGATCGAGCCGCATTATCCAAAGGGTGAAGGCGGTCGTCCGGCGTATCCGTTGCTGTCCATGTTGCGGGTTCATCTGATGCAGAGCTGGTTCGGTTACAGCGATCCGGCGATGGAAGAAGCACTTTACGAGACCACGATTCTGCGCCAGTTTTCGGGGCTGCATCTGGATCGAATTCCCGATGAAACCACGATCCTCAATTTCCGCCATCTGTTGGAAAAACATGAGCTGGCCGGCGGGATTTTGCAGGTCATCAATGGCTATCTGGGCGATCGCGGCTTGCTGTTACGCCAGGGCACCATCCTCGATGCCACGATCATTCATGCGCCCAGTTCGACCAAGAACAAGGACGGCAAACGCGATCCCGAAATGCACCAGACCAAGAAAGAAAATCAATATTTCTTCGGAATGAAAGCGCATATCGGTGTCGATGCCGAGACGGGTTTGGTGCATAGCCTGGTGGGCACGGCGGCCAATGTGGCGGACATGACTCAAGTCGATCAGTTGCTCCATGGTGATGAAACGTACGTCTCTGGCGATGCCGGTTACACCGGTGTAGACAAGCGTCCCGAACATCAGGGTCGCCAGATGATCTGGTCGATTGCCGCCCGGCCAAGCAGCTATAAAAAGCACGCAAAAAAGAGTCTGATCGGGCGCATGCGATGCAAGATCGAATACGCGAAAGCGCAGGTGCGGGCCAAGGTTGAGCCCCCGTTTCGCGTGATCAAGCGCCAGTTTGGTTATACGAAAGTGCGCTTTCGTGGCTTGTCGAAAAATATCGCGCAGCAGACAACGTTGTTCGCTTTGTCGAACTTGTGGATGGTGCGAAAACGGTTGATGGGCATGGGCGAGGTGCGTCTGTAATGCGGGTTAATCGCCCTGAAACAGCGCGATTAGAGGAAAGAACCGTGAATTAAGGACAAGAAGGTCTGATTTTCGACCGGCTTATGATTTTTTGAGCATCAAGTAGTGAGGGCATCAAAAATCCGTGGGTACTTCAGACCTTCCCTAGAGGAGCACTCTTTCGTTGGCTCAGACCCGCACCGACGAATGAGGGGGTCATCATGCGCGCATGTAAGCTGAGTATCAGCCTGGGATTGGGTGCACCGGGGGCCATCAATGCTATGCCGATGTACCGGATGAATCGGGCGGATACCTCCGTATACGCTGCTAGTTCGGACTCGACGCCGGATGCGTCCGACCGGGTCATGGACTTTACTAGTGGCGAGGACAAAATCGACCTGACCGCCATCACCAAAGGCGCAGGCCTGCACTTCCGGGATGCTTTCACGGGGGGGGCGGCAGGCGACGCAGTACTGAGTAACTTGGGTGGCAACAGGACCTTGGCTGTAGATTTTTCCGGCCATGGCGTTGCTGACCTCCTCGTCAACATCGTTGGCCAGGCAGCGGTCTCGTATATCGCAGCGTAAAGGCGGAGCTCGCCCGCGCGGTTGAACGACGTGAAGGAAAACGGAGGGCCGTGAACATGCGTTGCTCTCTGTCCTTGTCTGCACTCCTGTGGTGGACAAGTTTTAATGGATTACAGCTCGGAGCGAAACATCCTATGACGCATAACGCCTTTACCTACAGGGCAATGGCTTGGATAATCGCCACGCCCATAATATTTTCTGGAGTAGTCATGGCAAGCGGCCTGAGATTAGCGGACCCATCGGAACTGGCCGGGCAATGGCAGATTTATCTGAAGGCGCAGCCGCAGAACATCTGTGCACTGACACTTGAGCAGAATCAAACATTGGTAGGCGATATTGAGTGCCTCGCCGGCTGGCTCAGTGAGATACCGATCGGTTGGTTCCCGGAACCCGACGGTATATCGCTGACGGGTAAAGAAGGTTCAAGAATCATTCATCTTGGCCGCCAGCAGGAAGGGCTTTACCGAAGTACCAAACAATCTGATCCACAGATTGTTCTGCAACGCGCTCAAGACTAAGAGCACAACGGTAAGCCGAATCGTTTCCAGCAATAGAAATATGGATTCATCCGAAGTTTTCTGTTACCAGGTAAATAACCTGAACTCTATCTCGTCATGAAATAGAGTTCGTTCGCCAGTCAGTTACATTATTCAAAGCACGCCCCGACCGGAGTTGGGGCCATTTATTGGAACCTTGTCGAACTACGCGCGGGCTATCAGCTCAGGGAAGATTAATGAGAATGACGAAGACCACTCCCACTGCACCGCTATTGAAGACGCTGGGCGACTATAAGAGCATTCTGATTAGCGTCGGTTGTTTCACCGCGTTAATTAACGTGCTGATGCTGGTCCCGTCGATTTATATGCTGCAAGTCTATGACCGCGTGCTGTCTTCGCAAAACGAAACGACCTTGGCCATGTTGTCGCTAATGGTGGTCGGTTTCTTTGCCTTCATCGGTTTGCTTGAGATCGTCCGTAGTTTCATCGTCATCCGCATCGGTAGCCAACTGGAACGACGTTTCAACCTGCGGGTTTATCAAGCCGCGTTCGAGCGCAACCTGTTCAAAGGTGAAGGCAACGCCGGGGAATCCCTCGGGGACCTGACCCACATTCGCCAATTCGTCACCGGCCCTGCGCTGTTCGCGTTCTTCGACGCACCGTGGTTTCCGGTGTACCTGTTCGTTATTTTCCTGTTCAACGTCTGGCTCGGCGTATTGGCCACAGCGGGCGCAGTGTTGCTGATCGGCCTGGCATGCCTCAACGAGGCGATGACCAAAAAGTCGTTGGGGGAGGCGGCGGGGTTTTCCCAGAAGTCCAACCAACTGGCCACCAGCCACTTGCACAATGCCGAAACCATTCAGGCGATGGGCATGCTCGGGGTGTTGCGCAAGCGTTGGTTCCAGGTGCACTCGCGGTTCCTCGGTCTGCAGAATCAGGCCAGCGACACCGGCGCCATCATCAGCTCCCTGAGCAAGACGTTGCGGCTGTGCCTGCAATCCCTGGTTCTGGGCCTGGGCGCCTTGCTGGTGATCAAGGGCGATATGACCGCCGGGATGATGATCGCCGGGTCTATTCTGATGGGCCGCGTCCTCAGTCCCATCGATCAATTGATCGCGGTCTGGAAACAATGGAGCGGCGCCAAGCTCGCTTACCGTCGTCTTGATGCGTTGCTGCAAGCCTTCCCCCCGAGTGACGAGGCGATGGCACTGCCGGCGCCGAAGGGGCTGATCACCTTTGAACAGGTCAGTGCCGGTCCGCCGGGGCAACGCGCGGCGACCTTGCACATGGTCAATTTCAGCCTGGGTGCCGGTGAAGTCATGGGCGTGCTCGGCGCCTCCGGCTCTGGCAAATCGACCCTGGCCCGGGTGCTGGTTGGCGTGTGGCCAACCCTCGGCGGCACCGTGCGGCTCGACGGCGCGGACATCCATCGCTGGAACCGCGACGACCTCGGCCCGTACATCGGTTACCTGCCCCAGGACATCGAATTGTTCAGCGGCAGCATCGCCGAAAACATCGCCCGCTTTCGCGAGGCGGATCCGCAAAAAGTCGTCGAAGCCGCGCAACAGGCGGGCGTCCATGAGCTGATCCTGCGCATGCCGCAGGGTTACGACACGGTGCTGGGCGAGGACGGCAGTGGCTTGTCCGGCGGTCAGAAGCAACGGGTGGCATTGGCCCGCGCGCTTTACGGCAAGCCAAGCCTGGTGGTGCTGGATGAACCGAACTCCAACCTCGACACCGTGGGCGAAGCGGCGTTGGCCGGCGCCATTGCGCAGATGAAAGCCCAGGGCACCAGCGTCATTCTGGTGACCCATCGTTCTTCGGCGCTGGCCCAGGCCGATAAATTACTGGTGCTCAACGAAGGGCGTTTGCAGGCGTTCGGCCCAAGCCAGGAAGTGCTCAAGGCGCTTGCCGGTAACCAGTCAGGCGCCCAGGAACAGCAACGTGAAAAAACGCCGCAAGCACCGGGCGGGCTCAGCATGAGTCGCCAGTATCAGCCCACGACAAGGAATTCGGGTGTATGAGCAGCGCTCGCATGAACACTGAAAACGAAGCGACGATGGAACACGATTACATCGCCGAACGCCCCGAGCGTGATGCGCGTTTCTTCGCCCGCATGGGCTGGATTCTAGCGATCGTCGGCGCCGGCAGTTTCTTTACCTGGGCCAGCCTTGCGCCGCTCGACCAAGGCATTCCGGTGCAAGGCACGGTCGTGGTTTCGGGCAAACGCAAAGCCGTGCAATCGATGAGCAGCGGCGTGGTCAGCCGGATTCTGGTGCGCGAGGGCCAAGTGGTGAAGCAGGGCCAGCCACTGTTCCAGCTCGACCAGACCCAGGTCGCGGCCGACGTGCAATCGCTGCAAGCGCAATACCGCATGGCCTGGGCCAGCCTGGCGCGTTGGCAGAGCGAACGGGACAACCTCAAACAGGTGAATTTTCCCGCTGAACTGAGCAACGATCCCGACCCGCGCCTGGCCCTGGTCCTCGAAGGCCAGCGGCAATTGTTCAGTAGCCGCCGCGAAGCGTTTTCCCGCGAGCAGGCGGGCTTGCGCGCCAGCATCGAAGGCGCCGGTGCGCAATTGGCCGGCATGCGCCGCGCGCGTACGGACCTGACGGCTCAGGCCAGCTCCCTGCAACAACAACTGAGTAATCTCCAGCCCCTGGCAGACAACGGCTACATTCCGCGCAACCGCTTAATGGAGTTCCAGCGGCAACTGTCGCAGGTGCAGCAACAATTGGCGGAAAACAGCGGTGAAAGCGGCCGGGTCGAACAGGGCATCCTCGAGTCGCGCCTGAAGCTGCAACAGCACATCGAGGAATACCAGAAAGAAGTCCGCACACAACTGGCCGACGCGCAACTCAAAAGCGTGACCCTGGAAGAGCAACTGACCTCCGCCGGGTTCGATCTGCAACACAGCGAAATCATCGCCACCGCCGACGGCATTGCGGTCAACCTTGGCGTTCACACTGAAGGGGCGGTGGTCCGCCAGGGCGAAACCTTGCTGGAGATCGTACCTCAAGGCACTCGCCTGGAAGTGGAAGGGCACCTGCCGATCAACCTGATCGACAAGGTCGGCACCCACTTGCCGGTGGACATTCTGTTCACGGCGTTCAACCAGAGCCGCACACCCCGGGTGCCGGGCGAAGTCAGCCTGATCTCGGCCGACCAGATGGTCGACGAGAAAACCGGCGCGCCGTACTACGTGCTGCGCAGTAGCGTCAGCGATCAGGCCATGGAAAAACTCAACGGTCTGGTGATCAAGCCCGGCATGCCGGCGGAAATGTTCGTGCGTACCGGTGAACGTTCACTCCTCAACTATCTGTTCAAACCGCTGCTCGACCGGGCAGGCTCCGCGTTGACCGAGGAATAAGGATGTTCGGCTGTATGAATAAGCTTTCCATGCTCGCAGCAACCCTGGCGTTGCTGACGTGCAACAGTGTGATGGCCATGGGGCCGTTCGATATCTACGAGCAAGCGTTGCGCAATGACCCGGTATTCCTTGGCGCGATCAAGGAACGCGATGCGGGCCTTGAAAACCGCATCATTGGCCGTGCTGGCTTGCTGCCAAAGCTCGGTTACAACTACAACAAGGGCCGCAATACATCCAAGGTCACCTACCTCAATGAGCGCGGGCAAAACCAGAGCGATGACCGTAATTACAGCAGTTACGGTTCGACCCTGACCCTGCAACAACCATTACTCGATTACGAAGCCTATGCGGCGTATCGCAAAGGCGTGGCGCAATCGCTGTTTGCCGACGAAGCCTTCCGCGGCAAGAGCCAGGAATTGCTGGTTCGGGTGCTGGAAAACTACACCCATGCGTTGTTCGCTCAGGATCAGATCGACATCGCGCTGGCGAAGAAGAAGGCCTTCGAGCAGCAGTTCCAGCAGAACGAGCAGATGTTCCGGCAAGGCGAGGGCACGCGCACCGATATTCTTGAGGCCGAGTCTCGTTACGAACTGGCGACCGCCGAGGAAATCGAGGCACGCAACGAGCAGGACGCGTCCTTGCGCGAACTGGGTGCGCTGATTGGCGTGCCAGCCGTCGACATCACGGACCTGGCGCCGCTGGACCAGAACTTCCAGACCTTCAGCCTATTGCCGGCCAACTACGACACCTGGCACGAGATGGCCGTGGCCAACAACCCGAACCTGGCCTCCCAGCGTCAGGCGGTGGAAGTCGCGCGGTATGAAGTCGAACGCAACCGCGCTGGACACCTGCCGAAAGTCAGTGCCTACGCTTCGGTGCGCCAGAACGAATCGGAAAGCGGCAACACTTACAACCAGCGTTACGACACCAACACCATCGGCATCGAAGTCAACGTGCCGCTGTATGCGGGCGGCGGGGTCTCGGCCTCGACTCGCCAGGCCAGCCGCACCATGGAGCAGGCCGAGTACGAACTGGACGGCAAGACCCGGGAAACATTGATCGAACTGCGTCGACAGTTCAGTGCCTGCCTGTCCGGTGTGAACAAACTGCGGGCTTATCAGAAGGCCCTGACGTCTGCCGAAGCGCTGGTGGTCTCGACCAAGCAAAGCATTTTGGGCGGTGAGCGCGTCACCCTTGATGCGCTAAACGCCGAACAACAACTATTTACCACCCGCCGGGATTTGGCCCAGGCAAGGTATGACTACCTGATGGCGTGGACCCGGTTGCACTACTACGCCGGAACGTTGAATGAACAAGATCTGGCCAGGGTCGATGAAGCCTTCCGTCCGCGCAAGACCATCCGATAAATGCCTCACTGGGCACCGCTCTTGAACCGGTAAAGTGGTCTGATGAATCTATGGTTCCCCATTTCGGCAATACAGATTAGAGGGAGAAGTGGCTGGCTTGCATAAATTTATCCGGTGTCTGTTTGCGGCATGCTCCGTGCCATGATGAGAGTCGCACCTAGGGGGTGTTCTCAATCAGGCCAGCCATATGACGACTGATACAAGACTCAGCATCGACTGGTAGTTTCTTGCCAGTCGCTCATATCTGGTTGCAATACGGCGGTACTGCTTCAGTTTCTGGAAACAACGCTCCACCAGATTACGTGCCTTGTAGGTATGTCGATCCAGCTTTCGGGGCGTCAGACGATTCCCTCTTGAGGGGATGACGGCTTCAGCCCCATTGCGCTGTATCAACTCCACGAAGGCATCTGAGTCATAACCTTTGTCTGCCAATACCGCATCGGGCGTAAAACCTTCGATCAGCGCTTCGGCTTGGCCATATTCAGAGCTTTGTCCGGGCGTCAGCAGCAGGCGTACCGGGTTCCCCAGGGCATCGACGGCCGCATGAATCTTGATGCTCAGTCCGCCTCTGGACTTGCCCATGGCTTCGGCGTCCTGCCATGTTTTTTTGCCGCACCATGCTGACGAACGCGCACTATGCTGCCATCCACCATCAGGTGTTCTAGGTCAGCGTCAGTCGCAAGCGATGCCATGATCTGTAACCAGACGCCTTTGCGTGACCAGCGGTTATAACGCACATAGACCCGATGCCAGTGACCGTAGGTTTCAGGTAGATCCCGCCAGGGCGCGCCAGTTCGGGCAATCCAGAGTACCGCCTCTACAAATAGACGGTTATCGCGGGCGGTCACGCCACGGTCGCTGGCTTTGCCCGGCAGCAGTTCCTTGATGCGCACCCATTGATCGTCACGCAACCTATAGCGGCTCACCAGTTACCCCCAAATAGCTCAAGGGTATCGAATGGCACTAATTAGCTCAAATGAGAACGCCCCCTAGGGAAACTCTGAAAACACTTCCAAATTTGGTGAAATACGCACCTCACACGAACCGAATGGTTGAGCCCCGATGAAACAGATGTCCTTCGCCGATGCCGAGTATGCCGGCAAACGTAAGCAGACCCGCCGCGAGCGTTTCCTGATCGAGATGGATCAGGTCGTGCCCTGGAAGGGTTTGACTACCTTGATCGAGCCGCATTATCCAAAGGGTGAAGGCGGTCGTCCGGCGTATCCGTTGCTGGCCATGTTGCGGGTTCATCTGATGCAGAACTGGTTCGGTTACAACGATCCGGCGATGGAAGAAGCACTTTACGAAACCACTATTCTGCGCCAGTTTTCAGGGCTGTATCTGGATCGGATTCCCGATGAAACCACGATCCTCAATTTCCGCCGTCTGTTGGAAAAACATGAGCTGGCCGGCGGGATTTTGCAGGTCATCAATGGCTATCCGGGCGATCGCGGCTTGCTGTTACGCCAGGGCACCATCCTCGATGCGACGATTATTCACGCGCCCAGTTCGACCAAAAACGAGGACGGCAAACGCGATCCGGAGATGCACCAAACGAAGAAAGGGAATCAATATTTTTTTGGGATGAAGGCACATATCGGTGCTGACGTTGAGGCGGGGCTGGTTCACCACGTTCACGGCACGGCGGCGAATGTAGCCGATGTCACCCAGGTTGTCGAACTGCTGCATGGCGAGGAAAACGCGGTCTATGCCGATGCGGGCTACACCGGTGTCGAAAATCGCGAAGAGCATGATAATCGCGAGGTGGTTTGGCAGATCGCAGCTCGGCGCAGCACCGATCGCCACTGTTTTCACAGTGCTACCAATAGCCGTCATTTGCTTTCCTTCGAGTAACGATTAATCAAGTTCTCTCGCCATGAATGACCTTACGGAAGTCTGCCCACTTTCGCGTCGAGCAATGTTTCAGCCCGTAGGCGTACCGAAAATCGGCGGGTACATTGTCCCCAGAGCTTCACACCGAGCTGTTACCGATCCCGCATGTCCAGGTAGGAAACGGTTGATGGAACAACCGGTTTCATCAGGAGAAAACTCTCCAGTAAAATAGAAATTCAAAAGGCCTCAGGTCGCACGGTTCCATTGCTCCCCCAACCCCGTTGGCTAACGGACTGTTGGGCGATGGTTCGCCTGTAGGGCAGGGCGTCAGTGAGCTACGGGTTCACTACGGCCCCGGCTACCGCGTATATTTCCAGCAGCGCGGCGATGAATTCGTGTTGTTGTGCGGCGGCGACAAAAGCAGCCAAAGCCATGATATCGAAACGGCTAAGAAACTCGTGAGTGAGTGGAGGCAAGAATGATAGAAGCAATTTACGACTACGACCCTGCAGCAGCCCTAGATGGGCCGGCAGCCATGGCCATCTTCATGGCGGATGCTTTTGAAACTGGTGACGCTGAATACATTGCCAAAGCGATGGGTGTTGTGGCCCGTGCGAAAGGCATGACAGAGCTTGCCCGCGAAACAGGCCTATCCCGTGAGCAGTTGTATCGCTCACTTAGCGACAAAAGAAATCCAACACTCAAAACCATGCTGGCCGTTATGCGAGCCCTCGGGATCGACATGACTGCCCGGCAGCACATATCCCCGCTGTACCCCCCTCCGACCACGCCGCCGATATCCCTCAGGTCAAGGGACGCGACCCCGGCTCGTCGTGGCAGCTTCACCGCCCCGCGCTCCCGAGCCCAACGCGGCAGTTGCGAGATGACAAGGGCAGCGCCCTTGGTGTTGATTTTCGCCTACGCGAAAATGCCGGCCTTGGGGCACCGTCCTAGTGTCCGAAAACGATCCTTTTCGGGATGCTTACAGAATTCGGAAAAAATCGTACACTAAGGTTGTCCGACCTGTCGTAGCAGCCTGAGTTTCCCGTCCTCCAGCTTACGGCTCTGCCGCCAGATGTAATTGCCTGATTGCCTGGCAAGTTGATGTGTCCCCTGCCCAGCGCTATTGCGACAGCTACCTGATTGAGGCCGTTGGCCTGGTAGTGCTGCCGTTCAAAATTTTAATCCCTGATTTCGCCAACCGGTTGAAGAACACTGCTCTGGCTAAGACTTGTGCATCACCGCCCGCTTGATATCGATTACTCGCTTGCGAAATTTCCTACAATAATTTGGCTTATTCCCTACGCAGGAAATTCGTGAGCGAGAGCTAAATATGGAGATCCATATTTTTGATCCATCCAAATTGCACACAGCTTGATGGGCTATTTAGTTAGAAGCGCATAGCTGCTTAGGCTTTCGCCGGGGAAACAATCAGTGCATTACCCCGAGGAAATTTGCAAACCGTTATGGAACACGCGTTGGTGGCGTACCGCGAAAACCCAGCCAATCGCCTTTCGACAGGTCAAAAATAGAAATCTCCTACAGACACCGTCAAGTATTCCCGACAATATCAAAAACCTTAAAGCTGTCTCCGGCAAGGCAGCTTGAATATTGAACATCAAGGATAGATATATGCCGGGGGAATATACGCAAAATACAGGCGAGCTGAAGCACGACGGTGCAACAATTGCACACGGCTACAGTGGCCATGCTTCATGGAAAAATAATCCATCAGTAGAGAGCACAGGAAATGTTGACCCTATACCTAAAGGACATTACCGAATAAATGGATATAACAACTATAAAGGGCCTTTTATCGTAATACTTGAACCGATTGTCGGTACGAATACGTTTGGAAGGTCTGCATTCAGTATATTTGGTGACAACCCTGCATCAGTTGGTAACTCATCCGAAGGGTGTATCATCATTAATGGGGTATCCATACGACAAAATATTGTGAATTCAAGCGATACTATCTTGGTAGTGCGATGAGAATTATATTATGTTTAGCGCTTTCCTCCGCCGCGATGCTGGCTGCTGACCGCCATATTACTTCAGTTAATCCATTTCCCCATTTAACGGCACAAGAATTATCCTTGCAGATTTATTCTAAGGGTGCAGATAAGGTTATCACCAGTATTCCAGATGCCGATGGGGGGAATGGAGCTACATCATGGAGCACATCGCCAGCGGATCCAAAGATTGGTTAGATATTGTTCCGCTGGTCACCACCACAGATGCTGAAGGCTGGAATGAGGATGCTAGTACCGCTCTGGCTAGAGCTATCCTTAAAAATGCACCTGGCGTTATTTCAGTGTTTGATGATGCTGTCGTGTCACGGAGTACCAGCGTTGTGTGTTCAATTCATCTCTATCAAACAAAAGAAACTGAGTTCAATCAGTAAGTCGTCGATGCCATTCGAGCTTTGCATAAAACTGCGGGCGGGAATAAATGCTTAGGGGAACTCTGAAAAAGACTTCCAAATTTGGTGAAATACGCGCCTCACACGAACCCAACGGTTGAGCCCCGATGAAACAGATGTCCTTCGCCGATGCCGAGTATGCCGGCAAACGTAAGCAGACCCGCCGCGAGCGTTTCCTGATCGAGATGGATCAGGTCGTGCCCTGGAAGGGTTTGATTACCTTGATCGAGCCGCATTATCCAAAGGGTGAAGGCGGTCGTCCGGCGTATCCGTTGCTGTCCATGTTGCGGGTTCATCTGATGCAGAGCTGGTTCGGTTACAGCGATCCGGCGATGGAAGAAGCACTTTACGAGACCACGATTCTGCGCCAGTTTTCGGGGCTGCATCTGGATCGAATTCCCGATGAAACCACGATCCTCAATTTCCGCCATCTGTTGGAAAAACATGAGCTGGCCGGCGGGATTTTGCAGGTCATCAATGGCTATCTGGGCGATCGCGGCTTGCTGTTACGCCAGGGCACCATCCTCGATGCCACGATCATTCATGCGCCCAGTTCGACCAAGAACAAGGACGGCAAACGCGATCCCGAAATGCACCAGACCAAGAAAGAAAATCAATATTTCTTCGGAATGAAAGCGCATATCGGTGTCGATGCCGAGACGGGTTTGGTGCATAGCCTGGTGGGCACGGCGGCCAATGTGGCGGACATGACTCAAGTCGATCAGTTGCTCCATGGTGATGAAACGTACGTCTCTGGCGATGCCGGTTACACCGGTGTAGACAAGCGTCCCGAACATCAGGGTCGCCAGATGATCTGGTCGATTGCCGCCCGGCCAAGCAGCTATAAAAAGCACGCAAAAAAGAGTCTGATCGGGCGCATGCGATGCAAGATCGAATACGCGAAAGCGCAGGTGCGGGCCAAGGTTGAGCCCCCGTTTCGCGTGATCAAGCGCCAGTTTGGTTATACGAAAGTGCGCTTTCGTGGCTTGTCGAAAAATATCGCGCAGCAGACAACGTTGTTCGCTTTGTCGAACTTGTGGATGGTGCGAAAACGGTTGATGGGCATGGGCGAGGTGCGTCTGTAATGCGGGTTAATCGCCCTGAAACAGCGCGATTAGAGGAAAGAACCGTGAATTAAGGACAAGAAGGTCTGATTTTCGACCGGCTTATGATTTTTTGAGCATCAAGTAGTGAGGGCATCAAAAATCCGTGGGTACTTCAGACCTTCCATAGTGTTATGTCACAGGAGAGCGAAACTCTTTAATATGCGCGAGACAAGTTTTATTACCGTTATACGAAAAACATACTTAAACGCCTACCGAAATAACCCATCATTTCATCAAGTGCGGGACTATTTCCTCTCGAGAGCCGAGCATCCACTCAATCCCTTGCAGTAAAACAATAAATCTGTCCGAGTTTTCATGAAAAGCACTTCCAATAGAGGCTCGTAATAAAATATCACAAAAAATAAATATTTTATGAGAGCAAAACATCGGTCTTTTATCAGACTTTAAATTGAACTCAATACGTTACAGAAAGATAATTGAATGAGTTTCAGTAATGACGTTAACGTCGTAGAACGAACTGTCTCGCAAAAAACAACTCTGCTTATCTATTTAATACTGCTAGAGAGCCTTCATACAAACCCCCCCCCCACACTATGAAAAGTGTCTTCGTTTTTTTCATTGACAAGAGAGCCAAAAGTGAACAATATTCATCTGACTGGATTCAATTGTGAGCTAAATTCAGCTAGCGCTAGTGTGCGGTATTTGTATAGTTGGATTAAAAAGAACGGTACTAAAAAAACAGTCGAATCTGGGGGGGAGCTGTTGGGTGCTAGCAAACACTCAATATTTACGATTGAAAGCGGTACTTGGCGCCTGTTAGTTGGTGAGAAAAAGGTCATAGGCATTGTAGGGGCTGGGGGGATAGTATTGCTTGCCCGCCATCCTAAAGCTTCACACGCGCCATTCAGCCAGTATGAAGTACTCTCACTCTCTACCTATTATGAGTTCTCCATGGACTGCATGCATCTAGTTGTTCCGGACAAAGAACTATTTGAGGGTTTGCTTGAATTCATGGCCTGGAGTGCCCGCAATATCTCAAAAAAATGGTTGGTGCAATGTATGGGGAATAGCTACGTAGAAGTTAAATTGGCATTAGAGTGGATGAGTGATTTGCCGGAGTCGATTCGGTCAAAGTTCTCTGTCATTGCATTTATTACCGATACTACAGGAGTTTCTCGCTCCCATGCCTTATCTATTATGAAGTCATTAAAGCAAGGAGGTTATATTGAGATGGACGGTGGATACCTGATAAACTTAATCAGGAAGTTGCCTGATGGTTATTGAATAGATGCTACTTGCCGCCTTGATCATTCGTGGTTAGAGATAGTCTGAAATAGCCATGTATTTTTGGCTGACTTCGGCACCGCCGATTTTAAATGGGCAAGTCGATCCACAATACTCAGATCCCTCACTCATTTCCGTCTTTTTAGCCGCGGCGAGCACCTCGCGGCGGCTATTCTCCACATTACAGGCGCACCTCTTCTGCATTGCTCCGTAAATTTCGGCGGGCCATCCACAGATTCGACAGCGCAAACAACGTCACCAGCTGTACCGTGTTCTTGGCCAGGCCACGGAAGCGTGTTTTCACATAGCCGAACTGACGCTTGATCACCGGGAACGGGTGCTTGACCTTCGCCCTGACTTGCGCTTTGGCTTTTTCGATCTGGCGTTTGGCTTTGTACAGGAGTAAGCGACCCATAAACCACACATGGCAAAAAACCGATGTGTGCATTTAGCACGAGATAGTTGGGGAACAGTTCCACGGAAGCAAGGCTTCGAAGTCTTCTACCGAAGTAGCGTGTGGCAGGCGTTCAAGTACGTGGCGCAGCCACGTATAGGGCTCTTGGCCGTTGGCTTTGGCAGTTTCGACCAGGCTATAGATCTGCGCACTGGCCATCGCACCCTTGGGCGTGTCGCTGAACATCCAGTTTTTGCGACCGATCACAAAGGGTTTTACCGCTCGCTCGGCCTTGTTGTTATCAACGGGCAAGAAGCCGGCCTCGATGTAACGCTCAAGCTTGCTCCAGTTGCTGGCCAGATAACCGACCGCCTTGCCCAAGGCACTTTGCGGCGTCACCTGAGGATGGGTTTTCTCCAGCCAGATTTTCAGTTGGGCGAGTACCGGTAAGCTCTTTTCCTGTCGACCGACAAAACGCTGATCATCAGTGACCTCTTTGAGTTCACGCTCGATGCCATACAGTTTGTTGATCAGATTCAGCGCGATGTCGGCTCGCCCGGTCTTACCCTTGGGCTGCACTTTTTGCGCATCGACGAACTTACGTCACGCATGTGCCCAGCAGCCCAAACGCTCGACACCTGGCTGCGTACCCAAGGCGTTATAGCCGGCGTAATCGTCGGTCATCAGGTAGCCGCGATAATCGGCAAGCAGGTGCAGTGGCACCTCCTGCGCGCGGCTGGTGGTGTAGTCAAACAGGACAACTGGGCGCTCAGGCGGGCCGCTGGCTTGGACCCACATCCAGGACTGGCTCGTCGGGTCTCGATCCGGTTCCTTCAGCACTTGTACCCGCGTTTCGTCGCAGTGGATCACCGGACTTTCCAGCAATCGGTCGCGCATCAAATTCAGCAACGGTTGCAAGTGTTCGCCGCTCTTAATCACCCAGCGCGCCAAGGTTTGGCGCGGGATATCAACGCCGTGTCGGCCAAGTACTTTTTCGAACCGATACAGTGGCAAACCGTCGACGTATTTGGTGGTCAGCAGCATCGCCAACACGCTGGGGCCCCCCGGTGTCAGGATAGTTGTCGCCTCTCCGGTTTTTCCTGAAAAAGCATATCGGGGGCGGAAAGAGACTGGTCGTGCCGTACTATTCACCTGAACGCAGAGCCGCATTACTTAAGATGCTGCTTCCCCCGCTGAACCTGTCGATGGCCGAGGTTTCCCGGCGCGAAGGGGTCAGCGAAATGTCTTTGTCCAACTGGCGCAAGCAGCTCAGTTCTGAAGGAAATGCAGTGTCCGAAAACAAGCCGTTGACCGAGAACTGGTCAGCCGAAACCAAGTTTGCTGTCGTGCTTGAAGCCGCCGGTTTGTCCGAGATCGACTTGGGCGAATATTGCCGCCGCAAAGGCCTTTACCCCGAGCAGATCACGGCCTGGCGACAAGCGTTTATCGCTGGCCAGAAGTCGGAAAAAGCCCAGCAAATAGAAGACCGCGAACAGTCTCGTAAAGATAAGAAACGCATCCAGGAACTTGAGCGCGAACTGCGCCGCAAAGACAAGGCGCTGGCTGAAACAGCCGCGTTATTGGTGCTGCGGAAAAAGCTCAACGACTACTGGGGGACCGACAACGAGGACAACTGACGTCTTTGCCAGAACGGCACTTACTGGTTGACTGGCTGAGCGAAGCGGTCGCGGCGGGAGCCAGAAAAATCAGGGCCTGCCGGGAAATCGGTCTATCGCTGCGGACCTTGCAACGGTGGACTGAAACAGACGTTATCCAGGCCGATGCCCGAACGACTGTCACACGGTCAACGCCGCGAAATGCACTGAACGAGGCGGAGCGACAGACCCTTGTGACGCTGTGCAACAGCCCGGAGTACGCTCATCTGCCGCCGAGCCAGATCGTGCCGCGCCTGGCCGATCAAGGGCGCTATCTGGCGTCGGAGGCGACGTTTTATCGGGTCTTGCGGGCGGCGGGTCAACAGCAACATCGAGGCCGTAGTCAGCGCCCCAGGCGGTACGCCGCACCGACGACGCATGCGGCCAAAGGGCCCAATCAGGTGTGGTCGTGGGACATCACGTATCTGCCGTCGCCGATACGCGGCCAGTATTACTACCTCTACCTGATCGAGGATATTTACAGCCGCAAGGCCGTGGGCTGGGAAGTCTACGACGCGGAAAGCGGCGAGAAAGCCGCCGCGTTGCTGCAACGCAGCGTGATCGGCGAGCAGTGTTTACGCGAGCCGCTGGTGCTGCACTCGGACAACGGCGCGCCGATGAAGTCGGTGACGCTGTTGAGCAAGATGTACGAACTGGGAATCACGCCCTCGCGGGGCCGACCGCGGGTGAGCAACGATAATCCGTACTCGGAGTCGTTGTTTAGAACGCTGAAATACTGCCCGCAATGGCCGCAGGACGGCTTTGCCAGTTTGGACGCCGCACGAGCTTGGGTGAGGGATTTCATGCGTTGGTACAACAACGAACACCGGCATAGCCGTATCCGCTTCGTCACACCGGCTGAGCGGCATCGAGGACTGGACCATCAGGTCCTGGCCCGGCGACATGAGCTGTACGAACGAGCTAAAGAGAAAAAGCCGGAACGGTGGTCGGGTCGAACACGTAACTGGGAGCCGATCGGAACCGTGTTGTTGAACCCGGATCGAGAGCAACAGGTTGAGAAAAGAGCGGCATAGTTAGACGGTTGACGCGACAACTACCTTGAAAAACGCCGGGGCTGGCCATGCTCTTTTCGATCATCTGAGCCGGTTTGTCAGCGGTTACCGGTGCCGTTTCACAGCCACGGCACGCGTAGACCTTGCGGATGTGTTTGATCACACGGATCTGCATCGGCACGATTTCAAGCTGTTCGCTGGTTTCTTCGCCGATGACGTGTTTACGACAGCCGCACACGCAGCTCAGTTCGTGCTCGGGCAGTTCGTGGACGACTTCAATACGCGGTAGATCGGCGGACAGCGGTTTGCGTTTGCGTTTGCGTTTGCCACGGCATTGGGTCGGGGCAACGACTTCTTCGTCTTCGGCAATACCGTCTTCCAGCACGGCAACGCTTTCGGCTTCGTTGAACAGCGCCAATTGCGGTGTGTCAGCTTCGACCGTCTGCTCGGATTTGTGGCCAAATAAACGGTCACGCAGCAACTTGATCTGTTCTTTCAAGTCGACGATCTGAACTTGATACGCTTGATCCACTTCCTGCTGACGGCCAAGCAACTCAAACGCCTCAAGCAACATCTGTTTGAATTGCACAGGATCATCGGGAAGGTTTTCAGGCAGCGAGTTCATCGCCGGATTATACCCAATCAGGCCACGAATCGAGGGGTCAAAACTTGATGCGGTCGGTTACGCCACAAGTCGAAACCGTCGAGCAACCAGTTCAATTCTTGAACCGTCAGGACAATAGCTTCATCGGTGAAATCAGGCGATGTTTTGAAGCGCTAGATTCGAGGCGCTTGAGCCAAAGGCAGAATCCGTTGCGCTCCCAGTACAAAATCTTCACTCGGTTGCGGGGCTTGTTGAGGAAAACAAAAAGCACGGGGTCGAACACCGCGACTTTGATATCCAGTTCGACCAGCGCGGCAAGGCCGTCGATGGACTTTCGAAAGTCCACGGGTTTGGGGTACAGAAAAACTATTTCGACTTTTGCGTCGGGACGCATCATGGTTGCGGGCTCCTGAAAGAGATCAAGAGCACAGCATCAGGCTTCAACTGGCGGCTTTGAATGTGTAGGCGATGGATCGCTTACGTTTGATCCAGTCTGTGTGGCTTGATGGGCATGATCCGTATGCTTATCTGTGGGGTGTGCTCACGTGCCTGCCGACGCAGCGGGCAAGCTTTAGGGTCGGCTTGTTGTGACACAGTCGACTGCCCCCATCGACTCGCACTCGATCGATCACTTCTTCAATTCAATAACGGTATGGAACTCAGCTCCTGCCTTCGTCAAGTTTAGTCCGATTTTAGACTTAAGGCATACACAGGGGGCGCATGATTTATATTTACTTCAGTGTTTCCACGGCACTCTCTAGTGCTAAATCCAACTTTTCATTTTTCGAGCATATGGATAGTTGTGCGAGCACTCCACGAAAACTTTGAAGGTATAATCCTATGAGCACCATTGCTGTTACATCAGAGGCATACAACCTGTCGTCAATTTCATCATCCGTAAATGATCGAACCGGCGGTGTAGTTGTCTCCGTGTCGCTGGGGCAGATCAGTTCCGGCCTTCAAGACCGGGTAGCATTCAATCTAACGATTTCTTCGAATCCAGGAAACCCCGGCAATAATAAATATGGATTTGGCGGAAACTGGCTTATCAATTCTCCGCGCATTGATTTCAATAATCGTACAATCTATTTTGGCGACGGTAAATCAGCGCAATATACCGGAAACTTTGTGCTGGAGTATCATCGTGTCAAGGATATAAAAATTGAAAAGAAGCGAATCGTTGACGGTTCGATATCTTATTGGAACACCGTCATCGCTTACAAAAACGGCACCGTAGAATACTATAATGAACTAGGGGCGATTACCAAACTCGTTTCAGCCAGTGGGCACAGCCTGAATTTTACATATGAAAGCCAGCCAGGAGAGGCCTATCAAGTCCTATCTAAAATTAACGATGGCTATGGCAATGAACTAGCCATTGATTACGGCGTTGCTCCCCCCGGGTCAATGGTGCGAGTGGTCACAGTCACACAATTCTCCGCCGGCGAGCGAAGTACGACCAAAGTTTACATTCAGCGAAATATAAATCAGGACATTGTGAAAAGTATTTCGCTCCCCAACAATAGCGATCAACGCTTCCAGTTTGAGTACACCGCAAAAAAAGACGGCCTTGTATACTTGTCAAAAATCATAAAGCCCACAGGGCAGGTACAAGTCTTTACCTATAAAGAGATTAGTTATAATGGTTCTCAGACGATCAATGTTGTATCAAAGCTAGTAACCATGGGCAATGACCCTGCGCTAAGCAACAAAGCAACCGTAGTTTATGAGTACAGTGATAAAAACTTTACCGGCTACCCTCTTGTAACTACCCAGATGCCCGGTCGCGATAACTGCATTTACCGACGCGATGATTTTAACTACACCGTTACCGAAGTGCACGATGATATTAAAATCAAAAGAACGTTCAATAGGTTTCACCTAACTGTCGAAGAAGAATACATTGATGCGCTGACTAGCACTAGACATTCATTGACTACGTTTACATACCCGGTCGTAAAAAATCAAGACATCAACGGGCAGCCAGCTAATTTATCATTTTGGACTAAAAAGAGTACAGTATACAGCGACTCGTCTAATGCCCAACGAGAAATTTACGAAACTCGCAGTTTTGACGTGTTCGGGAACTTGCTATCTCACCGAGAAGTCTCCGGCCTTACAACAAACAATATCTATTATCCTGCTGACTCCACATTGGAAGATGGCTGCCCGCCCACGCAAAACGAATACTTTGCCTGCCACCTGAAGCGCTCTGAAATTAAGTCAGAGTCCTCCAGTGATGAAATGAAAACGCTTGAAATCAAGTACAAAAAAATACAGGGCTTGTCTTATACATCGCCGATATTATCCACTCCTCCCACGACGATCACACCCTACATGGTGCGCGCTGTGGAATCAAAAACAAATGGCATCATCCTTTCTACTGCCGATTATGTTTCAGCTACCAATGACACCGACGAGAACGCTCGAATCTTTGTAGGCATGCAACTGTGGGAGAAACACCCGTCAGACAGCACGCCATACACTATTTCTTACACGTACACCAAAGTAAACTCCCTGGCCAAGATAGACACATCGCATCGTTCAATTGATGCTGGGGGCGCTCTGGAAAAAAATACATCTAAAATATTTAGTCTTTCCTCCGGTCTCACTTATACAGAAGAGGATTTTAATGGTGCTATAACTAATTATCAATACGATGCAGAAAATCGACTAATAAAAGAGACGAATTTTTGCGGAACAGACTGGCAGCGGGAAAAAAAATACAGCTATGAGTACTACAGACACATCGACAGCACTTATGGCTACCAGAATATTGTAAAAGCTACGAACTCCAGTGGCATGCAGTTCACCAGTTACATTAACTTCAACAACCAACTCAGCTATGCTCTGGAAACATTTCCCGATGGTGTTGAGTTTTGCGTCAAAAAATTACAGTACTTTGCCAGCGGTTTGATTTCCTCGGAGACTGAATACGACAAAGTTCTAATTCCTTCAGGAGCTGAGATTTTAGTCAGTAACACAACCAAGTATATCTACGATTCAAAGGAGCTTGTCAAGATCAACCATCCCGATGGGACGACAAGCACAATCAAGCGAAATAAGGTGCTCAACACAGAGGACCACCAACAACCAAGTGGTGCCATCTATAGAAAAACGTTTGATTCCACCGGAAAAGTCACATCCCTCTCTGTCATTACGAATCATGGAAACAATCATGTCTTGTGCCCTATTGAACAAACGACCTACGATCATTTTGGCAGGAAGGTCGAGACCATTAATCGTACGGGTGGACGTTCAAACTTTGAATATGATCAATTTGACAGGTTGATAAAAGAAACGGTACATGATTCTGATGGTCGCGGCCGTGTCGACTGCAACACCTACACCTATGATTCCGCTTTGCAAAATATGAATCTATCGGCATCTGTTACCAGCACCACCTCACTCAATACACAGCAAGAGGTAGTGCTTGAGTCGAGACAGTCTTACGATGGGTTTGGACGACTGATTCAACAGGACGACCAGACATTTAGCTATGCACAGCCTTATTACAAACTACCTTCCAGTTCCAATATTGCTGACGAAGCCAGGATTTCAACCATATTTAACTCGACCACCCTGTCAACGGACGAAATTGTCAAGACGCTAAGCAAAGCCCCAGACATCAAGTTTAAATATATCTATAACAAAAGAACGGGTTCAATCATTCAAGCACACGCTTACCGTTCCGATCTCGAAACGGCGAAATTTGAATACACCTACAACGCCAAGGGGGCGCTGACCAAAACCTGTTGCACATATGGTACCGGTACATCTACCACGACTGAAAAGACTTATTCCGCCAAGGGGGATCGTGTCATGATCGCCACCAACCATCTCGGAAAGCAGCAAAGCTACCACTATGATCACTACGGTCGACTATGGGTGAAGAAATACGGCGATTTGGATATTTTAATAGGAGCGGCTTACGATAGGAATGGAGCCCTTTCAAGCATCCGAGTACAAAGTTCTAAGTTTTCAGGTGCCAACGAAGAGTTTGCCATACTGTCTTTTGAATATGACACCTCTAATTTTGAGTCTCGCCGAAGCTTAGCAATCAGAAAAAATGAAACAATGAGTGTGATTCTCGATGTTCATATAGAATACGGTAATAATGAGCTAATTATCTCCCGCCAATTAAGCAAAGGTGAGAATGCTACCGACAACATATACCAAACATTTACCTATCTTGGGGCATATGGTCATTTGCATTCGTCCACCACGACCAAAGGTACGACGACACCCTCGGTGACGAACTATAACTTCGCAGGTGGGCAGCGATTCAGCACTATTGAGATCACTAATCAAAACACGCAGGAGTACAGCTATCACGGCGACCGGGTAAGCAAGATCAATGATGGCGGAAGATTTGTGAACTTCAATGTTGACTTTATGGGGAATTTAACCAATGGTCCTGAAACCGGGGCCGACACTCGTTTCTTTAAATATGACGCCGCCAATAGCGTGACGTCATGTGACGTTTACAATGAAAATGTGGTGTTTGATTATTTGTATGATCCATTTGGAAAAACAAGTCAAATTCTTAAAGGTAGCGAAAATATCACCTATGTTTATGATGGCGATATGGTTGTTGGCGAAATCAGTGGTGATACCAAAACGTTATACCTGTCATTTGGTGATGTTATCATTGGTCGCTACCTACTGCGAGGTGAGCGGGAAGAGCTTGAACTCTTTGGAACAGATAATGCTGGAACTGTTCGTTGCGTTACAAAGTGCTTACCCGGCGGGAATATTGTGGAAACCATTTATCATGATTACTCGGATTTTGGAGAGTCCCGTGAATGGTAATTGTTAAATGAATTTAGCTAGAGGTAATTAGCATGGATAAACCGAACCCCGCCGTGATACCGATCGCTTATATCACCGCGGCTATCTGCTGCTTCGCGACGCTGGTCTCGGCCAAAACTTTCAATGAAGCCAATTGGTGAATTAACATGATAACAGTTAACAACTCTCCCGTTGCCGGAGCGTTTCTGATCGATAGTAATACTCGTGGATTCAATGGTTTGATTCGTGATGCAGTTTCTAATACATATCTGCTGGGCAATGGCTATCGTGCTTTTAGTCCAGCTTTGCGCATGTTCTATTCGATCGACAGTTTAAGTCCTTTTGGAGCGGCTGGTGTTAACCGTTACCAATATTGTCAGTTGGATCCGATTAACTATATAGACCCCACGGGTCATATTAGTTGGCAAGCCATTGGAGGAATTATTTTGGGCGTCGTCGGTACGGTCGTGGGCGTGGTTCTTGCTATCCCTACCGGCGGGGCGAGCTTGTCTTTAACCGCACTGGCTGTTGGTGTTGCCGCTGCCAGTCTTGGATTGAGTGCAATCGGAACAGGGATAGCCTCGGGCATTTATGACGCGCAAGGTGATAACGAATATGCGGATAAACTGGGCTGGATATCCTATGGGTTGGGTGCAGCATCCTTTGCCGTTGGTACGGGGCTAGGTGGCGGAACTGCAACTCTTCTACAAGGTGTAGGCGTTCTTACCACGCTGACAGGTTCTGGTCTGATATTTGCGGGTGTGGCAACCGATAGCCATGCCTTGAAAAACGTTGGATTTGCATTCACGCTAGCGGGTATCGGGATGGTTTTGGGCGGAGGCGTATTATCAAAATTTCCTGCTAAAAGCTTTGGCATGCCTCGAGGACTCTCCTACCCGGCAAACCAACCTGGAGTTCTATCTAACATCGGTTTACGTTCAATCCAGCCAGGCATTCGACCGGGCTTGAGTAGTGGACTGATCTGAACAAAACACCAAGCTCTGTACGAAAAGTATTGTTGCAGATACCGGATGGTACAGGCGAATGAACCTGAACGATTGGGTCATTTAGACAACGTAGCCAAGGAGGCAGGAAGCGATCAGTCTGCATTGTAAACGACCCATCACCTACTCCTTCAAAGCCGCCAGTTGATCCTAAATGCTGTCTCCTGAACTCTTTCAGGAGACAGTGCTTCATGATGCACGCCCGAATGCCAAAGTGAAAAAAGAAGCGCTTTATGAAATCACGCCCATGCGCAAGTTCCCATGTCTAACGATGAGCGCGCCGATCACCGAAGACACCACGATCATGAACTTCCGGCACTTGCTGGAAAGCATCAGTTGGCCCCTGCAATCGTGGTGGTCATCAACGGCTATTTGCAGGAAAAAGGCTTGTCGCTGCGACAGGGCACCATCGTCGATGCCACTATTATTCATGCACCTAGCTCGACCAAGAACGAAGAAGGCAAGCGCTATCCTGAGATGCATCAGACCAAGAAAGGTAACCAATATTTCTTCGGGAGGAAGGCCCATATTGGCGCCGATGCAGAGTCCGGGCTGGTTCATCACGTTCACGGTACGGCGGCGAATGTAGCCGATGTGACACAGGTCGCCGAACTGCTGCATGGCGACGAAAACGCCGTGTATGCATTCGCCGGATACACGGGTGTCGAAAAGCGCGAAGAGCATGAAAATCGTGAGTAATCTGGCAAATCGCAGCAACTATTCCAAGTTGAATAAACGCAGCCTGCTCTATAAGAGCTAAGCGCAAGATCGAGTACTGCAAAGCTCAGACACGGGCCAAGGATTGAAAATCCGTTTCGGGTGATCAAGCGGCAGTTTTGTTATATGAAAGTGCGTTTTCGTGGACTGATGAAAAACACGGTTCAGCTGAGCACGCTGTGCGCCCTGCCAAACCTGTGGATGGCTCGAAAACAGCTGATGGGGATGGGCGAGTTGCGCGACTGAAGCGGAGAACCAGGCAGAAAAGCCGCCATTCAGTTGGGTAAAAAGCGTTTTTCCGCAAATAGCTGCGGATTCCACGCCCATCCGGCCGCGTATTCCATGAACATCCGGCCACTGATTCCACGGTGATCCGGCCACCCGTTCCACGCTCATCCGGCCACCCTTAAAGCAGGCAGCAACGCAGGATTAATTCACTACCATCGACCTCTTTTATCGAAGCTGAGAGGTCGTCGTGGAGCGGTTATCCATGCGTAAGATTCGAGAAGTGCTACGTCTCAAGTTCGAGGTCGGCCTATCTGCCCGCCAGGTCGCTGTCAGCTTGCAAGTGGGTCGAGCCAGCGTCGGTGAGTACCTCAATCGCTTTGCTGCCAGCGGCCTGACTTGGCCGTCTGCGTTAACGGACGCCGAGTTGCAACGGCGGCTTTTTCCACCGCCGCCCGCCGTTCCCAGCGATCAGCGATCAGCGATCAGCGTCCGATGCCCGACTGGGCATGGGTTCACGCCGAGTTGCGCCGCCCCGGCGTCACCCTGGCCCTGCTTTGGCAAGAGTATCGACTCGCCCATCCGCAAGGCTTCCAGTACAGCTGGTTCTGCGAGCACTACCGCCTCTGGGCTGCCAAGGTCGACGTGGTCATGCGCCAGGAACACCGTGCCGGAGAAAAGCTGTTTGTCGATTACGCCGGCCAGACCGTGCCGGTCATTGATCGGCGAACCGGCGAGATCCGCCAGACGCAGATCTTCGTCGCCGTCCTCGGCGCGTCCAGCTACACCTTCGCCGAGGCCACCTGGTCGCAGAAACTGCCCGACTGGCTGGGCTCGCACGTACGCTGCTTCGCCTTTCTCGGCGGTACATCGCAGATCCTGGTACCGGACAATCTGCGCAGCGGCGTCACCAAGGCGCATCGCTACGAGCCGGATATCAACCCCAGTTACCGCGATCTCGCCGAGCATTACGGCGTAGCCGTGCTGCCCGCGCGCTCGCGTAAACCCAAGGACAAAGCCAAGGTTGAAGTCGGCGTACAGGTAGTCGAGCGGTGGATCTTGGCGGTGCTGCGCAACCGCCAGTTCTTCTCCTTGGGCGAACTCAACACAGCCATCGCGCTGCTGCTGGATCGCCTCAATCAGAAGCCCTTCAAGAAACTGCCCGGCTCACGCCGCTCGGCCTTCGAGACCATCGACCAACCCGCACTGCAACCGCTACCAGAACATCCGTATGTCTACGCCGAATGGAAAAAGGTGCGAGTGCACATCGACTACCACGTGGAGGTCGACGGCCATTACTACTCGGTTCCGTACCAGCTGGTGAAGCACCCACTCGAAGTGCGGCTAACCGCTAAGACCGTCGAGTGCTTCCACGCCAACCAGCGGGTGGCCAGCCATCTGCGCTCCATGCACAAAGGCCGCCACACCACCCAAACCGAGCACATGCCCAAAAGTCACCGCGAACATGCCGAATGGACGCCGCAGCGACTGATCCACTGGGCTGAGCAGACCGGGCCGAACACCGCTGGTGTCATCGCTCATATCCTCGAACGCCGAATCCATCCGCAGCACGGCTTCCGCGCCTGCCTGGGGATCCTGCGCCTGAGCAAACAGCACGGCGAAGAGCGGCTGGAAGCCGCTTGCCAGCGAGCGCTGGCACTGGGCGCGTGCAGCTACAAAAGCTTGGAATCGATCCTGCGCCAAGGGCTGGAACGGCTGCCGCTTGCCCAGCCAAACCTGCCGTTACTGCCCGAAGAACACATCAATCTGCGCGGCCCTGGCTACTACCACTGACCTGAAAAAGGAGCACCAAAATGCTGCCCACCCCGACACTCGACAAGCTACAAACCCTGCGCCTGCACGGCATGATCAAGGCGCTTGGCGAACAACACGCAACGCCTGACATCAACGATCTCAGCTTCGACGAACGCCTCGGTCTGATGGTCGACCGCGAGCTGACCGAGCGCGAAGACGCACGCCTGACTACTCGCCTCAAGGCTGCACGACTGCGCCATAACGCCTGCCTGGAAGACATCGACTACCGCAGCCCGCGCGGTCTGGACAAGTCCCTGATCCTGCAACTGGGCAGCGGCCAGTGGCTGCGCGACGGCCTGAACCTGATCATCGGCGGCCCAACTGGCGTAGGCAAAACCTGGCTCGCCTGCGCGCTGGCTCATAAGGCCTGCCGCGACGGTTACAGCGTGCGTTATCTGCGCTTGCCGCGCTTGATGGAAGAACTAGGCCTGGCCCACGGCGACGGCCGCTTCGCGAAACTGATGGCGGGTTATGCCAAGACCGATTTGCTGATCCTGGACGACTGGGGCTTGGCGCCGTTTACCGCTGCGCAACGGCGCGACATGCTTGAACTGCTGGACGACCGCTACGGCAACCGCTCGACGCTAGTGACCAGCCAGATGCCAGTGGACAAATGGCATGCGCTGATCGGCGATCCAACCTTGGGCGATGCGATCCTCGACCGGCTGGTGCACAACGCTTATCGGATCGAACTGAAGGGCGAATCGATGCGCAGACGCGCAACGAAATTGACGGCGACAGAGACTTCAGACTAACAATACAAACCTGCGTCGCTGCGCTCCGACTGCCCGGCCGGATGAGCGTGGAATAGGTGGCCGGATGTTGGTGGGCTGGGTGGCCGGATGGCGTGGAATGCGCAAAATAGCGATGCACACCTGGGAATTTCCGACTTACCACCACCGCGTGGCAAGTTGATCGGAGCATCCCTAATCACGCCGTTTCAGGGCGATTAGCCCGCATTACAGGCGAACCTCTCCCGCACTCAACAACCCCTTTCGCACCATCCACAGATTCGACAACGCGAACAATGTCGCCTGCTGAGCGATGTTCTTCGCCCACCCAACACTCACCTTCGCGACTCATGCGATACCGATGTCAATGCCTCAGAAATTCATTCCTGAGTTTATGGCCAGCGCACTGCATCTTTGATCTGTGTGAAAAATACATCTTAGACCAGCGGGAACATTTAAATAGAAGCTTGCGATTATGTAGCCCGCACACAACTTTTTATGTGGCCGCCGCTCCCGACAGAAGTTGATGAAAACAAAACGATTAAGTTTGCCTTCTAAATATTTTTCCTAATGTGGAAAAGACATTTCTGGTACCACTCTGCCGTCTACTTGGCACTGTTTCCCTTCCTCCAGAAGCTGACCCTGGATTATAAGATCTCCACAGTTCTGGATCTGCATTCCATGGAGATTCTGTCTCAACATTATCCTTATAGAAATGAATTCTCCCTACCAGTCTTTCCCTGTTTCTATATGCGTAACGCAGCTCACTGGCCGTAATGGACTGTCCTTCTCCACCTTCTTTTCTGACGACGGATGATATATTCAGCTCATCAATAACAAAATGGATTTTATTACCAGCCCCGCTGGCTGCAAGCTCAATACCTAGTTTACTTCCTCTTTTCCAAAGAAGTTTTGGTGCTAATGCTGCCGGAGTCATGGACCATTCATGATACGGACTTCTTCCGTGTGAATCGTGGACTTCCCTGTATATGGACGCCACATTAAATTTTGTATTACTTTCACCTGCTAAAAAATAGCTATCCCACAACGGGTACTCTCTATGGGCTTTCGCCAAGTCTTTGATATTTATCGGTGGGAAAAGTTTCTTTTCATGCGTTCTTGGTGACTTCATAAACTTAGACAAAGTCTTGGTTGGCACGCCATAAACTATTCGCCCGGAAACAGCGTTGTTATACAAGTCAATAATTGATGCAGGGGCATCTTTTTTTTCCGGCAAAAATGGTCGCCCTAAAGCAGAGGAAATATAAGGCCCCCGCGGGCTAGCCAGACCATAAACCAGATCACCATTTTCTTCATTAAAATTCTCCCAGATTGTTAGTAGTCCATTACTATCCCTGAGTGTCACCGGATTGTTCCTGCACATCCTGTATAGGTTCAGCCCATCCACTGTGCCGCCCGGATCCGGATTGATCCAGCGCCCGAACCACGACGCGTAATACCTGAAACCGTAGTAATACAGTCCCGTCACATCGCGTTCCTTGCCCGAATAGCGCACAAACTTGTACTTGGTTTCGCTGGCTTTTTTACCTGACCACACCGACGTGCCGCCAAACGGGTAATACTCCTCCTGGGTCAGTATGTCCGCGTTCTGGTCCAGCTCGAGCAAGCTCGAACCGATCTGGTTATCCAGACTGGCGCGCAACTGATCATTGGCAATGTCGTCCGGTTTGCCTGCCTCCCAGTGCAACACCCGCACCTGCTGGCGACCTGCACTGCCAACGCTGATGACCTGCAACCCTTCCTCGAGACGGGTACTAGCGCCTTGCGTGATCTCGATCCGGCGTAACTCCAAACCGGGCAAATAGATCACCTGCGCACGACGGCTCGTACCACTGGTATGACTCACCGTGGTTTTGCGTACCCGGGTGCCGCCGCCGTCATATTGGTAGTGTTCTTCGTCGTCATCGCTATCGCTACGCAGCACTTGGGTAACCGACTGCAGTTGATTGCGCCCGTCCCACGTCATCGGTTGGCCAACCACCAGCTGTTTCAGGTTGCCGGCGACATCGAACTGCTCCTCGACATCATCCTGCGTCAGGAACTCCGTCTGCTGCGCAGCACGATTGGATGTGTTGGAAACCAGCATGTCCAGGGTATAATTGCGGTTGCCGACATGCCGCACCTGGGTCAGGTTACCGCCGCGATCATAGCGGTATTGTCGGGTGTAATTGCTGTACTGGTTCGAGTCGGCACTGCTCGGTTCCAACAACCCGGGGCCTTGTCGGCTTGCCCCGACATTCTCCCGGCCGCTGGCCGTGAGCAGTTGATACAACGCATCATACTGATAATCGTTGGCTGGCTCGATCTGCTGGTTGTTGTGGTAACTGTTGTCAATCGCCGCATCGCTGATCGACAGGATGTTGCCGACCGGATCGTAGACGTAGCTCAGGTCCTGCAACAGCGAACTGCGCCCGGCCTGTGGCGGGCGCGTGCTGATCAACTGGCTCAGGCGCAGGGTTTGCGGCTCGTAGCGGTAGTCGGTGACCACCCCGTTGCTTGCCGCTTCACGCAACACCTGGCCGCCGGCGCTGTAGGTGATGGAAGTCAGGATCGGGCGTTCCACGGCCTGCCCAACCAGGGTCAGGCCACTGCTTGCCAACAGCCCGGCAATATCAAGCTGCTGACGTTGCTGATTGCCCTTGGCATCGACACTGTTCAGCACTTCGCCTAGCGCGTTGTAGCCGATGCGACTTTGATGTCGCTCGGGCTCCAGCACCACGAGCCACTGGTTTTCAGCCCCCTGCCAATCGCTGTGCGCCGAGTCATTCCCCAAAAGTTGTCGGACCATCTGCTGGGGCTGGCCATTGACCGTGTAACCGCCCACTTCGTTGAGCCCCGCCGTGTCGTATTGCCGAACCAGTTGCCCACGACTGTTCGACCGCTCGGCATTGGCCTGGCTATCACCATAGACATAACGCTCGCTGACCCGCTCACGTTCCGTACCGTCTTGCTCAAACACGCGGCTCAAACGATGCAGCGAGTCATACTCAAAACGCTTGAGGTGTCCGCGACTGCTACCCTGCCAAACTGGCCCGGTTTCAATGTCATACAGCGTGACCTGCTGACCGGCATCCTGGCTCTGATTCTGCAGCACTTGGCCGGACAGCGAGTTATGGTAGAGTAAGTTCGGCAACACCGCTGGATCGACCTGCTGCGCAACAAACAACCGAGGATCAATGCTGCTCAATAGCTGCCCACTGATGCTGTAGCGTTGTTGGGCAATCAACTCATTAGCCGCCTCGCCGACAGCATTACGGTTGTACTGCAGCGTCCGGACTGACAAACCACGATTGTCGACAACCGATACTGTGGGAGTGCCACTGCACAGGTGCGCAGTGATTAGGTTGGAAGTGGTACTCATGACAGTGTCCTCAGCAAGGAAAGGTCGTTATCCATGACCTCTTGCAGTGTGTCGTTTTCATCTTCCGCGATGGTGAACCACGGATAAATGCTCGTGCGTCGCAAGTAGCCCAGCGCGGTGATGACTTGGTACTCACGACCAACGGGGTCGTAGTAATGGGTATCGGCATACCCCCACTCTCGGGCACTGGCATCATTGACATAGATCGGCTCGTCAATGAAATAAGGCTGATACGTTCGAATTGCCTGGCCTTTATTGTCGTACTCGGTGCGCCCGGACACGGCCCAGCGCGGCGCCGATCCCGTATCACGCTCAACAGGATTTCCAGCCTTGATCTCCAGTGCTCCGTCAGCGCGAACAACATACGCAAGCCCGGGCGGGCATTTTTGTTTGGCCTGCAGGGTGCGACCAAACCCGTCAAAAAGTGACAGTGAGATCCTGATCAGCGCAGCGGGGAGCGCGCCTGGATATTGATCTGCCAGGAGCGTCGCGGCTTGCACCGGACGACGCTCGACACGGGCAATCGCGCCGCGCACCGACTCGTTGATACCCTCGAATGGTGCACCTGATCGGGCCCAGGCTCGGGCGTGTGAGCGCAGTTTTCCGTTAAATGTCAGAAAATGATTTTGCTGCAGAACACATTCGAGTTCTAGACTCGGAAGGAAAGCTAAAGGGGTTGCAAACCGGAGGCTGGAAAAGCACCCCATCCAATTTTCAAATTCATACAAATAGACTTGCGCCGCCTGTTGAATCGCCGCAGAGGGCGTTTCCAGCGCGGCATCGATACTGGCCAAGGCAGAGTGGCTGGAATCAAATTCAGTCAGCGGAGAAAATCCGATGGCCACTGAGTCACCCGCCTCATCCAGCTGAGTGCCGTAACCGGAGCTTGCAACCACCTGACCCAAGGCATCGAACAGCACTTCCTGGGTGTTTTCGTTTGCATCGATGATGCGATGCGGTCTGAGAAAACGGTAATCGTAAAACGCCAGGACTCGATTGCCTACACCGTCAGTGACCGACGTGACAACGCAACTGTGTGCATCGTAGGTAAATGTTTGAGGCGCCACGATGAGCGTATTTTGCGTGGTTCTTAGCCGGTAGAACGGCAACCGGTTGCCATTTTCGACATAGGTGCTGAAACCGCTGGGAATCACCCAAATGTCCGGATTTACGTCTGTCGGCCAACTTAACACCTTGCTGCGCTTCAAATAGCCCGCGGAGGGTAAGGCAACCTCCAGATCAAGGATCGAAACGCCGTCATATGCCTTGAGCGTCTCGACATCGAGTTCAGCCGTTTCCTGATGATGGACCAATGCCAGCGCAGGAGGTGGTGTTCCCGCGAGGAGAACATCTGTACCTGAAGCATTGAAATAATAAGTGACTGTTTGTCCCGCAAAGGTGCGCGGTTGCTTCGCGCTGATCAGGCTTTCCGATGCGATCAGCGCTTCGTAACTTAAACCACTGCGGGTCAAGGGGTAGCCGCTGTACCCTGTCGCGAACATCAACACATTTTGCCGTTGCTGATAAGGCAGCCCCAGCCGCCATTCATCCGAGCATGTCAGGTTGTAGACACTACTGCGACTCTCGGTCAGGCGCAGCGGTATCTGGTTTTCGTCGTAAGTGCTCGCCCACACGGCATCCGGGACAGAAGCCGGGTAACTACTGGTGGCCGGTTTGGGCCGACGAGGGTAATTTACACCGACGGTCCAGAGCGGAGCACCAAACTCATCGGTCAGCAAAGTCACTTGCTGCTGAACGATAGGGTCACCGGCAATGCGCTCATAACCGACGCTCAGTTGCTCCAGAGCCATTGGCAGGACGATACTGTATGCCTCTGGAGAAACGGCATCCTGAAGCAAGCGAACCTGCATCCGAGTTGTCTGGACACTGTACGGAACGCCCTGCTGGGGACTGGCGTCCTCACCGTAAATCTCTGTCCGTTGCATGCTGCCTTTCAAGGCACGGTACATCTGGTAGCGAATAGAACTGTCAATCGATGGCAGTAGATCATCATTGCCGGTCACGGGATTTAACCGGGTTAAGCGCGGCGCTCCCAGGTCAAAAACCAACGAGTCCTCATAAGGAAGCGCACCGGACAGTTCCTCACCTTCCCGCCCGGTGTTGTACCAGACCTTGGTCAGCGTCGGCGCAGCCGTCGGTAGATCATTCGCGGTCGCTTGGGCATGCTGCTCAGTGTCCAGGTGCTGGACGAAGCCGAAGCCACGAAATTCCCGTTCAACACCATCATAGACTCCGTGTCGATAGAGGTACTGCTGCGTGAGGCAATTACCGCTGATCTCATCCAGCGTACTCTGTATCGATACCACGGGTACCGCGAATGGCAGCTCACAGACACTCTCGGGCGATGCCTGCTTTTCGTCGAGCCATTCCTGTGCAGAACTGCGGTAAGTATAGCTCGTATGGGTGCCCAGATTGTTGTTGGACGACACCAGCAAGTACGGCTTGGACGCTGCAAAAGTGTAGTGCCAGTGCTGGGGGTTGGTATGGGAGACGGTCAGTACCAGCGAGGTCGTTCCGGTACCACTGAGATCGACAAAATTGACCTGGTCCAGTTGGTCAAACCGTACACCCACGGGCATCGGCAAGATCAGTGGCACACTGCTGAAACCGTTTCCGGACTGATTCAGGAAGATCAGAAACCGCTCAGACTCGGCATAGATCAGATCAGCCGCCCCGGAACCGTCCAGATCAGCCAGAAAAACCCTAGAGGGATTGAATGTACGCTCGTCGAACGGAAGCTGGGCCAGTACCAACGGTTCGCCGAAGGCCCCTCGACCTAGATTTGGCCAGCAAGTGAGCTGGTTATAGCGGATCTGGACCAGATGCTGCTGGCCTGAGCCCAACACATCACTGAACGCAACAATCGATGCTTGATCACCCGACTGAATCGGCAAACGATCATTGCCGTCATGCGCAACATCTCGCCCTGCGCCATAGCCCTTCTCTCGGTGGTTGGCGTACAACCGAACACTTTTGGGGCCAATCAAGACCAGATCAGGCAGGCCAGTACCCATCAGATCGACCATCTGCGCTGATTGATTCAGGAGTTCTATGGGGAATGCCGGATAGGGTACGAAATGGCTCCAACGCTGATCGGCGTTCAACGTGAAATAACCCGCCAACCCTGGTTGCGCAATCAGCCAGGTGAGTCGACCTGTGCCCATGAGGTCGACGAGTGCCTTTCGCTCATTCCCCTCAGGCAGTAGAGAAGGCAGTTGCGGCAATGATTGCCAAGGCGCGTAGCCGACCGCATCGGGGCCTTGCATACCGCGAATCGGCGCCCGGTAGCGCCAGTCGTTACCCTCCTGATAGAGAATCCCGGAGAGGCCTTCGCCTAACAAATCAACTAATTGATACTGCTGACCATCATTGAGGCTTGGGAACGCTGGCAATGCCGCATAGCCGGACGAGTTAAAGTCCGTTGCAAATGAGCTGTAAGACCAGTCCACTGGCGGTCGGGATTGAACGGTTCCGTCACTCTCATAGGCCAACACTTGTGCGCCGATCAACTGAGTCAGTTGCGGCGACTGTTGGTACTCCAGCAGCAGACGCGAGACTAGTTTGTCCGACTGTCCGAGCTCCTGGGGGAAATGGTGAAACATCAACACTTGCTGACACAGCCGGTGTGTGCGCACTTCAAAACCGAACGAGTAGTCGGAGAATGAATCTGAGCGGCACGGCCAACTGTCAGAGGTCGACAACGGCGGCGGCGCCAGCGGGTTCAATGTTCGCTCGCCATAGTCAAACACCAACGTAAACAGCCATGCCGGAGCCTCTGTCGCCGTGAATTTACGCCAGGCATAGAGCGGCTGATATTCAGTGACGTTACCGTATTCGACGTATTGCAAATAGCGATTGGCGGTGTGTGACCGAGAAGGTTCCTGACCACTCAGGATGCAATTAACAGTGTCTTCCTGCTTGTAGCGATAGCGAATGTGCTCGCCGGTCAATGTCACCGACTCTTCAAGCAGCCAGACACCGATGTGGCCCGGTTGTGCAGGATCGGTAATCCGTGCCTCGGCGGACTTGCCCAGACAATGCAGTTGACCATCTGCCGTGTGCAACAACCAGAAATCACCCTCGGTAGTTTCCGGGCTCCAGCGTTCGATCTTGCTGAATGAACCTTCGATACACGGAAAGTAACGCGTGACCGCATAGGTCTGGCCGAGATCCAGCACACTATAGCTGGAACACTGGGTAGTAATCACGATGTGGTCGGAGCCCGTTTCTGGAACCAAAACCTCGCCATCCGGCGCCAAATACGTATCGTCTTCCTGATACAAGGGCGCGCCGCGACTGGTGCGTCGGCGGATCGTCATTTCAGAAAGGCCCCAACCGATCGCGAAAGCGCCATTACCGGCACCGCTGCTGTAGTTCAACGACAATGCAGGGGCATGGCCTCGTCCGGCGGAGACGGGCAATGGCAGCGTTCGGCTGGACATACCCGTCAAACTGACGCTGCCCAGGGCTTCTCCCATGCCCTGGATTGCCCCACCACCTTTGGGCAGCGAGGGTTGATTCACTTCAACGGGAGTGTTCTGACTGGTACTCATAGTTCATCCTCAAAAGTTGCGCAGGTGTTCTCCAACGCGGCCAAGGGCTGAGCCCCTGGCACGCGGCCACTGTCAGTACCCTTTGAGGGTGTAGCGGAGATGGAAAATGACATCGACCAGGCTTTCCACCAGCTCACGCTGCTGCTGACCTGTGCCGGCATTGAAGAACGTCAGAACGAGCGTCCCGGTGGTGGTTGAACTGCCTTCAAACGGCAAGTATTTCGGATCGTTGAAGTCGACCATAAACAAGCCGGAATCATCGAGCCCGCGGGAAAGCGCAACGTAGTTGCCGCTTCCCATACTCAAGGTGGCCTCTACATCCTGATAAGGCCCAATCAAAGCTGGTAACGTAACGCTAATATTTTTGAAGCGCCCGACCTTATCCGTGCTGCCATAGGCGCCGTTCAGATCAAGCTCAGCGATGTCCAGCGTAATGACCAGCTTGTCGTCGTTTAGCGTCGTGATTGCTACGCCGCCAGCCGCTGCAACCGGATTTCCCGAAAGCGCCCCGTTCAGGGACACGGAAAAGCTTTTACTGCTGACAGCTCGAGTGATTTGTGTATTGAGCGAAATGGTTTTCTGAATTTCCAGCCCACGTTTTTCCAGGCGCAGGTAGATGTTCTCCATTTTTTGCAGCTCCAGTTGCAAGCTTTCCCCGGCCAACAACCCTTGATAGAGATCGTTCCACATTGGCGTGGTGAACAGACTGCCGGCGTTGGAATCACCTATTTCGCGTCCCAGCGCAGCTTTAGTCGTCAGGCACAGCGCCAGCGCGCTGTCATACAGCTGGTAGTAAAGCGAAGAGAGTCGACCGGTCATCCAGTTAAACAATTCCAGCCCGGTGAAGCGTGTGGTCTGCAGGGCGTACTGCGCACGCATATTGCTCAGTTCTTGTGCGTACAACGTTTTTTGCTTTTGCGCCATCGCCAGTTGCTGATTCTGCGACTGAATTTGTGCCGTCAGCTGTTTGACTTCGAATTCCGCACTTTCCTTCTGAATCTGCCAGTCCGCGCGTCGACGTCGGTATTGCTCACTGATATCCAGTCGCTGGGCGGAGGTTTCCAGGATCGTAGCGGACGCTTGCAGCCCAAAGGCCACTGCACGTGCCGCACCACCCCATCGCGATCCACCCACAGCCAGCCCGAAGGTGTTAGGTGCCATTTCAACCGCAGCACCCACCACGTTGCTGATCAGCGAGCCGGCGTTCAGCGCCCCGGCTGCCACGCGCAGATCCATGGCACTTTGCTCACTGCGGGAAATCCAGTTGTTGTAAAGGCCGGTGTAATGTGCCAGGCGAGCTTTCGCACTGTTCAGCGCCTCTGTCGCGGCAGTCACCCCGGAGGTCAGTGAGACGATGTTATCGACCTGAAGTTCCTCAGTCAGGGTCGATATCTGTTGCTGCTGGGTCTGTACCAACAAGCTCATGTACTCGTTATCACGCTGCAGCAGTGCTGTTTGCAGTTCGTTACCGAACTGAATGACGCTGCTCACCGCCGTGCGGGCCTTGTCCATCAATACCGGGAAGCGAAATTCACTGAGCTGCTGGTTGGCGGGTACTGAACCACCCAATGCGCCGTTACCCGCGCCATGCTGAAGCTGCAAGGCAGTGGGTGAAACCGGTGTGGCAAACAGTGGTAGCACCAATGGCTGGCCATCGAGGGTCAGGTTGTTGCGCAGGTTGTAGAGGCGTACCTCCAATTTTACCCAGTACAGCAACAGGTCGGCGTTGTAAGGGGGCAGGAAACTGCCATTGGCGTCTTGCAGATGGAACTTGAACAACGTTGCCATGCGGCTAGAAGTTTGTTCATTACTGCTGTCGGATTGCTGGAGGCTGATGGTAGAAGCCTCCACTCCTACCGTGGGATTGGACCAACTGTTGGTGTAATCGATGTCCGGTCGCGGACCAAGCATTTGTGAGGCTTGCATGTAGTACATTTTGGCCTGAACCATGTAGTCGCGTTGCTGCATCCGGTAGCAATTGTCGCCATGCTCGATCAGCGTGTTTAGATTGCTGAGGAAAATCGCCATCTTGTACTGCATGGGGTCATTCATGGCGATGACGTCAGGGTCGACCGTCTCGGGAATCGACGTATTCCAGGTCTGGTCCGTTTGCAGCGGCACCACGTTCCAGTAACGGATGTTCTCCTCTACTGTGTCCAAGATGCCTAGACTGTTACGATAACCCGTCGGCGAGAAGATATATTTATGCCATTGCTCTGCTTGAGCGTAGTTCTGCTCAGTCAGATAACGGTCGGCGATCAGGAAACTGCTATGGAAGAACAACTCCCAAAAATACAACCCATAGGAGCTATTAAAATCAATGGGGGCCGTATTGCCCTGCTCTACATTCTTAACCTGACAGTTATAGCTTAAAAGACCATCAACACCTTCACTTTGTAACGCCGAAGTAAAATAGGGTGCAGCGCTAGTCTCTAGATTGCTGACAACCAACTCAGTCGAAGTACCCAATGCACACTTTAAGAACCCCCCAGCCAAATGAAAAAGCTGACCGAATAATGGCAAGTTATAACCTATGTAGACATGAATTTTTTTACTCTCCAACACGCCGCCAATGTTCAACCCCACCTCAATATACGTAGTATTATTATTCAATTCATAAATATAATTACTATCATTGCTGACCTGAAACTGCAACTCATCACTGACACTACCATCATGTGCAAACAGACGAACCCTGGCTGTCGCCGCATGCTTATAACGCAATTCAATGGTAGTACTCGAAAAGTAACCTACCGTGACAGTAGTATTTAATTTATGAAACTCATGAACATCCCCCTCCTTTGCCTTATCTTCTAATAGCGCAGCATCGGAAAAAACAAAATCTTTCCCCCCAAGAGCATAAGACTCGTCTAAAAATCTCAACTTTCCTGCAATCATATTATTGACAATCGAAAACTTCAAAGGCTTATGTGCAAGAAGCTCCTTTTTATAAGAAACCCACACACCATCACCCTGCAAATACCAAATATTACTAAAGTATTCATATTCGATCGTCACATTGCTGCTACCGATGCCATTCTTTGCCGTTCGGCTAATCCAGCAAATATATAACCGCTGGTGGAACCAACAAGGCCTTATCATATTATCCAAGGCCTCCTCGGTAGGCACATTGATCTTTAACCATTGTGACCACGCACCACCCGTAAGCGAGTTCTCATCGCTGCGCACAGCCATATTGCAACTACGCCAGTAATAGTTGTGGGGCGCATTTTGGCTGCGACCAATAAAGTACAGCGTGTCCTGACAATCAGCAGATGCATTCGTCCCTGCTTGATAGCCGCTGATGGTTTTCAGGTTGGCGAGTGTTTCGAAACTGAACAAATATTGCTGGAAGCCTGCTTGTACCCGGCTGTCAGAAATACGTCCTTGGTTAATGGTCTCTTCTAAGGATTTAAATAGTTCGGTTTTGCTATAGCGCAAACCAGGACTGATATAAGTAGAAGGGTAATACTGCAAACGCTCCTTACCCGCCCAAGTCGAATACACCTGATTGTAATCCGGCCAGTCATAAAGAAAGCGGCCTGGCTTGGATTGCTCAACCATGGTGGACCCCGGGACGTTCTTCACATCCGGATCAGTCCCCCTCAGGCAGCGATTAATGTACAACTGCAAACTGGAAATGGTTTCGGCAACCCGGGAAGTCAGGACTTCCGGGCCAATCCGGGTGTCGAGTAACAAATACTCGTAAAGTTCTTCAGCGTTGTTGACATGCTGCCTCAAGGAAGTCCCGTCTTCCAGTACTGTTGGGGAGATGCAATAAGTGGTGTAATAGTCAACCAGTGCATCGCGTCGCGTGGTCTGGATGACATTAATGGTGGTTTGGTTATTCATGATGTACTCCAGAGTACTGAATAGTGACAACGGATTAGTTCTTGATCGCAGCGCTTAATTGCTCGGCGACACCACGAATCAGACTCGACTGTCCCTCATTGATTGATTGCGGCCTGGACATTTCAAAAATCTGGGCAATGCAATTGCTGCCGACGTTCAAGTGAGCACTGATTTGCATCCAGGCTTCAAGATGACAAACATCATCGACGCAGGTTGGAAAGCTGCGATAGATTTGGTGATTAACCAGATAGATATTCATCCGTGAAGTTTTTTCCAAGTCCCAGCCATGGATCGTCGCCAGCGCGGCAAGTGCTTGGTCAAGTATCAGGCCCTGTTGATTAGCCATCTTGAAATAGCCGAACGCTTCAGACGCTGGAACAACGATTCGCGACAACCATTGTTTGAGCCGTACAACTCGCAACAGCAGTGGCATGGACGGTGCTACCCCGACGCCCGACGTAAACCAGCTGGGGCAGTCGACAATCAAGTACAGGTCTTGCTCGGTCAAGTCGGCCCATTGGCTGATAAGGGCGTATTGCGCCATTCCCTGGCAGTATCGAGCGATGTTGGCTGAGGCTTGCGAATCACTCTCTTCCGGTTGAGTACCGTGTACACGAATCACATCGGCCCAAAAATCATTGAGCCCATAGGCTGCAGTGCCATCCGCCGTGCGAAAGAAAAAGTCCTGCCATTGCAACAATTTACCCATCACATTAGGTTTACTTTTAAATACCGGTGCAATGGCTTGGTGCAGTCTTTTTGCAAGTACTGGAGAAATCGGTTGGTTGGTCTGATGACTAGACGCGACACTATCGCCAATAAGCGAGGTATAGAGGTTATGGGTGAAATTGTGTAACTCTGGCGTGAAGATGGGGCTATAGATGTCCGTCGTCATGCTCAGGGCGGTGCGAATATCTAACTGGTTGTCGACCATCCAGGCAAGCACCGTTTCGGTTTGCTGAATAATCTCAAGCGTATCCAGTGTGGCCGCGCCGGCCACTCGCCAGGCTGTATTTGCACCGGGATTGAGCAACTCCCAGAGCACGTTTGCCTCGGTAAAACTCAGACCGAGCATGCGTGGAATCATGGCTAATCGGTAGAGCTGAGCGTAACGCGCCGACGTCATGTCTACCGTAGTGAGGTTGGCAGTACCGAAGGCCAACCCGGCCATCTTCTTGAGCTCATCCGCGGAGACTTTAAGTGCCCCGCAAACGATGGCGGTTTGAGCGCTGTGTACTGCAGAGTCAAAGTTGAGCGTGGCGTTCAGAGCAAGGGTAGTGCCATCCGTAGTCGAGGTGAATAGCCGCTGATAAAGACTCTGCTCGGACTTCCGAGCAAAAGTATTCATGTCGCCGATGAAACAACAGAACTCTTCGCAGGAGATGCCATACGTCGTCTTCAGACGCGTAAACTCGGCTAGTGTGCTGAGCACCGGTGTATCCAGCCACATTGTCCTACCTTTGTGGATCGCCCGATTAGCATTCAGGACCAGCCAATCAAGCTCATGAAATTCGAGATTGACCTGGCGTTGAAGGCGAATGAGTCGCTGTGCACGATCACAGAAAAGCACTTCATTCGCGCCGGACAGCTTCAGCTCAAGTTTATTTGCATCAGTCGTGCAAACGAGCAATGAGGCGGGATCTGAACTCATATTCGATAGATAGGTTTGCCCGTATATATCGACGTTAACAGGCTCACTCTCACCATAGCGCCAGAACACCGACTTCATAAGATTGACGACAACATTGCCCGAGTAGTTGGCCTGAGCAGTCATGCCGATCAACTGATTGAAAGTCAGTCCAGTACGCGCGATAAATTCATCGACCGACCTGAGTTGCCCAGCGATATCAGACTCAGATGCAAGGTTGTAATGACGTTTTACCAGGTTTTCATTAGAACTTAGGCTGCCCAGCAAGTTGTAAAGTTCAGGTGTTATTTCCAGTTGCTCTCGCGTTTTCGGCGACGCTGTGAGGATAGGATTTAAAGTGCTACCTCCCATATTAAAAGTACTAGCGTTGAACGCGGTCATTTGATCATCGGCCAGCGCGGACCAAAGCGTCATAAGTGGAAGTTTGTTCGCCGACAGCACGCTACGTACCTGCACCAGGTTATCGTGATAAGGCAGTGTCATTGGGTACCAAACAGTTTCCAGAGTTTGCAGGGCAGGAGCACCGGATGAAGTCTGCATGCCTTTCAACAAGGTCTCGTTCAAGATATCGAGTGTTGATATTTCTTTGACAAGATTTATTTCATTCAGAACAAGATCTTTGATATCCGGACGACGATTATCTATATGCAACGGGCTGTCTTCCAAGTGAAGACCTTGGGCAATTTTATAAAGTTCAACCAAGTAGCGCCCCGGCGAAAATAGCGATTGAATAGACGTCACTTCCGCGTAGCCAGCGCCGGAGCGCTCGTCAAAAAGATCGTCAAAATCTACGGCGCCACCCAGCGAGCGCCCCATCGCCACTTGTAGCTCGTGCGGAAATGGTGCAATGCCCAGCTTGGGAATACTTTGCATTACCGGCTCATTACGAGCGCGGAGTGTTCGAAGGATACTCTCCAAGGCTTCGACTCGCTTGCACGCTGCCGTATGAATCAGTTCAGCCTGCTCTCCAGACAACTCTTCCATCGCGCAGCAAAATTGTTCAAGTGGTTCTTTAGCAATATCGAAGATCGAATTAAAACCCTTTTCATCACGCTGATTTAGTGTCACTTCGCTTTCCGTGGATATTCGTAGCGACTGCAACAAAGACTCGCTCATAGTATTATTCTCAGAATTTTTCTATTGAAAACCGAAGTGCGTTGCGCTGTCAGCCATGGACAGACGCGCTAGCACAGCGCAAGTATGAAACTTTATTAGTCAAACCATTCGCGATGGTCGATAAAAACTTGATAGCCCCGCAAGGAACCGGCGCTAAAAGATCAAGCCAGTCCAGCGCATTGCGATTCATCTCTATAATGTCTTAAAGACGACCTACTTCCTTTGCAAAGTCTTTTATAAAACATAAATACGAGAAAAAAATAAAAAGTCTGAAATCGTAGTCGGCGATCCTGAGGAAGGTCTGAAGTACCCACGGATTTTTGATGCCCTCACTACTTGATGCTCAAAAAATCATAAGCCGGTCGAAAATCAGACCTTCTTGTCCTTAATTCACGGTTCTTTCCTCTAATCGCGCTGTTTCAGGTGCGGATTCCACGCCCATCCGGCCGCGTATTCCATGAACATCCGGCCACTGATTCCACGGTGATCCGGCCACCCGTTCCACGCTCATCCGGCCACCCTTAAAGCAGGCAGCAACGCAGGATTAATTCACTACCATCGACCTCTTTTATCGAAGCTGAGAGGTCGTCGTGGAGCGGTTATCCATGCGTAAGATTCGAGAAGTGCTACGTCTCAAGTTCGAGGTCGGCCTATCTGCCCGCCAGGTCGCTGTCAGCTTGCAAGTGGGTCGAGCCAGCGTCGGTGAGTACCTCAATCGCTTTGCTGCCAGCGGCCTGACTTGGCCGTCTGCGTTAACGGACGCCGAGTTGCAACGGCGGCTTTTTCCACCGCCGCCCGCCGTTCCCAGCGATCAGCGATCAGCGATCAGCGTCCGATGCCCGACTGGGCATGGGTTCACGCCGAGTTGCGCCGCCCCGGCGTCACCCTGGCCCTGCTTTGGCAAGAGTATCGACTCGCCCATCCGCAAGGCTTCCAGTACAGCTGGTTCTGCGAGCACTACCGCCTCTGGGCTGCCAAGGTCGACGTGGTCATGCGCCAGGAACACCGTGCCGGAGAAAAGCTGTTTGTCGATTACGCCGGCCAGACCGTGCCGGTCATTGATCGGCGAACCGGCGAGATCCGCCAGACGCAGATCTTCGTCGCCGTCCTCGGCGCGTCCAGCTACACCTTCGCCGAGGCCACCTGGTCGCAGAAACTGCCCGACTGGCTGGGCTCGCACGTACGCTGCTTCGCCTTTCTCGGCGGTACATCGCAGATCCTGGTACCGGACAATCTGCGCAGCGGCGTCACCAAGGCGCATCGCTACGAGCCGGATATCAACCCCAGTTACCGCGATCTCGCCGAGCATTACGGCGTAGCCGTGCTGCCCGCGCGCTCGCGTAAACCCAAGGACAAAGCCAAGGTTGAAGTCGGCGTACAGGTAGTCGAGCGGTGGATCTTGGCGGTGCTGCGCAACCGCCAGTTCTTCTCCTTGGGCGAACTCAACACAGCCATCGCGCTGCTGCTGGATCGCCTCAATCAGAAGCCCTTCAAGAAACTGCCCGGCTCACGCCGCTCGGCCTTCGAGACCATCGACCAACCCGCACTGCAACCGCTACCAGAACATCCGTATGTCTACGCCGAATGGAAAAAGGTGCGAGTGCACATCGACTACCACGTGGAGGTCGACGGCCATTACTACTCGGTTCCGTACCAGCTGGTGAAGCACCCACTCGAAGTGCGGCTAACCGCTAAGACCGTCGAGTGCTTCCACGCCAACCAGCGGGTGGCCAGCCATCTGCGCTCCATGCACAAAGGCCGCCACACCACCCAAACCGAGCACATGCCCAAAAGTCACCGCGAACATGCCGAATGGACGCCGCAGCGACTGATCCACTGGGCTGAGCAGACCGGGCCGAACACCGCTGGTGTCATCGCTCATATCCTCGAACGCCGAATCCATCCGCAGCACGGCTTCCGCGCCTGCCTGGGGATCCTGCGCCTGAGCAAACAGCACGGCGAAGAGCGGCTGGAAGCCGCTTGCCAGCGAGCGCTGGCACTGGGCGCGTGCAGCTACAAAAGCTTGGAATCGATCCTGCGCCAAGGGCTGGAACGGCTGCCGCTTGCCCAGCCAAACCTGCCGTTACTGCCCGAAGAACACATCAATCTGCGCGGCCCTGGCTACTACCACTGACCTGAAAAAGGAGCACCAAAATGCTGCCCACCCCGACACTCGACAAGCTACAAACCCTGCGCCTGCACGGCATGATCAAGGCGCTTGGCGAACAACACGCAACGCCTGACATCAACGATCTCAGCTTCGACGAACGCCTCGGTCTGATGGTCGACCGCGAGCTGACCGAGCGCGAAGACGCACGCCTGACTACTCGCCTCAAGGCTGCACGACTGCGCCATAACGCCTGCCTGGAAGACATCGACTACCGCAGCCCGCGCGGTCTGGACAAGTCCCTGATCCTGCAACTGGGCAGCGGCCAGTGGCTGCGCGACGGCCTGAACCTGATCATCGGCGGCCCAACTGGCGTAGGCAAAACCTGGCTCGCCTGCGCGCTGGCTCATAAGGCCTGCCGCGACGGTTACAGCGTGCGTTATCTGCGCTTGCCGCGCTTGATGGAAGAACTAGGCCTGGCCCACGGCGACGGCCGCTTCGCGAAACTGATGGCGGGTTATGCCAAGACCGATTTGCTGATCCTGGACGACTGGGGCTTGGCGCCGTTTACCGCTGCGCAACGGCGCGACATGCTTGAACTGCTGGACGACCGCTACGGCAACCGCTCGACGCTAGTGACCAGCCAGATGCCAGTGGACAAATGGCATGCGCTGATCGGCGATCCAACCTTGGGCGATGCGATCCTCGACCGGCTGGTGCACAACGCTTATCGGATCGAACTGAAGGGCGAATCGATGCGCAGACGCGCAACGAAATTGACGGCGACAGAGACTTCAGACTAACAATACAAACCTGCGTCGCTGCGCTCCGACTGCCCGGCCGGATGAGCGTGGAATAGGTGGCCGGATGTTGGTGGGCTGGGTGGCCGGATGGCGTGGAATGCGCAAGCCTGAAGCCACATCCTTTCAGCGTGCGAAGGCGCACCAGTACCGATCGCATCTGTTTTCCCAGCGCTACCAATAACCGTCATCTGCTTTCCTTCGAGTAACGATTAATCAAGTTCTCTCGCCATGAATGACCCTACGGAAGTCTGCCCACTTTCGAGTCGAGCAATGTTTCAGCCCGTATCCCGCCCATTACAGGCGGGCCTTCGCTTTTTCCGCATTCCTTTACCCGCAGCACCCACAGCGTTCCTTGCGGTTCGCCTGCCGTTTCCGGCGGCACTACGGGCTTACCCTGTTCCGCCTGAATTTCTGAGCGGGGCGGACCCCTCCTGTTCGCCGGCGGCCTACTGTCCATGATGCCCCAGGAATAAAGGGGTCATACCTGGCCGCGTACCGTTTTGGTTCAAGCCTGTCAGCACATTTGGCTTGTTGAGCATGACGACGTTTAACAGAGGTTCACATGTGTTGGTCGTAGCCGCTCGTTCCTAGCCCCTCACCACCGTTGTGCTGGTAGATTCCGCTTCCCCTCACGGATAGGCGTACCGAAAATCGGCGGGTACATTGTCCCCGGAGCTTCACACCGGGCTGTTACCGGCCCCGCATGTCCAGGTAGGAAACGGTTGATGGAACAACCGGTTTCATCAAGAGAAAAACTCTCCAGTAAAACAGAAATTCAGACGACCTCAGGTCGCACTGTTCCATTGCTCCCCGAACCCCAATCAAGCCCTGGCGGTGAAGCTGCCAGGTCTTGCCCCTTCGGGCTTCAATCCTCACGCCTTCGCCCGTTCCGGGCTGCGCGCTCCGTTTGCCTCCGGCCCTTGGCTCTTGGCCTGCGTGCCCCGACGGCGGGGCTTTGCCGCTTGCCACTGACGGGGTGAAATCCTAAGCCTACGTTCCATCCAAACACATGCTCCGCCTGCGCTGCGCAACAGGGGCTCTGCCCCTGCGGCCGGAGGCCTACCCCGAACGGAGTGAAATCCTGAATCGTCGTCCGACGTTCCAGCTCCGCCGTCGCTCCGCACAGGGCCGCCCCTGCGGCCGAAGGCCTACCCCGTGTCGCTGAACCATGTTAATTGCCATGACCTGACCTCACAGGGGTGCTGTGCGTCGTGGGTCCGCGCACTAAAAGCGGGGGTAATCATGGCGCGGGGTGGTTGCGGTGGCGGCGCGCCCAGGTGCAGGCGGTTGACCGTGCATAGTGTAAAACAAACGGACAATTATATTTTACAAATAGTTTACGCGAGATCGCCCCCGGGAGATAATAACCCTGTCGAAGCAATTCGGCTCTGACACCCGGAACCAGCGGCGGCAACCGCTCCGGGAATTCTGCGAAGGAGATTCAAAAATGCGTCTATCCAGCAACTTCCGTAACCCTTGCATGATCCGCAGCGATGCAGCCTTGAGCAATGAACAGATTGCCAGCGTTGTCCCTTCGATCTTTGCCGAAGAAGCACACGACAGCCGCTCCGATCGTTACCTGTACATCCCGACAATCAAGGTGCTCGACGCACTGCGCGCCGAAGGCTTCCAGCCGTTCATGGCGTGCCAAACCCGCGTTCGTAATACCGACAAGCGCGAACACACTAAACACATGCTGCGCCTGCGCCATGCCAACAGCATCATGGACAAGGAAGCGAACGAAATTATTCTGCTGAACAGCCATGACGGAACCAGCAGCTACCAGATGATGGCGGGTATGTTCCGGTTTGTTTGCGCCAATGGCCTGGTAATCGGCGATTGCTCGATTGATCAGAAAGTACGGCACAGTGGTCGCGGTGACGTAATTAGCGACGTGATCGAGGGAGCCTATGAAGTGCTCAATCAGTTCGACGCTGTGAACGATCAGCGTGAGTGCATGAAGCAAATCAAGCTGCGCCCGGACGAGCAAGAAGCCTTCGCCATGGCGGCGCTGGCCTACCGCTACGACCCGAAAGAGGGACCGGCGCCGGTGACGTCCAGTCAGTAGCTCAGCCCGCGCCGTGTGCAGGACTACGACAATGACTTCTGGACTACCTTCAACCGCATTCAAGAAAACTCGATTAAGGGGGGCTTACGTGGCCGTAACAAGCAAGGGCGCCGGGCGACTACCCGCGCCGTTGGCGGCATTGACCAGGACGTGAAACTGAATCGCTCCCTGTGGGTTCTGGCCCAGGCCCTGCGTACTCAGCAGGCCGCTTAATCACCCAACCGGGCGCCGAGTGCGCCCGGTTCTTGTGCGGTAGGAGATACAGCCATGTCCAAAGTTTTCTATGTACCCGGCCAAACTGCGATCATCGACTATGCCCACGAGATCGGCCCGAATATGTGGGCAACCCGTTGCAGCATGCTGATGCTACCCGAGCTGCGTGTCTGCCACCCCGGCGCAGTGCTGGGTGAGGAAGAGGCATTCTTGCTGGCCCAGGAAGCCGCGTTAGGTACGCAGCCCCAAGAAACCACCGAGGCGCGCTATGACTACGCGCTGACCCGTCTCCCGGTGTTGGACTTCGCCGCTGATGGCAAAACTTACTCGTTCAAACTGGAGAAATACGAGGTTGGAAACCTGACGCGCATCTACACGCTCTGTCATGGCCGCTATTGGACGTTCTTAGGGCTGGCCACCCTCACGCACCAGATAATTGTCCAGCGCGTTACCTTGAGCACAGCGGGGGGCCTGTTCACTGATCGACAGGCTCACGGATCACCACCACACTAAAAAGCTAAATGCGCCTGGCAGATCGTCGGGCGCTTCACCAATGGAGAAGACGAATGCAGCCAAAGTACACAGCCGCTCAATGGGAACAGGTATCCTCAGCCTTTCGCGGTTTGGCTGTCGGCACTGTCGAGATGGCCAAGGCGGTATTGGTCGACGGCGTGCGGCCCTCGGATCTGGCGCGACAAGCTGACGTATCCCGGCAGCTTGTCTATGCCGCCGTGCGACGGGTTCGTAAGATCCTGGAGGAACACCAGGCGCAAGAGTTGGTGCCGGTGATGGTCTGGCTCCCGCCTGAACTGGCCGAGCAGGTTCGGCAAATGGCGGCGCCCTTTGACCAGCCAGAAGGCAAAGGGAAAGCGAAGAAGAAATGAGGCGAGTGCGCCAAAGCTGGCCCTAATTGTAGCGGCTCGCGTTTGAAAACACGCAGGCTCGCATTCAACGGCATTTCTGGCTCACATTAACTGCAACCAGCCAAAGCCACCGGCTCACATTAATTGCAAATGAGCTTGCATTTGAAGGCGCGGGCTCGCATTTCATCGCGACGGGCTCACGCTATCTGCAAATGACCAGCGGCGGTTTAGAGTCACAGAGGAATGCTGGCCGCGAGCATCTTGTCGCGCAGCGAAGGAGGGTTGTCAGCTGCAGTTTTGCCGACTACCCTGAAAATGTTCGAATTGTTACGAACAATTTCGGTTGTGATCGTTTTCAGGTCACGCTACTTCAGGACGAGGAACGAAAAATGTTTTCACACGAAGGTCATGCAATAGAGCTATTGCTGTTCGTTTTTAGCATAACGGGTCTATTTTTGGTGGTCTGGTTCATTCACTATCTATACGAAAGAAAAATCCGGAAAGGCGCTAGAAAACAACAAAATCGTAACGAGGGGCGCTCGACATGATATTTCCTCTCATCCGCGCGAACTGCTCCCGGCTGGCTTTGAGCAACCAGGCGCTGTAGTGGTGAAACTCCTCCGCACTTATGTGCTTGCGGCGACCAGGCGCCCGACTAATGACTCTGCACGCACTGTTGAGTCAGGGTGCTGTCTATCTAGGCGTGGGCGCTCACAGATCCGCATCCACGTCGTCTTCCTGTGCTTCTCTGCGACCGCGTCGGCGGCGTAGGGCCTGCAGGTGAAGTCGTCGTTGCTGAAAAGATCGACCGAATCAGCCGCCTCCCACTGGCCGAAGCAGAAAAACTGGTTCACGCGATCCGGGCCAAAGACGCTCGCCTGGCTGTGCCTGGCATCGTCGATCTATCCGAGTTGGCCGAGGCGTCCAGCGGAGTCGCCAAGGTGGTTTTGCAGAGCGTACAAGACATGCTTTTGCGTGTGGCTTTGCAAATAGCGCGTGACGACTTTGAGGACCGGCGAGAGCGACAGCGACAAGGCATAGACCTGGCCAAGGGCGCCGGTCGATACGTTGGGCGCAAACCGAATACCAAAATGCACGAACGGGTGATTGCCCTCAAAAGCGGCGGGTGTAGCATTGCGGAAACTGCGCGCCTGGCCGGGATCAGCGTCAGCCAGGTAAAACGTGTTTGGGTGCAACACCTCGCGCGTCTGCCTGAGCGTGGTCTGATTGAACAACGGAGTTAAGGGAAAAGCACCATGCTGAAAACTATGCCTCACGCAGTAGAGTTTATTGGTTGCACTGACTGCATGCTTGTTACGGGTCATGGCAACAAGGGCTCTATGCTGGTTCGGATTGAGTTCAATCGTAATCCAGATGGCTCCGTTTCATTGATTTCCAGAGGTGGAAACACCGGTACCCGGATCATGAAAGCTGAAGAGGCTCTGCTCTCCGAAGAGGACTGGGCGGACCGCCCCAATAACCCAACTTGGGCGTTCGCGAAAGCGGGCTGGACGAGATCTAGGACATAACGGAAATTTCGCGACGCTACATATAGGCCCATGGGGAGCGAAGCTACAATTTGACGACATTTAGCTTTGCTGAGGTTCTTGATCGGTCCCACGCAAAGCGTTGTAGAGTGCCGTTTTCCCGATTTTGAGCCGCTTTCCTGGACCCGGCGCCGGATGCTTGCGCAGCTGCGTTGGGCGAACACCTGCGGGCCGATTACGGCGATCAGGATCATCTGCGTCAGTTGGCCGATGAAGTCGATCTGGTGACTTTCGAGTTCGAAAGCGTCCCGGCCGAAACCGTGGCCTTCCTCTCGCAGTTCGTCCCGGTCTACCCGAGCGCCGAAGCCCTGCGCATCGCTCGTGATCGCTGGTTCGAGAAGAGCATGTTCAAGGACCTGGGGATTCCAACCCCGGCGTTCGCTGACATCCAGTCGCAAGCTGACCTGGACGTCGCCGTGGCCTCGATCGGTCTGCCGGCCGTGTTGAAAACCCGCACCCTGGGTTACGACGGCAAGGGCCAGAAAGTCCTGCGCAAACCGGAAGACGTGGTCGGCACCTTAGCCGAACTCGGCAGCGTGGCCTGCCTGCTGGAAGGCTTCGTGCCATTCACCGGCGAAGTCTCGCTGATCGCCGTGCGTGCCCGCGATGGTGAAACCAAGTTCTATCCGCTGGTTCACAACACCCACGACAGCGGCATCCTCAAGCTGTCTGTGGCCAGCACCGATCACCCGCTGCAAGCCCTGGCGGAAGATTACTCCAGTCGGGTGCTCAAGCAACTGGAATACGTCGGCGTGATGGCGTTCGAGTTCTTAGAAGTCGACGGTGGCCTGAAGGCCAACGAAATCGCCCCCCGAGTGCACAACTCCGGGCACTGGACCACCGAAGGTGCTGAGTGCAGCCAGTTCGAAAACCACCTGCGCGCCGTTGCCGGTCTGCCGCTGGGCTCGACAGCCAAGATCGGCGAGCACGCGATGCTCAATTTTATCGGTATGGTGCCGCCGGTCGAGAAAGTGAGTGCGATTGCCGACGGCCATCTGCACCACTACGGCAAGGCGTTCAAGACCGGCCGTAAAGTCGGCCACGCGAACCTGCGTTGTGTCGACAAGGCTATCCACGCCAAAACGGCCTAGCTGTCGCCCTGCGCGAGCTGGTGCGTATCGAGCGCACGCCGTTCATTCTCGACTAGCTGCAAAGCGTCGAGCTGCGCCGTCGCGTCCAGGCTGGACTCAACAAGGGTGAAGCACGGAATGCCATGGCTCGCGCCGTGTTCTTCAACCGGCTGGGCGAAATACGTGATCGCAGTTTCGAGCAGCAGCGCTACCGGGCCAGTGGCCTCAACCTAGTGACCGCTGCCATCGTGCTGTGGAATACAGTTTATCTGGAGCGGGCCGCGAACGCCTTGCGCAATCACGGCCAAGGCGTTGACAACGCACTGTTGCAATACCTGTCACCAGCTGGGCTGGGGGCACATCAATTTGACCGGCGACTACCTATGGCGCAGCCGCACCAAGGTCGGCGCGGGGAAGTTCAGGCCGTTACGAGCGCTGCCACCAGCTTAGCGTGCTTTAAATTCCGTTTTCTGAGGCGCCCCCTTGCAGATAATCTGAACCGGGAAACGGGATAAATGCGAGCCCGTGTGTTTTCAAACGCGAGCCGCTACACATAAGGGCAACACCGTACCGAAATGGTCAGGTATTGCACTCAGTTTTTGCGGCCACCAGGTGATTTTTTAGCCATAGATGGATTCGTATTCTTCTAGCGCCTCGTTAAACACTGTAAGCAGCGCCGCAGCAATATTTTTTACATCCACCCAAGGCGCAAGCACCAACGTAAATGCGGAAACGAATGAAGTGAGCTTTAACGCGTTATTGATATCCCCGAATTGCTCAGCCGATGAGTCAATCTTGTTCAACATGGTTTGCCACATCATGTTTAATATGTTGAGTCCTACTTCGGCATCGAGCATGCGAATGCCGAGATCACCAAAGGTCGACATCACACTTTCTAAAGAATGCTGCAAGTTCTCCTGACCACTGACTAGCAACTCCAAAACTTCAACCTCCGCTCTCACTGAGTCACGCTCCTTTCGTGCGGACTCCGCTTTTGGACCATATATCGAGGCTGAAATGGGCCAGAAGATCGGCAGCCCTCCGGAGAACGCCATGCCAACGAAATATTTGTAGTCCTTGTCCAACTGAATAATTCGTTCTTTTTTCGTGAGAATACTATCTTTATATTCATCGATGGATTTGAGAAGATTGTTTCGCTGCATCAGATCATACTTTGAGTGCACCTCAGACTCCAACCCAAAAACGTGGTCGCCATCCGACAATTCGCCGCCTGCCAGTCTCACTTTAAAGTTCAATATATGATCTTTTAAATATTTAGTTAAGTATTGCTGTGCTTCAATATCCTCCTTCAACATCTCTATAACACTGGTCACAGTAGTCGCTGCCGCGACATCATAAGAAGTGAATGTCATTTCCTCAAGCTCAGTATCGCTCAAATCCCCAAGCGTATTTCTTACGCGATCCATGATGGGCATTTTGTTGATTTTTGAAATGATGTCGTATCCGCTATTGAGAACGTTATCGGCGGTAAAATTCAAATCATCGCTTTGCGCGGCTATTCTGTTTTCTATCAGATCCCAGCCTGAGGCGTGAAATTTAATGTCCCTGAACAGAACCATGATATCGATGGGCTCCAAACCAGCAATATCTACCTTTTGATATTTTAGAAATGTCTCGACAGCTGACAATACCGATGGAAGAGAGAGACCTTTCTTTACATATTTCTTGATTTTTATCAGGTCTTCCTTGGTAAACAATCCAGCGCTACGTACAACTCCGGCGTACTCACCAGCAATAATACACATCACATCCAGCGGAAGACTGTTGCTAGCTTCTGACTCCTGCAGAGAAACACACAAGTTGTTTACCTTTATTAGTTAGGCTTTCGTGAAATACAGATCCGAATAGCTGAAAAACTATTTACAGGATACATGTTTTAAACAGAGATATAGGTAAATCAGCTTTGGCTTGACCTCGAAGCCTTATCTTGCTCTACCTTCGAAGGCTTTCCCCATATATATTATTTGGTATCTCAACTGAGATTAACAGAAGCGACTTGAATGTTCGATCCAGAATCTGATTTAAGACTCAATGTTGTACACACTCCAGAAATCCGCAATAAAAGTTGACGCAACATAATTTATACGTCTGATACCAGAGCGAATCACCCGAATTACGCTGAGGACAGCCACGATATTATCCAGAAAATCAAGTAACTAATGCAGTCATAGTCAAATTGCGCTATATGCGAGGGGCCTTCGTCTCATGCAAGCACCTGAAACAAGGTGCTCTTTTATCACAATAACTAAGGAACAAATATCAAATGAACCGGACATATCCATATCTCGATGCTCCATTGGATACACGCTATGACGCAGAAGCCAGTTACTCACTAGGCATGGATCACTGGCGGGTGCTTCGGCCTTTTCGGTTAATGCTCAGTGAACGGCAGTGGGTGTTTGTACCGGCGGGGATTCTAACTGACGGCGGAACCATCCCCAGGATTGCACTGAGCCTTGTTTCCCCGTGGGGCAAACTTGGGCAAGCCTACGTGATGCACGACCAACTGTGTGAGTATCTTTCAATCACCGTTGATGGCGCACCTACCAATATTTCACGTGCCAGGTGCGACTCACTATTATACATAACGCTCGACGTACTAGGCGCCACCAAACAAGATATTGCGGTGGTAACTGGAGCAGTCGAATCATTTCGCAAAGTATTCCAGATCAATTTGCCATCGAACCGAGTGCTGAAAAGATCGCTGGAATCATCATGGACCTGAACACGGCAAAGCGCTTTAGTGCATTGATATAATTCAAGATCGTCCGCGTATGAGCCACCGATCGCTGAACAGAATCTACTTGTGTTTGATATAAGTCGAGAGTTCGCATAGCCTCTCTCTCTACATTACGATAGGCCTTTGCAGCGTGGGTGGGCTGAAGCCATAGAGCAGAAGGGTTAGGATCATCGGTCCAGACATGTACGGGGGGCTTTTTATGCGGTGCAAAGTAATTGCACGGAGGCATAAACAGTGAGGGTGGGTACCGCTGCAGTGAGCAAATTTGCTTTCTTAAATACGTGGGCGCTCGCTGCACGCAAGGTTACGGCTAACGATATATTCAACAAGGAGAATCTGCATTAGAAATAGCAGGTTTGGAGGTTTGGAGGTTTGGAGGTTTGGAGGTTTGGAGGTTTGGAGGTTTGGAGATTTGGAGATTTGGAGAACAGTAAATGAGGTCGGTGAAGCGATAGAATGCATGGACTATAGCCAGAGTGCCGAAATCGAGTAGGAGGCAGATTTACATCCGCCGTCCTCTCACACCACCGTACGTACGGATCCGTATACGGCGGTTCAAGCTATGCGGTTAAGTCGGTTCATCGTGTCCAGTACCGAGACTAGCCCAAGTTCGTCCCACAGCTTCTTCGGCAACGCCTGATTCATATGAGACGCCCCCGAACTCCACCATGGGCCGCGACCATTGAAGGCTGATTTGCAGGCGCGTGGTTCGCTAAGCACCAAGCGCATCAAGTTGCGCGCCCTCGTTGAGGGCTGCTTCCATTGACGCCAGAACAAGCAGCGAAGCTTGCGACGCACCCAGCCATCAATTTCCTCAAGTGGCCGTTTGCTCTGACTTAGCTTGAAGTAGCCTGCCCAGCCACGTAGCACAGGGTTGATCCGCTCAATGACATTTGCCATCTTGTGGCCCCGCGCGCTGCGCAGCAGGTCTCTGATCCTGTCGCGCAAGCGACCCAGGCTCATCGTCGCCACCCTCAGTCTCGGCTTCTGATGCCAGCTCATCCCATAGCCCAGATAGTCACAGATCCAAGGCCGCGCCACGCGGCTCTTTTCCCGGTTCAGCGTCAGTTTCAGACGCTGGCTCAGGAAGCGCTCAGCTCTAGCCATCACTCGTTCGCCCGCACGGCAACTACGCACATAGATGTTCGCATCGTCGGCATAGCGTACGAAGCGATGACCCCGCCGTTCCAATTCACGATCAAGTTCATTGAGCAGGATATTCGACAGCAACGGCGAGAGCGGGCCGCCTTGCGGCGTCCCTTCTTGCCGTCGGCTAGCGATACCTCCCGACATGATCCCGGCCTCGAGGTAACGGCGGATCAGCCTGAGCACTCGTTTGTCGTCGACTTGACGCTCTATATGGGCCATCAAAACGTCGTGGTTAACTCGATCAAAGAACTTTTCAAGATCAAGTTCCACACACCAGCGGTGTCCCGCCGCCACATGGCCGCGAGCGGTTTCGATGGCTTGATGAGCGCTTCTGCCCGGACGAAAACCGTAGCTGTAGTCCGAAAACAGAGGATCGAAGATCGGCGTGAGCTGTTGCAGCAAAGCCTGCTGGATCAGGCGGTCCACGACGCAGGGAATGCCCAGCTGCCTTGTACCGCCTTTGGGTTTGGGGATGTTGACGGCGCGCACACCTTGCGGGTGATACTCGCCAGCCAGCAGCCGAGTCTTGAGGATCGGCCAATACTGTTTAACGTAGCCTGCCAATTCGTCGACCGTCATGCCATCGGCACCCGGCGCACCCTTGTTGCTGACCACGCGGTGATACGCACGCTTGAGGTTGGTCGGTGCAAGCACCCGCTCCATCAGCGTGTCCGGCTCCGCGTTCGTCCACGTCACAGACGCCGCTGATACCTGTGCGCTGTCAGCCGTCATCCTCGGATTCTGTCCGGGACTTGGAGTAACAGTCTTCTCTGGGAGAAATTTCTGCATTTCGGTATTCAACGAGACTTCGACGCCTACTGGCGGCATAACCTGTTCGGCCCTTGGTGACGGGGTTATTCGTCACTTACTACGGCTTCGGCTGACTTCTGCACGCTCATCCCGTCGCCTCTCGACGCTCGGTAGCACAATGGCAAGCGTGCAGATCTCCCAGGGTAATTCGCGCGACCTTCCTGCTTATGCCTGTCGGATCTACGTCGCAGCGTCCCGTGCAAGTATTGGGCTTTGAGGAAACATGCCCCCTTACCCCGCTGCGCCGCCTCTATCCGCTTCCTGTTCGTCAGGCCAGCATTTTGCCTCGGGCTTCCTTCAGATTCGCAGTCACCCGCGACACCCTTGCCTCTGGCTAACACTTCCCCTTGCCGGGTGTGTAGAGGACTTGCACCTCCAAGTCACCAGCGTGGCCACCACAGCCAAGCTGGTTGCGCTTACGCGCAACGCGCCATGCCTGGCGCACATATAAAATGCCCCATGCGAGGCATGGGGCATTCGGATCTAAATATCTGAGGCTTGGTGACTACCAGATCTATCTTACCTTCTCTTTAGTTGATAATAATGCTGTTGTAATCCTTGATCAGCACATCCAAGTGAGTTTTGTATTGATTCAGGAACGTGGACAAATCAGCTTCGCTGTATTCACTGCTTTTTAGCGATTGCAGGCCTATTGAAAACTGGTTCCAGATACCGACTACTGTTTCGATCTCCTTACAGGCCACCAAGCGCTTAAGTCCAATTTCTACGACAGAAATCAGGTCTGCCAATGTATCATCGGCGCCTTTAATATCATTATTTAGTTTCGCGATCGACCGAATAAGTGTGTCAATTTCTTTGTCTAGATTAGTCCGAGCGGTCGCCAACTCAATGTATTTAATCCCATCGGATACAACACCAAGAATCTTCCTGAGCAAAGCAATCGCCTGCTTGATGGCTTCTTTTTCAGGAGCAGCCAAATCCAAACCGTTTAGAGCGTCACCGTCCGGCAGGTACGTTTTAAAGATGTCGGCCAAGTTGGTTTGACGAATAACATCTTGCGCTTTAATGAGCAAATCACGCTGCTGCTCGAAAGTTGCTTTGTTGAGGCTTTGCTGATCTAACTGAGCCGTGATTCTTGCCAGCACGTCGCGCGCAAGCTTGAGGGGCTGATCTGTACGATCATCAATCTCTACTTTATAGATGCTCGTAACTTCCTTATCGAGGAGACTAGAACGATCGGCAAATTTTTTCGAAACCCCGTCCAGCATCAACTCAAGAGCTCCTTCAATATTAATAAACTCTTCCGTGAGCAAGGTTCGATCACTATCGCTCAAGTCAGGTTTCTCCAAGGCACCCTTCAGCTCGCCTAGAACATCAAAATAGTTCTGGCCGTAGGAATTGCTTAGCGAGGTTAACAAGAATGGGAAAGACTCCCTCATGGCTGTATCGATATTATTTAAATATGCTGCTACTTGCCGTGCCCTCTCTTGCAAGATGTCGTCAGCTAGATCGTTATTGAAGTTAGCCAATCTTAAAATATCACGACTGGTTTGAATAATTTTCTTTACATCAACATCCGGAATAATACCGGTGATTGGAGTGACATTGCTCATAAAAATAATCCGTCTGTTAGCAAGAAATTAGTTATAGTTCTTTTCGTATTCTTCCAGTGCTTCATTGAAGACCTTCACCAAGGTACCTGAGGTGTCTTTTACATCAAGCCATGGTTCAATCACGAGTGTGAACTTTGCAACAAATGAAGTTAGTTTTAACGCATCGTTAATAAGCTCGAACTGTGCAGCTGACCCATCGATTTTCGTCAGAATGGTTTGCCACATCGTATTCAGGATATTAAGCGCTGCTTCAGCACCTAGCATGCGATTATTGAGATCCAAAAAGTCCGACATATTGCGATCTAGAGTGCGCTGCAAATTTTCTTGAGTGGTGACCAGGGCCTTTAGTGCATCTACCTCTTCTTTTAGTACATTGCGTTCTTTTTTTGCGCTTTCTGCTTTCGCACCGAAGACCCCACCGGTAATGGCCAAGCCAATAAGTCCTCCAGCGATCCCGGCTATCGCATTTTTTACATATTGGTCGATATCCTTATCCAGCTGAACGATTCTTTTATTTTTTTCAATGATAGTTGCTTTGTTTTCGGCAATCGACTCGATAAAGTTGTTTCGCTCCATCAGATCGTACTTACCGCTCAAATCGGCCTGTAATCCAGCAACACGATTTCCGTTCGAGAGCTCTCCGCCTGACAGTTCAATTTTGAAATTAGAAATACTATCTTTGAGCTCGAGCGTAGCGCTTTGCTGTCTATTAATATCTACTTTCATGAATGTAATTATCTCACCTACAGCAGAGGCAACCTCGCCATCCTCCGTCGTGTACTTAATCCCTCCAAGCGCACTATCAGTTAAGTCCCCAAGCGTATTCCTAACGCGCTCCATAATAGGCATTTCATTAATAAGGTTAATAAGACCGTTGCCACTGCTGAGAATATTTTGAGCAGCAGAACCCAAGTTAATACTTTGCTCGATTATTTTACTTTCTACATCATCCCAGCCTGACGCATGAAATTTTACGTTTTTGAATAACAACTGAATATCACTGGGTTCAAGTCCAGCAATGTCCAGTTCATCGTACCCCAAAAACTCCTTGACCTCTGGCAACTCACTTGGGAGTGCGAGACTTTTTTTCACGTACTGCTTAATTTTGATTACATCTTCTTTGGTAAACAACCCAGCAGCGCGTTCCACGCCGGGATATGAACCCGCAATCAAACCCATGACTTCTCGGGGAAGATCGTTGCTCAGTTCTGACATCTGCATATTAACAGCCATATTGCTCACCTCGGTATGTTAGTTATCAATATCTAAATAGATTTTATTTGGTCTGCTTCGCAGCCATATAATGTTGACATCTATCGATGGTGTTGAAGCGCTGCTATAGACCACGAAATATCTAGGGCTATCTTGTGCCCGCCAAGGTATTCGTGCTGGTAGTACAATGGAGAAATTCAATCTCGAGTTGCGCTACCATCGCTAGCACTATCTGCCTGGCACTTTCAACAGTAGAGACAGTCTGTATGCGGAGCAACATCAAATACGATTTCAGACCGTCCCCCGGTGTCAGGCTAGTTGTCGCCTCAGTTGATCTATCAAAACGATAAATCGGGGGCGTCAAAGAGAGTTGTCATGTCGAGCTATTCACCCGAGCGTAAAGCTGCCCTTATCAACAAGTTACTGCCTCCTCAAAACATGTCCGTGACCAAGTTGTCGCGTCAGGAAGGCATCGCCCCAGCCACGCTGTATGCTTGGCGCTCCAAGTTCAAAGCAGGAGGCGCGGTGGTGCCCGGAGATAAAAGCAGTGCCGATAACTGGTCGGGCGAAGCCAAGTTCGCAGCGGTGTTGCATACAGCCACGCTGAGCGAAATCGAGCTCAGCGAATACTGTCGCAGCAAGGGGCTGTATCCCGAACAAATAGCCGCTTGGCGTCAAGCCTGCATCACCGGCCAGTTGTCCGGGTCGGTTCCGGCTGGGGGCGAAATGGCACCCTATGCGGTCAGCTCGCAGCAGAACGGACACAAGAACTGCATGATCGGCTATTGGCTGCCGGCGTACCGCTGTGATGCGATGTTCATTCTCAACTAATGTGGGCCGAGACTGATGTAATCGGGTTGTTCTCACGCAATGTGGGCTCATTCTAACTTATTGTGAGCCGGAGCTGCCCGATATTCTCAGCTAATGTGGTCCCGAATCGAGCGATGTAATCGGGTCGGGCCGTCGATGTTATCGAGCCGCTACACCTACTCGGAGTCACTGTTTAGAACCCTGAAATACTGCTCGCAATGGCCTGCGGATGGCTTTGCAAATCTGGACGCAGCCCGCAGTTGGGTTCGCGATTTTATTCGCTGGTACAACCATCAACACCGCCACAGTCGTATCCGCTTCGTGACCCCGGCACAACGTCATCGCGGTGAAGATAAAGAGGTCTTGGCCAGGCCCCCGGTGTCAGGATAGTTGTCGCCTCTCCGATTTTTCCTTAAAAAGCATATCGGGGGCGGAAAGAGACTGGTCGTGCCGTACTATTCACCTGAACGCAGAGCCGCATTACTCAAGATGCTGCTTCCCCCGCAGAACCTGTCGATGGCCGAGGTTTCCCGGCGCGAAGGGGTCAGCGAAATGTCTTTGTCCAACTGGCGCAAGCAGCTCAGTTCTGAAGGAAGTGCAGTGTCCGAAAACAAGTCGTTGGCCGAAAACTGGTCAGCCGAAACCAAGTTTGCTGTCGTGCTCGAAGCCGCCGGTTTATCCGAGATCGACCTGGGTGAATACTGCCGCCGCAAAGGCCTTTACCCTGAGCAAATTACGGCCTGGCGGCAGGCCTGCATCAACGGTCAGAAGGCAGATAAAGCCCAGCAAAAAGAAGATCGCGAGCAAGCTCGCAAAGACAAGAAACGCATCCAGGAACTTGAGCGCGAACTGCGCCGCAAAGACAAGGCGCTCGCTGAAACAGCCGCGTTGTTGGTGCTGCGAAAAAAGCTCAACGACTACTGGGGGACGAACGACAACGAGGACAACTAACGTCTTTGCCAGAGCGCCAGTTGCTCGTTGCCTGGCTGGGTAGCGCGGTCGCGGCAGGCGCCAGAAAAATCAGGGCCTGCCGGGAAGTCGGTCTATCGCTGCGAACCTTGCAGCGGTGGACTGAAACAGACGTTATCCCGGCAGATGCCCGAACGACTGTCACACGGCCAACACCGCGAAATGCACTGAGCGAAGTCGAGCGTCAGACCATCGTGACGCTGTGTAACAGCCCGGAGTACGTCCACTTGCCGCCGAGCCAGATCGTGCCACGACTGGCCGATCAAGCGTGTTATCTGGCGTCGGAGTCGACGTTTTATCGCGTTCTACGTGCGGCAGGCCAACAGCAACATCGAGGCCGCAGCCAGCGACCCAGAAGGCACGCAGCACCGACGACGCATGCGGCCAAAGCGCCCAATCAGGTGTGGTCATGGGACATCACGTATCTGCCCTCGCCGATACGCGGCAAGTATTACTACCTCTATCTGATCGAGGATATTTACAGCCGCAAGGCCGTGGGCTGGGAGGTCTACGACGCAGAAAGCGGGGAGAAAGCCGCCGCACTGCTGCAACGCAGCGTGATCGCAGAGCAGTGTTTGCACGAACCGCTGGTGCTGCACTCGGACAACGGCGCGCCGATGAAGTCGGTGACGCTGCTGAGCAAGATGTACGAACTGGGCATCACGCCCTCGCGGGGCCGGCCGCGTGTGAGCAACGACAATCCCTACTCGGAGTCGCTGTTTAGAACGCTGAAATACTGCCCGCAATGGCCGCAGGATGGCTTTGTCAGTTTGGACGCTTCACGCGCTTGGGTGAGGGACTTTATGCGCTGGTACAACAACGAGCACCGGCATAGTCGTATCCGGTTCGTCACACCGGCTGAGCGGCATCGGGGGCTGGATCATCAGGTCTTGGCCCGGCGACATGAGCTGTACGAACGAGCCAAGGAGAAAAAACCGGAACGATGGTCAGGCCAGACGCGTAACTGGGAGCCGATCGGCACCGTGCTGCTGAACCCGGATCGAGAGCAACAGATCGAGAAAATAGCGGCATAGTTAGACGGTTGACGCGACAACTACCTTGAAAAACGCCGGGCTAAAGGATGGCTCGACGCCCAGCGCAACCATACTTTCACGCAACAAAGAACCTCTCATCACGTGCCCGTTATCCGAGTGCAGCACCAGCGGACGACCCGCTGTGTGTTCACGTAAGCACCCCTTTCTGAGCAGTTCGCACGCGTGTTCGGCGCACTCCACCTCATGTACTTCATTGGCGACCAGCTTGCGGCTGTAGACATCCTTGACCATGTACCAGTAGAAAAAACGACCTCTAACGGTACTAGGCAACCAGGTGATATCCCAGCACCACACCTGATTGGGGCTGTCAGCGCGATGCGTCGTCAGCACCCTGCGTTTCGGGGCTTTGGTTCTGCCACGACGCACGTTTTGGTTGGCGGTTTTTAACACACGATAAAACGTCGACTCCGAAGCCAGGTAGATGCCTTCATCGGCCAGCTTAGGAACGATTTGGTGCGGGGTGAGGCTGGCGTAGCCAGCCTGATTGGCGGCATCAAGCACCGCTTGGCGTTCCGTCACACTGAGCTTATTAGCCGGAGCTGCCCGTTGAGCCAGTCGTCGTCGATCACAGCCAGCGTGTCGCCAGCGTTGAACTGTGCGCAGGCTCAGCCCCAGCTCATTGCAGGCTCGATATCGACGAGCGCCATTCAGCACCGCGTCTGCAATCAACTTCATGGCTTGCTTACGATCAGAGGCGTCGATCAGTCTTCCTTGTCCTTGCCCCAGATCGCATTGGCTTTTTTTCTGAGTTCCAGCAAAGCCTCCGCCTCAGCACGTCCAGCGTCTGATCGGATCAACTGACGTTCCAACTCTTTAATCCGCCGTTGCTCGGCAGTTTTCCCTACATTGGGTTTCAGATCAGCAAGAATATTGGCGTTTTGGCAGGTCTCGCGCCATTGACGGATTTGCTCCGGGTAGATGCCCTTGATCCGGCAGTATTGAGAAGTTTCCACCTCACTCAACGGTGCGGTTTCCATCACAGCGTTGAATTTATCGGCGCTGGACCATTGATCACTGGTCTTGCCGTTTCCTGGCACGATCAAACCTTTATCTCTAGCCATTTGTCTCCAGTTTCGCAGTGACTGAGGCGTGAGATTAAGCGCAACGGCGAGTTCCGCCACTGAGCGATTGAGGGGCGGCATCATTTGCAGGACGACCCAGTCTTTGAAGTCGTTGTCGTAGCGTTTGCCAAGGTTGGACATTGTTATGCACCTTCGCCCTCTTGAATGAATGAGTCAATCAACAAGGGCGACAGGTAGCCTGACACGGAGGGAGGACTTGAAAAATGTTCAATGCACGCTTTACCACCTCTGATCTCCTCTGCCTAAAAATACCGGCCCCCTCGATAGAGGTGCTGGAGGAGATACACACTCTCGAGGGCAGCACCCTCACCTCCTCGATTGAACGAGCAAACGCTGGCGACGCTCAATCCATTGTTTATCTCCAAGGCATCTTTTTCTCAGTTCTCCCGGTGGTTACCGACCGCCTGGCCACCGCGAAATTAGATCCACCAAGCATTCCTTTGCTTGTTGCTATCGGCCGTGAAGAGGGGCCTGTATTTGCAAAGGCACTGAAACGCTGGGTTGACAGCGGTTGCCCAGAAAACGGCGACGGCGGGTACCTGCGTAGGACCTACGCCAAAGCATTACATGCCGATTTCAATAGGCCTGCGGGCACAGATGTGGCCGAAGCAGCCAATGACGTTTCCAATGGCTCTGTCGATGTTGGTGTACCGGTAGGCCAACCTGATGAGGCGCTGAAGCAGCAATCTGGTAAAAACTACGTGAACCGGCACGTGTATGGCGGGAAGGTTGCAGTTTGCTTCTCAGCCGATCAGACGCGGACCGAAGAGCACAACATTAGGATTGAAGCGGCTTTGGCGTTTGGTACCCGCACCTACAATTGGGAAGACAAGATCGCGATTCAGCTGTCGACACGGGAGCTACCCTCGGTGCTGGCAACGTTGCTTCAACTCCAGAGCAAGTTCGAGGGCAAAGGCCACGGTGCGCAGAACGAAAAATGGTTCTCGCTGGAAAACCAGCCAGGCAAAGTGTTTTTATCGGTGAATGCTAAGGGTCTGGCCTCGAGGTCGTTACCGATCGGACCAGGTGATTGCTATTCGGTTATCACGTTGGTGATGGAGCAAATGTTGAAAAATGCCCCTTTCCTCACTGCTGAATCACTGCTGGCCCTAATCAAACGAAGCAGCCTCATGGCATCCTCGCAGGGTTGATCCCCTCACCTTCTATGCTTGGACGCGGGCATTCGCGGATAGCAGGAATTGCAACAGCTGGTCTGATGTCGGGGCTTCCTTGAAGCGATCTTCAAAAATGATCGCCACTAGGCAATTCAGCACCATTGGACTCAAGCCCTTCGACTTGTATTGCTTGTAAGCCAGATCGTCCTTCTTCAGCTGAGGTTCGTACTTCGCCAACAGCAATTGCTGCTCTTCCGGGCTCTGGGCATTAATCTCGTCACGGATCGTTGTGCGCTGTGCAGCACCCCATTGCTCGAGAAGGATATTCATTTGATTCGCCGGTGCCGTCTGTGTAGCGGACGCAGCCTTTTTAACAGTCTTTGGCGGTTTCGGTGCAGGAACCGGGGCATCTGTTGAGGCTGGCGGTTTCTGCTTGCTTGGCGCCTTAGCGTAGTTGTTGGTTACGGCTGCTTTGAAGTAAGCAGCAGGGCTGGCGACAGAGTCCTTTTTCTTCATCTGCGCTTCGGTGTAGTCCGCTTGTGCCAGCAGGTACTCCTCATCGTGACTCATTCCCAGCTCTTCGATGTCCTTGGCACTCAAGGACAGAGCCTTCAGCCGCTTAGAAACCTCAGCGCCTACGATCTCTGGTGCGGGCGATAGCCCGAGCTCAGGTTGCATCAGGGGCTCAAGCTTGAACCATAGCTTGTCGTACTTGCGGTTGTTTTTGGTCATGACGACTTCGATTTTGAAACGCCCTTCAATACTGTTGACCTGGTCGACTGCACGGCCAAGCATTTTATTGAAGTCTCGGAATTCCTCATGCGGGGTTGCTGAACCTGAGAGCAGGACGCTCCAGGCGGTCCAATGCTCGCGAAAGGTTTCTTTCTGAGAGAACCCGTAGTATCGGGATACGAGCTCGTGAAGAGAGAGCGCGGAGTAGCTTGTGAAGTGATACTGCATTCGCAGATCAATCAGATTGAAAATTGTCGGATCGAGTAGCCGGCGTTTCAATTCGGCGGGGAATGAGTAGCGGATTGTCTGATTATCGTCGAGGATATAGGCTTCAGCGATCAAGTTTGCGACGCCCCATCCACTTTTTCGACCTGGGCTTTCGCCTTTGTAATCGAACTCCACTTGTACCTGGGTCATGCCCTTCAGTACTTTTTTCAGGTGGTCCCTGCTATTCGAGGTCGTATGACCCACGTGTTCCTCAACCAACTTGATTGGGATATCGTGGACCATCTCAGTGTCTGGCCTCTGTTGGGCGAACTGAGTTAGTGTGTTGTACAGCTTGCGTTGCAGGAATGTGAAATCACTGGTCGTTGAAACGTTTCGCATCGCGAGGGCTTCAACAGCTTTCTTCAGCTCAACAGCTTTTGAGGGCTCAATCTCCCTGACCACCAGAATTTTCGGGGCACGCTTTCGCTTCGTGGGAGTTTGGTCCTCACCAGTCGGCGCATCAGGTGTCCGTTTAGTTCGTGGTCGTGTTGAAGAGGTGTCCATCTCAAATGTGCCATTGGGTGTCTGTGTTGGCACATTACCCGAACGTTCGAGATGGGGTCAATCTTTTCTCGGTGCCATCTTCAGGGTCGAATTGTTCCATGGTTAGTGTTCAGGTTGAACGGTCTGCTTTTACGCTTTTACTTCTCGCCTGGTCAGTCCAAAAAAACTAACAACAGCTTGTTTCTGTTTTAACTGTTTTTTAGAAGCTTTGTTAGTGGACCCGCTAAAGCCACGGTTTATAAGGCATCCAGCGCTTTTTGTGTGCCATCGTTAGGGCCAATAGTGCCAGCGCTCGGGCCATTTGTGCCCTCGTTAGAGCAGTGCTGTGCCAGGTTTAGTGAAATGTGCCTCCATTAGGGCATTCATGTGGCATCGTTAGATCCCTCCTCGAATTGTGCCCCGCTTAGTGGAATTGCCCACTAAAGATGGCACATCATCTGTAGCCCTTGTATTTAAAGGACTCCATCAAATTGGGGTGAGATGATTTCCACATGTGCCCATCTAACCGTGGCACCTTACAGCCTGAACGATGGAACAGCTGGGGGCCATTTCTGGCGGTTTATTTTAGCAATGCTCTAGCGGTGGCACATTTTGGTTTTGCTAAGTAGATCAAGGAGCTATGAGCATCGACGGCCCCTTAACGATGGCACATTATGTAGGCTCATCGTCCCTTAGTCCCTGAACTCCCTTCGGATCCCCCCGATTAGGCCCTGTAGCAACGCTGTGCCTGCGCTCTGAATCGCTCACGTCAGCAACCGTTTTCACAGTGAAAAGCGTCTGTAATCGTGACTGGCTATAACCCCTAACGCTGGCACATTTCAGAAAAGAGGAACTCTTTGCAGGCTCTAACGTTGGCATATTTCCGGATGGATCGAGGTGTATGGTCTCTAGCGATGGCACATTTGCCGGTATGGCCCCGTGTTTTAGGGCTGTAGGTCAATTCTCGTGATACTGCCGATTCCCGAATGGATCTCAACTAACCGTGGCACATTTGAGGCCGACGACTCCGCCGGAGATTGTGAAAACGCGTTCGCACCAGGCTTAGCATGGTGGATAGCCAATTGTGCCACGGAAAAGACCTCTCCATGGGGTGTGTACTTGTCCGTCTGGGACGCTCGCGCAACCGTGTGAACACGGCCAGAGGGCGCCGGCGTGCAGGTATAGGCAAATTGTGCGTGTGCCTGGTTGAAGGATCCGCCTTCACTTCATTGTGGGGCTGGGCATGTACGTCAGCCAAGGATCAGCGTAACTAAGAGTGGATTCCTTTGGTGGACGAGCCCCATGAAAGACAGGACACCGTTTCCCCCTTAAGATAAGGGATAGGCAAACGGTTATGTATATGACTAATAGTAGTGATAAGGGTGGGGAGCTGCTGGGCCAGGAGCGTCGTCGCCGTTGGAGCCCAGAGCAAAAGCTGGCGATGGTTCGCGAGAGTCTGCAACCAGGACAAAGTGTTTCGGTCGTGGCCCGGCGCCATGGCGTGAATGCCAACCAACTCTTCCAATGGCGCAAGCTTTATCAGAATGGCAGCCTCTCGGCGGTCAGTGCCGGAGAGACCGTAGTGCCGGCTTCTGAATTGGCCGACGCACTCAAACAGATCCGTGAGTTACAACGGATGCTGGGCAAGAAAACCATGCAAGTCGAGATCCTTCAGGAAGCCGTGGAGATTGCTCGGTCGCGAAAATGGATTGCGCACTCACCCTTGTTGCCGGGGGACGACCTGTGAAGCTGATCAGTGAAAGTCTCGGTGTAGCGCGCTCGCAATTAACGGTTCGACTCAAGCCAGCTGCACGGCCCGCAAGGCGTCGTCCAAGAATGGACGATGCCGCTTTGGTCAAAGAGATTCAGTCTGAAGTCAGTGAGTTGCCCAGCTATGGCTACCGCCGTGTGTGGGGTTTGCTCCGTCGTCGGCGCGAACAACAAAGTCAGGCGCCAATCAACGTCAAACGGGTCTATCGCGTGATGCGCGATCATCAGTTACTGCTGGAGCGTCGAATTAAACAGCCCGGAGTGGCGCGCCGCCATGAAGGCCGCATCGCAGTGGCCACCAGCGATACCCGCTGGTGCTCTGACGGGTTTGAGTTTCGCTGTGAAGACGGCGACAAGCTGAGCGTGACCTTCGCCCTGGACTGCTGCGACCGCGAAGCCATCGGCTGGGTGGCCAGCCCGACGGGGTACAGCGGCGACGATATCCGCGATCTGATGCTGGAAGCGGTGGAAACACGCTTCGGTGAAGAACCGCCTGCCACCCCGGTGCAATGGCTGAGCGATAACGGCTCGGCCTACATCGCTGAACAGACACGCCAGTTTGCCCGACAGATCGGTTTACAGCCGGTGACGACACCGGTGCGCAGCCCGCAGAGCAACGGCATGGCCGAGAGCTTCGTTAAAACGATGAAGCGCGACTACGTCGCGCACATGCCCAAACCTGACCGGGAAACCGCCTTGCGCAACCTGACGGTTGCCTTTGAGCATTACAACGAGGAGCATCCGCACAGCGCTCTAAAATACCGTTCACCGCGGGAGTTTAGGCGTTTGGCAGCGGCATCAATTTAACGGGGTATTGGTGTCCGGTTTAGCAGGGGCCAGTCCATTTGGTTTGCCGTAGTGCCCGATGTTGCTGTAGGAGGTGTTGACGGTGATGTGCTCCTTGCCAGCTATATATAGAAGTAGTACCTGCCTGGAATCTGGCAAAAAACCCCCCGCACGTGCGTGCAGGGTCGGGGGGTTTAGCTGAATCCTAGAACTGAAACGCTGGATCACCAGTGTCTACAGGCTGTGGGGTTTGTGCATTTACCGGCGATTGTGCTGGGGATGGAGTTGATGCCGTATTCTGCTGTGGTGCAGCTTGGGAAGCATTCTTCACCTTGGGTGTAATTGAAAGGCTGATGTAATCCTTGGCGCCGTTGACGCCAGGCTTCTTCCAGCCTGCGATGCGCATTTCATGGTTGAAGCCAAAACTACCTGTGTAGTCTGGGCCGTCACCCACCTTTTCGCTCTCTTTGAACAGGCTGGCATTGATGCCACCGATTGAGAGTGAGTAAAACTTCTCTTCCGAATTGGCCTTTTTCTTCAACCAGACGGCAACGTCGAGCTCGAGCTTTTGGCTTTTTTCTTTGTTTAGCATGAACTCAATATACCCGATCATCAACGGGGGGCGGTCGGAGGACCGATCGGTATTTTCGAAAATTGTTCCAGAGCCTTCAGCGAGTACCGGTGCGATAGAAGTCATGTGCATCTCCGAGGTATTTAGGGTTGGCTTAAATTGAGCCTTTGGGTGTAACTTGGTATGAATCACACGGAATTATAATCGATCATTAACACGTAGCTATATGTATTTGGAATTAAATAAATCCGTGTGGGTTGCGGTGGCGCTCCACCCTGTCCTGTCCTGTCGCTGGCATGAAACAGGTGCGTCTAACGATTTTCACTGTGAAACTTGCTCATCCCCCTGGCTTCGGCTTTCAGGTTCAAGTACGCGAAATTTCACAGTGAAAACTACGGCGCCCTCTCATCGATGCCTTTTCCACGATTTGGACATTGATGCGGAACCCGAAAAAGTCCTGCCATCGCCGTAGAGCGGGTTTTCACTGTGAAAACATTCTGGTCGATAGGCCGGCGACGGCCTCACGGGCTCTGCTGGCGTTCAGTCTGTGCGCCTGTCGTTTGGGCGACGCCGGCGGACAGATGGCCCGAGTTAAGTCGCGTGAGTCTTTCACAGTGAAAACCAGTATCTGCTCGCGTAACGCCAGACTCCACTATCTGCCTGTTTTCATAGAGAAAAGGTTCTGCCCGAAGATCTGGTAACGGAGTCGTGGCTCAGCCCGTTAAATCCTCGGGAAGTTCATAAGGTTACCCAGAAGGTCTACGGCTCGAGCAAACATGCCGCGGCAGGGTTTTCACAGTGAAAACGAGCAGTAGACTGGTGTTGCTTTTTCAGGAGGCTCGCATGGACGAATCAGGGGCTGACCTGGTGTAAGGGCATGGTTAGTGGGAATAACGTTTTCACAGTGAAAATCAGTGGTGAACAGGTAGCGTTAATCAGCAGCGCTTACCGGTCGGCGGCGCCTATGGATCGCATAACAATATGCACGGCTGCATGGTCGGTAATTTCACTTTGAAAACGAGAGCTGGCGAAATCTGGTTGAGCTTAAGTGCTGAATGGGACCCAGCTCTGTTTTCACGGTGAAAAATAGAAGCGAGGATTTTTACTGTGAAAAACTCGCTCGAAACAGATCTGACGCTGATTGCGCAAATCAAGGGGCAGGTTTTCACTGTGAAAAACAAGGGGTAGTAACAGGGGTGCTGTCAGCGCCTCTTTTGGCGTCGACATCGTACTGTTTTTCTCTGTTCCCTAAGAGCGCTCAATCTGGTGACGCCCAAGGCTGCCGAAAGAAGACTTACCCATACCTGGAACAGTAACCTGTAATACCGCCTCATTATGAGTCACTCAGTGGGTAGTTCACACTGCGCAGTGCGCTATGCGCACTACATAATGCGCAACGCATAGTGTCTTGTGCATAGCTCCAACTGCTATAGGTATTTTGGTACAGCTTGTGGGTCAAAGGCTTCTATCGTAAGGGGCCGCGGGTGTCTGCGCCGGCGAGGTTGAATAGCCGAAAGGGAGGACAGTTGGATATGAAGAAAGGGAGTTTTTCACAGTGAAAAACAGACGGCGCTGTGAAGGATTTTCACAGTGAAAATGACTAGGGGGCGTTCTCATTTGAGCTAATTAGTGCCATTCGATACCCTTGAGCTATTTGGGGGTAACTGGTGAGCCGCTATAGGTTGCGTGACGATCAATGGGTGCGCATCAAGGAACTGCTGCCGGGCAAAGCCAGCGACCGTGGCGTGACCGCCCGCGATAACCGTCTATTTGTAGAGGCGGTACTCTGGATTGCCCGAACTGGCGCGCCCTGGCGGGATCTACCTGAAACCTACGGTCACTGGCATCGGGTCTATGTGCGTTATAACCGCTGGTCACGCAAAGGCGTCTGGTTACAGATCATGGCATCGCTTGCGACTGACGCTGACCTAGAACACCTGATGGTGGATGGCAGCATAGTGCGCGTTCGTCAGCATGGTGCGGCAAAAAAACATGGCAGGACGCCGAAGCCATGGGCAAGTCCAGAGGCGGACTGAGCACCAAGATTCATGCGGCCGTCGATGCCCTGGGGAACCCGGTACGCCTGCTGCTGACGCCCGGACAAAGCTCTGAATATGGCCAAGCCGAAGCGCTGATCGAAGGTTTTACGCCCGATGCGGTATTGGCAGACAAAGGTTATGACTCAGATGCCTTCGTGGAGTTGATACAGCGCAATGGGGCTGAAGCCGTCATCCCCTCAAGAGGGAATCGTCTGACGCCCCGAAAGCTGGATCGACATACCTACAAGGCACGTAATCTGGTGGAGCGTTGTTTCCAGAAACTGAAGCAGTACCGCCGTATTGCAACCAGATATGAGCGACTGGCAAGAAACTACCAGTCGATGCTGAGTCTTGTATCAGTCGTCATATGGCTGGCCTGATTGAGAACACCCCCTAGATCTACCGATATTTCACAGTGAAAAAATGGAGGATCAGAAATCCAACCGTTAAAAATCAACAGGTTGGGAGCATTATAGGGCTTAAAATTAGGGGCTCTAGATCACGCCCGGGATGCTCAACGCTTTGGACACATAGTGTCGAGGGTATGATCCAGAGGGGAGGAACATCGTGATGTGCCGGCGGCAGCGAGAGCGAGAGACTGGCGCCGTTTGAGTAGTCCGGAGACGACCCGAACCAGGTTGGGATTTTGCCTTAGTACTTTTCCGAATTCATGAGCTGGCACAAATGTCGTGTTTCGTTGGCGTAGCTTCTCGCCCGGTTCACGTCGTTTGCTAGGGCTTCAATGGCACGCTCCGCGGCTGGATCCGCGAGCGATTTCTCTGCAAGTTGTACGACCTTGAAGAGCGTCCAAGCTGCGATAAGGACAAGATCCTGAAATGGCTTATCAATGTAGGCGTCGCCTACGGGCTTGTTCCGCTTGACGTCGTGCCAAGCTGGATTCTTCATGAACATCGGTGTACCGCCCACAGCTAGCAAGTAGCCGTGAACAAGGCTGTTGCGGTAGTCGTTCAAATCTTCCGCGGCTTTCGCAGCTACCTTCAGCACTGCGTTGCACTTATCACTAAGTTTGGGGTTCCCACCACCAAGCATCTTGAATTGGTCTTCAGACTTCAACCTTTCAGTAAAAGGCCGCGTACCCGCCACATCTGTTTCGGAGAGTGTCCAGAGTGCGTGTTCGAGCGTTGTCTCGAAGAGGCCGTAGGCAACGACAAAAGATCCAATCAGCATCAGGTGGGTCGGCAACAGGTCTAACCCGTACAAGCGAGCTTGGATGTCGAGTGATTCAGCGGGGTAGTTGTGCATACGGCCGGTCCAGAAGTCTTGGCATTGAGCTGAACACGATACCGGCAGCGCAGCCGTAAATGCACGAAATAAGGCAAGGGCGTTGACGAATGCTCAAGGCGCCTGGGTACCGCGAGAGGATCGGTCGTGTGGGCTATCGAATGGTGCTCGACAGGAATGTAGATGAGCTCGAGAGCGGGGAGGAGGATGTACTGAACTGGACTGGCCCCTGCTAAACCGGACACCAATACCCCGTTAAATTGATGCCGCTGCCAAACGCCTAAACTCCCGCGGTGAACGGTATTTTAGAGCGCTGTGCGGATGCTCCTCGTTGTAATGCTCAAAGGCAACCGTCAGGTTGCGCAAGGCGGTTTCCCGGTCAGGTTTGGGCATGTGCGCGACGTAGTCGCGCTTCATCGTTTTAACGAAGCTCTCGGCCATGCCGTTGCTCTGCGGGCTGCGCACCGGTGTCGTCACCGGCTGTAAACCGATCTGTCGGGCAAACTGGCGTGTCTGTTCAGCGATGTAGGCCGAGCCGTTATCGCTCAGCCATTGCACCGGGGTGGCAGGCGGTTCTTCACCGAAGCGTGTTTCCACCGCTTCCAGCATCAGATCGCGGATATCGTCGCCGCTGTACCCCGTCGGGCTGGCCACCCAGCCGATGGCTTCGCGGTCGCAGCAGTCCAGGGCGAAGGTCACGCTCAGCTTGTCGCCGTCTTCACAGCGAAACTCAAACCCGTCAGAGCACCAGCGGGTATCGCTGGTGGCCACTGCGATGCGGCCTTCATGGCGGCGCGCCACTCCGGGCTGTTTAATTCGACGCTCCAGCAGTAACTGATGATCGCGCATCACGCGATAGACCCGTTTGACGTTGATTGGCGCCTGACTTTGTTGTTCGCGCCGACGACGGAGCAAACCCCACACACGGCGGTAGCCATAGCTGGGCAACTCACTGACTTCAGACTGAATCTCTTTGACCAAAGCGGCATCGTCCATTCTTGGACGACGCCTTGCGGGCCGTGCAGCTGGCTTGAGTCGAACCGTTAATTGCGAGCGCGCTACACCGAGACTTTCACTGATCAGCTTCACAGGTCGTCCCCCGGCAACAAGGGTGAGTGCGCAATCCATTTTCGCGACCGAGCAATCTCCACGGCTTCCTGAAGGATCTCGACTTGCATGGTTTTCTTGCCCAGCATCCGTTGTAACTCACGGATCTGTTTGAGTGCGTCGGCCAATTCAGAAGCCGGCACTACGGTCTCTCCGGCACTGACCGCCGAGAGGCTGCCATTCTGATAAAGCTTGCGCCATTGGAAGAGTTGGTTGGCATTCACGCCATGGCGCCGGGCCACGACCGAAACACTTTGTCCTGGTTGCAGACTCTCGCGAACCATCGCCAGCTTTTGCTCTGGGCTCCAACGGCGACGACGCTCCTGGCCCAGCAGCTCCCCACCCTTATCACTACTATTAGTCATATACATAACCGTTTGCCTATCCCTTATCTTAAGGGGGAAACGGTGTCCTGTCTTTCATGGGGCTCGTCCATGTAGTACCTAGCTACTGGCGCCGCCACTCCAGGGAGAGTGTGGGGTGCCGTGACCTATAACGTCGAGTACCAACAAATCAGGCCAACGGATCTGTGACTTCCGTACGCACATCCGTGCAATTGAATGTGACTTGCGGGGCGGGCTTTGAAAAGAACGTTCAAGGCAACCTACGGCACCTCTGTGCTCGATGCTCAAAACGGCATGTTCCCTCCGACGAATTGAATGACTGGCTCGGACAACACTGTCGTGCGCTCCAACGGCGTTTTTTTCAAGGTAACTGTCGAGTAGCTACGCCTCTTCGCTCTCACTGCTGTGGGATGGCCCGCGGTTGGACACCCGAACGCAGAACACGGCAAGCCTCGATGATTCAGCAATGGACGCCGTGGGAGCGCAGCAGCGGTCCACGTAGCGAAGATGGTAAAGTCATTGTCGCGCGGTTCCGCAAAAGATTACGTTCCATTCGCTTACGGCAGAGCAACTGGACCGTACTTCCACTCACAAGGATAGGGCCATCCCCGACGCGTTGATTACTGACTAGAATCCATTGTTGCTGGACTTGAGGTGCCGGGATGTTGATGATCGGCACGTCTTGCCGTCGCAATCGAGTGCAATTCCTCCGCTATTGCTACTTTCAATCTCAAGGTTTCCCCCAAAGCGGCGCTCGCCCCTTGAGGGATCGAGGTCTAGCACTCGGACGATCTTAATGCCTACCTATGGGGTCTGGATAAAGCAGCCATTCTTGCAGCTGCGCGGCGACGGCGTGCGTCATTGAAGCCCCCCCCGGAGCGCTATAAGACGCCGGGGTGTACTGGTGGCAGCGTGAGGGTTGAAGGATGCGCATTTCACTAGCTTGTATTGAAGGCTTCCCGACAAAATACTCATTCAGAATTTTCCTACAGTAACGCCTTGCGAAACAGCATTAAATCCTCCCTTGGGCCCTATTGGGACATAGCCAGCAGAGAAGCTCACCAGCATTCATGGTTTCTTGCTGCCCACTCGCAGTCCTCCTCACCAGGAAACGCTTACGACAACATTTTTCGGTGCGACTGTCTTTTCAGGGGTGTTCGTTTTTCACCTTGAATTTGGCGTGGCCGCTATTGTTAGATTCCTTTTGGCTTGTTGGTCACCTGTCGCGCCTCTGGGTCGCGATAAAATACCGCCTCGCTTCCATGGCTTAGTTGCTAGAGTTCAGGAAGTGCAGCTTATACGTGCAGAGCCCTGACTTATGAACGATATCAAGATCCTGATTCTTGAAGATCATGCCCTGACTCGCCACATGCTCGTTTTGGCGCTTCGAGAGCTCGGTTACACTCATGTGTACGCCGCAGAAAGCGGGGAACAAGCCTTCACAATGCTCAGGGCTCAAGGCCATTTTGATGTGCTGGTCTGTGATATTAAGATGCCCGGTATCGATGGCTTGGCTTTTTTACGTGAGGCCTACGAAGTTGGCCATATCACCGCATTGATTATTTCTAGCGCGATTGCAGCTGACCTGCGCTTGGCCATTCAACAGCTTGCTCGACTTTCTGGTTATCAGGTATTGGGTGACCTAGGCAAACCCTTCTCCACTGACGAACTGAAAGTGCTGATGCAGCGCTATCGTCCGGTCGTAGAGCGTCCTTCGTCTTCTCCCGTTGAAATGTCATTCTCGAATGTTGAGGTGCATACCGGAGTGCTGGGCGCAGAGTTCGTTCCGTTCTACCAACCCAAAATCGATCTGCAGTCCCTGGACGTGGTTGGAGCGGAAGTGCTCGTACGTTGGCAACATCCGCAGCATGGGCTCCTGGCTCCCGGTCTGTTCCTGGAGGCGGTGGAGCGTGCAGGCGCCCTAAACTCCATGACACGGATTTTGGCCAAACAAGCCCTGCAATTTTTTCGAGAGCAACATCTGGTCGGTGGGATGCGCCTGTCGATCAACCTGGAGGCGAGCCAATTGGCGTTGCCCGGTCTTGTCGAAGCTGTTCGTAAAGAGCTCGATGTGCAGCGGATACCCGCCGCGAGCCTGATCCTGGAAATGACCGAAGGTGGATTGATGCAGGCACCTATTACCAGTATCGAGAACCTGGTGCGCCTGCGCTTGCTCGGTTGTGGGATTTCGATCGATGACTTTGGCGCCGGATTTTCTTCCTTGCAGCGCGTCTGTGAAATGCCTTGTACCGAGCTGAAGCTGGACGCCAGTTTCATCCGCAGCATGCCGCACAATCCTCGGACATTGGCGGCAGTGGAGAGTCTTTTGCACCTGGCTCGCCAGCTGGGTATCGAGCTGGTTGCCGAGGGCATCGAAACGCAGGAGCAATTGGCGTTGTTGCAGCGCTTGGGTTGCGCCATTGGCCAGGGCTACCTATTTTCCGGTCCTCTCTCGGGCGCAGCCTTCATGGATTGGCTGCGGCAATACAAAAAAACTCGTCAGTAAGTCGTCTGAAAGTTGCTGTCGCCGTGCATAGTGATGACTAGAAAATTATTTTCTGGCTGCCTGTGCTGCTCTATCCATGTGCGGGCGCCACGATCAGGGTAAAAGAAGCTTGGCATGGCTGAAGCCTTTCCGCCAGTCCACTGTCCGGGATTAGTTGACCACTACAGCCGCCGTGCCTCTGGCACAAGGCACCATCAAATTTCAAGGCGGTCTTGTCGAACCCAGTTGCACGTCTCGTGTCGGTGCTAACTCAAGCTTTGAGCTTAGGGACTGCCTGGCCTTGGGTCATGCGTCGGTCGTAAATATGAGCAGTACTGCAGTAACCGTCTGGCCAATACACCTTCCCGAGCCGTATCCTCAGGAGACCATCAGGAAGTTATGTTGCCCGGAAGGCTACTCATGGACTCGTCTTTTGGCGACCTGATCGACAGGACGACGTATATCGGAATGAACCAGGTTGCACCCCCGACCTTCCAGTTGGCACGGTTTCTAGAATCTCTACCACCTGCGTTTTCTCGGAGCAGACAACAAGGTTTCATCGCTGAATTAGGATAGAGTTACCGGTAGGAAAATCGGGAAGGCAGCATGACAAGGAACATTTACAGCCCCAGCGTTGATGACCAGATCGCTTACCTAAGAGAAGCGTTAGAGCTACGTGTCCTTGAGGTCTCGGACATTGTGCAATGGGCGGATGATCAGATCATTGCACGAGAAAATCCGGCCTACGAACTGATAGAGCTTGCACTGATGAGAGACTCGAATCGGTACGACGTTGCAAGTCAGTTACTTCGAGTCGGGACGCCCTCCTTGAGCCGCGCGGAGGTATTGCCCTATGTGCTCGCCAAGGCACATGAATAACTCCTTGTAGATCCTGATTTTGGAAAGGTCTTAGCAGAAGGACTGTACCAATCCTGGTTTCGGTCGAATTACGACTTTCCTGACGCTCTTAGCCTGTGCGGCTATTTCGAAGATGCCTATTCATTGGCTGAGAGCGGGATAGTTGGAACAGTTGACCAGATCAACCGAGAGCTGCTTGAGTTTACTGCCCAGTTTCAGGACTGCAATTGGTTCGAGAGCGTGCTTGGCCGATAGCGTTCTAGTTTTGAGGTCGGCTCCGAGATCGTGGGTCAAGACGACATTGGTGATAAGCGCTCGCCGAAGTCACCTTGCGTGACTCAGACGGGCATCCATTGATGCGGTAGCAGTTGGCCGATCTCACTGCCACGCTGCGTCGGCAGCCGCATCAGCACATCTTTGAGATAGGCATACGGATCATGCCCATTCATACGTGCTGACTGGATCAGGGGACGGTAGAGGAAACGGACAAAATCGTACGCTAAGCATGCGGCCTGTCAGGTTGAGGCCATAGAGTTTGACGTTTAGGCGTCAGATAATGCAGAAGGCGGCCCTAGTCTGACGTGATGTCAGTGAGCCGACTGACGCCCAGTTGAGGTGTACTTCAACTGGACGCGACAGCGGGTTACGTTGGTTTCAGCGGTAAACTTCTCGACGGTTGCCAAGCTGTACAACCAGTATCCGTAAGGCGCCGTCCTGAATCTCGCAGATTACCCGGAAGTCTCCTACGCGATACAGCCACAAGCCACCCAATGGGCCTGTAAGCGCCTTGCCAGCAGTTCTCGGATCATCCCTGCTGGACACCCGCTCATCCATATAGTCAAGAATGCGCTTCGCTGACTGCTTGTCGAGCTTCCGCAACTGTGTTTTGGCCGTGTCGGTGTAATCAATCGTCCAGGCCAAGGTCTTTCCTCACGTCCGCAGCAGAGTGAACGACCTCTGTATTTTTACGGACACGCTCCAGGACTTCAGCCGCGAGGTAGTAATCCTCAAGGTCAGTCAGGCCATGATCGATGATTTCGCGCAGATAATACGCCTTGGTACGCCCGGTGCTTGTCGCCAAAAAATCTAGGCGCTGCTCGGTTTCGGGTGCCAAGCGAATGGAAGTGGCCATGTCTAAGGCTCCTATGTGATAAATGTATTCATATTATCACAAATCTGCGCGAATGCTTAGCGTACGATCTTTTCCGAATTCTGCTAGCTCCCCGATCAGACTCATAATTGCCGCTGCTCGCTTACCACTGCGTAGCGAACCAGCGAACAACCAGTTCGAGCGTCCAAGTGCCCACGGTCTTATCTGATTTTCGACTGCGTTATTATCTATGGGCACAGCGCCGTCCTCGAGATATCGAGTCAGCGCTACCCAGCGTTTAAGGCTGTAATCCAGAGCCTTGGCCGTTGCTGATCCGTTGGGCACAAGATCACGCTGGGCCAGCATCCAGTTGTGCAGCGTTTCAAGGATCGTTGCTGCCTTTTCTTGCCGTATTCGCCAGCGATCTTCATCGCTCATGTCCCGCGCTTGCCGTTCAATTTCGTACAAGCCGCCAATCGAGTGAAGTGCCTGTTCGGCCAACTGGCTTTTATTCGCGACGTGCAGATCAAAAAACTTGCGGCGGGCATGAGCCATGCAGCCGATTTCGGTCATGCCTTTCTCGAAGCCTGCTTTGTAGCCGGCAAAGTCGTCACACACCAACTTGCCGTTCCAAGAGCCGAGGAAGTTGCGCGCATGCTCGCCCGCCCGACTTGGGCTGAAGTCGTAAACAACGGCTTTGAGTGCCGAGAACGGCGTGGTGCTGTAGGCCGAAACATACGCGCGGTGGGTTTTCTTGCCTGGCGCGAGCATTTGAACCGGGGTCTCATCGGCGTGGATTACACCCTCGGCCAGCACCGCTTCACGCAACGCATCGACCAAAGGCTGGAGCTGCACGCCAGTTTGTCCAACCCATTGCGCGAGCGTCGAGCGGGCGATCATCAAGCCGGCTCGGCCAAAGATTTTCTCTTGCCGGTACAGCGGCAAGTGGTCAGCGAACTTCGCCACCATTACATGAGCCTGCAGGCCTGCGGTCGGGATGCCCTTGTCGATTACCTGAGCCGGCACCGGGGCCTGGATCAGCGTTTCGCACTGGCGGCAGACCCATTTCCCGCGCACATGCTGTTCGACGGTGAACACGCCGGGCGTGTATTCGAGCTTCTCGCTGACGTCTTCGCCGATGCGTTGAAGCTGGCAGCCGCAGGCGCACTGGGTGTTCTCGGGCTCGTGACGGATCACGGTGCGTGGAAACTGCGGCGGCAGCGGCGCACGCCTGGGTTTCTGGCGTGGCTCGGCCGGTGCAGGTGGCGGATTGACCGCGTTCAGCTCGGCTTCGATGGCCGCGATATCAGTATCGAGCAGGTCGTCGAGCAAGCTGCCTTGGTCAGGACTCAACTGCTCGCTACGTTTGGCAAATTTGTGTCGCTTGAGGATGGCGATCTCATGAGCGAGTTGCTCGTTGACCGTTTCAAGGCGGTGGATTTTCTGGCCCATGGAGTCGACCTGGGACATTAGCTGCATGGCCTGTTGGGCCAAGGTGCGTAGCTGTTCCGGTGTCATCTGGTCGAGATTGGGCGTGAAAGTCATGCCGCTGATTGTGCCAGAGCGGGCCGTCAGCGGCGATAAACCGATAGGCTAATAGCCGGTGCTAAAGCACTGTGATCGAGCCGCCCGCGCCGACCCGCGGCCAAGGTAAACCCAGCACCAAGGCCTGAAGTTGCTCGTTATCGAGTTCAACTTCCGATCCGCGACGGATGCCGGGCCTGTGAAACTAGCCTTGGTTTAGTCGTCGCACTGCAAGCCAGATCCCTACACCGTCGTGCACCAGAACTTTCATCCGGTTGGCGCGGCAATTGGCAAAGAGATAAGCGCAGTGCGGCTTCGCCGCACCGAATACCGCGATCACCCTGGCCAATGCAGTCTCGGTACCGGCGCGCATATCCATGGGCTCGGTGGCAAGCCAAATGGCGTCCACGCGGATCACTGGGCAAGCTCACGGATAAAACGAGCGCACCCTTCAGGGTCGGAGGATGGCCAGTTCACGGTAAGTTTTTGCTGCCTGAAAGGAATTTCGATGCTGACAAGCATTTGCTGATCGGGCCGCGTCGCGGGCTCTAGTTTCAGCGGAACGAAAGCGGGCAACGCTGGCGCCTGACGATCACGATAAGTGGGTATCCACTTTCGAACGAGGTTGGCGTTGATGCCATGGCGCAGGGCTACACTGGCCATGGACACGCCGGGTTGCAGGCATTTCTGGACGACTTGGGCTTTAAAAGGTTTTGGATAAGAAGTTCTTTGGCGCATGGCGATCCTGACGATAAGGGCGATGGTGTCCACGTTTTGGTGGACACCATCGCCTCAAGCGAAAGTGTCAGAAAGGTGCGTTGGCCGGACGCTTAGTGCGCCAGTTAAAGCTGGCGGAGGATAGTCGATGAAAGTTCGATACTGGTAAGAAATGGCGAATCAACCAGACCCCGAGTCATGCATGCTGCGCCGCGAGGTGCAGGGTGAAGCGTTGACAGGGGAAGCCGATGGGCCAGCCATTGAGCCGCGTAATCAGGAATCCGGGATGCCGATGCTGTTATGCGAAGCAGAAGGTAATACGGAGCATGGCGTTATACGCCAGTCATGCTCTGATCCCGCGCGGTCGGAGACCCTGTGCACGTCGGGAAGTCCTTCGCACAGAAACTGGGAGATCTCGGCAATGCCCAGTGCGCAAGCACCGGGCGGAGCAGGAAAGGCCAAAAGCCGTAACCCTGCTGTCTACGTTGCTGAGAAGTCGGATACGTCCGTAGTACCTGAGAAACCGTCGAACAAGGGGTCAAGCCCTGCGGAGAGGGTGGAGGAAAGGGACGTAGCCAAGGGAAACACCGACACTTCCCCCGTGCCCCGGACACAGAGCCGGATCAGTTGCGCGTCGATGGGGCTTGAAGGTGTACGTGAAAGCAGCCCGAAGGAATAAGGGCATGCAGTTCACGGCATTGCTGCACCACGTTACACCGCAATTATTGGCGCAGAGCTTTTATGCGCTTCGCCGCGATGTGGCGGTGGGCGTGGACGGTATGTCGTGGCGAGAATATGAGGAAGGTCTTCTCCAGCGGGTGACCGATTTGCACGCAAGGCTTCACAGTGGAGCCTATCGGGCAACGCCGTCGCTTTGGGTCTATATACCCAAAGCTGACGGCAGGCAGCGTCCGCTGGGTATTGCCTCGTTGGAGGATAAGGTTGTACAGCAGGCAGTTGTTACTGTTCTGAATGCGATCTATGAAGAAGACTTTCTAGGATTCTCGTATGGATTTCGGCCGGGACGTAGCCAGCACGATGCGCTGGATGCGTTAACGGTCGCGCTCAAGGGTCAGAAGGTGAACTGGATATTGGATGCGGATATCACGTCGTTCTTTGATGAGATCGACCATGAATGGATGCTGATGTTTCTAGGACACCGGATTGCAGACCGACGCATGCTCGGACTCATCTGCAAATGGCTTCAGGCGGGAATAATAGAGGATGGCCGTAGGGTGGCTGCGACCAAGGGGACGCCCCAAGGCGCAGTGATATCGCCGTTGCTGGCGAATATCTATCTTCACTACGTGCTGGATCTGTGGACAAGGCAGTGGCGCCAGCGCCACGCCCGTGGCGATATGATTGTTGTGCGCTACGCAGACGACAGCGTGGTGGGTTTCAGGACGCAATGGCAGGCTCAGCAGTTTCTGGTACAGTTGCAGGAACGCTTGGCCAGGTTCGGTTTATCCCTCAACGCCTCGAAGACACGGCTTATTGAGTTTGGTCGTTTTGCTGCGAGAAATCGTAGGAAGCGAGGGTTAGGTAAACCGGAGACGTTTGATTTCCTGGGATTCACGCACTGCTGTAGTACCAACAGAAGCGGTGGTTTTCAAATTCTGCGACTGACGGTAAAGAAGCGAATGCGTGCAACGCTGCTGGCTATTCGGGATGAGCTGAAACGCCGACGTCATGAGCCTGTTCGAGTCGTGGGTCAGTGGCTTAACCGAGTTGTCAGTGGATACTTCAATTACCACGCGGTGCCGGGAAATCTGATACGCCTTGGCGGTTTTCGGTTGGCGGTATGCCGTCTATGGCGGCAAGCCCTCAAGCGACGCAGCCAGCGTAACCGACTCCAGTGGTCACGCTACGGACGGCTTGCCGACCTCTATATACCTAGACCCAGAAATGCACATCCTTACCCTGAGGATCGCTTCGCGTCACGTACCCAAGGCAGGAGCCGTATGCGGTAGTTCCGCACGTACGGATCTGTGCGGGGGGTGGCAGGTAACTGCCATCCCTACCGCGACCATTCATTCGATTCATCCGCCGCATTAAAGTGCTTATTTCCCCGCCTCCCAAAATCTATTGAAGTAACAGAGGGCTTTTCACAATTCTTCAGAATCGTCCTACAGACACGCCAAGCCAGCATGGGATAGCGTCCTGACGCACTTAAACGGCGAAACAGGACGCTCAATGGCGAGTAATAAGGACATGCCACAGGTATGGCAACATGCTGGTGGAGGTGGAGGTGGAGGTGGAGGTGGAGGTGGAGGTGGTGGCGGTGGTAATGGTGTCCGTTATCTACGTGACATGACACCAACCGAAATTGCCGAGCGTGATGCCAGACAACTGCCGTATGAGGAAATGCTGCCCGGCAACAGGCGTATGAAGATTGCTACGTCAAACAACCTAGTGATGTAGAAGCCAAGCCCGAGACGAAAGGTTATTTGTTCGCCAAGAGTTGCAATCTCCCTCATGGTGAAATCAATCACAACACCTCGGGGGGATTTGTCCCGGTTGAGAAACTGTCCGCCTATGACCTATGGGCAGTCCTGGGAACTGGAGCAGCGATTACCGCTCAAGGGACACCCCTTCAAATGGTTGGTGGGTCTGCTACTGGCAGTGCGATCGCTCAACGTCTTGGCGGATCGCTGTCACTGGGTCTGCTGGAAGGATCAGGCGTTGCTGCTGGCTTTGTAACGGGCATTGTCGGGTTACTGATACCGATCGCCAGCATTTCGCCTGACAGTGCCTTCTATAAAGACGATCAGTACGCCGCCCTTGATGTTGGCCGCACTCGTGTTCGTTTCAATGTGAAGACCTTGCCTGACGGCTCTGTAAACGCATACGGATACTACACATGCGGCAAAACGGATTGGGAAAACGTCCGCGTCATTGAGGGCAAGAAAGAGGGCAATAATTTCGTTGCTGACATCGGTAACGGCATTGGCCTCACTTGGATACCAGCGGCAATACCTGATGGTGTACTGAGTATTCCTGCACTGGAAGGCGGCCCACAGTTACCTCCTGTATGGGTGTATCCGCCGACAGCTCAATCAGACACATTGCTGGCGAATCCTGCACACCCACCAAAATTCCAAGATGCAATTATCTGGTTTCCTGACTCGGGCATTCAGCCAATCTACATTGTGCTCAGGAGGCAGTTGGAGAAGAACAAGGTTGCTGGAGTTGAATTCGAAGACAAAGCCTATGGTGGTTTTTCGGAAGAAATGGACGAGTCAGCTCAACAGGTCACAATCAAAACTGAAAGCGGCACCAGAACCCGTCTCGATATGATTGGTAGAGATTCGAACGGGGATATCGCCTGTGTCGAATGCAAGGCCTCCCACACAGCACCACTGACACGCAATCAGAAGCAGGCGTTTCCAGAGCTCGAACAGAGCGGTGGGGTCATTGTCGGCAAGGGTAAACTTGGCTTTCCCGGTGGCACAGTTCTCCCGCCTGCCCGTGTAGACATCTTGCGACCGAAGTAACCAACAGAATTTAAGGAGCTGCAATGTCCGTAACAGAAACTAATATCATCGACATGTGGGGCATCCCGAAATGGGATCACAGCAAGATTGTTCTCGGTATCTCTGACCACCTTGGATGGGCTGACAAAATCGAGCAGGGCGAACACCTGCAACTGCTTCAAGACAAAATCAACACGTACGTAGCCTTCATCGAAAGCGGCGAAATTTACACTGAGATTCCGGGGGCGCTTGGCAAGTCCCCTGTCATCAGTGTGCTGGGCAAGCATGAGCTATCAGAGCAAGGTGAGCTCTTCTTTGACCGCGCCACTGGGGTGTTAAAGGAAGCGGGGGTTGGGCTGGAGTATGTGCTTAAAGTGGGCGAGTGACAGGCGATGTCCAGTACCTGGCCCAGTGTCCACTGAAGATGAGCGCGGGCTTCCGACTATAGTCTTGATCTGACGTTTCCTAGGTGTAGACGATGACCGCACAATACTTAAATCTGATTGGATTGACGCTCAATATATTTGGCGTGGTAATGGTGTTTTTCTTTGGATTTCCACAGCCTTCCCATGAAGACAGTGTCGGAAACGCTCTTGAAACTCTCGTCAGCCACATGCTGATGATCCGGTGGTTCGTTTCAAGCTATGATCTCTCAAATAACCCTTGGGTGTTGATACATGCGGACACACTTCCATGAATTGGAAAAGAGGAGTTAACGAATAGAATAATCTAACCTTACCTAGTAGAGGGATTTGCCGAGTGGCTAAGTACGATCAGATCAGAGAGCGATACTCAGAGTTTTGCGGGCAGCGTTCAAAATATTGGCAGGAGCTACAGCGTCTGGCAGGAAAATTGGCATTTGAGTTTCCTGGTTATTTGGGTTTGGAACCGTCTACCTGGAAAGATAGTGACGGTGTAGCCCATGACTACATTGCTCTTGGTATCTGGGAAGACGAACTCTTTAAGGAGCTCACGCCTAACTTGTTGTGTGGAAACGACCAGCTCGAATTATGTTTCGTTCTGAGATTCACCATAGATCGCAACCAAAATAGCCTTCCAAAATACCATGTTGGCTACGATATTCGGATGCGGTACGACGAAAAAAAATTGCAAGTGAGCGTGGATCTGCGTACCCCCGTCTCAGTGTATTGCCCAATCGACCCTATTGAAGATCAATTTCATTCGCTTTTTGATGTGATTATTTCTGATGTCATGAGTCGATTTGATGGGAGGGTGTTTGATACTTGAAACTCCTGCTGCTAATTCTCTGTCTGCTGGGTGAGTCGATCGATAACAAAGAATGAAAAGATGTTTGGTCGGTCTCTTTTAGCGTTGAGATGCCTAGTTTTGATTCCTGCCGTCGCAGCAGTACCACTACATGCGTTTATTTATATTGATGATTTTATTGCTTTGTGGCGCAAATAGTGGAAGTGGCTGTTGTGCTTTTGGGAAAGCTTGCATGTTGGTGATGTGCGTACTTTTGCGGTGGTGTTCCAGGGTAGGTTCGAGCGCCAACCTCCTTCTCAGTGCAGAGGCAGAATACCGTACCAGTTTCCGTATCACTGTGTTGGATTCAGCACGGAAAACTGAGTTGGCCAGGGGTTCTAACCTCCTGCTTTATTGCCCATAGCCATCTAGCCCCCCCTAACATGGCAGTAGTGGTAAAGAGGTTTAGGGCAAAATTAGGACAAATTCTGGGCCGTCATATACCGCAGGATGGCCCTGAGTCAGCTGCCGGTAAGGCGTGGTCATCTGCGCTTTGAGAGCCTGGATTCTACCGGTGGCTGGCTCTCTGCCTCTCGTTTCAAGCGTTGCATTTATTCTTTGAATTCAGGGACGTAGCTTAATGAATAAAAAATCGATCCAGATTGCCCTTGCCTACATGTCCATCGTTATTGGTGGTGGCTTTGCCTCCGGGCAGGAGGTAATTCAGTTTTTCACCGGCTATGGGCTCATAGGTATTGTCGGCACTTTGGTAAGCGGTTTGATGTTTGCCTTCCTCGGCATGCAGATCGCCCGAATGAGTTCGAGGATGCAAGCGAGCTCGCACAAGGCAGTTCTCTACATTCTGTTCGGCGTACACATCGGCTTGGTCGTCGACGTGGTGCTGTCCTTCTTCCTGTACGGTGTCGGCGTAGTGATGCTGGCCGGCAGCGGTTCGATCTTTGCCCAGCAGTACGATCTGCCTCCCTTGTTCGGTGGCGTACTGATGACGGTATTGGTGATCGTCACGCTGTGCATGAACGTGAAGCGCATTATCGACTTGATCAGCGCGGTAATGCCTTTCCTGTTGGCGATGGTGCTTATCATCACCATTTACTCGATCTTCAGTTACAACGCCCCGCTCGAGACCCTCGACGCGATTGCTCGTGAGAAAAACGAAACGGTCACTGGCAACTGGTTTGTGGGCGCCTTGCTTTACGCATCTTTCAACATCGCCGTAGGCTTCCCGATGCTAGCTGTCATTGGTGGCATGACCAAACAACCTAAGGCTGCCGCATTCGGTGGCGTACTCGGTGGTCTCGGTCTAGGCGCGTTGATCCTGCTATTGAACATCGGCCTGTTTGCTAACATCAACCAGTTGCAAGGCATCGAAATGCCTTCCCTGGCACTCGCAGGGCGTATCTCGCCAATTCTCTCGGTGGTGATGTCGGTGGCACTGGTTTGCATGGTCTATAGCACGGCAGTGGGGATGTTCTTTGCATTCAGCGCCCGCTTCGCCAGGCCTGAAACTAGCCGCTTCAAGTTGATTAGCGCGGTCACGGTATGCATAGGCCTGGGCTTGAGCCTAGGCGGTTTCAGCAAGTTAGTTGGCACTGTCTATCCGCTGTTGGGCTATGTCGGTTTCGCCTTGATTCTCGCTATTTGCTTCAACTGGCTACGCAGCCGTTCCATTGCTAAAGCGCAGAAAGCTGTTTCCTGAACCCTTAAGCCTCTGAGCAGTCGTTTGGAGGCACCTACCGGGAACGGCAATAGATCCAACGCGGCCCCTTTAATTGAATCCCCCCTCGAGCGGGGTTTTTATTGGTGGTGGGGGGTTCGGGGAGCAATGGAACAGTGCGACCTGAGGTCGTCTGAATTTCTGTTTTACTGGAGAGTTTTTCTCTTGATGAAACCGGTTGTTCCATCAACCGTTTCCTACCTGGACATGCGGGGCCGGTAACAGCCCGGTGTGAAGCTCCGGGGACAATGTACCCGCCGATTTTCGGTACGCCTATCCGTGAGGGGAAGCGGAATCTACCAGCACAACGGTGGTGAGGGGCTAGGAACGAGCGGCTACGACCAACACATGTGAACCTCTGTTAAACGTCGTCATGCTCAACAAGCCAAATGTGCTGACAGGCTTGAACCAAAACGGTACGCGGCCAGGTATGACCCCTTTATTCCTGGGGCATCATGGACAGTAGGCCGCCGGCGAACAGGAGGGGTCCGCCCCGCTCAGAAATTCAGGCGGAACAGGGTAAGCCCGTAGTGCCGCCGGAAACGGCAGGCGAACCGCAAGGAACGCTGTGGGTGCTGCGGGTAAAGGAATGCGGAAAAAGCGAAGGCCCGCCTGTAATGGGCGGGATACGGGCTGAAACATTGCTCGACTCGAAAGTGGGCAGACTTCCGTAGGGTCATTCATGGCGAGAGAACTTGATTAATCGTTACTCGAAGGAAAGCAGATGACGGTTATTGGTAGCGCTGGGAAAACAGATGCGATCGGTACTGGTGCGCCTTCGCACGCTGAAAGGATGTGGCTTCAGGCTAACTGGGGCCTCATCAAAGAAGACGTGAAACGACTCCAGGCGCGTATCGCTAAGGCAACAATGGAAGGCCGGTGGGGCAAGGTGAAAGCCCTGCAACACCTGCTGACCCGCTCGCACAGCGGCAAGATGTTAGCTGTCAAACGAGTGACAGAAAATCGTGGCAAGAGAACGCCGGGCGTCGATGGCAAAATCTGGGCGATCCCGGCGGCCAAGTGGAGCGGGATGGAGTCAATGCGGCATCGCAGCTACCGTGCGTTGCCGCTGCGACGTATCTACATCCCCAAGAGCAATGGCCAGAAGCGTCCGCTGGGAATTCCCCGCATGCTCTGCAGATCAATGCAGGCACTGTGGAAGCTGGCTCTGGAACCTGTTTCAGAAAGCTTGGCGGATCCAAACTCGTATGGGTTTCGGCCCAACCGCTCGACCGCCGACGCCATCGAATATTGTTTCATCACGCTGGCCAAACGTAGGTCGCCAGTGTGGGTACTTGAGGGTGATATCCGTGGCTGTTTCGATAACTTTAGCCACGAATGGATGCTCAAGAATATACCGATGGATAAGACGATCCTGCGGCGATGGCTTCAGGCTGGGTTTATCGATGAAGGAACTCTGTTTGCGACACAGGCCGGTACCCCGCAGGGGGGAATCATTTCGCCGGTGATCGCAAACATGGCGTTAGACGGACTGGAAGCGGCAGTGCATGCCAGCGTGGGACCGACGAAACGCGCGCGCGAAAGGTCCAAGATTAACGTCGTCAGATATGCGGATGATTTTGTTGTGACTGGAATCTCGAAAGAAATTCTAGAGCACAGCGTCCTCCCGGCGGTCAGGCAGTTCATGGCCATCCGGGGACTGGAACTCTCGGAAGAGAAAACCAAGATCACCCACATTGCTGAGGGTTTTGATTTCCTTGGGCAGAACGTACGCAAGTACCAAGGTAAGCTGCTCATCAAACCGGCCAACAAGAGCGTGAAGGCGCTGCTGGGCAAGGCGGCGTTTTTCAAGGTAGTTGTCGCGTCAACCGTCTAACTATGCCGCTCTTTTCTCAACCTGTTGCTCTCGATCCGGGTTCAACAACACGGTTCCGATCGGCTCCCAGTTACGTGTTCGACCCGACCACCGTTCCGGCTTTTTCTCTTTAGCTCGTTCGTACAGCTCATGTCGCCGGGCCAGGACCTGATGGTCCAGTCCTCGATGCCGCTCAGCCGGTGTGACGAAGCGGATACGGCTATGCCGGTGTTCGTTGTTGTACCAACGCATGAAATCCCTCACCCAAGCTCGTGCGGCGTCCAAACTGGCAAAGCCGTCCTGCGGCCATTGCGGGCAGTATTTCAGCGTTCTAAACAACGACTCCGAGTACGGATTATCGTTGCTCACCCGCGGTCGGCCCCGCGAGGGCGTGATTCCCAGTTCGTACATCTTGCTCAACAGCGTCACCGACTTCATCGGCGCGCCGTTGTCCGAGTGCAGCACCAGCGGCTCGCGTAAACACTGCTCGCCGATCACGCTGCGTTGCAGCAACGCGGCGGCTTTCTCGCCGCTTTCCGCGTCGTAGACTTCCCAGCCCACGGCCTTGCGGCTGTAAATATCCTCGATCAGGTAGAGGTAGTAATACTGGCCGCGTATCGGCGACGGCAGATACGTGATGTCCCACGACCACACCTGATTGGGCCCTTTGGCCGCATGCGTCGTCGGTGCGGCGTACCGCCTGGGGCGCTGACTACGGCCTCGATGTTGCTGTTGACCCGCCGCCCGCAAGACCCGATAAAACGTCGCCTCCGACGCCAGATAGCGCCCTTGATCGGCCAGGCGCGGCACGATCTGGCTCGGCGGCAGATGAGCGTACTCCGGGCTGTTGCACAGCGTCACAAGGGTCTGTCGCTCCGCCTCGTTCAGTGCATTTCGCGGCGTTGACCGTGTGACAGTCGTTCGGGCATCGGCCTGGATAACGTCTGTTTCAGTCCACCGTTGCAAGGTCCGCAGCGATAGACCGATTTCCCGGCAGGCCTTGATTTTTCTGGCTCCCGCCGCGACCGCTTCGCTCAGCCAGTCAACCAGTAAGTGCCGTTCTGGCAAAGACGTCAGTTGTCCTCGTTGTCGGTCCCCCAGTAGTCGTTGAGCTTTTTCCGCAGCACCAATAACGCGGCTGTTTCAGCCAGCGCCTTGTCTTTGCGGCGCAGTTCGCGCTCAAGTTCCTGGATGCGTTTCTTATCTTTACGAGACTGTTCGCGGTCTTCTATTTGCTGGGCTTTTTCCGACTTCTGGCCAGCGATAAACGCTTGTCGCCAGGCCGTGATCTGCTCGGGGTAAAGGCCTTTGCGGCGGCAATATTCGCCCAAGTCGATCTCGGACAAACCGGCGGCTTCAAGCACGACAGCAAACTTGGTTTCGGCTGACCAGTTCTCGGTCAACGGCTTGTTTTCGGACACTGCATTTCCTTCAGAACTGAGCTGCTTGCGCCAGTTGGACAAAGACATTTCGCTGACCCCTTCGCGCCGGGAAACCTCGGCCATCGACAGGTTCAGCGGGGGAAGCAGCATCTTAAGTAATGCGGCTCTGCGTTCAGGTGAATAGTACGGCACGACCAGTCTCTTTCCGCCCCCGATATGCTTTTTCAGGAAAAACCGGAGAGGCGACAACTATCCTGACACCGGGGGAAGGTTAGGGAAATCGTAAAGAACAACAAGAGTGCCACACAGGCGAATCTGATCCTACAGCTCAACCCGATCATTCGCGGTTGGGCGATGTATCACCGCCATGTGGTATCCAAGTCTCTATTCTCATCGATAGATGCTCAAATTTGGCGTCTCTTATGGACATGGGCCCTGCGCCGGCATCCCAATAAAGGCGCAGGCTGGGTAAGACAGAGATACTTCCACACAGTGAGGTACCAAAACTGGGTATTTGCTGCGCAAACCAAAGTCGGAGGTATTGTCCAACGATGGTGGCTTTTTCGCGCGTCGACGATTCCAATCGTTCGGCATGTCAAAATACGTGGCTTGGCTAATCCCTTTGACCCTGCGTGGTCGTCTTACTTTGCCCGACGTCGAGCCGCGATGGACGTTGATTAATTGCCCGGTACCAGACGACGGTGCTGTTGAACGGCTTGAGCCGGATGAGGGGCGACTCTCATGTCCGGTTCTTAGGGGACGGCGGCGCAGTAATGCGCTGCTGTTACCCGACGAAAGTGCACTTAAGCCCTACCAGCGTCGTTCAGTACCTTCTTCCCAGGCATCTACCTCGATAAAGCAGTTGCGCATCTCGGCTTCCTGACTGATCTCGCTCAGCAGGTTATGCACCGCCTTATCCAATTCCTCGTCGCTCTGATAGGGAACTGTCAGTTCATAGTTTCCCGACTCCAGGCGCTTCACGCCGAATGGCTCCAGGCAATAGCGCTCAATGTTCTCCTTGGCCCTCTTCCGACCGCGCACGAACTTGCTGTTGTTCTCCACCGCCAAACGCAACGTAACGGTGGCAACCCGTTCAACGGCCGACTCTGCCGGCGACACGACATTGCGCTGCTGAGCCCGCGGTTCGGCGCTCTTCTGATACGTCCCGATATCAACACCACGATGGCGCAAGTAGCTGTACAGTGTGCTCTTGGAGATGTGCAGCCATCTCACCGATGGCGCTGACGCTCAGGCGTCCTTCGCGGTACAGGGTTTCGGCTGCCATGGCCGTGGCCTCGGCCTTGGCAGGCAACCCTTTCGGACGGCCACCGACGCGGCCACGCGCCCGTGCGGCCGAGAGACCCGCTTGGGTGCGCTCGCGGATCAACTCGCGTTCGAATTCGGCCAGCGAGGCAAACAGGTTGAACACCAAGCGACCCTGGGCGTGTGTGGTATCGATGGGGTCATTCAGGCTCTGCAAGCCGACCTGGCGCGCCGCCAGTTCACCGACCAGTTCGACCAGGTGCTTGAGCGAGCGCCCGAGGCGATCCAGCTTCCAGATCACCACGGCATCGCCCGCTCGTATGTTGGCCAGTAACTTGTCGAGTTCCGGGCGAGCGCTTTTCGCGCCGCTGGCAATGTCTTGATAGATTCGTTCACACCCGGCCTGTTTAAGGGCATCGACCTGGAGGTCGGCTTTCTGATCCCGAGTGCTCACCCGCGCATATCCGATTTTCATCAAAAGTACCGTTTACTCGACTGCATTAGTAATAATTGAACTTTGATTAAGCGTACCAGTTATTTGAACCGTAACATGGTCAGGTTAACGAACATGGTCATGCCTCGTTAAAGTTCGACAAAACGAAGGTTTTATCGAACCGTTGCGACGCGATAGGACGACGGTGTATAAACACACATGCACCGAATATTGGGGAAATCATGAACACCACTCGCTGGAACGTCGCGGTCTCTACCGACACCGACCAATCGCTCCGCATGTTTCTGGCCAGCCAAGGTGGTGGCCGCAAGGGTGACCTGTCGCGCTTCATCGAAGAAGCGGTGCGGGCACACATCCTGGAACTGAGCGCCGAACAGGCCAAGGCTTCCAATGCCCATCTGAGTGAGGCAGAACTGACCGAAGCGGTTGATGAAGCGCTCGACTGGGCACGCAAGCGCTGATGCGGGTCGTATTGGATACCAACATCTTGTTTAGCGCACTGATCTCGCCGCATGGCGCGCCTGATGCCATCTACCGGGCTTGGCGGGCGGCACGTTTCGACGTGGTGACCTCACGGGCACAGCTCGATGAAATTCGTCGTGCCAGTCGTTACCCCAAGCTTCAGGCTATCCTGCAGCCGGCCAAAGTGGGTGCCATGATCAATAACCTGTAACGGGCGATGGTACTGGAGCGGTTGGTCATTGAGGTTGTAGCCGATGATCCGGATGACTCCTTTCTGTTGGCCATGGCTTTGGCGGGTAATGCGGACTATCTGGTAACCGGTGATCGTCGTGCAGGCCTTTTGCAACTCGGGCATATCGAACGCACGCGGATTGTCACCCCCGCCGTGTTCTGCACCGAGATACTGTAATAGATGCCGGTTGGCTTTCTGACTCAAGAGCAACGTGACGACTTTGGTCGCTATGTCGATCCTCCTAGCCGCGAAGAGCTCGAACGCTATTTCCATCTGAGTGATGACGACCACAAAACCCTGCTGCCGCTACGCGGCGAACACAACCGTCTTGGCTACGCCACGCAACTGACCAGCGTCCGCTATCTTGGGACCTTCCCTGAAGACTTTTCAGCCGTTCCGGATGAGGTGCTGCAAGCGCTCAGTCGTCAGATCGGAATTAATGATCCGACTTGCATCTTGGCCTATGCCGAAACCCGTCAACGCCAACGTCATGCCGGCGAGATTCAGGAGCGTTATGGTTATCGGGTGTTTGCTGACTCCAGCGTCGGCTTTCGACTTGCTCGCTGGCTGTATGCGCTCTGCTGAACAGGAACGGATCGTCCTGGTGAGTTGTTCAACCGGGCGACGACCTGGTTGCTGACGCACAAGGTATTACTGCCTGGCGTCACTGTACTGGAGCGGTTTATCGCCCAACTGCGCAGCCAGCGCCTCTGGCTCACGTTGGGTCGCAGCGTCACCGATGAACAGAGACAGCACCTGCAAGAATTGCTGGTCGTGGCCGAAGGCAACCGCTACTCCCGCTTGGATCAATTGCGCTCCGGCCCGGTGATGATCAGCGGACCCGCACTGATCCGGGCGCTGCGCAGACTCGATGACGTGCGTGGCATCGGCATCACCTTGCCCGCAGCGGCGCATATCCCACCCAGCCGAATCGCGGCCCTGGCACGCTTTGCTAACACGGCCAAGGTCACCGCGATCAACCGGCTGCCGGCATCGCGGCGGATGGCAACGTTGGTGGCGTTTGCGCTTTGTCTGGAGGCGACTGCGCATGACGACGCCTTGGAGGTTCTGGAAGCCTTACTGCGTGACCTATTCAGCAACGCAGAGAGGGCCGACAAGAAAGCTCGGTTGCGTAGTCTAAAAGACTTGGATCGCTCGGCGGCACTGCTAGCTGCCGCATGCAAGGTCATGCTGGATAGCTCTATCAGCGATGACAACGTCCGTGCCCGGCTGTTCAATGACCTGCCACGTATCACGCTGGAGAAAGCCCTCGAAGAGGTCACCGCGTTGATCCGTCCGGCCAACGATGTGTATTACCTCGCCCTGGGGGAGCGCTATCGCAGCGTGCGCCGTTTTCTGCCCGACCTGCTGAAGCATATTCGCTTCGGCTTCAGCCCGGCTGGTAAGGGAGTGGCGGCCAGTCTGGACTGGTTGCAACTGAATCTACCTCGTAGGAAACCGGAAGATGATGCGCCGCAGGAGATCGTAGCCAAAGCTTGGCAACAGCACATCACCCGCGAAGATGGCTCCCTCGACATGGGGGCCTATGTATTCTGTACGCTTGATGCACTGCGCACCGCCCTACGTCGCCGCGATGTCTTTGTTTCACCCAGTTGGCGTTATGCCGACCCGCGTATAGGCCTGCTCGATGGTGCTGAATGGCTGACGGCACGACCGATCATCTGCCGATCGCTGGGCCTGACCCTCGATGCCAAAACCACCTTGGATGCCTTGTCTGTCGAACTAGATGCAACATGGCAGGCGGTCGCCGCACGCCTGCCCGACAACCCGGCCATTCAGCTGAGCGAGAACGCTGAGGGCAGGACCGAATTGTCCCTTGGGGCTCTGGACAAGCTGGAGGAACCGAATTCGCTGCTGCAACTGCGTGCCGCTGTAGCCGACCTGATGCCGCGTGTCGATTTGCCGGAAATCCTCTTGGAAATTGCTGCCCGTACCGGCTTCGCGGAGGCCTTCACTCATGTGTCGGAGCGTAATGCACGGGCCGATAACCTGGTAACCAGCCTGTGTGCGGTGCTTCTAGGGGGAGCCTGCAACACCGGCCTAGAACCATTGATCCGCAATGATAACCAAGCACTTCGCCGTGACCGGCTGTCCTGGGTGAGCCAGAACTATCTTCGTGACGACACTTTGTCAGCAGCTAATGCCATTTTGGTGGCTGCGCAAAGCCAACTGGAGCTGGCTCAGGTCTGGGGTGGCGGCGAAGTGGCCTCCGCCGATGGCATGCGTTTCGTCGTACCGGTGCGCACCGTGCATGCGGGCCCTAATCCGAAGTATTTTGGTACCGGTCGGGGCGTCACTTGGTACAACCTGATATCCGACCAATTCTCCGGTCTGAACGCCATTACGGTGCCCGGTACCTTGCGCGACAGCCTGGTATTGCTTGCGGTCGTGCTTGAACAACAGACCGAATTGCAGCCAACACAAATCATGACCGATACCGGTGCCTACAGCGATGTGGTGTTCGGGTTGTTCCGCCTGCTCGGTTATCACTTCTGCCCGCGTCTGGCCGATGTCGGTGGCACCCGCTTTTGGCGTACCCGCCCAGAAGCGGATTACGGCAAGCTCAACGGCCTGGCGCGCCAGTCGGTCAAACTCGACCTGATCGCCGAGCACTGGGACGACTTACTGCGTTTGGCGGGGTCACTCAAGCTCGGTCGGGTGCCGGCGACCGGCATCATGCGCACTCTGCAAACGGGGGATCGTCCGACTCGCCTGGCCCAAGCACTGGCAGAGTTTGGGCGGATCGAGAAAACGTTGCACACGCTGACATACATCGATGATGAGTCCAAGCGCCGCGCCACCCTGACTCAGCTGAATCGCGGCGAAGGCCAGGAAGACCAGCTCGGCGCCTTGGGACTGGTTGTGAACATCATTGTGCTGTGGAACACCCTCTATATGACGGTGGCCGTAGAACGGCTAAGGCAGCACGGCTACCTGGTGCAGGACGAGGACCTGGCTCGGTTGTCGCCGCTGATCTTCGAGCACATCAATATGCTGGGGCGGTACTCCTTCGCGGTACCGGAAGAGGTCGCCCGAGGTGAGCTGCGGCCACTGCGTAACCCCCATGACGATCTGTGACCTAACCTAGATTAGGGCCTACTTTGATTTTTGGGTCCATTGCTCCGCAAACCCCTTTTCCTTTTCACGACATGAGTCTTGATGCCAAATGAAATTACTGCTTCATCCAGCCAGGGTTGTCGCCCTAGTTTTCCTGGCCGCGATACTGGCCGGCACCGCCATTCTGATGCTGCCGATATCCCACGCCGAGGGTATCGCCGCCCCTTGGGTGACTGCATTCTTCACTGCAGTATCGGCCGTCTGCGTTACCGGGCTGGCAGTGGTGGACACCGGTACGTACTGGTCGACCTTCGGCCAAGCGGTGATTTTGCTCCTGGTCCAGCTCGGCGGCTTCGGCATCATGACGGTGGCGACCTTGCTGGGCTTGATGGTCAACCGCGGCTTTCGTCTACGCACCAAAATGGTCGCACAGTTCGAGTCACGTTCATTGGGCTTGGGCGACATCGCCAGCGTGGCCAAGCTGGTGCTGGTGGTGACGTTCACCTTGGAACTCATCCTGACCCTGTGGCTCACACTCAGATTACACTTGGCCTATGACCTGCCATGGACGGATGCGGCGTGGAACGGCCTGTTTCATGCGGTATCGGCATTCAATAACGCGGGTTTCTCCATTCATCCCGACAGCCTGATGCGCTACGCCTCGGATGCTTCGATCCTGCTGCCAGTCATGGCTGCGATCATTATTGGCGGCATCGGCTTTCCCGTACTGAATGACTTGCGCAGCCGGTTCAACGACCCCCGCCATTGGTCGCTGCATACCAAGCTCACCCTGTCTGGAACGGCAATCCTGCTGCTCGGCGGTTTTTTCACGCTGCTGCTGTTCGAGTGGTCCAACTCGGCAACCCTCGGCCCCATGCCAGTGACTGATACAATGCTCTCGGCGGCATTTGCTTCCGTTTCTGCGCGTACCGCCGGGTTCAACTCCATCGATATTGGCGCGTTGACCCAAGAAAGCTGGGCAATGCACTACTTCCTGATGTTCGTCGGGGGTGGCAGCGCAGGAACAGCAGGTGGCGTCAAAGTCGGTACTGTCGCCATCCTGGCCTTGCTGATCATCGCCGAAATTCGTGGACACAGTGACAGCGAGGCATTTGGCCGGCGAATCGGCGCCCCGGCCCAACGTCAAGCCATCACGGTGCTTGTGCTGGGCAGCACCATTATCGTGTTTGGGACGCTCTTTATCTTGCGTGAAACAGATTTCCCCACCGACCAGATCATATTCGAGGTTGTCTCGGCGTTCGGCACAGTCGGGTTGTCCACCGGCATCACCGCCGCACTCCCCGAGTCGGGGCAACTGATGTTGACGCTGCTGATGTATATCGGGCGGGTCGGCACTATCACGCTTGCGGCGTCTCTGGCCTTGGGCGAGCACCGCATGCCCTACCGCTACCCAGAGGAACATCCAATTGTTGGCTAAGTTACTGTTTACCCAGACGTTTTCATTTTCCAAGGGCGATAGCGTGGTGGTGATCGGACTCGGCCGCTTCGGCGGCTCCGTGGCCCAATCGCTGATGCGACTCGGTCACGATGTGATGGGCATCGACCGGGATGCGGAACCTGTCCATAACTGGGCCGATCTCTTGACTCATGCGGTCCAGGCCGACTCCACCAACCTGGCGGTCTTGCGTCAACTGGGCGTTGCCGACTTCTCCCACGCCATTGTGGGGATAGGCACCGACCTGGCTGCGAGCCTGATGACCATCATGGTGCTGACCGAATTGGGTATCCAGGATATCTGGGTCAAAGCCCTGAATACCGAACATGGAACGATAGCCCAGCGGATTGGCGCCCATCACGTCATCTACCCGGAGAAGGATATGGGGGAGCGTGTCGCCCAGCTCATTAGCGGGCGGATAATTGATTTCATAGAGTTCGACGACGGCTTCGCTATCGCCAAGATTCACTCCCCCCTGACTACCCACAACATCACGCTGGCCGACGGCAATGTCCGTGAAAAATTTGGTGTGACGGTCCTAGGGTTGAAGCGCACCAATCAAGACTTCCAGCATGCAACCCCTAGCACCCTCATCCTGCCGGGTGATCTGCTAATCGTGTCCGGCCCGACCCATCTGATCCAGAAATTTGCTGGTCATTCGGCATAACCCGAGTGGGGCACTGCTCAGCGCCCCACCTGAGTTTTTCTGGCCTCGATAAATCGGTGTGGCAGCTAATGGTCCAGAGTGTGTAAAACGATTATGGACACTTCCTTGATCGAATGCCGGGGCAGGGTCGTTACTCACCATGGTGAGCAGCACTACGGTCGCCCTAAGGAATAGGCCAATCAGCCGAAAACATAGCGACAGGCGTTTTCCGACGGAGTTTTCTGGGATTCTGGCGTCCCCCACCAATTGGATGCATCGCCTAAATGTAGGAAAAACCCGATTCCTGAATGCTCGGCCATCGACCGGAAACGCTCCAGCAGGCGATGAGGGGGAAGGCCCCGCTGCCGCTCGTGGCCCCCCCAAGTTCTCGGCATAGGGTTCAGCGCGAAGCCGGCGACCATCGGCCTTAAGTCGGTTTGCGTCGGGTAACAGCAGCGCATTACTGCGCCGCCGTCCCCTAAGAACCGGACATGAGAGTCGCCCCTCATCCGGCTCAAGCCGTTCAACAGCACCGTCGTCTGGTACCGGGCAATTAATCAACGTCCATCGCGGCTCGACGTCGGGCAAAGTAAGACGACCACGCAGGGTCAAAGGGATTAGCCAAGCCACGTATTTTGACATGCCGAACGATTGGAATCGTCGACGCGCGAAAAAGCCACCATCGTTGGACAATACCTCCGACTTTGGTTTGCGCAGCAAATACCCAGTTTTGGTACCTCACTGTGTGGAAGTATCTCTGTCTTACCCAGCCTGCGCCTTTATTGGGATGCCGGCGCAGGGCCCATGTCCATAAGAGACGCCAAATTTGAGCATCTATCGATGAGAATAGAGACTTGGATACCACATGGCGGTGATACATCGCCCAACCGCGAATGATCGGGTTGAGCTGTAGGATCAGATTCGCCTGTGTGGCACTCTTGTTGTTCTTTACGATTTCCCTAACCTTGCCCAGCAGCGCCTTCACGCTCTTGTTGGCCGGTTTGATGAGCAGCTTACCTTGGTACTTGCGTACGTTCTGCCCAAGGAAATCAAAACCCTCAGCAATGTGGGTGATCTTGGTTTTCTCTTCCGAGAGTTCCAGTCCCCGGATGGCCATGAACTGCCTGACCGCCGGGAGGACGCTGTGCTCTAGAATTTCTTTCGAGATTCCAGTCACAACAAAATCATCCGCATATCTGACGACGTTAATCTTGGACCTTTCGCGCGCGCGTTTCGTCGGTCCCACGCTGGCATGCACTGCCGCTTCCAGTCCGTCTAACGCCATGTTTGCGATCACCGGCGAAATGATTCCCCCCTGCGGGGTACCGGCCTGTGTCGCAAACAGAGTTCCTTCATCGATAAACCCAGCCTGAAGCCATCGCCGCAGGATCGTCTTATCCATCGGTATATTCTTGAGCATCCATTCGTGGCTAAAGTTATCGAAACAGCCACGGATATCACCCTCAAGTACCCACACTGGCGACCTACGTTTGGCCAGCGTGATGAAACAATATTCGATGGCGTCGGCGGTCGAGCGGTTGGGCCGAAACCCATACGAGTTTGGATCCGCCAAGCTTTCTGAAACAGGTTCCAGAGCCAGCTTCCACAGTGCCTGCATTGATCTGCAGAGCATGCGGGGAATTCCCAGCGGACGCTTCTGGCCATTGCTCTTGGGGATGTAGATACGTCGCAGCGGCAACGCACGGTAGCTGCGATGCCGCATTGACTCCATCCCGCTCCACTTGGCCGCCGGGATCGCCCAGATTTTGCCATCGACGCCCGGCGTTCTCTTGCCACGATTTTCTGTCACTCGTTTGACAGCTAACATCTTGCCGCTGTGCGAGCGGGTCAGCAGGTGTTGCAGGGCTTTCACCTTGCCCCACCGGCCTTCCATTGTTGCCTTAGCGATACGCGCCTGGAGTCGTTTCACGTCTTCTTTGATGAGGCCCCAGTTAGCCTGAAGCCACATCCTTTCAGCGTGCGAAGGCGCACCAGTACCGATCGCATCTGTTTTCCCAGCGCTACCAATAACCGTCATCTGCTTTCCTTCGAGTAACGATTAATCAAGTTCTCTCGCCATGAATGACCCTACGGAAGTCTGCCCACTTTCGAGTCGAGCAATGTTTCAGCCCGTATCCCGCCCATTACAGGCGGGCCTTCGCTTTTTCCGCATTCCTTTACCCGCAGCACCCACAGCGTTCCTTGCGGTTCGCCTGCCGTTTCCGGCGGCACTACGGGCTTACCCTGTTCCGCCTGAATTTCTGAGCGGGGCGGACCCCTCCTGTTCGCCGGCGGCCTACTGTCCATGATGCCCCAGGAATAAAGGGGTCATACCTGGCCGCGTACCGTTTTGGTTCAAGCCTGTCAGCACATTTGGCTTGTTGAGCATGACGACGTTTAACAGAGGTTCACATGTGTTGGTCGTAGCCGCTCGTTCCTAGCCCCTCACCACCGTTGTGCTGGTAGATTCCGCTTCCCCTCACGGATAGGCGTACCGAAAATCGGCGGGTACATTGTCCCCGGAGCTTCACACCGGGCTGTTACCGGCCCCGCATGTCCAGGTAGGAAACGGTTGATGGAACAACCGGTTTCATCAAGAGAAAAACTCTCCAGTAAAACAGAAATTCAGACGACCTCAGGTCGCACTGTTCCGCTGCCCCCCAAACCCCAGATCCAGGACGCGGGGCATTGCATCGCCCGGACGGGGCCGGGCCACCAGCGGTTCCCATGTATCGTACGATATAAAGCTGTGGTGCGAGTGATGGGAAAATTGCGAGGGGCAGAGTAGAATGTCGGGATGGTCTTTTGCTCCTTCGCAGAAACCTAGAAACCCGCAAGCATTGCCGTGCTGCGGGTTTCGTCGTTTTAGGCTTCTGAGTCGTCGGTGAACGACGGCAAGTCTGGCAGCATGTTATCAAATGTTTCTTGTACTGGTGGGGCCATGCCATCACCAGCTGGTAATTGCAAATCACCTGGTGCCATGACCGGCGCTTTCAAGAGTTTGCCGGTGCCTAGGTCGTCTTGATCTTCCGACGATACGAGCACCCGCGCATTGAAGCGTGCGAAACGAATATTGTCACGGCTATCAGCCCAAGCGATCCTGCTGTTCACGACGTAGGCCAGCGCACCGCCTCGATCACTACCCAGCCGGATTGCCTGAATCCAAGCCTATTCTATCAGGACTGACAAAGCTCGCTTTGTCGTCGCTGTAGAGGTTTGCATCAGCTTGGCCAAAGTGGCCTGGCTGGCAATCAGGGCACCGCTCTTGTCCATGTTGGCAACGAGCAAGTGCAGCAGCTGGGCTGCACGTGGAGCGTGCGCTATCAGTTGTGCCCAAGCTTCATGGCCAGAGCGCTCTGTCTGAACCCAAGTCCCGCGTGGTGCGGGCTGGTGTATATTGCGGATTTCCTCAGACATTGACCATCATGTCAGATAGGGGACGGTAGAGGAAACGGACAAAATCGTACGCTAAGCATGCGGCCTGTCAGGTTGAGGCCATAGAGTTTGACGTTTAGGCGTCAGATAATGCAGAAGGCGGCCCTAGTCTGACGTGATGTCAGTGAGCCGACTGACGCCCAGTTGAGGTGTACTTCAACTGGACGCGACAGCGGGTTACGTTGGTTTCAGCGGTAAACTTCTCGACGGTTGCCAAGCTGTACAACCAGTATCCGTAAGGCGCCGTCCTGAATCTCGCAGATTACCCGGAAGTCTCCTACGCGATACAGCCACAAGCCACCCAATGGGCCTGTAAGCGCCTTGCCAGCAGTTCTCGGATCATCCCTGCTGGACACCCGCTCATCCATATAGTCAAGAATGCGCTTCGCTGACTGCTTGTCGAGCTTCCGCAACTGTGTTTTGGCCGTGTCGGTGTAATCAATCGTCCAGGCCAAGGTCTTTCCTCACGTCCGCAGCAGAGTGAACGACCTCTGTATTTTTACGGACACGCTCCAGGACTTCAGCCGCGAGGTAGTAATCCTCAAGGTCAGTCAGGCCATGATCGATGATTTCGCGCAGATAATACGCCTTGGTACGCCCGGTGCTTGTCGCCAAAAAATCTAGGCGCTGCTCGGTTTCGGGTGCCAAGCGAATGGAAGTGGCCATGTCTAAGGCTCCTATGTGATAAATGTATTCATATTATCACAAATCTGCGCGAATGCTTAGCGTACGATCTTTTCCGAATTCTGCTAGCTCCCCCAGCTCAGCAATACACTGTCCGGCGAGCCATTGGCTTATGTTGGGAAAGGCTATCATCGCTTCCGGCGCTATGCGCCCCGTATGTTGCGATGCCTGAAACTCAAGGCCGCCTCCGTAGCCCAGCCCTTGATTACGGCGGCAAAAGCGATTGGAGAAAAGCTAGCGTCACCCTCGACAGACGACAGTTTCTTGCGACCGAATTCGAAATGGCATCGCCATCTGCGAGCACAAGAGCAGGGTGACAACAATTTTTTGGAGGTGGCGGTCCTGTTTCACCTGCGTGATGCTTTCCGGTCCGGGGACATCTGGCTCGACCATTCGCGCCGCTACGGCGATCTCAAGCAGGTCCTGGTGCCAATGAGTACCGCTCAGACTGATGCAAGGTTGGCCGTCCCACTTGATGCACAGATCTGGCTGACTGATCGAAAGGCGCGCCTTGCCGATGGTCTGAAGCGACTTGCACGTGCAGCCCGCAACGGAACCATCCCGCACGGCAGCGTCGAGGATGGAACGTTACGAATTGATCGGTTGACCGCTGACGTACCAGACACGGCACAGGAACTGATACTTGATCTCTATCGTCGGATGCCGCCTGTTCGGATCACCGATATCTTGCTTGAAGTCGATGCGGCTCTCGGACTCACCGACTCTTTCACCCATTTACGAACGGGTGTGCCATGCGGCGACCAGATCGGCCTGCTCAATGTTCTACTCGCTGAAGGGCTGAACATGGGACTACGCAAGATGGCGGAGGCCACCAACACACATGATTACTGGCAGCTCTCGCGTCTTGCCCGCTGGCATGTCGAGAGCGAAGCCATAAACTAGGCACTGGCGATAGTGGTAGCTGCGCAGGCAAAGTTGCCGATGTCCCAGGTCTGGGGCATGGGCACAACCGCCTCAAGCGATGGCCAGTTTTTTCCTTCTGCTCGCCAAGGCGAAGCCATGAATCTGATCAACGCCAAATATGGCACGGAACCAGGCCTTAAGGCGTACACCCACGTTAACGACCAGTTCGCACCGTTTGCCTCACAGACCATTCCTTCGACGGTCAGCGAGGCCCCGTACATCCTGGATGGCTTGCTGATGAATGAGGCGGGCCGCAAGGTGGGAGAACAGTACGCCGATACCGCCGGGTTCACCGATCACCTATTTGGCACCAGTTCCATGCTTGGCTATCGGCTTGTCCTGCGCATCCGAGACTTGCCCTCGAAGCGTTTTTACGTGTTCAACCCCGCCGAGACGCCCAAAGATTTGCGCAAGCTGGTCGGCGGAAAAATTCGCGAGGAACTGATTGTTGCGAACTGGCCTGACCTGTTTCGTTGTGCCGCCACCATGGCTGCCGGCAAGATCAAACCCAGCCAGTTACTGCGCAAGCTTGCCTCCTACCCGCGCCAAAATGATCTCGCGGTTGCGCTACGCGAGGTTGGTCGCGTCGAGCGGACGCTTTTTATTATCGAGTGGATCCTCGATACGGACATGCAACGCCGTACCCAGATTGGCCTCAACAAGGGGGAGGCCCACCACGCGCTCAAGAATGCGTTACGCATCGGTAGGCAGGGAGAAATCCGTGACCGTACCACTGAGGGTCAGCATTACCGAATCGCAGGATTAAACCTCCTGACGGCGATCATCATCTACTGGAATACGGTCCATCTCGGTCGTGCAGTCATTGAGCGAAGGAACGAAGGGCTTGATGTGCCGCCAGAGTTGCTCGCGCACACATCTCCGCTGGGCTGGGCTCATATATTACTGACAGGCGAATATCTGTGGCCTGAGCCGAAAACCGCTTAGGGTGTCATTTCGCCCGCAGCCGGAACCGCCCCCAACCTCAGCTTCTCGGAATGGTCGAGTGTGTTCGGCGAATACCGCGTTTAACCAGCTCTTGGACAATACCGCGTAAGTCGTCAAGGTTACGCGCCAAACGGTCCATGCTGATCACCCTGTGTTCTCCTGCTCAAAAATTGAGCAGGAGAACACCTGGGGGGCAGTTTTCGGTCTGCGGCAACACGCCAGTTATGAAACAAGGCACTGTTACTTCCTGCCAGGGACCTTGATTTTAAGCTTTTTGTAAATATACGATTGTAACAGCACTAATGTAGCATCGGCACCAAGCCAGCCACATAGCCCAATTACCACTCCTGAAACTTCTGGAGGTATACCAGCAGAGCGACAACCCAATAAAACCAGATATCCAGCAAATGCTGCACCAACACCTTGTAAAGTCGTCTCGCCTATGTAAATTGTTTGCCTCGCTCCTACTTTGCGCATCATGTGACCGAGCACACCACCAATTGCAGAAATCGCAACATATGTCCAAGATTCAAAAAAATCGGAGAGCAGATCATAATCATTCATAATTATCAGCCCATTAAAAAACGTAGTATTTCACACAACCTCAACTCTCGCAGCTTTATTTAATTCTTAAAAACCATTCAAAGTTTAAAGTTATATAACGTTTAAAGCCACAAACCTAATACTGTCAACCCATTAGCGATAGATGCGAAAAACTCGCAAGATGGTCTTAAAAATTTACAGTAAGCACGGCAGATTTTAACAAGCCATCTTTAACTCTTGAGAGCGTCATATTTAGAGCAGACTGCCCCCTGACGATTGAACTGGTGAACCTTCCACGATGCATTCTATTTAAATTGGAATCGATGGCGAAGTCAGCAAAACATATTCAGATCACAAAAGGCGTTTCGCTATTCGCCGCAAGGCAATTGTTATTTAAATGCAGCATGGGACTTGACAAGATGTTATTTCATCAGCTAACTAATCCTGCGTTAAATAGAACGCACCAAGCGAATCTTCGCTTCTAGTAGCCATCCGGCAACTTTCTAGTGATACTCATCAGATACCCACTTTCCACCTCGATATAACCTCCTTTTTTCAACGAGTTCATGATGGAAAGCGCGTGAGACCTAGAGACACCTGTTGTATCGGTAACAAATGATATAGCCGTCAGTTTGGTTTTCACTGCGTCAGGCAGCACATCAATCCACTCTAATGCGCACTTGACCTCGGCGTATCCATCGTTTACTAATTGACTAAGCCATTTATTCGAAATATTGTATGTGCTCCATTTCATAAAATCAAACATACCTTTCAGCAACAACTTGTCGGTGACGGCCAAGTGAATGCGCTCCTCAGGTAATTCGTAATAAACTGAACGCGACACAACTTCACATTTATTTGGAAAGCCGTCATAGGTCTTCGTTAGTTTATTTATCCAAAGCACACCTCCTGGCCCTACGATGCTTATGACCTTTTGGTCGCCTACAAACAAACGCCACACGCCACTTTCAATTGCAAGTATTGAATTATCACTACTCCTTGTAGGTGCACTACCTGGTTCGGCAATCTTTGTAGCGCCATTCATCTTGATCCAATTATGCAGATATCGAATGTTGGAATTGCCAACTTCATCGTTCCCAGAGTTCAACCCAGACATATGAAAACTATTCATTTTTTTGCCTTTTTTTGCCTTTTTTTGCTCATACCATTATGCGTAAAAAGCCAATATATAATCCAACGTTTGTTACGTTTATTTTGCTTTGCAAGTATTGACCGCTTCGTTTTCAACAGTAATATGACACAGCGTAACAGCGTAACAGCGTAACAGCGTAACAGCGTAACAGCGTAACAGCGTAACAGCGTAACAGCGTAACAGCGTAACAACTCTCTCATCGTTGGCAACCCATTCTCTTTGAAATTAACTTCTAGTCAATATATAGTCTGATTCTGGACAAAGCCCGCAGAATCATTTTCTTACGGAATTTTTTCGAAATTACTTAGGGAGGGTACTGAAGTACCATCCGATTTTTTATGCCTTCTCTGCTTGAGGTTAAAAACGCTTACTCGGTCGAAAACCAGAGCTTTTCTGTTATTAACTTATGGCTTTTTCTCTAATCGCGCTGTTTCAGGGCGATTAACCCGCATCACAGGCGCCCCTCTCCTGCACTCAACAACTGCTTTCGCACCAGTTAGGTGTAGCGGCTTGCAATCGAAAACAGCCGGGCTCGCAATCAGCGCACTTTCGGCTTAGATTATCTGCGACTGACGGAGGCCACGGGCTCACATTAATTGCGATCGAGCTTGCATTCAGCCGCGTCGGCCTCCATTCCATCGCTTCCGACTCACATTAGCTGCGAATGAAATGACTGGGGTCAGATCGGCAAGCCCGCCGCGAGCATTTTGTCGCGCAGCTCGGAAGCGCGGGCCGGATCGAGCGCGTTGCTGAACAGCGCCTTGATCTCGGTAGGCCTAGCGTCGAATGCTCGACCAGATCCTTGATGCGGTAGCCATGACGCGTCAGGGTCGGCTCCAGGTCATCCAGTTGTCGCGACAGTACGGATTTCCATCAGTTCCGCCGAGACGGGTTTTCGCCGGTCAGGTAACCGGCTTCGAGGGCCAGGCTGAGGTGCAGTTGAATTTGCAGTGGCGTGCGCAGCTTGGTGGCCAACTTGACTAGGGGGTGTTCTCAATCAGGCCAGCCATATGACGACTGATACAAGACTCAGCATCGACTGGTAGTTTCTTGCCAGTCGCTCATATCTGGTTGCAATACGGCGGTACTGCTTCAGTTTCTGGAAAAAACGCTCCACCAGATTACGTGCCTTGTAGGTATGTCGATCCAGCTTTCGGGGCGTCAGACGATTCCCTCTTGAGGGGATGACGGCTTCAGCCCCATTGCGCTGTATCAACTCCACGAAGGCATCTGAGTCATAATCTTTGTCTGCCAATACCGCATCGGGCGTAAAACCTTCGATCAGCGCTTCGGCTTGGCCATATTCAGAGCTTTGTCCGGGCGTCAGCAGCAGGCGTACCGGGTTCCCCAGGGCATCGACGGCCGCATGAATCTTGGTGCTCAGTCCGCCTCTGGACTTGCCCATGGCTTCGGCGTCCTGCCATGTTTTTTTGCCGCACCATGCTGACGAACGCGCACTATGCTGCCATCCACCATCAGGTGTTCTAGGTCAGCGTCAGTCGCAAGCGATGCCATGATCTGTAACCAGACGCCTTTGCGTGACCAGCGGTTATAACGCACATAGACCCGATGCCAGTGACCGTAGGTTTCAGGTAGATCCCGCCAGGGCGCGCCAGTTCGGGCAATCCAGAGTACCGCCTCTACAAATAGACGGTTATCGCGGGCGGTCACGCCACGGTCGCTGGCTTTGCCCGGCAGCAGTTCCTTGATGCGCACCCATTGATCGTCACGCAACCTATAGCGGCTCACCAGTTACCCCCAAATAGCTCAAGGGTATCGAATGGCACTAATTAGCTCAAATGAGAACGCCCCCTAGGATTGCTACCGCCTCGACTTTGGAAGCGGACAACACGGCCAAGGTGTTGAAAGCGTCGATAAAGCGCTGCAAGCGATCCGCCGGGGTGGTGCCGTCGCTGATCGGGCGATCCGGGATGCCATAGTAATCACCGCCCAATGCCATCACCTGGCCGTAGGTTGGTGCGAGCCCGTTGGGCAGGTGCAATTGAACATTATGGGCGAGGATCGGCTCAGCGTTTTCGACAAAGCGCAGCAGGATGTTGTCGCCAATGGCAGTGTGTTCGCCGGCTTCGAACTTGAGCACTGGCTTGCCTTTCAATGTTTTGAGATACGTTGGTGGCTGCGGATGACTGTGATGCTCAGCAATGTGCAGCACCAGATGATCGTTGTCCCCGGTAATAGCGATACCGTGCTCAGTAAAAAGATCATCGAAACGTGCAATGACCTGTTTCGGTTGTTCCTGAGTTGCTTGTGTAGACCTGACATTCCTAGCTCCTTGAGATGTCGTAGGTTGACTCCTAATAAACTGTATATATATACAGCTAAGACAAAGTAAGTCGAGAATGTTCCTACGTCAAGGAGTCATATTTTCCTACGCGCTTTCTGACGACGGCGATGAAATACAGCTGACGGCTATATTTTAAGTCATGCGATGACCTATGACCTATGACCTATGACCTATGACCTATGACCTATGACTTCGGCGAAGGCTCAAGCTGATGTCGGGCGGATCGGCAAGCCTGGCGGCGGTGACATTAACTGCAATTGACCAGGCTGTCAGATTGGCAGCCCTGCTCCCCCCAAGATCGCACGTTGTGTCGGGTTTGACGTGGTGTAGGCGCATAGCTTGCCGATCAGCGCACCCTGGGTCATCTCTTTCAGGTCCAGCATGGCGGCAGTTTGGTCGATGTTGGCTTTCTAGTTCATCACGGCTTGCAAGTTGATCTGGTCAACGGGACGGATCAGGAGTTTCTCCTACAGCGCCAGATCGTCAGCGCAATAGAGTCTATTCAATAAGGTCGAGGTAACGGCGTTTTGCAAGGTAGTTGTCGCGTCAACCGTGTTTTTATGCAGCTATTTTCAGTACCGGCAGCTCCCTTTCCGGGTTAAGCGTGACAACCCCAATGGGCTGCCAATTACGCGTCGCGCCTGACCAGCGATGAGGGTGTTGATTACGAGCTTGCTGATACAGCACATGGCGCCTGCGGCGTTTTTCAAGGTAGTTGTCGCGTCAACCGTCTAACTATGCCGCTATTTTCTCGATCTGTTGCTCTCGATCCGGGTTCAGCAGCACGGTGCCGATCGGCTCCCAGTTACGCGTCTGGCCTGACCATCGTTCCGGTTTTTTCTCCTTGGCTCGTTCGTACAGCTCATGTCGCCGGGCCAAGACCTGATGATCCAGCCCCCGATGCCGCTCAGCCGGTGTGACGAACCGGATACGACTATGCCGGTGCTCGTTGTTGTACCAGCGCATAAAGTCCCTCACCCAAGCGCGTGAAGCGTCCAAACTGACAAAGCCATCCTGCGGCCATTGCGGGCAGTATTTCAGCGTTCTAAACAGCGACTCCGAGTAGGGATTGTCGTTGCTCACACGCGGCCGGCCCCGCGAGGGCGTGATGCCCAGTTCGTACATCTTGCTCAGCAGCGTCACCGACTTCATCGGCGCGCCGTTGTCCGAGTGCAGCACCAGCGGTTCGTGCAAACACTGCTCTGCGATCACGCTGCGTTGCAGCAGTGCGGCGGCTTTCTCCCCGCTTTCTGCGTCGTAGACCTCCCAGCCCACGGCCTTGCGGCTGTAAATATCCTCGATCAGATAGAGGTAGTAATACTTGCCGCGTATCGGCGAGGGCAGATACGTGATGTCCCATGACCACACCTGATTGGGCGCTTTGGCCGCATGCGTCGTCGGTGCTGCGTGCCTTCTGGGTCGCTGGCTGCGGCCTCGATGTTGCTGTTGGCCTGCCGCACGTAGAACGCGATAAAACGTCGACTCCGACGCCAGATAACACGCTTGATCGGCCAGTCGTGGCACGATCTGGCTCGGCGGCAAGTGGACGTACTCCGGGCTGTTACACAGCGTCACGATGGTCTGACGCTCGACTTCGCTCAGTGCATTTCGCGGTGTTGGCCGTGTGACAGTCGTTCGGGCATCTGCCGGGATAACGTCTGTTTCAGTCCACCGCTGCAAGGTTCGCAGCGATAGACCGACTTCCCGGCAGGCCCTGATTTTTCTGGCGCCTGCCGCGACCGCGCTACCCAGCCAGGCAACGAGCAACTGGCGCTCTGGCAAAGACGTTAGTTGTCCTCGTTGTCGTTCGTCCCCCAGTAGTCGTTGAGCTTTTTTCGCAGCACCAACAACGCGGCTGTTTCAGCGAGCGCCTTGTCTTTGCGGCGCAGTTCGCGCTCAAGTTCCTGGATGCGTTTCTTGTCTTTGCGAGCTTGCTCGCGATCTTCTTTTTGCTGGGCTTTATCTGCCTTCTGACCGTTGATGCAGGCCTGCCGCCAGGCCGTAATTTGCTCAGGGTAAAGGCCTTTGCGGCGGCAGTATTCACCCAGGTCGATCTCGGATAAACCGGCGGCTTCGAGCACGACAGCAAACTTGGTTTCGGCTGACCAGTTTTCGGCCAACGACTTGTTTTCGGACACTGCACTTCCTTCAGAACTGAGCTGCTTGCGCCAGTTGGACAAAGACATTTCGCTGACCCCTTCGCGCCGGGAAACCTCGGCCATCGACAGGTTCTGCGGGGGAAGCAGCATCTTGAGTAATGCGGCTCTGCGTTCAGGTGAATAGTACGGCACGACCAGTCTCTTTCCGCCCCCGATATGCTTTTTAAGGAAAAATCGGAGAGGCGACAACTATCCTGACACCGGGGGAGCCGGCCAAGGGTGAGCAACGATAACGCCTATGCCGAGGCACTTTTCCGCACCGCCAAGTACTGCCCACTCTGGCCGGATCAACCTTTTGATACGGTCACTGATGCAAGGCTCTGGGTGCAGAAATTCATCGAGTGGTACAACGAAGATCACCGCCACAGTGCCTTGAAATACGTGACACCAAACGAGCGACACGAAGGCAAAGCGACGGCTTTATTACAAGCTAGAGCAGCGCTTTATGAAAAGGCCAAGGAAGCGAATCCGAGCCGCTGGAGTACCAGGACACGCAACTGGAAGCTGGCAGATGCGGTGTATTTGAACCCAGAACGCCCTGAAGTTAAGGACGCAATGGGTTAGCCACAGCAGTACTAAGGCGACAGGTACCTTGACACGTACCGTCCTGGGCAAAAGGAAGATCCAACCAATATGCCTGGTTAAGATCTTGTAAATCATCCAGTATCTTAACAGTATGTGTTATTTTCGCGCATTTTGAGCGGGTATTTGCGGGCGATATTTACAGAATCCCTACGTCCAAAGCATGGTTCAGCTCGGACTCAATGTCGACCGCCATACCATCAATCATGAAGTCGTTTGGCGTGATCACACCAAGGGCCATCATCACCAATGGCGTCCCCATATCTAGGTGCTTTGCGAGGACTCGAATGGCCTCCAAATCCTTCAATGTCGGCATGGGCTTTCCGGCACGCCAGGAGCGTAGCTTCAAAAATGGTATCTGCGTCTTTTCCGCCGCCTCCCTCAGATCGGTAGACCACGTTGCGGCAATCAGTTCATCAATGATGAATTCCGCTGAGCCGGCGACGTTCGATTTCGTGACGGAGTCAAAGTAGTCCGCGGCTTCTCGGCTGTCCTGTGCATTTAAAGAAGACTTGAACACAGCGGAGGACTGGATCAAGCAATAATCCGACCAACAGAACACGTCTGCCATTTGCAGCACACGAAACCCAGAGCAGCCTAAAAATGCGGCAATTTTATCGATACGTTTGCGATCCAGAACATCGAGTAACACATGCGGCTTGGACCTCGACACATCGCCGAAGCAACTGGCAAGAGAGTCCGCAGTGAATCCACACTGATTACTGGCAACTGCGAACGGAACAGATAGCAGATCACTTCTGTCAATTATGGCCTGATAAAGGCGGAGCCCTTTAAGCACGACGAATCCTTTTCGTTTTCATACAATCATCAAATTCACCGAAGCGGATACCCTATCTCGGCTGACAGCCCATCAATCTTGAGCTAAGCCGAATCTGAAAATGACATTGGGATCAACACGTTCGGTAACTGAAGATTCATCCAACCCCGAGACAACACTAAAAGCGAAGGCCGAGGATACTGATAGCAATTGGCCAAGTTTATCGGGTAGTGGCTCAACATTGGAATACGTGAGCAACGCTTTTTGGATTGCCACCGGGAATTTCCAACGTTTGAGGAGCTCAGCGGCCACCTCTGCGTTGTCAAAGCCTAGTAGATCCTTTTCAACTGCTCGCCGTTTCATAAAGTCCAAAGGGGCTACGTGTTGAATTACTTCAGACGCCTCATTCGGCATGACAAGGTGAATCAATAGCACGCCCAAACCCTGCATTAATCCTGTCGTGAATGCCTCATCACGGTCATGGTCTTTTTTTGCAGCCAGGTGAGAAGCCATGAACGCGGTATGAAGCCCCATTTTCCAATAGGCGGGCATATCGATGCCTTGCACTTCTGGAATCGCTTTCATCGTAAGCGTCTGCCTAAGACATCTTGCCTAGACGACTTCGCCAATTGCTTACGAACATTACGTATCTGCGACTACAGCTGACAATCCCCTTGCCAAGCATGATTTGCCCAACATATTTTGTGTGATTAAGTTGGCACCCCCCGGGCAGCAATAGCTCCCCATATAGCAACTGGTGACACGGGTGTGTAGCCTAGCCACACTAGGGTGGCGGAATGTTTTGGGGCCGGCCTTCCCCCTACACTAGCTTGATATGAACCCACTCTGCGAGAGCGTATGCCACATCCATTATCTACATCAGGTTATCAACGTCTGCTTGCCCCCCCGGTGTCAGGATAGTTGTCGCCTCTCCGATTTTTCCTTAAAAAGCATATCGGGGGCGGAAAGAGACTGGTCGTGCCGTACTATTCACCTGAACGCAGAGCCGCATTACTCAAGATGCTGCTTCCCCCGCAGAACCTGTCGATGGCCGAGGTTTCCCGGCGCGAAGGGGTCAGCGAAATGTCTTTGTCCAACTGGCGCAAGCAGCTCAGTTCTGAAGGAAGTGCAGTGTCCGAAAACAAGTCGTTGGCCGAAAACTGGTCAGCCGAAACCAAGTTTGCTGTCGTGCTCGAAGCCGCCGGTTTATCCGAGATCGACCTGGGTGAATACTGCCGCCGCAAAGGCCTTTACCCTGAGCAAATTACGGCCTGGCGGCAGGCCTGCATCAACGGTCAGAAGGCAGATAAAGCCCAGCAAAAAGAAGATCGCGAGCAAGCTCGCAAAGACAAGAAACGCATCCAGGAACTTGAGCGCGAACTGCGCCGCAAAGACAAGGCGCTCGCTGAAACAGCCGCGTTGTTGGTGCTGCGAAAAAAGCTCAACGACTACTGGGGGACGAACGACAACGAGGACAACTAACGTCTTTGCCAGAGCGCCAGTTGCTCGTTGCCTGGCTGGGTAGCGCGGTCGCGGCAGGCGCCAGAAAAATCAGGGCCTGCCGGGAAGTCGGTCTATCGCTGCGAACCTTGCAGCGGTGGACTGAAACAGACGTTATCCCGGCAGATGCCCGAACGACTGTCACACGGCCAACACCGCGAAATGCACTGAGCGAAGTCGAGCGTCAGACCATCGTGACGCTGTGTAACAGCCCGGAGTACGTCCACTTGCCGCCGAGCCAGATCGTGCCACGACTGGCCGATCAAGCGTGTTATCTGGCGTCGGAGTCGACGTTTTATCGCGTTCTACGTGCGGCAGGCCAACAGCAACATCGAGGCCGCAGCCAGCGACCCAGAAGGCACGCAGCACCGACGACGCATGCGGCCAAAGCGCCCAATCAGGTGTGGTCATGGGACATCACGTATCTGCCCTCGCCGATACGCGGCAAGTATTACTACCTCTATCTGATCGAGGATATTTACAGCCGCAAGGCCGTGGGCTGGGAGGTCTACGACGCAGAAAGCGGGGAGAAAGCCGCCGCACTGCTGCAACGCAGCGTGATCGCAGAGCAGTGTTTGCACGAACCGCTGGTGCTGCACTCGGACAACGGCGCGCCGATGAAGTCGGTGACGCTGCTGAGCAAGATGTACGAACTGGGCATCACGCCCTCGCGGGGCCGGCCGCGTGTGAGCAACGACAATCCCTACTCGGAGTCGCTGTTTAGAACGCTGAAATACTGCCCGCAATGGCCGCAGGATGGCTTTGTCAGTTTGGACGCTTCACGCGCTTGGGTGAGGGACTTTATGCGCTGGTACAACAACGAGCACCGGCATAGTCGTATCCGGTTCGTCACACCGGCTGAGCGGCATCGGGGGCTGGATCATCAGGTCTTGGCCCGGCGACATGAGCTGTACGAACGAGCCAAGGAGAAAAAACCGGAACGATGGTCAGGCCAGACGCGTAACTGGGAGCCGATCGGCACCGTGCTGCTGAACCCGGATCGAGAGCAACAGATCGAGAAAATAGCGGCATAGTTAGACGGTTGACGCGACAACTACCTTGAAAAACGCCGTGCCCTCCAAAATCGTATCTATGACTTCACTAGAGATGCCCTGTCCGATAAAGGCGTATGCCTTGAGGCGGCAGATCACCCGCTTTGGGTAAGCGATTACAACTATTTGGCCATTGCGCCTATGAGGGGTGGTTTGCATGTGGAGTTCTACGGCGAACTGTGGGACGAGCCATTTCAATGGGTTCTCGAATGCCTAGCCGAAGAACCCGTGGCCGACACCATTAGCTCTCTTGCTTTTTCGGGGCCTGACGAGGGGGCGAATGGTACGCGCGAATGGGAATTTACTTCCTTACTCGACACTCAGGTTAGCTTTCCCATCCTCAGGTCTCTTTCAATCCGACCGACTGAGCCGCAGGATCACAACATTTCACTCATTCAGCGCTCCGGCACCAACATGGAAGAGGGCGGGGAGGTTGCGCGGTTTGTGCAAAAGGCACCTTATCTTTCCGAACTTATAGTACCAAATGCCCCAGATTCAACATTTTTCCAAGTGGAATTGCCTCATCTCTCGGCTCTGCATGTTGGCGGTGGTTCGGACACCCAAAGGTTTATTGAGAACCTTGCAAAATCCACGAATCTGCCAAGGCTAACCGTATTGGACTTCACAGAATCAACCGAGCTGCAATTTACTTGGTCGAATGAACGCCATGAAGGTGTCATCACATCCTTTGCATCGTATGAGCGACTGCTGCGCAGCGCTGCGTGTGATCCACTAAGGGGCCTGTATTTGCGTAATACATGCCTCACGCTGGAACAACTCCAGTCACTTCAGGCAATCCGACCGAACCTGCAATTGATGGTCATACAGGCGACACAGGGCGGATATGTTAATCATTTCAGCAAGGGAATATTCCCTTGGCATCACCTCGTGCAATCTGATCCGGGACAGCTGCCCTAGCCAAACAGCTAGCGAAAAAGGTTGCACAAGATCATCCCCCAACGTCGCTGGTAGTTAAACCGGGCGTAAATCTTGCGTGACTCTGTCGGGCGCCCACTGATGCGGCAGTAGTTGGTCAATCTCACTGGCCCGCTGCGTCGGCAGCCGCGTCAGCACATCTTTGAGATACTCATACGGATCATGACCATTCAGCCGCGCCGACTGGATCAGACTCATGATCGCAGCTGCCCTTTTGCCGCTGCGTAGCGACCCTGCGAAGAGCCAGTTCTTGCGTCCAAGCGCCCACGGCCGGATCTGGTTCTCACACCAATTGTTGTCTATTGGGATGGCCCCGTCATCGAGGTAGCGCGACAGCCCTGCCCAGCGTTTGAGGCTGTAATCCAGCGCTCTGCTGATCGCCGAACCTTCGGGCACGAGGTCACGCTGGGCGATCATCCAGGCATGCAGCTTTTCCATTACCGGTACGGCTTTTTCTTGCCGTATTCGACGCCGTAAATCCGGTTTCAGATCTCGGACTTCGCTCTCGATTTCGTACAACAACTGGATATAGCGCAGGGCTTGCTCAGCAAGCGTGCTTTTATTCGTAGCATGCAGCTCGAAAAACTTGCGCCGTGCATGGGCCATGCAACCGATTTCGGTCACGCCGAGTTCGAAACTGGCTTTGTAACCGCCAAAATCGTCACAGACCAGCTTGCCCCTCCAGCCTTTCAGGAAGTTGCGAGCATGCTCTCCGGCACGGCTGGGGCTGAAGTCATAAACCACCGCTGCCACATCCGAGAACTGGCTGGTGGCGTAGGCCCAAACATAGGAACGGTGAGTTTTCTTTGTTCCCGGGATGAGCATCTGCACCGGTGTTTCATCGGCATGAATAACCTGCTGCCCGATTACCACGTCGCGCAGCGAATCGACCAGCGGCTGCAACTGAACTCCAGTCTCGCCAACCCATTGAGCCAAGGTTGAGCGTGGAATCGCCAGGCCCGCTCGACCAAAGATCGATTCCTGCCGGTAAAGCGGCAAATGGTCAGCAAACTTGGCAATCATGACGTGGGCCAGCAGCCCAGCGGTCGGGATTCCCTTATCAATGATCTGCGCCGGAACCGGTGCCTGGATGAGCGTTTCGCAGTCATCGCAGACCCATTTGCCACGCACATGGCGTTCAACGGTAAATACGCCGGGCATGTAGTCCAGCTTCTCGCTGACGTCCTCACCGATACGCTTGAGGGCGCAGCCACATGGGCAGTGGGTGTTGTCCGGTTCGTGATGGATCAGCGTGCGTGGGAATTCCGCCGGCAACGCAGTGCGCTTAGGTTTTTGCTTTTTTTCGGTCGCCGCTGGCACTGCTTGCAAGGCCTGAAGCTCTGCTTCAATCGCCGCGATATCGGTATCGATCAGATCATCGAGCAAACTGGCCTGCTGCGGATTCATCTGCTCGCTGCGCTTGGCAAATTTCAAGCGCTTGAGCTGCGCGATCTCATGGGTCAGCTTCTCGATAACCGTTTGGTCGCGGTTGATCTTCTTGCCCATCGTTTCGACCGTCTTGCCCATGGTCTCGACCGTCTTGCCCATGGTCTCGACTTGCGACAGCAACTGCGCAGCGAATGCCCGCAGTTGGTCGGGGGACATGTGATCGAGATTGGCCGAAGAAGTCATGCTGCGGATTTTGCCAGAGCGGGCAATTCGCGGCGATAGACCGATAGGCTAATGGCAGCCGTTAAAGCAGTGTGATCGCGGCGCCAGATCCCACGCGTTGCCATGGCAAGCCCAGTACCAAGGCTTGAAGTTGCTCGCCATCCAATTCCATTTCAGAGCCATGCCGAATGCCTGGCCAGTGGAACTTACCTTGATTCAACCGGCGAGCCGCCAGCCAAATGCCAAACCCGTCATGCACCAGAACTTTCATCCGAGTGGCGCGGCGGTTGGCAAACAGATAAGCACAGTGCGGCTTCGCCGCACCGAACACTGCGATCACTCTGGCCAGCGCTGTCTCGGTACCTGCCCGCATGTCCATCGGCTCGGTGGCGAGCCAGATTGAGTCGACGCGGATCATCGTGTCAGTCCGCGAACAAATCGGGCACATCCTACCGGGTCAGCAGCAGGCCACATTACAGTCACGGCCCCTTGTTCGTACGGTATCTGGATGCTGATCGATGTCTCAGACTTTGCTTGATCCGTGGTGGCGAGTTGCAAGGGCACAAAAGCAGGCAAGTTCGCGACCGTATTATTGCGTTTGGGCGGAAGCCATCTACGGACGACATTGGCATTGATCCCGTGCCTCAAGGCGACACTGGAGACAGAGATGCCCGGTTGCTGGCATTCCTGAACGACTTGGGCTTTGAGGGTTTTGGAGTAGGTGTGGCGTTTGCGCATGGGAATCCTGAGGTTAAGGGTAATTGCGTCCGCTTAAAAATCGTGGACGCTTTTGCCCTTATCGCTCTTGATCTCTTGGTCGGGAAGATGAGTTCGCCATCCGCTTACCTTTCATCAGACCGTTCGTGATGATAGTGGTTCGCAGCGTGTGTATCCCGATGGTCGAAATTGCATCCTCGAGGCGCGACACTGACCCGCTACGGCCAAAATATGCGGAGTTGGCTGTTCTCAGCACCTTCGCCGCCAAGACCTGGTCAACACTTATATTTTTCACGATGTTCGACAGAGGAACCGCGGAGTCCTTTGTCATCTCGTACAGGTCCATGACAACAGTCGAGATCGTTGGCAGTGCTGCGGGTCGTTTAAATATCCGCTCCAGGTTTCTCATAGTCTCTCGCAGGTTAGGTCGATTCGCGGTGCGAATTGTAGCGTTGGGTGCAGGGTGACCCCAACGTTTCGGGTGGTTCTCGCAGAAATTGGCCACCATATGCTAGTCCGTATGGTAATTCCCAAGGGCCACTATAATAACGCATAACAGTACTCAGCCATGATTAAATATAGCCTTGACAGTATCCGAAAGTACTGTTCTGTGTGGGCACGATTATAACTTCCTGTTGACCATCTCCTGTTGCAAGGCCGTTAGGCGGAACGCCTCAACTGCATACTCTTTCAGGAGATTCCCCATGATTCAGCAATCACAAACTACTCAACTCAATTCTCGGTCCCTGCTCATTTCAGGCCCCATTCCCTAATGGGGAAGCCTTCAGTGATGTTGTGGACGCTGACACCTCCTATGAAGCCATGATCCGTGTCATCTCCCAGTGCCGTTACAGCGACGCGGGCGGTGATCTTGAAGTCATCCGTGTGGCTGATGCGCGTACAGGCGCTCAGCTCACTGAGGCGCTTCTTTCCGCAGATCAGGATCTTCTGCGTGAGGTGGATGCTGTTGAGTACGGGCTTCACACAGTTAAAACTTCCCTCGACACTGGGCGCACCTCTTGGTCTGACGAGAAGTCTGCCGAGCTTCGCGCCTTCGTTGAGTTCTTCGACCTCGTGCTGTCCCAGGCTCCGGGTGTTTTTGATGGGCTGTGCTCAGGCCAATCACTGACGTCCGATGATGAGATCACGATCGTGTTCGAGGATTCCAGAAGCTTAGAGACTGAGCTTGTGCCGGCCGACGCCCTTTATGCGTTGGCGACTGCGGCGCTGGAGGAGGGGAGGGTTGCCGCTGCCTATCAGGTTCTCACGATGGCCAGCTTCACCCGCGTTGCATTGAGTCAGGCCTGCATCAGGGCGCTGACATAAGAGAAACCTTCTGGACTTCGGGCCAGAAGGTTTTTTTTTGCTCACCAGATTATTTTCACCGGCTCCAGGTCTCGGACGAGGGCCGTCAAGTTCTCTTGTATGAGGACAGTCTTCCCCTCGATCAGAACTCGCTGCGATTCAAATTCCGGTGTTTGCTGCCAGTGAGTTCTATGTACTGGAATCAAGCAGGGCATACGTCCCGTTAAGTCCGACACGATGAACGAGTAGAACTCTTCACTACCCCGGGTGAGAACCGTGGGAAGGCTGGTAATTACGTAGAGACCATGAAACGCCATACCAGGTCCCAATGTCGCGATATGGTGGTGGTGGCCAGAAGCTGCGTATGCATCATAAAGACAAATCATGGTGTACGTTCCGTACCGAGCCGAGCTTTCAACGATGAAAAAAAACCCCGCTACTGAGGCGTAATGGGGGGATCTTTTGGACTGGCCCCTGCTAAACCGGACACCAATACCCCGTTAAATTGATGCCGCTGCCAAACGCCTAAACTCCCGCGGTGAACGGTATTTTAGAGCGCTGTGCGGATGCTCCTCGTTGTAATGCTCAAAGGCAACCGTCAGGTTGCGCAAGGCGGTTTCCCGGTCAGGTTTGGGCATGTGCGCGACGTAGTCGCGCTTCATCGTTTTAACGAAGCTCTCGGCCATGCCGTTGCTCTGCGGGCTGCGCACCGGTGTCGTCACCGGCTGTAAACCGATCTGTCGGGCAAACTGGCGTGTCTGTTCAGCGATGTAGGCCGAGCCGTTATCGCTCAGCCATTGCACCGGGGTGGCAGGCGGTTCTTCACCGAAGCGTGTTTCCACCGCTTCCAGCATCAGATCGCGGATATCGTCGCCGCTGTACCCCGTCGGGCTGGCCACCCAGCCGATGGCTTCGCGGTCGCAGCAGTCCAGGGCGAAGGTCACGCTCAGCTTGTCGCCGTCTTCACAGCGAAACTCAAACCCGTCAGAGCACCAGCGGGTATCGCTGGTGGCCACTGCGATGCGGCCTTCATGGCGGCGCGCCACTCCGGGCTGTTTAATTCGACGCTCCAGCAGTAACTGATGATCGCGCATCACGCGATAGACCCGTTTGACGTTGATTGGCGCCTGACTTTGTTGTTCGCGCCGACGACGGAGCAAACCCCACACACGGCGGTAGCCATAGCTGGGCAACTCACTGACTTCAGACTGAATCTCTTTGACCAAAGCGGCATCGTCCATTCTTGGACGACGCCTTGCGGGCCGTGCAGCTGGCTTGAGTCGAACCGTTAATTGCGAGCGCGCTACACCGAGACTTTCACTGATCAGCTTCACAGGTCGTCCCCCGGCAACAAGGGTGAGTGCGCAATCCATTTTCGCGACCGAGCAATCTCCACGGCTTCCTGAAGGATCTCGACTTGCATGGTTTTCTTGCCCAGCATCCGTTGTAACTCACGGATCTGTTTGAGTGCGTCGGCCAATTCAGAAGCCGGCACTACGGTCTCTCCGGCACTGACCGCCGAGAGGCTGCCATTCTGATAAAGCTTGCGCCATTGGAAGAGTTGGTTGGCATTCACGCCATGGCGCCGGGCCACGACCGAAACACTTTGTCCTGGTTGCAGACTCTCGCGAACCATCGCCAGCTTTTGCTCTGGGCTCCAACGGCGACGACGCTCCTGGCCCAGCAGCTCCCCACCCTTATCACTACTATTAGTCATATACATAACCGTTTGCCTATCCCTTATCTTAAGGGGGAAACGGTGTCCTGTCTTTCATGGGGCTCGTCCACTCGCCAAGGAGAAAATGCCGGAGCGCTGGTCAGGCCATACACGCAACTGGGAGCCGATTGGCACGGTGCTGCTGAACCCGGAACGAGAGCAGCAGCAGGATAAAAAAGCAGCATAAAACTATGTACAAAATGGCTGACGTGACAACTACCTTGCAAAACACCGGGCATACGATTGAGGGATCTGTCGCACTAAGCGTTGCGTAGACTGTCTGACCCGCGAAATGGATACCGTAAGTTTCTGATGAGTGCCGACATCGCGACCGTTTTGAAGCTCCTGCACTACCCGCTGGATGTGATGTTGCTGTGGGTGCACTGGTACGTCGTTTATCCGCTGAGTCTGCGTCATCTGGAGCAGATGATGGCCGAGCGCGGTATTTCGGGAAGCCCTTGTAGTGCGATTTTTCCGGATTTTTAGGCTCCCCGTTGTGCACTTTGGTTTTTAATTATCCCGACTTCGTGCTTAGAAAAATGGCAAAAACTCTCTGCTTGGTTACCATTTGTTCAAACTGAATGTTTTTCTCTGTACTACAAAAAATCCAAACAACCACCTGCAAAGACAGCAGGAAAAAAACCACAAAAAATCTTTCAAAGTTGTGAAGATTGAATATACAAAACGACAGTGGAACTATATGTGCCCAGCTGGATAGAATATTAAAAGCAAACTCAAAGCAATAATCACCACCGTTCCGAAAAAAATAGCAGCATGAATTTTTTTGTGCAAACAAAATATGAGCAAGTTGTGATAATCGCAAACATGGAGACAAACACCGCCGAAAACATTAGAAGCGCATACCCCGCCATTATAAAAAGTGAATAATACGCATGAAAATGGTTGATTATACGACTGGCAAATTCAGCGGTATAGTATATACCCAGGAGGCATAAAGTACTTAATATCAACGCTATTGACATTAGCAGGCACCAACGATACCCGTTCGGCATTCTATGCAAAATGTCTATTTTTTCAGAGTTGTTGTCCTTCAATATTTCATTCCTTTTGATGGCAAGGTGTTCTTTTGATTGTAATCATCCACTCCCATCACCTCTGTAATCACTTTAATCGGACATTTGTAATCGGAGCGTTTGCGGGGACGAATATTCATTTGATACGAAATGGCATCCAATGCTTCCTGACTATGTACCGACAAATCCGTGCCCTTGGGCAGGTACTGGTGAATCAAGCCATTAATATTCTCATTACTGCCGCGCTGCCAAGGGCTATGCGGGTCACAAAAGTAAATCGTCACCCCGGTATTCTACGTGATTTCAGCATGTTTTGCCATTTCGCGGCCTTGGTCATACGTCATGCTTTTGCGCACCGCCAGCGGCATGCTGTTCAGTGCTGCACTGAAGCCTTGAACAGCAGAAGTCGCCGTAGCATCGTTCATTTTTACCAACATCAAATAGCCACTCGTGCGTTCCACAAGAGTACCGACAGACGACCCATTATCCTTGCCCTTAATCAGGTCGCCTTCCCAGTGGCCGAGCATTAAGCGGTCATCTATTTCCGGAGGGCGCACGTGAATACTGACCATCTCCGGGATCTGTCCACGACGGTCAACCCCACCAGAACGTGGCCTACGGGTACTTTTTCCCGGGCGAAGGCACTGGATCAGTTCTTTGTGCAACTCCCCGAAAGGCATCGCATAGATGGCGTTGTAGATCGTTTCGCGGCAGACGTAGGCTTCTTCAAAATTGATTTTCATAAGGCGCAGCTTGCCCGCGATTTGGTCGGGAGAAAAGCGTTCTCGAATCAAGTGGATAACCAGCTCAAAGCGCTCATTGCGCATGGTCAGCTTCTTGAGCGGTCGACAGGTTACGCGGCGTTTACGGGTCGACGCTTGAGCCTCATGGGCCGAATAACCGGTAATGAGTTCATTGCGACGAAGCTCACGACTGATAGTGGACGGGCTTCGCCCCAGCATCCGGGCTATTTCGCGTTTACTAAGGTTCTTATATAGCCCGACTTGAATGGTCACGCGCTCTTCAATGCTGAGTTCTGTATAGGACATGACGGCACCTTACCGGAGGGTGAGGTGTTGCACTCAGTTTTCGCGACCGCCCATCGTCAATCACCGTGTATGTAGGAAGTTTCTGTAAAAGTGCAAAACACCAACACCCACCATAAGCAGCAGATCCGATGGGGGACAGCGCCGACGTTTACCAATATTTTAACAAAATATTGGATACATACTCTTTCATAACCGCGCCTGCTTCATAGATGGCCAAAGTATTTCTCAAGCTATCCCCTGGATAAACACTATGAACGCCCCACTCGACCTCCGGCCAAGCTCGCCGAAAGAGACACAGCGCGCGGTTTGAATGCGTCCACGAAGTAACCAGCATAATTCTCTGAGGCCGTGTTGGGGCGAGCGCTTGTAGCGTGTACTGTGCATTTTCCCGAGTATTGCGCGACTCACACTCTAGAGTGATGGCTTCATTGGGCACTCCTGCCATTTCGAGTCGCGAGGCAATGAGAGTACAGTCCCCGTCTCCAGAGACCAGGATGCGCGGGGCGAGTCCTATATGGAAAAGTTCGGCGGCACCGATCACTCGCTGCCCGGATTCGCCGCCAAGCACAACGATCCAATCCGCATGCGGTAGACGAACTTCCGTAAAAAGCCAGGCCTTGGAATAGCGTAGGAGCGGAATACTGAGAAGCCCGAAAAGCACGGCACAAACGCCGACAAAAGCCATGATTTGCTGCAGGCTGGGGCGTCTTTGCCTTGCGTCACTCAGTACTGATGACATCAATTTTGACAGCGGCATCTTATTTTCCGTTACCCGCAGGGGCATGTAGCAGAACACCCGGTTGTGCCAACCCCTTAAGTGTAGTGGTCAACTAATCCCGGACACGACGTTAAGTTTTTCTTCGGCCCGAGCTGGCGCCAGCCCACCGTTGAATTGATGGGGCCGAATCCAGTTGTACCGATGCATCAAGAAATGGCTGATATCGCGTTGGGCTTCTTGAGCAGTTCTGTAACCCGTGGTCGGTATCCATTCAGTTTTCAAGCTGCGGAACACGCGCTCCATCGGCGCATTGTCCCAGCAATTTCCCCGGCGACTCATGCTCTGGCGCATGCGATAACGCCACAGCCGCTGGCGAAATAAACGACTCGCATATTGCGACCCTTGATCCGAGTGAAATAGCAGGCCCTGAGGCCTTCCTCGTTGCTCGTAAGCCATATCCAGGGCCTTAATAACCAGCTCGGCATCCGGCTTTTCCGACAATGCCCAGCCCACCACCCGACGCGCGCAAAGATCCAGCACGACCGCCAGATAGTGCCATTTCCCCTGAGCCCAAATGTAGGTGATGTCGCCGCACCACACCTGATTGGGTGCCGGGACATTGAACTCCCGATTCAAGATGTTCGGGATATCCAACCGTTCAATCGTCGCTCGTTTATAGGCATGAGAACCTGGCTGTTTACTGACGAGATCAAGCTCACGCATCAAGCTGCGCACTTTGAATCGACCGAGTTGCTCACCATCGTCACGCATCAACGAGAGAATGCTACGGCTGCCGGCAGCACTGCGACTTTGTGAAAATAACTCGCTCACTCGGCTGCGCAATCGAAGCCGTTCAACATCAGGCGTTCGGCGCCTGAGGCGGTGGGCGTAATAGCTTGAGCGGTTGACTTCAAACACGTTGCACAGCCAATCAATCGGCTCATGGACACTTAGCTGATTGATCAGCGCGTACGCTCGTGATCTTCCGACATCAAGAGCGCGGTAGCCTTTTTTAATATCGATTTTTCCCGTTCAAGGCGGGCGATCCGGGCCTCCAGTTCCTGAATTTTTTGCTGTTCCGGGGTCAGCGCTTTGCTTTGCGGGGTGACGCCTTGGCGTTCTGTCTGAACCTGGTCAACCCAACGGCGCAGGGCCGACTCGCCGACGCCGAGTGAACGACTGGCTTCGATGTAGCTGTAGTTTTGCTTAAGCACGAGGTCGGCAGCCTCGCGTTTGAATTCAGCAGAAAAGGAACGACGTTGTTTGGTCATCTGACACCTCGATCTGGCGAGCATTCTCGCCTAAATGGGTGTCCGGTTTCATTAGACCACTACACTGGGCATTGCCGAGATCTCCCAGTTTCTGTTCGAAGGACTTCCCGACGTGCACAGGGTCTCCGACCGCGCGGGATCAGAGCATGACTGGCGTATAACGCCATGCTCCGTATTACCTTCTGCTTCGCATAACAGCATCGGCATCCCGGATTCCTGATTACGCGGCTCAATGGCTGGCCCATCGGCTTCCCCTGTCAACGCTTCACCCTGCACCTCGCGGCGCAGCATGCATGACTCGGGGTCTGGTTGATTCGCCATTTCTTACCAGTATCGAACTTTCATCGACTATCCTCCGCCAGCTTTAACTGGCGCACTATGCGTCCGGGCATCCCGTCTTGCACCCTGGGAGAGCAGGAAAACAGAGGTAACACATGGGTCAGTTCGTATAATTACATTAGACGGTGTTTTAACTGATTTCTGTCCCCCAAATTTGGCACTGATTCGAGAGTGTTTTCCGCCACCCTCCATCGGTTTGGCGGGCCACTGGGGACGCAGGCGGAGTTATGCGCCGAAATGCTGCTCCCCTCGCCGTGTTGCCGCCTATTGCACGCATGTCATCGCCGGCATCGCGCGGGCCTTGTTTCTGACATCCCAATCGGCTGCGCGCCTTTATCAAGCTCCGCATAATTCAATTGGCCATGTTTTAGCTTTGGCTTGTCCCCCCTTGCGTGACCAGGAAACTGGAGCCCCATGCTGGTTTGACCAGTGCAGGCGTGAATGAACCTGAATTGGGTCCATGTGCGCCACGACAATATCGCCCTCGGTGCGATATGAGTGCTGATCTGGGCTGTGTCGGGGCGTTAGGGGTGGCGTCCGGGTTGAGATGGTGTGGCGTAGGTGCGTCTACGGTGCTTTCAGTTGAAAGTCGTCGAGAAATAGACGGTGTTTTTTAGGTGCGGATTAGGGCTCGCTGAGTGCTCAGTGGGTGCTTATAAGGGTTGGGTGAGTGTGGTGTGGGACGTTCCTGGGTTTATACGGAGTGGTGATGGTGCAGGTCGGGGCGGAGAGCGCACCCAAAGCACCCAAACTGCCAAGAAGGATGTTGACGGAGGGAAGCCTGCCTGTGGGTCACGAACGCGCGTGCAAAAAACGCTGTTCCCACCTCCGTTACCTTTTGGTTCGAGCGTATAAGCCATTTCCGCTCGTTCAATTTAACGATCTTTGCGCAGATTCACATGTGTTCACCGTACCGACTATCTAGCCCTCGGCGTTTTTCAAGGTAGTTGTCGCGTCAACCGTCTAACTATGCCGCTCTTTTCTCAACCTGTTGCTCTCGATCCGGGTTCAACAACACGGTTCCGATCGGCTCCCAGTTACGTGTTCGACCCGACCACCGTTCCGGCTTTTTCTCTTTAGCTCGTTCGTACAGCTCATGTCGCCGGGCCAGGACCTGATGGTCCAGTCCTCGATGCCGCTCAGCCGGTGTGACGAAGCGGATACGGCTATGCCGGTGTTCGTTGTTGTACCAACGCATGAAATCCCTCACCCAAGCTCGTGCGGCGTCCAAACTGGCAAAGCCGTCCTGCGGCCATTGCGGGCAGTATTTCAGCGTTCTAAACAACGACTCCGAGTACGGATTATCGTTGCTCACCCGCGGTCGGCCCCGCGAGGGCGTGATTCCCAGTTCGTACATCTTGCTCAACAGCGTCACCGACTTCATCGGCGCGCCGTTGTCCGAGTGCAGCACCAGCGGCTCGCGTAAACACTGCTCGCCGATCACGCTGCGTTGCAGCAACGCGGCGGCTTTCTCGCCGCTTTCCGCGTCGTAGACTTCCCAGCCCACGGCCTTGCGGCTGTAAATATCCTCGATCAGGTAGAGGTAGTAATACTGGCCGCGTATCGGCGACGGCAGATACGTGATGTCCCACGACCACACCTGATTGGGCCCTTTGGCCGCATGCGTCGTCGGTGCGGCGTACCGCCTGGGGCGCTGACTACGGCCTCGATGTTGCTGTTGACCCGCCGCCCGCAAGACCCGATAAAACGTCGCCTCCGACGCCAGATAGCGCCCTTGATCGGCCAGGCGCGGCACGATCTGGCTCGGCGGCAGATGAGCGTACTCCGGGCTGTTGCACAGCGTCACAAGGGTCTGTCGCTCCGCCTCGTTCAGTGCATTTCGCGGCGTTGACCGTGTGACAGTCGTTCGGGCATCGGCCTGGATAACGTCTGTTTCAGTCCACCGTTGCAAGGTCCGCAGCGATAGACCGATTTCCCGGCAGGCCTTGATTTGATCGTGTCCCTGGAAGTGGTGTAACTGAAACCAGCTGAAGGCGCCTTGCGGCGAAAGAAGTGGGTCACCGTGGTTCTTGGCTAAGGTTGAGTTTGCAAAGACCTAACCTGAACCGGGAGAACCACGATGACCAAACCTACTGTCTCACTGAACGAGCTGCTGGAGAAAGGGGCTGACGTCGATTTGCTCAGGCAAATGATTCAATTTGTCGCCCAGCGCATGATGGAACTCGATGTTGAAGGCCTGTGCGGCGCCGGCTACGACATCAAGAGCATGGAGCGCACCAACAGCCGCAACGGCTATCGGGACCGTTTGTGGCAGACGCGCACCGGTGACGTGGATCTGCGCATCCCCAAGCTGCGCAGTGGCAGCTACTTCCCTGGCTTCCTGGAGCCGCGCCGCACCGCTGAAAAGGCCTTGGCCGCGGTCATTCAGGAGGCCTACATCCAAGGCGTCTCAACGCGATCGGTCGACGAGTTGGTCAAGGCCATGGGCATGACCGGGATTTCCAAAAGCCAGGTTTCACGACTCGCGGGCGAAATCGATGAGCGTGTGCACGCCTTCCTGGATCGCCCCATCGAAGGAGATTGGCCTTATCTGTGGATCGATGCGACGTACGTCAAAGTGCGGGAGGCCGGACGGATCGTCTCGGTCGCCGTCATAATCGCCGTGGCCGTCAACACTGACGGAGGTCGTGAAGTGCTGGGCATGCGCGTAGGCCCCTCGGAGGCTGAACCGTTCTGGACGGATTTTTTGCGCAGCCTGATGCGGCGAGGACTGCGGGGCGTAAAGCTGGTGATCTCCGACGCTCATGAAGGCCTGAAGGCCGCGATCTTTAAGGTACTCAACGCGACCTGGCAACGTTGCCGGGTCCATTTCATGCGCAATGCCATGGCCCATGTGGGCAAAGGCCAGCGCACCATGGTGGCGGCCCTGCTGCGCACGGTCTTTGCCCAGGACAATGAGGCCGAATCACGCCGGCAATGGCGTGTCGTGGCGGATCAATTACGCGAAAAGTACCCGAAAATCAGCCAGCTGATGGATGCCAGCGAGGACGAAGTCCTGGCGCACATGACATTTCCCAAGGCCCACCGGCAACAGATCCACAGCACCAATCCACTGGAACGCTTAAACGCCGAGGTCAAGCGGCGAACCGACGTGGTGGGCATCTTCCCCAACGACGCCGCCATCGTGCGCCTGGTCGGCGCCATGCTACTGGAGCAGAACGACGAATGGAGCCTGCAGAAGCGCTACATGCAGCTGGAAGGCTTCCAGGCGGTGAGTGACAACCCCACGGCTAAACTATCAGCCATAATTAACTGAGGCATCAAACTCAACAGCCAAGAACACGGGAGTTACACCACGTCCAGGGACACGATCAATTGTCATTCTCGGATGTCGAGGTGCAGGACGGATTGTTTGACGGGGAATTCGTGCCGTTTTACCAGCCCAAACTCGATCTGCAGTCCCTGGGCGTGGTTGGCGCGGAGGTACTCGTGCGCTAGCAGCATCCGCAGCATGGACTCCTGGCTCCCGCTCAGTTTTTGGGGGCGGTTGAGCGTGCAGGCGCCATTAACACCATGACACGGATCTTGGCGAAACATGCTCTGCAATTTTTTCGAGAGCAGCAATTGGTTAGTAGCATGCGCCTGTCGATCAATCTGGAGGCAAGCCAATTGGCCTTGCCCGATCTGGTCGACGCCGTACGTGAAGTGCTTGATACACAGGGAATACCGGCAGCGAGTCTTATCCTGGAAATTACCGAAAATGGATTGATGCAGGCACCGATTACCAGTATCGAAAACCTGGTGCGCCTGCGCTTACTCGGCTGCGGGATCTCCATCGATGACTTGGGAGCCGGATTTTCTTCCTTGCAGCGCGTCTGTGAAATGCCCTGCACCGAGCTGAAGCTGGACGCCAGTTTCATCCACAGCCTACCGCACAATCCGCGGACGTTGGTGGCGGTTAAGAGTCAGTTGCATCTGGCTCGCCAACTGGGTATCGAGCTGGTGGCCGAAGGCATCGAAACGCAGGAACAATTGACATTGTTGCAGGGCTTAGGGTGCCCCATTGGCCAGGGTTACCTGTTTTCCCGCCCGCTATCGGGTGAGGCCTTCATGGATTGGCTGCGACAGCACAAAAAATCCGGGCCGATAATTAGGTAGTACGGCTTTACATTGGGGTGAATGGCAGGGCGCGACCAATATCTGTCCGCCCCCCGAGATACATTGAGAAAAGAATCAGAGAAGCCGCAACAAGTCTGACATCGGGGACTTGCCCCTGCAAAACCGGACACCAATTCCCCGTTAAATTGATGCTGCCGCTAAGCGCCTGAACTCCCTCGGAGAGCGATAGTTCAAGGCGCTGTGTGGATGCTGCTCGTTGTAGTGCTCGAAGGCAATTGCCAGGTTACGCAACGCCGTTTCTCGATCCGGCTTGGGCATGTGCGCCACGTAATCTCGCTTAATCGTCTTCACGAAGCTCTCGGCCATGCCGTTACTCTGCGGGCTGCGTACCGGGGTGGTCACCGGCTGCAAGCCGATCTGTCGAGCAAACAGGCGTGTCTGTTCGGCGGTGTACGCCGAACCGTTGTCGCTTAGCCATTGAACTGGTGTGGTGGGCAGTTGATCACCAAAACGCTTCTCCACGCTTTCCAGCATCAAGTCGCGGATATCATCGCCGCTGTACCCGGTCGGGCTTGCCACCCAGCCGATGGCTTCGCGATCACAGCAATCGAGGGCGAAGGTCACGCTCAGTTTGGCGCCGTCCTCGCAGCGGAACTCAAAGCCGTCCGAGCACCAACGCGTATCGCTGGTTTCCACGGCAATACGGCCTTCGTGCCGACGCGGCACGCCGGGCTGTTTGATCCGGCGTTCAAGCAAAAGGTTGTGGTCACGCATCACCCGGTAAACCCGTTTCACGTTGACCGCCGGCAGCGAGCGCTTTTCACGTGCACGACGCAGTAGTCCCCAGACGCGACGGTATCCATAGCTGGGCAGTTCGCTGACCTCTTGCTGGATTTCAGCGACCAGCTCTACATCGTTCACAGGCCTGCTTCGCCGCACTTTGGGCGATACCGATTGCTTGATTCGAACCGTTAATTGCGAGCGCGCTACACCGAGACATTTACTGACCAGCTTCACTGGTCGTTCCCCGGCAACAAGGGTGAGTGCGCAATCCATTTTCGCGACCGGGCGATCTCCACGGCCTCTTTGAGGATTTCGGCTTCCATCGTTTTCTTGCCCAGCATCCGTTGCAGTTCACGGATCTGCTTGAGCGCATCGCTCAGCTCGGAGGCAGGCACCACGGCTTCACCGGCACTGACCGCCGACAAACTGCCGTCCTGGTACAGCTTGCGCCACAGGAACAGCTGGTTGGCATTGATGCCGTTGCGCCGAGCGACGACCGACACACTTTGTCCTGGCTCAAGGCTCTCGCGAACCATGGCCAGTTTTTGCTCTGGGCTCCAGCGGCGCCGCCGCTCCTGGCCCAAAAGCTCCCCACTCTTATCGTTGCTATTAGTCATAAACATAACCGTTTGCCTATCCCTTATCGTAAGGGGGAAACGGTGTCCTGTCTTTCATGGGGCTCGTTCACCTTTAACCAACGCTCCATCAGCTCGATGCGATCTTCGGACAGGTTACTACCGCGCACGAACTTGCTGCTGCTCGGTAACCAGAAGCAGCATGACAGTGAGTGCTCTTCGACATCGACGTTTAGCGACAGCGTGAAAGCAGTCGCATAAATTAAAGACCGAAGCCCTCAGTGCAGAAACGTCAAAATTCGCTTTTTTTGCAGGAAATTTCCTACAGTCCGCAAGGATAGCGCCTACGCTCAGTGTGTGTATTCCAGTGCATGATTCATGGCTCAAGCAGATGACTTGTTCTTACCCATGACGCATCCCGTGTCTGGAAAATCATCAAAGTTTTTGTCGCAGGTTTTAGAATCCTAATTTTTGGAGTTTACACATGAATCACAAAGTTCTTGCCCTTGCCCTTGCTGGGCTGGTTGCTGCTTCGGTTTCTCAGTTTGCCAATGCTGCCGACGGTACTATTAACTTCAACGGTCTATTGTATAGCACAACGTGCACCATCGCCGTTAACGGCGTGGTGAGTCCTGCTCCGGCGACCGTAACCTTGCCGACTATCTCCAACAGCCTGTTGACTGCTGCGGGTCAAACCGAAGGTCGTACTGGGTTCAACATTCAACTGAGCCAGTGCGTCGATGCTACGGTCGCTGCTTCCGCATTCTTCAACAACGGCGCGACTGTTGATCCAGTCACCGGCAACCTAAAAAACATGACCGGTACTGCTACCAACGTTCAACTTCAACTGGTTGACGCTCGAAGCGGCGCCCCTATTCAGGCTGGTTTCAGTCAGCAGAAGGCCACCACCACTTGGAACATTATTGATGGTACCGGTGCCGCCAACATGCCATACGCCGTGCAGTACCTGGCTACCGGCGCCACCACTCCAGGTACCGTGGTCAGCTCGGTGACCTATAATATCGACTACAAATAAGTCATGTTCACTGGTGTGCGTCCTGCCTGTAGGAGCCGGCGCGCATCGGTACGCTTAGTGAGGGGTTTTATGTCTAGTTTTAAAACAGTTCGTCGCGGCGTGTTGTTGATGCTTGTTAGCCTGGTCTGCTCTCATGCCATGGCCGGTGTGGTGATCACCGGAACCCGCTTGATTTACCCGGCGGGCCAGAAAGAAATCACCGTTAAACTGAACAATAACGGCACGCGTCCGGCCCTGGTGCAGTCTTGGGTGGACAGTGGCGATGTGGAGTCTAGCCCAACCAGTTCCAAGGCACCGTTCGTAATCTCGCCGCCGGTCGCGCGTATCGATCCGAGTAAGGGTCAGAGTTTGCGGTTGATGTTTACCGGTTCGACCTTGCCAACCGACAAAGAGTCGGTGTTCTGGTTCAACGTATTGGAAATTCCCCCGGCAGCCGAAGGTCCGGTGGATCTGAATGTGTTGCAAATGGCATTTCGCTCGCGAATCAAGATTTTTTACCGTCCAGATGGGTTGCCCAGTAGCGCAACCGAAGCAATTGATCAGGTGCAATGGAAGGTCATCAAGGTCGCTCAGGGCTATGCCTTACAGGCCCATAACCCGACCGCCTTCTACGTGTCGCAAGTGGAGCTGACTCTGGTCGCCGCAGGTCAGCGCTACAACAGCGTCGACGGCATGGTCGCTCCGGGCGAAACCAAGGAATTTGCTCTGCCCTCGCTCAAGGCGCTGCCTGCTGCGGGCGCCCAGGTCGAGTTTAACGCCATTAATGATTACGGCGCGTTGGTACCGACCAAGCAAATTCTTAAGCCCTGATGTAGCAGCACTGAGTACGCAGGGATAAGTATGTCCAGCTAAATGATCCCCTTTTGAGTAAGCCACTTCCTCTTACCTTGAACATACAAACAACTTGCTTCTCAAAATGCTTGCCGCCATATCAGGTATACATTCGGGGTAGATCGGACTGAGGAGGAAGAGTTCAGCGGTTCATTCCTTCACAGGATTCGAAGGGGCTTGACTTGAAGGCAATCAATATGTTCAGGGGAGTACCAAAGTGTTGGCACACCGGGCGACGCGGCTGGAATTGGCGGGTTATACCCCCCCATAAGCTTCGCGCCAATACCATACGTCGCCTAGAAAGTGGCAAAGCCCGCTTAGACTTGAGGCAGCTGACCAAGGGGGGCACACGTTTCTCGACATCCCAACAGCTTGAGCCATCAATGCTAGTCTTGCTTCGTGCTGGAGCTGTTGTTGACCATAGTCTATTTCCACTGCATTTCTCGCCCGTGATGTCACTCGTTTGGGTCACTTTCAGAAGCGTCCTACAGCCAGATGAAGAGCAAATTACTAATCTGCGTAGTGACGGGGAGGGTTGGCTGCATACCTGACTGGAAGGATACAGAAGAAGAATTCCGGCCGCCTATATCTACTCCTACCCTCTTATGAGCAATTTCTCACAATCAACGCCGTTTACAGCAAACATTGAGGTCTCCAACCATGATGGTAATCACTCGGAACATCGGTGAATCAATATTTCTCAATAACCTCCATATCAAAGTGCTGAGTACTAACCACGGAGTGGCGGAGCTAAGCATTGTGGCACCCCAAGAGGTAACTATTCATAGCAAGGAAGTTTATCGGCCTATTCATGCCCAAAAGGCAAACGACAGCATCACAATGGTTCCTCCCACTCTCACCGAGATAGTGCACCCATAATGAAACGTCTAACCCAATCATAAAAACATCTATGATGATTACGAATGATGAGTATGGGGAGCTGCACCTTAAAAAGGAAGCAGTAGTTACCCTGCTGTGCGCTATCGATGGACTCGATAACCTTCGCGATGCTCTTAGGGATGACGGAGACGGACGTCCATCGCTGCTACACAATGATCTATTTAAACTGTATCAACTCATAGCACCTGTCACTCAAGCGCCTGGAAGGGGATCTGCTTGAATGTGCCGTCACGATAGAAAGTCAAGTGAGTGAACTGATTGAATTTTTGGCACTTGTCCAAGAAGCACTCTGTCAACTAGCCAGGCAATGCTCTAAAGTATCTCTCCGCATGACTGGGATGCATTTTTTTGTAATACAAACACCTTGGTGCAAAGATTCTAATCCTCATGATGCGACACACCATCACACTATCCTGGTTTACTTTGATCTGCGTCGTGTTTTCGTCCTGCCTCGTCGGCGTGATGCTAAATTCGATTATCGAGCGACATCAGGAACTGGGGGAAACCATCAAGTATTCCCAAGAGCAGCATCCGGGCTTAGCTTCCCCCAGCATGAAAACTTATTCACAGGACCCTATTCCAAGTGCAGAACCGCCCCCTTTCCTGAGAAATAATCGTTCGTCAAAAACCACAGGTATGCACAACCCTACAGAGCGAGACCCGTCTTATCAAGGTCTAATCTTTTGAACTTCGAGTGGAACTGCATATATGTCCGAACCAAGTAAAGAGCAACGCTTTGTTCGGCACTTTTTACTCTGATCTGATCAATCAGATCTCACTCTTCCGTTCTTTTGCAACGTATTAATTTCGCGTTTCCGTGCGAAATTTTACGCTCAGCGCGCACATTATTACCAACGTCCACATAATTGAACACAGCCTGCAAATCATCCCGCGAAAAGAATGGAGCCGGCGGGCGCTCACTGTTGATGCACACGACAAATTGTCATAAGCACGGCCCGCTCGCGGCGTAGAATAATTATTTGCGCACTAGCAACTCCCTGAGACAAGCCAGCTTCGACCTCCAGCCGCACGCGACGAACTCCCGACAGGACACTTCTCGCTGACACGAATCAGCTACAAGCCTTCGATCCGACTCTGAATTATACAGTTGACCGGCAGATCGCTCGGACCTACCACAATCACCGGACCTGCCGAAAACAGTCCTATTAGAAGAATACTGGTATAGTGAATATCATGACGTTGGTGTACTTAGGCCGACTATCTTTAGACCTCTGCTCCTTACCAACAGTATCTTCGATGTCTTAAACAACGACTTTGGAGGCCAGTCATCTATGTACCTCCTAAGCAACCGGATCAGAAATATGTTTTCGCCGGGTCGGCCCTCTAAAAACGACGTAACACTTCATCAACCGATATAAAGCCTGAGCTTGACTGACAACCGTTCCATAGCTTGTTGAAGCACATCAACCGCCTCAGTCAACCCCGAAGCATCGAAACCATTACATATTGCCTCCAGATTTTCGCAATACTGGATTAGCGCGTGAGCCTTGATAATCCGCGCCCCACCCTTCACTCGATGCGCGAGATCAGAGAGCCCCGTCAAGTCATGCTTAGAGAACAACTGAAGCAACCGCACCATATCCTCATCAATACTACTGACCAGATCACCTAATAAGGTTTTGATTGAGTTGCTATCGCCACGAGTCAACTGTTCAAGACTCGTCAAATCAATATCGTCACTCAGTTCCTGCTGATCGCTATGCGTGAAAGCCTGTGCAACAGACACTACTGTCGCTAGGTGAACACTGAGATCCTGAAGACTGATGGGCTTAAATAAGCAGTCATCCATTCCCGCATCAATGCAGCGGCCCTTCTCATCTGGCTGGGCGTTCGCGGTAAAGCCAAGGATCAACGATGGCGGAATAGCTTTGGCGATCTCCTCCTGACGAATAACCCTGGCGAATTCATAGCCATTCATGATTGGCATGTTGCAATCAGTTATCACCACATCGAAATGCTGACCACGCCAAGCACGCAAACCATGAGCCCCGTCCTCGGCGTCAATGACCCTATGCCCGAGATAACTCAATTGCTGCGATAACAACAGTCTGTTGGCCGGATAATCATCCACAACCAGAATATTGAGCGTGTGACTGTGCACAATGGGCTCGTCTTTCTGTAGGGGCACTTCGGCAATCGGCTCGAGCACCGCCAATTCCAGTGAAACAACAATACGCGTCCCCCTACCTTCCGCACTGTGCAGTAACAATTGCCCCCCCATCATTTCGCAAAGGGTTCGACTGATCATCAGTCCCAAGCCCGATCCACTTCGGGATGACTGAAGATTATTACTGGCTTGGGCAAACGGACTGAACAAACGCTGCTGATCTTCGATTGAGATACCGATACCTGTATCCTCAATCTCAAGGTGCAGCTTTAGACGCTGATTATCGCGCGAGAACTCAACCCGCACACTCAAGCGCACCTCGCCTGCATTGGTATACTTGATCGCATTACTCAACAAATTCGACAAAATTTGCTTGAAGCGCACAGGGTCAACCAGCACATCCTGGCTAGCTTTGAAATCCAGATCGAGTATCAGCGACAAATGCTTCTGTCGCGCCAGCCCTTCAAAAATCCTTAGCACCGACTCAACCAAATCGCGCAGATTTGCCCGCTCCGGAGCCAATGACAACCGTCCGGACTCGATACGGGCGATATCCAAAATATCACCAATCAAATCCAGCAAACCATGCGCAGCCCCGGAGGCAACCTCAATCGCAAACCGATCCATCACGCCTTTATCAGCTTTTTTTATAGCCAACTCAAGCATGCCAATGACTGCATTCATTGGCGTACGAATTTCATGACTCATGGTCGCTAAAAATGTGGTTTTTGCACGATTGGCGCCGTCCGCCAAGTCCTTCGCTTCCAGCAATTCCGCCATCAACATCTGACGCTCGCTAATATCGATCCAGCCGGCGATCATGCCTGCAACTTTGCCGTTAGTCCCACGATAGGGTAGCATCCAATGATAAATCGTCAGAACTCTATCTTTGAATATAGTCAAGCAGCGGTCCTGCACCAGAGGCGATCCAAGCTCCATAACGTGCTGATAGTCCTCATGAAAGGTCTTCGCCTCGATGGGGTCATGCAATGCCCCTTCAAGCACAGTTTTACCGATCACATCTTCACGCTTTACCCCGAACGCGTCGAGATATGCAGCATTGCACATCAGTAGCCGCCCCTCCCGATCACGAGTATAAATAGGGTGTGGCGTACCATCTATCAAGACCCGCATAAATTCTAACTGATAGTTCAGTGCCCGCTCCGCCTGATCACGACGATAGATAATCAACCGCATATAGGCAATGCAACCCAACGCCATTAGAAGTACAGCCATCGCTATTGAGAAAATTTGAATGATCAACGTGCGGTTACGCACCCAATAACTGTCATCACTCATCATTTCGTTGCGCCAGCGATTAGTGACCTCATCCATTTCCTCTGGCGGAACACTGAGAAGTGCTTTGTCCAGGATCGAATAGAGTTCCAGCGACCCACGGTCAGTAGCAAAGGCCACTCTCGCGTCGGATGTTCCTACTGTACTGACTATTTGCAATCGATCATCATAATTACGGGAAATCGCGTAGCGCGCGGAGATAAGCCAGTCAACCGTCGCATCCACTTCACCGTCGGCAACCATACTCAAGGCCTGACTTGAGCTGTCCGCATCAACCAACTGGATTCCTGGGTATTCTACTTTGATAAAGTCCGATACAGAACTACCGTAAACCAAAGCCATGCGCTTGCCCGTCATTTCGTCCAGAGAACGAGGGCTATCTTTGCCTACACGAGTAATCATCACAAATGGAGTGTTTAAGTAAGGTCGAGTAAACCTTAATACTCCCTCCTGCTCAACACTTGGAGCCAATGTAATCAGCAGATCGGCTTTACCTTTTTTTATTTTATCAATTAATTCCGGAACCGTTTGAACTCGCAGCACCTCAAAATCTAATCCAGAACGCAAAGCGACTTTTGACAGCACGTCAGCGGCAATTCCGACAAACTCACTTTTGCTATTGTAGAAGGATAATGGAGGAAGATTTTCATCAATAACAACACGCAAACGTGGATGACGATCCAACCACTGCTGCTCATTATCGCTGAATTGAAGTCGATGCTGCCCTGGCATACTGGCGCCACCCGCACTCCAGCGGCGCATGATAGTCATCCTCTCACTCTCGGGTATGACATCCATAGCCGCATTAAGGATGCGAAGCAAACGCACATTGCTTCGATTGAGTGCAAAGGAAAAATTTCGAACTTCCATGCGAGAAAAATCAGCCAACTGCACATTATTAAGGAAATTCTTACTTATCAAATAGTTGGCACTGATGGCATCACCCAGATAGACATCAGCATGGCCGAAAGAAACTGCACCGATAGCAGCCAACATGGAAGGGTAAAGCTGAAGTGTCGCTTTTGGGTAAAACGCCCTGACCGCGTCAGGAGACTGATAGTGGTAAAGCATCGCGATCTGATTGCCTGCGAGATCGGGTCGAAGCGCTCTACTTTCCCCTTTCCGGGAAATTAAAGTTGGCTTGTCATCCGCATAAACGTGAGACATGATAGTCAGCGGGTCAGCCGCTTCATATTCATTTGAAGTTCCTAAAAAGTCAACCTCACCGTTCTTTACAGCAGCAACAAGTTCCTCGCGACTATCATAACGCCTAACCTCAATATTTATATGCAGCAATTGACCAATCAACACCGAAAAATCGGAAGTTATCCCCTCTAGCTCAGAATCATTGACCACCATTTCGAATGGAGGATAATCCGGAACAGAAACCCCGAGCAATAACGTACGTTTATTTCGCAACCAACGCCAATCTACCTCATCGAGAACGACTTGATATCCCTCAACATCCGACCGTCCAAGCAGGCGTAAGTGACCGGGTTCCGCCTCGACAGATACCGAGATGTACAGCCCCCCTAAAAGCACTAATGCTACCAGGTACATCCGCTTGTAAGTTTTCATTCAAACTAAATTATTACGTTTAGCAAAATCAGCCAAATAAACCACCGACTTCACGTTGAGCTTATCAATCAAACGAGTTTTATAAGTACTAATCGTCTTGTTGCTTAAAAGCATAGAATCACCAATCTCCTTATTAGACAAACCATTGGCCAGTTGCTGCAAAATTGTAAGCTCTCGATCCGACAGGGTTTTAATCAAATCAGTATCTGTAACTTCAACTTCGCTACGCCGCACCGAACTTGTAGCCAAGTTTGGAAAATAAGTATAACCACTCATAACAACTTTAATCCCTTTGATTAACTCGTCGAGACTATGGCTCTTGGATACATAACCAGCCGCACCGGCACTCATGCAACGCCGGGAATAGAATAGTGCTGGTTGCGACGTCAATACTAAAATTTTGTTTGATAATCCCAAAAGGCCAACTCTTCGGATAACCTCCAAACCGTCAAGCTTTGGGAGCGCGATATCCAATACAATCAGATCCGGCACATGCTCTATCACCAACTGAACCGCATCAGCTCCGTTATCCGCCTCCGCAACCACATCATATTGCTCTCGCGTCAAAAGCATTTTAACTGCCGAACGAATAAACGGATGATCATCCACCAGTAAAACCTTATGCATATCTCCTCCTATAGTCCGACTCTATGGACGCCACCGCCTACAAACTGAGTGCAAACCGTTAAATCGTTAGCTAATCAAAATATGTTAATCGTATGCTATTTTTCAATTATAGGACGTTTCTTGGAATTTTCCTTGAAGCTGACGCAGCTTTCGCCTAGCCAACCACTCCAGCAAATCATCCAGACTCATCGGACGCGCAAGGTGAAACCCTTGGCCGATCAAGCCCCCCATACCAATCAAAGTATCGCGCACCCATTGATTACTGACCCCTTCGATAACCAAGCTCATATTCAGCGAGCGAGCGAGCGCCATCGTACTGGCGACCATCGCTTTACTAGATGGGCGACCTAACGACTGAGCGAAAATTTGGTCCAGTTTGATTTGATCAAATGGCAACCGGCACAATAATTGCAGGGTTGAGAACCCCCTCCCAAAATCATCGATTGACAGGCCGCAGCCGAGCATACGCAGTCTTAGCAGGTTGTCGTGGGTCTTGGGAGGCAGGTGGAGCAAACCATTTTCCGACAACTCGAAGCTGAATGCCGAACCGGGCAATGCGTGGCGCTTCAAAGCGCTACGAATACGCTCGACCAATTCGGCGGAAACTTGAGATGCATGCAAGTTGAATGCGAGCTCAAGACTTACCCCCTCTCGACGCAATACTCCTAGCACGGCCGCCCCCTGTTCCAGCAACTGTATAAACATTTCATCTATTAAGTCGTAAGCCAGAACAGCCGCTAAAAACTCCTTTGGAAGCAGTACCCCTTTATTAGGATGCTCCCAGCGGGCAAGCGCTTCGAGCCCAACCAATGAGTCTCGCGCCATATGTAACTTGGGTTGGAACCAGGCTCGAAATTCACCTCGCACCAACCCTCGACGGATCTCTGCTTCACTGGGTAATTCCTGCAATACGGATGTCGCAGGAGCAGCACCCCGTGACTTGTAGCGATGGAGTATGCGATGCAATGAACGCAATTGCATGGGTTGCCTCATCACTCCGAGCACCTCCAAGCCGGCCAACAAACTAGCCTGCCCTAATGCGCGATCCAACTCGGGGCGCAGCACGTTGCAAAATGCTACAGCACGAACAAGCCCCCCTCGTTTGGCCTGCAACAGGAATTCCAGATAGTCGGAGCTTTTGTCGGCCAAGTCACACAAGGCAACATCCACACCACCTGACAGTTGCAATTGCTTCAACGCCTGCTCACCATGGCTGGCTTGTAATATGTCGCGTACACCCAAGCGCCGCAGCAGCATCACGTTGACACTGCTATTAAACGAGTGATTGTCTAGCACTAGAACACTTGGAGGGGTCATCTTCCTTAACCATTGGTGAATTTAAGCCCTTAATGATGACGACGCCGGACGACAGTACGAGTAGGAACCATCCTGCCGACGCGTAGGAATTTTCCCAAGCGCAACTGTAGGATAAGCACTCAACGCGGAACGATGACATTCGACACAAAACCCTGTCATTTTTTAAACAGACGTGCCACAAGAAGCGTCGCGACTGCTTTTCCGAAGACCTGTCATCTACCCCCGCGAAGCCTATGCCCGATCTTGCCACACAGTTGCTTGCTGATTACGACAAGAGGGAGAGTCGAGAGCACTCCTCCCCCTTAGCCAGTACCCGAATACTCGAGTACAGCAACTATTTGCCCAGAGAAACTCACTAGCACGCTGCCGGCCTATTTTAGAATGCTCAGAATTTTCCTACAGACGAACCAAGCTTCATGACTTTTAATATCTCCGCATATTTGGCTCGAACCAAGCTACGGTGATTTTTTCGCCCGTTTGACGAGACATGCATAAGTTAATTGTACGGTTGCGCTGATATAGCTGCAAATCAACCTAAAGCCCAAAACCCATACCCAAAGGATGAAATTCATGAAGGCACGCTATTTCACTCTGCTGCTTGCCCCCCTATTTAGCACCGCAGTGCTGGCCGCAACGTATACCGGACCTGGAGTTCAAGCCATTACTACAGTAGCAGGCGCCAACGAAGCCGCCGATGATACTCCGGTCGTACTCTAAGGCTACATCACTAGAAAACTGAACTATGATGCCAAGTACGAGTTTAAGGACGCCAGCGGCACCAGTAGAGATCGATAACGAAGATCTACCATTGGTCGCATTCAGTGACAAGACAAAGCTTAAGTTGGTTGGTGAAGTCGAGAGAGACATGATGACTCGCAAGCGTTGATGTCCATCACACCGAAATAGTCAATTAAATTGATTTTGTCGAAAGCCAATCAGGTGCACTATTTTCTATCAGCCAGATGAAACTGCACCTCAATAGCCAAATCACTTGCATTCACTGAATTGTAAGTGGTTGCCCCCGTCCAGAAAGCCTCAGTTCCCGACTTGCAATAAACAGAATCGTCCCACTAGCTGACCCTTCGCCTTTCCAATATTTTAGAGCGCCGTCAGACTTTTGAGTATTCATCAACCATAAAGAAATTCGGGCACCTATCTAAACTGAACAGACTGCGCAAATTCAACAATTGTGTTGGATGACGCATTATCTTTTTTTACAAGGTACAACTAATGAAACAATATGGAGCAGAGTTTTTTGGCACCTTCTGGCTCGTGCTTGGTGGGTGTGGCAGTGCGGTGCTATCCGCACAATTTCCCGGCCTTGGAATCGGTTTCATGGGTGTATCTTTGGCCTTTGGACTGACAGTACTGACCATGGCATACGCTATTGGGCATATTTCCGGTTGTCACCTTAACCCCGCCGTATCCATAGGGCTCTGGGCCGGAGGACGTTTTCCGGCGAATAAACTGGCACCCTACATCGTGTCCCAGGTTCTCGGGGGCATTACCGCAGGTGGTGTGCTTTACATAATCGCTACCGGTGCTCCGGGTTTTGACATATCCAGTGGCTTTGCCTCAAACGGCTATGGCCCCCACTCTCCCGGTGGTTATTCGCTAACGGCAGCGTTGGTGTCGGAAGTGATTATGACAATGTTCTTTCTGCTGGTTATTCTCGGAGCCACAGATAAACACGCGCCTACGGGCTTTGCACCAATCCCTATAGGCTTAGCACTGACGCTAATTCACCTCATCAGCATTCCAGTGACCAACACCTCGGTAAATCCGGCACGGAGTACCGGCGTTGCACTCTACGCAGGTGATTGGGCAATCTCCCAGCTATGGTTGTTTTGGCTCGCCCCCATTATCGGGGCAGTTTTAGGCGCTCTGGCTTATCGCCTGATTAGCAAGGAAGATTAGTGAAGAAGGTCTGAACCACAAGGCTCCAGTCTGATGAACGGCTTGCACGAGCCTAATTCCTACGCCCGATTCAACTATCGGGCGTTTTGTAATTGACTGGACGAGCCCCATGAAAGACAGGACACCGTTTCCCCCTTAAGATAAGGGATAGGCAAACGGTTATGTATATGACTAATAGTAGTGATAAGGGTGGGGAGCTGCTGGGCCAGGAGCGTCGTCGCCGTTGGAGCCCAGAGCAAAAGCTGGCGATGGTTCGCGAGAGTCTGCAACCAGGACAAAGTGTTTCGGTCGTGGCCCGGCGCCATGGCGTGAATGCCAACCAACTCTTCCAATGGCGCAAGCTTTATCAGAATGGCAGCCTCTCGGCGGTCAGTGCCGGAGAGACCGTAGTGCCGGCTTCTGAATTGGCCGACGCACTCAAACAGATCCGTGAGTTACAACGGATGCTGGGCAAGAAAACCATGCAAGTCGAGATCCTTCAGGAAGCCGTGGAGATTGCTCGGTCGCGAAAATGGATTGCGCACTCACCCTTGTTGCCGGGGGACGACCTGTGAAGCTGATCAGTGAAAGTCTCGGTGTAGCGCGCTCGCAATTAACGGTTCGACTCAAGCCAGCTGCACGGCCCGCAAGGCGTCGTCCAAGAATGGACGATGCCGCTTTGGTCAAAGAGATTCAGTCTGAAGTCAGTGAGTTGCCCAGCTATGGCTACCGCCGTGTGTGGGGTTTGCTCCGTCGTCGGCGCGAACAACAAAGTCAGGCGCCAATCAACGTCAAACGGGTCTATCGCGTGATGCGCGATCATCAGTTACTGCTGGAGCGTCGAATTAAACAGCCCGGAGTGGCGCGCCGCCATGAAGGCCGCATCGCAGTGGCCACCAGCGATACCCGCTGGTGCTCTGACGGGTTTGAGTTTCGCTGTGAAGACGGCGACAAGCTGAGCGTGACCTTCGCCCTGGACTGCTGCGACCGCGAAGCCATCGGCTGGGTGGCCAGCCCGACGGGGTACAGCGGCGACGATATCCGCGATCTGATGCTGGAAGCGGTGGAAACACGCTTCGGTGAAGAACCGCCTGCCACCCCGGTGCAATGGCTGAGCGATAACGGCTCGGCCTACATCGCTGAACAGACACGCCAGTTTGCCCGACAGATCGGTTTACAGCCGGTGACGACACCGGTGCGCAGCCCGCAGAGCAACGGCATGGCCGAGAGCTTCGTTAAAACGATGAAGCGCGACTACGTCGCGCACATGCCCAAACCTGACCGGGAAACCGCCTTGCGCAACCTGACGGTTGCCTTTGAGCATTACAACGAGGAGCATCCGCACAGCGCTCTAAAATACCGTTCACCGCGGGAGTTTAGGCGTTTGGCAGCGGCATCAATTTAACGGGGTATTGGTGTCCGGTTTAGCAGGGGCCAGTCCATCAGGTTAGTCCTCCCCGGCAGTTTTCGCAGTCGTCGCCCCCCCATCGATGGCAACTTTTGTCAGGTCTTCATGGGGTGGCTGCTCACTGTCTGACGGTTTACAAATCCTGCTGTCCGCCTGCACTTGGTGAACTCGGCAATCTCTCCCCACTCGCCCTACATGGCGCTGCCCGAAATAGCTCCAAACCGTGGAAACCTGTCAGTGGAAACCCATTTGGGCGTAAGCCTTGAATCTAGTGCCTCCAGCTCACTTGTGAGGTGGCTTTCACGCTTGCCTGATCTAATCAGCGCGGCTCAACGGACATGATCCGTATGCTTATCCCATTGCATACGTTCGATCCGCGTATCAGTGCAAGAGTAGGGGGCAGTGACCTTCGAGCTTTTCTCTCTGGGCCATTCAAGTCGAACACCTCAACCGCAGGGATAACAAATCTTGCGCCAGAAATGCACAAATCACAGAACCGCTCTAGAGTTAATGCAAACAGCTCATGCCTGAGCGTAAGCGCTTTTTTCTGTGCGGGCATGGCGGTTCCTAGGTTCGGTTTATTTCGTCATGTCGCTAGCCGGCGATCCATTGTCATTGACAGAGATAAATCGACTTTTCGAAATGTCATTTTCGAGAGGAATCTATGTCAATTCTCCTTGCAGGTTCAAGCCAGAGCGGTGCAAGAGAGCTCGATTCGGGAAAAGCTGTCTTTTCCTCACAACGGATTGGATATCTAGCCTCTGCACTACGATTCGCGCCGATCCTCATGCTGTTTCTCATTCCGCACTATGCGCTGGCGGACTGCAACGTGGTCACTGGCAACGAAACGGCTGGTTGTATCGCCGTCACTGCTGGTCAGCCACTCACGATTCAATCGGGCGCTACCCTAAATGGCCGGATCAGCATGACGGGGACTGGCGCTACCCTGAACGTCGCAAATGGCGGGACTTTTCAGTATTTACTCAATGCACCTGGTGGTGGCACTATCGCCGTGGGGATGACGGCCCCGAACCAAACCCTGACCAACAACGGCACCATAGGCGTTACAGTCGCTAACACTGCGGTGGACGTCATAGCGGCCCGTGCAACGGGCTTTACGATCGTCAATGGGCCGACAGGCGTCATAGCGAGTAATAACGCTAATCCTTTCGCCAATGCCATCACGAATTTCGATGCTGGTGTCTCAGGCACGGTCATTAATATGGGGACGATTTCATCCACTGGTGGCGCCAGCGAAGGCACGATTTATATGCCTGGTGCCGGTGGAGTTTTCACCTTAGACAACCGTCCGGGCGCGACGATTCGGGGCGATACGGCTATAGCGGTCAATGTCACCGGCACCAAGCAAACGGTCCTGCGCAATGCGGGAACAATTTCGACCGGCGTCGTCGGCGGTACCGCGATCAGCTTAGGCAGCGGTAGCGATTCGGTAACATTGGAACCCACGTCTAGCATTACCGGCATAGTCAACGGTCAAGCTGGCGTTGACACACTCTCGCTGGGCGGTGCCGCCACTAACGGTAACTTTAATATCGGCCTGATTGGACCTGCTGGACAGTATCGAAACTTCGAACTCTTCCGGAAGATAGAGCCGGGCACCTGGACGCTCAATGGGAGCGCTGCAACGGCCACCAGTTGGACCGTCACCGGAGGCACCCTGCGATTGGGCAGTTCATCATTGGGGCTGACCTCACTGACCGCCGCCGGTGGGGACATTAGCTATAACGATGGGGTCGTCAATGCCAGCCCGGTGATACTGAATAGCGCTGCGCGCCTAATTGTTGACGGCACAGATCACGCCACACAGACGGGCATTATCTCGGGTAGTGGGACTGCCACCAAAGACGGTGCTGGGACATTGATTCTGACGGGCGCTAATTCTTACACCGGTGGTACGCAGATTACGGCAGGCACGCTTCAATTAGGCGCCGGAGGCCTCACGGGGTCGATCATTGGTAATGTCCTCAACAATGGCACTTTGGCCTTCAATCGTGCAGATGCAATCAATTTCCCGGGCATCATTTCTGGCAACGGCTCCGTCGCTCAGATAGGCAGTGGCACGACCACCCTGACAGGCCTGAATACCTATGCAGGAGGTACGGTAATCAATGCGGGTACGCTGTCGGTCGGACAAGATGCCAACTTGGGCGCCGCCAACGACGGCCTGATATTTAATGGCGGCACCCTGCATAACACCGCAACAATGACGATGAATCGTCCTGTCGTATTCAACGGCCTCGGAACGATCGATACCGCTCCGGGCACGGTGCTAAGCAACGCCGGGGGCAGCTCAGGCGCTGGCCACCTGCAAAAAACGGGGACCGGTGTTTTGACGCTCACCGGAGCCAACACCCACGTCGGTGGCACCACCATCTCGGCCGGCACCCTGCAGCTGGGCAATGGCGGTACCAGCGGCAGTCTGGTGGGCAATATTCTCGACAACGCCACACTGTCCATCAATCGCTCCGACGCCTTGCTCCTTCCCGGCACCATCAGCGGGACCGGCATTCTGAACCAGATCGGTACAGGCACCACGGTCCTCACCGCCGAGAATACCTACACCAGTGGCACGACCATCGCGGCTGGCACATTGCAGCTGGGTAATGGCGGCACCACCGGCAGCATCGCGGGGAATGTCGCCGACAATGGCACGCTCGCTTTCAACCGCTCGGACGAATTCCTGTTTGCTGGCGTAATCTCCGGCACGGGCACTGTAGCCCAGATCGGCAGTGGCACGACTACCCTGACAGGCCTGAATACCTATCCAGGAGGTACGGTAATCAATGCGGGTACGCTTTCGGTCGGACAAGATGCCAACTTGGGTGCAGCCAACGGCGGCCTGACATTTAATGGCGGCATACTGCATAACACCGCAATAATGACGATGAATCGTCCAGTCGTATTCAATGGCCTCGGAACGATCGATACCGCTCCGGGCACGGTGCTGAGCAACGCCGGGAACAGCTCCGGTACTGGCAGTTTGCAAAAAACGGGGGGCGGTATTTTGGCGCTCACCGGAGCCAACACCCACACTGGGGGCACCACCATCTCGGCCGGGACGTTGCAACTGGGCAATGGTGGTACCAGCGGCAGTCTGGTGGGCAATATTCTCGACAACGCCACACTGTCCATCAATCGCTCCGACGCCTTGCTCCTTCCCGGGACGATCAGCGGGGCCGGCACCTTGAACCAGATCGGTACAGGCACCACGGTCCTCACCGCCGAGAATACCTACACCGGCGGCACCACCATCTCGGCCGGGACGTTGCAACTGGGCAATGGTGGTACCAGCGGCAGTCTGGTGGGCAATATTCTTGACAACGCCACACTGTCCATTAACCGCTACGACGCCTTGCTCCTTCCTGGCACCGTCAGCGGGGCCGGCGCCCTGAACCAGATCGGTACAGGCACCACAGTCCTCACCGCCGAGAATACCTATACCGGCGGCACGACCATCGCGACCGGCACCCTGCAACTGGGCAATGGTGGTACCAGCGGTAGCCTGGTGGGCAATATTCTCGACAACGCCACACTGTCCATCAATCGCTCCGACACCGTGCTCCTTCCCGGCACCGTCAGCGGGGCCGGCACCTTGAACCAGATCGGTACAGGCACCACAGTCCTCACGGGCGAGAATACCTACACCGGTGGTACGACCATCGCGGCCGGCACATTGCAGTTGGGTGATGGCGGCACGACCGGTAGCATCGTGGGGAATGTCGCCGACGATGGCACACTCGCTTTCAACCGCTCGGACGAAATCCTGTTTGCTGGCGTAATCTCCGGCACAGGTGCTGTCTCCCAGATCGGCACGGGTACCACCGTGCTATCCGGTGCTAATACCTGGAGTGGCCCCACCACCGTTTCGACAGGTACCTTGCGGGCAGGCGGTACCGATACCTTCAGCCCCAACTCGGCTTTTACTGTTTCATCGGGTGTCACGCTGGATACGGCCGGCTTCAACCAGAACGTGGCAGCGCTGCAGAACGCAGGTACTGTAAGCCTGTCGAGCGCAACCGCTGGCCACACGTTAACAGTTACTGGCGATTATGTCGGCAACAGCGGGACCTTGAGACTGGGTACCGGACTTGATAGCGGCGCAAGCGTTAGCGATCGGTTGGTGCTGAATGGGACGACCGCCAGTGCGAGTGGCAATACGACCATTCAATTAACAAGCTTGAATGGACTCGGTGCACCGACAACAGGCGATGGCATTGAGGTTGTCAGCGGCATCAATGGAGCGACCAGCACCGCTCAAGCCAACAGGAGCGCCTTTAACCTCGCCAACGGTCATGTGGATGCCGGCGCCTTTGAATATCGACTCTATGCAGCTAATGCTCAAGGCTCTGGAGAGAATTGGTATCTTCGTACAGAGGTTCCGGTGACGGAAGCATTGGCAATTCTGCCGGAGCAACCCCAGCCCGGCGAGGAACCGCCATCATCAGGGCAGCCCTCCGTACCAATTAAACCCAGCCAGCCAGTGAGACTCGTACCCACTTATCGCGCCGAGGTTCCCCTCTTTGTAGCGCTACCAGCCCAGTTGCGGCAGGCCGACCTCGAAATACTCGGTAATCTGCACCAACGTATCGGCGACGAAACCAGCGCAGAATCCAGTGCGGCCACATCAAGCGCCGAGCCAAAAACACCCCGCGCATGGGCTCGTGCGGTCTACAGCAGTTTCGACATCAAGCAGCCGGGCGTCGCCGATACACAATCCGAAGGAGACGTGAGCGGCCTCCAACTGGGGACCGACGTGTGGCTCAACGGTGACTGGCGAGCGGGTGTCTATGTAGGCCATCTCGATGGTGAAGCGGACATTAAAGGGAATGCAAGTGGCGTCACCGCGGGTGTGGGTAACAACACCGTGCAGTCGAACTATCTGGGCGGCTATATGACCTGGATGAATGCCGACGGGTTTTACGTCGACAATGTGCTTCAAGGTGGCGATCAGCGCTATACTTTGCGCCCTGACAGCAACCCGAATGTGTCGGGTAAAGCCAGCAGTGTCACCGCATCGATCGAGACCGGTAAACCCTTTACGTTAGGCGGACCCTGGAGTATCGAACCGCAAGCCCAGTTGATTTATCAGCATACCAACGTGGACGACGAACATATCAGCGGGGCGGATGTGCACATCGGTGCAGACAGCGGCTGGATTGCCCGCCTTGGGGTGCGCGTCAAAGGCGAGATGGCCATTGATGTTGGAACGCTTTTGCCCTATGTGCGCCTAAACATCTACCACGCGACTTTTAGCGATGACGACACCACCTTCGCCGGTCCTGCGGCAGCCACAACCATCAGCAACCCCGGCGGCTACAGTGTCGCCGAAGCCGCCGCCGGCACCACGTGGAAGCTGACCTCCAGCACCAGCCTCTATGGCGAAATTGGGCACTTGTGGGACATGGATGGCGACGCGACCGTCCGCGGCCCTGTGCAAGGATCATTGGGTGTGAAGGCACGCTGGTAATGAGAGGATACGATCGAACTCCTGCCGGGCAGTGTCAGTGGTGTGGATAGCTCCAAACGATAAGGACAACGGCCTAGACCGACAACCGGACGACGACATCAGGTGGCGGGTGCATGGCGCTGAGCCACTTTATACCAAGGGAAAGGGAGCTACCCTGACACCGGAGGCACCACCAACAAACACAAAGCCTTTAGGCGCCAATTCGAACTACCACAGTTCGCGGCTATACGGAGGGGTTAACCGTCCGGGAATCAAGTGACCCAGAGTGTCCGAAGGCATCCCACGTACAACCACCATTGCGGGCTGTGGTTGGTAATCCAAGTGGAGATATAAATAGTTCCATTTGGATGGATATGGCCAGACTTTTGAACTACATTTTTGTTATGCGCTTCCCCGCCGGTTTTGATCCGATATGCATCTCCAGCTGGACGGCATGTGGATGCGCTGACTTTTGGAGGTCATTATGCGCGACGCAAAATCGACAGGCTTTGATGTAGTCGGTCAATGGCGAGCCAAAAGGGAGTTAGCGCTGGATCTACAAAACTGCATGCGAGAGAATGACCCTGGTCTTCTGGCTGCCGCTTTGGGTGCCGTGGCTCGTACCGAAGGCTATACCCAACTTTCCCGTGATACCGGCATCCGGCGAACGACGCTGTACAGGTTGCTCGCCAGTGATGCAGATCCCGTTTTTTCGACCACTCTCAAAGTGTCTCGTGCCCTGGGAGGGTACGCAGCCAGGTGTCGAGCGTTTGGGCTGCTGGGCACATGCGTGACGTAAGTTCGTCGATGCGCAAAAAGTGCAGCCCAAGGGTAAGACCGGGCGAGCCGACATCGCGCTGAATCTGATCAACAAACTGTATGGCATCGAGCGTGAACTCAAAGAGGTCACTGATGATCAGCGTTTTGTCGGTCGACAGGAAAAGAGCTTACCGGTACTCGCCCAACTGAAAATCTGGCTGGAGAAAACCCATCCTCAGGTGACGACGCAAAGTGCCTTGGGCAAGGCGGTCGGTTATCTGGCCAGCAACTGGAGCAAGCTTGAGCGTTACATCGAGGCCGGCTTCTTGCCCGTTGATAACAACAAGGCCGAGCGAGCGGTAAAACCCTTTGTGATCGGTCGCAAAAACTGGATGTTCAGCGACACGCCCAAGGGTGCGATGGCCAGTGCGCAGATCTATAGCCTGGTCGAAACTGCCAAAGCCAACGGCCAAGAGCCCTATACGTGGCTGCGCCACGTACTTGAACGCCTGCCACACGCTACTTCGGTAGAAGACTTCGAAGCCTTGCTTCCGTGGAACTGTTCCCCAACTATCTCGTGCTAAATGCACACATCGGTTTTTTGCCATGTGTGGTTTATGGGTCGCTTACGCTGGAAATCATTCATCCTTCACTTTGTGCCGCGCTAACCGGCAGTGAGTGGGCAGGGAGCTACTGCATGAGTTATGCGCCTCAACGCCGATCTTCGCCGAAGGGGTCGACAGTGACGGGGTACGGTTCCATCCTTTGCCCCGAGAGTTTTTGCAAAGACGTGTTCGCGACCTCCCGCAGGCGCAGCGACAGGCCCTCCATGAGCGGGCAGCAAACTGGCTGGAGGCGAACGCCTTTTTTGAGGAGGCGGCGCGGCAATACTTGCTGGCCGGCCTGGCGACTCAAGGGTATTTGATGATCGAACAGTGTCTCTACGGGGTCATGCTGCGCAGTCAGTTCAGCCGAGTGTTGGAGTGGGTCGAAGAGTGCCTGCGCAGGAGGTGGAATCGCGTCCGCGTCTGTGCCTGGCAGCGGCCTGGGCCCTGGCGATGAGCGAGCGGCATGTGGAGGCCGCCAGGTTGATCGCCTGCATAGAACAGGACCCGACAGCGGATGATGAAACGCGGTGCGAAGCGGCGGCGATAGCGGCCTCCGCCTACTTTGCCGACCAGCCGGACGCATCAATGGCGTTGCTCGCGCCCTGGATGGAAAAATTGTCTTCGGGTTCGATCAAGCTGCAAGCCATCGTTGCCAATCTGGTCGCCCGCATAGCGCTGTTCCAGGGGCAACCGGAAAAAGCCCGATCGTGTCCCTGGAAGTGGTGTAACTGAAACCAGCTGAAGGCGCCTTGCGGCGAAAGAAGTGGGTCACCGTGGTTCTTGGCTAAGGTTGAGTTTGCAAAGACCTAACCTGAACCGGGAGAACCACGATGACCAAACCTACTGTCTCACTGAACGAGCTGCTGGAGAAAGGGGCTGACGTCGATTTGCTCAGGCAAATGATTCAATTTGTCGCCCAGCGCATGATGGAACTCGATGTTGAAGGCCTGTGCGGCGCCGGCTACGACATCAAGAGCATGGAGCGCACCAACAGCCGCAACGGCTATCGGGACCGTTTGTGGCAGACGCGCACCGGTGACGTGGATCTGCGCATCCCCAAGCTGCGCAGTGGCAGCTACTTCCCTGGCTTCCTGGAGCCGCGCCGCACCGCTGAAAAGGCCTTGGCCGCGGTCATTCAGGAGGCCTACATCCAAGGCGTCTCAACGCGATCGGTCGACGAGTTGGTCAAGGCCATGGGCATGACCGGGATTTCCAAAAGCCAGGTTTCACGACTCGCGGGCGAAATCGATGAGCGTGTGCACGCCTTCCTGGATCGCCCCATCGAAGGAGATTGGCCTTATCTGTGGATCGATGCGACGTACGTCAAAGTGCGGGAGGCCGGACGGATCGTCTCGGTCGCCGTCATAATCGCCGTGGCCGTCAACACTGACGGAGGTCGTGAAGTGCTGGGCATGCGCGTAGGCCCCTCGGAGGCTGAACCGTTCTGGACGGATTTTTTGCGCAGCCTGATGCGGCGAGGACTGCGGGGCGTAAAGCTGGTGATCTCCGACGCTCATGAAGGCCTGAAGGCCGCGATCTTTAAGGTACTCAACGCGACCTGGCAACGTTGCCGGGTCCATTTCATGCGCAATGCCATGGCCCATGTGGGCAAAGGCCAGCGCACCATGGTGGCGGCCCTGCTGCGCACGGTCTTTGCCCAGGACAATGAGGCCGAATCACGCCGGCAATGGCGTGTCGTGGCGGATCAATTACGCGAAAAGTACCCGAAAATCAGCCAGCTGATGGATGCCAGCGAGGACGAAGTCCTGGCGCACATGACATTTCCCAAGGCCCACCGGCAACAGATCCACAGCACCAATCCACTGGAACGCTTAAACGCCGAGGTCAAGCGGCGAACCGACGTGGTGGGCATCTTCCCCAACGACGCCGCCATCGTGCGCCTGGTCGGCGCCATGCTACTGGAGCAGAACGACGAATGGAGCCTGCAGAAGCGCTACATGCAGCTGGAAGGCTTCCAGGCGGTGAGTGACAACCCCACGGCTAAACTATCAGCCATAATTAACTGAGGCATCAAACTCAACAGCCAAGAACACGGGAGTTACACCACGTCCAGGGACACGATCCTTGATTTTTCTGGCTCCCGCCGCGACCGCTTCGCTCAGCCAGTCAACCAGTAAGTGCCGTTCTGGCAAAGACGTCAGTTGTCCTCGTTGTCGGTCCCCCAGTAGTCGTTGAGCTTTTTCCGCAGCACCAATAACGCGGCTGTTTCAGCCAGCGCCTTGTCTTTGCGGCGCAGTTCGCGCTCAAGTTCCTGGATGCGTTTCTTATCTTTACGAGACTGTTCGCGGTCTTCTATTTGCTGGGCTTTTTCCGACTTCTGGCCAGCGATAAACGCTTGTCGCCAGGCCGTGATCTGCTCGGGGTAAAGGCCTTTGCGGCGGCAATATTCGCCCAAGTCGATCTCGGACAAACCGGCGGCTTCAAGCACGACAGCAAACTTGGTTTCGGCTGACCAGTTCTCGGTCAACGGCTTGTTTTCGGACACTGCATTTCCTTCAGAACTGAGCTGCTTGCGCCAGTTGGACAAAGACATTTCGCTGACCCCTTCGCGCCGGGAAACCTCGGCCATCGACAGGTTCAGCGGGGGAAGCAGCATCTTAAGTAATGCGGCTCTGCGTTCAGGTGAATAGTACGGCACGACCAGTCTCTTTCCGCCCCCGATATGCTTTTTCAGGAAAAACCGGAGAGGCGACAACTATCCTGACACCGGGGGAAATATTCCAACGCTGTCCATTATCGGTGACCACGGTGACGCTCTTGCGGTTGAACTTCATAATGGTCCCAGACAGGCGCCCATTGTTGGGGGAGTCGAAGCTTACCCGCGCACCTGAATGGAACTGCATCATCGATTTGTGCGCTTCCAGCGACTCCAGCATCTTCAGCATCTTCAGCCGTTCAATGATGTGGTGATTCAACGCCACCAATTCATCCGCACTCAGATGATCAATATTGATACTCATAATGTCTCCACATTCCACGGCAGCAGTGCTTCAAAGTCCTCTACCGACACGCCCTGCGGCAACCGCTCCAGTACGTGGAGCAGCCACGTATAGGGCTCTTGACCATTAGCCTTCGCGGTTTCGACCAAGCTGTAAATCTGCGCGCTGGCCGTCGCACCTTTGGGGTATCGCTGAATAACCAGCTCTTTCTTCCAATAACAAACGGCTTTATTGCGCGCTCGGCCTTATTGTTGTCTATGGGTAAAAAACCGGTTTCCACATAACGCTCCAACCGACTCCAGTTATTGACCAAGTAGTTGACTGCTTTACCCAAGGCGTTTTGCGGGGTGACGTGTTGCTGGGTTTTTTCCAGCCGATTTTTCAACTGGGCGAGCACTGGCAAGCTCTTTTCCTGACGCCCGACAAACCGCTGTTCATCGTTGGCGTCCTTGAAGTCGCGCTCGATGCCATACAGCTTGTTGATCATCGCCAACGCAACGTCCGCACGGCCCACTTTTCCCTTGGGCTGCACTTTCTGCGCATCGACAAACTTACGTCGTACATGGGCCATACAGGCCAAACGTTCAATGCCCGGTTGCAACGCTAAAGCGTTATAGCCCCCGTAATCATCGGTCATCAGATAGCCGCGATAATCACCCAGCAGGCGCAACGGCACCTCCTGCGCTCGGCTGGTGGTGTAGTCAAAAAGGATGACGGGGCGCTCAGGTGGCCCACTGGCTTGAACCCACATCCAGGATTGGCTGGTCGGGTCGCGATCCGGCTCTTTCAATACCTGCACCCAGGTTTCATCGCAGTGAATCACTGGGCTTTCCAGCAATCGGTCACGCATCAGATTAAGCAGCGGTTGGAAGCGCTCACAACACTGGATCACCCAGCGCGCTAACGTTTGACGCGGGATATCGACGCCGTGACGCCCGAGAACTTTCTCGAAACGATACAGCGGTAAACCGTCGACGTATTTGGTCGTTAGCAGCATCGCCAAGACGCTGGGGCTTGCCATGCTTTTTTCAATCAGTTGGGCTGGTTTGTCGGCAGTGATCGGCGCTGTTTCACAGCCTCGGCAGCCGTAGACCTTGCGGATATGTTTGATCACGCGGATCTGCATCGGCACGATCTCCAGCTGTTCGCTGGTTTCTTCGCCGATGGAATGTTTGCGGCAGCCGCAGGCACAGGTCAGTTCGTGCTCAGGGAGTTCGTGGACAACCTCGATGCGCGGCAGCTCGGCAGGCAGCGGCTTGCGTTTACGACGGAGCTTGGTCGGGGCGACGACTTCTTCAGCTTCTTCATCAGCCTTGTCAGCGATGGGCACAGCGATACTTTCGGCTTCATTAAACAGCACAAGCTGCGGGGTTTCCTGAACCGTCAGCACAATGACCTCCTCGGTCATATCGGGCGAGGTTTTGAAACGCTCGGCCTCCAGGCGTTTGAGCCAAAGACAGAAGCCGTTGCGCTCCCAATACAGCACCTTGATCCGATTACGGTTCTTGTTGAGAAAAACGAAAAGCACGGGGTCGAACACCGCGACTTTGATATCCAACTCAACCAGAGCGGTGAGGCCGTTGATGGGTTTTCGAAAGTCCACGGGCTTGGGGTAGAGGTACACTTTTTCGACTTTGCCGTCGGGACGCATTATGGCGGCTGGCTCCTGAAAGAAATCGGGAGTACAGCATCAGTCATTAGATTTCGGCTTGGAATGTGGGCTTTATGGCGCGCTTACATTGGAAACGCCCCGCAAGATATTCTGAAATTTCATTAAACGCTCACAAGGTTCTTGGGTCTGCCGCCCGAAATCTTTAGTCGTTTGTAGATAGACCAACCCACAGTAGGTACAACGCTTTGCGCTACCACTAATTTTTATTTTCGCCTGAATGCTCTCGGGAAACCGCGCAAGCAGCTTTTCGTTGATGCCCATCTGACGATCAGGTTTCCCGTCCGAGCATTTGTCGGGGCAAAACCCGGACCTAGAATCTGCACTCATTTTTTTCTCCTAATTCAGATTCAGAAACGCTTTATTCGACTTGAGCAATACTTCGCAGCTCGCTAAAACTCAGCTCACGGGGATCCGGTTTAACGACCACGGGAATTGAAAAGTTAATGGGGACACTGAGCTCAGCAGCATGTACTCGCACCAGAATCGAAGTGAGCTCCGCGGGAGGAGTGATCAAAATAACGTCGCTGCTCAACACCTCCTCACCTGCGTGAATTTTTCCGAATCCGAACACAGCGGTAGTTCGATCAAAATCTTCCTGAACGTCGAAATGAGCGTAACCGCCCGGCCAACACGCCTTGTGCCGCCTGGCAGCCTGATTCAAGCCACCTCTATCTGAGCTCACTTAGTCCGAACTCAGACATGCGATTGACTCCCCCCCAACTGCGAACCAATCTTAATGAGGGTCGAGTCGAATGGCTCGCTCATAAACTTAATACCAGCCCCAACCAGCTAGAGGCTCAACTTACATGACTGCAATGAAAGTTAATTCCGCTGCGTATAATCACTCCCCACTAACCTCGTCTGTGAACATGAGGACGGGCGGAGTCGATATTTCCATTCCGCTTGCCAGTATCAGCAGTGGTGTTCAATCCCCGGCATCCTTTTCTTTACGTCTACTATCCAAAGCTGGGCGTATCGGACTGGATGTCCATGGCTTTGGAAACAACTGGTCTCTCAATGTCCCGAGAATCGACGTGGCTTCCAAATTAATTTATTTAAGCAACGGAACAGCTGAAAAATACGATCCGACCACGTTTAAGTTCGTCTATCACAAACTGGAGGATTACTGCATTGAACGCCTCGTCAACCCGGGCCCAAATCCGACCGTTATCTACATGATCACTCATAAGAGCGGCACTGTAGAGTACCTAGACCACAGGGGCCAGATCACCAAAATGGTGTCTGCCGGCGGACACCGTCTAAATTTTGTTTATGAGGACAGCGGTGCGAACTTACGCACGCTAAAAGAAATAAATGATGGCCTGAGTGCAAAAATCACGATCCAGTATCCCGAATATGCTGAAACAACCCCGGAAAGCACGATTATCATCAAAGAAGACACTGGCTCAGGCGTAAAAATAGTAAAAGTCAAACTAAAAAGGCTTAATTCGGATTTCTACGCCCTGGACAGCGTATCGTTACCTAACAACGATTTGCTGACAACACGTTTGGAATACACAACGCAAAACGACCAAGTGTGGGTTAAAAAAATCACTACACCTAATGGGCAGGTACAAGAATTTACTTACGGCTCCATCCCATGCTCCAGTACCGATACTACTCCGGTCGTGACGAAACTTGAAATCATGGGGGAACATCACTCAGCAACGGACGAGAAGAAAACGGTCCGATATGAATATTCGGCTCGTAATTTTACCGGTTACAAGCACGACGAAGTGATGCTGCCCGACCAAGACAATTGTATCTTGCTCACTGACGATTATACGTACAGCGTCACCGAAATACACAGCGACATACGCTTCATCAGACAATTCAACCGCTTTCATTTATTGGTATCTGAATGGACCAAGGAGGGGAATGATACAAGCGAAGACGGCGGCATACTAACAAGATTTAAATACCCGCTTATTTCTAATGTCAACATACACAATCAGCCGGCCAATTATGCTCTATGGACAGAGTTGAAAACCACCTATTCAAACACCCTGCATGAGTCTGTTAGTATTCTGCGACGGGACGTGATTGAGACACGCGAGCATGATACGCAGGGCAATCTGCTAAAACAGAAGCTATCCAATGGCATGCGCATTGAAAATACGTATTATGCGCCCGCTGGGGAGCCTAACAAATGCCCTGCCGTTTCTCATGGATTTATTAATTATGTAAAGACCTCGAAACTCATCCCCAATGATGCCCCAACTAACTCTGCAGTCAAGTTGTCAGAGTGGACTTACGTAGCCGTCCAAGGACTGCCGCATGCGCTACCTTTCGGAGGTACCAGGGCGTCCCCGATGGTGCTCGTCAAGGCAGAGAAAAAAAATGGGATCGAAGTAAAAGCCTATGAATACGTTGAGACAGGTACAGCTGCCGCTACGAATCCGGTCTTTGTCGGACTCCCCACAAAAGAGACTGTAGGGACGCTGGTCACAAACTATCGATATACATTATCAGGCGCACAAGCGACCATTCATACTGAACAGGTGTCCTCAGCCACTACTAATATGGGTACAGGCGCGGTTGTAGTGGAGCTTAAAAAAGGAAGTGCGAAGGTAATCAACCTGGCTAGTGGACTTGTCACCCAGGACGTCGATTACAACGGGGCAGTTACGAATTACCAGTACGACGACCTCAATCGCCTTGTCCGACAAGCTGAGTTTGCAGATACTGCCAATCCCCAGACTGAGACATATGCCTATGACGACTATAGGTTTATTGATGCCACCTATAAATATCAGAACGTCGTTACCATTACCAAGCCCAGCGGATTGAAACAGATTAACTATGTTAATTTTAACAACCTACTTTGCTACTCGCTTGAGCAATTAACAGAGACTTCTCGGCCGTTCTGCGTCCGCAAGATTTGTTACAACAACGCCGACCTCATTACAGAAGATATCGAGTACGACGAGGTAAAACTGTTGGGCACACCTGTAGAAAAATGCGCAACCAAAACAAAATACACTTACGCCCTGCGACAACTTGTAGAGACCGAGTACGCAAATGGGACCAAGCAGAAAAATCAAAAAAAACTAGCTTTCAACATTGAAAGTTCACAATTTCAGAACGGTCCAATCTACACGACAACGTTCAATGATATTGGATTACCCATCAGTACAACAGTCAAAGAGGGCGCGCGCGAGACTCTCTTGGAGAGCCATGAATATGATGGTTTTTGTCGAAAAATTATGATGGACCACCCTACGGGCGAGCGAAATGAATTTTCCTACAATGAGGATGATCGACTCACCAAAAAAACAATCAGCAGCGCGGATGATAATGGGCGTAAAGACACGGTGGAGTATGTCTATTCGTCTGACATTCAGAACGCTCTTTTGCCCGTGACACTGACGAACAAAACGCGTCAGGGCGTTGAGAGTACCATTCTGGTTTCGACCAGGAAATACGACGGATTTGGGCGCCTGACTGAACAGGACAATCAACGTTTCTCATACGACCGACCTTATTACGATACGCCGTCAAAAGCATTTTGTGTGGGGACCGAACAAAGTGCCTACACTTTGCGTACGTTGAATTCAGCGACATCACAAATCGACGATGTAAAAATCTTTACCGACGGAGCCTCCACCAATGCAGCCTATTCCTACCATAGGAAAACAGGCTGGCCAATTTCCGCCATCACCGAAAAATGTTTATTTAACAAAAACGTTAACAACCATGGGTCGCCCACGCGTATCTCGAATCAATACACTTGGGGGCCTGATCGAACGCGAGCCTCCACCCTCACGGAAAACACCTATTCCGCCAGCGGCAAACGCATGATCAAATCCGTCAATCACCTGCGCTTCGATGAAACCAATATGTTCAATGCTGCAGGTCAATTGGTGAGCAAGCATTACAACAACATCGGCTTAATTTCCATTCACTACGATACTGAGGGGAATATCTCTGAACTCAATATCGCCTCCCATAAATTCTCCAATAACGGTCCTGGGAAGGACCATAGCCTTTCCTCTTTAACGCTGGATTACAATAGTGCCAACCTGGAAGCCCAGAGAAGGCTTAAAATTTACATCACTCCTGGTACATCAACGGTGGCATTGAGTGTTCACAATACTTATGATGACATTGCACGTCTGACGTCTCGTGTTATAAAAAAAGGTGACGAAAGTTCAACCTTAACCCAGACTTACACCTACCAAGCACCGTATGGGCAACTCGAGACTTCCACCGCGAAGCGCGGCAGCACGGAATCAGTCACCCACTATCAATATGCTGGTGGCCAACGCTTTAGCTCATGCACAGAAACAGGCAAACCGCAAACAGTCTACACTTACGATGCTGATCGTGTGTCCGCGATCGTGCAGGGATCTCAAAACCATACATTCACCGCAGATGCCAGGGGCAACATCACCGGCTTACCTGCGCGAATCATCCGATATAACGCGGCCAACCAAATTATGCGGGTCGCAAACGGCAGCGTCACACACGATTATTTTTATGACCCCTCCGGAAGACTTTCCCAGATTACCAATGAGAGCGAAACCGTTATTTACCTGTATGAGGGTGATGAACTGATCGGCGAAATATGCGGGGACGCGAAGACTTTATACTTGCGAATCGCGGATATTACCATTGGTCGTTATATTGTTCGGGGCACAGAGGAGCGGCTCGAACTGTTTGGCACCGACGCCACAGGGACCGTTCGTTGCGTCAAGACCTTCGCCCCAGGCAATGTTGGCGAAAGCGAAGTCTCAACCGTCTACTACGATTACTCCGACTATGGTGTTCGCACGTCGACTGCCACAGGATCGGTCAGCAGTAATACCGCGCTCATTCATCGCAACACGCTTGGTTTTAATGGATGTCTGTTTGATAGTGTTTCCGACTCCTATATTCTCGGCAATGGCTATCGCGCTTACAGCCCTGAACTTAAAACCTTTCTTTCACCTGACAGCATGAGTCCTTTTGGGGCGGCGGGCGTCAATCGATATCAATATTGCAATCTTGACCCCATCAACAATATTGACCCCAGTGGTCATCTCAGCTATTCCGCTCAATGGGGGATCGGTTTAGGTATTGCGGGAATTCTTCTGTCTGTGATCCCGATTGTCGGGGCCATTGCTGGCGGAACACTTCTGACATTAGCAGGAGGGTTTGCCGTAGCAGGTGGGGTGCTGGGTGTTACGTCGTCAGCGCTAGGGATTGCATCCGCGCTGACCGAAGATAACAAAGAACTCTCTACCAATCTGGGATATGCCTCCCTGGCCTTTGGTATTGCATCAATGGGAGCTGGTGCGGGGGCAAGTGCAGCGCATTCTGCCCGATCCGTGGTTCGTCATCAGGCAAGGGCCTTGGAGGCGTTGACGACTGCCCGCTATAGTGTTCGAGTGAACGGAGGCAAATTGTACGGTTCACTCGAATACTACGCGAAAAATAATATGGTAGTGGCCGAGGGAGGCAATTTTGTTACGCAAACAACCGGCGGGTGGCTGGACACTGGCGGGCAACTTGCAAACCGGATTCGACCGATCATTGATAGCACCCGGCCAGTAACCTTGAAAAGCTGCTACAGCGCTGTTGGCGGGAGACTTTCGTCCCAGGCGCAACGACTTGCCAACGCTCTTGATGTTGATGTCACGGGATTTACAGGGCTAACAAAAATAGATGGTAGCGCTGGCGCAAGGACATTCCACCCTCAAACCGGGTGGCTAGCAGCTAGAACCGCCGCATTGAACAGCATCAGATCAGGGGGGAATAAATTTTACTTTTATGGCATTAATTAAGCGTCGCCGCTAATCATGACATCCCGTCAGGGAGGGCAGAAAGACTGCCCTCCCTGACGCCACATGGCCGTCAAACACCAATTAATCGTATTACGGGTCATCTCCTCAAACCTGTTTTGTGCGGACTTCAGGGCTGGCGACAGCTTTGCAAAAAACCTTTTTTCTGTCTCGCTTTATTTCATGCGAGGGAGAATTTAATGTTTTGTACTATAAAACGTTAGCGCAGTAGTGGTCACAGATCGCCTCAGCAGGCTGTATATACATTCCGGCATCAATCATGCTGCGAGCCTTTATTCAGACTCATCCAACAGCAAAATATCTGATCTATTTGAATTACTAAGAGAACGATCTTGATCTTTGTCGTGTGAAGGACCGTTGAGGTGGGGTGGCCGTCTAGCCTATTGGCTACTGGTGGCGACGGCCACACGCTGGTATTATGAAAAAGTTCATTCCTTTCTTATCGCCTTAAAATCCGTGGTTCTAAACAACAGGTATCTCGCTGTTTGACCACATTCCACTACTCCCTCCCACCTACCGCCGTGTTGTCGAGGGTGTTCCAAGGCAGGCATTTCTCTTTAAGGAGCGTCAATGAGAAAAATTTCCTTCACCACGATTCTCTTCTTAGTGTCCAATCTGGTTTTCCATAACCTGGCACAGGCTACCGATTTGTCCATCCCTCCCGCAGGTTGCGTGATCAGCTCGCAAGACCGCATTATGTTGGTTCAAGGCGGCCCTGGTAATAAATGGTCACTACCGGGCGGCTATGCGAAAGAACATGAAACACCAGAACAAACGGCACAGCGAGAAACGTTCGAAGAAACAGGGTTGAAGGTAAGCGTGGGTGAATCTATCGATACGGGGGACCACCAGATCCGACTTTTCGTATGCGTGACTGAACAAGCCCTCCAGGTGTCCGCGAACAGGGTCAATATTTTAAATGCCCCTCACCTCGGACGAGAAACCATCCAGGCTGGTCTTTTTAACCCCTCGGAAATTGAAAGTCTCAAACTGAGGTTTCCTGAACAACTTCGCCGGCTGCTCGAACTCAGCACCGTTTGGCAGGACAGTTCACTCGAGGAGGTCAACGCTTTTTCTGACCGTCTGCCCCGTATTCAAGCCGTCGAACTTGTCTGGATGAATAAGTTGGCGAATGCAACGTCCGAGTGGCGGGTGTTTTTTCAAGCCGGCAACTTCCTTGGCGAAACCTGGTTCTACGTCCTATGTCTTCCCCTCATAGCCTGGCGGCTCGGATGGCGTTACCTGCACCGGATGCTGTTAGGTCTAATGCTGGTGACTCTCCTCACCCAGGCGCTCAAACCAATGGCATCCCTGGCCAGACCATTCAGTTACCTGCCAAGCTTAAGCCTGGAGGGCGCCTCTGGATTTGGCATGCCGAGCGGGCACGCATTCAGTGCGATGTTTTTTTTCGGCGCCTTGGCCTCCTGGTCCAGATCACGAATCCCAATGAGTTATGGTGCCCCTATCACTCTGACATTAGCGTTATGGACGGCCTTGGCCAGAGTCTGGTTGGGGGTTCACTTCATTTCAGATGTGCTGGCGGGCCTCTGCTTGGGTATCGCGTTTGTTTGCCTTGAGCAACTGCAAGACAAACATGAAAGGACCACAGGCGCATCAATCGCCAATCAACCATATACATGGTTCGGGCTGGGTGCTCTGAGCCTAGTATTGGGCTTCCTATATAGTCAAGAAAGCCTTTTACTCCCTTTCGCCGTGGCCATCGGCTACGGGCTGGCGGGCAGGTACTCAATCAGCGGGAAAGCTTCCGCCACTAACGCCCTCTGGATGCTGGTAGGCATGTCAGGGCTTGTCTTGATCAAGAGCTATCTGACCAATCAGTTGACCGTCTTCTGGCACATAGCGGCGAAGGATGCCGTCATTTATTTTTTGCTGGGGTACTGGCTTCGGATCGGAGCCTACCGCACCTTTCAAGGTCTGTTTCACTCTCGATCGCCCTACTGGACTGGCCCCAGCTAAACCGGACACCAATATCCCGTTATATTGATGCCGCTGCCACCTGCTTCGGCGCCTTGAGTTCGCCCAGCGTTTGCAAGGTGGCGCGGCATTGGTTCTACGCCTTGAGCGCCAGCCGCAAATAAATCCCCAGCACCGCGACGCTCTTGCCTGCGCCGTGCGGGCAGCCGAACTGCTGCCCCCATCCATCTGCCTCATGATTGGCTAGGGTGGTCGCGGTAGGGACGGCAGTTACCTGCCGCCCCCCGCACAGATCCGTACGTGCGGAACTACCGCATACGGCTCCTGCCTTGGGTACGTGACGCGAAACGATCCTCAGGGTAAGGATGTGCATTTCTGGGTCTAGGTATATAGAGGTCGGCAAGCCGTCCGTAGCGTGACCACTGGAGTCGGTTACGCTGGCTGCGTCGCTTGAGGGCTTGCCGCCATAGACGGCATACCGCCAACCGAAAACCGCCAAGGCGTATCAGATTTCCCGGCACCGCGTGGTAATTGAAGTATCCACTGACAACTCGGTTAAGCCACTGACCCACGACTCGAACAGGCTCATGACGTCGGCGTTTCAGCTCATCCCGAATAGCCAGCAGCGTTGCACGCATTCGCTTCTTTACCGTCAGTCGCAGAATTTGAAAACCACCGCTTCTGTTGGTACTACAGCAGTGCGTGAATCCCAGGAAATCAAACGTCTCCGGTTTACCTAACCCTCGCTTCCTACGATTTCTCGCAGCAAAACGACCAAACTCAATAAGCCGTGTCTTCGAGGCGTTGAGGGATAAACCGAACCTGGCCAAGCGTTCCTGCAACTGTACCAGAAACTGCTGAGCCTGCCATTGCGTCCTGAAACCCACCACGCTGTCGTCTGCGTAGCGCACAACAATCATATCGCCACGGGCGTGGCGCTGGCGCCACTGCCTTGTCCACAGATCCAGCACGTAGTGAAGATAGATATTCGCCAGCAACGGCGATATCACTGCGCCTTGGGGCGTCCCCTTGGTCGCAGCCACCCTACGGCCATCCTCTATTATTCCCGCCTGAAGCCATTTGCAGATGAGTCCGAGCATGCGTCGGTCTGCAATCCGGTGTCCTAGAAACATCAGCATCCATTCATGGTCGATCTCATCAAAGAACGACGTGATATCCGCATCCAATATCCAGTTCACCTTCTGACCCTTGAGCGCGACCGTTAACGCATCCAGCGCATCGTGCTGGCTACGTCCCGGCCGAAATCCATACGAGAATCCTAGAAAGTCTTCTTCATAGATCGCATTCAGAACAGTTACAACTGCCTGCTGTACAACCTTATCCTCCAACGAGGCAATACCCAGCGGACGCTGCCTGCCGTCAGCTTTGGGTATATAGACCCAAAGCGACGGCGTTGCCCGATAGGCTCCACTGTGAAGCCTTGCGTGCAAATCGGTCACCCGCTGGAGAAGACCTTCCTCATATTCTCGCCACGACATACCGTCCACGCCCACCGCCACATCGCGGCGAAGCGCATAAAAGCTCTGCGCTAATACTTGCGGGGTGATGTGGTGCAGCAATGCCGTGAACTGCATGCCCTTGTTCCTTCGGGCTGCTTCACGTACACCTTCAAGTCCCATCGACGCGCAGCTGATCCGGCTCAGTGTCCGGGGCGCGGGGGGCGTGTCGGTGTTTCCCTTGGCTACGTCCCTTTCCTCCACTATCTCCGCAGGGCTAGGCCCCTTGTTCGATGGTTTCTCAGGTACTACGGACGTATCCGACTTCTCAGCGACGTAGACAGCAGGGTTACGGCTTTTGGCCTTTCCTACTCCGCCCGGTACTTGCGCACCGGGCATCGCTGAGATCTCCCAGTTTCTGTGCGAAGGACTTCCCGACGTGCACAGGGTCTCCGACCGCGCGGGATCAGAGCATGACTGGCGTATAACGCCATGCTCCGTATTGCCTTCTGCTTCGCATAACAGCATCGGCATCCCGGATTCCTGATTACGCGGCTCAATGGCTGGCCCATCGGTTTCCCCTGTCAACGCTTCACCCTGCACCTCACGGTGCAACATGCATGACTCGGGGTCTGGTTGATTCGCCATTTCTTACCAGTATCGAACTTTCATCGACTATCCTCCGCCAGCTTTAACTGGCGCACTAAGCGTCCGGCCAACGCACCTTTCTGACACTTTCGCTTGAGGCGATGGTGTCCACCTAAATTTAAGTGGACACCATTTGGCCGGCAGAGAACGCATCAGCGGGGTGGCGTCTTGGAGCGTCCCTGAGTTCAATCCGGATTTTCGCTTATGCCCGCTCGTTTGGTTGTGGGACTAGCTAGCAGACGGCGCTGGATAGAAATAACTGCTCCTACGCAGTTGCAGACTGTATACCCAGAGTAAGGGGCCGGTGAACACACCTTCCGAGCCCGGCCGATAAGGGCGATTGTGTCCGCGTATTTTTAAGCGGACGCAATTACCCTTAACGCCAGGATCGCCATGCGCCAACGTAAGTCCTACCCGAAATCCTTCAAAACCCAAGTCGTCCAAGAGTGCGAGCTGCCCGGTGTTTCCGTGGCGGCTATTGCGATGAGGCATGGTATCAACGCGAATGTCGTTCGCCGGTGGCTACCGCTTTACCGCGATCAGCAGGCGGCCACCCTTGCCAGCTTTCATTCCTTTGAAAGTCGAAGCAAAACGAGTGGCTGAAGCGTCGGTGGTTATTGAATTACCACTTGGCCAGCAAACGCTCACAGTAAAGTGGCCAACTTCCGATCCCGAAGGGTGCGCCCGCTTCATCCGTGGGCTCGCTCAATGATCCGCATCGATTCCATCTGGCTCGCCACCGAGCCGATGGACATGCGCGCAGGCACCGAGACCGCGTTAGCCAGGGTGATTGCGGTGTTCGGTGCGGCGAAGCCGCACTGTGCTTATCTGTCCCTCCCCCCCAGTAATGCTGTTCACTTAAGCATTTGAGTCAAAGCCGGGCTTATCCGAAAATCCGATGCCAGACCTCTGGCATCGGATTTTTTATGTCTGCTCAACAGGACCTGCTCGACCTCGGCGACCTTTTCAACTTCTGCGACCTGAGCACTTTCACCCAAAACATTCCCATTGAATGGGTAGCGACTTCGCTGGATCTGTCGAGTCAGGCAACCATTCGCCGACGTCGCCTGCCCGCTGACCAAGTGCTTTGGCTGGTGCTCGGCATGGCGTTGTTTCGTGACGAGCCGGTTCACGAGGTGGCCAGACGCTTGAACATCTGCGCCCAAGGCCTGGCCTCTGATCACTTGTTGGCCCGCAGTGGTGTAACCGAGGCGCGAAAGCGGCTCGGTGCCGATCCTGTTGAGTGGCTATTCCGCAAAGCCGGAACCCAATGGGGCGCGGAGCGCTACGACGATGATGCCTGGCATGACCTGCAGGTATTCGCGGTGGACGGTGCACTTTTGCGCTCTCCGGATACGCCCGAACTCCGCGATCACTTCGGGTCGGGAAACACGCCGAACGACCGCCAGACGCCGTTTCCGATGTTGCGCCTGGTGGCGCTGATGAATGTGCGTTCGCACGTGATCCTGGATGCTCAATTGAGCCCTTACCGACGAAGTGAAATACGCTTGGCCGACGAGTTTTTGCAGCAGATTCCCGACCACTCGGTGACGCTGTTCGACAAAGGGTTCTGGGGCGCCGAGCTGCTGTCGAGCCTGAGCAGTGCGGGCATCAACCGTCATTGGTTGATCCCGGCCAAAAAAGGGATGGTCTGTGAGGAAGTGGCCCGTTACAGCCAGCACGACCGTTTGGTGCGCATGAAAGTCTCGCCGCAGGCCAGAAAGCGAAATCCGGCTCTTCCATCGCACTGGGAGGCACGCGAGGTCAGCTATGAAGTCCAAGGCAAAGTAAAGACCGTCATGACGTCCTTGCCGGCCAAGACCTACAACACCAAGGCCGTTGCCAAGCTTTATCAGGAGCGCTGGGAGATCGAGTTGGGTTTCAGGGACATCAAGAGTTCGATGCAGCAGAACGCAATGACCTTGCGCAGCAAAAAAGTCGAGCTGATCTATCAGGAAGTGTGGTGGCTTTTGCTGGCTTACAACGTGATTCGTCGAGAGGCCAGTCAGGCGGCGGTGGCGTTTGGCCGAGCACCATCGGACATCCGTTTCAAACCAGCTTGTCAGTACATCGCTGTGCAACTGATTGTGATGGCCGCAGCCAACCCAGTTTCAGCGACAGGAAGACGTTTGGCAGAGCTGAGGGCAGGTATCGGGGGATTGTTTCTGGATCACCGTCCCAGGCCTTCGAGGCCAAGGACGGTGAAGATCTCAAAGACCCGGTTTCCAGTGGACCGTAAGGCTGCTCCGCTTAAGTGAACAGCATTACGCTACTGAGGCGGGGGTTTAGGGTTACTTGGCTAACCGCTGCTCGAGCATGTGGGAAAACCGCTTCTCGTATTCATCGATCCACTGTTCGTACCTGGCCAGTGCCGTAGGGTCAGGTTTAGTTTCGTCATTGCGCCAGCGGTAGATCGTCATTTTGGTCACGCCTAACATAGTGGCGAGATCTTCATCATTCTTGGGATTGAGGCGTTGTTCCCATTCCTTGAAAATCTGGCTCATTGGCCGGTTGAATCGCTTCAACCGCTCGACGCGAAGCGGTTCTTCTGCAAACAGTGCTCGGGCCTTGCTCATTACGTCGTCTGGTACCGAAGCTGTTCGACCGTAGATGTAGGAGGAAAGCCGAGGGAGGCCAATGCCCAGTGCAAAAGCGTAGTCCTGGTTACGAAGGCCGAGCTTGTTGCCGATGTCGACCAATTCTTGCTGGTCGACAGACAACTCGGTACGACCGCGTGCCTTCTTTTCCCCTGCTGGAGTCTGCGAATTGCGCTGGGTCATCGATGCCGGTGTTTCAATATCGTCATCGGTGGTGTCTGGTTTTTGCAGTACAAGACGCACTAGGGGGTCTTGTTCCATCTGGAATACGCCGGAATCTGCCACTGTCTGTTCTCCGCTTATCACCCGTTGAAGTGCCGCTGCCATCCGCTTTGTGGCAGTTTGAGTGTCTATTTCACGATCGTGATCGATTTCTTCTTGATCCACCAGAGTCGATTGACCTATCTCCTCACCTCGTTCCTGCATGTCCTCAATGGAGGAATGGTTCGCGACCAGCTTTTGGCGGTCTCGCAAAACCTCACGGGTCACATTGTTGGCCACTGCATAAACGACAGCGTAGACAGCATCGGTGTCGATAGTCTTAGGCAACATGGACAGTAAGAACACCTCCATAACGCGTTGCAAGACCTCATCCAAATCGTTGAGGTCACAGCCGTTCTGTTTTGCTTTTACGCGGCAGATTTTGCGAACACGCTCGTCTTGATTCATCGCGTAGGCGATTCGATTGACGAGGAGAGAGGAGCGATCGCCATTCGAAATGTACTTTTCGCACAGTTTTTCGAATGACGACTTTTTCCCGGAGGGGCTCAGGAGGGAGTCAGGTATATCGCTGGTGTTTCTATCTTGCGCCGGATTCAGTTCCAACTCCGGAGCTTTTGCTTGTTCTGCTGCCATAGAGGGGCTCGTTGATTCAAAAAAGCCTACGCAGCCACGTTGTCCACAGTTCGATCCAGACGGAGGAGAACAACCTCTTTGAAATGCTCCAAGGAACTGGACATCTCAAGGAGGACTTTCATGCCTGCTGCCAGGATCTCAGTTCTGATCTCTGGGTACTTAAGCATGGAATGTTCAATGCGCTCATTTACCTCCTGCACCTGGCTTGTCAGTTGACATCCATCGACCCTGGCTTCGTTAACCGGGTTCTGATCAAGCACAACACCGAGAGCATCCAGGCCAATCTCGATTGGGGTGTATTCGTGGTTCATGAAGCATTACCTCTGGTAGCGACCACTGTGGGCTGCTGAAATTGATTATACGTACGTGACAGATTGCGTCAATCGAATCCATAACGCGTAAGTAGAAGCCTTATGAGATTAGAAACGCTATTTCTGTGCTGCGCGTGGATGTTTAAACTAGAAGGTAGGGTCGTGACAGGCGCTAGATGCAGGTGGCCTGGATCACGTTTTCGAAACTGGACAAGGCACCATGCATCTCTACCAGCGATGAGACATGAGTGGAAGCAATCAGGATTCCTGCCAGCAGGATTTCCGCTTTGGTTTCAGGGAAATCAGTCATAGCGGTAACCATGCACGTCGTTGCGCAGGCGACATCGCAATCATTTAGGTACCTGGGGCAGCGGGGCGTTCCGTCGACGGAAAGACAGCCAAGCGAGGTAAGCCCAATTTCCGTTGCGCCGTTATTCTTGTCAAAGCCATATGACATATCAGTAACCATAATATCCATCGAATTCCGTTAGGTTGGATCCACGAATGAAATTATAGGTAACTGTTAAACATGCGGTCAATAATACAGCGCCCAAAATGTTACTGATTTCTTACACTTTAATGCGTGCGAAAATTGGTATATGTTTTTTGCAGACCAAATTTTGAATATAACTTATTAAGGCTGGGGTACAACTAAAAGATATACGATAAAAAAACCGTCGCCAAAAAATGGCGACGGTTTGTGGAGCGGTTCACAGGAAAATGCAGTCCTGCTGCACAAAGATGTCTTCAGGAACTTGTGTAGTCGGGGTGTCGGCGTTGGGGAAAAGCTGAAGCGTTGCACCTATTGGTGGCTCTGGGCTGCGGGCACCAGGTTGAGTTGATGGCTTAGGGCTCAGTAAGGCACACCAGCGAGCTGGAAACCTTTGTTACTGGTTTCTGTGGGCTCAGTCCATTCCCATATGGGAGGTTTGTAATCGGCTGGTCACCTTTTCGCTTAGGTGGATAGGGAATATCTCGTAGATTGTATTCTTTCTGTTTGGTATCAGATGTTTTGTGTGCTCTTTCGGCCTTAGTTGGAAAAGTTGTTTGCTTATCCTTTTGGGTTGAAACTTCGATGCTTTTTAATGGCGGAAAATACGTGAAACGCCCCGTATTCAACAGTGAGTTAAAAGGCATACAAATTCCAATGCTGATAGGAATCAAGATCCACAGGTAAGTCCGACCGCCAAGCACCGCCAACGTTAAACCGATGGCAGCTAAAGCCAAGCAAACGAATTGACTTGTCGAGAGTTTGAATTTGCGCATACCAGCTCCAATTGATAGTCCTAGTTCTTGGGGATGGTTTACAGGTGAACCTAAGGATTTCGTCGGCGGGTACCTGGGCAACGCGCAAAAAAAAGCCCCCAAAAAAATGGGGGGCGTGGGTCTTTAGAAAATGAACTCCCGGCCTGTGTCGAGTACGACCGGTACGTCATGGGCAGATGGGTTTGGTAACGCTGGTACCGCGACCATTTGGTTCGACATTGCTGCGTTTACGGTTCGGATGTGCGCCGAGTTGCTGCTCAGTGGTGTTCCGTTTAGATCTCGAATGGTTACGCTGTCCGAGGTAGCCCTTCTGTATTGATTGAGTTGATCCTCTGTCATTGTTATCCCGTGATCGGCAAAGAGTTTCCGCCAGTCAACATTCCCCTTTCTAGAGCTAAAGGATACGGAAACGCCATTTGCTTCATGACGCTTCAACCCTTTCGGCATTAGAGACACAAGCAACGCCCGTGCTGCTTCTTCGCGCTCCTGGGCGAGTTGCATGTTGTGGTTTGCAGATAACCAAGCCGCGGCTGCCGCGGTCCACTCATCTGTTCCCCACTTACCGGTTTGCAGTCGATTCCAAAAGTCCTGAACCGCTACCGGCAAGACCGCCCTGTTGATCGAGCACGCTCGCCGACGGCGAGATCCTACCTGCGCACGTGCCGTCGATGATCGGCGATACCGACAAACCCAAGGCGGTGGAGTGGGCCGTGCTGGTGTGGTCGGATCTGCTCCGTCTGCGTCAGTGGTCCCGGGGCTGGAGGTACACCATCTGCGTGCCAACACCGGCGCTCAACTGCGCGATCCTCTATCAGTGCCTTTGCTTCGTTCGCCCAGTTGGAGGCGTACGCCCAGGATACCGACGACAAAGAGATCCACTCCCTGATCAGCGTCGCCAAGCAGTACGGCGATCAGATCCCGTCGCTGGTCAGCCAGATCAAGGCCGCCTGCGTCAGCAAGATCGAGGACGCCGACGTTGCGCTGCTGACTGCCCACCGCTCCAAGGGATTGGAATTCCCGCAGCTGGTACTGCTCAGCGACTTCCACAACCTGATCACCGACGGCGGCCTGCCGCTGGTGCTGGATACCCCTGAGCTGCGTCAGGAACTGCACCTGCTGTACGTGGCATTGACCCGGGCGAAGTCGGCCATTGAGCTGAATGAGCAAATTCTGGCGATCGTGCGCTACTGCGAAACCGCCGGCCGAGTCCGTACTGCGGCTTTAGCGGCTTCGAACAGCACCAAACAAAGTGGGGGGCTGCTCTGGTTGTTGAGGGTGAACCAGAGGGTGCGTTCGCCGCGGTTGAGTACGGCGTGGGCGCCTTCGCCAACGTGGCCGAGCTGGTGGGCCCGGATGCGGCGCTCTTGTTCGACGGTGATGAACTGGAGTCGCGCATTGAATTGGCTATTCTGCGTCAGGGTCTGCTGACGGCGGCCGGTCTGGCGGGCGCCCTGGGCGGTTCGGTGGCCGAGGTCGCCGATGCTGTGGCCACGATGGTGCGTTGCGGCCGGCTTTCGGCGGTGCTGTTCCTCGACTGCGAGGCGGTCACACAACGCCTGGTCACCAACATCCAGTTGGAGGCGGCCTGATATGCGTCGCTCACTGATCGGTGATGGAGGCTACCATGGCGGATGACTTCATACGCATCGTGTACAGGCGCGAAGTCGGCGGGAAATCGAAGCGGACCTCTGTCTCGATTGACCCGATGATGTTCGAAATCTTCAGTCAGGTGCGAGGCGGAATCTCCGAAGCCCGCGCCGTGCTGAACCGAACAGGAACAGGCTTTGTCATGAGCCGGACGCTGTAACCGCTGCAAAATGTAATTCTAACTTGACCAATCACACAGGCGAACCATTCGACAGATTCTGCCAATGACACGTATTAGTACGTGTATAGATTTAATAAAAGGAGCTAAGATGGCACTTGCAGACGTTTTTGGGGGCAACACCGCAATCGTGGTGGTGGCCTGCGCAGTAGCGGTCTTCGTGTATTTCAAGCTGGGCAACCGCAAGAAGTACTCGACCAAGCACTACCAGTGCATCCCGCTGCTGACCGAGCGGGAGCAGGAATTTTTCTGGCGGCTCAAGGAAGCGGTGCGCGATGACCTGGTCATTGCTCCCCAGGTGGTGTTCGGGGCGTTCATCAAGGTGAAGGCCACGCGCTGACCGACAAGAACCACGCCCGGCATGTGGTCGCCCACAACCGGTGCGATTTTTTGCTGTGCGACAAGAAGCTCAAGCCAGTGGCGTTGGTGGAGGTCGACGACTCGACTCACAACAACTTCAAAGCCCGCTCCAAGGATCGTCGTCGCGACGATCTCATGAAGGCGGTGGGGGTGGCGGTGATCCGCTACAAGAACATGCCGGCGGCGACCCAGATCCGCAAGGACCTGAAGCTGTAGAGCCGCGACAGAGGAGGGCCGGGGCATTCGTGTCACCGGCCTGCCCGCGTATGTCACGCCTTGGCGTAATGGCGATACCTGTACCGAGGAGGTAGGAGAAATGGCAAGCAACGAGGCTCTGACAAACCGCTCGATCGGCATTCTGGTCAACCTGTCCGCCGGGCTCGATGAGACCGGTCGCGAGTGTGATGATGACCGGGTGCAGCTGACCGCCAACTTGCGTTTGGCCGCCGCATTGTCCCCGCGCTCGAAGCGCTGCACGCCGTTCGCCAACGACACCGGTAGCCCGAACGTGAAGTTGGTCAAGTCGGCGGCGGGCTGGTTGGATCAGCTCAAGCAGGCCAAAGGGTTCCACGGCGATGTGACGGCGGCGGAGTTCCTGGGCGTGAGCCCAACCCAGTTTTCACGCTGGCGCACCGGCAAGGACCTACTCGACAACTACCACGCCTGGCAGGTCGCCACTGCGCTGAATGTGAATCCCATGGCGATCATCGGCAGCGTGAACTTTCACCATGCGCGGGATTCTGACCGTACCCGGTGGCTCGCCATGCTCTCGACCGTGATCGACGCCGAGCTGCCATCGGTGCCAGAAGCAGGGATACCCCCACGAGCACCAGCGCCGCTACCAGCGGAATCACCGGCGGCAGCAGAGGTGGCAGCAGAGGCAACTGCGCAGGGGAGCAAGTGGACGGACGACGAGGACCAGCGGCTTGTAGCGGCGTATCAGGATTGCGCTGATGTCGCGGCATTGGCCAAAGCTCATCGGCGCCCCCCCAAGGCAATCTTGCTGCGTCTGAGTCAGACCCACCGCCTCTTGAACGGTGAGCACCTTGCCAGCTTGTGCGAGTTGTACGGTGTGAGCTTCAACAGCCCGGGGCGCGGCAAGAAACCAGCTCGGAAGGGCGCCCAGACCGCAGAGAAGTCGGCACAGGCCGCTCCATCCGTATTTCTGTAATCCAGCTTTGGCGTGGCCAAGGCTCTTTTTCTCGGGTGTAGTACAAATGTACTCTTTTTCGTTTTTACGGCGGTTGGCCGAGATTTTCCTCCCTGAAACGGTAGAGGTTTGCCCGGCGGCGGAGGACCCAGGATCAGCAGCACCGATCAGGGAAGAGCGGTATCGCCGACCGTGTACCGGGACCTGGCCATTTGGTTTGAAGATCTGACTGAAGACCCAGATCGGTTTTGGGGTGTTGGTGTTGCAGCGGCCCAAGGAATGCACGAGGAATGGTTCGACGAGGTGCTGGGCAATGCCGTGGCTTCTGAGTGTCGATATGCGGCCGAAGGCCGTGTTGTCCGGGGTTCGGGTAAAAGTTTCCTCAGAAAATTGGTGCCAATTTACGTTGGTTCTACGAAAGGTCAGTCAGCGTCTCGGAACCAATCCCTGGATACGCGACCTTTCGGAGCCGGGGTATGCAGAGTTCTGGTTCAGCCATAAGCCCATGTTTCCCCCGATGGCGAGCATCCCTGGTGATGGCGCAATAACAAGCGCTGACTTGACCAAAAGATCTATCCGAACCACCGAAAACTAACGATGGCACATCTGGATTTGAGCAAACCCCCTGTATTCAAGGGGTTTGGTGGATTTAAAGGGCTATCACTAACGATGGCACATTTGAACCCCGCCGGCGGATGCGGGGCCGGCGAGCCCCGGCCGTCCGAAACGATTTACCAATTAACCGATGAACGTTCCGTGTCGTTCGTCAAGTCAACCGCTAAACAGGAGTTACCGCATGACAGCAGCGAACCATTTCCGCCCGGACCAGGCTGGCGATTTTCCCTTCACCACCGAGGTCGAGATCCTGTTGGGTGGGGTCGGCCGGGCGATGTATCCCGACGGCAACTACTCTGACACTGGGGGCACCGATCAAAAAGTCTTTGTCCTTGCCCTGGTGATACAAGTGCAGGATTGTCAGAACCATCATTTGTTGCAGTGGCGTCATAGCTCGATAGCTCTTGCGCATGGCCTTGAGGGCTTCAGGGACAGGGCCTTGACTACCTTCCCAGTCAAAACCCCGGGGGCGCAAGGTGTAATGGCTAGCTTCTTGAAGGGCTTCTGATTGAGGCTATCCAGCAGCAGCGCGATGGCTGTGTTGAGTTCGCCCAAGGAGAAGAACTGGCGGTTGCGCAGCACCGCCAGGATCCACCGCTCGACTACCTGTACGCCGACTTCAACCTTGGCTTTGTCCTTGGGTTTACGCGAGCGCGCGGGCAGCACGGCTACGCCGTAATGCTCGGCGAGATCGCGGTAACTGGGGTTGATATCCGGCTCGTAGCGATGCGCCTTGGTGACGCCGCTGCGCAGATTGTCCGGTACCAGGATCTGCGATGTACCGCCGAGAAAGGCGAAGCAGCGTACGTGCGAGCCCAGCCAGTCGGGCAGTTTCTGCGACCAGGTGGCCTCGGCGAAGGTGTAGCTGGACGCGCCGAGGACGGCGACGAAGATCTGCGTCTGGCGGATCTCGCCGGTTCGCCGATCAATGACCGGCACGGTCTGGCCGGCGTAATCGACAAACAGCTTTTCTCCGGCACGGTGTTCCTGGCGCATGACCACGTCGACCTTGGCAGCCCAGAGGCGGTAGTGCTCGCAGAACCAGCTGTACTGGAAGCCTTGCGGATGGGTGAGCCGATACTCTTGCCAGAGCAGGGCCAAGGTGACGCCGGGGCGACGTAACTCGGCATGGACATGAGCCCAGTCCGGCATCGGACGTTGATCGCTGGGAACCGTCGGCGCTGGCGGAATAGACATCGCTCCAGTTCGGCGTCCGGCAACTGCGTGGGCCAAGTCAGCCCGCAAGCGTTGAAGCGGTGCAGGTAATTGCCGGCACTGCCGCTGCTAATGCGCAGGCTGGTAGCAATTTTACGCACGGACAGGCCGGCGTCGAACTTTAGGCGTAGTACCTCTCGGATTTTACGCATGGATATACGCTCCACGACGACCTTTCGCTTCGAGAAAAGAGGTCGATGGTAGTGAATAATCCTGCGGTTGCTGCCTGCCTGAGCTTGGGTCGGATCAGTGAGAGATCACTGTCCAAGTGCTCGTGGAATGAGTGTCCAAGTCAGCGTGGAATCGCTGTCCAAGTGTTCGTGGACTGGGTGTCCAAGTGCTCGTGGAATGAGTGTCCAAGTCAGCGTGGAATCGCTGTCCAAGTGTTCGTGGACTGGGTGTCCAAGTGCGCATGGAATCCCCAAGTTCAGTTCCTGAACCGTCAGCACAATGACCTCCTCGGTCATATCGGGCGAGGTTTCCCCCGGTGTCAGGATAGTTGTCGCCTCTCCGGTTTTTCCTGAAAAAGCATATCGGGGGCGGAAAGAGACTGGTCGTGCCGTACTATTCACCTGAACGCAGAGCCGCATTACTTAAGATGCTGCTTCCCCCGCTGAACCTGTCGATGGCCGAGGTTTCCCGGCGCGAAGGGGTCAGCGAAATGTCTTTGTCCAACTGGCGCAAGCAGCTCAGTTCTGAAGGAAATGCAGTGTCCGAAAACAAGCCGTTGACCGAGAACTGGTCAGCCGAAACCAAGTTTGCTGTCGTGCTTGAAGCCGCCGGTTTGTCCGAGATCGACTTGGGCGAATATTGCCGCCGCAAAGGCCTTTACCCCGAGCAGATCACGGCCTGGCGACAAGCGTTTATCGCTGGCCAGAAGTCGGAAAAAGCCCAGCAAATAGAAGACCGCGAACAGTCTCGTAAAGATAAGAAACGCATCCAGGAACTTGAGCGCGAACTGCGCCGCAAAGACAAGGCGCTGGCTGAAACAGCCGCGTTATTGGTGCTGCGGAAAAAGCTCAACGACTACTGGGGGACCGACAACGAGGACAACTGACGTCTTTGCCAGAACGGCACTTACTGGTTGACTGGCTGAGCGAAGCGGTCGCGGCGGGAGCCAGAAAAATCAGGGCCTGCCGGGAAATCGGTCTATCGCTGCGGACCTTGCAACGGTGGACTGAAACAGACGTTATCCAGGCCGATGCCCGAACGACTGTCACACGGTCAACGCCGCGAAATGCACTGAACGAGGCGGAGCGACAGACCCTTGTGACGCTGTGCAACAGCCCGGAGTACGCTCATCTGCCGCCGAGCCAGATCGTGCCGCGCCTGGCCGATCAAGGGCGCTATCTGGCGTCGGAGGCGACGTTTTATCGGGTCTTGCGGGCGGCGGGTCAACAGCAACATCGAGGCCGTAGTCAGCGCCCCAGGCGGTACGCCGCACCGACGACGCATGCGGCCAAAGGGCCCAATCAGGTGTGGTCGTGGGACATCACGTATCTGCCGTCGCCGATACGCGGCCAGTATTACTACCTCTACCTGATCGAGGATATTTACAGCCGCAAGGCCGTGGGCTGGGAAGTCTACGACGCGGAAAGCGGCGAGAAAGCCGCCGCGTTGCTGCAACGCAGCGTGATCGGCGAGCAGTGTTTACGCGAGCCGCTGGTGCTGCACTCGGACAACGGCGCGCCGATGAAGTCGGTGACGCTGTTGAGCAAGATGTACGAACTGGGAATCACGCCCTCGCGGGGCCGACCGCGGGTGAGCAACGATAATCCGTACTCGGAGTCGTTGTTTAGAACGCTGAAATACTGCCCGCAATGGCCGCAGGACGGCTTTGCCAGTTTGGACGCCGCACGAGCTTGGGTGAGGGATTTCATGCGTTGGTACAACAACGAACACCGGCATAGCCGTATCCGCTTCGTCACACCGGCTGAGCGGCATCGAGGACTGGACCATCAGGTCCTGGCCCGGCGACATGAGCTGTACGAACGAGCTAAAGAGAAAAAGCCGGAACGGTGGTCGGGTCGAACACGTAACTGGGAGCCGATCGGAACCGTGTTGTTGAACCCGGATCGAGAGCAACAGGTTGAGAAAAGAGCGGCATAGTTAGACGGTTGACGCGACAACTACCTTGAAAAACGCCGGTTTTGAAACGCTCGGCCTCCAGGCGTTTGAGCCAAAGACAGAAGCCGTTGCGCTCCCAATACAGCACCTTGATCCGATTACGGTTCTTGTTGAGAAAAACGAAAAGCACGGGGTCGAACACCGCGACTTTGATATCCAACTCAACCAGAGCGCTGAGGCCGTTGATGGGTTTTCGAAAGTCCACGGGCTTGGGGTAGAGGTACACTTTTTCGACTTTGCCGTCGGGACGCATTATGGCGGCTGGCTCCTGAAAGAAATCGGGAGTACAGCATCAGTCATTAGATTTCGGCTTGGAATGTGGGCTTTATGGCGCGCTTACGGACTACATGCCAAGCAGGTGTTTCAGTTTGCCCGGCAGAACGGCTTCGGCCGGTAACTGCGTCGGTGCACAGCCCATAACGCAACAGCATGGCGGAAAGCTTTGCCAAAACGATCAAGCACCACAACGTCGCGCGCATGCCCAGGCCTGGCCAGCAAGCGCTACGCCACCTGGCGATTGCCTTTGGGTATTACAATGAGGGGCATCTGCACAGCGCGCTAAAATACCGCACACCGCGGGAATTTAGGCGCTTCGCAGAGACCGCAATTTAAAGAGATATTGGCGTTTTATTGCGCCTTAAGAACTATCCTGCAGTTAATGGCGGCGTGACTTAGTAATCTGAGCATTAGGCAAGTTGAGAGTAGCGCTGGCCCACCATGCTGTCGGAATAACGCATGTAAGGCAATCCGGCGAAATTTAATCTGCCGTGTGCTGTTCGCGAAAATTATTGAGTGCTAATTTCTCACTATGGAAATGCCAGAGTGACTAGGTAGATGCCAGAATTTACTCGCTTGCCTGAATCATCTATTAAGATATACCTAGAAATGTACTGTTTGTTGAGGTTTATATTGTCAACAACTAGCTTGACACTATGCCTCGATTCGTGCCGCGAGTTATTTTGATTTGCCATAGGTATACTTTTTACGCTGACAATGTTTCTTTGGGCTGAGCGGGGGCATTTATCGAGCGTTATTCCCGCGGCTGGACCTGAAACGCCAGTGTTTGTGGTTGCTATGCACGAGTCCTCTACGATTCGGCCAGAAAACTGGATGCTGCCCCGAGCGGATTCTGTTTCGGCGGCATTAACTCCAGCAATGCAAAGAAGTAGCGCCAAGCTTACAGAGAAAACATTTCTGTTCATGCTCTTGCTCCGATAGCGAATATCTTTAAATAGTGTAGTCATCCTCCGGCAGAATGTTGGGCAATCCCTGTTTTTTTGCCGACTGCCTCAAAAACGATAAAAAACAAAGTGTTTAAACGGCAACCTAACTCGCGCGCCCATCTCAGGTTATCTGATTGACAATGTCGCGCCGATTCATGGCGTCCAAGAAAGGTCTGAAGTACCCGCGGATTTTTGATGCCCTCACTACTTGATGCTCAAAAAATCATAAGCCGGTCGAAAATCAGACCTTCTTGTCCTTAATTCACGGTTCTTTCCTCTAATCGCGCTGTTTCAGGGCGATTAACCCGCATTACAGACGCACCTCGCCCATGCCCATCAACCGTTTTCGCACCATCCACAAGTTCGACAAAGCGAACAACGTTGTCTGCTGCGCGATATTTTTCGACAAGCCACGAAAGCGCACTTTCGTATAACCAAACTGGCGCTTGATCACGCGAAACGGAGGCTCAACCTTGGCCCGCACCTGCGCTTTCGCGTATTCGATCTTGCATCGCATGCGCCCGATCAGACTCTTTTTTGCGTGCTTTTTATAGCTGCTTGGCCGGGCGGCAATCGACCAGATCATCTGGCGACCCTGATGTTCGGGACGCTTGTCTACACCGGTGTAACCGGCATCGCCAGAGACGTACGTTTCATCACCATGGAGCAACTGATCGACTTGAGTCATGTCCGCCACATTGGCCGCCGTGCCCACCAGGCTATGCACCAAACCCGTCTCGGCATCGACACCGATATGCGCTTTCATTCCGAAGAAATATTGATTTTCTTTCTTGGTCTGGTGCATTTCGGGATCGCGTTTGCCGTCCTTGTTCTTGGTCGAACTGGGCGCATGAATGATCGTGGCATCGAGGATGGTGCCCTGGCGTAACAGCAAGCCGCGATCGCCCAGATAGCCATTGATGACCTGCAAAATCCCGCCGGCCAGCTCATGTTTTTCCAACAGATGGCGGAAATTGAGGATCGTGGTTTCATCGGAAATTCGATCCAGATGCAGCCCCGAAAACTGGCGCAGAATCGTGGTCTCGTAAAGTGCTTCTTCCATCGCCGGATCGCTGTAACCGAACCAGTTCTGCATCAGATGAACCCGCAACATGGACAGCAACGGATACGCCGGACGACCGCCTTCACCCTTTGGATAATGCGGCTCGATCAAGGTAATCAAACCCTTCCAGGGCACGACCTGATCCATCTCGATCAGGAAACGCTCGCGGCGGGTCTGCTTACGTTTGCCGGCATACTCGGCATCGGCGAAGGACATCTGTTTCATTGGGGCTCAACCGTTGGGTTCGTGTGAGGTGCGTATTTCACCAAATTTGGAAGTCTTTTTCAGAGTTTCCCTAACGGGCCACCCTCGATCAATGCGCAGCACAACCACCCCCCATTGCTTCTCATAACCGTGTAAGCGGTTTGGCGGGAGGACCGATGCGCACCTTCCGTGTCATTGAGTTGAGCAACTCTCTGGCATCAAGCGCATCGAACCATTCAGGCTCGATCACCGATTCGCGCATGGACTCGGATTCATCGCCTTCACGCACAGGCTTCTTCCGCTTTTTCGGTATAACCTGGTCAACCGCTAGTGGTGAGTTACTGGCATTCATCTGATCACCTCTCCCCCAGTCGGCGCAGCCTCAAAGTAAAGCGTTACGCCGAGAGCGCGAGCCACTTTGAGAATGGTAGAAAAACTTGGGTCTGCGTCAGTGGCAAGCAACCTGTACAGCGTTGTTCGCCGAATGCCGGTTTCTCGGGAGAGCTTAGTAAGTCCTTCGGTGCGAGCCTCAGCACCCAATGCGGCAGCCAGAAGACCAGGATCATTCTCGCGCATACAGTTTTGCAGATACAGCGCCAGTTCCTTTTTTGCTCGCCATTGCCCGACAACATCAAGGCCATTCGATTTTGTGTCGCGCATAGTGACCTCCAGAGGTCAAGCGCATCCGCATGTCCGCCCAGCGGGAGAAGCGTCTCGGGCCAGAGTCGGCGGGGATGCGCATAATAAAACACTAGACCTTCCGTCGCTATTTTTCAACATAAATGGAACTATTTCAGTAAATGTAAAAGCTGAACCCATTCGGCATCATTTCTAACCTTCTAATGAGAAACTCTTATGACCATAAAACTTCAGCGAGTACACCCGCCGAATGAACACTATCGCCATGGGATAGCCCGCAAGAGGTTATTGCTATAGGCAAACACGACGGCATCTGCGATTCAAAATCAGTTGGTGCAACATGCATCCAACCAGGAAGGCGCGCATCGACGACAAGCAATGCCATCGCGTTTCTCCTAAGGAAACTCCGAAAAAGACTTCCAAATTTGGTGAAATACGCGCCTCACACGAACCCAACGGTTGAGCCCCGATGAAACAGATGTCCTTCGCCGATGCCGAGTATGCCGGCAAACGTAAGCAGACCCGCCGCGAGCGTTTCCTGATCGAGATGGATCAGGTCGTGCCCTGGAAGGGTTTGATTACCTTGATCGAGCCGCATTATCCAAAGGGTGAAGGCGGTCGTCCGGCGTATCCGTTGCTGTCCATGTTGCGGGTTCATCTGATGCAGAGCTGGTTCGGTTACAGCGATCCGGCGATGGAAGAAGCACTTTACGAGACCACGATTCTGCGCCAGTTTTCGGGGCTGCATCTGGATCGAATTCCCGATGAAACCACGATCCTCAATTTCCGCCATCTGTTGGAAAAACATGAGCTGGCCGGCGGGATTTTGCAGGTCATCAATGGCTATCTGGGCGATCGCGGCTTGCTGTTACGCCAGGGCACCATCCTCGATGCCACGATCATTCATGCGCCCAGTTCGACCAAGAACAAGGACGGCAAACGCGATCCCGAAATGCACCAGACCAAGAAAGAAAATCAATATTTCTTCGGAATGAAAGCGCATATCGGTGTCGATGCCGAGACGGGTTTGGTGCATAGCCTGGTGGGCACGGCGGCCAATGTGGCGGACATGACTCAAGTCGATCAGTTGCTCCATGGTGATGAAACGTACGTCTCTGGCGATGCCGGTTACACCGGTGTAGACAAGCGTCCCGAACATCAGGGTCGCCAGATGATCTGGTCGATTGCCGCCCGGCCAAGCAGCTATAAAAAGCACGCAAAAAAGAGTCTGATCGGGCGCATGCGATGCAAGATCGAATACGCGAAAGCGCAGGTGCGGGCCAAGGTTGAGCCCCCGTTTCGCGTGATCAAGCGCCAGTTTGGTTATACGAAAGTGCGCTTTCGTGGCTTGTCGAAAAATATCGCGCAGCAGACAACGTTGTTCGCTTTGTCGAACTTGTGGATGGTGCGAAAACGGTTGATGGGCATGGGCGAGGTGCGTCTGTAATGCGGGTTAATCGCCCTGAAACAGCGCGATTAGAGGAAAGAACCGTGAATTAAGGACAAGAAGGTCTGATTTTCGACCGGCTTATGATTTTTTGAGCATCAAGTAGTGAGGGCATCAAAAATCCGTGGGTACTTCAGACCTTCCCTAATTGTTCGCGGGGGGGGGTACGCCCGGCAAAGTATTGGTATTGGACTGTTTCAGACCTTTACGTAGTTCGAAAGGCGCCACAGACCGATCTCAATCTAGCCTATAAATAGTTGACACTCAAGTAAACCAGCAAGGGCAGATCGCATCTGCCAGGTTGCGGTGAGCGACTGCGCCGAATATCCCCTGCAAGCACAGTGCATTGACACCCCGCTCCAATAAGTCTCACGCTGTACTCACGAATAGGTTTCGAACGGATGAAGATGATAGGCGAAATTATTATGAATCTAATTTGTTAGTTATACGCTGAAATAACTAATTTATCTAAGCCATTTTAAGTGGCAGTAAATGACTATAAACATATTCGCTTGGCATCCTTTTGCTTTACGCGTGCTTGCGCGAACAGTCTTAAATGCCTGAGTCGTATGAGGACTGAAGGCCAGTGTTATTCCAGAAGCTGACTGTCACGGTCTGCGCATTCGTTCCGAGGCAGCAGATGAAATCTAATTTTACAAAATCCGCCGCACGCAAATCGGATCTTCGCTAAATCGTGTGAAGTGGGGCCTAGGCTATACTAACTCCTGCGTAATAGGCCTTCGGCGCGACGAAATTGGTTGGGATTACCTCGGTGCTACCGACCCGATGCTTCACAAAACGAGCGACCGTGTATTAGCACGCGATTGCGTAAACATTAGTCCGTTGTACCTTCCGTCTAGTCAAGGCTCTTGGTCCTTGCGATCTTATCCACCTATTATGTTATCAATGTCCAAACCCGTCGTCCATTGGATGGGCGATAACCGCTCCCTGGACGACTGTCTGATTTAGCTCTTCCGATCTCACGAATTTTGCGTCAATGTTATTGCTGACAGTGCGTTCTCTTATGCGACCCCAGGAAGCGTCAGTTTAAGTCTTTAATGACTTTCTGGTGACGTTGTACGCGTCGTGCAACGCTACCAGTTAATTCAAATAAGCGCTTAGTATTCGCCATATGTTCAAGTGCTAGAAGATAACTCGCCCAGAAACGGGGGTTGAGATTGATTGAGTCTTTGTTGATGAGCAACGCGACTTAAAAAATACAGTTAAATATCAGAAATGTTTTGTGGAGATCTAACGAAATGAGCAAAAAAAAACCGTCTAAAATATACAGTGTTCCCCCGCTTACATCTTCAGCTGATTTTAGGAGTGATGAAGTAGGTGCTCCGGAGCATTTGAGTACTCTGCTATCCGGTGATCGGGCCGTAGTGGAGAATTCGTCGCTGGAGCAGGAAGCCACGGTCGCTATAGATGGATCAACGTCTGACGAACAAAAAACAAACAGGGCCAAAAGAAGCATTCAGAACGGCAGTGGCTCGATCCCGCAGCGTATTACTAGTCTTCTTCAAGAAACAGGGTTTACTAACAGTTCCATTGTCTCTGAAATCTTTACGAATGCGAGTAATTCGGAGGCGGTAAGAGGCGTACAGGGAAGGCCGTCAGCAGAAATAAATGTCGAACGACTCCTCAAAACCATTGAGTATGTGTCTGTCTTTATAAGCGGACTGGACTTCGCCTCGGCCCAAACTTACCGTCCGCTGCTGGATGGGCTGTGGGGCATTGCGGACGAGCTGTCCGATGTTTACGGGCAAATCAGAGTCAGCCAATACAAAGAGGCCGTTCACACACCGCAACAACCCACGGAGCCTAAAGAAGTCGAGGTGGAAACTGGGCCGCAAACCAATCCGCGGCAGGCCAGCATAGAGCGTTCTGCAGAGCATACCTTGCAACAGCTCGAAATGCTTTTCAGTCCTATTCTGGATCCCGCGGTGTTTGTTGATAATTACATCAAGGCAGGGATTCAACGCTATGACCAACAAAGCGGCACGACCACTCGATTGGTGCCAGACAGCGTTGTAAATGTGATTTACCGTCCCGGCCCCTACGACCCCAATACGCTGCCCTACAACATCCCCGCGCCGAGCAGCCTCACCGTCGATGTTCCGCTCCGGGACGTCGTTACGGGACACTATTTGTATGCTTTCAAGCAAGCGAGGGATTCGCTCGGCCGTCAGTACTCGTATCCCCTAACCACTTTTGAGCCGAGTGGACTAATCAATGCGCTGATGCAGGAAAATCTGCAAACCGTAATGGAACGCGCTTTGTCGACGTACGGCAATAATCCCGCCAACCGAACCGGGATGACGCAGATTTATCAGAACATGATAAAGCTGCGCAGTCTGGAGTATCTGGATGGCCCAAACAGAGACGCCGCATATCGACAAGCTGTGCAGGCGTTTCTAGCCGGAAATATCCAGGCCCATGAAGTGTCCTTTAAGGGGACTAAGCTGAACGGGGCATTCTTGATACGTTCCGGCTATGCGGGCGGTGTGCTTTTCAGTGTGGATCAACCCGGTTTTTTCCATGTGACTAGCCGGGAATTTACTTATAGGGGGATCGGGGAGTGGGTGACCGAATCAGTCTCTGATTTTCCTGAGACCACTGCATTTAAGGAGTGGCTTCTTGCCAAATTACCCAGTGTTACTGCGCAAGAATATAAAGACAGTCCGCTTTCAATATTCAGGACTACTGAGACATCAGACCTGATGGCCGTGCCGCCATCGGTGTACTTGACCCGTCCTTTTTCTTTTATTTCAAGCCCAAGCCAAAGCCAAGGCGATCTGGCCAATAAACTCTATGATGGCCTGATGAACCGCCTGGATTCGGACATTGATTACTTGGTGTTCAGTTCTTGGGAGCGAACGACCGGGTACTTACTGGAGGTGGCCAAGACAATTCTGACGGTTGTTGCGATTGCTTTGAATACCGCCATTCCCGGAACGGGGACCCTATTGAGCCGCATTGGGCTGTTCATGGCCAGCCTGGCCGTGGATGGTGCTTATATCGCTGCTAGCCTGACACAGGCGCACATAGCCGACAGGCCGGAAGATGCCGCAGCCTTCCGCGATGAAGCTATCTTTGCCGGCGTATTGAGTGGATTGGGGGCTATTGCTAACGGAGTTCCCTTGACCTCGCGGGGCTTTACCGAAGCCCTTGCCCTCTATCGGCAGACCAAGTTAGCAAAACACACGCTCATTCCTTCGGCATTGCGCAAAGTGACCTGGCCCAAACTGGCCGATGGAACCAAAATCGAATTGTTGGTTGACAGCATGAAGGACAGCGAACCTGCCCGCAATTTGGCACGTTTGAGCTCTCCCGGTGCGGTCGAGCACTCGATACGCCAGAATTTGTTATTGGATTCGTTGGGTTCGGTAAGGAACCGCTTCGCCTGGGGTGACCTTGCCCTCGAACAAGCTCAGGTTCAGCGGCGGTTGCAGTCAGACCTGGTTCGTTTGAGCGAGGTGAATGGTCACATCCGTGGACTCCTGGATTCTCCTCCCGTTGTACCACGCCAAACCTTGTTAGGCGACCCTGAACAAGTTGCCGCGAACTGGATAACGAGCAATAGCCGCTCCGCCGCCGACCCAGGGTCGATCACCGAATTACAAGGACGCATTAAGAATGCGCTTTCACAGAATCGCCAGGCAGATCTATTGCATATCGACACCATCGATCGCTTGCACAGTGCGGTATACCAGCCAACAGCAGGGCAAGTAGAGCGGGTGTTCCGCTCAAGCAGCGACCCGCTGTTCATGGGGTCGGATATCGCCCGCGTCGGTTTTGAAAAAGCTCTGGATGCGATCAAAATCAAGGTACAGGCCGGTCAGGTGGATATGGGTGAGGCACTCTTTGCCGCCATCGTCCGTTACCACCCTTATGGTGATGGCAATGGACGAACCGCACGCACCCTGTACGCGCTAGCGCAACTGAAAAAACAAGAGTCTTCCTTCAAGGCGCTGACTACACTGGCTGAAAATATGCTCAGTAGTCTTCCTTCAAGGGTTTAGGGTGATGGTGTCCACCTAATAATGAACTGACCCAAAAAGCTGGACGATTACATGCCATACCTATGCGGCCTGACTTCTGTATTCAACAGCACTCAGGCCGTTTAGCTAAGGAAACTCTGAAAAAGACTTCCAAATTTGGTGAAGTACGCACCTCACACGAACCGAACGGTTGAGCCCCGATGAAACAGATGTCCTTCGCCGATGCACCTATTAAAGAAAGTGTCCACCAACCAAATCCACTATTCTATCAAAATAGCAGATGGACTCCGGGATCATTGAGCCTTTGGTTTTAGAAAAGTTCGAAGCCAATGACAACGTATCTCACAGCACCTCAAAAGCGATGCGAATAGTAAGAAAATAATTGAAAGTTTCACCGTCATTAACTCCAAAACAAGGCAATGTTTTAGACCAACTAGCACGATTATATCCTTTGCAAGCACTGATTAAAACCGTCCTGAAAAACACAAACAATCATAGGTGACCTGCCCATCTACACGACCGAACGGCGCCACAACAAAAATATTCAACTACCTTGAATGTAAAAATCTAATCACCCTTAATGAAAACTTAATTAAAGCTTCCACCCACAATGAAAATATTGAAACGTACCGAAACAATATTGCCCGCAAAACCAAACAGTCAAGCCAGTCCATAATCAGACTATCAATTGAACACAGCTTCATTAATGAACGAGACTTGAATGCGCATCACTTGCAATCATTATCCTAGTCAAGTACCGAAAAAATCAAGCGACGCCCACCACTTTAAACTAAGGCGCAGGCGAGCAACCCACCATATAAATGCGCGTTTACTCGCATTCGAAACGGAAGCCACAAAATGGAAGGTGCTCAGTTACCAGGAATTAATGTGGGATGCGAAACACTGGCCGGAACCAGCATTCGATATTTATTCAACTGGGTTATACAACATGGAACCAAAAAGACAGTCGACGCTGGAGAGGTACTATTCGAAACAAACGCCAGTTCGATATTGGCTATTGAAACGGGGGCATGGCGGCTCTTGATGGGGGAGCACAAGGTGATCCGTATTATAGGGTCAGGCGGCATTATATCACTTGATTATCATCCCGCGCCCCCACGCAACCAGCTTCGTCGATATGAGGTAGTCTCGCGCTCAACTTATTATGAACTGCCAATGAAAAACATTCACCTGGCCGCATCGGATAAAGAGCTGTTTAATGGGCTGTTCGAATTCATGGCATGGAATGCTAGAAACATTTCTAAAAAATGGCTAATGCAATGTATGGGCGACAGCTACACGGAGGTTAAATCAGCGCTGGAATGGATGAGTGTTCTACCAGCTTCCATTCGAACAAAATTCACGGTGATTACATTTATTACCGATACCACCGGTGTATCTCGCTCCCATGCACTATCCATCATGAAATCATTAAAACAGGGAGGCTATATCAAAATGGACGGCGGATACCTCTCTTGTATTAATAGAAAGCTGCCTGATAAATACTAATGATGACGACTGCCGCCGCAAACACCTCCCGATGAGGACACTCAAATTTAGCTCTTCAACGCATTCAAATATTAATCACCCTGACGGCCCCGTTCAACCTTTCGGCGGGCCATCTAATTAAAGCTAAACTATTAGAATCCTCTAATACACGATTAAGCCACCAGCCCGCACATATTGGAAAATAAGCAGATCCGTGGATTGCTCGTACTGACCGTAGCCAGCTCCGGGGAGACTGGCCCAGATATTGCGACACTTTGAAATACTTTCTCGAAACCGACCATTCATAATATCTTGAATCGCACCCGGCTCACGAATCTGCCGGATAGCCACATGGTCCTGATTTTGCGGCGTGCCGACTAAATCCAGCGTTACCCTATAATAATCCAATATCGCTCCAGTAATTGATATTTCCCTGCGGCGGCGGATTTTATACCAAGCCTTGACAAAGTTACAAGCTTTCTTGGGTGATCGACATAACTAGGAAAACTCTGAAAAAGACTTCCGACTCTGATGAAATACTCGCCTCACACGAATCGAACGGTTGAACCCCGATGAAACAGATGTCCTTCGCCGATGCAGAATATGCCGGCAAACGTAAACAGACCCGCAAAGAGTTGTTCCTGATCGAGATGGATCGGGTGGTGCCCTGGAAGGGCCTGATGACTCTGATCGAACCGTATTACCCGAAGGGTGATGGCGGTCGTCCGGCTTATCCGCTGATGGTAATGCTGCGTGTTCACCTGCTGCAAAACTGGTTCGGCTACAGCGATCCAACGATGGAAGAAGCACTGTACGAGACGACTATTCTGCGCCAGTTTGCTGGGGTGAGTCTGGAGCGCATTCCCGACGAAACCACCATCCTCAACTTCCGTCGCCTGCTAGAAAAAAACGAACTGGCGACGGGGATTTTGAGCGTGATCAATAGCTATCTGGGTGATCGCTGCCTGTCGTTGCGCCAGGGCACCATCGTCGATGCCGCGCTGATTCATGCGCCGAGTTCGACCAAGAACCAGGAAGGCAAGCGTGATCCGCAAATGCACCAGCCCAAGAAAGGCAATCAATGGTACTTCGTCATGAAGGCCCATATCGGTGTGGATGATGAGTCGGGCCTGGTGCATAGCGTGGTGGGCACGACAGCCAATGTGGCCGATGTCACACAGGTCGATAAGCTGTTGCACGGCGAAGAAAACGTGGTGTGTGCCGATGCCGGCTATACCGGCGTGGATTAACGCCCTGAGCATGAGGGTCGCGAGGTCATCTGGCAGATTGCCATCCGGCGCAGCACTTACCAAAAACTGGGCAAGCGCAGCGTCCTGTACGTAAGCGATCCATCGCCTACACATTCAAAGCCGCCAGTTGAAGCCTGATGCTGTGCTCTTGATCTCTTTCAGGAGCCCGCAACCATGATGCGTCCCGACGCAAAAGTCGAAATAGTTTTTCTGTACCCCAAACCCGTGGACTTTCGAAAGTCCATCGACGGCCTTGCCGCGCTGGTCGAACTGGATATCAAAGTCGCGGTGTTCGACCCCGTGCTTTTTGTTTTCCTCAACAAGCCCCGCAACCGAGTGAAGATTTTGTACTGGGAGCGCAACGGATTCTGCCTTTGGCTCAAGCGCCTCGAATCTAGCGCTTCAAAACATCGCCTGATTTCACCGATGAAGCTATTGTCCTGACGGTTCAAGAATTGAACTGGTTGCTCGACGGTTTCGACTTGTGGCGTAACCGACCGCATCAAGTTTTGACCCCTCGATTCGTGGCCTGATTGGGTATAATCCGGCGATGAACTCGCTGCCTGAAAACCTTCCCGATGATCCTGTGCAATTCAAACAGATGTTGCTTGAGGCGTTTGAGTTGCTTGGCCGTCAGCAGGAAGTGGATCAAGCGTATCAAGTTCAGATCGTCGACTTGAAAGAACAGATCAAGTTGCTGCGTGACCGTTTATTTGGCCACAAATCCGAGCAGACGGTCGAAGCTGACACACCGCAATTGGCGCTGTTCAACGAAGCCGAAAGCGTTGCCGTGCTGGAAGACGGTATTGCCGAAGACGAAGAAGTCGTTGCCCCGACCCAATGCCGTGGCAAACGCAAACGCAAACGCAAACCGCTGTCCGCCGATCTACCGCGTATTGAAGTCGTCCACGAACTGCCCGAGCACGAACTGAGCTGCGTGTGCGGCTGTCGTAAACACGTCATCGGCGAAGAAACCAGCGAACAGCTTGAAATCGTGCCGATGCAGATCCGTGTGATCAAACACATCCGCAAGGTCTACGCGTGCCGTGGCTGTGAAACGGCACCGGTAACCGCTGACAAACCGGCTCAGATGATCGAAAAGAGCATGGCCAGCCCCGGCGTTTTTCAAGGTAGTTGTCGCGTCAACCGTCTAACTATGCCGCTCTTTTCTCAACCTGTTGCTCTCGATCCGGGTTCAACAACACGGTTCCGATCGGCTCCCAGTTACGTGTTCGACCCGACCACCGTTCCGGCTTTTTCTCTTTAGCTCGTTCGTACAGCTCATGTCGCCGGGCCAGGACCTGATGGTCCAGTCCTCGATGCCGCTCAGCCGGTGTGACGAAGCGGATACGGCTATGCCGGTGTTCGTTGTTGTACCAACGCATGAAATCCCTCACCCAAGCTCGTGCGGCGTCCAAACTGGCAAAGCCGTCCTGCGGCCATTGCGGGCAGTATTTCAGCGTTCTAAACAACGACTCCGAGTACGGATTATCGTTGCTCACCCGCGGTCGGCCCCGCGAGGGCGTGATTCCCAGTTCGTACATCTTGCTCAACAGCGTCACCGACTTCATCGGCGCGCCGTTGTCCGAGTGCAGCACCAGCGGCTCGCGTAAACACTGCTCGCCGATCACGCTGCGTTGCAGCAACGCGGCGGCTTTCTCGCCGCTTTCCGCGTCGTAGACTTCCCAGCCCACGGCCTTGCGGCTGTAAATATCCTCGATCAGGTAGAGGTAGTAATACTGGCCGCGTATCGGCGACGGCAGATACGTGATGTCCCACGACCACACCTGATTGGGCCCTTTGGCCGCATGCGTCGTCGGTGCGGCGTACCGCCTGGGGCGCTGACTACGGCCTCGATGTTGCTGTTGACCCGCCGCCCGCAAGACCCGATAAAACGTCGCCTCCGACGCCAGATAGCGCCCTTGATCGGCCAGGCGCGGCACGATCTGGCTCGGCGGCAGATGAGCGTACTCCGGGCTGTTGCACAGCGTCACAAGGGTCTGTCGCTCCGCCTCGTTCAGTGCATTTCGCGGCGTTGACCGTGTGACAGTCGTTCGGGCATCGGCCTGGATAACGTCTGTTTCAGTCCACCGTTGCAAGGTCCGCAGCGATAGACCGATTTCCCGGCAGGCCCTGATTTTTCTGGCTCCCGCCGCGACCGCTTCGCTCAGCCAGTCAACCAGTAAGTGCCGTTCTGGCAAAGACGTCAGTTGTCCTCGTTGTCGGTCCCCCAGTAGTCGTTGAGCTTTTTCCGCAGCACCAATAACGCGGCTGTTTCAGCCAGCGCCTTGTCTTTGCGGCGCAGTTCGCGCTCAAGTTCCTGGATGCGTTTCTTATCTTTACGAGACTGTTCGCGGTCTTCTATTTGCTGGGCTTTTTCCGACTTCTGGCCAGCGATAAACGCTTGTCGCCAGGCCGTGATCTGCTCGGGGTAAAGGCCTTTGCGGCGGCAATATTCGCCCAAGTCGATCTCGGACAAACCGGCGGCTTCAAGCACGACAGCAAACTTGGTTTCGGCTGACCAGTTCTCGGTCAACGGCTTGTTTTCGGACACTGCATTTCCTTCAGAACTGAGCTGCTTGCGCCAGTTGGACAAAGACATTTCGCTGACCCCTTCGCGCCGGGAAACCTCGGCCATCGACAGGTTCAGCGGGGGAAGCAGCATCTTAAGTAATGCGGCTCTGCGTTCAGGTGAATAGTACGGCACGACCAGTCTCTTTCCGCCCCCGATATGCTTTTTCAGGAAAAACCGGAGAGGCGACAACTATCCTGACACCGGGGGCCCTTGTCCGGCCATGGCTGCCAGAAGAGTACATCTCTCACGATCAGTACCCCGCACCTTGCGGTGCCTCGTCACATTGTCGAAAGCGCTCTTGATTCAGCCTTCTAGATTCACCCGGTGACACGGGTGGTTCCCTCCAAGAGGAACAACTTCTGTAAGCGACTTCGTGTCGCACCTCGGCCCAATTATTGTCAATGGGTACGGTACCGTCATCGAGATAGCGCGACAGCGCCGTCCAGCGTTTGAGGCTGTAATCCAGAGCCTTGCTAATAGCCAAGCCGTCGTGCACGAGCTGGCGCTGGGCAATCATCCAGGCATGCAAGGCGTCCATTACCAGCACGGCTTTTTCTTGGCGTATTTGAAGGCGTAAATCCGGTTCCAAGTCGCGGACGTCGCGTTCGATTTCATAGAGCAACTGGATGTAGCGCAAGGCCTGCTCGGCAAGCTAGCTCTTGTTGGTGGTGTGTAGCTCGAAAAACTTGCGCCGCGTATTGGCCATGCAGCCGATCTCGGTCACGCCCAGTTCAAAGCTGGCCTTGTAGCCGCCAAAATCGTCGCAGACCAGCTTGCCCTTCCAGTCTTGCAGGAAGTTGCGGGCGTGTTCTCCGGCGCGGCTGGGGCTGAAGTCGTAAACGACCGCCGCCAAGTCCGAAAACTGGCTGGTGGCGTAGGCCCAGACATAGGCTCGGTGAGTCTTTTTAGCACCCGGCGTGAGCATCTGCACCGGCGTTTCATCGGCATGGATCAAGCCATGTTCGAGGACAGCATTACGCAGGGCATCGACCAGCGGCTGTAACTGCACGCCACAGTTGCCGACCCATTGCGCCAGGGTCGAACGCGCGATAGCCAAACCGGCTCGACCAAAAATCGATTCCTGGCGATAGAGCGGTAAATGGTCGGCGAACTTCGCGATCATGACGTGGGCCAGCAGCCCCGCGGTCGGGATGCCTTTGTCGATGACCTGCGCCGGAGCCGGTGCCTGAATCAGTGTTTCGCACTGATCGCAGACCCACTTGCCACGGATATGACGCTCGACGGTGAACACGCCCGGCGTGTAGTCGAGTTTCTCGCTGACACCCTCGCCAATGCGCTTGAGGGCACAGCCGCACTGGCAATGGCTGTTGTCGGGTTCGTGGTGGATCAGGGTGCGCGGAAACTGTGGCGGCAAGGCGGCGCGCTTAGGTTTTTGCCGAGCCTCGGTCAACACGGGAGCAGGTTGCAGCGCCTCAAGCTCGGCTTCGATGGCCGCGATGTCAGTGTCGATCAGGTCATCGAGCAGGCTGGCTTGATCCGGGCTTAATTGCTCGCTGCGCTTGGCAAACTTGAAGCGCTTGAGCTGCGCGATCTCGTGAGCCAGCTTCTCGTTGACCGTTTTGTGGTGGTGGATTTGCTTGTCCATCGTCTCGATTTTTTGATCGAGACGTTCGACACGCTGCATCAACTGCGCCGCCAGAGCGCGCAGTTGTTCAGGGTTTAGTTGGTCGAGATTGGGCAGCGAAGTCATGCCGCCGATTTTGCCAGAACAGGCCAAAACCGACGATAGGCTCATCGGACAATTGCACGGCCAAGCTGGCCATGGCAAGCGTCACACGATTGAGATCGCGCTGTTTGGCCCGACTCGTTGCCAAGGTAAACCCAGCACCAGAGCGTGCAACTGCTCTGCGCCCAATTCCACCTGACTACCGTGTCGAGAGCCCGGCCAGAAAAACTTGCCTTGGTGCAGACGGCGGGCCGCTAGCCAGATGCCCAAACCGTCATGCACCAACACCTTGATGCGCGTGGCGCGGCGATTGGCAAACAGATAAGCACAGTGCGGCTGCGCCGCACCGAACACTGCAACCACCCGCGCCAGCGCGGTTTCGGTGCCGGCGCGCATGTCCATCGGCTCGGTGGCGAGCCAGATGGTGTCGATGCGGATCTCTGTGGCCTGCGCTCCCCGAGCAGTAATCTTCAACAACCGACAATTTCGTCTGCTCTGTGTACTTCTTCATGACATCCCCCGATGTTGATGTCCAACTTTCCGGGGTCAGATCAAATTTAAGTGCACACCATGTCTTGGCTTCGCCGAGCGGACTAGATGACTTTGCCGGACGGATACGCTTTATTTACAGCGACCCTCACCCAGCGAACACAAAAACTCACCTCTGGCTCTATGAGACAGGCGCATTTCGACAGGGAGTGATGAAAAAATAACGTCACGCGGTGCCAAGGCCGAGTCGAATCATCGACCAACCTTGGCGCAAGGTGCTGCTCTGCAAAGCACGACGCTCAGGTGTGGAAAATAGCGATTTTGGCAACATCGGGCCGGGCGGACTGAGGGCGCGAAGCCCCCAGTCCGTTTCGCCTCATCTCGGCTAGTTTCACTTCATCCCGCTTCAACCCGGTTAAAACCGCTTCAACCCACTTCAATAACGGCCTTTTGGGAATTATCTACAGCCAGATTCGGGAATAGAAAGATGGACGAGCCCCATGAAAGACAGGACACCGTTTCCCCCTTAAGATAAGGGATAGGCAAACGGTTATGTATATGACTAATAGTAGTGATAAGGGTGGGGGGCTGCTGGGCCAGGAGCGTCGTCGCCGTTGGAGCCCAGAGCAAAAGCTGGCGATGGTTCGCGAGAGTCTGCAACCAGGACAAAGTGTTTCGGTCGTGGCCCGGCGCCATGGCGTGAATGCCAACCAACTCTTCCAATGGCGCAAGCTTTATCAGAATGGCAGCCTCTCGGCGGTCAGTGCCGGAGAGACCGTAGTGCCGGCTTCTGAATTGGCCGACGCACTCAAACAGATCCGTGAGTTACAACGGATGCTGGGCAAGAAAACCATGCAAGTCGAGATCCTTCAGGAAGCCGTGGAGATTGCTCGGTCGCGAAAATGGATTGCGCACTCACCCTTGTTGCCGGGGGACGACCTGTGAAGCTGATCAGTGAAAGTCTCGGTGTAGCGCGCTCGCAATTAACGGTTCGACTCAAGCCAGCTGCACGGCCCGCAAGGCGTCGTCCAAGAATGGACGATGCCGCTTTGGTCAAAGAGATTCAGTCTGAAGTCAGTGAGTTGCCCAGCTATGGCTACCGCCGTGTGTGGGGTTTGCTCCGTCGTCGGCGCGAACAACAAAGTCAGGCGCCAATCAACGTCAAACGGGTCTATCGCGTGATGCGCGATCATCAGTTACTGCTGGAGCGTCGAATTAAACAGCCCGGAGTGGCGCGCCGCCATGAAGGCCGCATCGCAGTGGCCACCAGCGATACCCGCTGGTGCTCTGACGGGTTTGAGTTTCGCTGTGAAGACGGCGACAAGCTGAGCGTGACCTTCGCCCTGGACTGCTGCGACCGCGAAGCCATCGGCTGGGTGGCCAGCCCGACGGGGTACAGCGGCGACGATATCCGCGATCTGATGCTGGAAGCGGTGGAAACACGCTTCGGTGAAGAACCGCCTGCCACCCCGGTGCAATGGCTGAGCGATAACGGCTCGGCCTACATCGCTGAACAGACACGCCAGTTTGCCCGACAGATCGGTTTACAGCCGGTGACGACACCGGTGCGCAGCCCGCAGAGCAACGGCATGGCCGAGAGCTTCGTTAAAACGATGAAGCGCGACTACGTCGCGCACATGCCCAAACCTGACCGGGAAACCGCCTTGCGCAACCTGACGGTTGCCTTTGAGCATTACAACGAGGAGCATCCGCACAGCGCTCTAAAATACCGTTCACCGCGGGAGTTTAGGCGTTTGGCAGCGGCATCAATTTAACGGGGTATTGGTGTCCGGTTTAGCAGGGGCCAGTCCATCATGGATGGCGCCGACCACATGATGGTCGGCAGCTACATCCCTCACTGCTCGGCCAGCCTGCGCCGCTGGCAAGAGTCACAGGAGTTCAAGCGGCCACGGGTCTCCGTTCAGTTCCGAAGCGCCATAGGCATAAAAGCTCAGGCGGCGAGAGGCTGTGATTTTCGGGTCCAGTTGCCGGGGAAGACTGCCGCGTGAAATCCCACAACGCCAAGGAAACATCCACCCAATCCAATAGATCTTGTCGCGTGTAAGGGCACGTTAGCCATTCGTTCAACGCATCCGCAGTGTCGGTGACTTGCTGAGGATCTACGGCAGGCATTGGAAGAGGCATGGTCTTTACTCCGCGTGAAAAGGGGTTACCACAGAATGATCAGTGGACGAAAGATCTGCAACTCGCGCCTACCAACGTTCACCGCAGAGCACACTCCGAACATCCCCACCTGAGCCCATCGGATAGCAGGGTATCTGGTAGAACCGAGCCTGTTCTGCGCTCACCCAGTAGTCAAAAATACAGAAGCACCGCGCGCCAGCAAAGACGGCCCGCTATACGCATGTGCGCACGGGCCGGCCCATATTCCACAAGTGCGAGTAGTTCGCGGGAGTGGACAGCAATTGAATGGATCAGGCAACTTCTAACCGGTCTAGCTCAACCTTATGCCTGCAATCTCTTTTTCGATATGACGCAGCACGGAGTTGATCGAGCCTTTGACCTTTTCGTCAGACACCTCCAGACGATTGAGCTCCATTTGTTCCATTTCCCAGGCGGCGAACCAAGGCTTTCAACTGGCGATACTTCAGAAGCTCCGGCGCCCACAGCTGAAGCTTTTCATCCTTTTCCCGGGCGAAGTCAGCGATCAACATGGCGTCGCTTTTATCGGTTTTGATCCGCGCAATTCGCTGCCAGCGTAGGCATGGGTCGTGGCCGGATTGACCTCGCAGACCCGGTAACCCTTGTTGTAGATGTCAGTACCGATGCAAAACTAACCCAATCCCAATCCCAATCCCAATCCCAATCCCAATCCCAATCCCAACGTAATCGTAATCGTAATCGCATCCTGCGACGCCAACCGCTCGACGACATCCGGCCGATTGGCGAGTACCGTCGAGGCCTCCAGAATCTCACCGCGCTCCAGAAGCGCAGTGACCAGTCCACAGGCGAGCATCACCCCCACTGAACTGCGCCGGCCGATATCCTGCTCCGCGCGCAGCAAGCTCTTGCTGAAAGCGGCCTCGGCCGGCGGCATACGTCCTTCGTACAAGTAGGTCATGCCCACGACCCACTCGCCATAGCCACGGATTCCGTCGAGCCCTGCGGTCCACGAATAGTGCGGCGCACGTTGAAAGAACCGCCGGGCTTTTGATCGTGTCCCTGGACGTGGTGTAACTCCCGTGTTCTTGGCTGTTGAGTTTGATGCCTCAGTTAATTATGGCTGATAGTTTAGCCGTGGGGTTGTCACTCACCGCCTGGAAGCCTTCCAGCTGCATGTAGCGCTTCTGCAGGCTCCATTCGTCGTTCTGCTCCAGTAGCATGGCGCCGACCAGGCGCACGATGGCGGCGTCGTTGGGGAAGATGCCCACCACGTCGGTTCGCCGCTTGACCTCGGCGTTTAAGCGTTCCAGTGGATTGGTGCTGTGGATCTGTTGCCGGTGGGCCTTGGGAAATGTCATGTGCGCCAGGACTTCGTCCTCGCTGGCATCCATCAGCTGGCTGATTTTCGGGTACTTTTCGCGTAATTGATCCGCCACGACACGCCATTGCCGGCGTGATTCGGCCTCATTGTCCTGGGCAAAGACCGTGCGCAGCAGGGCCGCCACCATGGTGCGCTGGCCTTTGCCCACATGGGCCATGGCATTGCGCATGAAATGGACCCGGCAACGTTGCCAGGTCGCGTTGAGTACCTTAAAGATCGCGGCCTTCAGGCCTTCATGAGCGTCGGAGATCACCAGCTTTACGCCCCGCAGTCCTCGCCGCATCAGGCTGCGCAAAAAATCCGTCCAGAACGGTTCAGCCTCCGAGGGGCCTACGCGCATGCCCAGCACTTCACGACCTCCGTCAGTGTTGACGGCCACGGCGATTATGACGGCGACCGAGACGATCCGTCCGGCCTCCCGCACTTTGACGTACGTCGCATCGATCCACAGATAAGGCCAATCTCCTTCGATGGGGCGATCCAGGAAGGCGTGCACACGCTCATCGATTTCGCCCGCGAGTCGTGAAACCTGGCTTTTGGAAATCCCGGTCATGCCCATGGCCTTGACCAACTCGTCGACCGATCGCGTTGAGACGCCTTGGATGTAGGCCTCCTGAATGACCGCGGCCAAGGCCTTTTCAGCGGTGCGGCGCGGCTCCAGGAAGCCAGGGAAGTAGCTGCCACTGCGCAGCTTGGGGATGCGCAGATCCACGTCACCGGTGCGCGTCTGCCACAAACGGTCCCGATAGCCGTTGCGGCTGTTGGTGCGCTCCATGCTCTTGATGTCGTAGCCGGCGCCGCACAGGCCTTCAACATCGAGTTCCATCATGCGCTGGGCGACAAATTGAATCATTTGCCTGAGCAAATCGACGTCAGCCCCTTTCTCCAGCAGCTCGTTCAGTGAGACAGTAGGTTTGGTCATCGTGGTTCTCCCGGTTCAGGTTAGGTCTTTGCAAACTCAACCTTAGCCAAGAACCACGGTGACCCACTTCTTTCGCCGCAAGGCGCCTTCAGCTGGTTTCAGTTACACCACTTCCAGGGACACGATCTCAAACGCGGTGTTCATGTCCATTGCCACCGCTTTGATCTGAGCACATCCCTCTGGCCCCAGCTCTTCGAAAAAGGGCCGAACCGCAGCCCGGCTGCGGCCTTCTCCGATCCACAGCACCCGTCGTGTATCCGCATCCAGCACCACGCTGGCGTAACGATGACCTTTGAACAGGGCGAATTCGTCCATCACCAGACGTCGCGGTTGTGCCTTTGGCAAAACGCTCAACGCCGCTTGTAAGGCTCGACGCTCCAACAACCGAACGGTGTCCCAATGCAGCCCAAACATCTGGGCCACGTGCAGGGTGGGAAGGCGCTCGCAGGCCTGAATGACCGCTTCGGCCAAGCGGCGCGTCATGCGCGCATAGCGATCCAGCCAACTGACGGCCTCCATGCGTTTGCCACAGTCGCGGCAGCCAACTCGTCGGAGCAACACGCACAGGCGTACTGCGCGACCGAGAATGGGCAGGTCACGAACGGTTCGCTCGCAATACTCATGGGTGGTTGAACAAGGTTTTTGGCAGCCGCCACAGGTAGGGAATCGGGTGGCGTGGGGAATCAGATCAATCTGTAGATCATCGCCATCAGGCTTGATCGTAACGACAGAAAAGCCCTCCCCAAAAGGAAGGAAAGTATTAATATCGTGCATAAGAACGCCGGTTTGTTAGATGTGTTTGCTCGCACGAACATCATCAATCAAATCGGCGTTCTTGTTTCTGTGTTTCCCGGGATTCCGTGAAGAACCTATTTAAAAGCCGGTTATTCTCGATGTATAGGAAACTCAAAGCTGTAACCCTCCCTATACATCAAGGCGGCGTTACTGTAGTGGTCTAATGAAACCGGACACCCATATAGGCGAGAATGCTCGCCAGATCGAGGTGTCAGATGACCAAACAACGCCGTTCCTTTTCCGCTGAGTTCAAGCGCGAGGCTGCCGACCTCGTGCTCAAGCAAAACTACAGCTACATCGAAGCCAGCCGTTCACTCGGCGTCGGCGAGTCGGCCCTGCGCCGTTGGGTTGACCAGGTTCAGAAGGAACGCCAAGGCGTTACTCCGCAGAGCAAAGCGCTGACATCAGAGCAGCAGAAAATCCAGGAGCTGGAAGCCCGGATCGCCCGCCTTGAACGGGAGAAATCGATACTAAAAAAGGCTACCGCGCTCTTGATGTCGGAAGATCACGAGCGTACGCGCTGATCAATCAGCTGAGCGTCCACGAGCCGGTTGATTGGCTGTGCCAAGTGTTTGAAATCAACCGCTCAAGTTACTACGCCCACCGCCTCAAGCGTCGAACGCCTGATGTCGAACGGCTTCGGCTACGCAGCCGGGTGAGCGAGTTGTTTTCGCAAAGTCGCAGTGCTGCCGGCAGCCGTAGCATTCTCTCGTTGATGCGTGACGATGGTGAGCAACTCGGTCGGTTCAAAGTACGCAGCTTGATGCGTGAGCTTGACCTCGTGAGCAAACAGCCAGGGTCTCATGCTTATAAACGGGCGACGGTTGACCGGTTGGATATCCCGAACATCTTGAATCGGGAGTTCGATGTCCCGGCACCCAACCAAGTGTGGTGCGGCGACATCACCTACATTTGGGCTCAGGGGAAATGGCATTATCTGGCTGTCGTGATGGATCTTTGCGCGCGCCGGGTGGTGGGCTGGGCGTTGTCGGAAAAGCCGGACGCCGAGCTGGTTATCAAGGCGCTGGATATGGCCTACGAACAACGAGGAAGGCCTCAGGGCCTGCTGTTTCACTCGGATCAAGGGTCGCAGTACGCGAGTCGTTTATTTCGCCAGAGGCTGTGGCGTTATCGCATGCGCCAGAGCATGAGTCGCCGGGGAAATTGCTGGGACAATGCGCCGATGGAGCGCGTGTTCCGCAGTTTGAAAACCGAATGGATACCGACTCTGGGTTACAGAACGGCCCAAGAAGCCCAGCGCGATATCAGCCATTTCTTGATGCATCGGTACAACTGGATTCGACCCCATCAATTCAACGGTGGGCTGGCGCCAGCTCGGGCCGAAGAAAAACTTAACGTCGTGTCCGGGATTAGTTGACCACTACAAAGTAATAAAAAATTTAATATGACATCCATATACAGGGAAGTCCAAGATTCACCCAGAAGAAGTCAGTATCATGAATGGTCCACTACCTTGCCAGTAATAGCACCCAAGCTTCTGTGGAAAAGAGGAAGTAAACTGGGCATTGAGCTGGCGGCCAGCGGGGCTGGTAATAAAATTCATTTTGTCATTGATGATTTGGATATACCCTCCGTCGTCAGAAAAGAAGGTGCTGGAGGTCAGTCCATCACAGCTAGTGAGCTGCGTTATGCGTATAGAAACAGAGAAAAATTGGTAGGAAAAATTCATTTCTATAAGGACAACGTCGAGACTGAGTCCCCATGGGTTGCAGATCCAGAACTGTGGGGATTTTATAACCCAGGAGCAAGTACTGGAGGAAGGGGAGCAGAGCCAAGCAGACGGCAAGGAGGTATAAGAGGTTTCTTTTCTTCATTAGGAAAAGCCATTAGAAGAAAAACTTAATCTTTTTACGTACACTGACTTTTGTCGAAGGGGGCGAAGCTCGTGTCCAAGACTGGCTGGTTGGATTTCGACCCACTTCTTTGAGCTCCTGCCCCTCGTATTTTGCAATATCGAGTCATAAAATTTAGCTTGCGTTTATGGCGCCATAGCGCGTTGCTCTCGCTAGCCTGTTGGCCTCATACGCCCGCCATCTCGTGTCGGCTTTACGTGCAGCAGAAACCGATGCTGGTGAGCTTTTTAACTGTCCGTTCCCCATTAGTATCCAGAATTAGATTTAGCTGTTTTGTAAGGCTCGAATGTAGCGGGTCCGAAAGTCTCATCTCAAATGTGAGCACCTTAATAGTGGGCCGCTGCGGACCTAAACGTCCTTTGTTTGCCATATTCGCTCCGGCTGCCACTGCGCCATCCAGTCGAGCACGGCCTTGGCCGGCATTGGTTGAGCAATACCAAACCCCTGCCCTAATTCACACCCTAACTGCAGCAAGTGGATGCTCTGAGCGGCAGTCTCCACACCTTCAGCAATCACCTCACGCTTAAAGGCGTTAGCTAGGCTGAGGATGGCTTGCAGGATGGAGTGGTTTTCCGAGTCATCAAGCATCCCCTGGACGAAGCTGCGATCGATCTTTAGTTGCGCTACCGGTAGACGTTTGAGGTAGGCCAGTGAGGAGTAACCTGTGCCGAAATCATCTAGCGCAAAAAGTACGCCTAGCGCCGCACAGGCCTTGATGGTACCCGACATCCTTTCGATATCCTCCAGTGCGCTGGTTTCGAGAATCTCGATCATCAACATCGCCGGTGGTACCCGCGAGTGAGATTTCAGGCGTTTGATCAGATTGCTCACAAAGTCTGGCTGCTGCAGTTGCTGGGCGCCGACATTGACGCTCACCGGGATTTGTACCCCGGTGGTCAGCCAGTCTTCGATCTGAATCAACACGCTTTCGATTACCCAGTCACCGATGGCTTCGGACAGCTGACTGCCTTCAATCAAGGGCAGAAACAAATCCGGTGCAAGCAGCCCATGTTCCGGATGCTGCCAACGCAGGAGAGCCTCGAGCCCCATCACATCGCCGGTGCGCATATTCACTTTGGGTTGGTAATAAAGCACCAGTTCGTTGTCATGTATCGCTTGATCAATTCGGTCCAGTCGAGCGTTGTGCCTACGCATATCCAGGTCATGTTGAGCGTCAAAGAAGTGAACCCGGTTCTTGCCCAGCAACTTGGCCTGATACATGGCTTGGTCAGCTTGGCGTAGCAGTTGATCGGCGCTAGCATCACCCTCTTGCGGAAAGTAGCTGACACCAATGCTGGCAGAAATTTGGATGTGTTCACTGTTGACCTGCATGGGCTCAGCGACCACTGCCATTAGACGGTCAAGGGTCCGCACACTGTCACTGATTTGTTGGATCTCGACAATGATCACCACGAACTCGTCGCCACTCAACCTGGACAGGGTGCAGCCTTCACGTAGGGTCTGTCTCATACGCCGTGCGATTGTGCTCAAAACGCGATCGCCTACATGGTGACCATGAGTATCGTTTACCACTTTAAATCCGTCTAGATCCAGATAGGCGATCGCCAACCGGTGCCCGCTGAGCCGCGCCAGGCCCATCGCCTGCTTCATGCGTTTTGCGAGTAGGACACGATTGGGCAAGCGAGTGAGTGGATCGTAATAGGCAATGTACTCCATCTGACGCTGGTGCTCGTGCAGTTCCGTGACATCGCTGAACAGCGACACGTAGTTTTGCACTTCCCCCTTAATATCGAGGATCGCGGTAATGGTTTGCCGCACCGCGAATAGTTCACCATTGCGCCTCCGGTTCCACATTTCGCCCTGCCAATGATGGTTCTCCAAAAGATTGCGCCACAACTCTCGGTAGCACTCAGGATCAGTCATTCCTGAAGCCAGAAGACGGGGGTTCTGGCCAATGACTTCGGTGCGGCTGTAGCCAGTGATTGTGCTAAATGCATCATTGACCTCAAGCACATCGCCAGTCGCATCCGTGATCATAATGCCCTCGCGGGCATGGGTGAACACGCTAGCGGCCAACATCAGGCGCGACTCGACTTTATGTCGCTCCGAAAGGTCAATCAAAGTGATACGAACCCCGGACTCCAAAACGTCGCGCTGAATACAATCCAGATGTGCATACCAACGGCTACCGTCACCACGGATCAGGGTTACTTCACACTGATGATGTGCATCGTCGCGACACGCCCGCATAAAAACCTGCTGCCAGCGCTCGCGGTCCTGAGCGATCACCTTGGTGCTGAAGCGTCGCCCTAGCAACCGTTCACGCGCGTGACCCAATAGTGACGACCCCGTCTGGTTTACGGCGCTAATTACGCCACTTACGGCTACTGTCAAGTAGCCTACCGGTGCGTGCTCATAGAGGTCCTGATACAGATCGCGAGAGGCTTCCAGCGAGATGTGCGCTATGCGCAGATCTTCGTTCTGCATCTCAAGTTCGATTTGGTGCACTCGAAGCTCGTGTAGCAGCCCGACCGGACGGCCATCCAACGGAGTACTGTCAGCAATCTGTTCTGCCCTGACTCTCAGTGGCTTAGCATCATTGGTTGGCTTTGTACTCATGAGTGTTCTCAGGGCGTTGGAAGATTGATCCGCATGGCTAACAAGATCAGGTGCGGTCGTGCACCGGATCCGGTTACACGCCGAGCATTCAGCGTGATCCTACGTGTTTCCCCTGCGGGAAAGTGTTGCTCCACTACAAAACCTTCAAAACTGCTGTCTTCCTTAAGGATAGTACCTAACTGATCCCTCAAGGCCTGGATGTTCCATTGGCCATCATCTAATTCGTAAAGTGTGCGGCCGACCGTAGCCATGATCGTAGTGAAAAAATTCTTAACATAAGAGCGGCTGGCCGAAATCACCTGTAACTGGTCATCAAGCACCAATAGCGGTTCAACAACCGTATCGATGATTGCCTCGGCCAGCTCCAGCGCAGCTTGAATGGCCTGATCATTGGCGACCCGTGCATTGATGTCGTGGAACGTCAACACAACGCCGTCAATTACATTGTCCAATGTTCGGTAGGGTGACAGCCTCGCCAAAAACCAACGACCGGAGGTGGTACATACCTCAACTTCATAGGGGATCAGGGTGTCGAGCACTTGCTGGGCGGGTACCAGCAAATCCATATTATCCAGGCACGATGTGATATCAGCCAATGGTCGCCCCACATCAGTGGAGCTCAAACGGAAAATCTTCACTGCGTCCCGTGTGAAACGACGAATTGTCAGCATTGAATTAAGGAAAATAGTTCCAATATGAGTGCTGTCGAGCAGATTCTTCATGTCGTTCTGCATATCGCCCAGTTACTCAATTTTTTCCTGCAACTCGGCATTGACAGTCGCCAATTCTTCATTGATCAACTGCAATTCTTCTCGTGAAGTTTCCAGCTCTTCGTTGGACGATTGAAGCTCTTCATTGGTGGACTGCAGCTCCTCGTTAGAGGATTGAAGCTCTTCATTGGTGGATTGCAGTTCTTCGTTGGTGGATTGCAATTCATCAATAGAGGCTTGCAGGTTCTCGCGGGTATACGCTAGATCGTGCTCCAGCACCTTGATGCGGTCGCCGGACGGTGTGGTAGACGAACTTGCGTCCTGCTTAACCGGGGAGGTCACAATATCCTCCGACTGCTCGACAAAGCTGATCAACAGGAGGCGCTCACTCTGTGGATTATCTGCAAGTCGACGCACGCTTAAGCGAATGCAACGCGCCGTCCCGTTGTTGCCGGTGATGCAAACTTCTCGGTGCAGCGTCGGCTCGCCAATGCCCGCCGCCTGATGAACGGCGTTGCGCAGATCAAGTTGCAGTCCTTCGCGGGCCATATCGATAACATTCAGAGTCGCCTGTCCCGGTGCAGGACGCAGGTAGTTGCCGGTATCACCGTGGACATAGACGATATTACCCCGCAGATCTGTTACCACTGAAGCCGGAACGAACTTCTGCAGCAATATGCGTCGGGTCAATTCGGCTATGTTTAATTCCGTGTTCATTTTTTTTTGGTGATCCGATGGTTTACTGACGCATTCATGAACCCAAGGTTGGCTGCTGTTGATCGTCATAATTTTCGGGGATGGGATTTTATTGGATCGGTAAAACTTCCATCTACGATGTAACGGTGCAAACAGCGAGCCATGACTGCCGATGCTTTCCGATGGTGAAAGAAACAGCACGCCTTCAGGCTTGAGCGCGTAATGAAAGGTCGGAATCAATTGAGACTGCAGCTGCGGCCCAAGATAGATCATCAAATTTCGGCAACACAGCAAGTCCAGTCGAGTGAACGGCGGGTCCTTGGTAACGTTTTGCACGGCAAACACGATCATTTCGCGGATTTCCTTCTGAATCCGATATCCCGAATCCTCCTTAATGAAGTAGCGCTGCAGCCTCGCAGCCGAAACATCCCGAGCGATACTCAATGGGTAAAAGCCCGCGCGGGCGGTGCGGATTGCATCGTCATCCAGATCCGTTGCAAAGAACTGCACAGTCAAATGCAGCTCATGCTGTGCCATCAACTCATGCAATAGGATCGCCACCGAGTAAGCCTCTTCGCCACTGGCACAGCCTGCGACCCAGACCCTGAACAAGTCGTCGCGCGGTTTGCCGGCCAGAAGCGGCAGCAGAATACTGTCTTTCATCACCACAAAAGCGTCAGGGTCACGGAAAAACTGAGTGACGTTGATCAGCACCTCGCTAAATAGCAGGCGGGTTTCATCTGGGTGATGGCTTAAAAAGTCGGCGTAGGCCGTCTCGTTGCTTATTTGCTGCGCTTGCATGCGTCGCTCGATACGTCGCAACAACGTGCTGTGTTTGTAGTGCGTAAAGTCGTGTCCTGTGATGTGACGGAGGTGTAGCAGGATCTGGGTCAAGCCTCGATGATCAATCATTGCAGCGTTTGCAGCATACTCTGGGTTGCCCTGCCTTCGCTCCAGCAGCAACTGTGTCATGCCCTGCACCTCTAATACCTGACAGGCATAACCGGCTTCGATAACGCTGGTGGGCATGCCGTTGTATGCAGCATCGTCCGGTGTCTGCACTAGTGTGAGGCCGCCATGTTCGAGAATGGCGCGGCAGCCTTGGGTACCATCCGAGCCGGTGCCGGACAATATTATGCCCACTGCCCACTGTCCTTGTTGCTCGGCCAGCGACGTAAAAAACTTATCTACTGGTAGCCGCTGGGCGCGAGTGGGTTCCAGCGGACTGAGCAGTAATCGTGTTCGCTTTAGAGTGATGCTGTGGTTAGGGGGGATGACATACACTTGGTCGGCACATACTTGCATCTGTTGACCAGCCTGATGCACCGGCATGCTCGTGGCACGGGCCAGGATTTCAGTCAGGAGGCTGGTGTGGTCTGGGTTGAGGTGCTGGATTACGACGAAGGCGTATCCAGAATTGCTCGGCATGCTCCGAAGGAAAGTCTCCAATGCTTTCAGGCCACCCGCAGAGGCTCCCAGACCAACAATCATCGCTCCGCCGTCTGTACTTGCTCTGTGGTGTTGCACGTGCAAATTCTTACTGGGGGGCACGAAAGATCCTATGCAACAGAAATGGTGGGGTAAAAATTGTGTCTCGTCAGTTTAGCGCTACTCCCGAGCTTCCCAAGAATTTTTAACGGGATAGTCCAATGTTCTCATGGTAGTGTGACCCGTCCAGAAAGCGCCATGGTTTCGCACCATGCGCACCGCGTGACTTAAACACTGAAAATTTCAACCTCTCTGAATTGAGCGTGGGACATGCCACGCCGCTACCGTTCGTCGGGTAGAAATTTGCATATGGAACGATATTTTCTCATCCGTTTTGGCAAGGATGTTCTTCTTAAAACGGTTTTTGAGTCGAGCCGCGCTTGTGGAAAACATCGATAAAAGCCAATCACCCCGAAAATAAAACTCTAGGGGGTGTTCTCAATCAGGCCAGCCATATGACGACTGATACAAGACTCAGCATCGACTGGTAGTTTCTTGCCAGTCGCTCATATCTGGTTGCAATACGGCGGTACTGCTTCAGTTTCTGGAAACAACGCTCCACCAGATTACGTGCCTTGTAGGTATGTCGATCCAGCTTTCGGGGCGTCAGACGATTCCCTCTTGAGGGGATGACGGCTTCAGCCCCATTGCGCTGTATCAACTCCACGAAGGCATCTGAGTCATAACCTTTGTCTGCCAATACCGCATCGGGCGTAAAACCTTCGATCAGCGCTTCGGCTTGGCCATATTCAGAGCTTTGTCCGGGCGTCAGCAGCAGGCGTACCGGGTTCCCCAGGGCATCGACGGCCGCATGAATCTTGGTGCTCAGTCCGCCTCTGGACTTGCCCATGGCTTCGGCGTCCTGCCATGTTTTTTTGCCGCACCATGCTGACGAACGCGCACTATGCTGCCATCCACCATCAGGTGTTCTAGGTCAGCGTCAGTCGCAAGCGATGCCATGATCTGTAACCAGACGCCTTTGCGTGACCAGCGGTTATAACGCACATAGACCCGATGCCAGTGACCGTAGGTTTCAGGTAGATCCCGCCAGGGCGCGCCAGTTCGGGCAATCCAGAGTACCGCCTCTACAAATAGACGGTTATCGCGGGCGGTCACGCCACGGTCGCTGGCTTTGCCCGGCAGCAGTTCCTTGATGCGCACCCATTGATCGTCACGCAACCTATAGCGGCTCACCAGTTACCCCCAAATAGCTCAAGGGTATCGAATGGCACTAATTAGCTCAAATGAGAACACCCCCTAGGGGCTGTTCCCGTTTCACATGGGTAGCCAGAGGAAGGCACAAGCCATAGCCACCACGCTTTCGTAATTTCTCTTGAGTTTGTCGAATCGCGATGCGACCGCTCGATAGTGCTTCAGCCGGGCAAAGGCGTTTTCTACCAGGTGCCGGTTGCGGTAAAGCTCTTTATCCAGATCCGCATTGCCTTTCACCGAGTTGCGTTTTCTCGGAATCACGGCTTTGGCGCCCTGTTGTTCAACCTGTTCACGTATGGCCTCACTGTCATAGCCTTTGTCCGCAATGATTGTTTCGGCAGTGGGAACCTTGGCAATCAACGCAGGCGCCTGTGTGCAGTCGTTGATCTGGCCACCCGTGATTTCAAATACGACGGGTAGCCCGTAGGCATCTACAGCCAAGTGGATCTTGCTGGTGTTGCCTGCTCGACTTTTCCCTATTGCCTCATCCTTGCCACTGGCAGCACCGGCACTGTGCTGGTGGGCCTTGGCATAGCTGCCATCGATGAAAACCCATTCCATGTCCGGTTCAGCTACCAGCGCCTGAAAAACCTTGAGCCACTTACCTGACGCGGACCAGGCATTGAAACGCTTGTAGACTTTGCTCCAGCTTCCAAAGGCCTCGGGCAAGTCTCTCCAGGGACATCCTGTGCGCATGCGATACAGCATGCCTTCGACGGTCATCCGTAGATCGCGCTTGTTGTAGATGGCCTTGTGCAGCAGAATTTCCCGCAGCTTCGACCAGTGCTCATCACTGAGCAGTAATCGGGGCATTGCAAGCTCGTATTGGTTTTGTGTGAGAGCTACAACGATACGAGCTTGCTCTTATATATCAATGACTTAGATGGAAACGGGAACAGACCCTAGGGAAACTCTGAAAAAGACTTCCAAATTTGGTGAAATACGCACCTCACACGAACCCAACTGCGGATTCCACGCCCATCCGGCCGCGTATTCCATGAACATCCGGCCACTGATTCCACGGTGATCCGGCCACCCGTTCCACGCTCATCCGGCCACCCTTAAAGCAGGCAGCAACGCAGGATTAATTCACTACCATCGACCTCTTTTATCGAAGCTGAGAGGTCGTCGTGGAGCGGTTATCCATGCGTAAGATTCGAGAAGTGCTACGTCTCAAGTTCGAGGTCGGCCTATCTGCCCGCCAGGTCGCTGTCAGCTTGCAAGTGGGTCGAGCCAGCGTCGGTGAGTACCTCAATCGCTTTGCTGCCAGCGGCCTGACTTGGCCGTCTGCGTTAACGGACGCCGAGTTGCAACGGCGGCTTTTTCCACCGCCGCCCGCCGTTCCCAGCGATCAGCGATCAGCGTCCGATGCCCGACTGGGCATGGGTTCACGCCGAGTTGCGCCGCCCCGGCGTCACCCTGGCCCTGCTTTGGCAAGAGTATCGACTCGCCCATCCGCAAGGCTTCCAGTACAGCTGGTTCTGCGAGCACTACCGCCTCTGGGCTGCCAAGGTCGACGTGGTCATGCGCCAGGAACACCGTGCCGGAGAAAAGCTGTTTGTCGATTACGCCGGCCAGACCGTGCCGGTCATTGATCGGCGAACCGGCGAGATCCGCCAGACGCAGATCTTCGTCGCCGTCCTCGGCGCGTCCAGCTACACCTTCGCCGAGGCCACCTGGTCGCAGAAACTGCCCGACTGGCTGGGCTCGCACGTACGCTGCTTCGCCTTTCTCGGCGGTACATCGCAGATCCTGGTACCGGACAATCTGCGCAGCGGCGTCACCAAGGCGCATCGCTACGAGCCGGATATCAACCCCAGTTACCGCGATCTCGCCGAGCATTACGGCGTAGCCGTGCTGCCCGCGCGCTCGCGTAAACCCAAGGACAAAGCCAAGGTTGAAGTCGGCGTACAGGTAGTCGAGCGGTGGATCTTGGCGGTGCTGCGCAACCGCCAGTTCTTCTCCTTGGGCGAACTCAACACAGCCATCGCGCTGCTGCTGGATCGCCTCAATCAGAAGCCCTTCAAGAAACTGCCCGGCTCACGCCGCTCGGCCTTCGAGACCATCGACCAACCCGCACTGCAACCGCTACCAGAACATCCGTATGTCTACGCCGAATGGAAAAAGGTGCGAGTGCACATCGACTACCACGTGGAGGTCGACGGCCATTACTACTCGGTTCCGTACCAGCTGGTGAAGCACCCACTCGAAGTGCGGCTAACCGCTAAGACCGTCGAGTGCTTCCACGCCAACCAGCGGGTGGCCAGCCATCTGCGCTCCATGCACAAAGGCCGCCACACCACCCAAACCGAGCACATGCCCAAAAGTCACCGCGAACATGCCGAATGGACGCCGCAGCGACTGATCCACTGGGCTGAGCAGACCGGGCCGAACACCGCTGGTGTCATCGCTCATATCCTCGAACGCCGAATCCATCCGCAGCACGGCTTCCGCGCCTGCCTGGGGATCCTGCGCCTGAGCAAACAGCACGGCGAAGAGCGGCTGGAAGCCGCTTGCCAGCGAGCGCTGGCACTGGGCGCGTGCAGCTACAAAAGCTTGGAATCGATCCTGCGCCAAGGGCTGGAACGGCTGCCGCTTGCCCAGCCAAACCTGCCGTTACTGCCCGAAGAACACATCAATCTGCGCGGCCCTGGCTACTACCACTGACCTGAAAAAGGAGCACCAAAATGCTGCCCACCCCGACACTCGACAAGCTACAAACCCTGCGCCTGCACGGCATGATCAAGGCGCTTGGCGAACAACACGCAACGCCTGACATCAACGATCTCAGCTTCGACGAACGCCTCGGTCTGATGGTCGACCGCGAGCTGACCGAGCGCGAAGACGCACGCCTGACTACTCGCCTCAAGGCTGCACGACTGCGCCATAACGCCTGCCTGGAAGACATCGACTACCGCAGCCCGCGCGGTCTGGACAAGTCCCTGATCCTGCAACTGGGCAGCGGCCAGTGGCTGCGCGACGGCCTGAACCTGATCATCGGCGGCCCAACTGGCGTAGGCAAAACCTGGCTCGCCTGCGCGCTGGCTCATAAGGCCTGCCGCGACGGTTACAGCGTGCGTTATCTGCGCTTGCCGCGCTTGATGGAAGAACTAGGCCTGGCCCACGGCGACGGCCGCTTCGCGAAACTGATGGCGGGTTATGCCAAGACCGATTTGCTGATCCTGGACGACTGGGGCTTGGCGCCGTTTACCGCTGCGCAACGGCGCGACATGCTTGAACTGCTGGACGACCGCTACGGCAACCGCTCGACGCTAGTGACCAGCCAGATGCCAGTGGACAAATGGCATGCGCTGATCGGCGATCCAACCTTGGGCGATGCGATCCTCGACCGGCTGGTGCACAACGCTTATCGGATCGAACTGAAGGGCGAATCGATGCGCAGACGCGCAACGAAATTGACGGCGACAGAGACTTCAGACTAACAATACAAACCTGCGTCGCTGCGCTCCGACTGCCCGGCCGGATGAGCGTGGAATAGGTGGCCGGATGTTGGTGGGCTGGGTGGCCGGATGGCGTGGAATGCGCAAACCCAACGGTTGAGCCCCGATGAAACAGATGTCCTTCGCCGATGCCGAGTATGCCGGCAAACGTAAGCAGACCCGCCGCGAGCGTTTCCTGATCGAGATGGATCAGGTCGTGCCCTGGAAGGGTTTGATTACCTTGATCGAGCCGCATTATCCAAAGGGTGAAGGCGGTCGTCCGGCGTATCCGTTGCTGTCCATGTTGCGGGTTCATCTGATGCAGAGCTGGTTCGGTTACAGCGATCCGGCGATGGAAGAAGCACTTTACGAGACCACGATTCTGCGCCAGTTTTCGGGGCTGCATCTGGATCGAATTCCCGATGAAACCACGATCCTCAATTTCCGCCATCTGTTGGAAAAACATGAGCTGGCCGGCGGGATTTTGCAGGTCATCAATGGCTATCTGGGCGATCGCGGCTTGCTGTTACGCCAGGGCACCATCCTCGATGCCACGATCATTCATGCGCCCAGTTCGACCAAGAACAAGGACGGCAAACGCGATCCCGAAATGCACCAGACCAAGAAAGAAAATCAATATTTCTTCGGAATGAAAGCGCATATCGGTGTCGATGCCGAGACGGGTTTGGTGCATAGCCTGGTGGGCACGGCGGCCAATGTGGCGGACATGACTCAAGTCGATCAGTTGCTCCATGGTGATGAAACGTACGTCTCTGGCGATGCCGGTTACACCGGTGTAGACAAGCGTCCCGAACATCAGGGTCGCCAGATGATCTGGTCGATTGCCGCCCGGCCAAGCAGCTATAAAAAGCACGCAAAAAAGAGTCTGATCGGGCGCATGCGATGCAAGATCGAATACGCGAAAGCGCAGGTGCGGGCCAAGGTTGAGCCCCCGTTTCGCGTGATCAAGCGCCAGTTTGGTTATACGAAAGTGCGCTTTCGTGGCTTGTCGAAAAATATCGCGCAGCAGACAACGTTGTTCGCTTTGTCGAACTTGTGGATGGTGCGAAAACGGTTGATGGGCATGGGCGAGGTGCGTCTGTAATGCGGGTTAATCGCCCTGAAACAGCGCGATTAGAGGAAAGAACCGTGAATTAAGGACAAGAAGGTCTGATTTTCGACCGGCTTATGATTTTTTGAGCATCAAGTAGTGAGGGCATCAAAAATCCGTGGGTACTTCAGACCTTCCCTAGGGGATTTTTTTACCGTATACAATACATATAAAGCTTTGAAAATACAGCTCCGCCATAATTCAATACGTAAGTTCTGGCTGCCGTAAAGCCAGTTTGTGGGAAGAATTGTGTTGCACAGTATGCGTTCGTGCCAGGGAGGGGGTAATTAGTTTTGTGTAAACGGATCTGGGGCACGACAAAAGCGCCGCGATCACCAACGCTGCCGTCAATGCGCGCAATGGCCACAGCGGTAAAACCCTCAAGGGCGACTTCGGCGAACTGCCGCTCGACATCCCACGCGATCGGCAGGCGTCCTTCGAGCCGCAGCTGGGGACCAAGAATCAAACCCGCTGGACGGGCTTCGATGACAAAGTCATCTCGCTCTACGCTCGTGGTTTGAGCGTCAGAGAAATTCAGGCGCACTTGCAGGAAATGTACGGCACCGAGGTCTCTCCCAGCCTCATCTCGGGCGATTACCGACGCGGTGAGTGACAAGGTCAAACTCTGTCAGGCCCGACCGCTGGACGCGCTGTACCCGATCCTCTATCTGGACTGCATTCACGTCAAAGTGCGTGATGCCGGCGCTGTGCGCAACAAGGCGGTTTACCTGGCCATCGGCGTCAACATGGCGGGTCACAAAGAGGTGCTGGGCTTGTGGATCGCGCAAACCGAAGGCGCCAAATTCTGGCTGCAAGTGGTAACCGAGCTCAAGAATCGGCGCGTGCAGGACATCTTCATTGCCTGCGTGGACGGCCTCAAAGGCTTCCCTGAGGCGATTGAAACGGTCTACCCGAAGGCAGTCGTTCAGTTGTGCATCGTGCACATGGTGCGCAACAGTTTGAACTTCGTATCGTGGAAACGGCAGGAGGAAGTCGCGGCTGACTTGAGGCTGATTTACACCTCGGCCACTGCCGAGTTGGCTGAACAACGGCTCGACGAATTTGAAGCAAAATGGGACGCCGAGTACCAATTGATCAGCCTGTCATGGTGACGAAACTGGGCTCGGGTGATCCCGTTTTTGACTATCCAGCCGAAATTCGCAAGGTGATCTACACCACCAACGCCGTCGAATCGATCAACATGAGCCTGCGCAAAGAAATCAAAACCCGTGCGTCATTTCCGACCGGTGAGGCGGTAATGAAGCTGTTTCATCTGGCGCTGAATAACATCAGCAAGAAGTGGACAATGCCGATCCGGGACTAGAAAGCGGCGTTGAATCGCTTCAGTATCCAGTTTGAAGATCGGCTGTTAACGGTTTAATAGAAATCCCGTATACACAAAATCTGGGACACCACTCGCCAGTGATGGAACTTATGAAAAATATCATGGTGAATTTTTCTTTGATACTGCGTGGTAGTGAATCAATCCACTCCAGGAAGGCCTTTATTTTTTATAGCTATCATTGGTACATTGAGTCAACCAATTATGTGATATCTCGCTTGTGCTACGACTTACAAAGTCGAACATCCCATTGACGAACTGAGGGTCAAGCGCAGAGAGCGAAGTGGGGTTGATCGGAAGTTCGTAGTACTGAGTGCGCGAAATAGTCTTGTATTGCGTGGGCTCTTGGGCATCTTCGGGCAGCGTGTTGTCAAGCCAAACAATTCCGTCAGCGCAAATTATGTTGATTGTTCTATGCCCTCCCACAATCATTTGCCAAGCACCGTCTTCGACTGAAACTATTGCTCGTTTATCAACGCTGGATATCTTATCTCCGTCGTCTGCAATCCTAAATGTTCCATGCTACTCTATCCATGTGCGTAAATACTGGATAGTCTCGCCGGGTTTTGACATTTTTCACAACGTTTGAGATTCTGGGAGCCGGACGTGGTCATTTTATTTCCTTATTGTGATTAAGACAGGCTTGGTGCAACTGCAAATAAGCTCAGCTCTTCAAGATTGGTCCCCCTCCACATCACCACTGCAGCGGCGCGTTAAACGCACGACTGCAGTGAAGCATGTTAATACGCCACAAAGTAAAAAGTAACTCAAGGGGAAATCCGATATTAGACTTCCCAGCTTTCGTGGTTAAGTTTGGCGATTTCTTTGAAATATTTTGTATGTATAAAAATAATTAAGTCATTGAAAAAACTGAATGCGATCTCGGCGGTCAAAGGGGCAGTAACTGCTCGCGTATGGGCTCTACAATGTCAGAGTGAGCGAAACCAGTAGGTGTTCCCAAAATGGATTACTTACCGTTTCTCCGTGCTTCGGCCATGGCGCCTGACATCGGGGCCAAGATGAGTGTTGGGTATGATCCGTCACCCCGACATTATTGCCCGACACGAAGGCTGCTCGGTAAGTTTTGTATGTAGGGTCGCGGAGATGTTGAGCACGATCATAGCGCGTGAACGATGGGTTTTAATTTGTACCGAGTGACTTGAAGATTTCGAGAACAGCACACTGGTGATGTGTTGACGGAATACCGAGTACCACACAATGAGTCGTGGTCGCTACCCGGCTCCGCTAATAGACTTTGTCATTGCCAATGATGCGCAACGCTCGCTATAAATACGCTGTATTAGAGACGGGGATTGAGTCTCACGGCGGGAACGCTTGCAGGCCGCTTGAGTCATGCAGCGCTTCACTTATTTTATCGGATGGTTTAGTGCTGCTTGTTATTAGGGGTGTTAATCGTAGAAGCGTAATCAGCTTTAAGGGTGATTAACGGTTTATTCTACGCCGCTCGTAAGGTTGATTTATTTGGACGCGAAAATATGGACGAAAAAAGTATGGAGGAAATAATGCGCACATGGATTTTTGTTTCAATTGCTGCGATCGGTGGTGTATTAGGGCATATGATGCGTCGTCTAGGCGCTCAACAACCGGTTCGTGTCGGTGAAACAGTATTGCAAGGTGTAGGCGCGGCATTTGCCGGGTATCTGGTTCTGCTGGGTTGTCGTTCACTTGGTATCCCTCCGGATATTTCAGGTGTCATCATTGGCTTGTGCGGTTGGCTGGGGGCGGATGCTACTTTAATGTTGCTGCAGGATTATATTTATAAAAGGCTTAAAATCGGACCAGGTTCTGACGATGAACCAAAAGCCAAATAAGACCCCGTAGCGGTAAGAGCGTCATTGAGTAGTTTTATTAGACGGTCTCTATGGGGGGGCTTTTCAGCGCGTGGCTTTGAATACTACGATCATATTAAATGTGTAGATGAAAAGCTCCGGCGGTTTTCGAGTGACAAGATATGCACGCACGAGCTGGGCCTCCCAATCAGCTACATGCTTGCGGGGATGATTTGTGTCATTTTGGCGACTGAAAGTTGTAATAGTTATGTGTTACTTCGCGCAGTCGTTAAATGCCTTTGATCTGAGTTTTTTCGAATTTAAGGTTTTTAACCTGTATTATAGCCGTATGTGACCGACGAATATACACGCACTGGTGTTGCAGATGGGGTGCTGTACGTTGGCTGTTGGGGTATAGACCTTGGTTTGCGAGTGATCCATTAATATAAAGGTATTGACTCATGGCAATTACAGTTCTGCAACTTTCTACGATTCTTCCTCGGTCAGGTCCGGCCGCGGGGCTTTTTGCCCCGTTGCTCAACAAGGCGATGGATCAATATCACATTAATACCAAAGATCGTGTCGCCGCTTTCATTGCTCAAATCGGTCACGAATCGGGTGAGTTACGCTACTTACGTGAAATGGGCAGTCAGACATACCTTCAGCGGTACGATACCGGTGAGCTCGCCATGCGCTTGGGTAATTCCCCTGAAGCGGATGGGGACGGCCAATTATATTGCGGACGCGGGCTCATTCAGATCACAGGATTAAGTAACTATCGCCAGTGCGGCGAGGCGTTAGCGCTCGACTTGATCAATCACCCCCAATGGCTGGAACTGCCCGAATATGCTTGCCTTTCCGCGGCCTGGTTTTGGCACTCCAAAGGATTAAACCGTTTGGCGGATGAGGGGGAATTTGAATCGATTACTCGCCGGATCAACGGCGGTCTCAACGGATACCCTGAGCGCTTGGTCTTTTATCGTTTAGCGCTGTCGGTATTAAAGTGAGTGCGTGGAGCGGACGACTCCACGGCTTCTTGGCGCTGGCACTCACCAGTGTCGGTGCTTTCGTGGTCTGGCACTGGCAGGCCAATCGATACAACGCCGAAATTGCCAGTATCACGGCCCAAGTAGCCGAAAACGAAACGCAACGTTCGAGCGTCACCAGCCACGCCATCGCCCAGGAGCAAAAGCGCAATGCTCAACTGGCTGAAGCACTCCGTCAATTGGAGCACCGCCGCTTTAAGGAGGTCCAGGATGTTCAGAACACCGCCCAGCGTCTCAACGTTGATCTCGCTACTGCTAGCCAGCGGTTGTCAGTCCGGGTTGTCAGCCCGGTATGGGCCAGTGGGATGTCATCCGTCGCCCCCACCAGCGTCGTGGGCGATGGTGCCGACACCGCCGAGCTTCATCCTGCGGTTGCAGCAGATCTTGCGGCTCTTGCCGCAGACGCCGATCACTGCGCATTAAAACTTGCGTACCTGCAACAGCGTGATCAGGCTCTGGCCAAGAAATTTGACTTTAAGTAGGCGCTACAGTTTTGTGGTTTCGAATATTTATCGTCACTAGGGGCTGTTCCCGTTTCACATGGGTAGCCAGAGGAAGGCACAAGCCATAGCCACCACGCTTTCGTAATTTCTCTTGAGTTTGTCGAATCGCGATGCGACCGCTCGATAGTGCTTCAGCCGGGCAAAGGCGTTTTCTACCAGGTGCCGGTTGCGGTAAAGCTCTTTATCCAGATCCGCATTGCCTTTCACCGAGTTGCGTTTTCTCGGAATCACGGCTTTGGCGCCCTGTTGTTCAACCTGTTCACGTATGGCCTCACTGTCATAGCCTTTGTCCGCAATGATTGTTTCGGCAGTGGGAACCTTGGCAATCAACGCAGGCGCCTGTGTGCAGTCGTTGATCTGGCCACCCGTGATTTCAAATACGACGGGTAGCCCGTAGGCATCTACAGCCAAGTGGATCTTGCTGGTGTTGCCTGCTCGACTTTTCCCTATTGCCTCATCCTTGCCACTGGCAGCACCGGCACTGTGCTGGTGGGCCTTGGCATAGCTGCCATCGATGAAAACCCATTCCATGTCCGGTTCAGCTACCAGCGCCTGAAAAACCTTGAGCCACTTACCTGACGCGGACCAGGCATTGAAACGCTTGTAGACTTTGCTCCAGCTTCCAAAGGCCTCGGGCAAGTCTCTCCAGGGACATCCTGTGCGCATGCGATACAGCATGCCTTCGACGGTCATCCGTAGATCGCGCTTGTTGTAGATGGCCTTGTGCAGCAGAATTTCCCGCAGCTTCGACCAGTGCTCATCACTGAGCAGTAATCGGGGCATTGCAAGCTCGTATTGGTTTTGTGTGAGAGCTACAACGATACGAGCTTGCTCTTATATATCAATGACTTAGATGGAAACGGGAACAGACCCTAGGGAAACTCTGAAAAAGACTTCCAAATTTGGTGAAATACGCACCTCACACGAACCCAACGGTTGAGCCCCGATGAAACAGATGTCCTTCGCCGATGCCGAGTATGCCGGCAAACGTAAGCAGACCCGCCGCGAGCGTTTCCTGATCGAGATGGATCAGGTCGTGCCCTGGAAGGGTTTGATTACCTTGATCGAGCCGCATTATCCAAAGGGTGAAGGCGGTCGTCCGGCGTATCCGTTGCTGTCCATGTTGCGGGTTCATCTGATGCAGAACTGGTTCGGTTACAGCGATCCGGCGATGGAAGAAGCACTTTACGAGACCACGATTCTGCGCCAGTTTTCGGGGCTGCATCTGGATCGAATTTCCGATGAAACCACGATCCTCAATTTCCGCCATCTGTTGGAAAAACATGAGCTGGCCGGCGGGATTTTGCAGGTCATCAATGGCTATCTGGGCGATCGCGGCTTGCTGTTACGCCAGGGTGGGGATTCCATGCGCACTTGGACACCCAGTCCACGAACACTTGGACAGCGATTCCACGCTGACTTGGACACTCATTCCACGAGCACTTGGGCAGTGATCTCTCACTGATCCGACCCAAGCTCAGGCAGGCAGCAACCGCAGGATTATTCACTACCATCGACCTCTTTTCTCGAAGCGAAAGGTCGTCGTGGAGCGTATATCCATGCGTAAAATCCGAGAGGTACTACGCCTAAAGTTCGACGCCGGCCTGTCCGTGCGTAAAATTGCTACCAGCCTGCGCATTAGCAGCGGCAGTGCCGGCAATTACCTGCACCGCTTCAACGCTTGCGGGCTGACTTGGCCCACGCAGTTGCCGGACGCCGAACTGGAGCGATGTCTATTCCGCCAGCGCCGACGGTTCCCAGCGATCAACGTCCGATGCCGGACTGGGCTCATGTCCATGCCGAGTTACGTCGCCCCGGCGTCACCTTGGCCCTGCTCTGGCAAGAGTATCGGCTCACCCATCCGCAAGGCTTCCAGTACAGCTGGTTCTGCGAGCACTACCGCCTCTGGGCTGCCAAGGTCGACGTGGTCATGCGCCAGGAACACCGTGCCGGAGAAAAGCTGTTTGTCGATTACGCCGGCCAGACCGTGCCGGTCATTGATCGGCGAACCGGCGAGATCCGCCAGACGCAGATCTTCGTCGCCGTCCTCGGCGCGTCCAGCTACACCTTCGCCGAGGCCACCTGGTCGCAGAAACTGCCCGACTGGCTGGGCTCGCACGTACGCTGCTTCGCCTTTCTCGGCGGTACATCGCAGATCCTGGTACCGGACAATCTGCGCAGCGGCGTCACCAAGGCGCATCGCTACGAGCCGGATATCAACCCCAGTTACCGCGATCTCGCCGAGCATTACGGCGTAGCCGTGCTGCCCGCGCGCTCGCGTAAACCCAAGGACAAAGCCAAGGTTGAAGTCGGCGTACAGGTAGTCGAGCGGTGGATCTTGGCGGTGCTGCGCAACCGCCAGTTCTTCTCCTTGGGCGAACTCAACACAGCCATCGCGCTGCTGCTGGATCGCCTCAATCAGAAGCCCTTCAAGAAACTGCCCGGCTCACGCCGCTCGGCCTTCGAGACCATCGACCAACCCGCACTGCAACCGCTACCAGAACATCCGTATGTCTACGCCGAATGGAAAAAGGTGCGAGTGCACATCGACTACCACGTGGAGGTCGACGGCCATTACTACTCGGTTCCGTACCAGCTGGTGAAGCACCCACTCGAAGTGCGGCTAACCGCTAAGACCGTCGAGTGCTTCCACGCCAACCAGCGGGTGGCCAGCCATCTGCGCTCCATGCACAAAGGCCGCCACACCACCCAAACCGAGCACATGCCCAAAAGTCACCGCGAACATGCCGAATGGACGCCGCAGCGACTGATCCACTGGGCTGAGCAGACCGGGCCGAACACCGCTGGTGTCATCGCTCATATCCTCGAACGCCGAATCCATCCGCAGCACGGCTTCCGCGCCTGCCTGGGGATCCTGCGCCTGAGCAAACAGCACGGCGAAGAGCGGCTGGAAGCCGCTTGCCAGCGAGCGCTGGCACTGGGCGCGTGCAGCTACAAAAGCTTGGAATCGATCCTGCGCCAAGGGCTGGAACGGCTGCCGCTTGCCCAGCCAAACCTGCCGTTACTGCCCGAAGAACACATCAATCTGCGCGGCCCTGGCTACTACCACTGACCTGAAAAAGGAGCACCAAAATGCTGCCCACCCCGACACTCGACAAGCTACAAACCCTGCGCCTGCACGGCATGATCAAGGCGCTTGGCGAACAACACGCAACGCCTGACATCAACGATCTCAGCTTCGACGAACGCCTCGGTCTGATGGTCGACCGCGAGCTGACCGAGCGCGAAGACGCACGCCTGACTACTCGCCTCAAGGCTGCACGACTGCGCCATAACGCCTGCCTGGAAGACATCGACTACCGCAGCCCGCGCGGTCTGGACAAGTCCCTGATCCTGCAACTGGGCAGCGGCCAGTGGCTGCGCGACGGCCTGAACCTGATCATCGGCGGCCCAACTGGCGTAGGCAAAACCTGGCTCGCCTGCGCGCTGGCTCATAAGGCCTGCCGCGACGGTTACAGCGTGCGTTATCTGCGCTTGCCGCGCTTGATGGAAGAACTAGGCCTGGCCCACGGCGACGGCCGCTTCGCGAAACTGATGGCGGGTTATGCCAAGACCGATTTGCTGATCCTGGACGACTGGGGCTTGGCGCCGTTTACCGCTGCGCAACGGCGCGACATGCTTGAACTGCTGGACGACCGCTACGGCAACCGCTCGACGCTAGTGACCAGCCAGATGCCAGTGGACAAATGGCATGCGCTGATCGGCGATCCAACCTTGGGCGATGCGATCCTCGACCGGCTGGTGCACAACGCTTATCGGATCGAACTGAAGGGCGAATCGATGCGCAGACGCGCAACGAAATTGACGGCGACAGAGACTTCAGACTAACAATACAAACCTGCGTCGCTGCGCTCCGACTGCCCGGCCGGATGAGCGTGGAATAGGTGGCCGGATGTTGGTGGGCTGGGTGGCCGGATGGCGTGGAATGCGCACCACGACTGCGTGAGGCGCTGGAACGTCACGATCTGCTCGGGTTAGATCCTGTACCCGTAGAGCTGAGGAATAAGGTCCTCCGAACTGCCAAGCGCTTCGGGAAGGGGCGATTCGCCCAAGTCGCAGCTCGCCATGTGGAATTGGCGGGAACGGTGCCCTCGTACATCGTTAATGCGATTAATTGGTTGAGGGAGCAATGAGGCTCAATGACGAACAGAGGGAAGCTGTGGAGTGGACTGGCCCCTGCTAAACCGGACACCAATACCCCGTTAAATTGATGCCGCTGCCAAACGCCTAAACTCCCGCGGTGAACGGTATTTTAGAGCGCTGTGCGGATGCTCCTCGTTGTAATGCTCAAAGGCAACCGTCAGGTTGCGCAAGGCGGTTTCCCGGTCAGGTTTGGGCATGTGCGCGACGTAGTCGCGCTTCATCGTTTTAACGAAGCTCTCGGCCATGCCGTTGCTCTGCGGGCTGCGCACCGGTGTCGTCACCGGCTGTAAACCGATCTGTCGGGCAAACTGGCGTGTCTGTTCAGCGATGTAGGCCGAGCCGTTATCGCTCAGCCATTGCACCGGGGTGGCAGGCGGTTCTTCACCGAAGCGTGTTTCCACCGCTTCCAGCATCAGATCGCGGATATCGTCGCCGCTGTACCCCGTCGGGCTGGCCACCCAGCCGATGGCTTCGCGGTCGCAGCAGTCCAGGGCGAAGGTCACGCTCAGCTTGTCGCCGTCTTCACAGCGAAACTCAAACCCGTCAGAGCACCAGCGGGTATCGCTGGTGGCCACTGCGATGCGGCCTTCATGGCGGCGCGCCACTCCGGGCTGTTTAATTCGACGCTCCAGCAGTAACTGATGATCGCGCATCACGCGATAGACCCGTTTGACGTTGATTGGCGCCTGACTTTGTTGTTCGCGCCGACGACGGAGCAAACCCCACACACGGCGGTAGCCATAGCTGGGCAACTCACTGACTTCAGACTGAATCTCTTTGACCAAAGCGGCATCGTCCATTCTTGGACGACGCCTTGCGGGCCGTGCAGCTGGCTTGAGTCGAACCGTTAATTGCGAGCGCGCTACACCGAGACTTTCACTGATCAGCTTCACAGGTCGTCCCCCGGCAACAAGGGTGAGTGCGCAATCCATTTTCGCGACCGAGCAATCTCCACGGCTTCCTGAAGGATCTCGACTTGCATGGTTTTCTTGCCCAGCATCCGTTGTAACTCACGGATCTGTTTGAGTGCGTCGGCCAATTCAGAAGCCGGCACTACGGTCTCTCCGGCACTGACCGCCGAGAGGCTGCCATTCTGATAAAGCTTGCGCCATTGGAAGAGTTGGTTGGCATTCACGCCATGGCGCCGGGCCACGACCGAAACACTTTGTCCTGGTTGCAGACTCTCGCGAACCATCGCCAGCTTTTGCTCTGGGCTCCAACGGCGACGACGCTCCTGGCCCAGCAGCTCCCCACCCTTATCACTACTATTAGTCATATACATAACCGTTTGCCTATCCCTTATCTTAAGGGGGAAACGGTGTCCTGTCTTTCATGGGGCTCGTCCATGAACGAAATCACGCCACCGTCTCCAGTGGCGATTATTGTAGTGGTCAACTAATCCCGGACACGACGTTAAGTTTTTCTTCGGCCCGAGCTGGCGCCAGCCCACCGTTGAATTGATGGGGCCGAATCCAGTTGTACCGATGCATCAAGAAATGGCTGATATCGCGTTGGGCTTCTTGAGCAGTTCTGTAACCCGTGGTCGGGATCGTGTCCCTGGAAGTGGTGTAACTGAAACCAGCTGAAGGCGCCTTGCGGCGAAAGAAGTGGGTCACCGTGGTTCTTGGCTAAGGTTGAGTTTGCAAAGACCTAACCTGAACCGGGAGAACCACGATGACCAAACCTACTGTCTCACTGAACGAGCTGCTGGAGAAAGGGGCTGACGTCGATTTGCTCAGGCAAATGATTCAATTTGTCGCCCAGCGCATGATGGAACTCGATGTTGAAGGCCTGTGCGGCGCCGGCTACGACATCAAGAGCATGGAGCGCACCAACAGCCGCAACGGCTATCGGGACCGTTTGTGGCAGACGCGCACCGGTGACGTGGATCTGCGCATCCCCAAGCTGCGCAGTGGCAGCTACTTCCCTGGCTTCCTGGAGCCGCGCCGCACCGCTGAAAAGGCCTTGGCCGCGGTCATTCAGGAGGCCTACATCCAAGGCGTCTCAACGCGATCGGTCGACGAGTTGGTCAAGGCCATGGGCATGACCGGGATTTCCAAAAGCCAGGTTTCACGACTCGCGGGCGAAATCGATGAGCGTGTGCACGCCTTCCTGGATCGCCCCATCGAAGGAGATTGGCCTTATCTGTGGATCGATGCGACGTACGTCAAAGTGCGGGAGGCCGGACGGATCGTCTCGGTCGCCGTCATAATCGCCGTGGCCGTCAACACTGACGGAGGTCGTGAAGTGCTGGGCATGCGCGTAGGCCCCTCGGAGGCTGAACCGTTCTGGACGGATTTTTTGCGCAGCCTGATGCGGCGAGGACTGCGGGGCGTAAAGCTGGTGATCTCCGACGCTCATGAAGGCCTGAAGGCCGCGATCTTTAAGGTACTCAACGCGACCTGGCAACGTTGCCGGGTCCATTTCATGCGCAATGCCATGGCCCATGTGGGCAAAGGCCAGCGCACCATGGTGGCGGCCCTGCTGCGCACGGTCTTTGCCCAGGACAATGAGGCCGAATCACGCCGGCAATGGCGTGTCGTGGCGGATCAATTACGCGAAAAGTACCCGAAAATCAGCCAGCTGATGGATGCCAGCGAGGACGAAGTCCTGGCGCACATGACATTTCCCAAGGCCCACCGGCAACAGATCCACAGCACCAATCCACTGGAACGCTTAAACGCCGAGGTCAAGCGGCGAACCGACGTGGTGGGCATCTTCCCCAACGACGCCGCCATCGTGCGCCTGGTCGGCGCCATGCTACTGGAGCAGAACGACGAATGGAGCCTGCAGAAGCGCTACATGCAGCTGGAAGGCTTCCAGGCGGTGAGTGACAACCCCACGGCTAAACTATCAGCCATAATTAACTGAGGCATCAAACTCAACAGCCAAGAACACGGGAGTTACACCACGTCCAGGGACACGATCCGTGGTCGGTATCCATTCAGTTTTCAAGCTGCGGAACACGCGCTCCATCGGCGCATTGTCCCAGCAATTTCCCCGGCGACTCATGCTCTGGCGCATGCGATAACGCCACAGCCGCTGGCGAAATAAACGACTCGCATATTGCGACCCTTGATCCGAGTGAAATAGCAGGCCCTGAGGCCTTCCTCGTTGCTCGTAAGCCATATCCAGGGCCTTAATAACCAGCTCGGCATCCGGCTTTTCCGACAATGCCCAGCCCACCACCCGACGCGCGCAAAGATCCAGCACGACCGCCAGATAGTGCCATTTCCCCTGAGCCCAAATGTAGGTGATGTCGCCGCACCACACCTGATTGGGTGCCGGGACATTGAACTCCCGATTCAAGATGTTCGGGATATCCAACCGTTCAATCGTCGCTCGTTTATAGGCATGAGAACCTGGCTGTTTACTGACGAGATCAAGCTCACGCATCAAGCTGCGCACTTTGAATCGACCGAGTTGCTCACCATCGTCACGCATCAACGAGAGAATGCTACGGCTGCCGGCAGCACTGCGACTTTGTGAAAATAACTCGCTCACTCGGCTGCGCAATCGAAGCCGTTCAACATCAGGCGTTCGGCGCCTGAGGCGGTGGGCGTAATAGCTTGAGCGGTTGACTTCAAACACGTTGCACAGCCAATCAATCGGCTCATGGACACTTAGCTGATTGATCAGCGCGTACGCTCGTGATCTTCCGACATCAAGAGCGCGGTAGCCTTTTTTAATATCGATTTTTCCCGTTCAAGGCGGGCGATCCGGGCCTCCAGTTCCTGAATTTTTTGCTGTTCCGGGGTCAGCGCTTTGCTTTGCGGGGTGACGCCTTGGCGTTCTGTCTGAACCTGGTCAACCCAACGGCGCAGGGCCGACTCGCCGACGCCGAGTGAACGACTGGCTTCGATGTAGCTGTAGTTTTGCTTAAGCACGAGGTCGGCAGCCTCGCGTTTGAATTCAGCAGAAAAGGAACGACGTTGTTTGGTCATCTGACACCTCGATCTGGCGAGCATTCTCGCCTAAATGGGTGTCCGGTTTCATTAGACCACTACATATCGATTGAGAAGGCTTTGCTACGAAGGGGCTTTAAGCATCTCTTCCAGATACTTCAGGACGTCTTCTGGATTGACACCTTTTGGTGGAGTCAGGATCACTTTACGCCCGTCAATGCGAGCATCCAGCTGGGTGCGCTCCTTATAAGCGATGTGCTTGGGAGGCGACGGGGTGTGCGGATGTTCCTTTTTACGGACTTCGCTTTTGGCCCAGTTGATAGAGCTGTCCTGGGAGGAGCCGTCTCGAATCCTTGAGGCAGCCGCAATGACCGTCTCGGTATGGCCATGGTCAGATAGCGCGACCAGATCAGCCACTACCCTGTTACCGATGAGTTCCGGATTTTCCTCAAGCATCCCAATGACTGGCGCGGGTAGCTTGAAGTACGCCAGGCACCGGCTGATGGTCGCCATGCTACGACCAACCCGGCGGGACAGCTCTGTCTGGTTCTGAACAATCTTGTCGTCGAGCAACTGCTTGTAGCTAACGCCACGTTCGAAATCGGTGAGGTCTTCGCGTGCGTCGTTGTCCGCAACGGACAGTACGGCCGCTTCTTCATCAGTGAGCTGACGGACAAGGGCGTAGATGGTGTGTTTGCGTAACAACTCGTGCGCCAAGAAGCGACGTTCGCCGGCTATCAGCTCGTAGTTTCCATCCGACAACGGCCGCACGACGATTGCGTTGTTGAGTCCGCCGTTGTCTTCGATGGTATTCGCGAGTAGGGCAAGCTTCTCCTGGTCAAATACTCGCCGGGGCTGATACTTCCCCTTTCGAATCTTCGACATCTGAAGAAACATGACTTCGCCGGGAAATTTCTCCCCGGCGAGCGCGACATCCGTAGGGCCCGGCTCAAAGTGCCGTGTAGTGGACACCGACGCACCGTTCTGAGGTGGTGACGTTTTGGCTGGTTCTTCATCAGCCAGCCCGAGTTGACGAAGAACTTCGCCCATCGGCTTCAGGTTGGCTTCAGGGATATGCTTTGGTACTGAGACTCCCTGAATGCTACTACCCTCGGCAGAAATGACTGTTGGGCGACCGATAGGAGCTGTTTTCCTCATTTGGATTTCTCCAGCACGGATTTGGCGCGGTCCATTACTTCGTCAAAGACCTTGCGGAAGGCGCCGAGGGAGTTTTCGGAGCCTTGTTTCCAAAGCACCAGCGGAATGCCTTCCTCCAAGCACTTCGAATAGTCCTCGGAATGGATCAACTGTTGCTCGGTCACCTTACCCGGGAACAGCGAGGAAAGCCTGGCCAAATTGGCTTGAATGCGCGGACGATTCTTGATGTACATCGTAGGAATGGCAATGATTTCAGGAGCACGCCCGAAGTCCTGGCTCATGTCACTGATCTTGAACGCCAGTCGGGAAAGGGCGCGAAACGAAAACTTGTCCATGCGAATGGGGCACAACAAAAAATCCGCAGCAGCAAGACTGTTACGCGAAAGCATGGTGCCTGAGGGGGCATTGTCCATAATGATCACGTCATAGCTGGAAAGGTCGCAATGCGGGAACTTGCCTTGGCGAGCCTTCTCAATGAAGAGCGAATAGCGAAAATCAGCGACATGCGCATTACGAAGAACAATATCCATATCATCGAGTGAATCGAAAGCGGGAATTAGGTGAGGGCCATCCTCGCCGAAAGGCTTCCTGATCACCTGACTCAGATCCATAGCTGGGAATGTAGACCCGAGTTGCATGAGGTTTCCCAAATGGCCTTCAACTGCGCGGTCCACCGGCAACCCGAGCTCGGCCAATTCCTCAGTCGTCTGATCTGGGTCATACCCCAGCATGCTGGAAACGTCTGCCTGAGGATCGTTGTCGATGATTAAGGTTTTATAGCCAGCAAGTGCGGACAAAATCCCTATGTTGCACGTGGTCGTGGTCTTAGCCGTGCCGCCTTTCTGTACATAGGTGCTGAAAGTGACTTGGCGACTAAGGCCTTTAGTATTGCCATTTTGGCGCCGGATTGCAGCGATACGAAACAAATCCGCCAGTGAGTAACTACGAACACCGACAGGCCCACGAATGCGGTCGATTGTGAGGTCGTTATCCTTTTCGATCGCCTTTAGGGTTTGCTTACTGATCTGCAAGCTTTCCGCTGCAAATTTCGGGCTGTATCTCAAGGCAGCGAAGTCTGTGAAGGTGTATTGATCGAGTTGTTCAGTAGCTGCATTCAT
>NZ_CP166795.1:5365000-6415699 GCF_059695935.1 Pseudomonas sp. LBUM1660 | reverse complement strand
GGATATCCCCTAAGTTGAAAGCCGGTGAGGCAAAAACAAGCGGCCATTGTAGCGGCCAGACGCCCACTTATCCACATGCAGGTTGCGCACAGGCCATGAATTATCAACGCGTTAACCGCCAAAAAGGCGACCAATGGTATGTGCATAAGCTCTGTGGATAACCACCCATGAGGGCACTGGACAAGTGGGGGCGAAACTCGGTGGATAACCTGCCTGTGGATAAATGCCCCTTTCACACACAGCTTATCCGACAGTGCAGCACAGGCTGCCCCCTGTTTTCCACTGTAGTTGTCATTCTCTGTACAGCACGAGATAGAAGGGCTAAAGGTAGTTATCCACAGATGATCACGTCCCTAGCTTTTATAAGCTTTACAGAAAAGCTTTAAATAACTTCCTTCTTTATTTCTATATCTAGCGAAGACCTGCGGACGAGAAAACGCCTGCAGATCTATTTATAAGGAAACGCTGGTTGGAAATTGACCTAGAGGCTTGCTTTCTCTAGAATCCCCGGTCTCTTAAAACGGGGGCCATTCCGGCCCGTTGTGGACGAACCAGGTAACACGACAATGAAACGTACTTTCCAACCAAGCACTATCAAACGCGCTCGTACCCACGGTTTCCGTGCTCGCATGGCTACCAAGAACGGTCGCGCCGTCCTGTCGCGTCGTCGCGCCAAAGGTCGTGCGCGTCTGGCAGTTTGATAATCCGGCACTGGAGGTGAGTCAGGACTTCAGTCGGGAAAAGCGTCTGCTTACTCCCCGGCATTTCAAGGCAGTCTTTGACTCCCCTACCGGCAAGGTTCCGGGGAAAAATCTCCTGCTCCTTGCGCGCAACAACGATCTCGATCACCCCCGTCTCGGGCTGGTAATCGGGAAAAAGAGCGTAAAGCTCTCCGTCGAGCGCAATCGCCTCAAACGTCTGATGCGCGAATCGTTTCGCCTGAACCAGGATTCACTGGTCGGATGGGACATCGTTATCGTCGCGCGCAAAGGTTTGGGTGACGTAGAAAACCCCGAATTGATTCAGCATTTCGGCAAGCTCTGGAAGCGTCTGGCACGTAGCAAGCCGGTACCAGAAGTCAAAACCGAAACTGTAGGGGTAGACAGTCCCGATGCGTAAACTGGCACTCGTTCCGATCCAGTTTTATCGCTATGCCATTAGTCCCCTGATGGCCAGTCACTGTCGTTTCTACCCCAGTTGTTCCTGCTACGCGTATGAAGCCATAGAAAATCATGGCCTTCTGCGCGGTGGCTGGCTGACCTTTCGTCGTTTAGGTCGCTGTCATCCGTGGAATCCCGGTGGTTATGACCCGGTTCCACCTATCCCTACCTCCCGTTCTTCTTCGATGGCCGAGTAATCATGGATATCAAACGCACGATCCTGATCGTCGCCCTGGCAATCGTGTCCTACGTTATGGTTCTTAAATGGAACCAGGACTATGGCCAGGCTGCCCTGCCGACTCAGAATGTTGCTTCCAGTACTACCGCACCGGGCCTACCGGACACGGCGACTGGCAATAATGCTTCTGTCAGTGACGACATTCCACGCGCCGTAAGTGATACCAGTGCAACTGCACCTGCTGAAACACCAGTAGCTGTAAGCAAAGACCTCATCCAGATCAAAACGGATGTGCTCAACCTGGCTGTCGATCCACAAGGTGGCGATGTCGCCCAGCTGACGCTGCCGCTGTATCCACGTCGCCAGGACCATCCGGAAATTCCATTCCAGCTGTTCGATAATGGCAACGAGCGGACTTATCTGGCCCAGAGCGGTTTGATCGGTACCGACGGTCCGGACGCAAGTCCAGCCGGTCGCCCGGTTTACTCCTCGGAGAAGAAGATTTACCAGTTGGCTGACGGTCAGGACCAATTGGTCGTGGACCTCAAGTTCAGCAAGGACGGCGTCAACTACATCAAGCGTTTCACCGTGAAACGTGGCCTGTATGACGTAACCGTTTCCTACCTGATCGACAACGAAAGCGCCAAGCCTTGGTCGGGCGCGATGTTCGCCCAGCTGAAGCGTGACGCCAGCTCCGATCCTTCTTCCAGCACTGCCACCGGCACAGCGACTTACCTGGGCGCCGCCCTGTGGACAAGTAACGAGCCGTACAAGAAAGTGTCGATGGGTGACATGGACAAGGCCTCGCTGAAAGAAACCGTTCAAGGTGGCTGGGTCGCCTGGTTGCAGCACTACTTCGTGACCGCGTGGATTCCGGCCAAGGGCGAAAACAACGTCGTCCAGACCCGTAAAGACAGCAAAGGCAACTACATCATCGGCTACACCGCTCCGGCAGTGACCGTTGCACCAGGTGCAAAAGCTGAAGTCAGCGCTGTTCTGTACGCCGGTCCAAAAAGCCAGGCCGTGCTGAAAGAGTTGTCCCCAGGTCTGGAATTGACCGTCGACTACGGCATTTTGTGGTTCATTGCCCAGCCAATCTTCTGGCTGCTGCAACATATCCACGCGCTGATCGGTAACTGGGGCTGGTCGATCATCTTCCTGACCATGCTGATCAAGGGGATTTTCTTCCCGCTGTCGGCTGCCAGCTACAAATCCATGGCGCGCATGCGTGCAGTGGCACCGAAACTGGCTGCGCTGAAAGAGCAACATGGCGATGACCGGCAGAAAATGTCGCAGGCCATGATGGAGCTGTACAAGAAAGAGAAGATCAATCCGCTGGGTGGTTGCTTGCCAATCCTCGTGCAGATGCCGGTTTTCCTTTCGCTGTACTGGGTTCTGCTGGAAAGCGTTGAAATGCGCCAAGCGCCGTTCATGCTGTGGATTACTGACCTGTCGATCAAGGATCCGTTCTTCATTCTGCCGATCATCATGGGTGCAACCATGTTCATCCAGCAGCAGCTGAACCCGACTCCTCCGGACCCGATGCAGGCCAAGGTGATGAAGTTGATGCCAATCATCTTCACCTTCTTCTTCCTGTGGTTCCCGGCAGGTCTGGTGCTGTACTGGGTAGTGAACAACTGCCTGTCGATCGCCCAACAGTGGTACATCACTCGTAAAGTCGAAGCAGCTACTAAAGCAGCTGCCTGATTTACACTGTGGATAACCACTCAAAACGCCCCCTAGTGGGGCGTTTTGCTATCTGTCACTTTTGTCTGGATAACGGTTTATGAGCGTTCCTCGTGAAACCATCGCCGCCGTCGCCACCGCTCAAGGTCGCGGCGGTGTGGGCATCGTCCGTATTTCCGGGCCGCTGGCGAGTGTTGCGGCCAAGGCCTTCAGCGGTCGTGAACTCAAGCCGCGATTCGCCCACTACGGCCCGTTCCTCAGTGAAAACGATGAGGTGCTGGATCAAGGTATCGCCCTGTATTTTCCCGGCCCGAACTCATTCACCGGTGAAGATGTGCTGGAACTACAGGGCCATGGCGGTCCTATAGTTCTGGATATGCTGCTCAAGCGTTGCCTGGAACTGGGCTGTCGGTTGGCCCGGCCGGGTGAGTTCAGCGAGCGCGCGTTCCTCAATGACAAACTCGACCTGGCTCAGGCCGAGGCCATCGCTGATTTGATCGAGGCGAGTTCTGCACAGGCTGCACGAAATGCCCTGCGTTCCTTGCAGGGCGCATTCTCCGAGCGTGTGCATAACCTCACCGAGCAATTGATTGGCCTGCGCATCTATGTCGAAGCGGCAATCGACTTCCCTGAAGAAGAAATCGACTTCCTCGCCGATGGTCACGTACTGAGCATGCTCGACAAAGTGCGTGACGAGTTATCCACCGTACTACGAGAAGCCGGGCAGGGTGCCTTGCTGCGTGACGGTATGACCGTGGTGATCGCCGGCCGGCCGAATGCTGGTAAATCCAGCCTGCTGAACGCCTTGGCCGGACGAGAAGCCGCGATCGTGACCGAGATTGCCGGCACCACCCGGGATATTCTTCGCGAACATATCCACATCGATGGCATGCCGTTGCACGTGGTCGACACTGCGGGTCTGCGGGATACCGATGACCAGGTGGAAAAAATCGGCGTCGAGCGGGCGTTGAAAGCCATCGGCGAGGCAGATCGGGTGCTGTTGGTCGTTGACGCGACGGCTCCTGAGGCACTTGATCCGTTCGCGTTATGGCCGGAGTTCCTCGAAACCCGTCCGGATCCAGCCAAAGTCACGCTGATTCGTAACAAGGCCGACCTGACGGGTGAAGCAATTGCCCTGGAAGTCAGTGAAGATGGCCATGTCACGATCAGCCTCAGTGCAAAATCCGCCGGAATGGGGCTGGAACTGCTACGCGAACATCTGAAGGCTTGCATGGGCTATGAGCAGACCTCGGAAAGCAGCTTCAGTGCACGCAGGCGTCACCTTGATGCGTTGCGACACGCCAGCGCATCCCTTGAACATGGCCGTGCGCAGTTGACCCTGGCGGGTGCTGGCGAGCTGCTAGCTGAAGATTTGCGCCAGGCTCAGCACTCTTTGGGAGAGATCACCGGCGCATTCAGCTCGGATGACCTGCTGGGACGCATTTTTTCCAGCTTCTGCATCGGTAAATAGTCCTTCCGATATTCACAGACAGGCCGTTCGCGCCTGTCTGTTCCCTCCCTTGTCTTAAATTTCCTCCAGTGCCGAGCAGATTCTTTCTGCTTGAGCGGATTTTCCGTGTGCGGGATTTGGCCGATCCGCACTTTTCTGTGGATTAAGCCCTGTGTGTAACTGCCACTAAAGGCAGTTGATAACAGGGCCTGAAAACTGAAGATAACCGCCCCTGTGGATAACCACCCCTTTCATCCACAGGCTTAAACCGGTTATCCAAGGGCCTCCTTGGTACATGACCACAGGGTTTTGAATCTCTGTACATATTGAATATAAAGGCCTGTATAGATCTATCCACAGAAAATGGTCTCAGTAGAAATAAACATAAAAACAAAGATTTAATAAATTTCTCTCTTTTTAATTTCTATAACCCCGACTTCTCCACAGCTGGTTAAATTTTGTGCAAAGGGTTCTTTAGGAAGAGCGAAGTCCCTATACTTGCCGACCAGGTCCAGAAACCTGATCTCAAACTATTCCTGATTACCTAACTGAAGCAGGCACGAGGTGCGTGGTGGATTTCCCTTCCCGTTTTGAAGTGATCGTCATCGGCGGCGGTCATGCCGGTACCGAGGCAGCACTGGCCTCAGCACGTATGGGTGCAAAAACCCTGTTGCTGACGCATAACGTGGAAACCCTCGGTGCCATGAGTTGCAACCCCGCCATTGGCGGAATCGGTAAAAGCCATCTGGTGAAAGAAATCGACGCCCTCGGCGGCGCGATGGCCATGGCTACCGACAAAGGTGGTATTCAATTTCGCGTGTTGAACAGTCGCAAAGGTCCGGCCGTACGTGCCACTCGTGCTCAGGCAGACCGGGTGCTGTACAAGGCGGCTGTCCGCGAAGCATTGGAAAACCAGCCGAACCTGTGGATATTTCAACAAGCCGCTGATGACCTGATCGTCGAACAGGAACAAGTGCGCGGTGTAGTTACCCAGATGGGTCTGCGTTTCTTCGCCGATTCCGTGGTGTTGACCACTGGCACGTTCCTCGGTGGACTTATCCACATCGGTTTGCAGAATTATTCCGGTGGTCGCGCCGGCGATCCGCCGTCAATTGCCCTGGCTCATCGACTACGTGAATTGCCACTGCGGGTCGGTCGCCTGAAAACCGGTACACCACCGCGTATCGACGGTCGTTCTGTGGATTTTTCGGTGATGACCGAGCAAGCAGGCGATACACCGATCCCGGTGATGTCGTTCATGGGTTCCAAAGAGCAACACCCGAAACAGGTGAGCTGCTGGATTACCCATACCAACGCCCGCACCCACGAAATCATTGCCGCGAACCTCGATCGTTCGCCGATGTATTCCGATGCGGGGTTGATCGAAGGCATCGGCCCGCGGTATTGCCCGTCGATCGAAGACAAGATCCACCGCTTTGCCGACAAGGATAGCCACCAGGTCTTCATCGAGCCGGAAGGTTTGACTACACACGAGCTTTATCCGAACGGGATATCCACATCCTTGCCGTTCGACGTGCAATTGCAGATCGTGCAATCGATCCGCGGCATGGAAAACGCGCACATTGTTCGTCCCGGCTACGCCATCGAATACGACTACTTCGACCCGCGTGACCTGAAGTACAGCCTCGAAACCAAAGTCATCGGCGGTCTGTTTTTTGCCGGGCAAATCAACGGCACCACCGGTTACGAAGAAGCCGGCGCCCAGGGTTTGCTGGCCGGGGCCAACGCTGCTCTGCGTGCACAGGGCAAAGATGCCTGGTGCCCGCGCCGCGACGAGGCGTATATCGGGGTGTTGGTCGACGACCTGATTACTCTCGGAACTCAAGAGCCGTACCGGATGTTCACGTCCCGTGCCGAATACCGCCTGATCCTGCGTGAAGACAACGCCGACCTGCGACTGACCGAAAAAGGTCGCGAGCTGGGTCTGGTGGATGACGCGCGTTGGGCGGCTTTCTGCAAGAAACGCGAAAGCATCGACCTCGAAGAGCAGCGCCTGAAAAGTACCTGGGTCCGCCCGGGCACTGAGCAGGGCGATGCGATTTCCGAGAAGTTCGGTACGCCGCTGACCCACGAATACAATTTGCTCAACCTGCTGAGCCGTCCGGAAATCGACTACGCTGGTCTGATCGCCGTGACCGGTGGGGGCGCGGAAGATCCACAAGTCGCCGAGCAGGTCGAAATCAAGACCAAATACGCCGGCTACATCGATCGCCAACAGGATGAAATCGCTCGTCTGCGGGCCAGCGAAGATACAAAACTGCCTGTGGATATCGATTACACAAACATTTCCGGTCTCTCCAAAGAGATCCAGAGCAAGCTCGGCGCGACCCGTCCAGAAACCTTGGGCCAGGCGTCACGTATCCCGGGCGTCACGCCGGCAGCGATTTCGCTGTTGATGATTCATTTGAAAAAACGCGGCGCGGGCCGTCAGTTGGAGCAAAGCGCTTGAGTTCGTTGGTCACCTCGCAACATGCCGAAGAGTTATCCACAGGTGCTCGCCAGCTCGGTGTCACGCTGACAGAAGCCCAGCACGCGCAGCTGCTGGGCTACCTGGCCCTGTTGATCAAATGGAACAAGGCTTACAACCTGACCGCCGTGCGCGATCCGGACGAAATGGTCTCCCGTCATCTGCTCGATAGTTTGAGCGTGATGTCGTTTGTCGAGAACGGTCGATGGTTGGACGTTGGCAGCGGCGGCGGCATGCCGGGTATTCCGTTGGCCATCCTGTTCCCAGAGTCGCAAGTGACCTGTCTGGACAGCAACGGCAAGAAAACCCGCTTCCTGACCCAGGTCAAACTCGAACTCAAACTGGATAACCTGCAAGTTATCCACAGCCGCGTCGAAGCTTTCCAGCCTGCCCAACCATTCAACGGGATCATCTCCCGGGCGTTCAGCAGCATGGAAAACTTCAGCAACTGGACTCGCCACTTGGGCGATGCCGATACACGCTGGCTGGCAATGAAGGGCGTTCATCCGGCTGATGAGCTGGTAGCATTGCCGGCAGACTTCCACCTCGATAGCGAACACGCCCTGGCCGTACCTGGTTGCCAAGGCCAACGCCATCTGCTGATACTGCGCCGCACGGCATGATTGGGAACACAAGCAAGAATGGCTAAGGTATTCGCGATAGCGAACCAGAAAGGTGGTGTGGGTAAAACCACCACCTGCATCAACCTCGCAGCTTCCCTGGTCGCTACCAAGCGCCGGGTGCTGTTGATCGATCTCGATCCACAGGGCAACGCCACCATGGGTAGCGGTGTGGATAAACACGGGCTGGAAAACTCGGTCTACGACCTGCTGATCGGCGAGTGCGACCTGGCTCAGGCCATGCACTACTCCGAGCACGGCGGTTACCAGCTGTTGCCGGCCAACCGTGACTTGACCGCGGCCGAAGTGGTTCTGCTGGAAATGCAGATGAAGGAAAGTCGCCTGCGCAGTGCGTTGGCGCCCATCCGTGAAAACTACGATTACATTTTGATCGACTGCCCGCCGTCGTTGTCGATGCTGACGCTGAACGCGTTGGTCGCGGCTGATGGGGTGATTATCCCCATGCAGTGCGAGTACTTCGCGCTCGAAGGCTTGAGCGACCTTGTGGATAACATCAAGCGCATCGCTGAATTGCTCAACCCGAATCTGAAGGTCGAAGGCCTGTTGCGGACCATGTATGACCCGCGCCTGAGCCTGATGAACGATGTGTCGGCGCAGCTCAAGGAACACTTCGGCGAGCAACTGTACGACACCGTCATCCCGCGCAACATCCGTCTGGCCGAAGCACCCAGCTATGGGATGCCGGCGCTGGCCTACGACAAAGCATCGCGTGGCGCTATCGCCTATCTGGCGTTGGCCGGCGAGCTTGTTCGTCGTCAACGTAAAAACTCACGCACCGCCGCCGCTCAGGCAACTTAAGGAATCCCCATGGCCGTCAAGAAACGAGGTCTCGGACGTGGACTGGATGCACTGCTGAGTGGTCCGACTGTCAGCTCGCTGGAAGAACAAGCGGTGCAGGCCGATCAGCGTGAGCTGCAGCACCTGCCCCTGGACCTGATCCAGCGCGGCAAGTACCAGCCGCGTCGGGACATGGATCCTCAGGCGCTGGAAGAACTGGCGCAGTCGATCAAGGCCCAGGGCGTGATGCAGCCGATCGTGGTGCGTCCGATCGGCAGCGGTCGTTTTGAAATCATCGCCGGTGAACGCCGCTGGCGCGCCAGCCAGCAGGCTGGCCAGGAAACCATCCCGGCGATGGTTCGCGATGTGCCGGATGAAACCGCGATCGCCATGGCGCTGATCGAGAACATCCAGCGCGAAGACCTCAATCCCATCGAAGAAGCCGTGGCCTTGCAGCGTTTGCAGCAGGAATTCCAGCTGACTCAGCAACAAGTGGCCGAAGCCGTAGGCAAATCCCGCGTGACCGTGGCCAACCTGCTACGCTTGATCGCGTTGCCGGAAGTTATCAAAACCATGCTGTCGCACGGCGACCTGGAAATGGGTCATGCCCGTGCTTTGCTCGGTTTGCCGGAGAATCAACAGGTTGAAGGGGCGCGACATGTTGTCGCACGGGGGCTGACTGTGCGCCAGACCGAGGCACTGGTTCGCCAGTGGTTGAGTGGCAAACAGGAGCCTGCTGAACCGGTTAAACAGGACCCTGATATTGCCCGACTCGAGCAGCGTCTGGCTGAACGCCTAGGCTCTGCGGTGCAGATCCGCCACGGAAAGAAGGGGAAAGGGCAGTTGGTTATTGGTTACAACTCCCTCGATGAGCTTCAAGGTGTGCTCGCGCACATTCGTTGAAACATTTCCTCATGTAGCGTGCAGTCGGAAATCACTACCTGACAGTTGAATAGGGGCAGAACCGCCCCTATACTCTGCGCGCATTTTGTCGGCACAAATTATGCCAAGTAACTGAATTCTGGCAGCCGATCATTGGGGAGCAAAAACGATGGAGAGCCGCACGCCAAACCGCTTGCCGTTCCATCGCCTGGCAGTTTTTCCGGTCTTACTGGCTCAATTTGTCGTTTTGGTACTGGCCGCTTTGGCGCTCTGGTACTGGCATGGAGTCGTAGCCGGGTACTCAGGACTTTGCGGAGGCCTGATAGCCTTGCTGCCCAATGTTTATTTCGCTCACAGGGCATTTCGGTTTTCCGGCGCCCGAGCAGCCCAAGCCATCGTCCGGTCTTTTTATGCCGGTGAGGCGGGGAAACTGATTTTGACGGCAGTGCTCTTTGCATTGACGTTCGCAGGTGTGAAGCCATTGGCGCCGCTAGCTGTATTCGGCGTCTTCGTGTTGACCCAACTGGTCAGCTGGTTCGCGCCCCTGCTGATGAGAACAAGACTTTCGAGACCTTAGGGCGTTTGAGGCAACCATGGCAGAAACAACCGCTTCGGGCTATATCCAGCACCACTTGCAGAACCTGACCTTCGGTCAGCACCCAACTGGCGGGTGGGGTTTTGCCCACACCGCAGCAGAAGCCAAAGAAATGGGCTTCTGGGCTTTCCACGTCGATACTCTCGGCTGGTCGGTCGCGTTGGGTCTGATCTTCGTTCTTCTTTTCCGCATGGCGGCGAAGAAGGCGACTTCCGGTCAGCCTGGTGCTTTGCAGAACTTCGTTGAAGTATTGGTCGAATTCGTCGATGGCAGCGTGAAAGACAGCTTCCATGGCCGTAGCCCGGTGATTGCACCGTTGGCACTGACCATCTTCGTCTGGGTCTTCCTGATGAACGCCGTCGACCTGATCCCGGTCGACTGGATTCCTCAGCTGGCCATCCTGATCACCGGTGATGCGCACATTCCGTTCCGTGCCGTATCGACCACTGACCCGAACGCTACCCTGGGCATGGCCCTGTCGGTGTTCGCGTTGATCATTTTCTACAGCATCAAGGTCAAGGGCATCGGCGGCTTCATCGGCGAACTGACCCTGCACCCGTTTGGCAGCAAGAACATTTTCCTGCAAGCGCTGCTGATCCCGGTGAACTTCCTGCTGGAATTCGTCACCCTGATCGCCAAGCCAATCTCTCTGGCACTGCGTCTGTTCGGCAACATGTATGCCGGCGAGCTGGTCTTCATTCTGATTGCTGTGATGTTCGGCAGCGGTCTGCTCTGGCTTAGCGGCCTGGGCGTAGTTCTGCAGTGGGCGTGGGCTGTGTTCCACATCCTGATCATTACCCTGCAGGCGTTTATCTTCATGATGCTGACCATCGTTTACCTGTCGATGGCGCACGAAGAGAACCATTAAGACCAGTCTCGACTAGTCTGATGTCCCACCCGGTCAAACGGGTGGGTGCCCGAACAGGGCTATGAAACGATTTGTTTTACCGCTTTAAAATCTAAAAAACCTAAACCATACGACGTAAAAGTCGGGAGGAAAGATGGAAACTGTAGTTGGTCTAACCGCTATCGCTGTTGCACTGTTGATCGGCCTGGGCGCACTGGGTACCGCAATTGGTTTCGGCCTGTTGGGCGGCAAGTTCCTGGAAGGCGCAGCGCGTCAGCCAGAAATGGTTCCAATGCTGCAAGTTAAAATGTTCATCGTTGCCGGTCTGCTCGACGCCGTAACCATGATCGGTGTTGGTATCGCTCTGTTCTTCACTTTCGCGAACCCATTCGTTGGTCAACTCGCTGGCTAATTACTCGAACCTTCGAGTAATTGGTGTGATGTGCAACGAACGAGCGAGGTGTTGGCGTGAACATTAATGCAACCCTGATTGGCCAGTCCGTTGCGTTCTTCATTTTTGTACTGTTTTGCATGAAGTTCGTGTGGCCTCCGGTCATCGCGGCTTTGCACGAACGTCAGAAGAAGATCGCGGATGGACTGGACGCTGCCGCCCGAGCAGCTCGCGACCTGGAGCTGGCCCAAGATAAAGCGGGTCAGCAACTGCGCGAAGCAAAAGCTCAGGCAGCCGAAATCATTGAGCAAGCCAAGAAACGCGGTAACCAGATTGTTGAAGAGGCTGTTGAAAAAGCCCGTATCGACGCTGACCGTGTGAAGGTTCAGGCTCAGGCCGAGATCGAGCAGGAACTGAACAGTGTCAAAGATGCGCTGCGTGCCCAACTGGGTAGCCTGGCAGTCTCTGGCGCCGAGAAGATCCTGGGTTCCACAATCGATCAAAACGCGCACGCGGAGCTGGTAAACAAACTGGCTGCTGAAATTTAAGCGAGGGCGATCATGGCAGAATTGACCACGTTGGCCCGACCTTACGCTAAGGCAGCCTTCGAGCACGCCCAGGCCCACCAGCAACTGGCCTCTTGGTCAGCCATGCTCGGCCTGGCTGCAGCAGTGTCGCAAGACGACACCATGCAGCGCGTGCTCAAGGCCCCGCGACTGACGAGCGCAGACAAGGCCACCACGTTTATTGACGTGTGTGGCGACAAGTTCGATGCCAAGGCACAGAATTTCATTCACGTCGTTGCCGAAAACGACCGTCTCCCGCTTCTGCCGGAGATCGCCGCTCTGTTCGACCTGTACAAGGCCGAACAAGAGAAATCGGTAGATGTGGACGTCACCAGTGCTTTTGCATTGAACCAAGAACAGCAAGACAAACTCGCCAAGGTTCTCAGTGCACGACTCAACCGGGAAGTGCGCCTGCAAGTCGAGGAAGACAAATCCCTTATTGGGGGCATTGTCATCCGCGCCGGCGACCTGGTTATCGATGGCTCGGTTCGCGGTAAACTCGCGAGCCTTGCCGAAGCATTGAAATCTTGAGTTTGAAGGGGCAGCAGAGCAATGCAGCAACTCAATCCTTCCGAAATAAGTGAAATTATCAAGGGCCGCATCGACAAGCTCGATGTGACCTCCCAAGCCCGTAACGAAGGCACTGTCGTCAGCGTATCTGACGGTATCGTGCGGATTCACGGTCTGGCCGACGTCATGTACGGCGAGATGATCGAGTTTCCGGGCGGCGTCTTCGGTATGGCTCTCAACCTGGAGCAAGACTCCGTAGGTGCCGTTGTTTTGGGCTCCTACCAGTCTCTGGCTGAAGGCATGAGCGCCAAGTGCACCGGCCGCATCCTCGAAGTTCCGGTTGGTAAGGAACTGCTGGGTCGCGTAGTCGACGCACTGGGTAACCCAGTTGACGGCAAAGGTCCGCTGAACAACACCGAGACCGATGCGGTCGAGAAAGTTGCTCCAGGCGTGATCTGGCGTAAGTCGGTAGACCAGCCTGTACAGACTGGCTACAAGGCTGTCGATGCCATGATCCCTGTCGGCCGTGGCCAGCGTGAGCTGATCATCGGTGACCGTCAGATCGGTAAAACCGCTCTGGCGATCGACGCGATCATCAACCAGAAAGACAGCGGCATTTTCTGCGTCTACGTAGCGATCGGTCAGAAACAATCGACCATCGCCAACGTGGTTCGCAAGCTGGAAGAAAACGGCGCACTGGCTAACACCATCGTCGTGGCGGCGAGCGCTTCGGAATCTGCAGCACTGCAATTCCTGGCACCGTACTCCGGTTGCACCATGGGTGAGTTCTTCCGCGACCGCGGTGAAGACGCGCTGATCGTTTATGACGATCTGTCCAAGCAAGCAGTGGCTTACCGCCAGATTTCCCTGCTGCTGCGCCGTCCACCAGGCCGTGAAGCTTATCCAGGCGACGTGTTCTATCTCCACTCCCGTCTGCTGGAGCGCGCATCCCGCGTTTCGGAAGAATACGTAGAGAAGTTCACCAACGGCGCAGTGACCGGCAAAACCGGTTCCCTGACCGCACTGCCGATCATCGAAACCCAGGCTGGCGACGTTTCCGCGTTCGTTCCGACCAACGTGATTTCCATCACCGACGGTCAGATCTTCCTGGAATCGGCCATGTTCAACTCCGGGATCCGTCCTGCTGTGAACGCCGGTGTTTCGGTATCCCGTGTGGGTGGTGCCGCTCAGACCAAGATCATCAAGAAGCTCTCCGGTGGTATCCGTACCGCTCTGGCTCAGTACCGTGAACTGGCGGCATTTGCCCAGTTCGCTTCTGACCTGGACGAAGCGACCCGTAAGCAACTTGAGCATGGTCAGCGCGTTACCGAGCTGATGAAGCAGAAGCAATACGCACCAATGTCGATCGCTGACATGGCGCTGTCGCTGTATGCCGCTGAGCGTGGGTTCCTGACTGACGTCGAAATCGCCAAGATCGGCAGCTTTGAACAAGCGCTGATTGCTTTCTTCAACCGCGATCACGCCGATTTGATGGCGAAGATCAACGTGAAGGGTGACTTCAATGACGAAATCGACGCTGGCTTGAAAGCCGGTATCGAGAAGTTCAAGGCCACCCAAACCTGGTAAGCCGCAGCGGGAGCCGCAAGGCTCCCGCTTGCTAACCTGATAGGTGTTACATGGCAGGCGCAAAAGAGATTCGCAGTAAGATTGCGAGCATCAAAAGCACGCAAAAGATTACCAGCGCCATGGAAAAAGTGGCGGTCAGTAAAATGCGCAAGGCACAAATGCGCATGGCTGCTAGCCGTCCTTATGCGGAGCGCATCCGCCAGGTTATTGGCCATCTGGCCAACGCCAACCCGGAATATCGCCACCCGTTCATGCTCGACCGTGAAGTAAAGCGCGTCGGTTATGTCGTAGTGAGCAGTGACCGTGGTCTGTGTGGTGGCTTGAACACCAACCTGTTCAAGGCTTTGGTCAAGGACATGGCGGTAAACCGCGAAAACGGCGTCGAGATTGATCTGTGTGTTATTGGTAGCAAGGGTGCGGCTTTCTTCCGCAACTTCGGCGGTAACGTCGTAGCAGCTATCAGCCACCTGGGTGAAGAGCCATCGATCAATGATCTGATCGGCAGCGTCAAGGTGATGCTGGATGCCTACCTCGATGGTCGTATCGACCGTCTGAGCGTTGTCTCCAACAAGTTCATCAACACCATGACGCAATCGCCTACCGTGGAGCAATTGATTCCACTGGTGGCAACCCCGGATCAGGAACTCAAGCACCACTGGGATTATCTGTACGAACCGGACGCCAAAGAGCTGCTTGACGGCTTGATGGTCCGTTACGTGGAGTCGCAGGTCTACCAGGCGGTGGTCGAGAACAACGCGGCTGAACAAGCTGCGCGGATGATCGCGATGAAGAACGCTACCGACAACGCCGGTGATTTGATCAGCGATTTGCAGCTGGTCTACAACAAGGCGCGTCAGGCTGCGATCACCCAAGAGATCTCGGAAATCGTCGGCGGCGCTGCCGCGGTTTAACGGTTCAAATATTCAGAGGATCCAGCTATGAGTAGCGGACGTATCGTTCAAATCATCGGCGCCGTTATCGACGTGGAATTTCCACGCGACAGCGTACCGAGCATCTACAACGCGCTGAAAGTAGTGAGCGCGGCTGAAACCACCCTCGAAGTTCAGCAACAGCTGGGCGACGGCGTGGTTCGTACCATTGCGATGGGTTCCACCGAAGGCTTGAAGCGCGGTCTGGAAGTCACCGACTCTGGCGCTGCCATCTCCGTACCGGTCGGTAAAGCGACTCTGGGCCGGATCATGGACGTACTGGGCAACCCGATCGACGAAGCGGGTCCGATCGACACCGAAGAGCGCTGGGGCATTCACCGTCCTGCGCCAACCTTCGCTGAACAAGCGGGCGGCAACGACCTGCTGGAAACCGGCATCAAGGTTATCGACCTGGTTTGCCCGTTCGCCAAGGGCGGTAAAGTCGGTCTGTTCGGTGGTGCCGGTGTAGGCAAAACCGTAAACATGATGGAACTGATCCGTAACATCGCCATCGAGCACAGCGGTTATTCCGTGTTCGCCGGTGTGGGTGAGCGTACTCGTGAGGGTAACGACTTCTACCACGAGATGAAGGATTCCAACGTTCTGGACAAAGTGGCACTGGTTTACGGTCAGATGAACGAGCCGCCGGGTAACCGTCTGCGCGTAGCACTGACTGGCCTGACCATGGCCGAGAAGTTCCGTGACGAAGGTAACGACGTTCTGCTGTTCGTCGACAACATCTATCGTTACACCCTGGCCGGTACTGAAGTATCCGCACTGCTGGGCCGTATGCCTTCCGCAGTAGGTTACCAGCCGACCCTGGCCGAAGAGATGGGTACTCTGCAAGAGCGTATCACTTCGACCAAGAACGGTTCGATCACCTCGATCCAGGCGGTATACGTACCGGCGGATGACTTGACTGACCCGTCGCCAGCGACCACCTTCGCCCACTTGGACGCCACCGTCGTTCTGTCCCGTGACATCGCTTCCCTGGGTATCTACCCAGCGGTCGATCCACTCGACTCGACTTCGCGCCAGCTGGACCCGAACGTAATCGGCCAGGACCACTACGACACCGCTCGCGGCGTACAGTATGTTCTGCAACGTTACAAAGAACTGAAGGACATCATTGCGATCCTGGGTATGGACGAGCTGTCGGAAGCCGACAAGCAGTTGGTAAACCGTGCTCGTAAGATCCAGCGTTTCTTGTCGCAGCCGTTCTTCGTGGCTGAAGTCTTCACCGGTGCCTCGGGTAAATACGTTTCCCTGAAAGACACCATTGCTGGCTTCAAAGGCATCCTCAACGGTGACTACGACCACCTGCCAGAACAAGCGTTCTACATGGTCGGCGGCATCGAAGAAGCGATCGAGAAAGCCAAGAAACTGTAATCCCGGCGCCCGGCAACGGGCGCTAATTTAGGTTGAGGCAATCAGATGGCTATGACAGTCCATTGCGATATCGTCAGCGCGGAAGGGCAAATCTTTTCCGGTCTGGTCGAGATGGTGGTTGCGCACGGTGCACTGGGTGATCTTGGTATCGCCCTGGGTCACGCGCCGCTGATCACTAATCTCAAGCCGGGCCCGATCCGCCTGATCAAGCAGGGCGGGGAAGAGGAGGTGTATTACATCTCCGGTGGTTTCCTCGAGGTTCAGCCGAACATGGTCAAGGTTCTTGCCGACACCGTGCAACGTGCTGCCGACCTGGATGAAGCCTCCGCTCAGGAAGCCGTTAAGGCTGCCGAGAAGGCCTTGCATGAGCGGGGCGCGGAATTCGATTACGGTTCTGCTGCCGCACGTCTGGCCGAGGCCGCAGCTCAGCTGCGCACCGTCCAGCAGATCCGCAAGAAGTTTGGCCACTAATAGGCCATTGCTTGTTGCGAGATTGATTAAAAAGGGTAGCCTCGGCTACCCTTTTTTCTTTTCCGATTTTCATAACCTGGTCGCAGCCGCTGACCACCCAGGATTGGTAGCCAGTCATGTCTCTTGAAATCGTTATCCTCGCTGCCGGTCAAGGCACTCGCATGCGTTCGGCGTTGCCGAAAGTTCTGCACCCGATTGCCGGCAACTCGATGCTTGGCCATGTTATCCACAGCGCCCGGCAACTTGATCCACAGCGCATCCACGTGGTGATTGGCCATGGCGCCGAAGCGGTGCGCGAGCGTCTGGCGGCGGACGATCTGAATTTCGTCTTGCAGGACAAACAGCTGGGTACCGGTCATGCGGTGGCTCAGGCCGTGCCGTTCATCGAGTCCGACACCGTACTGATCCTGTACGGTGACGTGCCGTTGATTGAGGTAGAAACCCTGCAACGTCTGCTCAAGAAAGTGGCACCGCAGCAATTGGGCTTGCTCACCGTCGAGCTGGATGACCCGGCCGGTTACGGCCGAATCGTCCGCGATGCCGCCGGCAAGGTCACGGCCATCGTCGAGCAGAAAGACGCCAATGAGTCCGAGCGCGCAATCACTGAAGGCAACACCGGCATTCTGGCGCTGCCTTTCGCGCAACTCGGCGGCTGGATGAGCCGTCTCTCCAACAACAATGCCCAGGGCGAGTACTACCTGACGGACGTGATCGCGATGGCGGTCAGCGATGGTCTGGTGGTGGCCACCGAGCAACCCCATGAAGCCATGGAAGTGCAGGGCGCCAACGATCGCAAGCAGCTCGCCGAACTCGAGCGTCACTATCAAATGCGCGCCGGTCGCCGCTTGATGGCTCAAGGCGTGACCCTGCGTGACCCGGCGCGTTTCGATGTACGCGGTGAAGTCACCGTCGGCCGCGACGTGCTGATCGATATCAACGTGATCCTCGAAGGCAAGGTCGTCATTGAAGATGACGTGGTGATTGGCCCGAACTGTGTGATCAAGGACAGCACCTTGCGCAAAGGCGTGGTGATCAAGGCCAACAGCCATATCGAAGGCGCGATTCTGGGCGAAGGCAGCGATGCCGGTCCATTCGCACGGCTGCGTCCGGGGACGGTGCTTGAGGCTCGCGCGCATGTGGGTAACTTTGTCGAGCTGAAAAACGCCCACATGGGCGAAGGCGCCAAGGCCGGTCACCTGGCTTACCTGGGTGATGCCGAGATTGGCGCGCGCACCAACATTGGCGCGGGCACTATCACTTGCAACTACGACGGCGCCAACAAGTGGAAAACTGTATTGGGTGAAGATGTGTTCATCGGTTCCAACAACTCGTTGGTGGCGCCTGTGGATATCTCTTCTGGTGCGACCACAGCGGCCGGTTCGACCATTACCCAGAATGTGGATAACGCACAGTTGGCGGTGGGTCGGGCACGTCAGAAGAACATTGATGGCTGGAAACGGCCGGTGAAGCTTAAAAAGAGCTGAGTTATCCACAATGATTTGATCAGGTTTGAGATATTCACAGCCTGATTTATCGTATTCGCGAGCAAGCCCGCTCCCACACTGGGTCTATGTCGAACACAAAGGCAGTGTTCACAAACGATCTAAAGTGGGAGCGGGCTTGCTCGCGAATGGGTTATCCACAGAATTTTTTTCGTGCACCGGCTTGACGAAGTTTCGCCGATAGGTTTTGATTGCTTCCGTTATCTTTCGAATCGAAACTTGTCAGCTCATGTCGAAACGCAATACACCCCAACGCCGCCACAACATTCTCGCCTTGCTCAATGAACAGGGCGAAGTCAGTGTGGATGAGCTGGCCAAGCGCTTCGAAACTTCGGAAGTTACGGTTCGCAAGGATTTGGCCGCGCTTGAAAGTAATGGTCTGCTGCTGCGCCGTTATGGCGGAGCGATCACCATGCCACAGGAGCTGGTCGCCGACATCGGCCAACCGGTTTCCAAATACAAGCAAGCCATCGCTCGCGCAGCTGTTACGCGGATTCGCGAACATGCGCGGATCATCATCGACAGCGGCAGCACCACTGCCGCGATGATCCCGGAACTCGGCCAGCAGCCGGGCCTTGTAGTGATGACCAACTCCCTGCACGTGGCCAATGCGTTAAGCGAACTCGAACACGAACCGGTGCTGTTGATGACCGGTGGCACCTGGGACCCGCATTCCGAGTCCTTCCAAGGCCAGGTCGCCGAGCAGGTACTACGCTCTTACGACTTTGACCAGTTGTTCATCGGTGCCGATGGCATCGACCTGGTTCGCGGTACCACCACCTTCAACGAATTACTGGGGCTGAGCCGGGTCATGGCTGACGTCGCCCGTGAAGTGATCGTGATTGTGGAGGCCGACAAGATCGGCCGCAAGATTCCCAACCTGGAGCTGCCCTGGAGCAGCGTCCATACCCTCATTACCGATGAACGCCTGCCACTAGCGGCACGCGATCAGATTCAGGCCCGCGGCATCAATTTGATTTGCGCGGCTGTCAGTCAGGAGAAATAGCATGTGTGGAATTGTCGGCGCAGTCGCAGAACGTAACATCACCGCCATCCTGCTCGAAGGCCTCAAGCGCCTGGAATACCGTGGCTACGACAGCGCCGGTGTGGCGGTTTTCACCAACGACGAAAAGCTCGAGCGCATGCGTCGTCCGGGCAAGGTCAGCGAGCTGGAAATCGCCCTTGAAGCGGAACCGCTGGTCGGTCGCTTGGGCATCGCCCACACCCGTTGGGCCACTCACGGTGCGCCGTGCGAGCGCAACGCGCACCCGCATTTCTCCGGCGATCTGGCCGTGGTGCACAACGGCATCATCGAGAACCACGAAGCCCTGCGTGAACAGCTGAAAGCTCTGGGTTACGTGTTCACCTCGGACACCGACACCGAAGTCATCGCCCACCTGCTGAACCACAAACTCAAAGATCTGCGCGATCTGACCGTGGCCCTCAAAGCCACCGTTAAAGAGTTGCACGGTGCTTATGGTCTGGCCGTTATCAGTGCCGATCAGCCGGATCGTCTGGTGGCAGCGCGTAGCGGCAGCCCGTTGGTGATCGGTCTGGGCCTGGGTGAAAACTTCCTCGCTTCCGACCAGTTGGCCCTGCGTCAGGTCACCGACCGTTTCATGTACCTGGAAGAAGGCGATATCGCCGAAATTCGCCGTGACAGCGTGCACATCTGGGACGTGAACGGCCAAGCCGTCGAGCGTGAAACCGTGCAGTACCGCGACGGCGCCGAAGCGGCCGACAAGGGTGAATTCCGCCACTTCATGCTCAAGGAAATCCATGAGCAACCGGCCGTGGTTCAACGCACCCTCGAAGGTCGTCTGAGCCCGAACGGTGTCCTGGTGCAGGCTTTCGGTCCACAGGCTGCCGAGCTGTTCGCCAAAGTGCGCAACGTACAGATCGTCGCCTGCGGCACCAGCTACCACGCCGGCATGGTTGCCCGTTACTGGCTCGAAGAACTGGCCGGTATCCCTTGCCAGGTCGAAGTCGCCAGCGAATTCCGCTACCGCAAAGTCGTGGTGCAGCCGAACACCCTGTTCGTCACCATCTCCCAGTCCGGCGAAACCGCCGACACCCTGGCCGCCCTGCGCAACGCCAAGGAACTGGGTTTCCTCGCCAGCCTGGCGATCTGCAACGTTGGCATCAGCTCGCTGGTGCGTGAATCCGACCTGACCCTGTTGACCCAGGCCGGTCGCGAAATCGGCGTGGCCTCGACCAAAGCGTTCACCACGCAATTGGTCGGCCTACTGTTGCTGACCCTGTCCCTGGGTCAAGTTCGCGGTACCTTGGCCAAAGGCGTCGAAGCCACCCTGGTTGAAGAACTGCGTCGTCTGCCAACCCGTCTGGGCGAAGCCTTGGCCATGGACAGCACCGTGGAGAAAATCGCCGAGCTGTTCGCCGAGAAGAACCACACCCTGTTCCTCGGTCGCGGCGCGCAGTTCCCAGTGGCAATGGAAGGTGCCCTGAAACTCAAGGAAATCTCCTACATCCACGCCGAAGCCTACCCGGCCGGCGAACTGAAGCATGGCCCCTTGGCGCTTGTGGATAACGACATGCCCGTGGTCACCGTGGCGCCGAACAACGAACTGCTGGAGAAGCTGAAGTCCAACCTCCAGGAAGTCCGCGCCCGTGGCGGCCAGCTGATTGTCTTCGCAGACGAAAAAGCCGGCATGACCAACGGCGAAGGCACCCACGTTGTCCACATGCCGCACATCCACGACATCCTGTCGCCGATCCTCTACACCATCCCGCTGCAGTTGCTGTCGTATTACGTGGCGGTGTTGAAAGGCACGGACGTTGACCAGCCGCGGAATCTGGCTAAGTCGGTGACGGTGGAATAAGTTATCCACAGGTGATCAAATGAAACTACGAAATAAAGTCTGTCGGAACTAAATAAAGTCTGTCGCTGGCGCCTACGCCCCCCGGCTCGGTAGCGAGCGACGCTTTCCTCCGCTCCTCCCTGCTCTGGGCGTAGCTCAAGGTTTGAACTCCCAAAATGATCCTAGCGATTCAGCCAGAGGAGACTATGCGATCCTTTGTGGAAAGAACTCTTTTTATTAGAGGAAAACATTCTTCTGCGGAAGTGTTTCGGAAGTTTCCAAAAAGCCCCTCACGGGCAGATGTTTCGATAATTGCCGAAACAATGGGATGGTTTGGCTGTTATGGCTTGAACAAAATGCTGCATAGGCATACTAACTATCCTTTCACGGCAGTTTTTAAAAATATTCAAGATATCTCTTACTCTGGAAACGAGTATATAAGTTATTCAAGTTTCTATGATTCAAATAGAAAGCTATCAGGTTTTTGTCCGGTTTGTGTTGCAGAAGATATTGCGCGCTTTGGATTTTCATTCTGGCGGCGTGCTCACTGTTTTAAGCTGAAAGTCTGTGCTGAGCACAATGTAGAGCTAGTCAAACGCTGCCCGGTTTGTGACAAGCAGTTTTCCCATGGGGGTCATGATCTGGGGGTGATGTGGAAGGCCTGTGAGGGACGACATCTAAAAGACAGCCCTGTGACGTTGAACACAGATCCATTTGAGTTGAAGAAAGCTCAGATTTTTACGGATATTCTGTCATTCACCCATCACCTTTCGGAGGAGGCGGTTCTCGCGGTCTTGAATGGAAAAATCCATCAAGACGGAGTCTTCGAGCAAAAAATCTGGAATTCTGAATCCGACAGGCATTTGGGAGATAAATTTGAAAGGCGGCTGGGAATTGTCAAGAAGGCGAGGTCTGTAAACAGGCTCCCACCTGATGAACCCACTGATTTTATTATTCAAGCTATAGCCGAAACCTATGAAATTTTTGCTGACTTCGTCAGTGATGTGAAAGCTTACGGGGACGAAATGCGCCCGATCGACTCTCTGTGGTCGACTTATATCGCAGGCCACCAGGAATCAACACATTTCGTTGAAGAGAACTATAAACATGGTGTGGGGGATTGGAGTTGCCCTTTCCCTGCTAAGGAAGTTTGGGGGATGTGGGATTGGCGGCCGGTGTATTATCCCTGCTGTAATTTTGAGCGACCAAAGAGAAAAGGTCCTCAACCTAAACGCGTTAAGAATGCACCGCCGGGTATCTATAGGCGGCAATAGGTTTACGAGATCAAGTACGCTGATCTTGGCAAGATGCACGACCGCAGTTAGCTAAACGTACGCCTTCACAAAATGACCAGTTAGCGGGATGCTCTACCGAAGCTTAACTGATCAAGGAGTGGAGCAATGCTTGCCGAGGTCATGCGAGAAAATGTTTACCGTGCCTACCGAATTCGACTCGAGCTGATGCTTGGCATTTCTCGGGACGCATCAGAACGAGAGATGCATTATCTGATCGAGGCCGGTTTTATACTTAAACGGGTTATCCCCCTTACGGAGCTGTACTTGCAGACCTCTTCAGATCCTGAACAGGTAAGCGCGCTGAGGAAGATGGTGAATCGTAAATCAGATCAATCATTGAGCGTCTTCGACAGCGACAGGCTTTTCAGGTTTGGGCACATAACCGCCATGGCTGAAGTAATTTTTGGCGATGAGACCAAAGCCATGCGTTGGCTTTCAAAGCCCAAACGTCGGCTTGCTGGTAGGAAACCATATGAACTGCTTTCCACTACCCCCGGCACTCGCGAGGTCGAAAGAATGTTGATCCAAATATCTGAACCATTCGCGTTCTAAATCCGGAAGCCCACGGGTGACCTCCATTGCGTTTACTGCATGGAAATTGACCTCAGCACAGCACATCCGTGTTGTCCAAGTACCGTGTTGGATTTCTACAGACAGGCGATCCCCGGTGCGGCGTTTTTCAAGGTAGTTGTCGCGTCAACCGTCTAACTATGCCGCTATTTTCTCGATCTGTTGCTCTCGATCCGGGTTCAGCAGCACGGTGCCGATCGGCTCCCAGTTACGCGTCTGGCCTGACCATCGTTCCGGTTTTTTCTCCTTGGCTCGTTCGTACAGCTCATGTCGCCGGGCCAAGACCTGATGATCCAGCCCCCGATGCCGCTCAGCCGGTGTGACGAACCGGATACGACTATGCCGGTGCTCGTTGTTGTACCAGCGCATAAAGTCCCTCACCCAAGCGCGTGAAGCGTCCAAACTGACAAAGCCATCCTGCGGCCATTGCGGGCAGTATTTCAGCGTTCTAAACAGCGACTCCGAGTAGGGATTGTCGTTGCTCACACGCGGCCGGCCCCGCGAGGGCGTGATGCCCAGTTCGTACATCTTGCTCAGCAGCGTCACCGACTTCATCGGCGCGCCGTTGTCCGAGTGCAGCACCAGCGGTTCGTGCAAACACTGCTCTGCGATCACGCTGCGTTGCAGCAGTGCGGCGGCTTTCTCCCCGCTTTCTGCGTCGTAGACCTCCCAGCCCACGGCCTTGCGGCTGTAAATATCCTCGATCAGATAGAGGTAGTAATACTTGCCGCGTATCGGCGAGGGCAGATACGTGATGTCCCATGACCACACCTGATTGGGCGCTTTGGCCGCATGCGTCGTCGGTGCTGCGTGCCTTCTGGGTCGCTGGCTGCGGCCTCGATGTTGCTGTTGGCCTGCCGCACGTAGAACGCGATAAAACGTCGACTCCGACGCCAGATAACACGCTTGATCGGCCAGTCGTGGCACGATCTGGCTCGGCGGCAAGTGGACGTACTCCGGGCTGTTACACAGCGTCACGATGGTCTGACGCTCGACTTCGCTCAGTGCATTTCGCGGTGTTGGCCGTGTGACAGTCGTTCGGGCATCTGCCGGGATAACGTCTGTTTCAGTCCACCGCTGCAAGGTTCGCAGCGATAGACCGACTTCCCGGCAGGCCCTGATTTTTCTGGCGCCTGCCGCGACCGCGCTACCCAGCCAGGCAACGAGCAACTGGCGCTCTGGCAAAGACGTTAGTTGTCCTCGTTGTCGTTCGTCCCCCAGTAGTCGTTGAGCTTTTTTCGCAGCACCAACAACGCGGCTGTTTCAGCGAGCGCCTTGTCTTTGCGGCGCAGTTCGCGCTCAAGTTCCTGGATGCGTTTCTTGTCTTTGCGAGCTTGCTCGCGATCTTCTTTTTGCTGGGCTTTATCTGCCTTCTGACCGTTGATGCAGGCCTGCCGCCAGGCCGTAATTTGCTCAGGGTAAAGGCCTTTGCGGCGGCAGTATTCACCCAGGTCGATCTCGGATAAACCGGCGGCTTCGAGCACGACAGCAAACTTGGTTTCGGCTGACCAGTTTTCGGCCAACGACTTGTTTTCGGACACTGCACTTCCTTCAGAACTGAGCTGCTTGCGCCAGTTGGACAAAGACATTTCGCTGACCCCTTCGCGCCGGGAAACCTCGGCCATCGACAGGTTCTGCGGGGGAAGCAGCATCTTGAGTAATGCGGCTCTGCGTTCAGGTGAATAGTACGGCACGACCAGTCTCTTTCCGCCCCCGATATGCTTTTTAAGGAAAAATCGGAGAGGCGACAACTATCCTGACACCGGGGGGGTGCATCGCTAGCGCGAGCTATCGCGTTTGCGGTCGAACCGACTGACGACGTTGACGCGAATGAAATAGTGCTTCGCCTAACTCACCAGTTTTTTGAACTGGCGTGAATTTCACCGAGCTGATTACTCTCGTTTATTCGAATTTACAGAACGGGGCTCAGCTCGGTCGGGGCCTGCAACAACAAATCGAGTTTTGTCGTTTAGGACAGTCTGCCGTTGGCTAATTGCAGCTGTAAGGACGGATGGGCAATGGCGTTCTGGTTTGCGTCGCCAAAGACCTTCCTCGGCGGGAAGCGGCCGAAGGAAGTGCTCTCGGCCAATCCCTTAGGCGTGCTCTCAGCGGCGAGGGAAGAGGTGTCCCGAGTCGTCCAAGGATGACAATTCACCGAGGTTGCTGCCATCACCCGTCGAGGTGGTGTGGCAACTTAATACACACCACCTTGCCATGCGATATTTGGCGCTGATTTAACTCAAACCAACAATTTCTGCTTATTGATGTGTGTAAAGCCCTCTCAGGAGCGCCCCAAGTCGTCGACATGCAACGTCCAGAATTAATGACGCAAAAGCCATTATATCTACTTAACGTCTAGGAATACTGACGCTATGAGACTTAAAGTATCATCCGATCAAGCTATTGCTGGCGCCATAGTGGCGCATGTTCAAGCCATTCGGCTGAAGAAGAACGTAAGCTTGGAGGATGTGGCCAAGAATGCTGGAATGAGCCGTCAAACGCTGCATGCGTTGCTAAATCAGGGAAAGGGCACCTTGATAAACCTAGTAGCTGTACTTAGGGCAATTGGTGAGCTAGAGCGCTTAAGTTCTTTATTGGAAGAGGTTCGACCCAGCCCGCTGCAGGTCATTCGTATGGAAGGCAAAAAGCGCCAGCGTGCTTCAGGCCGGCGGGATGTTTCCAAGAAGCCAACACCCACTGGTCCTAATCCGAAAAAAAACAGTGACTGGTAACCAAGCGTGGGTAGATCAAGTCGATCAGAACCTGATGACCTTTCGCTCTGTTGAACACCCAAGTTGGGGGAATGCGCAGATTTGCTCACTCAGATGCATTCTGACCTGACCAGCCATTTGCATCGAGTTGAACCACTACGCTTCGTGACCGTGACCGTGACCGTGACCGGCAGAGCACGACCCATTGCAGCCGGTCGCGACGGGGGATAATCATCTGGGGGGAACGGGTCCATCAAAGATGGCCACAGAGGTTTGGTTGCTTAGGGAACTGAAGCCTGTCAGTCGCTGCTCCTGTGTAACAGCGATTTGATTGGCGATAAGGTTGGTATGTTTCGAGTAACAAAAAACCGCCTAGCGGCGGTCCTTGTTTTAGCTTCTTTTAGCATCTTCATCGCGCTTCCTGACAATCCATGCGCCAACGAATCCTGCTACCGCTCCTGCTACTGCTATAAAGGGAGCGGAGGGCATTACCACTGCTGCAGCCAGTCCAGCCGCCGCCGAGCTTCCAACACTTAAAGCAAGCGAGCCAGCCACTTCGGCGACCCTCTCCTGCCTGACCTTTTTCGCAGCACGCAATTTTCTAGCACTGCGGGTTCGAACGTAATGCGCATTCCGATCGGCCTTACTGATGACCTTCTGGATCAACACCTCCCTTTCTTTTTGGGTCAGGGTTGGCTTTTTTTCCTCGAGAACGTCGTCAACGATTGCCTCAATCTCCTCCGCAGAAACCAATCTGAGCTCGTCTTCGGAGATCCTAGACTCGCCGTCTCTCGTCTTTACTTCACTCACTGGACACCTCCAACGGCGCAGCACATTAGCCTGTGTGTCTGAAAGCCCGCACCAAGTACCACCACTGTAATCAATGTAGCACCTATTTTCATTCGCTTACCTGGCTTCCAGGTAGCGTCTGCGGCTTTTGAGAACATGGCCGTAATCAGCATCAGAAAACATGCGATCGCAATCGCCGAACAGCCTGTGGGAATGAGGCCAGTCGCTTTGCTATCCCACCCCTTCACTGCCGCCTGGATAGCGAGTACAGCTGCGCCATACAACCATCCAAGAGAATCTACTGCTTCGCCCCATTTGAATGTGAAGGACGTGGATTCCGCAATTGTGAAACACAGGAGAAGTGCCCAGTAAAGTATTGCAGTTCCAATGAGCGGCACCATTCCTTCCAACAGCAACCATTTAACTGACGGGTCCATCGAAAATTCCTTCGTTGCGATTGGATCGCATGGTGGTGGTGGCGTTAATTGAAGTCAACAAGCCCTTGCACGCACGCTCATCCGCGCTGACGGGCTAAATATATCGAAATCTGCGTATCTGTTCGGTGAGGGCTGCGCGGCCTTGGTGCGGGCCCGTGGGTACGGTATGCGAAGGATTGACCATGGCGGGGTGAAAGCGATCACTACTGCTGCCTGTTTCTTCTGGCTCAGCCTTGGACGGGTGTCCGCTCTTGGCCGTTAGCTGTCTTCCGCGAAGGGCAGCTATGGGTCGATATCAGCCCTCTGTGAACGTCTGCTTATCATCGGCAAGCCGTATGGGCTGCACAAACGAACCAAATTGATCGGTCCTACCGTCATTGGTTCAGGGCTGATTCAGGGTTTTGTCCCAGAGATTCACAGCTGTTGAGACCGGTCATGCTGATAGAATCAGGACGTTTGGAGATAACACCCTTCTGAGAAATTGCATGAACGAAGAACTGACTGAAGAAGAGATGCGCCGCGCGCTGTTCGGCGGTGCAGAGCCCCTTGCGCAGACTACTGCCTTACCTGTGCAAGACACCCTCTCGGGTGTCGCGATCATACCGCCGACAAAGGCCGCGGAGAAAAGGAAGGTCCTCAAAGCTTTCACGCCCAGGTTGAGGGTAACGCTTCGGGTGTGCAATGAATTTGAGGGCAAGACTCACGAAATGGTCCATGAGGCGGATACGCTGAGCACCCTTCTAGCAGAGCAGGAAGCTACCAAGGCGGCCAAGAAGAAATTCAGGTTTGTGGAAGTGGTTTCGGTAAAAGCGATGTAGGGGGACTTTACAAAACTCGCGGGCCAAGCATTGAATCGCCTCTGACTTCATCACTAACCCGCCCCCCCTAGCTGACACTTGTGGATGGCAACTCCGGGATTAGCTGCAGAGTAATGCCTTTACACTTCAACTTGGTCAACCCCGCGGCTAGTGACTACTCGCCAGCGACACATGAGCCCGACACCCAGACTCATTGCCCTGTATAAAATTGTTCCGGCTGGTTTTATTTTTAAGATAAGTACCAAGTAAGAAACTCAAAAAATCCGCTCCATTTTAGCTGCTGTTTTCCAGCTAAAAAATCATCTCGGTTAGCAAGGCTAAAATCTAAAACCTCCCCGCTATTTTTTTCATATAGATAGCACCCTTCACCTTGAACACTTGTGAGGCAAATGAAATTTTCTGGCAGCTCCCATACCTCATGAATAAAGTTGGTGCCTGCTTCTATCTCATTGGTTGGGTCGGCGATGTCACATAGCTCTTCATCCGAAGAATCACTTCTGAAAAAAGTTATCGTGTAATTTAAAAAAAACTCTGACAGCTCACTATCTAAACTTATATTCAGTGTTGTTAGTGCTTCGGTAACGGAGCGTTTATCTGTCCGGTGGATATCACCAAGTTGCTTTTCAATAAGTTGAATCAGCTCATTCGGGATCATTTCGCGGTCTCTGCTGCTCGGTCTTTCCAATATTGTGGGACTTCTTTCCTAAAGAGTTCCCTATCTACAGGCGCATCTGGGTGTTGGCTATGTCCGTAAGGGTGTACTGCTTCTCGACCTTTGCCTTTTAAGGTTGAAAGGTGAGTCTTATGACTTAGCGGCCATTTCTATTTTGCCTTGAGTGTTGCAGCTGAAGCTGTTGAGGAACCCCATACAGGTTTTCATAGAACACGAAGGTCATTCATTTGAAGCTTCACTTTGGTTTCGTCATATATCAACACAAGGGAAAGAGTCAGGTCGCTCATTCCTTCCTCCTTTGTCCACAGTGGTATATCGAGGGCTAAGCCAGAGCCATCCTTGTACTCATAAGTATCTTTCTTTTCTACGAAAGACGCTGGAGGTAATGCCAATGTATTGCCGTACTCGGAGATTCTTGCATTAATATCCGGTTCGTTGAGTCTTCCATACCAGTTTTTGCCGGAAATTTTATCAAAATCACCAATAACCAGTGCGACAATAAGATCTTTTACTTCTAGTTAGAGGCTCTTATCAATTTTCACTTTCATCGGTTTCCTGGTATACGAGTCGAAGTCTCCGGATTAACATCAATGGGATTTCCCAGGGACAGATTTATTTTAGAATGCAAAAATATATCTATCCCTTACTCTCTATTCTCTGAGAGTTTAGTCTTGGTATTCAAAGCTTCCTCGGTATGTAAATAGATTATTTCTGATTTTAGTGTTTTGGGGAGTGCCCGAGAAGGAGTAGTCGTAGATTGCAACTATGGTGTCTATAGGCACATCGGTCAGAGGAGTGTTTTTATTTTTCATGTCAGACGCGATGTCAAGGTCGTATGAGCATCCGTCAATTGCATTAATTAGAGAATTGGTTGGCTCGATTTTATCTGCTTCGACAGCGTCATCGTCAACAAAACCAAGTGAGAAAGCCTTGCTGAACTCAGAGCCAAGAAAGTCTCCGTCGTCAGAATACTCTGGGCTCATCACATCTCGAAGAGTAGACGGTTCCCAATCGGTGTTTGCCGTCCAAATAGAAACGATTTTTTTCGAGCCCATTTTTTGTTTCCTCAATTTTTTAGTCCTGAAGGTAGAGCATCGGCACCGCCTTCCAATCGCCGTCCAGCCCACTCATTTAGGCCTTTTCGGAATTCACTGTGATCTTTGGAGTTGTCGATAATGTCTAGGATTTCATTATGCGCTTTCGTCGAGCCTTTACCGCCATGGTGCCCAGCAGGATTGACAAATTTCACATCTGAAATTGCGGACCGTAGCTCATAAATTTGTTCTGCATTCACTCCCCAGCGCTTGAATGTATCCGCTCTCGAAACCATGTGCCATTCGTGCATTCCACCTGGGTACCTCAATCTGGCTTTAATGGAGTCCTGATAGGTTTTGTTGGACCAAACCGTATCAAATTCGTCTGGAGTCAACTCATTGAACCACTTATTAAATGCGCCATCTTTGACACTTGGAATGCTACCGCCGGGAACCAATTCCTCTAAGGACTTTGTTTTAGGAGTACAGTTTGGGCCGCCGGGACAGACTACTGGTATTGTTTCCAAACCTAAAGGATCGACCCAACCTGTTGGATTGGGTACATATCTGTAGTTGTTCAATCCACCCGCTAGCTTGATTGGATCTGGAGTCAGATACCTCCCAGTGCCAGGATTGTAGTAGCGATGCCGGTTGTAATGTAAGCCCGTCTCAGCATCGAAGTACTGGCCCTGGAAGCGCAGCGGGTTATCAATTTCCGCCACATCAAGGGTGGCGAGGTTGCCATAGGCGCGGTATTTCGCCGACCACATGATCTCTCCGCTGTAATCGGTGAGTTCCTGCGGCGTGCCGAGGTGGTCGAGTTGGTAGTAGAACGGCTCAGCTTTGAGCGGGCCTTCACCGTCGAGCATCGCCAAAGGCCGGAAGGAGCCCGGCTCGTAGATGTAGCTGCGATAGCGGTTATTGGCGCTTTCGGCGATGAGGCGTTCGCCTTGCCACAGGAACTCTGTGGTTTGGCTGTCGACGGTTTTGGCGATACGGCGGCCGAAGGCGTCGTACTTGTAGCTTGCGATGCTGCCGCTGGGGAGGCTGACACCGATGAGGCGGTGTTGGCAGTCGTAGCGGTATTCGGTGACGAGCTTTTGCCCGGTGCCGCGGCGCTCACGGCTCAAATTGCCATAGGCGTCGTAGTCGTAATGTCGATCACCCTGCATCAGCAGGCGGTTACCTTTGACGTTGGCCAGGCTTGCAGCCTGCTGATCACCTTGGCCGAGCAGGTTGCCTGCCGGGTCATGGGCGAAACTTTCCGGCGTGGTGCCACGAACGTTGATCAGCCGGTCGAGCGGGTCGTAATGATAGCTACGATTGCCTTTTCGGCTGTCATCGATGCCGGCGAGGTTACCATTGGCATCGTAAGCGTAGCGACGCTGGAACAGGTTGCGATCCTGCTGGTTGACGCTGTGAGCTTGCAGGCGGCCTTGTTCATCGTATTGGTATTGGCTGAGCAACAGACCCTGTTGACGCTGCTGTTCGCGACCTGCGCTGAACTGGTGAGTGGTCAGGCGTGAACCGTTGAGGTCGATGCTGCTCAGTTGACCGCCTCGTTGGTGGCGATAATCAAGCTTGCTGCCGTCTGGGAGGCGGCAGTGTTTTAGTTGGCCTACGGTGTCGTACTCGTAACGCAGGGTTCCCCAACCTTGGTGCTCGGTGATCAGGCGGTCTTGCAGGTCGTATTCGTAAGCGAGCGGCCAGTTGCCGTCGTCTACGTTGACGAGGCGACCAAGGGCATCGTAGCTGTAGTGAATTTCCTCGCCATCAGCCTGGGCTTTCACCAGCAAGCGGCCAGCGGCGTCGCGCTGGTATTCGGTAATCAGCTCACTGCCGTCATCACCGAACTCGGTTTTCTTTAGTAACTGACCGTTAAGGTCGTACTCGTAGGCGGTCCGTCGACCGTCGAAGCCGGTTTCCTGCTGGATCAGGCCGTTCGGGTAGTAATCAAGATGGTAATGCTCGCCACGTTCGTTTTCGATTTCGCTGAGCAGCAGACGTGCGTTGTCGTAGCGATAGCGCAGTTGGCTACCGTCCGGGTTGATGCGGCGGCTGACCAGGTGCAGGTTATCGGCATATTCGTAACGGGTGACTCGGCCCAGCTCATCACGTTCGGCGGTGACGCGGCCGTATGGGTTGTAAGTGAACGCGCGCGTAGCGCCACCGGGCAGGGTGATTTGCGCGAGCCGGTTGGCCGCATCCCATTGGTATTGGGTGATTGCGCCGCTTTCGTCCTGACGGGTGATCTGCCGGCCCAACGCGTCGTAGCGGTACTTGCGCTGGCCACCATCGGGCAACTGTTCTTCGAGCAGTTGGCCGAGGTTGTTCCAGCCCAGTTGATGACGGCTGCCATCCGGATGACGGATTTCTAGAAGACGGCCCTGGCGGTCATAGTTGTAGTGGGTTGAATTACCATCCGGGTCGATTTGTTCGGTGATATCGCCTTGGTCGTTGCGCCAATATATCCACTTCGCCGGGCCACGATTCACCACACGGACGTAGCCGTGGTAATACTCATAAGAGGTCGGGGTGTCTTCGGGCGGAATAACCGCGATCAGTCGGCCTGCTTCGTTGTATTGGTATTCGGTGACGGCGCCGAGTGGATCTTTCTCGGCGATCAGGCGGCCGTTTTCGTCGTAGGCCTTGAGGTGCTCCGCACCGTCCGGATCAACCTTGGCGACCAGTCGCGCCTTATCGTCGTGGGTGTAGACCTCTTCGCTGCCGTCAGCATTGGTAACCGTGACGCTGCCTTTGTCATCCCAGGCGTAATGCGCGTCCATCTGCGAGAAACTTGCCCAGTGATGGATGCAGCGCGCCGATCTACCTTCTCTTTCCCATTCCCAGTAGAAACTGGCGCCACCGGCGAGTTGCCGCTCAAGAATGACGTTCTGGTCGTTGTAGGCATAACGCTCGGCTTCACCGGCGGCGTTTTTGGCTTCGATCAGGCGGTGCCGGGTGTCGTAACTGTAGGTGACCAGGGTCTGGATGGTGCTCCAGGCGTCTTCCAGGTTGTCGGCCGGGATGAACTGCTGGTAGTCGATGGCGACGATGTGCTTGCGGTCGTATCGCACGAGAAGGGCACGACCGGCGCCGTTATCGACGCGCTTGATTCGCCCGTGAATGTCACGGGTGATGTGCAGGCGATTGCCGTAGTTGTCGCTGATGGCGATCAGCGTGGCGCCCTTGCTGTTGTAGCGAAAGTGGTAGAACTGGGCACGTTCTCCGGCCTGGGTGAGGATCAGTTCAGAGGGATCATCACCCAGGAAAATCGCTGCTTCCGACAGGCTGTTGGTGATCGCCGGACGCTGCACACTCGGTAACGGGAACGTGGTGATACGGTTTTCGTGGTCGGTCCAGACCACCTCTTCATCTTTGATGTCTACCCGCTGGGCAAGTGCATGGCTCCAGCCGTAACCGAGGCCGCAATCAATTTCTGCGGCGCTGGTGCGGTAAAGGCGAGTCCACTCGAAAGGTAGTAGCCCATCGAGCTGACCATCGGTCAGCGTCAGTAGCTCTTCACCGGTAACCATGGAAACCGGGCAATTGTTGGTGCAGGTTTTCTTGGCGCAGGTTGAGCTCTTTTCGTCGGGCGTTTTTGACTGGGCCGGCGCATCGCTGACCTTTTCCTTTGGCTCCAGGACGAATTGTTTTTCTGCTTTTTTTCGAGCAAATGCCGAGGCGTTTTTTTCCAGCAAGGAAGGCGTGTCGCTGGTGATTGGCACCGGACCTTTGGCAGTGGCTGTGGTGGCTTGCTCGATTTTCAATGCGGCCTTTTTCGCGGCATTCATCGGTACGCCTTGCGCACTGGCCAACAGTGGTTTCACGGTTTCGCCGTGAGCCTTCAAGGCGTGTCCCTTACTCGCGGCCAAGAGTTTTTCCGCGAGCTCCTCCAGCATTTTTACCGCTGTGCCAGATTGGACCTTGGCCAAGGTTTTTGTGCCAACACGAATCGCCAGCCCGAGACCGCCCGATAGGCAAATCCCCAGCACCACGTTGATCAGAAAGGAAGCACCTATGGCCGTAATTACTTCCACACAGACTTGCGGCGGCAGCATGCCAACCCACGCGATAATGGCTGAGAGGTAGATGAACATCAGCGGTTCGTCGCTGAGAATCAGCAGTCCGGTGGCAATCGCTTCTTTAGACGCTGAGTAGAGTTTTTTGACTTCTTCCTCACTCAGGTACTGAAGAAGTTTCTCCACATTTTTAAAGGGGTCGGCTAACAGTTCGAACAGGCTTTTGATGTCATCCCACAGACCCAGAAGCGCTTTCTCAAGACTATCGAGTGCAGACTGCATCAATATGAGCGAGCGCCCCGCCCGGTCTGTCGCCGAGTAGCTCGCCCACTGCGGCTGGAACTTACTCGACCACTCGCTTTTCAACCAGCCGTCAAGATTGCCGATGACACCCTGGTATGAGTCGTACAGCGCTTTGACGTTGCTTTCAGAAACATTAGGGAAAAAAGTGATGCGGTACATCTGACCCGGCTTGCAGCCCTTGATAACTTCAATGCCGCTCGGGCCGATAGTCGCAGGAATCACCGGGCCGACAACGTCGTATCCGCCGAACATCGCTTTTTTGACGGGTTCGAGCTTGACCGGTGTATTGCCGATGGGCACGTACCGAGCGCTCTCAAACATATGGATGAGGGTGAAATCACCCATCAACGGGCAGGTGGCAAAGGTTTCAACCGGCCCTGTCTTGGTCTTGCGCTCAGTAACGCTGACTTCGTTGCCTACCTTGAACTTCTGATCGACATCCATTGCCCAGCCTGTCCAGAAACCGTCGGCCCAGGTTTTGTATTCGGTTAGGCAATTATTGAAGTCCTTGAGAATGACATTCACGTCTGGGGTCTTGGCGTCGAGAACTCGAATAACCAAATTACCGATGGGATCAATCATGACGTGACTTCCTTTGTCAGCTCAGCAGCAAGACGCTCTGCCATATCTTCTGTATTGGATTGTTGGCGCACGAAGCGCTCGACCTTGTGGCGCAGGTTACTTTCGGGGAAGGCGAAGAACAGTTCTGGGCAATCCTCTCCCAACCACTGCATCAAGTTTTCGACGACGGTGGTGTGGTCTTTCTCTGCCAGTGTGTCGACTAACGCCTGCGGCACTTCCCACCACGGCCACTTCTTCGCCGGTGGTACGCCCCTCGGTCCCACGTCCAGTGTCTGGCCATTGATCAGGTAGCGGTCGAACACTGGCAAAACCTCACCAGCCCCGGCACCGAGTCCTTCAAGAATCGGAAAAATATGCCGCCCATCCCAGAACCGGAAAAACACTTCGGTACCATCGGGCGTACGGACCTGGGTCAAACTGCGCAGATGTTCAAACACCACGTCCGCCGTGCTGGTGGACACTGCCAGCCAACCCCAATCCTCAGCCTCGGTTTCGGTAATCCATTGCAAAAAACCGGCGTTTGGCTTCAGCTCGGCGAGATAGGGCATGACTGGCTGCCAATCGGCGTAAGGCGTGCCACCCCAGATAGGTATCAGTTCTGGTGCCATCTCTTGCTGGTAGAAGGCCTTCAGCGGCTCGGCATCGCTGGCAGCACTAACGATCAGGTACAGGCGTTCACCTGCCTGCAATGGCTTGTCCGCCAACCACGCTTGCGGAGTCAACAGATCAGATCGCACAAGCACCTGCCTTGCACTTCTCGCACTCTTCACAAAACGGCGCATTGCGTTTCAACGTATTGATCTGCGCCGGGGTCAACACCGCACCCGCCTTATCCGCATCCGCCTGCTTCAACACCCCCGGCAACAACGGCGCAGCCCCCGTCCCGCTTCCCGGCCCACCCCCGGAGTTCATGTTGATCACCGGCCCGCTCAGGGTCACGCCGCCGGCATCGATCTTGATGAAGCTGCCGCCACCGATCAGGGTCAGTTCGCTGCCCGCTTCGAGCACGACTTTCATGCCGCTGCTCAGGTGAATCTCCTGACCCGCGTCGATGAATTGCCCGGTGCCGATCTTGATGTGCTGATTGACGCCGACGGTCAGGTGGTCGTTGGCGCGGGCCTCGACTTTGCGGTCGGCGTAGACGGTGTGGTGTTCTTCGGCCTTGAATTCGCTGTAACTGTTTTTCTCGACGGTGTCGTGGCGTTCGTTGCCGACGCGGATTTTCTGGTCGTGTTCGACGTTTTCGTCCCAGTCGCGCTGGGCGTGCAGGAAGATTTGTTCCTGGCCTTTCTTGTCTTCGATGCGCAGTTCGTTGAAGCCGCCGCCGCCCTTGGAGCTGAGGGTTTTGAAGGTGCTGCGGGTTTTGTTCGCCGGCAGCGGGTACGGGACGACGTTTTCCTTGTGGTACAGGCAGCCGCTGATCAGCGGTTGGTCGGGGTCGCCTTCGAGGAAGGTGACGAGCACTTCCATGCCGATCCGCGGGATGGCGATGCCGCCGTAGTGGGCGCCGGCCCAGGCGGAGGAGACGCGCAGCCAGCAGCTGGTCTTGTCGTCGGCCTGGCCTTTGCGGTCCCAGTGGAATTGCACTTTGACGCGGCCGTACTGGTCGCAGTGGATCTCTTCACCTTTTGGCCCGGTGACCACGGCGCTTTGGCTGCCGAGGATGCGCGGCTTCTTCTGCGTCAGCGGCGGTCGGTTCGGCACGTCCCACGGCGTGGCCTGGAAGCGGTTGCGGTAACCCTGGTGGAAATCGCCCTTGAGGCTGGTGGTGTCGCTGGTCACTGACTCTTCCAGCACTTGCGGCTGTTTGCCTTCGTGCAGGACTTCGGTCAGCAGCCACAGGTCGTTCCATTTGGCTTTCGGGTGTTGGGTCAGGGCCAGGAAATGGCCGCTGACCAGCAACGGCTGATCGCTTTTGCCTTCGGCCAGTTGGAAGTCGCTGCGGTGACGTTCCAGGTTGCGCTTGGCGAGGTGTTTGCCGCGCTCGCGGTCGATGAAACGACCGGGGTAGTCGTAGTCTTCGAGGTCGGGCAGGGCGTCGCCGCGGTTTTCGCTTTCGAGGGTGATGCGTGGTTTTTCGAAGTCGTAGTCGCGGCGGGTGGTGCGGCTGGTGCGGGTTTCCAGGCGCAGGTCGAAGCGCTTGATCACCGGGTTGTTGGCGACCATGCCGGAGTCTTGCTGGTAGGCCACGGGTGCGAGTTTCGGGAACACCGTCTGGTCATCGCCGAACACCAGTTTGTGGGCCGTGGCGCTGTGCTGGAAGTGGTAGTGAATACCTTCTTCCTCGCACAGGCGCTGGATGAATTGCAGGTCCGATTCATCGTACTGAACGCAGTAGATGCGCTCGGGATAAATCGCCCCGACTTTGAATTCGTAGGCATTGCTTTGGATGCCGTGCTCTTCAAGGACCATGCCGATGATTTTCGGCACGCTGAGGTTCTGGAAGATGCGTTGGTTGATGCGGTGCGCGAGGTAGGACAGTTGCGGGCGCAGGGTCACCGCGTAGCGGGTCAGGCGTTTGCCGGAATCACCCTGGGCGGCGCGATAGATCTGGCCATGGATGCCGCTGCCGTCAGGCGAGAGCTGCAAGAAGGCCGGTTTGTGCAGCAGGGTCTCGAGGTCAAGGGACGGCTGTTCACTGACCAGCTCCACCTCAAACACAAAAGGCTGGCTGATGGCTTCCCGACCTTGCAGGGCAAGCACCTGGAGATCGTTATCCAGACCTTCGATAGTCAGGGCAAAGTGAGTCTGATTGGCCGGCGCGAACATCCCTTGTTCCTCTTGCAGTGCTGCGGCGTAAACCAATACCCGATCAAAGGATCAGCAGACGCAAATTCTGGAAAGGCGGAAACAACATCGACCAGCAGAGCTGGCCGATGCGTGAAGCGGTCAGCCGCGATTAAGCGACTGGCTGACGCCAGTCATCGGAACCCGAAGTACCGGATACTTCGTGGGTCCAGGTGATTTTGCGGTAGGTGAACTGTACTTCTTCCAGGTGCGTGAAGTGGGAGTTCGACGGATCCTGGCAGTTGTGCATTTTGTTGTTGATGGCGACGATGATCGCGTCTTCCAGTTTGGTGGTGTAGTAGTGCTCTTGGGTCCCTTGGGCCGAAGTACGGAACCACTGGATAACGATTTCGCTCATGCGCTCGCCCGAGGTCAGAGCCGCTTGCAGCAGTGGCGAAGACTTGTCGTAGACCTTGGTGATCACAACTGGTTTGTGTACGCGCTGACCGGTCGGTTGGCCGGACTGCGGGTCACGCGGGATGATTACGTCGTGGTTGAAAGCCTGAACCATGACCTGGTCTTCGTGACCTTCCTGGTAGGTGTTGCCAACCGAGTCGGCGGTGAACGCACCGGCAGTGATCAGACCTTGTTTTTCGCCAGTGACGGACATGTACGCTGGAGTAGCCATGGATGTGCTCCTTGCTGAATAAAGTAAGAGTGCCCGGGAGGCGGTATCGCCCGGTGGGTGCCTGACTGTTATCAAGGTCCGTGCCAGAAATGTTGAGGGCTGTGTAAACCGGGGGGATGGCCGAGGTTTTCAATCGCTTAAGTGATTTTGAAGGGAAAAGCCCCCTCAAAGTGCGCAAGAAGTTGCGCAGTAGTGCGCAACTTCTTGCGCACCTGGCTACAGGCCACGGCGGGCATGGCTCTCAACGATGTTGGAGGGGTTTTTCGTGGAATAGTGCGCAACTTCTTGCGCATAATGGCTATTAGGCATCAGTGGGTGATGATGGCGTAGCCAAGCTGTCGCCGCTGAACGATTTAGCCAATCTGTTGCATCGACCGGTTGAATCCACAACCCATAGCGGACGTTCAGCAGCACATCTGGCAGTATGTTTTCTAACAGGCTTGTCCTGAATCCATCGCACTACTCAATTCACGAGTATTTTGATCCCATGACCACAGGTCTGAGTGATGCCAACCTTCATTACGTACTTGGGGTCATTGAAAAAGCCCCCAACACGGAATTAAGTGTCATTTGTGAGCACCTACAGATCGACAGTCGCGATCTTTTGAATCAATTGGCGATCTCAATGGCCAGACTGTTTATTACGGGCACCCGCGATTTTCACTACTGTGATGAGGTGATGAATATTGTAATCAGCGATATCGTCGATTTGTCCATGCACGCGGAGATGCCCGAGCCGGCATTTTCTATCTACCAGGCATTTGATGCGGGCGAGCATTGGCACAGCGGCGATCAACGGGATGTATTTCCTTGGGAGAAGTGGACGCGGCCTGAGCTAGAGAGGATTTTGTGTGGGATAGACGAGGGCGCACCCGGGCTTTCGAAGTAGAGCGGATTTCGAGCGCCCAAATGACCGCTATTGGCCGTTCTCTGCCGGTCATGGCCACGAAGCAAGCTGGTCAAATCCGATGCAATTGGTGGTCAGAACAAATGCAAATGACTGGTCAGGTCGAATGCAAACGGGTGGTCAAGTGGAGTGCAATTTCGCATCGGTCTATTTGGAACCGTATCTGGTTGGAGGTCGATGAATGGCCGATTGCTGTTTCACGCTAAGGGGGGCAAGGACAACAGCGGTCGGAAGATATTAGACCTGCTCCTGGCACGAATCCTCAAAGCTGAGGCATCCATTCAAGCAGCGGCGCATCTAGCCGTGAATGATCCCATCCACCTCGTCTTGCGCGGCTAAGGTCACACGGACCGCATCCGTGGAAAACAAGTCTCGTGGACGTTTGCCTCCAAGCATTCCATTTGGCGAAAAAAACCAGAACGCCATCGACCAGCTGTCTTTGGTAGGAGAGAGAATAGAGATTATTTCTTTCAATTCTGGATAAGGGGTGAGCCCAGCTTGAGTGGAGAACGCATAACAGGGGAACAGACTACAGCCTTGATGTTCGATCGAGAAAATTCGATTGCCTACCTCCCACTCAACCAAGGCTGGAGTAAGTATTTCAGCGCGAACATTGAAATGCTGTGCAAGCCTATTAACAGGCAGGAAGTCGCCGCATCCTAAAATGTCGTTCTTGGCTTGAGCGAGCATTTCCTGCTCTCTAGCGAGAATTCTGCCCCGGATCTCGTCTTTTTCCACAACACCACCTCGATTCGGACTTTTTCCCAATCGTACTCCGCTGGCAAGTCGACGTAACGGCGTAATCTCGCCACTCATCTGGCACTCAGACCACCGAACATTCCAACGTATAGCTGTTGGCGCCGCCGTCGAATTAACCCAGTTGCGGAGATGTCATTGAACTAGTCTAATCCCTTGCGAACCATTGGCTGTGCTGGAATTGTTCCGGTCGGATGTCGATCAGTGTTACGTCGGCGCGCGGATCAATTCGGCGTAAGCGTCAACAAATCGAGGTCACCAGTGATGAATGACCCCGGCCACGGCGAACCCACCGACGACGATGGTTACCAGGATCCCGAGAAACTGGAACAGGGGAAGGTACGGTTTAACCTGGTCGGCCCAGTCGAGGGCCAGAATTTGGAGGGACAGGAAGAGGAACGCGAAATAGTCGAACATGGAAATGTTTTTCATAGGTACCGACTATTTATGTCTCCTCGATGTCGACCTGACCAATACGAAGGCCGAAAACTGAAAAAAAATTGAAATTACCGCTTCCGGCGAAAGACGGCTGCGCAGCTACTGCATGAAGCCGCAGGCAAGGTGATCTTCTTCGGCCCGCCCGACTGCGAAAAGACGCTGGCTGCAGAGCTCGTAGCCTTCGGGCTTGTTCAACGTTTAGCTACCGTCCGCTCGGATCCATTGATGCCCTCTCCGTGGTCGAGGAGATCTTTCGGCTTAGAGCGACCCATCACCGTCGACAAGTATGCTCTGGACTCGTGGTATCGGTCCCGATTTTCCAGGCAAGTCGAGAGCATGGGGATCATGACGTACAGCTGTGCCATTGTGACCGGACCGCGCTGCGGTAAAGCGATCGACTCGCACGCCGTTCGTAACATGCTCAGTAGCCGATAATCCCGGGCCTCCCAGTCAACAGGGTGCTTGTTCACGTGCGCAGGTTTGGCGAAGGTTTGCTCTTCGGCGATCAGCCAAGCTTTGTCGTTTCGGTAAAGCCAGGCGTAGAGAGGAGGCATTGTGTTCCTCAAAGCCTGGACTCCCAGTTCAGGATACAAACCATGTAGGTGTTGCCACTGCCTCCTGTGCTCATCAATCTCGCGGCGGTGCCTAGCTTTAAGTGCTAAGGCGTAAGTCGCTGGATGGGCACGTAGCAGCTTATTGATTGTGGATACAGTGATTTGAAACTCTTCACAAAGCACCTGTTTCGATATGCCCTTAGCCAGTTTTGACAGCAGATCCTCTTTGAGTTGGCCTTTTAGTCGTTTGGGCCTGGGAGCGTTTTTGGCTGGAGCCCCTGAGCTTGATAGCGAGACTCGCTTATCAGGTGCCGGCGATGGAGTGCTTGCCACTTGCTGGGCTGATCTGGCCACTTCAGCTTTATAGGCCTCTAGAAACGAGTGCAGGTCATCAAATAGCCAATCAATCAGAATCAGATGTTTCAGAGGATGAATGCTTCTACGGGGGGGACGGACAAGCTGGTTCACAAATGACTCTGAGCTTTTTTTGTCTGCCGGCAATGATTCAAAAAGATGAAAGCGGCGAAGCGGCTCGGTGCGGTCGAGCAGTGATGCAGATCTGCTCCCTTGGAGTAAAGCTGTTCGATAGGCCGTGGCGACGGCGCAAGGTTCGAAGGACGTCGCTCGGCCGATGGATGCAAGGTCGATGACATTGTTCGCCAAGGCCAAAAAAACTGGACGTGACCAGAGTTTCTGAGATGAGGCCTGTTCGATCAAGAATTCCTCGGTAGGTAGCGACCATTCAAACCGACCCGACCACCGTCTACTTTTGGTGGATGCCATGAGCCAAGCTTGATGGCGTGGACAGATCAGCACACCTGGATATTGGTGTGTGAGGTGCCAGTAAGCTATGCCATGGGCGTGCACATCCTCGCGCATACAGTACGGACATGCTTTCAACGGGTGTTCAGCGCCAAAGCCGCTTGATATCAGGCCAAGTCGATATTTAATTGAATCAAGGCGATCGCTTTTTACAGTTCTTATCGCGTCTTCAATTTTAACTTTATTTTGAAATGGAACGAATAGTGGGAATATTGTGTGATTAAGAAGAATAGATTCTGCACTGCCCCAGTATTCGAACCCAGTTCGTTCTAACGCTGAAATTCCGCAGGGGATATCATGTTTTATAAATTGTTGACGCAGTCCCAACACAGCGGTGGATGTCGTCGCAGGGTTTAAGTTACCCATTACCAGATGCTGTCGACTGCACAAACTGAACAGTGTTTCGTCGGGTAGCCAGTCCAGCCGAGGGAATGGCCCTGCCACACATTCCTGACCTGAAGCGGCGCTCATGCGGCCTCCTAGTCGGGGTCAGAGGAGTTTAGTATAGCGGCCGACACCTCGTGCTTCGTATCCATTCCACCTAAACAGCGGATGGTTATTCACGAATCTGAGGTCTCATAACCGTAGGCATCTACCGCTAGTTTTTAATTTCTTTATCATCTAGGCGTGCCAGTTTTTAGCCGTCCAAGCACCGAAAATACTGGAAATTCAGCATAAATCCGCCGTCGGAGGCGGAACTTAGCTGATTTATTCCGGTTGTCAATTGCCATTTTTCGGCGTTACCATGCGGCGTTAAGTAACGGTTGCTAAAGGCATTACTGGAACTGAAAGTGCACGACAAACAAGCGATGAAAACTCTGCCTAATTAACGGAGAGGCAGCCGCCAAAGTGCAGACAGCTAAAATTAGATAGTTGCCGGCCTATTAATCAGGCCTGAGGAAAACAAAATGGAAACTGGATAGAAGACCCAGGAGCCAGATAGACAAAGGCCCAAGTGTGACCTTGGGCCTCTGAGGATAAGTCAGCTTTCGACTCCTGACGAATCCATTGTCCATTCACTAGCGTAGGGCGTCAAGCCCTGCACGGCTCCGCTCATCCCGAGAAAAGTAAATTGCGCGTGGTATAGGCCTCGGCGTGCCAACGCGCTATTGGACTGCTTATTCATCCGATACAGGTGGACTGTTATACGCTGCCTGCTGAGGATTGAATGGACGATGGATAAAATTAGTGGATCTTAAAAAATCGTTATTTCGCATTATAGGTCGACAAGGCCGCTTCAAGTGGGGAGATAACTACTTAGCCGGAATTTACGCAGTCCCTGGTGAAGCTCCCAAGGGCTCTCGTATTTGCCGCCTTAATAGCAGGAAGCTTAGCCGAGCACTGCATCTTCTTTCTACACCTGAAAGGATCTTCGCCCAACTGGCTCTTTATAATCCCAATGTATTTGAGTTGCACGAGCAGAAAATGCTCAGCCCGATTCCACACGTTCATCCACTTCAAGGGCACCCTTTAGCTGCCGGACTGGAACTTCTGCCAGTGAAGGGAACATCATTAGTAGCAGAGGAAATCGGGCTTAAACACGCGACTGTAGTCGTGACGTACGGTGATGGTGAACGCCAGAGGGTTCCCCATCCCTACCTGGGTGATCTGCTTCTCTATATCCAACCGCAAGGCTCAGTCCCCTACGCTGTGAACTGGACAGTGAAGTTGAGTGCGATGGATTTTGATGAGGTCGCTCGGGGAAGCTTGAAGAGCCTAGCGAAACAGAAAGAAGACCGCGAGAAAGCTCGCTTGCGGCATGACTTGGAAGAGGCGTACTACCATAGTGCAGGTATCAGGACTGTGAGGGCTTCTAGGGACCTGCTGGACCCAGTCTTGGTGGCCAACTTGGATCTTCTATATGGCTATCATGATCGCGAAATCAGCCTCGAATCTAATCTTCTCGAGGACTTCTCGCACGATGTCGGTGACTGTGTCGCTCATGGGAGGCCAGTAGCGTCTGTTGCCTTAACGTACGGACAGCGGTGGGGCCGGCGTGATCTGTTTCTGACGAAGATCTACAAAGACATATGGGAGCGTAAGCTACAGGTCAGTTTGTTTGACCCGATTCTTATCGATCATCCATTGGTGACGGATGCGCCAGATGTTCTGCAAGTTTATGGCTCACTTTTTGCCGGACTACCCGAATGATCACTGGCTCAAAGCTGAAAGCACCTGAGGGATTTAAAGGGCTGACGAAGGATGTCGAATACTATTTCCTTGCAAGTGACGGCAAGGCAAACAGGGCGCGCCTTGTATTTTTTGATGAAAAAGGCACCACTGCGAGTTTGCTAACGTTTTCCCGGCCTGAATTTGATCTTGCGTTGACCAATGGTGATCTTGTGGAATGTGGCAGTGACGCCACACCTCCCTGGTTGAAGGCCATCAGCGGTATTTCAGTAGATCAATTGGAAAAATATCGAGTTAGGCCGAAGAAAAGCTACGATGAAACGGTTAACAAGCGTTACCTCGCCATAGCTAATTTGGTAGAAGATGCGGAGCATATTCTCTCGAGCGACAAGCCTGAATCGATTATCAACGCCCATGCCGATCAGCAGTCCCCCAAACTGGTTGGAGCCCGGTTGAGGTTTTGGTTTTTTACCTATCTGGTGTTCGGCCGCTCGAAATGGGCGCTTATGCCCAAGTTCGACCGCTGCGGGAAAGGCAATAGGATACAGGCAGCAGACGGGAAAATATTGGGAAGGCCGCCTAAGTCGGGACTCAAATCCCGATTCCCTGCTACGCCTGAAATGCAGGCTTCTATCGTAAATGGATTCATTAAATATAATGATAAAAGAAAATCTGACGCTGAGATTTTTGGTGACGTGCTGGTGGGTGAATTCGGTTGTGTTCCTTTAATAACATCGAAAGGAAAAAAGAAGTTTTATCAACCTGAAGGTAAGCCATTTCCAACAAAAGGACAGTACGATTACTATCTCGGTCAAGTGATAAGCACCAAGGCGTATAGGAAAGCACGTAGAGGTCCGAGCGGGGCTCGAGCGAAGTCCGGTTTTGTTGGAAGTTTTTCTCATGGCTTGGTTAATGTAAACCAACTTGTTGAGTTTGACGGTTATAACCCCAAAGGCAAGATATCTGGCTTGCTCGAAGGGTCCGCTATGGATTCGGCCTGTGTGGTTCGAGGAGTATGTGGCCAGTCTGGAGCCGTCGTCGCCTTGGGATTCTCCGAAAACAAAGAGAACATGGACGCTTACCGCATGGCCTTGTTTTCGATGGCCATTAGTAAGGTCAAATTTGCCTCGTTGTTCGGATTGACGATTAGAGAAGAGGAATGGCCAACTTACGGTCTGCCACAAAACATCGTCTTCGACCGTGGGCCCGGCTCTACCATGGGTGTCCCCATCCGTTCAGAAGCAGTCGCTCGTGGCGAAATGATGAGTTGGTTATCCAGGCTTGAGCTAACTCCTACCCACTCGGGTCAGTCGAAAGCTACGGTTGAATCATCACACCCTCGGAACAAGTCTGACAATGATCAGCCAACACATTTTCATAGCTCGCTCAACTTTGTCGAAATGTCCAAGCGGCATATTCTTCAAGCTATTTACGATAACCATGCTTCAGATGCTGAGGGGAAGATGACGCCTGAGATGTTGGAGGTGGGCTTTAGTCCAACCCCACATAATATTTACAAGTTCTATAGTGATCTTGGCTACGATGCGGGAACGGAGGTTAGTTTTGACTACGCCGTGCGAGAATTCCTGACTCCTCATCCGGCGCAAATCAAAAGGAGTGGGGTTTATTTTTATGGCCGCAAGTACAACTCTTCAAAGCTGATTGATACCGAAGTTTTTGACAGGATTGCGCTGAATGGCCAGATATCTGTCACAGCGTATGTGATGACCATGTGTGTCAGACACATCTGGATCGAGTTAGAAGGCGTCTTGTACGAACTCGACTTTGTAAAGCCGGCGAGCGTCCACCCCAGCAGTGTCGACATTTCGCTGTCGGATCTTCAAGTGCTCAATGAGAATCGGTTGCGCGGCAAGGCGCAGCTTCGTGAAGAACAGCCCGCGATCCTCCAGGATCGCAATGCCCAGTTTCTTCACGCAACAGGCAAAGCCTGGGACAGTGGTATTCGCAAGCTGGGGCGTCCTGCGAAGGGTGGAGCGGCCGAGCGTGATGCCGCTGACCAGAAGCGGTTGATGGGGAAAGGCCATGACTAACATCTTTTCTACGCGCTTTGACGGACCGGACACGCTGGCTGATATCCGGCGGTTGGTTACAGTGCATCCTGATCCGGTGACCGGTCTTGAGGAGTTGAGCCCCGCATTGGCCGCTGAGCGTTTGTCAGAGGGCCTGAAGACGATTTTCCTTCCCAGCCAGTTTTCTTTGGACTTCATAAAAGACAGCGTTGATCGTGCGCGCAGCTTTTCAGCCGAGAGTTTTTCCACTGACGAGCAATATCAGCGGCGGCTATATCAGCCCCCTGAGGATGAGGCGTTTCCTATATGCCTCACCGGCCTTGCTGGCGTTGGGAAGAGCCAAACTATCAGTGCGCTGATGAAGGTAATGCCTGGACCTGCACCTTATGCATCCGCCCACTACCATGAACCGCATACCTTAATATCGTACTGGTACGCCAGCGCAAGGGGTAAGGCTGGCGGCAGGCAGTTGTTGGAAGACTTCCTCGGCGGCGACGCGAGGGGAGTTAGAGCGAACACATCAAAGCTGCTGACGGAGTGCCGGCGTAGGGTCAATCGTGACGGTGTGTCACTAATGATGCTCGAAGAGATGCAGCATCAGAGCACTGGTCAAGGCGTAGCCCGGGTCACGGATATCCTCCTCACCATGGCAGGGCTTGGGGTCCCGATGATCTATGTGGCGAACTACAGCTTGGGTCACAAATTGCTGACAAGGAACAGTGAGGACAAGCAACGGCTTCTTTCCGATCCGCGCGTAATGCTGCCGGACCATCCTGACTCGAAGGCTTGGGAGGAATATGTTCGAGAATGCATCCGGGTGAGCGGACGGCGCGTATCTGCAGATCCAGCCGCCCTTGTACATGAGCTGTATCGCTGGACGTTCGGTATAAAGCGTCTGGCGGTTCAACTGATCAAGGTGGCGTATTTAGAAGCCCGTGCGGCCCGTCGCCATACGATGACTTTGGAGGACGTCAACAATGCATACCTTTCAGCCTCGTACTCCAGCAGTAGGGACGATGTCGAGGAGCTAACTCGCATCAGCATTCATAAGAATAAAACCGGAGCCAGACCTGACCTTCGTTGTCCGTTCCCGGTACCGTTGCCTTCCAACGTGTTGAGCTTCACCAAGGACGATCGAGCTACACGGGTGAGTGAGAAGGTTTTTGTTTCATCCCTAACAGCCGAGGAGCGTAAGACTTTCGAACAGCTCCATCCGCCAGGCTCACCTTCCAATCCGTCTTCGAAGCCCGTGCGTGAGAAAAAACCAGCCTTACCCAAGCAAACTCGGGAGGGCTTGGAGGATGCATACAGCCGATTGCTATTCGAATCCAAAGGGCCGCCAAAGCCGCGAGGGCCTGCAAAGTAAGCGCTGTGAAAGCCTTCGCGCATTCCTGCTGAGCTGCTGCAGCTTTATCTCGAAGGTGTCGCCAGCAATAGCTCAGGCAACACCTGCGCGGCCGCCCCCATCAGCATCAACTCATTTGGGGCCCTCAGGCAAACGTCTGCAATGTTGACGTGGATAACTGTCGCGCCAGATGCCAGTGCGATTTCAGGAATATCCGCCGCAGGCCTGACCACTCCTGAAGTCCCCACGGAGATCAGGGTGTCGCAATCCCTTACGGCGGCCATAGCTGCTTTCCAGGCTCCAGCAGGCAGATCCTCTCCAAACCACACAACTCCAGGTCGGAGTTTCCCATTGCACCGTGTGCACCGGGGCGGCTCTACCCATTCTCCTTCTGCAGAAACCTGAAGCTGATCAGTTGTGATTACCGCCGGACGCTTGCAGGCAAAACAGATCGGATTCATCAAGCTGCCGTGCAAATGCACGACGTTCTGAGACCCCGCGCGCTCGTGCAGGTCATCGATATTCTGAGTGATGACCGTAACCTGTTTGCCGGTGGCCGCCAGTCGACTAATCGAAAGATGAGCGGCGTTTGGTTGGGCCTGGCCAGCTTGAGAGCGCCGCCACAGATACCAGCCCCAAACCAGTTGAGGGTTCTCTCGAAAAGCCTGTGCCGTTTCCAATCTTTCAGGGTCGTGTTTTTCCCAAAGGCCTGTGAGTTTGTCGCGAAATGTTGGAATTCCACTTGCCGAAGAGATGCCGGAGCCGGTGAAACACAAGACTTTTCGAGCGGCGCTCAAGGCTCGGATGGCTCTATCCCAATCGTTCATCTGGAGATTTTCGCGTCTGCAGCGTAAACGATCGGGGAGTGATAGCTGCTTTCGATTGAGGAGCTGAAGACTGGACCTGATGGGGATACGTCAGAATCTGATGATTCTTCAATCCGTCCAGCAAGGAGCATCTGGAACTGGTCTGGGTAATGACGCAGGAGAAACTTGGCGTCTTGGCGTATCCGTTCTGGTAACGAGGAATCTCGGGATAGCTCGAGCAGAAACTCTCCCGTTTGGATGACTGCCCGGGTACGTTCATTCGGCATGGTCATATTGAGGCCCTCTGAATCATCGCGCAGCAGCTCCTGCTCCGCAGATCTTCAGTTTAGCTCTCTAGGGTGGGTCTAAGAGCAAAACAGGCCGATCTGCATCATGCTCCCTCGATGGAAAGGCGACATTGATCATCGGGCCACATGTCGGCCCTTCACCTGGCTCCGGGCGTCTAAAGCAACGCCTTGCAGGCGCCCAAGATTCGACTATTGTGACATTTTTCTGGTTTTCCGCTGACTCGGTCCCATGAAAACCTTGTAAATTGGGCTTTTCATAGAATACAAACAGCAAGCAGAACGGCACTTGTTTACAAGTTATATAAATAGCGCTGTGTGACATGGACATGACGGAGGCGAAATGGCGAAGGATGCGGTAGCGAAAATTCTGGCTAAGAACGGCCCGATGCTGAGCAGTGAGCTCGCGAAGATCCTGGAATCTCAATACAACCTGGCTCCTACGGCCGCTCGCAAGCGGGTCGAGCGGGGCTGTGAAGATATGAGAAAGCTGAGCCACCTGATCTTTCCTCACCGTGCCCGCTTTGTGTATCTACGATCCGATTACGGCTCGCCGAAGTTTTTTTCCAATCTGATTGATGCTCTTCAGAAGACGAATAGCGCCTACTACTCAGCCCTCCAAGCCTTGAAAATGCGCTCTAACTTCATGCTGCGGTCTCATTTCCTTATCGCCTGTGGAGCGCCGGTAGCTCAGTTGAAACACGTCTCGGCCGAAAGCCTGCTTGAACGGTTGATCAGCGCGAGTCTGGTCAAGGAGGTAGCACTGCCGGGAGGGGATACATGCGTCGTGAGATGCGATCAAGAAATACCCCTACAGGACGGGATCACGCTGGCCAAACTCAAGGCTCGAAACATTGCAGAGCGACTGGCGCTGATCGCGGTAAAGGACTGGGCACGAAAATTGGGGCTGGTGAGCTACGAGGCCGTCAAAACCCGTGAGGACGATGGGCTAGAGAAGATGCCGCAGGTAGGTACGTTTCAGTGGGATATGGCGGGTCCATCATTTCTGTTTCCGATGCGTTCGTATTCTGAGGCTGCCGGCGTTAAGGGCGGATTTTTTGTCTGCGACATTGCTTTGAATGGACGGGCAACCGCAGAGGAACTGAGTGCATTCGTCAAAAAATGCGTGACGCTACGCAGCCTTTCAAAGGTAAGCCGCTGTCTCCAGGTTTTTGTAGCTGAAGAGTTTTCCACCGAAGCGTTCTCGCTCTTAAAAGCAGAGGGCATCATTCCTGCCACTACTGAAAGCCTTTTCGGCCTGGAGGTAGCCAGAGCCCTGAAGAGCCTGTGCTCATTGCTCGAAAACACGGCCAAGCTCTTGGACAGCCCTGAGTCACTGGATCAAGTTTTCAACGTGCTTTCGCGGATAGAGGGCGCCGGGTCTACTTTGCGAGGAAGTTTGTTTGAGTTCGCAGTTGCTCACATTGCCAAGTCCACGTTCCCGGGCGGCGATCCTGAAGTGAACAGGAAGGTTAAGGACAGCCTTGGCCGGCAGGCCGAAATTGACGTCTTGGTAGTCAGGAGGTATCAAGACGTGGTGTTCATCGAGTGCAAGGGAGTACATCCCTTGGGCAATGTAGATGACGCAGAAGTCGCCAAATGGCTCGACAAGCGCATTCCTGTGCTCCGGGAAGTGGCTAAGCATCATTCTGAATGGGGATATCTGCCGCAGCGGTTTGAAATCTGGAGCAGCGGTAATTTCACTCCAGAGGCGCTGCTACTGATCTCGAATAGAAACCTTGAAACCGATAAGTACGAAATCGTCGCCAGGAACGCGGATTACGTTTTCGAGCAGGTTATGGCAAGTCACGATGCTGGACTGATCCGTACCTACGAACAGCACTTCATCAACCATCCCATGAGAGAGGTTGAGTTGAGCAGGGACCGAGCTGCAAGGAAAGCCGAACGAGAAAGAAAGCGAGCCCGCATGGAACATAGGTCTTCACCTGCTTAGGAGTTGCGAGGACTCTCCAAGCCGAGCTTGATGCAACGAAAGCCGCTCGCAATATATTCAGATACAGAGAGCTGGTGTCGGTGAAACCCGCCAATTAACACCCATCCCCGACGGAGTCGTATGAACAGTTCTCCCGACTCGTAGGATGTATCTATGATGGGTAAATGCGATTAGCCACTTCCGCTGCGCTCATGGGAGCCAGTTGAGGCGCTACAAACGTGCTTCACCGTTACTTAACGATGACGTTCAGAAGGATGCTGGCTGGTGAAAATCAGAAAGATCGTGATCAAGAACTTCCGCGGAGTGAAAACGCTTGATTGGAATGTGCCAACCGCCGACATTTTCTGTCTCATAGGGAAAGGTGACTCCTCCAAGTCCACAATTTTGGATGCCATCCGTTACACATTCCATCCCCAGTGGAATCTGGCCCTCAGCGACTCAGATTTTTACCAGTGCAAAATCTCTGATCCCATCATCATCGAGATCACGATCGGACATTTGGCCGCAGACTTTTCCGCACTTAATAAATATGGGCTGTACCTTCGGGGTTGGGACGCGGCAGCTCAAAAGCTGCTTGATGAGCCAGACGATCATCTGGAAAGCGTATTGACCGCCCGGTTAACCGTCGAGAAGGACTTGGAGCCGAAATGGGCAGTGGTGTGCGATCGCAACCCGGACGGGGTGACCTTTAAACAGGCAGATAGAAACAAGGTGGGGGTTGGCCTCATCGGTGTCTTCAGCGAACGAGAGCTTTCCTGGGCAAACGGAACTGCTCTTGCCAAGCTTACTGCTGCGCAGAGCTTGAGCGAGCTATTGGCCAATGCATCGAGGACTGCCAGGAGTTCGCTCGATGTCGACCGGGCTGTCACCCTGACAAACTTCGATACTGCAGCAACCAAATCGCAAGAGATTGCGAAGCTCTTAGGTGTCCCTGTACTTGATGCCTACAAGGCCCATCTCGACTTGGCGTCCATCAACCTGAAAGTCGGTGGTCTTTCCTTGCATGACGGCGAAATCCCATTGCGCCAGTTAGGTCTGGGATCTCGCCGGATGCTTCAGTGTGGAATCCAGAAAGCAGGCCTGGAGGACGGCCATATCACGTTGTTCGATGAGTTGGAGTTCGGCCTCGAGCCCCATCGCATTACGCGTCTCATCAAGCACATCAGGGAGGACAAACGCGGGCAGTATTTCCTAACCACCCATTCTCCCATGGTGCTTCGCGAACTCACGGTGCAGGATCTTCATATCGTCCACAGCAAGGGCGGGGTCGTGACAATCGTCTCCGCTGCCGAGAAGGGCCTCGAAGAGCACGAGGTTCAGGGGAAGATTCGCTCTAGCGCTGAAGCGTTCCTGGCCAAAAAGGTCGTCGTATGTGAAGGCGCTACCGAGGTAGGTTTCATAAGGGGCTATGACGATCACCAGCTCGTGAATGGACAAGATCCATTGTCGTATCATGGTGTGGCGTTGCTGGACGCCAAGGGAGCCAGCAAAGTGAAGGGCATGGGCATTGCCTTCAAAAAGCTTGGCTATGACGTGTCGGTACTAGCTGATGGCGATGCCGAGAAGCAGTTCTCTGCCGCTGATGCTGCTGGGCTTGTTGCGATAGGAATTCCCACCTACGTCTGGAGCGACAAGCTTTCGCTTGAGGAGCGGGCTTTTGTGGATCTGCCCTGGGCTTCCGTAGTTGCCAGCTTGACGCTCGCCCAAATCGAACTCCTCTACCCGGTATACGATCAAGTGCGATCGCAGTATCAGGACGTATTGGACCCTGACATCAGCGAGTGGCGGGATAGCCCCAAGCTGCGGACTGCAATTGGTGCTGCAGCAAAGAGCGCGGGATGGTTCAAGGACACTACTAGAGGCGACCTGTGGTTCAAGGCGGTGAGTGCCGCATTCAACGATCCCGTGTTCGGCAAAACAAATCTCGCCGTAGAGTTGGGAAGGCTTTGGGAGTGGGCGAAGCGTGTCTGAAGACCTCGCAATCAAGCTCAACGACTGTACCTCCAAAGGCTATGTAATCGCGCCTGCGGGGTTTGGAAAAACTCATCTCATCGCAATGGCGGTGCGAGCGTCCGGTGGCCGGCAGCTTATCCTGACGCACACTTTTGCCGGCGTGAATTCGATAAAAACCAAAATGGCGGACTTGGGCGTTCGTGCTTCCCAGTTTCAGGTCGATACGATTGCTAGCTGGGCACTTCGACTCTGTCTGGCGTACCCGAAAGCATCTGGTTGGAAAATTGAAAACCCGACCAGCAAGCAGTGGAATAAGTTGTACGAGTGCTGCTCCCATTTGCTCGGAAAGAGGTTCATTCGTGAGGCGGTGTCGTCCAGCTACATAGGTCTCTACGTCGACGAGTACCAGGACTGCTCAGACGTACAACATGATCTCGTCTGCAACCTGGCAGAATTTCTTCCAAGCCGACTGTTGGGAGACCCCCTCCAATCCATATTTGATTTTGACGATGGCAAGCCCGTTGATTGGGAAGTCGCCGTCTACCCCGAATTTGATTGCTTGGGACAGCTGGAGGTCCCTTGGCGGTGGGTCAAGGCGAAGAGTCCGGAACTTGGCGAATGGCTCAAAGATGTGAGGCGAAAGATCGAGCTAGGCCAAAAGATTGATTTGCTGGCCCAGCTACCACCGAGCGTGATTCGTACCTACACCCAGCCCGAGTACCTCGCCGCTAAACAGTACACGGCGCTTTGTGGGATGCTGAACAATAATGAGAGCGTCATCGCTCTGCACGGCGGGGACAACCAGTCCAAGAATAAAACTCACCTCTTGGCGAAAACCATGGCCGGACGTTTTTCCTCAATCGAGGAAATCGAAGGTAAAGATCTGCATTCGTTCATCAAAAAGCTTGTTGCCGCCAAGACTGTTCAGGCGGGTTTTCTCCTTGTAGTGAAATTCGCGATGAAATGCCTCACTGGTGTACCCAGTGCGTTGACGGCCGGAACCAGACGAGGCGAAGTAACCAAGCTGCGTAGGACCACTAAATACCCTTTGGTCCTTCAAGCTGCAAATGACTATCTGACTGAGCCGTCCAGCAGCCATCTTAAGGCCTTCTTCGAAACGTTGAAGAGCAACCCTGGAACATCAGCCTATCGCCGTGACTTACTCTATCGTTTCTTGAACGTGCTCAAGATTCATGTTGATGGCCAAGCCACGACGCTCGTGGAGGCTGGCATTCTTTACCAGCGTGAGATGAGGCATTCGGGGCGGCCGATCAACCACCGCAAGCTGATTGGTACTACGTTGCTGGTCAAAGGCCTTGAGTATGACCACGCCGTCATTCTTGATGCCGACTCGCTTGATGCGAAGGATTTGTACGTCGCGATGACCCGAGGAGCGAAATCTCTCACCATCATCGGGACAGGCCGGCATATACCTACTTGAATGCCTATTCAGTTTTGGACATCTCGGATCGGTCTAGAGACCCATACGCGTATGGCCATCCTCGGTTATCTGCTTGCGTCAAATGGACATGCGCATGATGTATGTCGCCTGATCCTACAGAAGGGAAGAATGAGATTCTGGTCTCGACTCATTCTTTCCGCAGGCCAATATCAAAACGCAAAGCGCCAGGAGCGGGTGGCCCCATAGTGGTGGCGCACATTGCGCGTCGGCAATGAGTTGGAAGGCAAGACTGAGTTGTTCATCCATGAAACACACACGTTGAGCACGCTATAGGCCTAGCTCGACGCAACGAAAGCCACTCACAAGACATTTAGATACGTAGACCTAGTGTCGACCCAAAACGTGAGTTAACAAGATCCCGGACGGATACTACAACCAGTTCACCGACTCACTGAATGTATCTATGATGGGAGAGGCGTAGGCCACTCCCGCTGCGCTTCATAGGGCCAAGGAGGCGCTACCTACGGCACTAGCCCGTTTGCGGGCGCGGAACCCCATTGAAAAGGAAGCAAAAATGGTATCAGTTGGCCCGAAGCTTTTTCGTGCGCATTCAGCCAAGCACCTGTCAGGCGCTATGGGGGTAATCTCGAATCCAAATCTTCAGAGGGCAAGAAGACCCCGGGACATGCCGCTCGCTACTCATCAAATTTTGAACGAATGGTTCGTTGATCGGTTTGGCATTGCTTATCGAGAGAAAGCGCTTTTTTGTACGGGCGATGCCCTTACCGCGGCGGGATATGTTACAGGGGCTTCTTCGCTCATTTTAATTGAGCCGGTCGGAAATTACTCAGTTTGCTATAGTGCTAGATGTAAAGATTTGTTTGGGATTTATCAATTCTACTGGGGCACCTCTAACCCCAGCGCTCTAGAAATACGTTCACACATGGACTCTCTCGATTTTGTACAACATTATAATGATGGGCTAGTTGAGGCGGCCGCTAGCGGATGCGAGGTTATGCTAGTTGCTGAAAGTTTCCGCTACATCCGTTGCTAATTGCGCGAGAAATATAAATGGATTTTGCAGAAGCTAAGGTTTTTTCGGACAAACTTATAGCAGGCCAGGAGGTAGCAGGCTGGAAGCTGACAGGTTATTTATCGCATGGAAAATCGGCTGTTGTTTTGCATGCGCAGCATGCTGAGCGGGTAGCAGTACTGAAAGTATTTCACCCCGCTCTGACCGAGCAGTATGGTCGGGAGGCGCAGCAGGTAAGAGTCGATCGTGAACGGACTCTAATAGAAAAACGACACCAAAACATAGTAAATATCATTGACGCAGGCATGTGTGAAAATACAGGGCATTTCTTCGTCGCAATGGACGTTGCAGAGGGCCGGCCGCTGAGCGACGTTCTGCATTTAATCCCTCCTAAAAATATAGCAGTGCTAATCGAGCAATTAGCCAGTGCTGCTATGCAACTTGAACTGTGGGGTTTTACACATCGGGATATAAAGCCCAGTAATATTCATGTGAGCGAAGACTACTCTTCTTTAATATTGCTAGACTTCGGGGTTATGAAACCGCACGGCGACAATTCCGCTACACTTTTGCAGGTTTCAAAAGCTTTCATTGGGACGCATCAATACAGTCCGCCTGAGATGATACACGGTCGTGAGGAGAACTCGCTAAATGGCTGGCGAGCCATCACTTTTTATCAGATCGGCGCAGTACTACATGATATTATTGTCCGAAAACCTATTTTCTACGACGCGACTGGGAGACATGCTGATCTCGTGGTAGCCATAAACAACGAACAAGTCGTTGTGGTATCCGACGAAGTTGACAATCATTTGTGTAGTCTTGCGACCCGGTGTCTACTAAAAAACCCACTTGAAAGGCTTGAGTTGGTTCGATGGGAGGACTTTATGATCTCCGTTAATGAACCAATTAAACCATCGCTTGCTGCAAGAAAATATGCTCTACAACAACGGCTGAAGCTTAATAGTATTATAAACCGCGCGGATGTGCTCGAGAAAATTGAAAATCGTCGCTTAGATGAAATTAAATTAACCCAGACGGTGAGCTTTGCCAGAGCTCAGTTCGATGCTGCACTCGCCGAGCTAAGCAGTATCATGCCTTCAAGAGCGACAGCTATCAACGGGCATATATATCCTAGTCCAGCCATTACCTACTCCTTTGATCCAGCACCCAAGCTTGGTCTTAATACTAACTTTCGGTTTCAAATTGCGATAGAGATTTTCCAAGACCGGCAAACAGTAGATGTTTATGTCAGAGCATCTAAGGGGCTAACCGACACAGAAATCGGGTGGACTAAACTCGGACCTGCTCTAGAGAGTTTTGAAACGTTCTCCGACAAGTTTCAAGAGTGGATGCTTACGATAGTCGAAGAGTTGATTGCCGAATAAACAATGGAGGTTTAGCAATGTCTGGTACATGGTGGATTGATGAAAATGAATTACTTGATGAACAGATAAAGGTCCTTGAGGAAGATCTTGATTCAGACATAATCCTGAAGGGACCTCCCGGAAGCGGCAAGACAAACTTGCTCCTGCTTCGAGCAAATCACTTAGTGCTTGCATCGCCTGATGCAGAATTTTACATAGTTTGCTATACCAGCTTGTTGCAAAACTTTGTCCGCACAGGCGCGGGTCTTTACTCATTCCCTGAGAACCGAATTATAACTCAGCGTAAATTGCTGGAGCAGGTCCTCGGTGATCACGATTTCCTGCCACCGCGAATAGAAGGAGAGTCCTACGCCGAAAGGGATAAGACCCTAAAACTCGCAATGGCTGAGTTGATGAGCAGCGGCAATGGCCAGAACTCTTACCCTGTTATATTTATTGACGAGGCGCAGGACTATTCCAGTGAAGATTTGAACATATTCAAGTATCTGGCAAAAAACTTATGCTGCGCTGCCGATCTACGTCAAGGAATTTACGGGACTGGTTTATCCGGATCTCAGTGGCTTCAAGACTACAGTTGGGGGGCGTCGATTACCCTAAAGTATCACCATCGGGTCGCTCCCGCCATTCTTGACGTAGCCGATAAGATCATGGCCGGAAAACTTGGGCACACCTCCATGCTCGAAACTCATCAATATAAAGGTGACCCGGGCAACGTAGACGTTTCCGGTGGTATTAATCTGGATGCTCAAGTAAAGGCACTAATTAAAAAACTGGTTAAACAGTTAGCTGTCTACCCAGGCCAAACTATAGGCGTTCTCATTCCGCACCGAGATCGAGTCAAAGAAATTGTTGAAAAGCTCACCAAGGATCCGGATTTGACTGGCTTTGTTACTAACGCCATGAATCGTGAATTTGATCCAGCGCTTCCCATATGGGTAAGCACGGTCCATTCGTCTAAAGGTCTTGAATACCGATGTACGCATATCGTTTCTGCAGATGACTTTTCTGCTTTCAATAAACACGAGAGAAGAGTTGCATTCATGGCTGTTACACGAGCCAAAACTGCCTTAGACATCTATCACGACGAGCCTCTTCATGCTTTCTTCGCATCTGCGATCGCAAAACCTAACGTGGATAAAATTTCTATAAAGAACTTATTCGGAAAAAAAATATGAAAAAGTTTCGAAATGTCAATGTCGAAGCTGGCGAGCTGGTGCGTATTCTTTCACGGCCTGGAGAGCTGAAGGCCACATCTTATCCAATCAAAAATTCTGAGCTCGGAGACCCTTTATTACCTAATAAAATACGTATCCTATGGGTAGATGATAACAGCCTAAATAATGATGCTCCGTCCATAATAGTTGCTTCCAACGACGATATAAGTACTTTACTCCCAAGATTGCTAGCACTACCAAGTGCCGTGACACCCGTTACATCTGTTCTGAAAGTATGGGCTGTTGAAGATTTTGGATGTAGTAATCCGTATGAATTTAAGCCGCTTGATGCTACTAGAGCCTTGGGGTTTGTGGGTTTAATTATTGGTGAGCTCACATCACTTATAAGTTCGGAAGCCGATCTTCGAACCATGGGAATGGACTCTGTTCGTCGAACGTTATCATTCGTCTGTGCGCAAGCGATAATTAAAGGGTGGCAAGGTAAATCGCTTGCTAGTCTTGCGGAGCGTTGGTTGGAGGCAAGTGTACTAACCGAAAATGATGTTAACTTTGCTACAGTGAATAACATTGTTAATCTGTCAGATTTTCTATGGGCTCTTTCTGATAACATAGAAATCAAAGATGCTTCATCTGAAATGTTGGGCCATCAGATCCAAGTATGGCTAGAAAGGCAAACAGATTGGGGCCAACGTGATCTGCTCAAGCGCACAATTCCTGAGATCACTCGCGAGTTACGGGCCGTGAGCAGTCGAGAAAAAAGATATGATATAATAATAGAGGCTCTTAAGAGTTCTAATGATAAAGCTCGCAGCCCTTTAGAGCAGGGGTTTCTAATTAGCTTGATTGAGCCAGGCTCATTTGAATTTCTAGATCTTGCACGGAGTATGGATCCAGCGGGACTAGTTGTGGCGGCATATTGTGTTTTTGCAGTCATACTAGGTCGAGAGTCTGCACTTAGAAATTTCAATGGCTTTGGATGGGCCGTGTTGAATCAAGGACTTCAACTGAACGCCGAAATAACTGCGGATATTTCAGTTGCGGAGCTCAGGATTCTCCTCGATAGGCGACGGAATGCGCCTCTTCTATTTCGGACGCGCTCGCCGTGGCTCATTGACGTCGAACTTGCACCTATGGTCGTGGGCTGTTTCGCCAACGTCGCCAAACGAAAAGCTTCCTCACAAAGGACCCAAGAAACATCTGAAGCCGCTGAACGTGAAGAGGCGTTACGCAGTAGTCTAATGATAGCGATGCGTGCTTTAGAAGAGGCTTGCGGCATTGTTGAGGGCCAGCGCCTCCGCCATGACAGCACGCTAGGCAAGCCGCGAGGACGGAAGAAGTAGAGACTTCATGTGCTGTAGGTAGCACGAGAGGCCGATGATGCATGGATAAGGATTCCAGCCAGCCCTGAGTCGTTTATAAAATCATCGGGCTGTTCAGTCCCTATGTAAGGAGGCTGAAATATGGCCATCTGGTTCGGATTCGCGTTTGTGATGCCTGAAAAGAAAGCCGCGAAAGAACTGATCGGGCCGGATCCTGTGATCGTGATGGCTGCTGCAAAGTAATACGTGCGTTTCTTGCGGCAGAAATGACATCGTAGCTTGGTCGGTCAGTTACTCGACTGGACGTCCGACGGCTGGAGGGGACGTCCGACCTACCGCATCATGATGTTCGAGCTCGATACGTTGATCTTCATTTTCATATAGTAAAAACTATATAAATCAATGACATGAATATTACAGACAGTTTTTATTTAGTAGGCGGTGCGGCAAAGCCCTGGAATATCGGAGGTGCGACAGTTTTTATTTCTGCTTTGCCCACCCGCATGCCTCGTGTTTCTTGGGGCCGCTGCGACAGTTTTTATTTCGTAGGATCACAAACTATTAAAAATCGCAGCCTACGGTTGCGATTTTTTTTATCTGAATAAAGGACATGCAGCATGGACCGATTCCAGGAAATGCAGGTCTTCGCCGCCGTCGCCCAGGATCAAGGCTTTTCTGCGGCGGCGCGGCGTTTGGGGATGTCGCCGGCCAGTGTCACCCGGGCGGTGGCGGCGCTGGAGAAGCGCATTGGCACGCAGTTGCTGACGCGGACCACCCGCAGCGTGCATTTAAGTGAGGCGGGACAGCGTTTTCTGGAGGATTGTCGGAGGATTCTTGCCGAGGTGCAGGAAGCTGAGGATTCGGCGGCCGGCAGTCACGCACAACCTCGTGGGCAACTGACGATTACAGCACCGGTATTGTTCGGAGAGTTGTTCGTCACGCCGCTCACGGTCGGTTACCTCAATCAGTTTCCTGAAGTCACCATCAATGCGTTGCTCGTCGACCGGGTGGTGAGCATGGTCGAGGAGGGCATCGATGTGGCGGTGCGCATTGGTGAATTGCCTGACAGCAACCAGCATGCGATTCGTGTGGGCGAGGTGCGGCGGGTGATTTGCGCATCTCCGGAGTTTCTGGCGAAGCGCGGCAAGCCCCGGCACCCTAACGATTTAAACGGGGCGCCGATTATCGCCACCTCGTCCATTGGCCAACTGAGAACCTGGCCGTTCCTTGAGGCTGGGGAGCCTCTGAACGTTCGCCCGGAGCCGCGTCTCGTGGTCACGGCCAATCAGGCCGCCATTGCCGCCGCGTGCCTGGGACTGGGCTTGACCCGAGTCCTGTCGTATCAAGTGGCGAGCAAGGTCGCCGCCGGTGAGCTGGAAATCGTTCTGGCTGACTTCGAACTGCCGCCATTACCCATTCACGTGGTCTACCAAGGTGGACGCAAGGCGCCGGTGCGGGTCCGCAGTTTTGTGGACTTCGCGGTGAAGGTGTTGCGTGAACACCCGGCACTGGATGGCTGACGGGTTATTGCGCTGGCTGAAATAATGGATTGCGTTTTCTGGTTATTCTGTTGTTTTTGTTGAGAGGGGAAGATAGCTCCCATCGGCGCTGATCTTTCCTGAACGGCGCCTCTACCCAGCGGAGTCGACCATGCAAGCCATCAAACTCTACAACTTCCCACGCTCTGGCCATGCTCACCGTGTGGAGCTGATGCTGTCCCTGCTGCAACTGCCGACCGAGCTGATCTTGGTCGATCTGGCCAAGGGCGCGCACAAGCAGCCGGATTACCTGGCGCTCAATCGCTTTGGTCAGGTACCAGTGATTGATGATCAAGGCGTGGTGCTGGCCGATTCCAACGCGATCCTGGTTTATCTGGCGCAGAAATACGGCAATGGTCGCTGGCTGCCAACCGATCCGGTCGATGCGGCCAAGGTGCAGCGCTGGTTGTCGGTCGCTGCCGGGCCGATTGCCTTTGGCCCGGCGAGAGCCCGGCTGATCACCGTGTTTGGTGCGCCTTACAACGCTGAAGAGGTGATCGCTTACGCCCACACCGTGCTCAAAGTGATCGATGAGGAACTGGCCGCCACCCCATACCTTGTCGGCAACGAGCCGACCATCGCCGATGTTTCGGCCTACAGCTACATCGCCCATGCACCGGAAGGCAATGTGTCGCTGGACGACTACGCCAATATCCGCGCCTGGCTGGCGCGCATCGAGGCCTTGCCAGGGTTTGTCGCCATGCCGCGTACCGTCGCCGGCCTGCAAAAAACAGCCTGATGCTCACGGCCCGATTCAGTCGGGCCGTTCTTATTGCGCGATCAGCGCAGGGGAGAAGCCGGTATGGAACGTTCACCTTGGCACGCAGGCGAGAAACAGTTACAGGCCCACGTGGGTGTGGCTGAGCGAATGGACACATTAGGTCGTAGGGTGATTCGCGGCGAGATGCCAGATCAGCACCGCCAGTTCTATCAGCAACTGCCGTTCATGCTGTACGGCGCGGTGGATGCCGACGGCAACCCTTGGGCCAGCGTTCTTGAAGGGCCGCCGGGGTTTTCACATTCCCCGGCACCTGCGTTGTTGCAGTTCGACAGCCTGCCTGGCAGCGACGACCCTGCGCAATTGCAAGACGGCGCAGCGATCGGTCTGCTCGGTATCGAGCTGCACTCCCGGCGTCGCAACCGTATGAATGGCCGGGTCGGCGCTGTCACCGCGGGCGGCTTCGGGGTGACGGTGGAGCAATCGTTCGGCAATTGCCCGCAATACATCCAGTTGCGCCAGTTTCGTTCGGTGCCCTTGGCGGATCCGGCAACCCGTGTTGCGCAGCACCTCGATGGGCTGGATGACGCGGCCCAAGCCATGATCGCCGGCTCCGATACCTTCTTTGTCGCCAGTTATGTGGACGTCGACGGCCAACGCTCGGTGGATGTTTCTCATCGCGGTGGCCAGGCCGGTTTCGTACAGGTGGAAGGTAATCGCCTGACCATTCCGGACTTCGCCGGCAACCTGTTCTTCAACACCTTGGGCAATCTGCTGATCAATCCTCGGGCCGGTTTGCTGTTCATCGATTTCAATACGGGTGACCTGCTGCAGCTCAGCGGCCGCGCGCACGTCATCCTCGAAGGTCCGCAAGTCGAAGCCTTTCAAGGGGCCGAGCGGCTGTGGACTTTTGAGGTGGAGCGCGTGGTGCGCCGACCTGCGGCGCTGGCCTTGCGCTGGCGCTTTGACGGCGTATCACCCACCAGTTTGCTGACCGGCACCTGGGATCAGGCAAACGCACGCCTGCAAGCCAAGGCCTTGGGCGATCACTGGCGGCCGCTGCGGGTGGCGCGCATCGAACAGGAAAGCCACAGCATCCGTTCGATTTATCTGGAGCCGGCCGATGGAGCCGGGTTGCCGCTGTTTCAGGCCGGGCAGCATTTGCCCCTGCGATTCCACATTGCCGGCGACGTGCATATCCGCACGTACAGCCTGTCGAGCGCGCCGTCCGATGACTTTTTTCGCATCAGTGTGAAGCGTGAAGGCCTTGTGTCCTCGCACCTGCATGAGCAGATTTGCGTCGGCGATGTGCTGGAAGCCCGCGCGCCCCAAGGGCATTTCACCGTGGCGCCCAATGAGCGGCGGCCGCTGGTGCTGTTGGCGGCGGGTGTCGGCATTACGCCGCTGCTGTCGATGGTGCGTGAGGTGGTGTATCAAGGCCTGCGCACGCGGAGCATCCGCCCGACGTGGTTTTTTCAGAGTTCGCGGACCTTGGCCGATCAACCGTTTCGTCCGGAGCTGGACCGCTTGCTGGATGGCCTTGGTGATGCGGTGCGCGTGCAGCGGTTGCTCAGTCAGCCGGAGCCGGATGCCCGCGAGGGTGAAGATTTCGACCTGACCGGGCGCATCGACGGCGACCTGCTCAAGACGATGCTTGAGGTGGAGGACTACGACCCAGTGGACTTTGTCCTCTGCGGCCCGGGCAGTTTTACCCAAGCGCTTTACGACACCCTGCGGAACCTGGACATCCGCGACTCAAGGATTCATGCCGAAACCTTTGGCCCGTCGACACTGCGCCGCACGCCGGACCCGGACGCCGTGGTCATCGAACAACCCCCGGCCGCCACGGTTTCGGTGCCGGTCGTGTTCCAGCGTTCGGCCAAAGAGGCGCGATGGCAGCCGGAGGGCGGCAGTTTGCTGGAGCTGGCGGAAAGCCGCGGGTTGCGTCCGGAATTCAGTTGCCGTGGTGGCTCCTGCGGGACCTGTAAGACCCGTCTCATCAGCGGGGCAGTGAGTTATCCACAGCCCCCGGCGGAAGTGCCCGATGCGGGAGAGGTGCTGATTTGTTGCGCAGTGCCGGCGCAGGGTTCGCAGCCGTTGGTGCTGGATCTGTAACCAATCGGGAATGCACAGGATATCCCTTGTGGGAGTGAGTTGGCTCGCGATAGCGGTGTGTCAGCCAACTTCAATGTTGAATGTTAAACAGCCTTCGCGAGCAAGCCCGCTCCCACATTGGTTATGCGTAGGAGAGGGATTTTTCTTCCAGCAGTTCTTCATACAGCTCGGTCCACTTGCGGCCCATTTCGTCGGCTGTGAATAGCTGCCGATACCGCGCCTCAGCCTTCACGCCCATTGCTGCCGCACGCACCGGGTCTTCCCACAACGTGCGCATCGCTTCACGGAACGCCTGTGGATTACTCGGCGGCACCACCAGCCCGGTTTCGTTGTGGATGTTGATGTAGCTGGTGCCGGTACCGATTTCGCTGGAGATCATCGGTTTGCCGTACATCGCGCCTTCGAGCAGCGAGATGCCGAACGCTTCGGAGCGTAGATGCGACGGAAATACCACCGCGTAACTCAACTCCAGCAACGCTACCTTGTCTTCGTCACCCAAGCGCCCCAGGAAGTGCAGATTCTGCAAACCCAAGGCCTTGGCCTGAGCATGCAGTTCGGCTTCCAGCGGTCCGGCCCCGACGATCACCACCGGATAATTCAGCCCTTGCATCGCGTCGAGCAGAATATGCAGCCCCTTGTAATAGCGCATGACGCCGACGAACAGAAAGAACCGGTCACCCACCTGTTTACGCCAGCGTTCAGTACGTGCAGCGTCGGGCTGTGGATAACCTGACTTGTCCAGCCCGTAGGTGATGACTCGGGTTTTCTCGCGGTAGTCCTGAAGCACATCGCTGGTGTGAAAGTAGTTGGGGGAGGCCGCGACGATTCGGTCGGCGCTGTCCAGAAAACGCCGCATCAATGGACGGTAGAGTTTGAGCAAATGGCGCTGGCGAATGATGTCCGAGTGGTAACTCACCACGCAGGGTTTTTTAGTGGCGCTGAAAAAATGCACCAGGTCCATGAAGGGCCAGGGGAAGTGGTAATTGACCACGTCCGCCTCAGCCGCCAACTCACGAAACTGCTTGAAGACGCTGTAGGAAAAACCGGTGGAGGCCATCTGAAAATCCATCCGGGCCTGATGAACCTGATGATGACGGATCTGTATCGCGTCAGGTGCCGGGTTGTTGCTCAACGTCAGTACCGTACTGTCGACCGAGTGGCGCGCGCCGCTCTCGCAGAGTTGAAAAATGACCTGTTCGATGCCACCCATCGAGTCGGGCAGATAGGTTTTATAAAAGTGCAGTACGCGCATATCAGTCTCCCATAGCCTGGCGGTAAGCGCGGGCCGTGGCCTTCGCGCAACGCTCCCAGGAAAAAAGCTTCGCTTGTTGCAAGCCGGCTTCGCGACAGACCTGCCAATGCAGCGGGTCGTCGATGAGCCGATTCATGGCATCGCGCAAGGTGTCTGGATCGTCCGGTGCTATGTAGTTGCCTGCGGCGCCCGCGACTTCCGGCATGGCCGAATGCTCGGTCAGAATCACCGGGGTGCCGCTGGCCATGGCTTCCAGGACAGGCAGGCCGAACCCTTCGTACAACGAGGGAAAGATCAATGCCCGGGCGCCGGCCAGCAGCTGTGCCAGCGCTTCATCGGGCAGATACCCGAGCAGGCACACATCGCCGGTGGCCAGGGCTGCGCGCAATTCATCACTGAATTGTTCGCCTTGCCAACCGGCCATGCCGGCGATCAGCAGTGGAAAACGCTGGCGCACGGCTTCCGGCAATCGGGCGTGGGCACGCAGGGCCAGCGTCAGGTTCTTGCGCGGCTCAAGGGTACCGACGCACAGGAAGTATTCCCGCGCCTCGACGCCGTGAGTCTTGAGCACCGCGTCGATGGCTTCAGGTTCCCGCGGGTGGAAACGTGCGGCCACGCCCAGCGGTGCGACGACAAAACGCTCGGCCGGCAGCGCGAAATACGCTTGGGCTTCGTCGGCAATGTACTGCGAGTCGGTGAGAATCAGACTTGCCCGTTGCACGCCGTCGGCCAGCCGTCGTTCGATTTCCCGCAAACGCGAAGGGGGTTGCGTCTCAGGGTAGTGCAGGTGCGTCAGGTCATGCAGGGTGATGACCGTCGGGCCGTCGAACGACAGCGGCCACAGGCTCGGTTCGTGATAGAGGTCGATGGTCTTCAAGCGACCCTGATCGAAGCGTTTCTGCTCCAGCCAGCGCCGTGCCTGATATGCCCCCGGAATCTGTCGCAGCAACGGCGTCAGTCGCGAATATCCGGGCATCGCTGCTTCCGGCAAATCCGAACTCCAGCCCCAGCCGTGGAACAGTGCGAGTTCGACATCGGGTTCACTCGCGAGGGCGTTCGCCAGTTCGGCGACGTAATGGCCGATACCGGTGCGCGGGGCTTGAAGGATCCGGGCGTTAAGGGCAATTCGCATGTTGCCTCTCTTGCACGACCGGCGCGTCTACCAGATTGCGCAGGGTGCGTTCGGCCAGTTGCGCACTGGCTTCACGCCAGCCGATCCACTGCCAGTCCGCCACGCTACGGGCGGCCGGGAATTGCCCGGAGCGTTCGAAACCGGTGACCAGGTCAGCCAGGCTTTGCGGCTCGGCGAGGTCAAAGTACGCCATGAACTCGCCACCGATTTCACGGAAGATCGGAATGTCGCTGCCCATGGCCGGCAAACTGCGCTGCATGGCCTCCACCAGTGGCAAGCCGAAGCCTTCAACCCAGGACGGAAACACCAGCGCGCTGGCGTGGGAATAGGCGTGTTCGAGGCTGGTGTCGCTCAGGTCGTTGAACATGAACAGGCGTTGATTCAGTTGCGGGTGATTGCGCACGCGGGCGAGCAGGGCGTCGCACTTCCAGCCGATGCGCCCGGCGATGCACAGCCGGGCTTGCGAGCCAGAAGCCCAGGCGCGTTCAAAGGCGTCGAGCAGGTAGTCATGGTTTTTGCGCGGTTCGATGGTACTGACCATCAGGAACACCGGCTCCGGCGTTTCGAACAGCCGTGTCAGGCGCGGCTCGACGGCGGCGGTGACTTCACTCAGGTCCAGTTCGGAGCCGAGATGAAAGTAATCGAACCACAGCGCATTGGCTTTGGCCGGCCCCAGCCGCCGCTGCAATTCTTCACGCACCTGATCGCGCACCGTGGCGGAGATCGCCACGTAGCCGTCTGCGGTTTGGGTGATCCAGTTGAACCACTCGTTGAAAATCTGCACTAGCCGCGTGTCGTAGAACTGTGGGTGAGTCAGCGGAATGAGGTCGTAGATCACCGAGACAATGCCCACGCCTTCACGCTTGAGCTGTTCGGCAAACGGGAAGAAATCGCTGTGCCAGGAAGAGTCCAGCAACACCAGTTGATCACCCGGCTGATGCTGCAACGGCGAGCAGCGTTTGGGCAGTTGATACTGGTTGATGGCGTCGATCAGCCGCAACGGAATGCTGAAACAGCCGATTGCCGTGAGGCGGTAGGCCACGTGCAGCAGGCGCTTGACCACTCGCGAGTGACTGCGATTGTGCAAGCGTTGATGCAGTTGCCAGAAACGATGAGCCAGCCGCTCCAGTCGCCCACCGAACGTCATAAGGCCGTCGAAAAACGGGATGTTCAATGTGCCCAGTTTCAGCACCCGGTAGAGTTTGCCCTTGAGCATCACCACCGGAATGCACTCGACACCGTCGACGCTTGCCGGCAGTTGATTGATGACGTTACGCACCACCCGCTGAATGCCCGAATTGACCTTTGGGTGCAGGAACACGTGGGTGCATTCCACCAGAAGACGCGTCATGGCGTGTGCTCCGAAACAGTCGCCTCGGAGCGGGTAATGGTGGTTTTCGCCGCCAGCCACGAGCAGCCGACGAAGTCTTCATGTCGGTTGTTGATGACATGGAACACCAGCCCGTAATCGCGCCATTCGTAGTTGCGATCCAGATGCGAGTCCAGGCGCGACAGGCTCAGGGACACGGAATAGTTGCCCTTTCCAAGGCCCATGACGAAGGAAAAGCGGTACGTGTAGCGCTCCCCTGCGTGCAGATCGGTCAGGGCCTTGTCCTGACGATGGGTGTTGATGCCATACATCATCTGACCCAGACGGTCCTTGAGTATGAAACCGAGCACCAATCGCTCGATGTCCTGACGGACTTCGACCTCGACTTCCAGCACCACGGCCTGACCGACCTCGGCGGCGTCGATGGAGCGTTCATTCTCGTCCAGCATCCGCACACTGAGGATGGCTGCTTCACCGGTGCCGGAAACAGTTTGCACTTCCCCGTCCGCGAGCATTTCCTGACGCACGATCTGGCCTTCACGCTCGGCCATCAGGGCGTTGTAGTAATCCAGGACCGCTTCGGGTTTGCCGTACATGGCCATGCAGCCGTCTTTGAGCAGGATCGCCGAATCGCAAATCGACTGGATGGCCGAACGATCATGGGAAACGATCAGCAGGGTGGTGCCGGCCTTGCGGAAGCTGCGGATGCGTTCGAAGCTCTTGTGCTGGAAGTAGGCGTCGCCCACGGAGAGGGCTTCGTCGACGATCAGGATGTCCGGACGCCGTGCGGTGGCCACGCTGAACGCCAGGCGCATCTGCATGCCGCTGGAGTAGGTGCGCACCGGATGGTCGATGGCTTCGCCGATTTCTGCGAAATGCTCGATATCGGGCATCAGCTCTTCAATCTCATCGACCTGCATGCCCAGCAGTTGCCCGGCCATGAATGCATTCTGCCGGCCGGTAAAGTCCGGGTGAAAACCCATGCCCAGTTCCAGCAGCGCCGCCACCCGGCCTTCGAGTTCGATCTTGCCGCAGGTAGGTTGGGTGGTGCCGGTGATCATCTTTAACAAGGTGCTTTTGCCAGCGCCGTTGGCCCCGACGATGCCCACCGCTTCACCTGGGGCAATCTCGAATTCGACGTTTTGCAGCACCCAGTGCTGGTGGTGGCGCAGGGGCGAAAACGGGATCAGCCACTCGGCCAGTCGGCTCCAGCGGGTCGGGTATTGCTTGTAGGCCTTGCCCAGGCCGGTGACGCGAATATGCCCCATCAGAGTTCATCCACCATTTCACCGACGCGCTGGCGAAACAGACGCAGCCCGATCAAACAGAACACCACGCCAGTGACAAAAATCGGCAGCAGTGAACTCCAGACCGGCCATTGCCCATAAAGAAACATGTTTTGATAGCTGACGATCAGGTTGGTCAGGGGGTTGAGCTGCAGCAGGCGCTGAACCCAGTCCGGCAGGATGCTCATCGGGTACACAATGGGCGTCAGCCAGAACCAGAATTGCAGGCAGATGCCGAAGAGTTGCCCGACATCCCGGAAGAAGACATTCAACACGCCGAGTATCATTCCCAGCCCGGCACAGAACATCATTTGCAACGCCATCAGCGGTATCAACGCCAGCAACGCCATGCCCGGCCAACGGCCGGTGATCAGTAGAAAGCCCAGGAACAGGCCCATGATGATTGCGAAGTTGATGCCCGCGTTAAACAACACAATCACCGGCAGACAGACCCGCGGGAAGCTGATTTTCTTCAGCAGGTTGGCGTTTTCCAGAAACATGTTCTGGCTGCGCAGGGTGATTTCCGCAAAGAGTCCCCAGGCGAGCAGGCCGCCGCACAGGTAAACGCTGTAGGCCATGCTGTCATCCACGCCAGGCAGGCGCGCGCGCATGATGTGGGAAAAAATCACGGTGTAGACGATGATCATCGACAGTGGATTGAGCACCGGCCACAGGGCACCGAACAGCGAATTGCGGTAACGCGCCTGAAACTCACGCTGGACGCTGCCGAGGATGAACCCTCGGTAGCTACGCAGCGTGCGGTATAGGGAAAGCAGCATTCAAACCGTCCTGCCATATTGGTCTTCGAAGCGAACGATATCGTCCTCTCCCAGGTATTCACCGCTTTGCACTTCAATGATCACCAGGTCGATCACGCCCGGGTTTTCCAGGCGATGCTTGTGACCGGCGGCAATGAAGGTCGATTCGTTCTTGGCCACCAGGTGGGTGCCGGTGCCGTTGTTGGTGACCTTGGCCATGCCTTCGACCACCACCCAGTGTTCATTGCGGTGGTGGTGCATTTGCAGCGACAGCTTGGCGCCAGGCTTGACCACGATGCGCTTGATCTTGAAGCGCGGGCCTTCCTCGAGCACGGTGTAGGTGCCCCAGGGCCGGCTGACCGTGCGGTGCAGGCGATAGGCCTCGTGCTTTTTATCCTTGAGCTGCTTGGCCACCCGGCGCACATCCTGCGCGCGATCGGCGTGGGCGACCAGCACCGCGTCGGCGGTGTCGATGATGATCAAGTTATCCACACCCACCGCGGCCACCAGCCGGTCTTCGCTCTGGACGAAGTTGTTGTGGCTGTCGACGAACACCGCGTCACCGCTGGCACGGTTGTTCTGCGCATCCGCGGGCACCAGCGCGGCCACCGCGCCCCAGGAGCCGATGTCGCTCCAGTCAAAACCGGCGGGCACCACGACCACTTTGTCGGAGCGTTCCATCAAGGCGTAGTCGATGGAGATGTCAGTGATCTCGGCGAACAACGCCGGGGACAATTCCTGCTGCAGGCACCCGGCCGTCTCCACTGGGGCGCTTTGCGCCATGCAGGTTTGCGTCTGCTCCAGCAGGTCGGGGGCATGGATCTGCAATTCGGCCAGCACGGTCGTGACCGAGAAGCAGAACATCCCCGAGTTCCAAAGGAACTTGCCGCTTTCCAGGTAATGGGTGGCGGTTTGCAGGTCCGGTTTTTCGACGAAGCGCTGGACCTTCGCGGCGCCTTTTCCGTCCAGCGCCGCGCCGGTCTCGATGTAGCCAAAACCGGTCTCCGGGGCAGTCGGCACCACGCCGAACGTCACCAGGAAACCATCCTTGGCCAGTGCCACGGCGTGTTCGACCGCAGACTGCAAGGCGTCTTCGTTGAGGATCAAATGGTCGGCGGGCATCACCACCATGATCGCGTCATCGCCGTGCAGGGCTTGCAGTGACAGGGCGGCGGCGGCGATGGCCGGGGCCGTATTGCGGCCTGTCGGCTCCAGCAGAAAGTGCCCGCGATGGCGACTTAGCTGCGCCTCCTGATAGTGATCCTTGCTCTGGAAGTAGTAGTCGCGGTTGGTCACCGTGACGATATCGCCCCAGCCATCAAGCAGGCCGGCCGCTCGCCGATAGGTTTTGCCCAGCAGTGACTGACCGTCGGGCAGGGTCATGAACGGCTTGGGATGGCCCTCGCGGGACACCGGCCACAAGCGAGTACCGGCACCGCCGGAGAGAATCACAGGAATCAGCATGGCCTACTCCTTGGCGACGCGTTTCATGTCCGCATCCATCATCATGCGGATCAAGGTATCCAGGTCGGTTTTTGGTTTCCAGCCCAATACGCGCTGGGCTTTGGCCGGGTTGCCTAGCAGCACTTCGACCTCGGCCGGGCGGAAGAACGCCGGGTCGATCTTCACGAAGTCTCGGTAGTTCAGGCCCACGTGATCGAAGGCGATGCGGCACATCTCGCGCACGGTGGTGGTCACGCCGGTGGCAACCACAAAATCGTCCGGCTTGTCCTGTTGCAGCATCAACCACATGGCTTCGACGTAATCGCCGGCAAACCCCCAGTCGCGTTTGGCGTCGATGTTGCCCAGGCGCAGTTCCTGCTGTTTGCCCTGCTTGATGCGGGCGGCAGCGTCGGTCACTTTGCGGGTCACGAACTCGATGCCGCGCAGGGGCGATTCATGGTTGAACAGGATCCCGCTGCTGGCGTGCAGGTTGAAGCTTTCGCGGTAGTTGACGGTGATCCAGTGGCCGTACAGCTTGGCCACGCCGTATGGGCTGCGCGGGTAGAACGGCGTGTTCTCGTCCTGCTGCTCGGCCTGGATCAGACCAAACATTTCGCTGGTCGACGCCTGGTAAAAACGCGTGTGCGGACTGAACTGGCGGATCGCTTCGAGCAGGTGAGTCACGCCCAACCCGTCGACGATGCCGGTGGTAACGGGCTGATCCCAGGACGCCGCGACAAAGCTTTGCGCCGCCAGGTTGTAGATTTCGTCCGGGGCAGACTTGATCACCGCACGCTGCACCGAGCAGGCATCGGCCATGTCACCGTCCAGGTAAACGATGTCGCCCTCGACCCCCATCTCACGCAGACGCCAGCGCGCATCGCTGCTGCGCCGCGCCACCAGACCGTGGACTTTATAACCCTTGTCGAGCAGCAGTTTGGCCAGATAAGCGCCGTCCTGACCGGTGATCCCTGTGATCAATGCACTTTTTGTCATTCTTCTTTTACTCGCTTCTCCCAGTCGGACAGGATCGCCCGCAGGGATTGTTGTGTTGTGATTTCAGGCGTCCATCCTGTGGTCTGGGCGAGCTTGGCAGAGCTGCCACAAACGCGACGCTGATCCGCGCGGCGAAGACGCGCAGGATCCTGAATCAGTTGCATGTCGACTTGGGCGAGGTCCCCCAGTTGTTCGATCAAGCTGCGGATGCTCTGCTCGCGCCCCGAGCAAATGTTGTAGACCTGCCCCGGCGTGCCCTTTTCCAGCAGCGCCAGATAGGCCGACACCACATCGCCCACATCGAGGAAATCGCGCGTGACATCAATGTCACCGACTTCCAGTTGCGGGGCTTGCAGGCCTTGTTTGATGCGGTTGATCTGTCGCGCGGCGCTGGCGATGACGAAGCTGTCTTTCTGGCCGGTGCCGATGTGGTTGAACGGGCGGGCGACCAGTACCGGCCAGCCTTCACTCAAGCCCCATTGCAGGCTGAGGAATTCGGCTGACAGTTTGCTCACGGCATAGGGGTTGCGCGGGCAGGGTGGCTGGAGCTCGGTAATGGGCAAGTGTGATTCGGTCACTTGCCCGTAGACGTCGCCGGAGCTGACGTACAGGAAAGTCCCGTTGAAGCCGCGGGACTTGAGTGCCTGAAGCAGATTCAAGGTGCCGAGCAGGTTGATATTCAGCGTGCGCGCCGGATCGCGGAAGGCTTCGGGAACGAAGGTCTGGCCGGCCAGGTGAATGACTGCGTCGGGCATCTCTGGCCACAGGTTTTCGAGGCTTGCTGGTTGGCTCAGGTCGTACCGGGAAGCGACAGGCAGAAGCTCCCATTCCGAGGCATCAGCCTTCAGGCGAGATTGGATGTGTTGTCCTACGAATCCACTGAGACCCGTAACGAACAGACGCTTTTTCAAACAGCGGCCCCTTGGTCATACACTTCGTCCATTCCCCACAGGCTTTATGGAAATGTCTGACGGACCGGGTGGATTGCTTGGTCGAAAGACAGGCGAAATGTTTTGTTGTAGTTGTTTGGTAGCCAATCTGTGCCAATTGCGCGGCAATTTCAACAGGTCCCACCGTGACCGGTCAGTTCTCGTTAGCGTAGCCCGATTTATTCTCGCCGGGCGGTTCACGAATCCTCAGCGGATGTGTTTAGAATGCCCCTCGTCACGATTATCCAGGGTTCGGCCGGGTGGTATTCACACCCCGCGAAACTGACCATTAAAACAAGAACGTAGACGGGCAAGAAGACGATGGACGACGACCGGCAAACGCCGGGTCGATCCGTGGCTTTGCCGTCATAGAGTGAGGCTGCCGGGATGGCGGCTTCATCGTGGGATGCCATGAATTTCATTCTTTACTCGGACGTCAACGACAGCTCCATCAGTCAGAGCCTTGGTCGTCCTGAATACAGTTATTACTTCGTGCTCAAGGCTTATCGCCCGGTGCTCGAAAGCCTCGGGCGGGTGCATGTGGTGTCCTCCACCGCCGATGTCGATCCTCTCTATCGACAATTGCTGGCCGCCGGCGAAGACAGCCTCTTCCTGTCGTTCACCCCGCCGCAGAAAACCCCGAACGACCTTGAATGCCCGACGATCTGCGTGGTGGCCTGGGAATTCGACTCCATTCCCGATGAGCAATGGGATAACGACCCACGCCAGGACTGGACGCAGATGCTGGCGCGCCAAGGCCGGGTCATTACGCTTTCCAGCCACACGGCCCGGGCGATTCGGCGGGCCATGGGCGAAGACTTCCCCGTGCTGGTCTTGCCCACGCCGTTGTGGGAGAACTTCGCCGCCATTCGTAGCCGCCACACCAGCGCGCCCGTTAATGTCGGTTCGACCCTCGACATCAAGGGCTGCATCTTCGACACGCGTTCCCTCGGACTGAACGCCGATGCGCTGATTCCGGTACCGCCGACCGCCGAGGAACTGGCGGCGCTGGAGGCTTTGAAACCACCACCGTTGACGCTAAAACGCCGCTTCGTGATCGCTCGCCATTACCTGCACATGTGGCGCCGGGACATGGGAAAAACGCTGCCCGTCCCAGTGCATCGCACGCACTTTCTAAGCCAGTGGTACTGGGAGGGCATTCGCGACCTTCTTTCAGATGCTGCACATGAACGGCTTGCCGGGTACCTGCCGGCCATCGCCGGACCGCAGACGATGGCAGTGCCCGTGCCTGAACCGCGCAACTGGCCGGACACCACCACCCAGGTCGAGACTCAGGTCGACGGCGTGGTGTACGTCACGGTGTTCAATCCCCGTGACGGTCGCAAGAACTGGCATCAATTGATCACCGCATTCTGCTGGGCCTTTCGCGAAACGGATGACGCCACGCTGGTGCTGAAGATTACCCAGAGCGACCTGTCGTCCTACTACGACGAGCTGATGACCTTGCTCGCGCAACTCTCGCCGTTTGCCTGTCGGGTGGTGGTGATGCACGGTTACCTGGACGATCCGCAATATGCGCGGCTGTACGAAGCCGCCAGTTATTACGTCAACGCGTCGCGCTGCGAGGGTTTGTGCCTGCCGCTGATGGAGTTCATGGCCAGCGGTAAACCGGTGATCGCCCCGGACCACACCGCCATGGAGGATTACATCGATGAGCGTGTGGCGTTCGTGGTCAAGTCCAGCGAAGAGCTGACCATCTGGCCGCAGGACACCCGGATCATCTACCGGACCCTGCGTTATCGACCTGACTGGGGTTCGCTGAAAACTGCCTACGAAAACAGCTACCGGATGGCCAAGGAGCAACCGCTGGAGTACCGGCGCATGTCTGGCGACGCGGTCGAGCGCATGCACGACTACTGCGCCTTCGCCCCGGTGCAGAAGCGCCTGGCGGATTTTTTCGGGCTGACGCCGCAGGCTTTGCCGGCAGCGGCTGTGACGGATAACGCCTCATGCTGATCATCATTCATTCGGAAACCAACCAGCACACCATCGCCCAGAACCTCGGCCGTTCGGAGTACAGCTATTACTTTGTGCTCAAGGAATACCGGCCAGTGCTGGAACGCCTGGGCCGCGTGGTGGAAGTCAGCGACCCGCAGACCGAAGTCGATGCCTTGTACCGCGACGCGCTGTCCCGTGGTGAAGACTGCGTGTTCCTGTCGTTCTCGCCGCCGCATCGCACGCCCGTGCACTTCGCGTGTCCGACCTTGCCGGTGTTCGCGTGGGAATTCAGCACCATTCCCAACGAACCCTTTGCCGGTGAACCGCGCAATGACTGGCGCACAGTGTTGAGTGCTTCTGGCGCGGCGATTACCCATTCTGGCTATACGGTGAACGCCGTGCGCGAGGCGATGGGCGCCGACTATTCGATCGTCGCGGTGCCAGCGCCAGTGTGGGACCGATTCTCGGCGCGCGGCGCGCAGTTGCAACGTCAGCCGCTGGCGAGTCAGGTGCGACTGAAGATCAAAGGCCTGGTGGCGGACAGCCGCACACTGGACTTGCGGGCCTTTGGGCCGGCGCAGTTACGCGAAGGCGAAGGTATCGATTTCGAAGCACCGCCCCGTGAACACGAACTGGTCCTTGACGGCGTGATCTACACCTCGGTGTTCAACCCGGGTGACGGGCGCAAGAACTGGGAAGACATGCTCAGTGCCTTCTGCGTGACGTTCCGTGAAGTGGACGATGCGACGCTGGTGCTCAAACTGACCCACCACGATGCCGAAGAAGCGCTGACCGACATCCTTCACCATTTGTACAAAAACCAGTCCTATCGCTGCCGCATCGTGCTGATTTACGGCTACCTCGCCGATCAGGATTACGAGCAACTGGTGCAGGCGACCAGCTTTGTGGTCAACACATCCTATGGCGAAGGCCAGTGCTTGCCGCTGATGGAGTTCATGTCCTGCGGCAAACCGGCGGTGGCGCCACGCACCACGGCGATGATCGATTACCTGGATGCCGATAATGCGTTCCTCATCGACTCTACCGACGAACTGACAGCCTGGCCTCACGACCCGCGCAAGGCGTTCCGAACCCTGCGTTACGTCACAAACTGGGCATCGTTGTGCAGCGCTTATCGGGCCAGTTATGACGTCGCCAAAAATGACGCCGAGCGCTACGCGCAGATGTCCGCGCATTCGGTGGCCAGCCTCGAAAAATTCTGCAGCCAGGCCACCGCCGCGCAACGACTGAACGCCTTCTTCGCGCAGCTCCTTGAAACCCGCGTCGTTCTGGATACCCGCGAAGCATGATCCGCGCAGTGTTGAATGGGGTGGATAACGGAGCTACGTCCAGGAGGACGACATGAGTAACGACAGACGGATCATGGACATCGAGTTGTTGCGCGGCATTGCGGTGCTCGGCGTGTTGTTTCATCACCTGCAAGACAGCCTGTTTGCGGCCCCGGTGCCGCTGTTGCAAGCCATCACCGCGTGGGGTCAGCCGTGGTGGGGCGTGGATCTGTTTTTCGCCATTTCCGGGTTTGTCATCGCGCGCAGCCTGATCCCGGCGTTGCAAGGTTGCAGCACGCGCCAGGAATACTGGCAGCAGACGCGCAACTTCTGGCTGCGCCGGGCCTTTCGGTTGTTGCCGTCGGCATGGTTGTGGCTGGCGCTGATGTTGCTGGGCTGCATTTTTCTCAATCGCTCCGGGGCGTTCGGCACCCTGCACGCCAACCTTCAGGCGACCCTGGCCGGGGTCGCGCAGTACGCCAACTTCCGCTTCGCCGACAGTTTCTATAACTACGAATACGGCACCAGTTTCGTGTACTGGAGCCTGTCGCTGGAGGAGCAGTTCTACGTGCTGTTTCCGCTGTTGATCCTGATCTTCCGCAAGCACCTGGTTTGGGCCTTGCTGGCGCTGGTCGCGGTGCAGTTGTTCACGTTGCGCACACCGATCCTGATGGTGGTTCGCACCGATGCGCTGGCACTTGGCATCCTGTTGGCGATGTGGAGTGCGCAACCTTCGTACCTGCGCTGGGAGCCGACGTTCTTGCGCCGTCCATGGGCCGGTGTGACGGCGTTGGTCGTGCTGTCGCTGGTGCTCAGTTTCATGGCGACGGATCGCTTCACGTTCACCCATTACCGCATCGGCACGATTGCTGTGTTGTGCGCGGTGCTGGTCTGGATCGCTTCCTACAATCGCGACTACCTGCTGCCACGGGGCGTGTTCAAGAACCTGATGACGTGGGTCGGCAGTCGCTCTTACGGGATCTACCTGATCCACATACCGGCTTATTTGCTGGTGCGCGAATTCACTTTCCGCTTGCAGGGCGCTGGTCTGCCCAATCCCGGCGGCCATCCGATCCTGACGCTGATGATTGCTGGCGGGCTGATCGCCTTGTTGAGCGAACTCAACTACCGCTTCATCGAAATGCCCATGCGTAACCGCGGTGCCTCGCTGGTCAAACGCCTGGGCACGTCCCGAACAGCCGCCCAAACCTCTGGAGCTACCTCATGCTGAGCCTTTTGAAGAAACTCACGGCGGGTACGCCCGCGCCCGCGGCGCCTGTGGCGGACAAGGTCGAGAAGGTCGATCCATACATGCTCGGGCTGCACGACGCGATGCTCAGCGGCTGGTTCAATCAGCAAACCGGCGAGCTGTTCACCGGGTTCCCGGTGACCGCCGAGGACACGCTGCTGGACGTCGGCTGCGGTGATGGCGGCAACGTGCATTTCTGCGGCATGCGCGGGGCGAAGATCATCATCGCCGACATCGATGCGGCCAAGGTCGAAGCCACCCGTCAGCGTCTGGGCGACACGCCGGCGCGTGACGTCGAATGCCACGTCACTGACTGCAACCCGCTGCCGATTGCCGATGCGACGGCTACTCGCGTGGTGTCCACCGAAGTCATCGAACACGTAGATGATCCGGCGCAGTTCCTTGCTGAACTGGTTCGTGTCGGCAAACCGGGTGCGCTGTATTTGCTCAGCGTCCCGCACCCAAGCTCCGAAGACCTGCAAAAAGACATCGCGGCGCCCGAGTATTTCCAGAAGCCCAACCACATTCGCATCATCAGCGAAGAGCAGTTCAAGGCAATGGTCAGCGACGCTGGCCTGGAAGTGCTCAGCCACAGTCAGTACGGGTTTTACTGGTCGATGTGGATGCTGTTGTTCTGGGAAGCCAAGGTCGACTTCAGCAATCCCGACCACCCGCTGCTCAACCACTGGGCCGACACGTGGCAGGCCATTCTGGCGTCGCCCCGTGGCGCGCAAATCAAACAGGCGCTGGACGCGGTCGTGGCGAAAAGTCAGGTGATCATTGCTCGCAAGCCATCGGTGTAGGCACTCTCTGTAGCAGCTGCCGAGCAGCGCGAGGCTGCGTTCGGCTGCGCAGCAGTCGTAAAATCAGGCGACGCGGTGTTTCAGGCAAACCGTGCATTCAGGGTTTACGACTGCTGCGCAGCCGGACGCAGCCTCGCAGGCTCGACAGCTGCTACAGAGAAAGGGGATTCATGGATTTTTTTGTTCGACTGGCGGTGGTACTTGCCGCGCTGGTACTGCTCAACGGTTGCGAGCAACACGACGCGCAACCCCTCGATCAGCAACTCTACGTCTGGCAACGGCAATGGACATCGGCGCATGACGCCGCACTGCAAGACAGCCGCGCGGACTTTTCGACCTTGCGGGTACTGGCCTTGCAGGCGTTTCCCCAGGCGGGCTGGAGCCGGGCGCGGATTGATCCGGCGCTGCTCAAACGCGATGGCCGACCGTTGATTGCGGTGATTCGCCTCGATGGCCAGCTCAAGGCGCTGGATCAGGACGACGTCACGGCGCACATCCAGCAAGTGCTCAGCGATTGGCAAGGGCAGGGGCTGACGCTCTCCGGCGTGGAAATCGACCACGACGCCGGTAACGCTCGACTGCCGGCTTACCGCGAATTCCTCACGCACCTGCGCGCGGTTTTGCCCACCTCGTTGCGGTTAAGCATCACCGCATTGCCGGCCTGGCTCGACAGCCCTGAATTGCCGGCACTCTTGGCGACCGTCGACAGCAGCGTGTTGCAGGTGCATGCGGTGAGTGATCCGCGTCGTGGTTTGTTTGACCCCGATCAGGCCAGGCAATGGGCCAACGCCTGGGGCCGCATCACCTCAAAACCCTTTTACCTGGCGCTGCCCGCTTATGGCGTGGCCTTGTTGCCGGGCGCCAGCGGTGCGCCAGTCGTTGAAAGTGAAGTGCCGGTCGAGCGCACCGGCAAACGTCAGGAATTGCTGGCGGACCCCTTGCAGCTGAGCGCTCTCGCCGCCGAGCTGCGCGCCGACCCACCGGCGCATCTGGCCGGCCTGATCTGGTTTCGCCTGCCGCTGGCCGGTGATCGCCGGGCCTGGAGCCTGAACACGTTGAGGGCCGTGGCTCGCGGAGATGCCCTCGATAGTCGCTTGAGTGTGAAACTCATCGCGCAAGACGACCTCTACGACATCAGCGTCAGCAATCAAGGCAATCTCGACAACGCCTGGCCCGAACGCGTGACACTGGCGGTTCGGGGCTGCGATGGCGCCGACGCGCTGGCCGGTTATGCGTTGCAACAAAGCCCGGATCTGCTTACCTTCACCCGCTTGCGTGACGGCCGCATACCGGCCGGCGAGCAGCGCGCCATCGGTTGGGCTCGCTGCGCACACATTGATCAAGGAGGTTTGAATGTTCACCCGTAACTGGCCCCGCCATGTGCTTTGCCTGAGCCTCAGCCTGCCGCTGGGTTCGGCGCTGGCCTGCGGGCCGGACTTCCCGATGCGCTTGCTGGACAACCGCGCCCAATCGTTGGCGGAGCTGCCGGAAGGCAACTTCCAATTCGAGATCAATCGCCTTGGGCATTTGATCGCAGGGCTCAAGAACGTCGAGACGTCCCCTTACAGCCTGGAGGCGACCGACTACGCTGAGCAGCGGGACAAGGCCGAGCAGGCCGGGTTGACGGTGGAGCAGCAGGCGCTGGTCAAACAACTGCGCGCGCTGACCGATGCCCATCAAGTCGACACTCAGGGCGCGAGCCTGCCGGCCGAGCTTCGGTTCTATCTGGCGGGTGCGGTGGCGTTCAACGCCGGTGATCATGCGCTGGCCGCCGAGTACTTCCAGAAAGTGCTGGCGCTGCCGGCGGATCAACGCGCATTGCGCAGCACCTGGGCCGCTTATTCATTAGGCCGGACGCTGTTTGCCCTGAGCGCCGAAGCAGACGCAGCGCCCGATCTGCTGGGGCAGTCGCGAAAAGCCTTCGAGCAGGCCCGTCAGCTGAACATCGACGGCTTCAGCGATCCATTGGAACTCGGTGTCGCCAGCCTCGGCGAGGAAGCCCGCGTGGCGCGCACCGCTGGCGACTGGAACAGCGCCATCAACCTGTACGCCACGCAAAATCGCCACGGTTCGGCGGTGGGTTACACCTCGCTGAAGCTGTTGATGGCGGATCTGCTGGCGATGCCTGAGGATCAGTTGACCGAGTTGCTCAAGGGCAAACCGGTGCAGCAACTGGTGACAGCGTCGCTGATCAGTCGCCTGGGCTGGTCATTCGGTGATCAACCGCCAAATGAGCTGAAGCTGATCAAACTCCTGCAAAGCAGCACGCGCGGCAGTCTGGACAACGCTGACCGACTGGCGGCGATGAATTATCAACAGGGCGATTACACCAGCGCCAAAGCGTTCCTTGAGCATGCCGGGGACGGCGGTCTGGCGTGGTGGCTGCGGGCGAAACTGGCGCTGCGTGAGGGCGACAAAAACGCGGCGGCTGCGGCGTATGCCAAGGCGGCCCAGGCCTTCCCGCAGAACGAGTCGTGGGGCGAGCGACGCACGCCCGACTACGATTTCGAAAGCCTGCAGCCCAAGTGCCGGGTCGAGGGTGAAAGCGCGATCCTGGCGCTGCAACGCGGGGATTACCTGCAAGCGTTCGATCAGCTTTATCGCAGCCAAAGCATTTATTGGTTCGATGCCGCGACCGTTGCCGAGCGCGTGCTGACCGTTGATGAGCTCAAGCATTACGTCGACACCCAGGTGCCGGCGCCGCCAGCGCTCAGCCAGCAGGATCGCGACAACTACGTGCCGTTGCCGGTAGCGGCGCAACTGCGCAATCTGCTCGGGCGTCGGTTGCTGCGCGAGGAGCGCTACGACGAAGCGTTGGTGTACTTCGACAATCCCGATCTACAGAAAAAAGCCCGGCTGTATGCGCAACAGCGGCAGTTGGCCGATGCGGCGTGGTGGCCAACCAAACGCGCCGCCGCTCTGTTTAATGCGGCCTGGACGGCACGCGAGTGGGGCATGGACATCCTGGGTTATGAAATGGCCCCGGACTACGCCACGTTTGGCGGCAATTACAGCCTGGAGACGGCTGAACTCAAGGTCGGTCCATTGGTGGCCGAAGGTGAAGTCCAGCGCCAGCAAGCCAGTGCTGCGCAGCCCGACGAGCGCTACCACTATCGATTCGTCGCCACGGCCTTGGCCAATCGCGCCGCCGATAACCTGCCTCACACCAGCCAGGCCTTTGCGGCAGTGTTGTGTTCGGCGGCGGGGTGGAACAGCAGCCTTGAAGACCAAAGTGCGCTGTACCAGCGCTATGTCAAAGAAGGGCCCTACGTGGAGTGGGCGGTGGATTTCGGTCACCAGTGCCCGTATCCCGACTTCGAGAATGTCAGCAAACGATATGTGACCCAGGCGACTGACGCCGCCCGTTCGGCGCTGCGGCCGTACAAGTGGCCATTGCAGATCGGTGGTGTTATCGCGGTGACGGCCGCGGCGTTAGTGTTGATCAACCGGCGCCGCCGTAAAGTGCAGTAAGGCTCAGGCCTGTTGAACAAAGGTCAGCCGCACGGCGAAGCCGATCAACAGGCTGCCGAACAACCACTGTTGCAGGCGCTGGGCCGAGGGACTGCGTTGCAGCCAGCGGCCCAGTGCGGCGCCGGTCAAGGCGTAGGCGCTGTCGAACAGCAACCCGACGCCGACCAGCAGCATGCCCAATACCGCAAATTGCGCGAGCACAGGGCCGGCGTGAGGGTTGATAAACTGAGGCAATAACACCGAGCAGAACAGCAACGCCTTGGGGTTGAGCAGGTTGGTCAGCAAGCCGCGCTGGATTGCGTCTTGCCAGCGAGGTTGTTCGAGGGGGGCATTGCCGCCATTCAGGTTCGGCAACATGGTGGTTCGCAGGCACTGAATGCCGATCCACAGCAGGTAAGCGGCACCCGCCAGGCGCACCACATCGAAGGTCCACGGCGCAGCTTTGAACAGCGCCGCCAGCCCTAACGCGGCCAGCGCCACATGACATCCACGAGCAATGCCCAGGCCCACCGCCGTCGCCAACGCCGCGCCTTTGCCCTGACGGGCGCCGGTCTGCAGCAGCAAAATCATGTCCGGGCCGGGCAATAAATACACCACCGCCAGCGCCATGAAAAACAGCCAGAGTCCTTCCACGTTGCACCCCATTCGTTGTCGATTTGGTAGCGCCAGTCTAGGGTTGAAGGGCGGGACAGGTGCTTGCAAAGTCAGCTTCTAAACGCTTGGTAATTGGCATAACCTGCCACTTTGTGACGATAAAACCATCAGGATCTGCCAAGCCATGAAACTGGATGCCTACGACCGCAAGATTCTCGCCGCCCTGCAACGGGACGGGCGCCTGAGCAATGTGCAATTGGCCGACGAGATCGGATTGTCTGCTTCCCCCTGTTTGCGCCGGGTGCGGATGCTGGAGGAGGCCGGCGTGATTCGCGGCTATCAGGCCAATCTTGATCGTGACGAAGTGGGGCTTGGGCTGACGGTGTTTGTCGGGGTCAAGGTGGAGCGCCACAACGATGAACAGGCCGAAGCTTTTCGCGTGGCCGTCACGGCACTGCCGGAGGTGATTTCGGCATTCCTGGTGTCAGGGGAATCGGATTTTCTGCTGCAAGTGGTGGTGCCGGATTTGCGCGGGTATGACCGCTTTCTCACGGAGCGACTGCTGAAATTGCCGGGCGTGAGTGACATCCGCAGCAACTTTGCGATTCACACGGTGAAGACGCCGGGGGCGTTGCCGTTGGGGCATTTGCCGCTTTAGACCGAGTCGGCCCAATCGCGAGCAGGCTCGCTCCGACAGGGGATTTGTGGCGTTCACAAAACCAGTGTGGGAACGAGCCCGCTCGCGATAGCGATAGTCCAGACTCCATCACTCTCCAGGCTTACATCTGCGTCGCCATCCCCTCCACATTCATCGCCGCCTGACGCAACGCCTCGGATCGCGTTGGATGCGGATGGCATGTCAGCGCAATGTCTTCAGCCGAAGCACTGAACTCCATCGCCACACAATACTCACCAATCATTTCACTGACACTCGGCCCCACAAGGTGCACGCCGAGAATCTCGTCGGTGCGCTCGTCTGCCAGCACTTTGGCAAAGCCTTCGGTCTCGTGGTTGATCTTCGCCCGGCTGTTGGCGGTGAAGGGAAATTTGCCGACCTTGTAGGCGCGACCTTCTGCCTTGAGCTGCTCTTCCGTCTTGCCGACGCTGGCCAGTTCAGGCTTGGTGTAAATGACGTTGGGGATCAGGTCGTAGTTGACCTCGCCCGCCTTGCCAACGATCTGCTCGATGCAGGCCATGGCTTCATCTTCGGCCTTGTGGGCGAGCATCGGCCCGGACGTGACATCGCCGATAACCCACACGCCCGCAGCTTCGGTGCGGTGGCCCTTGTTGGCGAGCATGCCGCGCTTGTCGGTGGTGAGCCCGACGTTTTCCAGCCCCAGGCCTTGGGTATAAGGGCGGCGGCCGATGGACACCAGCACGTAATCGGCTTCGATCAGCTCGGCGGTGCCGCCAGCTGCGGGCTCTACGCTGAGCTGAACGCCGTTTGCGGAGGGGGTGGCGCTGGTCACTTTCGAGTTCAACTTGAAGCTGATGCCCTGTTTGCTCAGCGAGCGCTGCAGGGTTTTGCCCGCCTCACCATCCACGCCGGGACAGATCCGGTCGAGAAATTCGACCACCGTCACCTGAGCGCCCAAGCGCCGCCACACCGAGCCCAGTTCCAGGCCGATGACGCCGGCACCGATCACCACCAGGTGCTTCGGCACTTCGGCCAGCGATAATGCCCCGGTGGAATCGAGGATGCGTTTGTTATCGATCTCGACGCCGGGCAGGGGAGTGGGCTCGGAGCCGGTGGCGATGATGATGTCTTTGGCACTCAGTTCGGTCTTGTCGCCCTGGCTGTCGGTCACCGTCACTTTGCCCGGACCGTCGATATGGCCCCAGCCTTTGATCCAGTCGACTTTGTTTTTGCGAAACAGAAATTCGATGCCCTTGGTCAGCCCGGTCACGCTTTCATCTTTCTGCTTCATCATCTGGGCGAGGTTGAGGGTGGGTTTGACCTCGATGCCCAGGTTGGCGAATTCCGTCCCCATGGCCGCGTCGTAGAGTTCCGAGGCATGCAAAAGCGCCTTGGACGGCATGCAACCGACGTTGAGGCAGGTGCCGCCGAGCGTCGCGCGACCTTCCACGCAGGCTGCTTTCAAGCCCAGTTGTCCTGCGCGGATCGCTGCGTTGTAACCGCCAGGGCCACCGCCCAGTATCACGACGTCATAAGTGCTCATGGATGTACTCCTGGACTGAAAGGGAAATGGGCTGGGTAACCGTAGCCTTCGATTAAAATTACGGACGTAATATGTGCGTTTGTGACTATTTCGGTCAAGGCTTCGGCGTAGCGACAGGTTGGGCATCTTTAGATGGAGCGATTTAATACAAAAATTTCACCACTTTAGTTATATCGTAACGAATTGCGATGTGGCCAATGATAAGCACTGGGGTGGTATGCAAGTCGATCTCGATGTCGATGGAACGCAGGTAGCCGGGCTGCCGCGCTTTCAGCAGGCGGTTTTTCAAGGGCGGCGATTGCGTCAGTTCGCCATCGGCCTGAGTGCCCTGGCGGCGGTCGGGTTCTTATTGGCGTTCTTTGTCGGGCTGTTTGCACCGCTGTCGCTGTGGGCCCCGTTGCTGGTGAATCAGAGCGCTGGTTTGCTGGTGCTGATTGCCGGCCTGCAATCGGCATGGTGGGTGACTCAGTGGCGCGCACAAGCGATGAACCCACCGCTGCCAGTGGTGGTTTCGGATGAAACCGTTGCTCCCGAAGGCTGGTATGAGCGACTGCTGGAGCGGCTCAGTCAGCGCTGGGTGCGCATGCTTGGGCAGATCGGCGCACCGACCCTCTGGCTCGCCGGTTGGGCGCTATTGGCGATCTACAGCATCAGCCAATTCTGGAACCTCGCGTTGCCGCCCGCTGCGTCGGGAGTATCGACGAGCGTCGGCGCCGCGCTGTCGCTGTTGCTGGCTTTCGGTTTGCTGGTGCTTGAGCGTCAGCTCGCCCAGGAAAACGTCGCCGAGTGGCCTGAAGCGGGGCAGTTGGCGCAACTGAGCCGGGTGGCGATCATTTGCCTGGTGCTCAGCGCGTTGTGTTTGTTGTTTGGCAGCGAAACTTCGGTCTGGCCGGTACGCCTTGCCGTGTTGATCGGGTTGCTGCCGGGACTGGTTGCGGCCGAGTTGCTGCTACGCGCTATGTTGTCGTTGTTCAGTCCTCGCCGTGAACAACTGGAACCGACGTTGCTGGCACGAAGTGTTGTCGCCGACATGCTGCGCTGGCCGCCACAACCGTTGCTGGCGTTGCAGCACGAACTGCATAAACGCTTCGGCATCGACCTGCGGCAGATCTGGGCCTTCACCTACATGCGTCGAGCGTTTTTGCCGGTGATGGCGGTGGTGGCGATCGTCGGGTGGTCGCTCACCGGCGTTCACGAAATACCCCTGCAAGGGCGGGGCATCTATGAGCGTTTCGGTAAACCGGTTGAGGTGTTCGGTCCTGGTTTGCACGCCGGTTTGCCGTGGCCATTGGGTCGGGTACTGAACGTTGAAAACGGCGTGGTTCACGAGTTGGCGACCAGCGTTGGCGAAACGTCGGCGCGGGTCGTCCTGGAACCGGCGGAAGGGCCGGCGCCGGCAATTGCCAATCGCTTGTGGGACGCCAGCCACGTGAACGACAAATCTCAGGTCATCGCCAGCAGCCGTGCCGACAAGCAGAGCTTTCAGATCGTCAACATGGACGTGCGCTTTGTCTATCGCATCGGTCTGACCGATCAAGCGGCCTTGGCCGCGACGTACAACAGCGCCGATGTACCGACGCTGATTCGCAGCACCGCCAGCCGGATCCTGGTTCACGACTTTGCCTCGCGGACCCTCGATGGTTTGCTCGGCGAAGATAGGGTAGGGCTGGCCGAAGAGATTGGCCGCGCCGTGCAATCCGATCTGCAGAAGCTCGACAGCGGTGTGGAAATTCTTGCCACGGTGGTGGAAGCGATCCATCCGCCGGCCGGTGCAGCCAACGCTTATCACGGAGTTCAGGCGGCGCAGATTGGTGCCCAGGCATTGATCTCGCGTGAGCGCGGGGCGGCAACGGAGGCGACCAATCAGGCGCAATTGCTGGCCAGCATCGCCCGCGATCAGGCGACGGCCAGTGCCCATGAAATCAATTCCACCGCCAAGGCGGCTGATCTGAAATTCACCGCCGAACAAAAAGCGTATGCCAGCGCCGGCCAGGCGTTCGTGCTGGAACAGTATTTCAGCCAACTCACGCAAGGCCTGGCCAACGCCAAATTGCTGGTGCTCGATCATCGTCTGGGCGGCAGCAACAATGCGCCGACCATCGACCTACGTACCTTCACGCTGCCGGCTGATCCTGCGTCGCCGCGCAATAGCGCTCAGCCGGGAGCTGCCAATTGAGCCAGTCGCATACTCACGATCACGATGACCACGCCGGCCACGATCACGGCCATGGCGGACATCACCATGGTCACCACCATCATCACGGTGATCCACAAGAAGCCGGGCCATTCCCGTGGCGGCGCATGGGTTGGGCGGCGTTGCTCGTTGCATTCGCCATCGCGGCAGCGAGTCTGGTGCAAGTTCGCTCGGGGGAGGCCACGGTGATCACGCGCTTCGGCAATCCTTCGCGGGTGTTGCTGGAGCCGGGTCTTGGATGGCGCTGGCCGGCACCGTTTGAAGCGGCCATTCCGGTCGACTTGCGGCTGCGTACCACCTCCAGCGGATTGCAGGATGTGGGCACGCGGGACGGTTTGCGCATCATTGTTCAGGCTTACGTGGCGTGGCAGGTACAGGGCGACCCGGATAACGTGCAGCGCTTTATGCGCGCCGTGCAGAATCAGCCGGACGAAGCGGCGCGGCAGATTCGCACGTTTGTGGGATCGGCACTGGAAACCACCGCGAGCAGTTTCGATCTGGCCAACCTGGTCAACACCGACGCCAATCAGGTGCACATTGCCGACTTCGAAGCGCAGTTGCGTAAACAGATCGATCAGCAGTTGCTGACCACGTATGGCGTTCGCGTGCTGCAAGTGGGCATCGAGCGTTTGACCCTGCCGTCGGTGACGCTCACCGCCACCGTCGATCGCATGCGCGCCGAGCGTGAAACAATCGCTACCGAGCGCACGGCCATCGGCAAGCGAGAAGCTGCGCAAATCCGATCCGCCGCCGAACGAGATGCGCGAATCGTGCAAGCCGATGCGACGGTGAAAGCTGCTGATATCGAGGCTCAATCCCGTGTCGAGGCCGCGCAAATTTACGGTCGCGCCTACGCCGGTTCGCCACAGCTTTATAACTTGCTGCGCTCCCTCGATACCTTGGGCACGATCGTCACCCCGGGCACCAAACTGATATTGCGCACCGATGCCGCCCCTTTCCGGGTGTTGGTTGACGGCCCGCCGACCCTCGATAACAAGTCCGGGTCGCAGCCATGAATTTAGTTCCACGTGGAACACATGAGTTAAGTAGCCCCTGGATTCAGGCTGGGCGATTGGCTTTTTTGGCGCTTTACGGCGTGACAGTTCTGGCTGCGTTAGCTTGGGCATTCTCCAATGTGCGTCAGATTGATCCACAGAACCGTGCGGTGGTCCTGCACTTCGGCGCGCTGGATCGCATCCAGAATGCCGGGTTGCTGTTGGCCTGGCCGCGCCCCTTTGAACAGGTGATTTTGTTGCCGGCAGCTGATCGGGTGATCGAGCGTCGGGTGGAGAATCTGCTTCGCAGCGATGCTGCCTTGCAGGCCGATCGGGTGGCGTCTTTCGCTACACCGCTGAGCGATGCACTCGCTGGCTCTGGCTATTTGCTGACCGGTGACGCGGGCGTGGTGCAACTGGATGTGCGGGTGTTCTACAAGGTCACCGAACCTTACGCCTTCGTGCTTCAAGGTGAACATGTGCTGCCGGCACTCGATCGGCTGGTGACTCGCAGTGCCGTTGCACTGACCGCCGCGCGAGACCTGGACACCATTCTGGTGGCGCGACCGGAGCTGATCGGCACCGACAATCAGGCGGCAGAACGCCGCGAACGTCTGCGTGGTGATTTGGTGCAAGGCATCAATCAACGTCTTGCCGGGCTGTCCGCGACGGGGCAGGGACTGGGTATCGAAGTGTCCCGAGTCGACGTGCAATCGAGTCTGCCCGGCCCTGCGGTGAACGCTTTCAACGCAGTGCTGACCGCCAGTCAGCAAGCCGACAAAGCCGTCGCCAATGCGCGCACCGAGGCCGAGAAATTGACCCAGACCGCCAATGAACAAGGCGACCGAACGCTGCAAGTCGCCCACGCCCAGGCGAGCGAGCGGCTGGCCAAAGCCTCGGCCGATACAGCCACGGTGTTGAGCCTGGCCAAGGCGCAACAACAAGGCACTGACCCACAAATGTTGCTGCGCATTTACCGTGAACGGCTGCCGAAGATTCTCGGCCAGGCCGGTTCGGTGACGACGGTCAACCCGAAAGACGATTCCCGTCTGATCATTCAGGGAGCCGCGCAATGACCACCCAAACCGACGCCGCACCCAGCCTGTTGTCCTCGGCGGAACAACGCAGCGCTGCACGCCAATTGACCTTGGCCATGCTTGCCCTTGGCTTGCTCAGCCTCGGGTTGATCTGGCGCTGGCTGTCACCGGAGCAGACGGGCGTCAGTCAGTTGCTGTTGGGTTTTGCTTCGTTGCTGGTGGCCGTGCCGGTGATGCGTTCGGCGTGGTACAGCCTGCGATATCCGAGCTTGCACGGGATCACCGATCAGCTGATCGCCCTCGCCATGCTCGGTGCCTGGGCGACGGGTGATCTGCTGACTGCTGCGTTGCTGCCGATCATCATGATCTTCGGCCACGTACTGGAAGAGCGCAGTGTGATCGGTTCCCAGGAAGCGATTCGCGCCCTCGGCAAACTGACCCGCAGTCACGCTCGCAAGGTTCAGGCCGACGGTGCCATCGTCGAAGTCGACAACGGCACACTTAAAACCGGCGACATTGTCGAGGTACGTGCGGGTGACCGGGTGCCGGCCGATGGTCGGGTGTTGTCCGGTCAGGCGAGCCTCGACACGGCCTCGATCACCGGTGAGTCGGTGCCGATCGAGGCGGGTGTCGGCATGCAGGTCTTTGGCGGGGCGATCAACCTCGATGGCCTGCTGCGCATCGAAGTGACACGCACCGGCAACGAATCGACCCTCGGTAAAGTCATTGCCCTGATGCAAAGCGCCGAGCGTTCGAAGCCGCCGATCACGCGTTTGCTCGAACGTTACGCCGGTAGCTACATGGTGTTGGTGTTGCTGTTGGCGGCGGTGACCTGGTTTGTCACCAACGATGCCCAGGCGATGCTCGCGGTGCTGGTGGCGGCGTGTCCTTGCGCGTTGGTGTTATCGGCACCGGCCACGGCGATTGCCGGCGTGGCGGTGGCGGCGCGGCACGGGATTCTGATTCGCAGCTCGGCGTTTCTGGAAGAGTTGGCGGACCTGACGTCGCTGGTGGTCGACAAGACCGGAACCCTGACGTTTGGCACCTTGCGCTTGCAGTCCATCGACAGCCCGCTGGAGGATTGCAGCCACGTGTTGAAACTCGCCGCCAGCCTCGGCTCGGCCAGCAGTCATCCGGTCAGCCGTGCGCTCGCCGGGTTGGTCACGCAGGAGCATTTCCTGCTGCTCTCGGACATCCACGAGCGCCAGGGTCTGGGCGTCGTCGCAATGACGGAGCAGGGCGAAGCTGCACTCGGCCGCCCAGAGTTATTTGCGCAGTTGGGCATCGCCACTTCGGCCGTACCCGAACACGATGGACCGATTGCCGGGTTGGCACTCAATGGCGAATTCCTGGCCTGGCTGCTGCTGGCCGACAGCGTCAAACCCGAGGCGCGTTTTGCCTTGAGCGAATTACGTGAACTGGGTCTGGGTCGCCAGTTGCTGCTCACCGGAGATCGGCAAAGCGTCGCGCACACGCTGGCACGCGATGTCGGCATCAGTGATGTTGAAGCGCAGGCACTGCCTGAGGACAAACTCAACCGCGTGCTGGCGGAAATCGACAACGGTTTCCGGCCGATGGTGGTGGGGGATGGCATCAACGATTCGCTGGCCCTCAAGGCTGGCGTCGTGGGGGTGGCCATGGGCGCGGGAGGTGCGGATATCGCGCTGGCGTCGGCGGACATTGTGCTAATCGGCAGCGACCTGCGTCGCCTCGGAACCTGTGTCCGGTTGAGTCGCCAATGCCGGCATACCTTGCAGGTCAACGTGATCATTGGCCTGGGCTGGACCCTGGCGATTGTCGCGTTCGCGGCATTCGGCTGGCTCGGTGCTGCGGGGGCGATGATTGCAGCGTTGCTGCATAACCTCAGTACGTTGTTGGTGCTCGGTAACGCGGGGCGTCTGCTGCGCTTTCAAGAGCCATTGCTCAAGTTGAAGGATGGGCTTTAGGCGTCCTGAAACTTTTTTTACATCCTCTGTAACGCCGTTGGGGCAGCGCTCTCTAGTGCTGTGTCGGGACTGAACAAACTGTCCAGCCGACAACCCTGACGATTATCGAGGATATAAAAATGAACTTCAAAAACGCCACCGCCGGTGCTGCTCTCGCCTTCGCTGCTGCAACCCTGTTTGCCGGTGTTGCCACTCAAGCCCAAGCCGCCGACGCTGCGCAGGTTCACTGCTACGGCGTGACTTCATGCAAAGGCATGAACGACTGCAAGACTGCAGAAAATGCCTGCAAGGGCCAGGGTGATTGCAAAGGTCACGGCTTCAAGGCAATGACTCAGGCCGAATGCATGAAGGCAGGTGGCAAGGTCGGCGAGTAACCGACCACCGCCTGCCGCCGCAGTGGTGTACGCCACTGCGGCCACTTTGTGAGGAGTCCGCCAATGTCTGCACCCCTTCCTTGCCTGGGCTACGGCCTGGGTTTGCGCAGTGCGTACTATCAACAGATTCTCGAGCAGTCTCCGCCTGTGGACTGGTTCGAAGTCGTCTCCGAGAATTTCATGGTTCAGGGCGGAAAAGCCTTGTACTACCTCGATGCCATCGCCGAGCGTTATCCGGTGGTGATGCATGGCGTGTCCCTGTCTATCGGTGGGCCTCATGCCCTTGATCCTGACTATCTGGACCAACTCAAATTATTGGCTGAACGAGTCAAGCCAGCGTGGATCTCCGATCACCTGTGCTGGAGCCGCGGCAATGCTCATCAGCTTCATGATCTGCTGCCATTGCCTTACACCGAAGAAAGCCTTTATTACGTGGCTGGCCGCGTGCGTCAGGTTCAAGACGCCTTGCAGCGGCCGTTGGTGCTGGAGAACGTCTCCAGTTATGTGCGCGGCGCCAGCGACGATTTCAGCGAGTGGGAATTCCTGGAAGCCCTTAGCCGGCTCAGCGACTGCGAGCTGTTACTGGACGTGAACAATGTCTATGTGAGCTCGCGCAATCACGGCTTCGATCCCTGGACATTCATTCAAGGCCTGCCAGCGAACAAGATTCGCCAACTGCACCTGGCGGGCCACAGCGATTACGGCAGCTACGTGATCGACACCCATGATCATCCGGTGAGTGATCCGGTCTGGACCCTCTATCAACAAACCCTTGAACACCTCGGCCCGGTCGCAACGCTGCTGGAGCGCGATGACCACCTGCCGCCGTTTGAAGAACTGCTGACCGAATTGCAAAAGGCCCGGGAGCTGGGTGACAGCGTGCTGGCCCGGAGGACGAAATGCGCCTGAACGAATGGCAACAGGCCTTTGAAAACTATCTATCGGGAAAGCAACCGGTAGCCAATGCGACGCTGGGAGCGAGCCTGATCGGCGGTCCGACGCTGGATGTGGACACTGGCCTGGCGATCTATCACAACGCTTACCAAGCACGGCTTCAGGAAGTGTTGCGCGGCGACTATCCGGCGATCCTGTATTGGTTGGGGGACGATGAATTTGAAGAGATCGCCGCGGCTTACATTCGCCAATCCCCGTCATTACATTTCAGTTTGAGGTGGTTGGGCAAAGGTTTTGAAACGTTCATCCGCCAACATCTGGTGCCTGAACAAAGCGCAGCGCTTGCGGAGCTGGCGGCCCTTGAGTGGGCTTTCACCCTCGCGTTCGATGCGCCTGAAGGTGCGCCGCTGACACTTCTGGAGATGGCGGCCCTGCCACCTGAGCATTGGCCTTCGCTGCGTGTCAGTCCGAGTACCACCGTGCAATGGCTTGAATGTGCTCACAATAGCGTTACGTTATGGCGTGCAGCGAAAGACGAAAGTGAATTTCCCGGGAGCTCAGCGTTGCAAGTGCCCCAAGTGGTCGTCATCTGGCGCAACGAACTTGTTTGTCACTATCGCAGCCTCGAAACTGACGAAGCAACCGCTCTAAAAGGTATGTTTCAGCACGGCTGGAGTTTTGCTGAACTGTGTTCCGATTTAGCAGTCATCTATGGAGAGGGCGCACCACTTCACGCGGTTACATGGTTGAAGCAGTGGATTCACGACGGCTGGTTACAGCGCCGCGAATCATGAAAAAAGGCTATTAAATCGATAGCCAGCTATTTTTCCAGGATGGTCTACCCTCACATCAGACGTCTGAAACAAGGGGGACTTTCCATGCTCGCGCAACTTCCACCGGCCTTACAGAATCTGCAGTTACCGCTACGCCTGCGACTCTGGGACGGCCATGAATTCAACCTGGGGCCGACGCCCAGCGTCACTATTGTGGTCAAGGACCCACAAATGGTTACCCAGTTCACTCATCCCAGCCTGGACGCGCTCGGAGCAGCGTTTGTCGAAGGCAAGCTTGAACTCGAAGGCTCCATCAGCGACGTGATACGCGTCTGCGATGAATGGAGCCAGGCATTGCTCGGTGACCAAGACAGTCAACCACTGCGCACCCTCCACGACAAGGAAACCGACGCGAAGGCGATTTCCTACCACTACGACCTTTCCAACGCGTTTTATCAGCTGTGGCTCGACAGCGACATGGCGTATTCCTGCGCCTATTTCGAGACCGGCAGTGAAACGCTGGAGCAAGCCCAGCAAGCCAAATTCCGCCACTTGTGCCGCAAGCTGCGGCTGCAACCAGGTGAATACTTGCTGGATGTCGGTTGCGGTTGGGGTGGGCTGGCCCGGTATGCGGCCCGTGAGTTCGGTGCAAAAGTGTTCGGGATTACCCTGAGTAAAGAACAACTGGCATTGGCCCGTGAACGGGTGACCGCCGAAGGCCTGGATGATCTGGTCGAACTGCAACTGCTCGACTATCGCGATCTGCCTCAAGACGGGCGCTTCGACAAAGTGGTCAGCGTCGGCATGTTCGAACACGTTGGCCACGCTAACCTGGCCGAGTACTGCAAGACCTTGTTCGGCGCAGTGAAAGAGGGCGGTCTGGTGATGAACCACGGCATTACCGCCAAGCACACTGATGGCCGTCCGGTTGGACGCGGTGTCGGGCATTTCATCGAGAAGTACGTGTTCCCCAACGGCGAGCTGCCGCACCTGTCAATGATCTCCGCCGAGATCAGCGAAGCGGGGCTGGAGATTGTCGATGTCGAGAGTCTGCGCCTGCATTACGCGCGTACCCTGGACCATTGGAGCGAGAGGCTGGAGGACAATCTGGACGCGGCTTCCAGACTGGTTCCGGAACAGGCGCTGCGGATCTGGCGTTTGTACCTGGCCGGATGCGCTTATGCATTTGCCCGAGGCTGGATCAACCTGCACCAGATCCTCGCGGTGAAAGCCCATGCCGATGGCAGTCATGAACTGCCATGGACGCGCGACGACATCTATAACCCTTAAAGAATCGGTGAAATAAGCCGGGCGATCCGCATGCCGACCTGTTGCAGGCGGCGGGTCTCCCGGCTTTCTTCTTTAGCGATCTCGTGGGCCTGGGCGAAGTCATCATTGAGCATTTGTTCGACCTCGGCGGCAAACGCACTGTCGACGGTCAGCAACATCACTTCGAAATTGAGCCGGAACGAACGGTTGTCCAGATTGGCGCTGCCGATGGCGCTGATTTCACTGTCGATCAACACCACCTTCTGATGCAGGAAACCCGGCGCGTACCGGAACACTCGCACGCCTGCGTGCACAGCTTCGAAGGCATAGAGGCTTGAGGCCGCGTAAACGATTCGGTGGTCCGGCCGTGAGGGCAGCAGCAGCCGCACATCTACGCCTCGAAGAACGGCCAGTCTCAACGCAGCGAATACGGCTTCGTCGGGGATGAAGTAGGGGCTGGTGATCCACACCCTTTCTGTCGCCGCGTGGATGGCTTCGACGAAGAACAATGAACAGGTTTCGTAGGAATCGGCCGGGCCACTGGCGAGCAATTGGCAGAGCACGCCGTCGTCCGGATACACGTCCGGCAGAATCAGCGGCGGCAATGATCGCGCCGCCCAGAACCAGTCCTCGGCAAACGATTCCTGCATGCAGGCCACCACCGGCCCGCATACGCGGACGTGGGTGTCGCGCCAGGGCGCCAGCGGCGGTTTCTCGCCCATGTATTCGTCGCCGACGTTATGCCCGCCGACGAAGCCCAGAATACCGTCGACCACGACAATTTTGCGATGATTGCGGAAGTTGACCTGGAAGCGGTTGAGCCAGCCGCTGCGGGTGGCGAAGGCTTTGACCTCAATGCCGGCGTCACGCAACGGTTGCACGTAACTGTGGGGCAGGGAATGGCTGCCGATGCGGTCGTACAACAAGTGTACCGCCACGCCTTCTGCGGCTTTCTTCAGCAGCAGGGTTTGCAGGCGCTGGCCGAGGCGGTCGTCGTGGATGATGAAAAATTGAATCAGCACCGCTTCCTTCGCGTTGTCGATGGCTTCGAAAATCGCGTCGAAGGTGGCTTGGCCGTTGATCAGCAAGCGCACTTCGTTGTTCGCCAGGCACGGCATGCGCCCCAGTTTCGGCATCGCCCGAAGGGACGCGTAGGCGTTGGAGGCGCGTGCGGTAAGCGCCTCTTCTACCCAAGGCCGCCAGTTGAGCTCGGAGATGGCCTTGCGCATTTCCTCGTTGGCCTGGCGCCGCGCCTTGATGTAGCCATCGAAGGTGCTGCGGCCAAAGACCAGATACGGAATAAGCGTGAGGTAAGGCATGAAGATCAACGACAGGGCCCAGGCGATAGCTCCCTGGGCGGTCCGGACGGTGAGTACGGCGTGGATGGCTGCGATCAGGCCCAGCGTATGAAGCAGTGCAATCATGTAGCCGAAAATGTGCGGTCCAAAGTAATCCATGGGGGGCAGCCTTGCTCCTGAAGATTCAATGCTTAACAGACCATGTTCCGTGCAGAATGTCGCTATTTAATTGGCCCATGAACTGAAGCCTGTGGCTGACGTCTAACGGCCACTACTGATCAGGAGTTACTCGATGAACGTTCGTCTGCTGGGTTTGGCCGTGGCTTTAGGTTTAGCACTTCCTGTGGCCGCTCAGGCGCAGATGCTGCAGCCAGGTTTGTGGGAGTTGACCACGAGCAACATGAAGGTCGATGACCAGAACCTACCGGACTTGCAACTGATCCTCGGTCAGTTGCAGGGCCAGATGACCCCGCAACAGCGTGCGCAGCTGGAGAAGCAGGGCATCACCATGGGCGGAAAGGGGATTCGCGCGTGCCTGACGCCGGAGCAAGTGAAGTCAGACAATATCCCGCTGACGGACCCACAATCGGGTTGCAAACAGGAAATCACTGACCGCAGCGGTAATCAGTGGAAATTCCGTTTCAGCTGCCCGAAAGCGCAGGGTACCGGCGTCGCCACCTTCCTCAGTGATCGTGAGTTCACCACCAAGGTCAACGGCACGTTTAATGCGACCGGCATTCAGCAGAAGGGTAGCCTCGATACCCGTGCGGTTTGGCTGGGACAGGATTGCGGGACGGTTAAGCCGAGAGCTTAAAAGCTTCGCGAGCAGGCGCGCTCCTACAGGGTCGGTGTGTATCCTGTGGGAGCTAGCCTGCTAGCGATGGCGTCGCTTCAGACACCCGCAATACCTATTGACCTCAACCACTCACACACCGCATCAACCGCCATCCTGCCAAAATCCTCCCCGGTACGGCTGCGCACACTGACAAACCCACCTGCTTTTTCTTTCTCCCCGATCACCACCAGATACGGCACTTGCTGGCTGTGCTCGCGGATCTTGTGGCGGACTTTCTCGTTGCGCAGATCAGCACGAGCGCGCACGCCACCCCGGCGCAACGCCTCGGCCACCGACTGTGCGTAATCAGCCTGGCGCTCGTCCATGCTGACGATGATCACGTGCGGCGGCGCCCGCCAGTCTTCCAGTTCCTGTTGGCTGGGCCAGCACGTGCCATAGATCCGTTGTGGCGCGATGCCGCTGATGTGATCGAGCGCGAATGCCTGCAACACCCGTGTTGCGGGGACATGCGGCCCCACTGACATACACTCGAAGTCCCCAAGGAGGTAGGGCAATGACTTTTCCGGGGGCGTCGATCCGGTTGAGGGCTTTCTGCGCCGGATCGAATGGTTGGTTGCTGCCAGGGTCCTCATGCGCGCTTCGATGCCGGCAAGGTCGATCAGACTCAAAGGACGCTCAACCGCGAACTCATAAAAGAAGCCGTCACCCAGTGCCGATCCGGTGTGCAATTGCGCTCTTGGATACAGTTGCTTGATGGCCACCGCCAGCATCAATGCGCAGGAGCGTCGCAAGATCTCCAGCCCATCGGGCTCTTGAGGCGTGACGATGTTGACCCGGGCATCGCACTCGATCATGAACTCACAGTCCACCAGAACGCCGTCCACCCGACCGGCCACGGCCGCCTTGGCCAGCCCGGCGCCGATGCTCGCGGCGAACTCATACACCGACAATGGTTGGTCGTATTCACGCAATGAACCATCGCTCAGGGTGATGTGAATCATGTCGGTGCTCTCGAGTGCAATAAACGCGCGTTAGCGCATAAACCGTAGGGGTAAACCCTGGCAGTTGTCATTAAGACGTTTGTCGTGCCAGGCGATTTGCCCCGATACGATCGTGGTGCTGACGCTGTGGCGAAAACGCTGGCGAGCGAAGGGCGTCCAGCCGCATTGCGACAAGACCGGCTGCCTGGAAACGGCCATGCCTTCTGGCTCTGATTTGATCAAAACAAGGTCGGCCCAGTAGCCTTCGCGCAGATAACCGCGGTCGGGAATGGCGAACAGATCAGCTACGCGGTGACTGGTCTTGGCCACGAGGGTAGTTATCGGCAGCACTTCATTAACCACCAGTTCCATTAACGCGGGCAGGGCGTGTTGCACCAATGGCAAACCGGCCGGGGCCTGGTGGTAGGGCCGTTGTTTTTCCGCCCAGGTGTGCGGCGCGTGATCGCTGCCGATGACGTCCAGTCGATTGCTCATTAATGCTTGGCGCAGGGCATCGCGATCGGCCTGGGTCTTGATGGCCGGATTGCACTTGATCAGGTTGCCGAGGCTCGGGTAGTCGCGATCATCGAACAGCAGATGATGCAGGCAGACCTCAGCGGTAATGCGTTTGTTTGTCAGCGGTTTGTCTTCGAACAACGCCAGTTCACGCGCGGTGGTCAAATGCAAAACGTGCAGGCGGGTGCCGTGTCGCCTGGCCAGGTCCACGGCCATTGAGGACGAACGAAAGCACGCTTCGGCATCGCGAATCTGCGGGTGCACCGCGGCGGGAATGTACTCCCCAAAACGCTCGAGCACTTTCGCAGCATTGGCGTCGATGCTGGGCGTGTGTTCGCAATGGGCCAGCAGAATGGTCGGCACTTCGGCGAACAATCGTTCAAGTGTCTGCGGGTCGTCCACCAACATGTTGCCGGTGGAGGCGCCCATAAACACTTTCACGCCAGCCACTTCGCAGGGATTGAGCGCCGCGACGGTGTCGAGGTTGTCGTTGCTTACGCCAAAGTGGAAGCCGTAGTTGGCGACGGAGTTGATCGCTGCTCGACGCTTCTTGTCAGCAAGTGCCGCGAGGGTCAGGGTTGCCGGATTGGTGTTGGGCATGTCCATGAAACTGGTGATGCCGCCCGCCACGGCCGCCCGCGATTCGGTGAAAAAGCTACCCTTGTCAGGTGCCCCGGGATCTCGGAAATGCACCTGGTCGTCGATCATGCCGGGCACTAGCCACTGCCCTTGAGCGTCGATTTCGACGTGGGCATTTTCGCCGTGGATGCTGCTGGCGATCTTCACGATCCGGCCGTTGCTCACCAGCAGGTCGCCATCGAATTCCCGACCTTCATTCACCAATCTGGCATTGCGAATCAACACGCTGCTCATAGTCAAAACTCGTTCTGCAGGGCTTTGTAGCCGCGCACCAGATCGACGTTGGTGCGCGCTACATCCTCGGAAAATTCCGAGGCACTGACGCTCACCGGTGGGAACTGCGACAGGTCGGTGGTGGGGCCGATGCGGGTGGTGGAGGGCACGTAGAAGTCCTCGGGCAAGTCACGACCGTCGACCACCGAGTTGTGCCGCACCACGCAGCCATCGCCGACCGCGCAGTTGAACAGCACGCTGTTGAAACCGATGAACACCCGATCGCCAACCGTGCAAGGGCCATGAACGATGGAGCGGTGAGCGATCGAACTGAACTCGCCGATGGTCACCGCCGCGCCGGACTTGGAGTGGATCACAACGCCATCCTGAATGTTCGAGTTGGCGCCGATGGTGATCGGCTCCATCTCGCCTGACGCATCCACTTCGTCGGCCCGAATAACGGCGTAGGGACCGACAAATACGTTTTCGCCGATCACCACTTTGCCGCAGATGATTGCAGTTTTATCCACGTAGGCGGACTCCGCAATCAGTGGCAAATCGCCTGAGGGGTTCTTGCGGATCATGGCTTGCTCAATGCGTCGTAGAGGGTGTTGAGGTTGTATTCGAACAGTCCGGCGAAAGTGCTCGCCGGACCGGTCGCGGCGAGCGCGTCGGAGTACAGCGTGCCACCGATGTGCGCACCGCTTTCATCGGCAATCTGCTTAAGCAGGCGGGCATCCTTGATGTTTTCCATGAACACCGCTTTGACCTTGGCCTGGCGAATCTGGGTGATCAGTGCAGCGACTTCGGCGGCCGAAGGTTCGCGTTCCGTCGACAGGCCTTGCGGTGCCATGAAGTCGATGCCGTAGGCCTGGCCCAGATAACCGAACGCATCGTGAGAGGTGACGATCTTGCGATTGCCCGGTGGCAGTGAACCGAGCTTGGCCTTGGCTTCGGCGAGCAGTGCGTAGATCTGTTTCAGGTAGGCCTGGCTGTTGCGTTCGTAGTCGGCTTTGTTCGCCGGGTCGGCGGCGATCAGCGCCTTGGTGATGTTGCTGATGTACAGCTCGGTATTGGCCAGGTTGTGCCAGGCGTGAGGGTCGGGCACGGTCTCGCCGTCTTCATCCAGGGAGCGCGGAATGACGCCGTGGCTCGCACTGATGACGGGGGCCTTGGTCTCGGTGCTGGTCACCAGGCGGTCCAGCCAAGGCTCGAAACCTAAACCGTTTTTGATGATGAGTCTGGCCTTGAGCAAGGCTTTTGCATCGTCCGGGGTCGGCTCGTAGGTGTGGGCATCGGCATCAGGACCGACCATGTTGGTGATCTGAATATGGTCGCCGCCGACCTGATGGGTCATGTCGGCGAGGATGCTGAAACTGGTGACCACCCGAAGTTTTTCCGCCGCAGACAACGACATCGACAGCATCAGACTGAACAGCACGAGTAAAACGCGCATCGGAAAGCACCTCATTGGGATGTGAGCAAAGGCGGGCGGCGCAGCAAGCCGTGCACCGGACCGAACACCACGGACAGCACGTACAAACCGCCCGCCACCAGCACGATCGCCGGGCCGCTGGGCAGCGAGTAATAGAACGACAGCAATAAGCCGAGCCACACCGAAAGGCAGCCGAGCAGGGCCGCGATCGCGATCAACACCGGCAAACGACGACTCCAGAAGCGCGACGCGGCGGCCGGCAACATCATCAAACCGACCACCATCAACGCACCGATGGCCTGGAAACCGATCACCAGGTTCAGCACCACCAGGGTCAGAAATACGCCGTGGGCCAGCGGACCAAGACGGCTGACGGTTTGCAGAAAAAGCGGATCCAGGGTGTCCAGCAGCAAGGGTCTGTAGATCAGCGCCATGGCGATCAGGCTGAATCCCGAGACCCACAGCATGCCGGTTAGCGTCGGCCCATCGACCGCCAGTGCCGAGCCGAACAGCAGGTGAAGCAGGTCCAGGCGTTTGCCGGCGATGCCGAGGATCAGCACGCCGCTGGCGAGGGAAATTGGATAGATCGCAGCGAGACTTGCGTCTTCGCGCAAGCCCGTCCGGCGGGTGATCCAGGCGGCGAGTCCGGCCATGCTCAGGCCTGCGCCAAGGCCGCCAATGGTCAGTGCCGGGAGGCTCAAACCGGCGAACCAGAAACCGAGGGCTGCACCCGGCAGGATGCCGTGGGCCACGGCGTCGCCGATCAGGCTCATGCGACGAAGGATCAGAAACACGCCCAGCGGCGCGGTGCTGCAAGCCAGAACCAATCCGCCAAAGAGTGCCCGACGCATGAATACAAACTCGTGGAACGGTTGCCAGAGCTGAGCGGCAGCGAGCATCAGGCCACCTGCGCTTGCGGTGGTTGGCGGATCAATTCGGTACTGGGTCCAAGGACGCAGCCGCTACTTTTGATCAGAAGGCTTTGAGGAATGTGTTGGCGAACCGAAGCCAGGTCATGACACACGACCACCAGGGTTCGACCTTCGGTGTGCCAGTTATGAAGGTGTTTCCAGAGCAGCGACTGGCCCAGCTCATCGAGCGCGGCGTGGGGTTCATCGAGCAACAGCAAAGGCGCTTCGGCAAGACTCAAGCGGGCGAGCAGGGCGCGCTGCAATTCGCCGCCGGAGAGGGCCATCAACGTGCGCTGTTCCAAACCCGTCAGGCGCCAGTCTTCCAGCACGGCTTTGAGGCGTTGGCGGCGCGCCTCCGGCGATTGTTTGCTGCCCCAGAAACCAGCGGCTACCAACTCCTGAAGGCTGATGGGGAATTGTCTGTCTAGGTGTTGCTGTTGAGGGAGGAAGGAAAGCGAGCCCTTGCGTGGAACATCGAGGCTGACTTTCCCGGCCAAGGGTTTTTGCAGCCCTGCGATGACTTTCAGCAAGCTGCTTTTACCCGAGCCATTGGCGCCAATGACGGCCGTTAGACTTCCTTCGGACAACTCGAAATCTGCGGGCGGTGTGAGCGGTTGACCGGGTGCACCCCAGCGCAATGCCTGGCAACGGATCATGCGGCTACCCAGTTCCATCGGCTTTCGGCAACGGCATCGTGGGCATGAAGGCTTTCAGCGTGGACGACGCGTATGTGGAAGGCGTTGATACCGGGAGAGCGTTTCAGGGCCAGATTCAAACGGCGCGCGGCGTCCTCGCAGAACATCAGATTTTGCCCATTGGCCAGGGCGAAGGCTTGTTCATCGGCGCGCTTCACGGCGGTTTGCACGGCAGTACCGAGTGCCGCTTCGGCGTCATTGATGAGTGCAATTAGCGGCAGGTCATCCAGATAGTCGTCCAGTCGTAGCTGTAAACGTGCGGTGCTCCGTTGGCTGTGAGGTGTCGCAACGATGCCTTTGGTAGAGCCAAGCCACACCAATACATCAGCGTGTTGCAGCGACTTGTTGGCGAAGTCGTCGACGAATTGTTGCTGAATCAACTGCCGGGCAAGTGCGGCTGAACACGGACAGGTCGAGGCGTATGGAACATCGATTTTTAGTTCCACGTGGAACATCGTGTTTTTCAACCGCGCTTCGATGCTCACTTGATAGGTTTTCCAGCCGGCCAACGGACTGATCAACGCCGGTCTTTTGAGCAGTAAATCCGCATCAATTTTTAAGTAAGCGCTGTGGGACAGCCCTTGATGACTGTCGAGAAAGCTTTGAAGAACTCGCCGCAACAGGGCGGGCGTCAGGTTTTCCTGCTCAAGTGCTTCCAGCGCTAAATACAGCCGGGACATGTGAATGCCGCGCGCTTCTCCATCATCGAGGCTCACGCCGGCGTCTGCCTTTGCGCTAAGCCGTTGGCCATCGAACAACACAGGAAGAGCGATGCCGCACATGCCCACCCATTCGAGTGGCAGGGCTTGGCGTGAAGCCTGCGCGGCGATATCCGGCAGAGTCAGCGCATTCATGAGCAGGTCCGTCGTAGGAGTGGAGTTTCGTATGTTATGTTATTACATTGAAATCGACCATGCCTTTTTCACGAGCGGCTTCCAACATGCAAAGACGTCACCTGCTCAACTGGATGCTGGCCTGCGCGGCCTTCGCTTTGCCCTTTGGTGTTTCGGCCACGCAGATTCGCAACGCGCGGCTCTGGCGATCGAATGACAAGCTGCGTCTGGTATTCGATTTGAGCGGGCCGGTGCAGTACAAAACCTTTTCACTGAGCGCTCCCGAGCGGCTGATCATTGACCTGCGTGGTGCCAGCCTCAGCGGCGACTTCAGCCAACTGGCGCTTGGCAATACGGTCATTCGCTCGATCCGTTCCGGGCATTTTGGTCAGGGCGATACGCGGATCGTCCTCGACCTCAGCGGTCCGGTGCGCGGCGCGTTTCATGGCGCAGCGGGAGAACGGCGCGGACTTGTTGGGCGCCACCAGTCTGCTCAATCTCAAGGACAAGGACCCGATGCTCGCCGGGGTCATTCTCGACATGTCGATGAACGCCACCATCGCCGCGAGCTTGCAGCTGGGCAGCACCGTGCTCGGCAGCCTGGCGGGGATCACCACGCTGCATCAGAAGCGCGTGGAACAAGCGGGATTCGCGGTGCTGAAATCGCCGGACGTGCCGTCGATCCTGGTGGAAACCGGCTTCATTTCCAACGCCCGCGACAGCCCGCGACAGCCAGCGACTGGTGACCGCACGCCATCAGCAGGCTGTGGCTGATGGATTGTTCGAAGGATTGCAGCGCTATTTTCAGAAGAACCCGCCGCTCGACAGCTACATCGCCTGGCAACAGCAGCAGAAAAAAGCGCAGGCCTAGCAGCCGCTGATCCTGCTACAGGTAAACCTGGCGCTACTGCCGCCTGAGCTGGAAAAGCGATTGATCGTAGTCCACCCGACTCGCCGGTTGTAACCGACCCAGGCTTCGCCGTCGGAGGCGATACCGGTGAAAAAGGTCAGTTGACCGTAACGGCTGTTGGTCTGCGCCCAATAGCGTTTGCCTACCCTTTCGAAACCGCGCAAGTAGATCGTGCTGCCGACGGTGTTGACGCTATAGGCGTTGCCATCGGCATCCACGCAGGCGAGCAGATTGGCGCTTCGGGTGCATGTGGCCAGGCTCGGGATCTGTGCCCAGGCGTCTACGGAGAGCAACAGCGAAAAGGTAACCAGCGCTGATTTCAGGGCAATACGCATGGGAATTCTCACGGAGTGGGCGGGTTTCAGCATCGTGACCTTTATCGTGGAGGGCAAGAGCGGACTGGCTTGATTGCATTGTTATACTATAACATTGAAATCAGCCCGACACTGCGATCGGGCATCTCTGTGAGGAAATCCTGATGCCCAATCGTCTCCCCGTGACCGTCCTGTCCGGCTTTCTCGGCGCCGGTAAAAGCACGCTGCTTAACTACGTGTTGCGTAACCGCGAGAGCCTGCGAGTCGCCGTGATCGTCAACGATATGAGCGAGATCAACATCGATGGCAGCGAAGTCCAGCGCGATGTCAGCCTGAACCGCGCCGAAGAAAAACTCGTGGAGATGAGCAATGGCTGCATTTGCTGCACCTTGCGCGAAGACCTGCTCGAAGAAGTCAGCAAACTCGCCAGGGATGGGCGTTTCGATTACCTGTTGATTGAATCCACCGGCATCTCCGAGCCGTTGCCCGTGGCGGAAACCTTCACCTTCCGTGATGAGCAAGGGCAGAGCCTGGCCGACATCGCGCGGCTCGACACCATGGTCACGGTGGTCGACGGCATGAACTTCCTGCTCGACTATCAAGCGGCCGAAAGCCTTGCATCCCGCGGTGAAACATTGGGCGAGGAAGACGAGCGCTCGATCACCGACCTGTTGATCGAGCAAATCGAATTTGCCGACGTGATCCTCATCAGCAAGATCGATTTGATCAGCCGCCACGAACGCGAAGAGCTGATCGCGATCCTTGAACGCCTCAACGCTCAGGCGCACATCATCCCGATGGTCATGGGTGAAGTCCCCCTGAAGGAAATCCTCAATACCGGGCGTTTCGACTTTGAAAAGGCTGCTCAAGCGCCAGGCTGGCTGCAAGAGTTACGCGGCGAACACGTGCCGGAGACCGAGGAGTACGGCATCGCCTCGACGGCCTACCGAGCCCGCCGACCGTTCCATCCACAACGTTTTTTCAGCTTCATCGATCGACCATGGGTGAACGGCAAACTGCTGCGCTCCAAAGGCTTTTTCTGGCTGGCCAGCAAGCACACGGACGCGGGTAGCTGGTCCCAGGCCGGTGGCTTGATGCGTCACGGTTTCGCCGGGCGCTGGTGGCGCTTCGTGCCAAAAACCGAGTGGCCGCAGGACGAAGAAAGCACGGCCGGGATCATGGAAAACTGGACGGCCGCCACCGGCGATTGCCGTCAGGAGTTGGTGTTCATCGGTCAGAACATCGACTTCACGCAACTCACCGCTGAACTCGACAATTGCCTGCTGAGCGATGATGAAATGGCCATGGGTGTCGAGGACTGGCGCTTGCTGTCAGATCCGTTCGGCCCTTGGCACGAAGAGGTTGCCGCCTGATGTTGGCGCCCAGCCTGAAGCCGAGGCCGATCGTTCATCAGGTTCAAGGCGAAACGCCGCAAACCTTGACTCGAATTCTTGAGGACGGGGTAAATCTGGCCGTCTGGCGGCGCCAGCTCCCGGCTCACATCAGTGATTTCGGGTGCTTGTTGCTGTCCCTGAGCGAACCGCTGGCTGAGTCGCTGGTCCTGGAATTGTCCAGCGATGACGCCGAACCCAATCTACATGGGCTGGCCTCACGATTCAGCGATATCGAAGGGTATGCCGGTTTCATTGCCGACGTGTCCTGGCTGGTCAGCGCATTCGCCTGTCTGTTGGGCGCCAAGCGCATCGGCCTGCGCGTGCGCGTTCTGGACAAGGCCATGTGCCCGCGCTTTCACGTCGATCATGTGCCGGTGCGGCTGATTACTACGTATTCCGGCACCGGCAGTCAGTGGCTGAAAGAGGGGGTGATGGATCGCCGGCAATTCGGAAAACCTGAAGCCGAACCCACGCAAGATTCGCTGATCGAGCAAATCGCCAGCGGCGAAGTGGCACTGCTCAAAGGCGAGAAATGGCACGGCAACGAAGGTTCCGGCCTGATCCACCGTTCGCCGCAACCCGCGTCGGGCGAACGTCGTTTGATTCTGACCCTGGATTGGCTGGCTTAAGGCTTGAGCCAGTTGCCTTGGCTCTGGCCTTCGCAAAACGGCTTCAGATACGCCGCATCGGTGGCCACGCCGTAATAGTGAATATCCTGCCGGTAAGGCATATTGGCGACTTGGGCGTTGCTGCACACGCCGAACGCGCCGGTGGGGCATTGGTCGACGTATTGCACCTCGACTTTCTGCCCGGGAAGGTTCGGTTGGCAGAATCCGTCGGCGAAGAGCTTTTCCGGGATGTTGCGGTTCTGCTGGCAGACTTTTACGTCGAGTCGCTCGGCTGTGCTATGTACTACGCAAGCCTGGGCCAGCGCTTCGCCGGAACAGAGCGCCAACACCAACGACAATCCCATCAACCGCATCCATTACCTCCTCAGAAAACATCGACCATGTTGCAGAACATTCCCACTCACGTCATTGCCGGCCCATTGGGCGCGGGCAAGACCAGTTTGATCAAGCACCTGCTGGCGCAGCAGCCAGCGAACGAACGCTGGGCGGTGCTGATCAACGAGTTCGGCCAGATCGGCCTCGATGCCGCGCTGCTGACCCAGGACGCCGATGGTATCGCACTGGGGGAAGTGGCCGGGGGCTGTTTGTGTTGCGTGAACGGTGCGCCGTTTCAGATCGGCCTCGGGCGGTTGCTGCGCAAGGCGCGGCCGGATCGGCTGTTCATCGAGCCTTCAGGGCTGGGCCACCCGGCGCAGTTGCTCAAGCAATTGAGTGAAGCACCGTGGCAAGGCGTACTGGCGGTACAACCTTGTGTACTGGTTTTGGATGCCCAGGCGCTCGCGGTCGGTAAACCATTGCCCGAGGCGCAACAGGAGGCGTTGAGCAGTGCCGGTTTGTTGTTGCTGAACAAGGCGGAAGGTCTCGACGTCAATGATCGCCAGCGAATCGCCGCGCAGCTGCCTGCTCGCCCGTTGTACTGGACGCAGCAAGCGCGCCTGCCGTTGAGCGAATTACCGGGCCTTGGCGCTCAGGCGGTGGCGGGTGTGGATAACTTCATCGTGCCCAGGGGATTGGCGCAGATGCCGGCCATCTGGACCGATCCTGCGCTGCCGATTTGCTTGAGTCAGGCGCAGGAGGGCGGCTGGAGTGTCGGCTGGCGTTGGCATCCGACGCAGACCTTCGATGTGGCGCGCGTTGGCCAGTGGCTTGAAAGCATTGCCTGGCGGCGGGCGAAACTGGTTATCCACAGCCTCGATGGCTGGGTTTCGGCGAATGCGCTGGATAATTCGCCGTTGGAATGGCAGCCCAGTGAATGGCGCCTGGATTCGCGGATCGAACTGATTTTTGGTGAGCCGCAGAATATGGATTCACTGCAGAAAGCGTTGGCCGACTGTCGGACCGGTTAAGGACGCCACTTGGTGTGTTCTTGCCGCCACTGGCTCAGCTCGATCACATCCGCGCGAGGCTTCACTACGTCGACCACCGCAGGCGTGTCGTCGAACGGCATCGGGTAGGGCGCCAACTCGATCTGCGCGCTGTGGGCGCCGAACTGAGTGATGGTGCCGTTGTGGCGAGTTTCGCCGGTCACGGTGAACTCGAAGTTGTACACGCGGGCCAGGCGCCGCCGGTCGTTGGCATCTTTGATGAACGCGATCTTTTTCAATGCCACGTTGCCGTCCAGCAGCTCGATGCCGAGCTTGGTGCAATGCAGCTTGACCCGTTCCAGCGCGCGCTCGCGCAGCCCGTGGTTGTGCCACAGCCACGCGCCGCCGGTGGCGAGCAGCATCAACACAAAGATATTTCCGAGGGTCAGCATCAACAGGTTGCTCCAACAAGATAGTGCCAGCTTAACTGCGTCGCCGGTCTGTCGTACAGGCCGTGTTTCGTCGCATACTGCGCGGCTCGAATTTCAATCGTTTGACGGAAAACACACCGCATGAAACGCACGCCCCACCTGCTCGCCATCCAGTCCCACGTGGTGTTCGGCCACGCTGGCAACAGCGCCGCGGTTTTCCCGATGCAGCGGGTCGGGGTGAACGTCTGGCCGCTCAACACCGTGCAGTTCTCCAATCACACCCAATACGGCCAGTGGACCGGTGAAGTGCTGGCGCCGCACCAGATCCCCGAGTTGGTCGAAGGGATCGCGGCGATTGGCGAGCTGGGCAACTGCGATGCGGTGCTTTCCGGTTACCTCGGCAGTGCGGCTCAGGGCCGGGCGATCCTGACGGGCGTGGCGCGGATCAAGTCGATGAACCCCAAGGCGCTGTATTTGTGCGACCCGGTTATGGGCCATCCGGAGAAGGGCTGCAGCGTGCCGGCCGAAGTCAGCGATTTCCTGCTGGAAGAGGCGGCTTCGGTGGCGGACTTCATGTGCCCGAACCAGTTGGAGCTGGACAGCTTCTCGGGGCGCAAGCCGCAGTCGCTGTTCGATTGCCTGGCGATGGCGCGCGCACTGCTGGCGCGCGGGCCTAAAGCGGTGTTGGTCAAGCATCTGGACTATCCCGGCAAACCGGCGGATGGCTTCGAGATGTTGCTGGTGACGGCTGAAGGCAGCTGGCACTTGCGTCGTCCGCTGTTGGCGTTTCCGCGTCAGCCGGTGGGCGTTGGTGACCTGACGTCGGGGCTGTTCCTGGCGCGTGTGCTGTTGGGCGACAGCCTGTTGGCGGCCTTCGAGTTCACGGCGGCAGCAGTGCATGAAGTGCTGCTGGAAACCCAGGCGTGTGCCAGCTATGAGCTGGAGCTGGTACGGGCTCAGGACCGGATTGCGCATCCGCGGGTGAAGTTCGAAGCGACCGCCATCAGCCTCTGAATCCGCAGTGAGCCCATTCGCGAGCAAGCCCGCTCCCACATTGACGCTGTGAACGCCGCAGGACAAATGTGGGAGCGGGCTTGCTCGCGAAGGCTATCTAAGGCACGCCATCAAACAGACTGAACGGCTCAGGCATCGCCCTTGATTTCCTGATACCGCTTTTCCAGTTCCTGACGAATCTGCCGACGTTGCTGTGCCTGAATGAAGCGGCGCTTGTCTTCGCTATTCTGCGGTTGCAGCGGCGGGACAGCCGCCGGTTTGCGGTCGTCATCCACTGCCACCATGGTGAAGAAGCAGCTATTGGTGTGGCGCACCGAGCGCTCGCGGATGTTCTCGGTCACCACCTTGATGCCAACCTCCATGGAGGTGTTGCCGGTGTAGTTGACCGAGGCCAGGAAGGTCACCAACTCGCCGACATGGATCGGCTCGCGGAAAATCACCTGGTCCACCGACAGAGTCACCACGTAGCGGCCGGCGTAACGGCTGGCGCAGGCGTAGGCCACTTCGTCGAGGTATTTGAGCAGGGTACCGCCGTGGACATTGCCAGAGAAGTTGGCCATGTCTGGGGTCATCAATACCGTCATCGACAGCTGGGCGTTTCCGGGTTCCATAGCGTTCTCACGGGTCAAGGCAGAATGGCGGAAGGGCGGCACCTCTGCGGGTGCCTGGAAGGTTTTTTTCAAACCACAGTTATCGGGACGCCGGGCGGCTGGTCGCCGTCACGCCGGATCGATCTGTTTCCATATATTGCACCGCCTTTCTGGCGGAAGTCGCGGTGTTAACCTCCGGACGTCCACCTCAAGGAGCCCGACACGATGCATGCCATCAGTTTTATTCAGGATCTGGCAGTGATCATGTTGGTCGCAGGGGTGGTGACGGTGCTCTTTCATCGCTTCAAACAACCGGTGGTGCTGGGCTATATCGTCGCCGGCTTCATCATCGGCCCGCACACACCGCCGTTCGGCCTGATCCACGACGAAGAAACCATCAAGACGCTTGCGGAACTCGGGGTGATTTTCCTGATGTTCTGCCTGGGCCTGGAGTTCAGCCTGCGCAAGCTGTTCAAGGTCGGAGCCACGGCATTCATCGCGGCGTTCCTCGAAATTGTGCTGATGATCTGGATTGGCTACGAAATCGGCCAATGGTTCGACTGGAACACTATGGACTCACTGTTCCTCGGCGCGATCCTGGCGATTTCCTCGACCACCATCATCGTCAAGGCACTCAACGACCTGAAGATGAAAAACGAGCGCTTCGCTCAGTTGATCTTCGGTGTACTGATCGTCGAGGACATCCTCGGTATCGGCATCATTGCCTTGCTGTCGAGCATCGCGGTCAGCGGCACGGTCAGTTCCGGCGAAGTGTTTTCCACGGTGGGCAAGCTCTCGCTGTTCATGATCGTTGCGCTGGTGATCGGCATCTTGCTGGTGCCGCGATTACTGGCCTACGTGGCGAAGTTCGAGAGCAATGAAATGCTGCTGATCACAGTGCTGGGCCTGTGTTTCGGCTTCTGCCTGCTGGTGGTCAAGCTCGAATACAGCATGGTCCTGGGCGCGTTCCTGATTGGGGCGATCATGGCCGAGTCGCGGCAGTTGCTGAAGATCGAGCGCCTGATCGAGCCGGTTCGCGACCTGTTCAGTGCCATCTTCTTTGTGGCTATCGGGCTGATGCTTGATCCGATGATCCTGCTGCAATACGCCTGGCCGATCGCGGTGATCACCGTGGCCGTAGTGCTCGGCAAAATGCTTTCCTGCGGTCTCGGGGCGTTTATCGCCGGCAATGACGGACGCACCTCACTGCGTGTGGGGATGGGGCTTTCGCAGATCGGCGAATTTTCTTTCATCATTGCCGCGCTGGGCATGACGCTGCAGGTCACCAGCCATTTCCTCTACCCGGTCGCCGTGGCGGTCTCGGTGATTACCACGTTGCTGACACCGTATCTGATCCGCGCGGCTGATCCGCTGTCCATCAAGCTTGCAGCAGTGATGCCGCAACGACTGGGTCGAGTGTTGGGAATGTATGGCGAGTGGCTGCGCAGCATCCAGCCTCAGGGCGAGGGCGCGTTACTGGCGTCGATGATCCGGCGGATTCTGTTACAGGTCGGGGTCAATCTGGCGCTGGTGATTGCGATCTTTTTTTCCGGCGCGTTCTTCGCCAAACGCATGTCCGCTTATCTGCAAGACTGGATCAGCGATCCGAGCTGGCAAAAAGCGTTGATCTGGGGTGGGGCATTGCTGTTGTCGCTGCCATTCCTGATCGCCGCCTATCGCAAGCTCAAGGCGCTGTCGATGCTGCTGGCGGAGATGGGCGTGAAACCGGAAATGGCGGGCCGACATACGCAGCGAGTGCGTCGGGTGATCGCCGAAGTGATCCCCATTCTCTCGCTGCTGGTGATCTTCCTGCTGCTGGCAGCCTTGTCGGCCAGTATCTTGCCGACCAACAAGTTGCTGGTCCTGATCGTCGTGGTTGCGGCCGGGGTGGCGGCACTGCTCTGGCGCTGGTTCATCCGCGTGCACACGCGGATGCAGGTGGCTTTGCTCGAAACGCTGGACAACCATAAGGAAACGTCCGGGCATTGACCACGCGGCGTGTCAGACGACTCAGCTTTCCAGCCAGACGTCCCGTGCCCAGTGCCACACCGATTCCCAGGTTTCTTCGGCAATCAGTTCTTCTTCGGCCTGCCACAGCACCACGGTGCCGTCTTCTTCGACCAGGTAGTAGTCATCACCGTCCTGGCAGATCGGGATCATGCTGCGGTCAACACCTGCGTCCCAGGCGTTGGCTGCAACGTCCGGCAGGTAGGTGTGGGATTGCGGGTCGGTGACGGTCACCGGCTCCAGGCTGCCGTAGACAACATCGCTGACGGTCAACAAAAACTCTCTGAAGACGAAGGGAATGTCGATGAACAGTTGTTCCTCGATTTCTACAATCTGGTCTTCGTCAGGCAACTCCAAGGGGACCGGTACCGGTTCGTTGGCTTCACGCAGTTGTTCGATGATTTCTTCCACGTCCAGGATCCTCTTGCTTGATGGCGCGGTTTAGTTGGGGCGGTTTATACAGTAGCTCGCTACAGATGCAACTGCGAAATAGAAAACCCCGGCCGAGGCCGGGGTTTCTATTACAGCATGCTTAACGCAGAGGGGATCAGCCGTTCTGGCGGATACCGGCCACCAGCCAAGGCTGGTTTTCGCCCTGCGGACGTTCCATGTTCCAGCTTTCGCTGAACGCTTCGCCCTGGTCGAAACGGGAAGTCTTCGACACGCCGGTGAAGGTCAGGGTGGCGATGGTCTTGTCCGCACGATCATCCACGCCGTCCAGTTGAACATTGAGGTTATCAATGAAAGTGGACTGGAAACCTTCGCCCAGGTCGGCACGTTCGCGCTTGAGGAACTCCAGCAATTGCGGTGTCACGAACTCGGCGATCTTGTCCATTTCGTTGGCGTCCCAATGTTGCTGCAGGGACTGGAAGTGGTTGCGGGCCGCTTCAATGAAGTTCTGTTCATTGAACCAGGCCGGCGCGTTGATTACCGGACGAGCGGCAGCAGGTGCCGCCGAGCCACCGAAGATCGAACCCATGCCGGCTGGCTTCTGCTCGAACACTTCACGTTGCATCGGCGCGCCAGCTGGAGCCAGATGCTCCTGCTGCTTGCGACGACGAGCGGCGATGAAGCGGAAGACCAGGAACGCGATGACGGCCATGATCAGGATGTCGAAGATCTGCATGCCCTGGAAGCCGCCGCCCATGAACATGGAGGCCAGCAAGCCACCGGCAGCGATGCCGGCGAGAGGGCCGAGCCAGCGCGAAGCACCGCCGGCCTTGGCGGCAGCGCCAGCGGCACCGGCCGCGCCCGCAGTGGCGGCAGCACCACCTGCGGCAGAAGAAGGAGCCATTTGGCTGGTCTGGTGAGTCGGCGCAGCGCCGGAGCTCTTGCCGCCACCAAAGCGCTTGGCGGCATTGGCGTCGAGGCTCATCGTCAGGCCAATGCACAACGCCATGGCGATGCTAAGAAAACGTTTCATAAAGGGAATTCCCATTTGTGGAGGGCACGCGCGCCATGTTGCACAGCTGAAGTGTTACTGGCTAGCGGCAGAGTGTTTCGGGCTTTTGCCTGACAGGTTGTGTTCAGCTTCAGTCAGCGCAATAAGGCCTGTTAACTTTGGTCTGTAGGACGAGTGGATAAGTTCTGTAGGAAGGGTGAGCCCTGTGGGAGCGAGCCTGCTCACAAAGGCCGCACTGCGGTTTATCAGAAACACCGCGTTATCGTTCTTCGCGAGCAGGCTCGCTCCCACAGAAAAGCAATCAGACAGGCTTTAGATCGCTTCGAGCTTTGCGTAACCCAGCATCAGCCACTTGCTGCCTTCGCTGAAGTTCACCTGCACCCGAGCCTGAGCCCCGGCGCCCTCGAAGTTCAGGATCACACCGTCGCCAAACACCGAATGCCGCACGGCCTGACCGAGGCTGAACCCGGTGTCCGGAATCTCGCTGCCGCCAAACAGGCTGCTGGAGCTCTGTTGCTGACCACCACCGAACGGACGGCTGACGCTGTTGGACAGCCGCACCTCCTGGATCAAGCCTTTCGGCACCTCACGCACGAAACGCGACACCTTGTTGTAGGTCTCGCTGCCGTACAGACGTCGGGTTTCCGCGTAGGTCATCACCAGGTTCTGCATCGCCCGTGTAATGCCGACGTAGGCCAGACGGCGCTCTTCTTCAAGGCGTCCCGGCTCCTCCAGGCTCATTTTGTGCGGGAACAGGCCTTCTTCCATGCCCACCAGGAACACATAAGGGAATTCCAGGCCCTTGGCGCTGTGCAAGGTCATCAGCTGAATGCTGTCTTCATGCTCGTCCGCCTGGGTATCTCCAGCCTCCAGCGACGCATGGCCGAGGAATGCCGCCAACGGCGTCAGATCTTCGTCTTCTTCAGCGTTTTCGAAGTTGCGCGCGGCGCTGACCAATTCCTCAAGGTTTTCTACCCGGGCCTGGCCTTTCTCGCCCTTTTCCGCTTCGTGGTAGGCAATCAGCCCCGACTGTTCGATAACCGTCTGGGTCATCAGGTGCAGCGGCATTTCCATGCACTTGGCGGCGAGGTTCTCGATCAGCTCGATAAACGCACCGAGCGCACCCGCTGCGCGACCGGTCAGGCCTTTATTGGCGACCAGCAAGCGCATGGCTTCCCACATCGACACATCACTGTGGCGCGCATGGTCGCGGATCGCCTCAACGGTTTTCTCGCCAATGCCACGGGCCGGAACGTTGATGACCCGTTCCAGCGCCGCATCGTTGCCGCGACCTTCCAGCAAACGCAGGTAGGCCATGGCGTTCTTGATTTCGGCGCGCTCGAAGAAGCGCTGCCCACCATAGATGCGGTACGGAATGCGCTCGCGCAGTAACGCTTCTTCCAAAACGCGTGATTGGGCGTTGGAGCGGTACAAAATCGCAATATCGCTACGGGCCAAGCCGGTTTTCAGCGCACTTTCGATGGTTTCCACCACGTAGCGTGCTTCATCGTGTTCGTTGAACGCGGCGTACAGATTAATCGCTTCGCCTTCACCGCCATCGGTCCACAGTTCTTTGCCCATGCGCCCGGTGTTGTTGGCAATCAGGGCGTTGGCAGCCTTGAGAATCCCGGCGGTGGAGCGGTAGTTCTGCTCCAGACGAATGGTCTCGGCATCCGGAAAATCGTCGGAATACTGATAAATGTTCTCGATTTTCGCGCCACGCCAGCCGTAGATCGACTGATCGTCGTCGCCCACCACCATCAAGCTGTCGCCGCCCTTGGCCAGCAAACGCAACCAGGCGTACTGCACGGCGTTGGTGTCCTGGAACTCGTCCACCAGAATGTGGCGGAAGCGCTTCTGGTAATGGGCCAGCAAGCCCGGGTGATCGCGCCACAGGTCGAGGGCACGCAGCAGTAATTCGGAGAAATCGATAACACCGGCACGCAGGCAAGCGGCCTCGTAGGCCTCATAAATGCTGCGCATGGTCGCCAGGAAAAGGTCGCCGCTGGCTTGAATGTGTTGCGGACGCAGACCTTCGTCTTTCTGCCCATTGATAAACCACTGAGCCTGACGGGCCGGCCAGCGTTGCTCGTCCAGACCCAGCTCGCGGATCACCCGCTTGACCAGCCGTTGCTGGTCGTCGCTGTCGAGAATCTGGAAGGTCTGGCTCAGGCCGGCTTCCTGCCAATGCGCCCGTAGCAAGCGGTGCGCCAGGCCGTGGAAGGTGCCGACCCACATGCCGGCCGGGTTGATGCCCATCAACTGCTCGATGCGATGACGCATCTCGGCAGCGGCCTTATTGGTGAAGGTCACCGACAGGATCGAATGGGGCGAGGCGTTCTCGACCTGGATCAACCAGGCGATACGGTGCACCAGCACTCGGGTTTTACCGGAACCAGCACCGGCCAGGACCAACTGACGACCCACGCGGGCAGCTACGGCCTGGCGTTGGGCATCGTTGAGGGAGTTCAGCAGAAGGGAGAGATCATCGCGCATCGGGGCATTCTAGGGTGCGCCGTCACACCGGGCAAACCGAGCTTTGCATTAGCCGATGAAAGAAGCACGAATGACGACCGGTCAGTCACTGGCTGCAAGCGTTGGCGGGGCTCGCTCCAAGGGTTTTGAGGGGGCGGCGGGGGGCTGAAATTTTATCGATTTTACGATCTGAGGCAGTTTGGTAAGGGCATCGGCTTGTGTATGCTCCGTCCACGTTTCGGGCTCATGCTCATCATTATAAGAACAAGAACATTGCCTATGACCCTCAGCTCTGACCTGTCGGGCCCCTCTGTGGAGCCTCGGGTTATCCGCAAACAGTACGCCATGGAAATGGCGGTCGAGCGCACGCGCCTGCTCTACCAGGGCTCGCTGCTGCCTACGCTGTTCATGCTGATCAACGGCCTGGTCTGTGCCGGGCTGCTCTGGAGTCCACAGCGCTACTTCATCGTCAGCGTCTGGCTGATCTGGCTTTTATCGCTGGTGGCCTTGCGGGTGATTCAAGTTGCGGCTTTCGATTCGGCCATTCCCAACCGCCAGGCCCACCCGATCTGGCGTCGAATGTTCCTGCTGGGCTCTGCCATGACCGGCCTGACCCTGGCCGGTGCCGGCATCGCGCTGGTCCCCGCAGACAACTTCATCCAGCAGGCCTGGGTGTTCGGCCTGATCGGCGCCGCCGCCCTGTCGGCCAGCGTCGCCTACGCGGTCAGCCTTCCGGCGTTCCTGTCCTTTACCTTGCCCTGCCTGTTGCCGGCCATCGCCTATCTATTCTGGGGTGGAGATGAGCAAGGCCAGGGGTGGGGCTGGTTCGGGCTGATTTTATTGGGCGCGTTGAGCGTGGTGGCCTGGCAGGTCAATCGGTTGATCGACAGCGGCTTGCTGCGGCGCTTTCAGAATCAGGCCCTGATCGAACACTTGCAGCAGGCGCAGAGCTGCGGTGACCAGCTCAATCACGAATTAGCCAAAGAGATTGATCACCGTCGGTGCGCCGAAGACAAGTTGCGCGAAGCCCAGGTCGAGCTGGAAAACCGGGTTGCCCAGCGCAGCCTTGAGCTGGATGCGGCCAACCAGGCCCTGAGCAAGAGCGAAGCGCGGCTGGCGCTGGCGTTGAAGGCCAGTGAACTCGGGTTGTGGGACTGGAACCTGCAAACTGATGAAGTCCATCACACCCAGCTTCAGGAGTTGTTCGGCCTGGAACCGGAATTCGTCACCGCGATGCTCAGCCATCTCAAGCCGCGCCTTCACCCCGAAGACTTGCCGTCGCTGCGCCGTGCCCTGGTCGAGCATTTGAAAGGTCGTAGCGAGGACTACCAGATCGAATACCGGGTGCGGCATGGCGACGGCCACTGGGTCTGGATCGAGGACCGTGGACGAGCGGTCGAGCGCAGCGAAAATGGTCGAGTGATCCGCATGGTCGGCACCCGCCGCGACATCAGCGCGAACAAGGGCCAGGAAGAACAGCGCCAACTGGCGGCGACGGTGTTCGAGGCGGCCAGCGAAGGCATCATGATTTTCGACCCGAATTACGCGCTGATCGCGGTCAATCAGGCGTTCAGCCGGGTTACCGGCTACGACATCGAAGACATGCTCGGGCGCAACGTCGTCGAGTTGCCGTGCAGTCGCGATGCGCGCCGGCACTACGGTGCGATCCATCATGCGTTGGAACAGCACGGCACCTGGCAGGGCGAACTGGTGGAGACCCGCAAGAACGGTGAGCTTTATCCGCAATGGCTGCAACTGAACGCTGTTCGGGATACTCGGGGAAAGGTAAGCCATATTGTCGGCTTCTTCGCCGATCTGTCCGCGCGACGGGAATCCGAGGAGCGCATGCGCTACCTGACCCATTACGACGAACTCACTGGCCTGGCCAACCGTTCACTGTTCCGCGAACGGCTGCGCGAGGCTCATCAGCGCGTGCGTCAGGGCGGGCGTCGCAGTTTGGCGCTGCTGCATATCAACCTGGATCGTTTCAAGCTGCTCAATGACAGCCTTGGTCATGAAGTCGCCGACCAGTTGCTGCAGAAAATGGCCCGGCGGCTGGTCAACGCATTGCCCGAGGCGGACACCATCGCGCGGCTTTCCGGTGACGAATTTGCGGTGATATTCGATGCCTACGGCAACCTGTCGAGCCTGGCGCGAGTGGCGACCCGGTTGTCGACCAAACTGCGTTTGCCGATCACCGTCGATGGCCATGAACTGGTGGTCAGCGCCTCGATGGGCATCAGCATGTTGCCGGACACCGCCAGGGAAATTTCCGCGCTGGTCAGCCAGTCGAACATTGCCATGCAGCACGCCAAACACTTGGGCGGTAACAACTTTCAGTTCTACACCGAAAGCTTGCAGGCCAGCACCCTTGAGCGATTGCAGCTTGAAAATCAGCTGCGCAAAGCCATCGAAGAGAAGCAGCTGCAAGTCTATTACCAACCGAAACTTTGCCTCGCCACCGGACGCCTGAACGCGGCCGAAGCGCTGGTGCGTTGGGATCATCCGACCATGGGGCGCGTGCCGCCGGGGGACTTTATCGGTCTGGCCGAGGAAACCGGGCTGATCGGTCCGATCGGCGAGTTCGTGTTGCGCCAAGCCTGTTGGCAGGCCTGCGAATGGCAACGGCAGGGGCTTGAGCCGATTCGCGTGTCGGTCAATTTGTCGGTCCATCAATTGCGCCAGGGCAAGTTGGTCAGTCTGGTGCGGCAGGTACTGGAAGAAACCGGACTGGCGCCGCACTACCTGGAACTCGAACTCACCGAAAGCCAGTTGCTGGACAGCGTCGAACACATCATCGCGACGTTCCAGCAGTTGCGGGATCTGGGCGTGAAACTGGCGATCGACGATTTTGGCACGGGGTATTCATCCCTGAGCTATCTCAAACGCATTCCTGTGGATTACGTGAAGATCGATCAGGCGTTTATTCGCGGGCTGAGGGAAGGCAGCGAGGACGCAGCGATCACCCGGGCGATCATTGCCATGGCGCACGGCTTGTCGCTGAAAGTGGTGGCCGAGGGGGTCGAGCGGGAAGAGCAACTGGAATTCTTGAAAGCCGAGCGCTGCGATGAAGTGCAGGGTTACCTGATCAGCCGTCCGGTTGAGGCCGATGACCTGGCTGCGCTTTTACGTGAGGACGCAAAACCCCTGTAAGTGCTACATGAAGCGCATGTGGCGTGGAATGGGGACATCGAGTTACGCATTGAGCAGGCAAAAAGCCGATTCATGTAGTATAACTACAAGCTTGCTACATCCCCGGCACCTGCCAATAACAAAGAGTCCAGCCCCTTGAATCTGCTGCAACACATCGCCCAGTCACGCCACCTCTTACGCAAGTCGGAGCTCAAGGTCGCCGACCACGTGCTGCTTGATCCAGCGGCGGTGATGCACAGCTCCATGGCCGACCTGGCCCATAGCGTGGGCATCAGTGAGCCGACCATCGTGCGCTTTTGCCGTGCCATCGGTTGTTCCGGTTTCCAGGACCTGAAACTAAAGCTGGCGCAGAGCCTCGCGGCAGGCGCGAGTTTTGGTCAGTTTGCGATCCATGAAGACGATTCTGTCGCGGACTACAGCCTGAAAATCTTCGACACCACCCTGCACACCTTGATGGAGGTTCGCGAGAAGCTCGATCCGGTGGAATTGCAGAGGGCTGTGTCGCTGATGTCCCAGGCCCAGCGCGTCGAGTTCTACGGCTTTGGCGCATCGGGCGCAGTGGCGGCGGATGCCCAGCACAAATTTTTCCGATTGCTGCTGACCGCGGCGGCGTATTCCGATCCGCACATGCAGGCGATGTCAGCGGTGACCTTGAAGCCGACCGATGTGGCGATCTGCATTTCCCAGTCCGGGCGTTCCAAGGATTTGTTGATCACCGCTAACCTGGTGCGCGAGAGCGGCGCCTCGTTGATCACGTTGTGCCCGAGCCAGACGCCATTGGCCGAACTGTCGACCGTCAACCTGGCCATCGATGTGCACGAAGACACTGAAATCTACACGCCGCTGACCTCGCGTATCGCTCACCTGGTGGTGATCGACGTATTGGCGATGGGCGTGGCCATGGCGCGCGGGCCGAGCCTGGTCAACCACCTCAAGAGCGTCAAACGTAGCCTGCGCAGCTTGCGGCTGTCGCCCAAGTCGGTGAAAGCGCTGGACGACTGATTCAAGACGACACGGACTCTGTGGCGAGGGAGCTTGCTCCCGCTGGGCTGCGAAGCGGCCCCAAAACCATTCACAGCAATTTTCTGTGCAATCGCATCAGGCTCATTTACGACTGCTGCGCAGCCGAGCGGGAGCAAGCTCCCTCGCCACAGGGTGAGCAGCCAACCTATGAGCTTCATCATTTTGTAACCCGCCCGCCGCCAAACCGTCATCCCTCGCGCCTATCTTGAAACTCCCGTAATCGCCTTGGGAGACTCGAAATGGCCCAGCCCTACGAAGAACGCAACAGCGCCGTCAAAACCCGTCGTCAGCAAGAAGATCAGCGCCGCATGGAATTTCGCCGCGCCATCGAAGACCGCTGCGAGCGCCGTCAACTGCTGGCCGAGATCGGCGATTTTCCGGATCTGGAACTCAATTACTGGCAGGCAGCTCCCGCAACTTCCCGTCGAAACGCTCAACCAGCGCGCTGATCTGCACCCGTTCGCTGCGGATAAACGCAAGGAATGCGTGGGCCACCGGCGACAGCCGCTTGGCCTTGGCCTGCACCAGGCACCAGCTGCGATACAGCGGCAATTCTTCGACCGGTAACTCGATCAATCCACCGGTCGCCAACTCAAGGTTCAGGGCGTGGCGCGTCAACAGCGCGACGCCCAGACCTGCCAGCACACATTCACGCTGGGCTTCGGCCGATGCGACCTCCTGGGTCTGGTTGAAGTGCACGCGCTTCTCTTTGAAATACTCTTCGCACGCCAAACGCGTTCCAGAGCCGGGTTCGCGTAGCAACAGGGTGTAAGGCTCGAGGTCTTGCAAGCGCAGCGGTCCCATGTGACACAGCGGATGGTTCGGCGGCGCGACGGCAACAATCGGGTTATTGAGGAACGGCAGAAACTCCAGCCCCATGTCCTGCGGCACCATGGACATGATCACCAAATCGTCGCGGTTGTCGGAGAGGCGCCGAATCACCTGCCCGCGGTTGACCACCGTCAGTTGCAGATTCACTTCCGGATGCTGGCGCTTGAACGCGGCAAACAGGTGCGGCACGAAATACTTGGCGCTGGATTCCACCGCCAGTTTCAGCTGGCCCTGCAGCGATCCCTGCATGTCCGAGAGCTGCATGTCGAGGTTTTCCAGGCGCCCGAAAATGTCCCGGCTGGCGCGCTGAAGTGCTTCGGCGGCTTCAGTCATGTAGAGTTTTTTGCCAACGTAATCGAACAAAGGCTGACCAATCAGCTCCTCAAGTTGACGAATCTGCAGGCTCACGGCAGGTTGTGTGAGCGACATTTCGTCGGCTGCGCGGCTGTAGGACCGCAAATCACAGACCTCATTGAAGATCTGCAATTGACGCAATGTCATACGCATCAATGACTTACGCATTATCTAGAAGCTCCTGCCCCAGGCTGATGAATCAACTATAAGTCTTTACTTATGGCTAACCCAATTATTAATCATTTTTGTTAATCCCTTGTGGGGGCTAGTGTGGGGCTGCGACTAAATCGAAACATTTAGTCACGCGTCGACCTGGTCTAGCAGGTCGTGGGTACCACCGGCTCAAGGGAACCTCCAAGTGATAAAAAAGATCCTGATCGCCAACCGTGGTGAGATTGCCGTACGAATCGTGCGTGCCTGCGCCGAGATGGGCATTCGCTCGGTCGCGATCTATTCCGATGCCGACCGCCATGCGTTGCATGTGAAGCGTGCGGACGAGGCCCACAGCATCGGTGCCGAGCCACTGGCCGGTTACCTGAATGCGCGCAAGCTGGTGAATCTGGCGGTGGAAACCGGTTGTGATGCCTTGCATCCCGGCTACGGCTTTCTCTCGGAAAACGCTGAACTGGCGGATATCTGCGCCGAGCGTGGCATCAAGTTCATCGGTCCATCGGCTGAAGTGATTCGCCGCATGGGCGACAAGACTGAAGCCCGTCGCAGCATGATCAAGGCGGGCGTACCCGTCACCCCAGGGACCGAAGGCAACGTCGCGGACATCGCCGAAGCCTTGGTCGAAGGTGACCGCATTGGTTATCCAGTCATGCTCAAGGCCACCTCCGGTGGTGGCGGCCGGGGTATTCGTCGTTGCGACAGCCGTGAAGAACTCGAACAAGCCTTCCCGCGAGTCATTTCCGAAGCCACCAAAGCGTTTGGTTCGGCTGAAGTGTTCCTGGAAAAATGCATCGTCAATCCGAAACACATCGAAGCGCAGATCCTCGGCGACAGCTTTGGCAACGTGGTGCACCTGTTCGAGCGTGATTGCTCGATCCAGCGCCGCAACCAGAAGCTCATCGAAATCGCTCCAAGCCCGCAACTGACCCCGGAACAACGCGCCTACATCGGCGACCTGTCGGTGCGTGCGGCCAAAGCCGTGGGTTACGAGAACGCCGGCACCGTGGAGTTCCTGCTCGCCGAGGGCGAGGTCTACTTCATGGAAATGAACACCCGGGTGCAGGTGGAACACACCATCACCGAAGAAATCACCGGGATCGACATCGTCCGTGAGCAGATCCGCATTGCGTCCGGCCTGCCGCTGTCGGTGAAACAGGAAGATATCCAGCACCGCGGTTTCGCGCTGCAATTCCGGATCAACGCCGAAGACCCGAAAAACAACTTCCTGCCGAGCTTCGGCAAGATTACCCGTTACTACGCGCCCGGCGGCCCAGGCGTGCGCACCGACACGGCAATCTACACCGGCTACACCATTCCGCCGTTCTACGACTCCATGTGCCTGAAACTGGTGGTGTGGGCGCTGACCTGGGAAGAAGCGATGGACCGTGGCTTGCGCGCCCTCGACGACATGCGTCTGCAAGGGGTCAAGACTACCGCCGCGTACTACCAGGAAATCCTGCGTAACCCGGAATTCCGTAGCGGCCAGTTCAATACCAGCTTCGTTGAAAGCCACCCTGAACTGACCAACTACTCGATCAAGCGCAAACCCGAAGAGCTGGCCCTGGCCATCGCCGCCGCCATCGCCGCCCACGCAGGCCTGTGAGGAATAAAACAATGTCCAACTCTCTACCTACAAAGCGTATCCACGTAACCGACACAATCCTGCGCGACGCCCACCAATCGCTGCTCGCCACCCGCATGCGCACCGAAGACATGCTGCCGATCTGCGACAAGCTCGACAAAGTCGGCTACTGGTCGCTGGAATGCTGGGGCGGCGCGACGTTCGACGCGTGCGTTCGTTTCCTCAAAGAAGACCCGTGGGAGCGTCTGCGCCAATTGCGCGCCGCGTTGCCTAACACGCGTCTGCAAATGCTCCTGCGTGGCCAGAACCTGCTGGGCTACCGCCATTACAGCGACGATGTGGTCAGAGCTTTCGTCGCCAAAGCAGCGGTCAACGGCATCGACGTATTCCGCATCTTCGATGCCATGAACGATGTTCGTAACCTGCGCGTTGCTATCGAAGCCGTAAAAGCGGCCGGCAAACACGCCCAAGGCACCATCGCTTACACCACCAGCCCGGTGCACACCATCGACGCGTTCGTGGCTCAAGCCAAACAAATGGAAGCCATGGGTTGCGACTCGGTGGCAATCAAGGACATGGCCGGCCTGCTGACCCCTTACGCCACCGGCGAACTGGTCAAGGCGTTGAAATCCGAGCAGTCGTTGCCGGTGTTCATCCATTCCCACGACACCGCCGGCCTGGCCGCCATGTGCCAACTCAAGGCCATCGAAAACGGTGCCGACCACATCGACACCGCGATCTCCAGCTTCGCCTGGGGCACCAGCCACCCAGGCACCGAGTCGATGGTCGCTGCCCTCAAAGGCAGTGAGTTCGACACCGGCCTGAATCTGGAACTGCTGCAAGAGATCGGCCTGTACTTCTACGCCGTGCGCAAGAAGTACCACCAGTTCGAAAGCGAATTCACCGCCGTCGACACCCGTGTGCAAGTCAACCAGGTACCGGGCGGGATGATTTCCAACCTGGCCAACCAGTTGAAAGAGCAGGGCGCCCTGAACCGCATGAGCGAAGTGCTGGCCGAAATCCCGCGCGTTCGTGAAGACCTTGGTTTCCCGCCGCTGGTGACCCCGACCTCGCAGATCGTCGGCACCCAGGCGTTCTTCAACGTGCTGGCCGGCGAGCGCTACAAGACCATCACCAACGAAGTGAAGCTCTACCTGCAAGGCGGCTACGGCAAGGCGCCGGGCACCGTGAACGAGAAGCTGCGTCGTCAGGCGATTGGTAGCGAAGAAGTGATCGATGTGCGTCCGGCCGATCTGCTGAAGCCGGAAATGACCAAGCTGCGTGCCGAGATCGGTGCCGTGGCCAAGTCTGAAGAAGACGTGCTCACCTACGCCATGTTCCCGGACATCGGTCGCAAATTCCTCGAAGAACGCGCGGCCGGCACCCTGACGCCAGAAGTGCTGCTGCCGATTCCTGAAGCAGGCGGTGTGACCTCGGCCGGTGGCGAAGGCGTGCCGACCGAGTTCGTCATCGACGTCCATGGTGAAACCTACCGCGTCGACATTACCGGTGTCGGCGTCAAGGCCGAAGGCAAACGTCACTTCTACCTGTCCATCGACGGCATGCCGGAAGAAGTGGTGTTCGAACCGCTCAACGAATTCGTCAGCGGCGGCAGCAGCAAGCGCAAGCAAGCCACTGCACCGGGCCACGTCAGCACCACCATGCCGGGCAACATCGTCGACGTACTGGTCAAGGAAGGCGACACCGTGAAAGCGGGGCAAGCCGTGCTGATCACCGAAGCAATGAAGATGGAAACCGAAGTCCAGGCGGCCATTGCCGGCAAAGTCACCGCCATCCATGTGGCCAAGGGCGACCGGGTGAATCCGGGCGAAATCCTGATCGAGATCGAAGGCTGAGTTAACAGCCTCGATACACCGTTTTAAACCTCGGGGGGGCATGTGCTCCCCTTTTTTTTGTCCGCAGTTGCGCATGGCAAATGTGGGAACGTCGCCCTGAGCAGGCGCGCTCCCACAGGTACTGCGGTGAATCAGTCGTTGATCAGAACGCCATCTTCCACTGGCCCATCACGCCGTGATTGCGGCTGTCAGTGCCGATCTCACCACTAAGGCCGACACCCAGGGTATGTTTCGCTGACAAGCCAAGGTCCAGACCTGCATCAACCAGCAAGCTGTCACGGTCCAGCGGCGCACCGGAAACGGTGAAGTTCTTCCCGCCGCTTGCCAATCGTTGACGGGTGTCGCTGTCGATTTCCCCGTAGGTGTGTTTCCAGCCGGCACTGAAGCGTGGGGTCAGTTGCATGCCGTTATCCAGGGTGTTGATCTTCGCCAGTCGCAGGCCGAACGTACTGTTGAGGTTGTTCTGGGTTTGGTCGTGGACTTTCAACGCTGCCGCGCCACCTTTTTCCGTGTAACCGTCGCGCTGATAGCGTTGGTAGCCAAGGCTGGCAAACGGTTCGATGCTGACATTGGCTCGTCCCAGGTTGTAACCCACTTCCGCGAAGGCCTGCTGGGTGCTGGCCGCATAACGGCCTTCGGGACGGTCGCTGAAACCGTTGTAGGCAACTCGGCGTTTAGTGCTGCCGTCGTGATTGCTGTAGGTCGCGCCCAGGCGCAGTGACATCGGGCCGTTCTGGCGCAGGGCATAAGCACCCAAGTGCCAGCTGTTGAGATCGCCGTCGAGTTCGCGGCTGTCCAGGCGGGTGTCGGACTTGCCGCCCATCACACCGATACGCCATTCCTCATCGACGCCCCAATCCGCGCCCAGGACAAGGCCTTTGGTAGAGGTTTGCAGAGCGTCGTGGTCGCGATCCAGCGTTCCGCCGTGCCCCAAGGCTTGCAGCCAGACCCTGCCGTTTCCTTCGCTGCCGGCGGCCTGGCGTGGTGCGTTGGTTCGGTTGCCGGGTTTGTTGTACGCGCTGGCGCTGTCCAGTTGGCGCATGGTCGAGAGCAGGGAGGCGCTGACCGGGCTGTCACTGTTCAGGGTTGCCTTGGCGAGGTTGGCGTTGCTGTCACCGGCCAGCTGCTCGAGAGCGTAGGTGGCTGTGGATTTATCGGTGGTGAGCAGGGCGGTGACGGCCGCATTGGACGCGCTTGTGTTAGCCGTCGGCTCGGCCACGCTTTGGCCAAACGCTCGAGCATTGTCGTCGGCGGCAAAATCCTCTATCGGCACTCCATTGCGAGCGTAGTTGAGCACCACATCCGTCTTGGAGTAGGACAGGTTCGGCGTCATGTACGCCAGATTGCTGGTAACGCTGCCGAATTCGCCTTCCACCAGGCCGGCTTCAAGCACCGTGTAATCACTGCTTTCGGGATAGTTGCCCGGCAGTGCAGAAACCTCCAGTGAGGCATCCTCAAGCGCTGCAATACCTTCGACGATGATGGTGGGAGACTTGCCGGTAGCCGTTACGCCGTAGGAGAGCGTCGCACCCTCTGTGAATATCAGGTCTCCTCTGACGTGCGGGGCGCCAAGCCGCTCATTGACTTGCAATGTACCGTCTACATAAAGATTGCGTACGTCACCTTGGCCACCGTAGCGACCACCTTCGCGAACAATGGCATCGCCCGCGATGCTGCCCATGTTGAACAGCGTTGCGCCGGCCAATACCTCGGCTCCGTAGTCGAAGTCGTCTTTATCCGTCAAGGACCAAGCGCCTTGCGCGACTCGCAACCCGGAAAAGTTACTGGTTTTGTCGAGTACGCCGCCCTCGGGGGAGTCGAGCAGTATTGCGTTTTTCCCGCCACCGCCCTGGATTTCTCCTGCAAAACTGACTCCGTTACCGATGATTAGAAGGTCATCTTCCTCCCCCAGTTTCAGTGAGACGCCGTCGATGCTTTCGTACCGCCCCACTGTAGTAGTGCGCTTAGTGGTATCGGCATTCGCGAAGTCGTCGAACGTGATCGGTTCACCAGCCTGTGCCGTTTCGAGTGGGGTGTCAGCGGTCTCGGGAAACTCGTAAAGATGGGCTGCAGGATCGCTGGGTTCACCTGCGTGCTCCATCGGACCGATGAACGTTTCTATTGCCAGGAGATCATCTTCAGCCGCCCAGGCGGTGGCACTTTCCTCGGGTGTTGCAGGCGCTTGCGGTGGAAGCGAACCGCCGGCAGTTTCGGGAAAGTCGTAAAGGTGGGCTGCCAGATCTACGGGTTCTGGAACCGCCGGAACAGTTGGCAGCTTAGTCACCGGCTCTTGTGGCTTAGGCGAGGCGGGTTTGACGGCGTGCTCCATCGGAGCAATGAACGTTTCTATTGCCAAAAGATCATCATTAGCCGCCCATGCGGTGACACCGTCCACGGGTGTTGCGGGCGCTTGCGGTGGACGCGAATCGCCGGCAGTTTCGGGAAAGTCGTAAAGGTGGGCTGCATGATCTACGGGTTCCGGAGCCGCCGGAACAGTTGGCAGCTTAGTCACCGGCTCTTGTGGCTTAGGCGAAGCGGGTTTGACGGCGTTCTGCATCGGACCAATGAAATTCCTGATCGCCAAAAGATCATCACGTTTATGCCAAGCGCTTGTTTGAGCTTTCTTGTCGGGCGCTTCGACCGAGGGATCAACCTTGGCTTGCTGAGCCATCGATATATCGATGCAGCCAAGGGAGAGGGCGATCGCCAAGGCGAGTTGGTGCGGGCGATGAATGGACGGCGTGGGCATTGAGTTTGACCTCGTTTTTGAGAAGGTCGAACTCTAGGGAGGAGCGTGGGTGCTTGAATGCCGGGCGTTTCCGGCATTTTTGAAGGGCCTTGGAAATTCGGTTGTAGCAAAAATCCTACTCCGCAGATTACGTGTGCATTGGCCTTCACACGGTGGAATATTTGCCTACAACCTTTCAGGAACGGTCTGTTTTTTACGGATCAGAAACTCATCTGCCACTGCCCAATCAACCCATGATTGCGGCTGTTGCTCCCCATCTCCCCGCTGTAACCAATTCCCACCGAATGCCGCGCAGAAATGCCCAGGTCCAACCCGGCTTCCAGCACCAGACTGTCACGGTCCAGCGAACTGCCCTCAACACTGAACGCCGTTCCCCCGACCACAAACGCCTGGCGCGTCGAGTTGCTGACATCGCCATACGTGTGCTTCCAGCCAGCGGTCATGCGGGGCGTCAGGCTCATGCCGTTCTCCAGCGAACTCAAGTGCGCCAGGCGCAGGCCGAAGGTGCTGCTGAAGTTGTCCTGGGTTTGTTTGTCGACCTGAAGTGCGGCGGCGCCGCCTTTTTCCTGATAGCTGTCGCGGTGATAGCGCTGGTAGCCGAGGTTGGCAAACGGCTCGGCACTGAGTCGGCCGCTGCCCATTGCGTAGCCCAGTTCGGCGAAGGCCTGTTGGCTGTCGGCGTCGTAGTCGCCTTTTGGCCGGTCGCTGAAGCCGTTGAAGGCCACCGTGCGTTTGCTTTCACCCTGATGACCGCTGTACGCGGCACCAAGGCGCAAAGCGAAGGAGCCGCTTTGGCGTAAGGCATAAACGCCGGCGTGCCAGCTCTCGACATTGCCATCGACGCCCGTGGCGTCCAGATCCGTTTTCGAATAGCCGCCCAGAACACCCAATCGCCATTGCGGATTGAGCGCCCAGTCGGCCCCGAGCACACTGCCTTTGGTGCGCTGCTCCAGACCGCTGCTGCCATGCTCGCCATCGAGCTTGCCGTAGCCGCCGATGGCTTGGAGCCAGAGTCGACCCCGGGCGTTCGGGTCGTTGAGGTTGAGGGCTTCGGAGGGAACGCCCGTGGCGGCGAGCACCGGGGTGTCGCGCTGATCCAGGCCGACCAGCAATCCTGAGCCACCGCCCATTTGCTGCATCGCCGACAGCATGCTGCCGCCGATCTGGCTGCTGGCGCCGAGGGTGGCGCTGGTCAGGTTGGCGTTGCTCGCGCCGGCGAGTTGCTCGATGGCATTGCCGGCTGTGGTGCTGGTGGTGTTCAGCAGTGCGTTGTAAAGCGTGTTGTTTTTGCCCATCGAGGCCAGGCTGTTGGCGGCGTTGCTACCGTTACCCGTGACCGCGAATTGGTTGAAAGCGACATCGTTGCGGGTGTAGGTCAGGTCGACTTGGGTCGGGGTGTAAGCGAGGGTCGGCGTGATGAACGCGTAGTCGCTGGTGACCTTGCCGAAGGTGCCGTTGACGCTCGCGGCCTGCAGGACGGTGTAGTGGCTTTGCCACGGATAAGTGCCGCTGCCGGGGTTCACCGCCAGGGTTGAGCCGTTGAGATTGGCAACGCCGCCGACCTTGATCGTTGCGCTGCTGCCATCGGCATTGACGCCGTAGGCCAGGGTCGCGCCGCTGCCCATGGTCAAGTCGTGGGTGATGGTTGCTGTGCCGAGTTGAGTGTTGGTCCGTAACGTCCCGTTGACCAGCAAGTTGCCGACCGAACCGCCTCCGGCATATACACCGCCCGCATCGACGGTCAGAGTGCCAGCGATGCCGCCCTGGTTGATCAGCGTTGCGCCATTGCGTACCGCGCCGCCATCGCTGAAATCACCGCTGCCGGTCAGCGTCCAGGCACCTTGCTTGACCTCCAGCCATTCGAAGTGGCGACTCTCGCCGAAACTGCCTCCCGCCGCGTCGTCCATCACTACGCGGTCGTCACCGCTGCCGCCGTCGACCACACCGACGAAGCGACTGCCGTTGCGCACTGTCAGGCTGTCGTTGCCGCCCCCCAGGTCCAGCGCCAGGCCGTTGCTGCCGCTGATCGTGCCGCCGTTGATAACGGAGTCATCGAACTCACCGACGAACTTCACACCGAAGCCATCAAGGCCCTGAATGGTGCCGAAGTTTTCCAGCGTGGTCGCGGCCACGCCCGAACCGCCGCTGCCGTCGTCCACCAAAATCGCGCTGTTGGCACCGCTGATCAGCGCCCCGTTGGTGTTCAACACATAGCCGCCGCCCAACGCGATGCCTTCACTGCCGTTGGCGAAACCACCCTTGTCGACACCGCCGGCGCCGATGCCCTGAATGGTGCCGTAGTTCTCGATATGGGCGAGCTTGTCGATGTCCACGCCATCACCGTCGCCATTGGGTTGCAGACCCGAATAGGCACCGGTAATGGTGCCGTGGTTGATCACCGTGCCGTCGCCATCGGAGCCAAAGCCCGAGCCATTGCGCCCGGTGATTTGGCCGTAGTTGGTCAGCGTCGCGCCCAGGTCAGTGGTGATGCCATGGCGGCCACCGGAAATGCTACCGTAGTTGGTCACCGTCACACCGGTCGCGGTGTCGATGTCGATACCGTCGAATTTGTTGTCAGCGATTCGAGCATCGCCGGTAGAGATCTCGCCATAGTTGGTGATCGTCGCGTTGGCACCGGTCTTCATGCCATCGCTGGCGTCCCCGCGAATCAACCCACCCGCACGGTTGATGATCGTCGTTCTGACCCCGGCACTGCGCAGCGCATCCAGATCCAGGCCTTGGCCGGTGGTGGAGCGGATGATGCCGCTGTTGTCGATCAGCAGGCTGCCGCCGGCGAAGTTGCTGTCGATGCGCAACGCGTCGTTGAAACCGAGAATCTGCCCACCCGCTCGGTTATAGATGGCGTAGTTGCGTGCCTGGGTCAGGTCACCGCTGCTGTCGATCGCCCGGCCGCCGGTAGAGATGATCTTGCCCGCGTTATCGATCACCACACCCACGCCGCTGGTGCTGTCTTTCAAGGTCACTGCCTTCCCAGCGTTGGTGATGCTGCCCGGCGCCGAAATCGTCAGCGTGTCGCCACCGCCAAGGGTTTGCGCGGTGGTGGTCGGCGTGTCGATCTGCACGTTCTTGAACGGCGCGGCGAGGGCGCCCGTGCTGATCAACAACGCGATGCTGAGTGCCAGGCGCTGGGGGGAGAAGGGCATGTTAGACGACCTTTTTGTTATAAGCGGGCCGTCTTGTATAGCGGAGGGTTTTTACAGATTGATGTCTGCGTCTCTGCGATATCTGCATTATTTTGCAACTTTTGCCACCAGGATAATCTTGTATATGCATTTTAATGCGCTTACGAAGATGTCTAGCGGATCGTTTATGCACTATATTGCATTCAAAGCTTAAAACTTCTCGAAAAAATGCATTTAAATGCAGGTGGTCGCCGCATGTACAACCTGACATTACAGATTTTCATTACAGGGAAATGGCACGACGCCATGGTCTTGAGCTTCGACAGCCCTGAGAAAGGTTTCGAAAGCCGATGCAATTTCGGCTACGAAACACCCTATCTTGTCGCAAACATTGAGGATATTGGATCACCCTTTGCCAAGGCAGTGAGTGCCAGGTTTCCTTTGGACTTCGAGGGTAAGCGATCCAATGCACCAGCATTTCTGCATGACATCGCACCTGCCGGTGCAGCCAAGAGATTTCTTCTGGCGCGCATAGGTCGCGACAAGCCTGCTGATATCAGTATTGATCTTCATTTACTGGCCAGAAGCACTCCGGCACCGATTGGCAACATGCGCATAAAAGAATCCGCCGAGGCGGTAGACCAGCGCGAACCTATAGGGTTTACACGCGAGGATGTCATTAGTCGTGATAACCGGTTTCTCGAATATGCCTATGAGCAGGGGGCTGCAATTGGTGGGGCGACAGGGGCGGGGGGCGAGGCGCCCAAACTTTTGTTAGTTCAGGGCAAGGATGGAAATTTATACCCGGACGCAGTATTGGACGACGCAGACGTGACCCAACACTGGTTCGTGAAGTTCTCTCGCAACAAAGGAAACAGGAACGATCAAGACATCCTCAGAAGCGAATACCACTACTACAAAGCACTACAAAAACTAGACATCGAGACGGTGGCAGAACAGGGCTTGGCGTTGGAAGAGGCGACCAAACCCAGTTTGTGGATGCAGCGTTTTGATCGACAAGTAACCCCTCAGGGTGTCGAGCGTTTTGCCGTGGAGTCGATCTATTCTTTGGCGCAAATAACCACGCCCGGTAGCGCAATGGACCACATGGAGGTTATCCGGCTACTTGCGAGACTCTGGCGTGATGCAGGGCAAGCGGACCAGATCCCGAATCTCGTTGCGGACTATCTGCGCCGGGATCTGCTCAATAAAATCCTCGGCAACTCAGATAACCACGGCCGCAACACCGCAATCATCCGCGACACAGACTCGTTTCGCCTGGCTCCGATTTATGATCTGGCGCCAATGGTGATGGACGACGAAGGCGTAACACGCACCACCAAGTGGCCAAAAGAATTGGAGAGAGCGGGTGATGTTGATTGGCGTGGCGTATGCCGGGCATTGGCTGACATTGCCGATCCGAAGGATCCATTGGCCGCTTTGAATGATGCGCAGAAGTCTTTCGAGCGATTGCGCGAGGATGCCAAACACCTGGCAGCACTCCCCGACATTTTGACCGCCAGTGGCTTGCCCGACGCAACAATGAATCACCCGCGAATTGCCTTGAAAAATCTGGAGCTGCGTTTGAAAGAGTGGGATCTGAAATGAGCATGACCGTTGCCGAGCGCACTGTGCTCATCGAAAGCATCCAGGAAGGGCTGGCTCAAGGCACCCTTGAGATAAGCGAGGCGGTCCGTCGACTACGAATAGAAGTCACAGGTTTGCATCAGACCCAATTCGCAAAAATGTGCAAAATCTCGGTGCGCACGCTGGTGCATATCGAGCATGGAGAAGGGAATCAGACGCTGAAATCGCTGAATGCAGTGTTCAGACCTTTTGGACTGAAGATGGGCGTAGTGCGGATTCGGCGCGACTGGAGCTGATACTGCACCGCACACGGGCGCCCTCTTAAAGATGGCATCTAGGGATCTGCTGCCGTTCGAGGGCAGCGATCCTTAAACTAACTCCGACTCAAATACGCCTTCCCATAATGCCGCTCCATCCTTGCCTGAATCAGCTCCAGCCCAATCGACATCACCCAGTAAATAATCGCCGCCGTCGTCAGCATCTCGATATACCGATAGCTCGACCGCCCATACGATTGCGCCAAAAACATCACCTCCCAAACCCCCATCACGGAGATCAGCGACGAGTCTTTGAGCATCGAGATGAATTGGTTGGTGGTCGGCGGGATGATGGTGCGCATGGCCTGGGGCAGGGTCACGCGCCAGAAGATCACGGTTTCGCGCATGCCCAGTGCCAGGGAGGCTTCGCGTTGTCCATGGGCGACGCCGAGGATGCCGGCGCGGAAGATTTCGCTAAGGTAGGCGCCGTAGTTCAGTGACAGGGCGATGATGCCAGCGGTGACTGCGCCTGGGACGACGCCCAGTTGCGGCAGGCCGAGGTAGATCAGCAGGATCTGGATCAGTAGCGGCGTGCCGCGAAAGAACGAGGCGTAGAAACTGGCGATGCCGAAGGCCACGGCGCTTTTCGACAGCCGCGCCAGGGCGGTGATGAAACCCAGCAGCGACGATGTCACGATTGAGGCCACGCACAGAAACAGCGTCAGCGCCGCGCCTTGCAGGAAGCCGTTCGGCGCCAGGTGCAGGCCGATCAGGTTGGGCAGTTTGTCGAGGATGATCGAGAACTTCAGGTCGAAGCTCAGAAAAAAACTGGCGAACAAACCCAGCATCGCCGCCCACGTCAGGTACAGCCGCGTGCGGAAACCGAAGATCCGTTGCAGTCTCGACTCAGCCACCGGTTGCGGCGGCTGAGGAGGTTTTGGGAAAGAAGTCATTGACTGATATCGGCGCCGATCCATTTTTGCGAGAGCTTGCTCAGGGTGCCGTCCTGTTTCAGTTGCGCAAAGACCTCACGCACCTTGGCGTCCCACTGAGCGTCACCTTTCTCGATGGCCACCGAGTTCGGCTCCGAATACAGTGGCTCGCCGGCCAGCTTGAAGCGTTTGTCTTCGGTCAGGCGCGGTTGCGCGGTGACGAGGTTGGTGAGGATCGCATCCAGTCGCACACCGGCCCCCAGACCCAGGTCCTGGAACGCCACGTTATCGGTGTCATACGGCGCGATTTGCACGTCCTCGAACGGGTACTGCAACTGGGTGTCTTCAGCGCCTTCGATCACCAGATTTTTGTTCAGGTAACTTTCGTAGCTGGAGGCGCTGGTGAGGCCGACTTTCTTGCCGCTCAGGTCCTTGGCGCTGTGGATGCGATCATCCTTGGCATTGACCACGATCACGGCTGGCGAAGCGTAGTACTCGACGGGGAAGTCGAAGACTTCGGCCCGTGCCTTGCTGGGCGTCATCGAGCAAACGCAGATGTCGTAGCGACCACTCCAGCGACCGGCAGCGATGACGTCCCAGGACGGCGTTTCCAGGCGCAGTTTGACCCCCAGTTTGTCCGACACGGCTTTGGCCACATCGACGTCAAACCCGTCGAGTTGGTTCTGGTCGTTGAGGAACGAGAACGGTGGGTAGCTTTCCATCAACACGCCCACCAGTTCTTTCTTCTGCTCGATGCGGTCCAGCGTGGCGCCGCCAAAGGCTTGGCCGGAGGCAGCCAGAATCGTCAGGCCCAGGGCCAGTAGTGGTTGAAATTTCACAGTCGATCCCTGAAAAAAGTGGTTGTGATTAACCGAATGGTGCGTATTAAATAGTTATAAGAACTACCTTGGTAGTGAGTTATTTTCATAAGCATATGAGTGAAAAGCATATGAGCGCAGGAAGCACGGTAATTCTGGATGGCGGCATGGGTCGTGAGCTGCAGCGCGCAGGAGCGCCCTTCAGGCAGCCCGAATGGTCGGCGCTGGCCTTGAGTGAAGCGCCGCAGGCAGTAGAGGCGGTGCACGCGGCTTATATCGAAAGTGGTGCCAGCGTGATCACCAGCAACAGTTACGCGGTGGTGCCGTTTCACATCGGCGAAGAGCGTTTTGCGGCTGAAGGCCAGGCGCTCGCTTCGCTGGCCGGTGAGCTGGCGCGGCGTGCGGTGGAGGCTTCGGGCAAGACTGTGCGTGTGGCCGGTTCGCTGCCGCCACTGTTTGGCTCCTACCGTCCGGACTTGTTCGACGCTGCTCGGGTCACTGAATTACTGACGCCTTTGGTCACGGGGCTGGCGCCTCATGTCGACCTGTGGCTGGCCGAAACACAGAGCTCAATCGTTGAGGCGCGGGCGATTCACGCCGGTCTGCCAAAGGATGGAAAGCCGTTCTGGCTGTCTTTTACCTTGAAGGATGAGGACACGGACGAAGTGCCGCGTTTGCGTTCGGGTGAGCCTGTCGCTGAGGCCGCTGCAGTGGCGGCTGAGCTGGGTGTCGAGGCGTTGCTGTTCAACTGCAGCCAGCCAGAAGTGATCGGTGCTGCGATTGATGCAGCGCGGGAAACCTTCCAGCGTTTGGGGGTGAAGATTCACATCGGCGCGTACGCCAATGCCTTCCCGCCACAACCGAAAGAGGCCACGGCCAACGACGGCCTGGACCCGTTGCGCGAGGATCTCGACCCGCCGGGGTATCTGCAGTGGGCGGCCGACTGGAAAGCGCGCGGCGCCAGCCATCTGGGCGGGTGTTGCGGGATTGGGCCGGAGCATATTGCGGTGCTTGCCCAAAAGTTAGCGTGATGCCAATCGTCGGAACGCCGCCCGGAGCCGGCTCGCTCCCACACGGGTTATGTGTTGATCACAACAGTGTGGTCAACCGAAAACCTGTGGGAGCGAGGCTTGCCCGCGAAGGCGTCCGTCCAGGCGCCGAAAATTACCCGCGGCACTCGGCCAGGGTTTTCACCTGCCCGGAATCCGTCTGGTTTTCATCGGATAGCCACCGCTCAAAACCCGCGCCAATCGCCGGCCATTCTGAATCCAGAATCGAATACCACGCGGTGTCCCGGTTCTGTCCCTTGACCACCATGTGCTGTCGGAAGACGCCTTCAAAACTGAACCCCAACCGCTCTGCCGCGTACTTGGAGCGGGCGTTGCCGTTGTTGCATTTCCACTCCAGGCGCCGGTAGCCCAGCGCAAAGGATTCCTTGGCCAGCAAATAAACCGCTTCGGTGCTTTTCGGCGAACGCTGCATCGGCGCGCCGAAGGTTACGTGACCGATTTCGATACGACCTTGCGCCGGGACGATCGACATCAGACTCAGGAGGCCCTGCACATCACCGCTGGCACGGTCGATCACGCAGAAGAAATACGGGTCGCTGTTGGCCGCATGGTTGTTCAGCCAATCGTTGAAAACGCTGCGTTCCGGGAAGGGGCCGTAAGGCAAATAGTCCCAGAGTTTCGGGTCCGATCCCGGGCCTTGCAGGGCTTGCCACAAACCCTCGGCGTGACGCGCCGGGTCGAGTTTTTCCAGGCGGATGAAACGCCCTTCGATGGTTTGAACCGATGGCGCCGGGACGCCTTTCCAGTCTGCGAGTGAAGTCGACATGGTGTTCTCCTTGAACCTTAAAGGGCTTTGCGAAACTGGATGAAACCGGGGCGTTCGGCGATGCGCTCGTAGAGCTGGATCGCGGTGGCGTTGGTTTCGTGGGTCAGCCAGTGGACCTTGCAGCAACCGTCCGCTTTGGCGGTGGCATACACAAACTCGATGAGCTTGCGGCCGATGCCGGTGCCCCGGGTTTGCGGCGTTACCAGCAAGTCTTGAAGGTAGCAGGAGTTTTCGATGCTCCAGTTCGAGCGATGGTAGATGAAGTTCACCATGCCGACCGCTTTGCCATCGACCCACGCCAACGCCGAATGAGTCGGTTCATGCTGATCGAGCATGCGCTGCCAGGTGCTGTCAGTGACCGCCTCGGCCAATTCGGTGTTGTAGAAGCGCAGGTAGGCTAGCCACAGCGGCAGCCAGGCGGCGTGATCGTCGGCGCTGACCGGGCGAATTTCAATCTGACTCATGTTCATTCCTTAACGCATCAATTGGGCGAGGGCCTGGTCGTGCACATCAGGGCTGGCGGCGAGCCCCTCACGCACACCGGCGATGTCTGCGGTGCTGCGGTTCTGGCTGAGCTTGCGTTTGCCTTCCAGACGCTGGATTGGCAGGGCAAATCCGACGATGGCCTTGAGCATGCCGTCGATGTAGTCGGCGGGCGCGTCGGCGACTTTCCACGGTTGCTGGCGACTCGCTTCGTGACGATCGGTCAGCGCGCTGACCAGATTGAGCAGGCGATCGGCATCAGTGAACACGTCGGCTGTTCCGTAAGCGTGCACGGCGACGTAGTTCCAGGTCGGCACGACTTTGCCGTGTTCGGCTTTGCTCGGGTAAAACCCCGGGCTGACGTAAGCGTCGGCACCGGCAAAAATCACCAGTGCTTCGGCGCCGTTCTGCAGTTCCTTCCACTGGGGATTGCCCCGGGCGAAGTGGCCGTAGAGGGTGCCATTCGGGCCCTGTTCAGGATTGAATAACAGCGGCAGATGACTGGCTTGCAAGCCTTGCTCGCCGTGGGTGACCACCATGGCGAGACGCGTGTCGAGTATCTGCTGCTGCAGTTCCTGCAAATCGTTGATGGCAAAACCGCTGGGGTTGTACATGGAAATATTCCTTGGCGAATGCGTTCATCCTAGGCAGGCTATTGGTCTGTTGTAAGAGCCATTAATGACCAATTTCATAGGTCCATTGTCATGAGCGAAGCGCCGCTTTCACTGTCGTTCAACCCCGCCGGTATCGAACTCGACCGTCGCCAAGGCCTGAGTCGCGAGCTCTATCAGGCCTTGCGTCTGCGGGTACTCGATGGACGACTTGCCAGTGGCACGCGATTACCGGCCAGCCGGGATCTGGCGGCGGCATTGGCAATTTCCCGCAACAGTGTGGTGCGGGCCTACGATCAGCTCTATGCCGAGGGGTTTATCGAAGGGCGCGTCGGTGATGGGACTTACGTTGCGCAATTGCCTAAAACCGCAGTACCTGGGAAAAAATTATCCACAAAAGTATCCACAGGGTTGTCAACAGGGTTACCCACAACCTTATCCACAAATTGGCTGGATTTACCTGTGATTCCATCCAGTAAAGTTATCCACAGCGGTGCGTTGGGGCGCGTAGAAAAGAACCATTTGGCCCTGCCACCGAGCGGTCCGCCGCGTGCTTTTCGGGTGGGTGTGCCGGCGTTCGATCTGTTTCCTTTCGAGGTCTGGGCCAAGCTGAATGCGGCTTTCTGGCGTAAACCGGATTTACAGCAACTGTGTTATGGCGATCCGGCGGGTGATGAGCGTTTGCGCGGCATGATCGCCGCGTATTTGCGCAGTTCGCGAGGAATGCAGTGTTCGGCTGAGCAAATAGTGATCACCAGTGGCGCACAGCAGGGGATTAGCCTTTGTGCACAGCTGCTGGTGGAGCCGGGCGATGGGGTGGCGATCGAGAATCCGGGGTATCGGGCGGCAGGTCATGCGTTCGCCGTGGCCGGTGCGCGATTGCATGGCGTGGCGGTGGACAGTGAGGGCATCGACTGCACCGAATTGAACGGCCTCAGCGATTGTCGGCTGGCGTATGTCACGCCGTCGCATCAATACCCGACCGGGGTGGTGATGAGCCTGGCGCGACGTCTTGAGTTACTGGCCTGGGCCGAACACACCCAAGGCTGGATCGTCGAGGACGACTACGATGGCGAATACCGCTACAGCGGCGCGCCACTGGCCCCGTTGGCCGCCCTCGACCGGCAGGGCCGGGTTTTGTACGTCGGGACGTTTGGCAAAGTTGCCTTCCCGGCGCTGCGCCTGGGTTATCTGGTATTGCCGCCAAAGCTGGTGCAGGCGTTCTCGCAACGGCGGGCGGTGGACGTCCGGCATTCCGAGGTCAGTACCCAAGCGGTCATGGCCGAGTTCATGGCCGCCGGGCATTTCCAGCGGCATATCCGCCGCATGCGCCGCGCGGCCCTGAGCCGCCGCAATACCTTGCTGGCCGGTTGGCCGCAGAATATTCCCGGCATCGGCAACCTGCCGAGTGTTGCGGCAGGGCTGCATCTGACCGTGGCGGTCGACTCACAGGCCCGCGAGCGCGAACTGGTGGAGCAGGCGGCCAGCGTCGATGTCGAGATCAATGCGCTGAGCGGCTACTGGTTGCCCGACTCGACAAAACCTGCGGACCAGCGTGCCGGGCTGGTCCTGGGGTTCGCGGCGGTACCCGAGGCGGCCATCAGCGCCGCACTCGGGCGACTGGAAAAGGTCTGGCGTCGTTAAGTGGCTACGCTGCGGTGTTTGCCTGTGGTTCCAGTTCCAGGAACAGTTTTCGTAGCGCAGGATCTTGTAACTTCCTGAACACCCCATCGATGGGTTCGAAGGTGGTCAACGCCTGTTGCTGTTCCAGTGGCAGCGTTTTCAGATAGTCATCTGACACTTTCAAATGGGCCGCGGTGGGTGTACTCGCCGGACTCGACAGCGTCTCGTAGTGGAAGTGCGCCACCCATAACGGCTGATTGCGGGCCTTGTCGAAAATCCGGTACTCCTGGAAAAAGTCGCCGAGCCCTCGGGTCTGTATGCGCCCACGTCTATCGCGGCTGATGTCGAGCTGCCCGTTTTCATGCATCCATTTGAAAATGCTCTGGGACGGTTTGCGGCGCGTGTAAAGGTCGGCGCGAACACTGACCCCTTCCTTGCGCAGACGAGTGGCCCCATCACGTAACTCTCGGCTCAACGTGGCAACCGGGACAGGCGAGGCTTCGTCCTTCCTGCTGTTGATCACGGCTTGATCAACGCTGCTGGCAGCCTGCTCCAGTTTCAATGCCTGCTGATCGAACACATCCTGAATGTCGGCAGGGATGCGTCTTGGGAGTAAAGCGTCCTTGCGGGTGCGTTCAATGAATGTGTTCGTGTCCAGGTTTAGCTCGATGCCGGCCTCGATCGTTCCCGCATCATCCAGCACCGGAACGGTTTGTTGATAAACCGCGGGGGTAAATGACCTGAGCGGATCCACCGTGGTTTTTTCGGGTTCATTTTTTCCGAAGTCCCGCGGCCGGGTCTTGCGCACCTTGATTGGTTGTCGTGACGTACCCGGTTGTACTCGTTCTACAGGAGGCTGTACGGCCATGGGTTCCGGTTCCGGGAGCAACGTCTGTAACCGGTTTTGTGCGAGCTGCGCGAACTCATCGATGAGCGATTGCACATGATCGAGCCTGGTTTGCTTGAACAGTCCAGGGTACGTGCCCGGCAATTCCTTAAGGCGCTGGTCAGCGTCGGCAAATGTCTCCACGAGACTGTTCAATTCCTCGACATGCGTCTGCACATCGGAATGTTCGCCTTCGCCTTTCATCAGGTCCGCCGTTTGAATCGCGGCCCTCGCGGCGCTCGCAGCAATATGCCCCATCGCCTTACGAGCCTGCTGCATCAGGGGGCTAGCCTGGTCATTGAGGCACAACTCCTGCGCCATGCCGATCTCGTTGGCCTTGATATCCAGCACGGTAAACGAAGGCGCCAGTTTTCTGATCTGCATCGCGCGTTCAATGCCAGGTCGTCCGGCCGCGTGCATGTCCTCAAGTGTTGACGTAAACAGGGTCAGCTTTTCAATCATCTCGTCACCGATGTCGGACGCTTTCTGCACATTGTCGACGAACGTTTGCCAGGCAACGGGTTCGTTTTGTTGGCCTCTGGTTAAAGCACGGGTGGCCAGACCATACTCGGATCGTTTCAGGACAAACCACAAAGACAGATTCTTCTGCAACTCCACGCTTATGCGAAGCAAGTCTTCCCGGTAGTTTTCCGTGCCGCCGAGGGTGCGCCATTCGCGCAGTTGTTCCAGCGCCTGGCGATACTCGCCGATCGTTGTCTCCAGTTTTTCCATGTACGCCGCCGTTCGTGGATCGTAGTTTCCGGCGTTGGCCTGCCCGATGCGGTCATGTAACGTTTTCAGTTCGGTTTCCTTCGCCTTTTCCAGGCTTTTGAAGGCGCTCAGGACCTCCTCCAGATGGCCTCTGCGCTGCTCGTCAACCGCCTCCTGGTGGCGGCTGAACGCATTTCCGGCCCCCCCTCGCAAACGCAGACGCAGGTCGAGCACCCATTGCCCGTGGCCGTTATCCATGAGCATCGGGCCGTTGCGCTCAGGCTGATCCGGGTAAACGATATGAACCTCCTCGTCGCCTTTCACGTCGACGTAAAACCACCGATCACCTACCTGTGCGTAGTTTCTGAAGTTATGTTGGTAAAAATGCGGAGGGGCTTCTTTAGCCTTCGTAACGTTTGCGCTGGCAATATCGAGAGCCGCGACTTTGAGCGTGTCCAGGTAAGCGCCCAGTGCGGTTGGTGTTCGGCGTGGAACCGAGCCGGCCAGCGCCAGGGATGAAAGATGACTGGTCGGAAGATCCGGGGCCAGTGGGGCGGGATTGAGCGTGACAGCCACGGGCTCGACCAGGGGCTGCGCAGCCTTCTCCCTCGACAGCTGCTCGATCCGGGGTTTGCTTGAAACCCTTCTGCGTCGCATCACCGCGTGATGGCTGAGGATAATGCCGATCGCCAGCAGAATGTCCGACACCGACGTCCATTCGATGAAGCGGTCATCCTGGTCATGGGCATCGAGTGCCTGTTGAATCTGATTGATGGTTTGCCAGACCCAGACGGCGGTGCCGACCGCACCGCTGAGAAAATTCGAGGCGACGTTGAAGAGCGCCCAGCCACTGTCCTTCAACACGTCCCAGCGCCGTTTGGCATTGGATTGCGATTGCCGGTCGGCAAGGTTGACCAGCATCCGTGCGTTGCTTTTGAACAGCGCAGACAGAATGTCTCCGGTGATCTCGACGCTTTCGAGCACCACGCGCCCGAACTTGTCTGCGCGCTGCAATGGATTGACGATCTGTTCCGCGATCAGCCACGGAGAGGGCAGTCCGGTGGGAAAAACAGAGCGGGCATATTCAACGCTCAGGTTTTCATCGGGCAACCAGGCCAGCACCGTATCCCTGACGTCACCGGGTTGATGCAACGCGTACAAAAGATTTTGCCTTGAGGGGTATTGCAGCAGGGGCTCATCGAGCATCGGCCGATAGAGCAGACAAGGTCCGCTATGTGCGTCTCGAGGACTGATGACGAACACGTTGTCGACGGTATCGCTGCTGCTGATCAAGCGATGTTGCGGCGTCAGGGTCAGCGGGTAGAGGGCGATGGTATTGGTGGTGACATCGGGATCGAGCAGCTCGCAGATGTATCGGTAACCGCGCTCGTCCACACCGGTTTCTGGCTTGAATCTGGCCTCTAATGCCTGCAGCGGCAGCAAAGAACGCAATTGATCGCGATAGAATTTTTCCTGACGTCGGGAGGCAACCGGGTCCTCCAGCAGCTTGGGCTTGATCAGTTCGGGGTAAGCCTTTGCGATGTCCACTCGAGCAGACACGGTGGTTAGAAATTCAGCGGTGAGCCAATCCGCTACGGTCTCCCCACTCTTGAAAAATACGGTCGCCATGTAGGGCGCTTCGTTCTCCATAGCGAAGTCGGCCAGTGTTTCAATGCGTTGATCAAGGGGGTTGGGGAGGGTGAAATTGCCGGAGGTAAAGCTGTTGGTGATTTTGATCCGCACATCATCGAGCGCAAGACTCGCGGCGCCGACCGCCAGTGGATCGGCGACGATCGCTTCACGCATCAGTTGCTGGGCATAGTCGGTGATGGACGGGATCTCTGCGCTGGCCAATTTGCTGTCCGGTTGGCGATACAACTTGCCGAGCGCATTGATGTATCGGCTGTAGTCTTGGATATCCTCGGATGAGGCTTTGCGCAACCAATCGGGGATCGCTTTGTTCAGGTGCAGGAGTCGCGCTTTTTCGTTGGGGTCAAGTCCGGTTTTGGGCTCGACCTCGATCTCGTCTGCCGCGGCCTCAATAAACTGCAGTGAGTTAATGGCATCCATTTGTGACGACACCAACGCCCACGCCATGTGATCGAAGACGTTGCCTTCCGGCTCGTAAAGCCGCCACGTCAGATCGCGTCCTGCGCGTTGTTCTTCCAGGCGTGCGGGAAGCGAGTTGCCCAATTCATCCATCGAACTGAACGACTCATACGCGCGCTCGATGGTGTACATCACCAGCAGTTGGCGCTTGCGATACGTGGTCTTGAGCACTAGCGCGCCGCCGATCAATAGATGGCGGGTGATGTCATTCTCGACGGTATCGATATCAAGAAGGCACGCCTGAATGGCGGAAAATTCGCTGTTTACATTTTTACGGGTGGTTTTGTCCGGGTCGATGAATACTTCCCGCGCCATCGCGCATTCATCGGCGTCCCAGCCTTTGACCTTCTGCACGTTCAACGCCTTGCGCAGCGTGTCGGAAAGCTCGTGCCAGCGGGGGATCGCATGCCCCTTGGCATTCCAGAACGCCAGTTGCCGTGCTTGAGCCTCGACGAACAGTATCGACGCCGAATCATTGAGTATCTTTGCAATGTCCTCGATGCAGACGGCGAGGTGAACCGGGTTTTTGCTGCCCGGCTCGAGGGTCAGGAAGTGCTCGCCTTCGAGATAGTTGGCCGTTGTTCCATACAGGCCCTGGCGCATCAGCGCCAAGGTCAGTGACTCGAACTCGGTTTGGCCCGCTTCGACATGGTCGTCCACGATGAGCCATTGAGGGGTGCCGACGTAGGCGTCATCAGGGTCGATCTGCAATTCTGGCGAGGTTTTTTCCAGTGCCTGGCGCAGCAGGTACGAAGCCACTTCGTTGAGCGTTGGGCCGTGGCTGGTCAGGCTCACCAGATCACTGGTTTCCACTAAGGGTGTCGAGTCAGTTCGGGGCAGTGAAGTGTTGTTGCTCATGGCGAATACCTCGGCGCAATGACGAGGCCGGGAAAGCCTCTTGGGGCATCGAAGGTAATCAGCCATCGCCCATCGGGGGCGGTAGATAGATATCGCGGGCCAAAAAATAGACCCGCGAATGCGGGTCTCGGGTTCAGCACGGTTTAGGACCCTGAGGCCGAGGCCGACACTTTTGCGAAGAACAGGGTGGTCGCCAGTTGCGCACTGATTTCGCTGCGGTAGATCGAGATCGCCTGGAGGTCGTCGTTGGCGTTGCGGGCCTCGGTTGCGCCGCCCAGCAGCCGTTGCTGCACGGTTTTCAGGTGCGCCGCGGTGAAGGTTTGTGCAGGAGAAGCGGGCTGCGCATAGTGGAAGTGGGCATACCACAGAACACTTTGGCTGCTGTGATCGCGGACCTCATATTCCTCGAGATAGTCTCGTTTACGGCTTTTGAGCAAGCGTCGGCCGAGGTTCTTGACGATGTCGACCTGACCTTCGCTTTGCAGCCACAGGACGCGCTCCGCCGTCGGTGGCTGTAGTTTGGTCATGCTGATTCGCGTCACGCGTCCCTGGTTGTAGAGTCTGGTTGCTCCGTCGTTCAGTTGCTTGGCCACTATGACGGCGGATCCCGGACCACCGTCGGTGGAGTTGGTGGCGATCAGCGCTGCGTCGATTGCACTGGCGGCGTCCTGCAGTCGGTGAGCCTGCTGATGAAACATTTCCTCAATTTCCACGGGTATTCGTCGCGTGCCTTTTGAGTGGGCCTGCGTTCGACGAATGAACGCATCCAACCCATCCAGCAATGCCTGGCCTTGAGCAGTGCTTGCACTCAAGTCAGGTTGGACGCCGCCGGGGGTGACCTGTTTCGGGGCCACTCTTTCAACCCAGACCCCCGGGGTCTTCTCATGAAAGGTCGAGATGACTTTACCGGTCAACGCCGAGGTCACATCAATCAGTTCTGACCCTTGCGTCACGGAGTCGGCACGTGGCTGGCCCACCACCGTACCTTTGTAACGGGTCTTGATGATTCGTTTGGCGGGAGCGGTCGGCGGACGGGAAGGGCCGGGTAGCGGCTCGAGCGCCTGGCGTTCCCGCAGCAAGTTCGCCAGATGTTTCACGGTGTGCTGCTGAAAACCGTCGAGACGTTGGCGCATCAAGTCGAGGGGTGGTTGCAGGAACTGACCGGGAAATTCCGTGGGCAGATCGACGATGCGCTGGTCGGTGATCGTCAGTTGCTCCACCAGATCGCTGAGCCCATCGATCCGCTCCGGCAAGTGCAGCACCTCTTCGTCAGCGATCAGGTCCAGTGAGGCCTGAATCGCTAGGCCTGCATTTTCGACAATGCGCTCCAGTGCCTGGCGCGCTTCAGGTGCGGGCTCAACGCGGTTGTCGAGGCACAACTCTTGACCGAGTGTGATCTGGAACAGTTTGAGGTCCTGTAAATCGAAGGACGGCATGTTGGCTTTGACGTCGCGGATCACTTCGATGGCTTCTTTGCCGAGCAGGTTCAGTTGCTCGAAGCACGCTTGCGCAGCTTCGATTTTGTTGATGTAGCTGGCGGTCAACGCGCCGGTGAGTTGATGGGTTTGCCGAGTGGTCTGTGTGTTTTCCGTTGGCGGGTTGTCGAGAAGATCGAGGGAGAGGCGCATTTGATTGCCGAAAACCGGCTGCTGGTGACCGAACCATTTTTGCAGCAGCGAAAGCTGGAAATCCAGGCGACTGATCATTGCTTTTCGGTAATTGGGAATCGCCTCGCGAGCATTGAAGGCTTTTATCTGTTCCATGTTGGTGCTGAGGAGTGACATCTGCGCGTCTAGCATTTCAAGGTACAAGCGGCGATGGGTGTCGGTGGCTGTAGGCGCCTGTGCGTTTTTTTGAGCTTCCTTGAGTTCTGTTTCGCGGCTTTGGGCCTGGCTTTCGAACGCGATCATTTGCTGTTTCAGTTCAGCCTGGCGTTGCCGGTTTTGTTGTTCCAGCCGTTGTTTCTCCTTGCCCCCGGCCTTGAGCCTCAGCCGCGTATCGATAAACCATTCGCCCCTGGCGTTCTTGATCAGCAGCGGCCCTTTGCGTAAGGGAGACCGGCGCGAGTCAATGATCTGCACATCGTCATTGTCGTTGAGGCTGACTTCGAACCATCGCTGGCCAACCTTCGCATGCCATTTCCCCGAGAGTGAACTGAGGTGTTGGTGAGGACCAGGCTCGCTGGAGGCGGCTGCCATTCCTTTGGGTTCGGCGATGGCCAGTTCATCGAGCAAGACACCCAAGGATGTAGGCGGCAGCGTCGCGATGACATGCAGCGACGTCTCATGGGCCGCTGGAAGCTGATTGAGGTCGGGCAGACGGGTGACCGTGATGGTGTGGGCAGGCTTGCTTTCGGGCGTGATGGATGGCGGCTGGACTTTCTCGGGCAACCGCGAGACGGGCTTGTTGCGAGTGGCGGCCCGATGGGCCAGCACCATGCCGAGGGTCAACAGCAGATCGGTCAGGGCAGACCAGCCAAGTTGGCTGTCGTCGCTCTCTGCGGCATCGGTAATGTCCTGCAAGTCGTCCATGATCTGCCAGATCCACGCGGCCACCCCGGCGGTGCGACCGAGAAAGGGCAGCGCGACATTGAACAGCATCCATGTGCCTTGCTTGAGCGTTGCCCAGCGGGCTTGCGCATTGGACACCGATTGCTGGTCCGCCAGGGTGATCATGGCGTTGGCGTTGGCTTTGAACAGGGCGGCCAGTGGCGCGTCATCGAGGGCTTCTGCACTGAGCGTCACCGCACCCATTTTGCCCAGGGCTGACGTGGGATCGACCAACAATTGGGTCAGCGTCCAGACCGAAGGCAACTCACCCGAAAACACATACTGGGAATAGTTGAAGCGCACATCGTCGGACAGCCAGGCCAGGATCGATTGGCGAAGCGGTTTTTCGTGCTTGATTGCATACAGCAGATTGGCCTCGCTCGGGTACTGCATCAGCGAGGGAGTGAGCAATGGTCGGTACAGAATGCACGGTCCTTTATCGGTGAGTCGTGGACCGATGACGAACATATTGGCGACTTCATCGCCTTTGCTGCCGGCGCGATCACCGGTCTTGAAGGCCAGCGGTCGAATGACAATCTCCAGCCCGTTTACCCTGCGGTCGGCAGCGTTTTGCTGCATGACGGCATTGACGTACTGGTAACCGCGCTCATCAATACCCGCCTCGCCGCGCATCTTGTGCTGCAGCGCCTGCATGGGCAGCTGGGTACGCAGATGGCGGGTGTAGAGGGCCTGTCGTCGCAACGCTTCTTGCGGATCATTAAGCAACTTGCGCTTGATCAGCGCCGGGTAAACCCCGCCGATATCGACCAGCGTGACGAGCTTTTCAAGATAGGCTGGGGTCATCCACACGGGCACAGCGTCGCCGTTTTTGCAGCTCACCGTCTTGTTTCCAAGCGGAACGGCAATCAGGTTTTGCAGCGCCAGCTCGATCAGCGACAGCGTGGTGGTTTGCGTCTTGCCGGGTATCACGACAGCACCCAGCACCACGACGCTGGTGATGCTGATTTCAATGTTTTGCAGGTCCAGGTCCGCTGCCGCTGAATGATCCTTGATCATCTGCGCTTGCAGGGCCTGAAGCGCAAACGCCGGCAGTGACGCGATGCCTTCGTCGAAGGTTTTTCCAGCGTCCTGTTCCCTAAGCTGCGCCAGGTCCATCAAGCGTCGGCTATACCGGGTGAGGTCCGCTGACGACGCGTTTTTCAGCCAGCCGGTCAGTAACCCCTGAACCTTGTTGAAGCGTGACGACGGCAGGGCTTCAAATTCAGTGAAGCTTTTTGCCGCGGCACTGATTTGCGGTGAAAGATGTGTGGCAGAAGTGCGCTGGACCGCACTGAATGAACCGATGGCTTCGACATCGAGCGCAATCAGCGCGCAGGCCTGGTGGTGAAAGAAGTTGCCCTCGGGCTCATACAGACACCATTGCAGGGTTTGCCCGACGCTTGACGTTTCAGGGTGTGCGAACACGGCTTCACCCAGTGCGGCAACCGAGTCGTAACGCTGGAACCCTTCGGTCAGGGTGCGCGTGCCCAATGTGCCCACGAACACGGCGACATCCAGAACGCGCAGGTGTTCGCTGACTGCGTTCTCAAGCCGATCGGTGTCGATCAGGCAGGCCTTGGTCTGGTACTTGTCCTGTGTCCGAGTTGCGCGATTCGGATAATCGAATACGGCTTGGGCCATGGCTTTTTCATCCGCATCCCAGTCTGAGGCGGGATCGGGGCTCCAGATGTCCTGCAACGATTGCGCGAGCGAATGCCAGCGCGGCGTCGAAGGGCTTGTCTCCTGGTTCCAGTAATCAAGCTGTTGTTGCTGATAGGCGATGAACAACTGCGGTGCGAGCGCATTGAGCAGACACCCGATGGCATCGATTTTCACCGGCAGTTGAGCCTGCGGTTCAGCGCCCGGTTGCAGGGTCAGGAAATGTTCTCCATCGATGAGCGTCACCGTCGATCCTGATAAACCGAGTTGTACCAGCACATCGGTGAGCGATTCATACACGTTAGGGCCGGACACGACCTCCGTGCCGGTATCGAACCAGGTCGGGGTGACGACCGTGGCGAGCGTTGGATCAATCTTGAGCTGCGGATACAGCGCGTTGAGCGCAGGGCTCAGCGCGGTCGCTGCGACCTCTCTGATCGAAGGGCCGGTGACCAGCTGGGTCAGTACCTCTTCTGCACTCGGGGCAACGGTTTCGGACATGGTCGTCTCCTGACTGAGAACGCGCCGCTGCTGATTGCGCAGCGCGGAATCGGGAAAAGGTATCGGGCGGCCCAAGCAGTCGGGTGGTACATAAATATTGCAGGCAAAAAAAAGACCCGCGTCGCCGCGGGTCTTCGGTTTTCAGTCGGGTATCAGGTCCCGGACTTGATCTTGGTCCAGACCCGGGTCCGCGCACGTTCGGCATCGCGCGGCAACGGTTGCAGGGTGTACAGCGTGCCCATCGCCGTTTCGGTCGGGTACAGGTTCGGGTTGTTGCGGATCGCCGGGTCGACCATTTCCGTGGCGTCCTTGTTCGGGTTCGGGTAGCCGACGAAATCGCTGACCGGTGCGATCACCTGGGGTTGCAGCAGGTAGTTGATGAAGGTGTAGGCGTCTTCCGGGTTCTTCGCGCCTTTAGGGATCGCGAGCATGTCGAACCAGATTGGCGCGCCTTCTTTGGGCAGGCGCATGTCGACGACCACACCGTTCTTGGCTTCCTTGGCGCGGTTGGCGGCCTGGGAGAAGCTGCCGGAATAACCGACCGCGACGCAGATGTCGCCGTTGGCAATGTCCGCCATGTATTTGGAGGAGTGGAAGTAGGTGATGTACGGACGGATTTTCATCAACAGCGCTTCAGCCTTTTCGTAGTCCGCCGGCTTCTTGCTGTTGGGGTCCAGGCCGAGGTGTTGCAGGGCCAGCGGCAGGATCTCCGACGGCGAATCGAGCAGGGCGACGCCGCACTGCTTGAGCTTGCTGATGTTCTCTTCCTTGAAGATCAGGTCCCAGCTGTCCACCGGCGCATTGTCGCCCAGCGCGGCTTTGACCTTGTCCGGGTTGAAGCCGATCAGGATGGTCCCGTACATGTACGGCACGGCGAATTTGTTGCCCGGGTCGTTGCCTTCGAGCAGTTTCATCAGCTTCGGATCGAGGTGGTTCCAGTTCGGCAATTTGCTGCGGTCCAGGGGCTGGAACACGCCGGCTTCGATCTGCTTGGCGAGGAACACGTTGGACGGCACCACCACGTCGTAGCCGGAGTTGCCGGTCAGCAGCTTGGCCTCGAGTGCTTCGTTGGTGTCGAAGATGTCGTAGACCAGTTTGGTCTGGGTGTTCTGCGCCTTGAAGTCTTCCAGCGCCTTGGGAGTGATGTAGTCGAACCAGTTGTAGACGCGCAACGTTCGCTCTTCAGCGTGGGCGGCGCCACCGAGTACCGTGGCGCACAGTACCGGTGCGATAAAACGCGTGAGTCTGTTCATTGTTCTAATTCCTCATTGGGCGCTTTCAAAACCTTCGAGAACGTTCACGGCATTGATGCCGATTTCTTCTACCGCGTAACCGCCTTCCATCACGAACAGCGTCGGCTTGCCGAGCTTCGCGATGCGCGCGCCCATGGCCAGGTAATCCGGGCTGTCGAGCTTGAACTGGGAGATGGGATCGTCCTTGAACGTATCGACACCCAGGGACACGACGACGATATCAGCGCCGTATTTTTCGATCTCGTTGCAGGCTTGTTCCAGTGCTGCACTCCAGCTGTCCCAGCCGCTGCCGGCCGGCAAAGGGTAGTTGAAGTTGAAGCCTTCGCCGGCGCCTTCGCCGAGCTCGTCTTCATAGCCGAGGAAGAACGGAAATTCGGCTTCCGGGTGGCCGTGAATCGAGGTGAACAGCACATCGCTGCGTTCGTAGAAAATCGATTGGGTGCCGTTGCCGTGGTGGTAGTCGACGTCGAGGATCGCGACCTTTTTGTGGCCCTGATCGAGGAACGCCTGAGCGGCGATGGCCGCGTTGTTGAGGTAGCAATAACCGCCCATCAAGTCGCTGGCGGCGTGATGTCCCGGTGGGCGGCACAGCGCGAAAGCACTGCGAGCGCCACGCTGGATGGCCGCTTGCGCGGTGAGGGCCACTTGCGCCGCGCTGTATGCCGCTTGCCAAGTGCCGGCGGTGATCGGGGCGCCGCCGTCGAAGCTGTAATAGCCGAGCTGGCCGTGCAGGCTGGTGGGGATGATCCGGCGCAAGGTGCGGGCTGGCCAGGTGTAGGGCAGCAAGTCGCCGTCGGTATTGAATTCGGTCCAGCGCGCCCAGGCGCCTTTGAAGAACTCGAGGTAGTCGCGGCTGTGGATGCGCGCGATCGGGTCGAGGCCGAAATCCTGCGGCGCTTCGACCGGGCCGAGGTGTTGCGTTTGCACACGTTGCAGCACATGGTCGGCCCGCGAGGGCATTTCGAAGCAGGGCATCAGTTGCCCGTCCATCAGTTCACAACGGCCGTGGTGCAGGTGGTGATCGTCCGAGTAGATCGTCAGCATTTCTTGTTCTCCGCAGGCTGATTCGGTTGAACACAGTCTTGCGGCGCAGCCCGATTCGGAGAACGGTAGGAAAGGCCAAAAGGGGATTGATATGGCCAAAAAGTTTGACCGAAATTCGCCCCTTGTTGGCGCGACTGTGCCCCGGTGTTGGGCACTCACCCCTGTAGGAGCGAGGCTTGCCCGCGAAGCCTTTGGCGTACTTGAAGACGCCTTCGCGGGCGAGCCTCGCTCCTACAGAGATTTGGGGGTCAAGGGCGGAACTGACTCGGCGCCACACCACTCCAGCGCACAAACGCATGGCGGAAACTCGCGGTTTCGCTGAAGCCCAGCGCCTCGGCGATCCGGTAGATCGGCAGCTGATCTTCGCAAAGCATCAACTTGGCCTGCTCGAAGCGTAACTCATCGAGCAATTCCTGATAGCTGCACCCCAGGTCCTTGAGATGGCGGCGCAAGGTGCGCGCTGAACAATTCATCTGTAGGGCCAAACCTTCCAGCCCTGGCGCTGCATTCAGTTGCGCACGGAGCAACTGCCGAATCCGCCCCAGCCACGCCTGACGCCCGGTGAATTCGGTGTTCTGCTTGCGGCAGCGGTCGACCATGGCCTGATGGGTGATGACATCGGCCAGCGGCAAAGGCTGGTCGAGCCAGCGCTTGTCGAAGGCGAAGGCGTTATCGCGCGCGTCGAAGTGCAGTGGGCAGTTGAAGTGTTCGGCGTAGGTCGCCTGATAATCCGGCGCGGCATGTTCCAGGCGAGCCGCGAGCAATGGCAGCGGGTGCCCAAGCAGGTCGTCGCAAATGACTTTCAACGACACCAGGCAGAACTCGGCGTTGAACACCGCCAGCGCCGGGCTCTCCCGGTAATCGGCGGCCACGAACCAGATGCGCTCGCCGTCCTCTGCCAGGCTCAACTCGAAAAGTGTTCCCAACAGCGCCGGAAAACGCATCGCCAACCGCAAAGCGTCACCGAAGGTGGCACAGGTGAGCAGCGCATAACCGAGCATGCCGTAGGACGAAACGTGCATCCGCCGGCCCAGTTCCAGGCCGATATCACGCTTGAGCGCGACCGCGTTGGCGCAGACCTGCATCTCCTGGTTGGTGGTGATGCGCGTGTCCGCCCGGCTCAGATCCGCCGCGCTGATGCCACTTCCCGCGAGCAGCGCTTCGCTGGACAAGCCTTCGGCCTTGAAGGTGTTGAGCACCAGGGAGACGGCGTTGAGGGTGGTGAGGTGGGAGTGGAGCATGGGTGTTCCAGCCTTGGGATGCTGGAACGGCAGCAAGTTGTATGCCGGGAACTGAACCTGTAGATACTCTGTTCACGGTCAAGCTTTCGCGAGATGTTTTTCGCTAAAAAGCTTGGCCGTATTAAATTCTTCTCCGGAACGCATGCATGCCCATAACCCGGTTAGGTATTTGCGCATGACCGCACCGATGGCCTGCATTTTCTTCTTGCCGCGCGCTACCAGAGCCTCGTAGAAGGCCTTCACATTCTCATCACAACGGATTGCCGTCATCGCCGGCATGAACATCGCTGCGCGCAAGTAAGCATTACCGCATTTGGACATTCGCCCTGGCCGGTTCACGCTGGTGCCTGACTGGGTCAACCTGACATCCAGGCCTGCATAGCGGCTTACCTGCGCCGATTTAAGCGTTACCGGAAGGGTCGTCAGCTCAGCCAGTGCGGCGATGGCTGAGGCCTCTCCAACGCCGGGGGCCGCCAGCATGCAGCGAAACTGCAAACTCAGATCCGGGCATTTGGCGATGGCATCACGTGCGGCTTTCTTCAAGCGATCAATCCGTGTGTCCAGCCCTGCAATCGCCTCTTTCTCATCCTCGATCAGCAGCTCCACACTCGTTTCTGTCGCTTGTAGCGCGTGTAATTCGTTTTTGGCTCGTGTTCGATGACCAATCAGCCGATTGATATGGCGGCCAATCGCACGCAACGTCATTTGATCGGTAGTAGGCGGAACCCAAAGCCTGGGAGTCATGCGCTCGCCATATTCAGCCAGCAATTGAGCGTCTATCTGGTCAGTTTTGCTGTTTTGCAGCATCACTTTTGCAAAATTGTGGAAGCTTTTGGGGTTGATCACCGAGACCGGCAGGCCGGCAGCGTGCAACTCCAATGCAAGATCCAGGTAGTAAATGCCAGTGGCCTCCATGACCACGCTCAGCGGTTTGAGACCTAACATCTTTGTCACGGCAGCCTTACGTCCTTTGGGCGTGTGCTGAATGTCCCACTGGCCTGATGTTTTACCGCTCTGCCGCCATCCCATGACAGACGTGCGCGCACCAATGTCTATGCCGATATGAATATTCATGCTTTTCACTTCCCTGACTTTCGGTAAGATTGCCCCTGGTTCCCCCGACCTCGAACTTCATGCCACTGCAACCTTGTAATGCGAAGTCCGACTTGTCGGCTTCTCGATACTCTTCGTGGTGGGCAATGAGGCGGGGGGGCCTCTCTACAGACAAGGTCAGGAGCAAATCCTGCCTTCAGGAGCGATCGGCCTCCCCCAGAAACGCACTTGCTTTTGTATGAATCCTTGAGCGTAACCTCTTTCGTTGGAATCAAGGTCAACATACAAGGAGCGAGGCTTGCCCGCGAAGCTTTTGGCGTATTCGAAGACCCCTTCGCGGGCAAGCCTCGCTCCTACAGGTCCTGCGGTGTGTCAGCTGAGTTCGCCGCAGAGGTCGAGCTCGATTAGTCGTCGCACTTCAGCGGTGTCCAGCCCGGCACCCAACAACCCATGCAACTTACCGAACGCCGCTTCACGGGTCATACCGCCACCCGACAGCACGCCAACACCACGCAACCGGCTACCGGCCTCGTAGACATCCAGCTCAACGCCACCTTCGTGGCATTGGGTGACGGCGACAACAACCACACCTTTGTCCCGCGCCCGCTCCAGAGCGGCGAGAAATTCAGGGTTGTCGCTCGGCCCGGTGCCGCTGCCGTAGCACTCCAGCACCAGGCCTTGAATGCCGCTGTTCAGCACGCCATCAAGTTGCTCGGCGCCGATACCGGGAAACAATGGCAGCACTGCGACTTTCGCCAGTTCCTTGCTCTGGTTGTAATGCAATTGAGCCGGCAGCGAAGTGACCTTCACACCACCGCCCTGACGCTCCAGCCGCTTGAACGGATGGCGCCCGAAGCTGCGGACTTTCGCGCAACGGGTCGGGTCCAGCAGTTCGCCGTGGAAGTACAGATGCACGCCCGGCGCCAGGCCATGGCCCAGGGCAACCAGCGCACCGCTGAGGTTTTCCCAGGCATCGCTGTCGGTCACGCCGGCCGGCAGCATCGAGCCGGTGAACACCACGCGGGCATTCAGGCCGAGCAATTGAAAACTCATCGCGGCGGCGCTGTAGGCGAGGGTGTCGGTGCCGTGCAGGATCAACACACTGTCGCAGCCCTGGACATCAACGGCGTCGACCACCGCTTCACGCAGTTGCTGCCAGTACGCCGGGCTCATGTTGGCGCTGTCGATCAGCGGCGACATTTCACGAAAGCGCCACTGCGGCACGACAAGGTCAGGCTGGCTGTGCAGATACTCGCGCATCCGCGCTTCAAAACCGGACGCCGGGGCCAGGCCATTGGCGCTGGCTTGCATGCCGATGGTGCCGCCGGTGTAGAGCACCATGACGTGCTGGGCGGCAGGGTAGGAGTTGGGAACCATGGGAAAGTCTCCGCAAGAGATGACATGTGGGAGCGAGCCTGCTCGCGATAGCGGTACATCAGACACCGATGTGTCGCCTGCCAGTCCGCTATCGCGAGCAGGCTCGCTCCCACAAGTTGTGCACTTTAACTGACGGGCGCAGAGGATGCGCCCGTCGTTTACCCATCAGCGTTGCGCTGCGGGTACGCCTTGCAGCTCGGCTTCTGCCTTTGGAGCAGCGGCCGGCGGATTGGCTGGCCAGGCGTTCAAGTCCAGATCCAGGTCCGGGAACTTGCTCGAGTCGAACACCGGCGTCTTGATCCCGGCGGCGCGCTGGTCGTCGTAGTCGCGCAGGATACGCATGCCGACCTTGAACAGCAGGAACAGCGCGATCAGGTTCACGAACGCGAGCATGGTCATGGTGATGTCGGCGAAGGCGAACACCGTGCCGAGGTTTTCGATCGCGCCCCAGAAGATCAGTACCAGCACCAGCACGCGGTAGCCGATCAGCGCCTTGCGGTTTTCACCGATCAGGAAGCGCAAGTTGCTCTCGCCCAGGTAGTAGTTGTAGAGGATCGAGGTGAAGACGAACAACGACAACGCCACGGAAATGAAGCTGCGGCCCCAGTCACCGACTACGGCAGCCAGCGAGTTCTGGGTCAGGGCAATGCCGTCGCCTTCGAAGCCCGGAGTGTAGAAGCCCGAGAGCAGGATCAGCAACGCGGTGCAGGTGCAGATCACGAAGGTGTCGAGGAACACGCTGAACGCCTGAACCACGCCTTGTGCCACCGGGTGCTCGACCGACGCGACCGCAGCCACGTTTGGCGCACTGCCCAGGCCTGCTTCGTTGGCGAACACGCCGCGTTTCACGCCCATGACGATGGCGCTGCCGATCAGGCCGCCGAAGGCTTGATCCAGACCGAAGGCGCTTTTGACGATGGTCATCAGCATCGCCGGAACGTGGTCGAATTGCAGCACGATCACATAGATGGTCACGCCGATGTACACCAGGGTTTTCACCGGCACCAGCAGGTCAGCGACCTTGGCGATGCGCTTGATCCCGCCGATGAACACCAGGCCGAGCAACACCGCCAGGGCCAGGCCTGTGTAGGTGGTGTCGAGGCCGAAAGCGTTGTTCAGCGAGTGGGTCACGGCGTGGGATTGCAGACCGTTGAAGGCGAAGCCGAAGGTGATCAGCAGCAGGAACGCCATGATCATGCCCAGCCAGCGTTTCTGCAGGCCGTGCTGGATGTAATAGGACGGGCCGCCACGGTACGTGCCGTCGGAATCGCAGCGCTTGTAGAGCTGGCCGAGGGAACATTCGAAGAAGCTGCTGGACATGCCGACCAGTGCGGTTACCCACATCCAGAACACCGCACCCGGACCACCCAGGGTCACGGCGATACCAACACCGGCGATGTTACCCGCGCCGACACGGCCGGCGAGGCTGAGCATCAAGGCCTGGAACGAACTGAGTTGCCCGGCGCTGCTTTTCAGGCTGTCGCGGAATACCGCGAACATGTGGAAGAAGTGACGCAATTGAACGAAACGCGAGCGGATCGTGAAGTAGCTACCGAGCCCGACAATGAGCACGATCAGTACTTTCCCTGAGAGGAAGTCGTTAATGACTTCGAGCATGGATTATTCCTCGCTGTTTTTTGTGTAGGCAAATGTTGGGCGGGCAGAAACATCGCGTTACACCGCTGTGCGCGTGGCACAACAGATGAGGCGTGTATTCGTCCCGGTCCCATTTCGCAGGTTTGTTATTAGTTCGGGTTTCGCATGGGTTTGGGCCTCGTTACCGACGACCGCTCACGCGAAGAGGGGCGGCACTATACCTATGAGCGTGCCGTCCGTCTGCACGGTTGTGGTGCAAGCGATAAATCGAAGCCTTTGAAACACCTGACTTTTTTGAGTCAGGCCTTTGTAGGAGTGAGCCTGCTCGCGATGAACGATAACGCGGTGCAACTGAAATACCGCGGTGCCCGCATCGCCGGCAAGCCGGTCTCACTCCTACAGAAGACGGTTGTCCTTTCAAAAGTTAAAAAAAAGGGCTTGGGGAATAAATCCCCAAGCCCTCAAAAGGTGAGAGGTGTCTAGTCCCTCGACCTGGTGAGCGGTGCTACAAGTAACGCGTCGGATCAGGCTTTAAGCGGAACCAGACGCGGAGCAATCATGTTTTCCGGGCGCAGGATGTCGGCGAGCATTTCGTCGTCGAGCAAGCCTTCTTCGCGCACCAGCTCCAGCACGCCGCGGCCGCTTTCAAGGGCGATACGGGCGATGCGGGTGGCGTTTTCATAGCCGATGTACGGGTTCAGCGCGGTGACCAGACCGATCGAGTGTTCGACCAGTTCGCGGCAGCGCTCTTCGTTGGCGGTGATGCCGACGATGCAGTGCTCGCGCAGCATGTCCATGGCGCGTTGCAGCAGGCGGATCGAGTCGAAGATCTTGAAGGCGATCAGCGGCTCCATCACGTTCAGTTGCAACTGGCCGCCTTCGGCCGCGATGGTCAGGGCCAGGTCGTTGCCGATGATCTGGAACGCTACCTGGTTAACCGCTTCCGGGATTACCGGGTTGACCTTGCCGGGCATGATCGAGCTGCCTGGCTGACGCGCCGGCAGGTTGATTTCGTTGATGCCGGTGCGTGGGCCGCTGGACAGCAGGCGCAGGTCGTTGCAGATCTTCGACAGCTTGACCGCAGTGCGCTTGAGCATGCCGGAGAACAGCACGAAGGCGCCCATGTCGGAAGTGGCTTCGATCAGGTCGGCGGCTGGAACCAGCGGTTGACCGCTGATCAATGCCAGGCGTTGAACAGCCAGGTGCTGGTAACGAGGGTCGGCGTTGATGCCAGTACCGATCGCGGTGCCGCCTAGGTTCACTTCGGTCAGCAATTCCGGGGCCAGGGTTTTCAGGCGTGCCAGGTCTTCGCTCAATGTGGTGGCGAAGGCACGGAATTCTTGACCCAGGGTCATCGGCACGGCGTCTTGCAGCTGGGTACGGCCCATCTTCAATACGTGGCTGAATTCAACACCTTTGGCAGCGAACGCCTGGATCAAGCTGTCGAGGCTGGCCAGCAGCGCGTCGTGACCCAGCAGCAGACCCAGACGGATCGCGGTCGGGTAGGCGTCGTTGGTCGACTGCGCCATGTTCACGTCGTTGTTCGGGTGCAGGTATTGGTACTCGCCCTTCTGGTGACCCATGGCCTCCAGCGCGAGGTTGGCGATGACTTCGTTGGCATTCATGTTGGTTGAAGTGCCAGCGCCGCCCTGAATCATGTCCACCACGAACTCTTCGTGGAAATCACCGCGGATCAAACGTGCACAGGCTTCGCTGATGGCAGCGTGCTTGGCTTCGCTCAGGTGACCCAGTTCGCGGTTGGCGTCAGCGGCGGCCTGTTTGACCATCGCCAGACCGACGACCAGCTTCGGGTAATGCGAAATCGGAACGCCGGAGAGACGGAAGTTGTTCACCGCTCGCAGGGTCTGGATGCCGTAATACGCTTGAGCAGGTACTTCGAGTACGCCAAGCAGGTCTTTTTCTGTGCGGAAAGATGCAGCGGAGGACATGATAGAAATCATCTCGATATGGACCCGGTCTGTGCCGGAACGCTGCAAATGCTAGGCTTGTTGAGAATTTTCGGCCAATGCTGTTAAACACTGGCCTATGCACATTCGGCATAATGTCTGTGTGACGCCGTGTGTGCGGCGAGCGTGTGACCTAATTTGGTGCGTGTCCGGGAGGACGTGATGAATCTGGAAAGTAAATGGCTCGAGGACTTCAGCGCCTTGGCCGCCACCCGCAGCTTCTCCCAGGCTGCGGAACGCCGCTTCGTAACGCAGCCCGCGTTCAGCCGCCGAATCCGCAGCCTGGAAGCCGCGTTGGGGCTGACGTTGGTCAACCGCTCGCGCACGCCTGTCGAACTGACGGCGGCGGGGCAGTTGTTTTTGGTGACCGCGCGGACCGTGGTCGAACAGCTCGGCGAAGTGCTGCGCCACCTTCATCACCTGGAAGGCGGGCAGGGCGAAGTGATGCAAGTGGCTGCCGCTCACTCATTGGCATTGGGTTTCTTTCCGCGCTGGATCGCGCAGTTGCGCAATGAAGGCTTGAACATCGCCACGCGGTTGGTGGCGACTAACGTCGGTGACGCGGTGCATGCGCTGCGCGAAGGGGGTTGCGACTTGATGCTCGCGTTCTATGACCCGGACGCGGCCTTGCAGATGGACCCGGAAATCTTCCCGTCGCTGCACCTTGGCCACACCGAGATGCTGCCGGTGTGCGCGGCGGACGCCGACGGCAAACCATTGTTCGACCTGGAAGGCGAGGCCAGCGTGCCGTTGCTCGCTTACAGCGCCGGTGCGTTTCTCGGGCGTTCGGTGAACATGCTGCTGCGCCAGCGTGCGCTGCGCTTCACCACCATTTATGAGACCGCCATGGCCGACAGCCTGAAAAGCATGGCGCTCGAGGGGTTGGGGATTGCCTGGGTGCCGCAGCTCAGCGTGCGCGCCGAACTGGCGCGTGGTGAACTGGTGGTCTGCGGCGGCCCGCAATGGCACGTGCCGCTGGAGATTCGCCTGTATCGCTGCGCGCTGGTGCGCAAGGCGAACGTGCGGTTGTTGTGGCGCAAGCTTGAGGGGGGCGCGGCGCAAGGCACAACCGGTCAATGATGTTTTGTAGGAGCCAGGCTTGCCGGCGAAGGCGTCCGTAAGATCGCCTTCGCCGGCAAGCCTGGCTCCTACAGGATCGGGGTAGATTTACGCTGTTTTTGGCTGACCTCAGAGTCAATAAAACCGGCACTTTGCGCCGTATGACAGATGGTCGTTTCGGGGGCTGTTTATCTGCTTCATTGAGGTATACTGCGCGGCCTTCGGCCGGTTCGTCCGGCCATTTTTCGTACAATCAAGCCACGCATTTCTGCGTGGCTTGTTGTTTTTGACGCGCCTGCGGGCGCCCAGAGAGAAGAGGCACGACGATGAGTGCACTGGTTGGCGTGATCATGGGCTCCAAGTCCGATTGGTCCACCCTTAGCCACACCGCCGATATGCTGGAAAAGCTCGGCATCCCTTACGAGGTGAAAGTGGTCTCTGCCCACCGCACCCCGGACCTGCTGTTCCAGTACGCCGAGGAAGCTGAGGCGCGTGGGATCGAGGTGATCATCGCCGGTGCCGGTGGCGCAGCCCACTTGCCTGGCATGTGTGCGGCCAAGACCCACCTGCCAGTGCTGGGTGTTCCGGTGCAGTCGTCGATGCTCTCGGGCGTCGATTCGCTGCTCTCGATCGTGCAGATGCCCGCGGGTATTCCGGTTGCCACCCTGGCCATTGGCAAGGCCGGCGCGATCAACGCAGCCTTGCTGTCGGCGAGTATCCTCGGCGCCAAGCACCCGCAATTCCACGCGGTGCTGAAAACTTTCCGTGCTGAGCAGACAGACAGCGTCCTGGAAAATCCAGACCCACGCATCGCCTGAGGTTGTTGACGATGAAGATCGGTGTAATCGGTGGCGGCCAGTTGGGTCGCATGTTGGCGTTGGCGGGCACCCCGCTGGGCATGAACTTCGCTTTCCTGGACCCGGCACCGGATGCTTGCGCAGCCGCGTTGGGCGAACACCTGCGGGCCGATTACGGCGATCAGGACCACCTGCGTCAGCTGGCTGATGAAGTTGATCTGGTGACCTTCGAGTTCGAAAGCGTCCCGGCCGAAACCGTGGCGTTCCTGTCGCAATTCGTCCCGGTCTACCCGAGCGCCGAAGCCCTGCGCATCGCCCGCGATCGCTGGTTCGAGAAGAGCATGTTCAAGGACCTGGGGATTCCAACCCCGGCGTTTGCCGATATTCAATCGCAAGCCGATCTGGACGCCGCTGTTGCGTCGATCGGTCTGCCGGCCGTGCTGAAAACCCGCACCCTGGGTTACGACGGCAAGGGCCAGAAAGTCCTGCGCAAACCGGAAGACGTGGTCGGCACCTTCGCCGAACTGGGTAGCGTCGCCTGCCTGCTGGAAGGCTTCGTACCGTTCACCGGTGAAGTCTCGCTGATCGCCGTGCGTGCTCGCGATGGCGAAACCAAGTTCTATCCGCTGGTTCACAACACCCACGACAGCGGCATTCTCAAGCTGTCCGTGGCCAGCACCGACCATCCGCTGCAAGCCTTGGCCGAAGACTACTCCAGCCGTGTGCTCAAACAGCTGGAATACGTCGGTGTGATGGCGTTCGAGTTCTTCGAAGTCGACGGTGGCCTCAAAGCCAACGAAATCGCCCCGCGGGTGCACAACTCCGGGCACTGGACCACCGAAGGCGCCGAGTGCAGCCAGTTCGAAAACCACCTGCGAGCCGTTGCTGGCCTGCCGCTGGGTTCGACGGCCAAGGTTGGCGAGAGCGCGATGCTCAACTTCATCGGTAAAGTGCCGGAGACCGAGAAGGTCCTGGCCATCGCTGATTGCCATCTGCACCACTATGGCAAGGCGTTCAAAGTCGGCCGCAAGGTCGGTCACGCCAACCTGCGTTGTGCAAACCGCGAAACACTGGCCGCGCAGATACTCAAGGTCGAAGCGCTCATCGCCGAATAAACAGTTTCATGTGGCAGCGGCGGAACCATTCAGGGGCCGTCGTTCTCTCATGGCAGGATGCCAAAGTCTGTCTAGGCTTTGGGCATTGCCATTCAATCAGAGGGAAGTGCCATGGGAATTATCGGAACCATCTTTATCGGCTTGATCGTCGGCCTCCTGGCTCGGTTCCTGAAACCGGGCGATGACAGCATGGGCTGGATCATGACCATCCTGCTCGGTATCGGCGGTTCGCTGGCGGCCACTTACGGCGGCCAGGCTCTGGGCATCTATCACGCGGGCGAAGGTGCAGGCTTCATCGGTGCGCTGGTCGGCGCGGTGGTGTTGCTGGTGGTCTACGGCTTGATCAGAAAGAACTGATTCAAGCGACAAAGTCCTCTCTGCGGCGCGCGCGGGGAGGGCTAGAATGCTCGGCGTTCAACAGTCCTTTCCTTACCGAGCACCTCCATGCGCCGTCTTTTTTTGACTCTCCTCCTTTTGGGCAGCGTTTTGGCCCATGCCGGCGAACTGCCGGAAACCGACTGGCTCGAACTGATGCCCAAGTCGGACCAGAAAGCCCTCGAGGCCATGCCCGAAATCGACCACAACTCCCCGGAAGGCGATGGCACCTTTACCGAAAAAGGTGGCATGAAGCAGAGCAAGGGCTTGCCGGCGGTGATGTATTCGACCAAAACCGTGCCGTCGATGAACGACAAGAACATCCGGATCGGAGGTTACCCGGTGCCGCTGGAGTCCGACGCCAAGGGCCGCAGCACATTGTTCTTCCTTGTGCCGTACCCGGGCGCCTGCATCCACGTGCCGCCACCGCCACCGAATCAGTTGGTGCTGGTGCGTTATCCCAAAGGCTTGAAGCTGGATGACATCTACACACCACTGTGGGTGACGGGCACGCTGAAGGTCGAGAAGGTCAACAATGATTTGGCTGACGCGGCGTATGCGCTGGATGCGGCGAAGGTGCGGGTAGTGCAGGAATCAGATTTGTAGGTGATCCAAATGTGGGAGCGGGCTTGCTCGCGAAGGCGGTGTAACAGCCAACGATGATGTTGAATGTTACGGCCTCTTCGCGAGCAAGCCCGCTCCCACAGGGATTTATGGTGTTGTTTAGAGAGGTGCGCTGGCGATGCTCACGCCCAAGGTATGACTGGCACCCGGCGCCAGTGTCACCACATCATCCATCACATTCGCCGTCTCGATGCACAGCATCTTCTGCCAGCCATCGTCGGCCATGTCGCTGAACGCCGCGGCGCGTTCGATCCACGGGTTCCAGATCACCGCCGTGCGCGAACCGCTGCTGGTCAGCTCGATGCGCCGTTCCCAGGCCGGGTCCACAATATTCAGCTTCGGCGGGGCATTGAGGTAAATGCGGTCGGTCTCACCAGCAAAATGCAAATCACCGGCCTGGGTGACGGTTTTCCAGTCATCCAGCGTTTCGATATAGCTCAAACCATCCAGCCCTTCGACATGCACAGTGCGCACATCGCTGACGGCGAAGTAACTGTGCAGCGCCTGGCTGAGGGTGACGGTATCGGTGCCCTGATTGTGGCTGGTCAGGTTGATATGCAGTTGCTCATCCAGACGGATGCTCAACTTCAGATCCACCTGATGCGGCCAGCCCGGAAAGCCGCCTTCGGGGTAGGGCAGGATGAATTCCACCTTCAGGCTCTCACCCTCGGCTTCTATGCCGCCCAATTCCCAATCCATCGCCCGGACGAAACCGTGGGCGGTCGGTGGTTCGTTGCTGACGCGCATCGCCTGGACACTTTGCGGGTTGCGCGGGAAATTGCCGAACCACGGCCAGCACACCGGCACGCCGGCACGGATGCTCTTGCCGGTCTTGAACACGGCCTCGTCGTTGAGCCATATCAGCGGCGGTTGGCCGGCCAATTGATAACTGAGGATGTGCGCGCCTTGCTGGGCGACCAGCAATTCGGCCTGACCGTGGCGGATGCGCCAGCAGTTCAGTTCATCCAGTTTCACGGCTTCAACGTTGGGCGTGCTCATGGGGCAACTCTCGATCAGGAACAATGACTGCAATGGACCGCGTAAAGGTCGCAGTGTTTAACGCGCGCGTGGCGGAACCGAACGAGTACGGCCGCTGCCATCGATCGCGACAAACACAAACACGGCTTCAGTCACTTTACGCCACTCGCTGGACAGCGGATCGTCGCTCCAGACTTCGACCATCATCTGAATTGAGCTGCGGCCGATTTCCAGCGCCTGGGTATAGAAGGAAAGCTGAGCGCCCACCGCCACGGGGACCAGGAACGCCATGCGATCAATCGCCACGGTCGCCACGCGTCCGCCAGCGACTTTGCTGGCCATTGCGGTGCCGGCCAAATCCATCTGTGCCACCAGCCAGCCGCCGAAAATATCGCCGAAGCCGTTGGTTTCACGCGGAAGCGCGGTGATTTGCAGGGCCAGGTCGCCTTGCGGAATTGGATCTTCTTGTTCGAGCTCTATCATGCCGGGGGTGCCTCTGACCCGTGACTCTTCATAAGTACTTCAGGTGAATAGCCGTCTCAAGGAAAAACGATTCAGCCCGAACATACCGCGTTCGTCACGTTTTTCGTAAGGCGCCTAAAGGGAAACTCTGCGAAAGCGACTGAACCACGCAATTACATTGCCTGACAGCCAGCGCGTTTTCGCACAGCAACCCCTTACACATGCTGCAACGCAGCGAGTATATCGGTCGGTAGACTCCGAGACGACCGTCCGGTTCTCATTTTGACCGTCAAATTCGCACCTCTATGTGCTTTTTCGAACAATTTGCTATCGTGCCGGACCTGCCCAAGCCCTCGCCAGCGTTGTTGGGGTTGCAGATCCGACTATAAGAGAAGCCCTTGCCATGACCACAGCGCCCTCTAGCATCGCGCAGCCGACCCAGCCCGCACGCCCGTTGACCCGCAACGACTACAAGACGTTATCGCTCTCCGCCCTGGGCGGCGCGCTGGAGTTTTACGACTTCATCATCTTCGTGTTCTTCGCCACGGTGGTGGGCAAACTGTTCTTCCCGGCGGACATGCCCGAGTGGCTGCGCCTGATGCAGACGTTCGGCATCTTCGCCGCCGGCTACCTTGCTCGTCCGTTGGGCGGCATTGTGATGGCGCATTTCGGCGACCTGTTGGGTCGCAAGAAGATGTTCACGTTGAGCATTTTCATGATGGCGGTGCCGACCCTGATCATGGGCCTGCTGCCGACCTATGCGCAGATCGGCATGTGGGCGCCGATCCTGTTGCTGCTGATGCGGGTGATTCAAGGCGCGGCGATTGGCGGTGAAGTACCGGGTGCGTGGGTATTCGTTTCCGAACACGTGCCTGCGCGTCATATCGGTTATGCCTGCGGCACCCTGACGAGCGGTCTGACGGCTGGCATCCTCCTGGGTTCGTTGGTCGCCACTGCGATCAACAGCATTTACACCCCGCTGGAAGTGTCCGATTACGCCTGGCGGATCCCGTTCCTGCTGGGCGGCGTGTTTGGCCTGTTCTCGGTGTATCTGCGCCGCTGGTTGCACGAGACCCCGGTGTTCGCCGAACTGCAACTGCGCAAGGCCCTGGCCGAAGAAGTGCCGCTACGTGCCGTGTTGCGTGACCACCGCGGTGCGATTCTGATTTCCATGTTGCTGACCTGGCTACTGTCCGCCGGCATCATCGTGGTCATTCTGATGACCCCGACCGTGCTGCAGACCGTTTACCACTTCTCGCCGACCACGGCGTTGCAGGCCAACAGCCTGGCGATTGTGTTCCTGAGCGTGGGCTGCGTGGTTTCCGGTGCCCTGGCTGACCGTTTCGGTGCGGGTCGAGTGTTCGTGTTTGGCAGTGCGGCGTTATTGTTCAGCTCGTGGACGTTCTATCACAGCCTGTTCAATCACCCGGACTGGCTGTTCCCGATGTACGCCCTGACCGGTCTGCTGGTCGGGACTATTGGTGCAGTGCCCTACGTGATGGTCAAAGCCTTTCCGGCGGTGGTCCGGTTTAGCGGGCTGTCGTTCTCCTACAACCTGGCCTATGCGATTTTCGGTGGTTTGACGCCGATGGTGGTGACGCTGCTTCTGAAGGAAAGCCCGATGGGGCCTGCCTATTACGTGGCGATTATTTGCGGGGTCGGGATTCTGGTGGGTGCGTATCTTTGGAAGAAGGGTCGATAAACCACTTCTTTCATTCAGCGCACTGGCCCCTTCGCGAGCAAGCCCGCTCCCACATTCGACTCAATTGGACACAAACTCTGTGTTCAGGTGTAGATCCAGTGTGGGAGCGGTCTTGCTCGCGACGAAAGATGACGCGGTATTCCTTAAAACATCCAATGCTGGCCTTTCATCTAATTGTCATATTTCAGCCATAGAGTGTTCACACGGCCTGCCGATACTTGGCCCCGACTAACACACCCTATCTGCTAGGAGTAAGGCATGAAACTGAAGCGTTTGATGGCGGCAATGACTTTTGTCGCTGCTGGCGTTGCGACTGCCAACGCGGTTGCCGCTGTTGACCCTGCTATCCCGAGCTACACCAAGACCACTGGTGTGTCGGGCAACCTGTCCAGCGTCGGCTCCGATACCCTGGCCAACCTCATGACCCTGTGGGCTGAGAACTACAAAAAAGAATACCCGAACGTAAACATCCAGATTCAGGCTGCCGGTTCTTCTACCGCGCCACCTGCGCTGACTGAAGGCACCGCTAACCTGGGCCCGATGAGCCGCAAGATGAAGGACAACGAGCTGCAAGCCTTCGAAACCAAATACGGCTACAAGCCAACCGCTATCCCGGTTGCCGTGGACGCCCTGGCTGTCTTCGTGCACAAAGACAACCCGATCCAGCACATGACCATGGAGCAAGTCGACGCGATCTTCTCCTCGACTCGTCTGTGCGGTGCTAAAACCGACGTGAAAACCTGGGGTGATCTGGGCGTGACCGGCGACCTGGCCAACAAGCCGGTTCAACTGTTCGGTCGTAACTCGGTATCCGGCACCTACGGCTACTTCAAAGAAGAAGCCCTGTGCAAAGGCGACTACAAGCCAAACGTCAACGAACAACCAGGTTCGGCTTCGGTCGTGCAGTCGATCAGCTCTTCGCTGAACGGTGTTGGTTACTCGGGTATCGGCTACAAAACCGCTAGCGTGAAGACGGTGGCCCTGGCCAAGAAAGGCAGCACCGAGTTCATCGAAGACACCGAAGAAAACGCCCTGAACGGCAAGTACCCTCTGTCGCGTTTCCTCTACGTTTACGTCAACAAAGCCCCGAACAAGCCTCTGGCCCCGCTGGAAGCCGAGTTCGTGAAACTGATTCTGTCCAAACAGGGTCAGGAAGTTGTAGTGAAAGACGGTTACATCCCACTGCCAGCCAAGGTTGCTGCAAAAGCACTGGCTGACCTGGGTCTGCAAGAAGGCGGCAACGTCGCAAAGAAGTAACACCCTGAGTCCGGGATAAACCCGGACTCTGTAGGAGCGAGGCTTGCCCGCGAAAGCCGTGGTTCAGTCAGCATTGATGTTGAATGTAATGACGCCTTCGCGAGCAAGCTCTGCTCCTACAAATGCCGGTACGCCGGCCCCCAAATTTCCGGTCCACTGCCAGTTCCCGCTGGCGGTGGATTTGTTGCGTCACCGCATTGTCATCTTTCTGTCATACAGGATCGCTAGGGTGTGCGCATGAATGATCTGGCCAATTCCACCATGACTACTAATCCCCCCAAGCGAATTGATTTCAATACGCCTGAGCTGCAACGCAAGCGCCGCATCCGCGCGCTCAAGGATCGCCTGACCCGCTGGTACGTCCTCGTGGGCGGCCTCGCCGTTCTCGGCGCGATCACGCTGATCTTTTTCTTCCTCGGCTACGTCGTCGCGCCGCTGTTTCAGGGCGCCGACCTGACCGCCCAAGACGCCATCACGCCCGCCTGGATGCAAGACGCCGGCAAGCCGTTGATGATCTCCCTGGAAGAACAGAACCAGGTCGCCATGCGGGTTTCCGACAAGGGCCAGGCGTTGTTCTTCGATATCGACAGTGGCGCCGAACTCAAGCGCGTCGATCTGCCGATCCCGGCGGGCACCACGGTCACGTCCATTGCTGAAGACCAACCCGGCCATCCGCTGGTAGCGGTTGGCTTGTCCAACGGTCAGGCGCTGGTGTTCCGTCACACGTACAAGGTCAGCTACCCGGACGGCAAGAAGACCATCTCGCCAGCCATCGAATACCCGTATGGCGAAACCCCGATTGCGCTGAACGAGGCGGGCGGTGCGCTGGAGCATGTCAGCCTCAACGCCAACGATACGACCCTGATGCTGGTCGGCTCCACCGGGTCTCAACTCAATGTTTTGTCGCTAACCAGCGAAGAAAACATGATGACCGGCGAAGTCACCAACGAGCAGAAGCGTATCGATCTGCCGCAGATGAGCGAGCCGGTGAAGAACATCTTCGTCGACCCGCGTCAGCAGTGGCTGTACGTCATCAACGGTCGTGCTCAGGCCGACGTGTTCAGCCTGCGCGACAAGAGCCTCAACGGTCGCTACAAGCTGCTTGAGAACGGCGATGCCGAGATTACCGCCAGCACCCAGTTGGTGGGCGGTATCTCGCTGATCCTCGGTGACTCCAAAGGTGGTCTGGCCCAGTGGTTCATGGCTCGCGACCCGGACGGCGAACTGCGTCTGAAGCAGATTCGTACCTTCCAGATGGGCACTACGCCGATTGTTGAGATCAGTGCTGAAGAGCGTCGCAAAGGCTTCGTAGCCCTCGACGCATCCGGCAAGCTTGGCGTCTTTCACAGTACCGCTCACCGCACGTTGCTGGTCGATCAGGTGGTGGAAGGCCAAGGCATTTTCGGCATGTCGCCGCGTGCCAACCGTATCATCGTAGAGGCTAACGGTAAGGTGCAGCCGCTGCTGCTGGACAATCCGCACCCGGAAGTTTCGTGGAGCGCGTTGTGGAGCAAGGTCTGGTACGAGAACTACGACGAGCCTAAATACGTCTGGCAATCGACCGCTGCCAACACTGACTTTGAACCGAAGATGAGCTTGTCGCCGCTGACCTTCGGTACCCTGAAAGCCGCGTTCTACGCCATGCTGTTGGCCGCACCGCTGGCCGTCGCTGCTGCGATCTACACCGCGTACTTCATGGCCCCAAGCTTGCGCCGCAAGGTCAAACCGGTGATCGAGCTGATGGAGGCGATGCCGACGGTGATCCTCGGTTTCTTCGCCGGCCTGTTCCTCGCGCCCTATGTGGAAGGGCATTTGCCGGGCATCTTCAGCCTGCTGATGCTCTTGCCGATTGGTATTCTGGTCGCCGGTTTCGTCTTCAGCCGCCTGCCTGAGTCCATCCGCCTGAAAGTGCCGGACGGCTGGGAAAGCGCGATCCTGATCCCGGTGATTCTGTTTGTGGGTTGGTTGTCGCTGTACATGAGCCCGTACATGGAAACCTGGTTTTTCGGCGGCGACATGCGCATGTGGATCTCCCACGACCTGGGCATCACCTACGACCAGCGCAACGCTCTGGTAGTCGGTCTGGCCATGGGCTTCGCGGTGATCCCGAACATCTACTCCATCGCCGAAGACGCCGTGTTCAGTGTGCCTCGCGGCCTGACCCTCGGCTCGCTGGCCCTCGGTGCCACGCCGTGGCAGACCATGACGCGGGTGGTGATCCTCACCGCCAGCCCGGGCATCTTCTCGGCGCTGATGATCGGCATGGGCCGTGCGGTGGGTGAAACCATGATCGTGCTGATGGCCACCGGTAACACGCCGGTCATGGAAATGAACCTGTTCGAAGGCCTGCGCACCCTGGCCGCCAACGTCGCGGTGGAAATGCCCGAATCGGAAGTCGGCGGCAGCCACTACCGCGTGCTGTTCCTCTCGGCACTGGTGCTGCTGTTGTTCACCTTCGTCATGAACACCCTCGCAGAACTGATTCGTCAGCGTCTGCGCAAGAAATACTCGTCGCTTTAAGAAAGGTAGAAGTCTGTGAAACAGAACTCCCTGAAAGGATGGTTCAAGAGCGGCGCCCCCGGCGTCTGGATCAGCGGTGGCGCGGTGTCCATCGCGGTCATCATGACCATTGGCTTGCTGGCGGTGATTGCCGTGCGCGGTCTGGGCCACTTCTGGCCGGCGGACCTGGTGCACGCCAGTTACAACGTGCCGGGCCAAGCCAACCACCTCGTCATCGGCGAAGTGGTGCAGAAAGAAGAAGTGCCGCGCGAGCGCCTGAAAAGCGCTGGCCTGCCGGTGCCCGATCAGGGCCCGGAGTTCATGACCCGCGAGTTGATCAAGGTTGGCAACCGTGACCTGAACGGCAACGACTTCACCTGGATCGTCGGCGAGTGGCTGACCAACCAGAAGACGCCACCCGAGCTGATGGCCATCGAGCGTCGCGAGTGGGGCAACTTCTACGGCTACCTGGTCAACGTCAAGCAGGACGGAAAAGTCATCGCTGAAGGCGAAGCCGCATGGCCCGAGTTGCAGGCCCGTGTTGCTCGCGTCAACCAGCTCGCGGCTCAGCTCAAGACCCTGGAAAAGGTCGACATCGGCGCGATCAACGCCGGTCTGGAACGTGTGCGTCTGCACGGTCGCAAACTGGAACTGGCCGGCCAGCTCGACGCCGCCGCGCAAGCGGACCTGGAGTCCGAGCGCGCCGAACTGAACGCTCGTTATCAGGACATCGAAGCACGCCTGAACGACCTGCACGCCCAGTTCAACCGCGACAGCCTGACGGCCCGCGATGCCAATGGCAAAGAAATCGAAATCGGCATTGGCAAAGTGGTTCACGCCTTTCAGCCGAACGCCATGGGCACCTTCACCAAGATCGGCTTCTACTTCAGCAAGGTCTGGGAGTTCTTGAGCGACGACCCGCGTGAAGCGAACACCGAAGGCGGGATCTTCCCGGCGATTTTCGGCACCGTGATGATGACGTTGATCATGGCGATGATCGTGACCCCGTTCGGCGTGTTGGCAGCGGTTTACCTGCGTGAATATGCGAAACAGAACGCAATGACGCGCTTGATCCGCATCGCGGTGAACAACCTCGCGGGTGTTCCGGCGATCGTTTACGGCGTGTTCGGTCTGGGCTTCTTCGTCTATGTGCTGGGCGGTTCGGTCGACCGGTTGTTCTTCCCTGAAGCATTGCCGGCGCCGACTTTCGGCACGCCGGGTCTACTCTGGGCGTCCCTGACCCTGGCGCTGCTGGCGGTGCCGGTGGTGATCGTGGCCACCGAAGAAGGCCTGGCGCGGATCCCTCGCACGGTGCGTGAAGGCTCGTTGGCCCTCGGCGCGACCAAGGCTGAAACCTTGTGGAAGATCGTGCTGCCGATGGCCAGCCCGGCGATGATGACCGGCATGATCCTCGCCGTGGCGCGCGCCGCCGGTGAAGTGGCGCCGCTGATGCTGGTGGGTGTGGTGAAACTGGCGCCGTCGCTGCCACTGGACGGCAACTACCCGTACCTTCACCTGGATCAGAAGATCATGCACTTGGGCTTCCACATCTATGACGTCGGCTTCCAGAGCCCGAACGTCGAAGCTGCGCGACCGCTGGTGTACGCCACGGCGCTGCTGCTGGTGCTGGTGATCGCGACGCTCAACCTGTCGGCCGTTTATATCCGTAACCATCTGCGCGAGAAGTACAAAGCGCTGGATAGCTAATCACCGCCCCCCCTGTAGGAGCCAGGCTTGCCGGCGAAGGCGATTTCAAGGACGCCTTCGCCGGCAAGCCTGGCCCCTACAGAAGGCAACACCGCTGGCCCATTTTTGTGAGGCCAGCGGCAAACCGAACCGAATTTGTTAGCACAGGGAGCCTCCCATGCAGCACGAAGCACATACCCACGGCATCAACATGTCTGCGCTGGGTCGCGACAAGCAGAGCCTGAGCCTTGAGCAGGAAACCGTGGCCATCGAAGTACCGGGCCTGAACCTGTACTACGGCGACAAACAAGCGCTGTACGACGTCAGCCTGAACATCCCGAAACAACGCGTAACCGCCTTCATCGGTCCGTCCGGCTGCGGCAAGTCCACGCTGCTGCGGACCTTCAACCGCATGAACGACCTGGTCGACGGTTGCCGCGTAGAAGGTGAAATCAACCTGTACGGCAACAACATCTACCGCAAGGGCGAAGACGTCGCCGAACTGCGTCGTCGCGTCGGCATGGTGTTCCAGAAGCCGAACCCGTTCCCGAAAACCATCTACGAAAACGTGGTTTACGGCCTGCGCATCCAGGGCATCAACAAAAAACGCATCCTCGACGAAGCGGTCGAGTGGGCGTTGAAAGGCGCGGCGCTGTGGGACGAAGTCAAAGACCGTCTGCATGAGTCGGCACTCGGCCTGTCCGGCGGTCAGCAACAACGTCTGGTGATCGCCCGTACCATCGCCGTGGAGCCGGAAGTGCTGCTGCTCGACGAACCGTGCTCGGCACTCGACCCGATCTCGACGTTGAAAGTCGAAGAGCTGATCTACGAATTGAAATCGAAATTCACCATCGTCATCGTGACCCACAACATGCAACAGGCCGCGCGGGTTTCCGATTACACGGCGTTCATGTACATGGGCAAACTGGTGGAATTCGGCGATACCGACACCCTGTTCACCAATCCGGCGAAGAAGCAGACCGAAGACTACATCACCGGTCGTTACGGCTAGGAAGCTGTAGTTGCTCACTGAATTGACGCTGCGGTCCACCGCACCTAACCGGACGCTCCAAGGACGCCAACATGATTAGTAAAGAAGGCCTTACCCATCACATCTCCGCGCAGTTCAACGCCGAGCTCGAGGAAGTGCGCAGCCACCTCCTGGCCATGGGCGGTCTGGTGGAAAAGCAGGTCAACGACGCGGTGACCGCGCTGATCGAGGCCGACTCCGGCCTGGCCCAGCAGGTTCGTGAGATCGACGACCAGATCAACCAGATGGAACGCAACATCGACGAAGAATGCCTGCGCATTCTGGCCCGCCGTCAGCCGGCGGCGTCTGACTTGCGTCTGATCATCAGCATCTCCAAGTCGGTGATCGACCTGGAGCGCATCGGTGACGAAGCGACCAAGATCGCCCGCCGCGCCATCCAGTTGTGCGAAGAAGGCGAGGCCCCGCGCGGTTACGTCGAGGTTCGCCACATCGGCGACCAGGTGCGCAACATGGTGCGTGACGCGCTGGACGCCTTTGCCCGTTTCGATGCCGACCTGGCGTTGTCGGTGGCCCAGTACGACAAGATCATCGACCGCGAATACAAGACCGCACTGCGTGAGCTGGCGACCTACATGATGGAAGACCCGCGCTCTATCTCGCGGGTCTTGAGCATTATCTGGGTACTGCGTTCGCTGGAACGCATCGGCGACCACGCACGCAACATCTCGGAGCTGGTGATTTATCTGGTGCGCGGCACAGACGTGCGTCACCTGGGCCTCAAGCGCATGAAAGAAGAAGTTGAAGGCACAAGTGGCGAAACCGCTAATGTTCCGGGCAAAGCTGACGATAAGTAAGACTGCCCAAGAAAAACGCCCGGTCCTTTGGCCGGGCGTTTTTTTGTGTGGTTTTCGACTTCAAAAGCAGCACCCGCGAACGAAAAGTCCCGGCGTGACTGAAAGTTTTTGGCAATGTGCCATCAGCAAAACGGTATGCTTGCCGGGATTTTTTCGAGGGGTGATGGATGAGCAAGATCAGTGTGTTGGTGGTGGACGATGCGGCATTCATTCGTGACCTGGTAAAGAAGTGCCTGCGTAACTACTTCCCGGGGATCCGGACCGAAGATGCCATCAACGGCAAAAAGGCTCAGGCCATGCTGGCCAAGGAAGCGTTCGACCTGGTGTTGTGCGACTGGGAGATGCCGGAAATGTCTGGCCTGGAACTGCTGACCTGGTGCCGCGAGCAGGACAACCTCAAGACCATGCCCTTCGTGATGGTGACCAGCCGTGGCGACAAGGAGAACGTGGTCCAGGCGATTCAGGCCGGCGTTTCCGGCTACGTCAGCAAGCCCTTCACCAACGAACAACTGCTGACCAAGGTCAAGCAAGCGCTCAACAAGGTCGGCAAGCTCGACGCCTTGATGAACGGTGCGCCAACCAAAATGAACTCGGCCTTCGGCAATGATTCCCTGAGCGCGTTGACCGGCGGCAAGGCGGCCGTGGTCTCAGCTCCCGCACCGGCGGCAGCCCCTTCGCGCGGTTTGCTCAACAGCCCACCGGTCAAGGCGCCGGTCGCTGCTTCCGCACCGGCCAGCGGTCGAGGTCAAGGCCAGTTGCGTTTGCCAGGCGGCATTCAGCAGTGCGTGATCAAAGCCTTGAGCATCAAGGAAGCGCTGCTGGTGGTGAAGCGCACCGACACGTTGCCGCAAGTCCTCGACAGCGCCGTGCTTGATCTGGAGCAGGGCGACAACGCTGAAGTTGCTCGCCTCAATGGCTACCTGCACGCCATCGTCGCGTTTGAACCGAAACCCGACAGCGACTGGCTGCAACTGACCTTCCGCTTTGTCGATCAGGATGCGCAAAAGCTCGACTACATCTCCCGATTGATTGCCCGTGGTACGGCGCAGAAGCACTTCGTACCTGGCGCGTAATCTTCATCGACTGAGAGTCCGTCTTCGCGGGCAAGCCTCGCTCCTACAGATCACACCGACCTGTAGAAGCGAGGCTTGCCCGCGAAGGGGCCATCAAATTCACCGCACATCCCCTTTGCTGCCCATTTTGAAACATCTGCCGACTACCCGGGTCCATTGCAGCTGCTAGGCTCCTTCCCAGGCCTTACTCGACAGACTCTTGCCCATGCTCGCGCGCCTGCTGTTTTTCTGTGGTCTTTTCATGGCCTCCACCTCGGCTGTGGCCATGACGATCTACAAGTCCACCGACGCCAATGGCGTGGTCTCCTACAGCGACCGCCCCACGAAAGGCTCTCAGGTGTTCGTTTTTCGTGATCGCATGGTCGAGCACCTTGAGCGTCAGGTGTACCTGGAGATCAAGAAGCAGAAGGGCGTGGACAGCGTCTACGTGCGCAACGACCTGTATGCGCCGGTCGAGATCGAACTGAGTTTTGCCGGACTGAGCAATGTCAGCGGCGCGCCGAGCCGACCGATCCGCCGGGTGATGCCGGCCCGCAGCAACATCCGTCTGGCGCTGCTCACGGCGACGAAGACCGGAAGGCCGTTGGCGTACACCCCAAGGTTCGAATATTCCCTGGGCGACCCTTCAGGGGCTGTCATGGCCTATCGGTATCCGCTGCCCTGGCGTGGCGGGCCGTTTCGCTTGAGTCAGGGCAACAACGGCCAGTACAGCCATTTCGGCGCCAAGAACCGTTACGCCATGGACATTGCCATGCCCGAAGGCACGCCGATCATTGCGGCGCGTGGCGGGGTGGTGGTGAAAACCGAAAATGCCCAGACCGGGCGCGGTACCGATCCGTCGGGCAATTTTGTGCGGGTGCTGCACGATGACGGGACGATGGGTGTGTACCTGCACCTCAAACAAGGTTCGGTCAGTGTTCGCGAGGGGCAACGTATAGCGGTGGGCAGCGCACTGGCCCTGTCGGGCAACACCGGCAACAGCAGCGGGCCGCATTTGCATTTCGTGGTGCAGCGCAATACGGGGTTGGGGCTGGTGTCGATTCCGTATCAGTTCAATCAGCCGGTGGGGGCGTTGCCCAACTTTGCGCTGGGCAAGCAGTGATGAAGGTGACGCGGACTTAGTGTGGCGAGGGAGCTTGTCGGACCGCCGCACCGTCCCGCTCGGCTGCGCAGCAGTCGCAGGCCGGTGAATCTAATGTGCCTAGAGGATCGCGGTTGCAGGATTGGGGCCGCTTCGCAGCCGAGCGGGACGTGCGGCGGTCCGACAAGCTCCCTCGCCACAACAGCCACTCGTCGCCGGTACTGCGCTTAATCCAGCATCAACACCTTGGCCAGGATAATCTTCGGCCCTTTCATCTTCTTGATGATGATTCGCAAGCCTTCGACTTCCAGCACTTCTTCCTCTTCCGGCACCCGCTTCAGGGTTTCGTAGATCAGCCCGGCGAGGGTCTCGGCTTCGATGTGGTCCAGATCGATGCCCAGCAGGCGTTCGACCTTGAACAGCGGCGTATCACCCCGTACCAGCAGTTTGCCCGGCTGGTAGGCGAGGATGCCGCGCTCAGCCTTGCGGTGTTCGTCCTGAATGTCGCCGACCAGCACCTCAAGCACGTCTTCCATGGTCAGGTAGCCGATGATGTTGCCATCGGCTTCTTCGACCAGGGCGAAGTGCGAGCCACCCTTGCGGAACTGTTCCAGCAACTGCGACAGCGGCATATGGCGCGAAACCCGCTCCAGCGGCCGGGTCAGTTCGGCGAGGTTGAATGACTCGGGAATGTGGTCCAGGGCCGCCAGTTCCAGCAGCAAGTCCTTGATGTGCAGCAGGCCGACGAACTCCTGGCTATCACTGTCGTAGACCGGATAACGGCTGAACTTGTGGCGACGGAACATCGCCAGGATTTCCTTGAGCGGCGCGTTGAACTCCAGCGTCACCAGGTCTTCCCGAGAGTTGGCCCAGTCGACCACTTCCAGCTCGCCCATTTCCACCGCCGAGGCCAAAACGCGCATGCCTTGGTCGCTCGGGTCCTGGCCACGGCTGGAGTGCAGGATCAGTTTCAGTTCTTCACGGCTGTAGTGGTGCTCGTGATGCGGGCCGGGTTCACCCTGGCCGGCGATCCGCAGGATCGTGTTGGCGCTGGCGTTTAGCAGGTAGATCGCCGGGTACATGGCCCAGTAGAACAGGTACAGCGGCACCGCGGTCCACAGCGACAGCAGCTCGGGTTTGCGGATGGCCCAGGATTTCGGCGCCAGTTCACCGACCACGATGTGCAGGTACGAGATGACGAAGAATGCAGCGAAGAACGATACGCCTTTGATCACTTCGGGCGACTGCACGCCAACAGCTTCAAGCAAAGGTTCGAGAATGTGCGCGAACGCCGGTTCACCGACCCAGCCGAGGCCGAGGGAGGCGAGGGTGATACCCAATTGGCACGCCGAGAGGTACGCATCGAGCTGACTGTGAACGGTGCGCAGGATGTGTCCGCGCCAGCCGTTTTTTTCAGCGATGGCCTCGACCCGGGTCGAGCGCAACTTGACCATGGCGAATTCCGCCGCAACGAAAAAACCGTTGAGCAAAACCAGGATCAGAGCAAAAAGAATCATGCCGAAATCGGCGAAGAGTGTCGCGAGGGTCAAGCCAGGGGAAGGGTCCATGATGGAGTTTTGCGGGTTCCGTGTATTCGAATAGGGGGTCAATGCGGTGCCTGAAGGGCAGGCACAAGTCAGCCAATGTAGCGGCTGACCGGGCGATTGCCTAGTGGCGAGTGCTGGCCGGTATCAGTCGGCGGTGCTGATGACGCGCGTTTTCGTCACTTGGGCGGGCGCGAAATGGCAGGTAAAGGTGCTGCCGTGGCCCGGCACACTGCTGATTTCCATCCGCGCGCGGTGGCGCAGCAGCACGTGTTTGACGATCGCCAGCCCGAGCCCCGTGCCGCCGGTGTTGGAGTTACGACTGGAATCGACGCGGTAGAAGCGTTCGGTCAGGCGCGGCAAGTGTTTGCTGTCGATGCCGATGCCGGAGTCCTGCACACTCAGGTGTGCGCCTTGCTCATCGCCCCACCAGCGAATGCGGATATTGCCTTCGGCCGGGGTGTATTTCACCGCGTTGAACACCAGATTGGAAAACGCGCTGCGCAATTCGGCCTCGCTGCCCTTGAGCAGAATCGTCGGATCGGCTTCCAGGGTGATGCGTTGGTTTTTCTGGCCGGACAACTGCTGAGCGTCACTGGTGATCGATTGCAGCAAGCCGTCGATGGCCACGGGCTGATTGTCCGAGGGGTAATCGGTGGCTTCCAGTTTGGCCAGCAGCAGCAAGTCGTTGAGCAAGGTCTGCATGCGCCCGCCTTGCTGCTGCATCTGCTGCAAGGCACGGGACCAGCGCGGGTTCACGTCCTCGACGTTGTCGAGCAGGGTTTCCAGATAGCCGCAGATGACCGTCAGCGGTGTGCGCAATTCGTGGGAGACATTGGCGATGAAGTCTTTGCGCATCTGTTCCAGTTGATGGATACGCGTCACGTCGCGAACCAGCATCAAGTGTTCGTTGTTGCCGTAGCGGGTGATGTACAGCTGAATGCGCAGCCGATCATTGATCGGTGACGGGATTTCCAGCGGCTCGGCGTAGCTGTCCTGCTCGAAGTATTCCTTGAAGCGTGGATGGCGCACCAGGTTGGAGACCGGCTGACCGCTGTCTTGCGGCGTCTTGAGGCCGAGCAGGGTTTCGGCGGCGCGGTTCCACCATTCCAGGTTGCCATCGCTGTCGAGCATGATGACGGCGTCTTTCAGCGCGGCAGTGGATTCCTGAACCCGATCGATCACCGCTTGCAGGCGCCCACGCACACGTTGGTCGCGACGTTGCAGGTGGTAGATGCTGTCGAACACTTCGCCCCACAAGCCATAGCCATCAGGCGGCGCTTCGTCGGGTTTGTGCAGCCGCAGCCATTCGTGCAGACGCAGCAACTGCTTGAGGGTCCAGGCCAGGTAAAGGCCCAGGCCCGCGGCGAGGCTCCAGCCGTAGAAACCGGTAATCAGGCCGATCACCAGACACCCGGTCACCAGCAACAGCATGTGGCGGATCAGGGTGCCATGCCAGTTTTGGTTCAATTGAACACGCGTCCTTGTCAGCTTGTCGGGCGGGAAAGTTCCGGGTCAGGCTTTGGTCGAAAAGCGGTAACCGGTGCCCCGCACGGTTTGTACCAGATTTTCATAGGCATCACCGAGGGCTTTGCGCAGACGGCGGATGTGCACGTCGACGGTGCGCTCTTCGACATACACGTTGCCGCCCCAGACTTGATCCAGCAACTGGCCACGGGTGTAGGCCCGTTCCTGGTGAGTCATGAAAAACTGCAGCAGACGGTATTCGGTCGGGCCCATCTCGGCGGGTTTGCCGTCGATGGTCACGCGGTGGCTGATCGGGTCGAGCAGCAGGCCGCCGACTTCGATCGGTGCCTCGCCGTCGGTAGGGCCGGCACGGCGCAGCACGGCTTTGAGGCGCGCCACCAGCTCACGGGGGGAAAACGGCTTGGTGATGTAATCGTCAGCGCCAACTTCCAGGCCCTGGATCTTGTTGTCCTCTTCGCCCTTGGCGGTGAGCATGATGATCGGGATGTCCCCGGTCAGCTCATCGCGCTTGAGGCGTCTGGCCAGCTCGATGCCGGACGTGCCGGGCAGCATCCAGTCGAGCAGGATCAGGTCAGGCTTGCGGTCGACAATAATGGCGTGGGCCTGCTGCGAGTTCTCAGCCTCCAGGCAGTCATAGCCGGCCATTTCCAACGCAACGGCGATCATTTCGCGAATGGGCGCTTCGTCGTCGACGATCAGAATGCTCCTGCCAACCATGCCTTAATCCTCTTGTCATTTAACTGTCTTGTGCCGCATTAGATAACGGAATTATTGCAGTCGTGTGACAACAATTTAGCAGGCCGGCGATAGTCATGATCCTGAACTAAGCTCTAAGTCCGAATCCTGACAACCACAAAAGGAAGGTTTCCATGAAGCAATACTCGCAATCCTTCAAAGCGTTGATGCTGACGGCGGTCATGGCTTTACCATCAATGGCCTTCGCGGCTGAGCCTGCAATGATGAAAGGCGATGTGATGGTCGATCAAAAGGGCATGACGGTGTACATGTACGACAAGGATGCTGGCGGCAAGTCAATGTGTAACGATGAGTGTGCCAAAAACTGGCCGCCAATGATGGCTCCGGCGGGTGCCAAGGCCGAGGGCAAATGGAGTGTCATTAAGCGTGATGACGGCATGATGCAATACGCTTACGACGGCATGCCGCTGTACACCTTTGTGAAGGACGAAAAGCCTGGAGAAATGAAAGGTGACGGCATGAAAGATGTCTGGCACGTCATCACCAATTCCGGACCAAAAAAGTAAGCGAGTCCAGAACCACAAACCTGCCCCCGTGCCGGGAGCAGGTTTGATTCAGCGCAACCCGTAATCCAGCACAATCCCCACAAAAATCGCCAACCCGGCCCAGTGGTTGTGCAAAAACGCCTTGAAGCAACGCATCCGGTCCTTGCCGCGGGTGTACCAGAACTCCCACGCAAAACAGCCCGCCGCCGCCAGTAGCCCGAGGTGGAACCAGCCACCGAGCTCGAACTTCGATCCCGCCAGCAACAGGCAACCCAGCGCCAACCCTTGCAAGGTCAGGATGATCGCCCGGTCTGCGTCGCCAAACAAAATGGCGGTGGATTTCACGCCGATCTTCAGGTCGTCGTCGCGGTCGGTCATCGCATAGTAAGTGTCGTAGCCCACGGTCCACAGCAGGTTGGCAATCCACAGCAACCACGCCGCCGCTGGCAGTTCACCGGTTTCGGCGGTGAACGCCATCGGCATGCCCCAGGAGAACGCCGCACCCAACACCACTTGCGGGTAATAGGTGTAGCGCTTCATGAACGGGTAACTGAGGGCCAGTGCCAAACCGCCGAACGACAACCAGACCGTGGCCGCATTGGTGCACAGCACCAGCAGGAAACTCACGCCCATCAGCAAGGCGAAGAACACCAGGGCTTCTTTGGAGCTGATCTTGCCGCTGACCAAAGGGCGCTGTTCGGTACGTTTCACGTGGCCGTCGACCTTGCGGTCCGCCCAGTCGTTGATCACGCAGCCGCCGGCGCGGGTCAGCACCACGCCAAGCACAAAAATCACAATGTTGGCCAAGGACGGCGAACCTTTGCCGGCAATCCACAGCGCCCACAGCGTCGGCCACAGCAGCAGATAAATGCCGATCGGCTTGTCCATGCGCGTCAGCTGAATGAAATCCCAGGCCCGAGGGTTCAAGCGGTTCAGGGACTTGAGCAGGCTCTGGTACATCAGCAGTTCTCCGGGTGGGCGCGGGTGGCGAGCCACAAGGACGGCAAGAAGATCTCGGCCACCAGCACGCTCAGGGCGCCACGGTCGAAACGCGAGCGACGGCCCCACAGTCCGGGGGCCCGGGAAGCCAATGGCAGCCATTTCTGAGGATAGTGACAAACCTCGATGGCGCGACGCTGGAACGCCTGATCGCAAAACAGCAACTCACCCAATGAGCGGCTACCCAGTTCGTCCATGTGCAAACCGTCGCCCTGCAAGGCGCTGCGGGCCGCGACGCTGCGGGCAAACACCCAGGCTTCACCGTGACTGCGCAGATACACCTCGCGCACCCAACCTTCACTGCCTTCCTCCAACTCCAGCGCAGCACATTCGTCGGCGCGCAGCGGTTGCCAGCCTTCAAACAGCGGCGTGACGCTGAAACCGTCATTCGACAAGCGGATCAGGCGTCGGGTCAGGGAGCCTTCGTCGAACAGCCAGTCGAGAGTAGACGTGTCGGGGAGGGGCGTCAGTTGGCTTTGAGGGAGCCACAGCGGGGTTGCGGAGGGGGATTTTGAGTGCGGCACAGTGAGTCATTATTGGCAGCAAATGAGGCGGTGAGCTTACCATGTCAGCCAGCGATTTTGATTGATCCGGGCCGCCGTTGCGCCGAACACGCTTGCATCTGCCGGGCCCGATCAGTACAAAACGCCCCTGAGCCGGACGGCAGCGCTCCAACCATCGACCGTTCGCGCCGGCAATAAGCCTGAATCCTGAGGAAGTACCTGAATGAAAAAGTGGCAATGTGTGGTCTGCGGCCTGATCTATAACGAAGCCGACGGCTGGCCGGACGATGGCATTGCGCCGGGCACGCTGTGGCAAGACGTACCGGAAGACTGGCTGTGCCCGGACTGCGGCGTGGGCAAGATGGATTTCGAAATGATCGAAATCAACTAAGACATTGAGAGGAGTAAGGAATGAACGCACCTGTCGTGATCGTCGGCACCGGGCTGGCTGGCTACAACCTGGCCCGGGAGTTTCGCAAACTCGATGGCGAAACACCGCTGCTGCTGATTACCGCCGATGACGGACGCTCCTACTCCAAACCGATGCTCTCCACCGGTTTTGGCAAGAACAAAGACGCCGACGGTCTGAGCATGGCCGAGCCGGGCGCCATGGCCGAGCAATTGAAGGCCGAAGTGCGCACCCACACGCGCATAAGCGGCATCGATCCGGGCCACAAACGCCTGTGGATCGGTGAGGAATCGGTCATCTATCGAGACCTGATCCTGGCCTGGGGCGCAGAAACCGTGCGGGTGCCAATCGAAGGCGACGCGGCTGACGTGGTGTTCCCAATCAACGACCTGGAAGATTACGCCCGTTTTCGCGCGGCAGCGGCGGGCAAGCACCGGGTGTTGCTGCTCGGTGCCGGCCTGATCGGTTGTGAGTTCGCCAATGACCTGATCCTCGGCGGCTACGAGGTGCAACTGGTTGCACCCTGCGAGCAAGTCATGCCGACCCTGCTTCACCCGGCGGCAGCCGCTGCGGTGCAGGCCGGGCTGGAAAGCCTGGGCGCGCGTTTCCACCTTGGGCCGGTGCTCAACCGCTTGCAGCGCGTGGCAGACGGCGTGGAAGCGCATCTGTCCGATGGTCAGGTGATTGCTTGCGACGTGGTGGTCTCGGCCATTGGCCTGCGTCCCCGCATCGATCTGGCGGCGGCGGCCGGTGTGCAGGTCAATCGCGGCGTGGTGGTCGATCGCCACCTGAAAACCTCCCACGCCAATATCTACGCCCTGGGCGACTGCGCCGAGGTCGATGGGCTGAATCTTTTGTACGTCATGCCCCTCATGAGCTGTGCGAGAGCGCTGGCTCAGACCCTCGCCGGAAACCCGACGGCGGTGAGTTATGGTCCGATGCCGATCACGGTGAAAACCCCAGTCTGCCCGTTGGTGGTTTCACCGCCGCCACGGGGTGTGGAGGGCGTCTGGACGGTCGAAGGGCAGGGTGCGGACGTCAAAGCTTTATGCCGCGATGCCAGCGGAAAACTGCTCGGTTATGCCCTGACAGGCGCGGCGGTGATGGAAAAACTGGCCCTGAACAAAGAGCTTCCGGCACTGCTGGCGTAAATACCGGTCGTTCTGTCGGAATCACCCCTCTTTTGCCCCTACAAAGGTCGCGCCGAGACTGGCGCGGCTCTTCGCTGCGTGCCATCCTCACTCCCGTCTGCCGCAGAGTAGAGCACCTGCGGCGCTTTGGGCGCTGTTCCAACGAGAACAGCACGGACATAACAACAAAAAACCGTCAAAGGGGCTTCACTAATGCGTAAACCAGAACTCGCCGCTGCAATCGCTGAAAAAGCAGATCTCACCAAAGAGCAGGCCAACCGCGTTCTCAACGCCGTTCTCGAAGAAATCACCGGCGCTCTGCACCGCAAAGACAGCGTCACGCTGGTGGGCTTCGGTACCTTCCTGCAACGCCATCGCGGTGCCCGCACCGGCAAAAACCCGCAAACCGGTGAGCCCGTCAAAATCAAGGCCAGCAACACTGTTGCGTTCAAGCCAGGCAAATCGTTGAAAGACAGCGTTAATCCATAATTGCGGCGAACTCCCTGAATAACGGGGAGAACCGTATAGAAAAATGGGCACACCGATTGAACCGGGTGCCCATTTTTTATGCGCGGTTTTTTGTTTTGTATATGTGTTGCGTGGACTGATTAATACATTCTGGAAAAGAACTGCCCTTATCCAAATGTTCGCGCCCCCGCCCTTAAAATGACCGCTTTATATAAAGTGCCATCACGGAGATGGCACTTTCTTAATTCTCCGTTGTCGCCCTTCGTTCCATTCACAGATGACCGCAATCTTTCGGACAGTTCCTACATTCATTCGCTTTTATTGTTGGCATGCTTCAACCCTGCTGCCATGGAGGTGCCGTCCCCGGTTTGATGAAGGTGGCGGCGACAGCTCTGCCTCAATGCTTTCGGCGCTGTCCAATGATGAGGTGAATATTAAATTGATATCAGGGAATCCCCTTACACATATAGGGAAATCTCCTACACGTAATAAACAGCACTTCGTCTTGTTGTTTAATCAGATGCTTGCTAGTGGCCATCATCGTGAGTACGATGCGCGCACTTGAAAGAGCACGAACTCAATTGGATGAGACTCATCGCAGCTCTTTGATTCTGTCCCTGCGTCATTGGAACTCCAATGGGCGTATGACTGTAATCCTAATTAAAGGCCATGGATGTCCTACTCAAGCAAACTTTCCGCTCATTACCTCGAACTCGCAAAAGCCTCTGTTTCCAAAGAGAATTTCGCGGGCGAGGACGTTCGTTTTTCGAGCGAATATGAGGCACTGGAAAGCGAGCTGGCGAAAGCCTCGTCCATGCACGAAAGCGGTCAGATCGACTGGCTGAAAATCCGTGAAAACAGCGAAAACCTGCTGCGTACCCAATCCAAGGATTTGCGGGTCGGCGCCTGGCTGACGTGGGCCTTGTACCAGCGCGAATCGTTCCAAGGCCTGCTGGCCGGCCTCGGTTTGCTGCACCACTTGTGCGAGAACCACTGGGCCGAAGTTCACCCGAGCAAGGCCCGTACCCGCTCCGCTGCGATCAGTTGGCTGGTGCCGCGTCTCGAGCAGGTGCTGACCGAAAACGTTGCGATCAAAGAGCAGTTGCCGATGTTCCGGCGGCTGGTCGAGCACCTTGAAGGCCTCGATGCCGCTTGCACCGAGCACTTGGGCGACGACGCGCCGCTGCTGCTGCCGATCTCCCGCCGACTGAAAAACATGGTGCAACGCGCCGCCGACAACCAGCCGGAACCCGGCGTGGTGGGCGCTGCGGTGGCCCAGGTCAAGCAAGCCGCCACGCAGTTGTTCACCCCCGGCGCACCGATCGACAACGAAAAAGAAGCCCACAAGGCCCTGCGCGCCCAGCAGGAAAGCGCCCGTCCGTTGTGTGCCTGGTGGCTCAAGCAGAAAGCCACCGACCTGCGCGCCTTGCGCCTCAATCGCACGCTGCTGTGGCTGCCCATCGACGCGGTACCTGAGCGAAATGCCGAGCAAATCACCGTGCTGCGCGGCTTGCCCGCCGACAAGCTCAAGGCCTATCAGGACCGCTACGATCAAGCCAAATACGCCGACCTGCTGGTGGAACTGGAGGCGAGCCTGGCGAAGGCGCCGTTCTGGTTCGATGGCCAGCGAATGGTCTGGGAGTGCCTCCAGGGCCTGAACGCCGAGATGGCAATGCGCGAAGTGGAAATCCACTTCGCGCTTTTGATTCAGCGCCTGCCCGGCATCGTCGAATTGCGTTTCCACGACGGCGCGCCGTTTGCCGATCCGTCCACCCGCGCCTGGATCAGCGCCAGCGTCATGCCGCACCTGCAAAGCGCCAGTGCGCCGCGCAAGGTCGAAGTCGCCGACACCCAGCCAGCCTGGGAAGTGGCCCTCGAAGAAGTCCTGCCGATCCTGCGCAAGGACGGCCTCAAGGCCGCTGTGCAGATCCTCAAGCAGGGGCTGCAAAGCGCCCAGGGCGGACGCGTCCGGTTTTTCTGGCAGTTCGCCCTCGCGCGGCTGTGCTTCATGGCCAAGAAATACGAACTGGCCAAGACCCAACTCGAAACACTCGACCAAACATTACAGGACTCAGGCCTGAACGCCTGGGAGCCCGATCTTGCGCTGGAAGTGCTGCATTTACTGCATAGCTGCTGCGAGTTGTTGCCGCAGAACCATGCCGTACGTGAACGCAAGGAAGAGATTTATCGCAGGCTGTGCCACCTCGATCTCGAAGTGGTACTCGAATAGGCCCCAGGGCCACAACCGCAAGGAGAATAGCCATGGCCAAAGAAGGCTCGGTAGCCCCCAAGGAACGCATCAACGTCACTTTCAAACCTGCCACCGGTGGTGCACAGGAAGAGATCGAACTGCCGTTGAAACTACTGGCAATCGGTGACTACACCCACCGCAAGGACGAACGCAAAGTCGAAGATCGCAAGCCGATCAGCATCGACAAGATGACGTTTGACGAAGTGCTGGCCAAGCAAGAGCTGAACCTGACACTGAGCGTGCCGAACCGTCTTCAGGAAGAAGGTGACACTGAAGAACTGGCCGTGAAACTGCGCGTCAACTCGATGAAGGACTTCAACCCGGCCTCGCTGGTCGAGCAAGTGCCTGAGCTGAAAAAACTGATGGAACTGCGCGACGCGCTGGTGGCACTCAAAGGCCCACTGGGTAACGCGCCTGCGTTCCGCAAAGCCATCGAAGGCGTTCTCGCCGACGACGAATCCCGCGGTCGCGTACTGGGTGAGCTGGGCTTGAACGCCGCAGCCCAGGACGCCTGAGTCTCTATCAGCCAAGGAAGCCAACACAATGAGCACTAGCGCAGCACAGCAAAAGAGCAAAGAGAACGGCGAATACAGCATTCTCGACAGCATCATCGCCGAAACCCGCCTGACACCGGATGACGAAGCCTACGACATCGCCAAGCGCGGTGTGTCGGCCTTCATCGAAGAGCTGCTCAAGCCGCAGAACAACGGTGAGCCGGTCAAGAAAGCCATGGTTGACCGCATGATCGCCGAGATCGATGCCAAGCTCAGCCGCCAGATGGACGAAATCCTGCACCACCCTGACTTCCAGTCCCTGGAATCGTCGTGGCGTGGCCTGCAGTTGCTGGTCGATCGCACGAACTTCCGTGAAAACATCAAGATCGAAATCCTCAACGTCTCCAAAGAAGACCTTCTGGACGATTTCGACGATTCGCCGGAAGTGATGCAATCGGGTCTGTACAAGCACATCTACACCGCTGAATACGGTCAGTTCGGTGGTCAGCCTGTGGGCGCGATCATCGCCAACTACTTCATGTCCCCAAGCTCGCCGGACGTGAAACTGATGCAGTACGTGTCCAGCGTTGCCTGCATGTCGCACGCGCCGTTCATTGCGGCTGCCGGCCCGAAATTCTTCGGCCTGGAAAGCTTCACCGGCCTGCCGGACCTGAAGGATCTGAAAGATCACTTCGAAGGCCCGCAATTCGCCAAATGGCAGAGCTTCCGCCAGTCGGAAGACTCCCGTTACGTTGGCTTGACCGTGCCGCGTTTCCTGCTGCGTAACCCGTACGACCCGGAAGAAAACCCGGTCAAATCGTTCGTGTACAAAGAAACCGTCGCCAACAGCCACGAGCACTACTTGTGGGGCAACACCGCCTACGCGTTCGGCACCAAGCTGACTGACAGTTTCGCCAAATTCCGCTGGTGCCCGAACATCATCGGCCCGCAGAGCGGTGGCGCGGTTGAAGACCTGCCGTTGCACCACTTCGAAAGCATGGGCGAAATCGAAACCAAGATTCCTACCGAGGTTCTGGTTAGCGACCGTCGTGAATACGAACTGGCCGAGGAAGGCTTCATCTCCCTGACCATGCGCAAAGGCTCCGACAACGCGGCGTTCTTCTCCGCGAGTTCGGTGCAGAAGCCGAAGTTCTTCGGCATCAGCGCAGAAGGCAAGGCCGCAGAGCTGAACTACAAGCTCGGCACCCAACTGCCATACATGATGATCGTCAACCGCCTGGCTCACTACTTGAAAGTGCTGCAGCGCGAGCAACTCGGTTCGTGGAAAGAACGTACCGACCTCGAACTGGAACTGAACAAGTGGATCCGCCAGTACGTGGCCGACCAGGAAAACCCAAGCGCCGAAGTCCGTGGCCGCCGTCCACTGCGCGCTGCCCAGATCATCGTCAGCGATGTCGAAGGCGAGCCTGGCTGGTACCGCGTCAGCCTGAACGTGCGCCCGCACTTCAAGTACATGGGTGCAGATTTCACCCTGTCGCTGGTTGGCAAGCTGGACAAAGAGTAAGCGGAGCCTAACTCATGACTGGATACGGCAGCCTTTTCGAACGCCTGGGTGGCGACGCGGACAAACGCGTCGGCTGGAGCCGCGAGGTCTCCGCCATGGCGTCCGTGGCTGCCCATCTGGCCAAGATGCTCAGCACCCGTGCGGGCAGCGTGCAAACGCTGTCCGATTACGGGCTACCCGATCTCAATGACATGCGTCTGAGCCTGCACGACTCCCTGAGTCAGGCCCGTCTGGCCATCGAAAATTTCATCGAAGCCTACGAGCCACGCCTGAGCAATGTGCGTGTCATTTCCCTGCCGCGTGATCACGATCAGCTTCGCCTGTCCTTCAGCATCGAAGGCCTGCTGGAAGTTGATGGTTTCAAGCGTCAGGTCAGTTTCGCCGCGCGCCTGGATGGCAGCGGTCAAGTCAAGGTCAACTAAGGAGATTCGTATGTCCGGCAAACCCGCAGCCCGCGTATCCGACCCCACCGCTTGCCCGCTCCCCGGCCACGGCACCAACCCGATCGCCGCCGGTTCCGGCGACGTTTTCTTCGACGGCCTCGCGGCCGCCCGCCAAGGCGATGCCTCGGCGTGTGGTGGTGCGATGTCGGGCGGGTTGGCGACGACGGTTTTGATTAACGGCAAACCGGCGGCGACGGTGGACTCTGTTGGGACCCATGGCAACAAGGTTACGGCCGGGTCCGGGACGGTGATTATCGGGAATTCGCATTCGCCGGTGCCGTTTGTGCCGCCGTTGCCTTTGATTTTTCCTGGATTTGATGAGCAGTTTGTCCTGACTGACAAGAGCGGAGCGCCTATGGCAAACCGTCGATATCTCTTGACCCGAGAAAATGGTCTTCAAGAGGAAGGCGTTACCAGTGATACAGGCCTGACTCATCGAGTAGCGCGGCACAGTAGTGCGGAAAAAATCGACATCTACGTTGCGTCAGAGGATTGATACAAATGACGACTGACGTATTACAAACATCAACCGGGATATTTAAAAAGGTTGCTACGATCAGCAGTACTGCTACTGCGGATAGGACACCGAAAAATATCGTGGTGGAAGAAGGTCTGACGGTTTATCTCGGTGGTGCTGGGATGACCGGTGGATATATCGATGATCAGATCAAGTCACTGCGCATGGCCGGTATTAGTGGTGCAGTAGTAGGCCGTAATACTGAAGGTCAATATGCTGATGCCGTTGCTGGGGTCAATAAGCACCGTTATAGGCTTAAGAAGATTAACGGCATGTCGGACACTGGGCCGTATAGTGTAGAGGCGGACTGGAGCTTGAAGTCGTTAGGGATCAGTCGATCTATTCCAGTCGGAGGGCAATTTAATCTTATTGGTTATTCCTTCGGATCGCTGGTGGCCGCCCAATCAGCTCTTTATTACGCAGATAAAGGGCAGGCAGTTGATTATCTTGTGTTGATAGGCTCTCCCATTTCTGAAGAAATGCTTGGAGAGGTTAAACAACAGTCGTTTATAAAACATGTGGTTGTTCTTGATCTGAAGGAACATGGCGACCCGATCCATGCGGGTATGTCATTTTTCGACTTGGCTGAACATGCTCCATTGCTCGGCTCGCAGATGACCGAGTCCAGCGAGCGTAAGGAAGGTGTAGGGCATTTTTACTACGGTATTGACGGGCCTTCAGGTGAGAAGCGCCGGCTGGAATTGGCAAACTCACTCTACGGGCAGGGCTTGCGTTGATGAGCAGTGCAAAAAAAGTCAGAGCATTGATCATCATCTCAATCGCTATGATCGTACCGTTTGCATTGTCGGAAATTTATGCGGTTGTCCGGTTTGGGTTTGCTGAACCTTATAGCTATTTGCTATCCGTTCCGTTGGCGATTATCTCGTTCTTGCTGTTGCAGTTCGCTATTGGTTATGGGGTGGTGAAAGGGTGGGCGGTCTGCAGAATGCCTAGTAACTACTATTTATTGGTGCTTTGGATAATCAGCTTGTTGGCGCTCTTTGTGCTTCCTATGTTTTTTTCAGGTGGGCCAATGTCGTGATTAGCTATTTTTATTTTTTTGCCTCTGCGATTTTGCTGCTGATGTCATTCACTGACCCAAAAACTGAATGGTCAGTGACTGGTGCCGATGTTTACGGCAGTTTGTTTGTTTTTTGTGCCGTGCTTTATATTCCGCTGATGGCATGTGCTATTTATTATTTTGTAAAGGCCGTGGTAGTTGTTTTTAGGTCGAAGCGCTTACAAGGTGGGTTTCATCCCTTGGTCGTCACCGCTGTAGGTGTTGTTGCTCTTTATAGTTTCAATCACTGGGTGTTCAGTGAAATTTACTAACGATTCGGCGCAGGGCATTCGGAACAGTGAAGGCTGCCCTCATCAAAATTTTTTCAGGGCAGCACTCTGGTCTCCGCTCTTGGTGATGTTGACTTTGACACTGGTTGAGCAGGGCAACGAATACGCGGCGGTTCTGGACTTGCAACAAATGCTGTTGATCTACGTTCTCTCATTCGGAATCCCGGCCTACATCGCCTTTGCTCTGTGGGCAACGCGAGTAATGAACGGGAAAACCGAACAGCAAATTTTGAGAAGTGTGTGGCGCGCACCGTTGACGTTCATCCCTTTTTACGCCGCCCCATGGGTGATTTATGGATTGGCCCATGTGTTTTTGGGGAGCGTCGCCGGGTTCCCGATGATGCTTGGCTGGCTGGCTTTTTTGCCGTACCTGCTCATCGCCGGTTACGTGGTTTCCGGTCTGACGGTCGCGCTCTACAGGACGTTTTTTTCATGAGATCCACCACCAGGAAGGTACCCCGTGTCCTTTAACCACTACTACCAAAGCGAACTCACCGCACTTCGCCAGTTAGGTCGTCGATTCGCCGAGCGTAGCCCGGCATTGGCGCCTTTCCTTGGCCAGGCCGGGCGGGATCCGGACGTGGAGCGGTTGCTGGAAGGTTTTGCATTCCTGACCGGCCGCCTGCGCCAGAAGCTTGATGACGAACTGCCAGAACTCAGCCATTCCCTGATGCACCTGCTGTGGCCCAACTACATGCGGCCGCTGCCGGCGTTCAGCATTTTGCAGTTCGATCCGTTGAAGCGTTCGGGGCCTGCGTTGATGGTCGAGCGCGACACGCCGGTCGAGAGCGTGCCGATCGATGACGTGCGTTGCCGCTTCCGCACCTGCTACCCGACCGAGGTCTTGCCGCTGGACCTGGCCGCGCTGAATTACTCGGTGAAGGGCGACGGTTCGCTGTTGAGTCTGCGTCTGGAGATGAGCGCAGACGGTCACTTGGGCGAGCTGGAGCTGAGCCGCCTGCGTCTGCACTTCGCCGGCGAGCGCTACATCAGCCAAATGCTGTACCTCAGCCTGCTGCGCAATCTGGAAGGCATCGAGCTGATCCCGCTGGACGGCGCCGGCAAACCCATCAATGGCGTCAACGGCATGCCGATGGCGTTCAAGATGCCCGGCGACCGCGTGCAGCCGGTAGGTTTCGCTGAAGAAGAAGCGTTGATTCCGTATCCGCTGAACACCTTCCGTGGTTACCGCTACTTGCAGGAATACTTCGCCTTCCAGGACAAGTTCCTGTTCGTCGATATCAACGGTCTGGACCTGCTGAAAGCCCTGCCGGAAGACACGCTCAAGCAAATGCGCGGCCTCGAATTGCGCTTCGACATTCGCAAGAGCGGCATCATGCGGATGCGCCCGACGCTGGACAACGTGAAGCTCTACTGCACGCCGATCGTGAACCTGTTCAAGCACGACGCCTTGCCGATCCGCCTCGACGGCAAGCAAGACGAATACCTGCTGCTGCCCGCCGAATTCGACCTGCAAAACTGCGGCGTGTTCTCGGTGGAAACCGTCACCGGCTGGAAGCCCGGCGGCCTCGGCTATCAGGAATACGTGCCGTTCGAATCGTTCGAGCACGACCCGAGTTTCGACGTGCCCAACAGCCGTCCGCATTACAGCATTCGCCAGCGTTCGTCGCTGTTGCACGACGGCCTCGACACCTACCTGAGCTTCGGCATCCGCCACACCGAAGCCCACGAAACCCTGTCGATCGAGCTGATGTGCACCAACCAGAACCTGCCGCGCAAGCTCAAGCTCGGCGACATCAGCCAGGCCTGCGAAGAAACGCCGGAGTTCCTGAGTTTCCGCAACATCACCCCAGCCACACCGAGTTACGCGCCGCCGCTGAATCGCGACTTCCTCTGGAAGCTGATCAGCAATATGTCGCTCAACTACCTGTCGCTGGCCGACGTCAATGCGTTGAAGGTGATTCTGGAAACCTACGACCTGCCGCGCTACTACGACCAACACGCTGAAAAAGTCAGCAAGCGCCTGCTGGGCGGGCTCAAGTCGATCAAGCACCAACACGTCGACCGATTGCACCGAGGGTTGCCGGTTCGTGGGTTGCGCACCGAGCTGACCATCGACCCGGAAGGGTATATCGGCGAGGGCGACCTGTTCGTTTTCGCCTCGGTTCTTAACGAGTTTTTCGCGCTTTACGCCAGTCTCAATTCGTACCACGAGCTGCGGGTAAAAAGCACACAGGGAGAGGTGTACCAATGGACACCACGTATGGGCCTTCAGCCGCTGCTTTAAGCGGGCTGACCCGAGGAATACGCGAGTACTCGCTGTTTCAGGCCGTGCTGCTGGTGGTTGACCGGCTGCGCGAGGCCCACCCGCACCTGAGCCAGGACGATCTGTACGACCAGCTGGAATTCCAGGCCAACCCGAGCCTGGGTTTCCCTGGCAGTGACGTCGATCGCGTGGAATTTTTCCACGAGCACGGGCAGATGCGCGCGCGCCTGCGTTTCAACCTGATCGGCCTGGTCGGCTCCGGTTCGCCGCTGCCGGCGTTCTACGGTGAACAGGCCCTGGGCGACAGCGAAGACGGCAACCCGACCCGCAACTTCCTCGACCTGTTTCACCATCGCCTGCAACGGCTGATGCTGCCGATCTGGCGCAAATACCGCTACCGCGCCAGTTTCGAGAGTGGCGCGCTCGATCCGTTTTCTTCCCAGCTGTTTGCGCTGATCGGCCTCGGTGGCGAAGAGATCCGCCGGGCCCAGGAACTCAACTGGAAACGCCTGCTGCCGTACCTCGGTTTGCTCAGCTTGCGGGCGCACTCGGCGGCGCTGATCGAAGCGGTGCTGCGTTACTACTTCAAGCACGCCGAACTGACCATCGAACAGTGCATCGAGCGTCGCGTGGAGATTCTCGACGAGCAGCGCAATCGTTTGGGCCGCGCCAACAGCCTGCTCGGCGAAGACCTGGTGCTGGGCGAACACGTGCGCGACCGCAGCGGCAAGTTCCGCATCCACATCCGCGAACTCGACTGGCAACGCTTCCACGAATTCCTGCCGATCGGTTTCGGCTACCAGCCGCTGTGCGCGCTGGTGCGGTTCACCCTGCGTGACCCGCTTGATTACGACATTCGCCTGGTGCTGCGCCAGGAAGAAATCCGCGAACTGCGCATCGGTGAGCAAAACGCCTGTCGCCTGGGATGGACCAGTTGGCTGGGCCGCGAAAAAGCGGACGGCGTGGTAACCCTGGGCAGCAAAATTCATTAAGGACAGATGACCCATGATCAACGTAGACCTGCAACAACTTATCCAGGCGCTGGACGCCGAAACCCGTCGTGACCTGGAAAGTTCGGCCGAACGTTGCGTCGCCCGTGGCGGCAGCAAAATCCTCGTCGAAGACTTGCTGCTTGGCCTGCTGGAGCGCCCGCAAGGCTTGCTCGCACGCGCGCTGCAAGACGCCGAAGTGGATGCCGGCGAACTGAGCGCCGCGTTGCAATCGCGGGTCGAGCACAGCGCGTCGCGCAACCCGGTGTTCGCCCCGGAACTGGTGCAGTGGCTGCAAGATGCGTTGCTGGTGGCCAACCTTGAACTGGGCCAGAGCCAGGTCGAGCAAGCCGCGTTGATCCTCGCGCTGCTGCGCAACCCGATGCGCTACGCCGGCAGCCGTTATCAGTCGTTGCTGGCCAAGCTGAACATCGAGCGCCTGAAAGAATTCGCCCTGTCGCAGAAAGAACAACCGGCCACCGGCAAGCCTGCCGTACCGGGTGAATCGCTGCTGGAGCGCTTCACGCATAACCTGACCCAACAGGCCCGCGACGGCAAACTCGACCCGGTGCTGTGCCGCGATGGCGCGATCCGGCAGATGGTCGACATCCTCGCCCGTCGCCGCAAGAACAACCCGATTGTGGTCGGCGAGGCCGGTGTCGGTAAAACCGCCATCGTCGAAGGCCTGGCCTCGCGCATCGCCGCCGGTGAAGTGCCGCAAGTGCTCAAAGGCGTGGAGCTGCTGTCGCTGGACATGGGCTTGTTGCAAGCAGGTGCCAGCGTCAAAGGTGAGTTCGAGCGTCGCCTCAAAGGCGTGATCGACGAAGTCAAAGCCTCGCCGAAACCGATCATCCTGTTCATCGACGAAGCCCACACCCTGATCGGCGCGGGCGGCAATGCCGGCGGTTCCGACGCGGCCAACCTGCTCAAGCCTGCCCTGGCCCGTGGTGAGTTGCGCACCATCGCCGCCACCACTTGGGCGGAGTACAAAAAATACTTCGAAAAAGACCCGGCCCTGGCCCGTCGTTTCCAGCCGGTGCAACTGCACGAACCGACCGTCAGCGAAGCAGTGACCATCCTCCGTGGCCTGGCTCAGGTCTACGAGAAGAGCCACGGCATCTACCTGCGCGATGACGCGGTGGTTGCGGCGGCGGAATTGTCGGCGCGTTACCTCGCGGGCCGTCAGCTGCCGGACAAAGCCGTCGACGTGCTGGACACCGCTTGCGCCCGTGTACGCATCAGCCTCGCCGCCGCCCCGGAAAGCCTGGAGCGCCTGCGTGGCGAACTGGCTGAAGGTGGCCGTCAGCGTCAGGCCCTGCGCCGTGATGCCGAGGCCGGTCTGCTGATCGATCACGAAGCGCTGGACGCTTTGGAAGATCGCCTGGCTGCCGCCGAAGAGGAAATGGTCGCACTGGAAACCCTGTGGACCGAACAGAAAGAACTAGCCGAGCGCCTGTTGGACCTGCGTCAGCAACTGGCCAAGGCGCGAGAAGCCGCCGCCGTCGAGCCAATCGTCACGGTTGAAGAAGACGCCGAAGGCACCGTGATCGAAACCCTGGTGGTGGACGAAGCGCACAGCGTCGAAACCCTGGAAGCCGCACTCAACGAAACTCACAAAGCGCTGACCGAGCTTCAAATCAAAGAACGTCTGGTGAGCTTCGAGGTCTGCCCGCGTCTGGTGGCTGAAGTGATCAGCGCCTGGACCGGCGTGCCGTTGGCGCAACTGGCCCGCGAGCACAACGCCAAGGTCGCCAGCTTCGCCACCGACCTGCGCACGCGCATTCGTGGTCAGGAACAAGCCGTGCATGCGCTGGACCGCTCAATGCGCGCCACCGCTGCCGGCCTCAACAAACCTGACGCCCCGGTTGGCGTGTTCCTGCTGGTCGGCCCGAGCGGCGTCGGCAAGACCGAAACCGCGCTGGCCCTGGCCGACTTGTTGTACGGCGGTGATCGTTTCATCACCACCATCAACATGTCCGAGTTCCAGGAGAAGCACACCGTCTCGCGCCTGATCGGTGCGCCACCGGGCTACGTCGGTTACGGCGAAGGCGGCATGCTCACCGAAGCCGTGCGCCAGAAGCCGTACTCGGTCGTGTTGCTCGATGAAGTCGAGAAGGCCGACCCGGACGTGCTGAACCTGTTCTACCAAATCTTCGACAAAGGCGTGGCCAACGACGGCGAAGGGCGCGAAATCGATTTCCGCAACACGCTGATCCTGATGACCTCGAACCTGGGCAGTGATCGCATCAGCGAGCTCTGCGAAAACGGCGCACGGCCGACCGCCGAAGTGCTCGAAGAAACCATTCGCCCGGTACTGAGCAAACACTTCAAACCGGCGTTGCTGGCGCGGATGCGCGTGGTGCCTTACTACCCGGTGGGCGGCCCGGTGCTGCGCGAGCTGATCGAAATCAAACTCGGTCGTCTGGGCGAGCGTCTGAACCGTCGTCAGTTGGATTTCACTTTCTCCCAGGATCTCGTCGATCACTTGGCCGAGCGTTGCACCCAAAGCGACAGCGGCGCGCGTTTGATCGATCATTTGCTCGACCTGCACGTGCTGCCGTTGGTGGCCGACCGCTTGCTCGATGCGATGGCCACCGGTGAAAGCCTCAAGCGTGTGCACGCGACGCTCGACGGCAACGCCAGCGTGACGTGCGAGTTCGCCTGAGGTGGGTGTGATGTTCACTCAAGTGCCGCAACCGCTGGTTTATGCCGAAGCCTTGCTGGCGCAGTTCGCCAGCCTGTCGCGCGCGGCGGACGGCGCTGCGCTGCTGGGTGACTTCGTGCGCGGGTTGGCCGAACTCAGTGGTTGCGAGCTGACGCAGCTGTACCTGCTGGACGCGACTCACACATGCCTGGGGATGAACGCCGAGTGCCTCAACGGCATCCTGCAACCCCGGGAAGCGGAGAGCCTGCCGGCGGATTACAACGGTGAACAACTGCTGCAATTCGCCCTGTGCCAGAACCGCGTGGTGAGCCTCAGCGAGTTGAGCGGCAGCCTGCACGAAACCAGCTTCCTGCCACCGCAAGCCACGCCCTGGCAGTCGCTGTTGTGTGTGCCGCTGGTCAATCAACAGAAAGCTGTCGAAGGCTTGCTGCTGTGCGCCAGTCGCCGGCACATCGACCTGCAAGGCTTCGCCGATTCTCTCGCTCAACTGGGTTCGTTCGTGCTGGGCCAACTGCATCTGTTGCAGCGTTTGCGGCAGCCGACGGGTGAGGCGAGACCGCTGAAAGCCAGCGTTCCGAGCGCCAGCGGTTATGGCCTGATCGGCAAGAGCAAGGCCATGCGCGAGACCTATTCGCTGATCAGCAAAGTCCTGCACAGCCCGTACACCGTGCTGCTGCGCGGCGAGACCGGCACCGGCAAGGAAGTGGTCGCGCGCGCGATTCACGACTGTGGCCCGCGCCGTTCCCAGGCGTTCATCGTGCAGAACTGCGCGGCGTTCCCGGAGAACCTGCTGGAGAGCGAACTGTTCGGCTACCGCAAAGGCGCATTCACCGGCGCGGACCGCGACCGCGCCGGGCTGTTCGATGCGGCCAATGGCGGCACCTTGCTGCTCGATGAAATCGGCGACATGCCGTTGTCCCTGCAAGCCAAGCTGCTGCGGGTGTTGCAGGAAGGCGAGATTCGTCCGCTGGGCTCCAACGACACCCACAAGATCGACGTGCGCATCATCGCCGCGACGCACCGGGATTTGTCGGTGCTGGTCAGCGAAGGCAAATTCCGCGAGGACTTGTACTACCGCCTCGCGCAGTTCCCGATCGAGCTGCCGGCCCTGCGTCAGCGCGAAGGCGACATCCTCGACCTGGCCCGGCACTTCGCCGACAAGGCGTGCTCGTTCTTGCAGCGCGATGCAGTGCGCTGGTCCGATGCGGCGCTGGATCACCTGTCCGGTTACGCCTTCCCCGGCAACGTGCGTGAACTCAAAGGCCTGGTCGAACGCGCGGTGCTGCTGTGCGAGGGCGGCGAGTTGCTGGCCGAGCATTTCTCCCTGCGCATGGAGGCCATGCCGGAAGACAACAGCCTGAACCTGCGCGAACGCCTGGAGCAGGTCGAACGCAGCCTGCTGCTCGATTGCCTGCGCAAAAACGACGGCAACCAGACCCTCGCCGCCCGCGAACTCGGCCTGCCGCGCCGCACGCTGCTGTACCGCCTCGGGCGCCTGAATATCAATCTGGGTGATTTCGATGGTTAACGTTTTTTTCGGCCAACCACTACCTGTGGCGAGGGAGCTTGCTCCCGCTGGGCTGCGCAGCAGCCCCAAAACCATGCGCCGCGGTGCATCCGTTAAACCGCATCTGATGATCTACGACTGCTTCGCAGCCGAGCGGGAGCAAGCTCCCTCGCCACAGGGACTTGTGCCAGATCCTCAGGCCAGAGCGCTCGGCTTCATCTCATCCGCTTCTGATAGCGCCGCCCAACCGGGTCGGCGCTTTGTACTTTGTCTACCCCTGGAGACCCTCTGATGCCTGTTCGTCACTGGCAAGCCGTCCTGCTGACCCTCGTCGTTTTATGCGGCCTCGGCGGCTGTAGCGGCAATTACAAATACAACGACAACACCTATCGCCCATTGGGTGATCCGCAGGCGGTCAATCGCGGCAAGTGACCGCAAGGAGTATCACCATGGAACTGGTTTTCGAAATGCTGAACACCAAGCAGTTCGTGCCCACGGATTTGTGCCAGAAGACCTTCAAGCAGGCCGGTGGCGTGATTGGCCGGGGCGAGGACTGCGACTGGATCATCCCGGACCGCAAGCGTCACCTGTCCAACCACCACGCGTTGATCAGCTACCGCGAAGGCACGTTTTTCCTGACCGATACCAGCAGCAACGGTATCCAGGACAGCGAAAGCGGCGCGCGCCTGCGCAAGGGCGAAGCGATGCGCATCGAACATGGCAGCGTGTATGTGCTGGGTGATTTCGAGATCCGTGCGCGGCTGGTGCGCGACCCGGCGACCTTCGACGTGGAAGTCGGTCGTCCGCAAGCGGCCGGCAGCATCATTCCGGACGATGCGTTCCTCGACCTCGACCCGCTGAACGCCCTCGATCAGCAAGAGCGCGTGTATTCGGAAATCGACGAACTGATCTCCCCGAGCACGACCATCGAGGACACCCGTCAGCGCGCTGACTATGCGCGCATCGACATGGAAAGCCTGATGGTCCCGGAGCTGATCAACGCCCCGGCAGAGCCAGCCCCTGCGCCACCGCCCAAAGCGGTCGAGCGTCAGAGCGAAGGATTCTGGGAGCATTTTGGTGCCGCGCTGGGCGTGGACCTCAAAGGCCTCGACCACGACGCCCGCGAAGCCCTTGCGCTGAACGCTGCCCGCTTGCTCAAGCAGAGCGTCGGCGGTTTGCAGCAGAGCCTGCGCACCCGCAGCGAACTGAAAAACGAACTGCGCCTGGCCCAGACCACGGTGCAAGGCACCCACAAAAACCCGCTGAAATTCGCCGTCGATGCCGGCGAAGCGCTGGGCATCTTGTTGCAGCCGAACAAGCCGGGCCAGATGCCGCCCGAGCAAGCGATCTCCCGTGCGTTCCGCGATTTGCAGGCGCATCAGGTGGCGTTGCTGACCGCCAGCCGTGCCGCCGTTCGCGGCACGCTGGAACACTTCTCGCCGCAGCAACTGACCCTGCGTTTCGAGCGCGACAACAAGCCGTTGCTGGCCACGTCCGGCAGCCGCTGGAGAGCTTACGGTCGTTATCACCAGGCCCTGCGCCAGGATGATGACTGGAGCGAGCGTCTGTTGGCCCGCGACTTTGCCCAGGCCTACGAAGAACAGATTCGCCTGATTTCCACCCTTCACACCGACCACCAAGGATGATGCGCATGTCTCGCTGCTCGACCGCTTTTTTCAAGACGCTGACGGCGTTCGCGGCCCTGGTGCTGCTGGCTGGCTGCTCGTCGCTGTCGCCGTATTCCCACGTCACCAAGCTCAACCTGAAGCTCACCGCCAGCGATCAGTTGAACCCGGACCTCAACGGGCGTCCGTCGCCAATCGTCGTGCGCCTGTTCGAGCTCAAGCACCCGGTGACCTTCGAGAACGCTGACTTCTTCAGCCTGTACGAGCGCGCCAAGGAATCCCTGGCCCCGGACCTGGTGGCCAGCGAAGAAATTGAACTGCGTCCAGGTGAAACCGTAGAGATGAAACTCAGCGTGGAGGAGGGCAGCCGCTACGTTGGCATCCTCGCCGCCTACCGTGACCTGCCGGAAACCAAGTGGCGCTACACGGTGCAAATCACCCCGGTGGAAGTCACCGACGCAGACCTGACCCTCGATCAGGCCGGCATCCGCAACAGCAACGAAACGCTCGCCAAGGCAGATGACTGAACATGAACTCCCATAAAGTCATTTGGCAGGAAGGCATGCTGCTGCGTCCGCAGCACTTCCAGCATAACGACCGTTATTACGACCACCAGATGAAGACCCGTACCCAGTTACTGGGCAGCTACACCTGGGGCTTCCTCAATCTGGAAATCGATTTGCAGTTCCTCAACATGGGCAAACTGGTGATCAGCCAGGCCTCGGGGATTCTGCCGGACGGCAGCCTGTTCGAACTCGGCGGCAACACTGAGCCGCTGGCCCTCGACGTGCCGCCGAACACTGGCAACACGCCGATCTACCTGGCGCTGCCGCTGGTCACCGGCAATCACATCGAGTCCCGCCGCCCGGAGCAATCCGACGTGCTGGCGCGCTACACCGCGTATGAAGCGGAAGTCGCCGACTCCAACGCCGGTGACGATTCCGCGAGCCAGGTCAGCTGCGGCCGCCCGGACTTCAAACTGTTGCTCGGCGAGCAGCAGAGCGACCAGGCCTACGTGAAACTGAAGATCTGTGAAGTGCTCGACACCACGCCCGACGGCGTCATCAGCCTCGACCCGGATTTCGTGCCGACCTACATTCAGGCGCATGCCTCCAGCTACTTGCTGTCGTGCCTGAAAGAAGTGATCAGCATGCTCGGTCACCGGGGCGACACCATCGCCGAGCGCATCCGCTCCAACGGCAAAGTCGGTGGCGCGGAAGTCGGCGACTTCATGATGCTGCAACTGATCAACCGCACCGAACTGCTGCTGCGCCACTACCTCGGCCTGGAGCAGGTTCACCCGGAAGAGTTGTACCGCACGCTGCTGACCATGCTCGGCGACTTGGCAACCTTCTCCAGCGACAGCAAACGCCCGCGTCTGGACAGCCGTTATCAGCACAGCGACCAGGGCGCGAGTTTCCGCAAACTGATGGAAGCGATTCGTCAGGTGCTGTCGATGGTGCTCGAACAGCACGCCATCGAACTGGTGCTGCAAGCGCGTCAGTACGGGATCATCGTCTCGCCGTTGCACGACCACAAACTGCTGGGCTCGGCCTCGTTCGTGCTCGCGGCCAGCGCCAACTGCGACTCCGAAGAACTGCGCCACCGCTTGCCGGCGCACCTCAAGGTCGGCCCGGTGGAGCGCATCCGCCAACTGGTCAACCTGCATCTGCCGGGCATCAAGGTCAAACCGTTGCCGGTGGCCCCGCGGCAGATCGCGTTCCACTCCAACAAAACCTATTTCATTCTCGAACTCAGTTCCGAAGACCTGGCACAACTCGAACGCTCCGGCGGCTTCGCGTTCCACGTGTCCGGCGAATTCGCCGAGCTTGAACTGAAATTCTGGGCCATCAGGAACTGACCGACATGATCAAGGACATGGAACACAACCAGGACGATAAAACCGTCCTGCTCGACCGCCAGGGCCACGGCCCGGCGCAGAGTCCGCTGACCGATTTCGCCGCACCGCCGCGTTTTGAACAGCTCGAAGAACGGATGATTTACGCGGCGCGTTTGCGCCCGGCGGAGTCCTTCAACATCAGCCTCAATTCGCTGGTGGCCGCCGCGTCCGATCTGTTGTCGGAAGTGGTGCGGCTCAAGCACAGCGACACCCGCGAAGACATGTACGCGCTCAACGAGCGACTGACCGCCGGGCTGAAACTGTTTGAAGTGCGCGCCCTGCACAACGGCGCCGAAAGCAGCCAGGTGATGGCCGCGCGTTACGTGCTCTGCACCGTGGTCGACGAAGCCGTCGTGACCACACCGTGGGGCAACGAAAGCGAGTGGTCGCAGATGAGCCTGCTCAGCAGCTTCCACAACGAAACCTTCGGCGGCGAGAAGTTCTTCCAGTTGCTGGATCGCCTGTCGAAAAACCCGGTCAAGCACCTGCCGATGCTGGAGCTGATGTACCTGTGCCTGTCCCTCGGTTTCGAAGGCAAGTACCGCGTGCAAGCCCGCGGCATGCTCGAACTTGAAGGCATCCGCGACGCCTTGTATCGCCAGATCCGTCAGTTGCGCGGCGACGTGCCACGTGAGCTTTCGCCGCACTGGGAAGGCTTGAACGATCAGCGCCGCAGCCTGGTGCGCATCGTGCCGGCGTGGATGGTGGTGCTGTTCACCGTGGTCTGCCTGGTGGTGATGTATTCGGGTTTCGCCTGGGTGTTGGGCGAGCAACGCGAAACCGTTCTGCAACCTTTTCAGCAGCTAGATCCGGCCGCGGTCCAGCCGCAGTCGCAGCCGTAAACAGGGACGTGTGATGAAAAAGTTTTTCAAGAAAGTCGGCGCATTCTTGCGCAAGACCTGGGTCTGGACCTTGCTGGTGGTGCTGTTTGTCGCGCTGCTGGTGTGGTTCGTCGGGCCGCTGCTGGCGGTGGACGATTACAAGTTCTGGGAAGGTTCGACCGCCCGCCTGCTGACCATCAGTGTGCTGTTCCTGATCTGGGGCCTGACCATGGTCTTCGTCAGCTGGCGCGCCGGTGTGCGCAAAAAAGCGGTCGAGGACACCGAAGACGGTCAGGATCGTATCCGCCGCGAAGAGCTGATCGACGAAGAGCAGAAAGAGCTTCGCGTGCGCTTCAAGGATGCGCTGAAAACCCTGAAGACCTCGAGCCTGTATCGCGGTCGCAGCGAGCGCTGGCGCAGTGATTTGCCGTGGTACTTGCTGATCGGCCCGCAGGGCAGCGGCAAGACCAGCCTGCTGGACTTCTCGGGCCTTGAGTTTCCGATCAACAAGATCGACCGCAAACTGACCCGCGACACCCTCGGCACCCGTCATTGCGACTGGTATTTCGCCGACCACGGTGTGCTGATCGACACCGCCGGGCGTTACCTGACCCAGCCGGATGCCGAAGTCGACGGCAGCGCCTGGAGCACCTTGCTCGACCTGCTGCGCAAGCGTCGCCGCAACCGCCCGTTGAACGGCGTGTTGGTGACCATCCCGGTTGAACTGCTGCTGGGCAACACCGAGCAGGACCTCGACACGTTGGCTCGCCAGGTGCGTGCTCGCTTGCAGGATGTGCATCAGAAATTGCACGTCGATGTGCCGGTTTATCTGGTGCTGAGCAAGGCTGACAAGCTGCTCGGTTTCGACGAGTTCTTCGATCAGCTGACCCGCGAAGAAAGCGATCAGGTACTCGGCACCAGTTTCCGCAAGGAACAGAGCGGCACCGACGTCGCCGTCCTGCGCGCCGAGTTCGAAGAGCTGCTGCGTCGCCTGAACAGCCAGGTCATCATGCGCATGCACCAGGAGCGCGACACCCAGCGCCGTGGCCGCATTCTCGACTTCCCGCATCAACTGGGGCAGATCGGCGAGCGTTTGTGCCTGTTCGTCGACATGGCGTTCACCGGCAACCGCTACCAGCGTGTCAGCCAATTGCGCGGTTTCTACCTGACCAGCGCGCCGCACCTGACTCAAGAGATGGACCAGACCACCGCCGGCATCGGCGCCAGTCTGGGCATGAGCGCCGGCATGCTGCCGACCTTGCGCAGTGGCCGTTCGCGGTTCATTCACCATTTGCTTAGCCGGGTGATTTTCCCCGAGGCCGACCTAGCCGGTCTGGACAAGCGCGAACGCAGCCGCATCCATTGGGGTCAACGTGCGTTGTACGTCGGCGCACTGGCGGCACTGGCATTGTTCGGCATGCTGTGGGCGGGCGGTTTCTCCGCCAACTACGAGCGTCTGGAAAACCTGCGCAATCTGGCAACAAACTGGACTCAACAGCGCTCGGCCCTGACCGCGCGTGATGATTCCATGGCGGTGCTCAAGTCCCTCGACACCAGCTACGCAGCGACTCAAGTCTTCCCGAAAAAAGGTGACGTGAGTTACCACGAACGTGGCGGCCTGTACCAAGGCGAAGACGTCAATCCAGTGGTCAAGGACGCCTACGAGCGTGAACTCGAAGCGCAACTGCTGCCGAAGGTCGCGACCCTGCTGGAAGGGCAGATCCGCGCCAACATGAAGGACCGCGAACGCCTGCTCAACAGCCTGCGCGCGTACCTGATGCTGAACATGAAAGATCGTCGTGACGGCCCATGGCTTAAGGATTGGGTCGCCACTGACTGGTCCCAGCGTTACGCCGGCAACACCGCGGTGCAGAACGGCCTGAACACGCACTTCGAGCGTTTGCTCAAGCAGCCGTTTATCTACCCGCTGAACGATCAACTGGTGGCGCAAGCGCGTCAGGTCCTGCGCAGCGAATCGCTGGCCAACGTGGTTTACCGGATGCTGCGCGAGCAGGCCCGCAACCTGCCGGAATACCGTTTGAGCCAACACATCGGTCCGCAGGCTTCGCTGTTTGTCGGCACCGATTACGTGATCCCGGGCTTCTACACCCAACAGGGTTATCAGCAGTATTTCTCGGTTCAGGGCAGTGCGCTGGTCACCGACATCCTGCGTGACAACTGGGTACTGGGCGAAGGCTCGGGCATCAGCGGCATGGACTTGCGTCGTCTGATGGTCGAACTGGAGCAACTGTACTTCCGCGACTACGCCAACTTCTGGAGCGAAGCAGTCGGCCAGGTTGCCCTGCCACCGATCAACGATGCGGGCGAGGGCGCCGAGCAACTGGCGGGCCTGACTTCCGCCAACTCCCCAGTGCTGCAACTGCTGGTGGAAGTGCGCGAGAACACCCGGTTCCCGGCAGAAGCCGAACCGGCTGATCAAGCGGCTGATGCCGCCGGAGCACTGGCCGATCAGAAAGGCAAATTGGGCAAGCTGGGCAAACTGGCGTCTGCCGCAGCGGACCAGGCCTCGGAGATGGCCGCGATCAAGAACCTGCCAGACACCGCGAAGAAATCCCTGCAACGCCGCTTCGAACCGCTGCACCGTCTGCTGGATGACAACAACGGCCCAGCCGCTGATTTGACCCCGGCACTGACGGCGCTCAACGACCTGCAACTGCAACTGGCGAGCCTGGCGCGTGCCAGTTCCCCGGATCAGGCCGCGTTCGAAATGGCCAAAACCCGCATGAGCGGCCAGCGTGATGCGCTGAGCAACTTGCGCAATGCCTCCAACCGTCTGCCGCGTCCGGTCAGCGTCTGGTTCAACGTCCTGGCCGAAGATACCTGGCGTCTGGTGCTGAACGATTCCTACCAGTACCTGAACCAGCGTTATCAGAGCGAGCTGTACAGCTTCTACGGCAAGGCGATCAACAAGCGATACCCGTTCAGCGCCCACAGCACCAGCGACGTTGCGATCAGCGACTTCCGCGAGTTCTTCAAGGCGCAGGGCATCAACGATCGCTTCTTCGAGACCTACATGCGTCCATTCGTCAGTGGCGATCCGGGCAACTACCGCCTGCGCACCATCGACGGCCACAGCATGCCGATCTCCAAGGTCTACCTCGACCAGATGGCTGCGGCCCAAGTGATTCGCCAGAGCTTCTTCTCGGTCAACCCGGCCGAGCCGCAAGTGCAGTTCAAACTGGAGCCGTACACCCTCGACCCGGCCGTCAGCCGTTCCGAGTTCAAGTTTGGCGACAAGACCATCGAATACCGCCACGGCCCGATCGTGCCGGTGTCGTTCAAATGGCCGACCGACGCTGAAGACGGTCGCACCAGCCTGGTCCTCGACAAAATGGCCGGCCGCCCGATCGGTATCGAAAAGAACACCGGCCCATGGTCGCTGTTTCGTCTGTTCGACCTGATGCAGACCGAGTACTTGAGCGGTCGCGATGTGCTGGTACTCAAAGCTGACGTGGGTGGCCTGCGCGCCAATTACCTGCTCAGCAGCCAGCGCACACCGAACCCGTTCGACATGGGCGTGCTGCGCACCTTCCGTATGCCGGTGCAGCTCTGATGCTGGTTGCCAGTCCCTGGCGCAGCGCTGCGCGTACCGATCCGGGCAAGGTTCGGGCGCGCAACGAAGATGCTTTTCTCGACTGTCCACAGCAGGGGCTGTGGGTGGTCGCGGACGGCATGGGCGGTCATCAGGGGGGCGACATTGCCAGCCAGTTGATCGTCGCCAGCCTGGCGGAATTGCCGGTGCAGGACGACTTCGACGAACGACTCAAAGGTATCCGCCAGTGCCTGCACTGGTTGAATCGCCGCTTGGGCCAGGAGTTGACCGTCACCGCCGGACGCCACGACAGCATCATGGGCAGCACCGTGGTGGCGCTGCTGGTGGAAGGCAATCGCGCGGCCTGCATCTGGGCCGGCGACAGCCGTTGCTACCTGTGGCGTGGCCAGCGCTTGTATCAGCTGTCCAAGGACCATTCGCTGCAACAGCAACTGATCGACGAGCAAAACATGAGCGTCGAAGACGCCCGTGCGCATCCGTCGGCCCATGCCCTGACCCGTGCGGTCGGGGCCGCCGATGTGCTGACGCTGGACGTGCTCGAGGTCGAGGTTTACCCCGGCGATACGTTCCTGTTGTGCAGCGACGGTTTGTACCAAGGGCTCAGCAGCGATGCCCTGGGCAATGCCCTGAGCCTGACCGCGCCGCACGTTGCGCTTGAGCGTCTGTTCGACGGCGCCCTGCGTGGCTCGGCCCGGGACAACCTGACTGCCGTGGTGATCCGACAATGACCCAACTCATGCCGCCGCTCGACGACCTGCTGGTGACCGACGAGGAAGCCAATAACCTGACTTACTTTGCGTTCGCCAAATCTCATCAGGCGGAACCTGCACTGGCGCCGACCAAGGCCAGTGTCGGCGAAATGCCCGACGTGCTCGCGGGCCGTTACCGCATCGAGCGTCTGCTCGGTGCCGGCGGCATGGGCGCGGTTTACCGCGCACGGGACTTGCTGAGCGAACAGTTCGGCGATCCCGACCCTTACATCGCGCTGAAGATCCTCAGCGAAGAATTTGCCGAATCGCCGGACGCCAGCGCCTTGCTCTACAGCGAGTTCGCCCTGATCCGGCGCCTGCGCCACGACAACGTGCTGCGCTTGCACAGCTTTGAAGTGGACACCGACTGCCAGCGCGCCTTCATCACCATGGAACTCATGCGTGGGCTGACCCTGGACAAACTGCTCTGCGAGCGCCCCCTGGGCCTGCCGTGGAAAGAACTGCGCGACATCGCGCTGCCGCTGCTCGACGCGCTGGCCTACGCCCACGCTCGCGGCGTGCTGCACGGTGACATGAAACCGAGCAACGTGATGCTCAGCGAAGAAGGCGTGCGCCTGTTCGACTTCGGTCTCGGCCAGGCAGAGGAGGGCATCCTGCCCGGCCTGCCACACCTGAGCCGCGACCGCTTCAACGCCTGGACCCCGGGCTACGCCGCACCGGAGCTGCTCGAAGGCCAACCGCTGTCGGCCAGTGCCGACGTGTACGGCGTGGCCTGCGTGCTCTACGAACTGGCGGGCGGCAAACACCCGTTCCGTCGCTTGTCTTCAGTCGAGGCCCGCGACGCGCACCTCGACCGCGAGCTGCACGCACCGCGCAATCTACCGAAACACTGCTGGCCAGCCCTGCGAACGGCGCTGGCTTTCGATGCGGCCAAGCGCACCATCACCGCCGCCCAACTGCGTGACGCCATGGGCGCCACTTCGTCTTTGCTGCAGCGCCTGCGACTGCGGGCGTAACGGATGACTACCGAACAGGGAGCAAGCAATGTTCAACCCGTCTAACGAAACGCATTTCAGCCTGACCGTCGAAGACTACGTGGGCGACCTGCAAGTGCTGTCGTTCACCGGCACCGAAGGCATCAGCCAGCCGTATCGCTTCGACCTCGAACTGGTCAGCGAAAACCCCGATCTGGACCTGGAAAAACTCCTGCACAAACAGGCGTTCCTGGCGTTCGATCCGCAAGGCTCCGGCGTTCACGGCCAGATCTACCGCGTCGCCCAAGGTGACGCCGGCAAGCGACTGACCCGCTACAAAATCTCCCTGGTGCCGCAACTGCAATACCTGCATCACCGCACCAACCAGCGCATCTACCAGCAGATGTCCGCGCCGAAAATCATCGCGCTGATCCTCGACGAACACGGCATCAAGGGCAACGCCTACCGCTTCCAGCTCAGCCAACCCTGCCCGGACCGCGACTACTGCGTGCAATACGACGAAACCGACCTGCACTTCGTCCAGCGCCTGTGCGAAGAGGAAGGCATTCACTACCACTTCCAGCACAGCGAGAAAGGCCATCTGCTGGTGTTCGGCGATGACCAGACAGTGTTTCCAAAACTCGGCCAGCCCACCGCCTACGTCCAAGGCAGCGGCATGGTCGCCGACGAGCCCGTCATCAAAGGCTTCAAACTGCGCCTGGAAACCCGCACCGGCCGAGTCACCCGCCGCGACTACGACTTCGAAAAACCACGCCTGCAACTCGAAGCCGCCTACAAGCCTGACGGCGAAAGCACCGAACCGGATCTGGAAGATTACGACTACCCAGGCCGCTTCCTCGACCGCGCGCGCGGCAAATTCCTCAGCCAACGCGCCCTCGAACGCCACCGCGCCGACTACCAGCAAGCCGAAGGCCACGGCGACCAGACCAAACTGATCAGCGGCCACTTCCTGGAAATGTCCGACCACCCGCGCACCGAGTGGAACGACCTCTGGCTGCTCACCGAAATCGTCCACGAAGGCAAACAACCGCAAGTCCTCGAAGAGTCCGTGACCAGCGACACCACCGACAACAAAGATGACTTCCACCAGGGCTACCGCAACCGCTTCCTCGCCACCCCATGGACCGTGTTCTACCGTCCTGCGCTGGAACATCCGAAGCCGCGCGTCCTCGGCAGCCAGACCGCCATGGTCACCGGCCCCAAAGGCGAAGAAATCCACTGCGATCAGTACGGCCGCATCAAAGTGCAATTCCACTGGGACCGCGAAGGGTTGGCGGATGACAAAACCAGCTGCTGGATGCGCGTCTCCAGCTCTTGGGCCGGCGACCGCTACGGCGCCATCGTCATCCCGCGCATTGGGATGGAAGTGCTCGTCACCTTCCTCGAGGGCGACCCCGATCAGCCACTGGTGACCGGTTGCCTGTATCACAAGGAAAACCAGGTTCCCTACGAATTGCCGGCCAACAAGACTCGCACCGTGTTCAAAACCCTCAGCTCACCGGGGGGCGGTGGGTTCAATGAACTGAGGATTGAAGACAAGAAGGGTGCAGAGCAGATCTTCATTCATGCCCAGCGGGATTGGGATGAAAACATTGAGCATGACCAGAAGATTCGCGTGGGTAACGAACGCCACGATACGGTGGTCAAGAACACCTACACCGAGCTCAAGGCTGAAGAGCATCGCACCACAATTGCTGATCGTAAGGTTGAAGTGAAAGCCGACGACCACCTGTCTGTGGGGCAAAATCAACACGTCAAACTCGGCACAGCTCAGTTGACCTATGCGGGGAAAGAGATCCACCTCAAATCCGGCGACAAAATGGTGATTGAGGCGGGGATGGAACTTACGGTTAAAGCGGGAGGAAGCTTCATCAAGCTGGATGCTGGCGGTGTGACCGTGGTGGGGCCAGTTGTGAAGATCAACGCTGGGGGGGCGGCGGGAAGCGGAACGGGTATTGGGATTCTGGTTCCCGGACTGCCGATGATTGCTGATCAGGATCGGGCGGGCAGTGTGCTGAAGAATGAGGCGATTAAAAGCTATTACGAAAAAATTCAATTCGTAACGAGTTCTGGTGATCCAGTTGAGGGGCTTACTGCCGCATTTATTTTGCCTAACACGGCTTCCCCGTTGAGGTTTCGCAGCGATGCTGATGGCCACTCCCCTCAGGTAAAAGCGGATTCAGTACAAACTGCCGACGTCCACCTTGTATGGGACAGCTTTGGTGTTCCTGATGGGGCAGATGATTACGAACGGAGTCGAAAAAAATGAGTAGTGCACCCACCCCTTTGGCAAAAGTTGAAATTAACAAGGCCAAAAATGATCCCCCGCGACAGATCGAGGCGACGTGCGCGCATTTGTGGTCTCTTGCGCAATTTCACGCAATAAAACGGTTGAGTACCTACAGGAAGGAGTACTACCTGTTCGGTGAGTCAAAATGGATGCTTGTCGGTGACTTTAGTACCCGTGCTGCCCGTATTGCCGGTGTATATGCTTCTTTCTATTTGGAAGAAGAAGATGGCGGCAAGAAGGAATTTAAGGGGCGGTTTTATTGGATGGGATTGGCTGCATTTGCAAGCAAGCAAGTCATGTGCGGTCTAGATTTTACAAAGATTGCTACCGCTGCGATGCCTATTGGTAAACCCGTGATTGATATTGGGAAGAATGGTCTAGGTAAAGGTAATTTTTGGTTGTTTCAAGATATTTTTTGCTGGCATTGGTTTTATAGTAAGTACCCAAACAAATTTGAAGGTTGTTCGGGAGGTCGTAATAGTGAAAAGTTTGAAGAGATAATAAAAACAGGTTTGAAAATTCTGCCATGGGCTCAGGAGTCTTTGGGTGTCATTGATAATTTTAAAATAAAGCAGGAAGTAACTGATGCCTTTTCAACTATCAAAAAAGTTGAGGGGAAGGCGCCGGGAAAAGAGAGGCAGGATCTTCAGTATAAATCGCTCATTGCGACGGCAAATCATGAGCAGCTAAATATACTGCAACCACTTATATATGAAGATCCAGTGTTTAAAGCAATTCTTGATGTCCAGAAAAAATCAGAAGGGATGCCGCTTGTGCCTTTGCGGTCAGCTGCATTTTCAACAGCTTGCGACGTAAAAGAGCCAGAACTGAGAGAGCAGATGTATGAAGGTGATTTATATAACGCTCAGAATCGGATGGAATTTATTCAACAAATCGCCGATAAATATCATGGGCTCATGATAAATAGAAAAGAATACATGGAAAGAATGATTACTGAGATATCTGGATGGAGAAACAAACCGTGAAGTGGTATTGGATCTTACCGTTCCTCTGTCTCGCTGGATGCGATAGCGCCAAAAATGAAGGTGCCAATGAAATGAAAAATGAAGCAGTTAACATGAGTGTCGAATTGGGTAGCCCTGTCGAGACCCTATTGAAGAAAGGCCCATTAGAATTCACCTCCGATTGCTTGGATGCGGTAAACATGTGCTGGTATGAAATTAGGCGCGGAGGTAAGGATCAAGCGTTGATGAACGTAACCGTCACTCAGCCAGACAGTACTCTCGAAATAAAACAAGTGATAGGTCTTAATGTTGTCGTAGATGGCGATGTAACTCAGGATGTTGAAGAGGTTGTGATGACTCTCCGAGGATTGCCAGATAATAGTTCTCATGAAGAAAATAAGAAGCTTGTATACAAATTGATATCTGACCTCAAAGCCGGCGGTTGGAGGAAATATTATTTTTCTTCCGATCCTCGCATTTCCAGCTCGGAGTTAAATAAATTTGACTGGAAGGATGATGTTTTTGGCGGAACGCCATTAAGCCATCCGTTGTTTGATCCTGATCACGAAATGAGTTTGGACGACTGGCTGGCAGGTGATGGGTTTTATGATTGGTATTTGTACAGTGGTCACTACATTAGCCATGTCAAAGTACAAAGAAGAAATTCCGCCACTGATCCATCCCGGACAGGTGTATACCTTGTAAAAATCGAGTTCAAGTCTCTGGATAATTTCTGGAGGACGGACTTCGAGGAGGCAGTTCGACCTAGATGGAAAGAGTTATTTCCAGCTCATTTGCAACAGCTCCTCCAACGGCGTTCGGAAACAGAAGATCGAGCTCGAGCCGCTGGGGTGAAGATAGATGAAAGCTACAAAGCGCCGATTATGGAGCAAGTCAGATAGGTGAGATAAGAGGATGGATTTATTTCGAAAGTAAATCCATCCCCTTACTTCTCTTATGTTTTAACTTGTTGCACTTTCATCTCTAACTCATCCAGACGGTCCAAAGCTCGTTCCACCAAAAGTTGTACTCCATCCGCCATCCTGCTCAGCGCCAAGGCTACGGATCGCCGAGTGCCTTCCACATCGTCCGCCAGATCGGCGGCGATAGCGCTTATGGACAGCAGGTCTTCGGAGGCGTTGGCCAACAGAGCTTCAGTGTCGATATCGGGGGAGACGGTGAAGAGATTGCCTTTACGACGTTTGGCTGGTTTTTCGTTGGCCGGGGGGAAGTAATGGGCGAAAGCGCGGTCAACAGCTTCTTTATTGAGTTTTTCGGTGTCGAGGAATTCTTCAGTAGAGGTGCCAGATTTGTCTGGCGGGTTGGGCGTGACCTTGAACATGTATGTATCTCCATCTGTATTTTGGGAGCCACCACCGTTCGCTTGCACGCGAATATGGTGGCAACTGTGCGCAGGTGTGCAAGACCGGGCAGACGGACCCCGGCAGATCGCTCTCGAAAGAAAGATCTCCCACGCACAGCCGCCATAAAACAGGTGCCACGAGCAGGACTCTGCTCGACCAGCGACCAATGACGTTGTGCGTCGTCTTTTACCCGGACTTGCACGTCCGTGTCACCGTTTTTTGCGATGACAAGTAAAGGTTAGCGGTGAAAGTGAGGGGCGAATAGTTCATGAACAGCCCCACGTCTTGCAGGAAATGTCCGATAAACATGACATCCCTGTAGGGGCAAAATCAAAAGGCCGTGATTCCGTTTAAATAGTTGCGGCATGTAATAGATCGGTCTGACAGCGACGACCTGTCGACGTAACGGATGACCACCGAACAGGGAGCAAGCAATGTTCAACTCCGCTAACGAAACCCACTTCAGCCTGACCGTCGAAGACTATGTGGGCGACCTGCAAGTGCTGTCGTTCACCGGCACCGAAGGCATCAGCCAGCCGTATCGCTTCGACCTGGAGCTGGTCAGCGAAAACCCCGATCTGGACCTGGAAAAACTCCTGCACAAACAGGCGTTCCTGGCGTTCGATCCGCAAGGCTCCGGCATTCACGGCCAGATCTACCGCGTCGCCCAAGGTGACGCCGGCAAGCGACTGACCCGCTACAAAATCTCCCTGGTGCCGCAACTGCAATACCTGCATCACCGCACCAACCAGCGCATCTACCAGCAGATGTCCGCGCCGAAAATCATCGCGCTGATCCTCGACGAACACGGCATCAAGGGCAACGCCTACCGCTTCCAGCTCAGCCAACCCTGCCCGGACCGCGACTACTGCGTGCAATACGACGAAACCGACCTGCACTTCGTCCAGCGCCTGTGCGAAGAGGAAGGCATTCACTACCACTTCCAGCACAGCGAGAAAGGCCATCTGCTGGTGTTCGGCGATGACCAGACAGTGTTTCCAAAACTCGGCCAGCCCACCGCCTACGTCCAAGGCAGCGGCATGGTCGCCGACGAGCCCGTCATCAAAGGCTTCAAACTGCGCCTGGAAACCCGCACCGGCCGCGTCACCCGCCGCGACTACGACTTCGAAAAACCACGCCTGCAACTCGAAGCCGCCTACAAGCCTGACGGCGAAAGCACCGAACCGGATCTGGAAGATTACGACTACCCCGGCCGCTTCCTCGACCGCGCGCGCGGCAAATTCCTCAGCCAACGCGCCCTCGAGCGCCACCGCGCCGACTACCAGCAAGCCGAAGGCCACGGCGACCAGACCAAACTGATCAGCGGCCACTTCCTGGAAATGTCCGACCACCCGCGCACCGAGTGGAACGACCTCTGGCTGCTCACCGAAATCGTCCACGAAGGCAAACAACCGCAAGTCCTCGAAGAGTCCGTGACCAGCGACACCACCGACAACAAAGATGACTTCCACCAGGGCTACCGCAACCGCTTCCTCGCCACCCCATGGACCGTGTTCTACCGTCCTGCGCTGGAACATCCGAAGCCGCGCGTCCTCGGCAGCCAGACCGCCATGGTCACCGGGCCCAAAGGCGAAGAGATTCACTGCGACCAATACGGCCGCATCAAAGTGCAATTCCACTGGGACCGCGAAGGCCAGGCCGACGACAAAACCAGCTGCTGGATGCGCGTTTCTTCGAGTTGGGCCGGGGATCGCTATGGCGCGATCGTTATCCCGCGCATCGGCATGGAAGTCCTCGTCACCTTCCTCGAAGGCGACCCCGATCAACCGTTGGTGACGGGGTGCCTGTACCACAAGGAAAACCAGGTTCCCTACGAGTTGCCAGCGAACAAGACTCGCACCGTGTTCAAAACCCTCAGCTCCCCGGGGGGCGGTGGGTTCAATGAACTGCGGATTGAAGACAAGAAAGGTGCGGAGCAGATATTTATTCATGCCCAGCGGGATTGGGATGAAAACATTGAGCACGATCAGAAAATTCGCGTCGGCAATGAGCGACATGACACGGTGGTGAAGAACACCTACACCGAACTGAAAGCCGAAGAACACCGCACCACCATCGCCGACCGCAAAGTTGAAGCGAGGCTGGATGATCACCTGACGATTGGGCAGAACCAGCATGTGAAGCTCGGGACTGCGCAGCTGACGAGTGTTGGGAAAGAGATTCATCTGAAGGCTGGGGCGAAGATTGTTATCGAGGCTGGCAGCGAACTCACCATTTTGGGGGGAGGGAGCTTTATCAAGCTGGATGCGGGTGGGGTGACGGTTGTTGGGCCGGTGGTGAAGATTAATGCCGGCGGTTCGGCGGGCAGCGGCACCGGGATTGGTATCAAGCCACCGGTGCTGCCGGGAGCGGCGGATAAGGATAAGGCGGGGAGTTTGATGGATCAGGCGTTGGCCAATCCATTGAAGGAAACACCACCCGGACAACTGCGCCTGCGCATCGCACCGTTACCGAACATGCCCGGTTATGCCGATGAGCCCTATCAGCTCTACGCGGATGGCGCGCCGATCAGCAAAGGCTTCAGTGATGAGCAGGGCAACGTGGTGTTCCAGCACATTCCGGGTACCCGCAACTATGTCGTGGAAACCATCAACGGCCATCGTTTCAGCATGGACATGAGTGAAGAATCTACCGACCAGACGCGCCACCGTACTGAACGGCTGGGGCGCGAAGGCTACCGTGATTTTCCTGAGGGAGCGGCGTCGCTGGAAGCTGCGAACATCAGCGACGTGTTTCGCCATCTGTGGGCGGATCAAAGCGAGCCGAAGGCGTAAAAGGAGTTACTTGAATGACCTACCTCGACCAAAAATTATCGCTTTCGGTTGCAGAAAGCACCGCGACCCTGAGTGCCGACTGGTTCGCGCACAAAAACAATCCGCTGAGCCCGCCACGCCCGGCGGGCAACATCGTTACCCCGCTGGTGTGTGGCGAAGAAGCGTTCGGCAAAGTGTATGAGTGCATACAGAAGGCCAAGCGCAGCATCGACCTCATCAGCTGGGGGTTTGACCCGGGCCTGCGCCTCAATCGTGGCTCGGCCGATAGCCTCAGCCTGGGCGAGCTGCTCAAGAAAAAGGCTGATCAGGGCGTGGAAGTGCGAGTGCTGATTTGGAACAACCGACTGGCCCAGCTCGGGGAAAACTCGGTCATCGGTGAAGGCTGGAACGGTTCTGGCGGAACGTCGATGGGCTCGGGTATGACCCAAGGCCAGCCTGCGGACACCAGCGGGCGAGACGCCAAACGCCAGAAACTCCTGCAAAAGCAGCAGGAAGAGCAAGCAAAGCTGGCCAAGCTTTCACCCAGCGACGAAAGTGGCAGGCGCGCTTCGCGTGACAGGTTGATCAAGATCCAGATCGACCTGGATGCGCTGGACAGTGGCTACACCAAGGGCAGTGATTCGGGCGGAACAGTGCAAGATCCGAACGAGCAGATCAAAACGCGTGACTGGCACCGTTGGGTGCACAGCAGTGAGGCACGCAATATCGAATTTCGCACGCGGGACTTCAACTGGGCGGGCGAACTGACCTACGACGACGAAAACGGCTTGCGGGTCCATTACGGGCGTCTTGCCATTCTGTGGCGCTTGATGAAAAACGAGTCCCCGGATGTGCCTTTTATCCAGATGCTCGCACTCGGCCTGTTTCCCAGCCATCACCAGAAAACCCTGGTGATCGACTACATGGACCCGCAAACGGCCGAAGGCTTCGTTATGGGGCACAACCTGCAGCGCAACTATTGGGACACCACCGAGCATGCCTTCGACGACCAGAACGGCAAGCGCGACCAAGGCTTCGGCCCCTGGCAAGACCTCTCCCTGCATGTGCGTGGCCCGGTGCTGTTCGACCTCAACCACAACTTTTGCAATGCCTGGGACAAGGGCACCAATTGGATAAAACGTGCCTTCAGCGGCTCCTTGATCGACCAGCGAAAAGTGGTCAAGCCATTGAGCCTCATCTGCAATGGCGGTGAACCTGCGCAAATCTGCAGAACCCAGCCAGAAGAAGGACCGGAAACCACCATTCTCGAAGTGTATGAAAAGGCACTGGGCAACGTGCACCAGTACGCCTACATCGAGAACCAGTATTTCCGCTACAAACCTTTGGCCGAACGCCTGAAAAAAACCGCGGCCGACTACACCGCCGCAGGCAAGCTTCAAGACCTGTACCTGTTTGTGGTGACCAACAACCCGGAAAGCGGTCACTTCTCAAGCACCACTCACGAGACGCTGGATACCCTCGGGCAGGGAGAGCTGATGCCCTTGGCTCACCGCGATCTCAAATACGACCAGCGTCAACTCGCGCTTCGCGAACGTGAGTTGACGGCCCAACCCAGCTCGCCTCAGCGCGATCAGCAACTGGCCGCCGTGAAAGCGCAAATGGCCAAGGAGAACATCGACTCCAGCCGCGCCGACGACTTGATCGAAACGGACCCCAACAAGCACTACAACCAGGCGGCGGCTCGCGAACTGGAACCTGAACTGATCCCGCCAAAGGGGCTCAAAATCATCGTTGCCACCCTGGTCAGCTGCAAGGACAGTGGCGCTCCGGTGGCCGGAAAAACCAGCACAGAGCGGCAAACGGATAAGGCCATCGAAGAGCACCTAGGCCCTGAACAGGGCACGGCGCAGTACAAGTCAATTTATGTGCACAGCAAATTGCTGTTGGTTGATGATCTGTTTTTCACCTTGGGTTCGGCGAATATAAATTTACGCAGCTTGCAGACCGACTCTGAATTGAACATTGCTATGCCTAGTCCGAAAACGACGCGGACTTGGAGAGAACGGTTGTGGGCGATGCATTCGGGGGTGCCGGTAGTAACAAATACCCCCTCGTCACAACAGAATATTATGAAAGACTACAATAACTGGGAGTCAGTTATTGATAGGAACTGGAAAAATCAACAAAGTAATCTTCCGTTAGATGGAAATTTAGTCAGATTTTGGGATGTGGTGACGCCTTATGCGAAAGCTGTTGATTAACTATTTGCCGGTTGTATTTTTTTATCTATTTGGGGCTGTTGCCATGGCTGATGAGTTTAAATGTGTTCATGAGAAAGATACCGCGCCACCTCTGGATCAGCAGGCGGACCAATGGTTTAAACAAGCTAGAGCTATAAGTAAAGAGCGGCTGCCCGACTGGCCGGAAGTAGCCAGTTTATATCAACGATCGGTTGATAAGGACCATTGGAAAGCAATGCATAATTTGGCTGAGTTGTATCTTAGGGGGGATGGTGTTAGTAAGGATACTAATAAGGCTATCGATCTTTATATGAAAATGGTAAGCCTAAATGTCCCGTTGGGCTATTACGACATGAGTGTGATGACCCAGCGAGGTGTAGGCGTCGTGCAGTCTGATAAAGATGCCATGTTATTTCTGCTGAAAGCGGGCGACATGGGAAGTCCATTGGCTCAGACTGTGTTGGGAAATACATACATATATAAGCTGAAAAAAGTTAGTTTGGGCGCAACTTATTTGCGCTGTGCAGCTCATCAAGATGACGCGAAGGCTAACTATGAGCTGGCTGAGTATTACGAAGTCACTGATAGGAACTATCCAGTTGCCATGCACTTCTACCAGCGTGCGGCTGCATTAGGATATGCGAAAGGGTTCTTGGCAATTGAAAATACTTTTAATTTTGGAAAGTTCGGATATAAGAAAGATGAAGGGCTAGCTAGCAATTACAGTGCAGTGTCTAGCAAGCTTTATAGTAACCCCGAACTGTTGTTTCCAAATCTCGCCAAAGATTATCCACTGCCGCCACACCCTGTTCAGGGCTATCACGGCGATAAAGATATCAACTGGAAACCGGCTGGGCGTAATGACGATTATTAAAGCATTGCTAGCTGCGGGCTTAGTAAGTGCCAGTGGGCTTGTTGTGGCTGACGAATTCAAGTGTGTCCATGAACAGGATACTGCTCCGTCTTTGAATCAACAGGCGGAGCAGTGGTTTCAAGAAGGACGGTCTATCAGTAAAGAGCGCCCTGCAAATTGGACGGAAGTCGCTCGGTTCTATCAACAAGCGGCAGAAAAAAATCACTGGAAGGCTATGCACAATCTTGCCGAGCTTTATTTGCTTGGCGACGGGGTTGTCAAGGATACAAATAAAGCTATTGACCTTTATATGGAGATGGTGAAGTTGCAGGTGCCCTTGGGTTATTACGATATGAGTGTGATGACTCGGCGTGGTGTCGGAGTGGTGCAGTCCGATAAAGACGCTATGCTTTTTTTGATAAAAGCAGCAGATCTTGGAAGCCCGCATGCGCAAACACGGATTGGGTATATCTATATATACGATAAAAACAAAGACGCTTTGGGGCTTAGGTACCTTAAGTGCGCAGATGAGCAAGATTATTCAGATGCGACGTACAAGATAGCTTCATATAATAGCAATATTGATGCTAATTACCCTGTTGCCATGCACTATTATCAGCGTGCGGTAGCGTTAGGCGTGCGCAAAGCTGCGTTAGTTATTGATAGTACTTTTGAGGAAGGCAATTTCGGCTACGAAAAAAATGAGAAAATGGCGAAAGCATATAGCAATATCTCTAGCCAGCTATACAAGAATCCAGATCTTCGCTTTCCTGATTTATCGAAAGATTATCCGCTGCCGCCACATCCTGTTCAGGGCTACCACGGCGATAAAGATATCAATTGGAAACCTACTGGGCGTGATGACGATTATTAATGCGCTGCTGATTGCGGGCTTTTTAAGTTTCAGTGGGCTTGTTGTAGCCGACGAATTCAAGTGCGTCCATGAACAAGATACTGCTCCGACTTTGAGTCCACAGGCGGAGCAGTGGTTTCAACAGGGACGCTCTATGAGTAAAGAGCGCCCTGTAAACTGGGCAGAAGTCGCCCGGCTCTATCAGCAAGCGGTAGAGAAAAATCATTGGAAGGCCATGCACAATCTCGCCGAGCTTTATTTGCGCGGTGACGGGGTTGTCAAGGATACAAATAAAGCTATCGACCTATACATGGAAATGGTGAAGTTAAAGGTACCGTTGGGTTATTACAATATGGGTGTGATGACCCAGCGTGGTTTCGGATTAGTGCAGTCCGAAAAAGACGCCATGATGTTTTTGCTTAAGGCTGGGGATTTGGGGAGCCCGCTAGCACAGACCAGGCTGGGAAATATTTATATTTACGACCTGAAGAAATATCGACTAGGGGTGTCTTATTTGCGCTGTGCGGCGAATCAAGATGATGCGAAGGCAAATTACGAATTGGCCGCATACTACAAAATAGTTGATAGAAATTATCCTGTTGCATTGCATTATTATCAAAAGGCTGCTGCCTTAGGTGAGCGGAAAGGTGCTATGCAAATCGAAAGTGTGTTTCGGGGTGGACTGTTTTCTTATCAGAAAAATAAGAAACTTGAAGATGCTTATTATGAAATATCAAACCAGCTGTCGAATAATCCGGAACTTCGTTTTCCAAGCCTAGCGAAAAGCCACCCATTACCTCCAAATCCAGTTCAGGGCTATCACGGCGATAAAGATATCAACTGGAAACCGGCTGGGCGTAATGACGATTATTAAAGCATTGCTAGCTGTGGGCTTTTTAAGTGCCAGTGGACTTGTTGTGGCTGACGAATTCAAGTGTGTCCATGAACAAGATACTGCTCCTCCTTTGAATCAACAGGCGGAACAGTGGTTTCAACAGGGACGCTCTATGAGTAAAGAGCGCCCCGAAAACTGGACGGAAGTCACACGGCTTTATCAGCTAGCGGCAGAAAAAAATCACTGGAAGGCTATGCACAATTTCGCCGAACTTTATCTGCGCGGCGATGGGGTTGCCAAGGATACAAATAAAGCTATCGGTCTATATATGGATATGGTGAAGTTACAGGTACCCTTGGGTTATTACGATATGAGTGTGATGACCCAACGAGGCGTTGGCATTGTGCAGTCCGATAAGAATGCCATGCTCTTCCTAATCAAGGCGGCTGATCTAGGAAGCCCGCAGGCGCAAACTAGAATCGGATACATATATGTATATGATAAGAACAGAGATGCCGTCGGCCTGGATTATATAAAGTGTGCCGCTAAGCAAGGTTATGCCGACGCTAATTACAAATTGGGCACGTACTATCAGGGGATAGATAAAAATTACCCGGTAGCTATGCACTATTATCAGCTCGCTGCTGCCTTCGGGGAGGATAAAGGAGCTATGGAAGTTAGAGATGTTTTCCAAGAGGGGCTGAACGGTTATCCGAAGAATGCCAAATTGGCGAAAGTCTATGATGATATATCGAGTCACTTCTACCGCGATCCTGATCTGCGGTTGCCTAACTTGGCAAAGGGCTACCCACTTCCTCCACACCCTGTTCAGGGTTATCACGCCGATAAAGACATCAACTGGAAGCCCACGGGACGTAATGACGACTACTAATCCTGCGACGAAATGAGAGACTCTGCGTCAGAGAAAAGCATCCCGCTAAAACTCGCGGTGCACAGTTTTCGACTCAAGCATGTCCATGAAGGACTCGACGAATGAAGGAGCACTGTAATGCGTAAAACCTTGGGGATTTTGGCGGCTGTGTTGTTAGCCCTTTCGATATTCAGTGCAGTGCTGGGGCTCGGGGGGATCGCTGCCGGAGCGACCGGCAGCGGAAGCATATCCAGCGGCCTTGATGTTGCCTTCACCGTGGCATGGGTGTTGTTTGTCTTGAGTCTCATAAGCGGAGTAGTCGCTGTTTTCTGCCCGAAAGACAGTCGTCCATAGCGCGGGGAAGGGATGGGTTTTTTATGCTAAACCCATCCCCCGTTTGTTATTTAAAAGGGACCAAAAAGTGGACAGATTTATTACTTGTCCCCCTTGTTTCGGAAAGCTAGCGCATGCGGCGGGAGAAGATATTGAAGAGAGCTGGCAACCTCCAAAAATTGAAGTTGATGGTCAGGAATCGTATTGATGATGAGGCTTTTCTGGTTACTTACGTTTCTTCTGCTCGGCGCATGCGGTGATGCCGGTCGCGATAGCGGTACCCCGAGCGTTGTCGTAGAAAACCGTGTCGAGAATGACACTGCTCTGGTCAGCCAGGAGATCACCGATTTTTCTGATCAGGAGCCCGTTGTTTCTCTGCATGCAGGTGGAGACGAATGGGAGTTGGGTGACTTCACGCTGCGCGCTCTAATCCTCCCAGGCATCGTTGATCTTGGCCAAGTCGGTGATCCTTGGATGACGCTGTTTCCTCGGATTTCGCTCATTCAAGTCAGGATTCTTGCTGGCCCAGACTCACCTGTGAAGCACGCAAACATGGCAGTGGTGTTCTCAAATAACCCGGTTCCTGTCTATTTTGAAACGGATAGGCGAGGAGATTCGCCCGCGTATTACGTGCAAACGGGCATTGTTGCGAAGGTCTACTTAGTGTGGGATGAGCTGATCGTTCCGGAGGGCGCGGACGATTACGAAAAAAGTCGAAATAAGGGGCTTCTACAGATAATGAGTGATTGGAATCCCACCCAGGCCTTGATGCATCGGCTTTTGAAGTTGGCGAATTAGATAAAAGGGGATGGGTTTTATGAATAAACCCATCCCCTCATTTCCTACTACACCTTCGCCCGATGCTCCGCCGGATCCGGCGAATCAATGTGATCCAGCGCTCGCTCCACCAACAACCGGACCCCATCCGCCAATCTGCTGAGCGCCAAGGCTAAGGAGCGTCGTGCACCGTCCACGTCGTCGGCCAGGTTGGCGGCGATGGCGCTGATGGACAGCAGGTCTTCCGAGGCGTTGACCAGGAGGGCTTCGGTGTCGATGTCGGGGGAGACGGCGAAGAGGTTGCCTTTGCGAGGCTTGGGTTTGTCGCCGGGTGGTGGGGCGAAATGGTGGTCGAGGGCGCGTTCGGCGGCTTCGTGGAGTTTCTTCGAATCGAGGGATTCGTAGGGGGAGGTGGCTTCGTTTTCTGGTGGATTGGGTGTTGGCTTGATCATATGAGTAGTACCGATATTAGGAGCTAATCACCGTTTCGCTTGCGCTTCGAATGAGGTGGCAGCTGTGTATAGGTGTGCAAGACCGGAATCGGCAAACCGGCAGACCCGAAGGCCTCCCACACACAGCCGCCATAACAATTCGCGAGCATAAGAAAACGCTCGATGAATAGCCATAACCGATTGTGTGCCGATCCCGGACTTGCACGCCCGTGTCACCGATTTTGCGGTGACGAACAAAGCCTATCGGTGAAGCCCAAGGCTGCCTAGTTCACGAACAGCACCACGTATTGAAGGAAATATCCGATGGCGTCGAGCGTAGAAAGATCAAAATCTTCACGCTTTTAAACACCCTCGGTTCGTCAATGACTTGGTAGTCATCAGCGTCAAAAACTACGGCATCTTCTTCTATCACTGCACAACAGTGGCGTTCTCGCTTGAAGCCGCTACACTGCGCCGGCCGTTCACTTTTCTCTTGAGGCTGTGCGCATGAAATTTCGTTTTCTTCTGTGGATACTGGGTTTGTTGATGGGTAAGGCCAGTCGGACTAATCCTGCGTTTCAGCAGCAGTTGGGTGACAAGGAATTGGTGTTCCAACTACAGACCCTGGACGGGAAAGTGGCGCGGCATTTCTTTGTGAAGGATCAGCGCATTACCAGCAAGTCGGGCGTGTATGCCGAGCCGGCGTTTGCGATTGCGTTCAAGGATGCGGCGTATGGCTTTGCCACGATGCAGGCGAAGAACAAGCAGTTGGCGTTTATGACGGGGATTCAGGACAAGTCGATTCAGATCAAGGGGAATCCGGCGCTGGTGATCTGGTTTCAGGGGTTGACCAAGTATTTGAAGCCGCGGAAGGCGAAGGCTAAAGCCAAGGCTTGAGGTCGATGATTAACCCTGTGGCGAGGGAGCTTGCTCCCGCTGGGCTGCGGAGCGGCCCTACAGTCTGAGACCTCGGTTGTATCTGACACACTGCGTTGGCTGGGTTGCGACTGCTGCGCAGTCGAGCGGGAGCAAGCTCCCTCGCCACAGAGGTGTGGTGATTCAGAGATACCGAGGTGGATTCTTCGCGGGCAAGCCTCGCTCCTACAGGGATTGCGTAAATCCTGTGGGAGTGGGCTTGCCCGTAGTGCTTTAGGCCTGGCTGAATTGCGAAGCCAGTTCGCGCAGCAGGACTTCGGCTTCAAGCACTTTGCTGACGACGTCGTTGGCCTTGTCGCGAGTCAGGCCTACGCGTTCCAGCAATGCGTCCGGGATGTCCTCGTCGGGGCCGGAGCCAATCCCGCGTCCACGCAGCAATCGCACTGCCAAACACACCAGGTTCGGATACTCGGCATAGTCGCCGTCGTAGCTCGGATCGTGCTGGAAGCGTAACGCGGTGGCGAGTTCTTCGGGCATGTCCCAGTAGCGCATCAGCCAGGAGCCGATCTGTTCGCGGCTGATGCCGAGCAGGTGTTGCTCGACGTAGCTGTGGCACAGGTGCGGGTTGACTTCCAGGTGGCGGCAGATCAGCGAGAAGTGCGGCGGGAACACGTGCGCCAGCAGCAAGTAGCCGAAGTTGTGCAGCAGGCCGGCGAGGTAGGTCAGGCCGGCTTCCGGGCGCTGGGCGCGGGGCATGGCGCGGGTCAGGCCTTCGATGACGGCGGCGGTGTAGATCGATTGCTGCCAGTACGGCGTGGTGTGTTGCGGGTGGTCTTTGGGCAGGCTCAGGGTTTTGCCCAGGGCCAGGCCCAGCGCGAGGTTGATCACCAGGTCGAAACCCAGCACGCGCACGATCGCGTCTTCCACTGAACGAATTTTGCCCGGCGAGGCGTAGTACGGCGACGCGGCCCAGCTGACGACTTGGGCGGCCAGCGCCGGGTCGGTTTCGACCACGCCGGTGATGTCGTCGATGGTGGCGTTGGGGTCGACCCGCAACTTGATGATTTTCTGCGCGGTCTCGGCCAGCGGCGGAATCTCGATGGTCTCTTCCAGACGTTGCTGGATGCGTCGCGCGGTGAACGCCTGGACGGCCTGGGTGATTTCCTGGCGGTCATCGTCGGGGCGGTCGAGGTTCGGGCGGATGCTGGTCAGGTTCTCGCCGAAGTTGGCGGCGCTGGCCTTGGTCAGCATGCTCTTGAAATCTTCGCGGGTGATTTCCAGCAGCAGGCCCGGCTCGCCCGAGTTGATCAGCAATTTCGGTTCGCGCAGCAGGCTTTCTTCGTACAGGCACGGCGAACTGGTCAGCGCCGGCAGGCCGGGCAGTAGGCTCAGGTTGTGCTTGCCGAGCATTTTCACAAGGCGTTCTGTGGGCACGGCGGTGAGGCGGCGACCGGTCAGTTCGGCGAGGCGGTTGAGGTCCAGCAACTGGCTTTGCGGGAACAGCACCATCAAGGCGCCGACCGCGTCGTCCACCAGAACGGCCTGCACTTTGCGCGAGGCGTTGAGGCCGTGGTGGTCGAGCACTTCTTGGTAGGCAATGCCCAACTTGCCCAGCAGCAGCCGAATAACAGACGGAGCGTGCAGGGGTTCCGGGGCGAGGGCAGCTTCAGTCATGGTCTGTATCCGTATTCAAACAATTGCAGGAGTATAACCAGCTTGTTTAAAAGCATCGTCCACAAACTGCGACGGTGCTCACACTTGGCCGTATTGCTGCCCATGGCGCAGCCAGCGGTCAAGCAACGGGCTGACATGGTCCGGCCAGCGTTCCAGCAAGGCCTGGGCGGCATCGCGCACGGCGGGCAGCAAATCGGCGTCGCGCATCAGGTCGGCGACCTTGAATTGCAGCAGGCCGGTCTGGCGCGTGCCGAGCATTTCGCCGGGGCCGCGCAGTTCGAGGTCTTTTTCGGCGATGACAAAACCGTCGTTGGTTTCGCGCATGATGCCCAGGCGCTGGCGGCCGATCTGCGACAGCGGCGGATGGTAAAGCAGCACGCAATGGCTGGCGGCGCTGCCTCGACCGACACGGCCGCGCAATTGGTGCAGTTGTGCGAGGCCAAGGCGCTCGGGGTTTTCGATGATCATCAGGCTGGCGTTTGGCACATCGACGCCGACTTCGATCACGGTGGTGGCGACCAGCAGTTGCAGGTTGCCGGCCTTGAATTCGGCCATGACGGCGGCTTTCTCGGCGGGCTTCATGCGGCCGTGGATCAGGCCAACTTTCAGTTCGCCCAGTGCTGCGGTGAGGTCTTCGTAAGTGGTCTCGGCGGCCTGGCAGGTCAGCTCTTCCGACTCTTCAATCAGCGTGCACACCCAATAGGCCTGACGCCCTTCGGCACAGGCGCCGCGCACCCGCTCGATGACTTCGACACGTCGGGTATCGGTGACCAATACCGTGTTCACCGGGGTTCGGCCGGGCGGCAGTTCGTCGAGGATCGAGGTGTCGAGGTCGGCGTAGGCGCTCATGGCTAGCGTCCGCGGAATCGGTGTGGCGGTCATGATCAGCTGATGCGGGCACATCCGCCCGCCGACGCCTTTTTGCCGTAGCGCCAAACGCTGCTGCACACCGAAGCGGTGCTGTTCGTCGATGATCGCCAGGGCGAGGTTCTTGAACTGCACTTCGTCCTGGAACAGCGCGTGCGTGCCGACCACCATCGGTGCGCCGTTGGCGATTTGTTCCAGCGCGGCCACGCGGTTTTTGCCTTTAAGCTTGCCGGCCAGCCACGCGACTTCGATGCCCATCGGTTCGAGCCAGCGCTTGAAGGTGATGAAGTGCTGTTCGGCGAGGATCTCGGTGGGCGCCATCAGCGCGACCTGATAACCGGCCTCCAGCGCCTGAAGTGCAGCGAGGGCAGCAACCACGGTTTTACCCGCGCCGACGTCGCCCTGAATCAGGCGCAGCATGGGTTCGTGCTGACTGAGGTCGTAGGCGATTTCGTTGCCTACCCGTTGCTGGGCGCCCGTTGGCGTAAAGCCCAGATTGGCCAGGTATTGCGCTGGCAGTCGCGTGGCTTTCGGCATCGCCGGCGCGCGTAGGGAGCGCATGCTCTCGCGCAGGCGTTGCTGGGACAGTTGATGGGTCAGCAGTTCTTCGAAGGCCAGACGGTGCTGCGCCCAGTGATGGCCGAGGGCGAGTTCGTCGACGTCGGCATCGGCGGGTGGGTGATGCAGGTAGCGGATCGCATCGGCCAGCGGCGCCAGTTGGTAGTCGCGCGCGAGTTCGGTCGGCAGCCAGTCGGGCAGGCTGGTGGGGCCGAGCATCGTCAGGGTTTGCATGCACAGTTGGCGCAAACGCTGTTGGGTCAGGCCTTCGGTGAGCGGGTAGACCGGGGTCAGGGTTTCATCCACCGGCGGTGGCTCGTCACCGGTGATGGCGCGGTACTCCGGGTGGTAGATTTCCAGCCCGGACGCACCGGGCCGCGCTTCGCCGTAGCAGCGAATCCGCGTGCCGCGTTTGAGGCCTTCTTTCTGCGCGTTGCTGAAATGGTAGAAGCGCAGGCTGAGCCCGCCGGTGCCGTCCTGAATTCGAACAACAAGGCTGCGGCGACGACCCATGACCACGTCGGCGCCGCTGACGGTGCCTTCGATCACAGCGTCCTGACCCGGTCGCAAATGGCCGATCGGGACCACACGCGTGCGGTCCTGATAGCGCAGCGGCAGGTGGAACAGCACGTCCTGAAGATTCTCCAGGCCGACCTTGGCCAGTTTCTCGGCCATGGCCTCACCGACACCCTTGAGTGCCGTCACCGACACTTGCGACAACTCGGTCATGACTGCAACTTACGCCGCAACCACCGGCACCGGCGGCTTGGCCACCGAGCACAGGCGAATGGAGTCAGCGAGGATCTCGATGGCTTTCGGACGCGGGAAGCTTGCGCGCCAAGCGATGGCCACGGTACGGAACGGTATCGGCGGCGTCAGTGGGCGCACTTCGATGATGCCGGGGGCGTAGTGATGGCTATCCACTGCCGAGAGCGGCAGGATCGAAATGCCGAGGCCGGACGCAACCATGTGGCGGATGGTTTCCAGGGAGCTGGATTCCACCGTGGTGTGCTTGGCGCCGTCGTTGCCTTTGGCCAGGGTCGGGCAGGCTTCCAGCACTTGATCGCGGAAGCAGTGGCCTTCGCCGAGCAGCAGCAGGCTCTTGTCGTTGAGCAGGGCGGCGTCGATGGATTCTTTTTGCGTCCACGGGTGCTGGGCCGGCATCAGGACGTAGAACGGCTCGTCGTAGAGCTGCAGGGTCAGAACGTCGGCTTCGTTGAACGGCAGGGCGATGATGATCGCGTCGAGCTCGCCGTTGCGCAGTTTGTCGCGCAGCACGTGGGTGAAGTTTTCTTCGATGTACAACGGCATCTGCGGGGCGACCCGGTGCAGTTGCGGAATCAGGTGCGGAAACAGGTACGGGCCGACGGTGTAGATCGCGCCGACTTTCAGCGGAGCGGTCAGCTGGTTTTTGCCAGCCTGGGCCAGTTCGCGAATGCCTTGGGCCTGTTCCAGGACTTTCTGCGCCTGGGCAACGATGCCTTCGCCGACCGGGGTCAGGCGCACGGCGCTCTTGCTGCGCTCGAAAATCAGCACACCGAGTTCGTCTTCAAGCTTTTTCACGCCCACCGACAGGGTCGGCTGGCTGACATGGCAACGCTCGGCCGCGTGGCCGAAATGCTGCTCTTGGGCGAGGGTAACGATGTAGCGTAATTCTGTGAGAGTCATAGCAAGCGTCCATGAAGTTGCGAGCCAAGCATACCGGCTGCAATCGATAGACGCACGTTATCAGACTGAGTGTGCTGAGTGACACTGGGTAATGCCGGTTTGCCGCTGGTGGATATGCAAAAGGCACCTTTCGGTGCCTTTATGGCTATGCACGTATCTCCCTGTGGGAGCGGGCTTGCTCGCGAATACGGTGTGTCAGTCAAAGTTGATGGCGACTGTCACACCGCTTTCGCGAGCAAGCCCGCTCCCACATGGGGTTTTGTGTTGCGTTTAGCGGCGGCGTTTTTCCAGGGAGTAGAGGAACGGCGCCGTGATTTCGATGGTCCCGTTGGTCAGCATGTCGGCCGGCGGCTTGGGCAGCGGTTGGGCGAGGCGGATCATTTCCAGGGTGGCGCGGTCCAGATCGGCAGTGCCTGAACGGCCCACCAGTTCGTACGACAACACATTACCTTCGCCATCAACGATGAAGCGCAGACGGTTGGTGCCTTGCTTGCCCCGATTCTGTGCGCTCACCGGGTACTTTTTGTACTTGCCCAAGTGCGCAAGCAGGGTGCCTTCCCAGCTGGCCTTGGCAGCCTGTTGTGCCGGCGATGGACCCGGTGCCGGTTGCGCGGATTTCTCCGTCGGTGCCTGGGTCGGTTGCGCGTCGCTAGGCTTTTCCTCGGACGGCTTCTCCTTCGGCGGCTCCGGCTTTTTCTCCACAGGCTTGGGCGGTTGCGGCTTGGGCTTGGGTTTGACCGGCTTCGGCACAACGATCTCGGCCTTCGGCACTTCAGCCAGCTTTGGGATCGGCAATTCTTCCACCGGAGCCGGTGGCTGTGGCGGCGTTATGACTTTCGGTGGTGCCGGCGGTGGTGGGGCGGGGACCGGCGCCAGCTCGACCATCATCGCCTGCGGCGGCAGCTCGATCGGTGGGCGCGACGTCCAGTTCAGCGCCAGCGCAATGGCCAGTGCATGGACGCCCAGCACCACGGCCAGGCTCGCGCTATAACGCGTCAGCTTATGGCGCGTCGTGATCATTTCTTGACTGCCGTCTCGAGCCCGACCAGACCTACCTTCAGGTAACCGGCGGAGCGCAGGTTGTCCATCACGCTCATCAGGTCGCCGTAATCCACGCCTTTATCGGCCTGGAAGAAGATCGTCGTGTCTTTCTTGCCTTGGGTCCTGGCGTCGAGGGTGGCGCCGAGTGCTTCGGCCTTCACTTCGTCTTCACCGAGGAACAGGCGCTGGTCAGCCTTGACGCTGAGGAACACCGGTTTCTCCGGCCGCGGCGCCGGTTTGGCGCTGGAAGCCGGCAGGTCGACCTTGATGTCCACGGTGGCCAGCGGAGCGGCCACCATGAAGATGATCAACAGCACCAACATCACGTCGATGAACGGCGTGACGTTGATTTCGTGGTTCTCGGCCAGATCGTCGTCTGCGCCTTCTTTCAAATGCAAGCCCATGGCTGATTACCCTACTTTGACCATGTGCGGTTGCGTGGAGCGCTCGGTGGTCGGCAGGTGATCGAGGTCACGGCTGACCAGCAGCAGGACTTCAGCCGAGGCATCGGACACTTGAGCCTTGTAGCCAGCGATGGAGCGAGCGAAGACGTTGTAGATCACCACGGCAGGAATCGCCGCAACCAGGCCCAGCGCGGTGGCCAGCAGGGCTTCGGCGATGCCGGGCGCCACGACGGCGAGGTTGGTGGTCTGGGTTTTGGCGATGCCGATAAAGCTGTTCATGATGCCCCACACGGTGCCGAACAGGCCCACGAACGGCGCGGTGGAACCGATGGTGGCGAGCACGCCGGTGCCGCTGCTCATGTTACGACCGCAGGCTGCAACCAAGCGCTCGAGACGGAAGGCAACACGTTCCTTGATGCCTTCTTTCTCGCGGCTGTTGACCGACAAACGCATCTCTTCCAGGGCGTCATGCACCAGCAGGTTGGCGAGGGTGCCTTGCTGGGTGGCGGTCGCGCTGGCTTCTCTAAGGGTGGTGGCTTTTTTCAGGTGGACGATTTCGGTGCGCAGACGACGCTTGGCGCCCATCAGCTCAAAGCCCTTGGCGATCCAGATGGTCCAGGTGATGATCGAGGCGATGGCCAGGCCGATCATCACGATTTTCACGATAATGTCGGCGTTCTTGTACATGCCCCAAGGCGACAGGTCGTGGGCCATGCCCAGGGTGTTGTCCTCTTCTTGAGGTTCGTTCATCTTCTTCGCCGCTTCGCCGAACTCGGCTAATGCTTTTTGTACTTCCGGAGGCAGGGACGAAGTATCGACGCTACCGTCAGGATTTCTTGGTACGTCAGGTGTTGCTTGAGCCGAAGGCTCATGGGCGGCGGGTGCAGAGGCTTCATCAGCGAAGGCGGCGACCGGTGCGAGCAACAGGGTAAGCAGCAGGGCGGCCACTGCGCTCCAGGCGCGAGGTCGTTTGGTTGGCGAAGCGGGGAATTGATTGCGTGTCATGCTGGCCGGACCTGAGAGAGAAAATAGGGTAAATGTTCTTCCAGACCTCGTAAGGCCGAGAACAAAAGTGGCTGGCATTATTGCAATTAATTCTTGTTAACAAAAGTAATAGAGTATCTTTTTTTCCTTCATTGCTAGCCGCTCGTCCTTTGCCGGCGCTAGTCTGTGCCTTTCTGATGGGAGTTTTCTGATGTCTGCGCCTTCTGTTTTGATTGCCGGCTGTGGTGATGTCGGCAGTCGTCTGGCCACGCAATTGTTGGCTTGCGGGTGGGAAGTTCATGGCCTGAGGCGTGACGTTTCACGCCTGCCCGATGGGGTCATTGGCGTCGCTGGCGACTTGTTCAATGAAGACTGCCCGGAGACCTGGCCGGTTGGCGCAGTGGATTACGTGGTGTATTGCGCAGCGGCCACCGATCACGATGAAGCCGGTTATCGCGCGGCTTATGTGCAGGGCTTGCAGCATGTGCTGGAGTGGCTGAACGACTATGGGCAGGTGCCGAATCGCCTGCTGTTTGTTTCCAGCAGCAGTGTGTATGGGCAGCAGGGTGGCGAGTGGGTCGACGAGACTTCGCCGACCATTGCCGAAGGTTATTCGGGCCGATTGATGCTGGAGGCTGAGCAAGTGGCGCTGCAGAGCGGCATCCCGGCGAGCATCGTGCGCTTGACCGGCATTTACGGCCCCGGCCGCGAATGGCTGCTGACTCAGGTGCGTCGCGGCTATCGCGTGGCCGTTGACCCACCGCTTTATGGCAACCGCATTCACGCCGACGACGCAGCGGGCTTGATGGCGTTTTTGCTTGAGGCGGATCGGCGCGGGGTGGCGCTGGATGACGTCTATATCGGCGTGGATGACGCGCCGGCGCCGCTGGCCGAAGTGGTCGGCTGGTTGCGTGAATACCTGGGCGTTACGGAATGGGCGGAGGACGCAAGCGTGCGGCGCACCGGCAGCAAGCAGTGCAGCAATGCCCGGGCGAAGGCGTTGGGCTGGGCGCCCAAGTACCCGACCTATCGCGAAGGCTACGCCGCCATTCTCGAAGGCCGCTGCTGATTTCCATACGCCCAAAAAAATTGTAGGAGCGAGGCTTGCCCGCGAAGGCGTCATAACTTCCAACATTTATGTTGGCTGTTACATCGCCTTCGCGGGCAAGCCTCGCTCCTACAATTGGATTTTTGTTGGCCTTCAGGGCCGGGTTACTGCTTTTCCAGTAACCACTTGCGATCACCCGGCGTGAACTGAGGCATTTCATCCGCCTGAGCCGTGTTCACCGCCTGCAGAATCTCAAGCTCCTTGCCCTTGCGCGCAAAGATCCAGGTATTGCCCTGGCCGTTGACTTGCAGCCACATGTTGTCATTGCCGCCGCTCATCGACGCGCAATCGCCCGCCAGGCACAGGGCATATCGATCGGCACCCGGCAGGCCGGCAACCTGGCCGTCGGCCTGGAATTGCACGGAATTGCCTTCGCCCGGGCCGTTGACGATTTTCCAGCTTCCACCCATATAGGCGGTGTACAGCGCGCGTTCGAAGCTCGCGCCAATCGGTGCGCCATCCGGGACCGGAATCAACGCGCGGTCAAAGACCTGCTCCGGCTCGTTTTCGCTGGCGGCCTGGCTCAGTTGCTTGCCGTCACGCTTCAGCTCGCTGGCGGAGCTGCCATAAAAGTCGACTTTCCAGGCGCCGGACTCTTCGCCCAGCAGCTTGCCTTCGACATTTTCAAAACCATTGGTGTAGCGAGCCTGGGCGGCCTTGGTGTTGACGTCCCATTCCAGGTTCGGGCCATAAGCCTGGAGCGCTTCACGCAGGGGGCCGCCTTTGGACGCAGCGTCGATCGCCACCTGATTGATCCAGGTGCCGCTGATGTCGCGGTCGGCAGGGTTGCTGGCACAACCGCCCAAGAGTAGGGCGACCAGCGAGAGAGCTAGCGCATGGCGCATGGTGGAATCCTTTCAGAAACGAAGTCGACGCAACCTTGAAAAGGCTGCGCCGGATGTATTACTCGATGACCAGAATGGCATCCATCTCAACCTGCGAACCCTTTGGCAGGGCAGCTACGCCGATGGCGGCGCGGGCAGGGTAGGGCTGATCGAAGTACTTGCCCATGATCTCGTTGACCTTGGCGAAGTGGCTCAGGTCGGTGAGGAAGATGTTCAGTTTGACGATGTCCTTGAACGAACCGCCAGCGGCTTCGGCCACGGCTTTGAGGTTCTCGAACACCTGGACAGTCTGGGCTTCGAAGCCTTCAACCAGTTCCATGGTTTTTGGGTCCAGAGGAATCTGGCCCGACATGTAGACGGTGTTGCCAGCCTTGATCGCCTGGGAGTAAGTACCGATGGCAGCCGGGGCCTTGTCGCTGGTGATAACAGTCTTGGTCATGAATGACTCCTTGTAATAGTGGGCTTAAGCGCGCATGCGGGTGATGCGAATCACCCCGGTCAACGCGCGCAGTTTCTTGATCACGCGGGCCAGGTGCACACGGTCGTGCACGCTGACCACCAGTTGGACCACGCTGATGCGACCATCGCGTTCGTCCATGCTGATTTTCTCGATATTGCCGTCGGCCGCGTTGACGCTGCTGGCCAGTAGGGCGATCAGGCCGCGCTGGTGTTCCAGTTCGACGCGCAGCTCGACGTTGAATTCGCCGGTGACATCCTTGGCCCACGAGAGCTGGATGCATTTTTCCGGGTTGTGACGGATTTCGCTGATGTTGCGGCAGTTGTCCAGGTGCACGACCATGCCTTTGCCGGCGGACAAGTGACCGACAATCGGGTCGCCCGGGATCGGTGTGCAGCACTTGGCGTAGCTGAGGACCAGACCTTCGGTGCCGCGAATCGCCAGCGGGCCTTCCGGGCTTGGCAGCTGTTCGCCTTCGCCGAGCAGGCGGCGGGCGACCACGTAGGCCATGCGATTGCCCAGGCCGATGTCTTCCAGCAAGTCTTCGATCAGTTCGAGACGGTATTCGGCGAGCATCGCCTTGACGCGATCAGCTGCTACTTTTTCCAGCGAGCTGTCGAAACCGTTGAGCACTTTGTTCAGCAGGCGCTCGCCGAGGCTGATGGACTCGGAGCGGCGTTGCAGTTTCAGCGCATGGCGGATGTGGGTCCGCGCCTTGCCGGTGACCACGAAGTTGAGCCACGCCGGGTTTGGCCGCGCGCCGGGAGCACTGACGATCTCGACCGTGGAGCCGCTTTGCAGCGGTTCGGACAGCGGTGCGAGGCGGCGATTGATCCGGCAGGCAATGCAGCTGTTGCCCACGTCGGTGTGCACCGCGTAAGCGAAGTCGACCGCCGTGGAGCCTTTGGGCAGCTCCATGATCCGGCCTTTGGGCGTGAACACGTAGACCTCGTCCGGGAACAGGTCGATTTTCACGCTCTCGATGAATTCCAGCGAGTTGCCGGCGCGTTGCTGCATTTCCAGCACGCCTTTGACCCACTGGCGAGCACGGGCGTGAGTGCCTTTTGGCTGCTCGTCGCCGCTGGATTTGTACAGCCAATGGGCGGCGATGCCATTGTTGGCCATCTCTTCCATTTCACGGGTGCGGATCTGGATCTCGATCGGAACGCCGTGCATGCCGAACAGCGTGGTGTGCAGCGACTGATAGCCGTTGGCCTTGGGAATCGCGATGTAATCCTTGAAGCGCCCCGGCAACGGTTTGTACAAATTATGCACAGCACCCAGCACGCGGTAGCAGGTATCGACCTTGTCGACGATGATCCGGAACGCGTAGACGTCCATGATCTCGTTGAAGGCCCGACGCTTGCCACGCATTTTCTTGTAGATGCCGTAGAGGTGTTTCTGACGACCGCTGACCTCGCCCTGGATGCCATCGATGGCCAGGCAGTGGCTGAGGGACTCTTCGATCTTGTTGACGATTTCCTTGCGGTTGCCCCGGGCGCGTTTGACCGCCTGGTTGATTCGCGCGGAACGCATCGGGTGCATCGCCTTGAAGCCGAGGTCTTCGAATTCTATGCGGATGGCGTGCATGCCCAGCCGGTTGGCGATGGGTGCATAGATTTCCAGGGTTTCCTTGGCGATCCGTCGGCGTTTTTCACCAGACAGGACTTCCAGTGTGCGCATGTTGTGCAGGCGGTCGGCGAGCTTGACCAGGATCACGCGAATGTCGCGTGCCATGGCCATGGCCATTTTCTGGAAGTTTTCGGCCTGGGCTTCGGCCTTGGTCTCGAAGTTCATCTGGGTCAGTTTGCTGACCCCGTCGACCAGTTCGGCCACGGTTTCGCCGAACTGCGCTTGCAGCGCTTCCTTGGCAATACCGGTGTCTTCGATCACGTCATGCAGCATCGCCGCCATCAGGCTCTGATGGTCCATGTGCATGTCGGCAAGAATATTCGCCACCGCAAGAGGATGCGTGACATACGCCTCACCGCTGCGGCGGCGTTGGCCGTCGTGGGCTTGTTCGGCGTAGAAGTACGCTCGGCGGACCAGGTTGACCTGGTCCTTGCCGAGGTAGGTCGATAAGCGATCGGCGAGGGCGTCTATGCTCGGCATGATAACTCCTGCCGTTCGCTGTGACCCCGCGCCGTGCTACGTCGACCAGGCATAGGCTTAGACGGCCTCGTTGGACTCGTCCTCGAACGCTGCGAACAGCGGTTCGTCTTCGACGATTTCAGCATTGGCGATGAACTCGTAGCTCATCAGGCCTTCGGCGATTTCACGCAAGGCTACAACGGTAGGCTTGTCGTTTTCCCACTGTACCAGTGGCTCTTTGCCGCCGGTGGCCAGTTGACGGGCACGCTTGGTGGACAGCATGACCAGTTCAAAACGGTTTTCCACGTGGTTCAGGCAGTCTTCAACGGTTACGCGGGCCATGGTATTCCTCGGAGCGAATGCAATATGCGCGCTGCCCGGGTGGGCGAGCGGACTGAACAGTTTAAAAAATCACCAGCGATTAGGGAAGCGCTGATTTTTTGACCAAGCCCTTCAACGCGCTGCAAGTGCCAATGTAAAGCCCTTGCAGCGGTTTTGGGAAGCGCTGTTTAGCACAGCAATTCAGCCAAAAGTTTTCCGTTACGCTGCTGCTGACGCTTCTGATGCAGCTGATTGGCACGGAAAATCGCCTGCAAATCCTTCAGCGCATGGGCGAAATCGTCATTGATGATCAGGTAGTCGTAGTCGACGTAGTGGCTCATTTCGCTGACGGCTTCGCGCATCCGGCCTTCAATGACCTCGTCACTGTCCTGGCCGCGATTGTTCAGGCGCTGATGCAAGGCTTGCAGCGACGGCGGCAGAATGAAGATCGAGCGGGCCTGGGGCATCAACTTGCGCACTTGCTCGGCACCCTGCCAGTCGATTTCCAGAATCAGGTCGTGGCCTTCATCCAGGGTCTGCTGCAGGTGGCTTTGCGAAGTGCCGTAAAGGTTGCCGAACACTTCGGCGCGCTCAAGGAAATCCCCGTGCTCGATCATCTTCACGAACTCGCCGCGTTCGACGAAGTGATAGTTCAAGCCGTTCACTTCACCGGGGCGCATGGCGCGGGTGGTGTGGGAGACCGAGACGCGGATCTCCTGATCCGCGTCGGTCAGGGCCTTGACCAGGCTGCTCTTGCCCGCGCCCGAAGGGGCGGAAATGATGTACAGGGTGCCGGTGCTGTGGGTCATGTCGGGTTTGCCTTACTCAATATTCTGCACTTGTTCGCGCATCTGCTCGATCAACACTTTGAGGTTGACCGCCGCCTGGGTGCTGCGCGGATCGAAGGCTTTGGAGCCCAGTGTATTGGCTTCGCGGTTGAGTTCCTGCATCAGGAAGTCCAGGCGCCGACCGGCAGCGCCGCCGGACTTGAGCACCCGGCGAACTTCAATGATGTGAGTGCTCAGGCGATCCAGTTCTTCGGCGACGTCGCTCTTTTGCGCGAGCATGACCATTTCCTGTTCCAGGCGCTGTGGGTCCATCTCGGCTTTCATGTCGGCAAAGCGGTCGAGGACTTTCTGGCGCTGGGTGGCGAGCATCTGCGGTACCAATTCACGCAGTGTCACGACGTCTTCTTCAATGGAGGTCAGGCGATCGTTGATCAACCGGGCCAGCTCCGCCCCTTCACGCTCGCGGCCGGCCTTGAGTTCTTTCAAACCTTCGTTGAACAGCGTCAGTGCTTCGGCATTCAAGGCTTGCGGGTCAGTGGCGTCGCCCACCAGCACGCCGTGCCAGGCAAGCACTTCCAGCGGGTTGAGTGCGGCCGGATTTTTGATCAGGCTGGCGATGGTTTCGGCGGCAGCGACCAATTGCGCAGCGCGTTCGCGATCCACTTGCAGGGGTTTGTCAGTGTTTTCTTCGGTGAAGCGCAGGGTGCATTCGAGCTTGCCCCGGGATATCCCCTGGCGCAGCGCTTCGCGGACCGCACCTTCGAGGTCGCGAAACGACTCCGGCAGGCGCAGGTGGGGTTCCAGGTAGCGGCTGTTGACCGAGCGCAATTCCCAGCTCAGGGTGCCTTGGGCGCCAGCTTTTTCAACGCGGGCGAAGGCGGTCATGCTGTGCACCATGGAGGTACCTCGCAATTCAGGTTTGCGTTACCAAAGGTTTCGCGAGACCCGATATCTGTGAATTAAAGCCGACAGGCAGCAAAGGCGCAGGATTGTAGCGCAGTGGGGCGGATGCGCCCAAACACACGGTGTGACAAAGGGCTGCAGGCCGTCGGTAAAGCGCTGTTCTACGCTCTAGTCAGCGCCTTCAATCGTCGGACGGATTTTTTAGAAGTGCCCACTCCTGGCGCGCGGCTCTATAATGCTCGGCAGTTTTCCGTCCTCCGTACAGGTATTCCCTATGAAACGTCCAAGTGGTCGCGCTGCCGATCAGCTCCGCTCGATCCGCATTACCCGCAACTACACCAAACACGCCGAGGGATCTGTACTGGTCGAGTTCGGTGATACCAAAGTCATCTGCACCGTCAGCGTCGAGAACGGCGTGCCGCGTTTCCTTAAGGGGCAGGGCCAAGGCTGGTTGACCGCCGAATACGGCATGCTGCCGCGCGCCACCGGCGAGCGTAACCAGCGTGAAGCGAGCCGTGGCAAGCAAGGCGGCCGCACCCTGGAAATCCAGCGTCTGATCGGTCGTTCCCTGCGTGCTTCGCTGGACATGTCCAAGCTGGGCGACGTCACCCTGTACGTCGACTGCGACGTGATCCAGGCTGACGGTGGCACCCGCACCGCGTCCATCACCGGCGCCATGGTTGCGCTGGTCGATGCCTTGAAAGTGATCAAGAAGCGCGGCGGCCTGAAAGGCGGCGACCCGCTCAAGCAAATGATCGCTGCCGTTTCGGTGGGCATGTACCAGGGCGAGCCTGTGCTCGACCTCGATTACCTGGAAGACTCGGCTGCCGAGACTGACCTGAACGTGGTGATGACCAGCACCGGCGGCTTCATCGAAGTCCAGGGCACTGCCGAAGGCGCGCCGTTCCAGCCGGAGGAGCTGAACGCTATGCTTGAACTGGCGAAGAAAGGCATGACCGAGATCTTCGAACTGCAAAAGGCCGCACTGGCCGACTGATCGAATGTTCCACGCAAGGAGGACACCATGAGTGACGAGCAGCAACTACTTCCCATCCCGAGCAAAGAAGTTCGGCAGTGGGCCATGTTTTGTCACTTGTCCGCCTTGCTGGGGATCTGGATTCCGTTCGGTACGTTGATCGGCCCGCTGATTCTCTGGCAGATGAAGCGCGAGATGGACCCGTTTGTCGATGCCCAGGGCAAGGAGGCGCTGAACTTTCAGATCACCGTCGCCATTGCCTCTGCCATCTGCTTCTTGCTGATGGTGGTGATCGTCGGGTTCTTTCTGTTGGGTCTGGTGGCGATTGGTGCGTTAGTGCTGACGATCATCGGTGGCGTGAAAGCCAACGAAGGGGTGCCGTATCGGTATCCGTTCACCTGGCGGTTGATCAAGTAGTCACCGCTGTCCTGTAGGAGCGAGGCTTGCCCGCGAATTGAGGCGCATCGGTCTGTCAGGAAAAACGCGTTTTCGTTCTTCGCGGGCAAGCCTCGCTCCTACAGGAATGAGGTGCACACAAAAAAGCCGACAGCGATGTCGGCTTTTTTGCATCTGCGAAACGACGCTTATATGGTCAGCGTCCAGTCGTAGTCCACGATCAGTGGTGCGTGTTGCGAGAACCGTGGCTGGCGTGGCAGGCGTGCGCTGCGAACAAAGCGGCGCAGGCCAGGGGTCAGCAACTGGTAGTCGAAACGCCAACCGAGGTTGAGCATTTCCGCCTGTTCGTTGTCCGGCCACCAGCTGTACTGGTCGCCTTCACGGCTGACTTCACGCAGGGCATCAACATAGCCCATGTTGCCGACAATCTCGTCCATCCAGGCACGTTCAGGTGCCAGGAAGCCCGGGGATTGCTGGCTGTCGCGCCAGTTCTTGATATCTAGCTTCTGTTGCGCCACGTACAGCGAGCCACAATAAATGTACTCGCGACGTTTGCGTCGCTGTTTATCCAGATAACGGGCGAAGTCGTCCATTAGCTTGAACTTCTGGTTCAAGTCTTCATCGCCGTTCTGCCCCGAAGGGAGCAGCAAGGTCGCGATGCTGACCTTGTCGAAATCGGCTTGCAGGTAGCGCCCGTAGCGGTCGGCCGTCTCGAAGCCGAGACCGCTGATGACTGCCTTCGGTTGCAACCGCGAATACAAAGCCACGCCACCCTGGGCGGGAACTTCGGCTTCGCAGGCATAAAGGAAGTAGCCATCCAGTTGGAAGGCTGGATCGTCCAGTTCAAAGGCGGAGGCGCGGGTGTCCTGCAGGCAGATGACGTCGGCATTCTGTGCTTGCAGCCAACTGAGCAAACCTCGCTCCACTGCAGCCTGAATACCATTGACGTTCACACTGATGATCCGCATAAATGGCCCCAAAAATCGCGTGCGTGTATGATACACGGCGTCAACCTAATTAGCTAAATCCGTGGTATTTGGGGTTTTTTTCATGCAAGCGTATCAGCGCGATTTCATTCGTTTTGCCATCGATCGCGGCGTTTTGCGCTTCGGCGAGTTCACCCTGAAGTCCGGACGCACCAGTCCTTACTTCTTTAATGCCGGCCTTTTCAACTCGGGTTCGGCCCTTGCGCAGCTGGGTCGTTTCTACGCGGCAGCCATCGTCGAGAGCGGCATTTCGTTCGATGTATTGTTTGGTCCGGCGTACAAAGGCATCCCTTTGGCGGCGACCACCGCAGTGGCCCTGGCCGAACATCACGAACGTGATCTGCCATGGTGCTTCAACCGCAAGGAAGCCAAGGCTCACGGCGAAGGCGGCAGTCTGGTTGGCGCGCCGTTGACCGGCGATGTGCTGATCATCGACGACGTGATCACCGCCGGCACCGCGATCCGCGAAGTGATGCAGATCATCGCTTCCCAGGACGGTGCCAAGGCCAAGGGCGTACTGATCGCCCTGAACCGTCAAGAGCGTGGCAACGGCGAGTTGTCGGCGATCCAGGAAGTGGAGCGTGATTTCGGCATTCCGGTGATCAGTATTGTGTCGCTGAACCAAGTGCTCGAATTCCTGGCTGACGATCCGCAGCTCAAGCAGCATTTGCCAGCCGTTGAAGCCTATAGGGCTAAGTTCGGCGTCTAAAGAAAAGGCCCTGTGAGAACAGGGCCTTTTTTTATCGGGAAAAGAAACGGCTGTGCTTATCTGTTTGGATACGGATCTTTCACCGCGTCGCCCTGGCCGGTCAGAACTTTCCAGCCATTAAGCAGGTGCACCGATTTCTGGCGCTGAGGGCACGGCGGAATCGAGGTTTTGGCCTGATTCGAATACCGATGTCCGCAGTCCACGCATTCAAAGGTGCCTGCTGAAACGTCGCTGCCATATGGAACGTAATCTTTTTGCATGAGGTCATTCTCCTGTGGATACAGGGAAGATCCTAGGCGGATTGTTTTCTACGCGATGTCGGACGTTTCGCTGAGTCAGGTCGGATATTTCCGGCGCGCATAAAAAAGATCGCAGACTTCGTCAGTTCTTACAGAATATTCGTACTTCCGTAGGTGCCGGCGAAGGCTGCGATCTTTTGCCGTGCTTGAATCAGTGACGCTTGCGATTGCTGATCAACGTACCCACACCGGTATCGGTGAAGATTTCCAGCAGAATCGCATTCGGCACCCGACCATCAATGATCAACGAGCTGCCGACGCCGCCCTGAACCGCTTCCAGCGCGCAACGGATCTTCGGCAGCATGCCGCCGTAGATGGTGCCGTCGGCGATCAGGTCGTCGACTTGCTGGGTGGTCAGGCCGGTGAGGACGGTGCCCGACTTGTCCATCAGGCCGGCGATGTTGGTCAGCAGCATCAGCTTTTCAGCTTTCAGCGCTTCGGCGACTTTGCCGGCCACCAGGTCAGCGTTGATGTTGTACGACTCGCCGTTGGCGCCGACGCCGATGGGCGCGATCACCGGGATGAAATCACCTTTGACCAGCAGGTTCAGCAGGTCGGTGTTGATCCCGACCACTTCGCCGACCTGGCCAATGTCGATGATTTCCGGTTGGGTCATCTCCGGCGTCTGGCGGGTCACGGTGAGCTTCTTCGCACGAATCAGCTCGGCGTCTTTCCCGGTCAGGCCGATGGCGCTGCCGCCATGACGGTTGATCAGGTTGACGATGTCCTTGTTCACCTGGCCGCCGAGGACCATTTCCACCACGTCCATGGTTTGCGCGTCAGTCACGCGCATGCCATCGATGAAGTGGCTCTCGATCGACAGACGCTTGAGCAAGTCGCCGATTTGCGGGCCGCCGCCGTGAACCACCACCGGGTTGATGCCGACCGCTTTCATCAGCACGATGTCGCGTGCGAAGCCGGTTTTCAGCTCCTCGCTTTCCATCGCGTTGCCGCCGTATTTGATCACCAGCGTCTTGCCGACATAGCGGCGAATGTAAGGCAGCGCTTCGGACAGGACCTTGGCGGTGTTGGCGGCGGCTTCGCGTTCGAGGGTCATTCAGGGCTCCGGGTGCTTCAGAAGATCAAAACGGTAATTGGAGATCAGGTGCAACACGCTTCAACTGGACTTTGAAAACGTCCTTGATGCGTTGCAATTCAGCCTCGTCATCGGCCTCGAAGCGCAGCACCAGCACCGGCGTGGTGTTGGACGCGCGCACCAGGCCCCAGCCTTTGGCGTAGTCGACTCGCACGCCGTCGATGGTGGTCAGGTCGGCGCCTTCGCCCCACTTCGCGTCGTGCAATGCATCAATGATGCTGAATTTGCTCTCTTCGGTCACATGGATATTGATTTCCGGCGTAGAAATATCGTTTGGGAAGGTCGCAAACAGCTCTTCCGCGGTGGATTTTTCCTTGCTGAGGATCTCCAGCAGACGCGCAGCGCTGTAAATGCCGTCGTCAAAACCGAACCAGCGCTCCTTGAAGAAGATGTGCCCGCTCATTTCGCCGGCCAACAGCGCGCCGGTTTGTTTCATTTTCTTTTTGATCAACGAGTGACCGGTCTTCCACATTAGCGGACGGCCGCCGTATTCCTTGATCAGCGGTGTCAGGCGGCGGGTGCATTTCACGTCGAAGATGATCTCCGCGTCCGCGTTGCGCGCCAGTACATCGCGGGCGAACAGCATCAGCAGGCGGTCCGGGTAGACGATGCTGCCGGTGTTGGTGACTACGCCAACGCGGTCGCCGTCGCCGTCGAAAGCCAGGCCGAGGTCGGCGTTGGTTTCCTTGACCTTGGCGATCAGGTCCACCAGGTTTTCAGGCTTGCCCGGGTCCGGGTGGTGGTTCGGGAAGTTGCCGTCGACGTCGCAGAACAGCGGGATGACTTCGCAGTTCAACGCTTCGATCAATTGCGGGGCGATCACGCCGGCCGCGCCGTTGCCGCAGTCGACCACGACTTTCAGGCGACGAGCCAGTTTGATGTCCTGGACGATTTCGGTGTTGTAGCGGTCGAGGATCTCGACCTGGGTGACGCTGCCCTTGCCACTGCTCAGGTTGTTGGTCTTGAGGCGGTCGTGCAGGGCCTGGATCTGTTCGTTGGCCAAGGTATCGCCAGCGATGACGATCTTGAAGCCGTTGTAGTTCGATGGGTTGTGGCTGCCGGTGAGCATGACGCCGGATTTGCCTGCCAGTACGTTGGCGGCGTAGTACAGCGCCGGGGTTGGCACCAGGCCGACGTCGCTGACGTGGCAGCCGCTATCGGCCAGGCCCTTGATCAATTGTTCGACCAGTTCAGGGCCGGAGAGGCGGCCGTCGCGGCCAACGGAAACGTTCGGTTCGTCCTGGGCCAGGCTTTGGGCACCGATGGCGCGGCCGAGCCAGTAAGCGGTCTCAGCGTTCAGGAATTCCGGGACGGTGCCGCGAATGTCGTAGGCGCGGAAGATGCTGTCGGGGAACTTGGGTACGACTTGGGCTGGGGTGCTCATCTGTAGGAATGCTCCATCTCGAAAGTGACTGGACAGGCCTGCGAAGAACTCTTCGACCGGCTCAAACTGAAGGGTAAGACGGCGTTTTCTACAGAGAGTTCGTGGTGCGAAAAGGCCATGACACCGGTTTCACTGAGCATCTGGACGGCCAATGCCTTGATTTCCAGTGTTAAACCTTGCAGATGACGACTGTGCAATTTCTGCTTTGAAATCCACCTGTGGCGAGGGAGCTTGCTCCCGCTTGAGTGCGTAGCGCTCACAGAATCCTGGGGCCGCTTCGCAGCCCAGCGCGAGCAAGCTCGCTCGCCACAAGGAGGCATCTATCGGATCAGTGGCTGCCGGAATGCCCGAAACCACCCGCACCGCGTTCGGTTTCAACGAACTCTTCGACCATCTCGAAGTGCGCTTGAACCACCGGCACCAGCACCAGTTGAGCCAGGCGCTCACCGACCACTATGTTGAAGTCAGTCTGGCCGCGGTTCCAGCACGAAACCATCAGCGGACCCTGGTAATCCGAGTCAATCAAACCGACCAGATTGCCCAGCACGATACCGTGCTTATGCCCCAGGCCAGAGCGCGGCAGGATCAGTGCGGCCAAACCTGGATCGCCAATGTAAACGGACAGGCCGGTCGGGATCAGCAGGGTTTCGCCCGGCTTGATGACGGTGTCTTTTTCCAGCATGGCGCGCAGGTCGAGGCCGGCGGAGCCAGGCGTGGCGTACTGCGGCAACGGGAATTCGGTACCGATGCGGGGGTCGAGGATCTTGGCTTGCAAAGCGTGCATGTAAATTAAACCTGGTTCAGACGTTCGGCGATAAAAGTGATCAGCTGGCGAGCAATTTTGCTCTTGCTGGTCTGGGCGAAAAGTGTGGCGTGTAGCTCGCGATCGATCACGCTGCAGGCGTTTTCTTCGCTGTTGAAGCCAATGCTCGGGTTGGCGACGTCGTTGGCGACGATCAAATCGAGATTCTTGTCTTTCAGCTTGCGGGCAGCGTAGTCGAGCAGGTGTTCGGTTTCGGCGGCGAACCCGACACTGAACGGACGGTCGGGGCGAGTGGCGATGGTGGCCAGGATGTCTGGATTACGCACCATTTGTAGCAACAAGCCGTCGCCGTTCGTAGGGTCTTTCTTGAGTTTCTGTGGGGCGACGACTTCCGGGCGGTAGTCCGCGACCGCTGCCGAGGCGATAAACAGATCGCAAGGGATCGCGGCCTCGCAGGCCGCGAGCATGTCGCGAGCGCTGACCACGTCGATGCGGGTGACGCGATCCGGGGTCGGCAGGTGCACCGGGCCGGTGATCAGCGTGACGCGGGCGCCAGCTTCCACCGCGGCTTCGGCCAGGGCAAAGCCCATTTTCCCGGAGCTGTGGTTGGTGATGTAGCGCACCGGGTCGATGTTTTCCTGGGTCGGGCCGGCGGTGATCAGCACGTGTTTGCCGGTCAATGCGTGGCGCTTGAAGCAGTCCGCCGCGCATTGGGCGAGCTCGACGGCTTCGAGCATGCGGCCCAGGCCGACGTCACCGCAGGCCTGGCTGCCGGAGGCCGGGCCGAAGGCTTTGATGTCGCGGCTTTCGAGGATTTGCAGGTTGGCCTGGGTCGCCGGGTCGCGCCACATGGCCTGGTTCATCGCCGGCGCAACGGCGACCACGGCATCGGTGGCCAGCACCAGCGTGGTCAGCAGATCGTCAGCAATGCCTTGGGCCAGGCGGGCGATCAGGTCCGCCGTAGCGGGGGCGATCAGCACCATGTCGGCCCATTTGGCTAGCTCGATGTGGCCCATGGCAGCTTCGGCCGCCGGGTCCAGCAGGTCAAGATTAACCGGGTGGCCGGACAGGGCCTGCATGGTCAACGGCGTGATGAACTCGCTGCCGCCACGGGTCATGACCACGCGCACTTCGGCACCCTGGTCGATCAGGCGGCGAACCAGGTCGGCGCTCTTGTAGGCAGCAATACCGCCGCCGACGCCCAGAACGATGCGTTTCCGATACAGCCGCTGCATAGGTCTGCCTTTCATTTCGTTGATGACTGCGTGGCGATACCCCCTCCCCAGGAGTGAAATCGCCCGCAAAAAAGATGGGCTACGATATCACAGCGACCGCTATGGAACAGCGGCGCCCAAAGACCAAGGAGGTGGTATGAGTATTCGCGATTGGCCGGCGGCCGAGCGGCCGCGGGAGAGGTTACTTGAGTTGGGTTCGGCGAGTCTTTCAGACGCCGAGTTACTGGCCATCTTTCTACGAACCGGCGTATCCGGCAAAAGCGCGGTAGATCTGGCGCGACACCTGTTGAATCAGTTTGGCAGCTTGCGCACGTTGCTTGAGGCCGACCTTCGGACCTTCAGCGGCGAGCTCGGACTTGGGCCGGCAAAGTTTGCGCAGTTGCAGGCGGTGCTGGAAATGGCCCGCCGGCATCTGGCAGAACGGTTGCGGCGGGATTCTGTGATGGAGAGTCCTTTGGCGGTGCGTGACTACCTGAAGTCGATGCTGCGTCACGAGCCGCATGAGGTCTTCGGTTGCCTGTTTCTGGATTCCAAACACCGGGTGCTGGCGTTTGAAGTGCTGTTTCGCGGCTCCATCGACAACACCAGCGTGTACCCGCGACAGGTGGTCAAGCGTGCATTGGCCCACAACGCCGCCGCGTTGATCCTCTGCCATAACCATCCGTCGGGCAATCCGGACCCCAGTCAGGCCGATCGGCTGCTGACTAAGCGCTTGCAAGAGGCGCTCGAACTGGTTGATGTGCGGGTGCTCGACCATTTCATCATCGGTGACGGCGATCCGTTGTCGATGGCTGAGTATGGGTGGATGTAACAGGAAATACGCGGACTCTGTAGGAGCCGGCTTGCTGGCGATCCGGGCGACGCGGTGTGGCCGGTTAACCGCGGTGATGCCATCGCCAGCAAGCCGGCTCCTACAGGGTTTTGCGTGAGGCTGTTATTTGAGGATGACCTTGGAGTAGTCCTGACGACCAAACGGGCTGACCGAGTAACCCTCGACGTCTTTACGCGTCAGCGCAAAAGCAGTCGGATGCGCCAGCGGCAGCCACAGCGCCTGTTGCTGGATCTGCGCCTGGGCCTGTTCGTAGAGCTTGGTGCGCACCCCTTGTTCGCCGGTGGTCTTGCCAGCGCTGATCAGCTTGTCCAGGTCCTGGTTGCAATACCGGGCGAAGTTGGTGCCGGATTTGACCGCGGCGCAGGAAAACTGAGGCGTGAGGAAGTTGTCCGGGTCGCCGTTGTCACCCGCCCAGCCCATGAACAGAAGGTCGTGCTCGCCGGCCTTGGCGCGGCGAATCAACTCGCCCCATTCGATCACGCGGATTTCGGCCTGGATGCCGATTTCCGCGAGGTCGGATTGCAGCATTTGCGCACTGAGACTCGGATTCGGGTTTAGCAGACTGCCGGAAGGTCGGGTCCAGATGGTGGTCTGGAAACCGTCCTTGAGCCCGGCCTTCGCCATGAGCGCCTTGGCCTTTTCGACATCATGCGGATAACCCGGCAGGCCTTTGGCGTAGCTCCAGGTGTTGGGCGGGTACGGGCCGTTGGCGGGCTCGGCGGTGTCTTCGAACACGGCTTTGACGTAGTTGGCCTTGTCGAACGCGAGGTTGATCGCCTGGCGCACTTCAGGTTTGTCCAGCGGTGGATGCTGGCTGTTGATGCCAACGAACGCGGTCATGAAGGCGTCAGTCTTTTCCACTTTCAGGGTCGGTTCTTTCAGCGCGGCCTGTACGTCCAGAGGCTTGGGCGACAGGGCGATCTGGCACTCGTTGCGACGCAGTTTCTGCAATCGCACGTTGGCATCCGGCGTGATAGCGAAGATCAGTGGGTCCACCGACGGCTTGCCACGGAAGTAGTCCTGGTTGGCCTTGTAGCGAATCGAGGCATCTTTCTGGAAACGCGTAAACACAAAAGGGCCGCTGCCGATCGGCTGGCTGTTGAGCTTCTCCGGCGTGCCGGCCTTCAGCAGTTTATCGGCGTATTCGGCGGAATAGATCGAGGCGAAGCCCATGCTCAGGGTCGCCAGGAAAGTCGAGTCCGGGTGATCAAGGGTGAAACGCACGGTCAGCGGGTCCAGTGCGTCGATCTTCTTGATCAGCGCCGGCAACTGCATCGATTGGGCGTGCGGGAAACCGCTCTGGGCAACTTTGTGCCAAGGGTTCGCCGGGTCGAGCATGCGCTCGAAACTGAATTTGACGTCTTCGGCAGTCAATTCGCGGGTCGGGCTGAAGTACTCGGTGCGGTGGAACTTCACCTGTGGGTGCAGTTTGAACACATAGGTCAGGCCGTCGGGCGTGACTTCCCAGCTGTCCGCGAGGCTGGCGACCACTTTGCCGCTGGCGGTATCGAAGTCCACCAGGCGGTTCATCAGCACATCGGCCGAGGCGTTGGTGGTGGTCAGCGAGTTGTATTGCACCACGTCGAACCCTTCCGGACTGGCCTCGGTGCAGACGCTCAGGGCGGCGGCATGGGCCAGCGGGCTCAGCAGGAGCGGGGCGAGCAACAGCGGTAGGGCAGCAAGGCGCATGGTCGGATTCCTTTACAGATCGAAGGCCCATCTGCAAGTGCAGTCTGGAAAAGGCTTACCCTAGTGGGCTCTTTTGCAAATGACTATCCCCTTTTTCATTTTCAGGGGACTATGTGCGCTTGTTTTCGGTGATGCGGGCCGAGGAAAACCCGGAATCGGTCGGTTGGCCGATTCTCTGCGACGAGCGGTCTTCATCGACCACAGCCTTTATCCAAGGCGCCCGGCGCCCGAAAAATGGGGAATTTATCAAGTCCGCGCACACGGAATGTTGTTGCTCTCCAGTCTTTCTGGTATAAAGCAGCGCTCTTTTCTAGGGGCCCGGTTCCTTCACTGTAGGTGTAGCCGGTAAGACCTCTAAAGAAACGCGGCGCCTGGCGCCAAATGACTGAGAGATTAAGCGGCCAACCCATGCCGGGTTGGGCATGTGGTTTTAGAGGGCTGAGGCATGTCGAGAGTATGTCAAGTTACCGGTAAGGGTCCGGTGACTGGGAATAACATTTCCCACGCAAACAACAAAACCCGTCGTCGTTTCCTGCCGAACCTGCAGCATCACCGCTTCTGGGTTGAAGAAGAGAAACGTTTCGTGCGTCTGCGCGTATCTGCCAAAGGCATGCGTATCATCGACAAGCGTGGCATCACTGTCGTGCTGGCCGAAATCCGCAAAGCCGGCAAGATCTAAGGGAGCTAATCATGCGTGAATTGATTCGTTTGATTTCGAGCGCCGGTACTGGTCACTTCTACACTACCGACAAGAACAAGCGTACTACCCCGGACAAAATCGAGATCAAGAAATTTGATCCGGTTGTTCGCAAGCACGTGATCTACAAAGAAGGCAAAATCAAGTAATTGATTTTTCTCTCTTACGAAAAAGGCCCGTATCGCGAGATACGGGCCTTTTTTGTTGCCTGCAGGTTATGGGTTGCCAGTTAGTGCCCTTCGCGGGCAAGTCGAAGAGACCGGCCCAGCTAATACAAATCCTCAGGCCTTCTGTTCAAACGCCACATAGATCTTGCGGCACGTTTCCAGCACTTCCCAAGTGCCGCGGAACCCTGCCGGGATCACGAAGCGATCGCCTGCGCGCAGGGTCTTGCCGTTACCTTCGTTGTCACGCAGCACTGAAACGCCCTGAATGATTTCGCAGTATTCATGCTCGGTGAAGTTCACATGCCACTGGCCAACCGCACCTTCCCAAACCCCCGCGTTCAACTGGCCGCAAGGGCTGTTGTAGTGGTTGTAGACCACTTGCTCGGGATCGCCCTTCAGGATTTTTGCCTGGTCCGGCTTATAGCGCTCGGGCTCGGTAGTGGCGAGGCTGAAGTCGACGACATCCTGGATATTCATTGTTGTAAGTCCCCGTGATTGCGGCGCGATGGCTGGAAAGACCCAAAGTCTATGTTTATTAAAATGAACATCGCAAGGCCGTTTGCCGGCCTTATGTCAAATATATTGAAACTTCACCTGCCGCTGGTTTAGGGTGGCGGTTGCCTTGGGCCGAAAAATCAGGCTGGCTGGGCAGAATTCCTGACAGCGTCCGCGAAGATCGCGGGGCGCTCGTATTCAATAAGAGGAGGACACTCGTATGACCACCCTGACTCGTGCCGATTGGGAGCAACGGGCTCGCGATCTGAAGATCGAAGGCCGCGCCTACATCAATGGCGAATACACCGATGCCGTCTCCAGCGAGACCTTCGAGTGCATCAGCCCGGTCGATGGCCGTCTGCTGGGCAAGATTGCCAGCTGTGACGCCGCCGACGCCCAGCGCGCCGTTGAAAACGCCCGCGCCACCTTCAATTCCGGCGTCTGGTCGCGCCTGGCGCCGACCAAACGCAAAGCCACCATGATCCGTTTCGCCAGCCTGCTGAAGCAGCACGCCGAAGAACTGGCGCTGCTTGAAACCCTGGACATGGGCAAGCCGATCAGCGATTCCCTGTACATCGACGTTCCCGGCGCGGCGCAAGCCCTGAGCTGGAGCGGTGAAGCCATCGACAAGATCTACGACGAAGTCGCCGCCACTCCGCACGATCAGCTGGGTCTGGTGACCCGCGAGCCGGTCGGCGTCGTCGGCGCCATCGTGCCGTGGAACTTCCCGTTGATGATGGCCTGCTGGAAACTCGGCCCGGCGCTGTCCACCGGTAACTCGGTGATCCTCAAGCCGTCGGAAAAATCCCCGCTGACCGCCATCCGCATCGCTGCGCTGGCCGTCGAAGCCGGCATTCCGAAAGGCGTGCTCAACGTTCTGCCAGGTTACGGTCATACCGTCGGCAAGGCTCTGGCCCTGCACAACGACGTCGACACCCTGGTGTTCACCGGTTCGACCAAGATCGCCAAGCAATTGCTGATCTACTCCGGCGAATCGAACATGAAGCGCGTCTGGCTCGAAGCCGGCGGCAAGAGCCCGAACATCGTGTTCGCCGATGCCCCCGACCTGCAAGCTGCAGCCGAAGCGGCGGCGGGCGCCATCGCCTTCAACCAGGGCGAAGTCTGCACCGCCGGTTCGCGTCTGCTGGTCGAGCGCTCGATCAAAGACACCTTCCTGCCGCTGGTGATCGAAGCGCTGAAAACCTGGAAGCCGGGCAACCCGCTGGACCCGGCGACCAACGTCGGCGCGCTGGTGGACACCCAGCAGATGAACACCGTGCTGTCCTACATCGAATCCGGCCACGCCGACGGCGCCAAACTGGTGGCTGGCGGCAAGCGCACGCTTCAGGAATCCGGCGGCACCTACGTTGAGCCGACGATTTTCGACGGCGTGACCAATGCGATGAAAATCGCTCAGGAAGAAATCTTTGGCCCAGTGTTGTCGGTGATCGCGTTCGACACCGCCGAAGAAGCCATTGCGATTGCCAACGACACGCCTTACGGCCTGGCCGCAGCGGTGTGGACCAAGGACATCTCCAAGGCCCACCTGACCGCCAAGGCTCTGCGCGCCGGTAGCGTGTGGGTCAACCAATACGACGGTGGCGACATGACCGCACCGTTCGGTGGCTTCAAGCAATCGGGCAACGGTCGCGACAAGTCGCTGCACGCGTTCGACAAATACACCGAGCTGAAGGCGACCTGGATCAAGTTGTAAGTCCTTAAAGGGAGCCTTCCAAATCAGGCTCCCGACAAAGACCCTTGTGGGAGCAAGTCTTTGTGGTGAGGGGATTTATCCCCGTTCGGCTGCGAAGCAGTCGCAGAACCAATGCATGCGGTGTATTACTCCGTAAATGCAGGTTTTGGGGTCGCTGCGCGACCCAACGGGGATAAATCCCCTCGCCACAATGGCTCGCTCCCACATTTTTTTGCGTCGTCTGTGAAAAATAAGATCCACAGGAGCGTGGAACATGCGTTGGGCGACTTATTTCGCCGTGTTGGCGTCTGTCTTGAGTGTCGGCCTGGCCCTGGGTGTCAGCATGCCGCTGGTGTCGTTTCGCCTGGAAGGCTGGGGCTATGGCTCGTTCGCCATCGGTGTAATGGCGGCGATGCCGGCCATTGGCGTGCTGCTGGGGGCGAAGATCTCCAGCCATCTGGCTTCGCGACTTGGCACAGCCAATCTGATGCGTCTGTGCCTGTGGGCTGGAGCGGTGTCCATTGGCTTGCTGGCGCTGCTGCCGAGCTACCCGGTCTGGCTGCTGTTGCGCTTGATGATCGGGGTGATCCTGACCCTGGTCTTCATTCTCGGCGAAAGCTGGATCAACCAACTGGTGGTTGAACAATGGCGCGGACGATTGGTGGCGCTGTACGGCAGCAGCTATGCGCTGAGTCAGCTGGCCGGGCCGTTGCTGCTGGGCGTTGTGGGTACCGAACACGATTACGGCTTCTGGGTCGGCGTCGGCTTGCTTATGGCGGCGCCATTATTGTTGTTGGGCCGCAGCGGCGCACCGACCAGCGAAGCCTGCAGCGTCACCTTCAGCGACCTGTGGGGCTTCTGCCGTGGCCTGCCGGCGATTGCCTGGGCGGTGTCGCTGTTCGCGGCGTTTGAAGCAATGATTCTGACCTTGCTGCCGGTGTATTGCCTGCGTCAGGGCTTCACCACGGAAATCGCCTTGGCGATGGTCAGCACCGTGGTGGTGGGTGATGCCTTGCTGCAACTGCCGATCGGCGCGCTGGCGGATCGCTTGTCGCGACGCACCTTGTTCACCGGTTGTGCGGTGGTGTTGCTGATCTCGAGCCTGGCGATCCCTTTGCTCATCGACACGTTGCTGATCTGGCCGTTGTGGGTGCTGTTTGGCGCCAGCGCCGGGGGCTTGTTCACCTTGTCGCTGATCTTGATCGGTGAACGTTATCGTGACGATGCGCTGGTCCGGGCAAACGCACATATTGCGCAGCTGTGGGGTATTGGATGCCTGATCGGACCCTTGGCCGCCGGTGCCGGCAGCCAGTGGGTCAGCGGGCATGCCTTGCCGTTGTTGATGGCGGCGGGAGCGTTCGGGTTGGTGATCTTACTGTCACGCCAAGGCGCGTTCGGTGGAGTTGCCGAACCGGCCTGAAACCCTGCACAAGCGTGTGGCGAGGGAGCTTGCTCCCGCTCGACTGCGCAGCAGTCGCCTATCGGAGCCCTCGTTCAGTCTGAATGAACGGGGGCTTCTGGTTTAGGGCCGCTTCGCGACCCAGCGGGAGCAAGCTCCCTCGCCACATTTGATTGATGGAAGCAACGCTACAACATCCGCTCCAGGCCGACCGCCGTGCTGAACCAGGAATTGAAGCGGCGCCACAGGCTCCCGGGTTCCTTGGTCAGCGTGTGCATTTTGCCGTTGTCCTCAGTCACCCAGACGATCCGGTCATTTTCCAGTTTCACCTGATAACTCACGGGCGGCGCCATACCTTCCATGGCCGCTTTGCGCACATGCGCGGCAAGTTCGGGGCTGTCCACCAGCACGCCGACTTCGGTGTTCCACAGCACCGAGCGTGGGTCGAAGTTGAACGAGCCGATGAAGGATTTCTGCTGGTCGAAGATCATCGCCTTGCTGTGCAGGCTGGAATCGGAACCCCGGAAAGACTTGCTATAGAAAATATGCGGCCCGCTGCCGCCGCCTTCGCCGGGCTGGCGGCGCAATTCGTAAAGTTTCACGCCATGTTCCAGCAGCGCCCTGCGATAAGGCGCGTACCCCCCGTGCACGGCCGGCACGTCTGTGGCTTCCAGCGAGTTGGTCAACAAACTCACCGACACCCCGGCGTCGGCCCGGCCGGTGAGATAGACCAGCCCCGGCTGCCCCGGTACGAAGTAAGCCGAGATCATGATCAGTTCTTTGCTGACGCCCGTAAGCTCCGGCGCCAATTGCGTGGTCAGCAGCAAATGCGGGTCGGGCTCGCCGTCCGACAAGACCTTGCTCGGTGCATCCCACAACGCCTGGTTCCAGGCCCAGATCAGCTCCCGGCGCCAGATGTCCATGCGTGGCTTTGTGGTGTACGTCATCAACTGCTGATACAGCGCATGATTCTGCTTGCGGGTCTCTTCCAGCGATTCTTCCAGGCGCGTGCGGGTATTGCGCAGATCCTTTTGCGTCGGTCTGCTCGACAGGAATTCGTCGATCGGCTTGCTCAGCGCGCTGTTCCAGTACTGGTCGAAGCTGTGACCAAGCTGCTCGGCCACCGGCCCGACGCCGAGCATGTCGATGTCGGTGAAATTCAGGTTGGGCTCGGCATCGAAGTATTCGTCTCCCAGGTTGCGGCCGCCGACGATGGCCGCGCTGTTGTCCGCCAGCCACAACTTGTTGTGCATGCGCCGGTGTTGCAGCGACAGGTTAAACAAGCGGCCCATGGTGCGCGTCACGCCCGTGGCACGGCCCAGGTGCAGCGGGTTGAACAGGCGAATCTGGATCTGCGGATGTGCGGCGAGGGTCGCGATGATCCAGTCCAGACCGTCGCTGGTGGTGTCATCGAGCAGGATCCTCACCCGCACGCCGCGGTCTGCTGCCTTGAGCAATTCGTCCACCAGCATCCGCGTACTGATGCCGTCATGCACGATGTAGTACTGCAAGTCGAGGCTGCTTTGGGCGTTGCGGATCAGCTCGGCACGGGCCATGAAGGCTTCGCCGCTGTTGGACAGCAAACGAAAGCCGGACTTGCCCTCATGGGGCGCGGCCTGGGCCTGGATGGAGCGGCCGAACGCCGAATCGCTGGCGGGTAAAGCCTGGCTCGGTTCACGTTGAACGTCGAAGCTGGCGCAGCCGCCCAGGAACGAGGCGAGTAGCAGAAGAGCGAGCAGGGGCTGTCTGACTCTCACGTGGGAACGTTCCGATTGGCGGCAAAGGTCGGCATATGGACGCTGGATTCCTGAGAAAGGTCAGTCGTTGATGGGGGGCGTTTCTGCCAGCAGTTTTATCGCTGCGGCGCCGACCTTGCGCACGGCCTCTTCGATCAGCGGGGTCGGCTTGGCAGCGTAGTTCATCCGCAGGCAGTTGCGGTATTTGCCCGAGGCGGAAAAGATGCTGCCAACGGCAATCTGTACACCTTGATCATGCAGGGCGCGATTGAGTTTCAGGGTGTCGAAGCCGTCCGGCAGCTCAACCCACAACATGAAGCTGCCCTGAGGGCGACTGGCGCGGGTGCCGGCGGGGAAATAGCGCGTGACCCAGTCGATCATCATGTCGCGATTGCGTTGGTATTGCGTGCGCACCCGCCGCAAATGCGGTTCGAAATGCCCGGCCTTGAGAAATTCGGCAATCGCAATCTGCGGTTGCGGCGCCGTAGAGCCGGTGCTGATGTATTTCATGTGCAGCACCCGTTCCAGATAGCGTCCCGGCGCGACCCAGCCAATGCGCAGCCCGGGCGCCAGGGTTTTGGAAAAGGAACTGCACAGCAGCACGCGGCCGTCTTCGTCGAAGGATTTGATCGTGCGTGGACGCGGGTAGCTGTAGGAGAGTTCGCCATACACATCGTCTTCGACAATCGCCACGTCGAAACGCTGTGCGAGCGTCAACAACGCGCGTTTGCGCGATTCCGGCATGATGTAGCCCAGCGGGTTGTTGCAGTTGGGCGTCAACTGTATGGCTTTGATCGGCCATTGCTCCAGGGCCAGTTCGAGCGCATCGAGGCTGATCCCGGTGATCGGGTCGGTGGGGATTTCCAGGGCTTTCATGCCCAGGCCCTTGAGGGTCTGCATGGCGCCGTGAAAACTCGGCGAGTCCACCGCCACAATGTCCCCCGGCTCGCAGATGGCGCGAATGCTGGTGGACAGCGCTTCGTGGCAACCGGTGGTCACCACCAGGTCATGGGCGGTCAATTGGCAACCGGAATCGAGCATCAGGCGGGCGATTTGTTCGCGCAGTTCGAGGGTGCCGTAGATGTTGTCGTAATACAGACCGGGCATGTCTTGGCGACGGCTGATGCGCGCCAGGTTGCGCAGCAATGGCTTCATCGTCGGCGTGGTGATGTCCGGCATGCCGCGCCCGAGTTGCACGACGTCCTTGCGAGGAACGGCGCGGATCAATTCCAGCACCTGGTCCCACTGCGAAATATCCACCGGACGCTGGGCCGGACGGCCGATGGCCGGCAGCTCCGGCAATTCGCGACCCACCGGTACGAAGTAGCCGGACTTGGGTTTGGGTGTCGCCAGCCCACTGTCTTCCAGCACGCGATAGGCCTGCTGCACCGTGCTCAGGCTGACCCCATGCTCGACACTCAACGCCCGCACCGAGGGCAGCCGATCACCGGGGCGATAGAAGCCCTGTTCAATACGCGTGCCGAGCAATTCGGCGAGGTTGACGTAGAGGGTCATGGCGCAGTCTCGGTATAGATGATTCGATTGACCAGTACAGATGGGGCGAAATTATAGGATTCAGACGCTAAATCGCTAAATCGCTAAATCGCTAAATCTGTATGGAGTTAATACAGCATTGTTTAATCTGTAATGCTTTTCGGCGTCCGCGCATCATGAAAGCTCTGGCTACCCAAGTAAACAGGAGCAATCAACATGAACGGCTTGAGCGATGTGCGGCTGACGTTACACAGTCAGGAACTGGTGGCAGGGCAGGAAAACGGTGCACGTGAGGCGGTCATGCGCAATGCACCGTCCGGCCTGAGTCGCTGGGGTCTGTTCTGGCATCGTCTGCACACGCGCAGGGCGTTGCTGGAGCTGACACCGCAGCAGCTCAGGGATGTCGGGTTGAGTCGGGAGCAGGCGCGGAAGGAGGGGCTCAAGCCTTTCTGGCGGGTCTGAGTTTTGCGCTGTTCTTTGCAGGCCTCTTCGCGGGCAAGCCTCGCTCCTACAGAGTTAGCGTTGATCTTCCGACCGACGCATAACCTTATAGGAGCGAGGCTTGCCCGCGAAGGCGTCCACAAGAACGCTACAACTTCCTCAGACCAACTCTTTGAGCCGATGCCACAACATCCCCAACGCCAGCAACGGCGAGCGCAAATGCTTCCCGCCGGGGAAGGTGATGTGTGGGACGCGAGCAAACAGATCAAACCCGCCCCCCTGCTGCCCGCTGATCGCTTCGGCCAACAGCTTTCCGGCCAAATGCGTGGCATTCACCCCATGCCCGGAATACGCCTGGGCGTAATACACATTCGGCTGGTCCTTGAGCCGGCCGATCTGCGGCAGTCGGTTGGCACCGATGCCGATCATCCCGCCCCATTGATAGTCGATCTTCACCCCGCCCAGTTGCGGGAAGACTTCCAGCATCTTCGGCCGCATATAAGCGCCGATATCCTTTGGATCGCGGCCCGAATAGTGGCAGGCGCCGCCAAACAGCAAGCGTCGATCCGCCGAGAGTCGGTAGTAATCCAGGGCCACCCGTTGATCGCAGACCGCCATGTTCTGCGGCAGTAGCGAATGCGCCAACTCTTCACTCAATGGCTCGGTGGCAATGATGTAGCTGCCGGCGGGCAGCACCTTACCGCTGAGCTGCGGGTTGAGTTCGTTGAGGTAGGCGTTGCAGCCCAGCACCAGCGTCTTGGCGCGGACCGAGCCTTGTGCGGTATGGACCTTGACCTCGGGGCCGTAGTCGATGCGAGTCACCGCCGAGTGTTCGAACAGCTTCGCGCCCAGCTGCTGCGCGGCGGCCGCTTCGCCCAGGGCCAGGTTAAGCGGGTGAAGATGGCCCGAACCCATGTCGATCAGGCCGCCGACGTAGCGGTCCGATCCCACAACCGAGTGCATTTCATTGGCTTGCAGCAGCCGGGTTTCGTAGCGGTAGCCAAGGCTGCGCAGCTCTTCGGCGTCCTCGGCGAAACCTTCGAGGTCGCGAGGCTTGTTCGCCAGGTCGCAGTAACCCCAGGTCAGGTCGCAAGGGATCTGAAAACGCTCGACGCGCTGGCGGACGATTTCCACCGCTTCCAGGCCCATGAGTTTCATCTGGCGCACGCCGTCCGCACCGATCACGTCGGTGAACTGATCGAGGCCATGACCGACGCCACGAATCAATTGCCCGCCATTGCGTCCGCTGGCGCCCCAGCCGATCTTGTGCGCTTCGAGCAGGATCACGCTGAGGCCACGTTCGGCCAGCTCAAGCGCCGTGTTCAGCCCGGAAAATCCGCCGCCGACCACGCACACATCCGCCACCAGGTCACCTTGCAGCACCGGATGATCGGGCTGCGGCAGGCTGCTGGCGGCGTAGTAAGAGGCAGTGTGCTGGGCACGGGCATTCATGTGAGCGTCCCTGATTCGTGTGTCTATAAAATGTGACGGAGCATAAGCCGGACTTCCCGGCACGGGCAACACTGGTCGGTTCGTGCTGTCTGGATCGGGGCTTTTGCGTCAGAATCCCGGTCTATTCCGCTTTGGGTCACCGCTTCGATGAGCTGCAACAGCCAGAAAATCCGCACGCTTCGCCAGCAGATTCCCTCGTTCGAGTGCGTGCCCGGCTGCCATGACTGCTGTGGGCCGGTGACCACCTCGCCGGAAGAAATGTCCCGCCTGCCGCGCAAGACCCGGGCCGAGCAGGATGCGGCGATGGATGAGCTCAACTGCGTGCACCTGGGGCCCAATGGCTGCACGGTGTATGACGAGCGGCCGCTGATCTGCCGGTTGTTTGGTACCACCAAGACCTTGCCGTGCCCGAATGGGCGGGGGCCGGTGGAGCTGATTCATCCGCGGGTGGAGAAGCAGATTCATGAGTACATGGCTTCTACCCGACAGGTCCTCGTCTGAGGAAAGACCGAGTCGCCTGTAATCGCCAGCAGGCTAGCTCCCACAGTGGATCTGAGTCATGCACAGACTGTGTGTCCGCTGAAGATCAACGGTGGGCGCTAGCCTGCTAGCGATGGGGGTCTGAACAGACACCACAAAGTCTCAATCCGGAATCGGCAGGCACAAACTCTCTTTCACCTCTTCCATCACGATATAGCTCTTGGATTCGCGCACATGCGGCAGCTTGAGCAGGATGTCGCCCAGCAGCTTGCGGTACGAAGCCATCTCGGAAATCCGCGCCTTCACCAGGTAATCGAAATCCCCTGACACCAAATGGCACTCCAGCACATGGGGCAGCTTCAGCACCGCACGTCGGAACTCTTCGAAAGTATCGCCGGATTTGTAGTCGAGGCTGATCTCGACGAACACCAGGAGACTACCCTTGAGGTGCTGCGGATTGAGCCGGGCGTTGTAGCCCATGATGATCCCTTCGCGCTCCAGGCGCCGGACCCGCTCGGTACACGGTGTGGTCGAGAGCCCGACCTTTTCCCCAAGCTCGGTGAAGGAGATACGCCCGTCCGCTTGCAGGATCCGCAGGATGTTGCGGTCTATCTTGTCCAGCTCACGTTTGGTCTGAGTGTTGGTACGCATAGGGGATGCGCCTCCGTGAAAAGGGTTTTTGCCGAGAATTCTCGCCAAATATAGGCAGTTATATAGTGAAAAGCACTGCCTAATCTTTTTTACACTGCGCACATCAATGCTCTACAACTACGAACGTCAGCGGCACGCCGCGATGAGGGATATGAAAATGCGCGTTATGGTCTTGGGTAGCGGCGTCATTGGCACCACCAGTGCTTATTATCTGGCGAGTGCCGGGTTCGAAGTGGTGGTGGTGGACCGTCAGCCAGCCGCTGCCATGGAGACCAGTTTCGCCAACGCCGGCCAGGTGTCGCCGGGTTATGCCTCGCCGTGGGCCGCACCGGGCGTACCGCTCAAGGCTATCAAGTGGCTGTTGCAGCGCCACGCACCGCTGGCGATCAAGGCCACCGCCGACATCGATCAATACCTGTGGATGGCGCAGATGCTGCGCAACTGCACCGCCAGCCGTTATGCGGTGAACAAGGAGCGCATGGTCCGTCTGTCCGAGTACAGCCGCGACTGCCTCGACGAATTGCGCGCTGAAACCGGCATTGCCTACGAAGGCCGCAGCCTCGGTACGACCCAACTGTTCCGTACCCAGGCTCAACTGGACGGTGCCGCGAAAGACATCGCCGTACTGAAAGAGTCCGGCGTACCGTTCGAACTGCTCGACCGCGCCGGCATCGCCCGCGTTGAGCCAGCGCTGGCCAGCGTCACCGATATCCTCGCCGGTGCCCTGCGCCTGCCGAACGACCAGACCGGCGACTGCCAGATGTTTACCTCCCGCCTGGCCGAAATGGCCGTCAAATTGGGCGTGGAATTCCGTTTCGGCCAGGACATTCAGAAGCTCGACTTCGCCGGTGATCGCATCAACGGCGTGTGGATCGACGGCAAGCTGGAAACCGCCGACCGTTACGTGCTGGCACTCGGCAGCTATTCGCCGCAACTGCTCAAGCCGCTGGGCATCAAGGCCCCGGTGTATCCACTCAAGGGTTACTCCCTGACCGTGCCGATCACCAACCCGGCGATGGCCCCGACCTCGACCATTCTCGACGAGACCTACAAGGTCGCTATCACCCGCTTCGATAACCGTATCCGCGTCGGCGGCATGGCTGAAATAGCCGGTTTTGACCTGTCGCTGAACCCGCGTCGGCGCGAAACCCTGGAGATGATCGTCAACGACCTTTATCCTCAGGGCGGCGATCTGGCCCAGGCAAGTTTCTGGACCGGTCTGCGTCCGACCACCCCGGACGGCACGCCGATTGTTGGCGCCACCCCGTTCAGCAACCTGTTCCTGAACACCGGTCACGGCACGCTCGGCTGGACCATGGCGTGCGGCTCCGGCCGTTTGCTGGCTGACCTGATGGCCAAGAAAACGCCGCAGATCAGCGCCGAAGGCCTCGATATTTCCCGTTATGGCACCAAACTTCAGGAGTCCGCAAAACATGTCAATCCAGCGCCAGCTCACCAATGAGCGCATGAGCCAGATCGTTGTCCACAGCGGCACCGTCTATCTGGCAGGGCAAGTCGGCGACGACATGAGTGCCGGGATTGAACAGCAGACCCGTGAAACCCTCGCCAATATCGAGCGTTTGCTCGATCTGGCAGGCACCGACAAGAGCCGTTTGCTCTCGGTGACGATTTACCTGAAAGACATCGACGCGCATTTCGAAGGCATGAACGCGGTGTGGGACAAGTGGCTGCCGAAAGGCGTCGCCCCGGCCCGTGCGACGGTTGAGTCGAAGCTGTGCGAACCGGAAATTCTGATCGAGCTCTCGGTCGTCGCTGCTCTGCCGTAAGCCTGTCAGAAAGATAGAAAGATCCCTCTCCCGGTGCTGTTGGTGGTTCACGCCGTCAGCCAGCGCCGGTTTTTATTCCCATGACCGCCTAGAAGTCTGCCGCCATGCGTCCAGCCCGTGCCCTGATCGACCTTCAAGCCCTGCGTCACAACTACCAGATCGCCCGTGAAGTCACGGGGGCCAAGGCCCTCGCCGTGATCAAGGCTGACGCCTACGGCCATGGCGCGGTGCGTTGCGCCCAGGCGCTGGAAGCCGATGCGGACGGGTTTGCCGTGGCCTGCATCGAAGAAGCGCTGGAGCTGCGCGCAGCGGGTATCCGGGCTCCGGTGTTGTTGCTGGAAGGTTTTTTCGAAGCCGATGAGCTGTCGCTGATCGTCGAACATGATTTCTGGTGCGTGGTGCATTCGTTGTGGCAGCTCGAAGCCATCGAGAACGCTGCGTTGAGCAAGCCGATCACCGTCTGGCTCAAGCTTGATTCGGGCATGCACCGGGTGGGTTTGCATCCAAAGGATTATCAGGCGGCTTATCAACGGCTGTTGGCCAGCGGCAAGGTGGCGAAGATTGTTTTGATGAGCCACTTCGCCCGCGCCGATGAGCTGCACGAACAAGCCAGTGCCGAGCAGGTCGCTGTATTTGAAGCGGCACGTAAAGGTTTGTCGGCCGAAATCAGCCTGCGCAACTCGCCGGCGGTACTCGGCTGGCCGCAGATTCCGAGTGACTGGGTTCGCCCGGGCATCATGCTCTACGGCGCCACACCGTTTGAAGAAGCCAACGCCGTGGCCTCTCGTTTGCAGCCGGTGATGACCCTGGAATCGAAAGTGATCTGCGTGCGTGAACTGCCGGCCGGCGAGCCGATCGGTTACGGCGCCAAGTTCATCACCCCCAAGCCCATGCGCGTCGGGGTGGTGGCCATGGGTTATGCCGATGGTTACCCGCGTCAGGCACCGACCGGCACGCCAGTGATGGTCGCCGGGCAGCGCAGCCAGTTGATTGGCCGCGTGTCGATGGACATGCTCTGCATCGATCTGACCGATGTGCCGCAGGCCGGCCTGGGTTCGACCGTCGAGTTGTGGGGCAAGAACATCCTCGCCAGCGAGGTGGCTGCCGCCGCTGACACGATTCCTTATCAGATCTTCTGCAACCTGCGCCGGGTGCCAAAGCTCTATTCCGAGGGTTAGCGGTCAGCAGTCCGTACCGGAAGTCGCCTAGCTGAACAGGATTCAGGCCAAAGTGTTGTAAATACTGAACGCTGTCGCCATGATAACGCTCAATATTTCTACAACCTGAATCTTGGAGGCGCAAGCTTGGACGTCGGTGAACGACTGCAATCCATCCGTAAGCTCAAAGGTCTTTCCCAGCGTGAGCTCGCCAAGCGCGCGGGCGTCACCAACAGCACGATTTCCATGATCGAGAAGAACAGCGTCAGTCCCTCGATCAGTTCGCTGAGGAAGGTACTGGGCGGGATTCCCATGTCCATGGTCGAGTTCTTTTCCGAAGAAATCCTGCAGGAAAAACCGACGCAGATCGTCTACAAAGCCAACGAGCTGATCGATATTTCCGATGGCGCAGTGACCATGAAACTGGTTGGTCGGGCGCACCCGAGCCGGGCTATCGCCTTCCTCAATGAAATCTACCCGCCTGGCGCCGACACCGGTGACGAGATGCTTACCCATGAGGGCGAGGAAACCGGCATTTTGGTGGAAGGCCGACTGGAACTGGTGGTAGGGCTGGAAACTTTTGTGCTCGAAGCGGGCGATAGCTACTACTTTGAAAGTACCAAGCCACACCGTTTCCGTAATCCGTTCGATGCGCCGGCGCGACTAATCAGCGCAGCCACGCCCGCGAATTTCTAAGAGAAGAGGCGTCCTGCCAGCATCGCTGAGGCGCCCGAACCGTTTTTCCATTGCGCAACAAGACCCCTTCGACTTTGGGGTTGTTTCAGTGTGACGGGGTTACCGTTATACTTGCGCCCGCCTGCGAACCGTGGCCGTAGGCGTGACTAGCCACCATTGAGGGTGAACGCGTGAATCTAATTATGAAAATGCTGGCCGTACCAGCAACCGTATTGGCCCTATGGGCAGTCAGCGCACAAGCAGCGACCAACGACGATATTGCAAAACGCCTTGAGCCAGTCGGCCAGGTTTGTGTGACGGGTAAAGAGTGCAAGGGGATGGAAGTCGCTGCTTCGGCGGGTGGCGATGATGCCAAAACCCCTGACTCAGTGATTGCAAAACATTGCAACGCTTGCCACGGTACAGGCCTGCTGAACTCGCCAAAAATCGGTGATGCCGCAGCCTGGGGCGAGCGCGCCAAAAAAGAAGGCGGCCTTGACGGTTTGCTCGCGAAGGCGATCTCCGGCGTCAATGCCATGCCTCCAAAAGGCACATGCGCCGATTGCACAGACGCCGATCTCAAAGGCGCCATCCAGAAAATGTCCGGCTTGAAATAAGCGTTCATCTTCAGCAAAAAGCCGCTTTCGAGCGGCTTTTTTGTTCCTGCGATTTACTGCCCATGACTGTTCATTGCAGCAAAGACCCGGCAAGCTCGGTCAAACCCCAATTCACCGAATGTAAGGGAGGATCAGATGGTGCAGCTGTGTTCTATCGAGCAGGCGGTCGATGACGTATTGGCGCGGTTGCCGGCGCATATCCACATGGGCTTGCCCCTCGGTCTGGGCAAACCCAACCACTTCGTCAACGCGCTGTTCCAGCGCATCGCGCAGTTGCCCGAACGGCAACTGACGATCTACACCGCCCTGTGCCTGGGCCGTCCGGCCTTGGGCGACGGTTTGCAGAAGCGCTTCCTCGAACCCTTCATCGAACGTGTATTTGGCGATTATCCGGAGCTGGATTTCCTTGCCGACCTGCACAAAGACAGCCTGCCGGCGAACATTCATATCCAGCAATTTTTCATGCAGCCCGGCAGCCTGCTTCATAGTGTGTCCGCTCAGCAGGATTACGTGAGCAGCAACTATAGCCACGCCGCGCGGGACATCAACGCCGCCGGCTTGAACCTCGTGGCGCAACTGGTGGCCAGCCATGCAGAGCACCCGGACCGCCTGAGCCTGAGCTGCAACCCGGACATTACCCTCGACCTGTTCCCAATGATCGCCAAACGCCGGGCGGCGGGGGAGACGATCCTGCTGGTAGGCCAGGTTCACAACGACTTGCCCTACATGCCCGGTGACGCCGAAATCGGCATCGACACCTTCGACCTGCTGATCGACGAGAAGGACAACACCACGCTGTTCTCTACGCCGAACATGCCTGTGGGTTTCCAGGATCACTTCATCGGCCTGCACGCCAGTACGCTGGTGCGCGATGGCGGCACCTTGCAGATCGGCATCGGCGCCATGGGCGATGCCCTGACCGCGGCGTTGCTGGCGCGCCAGGCAGACAATACCGGTTACAAGGCGCTGCTGGCGGATATCAATCTCAGCCAGTGGGCGCAGTTGATCGATCGTGAAGGGGGCGTGGAGCCGTTCGCCAAGGGTCTTTATGGGTGCAGCGAAATGTTCGTCAACGGCTTGCTGGTGCTGGCCGATGCCGGAATCGTGCGGCGCAAGGTCTACCCGGACGTACCGACCCAGCAACAGGCGAATGCCGGCACCCTCGATGAGGCCGCGCAAACCGACGGCATCTCCGTGCATGGCGGGTTTTTCCTCGGGCCGCGCAGTTTCTACGAGCGCCTGCGCGAGCTGCCGCAAAGCAAGCGCCTTGAATTCAACATGACCCGCATCAGCTACATCAACGAGCTCTACGGCCAGGAAGAACTCAAACGCTTGCAGCGTCTGGATGCACGCTTCATCAACACCGTGTTCACCATGACCCTGCTCGGGGCGGGCGTGGCCGATCAGCTGGAAGACGGGCGGGTGCTGAGCGGCGTTGGCGGGCAATACAACTTTGTCGCCCAGGGCCATGCCTTGGAAGGCGCTCGGTCGGTGCTGCTCCTGCGCAGTTGGCGCGAGGCGGGCGGTGAGGTCAATTCGAATATCGTCTGGGAATATGGCCACTGCACGATCCCGCGGCATCTACGAGACATCGTAGTCACCGAATACGGCATCGCCGATTTGCGCGGCAAGACTGACGCGGCGGTGATCGAGGCATTGCTGAATATCAGCGACTCACGCTTCCAGTCGGGGTTGATCGAGCAGGCGCAGAACGTTGGCAAATTGCCGAAGAATTTCCGCATCGATCCGCGATTTGCCAACAACAGCCCGGAGCGATTGCAGGCGATTCAGGCGCTGCATCCGAATTTGTTTCCGGAGTATCCGCTCGGGTGCGATTTCACTGAAGTGGAGAGGGATCTATTGCGGGCGCTGAACTGGCTGAAGAGCAAGTTCAAGCTCACGGAGATTCTGGAGCTGGGCAAGGCCGCGCTGGATGCACCCGAGGCTACGGTGTTTCCCGAGCATCTGGAGCGGATGCAGCTGACCCATCCGGAAGGGCTGAAAGAGGATTTGTTCCAGCGGCTGTTGCTCACCGGCCTGAAGGCCACCGCGCAATAACGCCCAGCGCAAAACCAACTGTGGGAGCCCGCCTGCTGGCGATGGCTGTCTGTCAGTCATGAAGATTTTGACTGACACGACGCCATCGCCAGCAGGCTGGCTCCCACAGGGGAAATGCGGTGTTGCGGGTTATTCGATGAAGGTGACGACGCCATCCTTCAGCGATTGCACGCGAGCCAGGGATTCCACGCGATAACCCTGCGCATCCAGTTCCGCACGCCCACCCTGGAACGATTTCTCGATCACGATCCCCAAACCAGCGACGGTGGCGCCGGCCTGTTTGATGATCGAAATCAGCGCCTGCGATGCCTTTCCGTTGGCCAGAAAGTCATCGATGATCAGCACGCGGTCGCTGCTGGTCAGGTGGCGCGGGGAGATCGCCACGGTGCTTTCGGTCTGCTTGGTGAACGAGTAAACGGTCGCCGACAGCAGGTTTTCGGTCAGGGTCAGGGACTGATGCTTGCGGGCGAAAATCACCGGCACGCCGAGGTTCAGGCCGGTCATGATCGCCGGGGCAATGCCCGAGGCTTCGATCGTGACGATTTTGGTGATGCCCGAGTCCTTGAACAGCGCGGCGAATTCATCGCCGATCAGCTTCATCAGGGCCGGGTCGATCTGGTGGTTCAAAAAGGCGTCGACCTTCAAGACCTGATCGGAAAGCACGATGCCTTGTTCGCGGATTTTCTGGTGCAGTGCTTCCATGAAGCGTTCCTCTACTGGCGCCATGTGCGCCTAGCTTGTCAAAAAATGTTCGGTTAAAAAGTGCTCAATTCTAGCGCTTTAACATCGCCCGTATATCCGCCAATGCGGTATTGCCGCGAACGGCTTTGACTTCAACAGGCGTGTCATCGTTGCCTTCCCACGCCAGGTCGTCCGGCGGCAGCTCATCCAGGAAGCGGCTCGGCGCGCAGTCGATGATCTCGCCGTATTGCTTGCGCTTGGCGGCGAAGGTGAAGGCCAGCGTCTGGCGCGCCCGGGTAATCCCGACGTAGGCCAGCCGGCGTTCTTCTTCGATGGTGTCGGCTTCGATGCTGGAGCGGTGCGGGAGGATTTCCTCTTCCATGCCCATGATGAACACGTAAGGGAATTCCAAACCCTTGGAAGCGTGCAAGGTCATCATCTGCACACCTTCGGCGCCGTCTTCCTCTTCCTGCTGACGTTCAAGCATGTCACGCAAAACGAGTTTGCCGATGGCGTCTTCGACGGTCATCTCGCCTTCTTCGTCTTTCTCCAGCGTGTTCTTCAACGCCTCGATCAAGAACCAGACGTTACCCATGCGGTAGTCGGCGGCCTTGTCGCTGGAGCTGTTGGTGCGCAGCCAGTTCTCGTAGTCGATGTCCATGACCATGCTGCGCAGGGCCGAGATCGGGTCTTCGCCGGCGCACTGCTCGCGGACCTTGTCCATGAAGCGCTTGAAGCGCGACAGGCGATCGGTGAAGCGTGCATCCAGATGCTCGCCCAGGCCGATTTCGTCGGTGGCGGCGTACATCGAGATTTTGCGTTCGGTCGCGTAGTTGCCGAGCTTTTCCAGCGTAGTCGAACCGATCTCCCGGCGTGGGACGTTGATCACTCGCAGGAAGGCGTTGTCGTCATCCGGGTTCACGATCAGGCGGAAGTAGGCCATCAGGTCTTTCACTTCCTGACGTCCGAAAAAGCTGTTGCCCCCCGACAGGCGATACGGGATCTGGTGGTGCTGCAGCTTCAGCTCGATCAGCTTGGCCTGATAGTTACCGCGATACAGAATCGCGAAATCGCTGTACGGCCGGTCGGTGCGCAAGTGCAGGGTCAGCAGTTCCACGGCCACGCGCTCGGCTTCGGCGTCTTCGTTGCGGCAGCGGATCACGCGAATCTCATCGCCGTGGCCCATCTCGCTCCACAGCTGCTTTTCGAATTCGTGCGGGTTGTTCGAGATCAGCACGTTGGCGCAGCGCAGGATGCGGCTGGTGGAGCGATAGTTTTGCTCGAGCATGACGACTTTCAACGATGGGTAATCGTCCTTGAGCAGCATCAGGTTTTCCGGGCGGGCGCCGCGCCAGGCGTAGATCGACTGGTCATCGTCGCCGACCACGGTGAACTGATTGCGTGTGCCGATCAGCAACTTCACCAGCAAATACTGGCTGGCGTTGGTGTCCTGGTACTCGTCCACCAGCAGGTAGCGGACCTTGTTTTGCCACTTTTCGAGGATGTCGGCGTGTTCCTGGAACAGCTTCACCGGCAACAGGATCAGGTCGTCGAAGTCCACCGCGTTGAACGCCTTGAGCGTGCGCTGGTAGTGGGTGTAGACGATGGCGGCGGTCTGCTCCTTGGGATTGCGCGCGTTTTCCAGGGCTTCGGGCGGCAGGATCAGGTCGTTTTTCCACGAGCCGATCATGTTCTTGATCTCGTCGACGCCGTCGTCGCCCGAGTATTCCTTCTGCATGATGTCGGTCATCAAGGCTTTGACGTCGGTTTCGTCAAAGATCGAGAAGCCTGGCTTATAGCCCAGGCGAACATGTTCCTTGCGGATGATGTTCAAGCCCAGGTTGTGGAAGGTGCACACCGTCAGACCACGGCCTTCGCCGCCCTTGAGCAGGGTGCCGACCCGTTCCTTCATCTCGCGCGCCGCCTTGTTGGTAAAGGTCATGGCGACGATGTATTGGGCGCGGATGCCGCAATTCTGGATCAAGTGGGCGATCTTGCGCGTGATCACGCTGGTCTTGCCGGAGCCTGCACCGGCGAGCACCAAAAGAGGGCCGCCGACGTAGCTCACGGCTTCTTGCTGCCGGGGATTGAGTCGGGACATACGAAATCAGGGAGTCGTTTGTGAAATGGGCCGGCATTTTAACAGGCTCAGCGAATTGTGCTGCTCTCTCCGACTTGTGACGCACCACGCTATCTCTATTTGCCGGTTTTGATACTTTCAAGCAGGATGCGCGGTGAGTTTGCGGCTAATGTTCGTATTCCAGACACAAAGCCACGTTTGATAACTGATGTCGTTTGGTCATTGGTTACCGGCGCGGCATAATGCCCGCCGCCTACATCTTTGCAGAGTCTAGGGAGCTAGCTTGTCTACGCCTGTCGAACCCTTGCGTTTGCTGCTACTGGCCGAAGAGCCGGCGTGGGCAGCGTTGTTGCGCGAGTGTCTGGCTCCGATGGGGAGCTCGGCCGTGCTCATCAGCGCGCCGAGCTGGGAGTCGGTCAGCAGTCTTTTCGATGACAACCGCAGCGCGGTGTTGTTGACCATTCCTGCGCTTCAGCCTCTGCCTGGCCGTTGCAGCCTGCCGACGGTGTTGCTGCTCGAGCACGAGCCCCTGACGCCGCCCGATGGTGTGAGTGATTGGCTCGTGCGCGATCATCTCGATCCCGGCATGCTGCGCCGTTGCTTGCGCCATGTGCGCGAACGCGGCTTGCTGGAAAACACCCTGCAACGCCTGGCCGAGCAAGACCCGCTGACCGGCATCGCCAACCGTCAGGGCTTCCAGACCTTGCTGGCCGCGCGTCTGGCGGAAAACGACGGTCGCGGCCTGGCCCTCGGTCACCTTGATCTCGACAACTTCCGTCACGCCAACGATGCCCTCGGCCACCAAGCCGGCGACCGGTTGATCCTGCAAGTGGTCGCGCGGCTGAAAAGCCAGCTTGAGGCCGGCGATCAACTGGCGCGGCTGGGCAGTGACGAATTCGCCCTGCTGATCGACACCCGCCGCGCGCCTCAGCGCGCCGAATGGATGGCCGAGCGGATCACCGAAGCCCTGGCCGAGCCTTACTGGGTCGACGGCGAAAGCCTGTTGATCGGTTCCAGCCTGGGCATCGCCCACGCCCGGGCTCAGGCCGGTGCCGACCCGTTGATGTGGCACGCGCACATCGCCATGCAGCAAGCCAAGAGCACTCAGGGCTGCACCTTTCATATCTTCAACGAACGCATCAACCGCAATGCCCGCAGCATGGCCGACCTCGAAAGCGAGCTGCGCCGGGCGTTGCGCCGTGACGAGCTGGAGTTGCATTACCAGCCGCGCCTGAACCTTGAGGACGGCCAGATCGTCGGCCTTGAAGCCCTGGTGCGCTGGCGGCATGCCGAGCGCGGTTTGCTGGCGCCCAGTGAGTTCGTGCCGCTGGCCGAGCAGAGCGGTTTGATTGTGCCGCTGGGTTACTGGGTGATTTCCCGGGCCCTGCGGGACATGCAGGCGTTGCGCGAGCGTGGTTTGCCGGCGCTGCACATGGCGATCAACTTGTCGTTCCGACAGTTTCAGGACAGCCAATTGCTGTCGACCCTGAGCCGGCTGATCGCCGAGCGCGGTGTCGAGGCGCAATGGCTGGAATTCGAGCTGACCGAAACCGCGGTCATGCGCCGCAGCGACCTGGTCAAGCAGACCATGGATGCCCTCGGGCGCCTGGGCGTGCGTTTCTCTCTGGATGACTTCGGCACCGGGTTCTCGTCCTTCGTGCACCTCAACAGCCTGCCGATTGCCTTGCTCAAGGTCGACAAGAGCTTTGTCGGCGGCATGGAAGAGCGGGAAGAGAATCGCAAACTGGTCCACGCGATGATCAACCTGGCGCACAACCTCAACCTTGAAGTGGTGGCCGAAGGCGTGGAGACGGCGGAGCAGCTGGAGTTGTTGCGCGGGTTTGGTTGCGATCAGGTGCAGGGGTATCTGATCAGCAAGCCGCTGCCGTTGGCGGAGTTGGTTGAATACCTGACGTTCGGTAGCAGCCAGCAGTCCGCCCTGGAAGTCGTGGTTTAAACACGGACATAAATGTGGGAGCGGGCTTGCTCGCGAAGGGGCCGTGTCAGTCGACGTCTACGTTAACTGACATACCGCTTTCGCGAGCAAGCCCGCTCCCACAGGGATTTTCACTCGGTCTGGGCGACGTCGAAACGCTGCGACGCCGGCTCGCGCCGAATCATCCGCTTCATCTTCCACTCAAACGCCAGCGTCAGGCTCACCGCCGCGCACGCCAACCCCAGCGCCAACCCCCACCAGACGCCTGTCGGCCCCCAGTTCAAGTTGAACGCCATCCACCACGCCGCCGGCGCACCGATCAGCCAATAGCAACCCAGCCCGACCAGGAACGTGGTCTTGGCGTCCTTGAGTCCGCGGATGCAGCCCATGGCGATGGTTTGCGTGCCGTCGAACAGCTCGAACCACGCTGCCACCGCCAGCAGGCTCACGGCCAGGTTGATGACGTCTCGAAACGCCGGGTCGTTGTGGTCCAGGAACAGGCCGATCAACTGATTCGGCAGGAACCAGAAGACCATGGCAAAACCCAGCATCGCCGCCGCACCAAAGGCGATCCCCACCCGTCCGGCCAGCCGCGCATCCAGCAATTGCCCGGCGCCGTAATGCTGGCCGATGCGCATGGTGATCGCATACGAAAGCCCCGCCGGAATCATGAACGCCACCGAAACAATCTGCAGGGCGATCTGGTGCGCCGCCAGTTGCGTACTGCCCATGGTGCCCATGCACAGCGCGGCGAAGGCAAACAACCCGACTTCCACCGCGTAGGTGCCGCCAATGGGCAGGCCGAGGCGCCACAACTCTTTCAGGTACTGGCGGTTAGGCCGCGACAAACCCTGGCGCAGCGGATAAGCGTCGTAGGCCGGATGCCGACGGATGTGCAGCGCCAGCGCCACGGCCATCAGGTTGGCGACAATCGCCGTGACCAGACCAATCCCCACCAGGCCTATTTTCGGCAGGCCGAACATCCCGGTGATCAACGCATAGTTGAGGAGGAAGTTGGCCACGGTACCGCCAAGGCTGATGACCATCACTGGTGTCGCCCGGCCGATGGCGCTGGTGAAACCGCGCAGGGCCATGAAGCTCAGGTAGCCGGGCAGGGCGAACGGCAGGATCAGCAGGAACTGCCCGGCAGCCTGGACGTTGGTTTCGGTCTGGCCGAACAGCAGCAGCACCGGTTTGAGGTTCCACAGCAGTAGCCCGGCCACCAGCGCCATCAACCACGCCAGCCACAATCCGGCCTGGGTCAGTCGCGCGGCGCCGACGATATCGCCCGCGCCCTGACGGATCGCCACCAGCGTGCCGACTGCCGCGATCACGCCGATGCAGAAGATCGACACGAACGAATACGTCGCCGCGCCCAGGCCGCCACCGGCCAGCGCTTCGGGACTCAGGCGCGCCATCATCAAAGTGTCGGTGAGGACCATCAGCATGTGCGCCAACTGCGAGGCAATCAACGGCCCCGCCAGCCGCAGGATGGCCCAGAGTTCGGTACGTGCTGGATGCTGCATGGTCATCACGCCTCGATTATCAGATTGAACAGGAGAGAGCCGATTCTCGGCGCTCTGCGGGGTTTTCACAAAGGGATAAAAAGGATGGGTGGCATGAGTCAAACTCATGCTGACAAGTTTCTGCTAACGTTGCGTAACCGCGCTATAGGAGCTTTCCCAATGTCTCGTCGTCTTCCTCCCTTGTATGCCCTGCGCGCATTCGAAGCGGCGGCGCGACATAGCTCCTTTACCCGCGCCGCTGAAGAATTGTCGATCACCCAAAGCGCGGTCAGCCGACACATTCGTACCCTCGAAGAGCATTTCGCCTGTCGGCTGTTTCACCGCAGCGGGCGCAACCTGCAACTGACCGAGTCGGCGCGGCTGATCCTGCCGGGCATCCGTGAAGGGTTTACCGCGCTCGAACGCGCCTGCAATACCTTGCGCGCCGAAGACGACATCCTGCGCATGAAAGCCCCGTCGACGTTGACCATGCGCTGGCTGCTGGCGCGCCTGAGTCGCTTCCGGCACTTGCAACCGGGCAACGAAGTGCAATTGACCAGTGCCTGGATGGACATCGACACCGTGGACTTCAACCACGAACCCTTCGACTGCGCCGTCATCCTCAGCACCGGGAATTTTCCACCGGACTGGGAGGCGACGCTGCTGTTCCCGGAAGAACTGATTCCGGTGGGCGCGCCGAACCTGATGGACGATCAACCGTGGGATGTCGCGCGTCTGGCCAGCACTGAGCTGCTGCACCCGGCACCGGACCGGCGTGACTGGCGCACGTGGCTGCAACGCATGGGTCTGGCCGATCAGGTCTCGCTCAAGGGCGGGCAAGTGTTTGACACGCTGGAATTGGGCATGATCGCCGCCGCTCGAGGCTACGGCGTGTCCATGGGCGATTTGCTGATGGTGGCGGAGGATGTCGCGCAGGGTCGTCTGAGTTTGCCTTGGCCGACGGCTGTCGCCAGCGGTGAGCATTATTACCTCGTCTGGCCGAAAACCCGCCCGGGAGGTGAACGTTTGCGCAGGCTCAGCGATTTCCTGCAAGGGGAGGTCCGGGCCATGGATTTACCGGCTGTCGAGCGCTTGAGCTGAATCGATAGAGCCTCTGCAATAGAGGCCTTGCGCCATATCCCCGCTAAATACTCAAGTATTCAGGTTTGCCGCCGAAAATCTGCAGGTGGGACCTTCGTGCAGGTTCCCTGTAATTCCCCTTATTAGAATTTTGCCGAGTGTGCATCGTGATCAGGATGATCCGGTCACTCGGCCAGGAGCTGTCATGTCTCAACCTCGTGCCCGGATCGCCTCACAGCTTGGTCTTGCGCTTGCCGTGATATTGGCGATTGTCATCACTGGCAGTACCGTGTTCGCCTTGCGTTCGCTGGACACCGCCAACCTCGCCACACGCGAAGAGCACTTGGCCAGTGAGGCCCGGTTGCTGGCCGATCAGTTGAGTACCTTTCACGGCACGTTGCGTGAAAGCACCCAGCGCCTGAGCGGTCTGTTCGAGAAGCGCTTCAGCGCCGGCTTGAGCGTGCACCCGGATGAGCCGGTGGCGGTGGCCGGTGTGCAGACCCCAGGCCTGCACTTGGGCAGCGAAGTGTTGAACAACAACTTCAAGGAAGTGGACGAGTTCAAGCAAATGACCGCCGGCGTTGCGACGGTGTTTGTGCGCAGCGGTGAAGATTTCATCCGCGTCAGCACCTCCTTGAGCAAGCAGGACGGCAACCGGGCCATCGGCACCTTGCTGGACCACGCTCACCCGGCCTATGCACGCTTGATGGCGGGACAGAGCTATGTCGGCCGCGCCTTGCTGTTCGACCGCTCCTACATGACGCAGTACACGCCTGTACGCGACAGCGGCGGTAAGGTGATTGCCGTGCTGTTCGTAGGATTCGATTACACCGACGCGCAGAACGCGCAGTTCGAGAATCTCAAACGCTTCCGCATCGGCCAGACCGGCTCGCTGGCGCTGCTCGATGAGCAAAAAAAATGGTTGGTGCCGATTGCCGGCGTGCAAGCGCTGGATCAAGCGGTCCCGGCCATCGTCGATCTGGCGAAAACGCCGGGCAAGGGTGATTTCTGGAGCGACAAGTCCGAAGACTTCTACAGCGTGGCCGTGCCGTTCGACGGCGGCCCGTGGTCGGTGGTGGCGAGCATGCCAAAAGCTGAAATCAGCGCCGTGACCTGGAGCGTCGGCATTCAATTAGCCATCGGCAGTCTGCTGGCGATGTTGATTGCCGTGGGTTCGGCAGTCTGGTTGCTGCGCAGCAAACTCGCGCCGCTGGGCGATCTGGTGCGTCAGGCAGAAGCCCTGGGCGCCGGTGATTTGAGCGTGCGCCTGAGCGTGACGAGCAATGACGAAATCGGTCAGCTCGCCCGTGCCTTCAACCAGATGAGCCAGGCCTTGTCGACCATGGTCGAGCACATCCGCAAGGCCTCGGGCGAAGTTAACAGCCGCGCCCAGGCTTTGTCCGGCCTGTCCGGTGGTGCTTATGAAGGGATGGAGCAGCAGTCGGGCGAAATCACCAGCATGGCCGGCGCCGTGGAAGAGTTCAGCGCGACTTCCCTGAACATCGCCGACAACATGGGCAGCACCCAGCGTCTGGCGCAGGAAAACGCACAGCAAACCCAGATCGGTCGCACATCGATGGACGAGGCTTCCTCGTCTCTGGAACAAATCGCCGGCGCGTTGAATAGCACCGCCACCGTGATCAATACCTTGGGGCAGCGCTCCCAGGAAATCGGCGGGATCGTCGGGGTGATTACCTCGATCGCCGATCAAACCAACCTGCTGGCGCTGAACGCGGCCATCGAAGCGGCCCGTGCCGGTGAGCAGGGTCGTGGTTTTGCGGTGGTTGCCGACGAGGTGCGAAACCTGGCGTCGCGTACACGTCAGGCCACTGATGAAATTTCCGGGATGATTCAAAGCATCCAGCAGGAAACCGGAAATGCGATCAGCACCATGGAACAAGGCAACGTGCTGATGCAGGAAGGCCTGTCACGCAACGCCAACGTAGCCTCGGCCCTGGCGCGGATCGATGAGCAGAGCCGTTCGGCTGGCCAGCAATTCGCGGCGATCACCACCGCGACCCAGGAGCAGAGCAGCACCGCGACATTGCTCAGCAGCAACCTGCAAAGCATCGCGCTGGCAAACAGCGAGCAGCGTGAAGTAGTGTCGAACCTGGCCGTGACCGCTAAAGAGCTGGAGAAGCTGGCGGCGGACTTGCGCCACGAGGTTGACCGGTTTCGTTGAGTCGTCGCTGAAATAGCCATCGCGAGCAGGCTCGCTCCCACAGGAAATTTGTGTAGTCGCACAATCGTGTGAACAACACAAATCCTGTAGGAGCGAGCCTGCTCGCGATTGGGCTCACCTCAATACCAAGCCGAGTGATTAATCACACTTGGCATTGCTCGACACTTCCTTGCTCGCCAGTTTCAACTGCTTGCCCAGCTCCGCCGCATTGGTGCTGCTGTAAACCCGGCCGCCGGTGTTTTCAGCGATGCAACGTGACGGGCCGCCGGCACCGATTTTCACTACGTTGACCCGCAGCCGCGGTTGATCCCTGGCGATTTGGCGGGACACGGCGCACACGTCTTTCTGGCAACCGTCCTCCCCGTCGACGAACATCACGATCACGGCATCGTTATTGCGCCCGTCGACGGTGCTTGCTGCGTGGGCCAGGCTGTCGGCCAGCGGTGTGCCGTCGTTGGGCACCAGGCCTCGAATCCCGTTGATCAGCCGCTGGCGGTCGCCAAACTTGAACACGCCCTGGTCCGGCGTTCTTTCGCAGCCGGCGAAGGTGATCAGGCGCGTGTCGATCTTCGGGTCCAGCCCGTTGATCATGCCGGCCAGCGAGTCCTTGGCGACGTCCATGCGGCTCGGTTTGGCGAAGATCTGCGTGGTGCGGTTCACGTCCAGGTACTTGTTGAGCTCGTTGCCGAAGAACCAGTCCTCGTCGGCTTTCACTGACTTGATGTTCAAATCCATCGAGCCCGAAGTGTCGAGCACCACCACAAATTGCGGGATCTCTGCGTTCGGTGCTTTTTTGCGGCAAGCGAAGTTGTCCAGCGTCGGGGCCGGTGGCGGGGCGGCCACGACCGGTTTGGGTGGCGGGACGGGCTTGGGTGCCGGTACCGGTACCGGTTCTGGCACGGGTTCGGGCACGGGTTCGGGTTCTGGAACAGGTTCCGGCTCCACGACAGGCTCGGGAACAGGCTCAACCGGTTTCTCGACCGGTGTCACCACTGGCGCTACAGGTGGGACCACGACGACGGGTTCGCGGTGCATAAACCACCAGTAAGCCCAGAGCGCCAGAAGCAGCAACAGCAGCGCCAGCAAGGCCGCCGCGATCCACCAGCCGCGACGCGACGGCGGCACTACCGGCACCACCGGAACAACGGGTGGCACGATCGGTTTGGGTGGACGCTGGTTCCAGCGCACCACCAGCGGTTCGCCGTTGAGGCTGTAGAGTTTGTCCAGCTCGGGCGTGCCGAGCAGGCTGCGCAGGTCATCCGCTACCGTGGGCTGACCGCGTTTTTGCAGTTCGTCCGCCAGCTGTCCAAGGGACGTCTGACGCACTTCATAGGTTTCCAGCAAACGTCGTTGCGCGTCCTCGTTGAGGTCGGCATAGGGTGTGGGTTGGCCACCCAGTTCGGTCCACCATTCCAGCACGTCGCCGCTGCCCATTCGCGGGATGGCGAAAAGGCTGGCGACGGTCGGCGGAAAGTGTTTCTGGATGAGGGCGACTTTGGCTTGCAGCGCACTCATCCCCTCTGGTGTGGCTTGCGCATCCCTGATGACCCGCTGCATGACGACGATTCCTGAAAAGGGTGCAGGCCGCCATCGGCAGGCCTGCGGGGTGAAAAGTTACTCTTCGTAACCGAGGCTGAATTGCAGCTGATTCACTTTCTTCTGCAAGGCCTTCAGTTGTTCCTGCTTGGCGGCCAGCGTCGCAGGCGAAGGCTTGGTCGCGGGCGCCGCCTGTGAAGCCTTGAGCTGCTGCTCGAGCCCGGCAATCTGCTTCTGCACCTGGCTTTTATTGCCATGCCGGGCTTTGAGCGAAGTCAGCAACTGGCCCAGCGACTGGTTCAGCGCCGCCTGGGACTTCTGCTGGCTGGCCAGGTCGGTCTTGGTGCTGAGCTGCTGGGCCTGAATGTTCTCGTACACCTGGCGGAACATCGCGTTTTCCTGACGGGACGCGGTCAGGGCCAGTTCCTTCTGCTTGACCTGGTCGCTATAACCTCCAGAGTAGTCGCAGTTCATCTTGGTCAGCATGCTGCTGTCGCGATTGGTCGCATCGCATTCGCCCGGCTTCGTCGCGCAACCGCTCAGGGCCAGGACGGCGGTGAGGACCGCCAGCTGTCGTAGAGTCATGTGCTTAGCCCAGGGTGATCGCGGAACGCTGGTTGTACAGACCGTCGACTTCCTTTTGCAGGGCGGCGACTTTCTGGTTCATTTTCAGAATGTTCATGTCCACCTGCTTGATCTCGGTACCGGCGCCTTGTGCACGCTCGGCATCCGCCACTTTGGTGTACTCGGTGACTTTGGTGCGCATGTTGCCGAGGTCTTTACGCAGGCGTGCGATGTTCTGGTCGATCTCGGCGATCTGCGCCTGGGCCTTGGTCTTGTCGACTTTCTTGTTGGCGATGTCCTTTTTGATCTGGGCGATTTGCGCCTGGTCATCATTGATGACTTGCTGAGCGGTCGCGGTACGGGCGATCACGTTCTGGGTGTCTTGCTCGACGTCGCTGTTCATCTTCGCCAGGCGAGTGGCGGTGTCGGAGTATTCGCTGCGACGTTGATCCAGGTAGTAGTTCGCGCCCATGGCCACGCCACACGCGGTAATACCGGCGGCGATGGCGCAGACCGCCTTGTTGCTGCTATTGGACAGTGCGCAACCGAGGATGCCGACACCGGCGCCGACCGCACAAGCCTGGTAACCGGATTTGCTGAAGAACTCTGCGTCATTGCCTTGGGTCAGGCGCGGGTCGGCACCCTCGCTGCCACCGAGCATCGAGCTGCCGGTGTTGGCACAACCGGTCAGCAGCAGGCTGCCAGTGAGGACAAAAGCGATCTGAAGCTTGAAGCGAGTCCAAAGGCTGCGCGACATGGTGAAACTCCTTGGTGACGGTGTTGGCGTGTTGTTATTGAGAGAGTTATTGAGTGACGGTTTTGCAGCTGGTCAGCCAGGCGTCAGTGTCGATCTTTTGCTTTTGCAGGAAGGTCTTCTGATTGGCCCAGTGGGTGCGCAAATAGGGTTTGAGCTCTTGCAGCTGTTTGTTGCGGGTGATGATCTCTTCCATCACTGGCACCTGCGCTTCCAGCAGTGGCTGGCCGTACAAGGTCGCCGATTCCACCAGGCTGCTGGCGTAGTAACGGCTGAGTTTGTGCAGGCGATCCTTCTGCTCATCGAGCTTGCCTTTGCGCATGTCGCAGCTGGCGTCTTTGTCCGCGCTTTCGCAATTGAGCTTGTAGTTCTTCTGCAAGAAGTCCACGTACTGGCCGTCGTCGAGCATCTTGGTGCACAGGAACGCACCGAGGTTGAGGCTGGCGCGGATTGCCTGGTCGCGGGTTTCTTCCTGCTGCTGGTTGCTGGCGCGCAATTGGTTTTCCAACGCCTGAAGCTTTTCCTTGAGCGCCTTGTCTTCGACGCCCGAGGCCAGGGTGTTTAGCGACTGAACGGTGCCTTTATCGGCCGACTCGGTTTCCTTGCTGCCGGTACCCAGTTTCTTCCAGCTGCTTTCAATGCTGGCGACACGTTCGCGGGACGTCAGGGTCGGCGAGACCAGCACCAGACGCAGGCCGGTGGTTTTGTTTTTCACCTGGCCCTCGGCGTTGTAGTACGGCTCTTCTTTGCGCAACCCGGTACGCAGGTCGGCTTGAGCGGTCAGGTAGTTGCCGCCGCGTACCACATAGCCACCGGCCTGACCGTGCTGGCGGTCGAGTTTGTTCAGGCGAAACGGTTCAAACATCATCTCGTCGACGTTGCCGAGCATGTCGTGCAGGCCCAATGGATTGGGTTTTTGCAGGCCGGACAATTGCAGTTTGCCGTTGGACGATTGCGCCCCGGCGAACCACTCATACGCATTGATGCCGTCAGCCATCGGGTAGCGCGTGTCACGGAACTCAGCCGCGCCGACTTCCAGGCCACCGCGCGCCGCGAACTCCCACTCGACTTCCGTCGGCAGACGCAGAAAGCCCAGTGCGCCGTCTTCTTTCGGCAATTTGCCGGCCGCGTTTTTGCGCAGCCACAGGTTGTATTTGTCCGCCGCTTCGACCGCTTGCACCCAACTCACGGACACTTGCGGCAGGCGCATTTTGGTGGCGGCGGTAGGGCAGGTTTCTTCGGTCAGCGCGGCGTATTGGAGCTGACTCATCTCGTACTTGGCCATCAGGTAGTAGCGGGATTTGTCATTCTTGGCGCCGGTGAAACTGCCGGCGATGAAGGTCGGCCGGGTCTGTTCGACGTAGCCGTATTCCGCGCCGTCCTGACCGATGTTGATCGGGTAGTCGTCAAGCGGTCCGGCCACCGGAATGAACACCTTGCGAAACACCATCGAGCCTTCGCACGGCATCGGCAGCACGACGTCGCTGGCATCGGGCATCGGGTTGTAATACTTCTCTTCCCAGCCCGCCGCCGAAGCGTCGAGCAGGTAGCCGAGGCTCAGGGGCAACAGCAAGCCAAAACGTTTATAGCTCACGCAGACTCTCCGCAGGTTGGATGTTGATCGCTCGCACGGCGCCGATCACGGCCACCAGTGCAGCGACCAGAAAGGTCAGGAGCAGGGCGGCGAGGCCGTGCCAGATTGTAATGTGGCAGACAAAGGTGCCGGTGGCCTGGCTGCTGCCGAGCAGGTAGTCGAACAAATGGCTGCCAACAGCGTAAAACCCCAATCCACCGAGGTAGCCGGCCAGGCTCAGCACCAGCGCTTGCAGGACCACGAACCCGGCGACAGCCGTGCGCTTGAAACCCAGCAGGCGCAGCACCGCGAGGCTTTTGCGCTTGCGGTCGATGTTGGCCAGGAACGCCCCGACCATCGACGCCACACAGCCGATCAATGCCGCCAGGGCAATCACCCCGAAGATCAGTCCCAGCACATGGTTGATGGCTTTGACGTTGTCGATGTCGGCCAGTCGGCTTGAGGTTTCGATGTGTTGTTCGTTGAGCCAGCGCTCCAGCGGCGCCACCTGGTCGATGTCGCGGGCATAAAGGCGGGCGCGGGCATACAGCGGTTGCAGATCGCCCAACGGCTTGCCGGTTTCGATGCCGAATGCGCTGACCTGGTAACCATCCCGGAAGCGCTCCAGGTTCAGCAGCAACGGCGGGGCGACAAACCCGGCCGCGCGGCCGAAACGCGCACCGTCGAGCACCGCCAGCACTGTCAGCGTCATCTCGCCGCGCTCGTTGACGCCTTCCAGTCGGCGCAACACACGCAGTTGCACGCGGTCGCCGGCCTTGGCCTGCAAGCGTTGCGCGGCGCGGGCGCTGAGGATCACTTGGTCGCCGGTCGGGTTGAGTTGCGGCAGGTTCAATTGCGGGTCGCCGGGTTCGGTGGCGATGATTTCCGCACCTTCGACAAACCGTTGCATGCCCATCAGCAAGTCTGCCTGGGTGTTGAGCGAGCGGGTCTGGCCGAGAGCAAATCCGGTCTCGGGACGCTGGCGCACCCGCTCGATCCAGGCGCTGTCGTAGTTGCCGTTGCTGAGCATCTTCACTTCAAGGTTGCGCGGGTCGCGCAGCAATTCGTCCTGCAACTGGCTGACCACCCCGTGCTTGAGTCCGAACAGCAGCAACAGCGGCGCGATCACCGCCACCAGGGAGGCGGCGATGCACAACGACACTTTGCGGTCGTGCCAGAGGTCTTGCAGGGCCAGCGTTCCGAGCAGGCGCAAGCGGTCAGTCCATCGGTTCAAACAGGGTCTCTCCCTGACGGCTGATAGCGCCGAGTCGCGGCAAGCCGAAATCCTTCAGCAAGGCCCAGTCATGGGACACAACGAGTGCACTCAAGCCCATGCTCGACACCAGACTCATCAACAATTCGAACAACCTCCGGGCACTGTGGGGATCGAGTGCCGCGGTCGGCTCGTCGGCCAATAGCAGCAGCGGTTCATGGGCAATCGCCCGCACGCAGGCCACGCGTTGGCGTTCGCCGATCGACAGCGCTTGAGGCTGTTTATCCAGCAAGCCTTGCAGGCGCAACACCTCGATTGCGTGATCGATGTGCGCGCTCTTGACCGGCATGCCGAGCAAGCGGCGCGGCAGGCTGATGTTGTCGCGCACGCTCAAAAACGGCAGCAAACCGCCGCTCTGCAAAATGAACCCCAAGTGACGCGAACGCACCGCTGCCAATGCCGGCTGGTCATCAGTGGCCAGCAATTGCGCGATGTCTTGATCCTGCGTTGCGCCCAGCCGAAAACGCTCGAGTTCGACCGGTGCCAGCAACAGGCCGATGGCTTCGAGCAACGTGCTTTTGCCGCTGCCGCTCTCGCCGGTGATGGCGAGGATTTCCCCGGCACCGACCTGCAAGCGCGGCAGGCGCACGTGATGGGCCAGCGCGCCTTCACCACGGCGCACCAGCAGGTTCTTGATATCGAGCATCGGCGTCTCGTTAAGGCATCATTTCCAGTGGCACGGGGTACACGTTGTCCCGTGCATCGCTGTCCTTGGCTAACGCCACCCAACGGTCGACGTCAGCGTTGTAACGCTGGTAGTGCCGCAGTTTGGTATTGAGCGTGCGGATGAATTTCTCCTGCGCCAGGCCATCCCAGCTCTTCCAGGTTTCTTCGTCCAGGTTCAGCACTTCGCTCTGGTACGGCAGGTCTTCGAGGTACTCGCCGAGCACGCCCATGTCCGCCAGTTTGGCGTTGCCGTTCTGTTTGAGCTGATTGGGATCGGCGCCCATGGTCGCGGCCACCGAGCGCAGGCGCTCGAACATTTCCGTCGGCGAGATCAGGCCTTCGTTGGCGGCGTCGAGGATCTGCTTCATCACATCGCTCAAGTCACTGAGCTGGGACTTGGTCAGCAGCACCCGCACGTCGGTGGTCGGGATGTTCTGCTTGATCAGGTCACGGTCGGTGATCCATGCCTTGAACACCGGCGGCGCCTTGCTGTTGGTCTTCTCGCCCAAATAAGCGAGCTGCATGGCGTGGCCGATCAGCGCCGCGTCTTCGAGCATTTTCTTCTCGGCCGGGTCCTGCTTGGCGTTCACCGCGCTGCCAATGGCGTCTTCGCCCATGTAGGCGGCTTTCACCTGCGAGGTGATCGCGGTGGCCAGCGAATCCACCTTGCGCCCGAACTCCTGAATGTCACCTGCGTTCACCGGGTAATACAGCGAAGTGTTGGTGCCCGGGTAGGTCGACAGATTCTGATATTGCGCTTCAGCTTTGGCGTGGTCCTTGATCCCGGCCGGGGTTTTCAGGTGCAGCGTGTAAATCGCCACGCCCGGATTGGCCGCTTCGAGGCGAACCTGTGAGGCGCTCAAACCGGTTTTCGACAGCTTGTCATCGCCTTCGATGGCGCCCGCGTCGGTGATCAACACCACGTAGCGCGCGCCGAACTGGCTCCAGTCGACCTTGTCGATGCTCTCCATGACGCCGGCAAAGGCGTCTTCATCGAAGCTGCTGCTCGATACTTTGGCCTGCTTGAGGTCGGCGACTTTGGCGAGGAAGTCGGCGCTGTCCTTCACCTGAGTCGGGTCGGCGTACATCTTGGTGGTGTATTCCAGGCCCGGCACCGCCTGGGTGTTGGAACGGAATGCGACCAGACCGAACTTGACCTGCTTGCCCAGGTTCTGCGATTCGATCTGCTGATAGACCTTGCGGATCGCTTCGCGGGTGCGGTCGATGTACGGGTCCATCGAGATCGTCGAGTCGATGACAAACACCACCGCCGCACTGAATTCCTTCAGTTGGCTGGCCGCTTTGTCTTCGGCTTCCTTGCCGCCGGCCGCGCTGTTGGCAGCACCGCCCTTGGCGTTCTTGTCATCCGGTTTGCTGACCGACGCCACGTTGAGCAAACGCGTGCGGAAACCGCCTTCGGTCATCACTTCTTCGCCGCTGAGGACGGGCAGCAGGTAGAACTGCTTTTGCAGGTCGACGAAGTATTCAGGTTCTTCGGCAAGCACGCCCGGTGCTTGCTTGCCCTTTTTCAGCGTGGCCCGCAGCGGGGCGACTTTGCTCACCGGGTCCGGCGCATCAAGGATGCCTTCGACCGTGGCGCGTTCCTTGAAGAACAGCAGCCGGTCGCGGTTGGCCGGGTTGGTGAATGCCAGTGTCAGCTGCATCTTCCAGTCGGTGGTGCAGCTTGCCGGCAACCAGCCAATGGTTTTGCCATAACTGTCGGGGCCGACTTTCAGCCATTCGGCGTTGGCCGCTTGCGCACGCTCGTACACATAAAAACGGCTGAACACCGGTTGCTCGTCGCCGGCGGCGCCGCCCGCTGTTGGGCTGATTTTGCAGCCTGGGGTGGTCAGCACGCGTTGGAACAGGGTCTTTTTACCGGCCTGGATCAGCGGTTTGTCTTCAGCCTGGGACAACGGGCTGATACACAGCGCCAACAGCGCGGCGCTGCTCAGCAGGAAACGACTCAGGGGCGAACGCATCACTTCTGCAACTCCTCGAAGCGCTGCTTGGCTTCGGTGTTGTTCGGGTCCTGGGTCAGGATCGTTTCATACCAGTAGGCGGCGGTGGCGTTGTCCGCGACCGGGAAGCACTCACTGGCCTTCAGGTATTTAGGATCGTATTCGCGGGCATAGGCGTTGGCGATCAGCGCGTCACCGGCCTGGGCACGGTTGGCGTACAGACGCTGGGCGATGCCGCAGTGCTTGCCGGCCTTGGCTTCGTTGATGATCTCCAGCAACTTGGCGCTGTCGGGCGCGGCCTTGATGCAGGTCTGGACGAAGGTCAGCTCGGGCAGGCTGTTCATGCTGTCGAGGGTGCAAGCTTGTGCATCGGCACCGGCCGGTGCGGCGGCAGCGATGGCCGGGGCGGGGGCCGGAGTGCGTTTGTAGAACCAGAACCCGGCCGCTGCGGCCACCAGCAACAGCACGACGAGCGCGAGGCCGATGAGGCCTTTGTTGCTTTTCTTCACCGGGGCCGGAGGAGGGGTGTAAGCGGGTTCGTTGGGCACCGATTCCAGTTCGATTTCTGGCTCGGCGGTGTTCAGGACCAGTTCCGGCAGCTCTGGAATCTCGGGTTCCGGTGCAGCAGGTGCGGTCAACTCCGCGCCACCGTAAGTCGAACGCGTCTGGCCACCGGCCGTGGACGGCAGCAACCCGACGCCTGGCCGGACCACACCTTTGTCGGTGTGCCCTTGGCTCTGTTCGCGTAGCTCGATCATGAATTGCGAATTGGCACCGCCTTCGAGCAGCGGATCGACCACTTCCGGGCCGACCTGGGCTTCAAGGGCTTCACCACTGGCCGCAACGCTGAAACGCGAGACCTTGAACCAGAATGGATTGTTGCTCCAGGCCTTCTGATCCTGGAGGTAGAAACCGTCCTGGTTACGCTGAATGGAAAACTCCAGCTGTTCTTCGCCACCCTGCCATTTCTTCACAGTGAGGCACGCCTGGCCAGGCACGTTGGGTTCTAAGGCGAGCAGGTCGACACGAATTGGCATTGCTTATCTCGCTGTGAAGGCTGTGAGCACTTGGCCCAGCCGTTCATTCTGTTCAGGGGTGATTTCGCGACCGGCACCATGGCCGGCGTTGTCCTGCGTGATGTAGGCCAGGCCTGAGAGCCAGTCGCCCAGATACCGCTGCGCCTGGTTCGCCGGTTGTGGCGGCAGCACCGGCACTTGTCCCGGACCGATGTCGGTATAGAACGAGAACAACGGCGCCTTGGCACCGGCACGGCTGTTCGGGCGTTCGTTGACCGGTTTCTGCAGGTAGCCGAACCAGGACACGAAATCGCGCAGCACGCGTTGCACTTCCAGCACTTGGCGTTCGACCAGTTGATCGCGCCGCGCGCCGCTTTGCGCACGCTTGAGCACCGCGCGGCTCAGTTGTCCGGGCAAGTCCTGGCGGTAACCGGCCGTGATCAATTCGTCGACCACCGCTTCGATCAACGCCTTTTCCAGCCCCAGCAGGGTGAGCAGGCTTTGCCGGGTGGTCAGTTCGCGAAGGTGTGCAATCCAGGCCTTGAACGCGGCTTTGGCGAAGCGGTGTTCGTTGCTTTGCAGTTCCGGCGTCGGGGTGTTGGTTTTACTGCTGACCGGTGCTTCATGGCTCAGGTCGTCGCCGAAATCGAAGTCGAAGCCGGCGTCGTTGCCGTACAGGCTCTGGCTGGGTGTCGGCGCGGCCGGCTCATCGCTGGCGGCGGGCGCGTCATCGGTTTCGTACACACCGCTGAGGTACAGGTCGCGCACCGACTCGCTGGGCATGTCGAGTTCATCGATGAACTCGCCGAGCACCGCCGGGCGACGGCCCAGGCCAGTCAGGATCATCTGCGCTTGGGCTTTCTTCGCCGCTGCGGCGCCGTCACCGTCGGCGTGATACCAGGTGCTCAGGCCGTGAGTGGTCAGGCCTTCGAGGCATTCGTTGAGTTGTTCGCGGATGCGTTGCAGTTTGAATTCAATGTTGGCTACGCCTTTGAAGCTGCCGCTGAAGTGGCTGATGCCACCGTCATCGTTGCGCAGCATTTCCTTCCAGGCGTTGGCGGGATTGTTGATGTGTTTGCACACCAGCTCATTGCCGGCAAAGCTTGTGCCCAGAGCGTCGACGCGCTCCTGGTAGCTGGCGTTGAGGCCGGTTTCGGCGCCGGTCGCGTCTTGCACAATGAACGCCGCGTCCATGCGCGGTTTGCGCACCAGGAAGGTGTTCTGGAACGGCGTGCCGGCCCAGTCGTTCATCCAGCTCAGACTGCCGAAGCGTTCGAGCATCGTCAGCTTGACCATGCCGTTCCAGCTCTCGTCGTACTGATCAGGCGTCAGGCTCAGGGAGTTGGTGATGCGCAGGTCGAGCATGGTCAGCGCCCAGATCAGGCCGGTGTCGCGTTTGCTGCGAGCGGCTGCATCGGCACCCTGGGTTTTTTCGATCCAGCGCGTCAGCACCGGGCCGACGTCGTTGACATCGCTCTGTTTGGTCGAGCCGGTGCAGACCACCAGCGCGTTCATTTCCTGGTTGTCGGTGTAGCGTTCGAACAGGTAAGCAACCTTGCCGCGCAAGATCAGCTGCGAGACGGAGTTGTCCTTGGTGGCGGATTCCGGGTCGCTGGAGTTGGCGATCTCGTGCAGCTTCTTGCGCCCGCGATAACCGGGGAAGTCCAGCAAGTCGACCTGGTTGACGATGTCGTCCGCCGGGGCTTCGATCAACCCGAAGGTCATCTCGGCGGTCAGTGCCGCCAGTTGCGCGACCGGGATGCCCTGGCTGTTTTGCAGGCGTCCGTCGACCTGGGGCCGCACATCGATCGGCAAGTCTTGCGGGCTGCCGAAACGTTCGAGGATGTCGACGTTCATGATGCTGTCGCGCTGGCTGTAGGTGTCGTTTTCGAAACTCACCAAGGCCTTCAAAGGCGCGAACACGGTCTCGGGCAGGCCCAGCTTGTGCAGCGCACCGGCCAATTGCTGGTACACGCGCGTCAGCTCGCTCTGCTCACCCCAAAGGATGGAAAACAGCTCGGCACGCTCCTGGAAATTCAGGCGGGGTGCCAGTTGCAACGCCGTCGGCCAATACAGGTGCTCAAGTTTTTTCACCGAATTGCGGAAGTTGTCGCGCAGGTAGTCCCACAGCGACACCAGATCGTCGGCGCTGACGCCCGGTTGCAGCGGCCCGGTCTCGCGGCCTTCAAACGGTTTCAGCACGCGCTGGATGCGCTCTTCGTCGATCTCGTAGGAGATCCGCTCAAGGTCGAAGTCCTTGAACCACGAGTTGGCGAGAATCTTCGCCAGCTCGATTTCCTTGAACAGCGTCAGCTCGACCGGGAATTGTGGATCCTGGCTTGGCGTGGCGCGGCGGCTGAAGCGCGTCACCAGGCCGGTGGCTTCCTTGCCGCCACCCACCGGGTTGATGTGCTTGATGAAGTCCAGGCGCTGGCCACCGAAATCGGTTTCCAGTTTGCCGTTCTGACCGGCCGCAAGCGCCGAAATCAGGTAGGACTTACCGGCCTGGGACAGACCGAAAAAGCCAATGGTCATCGGCGTGCAAGCCACGCGACCGAGGCTGTGGGCCAGGTTGCGGGCCCGGTGCAGGCGGATGTTCAGGTTGTCGGCTTCGCTGTCCAGCCGTGGCGCGTTGCCGCGGGTCTGGCCAATCCAATCCAGCGCCTGACCGGCACCTTCATAAACAGCGGCCCAACGGGCTGAAAGCTGAGTTTGTTCGGGGGTCAGGTCATTCATTTGCGTTTCACACTTCCACTGTCGAGCCAGTACTTGGTCTCGCTCAGGCCGGCGTCGAGCATGGTGTTGAGTTCCAGCTCGAGGTCGCTGCGCGGGTTGAAGTTGACGTTGTTACTGTTGGATTCGATGTCGCGAACCGAGAGGCGGTCGCTGACCAGATCCTGCTTGCGGGTGTACTTGTCGGCCGCTTTGACTTCGAAGCGCACCTTGAGCAGCGGCGCACTGCCGTTTTCCCCAATCGCCCGGGAGAACTTCTCCCGGCCGGCCTTGGTGAACCGCAAGGTGTACAGCGGAGAAGCGGCCCAGCGATCAGCGGCCAACTGGCGGAAGCCGAGGCGCAGGTCGCCGCGCATTTCCAGTTGCGGCGTATCGGCGTCATCGCCCGTGCCGATTTCCGGCAACTTGATTTTGTAGTCTTCGGACTGGATGTCGCGGTACAGCACGTCGGCATCCTTGATCACGTTGTTCAGGTCGATGACGCCAATGTGCTTGACCGTCGAATACGGCTTGAGCGCCGAAGAGCGGAAGTAGAAGTTCGGCACGCTGTGGTTGGCGCACAACAGGCACAGCATGGCGCCCACCGAAGCGGTGCTTTTCGGGTCGTCGATCCGGCCGTTCTTGTGGAACGGGTACCAGCCGCCAGTGCGGTAGTTTTGCAGCGCCAGAATGCGCCCCGGTGGCAGCGGCAACACCTTGCGAATGAACGCCTGGATGCCAGGCAGGCGCGAAGGGCGGCCGGTCAGCAGCAAGACATCGCACGGGTAATGCGCGACCACTTCACAGAGGGCGCCGAGGATCTTGGTGATGTTGATCTGATCGTTGAGGAACGCGGCGTGGAGCTTTTGCAGGTCGAAGCCGATCAGCGCTTCGTACAAGTCGAACCCGCTCTGGCCCCCGACATCGCGGCGCACGGCGGCGTTGACGTAGTCGAGCACGGTCTGGCTGATCGCGTTGTCGCCCAGCAACTGGCGGTAGCTTTGCGGGCTGACTTCCTGCGGGACTTGCGGGTCGTAATGCTCGTAAGCCTTGAGCAACGCCAGGCCCAGCGGTGCGAACACCTGCAGGTTCAATTGCTGGCGCAGGATCATGTCCTGGGCGCTGACCGATTCGTCGCCGCACAACCGCGACATCAGCGAATCCGGGGCTTTGACGCCGGCGTTCTGCAAGGCTTTCTCGAAGCTCGGCAGGATGAAGTCCTGGATCACGTCCAGCAGGATGTCGTCGCCGGCCACTTTGAAGCCATCGCGAAAACGCTGCTCGGGCACGATGTGCACGTTGCTGCCGCTGCCGGTGTTGCCGGCGCGGTCGAGGCGATAGTCGGTGATGACCAGGTCGGTGGTGCCGCCGCCGATGTCGATGGTCGCCAGGGTGATGCGTTCGCGGTCGGTTTTGTCCGGCCGGGCGATGGTGTCGAAAAACTCTTCCGGGTGGCCGGCGAAGTTCTCGTTAACCTCGGTGTACAGGTACACCAACTGGCCGCAGGAGGCTTCGTCCCATTCCACGCGAATGCTCGGGATCGGCGTGCGCGGGCTGACGGCCTGATCCTGATGCGGGTCTTCCTCGCCGGCGTGCCAGCCGAGGCTTTTCCACACCAGGCCGATGGCCTGCTGCATGCGTTCGTTGAGGATGCTGCGCTCAGCCTGGGGCATGCCCGGCGGCACGGTCAGGGTGATGCTGTTGAGCTGGCGCGGTACGCGGGTGTGACCCTGTCGCGAGCGTTGGGCCGGGCTGTTGATTTGCGACAGCGCCTGGGCCAGCACTTCGGCGAGCATGAAGGTCATCAGCGAGCTGCGCGAGTAACGCGGCATGAACACCGGCAGACGATCGTCTTCTTCGAGGCTGTAAAGTGCCTCGCCTGTTTCGTTGATCAGGTGCGAGAACGGCGCGGCGGTGGCGTAGGGCTCGTTGTCGGTCTTGATGTACGAGCAGTTGAAGCGCCAGCCGTGACCGTAGGCGTTTTCATCCCACAGATAACGTTTCGGGCTGGACAGGCCCGTCGAGCCTTCGGTGCCGCGACGGCGACTGGCCAGACGGCTGGCCTCATTGCCGACGCGGGCGATCGTCGCCCACTGAAACGCATCGTGCCGGCCGCTCTTGACCGAGCAGTGGTCCTTGCCGAAATACGCCTGGGCAAACTCGACGCGGCTTTCGAACGGCAGGTTGTAAGTGTGTTCGGGGGTGATCAGGTCACGCAGTTCCAGCACGTAATTCTGCTTCAGCCCGGAGCCGGCCTGACCGTGGTTCTCGATCAGAATGCCGCAGGTGCGCGAGTTGCCGACGTCCAGCACCAGGTCCACCGGAATCGGTTTGACCAGGCCATTGCTGTCGTTGGCGACCACTTTCAGCTCAGGGATTTCCACCTTCGGCCTGGCGGTCGACTGCGCTGCCGCGGACGGCGTGCTCAACAGGCTCAGCAGGTTGAGGTAGTGCGCAAGGTGATGGTTGGCGCGGATGTCGATGTCCAGCTCTTCGCGTGAACGATGGGCGTTGCCCTCGTTGAACACTTCCAGCAGCCATTCATTGACCCACGGCTGGGCCAGGAACCAACGGGTTTCACTGGCCTTGGTCGCCAGCTTGAAGGACACGCCGGAGCTGATGTCTTCTTCGTTCGGCGCCAGGTAGGCGGTGCCGTCACGCTTGGGCATGACACGGCTGTCGAACGCCATCGTCAGGCGATGGGTGTTGCCATCGATGTCTGGCGTGGCCAGTTTCACCAGGCGCATCCGCGACCAGTTGGTCGGGCCTTCGTCGAAGCGATGCGGCGGCATGAAACGGAAAAACGGCGTCGGCAGCCAGACACCGTCCAGCAGCTCCAGGCTGCTTTTCATGTCGACGCTGAACGCCGGTTTGGCCTTCTCGACCTTTTCCGGTTCGGGCTCGTAGAAGTAGAAGTCTTTCTCTTCGTTGTACATCAGGCGGCAGATCAGCCCGCTGATCATCGGCGCGAACTCGCCCGCCGGTTCCTTACGAGGATCCAGGCGCAGGGCGAAATCCATGAACTGGATACCGGTGTCACTGACGAGCGTGACGGTGTCTTCGAATTGGGTGACTTCAGGCAACATGTCGGGTTATTCCAGTCTTATTCGCCCATTTGCCGCATGGACATGGGGAATTGATCTTTTCCGTAACCGCCGGAGCAGTCCGCGACCGTGGTCGCCCCTTTGCGGCAGTTGACCTTGGGCATGTCGTAAGTGCTGCCATCGCCGCACACGGCCTGGCCCTGGCTGTCGATGGCGAGGCTGCCACCCTTCATGGTAGCGCTCACCGGCCCGCTGCACTTCGTGCCGTCGGCCTGGTGTACGGTGACTTCGCCCTTACCGTCCTTTAACTGATATTCCAGACGCAGCGGCTTGCCGGTCCGGCGATCCTGAATGCCGGCACCGGCGCGGTACTGACCGTCGAGGAACTTGGCCGCGCCGTCGGCGGCGTCAGGCGGAATGCTCAGGGCCGGGCCTGGTTTTGTGGCGGCGGATTTTTGCGCGTCGGGCGGTGTGGTGACAGACGGCGCCTCGGTTTTATTTTCGGGTGGCGTGGTTGGCGTGGTTGGCGTGGTTGGCGCGGTTGGTGATTCGGCGGCCGGGTCTTGGGTGATGTCGGCGGGTGCGGCATCAGCTTCGTTACCCGCGACGGCCGGAGCTTCCACGCCATGTGTGCCGGTCACGGCTGTGCCTGTGGTGGAGCCCACAACGGTGCCGGTTACCGGAACGCCATTCAGTGTTGTGGCATTGCCGGTCAGTTGAGGCTCTTCCAGCTGTTTTTCCACCGGCACGATGCCTTCAGGCAGCAAGTCCACCGCCACCAACGGAATCGGCACGCAACCGCGCAGGCCGAGCAACAGCCACAATAGCAGCAACAAAAACGGCAGCAGCAACAGCCACCACCAGCGCCGCCACCAAGGGCGAGCCACCACCGGCACGACGGGCGCCACAACCGGTTCTTCGACCACGGGTGGCAGCGTGAATACCGGCGGAACCTGATAGAGGCAGTGCAGAGGATCGCGATTGCCGGTACCGGCGTGCTCGAAACCCCAGAAGGTCAGCACCGGTTTGCCTTGCACCAGGTAGACAAAGTTTTCGTCAGGGAAATGAATCACGCGCTTGAGCAACTTGCCGAACACGGCTTTGTCGCCTTGCTGCTGTTCGCCCGAATCCGTGCCCAGGAAACGCTGGCTCAATTCATCGAGCGCAGTCTTCAGGGCTTCAAGTTGACGACGGGCCGGTGCGCGTTCTTCTTCGGTCGCACTGCTCCACGGGATGACATCGCCGTCGAGACCGCTGTACCAATCGATCTGGTTGCCGAGTTCATCGCTTTGAGGAATGGCCAGGTGATCGACCATGTCGGGGTTCTTGCGGCGAATGGCTTCGCGCAATTGCAGGGCTGCCCGGTAGACCGGTTGACCTGTTTCGCCCAGGGCTGTGAATGACCCGCTCTTACCGCTGCGTAATAGTGCCCCGCGCATTCAAACTCCATATGTTGCGTTGCGCAAAAATGACAGACAAAGGCGTCTGTTCCTGCTCCTGCATTTAGCTGGCGACCTTAATGTCATAATGATGTCGCCGTCAATCAGCGGAGGTCCAAAACCGTATGAGACTAGCGTAAGCGTGCGGAGGTTGCATGGGGGCAATGTGAATTGATTTGGGAAGACTCGGGCGTTCGCTTTTTTAAGCTTGCTGAATCGTTTCATCAGCGCTATAAAAAATGCACAACTCCAAGAAAGGCTTCCCCATGACCCCGCTCAAATTAGTCGTTGCCCTTGGCGCGCTGTCCGCCTCCCACGCCATGGCTTGGGACTATGTCCTGCTCGACAGTGACAAGGCTGCCCAGAACTGGCAGATCACCAGCCAGCAACTCGGTGTCAAAACCGACAAACCTTTTTCCGTGACTCTGCGCACCTTGCATGGCGGTCGGCAGGAGGGCGTCAGCATCGTCGACATCGATAACGGCACACTGAAACTCTCGGTGGTGCCGACTCGCGGCATGAATGTGCTGCAAGCGTCGGTCGGCGATGTGCGCATGGGCTGGGATTCGCCGGTCAAGGACGTGGTCAACCCGTCCTTCATCGAGCTCAACGGCCGCGGCGGACTGGGCTGGCTCGAAGGCTTCAACGAACTGGTGGCCCGCTGCGGCTACGAATGGGTCGGTCATCCTGGCATGGATAACGGCGAACTCCTGACCCTGCACGGCCGCGCCGCCAACATCCCGGCCAGTAAAGTCACCCTGCACATCGACGAAAAACCGCCTTACGCCATCAGCCTGCGTGGCGAACTTAAAGAGCAGGCGTTCAAGAAAGTCGATTTCTCGGTGGTGACCGAATTGGTCACTGAAGCCGGCAGCGTAGCGTTCGCCCTGAACGACACCTTGACCAACAACGGCGACTATCCGAAGGAATATCAGGCGCTGTACCACAGCAACTTCAGCACGCCATTCCTGGAACAGGGCGCGCGTTTTGCGGCGCCGGTTAAACAGGTGTCTCCGTTCAACGACAAGGCCAAAGGGGATTTTCCGGACTGGCAGACTTACCGTGCACCGACCAAGGACTACGACGAGACGGTTTACAACGTTGTGCCTTATGGCGATGCCAAGGGCGATACGTTGACTGTGTTGCATAACAAGGCCGGGAGCCTGGGGGTGTCGGTTGGGTTCAACACGCAGCAGTTGCCGGTGTTTTCGTTGTGGAAGAACACGGATACACAAGGGCAGGGGTATGTGACCGGGTTGGAGCCTGGGACGAGTTTTTCCTATAACCGACGGTATCAACGGCCGATTGGTTTGGTGCCGATGATTGGGGTTAAAGAGCAGAAGCAGTTTCAGATTCATTACAGTTTGCTGGCGGATAAGGGGGCTGTGGATAAGGCGTTGGAGCGGGTGAATGAGATTCAGGGTGGGAGGGCGACTGAGGTGCGACAAACGCCGTTGGTTGATCTCACTAAAGAATGATTCTTGTCAGTTTGTGCTTGGCCGATACTGCAATGCCTCCGCCAGATGTTCGCGGGTGATGCCATCGACCTGTTCAAGGTCTGCCAACGTGCGCGCAACCTTGAGCAGTCTATGGGCCGACCGGAGTGACAAGGTCAATCGCTCGCAGGCGGTTTCCAGCCAGACTTCGTCAGTTGTGGATAACTTGCAGTGACGACGCAGCCCCGGCAAATCAAGGAATGCGTTGGCGCAACCTTGGCGTTTTTGTTGCCGCTCCCGGGCGTTGGCGACCAGCACCGCAGCAGTGGCGGTGTCATCACCGGGTTTGAGCGCAGGATTCAACGCCGTGGCTTCCCGAGCGACGGTCAGGTGCAGGTCGATCCGGTCCAGCAGTGGCCCCGACAATTTGTTGCGGTAGCGCTGGACCATGTCCGGCGTACAACTGCATTTGCCGCTGGGTTCTCCAAGATATCCACAGGGACACGGGTTCATCGCGGCCACCAATTGAAAGCGCGCCGGAAACCTCACGCGGTCCTTGGCGCGGGAAATCACGATGTGCCCGGATTCCAACGGCTCCCGCAAAACCTCCAACACCTTGCGATCGAATTCCGGGAGTTCATCGAGGAATAGAACGCCATGATGGGCGAGGGTGATTTCGCCGGGTTGCGGCTTCGAACCACCGCCCACCAATGCCGGGCCGGAAGCCGAGTGATGGGGTTGGCGGAATGGTCGTTGCGGCCAGTGGCTCAAGGGCACGCAACTGGTGACGGATTGAATGGCTGCGACTTCCAGTGCCTCATTTTCGGCTAGCGGGGGAAGCAACCCCGGTAACCGACTCGCCAACAGTGTTTTCCCGGTCCCCGGAGGTCCGCTAAATAGCAGGTTATGAGCGCCTGCTGCTGCAATCAGCAATGCGCGCTTGGCCGAGATTTGCCCCTGCACTTCATTCAAGTCCGGATAGGGTTTGCTGGCGTAGAGCAAGCCATTGGAAACGTAGGGTTCAACCGGCGTATGTCCATTGAAGTGCGCAACGGCTTCCAGCAGGTGGTCCACGGCAAACACCTTCAACCCGGACGCCAGGCACGCCTCCTCGGCATTCGCCCGCGGCACCATCAGTGAGCGCCCGGCCTTGCGTGCGGCCAGCGCAGCCGGCAACACACCTCTCACGGCACGTACCGCGCCTGACAGCGCCAATTCTCCCAGGCATTCAATGTCATCCAGCGTCAACGTCGGCACCTGCACGCTGGCGGACAGAATCCCCAGTGCAATCGCCAGATCGAACCGTCCGCCGTCCTTCGGTAAGTCCGCAGGCGCGAGGTTCAGCGTGATGCGCCGCGCCGGAAATTGCAGGCCTGAATTGATGATCGCGCTGCGTACCCGGTCCTTGCTTTCCTTCACTGCCGCCTCGGGTAAGCCGACCATCGTTAATGACGGCAGACCGTTGGCCAGATGGACTTCTACGGTAACGGCGGGCGCATCCACGCCAATCTGGGCGCGGCTGTGAACGATGGAGAGGGACATGGTCGTTCCTTGAGCTTTACGGGAACCGCTTCCTGCGGTTTTTGAAGGGTAGACGGAGGAGGTGGATTTGGCGGGTGGTTACGCGGGTAAAATTTCACTGGATGTTGCGAGTACGGGACGGAATAGTCACGTAGCACAAAAAAAACCGCCATTTAGGCGGTTTTTTCAAGAATTGGTATTTAGGTTCTTCCGCCGGCCAACCATCCACCGGGCTCAAGTTCTTTGCCGCGCGCGATGCCTACTTCAATAAAGCGTCGCTGATTAGCCGATAAATCTCCAGCCAAGCGACGTGCTTCGGCGTGAAACTCAGCAAGCTGTAACAGCTTGGCTTTTCGCTTTTTGGGGCTCACGTACACCTCCTGCGATTCGTTTACCTGGATGTTATTGGTCGCTCAAGTAGATGACAAGGCGGTTGGTCTGGTCAAAGTCGAACCCGAGCTCTCGATAGTAAAAAACAACATTTGGATCAGGATCTTGGATTTCGATCTCCCTGCACTCCAGCATACGCGCATAGAATTCTGCGGCCAGCAGTGCGACTGGAGCTATCAAGCCACGAAGCGGATGGAGTTTGTCTGGATCCCCCTGCAAAAGTACTATCTTCAGACAGATAGCGCTTCGTCGCGGTGTTGCATAGCACAAGCCGCAAAGATTCTGCTCATACCAAATTGCCAAATCCAAACCTTTGGCATCTTTTCGCTTCCATTCGGGGATGCGTTCCCACGGGTAGTTTGCTACTCCTTCCCATAAATGACATTTCTCTATCGCTGCGGCAGTAATCGGCTCAATCCTGACAACTGATATGTCGATGTTTGAAGCACGAGGCGCGATTTTTTTAATAAACGCTTTGTAGGTGAGCTTCCTTACATCCGATTTAATGGTTTGGTTACGGAGGTCCGTGCCTTTTCCTTTTCTTCTCATTGTTGGTGTCTTTCGAAAATCAGAAAGAAAAGGTTAAAGGAGCGGTGTGCACCGATAAATCAGGCCATGGAGCTGCTTTTTGTAGGACCGTGCCTAGATAGGTGAAGGACGCCAGTGAAAGCGCTCGGAGGGTCTTGCCAGATGAAGGTTGCTGCTTATGATCACGGCTAAACGCAACCATAGGAGACGTAAATGCACCGGATTGGAATGCGGCCGATTCATCCTGGTGAAATTCTCAGCGAGGAGTTTTTGACACCACTTGGCATTACAACAGCGGCTTTGGCTCGTTCGCTGAGCGAGCCTGAGGCCGAAGTGAGCGACGTTCTGAGACGGCAGAGGGATGTCAGTGTTGGTCTGGCGAAGAAGCTATCCATGCTTTTGAATACCACGCTCGAATTCTGGTTGAATCTGCAATCGAGCTACGATCATCGCAGCGCCGAAATCGAGCGTGGATGAGCGCTTAAAGCGAATGCAGCGCTCGCGAAGCTTTTTTCCACCATGGCACGTTGACCGGGCGCTGCGTCTGCTCTCCGCTCGGCAACAGTTGCGGAACATCCTGCAACCGAATCCATGGCTGATTATTCCAGTGCAGCAAACTCAATGACATCTCCGGCCAGTTCAACAGACTCAGGACCGGGCGTTCGCTTGACGTCGGTTGTTGGGCATCTCTGAGCGCTGGCACTACGTCGTGGGTCAGCCACTCACGCAGGCCTCGGTATTCGGGGCAGTAGTGGTAGACGAGCAGGGCGTAGACGCCGGATTCGCTGATTAGCAGGGTGTTATCGAGGGTGCCGTGGATAACGACTCGCGCGGATTGATGTTGATCGGGATCGAGTTTTCGGACGGCGCGTTCGTCGAGGAATAGGCGAAGCAGACGGCCGAGGTCTCGGGCGCTGAACCAAGGCTGGTTTTCGATCAAAAGCGCGTGAAGGTGGAGTTTGTGGCGGGTGAAGACGTGGGGGATTAGATAGTTTTCATTCATGGTGCAGCTCCCGGATGCGAATTAAGGAAACTGCCTCTGATCGTCGCCAAACGAAAAGGGTGGCAGCTATGCGCGGGTTGGCGAACCGGTGCATCCGGAAACCGGCAGACCCGAAGGTCTCCCACGCACAGCCGCCATAATTCGAGATGGGAATAATTCCCTGATTCGAACGTGGTCGCGATGCGTTTAGATGCTATCCAGGTCGCCAAACCCAGTGCTGAAATATTCAGCTGGGGATGAGCTTAGGAACCTGGGCTTCGCGGCGCTATCGGACGGCGGTGGTGATCTTTGTAGGACGTTGCCGAGATGGTGGCGGGGCGACAGATCAGGAGATTGCGGCCTTCGGCAGGTCCTACAAGGGTGGTCTATCCAGTGTGGGATGGCTGGAGGACCGAGGTGACCTTATTCGCGAGCAAGCCCGCTCCCACAGGGGATCGCATTTCATCGGGGATGTGCGGTGTTACTCGGCAGGCGGATTGAGCTTCGCTTCCAGCTCCGCAACTTTCGCCTCAAGACTCTCCAGCCGTACCCGAGTCCGTGCGAGCACAACCATCTGACTATCAAACTCTTCACGGCTCACCAGATCCAGCTTGCTGAAGCCGCTCTGCAACAAAGACTTGAACTGGCTTTCAATTTCGCTTTTCGGCAACGGGGTGTCGCCGCTGAAGAGGCGGGAGGCGGTGCCGGTCAGGGCGTCGAGGAAGTCTTTGGGTGCGAGCATGGGAAATGTCCTGTCAACAATGGCGGGCAGTGTATCACGCAGTGTCTATAGTCAATTCCGACAGCAGGGATGCACGCTTTTCGCGCATGGGGACGGACGGCCGCGCACTGTTGTTGTGCGTATCCGTCGGGCCGATTGAGGGAAGCGGCTGTCGGCAGCGGTCAAGGGGTTGAATTCAGTGGGTTTTGGCGAGATGGCAAGCTTTCTGCTTAGTCAGTAGTAACCCATGCACTGATGCAGTCGCTGTGACGAATGCAGTGCGCCAAGCGGAACGGGGAGTTGTTTCGTGAGGAGCGGTTAGCTGGCGTCGGACGGGCAGGTAAGGCCGACGATGCGTTACAAAGCCAGGCACTGCGCTTAGACTTGAGCCGGGTTTGTTTTCCTGGGGCAAGTCCACCAATTCGGGAGAGAGTTTTCATGAAGCTAGTCACTGCCATCATCAAGCCGTTCAAACTGGACGACGTGCGCGAATCGCTGTCCGAGATCGGCGTGCAGGGCATTACCGTTACTGAAGTCAAAGGCTTCGGTCGGCAGAAGGGTCACACCGAGCTGTATCGCGGCGCGGAATACGTGGTCGATTTCCTGCCCAAGGTGAAGATCGATGTCGCCATTGACGACAAGGATCTGGACCGGGTTATCGAGGCGATAACCAAGGCCGCCAACACCGGCAAGATCGGTGACGGCAAGATCTTCGTGGTCAATCTGGAACAGGCGATTCGCATCCGTACCGGCGAAACCGATACCGACGCGATTTAAACGCCGCCACAAACCCAACGCCCCAGGAGAAAACAATATGACTCTGCGTAAATTCGCAGGGCTAGGAGCCCTGTTGTCCCTCGTAATGCCCAGCCTGGCTATGGCGGCAGACGAAGTGGCGGCCCCAGTCCTCAACTCCGGCGATACCGCCTGGATGATGACCTCGACAGCCCTCGTGCTGTTCATGACCATTCCCGGCCTCGCGCTGTTCTACGGCGGCATGGTTCGCTCCAAAAACATTCTTTCCGTGATGATGCAGTGCTTCGCCATTACCGGTCTGATCAGCATTCTGTGGGTCATTTATGGCTACAGCATCGCGTTCGACACCACCGGCATGGAGCAGGGCGTCGTCAACTTCAACTCGTTCTTCGGTGGCATGGGCAAGGCATTCCTCGCCGGTGTCACGCCGTCGAGCCTGACCGGTCCTGCGGCGCTGTTCCCTGAGGCGGTGTTCATCACCTTCCAGATGACCTTCGCCATCATCACCCCTGCGCTGATCGTCGGTGCCTTCGCCGAGCGGATGAAGTTCTCCGCCATGCTGATCTTTATGGGCGTGTGGTTCACCCTGGTTTATGCACCGATTGCGCACATGGTCTGGTCCGGCAACGGCGGCCTGATGTGGGATTGGGGTGTGCTCGACTTCGCGGGCGGCACCGTGGTGCACATCAACGCCGGTGTGGCCGGTCTGGTTGCGTGCATCGTGCTCGGCAAGCGTAAAGGCTTCCCGACCACTCCGATGGCCCCGCACAATCTCGGTTACACCTTGATGGGCGCCGCCATGCTGTGGGTAGGCTGGTTCGGTTTCAACGCCGGTTCCGCTGCTGCGGCCAACGGCACCGCCGGTATGGCGATGCTGGTGACCCAGATCGCAACCGCCGCCGCGGCACTGGGCTGGATGTTCGCCGAGTGGATCACTCACGGCAAACCAAGTGCACTGGGTATCGCTTCGGGTGTTGTGGCCGGTCTGGTCGCCATCACCCCGGCCGCTGGCACCGTGGGCCCGATGGGCGCTCTGGTCATCGGCCTGGCTGCGGGCGTGGTGTGCTTCTTCTGCGCCACCACCCTGAAACGCAAACTCGGTTATGACGATTCCCTGGACGCCTTCGGTGTACACGGCATCGGCGGTATCCTCGGTGCGATCCTGACCGGTGTGTTCGCCGCACCGTCCCTGGGTGGTTTCGGCACCGTCACCGACATCGCCGCTCAAGTCTGGATTCAGTGCAAAGGCGTGGGCTTCACGGTGATCTACACCGCGATCGTCACCTACATCATTCTCAAGGTTCTGGACGCTGTCATGGGGCTGCGTATCACCGAAGAAGAAGAAGCTGTCGGCATCGACCTGGCACTCCACAACGAACGCGGCTACAACTTGTAATACGCGCATAAAAAACTTGCCCGGCTTGCCGGGCATTTTTTTGTCTGGCGTTTGTCAGTGAAGGGACTGCTGAAAGGTTTTTTCGTACACGTTTAGTGGCGTTTACGACGGGCGTTTTTCTGCGGCCAATGGCTTACATGATTGAAGGAATATTAGGGCCTTTGTTTTTTCCCTGAGCGCGCTAGAATGCGCCCCGAACGTGCGGAGAACTGTATGTGGCAACAAACTCTGATTACCCTGCGGGCACGGCCCCGGGGCTTTCATCTGGTAACGGACGAGTTACTCGCCGGCCTGCCTGAACTCAGGGCGTGTCGGGTCGGTCTGTTGCATTTGTGGCTGCAGCATACCTCGGCGTCGTTGACCATCAACGAGAACGCCGATCCGGCGGTACGTCGCGACTTCGAACGATTTTTCAATCGTCTGATCCCACAAGGAACAGACGGCTATGAGCATAACGACGAAGGCCTGGACGACCTCCCGGCGCACTTCAAGGCCAGCGTGCTTGGCTGTCAGCTCAGTTTGCCGATTTCGGCAGGCCGACTGGCGCTAGGGACCTGGCAAGGTGTTTATCTGGGCGAGCACCGTGATTTTGGCGGTGCCCGTAAAGTCCTTGCCACCGTGCACGGTGAAGAGGCATGAACCGCTGGTCACCAGCGGTTATTGAATTTTTCCGGCGGCTGTCGACAGACGGTGAAGCTGGGCTATAACTAATCTGCTTTTCGCAAGTCATGAGGTAGAACATGAGCGACGATGATCTGGAAAACGACGACCTCGAAGTAGGCGACGACGACGAAACCGAAGAAGGTCTGGAAGCGGCGGCCGAAGACGTCGCTGAAGACGACGGCGGTGAAACGCCCGTTCCGACCGCCAAGGGTAAAGCCAAGGCAGCGGTATCGGTCGATGAGCTGCCGAGCGTCGAAGCCAAGAACAAGGAACGCGATGCTCTCGCGCGGGCCATGGAAGAGTTTTTGGCCAAGGGCGGCAAGGTGCAGGAAGTGGAGGCCAATGTGGTCGCCGATCCTCCCAAGAAGCCTGATAACAAGTACGGCAGCCGGCCTATCTAAGCGCCTGCCCTTGCTTGCTGAAAAAGCCCGCCGTCGCTGCGGGCTTTTTCGTGGGGGATGGGTAAGTAGACCGCGTTATCGTTCTTCGCGGGCAAGCCTCGCTCCTACAGGCTTTGCGTCGCTCACATAATTGGCGTGCGACACAAATCCTGTAGGAGCGAGGCTTGCCCGCGAAGGCGATCTCGAAGACGCTACGAAACGGAATTCCACAGGGCCAACAACGCCGGCAACTCCGTCAGGCTGCGAACCTCGGCATCCGGCGCCTTGTCCGCTTCCCATGCCTTGCCCGTCGGGTTAAACCAGATCGCCCGCAACCCCGCCTGCTGCGCGCCGGCAATGTCATCACCTGGGTGATCGCCGATATGCACCGCCGTCGCCGCCGTCGCCCCACCACGCTGCAACGCCTCGTGAAACAGGCGCGCATCGGGCTTGGCGATGCCGATGTCTTCGGCGCACAACGCAAACTTGAAGTAATCCGCCAGCCCCAGTCGACGTACATCGGCGTTGCCATTGGTGACCACACCCAGGGCGTAATGCTTGGCCAGGGTTTCCAGCGTCGGTTCGACTTCGGGGAATACCTCGATCTGGTGCCGGGCATGCAGGAACACTTCAAAACCCTTGTCGGCCAGCGCCGAAGCCTGTCCGTGGTCGTATCCGGACTCTTCCAGTGCATGGAAAAGCACCCGGCGGCGCAACGCACTGATGCGGTGTTTGAGGCTCGGTTCGCTGGTCAGGATCCGCTCACGAATAGCCCACAAATGCTCCACCGGCACCGCACCCAGGTTCGGTGCGTGCTCGGTCAGCCATTCACGCAGTATGGCTTCGGCGCTGACGATCACCGGGGCGGTGTCCCACAGGGTGTCGTCGAGGTCGAAGGTGATCAATTGGAGGGTCATGAGTCATCGCCTTTAATGCGTTTGGCCCGTGGATGGGCGCTGTCGTAGACCGTAGCCAGGTGCTGGAAGTCCAGGTGGGTGTAGATCTGGGTGGTCTTGATGTCCGAATGGCCGAGCAATTCCTGTACGGCGCGCAGGTCCTGCGAGGATTCCAGTAAATGGCTGGCAAAGGAATGCCGCAGCATGTGCGGGTGCAGGTTTTGCCCCAGCTCACGCTCGCCAGCGGCTTTGACCCGCACCTGAATCGCCCGGGGGCCAAGGCGCCGGCCTTGCTGGCTGACGAACACCGCATCGTCTGCCGGGTTGGTCATGGCCCGCAACGGCAGCCACAGTTCCAGGGCTTCACGCGCTTTTTTGCCGACCGGCAGCAGTCGAGTCTTGCTGCCCTTGCCGAGCACTTGAACCATGCCGTCGGCCAGATCCAGCTGATCCAGATTGAGCCCGGTCAGCTCCGAAAGGCGCAAACCCGAGGAATAGAACAGCTCCAGAATCGCCTGATCCCGACGCGCCAGGAAATCATCTTCCACCGCGCCTTCAAGCAGTTGCAGCGCGCGGTCGGTATCGAGGGTTTTCGGCAGCCGGCGTTCGCCCTTGGGCGGCGCCAGGCCGTTGGCCGGGTCGTGATCGCACAGGCCTTCGCGGTTCAAATAATGATAGAGCCCACGGACTGCCGACAGCAGTCGAGCCAGGCTGCGGGACGATTGACCCTGAGAATGCAGGCGCGCGATCAGGCTGCGCAGGCGCTGAATGTCCAGCGCGGCCCAGCTGCTGATGTTCTGTTTGACGCACCAGCCCAGCACTTTGTCGAGGTCGCGGCGGTAGGCGTACAGCGTGTGGGGCGACACCTGCCGCTCACTGCGCAGGTGTTCGCAGTAAGCGTCCAGTTGCCGTTCCATGGTCAGCGTACCGAGCGCAGGGAACTGTTGACCCGAGGCAGTACGCGACCCATGACTTCGGCGATGTAGCTCAGGAACAGCGTACCGACCGAACTTTTGTAGTGTTGCGGGTCACGACTGGCAATGGCCAGGATGCCGTGGATGCCTTGATGACTGATGGCGACGACGGCGGTGGAGCCTATCTGCTTGCGCTGTTCTTCGCCGAACAGGAAGTCCAGTTCGTGCTCACGCAGGCTGCCGCTGACGCTCTTGTCTTCCGAGAGCAAGCCACCAATGGCTGTTTGTGCCTCGGCATGGGTAACCCAGCGGCCCACCGGCATCGGGTTGTCACCCAGCAGGATCAGGCTGACGAAAGGCACCTGGAAGTCCTGGCGCAGACTGTCTTCGACGCTGATTACCACGTCTTCCAGGCTGCTGGCATCCATCAGCGCCAGAATCAGGCGACGGGTCTTGTCGAAGAGGCGGTCGTTATCGCGGGCCACGTCCATCAAATGCGAGAGGCGATGACGCAATTCGATATTGCGGTCGCGCAGGATGGTCATCTGCCGTTCGACCAGCGAAATGGTGTCGCCGCGCTGGTGCGGAATGCGCAAGGCCGGGAGCAGTTCTTCGTGCTCGACGAAGAAATCCGGATGAGCCTCCAGGTACGCGGCAATCGCCGCCGCCTCAAGGCTTTCGGAAGGAGATTCGTCGGGCTGTGGGGCGGGAACCTGGGGCTTATCTTTCATGGATTCGACTCTCTCAAAGACGCACTTGTCCTTCATAAACGCGGACTGCCGGGCCGGTCATCATGACCGGTTGGCCAGGGCCTGCCCATTCAATGGACAGACGCCCGCCGGGCAGGTCGATCAATAGCGGCGAATCCATCCACCCCTGGCTGATCGCGGCCACTGCGGCAGCGCACGCGCCGGTTCCGCAGGCCTGGGTTTCCCCGGCGCCACGTTCCCAGACGCGCAACTGCGCACGGTTGCGGTCGATGACCTGGAGAAAACCGACGTTGACCCGCGCCGGGAAGCGCGGATGGTGTTCGATTTTCGGCCCCAGTTCATGCACCGGTGCGTTGTTGATGTCGCTGACTCGCAGCACGGCATGGGGGTTGCCCATGGACACGGCGGCCAGTTCGACGGTCGTACCCTCGACATCGAGCTTATAACTCAAGGCCTGTTCTGGCGCGTCGAATGGAATCTCGGTCGGCACCAGGCGCGGTGCGCCCATGTTGACACCGATCTGGCCGTCGCTGCGGATATCCAGTTCGATGATGCCGCTTTTGGTCTCGACGCGAATCTGCCGCTTGGCGGTCAGGCGCTTGTCGAGTACGAAGCGGGCGAAACAGCGCGCACCGTTGCCGCACTGTTCCACTTCGGAGCCGTCGGAGTTGAAAATCCGGTAGCGGAAGTCCACGTCCGGGTTGCTCGGCGCTTCGACGATCAGCAGCTGGTCGAAACCGATGCCGGTGTGCCGATCGCCCCATTGCTTGGCGTGCTTGGGCAGGATGTGCGCGTGCTGGCTGACCAGGTCGAGGACCATGAAGTCGTTGCCCAGGCCGTGCATCTTGGTAAAACGCAGCAGCATGGGATTACTCCGGCAGCAGGCTTTCGCCAGCAAACAACTCGGCTACCGTCTCACGGCGACGCACTTCAAATGCCTGATCACCGTCCACCAACACTTCAGCGGCGCGGCCGCGGGTGTTGTAGTTGGAACTCATGACAAACCCATAAGCGCCGGCCGAATGCACGGCCAGCAGGTCGCCTTCTTCCAGGGCCAGTTCACGATCCTTGGCCAGGAAGTCGCCGGTTTCGCAGATCGGGCCGACGATGTCGTAGGCGCGAGCAGCGGTAGCGCGCGGGCGCACGGCGGTGACGTCCATCCAGGCTTGATACAGCGCCGGGCGGATCAGGTCGTTCATGGCCGCGTCAACGATGGCGAAGTCTTTGTGCTCGGTGTGCTTGAGGTACTCGACCTGGGTCAGCAGCACGCCGGCGTTGGCGACGATGAAGCGGCCCGGCTCGAACACCAGCGCCAGGTCGCGACCGTCGAGACGCTCGCGCACGGCTTTGATGTAGTCGGCAGCCAATGGCGGCTCTTCATCGCGATAGCGCACGCCCAAACCGCCACCGAGATCGATGTGGCGCAGGTAGATGCCGCAATCGCCAAGGCGGTCGACCAGGCCCAGCAGGCGATCGAGAGCGTCGATGAACGGCGGCAGGGTGGTCAGTTGCGAACCGATGTGGCAATCGACGCCGACCACTTCCAGGTTGGGCAACTGGGCGGCGCGGATGTATACATCTTCGGCGTCGGCGATCGCGATGCCGAACTTGTTCTCTTTGAGACCGGTGGAAATGTACGGGTGCGTGCCGGCATCAACGTCCGGGTTCACACGCAGCGAGATCGGCGCGCGAACACCCAGCTCGGCGGCGACCACTTGCAGACGCTCCAGCTCATCGGTGGATTCGACGTTGAAGCAATGGACGCCAACTTCCAGGGCGCGACGCATGTCGTCACGGGTCTTGCCGACACCGGAGAAAACAATCTTGTCGGCGCTGCCGCCAGCGGCCAGTACGCGTTCCAGCTCGCCACGGGAAACGATGTCAAAACCGGCGCCCAAACGCGCCAGGACATTCAGTACACCCAGGTTGGAGTTGGCCTTGACCGCAAAGCAGACCAGATGCGGCATGCCGGTCAGCGCATCGGCGTAAGCCAGGTACTGGGCTTCGATGTGCGCACGGGAGTAGACGTAAGTCGGTGTGCCAAAGCGCTCGGCGATGGCGGACAGGGCAACCCCTTCCGCGAACAGCTCACCGTCACGGTAGTTAAAAGCGTCCATGGCGTTCCCTTATTGGTAGACGTCGTGCTTGTGTGCTTTGGACGGCTGCTTTTGCGAGGACTGGGCCTGCTCGGCAGGGTCCTGGGAATCGTCAGGCAGGTACAGCGGGCCTTTTTGACCACAAGCCGACACAAGACAGGCAACCGCGAGGAGCGCGGCAAGGGAAGAGATCAGGCGCTTCATGGCGAAATCCTTGAAAATGCGTTAATTGCGCCGGAGTATACCGGCCACCCGGCAGCTTGCCTATGTAACGCAGCTCCCGTCCGGCGGGGCTTGGCCCGATACCGGCCAGATAGGTGTAATCCCTGTGGGAGCGTTTGATGTACCTATATCAGTGCTTGATCGTTATCCTTTGCAATCACCGGGGCTCGCCCGTATCTTGCGGCGCTTGAGCGTGAACAGACACTTTTTGAGGTTGCCGTAATGAGTTTGACCGAAGCCCGTTTCCACGATCTGGTCGATGCCACCCAGCAGACGCTGGAGGATATTTTTGACGAAAGTGGCCTGGATATCGATCTGGAGAGCTCGGCCGGTGTGCTCACCGTCAAGTTCGAAAACGGCAGCCAGTTGATCTTCAGCCGTCAGGAACCGCTGCGGCAGCTGTGGCTGGCGGCCGTGTCCGGTGGTTTCCACTTCGATTACGACGCCGAAAGCGAGCGCTGGATGTGCGACAAGAGTGAAGAACAGTTGGGTGAAATGCTTGAACGCATCGTCAAGCAGCAAGCTGACGTCGAGCTCGATTTCGAAGGTCTGTGAGATCGTGACCCAGCCTGCACCACTTCGCCCTCCCAAGCCGCTCTACAGCAATGTCAGCCCGGCGGTGCCCTCGCCGTGCAGCGGTGTGTGTCGGCTGGACGAACAGAAAGTCTGCCTCGGGTGTTTTCGCCATGTCGAAGACATCCGCGAATGGCGCTCGGCCGACGATGATCGCCGCCGGGTTATCTGCGCCCAGGCAGTCCAGCGCAAAGCCTTGGCATAAGAGCTTTTGTGGCAAGGGAGCTTGCTCCGCTGGGCTGCGAAGCGGCCCCAAAAAGCTTACGACTGCTGCGCAGCCGAGCGGGACGGTGCGGCGATCCGACAAGCTCCCTCGCCACAGGCAAGCCTCTCTCAAAATGTCAGCGCAGGGGCTTGGTCGCCCCTCACTTGTATATTTATTGAGCTGTGATAGTGTCCAGAAACGCCTCAACCCATCGAGGCTCGTGAAAACCCCGCCTTTTTCTGGCGGGGTTTTGCTTTTTCTGTGCAGAAGAAAGGAGTCTGCCTCAATCATGACCGTACCTTCCATCACCCTCACCCGTCTGGACGTGCAACGTCTGGAACGCCTGATCGACAGCCTGGACGACACGCTGCCGGGCGTTATCGCGCTGCAAACCGAACTGGATCGCGCCGATACCCTGGTCGGTCACGATGAAGTGCCTGCCGATGTCGTCACCATGAACTCCCGGGTGCATTGCCGTGAAGAAATCAGCGGCAAGGACTATCACCTGACATTGGTTTACCCGAAGGATGCCAATGCTGACGAAGGCAAAATTTCCATTCTTGCGCCAGTTGGCAGTGCTTTGCTTGGTATGAAAGTGGGTCAGCACATCGACTGGCCGGCTCCGGGCGGCAAGACCCTGAAACTGACCCTGCTGGAAGTTGAATCGCAGCCGGCCAATGGCGGCGCTTTCACGGAGTAAAACCCTTCAGACCTGCTCGAGCGCCTCATTCAATGCGCGCTCCAGGTCGGCCTTGTAGCGCAAGTACAAATTACTTGAGCTCTGAGCATCACCGAGCAGACCCGACAGGTCCAGGTCGGTGATGTAGCAGCGATAGCGTTCGGTTTCCCGGCGCTGCTCGACGATTTCCTGGGCGACCACGCTGAACAGTTGGTCGCCATATTCCAGCTCTGAAAACTCCCGCTGATTGCAATACAACGTGACCTGCACCTCTCCCGGCGCGGCTTTGCCGATGATCGCCTGCACGTCGTAGAACGGTTTGTTGATCGGGGTTTGCGGCGCCGGCCGGGCTTCGACGCGACGCGCCCGGCCGGGGCCTGACGGCAATAGCTGGTAATACATCGTGTCGAGGTTCAGCGGCTGGGCGGCGTTCATCGGCAGCAAGGCGTCGCGTCGGTACTGGATCGATTGCAGGAACCGTTGCAGCGGCACCAGCAGGCTTTGTTCGTCGTGATAGGGCAAACGCTGCTGCCACAGGGCATTGAACTCGTCCAGGACGTACAGATCCGCCTGCTGTTCGGTGATTCGGTAGAACACCTGAATGCATTCGGGCTGGCCCATGGGCAGGATCAGCGCCAGGTCGTGGTCTTCCAGTGCCATCGGGTCCAGGTGCAGCGGGCTGTAGCTCGCGAGCTCTTCACCCAGGTAATCGAACAGCGCTGGCAACGTGGCGAGGGCGACGTGATTGACCTGGCCGGGCACCAGCTCCAGCACGTGGTAATGCTGCTGGACCTGAACCAGGTAACGATGATTGAGCTGGCTCAACAGCAGGTTCTGCGCGGTATCGAGGACCTCTTCGACTCGCCGGGCGATGAATTGCGCCCGGTTGTGGCAGAAACAGCGCACCCTCAACCTGGGTTGCAGTGGACCGTTCGGCAAGTTGTTGAGGTAGTCGCGCAGGCAGTCAAGCAGGGCGTGAGGGCCGTCGTAGCGATTGACCAGTACTTCGTTCCAGCTGTTGAGCGTGACCTGGTCCAGGGTCAGCACCAGGTTTTCCCGGACACCGGCGTAGCTCAGGGAATCTGTGCGCTCGGTGGTCATCAGGATATTAAGGTCGCGGTGATGCTTGAGCGGGTCGACGCCGACGTTCACCAGAATCAGCACTTCGCTCGGCACACTGGCGCGCAGTAATGGCTCTTCGGCGACCGTCGCCAATGGCAGGGCGATGCTTTGTTGCAGGCTGCCGAGCAGGTTGAACAGTTCGAACTCGCTCAAATCGCTGGTGCCGGGGTGCAAGGCGAGGCGGGTGCTGCTGTCGATCACGCCATTGCGGTGGCACCAGGTGAGCAGCTCCAGCAGTTGCCGACTGCGCTTGATCGGCGCGAAATGTTCCCACTCGTGGGCTGCCAGGCTGCCGTTGTATAAGCCCCACTGGGTTTGCCCGGGTTCTTTCTTGTTGGGCGCCTGCACCAGGGTCAGGGTGTCTTCGGCCAAGTCCGGGGCGATGCCGGGGTTTATGAACTCGACTTTGTCCGCTTTGCGCTCAAAGGCCGCATACAGCCTGCGACCCAGCACGTTGAGGTCGCGTTTGTTGATCAGGCTGACGGTTTGCTCGTTGCGGGCGAACTGGGTCAGGAAGCGGTAGCTGTAGTTCAGCTCGTTGACCAAGGCTCGGCGTTCGGTGCTGACCTGGCGGACTTTCCATTGGCTGCGGCTGTCGAGCAGCGCCAGTTGCCGCTGATCCCAGTTCCATTCGTGAGCCAGACGCTCAAGCAGTGAACGTTGCCAGCTCTGGGTGCGACTGTTGCCAGTGACCTTGCGGTTGACCTTCAGGTACAACGCACGGCGTACCAGTTCCAGGCGCTCCGGCTCGCCACGCGCGGTGAGGTATTCCTCAATGCGCCGGTAAACGACGATGTAGGGGTCGAGCTCGTCGAGATCCAGTTGATTGGCGAACACTGCCTGCTTGAAGCGCAAGCTCAAGCAGTGAACCTTCGGGTGTTCGCTGGCGTAAACCTCGGTCAGCAGTAGTTTGAGCACGGACTTGTAGGGCGACTCGATGCCCTTGAACAACTGCCAGAGCCCGGCGCCGATGAATTCCCCCGGCGGGATATAGGCCAGATGCCCCAAATCCAGCGACTCGTCTGCGCGGATGAAACGCTTGGACAGCAGCGTGTGGGTGTAACGGTCGTAGGCGGCTTCTTCGTAGACTGGCACCAGCCACCAGATCGGCGTGCGGCCGGCCAGCCAGATCGCAGTGCGGTAGAACTCATCCAGCAGCAGGTAGTGCTGGGTGGTGCCGCAGTCTTCCGAACTCAATTGCGTATCGCGTTCGCCGAGCACGAAGCGGGCCGGGTCGATCAGGAAGAAATGCGCCTCGGCGCCCTGGCTGGTGGCCCAGGCCTCAAGCAACTGGCACTTTTTGCGCAGCTCGGCGAGTTCGTTCTCGTTCAAGTCCGGGCTGTGACAGACCCACACGTCCATGTCGCTTTGATCGGCCTGGGCCAGGGTGCCGAGGCTGCCCATCAGGAACAGCCCGTGGATCGGTCGCGGCGGGTTGCTGCCGTGGCGTGGCTTATAGGAAAACGATCGGGTCAGGCGCTGGGCTTCAGCGAGGGCGTTGGCGTCAGGCTCGAAACTCGACAGACCGGCCGGTGTGCTGCCCGACACATAACCGGGCAGCAGCGGATGATTCACGTGGAAAAACAGCGGCAGCAGCGTCAGCACCGTTTGCTGGCGGGGCGACAACCCTTCCATGGCGCGGGCCATGCGGCCTTCGTTGAGCTTCAGAAAACGTGCGCGCAGCTGACTGAGAACCTTGCGGTCGATTCCCTCGTCCAGATCGGGGCGGATTTCATGGGTGCGGGTCATGTCAGCTCAAACCGGCTCGCGAGGCTCGGACGTGGGGTCTGCGGATGAGGGGCAGTTTAGCGCCTCGGGCCTGGGACTTTTAAGCTGATTTTGTTTTTGACGTCAGATTTATACCGTGCGGCGACCGCAGGTCAAAAAAGTGTGCCCGCGGAAATCCCGTAGCAGGGGTTTCCGTGGGCGATGCGGTAATGCTCAGGCTGTTTCCTGGACGCTCAGAATCGTCAGAACGGTTTGCACATTTTGCGCGGCGTCACGACCCAGACTGGTCAGATAACCACCATCGGGCTGGTCGATCAGTTCTTTTTCGTACAGGCGTTGAGCGGCAGCAATGGCTTTCGGGGCAGCGGTCTGATGAATTTTCAAACCTTCCTGGGAACTGTCCAGGTTGAAGAGGGCGAGGATTTCCAGTTCGGCAACCAACTCAGGGGTAAGCGACATAAGGACTCCAGACTTTCTAGGAATTGGACGACAGCGCCCCTAAGGTGAGCCCACTCGTGCGGCATGTCCAGTGCTCGCGACAGGGTTTTTTCGCCTCGGGATGCATTCCCCGGCGGGTGGTGCGGCAGCGGGGTGGATTCAGTGTAGTCAGGGTCTGGGGGAAGGCGGAGGAGATTGGTGACAATCTGTGTTGAGAGAAGGTTGTGAGGCGATGGAGCTTCTGTGGCAAAGGGGTTTTTGTGGCGAGGGAGCTTGCTCCCGCTGGGTTGCGAAGCAGCCCCAAAATCTCGGCAACTGTCGAAGATATTGCGAGCGCTTCGCACTCGAGCGGGAGCAAGCTCCCTCGCCACAGAGGCCTGCGCCCTGGAGGTCGGGGTTACTTCTTTTCCGGTGGCAACTCTGGCAATGCACGCAGCGCTGTTTCGTACCATTCGGTATTGAACGGGCGGTCTTCTTCGAGGATCGCGTCGATTTCTACCGCCAACACGTGGGCCATCAGGTTGAGGATTTCCTCACGCTCGTAACCCACCAGGGTCAGCTTGTTGAAAGTGGCCTTGGCCGCTGGCGGGTTGTCGCTTTCGATCTGGTTTTCGATGGCTTCGATCAGGGTGTTTTCGGTGAATTCTTCTTCGTCGTTATCGATGTCGGTTGGCTCGCTCATGGCAGGCTCCTCAAGTTTAAGGCGGCCAGTTTACCTGCATTCAGCGCTGTGATGCTGCTGGCAGGAATCGCTGCGGCGTTCTATAAACAGGCACTGCCAACCCCGCACGGCCTGGAGGCTTTGTGATGCTCAAGCTTTATGGATTTTCCGTCAGTAACTACTACAACATGGTCAAGCTGGCGCTGCTGGAGAAGGGCGTGCCGTTTGAAGAAGTACCGTTTTATGCCGGCACAAGCCCGGACGCGCTGGCCATCAGTCCGCGCGGCAAGGTGCCGGTCTTGCGCACCGAGCAGGGTTTCATCAACGAAACTGCGGTGATCCTCGAGTTCATCGAGCAAAGTCAGAAAGGTATGCCGCTCCTGCCGAGCGATCCGTTCGAGCGCTCGCAGGTGTTGGCGCTGGCCAAGGAAATCGAGCTGTACATCGAGTTGCCGGCTCGCGCCTGTTACCCCCAGGCGTTTTTCGGTATGCAGGTGCCGGAGGCGATCAAGGACAAGACCAAGGCCGAGCTGTTGGCAGGCTTTGCTGCGTTGGGCAGGCACGGCAAGTTCTCACCTTATGTCGCGGGTGACAGTCTGAGTCTTGCGGATTTGTATTTCCTGTACAGCGTGCCATTGGCTCGTGCGGTTGGGCAGAAGCTGTTCGATATCGATCTGCTGGCGGATATGCCGGGAGCCCAGGCGCTATTGGAGCGACTGGAGCAGAACCCGAACGTGCAGCGGATTGCAGCGGACAAGGAAGCGGCGATGCCGGCGTTTATGGCGATGGTCGCGTCCAAGAAGTAGGTTTTGTAGCGTTTTCAAGAATGCCTTCGCGGGCAAGCCTCGCTCCTACAGGATTTGCGCGGATTTCGTATCGGCGTGAATCCCGTAGGAGCGAGGCTTGCCCGCGAAGCTTTTAGCGATTTAGCGGCTGGCGAGCAATGTCTGACCGCGCGCCACAGCCTTCTTGACCTGCGCCGGCGCAGTCCCGCCGATATGGTCGCGGGCGTTTACCGAACCTTCCAGGGTCAGCACGGCAAACACGTCCTGATCGATCTGGTCGCTGAACTTGCGCAGTTCCTCCAGGCTCATTTCTGCCAGGTCCTTACCGCTTTCTACGCCGTACTTCACGGCATGGCCGACGATTTCGTGGCAGTCACGGAACGGCAGGCCGCGGCGCACCAGGTAGTCCGCCAGGTCGGTCGCGGTGGAGAAACCACGCAGCGCGGCTTCGCGCATCATCGCGTGCTTGGGCTTGATCGCCGGGATCATGTCGGCGAAGGCCCGCAGCGAGTCGCGCAAGGTGTCGGCGGCGTCGAACAGCGGTTCCTTGTCTTCCTGGTTGTCCTTGTTGTAGGCCAGTGGCTGGCCCTTCATCAAGGTCAGCAGGCCCATCAGCGCGCCGAAGACGCGGCCGGTCTTGCCGCGCACCAGCTCTGGCACGTCCGGGTTTTTCTTTTGCGGCATGATCGAGCTGCCGGTGCAGAAGCGGTCCGGCAGATCGATGAACTGGAACTGCGCGCTGGTCCACAGCACCAGCTCTTCGGAGAAGCGCGACAAGTGCATCATCGCGATGCTCGCGGCGGAGCAGAACTCGATGGCGAAGTCACGATCGGACACGTTGTCCAGCGAGTTGCCGCCGACGGCATCGAAGCCCAGCAATTGAGCCGTGAATTCGCGGTCGATCGGGTAAGTGGTGCCGGCCAGCGCAGCGCTGCCCAGCGGCATGCGGTTGGTGCGCTTGCGGCAGTCGACCAGGCGCTCATAGTCGCGGCTGAGCATTTCGAACCAGGCCAGCATGTGGTGCCCGAAGGTCACCGGCTGCGCGGTTTGCAGGTGGGTGAAGCCCGGCATGATGCTGCCGGCTTCGCGCTCGGCCTGTTCCAGCAAGCCTTTTTGCAGGCGGGTGATTTCGGCGAGGATCAAGTCGATCTCGTCACGCAGCCACAGGCGGATGTCGGTGGCGACCTGGTCATTGCGGCTGCGCCCGGTGTGGAGCTTTTTACCGGTGACGCCGATGCGGTCGGTCAGGCGCGCCTCGATGTTCATGTGCACGTCTTCGAGGTCGATGCGCCAGTCGAACTGGCCGGCCTCGATTTCACCCTGGATGGTCTTCAGGCCATCGGTGATGCTGTCGCGCTCGGCGTCGGTCAGCACGCCGACCTTGGCCAGCATCGTGGCGTGAGCGATCGAGCCCATGATGTCGTGGCGATACAGGCGCTGGTCGAAAGTGACGGAGGCGGTGAAGCGGGCGACGAAGGCGTCGACGGGTTCACTGAAGCGGCCGCCCCAGGACTGATTGGTCTTGTCAGTGCTCATGAATTCGCTCGTGTCGGCTGAAGAAAAAATGACGTTGGAAGCTGCCGCGGATAATAACAGGGTTGCCAATCCTGTCGCTGACACTGGTCGACAGGTTTTTTTCACAAGGCGAGGTCCATACTCAGGACATGCCTTGTGGGAAATTGCGCAACGATATTTTTCAATTGAGCAATATCGTCCCGGCAACCGTCTACAGTTGGACAGTAGGATCAGCGCACTTCTCGGCGCTGCGGCTGACTATAAGAAGAGGGGGTGTTCATATTGTGTATCGGCAAACCCTACGGCGATACCTCGCTTATGCGGGCCAGAGCCTCCAATCACTTGCCAGATGAAAATTTAGCCGCCGGTCTCGCGGCACTTTTTGGCCCTCGCGCTAGTCTTAGCGTGGATCGCGGTGACGGACGTCACTTCACCTGTCTACGCTATCCTTGTGCGAGACTCACGCAGGAATCCAGCGCAATATGAATGTCCTGATCGTTGATGACGAACCCCTAGCCCGCGAGCGCCTGAGCCGAATGGTTGGCGAACTTGAGGGATACACTGTCCTGGAGCCCAGCGCCACGAACGGCGAAGAGGCGTTAGCGCTGATCGACAGCCACAAGCCGGATATCGTGTTGCTCGATATCGGCATGCCAGGCCTTGATGGCCTGCAAGTGGCTGCCCGGTTGTGCGAACGCGAAACCCCGCCCGCCGTGGTGTTTTGCACCGGGTCCGATGAATTTGCCGTGGAAGCCCTGCTGGCCAGCGCCGTGGGCTATCTGGTGAAGCCTGTGCATACAGATCAATTGCAACATGCGTTGAAAAAAGCCGAGCGGCCCAATCGCGTCCAGCTCGCAGCCCTGACCCGTCCAGCCGCCGAAAGCGGTAGCGGTCCACGCAGCCACATCAGTGCCCGGACACGTAAAGGCATTGAGCTGATCCCGTTGGGTCAGGTGGTCTACTTCATTGCCGACCACAAATACGTGACCTTGCGTCATGAAGGCGGCGAAGTGCTGCTGGATGAACCGCTCAAGGCTCTGGAAGATGAATTCGGCGATCGTTTCGTGCGCATCCACCGCAACGCTCTGGTCGCTCGCGAACGCATCGAACGCCTGCAACGCACGCCGCTGGGGCATTTTCAGCTGTTCCTCAAAGGCCTCAATGGCGATGCCCTGATCGTCAGCCGTCGCCACGTGGCCGGCGTGCGCAAAATGATGCAACAGCTTTAATTCGCTCTTCACAGGCGAACTTCACACCCGATTGCTGGACGTCTGAGGCCAGGGAGGCCACGCAGTGTCTGATACAAGTCAAAGTGGATTTGGCTGAGCTGTTATTATCCGCCGTATCTATTCAGTACGGATTGATCCATGTCCTCTCGCGAAATCCGCATCGCCACCCGCAAAAGTGCTCTTGCCCTGTGGCAGGCCGAATACGTCAAGACCCGCCTGGAGCAGGCTCATCCGGGCCTGCTTGTGACGCTGGTGCCCATGGTCAGTCGTGGCGACAAGCTGCTCGACTCGCCCCTGTCGAAAATTGGTGGCAAGGGTCTGTTCGTCAAGGAACTCGAAACCGCGCTGTTGGAAAACGAAGCCGACATCGCCGTGCACTCGATGAAAGACGTGCCGATGGATTTCCCCGAAGGCCTCGGTCTGTTCTGCATCTGCGAGCGCGAAGACCCGCGCGATGCGTTCGTTTCCAATACCTACGCCAGCCTGGATGAGTTGCCGCAAGGCAGCATCGTCGGCACCTCCAGTCTGCGCCGCCAGGCTCAGTTGCTGACCCGCCGCCCGGACCTTGAAATCCGCTTCCTGCGCGGCAACGTCAACACGCGTCTGGCCAAGCTTGATGCCGGCGAATACGACGCCATCATCCTCGCGGCCGCCGGCCTGATTCGTCTGGGCTTCGAAGAGCGCATCACCTCGGCAATCAGCGTCGACGACAGCTTGCCGGCCGGTGGCCAAGGCGCGGTCGGCATCGAATGCCGTAGCGTTGACAGCGAAATTCACGCCTTGCTGGCGCCGTTGCATCACCAGGACACCGCCACCCGTGTGACCGCGGAACGTTCCCTCAACAAACACCTGAATGGCGGCTGCCAAGTGCCAATCGCCTGCTACGCCGTGCTTGAAGGCGAGCAGATCTGGTTGCGCGGTCTGGTGGGCGATCCGAGCGGCGGCCTGCTGCTCAGCGCCGAGGCCCGCGCACCACGTGGCGATGCGCAAGCCTTGGGTGTGCAAGTGGCTGAAGACTTGCTGAGCCAGGGCGCCGGCGACATTCTGAAGGCGGTCTATGGCGAGGCAGGTCACGAGTGACGGGCTGGCGTCTGCTGCTGACGCGCCCTGCGGATGAGTCGGCGGCGCTGACCAGTGTTTTGTCGCAAGCGGGGATTTTCAGCAGCAGCTTGCCGCTTCTGGAGATCGAGCCGATTGCTGTCTCTGACACAATGCGCGAGGTGATTCGGGGGCTGGATCGTTACTGTGCGGTGATCGTGGTCAGTAAACCGGCCGCCAGAATCGGCGTTGACCTGCTCAATCAGTATTGGCCACAGCCACCGTCCCCACGCTGGTTCAGCGTGGGCGCGGCGACTGCGCAGATCCTGGCGGATAACGGGCTGGACGTGAGTTATCCCGCTGAGGGCGATGACAGCGAAGCCTTGCTCGAACTTCCCTCGTTGCGCGAGGCGATTGCCCGACCCGATCCGCGGGTGCTGATCCTGCGCGGGGAGGGCGGGCGCGAGTTGCTGGCTGAGCGTTTGCGCGAGCTTGGTGCTAGTGTCGAGTATCTGGAGTTATACCGTCGCGGACTGCCTCAATACCCGTCGACGGCGCTGCCTGACCGGATCGAAGCGGAACGCTTGAACGGGCTGGTGGTCAGCAGTGGACAGGGTTTTGAGCACCTGCGCCAATTGGCGGGCGATGCCTGGCCTGAAATGGCGCGGTTGCCGTTGTTTGTTCCAAGCCCCCGGGTCGCCGAGCTGGCACGTGCCGCCGGGGCCCAAACAGTTGTGGATTGTCGTGGCGCCAGTGCCACGGCTTTGCTGACGGCGTTACGGGAGCATCCCGAACCCGTTCTCTAATGCAAAGGATGGATACGTGAGCGAAACAGCCTTGCCTAAAGATGACGTGCTGCCGGTGCTTGAAGCGCCGGTTGAAACTCCACCACCTGCCACAGTGCAGCGCCGGGGCAATGGGCTGGCAATCGTCGCGCTGCTGCTGGGCGCTGCCGGTGTTGCCGTGGGCGGTTGGGGTGTCTGGCAGGTGCGTCACCTGCAAGCCAACAATCAGCAGCAGTTGAGCCAGGTCCAGGCGTTGAACGATCAGGCGCAGAGCCTGAAACTCAATGAACAGCGCCTGAGCGCGCGCCTTGAACAAATGCCTGCGGCCGAAGAACTGGACGCTCGCAGCCGCCTGGTGACGCAGTTGCAAGGTGATCAGCAACGCTTGAATCAGCGTCTGGAAACCGTCCTCGGTGCGAGTCGCAAGGATTGGCGTCTAGCCGAAGCCGAGCACTTGTTGCGTCTGGCTAGCCTGCGCCTTTCTGCGTTGCAGGACATCAGCAGCGCTCAGGCCCTGGTGCAGGGCGCCGATGAAATTCTGCGTGAACAGAACGATCCGGGTGCCTTTGCCGCTCGCGAGCAAGTGGCCAAAACCCTGGTGGCACTGCGCAGCACAGCACAGCCGGATCGTACCGGGTTGTTCCTGCGATTGGGCGCGTTGCGCGATCAGGTCATCGACCTCACCGAGCTGGCCCCCGAGTACAAGGATCGTGGCGAATCGCTGTTGGGTCTGACGGCCGATGGCGACGGTGCCAGTCGTTGGGCGCAGTGGTGGGATCAGATTTCGCGCTACATCCGCATCGACTTCAATGCTGACAAAAATGTTCGCCCTTTGCTGGCAGGGCAGAGCCTGAGTCAGGTGCGTCTGGCGCTGAGCCTGGCGCTGGAGCAGGCGCAATGGGCCGCGCTCAATGGCCAGGCAGCGGTTTACACCCAGGCGCTGGCCGAGGCGCGTGATGTATTGACGGGCAACTTCAACCCGGACAACCCTCAAAGCAAAGTCATGCTTGAGCAGGTGGGTGAGTTGAGCAAGCAGCCGGTCACTGTGGTCACGCCGGACCTGACCGGGACGTTGAGTGCGGTTCAGGGGTATCTGGAGCGGCGTAACGTCAACGCCGAAGACTCGATCAAACCGATGGCAAAACCGGCCGCGAACAATGCGCAGGAGGCCACGCCATGAAACGCCTCTATGTGATCGTGTTTCTGGTCATCGCCGCAGCCGCCGCACTGGGCCTGGCGATCGCCGAGCATTCCGGTTACGTGTTGATCGCCTATAAGACCTTCCGCTATGAAGCGAGCCTGTGGGCGACCCTGGCGTTGGTCTCGGTGCTCTGGCTGGTGTTCTGGGGCATCAAGGCGTTGATCGAGCTGGTGATGACTTCCAGCGGCGTGGTCAATCCTTGGTCGCGACGCAATCGCAGCCGACGGGTACAAGTGGCGATCGAACACGGTCAGCTGGACCTGGCAGAAGGACGCTGGGCCAGTGCGCAGCGTCATTTGCATCGCGCCGCCGAAGCCGAGCGACAGCCGCTGCTCTATTACCTCGGGGCTGCACGCGCCGCCAATGAGCAAGGTCACTACGAGGAATGCGACAACTTGCTGGAGCGCGCCCTCGAACGCCAGCCCCAGGCGGAGTTGGCGATTGCCTTGAGTCACGCCCAGTTGCAGAACGACCGTGGCGACACGGAAGGCGCCCTGGTGACGCTGCAAGCCATGCACGAGCGTCATCCTCATAACGTTCAGACCCTGCGCCAGTTGCAGCGTCTGCATCAGCAGCGCGGCGACTGGTCGGCGGTGATTCGCCTGCTGCCTGAGCTGCGCAAGGATAAAGTCTTGCCGCCCGCCGAGCTGGCCGATCTGGAACGCCGGGCGTGGGGTGAAAACCTTTCCCTGGCGGCGCATCAGGAAGCGGATGGCACGGTCGGTTTGCAATCGCTCAATCGCGCCTGGCAGCAACTCACCTCGGCTCAGCGCCAGGAACCACAGTTGGTGCTGGCCTACGCGGAGCAGCTGCGGCAACTGGGCGCACAGGTCGAAGCGGAGGAGGTTCTGCGCACGGCGCTCAAGCGCAAGTACGACAGTCATCTGGCTCGTCTCTACGGTCTGGTGCGCGGTAGTGATCCGGCTCGTCAACTGCAAACGGCCGAGGGTTGGCTCAAGGATCATCCGGCCGACCCAAGCCTTTTGCTGACACTCGGCCGCCTGTGTCTGCAAAGCAGTCTGTGGGGCAAGGCGCGGGACTATCTGGAAAGCAGCTTGCGGGTACAGCGCAACCCGGAAGCCTGTGCGGAACTGGCGCGATTGCTCGCACAGCTCGGCGACACAGAGCGCAGCAATCAGCTGTTCCAGGAAGGCCTGGGTCTGCTGGACGAGCGCCTGCTGGCGGCACCACTCCCAGCGCCCGTTTACGCCTGAAACGATCCCCTTGTAGCAGCTGGCGCAGCCTGCGTCCGGCTGCGAAGCAGTCGTAAAACGAGCGCCACGGTTTCATCAGGCTTATCGCGTTTGAATTTATGACGGCTGCTTTGCAGCCGGACGCAGGCTGCTATAGGGGCGAAAGCCGTTATTTCGCGCGATTCGGTCGCGTGAAATCCGTTGAATGTTTGGCGTTGTAGTTCCTGATTGGCTTTGTCCTACAGAGGGCTACATCAAATCCTCTCGACGCTGTCGGGAATTCCCTACACTTCTGGTGAAGTGTCCGTGCCGGCCTGCCTTGAAAGCCTGGCGCGCTTTCCTCTACCGTAACCGCCTGTCTCTACTGTTACGGATAAGCCATGTTTTTGGCCTGCTCACGCTCCTTGTTTTTCATGGCTTTTATTGCAGGTGCCCTGGCCTTGGGCGTTTCCTATTACCTGGAATATGCAATCGGCCTCAAGCCTTGCGGGTTATGCCTTTTGCAGCGAGTCTGCCTGGCGTTGTTTACCGGTGTCTGCCTGACTGCTTCGGTGCATGGCCCCGGCCGCTTCGGGACTTTTCTTTATTGGCTGCTCGGTTTGTCATGCAGTTTCGCCGGTATGGTCACGGCGTGGCGGCAAGTCTTGTTGCAAAGCGATCCGGCGCATCAGCTATCGACCTGCTCCACCAATCCGCAGGCCCTATACGAGAACCTGCCCTGGCTGTGCAAAGTGACGCGGATGTTCAAAGGGGACGAAGATTGCGCAGAAATCTCCTGGACGTTGTTCGACCTGAGCATCCCGGAATGGAGTCTGCTGCTCTTCGTGGCGATGACGATTCTGGGTGTTTATCAGCTGCTGCGCGTTGTCTGGCTTGCCTGCGAGCGACCGCTCAGCGGCGTGTCGTCGCACCGGGGGCTGGCGGGTGATTAAACACTTGTATGAACTTTATCTCCTGCGTACCTTGAAGCCATTGTCGCGCGGGCATAATCTGGCCCGCACGTGTCATTGGAATTATGTTGCTCGATGACGCTCTGCCTGGTCGATTCTTGATTTTCAAGTCTGCGACAGGTGTAGGGCAGCATGACCCATAAGGGAAGAGAGATCACCATGCTCGAAAGTTGTCAGAATGCTCAGGAACGTTGGGGTGGAGTGCATCTGCTGATCGATCGCTGGTTGCAGGAGCGTCACGAACTAGTTCGGGCCTACGATGCTCTCGGCGCCAAGCCAGAGGCTTTGGGCGAAAACCGAAAACCGTTGCAGGAATTCTGCGGAGTGCTGGTCGATTACGTGTCTGCCGGGCACTTCGAAATCTACGAACAGCTGACCGGCGAAGCCAAGGCGTTTGGCGATACTCGCGGGCTGGAGCTGGCCGAGACGATTTACCCGCGCATCGACGTCATCACCGAGAAGCTACTGGCGTTCAATGACCTGTGTGATGCAGGCAAGTGCGTCGCAGAAAAATTCAAGGAGCTGGGCGGGCTGTTGCACGAACGCTTCGAACTGGAAGATTGCCTGATCGAAGTGCTGCACACGGCTCACAAGGAAGAGGACCCGGTTCAGGCCTGAACCTCTCCTGCAAGACTAAAAAACGGTGCGCTATGCGCGCCGTTTTTCGTTCCCGGCTTTCAGCTTGTGGCGCCGCGCAATTCGACTTCGAACACCAGCGGTGTGAACGGCGCGATCAGGTCGCCGGCACCGTCCGCGCCATAGGCTTGGGAAGATGGAATCACCAGGCGCCATTTCGCACCCACCGGCATGTTTTGCAGTGCGCTGCGCCAGCCGCTGATCACACTATCCAGACTGAACCACTGCGGCTTGCTGTTCTGATCGAACACCGTGCCGTCAGGAAGGCGTCCGATATATAAAACTTCGACCTTGCCGTTAGGGCCGGCCTTGGCGCCAGAGCCCGGTGCCAACTCCGTCAGCAATACTCCATCCGCCAGTTCGCGAACACCCGGTTTGGCTTTTTCCTCGGTGAGGAACCGCTGCTCTTTTTCCAGCGCGATTTCACTTTGCGCGACGGCAGGTTGCTCGGCGACCTGGGCTTCGTGCTCGGCCAGAATCTGTTCGATCTGCTCGTCTTTCAATGCCAGTGGCTTGCCTTGATAGGCTTGTTGCAGGCCGTCGAGCAATGCCTGGAGTTGTAGATCCGGCACCTCTTGGCGCAAGCGCTCACCCAGGCTCGCACCCAAGCTGTAAGCAAGATCGTGAGCCTCATTTGGGGTGGTTTTTTCGGCGGCCTGGGCCACCGAAAAACACACACACAACGATAAAAAAAAGTAGCGCGACATGGGCACACTCCGATCTGAGATGCGGTGGATTATGCCAGTGTGAGTGCGCTCAAAGGTGAACTGGTTTTGCACCCGCGCAGAAGAATTTCAATCTGTTGCAACGCAGCGCTTTCGATACTGTCAACATGCCCTAGCGGCGGTGTCATCAGAGGTCTAGTATGAGCCGCACCCACGTCAGCCAGGAGGTAAACCATGTCGGCCACCAAGAAGCCTGTAAATACCCCGTTGCACTTACTCCAACAACTCTCGGGCAGCCTGCTCGATCATTTGGAAAACGCTTGTTCCCAAGCCTTGGCTGATGCTGAAAAACTGCTCGCCAAACTGGAAAAACAGCGCGGAAAAGCGCAGGAAAAATTGCACAAATCCCGTACCAAATTGCAGGACGCTGCGGCTGCCGGTAAAGCCAAGGCACAAACCAAAGCGAAGGGTGTAGTGAAAGAGCTTGAGGACTTGCTCGATGCCCTCAAGGATCGTCAATCCGAAACGCGCAGCTACATTCTGCAACTCAAGCGCGATGCTCAAGAAAGCCTGAAACTGGCCCAAGGTATCGGTCGAGTACAAGAGGCTGTCGGCAAGGCGTTGTCCCTGCGTTCGGCCAAGCCTGCTGCGGCACCTGCCAGGAAAGCTGCTGCCAAACCGGCGGCTGCAAAAGCACCGGCCAAGCCTGCTGCCAAGGCGCCGGTGAAAGCCGCCGCCAAGCCAGCAGCAAAACCAGCAGCGAAAAAAACCGTCGCGGCCAGCGCTGCGAAACCGGCTGCTAAAACGACGGCTGCCAAGACTGCCGCCGCCAAGCCAGCCGTGGCGAAAACCGCCGCAGCAAAACCAGCTGCAAAACCAGCTGTAAAAACGGCCGCTAAACCTGCAGCTAAACCAGCTGCCAAAACCGCTGCAGCGAAACCTGCTGCCAAGCCGGCTGCGAAATCTGTCGCGGCTAAAACTGGTGCAAAACCAGCGGTAAAAGCTGCTGCAAAACCAGCTGCAAAACCGGCAGCAAAACCTGCTGCGGCTAAACCTGCCGCTGCTGCCAAACCGGCCACCGCCAGCGCTGCAAAACCTGCCGCAGCCAAATCTGCTGCCAAGCCAGTCGGGGCCAAGCCTGCTGCCAAACCAGTGGTGAAAAAACCTGTTGCCGCCAAGCCAGTTGCCAAGCCAGCCAACCCGGCTCCGGCGGCAACGTCTGCTTTAGCAGCAGCCACCTCGACAGCCACGCCAGCGCCAACGCCGGCCGCCGCATCGATCGCAGCAACCACCCCAACCAGCGCTTCCTAAGTGCCGGTTACCGCGACGCGCAGCTGATGCAGCGCGTCGCGGTCCAGGTGGGCGGCGCCTGCCGCCACACCTTCCAGCCAGGCTGTTAGATCGGTTGCCTCACACTGCGGCCAACTCTGCGCCGATCGCTCCAGTCGCAACAACAGATGTCGCTCGGCTTCCAGTTCCAGTGTCTTCACTTGTTCGCGCAACGTATTCAGCTCGGCGTCCTCAATCGCGACGGTTTTCCATTGCATGCGCAATGCTCGCAGCGGTTGCACGACATCGGCGTCCCAAGGCTCGGCCATGTCGCGAAGCAGCTGCAATCGTTGCTCATTGCAGGTGACGCCTCGGTCTCCCAGCCATAACCCACAGAGCAGAAGGCACACATTCACGTCTGCCGACTGCAATTGCAGGCACGCGTCTTCAACACCGGGACGGGCGTAGGTGGTAAGGGAAAAGCTCCACAGGTCAGAGGACATAGTGCTACTCGCGCCAGTTGCGAGCGAAGCTGGTAGACTCCGCCGCCATTATGATTCGACTTCAGAACCTGACTTTACAGCGTGGCCCTCAACGTCTGCTAGAAGACGCTGAGCTGACCCTGCACGCCGGCCACAAAGCCGGCCTCATCGGTGCCAACGGCGCCGGCAAATCGAGCCTGTTCGCCTTGATCCGGGGTGAACTGCACCCGGACTCGGGTGACTGCTTCCTGCCGGCCGACTGGCGCATCGCCCACATGCGTCAGGAAATCGAGACCCTCGAACGCCTGGCGGTCGACTACGTGCTCGATGGTGACCTGCGCCTGCGTGAGGTGCAACGCGACCTCGCCGCGGCCGAAGCATCGCATGACGGCGCGGCTCAGGCCCGTCTGCACGCGGAACTCGACAGTGCCGACGGTTACACCGCCGACGCCCGGGCCCGCAAGCTGCTGGCCGGTCTTGGTTTTACTAACGAGCAGATGGATCGTCCGGTAGGAGATTTCTCTGGTGGCTGGAGGATGCGTCTGAACCTGGCGCAGGCTTTGATGTGCCCCTCGGACCTGTTGCTGCTCGACGAACCGACCAACCACTTGGACCTCGACGCCATCATCTGGCTCGAAGAATGGCTGAAAAGCTATCCGGGCACCTTGCTGCTGATTTCCCACGACCGGGATTTCCTCGATGCCGTGGTCGATCACGTGGCCCACGTCGATCAGCGCAAGATCACCCTGTACCGCGGTGGTTACAGCGCCTTCGAACGTGCCCGCGCCGAACGCCTGGCCCAGCAACAGCAGGCCTACGAGAAGCAGCAGGCGCAACGTGCGCACATGGAAAGCTACATCGCCCGCTTCAAGGCCCAGGCCACCAAGGCCCGTCAGGCCCAGAGCCGGATCAAGGCACTGGAGCGGATGGAAGAACTGTCCGCCGCGCATGTCGATTCGCCGTTCGACTTCGTCTTCCGCGAATCGCAGAAAATCTCCAGCCCGTTGATCGATCTGTCCGACGCTCGCCTGGGTTATGGCGACAAAGCCGTGCTGGAGAAGGTCAAGTTGCAACTGACCCCCGGTGCGCGGATCGGTTTGCTCGGCCCGAACGGCGCCGGTAAGTCGACCCTGATCAAGAACCTCGCCGGTGAACTCTCGCCATTGGCTGGTCGCCTGACCCGTGGCGAGAACACCGTCGTGGGCTACTTCGCCCAGCATCAGCTGGACTCTCTGGATTCCAAGGCCAGCCCGTTGCTGCACTTGCAGCGCCTGGCACCGACCGAACGCGAGCAGACCCTGCGCGACTTCCTCGGCGGTTTCGACTTCCGTGGCGCGCGTATCGACGAGCCGGTGCTGAATTTCTCCGGTGGCGAAAAGGCCCGTCTGGCCCTCGCATTGATCGCCTGGGATCGGCCGAACCTTCTACTGCTCGACGAACCGACCAACCACCTGGACCTGGAAATGCGCCTGGCGTTGACCATGGCCCTGCAGGAGTTCAGTGGCGCCGTGCTGGTGGTCTCCCACGATCGCCATCTGCTCAAAAGCACCACCGACAATTTCTATCTGGTGGCTGACGGCAAGGTCGAGGAGTTCGACGGCGACCTGGAAGACTACGCCCGCTGGCTGGTCGACTACCGTCAGCGCAATGCCCCGGTCAGCAACACCCCGGTCAACCCGGACAAGACCGATAAGAAGGCCCAGCGCCAGGCCGCTGCTGCGTTGCGTCAGCAACTGGCACCGCATAAGCGTGAGGCTGACAAGCTCGAAGCCGAGTTGGGCAAGCTGCACGAGAAACTGGCGAAGATCGATACCAGCCTCGGCGACAGCGACATTTACGAACCGGCGCGCAAGAACGATTTGCGCGATCTTCTGGCTGAACAGGCCAAGTTGAAGGTGCGTGAAGCCGAACTGGAAGAAGCCTGGATGGAAGCTCTGGAACTGCTCGAAAGCATGCAGGCGGAGCTGGAGGCGCTGTCCTGATGGAAGCGTTCAAGCTGCCGCTGCCGGCGGGGTGGGGCGAGCCGATCTGGTTCGCTGCGCAAATCCTGCTGATCCTGTTGGCGGGTTACTTTGCCCAGCGCTTCGTCGCTAAATGCCTGACTCGCCTGGGCGAGCGCTACCCGTTTCCACCGCAGCTGCTGATGCCACTGCGCGGCGGTTTGCGCTGGCTGATCATGGGCAGTGCGTTGATTTTCGTGCTGGAACGCCTCGGGGTTTCGGCCACCGTGCTCTGGACCGCGTTGTCCGGGTTTGTTGCAGTCGCGGCGGTGGCGTTCTTCGCCATGTGGAGCGTGCTCTCCAACCTGCTCTGCGCGATCCTGATCTTCACCGTCGGCCCGTTCCGCATCGGTGACGTCGTCGAACTGGTGGACACCACCGACAAGCCCGGCGTCAAAGGTCGGGTGGTGGCGATCAATCTGCTTTACACCACGCTGATTGAAGCGGAAGAACTCGGTACCGGCAGTGCCATGGTGCAAGTGCCCAACAGCCTGTTCTTCCAGCGTTCGGTTCGGCGCTGGCGCGGCACGGATGTGTTTCCGTTGAGCGGGATCGAAAAGTAAGCCTTCTGTTGGCTGACAGTCCGCCTTCGCGAGCAAGCCCGCTCCCACAGTTGACCGCGTTCTTGTTTAGAGACTCGGTCAACTGTGGGAGCGGGCTTGCTCGCGAAGGGGCCCTGAAGCCATAAAACGCTGGTCGGCAGTCGCTCTGTCCGACAAAAAAATCGGTAGTCATCCGCCCAAAGCCGCATTAGCTTAGACGTCTGTCACGAGTCTGAGTCGAGGTGTGCAATGGAGCTTCAAACATGGCTGGCGTTTTTTGCTGCCTGCTGGGTGATCAGCCTGTCTCCCGGTGCCGGCGCCATTGCGTCGATGTCCAGCGGTCTGCAATACGGTTTCTGGCGCGGTTACTGGAACGCCCTTGGCCTGCAAGTTGGCCTGGCGGTACAGATCGCGATTGTCGGTGCCGGTGTGGGCGCGATTCTCACGGCATCAGCCACCGCTTTCTATGCGATCAAATGGTTCGGTGTGGCGTACCTGGTTTACCTCGCGGTCAAGCAATGGCGCGCGCTGCCCAGCGACATGAGCGATGACGCGGCCGTGCGTCAGATCGGCAAACCTCTGGCTTTGGTGTTCCGTGGGTTCCTGGTCAACATCAGCAACCCCAAGGCCCTGGTGTTCATGCTGGCGGTGTTGCCGCAGTTCATTGATCCCCACGCGCCGCTGTTGGCTCAGTACCTGATCATCGGCGTGACCATGGTCTGCGTCGACCTGATCGTCATGGCCGGGTACACCGGGTTGGCGTCGAAGGTACTGCGTCTGTTGCGCACGCCCAAGCAGCAAAAACGCATGAACCGCACGTTTGCCGGGCTGTTTATTGGTGCGGCGGCGTTTATGGCGACGCTGCGCAAAGCCGCGGTGTAAAACCTCTCAGGGGAGGCGCGATCCATTGTGGCGAGGGGGCTTGCCCCCGTTGGGTCGCGAAGCGGCCCCCATCCCAGCAATATCGATGCATCAGGTAAACCGCGGTTGCCGGTTTTACGACTGCTTCGCAGCCGAACGGGGCGGTGCGGCGTTCCGACAAGCCCCCTCGCCACATTGGAATGTCAGCCTGGATATCAGCGCAGGATGACCGGCGCGGTATCCGGCGGCAGGTCGTTGTGCGGCTGCGGTTGTCCTGACGGCGCATGACTGCCATCCCCGAGCTGTTCGCTCAACTGGCGAGCCACGTCCTCACCCAACGACCTCGACACGTCCCGCACCACCCGGGGCCGGTTCAGCGAAACGTGGATATCCCGATCATTTACCAATTTGGTGTCCTGAGCTTCGCCCATCGCCGTGAACGCCGAGGTGATCTCATACGTCTTGGTGTTGATCAGGCTGAAGTCTGCCACCAGGGTCAACGCCAGCACTGCCGAGTAGCTGTCAGTGTTGGCCAGTTCATTCATGTCCTGGGTGAAGTCGATGTCCGACAGTGTGCCGAACAGCACGTAGTCGGCGCCTTTGAAGTCGCCGGCCTTGATGCGCTTGATCACGTCGTACACATCACTTCTGGCGCTGGCGGTGTAGGGCGAGCCCTGAATCAGCTGGAACATCCCGGTCTTGAGCATCTGGCCTTTGATGTCGCCACTGAAACGGCGGATTTCGGTCTGTTCCAGGTAGCTGTTCTGCGTCGTGTATTCGTCGTAACTGGACGAGCCACTGGCGCCGTAATAGTCCTGCTGATGATTGTCCCGGGCCGAGATCACGTGAACGTATTGATCCACGCTGGCCTCATAGGCAAGGTCGGTAACGGCGATTTTCGGGGCCGCCTGTACGCCAACGGCGCAGGTCAGGGCCAAGATGCCAATCCATGCACGCATTGCTTAGCGCTCCGTGGTCTTGCGGATTTCTTTCTCGTCCATCCACTCGGCCAGCCCGCTTTCGACATCAATCAATTGCAGGCTGAATTTGTAGAAGACGTCCTTGTAATCGTTGCTGCGCTTGACGATGGAACTGATCGAGCCTTCCAGGCGATAACGGGCAGCGATCATGTTGCCGGTTTTGGCCACCGTGCTCTTCTTGTACAGACCGCTCTGGTTTTGCAATTTCAGATGGTCGACCTGACTCTGCATGTCCGTGTTGTCGCTGGCAAAGCGCGCGGTGCCGGAACGCATCAGCTGGGTCTTGATCGACGTGGTGATTTCCCGGGTGTCGATGTACTCGCTGGTCTTGTTCATCACGTCGTACACCTGAACCACCGGGCGGCCCTTCAAAACACCGGACTGGGCGAGGGAGCGGGTCATGCTTTCCGCGATCATTTGCAGGTCGGTCGAGCCGAATTCGTTGGTGATCAGTTCCACGGCTTTCGGGTCGCCATAACTGATGTTGCCACTGCCCAGCACCGGTGAGCGATTGTCGGCGCAGCCTCCGATCAGCAACGCAGCCAGGGCAAGGAACGAAACACGTACAGACATGGGCAAGGTCTCAAGTGGGCGAGTCACGGCGTATTGATCTCCAGGCGCAAATCCACGGCTTGGGGCACAGGGGCAATGGCCGGCAGAAAACTCGTTTGCTCGGTATACAGGGTCAGGCTTTTCCAGGTGTCGGCGTCGGCCACTGGGAAGCCTTCCGGTCCCAGCCAAAGATATCGGTAATAGAGCGTTCGGTTACGGGTGTCGGTGTTGCTCAGCTGCGTATTGACCGTCAGGAAACCGTTTTCCCGGGCCATGCGCATCGGGCCGATGGCGACGTTCTCGATCGGCCCGGTGGCCAAGACTTTGCTGGCGGCACTGCCCGGTTCCGGCGGTGGGGGCGGGGTGGCGCAACCGGCCAGCAGGGCCAGCGCGACAACGGCGAAGCATTTCAATCCCATGAAAATCTCCGTTCAGGGTTGAGCAGGGCTGATGGCAGCCTGCGGTGCGGGAACAGTGTCGAGCCGCAAGGCGACGTCGGCGGCGAATCGGCGGCTACCCACCGCGCGCAGACTGAAGGCCTGGTGTATCTGATCCACCTTGAACCTGACCGGTGTTGCGTCCGGCGCGTTGGGCAGCGTCAGTTGGTGCTGGCCTTTCTTGAGTCGCAGGCGGGCAACCAGCGTTTTGTCCGGCAACGTGCGCCAGCCACGGGTGTCGGCATCCTCGCGTTGAAGCTGTTGCAGGATCGTTTCTTCAAGTTTCTCGGGCCTGTGTTTTTTCAGATAGGCCAGGTATTCGACATTGGACCGGGCGCGGTGGAGCGTGCGTTGAATAATGCCCGGCATGTCGTCACGCAAGGTGCGCCGCGACATGTCGCCGAAGCTGTTGAGCAACGTCAGTTTGTGTTTTTTGCCATCCACCGTGATGAAGTCCACAGGCGGAGTGGACGTGTCGGGGATGAGGATCGGGAACGACATGTTAGTGATGTAGGTTTCACTGTCGACGTCCACCGAAATCGGCACGCGGACGGAGCTGCGTGCTGGTGCGAGGCCGGTTTGCACGATCAGCAGAACGTCGACCTCGCCGGCCTTCAACGGGGATTTGGCCAGATTGCGCAAGGCTTGCTCGAGCAGCGGCGTATTGGGCCGCAGTTCGATGGCCTGGCGATAACCCGGCGCGGCGAGGTCTTTCTCGTTCAGCGATTCATAAATGAATCCGGCGAGGTAATGGCTGAACGCACTCTGGTAGCTGTTCTTCAGCGCGATCACTTCGGGGGCGTCGAGGGTCGCGACCGGGTACCCCTGAAGGTCCTGGAATTTCAACGCGACCCCTTGTTCCTTCGCCTGGTTTTCCATTTCCAGGTACTGCTTGTCACGCTTGTCGGCAATGGTTGCTTCGCGCTCGTGGGTTTTCTTGATCATGACGCGAGCGATGCTCACGTCGGCACTGGAGAGGCTCGCCAGGGCCATTTGCGTGGTCAGGGCGACCTTCTCGAAATCGTAGCCATCGTACAGGCGCACTTTGTCATTGGCGCCGTAACTGTTGAATTCGGTGAATGCTTTGAAGGCGTCGAATCTTGGCGAGTTTTCCCAGCCCTCGATCAGCTTGTCGGCGTAATCCCAGTTTGCGTGATTACCGGTCACATGGGCGCCGAGTCGCAGTAATTCGCCTTTTTCGAGGTTGTAGAGCAGGTCACCCGGAGCGAAAGGATTGTTGCGGTCGAGCACGGCAACCGCGTCATCGAGTTGCCCGGCCTTGAAATAATCGAGTGTCTCGTTCAGCTCCGCGTTGTAGTCACGCATCGTGGGACAGCCGCTCAGTAGCAGGCATGCACTGAGTACAAACATGAAGCGCAGGCGGGTGGCCATTTGCTGTGTGTCTTCCTTGAAGATAAGCCGCCATGAGGCGGCAAATTATAGACTTGGATGATGGCACTTTGTTCCTGCACTCCAGCGGCCGACGCAGACAAAGCTTGAGTGAATGGCACTGGAAGTGAACAATGTGTTACTTCGTATTTCCAATTGAGATTGATTCATGACTGCCCCGTCCCGTTTCCTGGCCTGGCTGGTGTTGCCGCTGTTTGCCTTGTGCAGTTTCAATCTGCTGGCGGACACCGTGGAAGGCGCGCCGCAAGCCCTGCATTTGCTCGATTACATTGGCGCGGACTACCCGCAGACGGTGCAAGCGGGCAAGGTCATCGACGACTCCGAATACCGCGAGCAGCTGGAATTCATCAAGGTCTTGCAAGGCTTGATCGCCGCGATGCCGGCCAAGCCGGAAAAAGCCGGGCTGGAGCAGGGCGTCAGCACGCTGCGCAGCGCCATCGCTGCCCGTCAGGACGGCGCGGACGTGGCCCGTCAGGCTCGGCAGCTCGGTGCGAAACTGGCCGTGACCTATGAAGTCAGCCAGGCACCGATCATTACTCCGGATCCAACGCGTGGAGCACCGCTATACGCCCAGCATTGCTCGGTTTGCCACGGCGATACGGGGGCCGGTGACGGTCCGGCGGGTGTCGGCCTGACGCCACCACCGGCCAATCTGCGTGACACGGCGCGCCTGGACCACCTGAGTCTGTACGCGATCTACACCACCGTGGGCCTGGGCGTCGAAGGCACGGACATGCCGGCCTTCGCCGATCAGCTGGACGATCGTCAACGTTGGGACCTGGCGACCTACATCGCCGGTTTCAGCGCCGATCCGGCCGGCGCTACATCCGAAAAGACCTACAACATCGCCGACCTCGCTCGTCAGACCCCGGCCGAAGTGCAGGCCGCCGATGGCCCGCAAGCCGCCACGACGTTCCGTGCGCAGCGGGCACAACCGCCGCAGGTCAAGCGTGGCCCGGCGCAGTTGCTCGATTACACCGCTGCGACTCTGGACAAGAGCCTCTTGGCCTACCGTGCCGGTGATCACGATCAAGCCTATGACTTGTCGGTAGCGGCCTATCTGGAGGGCTTCGAACTGGTCGAGAGCTCGTTGGACAACGTCGACGCCAACGTGCGCAAGGACACCGAAAAATCCCTGATGGCTTACCGTCAATCGTTGCAGGACGGTTTGCCGGTGGCCCAGGCCCAACAGCGTCTGGACGCAGCCAAGGCCAAGTTGAAGGAGTCCGCCGGGTTGCTGGGCAGCGATGGCTTGAGCTGGTCCCTGAGCTACGTCTCCGGTTTACTGATTTTGTTACGCGAAGGCCTGGAAGCGATTCTGGTGCTGGCGGCGATTCTGGCGTTCCTGCGCAATACCGGCCAGCAGTCGGCGGTGCGTAGCGTCAACGTTGGTTGGGGCCTGGCGTTGCTGGCCGGTCTGGCAACCTGGGCGTTGGCGGCCTATGTGATCGATGTCAGCGGTTCGCAACGCGAGTTGCTGGAAGGTGCGACGGCGTTGTTTGCCGCCGTCATGGTGCTCTGGCTCGGCGTGTGGATGCACGACCGTCGCCATGCAGCGGCGTGGCAGGACTACATCAAGAGCAGCCTGGTGGGCGGCGGTGGACGCTTCGGCTTTGCGACGCTGGCGTTTTTCTCGGTGTATCGCGAGCTGTTCGAGGTGATTTTGTTCTACGAAACCCTGTGGCTGCAGGCGGGTCCCGCCGGGCATAACGCGGTGCTGGCCGGTGGTGCGACGGCGCTGGTGTTGCTGGTCGGGCTGGCGTGGGTGATCCTGCGCGGCTCGCAGAAACTGCCGCTGTCGTTGTTCTTCAGCATCAACGCCGGTTTGCTGTGCGCACTGTCGGTGGTGTTTGCCGGGCATGGCGTGAAGGCGTTGCAGGAAGCCGGGATCTTCGGCACGCGGCCGGTGCCGTTCTTTGACTTTGACTGGCTGGGGATCCACGCTGACGCGTATTCGCTGAGTGCTCAGGCGGTGGCGATCATTGCGATTATCGTGCTGTATGGCCGTAGCTGGATGGCGGAGAAGCGTAGGGCGCAGGTTTCTTAAGAGCATTCGCTGCGCTCATATTCGCGGGCAAGCCTCGCTCCTACAGGTTGTCCGCGGCTCCAAATAACGCGTGAATCCTGTAGGAGCGAGGCTTTCCCGCGAAGCTTTTAGAAGAGGGAAAAGTCTATGCGTGTCTGGATCGATGCCGACGCCTGCCCACGGGCGGCGAAGGAGCTGGTGGTGAAGTTCGCACTCAAGCGCCAGTTCGAGGTGGTGCTGGTGGCGGGGCAGCCACAGATCAAACCGGGCCTGGCCCTGGTGAAGCTGATCGTGGTGCCCAGCGGCCCGGATGCCGCCGATGACTATCTGGTGGAACATGCGGTGCCGGGTGAACTGGTGATTTGCAGCGATGTGCCGCTGGCCGATCGGCTGGTGAAGAAGGGCGTTGCCGCGCTGGACCCACGGGGCAAGGAGTTCGATGCGCAAAACATGGGCGATCGGTTGGCGGTGCGTAACCTGTTTACCGATCTGCGTGAGCAGGGCCAGATGAGCGGCGGGCCGGCGCCGTTTGGTGAGCGCGAAAAGCAGGCGTTCGCCAATGCGCTGGATCGGATACTCACGCGGCTGACCCGCAAAACCTGAGCCTTACAAAGAACCCTGCGGGAGCGAGCCTGCTCGCGATGGGTCCCTCATATTCACCATTGATGTCGACAGATAGACCGCCATCGCGAGCAGGCTCGCTCCCATATTAGTCTGTGTTACACATCATTCTCGTGGGTCAGTTCGAGCACGCGGTCGACCAGTTTGTTGATCCCCGATGCAGCCTCACTGATGCTCTGCGCCAGCATATAAGCCGGGGTGCAGACCAGTTTGCGCGCCTTGTCTTCGACGATGTCGCTCACTGCGCAATCCTGGTGGGTGGCGCCCATCTTGTTCATGGCGGCGGCGGTATCGGCGTCGTTGCCGATGGTGCAGGTCACGCCCGGGCCATAGATTTTAGCCGCCAGCGCCGGCGAAATGCAGATCAATCCCACCGGCTTGCCCGCTTCGGCAAACGCTTCGGTCAGCGCCAGGACGTCCGGTTGAACGGTGCAGCCGGCGCCTTCGATGGCGAAGTTCGACAGGTTCTTGGCCGCGCCAAACCCACCAGGCACGATCAGCGCGTCGAAGTCTTCGACGCTGGCCTCACGAATATCCTTGATGTTGCCCCGGGCAATCCGCGCCGATTCCACCAGCACATTGCGCGACTCGGGCATTTCGTCGCCGGTCAGGTGATTGATCACATGCAATTGCGAGATATTGGGGGCAAAGCACTGCACCTCGGCGCCACGCTGGTCCAGGCGCAGCAAGGTAATCACACTTTCGTGGATCTCGGCGCCGTCGTACACGCCACAGCCGGAAAGGATCACTGCAATTTTTTTGCTCATGGGTTTTTCTCCAGATTCATGGCGTTAAATGTCCACTAATTTGTCACTCGTTGCCATAGGGTTAATTCGCGGCTACACCTAGCATCTGTCCTCAAGATCCGATCAGGGCGCGTCAATGGACTTCATTCTGTATGCGGTGCCGTTTTTCTTTGTGCTGATTGCCGTCGAGCTGCTGGCGGACCGTTGGCGCGGGTTGAGCAATTATCGGCTGGCGGACGCGATCAACAGCATCAGCACCGGGGTGTTTTCGACCACTACGGGCCTGTTGACCAAAGGCGTCGGCCTGGTGACCTATGCGTTTGCCCTCAAGCACCTCGCGCTGTTCGAGCTGTCGGCCGACAGCGTCTGGGTCTGGGTGTTTGCCTTCGTCCTCTATGACTTCTGCTACTACTGGCTGCACCGTATGGGTCATGAGCGCAACATCCTCTGGGCCGCGCACTCGGTGCATCACCAGAGCGAGGACTACAACCTCTCCACGGCCCTGCGCCAGACCAGTACCGGCTTCCTGCTGAGCTGGATTTTCTACTTGCCGATGGCGGTGCTCGGCGTGCCGCTGCTGGTGTTCATTAGTGTCGCCGCGCTGAACTTGCTCTATCAGTTCTGGGTGCATACCAAACACATTCCCAAGCTCGGCTGGTTTGAGTGGTTCTTCGTCACGCCGTCCAATCATCGGGCTCACCATGCACAGAACGCTCTCTACATGGATCGCAACTACGGCGGGGTGTTCATTATTTGGGACCGTCTATTCGGCTCGTTCCAGGAAGAGGACGACAACGAGCCGGTGATTTTCGGCGTGACCACGCCGTTGGCGAGCTGGAATCCGTTGTGGGCGAACGTGCAGTTTTACGCGCAGCTTTGGGATGACGCGCGGCGGGCTGAAAGCACATGGGACAAGCTGCGCATCTGGTTCATGCGCACCGGTTGGCGGCCGGCGGATGTGGCGGCCAAGTACCCGATGAACAAGCCGGACCTGAGCCAGTTCCGCAAATTCGAGGTGCCGCTGGACGGGCGTCAGCAGGTCTATGTGGCGTTGCAGTTCTGCGTCTACATCGCGCTGGGCAGCTACTTGATGAACCTTGAGCCACGTTTGCCGACCGCCGCGCTGGTGTTGGGCTGGGGTGCGGTGGCATTGGGTCTGTTTACGTTGGGCATGGCCCTGGAGAATCGCCCGCAGGCGTTGAAGCTGGAGCTGTTGCGGCTGGCATCGAATGTGCCGCTGGTGTGGCTGGCGCCGGTGGTCGGGCTGTGGCCGGCCAGCGCGGTGGGCTGGATCGGCCTGCTCAGCTACAGCCTGCTCAGCGGCATCGGTCTCTACTGCTGCAGGGACCGCTTTACTCGATTGGCGTCTTAGTCTCGGCGGCCTTGGCCAGCTCGGCTTGCTCGTCGGCGTAGATCTTCTTCGCCAGACGGGCATTCTTGAAGCGCCGACGCAGCCACAAGCCCAGGCCCAGTACCAGCAGGGCGCCGAGCACCCACAGCTCGTACTTCTTGACGCTGCCCAGCATGCCCTCAAGCACCGCGCCGAAGTGATACGCCGCTGCGGCCAGTGCGGTCGCCCAGATCGCGGCACCAATCCCGTTGAGCAGCAGATAACGCCCCGGTGGATAACCCGACAGGCCGATCGCCACCGGCATGACCGTGCGCAATCCATAGACGAAGCGGAAGCTCAGCACCCAGATGTCCGGGTGTTTGCGGATATGTTCCAGCGCCCGGTCACCCATCAGTTGCCAGCGAGGTTTGCGCGCCAGCAATTTGCGACCGTGTTTGCGCCCGAGGAAATACCACAGCTGATCGCCGGCATAACTGCCACAGAACGCCACGATCGTGACGATTGTGATGTCCATGTATCCGCGGAACGCGAGGAAGCCTGCGAGCACCAGAATGGTTTCGCCTTCGAAGAACGTGCCGAGAAAGAGGGCGAAGTAGCCGAATTCCTGAAGAAATTGTTGGAGCATTGTCTGGATGCTGGCGAAATGAACGCGCAGCCTACGCCTTCGTGCACATTCATGAAAGTGTCCAAATGTGTCTCGACGTGAACAATTCCTACAAGGACAATGGAATGCGGCTACGTGACGCAGGGATGCACATAACTGTAATACCACGGTCATAATGGCCGCTTATAACTGTCACGCTCGCACGCCAGCGGGCTCAGGAGTCTGCCGTGAGCTTCACCCCCGCCAACCGTTTGTTTCCTGCAACCCGCCTGCGTCGCAATCGCCGTGATGATTTTTCGCGTCGACTGGTCCGTGAAAACGTTCTGACCGTCGACGATCTGATCCTGCCGGTGTTCGTGCTGGACGGTGAAAACCGTCGCGAAGCGGTGGCGTCGATGCCGGGCGTCGAGCGCCTGACCATCGATCTGTTGCTCGAAGAAGCGGCCAAGTGGGTCGAACTGGGGATTCCGGCGCTGGCGTTGTTCCCGGTCACGCCGCCGGAGCTCAAGTCCCTGGACGCCGCCGAAGCCTGGAACCCGAACGGCATCGCCCAGCGCGCCACCCGCGCCTTGCGTGCGCAGTTCCCGGAACTGGGTGTGATCACCGACGTTGCGCTCGACCCGTTTACCACTCACGGGCAGGACGGCATCCTCGATGAAGAAGGCTATGTGCAGAACGACATTACCGTCGACGCACTGGTCAAGCAGGCCCTTTCCCACGCAGAGGCCGGTGCTCAGGTGGTGGCCCCGTCGGACATGATGGACGGTCGCATCCAGGCCATCCGCGAAGCGCTGGAGCTTGCCGATCACGTCAATGTGCGGATCATGGCTTACTCTGCCAAGTACGCGAGCGCCTATTACGGCCCGTTCCGAGACGCGGTGGGTTCGGCGCTGAACCTGGGCAAGGCCAACAAGGCTTCCTATCAGATGGACCCGGCCAACAGCAACGAAGCCCTGCACGAAGTGGCGGCGGACTTGTCAGAAGGCGCGGACATGGTCATGGTCAAGCCAGGCATGCCGTATCTGGACATCCTTTACCGGGTCAAAGAAGAATTTAAAGTGCCGACCTTTGTTTATCAGGTCAGCGGTGAATACGCCATGCACATGGCGGCCATCCAGAATGGCTGGTTGAGCGAAGGGGTTATCCTCGAATCCCTGACCGCTTTTAAACGTGCAGGGGCTGATGGCATCCTGACTTACTTTGCCGTGCGCGCCGCTCAATTGTTACGAGAGCAGAAATAGCCCTCCCAGGAACATTCCATGAATACCGAAGGACTTACTGAAGTTGCCGTAAAAGAGGCTCAACCCGTGGCCGAGCAAATCGCCGAGACGCCGCCGGAGCTGGAGCCCGCTCCACCCGCGGCGGTGACCGAAACCGCAACAGCGGCTCCAGCGATCGCCGTTCCCGGCCTGGATGACAGCAGCCTGTATATCCATCGCGAGCTCTCGCAACTGCAGTTCAACATCCGCGTGCTGGAACAGGCGCTGGATGAGTCCTACCCGTTGCTGGAGCGGCTGAAGTTTCTGCTGATCTTCTCCAGCAACCTGGACGAGTTCTTCGAGATTCGCGTGGCCGGCCTGAAGAAGCAGATCACCTTCGCCCGTGAACAGGCCGGCGCCGATGGCCTGCAACCGCATCAGGCCCTGGCCCGCATCAGCGAGCTGGTACATGGTCACGTTGACCGCCAGTACGCGATTCTCAATGACATTCTGTTGCCGGAACTGGAAAAACATCAGGTTCGCTTCATCCGTCGGCGTCACTGGACCACCAAGATCAAAACCTGGGTGCGCCGCTATTTCCGCGACGAGATCGCGCCGATCATCACCCCGATCGGCCTCGACCCGACGCACCCGTTCCCGTTGCTGGTGAACAAGAGCCTGAACTTCATCGTCGAGCTCGAAGGCATCGACGCCTTCGGTCGCGATTCCGGTCTGGCGATTATCCCGGCGCCACGTCTGCTGCCGCGCGTCATCAAGTTGCCCGAAGAAGTGGGCGGCGCGGGCGACAACTATGTGTTCCTGTCGTCGATGATCCACGCGCACGCCGATGACCTGTTCCAGGGCATGAAGGTCAAGGGCTGCTACCAGTTCCGCCTGACCCGCAACGCCGACCTCGCGGTCGATACCGAAGACGTGGAAGACCTGGCCCGCGCGCTGCGCGGCGAGTTGTTCTCCCGTCGCTACGGTGACGCGGTGCGTCTGGAAGTGGCCGACACGTGCCCGAAACACCTGTCCGACTACTTGCTCAAGCAGTTCAACCTGCACGAGACCGAGCTGTATCAGGTCAACGGTCCGGTCAACCTGACCCGCCTGTTCAGCATTACCGGCCTGGACAGTCAGCGCGCTCTGCAATACACGCCGTTCACCCCGCAGATCCCGAAACTGCTGCAGAACAGCGAGAACATCTTCAGCGTGATCAGCAAGCAGGACATCCTGTTGCTGCACCCGTTCGAGTCATTCACCCCGGTGGTCGACCTGCTGCGCCAGGCCGCCAAGGACCCGCATGTATTGGCGGTCCGCCAGACGCTGTACCGTTCCGGCGCCAACTCGGAAATCGTTGATGCACTGGTCGATGCCGCGCGTAACGGCAAAGAGGTCACCGCGGTGATCGAATTGCGTGCGCGCTTCGATGAAGAGTCCAACCTGCAACTGGCTAGCCGTTTGCAAGCGGCCGGTGCGGTGGTGATCTACGGCGTGGTCGGCTTCAAGACTCACGCCAAGATGATGCTGATTCTGCGCCGCGAAGCCGGCGAGATCGTGCGTTACGCGCATTTGGGCACGGGCAACTACCACGCGGCCAACGCCCGTCTGTACACCGACTACAGCTTGCTGACCTCGGACGACGCCTTGTGCGAAGACGTCGGCAAACTGTTCAGTCAGCTGATCGGCATGGGTAAAACCCTGCGGATGAAGAAGCTGCTGCACGCGCCGTTCACGTTGAAGAAGGGCATGCTCGACATGATTGCCCGCGAAACCCAGTTCGCCCTCGACGGCAAACCGGCGCACATCATCGCCAAGTTCAACTCGCTGACCGATCCGAAGATCATCCGCGCGCTGTACAAGGCCAGCCAGTCGGGTGTGCGCATCGATCTGGTGGTGCGCGGCATGTGCTGCTTGCGGCCGGGCATCGCCGGGGTTTCGCACAACATCCACGTGCGCTCGATCATCGGTCGTTTCCTGGAGCACACCCGGGTCTTCTACTTCCTCAATGGCGGCGAAGAGCAGATGTTCCTGTCCAGTGCCGACTGGATGGAGCGCAACCTCGACAAGCGCGTCGAGACTTGCTTCCCGGTGGAGGGCAAGAAGCTGATCATGCGGGTCAAGAAAGAGCTGGAGCTTTATCTGACCGATAACACTCACAGCTGGAGCCTGCAGGCGGACGGTCGCTACATCCGCAACACGCCGACCGGCAACCAGAACCCGCGCAGCGCGCAGGCGACCCTGCTGGAGCGGTTGGGCAGCCCGATTCTGGCTGTTCGCTGACGCAGATTCGGTTGGGCAAAAAAAGGGCGATCCACATGGATCGCCCTTTTTGGTTTCAGCTGAATACCTGTGGCGAGGGAGCTTGCTCCCGCTGGGCTGCGTAGCAGCCCCAAAATCGGTCACGGGTGGTTTTCTGAAAAACTGTCAATTCATGTGGGGGCGCTTCGCACCCCGGCGGGAGCAAGCTCCCTCGCCACAGGTAGGGTGTTTACCTTTTAGCGCACGTTCAGGGTGAAGCTGACCCGGGTGAGCCATTCCGCTTCGAGGGCGAAGTCGGCCTGGGTCAGTTGGTTTTCGTCAAGCCAGTTTTCCGGGAACAACACATCGAGGCTGTCGCGGCTGGCGTGCAGTACCACCTGCGGCATTTCCTGGGTGCCACGGATGTGATGGAACAGAATCGCAAAGCGCAGCAGCACGCACAGGCGAATCAGCTTGATGCCGTCATCGCCGAAATCGGCAAACCGGTCCTTGGGAATATTGCGCCGGTGACCACGCACCAATAGCGCGAGCATCAGTTGGTCTTCACGGGAGAACCCAGCCAGGTCCGAGTGCTCGATCAAGTAGGCGCCGTGCTTGTGGTACTGATAGTGAGCGATGTCCAGGCCCACTTCATGGACCTTGGCGGCCCAGCCGAGCAGTTCGCGCCAGATGCCATCATCCAGATCCCAATCCTTGGCCACTTGATCGAAGGCATGCAGGGCTTTGCGTTCGACCCGCGCCGCTTGTTCCAGATCGACGTGATAACGCTCCATCAGCGAGCTGAGTGTGCGTTCACGGACGTCTTCATGATGATGACGGCCCAGCAGGTCATAGAGCACGCCTTCGCGCAGGGCGCCTTCACAGTGGTCCATGCGTTGCAGTTCGAGGGCGTCGAAGATCGCTTCGAGAATCGCCAGGCCCGCCGGGAAGATTGCGCGGCGGTCGGGCTTGATGCCTTCGAAGTCGATTTTCTCGACGTCGCCCAGCTTCATCAGTTTGCGCTTGAGCCAGGCCAGGCCTTGGGCGTTGACCTCGCCGGTGCCGTGTCCGCCAGCCTTGAGCGCCAGGCCGATGGCGCGGATGGTGCCCGAGGAGCCGATGGCTTCATCCCAGGTCAGCCGATGCAAGGCGTGTTCGATGCTCATGATCTCCAGCCGCGCCGCCGTGTACGCCTGTGCGTAGCGGGCCGGGGTGATCTTGCCGTCCTTGAAATAGCGCTGGGTGTAGCTGACGCAGCCCATTTGCAGGCTTTCGCGCAGCAGCGGTTCGAAGCGCTGGCCGATGATGAATTCGGTACTGCCGCCGCCGATGTCGGCCACCAGGCGTTTGCCCGGGGTGTCAGCGAGGGTGTGGGAAACGCCGAGGTAAATCAGGCGTGCTTCTTCACGGCCGGAGATGACTTCCACCGGGTGGCCAAGAATTTCTTCGGCGCGGTGGATGAATTCGCCGCGGTTGCGGGCTTCACGCAGGGCGTTGGTGCCGACGATCCGCACGGCGCCGGGCGGCATACCGTTGATCAGTTGGGCAAAACGCTTCAGGCAATCGAGCCCGCGTTGCATGGATTCTTCACTGAGCTGACGCTCATCGTCGATGCCGGCGGCCAGCTGCACCTTCTCCCCGAGACGCTCGAGAATACGGATTTCGCCGTTCTGGGCCTTGGCCACGACCATGTGAAAGCTGTTGGAGCCCAGGTCGATTGCGGCGATCAGGGACAGATTCTTGGCTTGGGATTGCGGCATGGTCATGGGGTCTCGGTCGATAACCTCGACATCGTGCCACGATCAAACGCTGACGCCAACGCGCAGGAGTTGTGGAAGGCTGCGATCTTTTGGCGCGGGAGCCTATGTGGCGTAGCTGACGGCCACTTCGCGGGCAAGCCTCGCTCCTACAGGGGACGGTGTTGTCCAAAATCTCGCGGACGGCGCAAATCCCTGTAGGAGCGAGGCTTGCCCGCGAAGACGGCCTCACAGGCGCTGAAGAACGATCAGACCGCCGCTTCAACCGTCCCGATGAAATTCGCCAGCTCCGCCGTCTGCGGATTTGCAAACAAAATCTTCGGATCCCCGACTTCATGCACCTTGCCCTGATGCATGAACACCAACTTATCCCCAACCTCGCGGGCAAAGCGCATTTCATGGGTGACCATGATCAGCGTCATCCCTTCTTTGGCCAGTTGCCGGACCACGCTCAGCACTTCATTGACCAATTCCGGGTCCAGCGCTGACGTGATTTCGTCGCACAGCAAGACTTTGGGAGACATTGCCAACGCCCGGGCAATCGCCACGCGCTGTTGCTGCCCACCCGACAGCCGGTCCGGGAAGGCATCAAACTTCTCGCCCAGCCCGACCCGCTCCAGCATCTCCCGCGCCAGCTCGACCGCTTTGGCTTTCGGCACTTTCTGCACCACTTGTGGCGCGAGCATCACGTTTTCGCCCACGGTCAGGTGCGGGAACAGGTTGAACTGCTGGAACACCATCCCGACTTTCTGCCGCAAGGTGCGCAAATCGGCGCGGGCAGCGTCGAGGTATTCGCCGTCGACTTCGATCACGCCGTCGTTGATCGACTCCAGGCCGTTGAGGGTGCGCAGCAAGGTGGATTTGCCCGAACCGCTGCGGCCGATGATTGCCACCACCTGGCCTTCCTCGACGCTCAGGTCGATGCCTTTGAGCACATGGTGGTCGCCGTAATATTTATGCAGGGCGGAAATTCTAAGCAGAGGCATGCAGTCTCCTTTCCAGATAGCGCGCACTGAGGGACAAGGGGTAGCAGAGCAGGAAGTAACCGAGGGCGACGAGGCCATAGACCATGAACGGTTCGAAGGTCGCGTTGGCGAGCATGCCGCCGGTCTTGGTCAGTTCGGTGAAGCCGATGATCGAGGTCACGGCGGTGCCTTTGACCACTTGCACCGAGAAGCCCACGGTGGGCGCCACGGCGATCCGCAGCGCTTGCGGCAGAATCACGTAGCGCAGTTGCTCAAGCGGATTGAGCGCCAGGCTCGACGAGGCTTCCCACTGGCCGTTGGGAATCGAGTCGACGCAGCCGCGCCAGATCTCCGCCAGATAGGCGCTGGTAAACAGCGTCAGGGCCAGCGCCGCCGCCATCCACGGCGAAATCTCCACACCGGCCAGCGCCACGCCGAAGAACACCAGAAACAGCTGCATCAACAGCGGCGTGCCCTGGAACAGCTCGATGTAGGTACGGGCAATGTTGCGCGGCAGGGGCTTTTTCCAGATGCGCATGACCATGATCAGCAAGCCGATCAGCCCGCCGCCGATAAACGCCACCAGTGACAGCGCCAGGGTCCATTGCAGGCCGGTGAGCAGGTTGCGCACGATGTCCCAGAAGGTGAAATCGCTCATTGGCTGCTCCTCGAAATGTAGCGGCGGCCGATCCAGTTCAGCAGTTGGCGGATCAGCAGCGCCATGCACAGGTACAGCAGCGTGGTCAGGGCATAGGTTTCAAAGGCGCGGAAGTTGCGCGACTGAATGAAGTTGGCGGCGAAGCTCAACTCTTCGGTGGCGATTTGCGAGCAAACCGCCGAGCCGAGCATGACGATGATGATTTGGCTGCTCAGGGCCGGCCAGACTTTGCCCAGCGCCGGCAGCAGAATCACGTGGCGGAACGCTTCGAATCGGCTCATCGCCAAGGCCGCAGCGGCTTCCAGCTGTCCTCGGGGGATCGCCTGGATGCCGGCGCGGATGATTTCGGTCGAATAGGCGCCGAGGTTGATCACCATCGCCAGCACTGCCGCCTGCCATTCGGAAATCTGCACCCCCAGCGATGGCAAGCCGAAGAAGATAAAAAACAGCTGCACCAGGAACGGCGTATTGCGGATCAACTCGACGTAGACCCCGAAAATCGCCGAGAACGGGCGAATGTTCCACGCCCGCACCAGCGCCCCGACAATGCCCAGCCCCACCCCGAGCACCGCGCCGATGGCGGTCAGTTCAAGGGTGAACAGCGCGCCGCGCAGCAGCAGGTCGGTGTTTTGCACCACCGGCAGAAAGTCGAACTGATAGGCCATATCACGTCTCCCGAGCGACGATCAGAGGTCGGCCGGCAATGGCTCTTTCAGCCAGGTCTGGGAGTTTTTCTCCAGTGCTCCGTCGGTTTTGGCGGTGGCGAGGATCTGGTTGACCTTGCCCAACAGCGCCCGCTCGTTCTTGTTCACGCCGACATAGACCGGCGAGTCCTTGAGCTTCACTTTCAACGCTGGAATGCGTTTTGGGTTCTTCTCGCTGATCGCCACCATCACCACGTTGCCGCTGGCGATCAGGTCAACCTGGCCGGCGATGTAGGCGGCGATGGTTGAGTTGTTGTCTTCGAAGCGTTTGATGGTCACGCCTTCGGGAGCGACTTTGGTCAGTTCGATGTCTTCGATGGCGCCTCGGGTGACGCTGACGGTCTTGCCCTTGAGGTCGTCCAGGCTTTTGATGTCGGCGTCTGGCGGACCGAACACGGCGAGGTAGAACGGCGCATAGGCGCTGGAGAAGTCGATGACTTTCTCGCGCTCGGGGTTCTTGCCCAGGCTGGAGATTACCAGGTCAACCTTGCCGGTGGTCAGGAACGGGATGCGGTTGGTGCTGTTGACCGGGGTCAGTTCAAGTTTGACCTTGAGTTGCTCGGCCAGCAGTTTGGCGGTGTCGATGTCGAGGCCGCGCGGTTTCATGTCCGGGCCGACCGAGCCGAACGGTGGAAAGTCCTGAGGCACGGCCACCTTGAGGACGCCGCGTTTGACCACATCCTCCAGGCCGTCGGCGTGAGCGGGTGCCTGGCTCAACATCAGGCTGGCAAACAGGGCAGTGAGAAGGGCGCTGTAACGCAGGGTCATGGCGAATCTCCGGATCGGCGAGGAATGAGTTCTGCGGATCGACAGAGCACGGGCCATGCCAAGAAGCGGTTTTGGGTGCCGCAGGCCACGGTTTTACTGGATTTGGTCGGTCTTACTGGTCTGAACAGTTGAAGGGCGTTTCGCACCCTCATGGCGCATCCGTGAAACGGGCCGAACCCCCATGGAGCACGACTTGCCGAGGGCTGCGAATAGCTTTACAACTAGCCGCTCATTGTCTTGGTTCATCTGAAAACCATGAATTCGATTTCTCGAGCCGTACCTGAAGTGGCGCTGCAAGCCATCCGTAAACTGATCACCGAGCAGGGGTTCGCGCCGGGGGATGCCTTGCCCTCGCAGCGGGATCTGGCGGTGCAGTTGGGGGTCAGTCGGGCGTCGCTGCGTGAGGCGCTGTCGTCGTTGAGTGCGCTGGGCGTGATCAGCATCCAGCCGGGCAAGGGCGTGTTCGTGCAGTCGCCGGTGGACTTGCCACGTGGCGATGCGGCACTGAGTTGGCCCTTCGCGGCCCAGGCATCGCCGTTGGACATTTTCCAGTTGCGTTATGCCCTGGAAGGTTTTGCCGCAGGTTTGGCCGCGGTGACCCTGAGCACTCACGAACTCGATGCGCTGGAAGATAACGTTGCCGCCATGCGCTGCGAATTGAAGGCCGGCGACTTCGAGGCGGCGGCGCGACTGGATTTCGAGTTTCACCGACGCATTCTGCTGGCCAGTGGCAATCAGGCGATGCTGAGCATCCTCACGGCAAGCGCCGACATTTTTCTGGAGAGCCAGAAGCTACCGTTCATCCGGGCCGAACGGGCCATGGAAACCTGGCAGGAGCACCGCAAAATCCTCCGAGCGCTGGCCCGGCGCTCGTCCGGTGCGGCACAAAAAGCCATGCAGGAACATGTGCGCAATGCCGCCCTGCGCACCGGAATTGCCTTCGTCGCTCCCGCCGCCCCGTGACTTGAGCTATACCCAAACTCATGCCGCACCATAGCGAGACTCAATCAACTGCACCTTCCTGAACGAAGGAAGGGCAGCTATGATGGGCCACGTTTTTTTGCTTACAACCTGGAGACTTCCATGAGCAGCGATCTTATCAAACACGTCACCGACGCTAGCTTCGAGGCTGACGTACTCAAGGCCGAAGGCGCTGTACTGGTCGACTACTGGGCTGAATGGTGCGGCCCTTGCAAAATGATCGCTCCCGTTCTGGACGAAATTGCTGAAACCTACAAAGGCAAGCTGACCATTGCCAAACTGAACATCGACGAAAACCAGGAAACCCCGGCCAAGCATGGCGTGCGTGGCATCCCGACTCTGATGCTGTTCAAGAACGGCAACGTTGAAGCGACCAAGGTCGGCGCATTGTCGAAGTCGCAACTGGCGGCCTTCCTCGACGCCAACATCTAAGCGTTGTTATAAAGCGTCATGAAAAGGCCCCGCATATTGCGGGGCCTTTTCGTTATTGAGGGCTAGACGCTCCGAAACTCAGGTGGTACATTCGGCCCCGCACTGGTTTCTCCATTGCCCCCTGCTAGCCGTCGCCGACGCACTCCTTTTCGAATAAGTACGCGATCCTGTCGCCTTCTCTGCGGCGCGGCCTCATTAAGCCAAAAGCTTAATTTCCCCCCCCTCCATAAATGATTACGTCATTCCTATATGAATCTGACTGAACTCAAGCAAAAGCCGATTACCGAACTGCTCGAATTGGCCGAACAGATGGGCATAGAAAATATGGCCCGTTCGCGCAAGCAGGACGTGATTTTCTCCCTGCTCAAAAAGCACGCGAAAAGCGGCGAGGAAATCTCCGGTGATGGCGTGCTGGAGATTCTCCAGGACGGCTTCGGCTTCCTGCGCTCCGCTGACGCTTCCTATCTCGCCGGCCCAGATGATATCTACGTCTCGCCGAGCCAGATCCGTCGCTTCAACTTGCGCACCGGTGACACCATCGTTGGCAAGATCCGCCCTCCGAAGGAAGGCGAGCGTTATTTCGCGCTGCTCAAGGTCGACACGATCAACTACGACCGTCCAGAGAACGCGAAAAACAAGATTCTCTTCGAGAACCTGACCCCGCTGTTCCCGACCGTGCGCATGAAGATGGAAGCCGGCAACGGTTCCACCGAAGACTTGACCGGTCGTGTCATCGACCTGTGCGCCCCGATCGGCAAAGGCCAGCGCGGTCTGATCGTTGCACCGCCGAAAGCCGGTAAAACGATCATGCTGCAGAACATCGCAGCCAACATCGCTCGTAACAACCCTGAAGTTCATCTGATCGTATTGCTGATCGACGAACGTCCGGAAGAAGTGACCGAAATGCAGCGCACCGTGCGCGGCGAAGTGGTCGCCTCGACGTTCGACGAGCCGCCAACCCGCCACGTGCAGGTTGCCGAAATGGTGATCGAGAAGGCCAAGCGCCTGGTCGAACACAAGAAAGACGTGGTGATCCTGCTCGACTCCATCACCCGTCTGGCTCGCGCCTACAACACCGTGATCCCGAGCTCCGGCAAAGTACTCACCGGTGGTGTCGATGCCCACGCCCTGGAGAAACCGAAACGTTTCTTCGGCGCCGCGCGGAACATCGAGGAAGGCGGTTCGCTGACCATCATCGCCACCGCGCTGGTTGAAACCGGCTCCAAGATGGACGAAGTGATCTACGAAGAATTCAAAGGCACGGGCAACATGGAACTGCCGCTGGATCGTCGCATCGCCGAAAAACGCGTCTTCCCGGCCATCAACATCAACCGTTCCGGCACCCGCCGCGAAGAGTTGCTGACAGCCGACGACGAGTTGCAACGCATGTGGATCCTGCGCAAGCTCCTGCACCCGATGGACGAAATCGCTGCCATCGAGTTCCTGGTCGACAAGCTGAAAACGACCAAGACCAACGATGAGTTCTTCCTGTCGATGAAACGCAAGTAAGTCGATAGACCAGCAGAAGCCGGGGAAACCCGGCTTTTTGCTATCTGATTTTTGATGAACCGGCAGTTCATGGTTCTGAATAGAGGGGTTCGGCGCTAAACTGCCACCCCCGAACGGCACGGCCAACACGAGGCTCACGCATGCAGTATCGCGACTTGCGCGACTTTATCAGCGGCCTGGAAAAGCGCGGCGAACTCAAGCGCATCCAGGTTCCGGTGTCCCCAGTGCTCGAAATGACCGAGGTTTGCGACCGCACCCTGCGGGCCAAAGGTCCAGCCCTGCTTTTCGAAAAGCCCACGGGTTATGACATCCCGGTGCTCGGCAACCTGTTCGGCACCCCTGAGCGCGTGGCGCTGGGCATGGGCGCAGAAGCGGTCAGCGAATTGCGCGAGATCGGCAAGCTGCTGGCGTTCCTCAAGGAACCCGAGCCGCCGAAAGGCCTGAAAGATGCCTGGTCCAAGCTGCCGATCTTCCGCAAGATCATCGCCATGGCACCGAAGGTGGTCAAAGACGCGGTCTGCCAGGAAGTGGTCATCGAAGGCGACGACGTCGACCTCGCGATGCTGCCGGTGCAGACCTGCTGGCCAGGCGACGTCGGCCCGCTGATCACTTGGGGCCTGACCGTCACCAAAGGTCCGAACAAGGACCGTCAGAACCTCGGCATCTACCGTCAGCAAGTCATTGGCCGCAACAAAGTCATCATGCGCTGGCTGAGCCACCGGGGCGGCGCGCTGGATTACCGTGAGTGGTGCGAAAAGCATCCCGGTCAGCCGTTTCCGGTCTCCGTGGCACTGGGCGCTGACCCGGCGACCATCCTTGGCGCCGTGACGCCTGTACCGGACAGCCTCTCCGAATACGCTTTCGCCGGTCTGCTGCGCGGCAACCGCACCGAACTGGTGAAGTGCCGTGGCAACGACTTGCAGGTCCCGGCGACCGCCGAGATCATCCTTGAAGGCGTGATCCATCCGGGCGAAATGGCCGATGAAGGCCCTTACGGCGACCACACCGGTTACTACAACGAAGTCGACAGCTTCCCGGTGTTCACCGTCGAGCGCATCACCTACCGCATCAAACCGATCTACCACAGCACCTACACCGGCCGTCCGCCGGATGAGCCGGCGATTCTCGGCGTGGCGCTGAATGAAGTGTTCGTGCCGATCCTGCAGAAGCAGTTCCCGGAAATCACTGACTTCTACCTGCCGCCGGAAGGTTGTTCGTACCGCATGGCCATCGTGACCATGAAGAAGTCGTATCCGGGCCACGCGAAGCGGGTAATGCTGGGTGTCTGGTCGTTTTTGCGACAGTTCATGTACACCAAGTTCGTTATCGTCTGTGATGACGATATCAACGCACGCGACTGGAACGACGTGATCTGGGCCATCACCACGCGCATGGACCCCAAGCGTGACACGGTGATGATCGACAACACGCCGATCGACTACCTCGACTTCGCCTCGCCGGTCTCCGGACTGGGCTCGAAGATGGGGCTCGATGCCACGCATAAATGGCCGGGCGAAACCACTCGCGAGTGGGGCCGGGTGATCGTCAAGGACGACGCCGTGACCCAACGGATCGATGCCATCTGGAATCAGTTAGGAATAGATTGATGCGTGTAACCTTGCAGCCCTCCGGAGCAGTGCTAGAGATTCTGCCCGGCGAGCGGATTCTCGATGGCGCGCGGCGCCTGGGCTATGAATGCCCGCAAAGCTGCCGCAACGGCAATTGCCACGTGTGCGCTGCACTGCTCGTGGAAGGGCGGGTCGAACAGGAAGGCGGTGTGCGCGACCATGGTGAGTTCTACACTTGCATTGCAGAGCCGCTGGAAGACTGCATCGTGCTGTGGGATGGCGTGCTCGCGCTGGGAGAATTGCCGGTGCGCAGCTTGTCGTGTCAGGTCATTGAATGCAGGGACGTCGGCGGCGATACCTTTCGCGTGCATCTGCGGGCGCCAGCCGGCAAGCCACCGCGTTATCACGCGGGTCAGTATTTGATGATCGAGCGCGAGAACGGCGAGAAATCCGCCTTCTCCCTGGCCTCGGCACCCCATGCCGGGCGAGACCTGGAAATCCATGTGCTGGCGCGCGAAAGCAGTGCGCTGAACCTGATCGAACAACTGCAACGCAATCCGATGGTGCGCATCGAGATGCCGTTCGGCGATACCCATCTGGCGGAACTGCCGGACGGTCCGCTGGTGCTGATTGCCGCTGGCACCGGTATGGGCCAGATCCACAGTCTGATCGAACATTGCCGGGCCGCGGGTTTCAAGCATCCGGTGCATCTGTATTGGGGTGTGCGCCGGCCTGAAGACTTTTATGAAATCGAGCACTGGGATGAGTGGCTGAAACTGCCCAATCTGTTCCTGCATAAAGTCGTCAGCGATCAATGCGGCTGGCAGGGGCGTTGCGGGATGCTGCATGAGGCGGTGTGTGAGGACTTCCCTGATCTGAAAGCGCTGCACGTGTATGCCAGCGGCTCACCGGCCATGGTCTACGGCACGCTGGATGCGTTGGTCGACGCGGGGATGGATGCGCACCAGATGCGCGCCGACGTCTTTGCCTACGCGCCTCGATCTTGATCCTCGATCTTGATCCGTGATCTTGATCCACGCTCCTAGTCGTTATAACTCCCCATATAGCCGATCGGTATTTATAGATTTATATAAATACCGGTAGGTTATATCCAGCAAGGTCATTATTTAAGAACTGTGCCATGGCACTTAAATTGCCTTAAAACATATGTGCCTTATTGTTACAGCGGTGCGTTCTATTAAGTAATTCTTTATCCGCGGGGAGCTGAACGCTATTCGCCATGAGTGCCATTGAATCTGCTTTTCTGAATCTGGCTTACCCTCCGCGGCTCGATCTGGGGCCGCAGCTTACGCACGAACAATTGCTCAGCTCGATGCAGTCGACCATGGCTCGACACAAGGGCGGACCCGTCTGGTTATTCGCTTATGGTTCGCTGATCTGGCGCCCTGAATGCGCGGCGGTGGAGCGAGTGCGCGGCCGAGTGCATGGCTACCATCGCGGGTTGTACCTGTGGTCCCACGAACATCGCGGCACGCCGGAAGTCCCTGGCTTGGTCTTTGGCCTGGATCGCGGCGGTTCTTGCAGCGGCTTCGCTTATCGGTTGCCCGAAGAACAACTGGAAGCCTCGCTTTACGCACTGTGGCAGCGCGAAATGCCCTTTCCGTCCTATCGCCCACACTGGCTCAACTGCCGTCTCGAAGACGGAAGCCAGGTTCAGGCGTTGGGGTTTGTGTTGGAGCGACACTTGCCCAGCTATGCCGGCAACTTACCGGATCATGTGCTGAGCCACGTGTTCGAAAACGCTTGCGGGCGTTACGGCACTACTCGCGATTATGTCGAGCAGACCGCCAACGCCCTGCGTAGCCACGCCATGCCAGACCGGAATCTGGAGGCGCGGCTCAAGCGCTGCCAATCAAAAGCCGATCAGGCGATCGCTTCTTCGCGGGTCTGACTGGCGATTTGCTTGTGCCCCAGCGTGGGAGCCAGGAATGCCATTGCCAGCAAGCAGGCGGATACCAACAGGATGAAGCCGCCATCCCAGCCGAAGTAGTCCACGGTGTAGCCCATCAGCGCACTGGCCGCGACTGAGCCACCCAAATAGCCGAACAGACCGGTAAAACCAGCGGCTGTACCGGCAGCCTTCTTCGGTACCAGTTCCAGCGCTTGCAAGCCCACCAGCATCACCGGACCGTAGATCAGGAAGCCGATCGCGAACAGCGAGATCATGTCGACCATCGGGTTACCCGGCGGATTCAGCCAGTACACGATCGTCGCGACGGTCACCAATGCCATGAACACCATGCCGGTCAGGCCACGGTTGCCACGGAAAACCTTGTCCGACATCCAGCCGCACAGCAAGGTGCCCGGAATGCCTGCCCACTCATAGAGGAAATACGCCCACGACGTCTTGTCGAAGTCGAAGTGCTTGACCTCTTTGAGGTAGGTCGGCGCCCAATCCAGGATGCCGTAGCGCAGCAAGTAGACGAAGACGTTGGCCAGGGCGATGAACCAGAGCATTTTGTTGCGCAGCACGTATTTGACGAAGATGTCCTTGGCGCTGAATTCTTCTTCGTGGCTAGCGTCGTAGCCTTCCGGGTAATCGTTCTTGTACTTCTCGATCGGCGGCAGGCCAGTCGATTGTGGCGTGTCGCGCATCACAATGAACGCAAAGACCGCGACCAGCAGCGCTACGGCGGCCGGGACGTAGAACTTGCTGTGCCAGTCGTTGAACAAGCCCATGCCGAGAATCGCCAAGGGGCCGATCAAGCCACCGCCGACGTTATGCGCGGTATTCCAGACCGACACCACACCGCCGCGCTCTTTCTGCGACCACCAGTGCACCATGGTGCGGCCACTCGGCGGCCAGCCCATGCCTTGTGCCCAACCGTTGATGAACAACAGGATGAACATCATGGTCACGCTGGACGTCGCCCACGGCGCGAAACCGAACACGAACATCACCCCGGCAGAAACCACCAGGCCGAAGGGCAGGAAGTAACGCGGGTTGGAGCGGTCGGACACGATGCCCATCAGAAACTTGGACAGACCGTAGGCGATGGCAATCGCCGACATGGCCACACCCAGCTGACCCTTCGTATAGCCTTGGGCGATCAGATCGGGGAACGCCAGGGTGAAGTTCTTGCGCAGCAGGTAGTAACCCGCATACCCGATGAAAATCCCGGCGAAGATCTGCCAGCGGAGGCGTTTATAGGTGTCGTCGATTTTTTCTTCAGGCAATGGAGCCTGATGTGCGGCAGGACGAAAGAAAGCAAACATTCAAGAGCTCCAGATTTCTTGTTTTGACTGCGGATGCGAATGTTACAGTTTCGTTACCGAAAATAGCACCGGTTCGCATCGACCAAACAGGGGAAATGTGGGCGATCGCGTGTTCCTTTATGAACATGTCGCACAGGTATAAGTGAAGGGCGTTGTGGGAATCGTCTCGGTCGGCGGTTGATGACGCATTTCGGTCTGGAGTAGGACAGAGCTTTGGGAAATGTCCTTCGACCGAACAGGAAATCGCTGCGTTCTGTTTCGGGCCGCTGGGTCTTAACCTTTGTGCTGGTGTCGGGATTGGCATTTCAGTGGTGAAGGGGATGGGTTATGCGGTGGCTGGCGTTTGTGCTGTTATTGGTTGGGTCTGTGGGCGTTCGGGCTGGGGAGGTATTTTTGATCCCTGAAAACAATCCGAAGCCGATTTACCCTAAAGAGCTGTTCCGAGCCGGGATCACCGGTGAAGTCAGGGCCAGATTCACCGTGTATGCCGATGGTTCGGTCAATAAATTGAGCATTCTGCAAAGTGATCATCCCGATCTGGCTGAAGCGGTCCGGAAGGCGCTTACGCAGTGGCGTTTCAAACCCTGGACGGTCGAAGGCGGCAGACCTGCTGAGCAGGAAGTGATGGCCCCAATGGTTTTCAGGCTGGATCTGGACACACCCATTCACACCAACACGTGGCTCAAGCAATTGAGGTGTCGTGACCTCAACGAGGCGTTGATCGATTTTCCGGAGTACGCGTGGGTTGATTCAGCCGTGTTTGATCACACACGTGCTTATTTGTCGAACGTGATTTATACGACGCAGTTACAGAATGAGGAGCGCTTGGCATTGATTGCCAAGCTCAATAAGCGCGTGCCGAAAATTGTCAGGGATTGTCGGGCGAGTCCGGTTCGTAAGTACATGAGCTTGCTGCCGGAAGATATCCGTAAGTTGCTTTAATCCAAGGCACTAAAAGCGGCCTGGACAATCCAGGCCACTTTTTTCACGCTCAGCGAACCTGAACCACCACCTTCCCGACCGCCTTGCGCTGGCCAAGGTCATTGATCGCCTGCGCCGCATTGCTCAGCGGATACACCTGCGACACCAACGGCTTCAGCTTGCCCTCGGCAAACCAGCCAAACAACTGCTGGAAGTTCGCCGCGTTGTCCTGCGGCTGACGTTGGGCAAACGAACCCCAGAACACGCCGACCACGGCTGCGCCCTTGAGCAGCGCCAGGTTCACCGGCAGTTCCGGAATGCGTCCGCTGGCGAAACCGACCACCAGCAAGCGGCCATTCCAGGCGATGGCGCGGATGGCCTGGTCGAACAGATCACCGCCGACCGGGTCGTAGATCACGTCGGCGCCCTGGCCGTCGGTCAGGCGTTTGATTTCGTCCTTGAGGCTGGTTTCGCTGTAGTTGATCAGTTCATCGGCGCCGGCCGCCTTGGCCACGGCAAGCTTTTCGGCACTGCTGGCGGCGGCGATCACGCGGGCGCCCATGGCTTTGCCGATTTCCACCGCAGCCAGGCCAACACCGCCGGAAGCACCGAGCACCAGTAAGGTTTCACCCGGTTGCAGATTGCCCCGTTGCTTGAGTGCGTGCATCGAGGTGCCGTAGGTCATGCTGAAAGCGGCGGCGGTGTTGAAGTCCATCGAGGGCGGGATCGGCAGCACGTTATAGCCCGGCACGGCGACCTGCTCGGCGAAACTGCCCCAGCCGGTCAGGGCCATGACTCGGTCACCGACCTTGAGGTGACTGACCTTTTCGCCCACCGCGCTGACCACACCGGCCGCTTCGCCACCCGGCGAAAACGGGAAGGGCGGCTTGAACTGGTATTTGCCCTCGATGATCAGCGTGTCCGGGAAATTCACCCCGGCGGCATGCACGTCCAGCAGGATTTCATTCTTCTTCGCGACAGGACTGGCGACGTCTTCCAGCACCAGCGATTCGGCAGGGCCGAAGGCTTTGCACAGCACGGCTTTCATCAGGGCTATTCCTTTGGGAGTGATGGCCGATAAGTGTAGGTGTGTGAGTCGATGGGTCAACGAGCATGCCCGACCCTGATAGCCAGCCATAAGCTTGTGCTTGAGCGGCGGGTCGTTATGCTAGGCCGCAAACCGGATAAGGAGCGAATTGTGAAAGCGTGGATCATGTTGTTGCTGGCCCTCTCTCTGCCCGTGGCAGCGATGGCCGAAGAAGCCAAAGAAGGTGAAGCTCCGAAGGTCAATTACATCACCCTGAGCCCGCCGTTCGTGGGCAACTACGGGTTGGACGGTACGCCCAAGCTCAAGGTCTACAAGGCCGATGTGGCTTTGCGGGTGACCGGTGACGAGGCGACTAAGGCGGTGAAGGCCAATGAGCCGTTGATCCGCAATCAGCTGGTGGCATTGTTTGCCCAGCAGACGACCGAAGCGATGAGCAACGTTGAAGCCAAGGAAAAGCTGCGTCAGGAAGCCCTGAAACAGACTCAGCAAGTGATGAACGATGAGACCGGCAAGCCGGTGGTTGAGGATTTGTTGTTCAACAACCTCATTATTCAGTAATTCTCTCGCGGCCCGGGCGCGCCTCATTGCAGGCAAACCCGCTCCCACAGGGCTCTGCGCAGTTCCTGTGGGAGCGGGCTCGGTCTTTCAAGACGCCAGGCTCTTGCGAAACCGCATCAGCGCAACTGTAAAAAACAGCAGGCCAATGGCGCTCAATGCCAGCAAGTCCGGCCACACCACATTGATACCCGCGTCGCGAAACAGTATCGCGGCACTGAGGCTGACGAAGTGCGTCGATGGCGAGCCCTGCATGACCCATTGCAGCCATTGCGGCATGCTGTCGAGCGGCGTACTGCCCCCGGAGAGCAGCAACATCGGGATGATCACCGGAATCGCCAGCAGGCCGAATTGCGGTGTCGAGCGGGCGAGGGTTGCGAGGAATATTCCCAGCGCTGTGCTGGCGAACAGATAAACGGCCGTCACCAGCAAAAACAAGGTCATGGAGCCGGCTAGCGGCACGCCGAGTGCACCTTTGACGATCACCTCCAGCGACACCCAAGTGCACAGCACCACCACCAGCATGTTGCTCCAGATTTTCGCCAGCATGATTTCAAGCGCCGTGAGGGGCAGCACCAGCAAATGGTCGAGAGTGCCGTGTTCACGCTCGCGCAGCAGGGCTGTGCCAGTCAGGATGATGGCGAGGATGGTGATGTTGTTGACGATTTGAATCACCGCCAGGAACCAGCCGCCCTCCAGGTTGGTATTGAACAGCGCTCTGGTGGTCAGCAGCACGGGGGCTTTGCTCGCCGCATCGCCCTGGCCACTGTAGGTCAGCAATTCGCGCTGGAAAATCCGTCCGATGTAGCCCGCCCCCATGAATGCCTGGCTCATGGCGGTGGCGTCGACGTTCACCTGCACCGCCGGCTGGCGGCCAGCCAACAGGTCCGCCTGGAAATTCGCCGGGACATTGATGACGAAAGTGAATCGCCCGCTGTCCAGCACTTCGTCCAGTTGTTCGTAGGGCAGCGACACCGGCGGCTGGAATTCCGGCGGCTGCAGGGCTTGCGCCAATTGTCGTGACAGGTGGCTGTGATCTTCATCGACCATGGCCACGCTGGCGTTGTGCACGCCGATCACCGAGCCGGCGGCCGGCATGTAGATCGCGACGGTGAAGGCATAGAACAGGAACAGCAGCAACACGCTGTCGTGTCGCAGGCTTGTGAGTTCCTTGAGGCCAAGACGCAGGATGTGCGCAAGCTTGTGCATCAGGCCTCCTGCTTTTTCAGCATGGCCAGGCTAAGGCCGGTAAACCCCAGGAAGAACCCGAACAATGCCAGGCATTGCGGCCACAACTGCCGGATATCCAGGGCCTTGGTAAACGTGCCAACGGCAATATCGAGGAAGTAGCCCGCCGGAAACAGCATCCCCATGACAGCGGCCGCGCCATCAAGCGACGAGCGCGGCACGATCAAGCCGGAAAACTGAATGGTCGGCAGACTGGTAATGATCATGGTGCCGAGAATGGCGGCAATCTGGGTTCGGGTGAACGCCGAAATCAACAGGCCCATGCTGGTGGTCGCCAGCACGTAGAGCAGCCCGCCGAAGGCCAGGGTCAGGGCGCTGCCCTTGAAAGGCACGCCGAACAGCCAGCGATTCATGGCTGTCAGGACGGCGAGGTTGATCAGACTGATAGCCAGATACGGCGCTTGTTTACCTAACAGGAACTCCAGTCGCGTCAGCGGTGTGGCGTAGAAGTTGGTTATCGAGCCCAGTTCTTTCTCCCGCACGATGCCCAGCGCTGTCAGCATGGCCGGGATGAACGCCAGGATCAGCGCCATCACCCCGGGGCCGATGGCGTTAACGCTGACGACATCCTGGTTGTAGCGAAAGCGGGTTTCCAGCTGGGCTGCCGTTTGCCGGTTCAGTGCGGTGCTGGACTGCTCGGCCAATTGCACCAGGTTGGCCTGGTGTACCGCTTCCACGTAATTGCGGCTGGTTTCGGCGCGAAACGGCATACCGCCATCGAACCAGGCCGCCACCGCGGGTTGACGACCGGCGAACAGGTCTCGGCCGAATCCCGGCGGGATCTCCAGGGCCAGTTTGATTTCCGAGCGCTGTAATCGTCGATGCAATTGCGCTGCATCGCTGATGGGCGGTTGTTCGTCGAAATAACGGGAGCTGCGGAAAGCCTCCAGATACGCCCGGCTTTGTGGCGTCTGGTCCTGGTCGTAAACCGCGAAGGCGAGTTTTTCCACATCCAGGGAGATGCCGTAGCCGAAGATCACCATCATGAACATCGCCCCGAGCAGGGCGAACGCCATGCGCACCTTATCGCGCAGCAACTCCTTGCCTTCACGACTCGCCAGCGCCCGTAATCGTCCAAAACTGAAGCGGCTATCTTGCTTCGGTGTGGCGGGTGCGAGCGTCGTGTCGATGGGCGTTGGCGGCGTCGCCGCAGCGATCGGGCCTTGGGCCTGCTCCAGGCAGGTGACGAACGCCGCCTCCAGTGTCTGGCCCTTGAACTGCTGTTGCAGGGCTGCCGGGGTGTCGCAGGCCAGGACCTTGCCGGCGTGCATCAGTGAGATGCGGTCACAGCGCTGGGCTTCGTTCATGAAATGCGTGGACAGGAAAATCGTCACGCCCTGTTCGCGGGACAGTTCGATCAGCAGCCGCCAGAAATCATCCCGGGCCGCCGGGTCGACGCCAGACGTCGGTTCGTCGAGGATCAACACTTCCGGGCGATGCAGCACCGCCACCGCCAGGGATAACCGTTGGCGCAGGCCCAGTGGCAGTGCTCCGGACGGCTGATGAGCGACGCTGCCCAGGTTGAAGCGCAGGATCAACTCGTCGATGCGTTGCGCGCTCTCGGCCTTGGGCAAGTCGAACAGCCGGGCGTGCAAATCCAGATTCTGCCGCACGCTGAGCTCGCCATAGAGCGAGAAACTCTGGGACATGAAGCCGACGCGTTTGCGGGTGGCTAAATCCTTGGCGTTTACCGGATTGCCCAGCAGCGTGGCGCTGCCTTCGCTGGCCGGGATCAGCCCGGTGAGCACTTTCATGGTGGTGGTTTTGCCGCAGCCATTGGAGCCCAGAAACCCGAAGATCTCGCCGCGGCCGATGGCGAAGCTGACCTTGTCCACCGCCGTGAAATCGCCGAAGCGCAAGGTCAGGTCATGGGCTTCGATGGCGATGTCGGCCGTGGCGTTGGTTCGGGCAGGGATCACCAGCGGCTGGTTGTCACGGCCGGTGTCGCCCTGAAAGTGGGTAAAGGCCTCATCGAGCTTGCCGTTGGGGGTCACAGCCCCGAGATCGCGGGTCAAACCGGCGGCGATCAGTTTGCCGCCATCGAGCATCAGGCAGTGTTCGAATTGCTCGGCCTCTTCCATGTAGGCGGTGGCGACCAGCAGCGTCAATTGCGGGCGTTGACGCCGGACGTCATCAATCAACTCCCAGAAGCGTCGCCGGGACAAGGGGTCGACGCCGGTGGTCGGTTCATCAAGGATCAGCAGGTCGGGCTCATGAATCAGTGCGCAACAAAGGCCGAGCTTCTGTTTCATGCCGCCCGATAACTTGCCCGCCGGGCGCTCGGCAAACCGCAGCAGGTCGGTGGCCAGCAGCAGACTTTGCATGCGCTGATCGCATTCGGCCCCGGACAGCCCGAACAAGGTGGCGAAGAAGTGAATGTTCTCGCTGATCGACAGCTCGGGATACAGGTTGCCGCCCAGGCCTTGGGGCATGAACGCGATTCGCGAGTAGAGGCTGTTGCGGTGGCGCCGGTCCTGGATCGAGCCGCTGAGCACGTCCAGTTGGCCGACTTGTAGCGTCTTCACGCCGGCGATCAAACCCAGCAGGCTGGATTTGCCCGCGCCATCCGGACCGATCAACCCGCATCGGGTGCCGGCGGGCAAGCTGAACGTGATGTCGGTCAGCACCTGCTGGTGGCCGTACCGGTGCTGAAGGCCTTCGGCATGCAGCGCCAGGCCGGTCATTGAAGATTGGCCGGCCAGCCAATGGGCGCGGTGCGCACGTAGCCGTTACCGGGCATCCCCGGTTTGGCTTGGGGCACGCTGCTGGGTTGGGTCAGGCGGAGCTTGACCCGAAACACCAGTTTCTGACGTTCGTCGCGGGTCTCGACTTCTTTGGGGGTGAACTGCGATTTGGCTGCCACGAAGCTGATTTTCGCCGGCAACGGCTTGCCGGGCAGGGCGTCCAGCAGGATCCGCGCTTCATCACCGACCGCCAGGCGTCCGACGACGGAGGCGGCGAGATAGAGGTTCATGTACTGATCGTTCGGATCGATCAGCAACAAAACCCGGCCACCGGCGCCGAGGACTTCGCCGGGTTCGGCCATGCGCAGCTGAATCACCCCGTCAATGGGGGCCCGCAGGCTGCTGTCGTCAATTTCGCTGGTCAGCTGAGCGACTTGTGCCTGTGCCGCGCCAATGGCTGCGCCGACGGCGGACACCTGCGCGCGGGCTGCCGTGACGGCCGCATTGCCGGTGTCGAACCGTGACTGCTGTTGATCGATGATCTGGCCACTGGCGAAACCGCGCTTGAACAATTCCTGGGAGCGTTTGAGCTCTTGCTGGGCAAGCCGTTGCTCACTCTGGCGCAATTGCACATTGGCCTGGGCGGCATTGAGGTTTTCCCGGGCGCGTATCACTTCGGCTTCAGCCTGGTTGCGCTGGGCTTCGAGGGTCCGGGTGTCCATGCGTGCCAGCAGTTGACCCTTGGTCACTTTGTCGCCTTCATCCACCAGGACTTCGGCCAGCCGGCCGGGTGTCTTGCTGGCGATCTGCACTTCAGTGGCTTCAAGTCGACCATTACCGACATACAACCCTTCGGGCAGTCGGCTAAGGGTCGACTTCCAATAACCGAAGCCCCCTGCGGCCAGCAGCAAAGCCCCCAGTAAAAAGGCGAAGAAAAGTGAAGAGCGGCTGTGAATCGACATGTCTGCATCCTGCGTCTGTAGCGTCGTAGTCTGACAGGCAAGCGGCGGGGGCGACTTGATATCTGTCAACTGGGTGTCGCGCCTGACCGATCCAAGTCAGGGCGGCGGGCGGTGCAGTTTTTTCAGCGCAGGCTCAGCACCGCAGCCCATTGCTCAGCGGTAACGGGCATCACCGACAGTCGCGAGCCTTTCTGCACCAACGGCATCTCCGCCAACGCCGTCTGCTGCTTCAAATAATCCAGCTTCAACACCTTGGCAAACGTCTCGACATGAGCAACATCAATGGCACTCCAGGCGTTTTTCTCTGGCGTGGCCTTTGGATCGTAGTAATGACTTTCCGGCTCCAGCGCCGTTGGGTCCGGATACGCCGCTTGAACAATTTTGCCGATTCCGGCAATCCCGGGCTCCGGGCAACTGGAGTGATAGAAGAAAAACTCGTCGCCCGCCGCCATCGACCGCAAAAAGTTACGTGCCTGATAGTTGCGAACCCCGTCCCAGCGCGCTTTTCCGAGCTTCGCAAGGTCTTTGATCGAGAGTTCGTCGGGCTCGGATTTCATCAGCCAGTAGGCCATGGTTTTTGCTCCTTGCGAGGTGAGTGGGCAAGTTGTCGGGCGTTTTTATGACAAACCGACAGTCGGTTGACGCCAGCGTTTGCGTGTCAGTTCACGTTGTCGCAAAATGCCGGCCTTCTAAGCTTGACGCTGCTGCACGGCCTACACCTAAAACGGAACCGCTGCTGTCATCGTGTTGATGTGCCTTTGGGGGGCAATCGATGAAACGCAAACCGGATTTACTATGGATTTTGGTTATTTTGTTTGGCCTCGGCGTCGTGACCACCGGCTATGCCCAAAGCCTGTGGAACAACAAGACCAACGCACCGATCGAAATCGCGCAGCAACAACAGCCGTCGGCCTTCAAGCGCTGAGACTGTCTTTCGGACGCCGCTGATTCCGGTGGCGTCTAGCCTGCGAAATACCACGCTTTGTCGGTCACCGTTCCTTGCAACGGCACATCCCAGCTCGCCTGCGCCAATCGTTCTACTTTCTGACATTCATGGGCCAGCCCCAACAGCGTCGGCTTGCGCCAGTTTTTTCGCCGCGCCAGGTAGGCGAGGCTTCGGTCGTAGAAACCGCCGCCCATTCCCAGGCGTCCGCCTACATCGTCAAACCCCACCAATGGCAACAACACCAGGTCCAGCGCCCAGACTTTGCGTTGGCGGGCGAGGTTGTGCCGGGGTTCGAGAATACGAAAGCGGTTGGGTTTCAGTTTTTCACCGGGACGAATCCGCTGGAACACCATTTTGGTGCGCGGCCAGGCGCTGAGCACCGGCAGATAAGTCGCCTTGCCCCGACGTTGAGCGGCGCGCAGCAAAACACGCGGGTCGATTTCACCGTCGGTGGGCAGATAAAGAGAAATGTGTTTTGCCCGGCGAAACAGCGGCTGCTGGGCCAATTGCTTGTAGAGCCCGCGAGCCGCCTGGCGTTGCTGACTGGGGGTCAGTGCGCGGCGGGCCTTGCGCAGCATGCGTCGAAGTTGCGGGCGGGGCAGCAGCGCAGGTTCGGTCATGGATTCAGGCTTCGACAGGACGGATACGTAAAGCGTACCCGTAAAAAAGCCGATGCCGGTATTTAAACCGGCATCGGACTGGAATCAGGCTCCCCGGATGAACCGCTGCTGACTTAGCCCTTGAACCCGAAAGTTCAAGGTGGAAGATGCAGTAGGCTTTAAGGCTTTCCGTCTAGCGGACATGCACACCAGCCCAACGTGCAGCCTCCAGGGTAGTGCGAATCGGCTCAGGGACGTGGTCAACTGGCAAGCACCCCAGGGAGTGTGGCGAGTATACCCCAAGCGGTTTCGTGTTTCAGCCCTTGGTGACGTCCGGATCGGTGGCGAGCACCAGATCGACGCGGTCCAGCAGGTCGCGAACCTGCTCGCGAGTCGAGCCGCTGGCCTGCACATCCGGGCGTTCTTCCTTGTGCAGAAGATCGTGCGTGATGTTCAACGCGGCCATCACGGCGATGCGGTCTGCGCCGATGACTTTGCCGCTGCTGCGGATCTCGCGCATCTTGCCGTCCAGGTAACGGGCGGCGCTCACCAGGTTGCTGCGCTCTTCCTGGGGGCAGATGATCGAATATTCTTTATCGAGGATCTGCACGGTAACGCTATTGCTTGAACTCATGAGTCTTGCTCCAGGGCCTTGAGGCGCGAAATCATTGATTCGACCTTACGCCGGGCGATTTCGTTCTTTTCAATGAGGTGAGCGCGTTCCTCGCGCCAGGTTTTTTCCTGAGCTAATAGGAGTCCGTTTTGACTCTTAAGTTGCTCGACTCGACTAATTAGCAGTTCGAGTCTGGCCATCAGCGCTTGCAGGTCGGTGTCTTCCATTATGTCCACTGAAAATTGAGTCTGATGAGTGGTAGCTGGCGGACAGCCTTTAATAGTCTTGGCGAGTCTGTCGATGTAGGATACAAGGCCTTCATTCTAGACATAGCGCCGTCTGGCGCCTAGCTGCCCATGCCCATTCAGAATTCCCCGTACCAAGCTTTCGCCACACTGCTGACTTCCAGCGGTCATAACGTCTCGCCTGCCGAACTGCATGGCCTGCTGCTCGGACGCAGTTGCGCCGGGGCCGGCTTCAATGCAGAAGAATGGTTGATCGATGCCGCCGAGCTGCTCGAAAACGAGCCACAGGATAATGTCCGCAATGCCTTGATCGGCTTGCAGGAGATGGTCAAGGGCGAGCTCACTGGCGACGACGTGACCGTCGTTCTGCTGCTGCCGACCGATGACGAGCCGCTGGCTGACCGTGCCGCTGCACTGGGCCAATGGTGCCAGGGCTTCCTCAGCGGTTTCGGCCTCAACTGCCGTGATAGCAGCATGCTGAGCACCGAAGCCACCGAAGTGTTGCAGGATCTGGCCGCCATTTCCCAGGTGCAAGACGCCCTGGAAGAGTCCGAAGACGGCGAAAGCGACTACATGGAAGTCATGGAATATCTGCGGGTTGCCCCGCTGCTGCTGTTCTCCGAAACCAAAAAAGCGGATGAGCCGGCTGTGGCCAAGCCGTCGCTGCATTAATCGTTTGTCAGGGAAAGCCATCTGCCCATGATTCATATCCCGAAATCGGAATACAGCCGTCGCCGCAAGGCCCTGATGGCGCAGATGGAACCCAACAGCATCGCCATCCTGCCCGCCGCCGCGGTAGCCATCCGCAACCGCGACGTCGAGCACGTTTACCGCCAGGACAGCGACTTCCAGTACCTCAGCGGCTTCCCTGAGCCTCAGGCCGTCATTGTGCTGATGCCCGGTCGCGAACATGGCGAATACATTCTGTTCTGCCGTGAACGCAACGCCGAGCGAGAACTGTGGGACGGCCTGCGCGCTGGCCAGGAAGGCGCGATCCGCGACTTCGGCGCCGATGACGCGTTTCCCATCACCGACATCGACGACATCCTGCCGGGCCTGATCGAAGGTCGCGACCGGGTGTATTCGGCCATGGGCAGCAACCCGGAATTCGACCGGCACCTGATGGAGTGGATCAACGTGATCCGCTCTAAAGCGCACCTTGGCGCGCAGCCGCCGAACGAATACGTTGCCCTGGATCATCTGCTGCACGACATGCGCCTGTATAAATCGGCAGCAGAAGTGAAGGTGATGCGCGAAGCCGCACGGATTTCCGCCCAGGCGCATATCCGGGCGATGCAGGCCAGCCGGGCCGGGCTGCATGAGTTCAGCCTCGAAGCCGAACTTGACTACGAGTTCCGCAAGGGCGGGGCGAAGATGCCGGCCTACGGCTCGATCGTCGCCGCCGGGCGCAACAGCTGCATCCTGCATTACCAGCAGAATGACGCGGTGCTCAAGGATGGCGACCTGGTGTTGATCGACGCCGGTTGCGAGATCGACTGCTACGCCAGCGACATCACCCGCACCTGGCCGGTCAACGGCAAGTATTCAGCGGAGCAGAAAGCGATTTACGAGCTGGTGCTGGCGTCGCAAGAAGCTGCATTCGCCGAAATCGCCCCGAACAAACACTGGAATCAGGCGCACGAAGCCACGGTCCGGGTGATTACCACCGGTCTGGTGAAGTTGGGCCTGTTGAAGGGCGACGTCGACGAGTTGATCGCCAGCGAAGCCTATAAAGCGTTTTACATGCATCGCGCCGGCCATTGGCTGGGCATGGATGTGCATGACGTCGGCGAATACAAGGTCGGCGGCGAATGGCGGGTGCTGGAAGTCGGCATGGCGCTGACCGTGGAACCGGGCATCTACATCGCCCCGGACAACCAGAACGTAGCGAAGAAATGGCGCGGCATTGGCGTGCGCATCGAGGACGACGTAGTGGTCACCAAAAGCGGCTGTGAAATCCTGACCCAGGGCGTACCGAAAACGGTCGCCGAGATCGAGGCCTTGATGGCCGCTGCGCGGACACAAGCCGCATGAGTCGAGTCAATCTGGCCATTATCGGTGGCGGTCTGGTAGGCGCCAGCCTCGCATTGGCATTGCAGGCCGGGGCCAAGGCGCGTGGCTGGAGGATCGTGCTGATTGAACCGTTTGCCCCCGGCGATACCTATCAGCCGAGCTATGACGCTCGTTCTTCGGCGCTGTCCTACGGTGCCAAACAGATTTATCAACGGTTGGGCGTGTGGCAGGAAATCTCCCGCCGCGCCGAGCCGATCAAGCAGATTCATGTCTCCGACCGTGGACGTTTCTCCACCGCGCGTTTGTCGGCGATGGAAGAGGGCGTTCCGGCCTTGGGTTATGTAGCGGAAAACGCCTGGCTCGGCCAATGCCTCTGGCAAGGTCTGGACAAGGACGTGGTCACATGGCGTTGCCCGGCGGAAGTCACGCGCATGGAGCCGCTGACCGATGGCTATCGACTGACCCTCAACGACGAAACCACCCTGGAATGCGACCTCGCGGTGCTCGCTGATGGCGGCCGATCCGGCCTGCGCGAGCAATTGGGCATCGGCATCAAAAAACGCCCGTACAACCAGAGTGCGCTGATCGCCAACATCACGCCCAGCGAAGCGCACAACGGCATGGCCTTCGAGCGCTTCACCGACGACGGCCCGATGGCGTTGTTGCCGCTGCCGGACAACCGCTGCGCCTTGGTCTGGACCCGATTGGGGATGGACGCGCAACGCCTGGCGGCGCTGGATGAGCGCAGCTTCCTAAGCGAGTTGCAGGGCGTGTTCGGTTATCGCCTTGGCACCCTGAAGCAGGTGGGCGCGCGGCATCTCTATCCGTTGACGCTGATCGAAGCTGAAGAGCAAGTGCGTCCGCATCTGGCCATCCTCGGCAACGCCGCGCACAGCCTGCATCCGATTGCCGGTCAGGGCTTCAACCTGTCGCTGCGTGATGCTCAGGCCTTGGCCGATGCGTTGCTGGCGAGCGACACATCGCCCGGCGACTTCGCGACCTTGCAGGCTTATCGCGAGCGTCAGCGCATGGATCAGAACCTGACCGTGGGCTTCTCCGATCAGGTGACCCGATTGTTCGGCAGCACCCAGCCACTGGTTTCGCTGGGTCGTAATATCGGCTTGCTCGGTCTCGATCTGCTGCCGCCGGCCAAGCGCTGGTTCGCTCGGCAAGCCATGGGCCTGGGTACGCGTCCCGATGCTTAAGTGGCTGACTGACAAATTTGGCAAAGCGCGGTTGATGCGGTGGTTCATGACCTTTTACCCGCCGTACCTCGGCGCCGGGGTAAGGGTGCGGCACATCAGTGATGACTTCCGGGACGTTCAGGTGTCCATGGGCCTGGGCTGGTACAACCGCAATTACGTCGGCACCCAGTTCGGCGGCAGCCTTTATTCGATGGTCGACCCGTTCTACATGCTGATGCTGATGGAAAACCTCGGTCGTCAGTTCATCGTCTGGGACAAGGCCGCCGATATCGACTTCATCGCGCCGGGCAAAGGCCCGGTGTTTGCACGCTTCAGCATCGACGAGACCTTGCTCGACGAGATCCGCCGACAGACAGCGAACGGCGAAAAATACCTGCCGCAGTTGCAGGTCGATATTCATGACGGTGCCGGCGCCTTGGTGGCGCGGGTGCAGAAAACCCTTTACGTGCGGCTCAAACCGCAAGCGAGACAGGCTTAAAGCATGGAAATGCGCGCAGATCTGCTGATTGTCGGGGCCGGAATGGTCGGCAGTGCCCTGGCGCTGGCGTTGCAGGACAGCGGGCTGGAAGTTCTGCTGCTGGACGGCAGCCCGATGAGCGTCAAACCCTTCGATGGCCAAGCACCGTTCGAGCCGCGAGTCAGTGCGTTGTCGGCGGCCAGCCAGCGAATTCTCGAGCGCCTGGGCGTGTGGGACGGCATCGCCAACCGGCGCAGCAGCCCATACACCGACATGCAGGTATGGGACGGCAGCGGCACCGGGCAGATCCGTTTCTCAGCCACCAGTGTGCATGCTGACGAGTTGGGTCATATCGTCGAAAACCGCGTGGTTCAGGACGCCTTGCTCGATCGTCTGCACGACTGCGACCTCGGGATGCTGGCCAATGCGCGTCTGGAGCAGATGCGCCGCTCCGGCGATGACTGGCTGCTGACCCTGGCCGATGGTCGTACCTTGCGCGCGCCCCTGGTGATTGCGGCGGATGGCGCCAATTCGGCGGTCAGGCGCCTGACCGGTGTGGCCACACGCGAGTGGGATTATCTGCACCATGCGATCGTCACCAGCGTGCGCAGCTCCAAACCTCATCAAATGACGGCTTGGCAGCGCTTCACCGACAACGGTCCGCTGGCCTTTCTGCCGCTGGAACGAGACGGTGAGCAGGATTGGTGTTCGATCGTCTGGTCGACCACCCCGAGCGAAGCCGAACGCCTGATGACGCTGGGCGACGAAGGTTTCTGTAAAGAGCTGGAGCGGGCCTTCGAAGGCCGACTCGGCACCGTGCTCAGCGCCGACCCGCGTCTGTGCGTGCCACTGCGCCAGCGGCATGCCAAGCGATATGTGGCTGAAGGTTTGGCGTTGATCGGCGATGCGGCGCACACCATTCACCCGCTGGCCGGGCAGGGCGTCAACCTCGGTTTCCTCGATGCCGCCGTGCTGGCCGAAGTGCTGCTGCAAGCGGCGGAGCGCGGCGAGCGGTTGGCAGACGTGAAGGTGCTCAGTCGTTACGAGCGTCGGCGCATGCCGCACAACCTGGCGTTGATGGCGGCGATGGAAGGCTTTGAGCGATTGTTCCAGGCGGATCCGTTGCCGGTGCGCTGGTTGCGTAATGCCGGGTTGAAGATGGTTGACCAGATGCCGGAAGCCAAGGCGTTGTTCGTGCGCGAAGCGCTGGGGTTGATCGGGGATTTGCCGGCGCTCGCCAAGGCCTGAATTTTGCGGTGAGGCTTATGGCCTCTTCGCGGGCAAGCCTCGCTCCTACAGGTACTGAGTCGATTTCATGGCACAGGTAGATCCTGTAGGAGCGAGGCTTGCCCGCGAAGGGGCCCGGACATCAACCCTTATCTCAAACCGTGCAACATCTGGTAACTCCTCCGCAAACTGATCGATTGAGAAGCTAAATGTGAGTCCTTATCATTTGCCCTCACTTGTTCAATTCGAGAGATCGCTCCCATGTTGGCACCGAAGCGTCTACTGACCGCACTCGCCCTGACCTTGATCGGCAGCACCGCAGCCCAGGCCGCCGACGAGGTGGTGGTTTACTCCTCGCGTATCGACGAGCTGATCAAACCGGTCTTCGATGCCTACACCGCGAAAACCGGCGTGCAGGTGAAGTTCATCACCGACAAGGAAGCGCCGTTGATGCAGCGGATCAAGGCCGAGGGCGAGAACGCCACCGCCGACCTGCTGCTGACCGTCGATGCCGGCAACCTCTGGCAGGCCGAGCAAATGGGCATCCTGCAACCGTTCACCTCCAAGGTGATCGACGCCAACATCCCGTTGCAATACCGCTCCTCCGCTCACGCCTGGACTGGCCTGAGCTTGCGGGCGCGGACCATCGCCTACTCCACCGAGCGGGTGAAACCGGGCGAGTTGACCACTTACGAAGGACTGGCCGATAAAAACTGGGAAGGTCGCCTGTGCCTGCGCACGGCGAAGAAGGTCTACAACCAGTCCCTGACCGCCACCATGATCGAAGTGCATGGCGCCGACAAAACCGAAAAGATCCTTAAGGGTTGGGTCAACAACCTGTCCACTGATGTGTTCTCCGATGACATCGCCGTGCTGGAAGCGATCAACGCTGGCCAATGCGATGTGGGCATCGTCAACACCTACTACTACGGCCGACTGCACAAGCAGAAGCCTGACCTGGCGGTGAAGCTGTTCTGGCCGAACCAGGGCGACCGTGGCGTGCACGTCAATCTGTCGGGCATCGGCCTGACCAAGCATGCACCGCACCCGGAAGCCGCCAAAGCCCTGGTTGAATGGATGACGACGCCTGAAGCGCAGAAGATCTTCGCTGACGTGAACCAGGAATTCCCGGCCAACCCTAAGGTTCAGCCGTCTGCGGAAGTGGCGAGCTGGGGCAAGTTTGTGGCAGATACGCTGCCGGTGGAAATTGCCGGCAAGCGTCAGGCTGAAGCGATCCGCATGATGGATCGGGCGGGCTGGAACTGACCTCAGCGTTATTGTGGCGAGCGGCTACCTGTGGCGAGGGAGCTTGCTCCCGCCGGGCTGCGAAGCGGCCCCGTTGGCGTCGACAGGTCAGGATCGAGATGATCTGATAACCTCCTGCGGCTGCTTCGCACCCGAGCGGGAGCAAGCTCCCTCGCCACAAAATGGGGCCGACTTCAGGTTTGAGTCGGCCCAATATTTACTAGAGAATTTCATTGGCCCACCCCGCCCAACGCCGCTGGTATCCCCTGGTCTTCGCCATCGTTGCGCTGGTCCTGCTGCCACTTAGCGTTTTGCTGTTGTCATGGCAAACCATCGATCTGCAAATCTGGTCCCACCTCTGGGACACCCAGATGCCGCGCCTGCTGGGTAACACGCTGACGTTGGTGCTCGGCGTCGGTTTTGGCGTCACGCTCCTGGGCGTTAGCCTCGCCTGGCTGACCAGCCTCTGCGAATTCCCCGGTCGGCGCTGGCTGGACTGGGCGCTGATGCTGCCTTTTGCGATTCCGGCTTATGTGCTGGCTTTCGTCTTCGTCGGCCTGCTGGATTTCGCCGGTCCCGTACAGACCCTGCTGCGTGAATGGTTCGGCACCGGCCTGAGGCTGCCGCGAGTTCGCTCCACCGGCGGCGTCATCCTGGTACTGGTGCTGGTGTTCTATCCCTACGTTTACCTGCTGGCGCGCACGGCATTCCTCGCTCAGGGCAAAGGCTTGATGGAAGCGGCGCGAGTGCTGGGGCAATCCCCGTGGCAGGCGTTCTGGCGAGTGGCTTTGCCCATGGCGCGGCCGGCCATTGGTGCCGGCGTGGCGTTGGCGCTTATGGAAACGCTGGCGGACTTCGGTGCGGTGTCAGTGTTCAACTTCGACACGTTCACCACGGCCATCTACAAAACCTGGTACGGATTTTTCAGCCTCTCCACCGCCGCGCAGCTGGCCAGCCTGTTACTGCTGGTGGTGATGATCGTGCTGTACGGCGAACGTCGTGCTCGCGGGGCCAACCGCACGAGCAATGAACGACCCCGAGCCAAGGCGCTGTACCACTTGCGGGGTTTCAAAGCGTTGGCGGCCATGACTTGGTGTGGCCTGGTGTTCGCCTGTGCCTTTGTCATTCCGATGCTGCAACTGGTGGTGTGGTTCTGGCAGCGTGGGCGCTTCGATCTGGATGAGCGTTACGCCGGGCTGATCGTCCACACCTTGTACCTGGGCGGCATGGCGGCGTTGATCACAGTCGGCGTTGCCCTGGTGCTGGCATTTGCTCGACGCCTGGCACCGACCCGGGCGATCCGCTCCGGTGTCAGCCTGGCCAATCTCGGCTACGCCCTGCCGGGTTCGGTACTGGCAGTGTCGATCATGCTGGCGTTCAGTTATCTGGATCGCGAGCTGGTCATCCCGCTGTCGGGCTGGCTCGGTGGCGCGGGCAAGCCATTGCTGCTGGGCAGCCTGTCGGCGTTGTTGCTGGCCTACCTGGTGCGTTTCATAGCCGTGGCTTATGGGCCGCTGGAAAGCAGCCTGACGCGAATACGGCCATCTTTGCCCGAAGCGGCACGTAGCCTTGGCGTCAGTGGGCCACGACTGTTTTTCAAAGTGTATCTGCCGTTATTGCTGCCCGGCACCTTGAGCGCCGCGTTGCTGGTGTTCGTCGATGTGCTCAAGGAAATGCCCGCGACCCTGCTGATGCGCCCGTTTGGCTGGGACACGCTGGCGGTGCGGATCTTTGAAATGACCAGCGAAGGCGAGTGGGCGAGGGCTTCTCTGCCGGCCCTGACCCTGGTTTTGGTCGGGCTGTTACCGGTCATCGGATTGATTCGACGTTCAGCGCATCGAAACGCCTAGGTGTCAGTCCTACACCTTGAGGCTACAATGCGCGGCATTCGGTGCGGTCCGACCTACGGACCTGGTAGCTGATATCGGCTAAAAGCCTTCTATTTCAAGGCTTTCGCCCGTGAAGCACCGGCCCGCACCTTCGCCACGCCCGGAAGGAGAAACCCATGGGACAGCGTACGCCTCTGTATGACCTTCATCTCGCCCTCGGCGCGAAGATGGTCGATTTTGGCGGTTGGGATATGCCTCTGCATTACGGCTCGCAGGTCGAGGAACACCATCAGGTGCGCCGCGATTGCGGGGTTTTCGATGTATCCCACATGACCGTGATCGATGTCGGCGGCTCTCAGGCCAAGGCCTGGCTTCAGCATTTGCTGGCCAATGACGTCGAACGCCTGCACAGCTCCGGCCGTGCCTTGTATAGCACCATGCTCAACGAGCACGGCGGCATCGTCGACGACATGATCGTCTATCGCCTCGACGACGGTTATCGTTTGGTGGTCAATGCCTCCACCCGTAATCAGGACCTTGCCTGGATGCAGGCTCACCTCGATGGTTTCGATGTGCAGCTCAACGAGCGCTCCGAGCTGGCGATGCTGGCCATTCAAGGTCCACAGGCCCGGCACAAAATCTCCGAGCTGGTCACCCAGTCCCGCGGCAACCTGATCCAGATGCTCAAGCCTTTTGAAGGCCTGCCCGACGGCGACTGGTTTATCGCGCGCACCGGTTACACCGGCGAGGATGGCCTGGAAATTGTTCTGCCAGCCAATCAGGCACCCGGTTTTTTCAACGACCTGGTGGGCGCAGGCATTTCCCCTATCGGTCTGGGCGCCCGCGATACCTTGCGTGTCGAGGCCGGCATGAACCTGTACGGCCAGGACATTCATCAAGACGTTTCACCGCTGGCCTCGAACATGGCCTGGGAACCGGCCACTCGCCAGTTCATCGGTCGCAGTGCCCTGGAAGCCGAGCGGGCGGGTGGCGTGCAGCACAAACTGGTCGGTCTGGTCCTTGAGGAGCGTGGGGTTTTGCGCGCTCATCAAGTGGTCCGTATCGCCAATGTTGGCGAAGGAGAGATCACCAGTGGTAGTTTCTCTCCTACGCTTAGCAAGTCGATAGCACTGGCGCGCGTGCCGATGGCAACTGCCGACCGCGCAGAAGTGGAAATCCGTGGCAAGTGGTACCCGGTCCGAGTGGTCAAACCGACCTTCGTCCGCCATGGCAAAACCTTGATCTAACCTTTTTGGCGGGCAACGACCGCTGACAATTCTCTTGAGGACACAGAACATGAGCGATATCCCTGCCGACCTGCGTTTTGCCGACAGTCACGAATGGGCCCGTCTCGAAGCTGATGGCACCGTCACCGTGGGCATCAGCGATCACGCTCAGGAAGCCTTGGGCGATGTGGTGTTCGTTGAGCTGACCGAAGTCGGAAAAGTATTCGCTGCCGGTGATCAATCCGGTGTCGTTGAGTCGGTTAAAGCCGCCTCCGACATTTACTCCCCGGTATCCGGTGAAGTGATCGCGATCAACGAAGACTTGGGCGCTTCGCCTGAAGCGCTTAACACCGATCCGTACGGCGCGTGGATCTTCAAACTGAAGCCTAGCAACACCGCTGAACTGGACAAGCTGCTCGATGCAGCAGGCTACAAGGCCGCCATCGGCGAGTAAGCCTTCAGCGTCATCCCAAAGCCCCGACTAGTCGGGGTTTTTTTTCGCCTGACAGATTTCCCCCTGTGGGCGCGAGCTTTCCAAAATTCGCGCTTGGCAGCGGCTGCTATGCTGGTTTGACCGTGTTGCATCGACGTTGAGCGCCAGTCAAGAGAGAGCCCGTCATGTCCCAGTTGCCGTCCTTGAGCCAGTTACGCGACCCCAATGCCTTTCTTCGCCGCCACCTCGGCCCCGATGCCGCCGAGCAACAGGCGATGCTCGACAGCCTGGGCCTCGGCAGCCGGGTCGAGCTGATCGAGCAGACGGTGCCGCCGGGAATCCGCCTGAACCGGGCGCTCGATTTGCCGCCCGCCCTCGACGAACAAGCCGCGCTGGCCAAGCTGCGCGGTTACGCCGAGCAGAACCAGGTCTGGACCAGTCTGATCGGCATGGGTTACCACGGCACCCTCACGCCGGCCGTCATCCTACGCAACGTGCTGGAAAATCCTGGTTGGTACACCGCCTACACACCGTACCAACCGGAGATCGCCCAGGGCCGGCTCGAAGCGCTGCTGAATTTCCAGCAATTGACCATCGACCTCACGGGCCTCGAACTGGCCAACGCCTCGCTGCTCGATGAAGCCACGGCGGCGGCGGAAGCCATGGCGCTGGCCAAGCGTGTCGCCAAGTCCAGAAGCAATCTGTTCTTCGTCGATGAGAACTGCCATCCACAAACCATCTCCGTGGTGCAGACCCGGGCCGAAGGGTTCGGCTTCGAGCTGATCATCGACGCTGTGGATAACTTGAAGCAGCACCAGGTGTTCGGTGCGTTGCTGCAATATCCCGACACCCACGGCGAGATCCGCGATTTGCGCCCATTGATTGATCATCTGCATGCCCAGCAGGCGCTGGCCTGTGTTGCGACGGATTTGCTGAGCCTGCTGTTGCTGACCCCGCCGGGGGAGTTGGGCGCTGACGTAGTGTTCGGCTCGTCCCAGCGTTTCGGTGTGCCGATGGGGTATGGCGGGCCGCACGCGGCGTTTTTTGCCAGCCGCGATGAGTACAAGCGAGCGATTCCCGGGCGGATCATCGGCGTGTCGAAAGATGCACGCGGCAATGTCGCGCTGCGCATGGCCCTGCAAACCCGTGAGCAACATATCCGCCGGGAGAAGGCCAACTCGAACATCTGCACCGCTCAGGTGCTGCTGGCCAACATCGCCAGTTTCTATGCGGTCTACCACGGTCCGGAAGGGCTCAAACGCATTGCCCAGCGCGTCCATCGGCTGACCAGCATCCTCGCCGCCGGTCTTGAGCGTCATGGGATCACCCGCCTCAACACCCACTTTTTCGACACGCTGACGCTGGAGGTCGGTGGCACTCAAACGGCAATCATCGAAAGTGCCCAGGCCGCACAGATCAATTTGCGCATTCTAGGGCGTGGGCAGCTGGGGCTGAGCCTCGACGAAACCTCTGACGAAACCACGGTAGCGAAACTGTTCGATGTGTTCCTTGGTGCCGATCATGGGCTGAACGTCGATGAACTGGACGCTGAAACCCTTGCTTCCGGCATTCCCGCAGGGCTGCTGCGCAGTTCGCCTTATCTGCGCCATCCCGTATTCAGCGCCCATCACAGCGAAACCGAGATGTTGCGCTACCTCAAGCAACTGGAGAACAAGGATCTGGCGCTCAATCAATCAATGATCCCGCTGGGCTCCTGCACCATGAAACTCAATGCCACCAGCGAGATGATCCCCATCACCTGGCCGCAATTCGCCCACCTGCACCCGTTTGTGCCGAAAGAGCAGGCGGTGGGTTATTCGTTGATGATCGAGGAACTGGAGCGCTGGCTCTGCGCGATCACTGGTTTCGACGCGATCTGCATGCAACCCAACTCGGGTGCGCAGGGCGAGTACGCCGGGCTGCTGGCGATCCGCAAATATCACGAGAGCCGTCATCAGGGGGCGCGAGACATTTGCCTGATCCCGTCGTCGGCCCACGGCACCAACCCGGCGTCGGCGCAGATGGCCGGGATGCGCGTGGTGATCGTCGAGTGCGACGAAGCGGGTAACGTCGATCTGGATGACCTCAAAGGCAAGGCCGCGGAGGCGGGAGATAAACTCGCCTGCCTGATGGCGACTTATCCTTCGACCCACGGCGTATACGAAGAGGGCATCAGCGAGATCTGTGAAGTTATCCACAGTCATGGCGGTCAGGTTTACATGGATGGCGCCAACCTCAACGCCCAGGTCGGATTGGCGCGGCCGGCGGACATCGGCGCCGACGTGTCGCACATGAATTTACACAAGACTTTCTGCATTCCCCATGGCGGAGGCGGGCCGGGGATGGGACCGATTGGTGTGCGCGCGCACCTTGCGCCGTTTGTCGCCAATCACCCGGTAGTGCCGATTGAAGGACCACTGCCGCAGAACGGTGCGGTCAGCGCGGCGCCTTGGGGCAGTGCGAGCATTTTGCCGATCAGTTGGATGTACATCGCCATGATGGGCCCGCAATTGGCGGATGCCAGCGAGGTGGCAATCCTCGCCGCGAATTACCTGGCGCAGCATTTGTCCGGGGCGTTCCCCGTGCTCTACACCGGGCGCAACGAGCGTGTGGCGCACGAATGCATCCTGGATTTGCGGCCGCTCAAGGCGCTGACCGGGATCAGCGAAGAAGACGTGGCCAAGCGCCTGATGGATTACGGTTTCCATGCGCCGACCATGTCGTTCCCGGTGCCGGGGACGCTGATGGTGGAACCGACCGAGAGTGAGTCAAAGGCTGAGCTGGATCGGTTTATCGGGGCGATGCTGAGCATTCGTGCGGAAATCACCGAGGTGCAGAACGGTAACTGGCCCGCCGAAGACAACCCGCTGAAGCGAGCGCCGCATACCCTGGCCGACATCACCGGGATTTGGGAGCGGCCTTACAGCATCGAGCAAGCGGTGACGCCGGATGCGCACACCAAGGCGCATAAGTATTGGCCGGTGGTGAATCGGGTGGATAACGTTTATGGCGACCGGAACCTGTTTTGCGCCTGCGTGCCAGTAGACGATTACCGCTAATACTACCGACCCCTGTAGGAGCGAGGCTTGCCCGCGAAAGCGGTGTGTCAGTTGACGTAAATGTTGAATGTTAAATCGCTTTCGCGGGCAAGCCTCGCTCCTACAGGGGTTTGTGTCGGGCAAAAAAATGCCGCTCAGGTGAGCGGCATTTTTGTTCAGCAATAACGCTTATTCCGATGCCACGGCATTCTTCGCCAGGATCGCATTCGCCAGCTCCATGTCCGTCGCCTGCAGGCCCGGATTATCAGCACGGACTTTCTGCATCGCGGCCTCCAGATAAGGACCGCGGATGCCGCCGTCACTGGCGACAAAGCTGCCGGCATCGTCCTGCGCAGCAATGATCAGTTTGTGATCCTTGAAGGTCAGGTAGGTCGAACCGGTGGTCGCACCGGAAGAGATGACGTTACGCCAAAAGCTATCGGCCATCGCCGTACCGACTGGAAGGGACAACAAAGCGATGGTAGCGACAGCAAGTTTGAGACGCATGATGGGGTGACTCCACTGGTTAACTAGGGGGTTGGATCGCCATTCCCCCAATCCAGTTCCGTGACAGCCGTGCCTACTTTTGTTCGCTCTGTGGCGTCACGCGCAATACTTCTTCGATCGTCGTCAACCCGGCCGCCACTTTCTGCGCCCCCGACAGCCGCAAGCTGCGCATGCCTTCCTTGAACGCCTGACGCCGCACCGCCAGCAGATCAGTGTCGGGATTAATCAGCGCCTTAACGCCATCCGTCAGCTGCATGATTTCGTACACCCCGGCGCGGCCGCGGTAGCCGGTGTCGCGGCATTCCAGGCAGCCGATGGCGCGCTGGGCGTTGGTGGGCAGTGGCGCTTGCCAGGGTTTGGTCAGGGTTTGCCAGTCTTCTTCACCCAGCGTCAGCGGTGCCTTGCAGTGCGGGCATAAGGTTCGCACCAGGCGCTGGGCCATGACGCCGAGCACGGTGGCTTTGATCAGGTAATGCGGCACGCCGAGTTCCAGCAGGCGGCTGATCGCGCTGGGCGCGTCGTTGGTGTGCAAGGTCGAGAGCACCAGGTGGCCAGTGAGCGCAGCCTGGATCGCCATTTCAGCGGTTTCCAGATCACGGATCTCACCGATCATGATGATGTCCGGGTCCTGCCGCATCAGCGCGCGCACACCGGCGGCGAAGGTCAGGTCGATGTTGTGCTGGACCTGCATCTGGTTGAAGGCCGGCTCGACCATTTCGATCGGATCTTCGATGGTGCAGAGGTTGACCTCCGGCGTCGCCAGCTTCTTGAGCGTGGTGTACAGCGTGGTGGTTTTCCCCGATCCGGTGGGCCCGGTCACCAGAATGATGCCGTTGGGCTGGCGGGTCATGTCCTGCCAGCGGCGCAGGTCTTCGGCGGAGAAACCCAGCTGATCGAAGTCCTTGAGCAACACCTCCGGGTCGAAGATCCGCATGACCATTTTTTCGCCGAATGCGGTCGGCAATGTCGACAGCCGCAGCTCGACTTCGCCGCCGTCCGGGGTCTTGGTCTTCACCCGGCCGTCCTGGGGTTTGCGCTTTTCCGCAACGTTCATCCGCCCGAGGCTTTTCAGGCGACTGACGATCGCCATGGTCACTTGCGGCGGGAATTGATAGACGTTGTGCAGCACGCCGTCGATGCGAAAGCGCACCGTGCCTTGCTCACGCCGGGGTTCGATGTGGATATCACTGGCGCGCTGCTGGAAGGCGTACTGGAACAGCCAATCGACGATGTTGACGATGTGCGCGTCGTTGGCGTCCGGTTCCTGATCGCTGGCGCCGAGGTTGAGCAGTTGTTCGAAGTTGCCCAGGGTGTTGGTTTGCTGATCGGCGTTGGTCGCGCCGCTGACCGATTTGGCCAGCCGGAAAAACTCGACGCTGAAGCGCTGGATGTCCACCGGGTTGGCCACTACGCGTTTGATCGGCAGTTTCAGCACGTGAGTCAGGTCGGCTTCCCAGCCGTTGACGTAAGGCTGGGCGCTGGCCACGGTCACTGCGTCGCGGTCAACGGACACCGCCAGAATCTTGTGGCGCTGGGCGAAGGCGTACGACATCAGCGGCGTAATCGCCGCCACGTTGATTTTCAGCGGATCGATGCGCAAGTAAGGCTGACCGGCCTGCTGTGACAGCCACAGGGTCAGGCTTTCCAGGTCGAGGTGTTTGCCGGGACGGCTGAGGTCGTCCAGGTGCTGGCTGGCGATGAATTCCAGTGGGTGCATCTGGCCATTGGCGGCATGCCGGCGGCGAGCATTGAGCGCGTGTTCGGCCGAGTCCTGGCTGATAAAGCCCTGGGCGACCAGTTCACGCAGCAAATCATTGAGATCCAGCCAGCGGTCCTGAATGGCAAGTTGAACGGACATGCGGGCTCCTCATGAACAACAGTTCGCAAAGGATAGTCGCGGACCCGCCGACCGTTGGGCCACTACCCGACGAAGCCGTGTCGAGGTTTGTCAGCCCGTCGCCTGAGCCGGCGCTTCCCACGCGGAATCAGCCGCATGCAGCTCCACCGAACACACGCTGATCAGGTTACGTAATTTTTCCGCAATCACTTCGGCGCGATGCCAGCTCAGCCCGTCCATGACAATGTCGATCGACATCAGATCGTCCATCCGTTGCGCGCTGACCTGTTGCGGCGTCAGAAACTGCAAAGCGAACAGGTTGAGCGCCCGGCACAGCAGGTCCGGCTCGGCTTCAGCCAGCAGTTGGTAATGAACGCGGCAGTGCGCGTTGCTGGCGTTCCAGACATCGGTGCGGGTGGGCGAAGTGTTCACTGCTTCCAGGTGCGGCATGGTCGGTCTCCAAATCAATGGAGGAATTTTTACATTCGCTGCGGGGCATTTCTTATCTATGATTGGGCTTATTGCCTGTTTTTCGAATTGTTTGATTCGGCTGGCTATCAATCACGGGTTTATTTATGCAAAACGAGCTGGATGGCTACGACCGCAAGATTCTCGCGTTGCTGCAAGAAGACGCTTCGCTCTCCAGCGCGCAGATCGCTGAACAAGTGGGGCTTTCTCAATCGCCGTGCTGGCGGCGGATTCAGCGGATGAAGGAGGAGGGGATCATTCGGGGGCAGGTGACGTTACTTGACCGGAAGAAGATAGGGCTTAACACGCAGATCTTTGCCGAGATCAAACTCAACGCGCACGGTCGTTCGAACTTCACTGAGTTTACCGAGGCGATTCGCGGCTTTCCCGAGGTGCTGGAGTGTTATGTGCTGATGGGGTCAGTGGATTTCTTGCTGCGGATTGTCACGGCGGACATCGAGGCGTATGAGCGGTTTTTCTTTGAGAAGCTGTCGATGGTGCCGGGGATTCAGGAAGTGAACTCGATTGTGGCGTTGTCGGAGATCAAGTCGACGACGAGTTTGCCGGTGTTGCGCTAGTACGGTGGAGAGCTTTTGTGGCGAGGGAGCTTGCTCCCGCTGGGGCGCGAAGCGTCCCCAAAATCAGGGCTGCTGCGCAGCCCAACGGGAGCAAGCTCCCTCGCCACAGAAGTTAATTTACATACGCAGCAACATTTTCCAGGCACGATTCTGATAAACCGCAATCGCCTGCTGCTTGCGCGCATCCAGCGATTCATCGGTGATCGGCTCGTTCGCCAATTGAGCAAGCTGTTTCAGCTCGCCATACAGGCGATCCATTTCCGGGATGTCCAGCACGCCACGGGCATGGTGCAGCCAGGCCTGGATGCGCTCGATGCGTGGCAGTTGCTCGGCCAGGTCTTCCGGCTGTTGCTGATAACGCTGCAATTGCAGGGAGGTCGCTTCTTCACCCAGCAAACGCGGCAACCAGCTACCCAACTGCGCAGCGCCCTGGCGATCGCCACGGACGTTGCGATCAGCTGCCCAGGTGCGGGCCAGCAACCAACGCGAAGTGTTTAGCGAGAACAGGCCCCAGCGCGGGTCTTCCAGTTCTTCGAGGAACTGCTCCGGTGCGGCTTTGCGCACGTCTTCGTCGTCGACACCGGCTTGCACCAGCGGACGCCAATCTTCGAGCAAGGCATCCAGTGCAACACGCAAATCGTGCGTCGACTGACGCGGAGCGGCTTGACCCAGGCTGCTGAGCAGCGCGCGCAATTCCGCGAGGTTTTCGACCCAGTCCTGCAACAGACGCCAGTGGCCATTGAAGCGATACTGCTCGGCCAGACGCTGGCTGCTGCTCAGCAAATGCCAGCTCAGCGCGGCGAATGCATCGTCCAGCGGCGTTTCAGCGGTGATTTGTGGCGCCGGCAGGCTCAACGAATAGCTGTTGGCGTCGTACAAACGATAGCCACGCTCAGCCTTGCTGATGTCGCACGGCATCAGGGCCAGGGTTGCGGCCAGTTCGGTGGCCAGTTCCAACAGAGCGGCTGGCTCGCCTTCGCGCAGTTCCAGTTCCAGCTCGCAGATTTCTTCTTTCTGCTTGCCGACCACCACGTGGCCCAGGTCCAGCGCGGCTTCGATGACCACTTTGGTCTTGCCGCGGCCCCAGGCGATTTCGGCACGTTCGCGAACGAAATCGGTGGTGAAGATCGGTTTCAGGGTTTTCTTGTCCAGCTCGGCCAGCTCTTCGGGCCAGCATTCACCGTCGAGTTTCTTAACGTCGAGCTTGGCTTTGGGCAGGTTCCAGTCGTATTCGTTACGCTCGGACAGACCGGCGACGCTCTGGCCGCGGGTCTTGAGGGTCTGGATCACTTCTTCGCCGTCACGGCGCAGGCGCAGGGCAACCTTGGCGCGGGCCAGGTCGCGCTCAGGCGTGTCGAAGTACTGGTTCATCAACTCACGGCGTTCCCAGCCACTTTTGTTGCGTTTTTTCAGGAGCGGGTGCTCGCGCAGGGCCGCGAGGGTTTCGCGGCTGACGCGGAGTTTGATTTCGGTTTCTTTCTGCATGGCCGGAAAATCCAGGATCGGGAGCGCAGCCGGGGGAATGTGTGGCTGCCAAGGTCGTGCAGTGTACAGGACTCACTCGTCCTACGCGCCGCGGCGGTTTATTCCTGAAGCCGGATGGTTCTATGATGGACTTCAATTCGCGAGTTGGAGTCAGCGATGCCTTTGCCGTCCATGAAAGATCAGTTCGCTGCGCTGATTGCCGCGCCGTCGGTCAGCTGTACCCAGCCCAGCCTTGATCAATCCAATCGTCCGGTCATCGACTTGTTGGCGACGTGGCTCGGTGACCTGGGTTTTGCTTGCGACATCCAGCAGGTCAGCCCCGGCAAGTTCAACTTGCTCGCCAGTTTCGGCTCCGGCCCCGGTGGCTTGGTGCTGGCCGGGCATAGCGATACGGTGCCGTTCGATGGCGCGCTGTGGCAGACCGATCCGCTGAAACTGACCGAGGTCGATGGCCGCTGGGTGGGCTTGGGCAGTTGCGACATGAAAGGCTTTTTCGCCCTGGCCATCGAGGCGGTGATACCTCTGCTCGATCAGTCGTTCAAACAGCCGCTGCTGATCCTCGCCACTTGCGATGAAGAAAGCTCAATGTCCGGTGCTCGTGCCCTGGCTGAAGCCGGACGTCCGTTGGGGCGTGCGGCAGTGATTGGCGAGCCGACCGGGCTCAAGCCGATCCGCATGCACAAAGGCATCATGATGGAGCGCATCGACATACTCGGGCAGAGCGGCCATTCCTCGGACCCGCGCCTGGGCCACAGCGCCCTCGAAGCCATGCACGATGCCATCGGCGAGCTGCGCGGTCTGCGCCTGCTGTGGCAGCGTGAATTCCGCAATCCGCAATTCGGCGTGCCGACACCGACCATGAACTTCGGCTGCATCCATGGCGGCGACAACCCCAACCGCATCTGCGGCCAGTGCTCACTGGAGTTCGACTTGCGGCCGTTGCCGGGCATGGACCCCAAAGCCCTGCGCGCGGACATTTTGCAGCGGCTCAATCCCATTGCCGAACGCCATCAGGTGAAGATCAATTACGCGCCGCTGTTCCCCGAAGTGCCGCCGTTCGAGCAGGCCGAGGACGCCGAATTGGTCCGGGTCGCCGAAAAGCTGACCGGCCATCGCGCCGAAGCAGTGGCGTTCGGCACCGAAGCGCCTTATCTTCAGCGTCTTGGCTGCGAAACATTGGTGTTGGGCCCGGGCGATATCGCCTGTGCTCACCAACCGGGGGAATACCTCGAAATGTCACGTTTGCAGCCTACCGTGCATCTATTACGGCAACTGATTGAACATTACTGCCTGACACCGGCTCAAGGTTAGGTGCCAATCATCTGTCGAGCGCAATCCATGTGGGAGCGGGCTTGCTCGCGAAAGCGGTGTGTCAGACATGTCAGATGCGACTGACACTCCGCCTTCGCGAGCAAGCCCGCTCCCACAGGGTCTGTGCTATGACAGACATGTCGGTTAAATTGCCAATGCCCCAACCCGTATTCATGAGGAGAGCGCGCGTGTCGCCAAGCCTGTTCCGACGATAACCATCAGCCCGCTGTGCGTTTTCAGTTTCGCCCATTTTTTGGCTGCTATTTATTACAGGCCCAGGTTCATGCCCGAATACGTTAATTGGCTTCGTCACGCTTCGCCTTACATCAATGCCCACCGTGATTGCACCTTCGTCGTCATGCTGCCCGGCGACGGTGTGGAGCACCCGAACTTCGGCAACATCGTCCACGACCTGGTGCTGCTGCACAGCCTGGGCGTGCGGCTGGTGCTGGTTCACGGTTCCCGTCCGCAAATCGAAACCCGCCTCGCCGCTCGCGGCCTGACCCCGCATTACCACCACGGGATGCGCATCACCGATGCGGCGACCCTGGAGTGTGTGATCGATGCGGTCGGCCAGTTGCGCATTGCCATCGAAGCGCGGTTGTCGATGGACATGGCCTCGTCGCCGATGCAGGGCTCGCGCCTGCGGGTGGCCAGCGGCAATCTGGTGACGGCGCGGCCGATCGGCGTGCTGGAAGGCGTCGACTATCACCATACCGGCGAAGTGCGCCGGGTCGACCGCAAGGGCATCAATCGTCTGCTGGACGAGCGCTCCATCGTGCTGCTGTCGCCGTTGGGCTACTCGCCAACCGGTGAGATCTTCAACCTCGCGTGCGAAGACGTTGCCACGCGCGCGGCCATCGACCTGGGGGCGGACAAACTGCTGCTGTTTGGTGCTGACCTCGGCTTGATCGATGAAAACGGTCGGCTGGTGCGTGAACTGCGTCCGCAACAAGTCCCGGCGCATTTGCAGCGTCTGGGCAGCAACTATCAGGCGGAGCTGCTGGATGCGGCGGCTGAAGCTTGCCGGGGCGGCGTTGCTCGCAGCCATATCGTCAGCTACGCCGAAAACGGTGCGCTGCTGACCGAACTGTTCACCCGTGACGGTGGCGGCACGCTGGTGGCCCAGGAGCAATTCGAGATCGTGCGCGAAGCGGCCATCGAAGACGTCGGTGGTTTGCTGGACCTGATCAGCCCGCTGGAAGAGCAGGGGATTCTGGTGCGTCGTTCCCGCGAGGTGCTGGAACGCGAGATCGAGCAGTTCAGCGTGGTTGAACGTGAAGGCATGATCATCGCTTGTGCGGCGTTGTATCAGATTGCCGATTCGGACGCTGGCGAGTTGGCGTGTCTGGCGGTCAACCCGGAATACCGCCACGGCGGTCGTGGTGATGAGCTGCTGGAGCGCATCGAAACCCGTGCCCGGGCTCAGGGGTTGAAGACCTTGTTCGTACTGACGACCCGGACTGCCCATTGGTTTCGCGAGCGTGGGTTCGTGCCGAGCAGCGTCGAACGCCTGCCGTCAGCGCGAGCGTCGCTGTACAACTATCAGCGTAATTCGAAGATCTTCGAAAAAGCCTTGTAACCGCAGGCTTTTGATCTTTCCCTGTCTCGTCCTGAATAAGGTTTACACCTTCTGGCTTTTTATCAGGAAGGTGCAATGGATACGGGCGCAAAACGTAGTCAGCGCGATTACACGCTGACTTTTAAATTGTCGGTTGTCGACCAAGTAGAAAAAGGCGAGTTGAGTTATAAAGAGGCTCAGCGGCGTTATGGGATTCAAGGTCGGTCGACGGTGTTGGTCTGGTTACGCAAGCATGGTCGACAAGATTGGAGCCAAGGCGCCTCCATTCGTACGCAGAGGACTCGACCGATGGACGAGCCAACTTTGCCTTTGACCCCCGAGCAGAGAATCAAAGAGCTTGAGGAGCAACTGGCACTAGCAAATCAGAAAGCCAAATTCTTTGAAGATGTGGTTGATGTCCTGAAGAATGACTACGGCGTATCCATTGTAAAAAAGCGGCCCGGCAAGTCGTTGCGCAAACCCAAACCCTGAGTGTCAGCAGGGCTTGCCAGTTTATGGGGATCAGTCGCCAAGCCTTTTACAAGCGTGATCGCGTCTATCGGGCGCGAGTCGATCAAGATCAGAAACTCATCAAGTTTGTGCAGGCAATCCGAGTGCGCCAACCCTGCATTGGCGCACGCAAGCTCCAGTCATTGATGCACGCGGAGCATGAGAAACCTGAGTTGCATGTTGGCCGGGATCGCTTGTTTGAAGTGCTGCGCGAGCACCGGCAGTTGGTTCGCAGGAAACGGGCGTATCACAAGACGACCGACAGCCATCATCACTTTCGCTGCCATCCCAATCTGCTAAAGCCAGGCCCGCAGCAAGTCGTTGCAACCGGTCCGGAACAGGTCTGGGTGGCCGATATTACTTACCTGTCCACCCAGCGTGACGATCCGGTCTACCTGAGCCTGGTCACAGATGCCTTCTCAAGAAAAATTGTCGGTTATCACGTGCATGGCAGCCTGCATGCCGACTCGGTGGCCCAAGCCTTACGCATGGCGTTAAAGACACGTCGAACACGTCAGAAACTGGTCCATCACTCGGATCGAGGAGTCCAGTACTGCTCGGCGCTGTATCAAAAGCTCCACGCCAAGCATGGCATCACGTGTTCGATGACGGATGGCTACGACTGCTACCAAAACGCCTTGGCAGAGCGGGTCAACGGCATCTTGAAAACAGAACTATTACTCCACCGGCCGACAGACTTGGCGCAAGCGGAGCAAATGGTGCGAGAAGCGATCCTGATCTACAACCAGGAACGCCCGCACCTGTCCTTAAAATACAAAACGCCCGATGCGGTGCATCGGGCGTTGGGGTGAAACAGGTGTAAACCTATTTCAGGACTAGACACCCACGCTCCGCGTGGGACGATCATTAAACCAAATCCTCTGTAGGCGCGAGGCTTGCCCGCGAAGGCGTCGTCACAGCCACCATGAGTGTTGGATGTGATGGCCTCTTCGCGGGCAAGCCTCGCTCCTACAGGGTAGTGTGTTACTCCTGCACGAACTTCGCGCTGACATACGCTGAATAATCCGGCAACACCGTCTCGACCTTCCCTTGCTCCTTCAAGAACTTCGCCGTCTCGCCAATGGCCTTCGCCGTGCCGCCGTCCAGCAGCGCGGTGGTCTGTTGGGCCTTGGCATCCGGGAACGTTGAGCCGGCCAGTAACTCCGGCACATCCACCGCGTTAGCACCGGTCAATTTGGCGATTTTCTGCACCGGCACCGAGTCAGCCGTCCAGCTGTCTTTATGCGCGGCATAGTCGGCGAACGAGTCCAGGGTGACCCTGGCGAATTTCGCCACAACGTCCGGATGCTTCTCGGCGAAATCCTTACGCGCCACCCACACCTCGAACGTCGGTGCGCCCCACTGACCCACTTGTGCGGCGTCGGTCAACGTCTTGCCCGTCTTGCGAATTTCCCCCAGCGCCGGCGACCAGACAAACGCGCCATCAATGTCTCCACGCTTCCAGGCCGCAGCGATTTCCGCCGGTTGCAGGTTCACCACTTTGACCTTCGAGGCGTCCAGGCCCCAGTGCTTGAGCGCGCCGAGCAGGCTGTAGTGGGAGGTGGAAACGAACGGCGTGGCGATCGTCTTGCCGATCAAATCTTCCGGTTTATCGATGCCGCTGCCGTTACGCACCACCAGTGCTTCGGCGGCGTTGATCTGCGCGGAAACAATGAAAGCAACAATCGGCAGATTGCGCGAGGCGGCCGCGGCCAGCGGGCTTGAGCCGAGGTTGCCGATCTGCACGTCGCCGGACGCAATCGCCGTCACCACTTCCGGTCCGCTGTTGAAACGACGCCAGTCGATTTTTTCGCCGATGGTCTTTTCGTAAACGCCGTCGGCCTGAGGGACTTTGCTGGGGTCGATGCCGGTTTGATAACCGACGGTGAGGTTCGTCGCCTGAGCGCTGAGTGAAAATAATAGCGATACACAAACTGTAACAATTGGTCTGGATAGTGCGCGTTTTGTTGTCATGGCGCCGCCTTTCGGTAGGGGGTGGTTTCCGAACTGCTTCAAAGCTAATCGATCTAAAAAACATAAAACAAATACCTTTTAGGAATTAGCTTATGAGCCGACCGCTCTGGCACGGGACGAGGAATGGAGATGAGCTTCATTCCTAAAAGGTATGAAAAAAGAACTGACCAATTCTTTTTGGGTTTGTAACGAACGCAAGACCCTGCATGGACCAAAAAATCGGGGATTAGACCATGGTCGTAGACACATATAGTTACGATTGACTTGTGGGTCACGGTCTGGCGCTAATCGCGCATCTTAGGATCCCGGGCATTCGACCCAGGGCCAGGAACACAAGAATTAGAAACGAGAGGAGCTAAACAATGAACAAGTCCACCTTGGCCTTGGCCGTGGCCGTAGGGGTTTTGGCGCAGCAGGCAGGCGCCGCGGGTTTTATCGAAGACAGCAAGGCTTCCGTTAGTTCGCGTACCTATTATTTCGACGCTGACAACCGTGAAGGTCCTAAGACTCCTGCTAACCGGCAACGAGAGGCTGCCGAGGGTCTGAAGTTCGATTACCGGTCGGGCTTCACTCAAGGTGTCGTAGGTTTCGGTATCGACGCCCAGGCAATGGTCGGTATCCATCTGGACGGTGGCAAGGGCCATCACCCGGACAATAACTCCTTCAGCCCTAGCGACTCCGATGGTTCGGCAGAGAGTTCGTGGAGCCGTGCAGCGGGCAACGTCAAGGCACGATTCTCGAAGACAGAGGCCCACTACGGTGGCGCTCTGCAACCAAACATGCCGATCCTGATTGCGAACGACAGCCGCGTGCTGCCACAGACCTTTGAAGGTGGCACCATCACCTCGAAGGAAATCGACAACTTCACCTTTAACGTAGGTCAGTTGGAGCATGCGACAGGTCGTGCATCCTCCAACAGCACTGGCCTGGCCGTGGCGGGTGGCACTCAGGACAGCAACCAGTTCCGCTACGCCGGTGCAGACTGGGCGGTCACCAAAGAGCTGACGCTGCAGTACTACTACGCGAATCTGGAAAACTACTACAAGCAGAACTTCCTCGGCCTGGTGCACGTCTACCCGATCGCTCCCAACCAGTCGTTCAAGACCGATCTTCGTTACTTCGACAGCAGCTCCGACGGCAAGAATGGCGACGCCGGCTACCAGTTCAACAACAACAGCGGCTACGCCAAGGAAAGGGGCGTGGTCGATAACAAGACCTGGAGCGCCACATTCACCTATACCCTGGGTGGCAGCGCGTTTCTGCTCGGGCATCAGCGTGTCAGCGATGACGGCGGCTTCGTTTTCCTGAACCAGGGCAACGTGGTTGACGGCAGAGGGCGCAACGAAGGTGCTGGCGGCGCCAGCTTCTACTCGTTCACCGACGCCACGGTCGGCAGCTTTATCCGTGCCGGTGAAAATACCTCGTACGGCCAGTATTCCTATGACTTCGCTTCGTTGGGTGTGCCAGGCTTGAAAGCTTCGGCTGCTTACTTGTATGGCCAGGACATCAAGGCCACCAGCGGTGTGGGTAAGGACCTGAACGAGCGGGAAACCGACCTGCGTGTGGATTACGTGATTCAAACGGGTCCGCTCAAAGGGTTTGGCACGACGCTGCGTCACGGTATGTATCGCGGCAACACCAGCACCCTTGATCAGGATCAGACCCGTCTGATCTTCAACTACACCTACAGCTTCATGTAACAAGCGTCGTCAGAAAAAGCCTTGCCGGTTGGCAAGGCTTTTTTTTGTCCGTGCATATTCCAAAAACATCACTAATGAGTATTTATTATTCTTTTTGGTTTGTTCTGTGAGCGCCTAAAGTAGGTCCCGTCCGGTATTCATCACAAGACCCGGCGTTAAGCAAAATAAATCACCCGTTAGAAGAACAGGTTCAGGAATCGAATTTGTAGCCGATACCTCGGATCTGTGCTGCGCAGGCATATTCTGAAACGCTATGAAAAAGGATTACAAAATTCTTTTTGGCTTTATGAAGATGTATCCTGCGCGGCCAAAAAGACCGGGCTAGAGAGTTCGGCAAAAATTGCGCGTCTTAGGATCCAGGGCATTCGACCCAGGGCCAGGAACACAAGTATTAGAAACGATAGGAGCGAAACAAATGAACAAGTCCACCTTGGCCCTGGCTGTGGCCGTAGGGGTTTTGGCGCAGCAGGCAGGCGCCGCCGGTTTCATCGAAGACAGCAAAGCTACTTTGGGGCTGCGTAACTTCTACATCAACACCGATAACCGTGATGGTCCGGGCGCGAACAAAAACGAAGAATGGGGCCAAGGCTTCGATCTGCGTTTCATCTCCGGTTACACCCAAGGCACTGTGGGCTTCGGCGTTGACGCTATCGGCCTGCTGGGCGTACGTCTGGATTCGGGCGGCGGCACCAATGGTGCGGCAAACGGCGCGGCTTACGGCGGCACTGTGTTCCCAAGCAAGTCGAACGGTGAAGCGGTTGATAACTTCTCCAGCCTGGGTCTGACCGCCAAAGCCAAGATCTCCCAGACTGAATTGAAGCTGGGTACTCTGCAGCCGAAAAACCCGGTAATCGTCACCAACGACGGTCGTCTGCTGCCACAAACCTGGCAGGGTGGCCAGATCACTTCCGGCGAGATCAAGGACCTGACTCTGGTCGGTGGTCAGATCGAGCACGTGAAAGGTCGTAACTCCAGCAACAACGAGCAACTGTCGATCGGTGGTGCAAACCCTCGTATCGCCAACAGCAACAAGTTCATCTATGCCGGTGGTGACTACAAAATCACCAAAGACCTGACTGCCCAGTACTACTACGGCAACCTGGAAGATTTCTACAAGCAGCACTTCCTGGGTCTGGTTCACAACTGGGCTATCGGCCCGGGCGTTCTGAAATCTGACCTGCGTTATTTCAACAGCTCGGACGACGGCGCCAACGCCAACACCGCTGCTTACTTCAGCAATGGTAACTACAGCGGCGTGCCTAGCGGCAAAGGCAAGGTCGACAACAATCTGTACAGCGGCCTGTTCCTGTACACCGTTGCCGGTCACACCTTCGGTGGCGGTTATCAGGTTAGCAACGGCAGCAGCGACTTCCCTTGGCTGAACCAGGGCGACGGTTCGTCGAACTACACCATCACCGACATGCAAATCCAGAAGTTCGGCCGTGCCGGCGAACGCACCTGGCAAGCACGCTACTCGTTTGACTTCGCCAAAGTCGGCATTCCAGGCCTGACCGCGGGCATGGTTTACCTGCGTGGTGATGACATCGATACCGTTGGCACCCGTGGCGCACAAGTGGCCAACAACGCTTCCGAGTGGGAGCGCGACCTGACTGTCGGTTACGTCGTACCGGAAGGCCCGTTGAAAAACGTTGGTTTCATGTGGAAAAACGCTACGTGGCGCACCAACATCCCGGGCGTTCGCTCCCAGGACGAAAACCGCCTGATCCTCAGCTACTCGATCCCGCTGTTGTAATAGCGCTCGCGTAACCGCTGAAAAAAAGCCCCGCCCGGCATCTCGCCGGGCGGGGCTTTTGCGTTTTCAAGGCGGGGTCACCCCCGTAATCCCGCCGTGAAAACTCCCTCTGTGCAACAACTCAAGGCCTTCTCGAACCTTGTGGGCGATGTTCGTCCTGATGCTCGCGTAGGTCCAGTGAATAGATATTTAATATTTACTTATGATCTAAATAAATCGATATTTATTCTTTTTAAACCATAAGGAACACAGGCACAGTTGAGCCCGACAAGCACTCACCAGGAGCAGCACCATGAGCCTCAGACTGGGCGATATCGCCCCCGACTTCGAACAGGATTCCAGCGCCGGCACCCTCCGTTTCCACGAATGGCTGGGCGATAGCTGGGGCGTGCTGTTTTCCCATCCGGCAGACTTCACGCCGGTGTGCACCACCGAACTGGGCTTCACCGCAAAGCTGAAGGATGAATTCGCCCGTCGCGGTGTGAAAGCCATCGCCCTGTCCGTGGACCCGGTGGACTCGCACCACAAGTGGATCGAGGACATCAATGAAACCCAGAACACCCTCGTCAACTTCCCGATCCTGGCCGACGCGGACCGCAAGGTCTCGGACCTCTATGACCTGATCCACCCGAACGCCAATGACACGCTGACCGTGCGCTCGCTGTTTGTGATCGACCCGAACAAAAAGGTCAGGCTGACCATCACGTACCCGGCGAGCACCGGGCGTAATTTCCATGAGATCCTGCGAGTGATCGACTCGCTGCAACTCACCGACAACTACAAGGTGGCCACCCCGGCCAACTGGCAGGACGGCGATGAAGTGGTGATCGTGCCGTCGCTCAAGGATGAAGACGAAATCAAGAAGCGCTTTCCCAAGGGTTATCGCGCGGTGAAACCGTACCTGCGCCTGACGCCGCAACCCAACCGTTGAGTAAAAACTGTTCCCTGTAGGAGCGAGGCTTGCCCGCGAAGAGGCCATCACATCCAACAATGATAGTGGCTGTGACGTCGCCTTCGCGGGCAAGCCTCGCTCCTACAGGAGAGCGATGCAAATTCCATAAAGCAGGGGATTTCAGGCCGTTTCGACGGCCTTTTTTTTCGCCCGTAAGAAGCGTTTTCTTATATCTCCAAAATGCATAACCAAATGAATAAATATGATTTATGGATATAACAATCGCCTGTTAAGGTCACCTCCATCACAGCGAGATCGCAATCCGCGAATCGCCAACACCGTTCAAGGAATCGCCTGAATGCTGGTCGTCTCACTCGGTGGCAGTCCCAGCCAACGCTCCCGTTCCGGGGTGCTGCTGGAGCGCTCCCAACGCTGGTTGCAGGAGCAAGGTGTGGAAGTGGTGAGTTACCAGGTGCGGGACTTTCCGGCCGAAGACTTGCTGCATGCACGCTTCGACAGCCCGAAGGTGATCGACCTGCTGCAACAGATTGAAAATGCCGACGGCCTGTTGATCGCCACCCCGGTCTACAAGGCGTCGTTCTCCGGCGCACTGAAAACCGTGCTGGACCTGCTGCCCGAGCGTGCGTTGGACCACAAAGTGGTTTTGCCCATGGCTACCGGCGGCAGTATCGCCCACATGCTGGCGGTGGATTACGCGCTCAAGCCTGTGCTGTCGGCGCTCAAAGCCCAGGAAATGCTCCACGGGATTTTTGCCGTGGACAGCCAGATCGCTTACGGCGAAGGCAGCGTCCAGGCGCAGTTGGCGCCAGAGCTGGAACAACGACTGACTGAATCGCTGGAATTGTTTTTCAGCGCCATGGCCCGACGGCCGAAGCCGCTCGATCCGAACCTGTTGAACGAACGTTTGTTGAGTGCTCGCTGGAGCATTTAAGTCTCACCCGAATTTGCTTCACTCCACCTTACTCAGCCGCCAACGGCCAAGCAGGTGCAGCCAAAACCCAACTGCAAAAAGGAGAGCGCCATGCGCACTGTCATTTTGCGTCGTGGTCTGGTCGCTCTGTTTGCAGCGGCTGTCACCTTCGGCGCCATTACTCAAGCTCAGGCCGAGACGCTTCGGATCGGTTATCAGAAGTACGGCACTTTGGTGCTGCTCAAAGCCAAAGGCACCCTCGAAAAACGCCTCGCCGCCCAAGGCGTGGACGTGCAATGGACTGAGTTCCCCGGCGGCCCGCAGCTGCTCGAAGGCTTGAACGTCGGCTCGATCGACTTCGGCGTCACCGGCGAAACCCCGCCGGTATTCGCTCAAGCGGCCGGCGCCGATTTGCTCTACGTCGCCTACGAACCGCCCGCGCCTCACAGCGAAGCGATCCTGGTGCCGAAGGACTCGCCGATCAAATCGGTGCAGGACCTCAAGGGCAAGAAAGTCGTACTGAACAAAGGCTCCAACGTCCATTACTTGCTGGTCCGCGCACTGGAAGACGCCGGCCTCAAATACACTGACATCCAGACAGTATTCCTGCCGCCGGCCGATGCCCGCGCTGCGTTCGAACGTGGCAGCGTCGATGCGTGGGTGATCTGGGACCCGTACCAGGCTGCCGCCGAACAGCAACTGCAAGCGCGCACCCTGCGCGATGGTCAGGGCATCGTCGACAACCACCAGTTCTACCTCGCGACCAAGCCATATGCGCAGAAGAATCCTGAGGTGATCAAGACCCTCGTGGAAGAAGTGCGCGCTGTCGGCGAGTGGTCCAAAGCCAATCCCGAAGACGTGACCAAGCAGGTTTCGCCACTGCTCGGCCTGCCGGCGGACATCACCCTGACTTCGGTGAAACGCCAGGGCTACGGCGCCCTGTTCCTCACGCCTGAAGTGGTCGCCGCCCAACAGAAAATCGCCGACAGCTTCTACCAGCTCAAGCTGATTCCGAAACAGTTGAGCATCAAAGACGTGATCTGGACGCCACCGGCCGCCGTTGCCAAAGCGCAGTAATCCGATTCCCCAAGGAGACCACTCCATGAGCCTCAATATTTTCTGGTTCCTGCCTACCCACGGCGACGGCCATTACCTTGGCACCGCCGAAGGCGCCCGCGCCGTCGACCACGGATACCTGCAACAAATCGCCCAAGCGGCGGATCGCCTGGGCTTCGGCGGGGTGTTGATTCCCACCGGTCGCTCCTGCGAAGACTCGTGGCTGGTGGCGGCGTCGCTGATCCCGGTGACCCAGCGCTTGAAGTTCCTAGTCGCGCTGCGCCCCGGGATCATTTCCCCGACGGTGGCCGCGCGTCAGGCAGCGACCCTGGATCGCTTATCCGGCGGCCGTGCGCTGTTCAATCTGGTGACCGGCGGTGATCCAGAAGAATTGGCCGGCGACGGTTTGTTCCTCAGCCACGAAGAGCGCTATCAAGCCTCGGTGGAATTCACCCGCATCTGGCGTCGCGTGCTGGAGGGCGAAACCGTTGATTACGACGGCCAGCACATCAGCGTGAAAGGCGCCAAGTTGCTCTATCCACCGATCCAGCAACCGCGTCCGCCGCTGTACTTCGGGGGCTCGTCGGAAGCGGCGCAAGACCTCGCGGCCGAGCAGGTGGAAATGGTCCTGACCTGGGGCGAACCACCGGCAGCCGTTGCCGAGAAAATTGAACAAGTGCGCGCCAAAGCCGCGAAGCTCGGTCGCACTGTGCGTTTCGGCATTCGATTGCATGTGATCGTCCGCGAAACCACCGCCGAAGCCTGGCAAGCGGCGGATCGGCTGATCTCTCATCTGGACGACGAAACCATCGCCCGTGCCCAGGCTTCGCTGGCGCGCTTCGATTCGGTCGGCCAGCAACGCATGGCCGCGCTGCACGGCGGAAGCCGCGACAACCTCGAAGTCAGCCCCAACCTGTGGGCCGGTGTCGGCCTGGTGCGTGGCGGTGCCGGTACGGCGTTGGTGGGCGACGGACCGACCGTGGCTGCCCGCGTGAAGGAATACGCGGACCTGGGCATCGATACCTTCATCTTCTCCGGTTATCCACACCTGGAAGAGTCGTACCGAGTTGCGGAATTGTTGTTCCCGCACCTCGACATCGAACGTCCGGAGCTGCCCCAGGGCGCCAATTACGTCAGCCCGTTCGGTGAGATGGTCGCCAACGACATTCTTCCCAAAGCCGCGTCCCAGAGCTGAGGCGCGCCATGAAGAGAATTATCCATAACCTCGCGCCTTGGGCGTTGCCGGTGTTGCTGCTGGCGGTGTGGCAGTTGTCGGTGTCGGCGGGCTGGTTGTCGACACGGATTCTGCCGGCGCCGATCGCCGTGATCGAGGCCGGCGTGAGCCTGGTGCGCAGCGGTGAAATCTGGACGCACCTGGCGATCAGCGGCTGGCGTGCAGCCTTGGGCTTCACCATTGGCGGCGGCATCGGTCTGGCCTTGGGTTTCATCACCGGTCTGTCGAAGTGGGGCGAGCGCCTGCTCGACAGTTCGGTGCAGATGATCCGCAACGTGCCGCACCTGGCGCTGATTCCGTTGGTGATCCTGTGGTTCGGCATCGACGAGTCGGCGAAGATTTTTCTGGTGGCGTTGGGCACATTGTTTCCGATCTACCTCAACACTTATCACGGCATCCGCAACGTCGATCCGGCGTTGGTGGAAATGTCGCGCAGTTATGGCTTGTCCGGTTTCAGCCTGTTTCGCCAGGTGATTCTGCCGGGTGCGCTGCCTTCGATTCTGGTGGGGGTGCGCTTCGCACTGGGCTTCATGTGGTTGACGCTGATCGTCGCGGAAACCATTTCCGCCAGCTCCGGCATCGGCTACCTGGCCATGAATGCCCGGGAGTTTTTGCAGACAGACGTGGTGGTGCTGGCGATCCTGATGTACGCCGTACTGGGCAAGCTTGCCGACCTCGCGGCCCGTGGACTTGAACGCGTGTGGTTGCGCTGGCACCCGGCCTATCAGGTTGTTAAAGGAGGTGCGGCATGACGGCTCAACAACCTCCACGCCTGCTGCGCGGGATTCCGCTGGTGGTGCGCAAACTGCAAAAAACCTTTGGCTCGCGGCAAGTGCTGCGTGAGATCGATCTGCACATCCCGGCGGGTCAGTTTGTTGCCGTGGTCGGTCGTAGCGGTTGTGGCAAAAGTACCTTGCTGCGCTTGCTCGCCGGTCTCGACAAACCCACCGGTGGTGAATTGCTCGCAGGCTCCGCGCCGCTGAGCGATGCGCGGGAAGACACCCGACTGATGTTCCAGGAAGCGCGTTTGCTGCCGTGGAAGAAGGTCATCGACAACGTCGGCCTCGGGCTCAAGGGCAACTGGCGGCCTCAAGCGCTGGAAGCCTTGGAATCGGTCGGCCTGGCGGATCGCGCCAATGAGTGGCCCGCCGCATTGTCCGGTGGCCAGAAGCAACGCGTGGCCCTGGCCCGTGCGCTGATTCATCAACCGCGCTTGCTGCTGCTCGACGAACCCTTGGGCGCGCTGGATGCCCTGACCCGAATCGAAATGCAGCAACTGATCGAACGGCTCTGGCAGAAGCACGGCTTCACCGTGTTGCTGGTGACTCACGACGTCAGCGAAGCGGTGGCGATTGCCGATCGGGTGATCCTGATCGAAGAGGGCGAAGTCGGCCTCGACCTGCACGTTGAGCTGCCGCGCCCTCGGGTCCGTGGCTCCCATCGGCTGGCGGCGCTGGAAACCGAAGTCCTCAATCGCGTGCTGGCGCTGCCCGGCGAACCGCCGGAACCGGAACCTGTTTCACCCTTGCCTACGCAACTGCGTTGGGCGCAATAACCCGCCTTATCCAATGACAGGAATCAACATCATGACTATCAAAGCCATCAACGTTCGTAACCAGTTCAAAGGCTCGATCAAGGAAATTGTATTGGGCGACGTACTGTCGGAAATCGACGTACAGACCGCCTCCGGCATCGTTACTTCCGTGATCACCACGCGTTCAGTGAAAGAACTGGAACTGGTGGTCGGCAGCGAAGTGATCGCGTTTGTGAAATCCACCGAGGTGTCGATCGCCAAGCTGTAAGGGCGTGCACTTTGAGCAACCCCGGAGGGTGTGAACCCTTCGGGGTTTTTTATGCATGTGAGTCAATGAATTCGGCGGTGCGGCCATCGCCGCCGCCACAGAGATCAGGCGGAAATGGCGCGCTTTGGCAAGTACGGCGGCAAATACAGTCCCAGATACGCATCAAACACCCGCATCCCTTCCTCGGCCATGCGCGGGGTGATCTGCCCATGCTGCTGCACCGAGCGCGCATAGACGCGGTCACCGAGCTCCATGGCCAACGCAAACACGTCGACATCCTTGGGCAGCCTTGGCAGTTCGAAGTGATGATCGAACAGCTTGTGCATCAGGTCACCGAGTTCGATGTCGTGCTGTCGGTCAGCCTGGGTAACTTCGGTCAGACCGTGCTGGGCGAGGATCAGTTGCCGGGCGGCGGCGTCTTCGCCATAGATGTCGAGCATGCGCTGCTCCACGATTCGCGACAGGTCGCGCCAGCCGTTGAGGGCGTGATGATCGATGGGCGCTTGCAGGCAGGCGCGGAACGCGGCGTGGACGTCGGCCGTCAAGGCTTCGAGCAGGGCCGGGACGCTGGCGAAGAAATGGTAGACGGAAGAGGGCGGGATCTCCGCGCGTTCGGCGACGCTGTAGATCGACAGGCTGGCCACACCTTCGGCCGCCAGCAGCGTGCGGGCGGCATCGAGTATCGAATCGATCCGGGCCTGGCTGCGGGCGCGGGGTTTGCGAATGGTGGCGGTGCGCGTCATTGGAGTCTCCTGCGGGGCAGCGGGCATTGTACGCAGATCCATACAGCGACGATAAATCCCCTCGCCACCAAGTGAGTGTTCAGCCATAAAAAAACGCCGCAGGCTCTGAAGCCTGCGGCGTTTGCTTTTTACTGCAACCGCTTACACGGTATGCAGGTACCAGTTGTACTCAAGGTCAGAGATGGAGTGTTCAAACTCCTCCAGCTCGCTTTCCTTACAAGCCACAAAGATATCGATGTATTTCGGATCGATGTACTTGGCCATGACTTCGCTGTCGTCCAGCTCGCGCAATGCATCACGCAGGTTGTTCGGCAGGCTCTGCTCGTTCTGCTCGTAGGAGTTGCCTTCCACGGGTGCGCCGGGCTCGATCTTGTTGGTCAAACCGTGGTGCACGCCTGCCAGGACCGAAGCCATCAGCAGGTACGGGTTGGCGTCGGCACCGGCCACACGGTGTTCGATGCGCACGGCATCTGCGGCACCGGTTGGAACGCGGATCGCTACGGTACGGTTGTCCAGGCCCCAGCACGGCGAGTTCGGCACGTAGAACTGTGCGCCGAAACGACGGTAGGAGTTGACGTTCGGGCAGAGGAAAGCCATCTGCGCCGGTAGGGTCTCGAGCACACCGCCGATCGCGTGACGCAGTGCGGCGTTCTGCTCGGGATCCTCGCTGGCAAAAATGTTTTTGCCATCTTTATCAAGAATCGAAATGTGTACGTGCAGACCGTTGCCCGCCTGGCCCGGGTAAGGCTTGGCCATGAAGGTGGTATCCATCTCATGGTCGTAGGCGATGTTCTTGATCAGACGCTTGAGCAGGACTGCGTAGTCGCAAGCCTTGATCGGGTCGGCTACGTGGTGCAGGTTCACTTCGAACTGCGCCGGGGCACTTTCCTTGACGATCGCGTCGGCAGGGATGCCTTGCTCTTTCGCACCTTCCAGAATGTCCTGGAGGCAGTCGACGTATTCGTCGAGGTCGTCGATCAGGTACACCTGAGTCGAATGCGGGCGTTTGCCGGACACCGGCGAGCGCGGCGGTTGCGGACGACCGTTCACGTTCTCCTGGTCGATCAGGTAGAACTCCAGTTCGAACGCGGCGCAGATGGTCAGGCCCATCTCGTCGAACTTGCGAACCACATTGGCCAGCACTTCTCGCGGGTCGGCAAAGAACGGCTGGCCTTCGAGTTCGTGCATGGTCATCAACAGTTGCGCGGTAGGGCGCTTCTGCCAGGGTTCATTGCACAGGGTGTCAGGGATTGGATAGCAGATTCGGTCAGCATCGCCGATGTCCAGACCCAGGCCGGTGCTTTCCACCGTCGAGCCATTGATATCCAGAGCAAATAGAGAGGCCGGCAGGTTGATGCCTTTCTCGTAAACCTTGTGGAGGCTGGTGCGTTCAATGCGCTTGCCGCGCACCACACCATTCATATCCGCAATCAGAAGGTCAACGTACAGAACCTCAGGATGTTCCTTAAGGAACGCGTTCGCTTCGTTAAGCTGAACGGCACGCGGGGGTACCGACATGATGCAACACCTTTGTTGTTAAAAATATCAATCATTGATCTCTTCGGGTTTCAGTCAACCCGAACGGCATGCCGAAGTCAAGCGAGGCCTTTTTTGCCCTAAAAAAGCGCTCGCAGGGCTTTTTTGAGGCAGTTTGGGGCGTTTTTATGCCTTTGAGCGCTTTGGCGCCCGCGAGCTTGAGCGGACCGTGTTGTATTTTTTACGGGGGTGTTGTGTAAAAAAATGAACAAGGCTAAGCTCGATTCAAACCCATAACAGCAATAATACCGGGGTGCTTCATGTCTCGCCTGCCGTTAATCGGCGTCGCCATCTGCTCAAGGCAGATCGGTCTGCATGCTTATCACATCAGTGGCGATCGTTGCGTCCACGCCAAGGCAAGCGTTGCCACAGGCGTGCCGCCGACTCTTTCTTCCCCGGCGAACCTGCTGGCGCCGTCCGATATTCTGGACGGTCTGCACGACATTCTCTTTACTGGCTCTCTTTCCAATATAGAACCGTTTTATCCAGTCGGCCCGACCAATGCGTCGGCTTCTGCTCATGATTCTGCACGCGCAACTACGCTATCGCTGTCCCACGCCATTACCCGAGTGGGTAGTTGTGCGCGGCTATTGCAGTGGCAATCTGTATCACGCGACGCCCATGCGTCAAACAACGCCTGACTTATTAGAGTCAGGAAACTCAGCCTAAGAGGCATTTATGAGTAACAACCTCGACCAGCTCACCGATTGGTTGAAAGACCACAAGATCACAGAAGTCGAATGCATGATCGCCGACTTGACCGGGATCACCCGGGGTAAGATTTCGCCGACCAACAAGTTCATTGCCGAAAAAGGCATGCGCCTGCCCGAGAGCGTTCTGTTGCAGACCGTGACCGGCGACTATGTCGAAGACGACATCTATTACGAACTGCTTGACCCGGCCGACATCGACATGATCTGCCGCCCCGACCAGAACGCGGTTTACCTGGTGCCTTGGTCCATTGAGCCGACCGCCCAGGTGATCCACGACACTTACGACAAGCAGGGCAACCCGATCGAGCTGTCGCCGCGCAATGTGCTTAAAAAGGTCCTGAAACTCTATGCCGACAAAGGCTGGCAGCCGATCGTGGCGCCGGAAATGGAGTTTTACCTGACCAAACGCAGTGACGACCCTGACTACCCGCTGCAACCGCCGATTGGCCGTTCCGGGCGCCCGGAAATCGGTCGTCAGTCGTTCTCCATTGAGGCGGCAAACGAATTCGATCCGCTGTTCGAGGACGTCTACGACTGGTGCGAATTGCAGGAACTGGACCTCGACACGTTGATCCACGAGGACGGCACGGCGCAGATGGAAATCAACTTCCGTCACGGCGATGCCCTGTCCCTGGCCGACCAGATCCTGATCTTCAAACGCACTATGCGCGAAGCTGCGCTCAAGCACGACGTGGCGGCCACCTTCATGGCCAAGCCCATGACCGGCGAGCCGGGCAGTGCGATGCACTTGCACCAGAGCATCATCGACATCGAAACCGGCAAGAACGTTTTCTCCAATGAAGACGGGAGCATGAGCCAATTGTTCCTGCACCACATCGGTGGTTTGCAGAAGCTTATCCCCGAGTTGTTGCCGCTGTTCGCACCCAACGTCAACTCGTTCCGCCGCTTCCTGCCGGACACCTCGGCGCCGGTGAACGTGGAGTGGGGCGAAGAGAACCGCACTGTGGGCCTGCGGGTTCCGGATGCCGGGCCGCAAAACCGTCGGGTGGAAAACCGCCTGCCGGGCGCCGACGCCAACCCGTACCTGGCGATTGCCGCGAGCCTGCTCTGCGGTTACATCGGCATGGTCGAAGGCTTGAACCCGAGTGCGCCGGTGGTGGGCCGTGGCTATGAACGCCGCAACCTGCGCCTGCCACTGACCATCGAAGACGCGCTGGAACGCATGGAAAACAGCGCGACCGTCGAGAAATACCTGGGCAAGAAATTCATCACTGGCTACGTCGCGGTCAAGCGGGCCGAGCATGAAAACTTCAAGCGCGTCATCAGTTCGTGGGAGCGGGAATTCCTGCTCTTCGCCGTCTGATGCGCCGGGCGTCGCTGCACTTGGCGGCGCCCTTTACCGAAATCTTAGGAGAATTCGAATGACCAGCAACAACCCGCAAACCCGTGAATGGCAAGCCCTGAGCAACGATCACCACTTGGCCCCATTCAGCGACTTCAAACAGCTGAAAGAGAAAGGCCCGCGGATCATCACCAGCGCCAAGGGTGTTTACCTCTGGGACAGCGAAGGCAACAAGATCCTCGACGGCATGGCCGGCCTGTGGTGCGTTGCGATTGGCTACGGTCGCGATGAACTGGCCGATGCCGCCAGCAAACAAATGCGCGAATTGCCATACTACAACCTGTTCTTCCAGACCGCTCACCCGCCGGTGCTGGAACTGGCCAAGGCCATCGCCGACATCGCGCCGCAAGGCATGAACCACGTGTTCTTCACCGGTTCCGGGTCCGAAGGCAACGACACCATGCTGCGGATGGTCCGCCACTATTGGGCGATCAAGGGCCAGCCGAAGAAGAAAGTCATCATCAGCCGCAAGAACGGCTATCACGGTTCCACCGTGGCCGGCGCGAGCCTGGGTGGCATGACCTACATGCACGAACAAGGCGACTTGCCGATCCCGGGCATCGTCCACATCGCCCAGCCGTACTGGTTCGCTGAAGGCGGCGACATGACACCGGAAGAGTTCGGTGTATGGGCGGCCAATCAGCTGGAAGAAAAGATTCTGGAAATCGGCGTGGACAACGTCGGTGCCTTTATTGCCGAGCCAATCCAGGGCGCCGGCGGCGTGATCATTCCGCCAGAGACCTACTGGCCGCGCATCAAGGAAATCCTCGCCAAGTACGACATTCTGTTCGTGGCAGACGAAGTGATCTGTGGTTTCGGCCGCACCGGTGAGTGGTTCGGTTCCGATTTCTACGACCTCAAGCCCGACATGATGACCATCGCCAAAGGCCTGACCTCCGGCTACATCCCGATGGGTGGTCTGATCGTGCGTGACGAAGTGGTCGCGGTGCTCAACGAAGGTGGCGATTTCAACCACGGTTTCACCTATTCCGGGCACCCGGTGGCCGCGGCGGTGGCACTGGAAAACATCCGCATCCTGCGCGAAGAAAAAATTATCGAGCGCGTTCATGCGGAAACGGCACCCTATTTGCAAAAGCGTCTACGGGAACTGAACGATCACCCGTTGGTGGGGGAAGTGCGTGGGGTCGGTCTGTTGGGGGCCATTGAGCTGGTTCAGGACAAGGCCACTCGCAAGCGTTACGAAGGCAAGGGCGTCGGCATGATCTGCCGCACGTTCTGCTTCGAAAACGGCCTGATCATGCGTGCCGTGGGGGACACCATGATCATTGCTCCGCCGCTGGTGATTACCAAGGCTGAAATCGATGAGCTGGTAACCAAGGCACGCAAGTGCCTGGACCTGACCCTGAGTGCGTTGCAGGGCTAAGTGCTAGGCTCTGGGCGGGAGTCATGAAACTTTCGCTCAGAGCAGTTCTAAAGGGAGGCCTTTCCTTGAAAGACCGCCTCGGATCTTGCCAGACTAGCCGCGGTTCCAGTTGTCCGGGTTCGGCCGCTGAACAAAGTGGTTCAAAAAAGAAAAAATTTGGAGCATTACGCATGAAGGCATTAGGAAAAAAGCTTGCTGGCAAGACACTCCTCGCCCTGTCCCTGATGGGCATAATGGCGGGTGCGGTTCAGGCGGACGACAAGGTGTTGCACGTCTATAACTGGTCCGACTACATCGCACCGGACACCATCAAGAAGTTCGAAACCGAGTCCGGCATCAAGGTTGTCTACGACGTATTCGACAGTAACGAAACCCTGGAAGCCAAGTTGCTGGCAGGCAAGTCCGGTTACGACATCGTCGTGCCGTCGAACAACTTCCTGGCCAAGCAGATCAAGGCCGGCGTTTACCAGAAGCTGGACAAGTCCAAGCTGCCTAACTGGAAAAACCTGAACACCGACCTGCTCAAAGCGGTATCGGTGAGCGACCCGGGCAACGAACACGCTTTCCCGTACATGTGGGGTTCGATCGGCATCGGCTTCAACGCCGAGAAGGTCAAGGCTGCACTGGGTGCCGATGCGCCAACCAATTCCTGGGACCTGCTGTTCAAACCTGAAAACGCCGCCAAGTTGAAGTCGTGCGGTATCAGTTTCCTCGATTCGCCAACCGAGATGATTCCGGTGGCGTTGCACTACCTGGGCTATCCAACCGACAGCCAGGACAAAAAACAACTGGCCGAAGCCGAAGCACTGTTCCTGAAGATTCGTCCTTCGGTGGGCTACTTCCACTCGTCCAAGTACATCTCCGACCTGGCCAACGGCAACATCTGCGTGGCCGTGGGTTACTCGGGTGACATCTACCAGGCCAAGTCCCGCGCGGCTGAAGCCGGTGACAAGGTGAAAGTCAGCTACAACATTCCGAAAGAAGGTGCCGGCAGCTTCTACGACATGGTCGCCATCCCTAAAGATGCCGAAAACGTCGAAGGCGCCTACAAGTTCATGACCTTCCTGCAGAAGCCGGAAATCATGGCCGAAATCACCAACGCCGTACGTTTCCCGAACGGTAACGCAGCCGCCACCGCTTTGGTTGATAAAGAAATCACCAGCGATCCAGGTATCTACCCGCCGGCAGACGTGTTGGCCAAGCTGTACGCGATTGCCGACTTGCCGGCCGCGACCCAGCGGATCATGACGCGCAGCTGGACCAAAATTAAATCGGGTAAATAAGTAAAACCCTGTAGCAGCTGCCGAAGGCTGCGTTGAGGTCCGAAGGGCCTCCGCTTTTTCAACAGCACAACTGCTCCGCAGCTGAACGCAGCCTGCGGCAGCTGCTACAGATCTTCATAAAGTTTGCTGGAACGGTTTTTCGAGGGTAAGTTGCGCGCCGGTTTTGTTGCTGGGCAGCCATGACTGTCATGTAACGCGGGGCAACTTGGGCCCAACTAATTTTAGAGGACCTCCACTTGCCTATTTTTTCTTTGTTGCGCAATGCCATGCTGGTCGGCGCCGGGCTGACACTCGCTGTCAGTGTCCAGGCCGCCGGCACTGTGCATATTTATAACTGGTCGGACTACATCGGCCCGACCACCCTGGCCGATTTCCAGAAAGAGACCGGCATCAAACCGGTCTACGACGTCTTCGACTCTAACGAAACCCTGGAAGGCAAGTTGCTGGCAGGGCGTACCGGTTACGACGTGGTCGTGCCGTCCAACCACTTCCTGGGCAAGCAGATCAAGGCGGGCGCCTTCCAGAAGCTCGACAAGTCGAAGCTGCCTAACTATTCCAACCTCGATCCGGTACTGCTCAAGCGTCTTGAGCAAAACGATCCGGGTAACCAATACGCCGTGCCTTACCTGTGGGGCACCAACGGCATCGGTTACAACGTCGACAAGATCAAGGCGGTGCTGGGCGTCGACAAGATCGACTCCTGGAGCGCGGTATTCGAACCGGAGAACATCAAGAAGCTGCACGCTTGCGGCGTGGCGTTCCTCGATTCCGCCGATGAAATGATGCCCACCGTCCTCAACTATATGGGCCTCAACGCCAACAGCACCAACCCCGAAGATTACAAAAAGGCCGAAGCCAAGTTGCTGGCGGTGCGCCCTTACGTGACGTACTTCCACTCCTCCAAATACATCGCGGACCTCGCCAACGGCGACATCTGCATCGCCATCGGTTTCTCCGGTGACATGTTTCAGGCCAAGGCCCGCGCATCCGAAGCCGGCAAAGGCGTGAACGTGGCCTACACCATTCCAAAAGAGGGTGGGGCGCTGTGGTTCGACATGCTGGCGATTCCGAAGGATTCAGCCAACGTCAAAGAAGCCCACGCCTTCATCAACTATTTGTTGAAACCCGAGGTGATCGCACAGGTCAGTGATTCTGTTGGCTATGCGAACCCCAACCCGGGCTCGGACAAATTGATGGAACAGTCCATTCGCACCGACGAGTCGGTTTATCCACCGCAAGCCGTCCTCGACAAGACCTACGTGTCGGTCGAGTTACCACCAAACATTCAACGTTTGATGACCCGCAGCTGGACCAAGGTCAAGTCGGGTAAATAGCTTCAAGGCTCAAACTATCCAAGGTTGGCTCACCTTGAGCGAACTGCACTCTTTTTTTCTGGGAGTTTCGTAAATGGCAGTTGCCTCCGGCGCCTATAAGAAAGCCCTCGAGGGCGACCAGACACCTAAACAGGTGCTGGTCAAAATCGACCGGGTCACGAAGAAGTTCGACGAGACGATTGCCGTGGACGATGTGTCCCTGGAAATCAAGAAAGGCGAGATTTTCGCTCTGCTCGGCGGTTCGGGATCGGGCAAGTCCACGTTGCTGCGCATGCTCGCAGGCTTCGAACGGCCCACGGAGGGGCGCATTTTCCTCGATGGCGTAGACATCACTGACATGCCGCCGTACGAGCGGCCGATCAACATGATGTTCCAGTCCTATGCGTTGTTCCCGCACATGACCGTGGCGCAGAACATCGCGTTCGGCCTCAAGCAGGACAAGCTTTCCGGCGCGGAAATCGATGCTCGCGTAGCCGATATGCTCAAGCTGGTACAGATGAGCCAGTACGCCAAGCGCAAGCCGCATCAGTTGTCTGGCGGTCAGCGTCAACGTGTGGCCCTGGCGCGTTCTCTCGCCAAGCGGCCGAAGCTGTTGCTGCTCGACGAACCGATGGGTGCGCTGGACAAGAAGCTGCGTTCGCAAATGCAGCTGGAGCTGGTGGAGATCATCGAGCGCGTCGGCGTAACCTGCGTCATGGTGACCCACGACCAGGAAGAGGCCATGACCATGGCCGAGCGCATCGCGATCATGCACCTGGGCTGGATCGCCCAGATCGGCAGCCCGATCGACATCTACGAAACCCCGACCAGCCGCCTGGTCTGCGAGTTCATCGGCAACGTCAACATCTTCGACGGTGAAGTGATCGACGACGCCGAAGGCCACGCGATCATCACCTGCAAGGATCTCGACCGGAAGATCTACGTGGGCCACGGCATCAGCACCTCGGTGCAGGACAAATCCGTGACCTACGCGATCCGTCCGGAAAAACTGCTGGTGACCCCGACCATGCCGACCTGCGAATACAACTGGTCCAGCGGCAAGGTGCACGACATCGCCTACCTCGGCGGTCACTCGGTGTTCTACGTCGAGCTGCCGAGCGGCAAGATCGTCCAGTCGTTCGTCGCCAACGCCGAGCGCCGCGGCCAGCGCCCAACTTGGGGTGATCAGGTCTACGTGTACTGGGAAGACGACAGCGGCGTGGTACTTCGCTCATGAACATGCGCAAATTCAAACGCCGCCTCAATCGAATAATTCCCGGTGGCCGCCAGCTGGTCATCGGGGTTCCGTTCATCTGGCTGTTCCTGTTCTTCATGCTGCCGTTCTTCATCGTCCTGAAGATCAGCTTCGCTGAAGCCGACGTAGCCATTCCGCCGTACACCGAGATCTACAATTTCGTTGACCAGAAGCTGCAGGTGCTGCTCAACCTCGGCAACTACGCGATGCTGGCCGGCGACGAGTTGTACATCGCCGCTTACCTCGGTTCGTTGAAGATGGCGCTGATCAGCACCATCCTCTGTTTGCTGATCGGCTACCCGATGGCCTATGCCATCGCCAGTGCCCGTAAAGAGATGCAAACGGTGTTGGTGCTGCTGATCATGATGCCGACCTGGACCGCGATCCTGATCCGCGTCTACGCGTGGATGGGCATCCTCAGCAACAACGGCTTGCTCAACGGTTTCCTGATGACCATGGGCTGGATCGACGAACCGCTGCAGATCCTCAACACCAACCTCGCCGTGTACATCGGCGTGGTGTATTCGTACCTGCCGTTCATGATCCTGCCGCTCTACGCCAACCTGGTGAAGCACGACAACAGTCTGCTGGAAGCCGCATCGGACCTGGGTTCGAGCACGTTCAATAGCTTCTGGAAGATCACCATTCCATTGTCCAAGAACGGCATCGTCGCCGGTTGCATGCTGGTGTTCATTCCGGTGGTGGGCGAGTTCGTGATCCCGGAACTGCTCGGCGGTCCGGAAACCCTGATGATCGGTAAAGTGCTCTGGCAAGAGTTCTTCAACAACCGTGACTGGCCGGTGGCCTCTGCGCTGGCGGTGGTCATGCTGCTGATCCTGATTGTGCCAATCATCCTGTTCAACCGTAGTCAGGCCAAAGAAATGGAGGGTAAAGAATGAAGCGCTTCCGTTTCTCGAGTTTCATGCTGATCGCGGGCTTGCTGTTCATCTACGCGCCGATGCTGATCCTGGTGATCTACTCGTTCAACGCCTCCAAACTGGTGACGGTATGGGGGGGCTGGTCGATAAAGTGGTACGTCGGCTTGATGGATAACACGCAACTGATGGGCTCGGTGGTGCGCTCGCTGGAAATCGCTTGCTACACGGCGGTGGCGGCGGTGGCGCTGGGTACGTTGGCGGCGTTCGTCCTGACTCGGATCACCCACTTCAAGGGACGCACGTTGTTCGGTGGCCTGGTCACCGCGCCGCTGGTGATGCCCGAAGTGATCACCGGTCTGTCGCTGTTGCTGCTGTTCGTGGCCATGGCGCAGATGATCGGTTGGCCGCAGGAGCGTGGCATCGTCACCATCTGGATCGCTCACACCACGTTCTGTGCGGCGTATGTGGCGGTGGTGGTGTCGGCGCGCTTGCGTGAGCTGGACTTGTCCATCGAAGAGGCGGCCATGGACCTCGGTGCGCGGCCGTGGAAGGTGTTTTTCCTGATCACCATCCCGATGATCGCGCCATCGCTGGGTGCCGGCGGCATGATGTCGTTTGCCCTGTCCCTGGATGACCTGGTGCTGGCGAGCTTCGTGTCCGGTCCGGGTTCGACGACCCTGCCGATGGAAGTGTTCTCGGCGGTGCGTCTGGGGGTCAAACCCGAGATCAACGCCGTGGCCAGCCTGATTCTGCTGGCGGTTTCGCTGATGACCTTCCTGGTCTGGTTCTTCAGCCGCCGTGCCGAAGAAGCGCGCAAGCGTGCGATTCAGCAGGCGATCGAAGAAAGTGCTGCCGACTCCTGGAAACAACCGGATGTGCGTCGCGCCCAGGCGCCGGAAGCGGCTTGAGCTTGACGGGTTGATCACAACTCTGTGGTCAACCCGAATCCCATGTGGGAGCGGCGGTGCGACGATTCGACTTGCTCGCGAAAGCGGTCTGTCAGTCGACATCTCCATCGACTGACACGGCCTCTTCGCGAGCAAGCCCGCTCCCACAGTCGTTTTAGGAAACCCAAGGGGATTTGCGGATGATCTCGACGAAGTTCATCGGCTTGAACCCCGGCTCGCTGTCCACCAGCACATCCGCGTTTACCGTGCCGAACGTGGTGTCCGGTTTGTGTTTGAAGCCATTGGCGAACGCACACAGGATGCATTCCTTGAACCCCTCGCCCCGTGGATGCGCATGCACCACCGCTTCCCGCTGCACGGTGGGAAACGCGGCGTAATCGATACCCAGCACATCCATTTCCACACCGGCCGTGACCAATGCCACGTTAGGCCGCAAGTGTTGCGGCACGCCCGGCGTGGTGTGCAGGGCGATCGACAGCCACACCTGCTCGATATCGCCATCCGACAAACCATAAGGCTTGAGGAACGCTTTGGCAGCGTTGGCGCTATCGACTTCGAAGCGCTCGTTGTCCGTGCGATGACCTTCCACCAGGCCCAGGTCATGGAACATGGCGCCGACGTAGAGCATTTCCGGATCGTAGGCCAACTGCTTGCGCTCACCGCTCAGGGCGCCGAACAGAAACACCCGGCGCGAGTGGTGGTAAAGCAAGTCGGACTCGGCGTCGCGAATGTATTCAGTGGTGGCCTTGGCCAAGGCGCTGTCGGGGATTTTGATGCCGGCAATGATGCTGCTCATGGTGCTTTCCTCGTGGGGAACGCCGTGGCGGCGCTGATGGAACAAGTCTGTTCCCGCCTCCCGGAGCGGACAATCGATCCATGGCTGCGATCCCGGCCAATGAGCATGCAAATCGCGCCAACCTCGCTTGTTGCGCCCGGATTGGCTAAGTTTGGTACCGGCGAATACGCTTTTGTGGCGAGGGAGCTTGCTCCCGCTGGGCTGCGAAGCGGCCCCAAAACCTGCAACTCAATTACACCAGGCAAACAGTGGTGACAGGAATGGGAGTGCTGCGCACTCCAGCGGGAGCAAGCTCCCTCGCCACAGGTAAGTGTGACCCGTAGAGGCAATCCAACCATGAGTAAAACCGTTGCCATCGTGGTGTTCGCCGGCGTCCAGTCGCTGGACGTCACCGGTCCCATGGATGTGTTTTGCGAAGCCAATCGTTTCCTCGAACCGCAAGACCATTACCGCTTGGAGGTCATCGGCGTCGAACGCGGAATGATGGCGTGCTCCAACGGTTTGTCGCTCAATGCCCATCGGCATTTCAGCGAAGCGCTGGAAGCCTATGACTTGTTGCTGGTGGCCGGCGGGCCGCAGTTGCCGTTCCTGGAGTTTGGCGCGGCCTTCGATGCCTGGTTACGCGATGCCTGTGCGCGGGCGCAACGGTTTGGCTCGATCTGCAACGGCGCGTTCATGCTGGCCCGGGCCGGCTTGCTTGAGGGGCGAACCGTCACCACTCACTGGGACGATGCCGCGGCGTTGGCGACGTTGTGCCCCTCCACTCAGGTCGATGCTGATCGCCTGTACGTGCAGGACGGCGAACTCTTCACATCGGCCGGCGTCACGGCGGGGATTGATTTGTCGTTGTACCTGTTGGCCCGGGACCACGGACCGCAAGTGGCGTTGAGCGTGGCCAAGCGGCTGGTGGTGTTCACCCAACGCTCGGGCGGGCAATCGCAGTTCAGCCCGTTCCTCACGCCCCACGCCGAGCCGACGTCGGCGGTGGCGCTGGCGCAGCTTTACGTGCTGGCCAACCTCACCGGTGACCTGACCATTGCCGATCTGGCGAATGCGGCCAACATGAGCGCCCGCAACTTCTCCCGGGTGTTCGCCAAGGAAGCGAAAATCACCCCGGCGGAATTCGTCGAGCGGGCGAGGGTGGACGCGGCGCGGGTGCTGCTTGAAAGCACTCACTCGCCGCTCAAGACGGTGGCGTATCAGTGCGGGTTTCGCGACGCCCAGCATATGCGCACGGTGTTCAACCGCAGGCTGGGGGTGACGCCGCAGCAGTTCAGGCTGAATTTTGCGGCGATGGTTTGAGCCATGAATATGCGGTGTTTTTGCGGGCCTCTTCGCGGGCAAGCCTCGCTCCTACAGATGACTGCATACTCTGTAGGAGCGAGGCTTGCCCGCGAAGGCGTCAGCCCAGGCAACAAAAATCTACGGCGCAGCCCGCGCCGGCAAGAACTTCAACGTACTGCGCGTATTGGCCGTGACTTCTTCGTCACTGAAATGCGCCTGGTAGTAAATCCCTTCGACATACGCCTCAGCCTGGTCGTCGTAGTGGCTGTCGAACGGCACGCCGCTCTGGCCGACCGGGTTGATAGTCAGGCTGTGGGCCGGGTCGGCAAAGTCCACCAGACGCCGGGTCGACGGTCCATAAGTCACCGGCCACGGCGCCGGGCCGATTTTGGCCGAGAGATTGTTCGGTACTTCATGGGTGCCAGGCGCCGCGAACGGGCCGACATTGAAGATCCGGTCCAGCGGCTTCTGCACGCCCAATGGATGACCATGGGTCAGGGTGTGAGCCTTGCCCCACTGCCAGTGCGCGAAGTCGGCGCCTAGAGTGCTCTTGAGATGGGCGATGCTCGCTTGCCAGGCCACCTTGACCGTGTCGGCGCGGGTTTCCTTGCCGAGAGTGTTGCGGTTATCCCACCACGGCGAATCGGCTGTCGCAGCCAGGCGGGGTAGCGCAGCGTCGATCACTCGGGTCGAGAGCAGGGTTTCGAAAAAATCATTCCCCAGCTCATCGTGCATCGTCGCGTCGGCCAGGTTGAACAGGAACTGGTTGAACAGCGTGGCGCTGGTGGAGTCCAGCGGGTAATCGCCTTTCCATTGCGCCAGTTGCTCGACCAGTTTGAGTTCGGCGGGATCGCTCACCACTTCACGCAGTACCGGCAACAGCGGCGCCAACAGACGCGGGCCGTAGGCGGTGGTGGTGCCCAGTTGCAGCTTCTGGTTGGCCTCGTTATCCCATTTCACGCTCTTGTCGCTGAGCTGACGATTGAGTTGCTGGCCGCGATCGGCGAGGTTGTAGTAACCGGGAATCTCCATGCCGGTCGGCGACACGGGCTGGAAGTTGGCCGAGACGATGTAGCCGCGTGTCGGGTTCTCTTCCTGCGGGTTGGCGCTGAACGGGTAGAAACCTTCCTTGTCCGCCTGATTGCTACTGCCGTCGAGGATGAATCCGGGTTTGACCCCGGCGGCACGCTTGGGCAGCAGCGCCGAGGCCCACCAGCCGATGTCACCCTTGGCGTTGGCGTAAACGATATTCAACCCCGGCGCCTGAATCTTCGCTGCTGCGGCGCGAGCCTTGGCCAGGGTGTCGGCGCGATTGAGCTGATAGAAACCGTCGAGGATCGGGTTCGGCGTTTCCAGGAACGCCCACCACATGGCCACCGGCGTCTTGCCAGCAGCGGTGCCGAGTGCATCGTTGATGATCGGGCCGTGGGGCGACTGGCGCAGCGTCAGGGTGACCGGCGCCTGGCCCTTCACCGCGATCTGTTGCTCGGTGTTGACCATGTCGACCCATTTGCCGCGATACCAGACCTGGTTCGGGTTGTCCGGGTTGACCTTCTCTGCGATCAGGTCGAGGTCGTCGTTCTGGAACATCGTCAGGCTCCAGCCGAAATCCAGGTTGTGGCCGAGAAAGGCAAACGGCACCAGTGCCTGATGATGGCCGTACAGTTCGAAGCCCGGCGCCGACAGTTGCGCCTCGTACCATACCGACGGCACCGAGAAGCGAATGTGCGGGTCACCGGCCAGCAGCGGCTTGCCGCTTTTACTGTGGTTGCCGGCTATCACCCAGGCGTTGCTTCCTTCGAATTGCGGCAGGCCGTTGTCGGCCAGGGCCTGTTCGCTCAGGCGGGCGAGGGCGTTCAGGTCTTTCCAGTCACCGGCGGCAAGGGCCGGGCCGGATGTTGAGCGCGTCTTGGCCAATACACCTTTGGGCTGCCAGTCGAGTTCGAAAATGTTCAGGTACTCGGCGCCCAATTGATCGCGCACAAACGTCAGTAAAGGTTCGGTGCGAAACGCGGCGGCAAAACTGTACGCCATGTAACCGGCGACGCTGATGCTGTCTTCGGCGGTGAAAGGGCGCTTGTGGATGCCCAACACGTCGAACTCCATGGGCGCCGCGTGAGTATCCTGATACTGGTTGATGCCATCCAGATAGGCTTCCAGCGCCTTCCATGCCGGTGACTGACGATCCAGTGCGGCCACATAGCTTTCGGCGCGTTCGCGGATGCGCAAGCTGCGGAACAGTTTGTCGGTGTCGACCAGTTTCGGTCCGAGGATTTCAGCCAGCTCACCCCGGGCGAGGCGACGCATGGCTTCCATCTGGAACAACCGGTCCTGGGCCTGCACATAGCCAAGGGTGCGGTAGAGGTCGGTTTCGTTTTCGGCGCGGATGTGCGGCACGCCGCGCTCGTCGTAACGCACGGTCACCGAGCCCTGAAGATGCTGCAACTCCACCTGGCCCTGGCGCGTTGGCTGCTTGATGTACACGTACCCGCCGACGCCGATGACGAGCGTGACGATCAGCAATACCAGTACGGTCAGGACGCGTTTCATGGTGACTCCTTGTTCTTCGGGATTGCCGCCCGTGCGGGCTGCAAACATGTAGCACAGACCTCCTGTGCCGGGCATCGCGGTCCTGGAATAGTCAGGATTGCCTTACTTCACTTCCTCCGGCCAAGGGCAGTAGCACCCGACCGCCAGCGTATGGGTGGCGCCCACGGTACGACCTTCGCTGAGTGCTTGCAGGATGGGCTCGATAAAGCTGTTGTTCGAATTGCAGGTCAGGCCTTCGCTGTACGGGCCGAAATACGCCAGTTTGCCGCTGCGGTCCCAGATCGCCACCGCCGGGCTGGCGGGGATCTGTTCGGAACCCGGGAGAACGGTGATGGTTTTGAGGCCGCTCAAGGTGCTGGGCAACTGACCGTGGCTGCCGGGTTTTTGTACCGCGTAAAACTCCACGCCCTGCGGTACATACTGCTCGACCAGTTCGGTCAGGTGTTGTTGGTTGCCGACATTGCACGGGCAAGCCGGGTCCCAGAAATGCACCAGGCGGATGGCGCCGGGGCCGGCGAGTTCGTCGCGCAGGCGCAGCGGATCGCCGGAAAATACCGCAGTGTGCGAACTGAAGGCGCGCAGGTAGCGCCCCTGAAACCAGTCATAGGCCGCCCACAAGACGCCGGCACACACGAGGGCGAGCAGGCTGGCAAGCAGTGTGGTGCGGTAGGCCGGACGCATGGGTTTCAATCCTCGAAGGTCGGCTAGCTTGCCATGCTTGCCGCGACAGATGAATATCGCAGGCCCATAAAGTCTGTTTAGTGCTCTGGAATAGCTCATGTCTGCCACTTTCGACCCCGATCATTTGCGCGCCAGCCTGCGGCCACTGGCCGAGTGGCAGCCGCTTTCGGTGGAGGCGCTGGCCTATCAGCGGTTTTACGGCCTGGATTTTCCGGGCCGAACGCAGCGCAGCGGGTTGGGGCGTTTCGAGGTCGATGGCTATGAAGTGGTCAGCCAGGTCTGGTGGCCTGAACAAGCGAAGGCGACGCTGTTTCTGTTCCACGGCTTCTACGACCACACCGGTCTCTACCGACATGTGATCGAGTGGGCGCTGGATCAGGGTTTTGCGGTGATTGCCTGCGACTTGCCGGGGCATGGTCTGTCCAGCGGCGAGCGGGCGAGCATCAAGGATTTCGCCGAGTATCAGCACACGCTGCAAGGGTTGTTTGCCGAGGCGCAGGCGCTCGACCTTCCACAGCCGTGGCACTTGTGCGGGCAGAGTACCGGCGGCGCGATCGTGATCGATCATGTGCTCAACCAGGGCGCGAACAGTCCGGCCCAAGGTCAGGTGATTTTGCTGTCACCGCTGGTTCGGCCGCGCGCCTGGGGCTGGTCGCAGCTCAGTTATTACCTGCTCAAGCCTTTCGTGAAAGCTATTGCCCGGCGCTTTAGCGAGAACTCCAACGACCCTGATTTCTTGCCGTTCCTGCAAGCCGATCCGTTGCAACCGCTGCGACTGCCAACGGCTTGGGTCGGTGCGTTGGCGCGGTGGATCAAGCGCATCGAGGCGGCACCGAACAGTCCACGGCGACCGCTGATTGTGCAGGGTCAGGCGGACATGACGGTGGATTGGGAGCATAACCTTGAGGTGTTGAAGGCCAAGTTTGATCGGCCGCAGGTATTGATGCTGCCGGAGGCGCGGCATCATTTGGCGAATGAGACTCTGGCGATGCGGGAGGAGTATTTCGGGTTTTTGAGCAAGCGGATCAAGGGCCGGAATCTTTAGTGACCGTTAGGGCCTCTTCGCGGGCAAGCCTCGCTCCTACAGGGGTATGCGGTTATCTGTAGGTGTAGGAGCGAGGCTTGCCCGCGAAGGCAATCTCAAAGGCGCTGAAGATTACTGACTGAGGTTCGACGTATCCTGCCCCACCGCCAACCCCGCCCGAATCGCCGCCAACGCCGCCTGGTAATACGCCTTGCCCTCTGTGGACTCGGCAAACGTGGCGAACTCTTCCAGCTCTTCATCCGACAAGTCGCGATAGACATACAACAGCGTGTTGTTCAGATCGGTACCAATCTGATCCATCAAACGCTGGCGCTGTCCGTTCAGCATCCCTTGCGCCTGACCGCCACCGAGTAAACCGGGGATCATCGAACTCAGGCTGTCGGCCGCGACGCCGGCGATCGCCAGGCTGACTTCCGCGCCGGCCTCGCGAGCGGGCAGGGCCTGGGCCAGGTGGCCGATGATCAGCAGGCGGCTGTCACTGGCCTGAATCTTCGGAAGACCCTTGGCGTTTTTCGCCAGCTGATCGCGACGGGTCGCCAGCAGTTCGGCGGCGACGATTTTCTTGCCCAGGGGCGATTGAAAGAAGGTCAGTGCAGGTTTCGGATCGGCGAGGCTTTTGCGCAATTGCGCCTCGGCGCGCTGGTCCACGGCCTGGGGGGCGAAACGTTGATTGCTGTTGTTCACCAAGGCTTGAAACACCGCCGGTGGCAGGCTGTTCTGGTAGCGCTGCTGAGCGGCTGAGAGGGCGTCGTTAAAATGCGCGCGCTGATCTGGCCAACCGGCGACCTTGTACAACTGGTCGTGGCCGTCTGCCCAAGCGGGCAACACACAGAGCATCAGCAGTGAAAAAAGCAAACGGCGCATAGGGACTCCTGTCAGCAGGCGACTATTCTCCGTGCGGCTTTCGTACTTGTCGAGAATTCGTATCAGTAATCCGACAAATCCTCCGCTGCGCGGCTCTGTCGGATTTGCAGGCACAGGAATACTATGCGCGCCATGCCCATATCCTCTGATCACCCGCTGCTGTTACGAATCGTCGACGACCTGGCCGAGCGCGGCTGGTCGCAGCAGAATATTTTCCTGCCTCTGGGTCTGACCCGGGAACTGGCGGCTGAGTGCCGTAAACGTGCAGCCGAGGGCGAACTGGCCCCGGCGGCCGTGGGGCGCGGGCCGACGTCGGAGATTCGCGAGGGGATCCGCGGTGACCATATCCAGTGGATCGAGCCCGGCCAGGCGTTGGCGTGCGACAGTTACCTGAGCTTGATGGACAGCCTGCGCGAGGCGATGAATCGCGGGTTGTACCTGGGCCTGGAAGATTTCGAAAGCCATTTCGCCCTGTACCCGCCCGGTGCGTTTTACCTCAAGCATGTTGATCGTTTTCGGGATGACGACCGGCGCATGGTCTCCGCGGTGATCTACCTCAATGACGCTTGGCTGCCCGAGCACGGCGGCCAGTTGCGCATGTACCTGGAGGAAGGTGTCGAACACGACGTGGTGCCCACTGGCGGATGCCTGGTGGTGTTTCTGTCGGGCGAGGTGCCTCACGAAGTCCTGCCCGCGACCCGGGATCGCCTGTCATTGACGGGGTGGTTTCGGCGTCGTGGTAACGAGCCATTCTGATCATGCAGAAAATTCTGGTAAGCCGCTGCCTGCTGGGCCACCGCGTCCGATACGACGGCGGGGCGAGCGGGCCGTTCGATCAGCTTCAACAATGGCTCGATGAAGGTCGGGTGGTGCCGTTGTGCCCGGAGGTGGCCGGTGGGTTGCCAACACCCAGGGCCGCAGCGGAAATTCCGGGCGGGCAGGGTGGCGAAGTGCTGGATGGCCACGCCTCTGTCATCACCACCGAGGGTGAGGACGTCAGTGCCGAGTTTCTCTCGGGGGCTTATCAGGCGTTGGAGTTGGTGCGAAAGCACGGCATCAGGATCGCTGTGCTGAAGGCTAATAGCCCGTCGTGTGGGAATCTTCTGACGTATGACGGGAGCTTCAGCGGCGTGAAGGTCAGCGGCGAAGGCGTGACGGCGGCGTTGCTCAAGCGTCATGGCGTGCAGGTTTTCAGTGAGCTGGAGCTGGCTGACGCGTCCGCTGCATTGACAGCGCAAGACTAACCCCCCGCACATCCCCCCTGTAGGAGTGAGCCTGCTCGCGATAGCGGCCTAACATTCAACATCACCGTTGACTGGCATGGCCTCATCGCGAGCAGGCTCACTCCTACAGGGTTGGTCGTCAGTCCGGGATCAGGGTTTCGGCGCCTCACTCGTATCTGCCCCAAACCACTTCTGCTCCAGCGCCTCCAGACGCCCATCCGCCTTGATCCGTTGCAACGCGTTCTCCAGGCTGGCGTGAAACGCCGGATTACCCTTCTGAAACGGAATCGCCAGGTCCACTGCCGGGGCGGTTTTCGGCTTTTCTTCCGTCAGCGACTGCACCAACAGGATCGAACGCGGCTCTTCGTTCTGCGCGATCAATTGCGCATTGGTGTGAAGGTAAGGTTCGGTGAAGTCGAAACGATCCTTCAGTTCCGGGGTCATTGCTATGTGGTTGATGGCGATGTCGTATTTGCCAGTTTCAACACCAGGCAGCAGATCGCTGGAATCGGTCACGACAAAGTCGGCGCGCACATCCAGTTCGCGGGCCAACAGTTGGCCCAATTCGACTTCGAAGCCGGTGAGTTTGCCGTCGTCCTTGAAGTTGAAGGGCGGTGTATCAGCCTCAAGAGCAATGCGCAATTCGCCACGGTCGTTTACATCGTCAATCAGTTCGGCATGAGCCAAAGGGCTCAGAAGGGGTAGCAGGCAGATCAGGCCAGGCAAAAAACGCATGGTCACTCCTTTGAATTCATTATCGCGATGCGCTGGTTCAGGCTCGCTTTGCTATGGTTGTCGAGGTCCTTCGACAACGAATGGCCGTGAAGTTGTCTCGGCCACGCGGATTTTACGGAAAAACTGGAGAAGAGAATGAAAACGTTTATGTCACGAGCAGCATTGGCTGGCCTATTGATGGGCGTTTCGGTGCTGGCCAGTGCTGCAACACCGGCCCCCAAGGGTGCCGAAGTGTCCATCGTTTCTCCTGAAGATGGTGGGACTGTCCCGCAAACGTTCAAGGTTAAATTCGCTGTCGAGAATGTTGCGCTGGCGCCAGCCGGCGATACCACAAAGAACACCGGCCACCACCATTTGCTGATTGATGCCAAGAATGTCGTGGCTGCAGGGGCGGTAATCCCGGCAGATGCCAATCACGTTCATTTCGGCAAGGCGCAGACAGAAACCGAGCTGACGCTGACACCTGGCAAGCACACCTTGCAGTTGGAGTTGGGCGACATGAACCATATGGCCTTCGACCCGCCAATCGTGTCGAAGGAGATCACCGTCAACGTTAAATGACAGCATAGCGCACATGAAAAAGGAGCCCCGAGGGGCTCCTTTTTTTGTCACTCAAGTCGCTGTCAGAACAACACGCGGCAACGAATGGTGCCGTTGATGTGCTGCAGCTTCTCTTGCGCCAGGTCCGAATACTCGGCGTCGACGTCGATCACCACGTAGCCGACTTTCTCGTTGGTCTGCAGGAACTGACCGGAGATGTTGATGCCGTTTTCGGCGAAGACCTTGTTGATCTCGCTCATCACGCCCGGAATGTTCTCGTGGATGTGCAGCAGGCGGTGCTTGCCAGGGTGGGCCGGCAGGGCCACTTCCGGGAAGTTCACGGACGATACCGAGGTACCGTTGTCGCTGTACTTGACCAGTTTCTCTGCCACTTCCAGACCGATGTTGGCTTGCGCTTCAGCGGTGGAACCGCCGATGTGCGGGGTCAGGATCACGTTGTCCAGGCCGCGCAGCGGGCTTTCGAACTCTTCGTCGTTGGAGCGTGGCTCCACCGGGAATACGTCGATGGCCGCGCCGATCAGGTGCTTGTCCTTGATCGCGTCCGCCAGGGCGTCCAGTTCGACCACGGTGCCGCGAGCCGCGTTGATCAGGATGCCGCCTTTCTTGATGGCGCGGATTTCCTTCTCGCCGATCATCCACTGGGTCGCAGCGGTTTCCGGAACGTGCAGGGTGACGATGTCGGACATGCCCAGCAGCTCGGTCAGGTTGCCGACCTGAGTGGCGTTGCCCAATGGCAGCTTGGTCACGGTGTCGTAGAAGTACACCTGCATACCCAGGCCTTCCGCCAGGACCGACAATTGAGTGCCGATCGAGCCGTAGCCGACGATGCCGAGTTTCTTGCCGCGGATCTCGAAGGAGTTGGCCGCGCTCTTGATCCAGCCGCCACGGTGGCAGGAAGCGTTTTTCTCAGGAATGCCGCGCAGCAACAGGATCGCTTCGGCCAGCACCAGCTCGGCTACGGAGCGAGTGTTGGAGTACGGCGCGTTGAACACCGCGATGCCGCGTTCGCGGGCAGCGTTCAGGTCAACCTGGTTGGTGCCGATGCAGAAACACCCTACAGCCACGAGCTTCTTCGCGTGATCGAAGATCTCTTCGGTCAGTTGAGTGCGGGAGCGAATGCCGATGAAGTGCGCATCAGCGATCTTTTCCTTCAGCTGGGCTTCCGGCAGAGAACCTGTGAGGTACTCGATGCTGGTGTAGCCCGCCGACTTGAGAACGTCGACAGCCGATTGGTGGACGCCTTCGAGAAGAAGGAACTTGATCTTGCTCTTATCGAGAGAAGTCTTGCTCATCTGCGTAAACCTGTATCCCGGAGAAAAATGGCAGGAAATGGTCAACAGATGCTGACCCGAACGGCAAGAAGGCCGTTACCGCAGAATAGCCGTTGGGCACTACCCTGCGGGGTCGGTATGCTAGCATACGCACCCCGCTAAACACTCATTCCTGCGACGTGAAGCGTTCTCAGGATGACCATGAATTGTTCGAGAGTTCTGTCGATGACCAATCCTGCCCTGATTGAAGAGCTGAAGACCCTGGTTGAGCCTGGCAAGGTGCTGACCGATGCCGACTCCCTGAATGCTTACGGTAAGGATTGGACCAAGCATTTCGCCCCGGCCCCGACGGCCATCGTGTTTCCCAAGACCACCGAGCAGGTCCAGGCCATTGTCCGTTGGGCCAACGAACGCAAGGTGGCGCTGGTGCCGTCGGGCGGTCGAACCGGGCTGTCCGCCGCAGCGGTAGCGGCCAATGGTGAAGTGGTTGTCTCGTTCGACTATATGAACCAGATCCTCGACGTGAACATGACCGACCGTACTGCGGTCTGCCAGCCAGGCGTAGTCACCGAGCATTTGCAGAACGTCGCCGAAGAAAAAGGCCTGTACTACCCGGTGGATTTCGCATCTGCGGGTTCGAGCCAAATTGGCGGCAATATCGGCACCAATGCCGGCGGGATCAAGGTGATTCGCTATGGCATGACCCGTAACTGGGTAGCCGGCATGAAAGTCGTCACCGGCAAGGGCGATCTGCTGGAGCTGAATAAAGACCTGATCAAGAACGCCACTGGCTACGACCTGCGTCAGCTGTTCATCGGCGCCGAAGGCACCCTCGGTTTTGTCGTCGAAGCGACCATGCGCCTGGACCGTGCGCCGAAAAACCTCACCGCGATGGTCCTCGGCACCACCGATTTCGACTCGATCATGCCGGTGCTGCACGCTTTCCAGAGCAAGCTCGACCTGACCGCCTTCGAATTCTTCTCCGACAAGGCTCTGGCGAAGGTCATGGCGCGCGGCGACGTGCCGGCGGCGTTTGAAACCGATTGCCCGTTCTACGCCTTGCTGGAATTCGAAGCGACCACCGAAGAAGTGGCCAACCACGCCCTGGAAACCTTCGAGCACTGCGTCGAGCAGGGCTGGGTGCTGGACGGCGTGATGAGCCAGAGCGAAACCCAGCTGCAGAACTTGTGGAAGCTGCGCGAATACATCTCCGAGACCATTTCCCACTGGACGCCGTACAAGAACGACATTTCGGTCACTGTGTCGAAAGTCCCGGCGTTCCTGAAGGAAATCGACGCGATCGTCGGCGAACACTACCCGGATTTCGAAATCGTCTGGTTCGGCCACATCGGCGACGGCAACCTGCACTTGAACATCCTCAAGCCGGAAAACCTGAGCAAGGACGAGTTCTTCGCCAAGTGCGCCACCGTCAACAAGTGGGTGTTCGAAACCGTCGAGAAGTACAACGGCTCGATTTCCGCCGAACACGGCGTGGGCATGACCAAGCGTGATTACTTGACCTACAGCCGCTCGCCGGTTGAGATCGAGTACATGAAAGCGGTCAAGGCGGTGTTCGACCCGAACGGCATCATGAATCCGGGCAAAATCTTCGCTGTTTGACTTTTGAATTTAAGCGCTACGAAACAGGAGTCGGTAATGAGCTATCAGCACCAGTATGTCGACGGCACGCGTATTCACTTCCCGCTCGGGAAAGTGGTGTGCATCGGCCGCAACTACGCCGAACACGCCAAGGAACTGGACAACCCGGTGCCTACAGAACCGCTGCTGTTCATCAAGCCGGGCAGTTGCGTGGTGCCGCTGGACGGCGGTTTCAGCATTCCGACCGAGCGTGGCTCAGTGCATTACGAAGCGGAAATCGCGGTGCTGATCGGCAAGCCTCTGTCGACCAAGCCAAGCCGAGAAGAAGTACTCGATGCGATCTCCGGCTTCGCCCCGGCCCTGGACCTGACGCTGCGTGACAAGCAGGCCGAGCTGAAATCCAAGGGCCTGCCTTGGGAAATCGCCAAGTCGTTCGACGGCGCGGCGGTGATTGCTCCGTTCGTGTCCGGCAGCACGTTCGCTGATCTGACCGACATTGGCATCCGCCTGACCATCAACGGCGAAGTGCGCCAGGATGGCAATAGCAGCGCCATGCTCAACCCGATCGTGCCGATGATCCAGCACATGGCCGGCTGCTTCTCGCTGCAGGCCGGTGACGTGATCCTGACCGGCACGCCAGTGGGCGTCGGCCCGCTGAATGTCGGTGATGAGCTGGTGATCGAATTGCCCGGCGCGAGCAGCTTCACCACCAGCGTGCGCTAACCGAACACCGCAAAACCCCTGTAGGAGTGAGCCTGCTCGCGATAGCGGTCTGTCATTCAACATCTCTGTTGTCTGACACGGCCTCATCGCGAGCAGGCTCGCTCCCACATTAATTTTGTTGTTGCCCACGCAGGGCTTTCCCGCCATTTCCCGTTTTTTTCACATCGAGTCTGGATAATTCCGCGGATTCCGGCGTCTGAGCCGGTCCCAATTGTGCTATTACCCGTAGCCTGAATTTCTGGAACGCATCCTGAATGGCCACCCGACCGCTGCCCACTGTCAAAACTGCCCGCCGCTCGCGCTTTGTCATGCGTTGGTATTCCTGGCTTTTGCTGGTGGCGGCCGCCGCTTATGGCCTCGCCTTTGCGATGCATTGGGATGATCGCGGTGTGCTCTGGCTTCATGAGCGTTTTGAAAGCCCGACCGCGCGTCAGGAAAGTATCTGGCTGCCGGATTACCGTGCGGTAATCGACGCCAAGCTGCTACCGGGGATGGAGAAGGACGAGGCGTCGGACCTGGCCTACAACCCGCACACCAAAACCCTGTTTTCGGTCATGGGCAAGAACCCGTTCCTCGTTGAGCTGACCTTGCAGGGCGACGTCTTGCGCAAAATGCCGCTGGTGGGCTGGAGCAATCCGGAAGGCCTGACCGTAATGGGCAACGGTCTGCTGGCCATCGTCGATGAGCGTGAGCACGTGCTCTCCATCGTCAAGGTCGATGCCGACACTCGCGAACTGAACATCGCCAACTTCCCGAAATACGACCTCGGCCCTTCGAAAGACCAGAACAAGGCCTTCGAAGCCATCGTCTATGATCCGCGCAATCAGCAGATCCTGCTGGGTGAGGAACGCCCACCGGCGCTGTTCAGCTGGAAAAGCGACGGCAGCCAGACCCTCAAGGGCGACAAGCAAAAGCTCGCCAATGACGAACTGGATATCCGCAACCTGTCGGGGCTGGCCATCGACCCGCGAACGGGCCACACCCTGGCGCTGTCAGCCGATTCCCACTTGTTGCTGGAACTGGACGAGAAGGGCGAGCAGGTCAGCTTCATGACCTTGCTGGGTGGCTTCAATGGCTTGAAGAAGACCATTCCGCGGGCCGAAGGCGTGACCATGGACGAGGCGGGTACGCTTTACATGGTGAGTGAGCCCAACCTGTTCTACCGTTTCGAAAAGCAGAAATAGGCGCCCGAATTCGCAAGTTGTGGTTCAAGGCCGTTGGCCATTAAGCTTGAATTCATACAGGTGTGATATTTCATCCGCCTGTTTCTGTTTCCGAGCTCGCCTGAATGCGCCGACTTGCCCGTCCCAAACCCCTTATTTTGATCCTGACAGTCATTGCGCTGGTTGCGCTGGTTGCGCTGGTTGCGGTTGGCCAATACATGCGTCTGTTCGAGCGCGCCTGGTTCAACCTGCACACCCTCTGGAAACCGCTCAGCAGCGAGTCCATTGGTCTGGATCAATACCGGGTAGCCATCGAAGCCCGGGTCATCGACGGGCTGAACGACGATGTGTCGGCGCTGACCTTCGATCCGGTGCGCAAAAGCCTGTTTACCGTCACCAACAAAAACGCCGAGTTGATCGAGCTGTCGCTGGACGGGCGGATCATTCGACGCGTTGCGCTGGTTGGCTTCGGCGACCCGGAGGCGGTGGAGTTCATCAGCGCCGACACTTACGTGATTACCGACGAACGCCAGCAACGACTGATCAAGATTCATCTGGAGAAGGACACGATGTTTCTCGACGCGGCGGATGCCGAGCAGATGACCCTCGGTGTGCACATGAGCGGCAACAAGGGTTTCGAGGGCCTGGCTTACGATTCGGTGGGCAAGCGTCTGTTTGTCGCCAAGGAGCGCGACCCGATGCTGATCTACGAAGTGCAGGGCTTCCCGCATTACAACCCGGAGAAATCCTACGCGGTGCACGTGGTCAACAACCCCAAGCGCGATGCCGGGATGTTCGTGCGAGACCTGTCGAGCCTGCAATACGACGAGCGCAGCGGCCATTTGCTTGCGCTGTCCGACGAGTCGCGGCTGATTCTGGAACTGGATGTGGACGGGCGCCCGCTGAGCACCATGTCGCTGAGCAAAGGGCGCCAGGGCTTGGAAAAGACCGTGCCGCAAGCGGAAGGCATTGCCATGGATGACGACGGCACGATGTACCTGGTGAGCGAGCCGAACCTGTTCTACGTCTTCAAAAAACCACCGCAACCCTAACCAACACCGCAAACCAATTGTAGGAGCGAAGCTTGCTCGCGAAGAGGCCCTGACATTCAACATATTATGTCGAGTGTCAGGGCCTCTTCGCGAGCAAGCTTCGCTCCTACGGGGCGGCGAACTATCAGGCCTTGAGGGTTTTCACGCCTTCGCTGGTGCCCAGCAGCAGCAAGTCCGCCGGACGCGCCGCGAACAAGCCATTGGTGACCACGCCCACAATCGCGTTGATCTGCGTTTCCAGCTCCACCGGGTTGGTGATCTGCATGTTGAACACGTCGAGGATGATGTTTCCGTTGTCGGTCAACACGCCTTCACGGTAGACCGGGTCGCCGCCGAGCTTCACCAGCTCGCGGGCCACGTGGCTGCGGGCCATCGGGATCACTTCGACCGGCAGCGGGAACGCGCCGAGCACCGGCACCAGTTTGCTGGCGTCGGCGATGCAGATAAAGGTCTTGGCCACGGCCGCGACAATTTTCTCGCGGGTCAGGGCCGCGCCGCCGCCCTTGATCAGGTTCAGGTGCTCGTCGCTTTCATCGGCGCCGTCGACATAGAACTCTAGGTCGCTGACGGTGTTCAGCTCATACACCGGAATGCCGTGGCCCTTGAGGCGGGCGGCGGTGGCTTCGGAGCTGGCGACCGCGCCATCGAATGCGCCTTTGTGCTTGGCCAGGGCGTCGATGAAGCAGTTGGCGGTGGAGCCGGTGCCGACCCCGACGATGCTCTTGTCGTCGAGTTTCGGGAGGATGAAGTCGACGGCGGCCTGAGCCACTGCCTGTTTGAGTTGATCCTGGGTCATGCGGGCTCCGAGGTGCCGAAGGAGAGAACGAAAGGCCGGCATTATAGGCTTCGCGCCGGGGAAGGTCATTGCCCGATTGGCGGGCCACGACCGTTACCTGTAGAAGCGAGGCTTGCCCGCGAAAGCGATCTTATCGCCAACATTTATGTTGGATGTGACGGCCTCTTCGCGGGCAAGCCCCGCTCCTACAGGCTCATGATCCCTTCCGGGGACGGTAAAACCACCTGTTTAGTGTGGTCGTCCGCCCGAAAGCCGGGTTAGACTCCTTGGCCCTGCCCAACCCGCTCAGTGATGCTTTCCGATGCTCGAACAGTACGTCAAAAAGATCCTCACCTCGCGCGTTTATGACGTTGCCGTAGAAACCCCATTGCAGACGGCCCGCCAGCTCTCCGAGCGGCTGGGCAATGCTATCTGGCTCAAGCGTGAAGACTTGCAGCCGGTGTTCTCGTTCAAGATTCGCGGCGCCTACAACAAGCTGACCCAGCTCAGCGATGAGGAGCGCGCTCGCGGCGTGGTCACCGCCTCGGCGGGCAACCACGCGCAGGGCCTGGCGCTGGCGGCGAAAGTGCTGGGCGTAAAGGCGACCATCGTCATGCCCAAGACCACCCCGGAAATCAAGGTCGAAGGCGTGCGTTCGCGCGGTGGCAAAGTGGTGCTTCATGGCGATTCGTTCCCGGAAGCCCTGGCCTACTCGCTGAAACTGGTCGACGAAAAAGGTTACGTCTACATTCACCCCTACGACGATCCCCATACCATTGCCGGGCAGGGCACCGTGGCGATGGAAATTCTGCGCCAGCACCCCGGGCGTCTGGATGCGATCTTCGTTCCGGTGGGCGGCGGCGGGTTGATCGCCGGGATCGCGGCGTATGTGAAATACCTGCGCCCTGAAATCAAAATCATCGGCGTCGAACCGGACGATTCCAACTGCCTGCAAGCGGCCATGGCGGCCGGCGAGCGCGTGGTGCTGCCAACCGTGGGCTTGTTCGCCGATGGCGTCGCGGTGGCGCAGATCGGTCAGCACACGTTCGACATCTGCAAAGACTACGTTGATGAAGTCATCACCGTCAGCACCGACGAAATCTGCGCGGCGATCAAGGATATCTACGACGATACCCGCTCGATCACCGAACCTGCCGGCGCCCTGGGCGTGGCCGGGATCAAGAAGTATGTCGAGCAGCGCGGTGTCACCGGGCACACCTTCGTCGCCATCGATTCCGGTGCCAACGTCAACTTCGACCGCCTACGCCATGTTGCCGAGCGCGCCGAGCTGGGCGAGGGTCGTGAAGCCATCATTGCCGTGACCATCCCCGAGAAACCGGGCAGTTTCAAGGCGTTCTGCGAGGCCATCGGCAAGCGCCAGATCACCGAATTCAACTACCGCTACAACACTGGCAGCGAAGCGCACATCTTCGTTGGCGTGCAGACGCACCCGGAAACCGACCCGCGCAGTGCGCTGATCGCCAGCCTCGGCGAGCAGGGTTTTCCGGTGCTGGACCTGACCGATAACGAACTGGCCAAGCTGCACATTCGCCACATGGTGGGTGGTCGTGCGGCACACGTGGTCGATGAAGTGATTCTGCGTTTCGAATTCCCGGAACGTCCGGGCGCGCTGTTCAACTTCCTCAACAAACTCGGCGGGCGCTGGAACATCTCGATGTTCCACTACCGCAACCATGGCGCTGCGGATGGCCGCGTGGTCGCGGGTCTACAAGTGCCGCACGACGAACGTCATCTGGTGCCGGCGGCACTGGAAGAAATCGGTTACCCGTACTGGGACGAAAGCGACAACCCGGCCTATAAGCTGTTTCTTGGCTGAGTGGCTACGCTGATGGGCAGGTCATAAGGAAATCGAACAATGGAAACGTTAACCGCCCTGAAAATGGCGCACACCGCGGCGACGGCAATATTATTGGGCTGTGCGCTGGGCTTGGGGATATGGGTTTGGCAAACGCGGCGTCGTGGCGATGCGACTGCTGCGGCACGCACGCTGCAAAGGCCTCGGGTGTTCGTTTGGCTGCTGATGGGCCTGGCGTTGCTGAGCATGCCATTCACCGGCTGGTGGATGGTGCATCTGGTGGGCTGGCCGTTGGGGCAGACGTGGTTGCTGGCGTCGAGTGTGCTTTACACCCTGGCGGCGTTGGGGTGGTTCTGGTTGCTGGTGCGGCTTAACAAGCTGCGCAAGGCGCCGGGAGGGAACGGGAAGTTCACCTTCGCCCTCGCGCTGTTCAGCTTTGTCTGCTTTATCGCCATTGCCGGGTTGATGGGTGCCAAGCCTGTTTAAGGCGTTGGACCGCGTTGACCCATTCGCGGGCAAGCCTCGCTCCTACAGGGTTTAGGTGATCCGTAGGAGCAGGCTTGCCCGCGAAAGCAATGTCAATCGCGCAACGAAATTACCGGCCAGCCACGCTTCATGGCCTCAGCCCGCAAATTCGGATCAGGATCAACCGCCACCGGATTCGCCACTTGCTCCAGCAACGGCAAATCATTCATCGAATCGCTGTAGAAATAGCTGTCTTCCAGCGAATACCCGGTCTCTTCCAGCCAACGATTCAACCGCGTGACCTTGCCTTCCCGGAAGCAAGGCACATCGGTGCTGCGCCCGGTATAACGGCCATCAACCATCTCGCATTCCGTGGCGATCAGGGTTTCAACTCCCAGGCGCTGGGCAATCGGCCCGGTGACGAAGCGGTTGGTGGCGGTGATGATTACCAGTTTGTCGCCAGCCTCTCGGTGCTTTGCCAGCAATTCAATCGCCTTGGGCAGCACGATCGGCTCAATGCAATCGCGCATGTAATCCAGGTGCCATTGATCCAGCGTGGCCATCTCGGTGCGGCCGAGGACTTCCAGGCAGAAGTTCAGATAGGCATCGTTATCCAGCTTGCCGGCCAGGTAGTCCTGATAGAACTCGTCGTTGCGTGCCTTGTAGGCGACGGCGTCGAGGAAGCCGCGTTCGCACAGGTAATCGCCCCAGGCGTGGTCACTGTCGCCGCCCAAAAGCGTGTTGTCCAAGTCGAATAAAGCCAGCCGCATTGCAGTTACTCGCTGAAAAGTCTGTAGAAAGGCGTCCAGAATACGGACTTTTCACAAGAGTGCACATAAGGTAGGTCGGCTCGTTGCTGCCTTCACAACCTTTGTGGAACAATGCGGCGACATGCGTTTGCGAGGTTGTTGCCGTGATCGACCCCGATGGTTTCCGCCCCAATGTCGGGATCATTCTCACGAATGATGCCGGACAGGTGCTATGGGCTCGCCGTATCAATCAAGATGCCTGGCAGTTTCCACAGGGCGGGATCAACCCCCAGGAGACGCCGGAAGACGCCTTGTACCGCGAGTTGAACGAAGAAGTGGGTCTTGAGCGCGAAGATGTTGAAATTCTCGCCTGCACCCGGGGCTGGTTGCGCTATCGTTTGCCGCAACGTCTGGTCAGGACGCACAGCCAACCGCTGTGCATCGGCCAGAAACAGAAGTGGTTTCTCCTGCGCCTGATCTCCAACGAGCAGCGGGTGCGGATGGATTTGACCGGTAAACCGGAATTCGATGGCTGGCGCTGGGTCAGTTATTGGTATCCGTTGGGCCAGGTGGTGACATTCAAGCGCGAGGTGTATCGACGCGCTCTCAAAGAGCTTGCCCCGCGCCTTTTAACGCGCGACTGACGACGGAGTTCGACCCCGAGCCATGCTCAATACGCTGCGCAAGATCGTCCAGGAAGTTAACTCCGCCAAGGATCTCAAGGCGGCGTTGGGGATTATTGTGTTGCGCGTCAAAGAGGCCATGGGCAGCCAGGTCTGCTCGGTCTACCTGCTTGACCCTGAGACCAACCGCTTCGTGCTGATGGCCACCGAGGGCTTGAACAAGCGCTCGATCGGCAAAGTCAGCATGGCACCCAACGAAGGTCTGGTTGGCCTGGTCGGCACGCGTGAAGAACCCCTTAACCTCGAAAACGCCGCGGATCACCCGCGCTACCGTTACTTCGCCGAGACCGGTGAAGAGCGCTACGCCTCCTTCCTTGGGGCGCCGATCATTCACCACCGCCGCGTCGTCGGCGTGTTGGTCATTCAGCAAAAAGAACGCCGCCAGTTCGATGAAGGTGAAGAAGCCTTCCTCGTGACCATGAGCGCGCAGCTCGCCGGCGTTATCGCCCACGCCGAAGCCACCGGTTCGATCCGTGGCCTGGGCCGTCAGGGCAAAGGCATCCAGGAAGCCAAGTTTGTCGGTGTACCGGGTTCGCCGGGTGCGGCGGTCGGTACGGCAGTGGTCATGCTGCCGCCAGCCGATCTGGACGTGGTGCCGGACAAGACCATCACCGACATCGAAGCCGAACTCGGCCTGTTCAAGACCGCCATCGAAGGCGTGCGCGCCGACATGCGTGCCTTGTCCGCCAAGCTGGCGAATCAGCTGCGCCCGGAAGAGCGCGCGCTGTTCGATGTCTACCTGATGATGCTCGACGATGCTTCGCTGGGCAGCGAAATCACCACCGTGATCAAGACCGGCCAGTGGGCCCAGGGCGCGTTGCGTCAGGTGGTCACCGAACACGTCAACCGTTTCGAATTGATGGACGACGCCTACCTTCGTGAGCGCGCCTCGGACGTCAAGGACCTTGGCCGCCGTCTGCTCGCTTACTTGCAGGAAGAACGTCAGCAGACTCTGGTCTACCCCGACAACACCATCCTGATCAGCGAAGAACTGACGCCGGCAATGCTCGGCGAGGTGCCGGAAGGCAAGCTGGTCGGTCTTGTGTCGGTACTCGGTTCCGGCAACTCCCACGTGGCGATCCTGGCGCGAGCCATGGGCATCCCGACGGTGATGGGCCTGGTCGACCTGCCGTATTCCAAGGTCGACGGCATCCAGATGATCGTCGACGGCTACCACGGCGAGGTCTACACCAACCCCAGCGAAGTGCTGCGCAAGCAGTTCGCCGAAGTGGTCGAGGAAGAAAAGCAACTGGCCCTCGGGCTGGACGCGCTGCGCGACTTGCCATGCGTGACCCTCGATGGCCATCGCATGCCGCTGTGGGTCAACACCGGCCTGCTGGCGGACGTTGCGCGAGCGCAGAAGCGTGGTGCCGAAGGTGTCGGTCTGTACCGCACCGAAGTGCCGTTCATGATCAACCAGAGGTTCCCGAGCGAAAAGGAGCAGTTGGCGATCTATCGCGAGCAACTCGCCGCGTTCCACCCGCAACCGGTGACCATGCGCAGCCTGGACATCGGCGGCGACAAATCGCTGTCGTACTTCCCGATCAAGGAAGACAACCCGTTCCTCGGCTGGCGTGGCATTCGCGTCACCCTCGACCACCCGGAAATCTTCCTGGTGCAGACCCGTGCCATGCTCAAGGCCAGCGAAGGCTTGAACAACCTGCGGATTCTGCTGCCGATGATCTCCGGCACCCACGAACTCGAAGAAGCCCTGCACCTGATTCATCGGGCCTGGGGCGAAGTCCGCGACGAAGGCACCGACGTGCCAATGCCGCCGATTGGCGTGATGATCGAGATTCCGGCGGCGGTCTATCAGACCAAGGAACTGGCGCGGCAGGTGGACTTCCTGTCGGTCGGCTCCAACGACCTGACTCAATACCTGCTGGCGGTGGACCGCAACAACCCGCGTGTTGCCGACCTTTACGACTACCTGCACCCGGCGGTGCTCCAGGCGTTGCAGAACGTCGTGCGTGACGCCCACGCCGAAGGCAAGCCTGTGAGCATCTGCGGCGAGATGGCCGGTGACCCGGCGGCGGCGGTGCTGTTGATGGCGATGGGCTTCGACAGCCTGTCGATGAACGCCACCAACTTGCCGAAGGTGAAGTGGATGCTGCGTCAGATCAATCTGAGCAAGGCCAAGGAATTACTGGCCGAGCTGATGACCATCGACAACCCGCAAGTTATCCACAGCTCGCTGCAATTGGCGCTGAAGAACCTTGGGTTGGCGCGGATGATCAATCCGGCATCGGTCAAAACCCTCTGAAAGACTGATGGCCCTGTGGCGAGGGAGCTTGCTCCCGCTGGAGTGCGAAGCGCTCCCAATCGTTTTGCGGCTGCTGCGCAACCGAACGGGAGCAAGCTCCCTCGCCACAGGTGATCGCTAGCCTTCAAATCTTGATCTCCACTTCCCCCAAATGCCCCCCATACGGCCCGAAACTCCGTTCGACCATATGCCGTGTCCCATCCGCCTGAACAATCAATGCCGTACTCGCCCGCGTCCCATACGTGGGGCTGGCGATAAACACACTCGACAACAACGACTCGGTCGCCAGACCCACGCCGGTATCCGGCAGCTCGGCAAATGGTGCGGTCTGCGGATCATTCAGCAACGCCAGTAACGCTTCTGGCTGCGGATCCACCAGCACTTCCTCCAGCGCCGCCCGCGCCTTGAGCAGTTTCGGCCACGGCGTATCCAACCCGGCATTCGACAACCCATAGACCCCAGGCACCAGCATCACCGCCTCAGACTCCCGCGCATTGAAGTGCCACAGTTCGTTTGCATTGCCGATCAGCAGATTAAATCCGGCGTATTCCAGCGAGCGTCCGACAACGTCGCTTAAGTAATCATCAATCGACATGCTGCCCAGAAGAAAACCCGCCACCAGCTCACCTCGCGTTTTTCGCGAGGGTGGCTGATGTGGATCACGAATATTGGTCAGCGCAGCAAAACGTCCATTGGCACCGATGCCGAGCCAGGTGCCGCCGGCTTCCAGGTCGCGCCCGGCGTAGACGCTCGGTGCGTGCGGCCATTGCGCAAGGGGCTGGCTGGGCCGGGCATAGAATTCGTCGCGGTTGGCCGCCACGATCAGCGGCTGGGCATGCCCCGGTCGCCAGGCAAAAACAATCAGGCACATAAGGTGGTCCTAGTGTGTTTTTTGCCCACTCTACGCAGTCGTCGCCTGTCGTTCCATTGCCATCCGCAGTGGAGCCCGAGGCCACGCATCCGTTACCATGCCGCTCCGGTTTGGGCTAAGCATTGGGATCGTCCATGGAATTTCTGCTCTATCTGGCGCTGGGCGCCTGCGCAGGCGTGCTGGCCGGGCTGTTCGGGGTTGGCGGCGGGATCATCATCGTCCCGGTGCTGGTGTTCAGTTTCACCTTGCAGGGCTTCGATGCGTCGATCCTGACCCACTTGGCGGTCGGCACTTCCCTGGCGACGATCATCTTTACGTCGGTCAATGCGGTCCGCGAACATCATCGTCGCGGCGCGGTGCGTTGGCCGATTTTCGTGTGGATGACCGTGGGTATTCTGATGGGCGCCGGTTTTGGTGCGCTGACGGCTGAAGCGATCTCCGGCCCGAACCTGCAGAGAATCATCGGCGTGTTTGCGCTGATCATCGCCGCGCAACTGGCGTTGGACGTCAAACCCAAGGCCAGCCGAACGGTGCCCGGCAAACTCGGTCTCACCGTGGCCGGCAGTGTGATTGGCTGGGCCTCGGCGATTTTCGGCATTGGCGGCGGCTCGTTGACCGTACCGTTCCTGACCTGGCGCAGCGTGCCGATGCAGCAAGCGGTGGCGACGTCGTCGGCTTGCGGTCTGCCCATCGCCTTGGCCAGTGCATTAAGTTTCATGATTCTGGGCTGGCACGATCCCTTGCTACCGGCCCATAGTCTCGGTTTTATCTATTTGCCGGCGCTGCTGGGGATTGCCCTGACCAGCATGGTGTTCGCCCGTCTCGGTGCGCGATTGGCCCACAAGCTGTCGCCGAAGTTGCTGAAAAGGCTGTTCGCGGCTTTGCTGTTCTGCGTAGGCCTGAGCTTCCTGCTCTAGCTCGCAATGCTGGCTTAATCCTGAGGTGGCAGCGTCGCCCGGGAATTCTGGTTTCAACTTTCAACAAGGAGTCGCAATGCTGCCTTACCCGCAGATCGACCCGGTGGCCCTGGCCATCGGTCCGCTGAAAATCCACTGGTACGGTCTGATGTACCTGATCGGCATCGGCGGCGCCTGGCTGCTGGCATCGCGCCGGCTCAACCGTTTCGACCCGACCTGGACCAAGGAGAAACTCTCCGACATGGTCTTCTGGATGTCGATGGGGGTCATTGTCGGCGGCCGCTTGGGCTATGTGCTGTTCTACGATCTGCACGCTTACCTGGCCAACCCGACGCTGATTTTCGAAGTGTGGAAGGGCGGCATGTCGTTCCACGGCGGGTTCATCGGCGTGATGTTGGCGGCGTTGTGGTTCGGTAAAAAGAACGGCAAGTCGTTCTTCCAGCTGATGGACTTCGTCGCACCGATGGTGCCGATCGGCCTGGGCGCCGGGCGCATCGGCAACTTCATCAACGCCGAGTTGTGGGGCAAGGCAACCGATGTGCCGTGGGCGATGGTCTTCCCGACCGATCCGGCGCAACTGGCGCGTCACCCGTCGCAGCTGTACCAGTTCGCGCTCGAAGGCGTGGCGCTGTTCGCCATTCTATGGCTGTTCTCGCGCAAGCCGCGGCCGACCATGGCGGTGTCCGGGATGTTCGCGCTGTTCTATGGCATCTTCCGTTTCATCGTCGAATTCGTCCGCGTACCGGACGCGCAACTGGGCTATCTGGCCTGGAACTGGCTGACCATGGGCCAGGTACTTTGCGTCCCGATGATCGTCGGCGGGCTGTTCCTGATCTGGCTGGCGTACCACCGCGCTCCGGCGACTCCAGCGGCGGCCGTATAAATTCGAATCCCGGGGTGACGACCCCGGGTTCAAGGACACAGGTAACTCATGAAGCAATATCTCGAACTGGTCGCCCACGTCATCAAGAACGGCACCAAACAGGCCAACCGCACCGGCGTGAACACCATCAGCTTTCCGGGCGCGATGCTGCGTTATGACCTGAAAGAAGGTTTTCCGGCGATCACCACGCGCAAGATGGCCTTCAAATCGGCCATCGGCGAGATGTGTGGTTTCCTGCGGGGCGTGAACAACGCCGCCGAATTCCGCGCCCTGGGCTGCAAGGTCTGGGATCAGAACGCCAACGAAAACGCGCAATGGCTGGCCAATCCGTTCCGTCAGGGTGAAGACGACCTTGGCGAAATCTACGGCGTGCAATGGCGCAAATGGCCGGCGTACAAGCAGATCCCGGTCAGCAACCAGGCCGCCATCGAACAGACCCTGAGCCAAGGCTACCGCCAAATCGCCGAAGGCGAAGAAGACGGCCAGGCCTACGTGGTGCTGTACAAGGCGATCGACCAGATCCGCCAGTGCGTTGACACCATCATCAAGGACCCGGGCAGCCGCCGTATCCTGTTCCACGGCTGGAACGTGGCGCAGCTCGATGAAATGGCCTTGCCGCCGTGCCATCTGCTGTACCAGTTCCACCCGAATGTCGAGACCAAGGAAATCTCCCTGACGCTCTACATCCGCTCCAACGACCTGGGCCTGGGCACGCCGTTCAACCTCACCGAAGGCGCCGCGCTGCTGAGCCTGATCGGCCGACTGACCGGCTACACACCGCGCTGGTTCACCTATTTCATTGGTGATGCCCACGTTTACGAAAACCATTTGGACATGCTCAACGAACAGCTCAAGCGCGAGCCGTTCCCGATGCCGAAACTGGTGATCAGTGACCGTGTGCCGGAGTTTGCCAAGACCGGTGTTTATCAGCCGGAGTGGCTGGAGTTGATCGAGCCGAGCGATTTCTCGCTTGAGGGTTATGAGCATCACCCACCGATGACCGCGCCGATGGCGGTCTAAAGAACCACCGCTGACTTAATGTGGGAGCGAGCCTGCTCGCGATGGGGCCCTGACATTCAGCATTGATGTTGTCTGTCAGGCCGCCATCACGAGCAGGCTCGCTCCCACATTTGGTTTTATGGTGTGCTTAGTGGCCGTGGCTGCGGCCGACATGGGAATGCTCGACTTCCGTCGCCACAACCCCGCCACTCACTTCCAGCCGCTGCAAAATCCCGCACTGATCAATGTCCGGCCCCTCGCCACAGCGTTGGCGCAGGTCGAGCAGTTGTGCCTGCAACGCCAACAACCCATCGATCCGCGCCTTCACGTGATGGATATGCTCGTCGATCAACGCATTCACACTTTCACACTGATCCTGCGGACTGTCGCGCAAGGCCAGCAGACTGCGGATCTCTTCGAGGGTCATGTCGAGGGTCCGGCAGTTGCGGATGAAGGTCAGGCGTTCGGCGTGGGCCTGGGTGTAGACACGGTAGTTGCCGTCGCTGCGGGCCGGTTCCGGCAGCAGGCTTTCGCGCTCGTAATAGCGGATGGTTTCGACGGCGCAGTCGGTGAGTTTCGCCAGTTCTCCGATCTTCATGACGGCAATCTCCAAAAGGGTGCTTGACCCTATAGTGGCTACAGGGTCTTTACTTGGCAACAGGCACCTTCATGGACGCAATCAATGAGCGATTCCCTTCACACCCACAAACCCGAGGCTGATCACGATCACGATCACGATCACGATCACGATCACAGCCACAAGCTGCAGCCTGTGCAGAAGCATGACCATGGCGGGCACGGCGATTCCTGCTGTTCCTCCAAGGCGGCAGCGCCTTCGCTGATCAAGTTGAGCGACACGCCGACCGACGGCGCCCGGCTGAGCAGCTTCCGCATCGACGCCATGGACTGCCCGACCGAGCAGACGCTGATCCAGAACAAACTGGGCAAGCTGGCAGGTGTGCAGCAACTGGAATTCAACCTGATCAATCGAGTCCTGGGCGTGACCCATGACCTGCCGAGCACTGCGCCGATTATCGAGGCGATCAAGTCGCTGGGCATGGTGGCCGAACCGATGGAGCAGGGCACCGAAGCGCCAGCGCCGATCCCCGAGAAAAAGCACTGGTGGCCCCTGGCGCTGTCCGGCGTGGGTGCGCTGGCGGCAGAAGTGATCCACTTCACCAACGCCGCGCCGGACTGGGTGGTGGCGATCATCGCGCTGATTTCGATCCTCAGTGGCGGCCTCACCACTTATAAGAAAGGCTGGATCGCACTCAAGAACCTCAACCTGAACATCAACGCCTTGATGAGCATCGCGGTGACCGGCGCGATTCTGATCGGGCAATGGCCGGAAGCGGCGATGGTGATGTTCCTGTTCACCGTGGCCGAGTTGATCGAAGCCAAGTCGCTGGACCGGGCGCGCAACGCCATTGGCGGCCTGATGCAGATGGCCCCGGAACAGGCCACGGTGCAGCAAGCCGACGGCCGTTGGGTCGAGCAAGACGTCAAAACCATCGAACTCGGTGCACGAGTGCGGGTGCGTCCCGGCGAGCGGATTGGCTTGGACGGCGAAGTCGTGTCGGGCAGTTCGACCATCGATCAGGCGCCGATCACCGGCGAAAGTCTGCCGATCGAGAAGACGGTGGGCGATAAGGTCTTCGCCGGCACCATCAACCAGGCAGGTTCTCTGGAATATTCCGTCACTGCTGCGGCCAATAACTCGACTCTGGCGCGGATCATCCACGCCGTGGAGCAGGCACAGGGCGCACGGGCGCCGACCCAGCGTTTCGTCGATCAGTTTTCGAAAATCTACACCCCGGCTGTATTCATCTTTGCCTTGGCCGTAGCGGTCATTCCGCCGCTGTTCATGGGCGCATTGTGGTTCGACTGGATCTACCGGGCGTTGGTGTTGCTGGTCGTTGCCTGTCCGTGCGCACTGGTTATCTCTACCCCGGTGACCATCGTCAGCGGCCTCGCGGCGGCGGCGCGAAAAGGCATCCTGGTGAAGGGCGGTGTTTATCTGGAGGGCGGTTACAAGCTCGATTACCTGGCGTTGGACAAGACCGGCACGATCACTCACGGCAAACCGGTGCAGACCGATTATTTGTCGCTTGATCCAACCGCTGACGAAACCGCCCCGGCGATTGCGGCAGCGCTGGCCGGTCGCTCGGATCACCCGGTGTCGCTGGCCATTGCCAATGCGGCTGTGGATAAACAATTCGCGACACTGGTTGTGGATAACTTTGAAGCGCTGGCGGGTCGCGGTGTACGCGGGGAAATCAACGGCCAGGTCTACCACTTGGGCAACCATCGTCTGGTGGAAGAGCTGAACCTTTGCTCGCCCGAGCTGGAAGAGAAGCTGTTTGCGCTGGAAAAACAGGGCAAGTCCGTGGTGCTGTTGCTCGACAAGTCCGGCCCGTTGGCGCTGTTCGCCGTGGCCGACACGGTCAAAGAGTCCAGCCGCGAAGCGATCCAGCAACTGCACGACCTGGGCATCAAAACCCTGATGCTGACCGGCGACAACGTCCACACCGCTCAGGCGATTGCCGCGCAAGTCGGCATCGACGAGGCGAAGGGTGATCTGCTGCCGACCGACAAGCTGCAAGCCATCGAAGCACTTTATGCACAGGGCCACCACGTCGGCATGGTCGGCGATGGCATCAACGATGCGCCGGCGCTGGCCCGGGCCGAGATCGGTTTCGCGATGGCCGCCGCCGGTACCGATACCGCCATCGAGACCGCCGATGTCGCCCTGATGGACGACGATCTGCGCAAGATTCCTGCGTTCATCCGTCTGTCGCGGCAAACCTCTAGCATCCTCAAACAGAACATCGCCCTCGCTTTGGTCATCAAGGCGATCTTTCTTGGGGTAACCTTCGCCGGGATCGCCACCATGTGGATGGCGGTATTTGCCGACATGGGCGTCAGCCTGTTGGTGGTGTTCAACGGTTTGCGCCTGTTGCGCAAATAAGCGATGAGGAGCGGGTGTGCTGAGTGCCGAGCTGAAGGCGTTTTACATGGTTGCCCGCCTGGGCAGCATTACCCTGGCGGCGAAAAAGCTCGGCCTGAGCCAACCCACCGTAACGACCCAGATTCGCAATCTGGAAAGCCAGTACTCGGTTGAACTGTTCTTTCGGGGTGGGCGCCGCCTCAGCGTCAGCGATGAAGGCGCGCGGTTGTTGCCGATGGTCAAGGCGCTATTGCAGCAGGAAGCCGAGATTGAGTTTTTCCTGCGCAACAGCGGCCAGGTCCAGGGCACGTTACGTATCGCCGCGACGGCGCCGTATTACATCCTCGACTTGGTGAAGACCTTTCGTGAGCGCTTGCCGCAAGTGGAAGTGTCGGTGGAAATTGGCAACTCCCAACAAGTGCTGGAAGCGCTGGAGGATTACCGGGTGGATGTCGCGGCGTCGTCGCAGTTGCTCGACGATGCGCGGCTGATTCGGCGGGTGCTCGGCAGCGATCCGCTGGTGTTGGCGGTGCATCGCAATCATCCGCTGGCAATTCACGACCATGTTCCTCTGAGTGCCTTGGCCGGGCATACCCTGTTGATGCGCGAGTCGGGCTCGACCACTCGGCGATTGACCGAAGAGTTGCTGGCCAGCGCGGGGGTGAGTTTCGGGCCGCTGTTGGAAATTGGCAGCCGTGAATCGATCCGTGAGGCGGTGCTGCGCAACATCGGCATCAGCATCATTGCCCGACAGGAAGTGCCGCATGACCCGCAATTGCGCGTGCTGACGATAGAGAATGCGCCGCAGATTCCCGAGTATCTGTATTGCCTCAAAGAGCGAAAAAGCGCACGGCTGCCGGCGGCGTTTCTGGGGTTGGCGCAGGAAATGGCCCCGGCCTGATTTTTGTGTTGCCTGTGCCGGCCTCTTCGCGGGCAAGCCTCGCTCCTACAGGGAAATGCGATCACCTGTAGGAGCGAGGCTTGCCCGCGAAGTCGTCAGATCAATCGCCACATCAGCTGTAACTTTGAACACAAATCCTTGAATACCACTATCAGCCGTTTTTGCCTCACTGCCACATGACGGACGCATTACAAACCTAGGATGGCTTCATCTGCTTGATGAGGACTGTCCATGAACCACTCGATCGCAACTGCCCTGACCAATCCCGGCGCCCCGATGAAGGTGCGCGGTGTGCAGAAACGCTTTGGCGCCTTCACCGCGCTGGACAATGTTTCCCTCGACGTGGCGGCCGGTGAGCTGGTGTGCCTGCTGGGCCCGTCGGGTTGTGGCAAAACCACCCTGCTGCGTTGCATCGCCGGCCTGGAGAAACAGGACAGCGGCGAGTTGTACCTCGGCGATCGCGACGTTTCCCACCTGGCACCCCAGGCCCGGGACTACGGCATCCTCTTTCAGTCCTACGCCCTGTTCCCCAATCTCACGGTCGAAGCGAACATTGCCTACGGCCTCGCCGGCAGCGGTCGCGATGAAGTGCGCAAGCGCGTGGGTCAGATGCTGGAACTGGTCGGCCTGACCGGCAGTGAGAAAAAGTACCCCGGCCAACTGTCCGGTGGTCAACAGCAACGTGTCGCGCTGGCTCGGGCCTTAGCGCCCGCGCCATCGTTGCTGTTGCTGGACGAACCCATGTCGGCCCTCGACGCCCGGGTTCGCGAGCATCTGTGCACCGAACTGCGCCAACTGCAGCGCAACCTCGGCGTCACCACCCTGATGGTCACGCACAATCAGGACGAGGCCATGCTGATGGCCGACCGCATCGCCGTGATGAACAACGGCAAGGTCGAGCAGTACGCCACGCCGCAGGACATCTACGACCGCCCGGCCACGCCGTTTGTGGCGGAGTTTGTCGGCCAGGGTAACTGGCTGCCATTCAGCCGCAGCAGCGACAGCCACGCCCAGGTCGGCGGGATGAGCATGCGCCTGGCCGATGGCAGCGCTAAAACCACGTCGGGCCGCCTGTTCTGCCGCCCGGAAGCGATCAACGTCAACCCGCCGGTGCATGAAGAAAACCTGTTCCCGGCCAAGGTCCGCGAGATCACCTTCCTCGGCAACCGCTGCCGCATGAGCTTCGAACTCGATCAACTGCCGGGTCATGCGCTGCTGGCGGAACTGGCGCCGGAAGCCATGCCGCGTCTGGGCGCGCAGCAGATCATGGTCGCCTTGCCGCCGCGCAGCCTGCAGGTGTTTGCCTGATGAGCGCGAACATCGCGCTGCCGATACCGCGCAAGCAGGTTCGGCAGACCTCCCGTGCCGAGATCGGCGACCGGGTGTTCGTGGTCGGCGGCAAAGTCCTTTTACTGGGGTTGCTCGGCCTCGCGGTGTTGATGCCATTGCTGGCGATTTTCTGGCGCGGCTTCAGTTCGGAAGCAGGGCAGGGCGGTGGATGGGTCGCCGCTCGTGAATTGGTGACCAGCGCCAATTTCCACTGGTTGCTCGGCAACAGCCTGAAAGTGTCCCTCAGCGTCGCGGCGATTGTCGTACCGCTGGCCTACCTGTTTGCCTACGCATTGCAACGCACGTTGATTCCCGGCAAAGGTATCTGGCGCGGGATTTCGCTGTTGCCGCTGATGGCACCGTCGATGCTGCCGGGGATTGCGCTGGTCTATCTGTTCGGCAATCAGGGCATGTTGCGTGGTTTGCTCTCGGACAATATCTACGGCTTCTGGGGCATTGTGCTCGGCGAGGTCATCTACACCTTCCCACACGCGTTGATGATTCTGCTGTCGGCCCTTTCCCTGGCCGATGCGCGACTGTTCGATGCCGCCTCCAGCATGGGCGCCAGTCCGGCCAAAGCCTTTCGCAGCATCACCTGGCCGGCGACCCGTCAGGCCGTGTTCGCGGCGTTCTGTCTGGTGTTCACCCTGACCATCACCGACTTCGGCGTGCCCGTGGTGGTCGGTGGCGACTATCAAGTGCTGGCGCTGGAAGCCTACAAGGCGGTGGTCGGTCAGCAACAATTCGGGCGCGGCGCGTTGATCGGCATGGTCCTGCTGCTGCCGGCGCTGTTCAGTTTCGGGGTAGATGCCTGGTTGCGTCGACGTCACGGCGACTCCATGAGCGGCCGGGCTCAGGTGTTTCAACCGGCGCCGTCGAAATGGCGGGACGGCTGCTACCTGGCCATCGTGTTGCTGATCTGCGCGGTGTTGCTGCTGGTGTTCGGCATGGCGGTGTATTCGTCGCTGGTGAAATTCTGGCCGTACAACCTGTCGCTGTCGCTCAATCATTACCAGTTCAACGATACGGCGGGCGGTGGCTGGCTGGCCTATGGCAACAGCGTGAAGATGGCCTTGTGCACGGCGTTGATTGGCAGCGTGCTGATCTTCACCGGCGCGTACCTGATGGAAAAAACCAAGGGCCAGCGTGGGCTGAACCTGACCTTGCGCATGCTCAGTTTCGTACCGATGGCGGTGCCGGGTCTGGTGCTGGGCCTGGGTTACGTTTTCTTCTTCAACCTCACCGGCAACCCGCTGCATGTGCTCTACGGGACCATGACCCTGCTGGTGGTCTGCACCATTGCTCACTATTTGACCACCGCGCAAATGACCGCGACCACGGCGCTGCGCCAACTCGACGCCGAGTTCGAAGCCGCCGCGTTGTCGCTCAAGGCGCCTCTGTATCGGCATTACCTGCGCGTCACCGTGCCGATCTGCCTGCCGGCGCTGCTGGACATCGTGCGCTACCTGTTCGTCTCGGCCATGACCACTGTCTCGGCGGCGATCTTCCTCTACAGCCCCGACACCATCCTCGCGGCGGTGGCGGTGCTGAACATGGACGACGCCGGCAACGTCGGCGGCGCGGCGGCGATGTCGACCCTGATTCTGTTCACCTCGGCGGGCGTGTCCCTGCTGCTGGCCTGGGCTTCGCGCGGTTTGCTGCGCCGTTCCCAGGCCTGGCGGCAGACCGCTCCTGGTAAATAAATCTGTCCCCATAAAAGCTCCCATAAAAGCTCTCAACCCAAAAGCCCTCAACTCAAACAGGAAAAGATCATGTTCAAGCCTATGGCCCTGGCCGCTGCTGTCCTCACCGCTTTCAGCCTGAACGCCTTTGCGGCGCAAACCGAGTTGACGGTGTACACCGCCCTCGAAGCCGAACAACTGAAGACCTACAAAGAAGCCTTCGAAAAGGCCAACCCGGACATTGAGATCAAGTGGGTGCGCGATTCCACCGGGATCATCACCGCGAAGTTGCTGGCGGAAAAAGCCCGCCCACAGGCTGATGCCGTCTGGGGCCTGGCGGCGTCGAGCCTGGCGATTCTCGATCAGCAAGGCATGCTGCAAAGCTATGCGCCGAAGGACCTGGGCAAGATCGGAGGCAACTACCGCGACGCCGCCAACCCGCCAGCGTGGGTCGGCATGGACGTCTGGGCCGCAACCATTTGCTTCAACACCGTCGAAGCCGAAAAGCAGGGTTTGACCAAGCCCGTGAGCTGGCAGGACCTGACCAAGCCTGAGTACAAAGGCAAGATCGTGATGCCCAACCCGGCCTCGTCCGGCACCGGTTTCCTCGACGTCAGCGCCTGGCTGCAAACCTTCGGCGAGAAGCAGGGCTGGCAGTACATGGACGACCTGCACCAGAACATCGGCCAGTACGTCCACTCCGGTTCCAAGCCATGCAAACTGGCGGCTGCGGGCGAATTCCCGATTGGTATTTCCTTTGAGTACCCGGCGGTTCAGTTGAAGCGTCAGGGCGCTCCGCTGGACATCATCCTGCCGAAGGAAGGCCTGGGCTGGGAGATCGAAGCGACCGCTGTCATCAAGGGCACGCCGCACGAAGAAGCCGCGAAGAAACTGGCTGACTTCTCTGCCAGCCCGGCGGCGATGGAGCTTTATAAAGAGAACTTCGCGGTGCTTGCTCAACCGGGGATTGCCAAGCCACAGACTGAATTGCCGGCGGATTATGAGCAGCGTTTGATCAAGAACGACTTCGCCTGGGCGTCGAAGAATCGCGACGAAATCCTCACCGAGTGGCGCAAGCGCTATGACGGCAAGTCCGAGAAAGTGGTTGCCAAGTAACTGACTCACACCTTGTGGCGAGGGAGCTTGCTCCCGCTGGACTGCGCAGCAGGCCCATTTTCAGGGCCGCTACGCGCCCCAGCGGGAGCAAGCTCCCTCGCCACAAAAAGCGGGATTATCTTCATGACACAACACAACGACATGCTGATCGTAGGCGCCGGCATCCTCGGCCTGTCCCACGCTTACGCCGCCGCCCGACGCGGTCAGAAAGTCACCGTTTTCGAACGCAGCGAAACGCCTTTGGGCGCCTCGGTACGCAACTTCGGTCAGGCACTGGTCACCGGCCAACCCCCGGGACAGATGCTCGAGCTGGCCAGGGCCAGCCGTGACATCTGGGGCCAATGGGCACAACTGGCCGGCCTGCAACTCAAGCGCAACGGCTCATATTTGTTCGCCCGCAACGAAGCCGAAGAACACCTGCTGGAAGCTTTCTGCACCGGCCGCGCCGTGGAACACGGTTACCGCGTCGAATTACTGCGCGGTGCTGCATTGCGCGATCTGTACGGCGGTCAGTTCAGCCATCACCTTGCCGCGTTGCACGGCATGGACGATCAGCAACTGTATTCCCGTGAAGCGATTCCAGCGCTGATCGACTATCTGCGCCGCGAACTCGGCGTCACGTTTCACTTCTCCACACTGGTGCGCGACATCGAGCCCGGCCGCTTGCACAGCACCGCTGGATCCTTCAGCGCCGAGCAGATCATCGTCTGTTCCGGCCACGATTATCAGACGCTGCTGGCCGAGCCGATCGCCGAACTCAACCCGCAAATCTGCCGCCTGCAAATGCTCCGCACCCGACCGCAGATCAACCTCAATCTGCAACACGCATTGCTCACCGGTTTGAGTTGCGTGCATTACGGCGCCTTCGCCGATCTGCCGGAAGCGGCGGCGGTGCAGGCGCAAATTCTGCGCGAGGCACCGCACTTGCACGAAAACGGCATCCACCTGCTGATCAGCCCGACGCCTTACGGTGAGTTGATCATCGGCGACTCGCACCATTACGGCCGCGATCCATCGCCTTTCAATGCCGAGCAGGTCGATGACTGGATGATCGAACTCGCTGAACAAACGCTGGGTTGCAGGGTGCAGGTGGTCGAACGCTGGCAGGGTGTCTATGGTTCGCGGGGGCCGGGGCCGTTCTCGTTCTTGCGGCCGATGCCGGGTGTGAGCGTGGCCCTGATGCACACCGGTGTCGGCATGAGCGTCGGGCCGGCGATGGCCGAACGCAACGTTGCGCAGTTGTTGGGGGAAAGTTGATGGAACGTCATGAACAAGTGATCGCCGAAGTGTTCGGTTTGTACGAGCGTTTTGGTGACGCCGACTACATCGGCGAACCGGTGTCACAGATCGAACACATGTCCCAGGCCGCAGAGTTGGCCATGGCAGAAGGCTTTGATGATGAAGTGGTGCTGGCCGCGTTCTTCCATGACATCGGCCATATCTGTGGCGAGAGCGCGCAGAACATGGGCGGCTTCGGTGTGGTCAGCCACGAACGGTTGGGTGCGGATTATTTGCGTCTGGCCGGTTTCAGCGAGCGCCTGGCGCGGCTGGTGGAATACCACGTCCAGGCCAAGCGTTATCTGACGCTTGAAGAGCCCGGGTATTACGAGCGATTGAGCGAAGCCAGCCGCCGGACCCTGGAATATCAGGGCGGGGTGATGACCGCGGAAGAGGCTGAAGCCTTCGAGAAGGATCCGTTATGCAAGGTCAGTTTGCGGATGCGCCAGTGGGATGAGTTGGCCAAGGAGATGTGGGTGCCGGTGATTGATCTGGGTGTCTTGAAGGACAAGGCGTTGCGGCTGTTGGCTGCGTAACGGCTCGAAACCGAGGCGCCGCCTTCGCGAGCAAGCCCGCTCCCACAGGTTCCGTAGTGACTACAGAACTTGTGTCCACCACAAATCCTGTGGGAGCGAGCCTGCTCGCGAAGGGGCCAGCCCGGACACCACAATTGCCAAGGTTTACAACTGCTGCGCCAACACCTCAACCTGCTCCTGCCTTTCTGCCTGACTCAACTTGGGATGAGGATTGAGCGACGACCACTGCGGATGTGCCCGGGCCTTGTTCAGGGCTTCGGGCAGTTTGCCTTCGCGCCAGGTCTTGTCCTGTGGCGTGGCCACCTGGATGCTGTCCAGCGCCGCATGCCCACGGGCATTCAGCGCTTGCAGCAATTGCCGCTGACGCAACGCCAACAGCCGCAGCACGCTGTCGTCGACCGTCAATTCTCGCTGACCTCTGATCTTGCCCATCAACCGGCTGCCATAACTGCGGGCGGTTTGCAGGGCGCCGCCGGCAATTGCGCCGGCCAGTGCCGCCGCGCCGAGGGTCAGGCCGCCCACCAGCAAATCCACCCCGGCACCGGCCGCCGCGCCGGCCGCGATGCCGCCACCGACCCGAACGCCGAGTTGCTTGAGGGTTTCCGGGTTGAACAAATCGTCGCCCCAACGGCCATCGAGCAGCGGCAGGTCACTGGCCGCCGCGTCCTGTGGGCGGAAGGCGTAGAGCTTGAGCAAGCCTTCAACGCAGCGCTGTTCCCGTTGGCGAACGGCTTTGCGCAGTTCGCTGATGGCCTGCTGTTCTTGCTCGGCTTCGCTGACCACGCTGCGCCGGCACGCGGCGCAATCGATCAGCAACTCGGCAATCAATCGCGCCGCACTGTGTTGGCGGGCCAAGCGTTGGGCCTGTTGATCGGCGATCAGGCGCTCCAATTGTTCGCGTGAGTTTTCCAGCAGCAAGGCGAGGCTTTCATAGAGTCGACGTTCGCCATCTTCGGGCGGTGCAACGCTGTCGAAACGCACCAGGGCATGCAGGCCCAAGCGTGCCAGGGCTTCACGCCAATCCGGTTCCCGATGGCTGGCGCTGCTGACGAAATTCAGCACCGGCAGCAGCGGTTTGCCGCAACTGGCCAGCACTTCCAGTTCGTCGCGGTACTTGGCCAGGACCGGCTCCCGAGCGTCGATCACATAGAGACCGGCGTCCGAGGCGAGCAATTGGCGCAGCACTTTGGCTTCCTGTTCAAAACGCTGCCGGGCTTCGCTGCCCTCGAGGAATCGGGCCAGCCGGGCCGGGCCGTCGAGGCGTTCGCCGGGGCGTTCCAGGCGTTCGAGATAGTCGAGCAGGGCAATGGCATCTTCAAGGCCAGGCGTGTCGTAGAGATCGAGCAACGGCTCGCCGTCCACCGACAACCGCGCGCCTTCGACATGGCGGGTGGTGCTCGGGCGATGGGACACTTCACCGAAACCGACATCCCGGGTGAGCGTGCGCAGCAACGAGGTTTTGCCGACGTTGGTGTGGCCGACCACGGCCAGCTTCAAGGGTGCTTTCCAAGTGTTAGTCATGGCCGGTCTCCAGCCAGTTCACGGGCACACAATCGGCGAACGGCAGGTCCAGCTGTTGCAGCGCCACGTGCCAGTCGCCGAGGCGTTCGGCATCCAGTGCTTCGCCGGGCGGCGCTTGCAGCAGCCAGACACGGGTGGCGGCGGCATTGCGCGCCAGTTCGGCGATCAGCGCCAGGCTGCCACGGTCCGGTGAGCGACGCGGATCGCAGGCAATCGCCAAGCGTGCCGGGGGAAAACGACTCAGCTGTTCGAGCAGTTTGTTGCGCGATTCGCGGCTGTCGAGGATGCCGGCGTTGTTCACGGTTTTCGGCAGCTGCGGCGGCCATGGACGTTGATCGTCCAGCTCGATGGCCACCAGCAGCGCGCCGTCGCTTTGCTGTTCACTGACACCGCTTTCGACACGATGCAGTTGCGCAGGCGCGGCATCGCTGATGCCGAGGCGTTCGCTGGTGGGCATCAGGCGTTCGCGCAACTGGGCATAACCGGGCAGGTTCAAATCCAGGTGCAAAGCGGCTTGGCCGGATGTCCAGCGCCACCGACAGAACAGCACCAGCAACAGACGCGGCAACACGCCGTAGACCAGCAACACGCCCACCAGCCACGCCGCCCATGCTTGGCGGGCGCTTTCGATGTTCAGCGCAGCATCGCCACTGGCGCGGATCATCTCCACGCTGGGCACGCTGAAACCGAGCAAGGCCGGCAGGGCGCCGAGGGTTTGGGTCATGGCGACGAAGGTGTCGCCGCTAAGAAGGGTGGTTTCCCAGACAAAGCCGTAGCGCCGGGTCGCCATCAGCATCAGCAAGATCGCCAGGGCGCTGAGCATCGCCAGCAACCACAACCCGTTTACCAGCACGCCGATCGCCCAGCGATTGAGTTTGCGTCGCTGCAATAACAGCAGCAGGGCCGGCGCCAGTTGCGCAGCTTTGGCATCGCGAGCGAGTTTTTCGCTGAGCCACAGCCACAAGCGTCCAAGGCTGGCGCCGTGTTCACCGGCAAACACCAGGCCCAACGCCCAGCTCAACAGCAGAATCAGATTGAGCCCAAGCAGACTGCCCAGGGCCCAGAACACATTCACCGGGGTCTGACCGTCACCCAGTGCGGCAAACGCCAGGCCGGCGCCACTGACGACGGCCAGCAGCGCCATGACGATCAGTGCCAGTCGCGCGCCTTGCAGCCAATGCGTTAGCGCGTCGGCCAAGCCGTCACGCTCGGCCAGCCACACCGCCCGGCGCTGAATCCGCGTCGGCAAGTCGCCGCCGGCACCGCGGGCCAGTCGGTTGGCTTCCAGATCATCCAGGGGGCCGGCGTGTTCTTCACGCAGGCGCACCGTCTCGGTCAGCCAGAGGTTTTGCAGTGGAGTCAGTTCAGTCACGCGCCTTCCCGTCGCTCAAATGAGCTGTGAGCATAACCGCTGTGGCGCTTATCGGGGTACGGGAGGCTCTGGTATCCTCGCCGTCATGACTAAATCACTCCCCCTCAGCCTGATCGCAGCCCTCGGTGAAAACCGTGTGATCGGCGTCGACAACAGCATGCCCTGGCACTTGCCGGGGGACTTCAAATACTTCAAGGCCACCACCCTCGGCAAGCCGATCATCATGGGTCGCAAGACCTGGGATTCCCTCGGTCGTCCGCTGCCGGGCCGATTGAACATCGTGGTCAGCCGTCAGGCGGACCTGGTGCTGGAAGGCGCGGAAGTTTATCCGTCGCTGGAGGCGGCCGTGGTTCGTGCGCAGGAATGGGCGAACGAGCAGGGCGTCGATGAGGTGATGCTGATTGGCGGCGCACAGTTGTATGCGCAGGGGTTGGCTCAGGCGGATCGGTTGTATTTGACGCGCGTGGCGTTGAGCCCGGACGGGGATGCATGGTTTCCGGAGTTTGATTTGACGCAGTGGACATTGGTGTCCAACACCCCGAATCCGGCCGTCGATGACAAGCCGGCGTACAGCTTTGAGGTGTGGGAGAAAGTCTAAAAGCTTCGCGGGCAAGCCTCGCTCCTACAGGATTTGTGTTGATCGCGAAAATTGCGTACGACACAAATCCTGTAGGAGCGAGGCTTGCCCGCGAAGAGGCCCGCTCAGTCGCTGAACGGGTTAAGCGTGAGCCAACTCCGAATGCTCATCCGCTTCCAATAGCTCTTTATCCGTCTGCTGCATGATCTGGCTGGTAATCGCCCCGGCTGTGATCGAACCACTGACGTTCAACGCTGTGCGGCCCATATCGATCAGCGGCTCAACGGAAATCAGCAACGCCACCAATGACACTGGCAAACCCATCGCCGGCAGCACGATCAGCGCGGCAAACGTCGCACCACCACCCACGCCCGCCACACCGGCCGAACTCAAGGTCACAATCGCCACCAGCGTGGCGATCCACAACGGGTCCAGCGGGTTGATGCCGACCGTGGGCGCCACCATCACCGCCAACATCGCCGGGTACAGACCGGCACAGCCATTCTGGCCAATGGTCGCGCCGAACGAAGCGGCGAAACTGGCAATGGATTGCGGGATGCCCAAGCGGCTGGTCTGCGCTTCGATGCTCAGTGGAATCGTCGCAGCGCTGGAGCGGCTGGTGAAGGCAAACGTCAGCACCGGCCAGATCTTGCGGAAGAACCGCAGCGGGTTGATCCCGGCCGCCGACACCAGCAGGCCATGGACCACAAACATCAGGCCCAGGCCGATGTAGGAAACCACCACAAAACTGCCGAGCTTGATGATGTCTTGCAAGTTGGAACCGGCGACAACTTTGGTCATCAGCGCCAAGACGCCGTAGGGGGTCAGCTTCATCACCAGACGCACCAGACGCATCACCCAGGCTTGCAGGGTGTCGATGGCGTTGATCACTTTCTGACCTTTCTCGACATCATCCTTGAGCAATTGCAGGGCAGCGACACCGAGGAACGCTGCGAAGATCACCACGCTGATGATCGACGTCGGTTTGGCGCGGGCGAGGTCGGCGAACGGGTTTTGCGGAATGAACGACAGCAGCAGCTGCGGCACATTCAGGTCAGCGACCTTGCCTGCATAGTCGGTCTGGATGGTTTGCAGGCGCGCCATTTCCTGGGTGCCGGCCACCAGGCCTTCAGCGGTCAGGCCAAACAGGTTGGTCAGGCCGATACCGATCAGCGCTGCGATGGCGGTGGTGAACAGCAGCGTGCCGATGGTCAGGAAGCTGATCTTGCCCAGCGACGACGCATTGTGCAGACGGGCCACGGCGCTGAGGATCGAGGCGAACACCAGCGGGATGACGATCATTTGCAGCAACTGCACGTAACCGTTGCCTACCAGATCGAACCAGCCGATCGAGGCTTTCAGTACCGGGTTGCCGGCACCGTAAATCGTGTGCAAAGCGACACCGAACACCACGCCCAACACCAAGGCGAGCAAGACTTTTTTCGCCAGGCTCCAGGTGGTGTGACGGGTTTGCGCGAGGCCCAACAGTAACGCGAGAAACACCAGCAGATTGAGGATCAGCGGCAGATTCATGAGAACTCCGAAAGTGACTTGTGCCAGCCACCTTCCGGGGCAGCTGCGAACCGGCAAGCCTAACAGCTTGATTTCCAATGATTTAATATCAAAAAAGTCTGATAACTGTCGTTTTTGGAATAAGCCGGTGTCGCTGTCGGGGATGCATTTGGCGCGAAAGGGACGTGAGCGGTCGCTGGCAGGCGAGAGCTGTCACACTTATTTGTTAGCGTCGACATCTTTGGATCAGGGAGAACCCGCCGATGAAACTCGCACCGAAACTTCTCGCAGCAGCACTCTGTCTTGGCCTCGCCGGCCAGGTGTTCGCCACGGATTTGAAACACTGGCCAGCCGATCAGGCCAAGGCGCTGGACGCGATGATCGCGGCCAACGCTAACAAAGGTAACTACGCGGTGTTCGACATGGACAACACCAGTTACCGCTACGACCTTGAAGAGTCGTTGCTGCCCTACATGGAAAACAAGGGCCTGATCACTCGCGAGAAACTCGACCCCTCCCTGAAACTGATTCCGTTCAAAGACACCGCCGACCATAAGGAAAGCCTGTTCAGCTACTACTATCGCCTCTGCGAACTCGACGACATGGTGTGCTATCCATGGGTCGCGCAAGTGTTCTCCGGTTTCACCCTCCAGGAACTCAAAGGCTACGTCGATGAGCTGATGGCCTCAGGCAAACCAGTGCCGGCCACCTATTACGAAGGCGATGTGGTGAAGAACCTCGACGTCAATCCGCCGAAAATCTTCACCGGTCAGAAAGAGCTCTACAACAAGCTGATGGAGAACGGCATCGAGGTCTACGTGATGACCGCCGCCTCCGAAGAGCTGGTGCGCATGGTCGCTTCCGATCCAAAGTATGGCTACAACGTCAAACCGCAAAACGTGATTGGTGTGAGCCTGCTGCTCAAGGACCCGAAGTCCGGCGAACTGACCACGGCGCGCAAGCAAATCACCGCGGGCAAGTATGACGAGAAGGCCAACCTCGGTCTCGAACTGACCCCGTACCTGTGGACCCCGGCGACCTGGATGGCGGGCAAGCAAGCGGCGATCCTGACCTACATCGATGAGTGGAAAAAACCGGTGCTCGTTGGCGGCGACACCCCGACCAGCGACGGTTTCATGCTCTTCCACAGCGTCGACGTGGCCAAGGGCGGCATCCACTTGTGGGTCAACCGCAAAGACAAATACATGACCCAGATTAACGGCATGATGGCCAAGCACGCGGCGGCACAGGCCAAGGAAGGGTTGCCGGTGACGGCGGACAAGAACTGGGTGATCGTCAAGCCCGAAGAGATTCAGTAAGCATCGAAGATCCAATGTAGGAGCGAGCCTGCTCGCGTGAAGACGGTGGGTCATTCAGCATTGATGTTGACTGACCCGGCGCTTTCGCGAGCAGGCTCGCTCCCACAGTTGATCTCCATTGGCTGAGGAATTTTGCTCAAAAAAATGCCCCGCACTTGGCGGGGCATTCTTATTTCTACGACTGACGTTTACAGACCGTCGAGCATCGCCTTGTTACGCACGGCGCCCTTGTCGGCGCTGGTCGCCAGCAGGGCGTAGGCCTTCAGTGCAGTGGTCACCTTGCGTGGACGTTTTTCCACCGGTTTCCAGCCTTTCTGATCCTGCTCGGCACGGCGGCCGGCCATTTCTTCGTCGCTGATCAACAGGTTGATCGAGCGGTTCGGAATGTCGATCAGCACCTTGTCGCCGTCCTGTACCAGACCAATCGCGCCACCTGCTGCGGCTTCCGGCGATGCGTGGCCGATGGACAGGCCCGAGGTGCCGCCGGAGAAACGGCCGTCGGTGAGCAGAGCGCAGGCTTTGCCCAGGCCCTTGGATTTCAGGTACGACGTCGGGTACAGCATTTCCTGCATGCCCGGGCCGCCTTTCGGGCCTTCGTAACGAATGATCACGATGTCGCCGGCCTTCACTTCGTCGGCGAGGATGCCGCGAACGGCGCTGTCCTGGCTTTCGAAGATCTTCGCGTTGCCTTCGAAGACGTGGATCGATTCGTCGACGCCGGCGGTTTTCACCACGCAGCCATCCAGCGCGATGTTGCCGTAGAGAACGGCCAGGCCGCCTTCTTTCGAGTAAGCGTGCTCGACACTGCGGATGCAGCCGTTTTCACGGTCATCGTCCAGGGTTTCCCAACGGGTCGACTGGCTGAACGCGGTTTGCGTCGGGATGCCCGCAGGACCTGCCTTGAAGAAGTGATGCACGGCTTCGTCGTCGGTCTGGGTGATGTCCCACTTGGCGATGCCTTCAGCCAGGGTTTTGCTGTGCACGGTCGGCAGATCGGTGTGCAGCAGACCGCCACGGGACAGCGAGCCGAGGATGCTGAAGATCCCGCCGGCACGGTGTACGTCTTCCATGTGGTACTTCTGGATGTTCGGCGCGACTTTGCACAGTTGCGGCACGTGACGGGAGAGACGGTCGATGTCGCGCAGGTCGAAATCGATCTCGGCTTCCTGGGCGGCGGCCAGCAAGTGCAGGATGGTGTTGGTGGAGCCGCCCATGGCGATGTCCAGCGTCATGGCATTTTCGAACGCCTTGAAGTTGGCGATGTTGCGCGGCAATACCGACTCGTCGTTCTCGCCGTAGTAACGTTTGCACAGCTCGACGATGGTGCGGCCGGCCTGCAGGAACAGCTGTTCGCGGTCGCTGTGGGTGGCCAGGGTCGAACCGTTGCCCGGCAATGCCAGGCCCAGGGCTTCCATCAGGCAGTTCATCGAGTTGGCGGTGAACATTCCGGAGCATGAGCCGCAGGTCGGGCAGGCGCTGCGCTCGTACTCAGCGACTTTCTCGTCAGAAGCGCTGGAGTCGGCGGCGATGACCATGGCGTCGACGAGGTCGAGACCGTGGCTGGCCAGTTTGGTCTTGCCGGCTTCCATCGGGCCGCCGGAAACGAAGATCACCGGGATGTTCAGGCGCAGGGCGGCCATCAGCATGCCAGGGGTGATCTTGTCGCAGTTGGAGATGCAGACGATGGCGTCGGCGCAGTGGGCGTTGACCATGTATTCGACGGAGTCGGCGATGATCTCGCGGCTCGGTAGCGAATAGAGCATGCCGTCGTGGCCCATAGCGATGCCGTCATCCACGGCGATGGTGTTGAATTCTTTTGCCACACCGCCAGCGCGTTCGATTTCGCGGGCGACCAGCTGGCCGAGGTCCTTGAGGTGGACGTGGCCCGGTACGAATTGGGTGAACGAGTTGGCAATGGCGATGATCGGCTTTTTGAAGTCGTCATCTTTCATCCCCGTGGCGCGCCACAATGCGCGGGCGCCGGCCATGTTGCGGCCATGGGTGGACGTTTTCGAGCGGTAATCAGGCATGAAGCACTCCGGGCGGCTAATCAGGTATCAAAAGGGAAGTGAGCTTCTATTGACGTCTGGAACACCCAGAAATGGCCGTGTGTCCGGAAGTTGCCGATAACTTTGCGGGATCGCCGCGCGCTTCAGCTTGAGCTCATAAACCCGCCGGGGGATGACTGGCGATGAATGTCGCGATTCTACACGGCTGGCGTCAGGAGGGAATGCCGGGAAGCGTTGATCCGGCGCTGGCGCAACGTGAGGGATGACGACTGGCAGGTTTCAGCCCGCCTTCAGCGCAAGATGCCGTCGTGTAATCAAGACATTCAGGCCAAGACCCGTGGCACTCAAGCTCAGGAAGCACACGGCGAGTGCCGTGGTCAGGTCTTCGGAAGCGAGATTGATCACCACACTGATCACGCCGCCGCACATGAAAATCAGCACGCCGCCGACCGAGGTAGAGGTCCCGGCATTCTGTGGGTAGAGACTCATGGCTTTGGAGTTGGCGATGGGCCTGGCAATGGTGGTGCCTGCCGTACAAATCAGCATGGGTATCAGCACCGCTGCCGCAGAGAGCCCGAACTGATCCGCCAACCACAACATGACCAGCCCTGACAAAGCGATCAGGCCCAGACCAATGACTATTTGCGTGTTGGCCTGCAGATGCCGATGCAGAGCGCTGGCGACAATTCCGCCAAACACATAGGCCACGCCATACAGCAACAACGCCCAGGCAAATGCGTAAGGCGACAACGCCAGCCGCTCCATGAAAATGATCGGTGAAATGACGATGAACGAGAAATGGCAGGCAAAAGCCAAGGCTGAAATCAACCAATACCCCATGAAACGTATATCTGAACACAGCCGCCAATAGGCGCTGAAAAAACGTTCATGTGCCGTGGTATGAAGGTGAGGGTTTTCCCTGAGCAGAAAAAGGGCTTTAAACCAGACAATGACGGCCAGGCTGATAAACACAAAAAAGCTGCCCTGCCAGCCTAGCTGCAATTGCAACCACGTCCCCAGCAGCGGCGAAATCGAAATGAACACCCCGCCGCCGGTCACCATCCAGATTCTGATTCGCTCCTGTTCCTTGCCGACGAACAGATCCTGAACCAGTGCCTGTGACAGGACGAAGGATCCGCAACCAACGGCCTGGATCACCCGGAAGAACAAAAACCAGCTGTATTCGCTGGACACCAAACATCCCGTGGCTCCAACCACCGCAATCGCGATACCGGCCAGCAGTAGTTTCTTGCGCCCCCACAAATCTGACAAAGGGCCGACCAGCACCACGGACAACGCCAGACCAATGGCGAAAACGCTGACGGACAGGGCGATGTCGGACGGTGAGGTCCGAAAGTAGTCAGAAAGATCGGGAAAGGAGGGGAGCACCACATCCAGGGGAAAGACGCCGAGCAGCGTCATGGTCATCAACAGAATGACCATGTCACGTTGTTCGCCCCGGGCTACCTGTTTTCCGTCATTCATCAAGTAGCCCTGCCTTGGAGAAGAGTTGCCGATTGGCAGGCAGATCGAAGAACCCCGCTTTTTTCATTGCGTTGAGCGTGGCACCAGCACCCGACTGTGCGCGCAGGCGCTGTGCTTGCGGGCCGGTCAAATCACCAAGGATCTGCGCGACTGACGTTTCACTCAGGCTGGCGCTGCGCAGGCTTTCCCCGAGCCAGCGTTCATCGACTTCAAAGAAAATCAGCAGGATTTCCAGGAGCGACCTGGCGGTGAACGTGCGTTGGCCGCAACTCAATTGCAGCCACAGATAATGGAACACTTCGCAAAAGTAGCGACTGTGCCTTGCCTCATCGGCAAGGTGGTCCCTGAGCATTTCCTGAACGCTGCTCACCAGCGTGTCACGGCAAACGTCGAGTAGTTCCTTGGCGATGATCGTCTCCGAAACGAAGCCGACGAGAAACCACGCCAGTGCTTTGTGCTTGTCCGGCGTGCGGTCGAGCAGGGCCTTCAGCCGGGCGATCCGTTGGGGCAGGACCGGGCGTTCAGTCATGCCGTAAATATCGGCAATCTGCTCGGCGAGGCTGTTGGAGAACAGCGCGTGGTAAGCCTCATCGGTGTAGAGCTGCAGCGCGGCCGTTTTCATCCGTGGGGGGATGGAAACCCCCAGTTCGTTGTGGATGATGGTTTCCACGGATCGGTTGACGATGCGGTGTTCGAGCAGTGTGGTGTAGTCGAGGAAATACACCAAATGATTGGCGGACAGGCGATGAGCGATCGCTCTGCCGGCTGCTTCGACCGCCGGGTGCTTCAGGTAAGGCAGAAAAGCCGGGGGGAACCAGTGGCGGGTTTCCAGTTGCCGTTCCAGGTCCGAGGGCAATTGGTAGGTGTGTTCGCAGATGCGCACCGACGCTCGGGTATTCCAGTCTCCAAGGGTGAAACGATGGGCCCATGAGGCGGGGGCGGATGCGATGTCGACGAGGGGCTCGGTCATTGTTCCGGTCCCCGATTGCTCAGCAGCGCTTTCAACTCCTTGCACATCACTTGCCCGTCGCTCTGGCCGCAGCCGACAAAGAACAGCGGTTGCTCTGCGCTGTTCTCAAGTCCCAGCAGCGCTTCGACCTGGTCATCTGTCAATGCGCCGGTCAGCCAGGTGTTCAATCCCAGCGAGGTGGCCGCCAGTTGAAAGGTCTGGGAAATATGACCGGCCTCGACGTACGCCATTCGGTACGCCCGCGAGTGTTCATATTTCCACCACAGCTTGTCGAATCGACTGGTGATGAACAGGCCTGCGGGCAGGTTATTGATGAAGTGTTGCCCACACATCAGTTGCCCCAAAGGCTGGGGAGGCAGCGGATTAACGAAACTCAGCGCGTGCCCGGTGGGGTGATAGGCGTAGACGCCGGGTTGCAAGCCGCTGACGTTTTGCACCAGCAAAAAGCCTTCGCAGGCATTAAGTCCGCCACCGGACGGGCTGCTGCGCCGGGCGCCGAGACTTTCGGCGATGCTTTCGTCAACGTCGTTTTCGCGCTCATGCAGATAACCGAGGGACAGGTACAGCAATGTACTCACCGCTTCGAGGGAAACCGCTTCCCCCGTGAAGGTGCGGCAGGTTTTGCGATTGACCAGGGCGTTTGCCAGGGAGCCTTCCGGCAGGCAGGAAGGTTTTGGCAGGGTAATCAGCTCGCATGCCAGGCGTTCCGAGCGCCTGGCTTTCGGCGAGGGCGTGCTCAGTACGTCGGTGCAATGATCAAGGTATTGCTTTGACCATTCATTAATATTTTGCGGAATGTGTTCGCAAGGAATGTTCTTGGTGCCGATATGGAATATCTTCGACAGTTCGTCCCAGCCCCACTCAGTAATATCTGCTGTTGCCGTTGTCAGTATTCCAGCGCCAAGTAGCTGGGTGTCAATTGTATTGCGTTCATTGAACTTCTCGGGATTGTCGATAAGTTCCGCCAGTCGAGTGGAGTACTTGAGGTTCAGTTCAAACTGTTTGTGATTCTTGTAATCCCAGACTATTTGACCGGGCGTGCGAGGAAGTATGAATAAATGAGGGCTGATCTGCATGATGGGCGGTTCGCTCTGGGTAATGCCATAGAAAACGCTGGGTAGCTGGCACTCCCCAGCGCCTCATTCACTTAGCGGGCTTTAGGGGCAACCAGAAAAGCCAGGTTGGCGATGCTGTTAGCTTCCAGAGTAATTGCTTTCATTTGGAACTCCTTGTAATTGAAAGTAAGTGTCACTTCGTGGTGACACGCTCAATCATAGAGTGTAATGAGCGCTTATCAAGGCGATATTGGGTAGGAATCTTCCAGCAATTTTGTCAGATCGATCTTGGGTATGAACAAGTTTTGTCAGTCGAATGCTTAATAGTGAAAGGCGCAGGGAAACGTCCTGCTAGTTTGTAGGATTGTAAGTGTAGGAAGTTAGAGCGAAATTCAATATCGGATAATAAAACGGGGAGCCGTCTGGCTCCCCGTCGAACCGGCGTTATCAGCTGTTTGGCAGCAACCGGCAGGTGATGCTCTTGATGTAGCGGGTTTCGGCGATGGCCGGGTGCACCGGGTGATCCGGGCCCTGACCGCCACGCTCGAGCATCTGGATATTGCGGTCCAGGTGGCGGGCGCTGGTCAGCAGGATGTTCTGCAGGTCGTCTTCCGGCAGGTGCATCGAGCACGACGCGCTGACCAGGATGCCGTCCTTGCTGAGCAGGCGCATGGCTTGCTCGTTCAGGCGACGGTAGGCGCCTTCACCGTTCTTCATGTCTTTCTTGCGTTTAATGAAGGCGGGTGGGTCGGCAACGATCACGTCGAAGCGTTCTTCGCTGGCTTTCAGCTCTTTCAGGGCTTCAAACACGTCGCCTTCGATGCAGGTCATTTTTTCGGCGAAACCGTTCAACGCGGCGTTGCGCTCGACGCCGTCGAGGGCGAATGCCGACGCGTCGACGCAGAACACTTCACTGGCACCGAACGCGGCTGCTTGCACACCCCAGCCGCCGATGTAGCTGTACAGGTCCAGTACGCGTTTGCCTTTGGCATAAGGAGCCAGGCGCGCGCGGTTCATGCGGTGGTCGTAGAACCAGCCGGTTTTCTGACCCTGGATGACCGGGGCTTCGAATTTCACGCCGTTCTCTTCCAGCGCGACCCATTCCGGCACCAGGCCGAACACGGTTTCGACATAACGGTTGAGGCCTTCGGCGTCACGGGCAGCGGAGTCATTCTTGAACAGAATGCCGCTTGGCTTGAGCACTTGGGTCAACGCGGCGATCACGTCTTCTTTATGGGCTTCCATAGTTGCCGACGCGATCTGCACCACGAGGATGTCGCCGAAGCGGTCGACCACCAGACCTGGCAGCAGGTCGGAGTCGCCGTAGACCAGGCGATAGAATGGCTTGTCGAACAGGCGATCGCGCAGGGACAGCGCAACGTTCAGGCGATGGACCAGCAGCGACTTGTCCAGCGGCAACTTGATGTCGCGCGACAGCAGACGGGCGCAGATCAGGTTGTTCGGGCTCATGGCCACGATGCCCAGCGTCTTGCCGCCGGCGGCTTCGAGGATCGCCTGGTCGCCAGCTTGAAAACCGTGCAAAGGGGTCGCCGCTACATCGATTTCGTTGCTATAGACCCACAAGTGGCCGTTTCGCAGGCGACGGTCGGCGTTGGCTTTGAGGCGCAGGCTAGGCAGGGACATGACGTCGCTCCGGAAAAAAGAGCGGGAGTATAGCGTGTTGCGGCTTGCGGCGGGCCGGGCGGGCGATGAAACGCTGATGGCCCCTTCGCGGGCAAGCCTCGCTCCTACTGGATCGTGTAAACCTGTGGAGCGAGGCTTCCCCGCGAAAGCGATTTCGATTGCTATGCAGAAATGAAACTTTCGCCAATGTGTCGGCCGGTGTGTCGGATCCAACTTTTAGAAGCTAGAATCTGCGCCTGGCCCAGAGTGTGTACTTATGTCCCAAGAGCTGACTTCCGAACAGATTCAACAGTCCCTGCAAGGCATCAGCGTGCCTGCCCAGCCGCAAATCATGGTGGATTTGCAGATGGAGCAGTACATGCCCGACCCGGATCTGGAAGTGATCGCAAAGCTGATCTCCCAGGATCCCGGACTCTCTGGCGCCTTGCTGAAGATCGTCAACTCGCCGTATTACGGCTTGAGCAACAAGATCGCCTCGATCCAGCGTGCGGTGAACCTGCTGGGCAGCCGCTCGATCATCAACCTGATCAACGCGCAGTCGATCAAGGGCGAGATGAACGACGACACCATCGTCACCCTGAACCGGTTCTGGGATACGGCTCAGGACGTGGCGATGACCTGCCTGACGCTGGCCAAGCGCATCGGCGCCCAGGCCGGCGACGAAGCGTATGCTCTGGGGCTGTTCCACGACTGCGGCGTGCCGCTGATGCTGCAGCGTTTCCCCAACTACATGACCGTTCTGGAAGAGGCCTACGCCAACGCCGGTGCCGAATGCCGGGTGGTCGACACCGAGAACCGGGTGTTCAACACCAACCACGCGGTGGTCGGTTACTACACGGCCAAGTCCTGGCGGCTGCCGGAGCATGTGACCGCCGCGATCGCCAATCACCACAACGCCCTGGCGATCTTCAGCGATGAATCTTCGCGCAACGCTCAGCTCAAGAACCTGCTGGCGATCCTGAAAATGGCCGAGCACATTTGTGCGTCTTACCGGGTGTTGGGTAATCAGGCCGAAGACCATGAGTGGAACAGCATCGGGCATCTGGTGCTCGATTATGTCGGCCTCTCGGACTACGACTTCGAGACCCTCAAGCAAACGATTCGTGACCTCAGGACTCACCACTGAGCATCAGCGGCTTCATTTATTCGAGAACCCTGATTCGAGAACTCCATGCCTGAACTGCCGGAAGTCGAAACCACTCGCCGCGGGATTGCGCCGCACCTGGAAGGCCAGCGCGTCAGCCGAGTGATCGTGCGTGACCGTCGCTTGCGCTGGCCAATTCCTGAAGACCTCGATGTGCGCCTGTCCGGCCAGCGCATCGTGCTGGTGGAACGCCGCGCCAAGTACCTGCTGATCAATGCCGAAGTGGGCACGCTGATCAGTCATTTGGGCATGTCGGGCAATCTGCGGCTGGTGGAAGTCGGTATGCCGGCGGCCAAGCACGAGCATGTGGACATCGAACTCGAATCCGGCCTGGCCCTGCGCTATACCGACCCGCGCCGTTTTGGCGCGATGCTCTGGAGCCTCGACCCGCTCAACCACGAACTGCTGATCCGTCTGGGGCCGGAGCCGTTGACCGACCTGTTTGATGGCGATCGCTTGTTCCAGCAGTCTCGGGGGAGATCCATGGCGGTCAAGCCGTTCATCATGGATAACGCGGTGGTGGTAGGCGTCGGCAATATCTACGCGACCGAAGCGCTGTTCGCCGCCGGCATCGACCCGCGTCGCGAGGCCAAGAGCATTTCCCGGGCGCGCTATTTGAAGCTGGCGATCGAGATCAAACGCATTCTGGCTGCCGCTATCGAGCGTGGCGGTACGACGTTGCGGGACTTTATCGGCGGCGACGGTCAGCCGGGGTATTTCCAGCAGGAATTGTTCGTCTACGGCCGGGGCAGTGAGCCCTGCAAAGTCTGTGGCACTGAACTGCGCGAAGTGAAACTGGGGCAGCGCGCCAGCGTCTTTTGCCCACGCTGCCAGAGCTGATACGTCCGACGGTCTATAGTCAGTGTTCTCACTGCCTAGCCGAAGGACCGTGCCATGAATTCGTTTCGAACCCTTGTCGTTGCGCTGCTGCTGAGCGTCGGTGCACCCGCGCTGGCGGCCAACAGCGGCAGCGGTGATCCGCGTTACACCATCCAGAATCCCCCGGCCTACGCCATGCTCGGCGACTTGCTGATCGCCCGACCCTTGCTGGTCGTGGCGACGGTGATCGGTGCCGGGGCGTTTGTGGTGTCGTTGCCGTTCACTGCCTTGGGCGGCGGCATTGGCGATGCAGGACAGGCGCTGGTGGTTGATCCGGCGAAAGCGGCGTTTGTGCGGTGCCTGGGGTGTATCGGGGAGGGGTTTGAGCAGCGGGAGTGACGCTGAAAAGCTTCGCGGGCAAGTCGGATCGCTCGCTCCTACAGGATTTGCGAAAAATTCGAGACTACGCCCTACCTGTAGATACTCTGTTCACGGTCAAGCTTTCGCGAGATGTTTTTCGCTAAAAAGCTTGGCCGTATTAAATTCTTCTCCGGAACGCATGCATGCCCATAACCCGGTTAGGTATTTGCGCATGACCGCACCGATGGCCTGCATTTTCTTCTTGCCGCGCGCTACCAGAGCCTCGTAGAAGGCCTTCACATTCTCATCACAACGGATTGCCGTCATCGCCGGCATGAACATCGCTGCGCGCAAGTAAGCATTACCGCATTTGGACATTCGCCCTGGCCGGTTCACGCTGGTGCCTGACTGGGTCAACCTGACATCCAGGCCTGCATAGCGGCTTACCTGCGCCGATTTAAGCGTTACCGGAAGGGTCGTCAGCTCAGCCAGTGCGGCGATGGCTGAGGCCTCTCCAACGCCGGGGGCCGCCAGCATGCAGCGAAACTGCAAACTCAGATCCGGGCATTTGGCGATGGCATCACGTGCGGCTTTCTTCAAGCGATCAATCCGTGTGTCCAGCCCTGCAATCGCCTCTTTCTCATCCTCGATCAGCAGCTCCACACTCGTTTCTGTCGCTTGTAGCGCGTGTAATTCGTTTTTGGCTCGTGTTCGATGACCAATCAGCCGATTGATATGGCGGCCAATCGCACGCAACGTCATTTGATCGGTAGTAGGCGGAACCCAAAGCCTGGGAGTCATGCGCTCGCCATATTCAGCCAGCAATTGAGCGTCTATCTGGTCAGTTTTGCTGTTTTGCAGCATCACTTTTGCAAAATTGTGGAAGCTTTTGGGGTTGATCACCGAGACCGGCAGGCCGGCAGCGTGCAACTCCAATGCAAGATCCAGGTAGTAAATGCCAGTGGCCTCCATGACCACGCTCAGCGGTTTGAGACCTAACATCTTTGTCACGGCAGCCTTACGTCCTTTGGGCGTGTGCTGAATGTCCCACTGGCCTGATGTTTTACCGCTCTGCCGCCATCCCATGACAGACGTGCGCGCACCAATGTCTATGCCGATATGAATATTCATGCTTTTCACTTCCCTGACTTTCGGTAAGATTGCCCCTGGTTCCCCCGACCTCGAACTTCATGCCACTGCAACCTTGTAATGCGAAGTCCGACTTGTCGGCTTCTCGATACTCTTCGTGGTGGGCAATGAGGCGGGGGGGCCTCTCTACAGACAAGGTCAGGAGCAAATCCTGCCTTCAGGAGCGATCGGCCTCCCCCAGAAACGCACTTGCTTTTGTATGAATCCTTGAGCGTAACCTCTTTCGTTGGAATCAAGGTCAACATACAAGGAGCGAGGCTTGCCCGCGAAGGCGTCCTCACAGACGCCCAATGACTCAAGCCTTGCCGGTAATAACCCGATACTTCGCCATCAACTGCTCTTCAGTCTCCGGATGCGCTTCATCCAGCGGAATGCAATCCACCGGGCACACTTGCTGGCACTGAGGTTCGTCGTAGTGGCCGACACACTGTGTGCACAGGTTAGGGTCGATCACGTAGATCTCTTCGCCTTGGGAAATAGCGGCGTTCGGGCACTCGGGTTCGCAGACGTCGCAGTTGATGCAATCGTCGGTGATGATCAGGGACATGCTAACTCCAGCCAGGGCGGACGGCCCGGGCGCAATAAACCAATGCGCGCAATTGTGCCGCATTGGCGCCCGCAGTGCACGCGGGCGCCGCTTGAGCGGTCGTTACTTCTTGAAGCGTTCGGTGAGGGCATCCGCCACCGCAGGGTGGACGAACTTGGTGATATCGCCGCCCAACGCTGCGATTTCACGGACCAAAGTCGAGGAAATGAACGAATAACGCTCGGACGGTGTAAGAAACAGACTTTCCACATCCGGCGCCAGTTGGCGGTTCATGTTGGCCAGCTGGAATTCGTATTCGAAGTCCGACACCGCGCGCAAACCACGCAGGAACACGTTGGCGTTCTTCTCTTTGGCGAAGTGCGCCAGCAGCGTCGAGAAGCCGACGACTTCAACGTTCGGCAGATGTTTAGTAACCTCGCGGGCCAGCGCCACACGTTGTTCCAGGGGAAACAACGGGTTTTTCTTCGGGCTGGCAGCGACGGCGATGATCACATGATCGAACAGGCGCGCGGCGCGTTCGACCAAGTCGCCATGGCCCTTGGTAATAGGGTCGAAGGTACCTGGGTACAACACTCGGTTCATCGCGTCGTCCTGGCGGGAGTCCGTTGGGGAGTCGGATGGTATCGCAGCCTTCCCGGTCGGCCAAGTCGCCTGTTGGGTAAGAAAGCACTATAGACGATACGAATATTCTCCGTTTTCATGGGTTTTTCAAACGTTCGGCCAGCGAAGTCGCCAGTTGCGCGGTCAACCCGTAGACCGACAATTGTGGGTTTGCGCCAATGCTGGTGGGGAACAGCGAGCCATCGTGGATGGAGAGATTGCTGATCTGGTGATGCCGGCCAAGGCTGTCGGTCACGGCGTTTTTCGGGTCTTCACCCATGGCACAACCGCCCATCACATGAGCACTGCCCAGGCGGGTGCGATACAACTCAAGGCTCAAACCGTCGATCAACGTGCGCGCTTCGGCCAGGTTTTTCACGTAGCGCGCGTCGGCGTGCATCGGCATGACCGCATTGGCGCCGCCGGCGAACTGGATCTCGGCCATGCTGTGAAAGGCCCGGCGCAAGCCATCCCAGGCATAGGGTGAAACCTGATAGTCGAGCACCGGCGTGTTGTCACCGCGCAATTCGACACTGCCGCCGGGGCTGTCCGGGTGGAAACCGTCGCGCAACAACGCCAGCATCGCGTGGGTGTGGGGCAGATTTTCCATGTGCCCGGCGTTTTCCTTGCCAAAACCACCGAGCAGGGTGGAAGCCAGCGCCGGGTGCAGTGGCGGCACCTCCAGTTTGTAGGACATCTTGCCGGTGGTGCCGTCCTGCCATTGGAAATGGTCGGAATAGATCGACTGCGGTGCACCGTAGAACGGGTTGATCACCTCGTCGAACAGCCCGGCGGACATGTTTACCAGGTGCAGGAACGTGCGTTTGCCCAGCCGCTGGTGTGGATCGGGTGCCTCGGAGCGCAGGAGCAGCGCCGGGCTGTTGATCCCGCCGCCGGCCAGCACGTAATGCCGCGCCTTGACTGTGATCGTGCGTCCGGTGGGCGCAACGCAACGGTCGTCCATCGCCACACATTGCAGGCCCGTGACTTTGCCGTCCTTGATCGAGAGCTTTTCGGCGCGGGCCAGATACAGCAGCTCGCCACCTTTTTCCAGGGTCGCGGGAATGGTCGTGACCATCATCGATTGCTTGGCGTTGGTCGGGCAGCCCATGCCGCAATAGCCAAGGTTCCAGCAGCCGCGCACGTTGCGCGGGATGACGTGCCAGGAGTATCCGAGTTTTTCGCAGCCTTTACGGATCACATCGTTGTTGGCGTTGGGGGGCACCATCCAGGGCGCAACGCCCAGGCGCTGTTCCATTTTCTCGAACCACGGCGCCATCTCGGCCGGGCTGTGGCCTTTGACGTTGTGTTCCCTGGCCCAGTGCTCAAGCGTCGGGTCGGGGGTGCGAAAGCTCGACGTCCAGTTGATCAGCGTGGTGCCGCCCACCGCGCGGCCCTGGAGGATGGTGATCGCGCCGTCCTTGCTCATGCGGCCGATGCCTTCCTGATAGAGGCTGGTGTAAGCCTGGTCTTCGAGCATCTTGAAGTCGCTGCTGGTCTTGAGCGGACCTTCTTCGATCAGCAGCACCTTGTAGCCGGCGGCGCTGAGGATTTCTGCGGTGGTCCCACCGCCCGCGCCGCTGCCGATGATCGCTACGTCCGCGTCCAGGGTCAGGTCCTGGGTCAGTTGCGAGCCGTTGTAGGTTTTCCAGCCACGGGCCATGCCTTCGCGGAACGGGTCGGGTACGGGCATCTTCGGGTTCTCTAGTTGTTATGTTTTTGGATGCAGTGGTGTTCATGAGGATGCCTTCGCGGGCAAGCCTCGCTCCTACGGGTGTAGGAGCGAGGCTTGCCCGCGAAGGGGTCGACTCGGTCTCAAACCGTAGGCGGCCCGGGATACCCGCAATGCACCCACGATTCCGCGCGGCTGTACCAAGCCATCATCACCAGTTGCAGCAACGAGCTGTGCCCCATGCGCAACAGGCTCAAAGAGCTGTTTTCCCAACGATCGAGAAAGTGCCGGATCTCATCGGAGCTGGCGTTTTCCCAGCTGCCCCAGATCCCGGTCAGCGGCCCGCGGGTCACCGCCATCCCCAGCACGTCGAACAATTGCTGAGTAAGCTTGAGCATTTCCGGGGACAGGTGATTCAGGTCGTTATCCAGGGTTTTCAGGGTGCCCTCGACGGCCGTCGGCATCTTCTCGACGGCCACGGCGCCCTCGAGCATCACCGGGACCAATGCCCGCAGAAACAGCAGATCGCCGCTGCGCAGGATCGCGAAACCACTGGCCGGGATGCTCGATGAGCAGCCGCTAAGGCTCGCGCCCAATCCGGCCGTGGCCAGAAACGCACTCGCGCCGAGGCTGAATTTAAGCAGGCTGCGCCGTGACAGCGCGGGTGTATCAGACAGGCATGGGCTCATTATTGTTATTACCCGACGGTGTGATCGTTAGCGGATAAACAGCTTCTGGATCAGTTTCTGAATGGATTTTCCGTACGGCGGGTAAATCAGTTTCGCCGCGTTGAAACGTTGCTTGATCAGCACCCCTTTGGCCTTGCTGAAGGTCAGGAAGCCTTCGTGGCCGTGGTAATGGCCCATGCCCGAGGCACCGATGCCACCGAACGGCATATCGTCCTGGGCAACGTGTAGCAGCGTGTCGTTGAGGCACACGCCACCGGAGTGGGTTTCGTGGAGTACACGATTTTGTTCGTGCTTGTCGTAGCCGAAGTAATACAGCGCCAGCGGACGAGGTCGTTGATTGATGTAGGCAAACGCCTGATCGAGATCCTTGTACGGAACGATCGGCAGCAGCGGACCAAAGATTTCGTCCTGCATCACGGTCATGTCGTCGCTGACGTTGAGCAGCAGGCTATGACTCATACGCCGGCCCTGGCCCTGATCGAACAACGGAATCAGCAGCGCGCCCTTGCTGGTGGCGTCGCTGATGTAGTCGTTGAGCCGTGCCAGTTGTCGGTCATTGATGATCGCGGTGTAGTCCGGGTTGTCGGCCAGTGTCGGATAAAATCCGCGAACCGCCTGGCGATAGGCTTCGACGAAAGCACCGACGCGATCTTCCGGCACCAGCACGTAGTCCGGAGCCACGCAGGTTTGCCCGGCATTGAGCGTCTTGCCGAACGCGATGCGCTCTGCGGCGTCCTTGAGCGGCACGTCGAGGGACACGATGGCCGGGGACTTGCCACCCAGCTCAAGGGTCACCGGCGTCAGGTTCTCGGCTGCCGCGCGCATCACGTGCTTGCCGATGCTGGTGGCGCCGGTGAACAACAGGTGATCGAAGCGCAGTCTGGAGAACGCGACACCGATATCGGCTTCGCCCAGCACCACGCAGACGAGGTCTTGCGGGAAGATCCGGCCCAGCAACTCCTTGAGCAGCAAACCGGTGGCAGGGGTCGACTCACTGAGTTTGAGCATCACCCGATTGCCCGCCGACAACGCACCCACCAGCGGCCCGATGGCCAGATACAGCGGGTAGTTCCACGGCACGATCACGCCGACCAAGCCCAGCGGTTGGTAAACCACTTTCGCCGAAGCCGGCTGAAACGCGATACCGACCTTGCGCCGCGAGGCTTTCATCCAGCCTTTGAGGTGCTGACTGGCGTAATGAATACCGTGCAGGCTGGGCATCAGTTCTGCGAGCAGGGTTTCATCGGCGCTGCGGTGGCTGAAATCCTGGCTGATCGCATCGATCAAGGCCTGGCGCTCATTGCTCAGCAGATCGCGCAGGGCTTTGAGCCATTGCTGACGCTGGGCAGCCGGTGGCATCGGGTTGGCTGCATAGGCCGCACGCTGCGCTTCGAACAGGGCCTGGAGTTCGTCCAGAGGCTGTTGCAGGTTCTGCAGATAAGCGATGTCGGCGGTCATGATCGGCTCCGGTTTTTGTTGTAATGAGGCACCTTTTAGAGTCTATGCTCTAGAAAGTCAAATGACATCCTGGCGCAGCATTGTTTTATCCGCTCGCCGATAGGTCGTAAGATGCCCGTCAACGCACTCTGAATTAAAGCTCAAGCCATGGCCCCTCGGATCAAAACCAGCGAGCGCATCGTGCAGAACAGCCTGGAGCTGTTTAATCAACAGGGCGAGCGCAGCATCAGCACCAACCACATTGCTGCCCACATGGAGATTTCTCCGGGCAACCTGTACTACCACTTCCCCAACAAGCAGGCGATCATCGCCGTGCTGTTCAGTGAGTACGAAAGCCTCGTGGATAGCTTCCTGCGCCCGCCTCAGGGCCGAGCGTCCACGGTGGAAGACAAGCGCTTCTACCTTCAGGAACTGCTGGCGGCGATGTGGCGCTACCGCTTTTTACATCGTGATCTTGAGCATTTGCTCGACAGCGATCCCGAACTGGCCGCCCGTTATCGGCGTTTCTCCCAGCGCTGCCTGATCCATGGCACCCACATCTACGCCGCCTTCGTCGATGCCGGCATCTTGAAAATGGACAAGGTCCAGATCGAATCCCTGACGCTCAATGCCTGGATTATCCTGACGTCCTGGGTGCGTTTCCTGTGCACCACGCGGGAAAATTCCAATCACCTGAGTGAGCAAGCCATCAAGCGTGGGGTGTATCAGGTGCTGGTGCTTGAGGCCGGTTTCGTCACGGAACAGTCTCGCGACGCGGTCAACGCGCTGTACGAAGAGTTTTACGTGCCACTGGCCCAGGCGCTGGAAGAAGTGCAGTAGGATTCAAGACCGACTTAATCACAGGAGCCCGTTATGCCCATTGCGCAACTGATCAGCCCGCAAGCGTTGGACCTGAAAAAGGAGCAGCCCGGGCTGGTGATTCTGGATTGTCGTTTTGCCCTCGAAGACCCGGACTACGGCCAGCGCAGCTATGCCGAAGGGCATATCGCCGGGTCGAGCTTTGCCGATCTTGAGCGTGATTTGAGCGGGACAGTGGTCAAGGGCGTGACCGGGCGCCATCCGCTGCCTGAACCTGAAGACTTGATCGAGCGCCTCCAAGCCTGGGGCATCAATGCCGACAGCGAAGTGGTTTTGTACGACGACGGCCCCGGTGCCTACGCGGCGCGGGCCTGGTGGTTGCTGGCCTGGCTGGGCAAGCGTGACGGCGTGTTTATTCTGGATGGCGGGCTCAAGGCCTGGCATGCGGCCGGGTTGCCGCTGAGTCTGGATGCGTGCGACATCGAGCGTGGCACCTTCAGCGGGACGCCGGACGACGCGCTGATCTTGAGCGCCGAACAGCTCCAGCAGCGTCTCGGCCAACCCGCGCTGACCTTGCTCGATGCCCGCGCCTTGCCGCGTTTCAAGGGCGAAGTCGAGCCGATCGACCCGATTGCCGGGCACATCCCCGGTGCGCAATGTGCGGCGTTCACCGAGAACCTGGGCAGTGACGGGCGTTTTCTGCCGGAGGATCAGCTCAAACAGCGCTTTGCTGCGAAGCTCGGTGATCGTTCGCCGAGAGATCTGGTGGCGTATTGCGGTTCTGGTGTGACGGCCTGTCACAACTTGTTCGCGCTGTGCCTGGCGGGTTATCCATTGGGCTCGTTGTACGCCGGGTCGTGGAGCGAGTGGATCAACGATCCTGCGCACGGCATCGCAACTGGCGAATAAACGCTGTCCCCTGTAGGAGCGAGCTGTGGCGAGGGGATTTATCCCCGTTGGGTCGCAAAGCGGCCCCGAATCGAAAACTGCGATGCATCAGATACACCGCAAACAATGGTTTACGGCTGCTTCGCAGCCGAACGGGGATAAATCTCCTCGCCACAGTCCGCTCCTACATGTGGATCTGTGTCGAGCTCAACATCCGGGTAATTGCCGGGCACTTCGATACGCCCCCGGCCCAACCCCGTAAACCTGCTTGAACTGCCGACTCAGATGACTCTGGTCGGCAAACCCCAATTGCATCGCGACTTCCAGCGGCAAACAACCGTTCTGTAGCAGCACCCTTGCCTGCGCGATGCGTTGCTGCATCAGCCAGGTATGCGGCGGCATTCCCGTGGCGCGACGAAATACCCGGGCGAAGTGGAATGGGGAAAGATTGACCGCTGCCGCCAGTTCTTCCAGCGAGGGCGCCGCCGCCAGTTGTGCTTGTAGCAAGTCCTTGGCCAGCGTCACCGCCCGGTGCTCCTTGCCGGGTTTGCCGGCGATCGGCACGGCGGCGTGACGTTGCAGCAGCAACAGCATCATCTCGCGCCAGACGGTTTGCTGTTGCAGCGCCGTGGACGGACTTTCCAACAAACGATGGAGTTGGCAGAAACCCTTCACCAGATCAGGGTCGCGATACAGCGTCGCGCCAAACCCCGGCAAGTGGGTGGTCGGCAACTCCAGCTCGTTCAGCAGCGAGAGAATCTGCCCGCTGTCCGGATAAAACGCCCGGTACAACCAGCCATCCTCCGTGCCTTTATGGCCGGTGTGCAGTTCATAAGGGTTGATCAACACCAGCGTGCCGCTGCCGGCCAGGTGTTCGGCGCCGCGATAGCGATAGCGCTGGGCGCCGGCCATGATCATGCCGATCACATAACCGTCATGCACGTGGGGCGCGAAGCGATGTTCGATGTAGCGCGCGGACAATAATTCGACGCCGGCCAACGGCGCCGTTTGCCAGAAGCGGATCGACTCGCCCTGATCGGCGGCCATGGCTTAGCCGCGACCCACGGCGCTCAGCCACTGAGGAATGCGCCGCTCCAGGTAATAACCCGGCTGGCGGAACGAACCATCGACGAAACCGACATGCCCGCCCTTGGCTTGCAACTCGAACTGGGTGGAGGCGGACAATTCCGATGCGTGCGGCAGGCTATGCGGGAACACGAAGGGATCATCGGCCGCCTGGATGATCAGGGTCGGCGTGCGAATCTCTCCAAGAAAATACCGGCTCGAAGCGCGGCGATAATAATCCTCGGCATCGACGAAACCATTGAGCGGCGCCGTGACCCGGCCATCGAAATCCCAGAAGGTGCGCATGTTCTCCAGCGAGCCCAGCGCCGCCAACGCCGCCAGTCCATCTTCGCGCCCGTCATGCTGGAACTGGCGCTGTTTGTTCTTGATGTAAGCCACCATCTCGCGCATGAAATGCGCCTGATAGACCTTCGAGAAACCCTGGCCGATGCGATCGGCGCAATGATCGAGGCGAAACGGCACCGACACCGCGACTGCGCCTGACACGCCACTGTCACTGCCAGTCTCGCCCAAATGCTTGAGCAAGACATTGCCGCCCAGGGAATAGCCGACCGCATACAGCGGTGCGAGAGGGCGCTTGGCCCGCAGGTGCTTGATGGCTTCGGCCACGTCTTCACTGGCACCGGAATGGTAGCTGCGCGCCAACAGATTCGGCTCGCCCGAACAGCCACGCCAGTTCAACGCGACGCTGGCCCAACCCTGGGCAGCGAGCGCCTTCTGCACCCCTGCCACGTAGGGCGAATTCGAAGAGCCGGTCAGCCCGTGCAGCACCAGCACCAGCGGCGCATCGGCGGTGTGCGGGCCGTGCCAGTCCATATCGAGAAAGTCGCCATCCTCAAGCCACAAGCGTTCGCGCTCGCGTTCGATGTGCGTGGTTTTGCGCCAAAGCGGTCCCCACAAGGTTTGCAGGTGCGGGTTGCCGAGGCCGAAGGCGGGGGTGAAGCGTTCTGACAGAAAGGACACGATTGCTCTCGATGCAGCGGTGCGCAGCCGGTGCGCACCTTTTTCAGGCCGGTCGGTTAACCGGCGATCTCTGCCATACGTTGCCACAACGCGTAATACACCCGCCCGGATTTCTGCTCCCGGTGCAGGCGCCAGTTGCCTGGCAAGCCGAGGCTCGACGGCGCGTTTTCGCTTTCAGTGTAGATCCAGGCTTCATTGGCCAGCCACTGACGCTCTTCAAGCAGCGTGCAGACGGTCGGTAACAGGTCCTGGTTGAACGGCGGGTCGAGGAACACCAGGTCGTAGGCGGTCGCGGTCTGGGTTTCCAGGTAGCGCAAGGCATCGGCGGTCTGGATCTGGCCGGTGGTGCAGCGCAACGTGCCCAGATGCTCCTTGATGCTGGCAACCGCGATGTTGCTGGCGTCCAGCGCCTGCCCCATCGCCGCGCCACGGGACAAGGCCTCGAGGAACAACGCGCCGCTGCCGGCGAACGGATCAAACACTTTGGCCCCGGCAACGTAAGGCGCGAGCCAGTTGAACAGGGTTTCACGCACCCGGTCCGGGGTCGGGCGCAGGCCCGGGGCGTCGGGGAAGCTCAACTTCCGGCTGCCCCATTCGCCGCCGATGATGCGCAATTGGTTCACGCCGTTGTGTACGTTGTGAACGGGTTTCTTAGGACGAGTGGCCATCAATGCTCCGGAACCCCGAGCGGCTGCTCGGCAGGTTTATCAGTTGGGGCCGGTAACGGCTTTTGCGGCACGGTCGGGCCAGCGCTGACGATGACCATTTTGTCCGTGCTCAAGTGTTTGTTCAGTGCGGCTTTGACCTGTTCGACGGTCAGGCTCTGCGACTCACGCATGAAGTCGTTCAGATAACTCAGCGGCAAGTTGTAGAAACCCATCGCGCCGAGCTGGCCGACGATATCGGCGTTGCTGGCCGTGGACAGCGGGAAGCTGCCAGCCAGTTCGCGCTTGGCGTCGTCGAGTTCTTTCTGGGTCGGGCCGGTTTTAAGGTAGTCGGCGAGCACGTCCTGCACCAGTTTCAGCGTGCCTTCACTCATCTCGGCGCGGGTTTGCAGGTTGATCATGAACGGGCCGCGTGCCTGCATCGGGGTGAAACCCGAATAGACGCCGTAGGCCAGGCCACGCTTCTCGCGTACTTCGCTCATCAAACGGGTGCCGAAACCACCGCCGCCGAGGATCTGGTTGCCCAGGGACAGCGCTGCGTAGTCCGGATCGTCACGGTCGATGCCCAGTTGCGCGAGCATCAGGTTGGTCTGCTTGGACGGGAACTCGATGTGACCGATGCTGGCTTTTGGCTCTTCAGGTTGCGGGATTTTCGCCAGGGCCGGGCCTTTCGGTAGCGCGCTGGAGACCTGCGCGGCAATCGCCTCGGCTTCGGCGCGGGACAAATCACCTACCAGCGCAATCACCACGTTGCCTGCCGCGTAGGCTTTCTCGTGGAACGCCTTGAGTTGCGCCACGGTAATCGCCGGGACGGTTTTCGCCGTGCCGTCGCTGGAGTGCGCGTAGGGGTGATCGCCGTACAAGCGGTTCATCAGTTCGAGGCTCGCCAGTTTGCCCGGGTTCTGTTTCTGGTATTCGAAACCGGCAAGCATCTGGTTCTTGATGCGCGCAAAGGAGTCGGCCGGGAAGGTCGGTTTGCCGACGACATCAGAGAACAGCTTCAGCGCAGGCTCGCGCTTGTCTGCGGCGCTGAGGCTGCGCAAGGAAGCCAGCGCCATGTCTTTGAACGCGCCGTTGCCAAAGTCTGCGCCCAGGCCTTCGAAACCCTGAGCGATGGCGCCGACATCTTTACCGGCCACACCTTCGTTGAGCATCGCGTTGGTCAGCAGTGCGAGGCCGGGCGCGTTGCCGTCCTGGCTGCTGCCGGCGGCGAAAATCAGGCGCAGGTCGAACATCGGCAGCTCGCGGGCTTCAACGAACATCACCTTGGCGCCTTCGGCGGTGTTCCAGGTCTGTACGTCGAGCGAACGGTGGCTCGGCGCCTTGCCGTCGAGTTCACTCAGCGATTGCAGCTTCTGGCTGGACTTGGCCTTGTCGAGGGCTTCGCTGGCCGTGGAGTCTTCGCTTTTCGACAAATAGAACGCAGCAGAGCCGATCAGGGCGACAGCGATCAGGCCGATCAGGGCCAGACGGGATTTTTTACGCTCACTCATGAGTCGTCTCCAGTGGCAGTACATGGGCGACGCTGAGACGTTCGCGGGTGAAATACAGCTTGGCGGCTTTCTGGATGTCTTCCGGTGTCACGCTTTCGAGGTCGGCGAGTTCGGTGTCCATGAGTTTCCAGGACAGGCCGACGGTTTCCAGTTGGCCGATGGAGGTGGCCTGGCTGGTAATCGAATCACGCTCGTAGACCAGACCGGCGATGACCTGCGCGCGGACGCGTTCCAGTTCTTCGGCGGACGGCGCGGTAGTTTTCAGCTGTTCGAGCAGCTTCCACAGGCCAGCTTCAGTCTGGGCCATGGTTTTCTTTTTCTGGATGTTCGGCGTGGCCGACAAGGTGAACAGACTGTCGCCGCGAGTGTAAGCGTCGTAACTCGACGAACCACCGGACACCAGCTCTTCGCCGCGTTCCAGTTGCGTCGGGATGCGTCCGCTGTAGCCGCCGTCGAGCAGGGCGGAGATCAGGCGCAAGGCATTCACCGAGCGCTTGTCTTCGGCGGTGGCGATGCTCGGCACGTTGAAGCCCAGCATCAGGCTCGGCAATTGGGTTTGCACGTGCAGAGTGATCTGGCGTTCGCCAGGCTCGGCCAGTTCGAGCGGGATTTTCGCCGGCGGCACATCGCGTTTGGCGATTGGGCCGAAATACCGCTGGGCCAGGGTTTTGACCTCGTCCGGGGTCACGTCGCCGACCACCACCAGTGTGGCGTTGTTCGGCACGTACCAGGATTGGTACCAGTGGCGCAGCTCTTCGACTTTCATGCGGTCCAGGTCAGCCATCCAGCCGATGGTCGGCGTGTGGTAACCGCTGGCCGGGTAAGCCATGGCCTTGAAGCGTTCGTAGGCCTTGGACATCGGCTTGTCGTCGGTGCGCAGACGACGTTCTTCTTTAATGACTTCGATCTCGCGGGCGAACTCGTCGGCCGGCAGGCGCAGGCTGGCCATGCGGTCGGCTTCCAGCTCGAAGGCCACGCCCAGACGGTCACGGGCCAGCACCTGGTAATAAGCGGTGAAGTCATCGCTGGTGAACGCGTTCTCTTCGGCGCCGAGGTCGCGCAGGATCAGCGACGCTTCGCCGGGGCCGACTTTTTCGCTGCCCTTGAACATCATGTGTTCCAGGGCATGGGACAAACCGGTCTGGCCCGGCGTCTCGTAACTCGAGCCGACCTTGTACCAGACTTGGGAAACCACCACTGGCGCACGATGGTCTTCGCGCACAACGACCTTCAGGCCGTTATCCAGAGTGAATTCGTGGGTGGGTTGTGGATCGGCAGCCAGGGCCGAGAGGGGCAGACAAACTGTGCTGAGCAGCAGGCCTGCAGCGCGGCGGGCTAAAGCATTCATTCGTTTTTAAACCTGTTGAGCTGCCCGCTTGGTCTTAGCGTCGGCGGGCGAGAGGGTGCTAGGATACTGGTCCGTTTTACTGGCGGCCACGCCTATCAGGCCTTTGATCGGCCGGAAGGTTGCATGGGTTACCTGCGGAAGCTTTGAGTTTGTCAGCTAAACTCTGCGTTTTCGCCGACGATGCCGTTCCAGTCCTTCGTATTAGTCAACCTTTGAGGTGCTGTTTGCACCTCGACAAAATGTTGCGCGTGAACAAGCTGGGTCAATCGCAGTCTGTTCTGCATCGAATATTTATTTGCCGGGGCGCCCTTTGGCGCGTCGCTACCGTGAGATAGCCGTCCTCCATGTTTGGTTCCAACGACGACAAGAAGACCCCAGCTGCGGCTGGCGAGAAGAAAAGCCTGTTCGGATGGCTGCGCAAAAAGCCGCAGGAACCCGTCGTCGAACAGCCACAGCCACTTGCTGAGCCAACACCCGCGCCGGTAATAGAAGAAGAGCCGACGCCGGTTGTTCTGCCGATTTCCGAGCCGGTGCTGCAACCGATGGCTGAGGCTGAACCTGAAGTCATTGCCGAGCAGCCGCTGGCACCCGCTTTAGAGCCGTGGCTGACGTTGCCGGTGGCGGAAGAACCGGTGGCCTTGGTTGAAGACGAGTTGGCGCCGCACGTAGCGCCACCTATTCCTGCGCCCACTGCCTTTGCTCCCGAGCCTGTTCAAGTGCCGGTGGTTGAGCCCGTTGTCACGCCTGTGGTGGTCGCCGAGCCTGAGCCTGTGATTCCTGCGTTCGTCGCTCAACCTGCTCCTGTGGTTCAAGCCCCTGCACCCGTTGCTGCTGCTCCGGCAGTCGCCACGCCCGCAGTTCCCGCCGAAGTCCCGACCGAGCCGCCGCGCACCGAAGAATCCAAAGCCGGTTTCTTCGCCCGCCTCAAGCAAGGCCTGTCCAAGACCAGCGCCAGCATCGGCGAAGGCATGGCCAGCCTGTTCCTGGGCAAGAAAATCATCGATGACGAGTTGCTCGAAGACATCGAAACCCGTCTGCTGACCGCTGACGTTGGCGTCGAGGCGACCTCGGTGATCATCCAGCGCCTGACCCAAAAGGTCGCGCGCAAAGAGCTGGCCGATGCCGACGCGCTGTACAAATCCCTGCAGGCTGAACTCGCCGCGATGCTCAAGCCTGTCGAGCAGCCGCTGAAAATCACCTCGCAGAACAAGCCTTTCGTGATTTTGGTGGTCGGCGTCAACGGCGCTGGCAAAACCACCACCATCGGCAAATTGGCGAAGAAGCTGCAACTCGAGGGCAAGAAAGTCATGCTCGCGGCCGGTGATACCTTCCGCGCCGCCGCCGTCGAGCAATTGCAAGTCTGGGGCGAGCGCAACAAGATCCCGGTCATCGCCCAGCACACCGGCGCCGACTCGGCTTCGGTTATCTTCGATGCAGTGCAAGCCGCCAAGGCTCGTGGCATTGACGTGCTGATCGCCGACACCGCCGGTCGTCTGCACACCAAAGACAACTTGATGGAAGAGCTGAAGAAGGTTCGCCGGGTCATCAGCAAACTCGACGCCGACGCGCCGCACGAAGTGCTCTTGGTGCTCGACGCCGGTACTGGCCAGAACGCCATCAGTCAGGCCAAGCAATTCAACCAGACCGTCGAACTGACCGGCCTGGCGCTGACCAAGCTCGACGGCACCGCCAAGGGCGGGGTGATTTTCGCTCTGGCCAAGCAGTTTGGTTTGCCTATTCGCTACATCGGCGTCGGTGAAGGCATCGATGACTTGCGTACTTTTGAAGCAGAACCCTTTGTCCAGGCACTGTTTGCCGAGCGGGAGCGTTCATGATTCGTTTCGAACAGGTCGGTAAACGCTACCCGAACGGTCACGTCGGCTTGCATGAGCTGAGCTTTCGAGTCCGTCGGGGCGAATTCTTGTTTGTCACCGGCCATTCCGGTGCCGGTAAAAGCACCTTGTTGCGGCTGCTGCTGGCGATGGAACGTCCGACCACCGGCAAACTGTTGCTGGCCGGCCAGGACCTCGCCACCATCAGCAACGCGCAGATTCCTTACCTGCGCCGGCAGATCGGCGTGGTGTTCCAGAATCACCAGTTGCTGTTCGATCGCACGGTGTTCAACAACGTCGCTCTGCCGTTACAGATTCTTGGGCTGTCCAAGGCCGAGATCGTCAAGCGCGTGGATTCGGCACTTGAGCGCGTGGCGCTGTCGGATAAAACCGATCTGTATCCCGGCGACCTGTCCACCGGCCAGCAACAGCGCGTCGGCATCGCTCGCGCCATCGTCCATCGCCCGGCCTTGCTGCTGGCGGACGAACCGACCGGTAACCTCGACCCGCGTCTGGCGGCAGAGATCATGGGTGTGTTCGAAGACATCAACCGCCTGGGCACCAGCGTGCTGATCGCCAGTCACGACCTGGCGCTGATTGCCCGTATGCGTCATCGCATGTTGACCCTGCAACGCGGCCGATTGATTGGCGACGGGGAGGCAGCGGAATGAGTGCGACACGTAGCCCCAAGGTTTCCGAGCGCGTGGCGCCGAAAGCTGCCGATCCGCAACCGCAGAAGAAAAAGCGCGACGATGACGACGGCCCGGACTTCGCCACGCTGTTTCGTGCCTGGATCGAAAGCCATCGGGCCAGTTTGCTGGACAGCCTGCGTCGATTGGGCAAGCACCCGATCGGCAGCTTTTTCACCTGCATGGTGATGGCAGTTGCCCTGAGTTTGCCGATGGGCCTGTCACTTTTGCTAAGTAACGTCGAACGTCTGGGCGGTTCCTGGCAGCGTGCGGCGCAGATTTCCCTGTACCTGCAACTCGAGGCCAGCCCTGCTGAAGGCGAGTCGCTGCGCGAGCAGATCAAAGGCATGCCCGGCGTTGCGGAGGCGGAATATGTCGGTCGTGATCAGGCGCTGGAAGAGTTCCAGCAACAGTCCGGTCTGGGCGAAGCGCTCAAGGAATTGCCGGAAAACCCGCTGCCTGGCGTGGTGCTGGTGACCCCGAACGAGGTCGACAAGCCCGCCCTTGAAGCATTACGACAAAAACTTTCCGAGCTGCCGAAGGTACAACAGGCACAACTTGATCTAGTCTGGGTCGAGCGTCTGGCAGCGATCCTCAAGCTGGGTGACCGTTTTGTCTTCGGTCTGACCGTGCTTTTGGTTTCTGCATTACTTTTGGTGATAGGCAATACCATTCGTCTTCATATTGAAAACCGCCGCACAGAGATAGAAGTGATTAAACTCGTCGGCGGCACGGACAGCTATGTGCGCCGGCCCTTTCTGTATATGGGCGCGTTGTATGGCTTCGGTGCGGGGATTCTTTCCTGGGGTGTATTGGCGTTCGGCCTTAACTGGTTGAACGACGCGGTGGTGGGGCTGGCCGGTTTGTACGGCAGTGATTTCGCGCTGGCCGGAGTGCCAGTTGCCGACGGCCTGTCTCTCTTGCTTGGCGCGGTGCTGTTGGGGTATATCGGTGCATGGATTGCAGTCGCACGCCACCTGAGGGAGCTTGCGCCTAAGTAGTATCATTTTGCTCGTATTGACCTTTCAGCGTTTATGGGAACTTGTCTTTTGGTTTTCGGTCAATTTTCGCAGTGCTGAACTGCACGAGTTATGTAAGTCGGAGGTTTTTTCGTATGACCAATTCTTTGCAACCTGCATATGCTCTGGTCCCGGGTGCGAACCTGGAGGCCTATGTGCACACCGTGAACAGCATTCCATTGCTGACGCCGGAGCAGGAGCGTGAACTGGCCGAGAGTCTCTATTATGAGCAGGATTTGGGGGCGGCTCGGCAGATGGTGCTCGCCCACCTGCGTTTTGTTGTACATATCGCCCGTAGCTATTCCGGCTACGGCCTGGCTCAGGCTGACCTGATCCAGGAAGGCAACGTCGGCCTGATGAAGGCGGTGAAGCGCTTCAACCCGGAAATGGGTGTGCGTCTGGTTTCGTTCGCGGTGCACTGGATCAAGGCGGAAATTCACGAGTTCATACTGCGCAACTGGCGCATTGTGAAAGTCGCGACCACCAAGGCCCAGCGCAAGCTGTTCTTCAACCTGCGCAGCCAGAAGAAACGTCTGGCGTGGCTGAACAACGAGGAAGTCCACCGTGTGGCGGAAAGCCTCGGCGTAGAGCCGCGGGAAGTGCGTGAGATGGAAAGTCGCCTGACCGGCCATGACATGGCCTTCGACCCGGCCGCGGAAGCGGACGACGACAGTGCATTCCAATCGCCGGCCAACTACCTGGAAGACCACCGGTACGACCCGGCCCGTCAGCTGGAAGATGCCGACTGGAGCGACAATTCGAACCACAACCTGCACGAAGCGCTTGAAGTGCTGGACGACCGCAGCCGTGACATCCTCTACCAGCGCTGGCTGGCGGAAGAAAAAGCTACGCTGCATGACCTGGCGCAGAAGTACAACGTCTCGGCCGAGCGTATTCGTCAGCTCGAGAAGAGCGCGATGAATAAGCTCAAGTTGTCGATTGCCGCATAACCTGCGCGCAGGCATAAAAAAACGCCCCGATCATTGATCGGGGCGTTTTTGTTTATGCATCAAAAAATCACTGAGCCCAAGGTGCGCGGCGTGAATCATTGATGCCTACCAGATAGCTATCGCCACCGAGCTGACTCATCTGCCGTCGAATCCATCCCGCTCGCCGTGCGACGTAGTTAGTTGGATGACTCGCACTCCACACCCGCGGGTTAGGCAGTACCGCCGCCAGCAAACTCGACTGCTGTCGAGAAAGCGATTTGGCACCAACACCAAAGTGATGCCGGGCCGCCGCTTCCGCGCCAAACACCCCGTCATCCCACTCGACGCTGTTCAGGTACACCTCAAGAATCCGCTGCTTGGGCCACAACACCTCGATCAACCCGGTGAACCAGGCCTCCAGTCCTTTACGCAGCCAACTGCGGCCGGACCACAAAAACAGATTCTTCGAGACTTGCTGGCTCAGGGTGCTGGCGCCGCGAATCGAACCGCCAAGCTCGTTATGGGCCAGGGCTTTCTGGATCGCCCCAAAGTCAAAACCCCAATGCTCCGGGAATTTCTGATCCTCACCCGCAATGACCGCGACTTTCAGATCGTCAGAGATTTCATCCCAAGGCTTCCAGGTGCGTTGCAGGTCGATGGGCTCGCCGTCGAACCAGGATTCGACCTTGCGCTCGACCATCAGCGCCGTTCCCGGTGGCGGTACCACGCGAAAAATCAACACCAGCAATACGCTGCCGCCCGCGAACCAGAGCAGGGCCTTTGTGAATCGTCGCAAAAATAAACGCAGCATAGAGATGGCTTGGCCGAACCCGTTGAGCGGGCCATTATACAGACCCTGTTGATCGAGTCTGACTGGAGTTCTTCATGCTGCGTGGCTTTCTGATGCTTGCCGCTTTCTTCGGCTTCACCGGTGTTGCTCTTGGCGCGTTCGCCGCCCACGGCCTGAAAAACCGTCTGACCCCCGAGTACCTGGCGATTTTCCATACCGGCGTCACCTACCAATTGGTGCACACCCTGGCGCTGCTGGGCGTGGCGCTGCTGGCCACGCAGATTCCGGGACGCTTGATCACTTGGGCAGGCGCCTCGTTTGCCATTGGCATCCTGCTGTTTTCCGGCAGTCTGTACCTGCTGACCCTGACCGGCGTCAGCAAGCTGGGGATCATCACACCCTTCGGCGGCCTGGCATTCCTGGTCGGCTGGTTCTGCGTGGGGCTTGCCGCCTGGCGGTTGAGCTGACCGGGCGGTCCATTTCATGACGAATGGCTTGGGTCGCCAAGACTGATCGGGCTAGAATGCCAGCCCCTAAAAATGATGGCGGCATTCGGTATGCGCATTCAGTTGAACGGCGAATCCCTTGAACTGCCCGACGGTGAAACCGTTGCGGCCCTGCTGACCCGTCTGGAACTGACCGGACGCCGGGTGGCGGTCGAACTCAATCTGGATATCGTCCCGCGCAGCCAGCATGCAGAAACCACGCTGAACGACGGCGATTCCATCGAAGTGGTCCACGCCATCGGCGGCGGCTAGCCGCCCGGCCCGCAAGGGCACAGAATTCTGCAAGAACCTCACCCCTACAGAGGATTTCCCATGAGCATCGTTCGTAGCGACAAGCCCTTCGTCCTGGCCGGTCGTACTTACCAGTCGCGTTTGCTGGTAGGCACCGGCAAGTACCGCGACATGGAAGAAACCCGCCTGGCCATCGAAGCCTCGGGTGCCGAGATCGTCACCTTCGCCGTGCGCCGTACCAACCTCGGCCAGAACCCGGGCGAACCGAACCTGCTCGAAGTCCTGTCGCCGGATCGCTACACCTTCCTGCCGAACACCGCCGGTTGCTTCGACGCGACCGAGGCTGTGCGCACCTGTCGCCTGGCCCGTGAGCTGCTCGGCGGCCACAACCTGGTGAAGCTGGAAGTGCTGGCGGACCAGAAAACCCTGTTCCCCAACGTGATCGAAACCCTCAAGGCCGCCGAAGTGCTGGTCAAGGAAGGTTTCGACGTGATGGTCTACACCAGTGATGACCCGATCATCGCCCGTCAACTGGCGGAAATCGGTTGCATCGCGGTCATGCCGCTGGCCGGCCTGATCGGCACGGGCCTGGGGATCTGCAACCCTTACAACCTGCAGATCATCCTCGAAGAAGCCAAGATCCCGGTGCTGGTGGATGCCGGTGTCGGTACCGCCTCCGATGCCACCATCGCCATGGAACTGGGTTGCGAAGCGGTGCTGATGAACTCGGCCATCGCCCATGCCCAGCAGCCGATCATGATGGCAGAAGCCATGAAACACGCCATCGTTGCGGGCCGCCTGGCCTACCTCGCCGGCCGCATGCCGAAAAAACTCTATGCCAGCGCCTCCTCGCCGCTGGATGGTCTGATCAAGTAAGAGCCATTGATGACTGAATCAAACGAAACGCCTATCCAGCCGGAAGAAGGCGACGAGCGCCAACACCGCCGCATCAAGAGTTTCGTGATGCGCGCCGGACGCATGACCGAAGGCCAGCAAAAAGGCCTGGAGCAGGGCACGCCGTTGTTCGTGTTGCCTCTGGCCGACGCGCCGGTGGACTTCGACCAGGTGTTCGGTCGCTCGGCGCCGCGCTCGCTGGAGATCGGTTTTGGCATGGGCCATTCGCTGCTGGAAATGGCCGCGGCCTCGCCAGAGCAGGATTTCATCGGTGTGGAAGTTCACCGTCCGGGTGTCGGCGCGCTACTCAACGGCGTGCTGACTCAGGGCCTGACCAACCTGCGGGTCTACGATTGCGACGCGATCGAAGTGCTCAACCGTTGCGTGGCCGATAACAGCCTCGATCGCCTGATGCTGTTTTTCCCGGACCCGTGGCACAAGAGCCGTCACCACAAACGCCGTATCGTTCAGGCCTCGTTCGCTGAGCTGGTGCGCAGCAAGTTGAAGGTCGGCGGCATTCTGCACATGGCCACCGACTGGGAACCCTACGCCGAGTACATGCTGGAAGTGATGAACGTCGCACCGGGTTATCGCAACCTGGCCGAAGACGGCAAATGCGTCCCGCGCCCAACCGAACGCCCGATCACCAAGTTCGAACGCCGCGGCGAACGTCTTGGGCATGGCGTGTGGGACCTGAAGTTCGAAAAACAGTCCTGAGCCGTAATGCAATAAAAACTGTGGGAGCGAGCCTGCTCGCGATAGCGGTCTGACAGTCAACGAAGATGTTGAATGTTAAGCCCTCATCGCGAGCAGGCTCGCTCCCACATTTGTTTTGTGTCGTTTTTTGCTTACAGAGGCGTGATGAATTTCACTGGCACTTGCTCAGTTAGCCAAACGCCATTCTCGGCCTGATAGAACTTGAAACCGTGCTCCAGCATCTGCAAGGCAGCGACCTGCAGAATGACCACTGTCCCATAGCGCTGGCCCACGGCACTGGCGGTTTCGACCTCTTGGGACAGGTGCACGTGATGCCGTGAACCCGCGATCAACCCTTGCTCGTTGATCGACGCCATGAACCGGGACGCGGTGCCGTGGTACAGCGTCGCGGGAGGGCGTTTTTCTTCGAATTGCAGGTCGACGGTTTTCGTTGAGTGGCCCTGGACGGCGCGGATGCGTTGGCCGTCTTCGGAGATCGAAAAGCGTTTCTTGTCACTGCTGTCGACGACCTGTTGGATCAATGGTCGATCCAGGGTTCTACCGTCGAGCGCCGCGCCGCTGATCAGCGCGTCGATAGCCGCCCAGCCGTCGGAGTCCAGTTTCAAGCCGATGGCCTGTGGCTCGTGGCGCAGCACATAGCTGAGAAATTTGCTTGTTTCATCCAGCAGCTTTTTACTCAAGATCTTCCCTGACGGTCAGCAATCAACGCGCTGATCTCAAAACCTGTAGGAGCTGAGCTTGCTCGCGAACGCGGTTTGACAGTCAGCATAAATGTTGAATGTCAGGGCCTCTTCGCGGGCAAGCCTCGCTCCTACAGGTTTTGTGTTGGGTTCGGGTTCAGCGGCGGTCTGCGACGACGCCGATCAGCACCAGCACCACCAACAACACTGGCGCCAGGCTGTAGTTGTTGAACTGGCTCAGGCCTTTGATGATCCACGGGGTGGCATAGATCAACGCGACGCCGCTGCCGACCATGCACAGCAGGGCCATTAGCGGGACGCGCAAGGCGCCGGCGATGCTGCCCAGACGTTGGTCGACCCAGCCTTTGATATCGGCGCCAAACAACACCAGCAGGCAGCCCACCAGCGCCAGAGAGATTTCCGACAGGTTGCTGCGGCTCCAGCGGGAGACGGTGGCGAGCAGGTCGAGTATCAAATCCATTCGTTTTCCCCTAAGGCTGAAATCAGCTCAGAAATATTTGCAGCAAGTCATTGAGAAACAGCTGTCCGCGATCGGTCGCCGCCAGACGTGACGGTTCGACCAGCAACAAGCCGCTTTGTTCGGCTTCCCGGCGGCCTTCTGCGAGGCTTTCCAGGCTCAGTCCGGTGCGTTGCGGATACAGCCGCGATTCGACGCCCTCGGTCAGGCGCAAGGCATTCATCAGGAACTCGAACGGCAGTTCATCGTTGGTCAGCGCTTTCTCGCCAGCCTTGAAGCTTTTCGCAGGGTTCAGGTAATCCTTCGGCAGGCGAGTCTTCCAGGTGCGCACGATGCGCCCGTCGGGATGGCTGAGTTTGCCGTGGGCGCCGGCACCGATGCCGATGAAGTCGCCGAAGCTCCAGTAATTTAGGTTATGACGTGCCGGACGACCGGGCTGGGCATACGCTGAGACTTCGTATTGCGCGTAACCGTGTTCGGCGAGCAGCGCCTGGCCGGCTTCCTGAATGTCCCACAGCGTGTCGTCTTCCGGCAGCGTCGGCCGCTGGTTCCAGAACACCGTGTTCGGCTCCAGCGTCAGTTGATACCAGGACAGATGCGTCGGCTTCAGGGCGATTGCCTGGCGCAGGTCGCTCAACGCGTCGTCCAGCGACTGATCGGGCAAGCCGTGCATCAAGTCTAGGTTGAAGTTATCGAACCCGGCCTGACGCGCCATGCCGGCAGCACGCACCGCTTCGTCGCCGTTGTGAATTCGCCCTAGGGCCTTGAGTTTTTCTTCCTGAAAGCTCTGGATGCCGATCGACAGGCGATTGATGCCCAGGGCGCGGTAGGCGACGAATTTCTCTTGCTCGAACGTGCCGGGATTGGCTTCCAGGGTGATTTCAATGTCGCTGGCGAACGGAATCCGCTGCTCGACGCCTTTGAGCAAACGGCCCAAGGCTTCGGCGCTGAACAGGCTCGGCGTGCCGCCACCGAAGAAAATCGAGCTCAGCTCACGACCGTAAACCGCGTGCAGGTCCTGATCGAGGTCCGCCAGCAACGCGTCGACGTATTCCTGCTCCGGCAGCACGGGGCTGGCGGTGTGGGAATTGAAATCGCAATAAGGGCATTTGCGCACACACCACGGGATGTGGATGTACAGCGCCAGGGGCGGCAGCACGGTGAGCGCGGCCCGAGGCGATTGGGCGGCGCCGCCGAAAATCAGCGGTGACGCGGATGAGTCGTGGGTCATATCAGGCCTAGACGCTGGCGCAGCAGATCCATTGCACGGGCGCGGTGGCTGATGAGGTTCTTTTCGCTGGGGCTCAGCTCGGCGCTGGAGCAATCACGCTCTGGCACCCAGAACAGTGGATCGTAGCCAAAACCATGTTCGCCGCTGGCCGCCGGCAAGATGCGCCCGTGCCACAGACCTTCGCAGAGGATCGGCAGCGGGTCGTCGGCATGTCGCACCAGCGCCAGAACGCAGACGAACTGTGCGCCGCGTTCGGCTTCTGGCACATCCTTCAACGCGTCGAGCAGTTTGGCGTTGTTCGCCGCATCGCCCTGGCCATCCGCGTAACGAGCCGAATAGATACCCGGCGCACCGCCAAGGAAATCCACCGCCAGCCCGGAATCGTCGGCCAGCGCCGGCAGACCGGAGATGCGCGCGGCATTGCGGGCCTTGAGGATGGCGTTCTCGACGAACGACAAGCCGGTTTCTTCAGGCTCGACGCTGCTGAACTCGCCGATCGAGCGCAGTTGCACCGACTCGCCGAGCATGGCCTGGAGTTCCTTGAGTTTGCCGGCGTTGTGGCTGGCCAGTACGAGTTGCGTGAAGTTGATCATTCGCCGGGGAAAAGCTCTTGGTTGAAATTGATGGTGTTGATTTTGTCGCCGTTCTGCACCTTGATCTCGAAGGTGCGGACTTCCTGCTGATCGACCGGGAACTGGGCGATGTAGTAGATCGCGCCTTGTTCGGTGATCTGTTTGAATTTCAGCGGCACGCTTTGGCTGGTCAGGTCTTTGACCGTACCGCTGACCTGAGCCATCAGCGGTTTGCCTTCCTTGATCACCGATACGTTGATCACGCCTTGGTTCTTGCTGCGGGTGAGTTCCGCGGCTTTAGCGATATCAGGGGTCAGGAAGGTCGAGTTGAAGGTGTTGTAATGCACCGTCACATCACCAAATTTTTCCTGACGATCACCTTTGATGACGTCGGCGGCCATGGCCGTGACGCTCAGGCAGGCAGTAAGTACAAACAGCGCTAGACGACCCATGTTCGTTCTCCTCGAAGTGTCGTGACTCAGACCGCGACCTTGTGGTCTTGCAGCCCGGGGCTGCTGACGCGGTAAATACCGATTTCACCTAACAGATTAGGCCATAGCTTACTGGCCCACCCGTGGCGGTGCTGTTGATCCACGGCCAGCCGATCAATGACCTTGGCTTCACGTTCGCGACAAAGTGCTTCAAAGTCTTCGAAGGTGCAGAAGTGGATGTTCGGCGTGTTGTACCAGGTGTACGGCAGAAACTCGGACACCGGCATCCGGCCCTTGCTCGCCAGGTACCAGCGGCAGCGCCAGTGACCGAAGTTGGGGAAGGTGATGATGCACTGGCGGCCGACCCGCAGCATTTCGTCGAGGATCTTGTCCGGGTAATGCACCGCTTGCAGCGCCTGGGTCATGACCACGATGTCGAAGCTGTTGCTGGCGAAGTTGCCCAGACCCTTGTCCAGGTCCTGCTCGATCACGTTGATGCCCTTGGCCACGCATTCGGCGATGTTGTCCGGGTCGTTTTCCAGGCCATAGCCGGTCACTTGTTTGTTATCGCGCAGCCAGGTCAGCAGTTCGCCGTCGCCGCAACCGAGGTCGAGCACGCGGCTGCCGGCGGGGATCCATTCCTGGATGATTTCCAGATCAGCTCTCATGGCTTTCTCACAACGTAATGCGGTTCATGTAATTGCTGAAGGCCTGCAAGTAACGCGGGATCGGAATCAGGAAGGCGTCGTGGCCTTGCGGAGCGTCGATCTCGAGGTAGCAGACGTCTTTCTTGGCCGCCATCAGCGCGTCCACCAGTTCCCGCGAGCGGGCAGGGGAGAAGCGCCAGTCGGTGGTGAAAGACATCACGCAGAACTTGGCCTGTGCATGGGCGAAGGTTTTCGCCAGGTCATCGTCGAAGTTCGCCGCCGGATCGAAGTAGTCCAGCGCCTTGGTCATCAGCAGGTAGGTGTTGGCGTCGAAACGCCCGGAGAACTCTTCGCCTTGATAACGCAGGTAGCTTTCGACCTGGAACTCGACGCTGTGGAAGTCGTAGTTGAGCTTTTCGCTCTTCAGGCCACGGCCGAATTTCTCACCCATCGAGTCATCGGACAGGTAGGTGATGTGCCCGACCATCCGCGCCAGCATCAAGCCGCGCTTGGGGATCACGCCCGCCTCCTGGAACGAGCCGCCGTGGAATTCGGGGTCGGTGAGGATCGCCTGGCGCGCCACTTCGTTGAAGGCGATGTTCTGCGCCGACAACTTGGGGGCCGAGGCGATGGCCAGGCAATGGCGAATGCGTTCGGGGTAGGTGATGCTCCACTGCATCGCCTGCATGCCGCCGAGGCTGCCGCCAATCACGGCGGCCCATTGGCTGATGCCGATCCGGTCCGCCAGGCGCGCCTGACTGTGCACCCAGTCTTCCACGGTCAGCACCGGGAAGTCGGCGCCGAACGGCTTGCCGGTCTCCGGGTTGGTGCTGCTGGGGCCGGTGGAGCCGTTGCAGCCGCCGAGGTTGTTCAGGCTGACCACGAAGAATTTGTTGGTGTCGATCGGCTTGCCAGGGCCGATGCAGCTGTCCCACCAGCCGGGTTTGCGGTCGTCGGGGCTGTGGAAGCCGGCAGCGTGATGATGACCGGACAAGGCGTGGCAGATCAGCACGGCGTTGCTCGCCGTGGTGTTCAGCGTGCCGTAGGTTTCGTAAATGAGGTCATAAGCTGGGAGCGAACGGCCGCAGGCCAGGGCCAGGGGTTCACTGAAGTGCGCCACTTGCGGCGTCACCAGACCAACAGAATCGGCGGGAAAGGCAGTTGGCATCGACCCTGCTCTCGTTGAAATGAGGCGTAAGTCTAAAGACCGCTGCCCCTAGCAGCAAGCAAAGGGCGGGCCTGATTTCATTCAGCGGGACCGAGGTGCGGCATTCGCGGGCAAGCCTCGCTCCTACAGGGATTGCGTAATCTTGTAGGCGCGAGGCTGGCCCGCGAAGAACGATGACACGGTCAGCCTGCCGGACGCAGCAGATCCGGTAAATCCGGCAGCTTCTTCGGCGAACAGATCCGCACCCGCTTCTGCCGGTTCAACTCTCCGCTGATCAGACTGACCTGACTCTTGGACACCCCAAACGCCTTGGCCAAAAACGCGATCAGATACGCATTGGCCTTGCCTTCGACCGGTGGTGCGGTCAGGCGAATCTTCAGCCGATCACCGTGCAGCCCGCAGAAATCATCGCTGCGGGCCGCTGGTTGCAGGTGACATTCCAGAATCAGGTCGTCACCGTCCCAGCGAAAGTAGCTCATCAGATCAGGCCGAGCAGCCCCAGCGGCATGAGGGCGAAGTTCGCAAGGCGCGGGATCAGCCAGCTTTGCAGCAACTGGATCACGATAAACGCGAAGATCGGCGAGATGTCGAGGCCACCCAGGTTCGGAATGATCCGACGGAACGGGGCGAGTACCGGTTCAGTGATCTGCGCGACCAGCTCTGCACCCGGATTGTGGCTCCCCGGGGCGACCCAGGACAGAATCACGCTGATGATCATCGCCCAGAAAATAATATTCAAAAACAGCGAGAAGAGGGCGATCAGGGCCCACGGCACCAGGAACAGCCAGTCGACCATGAAGCCTTTGAGCAGCAGGATCACCGCAATCAGCAGTATCTGAATGATCAGCGCCAATACCAGGGACGACATGTCCAGCCCGAACATGCTCGGGATGACCCGGCGCAGCGGCTTGAGCAGAGGTTGAGTGGCTTTCACGATGAACTGGCAGAGCGGGTTGTAAAAATTCGCCCGAACCAGTTGCAGGATGAAGCGCATCAGTACGATCAGCAGGTACAGGCTGCCCAGGGTTTTGATTATGAAAATGGCAGCGTCATTGAGTCCAAGCATCATTGATTCCTTTGTAAGAGCTGATTAGCGGCCAAGTTGCTCAGCCATCTCGGCCGAGCGGTGCGCAGCGGCACCGAGTGCTTTTTCCACCAGCGCTTCGAAGCCGCCGGCCTGGAACGATTTGATTGCCGCTTCCGTGGTGCCCGCAGGCGAGGTCACGCGACGACGCAGTTCTGCAGCGTCGACATCGCTGGCAACCGCCATGTGCGCAGCGCCCAGCGCGGTTTGCAGCGTCAGTTGGGCGGCGATGTCCGCTGGCAGGCCGAGCTTCACGCCGGCAGCGGTCATGGCTTCGATCAGCAGGAAGAAGTACGCCGGGCCCGAGCCGGAGACGGCGGTGACCGCGTCCAGTTGCTGCTCTTCGCTCAGCCACAGCGCAATGCCGACCGCCGACAACAGCTCTTCGGCCTGCTGACGTTGCTCAGCGTTGACTTCGGCCGTGGCAAACAAACCACTTACGCCCTGACGTAGCAGCGCCGGGGTGTTGGGCATGCAGCGCACGATCGGCTGGGCGCCGAGCCAGTTGTTCATGCTGGCGCAGGTGATGCCGGCCGCAATCGAAACCACCAGTTGATTCGGCTTCAGGCTCGGGCGAATCGCTTCGCACACGGCTTTCATCGCCTGGGGTTTGACCGCCAGCACGACCACGTCAGCGCCTTGAATGGCATCGGCGTTTTCAGCGAAAACTTCAACGCCGTGTTCGGCCTGCACCTTGGCACGGGTTTCGGCGCCCGGATCGCTGGCGCGGATCTGTGCGGCGTCCAGGCCTTTGGCGCGCAGGCCGCCGATCAGGCTGGCGGCCATGTTTCCGGCACCGATAAAGGCAATACGAGTCTTGCTCATGTCAGGTCCTTATAAAGAGAGGCGTCAGCCATTGTCATGGTTGACCGTAGTCGCGGGCGCCAAACAGGGCCGTACCGATGCGGACCCAAGTGGCGCCCTGGGCGATGGCCGACTCGAGGTCGTGGCTCATGCCCATGGAAAGTGTGTCGAGCGGCAGGTTCAGGCTGGCTTGCAGGCTTTGTACGGCAGCAAAAGCGGCGTCCTGGACGGCGCGATCGTCAGTCGGCTCAGGGATCGCCATCAACCCGCGCAACTGGATGCGCGGCAATTCGCTGATGGCCTTGGCCAGGGCCGGCAGGTCGGCCGGGGTGCAGCCGGATTTGCTGGTTTCACCGCTGACGTTGACCTGGATGCAGATGTTCAAGGGCGGCAGGTCGGCAGGGCGTTGTTCGGACAGGCGTTGTGCGATTTTCAAGCGATCCACGGAATGCACCCAGGCGAAGTGCTCGGCGATAGCGCGAGTCTTGTTCGATTGAATGGGGCCGATGAAGTGCCAGATCAAGGGCAGGTCGGCCAATTCGAGCTGTTTGCCCAGGGCTTCCTGCAGATAGTTTTCGCCAAAGTCACGAATCCCGGCGGCATGGGCTTCACGCAGGGCTGCGGCGGGCTTGGTCTTGCTCACGGCCAGCAGCTGGACGCTGTGTTCGTCGCGGTGGGCGGCGAGGGCGGCGGCGTGGATGCGCGAACTAACCTGAATAATGTTGTCTGCTATCGTGGACATCAAGAGGCGCCGGCGGTTTGAAGGTTGGCGGCATTCTACTGGAATTGAGGAGCGCTATGGATATCACTGAGCTGCTGGCCTTCAGCGCTAAACAGGGCGCGTCCGACCTGCACCTGTCTGCCGGCCTGCCACCAATGATTCGTGTTGACGGCGATGTGAGGCGCATCAACCTGCCGGCCCTGGACCACAAACAGGTGCATGAACTGATCTACGACATCATGAACGACACCCAGCGGGTGGACTTCGAGAAACACCTGGAAACTGATTTTTCCTTCGAAGTGCCCGGTGTGGCGCGTTTCCGGGTCAACGCCTTCAACCAGAACCGGGGGGCGGGTGCGGTGTTCCGGACCATCCCGTCGAAAGTCCTGAGCATGGACGACCTCGGCATGGGCGAGGTGTTTCGCAAGATTACCGAGGCGCCGCGCGGGCTGGTGCTGGTGACGGGCCCCACCGGGTCCGGCAAGTCCACCACCCTGGCGGCGATGATCGATTACCTGAACAACCATCGCCATCACCACATCCTCACCATCGAAGACCCGATCGAGTTCGTCCACGAATCGCGCAAATGCCTGATCAATCAGCGCGAAGTCCATCGCGATACCCGCAGCTTCGCCACGGCCCTGCGTTCGGCCCTGCGGGAAGATCCGGACGTGATTTTGGTCGGGGAGATGCGCGATCTGGAAACCATCCGCCTGGCACTGACGGCCGCCGAGACCGGTCACCTGGTGTTCGGCACGCTGCACACCACGTCAGCGGCGAAGACCATCGACCGGGTGGTGGACGTGTTTCCGGGGGACGAGAAGTCGATGGTGCGTTCGATGCTGTCCGAGTCGTTACTGGCGGTGGTGTCGCAGACCCTGATCAAGAAGATCGGCGGTGGGCGCATTGCGGCACACGAAATCATGCTTGGCACGTCGGCGATCCGTAACCTGATCCGCGAAGACAAGGTGGCGCAGATGTACTCGTCGATTCAGACCGGGGGCAACCTGGGGATGCAGACGCTGGATATGTGCTTGAAGGAACTGGTGACCAAGGGCTTGATCAGTCGGGAGCATGCGCGGGAGAAGGCGCGGTCGCCGGATAATTTCTGAGGGTGGAATGCGGACCTGTGGCGAGGGGACAAGTCCCCTCGCCACAAGGAAGGCGTCAGCAGATCAGCGCTGAACCACCTGAAGGGTGTTCTTCTCTTTCGGTAGAACCCGCTTGGCAACCACGTAGTGGCTTTCCCAGTACGGTTTCTTCAGAGTGTCGATGGTCACCGACTTGCCACGGCGCGGTGCGTGGATAAAGCGGTCGTTGCCCAGGTAGATGGCAACGTGATTGACCCGACGGCTCTTGATGTTGAAGAAAATCAGGTCGCCCGGCTTCAGATCCTTGCGATCGACTTTCTCGCCATGACCGCTGGCCATGGCATTGGACGTGCGTGGCAGGTCAAACGTGGCATCGTTGAACGCGTATTTCACCAGGCCGCTGCAATCGAACCCTTTACTTGGGCTGCTGCCGCCCCAACGGTAAGGTGTACCGAGGACGTTGACGGCGCGACTCAACACGTTGCTGCTTTCCTTGGTCGCCATCGGCGGAACAAGGCTGCTTTTGCTAGCCAGCTGTGGAGCACGTTTTTCGGTTTTCTTGTTTTTGCTCGAAGGAGCAGAAACATGAGATTTTTGGGTGTAACCATTAACGTTTGGAAGACGTTGCTCACGATTGGTGGCGTGGGCGGCCAGTGGCATCAAAAGGCAAATGGTTAGCCATGTCTTGAAAAATGGACGCATTAGGCAAGGCTCATATGGGTTAGCGCGCAACTTTATAACAGCTTTTTTTGTCCTTCCGAGGCCGTTGGTCGATTCAACTTGTGGTCAACGGAACCAAATAAGCGGCAAATGGACGCAATTGTCGGACAGGAGTCAGGTGGTATAAGGCTTTGACGGAACCCACGTTAACATTTGCCATACGTCGGCAACCTGTAAAAAAGTCACAAAGAATTCAAGAATATTTATCTATCGTGTGAATCGAGGTCCTTCATGAACACCTATCAACAGGCTGGCCAGCAGCAAGATACGCACAGCAAAATGATCGGCTACCTGCTGTGGATTTTTGGTTTTACCGGGGCGCACCGCTTCTATTACGGCAAGCCGGTGACCGGGACGATCTGGTTTTTCACCTTTGGATTGCTGGGGATTGGCTGGCTGATCGACGTGTTCCTGATCCCGGCCATGGACCGTGAAGCGGACCTGCGTTTTACCGCCGGGCCTATCGAGTACAACGTGGCGTGGATTCTGCTGACGTTTCTCGGGATATTCGGCGTACACCGGATGTATCAGGGGAAGTGGATCAGCGGATTGCTTTACCTGGTGACGGGCGGGTTGTTCTTTCTGGGGGTTTTGTATGACTTCTGGACGCTGAATGACCAGGTTTCCGTGCGCAACGCGCAGAATCGCGGCACTTTCCAGTAACTTGTGGCGAGGGAGCAAGCTCCCTCGCCACAGTGTTACGCCTGGTGGCTAATCCGCCCATCCACCAGGGTGTAGCGCACGACGCTTGGCAGGCTGTGGCCAATGAACGGGCAGTTTTCGCCTTTGGACAGCCAGGTTTCGCCTGCCACGGTCGAAGCCGCCGGATCAAACAGCACGATGTCCGCTGGTCCACCCACGGCCAACTTACCGGCCGGCAGGCGCAACGCCTCGGCAGGCCCGGCGCTGAGGCGCGCCAACAATGTCGGCAGATCCAGCAACCCATCCTCCACCAGCGTCATCGCCAGCGGCAGTAGCAGTTCAACACTGCTGATGCCCGGTTCGGTCGCGCCAAACGGCGCCAGTTTGGCGTCCCGTTCGTGGGGCTGGTGATGGCTGGAGATGGCCGAAACCACGCCCGACTTGACCGCTGCGCGCAAGCCATCGCGGTCGGCGCGGGTGCGCAGCGGTGGCTGGACGTGATAGAGGCTGCTGAAGTCGATCAGCGCTTCGTCGGTCAGGATCAGTTGATACAACGCCACATCGGCGGTCACCGGCAGGCCGCGAGCCTGGGCTTGAGCAATCAGGGCCACGCCGCGGGCGCTGGTGAGCTGGCTGAAGTGCGCACGCACGCCGCTTTGCTCGACCAGCAGCAGGTCTCGGGCCAGGGCCACTGTTTCAGCGGTTTCCGGAATGCCCGGCAAGCCGAGGAAACTGGCGGTCGGGCCTTCATGGGCCAAACCACCTTCAGCCAGGTCGTGGTCCTGCGAGTTGAAAATCACCGTCAGGTCGAAGGTCGCCGCATATTCCAGCGCCCGGCACAACGTGCGGGTGTTGCGGAAGCTCTCCAGGCCGTTGCCGAAGGCCACACAGCCGGCATCGCGCAAGGCGACCAGCTCGGCCAGTTGCTCGCCGTCCAGGCCTTTGCTCAGGGCGCCGATGGGGAATACTTTGGTGTTGCCGGCCTCGCGGGCGCGGTCAAGGATCAGTTCGGCCACGGCCGAAGTATCGAGCACCGGTTTGGTTTTCGGCGGGCAGCACAGGCTGGTCACGCCACCGGCCGCGGCCGCGCGGGTTTCGCTGACGATCGAGCCTTTGCGGCTATAACCCGGCTCACGCAGGGCGACGTTCAGGTCAACCAGGCCGGGGGCAGCCACCAGGCCTTTGGCGTCAATGGTGTCGACGGGCACAAAACCGGCGGGCGCGGCGCCAAGTGCGACGACCTTGCAGGCTTCAATATGGATATCGGTAACTTGATCCAGGCCGCTGGCCGGGTCGATGACACGTGCGCCGAGAATGCTGAGCTTCACTGGGCGTTCTCCTGCTCGAATTGGCGCTGGGCAGTCTGCCCGCTCATGGCCATGGACAACACGGCCATACGAATCGCAATACCGTAGGTGACCTGGTTGAGGATCACCGAGTGCGGGCCGTCGGCTACCGCCGACTCAATCTCCACCCCGCGGTTTATCGGTCCTGGGTGCATGACGATGCAATCCGGTTTGGCTCCGGCCAGGCGCGCGGTGGTCAGGCCGAACAGGCGGTAGAACTCGCCCTCGCTTGGCAGCAGGCCGCCGGTCATGCGCTCACGTTGCAGGCGCAGCATGATCACAACGTCGACGTCTTTCAGGCCTTCGGTCATGTCGGTGTAGACCTTCACGCCGTATTGCTCGATGCCGATCGGCAGCAGGGTTTTCGGCGCGATCACGCGGATGTCCGGGCAACCGAGGGTTTTCAGCGCCAGCATGTTCGAGCGCGCCACCCGCGAGTGCAGGATGTCGCCGACGATGGCTACGGAAAGGTTTTCAAAGCCGCCCTTGTGCCGACGAATCGTCAGCATGTCGAGCATGCCCTGGGTCGGGTGGGCGTGACGGCCGTCGCCGCCGTTGATGATCGCCACTTGCGGGCAGACATGTTCGGCGATGAAGTGCGCCGCACCGGAATCACCGTGGCGCACGACGAACATGTCGGCCGCCATGGCTTCCAGGTTGCGCAGGGTGTCGAGCAGGGTTTCGCCCTTGCTCGCCGACGACGTTGACACGTTCAGGGTGATGACGTCGGCCGACAGGCGCTGGGCCGCCAGCTCGAAGGTGGTGCGGGTGCGGGTGGAGTTCTCGAAGAACACGTTGCACACGGTCTTGCCGCGCAGCAACGGGACTTTTTTCACCGCCCGGGCGCCGACTTCGAGGAACGAGTCGGCGGTGTCGAGGATTTCCGTCAGCAACTCGCGGCGCAAACCGTCGAGCGAGAGGAAGTGGCGCAGCTGGCCCTGATCATTGAGCTGCAGCGGGCGCTTGGTTTCTAGAGGCGTCATCGCGAGGGGGACTCTCAATAGGGCGAATTAAAGGGCGAGGTCTTGCAGTTCGAGCTTGAGCTCCGGGCCGGACAGCTTCACCCGCTCGTGGGCCGCAAGCGCCAGCGTCGCGCCGACCACGTTCGGGCGGATCGGCAGCTCGCCGGCGTCCAGGTCCAGCAGGCACACCAACGTCACGCTGGCCGGGCGGCCGTAGTCGAACAGTTCATTCATGGCGGCGCGGATGGTCCGGCCGCTCATCAGCACGTCGTCGATCAGCACCAGGTGCTGGCCTTCGATTTCGAACGGCAGGGCGGAGGGGCGCACTTGCGGGTGCAGGCCGTTCTGGCTGAAGTCGTCGCGGTAGAAGGACACGTCCAGGGTGCCGAGGGGCGAGTCGCTGCCCAGTTCATCGAGCAACGCCTGGGCGACCCAGACGCCGCCAGTACGAATGCCGATGTAACGCGGTTCGCTGATGCCACGGTGTTCCAGGTGTGCCTTGAGACGGATCGCCATCTGGCTGATCAGTTCGGCGGGATTGGGCAGGCTCATGGTTGCTCCTTCTTGGGCCCGAGCCGGTGCGTGCGGGGTTTGGCTCGGGTTGTCGCTAAGAGAGACGCTGTGACGGCGCTTCAGGATTCGAACAGTGCGGTGTTTTCGTCGAGCCAGCCTTGCAACAGCAGGGCGGCGGCGATGGCGTCGACCGGGTTGTCGCGGTAGCTGCCCTTTTGTCCGCCCCGATCACGCCGCTCGCCCTTGGCTTCAAAGGTGGTCAGGCGCTCATCGTGGGTATAGAAGGGCAGGTTGTAGCGGCCATTGAGGCGGCGGGCGAATTTCTCCGCGCGCAGGCACATGTCGCTCGGCGTGCCATCCATGTTCAGCGGCAGGCCGACGACGACAGCGTCGGGCTTCCACTCTTTAATGAGGGCTTCGACCTGATTCCAGTCGGGAACACCGTTTTGTGCCTTCAAGGTGCACAGCTCGCGGGCCTGGCCGGTAATCACCTGGCCGACCGCAACGCCGATCTGTTTGGTGCCGTAGTCAAAACCCAGAATCAGTCGCAGGGCCATCAGGCGTGCCCCGCCTGGCTGGTGAGCAGGCTGAGATTGACTCCGAGGTGCTTTGCCGCTGCATCCAGGCGCAGTTCGCTGCTGGTGTTGAACAGGATGTCGGCGTCGAACGGGCAGGTCAGCCAGGCGTTCTGCGCCAGCTCGGCTTCAAGTTGCCCGGCTTCCCAACCGGCGTAACCGAGGGCAATGACGCTTTTGGCCGGGCCGACGCCGTCAGCGATGGCGAACAACACGTCCTGGGAGGTAGACAAGGAAAGGTCGCCTTCCAGATCAACGGTCGCCTGAAAGGTCTTGCCGGAAGGGTGCAGGACAAAACCGCGATCGGTCTGCACCGGGCCGCCGATAAAGATCGGCACATGCTGGCAGAGCACGGGCGGTTCGATGTCGGGGCGCAATTGCTCGAGGATATCGGCCAGATTCAGGTCTTGCGGGCGGTTGACCACCAGCCCCATGGCACCATTGGCCGTGTGCTCGACGATGTAGGTCAAGGTGTGCGCAAAGTTCGGGTCGGCCATGTGAGGCATGGCGATCAGGAAGTGATGCTTGAGGTAGCTGGGGCTGACGTTCTTCATGAGCGCTAGTGTGGCGTTGGAGGGGCGAACTGACAAGCTGGGGATGCACAGCAAATGCCTGCGCAGGTGTCTTTTTGATTTGGGTTTGCTTGAGGGCCTCTTCGCGGGCAAGCCTCGCTCCTACAAAGTAAACACCGTACCTGTAGATACTCTGTTCACGGTCAAGCTTTCGCGAGATGTTTTTCGCTAAAAAGCTTGGCCGTATTAAATTCTTCTCCGGAACGCATGCATGCCCATAACCCGGTTAGGTATTTGCGCATGACCGCACCGATGGCCTGCATTTTCTTCTTGCCGCGCGCTACCAGAGCCTCGTAGAAGGCCTTCACATTCTCATCACAACGGATTGCCGTCATCGCCGGCATGAACATCGCTGCGCGCAAGTAAGCATTACCGCATTTGGACATTCGCCCTGGCCGGTTCACGCTGGTGCCTGACTGGGTCAACCTGACATCCAGGCCTGCATAGCGGCTTACCTGCGCCGATTTAAGCGTTACCGGAAGGGTCGTCAGCTCAGCCAGTGCGGCGATGGCTGAGGCCTCTCCAACGCCGGGGGCCGCCAGCATGCAGCGAAACTGCAAACTCAGATCCGGGCATTTGGCGATGGCATCACGTGCGGCTTTCTTCAAGCGATCAATCCGTGTGTCCAGCCCTGCAATCGCCTCTTTCTCATCCTCGATCAGCAGCTCCACACTCGTTTCTGTCGCTTGTAGCGCGTGTAATTCGTTTTTGGCTCGTGTTCGATGACCAATCAGCCGATTGATATGGCGGCCAATCGCACGCAACGTCATTTGATCGGTAGTAGGCGGAACCCAAAGCCTGGGAGTCATGCGCTCGCCATATTCAGCCAGCAATTGAGCGTCTATCTGGTCAGTTTTGCTGTTTTGCAGCATCACTTTTGCAAAATTGTGGAAGCTTTTGGGGTTGATCACCGAGACCGGCAGGCCGGCAGCGTGCAACTCCAATGCAAGATCCAGGTAGTAAATGCCAGTGGCCTCCATGACCACGCTCAGCGGTTTGAGACCTAACATCTTTGTCACGGCAGCCTTACGTCCTTTGGGCGTGTGCTGAATGTCCCACTGGCCTGATGTTTTACCGCTCTGCCGCCATCCCATGACAGACGTGCGCGCACCAATGTCTATGCCGATATGAATATTCATGCTTTTCACTTCCCTGACTTTCGGTAAGATTGCCCCTGGTTCCCCCGACCTCGAACTTCATGCCACTGCAACCTTGTAATGCGAAGTCCGACTTGTCGGCTTCTCGATACTCTTCGTGGTGGGCAATGAGGCGGGGGGGCCTCTCTACAGACAAGGTCAGGAGCAAATCCTGCCTTCAGGAGCGATCGGCCTCCCCCAGAAACGCACTTGCTTTTGTATGAATCCTTGAGCGTAACCTCTTTCGTTGGAATCAAGGTCAACATACAAGGAGCGAGGCTTGCCCGCGAAGGCGTCGGCCCAACCACCACAAATCAATCGATCAGTTACTCGAGAGCTTGTCCCCGCGCGCAAACTTCCAGGTCCGGATGATCTCCAGCCGGTCGATGTCCGACAAATCCCCGGTAAACGGTGAAAACGGTGCCGCCAGCCGCACAATCCGCTGCGCCGCCTGATCCAGCAACGGTTGCCCGGAGGATTCCAGCACCAGCACCTCATAAAGCGAGCCATCGCGGTTGATCGAGACCATCAGTCGCAAATTGCCGTAGATCTGCTTGCGCCGTGCCTCGTCGGGGTAATTCAGGTTGCCGATGCGCTCGACCTTCTTGCGCCATTCGTCCTTATACCAGGCGCCCTTGTCTTTCATGGTCGAAGCAGCGCTCAGGCGGTGGATACGCGGGCGCTTGGCGTACAGCTGCTGTTCGTTGGCCAGCTCCGCTTCCAGGCTGGCGATGTCGCTGGACAGCTGTTCACTGTCGAACGTCGGCGCGGCCACCGCGGGTTTGGTTAGGGGCTTGACCTCTTCGTTCTTCGCCGGGGCTTTTTTGGGCTTCGGCGCGACCGTGGTCACGGCAGCCTTGGGCGCTGCTTCCGGCACTGGCGGCTTGGCGGCCGGCGGTGGCGTGACTTTCTGCACCTTGTTGTCCTGGAACGGCGCGACCTCGGTGGTCTTGGGAATCGCCTTTTTATCCAGGGTGCCGCTGCCTTCCTGATTTTCCTGGGCGAGGAAATCAGCTTTCGCAGGCTTCTTTTCGCTTTTGAAGGTGGCGAGGGTGATTTCCAGGGTTTTGCTGATTTGCTTGGGTTCGACCATCGTAAAGCCGACACCCAACAGCAAGGCCAGGTGAATCAGCGCCGCGAGAAACAGGGTAAATCCGAGGCGATCGGCCGGGCGCACGCCACGATGGGCGAGTTCAGCGGGCAGATCGGACGGAAGTGTCATAACAAGGGAACCAACATCGCTTTTTTCACAGGCCGCGCATGATAACGCAATGTTGGTTTCATCTTGGCTGTTCTATATCAACGAGCCTTGAGCTTCTGATCGATGGCATCCATCAGCATCCCGCCAATGTCGGTGCCGAAGGCATTATCAATCTCGCGAATGCAGGTCGGGCTGGTGACGTTGATTTCGGTCAGGTGTTCGCCGATCACGTCGAGGCCCACGAACAACAGGCCTTTCTCACGCAGAGTCGGGCCGACTTGTGCGGCAATCCAGCGATCCTTGTCGGTCAGCGGGCGGGCTTCACCACGCCCGCCGGCCGCCAGGTTGCCACGGGTTTCGCCAGCGGCGGGGATCCGCGCCAGGCAGTAATCCACTGGCTCGCCGTCGATCATCAGGATGCGTTTGTCGCCGTCCTTGATCGCCGGCAGGTACGCCTGGCCCATGATCTGCTGGGTGCCCAGCGCGGTCAGGGTTTCCAGAATCACCGACAGGTTCGGATCGCCCGCGCGATGACGGAAGATCGAGGTGCCGCCCATGCCGTCCAGCGGCTTGAGGATCACGTCGCCGTGTTTGGCGGCGAATTCACGCAGTACGTCGGCGCGGCGGCTGACCACGGTCGGCGGCGTGCACTGCGGGAACAGCGTGGCGAACAGCTTTTCATTGCAGTCGCGCAGGCTCTGCGGCTTGTTGACCACTAGCACGCCCGCGCGCTCGGCTTGTTCCAGCAGGTACGTGGCGTAGACGAACTCCATGTCGAACGGCGGATCCTTGCGCATCAGGATCACGTCCAGATCGCTCAGCAGTGCGTCGGTCTCGGCTTCCAGTTCAAACCATTTTTCCGGGTTGGCGAAGACTTTCAGGGGACGCATCCGCGCACGTGCCTCGCCTTCGCCCTGATACAAATCGCGCTGTTCCATATAGAACAGCTCCCAGCCGCGCTTCTGTGCGGCCAGCAGCATGGCCAGCGAGCTATCCTTTTTATAGGAGATGCTGGCAATAGGATCCATGACAATCCCGACGCGAACGCTCATGGGTTTTTCCTCGAATTTGGGTGGTCCGAACGGACACGAAAAAGTGGCGTCAGAGTGGCGCTGAGTGTGTTCCCGGTCAAGGAAAAACCACTGTGCCAGTCGGCCGATAGATTGGTGTTGGAGACTGTGCTAAAAAGGCTGCCACGTGGTGCTGGCCCTTGAACATCAAGGGTTTCGAGCCACCGGTAACCGAAAAACGGACAATTTGATTCGCAAAGGCGACGGCAGAGCATTTATGGACCAGCATCCCAGCGCCTTGAAGGTCATGGTGATCGACGATTCGAAGACGATTCGCCGCACCGCCGAAACGCTGTTGAAGAACGTGGGTTGTGAAGTCATCACGGCCATCGATGGTTTCGATGCCCTGGCCAAGATTGCCGACAACCACCCCGGCATCATCTTTGTCGACATCATGATGCCGCGCCTGGATGGCTATCAGACGTGCGCGTTGATCAAGAACAACAGTGCGTTCAAGTCCACGCCAGTGATTATGCTGTCGTCCAAGGACGGGCTGTTCGACAAGGCCAAGGGGCGCATCGTCGGCTCCGATCAGTTTTTGACCAAGCCTTTCAGCAAGGAAGAACTGCTGAACGCGATCCAGGCCCATGTACCGGGCTTCGCCGCCGTTTTGCCGCAGTAGGATACTCACAGTGACGCTTGGCCAGCGGGCCTGGCGTTGACAAGAATGGGGAAGACCATGGCACGTATTCTGATCGTCGATGATTCGCCGACCGAAATGTACAAACTGACCGGCATGCTGGAAAAGCACGGTCATGAAGTGTTGAAAGCCGAAAACGGCGCTGACGGCGTGGCCCTGGCCCGCCAGGAAAAACCGGACGCGGTGCTGATGGACATCGTCATGCCCGGCCTCAACGGTTTCCAGGCGACCCGCCAGTTGACCAAAGACCCGGACACCGGGCACATCCCGGTGATCATCATCACCACCAAGGATCAGGAAACCGACAAAGTCTGGGGCACGCGCCAGGGCGCCAAGGATTACCTGACCAAGCCGGTCGACGAAGAGACCCTGATCAAAACCCTGAACAACGTGCTGGCCGGTTGATCGTCCGGCCATGACCGAGTCGCTGACGGCTTTCGAACTGCTGCTGCAGATCGACCAGCGCTGTCGTCTGCTGGCGGCGGATCTGCCATCCCAGCCGACCCGACAGGACCGCTGGAGCGGCATCGGCTTTCGCTTGGGCGAAAACTGGTACGTCGCGCCCATGGGCGAAGTCAGCGAGGTCCTGCACGAACCGCGTTTCACCCAATTGCCGGGCGTCAAACCCTGGGTCAAGGGTGTGGCCAACCTGCGCGGGCGATTGCTGCCGATCATGGATTTGTGCAGCTTCTTCGGTCATGAACAGTCGACCCTACGCAAACAGCGAAGGGTGTTGGTGGTGGAACACGGCGAAGTGTTTGCCGGGTTGATGGTCGACGAAGTCTTCGGCTTGCAGCACTTTGCCCAGGACAGTCTGGAACCGGTGTCGATGGCCGATCTGCACGGGCCGATTGCCGCGTTCGTCCGGGGCCGGTTTCAGCGTGAGCAGAGCTGGCAAATATTCAGCCCGTTTACGCTGGCGCAGTCACAAAGCTTCATGCATGTAGCGTTGTAATCCAGGCGACGCCGCAATCCTGTAGGAGCGAGGCTTGCCCGCGAAGAACGATAACGCAGTGTTCCTGTAAGACCGTAGCGCCTGCTTCGCGGGCAAGCCTCGCTCCTACAAGGGCGTCGTTGAATTGGGTAGTACAGGCGAGGACCGATGATAAAAACAAAAACAGGCAAGCCAGAAGGATCGCGCAGCCGCTCGCAGATCATCGTGCTGTTCATCGCGCTGATCATCTTTATCATGCTGCTGTTCGCCAACTTCGCTTACCTCAACACGCAAGCCACGTATGACAAACAGTACATCGGCCACGCCGGCGAGCTGCGCGTGCTGTCCCAACGCATCGCCAAAAACGCCACCGAGGCCGCTGCCGGCAAAGCGGCGGCGTTCAAGCTGCTGAGCGATGCGCGCAACGACTTTGCCCAACGCTGGGGTTACCTGAAAAAGGGCGACCCGGCCACCGGCCTGCCGCCGGCGCCGTCCACCGTGCGCCCGGAAATGCGCGCTGTGCAGCTCGACTGGGAACGCCTGCTGAAAAACACCGACGCCATCCTCTCCAGCGAGCAGACCGTACTGTCGCTGCATCAGGTCGCCGCAACGCTGGCCGAAACCGTGCCGCAGTTGCAGGTCGAGTACGAAAAAGTCGTCGAAATCCTCTTGCAGCGCGGCGCGCCGGCCGCTCAGGTGGCCATGGCCCAGCGCCAATCGCTGCTGGCCGAGCGCATTCTGGGCGCGGTGAACACCGTGCTTTCGGGTGATGAAAACTCGCAACAGGCCGCCGACGCGTTCGGTCGTGACGCCGCGCGATTCGGTCAGGTGCTCAACGGCATGCTCCAGGGCAATGCCTCGCTGCGGGTCAGCCAGGTCGAAGACCGCGATGCTCGTGCCAGGTTGACCGAGATTTCCGAGCTGTTCGAATTCGTTTCCGGCTCTGTGGATGAAATCCTCGAAACCTCGCCGGAGCTGTTAAAGGTTCGCGAATCGGCGACCAACATTTTCACCTTGTCGCAAACCCTGCTCGACGAAGCCTCGCTCCTGGCTACCGGGTTCGAAAACCTCGCTGGCGGGCGTGACACCGACACCATCGGCGGCTACGTGCTGGGCCTGCTGGCGCTGATGTCGATCATCCTCATCGGCCTGGTGATGGTTCGCGAAACCAATCGCCAGCTGCGCGAAACCGCCGAGAAGAACGAGCGCAACCAGACCGCGATCATGCGCCTGCTCGACGAGATCGAAGACCTGGCCGACGGCGACCTCACCGTGACGGCCTCGGTCACCGAAGACTTCACCGGGACCATCGCCGACTCGATCAACTATTCCGTCGATCAACTGCGCGATCTGGTGGCGACCATCAACCTCACCGCCGGCCAGGTCGCCGCTGCCGTGCAGGAAACCCAGGCCACCGCCATGCACCTGGCGCAGGCCTCGGAGCATCAGGCGCAACAGATCAGCGAAGCGTCCACCGCGATCAACGACATGGCGCAGTCCATCGACCAGGTTTCGGCCAACGCCGCCGAGTCCTCGGCGGTGGCCGAACGTTCGGTGGAAATCGCCAACAAGGGCAACGAGGTGGTGCACAACACCATCCACGGCATGGACAACATTCGCGAGCAGATTCAGGACACGGCCAAGCGCATCAAACGTTTGGGCGAGTCTTCTCAGGAAATCGGGGACATTGTCAGCCTGATCGATGACATTGCCGATCAGACCAACATCCTCGCGCTCAACGCGGCGATCCAGGCTTCGATGGCCGGTGATGCCGGGCGCGGTTTTGCGGTGGTGGCCGACGAAGTGCAGCGGCTGGCCGAGCGCTCATCCGCCGCCACGCGGCAGATCGAAACCCTGGTGCGGGCGATCCAGACCGACACCAACGAAGCGGTGATTTCCATGGAGCAGACCACCACCGAAGTGGTGCGCGGCGCGCGTCTGGCGCAGGATGCCGGAGTGGCCCTGGAAGAAATCGAGGGTGTGTCGAAGACCCTGGCGGCGCTGATCCAGAGTATTTCCAACGCCGCGCAGCAGCAGACGTCTTCGGCCGGTCAGATTTCCCTGACCATGAACGTGATCCAGCAGATCACCACGCAGACTTCATCGGGCTCCACCGCCACCGCCGAGAGCATCGGCAACCTGGCAAAAATGGCCAGCCAACTGCGGCGCTCGGTGTCCGGTTTCACCTTGCCGGCCGCCAAGGCGCAAGCGGCGGACACAGTGTGAATCGCCTGCGGGCGTATGCTTTTTTTGGGTAGAGCAGTGATTTGGAGTGGTTATGGGTGATCGGCACGACTATGTGGCCCTCGAGTGGGTCAAAGGCGAGATTGCCGAAACGCTGAAAGTGGCTCATCAGGCCATCGAAACCGTGCTTGATGACCCGCAGGCGACGCACGCCCTCAGTGAGTGCCTGGCGTGCATCCATCAGGTTCACGGCAGTTTGCAGATGGTCGAATTCTACGGCGCGGCCCTGTTTGCCGAAGAAATGGAACACCTGGCCACCGCCTTGCAACAGAACCGCGTCAGCCATCGCGACGAGGCGCTTCATTTGCTGTTGCAAGCCCTCGGGCAACTGCCGATCTACCTCGATCGGGTGCAAGGCGCGCGCCGTGACCTACCCTTGGTCGTGCTGCCGTTGATCAACGACTTGCGCAGCGCCCGGGGCGAAAGCCTTTTGTCGGAGACCAGCCTGTTCAGCCCGCAATTGACCGACCTGCCAGCGCTGGACGAAGCGTCGCTGGCCCTGCTGGAACCGGCGGATTTTCCCAATGTGCTGCGCAAGTTGCGGCAGATGCTGCAGATGGCCCTGGTCGGGCTGCTGCGTGAGCAGGATGACGAAACCCACCTCGGTTATCTGACCAAGGTTTTTTCACGCCTGGAAGGGTTGTGCGGCAACGCACCTTTGAGCCCGTTGTGGCAAGTGGCCTCGGCGCTGGTCGAAGGCATGCGTGCGGGTTCGATTGCCAACAGTCCGGCGCTGCGCAGCCTGTTCAAGGACGCCGACAAAGAACTCAAGCGCCTGCTCGAACAGGGCCTGCGCGGCATCAATCAGCCGGCACCGCCGGAGTTGCTCAAGAGTTTGCTGTTTTACATTGCCAAGGCCGAACATCCCACCGGGCAGATGCTGACCATGAAAGATCGCTACGGACTGGACGACGCGCTGCCTGACAGCGCAATGGTCGACGAAGAACGCGCCCGCCTGGCCGGACCGGACCGTGACGCCATGCGTTCGGTGCTGGCCGCGCTGTGCGAGGAGCTGGTGCGGGTCAAGGAACGCCTGGACCTGTTTGTGCGCAGCGACCGCCAGCACACCTCCGACCTCGAAACCCTGTTGGCACCGTTGCGGCAAATCGCCGACACCCTGGCGGTGTTGGGTTTCGGCCAACCGCGCAAAGTCATCATCGATCAACTGGCGGTGGTGCTGAGTCTCGCCCAAGGCCAGCGCGAACCCAACGATGCCATTCTCATGGACGTCGCCGGGGCCTTGCTCTACGTCGAAGCGACGCTGGCCGGCATGGTCGGCACCGTTGAGCCGGAGAGCCAGGAAGAAAGCCACCTGCCGACCACCGACCTGACGCAGATCCATCAGATCGTGATCAAGGAAGCGCGCATCTGCCTGCAACAGGCTAAGGACATGATCGTCGACTACATCGACGCCGACTGGGATCGGCAGCACTTGCAGGCCTTGCCGGCGTTGCTGACCCAGGTGCGCGGCGCGCTGTCGATGATTCCGTTGGGCCGCGCGGCGAGCCTGATCGAAACCTGCAACCACTTCATTCGCGAGCATCTGCTGCTGGACCCGGACCAGCCCGACTGGCAGGAACTGGACAGCCTGGCCGACGTCATCACCAGCATCGAGTATTACCTGGAGCGTCTCAGCGACGACCCCGAGGCTCCCGGCGAACAGCTGCTCGACGTGGCGGAAAAGAGCCTGGCGTCACTCGGCTTTTTCCCCAGCGAACAGCATGTGCCGATGCTCGAGGATGTGCTGAGCCCGAGTGAAGCTCAGGTGATGCAGGACCTGCAGGAACTCGATGACCCCGATACCGTGCAGTCGCTGGCCGATGTCTTGGCCAGCCCGGTGTATTCGGTCAATCCGCCGGCCCTGACCACCCCGGGCAGCCTGCTGCCACCGCCCGCCGGCGAAGAGCCGGTGGACGATGAGCTGCGGGAAGTCTTCCTCGAAGAAACCGATGAAGTCCTGGAAATCCTCCGGGAGTACTTGCCGCGCTGGACGGCCAACCCGGACGATAAACCCGCCTTGAGTGAATTGCGCCGGGCGTTCCATACCTTGAAAGGCAGTGGCCGGATGGTCCGTGCGCTGGTGCTGGGTGAGTTGGCGTGGGCAGTGGAAAACCTGCTCAACCGCGTGCTGGAGCACAGCGTTGCGCCTGGGGCGGCGGTGCAACAATTGCTCCACGATGCACTGGAGCTGCTGCCGGCGTTGGTGGCTGAATTTGCCGCCAATGCCCAGCGCCAATGCAATCAGGTCGACCAACTGGCCGCTAGCGCCCATGCCCTCGCCAAGGGCGAAGCACCTGCCAGCGATGAAGACACCCAGGATGTCGCGGCCCTCGATCCGCTGTTGCTGGAGATCTTCCGCAAGGAAGCCGAGACCCATCTCGCCAGCCTCAACCGTTTCCTCGATCAAGCCGCCGAGCACGTGCCGCTGCAAGCCAGCGACGAGTTGCAGCGGGCGTTGCACACCTTGAAGGGCAGCGCGTCGATGGCCGGCGTATTGCCGATCGCCGAGCTGGCGACGCCACTGGATCAACTGGCCCGTGAATACAAGGCGCACTTGATCGCCCTCGACCTCGACGAAGTCGAACTGCTGCTGGAAGCTGAAGGTCTGTTCCGTCTCGGGTTGCGGCAACTCAAGGCTGATCCGCTGGCCGAGATCCCGGGGGCGCAGTCGTTGATCGAACGCACCAAGACGCTGCTCGCCGAACGTCTGGATGCGCTGTTGAAAGCGCCGAACACCGTGCTGCGGATCAAGCGTGATCCGCAACTGATCAACAACTTCCTGGCCCAGGGCATGGACATCCTGCTGGACGCCGAAAGCCTGTTGCAGCGCTGGCAGCAGCACCCCGGCGAGCGTCAGGAACTCAGCGCGTTGCTGGACGAATTGACCACGTTGGGCGAAGGCGCGCACCTCGCTGATCTGCACCCGGTCGATGAACTCTGCGAAGCATTACTCGACCTGTACGGTGCGGTGGAAGAGAGCAGCCTGGCGGTCAGCGACCGGTTTTTCCACGAGGCGCAAAGTGCTCACGAAGCGTTGATCAACATGCTCGACGAACTGGCCGCCGGCCAGGAAGTCAGCCCGCAACCGGAACGCATCCGGGCCTTGCGCGGCTTGCTCGATGAGAGCCTTGATCCCTCGTCCATGGGCCTGATCCGCAGCGACGGCAGCCGCACCCTGAGCATCCGGGAATTGGGTAGCGCCACCGCCGAACTGGAAAAGACCGCGACCCAGGTCGAACTCGACGATGAGATCGTTTCGATCTTCCTCGAAGAAGCGGTGGATATCCTCGAGAGCGCTGGCCAGGCCTTGCAGCGCTGGCTCAGCGACCCGGACAACGCCGCGCCGCTGTCGTCCTTGCAGCGGGATTTGCATACCCTCAAGGGCGGCGCGCGGATGGCCCAGGTCGAGCCGGTCGGCGACCTGGCCCATGAACTGGAAAGCCTTTACGAAGGTCTGGTGGACCGCCGTTACAGCCACAGTGAAACCCTGGCGCAGCTGCTGCAACAGAGCCATGACCGGCTCGCGGTGCTGCTCGAGCAGTTGCAGAACCAGCACACCCTGGGTGCTCCGAACGAACTGATCGAAGCGATTCGCGAGTTCCGTCAGGGCAATGCCAACACCACCGAAGTGGCGGAACCCGCGCCAGCCAATGACTCGCCAGGCCACGACCCCGAGCTGCTGGAGATCTTTCTCGAGGAAGGTTTCGACATCATCGAAAACTCCGGCGCGGCGCTGGTGCGCTGGCAAGCCGAACCGTCGAACCGTCAGGAAGTGGAAACCCTGCTACGCGATCTGCACACGCTCAAGGGCGGAGCGCGGATGGTGGAAATTGCCCCCATCGGCGACCTCGCCCATGAGCTGGAATTTCTCTACGAAGGCCTGTCCGCTGGCTTGCTGCAACCGACCCCGGCGCTGTTCGCGCTGCTGCAAAGCAGTCACGACCGACTGGCGCAAATGCTCGATGCCACCCGCGCAGGCCAGCCCTTGCCGCCGGCCGATCGGTTGATCGACGCAATCAAGAACTTCAGCCATCCCGCTGTTCTCGATACACCGGTGATCGTGCCCGCCACGCCGAAACCCGACGCCCCGGCACCGCAAGCCGAAGCGGGCGCCGACATGGTCAAGGTCTCGGCAGAACTGCTCGACGATCTGGTTAACCTGGCCGGCGAAACGTCGATCTTCCGTGGCCGTATCGAACAACAGGTCAACGATGCACGCGTGGCCCTGAGCGAGATGGAAACCACCATCGAGCGCATGCGCGATCAGTTGCGCCGGCTCGACACGGAAACCCAGGGACGGATTCTCAGCCGCCAGCAGGTCGACGCCGAACGCCAGGGCTACGAAGAATTCGATCCGCTGGAAATGGACCGCCACTCGCAGTTGCAGCAGTTGTCGCGGGCGCTGTTCGAATCGGCCTCCGATCTGCTCGACCTTAAGGAGACCCTCGACCAACGAAATCAGGACGCGGAAAACCTGCTGCAACAGCAGGGACGCATCAACACTGAATTGCAAGAAGGCCTGATGCGTACGCGCATGGTGCCGTTCGAGCGCATGTTGCCGCGGTTGAAACGCATCGTCCGTCAGGTCTCTAGTGAACTGGGCAAAGACGTCGAGTTTGTGGTCGGCAACGCCGAAGGCGAGATGGATCGCAACGTGCTTGAGCGCATGGCGGCTCCACTGGAACACATGCTGCGCAACGCCGTGGACCACGGCCTGGAATCGGCCGAAGTGCGTATCGCCGCCGGCAAACCGGCCCAAGGCCGGATCACCCTCGACCTGTCCCGCGAGGGCGGCGATATCATTTTCGACATTCGCGACGACGGTGCGGGCGTGCCGCTGGACGCGGTGCGGCGCAAGGCAATCAAACGCGGCTTGCTGGCCGCGGACGCCGATATCAGCGACCGCGACGTGCTGCAATTCATCCTGCAACCGGGGTTCTCCACCGCCGAGAAAATCACTCAGATCTCCGGGCGTGGCGTGGGCATGGACGTGGTTCACGAAGAAGTCCGGCAGCTCGGTGGCACCATGATCATCGACTCGACACCGGGGCAGGGCGTGCATTTCCGGATTCGCCTGCCATTCACCGTGTCGGTCAACCGCGCGCTGATGGTGCAGTGTCTGGAGGATCAATACGCGATCCCGCTGAACACCATCGACGGCATCGTTCGCGTGCTGCCCAACGAACTCGAAGGGCATTACCGGCTCGATCCACCGACCTATGAATACGCCGGGCAGACGTATGAGCTGTGCTACCTCGGCGAACTGCTGAAAACCAGCACCCGCCCGAAACTGTTGGGCCAGAGCCTGCCGCTGCCGGTCTTGCTGGTGCAGTGCAACGAGCGGCACGTCGCCGTGCAGGTGGACTCGATGGCCGGCACTCGCGAGATTGTGGTCAAAAGCCTCGGCCCGCAGTTTGCGTCGGTGCAAGGGTTGTCCGGGGCGACGATTCTGGGCGATGGCCGGGTGGTGCTGATTCTCGATTTGCTGGCGCCAATCCGCGCCATGCAAGCGCACGTGCCGCAGAGGACCCAGACCCAGGACCCGGAAGTCGAGCCGCATAAGCCGCTGCTGGTGTTGGTGGTCGACGATTCTGTCACTGTGCGCAAGGTCACCAGCCGCCTGCTCGAACGCCACGGCATGAACGTGTTGACCGCCAAGGACGGGGTCGATGCCATGCTGCTGCTCGAAGACCACCTGCCCGACGTCATGCTGCTCGACATCGAAATGCCGCGCATGGACGGTTTTGAAGTCGCGACCCAGGTACGCGCCGACGAACGTCTGCAGCACTTGCCAATCATCATGATCACCTCGCGCACCGGCCAGAAACACCGCGACCGCGCCATGGCCATCGGCGTCAACGACTACCTCGGCAAGCCGTACCAGGAATCGGTGCTGCTCGACAGCATTGCCCTGTGGAGCAAAACCCATGCTTGAACACCGCACCAGCAATCTCACCGGCCTGCTGTTGCCCCTGGCCGACCGCAACCTGATTCTGCCCAACGTGGCGGTGGCGGAGTTGATTGACTACCAACCGGGGGCGTTCGATCTGGATACGCCGCCGTGGTACCTGGGGTTGGTGACGTGGCGGGACCGGCAGATTCCGTTGCTGAGTTTCGAGTCGGCGTGTGGCAATAAAACCGTCATCGGCGAGCGGGCGCGGATCGTCATTCTCAATGCCCTGGGCGGGCGGCCGGAGTTGAAGTTCATTGCCCTACTGGTGCAGGGGATTCCGCGCTCGTACAAGCTCGACAGTCAGTTGAGCTATGTCGATGTGCCATTGTGTCCGCTGGAGCAGGCGGCGGTGCAGGTGGGGGAGCAAGTGGCGAAGGTGCCGGATTTGCTGGCGCTGGAGGAGCTGCTGGTGAATGCCGGGTTGATCTGACCCGTATCCTGTGGCGAGGGAGCTTGCTCCCGCTGGGTTGCGAAGCAGCCCCAAAATCTCCAGCGAACCGATTATTTAGCGACTGCTGCGCAGCCGAACGGGAGCAAGCTCCCTCGCCACAGGGATTGTGCGCTAGACCTTGCCGCGCATCTGCATCTGCAACGCCTCGTTATGATCCAGCGCCCGCTCCACCAACAACTGCACGCCATCGGCCATTCGACTGAGCGCCAAAGCTACCGAACGGCGCGAACCTTCCACATCGTCTGCCAGATCGGCCGCAATGGCGCTGATGGACAGCAAGTCTTCGGAGGCGTTGGCCAGCAGGGCTTCGGCGTCAATGTCGGGGCATACGGTGAAGAGCTGGGACTTGTTACGGCGCCTCGACGGTTTTTCGTGAGCAGGGGGGAAGTAATGAGCGAAGGCGCGGTCGGCGGCTTCCTTGAGTTTTTCGGCTTCGAGAGATGCTTGGGGATCGGTGCCAGTGTTTTCTGCTGGGTTGGTCGTTACCTTGGACATTATGAGTTTCCGATTACAGATTGGCGTTGGTCCATTCGAAATGAATGGCGCTTTTTCTCCGTCTTTTCGGGGGTTCCAGACCCGGTCGCTGATTTGGCAGCGACCCGTAAACGATAACGATCAGCGCAAAACCCCACCAGTCAGCGGCTTCCGGCATTGCTGTAGGCCACGACGCCAGACTGCGTAGCCTCTCACCGTTCCTGCGGACAAATGTTTAAACACAAATCCCCATTCGGCTCTCGACAGGTTAAAGATTCCCAAAAAGGGACCTATCGTTCCCTTTTTGGGACTTATCGGTTGCCACTGTGAAAAACCTTTCCCTCAGCGAAGCCTTGTTCACCACCACTCAGCAAAAAGTGCTGGGCTTGTTGTTCGGCAAACCCGACCGCAGTTTTTACGCCAACGAGATCGCCCGCTGGGCTCAAGTGGGTAAAGGCAGCCTCATGCGCGAGCTGGATCGATTACAGCAGGCAGGCGTGTTGACCCTGACCCGTCAGGGCAACCAGACCCACTATCAGGCCAATCCGCAATGCCCGATTTATGCTGAGCTGTTGGGCATCGCCCGCAAAACGTTTGGCATCGCCGAACCTCTGCGCCAGGCGCTGCAACCCTTTGCCGAACAGATCACTTGGGCATTTGTGTAAGGCTCTATCGCCAAGGATCAGGCGAACGCATCCAGTGACATTGATCTCATGCTGATCGGCGAAGGCCTGCACTACGGTGAAGTGATGGAGCGGCTCATGCCTCTGGAGGAACAACTGGGCCGCGCCCTCAACCCGACGCTCTACACCCCTGACGACTGGGCCGCAAAACTGACGGCTGAAAACAGTTTCGTCGTGCGGGTCGCGCAGCAAGACAAGATCAACCTGATGGGGGAAAACCCTTTGGAGTCCAAGGATGGGCAGCAACGAGAATCTGGAGAACCTGTTACGTAGCGGTGGACTGAAAGCGGAGCCACTGGATCGCAAGGAATGTGAAGGGTTGATGCGGTCGGCTGTGGATCGATTGAAAGATGCGCAAACGTCTTCACTGTCCTTCGCGAGTCGTTTCGACTTGGCTTACAACGCTGCCCACGCCCTTGCACTGACAGCTCTTCGCTTGTGTGGCTACCGTTCAGACAAGCGATATCTGGTGTTCCAGTGCCTGGTTCATACCGCCGATATTGGCAAAGTACCGGTTCGGTTGTTCGCCCTGTGTCATGAGCGACGAAACCTGGCGGAATACGAAGGCTACATGGAGTCGGCGGCACCATGACTGGAGGGCAAAAAGGCTTGGCGGACCTGTCGTTGTTCTCCGGCATCGGCTTGATGGGCGGCGCCATGTTGCGTGACTTCGCCATCGTCGCCACGGCGTTCGAAGTGCAGGCCACCGAAGCGAAGAAGGCCGGGTTGATTGGTGTGATTGCGCTGCTGCTGGGCACGATCCTGCCGTTCATTGTCGGGGCGAGCATGGCCTGGGCGTTCGGGTATCGCGATGCGATCAGCATGACCACCATCGGCGCGGGTGCGGTGACGTACATCGTCGGGCCGGTGACCGGCGCGGCGATTGGCGCGAGTTCGGACGTGGTGGCGTTGTCGATTGCCACCGGGTTGATCAAGGCGATTCTGGTGATGGTCGGCACGCCGATGGCCGCGCGCTGGATGGGGCTGGATAACCCGCGCTCGGCGATGGTGTTTGGCGGGTTGGCGGGCACGGTGAGTGGTGTGACCGCCGGGCTGGCGGCGACGGATCGGCGGTTGGTGCCTTATGGGGCGTTGACGGCGACGTTCCATACCGGGCTTGGGTGCTTGCTGGGGCCTTCGTTGTTGTACTTCATTGTTCGCGGGATTGTGGGTTGAGCCGCGGGATCTTCGCTGGCTGTTCTGGCGCTTTCGCGGGCAAGCCTCGCTCCTACAGGTTTTGTGTCGTGGCCTAATCCATGGCACATGCACATCCTGTAGGAGCGAGGCTTGCCCGCGAAGGGCGCGACACGGTCTCAAGCCTGGCGATTGGCATACATCCGACACTCCGCCAACAACGCCAGCAAATTCGGATCGCGCTCCTTGGCCTTCAGGAACACCACGCCGATGTGCTGCTGCAACCGATACCGTTCCTGCAACGGAATCAACTTCACCCGGTTCTCATACACCGCCGCAATCCTCCCCGGCAGCAGCGCGTAACCCACTCCCGAACTGACCATGCTCAGCAGGGTGAAGATGTCGTTGACCTGCATCGCCACCTTCGGCTCGAACCCCGCCTGCTTGAACACCCGATTGCCGTCCTGGTGCGTGGCAAAGCCCTGGGTCAGGGTGATGAAGGTTTCGTCGCGCACTTCGGCCAGGTCGACTTCCGCCCGTTGGGCAAACTTCGAATCCGCCGGCGTGGCCAGGAAGATGTCATCGGAAAACAGCGGAATCTGCTCGCAGTCCGGGTCGTTGACGCTGTCGTCCAGGGACACCAGGATCGCGTCGACTTCCATGTTCTTGAGCTTGTACAGCAAGTCGAAATTCGAGCCGAGGATCAGGTCGATGTTGAGCTCGCTGCGACGGATCTTCAGGCCCATGATCAGCTGCGGCACCGTCTTCACTGTCAGCGAATACAACGAGCCGAGCTTGAAGCGTTCAGCCGAGAACCCGGCGGCTTCGCGGGTCAGGCGCACGGTTTCGACCACGTCCTGAATCAGCTTCTGCGCGCGTTCTTCCAGCACATAGGCGCTTTCCAGCGGCGTGAGGTTGCGGCCTTCGTGTTTGAACAGCGGGCAGCGCAAGGCGCTTTCCAGGGAATGGATCGCCCGGTGCACGCTGACGTTGCTGGTCTGCAACTCGGCAGCCGCCCGAGCCAGGTTGCCGGTGCGCATGAAGGCGAGGAACACCTCGAGTTTTTTCAGGGTCAACTCTTCGTCGATCAGCATGGCGTGGACTCTTATTCGAATGGCTCGATTGTGCACGCATGAGGGCATTTGTGATCTGAAACATTGCGCTTTTAAGCTCAAGGCCTGAGCCTTGCGCGATGTTGTATTGGATTTCGAGGTGAGCAACACATGTATCACGGGGAACGATTGAACGCCTGGACGCATTTGGTCGGGGCGGTGGCGGCGACGGTTGGGGTGGTGTGGATGCTGGTGATTGCCAGCTTGGACGGTAGCCCGTGGAAGATCGTCAGCGTGGCGATTTACGGTTTTACCTTGATGGTGCTTTACAGCGCCTCGACCGTTTACCACAGCGTGCGCGGGCGCAAGAAAGCGATCATGCAAAAGGTCGATCACTTTTCGATCTACTTGCTGATTGCCGGCAGCTACACACCGTTTTGCCTGGTGACCTTGCGCGGGCCGTGGGGCTGGACGTTATTCGGGATTGTCTGGGGGTTGGCGCTGATCGGCATCCTGCAAGAGATCAAGCCGCGTTCGGAAGCGCGGGTTCTGTCGATCGTGATTTATGCGGTGATGGGCTGGATCGTGCTGGTGGCGGTCAAGCCGTTGCTGGCGGCGTTGGGCAGCACGGGTTTTGCCTGGCTGGCGTCGGGCGGGGTGTTGTACACCGTGGGGATTGTCTTTTTTGCACTCGATCATCGGTTGCGGCATGCGCACGGGATCTGGCATTTGTTCGTGATCGCGGGGAGTTTGCTGCACTTCGTGGCGATTATGTTTTATGTCCTGTAGGAGCGAGGCTTGCCCGCGAAGGCCTCACCGCGGTCACCCTAAAGCACCGCGGTGAGGCCTTCGCGGGCAAGCCTCGCTCCTACAGTTAGTGGTGTCTAGAAATCCCCCCAAAGTTGCTGGGCAACCGCCAGTGCAACCACTGGCGCAGTCTCGGTGCGCAACACCCGCGGGCCGAGGCGGGCGGCATGGAAGCCGCCAGCCTTGGCCTGCTCGACTTCAGCGTCCGACAACCCACCCTCAGGCCCAATCAGAAACGCCAACGTCCCAGGCTTGGCATGACTCACCAACGGCTCAGCCACCGGATGCAGCACCAGTTTCAATTCAGCCTCGGTCTGCTTCAACCAGTCCGCCAGCAACAGCGGCGGATGAATCACCGGCACCCGTGAACGCCCGCATTGCTCGCACGCGCTGATTGCCACCTGGCGCCAATGCATCAAGCGTTTGTCGGCGCGTTCGTCCTTCAGGCGGACTTCACAGCGATCGCTGAAAATCGGGGTGATTTCGGTGACGCCCAGTTCGGTGGCTTTCTGGATCGCCCAGTCCATGCGCTCACCTCGGGACAGGCCCTGGCCGAGGTGGATCTGCAAGGGCGACTCGATTTGCCCGGCGAAGCTTTCATCGATCTGCACGACGACGCGCTTCTTGCCGACCTCCACCAGTTTGGCGCGAAACTCATGGCCCGAGCCGTCGAACAGTTGCAGCGCATCACCCTCGGCCATGCGCAGCACGCGGCTGATGTAATGGGCCTGGGCCTCGGGCAACTCGTGTTCGCCAGTGCTCAAGGGGGCGTCGATAAAGAAGCGGGACAGTCTCATCTTGGATCTCTGTAAAAGTCGAATATAGCAGCGTGCTCAATCAGCTTTTGTGGCGAGGGAGCTTGCTCCCGCTGGGTTGCGAAGCAGCCCCAAACCCGGCGACCGCGATTTGTCAGTTAAAACGCGCAAGCAGGAGTACGACTGCTTCGCAGCCGAGCGGGAGCAAGCTCCCTCGCCACAGGGTTTCTCGGTGACTCAGCCCGGATCGCGGAAGCCGGGATGGAAGTCTTTCGGCACCGACACGCTGATGCCGTCACGGGTCGCAATGTCGATGCCTTCACTGGCCACTTCTGCCAGAAAATCGATCTGCTCCGGTGTAATCACATAAGGCGGCAGGAAATACACCACGCTGCCCAACGGTCGAAGTAAAGCACCGCGTTCCAGTGCGTGCTGGAACACCTTCAAACCGCGACGTTCCTGCCACGGATAAGCTTCCTTGGTGGCCTTGTCCTTGACCATCTCGATGGCCAGCACCATGCCGGTCTGGCGCACTTCCGAAACGTTCGGGTGATCGGCCAGGTGCGCGGTGGCGGAGGCCATGCGCTGCGCCAATGCCTTGTTGTTCTCGATGACGTTGTCTTCTTCGAAGATATCCAGCGTCGCCAAGGCCGCCGCGCACGCCAGCGGATTGCCGGTGTAGCTGTGCGAATGCAGGAAGGCGCGCAGGGTCGGGTAGTCATCGTAGAACGCGCTGTAGACGTCCTCGGTCGTCACGCACGCCGCCAACGGCAGATAACCGCCGGTCAGGGCCTTGGACAGGCAGAGGAAGTCCGGGCGGATGCCGGCCTGTTCACAGGCGAACATCGTCCCGGTGCGGCCGAAACCGACGGCGATTTCGTCGTGGATCAGGTGCACGCCATAGCGGTCGCAGGCTTCGCGCAGCAGTTTCAGATAAACCGGGTGGTACATGCGCATGCCGCCAGCGCCCTGGATCAGCGGCTCGACAATCACTGCCGCGACGGTGTCGTGATTCTCGGCCAGGGTCTGTTCCATGGCGGCGAACATGTTGCGCGAGTGTTCTTCCCAGCTCATGCCTTCGGGGCGCAGGTAGCAATCGGGACTCGGCACCTTGATGGTGTCCAGCAGCAGCGCCTTGTAGGTCTCGGTGAACAGCGGCACGTCGCCTACCGACATCGCCGCCATGGTTTCGCCGTGGTAGCTGTTGGTCAGGGTGACGAAGCGCTTCTTGTTCGGCTGGCCGCGGTTGAGCCAGTAGTGAAAGCTCATTTTCAGCGCGACTTCGATGCAGGACGAGCCGTTATCGGCATAGAAGCACCGGGTCAGGCCTTCCGGCGTCATCTTCACCAGGCGCTCCGACAGCTCGATCACCGGCTGATGGCTGAAACCGGCAAGGATCACGTGCTCCAGCTGATCGACCTGGTCCTTGATGCGCTGGTTGATGCGCGGGTTGGCGTGGCCGAACACGTTGACCCACCAGGAGCTGACGGCGTCGAGGTAGCGTTTGCCTTCGAAGTCCTCCAGCCACACGCCTTCACCGCGCTTGATCGGGATCAGCGGCAGCTGTTCGTGGTCTTTCATCTGGGTGCAGGGATGCCACAGCACCGCGAGATCGCGTTGCATCCACTGGTTATTCAGGCCCATGTTCAGTCTCCTCGAGGCGGCTCGCTGGTTTCGCGGGCAAACAATCGCGCAAGCCTATGCAATGCATCGCACGGGGACAACCCATTGTGTCGATTGAGCTACTTTGTATAGGTCGATAGACGTCGCTGGCGGCCTTTTGATGGCTAACGTATTCTTCGCGGTTCTTTGAGTCGCCTGACTCGTAAAACCGCTATTTTCTCGTGTATTTCCGGAGTTCGCTGAATGTCTGCTGGTTGGCTGCGCGCCTGTGCGCTGGTGATGTTGGGGCTGTTCAGCGTGTCTGCGCTGGCCAAGGATAAAACGGCGATCGTGATCGGCGGCGGGCTCTCGGGCCTTACCGCCGCTTATGAACTGCAGAACAAAGGCTGGCAGGTGACCCTGCTGGAAGCCAAGCCGAGCCTGGGCGGTCGCTCCGGCATGGCCACCAGCGAGTGGATCGGCAACGACAAGACCCAGCCGGTCCTGAACAAATACGTATCGACCTTCAAGCTGAGCACCACGCCAGCCCCTGAGTTCGTGCGGACCCCGAGCTACCTGATCGATGGCGTGTATTACACCGCCGCCGATCTGGCCACCAAGGAACCGGCCACCAGCGAGGCGCTCAAGCGCTACGAAAAGACCGTGGATGATCTGGCGCGTTCGATCGAAGATCCTCAGAACCCGGCGGCCAACAGTACGCTGCACGCTCTGGATCAGATCAACGTCTCCAACTGGCTCGACCGTCTGAGCTTGCCAGCCACGGCACGTCAGTTGGTGAACCAGCAGATTCGTACCCGTTATGACGAACCTTCGCGCCTGTCGCTGCTGTATTTCGCACAGCAGAGCCGTGTTTACCGCGGCGTCTCCGACCGTGACCTGCGTGCCTCGCGCCTGCTCGGCGGCAGCCCGGTACTGGCCCAGGCCTTTGTCAAGCAGCTGAAAACCATCAAGACCAGCTCTCCAGTGTCGTCCATCACCCAGGACAAGGACGGCGTGACCGTCAAAGTCGGCAGCGTCGGCTATCAGGCTGACTACGTGGTGGTGGCCGTGCCGTTGCGCGCCCTGAACAAGATTCAAATGACCCCGGCGCTGGATGCCCAGCACCTGGGCGCCATCAAGGGCACCAACTACGGCTGGCGTGACCAGATCATGCTGAAGTTCAAGACGCCAGTGTGGGAAAGCAAGGCGCGCATGTCCGGCGAGATCTACAGCAACACCGGCCTGGGCATGTTGTGGGTCGAGCCGGCGCTGAAGGGTGGCGCCAACGTGGTGATCAACCTGTCCGGCGATAACGCACGGGTGATGCAGGCGTTCGGCGACAAACAGATGGTCGACCAGGTGCTGATTCGTCTGCACGCGTTTTATCCACAGGCGCGCGGTTCGTTCACCGGTTATGAAATCCGCCGCTACAGCACCGACCCGTCGATGGGCGGCGCTTACCTGGCCTTCGGCCCGGGCCAGATCAGCAAATACTGGCGCCTGTGGGAACGTCCGCTGCAGCGCGTAGCGTTCGCTGGCGAGCACACCGACACCTTGTACCCGGGCACGCTGGAAGGTGCGCTGCGCACCGGTCAGCGCGCGGCCAGTCAGGTTGAAGACCTGGCAGCGGGCAAGTCGTTTGAGCCTGCGAAGGTTGTGCCGGCAGCGACCGCTGTAGCGGCGGGTGCGGTGGCGGCGAAGAAAGGCAACTTCTTCACCAACCTGTTCGGTGGTTCGTCCGATGACGACAAGAAGCCGGAACCCGTCAAGGCACCAGAGCCAGTGGCTCCGGTAGCACCGGCTCCTGCTCCAGTGCCAACTCCAGCCCCTGCGCCAGTGGAAGCACCGAAGCCTGCTGTTCCTGTCAAAGCCGAGCCAGCCAAAAAAGCCGCGGCCAAGCCTGCGGCGAAGAAGCCTGCGGCTAAAACCGAGGCCAAAAAGGCTCCGGCAAAACCTGCGGCGAAGAAAGCTGAACCTGCGAAGAAGCCGGCGGCCAAGCCTGCTGCGCCAACTCCGGCAGCGACAGAGACCAAGGCGCAGTAAGGCTTTGGCGTGAAAGGAAGCGCGGCTTGAGAGCCGCGCTTTTTTTTGCCTGGCAGATAGCATTCGCGAGCAGGCCTCCCATTCACCTGGCATTTCTGCGCGTGCAGCTAACATCCCGCCACACTTTCGCCTTTAATCTTTCCTTAACGCCTTTCTTTCAGACTCTTGATCGTATTTCTCGATATTTCAAAGCGAAATTTTCCGCTTTAATTCGATAGATAACTCGATAGTCTTGGTCGCAGTTCTCACAGGATTTGGGCAATGCAGCTACGTAATTCTTCTTCGCGCTACGGTTGGGTCAGCATCTTCATGCACTGGGGCGTGGCGCTGGCGGTCTTCGGCTTGTTCGCGCTGGGCTTGTGGATGGTCGGTCTCGACTACTACAGCACCTGGCGTAAAGACGCGCCGGAATTGCACAAGAGCATTGGCCTGGTGTTGTTGGCTGTCATGGTCTTGCGGGTGTTGTGGCGCTTTATCAGCCCGCCACCGCCGACACTGGAAACGTATAGCCGCATGACGCGTCTCGGCGCCAAGTTCGGTCATTCGTTCCTGTACCTCAGTCTGTTTGCGGTGATGATTGCCGGATACCTGATTTCCACCGCAGACGGTGTCGGGATTTCGGTGTTTGGCCTGTTTGAAATTCCTGCGCTGGTTTCCGGGCTACCGGACCAGGCAGACACCGCCGGTGTGATCCATCTGTATCTGGCGTGGGCACTGGTAATTTTTTCCGGTCTCCATGCGTTGGCAGCATTGAAACACCACTTTATCGACCGTGATGCGACCCTCACTCGAATGCTGGGCCGCAAAGCCTGAAGTTCAACCTCGACTCCAAAGGAATAGAAAGCATGTTGAAAAAAACACTCGCTGCTCTGGCAATCGGTTCGGCTCTGCTGTCCGCTAACGTAATGGCGGCCGACTATGTCGTCGACAAAGAAGGCCAGCACGCCTTCGTTGACTTCAAGATCAGCCACTTGGGCTATAGCTTCATCACCGGTACCTTCAAAGATATCGATGGCAAGTTCAGCTTCGATGCGGCCAAGCCGGAAGACAGCAAGATCGAGTTCAATGTCAAAACCGCCAGCGTATTCACCAACCACGCTGAACGTGACAAGCACATCGCCAGCGGTGACTTCCTGAACGTGGGCAAGTTTGGCGATGCCAAGTTCGTCTCCACCAGCGTCAAATCCACCGGCAAAAACGCCGCTGGCAAAGACACTGCCGACGTGACCGGCGACCTGACCATTCTTGGTGTGACCAAACCAGTCGTGGTCAAGGCCACTTTCCTGGGCGAAGGCAAGGATCCGTGGGGCGGCTACCGTGCCGGCTTCGAAGGCACTACCAGCATCAAACGTTCCGATTTCGGCAAACAGAAAGACCTGGGCCCATCGTCCGATGCGGTCGATCTGTACGTGACGTTTGAAGGTGTGAAAGCGAAGTAATTTTCGCCGCCTGAACAAAAACGCCCCCGATCTCGCGATCGGGGGCGTTTTTTATGGCGAACATAATCTGCGTCGCACCACAAATCCTGTAGAAGCGAGGCTTGCCCGCGAAAGCGCCAGCGGCCTCACCACGGAAATCCGGTTGACCCCTTCGCGGGCAAGCCTCGCTCCTACAGGGATTTTGGTGAAGCAAAAAAAAATGCCCCGGATCGTGAGACCCGGGGCATTTTTCATTGCAGCGATAAATCAGCGATTGCGGGTCAGCAACGCTGGCTTCTCACCGCGCGGACGGCCTGGCAGTTGATCAAGTTGCTCTGGAGTCGGGAAACGATCGGTTTTCGACTCCTTGTGAATGATCTTCGGTGCCGGTCCGCGCGGGTTTTGCACGGCCGGTTCCGAACGCGGCTGGTCGTCGGTGCGAGCCGGACGACGGTTGCGGGACTCTTCGCGGCGGGCCTGGCCGTCACGTGGAGCGCCGTTGCGAGGGCCGCTGCGCTTGGCCGGCGGGGTGCCGGTGGTGGCGCCGTCGCTGCTGCGCGGACCGCTTTGGCGACCCTGAGGCTTGCCGCCGGTGCGTGGAGCACCTGCGCCGGCTGCCGCGCCTGGTGCCGGAGCACCCGGACGGCGGCCACGGCCCTGAGCCGGTTTGGCTTGAGGCACGTAGTCAACGCGGTTACCGAAGTTATCCACATCGTCGTCCAGGAACTCATCCGGAGCACGATCAGCGGCAGCACGAGGGGCCGGACGCTGTTGCTCGCGAGCCGGGGTGCCTTCGCGTGGTTTGTGTTCACGGGCCGGGCGATCACCACGGCCAGTGGCTGCAGGTTTTTCCTTGCCGCCCTTGTCCTTGCCCTTGTCTTTACGACCGCCGCCACCGCCGGTGCCGTTCGGGCCGTCGCCGCGTGGGCCACGTGGGTTGCGTGGGTTACGCACATCCGGACGCTCGCGCACTTCCGGTTTTTCGGCTTCTACAGCGCTGGAGTCGAAGCCCATCAGGTTGCCGTCGGCAATCTTCTGCTTGGTCATGCGCTCGATGCTTTTCAGCAGCTTTTCTTCGTCCGGGGCAACCAGCGAGATCGCCTCACCCGAACGACCGGCACGGCCGGTACGGCCGATACGGTGAACGTAATCTTCGTCGACGTTCGGCAGTTCGAAGTTGACCACGTGTGGCAGTTGGTCGATGTCGAGGCCGCGCGCGGCGATGTCGGTAGCGACCAGGATGCGCACTTCACCGGCCTTGAAGTCGGCCAGGGCTTTGGTGCGGGCGTTCTGGCTCTTGTTGCCGTGGATCGCGACGGCGCTGAGGCCGTGTTTGTCCAGGTACTCGGCCAGACGGTTGGCGCCGTGCTTGGTGCGGGTGAACACCAGGACCTGTTCCCAGGCGCCAGCGGTGATCAAGTGCGCCAGCAGCGAACGCTTGTGGTTGGCTGGCAGGCGGAAGACGCGTTGCTCGATGCGCTCGACCGTGGTGTTCGGTGGCGTGACTTCGATGCGTTCCGGGTTGTGCAGCAGCTTGCCGGCGAGGTCGGTGATGTCTTTGGAGAACGTCGCCGAGAACAGCAGGTTCTGACGTTTGCTCGGCAGACGAGCCAAGACCTTCTTCACGTCATGGACAAAGCCCATGTCGAGCATGCGGTCGGCTTCGTCCAGCACGAGGATTTCCACGTGGGACAAATCGACGCTGCCTTGGCCAGCGAGGTCGAGCAGACGGCCCGGGCAGGCCACCAGCACGTCAACACCGCGGGACATGGCCTGAACCTGCGGGTTCATGCCGACGCCGCCGAAGATGCAGGCGCTGACGAACTTCAGGTCACGGGCATAGACCTTGAAGCTCTCGTGTACTTGAGCCGCGAGTTCGCGGGTAGGGGTCAGGACCAGTACGCGCGGTTGGCGCGGGCCGTGACGCTGGGATTTGTCCGGGTGACCGTTAGGGAACAACCGCTCCAGAATCGGAAGGGCGAAGCCGCCGGTTTTACCAGTACCTGTCTGAGCCGCGACCATAAGGTCGCGACCTTGCAACACGGCGGGGATAGCCCGCTGTTGCACCGGAGTAGGCTCGGTATAGCCCGCTGCCTCGATGGCGCGGACTAAAGCCTCGGAGAGACCGAGGGAAGCAAAGGACATGAGTAATCCTGTTTTAGTTAGGGCTTGGCCCAATGGGAGTCTTGCCTGGCGCGAATGGCGTTTAAGAGGAACGCAATCCCGTCCGGTCCTGCTGGGCCTCGAAGGCTCGTCTGGAGCGCTCGCGCGGGCTGAAAAGCTGCGCTGTAGCGGATCGAGATGCCTTGAACAAGTCCGAGCGTCCGGGCGTGAGCCTGGCGGGAAGGCCGGAGTATAACAGAGCAATCACTGCGCGCCGCTTTCCTGCTGCTCAACGGTTTTTACGGTGGCCGTGGTGGCGGTAGTAGCTTGCCCTCCGGTGCCGGGACCCGCGCCATAACGGGCGCTGAGCTCCGCGTAGGCGGGCTCGCGCTTGAAGCGCTTGAGCTCGGCACCGAAACGCTGCACCAGCAAATCCATGCCGGCGTTGCGCCGTACCGCCAAAAACTGGCTCTGGTGGCTGATGACGGTGGGGTTTTCGGTGATCTTGTCGCGGATGCCCAATTCGTCGAGCAAATGCTGGCCGACCCGGCGATCGGTGATCAACAGGTCGATGCGCCCGCGCACCAGTTTTCCGAAGTTGGCTTCGTGGGTGGGCGCCGGCTCCCGAGTAAACAGTGTCGAGCCGCTGAAGTCCTCGCTGTACAGATAACCCGGCGAGGTGCCGATAGTCAGGCCTTTCAGATCGTCCAGGGTGCGAAACGGATGGGGCCGCTCATTGGCGTAGAACATCACGAATTCGACTTCCGACAGCGGTTCGCCGGGATACAGGAGTGTCGCATCGCGTTCATCGCTATGAAAGATGTCCAGCGCGCCATCGGCCTGGCCCGATTCAAGCATCGACAGACAGCGTTTCCATGGCAGGAACTGCCAATCCACTTCGATTCCCAGGCGATTGAAGACGATGGCCGTGGTTTCGTAATCCAGGCCCAGGGATTTGCCGTTTTCCTCATACACATAAGGCGCCCACGGCTCGGTGACAATGCGCAGCTTCTCGCCCCGGGCGGCAAAGCTCAGGCAAGTGAAAAGAAACACGGTCAGTAACTGTGCGATCAGAGGCATGGCTTGAGATTACGACGAGAAATCATAAAGAGCCAGAAGGTCGATTCAGAAGCTCTGGCCCAATGCGCAGTCCATAAAAAAGGCCCTGGGTTTCGCCAGAGCCTTTTTGCAGTACTGCACTGTATCAGCGCGGCAGCTTCAGGTTATTCCACACTGCCAGACTCGCTTCAGCCTGGTTCAGTGTGTAGAAGTGCAGCCCCGGTGCGCCACCTTGCAGCAGGCGTTCGCACATTTCTGTGATGACTTGCTCACCAAAGCCTTGGATGCTCTGAGTGTCGTCGCCGTAGGCTTCCAGCTGCTTGCGGATCCAGCGCGGAATTTCCGCACCGCAAGCGTCGGAGAAACGCGCGAGTTTGCTGTAGTTGGTGATCGGCATGATCCCCGGCACGATCGGGATGTGCACGCCCATCGCCCGTACACGCTCGACGAAGTAGAAGTAGCTGTCGGCGTTGAAGAAGTACTGGGTGATCGCACTGTTGGCGCCAGCGTTGGCCTTGCGAACGAAGTTGTTCAGATCGTCTTCGAAATTGCGCGCTTGCGGATGCATTTCCGGGTAGGCAGCGACTTCGATGTGGAAATGATCGCCGGTTTCTTCACGAATGAATTGAACCAGGTCATTGGCGTGGCGCAATTCGCCGCTGGCCATGCCCATACCCGAAGGCAGGTCACCGCGCAGGGCAACGATGCGCTTGATGCCGGCTGCCTTGTATTGAGTCAACAGGCCGCGCAGGTCGTCCTTGCTGTCGCCAACGCAAGACAGATGCGGTGCGGCAGGGACTTTGACTTCGCTTTCGAGCTGCAACACGGTGTTGAGGGTGCGATCACGGGTCGAACCGCCAGCGCCATAGGTGCAGGAGAAGAAATCGGGGTTGTACGTGGCCAGCTGACGAGCAGTGGCGAGCAGTTTTTCATGCCCAGCGTCGGTCTTCGTAGGGAAGAACTCGAAGCTGTAGCGACGGTCTTGGGACATGGTCATATCCTTGGAAACGCGTAAGCCTTGCAGGCGCCGTGCTCTCTGTAGGAGCGAAGCTTGCTCGCGAATATTGGCGCCGCGGTGTTTCAGTAACACCGCGGTGAAGCGTTCGCGAGCAAGCTTCGCTCCTACAGAGCGATGAGTCCGCCCCACAGAGTAGGGCGGACAGCAGGACCGATCAGTAGCGGTAAGCGTGCGGCTTGAACGGACCTTCGACGGTCACGCCGATGTAGTCGGCCTGGGTCTTGGTCAGTTGAGTCACCACGCCGCCGAAACCGCGGACCATTTCCAGGGCCACTTCTTCGTCGAGTTTCTTCGGCAGTACTTCAACGGTCAGGCGCTCGGCTTTCTGGGCTGGCGACAGGTCGGCGTACTTCTGGCCGAACAGGAAGATCTGCGCCAGAACCTGGTTGGCGAACGAACCGTCCATGATGCGGCTTGGGTGGCCGGTGGCGTTACCCAAGTTAACCAGACGGCCTTCAGCCAACAGGATCAGGTAGTCGTCGTTCTGGGCATCGAATGCGCCAGGACCGGTACGGTGGATCTTGTGAACCTGTGGCTTCACTTCTTCCCATGCCCAGTTCTTGCGCATGAAAGCGGTGTCGATTTCGTTGTCGAAGTGGCCGATGTTGCAGACAACAGCGCGCTTCTTCAGGGCTTTGAGCATGTTTGCATCGCAAACATTGACGTTGCCGGTGGTGGTCACGATCAGGTCGATCTTGCCCAGCAGGGCTTTGTCGATGCTGGCTTCGGTGCCGTTGTTGATACCGTCGATGAACGGCGAAACCAGCTCGTAACCGTCCATGCAGGCTTGCATGGCGCAGATTGGGTCGACTTCGGAAACCTTGACGATCATGCCTTCCTGACGCAGGGACTGAGCGGAGCCCTTGCCCACGTCACCGTAACCGATGACCAGCGCTTGCTTGCCGGACAGCAGGTGGTCGGTACCGCGCTTGATCGCATCGTTCAGGCTGTGACGGCAGCCGTACTTGTTGTCGTTCTTGCTCTTGGTTACCGAGTCGTTGACGTTGATGGCCGGGATTTTCAGCTCGCCCTTGGCCAGCATGTCCAGCAGACGGTGAACGCCAGTGGTGGTTTCTTCGGTGACGCCGTGGACGCGGTCCAGGATCGCCGGGTATTTCTTGTGCAGCAGCTCGGTCAAGTCGCCGCCGTCGTCGAGGATCATGTTGGCATCCCAAGGCGCGCCATCTTTCAGGATGGTTTGCTCCAGGCACCACTCGTACTCTTCTTCGGTTTCGCCTTTCCAGGCATAAACCGCGATGCCGGCAGCAGCGATAGCGGCAGCGGCCTGGTCTTGAGTCGAGAAAATGTTGCAGGACGACCAACGCACTTCGGCACCCAGGGCAACCAGGGTTTCGATCAGCACGGCGGTCTGAATGGTCATGTGGATGCAGCCGAGGATCTTGGCGCCTTTCAGCGGCTGCTCACCGGCGTATTTGCGGCGCAGACCCATCAGGGCTGGCATTTCGGATTCGGCGATGATGGTTTCGCGACGGCCCCAGGCAGCCAGGGACATGTCGGCCACTTTGTAATCGGTAAAATCTGCAGGCGTGATAACAGCGCTCATGATGAGCCTCCATTCGTAATGTATGCGAATGGGCGCCGTTGTGCGTTTAGTGTCCGGCCGATCATGGCCAGTCAACGCCCCATCCGAGCCTGACAGGTCGAACCTGCTGCAGCGCCCCTCGGACAGGTGGCGGGAAAACGGTATCAATGGAACGTTACCGTTTTGAAACGGTGGCGATTATAGCGGGCTATTCTTATCTTCCAAAGCGTTTCTATCAGTCAATGTCCGAACGGTAATCGAGACCATAGTCGATGCTCAATAGAGCTCTAGGTCGGGCTCTGCCATGATGCCGCCCAACATTCGGCAAGACGCTCAGGAGTGAATATGAATTTCCACACCCGCAAATGGGTAAAACCCGAAGACCTCAACCCCAACGGCACGCTGTTCGGCGGCAGCCTGTTGCGCTGGCTCGACGAAGAAGCGGCGATCTACGCCATCGTCCAGTTGGGCAATCAGCGTGTGGTGACCAAGTACATTTCCGAGATCAACTTCGTCAGCGCTTCGCGCCAGGGCGACATCATCGAACTGGGCATCACCGCCACCGAGTTCGGTCGTACCTCAATCACCCTGAAGTGCGAAGTCCGCAACAAGATCACCCGCAAAAGCATCCTGACGGTGGATAAGATTGTCTTCGTCAATCTGGGTGAAGACGGCTTGCCCGCTCCGCACGGCCAGACCGAGATCAAATACGTCAAAGACCAGTTCAAGGACGATATCGCCAGCGAGTAATGCGAGCCCCGTAGGAGCGAAGCTTGCTCGCGAAGGCGTCATTTGTGTCACCACCAATACCGAGGTGAACCCTTCGCGGGCAAGCCTCGCTCCTAAAGAGCCGGTTTCGTTGGACGGTCAGTGAACAGCTCCGAACCTCGCGTGTCGTACCTACATGACACACCACCGGTTCCGGAGCTTTATGGACGCCAAGAAAGAAGGCAAGACCCCAAACCTGTCGCCGGAAGAACGGCACGAGGTCGACAAGAACCAGCCACCGCGCGCCGCGGTGCTGCACGAGATCATCCGCACCCAGGGTGATCAGGAACTCGAGCGCAGTGTCGCCGCCTTGTGGTGGTCGGCACTGGCCGCCGGCCTGACCATGGGGTTGTCGCTGATGGCCATGGGATTGCTCAACTCCCGACTGCCGGACGGTGAAGGCTTCAAGGTGATCGCCAGTTTCGGCTACTGCGCCGGCTTTCTCGCGGTAATCCTCGCCCGTCAGCAGTTGTTCACCGAGAACACCCTGACGGCCGTGCTGCCGATCATGACCAAACCCACACTGAACAATTTCGGGCGATTGCTACGCCTCTGGTCGGTGGTGCTGGTCGGCAACCTCTGCGGCACGCTGCTCGTGGCCTACGTGATGCTCAATCTGCCGATTTTCGACAGCAAGACCGACCTGGCTTTCCTCGATATCGGGCGCAAGATCATGGAAAACGACGCCAGCCAGATGTTCGCCAAAGGCATCGTCTCGGGCTGGATGATTGCCACCATGGTCTGGATGATCCCATCCATGGAGAGCGCCAAGATGTGGATCATCATCCTCATCACTTACCTGATGGCGCTGGGGGATTTCACCCACATCGTGGTCGGTTCGGCGGAGGTCTCGTACCTGGTGTTTGCCGGCGAGTTGCCGTGGAAGGATTTCTGGCTGGTGTTCGCCGGGCCGACGCTGGCGGGGAACATCATCGGCGGCAGCTTCATCTTCGCGCTGATCAGCCACGCGCAGATCCGCAGCGAGAGCGGCCCGCCGAAGAAGACGGCGGATCAGAATTCGGAGCCTGATCCGCAGAAGAGCAAAAAGTAATCAGTGATGCCCGGCCTGTTCAGCCGGACACATTGACCGCGGCCGCCCCGCGACGTTGCAGGTAGATATAGAACAGCGCCGTCAGCACCGTCAGGCCACTGACCAGCGCTCCGGTCCACGGCAGATCCGCCAGGTCCGCACCGCTGGCAACCACCAGGCCGCCGATCCAAGCGCCCGCCGCGTTGCCGAGATTGAAAGCGCTCTGGTTCAGCGTCGAGCCGAGGTTCGGGGCATCATGCGCCTGATCGATGATCAGCAGTTGCAGAATCGGGCACAGGGCAAAGGCAAAAATCCCCCATAGCACCAGCGTGATCGCCGCCGGAATAACCGAGTGACTGGTCTGGCTAAAGGCAGCCAATACCACCGCGACGGCCAGCGCCATGCCCACTAATGAAGGCAGTAATCGGCTGTCCGCCAGACGACCGCCCAGCATGCTGCCCGCCGTCAGGCCGACGCCAAACAACAGCAGCATGATCGTCACGACATGCGGGCTGACACCGGTGATGTCCTGCAGAATCGGCGCGATGTAGGTGAACACGCTGAACAAGCTGGTCGACGCCAGCACGCTCATGCCCAAGGCCAGCAACACATTGACCTTGCCCAGCACTTTGAACTCGCTGGCGAGGTTGGCCTTGTCCATCGCGATGTCCTTCGGCAGCCAAAGCCACTGCGCGAGGGCTGCAATCACGCCGATTACCGAGACCGCCCAGAACGTCGAACGCCAACCGGCGTATTGCCCGAGCGCGGTGCCCAATGGCACGCCGAGCACGTTGGCCAGCGTCAGGCCGGTGAACATCATGGCAATGGCCTGCGCTCTTTTGTTCGGCGCAACCAGCCCCGCCGCGACCACTGAGCCGATGCCAAAAAACGCACCGTGGCACAGCGCGGTGACCACTCGTGCGGCCATCAATGTGGCGTAGTTCGGCGCCAATGCGCACAACACGTTGCCGAGGATGAACATCAGCGTCATGCCCAACAGCGTGGCTTTGCGCGGCATGTTGGCGGTGCCGATAGCGAGGATCGGCGCACCGAACACCACGCCCAGGGCGTAGCCGGTGATCAGCAGGCCGGCGTGGGGAATGCTCACGGCGAGGTCGCGGGCGACGTCGGGCAGCAGGCCCATGATGACGAATTCAGTGGTGCCGATGCCGAACGCGGCAACAGCAAGGGCGAGCAAGGCGAGTGGCATGCGCAAGGTCTCTGTCGGTATTCTTGACGCTCTGATCAGGCATACGCATGCCGATGACCGTTCTCGATGAGCGCGGGCAGTGGCAGAAATTATTGGAATTAGTCTGTGCGCAACTGAGTGCGGCGTGGTCGCGTGCAGTATAAACAGCTGCTGACCTATGGCGAATCAATTATCCATGCGCTTCCCGTAGGAGCCAGCGGTCAATAAAAGGAGTGTGCCGTGCTTGCGACGGCTTTGGTGTTGGTGGCGGCGCTGTTGCACGCGGCGTGGAATACCCTGATCAAATTCAGCGCCGAACGTCTGCTGGTGGTGGCCTGCATGGACAGCGTCGCGATGCTGTTTGTCGCTCTGATGCTGCCGTTCGTGGCGCTGCCACCGAGTGAAATCTGGCCGTGGATTCTGGCGTCGGCGGCGTTCGAATTGCTCTATCGCTATCTGTTGATCCAGGCGTATCGAGTCGGCGACCTCGGGTTGGTCTATCCGTTGATGCGTGGGCTGTCGCCGCTGGTGGTGCTGGCACTGACGCTGATCTTCGCTGGCGAAGTGCTGACGAATCAGCAGATCTTCGGAATCCTGTTGATCCCGTTTGGCATGCTGTGCCTGCTCTGGCAGGGTGGCGGGGGCGCGCGTCTACCGTGGTCGATGTTGCCGGTGGTGGCGCTGATCGGCCTGTGCATCGGCTGCTACACCTTCATCGATGGCCAGGCGTTACGGCGCTGGTCGCACCCTCTGGACTATCTGGTCTGGGTCACGTTGCTCAGCGCCTGGCCTTTCCCATTGCTGGCGTTAGTGCGCAAGCGCCCGGCGTTCATGCTGTTCTGGCGTGAACAGTGGCGACTGGGGCTGGCGGTCGGGTTCTGCGTGTTGTTCAGCTACGCTTTGGTGCTGTGGGCAATGCAGCTGGGGTCGATTGCCGAAGCGGCGGCGTTGCGCGAGATCAGCGTGATCCTGGTGGTGCTGTTCGGCATGCGTTACCTGAAAGAACCTTTCGGCAGGCCAAGGCTCTTAGCCTGTGGGCTCGTGCTGATCGGTATTTTGGTGATGAAGTTCTGACGGGTACTCAACATTCTAAAACTGAAGAAAGGACTGCTTTATGACGGTTGCTCTGTGGTGCATTTTGATCGCGATTTTCCTGCCCTATCTCTGCACGGGCATTGCCAAGGTCAGCGGCAGGTTCGGGCTGCAAGACAACCATGACCCCCGGGACTTTCTTGATTCGCTGAATGGTTTGGGTCGACGCGCGTATGCGGCGCAACTGAACAGTTTTGAAGTGACCCCGGCGTTCGCGACGGCGGTGATTGTTGCGCACCTGGTGGGCACGGCGCAGCTGGTGACGGTCAACGTGCTGGCGGTGCTGTTTATCACCAGTCGGCTGCTGTACATCATTTGCTATCTGGCGGACTGGGCGATTTTGCGGTCGCTGGTGTGGTTTGTGGGGATGGGGTTGATTGCCAGTTTCTTTGTAGTATCGGTCTGAAAGAACGTCGGTGATTGTGCTGGCCTCATCGCGAGCAGGCTCGCTCCCACATTGGAATGCGCTCCCTCTGTGGGAGCGAGCCTGCTCGCGATAGCTATCTGACTGCCAGTGCAGATTTCAGGGCTTATCTTTTACTGCATCGGCAACTTGTGGCACTTGCGGCAACGCCGCGCCTTTAGGCCAGAGCATCCAGATCTGCCCTTGCTGCTTCATATCCCCAGCCAGTTGCCCGGCCGCCTCGCCAGTGCCCCAGAACAGATCCGCACGCACTTCGCCAGCAATCGCGCCGCCCGTGTCTTGCGCCGCCACGGGCCGTACCAGTGCTGTGCCGTCCGGTTTGGTGGTGGATAACCACAACAGGCTGCCCAGCGGAATCACTTTGCGATCCACCGCCGCACTGTAACCGGCCGTCAGCGGAACGTTCAGCGAGCCGCGTGGCCCTTCGTTGCTGTCCGGGTTGCGGGTGAAAAACACATAACTCGGGTTGCTGCCCAGCAGTTCCGGAATACGCGATGGATTGGCCTTGGCCCACGTGCTGATGGCACCCATGGTCACGTCTTCTTTCTTCAGCTCGCCTTGCTCCACCAGCCAGCGCCCGATGGGGCGGTATGGATGGCCGTTCTGGTCAGCGTAAGCGATGCGCAACTGACGACCGTCGTCGAGCTGAATGCGCCCCGAACCCTGGATTTGCAGAAATTGCAGGTTCATCGGGTCGGTCAGCCACGCAACCACTGGCGCCTTGACCCCGTTGGTCTCGATCGTTGCCGCATCGTCGTAAGGTTTGAGTACGCGTCCTTCGAGACGTCCGCGCAGGCGTTTGCCCTTGAGTTCGGGGTAGATGCTGTCCAGCGAGACAATGATCATGTCCTCGGGCACGCCGTACACCGGAATGTTCGCCACTTCGGTCTGGGTCAGGCTGCCCGGGTAGACCGGCTCGTAATAGCCGGTGATCAAACCGTTGGGATTGTCATTGGCGGCGCGCAGGCCGTAGACATCGAGGTTCTGCTTGAGGAAGCCGCGAATGTCGCTGGCGGTCTGCGGCACATTGGCCGAAGCCGCGCAGGTCGAGCCCCAGACCGGGTCGGCCTTGAGCCGGGTGCAGGCGCTGCGCCACGAGCCGAAGCCGGCGACCAGATCGGTGTCGGACACCGCCGGCAGTGCTTCCCAGCTGGCACTGGAGTAAGTCGCCAGCGCGTGGGTCTTAGGGGTGTTTTTATCGCCGCCGGTGCAGCCGGCGAGCACGGCCACCATTGGAAGAGTCCACACGAGGTGGTGACGCCATGTCTTGAAACGGCTGTTCATGGAGTAATTCCTTTGCCGGTTGCCTGAGTGCTCCATGCGCTCAAACAACCCGTATTGATAATAGGGCTATTGGTCTTTGCCGATGACGCGAGGATACTGGCCGCCGTTTCCCGTGACCTGAAGCCACCATGACTCTTAAAAGACTTTCTGTTGTATTGCTGGCCTGCCTGACCTTGTCTGCCTGCGGTGGGGTTGATCCGAATTCGCCGCTGGGACAACGCAAGGCGATCTTCAAACAGATGCTCAAGACCGGCGAAGACCTGGGTGGCATGTTGCGTGGTCGTATCCCGTTCGACGGTCCGAAATTTGCGGAAGGCGCCGTGAAGCTCGACACCTTGTCCCGTGAGCCGTGGAAACATTTCCCGCAGGTGCGCGAAGAAGATCACACCAGCGCCAAGGACAATGTGTGGCAGCAGCAGGCGCGTTTCCAGGACATGGTTCGCACCCTTGAAGCCGCCACCGGTGAGTTGGTGATTGCCAGCAAGGTTCAGCCTTACAAGGCCAGTAATCTGGGCCCGGCGGTGCAGAAAGTCGAAGATGCCTGCAGTGCCTGCCATAAAGAGTTTCGGGATCATTGATTCTCGGGTGTGATCTGGGTAGACCTGCTGCGCAACTGTGGCGAGGGAGCTTGCTCCCGCTCGGAGGCGAAGCCGTCGTAAACCCGGAAAATGCGGTCTGCCTGAATAACCGCGTTTAGGGCCGCTTCGCAGCCCGGCGGGAGCAAGCTCCCTCGCCACAGGTAAGCCCCCGATTCAGTGATGGCTTACTTATCCAGCTCGTCGAGCGCGTCCTGCAATTCCTTGCGGGACTCGGCGAGTTTATCTTTGCGCTTGTTGATCTTGTCCGGATCGCCTTTCTTCATGGCTTTGTCCAGGTCGGACTGACGCTTGCTGACTTCATGCTTGGCGTCGAGCACCTTGTTTTCCCGTTCCTTCTTCAGCGAGGCGTCGGTGCAATGGGCGGTGACTTCGCTCAGGGCCGTTTCGAGGCCGGCCTGCTGTTCGGCGTTGCCGTGGGATTTGGCCAGTTCGATCTGATTGATGATGCCCTGTTTCTTGGCGGCGCAGCCGGTGAGCCCTGGGGCTTCTTCGGCGGCCATCAGGGGAGCGGCCATCACGCTGCAAAGGGTCAGCAAGGCGAGCGGTGAAAGAAATTTCATAAAAGCTCCATGTGCAAAGACAATCGGGTCGATGTGGCGATGGGCGTTTGAGCCCGTTGGCACCTTTGGGTTCCCGGGCTGCCAGGTGTCGCCGACGTTTAAAAGCCGTCAATCCCGGCTATGCGTAATGTTTGACTCAGTGCCAGGACGTGCGGGTCGCGGAAAAACGCGCTCAATTGCGCCGCGCGTCCCGGGCCGATTCCTGCTTCTGCCTGCCATTGTTTGGTGTTTCTATTCGCCAGTTCCTGCCATGAATCGGCAAGCCGTGCCTGGCCGGTCGGCGGCAACCCCAAGGCTTTGAGCCAGCGAGCAAACGGACGTTGCCGGGCGCTGTGAAAACTGTCTGAAAGACGAGCCGCGCTGCGCTCGCCGAAGCCGGCAATGTTAGCAAGCTCTTGAGCATCGAGGGTCAACCAATCCAGCAGGCCGTTTAGGCGGCCTGTTTCGAAAAGTTTCTCCCAAGTGCCAGGGCCGACATGGGGCAAAGCCAGTCCCTGTTTGCCGCTGAGCCAGGTCAGGCGCGCGAGGAATTGGCTCTCGCATCCTGATGTCGGTTGCCAGCAACTCAAATGATGAAAGTCTGCTGCCGACGGCACGTTCAATTCCGTGCGTTCGGTACTGCGCAGCACGACACCGTCGAGCCTTGGAATGGTCAACCCCGCCAAGCTGACGGACACCTGATCGCCGGGGCGGATATCCAGTTCCTCCCAACGCCGCAGGGAGCTGACGCTGACGCGCTTGATCTGTCGGTCATCGAGCTTCACGGGTGCAAGATCGAGCACCGGTGTAATCCGCCCAGTCCGTCCGATCTTGAAGTGGACCTTGCGAACTTCGGCCAGTGCCTGGGCGAACGGATACTTCCAGGCAACGCTCCAGAAGGAGGGTCGCGCTTGCCAGCGATCGGCCGGTGGCCGCTGGCTCTGACGCAAAACGACACCGTCACTGGCGAAGGGCAGGGGCGTGCGATACCAGTGATCGCGCCATCGTTCCGCGTCGGCAAACACCTTGATCGGCTGGCTGTAAGGCGCAGTGCCCGGAAAACCCATTTCATCGAGAGTCGCCACGCGAGCGGGCAGGCTTGCCGGACCTTGCGGCCAATCCCAGACAAACAATCCGATACCACCTGCCTGTTCGGCGTTCAGCTCCTTGCGTGCCATCAACCCGGCCACCGTGGAGCGGGCGTTGAGGCTGCCTGCCTTGGCTTGCACATGGCCGGTCAGGCGCCAATAGAGTTCGCCTTGCACCAGCAAATCCAAGGGTTGCGGCAGTTGCCGGGGGATGGCGGGAATCAGTCGCGCCGAAGTGGTCCAGTCTTGGCCGTTGACTCCGTCACCGCGACTGATCGCCTGGCGCAGCAAACCGTTGCGATAGATCAGCGTCACCGCCACCCCATCGACCTTGGGTTGTATCCAGATGTCGCTTCGATCACGCATCCAGTCTTCTACGGCACTTCCATCACGGAGTTTGTCCAGGCCGGTATGGGCGATGGGATGGGTAATCTTGCCGCCCGCCGTGCGCAAGGGGTCGGGCGCCAGACTCAAATCAAAACACTCACGCCATTCGCTCAATCGCGCGTGGGACTGATCATAGATTTCATCGGCGACCCGTGAGCGTCCGTGGCGGTGATAATTGTCGTCCCAGAAATCGATCTGTTTTTGCAGGGCGGTGATTTCGTCCAGGGCGCGGGCGGGTGGCCAGTCGGGGCAGTCGGCAGCGTTTGAGCTCAGGCAAAACAGGGTCAGGAACAAAGCGGAAAACAGGCGCAGAAGCATCGTGAGCGTCCTTGCTCAGGGGGGATGCATGAAGGTTAGTCAGTATTTTCTTGGGGGAAGAGTGGGTGTTTTGCCTGGTGTTTCCGGAGGTGACCAGGCTGGCCCCATCGCGAGCAGGCTCACTCCCACAAGAGCCTCTGCCGTACACAAAATCTGTGCTCACTAAAGATCCAATGTAGGAGCGAGCCTGCTCGCGATGGGGGCAGCCTGGTATAAAGCAGACCCAATAAAAAACCCCGCACGGCGAACCGTGCGGGGTTTTTGGTGCCGCCAGGAAAGTCTTACAGGCCGGCTGCAGTACGCAGGTCGTCGGCGCGATCGGTCTTTTCCCAGGTGAACGTGGTGAAGGTGTCTTCGCCCACAGTCTTGGTCGCCGGGGTACGGCCGAAGTGGCCGTACGCAGCGGTTTCCTGGTACATCGGGTGCAGCAGGTCGAGCATGGTGGTGATCGCGTATGGGCGCAGGTCAAAAATTTCGCGAACCAGTTTGACGATCTTGTCGTCGCTGATCTTGCCGGTACCGAAGGTGTTCAACGAGATCGACGTAGGCTGGGCAACACCGATCGCGTAGGAAACCTGAATCTCGCAACGCTCGGCCAGGCCAGCAGCAACGATGTTCTTGGCGACATAACGACCAGCGTAGGCAGCCGAACGGTCAACCTTCGATGGATCTTTACCGGAGAACGCGCCGCCGCCGTGACGGGCCATGCCGCCGTAGCTATCGACGATGATCTTGCGACCGGTCAGGCCGCAGTCGCCCACCGGGCCACCGATGATGAACTGGCCAGTCGGGTTGATGTGGAACTGGGTGTCTTTGGTCAGCAGTTCGGCAGGCAGTACGTGCTTGACGATCAGCTCCATCACGCCTTCGCGCAGGTCTTTGTACGACACTTCAGGGTTGTGCTGGGTCGACAGAACAACGGCGTCGATACCGACAACCTTGCCGCCTTCGTAACGGCAAGTCACTTGCGACTTGGCGTCCGGGCGCAACCAAGGCAGCAGGCCGGATTTACGGGCTTCGGCCTGGCGCTGCACCAGTTGGTGCGAGAAGGTGATCGGTGCTGGCATCAGCACATCGGTTTCGTTGCTGGCGTAGCCGAACATCAGGCCCTGGTCGCCGGCGCCCTGATCTTCAGGCTTGGCACGGTCGACACCCTGGTTGATGTCAGGGGACTGCTTGCCGATGATGTTCATCACGCCGCAAGTGGCACCGTCGAAGCCAACATCAGAGCTGTTGTAGCCGATGTCCAGAATGACGTTACGCACGATTTCTTCCAGGTCGACCCAGGCCGACGTGGTGACTTCACCTGCGATAATTGCCACGCCGGTTTTAACCAGCGTCTCGCACGCCACGCGGGCGAACTTGTCTTCAGCAATGATGGCGTCCAGCACCGCATCGGAAATCTGGTCGGCGATTTTGTCCGGATGCCCTTCGGACACGGACTCGGAGGTGAAGAGGGAGTATTCGCTCATCTCGATTTTTTCCTGAATTTACCGATGGTGAGTGTCGCCAGCCGGTCGCTGAAAATGGCGGACCTGGATCTGGAAACCATTACGTAAGCCTACATAGAGGCTTTCCCCGGGAACGAGTCCCGCAGCGGTGGCCCAACGGGCCAAATCGTCCTGTTCAAACCCCAACCAGAGATCACCGCAGGCCTCCCTGGCCCAACTCTGGTTGTGGCTACATAACTCTGTCACGAGCAGGCTACCGCCCGGTTGCAGCAAGTCGGCCATGTGCTTGAGCGCTTCGGACGGCGCGGCGAAATGGTGCAGCACCATGTTCAGTACAACGCAATCGGCCTGAAGGCTGACGCCATTCAATGCATCGGCCAGTTGCAGGCTGACGTTAGCCAGCGTTTCACGTTCGCAGACCTGACGCGCCAGTTCGAGCATCGCCGGGCTGTTGTCCAGCGCCGTGACCTCGGTGAAGCGGCGTGCCAGTTCCGGCAAAAATTCACCGTCGCCGGGGCCGACTTCAATGGCCGTCGCGCCGTCTCTGAAACTCAGCTTGTCGAGCAGCGCCACCACACTATCGCGGTACTGCGGCAGACCGGCGATCAAGTCTTGCTGGGCGCGAAATTTCTCCGCCACCCGTGAGAAGAAGTCCTGGCTGGCCGCCGCGCGTTGCCCATGGACCTGAGCGATCCGCGACTGCACATCGGCCGGCAACGTCAGGTTGTCCACTTCTTCCAGCAGGGCGGCGTGCAGCTTGCCGCCCAGCAGGTCGGTGTGGGGCAGGGCGCGACGGTAGAAAATCGCGTTGCCTTCGCGGCGGGTCGCCACCAGGTCGGCCTGGGCCAGGACCTTGAGGTGGTGACTCATGCCGGACTGACCAATCCCGAAGATCTGCGCCAGTTCCAGTACGCCAAACGAATCGTTGGCCAGCGCGCGCAATACATTCAGTCGCAGAGGATCGCCGCCGGCCTTGCACAGGGCCGCCAGCTCATCGCAATCGTCATGTCGAATGGAAGGCACGCGTAAATTCATAAGGCCAGCAGTCTAGTGACGCTCAGAAATCACCGCAAGGGCAATATCAAAAAGTTTTGATATTGGTCGATAGATGGCACTTCCAGACGTTAGGTTCAGTCAACAAACGAACTGCAGAAAGGTTTCATCAGTCGAAACCGCTGTTAACAATTGGAAAAACGCCTCCAGATGACTATCTGTCATTGCCCCGAGGCGGGTGGGTGAGGGAAAATGCTCGCCTTTTTTCCGTTTCGTTTTATTCACTCTCGATACAGAACCCGCAGGAGAACAGCGATGCCCAGCCGTCGTGAGCGTGCCAACGCCATTCGTGCCCTCAGCATGGATGCCGTGCAAAAAGCCAACAGCGGCCATCCCGGTGCCCCGATGGGTATGGCGGATATCGCCGAAGTACTTTGGCGTGACTACCTGAAGCACAACCCGAGCAATCCATCGTTCGCCGACCGTGACCGCTTCGTGCTGTCCAACGGTCACGGTTCGATGTTGATCTACTCGCTGCTGCACCTGACCGGCTACGACCTGTCGATCGATGACCTGAAAAATTTCCGCCAACTGCACAGCCGCACTCCGGGCCACCCGGAATTCGGCTACACCCCGGGCGTTGAAACCACCACTGGTCCACTGGGCCAAGGCCTGGCCAACGCCGTCGGTTTCGCCCTGGCTGAAAAAGTCCTGGCAGCGCAGTTCAACCGTCCTGGCCACAACGTTGTCGACCACCACACCTACGTGTTCCTGGGTGATGGCTGCATGATGGAAGGCATTTCCCACGAAGTCGGCTCCCTGGCCGGTACGTTGGGCCTGGGCAAGCTGATCGCCTTCTACGACGACAACGGCATCTCCATCGACGGCGAAGTCGAAGGCTGGTTCACCGATGACACCCCGAAGCGTTTCGAAGCCTACAACTGGCAGGTGATCCGCAACGTCGACGGTCACGACCCGGAAGAGATCAAGACCGCGATCGAAACCGCGCGCAAAAGCGATCAGCCAACCCTGATCTGCTGCAAGACCACCATCGGTTTCGGTTCGCCGAACAAGCAAGGCAAAGAAGACTGCCACGGCGCCCCATTGGGTGACGCGGAAATCGCCTTGACCCGTGCTGCTCTGAAATGGAACCACGGTCCGTTCGAAATCCCGGCTGACATCTATGCCGAGTGGGACGCCAAGGAAGCCGGCCGCGCGGCCGAAGCCGAGTGGGATCAGCGTTTCGCTGCCTACTCCGCAGCTTTCCCTGAGCTGGCCAACGAACTGGTCCGTCGCCTGGGCGGCGATCTGCCGGAAGACTTCGCGGAAAAAGCCTCGGCTTACATCGCTGAAGTCGCGGCCAAGGGCGAAACCATCGCCAGCCGTAAAGCCAGCCAGAACGCACTGAATGCCTACGGCCCGCTGTTGCCTGAATTGCTGGGCGGCTCCGCTGACCTCGCGGGTTCCAACCTGACCCTGTGGAAAGGTTGCAAAGGTGTTTCGGCTGAAGACGCCAGCGGCAACTACATGTACTACGGCGTTCGCGAATTCGGCATGAGCGCGATCATGAACGGCGTGGCCTTGCACGGCGGTCTGGTGCCTTACGGCGCCACCTTCCTGATGTTCATGGAATACGCTCGCAACGCCGTGCGCATGGCTTCGCTGATGAAGAAACGCGTGGTGTTCGTCTACACCCACGACTCCATCGGTCTGGGCGAAGACGGCCCGACTCACCAGCCGATCGAGCAACTGACCAGCCTGCGCAGCACGCCGAACCTCGACACCTGGCGTCCAGCTGATGCCGTTGAATCGGCCGTTTGCTGGAAAGCAGCCATCGAGCGCAAGGACGGCCCTTCGGCGCTGATCTTCTCGCGTCAGAACCTGCAGCATCAGGAACGCAGCGCGCTGCAGATCGCCGACATCGCCCGTGGCGGTTACGTGCTGAAGGACTGTGCAGGCGAGCCTGAGCTGATCCTGATCTCTACCGGTTCGGAAGTCGGTCTGGCGGTTCAGGCTTACGACAAGCTGACCGAGCAAGGTCGCAAGGTGCGTGTTGTTTCGATGCCGTGCACCAGCGTGTTCGATGCTCAGGACGCCGGTTACAAGCAAGCGGTTCTGCCGTTGCAGGTCAGTGCCCGTATCGCCATCGAAGCCGCGCACGCGGACTACTGGTACAAGTACGTGGGCTTGGAAGGCCGCGTGATCGGCATGACCACCTTCGGCGAGTCGGCGCCTGCGCCGGCCTTGTTCGAAGAGTTCGGCTTTACCCTGGAAAACATCCTGGGTCAGGCTGAAGAGCTGCTGGAAGACTGATCCAGAAGTTGCGTTATCGGGGCTGACGTCTTCGCGGGCAAGCCTCGCTCCTACAAGGGATCGCGTTGTTTTCAAGACAACCGAAGACCTGTAGGAGCGAGGCTTGCCCGCGAAAGCGGCAGTCCTGGCAACCTCATTCCCAAGCTTCATCGAGAACCCCATGCCTCAACCGCGTCCTTACAAAGTTGCACTCAACGGCTACGGCCGGATTGGTCGTTGCGTCTTGCGTGCGTTGTTTGAGCGAGGCTCGACGGCTGGGTTTGAAATTGTCGCGATCAACGATCTGGCTGACATGGCCAGCATCGAATACCTGACACGCTTCGACTCCACTCACGGGCGCTTTCCCGGCGAAGTGCGAGTAGAAGGCGATTGCCTGCATATTAAGGGCGACTGCGTGAAGGTCCTGCGCAGTGCCACCCCCGAAGGCATCGATTGGGCGTCCCTGGGCGTCGATCTGGTGCTGGAGTGCTCCGGTGCTTACAACACGCGTGCCGATGGCCAGCGCTTCCTTGATGCCGGCGCACCCCGCGTGCTGTTTTCCCAGCCGATGGCCAGCGAGGCGGATGTCGACGCCACCATCGTCTACGGCGTGAACCAGGATTGCCTGACCGGCGACGAGCTGCTGGTGTCGAACGCGTCCTGCACCACCAACTGCGGCGTGCCGCTGTTGCGCCTGCTGGATCAAGCCATTGGTCTGGAATACGTGTCGATCACCACCATTCACTCGGCGATGAACGATCAGCCGGTCATCGACGCCTATCATCACGAAGACCTGCGCCGCACGCGTTCGGCGTTCCAGTCGGTGATTCCGGTGTCCACTGGTCTGGCGCGTGGCATCGAGCGCCTGCTGCCGGAACTTGCCGGGCGAATTCAGGCCAAAGCCGTGCGGGTGCCGACGGTTAACGTGTCTTGCCTCGACATTACGATGCAGACCGTCAGCGACACCGACGCCACCGAGGTCAACCGGATTCTGCGCGAGGCCGCCACCAGCGGCCCGCTCAAAGGCCTTCTGGCCTACACCGAGTTGCCTCACGCCAGTTGTGATTTCAACCATGACCCACATTCGGCCATCGTCGATGCCAGTCAGACCCGAGTTTCCGGCCCAAGGCTGGTGAACATCCTGGCCTGGTTCGACAACGAATGGGGTTTTGCCAACCGAATGCTGGACGTTGCAGAACACTATCTGCAAACAGCGACTCAAAAACCGTAAACCAGGAATTGCGACCCATGACCGTGTTGAAGATGACCGACCTCGATCTGCAAGGTAAGCGCGTACTGATCCGCGAAGACCTCAACGTCCCAGTCAAGGACGGTGTAGTCACCAGCGATGCGCGAATCCTGGCTTCGCTGCCGACCATCAAGCTGGCCCTGGAAAAAGGCGCGGCCGTGATGGTCTGCTCGCACCTTGGCCGTCCGACCGAAGGCGAGTTCTCGGCCGAGAACAGCCTCAAGCCCGTCGCCGACTATCTGAGCAAGGCCCTGGGCCGTGAAGTGCCGCTGGTCGCCGATTACCTGGGCGGTGTCGACGTCAAGGCCGGCGACATCGTGCTGTTCGAAAACGTGCGCTTCAACAAGGGCGAGAAAAAGAACGCTGACGAACTGGCCCAGCAATACGCCGCCCTGTGCGACGTCTTCGTGATGGACGCCTTCGGCACCGCTCACCGCGCCGAGGGTTCGACCCATGGCGTGGCCAAGTTCGCCAAAGTCGCCGCCGCTGGCCCGCTGCTGGCTGCTGAGCTGGACGCACTGGGCAAAGCCCTTGGCGCCCCGGCCCAGCCGATGGCTGCCATCGTTGCCGGTTCCAAGGTCTCGACCAAACTCGACGTGCTGAACAGCCTGAGCCAGATCTGCAACCAGCTGATCGTCGGCGGTGGCATTGCCAATACCTTCCTGGCCGCTGCCGGTCACCCGGTCGGCAAGTCGCTGTACGAGCCGGACCTGCTCGACACCGCTCGCGCCATCGCCGCCAAGGTCAGCGTGCCTTTGCCAGTGGACGTGGTGGTTGCCAAGGAATTCGCTGAAAGCGCGACCGCTACCGTCAAGCTGATTGCTGACGTGGCCGCCGACGACATGATCCTGGACATCGGCCCGCAGACCGCGGCGAATTTCGCCGAGCTGCTGAAGTCGTCCAAGACCATCCTGTGGAACGGTCCGGTCGGTGTATTCGAATTCGATCAATTCGGTAACGGCACCAAAGTGCTGGCCCAGGCCATCGCGCAAAGCTCGGCGTTCTCGATTGCTGGCGGCGGCGACACCCTGGCGGCCATCGACAAATATGGCGTTGCCGATCAGATCTCCTACATTTCCACCGGTGGCGGCGCGTTCCTCGAGTTCGTGGAAGGCAAGGTTTTGCCTGCCGTTGAAGTCCTGGAAAGTCGGGCCAAGGGCTGAGGTCATTCATTTGACCAAGCAAAGGAGTGTTCTCATGGTCAAGCCATTAGCGCTGCTGATCGCTGCGGGTATGCTGGTGGCTTGCGGGAGTAACCCGAAAGCCAAGCCGGATCCTGCGCCGCAGTCGGTGGAAAAAGGCTGCTACCAGGCCGACTGGCAAGCGGAAACCAACCCGGTGATCAACAAGCGATCCGGGCCTGATGGCCTGGAGAAATACGAGACGCAGACCCCGGCCAAGGAACATGGTTGCCCTTGACGGGTCAGACACTTTACTCAGGGCTGGCGGCGTGCGCCGTCAGTCGAGGAACATGGATGAAAGGTTTTATCGCCGTTACGGCGTTGGCATTGCTGGCCGGTTGCTCGAATTTCAACCTGTTCAAGCCTGCCGAATCGACGGACAACTGGACCACCTGGACCTGCGACAGCCAGGCCAAAGTGCTCTGGCGCTACACCGACGACAGCCGCAAGGAAGTCGACGTGCGCCTCGGCGGGGCCGATCAGGTCTACCGCTTGAAGCTTGAACCGGGCGCCGAAGGTTCGCTGTACAGCAACGACATGTTGGCGTTTCACGTAAAAGGTGAGGAAGGCCTGGTTTACTGGGTCGCCACCAATGATTTGATCGGCCGCGGTTGTAAAGCGCAGTAATTGAGGCTTGTGCGAAACCTGTAGGAGCGAAGCTTGCTCGCGAAGACGTCATCACATTCAACACATGTGGTGCCAGTTAAACCGCTTTCGCGAGCAAGCTTCGCTCCTACGGGAATTCGATGGCTTGTAGAGATTTTGGCATCACCGAATTCGCAGCCCGGGCCAACCCCCGATCTGCAATAACTTGAATAGCCGCCGCCGCTACGGCAGGCTGGCACGATTAACGACCCTCAACCGGGAGAGACACACACAATGGCACTTATCAGCATGCGCCAGATGCTGGACCACGCAGCCGAGTTCGGCTACGGCGTTCCAGCCTTCAACGTCAACAACCTTGAGCAGATGCGCGCCATCATGGAAGCCGCTGACAAGACTGACTCCCCGGTGATCGTCCAGGCCTCGGCCGGTGCTCGCAAATACGCCGGCGCCCCATTCCTGCGTCACCTGATCCTGGCCGCCATCGAAGAATTCCCGCACATCCCGGTGTGCATGCACCAGGACCACGGCACCAGCCCTGACGTCTGCCAGCGCTCCATTCAACTGGGCTTCAGCTCGGTGATGATGGACGGTTCCCTGGGCGAAGACGGCAAGACCCCGACCGACTACGACTACAACGTGCGCGTTACCCAACAAACCGTGGCCCTGGCTCACGCCTGCGGCGTATCGGTAGAAGGCGAGCTGGGTTGCCTGGGTTCGCTGGAAACCGGCATGGCCGGTGAAGAAGACGGCATCGGCGCCGAAGGCGTTCTGGATCACAGCCAAATGCTGACCGACCCGGAAGAAGCCGCTGACTTCGTCAAACGCACCCAGGTCGATGCCCTGGCCATCGCCATCGGCACCAGCCACGGCGCGTACAAGTTCACCAAGCCGCCTACCGGCGACGTGCTGGCCATCGACCGCATCAAAGAGATCCACAAACGCATCCCGAACACCCACTTGGTGATGCACGGTTCGTCTTCGGTTCCACAAGACTGGCTGGCGATCATCAACCAGTACGGCGGCGACATCAAAGAAACCTACGGCGTGCCGGTTGAAGAGATCGTTGAAGGCATCAAGCACGGCGTGCGTAAGGTCAACATTGATACTGACTTGCGGTTGGCTTCGACCGGTGCGATGCGTCGGTTGATGGCTACCAACCCGAGCGAGTTTGACCCGCGCAAGTTCTTTGGCGCGACTGTTACTGCCATGCGTGATGTGTGTATCGCACGTTATGAAGCGTTTGGTACTGCCGGTAATGCTTCGAAGATCAAGCCGATCTCGTTGGAAGCGATGTATCAGCGGTATTTGAAGGGTGAGTTGAACGCTAAGGTTAACTAAGACTTTATTGTTTAGCAGTACTAAAAAACCCGCAGAGATGCGGGTTTTTTATTGTCTGATTTTTACTGCTGCTTAGGCGTATCAAATCCGCGCTGTTCGATGACCCCAAAAACGTCGGCAATGTCCTGAACCATAATTCGGGCAATGTTAGTGACGGTGTTGATGTCGTGTTCTGCATAGTCCGGCAGGCTGGTGCAGGCCATGAGGTTCAGATATTTGAGGACGGCGTTGAGGCGTTCGCTGACGCAGTTGTGGAGTTCGCGTAGAGGGGCGTCGTTGTCGATGAGCAGGACGGGGTAGTCTGTTGCGAGTTGGGACATTGGGGTGAAGCGGCGGGGCGGTTTGTTCATGGTCATAAGTAAATCTTCCTCGTATCTGAAAGAAGAGCTACTACCGTTCGCTGCGAAACGATTGGGGTGGTAGCTATGTGCGGGTTCGCAGACCAGGGATACGAGGAACCCGGCAGACCCGAAGGTCTCCCACACACAGCCACCATAAAAAGGAGGGCGAGCGTTTAAGCGCCCCTTTTTTCGAGGCGCTAGGTTACTACACGTATCGTCAGGGCTGCGAAACCCTATCGCCAACAATGTCAGCGACAGGCCAACTTTAGACAGCGATTCGGGTAGCCGCAATCGGGCTGTAGGACGTGAATGCGGTCATTGTGGCAAGGGCACTCGTTCCCGTTCGGCGACGCAGGCGCCGTAAATCGGGGGGTGTGGTGTGTCTGGGGGAATCAGGTGGCAGGATTTGGGGCTACTTCGTAGCCCCGCGGGAGCAAGCTCCCTCGCCACAGTCGGAGGCGTCCTACACTTTTTTCGGACGCTGTAGCAGCTGTCGAGCCTGCGAGGCTGCGTCCGGCTGCGCAGCAGTCGTCAAGAGATTGCGAGGACTTCGTCCTCGGACGCAGCCTCGCGCAGCTCGACAGCTGCTACAGGGGCAGAGGTGTTTTTACTTGTCGTGATCAATATCCAGCTTGCTGAACGTCACTTTCCCGCCTTCGCTGGTGTACCCGGTGTGGTCTTGCACATAGACCCCGGCCTTGAAATACAGTGGCTTGTCACGCCACGTCGCGCTGATGTCGGTGTCCCACTGATAACCCGCCGCACTAATGCCCAGCGCGCCGCCTGGGCTCAGGTGGATGAGGTAGGAAAACTCCCGGTCAAGTTTCACCCCGGTGGCGATGGTGATGATCCGGCCTTCGCCGTCATCCGGGCGCATGCGTACCTTGGCGACGATGTTGCCCGACTGTGTGCTGGTCTTGTACTGATACTCGAGCTTCACCATGGGTTTCTGGCTTTCATAGGCGTGGATCTGGCCGATGACGATTTTGCCTGAGCTCGGTACCTGGTTGACCGCGAGGGTGGCACGCAGTGAGTTGTCGGCGTCCGGGTAGAGCCAGTTGCGCAGGGTGCCGTTACTGTAGGTTTCGCGCAGTTCGGTGCGAGGGTACTTTGCGTTTTCAGTTTTAGACCCGGTGACCGGGGCCCAGAAAAACAAGGTGCCGGTGTCGGAGTGGAAGTATTGATCCTTGAAGCCATCCACCAGTTTTGACGTGTCAACGGTGTACGGCGGATTGCCGACGGGAACACTGAGGTTCCAGGTTGCGAGATCGATCATAGACAAAAGCTTCCACGGATTTTTTACTGCACGCACGTGCCAGAAGCTCTGGCACGCGCCTTGGGGGCAATCCTTATAAGCGCAGAAGTTCAATTTGTTAATGCGTAAATGACAAACGGATGGCGTCAAAATCCTGTTAAAAGGCCATCTTTCCCGGTTTCAGGGGGCTGTAGAAGCGACCGTTAGTCGGCAAATGTACTCGATGGTTAAATGATGGCGCACTGATAGCTTCTGCTTTAGCGGATCCCGGTCTAGAGTGAAGGCTCAGTATTTGTCCGGTTTTCACGAGAAACCGGCCTGACGCCCCGAATAAGAGAAGCAGCATGGAATGCGCGCACCCCACGCCAGCTGAAGGCAGCTCGATCCTTTTAATCGTTGATGATTACCCCGAAAACCTGATCAGCATGCGTGCGTTGCTCCAGCGCCAGGATTGGCAGGTCATTACCGCAGCTTCCGGTTTTGAAGCCCTCAGTCTTTTGCTCGAACACGATGTCGACCTGGTGCTGCTGGATGTGCAGATGCCTGGCATGGACGGTTATGAAGTGGCGCGTCTGATGCGCGGCAGTCAGCGAACCCGTCTCACACCGATTATTTTCCTGACCGCCAACGAACAGTCCCAGGACGCCGTGATCAAGGGCTATGCCAGTGGTGCGGTGGATTACCTGTTCAAGCCGTTCGACCCGCAAATTCTCAAGCCCAAAGTACAGGCGTTGCTCGAGCATCAGCGCAATCGCCGTGCGTTGCAGCGCCTGAGCCACGATCTGGAGGTCGCTCGCGCGTTTAATGCCTCGGTGCTAGACAATGTCGCCGAAGGCATCCTGGTGGTGGGTGAGGACGGTCTGATCCGCTTTGCCAACCCGGCGATGTCGCGGTTGCTCAATGCCACGGTGCAAGACCTGCAAGGCAGAGAGTTTCTGGATTTCCTGCAGAAGCCGCACATCCCGGTCTGGGCGGACTCAGACTTTTACACCGGCTACAAACGCGGCGAAACCCTGCGCCTGCACGACGCGTTGCTGCGAACGGCGCCCGGCCAGCAAGTGCCGGTGGCGCTGTCTTGCGCGCCATTGCCCAGCGAACAACATGCGATGGTGGTGACGGTGCTGGACATGTCGGTGGTGCGCCATCTGCATCAGCAACTGGAGTTCCAGGCGGTGACGGACCCGCTGACCGGGCTGCTCAATCGTCGCGGCTTTTACCAGACGGTGGAGAATCTGCTGCTGCGCGGTGAACGGTCTGACAGCGCTTGGGTGCTGCTGTACCTGGACCTCGATGGATTCAAGCGCGTCAACGATTCCCTCGGTCACGATGCCGGCGACCGGGTGCTGCGCTGGGTGTCCGAGCAATTGAAAGCCTGCCTTCGGCCCTTCGACATTCTGGCGCGTATGGGTGGCGATGAGTTCACGGCGTTGCTGGATCTGGAGTTCCCGGAGCAAGCAGCGAAGATTGCCGAGAAGCTCATTGAACGGGTGTCGATCTGTCAGCAGATTGATGGTCTGGATATCGCCTTGGGCGCCAGCATCGGCATCGCCACTTTCCCGGATTGCGGTTCCAATCTCGACGGTTTGCTACGTGCGTCGGACATCGCCATGTACGAGGCCAAACGCGCCGGCCGTCAGCAGTACCGTTTCTATGATCACGAAATGAACGGCCGGGCCCGCTCGCGGCTGATGCTCGAAGAGAGCGTGCGCACGGCCATCGAGAACCGTGATTTTAATCTGGTGTACCAGCCGCAGGTCGCCATCGACAGCGGGCAGATTCGGGGGTTCGAGGCTCTGCTGCGCTGGCAACACCCAAGTGTCGGCGATGTACCGCCGGGGCTGTTTTTGCCGTTGCTGGAAGAAGCGCGGCTGATCAGTCGTCTGGGCAGCTGGATTTACCATCGCGGGGCCGGCCAGCGCAAAGCCTGGGAAACCTTGTTTGCCGAAGACCTGGTTCTGGGGGTGAGTTTGAGCAGCACCCAGTTCGGCATGCCCAACCTGGTCACTGAATTGCGCCAGGTATTGGAACGTCACGGCTTGCAACCGCGTTATCTGGAAGTCGAAGTGACGGAAGAAGCGTTGATGCAAAACCCCGAAGAAACCCGCAAGACGCTGCGCTTGCTGCGCAATCTCGGGGTGCGGGTGGCGCTGGATGACTTCGGCACCGGACCTTGCTCGCTGGCGCATCTGCGCGACCTTGAGCTGGACACGCTTAAGCTTGACCGACATTTGATCGCCCGATTGCCGGCGTCCGAACGGGATGCGGCACTGGTGCGCAATGTGATCGACCTGTGCAAGCAATACGGGATGCTGGTGATTGCCGAAGGGGTGGAAACCATTGCGCAATATGAATGGCTGCAAGCCAACGGCTGCCAGTACGTGCAAGGTTTTCTGGTGGGGCGGCCGATGATGGCCGAGGACGCTAGCGACTTTGTGGCGCCGTTTGACTGGAGCGCGCTGACCCGCTGAATTCGCTACACTGGCGACCTTTTCGTGATTCGTGTTGCCGACCCTGATGACCGCGTTGAAATACCTCCAGGCCTATCCCGCTGCGTTGCAGGACCAGGTGCGCCAGCTGATCGCCGAAGGTCGGCTGGGCGACTACCTGAGCCAGCGCTACCCGGAAAAACACGCGGTGCAGAGTGACAAGGCGCTGTACACCTTTGCGTTGGACCTCAAGCAGGAATACCTGCGCAATGCGCCGTCCATCGACAAGGTGCTGTTCGACAACCGCCTCGACCTGACCCATCGCGCCCTTGGCCTGCACACGACGATCTCGCGGGTGCAGGGCGGCAAGCTCAAGGCCAAGAAGGAAATCCGCGTGGCCTCGTTGTTCAAGGAAGCGCCCTCCGAGTTTCTGAAAATGATCGTGGTGCATGAGCTGGCGCACTTTAAAGAGTCGGATCACAACAAGGCGTTCTACAAGCTCTGCGAACACATGTTGCCGGGGTATCACCAGGTGGAATTTGATCTGCGGGTGTACCTGACGTGGCGGGATATGCAGTAAAGGGAGTGTCTGGATGGATGTAAGCAAGACCAAGAGCAGCTTCTATCGCCGGTTGTACGTGGCGTACCTGATCGACAGTGGCCTGGCCAGCAGCGTCCCGGCGCTGACCGAAGTGACCGGCATGCCCCGGCGCACGGCGCAGGACACGATTGCGGCGTTGGCGGATCTGGACATCATTTGCGAGTTCGAGCAGGAAGAGGGCGCGCGCAATCATGCGGGGCGCTATCGGATCCGCGAGTGGGGGGCGATTGATCGGGGGTGGATCGAGCGTAATTTACGGCAGATTAAAGCGGTGCTCGAGTATCCCTGAGTTCTTCGATGATACAGCTGGCGCCATCGCGAGCTGGCTCGCTCCCACATTTGACCGCGGTCCCCTGTGGGAGCGAGCCAGCTCGCGATGAGGCCCTCAAGGACGACGCATCCCGATATGCGGAATGTCATCCTCCAGAAACTCCTCACCCGACACCACAAACCCGTACCGCCCGTAATACCCCTGCAAATGCGCCTGGGCCGAGAGATAGATCGGCACCTCAGGCCAGCGTTTCCCGGCCTGCTTCAACCCCTGGGCCATCAAATCATGTCCCAGTCCGGCGCCACGGGCGCCAGGCGCTATAATCACCCGCCCGATCACCACGTCTCCGCCCTGCGTTTCCGGATCGAGCAAGCGCAGGTAGGCCACCAGCCGATCCCCGTCCCACGCCATCAAATGGCAGGTGTCACCTTCCAGATCCTGGCCATCGACATCCTGGTAGGCGCATTTCTGTTCGACGACGAACACTTGCGCACGTAACTGGAGAATGGCGTACAGCTGCTCTTTCCCCAGATCGCTGTGGTGTTTGCAGACCCAATCGATTGTCATCTTCACTTTCCTTGAGCAACGTCCTTCGGATACTAAGCGTCCTGGCGATAGATGTCTTTATGGTGGAGAAATCTGTGACAAAGGCCAAAATGCCATCATTCATCTCGCGCGGCGCTGTCTTCTTTGTGTAATCTGCAATGAAGCGCTGTGCAGTCGCTCCCATGAGCTAATGTTGAGTACCTGAGTGTCGGTACATGAGTCTTGGAGTTTTGGCAGAAAAACACACCGGGCAGCCCGCCCGCTAAGGATTTTCTAGCATGCCGCGATTGCATCGAGCGTTTGCTTTGATTGGATTGCTGTTGCTGACACAAAGCGCGGCAGCGGAAAGGCTGCGTCTGGTCGCCGACGCCTGGCCGCCGTTTACCGACGCCACGCTGGTCAACGGTGGCTTGGCCACCGACATCGTCAGCACTGCGCTGGCCCGGGCGGGCTACGCCAGTGATTTTGAACAGGTGCCTTGGGCGCGAGCGTTGCTCGGCGTCGGCGAGGGCCGTTACGACGTGCTGGTCAATGCCTGGTACACCGACGAGCGCACCAAGCTGGGCCAGTTCTCCGGCGAATATCTGCTCAACCGCGTGCGCTTTCTCAAGCGCAAAGACGCGCCCATCGAATACAACAACTTGCAGCAATTGCACACTTACCCGATTGCGGTGGTGCGCGGTTATGCCTATTCATCGGAATTCGACGACGATGTGTCGCTGCAGAAAGTCCCTGTGCATAACTTCGCCATGGCCGTGCGCATGGTCGCGGCCGACCGGGTCAAGTTGACGCTGGAAGACGAATACGTGGCCCGTTATTACCTGGCTCGGGAATCATCCAAGGTGCGCAATGCCGTGGAGTTCTTGCCCAAGGCGTTGAGCGAGAACAGCTTGCACATATTGGTCAGCCTGAAAAATCCGCAGCATGAACAGATCGTCGCCGGTTTCGATCGCGAGATTGCCGAGATGAAGGCTGATGGCAGTTATGAGCGGTTGATGAAGCAGCATGGGATGTAAGCTTCGGTGAGGCTGATGGCCCCTTCGCGAGCAAGCCCGCTCCCACAGGGCCTTTGTGTCACACAATAGATCAATGTGGGAGCGGGCTTGCTCGCGAAGGGGCCCGCCCAGTCACCGGAGATCTCAGGCTTCACTGGTGTCCTTGATCAGATGCGCCGCCAATGTCCGCAACGGCCCCAACTGCCGGCAGATCAACGCCAACTGCGTCTGCACCAACCGCTGCCCTTCATCGTTCTCATCCGGCATCTGCTCCAACTCATTGGCCAGCGCCTCTTCGGCATCGCTCTGAATCGCAATCGGCTGTTTACTCGCCAACCCGTGGGCGATCTCGTCGATGCTGGTCGCCAGAGTCACGCCCGCGCCGTCGATCAAAAGCTCGCGCACATCCGGCGGTAACTGGGTTTCACGGTGCGCACCCAATCCAGACAAGTAGCTGAGCAACGTGTGCGACAGCACCAGGAAGCGAAACCCGACATCCGCTTCCTTACGGAAATGCCCCGGCTCCATGAGCATGTTGGCTAACGTCGTCGACAGTGCCGCGTCAGCGTTGTGCGCATTACGTCGGGCCAGTCGATACGCCAAGTCGTCGCTCTTGCCGGCGGCGTATTGCTGCATGATCTGGCGCAGATAAATGCTGTTGCAGGTCAGGGTATTGGCCAGCACTTTATTCAGGCGTCGGCCCTGCCAGTCCGGCAGGAACAGGAATACCGCGAGCCCGGCGACCAGGCTGCCGAGCAAGGTGTCGAACAGCCGCGGCAGGAACAGCCCGTAACCATCACCGACCTGATTGAAGCAGAACAGCACCATCAAGGTGATCGCGGCGGTCGCCAACGTGTAGCGGGTGGTGCGGTTGATAAAGAACACCACCCCGGCAGCAATTGCGAAGCACGACTGGATCAAGGGATTGGGGAACAGATCGAACAGCGCCCAAGCCACCGTCAGGCCAATTGCGGTGCCGATGATCCGTTGCCCGAGTTTGCGCCGGGTAGCGCCGTAGTTCGGTTGGCAGACAAACAGCGTGGTGAGGATGATCCAGTAACCCTGCGAGGGGTGAATCAAGTGCACCATGCCGTAGCCGATGCTCAGCGCCAGGGGCAGGCGCAGTGCATGACGGAACAGCAGCGAGGTCGGCGTCAGCTGCGTGCGCAAGCGAATCCACACATCCTTGAGGTTGCGCGGCGAGCGGTCGAGCAGGCTGCTGTCGGTGGCGTCGGCCAAGGCGTCGGGGTTGCTGGCATCGCTGAGCAAACGGTCGAGGGTGCCTAGGTTGGCGGCCAATGCCCGCAATGAACGCAGCAGACCGCGCCAGGCCGGGTTGCTCTGGATGCGCAGGTGTTCGATGGAGGCGTGCAGATCGCTCAGCGCTTCGGCGAAGCTGGCGTCATAGATGAACGGCTGGCGCATCTGGATCGATTCCGCCAACGCCCGGCAGGCTTTGCCTTGCTGGCGCAGCAGGCGCTGGCAGCGGAACAGCACGTCGCTGTGAAAGAACGCCTCGGCCAGCGCGTTGTAAGGGTAGTGCGAAGAGCTGGCGCGCTCGTGGATGTCTTGGGCGAGGAAGTACAGCTTGAGGTAGCGGCTGACTTTCGAGCCCGGCCGTCCATTGCCGACCCGGTGCAGGATGATTTCCTTGGCGGCGTTGAGCGCCGCCACCACCCGACCGTTTTGCTGCGCCAGTTCCAGTCGGCGCGCTTCCACGTCCATCTGCCGGATCGGCTCGAACAGCGATGCTTTGAGTTTCAGGTAATAACCCAATTCTCGGAACAACCGCGCCAGGCTCTGCTGCACCGGCTGGTTGGAAAACATCGCCTGCCACAGCACCGAGAGCAAGCCGTACCAGGCCGCACCGGCCACCAGCAGCACCGGTTCGTGCCAGAAGTCGGTGACCGCACCGCCGCGCTGGTCCACGCCGATCATGGTGTAGACCGACAGAATCAACGTCGCCGAGGCTATCGCGCCATAGCGCTCACCGAGGGCGCCGAGCATGGTCAGGCCGAAACTGGCGAGGGCCAGGGCGATGATGAAGATGATGGGGTAGGGGAAAAGCAATTCGACGGAGAGGGCGGCGACGCTGAAGCACACCAGCGTCACGGCCAGCGCATTGAGGCGGCCTTGCCAACTGTCGTCGGTCTCGGCCAGGGCGCTGGCGATGATCCCCAGGAACAATGGGATCAGCAGCCCCATTTCATCCTGATACCAACAGACGGCCATGCTGCCGGTCAGGGCGATGAACACCCGCACGCTGTAGCTGAATTTATCCAGCGCCCAGAGACGGCGCAGAGACTGACGAAATGAGGTCGATGACATGAAGTGCGAAGGCCTTCCGAGGCAATGCCGCTAAATTGAGCCAGTAATGACGCCGACGCAATGGCGCCGATCACATCTGACAGCAAAATCTGTTCCTTGATTGTTCTCTGTTCTCTGTTCTCTGTTCTCTGTTCTCTGTTGTCTGTTCGGACGCCTTCGCGGGCAAGCCTCGTTCCTACAGGATCGAGGTTTGCCGTAATTTTATATACGACGCATAACCTGTAGGAGCGAGGCTTGCCCGCGAAGAACGATAACGCGGTCGATCAGACGTATTGCGCGGCAGCGTATCCGGAGGCCCAGGCCCATTGGAAGTTGAAGCCGCCCAGGTGGCCGGTCACATCAAGCACTTCACCGATGAAATACAGGCCAGGGCTTTTCAGCGACTCCATGGTCTTGGACGACACTTCATGAGTGTCGACACCGCCCAAGGTCACTTCCGCAGTGCGATAGCCTTCAGTGCCGGCAGGAACCACTTTCCAGCTCGCCAGTTTTTCGGCGATGTCGGCGATTTCCGCATGGGTGTATTGCTTCATCGGTTTGGAGACGAACCAATTGTCCGCCAGCAGGTTGGCCATCTTCTTGGTGAAGATTTCACCGAGCAGGGTTTTCAACTCGCTGTTCGGGCGTTCGGCTTGCTGCTGTTGCAGCCAGCTTGGCACGTCGTGGTCCGGCATCAGGTTGATCTCGACCGTGTCGCCGGATTCCCAGAACGAGGAAATCTGCAAAATCGCCGGACCACTGAGGCCGCGGTGGGTGAACAGGATGTTCTCGCGAAAACTCTGCTCGTTGCAGCTCACCAGGCAATCCACCGAGGTGCCGGACAGCTCGGTGCACAGTTCCTTGAGCTGATCGGTAATGGTGAACGGCACGAGGCCGGCGCGGGTCGGCAGCAGGTCGTGACCGAACTGCCTGGCCACTTGATAACCGAAGCCGGTGGCGCCCAGGGTCGGGATCGACAGACCGCCCGTGGCGATCACCAGGGATTCACAGGTCAGTTGGCCGAGCGTGGTGTCCAGCAAGTAACCGCTCTCGAGCTTCTCGATGGTCTGGATCGAGGTGTCCAGGTGCAGGCTGACGCCGACCTGATCGCATTCGGTGAGCAGCATCTCAAGGATGTCGCTGGATTTGTTATCGCAGAACAGCTGGCCGAGTTTCTTCTCGTGGTATGGCACGCCGTGCTTGGCGACCATGCCGATGAAATCCCACTGGGTGTAGCGCGCCAGTGCGGATTTGCAGAAGTGTTCGTTCTGCGAGAGGAAATTGCCCGGTTCGGTGTACATGTTGGTGAAATTGCAGCGGCCACCACCCGACATCAGGATTTTCTTGCCGGCCTTGTTCGCATGGTCGAGCAACATCACCTTGCGCCCACGCCCGGCGGCGGTCAGCGCACACATCAACCCTGCGGCGCCAGCGCCAATGATCACGACTTCGGTAGAGCGCAAAACGGTGTCCTCACTCAAATCTCAGGATTTACCCCGATCCCTGTAGGAGCGAGGCTTGCCCGCGAAGAACGATAACGCGGTGAATCAGACACACCGAGTGTTCGTTCTTCGCGGGCAAGCCTCGCTCCTACAAGGGGCCGCGGCGTTCTTAGAGGATGCGAACGCGCAGCGAACGGCCTTTGATCTTGCCGTCGTTCAGGCGCTGCAAGGCTTGCTTGGCGATCCCGCGTTCAACAGCCACATACGCCTGGAAGTCGAAAATCGCGATCTTGCCGACCTGAGCGCCCGGAATACCGGCATCGCCCGTCAACGCACCCAGAATGTCGCCCGGACGCACTTTGTCTTTACGGCCCGCGCCGATGACCAGCGTGCTCATCACCGGCAGCAGCGGTGCGCCGCCCTGGGATTTGAGGTTGTCCAACTGATCCCAGCTCAACGGCGACTTCTGCAGTAGCTCGATGGCCTGGGCGCGGTGGGCTTCGGACGGCGCGACGAGGCTGATCGCGATGCCTTTCTCGCCAGCACGACCGGTACGGCCGACACGGTGAATGTGGATTTCCGAATCACGGGCCAGTTCGACGTTGATCACCATGTCCAGCGCGTCGATGTCCAGGCCGCGAGCGGCAACGTCGGTGGCGACCAGAACCGAAGTACTGCGGTTGGCGAACATCGCCAGCACCTGGTCGCGGTCACGCTGTTCCAGATCGCCGTGCAGGCCGACGGCGGAGATGCCTTTGGCGGTCAGGTGATCAACGGTTTCCTGAACTTGCTGCTTGGTGAAGCAGAAGGCGACGCAGGACGCCGGACGGTGATGCGCAAGGACTTTGACCACTGCGTCCATGCGTTCTTCCGGGGAAATCTCGTAGAAGCGCTGCTCGATCTGCGTGTCGTCGTGGAACGCTTCAGCCTTCACGATCTGCGGGTTACGCATGAATTTCGCCGCCAATTGCTTGATGCCCGTCGGGTAGGTGGCGGAGAACAGCAGGGTCTGACGGCGTTCAGGGCTCTGGGCGATGATTTCTTCGATGGAATCGTAGAAACCCATGTCGAGCATGCGGTCGGCTTCGTCAAGGATCAGGGTATTCAGGCCATGGAGAATCAGCGAACCCTTGCGCAGGTGCTGCTGAATACGACCCGGGGTGCCGACGATGATGTGCGCGCCATGCTCCAAAGAGCCGATCTGCGGGCCGAAAGCCACGCCGCCGCACAGGGTCAGGACCTTGATGTTGTCTTCGGCACGGGCCAGACGACGGATTTCCTTGGCGACCTGGTCGGCCAACTCGCGAGTCGGGCAAATGACCAGCGCCTGGCAACCGAAGAAGCGCGGATTGATCGGGTTCAGCAGGCCGACACCGAAGGCAGCGGTCTTGCCGCTGCCGGTCTTGGCCTGGGCGATCAGGTCCATTCCCTTGAGGATCACCGGCAAGCTTTGCGCCTGGATCGGCGTCATCTGGGCATAACCGAGGGAGTCGAGGTTAGCCAGCATGGCGGCGGACAGCGGCAAAGTATTAAAAGCGGTGGCGATGGTGGTCACGGGACTGGCCTGCAAAACAAAATGTCGCGCAGTGTATCAGTCCCGTGGCCATTCGCCCTAAGGCTCTATGTGCTCTTCCGGACGTTTGACGCGCCGTCCGTCTTCCTTTGAGAGCTGGGAGAAGATCGTCGCGGCCAGCATTGCCATGATTCCGACGGTCACAAAGGTCAGCTGGAACGCGCCCAAAACCGTGTCCACGCCATCATTGCCGACTTCTGCGGTGAACCCGCCGAGCAAGGCGCCGGCGCAGGCAACGCCCAGGCTCAGGGACAATTGCGCGACCACCGACAGCAGGCTGTTGCCGCTGCTGGCGCTGGCGTCGTCGAGGTCGATCAGGGTCACGGTGTTCATGGCGGTGAACTGCAAGGAGTTGATCGCCCCCAGAATCGATAGCATCACCAGCAGCAACCAGTACGGCGTTTGTTCGCTGACCAGCCCCATGCTCGCCAGCATCAGCCCCAGCGCCAAGGTGTTGCCGGTGAGCACGATGCGATAGCCCAGGCGTTCAATCAGCGGTCGCGCCACCGACTTGGCGACCATCGCCGCAGCGGCCAGCGGCAACATGCTCATCCCGGCCTGGGATGGCGAATATCCAAGCGCCACTTGCAACAGCAACGGCACGAGAAACGGCAGGGCACCACTGCCCAGTCGAGCGAAGAGGTTACCGAGGATGCCCACGGCAAACGTCCGGGTCTTGAACAGCGACGGCGCGAACAGCGGATTTTCGATGTGCCCGGCCCGCAACCAGTACGCCGCTAGACAGGCCATGCCGCCGAACAGCAGCAACATCACGCGCAAGTGCGGCAGGTGCAATTCGCCGAGACCTTCCATGGCGACGGTGATCAGCACCATCGCCGCACCAAACAGCAAAAAGCCCAGGCTGTCGAAGCGGGTGCGTTCAGTGCCGCGCAGGTCGGGGATGAATTTCCACACGGCGTAGCAACCGACAGCGCCGACCGGCAGGTTGATCAGGAAGATCCAGTGCCAGGTCAGGTATTCCACCATCCAGCCGCCCATGGTCGGCCCGATCAACGGACCGAGCAGGCCGGGAATGGTGATGAAACCCATAATCCGCACCAACTCCGAGCGTGGGTACGCCCTGAGTACCACGAGTCGCCCGACCGGCAACATCAATGCCCCGCCCAGGCCCTGAATCACCCGGGCGCCGATCAACATGCTCAGGGTGCTGGACAAGGCGCAGAGCAATGAGCCGAGGCTGAACAGCAAGATGGCACCGAAGAAGATTTTCTTGGTGCCGAAACGGTCGGCGATCCAGCCGGAGGCGGGGATCAGCAAGGCGACGGTGAGCATATAGGCAATGATCACGCCCTGCATGCGCAGCGGATCCTCGGCCAGGTCCCGGGCCATGGCGGGCAGGGCGGTGTTGAGGATGGTCCCGTCGAGGGATTGCATGAAGAACGCGATGGCGACGACCCAAGGCACCCAGCGGGCGGTGACAGCGTCGAGAGGCGGGCGGTTAGGCATGGGACCTCTTGTGGGTTGAAATTAATGCAAGGTCAAGGCTGGCACTGACCTCTGTGGCGAGGGAGCTTGCTCCCGCTCGGCTGCGAAGCAGTCGTAATCCTGAGAATGCGGTTTAACGGGTAAACCGCATGTACCGGTTTGGGGCCGCTTCGCGACCCAGCGGGAGCAAGCTCCCTCGCCACAGGGCTATGTGTTTACAGGGTCAGCGTCAGTCGTCTGATCAGCGCGCCGGGCAACAACGCCGAGGCCGTGGCCCGCTGGCTGTAGGTGCTGGCCGACAACATCAGCTCACGCTCCTCGGTCAACGCTTCCAGCTGCGATCCCAGCAAACTGTAGGCGCTGTCATCAAAGCGCATGGTGCTCACCGGCGCCTGAATCTCGCCGTTCTCGACCCAGAAGGTCGCAAACCGCGTCATGCCGGTCAGGCGTGCCGCCGGTTGGTCCGAGTAGTTCAGGTACCAGAGGTTGCTGATGTACAAGCCAGTGCCCAGTTGCTTGAGAATCTCTGCATCAGGCAGCGTACCGCCGGCCATGTTCACTGCACTCGGCATTTCGCCGCCGCTGGCGCCATTGGCGGTCAGGCCGTACTCGGCCGCACTGCGTGAACTGACCATCTGCGCGCCCGCCTTGCCTGCGACGATCAACCCAAGATCGCTGCGCGGATAACCTTCGCCGGAAAACGCCGGGCTCAACGAACCGCTGACCTTTTCATCCACCGACACCAACGGGCTGAACGCACTGTCGCCCGCGTAAAGTTTCTGCAGCGGGCTGTTTTTGCTCGCAATCGACTGCGCCGAGAAACCGCCCCAGCCCAGCATGTCCATGATTTCTCCCAAGGCTGCCGGCGCCAGATAGGCGCGGTATTGACCGGGCGCCAGGGTGTGTTGCGGTCTGCCGAGAAACGCCAACTGCTCGCGTGCCTGTGCAAAGCGCTTGGCAAACCCTTCGCTGTTCCAGTCGTGCCCGGCGTAACTGGCTTTCACCGCCTGGCCGTTTTCATGGACCAGACTGAAGTCGAAGTTGAAGCTGTTGGCCTGGTGCCAACCGAACGCACCCAAAGAACTGGCGAAACCACGGCTGATCGGGCCGGCGGCGTAGAAGCCGACCAGATCCAGCCCCTCGGCCGCCTGAGTGATTTCAGCGACCACTTGCTCGGTGTCCGGCAGCGGGTGATCTTGAACATTCTTGCTCTGCCAACCGTTGTGATTGAGCAGCAGGTAGGGATCCTGCGGAAGCAGCGGCAAGGTTTCGCGCAACTGTTGCAGACCTTCGGCCAGACGCTGAACGTCGACTTCCGCATCACCGGAAAGCGTAATGTTCAGGTCGGCATGCCGACCCTCGTTGATCAGTTTGAAACCGACACTCCCCTGCTGTACCTGACCAGCCTGACGAACCTTGGCGTGGTTGAAGCGCACGAAGGCCGAGGATTCGGCGGCGTAGCTGAGGGTGAATTGTTCCGGCTCGCGAATGGCATCGCGCAGCCAATTGACCAAGGCCTTGAACGCATCGGCCTGACTTTTTGAAGTACTCATCAGGCATCCCCCCCAAACACATCAACGTTGCTGAACACACAGGCCGGCGAGGCATGGCCGACGCGGATCACCTGGTTCGGTTCGCCCTTGCCGCAGTTTGGCGTGCCCAGGACCTTGACGGAGTTGGCATCGCCAACGGCGCTGAGGCTTTTCCAGAACTGCGCGGAAATCGCCCGGTAGTTCGGGTTCTTGACCACGCCTTTGAGTTCGCCGTTTTCGATCAGTTGGCCCCATTCACAGCCGAACTGGAATTTGTTGCGGGCATCGTCGATGGACCAGGACCGGTTGGTGCTCATCAAGATGCCGTGCTCGATGTTGCCGATCATCTGCTCCAGCGGTTGATCGCCGGCCTCGATGTTCAGGTTGGCCATGCGATCGATTGGCGGGCGGTTCCAGCTGCAGGCGCGGCTGTTGGCCACGCCATCCATGCCCGCGCGAAACTGCGACAGCGCGCCGCCCAATGGGCGCAGCAGCAAGCCTTCTTTAATCAGGAATTGTTTGCTCGCGGCAGTACCGTCGTCGTCATGGCCATAGCTGGCGAGTTGCTCGGGGATGTCCGGATCGAAGGTCACGTTGAGCAGTTTGGAGCCGTATTGCAGGCGGCCGAAGTCTTCTGCCTTGACGAAACTGGTACCGGCGTAATTGCGCTCGTCACCGAGGATGCGGTCCAGTTCCAGCGGGTGCCCGATGGACTCGTGGATCTGCAGCATCATCTGGTCCGGCATCAACAGCAGATCACGCGGGCCTTTCGGGGTGTTCGGCGCCAGCAGCAATTGCAGCGCCTGATCGGCGATTTTCGGACCGGCGCCGACCAGGCCGCAGCGGCTGATCACATCAAAACCACCCTGTTGACCGAAGTTCTCGCGGCCCAGGGTTCGGGTCTGGCTGTCGTTGCCGTCGTAGGCGGTGACTTCCAGGCTCGGGTAGACGAACCGCTGGGCCTGGCGCAGTTCGGCGCCAGCGTTGCTGAGGTAGATCTGTTCGACATTAGTGATGCCGATGCTCACTTCCCAGTTCACCAGTCGCTCATCCTTGGGCACGGCGGCGGATTCGGCGCCGAGCAGTTGGTAGCAATCGCTCAGGGACGGGAATGGCTGGTCCAGGTTCGGCGAAAAGTAGTCGGCGCGGTCGCTGGAGACGGTTTGCTCACGCAGGTCGAGCAGGGCGTGGGGCTTGAGTCGGCGGGCTTGTTGCTCGGCCTTCTCCAGTGCGGCTTGCAGACCTTGTTGCGACAGGTCGTTGGTCGCGGCGTAGGCTTCGACGCCGTTGACGCGCACGGTCAGCATCGCGCCTTCGTCACGGCTCAGGCTGGGAGGTTCAGCGACGTTCTTGCGCACCGATAGGTACTGGCCGGACTCGCGCACATAACGCAGCGAAAAGAATTCAGCGCCCGTGCGCAAGGCAGCGAAGCGCTGCTTGAGCTGGGGGTGGAAATCGAACATTCGGGAACCTCCTTGGTCTGGAGTGGCGGTGTATCGATGTTGCGAGGGGGGTGAAACGTTTGCGTGGCGCTAGATTAGGCCTGCGCGGGGGGTAGGATCAAGGGCGGAGCGATGTAGGAAGGGATTACCAAGGTGTGTCAGATGGGGATGTGTTGTTTGGTAGGGCCTCTTCGCGAGCAAGCCCGCTCCCACACTGGATCTTCAGTGAACACAAAATTCGTGCACACCCGAGATCCAATGTGGGAGCGGGCTTGCTCGCGAAGGCAGCACCGCGGTGTAACGGTCTTACTGAGCAGTAGCGCTCACTTCCCGCAGCGGCTTACCACGCACCGGCGCATCGCCGGCCACGAAGTAATCAGCCTTGCTGCGCGGCAATGGCTGGCGACCACGGATCTTGTCGGCGATTTTCTCGGCGATCATGATCGTCGGCGCGTTCAGGTTGCCGGTGGTGATGATCGGCATGATCGAGGCATCGACCACACGCAGGCTCTGCATGCCGTGCACACGACCTTCAGCGTCAACCACGGCCATTTCGTCGGTGCCCATCTTGCACGAGCAGGATGGGTGGAATGCAGTTTCGGCGTGTTCGCGGATGAACTTGTCGAGCTGCTCATCGGTTTGCACGTCGATGCCCGGGCTGATTTCGCGGCCACGGAACGCGTCCAGTGCAGGCTGTTGCATGATTTCACGGGTCAGGCGGATGCCATCGCGAAATTCCTGCCAGTCCTGCTCGGTGGCCATGTAGTTGAACAGGATGCTCGGGTACTCGCGCGGATCCTTGGACTTGGCCTGGATGCGACCGCGGCTTGGCGAACGCATGGAACCCATGTGCGCCTGGAAACCGTGCTCTTTCACACCGTTGCTGCCGTTGTAGTTAATGGCAACTGGCAGGAAGTGGTACTGGATGTTCGGCCAATCGAACTCTTCGCGGGTACGGATGAAACCGCCGGCTTCGAACTGGTTGCTGGCGCCGATGCCGGTGCCGTTGAACAGCCACTCGGCACCGATGGCCGGCTGGTTGTACCAGAGCAGCGACGGGTACAGCGAGACCGGTTGGGTGCAGGCGTATTGCAGGTACAACTCGAGGTGATCCTGCAGGTTTTCGCCGACACCTGGCAGGTCATGGACCACCGGGATGTCGAGCTTGTTCAGCAGTTCGGCCGGGCCGACGCCGGAGCGTTGCAGGATCTGCGGCGACGCGATGGCGCCGGAGCACAGCAGCACTTCCTTGCGGGCGCGGGCTTCAACGCGCTCTTCAGCGGCGCCGATCAGGTAACGCACGCCAACCGCACGCTTGCCTTCAAACAGGATCTTGTCGGTCAGGGCGTGGGTGACGATGGTCAGGGTCGAGCGCTTCTTGGCGATGTCCAGGTAACCGCGAGCGGTGCTGGCGCGACGGCCGTTCGGCGTCACGGTGCGGTCCATCGGGCCGAAGCCTTCTTGCTGGTAACCGTTCAAGTCTTCGGTGCGCGGATAGCCGGCTTGCACGCCTGCTTCAACCATCGCGTGGAACAGCGGGTTGTTGCCGGCTTTCGGCGTGGTCACGCTGACCGGACCGTCGCCACCGTGGTAGTCGTTCGGGCCGATGTCGCGGGTTTCAGCCTTGCGGAAATACGGCAGGCAGTTCAAGTAGTCCCAGTCTTCCAGGCCTGGCAGTTTGGCCCAGTTGTCGTAGTCCATCGCGTTGCCGCGGATGTAGCACATGCCGTTGATCAGCGAAGAACCACCCAGGCCCTTGCCGCGACCGCATTCCATCCGGCGACCGTCCATGTGTGGCTCTGGATCGGTTTCGTAGCCCCAGTTGTAGCGACGACCTTGCAGCGGGAACGCCAAAGCGGCCGGCATTTGCGTGCGGAAGTCTAAACGGTAGTCCGGGCCGCCGGCTTCGAGCAGCAGGACGGTGACGCCTTCGTCTTCAGTCAGACGGGTCGCCAGGGTGTTACCGGCCGAGCCGGCACCGATGATGATGTAATCGAATTCTTGGGACATTGAATGCACCCTCTTTGAAGTTGGTCAGGTCACGGCCATGGCGAGTGCTGCGCACTCGATTCGCGGGCAAGCCTCGCTCCTACAGGTTTTGCGTCGTGCAGAAAACCTGCGGCAAACCCCGATCCCGTAGGAGCGAGGCTTGCCCGCGAAGACGGCCTGGCAGGCGAAGCAGATGCCTGCTTAGAAAACCGAGGCGTAATCGCCCAGTTCGACCTGTACCGATTTGATGCGTGTGAAGTTGTTCAGCGAGCTGATGCCGTTCTCACGGCCCACGCCCGACTGCTTGTAGCCACCGACCGGCATCTTCGCGTCGGACTCGCCCCAGGCGTTGATCCAGCAGATACCGGCTTCCAGTTGATGAATCACGCGGTGAGCGCGGTTCAGGTCTTTGGTGACGACGCCAGCGGCCAGGCCGAAGTCGGTGTCGTTGGCACGACGGATCACTTCTTCTTCGGTTTCGTAGGTCAGGATCGCCATGACCGGGCCGAAGATTTCTTCGCGAACGATGGTCATCTCGTCGGTGCAGTCGGTGAACACGGTCGGTGCCACGAACGCGCCTTTGGCGAACTCGCCCTCGGTCAGACGGTTGCCGCCGCACAGCACGCGAGCTCCTTCTTCCTTACCTTTGGCGATGTAGCCGAGCACACTTTCCATGTGGGCGAAGCTGACCAGCGGGCCGAAGTTGGTGTTTTCGTCTTCCGGGTTGCCGATGCGGATGCGTGCAACGCGCTCAGCGATTTTGGCTTCGAAAGCAGCTTTCAGGTGAGTCGGTACGAACACGCGAGTGCCGTTGGTGCAGACCTGACCGGAGCTGTAGAAGTTGGCCATCATCGCGGTGTCGGCGGCGCGATCGAGGTCGGCGTCGTCGAAGATGATCAGCGGGGATTTGCCGCCCAGTTCCATGGTCACGTCTTTGAGCGACGAAGCGGAAGCGCTGGCCATGACCTTCTTGCCGGTGTCGGTGCCGCCGGTGAAGGAGATTTTTTCGATGCGTGGGTGCTCGGTCAGCCAGGTGCCGACTTCACGGCCACTGCCGGTCAGGACGTTGAACACGCCGGCTGGCAAGCCTGCTTCGGTGTAGATCTCGGCCAGTTTCAGCGTGGTCAGGGAAGTGACTTCGCTTGGCTTGAAGATCATCGCGTTACCGGCCGCAAGGGCAGGTGCGGATTTCCACAAGGCGATCTGGATCGGGTAGTTCCACGCGCCGATACCGGCGACGACGCCCAGCGGCTCGCGACGGGTGTAGACGAACGACGTGGTACGCAGCGGGATCTGCTCGCCTTCGATGGCAGGCACCAGGCCTGCGTAGTATTCCAGCACGTCAGCACCGGTGACGATGTCGACGTACTTGGTTTCGGAGAACGACTTGCCGGTGTCCAGGGTTTCCAGCGCGGCCAGCTCATCGTTGCGCTCGCGCAGGATGTCGACGGCACGGCGCAGGATGCGCGAACGCTCCATGGCAGTCATCGCGGCCCAGATTTTCTGGCCCTTTTCGGCGCTGACCACTGCGCGCTCGACGTCTTCCTTGGTCGCACGTTGTACTTTTGCGAGGACTTCACCGTTAGCCGGGTTGATGGCTTCGAAAGTGGCGTCGCTGCTGGCGTCGGAGTAACCGCCATCGATGTAAAGTTTTTGCAGTTCGAAACGGGCCATAGTGTCCTCGCAAGTGCATAAGTGGTTGGCGTAGGCCACTGGAGTGATGCCATATGGTTGTGGCAACACCGATCAGCAGCAGTTCAGGGGCTGAGCGTTTTATGTGTGCTCTAACTCACCTGCTTGGCCAATTGGAAATCCATGTATTCGTAAGCGATCCGGTGCGCCTGCTCAGTGTCGAAAGCATCTCCCGACAGCGCGCCGCGCAACCACAAACCGTCAATGAGGGCTGCCAGGCCCCGGGCGGCACTGCGCGCGTCATCGAGCGGCAATACACGGCGGAACTGGCAGCACAGGTTGGAATACAGGCGGTGATCGTTGATCCGCTGCAACCTGTGCAAAGACGGGTGGTGCATGCTGGTGGCCCAGAAGGCCAGCCAGGTTTTCATTGCCGGGCCATTGACCTGGCTGGCGTCGAAGTTGCCTTCGATGATCACCTGGAGGTGCGCCCGCGGGCTGCTGTCCTCCAGCGCCTGACGGCGCGCGGTGACGTTCTCGCTGAGGACACTCATCAGGTACTGCGCCGTGGCAGCGATCAGGCCGTTCTTGTCCTGAAAATAGTGACTGATGATGCCATTCGAGACACCGGCCAAACGGGCGATCAGCGCAATGCTGGCGTCCCCCATTCCGACCTGATCAACCGCCTGCAATGTGGCTTCGATCAACTGCTGGCGGCGGATGGGTTGCATACCGACCTTGGGCATCTTGCACATCTCCTTAGGCCTTCCGGTGGTCGTCAAACGTCCATCGGATTGAAGGCCAGTCTATTTTGTTTTGATTGAACGTTCAATCAACAAAGAATAAGATCTGCGACAAATCGTCGCTGCCTACAGGTTTTTCCTACGCGTAGTTGGCGGAAAAACGACATCCGAAATCGCTCGAAACCCACGCGCACTGGCGCTCCAGGGCTTCGGGCTTTTTTCGGGGTGTCTTTATATCACCCGTCGGTCGGCTGCCAACTAACCGATTAGTCGGGTATCGCGTTGCCTTGTGTTCTTCTCTCGCACTGCCTGGAGCATCTGTGCCATGAGTTCTGCCTCTCTTATAAAGACCCCACCCGAGAAGGTGACGGTCAACGGTTGGGTGTTCTACACCTCTACCGCGTTGATTCTGTTGTTGACCGCCATTCTGATCATCGCCCCGCAAGAGGCTGGCAGATTGCTCGGCATCGCCCAAGCCTGGTTGTCCCGCAGCTTCGGCTGGTACTACATGGTGGTGATTGCCGCCTACCTGGTATTTGTCGTGGGCCTGGCGTTTTCGTCCTACGGCAAGCTCAAGCTGGGCAGCAAGGACGACACCCCGGACTTCAGCTACGGCGCTTGGGCGGGGATGCTGTTCTCGTCGGGTATCGGCATCTCGTTGCTGTACTTCGGCGCGTCCGAGCCGCTGGACCACTACTTCAATCCGCCGGAAGGCGTGGCCGCCAGCAACATGGCCGCGCGTCAGGCTGTGCAACTGACATTCCTGCATTGGGGCCTGCATGGCTGGGCGATTTACGCCTTGGTCGGCCTGGCCGTGGCTTACTTTGCCTACCGTCATAACCAGCCACTGGCGTTGCGTTCGGCGCTGTATCCGCTGGTCGGCGAGCGTTGGGTCAAAGGTGCGGCAGGTCATGCGGTGGACGGCTTCGGCATGTTCGTGACCCTGCTGGGGCTGGTGACGAACCTGGGGATTGGTTCGCTGCAAGTGTCGTCCGGGCTGGAAAACCTGTTCGGCATGGAACACAACAACACCAACCTGCTGATCGTAATCATCGTGATGAGCACCGTGGCGACCATCGCTGCCGTGTCCGGCGTGGAAAACGGTATTCGTCGTCTGTCCAACCTGAACATCGTGCTGTTCAGCGGGCTGCTGATTTTCGTGCTGCTGTTCGGCCCGACTTTGCACTTGCTTAACGGCTTCGTGCAGAACATCGGTGACTACCTGAACGGCATCGTGCTGAAAACCTTCGACCTTTATGTGTACGAAGGCAGCACCGAGAAGACCGAACGCTGGATGGGCCTGTGGACCCTGTTCTACTGGGCCTGGTGGATTTCCTGGGCGCCATTCGTGGGCATGTTCATTGCGCGTATTTCCCGTGGTCGCACGGTGCGTGAACTGGTGGCCGGTGTGCTGCTGATTCCGCTGGGTTTCACTCTGGCGTGGTTGTCGATCTTCGGTAACTCGGCCCTGGACCTGGTGATGAACCATGGGGCGGTGGAGCTCGGGAAGACGGCGCTCGAACAGCCGTCGATGGCGATCTACCAATTGCTTGAGCATTACCCGGCATCGAAGATTGTGATCGGTGTGTCGATCTTCGTCGGTTTCGTGCTGTTCCTGACCCCGGCGGATTCCGGTGCGGTGATGATGGCCAACCTTTCGTGCAAGGGCGGCAACGTCGACGAAGACGCCCCGAACTGGCTGCGGATCTTCTGGTCGGCGGTGATCACGCTGGTGACCGTCGGCCTGCTGTTCGCCGGTAACTTCGAAGCCATGCAAACCATGGTGGTGCTGGCCGGTCTGCCGTTCTCGGTGGTGCTGGTGTTCTTCATGTTCGGCTTGCACAAGGCGATGCGCCAGGACGTGCAGATCGAACAGGAACAAGCCGAGTTGGCGGCGCGTGGCCGTCGTGGCTTCAGCGAGCGTTTGACGCAGCTGGATTTGCAGCCGAATCAGTCGATCGTTCAGCGTTTCATGGACAAGCAAGTCAGCCCGGCGCTGGAAGATGCGGCCGTGCAATTGCGTGCCCAGGGTCTGGACGTGCAAACGTTGCTGGGCAAGTCCAAGCGTTGCATGGGCGTGCGCATCGAGATGGAAGAGGGCAACCCTTTTGTCTACGAAGTGAGCCTGGATGGCTATCTGGCGGCGGCGAGCGACACGGTCTCGGCTGAAAGCGCTGACGAACCGCGTGCACGCTATTACCGCGCCGAGGTTTACCTGCACAACGGCAGCCAGGATTACGACTTGATGGGCTTCACTCAGGATCAGATCACCCGTGACGTGCTCGATCAGTTTGAAAGCCATCGGCAGCTCCTTGGCCGGGTCTATAGCTGAGTTTCGATAGGGCGCTGTGTTTCTGTCTGAAGCACCGCGTCGGCTTCATCGCCAGCAGGCTGGCTCCCACAAGAGAATGCATTCCAATGTGGGAGCCAGCCTGCTGGCGATGGGGTTTTCAACTTCAATACTGCATCACCCGATATCCCATAAACAAAAACGCCGCGATCCTCTCGCGGCGTTTTTGTGCCTGCTGCCTTAGCCCAGGTTCTTGCCGAGCAGTGCGTGATACAGCTCGCTGTCGCCCAGAATCCCGACCACCTTGTTGTTGTCGTGCAGCACCAGCTTGTTGCCGGTCTGATAACGAATCTGCAGCGCATCGCGCATGCCGATGTTCGAGTCCACCAGCGTTGGCCGACGACCCAGGCCTTCGACCGCCTGCCCTGGAATCCAGTTCTGCAGGTCCAGGCTTGCACCGTTCTGGCGGGCGCCTTTGATGGTGTTGCCTTCGGCCAGGTCCAGCCACGAATCGCCGCCCGGATCGAGGCACACCGAACCGTTGATGCGTTTGCAGTTGTCCAGGGTGCGCATCAGGCTGCGACCGCACAGCACGTTCAGCGGATTGGTGTGCGCGACGAAGGTCCGCACGTAGTCGTCCGCCGGGTTGAGCACGATCTCTTCCGGCACGCTGTACTGGATGATCCGGCCGTCTTTCATGATTGCGATACGGCTGCCCAGCTTCAGGGCTTCATCGAGGTCGTGGCTCACGAACACAATGGTTTTGCTCAGCTTGCTTTGCAGTTCCAGCAATTCGTCCTGCAGGCCTTGGCGGATCAGCGGGTCGAGCGCCGAGAACGGTTCGTCCATCAGCAGAATGTCGGCATCCATCGCCAGCGCACGGGCCAGGCCCACGCGTTGCTGCATACCGCCGGAGAGTTCGTCAGGCTTCTTGTTGCGCCACTGGGTCAGGCCTACCAGCTCAAGCTTGTCGTCCACCAGTTTGCGCCGTTCTTTCTCCGGGCGACCCTGCATTTCCAGACCGAAACTGATGTTCTCGCGCACCGTCAGCCACGGCATCAGGGCGAACTTCTGGAACACCATCGCGATGCGCTTGGTGCGCATCATTTTCAGTTCTGCAGGGGTGCAGGAAGCGATATCGATCTGCTTGCCTTCGTGCTCGACGAACAACTTGCCACGGCTCACGGTGTTGAGGCCGTTGATGCAGCGCAGCAGGCTGGATTTGCCGGAGCCGGACAGACCCATCAGCACGCAGATTTCGCCTTTTTCCACGTCCAGGCTGGCTTTTTCAACGCCGACGATCTGCCCGGTTTTTTTCAGAATCTGGTCGCGGGTCATGCCTTGGTCGAGGAGCTTGAGCGCCTCACGTGGATCTTTGGAGAAGATTACGTCGACGTCTTCGAAGCGAATAATGCTCATGCGTCACCCCCTACTTTAGCGTCGGGTTGTTTGCAGATACGGTCGAGCATGATCGCCAGCAGCACGATAGCCAACCCGGCTTCGAAACCCAGGGCTATATCGGCGGTGTTCAGTGCGTTGACCACAGGTTTGCCCAAGCCGTCGGCGCCCACCAGAGCCGCAATCACCACCATCGACAACGACAGCATGATGCACTGGGTGATACCGGCCGCGATGCTTGGCATGGCGTAAGGCAGTTCGATGCGTGCGAGTAACTGGCGGCGCGAGCAGCCGAAGGCTTTGCCGGCGTCCATCAGTTCTGCGGGAACATCGCGGATACCCAGGTAGGTCAGGCGGATAGGCGCGGCAATCGCGAACACCACCGTCGAGATCAGACCTGGGACCACACCCAGCCCGAAGAGGGTCAGGGTAGGAATGAGGTACACAAACGTCGGCACGGTCTGCATCAGATCGAGCACCGGCCGCATCAGTGTGTAGAACATCGGTTTGTGCGCCGCGATGATACCCAACGGTACGCCGATGACCACGCAGACCAGGGTCGCGAAGAGCACCTGGGCGAGGGTTTCCATGGTTTCCTGCCAGTACCCCAGATTGAGGATCAGCAGAAAGGAGGCAATGACGAAAACGGTCAGCCCCCACTTTCGTTGAATGAAGTGAGCCAGTAGCGCGATGAGGCCGATCAATGCCAGCGGGTTGAACCAGGTCAGCGCAAAAGTCACACCGTGGATCATCGTTTCCAGTGACACGGCGATGGCGTCGAAGGTGTTGGCGCCGTGTTGCGTCAACCATTCAACGAAGCCCGCTATGTACTGGCCTAGAGGTAATTTCTGATCAATCAGCATGGTAGTGAACGTCCGCATGCAAGGAAATAAACAGCCCGGACGACCGAAGTCGTCCGGCGTAAGCGATTACTGCGCGAGCTTGGCTTTCACGGCCTCCAGGCCTGGTTTACCGTCAATGGTGGTCACGCCAGCGAGCCAGGTATCGAGGACCTGTGGATTCTTTTTCAGCCAGGCCTTGGCGGCCGCGTCAGGCTTCATTTTGTCGTCCAGGACGTTGCCCATCAGTGTGCTTTCCATGTCGAGGGTAAACGCGAGGTTTTTCAGCAACTGACCGACGTTGCTGCATTCCTGCGCGTAGCCCTTGCGGGTGTTGGTGAAGATGGTCGCCTGACCGAAGTTCGGGCCGAAGAAGTCGTCGCCGCCAGTCAGGTACTTCATCTTGAAACGGGTGTTCATCGGGTGCGGTTCCCAGCCCAGGAACACCACGGCGGTGTTGCGGCGCTGGGCGCGATCGACTTGCGAGAGCATGCCTGCCTCGCTGGACTCGACCACCTTGAAGCCGGCGTCTTTCAGGCCGAAGGCGTTCTTGTCGATCATGCTCTGGATCAGGCGGTTACCGTCGTTGCCTGGTTCGATGCCATAGATCTTGCCGTCGAGTTCTTTCTTGAATTTGGCGATGTCGGCGAAATCTTTCAGACCCTTGTTATACAACTCTTCGGGCACGGCGAGTGTGTATTTTGCGTTTTCCAGGTTGGCCCGCAGGGTCTCCACGGTGCCGGCATCACGGTAAGCCTTGATGTCGTTTTCCATGGTCGGCATCCAGTTCCCCAGGAACACGTCCATGTTCTTTCCGTCGGCCAGGGACTTGTAGGTCACCGGAACGGAAATCATCGTGGTTTTGGTCTTGTAGCCCAGGGCATCGAGAACGACGCTGGTGGTGGCGGTGGTGACGGTAATGTCAGTCCAGCCGACATCGGAGAAGTTTACGGTGCTGCACTGAGCGGGTTCTGCAGCTTGAGCCAGTAACGGCAGACTCAGCATGGCGGCCAACAACAACGACGGGGAACCTTTCATGGGTGGACTCCTTGGTGTTTTTTTTGGCAGTGTTCCGACTGGACCACCGCACTTATAGGTTGCGGTTGGATGGCGTTTTGGAGACAGCTCTACCAAGGCGCCTTGCAATCGAGTCGATACGATCATGTACCAGTGAAAATCTGACGCCTACAGGGTGCGTCGTAACCAGTACAGGGATGGTCGCATCCAGTGTTGGTGAGGTCGTTTACAGCTATTTTCAGCCCTTTCTGCTCCTTTGAACCGTAAAAAAACCGTGAAAACGTAGCGCTGACGGCTCGCGGCGTTAGTGGGCATGAGTGCGTCGGTGTGAGACGTCGAACGACACGGCAAAAGCCTGATGATGCGGCCATCTCGGCGGATTGCAGCTTGAGCGTAGCAGCTCCGTCACTGGGCGCTTTTGCGTCTGGAGTTGGCACATCCAGGAGTTCGGCAGTAATGGCTATCAGTGTTTTCGACCTGTTCAAAATCGGCATCGGCCCTTCCAGTTCGCACACCGTGGGACCTATGCGGGCCGCCGCGCTGTTCGTGCGGGGTTTGCGTGAGCAGGGCCTTTTGGAACAAGTGCGGCGCGTTGAAGTTCAGCTTTATGGCTCACTATCGGCCACCGGCATCGGTCACGGCAGCGACAACGCCGTGATCATGGGCCTGATGGGCGAGTGGCCGGACGCGATCGATCCGTCGCAAATCGGCATTCGCATCGAAACCCTGCGCGAGACCCACACGCTGTTGCTCGACGGTCGCCTGTCGGTGCCGTTTATCTGGGCCCGCGACATGCGCCTGATCGACGAAAACCTGCCGTTTCACCCCAACGCCATGACCCTGGTCGCCGAAGGCGATGACGGCGAGCTGCATCGCGACACCTACTATTCCATCGGCGGTGGTTTTGTCGTGGATGAAGCACAGGCTTCCAGCGGCGTGGTCGATCTGGATCGCACCGTGTTGCCATACGATTTCTCCAGCGCTGTCGAACTGCTCAGCCTGTGCCAGAAGCACAACCTGCGCGTCGCCGAATTGATGATGGCTAACGAGAAGGTCTGGCGCAGCGAGGAAGAGATTCGCAGCGGCCTGATGAAGCTCTGGCGCGCCATGCAGGATTGCGTCGATCAGGGTCTGAAACACGAAGGCATCCTGCCCGGCGGACTGAATGTGCGCCGTCGTGCGGCCAAGTTGCATCGCAGCCTGCAAGAGCTGGGCAAACCCAACGTCATCGGCTCGACCTTGAGCGCCATGGAATGGGTCAATCTGTTCGCCCTGGCGGTCAACGAAGAGAACGCCGCCGGTGGGCGCATGGTCACGGCACCGACCAACGGAGCGGCGGGGATCATTCCGGCGGTGTTGCACTACTTTATGAAGTTCAGCGAGGCGGTGACGGACGCCAACGTGGTCGACTACTTCCTCAGTGCGGCAGCGGTCGGGATTCTGTGCAAGAAGAACGCTTCGATTTCCGGTGCCGAAGTTGGTTGCCAGGGCGAAGTCGGTTCGGCCTGCGCCATGGCGGCGGCTGGCTTGGCGGAGATCCTGGGTGCCACGCCGGAGCAGCTGTGCAACGCAGCGGAAATCGGCCTGGAACACAACCTGGGCCTGACCTGTGACCCGGTGGGCGGGCTGGTTCAAGTGCCGTGCATCGAGCGCAATGCGATTGCTGCGGTGAAAGCCATCAACGCGGCGCAGATGGCGCTGCGCGGGGATGGTCAGCACTTTATCTCGCTGGATCGGGTGATCCGCACCATGCGTGATACCGGCGCGGACATGCATGACAAATATAAAGAGACCTCGCGGGGCGGGTTAGCGGTAAGTGCCGTCGAGTGCTGAGACCGAGGTGCCTGCTTCGCGGGCAAGCCTCGCTCCTACAGAATTGAAGTCGATCACGAAGTATTTGCAGCCTCGCCCTTGTAGGAGCGAGGCTTGCCCGCGAAGGCGTCAGACCAGTCAAAACTGCGCGCTAAGTGAACACATAATCCCAAGCGCGCCACCTTTTAGCGCGTCGCTTACAGATAAGCGACTTCCCCCGGATCAGGGATCCAACCTGGCCATTACCGCCTGTCACCTGTGCTTGCGGTGACACTCTCCAACAAGTCGCCGTAGCCCTGTTCCCACAAGTGCTACCGATTTGCTCAAGCCCAACGGGGCAGAGCGCCTCCCTCAGTAAATGGCACTTATAACCCCTACTCGCGGCACGGCTTATATAGACACGCCGCGACGTCGTTTTCAGGAGTTATTGAATGACCATTCAACTTTAGGCATGGCAATTGCTCTGTCATTACAAAGCCCGTCTCCCACGCGAGAACGATGGCAATAACAAGAGCCTCCGCCTGAGGCCATCACCCGCTTTGTGTGAGGAGATACCGCGATGACGACGTTCAACTCCGGGGCTCAACCCCAGAACCGTGCGCCTCAATCCATCGGCTTTCTGCTGCTGGACAATTTCACGCTTATTTCTCTGGCCTCCGCAGTAGAACCCCTGCGCATGGCCAACCAATTGTCCGGCCGCGAGCTGTATCGCTGGACCACGCTCACCGTCGACGGCGGTCAGGTCTGGGCCAGTGATGGTCTGCAGATCACCCCCGATTGCTCCATGCACAAAGCACCCGCCCTGGACACCATCATTGTCTGCGGCGGCATCGGTATCCAGCGCACCGTTACCCGCGAACACGTGTCGTGGCTGCAAAGCCAGGCGCGTCAGTCCCGCCGTCTCGGCGCGGTCTGCACCGGCAGCTGGGCCCTGGCCTGCGCCGGCCTGCTGGACGGTTTTGATTGCAGCGTGCACTGGGAGTGCCTGGCCTCGATGCAGGAAGCGTTCCCCCGCGTAGCCATGAGCACACGCTTGTTCACCCTCGACCGTAACCGTTTCACCAGCTCCGGCGGCACCGCGCCGCTGGACATGATGCTGCACCTGATCAGCCGCGATCATGGCCGTGAACTGTCGGCCGCGATCTCGGAGATGTTCGTCTACGAGCGCATCCGCAACGAGCAGGATCACCAGCGCGTGCCGCTCAAGCACATGCTTGGCACCAACCAGCCGAAGTTGCAGGAAATCGTCGCGCTGATGGAAGCCAACCTGGAAGAGCCGATCGACCTCGACGAACTGGCGGTGTACGTCGCTGTTTCCCGTCGTCAGCTGGAGCGCCTGTTCCAGAAATACCTGCACTGCTCGCCGTCGCGCTACTACCTCAAACTGCGCCTGATCCGTGCCCGGCAGTTGCTCAAGCAAACGCCGATGTCGATCATCGAAGTGGCGTCGGTCTGCGGCTTCGTGTCCACGCCGCACTTCTCCAAGTGCTACCGCGAATACTTCGGCATTCCACCGCGTGACGAACGCGTAGGCTCCAACACCACGCAACAGGTAGCGATGATGCCGCTTCCGCAGGCACTGGTGCTTTCGCCGCTGTCCGGGCCGTTGTCGGCGCTGAGTCAGGCGCGCAATGAGTCGACGTTCGCTAGCGTAAGGCTCTAGACCGAGGCGCCTTCATTCGCGGGCAAGCCTCGCTCCTACAGGTTTTTTATCGATCGCGATGTTTCGATACGACGCCAACCCTGTAGGAGCGAGGCTTGCCCGCGAAGGCGTCCGCTTAGGCGCTACGGCTTTGCTGATACTCCGCCAACGCAGGTAGCAATTGCTTGTCGATCGCTTGGCGCACAGCGGGCAGGATGGTCGCGCTGCTGGTGTACATCTGCTTGACCATAGTCCGCAGTTCCGTTGCCCGTTCGTTGTTCAAACCTCGTACCGCGCACTCGCAGGCCTGCTCGGCGTTAGCGCCAGGGGGCACGGCAAATCCCAATGCCTTGAGCTGGCCCAACAGGTCTTCCTGGTCAATCAAATCGGCGTACATCATGACGCAATCCTTCTTCAGGGAACGGTGTCGTGATTCGATTCTCATAGGGGCAAGGGGTGGCGGCAAGGATGATTTGTCGCAATGGCCGCATTACCTATGAACAGGTCGTTTTCGGCTAACTTGCGAGAGGGGAGAGTGGGCACACTGGATTCAGCTGGCTTCACGAAGGTTTGGTCACCCTCGCGCAACGGCTCCTCAACAGTACCCTCCTCAGCTCCGATCCTGTCACGGCTTTATCGGGGTTTTTTTTGCCTGTGAATCAGGAGGGCATTAGGTGTCTGGGCTGACGCATTCGCGGGCAAGCCTCGCTCCTACAGAGTTTTGCGTGATTCCTGTAGGAGCGAGGCTTGCCCGCGAAGAACGATGACGCGGTCTAGCGTTGCAGCACCAATATGCGCGACAACAACTCATCCCGATCGACATAGCACCCTTGAAAATGCCGGGCGCCGCTGGCGGGGTCGAAGGCGTTGCGGGCGTGGAGGGTACGGCGGTTGTCGAAGCACCACAGCTCGCCGGGATTGAGCCGCGCCATCACCCTAAACCGTGCTTCACGGGTCATCGCAATAAAGCGTCGATAAGCGCGGTACAGCTTGGGCATGTCTTCGATAGATGCATCAAAAGGCCCACGCAGAAAGTTCGCCATGCGGATCTCCGACACCTGCCCCAACGCATCCAGGGCGATGATCGGCGCCAGGCAGCGGTAGTCGCTATGGCGGTCCTTGTTGCGGAACTCCACGGGGATTTCACACAGGGATTTGAACGACTCGGGATCTTCCTCGCGCAACGCTTGGGCAATGGCAAAGCCGTCGACAAAAATACTCTCGCCACCGTCCGCTTCATTGACCAGGCAATGCAGAAATTGCAGCCCCGGTTGCAACTCTCGGGTCGGCAGGTCGCTGTGTAGCGGCAGGTTGAAAGCGGTGTAGGCGTTGCTGTCGGCATCGGCCTTGGATTGCACGTTGAACAGCACGCCGAAATTGCTCTCGCGAATGAAAGAAATCCGCTGGGCAATCAGCTTCAGCGAACCGGGTTCGGTGGGCACGCCGCGCACTTGAGTCAGGCCGATATCGCGTACCGCCAGCAGCCAGTGCAGCAAGGCGTCGTTGTCGTGCATCAGCGCCTGGTAGTCGAACACCGGCAACTGCAAATCGCTGTGCCAGAGCCTGGCTTTGGGTTTGCCGGCCCGGCGTTCGGCGCGGGATTCATCGTCATAAGCGTGAGCCCGCAGCCAGCCTGGATCGAAGCGGCTGAGGTGACCGTCCTGCCATTCAACGCTAAGGCAACCTTCGGCATCTACGTTTGCCTCTGTCGGTGTCAGGTCCTCTGCGACGTCGACAATTTCCAGTACTTGCTCGCGGGTCACGGTGTAGACGCACAGCGGGCAAGGGCAGTTGTCCCGCAGCCATTGATGATGAAAGGGACTGACCCGACCGTCGGCCCACTGCACTTGAATTCGATCCGCCAGGGTTTGCACGGCGGACAACGCGCTGATCAACGGGTAGGTACGGAAGTCGGCAAAAGCGGCGGCGGTGTTCAATGGCGATCTCCTTGTTATTTTTTAGGGGGCAATGCGATCACTCGGCCAATGTAGTCGGGGGAGGGAAGGTCGGTTTGCTCGGCGACGATGGCTCGCAGCTTGCTCAGGGTGTCTTCGCTGAACGGTGCGGAGCGCGGCCCGGCGAGATCGACGTGCAGCAGCATTTGTTCGTTGCCCGCCAGTTCCTTGTCGTCGCCGACCAGATGCAGGCTGTGATAGAGGTGCAGGCGTTTGCTGTCGTGGCCGATGATTTGGGTGCGCACTTCGACATCGGCGTCGAGCTTCACTTCGTGCAGGTAGTTGAGGTGCAGTTCGAGGGTGAACAACGAGTTGCCGCTGGCTTCGCGGTTGTTGCTGTCCATGCCCAGCCGATCCATCAGCGCGTCGGTGGCGTAGCTGAAAATCAGCAGGTAGAAGGCATCGCGCAGGTGGCCGTTGTAGTCGACCCAGTCGGGGATGATTGTGGTTTGGTAGGTGGTGAGGGTGGGCATGATGAAGGATCCAGAATGTGTGGTGACTGGACTACCGCTATCGCGAGCAGGCTCGCTCCCACAGGTGACCGAGTTGTATCAGACACCTGCAATCAAATGTGGGAGCGAGCCTGCTCGCGATGGGGTCGGCCCTGTTGGCAAATTACTCGCTGAACGCCATCCCATGCTTCTCTTTGGTGGTCTTCACCGCCTCCAGCACTGCCAGCAGGCAATCATCACGATAGCGCTCCAGCGCGGAAATGCTGTGTTTGCCCAGTTGATCACTGGTCCCGTCCACTACGTCATCGATCAACTTGTCGGTCAGTTCCGGCGCCGGCAGGTACGTCCACGGCAATTGCAGCGCCGGGCCGAACTGCGCCATGAAGTGGCGCATGCCGGCATCGCCACCCGCCAGGGTGTAGGTCAGGAATGTGCCCATGAACGACCAGCGCAGCCCCGCGCCAAAGCGGATGGCATCGTCAATTTCGCCGGTGGTCGCCACACCGTCGTTCACCAGGTGCAGCGCCTCGCGCCATAGTGCTTCGAGCAAGCGGTCGGCGATAAAGCCCGGCACTTCCTTGCGCACATGCAGCGGACGCATGCCCAGGGATTCATACACTTTCATCGCCGCTTGAACGGCTTCCTGCGCGGTGTTTTTGCCCCCGACCACTTCCACCAGGGGCAGCAGATAAACCGGGTTGAACGGGTGGCCGACCACGCAGCGTTCCGGGTGGGTCGAGCTCTCGTAGAACTCGCTCGGCAACAGGCCCGAAGTGCTGGAACCGATCAAGGCATTAGGCTTGGCTGCCGCGCTGATTTTGCTGTGCAGTTCCAGTTTCAGATCGAGGCGTTCCGGTGCGCTTTCCTGAATGAAATCGGCGTCGCGAACGCATTCCTCAATGGTTGCGACAAAGCGCAACCGATCCTGTGAAGCGCCCGGTGCCAGGCCTTGTTTCTCCAGCGCACCCCAGGCATTGGCGACGCGTTTGCGCAGGGCGGCTTCGGCACCGGGTGCCGGGTCCCAGGCGACAACGTCGAGGCCGTGGGCGAGGGCGCGGGACACCCAACCGCTGCCGATGACACCGCTGCCCAGGGCTGCGAAGGTTTTGATTTCGGTGATAAAGCTCATGGCGTCGTCCTAAAAGAATTCGGTGGTCCCTGTGGGATCTGGCTTTGTGGCGAGGGGATTTATCCCCGTTCGGCTGCGCAGCAGTCGCAAAACATTGCGTGCGGTGTAGCTGACACACCGCGGTTGTAGGTTTTGGGGCCGCTTCGCGACCCAACGGGGATAAATCCCCTCGCCACACCCGCTCCCACAGAGGGAAAGAGTGAGTAGGGTCAGCCGCGCTTGGTCAGGCCCATTTTTGCCCGGCCTTCCGCCGGCGTCAGAACACGGGCGCCAAGACGGCTGAGAATTTCCGAGGCGCGCTCGACCAGTTGGCCGTTGGTCGCCAGCACACCCTTGTCCAGCCAGATGTTGTCTTCCAGACCGACCCGCACGTTGCCGCCGAGCAGCACCGCTTGTGCCGCCATCGGCATTTGCATGCGACCGATGCCGAAGCCGGCCCACACCGCGTTCGCTGGCAGGTTGTCGACCATGGCTTTCATGGTGGTGGTGTCGGCCGGCGCGCCCCACGGAATGCCCAGGCACAGCTGGAACAGTGGGTCGTCGAGCAGGCCTTCCGTGATCAACTGTTTGGCGAACCACAGGTGACCGGTGTCGAATATTTCCAGCTCGGCCTTCACGCCCAGCTCTTGAATGCGTTTGGCGCCTGCGCGCAGTTGCGCCGGGGTGGACACGTAAATGGTGTCGCCGTCGCCGAAGTTCAGGGTGCCGCAGTCGAGGGTGCAGATTTCCGGCAGCAGCGCTTCAACGTGGGCCAGTCGGGTCAGCGGGCCGACCAGGTCGGTGTTCGGGCCGAACTCCATCGGGTTCTCGCCCGCGCCGATTTCCAGGTCGCCGCCCATGCCGGCGGTGAGGTTGACGATGATGTCGACGTCGGCCTCGCGGATGCGCTCCATCACTTCGCGGTACAGCGCCACGTCACGGCTGAATTTGCCGGTTTCGGGGTTGCGAACGTGGCAGTGAACGACCGTGGCACCGGCCTTGGCGGCTTCCACGGCGGCAGCGGCGATTTGTTTCGGGGTGACCGGCACGTGTGGGCTTTTGCTGGTCGTGTCGCCAGCACCGGTGAGTGCGCAGGTGATGATGACGTCGTGGTTCATGAGGCGGGTTCCTTGCAGGCGTGATGATTCCGTTCGCAGCCCGGTCGGGCTGCGAGTCGGTAGTTCAATCGGGGTTTATTTACTGGTCAGTTTCAAATTGTCAGCGGCCGGTTTGCCATCGAAGGTGGTCACGCCTTCGAGCCAGCGTTGCTTGTCTTGCGGGTGATCTTTCAGCCATTGCTTGGCTGACTCGAAGGCGTCCTTGTGGTCCAGCAGCGGCTGCATCATCCGGCTCTCGTCTTCGGCGGTGTAGGTCAGGTTGCTCAGCAATTTGCCAATGTTCGGGCATTGCTCGGCGTATTTCGGCGCGGTGACGGTCCAGACCGTGGCCATGCCTTCGTTCGGGCCCAGGGCGTCTTCGCTGCCGGTGAGGTAAGTCATCTGCACGTTGACGTTCATCGGGTGCGGCGCCCAGCCGAAGAACACCACGGCCTCTTTGCGGCGCACGGCGCGATCCACCGCCGCGAGCATGCCGGCCTCACTGGACTCGACCAGTTGGAACTTGCCGAGGCCAAACTGGTTCTTGGCGATCATGGCCTTGATCTGGGTGTTGGCGCCCGAGCCTGGCTCGATGCCGTAGATCTTGCCGCCCAGTTCTTTTTCGAACTTGGCGATGTCGGCGAAAGTTTTCAGGCCCTTGTCGGCGAGGTAGGTCGGAACGGCGAGGGTGGCACGGGCGTCCTTGAGGCTTGGCGCTTCAAGCACCTTGACTTGGTTGGCGTCGACGAAAGGCGTGATGGTCTGGGTCATCAGCGGGTTCCAGTAGCCCAGGAACAGGTCCAGGCGCTGGTCGCGGATCCCGGCGAAGATGATTTGCTGGGACGCGCTGGTTTGTTTGGTGTTGTAGCCGAGGCCATCGAGCAGGACCTGGGTCATGGCACTGGTGGCGATCACGTCGGTCCAGTTCACGACGCCCATGCGCACGTTCTGGCATGAAGCAGGTTCGGCCGCCATGACGCTGGCGCTCAAGAAGGCGGTACCGCTGAGTGCAAGAACACAGCTGCTGATCAGTCGTTTCATGTCGGGGTTCCTCGGCAGACGTTATTGTGGGTTCCGGCATCTTTGTGCGCCGGTGATGCCAAGTTACGCAGCTTGGGCCCCGTCAAAACGCACTGCGGCGACCAGCTCTTGCACTGCAGCGACGTGACCTCTTGAATGCCTGTTGCAAGTGGCGTATCAACGTCCACACGCTTCCCGCCCTCTCGTTACCTGCCAGTCGAGTGCGCTCCATGTCCCAGGATTTCTACTTCATGTTGATGCCGGGTTTCTCGGCCATCGGTTTTATCTCGGCCATCGAGCCGCTGCGGGTCGCCAATCGCTTTCGTGGCGAGCTCTACCGCTGGCATGTGCTGAGTGCCGATGGCGGCGCGGTGTTGGCCAGCAACGGCATGTCGGTCAACGCCGACGCGGCGCTGGAGCCGTTGAAGAAAGGCGCAACCTTGTTGGTGGTCGCCGGCTTTGAACCGCTGAAGTTCGCCACGCCCGCGCTGGAACACTGGCTGCGCCGCCTGGACAACGAAGGAGTGACCCTCGGCGCCATCGACACCGGCAGCTTCGTCCTCGCCGAAGCCGGCCTGCTCGACGGCCATCGCCTGACCCTGCACTGGGAAGCCATCGACGCGTTCAAGGAATCTTATCCACAGCTCAGCGTCACCCAGGAGCTGTTCGAGATCGACCGCCGGCGTATCACCTCCGCCGGCGGCACCGCCTCCATCGACCTGATGCTCGACCTTATCGCCCAGGCCCACGGCCCGGAGCTGGCGATCCAGGTCAGCGAACAATTCGTGCTCGGCCGCATCCGCCCGCGCAAAGACCACCAGCGTATGGAAGTCGCCACGCGTTATGGCATCAGCAACAAAAAACTGGTGCACGTGATCGGCGAGATGGAGCAGCACAGCGAACCGCCGCTGAGCACGCTGGAGTTGGCGGAGTCGATCAAGGTGACACGGCGGCAACTGGAGCGATTGTTTCGGTTGCACCTGAACGATACGCCGAGCAATTTCTACCTGAGATTACGGTTGGAGAAGGCGCGGCAGCTGCTTCGGCAGACGGACATGAGTGTGCTGGAAGTGAGTATTGCGTGCGGGTTTGAATCGCCGTCGTATTTCACCCGCAGTTATCGGGCGCGGTTTGAACGGTGTCCGCGGGAAGATCGCCGACGATTGGGAGACGGGCGGGAGCTCGTCTGAACACAGAAGATCCCCTGTAGGAGCGAGCCTGCTCGCGATAGCGGTGGATCATCAACATCAACTTGGATGACGGACCGCTATCGCGAGCAGGCTCACTCCCACAGGGGAATCTTCTTGGGTGTTATTTCTTCATCAGGGCGGAACAGGCCGCCTTGTAAGCCTCATGCTGATACTTGTTCAGCGTCTCCGGCAGCGCAAAGTCAAACTTCTTGTTCTGCGCATTGATCGTCTGCGGCGACAGCAACGTCACCTCGCAACTCTCCAGCAACTGAAAAACGCCCTCGATCTTGAAGGTGGTCGGCCCACCGGCAAACTCGCCTTTTTTGCTGCGCTTCTTGATCGCGATCCGGTCGATGGAATTCTCGCGTACAAACGACGCCACCTGAGCGGCAAAGACTTTGACGTTCGCGGCTTCGTCGTCATCGTCGAGGGCGATTTTCTTGGTGGGCAGGGCTACGTGACTCAGCGTCTGACCGTCCAGGGACGCGACGGCAATGATCGCTTCGCTGCCTTTGATTTCGATGCCGCAGATTTTCATTTCGATCCCTTTCACAAATGGTTGTGTGCAGCCTACAGCTCAAGTTGATTAGCCGTGATGCCAAACGCCGCGGCAATTTTCTCGCGGGTGGCCTTGCGAGGCTTCGCTACAGTCTCTTGCTGGGCAAAAGCAGGTTGAGAAATGCCCATGCGTTTGGCCACTTCATCCTGTGTAAGGTTCAGATGTTCGCGCCAGGCGCGAATCGGCGTCGCGCCATCGACGATGCGGCTGACCACTTCATGGGGAATCAGATCGGGCTCAATCTTCTGCGCCAGATATTGCGCGTAGGGAATGACCACAAACGCAGGATTCCCCTCTGCGTCATTGATGATTTGAACGTCAGTAGGTGCGTTCATCGCGTTTTTTGACCTCTTGAATACTGACCACTTTGATTGCGCCATCCCAGTCGAACATGACTCGATAGTTACCCACTCGAAGTCGATAGGCGTAGTCATGACCGACCAGTGCTTTGACATTGCCTATATCAGGCATGTCAGTCAGCACCGTGACGGCATCACGAACCTGGATCTGGTGAACGGAATGCAATTTCAGAAGCTGCTTAACGGCCTTTCGAGTCCAGTGAATGCTGTTCATGGGAGAATATAAGTCTTTTATAAGATTTTCCAATCGTTACTTATATTTCTCTCTCGGCCAATTAACGAAGCATGTCGGGATGTTACCCAGGCAATAGGGTCTGCTGCGAGGTGTAGGGAGTGCTGTAGGTTTAGTCAGCAAGGTTTGTAGGAAACAGCATCTCTTGAGAATCGAAAGCCGGCGACGGTGCCAGCTTCCGACGGAAATTCAGGATCACTCCTGCCCAATCGACTCCAAAAACTCCGACCGCTCATCACTCATGCGCGCCACGCAATCATTTTGCGCAATGGTGAACGCCTTGCTACCACTGGTCGCCGGAAACGCTTCCACCGCGCAGTCCGCATCCCGGGTCTTCAGCCATTGCTGCTGCGCAGCCTTGAGTTTGGCGGTGATGTCGGTCAGTTGCGCCGCATTCTTGCCATAGGCCGTTTGCATGCGCTCGGTCAGGCTTTGGTAGTTGTCTTTGAGCAAGTCTTCGGCGGTGCTTCTGCTGTAGGCCGAGCATTCCAGGGTCTGAACCTCGTTTTCGACTTTGTCGCAGGGGTTGTCGTCGGACTCTTCAGCCGCGTGTACGCCGGTCGCTATCAGTGCCAAAGCCAGGAAGATCGTTCTCATTGCGACGCAGCCCCTTTTTTTCAGTGCCTATTCAGTAATGCAGCGAATTCTGGCCCAAGCAGCGGCCCTTGAACAGGAGGGCGATTACGTCGATCAACGACCCTTTGTCGCGGATTGACGCTTTCGGCAAACCCCCTGTCGTTTTTGCACCCGGCTACCCCGTCCCTCAGGCATATGCTGGCCCCAAAGCGCCGGCACACGATTCGGCGCACGAATCGCTAATAGGGGACAGCCTGATGAGCCCAGCCGAATTGCACGCCGACAGCATCGTTATCGACGGGCTGATTATTGCCAAGTGGAACCGCGAGCTGTTTGAAGACATGCGCAAGGGCGGTCTGACCGCGGCCAACTGCACCGTGTCGGTGTGGGAGGGCTTCCAGGCTACCGTCAACAACATCGCCGCCAGCCAAAAGCTGATCCGCGAAAACAGCGACCTGGTGATTCCGGTACGCACCACCGCCGATATCCGCAAGGCTAAAGAGCAGGGCAAGACCGGCATCCTCTTCGGCTTCCAGAATGCTCACGCCTTTGAAGACCAGATCGGCTATGTCGAGGTGTTCAAGCAGCTCGGCGTAGGTATCGTGCAGATGTGCTACAACACCCAGAACCTGGTGGGTACCGGTTGCTACGAGCGCGATGGCGGCCTGTCGGGTTTCGGTCGTGAAATCGTCGCCGAGATGAACCGCGTCGGCGTCATGTGCGACCTGTCCCACGTCGGCTCGAAGACTTCCGAAGAAGTCATCCTCGAATCCAAGAAGCCGGTCTGCTACTCCCATTGCCTGCCGTCGGGTCTGAAAATTCACCCGCGCAACAAATCCGATGAAGAACTGAAGTTCATCGCCGATCACGGCGGTTTCGTCGGCGTGACCATGTTCGCGCCGTTCCTGGCCAAAGGCATCGATTCGACCATCGACGATTACGCCGAAGCCATCGAATACACCATGAACATCGTCGGCGAAGACGCCATCGGTATCGGCACTGACTTCACCCAGGGCCATGGCCAGGACTTCTTCGAATACCTGACCCATGACAAGGGCTACGCCCGCCGCCTGACCAGCTTCGGCAAGATCATCAACCCGCTGGGCATCCGCACCGTCGGCGAGTTCCCGAACCTGACCGAAACCCTGCTCAAGCGCGGCCATTCCGAGCGCGTGGTCCGCAAGATCATGGGCGAGAACTGGGTCAACGTCTTGAAGGACGTCTGGGGCGAGTAAGCCCACTTTGAACAACGATCCCTTGTAGCAGCTGCCGAGGTACGAGGCTGCGTCGGGCTGCGAAGCGGCCCCCGAGGGCGGTCCTACGGACCCGCAACGCAGCCTCGTACCTCGGCAGCTGCTACGCAAAACACACAACGAATTTTTCTGGAGTTAAGTTTCCATGGCCAAGATCGCCCCGCAATTGCCAATCGAAGTCGACAGCGAAACCGGTGTCTGGACCTCCGACGCCCTGCCAATGCTGTACGTGCCGCGTCATTTCTTCGTCAACAACCACATGGGCATCGAGGAAGTGCTGGGCGCCGACGCCTACGCCGAAATCCTCTACAAGGCCGGCTACAAATCCGCCTGGCACTGGTGTGAGAAAGAAGCTGAATGCCACGGCCTGGAAGGCGTTGCGGTGTTCGAGCACTACATGAAGCGTCTGTCGCAGCGCGGCTGGGGCCTGTTCAAGATCCAGGACATCGACCTCGACAAAGGCACTGCCAGCGTCAAGCTTGAACACTCGGCGTTCGTCTACGTGTACGGCAAGGTCGGGCGCAAGGTCGACTACATGTTCACCGGTTGGTTTGCCGGTGCCATGGATCAGATTCTGCAAGCCCGCGGCAGCAAGATCCGCACCGTTGCCGAACAGGTTTACGGTGGCTCCGAAGAAGGCCACGACGACGGCCTGTTCACCGTCAAGCCGTTGTAAGTCGAGGAACCCGCCATGGCTTTCGAAGCAATGTTCCAGCCGATCCAGATCGGCAAACTGACCATCCGCAACCGCGTGCTCAGCACCGCGCACGCCGAGGTCTATGCCACCGACGGCGGCATGACCACCGACCGGTACGTCAAGTATTACGAAGAGAAAGCCAAGGGTGGGATCGGCCTGGCGATTTGCGGCGGTTCCTCCAGTGTGGCCATCGACAGCCCGCAAGGCTGGTGGAAGTCGGTCAACCTGGCCGACGACCGGATCATTCCGCACTTCCAGAACCTGGCCGATGCCATGCACAAGCATGGCGCCAAGATCATGATCCAGATTACCCACATGGGCCGACGCTCGCGTTGGGACGGCGAGCATTGGCCAACCCTGCTGTCGCCCTCGGGCATCCGTGAACCGGTACACCGTGCGACCTGCAAAACCATCGAGCCGGAAGAAATCTGGCGGGTGATCGGCAACTACGCCAGCGCTGCCGCACGGGCCAAGGCCGGTGGCCTGGATGGCGTCGAGCTGTCCGCCGTGCACCAGCACATGATCGACCAGTTCTGGAGCCCGCGCGTCAACAAACGTACCGACGAATGGGGCGGCAGCTTCGAGAACCGCATGCGTTTCGGCCTGGAAGTGATCAAGGCTGTGCGGGCTGAAGTCGGCCCGGATTTCTGCGTCGGCATCCGTCTGTGCGGTGATGAATTCCACCCGGACGGCTTGTCCCACGAGGACATGAAGCAGATCGCCAAGTACTACGACGACACCGGCATGATCGACTTCATCGGTGTCGTGGGCTCGGGTTGCGACACCCACAACACCCTGGCCAACGTTATCCCGAACATGAGTTATCCACCGGAGCCATTCCTGCATTTGGCGGCCGGTATCAAGGAAGTGGTCAAGGCCCCTGTTTTGCACGCGCAGAACATCAAGGACCCGAACCAGGCGACCCGGATTCTGGAAGGCGGCTACGTGGACATGGTCGGCATGACCCGCGCCCACATCGCCGACCCGCACCTGATCGCCAAGATCAAAATGGGTCAGGTTGACCAGATCAAACAATGCGTCGGCGCCAACTACTGCATCGACCGTCAGTACCAGGGCCTGGACGTCTTGTGCATCCAGAACGCCGCGACCTCCCGTGAATACATGGGCGTGCCGCACATCATCGAGAAATCAACCGGTGTGAAGCGCAAAGTGGTGGTGGTCGGTGCCGGTCCTGCCGGGATGGAAGCCGCTCGCGTGTCGGCCGAACGTGGCCACGACGTGACCCTGTTCGAGAAGAAAGAATTCATCGGCGGGCAGATCACGACCGCATCGAAAGCCCCGCAACGGGACCAGATCGCCGGCATCACCCGCTGGTTCCAACTTGAGCTGGCGCGTTTGAAAGTCGACCTGCGCCTGGGCGTGGCGGCGGATGCGGCAACCATTCTCGACCTGCGTCCGGACGTGGTGGTACTCGCCGTCGGCGGCCATCCGTTCCTGGAGCAGAACGAGCACTGGGGCGCGGCTGAAGGCCTGGTGGTCAGCAGCTGGGACATCCTCGATGGCAAGGTCGCGCCGGGCAAGAATGTGCTGGTCTACGACACCATTTGCGAGTTCACCGGGATGTCCACCGCGGACTTCCTCGCCGACAAGGGCAGCCAGGTTGAGATCGTCACTGACGACATCAAGCCGGGCGTAGCGATTGGCGGCACGTCGTTCCCGACGTACTACCGCAGCATGTACCCGAAAGAAGTGATCATGACCGGCGACATGATGCTGGAGAAGGTCTACCGCGAAGGCGACAAGTTGGTGGCGGTGCTGGAAAACGAATACACCGGCGCCAAAGAGGAGCGGGTGGTGGACCAGGTCGTCGTCGAAAACGGCGTGCGTCCGGACGAAGAAATCTATTACGCGCTGAAGGAAGCGTCGCGCAACAAGGGCCAGATGGACATCGAAGCCTTGTTCGCGATCAAGCCACAACCTTCGCTGAGCCAGGCGGGCGACGGCTACTTGCTGTTCCGCATCGGCGACTGCGTGGCGCAGCGCAACACCCACGCGGCGATCTACGACGCGTTGCGGTTGTGCAAGGATTTCTAACGGATAACCACCATCACCTGTGGCGAGGGAGCTTGCTCCCGCTGGGCTGCGAAGCGGCCCCAAAACCGGCAGTCGAGGTGTATCAGATATACACCGACGGCTGTTTTGGGAGCGCTTCGCACTCCAGCGGGAGCAAGCTCCCTCGCCACAAGTAGGTACGTCGCTCTTACCGGCGCGCACATGACCCCGAGGTCTTTGGGAGCTCCACCATGTTGAACACCCTTCTTCCAATCCTGTTGTTCGCTGCCCTGGGCCTTGCGGTCCTCGGCGCGTTGCGGCGGGTGGCTATGTGGCGCCGGGGCCGTGCCTCCAAGGTCGACCTGATCGGCGGCCTGTTCGCCATGCCCAAGCGTTACATGGTCGATTTGCACCACGTCGTCGCGCGGGACAAATACATCGCCAACACCCACGTGGCCACGGCTGGCGGTGCGGTGGCGTCCATTGTGCTGGCGATCCTGGTTCACGGTTTCGGCCTGCACAATCGCATTCTCGGTGTTGCTCTGTTGATTGCCTCGACGGTGATGTTCGTCGGTGCGATTTTCATGTTTCTGCGTCGTCGCAACCCTCCGGCCCGCTTGTCCAAAGGGCCATGGATGCGCCTGCCGAAAAGTCTGTTGGCGTTCTCGGCGAGCTTCTTCCTGTTGACCCTGCCGGTCGCCGGCATCCTCCCGGAAAACTTCGGAGGTTGGGTGGTGGCGGTGATCCTCGGTGTCGGCGTGCTGTGGGGCGTCACAGAATTGTTCTTCGGCATGACCTGGGGCGGGCCGATGAAGCACGCCTTCGCCGGTGCTTTGCACCTGGCCTGGCACCGTCGCGCCGAGCGCTTTGGTGGCGGCCGTTCCACCGGTTTGAAACCGCTGGACCTGAACGACCCGACTGCGCCGCTGGGCGTTGAAAAACCCAAGGATTTCACCTGGAACCAACTGCTCGGCTTCGACGCCTGCGTGCAGTGCGGTAAGTGCGAAGCCGCGTGCCCGGCGTTCGCCGCCGGCCAGCCGCTGAACCCGAAAAAGCTGATTCAAGACATGGTCGTCGGCCTTGCCGGTGGCACTGATGCCAAATTCGCCGGCAGCCCCTATCCAGGCAAAGTAATTGGCGAACACAGTGGCAACCCGCATCAACCGATCGTCAACGGTCTGGTGGACGCTGAAACCCTGTGGTCCTGCACCACCTGCCGCGCCTGCGTCGAGGAATGCCCGATGATGATCGAGCACGTCGACGCCATCGTCGACATGCGCCGCCATCTGACCCTGGAAAAAGGCGCGACCCCGAACAAGGGCGCCGAAGTCCTGGAAAACTTGATCGCCACTGACAACCCGGGCGGTTTCGCTCCGGGCGGGCGGATGAACTGGGCGGCGGATTTGAACCTCAACCTGATGAGCGAGAAGAAGTCCGTCGACGTGCTGTTCTGGGTCGGCGACGGTGCGTTCGACATGCGCAACCAGCGCACCTTGCGCGCCTTCGTCAAAGTGCTGAAAGCGGCCAAGATCGACTTCGCCGTGCTCGGCCTTGAAGAGCGTGACAGCGGTGACGTGGCTCGACGCCTGGGCGACGAAGCAACGTTCCAGTTGTTGGCCAAACGCAACATCCAGACCCTGGCCAAGTACAGCTTCAACCGCATCGTCACCTGCGATCCGCACAGCTTCCACGTGCTGAAAAACGAGTACGGCGCTTTCGACGGCAACTACCTCGTGCAGCACCACAGCACCTACATGGCGGAAATCATCGGCGCTGGCGCCCTGAATCTTGGCCAGCACAAAGGCAGCAGCGTGACGTATCACGATCCGTGCTACCTCGGCCGCTATAACGGCGAATACGAGGCGCCGCGTGAAGTGCTGCGCGCCCTTGGCATTGAAGTGAAAGAGATGCAACGCTCAGGTTTCCGCTCGCGCTGCTGTGGCGGTGGTGGCGGTGCGCCGATCACCGACATTCCGGGCAAGCAACGGATCCCCGACATGCGCATGGACGACATCCGCGAAACCGGCGCCGAACTGGTGGCCGTGGGTTGTCCACAGTGCACGGCAATGCTCGAAGGCGTGGTCGAACCGCGACCGCTGATCAAGGACATCGCCGAACTGGTGGCCGACGCGTTGCTTGAAGACGCCGCACCGAGCAAACCGGCTGCACCGGCCCAACGTGAACCTGCGGAGGCCCACTGATGAGCGACATTATCCGCCGCGACCCCCGCGCCGAATGGATTGCCCGTAACCGCCTGCACCCGCTGCACGCAGCCATGCAACCGGCGCAACACAGCTGGATGGGTCCCAACGGTGTCATCCGCAAGAATCTGCACGGCATCGGCTTTATCGGCCCCAACGGCATCAAGCGCATTGACCGCAGCGGCGCTCAGCAGGGCGGGGCGAGCAAACGTTCGGCCGCGATTGAAGTCCAGTTGCCACTGCATCAAGTGCCCGCACCTGCGTTTTACATCAGCGTGGTCCCGGACATGGTCGGCGGCCGCTTGAGCAGCCACGACCGCGACTTGCTCGGTCTGGCTCATCAACTGGCCGGCAAGGACGGCGCGGTCTTGGCCGTGGTCTTCGGCGAACACAAAGAAAACGCCTTCGCCACCGCTGGCGTCGATCGCTTGCTGGTGCTGGAAGGCGACGAATTCAACGGTTATGCACCGGAACAACGGGTCCAGGGCCTGCGGGCTGTGGATAACCAGTTCAGCCCTCGTCACTGGCTGCTTCCCGATAGCCGCAGCGGTGGCGGTGAACTTGGCCGTCGCTTTGCCGCCGCACTGGGTGAGCGCCCGGCCACGCGGGTCTGGCAGGTCAAGGATCAGGAATGCATCGGCCGCGCCGGTGCGGGTTTGCAAGACCTTGCGCGTCCGGTCGCACGCTTGATTCTGGCCGCCGTCGAGTGCGCCGAACCGGTCAGCGAAACCCGTCACGAAGCCTTGCCCGTGGAGTTATCCACAGCGGTCGCGCGCAGTCTCTCGCGCATCGAGGATTTGGGCGCGGTGGCGGTGGATCCGTCAGCCATTCCGATGGCCGAAGCCGAGTTCATCTTCTCCGGCGGCAACGGGGTCAAAGACTGGGGACTTTTCCACAGGACCGCCGAAGCGCTGGGCGCTACCGAAGGCGCGTCCCGTGTGGCAGTGGACGATGGCTTCATGGCGCGCGACCGGCAGGTCGGCGCGTCCGGCACCTGGGTTACCGCGCGGGTTTACGTGGCGGTGGGAATTTCCGGGGCGATCCAGCACCTGCAAGGCATCGGTGCCTGCGACAAGGTGGTGGCAATCAACCTCGACCCTGGCTGCGACATGATCAAACGGGCCGACCTGTCGGTGATCGGCGAGAGCGCCGAGATTCTTCAAGCCTTGATCGCGGCGGTAGAGGCTTACCGCAACGAAGCCAAGCGCGATGCGGCTTAAGGAAAGGAAAGGGTTATGAGCACGAAAATCATCAGCCTGGTGTCCATCGGCGCCCACTCGACCTCCGGCCGGCCACGTCGCGCGGAGCAGGATGCGCGGGCGGTAGAACTGGGTCTGCAACTGGCTGGGGATAACCTGCAAGTGCTGCATGCCGGCGACGTCGCCGAGCCTGCACTGCGCGCGTATCTGGGCATGGGCCTGGAACAACTGCATGTGCTCGAAAAACCGCAAGGCGCCGATGCGCTGCCAGCATTGACCGCGTATTTGCGCGACGCCGGGGCACAGGTGGTGCTGACCGGCAGTCAGGCGGAAACCGGTGAAGGCTCGGGCATGCTCCCGTTCCTGTTGGCCGAAAGCCTCGGCTGGCCGCTGGTGGTCGGGCTGGCTCAGGTGGAATCCATTGATGGCAGTTCGGCGCTGGTGCTACAAGCCTTGCCCCGTGGTCAGCGTCGTCGTTTGAAGGTACGGCTGCCGTTCCTCGCGACTGTGGATAACGCGGCGCCCAAACCTCGTCAGAGCGCATACGGCCCGGCACGGCGTGGGGTGCTGCAGGCGGATGAAGTCGAAGTGATCGACGATGATTTGTTGGCCGTCGCCACCCTGCAACCGGCCAAGCCACGGCCCAAACGCTTGAAGGTGATCAAGGCCAAGAGCGGCGCGGACCGGATGAAAGCCGCGACGGCCAAGGCCAGTGGTGGCGGAGGGCAGGTGCTTAATGGGTTGAGCGCCGAGGCGGGAGCCGAGGCGATTCTCAAGTTGCTGATAGAAGAAGGCGTGGTCCGCTAACTTAATGTCACCACTATCCCCTGTGGGGGCGATCAGGTCCGCTCCCACAGGGTGTTCGTGTCATCGACATTTATGGGGAAACAATGGCAGTAGAATTTCGTTCGGCAGTGCGCGCCGATGCGCGTGAGATTGCGCGTCTGTTTCAAATCACATCGGAGGGGGCTGCCGATTACATCTGGAGCCAACTGGCGCAGCCCGGTCAGGATTTGCTGGACGTCGGCGCCATTCGTTACGCCCGCGACGACGTGGATTTCTCCTGGCAGAACTGCCTCATTGCCGAGTCCGAGGGCAACGTCATCGGCATGATGCACAGCTACGTGATGCGTCACGATCCGTTGGCAGAGCCGACGACCGATCCGGTCCTGGCGCCTTACGCGAAGATGGAAATCCCCGACACCCTCTACATCTCCAGCTTGGCGCTGCATGAAGGCTGGCGAAACCGGGGCCTGGGCAAGCAATTCCTCGCCTACGCTTACGACCGAGCCAGCCAGCTGGGGCTCAATGGCTTGAGCCTGATCGACTACGCCGCCAACACCGGCGCTCGCCGGTTTTACGAGCGACACGGCTTCCGTATTGTCGACACCTGCCAGATCACGCCCCATCCGATGATTAGTGTCACGGGTGAGGCTTACCTGATGTACCGGCCATGAAAAATCCGTGAGGTTGAGGATGGAGTTTCCAAGCCATATGGACGAGCCCCATGAAAGACAGGACACCGTTTCCCCCTTAAGATAAGGGATAGGCAAACGGTTATGTATATGACTAATAGTAGTGATAAGGGTGGGGAGCTGCTGGGCCAGGAGCGTCGTCGCCGTTGGAGCCCAGAGCAAAAGCTGGCGATGGTTCGCGAGAGTCTGCAACCAGGACAAAGTGTTTCGGTCGTGGCCCGGCGCCATGGCGTGAATGCCAACCAACTCTTCCAATGGCGCAAGCTTTATCAGAATGGCAGCCTCTCGGCGGTCAGTGCCGGAGAGACCGTAGTGCCGGCTTCTGAATTGGCCGACGCACTCAAACAGATCCGTGAGTTACAACGGATGCTGGGCAAGAAAACCATGCAAGTCGAGATCCTTCAGGAAGCCGTGGAGATTGCTCGGTCGCGAAAATGGATTGCGCACTCACCCTTGTTGCCGGGGGACGACCTGTGAAGCTGATCAGTGAAAGTCTCGGTGTAGCGCGCTCGCAATTAACGGTTCGACTCAAGCCAGCTGCACGGCCCGCAAGGCGTCGTCCAAGAATGGACGATGCCGCTTTGGTCAAAGAGATTCAGTCTGAAGTCAGTGAGTTGCCCAGCTATGGCTACCGCCGTGTGTGGGGTTTGCTCCGTCGTCGGCGCGAACAACAAAGTCAGGCGCCAATCAACGTCAAACGGGTCTATCGCGTGATGCGCGATCATCAGTTACTGCTGGAGCGTCGAATTAAACAGCCCGGAGTGGCGCGCCGCCATGAAGGCCGCATCGCAGTGGCCACCAGCGATACCCGCTGGTGCTCTGACGGGTTTGAGTTTCGCTGTGAAGACGGCGACAAGCTGAGCGTGACCTTCGCCCTGGACTGCTGCGACCGCGAAGCCATCGGCTGGGTGGCCAGCCCGACGGGGTACAGCGGCGACGATATCCGCGATCTGATGCTGGAAGCGGTGGAAACACGCTTCGGTGAAGAACCGCCTGCCACCCCGGTGCAATGGCTGAGCGATAACGGCTCGGCCTACATCGCTGAACAGACACGCCAGTTTGCCCGACAGATCGGTTTACAGCCGGTGACGACACCGGTGCGCAGCCCGCAGAGCAACGGCATGGCCGAGAGCTTCGTTAAAACGATGAAGCGCGACTACGTCGCGCACATGCCCAAACCTGACCGGGAAACCGCCTTGCGCAACCTGACGGTTGCCTTTGAGCATTACAACGAGGAGCATCCGCACAGCGCTCTAAAATACCGTTCACCGCGGGAGTTTAGGCGTTTGGCAGCGGCATCAATTTAACGGGGTATTGGTGTCCGGTTTAGCAGGGGCCAGTCCACCATACACAAAACCCAAGGTTACCCACAATCCCTGTTAGCGCTTCTGTGGATAACATGTTCACCCCTCGCTGTACCCCATACAAATCAAGCCCTGCAACCCTTCGTACAAAAAACAACCAGGCTAACTCGCGGTTTTTTCTCACTTTTTTTAGAGGATAACTTTGCACGCGGGCCAATACTTGCCCCCAATCTCTGTTAGCGCATCTGTGGATAAGATGTTCGCTGTCCGCTACAGGCCTTGTATATCGGGCTTATCAGGTGGGTGGTTAAAAAACGATCAAATCACCGTTTTGGCGCGACAAACCCCTCGAAAACCCCGGAGAATCCCGGTTTTCAGGGGTTTTCCACAGAGTCGCTGAAGTTGCCCCCAAAGTCTGTTGGCGCTTCTGTGGATAAGGTGTTTACCATCCTCTGTAAGCCACGTAATTCGTGCCTTACGAGCACTTGGTCAAAAAACAACCAATCGCTGACGAACTCCATGCTTCTGGATAAGTCACGGATTTTCTTCACTTTCCATAGTGGGTTTTTGCTTGGCGAGCCGAGTTGCCCACATTTGCTGTGGGTTGAGGTGTGGATAAGTTGTTCGCGGAACGCTGCAAGCCAGGCTCACTCTGGGCGCCAAGGCAAGCGATTGTTTTTTGTACAGGCTACGGCTTTGAGGGGCGGGTTGGGCTTTGAGCGCTTGGCACGCTAACAAGGTTTCATCGATGTTTGATCATATATCCAATTTAAATACATTCAGGTTCCTATGGGTATATCGGTCTGTTTGACAGGTTTTACCTCTGGGACTTTAATCTCCTTCACGCGATGAAATGAACAGGGTCGTTCAACATTTTTTCTCTTCAATCCTCTTCGCAGGAGCCGTGCAATGGATTGTTTTCGCGCTCACGATTCGACAGATGTTTTCCGCCTGAATTTCTCTTCTCATTAGCGACGATTGTAATGGCGCTGTACCGCGTATTCGTCAGGACGATTACGTTCGGGTCATTGTTTATGCCTTAGGTTTATCGAGCCTGGCAGGTAGTTTAATGAGCGGACTTTAGAGTAGCGATGAGCGGCGCCGGTCAGGTTGGCCGGCCCTCGTCTACGGGGCACAACACCAGTGCATTTAACACACACACTTACAAGGAGTTCTAAAATGTCTGAAGCTGCCAAGTCAAAAGTCAAATCGGTCGCTGATGCCGCCGTTGCTCCGTCCAAAGAAGCGTATGTCGAACTGCTTAATGAAATGCGGGTTCATGCCAAAAAATCCGCCGCCGGTGAAGCGCGAGGCGTACTCATGGCCTCGCCACGCTTGCAGCAGATCCACCTTCGCAGTCTCTACGTAAACAAAAGCTCCAACGATCCGGCGGTTAAGTATCTTGAGCCCAAGGCCCGGGAAGTAGGGGATGAACAGTCTAACCAATCCCAGTCGGAGCTGACCAAGGCGACCGAGACATTCGAAAGTTCGGGCTCCACCGATACGACCCCATATCAGAACAAACTCGATGAGTTGCGCAATCGGGATAAGGATGCCGCTGCAAAACGTATCGATAAAATCTACGACGAGGCGATCGAGCAAGTGAAGAAGTTTCCCGCCAGTGGTGACGCCGTTGTCGGATTTATGGATACGTTTGGAGGTTTGTTTAATGCGGTGCTGGACAAAATTGGTAACTTCTTTATTGAAGTTGGCAAAAATATCCTGAATTGGCTTAAGAATGTATGGGAGAAGATCAGCAGCACTTTTAACTCTGTCGTCAGTTGGATCAGTGGCTGGTTTTCCTGACATCGCATTATTGAAGTGGGGTGAGCTATGAATAAACCTGTTGGTCCGCCTCCTTTTATCGATCCACTTGAGGGTGAGTGGTGTCGTGCATTTAACTTCGAAGAAAATAGAGCGCTTGAGGATAATAAGGAAAGGCTCAATGTTCTTCGTCAGCGCGATAAAAGGAGAACCGATGAAAAGATTGATGGCTTATATGATGAGCTGCAACGAAAAATCAATCCCGACTATAAACAGCCGCCCAGTGCTTCCGATATAAACAGCATCTTTTCGGTGGCGCAGAGGATTATCAAATCCTGGAACTGGTAGCGATACCGTGAGACACAAAAAAACCGCGAGGACGCTCGCGGTTTTTTTCGTCTCGGGTGCCGTGTGGTCAGCCCTGAACCGGAACCCCTTTAAGGTAAGCCGCAGGCTCAGCCCCAAGGTTGTTCAGCAACCGCTCGCTGTACCAGTCCACAAAGTTCACCACACCAAACTCATAGGTCTTGGAATAAGGGCCAGGCTGGTAGGCCGTGGAGTTGATCCCGCGCTGGTTCTCTTCGGCCAGGCGACGGTCCTGGTCGTTGGTCGCATCCCAGACCTGGCGCATACGCTCCACGTCGTAGTCCACACCTTCAACCGCGTCCTTGTGGACGATCCACTTGGTGGTGACCATGGTTTCCTGAGCGCTGATCGGCCACACCGTGAAGACAATGATGTGATCGCCCATGCAGTGGTTCCACGAGTGCGGCAGGTGCAGGATGCGCATCGAGCCCAGGTCCGGGTTCTTGATGCGGCCCATGAGTTTGGCGCAGCCCTGTTTGCCGTCCAGGGTCATCGACACGGTGCCCTTGAGCAGCGGCATGCGCACGATGCGGTTACGCAGGCCGAAGCTGGCGTGGGCGTAAGGAATCTTCTCGGCTTCCCAGGCCGCGGCGGAGGCGGCGACGTGGTCCTTGAAGGCCTGGTCGGCACGCGGGTCGGTGACGTCGTCCCATTCCAGCAGGGTTTTCAGCAGTTCCGGGTGCGACGCGTTGCAGTGGTAGCACTCGCGGTTGTTTTCCAGCACCAGTTTCCAGTTGGCCTTTTCCATCAAGGTGGTGGTAATCGCCACCTTGGTGTTCTCCATGTCATACGGTTCCATGTAATGGTTCAGCGTCGACAGGAAGTCATCAATCGCTGGCGGGTTCTCCGACAGGCTGATGAAGATGTAACCGCCGGCGGTCTTCACGTTCACCGGTTTGAGGCCGTACTGCTTCATGTCGAAGTCGGCGCCCATTTCGGTGCCGGCGAACAGCAGGCGACCGTCCAGTTCGTAAGTCCACTGGTGGTAATGGCAGACCAGTTTGGCGACCTTGCCTTTTTCACTGGTGCACAGACGCGAACCACGGTGCCGGCAGACGTTGTGGAACGCATGGATCACGCCTTCGGCGCCGCGAATCACGATGATCGGGTTCTTGCCGACTTGCAGGGTCAGGTAGTTGCCCTTGGTCGGGATTTCGCAGGCCATGCCGGCGATCAACCACTCTTTCTGGAAGATTTCCTGCATGTCGATTTCAAACAGCCGCTCGTCAGAGTAAAACGGCTGCGGCAGCGAGAAAGTGCGCTCGCGCTCTTGCAGCATCTGCGCGGTGGCCTTGCGTGCGGGTTCCAGCGGATCGCCCAGGCTGATTTTTGCGGTGACGTCCATCGATTTGATCCTCAAGGCCATTCTGTGTGGCCGGCGAAAAGTGGCTAATCAGGTTTGCTACGCAAGGTGTAAAGCAAGGTGTAAAGATTGTGTCTTGGTATGGGGCGAGTGTGGGGCCGCTGTTGGCCGGAACCTTATCCATGAGCGACATGGCCCACTCTGTTCCCGACGCGTAACCCCCGGTAGTTGGGGGCTGGTCGCGATAAGTATGTGAATGTCGCAGATAGGTAAATGGGTGGTCCGCGCGTTACGCAGAATCGTCAACATAAGGCCGACCATCGGCGGTGGAGAACAGCATGTCCAACAGCTTCCTGAATCCGGTAACCACCCAGACCTGGGCCAACGGTCGACACATCGTCCGTTGCGTCAAAGTCATCCAGGAAACCTGGGATGTGCGCACCTTCTGCTTTATGGCCGACCAGCCGATTCTGTTCTTCTTTAAACCGGGGCAGTTCGTCACCCTGGAGCTGGAAATCGACGGCGTGCCGATCATGCGCTCCTACACCATTTCCAGCTCGCCATCGGTGCCGTACAGCTTTTCCGTGACCATCAAGCGCGTGCCGGGCGGCAAAGTATCGAACTGGCTGCACGACACCCTGCATGAAGGTCAGGAGTTGGCCGTGCACGGTCCGGTCGGGCTGTTCAACGCCATGGACTTCACCGCGCCGAAGGTGTTGTACCTCAGTGGCGGTGTCGGTATCACGCCAGTCATGTCCATGGCGCGCTGGTACTACGACACCAACGGCAACGTCGACATGGTGTTTATCCACAGCGCCCGCTCGCCCAAGGACATCATTTACCACCGCGAGCTGGAACACATGGCGTCGCGGATCGATAACTTCAGCCTGCACCTGATCTGCGAAAAGCATGGACTGGGTGAACCGTGGGCCGGTTATCGCGGTTACCTGAACCACAAGATGCTCGAACTGATGGCCCCGGACTTCATGGAGCGCGAAGTGTTCTGCTGCGGCCCGACGCCGTACATGAACGCGGTCAAGCGCATGCTCGAAGCGGTTGGCTTCGACATGTCGCGTTATCACGAGGAATCCTTCGGCGCCACGCCACCGGAAGCCCGTGCCGATGCGGTGGAACAGGCCGAAATCGCCGCCGACGCGCCGGAAGTCGATCTGGCGGACCTGCATCAAGTCGAATTCATCTCCTCCGGCAAAAGCATTCGCGTGACCCCGGGTGAAACCGTGCATGCGGCGGCTGCCAAACTCGGCCTGCTGATTCCGAAGGCCTGCGGCATGGGCATCTGCGGCACATGCAAGGTGCTGAAGTTGGGCGGAGAGGTCGAGATGGACCACAACGGCGGGATTACCGAGGAAGACGAAGCCGAGGGCTACATCCTGTCGTGCTGCAGCGTGCCGAAGGGCGACGTGCGCATCGAATTCTAAGTAGCACCGATCCCTTGTGGGAGCGGGCTTGCTCGCGAAAGCGGTGGTTCAGTCAACATCATCGTTGAATGGCACACCGCTTTCGCGAGCAAGCCCGCTCCCACAGGGCCGGTGCTTTCAGTCGACAAACAGGTCTGGCATCAGCTTGTCGTTGGTACCGGGTTCGAAGCGGTAATGCTCGAACTCGGTCACCCCGTTCTCTCGCAGTATTTCCTCATCAATCAGCAACCGCCCGGTAACGCTGCGCCCCGTGCTGTCCAGAATCACGTGGGCGGCATCCGCCATGATCGCCGGAGTTCGTGCGTGTTTGAAGGATTCCCGCGACCCCAGCTGAAATTCGATGGCGGCGGTGGCGATCATCGTTTGTGGCCACAGCGAGTTGACGCTGATGCCGTAATTGGCAAATTCCTCGCTCATGCCCAGCGTCAACATGCTCATGCCGTACTTGGTCACGGTGTAGGGGCTGTATTGCGCGAACCACTTTGTCGCCAGGTTCAACGGCGGCGACAGGTTAAGGATGTGGCCGCTGCTCTTTTTCAGGTAAGGCAGCGCGGCCTGGCTGCAGAGCAACACGGCGCGGGTGTTGATCTGGTGCATCAGGTCGAAGCGTTTGAGCTCGATGTGTTGCACCCCGGTCAACTTGATCGCCCCGGCATTGTTGATCAGCGCATCGATAGCGCCGAAATGTTCGTTGGCCTGGGCCAAGGCTTCACGCACCGCGACCTCATCGCGAACATCCACCTGCAAAGCCAGGGCCTTGCCACCCGCGGCTTCAACTTCCTGCGCCACGCTGAAAATCGTCCCCGGCAACTTGGGATGGGGCTCGGCGCTTTTGGCGGCAATCACAATATTGGCCCCGTCCCGCGCGGCCCGCAGCGCGATCTCGCGGCCGATGCCACGGCTGGCGCCGGTGATGAACAGGGTTTTGCCTTGTAATGACATGCGTAAGCTCCTGATTGTTATTGTCTGAGCGAATCGAGTGGTTCGCAGGACAATGTAGACCAAGACGCTGTGGTGAGTGGTGAGTGAGCTTTTGTGGCGAGGGAGCTTGCTCCCGCTGGGCTGTGAAGCGGCCCCAAAACCTGAATATGCGGTCTGTCAGGCAGACCGCATTGGCTGGTTTTACGACTGCTTCGCAGCCGGACGGGAGCAAGCTCCCTCGCCACAGGAGATCGGGTTGTTGCTCGAAGGGATCAGGCGGACATGACTTCGCGGATATCCGCCGCGAGTTCGCGCACGCGCTCTTCTTCGGTGTCCCACGAGCACATGAAGCGTGCGCCGCCGTTGCCGATGAAGGTGTAGAAGCGCCAGCCCTTGGCGGTGAGTGCGGCGATGGCCGGTTCCGACAGTTGCAGGAACACGCCGTTGGCCTGCACCGGGAACATCAGTTCCACGCCGGGGATGTCGCTGACCAACTCTGCCAGCAGTTGCGCGCAATGGTTGGCGTGTTTGGCGTATTTGAGCCAGGCGTCGTTTTCCAGGATCCCGACCCATGGGGCCGAGAGGAAGCGCATTTTCGAGGCGAGTTGCCCGGCCTGTTTGCAGCGGTAGTCGAAGTCTTCGGCCAGTTTGTGGTTGAAGAACAGAATCGCTTCCCCCACCGCCATGCCGTTTTTCGTGCCGCCGAAGCACAGCACGTCGACGCCGGCCTTCCAGGTCAGGTCCGCCGGGGAGCAGCCGAGGAACGCGCAGGCGTTGGAAAAGCGCGCGCCGTCCATGTGCAGGTTCAGGCCCAGCTCTTTGCAGGTGGCGCTGATGGCGCGGATTTCTTCCGGGGTGTAGACGCTGCCGACTTCGGTGGCCTGGGTCAGGGTCACGACGCGCGGTTTCGGGTAGTGGATGTCCTGGCGCTTGAGCGCGATTTCGCGGATCGATTCCGGGGTCAGCTTGCCGTTTTCGGTGCGGGCAATCAGCAGCTTGGAACCGTTGGAGAAGAATTCCGGGGCGCCGCACTCGTCGGTTTCGACGTGGGCGGTTTCCGAGCAGATCACGCTGTGGTAACTCTGGCACAGCGACGACAGGGCCAGCGAGTTGGCCGCGGTACCGTTGAAGGCGAAAAACACTTCGCAGTCTGTTTCGAACAGTTTGCGGAAATCATCGGACGCGCGAGCGGTCCATTCATCGTCGCCGTAAGCGCGTTGGTGGCCGTGGTTGGCCTGTTCCATGGCCGCCCAGGCTTCAGGGCAGATACCGGAATAGTTGTCGCTGGCGAATTGTTGGCTCTTATCGGTCATGGCCCTGCTTTCCGTGGTCGAGACGCTTATGGTGAAGCGCCTCGTGGTCAATGATGGTGCGCACTGTACCGAAGATCATCCGGTGAGCACACGCGCTGTGTCGGACAGAAAAATACAAAGACGACGGGCAATTATGCACATGACGCAAAGGGATGGGGCACTGGATCTGCTCAAGTGGCTGGCGCTATTGAGCATGGTGTTCGATCACCTGCGATATGTCGGTTACTCCGTTGATCTGCTTTATGTGCCGGGACGACTGGCGTTTCCGTGGTTCTGCCTGGCGATGGCGGCCAACCTGTCACGCACCCGGACAGTGACGACCGACGGCCCGTGGCGATACCTGGGCTGGTTGCTGTTGTTCAGCGCCCTCAGCGAAATTCCGTATCGAATGTTCATTCCTGATCCCGACACGTTGAACGTGTTGCCTACGTTGGCGCTGGGGTTGCTGGTGGCCCGTGGCTGGCAGGATCGAAGCCTGCAATCGCGACTACTCGCGGTCGGCGCCCTGACGCTGGCGGCACTATTCGCGCAGTGGCTGATGTTTGGTTTCTTCGGCGTCCTGCTGCCGCTGGCGATGTTGCTGGTGATCAGGCGGCCCTGGTATTTCAGCCTGTTGCCGGGGCTGGTGTGCCTGGCGGCGAATCAATGGGAGGTGTTGTTTTACTCCGCGCGGATCGGTAACCGTGCATCAGTCCTCGGCATTGCCGCTTGTCTGATTGCGCCATTGGCCGGTGTGCTTTTACTGCGCCACGCCGGCCGACTCAAACCGCCGCCGATGCGTCGCTGGGCATATGCGCTCTATCCACTGCATTTCTTGATTTTGTTACTCGCCCGCCAGATCGCCACCTAACCCCTGTGGGAGCGGGCTTGCTCGCGAATGCGTCAGGCCAGTCGACATCAACGGTGGCTGACACACTGCATTCGCGAGCAAGCCCGCTCCCACAGGGTTCTGTGCTGATTTGAGGAGTGTGTTGGGCATGCCATTTCAGCCCATGTCGTAAACGCACCTTTGCGTGGCGTCCGTAGGCATTTGGCCTGTCTGCGCCGGTCATACCATCGCATCAAAGGGCACTGTCGAAACACCGGTGCCTTACCGAGACGAATGGCGCATAGATGCCGCTGGGAGAGACGCGATGTTCAGCAAGCAAGACCAGATCAAGGGTTACGACGATGCACTGCTGGCGGCGATGAATGCCGAGGAGCAACGCCAGGAAGATCACATCGAGCTGATCGCGTCAGAGAACTACACCAGCAAACGCGTCATGGAAGCGCAAGGCAGTGGCCTGACCAACAAATACGCCGAAGGCTATCCGGGCAAGCGCTACTACGGTGGCTGCGAGCACGTCGATAAAGTTGAAGCACTGGCCATCGAACGCGCCAAGCAACTGTTCGGCGCCGACTACGCCAACGTGCAGCCGCACTCTGGCTCCTCGGCCAACAGCGCTGTGTATCTGGCCCTGATCCAGCCTGGCGACACCATTCTCGGCATGAGCCTGGCCCACGGTGGTCACCTGACCCACGGCGCCAAAGTGTCGTCCTCGGGCAAGCTGTACAACGCCGTGCAGTACGGGATCGACACCAAAACCGGGCTGATCGATTACGACGAAGTCGAGCGTTTGGCCGTCGAATGCAAACCCAAGATGATCGTTGCCGGGTTCTCGGCTTACTCCAAGACCCTCGACTTCCCACGTTTCCGTCAGATCGCCGACAAGGTCGGTGCGCTGCTGTTCGTCGACATGGCTCACGTTGCCGGTCTGGTCGCTGCCGGCCTGTACCCGAACCCGCTGCCGTACGCCGACGTGGTCACCACCACCACCCACAAGACCCTGCGCGGTCCACGTGGTGGCCTGATCCTGGCCAAGGCCAACGAAGAAATCGAGAAAAAGCTCAACGCCGCGGTGTTCCCGGGTGCCCAGGGCGGCCCGCTGATGCACGTCATCGCCGGTAAAGCGGTGTGCTTCAAGGAAGCGCTGGAGCCTGGTTTCAAGGCTTACCAACAACAAGTGATCGATAACGCCCAGGCCATGGCCGGCGTGTTTATCAAGCGCGGCTACGATGTAGTGTCCGGCGGCACCGATAACCACCTGTTCCTGGTCAGCCTGATCCGTCAGGGCCTCACCGGCAAAGAGGCGGATGCAGCACTCGGTCGCGCCCACATCACCGTGAACAAGAACGCCGTGCCGAACGATCCACAGTCGCCGTTCGTGACCTCCGGCCTGCGCATCGGCACCCCGGCGGTGACCACGCGCGGCTTCAAGGTGACCCAGTGCGTCACGCTGGCCGGCTGGATCTGCGACATCCTCGACAACCTCGGCGATGCCGATGTCGAGGCCAATGTTGCGCAGCAAGTGTCGGCCCTGTGCGCGGACTTCCCGGTTTATCGCTGAGCGCGGTTTTGGAGTAAATGACTATGCAACGCTACTCGGGCTTCGGCCTCTTCAAACACTCCCTCAGCCATCACGAAAACTGGCAGAAAATGTGGCGCACGCCGACCCCTAAAAAGGTCTATGACGTAGTCATCGTCGGCGGTGGCGGGCATGGTCTGGCGACCGCCTACTACCTGGCCAAAGAGCACGGCATCACCAACGTGGCCGTGGTCGAGAAAGGCTGGCTGGGCGGCGGTAACACCGCGCGCAACACCACCATCGTTCGCTCCAACTACCTGTGGGACGAGTCGGCGCACCTGTACGAACACGCGATGAAATTGTGGGAAGGCCTGTCTCAGGACCTGAACTACAACGTGATGTTCTCCCAGCGCGGCGTTTACAACCTGTGTCACACCTTGCAGGACATTCGTGATTCCGAACGTCGGGTCAGCGCCAACCGCCTCAACGGCGTGGACGGCGAACTGCTCGATGCCAAGCAAGTGGCCGACGAGATTCCGTACCTCGACTGCTCCAAGAACACGCGCTACCCGGTGATGGGCGCAACCGTCCAGCGTCGCGGCGGCGTGGCCCGTCACGATGCCGTGGCGTGGGGCTTTGCCCGTGCCGCCGACGCCCTGGGCGTGGACTTGATCCAGCAGACCGAAGTGATCGGCTTCCGCAAGGAAAACGGCGTGTGCATCGGTGTTGAAACCAACAAAGGCTTCATCGGTGCCAAACGCGTCGGTGTAGTGACCGCCGGTAACTCCGGGCACATGGCCAAACTCGCCGGTTTCCGTCTGCCGATCGAATCCCACCCGCTGCAAGCGCTGGTGTCCGAGCCGATCAAACCGATTATCGACAGCGTGATCATGTCCAACGCCGTGCACGGTTACATCAGCCAGTCCGACAAGGGCGACCTGGTGATCGGCGCCGGTATCGACGGCTACAACGGCTACGGCCAGCGTGGTTCGTACCCGGTGATCGAGCACACCATTCAGGCCATCGTCGAGATGTTCCCGGTGTTGTCCCGCGTGCGCATGAACCGGCAGTGGGGCGGCATCGTCGACACCACACCGGATGCATGCCCGATCATCTCGAAAACCCCGGTCCCGAACATGTTCTTCAACTGCGGTTGGGGCACCGGTGGCTTCAAGGCCACACCTGGCTCGGGCAACGTATTTGCCGCGAGCCTGGCCAAGGGTGAAATGCACCCATTGGCTGCACCTTTCTCCATCGACCGTTTCCACAACGGTGCGTTGATCGATGAACACGGCGCTGCTGCGGTTGCCCACTAACAGGAGAAATCCCCATGTTGCATATCTTCTGTCCTCACTGCGGCGAACTGCGCTCCGAAGAGGAATTCCACGCATCCGGCCAGGCGCACATCCCGCGCCCACTGGATCCGAACACCTGCACCGACGAGGAGTGGGGCGACTACATGTTCTTCCGCGATAACCCTCGCGGTCTGCACCACGAGCTGTGGGATCACGTCGCCGGTTGCCGTCAGTACTTCAACGCCACCCGCGACACCGTGACCTACGAGATTCTCGAGACCTACAAGATCGGCACCAAGCCACAATTCACCGACAAGACCGATAGCCCGAAAGCGGCCGCCACGGCTCTGGGAGAGAAGGTATGAGCCAGATCAATCGCCTGTCCAACGGCGGACGGATCGACCGCAACAAAGTGCTGAGCTTCACCTTCAACGGCCAGACTTACAAAGGCTTTGAAGGCGATTCGCTGGCCGCGGCCTTGCTGGCCAACGGTGTGGATATCATTGGTCGCAGCTTCAAGTATTCCCGTCCGCGCGGCATCTTTGCTGCTGGCGCTGAAGAGCCGAACGCCGTGCTGCAGATCGGCGCTACTGAAGCCACGCAAATCCCGAACGTACGCGCCACGCAACAAGCGCTATATCAAGGCCTGGTCGCCACCAGCACCAACGGCTGGCCGAGCGTGAACAACGACATGATGGGGATTCTCGGCAAGGTCGGCGGCAAGCTGATGCCGCCGGGCTTCTACTACAAAACCTTCATGTACCCGCAATCGTTCTGGATGACTTACGAGAAGTACATTCGTAAGGCCGCCGGTCTTGGCCGCTCGCCGACCGAGAACGATCCGGACACCTACGACTACATGAACCAGCACTGCGACGTACTGATCGTCGGCGGTGGCCCGGCTGGCCTGGCCGCTGCACTGGCAGCCGCTCGTAGCGGTGCTCGCGTAATCCTGGCTGATGAGCAAGAAGAGTTCGGCGGCAGCCTGCTCGACTCCCGCGAAAGCCTCGACGGCAAGCCTGCGGCCGAGTGGGTCGCCAGCGTCATCGCCGAGCTGAAAGACACCCCGGACGTGCTGCTGTTGCCGCGCGCCACGGTCAACGGTTACCACGACCATAACTTCCTGACCATTCACGAGCGCCTCACCGATCACCTCGGCGACCGCGCACCGATTGGCCAGGTCCGTCAGCGCATCCACCGGGTTCGCGCCAAACGTGTGGTGCTGGCGACTGGCGCTTGCGAGCGTCCATTGGTTTACGGCAACAACGACGTGCCGGGCAACATGCTCGCCGGCGCTGTGTCGACTTACGTGCGCCGTTACGGTGTAGCGCCGGGCAAGAAACTGGTGCTGTCGACCAACAACGATCACGCCTACCGCGTTGCTCTGGACTGGCTCGACGCCAGCCTGCAAGTCGTGGCCATTGCCGATGCCCGCAGCAATCCGCGTGGTGCGCTGGTGGAAGAAGCCCGCGCTAAAGGCATCCGCATCCTGACCGGCAGTGCCGTGATCGAAGCCCGTGGCAGCAAGCACGTTACTGCTGCTCGCATCGCTGCGATCGATGTCAAAGCCCACGCCGTGACCAGTCCTGGCGAGTGGCTCGATTGCGACCTGGTCGCGACCTCCGGCGGTTACAGCCCGGTGGTTCACCTGGCTTCGCACTTGGGCGGCAAGCCGACCTGGCGTGAAGACATTCTCGGTTTCGTACCGGGCGAAGCACCGCAGAAACGCGTGTGCGTCGGTGGCATCAACGGCGTCTATGGCCTCGGTGATTCCCTGGCCGATGGTTTTGAAGGCGGCGCTCGCGCGGCCAGCGAAGCCGGTTTCAGCGTGGTCGAAGGCACCTTGCCGAAAGCCCTGAGCCGTCTCGAAGAGCCAACCCTGGCGCTGTTCCAGGTGCCGCACGAAAAAGGCACCTCACGCGGACCGAAGCAATTCGTAGACCTGCAAAACGACGTCACTGCGGCCGCCATCGAACTGGCGACCCGCGAAGGTTTCGAGTCGGTCGAGCACGTCAAACGTTACACCGCACTGGGCTTTGGTACGGACCAGGGCAAGCTCGGCAACGTCAACGGCTTGGCCATTGCCGCCCGTTCGCTGAACGTGACCATCCCGCAGATGGGCACCACCATGTTCCGTCCGAACTACACGCCGGTGACTTTCGGCGCCGTGGCCGGCCGTCACTGTGGGCACATCTTCGAACCTGTCCGTCACACCGCGCTGCATCACTGGCACGTGAAGAACGGCGCCGAGTTTGAAGACGTCGGTCAGTGGAAGCGTCCTTGGTACTTCCCGAAAAACGGTGAAGACATTCATGCCGCCGTGAAACGCGAATGCAAAGCCGTGCGCGACAGCGTTGGCCTGCTGGACGCCTCGACCCTGGGCAAGATCGACATCCAGGGCCCGGACTCCCGTGAGTTCCTGAACCGCATCTACACCAACGCCTGGACCAAGCTCGACGTGGGCAAGGCGCGTTACGGCCTGATGTGCAAAGAAGACGGCATGGTGTTCGACGACGGCGTCACCGCTTGCCTCGCCGACAACCACTTCGTGATGACCACCACCACCGGCGGCGCTGCACGCGTGCTGCAATGGCTGGAAATCTACCACCAGACCGAATGGCCAGACCTGAAGGTGTACTTCACTTCCGTGACGGATCACTGGGCAACCATGACCCTGTCCGGGCCGAACAGCCGCAAGCTGCTCAGCCAGGTCACCGACATTGATCTGACCAACGAAGCCTTCCCGTTCATGACCTGGAAAGAAGGCCTGGTCGGCGGTGTGCCGGCGCGGGTATTCCGGATTTCGTTTACCGGTGAGCTGTCGTATGAAGTCAACGTGCAAGCCGACTACGCGATGGGTGTGCTGGAAAAAATCGTCGAGGCTGGCAAGCAATACAACCTGACGCCATATGGCACCGAAACCATGCACATCCTGCGGGCCGAGAAGGGCTTCATCATCGTCGGTCAAGACACCGACGGCTCGATGACCCCGGACGACCTGAACATGGGCTGGTGTGTCGGTCGCACCAAACCGTTCTCGTGGATCGGCCAGCGTGGCATGAACCGCGAAGACTGCGTGCGTGATCAACGCAAACAGCTGGTGGGCCTGAAGCCGATCGATCCGACCAAATGGCTGCCGGAAGGTGCGCAACTGGTGTTCAACACCAAGCAGACGATCCCGATGACGATGGTCGGTCACGTCACTTCCAGCTACCTGCACAACTCCCTGGGCTATTCGTTTGCCATGGGCGTGGTGAAGGGCGGTTTGAAGCGTATTGGTGAGCGTGTGTTCGCGCCGCTGGCTGACGGCAGCGTGATCGAGGCGGAAATCGTTTCTTCGGTGTTCTTCGATCCAAAGGGTGATCGCCAGAACATTTGATGGCCTCGAGATCTGTGGGCGGGCTACCAATCGCCAGCAGGCTAGCTCCCACAGGGGAACGCGGTTGAATGTGGGAGCTAGCCTGCTGGCGATGACGGCAGTCCAGCCACCACAGGAACCAACAGAATTCAGGAAAGGTGCTTTATGACCGTAGCCAATGTATACCAACAACGCCCAACCACCGGAGCCAAGGCCGAGTCGTCGCTGCATCATGCCGACCTCGCCAGCCTGGTGGGCAAGGGCCGCAAAAGCGCCGGCGTGATCGTGCGTGAGAAAAAACTCCTCGGCCACCTGACCATTCGTGGTGATGGCCACGATGCTGCGTTCGCCGCTGGCGTGCACAAGGCCCTCGGCATCGAACTGCCAGCTGCGCTGACCGTCGTCGTCAAAGGCGAAACCAGCCTGCAATGGATGGGGCCGGATGAATGGCTGCTGATCGTGCCAACCGGTGAAGAATTCGCCGCCGAGCAGAAACTGCGCGAAGCGCTGGGTGATCTGCACATTGCGATTACCAACGTCAGCGGCGGCCAGCAGCTCCTCGAACTGAGCGGCCCGAACGTGCGCCAGGTGCTGATGAAATCCACCAGCTACGACGTGCACCCGAACAGTTTTCCGGTGGGCAAGGCCGTCGGCACCGTGTTCGCCAAGTCGCAACTGGTGATCCGCCATACCGCTGAAGACACTTGGGAACTGCTGATCCGCCGCAGCTTCTCGGATTACTGGTGGTTGTGGTTGCAGGATGCTGCGGCTGAATACGGGCTTAGCGTCCAGGCCTGACTCAGTGGTGTGTCAAGACTGCTTTTGTGGCGAGGGGATTTATCTCCGTTCGGCTGCGAAGCAGTCGTAAAACCTGAACCCGTATTCTTTATGAAGGAATGCGGTTGCTGATTTTGGGGCCGCTTCGCGGCCCAACGGGGATAAATCCCCTCGCCACAGGGTCCTCTGTGACCACCCAATTTGCAGCAGGAGTCACCGCACTATGAGCCGCGCCCCAGACACATGGATTCTGACCGCCGACTGCCCAAGCGTCCTCGGCACCGTGGACGCGGTGACCCGCTTTCTGTTCGAGCAGGGCTGCTACGTCACCGAGCACCATTCCTTTGATGATCGGCTCTCGGGCCGTTTCTTCATTCGCGTGGAGTTCCGCCAGCCCGACGGCTTCGACGAACAAGCCTTCCGCGCTGGATTGGAAGAACGCGGCCAAGCCTTCGGCATGATCTTCGAACTGACACCGCCGAACTATCGGCCAAAAGTGGTGATCATGGTGTCCAAGGCCGATCACTGCCTCAACGATTTGCTCTACCGCCAGCGCATCGGCCAGTTGTCTATGGACGTGGCCGCCGTGGTCTCCAACCACCCGGACCTCAAGCCGTTGGCCGACTGGCACCAGATTCCGTACTACCATTTCCCGCTGGACCCGAACGACAAGCCGTCGCAAGAGCGTCAGGTTTGGCAAGTGATCGAAGAGTCCGGCGCCGAACTGGTGATCCTTGCCCGCTACATGCAAGTCCTGTCGCCCGAGCTGTGCCGCAAACTCGACGGCAAGGCGATCAACATCCATCACTCCCTGCTGCCGGGTTTCAAGGGTGCCAAGCCCTATCACCAGGCCTATAACAAGGGCGTGAAACTGGTCGGCGCCACGGCGCACTACATCAACAACGACCTGGACGAAGGCCCGATCATCGCCCAGGGCGTCGAGGCCGTGGACCATAGTCACTACCCCGAAGATCTGATCGCCAAGGGGCGGGATATCGAAGGGCTGACGTTGGCGCGGGCGGTGGGTTATCACATTGAGCGACGGGTATTTCTCAACGCCAATCGCACCGTCGTTCTCTAGATTTTTGGGGCCGCTTCGCAGCCCATTCGCGAGCAAGCCCGCTCCCACAGGGGATCTGCATGAGTAGACAGATCTCCGTCACACCGAAGATCAAATGTGGGAGCGGGCTTGCTCGCGAAGAGGCCCGAACAAACAACACAAAAGACACAGGCAATAACCCGAGCAATCAACGCGCCGCCGCACCATGGCGACGCGACCGCTACATAAAAACAACAGCGAGGTGAAAGCATGTCTGGCAATCGTGGTGTGGTGTATCTCGGCAATGGCAAAGTCGAAATACAGAAAATCGACTATCCGAAAATGCAGGACCCGCGCGGCAGGAAGATTAACCACGCCGTCATCCTGCGTGTGGTTTCCACCAACATCTGTGGTTCCGACCAGCACATGGTGCGCGGCCGTACCACCGCTCAGACCGGTCTGGTGCTGGGCCACGAAATCACCGGCGAAGTCATTGAAAAAGGCAGCGACGTCGAGAACCTGCAGATCGGCGACCTGGTGTCGGTGCCGTTCAACGTTGCTTGCGGGCGCTGCCGTTCCTGCAAGGAAATGCACACCGGTGTCTGCCTCAGCGTTAACCCGGCGCGTCCGGGCGGTGCTTACGGTTACGTCGACATGGGCGACTGGACCGGCGGCCAGGCCGAATACGCGATGGTGCCTTACGCCGACTTCAACCTGCTGAAACTGCCTGATCGCGATCGCGCGATGGAAAAAATCCGCGACCTGACCTGCCTCTCCGACATCCTGCCGACCGGTTACCACGGCGCAGTGACGGCCGGCGTTGGCCCAGGCAGCACCGTGTACATCGCCGGTGCCGGTCCTGTCGGTCTGGCCGCTGCCGCTTCCGCTCGCCTGTTGGGCGCTGCGGTGGTGATCATCGGCGACGTCAACACCGTCCGCCTGGCACACGCCAAGGCGCAGGGTTTCGAAATCGCCGATCTGTCCCTGGACACCCCGCTGCACGAGCAAATCGCTGCACTGCTGGGCGAGCCTGAAGTGGATTGCGCCGTCGACGCCGTGGGCTTCGAAGCGCGTGGTCACGGCCATGACGGCGTGAAACACGAAGCTCCGGCCACCGTGCTCAACTCGCTGATGGGCGTAGTTCGGGTTGCCGGCAAAATCGGTATCCCTGGCCTGTACGTGACTGAAGATCCGGGTGCCGTCGACGCAGCCGCGAAGATGGGCAGCCTGAGCATCCGCTTCGGTCTGGGCTGGGCCAAATCCCACAGCTTCCACACCGGCCAGACGCCCGTGATGAAGTACAACCGCCAGTTGATGCAGGCGATCATGTGGGACCGTATCCACATTGCCGACATTGTGGGTGTTGAGGTGATCAGCCTGGATGACGCGCCACGTGGTTACGGCGAGTTCGATGCGGGCGTGCCGAAGAAGTTTGTGATCGATCCGCATAAGTTGTTTAGTGCGGCGTAAGCTGGGAGCAGGACGGAAAAAGGGGCGACAGTTATGTCGCCCTTTTTTATAGCTGCCGGTTTCAACTAATTGCTCAGAGAGAATGAGCATTCACTGATGGATTTCGTACAGTTATTTGATTTGTCCCACTCTTCAGAGGTCGGCTTCCATCCGGTCACCTTGTCGAGTACCAAGGCGATATTTTTGTAGCGGCAACTCATCTGACTCACGCTGATGGGGCCGTTTTCGTTCTCGTCTTTTGTGACGTACGTGGCGCTTTCAAAGACGGTTGTATTTTTATCGATGCTTGTGAGCGTCGGATTCTCTCCTTCCCATTTCCGGCCCGATTCATCCTCTGCCGCAAAACCTTGATCTGTCTTTTTGATTTTGGAGACCTCAGGACAGATATCAGCCTGAGCGGCGCTCGAAGTACCGGCAATGGCCAAAACAATGACAATCATAGCGATCCGCATGATGTAGTCCTTTACATGAAGTGAAGTGTTCATGCTGCGCGGATGCCGTTTATGCGGCCACTGTCACTTCTGACAGTCAGTTATGCCGTTTTGAAATAAAACTTGCGGTTCCTATAGCGTTGCTGGCCGTCGTCGCTGGTCACAGCATTGCTAACGCCCCTTGATACAGAACTGGCCCGGTCGGTTGCCCCGTCGGCGAACCACCCTTCGGTTCAAGACTGACCGCCAACGCAATCGGCTTGCCGATCAGCGCCTTCTGCATATCGTTCAGCTCTACACGACCTTTGCCGTCAGCCGGAATCACACCGAGGGAAATCGGTTTGCCATCCGCCGGAATCGCCCACAACTCCAGACTGCGCCCCGGTTCAACCGCTGCCAGCGTCAGCGGCTCGACCTTCAGATAATCCTTATGCGCCTCAACCTTCAGTGCAGGCTGCGCCTCGGCCGTCAGCAGTGTGGCGCTGTAACGCGCATTGTCGCGGTTGTAGAACACGCCCAAGGTCACGGCGATCACCAGCGAGCAAACCGCCCCCGTCACCCGCAACCAGTTCCAGAACGGACGCTTCTCTGGCAGATGAAGCATTTGCGGTTCGATTCGCGCGGTGATGCCTTTCCACACCCGATCCGGCACCGGCTGCTCGGGCAGGGCTTCGGTCAAACTGACCAGGCTTTCCTGCCACTGCGCCAGTTCCGCGCGAAGCGCTGCGTCTTCCAGCAACAACTGTTCAAAACGCCGACGCGCGGCAGAAGGCATCAGGCCAATGGCGTAATCAGCGGCGAGGGCGCGGCGCAGGGTCGGGGTTTGATAGTTCATGATTCAAGACACCTGCGCAGTCGCTCCATACCGCGGCGGATCCAGGATTTCACCGAGCCCAGCGGCGCGTCCAGGTGTTCGGCGAGCTCAGAGCAGGACAGCCCCTGAAAGTAAGCCACGGTGATCGATTGGCGCTGCATGCCGTCGAGTCTTTCCAGGCATCGGTTCAACGCGTTGGCCTCACGGGCACTGCTGAGTTGATCGTGGGCCGAGGGGCTTTCATCCACCAGCGCCTGTTCTTCAAGGTCGCTTAATGGCCGGTCACGGTGTTTGCGCAACTGGTCGATGGCTTGATGACGGGTGATGTTGATCATCCAGGTCAGCGGCGCCGACAAATGCGCCTCATAGCGCGAGGCGTTGTTCCAGATGCGCACGAAGCTTTCCTGCAGCACTTCTTCAGCCAGATCCGGTCGCCCCATCAAACGCAGCGCTACGCCATGCAGCCGTGGGCCGACGCTGCGGTAAAGCGTCTCGAAAGCGCGGCGGTCGCCCAGTGAACACTGGGCCAGAAGCTGCCTGAGCTGATCGGCGTCGGCGTTGGGAATGGCAGTTCTCCAAGCAATTGAGGTGGGCTGCGTGAGGAGCCGATTGCAGGCAGAGGTTAGTTCACGCTGTGCAGTTGTTCCATTCACGGGCGGTCACCTCGGCAAACCGCCGACCCTGATGCGCAAGGTCGGCAGCATCCTTCAGGTGTTCGGCATCAGCACTTTGTCGATGACCTGAATCACGCCGTTGGATTGGTACACGTCATAGGTGGTGATGTCGGCGACGTCACCTTTTTCATCCTTGATGGTGATGTTGTGCGGGCCGTTCATCATCACCCACAGCTTGCCGCCCGCGACGGTGGTCAGTTCGGCTTTGCCGCCCCCGGCCTTGATCTTCTCGGCCAGAGTCATCATGTCAAGTTTCCCGGCGACCACGTGGTAGGTGAGGATGTGAGTCAGGGTCGCTTTGTTGGCGGGTTTGAGCAGGGTATCGACAGTGCCGGCCGGCAGCGCAGCGAAGGCCGAGTTGACCGGAGCGAACACGGTGAACGGGCCTTTGCCCTTGAGGGTATCCACCAGGCCTGCGGCTTTCACGGCGGCGACCAAGGTGGTGTGGTCGGCGGAGTTCACGGCGTTGTCGATGATGTCCTTGCTCGGCAACATGCTCTGGCCGCCGACCATGACCGAGTCGTGGCTCATGGTTGCCGCTTGCACGGTGCTCAGGGCGAATCCGCCGCCAAGAGCCAGGGTCAGCAGGCTGGCAATCAACGGCGTTTTGATCGAAGTGCGTTTCATGGTGATGATCCTTGTGGGGAGAATCGGCCAGAAATGTCTGTCCGTGCTTGATATACGCGGGTGGGGCCAGACTGGATGCAGCACGAAGGCATTCTTTTTGGACTTGGCCACAACACATGACCCTGGAGCTGCCGAAGGCTGCGATCTTTTGATCTTCAGCGTATTCAGTTCCGCCAACAATCAAGATCAAAAGATCGCAGCCTTCGGCAGCTCCTACAGAAACCGCGACAAGCTCACTGGGCTGGGAACAATCCTTAGGGTCATCAGTCCAAGGAACAGTTTTTCCGCCACCCATTGCCGGGCGGTTTTTATGGCACAAGAGGATGTCTGGATGAAGATTTCACGCGGTTTTGCACTGGCTTCGCTGATGAGTCTGGCGGCCAGCCCGGTCTTCGCCGGTTTCAGCCTGGATGATGTGACCAAAGCAGCTTCGAGCATGCAGGGCGGTAATGCAGCCACTGCCGCCGCACCTACGCAGGAAACCGCCGGGCTGCTCGGCGCGCTGACGTCGCAGTTGAACGTAAAACCCGAGCAAGCTGTCGGTGGCACTGCGGCGATGCTGGGGCTGGCAAAAAATCAGTTGAGCTCCACCGACTATTCGCAACTGGCCAAAAGCGTACCGGGTCTGGACAAACTGTCCGGCGGCGGTCAATTGGGTGCCCTCAGCGGGTTGCTCGGTTCGTCCGGTAAATCGGCCGGTCTGGAAAACGCGCTGGGCAATGTGAAGAACACCAGCGACCTGAACAGCGCGTTCGGCGCCCTGGGGATGGACGGCAGCATGGTCGGCCAGTTTGCTCCGGTACTCCTCAAATATCTCGGCGATCAGGGCGTTGGCGGTCCATTGCTGGAAAGCCTGGGCGGGATCTGGAGCGCCGGCGCCGGTAGCTGATCTAGCGATGCCCGGCGCGTAATTCGTCGATGCGTTGATCCTTCTCGATCCAGAGCTGGTTGACCCAGTTCTGGACCGTTTCACGAAACACCGGGTCGTTTTCGTAATCGCCTTGCCACAGCGCCGGGTCGAGTTCGCGGGTCTTGATATCGATGATGACCCTCGGCACGTTGCCGCTGATCAAATCCCAGAACCCCGGAATCTTCTGCTGCGGATACACCACCGTCACATCGAGCACGGCGTCCAGCTGTTCGCCCATTGCCGCCAGCACAAACGCCACGCCGCCGGCCTTGGGTTTGAGCAGGTGGGTGAACGGTGACTGCTGCTGAGTGCTTTTCACTGCGGTGTATCGGGTGCCTTCCAGGTAATTGACCACGGTCACCGGCTGACGCTTGTACAACTCGCACGCCGCTTTGGTGATGTCCAGATCCTTGCCGGCCAACTCTGGGTGCTTGGCCAGGAATGCCTTGGTGTAGCGCTTCATGAACGGGTAATCCAGGGCCCACCACGCCAGCCCCAGGAACGGCACCCAGATCAGTTCTTTCTTGAGGAAGAACTTGAAGAACGGCGTGCGGCGGTTCAGGGTCTGGATCAGGGCCGGGATATCGACCCAGGATTGGTGGTTGCTGATGACCAGATATGAGGTATCGACGCGCAGGCCTTCACCACCACGGATGTCCCACTGTGTCGGGATGCATAACTTGAAGATCAGCTTGTCGATTTCGGCCCAGGTTTCGGCGATCCACATTACCGCCCAGGAGGCGTAGTCGCGAAAACGCCCGGGCAGGATCAGTTTGAGCAGGGCAAACACCATCAGCGGCCCGAACAGGACCAGGGTGTTGAGCAATAGCAGCAGGGTAACGAAACAGCCGGTGAGCAGGCGGCGCATAAGTAACTCTTGAAAGCTTTTGGGCGCGCCATGATATGCAGCTTCGGGCGGCAGGCCAAATCGGCGGTGACGAATGTTTCACCTTTACCTCGTTATGCTTGCAGCCTGATGAGATCCCTGTGGCGAGGGAGCTTGCTCCCGTTGGGCTGCGAAGCGGCCCCAAAGGCTCCGTGAAGTGGCTTGTCAGGAACATCAGGTTGATGAATGGATTTACGACGGCTTCGCCGCCGAACGGGAGCAAGCTCCCTCGCCACAAAGGTAGGTGGTCGTCCAACTATCGTTGTTGTTTGCGGTCTAGAATTCGGCCACTGCGCCCCAATTCCCAAAGGATGCCCATTACGTGAAATCCCTCCTTGCACTGCTTTCCCTCGTGTCCCTGCCGGTCCTGGCCGCTGAGCCGACGCTGTACGGGCGTTACGAATACATTGCGCTGCCGGAAATCGGCGGCGAAGTCCTTAAAGCCAAAATGGACACCGGTGCCCTGACGGCATCGCTGTCGGCCAAGGACATCGAAACCTTCACCCGCGACGGCGACGAGTGGGTACGTTTCCGCCTCGCCACCAAAGACGCGAGCAACAAGGTCTACGAACACAAGGTCGCGCGGATCAGCAAGATCAAGACCCGCTCCGAAGAAGACGAGGATGACAAGGAAGCCATCGAGCCCACCAAGCGCCCGGTGGTTGATCTGGAACTGTGCCTGGGTAACGTCAAGCGCACCGTCGAGGTCAACCTCACCGACCGCAGCAGCTTCAACTATCCGCTGTTGATCGGTGCCAAGGCCTTGCGTGAATTCGGCGCAGCGGTGAACCCGGCGCGGCGTTTCACGGCCGACAAACCCGACTGCTGATTGACGGAACGAGAGGCTTGGGGCACCGTTCGCCCACTTAACTGCCGGGCTCGGACGCCATGCCTCATATCCTGATTGTCGAAGACGAAGCGGCGATTGCCGACACCCTGATATTCGCGTTGCAGGGCGAGGGGTTCACCACCACTTGGTTGAGCCTCGGCGCGGCGGCGCTGGAGCATCAGCGCCAGACTCCGGCTGACCTGATCATTCTCGACATTGGCCTGCCGGACATCAGCGGCTTCGAGACCTGCAAGCAACTGCGGCGTTTCAGCGACGTGCCGGTGATCTTTCTCAGCGCCCGTGATGCGGAAATCGACCGCGTCGTGGGCCTGGAAATCGGCGCCGACGACTACGTGGTCAAACCGTTCAGCCCCCGGGAAGTCGCCGCGCGGGTGCGGGCGATTCTCAAGCGCATGGCGCCGCGACCCGTGGCCGAAGCCTCATCGGCGCTGTTTCGTGTCGACAGCGAACGCGTGCAAATCAGCTATCGCAGTCAGTCCTTGAGCCTCACCCGGCACGAATTCCGTCTGCTGCAATGCCTGCTGGAACAACCCGAGCGCGTCTTCAGTCGCGAGCAATTACTCGATGCACTGGGCGTGGCCGCCGATGCCGGTTACGAGCGCAGCATCGACAGCCATATCAAAAGCGTGCGCGCCAAGTTGCGTCTGGTGAAGGCCGATGCCGAACCGATCCAGACCCATCGTGGCCTCGGTTACAGTTACAGCCCGGGGCACAGCTGATGCCGTTGGGGATCCGGATCTTCCTGGTCTACGTGCTGTTTATCGGCCTGACCGGTTACTTCGTGCTCAACACCGTGATGGAAGAAATCCGCCCCGGCGTGCGTCAGTCCACGGAAGAAACCCTGGTCGACACCGCCAACCTGATGGCCGAGATCCTGCGCGACGATTTCAAGGCCGGTACCCTCAACCAGAACCGCTGGCCTGAGCTGCTCAAGGCCTATGGCGAGCGGCAGCCGAAGGCAAGCATCTGGGGCTTGCCGAAGAACCAGGTCAACCACCGCATCTACGTTACCGACGCCAAAGGCATCGTCGTGCTGGATTCCAGTGGCACGGCGGTGGGGCAGGATTACTCGCGCTGGAACGACGTGTACCTGACGTTGCGCGGTGAATACGGCGCACGTTCCACCCGCAGCGATCCGAACGATGCGACCTCTTCGGTGATGCACGTCGGCGCGCCGATTCGCGACAACGGCCAGATCTTCGGCGTGGTCACCGTGGCCAAGCCCAACAGTTCGTTGCAGCCTTACGTTGATCGCACCGAACGTCGACTGCTCGGCTATGGAGCCGGGTTGATCGGCCTGGGCTTGCTGTTCGGCGCGCTGTTGTCGTGGTGGTTGAGCGCGGCGCTGCGGCGGTTGACGGCTTATGCGCAGGCCGTCAGCGAAGGGCGGCGCGTCGAGGTGCCGCATTATCGGGGCGGGGAGCTGGAGCAACTGGCGACGGCGGTGGAGCAGATGCGAACGCAGCTGGAAGGCAAAGCCTACGTTGAGCGCTATGTGCACACCCTGACCCATGAATTGAAAAGCCCATTGGCGGCGATTCGCGGTGCAGCGGAGTTGCTGCAAGGTGAAATGCCGTTGGCTCAGCAGCAGCGTTTCGTGAGCAACATCGACAGCGAAAGCGTGCGGATGCAGCAGTTGATTGAGCGGCTGCTGAACCTGGCCCAGGTTGAACAGCGCCAAGGGCTGGAAGAGCGGGTGGCGATACCGTTGGCGGGTTTGGTGGATGAGTTGCTCAGCGCTCAGGCCGCACGGATCGAAAGCAAGCAGTTGCGCGTGGAACAGCGGATTGCGCCGGATATGACCCTGCATGGCGAGCCGTTCCTGTTGCGTCAGGCGTTGGGGAATCTGCTGGAAAACGCTTTGGATTTCACTGCGCCTCAGGGGCTGCTGCGGTTCAGCGCCGAGCAGGTCGGTGAGCAGATCGAGTTCAGGTTGTTCAACCAGGCCGAGGCGATTCCTGACTATGCGTTGCTGCGTTTGAGCGAACGTTTCTACTCGCTGCCGCGCCCGGACAGTGGGCGCAAGAGCACCGGGTTGGGGCTTAACTTTGTGGAAGAAGTGGTTCAGTTGCATGGTGGGGCATTGAGTATCGGCAATGTCGAGGGTGGGGTGGAAGTCAGGTTGTGCCTGGCTTAGGACCGAGTTGCGGCCCATCGCGAGCAGGCCAGCCCGGTCTCCACATAATCTCCATATTCCCCCCACAAAGCCTCCACACACCCACCTCAGACTCTCCCCATCCAAACAGGGAGAGTCCCATGAACCGCAGCCTGACCCTAAAACTCGGGGCCATTGCCCTTCTGATTCTGTTATTGCTGATCCCGTTGCTGATGATCAACGGCATCATCCAGGACCGCCAGCAATTGCGCGACGGTGTGCTCGAAGACATTGCCCGCAGTTCCAGCTACAGCCAGCAACTGAGCGGGCCGCTGATGGTGGTGCCGTATCGCAAAGTGGTGCGCACCTGGAAACTCAACGAGAAAACCAACCAGCGCTACCAGGACATCGGTGAGGAACGCGGTCGTCTGTATTTCCTCCCGGAACGCTTCGAGCTCGACGGCCAGGTGCAGACCGAGCTGCGCTCCCGAGGCATTTACGAGGCGCGGCTGTTCCACGCCGACAACCGCATCAGCGGGCATTTCTCGGTCCCGGCGCAACTGGGCATCAAGGAAGACTTCGCCGATTACCAGTTCGATCAGCCGTTTCTGGCCGTCGGTATCAGCGACATTCGCGGCATCGAAAACGCCCTGAAACTCGAACTCAATGACCAGCGCCTGGACTTTGTTCCGGGGACCCAGGTGGGCTGGTTAGGCGAAGGTGTACACGTGACGTTGCCGGCGCTGGATACCAAGCAAGCCACGCAATTGACCTTCGGTTTCGACTTGCGGCTGCAAGGCACCGGTCAGTTGCAGATCCTTCCGGTGGGCAAGACCAGCAAAGTGTCGCTGAGTGCCAACTGGCCGCACCCAAGCTTCATTGGCAATTATCTGCCGGCCCAGCGTGAAGTGACTGACCAGGGTTTTACCGCCAATTGGCAGACCTCGTTTTTCTCCACCAACCTGCAGGAAGCGCTGAGCAGTTGCGTGTCCGGCGGTGGTTGCGAGGCGTACAACGGCCGCAGTTTTGGCGTGAGTTTCATCGATCCGGTGGACCAGTACCTCAAGAGCGACCGAGCGATCAAATATGCGCTGCTGTTCATCGTGCTGACCTTCGCCGGCTTCTTTCTCTTCGAAGTGCTGAAAAGCCTGGCGGTGCACCCGGTGCAATATGCATTGGTGGGCGTGGCGCTGGCGTTCTTTTACCTGTTGCTGCTGTCGCTGTCGGAGCACATCGGTTTTGCCCTGGCCTATCTGTTGTCGGCCGGCGGCTGCGTGTTGCTGATCGGGTTCTATGTCTGCCATGTGCTGCGCAGCGTGCGTCACGGCTTGAGCTTTTCGGCGGGTTTGGCGGCGTTGTATGGCTTGCTCTACGGCTTGTTGAGTGCCGAGGATTACGCGCTGTTGATGGGCTCCTTGTTGCTGTTCGGCTTGCTCGGCGTGTTCATGGTGCTGACCCGCAAGCTGGATTGGTACGGGATCGGGCAAAAGCCGGCCAAGCCGTTGGCGTTTGATCTTGGAGCGGTGGAATGAGCCGGTCGCTTGGGTTGCGTGAGGATCAGCGGGAGGGGGAGGTGTTGGTGACGCTGATTCACGGGTTGTTTCCGTTAGATCCGGTGTGGTGCATTCGCGAGCAAGCCCGCTCCCACATTGGTTTTGTATTCGTCACTGCATTTTTGCAACGACATAGATCCAGTGTGGGAGCGGGCTTGCTCGCGAAGAGGCCCTGACAGCCAGCGAAAATCTAAACCTTCGGCGTCGTCGCCACCATCGAAGGCCGCTGACTCACCTCGAAATACCAGGCCGCCAGCTGCGGGTTCGACTCGCGCCATTGCAAATCCGGATGGCGCAAGTCGAGGTAACCCAACGCACACGCCACACTGATTGCCGCCACATCAAAATGGCTGGTCAGCTCGGCAATCGCATCCTTCTCCAACAGCGCCAGCGCGCGACGAATCTTGTCGCGCTGGCCATCGAGCCATTCGTCCCACTGTTTCTCCGGGGTGCGCAGGGCCACTTCATACCGAACCATTACCGAAGCGTCCATGATCCCGTCGGCCAGGGAGGCCAGGGTCAGGCGCCGCCAGCGGGCCGAACCGTCGCGGGGGATCAGCGGGTTGCCGACGTGTTGATGGTCGAGGTAATCGAGGATCACCCGGCTGTCATGAATGACGTTGCCGTCGGCCAGGCGCAGGGCCGGGATCTTGCCCATCGGGTTGTCTTGGTTGAGCGTCTGGTCCGGGTTCACCGGCGTGAGCACGCAGTCTTGCAACGCCACGCGGTCGGTCTGACCGGTTTCGTGCAACAGCACCATGACTTTGCGAACGAAGGGCGATAACGAATTGTGGAACAGGGTCATGCTGGGGGCGGACATGGCAACGTCTCGGTGTTGGGCAGTGCTGGGCAGCATAGCGCGTTGATCCGATTGCTCAAGATGACAAACGTCAAGGATTGAAACCTGTGCGAGCGAGCCTGCTCGCGATGGGATCACCTCGGTCTGCCTGAGTGACCGCTGCGATCCCATCGCGAGCAGGCTCGCTCCCACAAAAGATCAGCAGCCCGGCAAACGCAACATCAGGGTTTCAGGATTTGCGACTGCTGCGCAGCCGGACGCAGCCTCGCAGGCTCGGCAGCTGCTACAGGAATCCTCCAATCAATTCAAATCAGCGGCGTTGCAGAACGCCGCGCAGGGCCAGGAAGGCGGGGACGCCCAGGCCGAGCCAGCTCAAGGCATCCCACACGCCATCGCCCAGCAACGCGGCGAACAACCCCGCGGCACTGAGCAGGGCAATAACGGTGGGCGTGGCGAAAACCTTCCAGAAACTCGACTGTCGCGGCCTCATGCTTGAGCCTCCGCTTGCTCGAGGGCAGGTTTCGCCGCCTTGCGCCGCACCACCCACAGATAAACCCCGCTGCCGAGCACGACGATGGTCAGCCCATCCAGGGTCGCCCAGAGGATTTTCATCGGCATGCCGCCGTAATCACCAAAGTGCAGAGGTTGCGACATGCCCATGGCGTCCATGTACCACGGTCGTTCGGCCACTGCCGTGACTTGCAGGGTACTGGCGTCGATCAACACCGGGGTCAGCAGGTGCGACGTCAGGTGGGTGCTGCCCTTCATGAACACGGCGTAATGGTGTTCGCTGGAAAACCGCGTGCCGGGGAAGGCAATGAAGTCGGGTTGCATGCCCGGCGCGACTTCCTTGGCGATGTCGAGCAAACGGGTCGCGGGCGCCAATTGCGTCAAGGGCGGCGCGTCGCGGTACGGCGCGATCATCGCGCTCAGGGCGTCGTTGCGCCAGGCGGCGATTAGCAGGTCGGCGCAGGCACTGATCACGCCGGTCACCCCGACCACCAGTGCCCAAGTCAGGGTGACCACGCCGATCAGGTTATGCAGGTCGAGCCAGCGCAGGCGGGTGGATTTGTCCTGGCGCACGGTGGCGAATTTCAAGCGGCGCATGAACGGCAGGTACAGCACCGTCCCGGAAATAATGGCCACGACAAACATCAGCCCCATGAACGCCAGCAGCAATTTGCCTGGCAGACCGGCGAACATGTCCACGTGCAGGCGCAGCATCACCATCATGAAACCGCCGTTGGCCGACGGCATTTCCAGCGCTTCGCCGGTGCGGGCGTCGAGCATGAAAGTGTGTGACGAATTGGGTTCGGTACCGGCGGTGGCCGCCATGATGGCGATCGCCGCGTTGGGCTCTTCTTCCTCAAAGCCGAAATATTGCATGACTTCGCCGGGGCGATGTTTTTCAGCCGCTTGCACCAACTGCTGCAAATTCAGCTGCGGAGTGTCCGCCGGCATCTGCTTCAACTCGGCGGCATCGCCCAGCAAGTGGTCGATCTCGTGGTGAAAGATCAACGGCAGGCCAGTCAGTGCCAGCATCAGCAGGAACACGGTGCTGATCAGGCTGGTCCAGGTGTGGATGAACGACCAGCGGCGAATAGTTTTGCTTTTCATTTGACGGCCTTCAGAAATACCCAAGCCGTACTCGAAGGACGGCTTGGGTCTTGGAGCTTCGGCTCAGGCAATTACCACTTGTAAGTTGCACTGGCGACGACGCTGCGCTGGTCACCGTAGTAGCAGTAGAAACTGTCACAGGTGGAGATGTAGTCCTTGTCCAGCAGGTTGGTGGCGTTAAGTGCCAGCGACGCGCCTTTCAGGCTGTTGTCCAGACGGCCGAGGTCGTAATGGACCGCCGCGTCGAACACGGTGTAGGCATTCGCCTTGCCCAGCCAGGTGTTGGCCTGGTCGCCGTAGGTGTTGCCGGTGTAACGAGCGCCGGCACCCATACCGAAGCCGTCCAGCACGCCGGCGTGCCAGGTGTAATCGGCCCACAGCGAAGCCTGTTGGTTAGGCATCAGTTGCAGGCGATTGCCTTTGTTGTCGCCTTTTTGCACTTCGGATTTGGCCAGGGTGTAGGCGGCAATGATTTTCAGGTTTTCGGTGACGTCGGACACCGCTTCCAGCTCCAGACCCTTGACCTTCACTTCGCCGGTCTGGCTGGTGATCGGCGTGGCGCCGACGGTGGTGGTGACCGAGACATTTTTCTGGGTCAGGTCATACACCGCCGCGCTGAGCAGGGTGTTGCTGCCCGGTGGTTGATACTTGATGCCCAATTCCCACTGCTTGCCTTCGGTCGGCTTGAACGATTCGGTGCTGGAGGCCGATGCGCCGGTGGTGGGTTGGAAGGATTCGGCGTAAGACAGGTAGGGCACAAAGCCGGAGTCAAACACATAGCTGATCGCCGCGTTGCCGCTGAAGTTCTTGTCGCGCTGGGTGTTGGTGGCGTCGCCCTTGTTGAAGAACTCGGTGCTGGTGTGGACCCAATCCTCACGTCCGCCGACGGTCAGGCGCCATTGGTCGAGGGCCATCTGGTCCTGCACGTACAGGCCGGTCTGGTAGGTCTTCTGGTTGTAGTCGTAGAACGCAGTGGAGCGCGGCGGACGAACGATTGGCTGGCCATAGATCGGGTTGTTGACGTTGGTGGTCAGTCCGTCGCCGAAAATCGAGGTGTAGTTGGTGTTGCTGCGCTGGTGGTCGAGCCCCAGCAGCAGCGTGTGACGGACATCGCCGGTGGCGAAGTCTGCCTGGAAATTGTTATCCACGGCGAACTGGCTGATGTCTTCATCGACGATGGTGCTGGTGCGCCCGACGTTGCCTTCGTCATCCACCTGGGTGAATGGATACGAGCCGACAGTGAGCCCCTGAAACGACAGATCGGTTTTGGTGTAACGCAGGTTCTGCTTGAACTGCCAGACGTCGTTCAAGCGATGTTCGAACGCATAGCCCAGCGCATAGTAGGTGCGGTCGTAGTATTCCCAGTCCGGGTCGCCGAGGTTCTTGTGATGGGAAACCTTGCCGAACGGCATGTCGATCTTGGTGCCCTGCACCGGCAGGAACTGGCTGGTGATGCCGGTATCGTCGCGGGTGAATTGCGTAAGCAGGGTGAACCGGGTGTCTTCGTCGATGTTCCAGGTCAGGCTCGGCGCGATGTTGTAGCGCTTGTTATCGACGTGGTCGATCTGCGTGCCGCTGTCGCGCACCACGCCGCTCAGGCTATAGAGGAACTGGCCTTCGTCATCGATCTTGCCGGTGTTGGCGAAGTTGATCTGACGCTGGTTATCGCTGCCGTATTGCAGCTGGATCTCGTGACTGTCTTGCGCGGTTGGACGGCGGCTGACCATGTCCAGCAAGCCACCCGGCGGGGTCTGGCCGTAGACCGACGACGCCGGGCCGCGCAGCAGGGCGAGGCGATCGAGGTTCCAGGTTTCCTGTTTCGGGTTGGCGTAGGTGCCTTTCGGCAGAGGCAGGCCGTCGAGGAACTGGGTCGGTTCAAAACCCCGGACCCGCAGCCAGTCGGCGCGGGTGTCGCTGCCGTAGCTGCTGGCGACGATGCCGGGCATGTAGCGCACGGCGTCATCGAGGTTCTGCACATTGCGATCATCCATTTGCTGGCGGGTGGCGATCGAAATCGAGCGCGGCGCTTCGACCAGCGCGGTGTCGGTCTTGGTGCCAGCGGCGGTGCGCGTGGCGACGTAGCCTTCCACCGGGCCCCAGGCGCTTTCAGTATTTTCGACGCCGATGACGGCGGTTTCCGGCAGGGCCAGCGTGCCCTCGGGAATGGCGATCAGGCTGTAGGTGCCGGCGTTGCTTTGTTCCAATTGCAGACCGGACCCGCGCAGGGCTTCACGCAGGGCGCCGGCCGCGTCGAACTGACCCTTGACCGGGGCGGAGGTCTTGCCCGCGGCCAGCGATGGGTTCAACGACAGCGCGAGGCCCGCCTGGCTGGCGATCTGGTTCAGCGTGCTGGCCAATGGCGCGGCCGGCAGGTTGTAGGCGCGAACGCTGGACGCCTGTTCAGCAGCAATCAGCGGACTGCTGGCCAGCGGGGCGCAAAGGGCAATGGCGACGGCCAGCAAGCTGGGGCGCAACAAGGTGTCTAGCGAACGGGACATACAGCGGCTCCTGAATGGAAATATTTCTCAATTGCCTAGGTGCCGAACGAGAATTCAAAAGTGATAGGGCTGGATGAAAATAATTTCGATTCAGTAAGTGAGGGGGCTGAGTCGAGATGTGTGCTGTTGTTGAGGGCCTCTTCGCGGGCAAGCCTCGCTCCTACAGGTTTTGTGTCGATCTGTGGAGCGATGACATCCTGTAGGAGCGAGGCTTGCCCGCGAAGGCGGCCGATCAGGCGCAACATCGCTCAGGGCTTGGCCTCCGTTTTTGCCGCCACCGTCACCCACCACGGCGTTTGCTGTTCGATCTGCACCGGGAGGGTCGGCAGCAGGGCGCTCAGGGCCTTGTCGGTGTCGTGCAGCGGGAAGCTGCCGGTGATCCGCAGGTCAGCCACCTCCGGCGCAACACCCAAATGCCCGCGTCGATATCGACCGAGTTCGTGCACCAGGTCTTCCAGTCGTGTGTTGTCCACCACCAGCATGCCGCGGGTCCAGGCATCGGCGCCGAGGTTCAGCGCGACGATGGGCCCCAGGCCATTGCTGCGCATCAGCACTTGCTGGCCTTCACGCAGGATCTGTTCTTCAGGGCTCGACTGCGGATGGGCCGCCACCGCGGACCGCAACACGCTCAGCCGCGTGCCGTCGTCCTCGCGCTTGACCAGGAACCGCGTGCCCAGCGCGCGCAGGCTGCCCTCGCGGGTTTCGACGATAAACGGCCGGGCATCGCCATGACCGGTTTCGACGAGTATTTCCCCTTCCTGAAGGATGATCAGTCGCTGTTTCTCATCGAAGCGAACATCCACCGCGCTGTGGGTGTTGAGGTTGAGCAGCGTGCCGTCGGTCAGACGCAGGGTGCGCTGCTCGCCGGTGGCGGTGCGCTGGTCTGCGAGCCAATAGTCGATGGGCAGATAACGATCACCGACGAACAGCGCCAGGCCGATCACTGCAACGATGCTGGCCAGGCCACTGCCAAGCGTGCGTACCCGTCGGCGGATGCTTTCGCGCGATTGCAATAACGCCGTGCGCGCAGGACCGCTGGCGACGCTGAAACGCTGGTCGAGCATGCCCAACTGGCGCCAGGCCCGAGCGTGTTCCTCGTGTGCGGCGTGCCATTTGGCGAATTCTTCACGCTCCACCGGGCTGCCGGAATCCAGGGACAATTGCCAGGCAATCGCGGCGTCGAGCACGTGGGCCGACACCGGTTTGGAACTGGCCGGGCTCATACCGGCTCACCGTACAGCGCGATGTAGCACTGACGAATGCCTTGGGCCAGGTATTGGCGAACCCGGGGCACCGACACACCCAGGCGCTCGGCGATTTGCGCATGGCCGAGGCCGTCGAGACGGTTATAGAGAAACGCCGCTCGAGCCTTGCTTGAAAGCTTGCCGAGCAGGCGGTCGATGTTTTTCAGGTCTTCGAGGATCAACTGCTGTTCTTCCACCGACGGTTGTTCGCCTTCGGGGATCAGCATCAATTCGGTGAGGTAGGCCTGTTCCAGCGCTGCGCGACGGAAATAGTCGAACAGCAGGCCCTTGGCGATCGCCACCAGAAACGCCCGCGGTTCGCGAGGCTCCTTCAGCTCGTCACGGCCCAGCAAGCGCACGAAGGTGTCCTGACTCAGGTCCTCGGCCCGTTGCGGGCAGGCCACATTGCGTCGCAGCCAAGCCAATAGCCAACCGCGATGGTCGCGATATAACGCATCAACGAGCTCACTTTGGGGGCTTTGGACTGACGACACGCAGCATCACCGATTGGGAAATGTTAACTAACGAGAATTGTTCGCGATTGTGGCAGAGGCGGGGGAGGTAAGCAATTGGCCACTGGTCAGGTGGTTTTTGATGCGGGGCTTCAGTTGGACCGCGTTATCGTTCTTCGCGGGCAAGCCTCGCTCAGGATGTCGTCGTTCCACAGATCGACACAAAACCTGTAGAAGCGAGGCTTGCCCGCGAAGGCGTCAGAACAGGCGCCACAGATTTAGAAGGACGGCGCGCGCTGCCTGCGTTTCCACTGACTCACCCGCTGCTGCAAATTCAACGGGCTATGTATCTGCTGCTGCCGAGCGCGGCTGAACAGAATCAACGCCAGCTCCGCCGTGGCCAAGGCATCCGCGCTGGCGTTGTGCCGTTCGAAAACCTCCAGCTTGAACCAGTCGATCCACTCATCCAGCCCGGCATCGCGAATGTGCGCCTGAGGACACAGCAACGGTGCGATGTCCGCCACATCCAGGAACGGATGCTGCAATTTGTAACCTAAATGATCTTTCAGCGAACGCCCAAGCATGTGTTGATCGAACGGCGCATGAAACGCCAGCACCGGGCTGTCTGCGACGAACTCCATGAATTCGACCAGGGCTTGAGCCGGATCGCTGCCAGCGGCAATCGCGCTAGGCCCCAGACCATGAATCAACACGCTGGGCCCCACCTTCATATCGGCGCATTGCAGCGTGCGTTCGAACTGCTGGCTGAAATCGATCGCCCCGTCTTCGATCACCACCGCGCCGATGGACAGCACCCGGTCCTTGTTCAGGTTCAGCCCGGTGGTTTCCAGGTCGAGCACGACCCAGCGCTGCTCGCGCAGGCTGCATTCACTCAGATCTGCCGCCGAGGGCAAGCGTTGCAGACGCTGTTGCAGTTCACCGGTCAGGCTTGGGCCTGCCGGGCGCAGCCATGAAAACAGACTCATAGCTGATACCGCAGCGCCAGGCTGCTTTGCAGGCGTTGAGCCTGGCGCAGGGATTCACGCAGGATCCGGCGGTCCAGATGATTGAGGCTGTCCGGATCGACCCGGTTGGAGTAGGGCAAGTTCTCTCGGGTCTGTAGTTGATGTTGCTGCATGCGGGTTTGCTGGATGAAGTGGTAGGCCTCTTCATACGCGGCGCCGTCCAGCCGTTCAATGACCTCTTTGGCCACCAATTCGCGAAAGCGCTCCAGGGTATTGTTGGACTCGATGCCATGGGCCAGGGCCAGCAATCGAGCGCCGTCAACGAAAGGCGTCAGTCCTTGGACCTTCAGATCCAGCGTGGCTTTCTCGCCATTCTTGCGCGCGAGCACGAACTCACGGAAACGTCCTACCGGTGGACGGTTGCGCAAGGCGTTTTCGGCCATCATCCGCTGGAACAGCCGGTTGTCATTCACTTGATCGAGAATGCCCTGACGCAGCTGCTCGCAGCCTTGCTCGTCGCCCCAGACCACGCGCAGGTCGAAATAAATGCTCGATCCCAGCAGGTTCTCCGGCGTCGCGTCGCGAATAAATGCCGCAAAACGCCGCGCCCATTCGGCCCGGGACAAACACAGTTCGGGGTTGCCGGCCATGATGTTGCCCTTGCACAGCGTGAAGCCGCAGAGCGCCAGGCTTTGGTTGATCTGCTGGGCAATGGGCAGTAATTTGCCGCGAATTTCGGCGGCATGCGCCGCGTCCCGGGCTTCGAACAGAATGCCGTTGTCCTGATCGGTGTGCAGCGTCTGTTCACGACGGCCTTCGCTGCCGAAGCACAACCAGCTGAACGGAATGCCGGGGTCACCTTTCTCGGCGAGGGTCAGTTCGATCACCCGGCACACGGTGTGATCGTTGAGCAAGGTGATGATGTGGGTGATCTGGGTCGAAGAGGCACCGTGCGCGAGCATGCGCTCGACCAGTTGACCGATCTCGCCGCGCATCGCCACCAGGTTTTCCAGTTTCTGCGCGCTGCGAATGGTCCGCGCCAGATGCACCAGGTCGACCCGTTGCAGTGAAAACAGATCCCGCTCGGACACCACGCCACACAATCGATGGTCTTTCACCAGGCAGACGTGGGCGATGTGGCGCTCGGTCATGGCGATCGCCGCATCGAAGGCGCTGTGGTCCGGCGACAGGAAAAACGGCGCCTGGGTCATGTGGCGTTCGATCGCTTCGTTGAAGTCGTCAGTGCCGTCGGCCACCACATGGCGCAGGTCGCGCAGGGTGAAAATGCCCAGCGGGGCTTTTTGCTCGTCGACAATCACGATGCTGCCGACCTGTTGCTCATGCATCAGGGTCACGGCTTCACGCAATGGCGTGGCGGGGCTGCAGGTCACCGGATGGCGCATGGCCAATTCGCCCAGGCGCGTGTTCAGCGAATATTGAGTGCCGAGGGTTTCCACGGCTTTTTGCTGGACTTGCTGATTGACCTGATCCAGCAGGCTGCTGACACCGCGCAGGGCAAAGTCGCGAAACGTGGTGGAAAGTGCGAACAGTTTGATGAACGCCAGCTTGTTCAGCTGCAGGCAAAAGGTGTCTTCGGCCGCCAGGTGTTCGGTGCGGGTCGCACGCTCACCCAGCAGCGCGGCGAGGGGGAAACACTCGCCGGTGGCGATTTCGAAGGTGGTTTCGGTGCCGTCCTTGGACGTATGCGGGCGTTCACCCACGACCCGGCCTTGTTTGACGATGTAGAAATGCTCAACCGGTCCATCGGCCGGTTTGATGATGCTCTCGCCGGGCGCATAAAAACGCAGCTGACATTGTTCAACCAGGTACGCCAGGTGGGCGTGTTCCATCTGATTGAAGGGCGGGAAGCGCTGAAGGAATTGCAAAGTGCCCTGGATGTTCTGCAACACCGCGGTCTTCCCTGCCTGTGTAAAGGCGTCCTCTTTACTCATAACCATTACCGCAGTCTTTTTTGAATTGTTGTTGTCGGATGACTCAGCCATGGTCGGCCCCTGCGCGCAGGGTGCCCATTGGACGTAAGTCTAGGTCGGGGCGTGCAGGCGTCGGAAGTTAGGAAATGTCTGACGCAACTGTGCGAAAAAACCTCTACATTTACTATAGGAAAACTTTCCGACGAAGTGCACATTGAAGGCCTGCTTAGCGATGTCTGACGGATGAGCTAGGGAATTGAAATGAAAACGTAGAGAAAGCCATGTCTGACCACGATATTTTGAGCGATGCCGAGCGCGAGGCGCTGAGTGCAATCATGCTCGAACCCGATTTGCCGCCGCAGCGTGTGCTGATCGTCGACGACGATAAAGACGCGCGGGAGCTGTTGTCGGAGATTCTCGCGTTGGACGGTATTCGTTGCATGACCGCCGCCAGTGGTGAAATCGCACTCAAGATGTTGAGCGAGAAACCCTCGATCGGCCTGGTGATTACCGATCTGCGCATGGGGCACATCGGTGGCCTGGACCTGATCCGGGAAGTTCGCGAGTCGGTAAGGGCGGCAATGCCGATCATCATTGTTTCCGGCGACGCCGACGTGCAAGACGCGATTGCCGCCATGCATTTAAGCGTGGTCGACTTCCTGCTCAAACCTGTCGATACCGGCAAGCTGTTGGCGCTGGTCAAGCATGAGTTGGGAATGGATGTGCAGGAACCGATTTGAAACAAAAAGGCCCTGATCTTTCGATCAGGGCCTTTTTTTGTCCGGCATCAGTCTTCAGTTACAGGCCATTGGCAGCCTTGAACTCGCGACGACGACGGTGCAGGACCGGCTCGGTGTAGCCGTTCGGCTGCTTCGTGCCTTCAACCACCAGTTCGACCGCCGCCTGGAAGGCGATGTTGCTGTCGAAGTTCGGTGCCAGCGGGCGATACAGCGCGTCGTTGGCGTTCTGACGGTCAACCACCGGCGCCATGCGCTTGAGGCTTTCCATCACTTGTTCTTCGGTGACGACGCCATGACGCAGCCAGTTGGCGATGTGCTGGCTGGAAATACGCAGCGTCGCACGGTCTTCCATCAGGCCGACATCGTTGATGTCCGGCACCTTCGAGCAACCCACGCCCTGGTCGATCCAGCGCACCACGTAACCGAGAATGCCCTGGGCGTTGTTGTCCAGTTCGTTCTTGATCTGCTCTGCGGTCCAGTCTGGATTGACGGCCAACGGGATGGTCAGGATGTCATCCACCGAAGCGCGCGCACGTTTGGCCAACTCGGCCTGACGGGCGAACACATCGACCTTGTGGTAATGCAGCGCATGCAGCGCAGCAGCGGTCGGCGATGGAACCCAGGCGGTGTTGGCGCCGGCCAGCGGGTGAGCGATTTTCTGTTCGAGCATCGCCGCCATCAGGTCGGGCATCGCCCACATGCCTTTACCGATCTGGGCACGACCTTGCAGGCCGGTGCTCAGGCCGATATCGACGTTCCAGTTCTCGTAGGCGCCGATCCACTTCTCGGCCTTCATGTCGGCCTTGCGCACCATCGGGCCGGCTTCCATGGAGGTGTGGATTTCATCGCCCGTGCGGTCGAGGAAACCAGTGTTGATGAACACCACACGCTCGCTGGCGGCCTTGATGCAGGCCTTGAGGTTGACCGTGGTCCGGCGCTCCTCGTCCATGATCCCGACTTTCAGCGTGTTGCGCGGCAGACCGAGCACATCTTCGATGCGACCGAACAGCTCGTTGGTGAACGCGGCTTCTTCCGGGCCGTGCATTTTCGGTTTAACGATGTAGACCGAACCGGTACGGCTGTTCTTGCGCGAGCTGTTGCCGTTGAGGCTGTGGATCGCCGCGAGGCTGGTGATCAGGCCGTCGAGGATGCCTTCCGGTACTTCGTTGCCATCCTTGTCGAGAATCGCATCGATGGTCATCAGGTGACCGACGTTGCGCACGAACAATAGCGAGCGACCATGCAGGCTCAGTTCCTGACCGTCGACACCGGTGTAGGTGCGGTCTGCGTTCATGGTGCGGGTAAAGGTCTGACCGCCCTTGGAGACTTCTTCCGACAGGTCGCCCTTCATCAGGCCGAGCCAGTTGCGGTAGATCACCACTTTGTCATCGGCATCGACAGCAGCGACGGAGTCTTCGCAGTCCATGATGGTGGTCAGCGCGGCTTCCATCAGGATGTCTTTGATACCGGCAGCGTCGGTCTGGCCGACCGGGGTGCTGGCATCGACCTGGATTTCGAAATGCAGGCCGTTGTTTTTCAGCAGGATCGCGGTCGGTGCGGCTGCATCGCCGTGGAAACCGATCAGTTGGGCGTCGTTGCGCAGGCCAGTGTTGCTGCCGCCTTTGAGGGCGACCACCAGTTTGCCGTCAACGATCTTGTAGCCGGTGGAGTCGACGTGGGAGCCGGCCGCCAATGGCGCGGCCTCGTCGAGGAAGGCGCGGGCGAAGGCAATCACTTTGTCGCCGCGAACCTTGTTGTAGCCTTTGCCTTTCTCCGCGCCGTCGGCTTCGCTGATGGCGTCGGTGCCGTAGAGCGCGTCGTACAGCGAACCCCAACGGGCGTTCGAGGCATTGAGCGCGAAACGGGCATTCATCACCGGCACCACGAGCTGTGGACCGGCCATGCGGGCGATTTCGTCATCGACGTTTTGCGTCGTTGCCTGGAAATCGGCCGCTTCTGGCAGCAGATAACCGATGTCTTGCAAGAAGGCTTTATAGGCCACCGCGTCGTGTGATTGACCGGCACGGGATTGGTGCCAGCCATCGATACGAGCCTGGAAATCATCGCGTTTGGCGAGTAGGGCTTTGTTCTTCGGCGCCAGGTCATGAATGACCTTGTCGGCACCGGCCCAGAACTTATCGGCGGTGAGGCCGGTACCGGGAATGGCTTCGTTGTTCACGAAGTCGAACAGGACTTTGGCGACCTGCAGGCCACCGACTTGAACGTGTTCAGTCATTGCTTGCCTCACTCTGCTCAGCTATTTCGCTTTTCAGCTCTTCAATTTTGACAATGAAGCCTCTGGCTATTTAAACCACAAACCCCCTCCACCAGTACATGCCATTTCGGGCGGCTGGGATGGAACCGATCAACGGCTTTGAGGCCTTGCTGATAGGGCTTTCAGGGCTGCGAGTGTGCCTGTGGCAGACATCGATCCAACGTTATGTAGTGCGCGCTGCGGCATACTACATGATGAATTGCGCTTGTGAAAATTAGACTAATTACGTCGTTCTGCGACCCCGTGACGCATTGCGGTCACGTCGGGGCACGGGATGTTCTCAAAAAACTATTAGATTGTTCCAGTTAAATATAAAAACTTGTACACGATTTGTTGTTTGCAGGTTCATCGCGGCGCTCCTTTCGCGGGAAGCCTCGCTCCTATAGGGGTTGCGTGGTTCCTTGTAGGAGCGAGGCTTGCCCGCGAAGGCGTCCGCCGAATCAACGCAGCAACAACCCTTGCCTATACTTCTTTTTCTATAACAAAAGAGGGCTGCGCCATGGACCACCTCGTACTCACTGTTTTCGCTCCGGACAAGCCAGGGCAGGTCGAGCGCATTGCCCAATGCATTGCCGAGCATGGCGGCAACTGGCTGGAGAGCCGCATGTCGCGCATGGCGGGGCAGTTCGCCGGGATTCTTCGGGTGGGCGTGCCGGCCGAGGCCTACGATGAGCTGGTCGATGCCCTGAAGGCGTTGTCCGCCCACGGCATTCGCGTGCTGATCGCCGAAAGCGGCATTGAGCAATCCTGCACCTGGAAACCGATTGCCATGGAGTTGGTGGGCAATGACCGCCCGGGGATTGTCCGTGACATCACTCGCCTGCTGAGTGAACAAGGCGTGAATCTGGAGCGTCTGGTGACCGAAGTGCGTCCGGCGCCGATGAGCAGCGAGCCGTTGTTCCACGCCGAAGCGATTCTGGCAGTACCGCTGACCTTGTCGCTGGATGTCTTGCAATCGCGCCTGGAAACCCTGGCCGACGATTTGATGGTGGAATTGGTGCTGCGCAGTGAACCCTGACAGGGTTATCCAAGTTAAACGTGCACCTGCCTGTGGATAACCTGTAGAGACAGCCCGCCAGCCCACGCGGGCCGGGCTTCTTCAAGATCTGATCAAAAAACCATCAGTTTCAACAAGTTGCGCACAAACGGCGGGGATCACGCTGTGGATAACCTTGGGAAGGATCAATGCAGGCCACGAAGGACGTGGTCTGTAGAGGTTTGTGTGTTTTTTGATCAGTTGCGGCGGCGCATAGTGATCACCGCATCGACGCTGTAAATCGCCAGGCCGGCCCATATAAAGATGAAGGCCACCAGCGTGCTGGACGACAAATGTTCGCCAAACAGCAGCACGGCTTGCAACAGCACCAGCGTCGGCGCCAGGTACTGGAGGAATCCCAGCGTCGTGTAGGGCAGATGCCGTGCGGCGGCGTTGAAACACACCAGCGGCACCAGCGTCACCGGCCCGGCCGCCACCAGCCACCAGGCTTCGGACGTGGTCCAGAACTCGGGCTGAGCGCTTGTGGCCGTCTGATTGAACAGCAGCCAGGCAATGGCAATCGGAACCAGCATCCAGGTTTCCACCACCAGGCCAGGCAGCGCCTTGACGGGCGCTTGCTTGCGGATCAAGCCGTAGAAGCCGAACGTCAGCGCCAGCACCAACGACACCCACGGCAGACTGCCGACTTGCCACACCTGCTGCGCCACACCGACCGCCGCCAGACCCACCGCGATCCACTGCATGCGCCGCAGCCGTTCGCCGAGGATCAACATCCCCAGCAGCACGTTTACCAAAGGATTGATGTAGTAACCGAGGCTGGCCTCGAGCATGCGCCCGTTGTTCACCGACCAGACGTAGGTCAGCCAGTTGGCCGCAATCAGCGTGCCGCTCAGGGCCAGGACCGCCAGGCGTTTAGGATTGTCCCGCAGCTCCTGCCACCAGCCCGGATGTTTCCAGACCATCAGCAACAAGCCGCCGAACAGCGCCGACCACAACACGCGGTGGATGATGATTTCTACGGCCGGCACCGATGCGATGGCTTTGAAGTAGATCGGGAACAGGCCCCAGATGATGTAGGCACTCAGGCCCAGGATGTACCCGCGACGCGGGTTGGCGGCTTGCATGCAGAATCCTTGCTTAGGCAGCTAACAAAGAGGGGATTGTATAGATGTGTTGTATTTTTTGTAGGAGCGAGGCTTGCCCGCGAAGAACGATAGCGCGGTATTTCAGACAGGCCGCGTTATCGTTCTTCGCGGGCAAGCCTCGCTCCTACAGGGGATGTGTTGGTCAGAAGAGCTTAAGGGGTTCTTCGTTCAGGGCAGACAGTTGCTCACGCAACGCCAACACCTGATCCCCCCAATACCGCTCACTGCCGAACCACGGAAAGCTGTGCGGAAACGCCGGGTCGTCCCAGCGGCGGGCGAGCCAGGCGCTGTAGTGCATCAGGCGCAAGGCGCGCAGCGGTTCGATCAGTGCCAGTTCCCGTGGGTCGAAGTCGTGGAATTCGTTGTAGCCGTCCATCAATTCCGACAGCTGCCCCAGACATTCCTGACGATCCCCCGCCAGCATCATCCAAATGTCCTGCACCGCCGGGCCCATGCGACAGTCGTCGAGGTCGACGATGTGGAACATCTCGTCGCGGCACATCATGTTGCCGGGGTGGCAATCGCCGTGCATGCGGATGTTCTGGTGCGGCGTGGCCTTGTAGACCTCTTCCACGCGCTTGAGCAGGTCGCGGGCGACAGACTCGTAGGCCGGCAGCAGGCTCTTGGGGACGAAATTGCCTTCGAGCAACGTGGTCAGCGAATCGTGACCGAAATTCTTCACGCCCAGCGCTTCACGGTGTTCGAACGGCTTGGTCGCACCGACGGCGTGCAGCCTGCCGAGCAACTGGCCCAGGCGATACAGCTGATCGAGATTGCCCGGCTCCGGCGCACGGCCGCCACGGCGGGGGAACAGGGTGAAACGAAACCCGGCATGTTCATGCAGGCTGGCGCCGTTGTGAATCATCGGCGCCACCACCGGCACGTCGCACTCGGCGAGCTCAAAGGTGAACTGGTGTTCTTCGAGAATCGCTTCGTTGGTCCAGCGCTGCGGGCGGTAGAACTTGGCGATCAGCGGCTCGGAGTCTTCGATGCCGACCTGATAGACGCGGTTCTCGTAACTGTTGAGCGCCAGGATGCGGGCGTCGCTGAGAAAGCCGATGCTTTCGACGGCATCGAGCACGAGGTCTGGGGTGAGGGTTGCAAACGGGTGGGCCATGCTGACTCCTGCGCGCAGCAGGCTGCCGCGTCCGGCCAAGCATGGTAGCGCAGACGGGGCTTCTTTAGTGTTAAGGCTTGAGATGAGTGGTGTTGCCATCGCTAGCAGGCTAGCTCCCACAGGGGATTTGCGGTGTGTCGCAGATCCAGTGTGGGAGCGAGCCTGCTCGCGATGGGGCCCTGTCAGGCGCCGACGATCCCGCCATCTTCACGCGTGATAGCCATCACCGAAGATCGCGGCTTGCCATTCGGCAGATGCTCAGGGAACGTCGATCCACCGTTCTCCCCCGGATGCTGGATCCCGACAAACAAGGTCTTCTGATCCGGCGAGAAGCTGATCCCCGTGACCTCGCAGCCAACCGGCCCGACCATGAACCGACGAATCTCCCCTGTCACCGGGTCGGCGCACAGCATCTGGTTGTTACCCATGCCGGTAAAATCCCCGGCGTTGCTCGAATCGCCATCGGTGAGAATCCACAACCGCCCGGCATTGTCGAAGCCCAGGCCATCGGGGCTGTTGAACATGTTCTGCGGCGTGATGTTCGACGAACCGCCCTTGGGCGTACCGGCGTGGATGCCCGGGTTGCCGGCGACCACAAACAGGTCCCAGGAAAAGCTTTTGGCACCGTGATCGTCACGGTCGGTGCGCCAGCGCAGGATCTGCCCGTAGACGTTCTTCTCCCGGGGGTTCGGCCCGCCCACCGGTTGACCGTCTTCGCCGCGTTTGGCGTTGTTGGTCAGCGTGCAATAGACCTGGCCATCCTTGGGGCTGACGACGATCCATTCCGGACGGTCCATGCGAGTGGCCTTCACCACGCTGGCTGCCAGGCGCGCGTGAATCAACACTTCGGCCTGGTCGGCAAAACCGCTGCTGGCGTCGATACCGTTTTTACCGTGGGTGAGTTCGATCCACTCGCCCTGGCCTTTCGGGTGATCGGCATTGCCGTCGCCCGCGTCGAAGCGCGCCACGTACAACGTGCCGTGGTCCAGCAGGTCGCGGTTGGCCTTGGGGTTTTTGTGGTTGATCTTGTCGCGGCTGACGAACTTGTAGATGAACTCGCCGCGTTCGTCGTCGCCCATGTACACCACGGCGTGGCCGTCATGGGTTTCAGCCAGCGCAGCGTTTTCATGTTTGAAGCGGCCCAGTGCCGTGCGCTTGACCGGCGTCGATTGCGGATCGAACGGGTCGATTTCCACGACCCAGCCGTGGCGGTTGAGTTCGTTCGGATTCTTCGCCAGGTCGAACCGCTCATCGTGTTGATGCCAGTTGATCTCTTTGCTGGCCGCCACTGCGCCGTAGCGCTTCTGCGCGGCATCGAACTTTTGTTCGGCATTGCTGCTGCCGAAGCAGTCGGTGAAGTTCTCTTCGCAGGTCAGGTAAGTGCCCCACGGCGTCTTGCCGTTGGCGCAGTTCTGGAAGGTGCCGAGGACATTCTTGCCGTGCGGATCGGCGCTGGTTTTCACCAGTGCGTGGCCGGCAGCCGGGCCGCTCAGGCTGATCGGTGCGTTGCCGTGAATGCGCCGGTTGTAGCGCGAGCCCTGGACGAATTGCCACTGGCCATTCTTGCGCTGCACTTCGATTACCGACACACCTTCGCAGGCCAGCGCCTTGCGCACCTCTTGTGCCGATTGCGGCATGCCGCCATGCGGGTAGAGGTAGCGATAGTTGGTGTATTCGTTGTTGATCGCCATCAGCGCCCGGTCTTTTTCACCGGGGAATTCGAACAGGCTCATGCCGTCGTTGTTGTCGCCGAACTGGACTTCCTGCTGCTCGGCGGTGCCATTACCGCTCAAGTCGAACGCCGGGCCGTTTTTTTGCAGAGGCTGGCCCCAACTGATCAGCACCGAAGACTTGTAGCCTGGCGGCAGGGTGATTGCGTCGCTGGTGGCGGCGGGGATGCTGTCGAAACCCAACAGTTTGCTGGAGCCTGCGCTGACACTCGCGGCCAGCACGCTGCGGCTCAGCAGGTTGCCGCCCAGGAACATGGCCGCACCGCAGAGGGCGCCGGCGCTGATGAAACCACGGCGACTGAGGCCGACCATTTTCTCGAGGTCGGTGGACTGGTTTTCTTCTAATAGGCTCACATCAGGCTCCCTGCTGGTTTTTGCAGCCACCTTAAAGAGCAATGATGAAGCTTATGTTTCAGAGCGGTGTACCGAGCAAAACGTTGGACGGCGCGAACTGCACCCGCACCGGTTTGTCAGCGGCAAGCCCCTGGCTTCTCAAGTGCAGTGGCTCGGCCAGCGCGCAGAGGATCTGGCCATTGGGCAGGCCGATGCGCACTTCGCTGGGGCCGTCTTGGGCGTCGAGTATTTCTTCGATGGTGCCATTCAGGAAGTTGTCGCCCGGTGTTGGTTGTTGATCGATGCCCAGTAACTCCAGCCAACCTGCCTTGATCAGGGCCACGACTTCGGTGCCGGTCTGCAGTTCCAGGCGCAGGGTGCTGTCGTGAGTGATCTGCGCATCGAGGGTCAAGCCTTCGGCCAGTTCAAGACGGACCCGGTCGTTGTGCCCCTGGTTGTCGATCGCCACGACCTTGCCGTGCAGTTGATTGCGGGCGCTGGTTCTGAGCATCAGCCGACCGAGCAGGTCCAGGTCGCTGGCATCTTCGGCGGCTTCCAGCACCTGGGCCTGCAAGGCTTGCAGCTTTTGATACAGGCGCAGCACTCGCTGGCCTTCGTTGGACAGTTTGGCGCCGCCGCCGCCCTTGCCGCCGACGCTGCGTTCCACCAGCGGTTTTTGCGCGAGGTTGTTCAGCTCATCGATAGCGTCCCACGCCGCCTTGTAACTTAGCCCCGCACTTTTTGCGGCGCGGGTGATCGAGCCCTGTTCGGCGATGTGCTGCAGCAACGCGATGCGCTGCGGGCGACGGACAATGTGCTGGGACAACAGCGTGGGCAAGGACATGGCTAGGTGCTTTGGGCTGTGGAGATGGGGAAGACGTTGGCGGCTGGACGCGTGGGAGTCAAGTCAGCCCATGTTCCCTGTGGGAGCTAGCAGGCTCGCTCCCACAGGTTTTGTACGTGGTTTTCAGTCAGGCTGCGTCACCGGGTTTGGGCGTGCGGGCCAGACAGTAGATGTCGACCCGCGCGGCTCCGGCATCCATCAACAGGCGAGCCAGGGCCTGGGTGGTGGCGCCGGTGGTCAGCACGTCGTCCACAATCGCCAGGTGCCGCCCTTTGACCGGCGCATCGACCACTAGGGCAAACGCATTGCGCAGGTTCTTTTTGCGAGCGTCGGCATTCAGGTCCTGTTGCGCGCTGGTGTCCTGAATCCTCAGCAGCAGTTTTTCATCGCAAGGGATGTTGAGGCTGTCACCGAGCCAGCGGGCGAGCATCGCGGCCTGGTTGAAACCCCGTTGACGCAGGCGTTTAGCCGCAAGCGGAACAGGGACCAGAGCGTCGGGCCGATTAAGGTCCTCATCGAAGCGATTTTGCAGGTATTGCGCGAGAAGTTCGCCGAGCAGGCGGCCAAACGGCCACTTGGCGCTGTGCTTGAAGCGCGTGATCAATGTGTCCACCGGAAAGCTGTAAGTCCAGGGGGCTGCGACCCGCTCGAAAGCCGGCGGCCGTTTTAAACATGAGCCACACGTCAGGCCCGACGCAGGCAAGGGCAGGGCGCAGGTCTGACAGTGATCGCCCAGCCAGGGCAGGTCGGTTTCACAGGCTATGCAGATGGGCCTGACGTCTTCGGTGGCTTCACTGCAGAGCAAGCAGTGTTGGTTATTGTTTAGCCAGATGTAAACCGGTCCTACGTATCGTGGTTGACAGCGCATCACTCTTCCTTAAATATGCCGAACATCCGTGTCGCGTCTGTGGGTATTCCCTTCCCCAGCCGCTTGCCAAGCATAAACAAGGAAACGCCCATGAGCGCCAGCACCTCTGCAACCCTGCGTCATGACTGGTCTTTGGCCGAAGTCAAAGCACTCTTCGTTCAGCCATTCAACGACCTGTTGTTCCAGGCGCAGACGGTGCACCGCGCGCATTTCGACGCCAACCGCGTCCAGGTTTCCACGCTGCTGTCGATCAAGACCGGCGCCTGCCCGGAAGATTGCAAATATTGTCCGCAGTCCGGTCACTACAACACCGGCCTGGAAAAAGAAAAACTGATGGAAGTGCAGAAGGTTCTCGAAGAGGCCGCTCGCGCCAAGGCCATCGGTTCGACACGTTTCTGCATGGGCGCGGCGTGGAAACACCCGTCGGCCAAAGACATGCCTTACGTGCTGGAAATGGTCAAGGGCGTGAAAGCCATGGGCCTGGAAACCTGCATGACCCTGGGTCGCCTGGATCAGGACCAGACCGTTGCGCTGGCCGACGCCGGCCTCGACTACTACAACCACAACCTCGATACCTCGCCGGAGTTCTACGGCAGCATCATCACCACCCGCACTTACAGCGAGCGCCTGCAAACTCTGGCTTACGTGCGCGAGTCGGGGATGAAGATCTGCTCCGGCGGCATCCTCGGCATGGGCGAATCCCTCGATGACCGCGCCAATCTGCTGATCCAGCTGGCCAACCTGCCAGAGCATCCAGAGTCGGTGCCGATCAACATGCTGGTGAAAGTCGCTGGTACGCCGCTGGAAAATGCCGAAGACATCGACCCGTTCGACTTCATCCGCATGCTCGCCGTCGCGCGCATCCTGATGCCGCAATCCCACGTGCGCCTGTCCGCCGGCCGCGAAGCGATGAACGAGCAGATGCAGGCCCTGGCGTTCTTCGCCGGTGCCAACTCGATTTTCTACGGCGAAAAACTGCTGACCACCGCCAACCCGCAGGCCGACAAGGACATGCAACTGTTCTCGCGCCTGGGGATCCTGCCGGAAGCGCGCGAAGAGCACGCGGACGAAGTGCATCAGGCTGCGATTGAACAGGCGCTGGTTGAGCAGAAGAGCAGCGAGCAGTTCTACAACGCGGCTGTTTAACGCTCCACTGATCCTTCTGAAGGAATGCAAAACCCTGTAGGAGTGAGCCTGCTCGCGATAGCATTTTAATATTCAACATAGATGTTGGATGTCATGGCCTTATCGCGAGCAAGCTCGCTCCCACAGGTTCTGCTACATCACTTCTGAATTCTGATCCACGAGGCCTGCATGTCTTTCGATCTCGCCGCACGCCTTGCTGCCCGTCGTGCCGAAAACCTTTACCGCCAGCGCCCTCTGCTCGAAAGCCCTCAAGGCCCGGAAGTAGTGGTCGACGGTCAGCCGTTGCTGGCGTTCTGCAACAACGACTACCTGGGCCTGGCCAATCACCCGCAAGTGATCGAAGCCTGGCGTGCCGGCGCTGCCCGTTGGGGCGTTGGTGGCGGGGCATCGCATTTGGTCATTGGCCACAGCGCGCCGCATCACGCGCTGGAAGAAGCCTTGGCCGATTTGACGGGGCGCCCGCGTGCGCTGCTGTTCACCACCGGCTACATGGCCAACCTCGGCGCAGTCACCGCGTTGATCGGGCAGGGCGATACGGTGCTGGAAGACCGCCTCAATCACGCGTCGTTGCTGGATGCCGGTTTATTGTCCGGCGCACGTTTCAATCGCTATCTGCACAACGACGCGGCCAGTCTGGCCAAGCGTCTGGAGAAGGCCACCGGCAATACGCTGGTGGTCACCGACGGCGTGTTCAGCATGGACGGCGATATCGCCGACTTGCCGGCGCTGGCCCGGGAAGCCAAGGCCAAAGGCGCGTGGTTGATGGTTGATGACGCGCATGGCTTCGGTCCGCTGGGCGCCAACGGCGGCGGGATCGTCGAGCATTTCGGCTTGAGTCAGGAAGACGTTCCGGTATTGGTCGGCACCCTCGGCAAGGCGTTCGGCACCGCAGGTGCTTTTGTGGCCGGCAGCGAAGAGCTGATCGAAAGCCTGATCCAGTTTGCCCGCCCCTACATTTACACCACCAGCCAACCGCCGGCCTTGGCCTGCGCAACGCTAAAAAGCGTTGAACTGCTGCGCACTGAACATTGGCGACGCGAGCATCTGAAAACGTTGATCCGCCAATTTCGCCACGGTGCCGAGCAAATCGGCCTGGAGCTGATGGACAGCTTCACGCCGATCCAGCCGATCATGATCGGCGATGCCGGGCGTGCGATGCGACTGTCGCAGATGCTGCGCGAGCGCGGGCTGATGGTCACGGCGATTCGACCGCCCACCGTGCCCGCCGGCAGCGCCCGTCTGCGCGTGACCCTGACCGCCGCCCACAGTGAAGCGCAGGTGCAGCTATTGTTGAATGGACTGGCCGATTGTTTTCAACAACTGGGACCGGAGCCAAGCCATGCGTGATCGACTGATTCTGCTGCCCGGTTGGGGTCTCGGGATTTCACCGCTGGAGCCTTTGGCGGCCGCCTTGCAGGGGTTGGATGAGCATCTGCGGGTCGAGATCGAGCCGTTGCCGGAACTGGAATCGAGCGATCTTGAGGAATGGATCGATGAGCTGGATTCGACGATCCCGCAAGACGCTTGGCTCGGTGGCTGGTCCCTTGGCGGCATGCTTGCGTCTGAGTTGGCGGCGCGTCGTGGTGACCGTTGCTGCGGCTTGCTGACCTTGGCGAGCAATCCTTCTTTTGTCGCCCATGAGCTATGGCCGAGCGCGATGCCTGGCGAAACCTTCGACGCGTTCCTGGCCGGCTGCAAGGCCGATCCGCGGATGACGCTGAAGCGCTTTTCCCTCCTCTGCGCTCAAGGGGCCGAAGACCCGCGCGGACTGTCGCGTCTGTTGCTCGGTGGTGCGCCAAATGCCTCCGCTTCGATATTGATGAGCGGACTGGAAGTGCTCGCACAACTGGATACCCGCCAGGCGTTGCAGGCGTTTCGTGGCCCGCAATTACATCTGTTCGCCGGGCTCGACGGCCTGGTCCCGGCCGAAGCGGCCGGAGACCTTCTGGCCTTGCTGCCGGATGTCGAAATCGGCCTGATTGAACAGGCCAGCCATGCGTTTCTTCTGGAAGATCCCCACGGTGTGGCGGGGGCGATCCAGGCCTTTTTGCACGAGTCCGGTGATGACTGATTTATCCCTCCCCAATCTGCCCGGCGGTTTGCCCGACAAGCGTCAGGTGGCGGCATCCTTCTCCCGCGCGGCGGCGAGTTACGACAGCGTCGCCGAATTGCAGCGCGATGTCGGCAGCCAGTTGTTGAGCCGTTTGCCCGGTGATTTTGTGCCGGGTGTCTGGCTGGATCTGGGTTGCGGTACCGGGCATTTCAGCCGGGCATTGGGCGAGCGCTTTCCTTCGGGCAACGGACTGGCAATGGACATCGCCGAGGGCATGCTCAACCACGCCCGGCCATTGGGCGGCGCCAGCCATTTCATCGCCGGGGACGCGGAGCGTTTGCCGCTGCAGGATTCGACCTGTGATCTGATCTTCTCCAGCCTGGCGGTGCAGTGGTGCGCGGATTTCGAATCGGTGCTCAGTGAGGCATATCGGGCACTGAAGCCGGGTGGGATTTTCGCGTTTGCCAGTCTTTGTGTAGGAACGCTATTTGAGTTGCGTGACAGCTGGCGTCAAGTGGATGGCATGGTGCACGTCAATCGCTTCCGCGAGTTCGGTATTTATCAACAGCTGTGCGCGGCCAGTGGCTTGAGGGTTGTCAGTCTCGGAACTCGTCCTCACGTGTTGCATTACCCGGACGTGCGCAGCCTGACGCATGAACTCAAGGCGTTGGGTGCGCACAACTTGAACCCCGGTCGGCCGGGCGGTTTGACCGGTCGGGCGCGGATCCTCGGCTTGGTCGAGGCTTATGAGCAGTTTCGTCAGGCCGAAGGATTGCCGGCGACTTATCAGGTGGTCTACGCCGTGTTGGAGAAAACCATATGAGCGCTGCTTATTTCATCACCGGCACGGACACTGATGTCGGCAAGACCACCATTGCTGCAGGTTTGTTGCATGCCGCGCGGTCGGCGGGCATGAGCACGGCAGCGGGCAAGCCGGTCGCTTCCGGCTGCGATGTGACGCCCAAGGGTTTGCGTAATTCCGATGCGCTGGCGTTGCTGGCCGAGTGCTCATTGCCGCTGACTTATGCACAGGTCAACCCGGTGGCATTCGAACCGCCGATCGCTCCGCACCTGGCCGCGCGGGAGGCGGGCGTAGCGCTGACGGTGCAGTCACTGTTGGCGCCGATGCGCGAAATTCTCGACATGCAGGCGGATTTCACCTTGATCGAAGGCGCCGGCGGCTGGCGCGTGCCGTTGGCGGATCAGGCCAATCTGTCGGATCTGGCGATGGCGCTGGATCTGCCGGTGATTCTGGTGGTCGGCGTGCGCCTGGGTTGCATCAATCATGCGCTGCTGACCGCCGAGGCGATTGCCCAGGACGGTTTGCAGCTGGCGGGGTGGGTGGCCAATATCATCGATCCGAAGACTTCGCGCCTGGAAGAGAACCTCGCGACTCTCGCTGAGCGGATCCCGGCACCTTGCCTTGGGCGAGTGCCGAAACTCAAGTTGGTGACGGCCGAAGCGGTGGCGGAACATTTGCAACTGGATCTGCTGGATTGAGGTTTTGCCTATGACAAGGCACTGTGCCATTAGTGTTTTTGTCGGGCCTTTTGCCATCAGGTCTGGTTCAATGGCCAAAGTTAATCCTTTGTAGGACGAGTTCCCCTATGGAAATCTCAGGAAACACCGCTTTTTATGCCGGTCTGAGCACTATTCAGACAGGGCAGAACCGTGTCGATCAGGCTTCCAGCCAGATTGCCAGCAGCACCATCGAGCGTTCGGTAACCAGCCAGTCTTCCGAGGTTCAGGTAGACCGCCTGCGTTCGGTAGATCGCAGTCAGCAATCGGACGTGGCCAGCAGCATGGTCGAGATGGCACAGGGCAAGTTTCAGGTTGAGGCGGGCGCCAAAGTCGCCAAGGCTTCCGATGAAATGCTTGGGACGTTGATCGATACTTTCGCTTGACCCCTCGCTGAATCCGTCCTGCCAACGCCGCGACTATTCGCGGCGTTTTTATACGTAAGTCCTTCTCCCTCAACTAATCTTTCCTACAGGGCCTGTTGCGTTGTCAACGGCGGCAGCGCGGCTGCGTGTCCGGCATTTGGCGGCGCGATGACGAACGGCAAAAGATCGGCGCTTGACAAGATTTGGGCGTAAACGTATGTTTCAAACAACTGTTTGACCGTCACAACAAATCAACACGGTCGTTCATTCCCGGTTACATCAGCAGAGGTTTATCGCTATGCCTGACTACAAGGCCCCCTTGCGTGATATTCGCTTCGTTCGTGACGAACTGCTCGGCTACGAAGCGCACTATCAGAGCCTTCCGGCTTGCGCAGACGCAACTCCAGACATGGTTAGCGCCATTCTTGAAGAAGGCGCCAAGTTTTGTGAGCAGGTGCTGGCTCCGCTGAACCGCGTGGGTGACACCGAAGGCTGCACCTGGAGCGAGTCCGGCGTTAAAACCCCGACTGGCTTCAAAGAAGCCTACAAGCAATTCGTTGAAGGCGGCTGGCCAAGCTTGGCCCACGACGTAGAACACGGCGGCCAGGGCCTGCCGGAGTCTCTGGGTCTGGCCGTCAGCGAAATGGTTGGCGAAGCCAACTGGTCGTGGGGCATGTACCCAGGCCTGTCGCACGGCGCGATGAACACCATCTCCGAGCACGGCACCCCTGAGCAGCAAGAAGCCTATTTGACCAAACTGGTTTCCGGCGAGTGGACCGGCACCATGTGCCTGACCGAACCGCACTGCGGCACCGACCTGGGCATGCTGCGCACCAAGGCCGAACCTCAGGCCGACGGTTCCTACAAAGTCTCCGGCACCAAGATCTTCATCTCGGCCGGTGAACACGACATGGCCGACAACATCGTCCACATCGTGCTGGCCCGCCTGCCGGATGCACCGGCTGGCACCAAAGGCATTTCCCTGTTCATCGTGCCGAAGTTCATGCCGAACGCTGACGGTTCGATCGGCGCACGTAACGCCGTGAGCTGTGGTTCCCTGGAACACAAAATGGGCATCCACGGCAACGCCACTTGCGTGATGAACTTCGACGCGGCCACCGGTTACCTGATCGGCCCGGCGAACAAAGGCCTGAACTGCATGTTCACCTTTATGAACACCGCTCGTCTGGGCACCGCGCTGCAAGGTCTGGCCCACGCCGAGATCGGCTTCCAGGGCGGCCTGAAATACGCTCGCGATCGTCTGCAAATGCGCTCGCTGACTGGCCCGAAAGCGCCGGAAAAAGCCGCTGACCCGATCATCGTTCACCCTGATGTACGTCGCATGCTGCTGACCATGAAAGCGTTCGCCGAAGGCAACCGCGCGATGGTTTACTTCACCGCCAAGCAAGTCGACATCGTCAAATACGGCGTAGACGAAGAAGAGAAGAAGAAAGCCGACGCACTGCTGGCCTTCATGACTCCAATCGCCAAAGCCTTCATGACTGAAGTCGGCTTCGAATCCGCCAACCACGGCGTGCAAATTTACGGCGGCCACGGCTTCATCGCCGAGTGGGGCATGGAGCAGAACGTTCGCGACAGCCGCATTTCGATGCTGTACGAAGGCACCACCGGTATCCAGGCACTCGACCTGCTGGGCCGTAAAGTGCTGATGACTCAAGGCGAGGCTCTGAAAGGCTTCACCAAGATCGTCCACAAGTTCTGCCAGACCAACGAAGGCAATGAAGCGGTCAAGGAGTTCGTCGAGCCATTGGCTGCGCTGAACAAAGAATGGGGCGATCTGACCATGAAGGTCGGTATGGCTGCCATGAAGGATCGCGAAGAAGTCGGCGCGGCGTCGGTGGACTACTTGATGTACTCCGGTTACGCCTGTCTGGCCTACTTCTGGGCTGACATGGCGCGTCTGGCTGCCGAGAAACTGGCTGCCGGCACTTCCGAAGAGGCGTTCTACACCGCCAAGCTGCAGACTGCGCGCTTCTACTTCCAGCGCATCCTGCCGCGTACCCGCACTCACGTTGCAACCATGTTGTCGGGTGCCAACAACTTGATGGACATGAAAGAAGAGAACTTCGCGCTGGGCTACTAAGCCTTAACGTAGATCTTCATGAAGCCGCTACTCCTTCGGGGGTGGCGGTTTTTTTTTGCTTTTCAAAACAATACAGCCACCCGTGACCCAAAACTGGCCGCCCTGCAGATAGCCAATATCGCAACCGCTAAAAAAACCTTGGCCAACGACTCAGTAAGTCGGCATTTCTGCCGTTACAGTAGGTGGGCACAATGCCATCTATTGTCATGACGGTCGGAGCTTTACCCTTGCCGCGTTCTTCCGCTGTACGTTTCAGCCATTTCCTACCGTCGTTACTGCTTTTACTTGCGGGGCTTGCGGCCGCCTACATCAAGGACCTCAACGTCTTTTTCACTTCGCTGTTCAACGTGCTGCCGACCCTGGTGCTGTTGCTCGGCGGTGCGTACTGCGCGGTTTACCGACGTCAGCGCGAGCTGTTTCTGATGGTGACGGTGTACATCGCCTACTTTCTGCTCGACACCCAGACCGATTATTACCGCGACAACGGCAAGGTCCGAGATGACGCAGCGGTGGTTTTCCACCTGTGTTGCCTGTTGCTGCCGCTGTTGTTCGGTGTTTTCGCCGCCTGGCAGGAACGCACTCATTTGTTTCAGGACATGGTGGCGCGCTTCGCGGTATTGCTGGCCGTCGGCAGTGTCGCGTTGGGGCTGGAGCAAAGTTATCCCCAGGCCTTGTTGATGTGGCTGTCGGAAATCCGCTGGCCAGCGCTGCATGGCGCCTGGATGAGCCTGATCCAGTTGTCCTATCCCGTGTTCATTGCCTCGTTCCTGCTGCTGAGCTGGCAATACTGGCGTAACCCGAGACCCTTGCACGCCGCACAGCTGGTCGGCTTGCTCGGGTTGTTTTGGGCGCTGCCGAAAACCTTCATCCTGCCCTTCACCTTGAACATCATGTGCAGCCAGGTGATGTTGATGATTGCCGCCGCGGTTGCCCACGAAGCCTATCAAATGGCCTTCCGCGACGAGCTTACCGGCCTGCCGGGGCGCCGCGCCTTGAACGAGCGGATGCAGCGGCTGGGGCGCAATTACGTGCTGGCCATGAGCGACGTCGATCACTTCAAGAAATTCAACGACACCCACGGTCACGATGTCGGCGACCAGGTCTTGCGACTGGTCGCCAGCAAGCTGTCGAAAATCGGTGGAGGCGGTAGGGCGTATCGCTACGGCGGTGAAGAATTTGCCCTGGTGTTCGCGGGCAAGACACTGGAAGAGTGCATGCCGCACCTGGAAGTCATCCGCGAGTCCATCGCCACGTACAACATTCAACTGCGCAACCAAGACGCCCGCCCGCAAGACGACCAACAGGGGCGTCAGCGTCGCGCGGGGCCGGGCGCTTCAAGCGTGTCGGTGACCGTGAGCATCGGCGTCGCCGAACGCGTGGAGCAGCGCACCCCCGAAAAAGTGCTCAAGTCCGCTGACGAAGCGCTCTACAGCGCCAAGGGCGCCGGGCGAAATTGTGTGGTGGCCTTCGGTCAGACTCGCCGTGGCGCGGTGCGCATGGACGCCGCTGCGGGTTGAGTGATGATGGCGCATTCAGCGTCTGGACTGTGATTGTGAGGCAGGGTGGGCAGCAGTAGGTTTGAACGATCTGCTGACGGAGAAACGACCATGCCCGAATACAAAGCTCCCCTGCGCGACATGCGCTTTCTGATCGACCACGTCTTCGACTTCCACGCCAACTACGCCGCGCTCGGCGCCACCGATGCCAGCCCGGACATGGTCAATGCGATCCTCGAAGAAGGCGCGAAGTTCTGCGAGAACGTTCTCGCACCGTTGAATCGCAGCGGCGACGAAGAAGGCTGCCATTTCGACAACGGTGTGGTGACAACGCCTACAGGCTTCAAGCAGGCTTTCGCACAGTACGTGGAAGGTGGCTGGCACGGTCTGGCAGCTGACCCGGCGTATGGCGGACAGGGTTTACCAAGTTCCCTGGGCCTGGTCATCAGTGAAATGGTCGGTTCCAGCAATACCTCGTGGGGCATGTACCCCGGCTTGACCCACGGCGCGATGTCGGCCATCCACGCCCACGGCACCGAAGATCAGAAGAACACCTACCTGAGCAAACTGACGGCTGGCCAATGGACCGGCACCATGTGCCTGACCGAGGCGCATTGCGGCACTGACCTGGGCATCATCAAAACCCGCGCCGTCCCTTCCGCCGACGGCAGCTACGCAATTTCCGGCAGCAAGATCTTCATCTCGGCCGGCGAACACGACATGAGCGACAACATCATTCATCTGGTGTTGGCGAAACTGCCAGATGCTCCGGCAGGCACCAAAGGCATTTCCCTGTTCATCGTTCCCAAATTCCTACCCGATGCCGAGGGTGAAGCCGGCGAGCGCAACGGCGTTTCCTGTGGCTCGATCGAACACAAAATGGGCATCAAGGCCTCGGCCACCTGCGTGCTGAACTTTGACGAAGCCAAGGGCTTCTTGATCGGCGAGCCGAACAAGGGCTTGAACTGCATGTTCACCATGATGAACCACGCGCGGCTCGGCACCGGCATGCAGGGGTTGTGTCTGGGTGAGGCGAGTTTCCAGGGAGCCATCAAGTACGCCAACGATCGCCTGCAAATGCGCGCGCTGACCGGTCCCAAAGCGCCGGAAAAAGCCGCTGACCCGATCATTGTTCATCCTGACGTGCGCAGGATGTTGCTGACCATGAAAGCCTTCAACGAAGGCAACCGCGCGCTGACCTATTTCACTGCGCAGCTGCTGGACGTTGCACACCTGAGTCCAGATGAAACGGCGCGTCAGGACGCCGAAGACCTGTTGGCCTTCCTGACGCCGATCTGCAAAGCCTTCATGACTGACACCGGTCTGGAAGTCACCAACCACGGCATGCAGGTGTTTGGCGGTCACGGCTTTATCCGTGAATGGGGCATGGAGCAGTTGGTTCGCGACTGCCGGATCGCGCCGATCTACGAAGGCACCAACGGCATTCAGGCGCTGGATTTGCTCGGGCGCAAAGTGCTCGGCAGCCAAGGCAAACTGCTGCGTGGCTTCACCAAAATCGTCCATAAGTTCTGTGCGGCGAACGCTGATCACCCGCAACTCGCAAGCTACGTTGTACAACTCAACGAACTGAATCAGCAGTGGGGCGAGTTGACCACCAAGGTCGGCATGGCCGCGATGAGGAATCCGGACGAAGTCGGTGCAGCGTCGGTGGATTACTTGATGTACAGCGGTTACATCATCCTCGGCTATCTGTGGCTGCGCATGGCGCTGGTGGCCCAGTCGCAACTCGACGCGGGCAGCGGTGATGCCGATTATTGCCAGGGCAAACTGGCGACCAGCGAGTTTTACTTCAAGCGATTGTTGCCGCGTACTGCCGCTCATCGGGCGGCGATAGAGGCCGGGAGTGATTGCCTGATGAAGCTACCGGCGGAGTTATTTGCGCTCTGACGATTGTTAAAAGCTTCGCGGGCAAGCCTTGCTCCTACAGGTTAAGTGTCGTTTGCACCCTATGTGCACGACAAAGGACCTGTAGGAGCAAGGCTTGCCCGTGAATGCGTTCTTGCAGGCGAGAACTGCTCAGCTGGAATACTGCTGACTAAAAATTACAAAACGGTCACGGCCTGACCCTATGTGTCGCAAAAGTTGTTGGGTTACACTCGAACCCAACGAAAACATCATTCCCACGAATCACCTGTTTAGATCTTGCGAGGTTTGCCATGGCTGACTACAAAGCGCCCCTGCGCGATATGCGCTTCGTCCTCAATGAAGTCTTCGAGGTCGCCAAACTCTGGGCGGAGCTGCCTGCGCTGGCCGAGACCGTTGATGCTGAAACCGTCGAAGCCATTCTCGAAGAAGCCGGCAAGGTCACCAGCAAAAGCATCGCGCCCCTGAGCCGTGCGGCTGACGAAGAAGGTTGCCATTGGGCGGACGGTGCCGTCACCACGCCGGCCGGTTTCCCACAGGCTTATCAGACATACGCTGAAGGCGGCTGGGTCGGTGTCGGTGGCGATCCGACCTACGGCGGCATGGGCATGCCCAAGGCCGTGTCGGCGCAAGTCGAAGAAATGGTCAACTCCGCCAGCCTGTCGTTCGGTCTGTACCCGATGCTGACCGCCGGCGCCTGCCTGTCGATCAACGCCCACGCCAGTGAAGAACTGAAAGCCGCGTACCTGCCGAACATGTACGCCGGCGTCTGGGCCGGTTCCATGTGCCTGACCGAGCCGCATGCCGGTACGGACCTGGGGATCATCCGCACCAAGGCCGAACCTCAGGCCGATGGTTCCTACAAAGTCAGCGGCACCAAGATCTTCATCACCGGCGGTGAGCACGACCTGACCGAGAACATCATCCATCTGGTGCTGGCCAAACTGCCGGACGCACCGGCGGGGCCGAAGGGCATTTCGTTGTTCCTGGTGCCGAAGTTCATGGTCAATGCCGATGGCAGCCTGGGCGCGCGTAACCCGGCGAATTGCGGTTCGATCGAACACAAGATGGGCATCCAGGCCTCCGCGACGTGCGTGATGAACTTCGATGAAGCCGTGGGTTACCTGATCGGCGAGCCGAACAAAGGCCTGGCGGCGATGTTCACCATGATGAACTACGAGCGTCTGGGCGTCGGCATCCAAGGCCTGGCCACCGGCGAGCGCTCGTACCAGAACGCCGTCGAATACGCCCGCGACCGTCTGCAAAGCCGTTCGCCGACCGGCGCGCAGAACAAGGACAAGGTCGCTGACCCGATCATCGTCCACCCGGACGTGCGTCGCATGCTGCTGACCATGAAAGCCTCGAACGAAGGCGGCCGTGCGTTCTCCACTTACGTGGCCATGCAGCTGGACACCGCCAAGTTCAGCGAAGACGCGACCACCCGCAAACGCGCGGAAGATCTGGTTGCGCTGCTGACGCCGGTTGCCAAGGCGTTCCTGACCGACCTCGGTCTGGAAACCACCGTGCACGGCCAGCAGGTTTTTGGCGGCCACGGTTACATCCGTGAGTGGGGCCAGGAACAACTGGTGCGCGACGTGCGCATCACCCAGATCTACGAAGGCACCAACGGCATTCAGGCGCTGGACCTGGTAGGGCGCAAGATCGTTGGCACGGGCGGGGCGTTCTATAACCTGTTCGCGGATGAGATCCGTCATTTCACCGCCACCGCCAGCGCTGACCTGGCGGAGTTCACCAAGCCGCTGAACGATGCCGTGACCACCCTCGACGAGCTGACTTCGTGGTTGCTGGACCGGGCGAAAAACAACCCGAACGAAATCGGCGCGGCGTCGGTCGAGTACCTGCAAGCTTTTGGTTACGTGGCTTACGCCTACATGTGGGCGCTGATGGCCAAGGCGGCCTTCGGCAAAGAGGCGCAGGACGACTTCTACGCGAGCAAGCTGGGGACGGCGCGGTTCTATTTCGCCCGTCTGTTGCCGCGTATTCACTCGTTGAGTGCGTCGGTGAAGGCGGGTAGCGAATCGCTGTTCCTGCTGGACGCTGCACAGTTCTGACGGAGTCGCGTCATGTAAGCATTCTCTTACATGACGTGCTGCTGTTCTCCCATAGGCGAAAATTGGATCCAGAGCTAATCTACTTCACATGGACGTCGCGCAGGAAGCGCAAAGCAACAACACGGACACGTAGGATTCTGCCAGGACGGCGGAGTGAAATGGATGTCAGGGAAACAGTCTGCAAAGCCCCGCTTCGGCGGGGTTTTCTTTTGCCCGCAGAAAAGTATTCAGCTCAACCCGTCGAGCGTGTTCGAGTTGTTCAAGCGTTCAGCCCGTTGTGTCTGCCAGATCTGCCGTACTTGAACCCTGACGGTCACCGCAGGTCGATTAGCTGTAGGGCTTTCACGAGCCCACTTCAAATCAGGAGCTGCCCCATGGATTTCATTCGCATCATCATTGCCATTCTGTTGCCACCACTGGGTGTGTTTCTGCAGGTCGGTTTCGCCGGCGCGTTCTGGCTGAATATTCTGCTGACGCTGTGCGGTTACATTCCGGGGATCGTGCATGCGGTGTACATCATCGCCAAGCGCTGAGTTCTGCGGCGTCAGATAGATCGCTTTCGCGGGCAAGACTCGCTCCTACGGGGATAACACGGTACCTGTAGGAGCGAGGCTTGCCCGCGAAGGGCGCGACGCGGTTTCAGCTTGCGAGTTCGATCACCCGCCGATAAAACAACCACTCCTGCTCCAGCGCATGGGCCTGGTTCCCCGCCTTGCGAAAGCCATGACGTTCGTCCGCGTAGTAATGCGCATCGACCAGAATGCCGTTGTCCTGTAGCGCCGTGACCATGTCGCGGGTCTGTTGCGGCACGACCACGGCGTCCAGTTCACCTTGAAAGAAAACCACCGGAACACTGATGTTGCTCGCATGCAGCAGCGGAGTGCGCGCGGCGTATCGTTCGGCATCCTCAATCGGATCGCCAATCAGCCAATCCAGATAATCGCCTTCGAACTTATGGGTCGCCCGGCCTAGTGCAACGGGATCGCTGACACCGTAAAGACTGGCGCCCGCGCGGAAGACGTTGTGGAAGGCCAGCGCACACAGCGTGGTGTAACCGCCGGCACTGCCACCGCGAATAAATGCCTTGTCGCTATCGATCAATCCTCGTTCAGCGAGATGAGCAACCACCGCGCAGGCATCTTCGACATCCACGTCACCCCAACTCAAATGCAGCGCCTGGCGATACGCCCGGCCATAGCCACTGCTGCCGCGGTAGTTGAGATCGGCCACGGCGAAGCCGCGTTGCGCCCAGTACTGGATACGTGGATCAAGCATCGGGTAGCAGGCCGAGGTTGGGCCGCCATGGATGAACACCACCAGCGGCGGTTTCGCCTCGCCGGTCATCGGCGGATAGAAGAAGCCGTGGGCCTCGCCCGAACCACTCGGGTAGCGCAAGGTTTGCGGGACGCTGATGTGCTCGGCGGGCAACGGTGCAATACCGCCGGCGAGGATTTTGACCTGACGGGTATCGCGCTCGATTGCGATCACCGCCGACGAACTGACCGGCGATGCCGCGATGCAGTAGATAAATTGCTCATCCAGTGCGAGATGGCGAAAGCGACTGTAATCACCGGTGAAATCTTCAGCGGTGTCACCGCAAAGCCCCAGTTTGCCAAACCCGCCTTCGGTCCAGCTGGCCAAGTAGCTGCTTTCGCTTAGCGGCAACCAGGTGCTGCCACCCAGCTGCCACGGGGCTGGCCCATGATCAGCGGCGGCACTCGGCAACGGGCTCAGGCCTTCTGCGGATTCCACCCAAGGCTGCCAGTAGCCGCCGCGATCCGTCAGGCAAAACAGGCGGCCGCCGCTATCGAAACGGGGTTGTTGCAGTGACTCCTGCACCCCGTCGCCGGCCACACAACGCGGTTGAGCAAAGCCCCCATCGTTCTTGCGCTCGGCAACCATCAAGCGAGTGGCAGTCCATGGCTGATCCGGGCGGCTCCATTCGATCCACGCCAATCGTTGCGAGTCAGGACTCAATGTCGGCGCGGCATAGAAATCGGCGCCCTCGGCCAGCAGATGACGCCTGCCGTCAGCCACGTCGATCGCGACCAGACGATGGCGGTCACGGTTCTCTTCAACCGCGAGCACCCGGCCATTGGCAAATTGCAGATCGCCGTAACGGCATTCACTTGAGGTCAGCACCTCAGGCGTCTCGCCCGCCAGCGATTGCCGATAGAGTTGCTGGTCCGCTTCGTTGACGAAAACAATCCCGTCATCCGTCAGACAAAACGCGCCACCGCCATATTCGTACACCCGACTGCGCACGCTGAAACCCGCTGGTGTCAGGCAACGGGCCTGGCCTTCGCGCCAATGCCAGACCCTGCAGGCGGAATCCTCGGGGCGGTATTCGTTCCAGAACAGGCCATGCTGGCCGACCAGCAGTTCTGCGAAGTCGATACCGGCAGCGACGGCCCGGGAGGCGCTGAAGGGTTCAGCTTTTAGCGATGAGGCGTGAGTTTCGTTCATTGCGAAAGGCCAGTTGTTCGATGGTCTGGGTCGCGTGTTCGGCTTCTTCGCGGGCCTTGAGAATCACGCCGTGATGTTGCGACTTGCTGCACACCGGGTCGGCATTGCTCGCGTCACCCGTGAGCATGAATGCCTGGCAGCGGCAGCCGCCGAAGTCTTTTTCTTTCTCGTCGCAGGAGCGGCACGGCTCGGGCATCCAGTCGTAACCGCGAAAGCGGTTGAAGCCGAACGAGTCGTACCAGATGTGCTGCATGCTGTGGTCGCGCACATTGGGAAACTGCACCGGCATCTGTCGGGCACCGTGACACGGCAGTGCGGTTCCGTCTGGCGTGACCGTAAGAAAAATGCTGCCCCAGCCGTTCATGCAGGCTTTCGGGCGTTCTTCGTAGTAGTCCGGTGTGACGAAAATCAGCTTGCACGGATGCCCTTCGGCTTCGAGCTTGGCGCGGTATTCATTGGTGATGCGCTCGGCTCGGACCAGTTGTTCCCGAGTCGGCAACAGGCCGACCCGGTTGAGCTGGGCCCAACCGTAAAACTGGCACGTCGCGAGTTCGACGAAGTCGGCCTCAAGGGCGATGCACAGTTCGATGATCCGGTCGATCTTGTCGATGTTGTGCCGATGGGTGACGAAGTTCAGCACCATCGGATAGCCGTGGGCTTTCACCGCGCGAGCCATTTCCAGCTTCTGGGCGAAGGCTTTTTTCGAACCGGCCAGCAAGTTATTCACTTGCTCGTCACTGGCCTGGAAACTGATCTGAATGTGGTCCAGGCCGGCTTTCTTGAAGTCGCTGATTTTCTGCTCGGTGAGGCCGATGCCGGACGTGATCAGGTTGGTGTAGAAACCCAACTTGCGCGCCTCGGCGATGAGTTCGGCGAGGTCCTGGCGCACCAGCGGTTCACCACCTGAAAAGCCCAGTTGTGCGGCGCCCATTTCCCGAGCTTCGCGGAACACTTTGATCCACTGTTCAGTGCTCAACTCTTTGCCTTGTTCGGCGAAGTCCAGCGGGTTGGAGCAGTACGGGCATTGCAGCGGGCAGCGATACGTCAGCTCGGCGAGCAACCACAGTGGCAGGCCGATGTCGGGTTTAGGCGGTAACTTGTCCGACACGGAATCAGGCAAGTTCGATCCAGTGCTGAGCACGGGCAACCTCCATGAATTGCTCGATGTCTTCACCGAGCTCGGGCACGCCGGGGAACTTCGCGTCCAGTTCGGCAATGATCGCCGCTACGTCACGTTCGCCGTCGATCAAACCGCCGATCAGCGCGGCGCTTTCATTGAGTTTGATCATGCCTTCCGGGTAGAGCAGGACATGGCCTTTCTGCGCCGGTTCGTACTGATAGCGGTAGCCCTGACGCCAGGTCGGGGTCTTGCTGCGATCGAAACTCATAAGGTGATTCCTTTATGCCAGACCCGCTGGTCGGTCACGCTGTGATACGGCGGGCGGTTCAATTCGTAGGCCATGCTCATGGCATCGAGCATGCTCCAAAGGATGTCCAGTTTGAACTGGAGAATTTCCAGCATGCGCGCCTGGCCTTCCCGCGTCGTGTAGTGCTGCAACGTAATCGCCAGACCGTGCTCTACATCCCGGCGTGCCTGGCCGAGGCGCGTGCGGAAATACTCGTAACCGGTCGGGTCGATCCACGGGTAATGCTGCGGCCAGCTGTCGAGGCGCGATTGGTGGATCTGCGGCGCGAACAACTCGGTCAGCGAGCTGCTGGCGGCTTCCTGCCAACTGGCCCGGCGGGCGAAGTTGACGTAGGCGTCCACGGCGAACCGCACGCCGGGCAAGACCAACTCCTGCGAGCGCAGCTGATCCGGGTCGAGGCCGACAGCTTGGCCCAGACGCAGCCAGGCTTCGATGCCGCCGTCTTCACCGGGGGCGCCGTCATGGTCCAGCAGGCGCTGAATCCACTCGCGACGGATTTCACGGTCCGGGCAGTTGGCGAGGATCGCGGCGTCTTTCAGGGGAATGTTCACCTGATAGTAGAAACGATTCGCGACCCAGCCCTGGATCTGCTCGCGGGTCGCCCGGCCTTCATACATCGCCACGTGATACGGGTGATGGATGTGGTAATAGGCGCCCTTGGCGAGCAGGGCCGCTTCGAATTCGGCGGGGGGCATTGGGGTGTCAGTCATTGCGGTTCTCCGGGTATGACCGGTGGGTTCTCTGGTGTCTGGTCCGACGCCTTCGCGGGCAAGCCTCGCTCCTACAGGGGTACGCGATCACTGTAGGAGCGAGGCTTGCCCGCGAAGAGGCCATCCGCTACAGCACAATACTCATGCCGTCATACGCCACTTCAACCTTGCGCCGAGCCAACTCGGCACGTTCCGGCGAATCCTCATCAAGAATCGGATTGGTGTTGTTGATATGGATAAGCACCTTGCGTTGCTTGGGCAGCTGTTCGAGCACTTCGAGCATGCCGCCGGGGCCGTTTTGCGCCAGATGGCCCATTTCCCGACCGGTACGCGTGCCGACGCCACGGCGCTGCATTTCGTCGTCGTCCCACATCGTGCCGTCCACCAGCAGGCAATCGCTGCCGGCCATGATGTCCAGCAGCGGCGCATCGACTTTGCCCAGGCCCGGCGCATAAAACAGCTTGCCGCCGGTGTTCAGGTCTTCGACGATCAGGCCGATGTTGTCGCCCGGGTGCGGGTCGAAACGGTGCGGCGAGTAGGGCGGTGCCGCGCTACGCAGGGGCAGCGGGGTAAAGCGCAGGCTCGGGCAGGCCGGGATGGTGAAGCTGCGGTCGAGTTCGATGCGGTTCCAGGTCAGCCCGCCATTCCAGTGCGTGAGCATGGTGAACAGCGGAAAACCGGTGCTCAGGTCTTCGTGGACCATGTCGGTGCACCAGACCTGGTGCGGGCAGCCTTCGCGCAGGCTGAGCAGGCCAGTGGTGTGGTCGATCTGGCTGTCCATCAGGATGATCGCGCTGATGCCGGTATCGCGCAGTGCGCGGCCCGGTTGCATCGGAGTGTAGCTCTGGAGTTGGGCGCGGATGTCCGGCGAAGCGTTGCACAGGATCCAGTTCACGCCGTCATCGGACAGGGCGATGGACGACTGGGTACGCGCCTTGGCGTTCAGGCTGCCGTTGCGAAAACCGGCGCAGTTCACGCAGTTGCAGTTCCACTGGGGGAAACCGCCGCCGGCGGCGGAACCTAGAATCTGGACAAACATGGGCGCTCCATCATTTCAACGCTGAAAATAAAAACGCCCCGGTAAACCGAGGCGTTGCACATCATTACAACGGCAGACCTTAGCGGCTTGCGAAGTACATGGTGACTTCAAAGCCGATACGCAGGTCGGTGTAAGCAGGTTTGGACCAGGACATGGGAGCGCTCCTTCAGGTGATGAGACAGTTAAGACCTATACATATAGTCCACCTCCAGCCGGAGATGTTCAGATAGTTAGGTGGCTATGTTACTCAAAATTACAGAGCGATTGGCCGCGAATCTTTGAGAAAGCTAATTGCAGTGTCGGTAATGATCATTTTGCCGCTTGCCAAGGCGCCGTCGAGCAAGCACTGCTGGCTAGGCAGCGCCAGCCACCTTCGGCTTGATTCAATTGTCGGGCGGCGTCTTTTAATGCTTTGCGATCGATCATCAGGATCGCTTCTGGCAAACGCTCCAGATAATCCGACGAGTGGCCCGCCAGTTTGCCCTGCCAGAGCAGTTCGGCCGCCTGAGCGTGGGGCAGTGCGGTGGGGTGGAATTGATCGGCCAAGGCCTGGCGCTGGGCAATGAAGGTCGCATCATCGACGTCTTCAATCAGTGCGGGCATTTCGTTCAAGAAGCGCTCTATGTGTTCCAACAGATCCTGAGGGGCAACGCTCGGTGATTGAACGCCGAACAGCAGCCCGGTCTGCCCATGGAACTGATGCAGGCCGCTGAACACGGCATAACCCAATTGCAGTTCAACCCGTAGGCGCTGATAGAACGGCGTCTGGCACAGGTGAGCGAGCAAGCGCCACGCGGCTTCATCTGCGATGTCCCGTGTGGCCGTCGGACAAAACAGCAACAACGCGTGTTCGCTGGAACCGGTGTCGACAGTGCTCCAAAGGTGCTGCGAGTTTATCGAGGCGGGCGGCGACGGCTGATCGTTCGCAACACCGGGCACGCGGCTCAGTGCCAAGCCCATCCCCGATTGAGTCTGCGCCGACAGGCCCGTCGCCAGACCTTGCCAGCGTGCGCTCACCCACAGCTGCTGCACGTCATCAGTCTCAGCGGTGCGTTCAAGGCAATGCTCGGGCAGTGCCTTCAGCAGTTGTCTGATCGGCATCAACGGCACGCTTGGTGGTTCTTCCTGTGGGAAACCGGCGTCGGGTGTTGTCAGCTCTTTCAGCGCATGTTCGAGGACGGTCGGCATTGGCTCCTGCAGGCCTGTCAACTTCAGCAGCCATTCATTGCCTGACGCACTGAAGGAAAAGTCGACGCCCGCCTGACGGGCATCTTCGCGTAAGGGTTGCAGGCGATTTTCCAGGCTCGATTGAAGACGAGGGTGAGGTTTCGCCAGCAGTCGCCACCGCAGATAAATCGCGCCTTCGTCAGTGTTATCCGGCAACGCCTGACTGAACTGCATCGGCGAGTTTTCGCGACGGATGCGCGAGCGGTCCTGGGCGAATGTCCGCAGGCCCCGGTGTTTGCTGGTCTGGCCGCGAATCAGCCCGGCATTGGCCAGAGGGGCTTCAGCCCGTAAGAACGGGTTAGGCGTCGGCAATTGCCATTCACCGCTGAAGTTATCCACAGCGCCGATTTTTTTCAGGATGTCTTTGAGCGCTATGACGCCTTGTTCGGATAAACCGGCTTCAAGCTGCTCGCTGTCCAGTCGCGCCCGTTGCAGGGCACCGCTGACTTGTTGCTGACGGTCGAGCAGGGCGTCGTATTCTTTGCGCAACTCGGTCCAGTTTTGGTGAGAGGCAAAAAAGCTGAGCCAATCCAAAAGCCGCTCGCGGATCGTGTTCCCCGCTTGAGCCCTGTTGAACTCGATGTGCAGCAAGGCTTGCCCGGCGAACTGGTACAACGGCGCGGCTTTCAGGCCGTCCGCCAAGCCGCGCTCGCGCAACTCAGCCAGCAGACCACCGGGTTTTGCGGCGTTCAGCCAATGGCACAGAAACGCTAATGCTTCGCGCGATGAGTCGGGCAATGCTTCGAAAGCGAACAGAAGATCGAGCCGACGCTCACCAGCCTGTTGATAACTTTTGTCGGAAGAATCCATCAGTGGTGCAGGTTCCTGTTGTGCGACCTTTTCCCCTGCGGCAACAGAATCGCCAAAGCGCTGAGCCATCGTCCTCAACTCATCAAGCGTTTGCGGGCCGGCCAGGCTCAACGTCATCTGCCCGGTCTGATAAAACTGCTGATGGAAATCCCTCAACGCTTGCTGAAACTCCGGCTGCGGCACCGGCAGGCTGTACCGGTTGCCCGCATGAAATGCCCGAAGCGGGTGAGCGGCCGACAGCCCATCGAACAGCGCGAACTGCTGTTGTGCAGTGGCATCCCGGGACCATGCGACAAATTCGGCGTGCAGCACTTCCCGTTCCCGCCGCTGATCGTCCGGATTCATACGCGGATGAGCGAGCATGTCTGACAGACGCTCCAGCCCACCGGCAAAGGCTTGCGGTGGCAGTTCGAAAAAGAAATCGGTAGTGCGTTCGCTGGTGCGCGCATTCACCTGTCCGCCGTGACCTTGCACATAGGCCATCAGTCCTTGCCCAGCAGGAAAGCGCTCCGTCCCCAGAAACAGCAAATGCTCAAGAAAATGCGCGAGGCCGGGCCATGCCAGCGGCACGTCGTGGCTGCCCGCGAAAACCCGCAACGCCGCCGCGCAGCGCTTCAAATCGGGAGCATGACGCAGTGTCACCCGCAGGCCGTTGGCCAGGGTTTCAGTGTGGGGGCGAGGGTGATTCAGCGCAGGCATGAGCACTTCCAGAACAGAGAAGCGCTAATGCTAGCGGATTACGGTGAGTCAGCGCTTGTTGAGCGCGTCGTAAAGTTCAGGGCGGCGATCGATCAAGTAGCGATTGGCGGCACGGGAATCGACCATCAACTGACGATCCAGCTCTCCGACAATCAGTGCTTCATCCAGGCCAGCCTGGGCGATGCGGCTGCCATCGGGTGCGGCAATGCTGCTCTGACCGCAGTAGTTGATCTCGCCTTCCTGCCCGCAGTAGTTGGCATACGCCACATAACACTGGTTTTCGAAGGCGCGGGAACGAACGGTGACGTCGGCGACGAAGTCGAAGGGAATCATGTTCGCCGTCGGCACCAGGATCAGCTCGGCACCGGCCAGGGCCAGGCGCCGGGCGTTTTCCGGGAACTCCAGGTCGTAGCAGATCAGAAAGCCGAGCGTCCAGCCATTGAGTTCCACCAACGGGAAATCATCCTGACCGGCGCTGAACATCGAGTGATCGAGGTCGCCGAACAGGTGAGTCTTGCGGTAGTTGCACAGGCGCTCGCCGTTGGCGTCGATCAACTGCACGGCGTTGTAAATCTGCCCGTCCTCGGTGCGCTCGGGATAGCCATACAAAATGGCGATCCCGGCGGTCTTGGCAATGCGCGCGATCTGCTGCGCCGATTCACCGTTGTGCACCTCCGCCAACACGCTGACCGCGTCGATGCCGATGTTGTAGCCGGTCAGGAACATTTCCGGCAGCACGAGCAGGTCTGCGCCCTTGGCCTCCAGTGCCAGTTGATGCAGGCGTTGCAGGTTGCCGGCGACGTTCAGGGGCAGCGGTGGACATTGGTAAAGGGCTACGCGCATTTTGGATTCCTTTTACTCGGGCAGGGCGATCGGACCGATCTCGTTGAACACATCACCTGGACCCGGGTTCTCGGCGTGAGTTTCACCACCGAAGTGTTTCATGATGCCCCAGACCGCGTTGAGCGAGGTCTGCACCGCGCCTTCGACCCACGCCGGCGTCCATGAAACGTCGTCGCCTGCGATGAATATCCCGCGTTGCTCGGCCGGCATGTCGTCCTGCATGAAGTGCGCGTACATCCGCTGGTTGTAGCGGTAGTGGCCGGGCAGGGCGCCTTTGAACGCGCCGAGGAAGTGCGGGTCGGCTTCCCACGACACGGTGATCGGATCGCCGATGATGCGCGCGGCGATGTCGACTTTCGGGTAGATCTTTTTCAATGCGTCCAGCGCCAGTTTCACGCGTTTTTCCACTGGGTGCGGGAGCATTTTCAGCGCGTCGCTCATCCACGAGTAAGACAGGCAAATCACGCCCGGCTTGTCATCACCGTTGTCGAAGAGGTAGGTGCCGCGGGTCAGGCGATCGGTGAGGGTCATGCTCATCAGGTCGCGGCCGGTTTCCGGGTCCTTGTCCTTCCAGAATGGCCGGTCGACCATCACGAAGGTTTTCGACGATTGCATGTAGCGGGTGCGGTCCAGGGCCATCCACATCTTTTGCGAGAACAGGCTTTCGTCGCATTCGATCTGGGTGGTCAACAGCCAGCTCTGGCAAGTGGTGAGCACCGCCGCGTATTCGCGGGTATCGCCATAGATGTCGGTGACCGCGAAACGACCGTCCGCCGCATGGGCAATCTTTTTCACGCCAGAGCGTGGTGCGCCCCGGTGCAACGAGCTGAGGCTGGTGCCTTCAGGCCAGTGCACGCAACGTTCCGGCACATGACGCCAGATGCCCAGCGGCACTTGTTCCACGCCACCGACCACCAGGTGTTGGTGATCGTCGCAGTTGGTCATCACCACGCGGAAGATTTCCAGCATCGAGTTCGGGAAGTCCGAGTCCCAGCCGCCGGTGCCGAAGCCGACCTGGCCGAACACTTCGCGGTGATGGAACGACAGCTTGGCGAACGCTTTGGAGGTGGCGACGAAGTCGTAGAAAGTGCGGTCATCCCACAGTGGGACAAGCGTGTTCCACAGCTCTTTGAGACGCGGCACATCGCGGTCGCGGATGGCTTGCTGGATATCGGCGAACTGCGAGCCGGCTTCCAGTGCGTCCGCCCAGGCGTCAGCCACTTCCTGGAACAGTGCAGGAAGATCCGCCAGCTTCTGTGCGTAATGGGTCTTGCCTTCCAGATCGATCACAGTGCTGCCCGAGGCGGGGGTCAGCGGGTTCGGGAAGGGCTTGGTCTCAAGGCCTAGCTTGTCGACGTAGTGGTAGAACGCGGTGGACGAAACCGGGAAACGCATCCCGCCAAGTTCGGCGATGATGCCTTCGGCGCCGTTGAACGCCTGGGAGCGCAGGCGGCCACCCATTTTCGAGGCTTCGTAGACGACGGGTTTGAGGCCCAGTTTCATCAACTCGTAAGCCGCCACCAGACCTGCGATGCCCGCGCCGACAATCGCCACTTCGGCACCATGATTGTGCGCCGGAATGCTGCCCAGGCCGGCCGGGTGTTCGATCCAGTCGTCAAAGCCGAAAGGAAAGTCCGGGCCGAAAATGGTGACTGGTTTTTTACCGTCTGCAGGATGGCGATTGTTCTTGTTCATGACTGACCTTACTGGCGACCCGACGCGGAATGCGCATCTGAGTATAGGAAAAGATGGCAGCCATTCTAGAGAGCGTAGAACACGTTAATAAGACGCAATGTGTCGTCGTTTTGCCAGTTTCTCAATCAATATGACGATATTTCACTACAAACTGACCACTGTGGGAGCGGGCTTACTCGCGAAAGGGCCCGATCAGCCAATCGAGAATTACCGGTCAACACTCAAACCGGCTGCCCCCGATCAATCTTGCTACTCAAGATGATCGAAGTCGTCGTCTTCTCCACCCCATCCACACTGCCAATCTGATCCAGCAACTGATCCAGCTGCTCCGGCGATTCCGTGCGCAACCACGCCACATAATCAAATTCACCACTCACCGCACACAACTGCTGAACCTGGGCCATGGCGCTGAGCCGCCGCAACACTTCCTTGCCCGAGCGCGGTTGCACCGTGATCCCGACGTAAGCCTGCAATCCGCCGTCCACCACCCGCTGCCCCAAACGCACGCCGTAACCGGTGATGACTTTGGCCTTTTCCAGCCGTGCCAGACGTGAAGTCACCGTGGTCCGTGCGATCCCCAATTGGCGAGCGAGCATGGCCACGCTTTCACGGGCATTGATCTGCAAGGCCGCGATCAGTTGGCGGTCGATTTCGTCAAGAACGGGCGGGCGGGTGTCAGGCAAGGGTCGTCTCCGGCAAGACAAATCAGTGAGTGGGCATGTTACAGCACGGCTGGCTCAGCGGATGTCTGTTCTGTTTTCAGAACGTCAGATGGCGCGCGGAAGACAGGATGGACACCAGCAGTCAGTCATAGTCGAATGAGAGATCGAGGGATGCGAGGTGATCAAAATGACGAAGAACATGCCTCCCGCTGTCCGGGATCACGCAGTGCAGATTGCCAATCACGAAATGGGTCACTACGTCGTTGCCCGGGCCTTGGGGTTTGAAACGGGCGGCGTGAGCCTGACCGTAACCATGGACTTGAGGCATCAAGCGGGCGCTTCCATTACCTTGGCGCGTTCCATTTCGTCGATTGAGGCAATGAAGGAACATCTGGAAGCCCGGATGATGGTCCTCTTTGCGGGCGCCATGGCGCAGTCATTGGCTTCAAAGCGTTCGCCCGGTAAACGCGTCGATAAGCCGACAGCGGCCGCCATCCTGAGGGGAGAACTTGGGGCGGAACAGGACTACGCAAAAATAAGGGAATTACGGCACTTGCTGCGCAACATTACCTTCCCCGATACGGATCCTGCTTCGCCTGATCGCATAACGGCCGAGCTGAAAGAGATTACGGATTGCCTGTGGGGCCGGACTCAAACAATCGTGGAGGCATTGGCCGATACGATTACCGGATTGGGCGAGGCGTTGGTAGACGCGATGGTTATCGTGGAGCAATGGGGCAGGGCGGCGGATACGTATGAGGGGGTGTTGACGAGGGAAGTGCTTGAGCAGATGGGGTTGGTGCAGGGGATTCCGGCGTTGAGTGCCAGGGAAGCTCCTTAAGCCCGACATCTTTGCCGGGCTTAATTGCAGCATTCAGGCTCAAGCGAATGCTTTCGTTTGATTGTGCCATTCACCTTCAAACGCCAGATTCAGTTTGTAGAGGTCATGGTCCAATTTGTTGATGGTATTGATAGGCGCCATCAGATCCGCTTTGCCAGTTTTGGCTTCAAGATAAAGGCCTCGCAAATACCGGTCGTTCACCATCGGGATTTTGTCCGCTTTCTCCCAAATCGCTACGCCCTGGCTCGTCAGACCGACGATCTCAGCTAGGCTTTCCTGAGACAGTCCAAGCTCTTTTCTCAGAAATCTAAACTCATCCCTCGTCAACACTGAAGGCTTCTCAGCAATGGCCTTGCCGATTACGTCGTGTAGGCCCTTAACATCCGTGATGGCGACAGACTCGCCATATGCAGTCTGTTTCACCACGAAGCCGTTGCAAAGCCATACGTTCGGTAGGCCGCTTTCCACGTAGTGGTGCATAAAATTCACCTTTTCTTTTTGGCCCTCGACTTTAGTTTGCTGGCAAGTCTAGGTGAACTGGGTTTGGGTAATTCAGATGCTTCTGACGGAAAAATCGCTTGGAAAACCTGAACGCCAGAAACGAAAAAGCCGCGCATTTGCGCGGCATTTCATTACCGAAAGCCTGAAAACGTAGTAATCGAACTTTAGACAAACTACTGAGCGTAGTTCTGAGCGAAAGCGGCAATTGCCTGAGTAGCTTGGAAGTCGACCAACTGCAGGCCACGTTCTTGAATGCTAGCCTTGGCAATCTCCACTGCTTTACGGTGGCGGGGCGATTCACTCTCCGCTGGAGTGGATACAGGGATTAGTACGTTTTTCAGTTGAATAATCCCTTCCTGTTCGGCGCGTACGAACTTCATCAGCCACTGGTCGCAGTGGTCGAGTATTGCGCTTGGCTCAGCCTGATCAAAAGCTAGGGGTTTGATCGCGGCCACTATCTCATTTCGGTGAACCAGAGGTAGGTGCAGTTTGGTCAGTTCACCAAGAAGGGTGTCATCGCGAAAACTACGGATCGATGCTTCCGAGAACAGGGTTCGAATTTCCCGAACCATGATGTCTTCGCGACGATCACGCCCTATGCCTTGACGGTCGATGTAGCGACTGAACAGCGTTGCAAGGGTCGCGTCAAAATTTTCGACCAGGATCGAGCGCATAGGGCTGAAGCGAATCAGTGATTCCTTCGGTTCGGTCAGGAAGCGAAAGTGGTTAACAATCTGGGACTCTTGAGCCTCTGTTGTCATGAGGCGAACGCTATCCAGTTCGTTCTGGGCTATCTCCATAGCCTTAGCGAAAAGGTTGCTGCATTCGAAGAAGTGATTGACCCGTTTCAGGTTTTTACGGGCGAGCTTGTACTCCATGCGCCCGATAGCTGGTGCCGAGAGAACGATGCCGACGTTGGCAAACTCTTCGGTTTCGGCAAAAGGCGCGAATCGCACGATGCTGTAAAGGCAGGTGTATTTCATTGCAGGACGCTCCAGAAGTCGTCCGATTGGCAAAGCATCAGGTTACTTTCAATTTCTTCGAGCAGAATGTCGAGCCCCGGTTTGCCAATGGATTCACGCCATTCATCGGGTACGTCCAAGCATAGGTCATGAAATCGCATGGCAGTGTCGTGCATCCGCTGGCTGTATTCAACTCTGTCGACCAGATCCAGTTTCCATGTTCGATTACTCGGACCAAACACATGGCTTTCCGCGAATTTTTGAGCATCCAGAGGCCATTTGAACGCCTGGTTGTGATCGATCAGCTGAAGCCGATTGTCAATTCCACACATCAGTAGGTTGGGGCGACCGCCGAAGGGACCTAATTGACGATCACCGTTACCCACCCAGTAATCAAAGATGAAAACGGCTTTTTGCAGGTCACTCGGCACCTGCTGTGCTTGTGAGTACAAAAGATCGGCAGCATCCGCGACATAGGCCAGGGCGTAGCTGTCTCCAGGCCCAAGATCGTTGCGTGCCTCTAAGTTGTAGCGCAGCAGGGCAGGGTCAATATAGATATAGCCATGCTCGGGGATCGGTAAGCCGAATTGAGCAGCTAGGCGGGCACAAAGCAGCTCGGCAATGCGCTCGTTGGGCGGTAGCTCTAACCCTTTGGCCACATAGTGCTTGTCGTTACTGGCGCGGCACAGGAAGGGACGCGTGATGCCACCTTCCAGGCGCCGGATGATCTCTACCGCTTCGATGTAGTTACCCACGGCCATTGCCGGCTTCCTTATAAATCAGCTTGCCAGACGATACTGGTCTACATCCTGCTTCACCATGCCCCGCAATCATTTTCAGGGTATTGCGAAGGCAAGGCTTCGTACGCTAAATCGAGAGTATTGGAGATGCTTATCTAAAGCCCCGATGCGAAAGCACCGGGGCTTTATGCTGCCTATCAAACGGATTTGCCAGTGTTACGCATTTCTAAAGTGGAACGCGCGGCTTGCTTTGGGGTATCCCGCATCTTACTTGGCGCTATTCCTCGGACTCCGTCGCCGTCCGAGCAGGCCGAGGTGTCAGCACCTTCACCACATCATCAATCACCGCCTTACCCATCGCCGTCAGATAGTGCGCGGCCCAGGCATGGCGGTCTGTGTCTCTTGCGTAGGCTGCGTCCTCGGCAAATGATTTGGCGAGGAACAGCAGATCGGAGGCTTGTGACAACGCATCAACGATGGGGACGCCGGCACGGACGTTAAACAACGCCTGATCCGAGCAGTAGATGAGTGGGGTGAAACCGATGGTTTTCAGGTCTGAAATTGCGGATGGATTTGTATTGTTCAAGATATAACTCCTGGGTTCGATGAGCTGCCACTTTCGTTACCACACGAAAGGGAGGCAGCTGTACGCAGGGTGGTAAACCGGGAACCTAGGAAACCGGCACGCCCGAAGGCGTCCCACGCACAGCCGCCATATCGAGATCACAGGCATAAAAAACTGCCTCTCTTCGTGATGAGTGCACTGTTGCGCTGGTTTCACCGGGTTACCACACCCGATCGCTACATTTGCAGCGACGTCCGGAGAGTATCCCGTCGAAGAGAACGCCAACAAGGCGGCAAAGTGCCCAAACGCACTCATTACGCAATTCTCGGAGTTTGCCTACAAGGTCGGCGGGCGTCATCTGATATTGCGACAATCTCAGCAAATAAAGCCTGAGCATCAGGTACGAAAAAAACGGTGCATCGCACGGCTTTCTCACTTGGCCTGCCTCATCCTGAAACCAGATGTAGATCTATTTCAGAGTGAGAGATGTGCATCATTTTCGGGAGCAAGCTCTAACAAACGCTAGTGCCAGAAACGAAAAAAGACGCCATAGGCGTCTTCTTCGATTTGGTAAAGCAGATCCGGACACCACTTGCGAACCGCCTTGCGCGGTTACGGCTTTCGCCGCTGGGAAGCGCTCAATCTCATCCGGTCAGTCGCTTCGACAACACTATTCACGTCAATCATCAAATCTAAAGAAAGCCGCGCATCAGCGCGGCTTTCTTGTTTGGTGGGCCCACACGGATTTGAACCGTGGACCAAAGGATTATGAGTCCTCTGCTCTAACCAACTGAGCTATAGGCCCTCAGTAGGTCGCGGATTATAGCGATGGTTTCTCGGCTGTGCTATCCGAAAAATCCGATACGGCTATACGAAGAAACGCCTCGGCGAATTCGTCGGGGGGCAGAGGCAGGCTGACGATGTAGCCCTGGATCTGTTCGCAGCCTTCTTCGGCGAGGAATTGTTGCTGTGCCAGGGTCTCGACGCCCTCCGCAATGACGGTGAATTGCATGCTGCGACCCAGGGCGATAATGGCGCGAACAATGGCCGCATCGTGGGGATCGTCAGGCAGGCCGCGGACGAAGGACTGGTCGATCTTGAGGATGTCCAGCGGCAGACGCTTGAGGTAGCTCAGAGACGAGTAGCCGGTTCCGAAGTCGTCGATGGCCAATTGCACACCCAGGTGTTTGAGTTGGTGCAGCACCGCCAGCGCTTCTTCAGCCTGGCTCATGATGAAGTTTTCGGTAATTTCCAGTTGCAGAAAACCGGGCGCCAGGCCGTTATCCTTGAGCAGTTGTTCGATCCGCCCGAGCAGGTTCGGCTGGCGCAGTTGAGCGCCGGCGAGGTTGACCGAGAGTGGACCGAGGCACTCATAGACCTGATTCCACTCGTACATCTGCCGGCAGGCGGTCTCCAGTACCCAGTCGCCGATCTGCAGGATCATGCCGTTTTCTTCCGCCAAGGGAATGAAGTGTTCCGGCGGCACCGCGCCGAAGGTCGGGTGATGCCAGCGAATGAGCGCTTCGGCGCCGACCAGCCGATGGTCGGCGAGGCTGATTTTCGGTTGGTAGTAGAGAAACAGCTCATTGCGCTCGATGGCGCGCCGCAATTCATGTTCCAGCGCCACGCGCTCGCTGGCCTGGGCCGTGAGGTCGCGGGTGTAGCTTTCCACCCGGTTGCGGCCCTTTGCCTTGGAGCGATACATCGCCGCATCGGCGTTCTTGACCAGCGTGGCGACGTCGCAGCCGTCCTTGGGGTACAGACTGGTGCCGATGCTGGCGCTGATGAAAAACTCGTGCTCGCCGGCCTGGAAAGGTGCGGCGAAGCAATTGAGCAGCTTGGTGGCAATGTTGTCGGCGTCGCTGGATTGTTGTAGGCCGGGCAGCAGGATGATGAATTCGTCGCCGCCGAGGCGCGCAACGGTATCGATGTCGCGCAGCTGCTCTTTGAGGCGCACGGCGATGCCTTTGAGCAGTAGGTCGCCCACCGGATGGCCAAGGCTGTCGTTGATGTGTTTGAAGCGATCCAGGTCGAGGAACAGCACCGCGCCCTGGCCACCGTTTTCCTGTTGGGTATTGAGTGCGGTGAGCAGTCGGCTCTCGAACAGCGTGCGGTTTGGCAAGCCGGTCAGCGGATCGTGGTGCGCCTGGTAGTCGAGTTTGGCCTGCGCGTGCTTGAGGCTGGAAATGTCCGCAAAGACCGCCACGAAGTGGGTGATGAATTTTTCCCGGTTGCGCACGGCGCTGATGGTCAGCCAGCTCGGGTAGAGCTCGCCATTCTTGCGTCGGTTGGAAATCTCGCCTTGCCAGTGACCTTCATCTGTCAGTTGATGCCACATCGCTGCATAGAACGCGCTGTCGTGGAGGCCCGAGGCGAGCAGGCGAGGGGTGTGGCCCAGTGCTTCGCTCTCGCTGTAGCCGGTGATCTCGGTGAACGCTCGGTTGACCGCGCTGATGTGCTGTTGGGTGTCGGTGATCAACACGCCCTCGGCGGTGCTCTCGAACACCGTGGCGGCCTGTTGCAGTTTCTCCTGCATCAGGTGCCGTTCGGTGATGTCTCGTGCGATGGTCAACATGCAGTCTTCGTCGCCGATGGGCAGTGGACGGCTTGAAACCTCGCAGAGTCGGATCTGACCGTCACTGCGGCGGATGTGGCAACTGAAGTCGCGAACGAAGCCATCCCGGTGCAGCAAGTCGAGCATCTGTTTACGTTCGTTGAGATTGACCCATATCCCCAACTCCAGGACGGAACGATCCACGGACATCGCGCTGTTGAAGCCTGTGATGCGGCTGAAACCCTCGTTGACCTCCAGCAGCAACCCGTCGCTCTGTCGGGATAGCAGCAAGCCGTCGGGTGAGGCGTGGAAGGCCTTGGCGAATTTTTCTTCGGAGGTTTGCAGTTGTTGCTGGGTTTCCTTGAGCTGACTGATATCGCGCACGACGACGACCAGGGCAGGGGTCGTATCGAGGTCGAACGGCTCGGCGGAAATCAGGCCGGTAAACACTTGGCCATTGTTGCGGCGAAAGGGCATCTCCAGATTGCGGATGCTGCCGGCCTGCAGGCGCTGCAGCAAACCCGGACCTACGCCGGGGATGCCCCAGATGTTCAGGTCGGTGGCGGTCTGGCCAATGACTTCTTCGGCCTTGAGACCAATCTGTTCTTCGAACGCTTTGTTGACTTCCAGCAGGCAGCCGTCGGACAGCCGCGCGATCACCAGGATGTCTGGGCATTGCTGAAATACAGAGGCGAATTTTTGCTCGGAGAGGCTCAACGCTTCTTCCGTGCGCTTGGCGTCGCTGATGTCAATCATCAACCCGCGCATCACCGGCTCATGCCCATGCTCGATCAGGCTGACGATATCGCGCACCCACAGGCAGCGGCCGTCGGCGGTGATAACCCGGTAATCGACGCTGTGATCGCGTCCGGCTAGCACTTCGTGGTCGCAGAATGTCTGCGCCCGGGTCAGGTCCGCAGGGTGGATGATGTTGCGCCAGAAGCCCGGAATCAGCCAATGGGACAGGGGATAGCCAAGGAGTTCTTCGGCATGCGGTGACACGTAGCTGTAGGTGAAATCACTGATCCGCGCTTCCCAGGCAATCGCGGAAAGGCTCTCCACCAGCCCGCGATAATGGTATTCGCTGCTGCGCAGCTCTTGTTCCAGGTCGACCCGACGGGCAATTTCCGAACTGAGTCGGCGGTTAATCCGGATGACGACTGCCAGCATTATCATCATAAGCAGCAGCCCGGGTAGGCCGTAAACCAGCAAATCGGACCAGAAGGTTCGATGATCCAGGACATTACCGACCCAGTGTTCCTGAATGGCGTTGATTTCACTTGAAGTCATGTCCGCCAGGACTTTGTCCAGAATCCCGACCAATATCTTGTTGTTGGGGGGCACGGCCATCGCCAATTGATAGCGATAGGGCGTTTCGCCACTGACGTACAGGCCGTCGAGCTTGAGCTGACGCAGGCTCCAGACGCTGGAGGCGAGATCGCCCACGACCGCATCCACTTCATCGGTGGCCAGCGCCTGCAAGGCCGAGCTGACATTGGGCATCGCCACCAGATTCAGGTCAGGGTGGTGCGTGCGCAACAGTTCATGGGGAGCATAGTTTTCCACAACAGCGATCTTCAGCCCGTAGAGCTCTTCGAGCTTGCGCGGCTGGGGGCCTCCGACATGGGCGAGGATGACAATCGGAAAGTCCAGGTAGGGACGAGTGAATGACAAATACGACTGGCGCTCCGGGGTCGACATGATTCCCGGCAAGACGTCCAGCTTGCCTTGCTTGGCCTGCTGCAGGACTTCGGTCCAGCTGATCGGTTCGATGGGCGTCAGTTTGACGGCCAGCCGTTGACGAATCACGTTGATGTAGTCCGCCGCGAGGCCCTGATAGCGACCCTGATCGTCACGAAATTCAAACGGCGGCCAGGACGCGTCGACACCCAGGCGCAAGTCCGGGTGAGCCGTCAGCCAGCTACGTTCTTCGTCGGTCAAAGTCAGCGCGCCAGCCGTTGCGGTCCAGGTCATCAGCGACAGCAAAAAAAGCACGGTCGGCAGTCTGGGCATAACGGTCTCGTTATGGCTCGGGGGAATGTTTCGAGTGTAGACGGGCAATTCGGCGGGGGGGAAATGCGGGGGATTTAATCTGCATAAAGCAAAACCCCCGGCCTGGGCCGGGGGTTTTGTGATCACTCGTCGAGGAAGGAGCGCAGATGCTCGCTTCTCGTCGGGTGGCGCAGCTTGCGCAGCGCCTTGGCTTCGATCTGACGAATCCGTTCACGGGTCACGTCGAACTGCTTACCAACCTCCTCAAGGGTGTGGTCGGTATTCATGTCGATACCGAAGCGCATGCGCAGAACCTTGGCTTCACGGGCAGTGAGGCCGGACAGTACTTCGCGAGTCGCTTCTTTAAGGCTCTCAACAGTGGCGACATCGATTGGCGACTGCATCGTCGAGTCTTCGATGAAGTCACCCAGGTGGGAGTCTTCGTCATCACCGATCGGGGTTTCCATGGAGATCGGCTCTTTAGCGATCTTCAATACCTTGCGGATCTTGTCCTCAGGCATTTCCATGCGTTCGCCCAGCTCTTCCGGGGTCGGTTCGCGACCCATTTCCTGCAACATCTGCCGGGAAATACGGTTGAGCTTGTTGATCGTCTCGATCATGTGCACCGGAATACGGATGGTGCGGGCCTGGTCGGCGATCGAGCGAGTGATCGCCTGACGGATCCACCAGGTGGCATAAGTCGAGAATTTGTAGCCGCGGCGATATTCGAACTTGTCTACCGCTTTCATCAACCCGATGTTGCCTTCCTGGATCAGATCGAGGAATTGCAGACCACGGTTGGTGTACTTCTTGGCGATGGAGATCACCAGACGCAAGTTTGCTTCAACCATCTCTTTCTTCGCGCGGCGGGCCTTGGCCTCACCGATCGACATGCGACGGTTGATGTCCTTGATCTCTGCGATCGTCAAACCGGTTTCGGTTTGCAGCGCGGTCAGCTTTTGCTGGCAACGAATGATGTCCGGTTGCAGGCGACCAATGGCTTCAGCGTATTTGCTTTTGCCTTTGGCCAGTGCATCGGTCCAGCTTTCGTCAACCTCGTTGCCCGGGAACTGGCGCAGGAAGTCGGCACGCGGCATGCGGGCATCACGAACGCAAAGTTGCATGATCGCGCGCTCTTGCTGACGCAGACGATCCAGGGCACTGCGAACACGCTCGACCAGGCCTTCGAATTGCTTCGGCACCAGTTTGATCGGCATGAACAGCTCAGCCAGAAGCACCAGCTCGGCGATTGCCAGCTTGTTGCCACGACCGTGCTTTTTCAGCGCCTTGCGGGTGATTTCCATCTGATCGGAGACAGCGCCAAAACGCTGTGCAGCGATGACCGGATCCGGACCGCTTTCGGCTTCTTCTTCGTCGTCGGTGCTGGCTTCAGCTTCCTCGTCGTCGGTATCGTCGTCCGCTTTCACGGCTTTCGGATCGACAGGCGGCGGCACTTCGGCTGCAGGCGGCGCAATGCCGTCGTCCGGGTCGATATAACCGCTCAGGACGTCGGACAGGCGGCCACCTTCGGTGGTGACGCGAGTGTACTCGGAGAGAATATGGTCAACCGTGCCAGGGAAGTGCGCAATTGCGCCCATCACTTCACGGATGCCCTCTTCAATACGTTTGGCGATTTCGATTTCGCCTTCACGTGTGAGGAGCTCTACCGTACCCATTTCACGCATGTACATGCGCACTGGGTCGGTGGTGCGACCAATGTCGGTCTCGACCGCTGCCAACGCTGCTGCTGCCTCTTCGGCCGCGGCTTCGTCGGTATCGGCGTCGGCCAGCATAAGGGAATCCTTATCTGGCGCAACCTCGAATACGTTGATCCCCATGTCGTTAATCATGCGGATGATGTCTTCCACCTGCTCTGGATCTGAAATATCCTCAGGCAGGTGGTCGTTGACCTCCGCGTAAGTCAGGTAGCCCTGCTCACGACCAAGTGTGATCAACTCTTTGATACGAGACTGCTGTTGCGCTTTTCCGGACATAACACCCTATCCACTGAAGGTCTTGGCGGGCAAAAAACAAGCCGAGGATTATACCTGAGCTATGACCTCACGCGCCAGTTGAGGTCGGGTCTGATACAGCCATATTGCGTTTTAATAGGTCGCGCATCTGATTTGCGATCTGATTTGCTTCCTCCGCAGTCAATCCTGGCTGCCTTGCTTTCCTTATAAGTACTTCCAGGCTATCCGTGTGTTGACTTGCCGATAACCTAGTAATGGTGTCTAAAAACTGTTGTTCAAGGTTGTCACCGTCAATCAGCCATTCCTTTTCCGCCAAAGCCTTGAGCAGACGCCCCTGTTCAGTCCCGTGCCAGCGGGCCATCAACTGAATGGAGTTTAGCTTAGGATTTTTCTGCACCGCCCCGATGAGGGCTACCAGCAGTTGCGCGTAAGTGTTGCTCTCATTCGCGAAGTGATCGGCAGTTTCTACCTTGCCCGCCAGTTCCGGGTGATGAATGAGGGTGCGCAGCGCTATCAGTGTTGGAGCTTCGACGGCGATCGGTGTGCGCGGGGCACTATGTTGATCGCGATCACCGCCCCGCTTGCCGTTTTTGTCCCAGGGTTTCTTGTCCCACTTCTTGCCGCCTGCGCCGGGTTTCTTCGGTGTCCATTCTTGCTGCGGCACATACATCTCTTGTGCTTGCGGCTGATGGTAGTCGCTGTAATCCGGCATGGCGTCGTAATCGATGCCCGGGTCGTAAGCCGGTGGCGCATCCTGAGGTGCGCTTTGCACCAGTTGGCTCACGGCTTCGCCGCTGAGCCCGGTAATCTCGGTCAGGCGCTGACGCATCAGAATGCGCAAGTTCGCGCCCGGGACCTTGTCGATCAGCGGCGCGGCAAGGGTGGCCATGTGGGCCTTGCCTTCGAGCGAGCGCGGGTCCGATTCCTCGGTCAGTTGCTGAAAGAAATAATCCGCTAATGGCTGGGCGTGCTGATTGATTCGCGCGCGGAAGGCGTCAGTACCTTCGGAGCGGACTAGCGTGTCCGGGTCTTCGCCTTCGGGCAGGAACAGAAAGCGCGCGCGCCGCCCGTCTTGCAGGCACGGCAGGGCAGCTTCCAGTGCGCGCCACGCAGCGTTGCGGCCAGCCTGGTCGCCGTCGAAGCAAAAAAGCACGTTGGGCACGACGCGAAACAGCCGCTTCAAGTGCTCTTCGCTGGTGGCAGTGCCCAGGGTCGCGACGGCATTGCGCAAGCCTTGTTGGGCGAGGGCAATGACGTCCATGTAGCCTTCGACGACGATGATTTCGTCGAGGTTGCGGTTGTTCTTGCGTGCTTCATAAAGGCCATAGAGTTCCTGGCCTTTATGGAATACCGGGGTTTCCGGTGAGTTCAGGTATTTCGGCTTGTCGTCGCCCAATACCCGGCCGCCGAAAGCAATGATGCGCCCGCGGCTGTCACGGATCGGGAACATCACGCGATCGCGAAAGCGGTCATAGCGTTTGCCGGTTTCGGCATTCTCGATCAGCAGGCCGGCGTCGACCATGGCTTTTTGTTGCAGGGTGTCGCTGCTCAAATGCTTGAACAGATTGTCCCAGCCGGGCGGCGCGAAGCCGAGGCCAAAGTCCCGGGCGATTTCGCCGGTCAGCCCGCGACCTTTTAAGTAATCCACCGCGGCTTTGCGCGATGGATGGCTTTTCAGGGCTTGACGGTAAAACTCGGCGGCCGCAGTCAGTAGCGGGTACAGCGGCGAATCAGTCGGTTGCCGCGGTTTGTGCGGACGACCGCTTTCTTCGCGGGGGATTTCCATGCCGGCGGCTTTGGCCAGTTCTTCGACCGCCTGGACGAAATCCAGGTTGTCGTGGTCCATCATGAAACCGAGGGCGTTACCGCCTGCGCCGCAGCCGAAGCAGTAATAGAACTGTTTGTCGGGGCTGACGCTGAAGGACGGGGTTTTCTCTTTATGAAAAGGGCAGCAGGCGGTGTAATTCTTGCCGGCCTTTTTCATTTGCAGGCGCGAGCTGACCACATCGACGATGTCGGTGCGGTTCAGAAGGTCGTCAATGAAGCTCTGGGGAATTAGCCCGGCCATGGCGTTCTCGTCATCTGCGCTGAAAGGGACCCAAAACGATGAGCGGCCGAACGCGGGTCGTTGTTTGAGGCGCGCAAAATGTGCGGCTCGACCGGTGTCGTCTGCGTAATCGCTGTCGGGAAGTGTATCTGCCGAAAATCCACTGACGTTAGTGCCAATCAGTATTCGACTATATGAAAGTATTTCGCTGAAATCCGCTGCGGCCAGTCGAGGGCCTCGGATAGCTCATAAGCGGGCACGCAAGAAGGTGCCTTGGGCTGATCGTCGTGAGAGGAATCAGTGGGTGTGCTCGTCAGTAGCCTTGGAAGGCTCGTCAGAAAAGACGTGCACCGCTGGCAAAAGAGCCAGGTCTGACGCTGTGAAGCAGGTTTGTCTCGGTCGCGTCTGCGGCTTTGACGGTGAAGCATCAAGCGTTTTCCGCAAATGCCATTAGCCCGGCTGAGGGCCGGGCTTGGCAGAAGCTTGCTACGAACGTCTGTGTATTAGTACAGACGAACGGCGCGGCGCTGTTCGCGCTGAACTTTCTTCGCGTGACGCTTAACAGCGGCTGCTGCTTTGCGCTTACGCTCAGAAGTAGGCTTCTCGTAGAATTCGCGGCTACGAACTTCAGCCAGTACACCGGCTTTTTCGCAGGAGCGCTTGAAACGACGCAGAGCTACGTCGAAGGGTTCGTTCTCTTTTACTTTGACGGCTGGCATCCAGAGCTACCTTCATTCATTACCGGGGTCAACATCCTCGTGGCAAAAGAGCACTTGAAGACGTCGGTTTTTAAGGGTTGCGGATGTTAACGCCTCATCGCTCGGAATGCAAAGCCTCTGATCGAAAACCGCTGGCCGGGGCATCACGTGGCGACTATTATGCGCGCCTTCGAATTCAGCCTAAACAAGGCGCAAACCCATGCTAGTACTGGGATTAGAAACCTCCTGCGACGAAACCGGTGTCGCATTATATGACAGTGAACGCGGCCTGCTGGCCGACGCACTGTTCAGCCAGATCGACCTGCACCGCGCCTACGGCGGTGTGGTGCCGGAGCTGGCCTCGCGCGACCACGTCAAACGCATGCTGCCCTTGATTCGTCAGGTGTTGGCCGAAGCTGACTGTGTGCCGACCGAGATCGACGCCATCGCCTATACCGCGGGTCCTGGCCTGGTCGGTGCCTTGCTGGTGGGCGCCTCTTGCGCTCAGGCGCTGGCCTTCGCCTGGGGTATTCCGGCGCTGGGTGTGCACCACATGGAAGGCCATTTGCTGGCGCCGATGCTGGAGCCGCAACCGCCGCAATTCCCGTTCGTCGCTTTGTTGGTGTCGGGTGGTCATACGCAGCTGGTTCAGGTCGATGGGATTGGCCATTACACGCTGTTGGGCGAGACACTCGACGATGCCGCCGGTGAAGCGTTCGACAAAACGGCGAAGATGATGGGCCTCAATTATCCGGGCGGTCCGGAAATCGCCAAGCTTGCAGAGCGGGGTGTTTCAGGGCGTTTCACCTTTCCGCGTCCCATGTGCGATCGCCCGGGCCTGGCATTCAGCTTCAGTGGCTTGAAAACCTTTGCCCTGAACACCTGGCAGCAGAGCGTCAGCGCCGGGGACGACAGCGAGCAAGCCCGTTGCGACATCTCGCTGGCGTTCCAGCAGGCCGTGGTGGAGACTTTGACCATCAAGTGCAAGCGCGCCCTGAAGCAGGCGGGCATGAAGCGTCTGGTGATCGCTGGGGGCGTCAGCGCCAACAAGGCGCTGCGCACCTCCCTGGAGAAAATGCTCGGCGACATGAAAGGCGATGTGTTTTATGCCCGTCCGGAGTTCTGCACCGACAATGGCGCGATGATTGCGTTTGCCGGTTGCCAGCGCTTGCAGGCCGGTCAGCACGAAAGCCTGGCGATCAGCGTGCAGGCGCGCTGGCCGATGGAGCAACTGTCGGCTTTGTGATGAGCGGTGCTCATGTCCGGTATTTAAAAATGCCGTTCGCGCCCGGCAAACAGGTCGCGTAGATTTCCGCGATGACGCCAGACGATCAGTCCCGTGAGTGCGCTCATGGGCAGCAGTGCCGCCGGTTCCTGCCAGGCCAGCAGCGGCAGGGTCAGCGGTGTGGCGATCAGTGCGGCGAGTGAGCTGGTGCGGGTCAGGTAGAACGTCAGCACCCAGGTGCAGGCCGCCAGCAATGCAGCGGGCGGATACAGGCCCAGGAGCATTCCGGCTGCGGTGGCGACACCCTTGCCACCGCGAAAGCGGAAGTACAGCGGGAACAGGTGGCCGATGACGGCGCAGACGCCGATCCAGGCTTGTTCTTGGAGCGAAAGACCCGCAACACCGGCGATCAGCACTGGTAGCAAGCCTTTGCAGAGGTCGCCGATCAAGGTCAGGATGGCGAGCTTCTTGCCCGCCAGACGCAGCATGTTGGTGGCGCCAGCATTGCCCGAGCCACTCATTCGCGGATCGGGGTTACCGGTCAGGCGGCTGAGCAAAATGGCGAAGGACAGAGAGCCGAGCAGGTAGGCGAGGGTCGCCAGTAACCAAAACATGCTAACTATTCCGGGCGAGGACGCCCTGATTCTAACGGCGCATTGCGCCCTTGTCGTGCAGCGGAGAAAAGTGCTTGGACAGAGTGTTTATCGAGGGCCTGGAAGTCGACACCGTGATTGGTGCCTACGACTGGGAACGAGGCATCCGACAGTGCCTGCGACTTGATCTGAGCTTCGCCTGGGACAATCGCCCGGCAGCGGCAGGCGATGACCTGACCCTGGCGCTCGACTATGCCAGCGTTTCGTCACGTATCCAGGCCTTTGCCGAACAGGCACAGTTCCAGCTGGTCGAGACCTTCGCCGAGCGTCTGGTTGAGGTGTTGATGGGCGAATTCAAGATCACCTGGATGCGCCTCAAGCTGACCAAACCAGGCGCCGTCCCGGCGGCCATCGGTGGTGTGGGCGTGGAGATCGAGCGCGGATGTCGCTGACTCAGGTGTATCTCGGGCTCGGTAGCAATATCGAGCGCGAAACCCATTTGCAGGCCGGCCTGGAAGCCCTGGCGGGATTCCTGGTGGATATACGCTGCTCGGCGGTATTCGAAAGCCAGCCTGTGGGAATCAAGAGCGGGCCGTTCTTCAATTTTGTGGTGTCGGCTTACACCAATCTGCCGCTGATGGAGCTGGACCGTCGATTGAAGTTCATCGAGGCGGACAATGGCCGTTATGCGCCGGACCGCAAGGGTTTGCCGCTGGATATCGACGTGCTGCTGTTTGGCGATCTGGTCGGCAATTTCGACGGACTGATCCTGCCGCGGGCAGAGATTCTGAAAAATGCCTTCGTGCTGTGGCCGTTGTCGCTGATTGCGCCGGACAGAGTGCATCCGGGCGTAGGCAAAAGCTTTGTGACGTTGTGGCGTGAGGCGCAGATTGATCAGGTGTTGGCGCCGGTGGCGTTTGAGTGGCGCGGTGAGCAATTGACCCCTTCGAATTTATTGTGAGGTGGATGACGCCTTCGCGGGCAAGCCTCGCTCCTACAGTTCCGGGTTATTTTCCAATTGTGTGATCGGTCCGAACTTGTAGGAGCGAGGCTTGCCCGCGAAGCTTTTCAAGTAGACGCCGTCTCTTTGTAAATCTTCAACGCCTTGAGCCGTTCGCGCTTGATTGCCTCGCCCAATTCCGGCCCCTTGAATCCCTTCTCCAGCAATGGCTGTACCGCCACGCTCCGTGCCGCAGTCGCCGCCCCGCGCAAATAATCCGCCTGTGGATAACTTCTCTGCTCCAGACCTTTTCGGCCTCGGGCGTCCATCTCGCACGCCGCAATGAAATCTTCAAACCGCTGCGGTCGACGGTAAACGTCGAAACTCTGCAGCAGCTCCAGCAAAGTCGAGGCCTTCAGCTCCAGAGCGCGGTGGCCGTGGGTGTGATATTGGCCCACCAGCAATGCCAGTTCCTGACAGTCCTTCGGTGCCTTGAAGCGTTCGTTGACCGCTTTGATCAGCTTCAGGCCCGTGTGTTCATGGGCGATGTGACGCGGCCACTCTTCCTTAGGGGTCAATCCTTTGCCCAGATCATGCAGCAGGCACGCCCAACGCACGGTCAGCGGCTGTTTGTGCTGCGCCGCTTGCTCAAGCACGCTCAGGGTGTGCACCCCCGTGTCGATTTCCGGGTGGTGGGCTACCGGTTGTGGCACGCCGAACAGGGCATCGACTTCCGGCATTAACACCTTGAGCGCGCCGCATTCGCGCAGCACCTCGACGAAGACCTGTGGCTGATCTTCCATCAACGCACGGGAAATCTCTTTCCAACTGCGTTCGGCAGTCAGCGCCTCCAGTTCGCCTGACTCGCTGAGTTGACGCATCAGCTCAAGTGTTTCAGGCGCGACGGTGAAACCCAGCCCGGCATAACGAGCAGCGAAGCGGGCAACGCGCAGAACACGGAGCGGATCTTCGGCGAACGCGGGGGAAACGTGACGAAGCACTCGAGCTTCGAGATCGCGCTGGCCGTGGTAAGGATCGGTCAGATTCTGCTGATCGTCTTCGGCCATGGCGTTGATCGTCAGGTCGCGACGGATCAGGTCTTCTTCGAGGGTGACTTCGGGGCTGGCGTGAAAGGTGAAGCCGCCGTAACCACGTCCGCTTTTGCGTTCGGTACGGGCGAGGGCGTATTCCTCACCGCTCTTGGGGTGAAGAAATACCGGGAAGTCAGCGCCCACCGGGCGATAGCCCTTGGCGAGCATTTCTTCGGTGGTGGCCCCGACCACAACCCAGTCGATATCGGTGACAGGTTTGCCCAGCAGGCGATCGCGTACCGCGCCGCCGACTTTAAAAATCCGCATAAAAAACCTCCGTTAGCTCGACAGAATAACCTTTGCGTCGTACTTCCGGAGGCAGAAACAGGATCAAAGATGAATGACGGCCAAGTCCAGCCGGCCGTAATCCCCCTCGCTGTGCTCGCTTCTGGGCGGAACATGGTGAACTTTCATGACTTGGTCGCCTTGCAACGTTTCCAGGTGAATGTCGAAGCCCCACAACCGGTGCAGGTGCTTGAGCACTTCCTCTGTGGACTCGCCCAGCGGTTTGCGGTCGTGTTGCTGGTGACGCAAGGTCAGGGAGCGGTCGCCGCGCCGGTCGATGCTGTAGATCTGAATATTGGGCTCGCGATTACCAAGGTTGTACTGTGCGGCCAGGGTTTCGCGAATGGTGCGGTAGCCGCCTTCATCGTGAATGGCCGGGACCAGCAGATCGTCCTTTTGGTCGTCATCGAGAATACTGAACAACTTCAGGTCGCGGATCACCTGCGGTGACAGGTACTGCAGGATGAAGCTTTCATCCTTGAAGCTGCTCATGGCGAACTTGATGCTCGACAGCCAGTCGGTACCGGCAATCTCAGGGAACCAGCGGTAATCCTCTTCGGTAGGGTGTTCACACATGCGGCGGATGTCCCGGTACATGGCAAAACCCAGGGTGTAGGGGTTGATGCCGTTGTAGTAGGGGCTGTCGAAGCCGGGTTGGTAGACCACGCTGGTGTGTGACGTCAGAAACTCCATCATGAAGCCGTCGGTAACGAGGCCTTCGTCATACAGATCGTTCATCAGCGTGTAGTGCCAGAACGTGGCCCAGCCTTCGTTCATGACCTGGGTCTGGCGTTGCGGATAGAAATACTGGGCGATCTTGCGCACGATCCGCACGATTTCCCGCTGCCAGGGCTCCAGCAGCGGCGCGTGTTTTTCGATGAAGTACAGGATGTTTTCCTGGGGTTCGGCGGGGAAGCGTGCGTTGTCCTTGTCGCTGTACTTGTCGGCCCCTTTTGGAATGGTGCGCCACAGATCGTTGATCTGCTTCTGCAAATGCTCTTCCCGATCCTTCTGCCGGCGGCGTTCTTCTTCAGCCGAGATCGGATAGGGGCGTTTGTAGCGATCAACCCCGTAGTTCATCAACGCATGGCAGGAATCCAGCAGGTCCTCCACCGCATCGATGCCGTGGCGTTCTTCGCACTGCATGATGTACTGCTTGGCAAAGACCAGGTAATCGATGATCGAACTGGCGTCGGTCCAGGTGCGGAACAGGTAATTGCCCTTGAAGAAGCTGTTGTGGCCGTAGCAGGCGTGAGCGACCACCAGGGCTTGCATGCAGATGGTGTTTTCTTCCATCAAATAGGCGATGCATGGGTCCGAATTGATCACAATCTCGTAGGCCAACCCCATCTGCCCACGGCTGTAGGACTTCTCGGTGCTGAGGAAGTGTTTGCCGTAGGACCAATGGTGATAACCCAGCGGCATGCCGACGGAGGCGTAGGCATCCATCATCTGCTCGGCGGTGATCACTTCGATCTGGTTGGGGTAGGTATCCAAGGCATAACGAGCCGCTAGGCGACTGATTTCTTTGTCGTAAGCCTGGATCAGCTCGAACGTCCATTCGGAGCCGGTGGAAATGGGTTGGCGCTTCTGCTCTTTGGCGGTCATGTCACTAACCTGCGCTGGAAGAGTTCACGGAAGACCGGGTAGATATCCCCGGCCGAGACCAGTTGCTGCTGGGCAAAAGTGTCAGAGAAGGCTTCGGCAATGCGTTCGTATTCGAACCACAAAGCCTGGTGTTCGCGAGGGGTAATCTCAACGTAAGTGTAGTACTGCACGAACGGCATGATCTGGTTGATCAGAATGTCGCGGCAGATCGGCGAGTCGTCGTTCCAGTTGTCGCCGTCGGACGCTTGGGCTGCGTAGATGTTCCACTCATTGCTCGGATAACGTTCGGCCATGATCTCTTGCATCAGTTTCAAGGCGCTGGAAACGATGGTGCCGCCGGTTTCCCTGGAGTAGAAGAATTCCTCCTCATCCACTTCGCGGGCGCTGGTGTGGTGGCGGATGAATACGACGTCGATCTTGTCGTAGTTACGCTTGAGAAACAGGTACAGCAGGATGAAGAAGCGCTTGGCGATGTCCTTGGTCGCCTGGGTCATGGAGCCGGACACGTCCATCAGACAGAACATCACCGCCTTGGAGCTGGGGTTCGGCTGCTTGATGAGCAGGTTGTACTTGAGGTCAAAGGTATCGAGAAAGGGAACGCGATGGATGCGCGCACTGAGTTTTTCGATTTCTGCTTCGATCTCCTGAATATCGCCGAAGTTATCCGGTTCATCCCGCTTGAGTCGCAGCAGTTCCTCTTTGGCTTCCCGTAACTTTGCCCGGCTGCTGCCAGACAGGGCGATTCGCCGGGCATGGGCCGAGCGCAGGGTTCGGATGATGTTGATTCGCGACGGGTTGCCTTCGTTGCTGATACCCGCGCGTACGGTCTTGAAAGTGTCGGTGCCGGTCAGGTTGCGTTTGACCAGGTTCGGCAGCTCGAGGTCCTCGAACATGAACTCGAGAAACTCCTCCTGGGTGATCTGGAAGACAAATTCGTCCATCCCTTCGCCCGAGTTGCCGGCCTTGCCTGGGCCCCGTCCACCGCCACCTCCTGGTGGGCGTGCGATGTGTTCGCCGCTGGTGAATTCCTTGTTTCCGGGGTGCACGACCGTCTGCTTGCCACCGCGTCCATGGTGAAGCACCGGCTCGTCGATGTCGCGGCCGGGGATGCTGATCTGTTCGCCGTGCTCCATATCGGTAATGGAACGCCGGCTAACCGCCTCTTCGACGGCTTTCTTGATGTGGTCACGGTAACGCCGCAGAAACCGCTGGCGGTTCACCGTGCTCTTGTTCTTGCCATTGAGACGTCGGTCGATCACATAGCTCATGACTGCTCCTTAGAAGCTGTCCTGAAAGGGGCGAGCGGTTATGCAGCATCGTACCGAGTGCCAAGGGATGTTCACGCTCCCCCAAGCGCTTTGGATGCTGCCTGAACCTCGCTACCGACTTTCGAACACCTTCCAGAGGCCTGTGTAACAGAAAAAGCGCACACAGGTCTCTGGCTGACGACAACCGGTCTGACCGGCAGCGGGTTACTGTGATTTTCTGACCCGCAGATACCACTCGGACAGCAGTCGTACCTGTTTGTCGGTGTAGCCCCGCTCGACCATCCGTGTGACGAAGTCGTTGTGCTTCTGCTGGTCCTCTTTGCTGGCCTTGGCATTGAAGCTGATGACTGGCAGGAGGTCCTCGGTGTTGGAGAACATTTTCTTCTCGATGACCACCCGCAGTTTTTCGTAGCTGAGCCAGGTCGGGTTTTTGCCATTGTTGTTGGCCCGGGCGCGCAAGACGAAGTTGACGATTTCGTTGCGGAAATCCTTCGGATTGCTGATGCCGGCCGGTTTTTCGATTTTCTCAAGCTCTTCGTTCAGCGCGACGCGGTTGAGGATTTCGCCGGTTTCCGGATCTCGGTATTCCTGGTCCTGAATCCAGAAGTCGGCGTACAGCACGTAGCGATCGAAGATGTTCTGGCCGTATTCGCTGTAAGACTCGAGATAGGCAGTCTGGATCTCCTTGCCGATAAATTCGATATAACGCGGTGCCAGGTACTCCTTGAGGAAGCGCAGATAGCGTTCGCGGGTCTCGGCCTGGAATTGTTCCTGTTCGATCTGTTGTTCCAGCACATAGAGCAAATGCACCGGGTTGGCGGCGATTTCGTGCGGATCAAAGTTGAAGACCTTGGACAGGATCTTGAACGCAAACCGGGTCGATAGACCGTTCATGCCTTCGTCAACGCCGGCGTTATCGCGGTATTCCTGGATCGACTTGGCTTTTGGATCCGTGTCTTTGAGGTTCTCGCCGTCATACACGCGCATCTTGGAATAGATGTTGGAGTTTTCCGGCTCCTTGAGGCGTGAGAGCACGGTGAACTGGGCGAGCATTTTCAGAGTGTCGGGTGCGCAATGGGCCTTGGCCAGTGAGCTGTTGAACAGAAGCTTGTCGTAGATCTTCACCTCGTCGCTGACCCGCAGGCAGTACGGCACTTTGACGATATAGATCCGGTCAATGAAGGCTTCGTTGTTCTTGTTGTTGCGGAAGGTGTGCCATTCCGATTCGTTGGAGTGAGCCAGCAGGATCCCGGTAAACGGAATCGCACCGAGGCCTTCGGTACTGTTGTAGTTGCCTTCCTGAGTGGCGGTCAGCAATGGGTGCAGCACCTTGATTGGCGCCTTGAACATTTCGACGAATTCCATCAGGCCCTGGTTGGCCCGGCACAGAGCGCCTGAATAGCTGTAGGCATCGGCGTCGTTCTGTGGGTATTCCTCCAGTTTGCGGATATCGACCTTGCCCACCAGCGCCGAGATGTCCTGGTTGTTTTCATCGCCCGGTTCGGTTTTGGCCACCGCGATCTGGTTGAGAATCGACGGATAGAGTTTCACCACACGGAACTGACTGATGTCGCCGCCGAATTCGGCCAGGCGCTTGGTGGCCCATGGCGACATGATGGTGTTGAGGTAGCGCCGCGGAATGCCAAAGTCTTCTTCGAGGATCGCACCATCTTCAGTGGCGTTGAACAGACCCAGCGGCGACTCGAATACCGGCGAGCCCTTGATGGCGTAGAAAGGCACTTTCTCGATCAGCTGTTTCAGCTTCTCGGCCAGGGACGATTTACCGCCACCGACGGGGCCGAGCAGATAGAGGATTTGTTTCTTCTCTTCCAGGCCCTGAGCGGCATGGCGGAAATACGACACGATCTGGTCAATGCATTCTTCCATCCCGTGGAAGTCTTCAAAGGCCGGATAGCGGCGGATCACCTTGTTGGAGAAGATTCGCGACAGCCTCGAGTTGGCCGAGGTGTCGAGAAGCTCCGGTTCACCGATGGCCAGTAACAGACGCTCGGCGGCGGAGGCGTAGGCGCTGCGGTCGCTTTTGCACAGCTCCAGATACTCTTGCAGCGAGAGTTCTTCCTGGCGTGTTGACTCGAAGCGTTGTTGGAAGTGGCTAAAGATACTCATGACGTCACCTCGCTCGATACGTGGAGCCGACGCCGGATCATTCAGTCGATGCTGGCAGCAACCGGATATGCAGTTGCTGTTTACCCCCCAGAACTCTTTCGGATCTGACTACCCCGAAAGCTACTCCCGATGATCCGCGCGCCGGTGTACCGGCTCTCCCCTGTTTTGGATGGCCTGGGCTTAAGGATAGTTGCTAATTCGGGAGGTAAAGGCGAGATACGTAATTAGTTGTGGCAGACCGTTCGTCTGCCACCGTGCGAGCCCGCGGGGGCCGGGGCTTGCACGTTACAAAAAAATTATTCGGAGGTGCCTTGCGCTGTTTCCGCAGGATAAGTCGTGCGCCACAGCTCAAAACCGCCATCCATGCTGTACACGTCGGAAAAGCCCTGGCTGATCAGGTAAGCGGCGGCACTCTGGCTGGAATTTCCGTGGTAGCAGACCACTACCGTAGGCGCATCAAGGTCGGCTGCACGGATGAAGTCCGAGATGGAAACGTTGTCCAGATGCTTCGAGCCGGCGATGTGCAGCGCGGCAAAGGTAGCAGGGTCACGGACATCGACCACCACTGCGCCTTGTTCGCGCAGGGCCTGTGCCTGTTCTGGTGGGATGCGTTTGAATTCGCTCATGGCGGGCTCCTGTGGCTCGGCTGAAAGCGCAGTCTAGCGCTGGGCGCTGGCTGACGTTTGTTCGGGAATGATGGGGGCAACTGGCGGTAGGGTGTGACCATGTTCGTCGCATTTGCACAGCAGGCGTTCACCGGTGTCGACGTTCATCAGGGTCATGGAGCCACCCCAGACACACCCGGTGTCGAGCGCGAAGACGTCTGCCTCGTCACACCGGCCTTCGAGCGCCGCCCAATGGCCGAAGATGATCTTCACGCCCTTGGTCTTGCGCTCCTTGTGCTTGAACCACGGCGCATAGCCCGGTGGCGCGGTGTCGATGCCTTCTTTGCCCTTGAGGTCGAGTTTGCCCTCGCTGGTACAAAAACGCATGCGGGTGAAATAGTTGGTGATCACGCGCAGGCGGGTCACGCCTCTGAGGTCGCTGTCCCATTTCACCGGATCGTTGCCGTACATGCCGTCAAGGTAGGCCGGGAAGCGGTTGTCGTCGCGCAGGGCTTCTTCAACTTCTGCGGCGCATTTCAAGGCTTTGCGCAGCGACCACTGTGGCGGGATGCCGGCATGGACCAGGGCAATGTTGCGCTGTTCGTCGTAGTGCACGAGCTTTTGCTGGCGTACCCATTCCAGCAGTTCCAGACAATCGGGGGCGTCGAGAATTTCGCACAGGGTATCGGATTTCTTCAGGCGTTCGATGTTCTGCCCGGCCGCCAGCAAGTGCAGGTCATGGTTGCCGAGCACGCACACCAGCGATTCGCGAATGCTATAGAGGAAGCGCAAGGTTGCCAGCGACTGCGGGCCACGGTTGACCAGATCGCCCACCAGCCACAGACGATCCTTTGCAGGGTCGAAAGCGACTTGTTCGAGCAGGCATTGCAGCGGCTCAAGGCAGCCTTGAAGGTCGCCGACGGCATACGTTGCCATCAGTGCAGGGCTCCGGGCACCGCCAGGCGGAAGGGGGCGATGACGGCGTCGAAGTGTTTACCGTCGTCGGCCACCATCTCATAAGTACCTTGCATCGTGCCGACCCTGGTGGTCATGACGGTGCCGCTGCTGTAAGTGTGGTTTTCACCGGCCTGGATTAAAGGCTGCAAGCCCACGACACCTGCACCGCGAACCTCCTCGACATGCCCGTCGCCATCGGTGATGACCCAGTGCCGTGACAGCAGCTTGGCCGGTAACTCGCCGTTGTTCTGCACGGTGATGGTGTAGGCAAAAGCAAAGCGGTCGTGTTCGGGTTGCGATTGTTCTGCCAAATAGCGGGTGACGACGCTGACGTCGACCTGATAACGAGGATCGGACATGCAAGAGGCCTTAAAATCGAAGCGGGACGCGGGGCGTAGCTGATTGAACTCAGTCTAGGCCAAGTATCGAGTAGTAAACCAGACATGGGCGCTGGTGTCCTACCCGATAACGCTCGACGCCTGTCAGTCGACGGCGGGGGATGGCAGGACTTGTTCGCTGAGCTTGTCGGCCAGGCGCACGAACGCGGCAAGGTCGAGCTGTTCAGGACGAAGGCTGCCGTCGACACCGGCAGCGGTAATTTCGTCGTTGCTCAGCAGCAGTTTGAGGGTATTGCGCAGGGTCTTGCGGCGCTGGTTGAAGGCTTCACGCACAACACGCTCCAGCAGCTTGTGATCCTTGGCCGGGTGCGGCAGCACCGTGTGAGGCACCAGGCGCACAATGGCCGAATCGACTTTCGGTGGCGGATTGAACGCGCCGGGGCCGACGTTGAACAGATGCTCAACCCGGCAATGATACTGAACCATGATCGACAGACGGCCCCAGTCACCGCCGCCAGGACCTGCCGCCATACGCTGGACCACTTCCTTTTGCAGCATGAAGTGCATGTCGCGAATCAGGCTGGCGTTATGCAGCAAGTGAAAAATCAGCGGCGTAGAGATGTTGTATGGCAGGTTGCCGACGACCCGAAGGCTGCCCGGCGCTGCGTTCAGGCTGTTGAAGTCGAACTTCAGCGCATCGCCCTGATGCAGGTTGAAGTTGCTCTTGCCGGCGAACTGCTGATTGAGGATCGGGATCAGGTCTTTGTCCAGCTCCACCACGTCCAGTTGTGCGCCGCTGCCCAGCAGTCCCTGGGTCAATGCACCCTGGCCTGGGCCGATTTCCAGCAGGCGGTCCTCAGGCTTGGCGTGGATGGAGCGCAGGATGCGGTCGATAACGCCGGCATCGTGCAGGAAGTTCTGGCCAAAACGCTTGCGCGCCCGGTGTTGGTAATGCTCGGTCATAAACGGGTCTCGGCCATCTGGTAGGCGGTTTCCAGGGCGACTTGCAGGCTGCCGGTGTCGATGTTGCCGCTGCCGGCCAGATCCAGGGCAGTGCCGTGGTCGACCGACGTGCGGATGATCGGCAAGCCCAGGGTCACGTTGACTGCCGCGCCGAAGCCTTTGTATTTCAGCACAGGCAGGCCCTGGTCGTGGTACATCGCCAGCACCGCGTCGCAGTGCTCCAGATATTTGGGGGTAAACAGAGTGTCGGCGGGCAGGGGGCCACGAAGGTCCATGCCCTCGCCGCGCAGGCGCTCTAATGTAGGTTCGATGATGTCGATTTCTTCATGGCCCAGGTGTCCGCCTTCACCGGCGTGCGGGTTTAGCCCGCAGACCAGGATACGTGGCTGGGCGATGCCGAACTTTTGTTGCAAGTCCGTGTGCAGAATGCGTGTGACCCGTTCCAGCCGCTCCGGCGTGATTGCATCGGCAATCTCCCGAAGGGGCAAGTGAGTGGTGACCAGCGCTACGCGCAAGCCGCGGGTGGCAAGCATCATCACCACTTGTGCGGTATGGGTCAGGTCAGCAAGAAACTCGGTGTGCCCGGAGAAGGCAATGCCGGATTCATTGATCACGCCCTTGTGCACAGGGGCGGTGATCATGCCGGCGAAATGTCCGTCGAGGCAGCCTTGGCCCGCACGGGTCAGGGTTTCCAGGACGAACGCCGCATTGGCCTTGTCCAGTTGCCCGGCGGTGACCGGTGCATTGAGCGGGGTATCCCAGACGTACAGGCTGTTGGCGGGTGCCGGAGCATCCGGCCAACTGTCTGGTGTTACCGGGAGCAAATCGACAACCACGCCCAGCTGCGCGGCCCGCTCAAGGAGCAGGTCGCGGCTGGTAATGGCAATCAGGGGGTGTGGCTGGGCTTGCGAGGCGAGTAGCAGGCACAGGTCGGGACCTATGCCGGCCGGTTCGCCGGGTGTCAGCGCGAAACGCTTGGGTTTCACTGCGCTGCCTGGTCTGCACCAGGGAGTTTGATCTCTACGTATGCTTCGTCACGGATCTGACGCAGCCAGGTTTGCAGCTCTTCGTCGTATTTGCGGTTACGCAGTACGGTCATCGCTTGCTGCTCACGGGCCTGGGTAGTGCTGTCGGTGGCGCGACGGCCAAGGACTTCCAGAACGTGCCAGCCATATTGGGTCTGGAAAGGCTTGGACAGCTGACCTTGCGGGGTCTTGGCCATCACTTCGCGGAACTCAGGCACCAATGCATTTGGGTCGATCCAGTTCAGGTCGCCGCCGTTGAGAGCGGAACCCGGGTCTTCCGAGAAGCTTTTCGCAAGTTCGCCGAAATCTTCACCCGCTTCGATTCGGGTATAGAGCGATTCGGCCAGTGCCTTGGTTTTTGCTTCGTCGCGAATCGGGCTAGGTTTGACCAGGATATGACGCACGTGCACTTCGTCACGCGTCTGGGTTTCACCGCCACGCTTGTCGAGGATCTTAAGGATGATGAAGCCGCCCGGCGTGCGCATAGGCTGGGTAATGTCGCCAACCGTCATGGTACTCAGCATGCGATCGAACGGAGGTGGCAATTGACCGGCTTTACGCCAGCCCATGTCGCCGCCTTCCAGTGCGGTTTCGCTGGCGGATTTGGCGATTGCCAACTGACCGAAATCAGCGCCTTGCTTGAGTTGCTGGTAAACCGCGTCCGCTTGCTTGGCCGCATTCTGAATCGCATCGGAGTTGGCGCTTTCCGGTGTAGGAATCAGGATGTTGGCCAGGCGGAATTCTTCGGACAGCTGCATTTTGCCGAGGTCAGACGCGAGGAAGTTCTTCACTTCCTGTTCAGACACCTGGATACGTTCGGCCACACGGCGCTGACGCACACGGCTAATGATCATTTCGCGGCGGATCTGTTCCCGGGCGTCCTCGTAGGAGAGGCCATCGCGAGTCAGGGCAGCACGGAATTGATCAATCGACATGTTATTGCGCTGAGCAATGGTGCCGACAGCCTGGTTCAGTTCTTCATCGGTGATACGGATACCGGAACGCTCGCCGATCTGCAGTTGCAGGTTTTCGACGATCAAGCGCTCAAGCACCTGTTGATCCAGCACGCCGGCCGGAGGCACCGCAGCACCACGTTTGGCGATGGTTTGCTGAACCTCGTGAACGCGCTGGTCCAGTTGGCTCTGCATGACCACGTCGTTGTCGACAATGGCCACCACTTTATCGATGGACTGTACCGCGGCGTTCGCCGCAGTACCCAGGAACAGCGCGCCCAGCACTAGCGGGCGCAGACAATCAGAAAGCTTGGTCTTCACGTTCACGATAACCTTGGATGCCTTTGTCGAGGAAGCTCTCTACTTTGGCGCCGGTGAGGCCGCCGAGACCTTTCAGAACGATTTGTAGGAAGATGCCATGGTCGCCTTTTTCGTTTTCCGGGGCGTTCTGACTGAATTCGTCATACGAAACCCAGTAACGGTTGATCAGGCGCAGTTTCCAGCAGCAGTTGTCGTACTCGAAACCACCGAAGGCTTCCAGGGTACGGTTGCGGTTGTAGTCATACTGCCAGCGACTGATGACGTTCCATTGCGGCACGACCGGCCAGATCACCGAGAAGTCGTGCTGTTGGATTTTGTAGTAGTCCTTCACATAGCCAGGTTGGCCAGGGGTGCCGTAGTCACCGCCGCCTACCGACCATTTACCAGTGTTCTGGTCGTAACGAACCTGGTCGTTGCGATAGCGATAGCCGGCGTTGATGACCTTGTTAGGGTTGTCTTCAGGCTGGTAGTGGAACATCGCGCTACCCGAGCGAGGGCTGCGGCTGTCCGGGTCCCAGTTATAGTCGGCCGTGGTGCGCCAATCGCGGTTCCAGCGGTACTCGTATTCCAGCGCATAAGGCGACACGTTGGAGTGCGCGTCGTCGCGGGTTTTTGCATCGATACCCGGCAACTGGACTTCGCGGTCCTTGAAGTACAAGGCCTGGCCGACGCTGATGCGTTGACGCTCGAAACCGTTGTCTTCGATCCAGCGGTTGGTCACGCCCAGGGACAACTTATTCTCGTCGCCGACGCGGTCGGTGCCGGAGAAGCGGTTGTCGCGGAACAGTGACGCGTAGTTGAAGGTGTATTCGCCAGTGTCGAACACCGGGATATCTTCCTGGTTTTCCTCAGGTACATAGAGGTAGAACAGGCGCGGTTCCAGGGTTTGGCGATAGTTCTTGCCGAACCATGTGGTATTTCGGTCGAAGTACAGTCCGCTGTCGATGCTGGCGATTGGTACGCCACGATTCTGGTTGGAGCCGAAATGTCCATTGACATTGTCAGTCCCGGCTGCAGCAGCGGCTTGATCCTGAGCCACGATCTGGCTTTTGCCAATACTGTCCAGGTCCAGCTGATACTGGGTGTACTGGTACTTGAGCGATGGCTTCAAGAAACCATACGTCCAGTTCAGAGGCAGGCTGACAGTCGGGGCCAGGTTGAGACGGTCGCCAGTAGCGCGCGCCAAACCGACAACGTTAGTATCCAGTCGTGGACTTACATTGTCATCTTCATCCGTGAAGGTGCCGTTTTTCAGGTCACGATCAAACCGCACGACTTCGGTGTTATACGAGAAATCCAGACCGCCAGGATGTTGCGGCAGCGCACCATTGAAGGTGATTTGCGGCAAACGGTCGTATGGCGTGATGGCCGAGACCGTCGCCAGCTGATAGGCCGTGGCGCTTACCGTCGCGGCATAATTATCGCCACGATAAACCACAGCCCCTTGCTGGGTTACATAGTCCTCGCTTTTCACACCAATCTGGTCAGTCTGCAGATCCTGGAAGTAATACGGATCGCTGATCTTGGTGTAATCGACTTGCGTGTAAACGCGCGAATCGAGGCCACCTTTATGCTGCCAGTTATACATGTAGCGGTTTTTCTGGTAGTCGGTCTGCTTGCTGCGATCGGTGTCTTCGTCGTTGAGGTACGCGGCGCCGAACTGACCTTCACTGGACTTGGTCAGGTAGCGGAACTCGCCTTCCATCAGCAAGCCATGCTTGCTCATGTAACGCGGATACAACGTGGCATCGTAGTTTGGCGCCAGGTTGAAGTAGTACGGTGTTACCAGCATGAAGCCGGTATCGCTGCCCGTGCCGATAGTCGGCGGCAGGAAGCCGGACTGGCGACGGTCGTCGATCGGGAAATAGATGTACGGCGTGTACAGGACAGGAATGTCCTTGACCCGCAGTGTCACGTTGGTTGCGGTACCGAAGCCGGTCGCGGGGTTCAAGGTGATGTTGTTGCCCTTGAGCTGCCAGGCGTTGCTGTTCGGTTCGCACGTGGTGTACGTACCATCCTTGAGGCGGATGATCGCGTTTTCGGCACGTTTGGCGTACAGCGCGTTACCGCGGATACGGGATTTGTGCATCACGTATTCGGCGTTATCGACCTTGGCTTCACCGGTGTCGAGCTGCACATCGGCGTGGTCGCCCACAATCAGCGCGCCGTTGTCGCGAATGCGCACGTTGCCGCTCAGTTCGCCACGGCTCTCGGCCTGGTACAGGTTCGCTTCGTCGGCTTCGACCTGCATGCTGCCCTGACGCATGACGACGTCACCGGCCAGGGTCGCGACTTGTTCATCCTGCTTATAGCGAGAGGCCTTGGCGCCGATAAAGGTCGGGGCGTCACTTTTATCCGTCTTGTCATTCATGCCAGGACGAATCGGTTCGATATAGGAACCAGAGCAGTAAGGACCGGTCTCGGCCAGTTGCGCCGCCGTGAGGTTCTCGCGCGGAACCCAGTCGAGGTGACTGTAGTCTGCACTACGCGACTTCAGGCCGCGGCCTTTGGACTCGGTAACCAGCACAGGCTTGGCGCCGATGTCTTCACTGGTGCCACTCTCGGTTGCAGGTTCGCCGGTGGCGGAAACTGCGCTGCCGTCATGGACGGGACGCGGAGGCAAAGCCGCCGCTGGCGCTTTTGGCGCACAGTCCCAGGCACCCGAAGCAGAGACTGAGCAGTCATACTGTTCCGCGGCGACCACGAAAGAAGTGGCTAGGGGTTGCAGGGCCAGCAGACTGCCGGTAACCAACAACGGAAATTTTTTACGAAACGCGGGGGATTTCAATGCCATCTTATTAGTCCGGGCTTCCTGCGTGCCATCTGCCCGCGGTGTGGGCCGCACGCCTCTCGATGGTCTGAAAAAGATGCTGGATAATAAAGCATGACCCGCTTGACGGCTAGCGCCGTCGGAGACCCTTGTAATGCCTGACCAAGATGTACGTTTGCAACACCTGAAAGTTTGGCTCGATGAGCAATTGGCAATCCTCTTTGCAGAACAAGGTTGGGGCGCCGTACCCCCGGCCACATTGACTGCGGCCAGTAGCGATGCGAGTTTTCGGCGCTATTTCCGATGGGAAGGCGAGGGCCGAAGTTTCGTCGTGATGGACGCGCCACCGCCCCAGGAAAACTGCAAACCCTTCGTGGATATCGCTTTTTTGCTGGCGAAATCCGGAATAAATGTGCCGAAAATTTATGCTGAAGATCTCGAGCGCGGTTTTCTTTTGCTCAATGACCTGGGCAACAAGACTTATCTGGACGTGATCGACAGCGAAAACGCCGACGATTTGTTCAAGGATGCCCTGCAAGCATTGCTGGCTTTTCAGCAGTTGCCGATGGTTGCGCCGTTGCCGAGTTATGACGTGGCCTTGCTGCGTCGTGAGCTGGAACTGTTCCCCGAGTGGTACGTGAAACGCGAGTTGGGCATCGAGTTCGACCCGGCGCAGCAAATGCTCTGGCAGAACGTGACTGAGCTGCTGATCGACAGCGCCCTGGCCCAGCCCAAAGTGCTGGTGCATCGCGACTACATGCCACGCAACCTGATGCTCAGCAAGCCAAACCCTGGCGTGCTGGATTTCCAGGATGCGGTCTATGGCCCGGTAACCTATGACGTGACGTGCCTGTTCAAGGATGCGTTCCTCAGTTGGCCCGAGGAGCGTGTGCGCGCCTGGCTGGAAAATTACTGGCAGCAAGCGAGTGCGCTCGGCATTCCCGTGCAGCCTGATTTCGAAGACTTCCTGCGGGCCAGCGACCTGATGGGCGTGCAGCGTCACCTGAAAGTGATCGGCATTTTCGCCCGCATCTGTCATCGCGACGGCAAGCCGCGCTACCTGGCCGATGTGCCGCGCTTCTTTGCTTATATAGACGCGGTGATCGCACGCCGTCCTGAGCTGGCCGAGCTGGATGTGTTGCTACTGAGTCTGCGTGCTGGAGGCCCTGCATGAAGGCAATGATTCTGGCGGCCGGCAAAGGCGAGCGCATGCGCCCGCTGACCCTGACCACACCCAAGCCGCTGGTTCGTGCCGGCGGCGTGCCTCTGATTGAATATCACTTGAAAGCCCTGGCAATCGCCGGGTTTACCGAGATTGTGATCAACCACGCCTGGCTCGGTCAGCAGATCGAAAGTTACTTGGGTGACGGCTCGCAATACGGTGTGCGAATTCAATACTCGCCGGAAGGTGAGCCACTGGAAACTGGCGGCGGCATCTTCCGCGCGTTGCCGTTGCTGGGCGATGACGCGTTCCTGGTGGTCAATGGTGACATCTGGACTGACTACGACTTCAGCGTGCTGCATCAACCCATCGCCGGGTTGGCGCATCTGGTACTCGCGGATAACCCGGCCCATCACCCGACCGGCGATTTCACGCTGTTCGACGGGCAGGTGCGCGATGGTCAGCCGGACACCGCCACCCTGACCTACAGCGGCATTGCGGTGCTGCATCCGCAACTGTTTGACGGTTGCTCGGCTGGCGCTTTCAAACTGGCACCGTTGCTGCGCAAGGCCATGGTCGATGGACAGGTTACCGGCGAACGCCTGAACGGACACTGGGTGGATGTAGGCACGCACGAGCGTCTGGCTGAAGTTGAAACCCTGATAGAAGCGAGACGCTGAGATGCTGTGGCCAGGGACTCTGATTGGAGCCGGAGCGGGCTTTGCCATAGCCAGCATTCCGGGGGCCATGCTCGGTGCTTTGTTGGGGCAGGCGCTGGATCGGCGCTTGCACCTGCAGAGCTGGGGGCATTTGCGTGAAAAGCTCGGCGGTCGTCCGATGCTGCGCAACGATGAACTGTTGTTCGTGCTGCTGGGGCGGTTGGCCAAGAGCGATGGACGCGTGGTGGATGGCCACATCCAGCAGGCCCGTCAGGAAATGCGTTCGTTGGAAATGACCGAGTCGGCGCAGCGTCGTGCCATTGCCGCGTTCAATCGTGGCAAGTCGGGCCGTGACCGGTTGCGGGGGTATCTGCGGCGCTTGAGTGCTCAGCCTCATGCCGCCGAAGGCGTGTTGCGCGCCTGTTGGCGCATGGTCTGGGCTGATGGGCGCGCGGGGAACAATGAACGCGAATTGCTAGCCCAGTGGGGCAAGTGGCTGGGCTGGACGCCGCAACAAGTACTGGCGCTGGCGGCCGACTACGATCAGCAAAAGCGACCGCAGGTCAGCAGCACCCTGACTTATCAGGATGCCTTGCAGCTGTTGGGGGTATCGGCGACCAGCGAGCCTGCGCAGATCAAGCGTGCCTATCGACGCCTGCTCAGTCGCCATCACCCGGACAAGATTGCCGGCAGCGGTGCGACGGCGTTGCAGGTGCGTGAGGCGACTGACAAGACTCGCGAACTGCACACGGCCTACACGTTGATTCGTGAGCGGCGGGATTTTCGTTAGCAGGAAAGATTTTTGTCGCCTGGGAGGCCGTCTTCGCGGGCAAGCCTCGCTCCTACAGATTCCGCGTCATACGACACAGAATCTGTAGGAGCGAGGCTTGCCCGCGAATGGGGCGGCGTGGTCTATCAGTCCGCCGCCTTCTGCGGATTCAACCACCCGCGCACCCGGCGCACCAGTTGCTCTTGCTCTGCCTTGGCATTACCGGGCAACGCTTTGAGCGACACCTGACTGAACGCCGAAGACTTCAATCGCTTGCTAGCCTGCATTCGTGCCAGCGCTGCGTTGCGATCCAGCGGCTTATCCAAGTAGAAGATATCTGCCGTCGGCAGCTTCAGTGTCGGCGTCAGTTCGACCAGCTCGGGTTTCGCCGCGGCAGGTGTCTGTGCCGCGACCATCACAAACTTCTCCACTTGCGACGGCTGCTTCTCGCTCAAGTAACGCGCGGCCCAGTAAGCGCCGGTGCCATGGCCCAACACCACAATGCTGCGAGCGCTTTGCTGTTCGGCATAGGCAATGGCCGCATCAATGCGAGCAAAGATGCGTTCGGCGTCGGCCTTTGATTGTTCCTCGGTGGTTTCAGCGATGGCCTTATCGGCAACTTCCGCTTCACCCCCGGCGGCTTGCTCGATGGGGGCTGCCGTGGTCGAGTCCTTGCTGCCGGTTTCCGGTGCCTTGAGCGTTGGCGGCATTTCCACGACGCGTGGCGCAATGGAATCACTTTGCAGGTCGGGCAAGGTGATACTCAGGCTGCTCCACTTCGCGTCGGGCAATTTGTTGCGCAATGGGCTGATTGCTTGCGGCCAGTCAACGGTTTCACCTGCGCCAGGGATGATAATCACCGCACCTTTGGGCTCGGCGGTGTTGGCCGGTTTCCACAGCGCAAGAAAGGTGTCGGCGCCGGCTTGCAGTTGTTGCTGTTCCTGCGCAGGGATTTTTCGCTCAAGTGCTGTCGCTTCTTCCTGACTACGCTCAAGCAGTGGCTGGCGTTCGACCGGGTTTTCTTCTGCGGGCTTTTCCGCAGCGGCAGGTGCCGGATCGGCCGCCTCGACGGAAAAGGCGCAAGGCAGGATCAGCGACAGGCACAATGCTGGCAGTGCCAGGCGGTAGACAGGGGGCATCGGATATTCCAGGCCAGAAGTTATTCCGGCAGCCTAATGGGTTGGTCAGTATTTGTCAGTGTGTGAGACTTCAATGATGCGTTTTCGCTGCCTGTGGGTTATCGGCTGTTTGTGGTTTCCCTTGATGAGTTGGGCGGCTTCCGCGCCACCGACGCACGTCGCGCCCTTGTCGCCCCAGCAGCAACAGTGGCTGGCAGCGCACGGCGAATTGCGCGTGGGGCTGGTGTTGCAGGCGCCTTACGCGCAATACGATCGCCGCTTGCAGCGCCTGTCCGGGGTTAACGTCGAGTTGATGAAATGGCTGGCCAAAGCCCTCAAGGTCGAGCTGAGCTGGCGTAATTTCCCCGACCTTGCGCAACTGGAAGCCGCCGCGCGCGAGGGTGAAATCGACATCGCCCCCGGGCTGACGCAAACGCCCGCCGGCCTGCGGTTCTGGCAATTCTCCGACCCCTACATGCGGGTGCCGCAACTGGTGGTCAGCGACCAGAAAAGTACCGGCGCGGTGGAGCTGGAAAAACTCGACAGCCAAACCCGCGTCGCTGTGCGCATGCCCAGTGCGACGGCCGACTATCTGCGCGGCAACTATCCCCATCTGAACCTGCAAGGCGTACCGATCGAGCGCCAGGCATTGCAATTGTTGCTGAGTCAGCAGGCCGGTTATGCCGTGGTCGATGAAGCGCAATTGGGGCGGCTGTCCGTCGAACCTGAGTTCGCCGGGCTGGTCGTGGTGGGTGACATCGGCTTGCCGCAATTGCTGCGAGTGGCCACGCGGCGGGACCAACCGGAACTGGCCGGCATCGTCGAAAGCGCGCTGCGGGCGATCCCGGCCAAGGACCTGGAGCAACTGCACAACCAATGGCTGCAACCCAAGTACCCTCGTCTGACCGAATCCCGGGGATTCTGGCAAAACCTCTGCCTGCTGATGGCGGTATTGATGCTGAGCAGCATGGCCATCGTGTTCTGGCAGCGCCGCCAGCAACACAGTCTGGAGCAGCGTCTATTGGCAGCACGCGAGGACATTGCCCTGCGCGAGGCCAGCGAAGAGGCGTTGCGCCTCACGCAATTTTCCATCGATCAGAGCACCGTCGGCATCCTCTGGGTCAACTGGGACAGCCACGTGCGCTACGCCAACCGCGCGGCCGAAACCATGCTCGGGTATCCGGCCGGCGGCATTATGGATAGGCCGTTGATCGACTTCGAGCCGGGCCTGCATATGGACCGTTGGCTGAACCTGTGGAAGCGTGCCCGGGCCAGCGAAGAAGGGCCGCAAAGTTTCGAAACCAACTGTGTTCGAGCGGATGGCAGCATCCTGCCGACCGATGTTTCGTTGAGCTTTCTGCGCTTTCGCGGTGGTGAATACCTGGTGGTCTACCTCAACGACGTCACCGAACGTCGGCGCGCCTTGGCGGCGTTGCAGGAAAGTGAAGCGCGGTTGCAGGGGATTGCCGCCAACGTTCCGGGATTGGTCTTTCGCCTGGAACGGGCGCCAGTCACAGGGCAGATCGACTTTGCCTACATCAGTGAAGGCAGCGAGAGCCTGTCGGGTTATTCGCCGGCGACCCTGGCCCATCGCGACAAAGGCCTGCGCAGTCTGGTGCATCCGGACGACAAAGCCAGCTATCACCAGACTCAGGACCATGCGCTGGATACGGACAGCGACTGGTCGTGGCAGGGGCGGATCCTCACTCGTTCGGGCGAGCAGCGCTGGGCCGAGATCAAGGCCATCACCCGCCGGCTCGAAGACGGCGCCTATGTCTGGGACGGGATTGTCTGGGACATCAGCGAGAGCAAGCGCATCGAACTTGAACTGGCCAGTTCCCGCGAGCAACTGCGTGAACTGTCCGCTCACCTGGAGAGCGTGCGGGAAGAGGAAAAGGCCCGCATCGCCCGGGAGGTCCACGACGAGCTTGGTCAGATGTTGACCGTGCTCAAGCTGGAAACCTCCATGTGCGAATTGGCCTACGCCCAGCTCGACCCCGGTCTGAATGAGCGCTTGAACAGCATGAAACGCCTGATTGCGCAGCTGTTCCAACTGGTACGCGATGTGGCGACCGCGTTGCGACCGCCGATTCTCGATGCCGGGATCGCGTCCGCCATCGAATGGCAGGCCCGGCGTTTCGAGGCGCGCACGCAGATTCCGTGCCTGGTGCAGGTGCCGGAGAACCTGCCGATGCTCAGTGATGCCAAGGCCATAGGGCTGTTCCGAATCCTTCAGGAAGCGCTGACCAATGTCATGCGTCATGCCCAGGCGCATACTGTCGAACTGACGTTGGCGCTGGAAGGCGACGAGTTGTGTCTGACGGTCAGCGATGATGGCGTAGGATTTATTCCCGCCACGGGCAGGGCGACTTCCTTTGGTGTGGTCGGCATGCGCGAGCGGGTGTTGATCATGGGCGGGCAGTTGTCGCTTGAGAGTGAGCCGGGAGAGGGTACGACGTTGATTGTCCGTGTGCCGGTGGATGAAGTCTGAAGCCTGCCTGTTGTCTGTAGTGACGCCTTCGCGGGCAAGCCACGCTCCCACAGGGACAATGTGAACAACACAAACCCTGTGGGAACGTGGCTTGCCCGCGAATGATCTTGAACCTGGAGAAGAACGTGATCCGTGTACTGGTAGCCGAAGACCACACCATCGTCCGTGAAGGCATCAAGCAACTGATTGGCCTGGCCAAGGACTTGCTGGTGGTGGGGGAGGCGAGCAATGGTGAGCAGTTGCTCGAAACCTTGCGGCATGTGCCCTGCGAAGTGGTGTTGCTGGACATCTCCATGCCGGGCGTCAATGGTCTGGAGGCGATCCCACGGATTCGTGCGCTGAACAATCCGCCGGCCATCCTGGTGCTGTCGATGCACGACGAGGCACAAATGGCCGCCCGGGCGTTGAAGGTCGGCGCGGCGGGTTACGCGACCAAGGACAGCGATCCGGCGCTGCTGCTGACGGCGATCCGCAAAGTCGCGGCGGGCGGTCGTTACATCGACCCGGACCTGGCGGACCGCATGGTCTTCGAAGTCGGCCTGACCGATTCGCGGCCGCTGCACTCATTGCTCTCGGAGCGTGAATTCTCGGTGTTCGAACGCCTGGCCCAGGGCGCCAACGTCAACGACATCGCCCAGCAACTGGCCCTGAGCAGCAAAACCATCAGCACCCACAAGGCGCGGCTGATGCAGAAACTCAACATCACCTCCTTGGCGGAACTGGTGAAGTACGCCATGGAACACAAACTCCTCTAAGGCCCACCGCAGTCCCAATGTGGGAGCGGGCTTGCTCGCGAAGGGGCCGTGTCAGTCGACATCAATATTGCCTGACGCACCGCTTTCGCGAGCAAGCCCGCTCCCACAGGAATCTCGTCGTCATATCCATTTGCGACATTCCTCCAACATCGCTTTTGCCCGGTTTCGCGGGTCGCAGCTTGAACCTCGCCATTGCCCCTATCCATCCCCGCCATCCTTGTAGGGCAATCCCTACCCCCAACCTTCCATCCCGCTGAGGCGATTCTCTCCTGCGCCCCGATTTGCGCGCTCCCCACCGTCCACTAGGCTTAGTCCACAGCAGTCATCAACAAAAAAGGTGTGGGTATGAGCCAGGTCGATTCAAGTGCAGGGGCCAATGACATTCTGGTCAGCTTTCGTGGAGTGCAAAAAAGCTACGACGGCGAGAACCTGATCGTCAAAGACCTCAACCTGGAGATTCGCAAAGGCGAGTTCCTCACCTTGCTCGGGCCGTCCGGCTCCGGCAAGACCACCAGCCTGATGATGCTCGCCGGTTTCGAAACACCCACCGCCGGTGAAATCCAGCTGGCCGGGCGCTCCATCAACAACGTGCCGCCGCACAAGCGCGACATCGGCATGGTGTTCCAGAACTACGCGTTGTTCCCGCACATGACCGTCGCGGAGAACCTGGCGTTCCCGCTGACCGTGCGCGGTTTGAACAAGAGCGACGTCAGCGACAAGGTCAAAAAAGTCCTGAGCATGGTCCAGCTCGACGCCTTCGCTCAACGCTATCCGGCACAACTGTCCGGCGGTCAGCAACAGCGTGTGGCCCTGGCCCGCGCCTTGGTGTTCGAACCGCAACTGGTGCTGATGGACGAACCCCTCGGCGCACTGGACAAACAACTGCGCGAACACATGCAGATGGAAATCAAACACCTGCACCAGCGCCTCGGCGTGACCGTGGTCTACGTGACTCACGACCAGGGTGAAGCCCTGACCATGTCCGACCGCGTGGCGGTGTTCCATCAGGGCGAGATCCAGCAGATCGCCGCGCCGCGCACCCTCTATGAAGAGCCAAAAAACACCTTCGTGGCCAATTTCATCGGCGAGAACAACCGCCTCAACGGCCGCTTGCACAGTCAGACCGGCGACCGTTGCATCGTCGAACTCGGTCGCGGTGAAAAGGTTGAAGCGCTGGCGGTCAACGTCGGCAAGACCGGCGAACCCGTCACGCTGTCGATTCGGCCTGAGCGCGTGAGCCTCAATGGCTCCAGCGAGTCCTGCGTCAACCGCTTCTCAGGGCGGGTGGCGGAGTTCATCTATCTGGGCGACCACGTCCGGGTTCGCCTGGAAGTCTGCGGCAAGACCGACTTCTTCGTTAAACAACCGATTGCCGAGCTCGATCCCGCGCTCGCTGTTGGGGATGTGGTACCGCTTGGCTGGCAGGTCGAACACGTTCGCGCGCTCGACCCGCTTCTAGAGGCGCATTGATCGCCCCCCTGCTTCAACAACACCAACCCTGCACGTGGAGAGAACAATAAATGTTGAGATCCCTGAAATTCACCGCTTTGGTCATGGGCATGATCGGTGCGGCACACGCGATGGCGGCGGGCCCGGACTTGACCGTGGTGTCCTTTGGCGGGGCGAACAAGGCAGCGCAGGTCAAAGCCTTCTACGCACCGTGGGAAGCGGCAGGCAACGGCAAGATCGTGGCGGGCGAATACAACGGTGAGATGGCCAAGGTCAAAGCCATGGTCGACACCAAGAGCGTGTCCTGGGACCTGGTGGAAGTTGAGTCGCCAGAACTGTCTCGCGGTTGCGACGAAGACATGTTCGAGCAACTTGATCCTGCGCTGTTCGGCAAATCCGAAGATTACGTCAAGGGCGCGATTCAGCCTTGCGGCGTAGGTTTCTTCGTGTGGTCGACCGTGTTGGCCTACAACGCCGACAAACTGGCTTCCGCACCGACCAGTTGGGTGGATTTCTGGGACACCAAGAAATTCCCGGGCAAGCGCGGCCTGCGTAAAGGCGCCAAATACACCCTGGAATTCGCACTGATGGCCGACGGCGTTGCGCCGAAAGACGTCTACAAAGTGCTGGCCGGCAAAGACGGTCAGGATCGCGCATTCAAGAAACTTGATGAGCTCAAGCCAAGCATTCAGTGGTGGGAAGCCGGCGCACAGCCGCCGCAATACCTCGCGTCCGGTGACGTGGTCATGAGCTCGGCCTACAACGGCCGGATCGCCGCCGTGCAGAAAGAAAGCAATCTGAAAGTCGTGTGGAACGGCGGTATCTACGACTTCGACGCATGGGCCATTCCAAAAGGTCTGGATAAAGCACGCGCTGAAGCGGCGAAGAAATTCATCGCGTTCTCGGTGGCGCCGCAGCAGCAGAAGACCTACTCGGAAAACATCGCTTACGGCCCAGCCAACATTCAAGCCGTACCGTTGTTGGCCAAGGATGTCCTGAAAGACATGCCGACCACCCCGGAAAACATCGCCAACCAGGTGCAGATCGACGTCAGCTTCTGGGCTGACAACGGCGAGCAACTGGAACAGCGCTTCAACTCCTGGGCTGCGAAATAAGACCACCCCGTGGGCTTATCCACTCCTGTAGGAGCGAGGCTTGCCCGCGAAGGCGTCGGTACATTCAACATCGATGTTGACTGACACACCGTCTTCGCGGGCAAGCCTCGCTCCTACAGGGGGGATGTGTAGTTATCAAGAACAGAGGTGGCTTGCCTTCCTTTGTAACGATCAAAGATTTCCGGAGTACGCCATGGCCACCGCCATTCCCCTGAACGCGGGCACTGATCCCACCTTGAAGCAGCGGCTCAAGCACGCCGAGCGGATCAACCGCTGGAAGGCCCAGGCCTTGATCGCGCCCCTGGTGCTGTTTCTGTTGCTGGTGTTCCTGGTGCCGATCGTGGCGCTGCTCTACAAAAGCGTTGGTAACCCTGAAGTGGTCGGCGGCATGCCGCGCACTGTGGCGGCCATCGCCAGTTGGGACGGCCGCGGTCTGCCCGCAGAACCGGTGTACAAAGCGGCCAGCGAAGACCTCGCTGAAGCCCGTAAGAATCAGACCCTGGGCGACCTGTCCAAGCGCTTGAACATGGAATTGGCCGGCTACCGCAGCCTGCTGACCAAAACCGCCCGCGCCTTGCCGTTCGCCACTGAACCGGCTTCTTATAAAGAAGCGCTGGAAGGCCTCGACGAACGCTGGGGCGATCCGGCCTATTGGCAGGCAGTGCGCCGCAACACCAGCAATATCACACCGTACTACTTGCTGGCGGCTGTCGATCATCGCATCGACGACCTCGGCGAAATCGCCCCAGCCACCCCCGACCAGGCGATCTACCTCGACATCTTCGCCCGCACGTTCTGGATGGGCCTGGTTATCACCTCGATCTGTCTGTTGCTGGCGTATCCCTTGGCTTACTTGCTGGCGAACCTGCCGTCACGCCAAAGCAACCTGCTGATGATTCTGGTGTTGCTGCCGTTCTGGACCTCGATCCTGGTGCGGGTGGCCGCGTGGATTGTGTTGCTGCAATCGGGCGGACTGATCAACAGCGGCCTGATGGCGCTGGGCATCATCGATAAACCGCTGGAACTGGTGTTCAACCGCACAGGCGTCTACATCTCGATGGTGCACATCCTGCTGCCATTCATGATTCTGCCGATCTACAGCGTGATGAAAGGTATTTCGCCGACCTACATGCGCGCCGCGATTTCCCTCGGCTGCCACCCGTTCGCCAGTTTCTGGCGGGTGTACTTCCCGCAGACCTATGCCGGTGTCGGCGCCGGTTGCCTGTTGGTGTTCATCCTCGCCATCGGCTACTACATCACCCCGGCCTTGCTGGGCAGCCCGAACGATCAGATGGTCAGCTACTTCGTCGCCTTCTACACCAACACCAGCATCAACTGGGGCATGGCGACTGCACTCGGTGGGCTGCTGCTGTTGGCGACCGTGGTGCTTTATCTGATTTACAGCTGGCTGGTGGGCGCCAGTCGCCTGCGCCTGAGCTAAGGGGAGAATGAAATGCTGAGTCCTTATATGTCGCCCATTGAGCGGGTGTGGTTCTACAGCTTGCGGATTCTCTGCGGCTTGATTCTGTTGTTTCTGATTCTGCCGGTGCTGGTGATCATTCCGCTGTCGTTCAATTCGGGCAGTTTCCTGGTCTATCCGCTGCAAGGCTTCTCGCTGCACTGGTACCAGGACTTCTTCGCCTCGGCGGAATGGATGCGGGCATTGAAGAACAGCATCATCGTCGCTCCGGCGGCGACGGTGCTGGCGATGATCTTCGGGACGCTGGCGGCAATCGGCCTGACTCGGGGGGATTTCCCGGGCAAGGCGCTGGTCATGGCCCTGGTGATTTCGCCGATGGTGGTGCCGGTGGTGATCATCGGTGTGGCGAGCTACTTGTTCTTTGCTCCGCTGGGCCTGGGCAATAGCTTCTTCTCGCTGATCGTGGTGCATGCGGTGTTAGGCGTGCCGTTTGTGATCATTACCGTGTCGGCGACCTTGCAGGGGTTCAACCATAACCTGGTGCGCGCCGCTGCCAGTCTGGGGGCTTCGCCCCTGACGGCGTTCCGCCGGGTGACGTTGCCGCTGATTGCGCCGGGTGTGATCTCGGGTGCGCTGTTTGCCTTCGCGACGTCGTTCGATGAAGTGGTGGTGACGCTGTTCCTCGCCGGTCCCGAACAAGCGACCTTGCCTCGGCAGATGTTCAGCGGTATCCGCGAAAACCTCAGTCCTACGATTGCTGCGGCGGCGACCTTGCTGATTGCCTTCTCGGTGATCCTGTTGCTGACCCTGGAATGGCTGCGCGGCCGCAGCGAAAAACTGCGCACCGCCCAGGTCTGACTGGCTTTTGATTTTGTAGGAGCGAAGCTTGCTCGCGAAGAGGCCATAACATTCAGCATCGATGTTGGCTGACATACCCCCTTCGCGAGCAAGCTTCGCTCCTACATTAGATTTGTATTGTTCCCATGTTGGGTCATTCATAGGCTGAATAGCAGACAAACCCCAATCCCCAGCTACTATTGTGCCCAGCTCCCCTATTCATAAGAGGCTGCGCACGATGAGTCTTTCCTCTTTCAAAATTGCTCACAAACTGATCACCGGCGCAGGTGCCATCGAGCAGCTGGCCGCCGAACTCACCCGCCTGGATGTCGACAACCCGTTGATCGTCACCGACGCGGCGCTGGTCAAGTCCGGCACGGTCGAGCTGGCACTGGCGCAGTTGGGTGATCGGACCTACGAGATCTTCGACCGTGTGCTGCCAGACCCGGAAATCGCCATCGTCGAAGACTGTATGCGGGTTTACCGCGAGGGCGGGCATGACGGTCTGATCGGCCTCGGCGGCGGCAGTGCCATCGACATCGCCAAAAGCGTCGCGGCCTACGCCGGTTACCACGGTGCGCTGGAGGATTTGTTCGGCGTCGACCAGGTGCCGCGCAAAGGTCCGCCGCTGATCGCCATCCCGACCACGGCCGGCACCGGTTCGGAGGTGACCAATGTGGCGATCCTCTCCGACAAGGTCGCGCAGCTGAAGAAGGGCATTGTCAGCGACTATCTATTGCCGGACGTGGCGCTGGTCAGTCCGCAAATGACCCTGACCTGCCCGCGCAGCGTCACTGCCGCCAGTGGCGTTGACGCGCTGGTGCATGCCATCGAATCCTACTTGTCGGTCAACGCCTCGCCGATCACCGACGCCCTGGCCATCGGCGCCATCAAGCTGATCGCCAAAGCGCTGCCCAAGGCCTACGCCAATCCGTGTAACCTGCAAGCCCGCGAAGACATGGCCACCGCCAGCCTGATGGCCGGCATGGCCTTCGGTAATGCCGGGGTCGGTGCGGTGCATGCGCTGGCGTATCCGCTGGGCGGGCGTTTCAACATTGCTCATGGCGTCAGCAACGCCTTGCTGCTGCCGTATGTCATGACCTGGAACAAAATGGCCTGCGTCGAGCGCATGCAGGATATTGCCGAGGCCATGGGGGTGAAGACTGCCCACCTGAGCGCCAATGAAGCGGCAGACAAAGCCGTGGAGGCGATGACCGCATTGTGCGCGGCGGTAGAGATTCCGCCAGGGCTGCGCAGTTTCGGTGTTCCCGAGGATGCGATCCCGGCCATGGCCGTGGAAGCCGCGGGGATCGAGCGCCTGATGCGCAACAATCCACGCAAATTGAGCGCCGTCGATATCGAGAAGATCTACCGAGCGGCGTACTGATCATCGCGGCCACGTCGCGCGCGTCAAAGCATGAGGTATACAATGCGCGCCATCGTGATTCTGCTCAAAAAAGGTGCGTCATGCAGCCCTTCGTCATTGCTCCGTCGATTCTCTCCGCCGACTTCGCCCGCCTGGGTGAAGAAGTGGACAACGTCCTGGCCGCCGGCGCCGACTTCGTGCACTTCGATGTCATGGACAACCACTACGTGCCGAACCTGACCATCGGCCCGATGGTCTGCGCCGCGCTGCGCAAGTACGGCGTGACCGCGCCGATAGACGCTCACCTGATGGTCAGCCCGGTGGACCGCATCGTCGGTGACTTCATCGAGGCCGGTGCGACCTACATCACCTTCCACCCGGAAGCCACGCAGCACGTCGACCGTTCCTTGCAACTGATCCGCGAGGGCGGCTGCAAGTCCGGCCTGGTGTTCAACCCGGCAACGCCGCTGGACGTACTCAAGTACGTGATGGACAAGGTCGACATGATTCTGCTGATGAGCGTCAACCCGGGTTTCGGTGGGCAGAAGTTCATCCCCGGTACACTCGACAAGCTGCGTGAAGCGCGTGCGCTGATCGATGCCTCCGGCCGTGACATCCGCCTGGAAATCGACGGCGGCGTCAACGTGAACAACATTCGTGAAATCGCCGCTGCTGGCGCTGACACCTTCGTCGCCGGCTCGGCGATTTTCAATGCACCTAACTACCAAGAGGTGATTGAAAAGATGCGTTCCGAACTGGCGCTGGCCCGTCCATGAGTGGTTTTGAGCAGCTGTTCCCGGGGCGTCTGCCGCGGCTGGTGATGTTCGATCTGGATGGCACGCTGGTCGATTCGGTCCCCGACCTCGCGGTGGCCGTGGATAACATGCTGCTCAAAATGGGGCGTGAGCCCGCCGGCCTCGAGTCGGTGCGTGAATGGGTCGGCAACGGCGCGCCGGTGCTGGTTCGCCGTGCGCTGGCCGGTGGCATTGACCATTCGACGGTCGACGACGGTGAAGCCGAGGGCGCACTGGAGATTTTCATGGAGGCTTACAGCGAGAGCCATGATCTGACCGTGGTCTATCCCGGCGTGCGTGACACCTTGAAATGGCTGCACAAACAGGGCGTGGCGATGGCGTTGATCACCAACAAGCCGGAGCGCTTTGTCGCGCCGCTGCTGGATCAGATGAAAATCGGCCGTTACTTCAAATGGATCATTGGCGGCGACACCTTGCCGCAGAAGAAGCCTGACCCGGCTGCGCTGTTTTTTGTGATGAAAATGGCCAACATTCCGGCCTCGCAATCGCTGTTTGTCGGCGACTCTCGTAGCGATGTGCTGGCGGCGAAAGCGGCAGGGGTCAAGTGTGTGGCCCTCAGCTACGGTTACAACCATGGCCGGCCGATTTCGGAAGAGTCGCCGGCGCTGGTGATCGACGATCTGCGCAAGCTAATTCCCGGTTGCCTGGATCCAGCCGCTGAGATAACGTTGCCCGACGTTGCTCAATCCCCTTCTGGAAATCCGATCGTGGTGGTCACTCGCAAACTCTGGATGAAAGTCATCAAGGCCCTGGCCCGCTGGCGTTGGCGCGCCTGACTTGTTCCTGGCCGGCCTGCCGGCGCGTTTGCATACCTGACTGTTAGACCCTCAAGCCACGAGGCTACCCCATGATCCGCGAAGAATTCCTGCGTTTGGCCGCTGCCGGCTACAACCGTATCCCGATGGCCTGTGAAACCCTGGCCGACTTCGACACGCCGCTGTCGATCTACCTGAAACTGGCCGACGAGCCCAACTCCTACCTGCTGGAATCGGTGCAGGGCGGGGAGAAGTGGGGTCGTTATTCGATCATCGGCCTGCCGTGCCGCACTGTGTTGCGGGTTCACGATCACCACATCAGCGTGACCCACGACGGCGTCGAGATCGAAAGCCATGAGGCGGAAGATCCACTGGCCTTCGTCGAAGAATTCAAAGCCCGCTACAACGTACCGACCATCCCGGGCCTGCCGCGCTTCAATGGCGGTCTGGTGGGTTACTTCGGTTATGACTGCGTGCGCTATGTGGAGAAGCGTCTGGGCAAGTGCCCGAACCCGGATCCGCTGGGCGTGCCAGACATTCTGCTGATGGTTTCCGACGCGGTGGTGGTGTTCGACAACCTCGCCGGCAAGATGCACGCAATCGTTCTGGCCGACCCTGCGCAGGCCGACGCCTTCGAGCAAGGCCAGGCGCGCCTGGAAGAATTGCTGGAAAAACTTCGCCAACCGATTACTCCGCGCCGTGGCTTGGATTTCAGCAAGCAACAGTCGGCTGATCCGGTGTTCCGTTCGAGCTTCACCCAGGACGATTACGAAAAAGCCGTCGATACCATCAAGGAGTACATCCTGGCCGGTGACTGCATGCAAGTCGTGCCGTCCCAGCGCATGTCGATCGACTTCAAGGCGGCGCCGATTGATCTGTACCGGGCGCTGCGTTGCTTCAACCCGACGCCTTATATGTACTTCTTCAACTTCGGCGACTTCCACGTCGTCGGCAGTTCGCCGGAAGTGCTGGTGCGGGTCGAGGACAACCTGATCACCGTGCGCCCGATTGCCGGCACTCGCCCACGCGGGGCCAACGAAGAGGCCGACCTGGCGCTGGAAAAAGACCTGCTGTCGGACGACAAGGAAATCGCCGAGCACTTGATGTTGATCGACCTCGGTCGCAACGACACGGGCCGGGTCTCGGAAATCGGTTCGGTGAAACTGACCGAGAAGATGGTCATCGAGCGTTATTCCAACGTGATGCACATCGTCTCCAACGTTACCGGCCAATTGAAGGCCGGGCTGACGGCGATGGACGCGCTGCGGGCGATTCTGCCGGCGGGCACGTTGTCGGGCGCGCCGAAGATTCGTGCGATGGAAATCATCGACGAACTGGAGCCGGTCAAGCGGGGCGTCTATGGCGGGGCGGTAGGCTACTTTGCCTGGAACGGCAACATGGACACCGCCATTGCGATCCGCACCGCGGTGATCAAGGACGGCGAGCTGCACGTGCAGGCCGGTGGCGGCATCGTCTCCGACTCTGTGCCAGCGCTGGAGTGGGAAGAAACCCTGAACAAGCGCCGTGCGATGTTCCGCGCCGTGGCCCTGGCCGAACAAACCCCGGACGCTTGAGTTCACGCAAAAAACTGTGGGAGCGGGCCTTTGTGGCGAGGGAGCTTGCTCCCGCTGGCCTGAGAAGCAGGCCCAATCGACGACTGCTTCGCAGCCGAGCGCGAGCAAGCTCGCTCGCCACAATAAGTGTTCAGCATAAAAAAACGCGGCGCCTGTGAGGGCGCCGCGTTTTTTTTGCCCGATGTTTAGAAGTCCAGCGCAACGCCTACGTTAATGCCCTGCTGGGTAAAGTCATCATCCTTGCGAATGTCATAACTCGCCCGTAAAGCCAGATCCTTGGTGAGGTTGTGGCTCACGCCCAGGTTCAAACGGTTCAGGTTGGTCTGCGGGGTGTAGCCGGCCAGGGTGTAGCGGTTGTTCGGCAGGCTGTTGAGGTTCATGGTCACATCCTGGGTATCGTCGTTGTACTCACGCTCGTGAGCCAGTTCGCCGAACACCTGGGTCTGCGAAGTGATCTGGTACTTGCCCTGGAAGCCAATGCCAAGACGTCGGGAAATGCGCGATTGGTCGTCGAATGTCAGCGCGGTGGAGTCGGCGCCGTTTTCCGAGTAACCGTCGACTTCTACTTTGGCGAAATCAGCGCTCACGAATGGCGACAGATGCCACGGGCTGCTCGCCAACGGCGCGATGTCGTACCCCACACGACCGCTGAAAGCCACCAGGTAACCGTCGGTGTCGCCTTTCTCCCCGCGTTCATTGACCCCCAGCTGGAATTTGCGTTTGAGGCTGTCGTAATCCAGATGCCCGGCGGTCACTGCCGCGTCACCCCACCAGCGATTCTGCTGGTACTGGGCGAACGCCGTACCCATGTACGTGTTCAGCTTGTAGTCCGAGTCGTTGTCGCCGGCTTCGAGCTTCTGGTTGTAGAAGCCCGCCGCCAGACCTACGCGCCATGCATCGTTGAGCCGGTAGCTGCCGCCGATGTTCAGGTTGGCGCCATTGCCGTCAGCACTGGCGCCACTGCGCTGGCTGTCGAAGTCCTGATGCTGGCCGCCACCGGCAACAATCGCCCGCCATTGACCCACGCCTTGCCAGTTTTCCCAATCGGCCAGCCATTGGTTGCGCAACTCATCCTGATGGGAACGCAAAGTACCTTGGGCCATTTGTGGCAACAGGGTTGCTTCCCATGGCGCGGCCAGCAGCGAGTAAGCGTAATCGGCAATAAGACGCTGTCCGGCTTCGGTCGGGTGCACCGAGTCGTTGTAGATCAGCTTGGTCGGGTCCGGCGTAGCGCTGTTGATGCCGTAACGGGCGTTCTCGGTGCAACTGTCGCCGCTGAAGCATGTGGCGCTCAGGTTCTGGTCGGTGGCCAGGCCGAACTGCGCCGGGTTGGCAAACGTCTCTTTGAGCAGCACCGGAATGTTCAGCGGGATGACGTTGGCATTGACATTTTGCAGTTGGCTCACCAGTTCGGTGTTGAACTGAGCACTGAGCTGAGACGTGAACGCTTGCAACGGGGTGCCGTTGAAGGCCGGGGTAAAGCCAATGTCCGGCAGCAACCAGACCATGATGTAGCGGGCACCGGCCTGTTGCAGGGTTTGCACGCTGCTGACCAGGCGATCGGCGGCGGCGCTGGCCTGGGGCAGACTGGTCACGCGACCTTGCAGGAAATCGTTGCCACCGCCCGACAGGTAATACAGCGCATTCGGGTCGGCGCGGAAGTTGTTCGACGGCAGGTAGCCTGCCCGGGTGCGATCGCCCGTGGCGGAGGTGCTGGTGATCGAATCGAGAATCTGGTCGGTACGATAACCGCCGACGGCCCAGTTGTTGCCATCGGGCTGGCCATTGCTGGCGCGTACAGCCGAGGACGATGAGGCTGTCTGATCCGCTGAGAACCCCAGTTTCCCCCCCAGGATCTGCGTGGAGTTGAGCGAGCGGACTTCACCGTTGCCATCCAGGTAAACCGGCCCCGTCCGGTTGGTAAAGCGCTCAGTCGAGCCAGCTGGCCCGCCTGTGTCGGCAAAGGTCCCGGCATCGTTGAGACTGTCGCCGAAGACGACGAAATTGGAGTAAGGATTAGGCGCGGCGATCGCCTGGGCGCAGGCCGCGGCGAGCAAGCATCCTGCGAGCGGTACAAACAACGTCTGTTTGATCATGAGCAAGTCCGTTTATTTATTGTTGTAGTGAACGAAACGACAGTACCAAAAACTTCCGGCCTTTTGCCATCGGTCGCGAACCCTTCGATTGTTTCGCGAGCAGTAGCCCCGGCCATATTGCACGCTCTGCCCAGCTAAGTTACTGTGCCGAGACGTATGAATGAGACCTTCCCCGTGTTGATCATCAGCAAACTTCTGGATCAAGTCATCAAGGCACACGCCCGCTGGCGTTGGCGCGCCTGAATTCTTTTGCCGGCCCCGCCGGACCTGTACCGCTTTGCCTTCTTTACCCGTATGACATACCGCTTTGCTGGCGCACCTGGCGACTGACAAAGCGCAGGACGCTGCGGGTAATCATTCGAAGGCTGTATTTAAAGTCAGTGGATTCAAGAGGTTACAACCGCCATGTTGCTGATGATCGATAACTACGACTCTTTTACTTACAACGTTGTGCAATACCTCGGTGAGCTCGGCTCCCAGGTCAAAGTCGTGCGCAACGATGAACTCACCATTGCCGACATCGAAGCCCTCAACCCTGAGCGCATCGTCGTGTCCCCCGGTCCTTGCACTCCGACCGAAGCCGGCATCTCGCTTGATGTGATCAAGCATTTCGCCGGCAAACTGCCAATTCTAGGCGTCTGCCTCGGCCACCAGTCCATCGGCCAGGCTTTTGGCGGTGATGTGGTCCGCGCCCGGCAAGTGATGCACGGTAAGACTAGCCCGGTATTCCACGAGGACAAGGGCGTATTCGAAGGCCTGAATCGTCCGCTGACGGTGACGCGCTATCACTCGCTGATCGTCAAGCGCGAAACCCTGCCGGATTGCCTGGAACTGACCGCCTGGACCCAGCTCGAAGACGGCTCGGTCGACGAGATCATGGGCCTGCGCCACAAGACATTGAACATCGAGGGTGTACAGTTCCATCCCGAGTCTATCCTCACCGAGCAGGGCCACGAGCTGTTCGCAAATTTCCTCAAACAAACCGGCGGCACGCGCTAAGGACTTTTCATGAATATCAAGACAGCCCTGAGCCGTATCGTCGACCACCTCGACCTCAGCACCGATGAGATGCGCGATGTGATGCGCGAAATCATGACCGGGCAATGCACGGATGCGCAGATCGGCGCGTTCATGATGGCCATGCGCATGAAGAGCGAAAGCATTGATGAGATCGTCGGTGCGGTGTCGGTCATGCGCGAGCTGGCTGACAAGGTCGAACTCAAGACCCTCGACGGTGTAGTCGATGTGGTCGGCACCGGCGGTGATGGTGCGAACATCTTCAACGTCTCGACGGCTTCCTCCTTCGTGGTGGCAGCAGCCGGTTGCACTGTGGCCAAGCACGGTAACCGTGCGGTATCGGGCAAAAGCGGCAGCGCGGACTTGCTGGAAGCGGCCGGTATCTACCTGAACCTGACCCCAGTGCAGGTGGCGCGCTGCATCGACAACGTCGGCATCGGTTTCATGTTTGCCCAGACCCATCACCGTGCCATGAAGTACGCTGCTGGCCCGCGCAAGGATCTTGGTCTGCGTACCCTGTTCAACATGCTCGGCCCGCTTACGAATCCGGCCGGCGTGAAACATCAGGTGGTGGGCGTGTTCAGTCAGGCGTTGTGCCGGCCATTGGCCGAAGTCTTGCAGCGCTTGGGTAGCAAGCACGTGCTGGTGGTGCACTCGAAGGATGGCCTGGACGAATTCAGTCTGGCGGCGCCGACTTACGTGGCAGAACTGAAGAATGACCAGATCACCGAATATTGGGTCGAGCCAGAAGACCTGGGCATGAAGAGCCAGAGCCTGCACGGCTTGGCAGTGGAAAGTCCGGCGGCGTCCCTCGAGCTGATTCGTGATGCCCTGGGCAAGCGCAAGACCGAATTCGGCCAGAAAGCCGCCGAGATGATCGTGCTCAATGCCGGTGCGGCGCTGTACGCCGCCGACCTGGCGACCAGTTTGAAAGAAGGCGTTGCCCTGGCGCACGATGCGCTGCACACCGGCCTCGCTCGGGAAAAACTTGAGGAGTTGGGTGCATTTACCGCGGTATTCAAAGTGGAGAATGAGGGATGAGTGTACCGACGGTTCTGGAAAACATTCTGGCCCGCAAAGTCCAGGAAGTTGCCGAGCGCAGCGCCCGTGTGAGTCTGGCGGAGCTGGAAAGTCTGGCCAAGGCGGCCGATGCACCCCGTGGTTTTGCCAAGGCATTGATTGCTCAGGCCAAGTTGAAACAGCCGGCCGTCATTGCTGAAATCAAGAAAGCTTCGCCGAGCAAAGGCGTGATCCGCGAGCACTTCGTTCCCGCTGACATCGCCAAAAGCTACGAGAAGGGCGGCGCGACGTGCTTGTCGGTGCTGACCGATATCGATTACTTCCAGGGCGCCGATGCTTATCTGCAACAGGCGCGGGCGGCGTGCAACCTGCCGGTGATCCGCAAGGATTTCATGATCGACCCGTACCAGATCGTCGAAGCCCGGGCCTTGGGCGCTGACTGCGTGCTGTTGATTGTCTCCGCGCTGGACGACGTGAAAATGGCCGAGCTGGCGGCCGTGGCCAAAAGCGTCGGTCTTGATGTGCTGGTGGAAGTTCACGATGGCGACGAGCTGGAGCGGGCCTTGAAAACCCTCGACACGCCGCTGGTCGGCGTGAACAACCGAAACCTGCACACCTTCGACGTCAGCCTGGAAACCACGCTCGACCTGCTGCCACGTATCCCGCGTGATCGCCTGGTGATTACTGAAAGCGGCATTCTCAACCGGGCGGATGTGGAACTGATGGAAATCAGCGACGTGTATGCGTTCCTGGTGGGCGAGGCATTCATGCGCGCGGAAAGCCCGGGCACCGAGTTGCAGCGTTTGTTCTTTCCTGAGCGTGGCGGCCCGGTCAGTGGTTTGACCCTCGACTGAGTGCAGGCAGTAAAACCGCGGTGCCCCCTTCGCGAGCAAGCCCGCTCCCACATTTAATCGGCGTTGTCTGGATGGACGCTGACTAATGTGGGAGCGGGCTTGCTCGCGAAGAGGCCCTCAAATTCCCCAAACACTTTATGCCTGGTGGAGTAGTCCATGACCCAGCCGACCAATCTGACCGTCGAAGCCGGCTTGCTCGCCGAACAGGATCTGCTGGCCCATGTGTGCACCGGCGATTCAGACTTCGGCTTGATGTTCTGGCAACCCAGTGACCGGGCTTTGGTCATGCCCCGACGCCTGAATCGTCTACCCGGCTTCGAAGATGCCTGCGAAGTCTCAGCCGCCGCCGGTTGGCCGGTGCTGTTGCGTGAGACCGGCGGTGAGCCGGTGCCGCAATCGGCATCCACCATCAATATCGCCCTTGTCTACGCACCCCCGCGTAGCGAAGGCGATCAAAACCGGATCGAAACCGCTTACCGCCGACTCTGCGACCCGATCTGTCAGTTACTGGATGAGATGGGCGGCGTTTCGTCATTGGGCGAAGTCGACGGCGCATTCTGCGATGGCCGTTTTAACGTCAATCTCGACGGCCGCAAGATGGTCGGCACCGCTCAGCGCTGGCGCCAGAGCAAGGGCGGCACGCGTCCGGTCGGGTTGGTGCACGGTGCGTTGTTGCTGGATAACGAACGTGAATCGATGGTCGCCGCAGTCAATCGCTTCAATGAAGCCTGCGGCCTTGAGCAGCGAGTGCGCGCCGAAAGCCACATTGCCCTGCATGAGAAATTTGCCGCGCCCGATGTGTTGGAACGGCTCGACACGCTTTATCGCCAGGTGCTGGCGGACATGCTCGGGGCTTGAGTTTTCGAGCTTAGCGCGTACCGAAGACCACCATGGTCTTGCCTTTGACGTCCACCAGGTTGCGTTCTTCCAGATCCTTGAGCACGCGACCGACCATCTCCCGTGAACAACCGACAATCCGCCCGATCTCCTGGCGGGTCACTTTGATCTGCATGCCGTCCGGGTGGGTCATGGCATCTGGCTGTTTACACAGTTCCAGCAGGCAGCGGGCGACGCGACCGGTTACGTCGAAGAAGGCCAGGTCGCCGACCTTGCGCGTGGTATTGCGCAGACGCTGTGCGATTTGTCCGCTGAGCACGTAAAGAATGTCTGGATCCTGCTGGGACAGTTCGCGGAATTTTGCGTAGCTGATTTCCGCCACTTCGCACTCGATCTTCGCGCGTACCCAAGCGCTACGCTCCTGCTCGAGTCCCGCTTGTTCAAACAGACCCAACTCACCGAAAAAGTCCCCGGAGTTCAGGTAGGCAATGATCATTTCACGGCCGTCATCATCCTCGATCAGGATCGTCACCGAGCCCTTGATGATGAAGAACAGCGTTTCCGAGCGATCACCGGCACAAATGATGTTGCTCTTGGCCGCATAACGACGGCGCTGGCAATGCATCAACAGCTTGTCGAGGTTTTTGATTTTTGGGGTTGGGGCAATAGCAACCATGGTTGTATCCCGAAAATGGCTTCACGGTGTGTTTGGTTTTTTTATGAGTCGCTGAGGGTTGCGGCAAAGGCTGGCCATGCGCCAGCGAATTGGCGCCAGCTTAACAGACACTTCCTGCAATATTCGAAAATTTCCTACGCTCTGGAAGGTTATGCCCTACAAATGCAGGGCACTGTCAATCCGGGGCCCTGTGCTAAGCTGGCGACCCTTTTTTAAGCAGTGGAGTCTGGCGATGAAGGCACGCATCCAATGGGCTGGCGAAGCCATGTTCCTCGGTGAATCCGGCAGTGGTCACGTCGTGGTCATGGACGGTCCGCCCGATGCAGGCGGTCGCAACCTGGGTGTCCGGCCGATGGAAATGCTCCTGCTGGGTGTCGGCGGTTGCAGCAATTTCGACGTGGTCAGCATCCTTAAAAAGTCCCGTCAGGCCGTCGAAAGCTGTGAAGCTTTCCTCGAAGCCGAGCGCGCGACCGAGGACCCGAAAGTCTTCACCAAGATCCACATGCACTTCGTGGTCAAGGGCCGTGGGTTGAAAGAAGCCCAGGTCAAACGCGCAATCGAACTGTCCGCGGAGAAGTATTGCTCGGCTTCGATCATGCTGGGCGCGGCTGGCGTGGCCATTACCCACGACTACGAAATCATCGAACTCGGTTGAATCGACATTCAACTATCATAAAAGCAGTGCAGACTCTGGCGATCCCAAGCTGACGTCTGCATAATGCGCCACTTTTTTCAGGGTAGTGGCCCGTCATCGACAGGCTGCGAACCCGAACAGACAACCAAAATCGCCATCGCGAAGAGGTGTTAACCGTCCTACGCAGCTGCGTTGTTCGCATCTGACGGGCATGCTTGATCACGCGGCCCGGGCCGCAATACATAGAGAGTTTTTAACGGTGAAAAGCAAACTCAAGCTCCACGGGTTCAATAACCTGACAAAGACCTTGAGCTTCAACATCTATGACATCTGCTACGCGGAAACCCCGCAAGACCAACAGGCTTACGTCGAGTACATCAATAAAGAGTACAACGCGAAACGCCTGACGCAGATCCTCACGGAAGTTGTCGATATCATTGGTGCCAACATCCTGAACATTGCCAGTCAGGACTACGAACCCCAGGGCGCCAGCGTCACGATTCTGATCTCTGAAGAGCCGGTAACCCCGACCGACAGCCAGATCGAAGAATCGCCGGGCCCGTTGCCCGAGATTATCCTGGCCCACCTCGACAAGAGCCACATCACGGTGCACACCTACCCGGAGATCCATCCGGACGACGGCATTGCGACATTCCGTGTGGACATTGACGTGTCGACCTGTGGCGTCATTTCACCGCTTAAAGCGCTCAACTTCCTGATTCACCAGTTCGATTCGGACATCGTGACCGTGGATTATCGCGTGCGCGGCTTCACCCGTGACGTGGAAGGCAAAAAGCACTTCATCGACCACGAGATCAACTCGATCCAGAACTACCTGTCCGAAGACACCCGCGGCGCGTATCAGATGACCGACGTGAACGTGTACCAGGAAAACCTGTTCCACACCAAAATGTTGCTGAAGAACTTCGAACTGGATGACTACCTGTTCGGCGATGCCACCAGCAACCTGTCCTCCGAGCAGCGTGCGCAGGTGACTGACCGTGTGAAACACGAAATGCTGGAAATCTTCTACGCGCGCAACGTGCCGAACTAAGATTTTCGAACACAAAAAAGGCGACTACCTCACGGCAGTCGCCTTTTTTATGGCTGGAACAACGCGCCCTTGCTCGCGATGGCGTCCTTTCCGGCAGCGTATCCGTCAGATCCGATAAGTACTCTTGGTCATTACCTTGGCCAGCAAACTCATTCCGAACTTCACCGGCGCCGGAAAACGAAACCCACCGGCATCCAGCGCACTTTCGGCATGATGTTCTTCATCAATCCGCATCTGCTCAAGAATCGCCCGGGACTTCTCGTCCTCCGCCGGCAATTGCTCAAGGTGCTCGTTCAAGTGTTTGCACACCTGATGCTCGGTGGCGGCAACAAACCCCAGACTGACCTTGTCGCTGATCAATCCGGCCACTGCGCCAATTCCGAACGACATGCCGTAGAACAGCGGGTTGAGAATGCTGGTGTGGCTGCCCAGTTGCTGGATGCGTTGCTCGCACCAGACCAGGTGATCGATTTCTTCTTCGGCAGCATGTTCCATGGCGGCCCGCACGTGCGGCAGCTTGGCGGTCAGGGCCTGACCCTGATACAGCGCCTGGGCGCAGACTTCACCGGTATGGTTGATGCGCATCAAGCCAGCAACGTGGCGGGTATCTTCGTCACTCATTTGCGCATCCGGCTGCACAATGGCCGGCGACGGACGGTATGGCTGGCCACTGAAAGGCAGTAACGTGCGCATCGCGGCATCGGCTTGCAGCAGAAGACGGTCAATCGGCGAGTAGTGACGCTGGGTAGTCATGTTGACCTCCGGGAAGAATCTCGGCGGCCAGTTTAACCCAATCGGTCGGGGAAGGTTTGCGCTGGGTCATGTGGATGTCGCCGTGATCTGTAGGCGCGAGCGATGCGGCGACCCGACTTGCCCGCGAATGCGGTTTATCTGATGACATTAATGTGACTGTCAGATCCTTTCGCGGGCAAGTCGGGCCGCCGCATCGCTCGCTCCTACAGGGAAGAGCGGTGCATCAGCCCGGCGGCCAGTGCATCTGGCGCTGACCCAGCACATGCATATGAATGTGATAGACCGTCTGCCCACCCAATTCATTGCAGTTCATGACCACGCGGAAACCTTCTTCGCAGCCCAGTTCCAGGGCCAGGCGCTGGGCGGTGAACAGAATATGCCCGGCCAAAGCCTTGTCGTCCTCGGTGAGGTCGTTGAGGGTGCGCACCGCTTTTTTCGGAATGACCAGAAAATGCACCGGTGCCTGTGGGGCGATGTCGTGGAAGGCCAGTACCTGGTCGTCCTCGTAGATGATCTTCGCCGGGATTTCCCGGTTGATGATCTTGGTGAACAGAGTATCCACAGCTGTTTTCTCCGTTGTTTTGACTGGCCTGAGTGTACTCATGGGTTATCCACGAGCCCAGCCTTTTACCTTGAGGCCTGGTCAGCGCGGGCAGTAGGCCTTGTTGACCATGCCAGCGATTGTCCGGTTGAGCCAGCGCGAGCCGAGCCGCGGCAGGAAGGCGCGCCAGCGGTTCCCTCGGCCCGGAATAATGATTGCGCGATTTTTCTCAAGGGCGCGCACGGTATACAACGCAACCTCTTCGGGACTCATGAGCATGTTGCTGTCGGCCAGCTTGCCGGTGTCCAGTTGAGCGGTACGGAAGAACCCGGTACGGGTCGGGCCGGGGCACAGCACCGAGACCTTGACCGCACATTTCTTCAGTTCGACGCGCAACCCTTCGGAAAAATGCAGAACATAGGCTTTGCTGGCGTAGTACGTGCTCATCCACGGGCCGGGTTGGAAAGCGGCCGTTGAGGCGACATTCAGAATCTGCCCGCCCCCCTGCAAGGCCATGCTGTTGCCGATGGCATGGCACAAGCGGGTAAGTGCCAGGATGTTCACTTCGATCAGATCCTGCTCGGTCATCCAGTCCTGGGCCAGGAATGGCCCGCAGGTGCCGATGCCGGCGCAGTTGATCAGCAGATCAATTTGCCGGTCACCTTCTTCCAGTTCCAGCAGGAACCCGGACAGCCGTAACGGTTCGCCCAGGTCACAGGCGCGGAACAATACTTCCACGCCAAAGCGTTGGGTCAGTTCAATGGCAATACTTTCCAGCTGATCACGTTGTCGGGCCACCAGAATCAGGCTGCGGCCGCGGCGGGCCAGTGCTTCGGCCATCGCCAGGCCGATGCCACTGGAAGCGCCAGTGATCAGAGCGTAACGGGTCATGCAGTTCTCCATCGCAACAGCCCCGCGCCGGCGACGCGTGTGTCACGGGCGGGGAGCGCTGTTCATTCTTTCGCAGAGTCTACAGGGGCCGGGGCTTCTTCGGCTTCATCGTCTGCAGAATCGGGTGCCTGCTCAGCCTCTGCGGCCGGCTCGACTTCAACTTCTTCAGTAATCACCGAGCTGCTGTCATAGCTGGTTTCGGCAGCAGTTTCATACTCTTGCTGGATCGCCGTAAGGCCTCCGGCCAGTGCGCCAACCAAGACGATGGCGATTAACACCACCCACAACGAAGACAGCACTTTGACCGCCGTGGTGTTGGGCGGAGGCGGTGCGCCGTAGCGATTGGCGATGTTGGTGCCCGGGGCGACCATGATCACGAACGGAAAGAAGCTGCCCACGAACGGGACCAGGTTCAGCAGCCAGAGCCAGCCGGACCAGCCGATGTCATGCAGACGCTGAACACTGATCTGGATGCTGACGACCGCGGCTGCGATGCACAGGATGAACGCTGCCAGGCCGCCGAGAATAAGGCCTGCGGTCGAATCGGCACTGATGATGGCGACTGCGAAAATCGCCGCTACGGAGCCGACCGCCAGCATGACCAGCGTCAGGACCATCGTCCACGCCAAATAGCGCAAACGACCGATGCGGCCTTCGACGCTGAATGGCTTGAGTATGGCGTATTCTGGCAGGGCTTCACCGACGGTAGCCCGGGGCGGGGCGTAAGGGGATGCCGGGTCGGCGAATTCGGATGGGCTGCTGACGGGCCGGTGTTCGTGAGCATCGGCCAGGTTCAGTTCTATGGACGGCTCGCTTTCGATGCGAGCATCGATACCAGTTTTCTTCAGCGCCTGAAGATAGGTTTGTGCGTCGGCGTGCGACAGGTCTTTCTTGAGTGTAACCGTCTTGCCAGTGAACAGCCGTTCGACCGCAGCGACTTCGCTTTTGTATAGCTCGGCCAGCTTCTGTTTAGCGGTGGTGGCGTCAACGTCTGGCAGCAGAGCGCCGTCGAACACGATCTTGAAACCGTTGTCGCTCATTGCGAGGCATCCTTGTCGCGAGTTTATTGAATGAGGAAATGTTACTGGCGTGAAGTGTAAGGCCAGCCGGTGTGGGCTGGCCAAACTTTCATCTCAGCGCGGCCAGCGTTTGGGCAGCTCGGCCGCCAGTTCCAGAGCCTTGCGGTACTCCGCGTCAAGTCGTGCGACCAATTGATCGACGCTCGGCAAATCATCGATTTCCCCGACACCCTGGCCCGCAGACCACACGGTTTTCCAGGCTTTGGCTTCATCGCTGATCGGCTTGAGTTTGGAGCCGAAGTCGACCTCGCCCTTGCCTTGCAGTGCTGCCATGTCGAAACCGGCAGCCTCCAGGCTTTGACGCATGAAACTCGCCGGTACGCCCGACACTGCCGGCGTATGGACGATGTCCGCGGCTCTGGACGTCAGCAGCATCTCTTTGTAGGCATCAGGCGCATGACTTTCAGTGGTGCCGATAAATCGCGTACCGAAGTAGGCCAGATCCGCGCCGAGCAATTGCGCAGCAAGGATCTCGTGGCCGTGGTTGAGGCAGCCTGCCAGCAGCAGGGTCTTGTCGAAGAACTGGCGAATCTCGGCAATCAGCGAGAACGGGCTCCAGGTCCCTGCGTGTCCACCGGCACCTGCTGCCACGGCGATCAAGCCATCCACACCGGCCTCGGCAGCTTTCTCGGCATGGCGGCGGGTCGTCACGTCATGGAACACCAGTCCGCCATAGCTGTGGACGGCATCTACCACTTCTTTCACGGCGCCGAGGCTGGTGATTACGATCGGTACTTTGTGCTCGATGCAGATCGCAAGGTCCGCTTGCAGCCGTGGGTTAGTGTTGTGAACGATGAGGTTGACCGCGTAAGGCGCCGGGTTTTCCAGTGTCGCCAACCCTGCTTCAATCTCTTCCAGCCAGGCCTTGAAGCCGCTGCTCTCGCGCTGGTTCAGCGCCGGAAAGCTGCCGACTACGCCGTTTCGGCAGCAGGCGAGCACCAATTGCGGATTGGAAATCAGGAACATCGGCGCTGCCACCACGGGCAGACGCAAACGTTGTTCGAGCAAAGCGGGCAGCGACATTGGAAGTACCCCGGTGAGTTGTGCCTATTGGAGTTAGAACGGCCGAACGACGACCAGAATTACGATAGCCAGCAATATCAGAACCGGCACTTCATTGAACCAGCGATAAAAGACATGGCTGCGGGTGTTTTCGCCACGGGCAAAACGCTTCACCTGTGCGCCGCACATGTGGTGGTAACCGATCAGGATCACCACCAGGGTCAGCTTGGCGTGAATCCACGCGCCTTGACTGAAGATGCTCGGGTTAAGCCAGATCAGCGCGATACCGAAAATCAGGGTAGCGATCATCGCCGGGCCCATGATGCCGCGGTACAGCTTGCGCTCCATGAGGCTGAAGCGTTCCTTGCTGACGCTGTCCTCGCTTTGCGCGTGATAAACGAACAGGCGCGGCAGGTAGAACAGGCCGGCAAACCAGCAGACCATGCTGACGATGTGAAGCGCTTTGAGCCACAGATAAAGCATTTTTAGTTATTCCCAGGTTCACGGTAGCCCGAATAGTAGAGAAAGTGTCCCGTCTCGGACATAACTGTTCAATTTTGACGGCGTCTTTTGCAGCCAGGCTGCGTTGCCGCTCCTCGCCATAGCGAGCTATGACTCGTCGCGGCGCCTTGTCTGGCCACAAAAGCCACTCGCCAAAAGTTGAACGTTATGCCCGAGACGGGACACATGAGCCGCCGCACGTCACCTAAGCGGTTGTCGCAGGGCCGCGCGGCCCCTATTATCGACGGCTTTCCAGTGGGTTCGTTGAGGGCAGGTTTATGGTCAAGGTCGGTATCGTCGGCGGCACGGGTTACACCGGTGTCGAACTGCTGCGTCTGTTGGCACAGCATCCGCAAGCTGAAGTGGTTGTGATCACTTCCCGATCCGAGGCCGGTCTGGCCGTGGCTGACATGTACCCGAACCTGCGAGGCCACTACGACGGCCTGGCTTTCAGCGTTCCGGACATCAAGACGCTGGGCGCCTGTGATGTGGTGTTCTTCGCCACGCCTCATGGTGTTGCCCATGCGCTGGCCGGCGAACTGCTGGCAGCCGGGACCAAGGTCATCGACCTGTCGGCGGACTTCCGTCTGCAAGACTCTGCCGAGTGGGCCAAGTGGTACGGCCAGCCGCACGGTGCACCGGAACTGCTGGAAGAGGCGGTCTACGGGTTGCCGGAAGTCAATCGCGAGCAGATCAAGGATGCTCGCTTGATCGCGGTGCCGGGTTGCTACCCAACAGCGACGCAATTGGGTTTCCTGCCTTTGCTCGAAGCCGGTCTGGCCGATACCACGCGTTTGATCGCTGATTGCAAATCCGGTGTCAGCGGTGCCGGTCGTGGCGCTTCGGTCGGTTCGCTGTACGCCGAAACGTCGGAAAGCATGAAAGCCTATTCCGTCAAAGGTCACCGTCATTTGCCGGAAATTCGCCAGGGCCTGCGTCGTGCAGCGGGCAAGGACGTCGGTCTGACTTTCGTTCCGCACCTGACGCCGATGATTCGCGGCATTCATTCGACGCTGTATGCGACCGTGGTGGATCGCTCGGTGGATCTGCAGGCGCTGTTTGAAAAGCGTTATGCCAACGAACCGTTCGTCGACGTAATGCCGGCCGGCAGCCATCCGGAAACCCGCAGCGTGCGTGGCGCCAACGTTTGCCGTATTGCCGTGCATCGTCCGCAGGACGGTGATCTGGTGGTGGTGCTGTCGGTGATCGATAACCTGGTCAAAGGTGCGTCGGGTCAGGCGGTGCAGAACCTGAACATCCTGTTTGGCCTGGATGAGCGTCTGGGCCTGTCCCACGCCGGCATGCTGCCGTAAGGCTTTATTCCTAGCAGCAAAAAGGCCCGACTGACGGGCCTTTTTGCATTTTTAGCCGGCAATCGGGTTTATTGATATACCGTAACAATAGTTGACCAATTTTCTAGGAGAAGCGGATAATGCGCGTCATCACGCATTATGGCGGCGTAACGCCGGGAGATAGTCAGCATGAGCGTCGAATCCTTCACCCCCACCGCTTTGCAATTCACCCACGGTGCCGCGCACAAGGTGAAGAGCCTGGTCGATGAAGAGGGGAATGATCGCTTGAAGCTGCGCGTATTCGTTACGGGCGGCGGTTGTTCAGGTTTTCAGTACGGCTTCACCTTCGATGAAGAAGTGGCCGATGACGACACCATCGTCGAGCGCGAAGGTGTGAGTCTGGTCGTAGACCCGATGAGCTTCCAGTACCTGGCCGGTGCCGAGGTGGATTATCAGGAAGGTCTGGAAGGTTCGCGTTTCGTGATCAAGAATCCGAACGCCAGCACCACGTGTGGTTGTGGCTCTTCGTTCTCGATCTGATCGCGCTTCACCGCAATATCAAACGCCGCATGGCTTCAGGGCTTTGCGGCGTTTTGCTGTGCGGCGTTTATGCCGGGTAGATGGCGCCGAGTACGCGCAGGCCGCGGGCGCCGGTGACGCTCGGGCGGTTGGCGGCGATGCCTTCCAGGCAGCAATGGGCCAGCCAGGCGAAGGCCATGGCTTCGACCCAGTCCGGGTCCACGCCGTAATCGGCAGTGCTGCTGACTGTCGCGTTCGGCAGCAGGCTGGCCAGACGGTTCATCAGCGTGGCGTTGTGCGCGCCGCCACCGCAGACCAGCAGTTCCTGAGTGTCTGATTGGGCATGCTGCAGTGACTCGACGATGGTCAGCGCTGTGAGTTCAAGCAGAGTGGCTTGCACGTCTTCAGCGGCGAAGGACGGTAGTTTCGAGAGGTGCTGTGTCAGCCATGGCAGGTTGAACACTTCGCGTCCGGTGCTTTTCGGGCCTTTGGTCAGGAAGAATGGATCGCTCAGCAACTCATTCAGCAAAACTGGTTCAACCTTGCCGCTGGCGGCCCATTGGCCGTCACGATCAAAATTGTCGCCGCGTTGCTGGTGAATCCAGGCATCCAGCAGAACGTTGCCCGGGCCGCAATCGAAACCGGCGACAGGTTTGCCGGGCTCGATCAGGCTGAGGTTGCTGAATCCGCCAACATTCAACACCGCACGATGACCGGCGCGTTCATCAAACAACGCTTCGTGAAAGGCGGGCACCAAAGGCGCGCCTTGCCCGCCGGCGGCCACATCACGGCTGCGGAAGTCGCTGACCACAGTGATACCGGTCAGCTCGGTGAGCAGGGCAGGGTTGCCGATCTGAACCGTGAAGCCGCGCGCCGGTTCATGACGAATGGTCTGGCCGTGGCTGCCTATCGCGCGAATGTCTTCGGGTTTCAGGTTGTGTTGGTGGAGGAGGGTGTTAATGCCCTGAGCCGCCAGTTTCACCCAGTTCTGCTGGGCGATGGCGGAGCGGGCAATCTCGTCCGGGCCGCTGGCGCACAAGCCAAGCAGCTCGGCGCGCAGGGAATCAGGCATGGGGGTGTAGTGCGTGGCGATCAGGTTGATCGCCGGGGTCAGCTCGATCAGCGCAATGTCCAGGCCATCGAGGCTGGTCCCGGACATCACACCTATGTAGAGCGTCATGATTTAGCGCTTCGAAGCCAGCATGGTGGCTTTCTCTTGGTCCATGCGCGCCATCAGCGGCTGGCTCTGCGTGAGAAAGCGTGCGCGTTCCGCTTTGGAGATAGGGTCGGCCATCGCAACTTTCTGGCCCAGTGGGTCGACATGCACGCCGTTGACCTGGAACTCGTAGTGCAAGTGCGGGCCTGTGGACAGGCCGGTCGTGCCGATATAACCGATCACCTGGCCTTGCTTGACGCTACCGCCGGTCTTGACGCCTTTGGCAAAGCCCTGCATATGGCCGTAAAGCGTGCGGTAGGTGTTGCCATGCTGGATGATCACGGTATTACCGTAGCCGCCACGGCGACCGGCGAGTAACACTTTACCGTCACCGGCCGCTTTGATCGGTGTGCCGCGGGGTGCTGCGTAATCCACACCTTTGTGGGCGCGGATCTTGTTCAGGATCGGGTGTTTGCGGCCCATGGAGAATTTCGAACTGATGCGGGCGAAGTCTACCGGCGTACGGATGAAAGCCTTGCGCATGCTGTTGCCGTCAGCGGTGTAGTAACTGCTGTTGCCTTGCTTGTTGGTGTAACGCACGGCGGTGTAGGTCTTGCCGCGGTTGGTGAAGCGTGCGGACAGGATCGGGCCGTTGCCGACAGCCTTGCCGTTGACGACTTTTTGCTCGTAGATCACATCGAACTCGTCACCCTGGCGGATATCCTGGGCGAAGTCGACGTCATAACCAAACACGCTGGCCATGTCCATGGTCAGGCTATGGGACAGGCCTGCACGCGCGGCAGATTGCGACAGCGAGCTGTTGATCACGCCATGAACGTAGGCGGAGCGCACGGTAGGCTTGGCTGTAATGCGGTTGAACGTATAACCCTTGTCATTCTTTGTCAGGGTGATGCTTTCGAGGTCGCTGACTTTGCTGTGCAGGTTGGTCAACTGGCCGTCGGGAGTCAGTTCGAATTCGAGTTTCTGGCCATGTTTGAGCTGGCTGAATTGCTTGGCTTGCTTATCGCTGGCCAGTACTTCATGCACCGAAGTGGCGGGGAGGCCGACTTTCTCAAACAGCGTGGACAGCGTGTCTCCTTTGGAAACGATCACTTCCCTGTGGTTTGGGGCCTTCTTTTCTTCGACGACCGGGGCAGGTACAGGCTCGACCTGAGCGGTTTCCTGTGGCTCTTCGGCGCTGTTTTCGATCTGCGCGAAAGGCGAGGCTGCCGGTTCATTTGTGGCTTGGACGGCTTCAGCTGCGTCTTGATCTTGTGTCAGTTGTTCAGCAGGGCTTTCCAGTTCAAGACTCAGGGTCGTCTTTTTGGCTTCTACATCACTGGACGGGAATACCAGAAGCGCCAAGCTCAGAAGAGCGGCGATTCCACTTGCTGCAAGCAGGTGGGTCTTCGGGTAAAGCGGTGGCGCTTTAGGCGATTCTTTGGTCATAGGTAATTTTTGACTTTGAAAAAGATGAATTGGAAAAGATGAATGACATGATGAAGATGAAATAACTGTATAAAATATAACCAAATCATCTCTGAAGCAAGTCCGTGGTCACTCTGCCGGCGGATTGGCGTCATTGCACCGGCCAAACTTTGTATTTGACGCGTGATCTTGTATGGTTGGTCCCCTTTGAATTCGAGCCTTGCGGGTCTGTTATGAAGTCGGTTGAAGAGCAGCTAGCGCTGATTAAACGTGGTGCGGAAGAACTGTTGGTCGAGTCCGAGCTGATCGAAAAGCTCAAGCGTGGCCAGCCGCTACGTATTAAGGCAGGCTTCGATCCGACCGCGCCGGATTTGCACCTGGGTCATACGGTGCTTATTAATAAGCTGCGTCAGTTCCAGGAGCTGGGGCATCAGGTGATCTTCCTTATAGGCGACTTCACCGGGATGATCGGTGATCCGAGCGGCAAGAGCGCGACGCGTCCTCCGCTCACTCGCGAGCAGGTTCTCGAGAATGCCGAGACCTACAAGACTCAAGTCTTCAAGATTCTCGATCCGGCCAAGACCGAGGTGGCGTTCAACTCCACCTGGATGGATCAGATGGGGCCGGCGGACTTCATTCGTCTGACTTCGCAGTACACCGTGGCTCGCATGCTTGAGCGCGATGACTTCGACAAGCGCTACACGACCAACCAGCCAATCGCTATTCACGAGTTCCTCTATCCGCTGGTTCAAGGGTATGACTCGGTCGCGCTGCGCGCGGATGTCGAATTGGGTGGTACCGATCAGAAGTTCAACCTGCTGATGGGGCGTGAGCTGCAGCGCAGTTATGGTCAAGAGGCTCAATGCATTCTGACCATGCCGCTGCTCGAAGGTCTGGATGGCGTGAAGAAGATGTCCAAGTCCTTGGGCAACTACGTCGGTATACAGGAGGCGCCGGGTGTCATGTACGGCAAGCTGGTCTCTATTCCGGATGCGCTGATGTGGCGTTACTTCGAATTGCTCAGTTTCCGTTCCATGGATGAGATCAATGTCTTTCGTGCTGATGTCGAAGCGGGTGCCAATCCGCGTGATATCAAGATCAAGCTGGCCGAAGAGATCGTCGCGCGTTTCCATGGTGAAGAGGCTGCGGCCAATGCTCACCGTGCGGCGGGCAATCGTATGAAGGATGGCGAGCTGCCGGACGATCTGCCAGAGATCGAGTTGACCGCTACTGAAGATATGCCGATCGCTGCCGTCCTTAATAAGGCGGGATTGGTCAAGAACTCGGCTGTCGCGCGAGACCTGCTGGGTTCCGGTGGTGTGCGTATAGATGGTGAGGTTGTGGATCGCACCTTTATATACGTACTGGGCGCGACCCATGTTTGCCAAGCCGGAAAGAAGGCATTTGCGCGTATTACCCTCAAATCCGAATAAAGCTGAAATTAGGTGTTGACGGCAGATTCTGGAAGTCTATAATTCGCCCCACTTCCGGCGCAGTCGAAACGGAAAACTCCTTGGTAAACAAAGAGTTACGCAGTTTTCGACAGCGAGTTGCTTCAGGTCATCGAAGCCCAGAAGGAGTTGGTCAGGCAGGGTTGTTTAGCTTGATTGACGATTCGATCTTCTCGGTCGAAAGCGGAGAAAAAGAGGTGTTGACAGCAGCGAGTAACGCTGTAGAATTCGCCTCCCGCTAACGAGAGATCGGAAGCGCAAGTGGTTGAAGTTGCAAAGGAAACTTTGAAAACTTCTGAAAATAACCGCTTGACAGCAACAGAGGCTGCTGTAGAATGCGCGCCTCGGTTGAGACGAAAGATCTTAACCAACCGCTCTTTAACAACTGAATCAAGCAATTCGTGTGGGTGCTTGTGGAGTCAGACTGATAGTCAGCAAGATTATCAGCATCACAAGTTACTCCGCGAGAAATCAAAGATGTAACCAACGATTGCTGAGCCAAGTTTAGGGTTTCTTAAAAACCCAAAGATGTTTGAACTGAAGAGTTTGATCATGGCTCAGATTGAACGCTGGCGGCAGGCCTAACACATGCAAGTCGAGCGGCAGCACGGGTACTTGTACCTGGTGGCGAGCGGCGGACGGGTGAGTAATGCCTAGGAATCTGCCTGGTAGTGGGGGATAACGCTCGGAAACGGACGCTAATACCGCATACGTCCTACGGGAGAAAGCAGGGGACCTTCGGGCCTTGCGCTATCAGATGAGCCTAGGTCGGATTAGCTAGTTGGTGAGGTAATGGCTCACCAAGGCGACGATCCGTAACTGGTCTGAGAGGATGATCAGTCACACTGGAACTGAGACACGGTCCAGACTCCTACGGGAGGCAGCAGTGGGGAATATTGGACAATGGGCGAAAGCCTGATCCAGCCATGCCGCGTGTGTGAAGAAGGTCTTCGGATTGTAAAGCACTTTAAGTTGGGAGGAAGGGCATTTACCTAATACGTAAGTGTTTTGACGTTACCGACAGAATAAGCACCGGCTAACTCTGTGCCAGCAGCCGCGGTAATACAGAGGGTGCAAGCGTTAATCGGAATTACTGGGCGTAAAGCGCGCGTAGGTGGTTTGTTAAGTTGGATGTGAAATCCCCGGGCTCAACCTGGGAACTGCATTCAAAACTGACAAGCTAGAGTATGGTAGAGGGTGGTGGAATTTCCTGTGTAGCGGTGAAATGCGTAGATATAGGAAGGAACACCAGTGGCGAAGGCGACCACCTGGACTGATACTGACACTGAGGTGCGAAAGCGTGGGGAGCAAACAGGATTAGATACCCTGGTAGTCCACGCCGTAAACGATGTCAACTAGCCGTTGGGAGCCTTGAGCTCTTAGTGGCGCAGCTAACGCATTAAGTTGACCGCCTGGGGAGTACGGCCGCAAGGTTAAAACTCAAATGAATTGACGGGGGCCCGCACAAGCGGTGGAGCATGTGGTTTAATTCGAAGCAACGCGAAGAACCTTACCAGGCCTTGACATCCAATGAACTTTCCAGAGATGGATTGGTGCCTTCGGGAACATTGAGACAGGTGCTGCATGGCTGTCGTCAGCTCGTGTCGTGAGATGTTGGGTTAAGTCCCGTAACGAGCGCAACCCTTGTCCTTAGTTACCAGCACGTAATGGTGGGCACTCTAAGGAGACTGCCGGTGACAAACCGGAGGAAGGTGGGGATGACGTCAAGTCATCATGGCCCTTACGGCCTGGGCTACACACGTGCTACAATGGTCGGTACAGAGGGTTGCCAAGCCGCGAGGTGGAGCTAATCCCAGAAAACCGATCGTAGTCCGGATCGCAGTCTGCAACTCGACTGCGTGAAGTCGGAATCGCTAGTAATCGCGAATCAGAATGTCGCGGTGAATACGTTCCCGGGCCTTGTACACACCGCCCGTCACACCATGGGAGTGGGTTGCACCAGAAGTAGCTAGTCTAACCTTCGGGAGGACGGTTACCACGGTGTGATTCATGACTGGGGTGAAGTCGTAACAAGGTAGCCGTAGGGGAACCTGCGGCTGGATCACCTCCTTAATCGACGACATCAGCTGCTCCATAAGTTCCCACACGAATTGCTTGATTCATTGAAGAAGACGATAAGAAGCAGCCCTAACAGGTTGTAGCTTAGTTGGTTGGAGCGCACCCCATGCTCAGTGGTAAAGAGCAGGGTGAGGTCGGCCTTAAAGCTCGAAATTGGGTCTGTAGCTCAGTTGGTTAGAGCGCACCCCTGATAAGGGTGAGGTCGGCAGTTCGAATCTGCCCAGACCCACCAATTTTGTGTGGGAACCTGTAGAAATACGGGGCCATAGCTCAGCTGGGAGAGCGCCTGCCTTGCACGCAGGAGGTCAACGGTTCGATCCCGTTTGGCTCCACCACTACTGCTTCTGTTTGTTGAAAGCTTAGAAATGAGCATTCCATTGTGATGATGGTGAATGTTGATTTCTAGTCTTTGGCTAGATCGTTCTTTAAAAATTTGGGTATGTGATAGAAAGATAGACTGAACGTTACTTTCACTGGTAACGGATCAGGCTAAGGTAAAATTTGTGAGTTACTCTTAACTGAGTATTATCGAATTTTCGGCGAATGTCGTCTTCACAGTATAACCAGATTGCTTGGGGTTATATGGTCAAGTGAAGAAGCGCATACGGTGGATGCCTTGGCAGTCAGAGGCGATGAAAGACGTGGTAGCCTGCGAAAAGCTTCGGGGAGTCGGCAAACAGACTTTGATCCGGAGATGTCTGAATGGGGGAACCCAGCCATCATAAGATGGTTATCTTAAGCTGAATACATAGGCTTAAGAGGCGAACCAGGGGAACTGAAACATCTAAGTACCCTGAGGAAAAGAAATCAACCGAGATTCCCTTAGTAGTGGCGAGCGAACGGGGACTAGCCCTTAAGTGGCTTTGAGATTAGCGGAACGCTCTGGAAAGTGCGGCCATAGTGGGTGATAGCCCTGTACGCGAAAATCTCTTAGTCATGAAATCGAGTAGGACGGAGCACGAGAAACTTTGTCTGAATATGGGGGGACCATCCTCCAAGGCTAAATACTACTGACTGACCGATAGTGAACTAGTACCGTGAGGGAAAGGCGAAAAGAACCCCGGAGAGGGGAGTGAAATAGATCCTGAAACCGTATGCGTACAAGCAGTGGGAGCCCACTTTGTTGGGTGACTGCGTACCTTTTGTATAATGGGTCAGCGACTTATTTTCAGTGGCGAGCTTAACCGAATAGGGGAGGCGTAGCGAAAGCGAGTCTTAATAGGGCGTCTAGTCGCTGGGAATAGACCCGAAACCGGGCGATCTATCCATGGGCAGGTTGAAGGTTGGGTAACACTAACTGGAGGACCGAACCGACTACCGTTGAAAAGTTAGCGGATGACCTGTGGATCGGAGTGAAAGGCTAATCAAGCTCGGAGATAGCTGGTTCTCCTCGAAAGCTATTTAGGTAGCGCCTCATGTATCACTGTAGGGGGTAGAGCACTGTTTCGGCTAGGGGGTCATCCCGACTTACCAAACCGATGCAAACTCCGAATACCTACAAGTGCCGAGCATGGGAGACACACGGCGGGTGCTAACGTCCGTCGTGAAAAGGGAAACAACCCAGACCGTCAGCTAAGGTCCCAAAGTTATGGTTAAGTGGGAAACGATGTGGGAAGGCTTAGACAGCTAGGAGGTTGGCTTAGAAGCAGCCACCCTTTAAAGAAAGCGTAATAGCTCACTAGTCGAGTCGGCCTGCGCGGAAGATGTAACGGGGCTCAAACCATACACCGAAGCTACGGGTATCACTTAGGTGATGCGGTAGAGGAGCGTTCTGTAAGCCTGTGAAGGTGAGTTGAGAAGCTTGCTGGAGGTATCAGAAGTGCGAATGCTGACATGAGTAACGACAATGGGTGTGAAAAACACCCACGCCGAAAGACCAAGGTTTCCTGCGCAACGTTAATCGACGCAGGGTTAGTCGGTCCCTAAGGCGAGGCTGAAAAGCGTAGTCGATGGAAAACAGGTTAATATTCCTGTACTTCTGGTTATTGCGATGGAGGGACGGAGAAGGCTAGGCCAGCTTGGCGTTGGTTGTCCAAGTTTAAGGTGGTAGGCTGGAATCTTAGGTAAATCCGGGATTCTAAGGCCGAGAGCTGATGACGAGTGTTCTTTTAGAACACGAAGTGGTTGATGCCATGCTTCCAAGAAAAGCTTCTAAGCTTCAGGTAACCAGGAACCGTACCCCAAACCGACACAGGTGGTTGGGTAGAGAATACCAAGGCGCTTGAGAGAACTCGGGTGAAGGAACTAGGCAAAATGGCACCGTAACTTCGGGAGAAGGTGCGCCGGTGAGGGTGAAGGACTTGCTCCGTAAGCTCATGCCGGTCGAAGATACCAGGCCGCTGCGACTGTTTATTAAAAACACAGCACTCTGCAAACACGAAAGTGGACGTATAGGGTGTGACGCCTGCCCGGTGCCGGAAGGTTAATTGATGGGGTTAGCTAACGCGAAGCTCTTGATCGAAGCCCCGGTAAACGGCGGCCGTAACTATAACGGTCCTAAGGTAGCGAAATTCCTTGTCGGGTAAGTTCCGACCTGCACGAATGGCGTAACGATGGCGGCGCTGTCTCCACCCGAGACTCAGTGAAATTGAAATCGCTGTGAAGATGCAGTGTATCCGCGGCTAGACGGAAAGACCCCGTGAACCTTTACTATAGCTTTGCACTGGACTTTGAATTTGCTTGTGTAGGATAGGTGGGAGGCTTTGAAGCGTGGACGCCAGTTCGCGTGGAGCCAACCTTGAAATACCACCCTGGCAACTTTGAGGTTCTAACTCAGGTCCGTTATCCGGATCGAGGACAGTGTATGGTGGGTAGTTTGACTGGGGCGGTCTCCTCCTAAAGAGTAACGGAGGAGTACGAAGGTGCGCTCAGACCGGTCGGAAATCGGTCGTAGAGTATAAAGGCAAAAGCGCGCTTGACTGCGAGACAGACACGTCGAGCAGGTACGAAAGTAGGTCTTAGTGATCCGGTGGTTCTGTATGGAAGGGCCATCGCTCAACGGATAAAAGGTACTCCGGGGATAACAGGCTGATACCGCCCAAGAGTTCATATCGACGGCGGTGTTTGGCACCTCGATGTCGGCTCATCACATCCTGGGGCTGAAGCCGGTCCCAAGGGTATGGCTGTTCGCCATTTAAAGTGGTACGCGAGCTGGGTTTAGAACGTCGTGAGACAGTTCGGTCCCTATCTGCCGTGGACGTTTGAGATTTGAGAGGGGCTGCTCCTAGTACGAGAGGACCGGAGTGGACGAACCTCTGGTGTTCCGGTTGTCACGCCAGTGGCATTGCCGGGTAGCTATGTTCGGAATAGATAACCGCTGAAAGCATCTAAGCGGGAAACTAGCCTCAAGATGAGATCTCACTGGGACCTTGAGTCCCCTGAAGGGCCGTCGAAGACTACGACGTTGATAGGTTGGGTGTGTAAGCGCTGTGAGGCGTTGAGCTAACCAATACTAATTGCCCGTGAGGCTTGACCATATAACACCCAAGCAATTTGCAAGCTTTGAGCTGAAAAGCAAAAGAGCACAAGATTGCGGTGTGTGAAGACGAAACGAACCGAAAGTTCGAAAGACTCACAAAACACCGAGATCTATCACATGCCCATTCGCTGGAGCGTAATCCGTAAGGAGAACGACCTGGCTACCGAATTTCTTGACGACCATAGAGCATTGGAACCACCTGATCCCATCCCGAACTCAGCAGTGAAACGATGCATCGCCGATGGTAGTGTGGGGTTTCCCCATGTGAGAGTAGGTCATCGTCAAGATTAAATTCCGAAACCCCTATCTGCGTATGCAGGTAGGGGTTTTGTTTTGTCCGCAGGAAAATCTGGTCCTCGGGGTTTCTATGCAACGGCTCGGGGCATGGCTATCATGCGGGCCTCATTGTGAGGCGAGACTTGCATGCTGACGTTGTTAAAGCTTCTTAAGGATGGCAAGTTCCATTCGGGTCAGGCCCTGGGCGTCGCCTTGGGCGTCAGTCGTAGTGCGGTATGGAAGCAGCTACAGCATTTAGAGGCTGAGCTTGGCTTGTCCATCCATAAGGTGCGCGGACGTGGCTATCAATTGGCTGCGCCATTGACGCTGCTTGATCCTGCCGGCATAAAAGAACAGGCGCCCTCGTGCGACTGGCCTATTCTGCTCTTCGACTCAATTGACTCCACTAACGCTGAAGCCTTGCGCGTAATAGAGCGTGGGCAGGCTGCGCCATTCTTGGTGCTCTCCGAGCGGCAGACTGCGGGTCGCGGCCGACGTGGGCGAAATTGGGCCAGTCCTTTCGCAGAAAACATCTATTACAGCCTCGTATTGCGCATCGAAGGTGGAATGCGTCAGCTCGAAGGGTTGAGTCTTGTGGTTGGGCTTGCTGTCATGCAGGCGTTGAGAGATCTCGGTATCCCGGGCGCGGGCTTGAAGTGGCCCAATGATGTTCTGGTTGGCCAGAAAAAGATCGCCGGGATATTGCTCGAGCTGGTGGGTGATCCTGCTGATGTGTGTCACGTGGTGCTGGGTGTTGGAATTAATGTGAATATGCAGGCAACCGATGAGATTGATCAGCAATGGACATCCGTGCGGTTGGAGTCGGGCAGGGTGTTTGACCGCAATCACCTTGTCGCGCAATTAGGGTTAATGCTTCAGAAATATCTGGCCCGTCATCAGGTTGATGGGTTTTCCGCTATTCAGCGGGAATGGGAGCAGAACCATCTTTGGCAAGGGCGGGCAGTCTCGTTGATTGCTGGCGTCAACCAGATTGATGGTGAGGTGTTGGGTATCGACAGTCAGGGTGCCTTGCGCTTGAAGGTAAATGGGGTGGAAAAGGTCTTTAGTGGTGGTGAGCTCAGCCTGAGGTTGCGTGATGATTCTTGAGCTCGACTGCGGAAACAGTTTTATAAAGTGGCGGGCTCTCCATGCGGATGCCAAGCAGGTGTTTGGTGAAGGCGTCGTGGATTCGGATTTCGCATTGCTGGAAAGCCTGAGTGGACTCGAAGGGCTGGCCCTCAAGCAGTGCCGGTTGGTCAGTGTCAGAACGGCCGAAGAGACTGCTGCGTTGACCTCTCTGCTGACAAAAGCGTTCTCTGTATCCGTAATTTGCGCTGCGCCGGCGCGTGAAATGGCAGGCGTTCGGAATGGGTACGAGGAGTTTGAGCGGTTGGGGCTTGATCGCTGGTTAGCGATGCTCGGTGGATTTAACCTGGCCGCAGGAGCATGCCTGGTACTCGATTTCGGTACCGCGGTGACTGCTGATTTCATTGCGGGGGATGGAGATCATCTTGGCGGGTTTATTTGCCCTGGAATGCCTCTGATGCGCAACCAGTTACGAACCCATACCCGCAAGATTCGCTATGGCGATATCGCTGCCGAGCGCGCACTTGAAAGCCTCGTACCAGGCCGCACAACGGTCGAAGCGGTTGAGCGAGGATGTTTGCTTATGTTGAGAGGCTTCGTCCTGACTCAGCTGGAAATGGCGCGTAGTTATTGGGGGGAGGATTTTGCGGTATTCCTCACGGGAGGCGATGCGGCGCTCGTCTCCGAAATCGTACCGGATGCCAGACTGGTTCCAGACCTGGTGTTTGTAGGTCTGGCGATGGCATGCCCTTTGTCTTGAGGTTCTTATGCGTTGGTTGTTCCTGCTGTTGCTGGTTCTCAATGTCTTCTATTACATCTGGCATCAACAAGAGGCCCCGCTGCGTGCGAAAGATGTAACGCCTTTGAGTTTGTATCGAGGATCGCAGCAGGATATCCGTTTGCTAAGCGAGGCAACTGATACGGGGCGTGAGAAAGGAAAGTCGGCGTCGACGGACAGTGGCTGCCTTTACTTGGGTGGTTTCACTCGTCAGGAGGTCGCCCTGGCAGCTGAGCGCCGGCTGGGTGGGATGGATATCAAAGTTCAATCGTTGCCAAAAGACTCCTCTGATCCGTCTGGCTACTGGCTCCGTGTAGCACCTGAAAGCCGGCGTTTAGTGGATGATCTTCAGCTGCTAAACCTTTCCAAAGAATTCAATGAGTTAAAACATAAAATAATGCCGTGCGAGGGGGTTGCGCCTGCGGAATAGTTTGCATAGAATGGCGCCCGCTTCGCAGTGAAGACCTTTAACGGTCAGCAGTACGAAGCGGTGTCAATGCAGCTAACCTCAGGTTTTTAATGAGAAAATGCTTGACAGAAGGTCGGCATGATATAGAATGCCGGCTCGCTTAGGAGGGGTTCCCGAGCGGCCAAAGGGATCAGACTGTAAATCTGACGTCTACGACTTCGAAGGTTCGAATCCTTCCCCCTCCACCATTTTTAGCGAGAGCTGCAAGCTCCGCGGGTATAGTTTAGTGGTAGAACCTCAGCCTTCCAAGCTGATGATGCGGGTTCGATTCCCGCTACCCGCTCCAAGTTTGCAGGTCCTGCAAGGCGTTACGCTCTTGTAGCTCAGTTGGTAGAGCACACCCTTGGTAAGGGTGAGGTCAGCGGTTCAAATCCGCTCAAGAGCTCCATATAACAAGGCAGATATGAAAATATCTGCCTTTGTTTTAATGGGTTGTATCACTGCTTAATTCTTCTGCTGGGGGTTGCTTCGATGGCTAAGGAAAAGTTCGAGCGTAATAAGCCGCACGTCAATGTAGGCACCATTGGTCACGTAGACCACGGTAAAACTACTTTGACCGCTGCGCTAACCCGTGTCTGCTCCGAGGTTTTCGGTTCGGCAAAGGTGGATTTCGACAAGATCGATAGCGCCCCAGAAGAGAAAGCGCGTGGTATCACCATTAATACTGCTCACGTTGAGTACGATTCGGCTGTGCGTCACTACGCGCATGTTGACTGTCCGGGTCACGCTGACTACGTAAAGAACATGATTACCGGTGCTGCTCAGATGGATGGTGCGATCCTGGTTTGCTCGGCCGCAGACGGTCCGATGCCGCAAACCCGCGAGCACATCCTGCTCTCTCGCCAGGTTGGGGTTCCGTACATCGTTGTCTTCCTGAACAAGGCTGACATGGTTGATGATGCTGAGCTGCTCGAGTTGGTTGAGATGGAAGTGCGCGATCTGCTGAGTACTTACGATTTCCCGGGTGATGACACTCCGATCATCATTGGTTCTGCGCTGATGGCGTTGAACGGTCAAGACGACAACGAGATGGGTACAACTGCCGTTAAGAAGTTGGTTGAGACTCTGGATAGCTACATTCCGCAGCCTGAGCGTGCGATCGACAAACCGTTCCTGATGCCGATCGAGGATGTGTTCTCGATCTCGGGTCGCGGTACTGTCGTGACTGGTCGTGTTGAGCGTGGCATCGTCCGCATTCAGGAAGAGGTTGAGATTGTTGGTCTTCGTGACACTGTCAAAACAACTTGTACTGGTGTTGAAATGTTCCGAAAGCTGCTCGACGAAGGTCGTGCTGGCGAGAATTGTGGGGTGCTGCTGCGCGGTACCAAGCGTGATGATGTTGAGCGTGGCCAGGTTTTGGTCAAGCCGGGCACCGTCAAGCCGCACACCAAGTTTACTGCTGAAGTATACGTTTTGAGCAAGGAGGAGGGTGGTCGTCATACGCCATTCTTCAAAGGCTACCGTCCACAGTTCTACTTCCGTACTACGGATGTGACCGGTAACTGCGAATTGCCAGAGGGCGTTGAAATGGTTATGCCGGGTGATAACGTTCAGATGACCGTTACCTTGATCAAAACCATTGCGATGGAAGATGGTCTTCGTTTCGCTATCCGTGAGGGCGGTCGTACCGTCGGCGCTGGTGTCGTAGCTAAAGTCATCGAGTAAGTTGTTGTAATGTCTTTTTCAGGCCGGCATAATGGTCGGCCTGATTTTGTTTTAGGTCAGTAGCTCAATTGGCAGAGCGACGGTCTCCAAAACCGTAGGTTGGGGGTTCGATTCCCTCCTGACCTGCCAGATTCACTTGGTGTGTCTGGCTTTCTTTTCACAGGATCTTCATAGATGACTCCTAAAGCTGAAGCTCAAGGCTCTCGCTTCGATCTGCTCAAGTGGCTAGTAGTAGTTGCTTTGGTGGTTGTTGGCGTTGTTGGCAATCAGTATTACTCTGCTTCGCCGATCCTGTATCGCGTACTTGCATTGCTTGCCATCGCTGCTGTAGCTGCCTTTGTAGGCCTGCAGACTGTGAAGGGCAAGTCTTTCTTTGTACTGGTTAAGGAAGCTCGCACCGAGATTCGTAAAGTCGTATGGCCAACTCGCCAAGAAACCACGCAGACCACGTTGATCGTTGTGGCTGTTGTTCTGGTTATGGCGTTGCTGTTGTGGGGGCTTGATTCCCTGCTCGGCTGGCTTGTTTCCTTGATTGTCGGCTAAGGGTGTCCCGTGGCTAAGCGTTGGTACGTTGTGCATGCTTACTCCGGTTACGAGAAGCATGTCATGCGCTCGTTGGTAGAGCGCGTAAAGCTGGCTGGCATGGAAGATGGCTTCGGCGAAATTCTGGTTCCCACTGAAGAAGTGGTTGAAATGCGTAATGGCCAGAAACGCAAAAGCGAGCGCAAGTTCTTCCCAGGTTATGTGCTGGTCCAGATGGACATGAACGAGGGTACTTGGCACTTGGTCAAGGATACTCCTCGGGTGATGGGCTTCATCGGCGGTACTGCTGATAAGCCTGCACCGATTACAGATAAAGAGGCAGAAGCGATTCTGCGTCGTGTCGCTGATGGTAGTGACAAGCCGAAGCCGAAGACGTTGTTCGAGCCAGGTGAGTCGGTACGTGTCAATGACGGTCCGTTTGCTGATTTTACCGGCACGGTCGAAGAAGTTAACTACGAAAAGAGCCGGATCCAAGTGGCGGTGCTCATTTTCGGTCGCTCTACTCCGGTAGAGCTAGAGTTCAGCCAGGTCGAAAAGGTCTAGCTGAGCAAGCATCCCAACCCCGCAGCCTTAGGCTGTGGGGTTTTGTCGTCACTGGGATAAACGCGCAAGTAACCGGGGAGCCTTTCGAGGCGTTCGAACCCGTAATTGGAGTGCCTCATGGCCAAGAAGATTACCGCTTACATCAAGCTGCAAGTGAAGGCCGCTCAGGCTAACCCAAGCCCACCTGTTGGTCCTGCTCTGGGTCAGCACGGCGTGAACATCATGGAATTCTGCAAGGCTTTCAACGCCCGTACTCAGGGTATTGAACCAGGTCTGCCGACTCCAGTGATCATCACTGTCTACAGCGACCGTAGCTTCACTTTCGAAACCAAGTCCACCCCTGCTTCGGTTCTGCTGAAGAAGGCTGCTGGTCTGACTAGCGGTTCCGCTCGTCCGAACACCGTTAAGGTTGGCACCGTGACCCGTGCTCAGCTGGAAGAAATCGCGAAAACCAAAAACGCGGATCTGACTGCAGCTGATATGGACGCAGCCGTGCGTACTATCGCCGGTTCTGCTCGTAGCATGGGCCTTAACGTGGAGGGTGTGTAATGGCTAAGTTGACCAAGCGTCAAAAGGCTATCGCCGGCAAAATCGAAGCAGGCAAGTCCTACAACTTTGTAGATGCTGCCGCTCTGCTGGCTGAGCTGTCGACTGTCAAGTTCAGCGAGTCGTTCGACGTTGCTGTAAACTTGGGCGTTGACCCGCGTAAATCTGACCAGGTTGTTCGTAGCGCTACTGTGCTGCCACACGGCACTGGTAAGACTGTTCGCGTAGCTGTGTTCACCCAGGGTCCAGCTGCTGAGGCCGCTCTGGCTGCCGGCGCTGACCGTGTAGGTATGGACGACCTGGCTGCCGAAATGAAAGGCGGCGACCTGAACTATGACGTAGTTATCGCATCCCCGGATGCCATGCGCGTTGTTGGTCAGTTGGGTCAGATCCTGGGTCCGCGCGGCCTGATGCCTAACCCTAAAGTCGGCACCGTAACGCCAGACGTAGCTACGGCGGTTAAAAACGCCAAGGCTGGTCAGGTTCGTTATCGCACCGACAAAAACGGCATCATTCACACCTCCGTTGGCAAAGTCGGCTTTGACGCCGTCAAGCTGAAGGAAAACGTTGAAGCCCTGATCGCTGATCTGAAGCGTATCAAACCAGCTTCGTCGAAAGGTATTTACGTCAAGCGCGTTACCCTGAGCACCACCATGGGTCCAGGTCTGGTCATCGACCAAGGCTCGCTCGACGCGTAAGACACAGATTGGCGCAAGCGATTGCGCCAATTGAAAGATTGGGGTCCCTGCCTTGCGGGGGCTATCCAAGACCGTAGGCGGCGCAAGTCTTAAACCTCAAGCCTACGCAGATGGTGCTCCCGGTTCCTTACCGAATCAGACACCAAAACGACATCTAGCCTCGGTTGGATGAAACGGTAACAAGCAGGAGTTTTTCCCGTGGCAATTAAACTTGAAGACAAGAAGGCCATCGTCGCTGAAGTCAACAAGGCTGCCCAAGTTGCTCTGTCCGCTGTCGTGGCTGATGCCCGTGGCGTAACAGTAGGCGCTATGACCGGACTCCGTAAAGAGGCTCGTGAAGCTGGCGTTTACGTACGTGTTGTACGTAACACCCTGCTCAAGCGCGCCGTTGCTGGCACTCAATATGACGTGCTCAACGACGTGTTCACTGGCCCGACCTTGATTGCATTCTCCAAAGAACATCCGGGCGCTGCTGCTCGTATCTTCAAAGAGTTCGCAAAAGGTCAGGATAAGTTCGAGATCAAGGCAGCTGCGTTCGAGGGCAAGTTCCTCGCGGCTAATCAGATCGACGTACTGGCAAGCCTGCCGACCCGTGACGAAGCAATTTCTCAGCTGATGAGCGTGATTCAAGGCGCAACCAGCAAATTGGCTCGTACTCTGGCGGCTCTTCGCGACCAGAAAGAAGCCGCTGCAGCCTAAGGCTGAGCGACACCTTTCAGCGTTTATTGTTTATTTCGATGGCCGCGTAGGCTGTCACCCCAATACAGGAATTTATAGTCATGTCTCTGACTAACGACCAAATCATCGAAGCAATCGGCGAAAAATCCGTTCTGGAAATCGTTGAGCTGATCAAGGCCATGGAAGAGAAGTTCGGCGTTTCTGCTGCCGCTGCTTCCGCTGGTCCAGCTGCTGTCGCTGCTGTTGTTGAAGAACAAACTGAATTCAACGTCATGCTGCTGGAAGCTGGCGAGAAGAAAGTTAACGTGATCAAGGCAGTACGTGAACTGACCGGTCTGGGCTTGAAAGAAGCCAAGGCAGTAGTTGACGGCGCTCCTGGCGTGGTTCTGGAAGCTGTTTCGAAAGACGCAGCTGACAAAGCCAAAGCCACTCTGGAAGAAGCAGGCGCTAAAGTCGAGCTGAAGTAAGCATCGACTTTGCTCCTCCAGCCCGAGCGTTAAGCGAAAGGCTGATGGCTGGTGGCTCTTGCCACCGGCCTTTTTCCGTTATTGGCAGCCGACTGGGTCGGTGCTGGTAACGAGCGGTAACCACCCGATGCGGTGGCGCAAACCATGGGGTTTGCACGATTTTCTGGCTGCTCCCGTCGGGAGGGGCCAAACAAGCAGGTGACCAAGCTGGGGAACGCTGATGGCTTACTCATATACTGAGAAAAAACGTATCCGCAAGGACTTTAGCAAGTTGCCGGACGTCATGGATGTGCCGTACCTCCTGGCCATCCAGCTGGATTCGTATCGTGAATTCTTGCAAGCGGGAGCGACTAAAGATCAGTTCCGCGACGTGGGCCTGCATGCGGCCTTCAAATCCGTGTTCCCGATCATCAGCTACTCCGGCAATGCTGCGCTGGAGTACGTCGGTTATCGCTTGGGCGAACCGGCATTTGATGTCAAAGAATGCGTATTACGCGGTGTAACTTACGCCGTACCTTTGCGGGTAAAAGTGCGCCTGATCATTTTCGACAAAGAATCGTCGAACAAAGCGATCAAGGACATTAAAGAGCAAGAAGTCTACATGGGTGAAATTCCCCTGATGACCGAGAACGGTACCTTCGTAATCAACGGTACCGAGCGTGTAATCGTTTCCCAGCTGCACCGTTCCCCGGGCGTGTTCTTCGACCACGACCGTGGCAAGACGCACAGCTCCGGTAAACTGCTGTACTCCGCGCGCATCATTCCTTACCGCGGTTCGTGGCTGGACTTCGAGTTCGACCCGAAAGACTGTGTGTTCGTGCGTATCGACCGTCGTCGCAAGCTGCCTGCATCGGTACTGCTGCGCGCGCTCGGCTATACCACTGAGGAAGTGCTTGACGCGTTCTACACCACCAACGTCTTCCACGTGCAGGGTGAAAACCTCAGCCTGGAACTGGTGCCTCAGCGCCTGCGTGGTGAAATTGCTGTCCTGGATATCCTGGATGACAAAGGCAAGGTTATTGTCGAGCAAGGTCGTCGTATTACCGCTCGCCACATCAACCAGCTGGAAAAAGCCGGGATCAAAGAGCTGCAAGTGCCTCTGGACTACGTCCTGGGTCGCACTACCGCCAAGGTCATCGTGCATCCGGCAACCGGCGAAATCCTGGCAGAGTGCAATACCGAACTGAACACCGAAATCCTGGCAAAAATCGCCAAGTCCCAGGTTGTTCGCATCGAAACTCTGTACACCAACGATATCGACTGCGGTCCGTTCGTCTCCGACACTCTGAAGATCGACTCCACCAGCAACCAATTGGAAGCGCTGGTCGAGATCTATCGCATGATGCGTCCAGGCGAGCCGCCAACCAAAGACGCTGCCGAGACTCTGTTCAACAACCTGTTCTTCAGTCCTGAGCGCTATGACCTGTCTGCGGTCGGCCGGATGAAGTTCAACCGTCGTATCGGTCGTACCGAGATCGAAGGTTCGGGCGTGTTGTGCAAAGAAGACATCGTTGCGGTGCTGAAGACTCTGGTCGACATCCGTAACGGTAAAGGCATCGTCGATGACATCGACCACCTGGGTAACCGTCGTGTTCGCTGCGTAGGCGAAATGGCCGAGAACCAGTTCCGCGTTGGCCTGGTACGTGTTGAGCGTGCGGTCAAAGAGCGTCTGTCGATGGCTGAAAGCGAAGGCCTGATGCCGCAAGACCTGATCAACGCCAAGCCAGTGGCTGCGGCGGTGAAAGAGTTCTTCGGTTCCAGCCAGCTTTCCCAGTTCATGGACCAGAACAACCCGCTGTCCGAGATTACCCACAAGCGTCGTGTTTCTGCACTCGGCCCTGGCGGTTTGACTCGTGAGCGTGCTGGCTTTGAAGTTCGTGACGTACACCCGACTCACTACGGTCGTGTATGCCCGATTGAAACGCCGGAAGGTCCGAACATCGGTCTGATCAACTCCCTGGCCGCTTATGCGCGCACCAACCAGTACGGCTTCCTCGAAAGCCCGTACCGTGTGGTGAAAGACGCTCTGGTCACCGACGAGATCGTGTTCCTGTCGGCCATCGAAGAAGCTGATCACGTGATCGCTCAGGCTTCGGCCACGATGAACGACAAGAAAATGCTGGTCGACGAGCTGGTAGCTGTTCGTCACTTGAACGAGTTCACCGTTAAGGCGCCGGAAGACGTCACCTTGATGGACGTATCGCCGAAGCAGGTAGTTTCGGTTGCTGCGTCGCTGATCCCGTTCCTCGAGCACGATGACGCCAACCGTGCGTTGATGGGTTCGAACATGCAGCGTCAAGCTGTACCAACCTTGCGTGCTGACAAGCCGCTGGTCGGTACCGGCATGGAGCGTAACGTAGCCCGTGACTCCGGCGTTTGTGTCGTGGCTCGTCGTGGCGGCGTGATCGACTCCGTTGATGCCAGCCGTATCGTGGTTCGTGTTGCTGATGATGAAGTTGAAACCGGTGAAGCTGGTGTCGACATCTACAACCTGACCAAATACACCCGCTCCAACCAGAACACCTGCATCAACCAGCGTCCGCTGGTGCGTAAAGGTGATCGGGTTCAGCGTAGCGATATCATGGCTGACGGCCCGTCCACCGACATGGGTGAGCTGGCGCTGGGTCAGAACATGCGTATCGCGTTCATGGCCTGGAACGGTTACAACTTCGAAGACTCCATCTGCCTGTCGGAACGAGTTGTTCAAGAAGACCGCTTTACCACGATCCACATTCAGGAACTGACCTGTGTGGCACGTGACACCAAGCTTGGGCCAGAGGAAATCACTGCAGACATCCCGAACGTGGGTGAGGCTGCACTGAACAAACTGGACGAAGCCGGTATCGTTTACGTAGGTGCTGAAGTAGGCGCAGGCGACATCCTGGTTGGTAAGGTCACTCCGAAAGGCGAGACACAACTGACTCCGGAAGAGAAGCTGTTGCGTGCCATCTTCGGTGAAAAAGCCAGCGACGTTAAAGACACTTCCCTGCGTGTGCCTACTGGCACCAAGGGTACCGTCATCGACGTACAGGTCTTCACCCGCGACGGCGTTGAGCGTGATGCTCGCGCACTGTCGATCGAGAAGACTCAACTCGACGAGATCCGCAAGGACCTGAACGAAGAGTTCCGTATCGTTGAAGGCGCCACTTTCGAACGTCTGCGCTCCGCTCTGGTCGGCCACAAAGCCGAAGGCGGCGCCGGGCTGAAGAAGGGGCAGGACATCACCGACGAAGTTCTCGACGGTCTTGAGCATGGTCAGTGGTTCAAACTGCGCATGGCTGAAGATGCTCTGAACGAGCAGCTCGAGAAGGCTCAGGCCTACATCGTTGATCGCCGCCGTCTGCTGGACGACAAGTTCGAAGACAAGAAGCGCAAACTGCAGCAGGGCGATGACCTGGCTCCAGGCGTGCTGAAAATCGTCAAGGTTTACCTGGCAATCCGTCGCCGCATCCAGCCGGGCGACAAGATGGCCGGTCGTCACGGTAACAAAGGTGTGGTCTCCGTGATCATGCCGGTTGAAGACATGCCGCACGATGCCAATGGCACCCCGGTCGACGTTGTCCTCAACCCGTTGGGCGTACCTTCGCGTATGAACGTTGGTCAGATCCTTGAAACCCACCTGGGCCTCGCGGCCAAAGGTCTGGGCGAGAAGATCAACCGGATGATCGAAGAGCAGCGCAAAGTCGCTGAACTTCGTAAATTCCTCGACGAGATCTACAACCAGATCGGCGGTCGTAACGAAGATCTGGATAGCTTCTCCGATCAGGAAATCCTGGATCTGGCGAAGAACCTGCGTGGCGGCGTTCCAATGGCCACTCCAGTGTTCGACGGCGCCAAGGAAAGCGAAATCAAAGCCATGCTGAAACTGGCAGACCTGCCAGAAAGCGGCCAGATGCAGCTGACCGACGGCCGTACCGGCAACAAGTTCGAGCGCCCGGTTACTGTTGGCTACATGTACATGCTGAAGCTGAACCACTTGGTAGACGACAAGATGCACGCTCGTTCTACCGGTTCGTACAGCCTGGTTACCCAGCAGCCGCTGGGTGGTAAGGCGCAGTTCGGTGGTCAGCGTTTCGGGGAGATGGAGGTCTGGGCACTGGAAGCATACGGTGCTGCTTACACTCTGCAAGAAATGCTCACAGTGAAGTCGGACGATGTGAACGGCCGTACCAAGATGTACAAAAACATCGTGGATGGCGATCACCGTATGGAGCCGGGCATGCCCGAGTCCTTCAACGTGTTGATCAAGGAAATTCGTTCCCTCGGCATCGATATCGATCTGGAAACCGAATAACACGTGACGCGAATCGAGAGCGGGGCAGGATTGCCCGCTCTCTGCTCCGCCAGGAGGAAAGGCCTTGAAAGACCTACTGAATTTGCTGAAAAACCAGGGTCAAGTCGAAGAGTTCGACGCCATCCGTATTGGATTGGCATCGCCTGAGATGATCCGTTCGTGGTCGTTCGGTGAAGTTAAAAAGCCGGAAACCATCAACTACCGTACGTTCAAACCTGAACGTGACGGCCTGTTCTGCGCCAAGATCTTTGGCCCGGTAAAGGATTACGAGTGCCTGTGCGGTAAGTACAAGCGCTTGAAGCACCGTGGTGTGATCTGCGAGAAGTGCGGCGTTGAAGTCGCGCTGGCAAAAGTTCGTCGTGAGCGCATGGCGCACATCGAACTGGCCTCGCCAGTTGCCCACATCTGGTTCCTGAAATCGCTGCCGTCGCGTATCGGCTTGCTGATGGACATGACCCTGCGTGATATCGAACGCGTTCTCTACTTCGAGAGCTATGTCGTTATCGACCCAGGCATGACCACCCTTGAAAAAGGCCAGCTGCTCAACGACGAGCAGTACTTCGAAGCGCTGGAAGAGTTCGGCGACGATTTCGATGCCCGCATGGGTGCCGAAGCTGTCCGTGAACTGCTGCACGCTATCGATCTGGAACACGAGATTGGCCGTCTGCGTGAAGAAATTCCGCAAACCAACTCCGAAACCAAAATCAAGAAGCTGTCCAAGCGTCTGAAGTTGATGGAAGCCTTCCAGGGTTCCGGTAATCTTCCAGAATGGATGGTGCTGACCGTTCTGCCGGTTCTGCCGCCAGATCTGCGTCCACTGGTCCCGCTGGATGGCGGTCGCTTCGCGACTTCCGACCTCAACGATCTGTATCGTCGAGTGATCAACCGTAACAACCGCTTGAAGCGCCTGCTTGATCTGTCCGCTCCGGACATCATCGTGCGCAACGAAAAGCGTATGTTGCAGGAAGCCGTCGATGCACTGCTCGACAACGGTCGTCGTGGCCGCGCTATCACTGGTTCTAACAAGCGTCCTCTGAAATCCCTGGCTGACATGATCAAGGGTAAACAAGGTCGTTTCCGTCAGAACTTGCTCGGTAAGCGTGTTGACTACTCCGGTCGTTCGGTAATTACCGTAGGTCCGACCCTGCGTCTGCACCAGTGCGGTCTGCCGAAGAAGATGGCTCTCGAGCTGTTCAAGCCGTTCATTTTCGGCAAGCTGGAAATGCGTGGTCTCGCTACCACCATCAAAGCCGCCAAGAAGATGGTCGAGCGCGAGCTGCCTGAGGTTTGGGATGTTCTCGCTGAAGTGATCCGTGAACACCCGGTTCTCCTCAACCGTGCACCGACCCTTCACCGTCTGGGTATCCAGGCGTTTGAACCAGTACTGATCGAAGGTAAGGCTATCCAGCTGCACCCTCTGGTCTGTGCTGCGTACAACGCCGACTTCGACGGCGACCAAATGGCCGTGCACGTACCGCTGACACTGGAAGCCCAGTTGGAAGCGCGTGCGTTGATGATGTCGACCAACAACATCCTGTCGCCAGCCAACGGTGAGCCAATCATCGTTCCTTCGCAGGACGTTGTATTGGGTCTGTACTACATGACTCGTGAAGCGATCAATGCCAAAGGCGAAGGTCGTGTGTTCGCGGATCTGCAAGAAGTTGACCGTGTGTTCCGTGCCGGCGAAGCCGCACTGCACGCTAAAGTCAAAGTGCGGATCCACGAAACCGTTAACGATCGTGATGGTGGCAGCGTCAAGAACACCCGTATCGTTGACACTACTGTCGGCCGTGCGCTGTTGTTCCAGGTTGTTCCACCTGGTCTTTCGTACGACGTCGTCAACCAGCCGATGAAGAAAAAGGCGATCTCCAAGCTGATCAACCAGTGCTACCGCGTGGTTGGTTTGAAAGAGACCGTGATCTTCGCTGACCAGTTGATGTACACCGGTTTTGCCTATTCGACCATTTCCGGCGTTTCCATCGGTGTTAACGACTTCGTTATCCCGGATGAAAAAGCCCGCATCATCAATGCTGCCACTGATGAAGTGAAAGAGATCGAAAGTCAGTACGCCTCCGGCCTGGTAACCCAGGGCGAGAAGTACAACAAAGTGATTGACCTTTGGTCCAAGGCGAACGACGAAGTTTCCAAGGCGATGATGGCGAACCTCTCGAAAGAGAAAGTCATTGACCGCCATGGCGTCGAAGTCGACCAAGAGTCCTTCAACTCGATGTACATGATGGCCGACTCGGGCGCGCGGGGTTCTGCTGCGCAGATCCGTCAGCTCGCCGGTATGCGTGGCCTGATGGCCAAGCCGGATGGTTCCATCATTGAAACGCCGATTACTGCGAACTTCCGTGAAGGTTTGAGCGTACTTCAGTACTTCATCTCTACTCACGGTGCTCGTAAAGGTTTGGCGGATACCGCGTTGAAAACTGCGAACTCCGGTTACCTGACTCGTCGTCTGGTAGATGTGGCGCAGGATCTGGTTGTGACCGAGATCGATTGCGGCACCGAGCATGGCCTGGTAATGACTCCGCACATTGAAGGCGGTGATGTTGTTGAGCCATTGGGTGAGCGCGTATTGGGTCGTGTCATTGCCCGTGACGTGTTCAAGCCAGGTACCGAAGAAATCATCGTTCCTGCCGGTACGCTGGTAGACGAGAAGTGGGTTGAGTTCATCGAGCTGAACAGTATCGATGAAGTGATCGTGCGTTCGCCGATCAGCTGCGAAACCCGCTACGGCATTTGCGCCAAGTGCTACGGCCGTGACTTGGCACGTGGTCACCAGGTGAACATCGGTGAAGCGGTCGGCGTCATCGCTGCCCAGTCCATCGGTGAGCCGGGTACCCAGCTGACCATGCGTACGTTCCACATCGGTGGTGCGGCAAGCCGGACCTCCGCGGCCGACAGCGTTCAGGTGAAGAATGGCGGTACCGTCCGTCTGCATAACCTGAAGCACGTTGAGCGAGTGGATGGTTGCCTGGTTGCTGTGTCCCGTTCCGGTGAGCTGGCGATCGCTGATGACTTCGGTCGTGAGCGCGAGCGTTACAAGCTGCCGTACGGTGCTGTGATTTCGGTTAAAGAAGGTGACAAGGTCGACGCTGGCGCAATCGTGGCCAAGTGGGATCCGCACACTCACCCAATCGTTACCGAAATGAAAGGTACCGTGACCTACGTGGGCATGGAAGAAGGCATCACGATCAAGCGTCAGACTGACGAATTGACCGGTATGACCAACATTGAAGTACTCGACGCCAAAGACCGTCCAGCTGCCGGTAAAGATATCCGTCCTGCTGTGAAGATGGTTGATGACAACGGCAAGGATCTCTTGCTGCCGGGTACCGACGTAATTGCTCAGTACTTCCTGCCTGCCAACGCCCTGGTCGGCGTGGCGGACGGTGCGAAAATCGCGATCGGTGATGTTATCGCTCGTATTCCGCAAGAGACTTCGAAAACCCGTGACATCACCGGTGGTCTGCCGCGTGTTGCCGACTTGTTCGAAGCCCGTCGTCCGAAAGAAGCCTCGATTCTGGCTGAAGTCAGCGGCACCATCGCGTTCGGTAAAGAGACCAAGGGCAAGCGCCGTCTGGTCATTACCCCGAACGATGGTAGCGATCCGTACGAAGAGCTGATTCCTAAGTGGCGTCACCTGAACGTCTTCGAAGGCGAACAGGTAAACCGCGGCGAAGTTATCTCCGACGGCCCGAGCGATCCACACGATATCCTGCGTCTGCTGGGTGTGAGTGCGCTGGCCAAGTACATCGTGAACGAGATCCAGGACGTTTATCGTCTGCAAGGCGTGAAGATCAACGACAAGCACATCGAGACCATCCTGCGTCAGATGTTGCGTAAGGTTGAAATCGCTGAGTCCGGCGATTCAACTTTCATCAAGGGCGACCAGATGGAATTGACTCACGTTCTTGTAGAGAACGAGCGTTTGGCTGGCGACGAGAAATTCGTTTCCAAGTTCACTCGCGTGCTGTTGGGTATTACCAAGGCGTCGTTGTCCACCGAATCGTTCATCTCGGCGGCTTCCTTCCAGGAAACCACTCGCGTACTGACCGAAGCGGCGGTAACCGGCAAGCGCGATTACCTGCGCGGCCTGAAAGAAAACGTGGTCGTAGGTCGTCTGATCCCGGCGGGTACCGGTCTGGCATATCACAGCGAGCGTAAGCGTCGTCGTGAAGCTGACAAGCCGTTGCGTGTAAGCGCCAGTGAAGTGGAAGCTGCACTGACCGAAGCGCTGAACTCAAGCGGTAACTGAGTTCTGCGATTAATGAGCGTGAGGCCCTGGTCGCTCCGTTCGTCGAATCGAGACAAATTGTCGAGATTGGATGAGCGGGGAGGTCGGGGCCTTTCCTTGACTGGGGACAAGATCCTCTTTAGACTCTTGTACCCCTAAATTTGGCGGGAATTCGTTCCTGCCATTTTGCTTTTCTTGCAAGACAATAGCGTCGCAAGACAACAGTGGAGCTAGTAGATGGCAACTATCAACCAGCTGGTACGTCAGCCGCGTAAGCGTATCGTCGAGAAATCCGACGTGCCTGCGCTGCAGAACTGCCCGCAACGTCGTGGCGTATGCACCCGTGTGTATACCACCACGCCGAAAAAACCTAACTCGGCACTGCGTAAAGTATGCCGTGTGCGTCTGACCAACGGTTTCGAGGTTTCCTCGTACATCGGCGGTGAAGGCCACAACCTGCAAGAGCACAGCGTGGTACTGATCCGCGGCGGTCGTGTAAAAGACTTGCCAGGTGTTCGTTATCACACCGTACGCGGTTCTTTGGATACTTCCGGCGTTAAAGGTCGTAACCAGGGTCGCTCGAAGTACGGTACCAAGAAGCCTAAGTAGTAGTGGCTTTTTGTAAAAACTGATTTTCTATTTTTCTGAGTCGATAAGAGTAAGGTCGGAGGCGTCCCGAAAGGGGACCGATTCCGAGCGAACCTGAAGACCGTTTGAGGGCTTATCCATGCCAAGAAGACGCGTAGCAGCCAAGCGCGAAGTGCTTGACGATCCAAAATACGGAAGCCAAATCCTGGCCAAGTTCATGAACCACGTTATGGAAAGCGGCAAGAAAGCCGTTGCCGAGCGTATCGTTTATGGCGCGCTGGACAAGGTTAAAGAACGCAAGAACAGCGATCCCCTGGAAATCTTCGAGAAAGCTCTCGACGCCATCGCTCCGCTGGTCGAAGTAAAGTCGCGCCGTGTAGGCGGTGCTACTTACCAGGTTCCGGTCGAAGTTCGTCCGTCCCGTCGTAACGCTCTGGCAATGCGCTGGTTGGTAGACTTCGCCCGTAAGCGCGGCGAGAAGTCTATGGCTCTGCGTTTGGCTGGCGAACTGTTGGACGCCGCTGAAGGTAAAGGTGCTGCAGTTAAGAAGCGTGAAGACGTGCACCGTATGGCTGAAGCCAACAAGGCTTTCTCGCACTACCGCTTCTAATTTTAGCGTCACTAATTTTGCGAGGGCTTTATGGCTCGTACAACACCGATTAATCGCTACCGTAACATTGGTATCGTTGCTCACGTGGATGCTGGTAAAACCACCACCACCGAGCGCGTCCTTTTTTACACTGGCAAAAGTCACAAGATGGGCGAGGTGCATGACGGCGCCGCGACCACAGACTGGATGGTTCAGGAGCAGGAGCGTGGTATTACCATTACTTCTGCTGCTATTACCGCCTTCTGGCAGGGTTCCGAGAAGCAGCACAAAGACCAATACCGCTTCAACGTCATTGACACCCCGGGCCACGTTGACTTCACCATTGAAGTTGAGCGTTCCCTGCGTGTTCTCGACGGCGCGGTCGTTGTGTTCTGCGGCACTTCGGGTGTTGAGCCTCAGTCGGAAACCGTATGGCGTCAGGCCAACAAGTACGGCGTTCCACGTCTTGTTTACGTAAACAAGATGGACCGTGCTGGTGCCAACTTCCTGCGCGTGATCGGTCAGATCAAGCAGCGTCTGGGTCATACCCCGGTGCCAATCCAGTTGGCTATCGGTTCTGAAGACAACTTCCAGGGTCAGATCGACCTGATGGCTATGGAAGCTGTTTACTGGAATGACGCTGACAAAGGCATGGTTCCAGTTCGCAAGCCAATCCCTGCTGAACTGCAGGAACTGGCTGACGAGTGGCGCGGCAATATGGTTGAAGCTGCGGCTGAAGCCAGCGAAGAGCTGATGAACAAGTACCTCGAAGGTGAAGAACTCACCAACGCGGAAATCAAGGCCGCTCTGCGTCAGCGTACTATCGCTGGTGAGATCGTTCTGGCTGTTTGCGGTTCTTCCTTCAAGAACAAGGGTGTTCCCCTGGTTCTCGACGCCGTTATCGATTACCTGCCTGCACCAGTTGATATTCCTGCCATCAAGGGTACTGACCCGGATGACGAGACTATCGATCTGGAGCGTCATGCAGATGACAGCGAGCCGTTCTCGGCTCTGGCTTTCAAAATCGCTACCGATCCATTTGTGGGTACTTTGACTTTCGTCCGCGTTTACTCGGGCGTGTTGGCCTCCGGCGACGGTGTGATCAACTCGGTCAAAGGCAAGAAAGAGCGCGTGGGTCGTATGGTGCAAATGCACGCAAACGCCCGTGAAGAAATCAAGGAAGTGCGCGCTGGCGACATCGCGGCCTTGATCGGCATGAAGGACGTCACCACTGGTGAAACTTTGTGCGACGCTGCCAAGCCAATCATCCTGGTTCGCATGGACTTCCCGGAGCCGGTTATTTCGGTTGCCGTAGAGCCTAAGACCAAGGATGACCAGGAAAAAATGGGTGTCGCTCTGGGCAAACTCGCTCAGGAAGATCCATCTTTCCGCGTCAAGACTGATGAAGAGACTGGTCAAACGATCATCTCTGGTATGGGCGAGTTGCACCTGGACATCCTGGTTGACCGGATGCGCCGTGAGTTCAACGTCGAAGCCAACATCGGTAAGCCTCAGGTTTCGTATCGTGAGCGCATCACGAAGAACTGTGAAATCGAAGGCAAATTCGTTCGCCAGTCCGGCGGTCGTGGTCAGTTCGGCCACTGCTGGATCCGTTTTGCTCCTGCTGACGAAGGTCAGGAAGGTCTGCAATTCGTGAACGAAGTAGTGGGTGGTGTTGTTCCTAAGGAATACATCCCGGCGATCCAGAAGGGTATCGAAGAGCAGATGAAGAACGGCGTTGTTGCCGGCTATCCGCTGATCGGCCTGAAGGCCACTGTGTTTGATGGTTCCTACCACGACGTCGACTCCAACGAGATGGCGTTTAAGGTGGCTGCTTCCATGGCGACCAAGCAACTGGCCCAGAAGGGCGGTGGTGAGTTGCTTGAGCCGATCATGGCTGTAGAGGTTGTTACACCTGAAGACTATATGGGTGACGTGATGGGCGACCTTAACCGTCGTCGCGGCATGATCCTGGGTATGGAAGACACGGTTTCCGGCAAAGTGATTCGTGCCGAGGTTCCGCTGGGTGAGATGTTCGGTTATGCGACCGATGTCCGTTCCATGTCCCAAGGTCGCGCAAGCTACTCTATGGAATTCAAAAAATACAATACGGCTCCGTCGCACATCGTCGAAACCGTTACCAAAAAACAAGGCTGATTCAGCCCCTTTAGGCTAGGAGTTAATTGTCGTGGCTAAAGAAAAATTTGACCGTACCCTCCCGCACGTCAACGTTGGCACCATCGGTCACGTCGACCACGGTAAAACCACGCTGACCGCTGCTCTGACTCGCGTCTGCTCCGAAGTTTTCGGTTCGGCTGTTGTTGCTTTCGATAAAATCGACAGCGCTCCAGAAGAAAAGGCTCGTGGTATCACCATCAACACCGCGCACGTTGAATACAACTCGCTGATCCGTCACTACGCTCACGTTGACTGCCCAGGTCACGCTGACTATGTGAAGAACATGATCACCGGTGCTGCTCAAATGGACGGCGCTATCCTGGTTTGCTCGGCCGCTGATGGTCCGATGCCACAAACCCGTGAGCACATCCTGCTGTCCCGTCAGGTTGGCGTTCCGTACATCGTTGTCTTCCTGAACAAGGCTGACATGGTTGACGACGCTGAGCTGCTGGAACTGGTTGAGATGGAAGTGCGCGATCTGCTGAGCACTTACGACTTCCCAGGTGACGACACTCCGATCATCATCGGTTCGGCTCTGATGGCTCTGAACGGCCAAGACGACAACGAAATGGGCACCACTGCCGTTCGTAAACTGGTTGAGACTCTGGATACCTACATTCCGGATCCGGTTCGTGTTATCGACAAGCCGTTCCTGATGCCAATCGAAGACGTATTCTCGATCTCCGGTCGCGGTACTGTTGTAACTGGCCGTATCGAGCGCGGTATCGTCAAGGTTCAGGATTCGCTGGAAATCGTTGGTCTGCGTGACACTGTTGTCACCACCTGCACCGGCGTTGAAATGTTCCGTAAGCTGCTCGACGAAGGTCGTGCTGGCGAGAACTGCGGCGTCCTGCTGCGTGGTACCAAGCGTGATGACGTTGAGCGTGGCCAGGTTCTGGTCAAGCCAGGTTCGGTTAAGCCGCACACTACCTTCGAAGCTGAAGTGTACGTGTTGAGCAAAGAAGAAGGCGGTCGCCACACTCCGTTCTTCAAAGGCTACCGTCCACAGTTCTACTTCCGGACCACTGACGTGACCGGTAACTGCGAACTGCCGGAAGGCGTTGAAATGGTAATGCCAGGCGACAACATCAAAATGGTTGTCACCCTGATCAAAACCATCGCAATGGAAGATGGTCTGCGTTTCGCTATTCGTGAAGGCGGTCGTACCGTCGGCGCTGGCGTCGTAGCCAAAATCATCGCTTAATAGGTGATGACTTGAAAAAGCCCCCGCCTAGCGGGGGCTTTTTTATTGGGTTGACACTGTAGTAGCCCGTCTATAGAATTGCGCCTCCTTTTAACGGGCGTATTGCGCTCGCTGGGAATAGCAGCCGGAGTCTGAAATCCAATGCAAAATCAGCAAATCCGTATCAGGTTGAAGGCTTTTGACCATCGCCTGATCGACCAATCCACCCAGGAAATCGTGGAAACCGCGAAACGTACTGGTGCTCAAGTGCGTGGTCCAATTCCACTGCCTACCCGTAAAGAGCGGTTCACCGTTCTGGTCTCCCCGCACGTCAACAAAGACGCGCGTGACCAGTACGAGATCCGTACTCATAAGCGCGTTCTGGACATCGTCCAGCCAACGGATAAAACCGTTGATGCGCTTATGAAGCTTGATCTTGCGGCCGGTGTGGAAGTGCAGATCAGCCTCGGCTAAGACTCGGTCTTAGTCGTGTAACGCTCTGAAATGGGCGGCCATAGCGGGTGAAAGCCCCGTACACTCATGAGGTTTACAACATGACTATTGGTGTAGTCGGTCGTAAATGCGGTATGACCCGTATTTTCACCGAAGAAGGTGTCTCCATTCCGGTCACGGTCATTGAGATCGAACCGAATCGCGTCACCCAGTTCAAAACTGAAGAGACCGATGGCTATCGTGCAGTGCAAGTCACTGTAGGCGAGCGTCGTGCTTCGCGTGTTACAGCTGCTCAAGCTGGCCACTTCGCTAAAGCGAACGTTGCCGCTGGTCGTACCGTAATGGAATTCCGCCTTGAAGAAGGCGAGTACCAGGCCGGCGATCTGATCAACGCTGAAATCTTCGCTGCTGGTCAACTGGTTGATGTAACCGGTCAGTCCAAAGGTAAAGGCTTCCAGGGTACGATCAAGCGTTGGAACTTCCGCGGGCAAGATAATACCCACGGTAACTCCGTGTCCCACCGCGTTCCAGGCTCTATCGGCCAGTGCCAGACTCCTGGTCGTGTATTCAAGGGCAAAAAAATGTCCGGTCATATGGGCGCTGAGCGCGTGACCGTGCAGTCCCTCGAAGTAGTGCGCGTGGACGCTGAACGCAATCTGTTGTTGGTCAAGGGCGCTGTTCCTGGCGCTACTGGCGGCAACTTGGTTGTACGTCCAGCAGCCAAGGCTCGCGGTTAAGGGGAAGCTGACATGCAATTAAATGTAAATGACGCTCAAGCGATCGAAGTTTCCGAACTGACATTTGGCGGCGAATTCAACGAGACGCTCGTTCACCAAGCAGTCGTGGCCTACATGGCCGGCGGCCGTCAAGGTAGCAAGCAGCAAAAGACCCGTTCCGACGTTCGTGGTGGCGGTAAGCGCCCTTGGCGTCAGAAAGGTACTGGCCGTGCTCGTGCCGGTACTATCCGTAGCCCAATCTGGCGCGGCGGCGGTACCACTTTCGCAGCTCGTCCTCAGGATCACACCCAGAAGCTGAACAAGAAGATGTATCGCGCAGCAATGCGTTCCATCCTTGCTGAGCTGGTGCGTACTGATCGTCTGGTTGTGGTTCAGGACTTCGCTGTTGATGCACCGAAGACCAAAGATCTGCTGAACAAACTGACCGGCATGGGCCTGACTGACGTCTTGATCGTGTCTGAAGTAGTTGATCAGAACCTGTACCTGGCTGCTCGTAACCTGCCACACGTTGATGTACGTGACGTGCAAGGTTCCGATCCAGTTAGTCTGATCGCATACGACAAGGTGTTGATCACCGTGTCGGCCGTGAAGAAATTCGAGGAGCTGCTGGGATGAACCAGGAACGCGTATTTAAAGTTCTGCTTGGCCCGCACGTTTCCGAGAAGGCTACGGTTCTGGCTGACAAGAAAGGCCAGTTCGTTTTCAAGGTTGCAACTGACGCAACCAAGCTGGAAATCAAGAAGGCCGTCGAAAGCCTGTTCAGCGTGAAAGTAGAGCGTGTTACTACCCTGAATGTTCTGGGTAAGAGCAAGCGCACTGCTCGCGGTTTGGGCAAGCGTAATGACTGGAAGAAGGCGGTTATCTCCCTTCAGCCAGGCCAAGATCTCGATTTCAGCAGCAGTGCTGAGTAAGGAAGGGGTGCATCATGGCAATCGTTAAATGCAAACCGACTTCCCCTGGCCGCCGTTTTGTGGTCAAGGTGGTCAACCAGGAGCTGCATAAAGGCGCTCCTCACGCACCGCTGCTCGAGAAAAAATCGAAGACTGGTGGTCGTAACAACAATGGTCGTATTACCACTCGTCACATCGGTGGTGGCCATAAGCAGCATTATCGTCTGGTCGATTTCCGTCGCAACGACAAAGATGGCATCTCTGCCACTGTCGAGCGTATTGAATACGATCCAAACCGTACTGCTCACATCGCTCTGCTGCTGTACGCAGATGGCGAGCGTCGCTACATCATCGCCCCTAAAGGCGTGAGTGCTGGCGACCAGCTGATCGCAGGTGCTCTGGCACCGATCAAGCCGGGCAACGCTCTGCAACTGCGTAACATTCCAGTTGGTAGCACCGTACACGGCATCGAATTGAAGCCAGGTAAAGGCGCGCAAATCGCTCGTTCCGCTGGTGCTTCGGCTCAGCTGATCGCTCGTGAAGGTGTCTACGTGACCCTGCGTCTGCGTTCTGGTGAGATGCGTAAAGTGCTGGCTGAATGCCGCGCGACCCTGGGTGAAGTCTCGAACTCCGAGCACAGCCTGCGTTCGCTGGGTAAAGCTGGTGCCAAACGCTGGCGTGGCGTTCGCCCAACCGTTCGTGGTGTTGCCATGAACCCGGTTGACCACCCACATGGTGGTGGTGAAGGTCGTACCTCTGGTGGTCGTCATCCGGTATCGCCATGGGGCTTCCCGACTAAGGGCGCGAAGACTCGTGGTAATAAGCGTACCGACAAAATGATCGTCCGTCGTCGCAAGTAAATAGAGGGATACGACAGTGCCACGTTCTCTGAAAAAAGGTCCTTTTATTGATCTTCACCTACTGAAGAAGATCGAAGTGGCGGCGGAAAAGAACGATCGCAAACCAGTTAAAACCTGGTCGCGCCGTTCCATGATCCTGCCACAAATGGTCGGTTTGACCATTGCAGTGCATAACGGTCGTCAACATGTCCCAGTTCTTGTGAACGAAGACATGGTCGGCCACAAACTGGGCGAGTTTGCCGGTACCCGCACATATCGTGGGCACGTGGCAGACAAGAAAGCCAAGCGTTAAGGGGTAAGGAACGATGGAAGTAGCCGCTAAGTTGTCGGGCGCTCGAATCTCCGCCCAGAAAGCCCGCTTGGTCGCCGACCAGATCCGCGGGAAGAAGGTGGGCGAAGCGCTCAACCTGTTGGCTTTCAGCAGTAAGAAAGCCGCCGAGATCATGAAGAAAGTGCTGGAGTCGGCCGTAGCCAACGCCGAGCATAACGAAGGCGCAGACGTTGATGACCTTAAAGTCAGCACCGTTTTCGTCAACGAAGGGCGTTCGCTGAAGCGAATCATGCCACGTGCCAAAGGCCGTGCTGATCGCATCGTCAAGCGGTCTTGCCATATCACTGTCAAGGTTGCTGACAAGTAACGGAGTCGAAGAGATGGGTCAGAAAGTACATCCCATTGGCATTCGCCTGGGAATCGTCAAGGAGCACACCTCCGTCTGGTACGCAGACGGTCGGACTTATGCGGACTATTTGTTCGCTGATCTGAAGGTGCGCGAGTATCTCCAAGACAAACTAAAAAGCGCGTCCGTAAGCCGTATCGATATCCATCGTCCGGCTCAGACTGCACGTATCACCATCCACACCGCTCGTCCAGGTATTGTTATCGGGAAGAAAGGTGAAGATGTTGAGAAACTGCGTCAGGACCTGACCAAGCAAATGGGTGTGCCTGTGCACATCAATATCGAAGAAATCCGCAAGCCGGAACTCGACGGTATGTTGGTTGCGCAGAGCGTAGCTCAGCAGCTGGAGCGTCGCGTAATGTTCCGTCGCGCTATGAAGCGCGCTGTACAGAACGCCATGCGCATTGGTGCCAAAGGCATCAAAATCCAAGTGAGCGGTCGTCTCGGCGGTGCTGAAATCGCACGTACTGAATGGTATCGCGAAGGTCGTGTGCCACTGCACACCCTGCGTGCCGACATCGACTATGCCAACTACGAAGCTCACACCACTTATGGTGTGATCGGTGTAAAGGTTTGGATCTTCAAAGGCGAAGTAATTGGTGGTCGCCAAGAAGAACTGAAACCACAAGCACCAGCGCCTCGTAAAAAAGCTGCTAAGTAAGGGGTACGCCAAATGTTGCAACCAAAGCGTACGAAGTTCCGCAAGCAGATGACTGGCCACAACCGTGGCTTGGCTCAGCGCGGTAGCAAAGTCAGCTTCGGCGAATATGCGCTGAAGTCTGTAGCTCGTGGTCGTCTCACCGCTCGTCAGATCGAGTCAGCGCGTCGTGCACTGACCCGTCACGTTAAACGTGGCGGCAAGATCTGGATCCGTGTATTCCCGGACAAGCCTATTTCCAAAAAGCCACTCGAAGTTCGGATGGGTAAAGGTAAGGGTAGTGTGGAGTACTGGGTTGCCCAGATTCAGCCAGGCAAAGTCCTGTATGAAATCGAGGGTGTAACTGAAGAGCTGGCGCGTGAGGCTTTTGCCCTGGCTGCTGCAAAGCTGCCGCTCGCCACCGCCTTTGTTAAACGGACGGTGATGTGATGAAAGCGAATGAACTTCGTGAAAAAGACGCGCCGCAGCTTAACGAGCAACTGCTCGGCCTGCTGCGCGACCAGTTCAATCTGCGCATGCAGAAAGCAACTGGCCAGTTGGGGCAGTCTCACCTGCTCCGGCAAGTTAAGCGTGACATCGCTCGCGTGAAGACTGTGCTCAAACAGCAGGCAGGTAAGTAATCATGGCTGAAGCCGAAAAAACCGTCCGTACGCTGACTGGCCGTGTTGTCAGCGACAAAATGGACAAGACCATCACCGTTCTGATCGAGCGTCGCGTTAAGCACCCGATCTACGGTAAATACGTTAAGCGTTCGACTAAGCTGCACGCGCACGACGAAACCAATCAGTGCCACATCGGCGACAAAGTCACTATTCGTGAAACTCGTCCTTTGGCCAAGACCAAGTCTTGGGCGCTGGTTGATGTTCTCGAACGCGCTGTGGAAGTCTAAGGACTAGGGGTCGGAGAAATTATATGATTCAGACTCAATCCATGCTCGATGTGGCCGATAACAGCGGCGCACGCCGCGTTATGTGCATCAAGGTGCTGGGTGGCTCCCATCGTCGTTACGCTGGTATCGGTGACATCATCAAAGTTACCGTGAAGGAAGCAATTCCTCGCGGTAAAGTGAAAAAAGGCCAAGTGATGACTGCTGTTGTAGTCCGCACTCGTCACGGCGTACGTCGTGCTGATGGCTCCATTATCCGCTTTGATGGCAACGCTGCTGTTCTTCTGAACAACAAGCAAGAGCCGATCGGCACCCGTATCTTTGGGCCAGTGACCCGTGAACTTCGTACTGAGAAGTTCATGAAGATCGTCTCGCTCGCCCCAGAAGTGCTGTAAGGAGATCCGACATGCAAAAGATTCGTCGTGACGACGAGATCATCGTGATCGCCGGCAAAGACAAAGGTAAGCGCGGTAAGGTGCTTAAGGTTCTCGCTAATAACCGTCTGGTTATTGGTGGTCTGAACCTGGTTAAGCGTCATACCAAGCCTAACCCGATGTCGGGCGTACAAGGCGGTATCGTCGAAAAAGAAGCTCCGCTGGACGCTTCTAACGTCGCCATTTTCAACGGCGAAACCAACAAGGCTGACCGCGTTGGTTTCAAAGTAGAAGACGGCAAGAAAATTCGTGTCTTCAAGTCGACCCAAAAAGCGGTTGATGCTTGAACACTGCTAGGTAGATGAGACCATGGCACGACTAAAAGAGATTTACTGGAAAGAAATCGCACCGAAGCTTAAGGAAGAACTTAAGCTTTCGAACGTGATGGAAGTTCCACGCGTTACGAAAATCACCCTGAACATGGGTCTGGGCGAAGCAGTCGGTGACAAAAAAGTCATCGAGCACGCTGTTGCCGATCTGGAAAAGATCACCGGTCAGAAAGTTGTTGTGACTTACGCTCGGAAATCCATCGCGGGCTTTAAAGTCCGTGAAGGTTGGCCGATCGGCGTCAAAGTGACCCTGCGCCGTGAGCGTATGTATGAATTCCTGGATCGTCTGCTGTCGATCTCCCTGCCTCGGGTTCGCGACTTCCGCGGCCTGAATGCCAAGTCCTTCGATGGTCGTGGTAACTACAGCATGGGCGTTAAAGAGCAGATCATCTTCCCGGAAATCGACTACGACAAGATCGATGCTCTCCGCGGTCTGGACATTACCCTGACCACCACTGCCAAGAACGATGATGAAGGTCGCGCCCTGTTGCGTGCTTTCAAATTCCCGTTCCGCAACTGATTGGAGTAGGAAAATGGCCAAGATGAGCATGAAAAACCGCGAGCTGAAACGTCAGCTCACGGTTGCCAAGTACGCCAAAAAGCGTGCAGCACTGAAAGCTATCATCGTTGATCTGAACGCAAGTCCAGAAGCGCGTTGGGAAGCTACAGTAGCTCTGCAAAAGCAGCCACGTGACGCAAGCGCTTCGCGCATGCGTAACCGCTGCCGCCTGACCGGTCGTCCACACGGTGTTTACCGCAAGTTCGGCCTCGGTCGTAACAAACTGCGTGAAGCTGCAATGCGTGGTGACGTACCTGGTCTGGTTAAAGCCAGCTGGTAAGCACTATCAAAGTCTCGGTGTCCAGGAGCGCAAGTTCCTGACCATCGGTGACCTTGAACATGAATCAAGCCCCTTTTGGGGCTTGATTCATTTGTGGGGTGTGTCTAGAATACCCGGCTCGCCTGAGCCCGTGCTTTTTTCGCATGGAGTTTCTCGGCGAAGGTAGTAGCCGCAAGGCTTATTTTTTTGTATTAGGAGCGTCTAGCCCATGAGTATGCAGGACCCGTTAGCGGACATGCTAACTCGAATCCGTAATGCCCAGATGGCTGAAAAGTCCGTCGTAAGCATGCCTTCTTCCACGTTGAAGGTGGCTGTAGCTAAAGTCCTGAAGGACGAAGGTTACATCGCGGGTTATCAGATCAGCAGCGAAACAAAACCACTGCTGTCTATCGAGCTGAAATATTTCGAAGGCCGTCCGGTCATCGAAGAAGTGAAGCGCGTTAGCCGTCCAGGCCTGCGTCAGTACAAGTCCGTCGATGATCTGCCAAAAGTTCGTGGCGGTCTCGGTGTGTCTATCGTCTCCACCAACAAAGGTGTGATGACGGATCGTGCTGCGCGCGCTGCCGGTGTCGGCGGCGAAGTTCTTTGCACTGTGTTCTAAGGGGGGATAAGCATGTCACGCGTCGCTAAGAACCCCGTTAAGCTGCCAGCCGGTGTCGAAGTCAAATTCGCAGGCCAACAGCTTTCGGTGAAGGGTGCCAAGGGCACTCTCGAACTGAACATCCATTCGTCCGTTGAGATCGTTGAAGAAGCTGGTGAGCTGCGTTTCGCTGCTCGCAATGGCGATCAACAAACTCGCGCAATGGCTGGTACCACTCGTGCGTTGGTAAACAACATGGTCCAAGGCGTAAGCCAAGGCTTCGAGCGCAAGCTCCAGCTGGTCGGTGTTGGTTACAAAGCGCAAGCAAAAGGCACAGTGCTGAATCTGGCTCTTGGCTTCTCGCACCCAGTGGATTATGAACTGCCGGAAGGCATCACCGCTGAGACTCCTAGCCAGACCGATATCCTGATCAAGGGCATCGATAAGCAGCTGGTAGGTCAAGTGGCCGCCGAGATCCGCGACTTCCGTCCACCAGAGCCGTACAAAGGCAAAGGTGTGCGCTACGCGGACGAAGTCGTCCGTCGTAAAGAAGCCAAGAAGAAGTAGGGCATAGCAAATGACCGACAAAAAAGTTACTCGACTGCGTCGCGCTCGCAAAGCACGCCTGAAAATGCACGAACTCGAAGTCGTGCGTCTCTGCGTGTTCCGCTCGTCGCAGCACATCTACGCCCAGGTCATTTCGGCCGACGGCGCCAAAGTTCTGGCATCCGCCTCGACTTTGGATAAAGAACTGCGTGATGGTGCCACTGGCAACATCGACGCGGCCACTAAGGTTGGCCAGCTGGTCGCTACGCGTGCTAAGGCCGCTGGCGTCTCGCAAGTGGCTTTCGACCGCTCTGGCTTCAAGTACCACGGCCGCGTTAAAGCGCTGGCTGATGCTGCTCGTGAAGCTGGGCTGGAGTTCTAAGTTATGTCAAATAACGACCAAAAGCGCGACGAAGGCTACATCGAGAAGCTGGTTCAAGTTAACCGCGTAGCCAAAACCGTTAAAGGCGGCCGTATCTTCACTTTCACCGCGTTGACCGTGGTTGGTGATGGTAAAGGGCGCGTTGGCTTCGGCCGTGGCAAGTCGCGTGAAGTGCCTGCTGCGATCCAGAAGGCAATGGAAGCTGCTCGCCGCAACATGATCCAAGTTGACCTGAACGGCACCACTCTGCAGTACGCAATGAAGTCCGCTCACGGCGCTTCGAAGGTGTACATGCAGCCTGCTTCTGAAGGTACCGGTATCATCGCTGGCGGCGCTATGCGTGCTGTCCTCGAGGTTGCTGGCGTTCAGAACGTTCTGGCCAAGTGCTACGGCTCGACTAACCCGGTAAACGTGGTTCACGCCACTTTCAAAGGTTTGAAAGCTATGCAATCTCCTGAATCCATTGCCGCCAAGCGTGGCAAAAGCGTCAAGGAGATCTTCTGATCATGGCTACCGTTAAAGTAACGCTGATCAAAAGCATGACCGGCCGCATCCCTAACCACAAACTGTGCGTTAAGGGTCTGGGTCTGCGTCGCATCGGTCACACTGTAGAAGTACTTGATACTCCCGAGAATCGCGGGATGATCAACAAGGCTTACTACATGCTGCGTGTCGAGGGTTAATCGATGAAACTCAATGATCTGAGTCCAGCGCCGGGTTCCCGTCGCGAAAAGCATCGTCCGGGCCGTGGTATCGGTAGTGGTTTGGGCAAGACCGGTGGCCGTGGCCACAAAGGTCAGTCCTCCCGCTCCGGTGGCACCATTGCTCCAGGCTTTGAAGGCGGTCAACAGCCGCTGCATCGTCGCCTGCCGAAGTTCGGTTTCGTTTCCCTGAAAGCCATGGACCGCGCAGAAGTGCGTCTGTCCGAGCTGGCTAAAGTGGAAGGCGACATCGTCACCGTGCAGTCCCTGAAAGATGCCAACGTGATCAACGTCAACGTTCAGCGTGTGAAAATCATGCTGTCCGGCGAAGTGACTCGCGCTGTTACCATCGGAAAGGGAATCGGCGCCACCAAAGGTGCGCGTGCGGCTATCGAAGCAGCTGGCGGCAAGTTCGAGGAATAAATGGCTAAGCAAGGTGCTCTCTCTGCGCTCGGCAAAGGCGGTATGTCTGAACTCTGGGCTCGTCTGCGTTTTCTGTTCCTGGCGATTATCGTCTACCGAATAGGCGCACACATCCCGGTTCCAGGTATCAACCCGGACCGACTCGCGGACCTGTTTCGACAGAATGAGGGGACCATTCTTAGCTTGTTCAACATGTTTTCCGGCGGCGCGCTGGAACGGATGAGCATCTTTGCACTGGGGATCATGCCGTACATCTCGGCATCGATCATCATGCAACTGATGACCGCCGTTAGCCCGCAGCTGGAGCAGTTGAAGAAGGAAGGTGAAGCTGGGCGTCGCAAGATTGCCCAGTACACCCGCTACGGCACTGTCGTCCTCGCTCTCGTTCAGGCAATTGGCATGTCCATTGGTCTGGCAGGGCAGGGCGTTTCGTTCACTGGTGACTTTGGCTTCCATTTCGTCGCGGTATCCACTTTTGTGGCTGGTGCGATGTTCATGATGTGGCTGGGTGAGCAGATTACTGAGCGTGGTGTTGGCAACGGTATCTCGATGTTGATTTTCGCAGGTATCGTCGCCGGTCTTCCGAGGGCGATCGGGCAGTCTTTCGAGTCTGCGCGTCAGGGTGATATCAATATTTTTGCCTTGGTTGCCATCGGTTTGTTGGCAGTAGCGATTATCGGTTTCGTGGTGTTCATTGAGCGTGGTCAGCGTCGTATTGCTGTTCATTACGCCAAGCGTCAGCAGGGCCGCAAGGTCTTCGCTGCGCAGACCAGCCACTTGCCGTTGAAAGTGAACATGGCTGGTGTTATTCCAGCCATTTTCGCGAGCAGCATTTTGCTGTTCCCGGCTTCGTTGGGGGCCTGGTTTGGTCAGTCTGAAGGTATGGGCTGGCTGCAGGACATCTCGCAGTCGATCGCTCCTGGTCAGCCGTTGAATATTCTGCTGTTTAGTGCAGGGATTATTTTCTTCTGCTTCTTCTATACGGCGTTGATGTTCAATCCGAAAGACGTAGCGGAAAACCTGAAGAAGTCCGGTGCCTTTATTCCGGGTATCCGTCCAGGTGAGCAGTCTGCGCGCTATATTGATGGCGTTCTGACTCGTTTGACCTTGTTCGGTGCTCTATATATGACGGCCGTGTGTCTGTTGCCCCAGTTCCTGGTGGTTGCAGCAAACGTACCGTTCTACCTTGGCGGGACCTCGTTGCTGATCGTCGTCGTGGTTGTGATGGACTTCATGTCCCAAGTACAATCGCACCTCGTTTCGCACCAGTACGAATCCCTGATGAAAAAAGCCAACCTGAAGGGTTACGGCAGCGGCATGTTGCGCTGAGTACCCATAAGGTTCGAGGAGTTGGTGATGAAAGTTCGTGCATCGGTGAAAAAGCTGTGCCGTAACTGCAAGATTATTCGCCGCGAAGGTGTTGTTCGAGTAATTTGCAGCGCGGAACCGCGTCACAAACAGCGCCAAGGCTGAGTGTGATTGTGCTTCAAGCCCGGTAGCTAGTGCGCTACCGGGTTGATTATTTGTTATTACAGCGATATTATCTCGCGCCCTATTTCTTGGCTTCCGGGGCGTAGGTAGCTGTCAATTGGAGTCCCACTGAATGGCCCGTATTGCAGGCGTTAACATTCCAGATAACAAGCATACTGTTATCTCGCTGACCTACATCTATGGTGTTGGTCGCACTACTGCACAGAAGATCTGTGCAGTGACTGGGGTAAACCCAGCCGCAAAGATCAAGGATCTGAGCGACGAGCAGATTGAACAGCTGCGTGGCGAAGTGGCGAAGTTCACCACTGAAGGTGACCTGCGTCGCGAAATCAACATGAAAATCAAGCGTTTGATGGACCTCGGTTGCTATCGCGGTCTGCGTCATCGTCGTGGTCTTCCAGTGCGCGGTCAGCGTACCAAGACTAACGCGCGTACCCGTAAAGGTCCGCGTAAGCCGATCCGCAAGTAATCGCCCCAGCGAATCGACAGGAAATTAATCATGGCTAAACCTGCTGCTCGTCCTCGTAAAAAAGTTAAAAAGACAGTGGTTGATGGCATTGCCCACATCCATGCTTCTTTTAACAACACAATCGTGACCATCACCGACCGTCAAGGCAACGCTCTTTCCTGGGCTACCTCCGGTGGTTCGGGTTTCCGCGGTTCCCGCAAGTCCACCCCGTTTGCTGCTCAAGTAGCTGCTGAACGTGCTGGTCAAGCTGCGCTGGAATACGGTCTGAAAAACCTCGACGTTAACGTCAAAGGTCCAGGCCCAGGTCGTGAATCTGCAGTCCGCGCTTTGAACGGCTGTGGCTACAAGATCGCCAGCATCACCGACGTGACGCCAATCCCGCACAACGGGTGCCGTCCGCCGAAGAAGCGCCGCGTGTAATCCAGGAGATTGTAAAGAATGGCTCGTTACATTGGTCCAAAATGCAAACTCGCTCGTCGCGAAGGCACCGATCTCTTTCTGAAGAGCGGCGTGCGCGCGATCGAATCGAAGTGCAACATCGAAGCAGCACCTGGTATCCACGGCCAACGCCGCGGTCGCCAGTCCGATTACGGCACCCAACTGCGTGAAAAGCAGAAGGTCCGTCGTATCTACGGCGTTCTCGAGCGTCAATTCAGCGGCTACTACAAAGAAGCTGCTGGCAAGAAAGGTGCAACCGGTGAAAACCTGCTGCAACTGCTCGAATGCCGTCTGGACAACGTTGTATACCGTATGGGTTTTGGCTCTACTCGTGCCGAATCCCGTCAGCTGGTATCGCACAAATCCGTCAGCGTTAACGGTCAGACCGTAAACGTACCGTCCTACCAGGTTCGTGCTGGTGACGTGGTCGCGATTCGCGAGAAAGCAAAGAACCAACTTCGCATTGTCCAAGCTCTCGATCTGTGTGCCCAACGTGGCCGCGTAGAATGGGTAGAAGTAGACACTGAGAAGAAGTCGGGCGTTTTCAAGAACGTTCCTGCTCGCAGTGATCTGTCCGCCGACATCAACGAAAGCCTGATTGTCGAGCTCTACTCCAAGTAAGGGCTAGAAAATAGGTGCATCCATGCAGATTTCGGTAAATGAGTTCCTGACACCCCGCCATATTGATGTGCAGGTTGTCAGTCCAACCCGCGCCAAGATCACTCTCGAGCCTCTCGAGCGTGGTTTCGGCCACACCCTGGGCAACGCGCTGCGACGCATCCTGTTGTCCTCAATGCCCGGCTGTGCAGTAGTCGAGGCCGAGATTGACGGTGTGCTCCATGAGTACAGCGCCATCGAAGGCGTACAGGAAGACGTAATTGAAATCCTGTTAAACCTTAAAGGTCTGGCTATCAAGCTGCACGGTCGTGACGAAGTTACGCTGACCTTGTCGAAGAAGGGTTCGGGGGTGGTTACCGCTGCCGATATTCAGCTGGATCATGATGTCGAGATCGTTAACCCCGATCACGTAATCGCTAACCTGGCGTCTAACGGCGCCCTGAACATGAAGCTCACCGTAGCTCGTGGTCGTGGTTATGAACCGGCAGACTCGCGTCAGAGCGATGAAGACGAAAGCCGCAGCATCGGTCGCTTGCAGCTTGACTCTTCGTTCAGCCCGGTTCGCCGTATCGCATACGTGGTCGAAAACGCCCGTGTCGAGCAGCGTACTAACCTGGACAAGCTGGTTATTGATCTGGAAACCAACGGTACCCTGGATCCTGAAGAGGCTATCCGCCGCGCTGCAACCATTCTGCAACAGCAGTTGGCTGCGTTCGTCGACCTCAAAGGTGACAGTGAACCAGTGGTTGTCGAGCAGGAAGACGAGATCGATCCGATCCTGCTTCGCCCGGTTGACGATCTGGAACTGACTGTACGTTCGGCTAACTGCCTTAAGGCGGAAAACATCTACTACATCGGTGACCTGATTCAGCGTACCGAAGTAGAGCTGTTGAAGACTCCGAACCTTGGCAAGAAATCCTTGACTGAAATCAAGGACGTTCTGGCCTCCCGCGGTCTGTCCCTCGGCATGCGCCTCGACAACTGGCCGCCTGCAAGTCTTAAGAAGGACGACAAGGCGACTGCCTGATCGTCGTAATCACCGAACGTTGTGTTTGGTAAGGAATGAACCATGCGTCATCGTAAAAGTGGTCGTCACCTGAGCCGCACCAGCTCGCACCGCAAGGCCATGTTTCAAAACATGGCGGTGTCGCTGTTCGAGCACGAGCTGATCAAAACTACACTGCCAAAAGCTAAAGAACTGCGTCGCGTTGCTGAGCCGCTGATCACTTTGGCCAAGACAGACAGCCTGGCTAACCGCCGTCTGGCTTTCGACCGTACTCGTTCGAAAGCTATCGTTGGTAAGCTCTTCAACGACCTGGGCAAGCGTTACGCTACCCGTGAGGGTGGCTACCTGCGCATCCTCAAGTGCGGTTTCCGCACTGGCGACAACGCGCCTATGGCGTATGTCGAGTTGGTTGATCGTCCTGCCGGTGGTGAAGCTGTATCCGCTGAGTAAGACGTCAGTCTGAAACGAAGAACCGGGCCTAGTGCCCGGTTTTTTGTGCGCGCTCGAAAAGCATGGTCATCAACGCATAACCAGAAAGGTAATTAGTAATTTTCTATCGATAGCTGCAACTTAATGAATTTGTAGCTGTGACGTTCGTGATCAATACTCCCCGTCAGCCGATTAGCCGGCAGTTAAAGACTGACAGAGGAAGAGATCGCATGAGTCAAAATAAAACGCTGACCACCGCCAGTGGCGCTCCTGTCGCCGACAATCAGAATTCCCGTTCCGCCGGCCCTCGTGGCCCCCTGCTGCTCGACGACTTCCACCTGATCGAGAAGCTTGCCCACTTCAATCGTGAGAACATCCCTGAGCGCCGTGTACACGCCAAGGGCTCGGGTGCTTACGGCACGTTTACCGTGACTCGCGACATCACCCAGTACACCAGTGCCAAACTGTTTGAATCGGTCGGTAAGCAAACCCCGACGTTTCTGCGCTTTTCCACGGTTGGCGGCGAACGCGGTTCGGCCGATACCGAGCGCGATCCACGTGGCTTTGCCCTGAAGTTCTACACCGAAGAAGGTAACTGGGACATCGTCGGCAACAACACGCCAGTGTTCTTCATCCGTGATCCGTTGAAATTCCCGGACTTTATCCACACCCAAAAGCGTCTGCCGCAAAGCAATCTGAAAAGCGCGCAGATGATGTGGGACTTCTGGTCGCACTCGCCTGAGGCGCTGCACCAGGTCACTATTCTGTTCTCCGACCGCGGCATTCCTGACGGCTATCGTCACATGCACGGCTTTGGTAGCCACACCTACAGCTTGATCAACGCCGATGGCGAGCGGAGCTGGGTGAAGTGGCATTACAAGACCCAGCAAGGGATCAAAAACCTGGCGCCGGCAGAAGCGGCACGTTTGGCCGGTACCGATCCAGATTACGCGCAGCGTGACCTGTTCGGGGCGATTGAGCGCGGTGACTTCCCGAAATGGCGTGTATGCGTCCAGATCATGACCGAGGCCCAGGCCGCGGCGCACTATGAGAACCCATTCGACGTGACCAAAACCTGGTCGCAGAAAGAGTTTCCTCTGATCGAAGTCGGCGAACTGGAGCTCAACCGTAATCCGCAGAACTATTTTGCCGAAGTCGAGCAAGCGGCATTCGGCCCGAGCAATATGGTCCCAGGAGTTGGTCTGTCGCCAGATCGAATGCTCCAGGGCCGCGTGTTCGCTTACGCTGACGCGCACCGCTACCGCATTGGCACCAACCATCAGCAACTGCCGGTGAACGCGCCTCGCAGTCCGGTGAATAGCTATCAGCGAGATGGTTCGATGGCGTTCGGCAGCAATGGCGGTGCAGCACCTAACTATGAGCCGAACAGCTACGTCGATTCGCCGAAACAAGCGCCTCGCTACGCTGAGCCACCCCTGGCATTAAGCGGTGCCGCTGATCGTTATGATCATCGCGAAGACACCGACTACTACAGCCATGCCGGTGCGCTGTTCCGACTCATGAGTGACGAGCAGAAAGCGCTGCTGGTCAACAACATTGCTGGGGCGATGGGTGGTGTTTCAAGTGATGTGGTTGATCGCCAGTTACAGCATTTCTTCAAGGCTGACCCAGCGTATGGAGAAGCAATCGCAAAGGCACTCAGCGTACAGCTTAACGAAGTCTAAACGAGAAGCAGAACCGCCCTCATTTGGGCGGTTTTTGCGTTATTTGAACCATTTTTCTCAGAATATCTTCGCTTTTATCGCGCAGGCAGAGTGACCAAACAGTCTGCTTGGTTCAAACTACAGACTTTCAAGCAGGGAGATGTAGGGCGATGCAAGGCCACCCAGACGTAATCGATTACCTCAACACGTTGCTGACCGGCGAACTGGCCGCGCGTGATCAATATTTCGTTCATTCGCGGATGTATGAGGACTGGGGTTTCACCAAGCTCTACGAACGAATCAATCATGAGATGGAAGAAGAAGCCGGGCACGCTGATGCCCTGATGCGCCGTATCCTGATGTTGGAAGGCACACCGCGCATGCGTCCGGACGATCTCGACGTCGGCACCACGGTGCCTGACATGCTCGCCGCCGACCTGCGCCTGGAATACAAAGTCCGCGCCGCACTCTGCAAGGGCATTGAGCTCTGCGAGCAGCACAAAGACTACGTCAGCCGCGAGATGCTGCGTATTCAGCTGAACGACACCGAAGAAGATCATACCTACTGGCTCGAAAAGCAGTTGGGTCTGATCAAGTTGATCGGTCTTGAGAACTACCTGCAATCCCACACCTGATTGCTACCGATACAAAAAAGCCCCTGTCACTGATGAAGTGACAGGGGCTTTTTCGTGGGCCCCGAATCAGGCCTTGTCGCGAGCCAACAGCGGCTTGAGGTAGAAGCCGGTGTGAGACTGCTTCATTTCAGACACTTCTTCCGGTGTACCGACAGCAATGATCTGCCCTCCCTTGGAACCGCCTTCCGGCCCCAGGTCCACCAGCCAGTCGGCGGTCTTGATCACGTCCAGGTTGTGCTCGATCACCACCACGGTATTGCCGTGGTCGCGCAGTCGATGCAGCACGTCGAGCAGTTGCTGAATATCCGCGAAGTGCAGGCCGGTGGTTGGTTCATCGAGGATGTACAGCGTCTTGCCGGTATCGCGCTTGGACAGCTCGCGGGACAGTTTCACCCGCTGGGCTTCACCCCCGGACAACGTCGTCGCCGATTGTCCCAGCTTGATGTAGGACAGACCGACGTCCATCAACGTCTGAAGCTTGCGCGCCAGAGCCGGAACAGCGTCGAAGAACACCCGCGCTTCCTCGATAGTCATCTCGAGGGTTTCGTGGATGTTCTTGCCCTTGTACTTGATCTCTAGGGTCTCGCGGTTATAGCGCTTGCTCTTGCAAACGTCGCACGGAACATAGATGTCCGGCAGGAAGTGCATTTCCACCTTGATCAGACCATCGCCCTGACACGCTTCGCAGCGTCCACCCTTCACGTTGAAGGAGAAACGGCCCGGGCCATAACCGCGGGAGCGGGACTCGGGAACACCGGCGAACAGTTCGCGAATCGGCGTGAACAGACCGGTGTAAGTCGCGGGGTTGGAGCGCGGCGTACGGCCGATCGGACTCTGGTCGATATCGACGACTTTATCCAGATGCTCGAGGCCCTTAATGCTGTCGTGAGCGGCAGCCTCAAGCGTCGTTGCACCGTTGAGTGCCGTAGCGCTCAAGGGAAACAGCGTGTTGTTGATCAGCGTGGACTTGCCTGAACCGGACACACCGGTCACACACGTCAACAGACCAATCGGAATGTCCAGGTCGACATTGCGCAAGTTGTTGCCGCGAGCGCCCTTGAGCGACAGCGATAACTTCTTGTTACGCGGTGTACGTTTGGCTGGAACCGCGATCTTTACCCGGCCCGACAGGTACTTGCCGGTCAACGAATCAGGATGCGCCATCACTTCGGCCGGCGTACCTTCGGCGACGATATGCCCACCGTGGACCCCCGCACCCGGCCCGATATCCACCACGTAATCGGCCAGGCGAATAGCATCTTCGTCATGCTCGACCACGATCACCGTGTTGCCGATGTCGCGCAGGTGCTTGAGTGTGCCGAGCAACCGATCGTTATCACGTTGATGCAGACCGATCGACGGTTCATCGAGGATGTACAGAACCCCCACCAGGCCGGCGCCAATCTGACTGGCCAGGCGAATCCGCTGGGCTTCACCGCCGGACAACGTGTCGGCACTGCGGTCCAGCGAAAGATAGTCGAGACCCACGTTGACCAGGAACTGCAGGCGTTCGCGGATTTCCTTGAGGATTTTGTCGGCAATTTCGCCGCGACGGCCTGTGAGCTTCAGCACGCCGAAATACTCACACGCATCGCCAATCGGCAGATTGGTCACCGCCGGCAGCGTCTTCTCGCCCACCCAGACGTGCCGCGCCTCACGACGCAAGCGCGTGCCACGGCAATCCGGGCAAGCCTGGGTGCTGAGGAACTTGGCCAGCTCTTCACGCACAGAAGCCGACTCGGTTTCGCGGTAGCGACGTTCCAGGTTCGGCACGATGCCTTCGAACGGGTGCGAGCGTTTGACGATATCGCCGCGGTCGTTCAGGTATTTGAAGTCGACGTTCTGCGAACCGCTGCCGTGCAGGATGAACTTCTGCTGATCGGCCGACAGGTCGTTGAACGGCACTTCCAGGCTGAACTTGTAGTGCGAAGCCAGCGAACCGAGCATCTGGAAGTAATAGACGTTGCGCCTGTCCCAGCCGCGAATCGCGCCCTCGGCCAGCGTCAGCTCGCCGTTCACCAGGCGCTTGATGTCAAAGAACTGCTTGACCCCCAGGCCATCGCAAGTCGGGCAAGCGCCAGCCGGGTTGTTGAATGAGAACAGCTTGGGTTCCAGCTCGCTGATGGCATGACCGCAGATCGGGCAGGCGAAGCGTGCGGAGAAGATGATCTCTTCGCCGGGCTCGTCGTCCATCGGCGCGACCAGGGCGATGCCGTCTGCCAGCTTCAGCGCGGTCTCGAACGACTCGGCCAGGCGCTGTTGCAGATCGGCGCGGACCTTGAAGCGGTCGACTATTACATCAATCGAATGCTTCTTTTGCTTATCCAGCTTCGGCAGCTCATCCAGTTCGCAGATCCTGCCGTTGACCCGGGCCCGGACAAAACCCTGGGCGCGCAGTTCTTCGAAGACCGACAGGTGTTCGCCTTTGCGCTCGCGAATCACCGGGGCAAGCAGCATCAGCTTGCTGCCCTCCGGTTGGGCGAGGACCAGGTCGACCATCTGGCTGACGGTTTGCGCTTCCAGCGGAATGTCGTGATCTGGGCAGCGCGGAATACCCACGCGGGCGTAAAGCAGGCGCAGGTAGTCGTAGATTTCGGTGATGGTGCCGACCGTCGAGCGCGGGTTGTGCGAGGTCGACTTCTGCTCGATGGAAATGGCTGGCGACAAACCTTCGATGGTGTCGACATCAGGTTTTTCCATCATCGACAAAAACTGCCGGGCATAGGCCGACAGCGATTCGACGTAGCGGCGCTGGCCTTCGGCATACAGCGTGTCAAACGCCAGGGACGATTTGCCGGATCCGGACAGGCCGGTGATGACGATCAGCTTGTCCCGTGGCAGGGTCAGGTCGATGTTCTTCAGGTTGTGGGTTCGGGCCCCACGAATCAGGATCTTGTCCAAAGTGGCCTCGCTTGGCGGGCGTCGAAAACGTAGGAGTATACGGCCAAATACTGGATGGATGCACACTATCAAACGAGCGGAGTTGTGTCTTACATGAAGAGTCTGTCAGCGGAGCGCGTCAAAGCGTCGCGATATACCCCGTCAATCGATGGGACTGGTAGAATCGCCGCCGGTTCACATGAGGTTTTTCCATGCACGATCCCCACAGCGAACGCATGAGTGGCAGTGAGACCCGCGCAGCAAGCGGTCTGGCCCTGGTGTTCGCCTTCCGTATGCTTGGCATGTTCATGGTGTTGCCGGTACTGGCGACCTATGGGATGGATCTGGCAGGAGCGACCCCGGCCCTCATCGGGCTTGCGATCGGCGCTTACGGCCTGACCCAAGCGATTTTCCAGATTCCTTTCGGCTTCATTTCCGACCGCATCGGTCGTCGTCCGGTGATTTACCTCGGGCTGATCATCTTCGCCCTCGGTAGCGTGCTGGCGGCCAATGCCGACTCGATCTGGGGCGTTATCGCCGGACGCATCCTGCAAGGCGCCGGGGCGATTTCCGCCGCGGTGATGGCGCTGCTGTCAGACCTGACCCGGGAACAGCATCGGACCAAAGCCATGGCCATGATCGGCATGACGATTGGTCTGTCGTTCGCTGTCGCGATGGTTGTAGGGCCGTTACTGACCCGTGCTTTCGGCTTGTCCGGGTTGTTCCTCGCTACGGGCGGCATGGCGCTGTTCGGCATCGTGATCGTGATGTTCATGGTCCCGCGCTCCACCGGCCCGTTGCAGCACCGTGAGTCCGGCGTCGCGCGTCAGGCGCTGATCCCGACGCTCAAGCATCCGGACCTGCTGCGCCTGGATCTGGGCATTTTTGTGTTGCACGCGATGTTGATGTCGAGCTTCGTTGCATTGCCTCTGGCCCTGGTCGAAAAAGCCGGGCTGCCTAAAGAGCAGCACTGGTGGGTCTACCTTACCGCGCTGCTGATCTCCTTCTTCGCCATGATCCCGTTCATTATCTATGGCGAGAAGAAACGCAAAATGAAACGAGTTTTATTGGGCGCGGTGCTGACGCTGATGCTCACTGAGCTATTCTTCTGGCAGTTCGGCGACAGCCTGCGGGCTCTGGTGATCGGGACGGTGGTGTTCTTTACCGCGTTCAACTTACTGGAAGCTTCGTTGCCATCGCTGATCAGCAAGGTTTCACCGGCGGGCGGCAAGGGCACTGCGATGGGGGTATATTCCACCAGCCAGTTCCTCGGTTCGGCGCTGGGCGGGATCCTCGGCGGCTGGATGTTCCAGCATGGCGGTCTGTCGGTTGTATTCCTCGGATGCGCCGGCCTGGCTGCACTTTGGCTGGCCTTTGCTGTTACCATGCGCGAACCTCCCTACGTGACGAGTCTGCGCTTGCCGTTGTCGCCCGAGGCGATCCGCGAAGCGGGTCTGGTTGAGCGCCTGAAGGCCGTCGTAGGGGTAACAGATGCGGTAATCGTTGCTGAGGAAGCGGCGATTTACATCAAATTGGACACAGAACTATTGGATCGCACCACCCTTGAGCGCCTGGTGAACAACCCGGCCGGGGCTGCGTGCGTAGCCTAGGAGAACGTTATGGCCCGTGGGGTTAACAAAGTCATATTGGTCGGCACTTGCGGCCAGGATCCCGAAGTTCGCTACTTGCCTAACGGTAACGCCGTGACCAACCTGAGTCTGGCGACCAGCGAACAGTGGACCGACAAGCAAACCGGTCAGAAGGTCGAGAAGACTGAATGGCACCGTGTGTCGATGTTCGGCAAGGTGGCCGAAATTGCCGGTGAATATCTGCGTAAAGGTTCGCAGGTCTACATCGAAGGCAAGCTGCAGACCCGCGAGTGGGAAAAAGACGGTATCAAGCGTTACACCACTGAAATCGTGGTCGACATGCAAGGCACCATGCAGTTGCTGGGCGGCCGTCCACAGCAGGGCGAGCAACAAGGCGGGGGCAATAACTATCAGCAGTCCGCCCCGGCTCCACGCCAGCAGGCTCCGCGTCCGCAGCAGTCGGCACCGCAGCAGTCGCGTCAGGCTCCGCCTCCACAGCAGGCCGCTCCACAGCCGGCTCCGGATTTCGACAGCTTTGATGACGATATCCCGTTCTGATCCGCAGTTTTTCAGAACCGTAGACACAAAAAAGCGAAGCCATATGGCTTCGCTTTTTTGTGGGCGCTGTTAATTGGCCAACGTGGTCACATTGGCCCGTGCCGAGTGCAGCTTCTTGTAGCTTTCGATCAGCCGCAGGTGCCGGTCGAGCCCCTCCAGTTTCATGCTGGTCGGCGTCAAGCCATGGAAGCGCACGCTGCCATCCACCGAGCCGATCACGGCATCCATCCGTTCGTTGCCAAACATCCGGCGGAAATTGGCCTCGTAGTCTTCCAGCTCCAGGTCTTCGTCCAGCTTCATCTCCAGCACAGCGTTGACGGCTTGGTAGAACAAGCCACGTTCAACCGTGTTGTCGTTGTACTGCAGGAACATCTCCACCGCCTCTTTCGCCTCTTCAAATTGTTGCAAGGCGAGATAGATCAGCAGCTTCAACTCCAGGATCGTCAGCTGACCCCAGGCCGTATTGTCGTCAAATTCGATGCCGATCAAGGAGGTGATGTCGGTGTAGTCGTCCAGTTCACTTTCCACCAGACGCTCAGCCAGCGCTTGCAATTCTTCGTCGTCCAGGCGATGCAGGTTCAGGATATCGGCGCGGAAGAACAGCGCTTTGTTGGTGTTATCCCAGATCAGGTCGTCCACGGGATAGATTTCCGAGTAGTCCGGCACCAGGATACGGCACGCCGTCGCGCCGATATGCTTGTAGACCGCCATGTACACTTCTTTGCCCATGCCTTCGAGAATGCCGAACAAGGTCGCGGCTTCCTCGGCATTCGAGTTTTCACCCTGGCCGGAGAAGTCCCACTCCACGAATTCGTAATCGGACTTGGAGCTGAAGAAGCGCCACGACACCACGCCGCTGGAGTCGATGAAGTGCTCGACGAAGTTATTCGGCTCGGTCACCGCATGACCTTCAAACGTCGGCTGTGGCAAGTCGTTGAGGCCTTCGAAGCTGCGGCCCTGGAGCAGTTCGGTCAGGCTGCGTTCCAGCGCCACCTCCAGGCTCGGGTGCGCGCCGAACGAGGCGAACACACCGCCGGTGCGCGGGTTCATCAACGTGACGCACATCACCGGGAATTCACCCCCCAGGGATGCATCCTTCACCAACACAGGGAACCCTTGCTCTTCCAGCGCCTGAATACCGGCCAGGATCCCGGGGTACTTCGCCAGCACGTTGGCCGGCACGTCCGGCAGTGCAAATTCACCTTCGATGATTTCGCGTTTTACCGCACGCTCGAAGATCTCCGACAGGCACTGCACCTGGGCTTCGGCCAGCGTGTTGCCGGCACTCATGCCGTTGCTCAGGAACAGGTTTTCAATCAGGTTGGACGGGAAATAAACCACCTCGCCGTCCGACTGGCGCACGTATGGCAGCGAGCAGATGCCGCGCTCTTCATTGCCCGAGTTGGTATCGATCAGATGGGATCCGCGCAACTCGCCGTCGCGGTTGTAAATCTTCAGGCAGTGCGCGTCGAGGATTTCGGCCGGCAGTTCATCTTTACGGCCAGGCTTGAACCAGCGTTCGTCCGGGTAATGCACAAACGGCGCGTTGGCGATCTCTTCGCCCCAGAACTGGTCGTTGTAGAAGAAGTTGCAGTTGAGTCGCTCGATAAACTCGCCCAACGCCGACGCCAGCGCGCCTTCCTTGGTTGCGCCCTTGCCGTTGGTAAAACACATCGGCGAGTGTGCATCGCGGATATGCAGCGACCACACGTTGGGCACGATATTGCGCCACGAGGCGATTTCAATCTTCATGCCCAGGTCCGCCAGAATGGCCGACATATTGGCGATGGTCTGCTCCAGCGGCAGATCCTTGCCCGCAATATAAGTGCTCGCCTCTGAACTGGAAGCGGGCATCAACAGCGCCTGGGCATCGGCGTCGAGGTTTTCCACCTCTTCGATCACAAACTCAGGCCCTGCTTGCACGACTTTTTTCACGGTGCAACGGTCGATGGAACGCAGGATGCCCTGGCGGTCCTTGTCGGAGATGTCCGCCGGCAACTCGACCTGGATCTTGAAGATCTGGTTGTAGCGGTTTTCCGGGTCAACAATGTTGTTCTGCGACAGGCGGATGTTTTCGGTGGGAATACTGCGAGTGTCGCAGTACAACTTCACGAAATATGCCGCACACAACGCCGACGACGCCAGGAAGTAATCGAACGGACCCGGTGCCGAGCCATCGCCCTTGTAGCGGATAGGTTGATCGGCCACCACCGTGAAGTCGTCGAACTTGGCTTCAAGTCGAAGGTTGTCGAGAAAGTTGACCTTGATTTCCATGGGGGATTACCAGAATAACGGCTAGACGATTTGGCGGCCATTATCCGGCATTTCAGCCATAAGTCTTGCGGGCGTCTGTCGATATGTCCACACCGGGCCTTTTTAGTGGGCGATGGAGGGGTCAGTCGAGTATCAGATGCGGCAAGAACCGGCTCGAATCCTTGGTGATCAAGCTGTTGTCCTCACGCACGCCGATCCCCGCCGCTTGATCTCCGACCACCCAGGAGCCAATCAAAGTAAAGCTGTCACCAAACTGCGGCAGCGGCGCGAATTCCTGAAGGATAAACGGCGCATCGGTGTAGGGCCCGTCCTCTTTCACGATCAGACCGTCAGCGGTTTGCAACTCGATGTTTGCGCCTTCCCGCGAGAAGAACGGCTTGCGCACCCAGCCTTTCGGCACGGCTTTGCCCGGTTCGGTATCGAGGTGGGCCGCGAGCAGGTTCGGGTGACCTTTGTTGAACTCCCACAACAGCGGCAGGATGCCTTTGTTGGAAATGATGGATTTCCAGGCCGGTTCGAAAAACTGCGTATCACTCTGGGCAATCGCTGCACCAAAGGGTTCGTGGAAGATGAACTCCCAGGCGTGCAGCTTGAACAGGTGGGGAATCCAGCGGTCCTCAAGGTCGACGAAACGTCCATCACTGGTCAGGCCGATGTCTTCGATATCGATGTGGCGTGATTCGATGCCGACCTTTTCCGCCACCAGTCGCAGGTAGTCTGTGGTGCCCTTGTCTTCGACCGAGTCTTTCATCGAGGCGAAGTAGAAGGGCTGTTTGAGCTGCAATTGAGCGAAGGCCTGATGCAGTTTGGTGTCGATGCTGTTGAACTGGTCGGCGTGCTTGGGCAGCAAGCCGCGTTCGATGCATTGCTCCAGCCAACCCCACTGAAACGCCGCGGCCTCATACAGGCTGGTCGGCGTGTCGTAGTTGAGTTCCAGCAACTTGGCGGGCCCGGTGCCGTTGTAGGAGAAGTCCATGCGCCCGTACAGGTGCGGGTGGCCTTCGAGCCATGACGTGCGAATCATGTCGAAGAAAGGCGCGGGGATGCTCAGGCGTTCCAGCAGCTCCTCGCTCTGAACCACACGGGCCACCAGGTCCATGCACATCTCATGAATCTCGGTGGTCGGGTCTTCGAGATCGTTCTCGATCTGCTTGAGCGAGAACTGGTAATACGCGCTCTCGTCCCAGTAGGGCTCGTTGTCGATGGTGTGGAACAGAAAGCCAAGATTCTCGGCGGTCTGTTTCCAGTCAGCACGCTCTGCGCAATGGATCTTCTTCATGGCCCGGTTTCCTTAACTGCTCGACCCGCCGCCGCCCCAGCCGCTGCGTGCGCTGGCCTTACTGCCGAAGCCGCCACGGGAAGTGGACGAGGCCGCGGAGATCGGCTTGCTGGTAGAGGAACGGACCGAGTCGGCGTAATTGCTGCTGCCGTACCTCGCCTGATTGGACTTGGTAAACGTCGAGCCCTTTGAAATCCGCTGGTTGAGCGTTGATGAACCGTAATTTCCGCGATCATCGCGATAACGGTAAACCGGCTCGGAGTAGTAGCTGTTGCGGTTGCTGCTCAACATGTTGCCGATCAGCAGGCCGGTCAGCAGGCTGCTGGTGGAAAAGCCCGAGCCTCCACTGTTCGCCGCTTCCGAGGCGGGTAGTTGCGCCTTGGCCGCGTCCACCTGGGATTGCGTCACTTGGCCATCGGCGGTCAGTTCGAACCCGCCCAGCTTGGGGATGAACTTGCCGGTGGAGTCCTGCTGGCACCAGTCGGCGACAAAGTCGGCATCGCAATCGGCCTGGTTGTCGTACACCGGCGCTATGCGGCGGTGCTCGGTCATGGCTGTCATGTAGGCGTCTGAGCAGACATCCACCGGAAGCTTTTCATCGGCGCACTGCTGAACGGACTGGAAGTTGTACTTCTTCTGCACCGCGTAGGTTTTTTCCGTCGGCCCGCAGCCTGATATCGCCATGGCGACCGACGCTGCCAGCGAAAGCTGAACGTACTTGCTTCGTTTCATCGGGATCTCCGGGCGCAATCAGTTCTGGGAAGGGGTCATGCACGCGGCGTTCAACATGCCGACGCTGATGGCCACGGCTGCCACGTAGATGCCGGCCGCGATTTCACCTTTCTTGATGCGCTCGGAGGTGCCTTTGAGCACCAGGCTGGTCACCAGGAACGCCAGCAATTGTACGAGGGCAGCGATCACCGCCCAGACGACGAAGTCGAGGATGCTGATCGAGTAGGCAATCACATTGCTGGCCGGAATGGCGAAACCGATGATGGCGCCGCCCAAGGCAATTGCAGCCGCCACGTTGCCGGAACGGATCAGTTCGAATTCCTTGTGCGGGGTGATGCGGGTGTAGATGAACTGGAACAGCGCGAACAGAACGGCAGCGCCGAGGATGTAAGAAACAAAGCCGAACACGGCGGCTTTGTTCAACGAGATGGAGAGTGCTTCTAGCATGGACTTCTTCCTTTTTCAGAGCGTGTTCAGGTCGGTTGTGTACAGCGAGATGCCAAGCGAGGTGCTCAAACTGATGGTGCCTTCGGCGTCTTCTTCAACGGAAAACAGGAGGAATTCCCGGCGATCGGTCAGGCCGGTTTCGCGGGCGTACAGCATCGAACGGTGCTCGATACCGTAGGACTCGTCCGGATTTTTCAGCTGTTCGCTCAGCGCCACCAATTCTGTCTGGCCATCCTCGGTGCCCCATTCGCGGGTGTATTCGACGCCGTTATGGGAGTAGGTCGGCAGGCCGATCAGGCTCTGCGGACCGGCCAGTCGGCGCAGCTCCGCTTCACTGCTGATGGTGATGTAACTGAGGTAATTGAACAGGATCACCGACTCGACCTGCCCGGCGATCTCGCCGGTGGTGTGCACCTGCAGCCAGTAGTCTTCGTCGTTCATGTAATAGCGCGACAGCCAGGTCGACTGCCCGAGATCGACGGTGCCGCTGCTCCAGATCTGCTGGGAGCCCGGAATCGTCACCGTGGTATTTCCGTCGAGCAGCAATTTCAGGGTGGTGTCGAACATCACGCCCTTGCCCAATCCCAGGCCCAATGGGCCAGTGGCCGGAGGCGGGGTTTCGCTGGCGGTCCATTTCGATTCTGTCGTCGCGTTCGGGGCCTCAAGCCCCATCAACTGTTTAAACCATCCCATTGGAGATTTCCTTGAGGCGAGTGGAGGCGATGTAGAAGAGTTCGCCGCCCTCAACGCGGGTGGCGCCGGGCGGGTTGATCGACGGTTGTCGGGCGCCCTTGGCGCGATAGCCGATGAGCGTGGCGTTGTGATGTTCTTTCATCCGTGTGTACAGATCGCCAAACGTCGCTTCAAAGGCCTCGGGCAGTTTCATCAGGTATTGAGTGGCGCCTTGACCCACGCACAGCAGTTCGTTGATGACCACTGACGAGCCCGGATCCTGAGAGGCGCGCACCAGCATCTCGATGGCCATGCTTGAGGTGCATTCCAGGCTGGGTGCGTAGGCGCTGGCGAGCGCTGCGACTTCACTGTCATTGAAGTGGGCGACCACATGCCCGACAGGCTTCAGTTGATTGACCGCCAGCACGGTGGCCAGGGTCAGGTCGTCTGAATGGGTTCGCACCAGAACGCGTTCGGCACCCGGAACACCGGCGCGCAGCAACAAGGCCACGGAGGACAGGCTTTCACCTTTGATGAAGCTCGCTTTGCCCGGCATCGGGTTTTCTTCGAGGGTGCAATCGCAAATGACGATCAGGTTGTCGTTCGAGGTTTCGTCCTGAAGCAACAACTCAATGACCCGTTCGCTGGACGCGCCTTCCCAGCCGATGAGAACCGTATGGCCGACCTTGCCGGTGAAATCGCCTTTGCCCTTCATGCCTTTTCTCCATGCATCGATGACGCTGCTGGTGGTTTTGCCGATGGCTGCCGTCAGCAGCGCAATGCCCCCGAGCATGACCCAGGTGGCCACGAAAATCCGTCCCGCCGCTGTCTGCGGCGCGAGATCGCCATAGCCGACGGTGAGTGTGGTGGTCAGATAGAAGTAAGTAAACGTGGCGGGGGCGGTGAGGTGTTGTTCGCCCAGTAACACCAGGCCCAGATACGCCGTGATCAGGTGTACGCCCAAGGCAATGACCAGGCCTGCCCAGCCGAAACGGTGGAAGAGGGACGAGGCATACATGCGCAATAAAAGGAAAATCGACATTTCGTCCCTGACTCCGTGGGTACTTGTTCCTGGCGACTTCATCGCCTCGGCGTCTGAATGCGCAAGTGCGTTCAACCGGCGGCATTAAACCTGCTGCGCGGCGCCGAGAAAAGTACCTTGGCTGCAATTAATCCGGCGAGTGCACCAAACAGATGGCCTTCGAAGGAAACACCCTGGCGAGGCAGGAAGCCAAAAATCAGACCGCCGTAGAGCAGGGCCACGACGCCGGCCGTTATCAGGTTGCCCCAGCTCCTGTGGAACCAGGCGCGGGACAGGAGGTACGCCCATAGCCCGAATACCCAGCCGCTGGCGCCGATGTGTACGCCTGTAAAACCGAACAGCCAGACCAGCGAGCCGCCCAGCAGAATAATGATCGCACTGACGGCAATGAACCGGTTGAGCCCTTCGACAATGACCAGGGTGCCCAGGATCAAAAAGGCAACCAGGTTCGCGCTCAGGTGTGCAAAAGAAGCGTGCAGGAAAGGCGAAGTGATGATGCCGAGCAGTCCGTGCACGGTTCTCGGGATCAGTCCGAAGGACATAAGGCTGTAGCCGGTCGCGACGTTGAACAGTTGCAACGCGACCATGAAAAGCGCCAGGCCTGCGATTGTCTTGAAACCCTTCAGGGCATCCATCCTTGACCTCGATTCACTGAAAACTGAAACGCAATCTATTGTGGGAGCGAGCCTGCTCGCGATGGGGGAGTGTCAGTCGACATCAATGTTGTCTGACAAACCGCAATCGCTAGCAGGCTAGCTCCCACAGGTTATGCGTTCGACCCGAGAGTCGGTTATTCGGCCGATTTTTGCTTCAGGCGTTCCAGGATTGCATTGGCGCTGCCTTCGTTCGGCGTGATGCCGGCATCGCGCAGTTTGCGTTCCAGGTCAGTTCCCGTCGACGCATCGGCCAATTGGTCCTGGGCTTCCAGTTCAGCCGCGCGTTGCTGCTGCTTGGCCTGCAGGCGGTTCAATGTACCGACGGCGGTTTCCAGCTTGCCGTTGGCGCCGCCACTGGCGATCGAAGCGCTGACCTGGGCTTTCTGCACGCTTTCGCGGGCCTTGGCCATGTCCACTTGCTGGCGCAGGCTTTTGATGCGGTTTTCGGCCTTGGTGATGTCTTTGCGCATGTTTTCCGCATAGCCGCCAAATTCGGTGGCCTGCTTTTGCTCGACGTCCAGCTCGTTGGTCAGGGTCGAAATGGCTTCGGCCACTTCCAGGGCCAGGTCTTCGCGGTTGGCCTGGATGGCGGCAAGAGCCTTGGATTCCAGGTCCTTGATCTTGGCGTTGTACTCGCTGACGCGATCAGCCGACAGTTTGTGCTTGGCCATGATGGTGACCAGCTCACGCTTGGCGTTGGCCAGGGCGCTGTCAGCATCGCGAATTTCCTGGTCGAGGATGCGCAGGGCCTGTTGGTCGACGATCGATTCGCCGACTTCGTTGGCACCGCCACGCAGCGCGGTGAACAATTTGCTCCAGATGGACTGAGTCATTGGATATTTCCTGTTACCGAATAATTAATTGAAGAAACGTTCGAAGGCTTCGCTGGCGCGCTGGACGTTGTCGACCAGGGTTTTCACCTCGGTCACGATGTTCGTCAGGCTGGAGTCGGAGCTCAGGGCGCCGAACATGTTGTAGACAATCTGCCCGTTCGGCATGGACTCGATACCGATCGAGGACAGCGGGAACATTTCCCGGCTGCGCAGCACGGCGTCGTTGAAGGCCGGTACATCGTTGATGGACTCGATGTCGACCAGAACGGTATCGACGATGATCTGTTCACCCACCACCGCGATGTAAATCGGCAAGCCACCGAAGTCGTTCATTTCCAGCTTGATGCTGGACTCGGAGCCTTGAACGAGAGAAAGCGTGATGTCGTTTGAAACCACTTCGTCCAGGGCTTGAAGGGCGCTGAAGAGGCGATCGATGTTCCAGTTTGTACCTGCGCTCATGTAATTCTCCGACATGAATGAGCCAGCCAGAATCGGTTGGCGAAGCTGTTTCTCCATCTGCTTGAGCAGGCTTCGGTTTTCGGGAAGCACCCAAGTCTCGTGTTTCACATAACCGGCGGCACCCAGGCCCGCGCGCATCTGCTTCATGTAGAAGCTCGATGGTTTTTTCGCGGACGGTTTCGAGCGCTCTCCCTTGCGGCTTGCTGAATCGTTATCGAGCCCCGTGGGAGGACTCGATGGAGAGCTGCTTTTCATGGGGCTGACCTCGTTGTGAAAAACTCACGCGTGAGAAACACTACAGGCAATTTTTGCCATGCTCAATAGCTCACGCGTGAGATTTTTTGTCATACATTTTTCGCTCCACGAAAAAGGCCCGCGGCGCTCAAGCGCGGCGGGCCCTTTTTGGAATTTGATCAATACGTTACGTGGTTAGCGGTTAGCCGCCAGGAATTCGTCAGTGGAAATCACGCTCGCGTAGGCGAAACCCAGGGCCGACATGAAGGCGGCGTGAACGTGGGCGGCGGGTACCGTGACGCCGTTGAATTCCAGATCGCGTGAGGCACAGGCGTCGTGGATCACGGTGACGGTGTAGCCGAAATCAGCTGCGGCGCGGGTAATGCCGTCGACGCACATATGGCTCATGCTGCCGACGACCACCAGTTCCTCGATGCCTTGCTCGTCGAGGATCGATTTCAGTTCAGTTTCACGAAACGAGTTGACGAAGTGCTTGAGCACCACCGGCTCATCGGCACGGTTCAGAACTTTGGGGTGCAGCTTCGCGCCTTCGGAACCCGGGGTGAAGAAGGGGGCTTCTTCGGAGGTGAACTCGTGGCGGATGTGCACCACCGAATCACCGGCGTCGCGAAAGGCTTTGAGCAGACGGACGGCGTTGTCGGCAGCGGCATCTGCGCCGACCAGCGGCCACTTGCCTTGAGGGAAGTAGTCGTTTTGGATATCGACTACGATGAGTGCTTGCTTGGCCATGACTGTTTCCTCGAAATAGGTGTGTTGGGTGTGGAACGAAGTATTGGCTGTGGCGGGCCTTCCGAGGATTGGCTGCACCGACAATAGAAGGGGGAAAACTGACAATGGATGCAGAAAGGGCAATCGTCGAACTCGGCGTGCTGATTTATCCCGGCGCGCAGATGGCAGCGGTGCATGGGCTGACGGACTTGTTCGGGGTGGCGAACCGGATAGCCGCCGAGCATCAGGCCGCGCAGTTGCCGCTGCTACGGATCAGCCATTGGCAGGTTGAGGGCGAGCAGACGCCCGAGCGGGTGTACGACAGTCATCCGGGGCCAGACCGCGCCTTGGTGGCGGTGTTGATTCCGCCATCGATTGTCGGATTCTCCGAGGGCCAGGCACCCCGGGGGTTGATCCACTGGATGCGTCAGCAACATGCGCAGGGCGCGACCCTCGGCGGGGTCTGCGTGGGCTCGATTCTGCTGGCGGAAAGCGGCTTGCTCGACGGCCGCAGCGCCACCACCCACTGGACCTCGGCCAAAACCTTCGCCGAGCGTTACCCGGCAATCAAGTTAAAAGCCGATACCCCCATCGTCGACGACGGCGACCTGATCACCACCGCCGGGCTGATGGCCTGGTCCGAGCTGGGGTTGCGCCTGGTAGACCGTCTGCTCGGCCCGAGTATCGCCACCGGCACCGCGCGTTTTCTGGTGGTGGAGCACAGCGACAGCGCGAGTGAATGCGGCAGCAATTTTTCACCGATTCTCAGCCACGGCGATGCGTCGATTCTCAAGGTTCAACATTGGCTGCAAAGCACCGGGGCCACCGATGTATCGCTGACGGCGATGGCCGAGCGGGCAGGGTTGGAAGAGCGCACGTTCCTGCGCCGATTCCGCGCGGCGACCGGGTTGAAACCCACCGAGTACTGCCAGCACCTGCGGGTCGGCAAGGCGCGGGAAATGCTTGAGTTCACCAACGGCACCATCGATCACATTGCGTGGACGGTGGGGTATCACGATCCGGGCGCGTTCCGCGCGACGTTCAAGAAAATCACCGGGCTGGCGCCGAGTGATTACCGCTCACGGTTTGGCGTGACGCCCACTGCCGCCGTCGCGCGGTAGCTGAATCGACACAGCCCGCGCCCCCAGTGGATCTGAGTCAGTCGTGCAAAATGCATGGAGTTAGTACTCTGTCGTGCAGAATCAAGCAGGCCTGGAGCCATCACGCTTTCCATAACTGACTGATTTGGAAACCGTTTCATACCAGCGCTCCTTGGCTTGATCTCTGCAGCCCTCTAACGACATTCATCAAATGCAGATTGAAGGGGGACGCATGACCCCAACAAACCGCAAGAAACTGGTAGTCGCCCACTCGGTCCGCCCCGAGGCGCCCCAGCACGAAGTCGAAACCAATCGCGCGCTGGCCCGCTGGCTGGCGCAAATCCTGGGGCTCAAGTTCGGCGGCAGTTACGACCGAGAACTTCATAACGGCCGGGACCTTTATCTATTGCCGACTCAGACCTTGGTCGGCGTCGCTGCCGCCCAGGCTTTGGGCGTCACAGGGCCAGAGGATCTGTGGGGCGGTTACGTCGACCACGATTTCATCTGCACCAAAGCCATCAGCCACGGGTTGCGCAACAAAAATGCGCACGCCCCGCAAGGTTGGTCACCATTGTTTTCCGAACGCGTGCGCGACGTCGTGCTCGATGGCCTCAGCGTGTTCTCGCTCGACGATGCGCGGCCGGCCGCAGAGCATTTGCTCTACACCGGCCCGATCCGCATCAAGCCGATTCATGCCTGCGCCGGACGCGGGCAGGAAGTGATCAAAAGCCTCGACCAGTTCGACGCCGTTCTGGCGCGCCCCGATGCCAAGGCACTGTTCACTGAAGGCGTGGTGCTCGAGCAGGATCTCGACAAAGTGATCACCCACAGCGTCGGCCAGAGCTTTATCGGCGGCAAGGTGCTGAGTTATTGCGGTGATCAATACTTGACCGAAGACAGTCAGGGCGAGCAGGTTTATGGAGGTTCCAATCTGTTGGTGGTGCAGGGGTATTACGAAGACCTGCTGAAACTGGACCTGCCTGACGACGTGCAACTGGCGATCCGGCAGGCGCAAGTGTTCGACAGCGCAGCGGACGAGGCCTATCCCGGTTTCTACGCCTCGCGCCGCAACTACGACATCGCCCAAGGCCTGGACAGCAGCGGCAAACAGCGCAGCGGGGTGCTCGAACAGTCCTGGCGCATGGGCGGTGCCAGCAGTGCCGAAGTGGCCGCGTTGCAGAGCTTCGTCAACGATCCGGGGATGCGCGCGATTTGCGTGTCTTCGGTGGAAACCTACATCGACCAGCCGCTGCCGCCGGACGCCATCGAGGTGTATCGCGGGCCGGCGGAGAACAGCGATTTTCTTCTCAAGTACGTAACGGTCAAATCCTATGACGGCTAGAAGCGAAACCATTCAGATCGACATCGACGATGAACAGATGATCGGGACCTTTCTGAGCCCCAAATCGAAAGTCCCCGGCGTGTTGTTTGTGCACGGTTGGGGCGGCAGCCAGGAGCGGGACCTGGAACGGGCCAAAGGCATCGCCGGTTTGGGGTGCGTGTGCCTGACATTTGACTTGCGCGGGCACACCGGCGGGACCGGCATCCCGCTGACTCGGGTGACGCGTGAAGACAACCTGCGCGACCTGCTGGCGGCATACGACCGCTTGCTAGCCCACCCGGCACTCGACACCTCCGCCGTTGCGGTGGTCGGCACCAGTTATGGCGGTTATCTGGCCTCGATTCTGACTTCATTGCGTCCGGTGCGCTGGCTGGCGCTGCGGGTGCCGGCGTTGTATCGCGACGATCAATGGCATACGCCCAAGCGTGAACTGGACAAGGCTGATTTGCGCGATTACCGCAACACGCTGGTGCGCGCCGACAGCAATCGCGCCCTGCATGCGTGCTCGCAATTCACTGGGGATGTGCTGCTCGTGGAGTCCGAGACCGACGACTATGTGCCTCACTCGACGATCATGAGCTACCGCGCTGCGTGCCAGCAGACACATTCGCTGACGCACCGGATTATCGATGGTGCTGATCACGCGTTGAGCGAGCCGGTTTCGCAGCAGGCCTACACCTCGATTCTGGTGGACTGGATTACCGAGATGGTGGTGGGTGAGCGGTTGAGCATTATTCAATCGAAGTAGATCGGCGTTGAATTCTTCGCGGGCAAGCCTCGCTCCTACGGATTTATGTGTGTCGCAATATCGTGGTCGACGCCCAATCTGTAGGCGCGAGGCTTGCCCGCGAAAGCGTCATCAGCCTCACCAAAAATCTCAAGAAGGTTTCTTGGCAATCCGCAGCGACTTCGCCTTGGCCTCCACCACCAAATACATCACCAACGTAATCAGCAACGGCAAGATGAAATAGATCGCGCGATAAGCCAGCAATCCCGCCACCAGGCTCCCCCGCGAAGCCTCGTGCTGCAGCAACGCCACAAACACCGCCTCCAGGACCCCAAGCCCGGCAGGAATGTGGGTAATCACCCCGGCAATCGCACTGATCAACAACACGCCCAGTACCAGCGGGTAATCCAGCTTGCTCGGCAGCAACGTGAAAATCACCGCCGCCATCAGCGACCAGTTCAGCGCCCCGAGGGCCAGTTGCAGTACCGCCATGCGCAAGGACGGCAGGTTGATTTCCACCCCGCGTATCGCCCATTCCCGACGCTTGGAGAACTGGCATGCCGCCAGATACCCCGCGCTCACCAGCAGCAACAACACCCCCACACCTTGCAAGGCACCGCTGCTCAACTTCCAGCCCGGTGGCATTCTGACCATTCCGCTGCTGAACACGGCGCCCGCAATGACCATGTAGCCGAACCAGTTGGTCGCCAGGCTCAGCCCGAGGATTTTCGCGATGTTGCTTTTGCTCACGCCGAGTCGCGAATACAGGCGATATCGCATGGCAATGCCGCCGACCCAGGCACTCAGGTTGAGGTTGAAGGCGTAGCTGATGATTCCTACCGGCAGGATCTGTTTCCAGGTCAGGTCCTGGCGGATGTAGGTGCGGCCGATCAGGTCAAAACAGGCGTAGACCAGAAAACTCAACAGCGTCAGACCGGACGCAATGATCAGCGTGCGCACCTTGAAATTGGCCAGGGTGTGGAACACTTCATCCCATTCGATGCGCTGGGCAAGCATCGTCAACAGCACGATCAACGCCAGGAAAAACAGCATCGTCAGCGGTTTTTTCCAGCGATTCCAGCGTGTTTTATCTACCGGGGCGGGTGTTGCACTGTCGTCGTGAGGTGCCGAGTGCGTTTCAACGCGGTCCATGGTGGTCGCTCCCGGCGGGATGAGTGAAGGGTTTCAGACGAGGTTTATGCGCCGGCAGCCAACCGGCCCATGCCGGGAAGTGACTCAGGAAGTGAAACACCAGAAAGCCGACGGTCATGTGCCAGATCCGTCCGCGTGGTGACTTGTCCACTGACATGGCCTTGCAGTGGTTATTGCTCAGCACCTCAAGCCGTTCGAACAGATCGTGGTTGAAGGCTCGGTCGCGGATCAGCACATTGGCTTCCAGGTTCATGGACAGGCTCAAGGGGTCGAGATTGCTCGAACCGACAGTGCTCCAGTCCTCATCCACCAGGGCGACTTTGCCGTGCAAGGGACGGTCGCAATATTCGTAAATCTTGACCCCGGACTTGAGCAAATAATCGTAAGTCATGCGCGCCGCAAGTTTGGCCACCAGCATGTCCGGCTGACCTTGCAGAATCAGCCGCACGTCCACGCCACGGCGAGCGGCATTGCGGATTTCGCGCAGCAAGCGGTAACCCGGAAAGAAGTAGGCATTGGCGATTACGACGCGGCGCCGGGCACTGCGCAGCACCTGGCGGTAAACCTCTTCGATATCCGTCTGATGGTCGCCGTTGTCGCGGTACACCAGCCGAACCTGGCCGTCGTGGTCGCTGAACGCCATTTCCGAACGCCGCTGCCGGCGGCGCTGCCACCAGTACTTGGCGCGGGCCGGGCGGCCACTTTGCAGCAGCGCGAAGTGGTGAATGTCGGCCACCGCAGGGCCTTGCACTTCAACGGAGTAATCCTGCTTGGCCTCGGGGCCGAAGTCGGCCAGGTGGTCGGCGGAAAAGTTGATCCCGCCGATGAACGCAATCGTACCGTCCACCACCACGATCTTGCGGTGCAGACGGCGGAACCAGTTGGTGCGGATGCCCAGGTGCTTGGGTGCAGGATCGAACATTTGCAGGCGCACGCCGGCCTGGCTCAACGCAGTGAGGTACCCGTTGCTCAACTCGCCGCAGCCAAACCCGTCGAGACTGGCGCTGACCCGCACACCGCGTTGGGCGGCTTCGATCAGCACTTGTTGCAGCTCATTGCCGACCTTGTCTTCGAACACAATGAAGGTTTCCAGGAGGATTTCAGTCTTGGCCTGGCGCATGGCCTCGAACACCCGCGGGAAATAGGCTTCGCCGTTTTCCAGCATTGCCACAAGATTGTTGCCCTGCCAGCCGTATTCGACGTCGACCACGCCGGGTTCACGCACCGGAGGGGTGGTGGACAGGTGTTCAACGGATTTTTCCATCGGGGCGCTGCTCATAGCTCGATCTCCACCGATAGCGGTGCGTGGTCGGAAAGGTGTGACCAGGGGCGCGCCGCCAGCACTTGTGGACGGCTGGCCTTGAGGTTGCGCACATAGATGCGGTCCAGGCGTAACGCCGGCAACCGCGCTGGAAAACTGCGCGCTGGTTTACCCAGATGCTCGGCAAACACCTCGCGCAGGCCACAGGGTTTGAGCAATGCATCGGCCCGCAGGCGCCAATCGTTGAAATCGCCGGCGACAATCACCGGGGCGTCGGCCGGAAGGTCTTCGAGGCGCCGCGCCAGCAACTTCAGCTGCTCCGTCCGGTGGCTTTCACGCAGCCCCAGATGCACGCAAATGGCGTGCACTTCACGGCCATCGCCCGGCAGGCGAAGCACGCAGTGCAGGAGGCCGCGGTTCTCATGGCCGCTGATCGAGACGTCGAGGTTCTCATGGCGAATGATCTGGAATTTCGACAACAGCGCATTACCGTGATCACCCGCGGGGTACACCGCGTTGCGACCGTAGGCAAACTGCGGCCACAGGGTGTCCGCGAGGAATTCGTATTGCGGCATCGTCGGCCAGTTGCTGTAACGCTGCGGATGATGCTCGTGGGTGCCGTGGACTTCCTGCAAAAACACCACATCGGCAGACACGCTGCGCACCGCTTCGCGCAATTCCGGCAGGATGAAGCGCCGGTTGAGCGCGGTGAAACCCTTGTGGGTATTGACCGTCAGCACGGTGAAACGGCGCACGGCGGTGATGATGGATTGCTGTTCGTCGGTACGGCCGACCGGTTCGGAAATGCTCATGACAGCACGCCTTCGGCGACTGGTTCACCGGGACAGGTGGCTTTGACGCTGAACATGAAGTCCGCTGGGGTTTCGGCATGCCACTGGGCATAACGTTCAGGCCGTTGCAGGGCATAAAACGATCCATTGATTTCGATGCTGTTGACCGCCCGTGACGCGAATTCCAGTTCGCACTTCTGGGTCAGCCCCTTCGGGTAGAAACCTCCCCACCAGGGTGTGTAGCACCAGCCTGAAATACCGATGTGAATCGTCGCCATGTCGCCTCCCGTCTAATGGTCCTCGGTTACCCCTGTCTTTTGATGACCGTGGGGCAACCGAGAAAGTTTCGACGGGGCTACGGATGGTCTGCGCTCCGGAAAACAACACCGACCTACTGTGGGAGCGGGCTTGCTCGCGAAGAGGGAGTGTCAGTCGACATTAATGCCGCTGACACACCGCTTTCGCGAGCAAGCCCGCTCCCACAGGGTTTAGTGTCCGGCGACGATGCGGGTTGAGCTCTCGGCGTAGACCGGGCCGAGTCGATCAAGGCGCCCACTCCACGCGGTCAGACCCAGCGCCACCAACACCACCAGTCCGCCAATCCACGCCGTGTGGATCAAACCCATATGCGCAACGATCAAGCCACCACCCCACGCACCACCGGCGATGCCGAGGTTGAACGCCGCGATGTTCAGTCCCGACGCCACGTCCACCGCGTGCGGGGTGTGATGCTCGGCCTGACGCACCACATACACTTGCAGCCCCGGCACGTTACCGAATGCCACTGCGCCCCAGACCAGCACGGTGGCCAGCGCCAGCCATGGGTTGCCGGCGGTAAAGGTCAGCACGAATAGCACGGCAGCGAGTAGGGCGAAGATGATTTTCAGGGCGCTGATCGGGCCGCGCTTGTCGGCCAGTTTGCCGCCCCAGATGTTGCCGACCGCCACCGAGATGCCGTAGACCAGCAACACCAGGCTGACAGTGCCGGCGCTGAAACCGGAAATGTCCTGAAGAATCGGCGCCAGGAAGGTGAAAGCGATAAACGAACCGCCGTAACCCACTGCGGTCATGGCGTACACCAGCAGCAGGCGCGGCTGCTTGAGCACCTGCAATTGCTGCAAGAGCGAAGCGGGTTTGCTGTGGGCGATGTTTTTCGGCACGTAGAGCAGGCTGCCGATAAAGGCGATCACACCCAATGCGGACACGGCGAGGAAGGTTTCACGCCAGCCAAAATGCTGACCGATGAAGGTCCCCAACGGCACACCGGTGACCAGCGCCACGGTGAGGCCGGTGAACATGATAGCGATCGCGCTGGCGGCTTTTTCCTTCGGCACCAGGCTGGTGGCGATGGTTGAGCCAATCGAGAAAAACACCCCGTGGGCGAGGCCGGTGACGATCCGCGCCAGGATCAGCGATTCATAGCTTGGGGCTTTCCACGCCAGCAGATTGCCAAGGGTGAACAGCACCATCAGTGACAACAGCAGCAATTTACGCGGGACCTTGCCGGTGAGGGCGGTCAGCACCGGGGCGCCGATGGCAACACCCAGGGCGTAGAGGCTGACCAGCAGGCCGGCGGACGGCAGGTTGACGCCGAGGTCAGCGCCGATGGTAGGTAACAGGCCAACGATGACGAACTCGGTCGTCCCGATGGCGAAGGCGCTGAGGGTCAGCGCGAGCAAGGCAATGGGCATGACTGCAACTCCGGTGGGTTTGATTGATGGAGCGCAGTGTCGGGGTTTGGGTTGTGCGGAAAAATAGAGGGGTGGGCATTTGATATTTGCGTGCAGATCAAATATCGACAGAGCACTACAAAACCCTGTGGGAGCGGGCTTGCCCGCGAATTGGCCAGCAGCTTCACCATACTTGTTGACTGACACACCGCTTTCGCGGGCAAGCCCGCTCCCACAGGGACCTGTGTTGTAGGTTATATGCGGGCAAAACCGAACTTGCCCGCCATTTCCCGATCAGTTCCTTACAGACCCTTCCCAAGGAGCTTCCCGTTTTGCTCAAGTTCAAGGCCGCGATACTGCTGGGGGCGTTGCTGTTTCTTGGCAGCAACGAGTTGGAAGCCGTCACGCTGCCGGGTGTTCCCGCGGCTGCCGAGGAGCCTGCCAAGCCTGAACCGCTGGTGCAGGGTGGTCTGCTCGGGGCCATCAGCTCCAGCATCGACGACGTTCAGGACAAGCTCGACCTCAACGAAAACCTGGTCGACGCCTGGCGCCTGCGGGCCGATCGGGCGGCGAATGAGGTGGACAAACTGGTCAATCGACCCTCGAGCCGTTCAGGCTGGAGCGTGATTGGCGACTTCCTGATGTTGTCCGGCGTCTGGCTCGGCAGCTTTGCCTTGCTCACCGTGCTTGGCGGGATCCTCGCCAAACGCTTGAATCAGGGCCGCTTTCTGCGAAGCCGTCAGCGTAGCCAGGATTTACTCAACTATGTGTTGCCTTACACGCTACCGGCCCTGATCTGTCTGCCGTTGACCCTCTATGTCAGCCATTTCCTGCCTGCCTCGGTGGGCCGTGCGCTGGCGCTGTGTTTCGCCTACGCCACCAGCAGCGGCATTTTCTCGACCTCGATGCTGCTCTGCGTCATCGTCATGTTCAACACCGGCCACAAGCGCACCGCGGTGCAGATCATCCGCGACTACTGCCCCCGGCCGCTGTTCCTGATCGGCTTCCTCGCCGCGCTCAGCGATGCGTTGACCAGCCCGCAGATCGCCCGGCAACTGGGCGGCAACATCACCAGCAGCGCTGCTGTGCTCACCGGCTTTTTCGTCTCGATCATCTTCGGCTTATTGGTGATTCGACTGAGGCGCCCAGTGGCGCATCTGATCCGTAACCGCCCCCTGGCCCAGCGCCTCAAACAGCCGTCGCTGCAAGAATCCCTGCGGATCTTTTCCGGGCTCTGGTACTGGCCGATCCTGCTGATGGTGATGGTCTCGGCGATCAACCTGCTCGGCGTCGGCGATGACAATCAGAAAGCCCTGCGCTGTGCGTTGTTCACCACCATCCTGCTGATCGCCACGGTGTTTCTCAGCACGATTTTCCAGCACATGTTCAAGTCACGCCAAGTCGCAGCGATCCAGCACAGCAGCGCCTACAAAGAGCGTTTTCTCAGTCTGCTGCATGCGTTGCTGCGAATCATCATGGCCGTTGCCTTCATCGAAATCCTCGGGCGGATATGGGGCGTGTCGCTGTTCGAATTTGCCGAGCAAAACTCGGTAGGGCGGGCGATCAGTGAGTCGTTGAGCAGCATGGGGCTGATCTTTCTGGTGACCTGGTTGCTGTGGGTGGTGCTGGATACAGCGATCCAGGAAGCGCTGAAACCACCGGTCAACAAACGCACGACGCAGCCGAGTACGCGGGTCAAAACGATCCTGCCGCTGCTGCGCAATGCGATCAAAATCATCTTGGTGGTGATCTGTGCGATTACCACCATGGCCAATCTGGGGATCAACGTCGCGCCGTTACTGGCCGGTGCCGGGGTGGTCGGCCTGGCCATCGGTTTCGGTTCGCAGCAATTGGTGCAGGACGTGATCACCGGGTTGTTCATCATCATCGAAGACACGCTGTCGATCGGCGACTGGGTGGTGCTCGACTCCGGCCATGCCGGTACGGTCGAGGGCCTGACCATCCGCACCTTGCGCCTGCGTGACGGCAAAGGCTTTGTGCACTCGGTGCCGTTCGGCCAGATCAAAGCGGTGACTAACCAATCACGGCAATTCGCTTATGCGTTTTTCTCGGTGCAGTTCACCTACGACACCGATGTCGACAAAGCGATTGAGTTGATTCGCGAGGCGGGGGATTCGATCCGTGAGGACGCATTTCTCAAGTACAACCTGCAAGGGCCGCTGGATGTGTTTGGCGTCGACAAAATGGACCTCAACGGCGTGGTGCTGACGGCGCAGTTCCGCACGGTGTCAGGTGGACAATATGCGGTGAGCCGGGCGTTTAACCAGCGGTTGAAGAAGCTTGTGGATAACAGCCCGTGGGTGCATTTTGCGCAGACTTATCCACAGCAGGTTTTGATGCCGAGGCAGGCGATGAGCGGACCGGAAGACGAGGGGCTGGCGCCTGAGAGTTCGCCGGTGTTGCTGCCGGAGCAGCCGCGTACTCAATGATTTTGTGTTGTTGCTCATGGCCTCATCGCGGGCTTGCTCGCTAAGGGGCCGAAACAGGCACTACAAATCCCGTAGATCTACACTTTACGGATGACGGTTGCGCACTAAACCCGCAAAATGCAACGATTCCGGCAACTATCAACGACATCGCCCATGGGCGCTGTCGATAAAGCCATCGTTCCAATCAGACTGGGCCTGCTGACTCTATGCGAATGCGCCTTATGTTACTGGGCGGCGGAAATGCCCTTGGGCAGGCGCTGATTCGCCTCGGTGCGGAGGAAGACATCGGTTTCCTCGCCCCCCGCCCACCGCAAGACGGCTGGGATGCCGCGAGCCTGACGCAACTGCTCGACGACACCCGCCCGGACGCGCTGATCAATCTCGCCTACTACTTCGACTGGTTTCAGGCGGAGACAGTGAGTGAACAGCGTCTGGCCGGGCAGGAACGGGCGGTCGAGCGTCTGGCCGAACTGTGCCAGCACCACAACATCGTGCTGCTGCAACCGTCGAGCTATCGGGTGTTCGACGGTTCCCGGGCGACCGCCTACAGCGAAAAAGACGAACCGGTGCCGTTGGGCTTGCGCGGTCAGGCCTTGTGGCGGATCGAACAAAGCGTGCGCGCCACCTGCCCGCAACATGTGCTGCTGCGATTCGGCTGGCTGCTCGATGACAGCCCCGACGGCACCCTCGGGCGGTTCCTCGGTCGCGCCGAACAGCCGGAGGAATTGCTGATGGCCGACGACCGCCGGGGCAACCCGACACCGGTCGACGACGCGGCGCGGGTGATCATTTCGGTGCTCAAGCAACTCGATTGCTCAGCGCCGCTGTGGGGCACCTACCATTACGCCGGGCATGAGGCGACCACGCCGCTGGCGCTGGGTCAGGCGATCCTGACCGAAGCCCGCAGCCTGCACCCGCTGGCCATCGAAGCGCCGACCGCCCAGGCTCACGCCGCGCGCCCGGACGCCGCCGAAGAGCCGCAACACGCGGTGCTGGCCTGCAAGAAAATTCTGCACACTTTCGGGATCAAGCCCCGCGCCTGGCGCGCGGCACTCCCGGGCTTACTGGATAGGTTTTATCGCCATGGCTGACGGCCCTGTTTTAATCACCGGCGGCGCCGGTTTCATCGGCTCGCACCTGACCGATGCCTTGCTCACCAAGGGGCATTCGGTGCGCATTCTCGATGACCTGTCCACTGGCAAACGCAGTAACCTGCCGCTGGACAATCCCAGGGTCGAACTGATGGTGGGCGACGTCGCCGATGCTGCGCTGGTGGCCCAGGCCATGGTCGGTTGCAGCGCCGTGGCGCATCTGGCGGCGGTGGCCTCGGTGCAGGCCTCGGTGGACGATCCGGTGAAGACCCACCGGAGCAATTTCATCGGTTCGCTGAATGTCTGCGAAGCCATGCGTCAGGCCGGTGTCAAGCGCGTGCTGTACGCCTCCAGCGCCGCGGTCTACGGCAACAATGGCGAAGGTGAGTCGATCGATGAAGAGACGCCCAAGGCGCCGCTGACGCCGTATGCGTCGGACAAGTTGGCCAGCGAGTATTACTTCGATTTCTACCGTCGCCAGCATGCCCTGGAGCCGGTGATTTTCCGCTTCTTCAACATTTTCGGCCCGCGCCAGGATCCGTCCTCACCGTATTCCGGCGTGATCAGTATTTTCAGCGAGCGCGCGCAGAAGGGCCTGCCGATCACCGTGTTTGGCGATGGCGAGCAGACACGCGATTTCGTCTACGTCGAGGACTTGGTGGGCTTGCTGGTGCAAGCCATCGAGCAACCTCAGGTCGACGTCGGCGCGGTCAATGTCGGCTGGAATCAGGCGACTTCCCTCAAGCAAATGCTTGGAGCACTGGAGGTGGTGGTCGGTCAATTGCCCCCGGTGAGTTATGGCCCGGCACGCTCCGGTGACATCCGCCACTCGCGTGCGAACAATCGGCGGTTGTTGGAGCGCTTTACTTTTCCGGAGCAGACACCGATGAGTGTCGGGCTTGCGCGGTTGTTGGAACGCTGAGATTTTCGCAGTCATGAAAAAGGCGCCTTTCGAGGCGCCTTTTTTCGTTCTCCTACACCCTTACGGCTGCGGTTCTTAGAACTTGTAACCCAGACCAACCATGTAGATGAACGGATCAACATCCACATCGACCTTGGCTCGAGTGCCTGGAGCCACCGCGTTGTTTTCCACGGTCGCCGTGGTGTCGATGTCGATGTAGCGCACTTGGGCGTTGATCATCACGTTATCGGTCAGCATGTAGTCAGCCCCGACCTGAAACGCCATGCCCCAAGAGCTTTCCGCCTTGAAATTACTGAAGCCGTTGGCCTGCGCTTCGCTGCCGACGTGCTCGTCGTAGATCCAGGTGTAGTTGATGCCGGCGCCGACATACGGCTGGAACGCGGACTTCCCGTCCAGCGGGTAGTACACAACGCTCAAGGTTGGCGGCAGGTGTTTCAGGGTGCCGAGTTTGCCGTTGGCTGCGCCCAGGGCGGTGCCTTTGATCTTCACGTCATGCTCGAAGGGCGAGGCGGCCAGCAGCTCGATCCCCCAGTGGCTGTCGATCATGTAGGCGAAGTTCAGACCCAGCTGCGTGTCGCTGCTCATGGTGGCCTTGCCACCCAGGTCTGCGCCGGCCAGCGGGCCTTGATCGACCTTGACGCTGGAGCTGTCGGCTTTCGGGTTGACGGTGATTGCACCGGCACGAACGATGATGTCGCCGGCTTCGTGGGCGTAGGCGAGCGGGGCTGCGAGCGCGAGGGCGAACAGCGAAGCGCTGAGCAAGGACTTGTGCATGGGTGCTCCAAAGGACGTTAAAAGTATTCGATGTCCAATGGTACGGAGGCGTCTGATACGGTCTTTTGATTCAGCTCAATGAAACAGTGATGGGCCTGATTTTTGCGCAGCCTTTGAGGGCCTCTTCGCGGGCAAGCCTCGCTCCTATCAGGGGCTACGCATGACCTGTAGGAGCGAGGCTTGCCCGCGAAGAGGCCCTCACTGTCAAAACAAAACTGCCGGATTCACTCCGGCAGCTCATACGCATAAATCTTCTCCGCCTCCATCTGATAACCCGCATCCGCCAGCTCACTGGTCGACGCTTTGACCTGCAACGCCCCCTCGATCCAGTACGGCTGATACAGCTCATCCAGTTTCACGCCCACTTCGCTTTTCACATGCACGATCTGGTTCGACGGCGGTGGCGGCACATGGATGCAGGCGCCGAAATACGGCACCAACAAAAACTCCGTGGTGCGACCTTCTTCACTTACTTCCAGCGGCACGATGTAGCCCGGCAAGCGAATGTTCTGCCCGTCGAGGTTTTTCACCACGGGCGCGTTGGGCATGTCTTGTTTAGCGGCGGGCGCCGACTCAAGGGCGCTGCTCATCTGCGACAGGTCGTGCAGCGGTGTCATGTTCGGCACTTCCGGTGCAGCGTCCGGCGGGATCATTTCCGACCAGGTCAGCTCTTTCGGCTCGGCCGCCCACAGCGGCAGGGCGACAAGCATCAACAGCGCAAGCAGAGCGCGGGGCATCATTAACGTCCTCATAGTCGGATCGACAGGCCATCGGCCAGGGATTGGCGATACGCGCGCCAGGCCGGCACGCTGCCCATCAGCAATGCGGCGATCAGGATGCCACCGAGCAGCGTCCATTCATATTCACTGGGCCAGGCGAGCGGCAGATACAAGCCGTAATTGGCTTGCACATACCCTTGGGCCAGGGCGATGCCCACATACAAAAGACCCAGCCCGGCAATCACGCCGGACAGCGCCAAGGCAAACGCCTCCAGCACCAGCAATGTCGCGATGTGCCACGGCCGGGCGCCGACCGAGCGCAGAATCGCCATCTCGCGGCGTCGTTCGTTGAGGCTGGTGAGAATCGCCGTGAGCATGCCGATCAACCCGGTCAGCACCACAAACAGCGAGACCACGAACAAAGCTTTTTCCGCCGTGCTCATCAAACTCCACAACTCTTGCAGCGCCACACCGGGCAGGATCGCCAACATCGGCTCGCCACGGAATTCGTTGATCTCGCGCTGCACGGCGAAGGTCGAAATCTTGCTGTTGAGGCCCAGCATGAACGCGGTGATCGCTTGCGGCGTCAGGTCCATGTTGCGTGCCTGATCGGCACTGATCCGGCCCTTGCCCTGGGCCGGCACGCCGTTGTGCCAGTCGACGTGGATCGCTTCCATACCGCCGAGGCTGATGTGCAGCGTGCGGTCCACCGGGGTGCCAGTGCGTTTGAGAATGCCGACCACGGTGAACGGTTTGTCGTCGTGCTTGACCAGGCTGATCACCGCCACGCCGTGGGCCAGCACCAGTTTGTCGCCGAGTTTGTAGTGCAGGGCGTCGGCCACTTCGGCGCCGAGCACGACTTCGAATGGGTCGGTGGTGAAGGCGCGACCGTCGGCCACTTCCAGGTGTTGCTGGTGACCATATTGGTAGTGCTCGAAGTACGCCTCGGTGGTGCCCATCACGCGGTAACCACGATGGGAATCGCCGAGGGACATCGGGATCGCCCACTTCACTTTCGGGTTGTTGGCGAAGTGTTCGAAGCTGTCCCAGCGGATGTTGTTGGTGGCGTTGCCGATACGGAACACCGAGTACAGCAACAGGTTCACCGAACCGGAACGTGCGCCGACGATCAGGTCGGTGCCGCTGATGGTGCTGGCGAAACTGGCCTTGGCTTCGGTGCGCACCCGTTCCACCGCCAGCAGCAGGCAGACCGAGAGGGCGATGGCGAACGCGGTGAGGATCGCGGTGAAGCGGCGGTTAGCCAGGCTGGCCATGGCTAGACGAAACAAATACATCTCAGACCTCGAACGGGGTGGCGGCGCGATTGAGTTCAGCCAGCGACAGATGGCGATCGAACAGCGGCGCGAGGCTTTGGTCGTGGCTGACAAACAACAGGCTCGAACCGGCCTCACGGCATTCGGCGAACAGCAGGCGAATGAAGTTTTCCCGAGCGTCGTAGTCCAGGGCCGAGGTCGGTTCGTCGGCGATCACCAGTTCCGGCTGACCAATTAACGCGCGTGCGGCAGCGACCCGTTGCTGTTGGCCGATGGACAGCGAATCGGCGCGACGGCTGAGGAGGCTTTCATCCTTTAGGCCCAAGTGAGCCAGCAAAGTGGCGGCGGCCTGGTCGACGCTGCCGTGGCGCTGTTTCGCACGTTGGGCGCGCAACCTGGAGAAGTGGCAGGGCAATTCGACGTTCTCGCGCACCGAGAGGAACGGCAGCAAGTTGAACTGCTGGAAAATGTAGCCGGTGTGATCGACCCGGAAGCGGTCACGCGCACCGGCGCCGAGTTCGGTCAGTTCCTGGCCCAGCAAGCGAATGCTGCCGCGATCGGGCTTTTGTACACCACCGAGCAGGCCGAGCAGGGTGGTCTTGCCACTGCCGCTGGGGCCTTTGAGGAACAGGGTTTCACCGGGTTCCAAACGAAACGCCGGGATGTCCAGCAACGGCGGATGGCCGGGCCAGCTGAAGCCCAGGTCGGACAGTTCGATGAGTGCTTGGGTCATGTGAAACCGGTCAGGTTGGTGGTGAACCCTGTAGGAGCGAGGCTTGCCCGCGAAGAGGTCATCACGTTCAACAGAGATGTCGACTGTAACGACGCCTTCGCGTGCAAGCCTCGCTCCTACAGGGGCGGGGCTGGATCAGAACTTGAGGGCGGCAGCCTTGGCCGTCACTTCAACCCCTTGCTGCCCGCTCGGGCTGATCAGTTGTACCTGAAGCTTCTGGGTGGCCGGGAAGGTGTTGAAAATATTTGCCAGGTCCAGGGTTTTCAGCGCGCCTGGGGCTGAGCAGGTGAATTGATAGTGGGCGTGGATTTCGCTGTGGTCGTGGTGATGTTCGTCCTTGGCTTCTTCATCGTGATCAGCGTCTGGCTTGTCACCGAACAGCGGGCTCTCCAGTTCCTGTGTCGCCATTACGCAACCTGCGGCTTTCGGAAGGTTGAACAGTGCCAGTGGTTTCTCAAGCTGCGCACGAGCTGCGGCCACTTTGGCCTTGTCGGCGTCAGTGGTGGCAGCGTGTTCGAAACCCACGAGGTTCATCGCCGGGCTTTCCAGCTCCAGCTCCAGGGTCTGACCGTCCAGCGCAGCATTCAGGCGACCGACGCCATGTTCGTGGGCGCTGAGGCTGCCGTGTTCATGGTCGTGGCTATGTTGATCAGCAGCATGGGCGACGGCCAGCGGCAACAGGGCAAACGGCAGAGCGAGCAGCAGACGGCGCATGGCGGGTCTCCGAAAGTAAAATGAAGAGTCTGTTATGTAATCTTATAACGAAAGTGCGGGGAGTTTGACCGCCTGCTTGGCGTTGCGCAAGTCACATGGGAGCATGCACGTCAGAAATGTGCAGGAGCAGACGTATGTTGCGAATTCGCGGAAGCATCGGCAACTGGCCGGTGGATTTGACGGTGGAGATGGATGACGGCGACTGGGTGCGCCTGGGCGCACAGCTGCAGGTGGTCCAGCCTGAGGCCGGCGTCGCGCCGGCTAAACCGGTGAATCAGGATGATGCGCTGTGGCAGGTTGCCAAAGACCTGTTGCGCAAGGCCGGGCAATTGAGCGGGCCGGATCTGCTGGAGCAGTTGGAAGGACTGACCGGCAGCGCGTCGTCGGGAAAACGTCTGCTGGTGCGCTTGCGCCATTGCGCCGATGTGAAGGTGGTGAGCGGCGGGGATACGCCGCTCTACAGCTGGATCGAACCAGATTTGTAGGAGCAGAGCTGGCTCGCGAAGGCGATCTCAAGGACGCCTTCGCCGGCAAGCCGTGCTCCTACAAGGTTGCGGTCAATACAGCGCGGCGAACAGTTTGCGGCGGTAGGTGGTCACCAACGGGTGATCGTTGCCCAGCAGTTCGAACACCTGCAGCAAGGTCTTGTGCGGCAAGCCTTCGCTGTAGCTGCGATTGCGGATGAACAGTTTCAGCAGCGCATCCAGCGCGGCGTCGTATTGCTGGCGAGCCAGTTGCTGGATCGCCAGTTGATACACCGCTTCATCGTCCTGCGGATTTTTCGCCAGGCGCGCTTTCAGGTCTGCGGCATCCGGTAAATCCTTGGCTTGGCCAAGGAACTGGATCTGCGCCTTGGCGCCAGCCAGCGCCGCTTTGTGCTCATCGCTTTTCACTGCGTCGAGCACGGTTTGCGCTTCGCCCAGTTCGCCACGCTCAGTCAGGCAACGGGCGTAGAGGATCAACGCGCCGGCGTTGGTGTTGTCTTCGCCCAACAGCACTTTGAGGGTGGCTTCGGCGTCGGCAAAGCGGTTGTCATCAAACAGTGCCTGAGCCTGTTCGAACGGGTCGGCAGCAGCCGGTGGCGGCATTTGCACGTGAGGCTCAAGCAGCGCCCGTACGGCGGATTCCGGCTGTGCACCGGCAAAACCGTCCACCGGCTGACCGTCCTTGAACAACACCACGGTCGGCAGGCTGCGAATGCCGAAACGCGAAACAATGTCCGGCTCGACGTCGCAGTTGACCTTGGCCAGCAGCAACTCGCCCTGGTAGCTCTCGGCGATGGTTTGTAGCATCGGCATCAGCGCTTTGCACGGCGCACACCATTCGGCCCAGAAATCCACCAGCACCGGTTTGTGGAAAGAGTTCTCGATCACCGACTGGTCGAAATCGGCAGTCGTGGCGTCGAAGATGTACGGCGTTTCCTGACTCATGGGGGATCTCGTAAAAGCGTGAATGGGGCAACTATAAGGCTTGATGGGGGGCGGCCGGAAGCGGGGAGGCGGTTGATAGGTGTGTTGCCTGACCGGACGCCTTCGCGGGCAAGTCGGATCGCCGCACCGCTCGCTCCTACAGGTCCGGCGTCGTTCTTCAAATCGGCGCGGACTTGTAGGAGCGAAGCTACTAGGAGCGCCGCGCGTGGTACAGGCTCACATGCCGAAACTCTTCAGGCTCGGCCAGATCCGGCAAGGTCATCGCCTCCAGCATTTCGATACGTTGATACAGCGGATGCCTGAAATCCCTCACCCGCGAATCGGCCACCAGCGCCTCTTGGCCGCGACTCAAGAACTCATCGAGCAACGGCAGGTTCGCCCGGTCGTAGAGCACGTCGGCCACCAGAATCAGATCAAACCGATCTGCCTCGGCGAAAAAGTCTGTCGAGTATTCAAGGTGTACGCCATTGAGTTCAGCATTCGCCCGACACGCGGCAATCGCCAGCGGGTCGAGGTCACAGGCCACCACTTCCAACGCCCCGGCCTTGACGGCCGCGATCCCTGCCACCCCGGAACCGGCGCCAAAATCCAGCACCCGTTTGCCTTTGACCCACTCAGGGAATGCGGCGAGATAGCGGGCGACCGCCAGGCCGCTGGCCCAGCAGAAACTCCAGTAGGGCGGTTCATGCAGAATCCGTCGGGTTTCTTCCGGGCTGAAGGCGCGGTCCATATTGTCGCCGTCGATCAGCCAGAGTCTCAGCTCGGTATCGGGCAATGTGACCGGCACAAGCTGCGCATCGCCGAGCAGTTCACTTAATGCCTGTTGCAGGTCGAGCGGTGCAATCATGGCGCTTTGACGAATTGCAGCTGACCCAATACCTGGGTCGTCGGCTGGGTAATGACCTGCGAAGGCAGGTGCAAAATCAACTGACCCGACTGGCTGGCGCGACCGCGCAATTCAACGCGAACGCCGGCCGGGAACGATTCCGGGTTGAAGCGCAGGTGAAACGGCAGAACCTGATTGGTGCCGATCAGGCTGGAACTGGCGAGCAATTGCTGTGGGCGGTCCTTTTCATCAATCACTAGCAACGCCAGTTCGACTTCAGCGCCGGCCGGCACGCCTTGCAGGGTGCCGCTCAATTCGCGCTGATAAGCAGGCAGCGGGCCGAGGTTGGCGGACTCCTTGGCTTTCTTCTGTGCCGCTTGCGGGGCGGGTCCTGGCGCTGGCGGCTGGGGCTTGGGCGCATCGCTGCTGCAGGCCACCAGCAGGCTGAAAACACTGAGCAATACGAGCGGTCTTAGGTGCATTTGCGGCTCCAGCAAGGTGAAATCCATGGATCAAGCTCTATAGCCAGTCTGTATACCGCAAACCCTATGTCTTGTCTTGCCGCGGGGATGCGCTACCATGGCCCTCCCTTTTTTTGTTGCCTGCCACCATGCACTGTCCCTTCTGCGGTGCCAACGACACCAAGGTCATCGACTCGCGTCTGGTCGCCGAGGGCGAACAGGTGCGCCGCCGGCGTGAATGCCTGGCCTGCGGCGAGCGTTTCACAACGTTCGAGACGGCCGAACTGGTGTTGCCGCGCCTGATCAAAACCGACGGTAGCCGTCAGCCCTTCGACGAAGAAAAACTTCGCGCCGGCATGCAGCGTGCGCTGGAGAAGCGCCCGGTGAGTGTCGAGCGTCTCGAATCGTCGCTGGTGCACATCAAGCACAAACTGCGCGCCACCGGCGAGCGCGAGGTCAAGTCCCTCGTGGTCGGTGAACTGGTGATGGCCGAGCTGCAAAAGCTCGATGAAGTCGCCTACATTCGTTTCGCCTCCGTGTATCGGCGCTTCCAGGACCTCAATGAGTTCCGCGAAGAGATCGATCGCCTGGCCCGTGAGCCGATGAAAGAATGACCACCTCCCCAGAACAAGTCATCCTCGACGCCCATTACATGGCCCGCGCGCTGGAACTGGCCCGCAAGGGGCACTACACCACTCACCCCAACCCGCGAGTTGGCTGCGTGATCGTGCGTGACGGGCAGATTGTCGGCGAAGGCTGGCATGTGCGTACCGGCGAACCCCACGCTGAAGTCCACGCCCTGCGTGCCGCGGGCGACAAGGCCCGAGGCGCCACCGCTTACGTGACCCTCGAACCGTGCAGTCACCACGGCCACACGCCGCCTTGCGCCGATGCGCTGGTGAATGCCGGCCTTGCCCGGGTCGTCGCGGCGATGCCGGACCCTAATCCGTCAGTGGCCGGTCGCGGCATGCAGCGCCTGGCCCAAGCCGGCATCGCCATCGAAAGCGGCGTGCTGGAAGGCGAAGCGCGCAAGCTCAATCAAGGCTTCCTCAAGCGCATGGAACATGGCCTGCCGTTCGTGCGGGTCAAGCTGGCCATGAGCCTGGACGGTCGCACGGCGATGGAAAGCGGCGAGAGCCAATGGATCACCGGCCCCGCCGCACGTTCGGCGGTACAGCGCCTGCGCGCCCAGGCCAGTGTGGTGCTGACCGGCGCCGACACGGTGCTGGCGGACAACGCCCGATTGACCGTGCGTGCCGATGAACTGGGACTGGACGCTGAGCAAACGGCCCTGGCCATGAGCCGTCCGCCGCTGCGCGTATTGATCGACGGCCGTTTGCGGGTGCCGCTGGATGCACCGTTCTTCAAGGCCGGCCCGGCGTTGGTCGCCACGTGCATGGCGATCGAAGAGCAATATGCCAATGGCCCGGAGTGCTTGATCGTGGCGGGCGAGGATGGTTTGGTCGACCTGCGCAAACTGCTGGTCGAACTGGCCAATCGCGGGGTCAACGAGGTGCTGGTCGAAGCGGGGCCGCGTCTGGCCGGGGCTTTCGCTCAGCAAGGGCTGGTGGACGAATTCCAGATTTTCATCGCCGGCAAGTTCCTCGGCTCCTCGGCACGGCCGCTGCTGGACTGGCCGCTGGCGCAAATGAAGGACGCGCCCGAGCTCAAAATCACCGAAATTCGCGCGGTTGGCGATGACTGGCGAGTCATCGCCATTCCTGCGCCAGCGGCGAGCGTATAATTCCCGGCCTGCGCCACGCGACGGCTCTGTTCTCGAGGAGGACTCCATGTTTACCGGCATCATCGAATCCATCGGCAGTATTCGTGCATTGACCCCAAAAGGCGGAGATGTACGGGTGCACGTAGAAACCGGCAAGCTCGACCTGAGCGACGTCAAACTGGGCGACAGCATTGCAGTCAACGGCGTGTGCCTGACCGCGGTTGAATTGCCGGGCAACGGCTTTGCGGCGGACGTCAGTCGCGAAACCCTCGACTGCACCGCCATGAATGATCTGAAAAGCGGCAGCCCGGTGAACCTGGAAAAAGCCCTGACCCCGACCACTCGCCTCGGCGGGCACTTGGTCAGCGGTCACGTCGATGGTGTGGGCGAGGTGGTTGCCCGTACCGAGAATGCTCGCGCCGTGGAATTTCGCATCCGCGCGCCGAAAGAACTGGCCAAGTACATCGCCCATAAAGGCTCGATCACTGTCGACGGCACCAGCCTGACCGTGAACGCGGTCGATGGCGCCGAGTTCATGCTGACGATTATTCCCCACACCCTGAGCGAAACCATCATGGCGTCGTACCAGCCAGGTCGCCGGGTGAATCTAGAAGTCGACTTGCTGGCACGTTATCTGGAGCGCCTGTTGCTGGGCGACAAGGCCGCAGAGCCGACATCCGGGAACATCACTGAAAGCTTTCTGGCCGAGAACGGCTACCTCAATTCCTGAAACTCAATTTTGAAAGAAGGGGGGTGCCTTGTGGCGCTCAATAGCATCGAAGAACTGGTTGAAGACATCCGCCAAGGCAAGATGGTCATCCTCATGGATGACGAAGACCGCGAGAACGAAGGCGACCTGATCATGGCCGCCGAGTGCTGCAAGGCCGAACACATCAACTTCATGGCCAAGCACGCCCGTGGCCTGATCTGCATGCCGATGAGCCGCGAGCGCTGCGAGCTGCTCAAGCTGCCCTTGATGGCACCGCGCAACGGTTCCGGCTTCGGCACCAAGTTCACCGTGTCCATCGAAGCGGCTGAAGGCGTGACCACCGGTATCTCCGCTGCCGACCGCGCGCGCACCGTGCAAGCGGCTGCGGCGAAAGACGCGAAGGCGGAAGACATCGTCAGCCCCGGCCACATTTTCCCGCTGATGGCCCAGGCCGGCGGCACCCTGGCACGCGCTGGCCACACCGAAGCGGCGTGCGACCTGGCGCGCATGGCCGGTTTCGAGCCAAGCGGCGTGATCTGCGAAGTGATGAACGACGACGGCACCATGTCCCGTCGCACCGAACTCGAAGCTTTCGCGGCCGAACACAACATCAAGATCGGCACCATTGCCGACCTGATTCACTACCGAATGATCCACGAACGTACCGTTCAGCGGATTGCTGAGCAGCCTTTGGACAGCGAACTGGGCCAGTTCAACCTGGTGACCTATCGTGATTCCGTGGAAGGCGACGTGCACATGGCCCTGACCCTGGGCACCGTGTGCGCGGAAGAACCGACCCTGGTTCGTGTGCACAACATGGACCCGCTGCGCGACTTGTTGATGGTCAAGCAACCGGGCCGCTGGAGCCTGCGCGCTGCCATGGCTGCGGTGGCCGAGGCGGGCAGCGGCGTGGTGCTGCTGCTCGGTCACCCGCTCGATGGCGACGTATTGCTGGCGCACATCCGTGAAACCGCGGATCAGACCGTCGTGAAAAAACCGACCACCTACAGCATCGTGGGTGCCGGTTCGCAGATCCTTCGGGACCTGGGCGTGCGCAAAATGCGCTTGATGTCTGCGCCAATGAAATTTAATGCGATATCCGGTTTCGATCTGGAAGTTGTAGAATACGTGCCCTCCGAATAATGACCGGTTGTTTCCAGTCCTTGATTCGCGGCTAACACATCACCGAGGGATGCGTAGAAAACGCGTCCCGGCTCTTTAAGAGATCTAACGAATGACCCTGAAGACCATCGAAGGTACCTTCATCGCCCCTAAAGGCCGCTACGCTTTGGTAGTGGGCCGTTTCAACAGCTTCGTCGTTGAAAGTCTGGTCAGCGGTGCAGTTGATGCCCTGGTTCGCCACGGCGTGAGCGAAAGCGACATCACCATCATCCGCGCGCCTGGCGCCTTCGAAATCCCGCTGGTTGCGCAGAAAGTCGCTCAGAAGGGCGAATACGCGGCAATCATCGCCCTGGGCGCGGTCATTCGTGGCGGTACTCCGCACTTCGAATACGTGGCGGGCGAATGCACCAAGGGCCTGGCCCAGGTGTCCATGGAGTTCGGCGTTCCGGTCGCTTTCGGCGTCCTGACCGTTGATTCCATCGAGCAAGCCATCGAACGTTCCGGCACCAAGGCCGGTAACAAAGGTGCCGAAGCTGCCCTGTCCGCTCTGGAAATGGTCAGCCTGCTGGCGCAGTTGGAGGCCAAGTGATTAGCGACGAAAGTGATCGTTTCAACCCGCGCGATCCAAAGCCTGCGGATGCCGGTAAGCCATCGAAAAGCGTCAAGCGTCGCGAAGCCCGTCAGCTCGCGACTCAGGCGCTGTACCAATGGCACATGGCCAAGCAGTCGCTGAACGAGATCGAAGCGCAGTTTCGGGTCGATAACGATTTCAGCGATGTCGATGCCGCTTACTTCCACGACATCCTGCACGGCGTTCCGGCGCACCGCACCGAAATCGATACTGCTCTGGCGCCATGCCTGGACATCACGATCGAAGAGCTGGACCCGGTTGAACTGGCCGTTCTGCGCCTGTCGACCTGGGAACTGCTCAAGCGCGTCGACGTGCCGTACCGCGTTGTGATCAACGAAGGTATCGAGCTGGCGAAAGTCTTCGGTTCCACCGACGGCCACAAGTTCGTCAACGGTGTACTCGACAAGCTGGCCCCGCGTCTGCGTGAAGCTGAAGTGAAGGCGTTCAAGCGCTGATCGGCGTTTGAATCTGCGATGGGTGAGTTTGAGCTGATCCGCAATTTCTTCGCCGCCGCGCCCTGTGCGCAAGGCGGCGAGGGCGTTGCCCTTGGGATCGGTGATGACTGCGCCTTGCTGGCTGTTCCCCCCGGGGAGCAGTTGGCCATTTCCACCGACACGCTGGTTGCCGGTGTGCATTTCGCAGATCCTTGCGACCCTTTTCTGCTCGGTCAGCGTTCGCTGGCTGTGGCCGTCAGCGATCTGGCTGCCATGGGCGCCACTCCCGTTGCCTTTACCCTTGCTCTGACTTTGCCGACGGTGACCGCCGATTGGCTGGACGCCTACGCCCGTGGTTTGAACCTCATGGCGCAGAGCTGTGGCGTGGCGTTGGTGGGCGGCGATACCACGCGCGGGCCGCTGAGCCTGACCATGACCGTGTTCGGGCGTGTGCCCACCGGGCAGGCGTTGATTCGCAGCGCCGCGCAACCGGGCGACTTGCTGTGTGTCGGTGGCGAGTTGGGCAATGCCGCCGGCGCCTTGCCGCTGGTGCTCGGTCAACGAGCTGCGGATGAAGCTGTCGCCGATCCGTTGCTGCGTCATTACTGGTCGCCGCAACCGCAACTGGCCCTCGGTCAGGCATTGCGCGGCAAAGCCTCTTCGGCACTCGATATTTCTGACGGTTTGCTCGCCGATTGCGGGCACCTGGCGCTCGCATCGAAGGTCGGCATTCAGGTAGAGCGGAGTAAGCTGCCCCTGTCCCAGGCGTTGGTGACCTTTCTCGGTCAGTCTGGCGCTGAAGACGCTGCGTTGAGCGGTGGCGACGACTACGTGCTGGCTTTCACCTTGCCGCCCGTCGAATTGCCTCAGCTGCTGGCGGACGGCTGGCCGATCCATGTGGTCGGGCGGGTCGTGACCGGGCAGGGCGTGGTACTGCTGGACGCCGATGGACAGGACATCACCCCGCAAACCCGGGGCTATCAACATTTTCGGGAGACACCGTGACAGATCATCCCAAACAGGTCCCGGCGGAATTTGTACCGCCTTCGGTCTGGCGCAATCCATGGCACTTCCTGGCGTTCGGCTTCGGCTCGGGCACCTTGCCAAAAGCACCGGGCACCTGGGGTTCGTTGGTTGCGCTACCCTTTATCCCGTTGTGGCAGATGCTGCCCGATTGGGGTTACTGGCTGATGCTCGGCATCACCATGCTGTTCGGCTTCTGGCTGTGCGGCAAGGTCGCCGACGATTTGCGGGTACACGACCACGAAGGCATCGTCTGGGACGAAATGGTCGGGATGTGGATCACCCTGTGGCTGGTGCCGGAAGGCTGGTACTGGTTGTTGGCGGGGTTCTTGGTGTTCCGCTTCTTCGACATTCTCAAGCCCTGGCCGATTCACTGGATCGACCGGCATGTGCACGGTGGCGTCGGAATCATGCTCGATGACGTATTGGCAGGCGTGTTTGCGTGGTTGGCGATGCAAGGGCTGGTGTGGATTTTCGCCTGACGGGCGAGACAGGGGATTAGGGATGGCTCGGCACTCGTTGGCTGTGATGATGTTCGCCACGTTTTGCTCGTTCGCCCAGGCGGGCGATGCCGCGATGACGCCGTCCGTGATCCACCTGGCCAGCGAAGACTGGGAAGACTACACCGCCGCTGACGGTCATGGCCTGGGCTGGGACTTGCTGCGCGAAGTGTTCGAGCCGGCCGGCGTCAAACTGGACATCCGCACCGAGCCTTACACGCGCTCCGTGGGCCTGGCCCAGCGCCGCGAAGTGGACGCCTGTGTCGGCTCTTACCGCGACGAGAACAGCGATGTGCTGTATCCGCGCTGGAATTTCGATACCGATCACATTTATGCCTTGGGTCTGGCGAGCAATCCGGCACCGACCCCGGAGACGCTTGGCAACTATCGACTGGCCTGGGTCCGCGGCTACGACTACCAGAACTATCTGCCCAACGTGCAGCGCTATAACGAAGTCATCCGGCGCACCGGGATTTTGTCGATGCTGACCCACAACCGCGTCGACTATTACATCGATGCGCTGACCGAAGTCGACTATATCCTCAAGTGGGCCAAGGACCCCGCGCAGTTTCGTCGCACTCACATCGCCGAATTGCCGCTGTACCTGTGCTTCTCCGATACGCCCAAGGCTCGCACCTTAATGGCGCTGTTCGATGAGCGCATGGCGTTGCTGGTGAAAAGCGGCCGGTTGAAACCGATCTTCGAACGCTGGAAACAACCGTATCCATTCAACTCAAACTGAACACGGTTAATGTGGGAGCGGGCTTGCTCGCGAAAACGCTAGTTCAGTCAACATTTCAGTCAACTGACAGTCCGCATTCGCGAGCAAGCCCGCTCCCACAGGGGTTGATGCTGGGCCTGAGATCTAACTTTTTGATCGTTATGCCCCATAATTCAGCCTAAGCGTCTGTAGGAACCTGCTGTTACAATGCCGCCTCTGCGAATCTCCAGTACTTATTGATCAGGAGCACACAGGTGCCTGTCGTTTTTGTCGCCGCTTCCAAGCTGCCAACGCCTTTTGCGCAATTCACCATGCACGGCTTTCTCGATGAAGAGAACGGGCGCGAGCACGTGGTGCTGAGCCTGGGTGAGTTCGATGACGGTGCCCCGGTACTCGGCCGGTTGCACTCCGAATGCCTGACTGGCGATGCCTTGTTCAGCCAGCGTTGCGACTGCGGCTCGCAACTTGAGGCCGCCTTGCAGGCCATCGCCCGTGAAGGCCGTGGCGTGTTGCTTTACCTGCGTCAGGAAGGCCGTGGCATTGGCCTGCTGAACAAAATCCGCGCTTATGAATTGCAGGATGGCGGTGCCGACACCGTTGAAGCCAACGAGCGTCTGGGCTTCGCCGCCGACCAGCGTGACTACGCCATGTGCCTGCCGATGCTGCAGCACTTGGGCGTGAAATCCCTGCGCCTGATGACCAACAATCCGCGCAAGGTCAAAGCCCTGACCGACATGGGCATTGTGGTCGCCGAGCGCGTGCCGCTGCACACCGGGCATAACCCACACAACAAACTCTACCTGGCCACCAAGGCCAGCAAGCTCGACCACATGATGGGCAACGAGCATCAGGGCGAGGCAGACCGGGCGTGACGCGTGGTCAAGTGCGGCGACGATTGTCCTTCAGCTGGTGGCAATACCTGGCCCTGGCCTTGCTGCCGCTGTTCGTGATCAATGGTGTGTTCGGCCAGGGCGAAGCTATCCTGCCGGTGCTGGCGATGCCGTTGTTCATCGCCGGTGTCGCCTCGATGTTTGTCAGCCTAAAGTTTTTTGGTGGCTATAAACACGCGCTGATCGCCACCCAAAAAGCCCTCGACACCCCTGAAGAACCTGCCGCCTGGATCACCCTGGCCGCCAAGCGCCGCATGGCATTCCTGGCTGCCGGCCTGCCGGCCTGGATCGGCGCACTGGCGGTGTTCGTCGGCCTTGAAGCGGTGCCGTTGGTGCTGCTGGCGCTGTCGACCACGGTGCTGTTCTACCTCTACCGTATCCCGCGTCAACTCGGCTGATGTTTCGCTTCTGGCTGGCGCTGATGCTGCTGGCCGGCAGCGGCATGGCCTCCGCTGTTGAGCGCGTTGTCAGTCTCGCGCCGTCTCTGTCTGAAATCGTTGTCGAACTGGGCTCCGCGGACCTTCTGGTCGGCGTGCTGGATGCAGGCAATCGTCCCGCTGAGCTCAAAGACCTTCCTTCCGTTGGCCGCTATGGCCAGTTGGACATGGAACAACTGCTTAGCCTGAAACCCGATTTGCTGTTGCTCTGGCCCGGCAGCGTTGGCCCGGCCCAGCGCGAGCAGCTCAAGCGCCTGAACATCCCCACGTATGTCGCCGAACCTCACAACCTCAACCAACTGACCGCGCAGATTGAAGCGATTGCCATCCAGCTCGGTCGCCCTGAGCGTGGCGTTTCCTTGGCCGCGCAATTACGCCAGCGCCTGGAGGTGCTGCGCCAGCGTTATCGCCGGGCTGAACCGTTGCGGGTGTTTTATCAGGTGTGGGATCGGCCGCTGTACACCGTTGGCGGCGGGCAGATCATCAGTGATGCACTTGAGGTGTGCGGGGCGCGCAATGTGTTCGCCGACCTGACATTGCCGGCGCCTCAGGTCAGCGTAGAGGCGGTGTTGCAGCGTAATCCCGAGGTGATTCTGGCCAGTGATCAGGCACAGCTGGAGGCTTGGAAAGCCTGGCCGCAGGTGGCGGCGGTGGCGCAGGGGCGGTTGCTGTTGGTGACGGACAAGGGGCTGGAGCGGCCGAGTGGGCAGATGATCGAGGCGACGGCCAAGTTGTGCCAAGTCATCGCGCCTGTCCGCTGATACGAAGGTGTGCTTCGCGGGCAAGCCTCGCTCCTACAGGTCCGGGGTGATCCTTGTAGGAGCGAGGCTTGCCCGCGAAGAGGCCCGCCAGAACACCTCACTTTTCAGATCAGAGCTCCGGCGTCCAGGTCACCCCAAACATCCAAGCCCGACCTTCCTCGCGATACCCATACTGGCTGCCATCATGGCTGTACAGCGCACGGCTGTAGCCTTTATCCAGCAGGTTATCGACCTTGAGGTCAAGCTTGATCTCACGATTGAGTTCCCAACTGCTGCGCACCCCCAACAAGGCGTATCCACCCAACGGCTGTTGATTGTTCAAGTCGTCATAGCTGCTGCTCACCGCTTGCCAACTGGCACCGAGGCCGAGCCGGTCGAACTGTCGATCCAGATCCAGGCTTAAGGTCCGCCGCGCACGACGGGCCAGGGTGTGGCCGCTGTCGCGATCCCTCGGGTCGATGATCGCCACGCCGAGGTTGCTCTGCCAGCCGAACAGTTCCTGCTTCAGAGCCGCTTCGAACCCGTTGATCCGCGCCGACGCCACGTTCTGTGGCCGTGAGTTGCTGCCAAAAATAATCGCGTCTTCAAGGTCCGTGCGGTATAGCGAAGTTTCGAGGCGACTGTTCTCGGTCAACTGACTGCGCCATTGCAGCTCGTAGCTTTTCGAGGTTTCGGGTTTGAGGTCCGGGTTGCTGAAATCCGGGTAGTACAAGTCATTGAAGGTCGGTGCGCGGAAACCTTCGCTGTAGGTCAGCAATACGTCGTTGTCCGGGTTCAGCGGCAGGGTGAAGGTGCCGCTCCAGCTGTTCTGGCCGCCAAACTGCTGGTTCTGGTCCCGGCGCAAACCCAGTTCCGTGGAGAAGCTGTCAGCCTGGTAGCGATGCTGGATAAACGCCGCGCGGTTCCAGCGGCTGTCCTCGTCGAACGGGGTGCTGCTGTTGATCCGGTCTTCATACCAGTCGCCGCCGAGAATCAGACTGTTGCGCTCATTGAGCGTCAAGTCGTTCTGCCAGTTCACCGAGTCACGGTACGTATTGAACACGCTGCGCTCATCGCTGAGTTTGTCGAGGGTCTTCTCGCGGTTTTCGCTATGACCGAACTCGACGCGGGTTTTCCAGAGGTCGTTGACCCGGGCATCGACATAACTGCTGATGCTGCTCACGGCAAAGTCGCTGTAAGGCTGCTGCTGGAGCGATTCGAAGGTCGTCGTGTCGAAGCGCCCGAACGGATTGTCGAACTCGCTTTTGCCGCGGTTATCCAGCAGGTTGGCGCCGAATTCGATGTCATCGGTGAGGGCGTGACTCAGGCTCAGGCTTGCCGATTTGTTGCGGTATTCGTCATGATCGCCGTCGCTGGGATAGGACTCGTGGGTGCGGTTGATCCCGGCGGTCTCATCGAGGCTGGCGCCGAGGTTGAAGCGGGTTTTCTCATCGCCGCCGGACAATCCGAGGCTGCGCTCCCAGGCCTGATTGCTGCCAAACCCCATGTGCATACGTGGCTGCAGGCCTTGTTCGCCACCACGACGAGTGAAAATCTGAATAACGCCGCCAATTGCATCACTGCCATAAATCACCGAGCGGGAGCCGCGCAGCACTTCCACGCGCTCGACCTGCTCGATGTTGATGTGTTGCAGGTTGCTGTCGCCGGAGGTCGAGTTGCCGATGCGTTGGCCGTCCACCAGCACCAGGCTCTGCGCCGACTGGGTCCCGCGAATGTAAATCCCCGGCAGACTGCCGCGCCCGCCGGTTTGCACGACCTGCACGCCGGGTACCCGACTCAGCAAGTCCGTGACGCTGCCCGGTTGCAGGCGGTCGATGTCGTCGCGGGTGAAAACGGTGTTGGCGGCGCTGCTGTCGTTACGCGCTTCGACCTGACGGTTGGCGCTGATCAACACTTCGGGCAGTTTCAGGGCTTGATCGCGTTCGAAGGTGTCGGCCAGGAGCTGGCTGGCCGGCAGCAGGGTCAGCGTCAGGGCGAGGGGGGAGAGTTTCATCGGTAATCCGTTGGGCGCTATTAAGCGAACACAAATTTTGAAAGGTACAGAAAACCAATGTGGGAGCGGGCTTGCTCGCGAATGCGGTGCATCAGTCAACATTTATGCTAATTGATACTCCGCATTCGCGAGCAAGCCCGCTCCCACAAGGGGTTTTACATTTGTTCAGATGTTGATTAGTTGCAGGCGCTCACGAACCGAAGCCTCGATCCCGGCCTCATCCAGCCCGCACTCGGCCAGCATCTGTGCAGGTTTCGCATGCTCGACGTAACTGTCCGGCAAGCCCAGGTGCAGCATCGACTTGAGGATGTTTTCACGCGCCAGGAACTCGCTGACCGCGCCACCGGCACCGCCCATGATCGCGTTCTCTTCGATCGTCACCAGCAATTCGTGGCTGTCGGCGATTTGGCGAACCAGGCCTTCATCCAGCGGTTTGACGAAACGCATGTCGACCACGGTCGCATCCAGCGTCTCGGCGACTTTCAGCGCCTCAGCCAGTTGCACACCGAACACCAGCAGGGCGACTTTGCTGCCCTGGCGACGAACCACGCCTTTGCCGATTTCAATCGGTTGCAGGTCTTTCTCGATCGTTGCATTCGGGCCAGTGCCGCGCGGGTAACGCACCGCCGCCGGGCCGTTGAACAGGTGACCGGTGGTGAGCATTTTGCGCAGTTCGTTTTCGTCGCTCGGGGTCATCACCAGCATGCCGGGGATGCAACGCAGGAACGACAGGTCGAAACTGCCCGCATGCGTCGGGCCGTCTTCGCCCACCAGACCTGCGCGGTCGATGGCGAACAGCACGTCGAGGTTTTGCACCGCCACATCATGCACAAGCTGGTCGTAACCGCGTTGCAGGAACGTCGAATAGATCGCCACCACCGGTTTCGCGCCTTCGCAGGCCATGCCGGCGGCGAGGGTCACGGCGTGTTGCTCGGCAATCGCCACGTCGAAGTAGCGCAGCGGGAAACGCTCGCTGAACGCCACCAGGTCGGAGCCTTCTTTCATCGCCGGGGTGATGCCCACCAAGCGGGGGTCGGACGCGGCCATGTCGCACAGCCATTCGCCGAACACACCGGAATACTTCGGCCCGCCGGATTTCTTCGGCGCAGCGGCCGGGGCATCAACGGGTTCAAGCTTGGTGATGGCGTGGTAACCGATCGGGTCGACTTCCGCCGGGGCGAAGCCTTTGCCTTTCTTGGTGACGACGTGCAGGAACTGTGGGCCTTTGAGATCGCGCATGTTGCGCAGGGTGGCGATCAGGGTCGGCAGGTCGTGGCCATCGATCGGGCCGATGTAGTTCCAGCCCAGCTCTTCAAACAGCGTGCCGGGAACCAGCATGCCTTTGGCATATTCTTCGGTGCGACGGGCGATTTCCCAGGCGCCGGGCAGGCGCGACAGGACCTTTTTGCTGCCTTCACGCATGCTTGCGTAAGTGCGGCTGGAAAGGATCTTCGCGAGGTAATTCGACAGTCCACCGACGTTGCGCGAGATCGACATGTCGTTGTCGTTGAGGATCACCAGCATGTTGGCGTTGACTTCCGGCGCATGGTTCAGCGCCTCGAAGGCCATGCCCGCGGTCAATGCGCCGTCGCCGATCACGGCAATGGCCTTGCGATCACTGTTCTGCAGGCGGGCGGCAATCGCCATGCCCAGCGCTGCGCTGATCGAGGTGCTGGAGTGGCCGACGCCAAAGGTGTCGTACTCGCTCTCGGAACGACGCGGGAAGGCGGCGACGCCGTCCTTCTGGCGCAGGGTGGCCATGCGCTCGCGCCGGCCGGTGAGGATTTTGTGCGGATAGGCCTGATGACCCACGTCCCACACCAGCCGGTCGTCCGGGGTGTCGAAGACGTAATGCAACGCGATGGTCAGCTCGATGACGCCCAGGCCGGCACCGAAATGCCCGCCGGTCTGACCGACCGTGTAGAGCAATTCCAGGCGCAACTCATCGGCCAGGGTTTCCAGCTCGGCTTCGCCTAACCGGCGCAGGCCGTCCGGCGTGTTGGCACGGTCGAGCAGGGGCGTGGTCGGGCGCTTGCGGGGAATCTCATGAAACGTCGTGGGCATCAGGCGAATCGTTATAGGTATAAAAGATGCGGCAGTTTACCTGATGCATCGCCCCCTGCCCACGCGTTGGTTTTAACTTGGCGGATACGCCGTCAGCTGCGCCGTTCGACGATGTAGCGGGCCAGATCGCGCAACGGCTCGGCAGCCGCGTCAAACGGTCGCAGCGCGTGCAGGGCCTGATCGCGCAGTTCCAGAGCGTAGGCCTTGGCGGCGTCGAGGCCGAGCAGGGCCGGGTAGGTCGGCTTGTCGCGCGCGATGTCGGCGCCCTGGCGTTTGCCTAGGGTTTCGGTATCGCTTTCGACGTCGAGAATGTCGTCCTGCACCTGGAACGCCAGGCCGATGGCCTGTGCATAAGTCTGCAACGACTTCAGTTCGTCCTTCTCGGCGCGGCCGCTGGCCAGGGCGCCGAGTTTGACGCTGACTTCGATCAACGCCCCGGTCTTGTGCCGGTGCATGGTTTCGAGGGCTTTTTGGTCAAGTTTCAGGCCGACCGAGCCGAGGTCGATGGCTTGGCCGCCGACCATGCCGGCCGGGCCTGCCGCCAACGCCAGGGCGCTGACCATCTGCAAGCGGATTTCGGAGTCCGACGTGCTCAGGCGTTGATCGAGCAGGGCACTGAACGCCAGGCTCTGCAAGCCGTCACCGGCCAGGATCGCGCAGGCTTCATCGAATTTTTTGTGAGTGGTCGGCTGGCCTCGACGCAGATCGTCGTCGTCCATGGCTGGCAAATCGTCATGCACCAGTGAATACGCGTGAATCAGCTCCACCGCGCACGCCGCGCCGTTGGCTTGCTCGGCCTTGCCACCGAGCGCTTCGCACGCGGCGTAGGCCAGCAGCGGACGGACCCGTTTGCCGCCATTCATCACGCTGTAGCGCATGGCTTCGTACAGGCGCGCGAGCTCAGGGCTCGGCGGGTTGAACAGGGTTTCCAGTGCCACGTTCACGCGAGCCTGGCTGGTCGCCGAATACGCTGCAATCATTCTGGCTGATCCGCGTCGAAGGGTTCCTCGGCCAGCTCGCCATCACGCTCGAGCAGCACTTGAACCTTTTGCTCGGCCTGAGCCAGCGCCGCCTGGCAATCGCGGGTCAGACCGATGCCCTGCTCGAAAGCCGTCAGCGAGTCTTCCAGCGACAATTCGCCGTTCTCCAGTCGCTCCACCAGCGTTTGCAGGTCAGCGAGGGATTGTTCGAAATCCAGTGCAGCTTTTTTGCGGGCCATGGCGGCTATTTCCGGTTGACGTTAAACCGGCGCGACACTAGCAGACATGGGGGTTATGGGCAAATGAGCGGGACCCCGTTAACTCTCTGGCACGACGAAGAGGCTAACTGATCAAACGAAGCAAAATATGGCGGAAGGGGGCTTCTCTCAGAAAATCTTTCGCAATCAATGGCTGTTCCTTCAGGAGACTGACAAAGGCGTTTATCCATTTTTCACGTTCACGAACAAGCGCAGCACTTTGAAGCCCAAGCATGTCTCTCGTTTGGCGAACCACATGCTTTTCCCTTTTGTTAAGAGTGGGCATAGGTTCGAGCGAGCCATCCGATGACAGCGAGAACCGGTCGTTACAGCCGGGTGCAGGTTCAATCGGAAGGACCCGGTCTCCTTTTCGCTTGGACTGGCCCCTGCTAAACCGGACACCAATACCCCGTTAAATTGATGCCGCTGCCAAACGCCTAAACTCCCGCGGTGAACGGTATTTTAGAGCGCTGTGCGGATGCTCCTCGTTGTAATGCTCAAAGGCAACCGTCAGGTTGCGCAAGGCGGTTTCCCGGTCAGGTTTGGGCATGTGCGCGACGTAGTCGCGCTTCATCGTTTTAACGAAGCTCTCGGCCATGCCGTTGCTCTGCGGGCTGCGCACCGGTGTCGTCACCGGCTGTAAACCGATCTGTCGGGCAAACTGGCGTGTCTGTTCAGCGATGTAGGCCGAGCCGTTATCGCTCAGCCATTGCACCGGGGTGGCAGGCGGTTCTTCACCGAAGCGTGTTTCCACCGCTTCCAGCATCAGATCGCGGATATCGTCGCCGCTGTACCCCGTCGGGCTGGCCACCCAGCCGATGGCTTCGCGGTCGCAGCAGTCCAGGGCGAAGGTCACGCTCAGCTTGTCGCCGTCTTCACAGCGAAACTCAAACCCGTCAGAGCACCAGCGGGTATCGCTGGTGGCCACTGCGATGCGGCCTTCATGGCGGCGCGCCACTCCGGGCTGTTTAATTCGACGCTCCAGCAGTAACTGATGATCGCGCATCACGCGATAGACCCGTTTGACGTTGATTGGCGCCTGACTTTGTTGTTCGCGCCGACGACGGAGCAAACCCCACACACGGCGGTAGCCATAGCTGGGCAACTCACTGACTTCAGACTGAATCTCTTTGACCAAAGCGGCATCGTCCATTCTTGGACGACGCCTTGCGGGCCGTGCAGCTGGCTTGAGTCGAACCGTTAATTGCGAGCGCGCTACACCGAGACTTTCACTGATCAGCTTCACAGGTCGTCCCCCGGCAACAAGGGTGAGTGCGCAATCCATTTTCGCGACCGAGCAATCTCCACGGCTTCCTGAAGGATCTCGACTTGCATGGTTTTCTTGCCCAGCATCCGTTGTAACTCACGGATCTGTTTGAGTGCGTCGGCCAATTCAGAAGCCGGCACTACGGTCTCTCCGGCACTGACCGCCGAGAGGCTGCCATTCTGATAAAGCTTGCGCCATTGGAAGAGTTGGTTGGCATTCACGCCATGGCGCCGGGCCACGACCGAAACACTTTGTCCTGGTTGCAGACTCTCGCGAACCATCGCCAGCTTTTGCTCTGGGCTCCAACGGCGACGACGCTCCTGGCCCAGCAGCTCCCCACCCTTATCACTACTATTAGTCATATACATAACCGTTTGCCTATCTCTTATCTTAAGGGGGAAACGGTGTCCTGTCTTTCATGGGGCTCGTCCATCGCTGTCCACACCCATCTGATCGGATACACCCGTGCGCATAGTTGGTGTAGGTGAACGTCAAATGAGGGTGCCCATCGTTGCCGCGCTTAGGTTTGATATGGTCAATTTGTCCTGAATCGGGCTCGAGTGGCGTTTCACAATAAACGCAAAGCCCGCCTTGATCGTAATGGAGGCTCGCCTTCACGATCTTTTTCACTAAGTGAAAGGCATTTCCATCGAAGTCGCCTGGCCCCGCATGTGGATGGGCCGCGTTGAAATCCACAAGCGCTTGCGGTGTTACAGGGTTATGAGCCAACTCAATCACTACGCGCCTTCCTAACTTGCGCTGCAAGGAACGTCCAGAGCGTCATATCAGCTTCGGAAATTTCATAACCTGCGTCGTCCAACTCCTTTTTCAACTGTTTCGCTTGGGGACTGGTGCCTGCGCCGTCCCGGAACAATTGTTCATATTCGTGAGCTGTTTCAACTATGTCCATAGGAGGGCGGGTGCTCACATTCATGACCCCAGCCAGTGCGTCTCCCGATTCCTGTGCCAAAGGGCTCATTGCCGGTTGTTCAGAAATCCAGCCTTGCTCATCCTTGTGAATCACGCGGATCTGTTCGCGGTTCACGGTAGTCAATACCTGTGGACTATGTGTGCTGACGATGAACTGGATCTTTGGGAATGCTTTGCGTAAGGCTGCGAGCACTTGTTGCTGCCAAGCGGGGTGAAGGTGCAGGTCGACTTCATCTATCAGAACAATGCCTTCAGTCAGCAGCGGGGCTTTATCCTGAAATTGACCATTCAAACGCGCACAACGAAATGCCATGTCGGCGGTCAGCGAGATCATCGCGCGAACGCCATCACTGAGCAGACTGATAGGTAACAGCCCGTGATCAGGGTGAGACATCGCGAGATCTTCATAGCCAAGGCTGTAATGGAAGTTGCTCCACCCTTCATTCTCCAGAACCAGATTTACGGCATTTTGAATTCCGGCGATTCTGGGTTTCAGGTCTGACTGTTCATAACCCGGTAGCTCTTGTTGTTGGAGCAGTGCCATTGTCGCCTTGCGCATCCACTGCTGCATTTGCACAAAGTTGGATGCAGAGGATAAGCAGTCTTCGTAACCCATGGTTCTGCTGGCACTCACCACCGCTTTTCGTGAACTGTTGTTATGGGTGATCCAGAGCCGTCCTGCAGGGTAGTAGCTAATTAGCGGCAAGGCAGTCGCTACTTCGGAACGCAGTAGCTCTTGTAGATTCTTACCCCAGTTGGCCAGAGGAGCCGCTTCTTTGGTTGTCGTACGGCTTTTGGGGCCATGCAGGGCTCTCTGCCACTGGATGCTTGGAGTATCAAGAGCCGCATCAATGACGACCGGAAACCTTTGCTCATTTTCAAAACTGTTGCCCAAGCGAACATAACGAGCGTCGGTACGCTCGATATGCTTGGACTTTCCCATATCGAATGCGCCCACAAAGGGGCCGAGAGCGGTGGCAATGGCTTCCAGAATGGTAGTTTTGCCTTGCCCGTTACGTGCGGCAATTACCGTCAGTTCAGGATGGAAGTCGATTTCAATGTCTTCAAATCGACGGAAATCCTTGAGTTTCAGTTTGCGCAGCTTCACAGGCTTACCTCTGGTTCTACCGTCCTTGCCGACGGTTTTTCTGGCCGTAGTTGACCATGAGATGACATTGAGCTCCAGTCAAAATCTTTGTTTGAAGCTGGAGGGCTGCTCATCATTGAATTGGGTCTGAATGATCAATTTGATAACGCGTACTGCGCCCACCTCCGGGCAAGCGTTTCAGGCAACCCTTCTCCAGCAACTCAGCCAGATGACGAGTTGCAGTGGCCTTGGATACTTTTGCAACCGCTTGATACTGTGTCGCGCTGATCCTGTCTTCTCCATCGAGCAGGCGATTCAGTACCTTGATCTGTACGGCCGACAGCGATGACATTCTGTGCGTCTGCCAGAAACGCGCCTTGCCCAGCACGCTTTCGATCCGCCCCATGGCCTGTTGCAAGCTGCGCAGCAGGGTTTGCAGAAACCATTCCAGCCACTCGGTGATATCCAGTGTGGCTTTCTGGCAGGTTTCGAGCACTCGATAATAGCCGGACCGATCTTCGAGAATGCTCGCGGACATGGCATAGAAGCGGATGGCTTGGTCTTCACCCTGAGCCAATGCCAGATCGGAGATCGTTCGCGTCAGGCGACCGTTGCCATCGTCGAAAGGGTGCAGAGTGACAAACCAGAAGTGCGCGATGCCGGCCCGCAGCAATGGATCGAGTCCCGCCTGATTTCGACTGGCGGTAAACCAGGTGAGGAAAGTGTCGAGCTGTCGCTCAAGGCCCTGACGGGGCGGGGCTTCGAAGTGAGCGGTTGGTCTGTCGAGCCGGCCGGACACCACTTGCATCGGATCATCGCCGCGTAACGCGCCGACACGGATCGGCCGGGCGGCGAGATCGGTCTCTTGCTCGGGAAACAGCCATTCGTGCCAATCGAGTAATCGCTCCAGCGTCAGCGGTTCAGCGAAATGCTGAGTGGCGTCGAGCATCAATTGCGCCAGCCCTTCACTGCGCTGGCTGACATTGTTGCCATCGACCAGCTCCAGGCCCAGACGCCGCGCCAACGAAGAGCGAACCGAGCCAACATTCAATTGCTCACCCTCAATGGCGGAGGAGGTCACGATGTTCTGCAACAGTGCATCCAATTCGCTCTGAGCGCTCAGCGAACTGCCCACTGAGCTGGCCATGCCCATCAATCGACCTTGTGCTTGGACACACTCGCGCAAAAACGGCCCCAACCGCTCTGCTTGCCAGTTGAAATTCGGCCAATCGGGCTGCTGCCAGATCCAGTGAGGTGCCATGAACTCGGTGCTCTTGGAGTGGGTGAGCCGAATAGAAATGTTATTCGGCTCATATGGTGAGCCGAATATGACGCCTGTTCGGCTCACCGTCCACCTGCCAGCGTGAATCCCACCGCAAAAATAGATGTATCCGATTGTTAAAAAACCGCCGAATGGCTAATCTTCGCGCCTTCTACGGCCCGATAGTCATGGGTCTTTCTGACGAAACGCAGTTTTTTGGATCTGTAATGCGCCGAGGATCGGGTGCAAGGTTTCGTTATGCATGGCAGGAGGCGTCACATGCGTTGTGTTCTTACGTTGCTGTTCACGCTCGTCTGCGCGACTTCGGCCTGGGCCGAGCCGACGGCCGAGGTGTCGGAACCGGTGGGTGGCTGGCGTTATTCCGGCCTGCTGGACCGCAGTGAAAACCCTCAAGTCGCCTATCCGACGCCGCCCATCGACCGGGGCGTGCAGCGCAATCGCACGATGATCCAAGGCCAGCTCAAGGCCATCGGCACTCAACGCGGGCCGCACACCCTGGCCGTCAACGGCAACCCCCTGAACCTGTACACCGACGACCAAGGGCGTTTCGCCCGGCCGTATGCGTTTGGCGCCGGTTCCAACAGCGTCGAAGTGCGCAGTGCTGAAGGCAAATCCCTCAAGCGCGTTCAATTCTATGAGGCCAATAACCTGCGCACCCCGTCTCGGATTCGCGTGGTGCTGGGTTGGGACGATCCGAAAGCCGAACTCGATCTGCATATCGTGACCCCCGACGGCCAGCATGCGTTCTGGGCTCGCCCGGCGATGAGCAACGGCGGCGGGCTGGACCCGGACGGCGTCGATGGCCCCGGCCCGGAAATGTTCACCATGACCGCGCCGATGCATGGCACCTATCTGGTTTACGTGAACTATTGGGGCAACTTCGGCAGCGGCGGCTATAACTTCGAGGAGACCAGCAACCAGAACGAGGTGATCACCTCGCAGATCAACCTGGTGCTCAACGAAAACACCGTCGACGAAAAACGCGAGACCTTCATCGTGCCCCTGCGGGCCATCGGTGACCTGCTGCTGGTCAAGACTTTCAACTATTAAGCATCCCGCTCCACGGATGAATTGCTGAGCTTTGGGAACATGAGCGTGAACATGAGCGATAACACTGTTTCTCCTGCCGCTGAGACACCGGCCGCCAAACCTTCACGCCGCTGGCCGGCTGTGCTGATCGGGCTGTGCCTCGTTGCCGGTGTTGCGGCCGGGTTGGGCTGGTTCATGCACAAACCCAAGACGCCACCAGCGGAGTTGGCCAGCGACAAACTGGGCATGAGCCGCCCGGACGGTCTGCTCGAAACCCACTCCTTGAGCCAATTGCCCAAGGACTTGCTGGCGGTGCCGTTCCTCAAGGAAACCCTGACCGAAGATTTCGTCTTCTATTACGAAGCGCATGCGGATCGACTTGGCTTGATCGGCAGTCTGAGGCGGATCATTTACGAGCATGACCTGAAGTTGCAGGACAGTTTGATCGAGCAGCTCTTCGATCAACCAGCCGATGTGGCGTTGTGGCGTGGGGCGGACGGTCGGCTGAAAGACTTTTTGTTGGTGATGGATCGCGGTGGTCTGGCCAAGGTGCTGGAGCCACTGGCGAAAGTAGCGCTGGATGATTCGCAGCTGACGCAACTCGGTGACATCAAGGTCGCCGGCGATACGGTGCCGCTGTATCAGCTCACTTACAACAACAGCAAAGCGCTGCTGTTTGCCTCTCATGGCGACAAGTTGGTGGTGCTGTCCAATCCTTCGAAACTGTACGACAACAGTAATGGCCCGATCGATGAGCTCGGCATGGTTTCGACTCAATCGCTGGAAGCACTGCTCGGCGGCCAGAAGCTGTTCCCCGAAGCCTTCGGCCTGCCACCCCGTGCGCCTGAAGTGAAACAACGTCTGTCGGTCAATTCCAGCGTTCTGGCGATGGGTTATCAGCGTTTCATCCCGAACTTTGCCGGCCTGCGCTTCGACATGGACGATAAGGGCTGGCACAGCTTCCTCGCCATGGACGAACTGGACGACCAGCCGGACTTCGATTTCAAACCGATCTGGCAAGCCATGCCGATGGGCGCCAGCGCCTGTGTCGCCTTGCCGCTCGCCGCCGAACAACAAAAACCGCTGCTGGTGAAACTCGGTGCCGAAGAGTCGGTGGCCCAGGCCCTGACCGAACACATGGCCGGTGCCGCCGGGCTGTGCTGGTACGCCGATTCGCGATTGTACACGCCGTTGCTGGTGGCCAGCCTGAACGATGATGACAGCGCCAAGCTCGACGGCGACCTGGGCAGCCTGTTCGGCTCGATGGTTGGCGCCTATGAAGGCAACGTCGAAGAACACGCGTTCCCGGTGGTCGAGAAACAGGAAGGCCAAAGCCATCAGTGGCAGCGCCAGGTCAGTTCCAACTTCGGTCCCTACAAAGCCAAGGACGCCGAGAACCCGGATGCAATCACCGGCAAGGCGTTCATGAAAGTCAGCCTGGCGCGTCACGGTTCGACGCTGCTGTTCTCCCTCGACGACAAACTCGTGGACAAGGCCCTCGGCACCCTCGACAAACGCTTCCCGCCGATGGCCGACGTGGTGCCGAAAGACCTGCTGATGCCGGTCTACTTCGGCCCGGACTCCATGGCGCAACTGATGCAACAGGAAACCCTCGACAGCCTGCCGCAGGACATGGAGCCGGTGTTCTACAACGCCGCGCAGACCTACCTGATCCCGAAACTGCGCAAGCTCGGTGGTTATGGCAAGTATGCCCTGACCTTGCCCGAAGGCAGCGAGCCGGACGGCCATTGGCAGTGGCTGCCGCTGGAATGGAAAGCCCTGTGACCGCACTTATCCGAGGCCTCGGTCTGCTGGCGATGTTGCTGGGCAGCCGCGCATTTGCCGGTGAAGCCGCAGCGCTGGATCCGCAGCAATCCCAGGTGTTCCGCGCCTGGTTCGTGCGCATCGCCCAGGAACAACTGACCCAAGGCCCGAGCCCACGCTGGTATCAGCAGGACTGCGCCGGGCTGGTGCGGTTCGCCGCCAACGAAGCGCTGAAAGTCCATGACGACAAATGGCTGCGCAGCAATGGCCTGTCCAACCGCTACCTGCCGCCGGAACTGCAATTGAGCGAGGCCCAACGCGGTCTCGCCCAGCAATGGCAGCAGGGCGGCGGCAAGGTCGGGCCCTACGTCAACGCGATCAAGTTGATTCAGTTCAACAGCCATCTGATCGGTCGCGACCTGGCGCAAGCCCGGCCCGGCGACCTGATGTTTTTCGATCAGGGCGACGACCAGCACCTGATGATCTGGATGGGCCGCTTCATTGCCTATCACACCGGCACCACCACCCCCACTGACAACGGCATGCGCTCCGCAAGCCTGCAGCAACTCATGACATGGAAGGACACCCGATGGATACCCGACGCAGCCAACCCCAACTTCATCGGCGTCTATCGACTGAACTTTCTCTCCCAATGATCGGTGCCCGCATGTTGCGTTTCCTGCCTCTGCTGTTGGTTTTGGTGCTGCCGTTTTCGGCGGTCAACGCCGAAGACACGGTCGAGCCGAGCGGCTACACGCCGGTGGCCGGTGAAAGCTTTTTCCTGCTGGCCGACAGCAGTTTCGCCAGCGACGAGCAGGCGATGGTTCGCCTCGAAGCGCCGGGCCGCGATTACCGTCGGTTCCGCATGGAGCCTTACGGCGGCGCCGACATTCGGGTGTATCGCATCGACAAGCCGCTGGATTTCCTCAAGCGCCAGAAGAACCTGCACCGGGTGGTCAGCGACGGTCAGTTCAAGGGCGAAGGCCTGTCGAACACCCTCGCGTACCTGTGGGACAACTGGTACCGCAAATCCCGTCGCGTGATGCAACGGGCGTTTTCCTACGAATCGCGTAAACAAGTCACCGAGGAAGTGCCGGAACTGAAGATGGGCAGCGCGATTGCCGCGCCAACGCCTTACGACGCTCATCCGCAATTCGCGCTGATTCCGGGTTTGCCGGTGGTCAGTCAGTTCCGTTATCCGCTGTGGCAAGCCAAACCGATCCAGCCGCCTACCGGTGTGAACCTGGCCGGTTCGTCCAGCGAGTTCGTCAGCGTTGCACCGGGTAACGTGTACATCCCGTTGGGCAACCTCAAACCCGGTCTTTATCTGGTGGAAGCGCTGATCGGCAAGTACCGTGCGACCACCATGGTCTTCGTTTCCAACACCGTCGCCGTGAGCAAGATTGCCGGTGATGAATTGGTGGTCTGGGCTGCGCGCAAGCACGAGGGCAGTTCGGTGCCGAAGGTCAATGTGTTGTGGACCGATGGCCTGGGCGTGATGAGCAGCGGCGCCACCGATACCGATGGTTTGCTGCGCCTGAAACACGTCAGCCCCGAGCGTTCGTTTGTGATTGGCGAGGACGAAGAGGGCGGGGTGTTTGTCTCCGAGAACTTCTATTACGACAGCGAAATCTACGACACCAAACTCTATGCCTTCACCGACCGGCCGCTGTATCGGCCGGGGGATTGGGTGTCGCTGAAAATCGTCGGTCGCGAGTTCAAGAACGCCCGGGATTCGGTGTTGCCGACCGCTGCCGACGTCAACGTGACCGTGCTCGATGCCACCGGCACCGCGCTGCAATCGCTGGCGCTGAAGCTGGATTCCAAGGCCGGCACCCAAGGCCGATTCCAGTTGCCGGACAACGCCGTGGCCGGTGGTTATGAACTGCGTTTGAGCTACAAGGATCAGGCCTACAGCAGCGCCTTCCGCGTTGCCGAATACATCAAGCCGCACTTCGAGATTTCCCTGAACCTGGCCAAGCAGGATTACCGCACCGGCGAACCGGTCAAGGGCAGCCTCGTGCTGCTTTACCCGGACGGCAAACCGGTGGCCGATGCCAAACTGACCCTGAGCCTGCGCGCCCAGCAATTGTCGATGGTCGACAACGAGCTGCAATACCTCGGGCAATTCCCGGTTGAACTGACCAGCACCGAACTGACCACCGACAGCAAAGGCAACGCGACCCTCGACCTGCCGGCCGCCGACAAACCGAGCCGCTACATGCTCACCGTGTTCGCCAGCGACGGCGCGGCGTATCGGGTCAAGACCACCAAGGAAATCCTCATCGACCGTGGCGCCGCGAGTTTCCGCTTGAGCGCTCCGCAGCGGTTCAGTGCAGTGGGCGACAAGGTTGCGTTCAGCTATTTGAATGAAGGTGGCAGCGAGCAGACCAAAGCAGTCACGCCGGGCAGTTACGGTTGGGTGCGTCTGGAGGATCAGAGCACCGGCGAAGGCAAACTCGCTGCGACGGATAAAGGCTTCACCTTGGCCTTCGACCGTCCGGGCACCTACAACCTGACGTTGAAGGATGACCATGGCCGAGTCGTCGGCGCCACCGGCCATTCGGTGACCGGCGACGGTGTCAAAGCCGTGCCTGGCACCGTGGAAATCGTCCTCGACAAACCCGAGTACAAGGCGGGCGACGAAGCCTTGGCGTTGATCACTTTCCCCGAGCCGGTCAGCGATGCGCTGCTGTCCCTGGAGCGGGACAAAGTTGAGGCCACGGCGTTGCTGTCCAAGGGCGGTGACTGGCTGAAGATGGAAAAACTCAGCGACACCCAATACCGCGCGCGCATCCCGGTGAAGGACACCTTCGCGCCGAACCTGACGTTCTCGGTGCTGTACACCAAGGGCGGTTTATACAGTTTCCAGAACGCTGGCATCAAGGTGATTGCGCCGCAGATCGACGTGGCCATCGTTACGGACAAAGAGGCGTATCAGCCGGGCGATACCGTGTCGGTGGACCTGACCACCCAGTTCGCCGGCAAGCCGATTCCGGCACACCTGACGGTCAGCGTGGTCGATGAAATGGTCTACGCGCTGCAACCGGAAGTCGCGCCGACCATCGACCAGTTCTTCTACCACCCGCGCCGCAACAACGTGCGCACCAGCGCCAGTCTGTCGTTCATCAGCTACGACGTTGCGTTGCCGGGTAGCCCCGGTGCACCGGGCAAAGCCAACCGCAGCGAGCGGGGCGTGAAAGTGTTGGAGCGGCCGCGCCGTGAAGACGTCGATACCGCCGCGTGGGAACCGGAATTGATCACCGACGCCAACGGCAAAATCCGCTTCACCTTCAAGATGCCGGATTCGCTGACCCGCTGGCGCATCACAGCCCGGGCCATTGCCGATGACGGCCAGGTCGGGCAGAAGAAGCAATTCCTGCGCTCGGAGAAACCGCTGTACCTGAAATGGAGCGGTCCGACCCAATTCCGCAATGGCGACAAACCGGATCTCGGTGTGTTCGCGTTCAGCCAGGCCGAAAAACCGGTCAAGGCCGAGCTGGTGATTCATTACGGTGGCACGGAACAACGCGTTCCAGTAACGCTGAACAATGGCATCAACTACATCGCGCTGCCGGCGTTTGCGTTGACCTCCGGCGAGTGGACTGCCGAACTGGTGCAGGACGGCAAAACCGCCGACGCCCTGGCCGTGCGCCTGACCGCGACCGGCGAAGGCTGGCAGGTCACGCAAAGCCAAAGCCTGGACGTGGCCAGTGGTGACATGCCGCTGACCTTGCCGGCGGACGCGACGGATATTCGCCTGCGTCTGGATGACAGTCCGCAAGCGCTGTTCCGTTCGGCGCTGGATGATTTGCTGAGCTATCCATACGGCGGCGTCGAACAAACCGCGAGCCGTTTGCTGCCGTTGAGCATTGCGTATCCAACCTTGTCGTCGAACCCGCAGATCCGCGATCGCTTGCGCCTGATCATGCAAAACAGCCGTCTGCGCCTGGTGCAAATGGCCGGGCCGTCGGCGAGTTTCACTTGGTGGGGCATGGACGGCGAGCCGGATGCATTCCTCACTGCCTACGCCTATTACGCCGACTGGCATGCCAGCAAAGCACTGGAACTGAGCCTGCCGCCGGAGCATTGGCAGCGGGTGCTGGAGGTGTATTCCAAGCAGGCGCAAAACACGCCGCTGTTGCAGCGGGCGCTGATTCTGTCGTTCGCCAAGCAGATGCAATTGCCGGTCAACACCTTGCTCAGTGGCTTGATGGATGACCTGGCGAAAGCGGGCGAGGGCAATGCGGCGAACCTGATGGAGGATGGAGAAGACAGCATCGTCATGAGCGATCCAGATTCCGCGCTGGGTCTGGCGGCTGCTCGTGTGTTGACTGCCTCTTTGGCGAAGCAATCGAAGGTGACGCTGCCTGACGCATTCAATCGTCAACTGCCGGATGCGCAACAGCGTCTGGCCGTAAGTTCCCAACCGTTTGCCGAAGCCTTGAACCTGTCGCTGCAACCCTTCGATCAGGCTCACGCGCAAGCGTTGTTGCAACGTTTGCTGCCACAGCAATCGACCCTGGAACGCGCTCTGGCGCTGACCTGGTTGCAACGCAGCATCGAGCAGGCATCGCCCACTATCGCACTGGCCCCAGGTGAAGGCTGGAAAAAACAACACGGTGACACCGGTGAAATGTACTGGACGTGGCAGGGTGCTTCGGCGGTGCCGGCCGTGTTGTCGCTGACCGGGACGCAAGAACGTCCGTTGCGCGCCGCGTTGAGCTTCCAGACCCGGCAGCCATTGGTTGATCCGATGGCGGTGACCATCACCCGTCGCCTGTCGCGTCTGGTGCCGGGTGACGAAGCCTTCACCTTCAAGCTGGAAGCGATAGGCAGCAAGCCGTTGTCCAGCGACAGCCTGTACCTGGACGAAGTGATCATCACCAGCAAAGCCGCGAAACCGCTGCGCTACGGCATGCTCGAAGTGCCGCTGCCGCCGGGCGCCGATGTCGAACGCACCACGTGGGGCATCAAGTTGATGGGCAAGGCCGGTACTGAGCCGACCGCGCTGGAGAAAGCGCGTTTCGAACCGGGCCAGATGGCTTACGCGATTCCGGTCGATGCCTTGAGCGGCGAACTGCGCCTGCGGCACTTGGTGCGCTTCTCGCAGAAAGGCCAGTTCAACCTGCCGCCGGTGCGTTTCACTCAGGTCTACGCGCCGCAGCACCAGGCTCAGGAACAGAAACCCGCCCTCGGCCAAGTCACGGTCAACTGACATGCCACGAGCGCTGGTCTGGTGGCTGCTGTGTTTGATTCCTGCGCTGGCGACAGCGCAGGAGGAGCCGCTGCGCCTGGGTTTCAAGGGCGAGTTGATTTCGTTGAGCCAGACACAGGTGATTTCACGCGAGCCATTGCCCAGTGATTTGCAGGCGCCGTTGGGCAGTTTGTGGAAGTTGTTTGTGTACGGCTGGTTGGTGGATACCGGCGCCCGCGAGCCGGCTTACGAGTGTCGCGGGCAGTCGAAAGAGGAAGTTTATTGCTGCACGGCGGGCGGCAAGATCGAACGCGATCAGGCGTTGGTGAAGTCGTGCGGGTTGTATTTCGAACCTGCGCGGCTGGGTATTTCTGAGGCTGGCTGGCGGGAGTATTGGCAGGTACGGCAGGCGCCGGAATGGTTGCAGAACTTGCCTTCGATGCAGCCTTCTACGCGAGTGTCGGTGGCGCAATTGCTGAAAGTGCTGGCCGTGATGCCGGCGCAGGATCAGGCGCGCCGGGTGTTGCTCGATGTGGTGTTGAGCGCCGCTGACGGCAATGTCGTGGGCGAACTCGGTGGCCGGTTGCGGGTGAAAACCTGGAGCTGGTTGGGCGATCAGGATCCTGCGTCGCGTCAGGGCGGGTTTGCGGGTTGGATGGCGGACGGCACGCCGATCTGGGCGGGCGGGCGCGGGACCAGTCAGATGGTGCTTCGTCATTACGGTGTTGCGTTGGCTTCGGTGTTGCCGGTGGATTGGCCCGTGGACGCGGGACGATGTGTCGAGGTCGGTCTGTTTTCCCGTTATCCGATCGGGCGTGTTCTTGCGGGGGATCGGGTTGTTTCTTCCGGGCCTCTGCAGGGCGACTATCGCGTCGAGTTCGCCAATGGCAATCAGCTGGATATCCACAGCGATGGCGAACTGTTTTTGCTTAAGGACAAACTGATCGCCCGTCTGGACCGCGAAGAATACGTCGCCCGTGTCCTCCAGCGCGAAGCCAAACCCGAACCCGCTGAAGCCGCCAAAGCCCTGGCCGTCGCCATCCGCACTTATCTGCTGCAAAACGCCACCCGCAATGGCGACTGCCTGAGCATCGACGACAGCAGCAACCGTCAACGCGTCGCCCCACGCCCAGCCACCGCTGAATCACGCTACATCGCCGCCTGGACCAGCGACCTCGTCATGGCCGGCAGCACCGTCACCTACCACTCCGACCAACCCGGCCCGGACAAACTCTCCTGGCAGCAAGCCGTCGAACAAGCCAACGCCGGCCAGCGCTACGACGCCATCCTGGTGCACGCCTACCCACGCGCCAGCCTCAGCCGCTGGGACAATCCCGTCGCCTCCTGCGAAGCACTGCCCGCCGCGCAAGACTGGCTACAAAAGCAACGCCGCGGCTGGCGTTTGCGGTTGGAAAGCGAGGTCGGCTACAACGACGTCAGCACCTTCGCCGTCTGCCGCCTGGTCTTCGGCCGCCCCTACGTCGACCGCGAACGTCAACGCATCTACGTGCGCGGCGTGCTGTCACTGCAAGACCGCCTCGACCTGACCCACGAATACCTGCACCTGGCCTTCGAAGCACATCCCAACGGCCAGGATGAAACCTACATCGAAGGGCTCGCCCGCCACCTCTTGCTGGAATAGGCCATGAAACTCCGTTATCCACAGGTCCTCCTGTTCCTTTGTTCTTTTTGTGTATTGCCGACGGTGTTTGCGGCTGAGAGCGGCGTGAAACTCGATACGCCCGTTGGCGGTTGGCGCACCGGCGCGGCTGAGGGGGAAGGTGAAAACTTTCGCCAGACGGTTAATTACCCGGCCTCTTCGGTGAATACCCCGGTGGGACAGGCCAACACTGCACGGATTACCGGCCAGATCAAAGCTGCGCCCAAGTCAGGTCAGCCCGGCAGGTTGATCGTCAACGGCGTCAGCATGCCGCTGAAAATTGATGCGGCCGGGCGCTTTGATCGACCGTTCTCGTTTCCCAATGGCAGCAACAGCGTTGAAGTTCGTAGTGCTGATGGACAGCAACGGTCTCGGACGCAGTTTCTTAATGCCAGTGGTGGGGCTACGCCGGCCAAGTTGCGGGTGCTGTTGGCCTGGGACAGCGATGGTACGGATCTGGACCTGCACCTCATCACGCCCGACGGTGCGCATATTTGGTATGGCGACCGTGTTGCACCGAATGGAGCGGCGCTGGATGTGGATGTGACGACGGGATACGGCCCGGAGATTTTTGCCATGCCGGCGCCGATCAAGGGGCAGTATTTGGTGTATGTGAATTATTTTGGCGGTGGGTATCGCAGTGATGAGGAAGGGCAGGAGGAGGCGGTTCAGGCGCTGACCACGGCGCAGGTGACGGTGATTACGGAGGAGGGGACGCCGAACGAGAAGATGGAGACTTTTCTGGTGCCGATGCGGGCGGTGGGGGAGTTGACGTTGGTAAAGGGGTTTAGTTATCCGTGATGGCCAATTGTCTGATGGCTGTTGGACAATTGAATTGGGCAGCGGCTTGCTGCCCAATATCGGAAGCTCAGATGTTTTCCGAGACATTGCCTGAGCAGTCGAGATCATCCGGGCTTACCTTTACTCGCTGAGGCGATACAAGCCGCTCTGTAACCACCGCTACCAGCGCCTCATCCGCTTCGATGAGTGTCTTGTATTCAAGCGTTGAGCGTCGTCGAGATTCTCTATCGGCAGGAGTCTTGGACACGGTCATGAAGAGGCGCCTCTGATAATGGCCTTTTGGACATTAGAAATGATGATGATTTGTGGTTGGTTTTCAATCAATTTATCTATAAGAAACATAATGTTTGATTGATTTTTTAAGGATCTGAAATCCCATGCCGGCCACCATTCTCTTGCCGTTCGAGACCGGTTTTTAACAGATTTTTAGCGGTCTACAAGCCCAGACTTTACGTTTTTGATCCAGTACACTTGCCCCATCTCTAGCCTGCCAGCGGTGCAGGCGACCGAATAGTTGCTCAAGATTTTTCGAGAAAAAATGACCCTGATTACATTAAACGACCTTGAAGCCCACCTATGGAGCGACGTGCAGAAGGTGCTGCTGGTCAAGGAAGGATTTTAGCTATGAGCACGGATGGTGCCGACAGCAACACTTCACAGTTCATCATCTACCAGAGCGAAGACGGGCAAACCCGGCTGGATGTGCGCTTTGTCGACGAGTCTGTATGGCTGACCCAAGCCCTAAGGCGGAACTGTTCAGCACCACGCCAGAGAACGTGCTGATGCACCTGAAGAACATCTTCAGCGAGGCTGAGCTTGATCAAAATGCAACCACTAAGGATTTCTTAGTAGTTCGCCAAGAAGGCACACGCCAGGTAAAACGCAGCCTCAAACACTACAATCTGGACGCCATCATCTCGGTGGGGTATCGCGTACAGTGTAGTGGTCTAATGAAACCGGACACCCATATAGGCGAGAATGCTCGCCAGATCGAGGTGTCAGATGACCAAACAACGCCGTTCCTTTTCCGCTGAGTTCAAGCGCGAGGCTGCCGACCTCGTGCTCAAGCAAAACTACAGCTACATCGAAGCCAGCCGTTCACTCGGCGTCGGCGAGTCGGCCCTGCGCCGTTGGGTTGACCAGGTTCAGAAGGAACGCCAAGGCGTTACTCCGCAGAGCAAAGCGCTGACATCAGAGCAGCAGAAAATCCAGGAGCTGGAAGCCCGGATCGCCCGCCTTGAACGGGAGAAATCGATACTAAAAAAGGCTACCGCGCTCTTGATGTCGGAAGATCACGAGCGTACGCGCTGATCAATCAGCTGAGCGTCCACGAGCCGGTTGATTGGCTGTGCCAAGTGTTTGAAATCAACCGCTCAAGTTACTACGCCCACCGCCTCAAGCGTCGAACGCCTGATGTCGAACGGCTTCGGCTACGCAGCCGGGTGAGCGAGTTGTTTTCGCAAAGTCGCAGTGCTGCCGGCAGCCGTAGCATTCTCTCGTTGATGCGTGACGATGGTGAGCAACTCGGTCGGTTCAAAGTACGCAGCTTGATGCGTGAGCTTGACCTCGTGAGCAAACAGCCAGGGTCTCATGCTTATAAACGGGCGACGGTTGAGCGGTTGGATATCCCGAACATCTTGAATCGGGAGTTCGATGTCCCGGCACCCAACCAAGTGTGGTGCGGCGACATCACCTACATTTGGGCTCAGGGGAAATGGCATTATCTGGCTGTCGTGATGGATCTTTGCGCGCGCCGGGTGGTGGGCTGGGCGTTGTCGGAAAAGCCGGACGCCGAGCTGGTTATCAAGGCGCTGGATATGGCCTACGAACAACGAGGAAGGCCTCAGGGCCTGCTGTTTCACTCGGATCAAGGGTCGCAGTACGCGAGTCGTTTATTTCGCCAGAGGCTGTGGCGTTATCGCATGCGCCAGAGCATGAGTCGCCGGGGAAATTGCTGGGACAATGCGCCGATGGAGCGCGTGTTCCGCAGTTTGAAAACCGAATGGATACCGACTCTGGGTTACAGAACGGCCCAAGAAGCCCAGCGCGATATCAGCCATTTCTTGATGCATCGGTACAACTGGATTCGACCCCATCAATTCAACGGTGGGCTGGCGCCAGCTCGGGCCGAAGAAAAACTTAACGTCGTGTCCGGGATTAGTTGACCACTACACAGAGCCATACGGCAACCCGCTTCCGCCAATGGGCCACCCGGCAGCTGCGCGAATACATCGTCAAAGGCTTCGTGCTTGATGATGAGCGTCTGAAAAACCCCGACCAGCCCTTCGATTACTTCGAAGAGCTGACGCGGCGCATTCAGGATATTCGCACCAGCGAAAAGCGCTTCTACCAGAAGATCACCGATATCTACGCCACCAGCGTGGACTACGACCCAACCCAGGATGCCAGCATCGGCTTCTTCAAAACCGTGCAAAACAAAGTGCACTGGGCAATTACCGGGCAAACCGCTGCCGAGCTTACTCACCACCGCGCTGACAGCAGCAAACCCCATATGGACCTGACCAACTGGCGCGGTGCTAAGGTGCGCAAGCAGGATATCGCCAACGCCAAGAACTACCTCTCGGCAGAAGAACTCAGCGCCTTGAACAACCTGGTCGAGCAATACCTGGTGTTTGCCGAGGGTCAGGCCATGCGCCGCATCCCCATGTCCATGGCTGACTGGGTGAAAAAGCTAGATGGCTTCCTTACTTTGAACGACCGCGACATTCTCGACAATGCCGGCAAGATCTCCCACGACATGGCCAAGCAATACGCCGAGTCGCAGTACGAGCAGTTTCACCAGCAGCGCCAGCATGCAGATGCCATCGATGCAGACAAACACCTTGCCAACTTGAGCCAGATTGCTCATCAGTTATCAGGCAATACGTGTAAGAAAGATTAAGTACCGGTCAAGCTAACACCAGAAACTTGGTGTGGGTCAGATATGGCGCTTTGCATCAAGCCCGCATTCTGCTTGTCTTTCAGGCATTAAAAAGCCGGCTTGTGGCCGGCTTCTCGGGGACTGGCTTGGTTCATTTTTGGTAAACCGCGCCAGCCTTCAAAACGTACACCCGGATCTTGCGTCCGGCTGTGGGACTCGGCGAGAAAGTCATCTGCCTTGTCGGTGCGATCAGCGCCGCGGGGCGGGGTGATGCGCAAATGTGGGGCGCAGCATACTGATTTTTTGGGGGGATTCCCAGTGTGGTGTGCGTCTTAGGGCTATCGGAGGCTTGGGATCAAGTAACCCATCCGGATTTGAGGGTGACTGTTCCATTGCTTTCGCGGGCGAGCCCGCTCCCACAGGGATTGTGTGATGCCTGTGGGAGTGGGCTCGCCTGTAAAAATGCCCGGGAGCTACAAAAACGGCACCGCCGGCCGCCGTTTGTTCAGCGTCGACCACCAGAACACCCATCCCAATACCCTGATGTTCTGCTTATCAATCTGCTCGGCATTGAAGATCTCATCCGGGTGTTCTGCCTTGTTGTAGCTGCGCAACCTCAGGGCGTTGCCCGGCATACGGTGCAGGTATTTGATTCGCAGCATCCCGTCATGCTCGATCGCATAGATTTCCCCATCAATCACTTTGGTCAGTCCGCGGTCGATGGCGAGTGTCGAGCCGTCCTCAATCCGCTCGCCCATGCCGTTGCCGATCATGTGGACGCAGAAGACATCCGTGTATCTGATTTCCAGGGAGTCGAGGTGGCTTTTGGGCAGGCGGATGAATTGGCCGGGGTCTTCGACGACGTGGGTTTTGCAGGACCCCGGGGTGACGGGTATTTCCTTGTAGAGAGGCAGTTCCACATCGGTGGGCTCGACCACCGTGTAGATGCCGCGAATGGCCTGGGCGTCGAAGGTGTTGCCAGACTCATCGAGCAGGCGCAGGTGTTTGGAGTCTTGTGGGCCTTCGCCGGTCTTGAGCCAGTCGCTGTTTACCGACAGTAGTCTGGAGACCTCTTCCATACGGTAGGCGGGCACACCGCGGGTGTACCAGTTGTGGATATTTTGCGGCTCCGTGTCGAAGAAAGCGGCAAATCCTGTCGTCGTTATTTTCGCTTTTTCGAGGAGCGCTTTAAACCGTGGGCCGCTAGTGTTCTTTTTCATAAACACGAGTCTACGGGCGCTGGGGCGGGCTTTGAATAAACGAACCGTTCAAATTTCGAGGGAAATTTACGACCGGATGTAAGACGTATTTGGAACAAATTAAACAAGAAAAAACGTAGCGCTCTGAAACTAAACGCCCTGTTTAAAAGGCACTTAATAGGCGCCCACAAAAAACCCCGGATCAACCGGGGTTTTTTTCAAGTCGTCACAGGCACGAGGCCCATGGCGTCTTAGCCTTTGTAGGCAGCAACCGACTTCATGATCTCGGTGCGAGCGGCTTCTGCGTCGCCCCAACCTTCGATCTTCACCCATTTGCCTTTTTCGAGGTCTTTGTAGTTCTCGAAGAAGTGCTTGATCTGTTCCAGCAGCAGCGGAGGCAGATCGGTGTATTCCTTCACGTCGACGTACAGCTGGGACAGCTTGTCGTGTGGGACTGCGATGACTTTGGCATCGCCGCCGCCGTCGTCGGTCATGTGCAGGATGCCGACCGGACGGGCGCGGATGACCGAACCTGGAGTAACCGGGTAAGGGGTCACGACCAGTACGTCGAGGGGGTCACCGTCGTCGGCCAGGGTGTTCGGAATGAAACCGTAGTTGGCCGGGTAGAACATCGGGGTGGCCATGAAACGGTCAACGAACAGGCAATCGCTGTCTTTGTCGATTTCGTACTTGATCGGCGCGTGGTTGGCCGGAATCTCGATCGCGACGTAGATGTCGTTCGGCAGGTCTTTGCCAGCCGGAATCTTGCTGTAGCTCATTGGGCGTTGCCCCCGTTAGTTGACCAAAAACACTTGGCCGGATTGACCAAAAAGTGGCGGCGATTATAGGCATATTCCGCCGTTGATGCTACGTACCAAGGGTCGTAGAGACCTTAGTCGTGTGCCTGATAGACCGGGTCATTGGCCAGAAGTTGCCGCAGCCGGGCCAACGGATCCTGGCGGTAAAACAGCCTCAGCTGCTCATAGACCTGAGGATACGCCTCGTGCAGCAAATCCGGGGCGCTGAAGAAGTATTCGCTGGTGACGGCGAAGAACTCGGCGGGATTTTCTGCTGCATACGGATCGATGGCTGTTTCGGCGTCTGGATTGCGGTCAAGGTGCCGATTGAGGTCGTCGTAGGCGTGCTGCATGACCTTGGCCCACTCGCTGACGCGCATGTCGGGGTGCAGCGGCGGCAAGCCGTTGGCATCGCCGTTGAGCATGTCGAGTTTGTGCGCGAGTTCGTGAATCACCAGGTTGTAGCCTTCCCAGCCGCCGCTGGCCATCACGCCGGGCCAGGCAAGGATGATCGGGCCTTGCTGCCAGGCTTCGCCGCTGTGTTCGCCGTCCCACTCGTGTTCGACGCCACTGGCATCGCGATGCCGTTGGGGGCTGAGGAAGTCGTCGGGGTAGAGGACGATTTCGTGAAAACCCTGATACCAGTTCAGATCGCCCAGGTTCAGCAGTGGCAATTGTGCCTGGGCGGCGAGCAGCAGGCGTTGCTCCTGGTGGAGTTCGACGCCGGGCAGGGCGGTCAAGTGTTTATCTTCCAGGAACAGCACGCAGGCTTCGCGCAGCCACTGATCTTCCGCGGCGCTGAGGCCATCGAGAAAACTCAAGTGATGGCGCACCCGTTGCCACAGGTCGTCGGCAATCGGGTGTCTGGCCAGGATGCGCCGGCGACGCCAGGCGCTCAGGGACCACATCGCGAGTCAGCGCGATGGGGTTTTAGGCGCGGCGTTGCCGAAGCGGCTGCGGACTACGCCGATGATCATCGGTACCAGCGACAGCAGGATGATGGCCACCACCAGCAGCGAAAGGTTTTTCTTGATGAACGGCACGTTGCCGAAGAAGTAACCCAAGGTCACCAGACCGCCGACCCACAGAATGGTGCCGAGGACACTGAAGGCAAAGAAGCGTGGGTAAGGCATTTTGGCAACGCCGGCGACGAACGGTGCAAAGGTGCGGATGATCGGCAGGAAGCGCGCCAGGGTCACGGTTTTGCCACCGTGTTTGTCATAGAAGTCGTGGGTCTGTTGTAGATAGTCGCGGCGGAAGATTTTCGAGTTCGGGTTGCTGAACAAGCGTTCGCCCGCTGTTCGGCCGATGACGTAGTTGGTGCTGTCACCGAGGATCGCCGCCAGCATCAGCAAGCCGCCCAGCAACACCGGGTCCATGCCGCCGCCGGCCGCAACGGCGCCCGCGATGAACAGCAGGGAGTCGCCCGGCAGGAAGGGCATCACCACCAGACCGGTTTCGCAGAAGATCACCAGAAACAGGATGGCGTAGATCCATGGCCCGTAGTTGTTCACCAGCAAGTCGAGGTAAACATCGAGATGCAGGATAAGGTCGATCGGGTTGAAATCCATGAGGGCACCTGTGGTGACGGCCAGACTCAGCAGGCCTGTGCGGATGACTTCGCGAAAGCCTACAGACGAGTGTAGTTTTTCTTACAAGCCGAAAAGGTCGGCATTATACGGCCTGAGTGGTGAAACGCGCGTCGAGATTGTAGCGGGGGATGTCGATGGGGCGACAGGAAGTCGCGTGACAATAAATAACCCTTTCTGCGAGAAGGGAACGTGCCCACTTCTCACAGAAATTGGCCTGGCTGCAAGGATCAGAGCTCGTCGCTGATCGGCAGCACGTAGTTCTTGAACTCGGTGTCTTCCTTGAACCCGATGGATTCGTAGGTTTTCTGCGCCACTTCGTTATTGCTGCTGGTGGAAACGCGCATGCGCACGGCATTGGTTTCCTTGGCCATTTTCTTCGCGGTACGGATGAGGTTGTCGGCCACCAGCTGGCGGCGGGCGTCTTCGGCGACATAGATGTCGTTGAGGATCCACACGCGCTTGAGCGAAAGGGATGAGAAGCTCGGATATAACTGACAGAACCCCATCAGTTTGTCGTCGCCATCGGCCAGCGCCAGGTAAATCACCGATTCCTTGCGCCGCAGACGTTTTTCAAGGAACGCCCGAGAGGAGTCTGGATAGGCCAGTGAGCCATAAAACTCGCGATATTTGACGAACAACGGGGTCAGCAGGTCCAGGTGTTCGAGGGTCGCTTGAATAATCCGCATCGATAGGTCTCATCTTCAAGTGGCTGTCTTCACGTGCTCTGACGGCGAACGGTTCTTCACTCGGGCAGCCGTGCATCGATCCTGCCTGAAACCGGAACAGAAACGCAATGCGGAAACGGTTCAGGTATTCGGCGGGCTCAGTAGGAAATTACCTTTCATGTCTGCACCTGTGTCCGACTCCAGCGTCTGAACCTGGGCTTCATCCTTCAGATTGACCCCCGACAGTTGCCGCCGGCAAGCCTCACGCATCAGGTACAGCAAACGGTGTGCCGCCATTCCGTAGCTCAAGCCCTCGAGCCGGACATTGGAGATGCAATTGCGGTAGGCGTCGGTCAGCCCGACCTTAGGACTGTAGGTGAAATATAACCCCAGGCTGTCCGGCGAACTGAGGCCAGGGCGTTCACCGATCAGGATCACCACCATTTTCGCGCCGAGCAGTTCGCCAATCTCGTCGGCCACTGCGACCCGGCCTTGCTCCACCAGCACCACCGGTGAAACGGACCAGCCTTCAGCCACAATCTGCTCTTGCATCCGCGCCAGAAACGGCAAGGTATGGCGATGAACGGCCAGCGCCGACAAGCCATCGGCAACTACGATCACCAGGTCCACACCCCCAGGTTTTGCCTGTGCGTACCCGCGCAGGATCTGCGCCGACTCATCACTCAACTTTCGCCCCAGATCGGGCCGCTGCAAGTAACTGTCCCGGTTCGTGGCGGCGCTGTGCAGCAGCAAACTCTCGCGCCCGGCCTCGGCCAGTTGTGAGCTGAGCCCTGCATGGTCGAATGGCAAGTGCACCGCGTCCCGGGCTTGTGCGTGGGCGTATTGGAAATCCAGTTGCGCACTCGTCGGCATGCTGGTGCCGGTTCGACCCAGGGCAATCCGCGCCGGGGTCAGGCGACGCAGTTGCAGCAACGGATTTTCTGGATCAACAGGTGGTTTATCCATTTCAACACTCATCCCAGTTGCGCCATCGCTTGGCGGAAGGCTGGCGGCAGGCTGTCGCCGAAGTGAATCTTGCCGTCCGTCTGGGTCAGGATGCCCATTCTCGCCAGCCATTGTTCGAACTCCGGCGCCGGTTTCAGGCCCAGCGTCTGGCGAGCGTAAAGGGCGTCGTGGAACGAGGTGGTCTGGTAGTTGAGCATGATGTCATCGGAGCCTGGGATGCCCATGATGAAATTGATCCCGGCCACGCCCAGTAGGGTCAGCAGGGTGTCCATGTCATCCTGATCGGCTTCGGCGTGGTTGGTGTAACAGATGTCGCAGCCCATCGGTACGCCCAATAGCTTGCCGCAGAAGTGATCTTCAAGGCCGGCGCGGATGATCTGTTTGCCGTTGTAGAGGTATTCCGGGCCGATGAATCCTACGACGGTGTTGACCAGGAACGGCTTGAAATGGCGCGCCACGGCGTAGGCGCGGGTTTCGCAGGTCTGTTGATCGATGCCGTGGTGGGCGTTGGCTGACAGGGCACTGCCTTGGCCGGTTTCGAAATACATCAGGTTCTGGCCCAGGGGGCCGCGATTCAGGCTCAGCCCGGCGTCGTAACCTTCCTGCAAGACATTCAGGTTGATGCCGAAACTCGCGTTGGCCGCTTCGGTGCCGGCGATCGACTGGAACACCAGGTCCAGCGGAACCCCGCGATTGATCGCCTCGATGGAGGTGGTGACGTGGGTCAGCACGCAGGCCTGGGTCGGGATTTCGTAGCGCTGGATGATCGCGTCGAGCATTTCCAGCATGGCGCAGATCGACGCGATGCTGTCTGTGGCCGGGTTGATGCCGATCATCGCGTCACCGTTGCCGTACAGCAGGCCGTCGAGAATGCTCGCCGCAATGCCGGCCGGTTCGTCGGTGGGGTGGTTGGGTTGCAGGCGCGTGGATAACCTCCCGCGCAAGCCCATCGTGCCGCGGAATTTCGTGACCACGCGGATTTTTTGCGCCACCAGCACCAGATCCTGCACGCGCATGATCTTCGACACGGCGGCGACCATCTCCGGGGTCAGGCCGGGCGCCAGGGCGCGCAGGCTCTGTTCTTCGGCCGCATCGCTGAGCAGCCAGTCGCGAAAACCGCCGACGGTGAGGTGGCTGACGGCCGTAAACGCGTGTTTGTCATGCGTGTCGATGATCAGCCGGGTGACCTCATCAGTCTCGTAAGGAATCAATACTTCCTGCAGGAAGTGAGTCAGGGGGATGTCAGCCAGGGCCATTTGCGCCGCTACGCGCTCGCCATCGTTGAGGGCGGCGACGCCGGCCAGGAAATCCCCGGAGCGCGCCGGGCTGGCTTTGGCCATGACGTCCTTGAGACTCGCGAAGCGGTAGGTCTGGGCGCCGACGGAGTGGGCAAATTGGGCCATGGGACGGTGTCCTCCTGATGTGTAGAAGTCTTGATACCCTGACATTCCCTTGTGGGAGCCAGCCTGCTGGCGATTGCAGTGTGTCATTCAAAATCGATGCTGACTGTCAGACCGCAATCGCCAGCAGGCTAGCTCCCACAGGGGAACTGCGTGCACTTCTATATGGCAGGCGCCGGACAACAGGCCCGGCGCCGGTGCAACTCAGACGCCTTCGAGCATCGCATCGGCCGGTGCGTCGAAGCGCTGCTTGGCGGTCAGATGGAAATACAAGTAACCGGCCGCCATGAAGCCGAGGAACACGCACCCGATCAGCGGGTTGAACCACGCCATCGCCACCAGGCACACCACCGCCAGAAACAGCGCGATCCCCGGAACGATCGGATAGCCCGGCGCGCGGAAGCTGCGTTCCAGGTTCGGTTCGGTTTTACGCAGTTTGAACAGGCTCAGCATACTGATGATGTACATCACGATGGCGCCGAATACCGACATGGTGATCATCGCAGCCGTCAGCGTCATGCCTTGCAGGTTAACCAGGCCGTCGCTGTAAATCGCCGCAATGCCGATTACGCCGCCAGCGAGGATGGCGCGGTGCGGGGTCTGGAAACGCGAGAGCTTGGCCAGGCCGCGAGGCAGGTAACCGGCACGCGCCAGGGCGAAGAACTGCCGCGAATAGCCAAGGATGATCCCGTGGAAACTGGCCACCAGGCCAAACAAGCCGATCCACACCAGCATGTGCATCCAGCTTGAATTGTTGCCGACCACCGCTTTCATTGCCTGAGGCAGCGGGTCGTTGATGTTCGACAGTTGGCGCCAGTCGCCGACGCCGCCCGCCATGACCATTACGCCGATGGCCAGGAACACCAGGGTCAGAATGCCGCTGACATAAGCCCTGGGAATTGTGCGTTTCGGGTCCTTGGCTTCTTCAGCCGCCATCGCCGCGCCTTCAATGGCCAGGAAAAACCAGATCGCAAAGGGGATCGCCGCAAAGATGCCGGGGATCGAGCCCATGGTGAACTCGTTGGCGCCCGACCAGCCGTTAAGTGCGAAATTACTGAAGCTGAAGCCCGGCGCAACGACGCCCATGAACACCAGCAATTCGGCGACTGCCAGCACGGTGACCACCAGTTCGAAGGTGGCGGCGATGCTGACGCCGAGAATGTTCAGGCCCATGAACACGAAATACGCGCCAACGGCCGCGAGCTTGGGATCAAGTTCGGGGTATTGCACGTTGAGGTAAGCGCCGATGGCCATGGCGATGGCCGGGGGCGCAAAGACGAATTCGATCAGGGTGGCGATGCCGGCGATCAATCCGCCTTTCTCACCAAAGGCCCGACGGCTGTAGGCAAACGGCCCGCCAGCGTGAGGAATGGCGGTGGTCAGTTCGGTGAAACTGAAGATGAAGCAGGTGTACATCGTCGCCACCATCAATGCGGTGACGAGGAAACCCAGGGTGCCTGCGGTGCCCCAGCCATAACTCCAGCCGAAGTACTCGCCGGAAATCACCAGGCCGACGGCAATGCCCCATAGATGCAGGGTGCCGAGTGTGGGTTTGAGCTGTGTGGAAGAAGTCATAAGTCCTCGCTGTCTTTTTTATTGTTTGATCTGTTGGACTTGCGGTACGACGTTTTCGTGTAGAGCGGGCACGCAAAGCCCGTGCCAGAGCGGCAGGGCGATGTTAGGTGTGAGGGGGGCGCCATCGCGAGCAAACCAGGCTCTTGTAGGAGCGAGGCTTGCCCGCGAAAGCCGTTACGCGGTGTCGCGCCGCTTTAGAAGAAGCCCAACGGATTGATGTCGTAGCTCACCAGCAGGTTTTTAGTCTGCTGATAGTGATCGAGCATCATCTTGTGGGTTTCACGGCCGACGCCGGACTTTTTGTAACCGCCAAACGCGGCGTGTGCCGGGTACAGGTGGTAGCAGTTGGTCCACACGCGACCGGCCTTGATGGCGCGGCCCATGCGGTAGGCGCGGTTGATGTCGCGGGTCCAGAGGCCGGCACCCAGGCCGAACTCGGTGTCGTTGGCGATCGCCAGGGCTTCGGCTTCGTCCTTGAACGTGGTGATGCTCACCACCGGGCCAAAGATTTCTTCCTGGAACACACGCATTTTGTTGGTGCCCTTGAGCAGGGTCGGCTGGATGTAATACCCGGTCGCCAGGTTGCCCTCGAGTTTTTCCACCTTGCCGCCGGTCAGCAGCTCGGCGCCTTCGCCCTTGGCGATTTCCAGGTACGAAAGGATTTTGTCGAATTGCTGCTCGGACGCCTGGGCGCCGACCATGGTGTCGGTGTCCAGCGGGTCGCCACGCTTGATCGACAACACTTTCTTCATCACGACTTTCATGAAGTCGTCGTAGATCGACTCTTGCACCAATGCACGGGAAGGGCAGGTGCACACTTCGCCCTGGTTGAAGAACGCCAGCACCAGGCCTTCGGCGGCTTTTTCGATGAAGGTTTCTTCGGCTTGCATGATGTCGGCGAAGAAGATGTTCGGCGACTTCCCACCCAGCTCCACGGTGGACGGAATGATGTTTTCGGCGGCGCATTTCATGATGTGCGAGCCGACCGGAGTCGAGCCGGTGAAGGCGATCTTGGCGATGCGTTTGCTGGTGGCCAGGGCCTCGCCGGCTTCTTTGCCGAAGCCTTGCACCACGTTGAGCACGCCCGGCGGCAGCAGGTCGCCGATCAGCTCCATCAGCACAGTAATGCCCAGCGGGGTTTGTTCGGCAGGCTTGAGCACCACGCAGTTACCGGCAGCCAGGGCCGGGGCGAGTTTCCAGGCGGCCATCAGGATCGGGAAGTTCCACGGGATGATCTGGCCGACCACGCCCAGTGGTTCGTGGATGTGATACGCAACAGTGTTGCCATCGATCTCGGCGGCGCTGCCTTCCTGAGCGCGGATGCAACCGGCGAAGTAGCGGAAATGGTCAGCGGCCAGCGGGATGTCGGCGTTGAGGGTTTCACGCACGGCTTTGCCGTTGTCCCAGGATTCAGTGATCGCCAGCAATTCCAGGTTCTGCTCGATGCGGTCGGCGATTTTCAGCAGCACCAGCGAGCGAGCCTGGACGGACGTGGCGCCCCAGGCATCGGCAGCCGCGTGGGCAGCGTCCAGGGCTTTGTCGATGTCTTCGGCCGTGGAGCGCGGGAATTCGGCAATCGGTTGGCCATTTACTGGCGAGGTATTGGTGAAGTACTGACCTTTGACAGGCGCGACGAACTCGCCGCCGATGTAGTTACCGTATTTGCTCTTGAACGAAACGATAGCGCCTTCAGTACCGGGGTGAGCGTAACGCATGATGTTTTCTCCTTGGCTTTTGTACTTATAAGAGAGAGCGCTTGTGCGCTTGTTATAAGCGTAGAGCAAAGGTCGGGCCACTGCCTTGCAGGTCAGACAAATCAAGGCTTTACGCGGTTTTTGTCGGACCGGCGGACGCTGCCTGTGACGCTTTCGGTACAGCCCTGGTGACACTTTGTACCGCTTCTGGCGCAACCTGTGACCGGGCGGTCTTGCCAGCATTGCAATGCAGGCTAGGCTGGAGGATGCTCGGCATCACCTCAACCACGGGTCGCCGAGCTCTCGGGGAGAATAATAAGAAATGCACGACAACCATTTGAGTCGCCATGCCCAGCAAGTCTTGACCGTAACCCAGGGCAAATCCCACCTGCACGGTCCTGGCAGCGACCCGTCCATCGCCCGCTCCTGGTTGCGTTGTCTTGAGGATTATCACCTCGACCCGGCCCTGACGATGGCACCGACGGTGCTGGAGCACGGCCGCGTACTCGAAAGCCGCGAACGCTTGCAGCAAGTGCTGCACATCGCCGGCAACGAAATGACCAGCCTGCATCAGCAACTCTCCGGTGCCGGTCATGCCGTGCTTCTGACCGACGCCCGCGGGGTGATCCTCAACTGCGTCACCGCGCCTGCCGAGCGCAAGATCTTCGAGCGCGCCGGCCTGTGGCTCGGCGCCGACTGGAGCGAAGCGTGCGAAGGCACCAACGGCATCGGCACCTGCCTGGTCGAGCGCCAGTCGCTGACCATCCACCAGGACGAACACTTTCGCGGCCGCCACACCGGCCTGACCTGTTCGGCGAGCCCTGTGTTCGACCCTCACGGCGAGCTGCTGGCGGTGCTCGACGTGTCCTCGGCGCGTCACGAAGTCTCACGTCAAAGCCAGTTCCACACCATGGCCCTGGTCAATCTCTCGGCGAAGATGATCGAGAGCTGCTATTTCCTGCGCTACTTCGACAATCAATGGTTGCTGCGTTTTCACTTGCAGGCGGAGTCCGTCGGGTTGTTCAGCGAAGGATTGCTGGCGTTCGACGGGGAAGGGCGCATCAGCGCGGTCAACCAGAGTGCGCTGAACCTGCTGGGGCACATTCGCGGCGGATTGCTGGGCAAGCCGGTCGAGGTATTTTTCGATTGCTCGCTGGATGACTTGCTCGGCCGCGCAAGTGTCAACGCCAGCGCCAGTTGGCCATTGCGCACCCGTGACGGGCGGAGCCTGTTTGCCGTGTTGCGCGGGCAGCCGCGCAGCATTCCGGTGCCGGTGGTGCCCGGCACGGCGATTGCCGAGCGTCCGCGCCTGTCGGGCATCTGCCTGGGCGATGCCGCGTTGCAGGAAGATTTCCGCAAATCCTTGAGAGTCTTCGAGCGAGACGTGCCGCTGTTGATCAATGGCGAAACCGGTTCCGGCAAAGAGGCCTTTGCCAAAGCCGTGCATCAGGCCAGCCAGCGGGCCGAGAAAGCGTTCGTCGCCCTGAACTGCGCGGCGATCCCTGAAAGCCTGATCGAGAGCGAACTGTTTGGTTATCGCGGCGGCAGCTTCACCGGCGCGCGCAAGGAAGGCATGCGCGGCAAGTTGCAGCAGGCGGACGGCGGCACGCTGTTCCTCGATGAAATCGGCGACATGCCGTTGGCGTTGCAAACCCGGCTATTAAGGGTGCTGGAAGATCGTCAGGTGGTACCGATTGGCGGCGAGCCCGAGTCGGTCAACGTGCGGATCATCAGCGCCACACACCGTAACTTATTGGAGCGGGTGCAGGACGGCAGCTTTCGGGAGGATTTGTATTACCGGCTCAATGGGCTGGAGATTGCGTTGCCGGCGTTGCGTGAACGCAGTGATAAATCGCAGTTGCTTGATTTCCTGCTTGCCGAAGAAGCGGGCGGGGAAACCGTGCAGATCGACGGCCCGGCACGCCAAGCCTTGTTGGGTTTCGCCTGGCCAGGGAACGTGCGGCAGTTGCGCAACGTACTGCGCACCTTGGCGGCGTTGTGTGATGACGGGCGGATCGGGCTGGAGGATTTGCCGATGATGATTCGTCAGGTTCGACCGGTGCCGGTTGTGGCGGTTGAAGAGCCTTCCGAACATCCACTGGACGATGCCGAGCGCCTGGCGTTGCTCAATGCGCTGGAGCAGACGCGTTGGCACATGACCCATACCGCTGAGCAGCTCGGCGTCAGCCGTAATACCCTCTATCGAAAACTGCGCAAACACGGTATCGCCCGCTAGGCACGCCGTACCACTGTAGGAGCGAGGCTTGCCCGCGAAGAACGATTACGCGGTGTATTAGCGGAACCGTGTTATGGCCTTCGCGGGCAAGCCTCGCTCCTACGGGTTTTGCGTTGACCCGAAACAAAGGTGCGATTTTCCCCTCCCTACGCTAACCTGCGGCCATGTTTTACGAGGTCGACTATGCACATTCATATTCTTGGTATCTGCGGCACTTTCATGGGTTCGATGGCGGTTCTGGCCAAAGAGCTGGGCCATCACGTGACGGGCTCCGATGCCAACGTCTATCCGCCGATGAGCACTCAGCTTGAAGCGCAGGGCATTGAGTTGACCCAAGGCTACGACCCCGCCCAACTCGATCCGGCGCCGGATCTGGTGGTGGTCGGCAACGCCATGTCCCGGGGCAACCCGGCCGTTGAATACGTGCTGAACAAAGGCCTGCCTTACGTCTCCGGTCCGCAATGGCTGGCCGACCACGTGCTGCAAGGTCGCTGGGTCTTGGCCGTCGCTGGCACCCATGGCAAAACCACCACCAGCAGCATGCTCGCCTGGGTGCTGGAACATGCGGGCATGAGCCCGGGTTTCCTGATCGGCGGCGTGCCGCAAAACTTCTCGGTGTCGGCGCGTCTGGGTGACACACCGTTCTTCGTCATCGAAGCCGACGAGTACGACAGCGCGTTCTTCGACAAGCGCTCCAAGTTCGTTCACTACCGCCCACGCACGGCCATCCTGAATAACCTGGAATACGATCACGCGGACATCTTCCCGGATCTGCCTGCCATCGAGCGGCAATTCCACCACTTGGTGCGGACCATCCCGAGCGAAGGCCTGGTGATTCACCCGACCACCGAGCCGGCGTTGCAGCGCGTCATTGAGATGGGTTGCTGGACCCCGGTGCAAACCACCGGTGCCGGCGGTCAGTGGCAGGTCAAACTGCTGAGCGAAGACGGCTCGAAGTTTGAAGTGATGTTCGAAGGCGTCGCCCAAGGCGTGGTCGATTGGGACATGACCGGTCAGCACAACGTCGCCAACGCCCTGGCCACATTGGCAGCGGCTCGCCATGTTGGCGTGGTGCCTGCCATGGGTATCGCTGCATTGAGCGCGTTCAAAAGCGTGAAACGCCGGATGGAGAAAGTCGCGGAAGTCCGTGGCATCACCATTTACGACGATTTCGCTCACCATCCGACCGCCATCGCCACGACCCTCGACGGCTTGCGCAAACGCATCGGTGATGCACCGTTGATCGCGATCATCGAGCCGCGCTCCAATTCCATGAAGCTCGGCGCTCACCGCGACGGCCTGCCGGAAAGCGTGGTCGATGCCGATCAAGTGATCTGGTATGCCCCCGCCAACCTCGGTTGGGACCTGGGCGCGACCGCTGCGCTGTGCACGGTGCCATCGATCGTCAGCGATTCCCTGGAAGGCATCATCGAGCGCGTGAAGAGCCAGGCTCAGCCCGGCACCCATGTGGTGATCATGAGCAACGGCGGCTTCGGCGGCCTGCACGGCAAACTCGCCGAGGCGCTGCAATGAACAACGGCCCGGAACGCATCACCCTGGCGATGACCGGCGCTTCGGGCGCCCAGTATGGTTTACGTCTGCTCGATTGCCTGATCCGCGAAGACCGCGAGGTGCATTTCCTGATCTCCAAGGCGGCGCAATTGGTGATGGCCACCGAGACTGACGTGTCGCTGCCGGCCAAACCGCAGACGATGCAGGCCTTCCTCACCGAATACACCGGCGCGGCCGCCGGCCAGATCAAGGTGTACGGCAAGGAAGACTGGATGTCGCCAGTGGCTTCGGGTTCCGGTGCGCCCGCGGCGATGGTGGTGGTGCCGTGTTCCACCGGAACCTTGTCGGCGATCGCGACCGGTGCCTGCAACAACCTGATCGAGCGGGCTGCCGATGTGACGTTGAAAGAGCGTCGCCAGCTGATTCTGGTGCCGCGTGAAGCGCCGTATTCGAGCATTCATCTGGAGCACATGCTCAAGCTGTCGAACATGGGTGTGACGATTTTGCCTGCATCGCCGGGCTTCTATCATCAGCCGCAGACGATCGATGACTTGATCGACTTTGTCGTGGCACGGATTCTCAACCTGCTGAACATCCCGCAAGACATGCTGCCGCGCTGGGGCGAACACCATTTGAGCAGCGATGAATAAGCTGCTGATTGTTCTGCTGGCGCTGCAACTGACGGGTTGCGCCACGGCGCGCACGCTGGACGCGGCCAAGCCGGGCGCTCCGGTGGTGTATGCGGGGACGCGTCTGGATTTGTATGCCATGAATGGCGGTTGCTGCGCGATGGACCGGTTTGGCGCCGAAGCGCCGAGCTACCCCGGCGTCGACCTGCCAGCCAGCGCGTTGCTCGACACACTGTTATTGCCGTTGTCATTGCTGACGGTGATCGGGGTGAGTTTTCAGGCGACGGGTGGGTTGTAGCGTTCGGATTTGAATCGGTGTTGCGCTCTTCGGGAGCAAGCCTCGCTCCTACAGGTTCTCCGTTGCCTGTGTAGGAGCGAGGCTTGCCCGCGAAGGCGCCCGCTCAGACACCACAGGATTATTTGCCTAACTTGCGTAGTTCATCCGACTCGACAATCCGCAACCCATCCTGCTCTTCCAGCGCCAGCCGCCACATGGCGCGGGCCAGTTGGCAGGCCTCGATGCCGCGGTATTTTCCGGGGATCAAGCGCGACAACGGTCCGACAAGTTGCTCGACCGTGCGCGGTTCGAGTCGTTCGCCCAGCAACATGGAAGGTCGGCAAATGGTCAGCTGCGGCCAGTCCTGCGCGCGCAATGCGTATTCCATCTCGCCTTTGACCCTGTTGTAGAAAACCGAGGATCTGCGATCGGCCCCCAAGGCACTGATCACGATCAGGTGCCGTGCGCCCATTTCCCTTGCTCGTTTGGCGAACGCCACCACCATGTCCAGGTCCACTGCGCGAAACGCCTGTTCCGAGCCGGCCTGTTTGATCGTGGTGCCGAGGCAGCAGTAGGCGATGTCGACGCGACCGTTCAGTTGCGGCAGAAACACCGCAGGGTCGCCGACCGGGTTTTCCAGATGGGGATGCTCAGCCAGCGGCCGGCGTGAGGGAGCCAGTACCCTTGAAATCGTTGGCTCATTGAGCAGTCGATCAAGCAAATGCTCACCGGTTAATCCGGTAGCTCCGGCAAGCAATACATGCTGAGGCGTCAAGTACATAGTGTTTCCCCCTTGATACTGTTCAGCTTAGTTGCTCTTTGCGTCCTTGCTGCTGATAGAGACACTTTGTAGCGCTTTTCGTGCCTGCTGTTTGCGTAAAAGCTGCCAGTGCGAGAGGACCGTTTTCGGCGCCCAGATCTGCGGTTCAGAGGCTTCGAAGCCGTCGGCCAGCTCACGTTCCGCCACCGTGGCCTTGGCCAGCTTGAAGGCTTGCTCCAGGTCGTCGGTCTGGTTCAGCGCCTTGGCGAACAGCGCATCGCCGAAGTAGGTGAAGTTGGCTTCTTCCGAGCAACCGAAGGACACCCGATCAGCGCGCGATGCGGTCATGATCAGCGTGCGTTCATCCTTGAGCGCGGGGATGAAGCCGCCGGAATAGCAGGACGAAATCACCACGATCTTGTCGCGATTTTTCAGCGGCGCGAGCACGGCGGCGAGTTCGTCGGCCGGCAGGTCGGCCAACTCCATGCGCGGCTGATCGAGCACCAGCTCATGTTCGCTGCTGCCATGGCTGGTCAGGTAGATGAAGATCAAGTCTTCCGGGCCACTGCGTTCGGCCAGGGTCATCGCGGCGCGGCGCAGGTTTTCCCGGGTGGCCATCGGTCGGTCGACGAGGTGATCGCGATGGTTCACCAGGCGGATCTGGCCGAAGGCGCCGAAGCGGCTGCTGAGCATGTTGCTGACGTAATCGGACTCGCGCAGGAACACGCTCTGCTTGCCGTCGCCGCCCAGGGTCAAGGTGTACAGCTCGACCACCGGGGTCGAGGCCGGCACGTTGGTCAAGGCGTCATCGAGCAGCCGGCCTTGGGCCAGCAAGCCGAGTTCCAGGGTGTCGGGCAGCAACTTGCCATCGGCATCGCGAACACGCTGGCCATTGATCCACGTACCGCTTTGTACCGTGCCATCAGTGAGCACCAAGGTGCCGCGCCCCGAGTAGCTGTCACTGTCGAACTGGCCGATGTAGAAGCTGCCATCGGGCAGGTTCAATCGACCCTGGCCGGTAAAGCGCCAGTCGCTGAACTGGCCGATGTAATGGCTGCCGTCAGCGCCGATCAACTCGCCCTTGCCGTTCAGCGAGCCTTCCTTGAACTGGCCCAGCCAGACATCGCCGTCGGCGTTTTCGTAGCGGCCCTTGCCGTGCAGTTGATTGTTCTTGAAGCCACCGACATAGATGTCGCCGTCGGCGCTGTTGAAGGTCCCGTTGCCTTCCAGCTGACCGTCTTTGAAGTGCCCGGTGAACTGATTGCCGCTGGCGTCGCCGCGCTGGCCTTCACCGTTGGGTTTGCCGTGGGCGAACTGGCCCTGGTAGGTGCTGCCGTCGTCGAGTTCTAGACGACCGAGCCCTGAATATTGATCGGCCTTGAATTCACCGCGATAGGTCATCGCGTTTTCTTTGAGCGTGCCTTCACCGTCACGGCGACCAAGTTTGAATCCGCCGGTGTAGCTGCTGCCGCTGGTGGTCAGTGTGCCCTTGTCGTCGAACAGGCCTTGATTGAATTGGCCGCGATAGACCTCGCCGTTGCTGCCATGCCATTCGCCCTGTCCATGCCATTGCCCCTTGTCGAACTCGCCGGCGTACCAGCTACCGTTGGGGTAGTCGATGCGGCCCTGGCCTTGCAACAAACCGTTGACCAGATCACCGCGATAGCGCCCGCCGTCCGGCAAGCGGGCATCCGGGGGCAGCAGCGATTCGCCATCGCCGCAAGCGGTGAGCAACAGTGTCAAGGCGAGGAGTGCAAGTGAGCGCATAGCGGGATCCGGGCAATTATGCGACGGAGTATGCCGCAGCTATGTGTCGCATTTATAGAGACACGGCAGAGACACGGCGCGAAACAGCGTGAGCTGTTTCGCAATCAGGCCTGTGTCAGACGAAACAGAGGGACAGCGGCTCGGCGATATACGCCGGTTTGTCCGATCCTTCGATTTCAAGCGTGGCGGTGGCTTTGAGCAGCCATTGGCCGGGTTTCTTCTCGATGACTTCGTTCATGTCGACCTTGAGCCGAACCCTGGAGTTGACCTTCACTGGCTGGATGAAACGCACGCTGTCCAGCCCATAGTTGACCACCATCTTCGCCCCTTGAGGGAGGATCAGGATGTCTTCCATCAGTTTCGGGATCAGCGACAGCGACAGGAATCCGTGTGCAATGGTGCTGCCAAATGGCGTTTGCGCGGCTTTGACCGGGTCGACGTGAATAAACTGATAATCGCCTGTGGCTTCTGCGAACAGGTTGATGCGCTCCTGATCGATGGTGAGCCATTCGGAACGTCCGAGTTCCTTGCCGACATAATCTTTGAGCTCTGCAACGGGAACATAGGGCATTGAGACTCTCCTTGGGTTTCATCGGATTTATAGTTTTTCGAGTGGGGGGATTTGGCCTCCCTGTGAACCACTTTAGATCAACATGGCAAATTGCTCCGGTCAACTGACCATGCTTTTGGCGAATGCCGATCCATAGCGTTGACGTGCTTATAATGCCCGGCCCCTTTTTGGTGGGGAGCGCGTGCGGGAGATGCTGGATGTTGTTACGTGGCCTGACCTGGCTGGTGCTGTTCCAATTGCTGGGCACAGCCATCAACCATTTGTTTTTGCCGGTGCTGCCGGGGCCGATTGTCGGCCTGTTGCTGTTGCTGGTGTACCTGATTTCGCGCGGGCAAGTTGGCGAGCCGCTGAACCTGGCGGCCAGCAGCCTTCTGCGTTATTTGCCCTTGCTGCTGGTGCCGCCGGCCGTTGGCGTGATGGTTTATGCCAAGGACATCGCCGCGGACTTCTGGGCCATCGTCGGCGCGCTCGTGTTGTCGCTGGTGTTGTCCATGGCGTTTGCCGGGGTGCTGATGCAGCGCATGGTCAAGCGTCATGCCCATCGCGGAGATCGCCCATGATCCTCGATTGGCACGGCGCGCTGGATTCGGTGATTCATCACCCGTTGTTCGGCATCGGCATTACGTTGGGCGCTTATCAGCTGGTGCTGGCAGCTTTTGAGAAAACCCGCTGGGTCTTTCTGCAGCCGGTGCTGGTCTCCATGTTGTTGGTGATCGGCGTGCTGACGGTGTGCGGGATCACCTTTGCCGAGTACCGCAAGAGCACCGAGATCCTCAGCATCTTGCTCGGACCTGCGACCGTTGCGCTGGCAGTGCCGCTGTACCTCAATCTGCGACGCATTCGGCAGTTGTTCTGGCCGATATTTACTACGCTGGTGATAGGCGGCGTGGTTGCCACGGGCATGGGCGTGTTGTTGGGCTGGTGGTTTGGCGCCGAACACATGATTCTGATGACCATGGCGCCGAAGTCAGTGACGTCGCCGATTGCCATGTTGGTGGCCGAGCAGATCGGTGGTGTCGCGGCGTTGGCCGCGGTGTTCGTGTTGATCACCGGCGTGATCGGTGCGATCTTCGGCCCGAGTCTGTTGACCCGGCTGGGCGTGCACAGCCCTGAAGCCCGGGGCATGGCGCTGGGCATGACCGCCCATGCGGTCGGCACGTCGGTGGCCTTGCAGGAAAGTGAAGAATGCGGCGCCTTCGCGGCGCTGGCGATGAGTCTGATGGGTGTGGCCACGGCGGTGTTCCTGCCGTTGGCGGTGTCGATGGTGGTGTAAGGAAATGTCTATGAACTTGCCGCTTTTTCCGTTGAACACAGTGCTGTTTCCTGGCTGCATCCTCGACTTGCAGATCTTCGAGGCGCGCTACCTGGACATGATCAGCCGCTGCATGAAACAGGGCGGCGGCTTCGGCGTGGTGTGCATTCTCGACGGCGAAGAAGTGGGCATCGCACCGGCCGGCTATGCGCTGGTGGGCTGCGAAGCGTTGATCACTGATTTCAAACAACAGGACAATGGCCTGCTGGGGATTCGGGTGCAGGGTGGGCGGCGTTTTCATGTGTTGCGCACCGAAGTGCAGCGCGATCAGTTGACCCTCGCTGACATCGAATGGCTGGAAGATGAACCTGAACAGCCGCTGCAGGATGAAGACGCGGACCTGGTCGCCCTGCTCAAAGCCTTGGCCGAACACCCGATGGTCGAGGCGTTGAACATGGGCACCGAAGCGACCGGGCAACAGTCGCTGGCGAATCAGCTGGCCTATCTGCTGCCATTTGCCGAAGTGGACAAGATCGACCTGCTGCAACTCGATGATCCCCAGCAGCGGCTGGATGCGATTCAGGCGTTGTTGGATGAGTTGCAGGGTGAGTTGTTTGCCTAGTTGTACTTTGTATTAAGTTGTCTGGTTCGCCACTATTGTCTTCGTAAAGCTCAATCAGTAGTTTGCAGCTATTCGCATGAGGCGAATTAACTGTTAACTATATGGATGTGGTTATGACAATTTATGAAGATGAATGGGTGTTTTGGGATGATATTGCCGGGCGTTATATTTTAAAGCACGCGGGCACCGAGTCTAATACGGCTAATATTATTTACGCCGCTGCTTACTATGCAGATTCAATGGTTGTCGCGCGCCGTAAGCGCAAGCGAGTAAAACTTTCAGTCTCCGGAACGGCTGCCGATGTTTCAGACGCCCCGGCGGCCATTTAGTACACGACTTATAAAATATTCGGCAACGGACTGAATTCCGCACGTATTGCTGAAAAAACAAGAATTGTGTGAAAAGCACATTGAGGTGATCCATGTCTCTGGAAAATCAAAGCAACGCATTTACCGCTAATCTTTACGTCAACGGCATGCCGGTGGTACTCAACCAGCAGCGCCTGAAGCTTCGGCTGCGCGACCCGCGAATCACCCGGCGCGAGCGCCTGGACGTGGAGGTGGCGTTGGCGAGTCACGACAGTGCAAGTATTCTGACGCTGGCCGATCATGAGGATGACAAACCCTTGTTGTTGAAATTTGTGCCCAAGGCTGGCAAATATGAAGTTCTGGCCGTTATTCGAGGTGCCTATGAAGGTAGTCGTTTAACGGTTGATGCCGGAACCCATCATCTTTACATGAATGGCGGTTTGGAAGGTTCCAGTTTTTCCATACGCAAGCACGGGGTGGAGCGAGCTGGTTTTGATGATCTTGTTGCCGGTCCTGTGTATGTGCAGCTCGTGAGTGAGCTTAATAGTCGGCCGCTCTATCTCGCTGACGACAAGGGGAAAGTGCATTTTAAAGATGTTGATCCAAACGCCACCAAGCATGACGCGTTCAATAATGCCCCTGTCAACTTCGTGATCAAGATTGTTGATAAGCCGGGCGAGGTGCGCAAGTAAAAGAACGCCATCAGTCCTGCACTCTGATGGCGTGTACCTCATTAGGTATTAGCCTAATAGGCATATCTCAACATCGCATGCGGCAGATGCCGCAATGCAAAGAACCCGAACAGCGCCACCATCACCGGCAATATCAGCCACCAGACCTTGGGCGGCATGGCATTGAGCGGTGTCTGGCGCTGGCTCAGCCACAGGCTGGCGGCACACACGCACGCCGCCAGCATCGCGCCGGCCAGTATATCCGTTGGCCAGTGCGCGCCCAGGTACACCCGGGACAGGGCAATCGCCAGGGCCGGCAAACAACCCAGCAGCAACCAGGTCAGGCGCATCCGCGGCGGCTGACCGCGACCGGCCAGCACGGCGAGGGCCAGGAACAACGCGAAGGAGCCCGAAGCGTGGCCGCTGGGCATGCTGTAGCTGGTCAGCGGATCACTGAGTACTTCCGGGCGTATGCGGGCGAAAAATTGCTTGGTAAACGTGTTGCCGAGGGCGGTGAAGAGCAGGGCGCTACCGGCAAAAATCGCCTGGCGCCACTGCCGGGTGAGCAGCAGCAATCCGGTCAGCAGGGCGCTGAACACCAGCATGTTGCGGAACTCTCCGATCAGCGTGAAGGTGACGGCCACTTCATCGAGCATCGGGCTGCGGTGTTCCTGAACCAGGGTCATCACGCCTTGATCGAGCGCGGTCAGGTGCGGGTAGCCGATAAACAGCCCCGCCAGAATCAACAGGCCGAGGCTGGCTATATAGGCGGTGGCGTGGCGATGGCGGCGCAGACTGCTGGTCACGCTCAAGCCGATCATTACCGCAATGCTGCCGGCGACGATCCCTGCTTCAGGCCAGAAACCTTCGGGCAATGGCAAGCGAATCGCCGCGCCCGTGGCCCAGCCAGGCAGCAAGTAAGCGACGCTCCAGCCCGCGGCGGCCAGCAAGCTGACAGCGGCGAAGCGCGGGAACGGCATGTCGAACATCCCGGCGACCATCGGTAGCATCGGGCGTAGCGGGCCGATAAAGCGTCCGACCAGCAGGCTGGCAATACCGTAGCGCTGGAAATACGCCTCGGCGCCGGCGATCCATTCCGGATGGTGGCGCAACCCCGGCAGCCGCCGGATGTTCTGGTGGAAATGTCGACCGATGAAGTACGAAACGATGTCGCCCAGCACGCCAGCGACAAACCCCAGCAAAAGCGTTTCGCTCAATGACAGCGCCCCGCTGCCGGCCAGTACCGCCACGGCGAACAGCAACACTGTGCCAGGCACGATCAACCCGGCAATCGCCAGGCACTCGACAAAAGCCACAATGAACACCGCCGCAGCCAGCCATTGCGGGTTAGCCGCCAGCCAACCGGTCACGCTATCGAGCCATGGGCCCATAAAAACAACTCCCTCTGATGTTCATTGGTCCCATGGGACGAACGCAATCTTCAAAACACTACAAGCTCCCACAAGGGGGATATTCATTGTTCAGGACAGCAAAAAATAGTCGCGACCTTCGACCTGCCCCCGTCGCAGCGGGTTCCGCGTGCAATACGGCGCGTAAGCCGCATCGACGAAGCGATACATCAAATGCTCATCGCGTCCGTGGGGAATGCCCAGGCGCGTGGTCTGGATAATCTGGGCAGGCGCTGGGCCGATGTCTTCGACCAGCAACACTTCATGGTCAAAACGCTTGGCATCCCAGATGGGCACCTTCAACCCCAGCGACTTGCACAACAATGTCTGCCCGGCGCAGAGCTTTTGCGAGGGGCGAGGGCGACCTTGGGCGTCGGGATTGTTCAACAGCATCTGCGCCAAGCTCGCCGGCCCGCTCAACTCATCGACCCATGGATAGGCGGATTTGATCAGCACCGCGTTGCCCGGCCCTTGGGCGCTGAAGTTGAGGGAGTCGCCGCCGCGGGCGTAATACATATAGATGTGCCCGCCATCCAGAAACAAAGCCTTACGTTTTTCTGTGTAGCCGAGGGACGCGTGGCTGTCTTTTTCTTCGCAGTAATAGGCCTCGGTTTCGATAATCCGAGCGCTCAGCCACAGGTCGCCGACCCGATGACGGATGACCTTCCCGAGTAAATCCCGGGCCAGGGTTTGCGCGTCGCGGTCGAAAAATGCGTCCGGGAGCCCCGTGGGCAGGCGTGCAGCGGACGCTCGAACAGTCAGGTTGGACATGATGAACGGTGTTTATCAAGGCTGATTGAGTCGTGATGATAACAATTTGCAGCTTAATCCCGGCTGAACGTCGGCAAATTGCCCTCCATTTCGACCATCCGCCCGTCACCGCTGTTAGTCCCGGGACGCGACAGCTATAATCTGCCGCTTTACTCTTTACCAAGACCTTAGCAAAGACCCCCACAGACAATGACTGAGTCCGTTCTTGACTACATGACCCGCTTGGGTCGCGCTGCCCGTGAAGCTTCTCGCGTCATTGGCCGTGCCAGCACTGCGCAGAAAAACCGCGCGTTGCAGGCGGCTGCCAATGCGCTGGACGCTGCACGCGTCGAGCTGACGGCGGCCAATGAGCTGGATTTGGCCGCGGGCCGCGCCAATGGTCTTGAGCCGGCATTGCTTGAGCGTCTGGCGCTGACCCCGGAGCGCATCGACGGCATGATCGTCGGTTTGCGTCAGGTGGCGGCACTGCCGGACCCGGTCGGCGCGATTCGCGACATGAGCTATCGGCCATCGGGTATTCAGGTCGGCAAGATGCGCGTGCCGTTGGGCGTGATCGGGATCATCTACGAATCCCGGCCGAACGTGACCATCGACGCCGCGAGCCTGTGCCTGAAGTCCGGCAACGCGACCATCCTGCGTGGCGGCTCCGAGGCAATCAATTCCAATCGTGCCATTGCCGCCTGCATCCAGCGCGGCCTGGCCGAAGCCGATCTGCCGGCTGCCGTAGTGCAAGTGGTCGAAACCACCGATCGTGCGGCCGTTGGCGCGTTGATCACCATGCCGGAATACGTCGACGTCATTGTGCCCCGTGGTGGCCGTGGCCTGATCGAACGCGTCAGCCGCGATGCCCGCGTGCCAGTCATCAAACATCTGGACGGTATCTGCCACGTCTACGTCAGCGCCCACGCCGATCTGCCGAAAGCCCAGCGCATCGCGTTCAACGCGAAGACTTACCGCTACGGCATCTGCGGCGCGATGGAAACGCTGTTGGTGGATCAAGCCGTTGCCAAGGATTTCCTGCCGTCGATGGCTGCACAGTTCCGCGAAAAAGGCGTCGAACTGCGCGGTTGCGAACGCACCCGGGCGATCATCGATGCGGTGGCGGCCAGCGAAGAAGACTGGAACACCGAATACCTGGCGCCGATTCTTTCGATCCGCGTCGTTGACGGGCTGGACCAGGCGATCGAACACATCAATCAGTACGGCTCGCATCACACCGACTCGATCGTCAGCGAAAACCTCGCCGATACCCGGCGTTTTGTGGCGGAAGTCGATTCATCGTCGGTGATGATCAACACACCGACCTGCTTCGCCGATGGCTTCGAATACGGATTGGGTGCCGAGATTGGCATTTCTACTGATAAGCTGCACGCCCGCGGCCCGGTGGGCCTCGAAGGTCTGACCTGCGAGAAGTACATCGTGGTCGGTGATGGCCAGTTGCGCGGCCAGGCGTCAGTCTGACTTGGGCGACCTCAAACAGGCAGCCCCGCAAACCGCCAGCGAGCCTGCGCCTCGACGCATCGGCGTGCTGGGCGGGACGTTCGACCCGGTGCACATCGGCCATTTGCGCGGTGCGCTGGAGGTCGCCGAGTCGCTGGCGCTCGATGAGTTACGCCTGACACCCAGTGCCAGGCCGCCGCATCGCGGTACGCCGCAGGTGTCGGCAAAGGACCGTCTGGCGATGGTCGAGTGCGCGGTGGCCGGTGTGGCGCCGTTGGTGGTGGACGCCCGCGAATTGCAGCGGGACAAACCGTCCTACACCATCGACACCCTGGAACTGATGCGCGCCGAACTGGCCGCCTCTGACCAGGTTTTTCTACTTTTGGGCTGGGACGCATTTTGCGGCCTGCCCACTTGGCACCGCTGGGAAGAGTTGCTCCAGCATTGCCACATCCTGGTGCTGCAACGCCCGGATGCCGACAGCGAACCGCCGGATGCCTTGCGCAATCTGTTGGCGGCTCGCTCGGTGAGCGACCCGCTGGCCCTCAAAGGGCCGAGCGGACAGATTGCATTCGTCTGGCAGACGCCGCTCGCGGTATCCGCCACCCAGATCCGTCAACTGCTGGCCAGCGGTAAGTCGGTACGTTTCCTGGTGCCCGACGCGGTCCTGGCCTACATCGATGCGCACGGTCTCTACCGTGCGTCGAACTGAAAAAGGGAGCGCTTCAAAACACGTGAACGCGTGTACCGAAGCGCCCGAACATACGAGCAAAACGAGTTTTATATGACGAACAAAGACGTAACTAAAGTAAAGCGCAAAGGCACGTTCAAAAGCGCCCCGCTGCCTGAGCCGGTTCTCACCACCGAGCCACTGAAGGGTGATGAGCTGGTCAAGGTGGCCGTAGCCGCCCTGGAAGACGTGAAAGGCCAGGACATTCAGGTCATCGACGTTCGTGAAAAGCAGAGCATCACGGACTACATGATCATCGCGACCGGTACCTCCAACCGCCAGATCGGCGCCATGCTGGATAAAGTCCGCGAAGCCGTCAAAGCCCTGGGCGTCAAGCCGTTGGGTGAAGAAGGCAAGGGCGACAGCGACTGGGTGCTGCTGGATATGGATGACGTCATCGTTCACATGATGACCGCATCGGCTCGTCAGTTTTACGACCTCGAGCGTCTGTGGTCCGGTGCAGAGCAGAGCCGTGCTCTGAACGCGGCTCACCACAGCCCGGAAAACACCCATGAGCATTTCGTCAAGCTCAACAAAGACCAGCAATAAGGGACCGCTGTGCGACTGCGACTGATCGCCGTCGGCTCCCGCATGCCCAAGTGGGTGGAAGAAGGCTGGCATGAATATGCCAAGCGTCTTCCGTCCGAGCTGGCGCTGGAACTGGTGGAAATACCGCTCAATACCCGTGGCAAGAACGCCGACGTGGCGCGCTTCATCCGTCAGGAAGGCGAAGCCATGCTGGCCAAGGTCGGGCCAAATGAGCGTGTTGTGACCCTCGAAGTCCATGGCAAGCCCTGGAGCACCGAGCAGTTGGCGGTCGAGCTCGATCGCTGGCGTCTGGACTCGCGCACGGTGAATTTCATGGTTGGCGGCCCCGAAGGGCTGGCGCCGGAAGTCTGTGCGCGGGCCGATCAGCGCTGGTCGTTGTCGCCGTTGACGTTGCCGCACCCGCTGGTGCGGATTCTGATCGGCGAACAGCTGTACCGTGCCTGGACAGTCCTGTCCGGCCATCCTTACCACAAGTAGTTCTGCCCTCATGCCTCAGCCGATCCGCATCAAGGACCACGAAAAAGACGCCCGTCTGGTGCGTGGCCGCGTCGTGTTCGGGGCTATTGCGGTGGTGTTGCTGATCTGTGTGCTGATCGCGCGGCTGTATTTCCTCCAGGTGATTCAGTACGAATACCACTCGACCTTGTCGGAAAACAACCGCGTCCATGTGCAGCCGATTCCGCCGACACGCGGGCTGATCTTCGACCGCAATGGCGTGGTGGTGGCCGATAACCGGCCCAGCTTCAGCCTGAGCATGACCCGCGAACGGTCCGGCGACTGGCAGCAAGTGCTCGATGTGATCGTCGAAGTGCTTGAGCTGACGCCCGAGGACCGGGTGATCTTCGAGAAGCGCATGCGTCAGGGGCGTCGGCCGTTCGAGCCGGTGCCGATCCTGTTCGAGCTGACTGAAGAGCAGATCGCCCGCATCGCAGTGAACCAGTTCCGTCTGCCGGGCGTGGAAGTGGTCGCGCAGTTGGTGCGTCACTACCCGCAGGGCGCGCATTTCGCGCACTCGGTGGGCTACATGGGGCGGATCAACGAGAAAGAGCTGAAATCCCTCGATCCGGTCAACTACAGCGGCACCCATCACATCGGCAAAACCGGCATCGAGCGTTTCTACGAGCCGGAGCTGCACGGTCAGGTGGGTTACGAAGAAGTCGAAACCAACGCTCGCGGCCGCGTACTGCGCGTGCTCAAGCGTACAGATCCGATTCCCGGCAAGGACATCGTCCTGAGCCTGGACATCAAATTGCAGGAGGCGGCCGAAGCGGCACTTGGCGGTCGTCGTGGCGCGGTGGTGGCGCTGGACCCGAAAACCGGCGAAGTCCTGGCGATGGTCAGTGCGCCGAGTTTCGACCCTAACCTGTTCGTCACCGGCATCAGCTTCAAGGCCTATTCCGAGTTGCGCGATTCCATCGACCGGCCGCTGTTCAACCGCGTGCTGCGCGGTTTGTACCCACCGGGTTCGACCATCAAGCCGGCGGTAGCGATTGCCGGTCTGGATGCCGGCGTCGTCACTGCGTCGAGTCGAGTGTATGACCCCGGCTATTACCAGTTGCCCAACTACGATCACAAATACCGTAACTGGAACCGTACCGGTGACGGCTACGTCGATCTGGACACGGCGATCATGCGGTCCAACGACACCTACTTCTACGACCTGGCCCACAAGCTGGGAATCGATCGCTTGTCGGCGTACATGAGCAAGTTCGGAATCGGTCAGAAGGTTTCGTTGGACATGTTCGAAGAGTCGCCGGGGCTGATGCCTACACGTGAGTGGAAGCGTGCAACCCGGCGTCAGGCCTGGTATCCGGGCGAAACACTGATTCTGGGAATCGGTCAGGGCTACATGCAGTCGACGCCGCTGCAACTGGCCCAGGCCACCGCGCTGGTGGCCAACAAAGGCATCTGGAACCGCCCGCACCTGGCCAAGACCGTCGAAGGCGAGCGGCCGAAGGATGAAAACCCGATGCCGGACATCATCCTGCGTGACCCGTCCGACTGGACCAGGGTCAACCACGGCATGCAGCAGGTGATGCACGGTGCCCGGGGTACGGCACGCAAAGCGGCGATCGGTTCGCAATACCGCATCGCCGGGAAAAGTGGTACGGCCCAGGTGGTCGCGATCAAGCAGGGCGAGAAGTACGACCGCTCCAAGGTTCAGGAGCGCCACCGCGACCACGCCTTGTTCGTCGGCTTCGCGCCGGCCGACAATCCGCAAATCGTGGTGTCGGTGATGGTCGAGAACGGCGAGTCCGGTTCTGGCGTCGCCGCGCCCGTAGTGCGTCAAGTCATGGACGCCTGGCTTCTGGATCAGGACGGTCGGTTGAAGGCCGAATACGCCAGCCCTATCAGTGCGGAGGCTACGGCCCGTGAAGAGTAATTTCGATCGCATCCTCTCCAGTGAGGATGTGATGCGTCGCCGTGCGACGCTGTTGCAACGCATGCACATCGACGGCCCGTTGCTGATCCTGCTGCTGACCCTCGCTGCCGGCAGCCTGTTCGTGCTGTATTCGGCCAGTGGCAAGAGCTGGGACCTGCTGGCCAAGCAAGCCACTTCGTTCGGCATCGGCCTGGTGTCGATGATCGTCATCGCCCAGTTCGAGCCGCGTTTCATGGCCCGCTGGGTGCCGGTCGGTTATGTGATCGGCGTGCTGTTGCTGGTGGTGGTGGACGTCATGGGCCACAACGCCATGGGCGCTACGCGCTGGATCAACATTCCGGGTGTGATCCGCTTCCAGCCTTCGGAGTTCATGAAGATCCTGATGCCTGCGACTATCGCCTGGTACTTGTCCAAGCGCACCTTGCCGCCTCAGCTCAAGCATGTGGGTGTCAGTCTGTTCCTGATCGGCTTGCCCTTCATCCTGATCGTGCGGCAGCCGGACCTCGGCACCTCGTTGCTGATTCTCGCCGGTGGCGCTTTCGTCTTGTTCATGGGCGGGTTGCGCTGGCGCTGGATCATGAGTGTGCTGGCGGCGGCCGTACCGGTGGCCGTGGCGATGTGGTATTTCATCATGCACGACTACCAGAAGCAGCGAATCCTGACGTTCCTTGATCCGGAGAGCGATCCGCTCGGCACGGGCTGGAACATCATTCAGTCAAAAGCCGCCATCGGTTCCGGCGGCGTGTTCGGCAAAGGCTGGCTGCTCGGCACTCAGTCGCACCTGGACTTCCTGCCGGAAAGCCACACCGACTTCATTATTGCGGTCATGGGCGAGGAATTCGGCCTGGTGGGTATCTGCGCACTGCTGCTGATTTACCTATTGTTGATCGGTCGTGGGCTGGTGATTACCGCCCAGGCCCAGACATTGTTCGGAAAATTGCTCGCGGGCAGCCTGACCATGACGTTTTTTGTTTACGTTTTCGTCAACATCGGTATGGTCAGTGGCCTGTTGCCAGTCGTGGGGGTGCCGTTGCCGTTTATTAGCTACGGAGGAACTTCGCTGGTGACGCTGCTGTCAGCGTTTGGGGTTTTGATGTCGATCCATACCCATCGTAAGTGGATCGCACAGGTTTGAATAAGGTGAAGATGTCAATGCAAGTAATGCGTGGCTGGGCGACTCGATACGCGCCGTGGGTCGGCCTGGTAAGCATCCTTGGCACAGCGCAGGACGCGTTGGCCGGCGACTACGAAGGCTCACCCCAGGTGGCCGAATTCGTCGGTGAAATGACCCGCGACTACGGTTTTGCCGGTGAACAGCTGATGGGCGTGTTCCGCGAAGCCGAGCGTAAGCAGTCGATTCTGGACGCGATCTCGAAACCCGCCGAACGAGTCAAGCAGTGGCACGAATATCGCCCGATGTTCATCACCGACGCGCGCATCGCCCGTGGTGTGGATTTCTGGCGTCAGCACGAGGCGGTACTGGCCCGTGCCGAGCAGGAATACGGCGTGCCGGCTCAAGTCATTGTCTCGATCATCGGCGTTGAGACCTTTTTCGGCCGCAATACCGGAAATTTCCGGGTGATCGACGCTTTGTCGACCCTCGGTTTCGACTATCCCCCTCGTGCCGAATTCTTCCGCAAGGAATTGCGTGAATTCCTGTTGCTGGCCCGGGAAGAGCAGGTCGATCCGCTGACCCTCAAAGGCTCCTACGCCGGCGCCATGGGTTTGCCGCAGTTCATGCCGAGCAGTTTTCGAGCCTACGCGGTGGACTTCGACGGTGACGGCCACATTAATATCTGGACCAATCCGGTCGATGCCATTGGCAGCGTCGCCAGTTATTTCAAGCGTCACGGCTGGGTCGCCGGCGAACCGGTGGTCAGCCGCGCTGATGTGCGTGGCGAACAAGTGGATGAAGGTTTGACGACGGGCATCGAGCCGACTAAAACGGTCGGGGAGTTGCGAGCCTTGGGCTGGTCGAGTCATGATGCGCTGCGCGATGATATGCCGGTCACGGCTTTCCGCCTGGAAGGTGACAATGGCCCCGAATACTGGATGGGCCTGAAGAATTTTTACGCAATCACGCGTTATAACCGCAGCGTGATGTACGCCATGGCCGTACATCAACTGTCTGAACAGCTGGTCCAAGCACGGGGCGTCAAGTAATGCGGGCATTGCCTATGAATAAACCCCTGAAGCTGATGGCATTCGCCGCGTTGGCGGTGCTGGTCGCCAGTTGTTCGACCAGCCGCGCGCCGACGCAAAAGTCTTCAACGGCCGTGCGCGCAACGCCTGGCCTGGACATCAACCGTGCCCACAAAGACGGCGCGCCATGGTGGGACGTCGACGTATCGCGCATCCCGGATGCCACGCCGACCCTGCACTCCGGTCCTTATAAAGCCAACCCGTACACCGTGCTGGGCAAGACTTACTTCCCGCTGCAAGAATCCAAGACCTACGTTGCCTCGGGCACAGCGTCCTGGTACGGCACCAAATTCCACGGTCAGAACACTGCCAATGGCGAGGTGTATGACCTGTACGGCATGAGTGCCGCTCACAAGACATTGCCACTGCCAAGTTACGTTCGGGTGACCAACCTGGACAACAACAAAAGCGTAATCCTGCGGGTCAACGATCGCGGGCCGTTCTACTCGGACCGCATCATCGACTTGTCCTACGCCGCCGCGAAAAAACTCGGTTACGCCGAAACCGGCACCGCGCGGGTCAAGGTCGAAGGCATCGATCCGCAACAGTGGTGGGCACAAAAGGGCCGTCCGGCGCCTTTGATGCTCAACGAGCCGCAAGTAGCGCAAAATGCCGCGCCGACGATTACCGCTTCGGCCGGCACCGTCGAGCAATGGACGCCACCGCCGCAGCAACACGCGGCCGCCGTGGTGCCCGTGCAGATTGATGCAAAAAAAAACGCTTCTGTACCAGCCTCTGGCCAGTATCTGCAGGTGGGCGCGTTCGCCAACCCGGACGCTGCAGAACTCCTGAGATCGAAGCTCAGCGGGATGGTGAGCGCTCCGGTGTTCATCAGCTCGATCGTGCGCAATCAACAGACGCTGCATCGGGTGCGCCTGGGGCCGATCGGTTCGCAGGGTGAAATCCAGCAAGTGCAGAACAGCGTGCGCCTGGCCAATCTCGGTTCGCCGAGCGTGGTCACCGCCGAATAATACGTAGTACCTGATTGAGGGTTCGCTTGCGGTTTGGGGGGTGAACCTGGTTGTTGGCTCGTTGAAGAACAAAAGCCCGGCAAGGGTTCTGAGTGAGCAACTGAACACGCGATGGCCCGTTAGAAGGCCATCTGATTAGTTTTGCCTTCGGGCAGTTTCCATTAGCGATTTCGAGAGACGGATGAACATCACCACCTTTGCCAAACGCCTGTGTCTGCTAGTCCCGCTGCTCCTCTCGCCTGCCGCTTTCGCGGTCGAGATGATGCCGTCGCCACCACAACTGGCCGCTAAATCCTACGTGCTCATGGACGCCAGCAGCGGCAACGTGCTGGTCGAGAACAATGGTGACCAGCGTCTGCCGCCGGCCAGTCTGACCAAGCTGATGACCGCGTACATCGCGACCCTGGAAATCCGTCGTGGCCAGATCGGTGAAAACGATCCGGTGACCGTCAGCGAAAACGCCTGGCGTACCGGCGGTTCGCGGATGTTCATCAAGGTCGGCTCGCAAGTCACCGTCAGCGACCTGCTGCACGGCATCATCATTCAGTCGGGCAACGACGCCAGTGTTGCGCTCTCCGAGCACATCGCCGGCAGCGAAGACGCGTTCGCCGACATGATGAACAAAACCGTGGCCGACCTGGGCATGACCAACAGCCACTTCATGAACCCGACCGGTCTGCCGAACCCTGAGCACTACTCGTCGGCTCACGACATGGCCGTGCTGGCTCGCGCGATCATCCATGAAGACCCGGCTCACTATGCGATCTACTCGCAGAAAGAGTTCTTCTGGAACGGCATCAAGCAACCTAACCGCAACCTGCTGCTGTGGCGGGACAAGACCGTCGACGGTCTGAAAACCGGTCACACCGACGAAGCCGGCTACTGCATGGTGTCTTCGGCCGTCCGTGATGGCATGCGTCTGATCGCCGTGGTGTTCGGCACCAACAGCGAAGTGGCCCGTGCCTCCGAAACCCAGAAGCTGCTGACCTACGGTTTCCGCTTCTTCGAAACCCAGACCTTCTATCAGAAAGGCGCCGAGCTGGCTCAGGCACCTGTCTGGAAAGGCAGCACCAATCAAGTCAAGGCCGGCCTGGCTCAAGACCTGACCATGACCCTGCCAAAAGGCCAGCTGAAAAAGCTCGCCGCCAGCATGACCATGAACCCGCAACTGGTTGCGCCAATCGCCAAGGGCGACGTAATCGGTAAAGTCGAAGTGAAACTGGACGATAAAGTGGTGCACAGCGCCGACCTGATCGCCCTGGACGCTGTCGAGGAGGGTGGTATCTTCCGCCGCATGTGGGATAGCATCCGTCTATTCTTCTACGGCTTGTTCAACTGAATTAGTGTGGACTTGCATGACCCCGTTCCAATCCGGAGCGGGGCCATGTCCGTTGCCACGGCTTACGAGGCCGTTACGCCATGACAGATACCGAAGTAAAGGCGCCAAAGATCGAATTCCCTGCCAATGATTACCCGATCAAAGTGATCGGCGACACCATTGTGGATATCAAGCAAAAGATCATCGATATCGTTAAGAAACACGCAACGATCAACGATGAAAAGGTGGACGAACGCCAGAGCAGCAACGGCAAGTACACCACCATCCAGTTGCACATCATCGCCACCGGTCAAGACCAGCTGTACGACATCAACAGCGAACTGCGGGCTACCGGTTTCGTGCACATGGTGCTGTGATGTCTGGCACGCTGGGCTTTCGCGAGCTCGGCCAGATGGCTTACGAGCCGGTCTGGCATGCCATGCAACGCTTCACCAACGAACGCGGCAGCAATGCCGCGGACGAGATCTGGCTGGTCGAACACCCGCCGGTGTTTACACAGGGCCAGGCCGGCAAGGCTGAGCACGTGTTGCTCCCGGGAGATATTCCGGTAGTAAAGGTTGATCGCGGTGGTCAGGTGACTTATCACGGCCCCGGCCAATTGGTGGCCTACCTGCTGCTCGATGTGCGCAAGCTGGGTTTCGGTGTGCGTGACCTGGTCAGCCGCATGGAACACTGCCTGATCGAGTTGCTGGCCAGCTACGGCGTGACTGCCGTGGCCAAGCCGGATGCTCCGGGTGTCTACGTCAACGGGGCGAAAATCGCGTCCCTGGGTCTGCGGATCCGCCACGGTTGCTCCTTTCATGGCCTGGCCCTGAACGTGGACATGAACCTGGAACCGTTTCGACGGATTAATCCCTGCGGTTACGCCGGGCTGGCGATGACCCAGCTGAGCGATCACGCAGGATCGATTGAATTTGCCGAGGTAAGTGCCCGGCTGCGCGCGCAGCTCGTCAAACACCTCGACTATGCTGAGCAGACGACCCTAACGGGCGGAATCGACTGATATGACTACTGATGCAGTGCAAACCATGATCCCGACGCTGGATGTCACCGAGCGTCCGGCCCCGCGTGCCAAGGTTGAAGCCGGCGTCAAGCTGCGCGGCGCCGAGAAGGTTGCACGTATCCCGGTAAAGATCATTCCGACCACCGAACTGCCGAAGAAACCTGACTGGATCCGCGTGCGCATCCCGGTTTCGCCGGAAGTCGACCGCATCAAGGCGCTGCTGCGCAAACACAAGCTGCACAGCGTGTGCGAAGAAGCGTCCTGCCCGAACCTCGGCGAGTGCTTCTCCGGCGGCACCGCCACGTTCATGATCATGGGCGACATCTGCACCCGTCGCTGCCCGTTCTGCGACGTGGGCCACGGTCGTCCGAAACCACTGGACGTCAACGAGCCGGAAAGCCTGGCCATCGCCATCGCCGACCTGAAACTCAAGTACGTGGTGATCACCTCGGTCGACCGCGACGACCTGCGTGACGGCGGTGCCCAGCACTTTGCCGACTGCATCCGCGAGATCCGCAAGCTGTCGCCGAACGTGCAGCTCGAAACCCTGGTCCCGGACTACCGTGGCCGCATGGACGTGGCGCTGGAAATCACCGCCGCCGAGCCACCGGATGTGTTTAACCACAACCTGGAAACCGTGCCGCGCCTGTACAAGGCTGCGCGTCCGGGTTCGGATTACCAGTGGTCGCTGACCCTGCTGCAACGCTTCAAGCAGATGATGCCGCACATTCCGACCAAGTCCGGCCTGATGCTGGGTCTGGGCGAAACCGACGAAGAAGTCATCGAAGTCATGAAGCGCATGCGCGAACACGATATCGACATGCTGACCCTGGGCCAATACCTGCAACCGTCCCGCAGCCACTTGCCGGTCCAGCGCTTCGTGCACCCGGACGTTTTCGCCTGGTTCGCCGAGGAAGGTTACAAGATGGGCTTCAAGAACGTCGCTTCCGGCCCGCTGGTACGTTCCTCGTATCACGCCGACGAGCAGGCGAAGCTGGTTAAAGCTGAATTGATGTCGTCTCTGTAATAAAGCGCCCGTAAGGCTTTTCAGCCTTGCGGGCGTTTTTGTTGGCCGTGCCTACGGCCGCTACCGTCTTTTCCTGCAACCTGCGGGGCGCCTGATCCTCTTCTGTTTGTCCCCGTTCCTGACTACTGTGTGCTGAAGCTTTTTCGCGCAGGGAGATTCATGGATGACCGTTCGACCGACCCACACGCTGTTTCCTCACTCAGCCGTTCCGGCCTTGCCCTCGGAAGGGCTGATCGGTGTGATCGCGCCCGCCGGTCCCGCCAGGCTGGACACCGATAAAGCCGTTGCCTGGATGCGCGCTCGCGGTTATGCGCTGCGGATATTTCCCGGGGTGTACGAACAGGATGGCTACCTGGCCGGTAGCGACGATGTGCGGCTCAATGATTTGCACGCGGCGTTCGCCGACACGGAAGTCGATGCGATCATTTGCCTGCGCGGCGGTTACGGTACGCCGCGTCTGCTCGATCGCATCGATTTCGAGTTGCTGCAAAACAACGCCAAGCCGTTCATCGGCTACAGCGACATCACTGCGCTGCACGTGGCGATCAGCCGTTACGCCGGTTTTGTGACCTTCCATGGTCCGCTGCTCAATGCCGATTTGTTGGGCGAGAAGCAGAAGCCGACGGAGTCTTCGTTTTTCAACATGCTCAGAGGGCAGGTGAAGGCGGGCAGTGTGCTTTCGCACCCGGTGGCCTGGCCGCTGACCACGATCGAACCAGGCATCGCTCACGGGCGTTTGCTGGGAGGCAATCTGTCGATGATTGCCGCGACCATGGGCACGCCATTTGAGATGGCGGCTGAAGGCGTCATTCTTTTCATTGAGGACATCAACGAGCCGCTGTATCGCATCGACCGCTTGCTGACTCATCTGCGCCTGGCCGGCACGCTGGGCAAGTTGCGCGGGGTTCTGGTGGGGGATGTGGCGGGGGTAGATACGGTTGCGCTGGAACGATTGCTCAAACAGACGTTCGAGCCGTTGCGGATACCGGTGCTGGCCGGGTGGCGCAGCGGGCATTGTGATCCGAACCTGACGTTGCCGATGGGGGCGTTGGTCAGGCTGGATGCGGGGAAGAAGGAATTGGTGTTGGAGCAGGATGTGGTGGTCAAGCGGTAGTTCGATAGCGCCTGATAGTCAGTCTTCGTCGGAACGCCGCCCGGAGCCGGCTCGCTCCCAGGTGACCGAGTTCTTTCATGTAAATACGGTCAAATGTGGGAGCGAGCCTGCTCGCGATGGCGGCAGTCGCCATACGGCTAACTATCGGTTACGCAGGCCTTCGAGCAGCTTGTGCGTCGGATACCCGTCCGCCGGCCAGCCAAACGACTGCTGTGCACTGCGGATCGCCTTGCGAGTGTTCGCGCCGATGATGCCGTCAGCAGTGCCCGCATCGTAATTCTGCGCACTCAGCAGGCTTTGCAGTTCAATCCGCTCGGTGCGGCTCAACGGCAAGTCATCTTTTGGCCAGGTGCCATTGATCAGGCCGCCGCCATTGAAGCGCTCGGACAACAGGCTCACCGCCAATGCATAAGACGACGAGTTGTTGTACTTGAGGATTGCGCGGAAGTTGTCGAGCACCAGGAACGCCGGGCCACGATAACCGGCCGGCAGCAGCAGGGCGGCGGACAGGTGTTCGGAGCCCGCCGGAGCCTGGGCGCCATTGGGCAGCGAGACACCCAACTGTTGCCATTCGGCGACGCTCTTGCGAATCGTGCCGTCGGCCAGAACGTAATTGAAGCTCCCCGGCAACTGCACTTCAAAACCCCATGGCTGGCCTCTCTGCCAGCCGGAGCTTTGCAGGTAGTGCGCCGTCGAGGCCAACGCATCGGCCGGGCTACCCCAGATGTCGCGGCGGCCGTCACCGTCGAAATCCACGGCGTGGGTGTTGTAGGTGGTCGGGATGAACTGGGTCTGGCCCATGGCGCCCGCCCAGGAGCCGAGCATTTTCTCAGGCTCGATATCGCCTTGTTGCAGGATTTGCAAGGCGGCGATCAGTTGCGCATGAGCAAAGCCCGGACGCCGGCCTTCATAGGCCAGGGTCGCCAGGGAGTTGATCACTGACTTGTTGCCCTGGAACTGACCGAAGTTACTCTCCATGCCCCACACCGACACCAAGGCCTGGCGATCAACGCCGTAGCGCTGCTCGATGCTTTGCAGGATGTCGGCGTATTGGCTGACCAGCGCCTGACCTTTGCGTACCCGTAGCGGCGACAGGGCACCATCGAGGTATTCCCACACCGGGCGGGAGAATTCGGGTTGGCTGCGATCGGCGCGGATCACGCTGGTGTCGAGGCTGACATTGGCGAAGGCGCGGTCGAACAGATCAGCGCGGATGCCAGCGGCCAGCGCGTCTTTGCGGAAACCCGCCTGCCATTCGGCGAAGGTCTGGGTGGGCTGGATGTCGAGGTTTTCGCCGGTTGGCACCACGGGCGGAATGACCGCAGGGGCTGTCGCGATGGGGAGGGTCTGAAGCGGCTGGGCGTCGGCGGCGGTCGGTTTTTCCGCGCAGGCGACTAGCAAAATGAGGCTGGAGGCAGCGATCAGTTGGCGCAGTGGCCAACGACGGGAAAGACAAAGGGGCATGCACAGGTCCAGGGAGTACGAATCAGGTGCAGACCTTAACATGTTGAGCGGGCGCTTGCCTTTCAGGCCGCCAGAAAGTAAGAAGCCTCCCAACTATTAGGCTGGAAGGCTTCGCGGCGGTAGCTGCCTTTGCCCTTGCCGGCTCGTTCCTGACGGCTGCGGAACAATGGCTGGGCGATGATGGATTTGGCCTTGTTGGGGCCATTTTTAGATGGCTTTTGGCTCATGATCGGATCTCTCGATTGAGTGGGTTTTGCGGGGGAAATAATCTGCCGAAGTTGGGGGGCTGTCTAGTCCCCACATTGTGTAGGACCTTTCGGACGCCTTCGCGGGCAAGCCTCGCTCCTACGGGTTGGGGTCGCACACATAATTGTGGGTCGACTGAGGTCTGTAGGAGCGGGGCTTGCCCGCGAATGGCCGTTATGCAGTCGAAAACCTTACTCCGCGGGTAGCGACAATCTCTGGCCCGCCATCAACAACGACAACCGACTCAAACTCATCCACGGCGAACCCGCCGCCTGGCCCTTGATCTGTGCATCAATGCGCTGCGCTTCCAGCAACAACTGCGCCCAGCGTTGCGCCGGGTAGCGTTGCAGGGCCTTGCTCATCAGCGGTTTGCGCTTGTCCCAGACCGGCGGTCGGGCCTGGCTGAAGGCTTTGTCCAGTGGCACACCCTGGCTGTATTGCAGCGAAAGGTTGGCCAGCAGACGCAGCTCCCGGGCCAGCGCCCAGAGAATCACGGGAGGTTCGACGCCTTCACCGCGCAGCCCTTCGAGGATGCGCAGGGCATGGGCGGCTTCGCCGTTGAGAATCGCGTCGGTCAGGCCAAACACATCGAAGCGCGCACTGTCGGCCACCGCCGCTTGCACGGTTTCAACGGTGATCTGGCCACCTTCGGCCATCAGCTTGAGTTTTTCGATTTCCTGGGCGGCGGCCAGCAGGTTGCCCTCGACCCGCGCGGCAATCAGTTCCACGGCGTCCTGGCTGGCGGAAAGCCCTGCCTGGGATAGCCGTTGACGAATCCAGCTCGGCAACTGGTTGGCATCTACCGGCCAGATCTGCACGAACTGCGTCTGCTGACCTTCGATCAGCGCCTTGCCCCACTTGGTCTTCTGCGCACTGCCATCCAGCTTGGGCAGGCTGATCAGCAGAACCGTATCTTCCGCCGGGCGCGAGCAGTACTCGATGAATGCGGCGGCACCTTTGTCGCCGGGTTTGCCGGACGGCAGACGCAGTTCCAGCAGGCGCTTTTCGGCGAACAGCGACATGCTCGCGCCGGCTTGCAGCAACGTTCCCCAGTCGAAACTGGCGTCGGCGGCAAAGACCTGGCGTTCGTCGAAACCCTGTTGGCGAGCGGCGGCCCGAATGGCGTCGGCGGCCTCCTGACACAGCAACGGGTCATCGCCGCTGATGATGTAGACCGGCGCGAGGGCACCTTGCAGGTGTTTGGCGAGTTGGGCGGGGGCGAGTTTCATAAGAGAGGGCGAACGGGGCGCCTGTGCGCCCCGTCAGTCTTATTGCTGCGGGATTTCGATGGGCGACTGACGCGGGGTTTCCGCTTCAGCTTTCTGCGCCGCTTCCAATGCCTGGGCTTCGGCTTTCGCCTTGGCGTCGGCGGTCTGCTGCAGCTGGTCCAACTGAGTCGGCGAGAGCTGTGACAGGCGCAGCATCATGCGTTGAACCAACTCGCGACGGGTTTCTGTGCGGGCGGTATTCGCTTCCTGGTCGGAACCCACCAGGTTGTTGCCGTCGTGGAGAAAGATCTTCTGCACTTCGAGCTTGTCGCTCAGCAGCGGCAGGCCTTGCGCACCCCGGATGTCATAGCTCAGCACGGTGCTCACCTGATATTCGCCAGTACGGCCGGCACCGGCGTAGCTGAGGATGCGCTGACTTTCCTGCTCATCGGTCAGCACCAGTTTGTACGGCGCTCCGGTGTAAACCTTGACGCCGCTGCTTTCCAGTACCTGACGCAGTTGCGTCACGGTTTCGCCGTAGGCGTTGCGGGCGCTCAGATCGAGCTCCCTGATCGCCATTTCATTGGTGCCGGTGCCGCGCAGTTGGAAACCGCAGGCGCTCAACAGGACCGCGAGGCCCATCACCAGCAAATTGCGTTTGATCATCTTGTTGCTCCCCTTGAAACCATGTGGGCCGACCGTGCGGCCCGAAAGGTTTTACTCGGCGCCAGGCTCACCTGGCGCCTGATCCAATTAGCTGGCGACGATATTGACCAGTTTCCCGGGCACTACGATCACTTTACGAATAGTCAGGCCGTCGACGAAGCGCAGCACGTTCTCGTTGACCCGGGCTGCCGCTTCGACTTCTTCGCGAGTCGCGGTGGCTGGCATTTCGATCTGGCCGCGCAGCTTGCCGTTGACCTGGATAACCAGCGTCAGGCTGTCCTGCACCAGCGCGGTTTCGTCCACCACCGGCCAGCCGGCGTCGATCACAGGGTCAGCGTGACCCAGTTGATGCCATAGCTCGTGGCTGATGTGCGGGGTGATCGGAGCCAGCAGCAAGGTCACGGCTTCCAGACCGTCGTGAACCAGTGCGCGATCCTGTTCGGTGACTTGCGCGGCTTTTTCCAGCACATTCATCAGCGTCATCACCTGGGCGATGGCGGTGTTGAATTTGTGGTTCTGGCCGACGTCGTGGCTGGCCTGCTTGATGGCCAGGTGGATCGAACGGCGAATGGCTTTCTGCTCGTCGTTCAGGCTGGCGACGTCCAGTTTGCCCGGCAGACCCTGAATGACGTGGGCTTGAGCCAGACGCCAGACGCGCTTGAGGAAGCGGTGCGAACCTTCCACACCCGAGTCAGACCATTCCGCGCTCATGTCAGGTGGCGAGGCGAACATCATGAACAGGCGGCAGGTGTCTGCGCCGAACTGGTCGATCATTGACTGTGGGTCGACGCCGTTGTTTTTCGACTTGGCCATCTTCTCGGTGCCGCCGATTTCCACTGGCAGGCCGTCTGCGATCAGCTTGGCGCTGATGACTTTGGCCTTGCTGTCGCGTTCGAGTTCGACGTCAGCCGGGTTGAACCAGGTGTAAGCACCGTTGGCTTCACGACGATAGTAAGTCTCGGCGATCACCATGCCCTGGGTCAGCAGGTTCTTGAACGGTTCGTTGGAGCTCACCAAGCCTTCGTCACGCATCAGCTTGTGGAAGAAGCGCGCGTAGAGCAGGTGAAGAATCGCGTGTTCGATACCGCCGATGTATTGATCAACCGGCAGCCAGTGGTCGGCTGCCGATTTTTCCACCAGACCGCCTTCATAGTGCGGCGAGGCGTATCGGGCGTAGTACCACGAGGACTCGACGAAGGTGTCCATGGTGTCGGTTTCACGCTTGGCCGGTGCGCCGCATTTCGGGCAAGCGCACTCGTAGAACTCAGGCATGCGCGCCAAAGGCGAACCCGCGCCGTCCGGCACGACATCTTCCGGCAGTACCACAGGCAATTGGTCTTCCGGGACCGGCACATCACCGCAGGTGTTGCAGTGAATGATCGGGATCGGGCAGCCCCAGTAGCGCTGACGGCTAATGCCCCAGTCGCGCAGGCGGAACTGGGTGCGTGAGGCGCCGAGGTTTTTCTTGATCAGCGCAACTTCAATGGCGTCGAACGCGCCTGCGAAGTCCAGACCATCGAACTCGCCGGAGTTGATCAGCGTGCCGTGCTCGCCGTAAGCGTCCTGCCACGGAGCCGGGTTTGTATCACCGGAGCTGGTGTGCACCACGGACTTGATCGGCAGGTCGTACTTGGTGGCGAACTCGAAATCACGTTCGTCGTGAGCCGGTACAGCCATCACCGCGCCATCGCCGTAATGCATCAGCACGTAGTTGGCGACCCATACGGGGAGTTTCTCACCGGTCAGCGGGTGCTCGACGAACAGCGAGGTCGGCAGACCTTTTTTCTCTTGGGTGGCGACGTCGGCTTCGGCAACGCTGCCGCCCTTGCATTCGGCGATGAACGCCTGCAGCTCAGGGTTGTTCTGTGCAGCCAGGGTCGCCAACGGGTGTTCGGCGGCCACGGCAACGTAGGTGGCACCCATCAAGGTGTCCGGACGAGTCGTGAAGACTTTCAGCGCGCCGGCTTCGCCGATGGAATCGACGTTGTAGGGGAACTGCACTTCCATGCCGCGGGATTTGCCGATCCAGTTGCGCTGCATGGTCTTGACCTGTTCAGGCCAGCCAGTCAGTTCGTCGAGGCTCTCCAGCAGCTCATCCGCGTAGGCGGTGATCTTGAAGTAGTACATCGGGATTTCGCGCTTCTCGATCAGCGCGCCGGAACGCCAGCCGCGACCGTCGATCACTTGTTCGTTGGCCAGGACGGTCTGGTCGACCGGGTCCCAGTTCACGGTGCCGCTTTTCTTGTAGATCACGCCTTTTTCGAACAGGCGAGTGAACAGCCATTGTTCCCAGCGGTAGTAATCGGGCTTGCAGGTGGTCACCTCGCGGGACCAGTCCACCGCCAGGCCCAGGCTGCGCAGCTGGTTTTTCATGTAGGCGATGTTTTCGTAGGTCCACTTGGCGGGCGCTACGTCGTTCTTCATCGCGGCGTTTTCCGCCGGCATACCGAAGGCGTCCCAACCCATGGGTTGCAAGACGTTCTTGCCTTGCATGCGCTGGTAGCGGGAGATCACGTCGCCGATGGTGTAGTTGCGCACGTGCCCCATGTGTAGCTTGCCGCTGGGGTAAGGGAACATCGACAGGCAGTAGAACGTCTCCTTGCCTGGCTGTTCACTGACTTCAAAGGACTTTTGCTCGTCCCAGAACGACTGGGCGGCGGCTTCGATTTCACGGGGCTGATATTGTTCGTGCATGGCTACTTTTGAACTGAATAGGGGTGGCCTAATCCTCTTCAATGCAACGTTGGGCGATGACGACGCCAAATCGGCGTTTCGGTGCCCGAACGAGCTGGAAGTGGAGTTACAGGAAGCGCCGTAGCATACATGACCGCACTCTACCGAGGGAAACCCTGATTACTGCCGCGCGTCTTGCGAAAACCGCCGCGAGGGCCGTTGGTCGCGGCATCCAGCCGGTTTGTTCATGGAAGCTAAGCTCTAAATGGGGAGCGAGTCTTATCTTCAATGAGGTGAGGGATGGTTGAGTCACAGCAAAAAGTCACGAAACCGCAGCTGTACGAAAGACTGATCGATCGTCTGGGGATGGCCCTGGACGCTGCAAAAACCGCTGACCGGCTACGCGATGAGCGTCCCCTGGAGCTGGAACTGCGTGGGTTGAGCCCCGCAGAGTTTGCACTGGTCAAAGCCTATCTGGATCGCAGTGAACGTGAGACGCACGGATGCTTGTCCGCAGCAGTGAAGCAACTCGACGCACCACGTTCGGCCAAGATCATCTGGCTCAAGGACAAGGCACCTGGCAGGGGCACGGAAAAGGTCCGGTCTCTGCAATTCAAGTAACGGCTGCACGCCATGACCCATGGTTTTTTAAAGCATAGCCTTCCGCATTTGTTGTCGCATTGCGTCAACCCACTTAGGCTTCGGGCATCTTATGGAGATGCTCGATGCCTTTTCGTTATTTCGTGAAACAACTTCTGTTGCCGCCCGGCATTCTTTTGCTGCTGTTGATGCTTGCGTGGTGGTTGCGCCGCTCAAGGCCGCGGCTCGCAGGCGTGTGCTTTGCCTTGGGGTTCGGCGGCTTCTTGTTAATGAGTTTGCCGGTGGTGGTGCAGTGGGGCGCCAAGGCCCTGGAAAGTGAGCCGCCACTGGCGCGCGAGGAATGGGCCACCCTGGGTCAGCGCGCGGATGCGATTGTGCTGTTGGGTTCGGGGCGTGAGCGTGGTGATATTGCCTGGGGGGCTGATCAGCCGACGGGCATCGGTCTGGAGCGCGAACGGTATGCGGCACGTCTGGCCAAGGCATCCGGGTTGCCCATTCTCACCAGCGGCGGCCTGCATTACGGCACACCGCCCACTGAAGCGAAGCTGATGGCGGATTCATTACTCGATGATTTCGGTGTGACCGTGCGCTGGCAGGAAGGACGCAGCCGCACGACGTGGGAGAACGCTCAGTTCAGCGCCGAGGTGTTGCTGCCACAGGGAATCAAACGGGTGGTGGTGGTGACTCAGGCCTGGCACATGCCGCGATCGGTCTGGAGTTTTCAGCAGGCTGGATTTGAAGTGGTGCCGGCACCGGTGGGTTTTTTAGGCGTGGACAATGCCCGGCCGCTGGGCGGCTGGATGCCGGAGTTCAAGTCGATCTGGCAGAGCGGGCAGTTGTTGAATGAGGCAGTGGGGCAGATCGGGTATTCGCTGTTTTACCGATAGTTATGTCGAGCGAAAACCTGTGGCGAGGGAGCTTGCTCCCGCTGGACTGCGCAGCAGTCCTATTTTGGGGGCGCTGCGCGACCCAGCGGGAGCAAGCTCCCTCGCCACAAAAGCACGCCAGTCTCAGACCGTTTTGGCCATCCGGCTCGCCACCAGCGCCCAGCCAAACAACAACACACAAACGATGATCAGCGGCCACGAACGCCATTCCAGGTAAGGCGTCAGGTTATGCATCGGCACGACTTCGCCGTACAGAATGCCGCGTTCGAACTGCGGGATCTGCGCCGTGATCTGCCCGAACGGGTTGATCAGGCCGGTCACGCCGTTGTTGGTGGCGCGGATCATCCAGCGACCCGCCTCCAGCGCACGCATCTGTGCCATCTGCAAATGTTGCAGCGGACCGATGGAGGTGCCGAACCAGGTGTCGTTGCTGATGGTCAGCAGCAAATCACTGCGGGCCGCCAGGCTGGCGGCGAATTCCGGGTAGACCACTTCGTAGCAGATGAACGGCGCAATCTGATAGCCCTTGGCTTGCAGCATGGCCTGGTCAGCCGGGCCACGGGCAAAGTCGGACATCGGTAGGTCGAAAAACGCGATCAGCCCGCGCAGGACGTCTTGCAACGGAACGTATTCGCCAAACGGCACCAGCTTCTGCTTGAGATAAGTGCCATCGCCTTCACCGAGGACGGTGATGCCGTTGAAGAAGCGCTTCTCGTGTCGAACTTCCTGGCGGATCGGTACGCCGGTTATCAGCGCAGATTTACGCTCAGCGGCGAAATTCCCCATCATGTTGAGGTAGCCCTCGGCGGACTCCCTCAACACCGGGACGGCCGTTTCCGGCCAGATCAGCAGGTCGACCCGTTTCGAACTGAAACTCATGTCGCGGTACAGCGCCAGCTGCGCGTTGAGCTGCGCCGGGTCCCACTTCATGCTTTGTTCGATATTGCCCTGAAGGGCGGCAACGCTCAGCGCCGGGCCCGCCGGGCTGGTCCAGGCGTGTTCCTTCAGCGCCATGCCGGCCACCCAGGGGCCGACCAGCAGCAACGCGCCTGCAGCGATGAAGCCTTTACGGCCGGTGTGTACCAGACGCAAAGCGTTGTAAATCAGCGCCGCCGTCAGGGCCAGGGTGAAGGAAATCAGCCACATTCCGCCGACGGGCGCGAGCCCGGCCAGCGGGCCGTCGAGCTGGCTGTAACCGGAGTAGAGCCACGGGAAACCGGTGAGAAACCAGCCACGAAAGGCTTCCTGGCCGACCCACAGCGCGGCAAACGCCAACGCATCCGCCAGCGGCGCTTCGTTGCGACGCAGCCAGCGCGCCCAGATCCAGGCGGGCAGGGCGAAGAACCAGGCAATCGCGGCCGTGAAGATCAGCATCAGGAAACCGGCCAGCAGCACCGACGCGCCGCCGAAATGGTGAATGCTGTAATAGATCCAGCTGGTACCGGCGCCAAACAGGCCGAAACCGAAGCACCAGCCACGGCCCAGGGCCTGACGGGGGCTCAGTTCGCGCAAGCCGGCATAGAAGAAACCGACCGCCAGCAACGCCAACGGCCAGATATCGAACGGCGCCAGGGCCAGGGTGGTGAGTGCACCGGCCGCCACGGCCAGCAGGTTACCGGGCCAGCCGGGGCGGGTTATCCAGCGCATTTCTATCCTTAGTTTTTACCGAGCAATAGGCGTCAGGCGAAGCAAGTGAATCCGACGGCTGTCGGCGTTCAGGATGCGGAAGCGATAAGGGCCGATTTCAGTGATTTCGTTGCGTTTTGGCAAATGCCCGAACGCGCTCATCACCAGGCCGCCCACTGTGTCGAACTCGTCGTTGGAGAATTCGCTGTCGAAGAACTCGTTGAAGTTCTCGATCGGCGTCAGGGCCTTGATCAGGAAGTCACCGCTGGGCAGCGGCTTGATGTAGCTGTCTTCTTCGACGTCGTGTTCGTCTTCGATGTCGCCGACGATTTGTTCCAGCACGTCTTCGATGGTCACCAGGCCTGCCACGCCGCCGTATTCGTCAATGACGATGGCCATGTGGTTGTGGTTGGCGCGGAACTCGCGCAGCAGCACATTCAGACGCTTGGACTCGGGCACGAAGGTGGCCGGGCGCAGCAGATCCTTGATGTTGAAGCTGTCGCCATTCTCCTTGAGGATCAATGGCAGCAAGTCCTTGGCCAGCAACACGCCCATCACGTCATCGTGGCTTTCGCCGATGACCGGGTAACGGGAGTGGGCCGAGTCGACCACGGCAGGCAGGAACTCGCGAGGTGTCTGGGTCGCCTTGATGCTGACCATCTGCGAGCGCGGGACCATGATGTCCCGTACTTGCAGGTCAGCGACCTGGATGGCGCCTTCGACGATGGCCAGCGCTTCGCTGTCCAACAGTTTGTTCTGGTGTGCGTCGCGCAGCAGCTCCAGCAGCTCCTGGCGGTTCTTCGGCTCGTGGGCAAAAGCCTGGGTGAGCTTACCCAGCCAAGACTTTTGCCCGTTGCTCGATCGATCTTCGCTCATAGCGATTACTCTGAATCCTTTGTTGTAACGATAGGGTTTGTGTCTGTTTCGTCGTCCGCATAAGGGTCGGGATAGCCCAACTCGGCAAGCAACGTTCGTTCCAGTGTTTCCATTTCTTCGGCTTCGTCATCATCTATATGGTCGTAACCCAGCAGATGCAAGCAGCCGTGAATCACCAGATGCGCCCAGTGGGCCTTTAGTTCTTTGCCTTGTTCGGCGGCTTCGCGCTCGACCACTGCCACGCAGATAACCAGATCGCCCAGCAGCGGGATGTCGAGAAACTCGTCGGGCACATCGGCAGGAAACGACAGGACGTTAGTGGCGTAATCCTTTTGCCGCCAGGTGTGGTTCAGCTCGCGGGCTTCTTCGTCATCGACCAGGCGGATGGTCATTTCAGAGTCGGCAGTGCGCTGGCGCAGGGCCAGTTCGCACCATTGGCGGAACTCGGCTTCGCTGGGGGAAGACGCTTGTGTAGCCAGTTGCAGATCAAGCTCAAGCATCGCGGCGACTGTCCTTTGGTGTTTCGTCTGTCGCGCGATTTTCGAAGCGCTCATAGGCTTCGACGATGCGCTGCACCAGTGGATGGCGCACAACGTCTTTTGGCTTGAAATGGGTGAAGCTGATGCCCGGCACGTCTTTGAGCACTTCGATCACATGGTGCAGCCCGGACTTGGTGCCTTTCGGCAGGTCGACCTGGGTGATGTCACCGGTGATGACTGCGGTAGAGCCGAAGCCGATCCGGGTCAGGAACATCTTCATTTGCTCGACGGTGGTGTTCTGGCTTTCGTCGAGGATGATGAAACTGTTGTTCAGCGTGCGACCGCGCATGTAGGCCAGCGGTGCAACTTCGATCACTTGGCGTTCGATCAGTTTGGCGACGTGTTCGAAGCCGAGCATCTCGTAGAGTGCGTCGTAGAGCGGGCGCAGGTACGGGTCGATCTTCTGCGACAGGTCGCCGGGCAGGAAGCCGAGCTTTTCGCCCGCTTCAACCGCCGGACGCACCAGCAGGATGCGACGAATCTGCTCGCGTTCCAGCGCATCGACTGCGCAGGCAACGGCCAGGTAGGTCTTGCCGGTACCGGCCGGGCCGATGCCGAAATTGATGTCGTTACCGAGGATTTCCTTCACGTAGCGCAGCTGATTCAAGCCGCGAGGGCGAATCATGCCTTTTTTGGTGCGCAGGGCGACGGAGGGTTCGGACGGGGAGACGTTGTCCAGCTCTTCGACGGCCGATTCCTGCAGGAACAGGTGAACCGTGTCCGGCGACAGCTCGGTACCTTTGGTTTCCCGATACAGACGGCGAATCAGATTTTCTGCAGAAGTGGTGTGCTTGGGTTCGCCGATCAGCTCGAACTGGTTTCCGCGGTTGCGGATCTCGATGGTCAGGCGCTGTTCGATCAAGCGCAGATGCTCGTCGAATTGCCCGCACAGATTGGCGAAGCGACGGGCCTCAAAGGGCTCGAGGATGAAACGATGAGGTTCTATGGGTGCGTTCAAGGTCGTATTTAGCCGCCCTGGGGCAATTAAGATGAAATCAAGGATAACGCCAGTGGGCTGGGTGCGAAAGCTCTTAAATAATCCAGCGCCAAACACCGTCCCTGTAGGAGCGAAGCTTGCTCGCAAAGGCGGAATTTCAGGCGACTCATGCTGTGAGTGTCAGTCCGCCTTCGCGGGCAAGCCTCGCTCCTACAAGTCATGCGGTGTTACTGGATCAGCGAGCCCCGCAGCGAGTGCGGCTGCGCGGCGTCGATGTGCACGTCGGCGAACTGGCCGATCAAGGTCGGATTGTCGCAGCGGAAGTTGACGATACGATTATTCTCGGTCCGGCCTTGCAGTTCGCCGGGGTCTTTTTTCGAATAATCGGTGACCAGAATCCGCTGAATCGAGCCGACCATTTGTCGGCTGATTTCGAAGCCTTGCTGGTTCAAGCGATGCTGCAGCGCGTTCAGCCTTTCTTTTTTCAGTTCTTCCGGCGTCTCGTCGGCCAGATCCGCAGCCGGGGTGCCCGGGCGCTGGCTGTAGACGAACGAGTAGGAGAAGTCGAAACCGACGTCTTCGATCAGCTTCATGGTCTGTTCGAAGTCTTTCTCGGTCTCGCCCGGGAAGCCGACGATAAAGTCCGAGCTGATGCAGATCCCCGGCACGGCGGCGCGCAGCTTGCGCAGTTTGGATTTGTATTCCAGCGCGGTGTGGTTGCGCTTCATTGCCGACAGAATGCGGTCAGACCCCGATTGCACCGGCAAATGCAGGTGTTTCACCAGTTCCGGCACATCGGCGTGGGCCTGGATCAGGCTGTCGGAGAACTCCAGCGGATGCGAGGTGGTGTAGCGAATCCGGTCGATGCCATCGACGGCGGCCACGACGCGGATCAGCTCGGCGAGATCAGCCAGGCGCCCATCGTGAGTGGTCCCGCGGTAGCCATTAACGTTCTGCCCCAGCAGGGTTACTTCGCGCACGCCGTTTTCAGCCAGGTGGATGATCTCGGCGATCACGTCATCGAAGGGGCGACTGACTTCTTCACCACGGGTGTAAGGCACCACACAGAACGTGCAGTACTTGCTGCAGCCTTCCATGACCGACACGTAGGCGCTTGGGCCGTCGATGCGCGGCTCGGGCAAATGGTCGAACTTTTCGATTTCCGGGAACGAAACGTCGACTTGCGGCAGCTTGGTGGCGCGCGCGGCGTCAATCATTTCCGGGAGGCGGTGCAGGGTTTGCGGGCCGAAGACCACATCGACATACGGCGCGCGATCGCGGATAGCCGCGCCTTCCTGACTGGCCACGCAACCGCCGACGGCGATGACCATGTCCGGGTTGGCCAGTTTCAGTTCGCGCCAGCGGCCGAGTTGGGAATACACCCGGTCCTGGGCGCGTTCGCGGATCGAGCAGGTATTGAGCAGGATCACGTCGGCGTCTTCAGCGCGAGCGGTCACTTCCAGGGCCTGATGTTCACCCAGCAGATCGACCATGCGCGAGCTGTCGTACTCGTTCATCTGGCAACCGTGGGTTTCGATGTAAAGCTTCTTGGCCATGGACAGAGTCATCACGTGATTCAAAGAACCGCGCATTATAGGGAACATGTCTCTAGGTTCCTACCGTTGTGCGTCCGGCGGCTATGCTATAGTTCGCGCCCTCATTTTTATCCCCTATGTGTTGCCCGCCCACCATGACCAAACGTGAAGCCCCAATCTACAAGGTGATTTTCCTCAACCAGGGCCAGGTGTACGAAATGTATGCCAAGCAGATCTATCAAAGTGATCTGTGGGGCTTCCTGGAAGTGGAAGAGTTCGTCTTTGGCGAGCGCACGCAAGTGGTCGTCGACCCGAGCGAAGAGAAGTTGAAAGCTCAATTCGAAGGCGTTGTGCGCAGTTTTGTGCCGATGCATTCGATTGTGCGCATCGACGAAGTGGAACGCCTCGGCACTCCGAAAATCAGCGAAGCCCGCGGCGCGGTCGGCAATGTCATGCCGTTTCCGATGCCGATGCCTGAGAAGTAAGACCGAGTCGCTCCCTTCGCGGGCAAGCCTCGCTCCTACAGGTTTAATGCACGCCGTGAAAACGACGCATACCTGTAGGAGCGAGGCTTGCCCGCGAAGGCGTCAGTAGGGTCGAAGAAGATTTAAGGCAGCGGAGAAAACGGCGTGCGCCCATCGGCGCTTTGCAATTCCATCAGGTATTTACGGAAAATTTGCCCCAGCACCTGGGTAGCGACTTCCAGATCTTCGCGCGGCATCTTCTCGGCCACTTCATCCGCCGTGTCCAGCGCATCTTCAGCGCCGTTGACCGCGGCCATTTTCAGCACGATATACGCCTGAACGTTATTGGCCGGTACGCCTTCGCCGTGAAAGAACATGGTGCCGAGTTTGAATTGCGCCTGAGCGTGGCCTTGCAGTGAAGCCTTTTCGAAATAGCCCAGGGCTTTATTGAGGTCGCGCGGGGTGTTTTTGCCGTCGTAGTAGAACTCACCCAACTCGTATTGCGCTTGTGCATCCCCTTCATCCGACGCTTTCTGGCAGGCGGCGAGCGCTTGCGTCAGGTCTTGCGGCTGAGTATTGAGGGTGCAGCGACCCATCGCTGGGATTAACAACGAGTTGCCGCCTGCTTGTGCGAGCGCGAGCAGGGGCTGAAGGAGCAACAGGCAGCCCAGTGCAAGGGCGCGGCCGGTGCGGTTCATGGGAATCGACTTACCTCTGAAGGGCGCGCGGACCCATCGAGGGGATCCAATAAGCGCGCATTATGAAATAAGCAGGGCCAACCTTACAAAGTCTTTACTCGTTTTTCTGCTGCGCGGGGAATATATCGTCCCATTTACGGGGGATTATTAGCAGAAGCACAGGAATAAGGGTGCAAATCCAGGTGAAAGCTGACGCTGGCAATCGCCAACGTCAGCGTTACAACGTTATTTCAAGGCGGCGAATGCACGCTCGGCGGCATCCAGCGTCAGTTTCAACTCGGTTTCGCCATGAGCGATCGAGGTGAAGCCGGCTTCGAAAGCGCTCGGCGCCAGGTACACGCCGCCTTCAAGCATCAAGTGGAAGAAGCGACCGAACAGCTTGGCATCGCTGGCCATCACGTCATCGAAGGTCACGATGTCGTCGGCGCCGCTGAAGTAAAGACCAAACATGCCGCCGGCCTGAGTGGTCACAAACGGAATGCCCGCGGCATCGGCGCGCTGTTGCAGGCCATCGAGCAAGCGGCTGGTGTAGTCGCTCAGCTCGTCGTGGAAACCGGGACGGCTGATCAGGCGCAGCGTCGTCAGGCCCGCCGCCATAGCCAATGGATTACCCGACAGAGTGCCAGCCTGATAGACCGGGCCCAGTGGCGCGATGTGCGACATGATTTCGCGCTTGCCGCCGAAACAGCCGACCGGCATGCCGCCGCCGATGATCTTGCCGAACGTGCTCAGGTCCGGCGTCACGCCGAAGTGCGCTTGTGCACCGCCGAGGGCGACGCGGAAACCGGTCATCACTTCGTCGAAAATCAGCACCACGCCGTGCTTGTCGCACAGGGTCCGCAGGCCTTCGAGGAAACCTGGCGCTGGCGGTACGCAGTTCATGTTGCCGGCAACCGGCTCGACGATGATGCAGGCCACGTCCTGGCCGACGTCGGCGAGCATGGTTTCGACTGCGTCGATGTCGTTGAACGGCAACGTCAGGGTGTGCTTGGCAAAATCCGCCGGCACACCGGCTGAGCTCGGCACGCCTTGGGTTAAAGCGCCGGAGCCGGCCTTGACCAGCAGGCTGTCAGAGTGACCGTGGTAGCAGCCTTCGAACTTGATGATGTTGTCGCGGCCGGTGAAACCACGGGCCAGACGGATGGCGCTCATGGTCGCTTCGGTGCCGGAGCTGACCATGCGCACCATTTCCATCGACGGCACAATCGAGCAGACCAGGTCGGCCATCTCGGTTTCCATCGCGGTTGGGGCGCCGTAGGACAATCCGTGCTCAAGCTGTTTACGCACTGCGTCCAGCACGTCCGGGTGGCTGTGGCCGAGAATCATCGGGCCCCAGGAACCAACGTAGTCAACGTAACGCTTGTCGTCTTCGTCGGTGACGTAGGCGCCTTCGGCGTGTTTGAAGAACAACGGTGTGCCGCCCACGCTTTTGAACGCGCGAACAGGCGAGTTCACGCCACCGGGGATGTGTTTCTGGGCATTGGCAAACAGGGTTTCGGAACGAGACATGATCGGGCTCTCAAATCAGACTTTTAGTAATTCGTTGAAGGCGCGGGCGCGGCGTGTCACTTCAGCCGTGCTCTCGGCGCCAAAAAGGCCATGCACGACCGCCAGCAGATCGACCCCGTGGGCCACCAGCGGGGCGGCGTTTTCCAGGGTGATGCCGCCAATCGCGCAGATCGGCAGGTGCAGTTTGCTGCGGGCCTGGTCGAGCAGTTCAAGGCTGCAAGTCGGTGCGCCGGGTTTGGTATTGGAATTGAAGAAGCGACCGAAGGCGACGTAACTGGCGCCTTCCTTGGCTGCTTGCTCGGCGAGTTCGAGTTGCGCGTGGCAGGTCGAACCGATGATCGCCTGGCGACCGAGCAGTGCTCGGGTCGGCGACAAGGGGCCGTCGGTCTGGCCCAGGTGTACGCCAACGTTCAAGCGAGCGGCCAGTTCGGCGTCGTCGTTGATGATCAGTTGTGTCTTGTAGCGATCACACAAGTCGCGCAGGGCTTCGGCCTCACGCAAGCGTCGGGCCTCGTCGCTGCTCTTGTCGCGATATTGCAGCAGGGTGACGCCGCCTTCCAGCGCTGCTTCCACGTACAAGAGAAATTTACCGGCCAGCAACTGGCTGTCGGTAACGGCGTACAGGCCACGTAGTTTCATCGGACAAGCCTCACCGCGTTGCGAATAGAAAGTTACGAACAGAAATCCAGCGGCAGACGGCGCGGCACGAACTGGCCTTTGCCCAGTTGCTCCGCGTCACGCAGGGTACGCCAAGTGTAGTTAAGCGCGGTCTGCACGGCGCTGGCGAGATGTTCACCCTGGGCCAGTCGACCGGTCAGGGCGCTGGCCAGGGTGCAACCGGAACCGTGATAACTGCCGGGCAAGCGTTGGCAAGTAAAGGTTTCGCGGTGGCCATCGCGGCTGTACAGGCGATTGTGGATTTCGTGTTCGTCGCCATGACCGCCCGTGATCAGCAGGTGCTTGACGAACGGCAGGAGTTTTTCAGCGCACTCGTCCGCAGTGCCTTCGGGCAGTTCGGCGAGGATGCGGGCTTCGGGAAGGTTGGGGGTGGCGATGATCGACAGAGGCAGCAGGCGCTCGCGCATGGCATAGCCGACTTCATCCTTGCCCAGGCGTCCGCCGCCGCCGGCGCGCAGCACCGGGTCGCAGACCACCGGCAAATGCGGGTGTGCCGAAAGCAGTTCGACGACAGTGTCGACCATCTCCAGGGAGCCGAGCATGCCCAGTTTCACGGCAGCAACTTCGGAGTCGTTGAGTACGGCGTTGGCCTGGGCCAGCACCCACTCGCGGTCGAGCACGCGAAAGTCAGTGACGTTGACCGTGTCTTGCACGGTCAGGGCGGTGACGGCCGGAGCCGCATGACAACCCTGAGCGAGCAGGGCTTCGATATCTGCCTGCAAGCCGGCGCCACCACTGGGGTCGTGGCCGGAGAGACAGAGGACAACGGGGCGAGAGCTGTAGATATTCATGGTGCGCGAGCTTACCACCAAACATCGATTTTCGGGTGCAGTGGCCGCAAGGTCTGCCGATACATTGTGGTGAGGGGCTTGCCCCCTTTTTTGCATTCGGTCGGCAACATCGCGTCGTCAGATTCACGACTGCTTCGCAGCCGAACGCAGTGGTGTGGCATTGCGTCAAGTCCCCTCGCCACAGATGTTCAGTATTCCCATAAGCTGACCGTATAAACAGATTTGCCTCAATCGCGCCGCTGTAACACCCGTACTAGAGCCTTTTCAGGAAATATTTCAATGGTGCTCAATGGCCATCAACGGCTATGCTAGAGTGGATCCAAACCAATAACAGGTAATACCGGTTTTACGTCTACTCAAAGGGAATGAGGGGCTTCCTGAGATAACCGGACAGGCCACGCTGGGGCTTAAATGCGCTATTTGCTGATGTTGCTGTTGTGCTTGCCCCTCATGGCGAGCGCCGTCGAATTCGATGAATTCACCCAGAGCCTTCCCCTGGGCCGAACCCTGCAGGTGTACGAAGACGCGGGCGGTCAGGCGACCTTCGCCGATGTCCGTGCGCAAGCTGCGGCCGGTAACTTCAAGCCTCACGATAAAGCCACCCTCAACGCGGGTTATTCGCGTTCGGTGTTCTGGCTGAAAATCGATCTGCATTACCGTCCTTCGAACCCGGTTGCGCAACGGACCTGGCTTCTGGAGCTGGCCTACCCGCCCCTCGATCACCTCGATCTCTACTTGCCCGATGCTGTGGGTGGTTACCGATTGGCGGGACAAACAGGTGACGCGTTGCCGTTCGCCAGTCGCGAGATCCGCCAGAACAACTACCTGTTCGATCTGGATTTCGTGCCTGACCAGGCGCAGACCGTTTTCCTGCGTCTGCAAAGCGAAGGGTCGATCCAGGCGCCCGTCACCTTGTGGTCGAGCACCGCTTACCTCGAAGAACAGCCGGTACGCCTTTATGTGCTGGGGCTGATTTATGGGGTGTTGTTGGGGATGCTGGTCTACAACCTGTTCATCTACCTCAGCGTGCGCGACACCAGTTACCTCTATTACATCTTTTACATCGCTTCCTTCGGCCTGTATCAACTGTCGGTGAACGGCGCAGCCGTGGAATATTTCTGGCCGGACAACCCGTGGTGGGCCAACGCAGCAACGCCATTTTTTATCGGTTGTGCAGGGCTGTTCGGCAGTCAGTTCGCCCGCAGCTTCTTGCAGACGGCCAACTACGGTCGTTGGCTCGACCGTTTACTCTTGGCACTGGTCGCGTTCAGTGCGGTGGTGGTCGGGTTGTCGTTGATGGCCAGTTACGCCCTGGCCTTGCGCCTGGCAACAGTCTTGGCGTTGGTCTTCACCGTGGTGATTTTCATCGCCGGGTTGTGCGCCTGGCTGCGTGGCCTGCGGGTGGCACGGTATTTCATCATCGCCTGGTCGGCTTTCCTGCTCGGCGGCATCGTCAACACGATGATGGTGTTGGGTTACCTGCCGAACGTGTTCCTGACGATGTATTCCAGCCAGATCGGTTCTGCCATCGAAGTGGCGCTGCTGTCTCTGGCCCTGGCCGACCGCATCAACGCCATGCGCGAGCAGCAGGCGCAGACGCTGTTTGATGCCGGTCAGAAGCTCGAAGTGCTGAACCAGCAACTGGCCCACAGTAACAAGCTCAAGGATGAATTTCTCGCCACCCTGACCCACGAGTTACGCACGCCCATGAACGGTGTGATCGGTTCGCTTGAATTGATGCAGACCGTCGAGATGGACCCGGAACTGGAGCAATACCAGCAGACCGCCGCCGGTTCCGCGCGGGACATGATGCGCATGGTCAACGGCATCCTGACCCTGACCGAGTTGCAGGCCGGCAAGCTTAAAGTCAGTCCGGCAACGTTCAGTCTGCGCGGCGTGGTCGAGACCTTGCGCGCACAGTTCGAGGGCAATGCTTCAAGCAAGTCGCTGGACTTCAAAGTGGAAGTGACACCGGGTCTGCCGGATCGCTTGAACGGCGACAGCGCCAAGCTGACGCAATGCCTGGAATGCCTGTTGGACAACGCCATCAAATTCACCCGGGTCGGCGGGCTGGCCCTGCGGGTGACGGGCAAACCGGTGGAAAGCGGTCGGATGTCGCTGTCGTTTGCGGTGATCGACACCGGTATCGGCTTTACCGATCTGGGAGAGGCGACGATGTATCAGCGCTTCTTCCAGCTCGATGGTTCGATGACCCGCGAATACGGTGGCCTGGGCGTTGGCCTGGCGATCTGCCGGCAACTGGTCGAATTGCTCGGCGGGCGCCTGACCCATCGATCCGAGCCCGGCAGCGGTAGCCGTTTCCAGTTGGACGTCGAGTTCGAACTGCCCGTGATCGAGCGGCCGGCAGTGCCCTTGATGACCCGCAAGTTTGCGCGTCTTCGATTGCCACAGGACTGCACGGTGCTGTTGGTGGATGACAACAGCATCAATCAATTGGTGATGCGTGGCATGTTGCTCAAGCTCGGGTTCCGGGTACGCGCCACCGACGGCTGCGCAGCCGCGCTTGATCTGTTGCAGCGAGAAACATTCGATGCGGTGCTGCTCGATTGCCAGTTGCCGACGCTGGATGGCGCCGCCCTTTGCTGCCAGATCCGCACCTTGCCGGGCTGTGCCGATTTGCCGGTGTTCGTGATTGCCGTCAGCGCCGATCGGGAGCGCTGCCCGACGGGAGCCTTGATCGATTACCTGAGTAAACCGGTTAAATTCGAGGATCTGCAAGCGGCGCTCTATCGGCGGGTACTCTGTTCGGGGCAAGGCGAAAGCGCCGACATTTAGGCGGGTATGACACTTTGTTCGGTCAAGGGGCGGTGCTTAACTGAGCCTCTTGGCTGATCAAAGGAGCCCCGTCATGAACCTGCATCAGTTCGCCGAAACCCACGAAGTCACCAACCAGCCACCGTCGCTAGACGGCACCAACCTCTATCGCATCGACCTGCCCTTGCAAGAGTGGTCGCGGCGTTTCGGGGCCGGTTGGGCCGAGTCGCGGATCGACGCGTATGGCGCACTGGCCGGTGGGCCGCTGATGGAAGCAGGGTTCCTGGCCAATCAGAACAAACCGCTGTTCGTCAGCCATGACCGTTACGGCCATCGCATCGACCTGGTGGAATTTCACCCGGCCTATCACCAGTTGATGCGCACGGCGGTCGAGCACGGCTTGACCTCGTTACCCTGGGCGCATCCGCAACCCGGCGCCCATGTGGCTCGCGCGTCCATGTCGTACCTGCACAGCCAGGCCGAAGCTGGCAGCGGTTGCCCGCTGACCATGACGTTCGCCAGCGTCCCGGCGATGCGCCTGCAACCGGATCTGGCCAAACAATGGCTGCCGAAAATCCTCTCGACCGAATACGACTCGCGCAATGTCGGCATGGCCCACAAGGCGGGTGTCACCATCGGCATGGCGATGACCGAGAAACAGGGCGGCACCGACGTGCGGGCCAACACCACCAAGGCGTACCCGGTTGGCGCCAGTGGCCCAGGCCAGGCCTATGAATTGGTGGGGCACAAGTGGTTCTGTTCCGCGCCAATGTGCGATGCCTTCCTGACGCTGGCGCAGACGGACAAGGGTTTGACCTGTTTCCTGCTGCCACGCCATCGCCCGGACGACACGCGCAATCAGTTCTACATCCAGCGCCTGAAGAACAAACTCGGCAATTGCTCCAATGCCTCCAGCGAGGTGGAGTTCCGTGGCGCGCTGGCGTGGATGGTCGGCGAAGAGGGGCGGGGAGTTCCGACCATCATCGAAATGGTTGCCATGACCCGCTTCGATTGCATGGTCGGTTCCAGCTCGCTGATGCGCCAGGCGCTGACTCAGGCCAGTCATCACTGCGCTCATCGCATGGTCGGCGGCAAGTTGCTCAGCGAACAGCCGTTGATGCAAAACGTACTCGCCGATCTGGCGCTGGAAAGCGAAGCGGCCCTGGCCTTGAGCCTGCGCATGGGCAAGGCGCTGGATCATCTGGATGACAGCCACGAAGCCAAATTCGCCCGGTTGGTCACGGCGGTGGGCAAGTACTGGATCTGCAAGCGCGCGCCCGCAATGATCAACGAAGCCGCCGAATGCATGGGCGGCGCGGGCTATGTCGAGGAAAGCATCCTCCCGCGCCTGTACCGTGAGGCGCCGGTCAATTCGACGTGGGAAGGTTCCGGCAACGTGCAATGCCTGGACGTGTTGCGAGCATTATCGAAGGAGCCGGGCGTGCTCGATGTGCTGTTCAGCGAGCTGGGCGATGGGCATGGCGATAAGCGCCTGGCTGCGCACATCAGCCAGTTGCAGGCGGCGTTCAAGGACACCAGCGACATTCAATACCGCGCGCGGCAGCTGACTGAAGACATCGCGTTGGGGCTTCAGGCCAAGTTATTGCTGGAGGCCGGGAACTCGGCGGTCAGCGATGCCTTTATCGCCAGCCGCCTAGGTTTGGCCGGTCGGGTGTATGGCGCGTTGCCGCGTGGGCTGGATGTTGAAGCGATCGTCGCCCGCTCGACTCCGCTCCTATAAACAACAAAGAACCCTTGTGGGAGCGGGCTTGCTCGCGAACGCGGTGTTTCAGTCGACATCTCTATCGCCTGACACGGCGTATTCGCGAGCAAGCCCGCTCCCACAATTGATCTTTGGCGAACTGAGCAAATTGCGTATCAGCACGCCACTGTTTCCGTCTGGCAGCGATGCAGGCAAGATGAAGCTCTGCAAGTCAGAACACAGGATGCTGATCGTGACCGAAGCTTTTATTGTCGTTCAAACCGCCGAGCAAGCCGTGGACCGGCTTGCGCTCTTGCACAATCGTGCAACCACCGCGCTGAACCAGGCGCTCAAGCGTTATCTCAAGGACCGAGTCGAGCCGGACGCTGAACAGCGTGCGATGTTTCGTTATCCCGAGCTGCGTCTGACCTACCACTGCCAGGGCGAAGTCCCACAGACCACGCGCGCTTATGCCAAGGTTCAGTTACCCGGAACCTACAGCGTCACCGTCACCCACCCGGCGGCCTTCCGTAAATACCTGCTGGAACAACTCGTGCCGTTGATGCACGACTTCACCGTGACCGTGGAAGTCGGCATCAGCCAGCAAAACATTCCTTATCCCTACGTGGTCGAGCAGGGCGATGAACTGGCCGGCTCCGGCGTCACCGCGGCCGTGCTGGCGCGGGTGTTCCCGAGTACCGACCTGTCGGCCGCGACCGACGGCATTGCCGATGGTCTGTACGACTGGGAAAACACCGATCCGCTGCCACTGGCCCTGTTCGATGCCGCGCGGGTCGATTTCTCGTTGCGCCGACTGGTGCATTACACCGGCAGCGACTGGCGTCATGTGCAACCGTGGATTCTGCTGACCAACTACCACCGTTACGTCGATCAGTTCATCGTCCATGGCCTGGAGCAGTTGCGCAGCGATCCGCGTTTCGTGCGCATGGTATTGCCGGGCAACGTGATCATCGAAAAGAGCATGGACCACGGCGAAGCCTCGGCGATTGCTGCGGGCGTGGTTTGGCACCGCTATCAGATGCCGGCTTATCACCTGATCGCCAGCGATGGCCATGGCGTGACCTTGGTGAACATTGGCGTCGGCCCGTCCAACGCCAAGAACATCACCGACCATTTGGCGGTGCTGCGTCCACATTGCTGGTTGATGATCGGTCACTGCGGCGGCTTGCGTCAGTCGCAGACCATTGGCGACTACGTGCTGGCTCACGCTTATATGCGTCGTGACGGGATTCTCGACCGGGTGGTGCCGCCGAACATTCCGATTCCGGCCCTGGCCGAAGTGCAGATGGCCTTGCAGCAGGCGGCCGCCAATATCACCGGCGAGAAGGGCGACGAGCTGAAGAAACGCCTGCGCACCGGCACCGTACTGACTTACGACGACCGTAACTGGGAATTGCGCTGGGCGCAGGAACGTCCGTTGATCAACCTGTCCCGCGCCGTGGCGGTGGACATGGAAAGCGGCACCATCGCGGCCCAAGGCTATCGCCTGCGGGTGCCCTATGGCACGTTGCTCTGCGTGTCGGACAAACCGCTGCACAGCGAAATCAAGCTGCCGGGTTCGGCCAACGCCTTCTATGAGCGCGCGGTCAGCCAGCACTTGAAGATCGGCATCGAAGCGGTGGATCTGTTGCGCACCGAACTCAACTCGTTGCATTCGCGCAAACTGCGCAGCTTCGACGAGCCGCCGTTCCGCTGATTCGTGATGGTCATTTGACGGTCAGGGCACTAGCATTGGCAGCCCTGACCGTTAGATGTTCCTCTTTCCCATGCCCCGTCCTCAACGTCCCGTTTCTCGCCGCCCTGGCGCGAAGCCTGCGCCATCCTCCTCAGCCCCGCGCCGTGTCGCCAAAGCGCCACCGGCCGAGCCGAAGTTGATCCTGTTCAACAAACCCTTCGATGTGCTGACCCAGTTCAGCGACGAAGGAGGGAGGGCGACACTCAAGGATTACATCGAGATTCCGGGGATTTACCCGGCAGGCCGACTGGACCGCGACAGCGAGGGATTATTGCTGCTGACCAACGATGGCCAGCTGCAAGCGCGAATCGCCGACCCGAAACACAAATTGGCGAAGACTTATTGGGTGCAAGTGGAGGGCGAGCCGAGCGCTGAGCAGTTGCAGCGTTTGCGTGACGGCGTCGAACTCAACGACGGCATGACCTTGCCGGCCGAGGCGCGGCAACTGGATGAGCCCGAGCTGTGGCCACGCAACCCGCCGGTGCGCTTTCGCAAAAGCGTGCCGACCAGTTGGCTGGAGTTGGTGATTCGCGAGGGGCGCAATCGTCAGGTACGGCGCATGACGGCGGCGGTCGGCTTGCCGACGTTGCGCCTGGTGCGGGTCAGGATTGGCGACTGGACGATCGAAGGGCTCGATCAGGGCCAGTGGAAAGAAGTACCGGCGCGTTTATAACGCGCCGGATTCGATCAGGCCGATCACCACGCTTTTGATCACGAACGCGGCCACGCCCAGACCCAGTACGGAGAACAGGATAACCGAGCCAAAGCGTCCGGCCTTGGATTTCTTCGCCAGATCCCAGACGATGAAACCCATGAAAATGATCAGGATGCTGACCAGTCCAGTCATCATCCACTCTTCGAAAACTGCAGGATCCATTAAATATCTCCAGCGCGGGCGGGGCTAAAAGGCGCTGGAGTATACGGCATGGAGGAGTGGTGGAGGATTGACCTGCGGCAGTGTGTCGCACTGTGGCGAGGGAGCTTGCTCCCGCTGGGTCGCGAAGCGGCCCTCCAAAAACGCGATTGAGTTCAGCAAGGCACACCGCGTCCACCGGTTTGCGCCTGCTTCGCAGCCGAGCGGGAGCAAGCTCCCTCGCCACAATCAGCTACGCAGATGAGTCAACGGCAGCTCGGTGCTGTTCAACACCTGATTCAGCACAAAACTCGACCGCACACTCGTCACCCCTTCAATCCGGGTCAAATGCCCCAGCAGCAGTTTCTGATAGTGATCCATGTCCGGCACGACGACTTTAAGCTGATAGTCCGCATCCATCCCCGTGACCAGACTGCATTCCAGCACCTGCGGCAAGGTGCGAATCGCGGCTTCAAAGTTCTCGAAACGCTCCGGCGTATGTCGGTCCATGCCGATCAGCACATAAGCCGTGAGGCTCAAGCCGAGCATCTTGCGGTCCAGCAGCGCCACCTGGCGGGTGATGTAGCCATCGTCTTCCAGTTGCTTGACCCGGCGCGAGCAAGGCGAAGGCGACAGGCCGATGCGTTCGGCCAGCTCCTGGTTGGAGATGCGCGCGTCGCGCTGCAATTCCGCCAAAATGCTCAAGTCGTATCGGTCGAGTTTGCTCATCAATCAGGCCTTTGTCATAACTATTGCGGCAGATTATCTATCCAGGGTTAAAAATTGCGCAAGTGATGTTTAATTGAGCAATCTTCGCAATCCTCTGCCGGCGCCTGCGGCCTATTCTTATCACCAGAATCACTGCTCGGACAAACAGTCCATAGCCGCTCGCCGAATCAGGCCAGCGGCGGCCGCCACCCCCACCGGGGATGTGCCGGCCCCCGAGCTACACACTGTCCAGAAGACGGCGTGAGGTGAGCCGACGTCATAAGCGTCGAGCACGGACGAAGTTCTCAAAGGGAGGCCGACGGGTCTCCCTTTTCTTTTGCCTGCAATTTACCCGCTGCCCTCAATAAATAAGTTGCGCGACTGATAACCTGTTGCAGAACCGCCCTGTACTTTCCCAGTCCTACGTACAGGCCCTAACCCGCAGTGAGGAAAAGCATGAAGTCGCGCATCTGGCGTTTGGCCGGTGTTGGTTTGCTGTGTGTCAGTGTCACTGCGCAATCGCTGGCCGATGATCAGCAAAACCGTGGCCCCGATGGCGGGCAAGGTGGATCGGACGGCCATCAGGGCAACAATCAGGGGCATGGCGGCAATAATCAGCCGCGCCCGCAGAACAACGACATCATTCGTGGCGACAACAGCCGCCAGTTTGAGCACAACGGCCAGAATCAGAACAACGGCCAGTGGCAGAACCGTCAGCCGCCCAACTACAACAATCCTGTTCGATCACCGCCACCGCCACCTCAGCTGCCGGCCAATGACCTGCCGATTCAGGGGCGGCCGGACACTGTGCGCCAGACCCAGCAGCCTCAGCGTGGTTACTATCAGGACAATCCACAGCGCAACAATTACAACCAGCATTGGCAGAACAACGGTCCGCGTCCCGATGATCGCCGTTGGGCGGGTCGTCCGGATGGGCACGGTAATGGCTGGGGCCCCGGCCCGCAATATCGCCCGGGTCATGTGATCGACCGCTTCCCGGACCGTGACTACCGCGTGCCTTATGGTGGTCGGGATTATTTCTATTCCGGCGGCTATTGGTATCGCCCACAAGGCCCGCGGTATGTGGTGGTCCAACCACCACGCGGGATTCGAGTCAGCTACTTGCCCGATTACGCGCGTGAGGTGTGGATAGGTGGGGCGCTGCTGTTCCTGGCGGCCGGTTCGTACTACGCCTATCAGGAAAACACCCAGGACTACTTGGTGGTCGAGCCGCCGGTGCAAGCGCAGCCGCAGCCGGTCAGTAATAGCTACGACGTGGAGGCGTATCCGGCCAACGGTCAGTCGCCGGAACAGGTCAACCAGGACGGTTACGAGTGTTATCAATACGCGGTGCAGCAAAGTGGCTTCAATCCGCGGACAGCCACCTACCAACCAGACCCGTCGGTGGTACAAGCCTATCGCCAGGCCCAGGGCAATTGCCTGGGCAGTCGGGGTTATCAGGTGTCTTACTGAGCCTTGGCGGCCAGCACCACTTCCTGCGGGTCGGCGTGCACCAGCACTTCGGCTCGCGGGTAAGCGGCGTGAATCGCATCGGCGGCCTGATCGCTGATGCCGTGGGCGACTGACAGGGTCAGGTCCCCCGGCAATTCCAGGTGTAACTGCACGAACCACTGGTTGCCGGAAATCCGCGTGCGCAGGTCATGCGCGCCCAAAACCCCCGGAACGCCGCAGGCGAGCTCAAGCATGTGCTGGCTCACATCCGGCGGCAGTTCTTCATCCATCAGCACCGTAAAACTTTCTCGGGCGATCTGAATGGCGCTCCAGAAAATGTACGCCGCAATCCCCAGGCCGAACCAGGCATCGAGCTGATGCCAGCCAAACCCGGCGAGCACCAGCGCCAGCAGAATGCTGCCATTGAGCAGCATGTCCGAGCGGTAGTGCAGGGAGTCGGCGCGCACCGCATTGGAGCCGGTGGCCTTGACCACCCGATGTTGCAACATCAGCAACGCCAGGGTCAGCGCCAGGGAAAATATAATCACCCCGATGCTGATCCACGGCGCGCCCACCGGTTCCGGATGTTTCAGCCGCTCGAACGCCTGCAAGGCAATCAGTACCGCACTGCCACCAATGAACAGCGCTTGAGCCATGCCTGCCAGCGACTCGGCTTTGCCATGCCCGTAACGGTGATCGTCATCGGCGGGGCGCAAGGCGTAATGCACCGCCAGCAGGTTGAGCAAGGAGGTGACGCCGTCGAGCGCCGAGTCGGTCAACCCGGCGAGCATGCTCACCGAACCGCTCAACCACCACGCGATGGCTTTGGCGACGATCAGCGTACACGCCACCGCCACCGAGGCACGAGTCGCCAGCCGCAGCAGGCGGGCGTGTTCGGAGCTGGAGATCATAAGTGCGGCTATTCCTTCACGTGCACGGATTACGCGGCGGGTTGCAGGCCGAACATGGCCAGTTGCTGGGCGCTGCCTTTGTGTTGAATCAGGCGTGGGTCATCCAGAGGGAAGCTGCGACCCAACTCGGTTTCGAGAATAGTCTGCAACTTATGGTTATCAACTTTGCCGTCAGCGCCTATCGCTTCCTTGAGCTTTTCCGGAGCCACTTGGGCGGTGTGGCCAGGCTCGAAGTAAATCGCCCCGGTGGCGAAGTCAACGGCAAACGCGATCAGGCCGGGGATGATGTAGAACAGCAGACCCACGGCATCCAGCGCCGCAATGGCCGGGTCGATCTTGCCGTCAATCTGTCCCCGACGGTCCGGGTAGAAAATCGATCCGCAAGCGGTCACCTGGGTCAGCAACGTCGCGACCAATACACCGCCAATCAAGCGAAAGGGAACACGCATATGAAATCTCCTGAGTCATCTGGAAAACGAAGGGGCGTCTATATGAATTAGGACCGTGATTAACGCCGAGCAGTTCGCCGTTATACTCGGCGCGGCAGGGCGTGCCCACAGTAAATTGCGGCCGCGTCTCACCCCTTCCTGGAATAGTTGAGTACTGAAGTTGTTTTTTCCAGATCAACCACGTGTAACGGCTGATAAATTTTATCGGGGTTCGGCCCTGTGGGCTGAAGCTGTGGACGCGCCATGCTGCGTTGCGAGACTTGGTAAGGAAACGACCCTTACCAGCGTCTCGCGCCTTGCCTGGCACGCCCACAACTTCAACGCGACTCGCAATTTACTGTGGGCACGCCCTGTGGAGCCAGCATGATTCCTTTGCCGATTGATGAAGTTTTACCCGCCCTGCGTGAAGCCTTGGCTACACGCCACGAAGCCGTGCTCGAAGCACCGCCCGGCGCCGGTAAGACCACCCGTGTTCCGCTGGCCTTGCTCAACGAGCCGTGGCTGGCCGGACAGACCATTCTGATGCTTGAACCGCGCCGTTTGGCGGCGCGGGCGGCGGCGGAGCGTCTGGCCAGTGAGCTGGGGGAGAAGGTTGGTGAAACTGTCGGATATCGCATTCGTCTCGACAGCAAAGTCGGCCCCAAGACCCGTATCGAAGTGGTCACCGAAGGCATCCTCACCCGACGCTTGCAGGATGACCCGGCGCTCGACGGCGTTGGCCTGCTGATCTTCGACGAATTCCACGAGCGCAGTCTCGACGCGGATCTGGCATTGGCCCTGAGCCTGAATGGCCGCGAGCTGTTCCGCGACGATCAGCCGCTGAAAATCCTTTTGATGTCTGCAACGCTCGAGGGCGAACGCCTGGCCGGGTTGCTCGATGACGCGCCGATCCTGCGCAGTGAAGGCCGCATGTACCCGGTGGCGATGCGCTGGGGGCGCCCGTTTCAGACCGGCGAATTCATTGAGCCCCGTCTGGTGCAGACGATTCTCGACGCCTTGAATGATGAGACCGGCAGCGTGCTGGTTTTTCTGCCGGGGCAGGCGGAAATCCGTCGCGTGCATCAACAATTGGCGGATGCGCTGGGTGAGAGTCCACAGGTTTTGCTCTGCCCGTTGCACGGTGAACTGGACCTCGCCGCCCAACGCGCGGCGATCGATCCGGCACCGGCGGGCAAGCGCAAAGTGGTGCTGGCGACCAACATCGCCGAGACCAGCCTGACCATCGATGGCGTGCGCGTGGTGATCGATGCCGGGCTGGCGCGGGTGCCGCGTTTCGATCCCGGCAGCGGCATGACCCGGCTCGACACCCAACGAATTTCCAAAGCCAGCGCCACTCAACGCGCCGGGCGGGCAGGGCGTCTGGAGCCGGGCGTGTGTTATCGATTGTGGTCTCAGGATCAGCACGAGCAATTGGCGGCCTACGCCAGTGCGGAAATTCTCTCGGCCGACCTCGCCGGCCTGGCCTTGCAGCTCGGACGTTGGGGCGTGACACCCGGGCAATTGGTGTGGCTCGACGTACCGCCCGCGGCCGCTTATGCACAGGCTCAGGATCTGCTTGATCGGCTGGGTGCCTTGGACGGCGAAGCGCTGACGCGTCACGGTCAGGCCATGGCCGAACTGCCGGCCCATCCGCGCATCGCCCATTTGTTGTTGCGCGGGCAGGCGCTCGGTTTGGCCAGCATGGCCTGCGATGTCGCGGCATTGCTCGGCGAGCGGGACATCTTGCGTGGCGCCGGAGCGGATCTGCACAGCCGATTGGTGCTGTTGTCTGGCGAAGAGCGCGCTGCTCGCGGCGCTCAGGGCGGGGTGCAACGTGCCCGGCAACTGGCGCGGCAGTATCGCGGTTACCTGCGCGGCAAAGCGTCGGAGCCGGTCAGCGATCCTGATCATCCGCGCTGGCTCGGCGCCCTGTTGGCGTTGGCCTATCCCGACCGCGTCGCCCAGCAGCGTCGCGCCGGTGGCGCTGAATATCGCCTGGCCAACGGCCGTGCGGCGTTGTTCGCCGAAGCAGACAGCTTGATGAAGCAAGCATGGTTGGTGATTGCGGATCTGGGCAGTCGACAGGGGCAACGCGAGGAACGGATTTATCTGGCGGCGGATTTTGATCCGGCGTTGTTCGATTCGGTGCTAGCCGAGCAAGTGCGCGTGGTCGATCAACTGGATTGGGACGAGCGCGAAGGCGTGTTGCGCGCCGAGCGTCAGCGCAAGGTCGGTGAATTGATCCTCAGCCGTGAACCGCTGACGGGCCTCGACGAAACCGCGCGCAGCCAGGCGCTGGTCAATCTGGTACGCCGTAAAGGGCTGGAACTGTTGCCGTGGACGCCGGAACTGCGTCAGTGGCAGGCGAGGGTGGCGTTGTTGCGCCAGCTGGACATCGGCAGTAAGGGTGAAAGTGAATGGCCGGATGTCAGCGACGTCGCGCTGCTCAAAAGCCTCGAACATTGGTTGATGCCGTACCTGGGCAAAGTCTCGCGGCTCAGTCATTTCGCCAATCTGGACCTGTCGAGCATCGTCCACAACTTGCTGCCCTGGCCGCTGCCGCAACGGCTGGATGAACAGGCGCCGCATCATTTGAGCGTGCCGTCGGGTTCTTCGATTCGTCTGGACTACAGCGAGCAGCCGCCGATTCTGGCGGTGCGTTTACAGGAGCTGTTCGGCCTGGCCGAAACCCCGCGCATTGCCGGGGGACGGCAAGTGGTGAAGTTGCATCTTCTATCCCCGGCGCGGCGACCGGTGCAAGTGACCCAGGACTTGGCGAACTTCTGGCGCAGCACCTACGCCGAGGTGAAGAAGGATTTGAAGGGACGGTATCCGAAGCATTATTGGCCGGATGATCCGTTGGTGGCTGAGGCCACTGCTCGGATCAAACCCCGTAAATAATCCTTCAGGTCGAACACAAAACCTGTGGCGAGGGGGCTTGCCCCCGTTGGGTGGCGAAGCCGCCCCAAAATCTGCAACCGAGGTGTGTCAGTTGCACCACATGCAGTGGTTTTGCGACTGCTGCGCAGCCGAACGGGGGTAAACCCCCTCGCCACAGTTTCACCTGACTCAGGTTCTTGTTGTGGCCTTCGCGGTGAGCTGCTCCCGACAATAATCAGCAAACAACTGCGCCGGTTTGGTCAACTGCCCGCGCTTCAACCACGCTGCCACCAGCCCTGAACCAGTGACCTCTTCGACAATATCCACGCACACCACTTTCTTCCCGTCGTAGGTGCATTCCGAATGCGGCCGCGTCACCAGGATCGAGAAGCCGAACCCTTGCCCGACCATCCCGCGCACCATCTCGATCGACGGTGAGCTGAAGGCAATGTTCGGCGACAGGTTCAGTTCTTCGAACAGGCTGACGAAGTAAGTCCGGCTCGGTTGCACGTCCAGCAGAATCATTGGCTCCAGGCACAGATCGCGCAGCGACACTTGCTTGAGCTGGGCGAAGCGATGATCCGCCGGCAGCAACGCATAAGGCCGTTGCGCCGGCATCAGCGGTTCGGTCTGAATCGTGGCGTCGAGTTCGTGCTCATAGAGGATCGCCAGGTCAAAGGTGCCCGAGGTCAGGCCTTGCACCAGCTCTTGCTGCTCGCCGTCGCGGATGCGGATTTTCACCCCCGGGTACAGCGCCGAGAACCCGGCAATCAGTTGCGGCAGGTACAACGGCGCGACCGTTTCGAAACAGCCGATATCGATTTGTCCGGCCACCACGTCGTTGTCGGCGAGGGCGTTCTGTTCGAACTCCTTGGCCATGCGCAGCAATTCCTGGGCCTTGCGATAGAAGCGCGCGCCGCTCGGTGTCAGGGACACGCCTTGGGCGTGATGGCGGATCAGCAGTTGCACGCCGAAGCTGTCTTCCAGACCTTTGATCGCCGTGGAAATCGCCGGCTGGGCGATGTACAGCTTGCGCGAGGCCTCGGCGACGCTGCCGCATTCGACGGTGGTGATGAAGTACTTCAATTGACGCAGGTTGTAGGCAGCCACGGCAAACCTCGGGGTGGATGGACTCGACATCCAGGCAATTTTGCGCCGACTGCATCCGTTCTGACGACGGTGTTGTTGTGTTTGAACAATAACCACATACCGCGTCACCGGGGAGATCGGCTGCCCAGTTTTTTCATGGTCTGCGAAGACATTTTTACTATTTTTCCTCGACACAGGCCTGGGCCACCATCCAATCCACAAGAAAGCCCATGGAGCATCTGAACGTGTTCGAGCTTGCATATTGGCAAAACAAAGCCGCTGCGCTGCGGTTTCCCGATCAGGCCCTGATCGACGGCAAACCCCGTTCGGCGCAGTCGGGGCAGACCTTCACGGCGATCAACCCCGCCACCGGCCAGCGTCTGGCGAACGTGACCGCTTGCGGTGATGAAGAGGTGGACGCTGCGGTAAGCAATGCGCGGCACGTGTTCGAGGCCGGAACCTGGTCGGCGCGGTCGCCGAGTGAGCGCAAGCAAGTGCTGTTGCGCCTGGCCGATCTGATCATGACCCATCGCGAGGAACTGGCGCTGCTCGACTCGCTGAACATGGGCAAGCCCGTCATGGATGCCTACAACATCGATGTGCCGGGCGCCGCCGGGGTGTTTCGCTGGTACGCCGAAAGCCTCGACAAACTCTACGACCAGATCGCCCCAAGTGCGCAGAACGTATTGGCGACTATCACCCGCGAAGCGCTGGGTGTGGTCGCTGCCGTGGTTCCATGGAATTTCCCGCTGGACATGGCTGCGTGGAAACTCGCACCCGCGTTGGCGGCGGGCAACTCGGTGATCCTCAAACCCGCCGAGCAATCACCGTTTTCCGCGTTGCGTCTGGCCGAGCTGGCGCTGGAGGCCGGCCTGCCACCGGGCGTGCTGAACGTGCTGCCGGGCCTCGGTGAACAGACCGGCAAAGCCCTCGGTTTGCACCCGGACGTCGATTGCCTGGTGTTCACCGGCTCCACCGAAGTCGGTAAATATTTCATGAAGTACTCGGCGCAATCGAACCTGAAACAGGTGTGGCTGGAGTGCGGCGGCAAGAGCGCCAATCTGGTATTCGCCGATTGTCAGGACCTGGATCTGGCTGCACAGAAAGCCGCGTTCGGGATCTTCTTCAATCAGGGCGAAGTGTGCTCGGCCAACTCACGGTTACTGGTGCAGCGTTCGATTCATGACGAATTCATCGAGCGCCTGAAAGTACAGGCCGAGCGCTGGCAACCGGGTGATCCGCTGGACCCGTCGAGCAGCGCCGGGGCGATTGTCGACAGCCGACAGACCGCGCGCATCATGAAGTTCATCCAGCAGGCCGAACGCCTGGGCGCGACCAGGGTGTGTGGGGGGCGGCAGTCGATCTTCAACGGGTCCGACAACTTCATTCAGCCGACGATTTTCACCGGTGTGAGCCCGGACATGCCGCTGTTTCGCGATGAAGTGTTCGGCCCGGTGCTGGCGGTCACGGCGTTCGATGACGAGGCCCACGCCTTGCAACTGGCCAACGACAGCGTCTACGGATTGGCCGCCTCGCTGTGGACCGACGACCTCAACCGCGCCCACCGTGTGGCGCGGCAATTGCGAGCGGGCACGGTGTCGGTCAACAGTGTCGATGCCCTGGACGTGACCGTGCCTTTCGGCGGTGGCAAGCAGTCGGGTTTTGGCCGCGACCTGTCGCTGCACTCATTCGATAAATACACCCAGTTGAAGACCACCTGGTTTCAGCTGCGCTCATAACAGCCGCTCATAACAAAACGGAGAACTGGCGATGACCACACCACGTGAAACCCGCGACTACCAGGCCGCCGACGCTGCGCACCACATCCACGCGTTCGTCGACCAAAAAGCGCTCAACGACGAAGGGCCGCGGGTGATGGTCCGTGGCGAGCGTCTGCACCTGTGGGACAACGATGGTCGGCGTTACCTCGACGGCATGTCCGGGTTGTGGTGCACCAACCTCGGTTACGGGCGCAAGGACCTGGCGGCGGCGGCGACCCGACAGCTTGAGCAACTGCCGTACTACAACATGTTTTTCCACACCACCCACCCGCAGGTGATCGAACTCTCTGAGCTGCTGTTCAGCCTGCTGCCGGGGCACTACAGCCACGCGATCTACACCAACTCCGGCTCTGAGGCCAACGAGGTGCTGATCCGCACCGTGCGTCGTTACTGGACGATTCTCGGCAAGCCCGAGAAGAAAATCATGATTGGTCGCTGGAACGGTTACCACGGTTCGACTCTGGCAGCGACGGCGCTCGGCGGCATGAAGTTCATGCACGAAATGGGCGGCATGATCCCCGACATCGAACACATCGACGAGCCGTACTTTTTCGCCCACGAGGGCAACCTGACCCCGGCCGAATTCGGCCTTCGGGCGGCGCAGCAGCTGGAAGCGAAGATTCTCGAACTGGGCGCTGACAAGGTCGCCGGGTTTATCGCCGAACCGTTCCAGGGCGCGGGCGGGATGATCTTTCCGCCAGAAAGTTACTGGCCGGAAATTCAGCGGATCTGCCGCAAGTACGACGTGTTGTTGTGCGCTGACGAAGTGATCGGCGGCTTCGGTCGCACCGGCGAATGGTTCGCCCACGAGCACTTCGGTTTCGAGCCGGACACGCTGTCGATCGCCAAGGGTTTGACCTCCGGTTACATCCCCATGGGCGGGTTGATTCTGTCGAAGAAAATGGCTCAGGTACTGGTGGAGCAGGGCGGGGTGTTTGCCCATGGCCTGACCTACTCCGGACACCCGGTGGCGGCAGCGGTCGCGATTGCCAACCTCAAGGCGTTGCGTGATGAGGGCGTGGTGACGCGGGTCAAGGATGACATCGGGCCGTACCTGCAACAGTGCCTGCGTGAGGTGTTCGGCAATCACCCGTTGGTGGGTGATATTCAGGGTGTCGGCATGGTGGCGGCGTTGCAATTGGCGGAGGACAAAAGCAGCCGCAAGCGCTTTGCCAACGAGAACGACATCGCCTGGCGTTGCCGCACGATCGGCTTTGAAGAGGGTGTGATTATTCGTTCGACGCTGGGGCGGATGATCATGGCGCCGGCGTTGATTGCCCGTCGTGAGGAAATCGATGAGCTGGTTGGCAAGACCTTGAAAGCGGTTGATCGGACGGCTCAGGAATACGGCCGACTTTAATCTTGTAGCGTTCTTGCGGGCCTCTTCGCGGGCAAGCCTCGCTCCAGGTTATGTATCGTTCCCAATTCCGCGGCCGACATATGTGTCGTGCCCGATTCCGAGGACGACATAAACCTTGTAGATACTCTGTTCACGGTCAAGCTTTCGCGAGATGTTTTTCGCTAAAAAGCTTGGCCGTATTAAATTCTTCTCCGGAACGCATGCATGCCCATAACCCGGTTAGGTATTTGCGCATGACCGCACCGATGGCCTGCATTTTCTTCTTGCCGCGCGCTACCAGAGCCTCGTAGAAGGCCTTCACATTCTCATCACAACGGATTGCCGTCATCGCCGGCATGAACATCGCTGCGCGCAAGTAAGCATTACCGCATTTGGACATTCGCCCTGGCCGGTTCACGCTGGTGCCTGACTGGGTCAACCTGACATCCAGGCCTGCATAGCGGCTTACCTGCGCCGATTTAAGCGTTACCGGAAGGGTCGTCAGCTCAGCCAGTGCGGCGATGGCTGAGGCCTCTCCAACGCCGGGGGCCGCCAGCATGCAGCGAAACTGCAAACTCAGATCCGGGCATTTGGCGATGGCATCACGTGCGGCTTTCTTCAAGCGATCAATCCGTGTGTCCAGCCCTGCAATCGCCTCTTTCTCATCCTCGATCAGCAGCTCCACACTCGTTTCTGTCGCTTGTAGCGCGTGTAATTCGTTTTTGGCTCGTGTTCGATGACCAATCAGCCGATTGATATGGCGGCCAATCGCACGCAACGTCATTTGATCGGTAGTAGGCGGAACCCAAAGCCTGGGAGTCATGCGCTCGCCATATTCAGCCAGCAATTGAGCGTCTATCTGGTCAGTTTTGCTGTTTTGCAGCATCACTTTTGCAAAATTGTGGAAGCTTTTGGGGTTGATCACCGAGACCGGCAGGCCGGCAGCGTGCAACTCCAATGCAAGATCCAGGTAGTAAATGCCAGTGGCCTCCATGACCACGCTCAGCGGTTTGAGACCTAACATCTTTGTCACGGCAGCCTTACGTCCTTTGGGCGTGTGCTGAATGTCCCACTGGCCTGATGTTTTACCGCTCTGCCGCCATCCCATGACAGACGTGCGCGCACCAATGTCTATGCCGATATGAATATTCATGCTTTTCACTTCCCTGACTTTCGGTAAGATTGCCCCTGGTTCCCCCGACCTCGAACTTCATGCCACTGCAACCTTGTAATGCGAAGTCCGACTTGTCGGCTTCTCGATACTCTTCGTGGTGGGCAATGAGGCGGGGGGGCCTCTCTACAGACAAGGTCAGGAGCAAATCCTGCCTTCAGGAGCGATCGGCCTCCCCCAGAAACGCACTTGCTTTTGTATGAATCCTTGAGCGTAACCTCTTTCGTTGGAATCAAGGTCAACATACAAGGAGCGAGGCTTGCCCGCGAATGCTATGGCCGATTCAATACATATTTCATGTTTTGCACCCACCCCGTGCACGCCCGCCTACCCCGCCCTTTAACGGCGCACGCTACCCAGTTTTTTCATCGCTCGCCTCGACATATTTCCTAATTTTCCTATTCCCGCCCCTGGTCCAACATCGACTTCGCCAGTCAGCCCGATGCTGCCCACCGAAAGGTCCGCCAGAGACCGCAGGTGACAGCTGATTTCCAGGGTCGCTGGCCGTACTGCCCATCAAAACTAAATCAACAGCTTTGGGAGTGCTCCATGATCAAGTCCTTGCTTACCCGCTTCGCTCATCCACTAGCGATCACCGCCATCGCCGCCACGGTCGCCACCAGCGCCCAGGCCGGCACCCTGTCCATCGGCCACACCACGTGGGTCGGCTACGGAACCCTCTATCTCGCCCAGGACCTGGGCTACTTCAAGGAAGGCGGCTTGACCGTCGAATTGCCTGTCGTCGAAGAAGCTTCGATGTACATGGCCGCGCAAGCCTCGGGCGAATTGTCGGGCTCGGCGTCGACCATCGATGAAGTGCTGAAATACCGTCCGCAATTCTGTTTCAAGGCAGTGGCTGCACTGGATGACAGCCATGGTGGCGACGGTGTTTTGGTCGGCAAGGACGTCAAGAGCCTGCAAGAACTGAAGGGCAAGGCGGTGGCGGTGAACGAAGGGTCGACCTCGCAGTTCTGGCTGTCGTACCTGCTGAAAAAACACGGCATGAGCATGAGCGACATCACCGTGCAGAACATGACGGCTGATGACGCCGCCACCGCGTTCATCGCCGGTCGTGTGCCGGCCGCCGTGACCTGGGAACCGCACCTGTCGATGGTCCGCAATAAGCAACAAGGCAAAGTGCTGATCGACAGCAGCAGCACGCCGGGAGTGATTGTCGACGTGGTCGCGCTCAACTGCACGGTCATCGAAAAGCAACCGGAAGACGTCAAGGCCTTGGTCGCCGGTCTCTACAAAGCGGTGCAGTACACCAAGGATCATCCGCAAGAAGCCTACAAAATCATGGCCAAGGGCGTTGGCGGTTACCTCGCCGATCCGAAGGAGCTGGCCGCCGCCGCGCAAGGCGTGCGCTTCTACGATCAAGCCATGAGCGAAAAACTCCTGGGCTCGCCGGGCAAACCGGGCGATAGCGCACAGCTGATCAAACTGGCCAACGAAACCGCCAGCGAATTGCAGGGCAAACCCTACAACGTCAGCAATGACGACCTGATCGACAACCGCTTCGTCAGCCCGCTGTAGGAGGTTCGCATGTTCAAGCGCAATTCATGGCTGAGCCGCTGCATCACGCCCAAGACCGCTCTGCCGGTGCAGGTGATCTGGAGCGCGAGCGGCCTGGCCTGGGTGTTGTTGATCGGCCTGTGGGCCGGGTTGTCTTATGGCGGCGTGGTGCCGGGCATGTTCTTGCCGACACCGGGGGCGGTGGCCGAAGCCGCCGTGCGCCTGAGCCGCGACGGCACCCTCGGCCTGCACGTGTGGGCCAGTCTCGAAGTGGTGATGGTCGGTTTCATTGTTTCGTCGCTGGTGGCGGTGCCGCTGGGGTTGCTGATGGGCAGCTTCCGTATCGTCCAGGCGTTCCTTGAGCCGATGGTCAATTTCATCCGCTATCTGCCGGTGACCTCGTTCGTGCCGCTGTTCATTCTGTGGATCGGCATCGGTCTGGAACAGCGGGTGTCGGTGATCATACTCGGTGTGTTTTTTCAGCAACTGGTGATGATCGCGGACGTGTCCAAGGGCATCTCCAAGGACCTGATCAACGCGTCCTACACCTTGGGCTCGACCCGCCGCGATGCGGTGCTGCATGTGATCGCCCCGGCGTCGTTGCCGGGTGTGCTCGATACCTTGCGTGTGACCATGGGCTGGGCCTGGACTTACCTGGTGGTCGCCGAGCTGGTCGCCGCGTCCAGTGGCCTGGGTTACTTGAGCCTCAAAGCCATGCGCGGCTTTCAAGTGGATGTGATTTTCCTGGCCATCGCGATCATCGGCCTGCTGGGCCTGGTCACCGATCAACTGTTCCGTTTTCTCCGACTGAGGATTGCCGCATGGGCTCAGTAAGCGCCGTCAACCCGCGTTTCATCACGCCCACGACCGCCCCGGTGCAGGCCGCGCCACGGCTGCAAGTGGACAAGGTCAGCCTGCGCTATCAGAAACCTGACGGCGGTATGTTCACCGCGCTGGAGCAGGTGTCGTTCGAAGTGCCGGATCAACAATTCGCCGTGCTGGTCGGGCCGTCGGGCTGCGGCAAGTCGAGTTTGCTGTACCTCACGGCCGGCCTGAACGAGCCCACGGAAGGCGAGATTTACGTCGGCGGCCAGCAAGTGCAAGGGCCGGGCGCAGATCGCGGCATGGTGTTCCAAAGCTATACGCTGTTCCCGTGGCTGACCGTGCGGCAGAACGTCGAGTTTGGCCTCAAACGGCGCGGCATGGCGGCCGCTCAGCGCAAGGAGATCGTCGATTACTACGTCAATGAAGTGGGGCTGACGGGGTTCGCCGACAACTACGCCAAGCAGCTGTCCGGCGGCATGATGCAGCGTGTGGCGATTGCCCGGGCGTTGGCCAATGACCCGCAAATCCTCTTGATGGACGAACCCTTCGGCGCGCTCGACAGCCAGACCCGCCTGCAAATGCAGCAGTTGTTATTGCGGGTCTGGGGCAACAGCAAGAAGACCGTGCTGTTCGTGACCCATGACATTGACGAGGCGATTCTGTTGGGGGATCGGGTTTACGTGATGGGCGCCAAACCTGGGCGGATCAAGCAGATTCTGGACGTGCCGATCGAACGCCCGCGCAATCTGGACATGGTCATGGAGCGCTCGTTTATCGACATGAAGCGCAAGATCTTCGGGTTATTGCACGACGAACTGAAGGAAGAGCATTGAGGCTGATGTGCGATCCCCTGTGGGAGCGGGCTTGCTCGCGAAAGCGGTGGGTCAGTCGACATTAATGTTGAATGATAAATCGCCTTCGCGAGCAAGCCCGCTCCCACAGGTTGTGCATCATCAGTTGGCGGGCAGCAGGAACCGCGCTATCACCGGCAAATGATCGGAGATCCGCAAGGTATCGTCCTGCCTCACCATGGCCTCGACCCGTTTGATCCGCGGGCTGTAGAAGAGGTAATCAACCGTCCGGTCCGGGCCGTTCAAGCCTGGATCATTCGGGTAGTGGGTCAGCCACCGCGCCCGGTCGATCCCGCTGGCTTCGTTGTTGGTCGGGATCATCGGGTATTTGTCCCACAGCACGTGCAAGGCACTGTCGACGGAGTAGGGCGTGCGTTGTTCGTCGGGCAGGCGTCGATACTGGCCTAGCGGCAACAAGTTGAAGTCGCCACCGATCAACCACGGCGTGCTGCGGCTTTCAAATTTGTCGAGCACCTTGGCCACGGCGGTCACTTGTGCCAGTAGGGTTTCATCTGGTTGGATGACGCGGTCCAGATGGGTATTGAGCACCGCGATCTGCCCGCCGCCGCTCAACGGCAGGTAAGTCGCCAACAAGGCGTTTTTGGGTTTGAACTGACGGCTGATGATGTTGGCCGACGCGACCGGCAATTGCAGGCGTTCGGCGTGTTCGATCTGGTATCGGCTGAGGGTTGCCAGTTGCCGGCCGACGCTGCCGAAGATGTGCGGTAGCGGCACAAAATCGGCTTTCCAGTCGAAGGCGTGAGCGCTGCATGGATAAAGGTCGGCGACCCGCTCCTGGAGCAACTTCAACTGGTTCTGGTAATCGCTGGCCTTGGCGCCGTCATCCAGTTCCTGCAACAGCACGATGTCTGGTTGCTCGTCGCGAATCACCCGCGCCACTTCATCGAGGCTGAAAGCCATGTCTTCGGGCGTGGGTTTTTCGTCATTGCCGGCCGCCAGGTCATTCCAGAACACGTAGCGTTTTCCCGCCAGGTACTGGACGTTCCAGGTCATCACCTTCAGCGCCTGACCAGGCACCAGCGTCGGTGCCTGGGCGTTGCAACTGACCGGTAGGGCTTCCTTGGCTTCGGGGCGCCAGGTCAGGTTGTAGATCAGCAAGGCAATCAGGCCGGTCACGATCAACAGGCCCAGCAGGGTGTAGCGCAGTAGACGGGTCATGGCTCGGCTTATAGCGTTACAAAAGTTGAGCCCGAGCATAACCGAGCGCCGGGGTTAAGCCCATGGGTCATAGCGCCCCGTCAATTTTCTCGGGCGCATCGGCAATCAGCATGAACAACCGGAACAGCACCACGCTGGTGAACAGTTGCAGGAAGCTGTGCGCGCTGTCGATCAGCAGCGAAATCACCGGGTTCTGCGGCTCCGGGTAAATCGCAAAGGTCGCGCCCTTGAGCACCCACAACGGGCCCATCACACACAGGATGCACACCAGGATGCGCAGGAAATGGCCACGGGTCAGGCGCAGGCTTTCTTTCATCGCCGCCAACGGGGCCAGGCCGCGCAGCACCAGCAGGTACTCACCGAATGCCAGGGTCACCATCAGCCAGATGCCCGGCAGGAAATACAGCGACAGGCCGATCAGGATAAGCAAGGTGTTGAGGGCGGTGAGCAGTGCGAAGCGCGGCCACAGGTAGGCCGACCTCGACAGCAACTCGCGGGTGCTTGGCGATTCGCCACGGCTGCGGGCATCGAGAAACAGGATCAGTGCGGCGGTGTACAGCGGATAGACCAACAAGCCGACCATCACGCTGATGCCGGGGAAACTGTCCGGCTCGGTGGACCGATCGACCACCTGTTGCAGCAGCGCTTCGAAGATCACCAGCGGCAGGCACAGACGCACGATCTGGCCCAGATTGCGCTTGAAGAAATACAGAGAGTCACGCAGTACATCGAACGAATTCATCAGTCGGTATCGCAGGTTGAAAGCGGTGGCCCACTTTAACCGATGAAGCCCTTTGGGGCGCAAACGTAAACGTTCGGTAAAGGTCATTGAAACATCCTGTATCAGCCCCATTACTGGAGAGCACCTTATCCGCAGTGGATGAGGGCGACGATATTCCCGGCAATCTACGAGGTCGCCATGAACAGCGAAGAACAAACCCTGATCGATGGACTGTTTTCCCGGCTGCAACAGGCCGAAACGGACTCAGCCCCGCGCGACGCCCAGGCTGAGGCGCGGATCAAGGAGCACCTGACTCGCCAACCGGCGGCAGGCTATTTCATGACCCAGGCGATTCTGGTTCAAGAGGCGGCCATCAAAAGCCTCGACGCGCAGAACAAGCAACTCGCTCAGCAGGTGCAGCAATTGCAGGCCGAACTGCAATCGGCCAAGGCACAGCCGTCGGCGCCTGCCAGCGGTGGTTTCCTGTCGAGCATCTTTGGCGGCGGTTCCCGTGATCCGCAGCCTGCAGCGACGCAAAGCGCGCCGTCCTCCAATGGTGGATGGCGTGAGCCGGGGCGGCCGTCGTTCAATTCGCAGCCGCCACAGCAACAGAACTTCGGTGCCGCACCGCCGCAGCAGAATTACGCGCCGCAACAGCAAGCCCCTGGGATTGGCAGTGGTTTCCTTGGTGGTGCACTGAAAACCGCCGCCGGTGTGGCCGGTGGCGTGATGCTGGCGCAAGGCATCAGCAGCCTGTTCCATAGCAATCAGCAACCGCAGGAAGTCGTCGAAGTCATCAAGGAAGAGCCGGCTCAGGTCAACGATCAGAGCGGTGACAACGGCTCGGGCGACGATCAGCGCGTGGCTGACAACTCCAGTGATCAGGGCGGCTTTACCGACGCCGACTACAGCGATGACAACTCATCGTTCTTCGGCGGCGACGACGACTCCTTCGTCTGATTCAACGTTACAGGTGTAACACTGAACCCGTGGCGAGGGAGCTTGCTCCCGCTGGGCTGCGCAGCAGTCCTTCTTTGGGGCCGCTGCGCGACCCAGCGGGAGCAAGCTCCCTCGCCACAGGTCGCCATTCGTCCGAGGCTCCAAGATGCTTCGGGCCGATTATTCGCGGAACAATCCTTCAGGCTGGCATACTGGGCCACTTTTCGGGCCTGGTGCCTGACCCAGCCTGCGCGCGACTGCGCCAAAGAGGATGCACGGTGAAAAAAATCGCAGTGTTCGCCGACGTTCAAAACCTCTATTACACCGTGCGTCAGGCCTATGGTTGCCACTTCAACTACGCCGCGTTGTGGGCTGATATCAGCAAACAGGGCGAGATCGTTGAGGCTTATGCCTATGCGATCGATCGCGGCGACAGCAAACAGCAGCAATTCCAGCAGATCCTGCGCAACCTCGGCTTCATCGTGAAGCTCAAACCCTACATCCAGCGCAGCGACGGCTCGGCCAAGGGCGACTGGGACGTGGGCATCACCCTCGACATCATGGACGCCGCCGATCATGTCGACGAAGTGGTGCTGGCCTCCGGCGACGGCGATTTCGACATGCTGCTGGAACGCATCATCACCAAGCACGGCGTGCAAGCGGTGGCCTACGGCGTGCCGGGCCTGACGGCCAACTCGCTGATCCGCGCCGCCAGCCGCTACGTGCCGATCGAAGGCGCGTTGCTGCTCAAGAATTGATTTTTACGGAGTTGAAACAGGTTTGGAACGCATAGCAGTCATCGACTTTGAAACCACCGGGATCTCCCCGAGCAGCAGCTGCCGGGCCACGGAAATTGCCGTGGTGATCCTTGAACAGGGGCGCATCGTCGAGCGTTACCAGAGCCTGATGAACGCCGGCGTGCGCGTCCCGGCCTTCATCGAGCAGCTCACCGGCATCAGCAACGCCATGCTGCGCACCGCGCCCTCGGCCGAGCAGGTGATGAACGAGGTCAACGAATTCGTCGGCATCACACCGCTGCTGGCCCACAACGCCGCGTTCGACCAGAAGTTCTGGGACTTCGAACTCGGCCGCATCAAGCGCACCCGCCTGCAAAACTTCGCCTGCTCGCTGCTACTCGCCCGCCGCCTGATGCCCGCCGCGCCGAACCACAAACTCGGCACCCTCACCACCTTCGCCAGCCTGCCCAACACCGGCAAGGCTCACCGGGCCATGGCCGATGCCGAAATGGCGGCCAACCTGACGGAGCATCTGGTCCAGGAACTGCAGCACAAGCATGGGTTGCGCGAGTTGTCCCATGATCTGCTGGTCAGCTTGCAGAAAGTACCGGCGGCGAAGATCAACGAGCACCTCAAGCGCCATCGCGGGTTCTAACTGACACACCACATCGGATCTCCTGTGACGTTAGATTCGTGTTTAACGGCGCCTCCGGCTTGATGATCGGTCCTACCGAATTTTAGGGAATGTCTGTCTTGCCCCTTATCCGGGGCATCGATAACCTTTTGACCGTCGCTGAAAATTCAGTGATCGGGACTGCAAGCCCGCCGAGAGTTTGTTACGAGACCACATGCGCACCTATAATCGCGCCGCTTTAATTAGCGAACGTCGATTTATGGTAGCTGTGTGCGGGAGACCTTCGGGTCTGCCGGGATTGGTCTCAACTCGGTCTTGCAGACCCGCGCACAGCTGCCACCCATCATCTGCAAGTGATGCTGGCAGCTCTAACTTTCTATATGAGACTGCCATGAATAAAGTTATCCCTGATCCCCCTGTTCCTTTCATCCCCCAAACATTCATCCGTCATCACATCCAGCTGCGCGCACTTTTACTGCATGCAGAACCTTGGTTCTGCGCCCGCGATATCGGCCGTTTGATGGGTGTGGATATCAACGGCAGACAAGCGCTCAAGCTGGATGCGGATCAGCGGCAAGTGATGAGATTGTCTGGAAGCGATGACTCGCAGGAGACCTTGATGCTGAGTGAGTCGGGCGTATACGCGATGTTGGTGTATCACTATTGCCCGGAAAACCGCCATTTGCGGCGTTGGCTGACACACGATGTGGTGCCGATGCTGCGGGAAGATGCGGGGTCCATTTCGAATCAAGTGCCGCGGATGCGGGCGATGGAATGGGCGGGTGGAACGCTGCGGCTGCTGCATTGGCGCAAGGAGCCTTGGGTGCGCCTGCGGGATATGCCGGGTTTGTTGTCTGCAAGTTACTGCATCGTCTGACAGATCGCTTCGCGGGCAAGTCGAATCGTCGCACCGCCGCTCCCACAGGAATCAGGTGACACCCTTGGGGGCGGGGTGTTGGACAGGCTCACCGGGCCATGGCCGATGCTGAAATGGTGGCCAACCTGACGTCGCACCTGGCCCAGGAACTGCAGCACAAGCATGGGTTGCGCGAGTTGTCGCATGATTTGCTGGTCAGCTTGCAGAAGGTGCCGGCGGCTAAGATCAACGAACACCTCAAGCGCCATCGCGGGTTTTAGGATTTGTGGTGTTCTGGCGGGCCTCTTCGCGGGCAAGCCTCACTCCTACAGGTTTTGCAGTGTTCATTCGGCCGGCATAAATCCTGTAGGAGCGAGGCTTGCCCGCGAAGGCGTCATCCGCATCGCTACTTACCATTGCTTTCCAACTGCCCCAACGGCACGCGCTTCTCTATCGCGCTCGACAGCACAATCGACGTCTTGCTGAACCCGAACTTGGCGATTCGGTTGATCAACTCTTCCAGCTCCGGCATCGAACCTACCGCCGCTTGCATGATCACGCACGGATCACCCGTCACCCGGTGGCACTCCGTCAGTTGTGGGATTTTGATCAGGTCGTCGTAGGCCTTCTGGTTGCCATGCTGGTTCAGGCGCAGTTCGATCACGCACTGGATCGGCAATCCAAGCTTGGCCATGTCGACTTTGGCCTGGTAACCGGTGATGACCCCACTGCCTTCGAGTTTGGCCACGCGCTCGGCCACGGCCGGCGCGGACAGGTTCACCTTGCGCGCCAGGTCGGCGTAGGACGCACGACCGTTTTCCAGCAGGGCGCTGAGGAGCATGCGGTCGTATTTATCCATCGTCGTATTCCTGAAAATTGGCTGACTTTCGAAAACATGGCTTATAGCGCCAATCTCCGTGTTTTGAAAAGTGTACCGGCGCTATAAACAGGTTTTGTAACTTATTTTTCGCCGTTGGCCTTTCTAAAATAGCGGTTCACATTGTCCTGTCATCGAGCTGCCCATGCCTGGCTTACGTCGTTTTCCCTTGCCGTTGATCGCCGCCTTTTTTGCGTTGTACGTGATTTGGGGCTCGACTTACCTGGTGATCCGTATCGGCGTGGAGTACTGGCCGCCCTTGCTGCTCGCCGGTATTCGCTTTGTCATCGCAGGGAGTTTGATGTACGCCTTCCTGCGCTGGCGCGGGGCACCGGCACCGACCTGGACGCAGTGGAAAGCCGCGGGGATCATTGGGATCTTGCTGCTGACGTGCGGTAACGGCGCGGTCAGCGTGGCTGAACACACGGGGGTCGCCTCCGGGGTTGCTGCGCTCGCGGTGGCGACGGTGCCGCTGTTTACCTTGCTCTGCGGATATTTTTGGGGCGCGCGTAATACCCGTCTCGAATGGGCCGGGATTGTGCTCGGGCTGATCGGCATTGCCATGCTCAACCTCGGTTCCAACTTGCAATCGAGCCCGCTGGGTGCCGTGTTGCTGATATTCGCGGCAGCGTCCTGGGCCTTCGGTTCGGTCTGGAGCAAACACTTGCCGTTGCCCCAGGGCGCCATGGCCAGTGCCGTGGAAATGTTGGTGGGCGGTGTAGCGCTGCTGATCGGCAGTGCGCTGAGCGGCGAGCATCTGCAAGCCATGCCGCCGATCGAAGGCTGGGCGGCCCTGGCCTACCTGACCTTCTTCGGCTCGATCATCGCTTTCAACGCTTATATGTATTTGTTGAAAAACGTGCGGCCGGCGGCGGCCACCAGTTATGCCTACGTCAACCCGGCCGTGGCGGTGTTGCTGGGGATCGTGTTTGTCGGCGAGACCATCGGGATCGAAGAAGCACTGGCCATGTTGGTGATCATCAGCGCCGTGGTGTTGATCGGTTTGCCGCAGTGGCGCCGGGCTCCGGAACGACCTGCTGCCGTGGTGCAGACAGAGTCGAGCGTGAATTAGGGTAAACTGCGCGCCATTGCATCTTGTTTTGCACACTTGTTTTGAAAAACCCGCGCTGAATTTTCCTACGGTAATCCCATGACTTTCGCCACCCTTGGCCTGATCGAACCCTTGCTGCGCTCTCTCGAGACGCTCGGCTACCAGACCCCGACGCCGGTTCAGGCGCAAGCCATTCCGGCGGTGCTGGCCGGTCGCGACCTGATGGCCGCCGCCCAGACCGGGACTGGCAAGACCGCCGGCTTCGCGCTGCCGCTGCTGCAATTGCTGGCCATGGAAGGGCCGAAAGTGGCGTCTAACTCGGTGCGCGCACTGATCCTGGTGCCGACCCGCGAATTGGCCGAGCAGGTTCACGAAGCTGTGCGTCAGTACGCCGAGAACCTGCCGTTGAGCACTTACGCGGTGTACGGCGGTGTCAGCATCAACCCGCAAATGATGAAGCTGCGCAAGGGTGTTGACGTGCTGGTAGCGACGCCGGGTCGTTTGCTCGACCTGTATCGCCAGAAGGCCCTCAAGTTCAATCAGCTGCAAACCCTGATTCTGGACGAAGCCGATCGCATGCTTGATCTGGGTTTCTCCGAGGAGCTGGGGAATATCTACCGCGTGCTGCCCAAGCAACGTCAGACGCTGTTGTTCTCCGCGACGTTCTCCGACGCGATCCGCTTGCTGGCCGGACAAATGCTCAACGATCCACTGAGCATCGAAGTCAGCCCGCGCAACGTCGCTGCCAGTACCGTCAAGCAATGGGTCGTGGTGGTGGACAAGAAGCGCAAGCCGGAGCTGTTCATTCACCTGCTGCGCAAGGGCAAGTGGAAGCAGGTGCTGGTGTTCGCCAAAACCCGCAATGGGGTGGACGCGCTGGTGGAAAAACTCCAGGGCCTGGGCATCAATGCCGACGGCATCCACGGCGACAAACCGCAGGCAACCCGTCAGCGTGCGCTGGACCGTTTCAAGGCCAGTGAAGTGCAGATTCTTGTGGCCACCGACGTTGCGGCCCGTGGTCTGGATATCGAGGATCTGCCATTGGTGGTCAACTTCGATCTGCCGATCGTGGCAGAGGACTACATCCACCGGATCGGTCGTACCGGACGTGCGGGTGCCTCCGGGCAGGCTATTTCGCTGGTGTGCGCCGATGAAGTGAATCTGCTGTCGGCCATCGAGACGTTGACCCGTCAGACGTTGCCTCGCCAGATGGAGCATGACTTCGAGCCTGAGCACCGGGTGCCGGATACCGATGCCAGCGGCCAAGTGGTGAAGAAGCCGAAAAAACCGAAGAAGCCGAAGACCTCCGGTGGCGGTAAACGCAATCTGGGTAAGTGGGTTGAGAGTGGGGATGCTTCGGCGCCGGAGCCTTCGATCAAGCCTGTGCGAAAAGTGCCGGTGTTCAATACCGGGCCGCGTAAGCGTAAGCCTTAAAAAGCTTCGGCGTCTGAAAGGACGCCTTCGCGGGCAAGTCGGATCGCCGCACCGCTCGCTCCTACAAGAGCACCACCAATCCGTAGGAGCGAGGCTTGCCCGCGAAGGGCGCGCTTCGGTCTTCAGCCCTTGCGGTTGAGCCACTCCACCATCCCCAATCCCGCCGCACGCCCACTGGCGAAACACGCGGTCAGCAGATAGCCGCCCGTCGGCGCCTCCCAATCGAGCATTTCCCCCGCGCAAAACACCCCTGGCATTTGCTTGAGCATCAGCCGTTCATCCATCGACTCAAACATCACGCCTCCGGCGCTGCTGATGGCTTCATCCAGCGGACGGGTTTTCACTAAAGTCAGCGGCAACGCCTTGATCGCTTTGGCCAGCAACGCCGGATCGGCGAAGCATTCGGCTGGCGTGAGTTCGCGCAACAACGCTGCTTTCACCCCATCAATCCCGAGCTGGCTGTGCAGGTGTTTGGACATGGAACGCGACCCGCGCGGTTTGCTCAGCGCCGCCTGAACTTTATCCACAGGCCGGCCCGGGAGCAGGTCGAGGTGAATGGTGGCGGAGCCGTGCTGATTGATGGCCTCGCGGATCGGCGCCGAGAGGGCGTAGATCAAACTGCCTTCGATCCCGGTCGCCGTAATCACGCATTCGCCCAAGCGCGGCACGTCGTCATTGAGGCCGATGGCGATGTTTTTCAGCGGCGTGCCGGCGAACTTGCTGACCATCAAGTCGCTCCAGGCCTGCACCTCGAAGCCGCAATTGCTCGGTTGCAACGGCATCAGTCCTACACCGCGCTGTTCCAGTGGCAGCATCCACGCGCCGTCCGAACCGAGGCGTGACCAGCTGCCACCGCCGAGGGCCAGCAAGGTGGCGTCGGGCTTGATGATGGTTTCGCCGTCGGGGCTGTCGATGCGTAATCCACCTTGGTCATCCCAGCCTAGCCAGCGGTGGCGGGTGTGGATAACAACGCCGCTGTCTCGCAGGCGTTTAAGCCAGGCACGCAACAGGGGCGCGGCTTTCATGTCGGTGGGAAACACCCGGCCGGAGCTGCCGACAAAGGTTTCGATGCCCAGGTCATGAATCCATTGGCACAACGCATCAGCGCCGAATGAACGAAGCAGCGGGGCAATCTGCGGCGCGCGTTCGGCATAGCGCGACAGAAACGCCGGGTAGGCTTCGGAATGGGTGATGTTCATGCCGCCAACACCGGCCAGCAGGAATTTTCGCCCCACCGATGGCATGCCGTCGTACAGGTCAACCTTGATTCCGGCCTGGCTCAACACTTCTGCCGCCATCAGACCCGCGGGGCCGCCGCCGATGATGGCGATGTGGGAAGGGGAGGAGGTCGAGGGCTGGGTCATGGAATGCGCTGCGGTATGGCGGAATAAGCCGGGCATTCTACCAGCACAGTTCCTTGTGGGAGCGAGCCTGCTCGCGGTGGCGTCGGGTCAGTCGACATCGATGTTGGCTGTGAAGGCCTCATCGCCGGCAACCCGGTCTCACTCCCACAGGGGATTGTTGGTGTTTTCTAAGGTGGTTAAAAAACAACCACCGAGTTGTAGGCTAAGTACCGCATGGCCTGTAGACCCTTTCACTCAGGTTATCCACAGGCAGTTCCACAGGCATTGTGGGTAAAGACCCACACCTCAATGACAACCTGATGACTGCCAGACCCGTTGCGCACTGTGATGCAGGATTCCATGACGGCGCGCCAGGGCCTTGCGGTCCTTGCTGTAGCCGCCGCCAATCACCCCCACCACCGGAATATCCCGCCCCAGGCAATGACGCATCACGCTTTCATCACGAGCGGCAACGCCTTCGTCGGTCAGCTTCAGGTAACCGAGGGCGTCGTCCTTGTGCACGTCGACGCCGGCGTCATACAACACCAGATCCGGTTGGTAGAGCGGCAGCAAATAATTCAGCGCGTCGTCCACCACCTTCAGGTAATCGGCATCGCCCATACCTTTGGGCAATGGGATGTCCCAGTCGCTTTCGGCTTTGCGTGCGGGAAAATTCTTCTCGCAGTGCAGGGAAACGGTCACCGCCTCCGGGGTGTTGTGCAGAATGCGTGCAGTCCCGTCGCCCTGGTGCACGTCGCAATCGAAGATCAGCACCCGATTCACACGACCACTTTCCAGCAGGAAATGGCTGATCACCGCCAGGTCATTGAAGATGCAGAAACCCGCCGGATAGTCGTAATGCGCGTGATGGGTACCACCGGCCAAATGACAGGCCAGCCCATGTTCCAGCGCCTGCTCTGCCGCGAGCAACGATCCGCCGACCGCCCGCACCGTGCGCCGGGCCAGCGCTTCGCTCCAGGGCAGGCCGAGGCGCCGCTGGTCTTCGCGGGACAACTCGCCGCTCATGTAGCGTTCGATATAGGCAGCGTCATGGGCGAGGGCGAGAATCTCCGGGGGGCAGAGCTCCGGGCGCAGCAGGTCGGCGTCCCGGGTCAGTCCGCTGTCCACCAGGTGATCGCGCAGCAGGCGAAACTTGTCCATGGGGAAGCGGTGATCCGCCGGGAACTCGGGACTGTAGTCTTCGTGATAGATCAGCGGCAGTGACATGAGTGATTTCATGGGTGAATGAAGGAAGGATCCTACCAGCGATGTAGACTTGCGGCATGGAAAGGGGAGGACACGATGGAGCCGATACTGGAACTCGAGAGCGCGCGACTGGTGTTGCGGCAGTGGCGCGATGAGGATTTGCCGGAGTTTGCGGCGATGTGTGCCGATCCGCAGGTCATGCGCTATTTTCCGGCCCCTTTGGGTCGACTGGAGAGTGCTTCGCTGATCGGGCGGATTCGCGGGCATTTTGCCGAACACGGCTTTGGGCTCTGGGCGCTGGAGCGCAAGGACACCGGGGCATTCATCGGTTTCACCGGCCTCGGTGTTGTTGGTTTCGATGCGCCGTTCACCCCGGCTACCGAAATCGGCTGGCGCCTGGCGCGTGAGCATTGGGGCCTGGGTTATGCCAGTGAAGCGGCGTGGACCGCTCTGCGCTGCGGGTTTGACCGGTTGGCGCTGAAAGAGGTGGTGTCGTTCACCACCGACACCAACACGCCGTCGCAGAAAGTCATGCAGGCGATCGGCATGCACCATGATTCAGCCGATGATTTTGAACATCCCAAGCTCGCGGCCGATCATCCCCTGCGTCACCATGTGCTGTATCGCATCTCCCGTGAACAATGGCTGCAAACCTTGCATGGATAAGCAGGCACGGACGTTTACAATGGCTGCCATGTTGGCCTGGGCCATAAACTGAATCGACCGCCGCAGCCAAGACTGCGCGGCAAGCTTTGTGTGAGGAGAGTCTGAATGAGCCAAGTGTTGGATGATCTGGTCGATTTGCTGACCCTGGAACCGATCGAAGAAAACCTGTTCCGTGGCCGCAGTCAGGACCTGGGCTTTCGTCAGTTGTTCGGTGGTCAAGTGATCGGTCAGTCGTTGTCGGCGGCCAGTCAGACAGTCGAAGAAACGCGCCATGTGCATTCGATGCACGGTTATTTCCTGCGCCCGGGCGATTCCGCGTTGCCAGTCGTGTATCAGGTTGACCGGGTGCGTGATGGCGGTAGTTTCAGCACGCGTCGGGTGACGGCGATCCAGAAGGGCAACCCGATCTTTACCTGCAGCGCCTCGTTCCAGTACGACGAAAAAGGCTTCGAGCACCAGGCCGAGATGCCAACCGTGGTCGGCCCGGAAAACCTGCCCTCGGAACTGGAGCTCACTCAGCAGCGTGCGCACCTGATTCCCGAGCACATGCGCGAAAAATTTCTGTGCCCCAAGCCGATCGAATTCCGACCGATCACCGAGAAAGATCCCTACAACCCGCAACCCTCCGATCCGGTCAAGTACGTCTGGTTTCGCGCCGACGGTGCTTTGGCCGACTCTCCGGCGCTGCACAAGTACCTGCTGGCCTACGCCTCGGATTTCGGTTTGCTGACCACCTCGATGCAGCCCCACGGCAAATCGGTCTGGCAGAAAGACATGCAGGTCGCCAGCCTCGATCATTCGCTGTGGTTCCATGCGGATCTGCGCGCCGATGACTGGTTGCTTTACGCGATGGACAGCCCTTGGGCCGGCAATTCCCGTGGTTTCTCCCGCGGCAGCGTATTCAACCGCGCCGGGCAACTGGTGGCTTCGGTCACGCAGGAAGGCCTGATTCGCCACCGCAAGGATTGGGCATGAGCCTGGCCGAGGTGCGGCACTGGGTGTTCGACATGGACGGCACCTTGACGGTGGCCGTGCATGACTTCGCGGCGATTCGCGTGGCCTTGGCAATCCCCGCCGAAGACGACATCCTGACCCACCTCGCGGCGCTGCCGGCCGATGAAGCAGCCGCCAAACATGCGTGGTTGCTGGAGCATGAACGGGACTTGGCGCTAGGCTCGAAAGCCGCGCCGGGCGCGGTGGAACTGGTGCGTGAGTTGGCCGGGCGCGGGTATCGCTTGGGCATTCTCACGCGCAATGCCCGGGAGCTTGCACACGTGACCCTGGAGGCGATCGGCCTGGCTGACTGCTTTGCCGTTGAGGATGTGCTGGGGCGTGATGAAGCGCCGCCTAAACCGCATCCCGGTGGTTTATTGAAACTGGCCGAGGCCTGGAACGTGCCGGCGAGCGAGATGGTGATGGTCGGTGATTATCGCTTTGATCTGGATTGCGGTCGGGCGGCGGGGGCGCGGACAGTGTTGGTGAATTTGCCGGATAACCCTTGGCCGGAACTGACGGATTGGCATGCGGCGGATTGTGCGGTGTTGCGGGAAATGCTTTCGGCTTGAGGTAATTGTTGCCTGATTAACCGCTTTCGCGAGCAAGCCCGCTCCCACAGGGGATCTCCATCGAATACAAATCCAGAGTTCACTGAAGACCCAATGTGGGAGCGGGCTTGCTCGCGAAGACGTCAGACAAGACACCGCAAACTCACTGACCAAACAACACCCTCTGCCCCTCAGGCGACGTCAACATCCCATCCCCGTTGTGCCCGACCCCCGGCACTTCAACCAGCCGCTGATTCACCCCTTTTGGATTGCGACGCAGCAGGTAATTGAAAAAATTCTTTCCGCGAACCAGACGATAAGCACCTTGCGCTTCGGCCTCGCAACCTTTGTCCATCGCCGGATGCTGCGGGTCGGTGTCTTGCTGCCCGAGCAGATAAGTCACGTCCCGTTTGGCGTAGTTTCCTTCAATCTGCGGTGCCGATTGCCCACTGGCATAAACCGGTAAATCCGTCAGCCCATATTTCCACCGATTGAAACCGGGACACGCCGCATGGTTGAACGCCACCGGTCGCTGCTCGTTGAAGTACGCATAGGACGAAGGGTTGGCGACCACGTAGCGAAGCTTCACGCCGGCGGACGCCAGGGCCGGTTGCTCACGGGCCAGCAACGCATAACGCTGCACCACCTGAGCGCCACCAGAGTGGCCGGCGATGATGATTTGCTTCACGTCCGGAAACTGTCGACGATCGCTGACTCTCTCGATGATTTGATCGAGGGCTGCAAATGAACTCAGCGCAAAAGGAGCCGTGGATAAACCTCCTGCCATCCAGTCATTGCCCTGCCAGCGCAACACTGTGTCAGCCACCGGATGAAGCGCGATGTCGGTTTCGTTGAGGAATTGCGGAGCGATCACCAGGGTGCTTGCACTTTGCCCGGCCAGTTCGGCCGAGCGCTCGGCGCTCTGGCGATAGGTTTCAGCGTTGCGCAGACGACCATGGATGATGATCAGCACGCGTTCGATTTTCTCTGGCGCCGGGCCAAGGCTCACCGCCATCTCACCTTCTTTCAACAACAACCGCCCGGGGCTGAGCTCTTTGACACCATGCTCCGCAGCCTGGGTGCTCGCGCAGGTGAACAACAACATCAACAACCACTTATTCATTTAAAGGTTTTTCGCCGCAAAGGTATCGCACTGGCCCACCTGGCCTTGCGCAAATCCGGTTTTGAACCAGCGCACCCTTTGCGCCGATGTGCCATGGGTAAACGAGTCCGGTACCACCCGACCCTGCCCCTGTTGTTGCAAACGGTCATCGCCGATGGCGTTGGCCGCATTCAAGGCTTCTTCGATGTCACCCGGTTCCAGCCAGTTCAGACGCTGCTGCGCATTGTTGGCCCAGACACCGGCCAGGCAATCGGCTTGCAATTCCTGGCGCACCAACAAGCCGCCATCACCTTCCATCTGCCGGCCTTGCTGGCGGGCTGCCTGCATTTTCGCGGAAACGCCGAGCAACGTCTGAACATGGTGTCCGACTTCGTGCGCAATCACGTAGGCCTGAGCGAAGTCGCCGGCCGCGGAAAAGCGTTGCGACATTTCCTGGAAAAAAGCCATGTCCAGGTAGACCTTCTGGTCGGCCGGGCAATAGAACGGCCCGGTCGCCGATGTCGCCAGGCCGCATGCCGAATTCACCCGGTTGCTGAACAGCACCAGCGTCGGGTTTTTGTACTGCCGACCGGACTGCTGGAAAATCTGGCCCCAGGTGTCTTCGGTGTCGCCGAGAATCGAGCGCACGAACTCGGCACCTTCATCGTTTGCCGGCGGCGCCTTGCGGCTCTGGTTGGTGGCCGGGGCCGATTGCTCGGTCATTTGTCCGGTCAGTTGCCCGAGGATTTGCATCGGGTCCTGGCCGGTGAGCCAGCCAATCCCCACAATCAGGATGATCGCGGTCAGGCTCAAGCCTTTGCCGCCGCCAAAACGCATCCCACCGCCACCGCTGCCGACATCATCACCACGGGCGTCGACCACGTTGTCGCTGCGTCGGCCTTTTTTCCATAACATGTGGGAATCCTCTGATTGTCCGTGTTGAAGAGTGTTGCTGGTGTGTGGGGGCGGCGCCAGTCCGGCTGTCCGGCTTTTTTGTTCACTGGCCGGTCGCCTTGCTGACAGTAGGAACATGGATAACCCATCGAATTCCGTCAGGGACACGGGTTTTTATCGAGCAGGCGATCAACTGCATCTATCGAGCATTGGGTTCCAGATTTCGCATTACACGGTTCATCTTCTAGAATCAGGCAAATTGTAGGTGGAACCTCCCATGGCCGGCAGTCAGATCGAACGTGTCTTCAACGTGCTCGAAAGCCTCACCAGTGACCCTCGCGGTCTGCCGATGCAGGTGCTCGCGGAGCAACTGGACATCCCTAAAAGTGCAACCCACCGTCTGCTCGCGGAGCTGATCCGGCTGGGTTATGTGCGGCAGAATCCAGAGAACTTGCGATATCACTTGTCCACCAAACTGGTGGCGATGGGGTTTCGTTACCTGTCGGGCAGTGGCGCCGATATCGTACAGCCGGTGCTGGATCGCCTGGCACAGGACACTGGGGAACTGGTGCGTCTTGGGGTGATTGAAGGTGATCGGCAGATCTGGATTGCCAAGTCCCAGGGGGCCCGTTCCGGCCTGCGCTACGACCCGGAAATGGGCCGTGATGCGCCGTTGTTCTATACCGCGTCGGGCCATGCGTGGCTGGCGTGCATGAGCGATGCCGAGGCGTTATCGCTGGTGGAACGCCAAGGGGGCGAGCGGCCAAAAGACCTCGGGCCGAATGCTCCGCGTTCCAACATTGAACTGCTGGAACGCCTGCGTCTGGCGCGGGAGCAGGGTTACGCCTGGGTCGAGGAAAGCTCGGCGGTGGGCACCTCGGCGATTGCGGCGGTGGTGCGGCACCCGAGGGAAGGGCGGGTGATGGGCGTGCTGAGCATCGCCGGGCCGAGTGCGCGGATGCCGGGGGCGCGGTTGCATGAATTGGCGCCGCTGTTGTTGAGGTATACCGAAGAATTGGAGGCGGCGAGTCTGGCGTCGGAGTTGTTCAGTTAATTCAGCCAGCACAACTCAATTGTGGGAGCGAGCCTGCTCGCGATAGCGGACTTTCAAACAAAGGAGATGTCGAAGCTGAGTCCGCCATCGCGAGCAGGCTCGCTCCCACAGTTGATCTTTATTGACCGTAAAATCGTGCGGTATTCGAACGCTTTCGGCCTATGCTTGTGTTGGAATCTGGAACCAGGTTCTAAATTATTGGGACTCACCGCCCGCGACACGTTGCACTTCGCAAGGGATACCCATGACCGCCAGCACACCGCTCTCCGGCGTCAACCAACCCTTCAAAGGGATTTTGCTGATTGTCGTCGCCACTTTCCTGTTTTCCAGCCATGACGCCTTTTCGAAATACCTCTCGGGCTTCTATCCGATCGTGGTGGTGGTCTGGGCTCGTTATGTGGTGCACACCTTGTTGATGGCCGGGATTTTTCTGCCTCAGTCCGGGTTGCGCGTCCTACGGACCAAACGACCGATGCTGCAGTTGGTGAGGGCGTTGTGCCTGTTGGGCACCAGTTTGTTTTTTACCACCGGCCTGCAGTACATCCCGTTGGCTGAAGCGACGGCGGTCAACTTTCTTGCGCCGGTTCTGGTGACTGCGCTCTCGGTGCCGCTGCTGGGGGAGCGCGTGACACGTGGCCAATGGATCGCGGTGATTTGCGGATTTATCGGCGTGTTGATCATCGTCCACCCCGGTGGCGATCTGTTCACGCCGGCGGTGCTGCTGCCGCTCTGTTCGGCGCTGTTTTTCTGCTTTTATCAGTTGCTCACCCGCAAGCTCAGCAATATCGACAGCCCGACCACCAGCAACTTCTTCGCCGGCTTGTGCAACACCCTGGTGATGAGCGCGCTTGTGCCGTTCTTCTGGCAAGTGCCGACCCTGGGGCATGGTTTCATGATGGTGGCGTTGGGGACCTGCGGGATGACCGCGCACCTGTTTCTGACTCAGGCCTTCCGTCACGCCGCGCCCGCGTTGTTGGCGCCGTTCGGCTATTGCCAGATTGTATTTGCCGGTCTGCTGGGCTGGCTGCTGTTTTCCCACACACCGACCCTGACCACGGTGATAGGGATCGCGGTGATTTGCTGCAGCGGATTGGCGGCGGCGTGGCAGCAGAGTCGTCGGTAGGAGAAGCAAAAAGACAGGCCTGGAATCAGGCCTGCCTGAGGAGGGGATTTTACTCGGTGACGGTAGGAATCTTGCGCGGTGCCATGAAGTACATCCAGGTCAGGGCAATGAAGTACATCGCCGGAATCAGGGTGAACAGCACGGTGTAGTTGTTGTTGGTGACCGTAAGGATGTGGCCGACCAACTGGGTCATGAACATCCCGCCGATGGCCGCGCACATGCCGCCGAAGCCGAACACCGTACTCATCATGTGTTTAGGCGTGTAGTCCATCACCAGGCTCCAGATGTTGGCGGTCCAGGCCTGGTGCGCACCGATGGCCAGGGAGATGGCGAACACCGCGACCCACAGACTGTCCGAGCCCGCCGCCATGATCACACCGACGATGCAGCAGGCAAACAGCAACATGGACATCAGTCGTGCCTTGATCGGGTTCATGCCGCGGCCGATCAGGAACGAGGACAGGATCCCGCCGCCGACGCTGCCGAAGTCGGCGGTCAGGTAGATGATGATCAGCGGGATACCCATCTGGGTCACGTTGATCCCCAGGTTGTATTGCTGATTGAGAAAGGGCGGCAGCCAGTACAGGTAGAACCAGAACACCGGCGCGGTCATGGAGTAGGCGAGGGCGAAGGCCCAGGTGCCACGCATGCGCAGGATTTTCGAGAACGGGACGCGGGCCTGTTCCGGTTCGACTTCCTTCTGGATGTAGTCCAGTTCCGATTGTTTGACGCTCGGATGCTCTTCCGGGTTGAAGTACTTCAAACCCCAGAACAGCAACCAGATCCCGCCCAGTGACGCCATGCACAGGAACGCGGCCTGCCAGCCCCACACGTGCAGGATCAGCGGCAGCAGCATCGGCGTGAACATCGCGCCGACGTTGGTGCCGGCGTTGAAGATGCCGGTGGCCACGGCGCGTTCGCCGGCCGGAAACCACAACCGGGTGGTTTTCACGCAGGCGGGGTAGTTGGCGGCTTCGGTCAAACCGAGAATGAACCGGCAGACCATGAAGCCGACCGCCGACGTGGCCAGTCCGTGGGCGCCGGTCGCCAGGCTCCAGAGCAGCACCGCGCAGAAGAACACCCGCTTCACGCCGACCCGATCGATCAACCGGCCTTGCAGCACAAAACCGATGGCGTAGCCGACTTGAAACCAGAAGTTGATGTTGGCGTAGTCCATCGCCGTCCAGCTCATTTCCTTGGCGAGGATGGGCTGCATGACGCCCAGTGCGGCTCGGTCGATGTAGTTGAGCGTGGTGGCAAAAAACACCAGTGCCAGCATGCCCCAACGGGTCTTGCCGACCGCCATGGCGCCGCGAATCTTGTCGCCGATACCGCCGCTGGCAGGAGTCATGGAGGAACGCTCCACGGGAGAGCTTTGAGAAGGAGTCATGTAGGCCACCGATTATTTTTATGTGGTGTTCTGGTTCTTTGGTCACCGAGACCGATGTGTGTGATCGGGCTCAATGTGCAGTCGATGTTGGGCAGTGGACGAAAAATCGTCAATTCGACAACAGCCATTGTGTTCGATAATCGCACGCAAAACTAACTGGGTAGTACACTTTAAATTGCTGTGTGAGATCGCCAGGCCAATAATTCCCCCCAAGAAAAACGCGATCCCTGTAGGAGCCAGGCTTGCCGGCGATGGCGTCCTCAAGATCGCCTTCGCGAGCAAGCTTCGCTCCTACAAAAAGGGTGCGAGGCCTTTAACAAGATTGTCTCCACCACCGGGAGTCGAAATATGCAGCGTTCCATTGCCACCGTTTCCTTGAGCGGTACCCTGCCGGAAAAACTCGAAGCCATTGCCGCCGCCGGTTTCGACGGGGTAGAGATTTTCGAGAACGACCTCCTTTACTACGACGGCAGCCCGCGGGAAATCAAGCAGATGTGCGCCGATCTCGGGATCGCGATCACACTGTTTCAACCCTTTCGGGACTTTGAAGGCTGCCGCCGTGACCGTTTGCATCGCAACCTGGAACGGGCTGAGCGCAAGTTCGACCTGATGCAGGAATTGGGCACTGACCTGGTGCTGGTGTGCAGTAACGCGTCCTCCGATTCCCTCGGTGATGAACGCATTCTCATCGATGATTTGCGCCTGCTGGCCGAACACGCCGGTGCACGCGGGCTGCGGATCGGCTACGAAGCGCTGGCCTGGGGCCGGCATGTGAACACCTATCAACAGGTGTGGAACATCGTCCGTCAGGCCGATCACCCAAGCCTCGGTGTGTTGCTGGACAGCTTTCACACGCTGTCGCTCAAGGGGGATCCGAGTGCGATCGCCGATATTCCCGGTGACAAGATCTTCTTCGTGCAAATGGCCGACGCGCCGATTCTGGCGATGGACGTGCTGGAGTGGAGCCGGCATTTCCGCTGCTTCCCGGGCCAGGGCGAATTTGATTTGCCGGGCTTCCTCGCGCCAATCATCAAGAGTGGGTACACCGGGCCGCTGTCGCTGGAAATCTTCAACGACGGTTTCCGCGCCGCACCACCTCGGGCCAACGCCGCCGACGGTTTGCGTTCGTTGTTGTACCTCGAGGAGAAAACCCGTCAGCGTCTGGCGCAGGAAGCGACACTGGCGACCAGCCTCGACATTCTGTTCGAGACGCCCAAGGCCAGCGAATACAACGGCATTGAGTTTCTCGAATTCGCTGTGGACGAAAGCCTTGGCGCCAAGCTCTCCCATTGGCTGGAGCGACTGGGTTTCGTCAAGGCAGGTCAACATCGCTCCAAGAGCGTGAGCCTGCTGCGTCAGGGCGACATCAACCTGATCCTCAATTCCGAGCCTTACTCGTTCGCCCACAGTTTTTTCGAAGCGCACGGCCCATCGCTGTGCGCCACCGCCGTGCGGGTCAAGGACAGCGCCAGTGCGCTCGCTCGGGCCGTGGCCTATAAAGGCCAGCCTTATCGCGGGCTGGTTGGCCCCAATGAGCTGGAACTCGCTGCCGTGCGCGCACCGGATGGCAGTCTGATTTATCTGGTGGATCAGGACGCTGATGTCTACGGTACCGATTTCAATCTGCAACCGCCCGCCGTGACCGGTGGCGGCCTCAAGCGCATCGACCACATGGCGATGGCGTTGCCGGCTGACAGCCTCGACAGTTGGGTGCTGTTCTATAAGAGCCTGCTGGATTTTGAAGCCGATGATGAAGTGGTGTTGCCCGATCCTTACGGTTTGGTGAAGAGTCGAGCATTGCGCAGTCGTGACAGTTCGATTCGCCTGCCGCTGAACATCTCCGAAAACCGCAACACGGCAATCTCACACGCGCTGTCGAGTTATCGCGGCTCCGGCGTGCATCACATCGCGTTTGACTGTGATGACATCTTTGCCGAAGTCAGTCGTGCCAAAGAGGCGGGTGTGCCGCTGCTGGATATTCCGCTCAACTATTACGATGATCTCGCTGCGCGGTTCGATTTCGACGACGAATTCCTCAGTGAACTGGCGTATTTCAACGTTCTTTATGACCGCGATGCCCAGGGCGGCGAGCTGTTCCACGTTTATACCGAGCCGTTCGAAGGGCGGTTCTTCTTTGAAATCATCCAGCGCAAACAGGGCTACGTCGGTTACGGCGCGGCCAACGTGGCGGTGCGCCTGGCGGCCATGGCCAAATCCCGAAGTGGCGCTGTACGTCCGGCAAAGTTGTAGGAAAATCGTAAACACGGCGACAAAGCGCTGCCGCGCGGCTTCCTTCACTGTGCGGCGCGGCCCATAATCGCCAGCCTGTGCAGTGATGGCCGTGAGCCCGCAATGACGATAACTTCAGAACTCTCCGCAGTGCCCGCCGAGCCGATTGCGGGGCCGCGCAAGAGTCGCAAGAACAACCCGGAAAAGACCCGCGAGAACATCCTTCAAGAGGCGATTGTCGAGTTCGTCCAGCAAGGGCTTTCCGGTGCTCGCGTCGATGCCATCGCCGAGCGCATCCACACCTCAAAACGCATGATCTATTACTACTTCGGCAGTAAGGAACAGCTGTACGTCGAGGTGCTGGAGAAACTCTACGGCGAAATCCGCAATACGGAAAACCATCTGCACCTGGCCGAACTGGCGCCGGTGGAAGCGATTCGGCGACTGGTGGAATTCACCTTCGATCACCATGATCGCAACGTCGATTTCGTGCGCATTGTCAGCATCGAGAACATTCACAACGCTGAGTACGTGAAGCGCTCCGGCGCGATCAAGGCGATGAACAACACCATCCTCGATTCACTGGGCGTGATTTTGCGCCGTGGTGCCGAAGAGGGCGTGTTCCGCTCAGGGCTTGAGCCGTTGGATGTGCATCTGCTGATCAGCTCGTTTTGCTTTTATCGCGTGTCGAACCGCCATACCTTCGGCGAAATCTTTCAGATCGACTTGCCGGACGAAAGCATCAAGCAGCGTCATCGGGCGATGATCTGCGAGTCGGTTTTGCGGTATTTGCAGGCCTGACCTGTGGCGAGGGGGAGGGCTCGGAACGCCGCATCGCCCCGCTGGGCTGCGGAGCAGCCCCTCCCGATCTCTCAACCATTCATGCTCTGGAAATGCGCCAACATCCGCTGCGCATCCGGCACCACACCACTGAACAATTCAAACGCCTTCACTGCCTGAAACACGGCCATGTTGCCGCCATCCAGCGTCCGGCAACCCAAGGCTCGGGCGTTACGCAGCAGCTCCGTTTCCAGTGGAAAATATACAATCTCCGCCACCCACAATTCACGTCGCAGCAACTCCACCGGCACCGGCATGCCCGGGAGTTTTTTCATGCCCATGGGCGTGGTGTTCACTAACCCATCCGCTTGGTCCAACGTGCTCGGCAAATCATGCCCCGCCACGGCCCGACCAGCGCCGAAGTGTTGATTGAGATTGTCCGCCAGCGCCTGTGCACGACTGATCTCCACATCGAAAATACTCAGCAGCTGTACGCCTTCGCTCAACAGCGCGTGGGCCACTGCCGCACCGGCGCCGCCAGCGCCCATCTGGACCACACGCGCACGGGCAACGTCCTTCAAGCCCCGGCGAAAACCCTCGGCAAAACCCAGGCAATCGGTGTTGTGGCCGATACGTTTACCGTCCTTCAGCACGACGGTGTTCACCGCCCCTATACCACGAGCTTCCGGCGACAATTCGTCGAGCAGCGGGATGATCGCTTGCTTGCACGGGAAGGTGATATTCAGGCCGGTGAAGTTCATGCGTTCGGCGGCCATCAACAGATCGGGCAGGGCGCTGCTGTCGAGTTTCAACTGATCGAGGTCGATCAGGCGATAGAGATAACGCAAGCCCTGGGCATCACCTTCATGCTCGTGCAGTGCCGGGGTACGGGAAGCCTGGATGCCGGCGCCGATCAGCCCGGCCAGTACCGCGTTGTTCTGAGTCACGGCGTTCACCCCTTCAAACGTTGGCTGAAATAATCCAGCGCCAGGCGATAACCGTGGCTGCCGAAACCGGCCATCACCGCAGTGGCAATGGCGGAAACGAAGGAGTGATGCCGGAAGGGTTCGCGGGCGTGAACGTTGGACAGGTGGACTTCGACAACCGGTAATTCGCTGGCGATCAAGGCATCGCGGATCGCGACTGACGTGTGCGTCCAGGCTGCCGGGTTGATGACGATCCCGGCGCAACGGCCACGGGCCGCGTGAATCCAGTCAAGCATTTCGCCTTCATGGTTGGTCTGGCGAAATTCCACCGCCAGACCGAATTCTTCGGCGGCGCGTCCGCACAGTGCAGAGATATCGGCCAGGGTTTCGTGACCGTAAGTCGCCGGTTCACGGGCGCCGAGCAGGTTCAGATTCGGGCCGTTGAGCACCAGAACGATAGGGGTCATCAAAGTCTCTCCACATATTATTTTTGGAATGGGCTGGGGGTGTTCAGCCTGTGGAGATAAATTGTACTAGCTGGTTAGTTCGGTCAATTGAAGAGCGGTTTCATTGAGGTTTTGTGTGCGGTGATCGGACAGTCGCACTACTTATCGCGGCAGATGTTCGACCAGAAAATCGATAAATGCCCGCAGTCTCAGCGGCATATGACGGCTCTGCGGATAGAGCAGGGTGAAGGGCCGCGAACGTCCGCCATAAGGCTTGAGCACTTCCACCAACGAACCAGCGGCCAGTTCGTTTTCGACGATGAAGCGGTAGGTTTGAAAAAGCCCCGCCCCGTGTTTGGCCAGGGTCACGCCGCCGAGTACGTCGTCAGAACAACTGAGCCTGCCCTCGGCAAGAATCTCCCGCAGGGCACCGTTGTCGTTGAACAGCCAGGCAATGCGCCGACCGCTGCTGGGCAATTCGTATTGAATGCATTCGTGCTGCGCGAGGTCGTCCAGACTCTGTGGGACACCCGCGCGCTTCAGGTAATCGGGGCTGGCAATCATCACCAGCGCGGCGTCCTCAAGGTGCCGGGCGATGAGGCCGGAATCCGGAATCGCCCGCACGCGGATCGCCATGTCATAGCCTTCGCCGACGAAATCGATGTTGCGATTGCTGATGTGCGATTCGACTTTTACGTCTGGAAAGCGCGCCCGGAATGCCGGCAACAACGGCAAGATCCGATGGTGCGCATACGTCGTGGGAATACTGATGCGCAGAGTGCCGGACGGTTGCTGTTGTTGGCCCATGACCTCGCGCTGAGCCTCGACCAACTGCGCCAGGGCCTGACGACATTCCTCGTAATAGCGGCGACCACTGTCGGTCAGCTTGACGCTGCGGGTGGTGCGCGCAAACAGCCGCACACCCAGGCGTTCTTCCATGCGCGACACCGAACGACTCACGGCTGCCGGGGTGACGCCGGCCACCAACGCGGCCGCCGTAAAGCTGCCGGCCTCGGCCGCGAGGCAAAACAGTTCGATGCTGCCCAGCTGAAGATCGTCGAATACTCGCTGCATGATGGATGACACCGCGGATCAAATGAGGGACTGCGCCACTGTAGATGAAATCGACCCGGCGGTGCTTTACTTGACCTGCGTCCTCTTTGATTACCGGCCAGGAGTAGCATCATGCCTTTCGTCAGCGTGCGCATTACCCGTGACGGCGTCACCCGGGAGCAGAAAGCCCAGGTCATTGCCGAGATTACCGACACCTTGGAGCGAGTCCTCGGCAAGGATCCGAAACTGACCCACATCGTGATCGAGGAAGTCGACACTGATAATTGGGGTTACGCCGGCATGACCACCACCGAGTATCGAAAAAACCAGCCGGGATGATGGTGTGAAAAGCCCGCAGAGCCGTCCTCGCGACGGCTTTTTTGTGGGCGTGGCGAAAGGATTGCTTACTATTTTGCGCAGTTATCCACCGCCCAAGGCGAGGCTTGGCGCTAGTCTCTGAGGCGTAAAGGCAATTTGGCGCAGAGCCAATCGTCGGATTTCCAGGGAGTGTCGGGTCTTTGGATTTGTTAACCTAACGGATGGGTTAGTATGCGGTTATTCAGCTACAAAGGATTTTCAATGGTGATCATGTTGCGTGATGAGCACTGTCCGCCGCACGCACATGTGGACGCCGGAAGCTGGAGCGCACGCTTCAAATTCTGCTTTTGGCACAACAGTGTCGAGCTGTGGGATGTGGTTCCTCATTCAAATCGACCGCCTGTGGCAGTGCTGGAAGGATTGCGTCAGGCACTCGGTCAACCCGCCCACTTGCGCCGCGCCCGAGCCATCTGGTGGGGCAAGCTGCACACGGTGTGTCTTGATCATCAGATGTGGGACTGGCAGACCAGCGAAGTCGTGGTGGTAAAAAGGATTGCGAGTACGGCCTGGATGATTGGCTCGGCTTGCTATGAACCCGAGACGAACAAGACCCTGCTGGCGCTGATCGGCGTTCCTGAGGGTGTGGAGATCCAACTATGAAAACGATACAGGCAGGCATGCTGGCGGATCGGCCCGTCACCGAGGCAGTGCTGGATGAAGCCATCCAGCGTGGGCAAGTGCGCCAAAAAAGCGGATTGCAGGCTACTTCGGTGACGTTTGTGGAACCTTGTCTGGCGGTCAGTTTCATTGATGGCAGTGGCGTGCTACTGCCCGTGCAGCACTATCCGGAATTTGATGATTTCGACGTCGAGGATTTCGCAGATCTGAAAGTCGGCTTTTCCGGAACCGCCCTGTGCCATGACGGCAAGGATCTGCACGTGTCCATCGCCGGGATGATTTCGGCGAGCAAGCCTTTGATGGACATGGCTGCCTCGGTCATCGCCTCGCGCAATGGTCGCCAAAGCAGCGCCGCCAAAGCAGAGGCTGCGCGGGCTAATGGCCGTAAAGGCGGGCGTCCGCGCAAGGCAGATGTCACCGATTGAGCACCCACAAAAAAGCCGTCGTGATGACGGCTGATTTGTCTAAGCGACTTACCTTCAGCGACGCGTCAGCAACACCCCGGATTCCATGTGATGTGTCCACGGAAACTGGTCGAACATCGCGCACTGGGTGATGCGATGGGTGTCGTGCAACTGGGCGATGTTGGCCGCCAGGGTTTCCGGGTTGCAGGAGATGTAGAGGATGTTGTCGAAGCGCCGGGTCAGCTCGCAGGTGTCCGGGTCCATGCCGGCGCGAGGCGGGTCGACGAAGACGCTACCGAATTCGTAGCTCTTCAGGTCGATGCCGTGCAGGCGTCGGAACGGGCGGACTTCGTTCAGGGCTTCGGTCAGCTCTTCTGCGGACAACCGCACCAGGGTGACGTTATCCACAGCGTTTTCGCTGAGGTTGCTCAGCGCCGCGTTCACCGAAGTCTTGCTGATTTCGGTGGCCAGCACTTTGCGTACGCGGGTCGCCAGCGGCAGGGTGAAGTTGCCGTTGCCGCAATACAGCTCCAGCAAATCGTCCGGGCGATCGCCGAGGGCGTCGTAAGCCCAGTTGAGCATCTTCTGGTTCACCGTGCCGTTGGGCTGGGTGAATGCACCTTCGGGCTGGCGGTAGCTGAACGTGCGGTCACCGACGTCCAGTTTCTCGACCACGTAATCCTGGCCGATCACTTCGCGTTTGCCTTTCGAACGACCGATAACGCTGACGTTCAGGTCAGCGGCCAGTTTCGACGCCGCCGCGTGCCAGTGTTCGTCCAGCGGGCGGTGATAGCACAGGGTGATCATCGCATCGCCGGCCAGGGTGGTCAGAAACTCCACCTGGAACAGCTTGTGGCTCAGCGCCGCACTTGCCTTCCAGGCCGCCTTGAGCTGCGGCATCAGTTCATTGATGCGCAGGCTGGCGATCGGGAACTCTTCGATCAGGATCGGCGTGCGTTTGTCTTCCTGGGAAAACATCGCGTAGTGACGATCGCCGGCTTCACGCCACAGGCGGAATTCGGCACGCAGGCGGAAATTTTTCAGTGGCGAGTCAAACACCGCAGGTTCTGGTGCATCGAACGGCGCCAGCAGGTCGCGCAGGCGCGTGACCTTTTCTTCGAGCTGAACAGCGTAGGCCTGGGAATCAAAAGTCATGCGTTGAACCAACCCAACTTGATCACGAACAGAATCGAAAGAATCACCAGCGCCGGGTTCAGCTCACGGCCGCGGCCGGACAGCAACTTGATCGCGGTCCAGGAGATGAAACCGAAGGCGATGCCGTTGGCGATGGAATACGTGAACGGCATGGCCAGGGCGGTGATTACGACCGGTGCGGCGACGGTGATGTCGTCCCAGTCTATTTCGGCCAGGCCGGATGTCATCAACACCGCGACGAACAGCAGCGCCGGGGCGGTGGCGAACGCCGGAACGCTGGCGGCCAATGGCGAGAAGAACAGCGCCAGCAGGAACAGAATCGCCACCACAACGGCCGTCAGGCCGGTGCGGCCACCGGCACTCACGCCAGCGGCGGATTCGATGTAGCTGGTGGTGGTCGATGTACCGAGCAGCGAACCGGCCATGGCTGCGGTGCTGTCGGCGATCAGGGCGCGGCCCATTTTCGGCATGTGGCCGTCCTTGCCCATCAGGCCGGCGCGCTTGGCGACGCCGATCAGGGTGCCGGAGTTGTCGAACAGGTCGACGAACAGGAAAGCGAAAATCACGCTGACCAGGCCGATGTCCAGCGCACCTTTGATGTCCAGTTGCAGGAAGGTCGGCGCCAGGGACGGTGGCATCGACATCACGCCGCCGAACGGCGTGAAGCCCAATGCGATGGACGCGATGGTCACGACCAGAATGCCGATCAGCACCGCGCCGCGTATGGCGAGCGCTTCAAGCGCCACGATCAGGGCAAAGCCGAGGGTCGCGAGGATCGGTGCCGGTTGTTTCAAGTCACCGAGGCCGACCATGGTCGCTGGGTTGCTGACCACGATGCCGGCGTTATGCAGGGCAATCAGCGCCAGGAACAGACCGATACCGGCGGCAATCGCCGAACGCAGCGGCAGAGGGATGCTGTTGATGATCCATTCGCGGATGCGGAAGATCGACAACAGGAAGAACAGCACCGCCGAGATGAACACCGCCCCCAGCGCCACTTGCCAGGTGTGGCCCATGTGCAGGACCACGGTGTAGGTGAAGAAGGCGTTCAGGCCCATGCCCGGCGCAAGCGCGATCGGGTAGTTGGCGATCAGGCCCATCACCGTGGAGCCGATGGCTGCCGCCAGACAGGTCGCGACAAACACCGCGCCCTTGTCCATGCCGGTCTCGCCGAGGATGCTCGGGTTGACGAACAGAATGTAGGCCATGGCCAAAAAGGTCGTGACGCCCGCCAGAATCTCGGTCCGCACGTTGGTGTTGTGTGCCTTGAGTTGAAACAGCCTTTCCAGCATGTCTGCCCCCCGTGGCGCGCCCGGCGCCGTGAATGTATTGACCTCAACAGCAAAGCACAGACCGCTGATAGCGCCTGGTCATTTTCTGTGGGCCGGAAAAAGCCGCGCATCATACCAGCAGCGTGGGGCTATGGCTGCTTATGGCTGCGATCGTCGTCGATGTTTTGCGCTAAAGCGAAGTGAGCCATACTGCGCGCTGGTTTTGGGGGGCGTTATGAATTGCATTAGGAAGCGTGGGGTTGCGGTGATTGGCGTCGCGATGGCGGTGTGGCTGGGGGCGCAAACTGCCTCGGCGGCGATGGCGCCGCCGTTGAGTCAGGTGAAAGTGGTCAAAGTGGAATCGCCCGGCTGTGGTTATGAAAACATTGTCGAGAAACAGGAGCAGACGAGCTGCGACCACAGTGGTCCGAGCATCAAAGTCTACGTTCTGGAGATTGGCTATGGTCGTGACCCGCATGTCGCGCTGGATGGTTTTGAGGTAGACGGCACCCGGACGCCCGTGTGTGCCTATCAAACCGGCAATCTGAAGGAGTGCACGCCCGGAGAAAAAACCATCGGCTATCTGTATATCTTCAATCTTGCGGGCAAGCAGGACGGGATCTTCACGTTCAGCAACACCTCAATCAATGCCCCGGGCAACACGATGTCGACGCAGCTTTACATCAAGTAACGGCTGCGCTCGGACAAGGGTCAGGAAAGCTGACTACGCTTTAAAGATCATTCTGTGGACCGCGCCCATGACCTTTAGAGCTTTGATTACCCTCGCCGAGGGCATCGACGACCTGCAAACCGTGACCCTGATCGATGTACTGCGACGCGCCAAGGTTGAAGTGGTGGTGGCGAGCATCGAGGGCCGGCGCATGCTTACTTGTGCCCGTGGTACCCGCGTGACTGCCGATGCGATGTTGGTGGATTTACTGGCTCAGCCATTCGACCTGATCGCTCTGCCCGGCGGAGAAGTTGGCTCGCAACATCTCGCCGCCCATCAGCCTCTATTGCAACTCATCAAGGATCAGGCGGCTGCCGGACGCTTGTTTGCCGGCATCGCCGAATCTCCGGCGCTGGCGCTGCAAACCTTCGGCGTTCTGCGTCAGCGGCGCATGACCTGCCTGCCATCAGCCAGCCATCAACTCTCGGGTTGCAACTTTGTCGACCAACCCGTAGTGGTCGACGGCAATTGCATCACCGCTCAAGGTGCGGGTGCGGCGCTCGAATTTGCCCTGACGCTGGTGGAACAACTCTGCGGTAAAGCCACGCGGGCGGCAGTGGCGGGGGAGTTGGTGGTATAGCCGTTCATATTCTTTTGCCGTTGCGCGATCCTTGTAGCAGCTGGCGAAGCCTGCGTTCGGCTGCGAAGCAGTCGTGAGATTAGCCACCGTGTTGTATCAGGTAGACCAAGTTGGCAGATCTTACGGCCGCTTCGCAGCCGAACGCAGGCTTCGCCAGCTGCTACATACCCTTTTTCCACGCCCATCAATTCCCTTGAACGCTCATCCCACCCCGAAGTCGTACCCCTTATGACGGCGGTTTGCCAAAACGCCGCGAATGTACGACCAACCGTGAGGTGTTTATGAGCGCGACCACTCCCGAGGCGGCGCAGCCGTCTTTCGCACGTCATCCGTTACGCCTGTCCCTCAACGGCCAGGATCGTCATCTTGAGATCCTGCCCTGGATCACGTTGCTGGACCTACTGCGTGAGCAACTGGACCTGATCGGCACGAAAAAAGGCTGTGATCACGGCCAGTGCGGTGCCTGCACGGTATTGCTCAACGGCAAACGGGTTAACGCTTGTCTGACGTTGGCGGTGATGTGCGACGGTGCCGAGTTGACCACCATTGAAGGATTGGCCAATGGCGACGAACTGCATCCGATGCAGCAAGCCTTCATCAAACACGATGCCTTTCAATGCGGCTATTGCACGCCAGGGCAGATCTGCTCGGCGGTGGGTTTGGTCAACGAAGGTCGGGCGCAAACCACTGAACAAATTCAAGAGCTGATGAGCGGCAACCTCTGTCGTTGTGGCGCCTACAACAACATCCGCGACGCCATCGAGGAGGCGCTCCCAGTCTGCCGTCAACTTGGGCAAGGCGGTGGCCAATGAACCCTTTCCATTACAGCAAGCCGGATTCGGTGCAGGACGCGGTTCATCTCGCCGGCCCGGCATCGCGCTTCATCGCTGGCGGTACGAATCTGCTGGATTTGATGAAGGAAAACCTCACCCGCCCCGAGCACTTGATCGACATCACCGGTTTGCCATTACGCGAAGTCACCGAAACGACCAAAGGCGGATTGATGATCGGCGCCCTGGTCAGCAACGCTGATCTGGCCTGGCACCCGTTGATTGAACAGCGTTACCCGCTGTTGTCCCAAGCCATTTTGGCTGGCGCTTCACCGCAGTTGCGCAACATGGCCAGCACCGGCGGCAATCTGCTGCAACGCACGCGCTGCTATTACTTCTACGATGCCAGCGTGCCGTGCAACAAACGCGAACCCGGCAGCGGCTGTCCGGCGCGGGAGGGGCTGAACCGAATTCACGCGATCCTTGGCGCCAGTGCGCAGTGCGTCGCCACTCATCCGTCCGACATGTGCGTTGCTTTGGCCGCGCTGGAAGCCGTGGTCCACGTGCAAGGTCGCGGCGGTGCGCGGACCATCGAGTTCGCCGACTTCCATCGTTTGCCCGGCGATACGCCGGAGCGCGACAACCAACTGGCCGACGATGAACTGATCATTGCCATCGAGTTACCCTCCGCCGGTTTTGCCGAGTACAGCCATTACTTGAAGATTCGAGATCGTGCGTCGTATGCCTTTGCACTGGTCTCGGTGGCTGCTGCGCTGGAAATGACCGGGCCGATCATTCGTGAAGCTCGGCTGGTCCTCGGCGGTGTAGCGCACAAACCCTGGCGCGACAAAACCGTCGAAAACTGGCTGGTGGGCAAAGCGGTCAGCCGCGAAACTTTCGGCGCCGCCGCCGACGCTTTGCTGCAAAACGCCGAACCGCTCGAACATAACGCCTTTAAAGTCAAACTGGCGCGCCGAGCCATTGTCCGCGCCCTGAGTGATGCCGCGCTGGGAGGACACGCCTGATGAACACCTTCACCAAACCCATGGGCCAATCGCTGGATCGGGTCGACGGCCAGCTCAAAGTCACCGGCCAGGCCCGCTACGCCGGTGAGTTTCCCGAGGAAGGCTTGCTGCACGGCAGCGTCGTTTCGAGCAACATTGCCAGCGGTCGCGTGGTCAGCATCGACGCATCCGAGGCGCTGGCGCTGCCTGGCGTGGTAGCGGTGATTGATCACAACAATCGCCCGAGAATCGCCAATTACGACAAAGATTACGAAGACGCTGACTCGGCCGAAGGTTCGCCGTTTCGCCCGTTGTACAACGATCGGGTCCTGTACAGCGGCCAGCCACTGGCACTCGTCGTCGCGGATAACCTTGAGCTGGCGCGCCATGCAGGTTCGTTGATAAAGATTGAATACGAAGCCGCGTCTCATCAGACCGATCTGCTATCGCTGCAAGGCGAAGCCCATACCGCACCGGCCGAATTGCCCAAGCCACGTGGGAATTTTCAGGCTGAGTTTGCCGGCGCGGCCATGAGTCTGGATCTGAACTACAGCACCCCGATCGAACACCACAACCCGATGGAAGCCCACGCCAGCACGGTGCTGTATCAGGCCGATGGCAGTCTGCATATCCACGACAAGACCCAAGGCCCGCAGAACTGTCAGTCCTATGTGCAAAAGGTCTTCGGGCTTGAGAAGGAGCAGGTCAGAGTTTTCGCTGCCTATGTGGGCGGTGCATTCGGTTCGGGCTTGCGTCCGCAGTATCAATTGCCCTTGGCTGTGATGGCGGCGCTGGAGCTCAAACGTTCGGTGCGCGTGACGTTGACGCGCCAGCAGATGTTCACTTTCGGCTATCGCCCACGCACCTTGCAGCGCTTGCAATTGGGCGCGGCGGCCAATGGTCGGTTGCTCGCGGTCGCGCACACTGCCATCGGCCAGACTTCGCGCTTCGAGGATTTCACCGAGCACGTAGTGGAGTGGAGCGGCATGCTCTATCACTGCGACAACGTGCAGCTGACCTACAAACTGCTGCCGCTGGACGTTTTCACACCGCTGGACATGCGTGCCCCAGGCGCGGCACTGGGATTGATCGGACTTGAATGTGCAATGGACGAACTGGCGTGCGCATTAGCGATCGATCCGGTTCAGTTGCGCTTGATCAACTACTCCGAACGCAATCAGAACGAAGACAAACCGTACTCCAGCAAAGAACTGCGTGAGTGCTACGCCCAAGGCGCCAAACGTTTTGGCTGGGATAAGCGCAATGCCGAACCCCGAAGCATGCGTCACGGTCGGCAATTGGTCGGTTGGGGCATGGCCGGAGGCGTCTGGGAGGCTATGCAGCAGAAGGCCAGTGCCAAGGCATCGCTCGATCACAACGGCAAACTAACGGTTAGCAGCGCGACCACAGACATCGGCACCGGAACCTACACGGTAATGACGCAAATCGCCGCGCAGTCGTCGGGCGTTTCGCTGAAAGACGTCACTTTTGTCCTTGGTGACTCTTCATTACCGACCGCGCCATTGCAGGGCGGATCGTTCACGGTTTCGTCGGTCGGCACTGCCGTGCAGCAAGCCTGTGAAGCGCTGAAGGAAAAACTGCTCGCTGTGGCGCGGCAAACGTGTCCTGCATTCAGTGGCGTGACCTCTGAGCAGTCGGTTTTCGAAGAAGGACAGCTGTCATTCGGTGACGCGCGGATAAAGCTGTCTGATTTAGCCCGGAACAGCGGCGAAGATGTGATTGAGGTTCAAGTAGACGCCGAGCCCGACAAAAAACGCGAAGCCTACGCCACCGCGACCCACTCGGCCGTGTTCGTCGAGGTGCTGGTGGATGAGGATTTGGGCACGGTGAAGGTGAGCCGGGTGGTCAGCGCCATTGCCGCAGGCCGGGTGGTCAACCCGAAAATGGCCCGCAGCCAGATTCTCGGTGGCGTGGTGTGGGGTATCGGCATGGCGCTGCACGAGGAGACGCAAACCGACCATGCGCTGGGTCGTCACATGAACCACAGCCTGGCCGAGTACCACATCCCGGTAAACGCCGACATCGGCGACATTGATGTGCTGTTTGTCGAAGAACGCGACGAGATCGTCAACGCCCTCGGCTCCAAGGGGGTAGGCGAAATCGGCATCGTCGGGGTTGCGGCGGCGGTGGCGAATGCCATTTATCACGCCACCGGCAAGCGGGTGCGGGACTTCCCCATCACCCTCGACAAACTGCTTTAGACCTTGGCTTCTTCCACCGGCACATGCATGCGGTCGCGGTTGGCCAGGGTCGGGAACAGTTTGATCCACGCCCCGGTCACCACCAGCGTACCGATACCGCCCATGACCACCGCTGGCACGGTGCCGAACCAATGGGCGGTGAGGCCAGATTCGAATTCGCCCAACTGGTTCGATGCGCCGATGAACAAACCATTTACGGCGCTGACTCGGCCGCGCATTTCGTCCGGGGTTTCCAATTGCACGAAGGAGGCGCGGATCACCATGCTGATCATGTCCGCTGCGCCCAACACCACCAGAACGGCCAGGGAAAACCAGAAGGAAGTCGAGAGGCCGAACGCGATGGTCGCGACGCCGAACACACCGACGGCCGTGAACATCACCCGCCCGACTTTGCGCTCCACGGCAAATCGCGCCAGGTACAGCGACATCAGCAGCGCGCCGACGGCCGGGGCTGAGCGCAACAGGCCCAGGCCCCAGGGTCCGGTCAACAGGATGTCCTTGGCAAACACGGGCAGCAGCGCCGTCGCACCGCCGAGCAATACTGCAAACAGATCCAGGGATATCGCCCCGAGAATGTCCGGGCGACTGCGAATGAAGCGGATACCCGCGAGCAACGAATCGAGGGTTGCCTTGCCCTTGTTCAGCGGCGTTTGCCGGGCCGGCAGGTTGAGCATCAACAAGCAGGCAATGAGGTAGAGGATCACAGTCGGGCCATACACCCAGACGCTGCCGAAGGCATAGAGCAAACCACCCAGGGCCGGGGCGACGATGGTGGCGGATTGTTGAGCCGACTGCGCGGCGGCGACGGCGCGGGGGAACAGCGCGCTGGGCACGATGCTTGGCAGCAAGGCCTGGGTGGTCGGCATCTCGAAGGAGCGCGCAGCACCCAGCAGGAATGCGAGGATGAAGATCATCTCTCGGGTGACATGGTCGGTCGCGCTGCCGATGGCCAGGGACAGGGCAATCAACGCTTGCAGAGACTGGCAGATCGCCGCGACCTTGCGCCGGTCATAGCGGTCCGCGACATGCCCTGTGTGCAGCATGAACAGCACCCGCGGGGCAAATTCCACCAAGCCCACCAGACCCAGGTCGAGCACATTGCCGGTCAATTGATACAGATTCCAGCCGATGGCCACGGTGAGCATCTGAAAACCGCTGGCGGTAAACACCCGAGCCAGCCAGAACGCGATAAAAGGGCGGTGATGGCGTAACAGCAAGGGCGCTTGGCTGGGCATCTGAGGGCAGGTCTTGAGCGAGGGGAGGGTCGAGATTATCACCAACCTGTAACCAGAAGTTGCAGGCTGGGCAAATTTAGTTAGCTAGACACCGATCTCCAAAAACACCGACATTCCCCTGTGGGAGCGAGCCTGCTCGCGATGACGGAGTATCAGTCGACATCTCTGCTGCCTGACACACCGCTTCGCGCGCAGGCTCGCTTCCACAGGTAATGTGTTTCAGTTCATGAGCAGAGCTATGAGGCAACCTGTCACGCGGCAAAAGACCACACCGTCCATCGTCAAAAATGGGACTACTCTTTTAACCATTGCTTGATCCAGATCAAGACCCTTGGTGGAAATGATCCGGCGGCCAGATGGCCAGACTCCCTACGTTGTGATGGTTGTAAAAAAGAACGAATTCAAATTCGCCACACTCCATATCCGTGGGGGCCGTGGGTGCAGGCCGCAAGCCTTCAGCCAGTATTACCTGACAGAGGAAGACTTATGTTCGGTTTGGAGGCGCTTGATCTCGCCCGAATTCAGTTCGCGTTCACCATCTCGTTCCACATCCTGTTCCCGGCCATCACCATTGGCTTGGCGAGTTACCTGGCGGTGCTCGAGGGGCTGTGGCTGAAGACGAACAACGACACTTACCGCGATCTGTACCATTTCTGGTCGAAGATCTTTGCCGTCAACTTCGGCATGGGTGTGGTATCCGGGTTGGTCATGGCCTATCAGTTCGGTACCAACTGGAGCCGATTCTCGGACTTCGCCGGCTCCGTGACCGGGCCATTGCTGACATACGAAGTCCTGACAGCGTTCTTCCTGGAGGCCGGTTTCCTCGGCGTCATGCTGTTCGGCTGGAACAAGGTCGGGCGCAACCTGCACTTCTTCGCCACGGTCATGGTCGCCATCGGCACACTGATCTCGACCTTCTGGATTCTCGCCTCCAACAGCTGGATGCAAACCCCGCAGGGTTTCGAAATCGTCAATGGCCAGGTCATTCCCACCGACTGGTTCGCCGTGATCTTCAACCCGTCATTCCCCTACCGTCTGATGCACATGGCAACGGCCGCGTTCGTCGCGACCGCCTTCTTCGTCGGCTCTTCGGCGGCCTGGCACCTGCTGCGCGGCAAGGACAACCCGGCCATCCGCACCATGCTCTCGATGGCCATGTGGATGGCATTGATCGTGGCGCCGATTCAGGCGGTCATCGGTGACTTTCACGGGCTCAATACGCTCAAGCACCAGCCGGCGAAAATCGCCGCGATCGAAGGTCACTGGGAAAACCACGGCGATGAGCCAACTCCGCTGATCCTGTTTGGCTGGCCGGACATGAAGGAAGAACGGACCAAATACGCGGTGGAAATTCCGTACCTGGGCAGCCTGATCCTGACGCATTCTTTGGACAAACAAGTGCCGGCGCTCAAGGACTTTCCGCCTGAAGACCGGCCGAATTCGACCATCGTGTTCTGGTCATTTCGGATCATGGTGGGTCTGGGCATGCTGATGATCTTCACCGGACTGTGGAGCCTGTGGCTGCGCAAGAGCGACAAGTTGTACACCTCGCGTCCGTTCCTTTATCTGGCGTTATGGATGGGCCCGTCCGGCCTGATTGCGATCCTTGCGGGCTGGTTTACCACTGAAATCGGCCGTCAGCCGTGGGTGATCTATGGCCTGATGCGCACGGCGGACGCTTCCTCCAATCACAGCTTCATGCAGATGAGCATCACGCTGATCCTGTTCGTGGTGGTGTATTTCGCGCTGTTCGGTGCCGGTCTGGGCTACATGATGCGCCTTGTGCGCAAAGGGCCGAAGATAGACGAAGGCAAGGAAACCAATGACGGTGGCCCTGGCCAGAAACGCACGCCGGCCCGTCCGCTTTCTGCAGCCGACGACGATGGTGCAGACGCTGACCACCGCCCCAGCCTGACCAAGGAGATTTGAGTCATGGGTATTGATCTTCCGCTGATCTGGGCCGTGATCATCATCTTCGGCATCATGATGTACGTGGTCATGGACGGGTTCGACCTGGGGATCGGGATTCTCTTCCCGTTCATCCCGGGCAAGACTGACCGTGACGTGATGATGAACACCGTCGCCCCGGTCTGGGACGGCAACGAAACCTGGCTGGTGCTGGGCGGCGCGGCGTTGTTCGGCGCGTTCCCGCTGGCCTATTCGGTGGTGCTCTCGGCGCTGTACCTGCCACTGATTTTCATGCTGATCGGGCTGATTTTCCGCGGCGTGGCGTTCGAGTTCCGCTTCAAGGCCAAGGACGACAAGCGTCATCTGTGGGACAAGGCGTTTATCGGTGGTTCGATTGCTGCAACGTTCTTCCAGGGTGTGGCGCTGGGTGCATTCATCGACGGGTTGCCAGTGGTCAACCGCCAGTTTGCGGGCGGTTCACTGGACTGGCTGACACCGTTCACCCTGTTCTGCGGCCTCGCGTTGGTGGTGGCTTATGCGCTGCTCGGCTGCACCTGGCTGATCATGAAGACCGAAGGCAAGTTGCAGGAACAGATGCATGATCTGGCGCGGCCGTTGGCGTTCGTGGTGTTGGCGGTGATCGGTATCGTCAGTATCTGGACCCCGCTGGCCCACGCCGAGATCGCGGCTCGCTGGTTCACTCTGCCGAACCTGTTCTGGTTCCTGCCCGTACCGATTCTGGTGTTGGTGACCATGTACGGTCTGATTCGCGCCGTGGCCCGCAATGCGCACTACACGCCATTCCTGCTGACGTTGGTGCTGATCTTCCTGGGCTACAGCGGTCTGGGCATCAGCCTGTGGCCCAACATCGTGCCGCCTTCGATTTCGATCTGGGACGCCGCTGCACCGCCGCAAAGCCAGGGTTTCATGCTGGTCGGTACGCTGTTCATCATCCCGTTCATCCTGGGTTATACCTTCTGGAGCTATTACGTGTTCCGCGGCAAGGTGACCCACGAAGACGGTTATCACTAGCGCACACGACAATGGCGCAGGGCTTGAACCTGCGCCGTTTCAGAGGAGATCAAGATGATGGCTGGCAAACATTCCCTGGAGGAAATCAAGGCGGCAGAGAAGAAACCGCTTTGGCAGCGACTCGGTTGGTTGGCCTTGATTTGGGTCGGTAGCGTGGGGGCCCTGTTTATCGTGGCCAGCCTGATGCGCATGTTCATGAACGCCGCGGGTCTGTCCACGCACTGAAACGCCCGATATTCCCCATCCCGTTGCCTTGCGCCACGAACTCAAAACCCTCCTGTCCCGGAGGGTTTTTTTTACCTGCGGTTATTTGCGGGCTTTGAGAATGACGAATTTCGGCGTGGCTGCCACTTGTTCAACGCCACGGAACAACCGTGCGAGCTTGCTGTGGTAGCCCAGGTGACGGTTGCCGACGATGTACAACGCACCGCCAGTCACCAGGGATTCGCGCGCCTGCTGGAACATCCGCCAGGCCAGAAAGTCGCCGACGACTTGTTGCTGGTGAAACGGTGGATTGCACAACACCACGTCCAGCGATTGTGGCTCTTGCCCGGCCAGGCCATCGCCGGCGCGCACGATCACGTCACGACCACCCAGTGCAGCGCGCCAGTTTTCGGCGGCCGATTGCACCGCCATGAATGACTCGTCCACCAGCGTGTAATGGGCTTCAGGGTTTTGTAGAGCGCTGGCGATTGCCAGTACGCCGTTACCACAACCGAGATCGGCAACCCGGGCTGTACCGAGGTTCTGTGGCAAGTGTGGAAGAAATGCTCGAGTGCCGATGTCCAGCCCTTCGCGGCAGAACACATTGGCGTGGTTCAGCAGTTCGATCGCCGGCGTGTCGAGTTGATAGCGGGAAGGGTAGGGGGACACGGCTGGGCTTTTGGCTTCGGGCGTTGCGATCAGCAGTCGGGCTTTTTTCACCGCCAACGAGGCTTGCACCGGGCCGATGTAACGTTCCAGCAGATCACCCGCGGCACGAGGCAGATGCTTGACCATCGCCGCAGCGATGACCTGGGCGCCCGGAGCCAGTTGGTTTTGCAGGCGAATCAGTTGCTCTTCCAGCAAGGCCAGGGTTTTCGGCACCCGTATCAACACACGGTCAAACGGCCCCGCAAAAGCTTCGTTGGCCGGTACGCTCGGCACGGCATCGAAGGCCTGGCCGTTGCGGATCAGATTCTTTTCCAGACCCTGGAAGGCCAGGAACGAGTCGCCGCTGGTGGTCACCACCACTTTTCCCGCCAGGCTCGCGGCCAATGCGCCGAAACTGTCGTTGAGCACCAGTACTCGAGTGTCGGCGGCCGGTTGTTGCTCGGCCAGATGGTTGAGCAGGTATTCGTCTGCTGCGTCGAAAGCTTGCAGCGGTTCGTTTTGCTGTTCTGGCTGACGGATCAGATCGAGTTGGGCGAAGGGCGTTTCGAGCAGGGGCATGAGGCGGGGCTCTGGGTAGTCAACGGGTGTGGTGTCCCGCTGCCTGAAGCGTTGTAGCGGGCGGGACCGTCCGAGTGGACTGCGACGTAATGGTTCACTCGTCATCACTCTGGAGGAGCCGCAAATGGTACGTTTTTTTCTTTTGGAATACTCGCAGGTTTTTCCTCCTGGGTACTCGGGCGTTCTGCTCAGATCATGCACGCCCTGGTTGCCGCGACCACTGCTGCGAGCTTGTTGTTGACGCCCAGTTTCTGGATTGCCCTGTGAATATGAAAATTTTCGGTGCGTTCAGTGATGAAGAGGATCCTGCCTATTTCATAGGCGGTTTTGCCATCGGCTGACAGTTTCAATACCTCTATCTCGCGTGCTGATAAATGAGGTTTGCAGCAATCCTTCACGCGATCGGGGAGTTTTTTAGCGACGAGCCCATGCAGATGGTTGCCGATGAAAATCATGAAACCCATTTTTTCATAAAATTCATAGGGGGTGATCGGGCTGTCGCTTCTTGCCAGGCTAAGCATGCTGCGCAGCCCGCTGTCGCCATGGAGCGATTGCGACCAGCCATACTGCAAACCGAGTTGTTTCTGTACTTGCCACAGCGTTGGTGTTTTCGAGTAGACCTTCTCTTCCCATAGAATGGGCAGTGTTGATTTATTGCAATGAGCTACTACTGGATCTATTTCCCTGAAGTGATTTTGTTCATATTCCGTGTTCCAGTCACTTGGGTAGTTATTGAAATTCACTCTGTCGAAGTGTGGGCCTCGTAAGTGAGAAGTGATTGAAAATGCACAAAAATTAAAGCCAAGGCTTTTGACGAAATCCAGTGACATCTCATAGGCAGGTTCAACGTCTCTTGCCTCAGATATCTGTCTTAAACGTGATTCGTTCCACACTTCCATTGGTGTAACTCCATGCGGGTATCTAGGGGGTGCACATTGGATCCGAAATCCAGCACGCCACGAGTGTAGGAGTATTCCTACGAGCAGGCTGCAATTTTTTTGCTCTTGAAAAGGTTGAAAAGTAAATAACTGGTTCTTAGTCGGGAACTGACAAGTTTATATGTTGCACCCAATGCAATTGTTGAGCCTTGTTTAGTACCCTTTGGTTAGTGTGAAAATTGAGTCATTTTCAACCGCATTAATGACGGCAGGACATGGAGTCTTGTCCAAAGCCACTACAAATCACCGGTGTTTACATCACCCGCTTTGCGGGACACTGGGGCATCTGTTGAATGGAGCACCCCATGACCGCCAGCACAGAAAAATTCACTCGCCAGACCCTGACCGACGTTCAGCCGTTGACCCCCAACCTGTTCACGTTGCGAGCCAGCAGAGACCCCGGTTTTCGTTTTCGGGCGGGACAATTTGCCCGGCTCGGCGTGACCCGGACCGATGGCAGCACGGTGTGGCGCGCCTATTCAATGGTCTCCTCGCCGCATGACGAGTTTCTCGAGTTCTTTTCCATCGTTGTGCCAGGCGGTGAGTTCACCAGTGAACTGAGCCGGCTGCAGATTGGCGATACGCTGTTGGTCGACCATCAGGCCTTTGGTTACCTGACGCTGGATCGTTTCGTCGACGGTCGTGATCTCTGGCTGTTATCCACAGGCACCGGCGTTGCGCCGTTTTTGTCGATCCTGCAGGACTTCGAGGTGTGGGAGAAATTCGAGCGGATCATCCTGGTCTACAGCGTAAGGGAAGCCCGCGAACTGGCTTATCAGGAGCTGATCGCGGGGCTGGCGCAGCGCGACTATCTAGCCGAATACGCGCACAAATTGCAGTTCATCGCGACTGTCACGCGCGAGGAGCACCCCGGCGCCCTGAACGGGCGAATCACGACGCTGATAGAAAATGGCGAACTGGAGCGGGAGGCGGGGGTGGCACTGACGGCGGAGCACTCGCGGGTCATGCTCTGCGGTAACCCTCAGATGATCGATGACACACGCAAGTTGCTCAAACAGCGGGACATGCACTTGAGTCTCAGTCGACGACCCGGCCAGGTGGCGGTGGAGAACTTCTGGTAAAAAAAAAACGGCGCCCCGAAGGCGCCGTTTCTGTTTCGCAATCAGCTTTCAGGCCGATTGTTCTGGGCTTTGAGCAGGTCACGGATCTCGCTCAACAGCTCTTCTTCCTTGGTTGGGACCGGCGGCAGGGTTGGCGCAACGGCCTCTTCGCGTTTCAGACGGTTGATGGCTTTGACGCCCATGAAGATCGCGAAGGCGACGATGATGAAGTCGATCAGGCTCTGGATGAACTTGCCGTAGGCCAGCACCACGGCCGGAATATCCCCGTTGGCTGCCTTGAGCGTAACGGCCAGGTCACTGAAGTCCACCCCACCGATCAACAGGCCGATTGGCGGCATCACCACGTCGCCGACAAACGATGAAACGATCTTGCCGAAGGCGGCGCCGATGATGATACCGACGGCCATGTCGACCACATTACCTTTGACCGCGAAGGCCTTGAACTCACTTATCACGCCCATAGGTTATTTCCTTGTTACAGATGAGGTTGGTGGAGCGCAGTGTAAAGCAGCATTACGGCTCTTGCTCGAAACAGCTTCTTACAATGCTCGTGTTTATCGACACATTTGCCGCCAATTAGTTTGCAAAATGCCATCAATCGCGCGCGAAATACGTGCTAACAAGCTGATTAGCCACATAAATTTATGAATCATCGCATTACGTTCTTTCTATTTATGTTCTGCGGTCCGGGCCTCTAGCCTCTGGGTAGCGCACTTGGAGTGCGCCTTGAAAACAGAGGAACTTGATATGACTTCGACCATTGGCCTTGGGGCTTTCCCCTCTCGGTGCACCCTCGGCGTATTAACCGCCAGCCTGCTGTCCTTCTCCGTCCACGCTTCGACCCTGACCCGCGACAACGGTGCTGCCGTGGGCGACAACCAGAACTCGCAAACCGCCGGCGCCAACGGCCCGGTGCTGCTACAGGATGTGCAACTGATCCAGAAACTCCAACGCTTTGATCGTGAGCGCATTCCCGAGCGCGTCGTGCATGCCCGCGGCACCGGTGCCCACGGCACCTTCACCGTGACGGATGACCTGAGTGACCTGACCAAGGCCAAGGTGTTTGCGGGTGGTCAGAGCACTCCGGTGTTTGTGCGTTTCTCGGCGGTCGTCCACGGGAACCATTCGCCAGAAACCCTGCGTGATCCCCGCGGCTTTGCCACCAAGTTCTATACCGCGGACGGCAACTGGGACCTGGTCGGCAACAATTTTCCGACCTTCTTCATTCGTGATGCGATCAAATTCCCGGACATGGTCCACGCCTTCAAGCCAGACCCGCGTACCAACCTGGACGATGATGCCCGCCGCTTTGATTTCTTCTCACATGTCCCGGAAGCCACTCGCACCTTGACGGAGTTGTATTCCAATTCCGGTACACCCGCCAGTTATCGGGAAATGGACGGCAACGGTGTTCATGCTTACAAGTTAGTTAATGCAAAAGGTGAAATTCACTACGTGAAGTTTCACTGGAAAAGTTTGCAGGGGATTAATAACCTCGATCCAAAAGCGGTGACCAAAGTACAAGGCCAAGACTACAGTCATATGACTAATGATTTGGTGTCTCATATTAACAAGGGTGAGTTTCCGAAATGGGACTTGTACGTCCAGGTATTAAATCCTCAAGATCTGTACAAGTTTGATTTCGATCCATTGGACGCAACCAAAATCTGGCCCGGAGTTCCTGAACGAAAAGTTGGACAAATGGTGTTGAACCGTAATCCGGCAAATGTCTTCCAGGAAACAGAACAAGTTGCCATGGCGCCGGCCAATCTTGTTCCAGGCATCGAGCCTTCCGAAGATCGCTTATTACAGGGGCGGGTGTTCTCTTATGCCGATACTCAACTGTATCGCCTGGGCGCCAATGCACTGCAATTGCCGATCAATGCACCCAAGGTCGCCGTGAACAACGGTAATCAGGATGGCGCGATGAACATCGGCCACAGCAGCAGCGGCGTGAATTATCAGCCGAGCCGTTTGCTGCCGCGTGACGAGCCGCAAACCGCACGTTACAGCCAGTCGGCCCTGTCGGGCAGCACGCAGCAGGCGAAGATCCAGCGTGAGCAGAACTTCAAGCAAGCCGGGGATCTGTATCGCTCGTTCAGCAAGAAAGAGCGCAAGGACTTGATCGAGAGCTTCGGCGGTTCACTGGCCACCACCGATGACGAGAGCAAGCACATCATCCTGTCCTTCCTTTATAAGGCCGACCCTGAATACGGGACTGGCGTTGCCAGGGTGGCCAAGGGTGATCTGGGCCGGGTCAAGGCGCTGGCGGCCAAGCTGGCTGACTGATCGCGTTTGCCTGAAAAGCGGGGCCTCTGACGAGGCTCCGTCAGACCAAGGAGCTTGCCATGCGTTTTTGTCTATCGCTGTTTCTGGCGTGCCTGTCGTTCAGCGTAATCGGCGCGCCGGCCGAAGATCCCGCAGCGCTGAAGGTTCAACTGCAAAACTATTACTTCGACGCCGCCCGCCGTGGCGATGTGCCGATGCTCGATACCTTCATTGAGGCCGATTATTCCCTCGATACCCGCGACAGCAAGGGTTATACCGCGCTGATTCTTGCGGCCTATCACGGCCAGACAGCCGCCGTGGACCGTTTGCTCGCAGCCGGGGCCGATGCCTGCGCTCAGGATCAGCGCGGCAACACCGCCCTGATGGGCGCCATTTTCAAGGGCGAAATCCAGATCGCCAAAACCCTGTTGGCCGCCCATTGCAGCCCTGACCAGCGTAACGGCGCTGGCCAGACGGCCGCGATGTACGCGGGACTGTTCAAGCGAGTCGAATTGCTGGATGAGCTCAAGGCCAAGGGCGCCGACTTGAATGCCGAAGATCCGTTAGGCAATAGCGCCGCGCGTCTGGCCAAGGGTGAAATCCGCACAGCGGCGCCGCGCTGATCCGCGTCAGCTGAGCTATCATCGCGGTTTTTGTCGGGAGTTCAGATGGCCAAGGCCAAGCGCATGTACGGCTGCACCGAGTGCGGCTCAACCTTCCCCAAGTGGGCCGGCCAGTGCGGCGAGTGCGGGGCCTGGAACACGCTGACCGAAACCATGGTCGAGAGCGGCGGCGCCGCAGCACCCAGCGGTCGCACCGGTTGGACCGGCCAACAGGCACAGATCAAGACCCTGGCCGAAGTCAGCGTCGAAGAGATTCCGCGCTTCTCCACTGCGTCCAGCGAACTCGATCGGGTGTTGGGCGGTGGCCTGGTGGATGGTTCGGTGGTCCTGATCGGCGGTGATCCGGGCATCGGAAAATCGACCATTCTCCTGCAAACCTTGTGCAACCTCGCCAAAGTCATGCCGGCGCTGTACGTCACCGGCGAAGAATCCCAGCAGCAGGTTGCTATGCGCGCGCGTCGTCTGGGCCTGCCTCAGGATCAGCTGCGGGTAATGACCGAAACCTGCATCGAAACCATCATTGCCACCGCCCGGGTCGAAAAACCCAAGGTCATGGTGATCGACTCCATTCAGACCATCTTCACCGAGCAACTGCAATCGGCACCGGGTGGCGTGTCGCAGGTTCGGGAAAGCGCGGCATTGCTGGTGCGGTATGCCAAGCAGAGCGGCACGGCGATTTTCCTGGTCGGCCACGTGACAAAAGAAGGCGCCTTGGCCGGGCCGCGCGTGCTGGAGCATATGGTCGATACGGTGCTGTATTTCGAAGGCGAATCCGATGGACGGCTGCGTCTGTTGCGAGCGGTGAAAAACCGTTTCGGCGCCGTCAACGAATTGGGCGTGTTCGGCATGACCGACAAGGGCCTGAAAGAAGTCTCCAACCCGTCAGCGATTTTTCTGACCCGTGCGCAGGAAGAAGTACCGGGCAGCGTAGTCATGGCGACGTGGGAAGGAACGCGGCCGATGCTGGTGGAAGTCCAGGCGCTGGTGGATGACAGCCATTTGGCGAACCCCCGTCGGGTCACCTTGGGGCTGGATCAGAATCGTCTGGCGATGTTGCTGGCGGTGCTGCATCGTCACGGCGGGATTCCGACTCACGATCAGGACGTCTTCCTCAACGTGGTCGGCGGGGTGAAGGTGCTGGAAACGGCCTCCGACCTGGCGTTGATGGCCGCGGTCATGTCCAGTTTGCGCAACCGCCCGCTGCCCCATGATTTGCTGGTGTTCGGTGAAGTCGGGCTGTCGGGCGAAGTACGCCCGGTGCCGAGTGGCCAGGAACGCTTGAAGGAAGCCGCCAAGCACGGCTTCAAACGCGCCATCGTGCCCAAGGGCAATGCGCCCAAGGAAGCGCCGCCGGGGTTGCAGATTATTGCCGTGACCCGGCTGGAGCAGGCCCTCGACGCATTGTTCGAATAACCTTCCAGGAGGAACACAAACCTTGTGGGAGCGAGCAAGCTCGCTCCCACATTGGATTGGTTTTGAGTCTTTAGATTTCGATCAAAGCGCCCAATTCGCGCTCCAGTTCCTCAGGATCGCCCAGGTTGAATTCGATCAACCTCCGCAGGCGTTCAATCGATTCCAGGCTGATGTGTTTGCAAACGAACCCGAGTTGACGATGGTCATCGTGGGTCAACATCACATCCATCTTGATCCCGACGTCTTCGGTTAGATGAATATCGACCAGGAAATGCCACTCTGGATTACCCAGCCACGGCTCTGGCTTCTCGATCAGCAGCCCCTTGAGTGACAGGTCGATCAGCTTCACCGGCCAGATGAATTCCCCCTGGCTCAGTTCGGTTTTGGCATCGAACGCAATACGTTTGAAGCGGCGGCGATCGGCAGGGTGCTCGCTCATGGCGCAATCCTCTAGATGTTCGCTGACTATAGACCCGCATTGTCGGAGCCTGCCAGTCAGGACAGTCTGCTAGACCAATATCGGGGTATGGTCTTTGCCGTCAGGCGAGCTAAACTCGGGGTGGCTGTCTTTCTTGTCCACCCTGGCTGGAATCATAAAATGAAAAATAATAATAGCCTGCTACGCCATCTACCCTGGCTGCTGCTGGCAATCGTGGGAGCGTGCGCCCTTGGTGTCGTGGCATTGCGCCGAGGCGAGGCGATCAACGCCTTGTGGATTGTGGTCGCGGCCGTGGCCATTTATCTGGTTGCCTACCGCTATTACAGTCTGTTCATCGCCAACAATGTGATGCAACTCGACCCTCGACGGGCCACCCCCGCCGTGCTCAACAATGATGGTCTGGACTACGTCCCCACCAACAAACACATCCTTTTTGGTCACCACTTCGCCGCCATCGCCGGCGCGGGGCCGCTGGTCGGTCCGGTATTGGCTGCACAGATGGGTTATCTGCCCGGTACGCTTTGGCTGATTGCCGGCGTGGTGCTGGCCGGTGCGGTTCAGGATTTCATGGTCCTGTTCATGTCCACCCGCCGTAACGGCCGCTCGTTGGGCGACATGGTCCGTGAGGAAATGGGCCGTATTCCCGGGACTATCGCGCTGTTTGGCTGCTTCCTGATCATGATCATCATCCTCGCGGTGCTGGCATTGATCGTCGTGAAAGCCCTGGCCGAAAGTCCTTGGGGCATTTTCACGGTGATGGCGACCATCCCGATCGCGATGTTCATGGGCATCTACATGCGCTACATCCGCCCGGGCCGCATCGGCGAAATCTCCGTGGTCGGTGTGCTGTTGCTGCTGGGCTCGATCTGGCTCGGTGGGCAGATTGCCGCTGATCCAGTCTGGGCCAAAGCCTTTACATTCACTGGCGTACAGATTACGTGGATGCTGGTCGGTTACGGTTTTGTAGCCGCATCGCTGCCGGTATGGCTGATTCTGGCGCCGCGCGACTACCTCTCGACCTTCCTCAAAATCGGCACCATCGTGGCCTTGGCGATCGGCATCCTGATCACCATGCCTGAGCTGAAAATGCCGGCGCTGACCCAGTTTATCGATGGCACCGGTCCGGTCTGGAAGGGCGGCCTGTTCCCGTTCCTGTTCATCACGATTGCCTGTGGTGCGGTCTCCGGTTTCCACGCGCTGATCTCCTCCGGCACCACGCCGAAACTGCTGGATAACGAAGTCAACGCCCGTTACATCGGTTACGGCGGCATGCTGATGGAATCCTTCGTCGCCATCATGGCGATGGTGGCGGCTTCGGTGATCGAGCCTGGTGTGTATTTCGCCATGAACAGCCCGGCAGCAGTCGTCGGCGGTGATGTGGTGGCCGTGGCCCAAACTGTCAGCAGCTGGGGCTTTGCAATTACCCCGGAAGCGCTGCAAGCGGTGGCCAAGGACATCGGTGAAACCACCATCCTGGCCCGTGCCGGCGGTGCGCCGACCCTGGCGGTTGGTATCGCGCAGATCCTGCACAGTGTCCTGCCGGGTGAAAACACCATGGCGTTCTGGTACCACTTTGCGATTCTGTTTGAAGCGCTGTTCATCCTGACTGCCGTCGACGCCGGCACCCGTGCCGGACGGTTCATGCTGCAGGATTTGCTCGGTTCCTTCGTCCCAGCGCTCAAGCGCACTGAATCCTGGACCGCCAACCTGATCGCAACCGCCGGTTGCGTGGCGATGTGGGGCTGGTTGCTGTACCAGGGCGTGATCGATCCACTGGGCGGCATCAACACCTTGTGGCCTCTGTTCGGTATCTCCAACCAGATGCTGGCCGGTATCGCGCTGATGCTCGGCACCGTTGTGCTGATCAAAATGAAACGCCAACGCTACGTCTGGGTAACCATGCTGCCAGCGGTCTGGCTGCTGATCTGCACCACCACGGCCGGTTTCATCAAGCTGTTCGACGCCAACCCGGCGATCGGCTTCCTGTCGCTGGCGAAAAAATACAGCGACGCGCTGGCCAATGGTCAGATCCTCGCCCCGGCCAAGGACATCACTCAGATGCAGCATGTGATCTTCAACGCTTACACCAACGCAACGCTGACGGCGCTGTTCCTGTTCGTGGTCTTCAGTATCCTGTTCTATGCGCTCAAGGTCGGTATCTCCGCCTGGGGCAGCAAAGAACGCACGGATAAAGAAGCACCGTTCCAGGCGCTGCCGGATGCGTAATCGAGGATTGCAGCATGTTCAATGACCTGAGTCGCCTCGGTAAATACCTCGGTCAGGCCGCGCGTCTGATGGTCGGCATGCCCGACTACGACAACTACGTCGAGCATATGCAAACCAAACACCCGGACAAACCGGTGATGAGCTACGAGATGTTCTTCCGGGAACGCCAAGAGGCTCGTTACGGTGGCAAGGGTGGGCCGAAGTGCTGTTGACCCGGTTGTCGGGTTAACAGCAATCCTTGTGGGAGCTAGCCTGCTAGCGATGGCGGCTGAACATTCAACATCACTGTTGATTGTCAGTCCGCCATCGCTAGCAGGCTAGCTCCCACATTTGTTTTGTGTTGATACTTTAATTTTGTGAAACAGGAGACTCCAGTTGTCCTCTCCCATCCCCGTCACGATCCTCAGCGGCTTCCTCGGCGCCGGCAAGACCACGCTGCTGCGTCACCTGCTCAAAGCCGAACACGGCCTGAAAATCGCCGTGATCGAGAACGAATTCAGTGACGCCGGTATCGATACCCAGCTGTTGGGCGACGATCCCGTGCAAGTGATGACGCTGTCCAACGGCTGCGTCTGCTGCACCATCCACACCGACCTGACCAAAGCTTTGTATCTGCTGCTTGAACGCCTGGACAGCGGCGAAATCGCCTTTGACCGTCTGGTGATCGAATGCACCGGCCTGGCCGACCCGGCACCGGTGGCGCAAACCTTTTTCATCGATGAAGAACTGCGCGAGCGTTATATCCTCGACGGCATCATCACCCTTGTAGACGCGGCGCACGCCGACACTCACCTGACGCAAACCATCGCCCAGGCGCAAATCGGTTTTGCCGACCGCTTGCTGGTGAGCAAACGTGATCTGGTGGACGAAGCGACGTTTACCGCGTTGAGCGAGCGCCTGACCCGCATCAACCGCCGCGCGCCGATTCGTGTGGTCGAACACGGCAAGATCGACCTGGCCGAATTGCTCGACGTGCGCGGTTTCAATCTGAATGCCGACCTCGGCGGCGTCAGCCTGCGCCCGGTGGCCAAGGCACCTTCTATCGACCGGATCTCCAGCCTGGTGCTGCGCACCGACAAGCCGCTGGATATCGACAAGCTCAGCGAGTTCATGAACGAGTTGCTGGAAGACCATGGCAAGCAATTGCTGCGTTACAAAGGTGTATTGAGCATTGTGGGCGAGCCGCGGCGCATGGTGTTTCAGGGCGTGCTGAAGTTGTACGGATTCGATTGGGACACCGAATGGGCGGACGACGAGGCGCGGGAAAGCGTGATCGTGTTTATTGCCGATGATTTGCCGGAAGAGAAGATTCGGGAGGGGTTTGCGCGGGTGGCGGCGGACTGAAGACATAAATCTTCAGTGAGTATCAGGGCCCCTTCGCGAGCAAGCCCGCTCCCACAGTGATTTTCGGTGCACCCAAAAAACCTGTGGGAGCGGGCTTGCTCGCGAAGGCGATCTAACCGGCAACACGATTCTGGCGCGATATCGGTTGTGAGTTCAGCAATACCGCCTCCAAATGATCCAGATGCCTGCTCAGCAATGCCTCGGCAGCCACGGCATCCCCACATTCCACCGCATTGACAATGTCCTCATGCCGCCCGCAATAACTCTCCAGCGGCGCATCAAACTGCGCAATCGCCAGCGAAGTCAGTGGCACCAGACTGCCGAGAAAATGCGCCAACGGGGCATTCCCCGCCATTTGCGCCAACTGCAAATGAAATTCCCCTGACAACCGGATCGCCGGGCCGCGCGCTGTGCAGTGGCGCTCGCTCTCGATCAGGGCATGCAGGCGGTTCAAGTCTTGCGCACGAGGTTGTCGGCAGGCCAGTCGCACCAAGGTGATCTCGGTCAGCCGCCGGGCATGCAGCGCCTGCCGGGTCTGCTCGGCATCGAGCGCGGCGATGCGGGGCCGATGGTTCGCCCGAAGGACGATGATTTGCTGATGAGACAGGCGCGTCAGCACGCCACGAATGTCACTGCGTCGAACGCTGAACATCTGCGCCAGGCTTTCTTCGGTAAAGCGGCTGGACGCATTGAGGCGCTGTTCGAGAATGGCGTCGAAGATCCGCGAATAGAGATCGTCCTCCCGCGCGGGAAAGGGCAGGGCAGTGAGTGTTTGCGGTGAGGCGAAGCTGTTCATGGCCTGTCTCCAGTTCGAAGCAGTTTTAACTGCCGAGGTTGTCGTCCGGGATATTCAGTTCGATGCCCATCCGCTGACCTTCCCGAAGGATGTGCCGACGCATCTCGGCACTGGCCTGGGCGCTGTTTTTGCTGCGGATCGCCCGCACCACGGCTTCGTTCTCCTCAAGGCGCTCAGCCAGATGCTCGGGGGAGTTGCGCAGCACCTCGGCGCTTTGCTTGAGGGCATTGCTGGTCTGCTGCACCACGCTCTGGAAGATCGGGTTCGACGTCAGCGTGAACAGCTCTTCGTGGAAGGCGATGTAGGCGTTCACCCCGGCTTCGCTGTCGTTGGCTTCCAGCGCTTCGCGCATGTCCATCAGGGTCAGGCGCAGTTGCCCGACTTCCTTGCTGCTGATTGACTGCGCGACCAGGCCGACGATAAACGGTTCGAGGGTGTAGCGCAGTTGCAGCACGTCTTCCAGGCTGGCGCCGGCCACCGCGCTGTCGTGGCTTTGGCTGTCGCTGAGATGGGCGTCCAGCACCACCACGCCTTTGCCGGGCATCGAGCGCACCAGGCCAAGGGTTTCCAGCACGATCACCGCTTCACGCAGGCTCGGGCGGCTGATGCCCAGTTGTTCGGCCAACTCACGTTGCCCCGGCAGCATTTCGCCGGAGCGCCATTGACCACGGGCCAAAGCGGCCCGGAGTTTTTCTACGACTGAGTTCACAACGGTCGACGAGGTAATCACTGTTCGCTCCATGAGCATCCAAAACGGTTGTTGACCGTGCCTGCCCGCGGGCAGGCACGGCGATTATTCAGAATTCCTGCTGATGCGCCGGGGCGACAGGTTTTCTCGGCTGGAAGGTATAACCCACCTGGCCGGAAAGCACTTTGTTCGCCCGTTGAATATCGATGTCCTTCTCCCAGCGGGCGATGGCCACGGTGGCGACGCAGTTGCCGATCAGGTTGGTCAGCGCGCGGCCAATGCCCATGAACCAGTCCACCGCCAGCACCAACACCAGGCCGACCACCGGAATCGCAGGGATCGCCGTGAGTGTTGCCGCCAGAATCACCAGCGCCGAACCGGGAATCCCGTGGGCACCTTTTGAGGTGATCAGCGACACCAGCAGAATGGTCAGCAGATCGGTCATGGCCAGCGGCGTGCCGGTGGCATTGGCGATGAAGACGATGGCTAGGGTCAGGTAGATCGAGAACCCGTCGAGGTTGAACGAGTAACCCGTAGGAATCACCAACCCGACCGTCGAACTGCCGATGCCCAGATGCTCAAGTTTGCGCATGATTTGTGGCAGCACTGCGTCGGAAGAAGCGGTGCCCATGACGATCAACAACTCTTCGCGCAGGTACTTGAGCAACGGCCACATCTTCAGGCCAGACAGGCGCATCACCAGCCCGAGAATCAATGTCACAAACGCCACACAGGTCAGATAAAACAGGCCGACCAGACTGCCCAGGTGCTGCAGCGAATCCAGGCCATATTTGCTGGTGGTGAAAGCGATGGCGCCGAACACGCCGATCGGCGCCAGGCGCACGATCATGCCCATGATGCGGAAGATCACGTGGCTCAGCTCATTGATCAGCCGGGAAATACCCGACGCTGCTTCGCCCACCAGGTTCAGCGCACTGCCGAACAGCACTGAAAACAGCAGGACTTGCAGAATGTTGTTCTCCGCGAAGGCGCCGATGACCGAGGTCGGGATCAGGTTCATCAAGAACTGGGAGGTGGTTTGCATGTGCTGACCGCGCTGGGCGATGTCGCCCATGTCGGCAGCGGAAAGCTGATCCAGATGAATGTTCGCGCCGCTGCCGATGCCGGTGGTGAAAGCGAACACCAGACCAATCACCAGGGCGATGGTGGTCAGGATTTCGAAGTAGATCACCGACTTCAGGCCGATGCGCCCGACCTTCTTCAGGTCTCCGGCACCGCTGATGCCGCTGACCACTACGCAGAACACGATCAGACCGATGAGCATCTTGATCAGTTTGATGAAACCGTCGCCGAGCGGTTTGAGCTGGGCCGAGTATTCAGGAAGGGTCAGCCCGCAGACGATGCCGAGCACCAGTCCGAGAACTACTTGGAGGAAGATTGAACGCGAGCACCATCTGAGCATGGGAGGAATCCTGGTCGGTGTCCTGGCTGCCGTGCGCTAAGCGCATCAGATTCAGGACTTAATTATTGTGGTCTTACCGGTATGTCCAGTGCAGGCGCAGTCTAGGCGCTGTTTTTGGGTGATCGCAAGCGGAAATTGCGTAATTGGCTTGACCGGTCTGACCAGTGGTGCTGGTCCTGTAGGAGCCGGCTTGCTGGCGAGGGCGGCCGAAAGATCATTGCGAGGCTCAAGGACGTATCGCCAGCAAGCCGGCTCCTACAAATCCAAGGCGAAAAAAAACCGGCCATCACCTGGCCGGTTTTTCAGTACTGCGGTTTAGCGACGCAATTAAGCGCCGTACACCGGCAGCTTCTTGCAGATGGCCTTGACCTTCTCACGAACGGCATCAATCACCGCTTCGTTGTTCAGGTCAGCCAGGATGTCGCAGATCCAGCCAGCCAGCTCTTTGCACTCTGCTTCCTTGAAGCCGCGAGTGGTCACTGCCGGCGTACCGAAGCGCAGGCCGGAGGTGACGAACGGGGAGCGTGGATCGTTTGGCACGGAGTTCTTGTTCACGGTGATGAACGCTTTGCCCAGAGCGGCGTCGGCGTCTTTACCGGAGATTTCCTGCTTGATCAGCGACAGCAGGAACAGGTGGTTTTCAGTACCGCCCGAGACCACGTCAAAACCGCGCTCGATGAACACGCCGGCCATGGCCTTGGCGTTCTTCACCACTTGTTGCTGGTAAGTCTTGAACTCAGGCTGCAGCGCTTCCTTGAAGCAGATCGCTTTGGCGGCGATCACGTGCTCCAGCGGGCCACCCTGGGCGCCCGGGAATACGGCGGAGTTCAGTTTCTTCTCGATGTCGGCGTTGGCGCGAGCCAGGATCAGACCGCCACGGGGACCGCGCAGGGTCTTGTGCGTGGTGGTGGTCACGACGTCAGCGAATGGAACCGGGTTCGGGTAGACGCCAGCGGCGACCAGACCGGCCACGTGAGCCATGTCGACGAACAGGTACGCGCCAACTTTGTCGGCGATTTCGCGGAAACGTGGGAAGTCGAGGATCTGCGAGTAGGCAGAGAAACCGGCCACGATCATTTTCGGCTTGTGCTCAACGGCCAGGCGCTCGACTTCGTCGTAGTCGATCAGGCCATTGGCGTCGATGCCGTATTGAACGGCGTTGTACAGCTTGCCGGAGGAGGAAACGCTGGCGCCGTGGGTCAGGTGACCGCCGTGGGCCAGGCTCATGCCCAGGATGGTGTCGCCCGCTTGCAGCAGAGCCAGGTAAACGGCGCTGTTGGCTTGCGAACCGGCGTGCGGCTGAACGTTGGCGTAATCGGCGCCGAACAGTTCTTTGGCGCGGTCGATGGCCAGTTGCTCAACCACGTCGACGAACTCGCAACCACCGTAGTAGCGCTTGCCCGGGTAGCCTTCGGCGTACTTGTTGGTCAGTACCGAGCCTTGAGCTTCCATCACCGCTGGGCTGGTGTAGTTTTCCGAAGCGATCAGCTCGATGTGTTCTTCCTGGCGCTGAGCTTCTTGCTCCATGGCGGCAAAAAGATCGGCGTCGTACTTGGCAATAGTCAAATCACGGCTGAACATGGCGGTCCTCAAGGATCGGGGCAGAAAAGGGGGGCATTCTAACCCAATGGGTTTTAGATGGCATATGAAAGGACATCATGTCGCAGACAAGTGGGCTTCATGACCGGATGTGTGGTGTCTGGGCGAGCCTCTTCGCGGGCAAGCCTCGCTCCTACAGGAGGCGCGGTGTTCACAAATGTTGTGTTCCCCCCAAAACCCGTAGGAGCGAGGCTTGCCCGCGAAGGCGTCATCCGCAGCGCTGTGATTTCAGTCGAACATGAACAGCGCTTCATTACTGAACTGCGCCTCAAACCGGCTCGCCGGCATCGGCCGCCCGAACAGATACCCCTGAACCTCATCGCACCCATGCTCACGCAGGAAGTCGAGTTGCTCATGGGTTTCCACACCTTCGGCGATTACCGCCAGGTTCAGGCTGTGCGCCATGGCGATGATCGCCCGGGCAATCTGCGCGTCCTGTTCGCCTGACGGCAGGCCATCAACGAAGGTGCGGTCGATTTTCAGCACGTCGATCGGGAATTGCTTGAGGTAGTTGAGCGATGAATAACCGGTGCCGAAGTCATCGACCGCAATACTGAGGCCGAGGTTTTTCAACCCGGCGAGGATCTGCATCGCTTCGCTGACTTCACGCATCAGGATACTTTCGGTCAGCTCCAGCTCCAGGCATGCCGGCGGCAGGCCGGTTTCCTTGAGGATGGTGGCGATCCGCGTGCCGAGCTGGCCGTCGGAGAATTGCCGGGCGGAAATGTTCACCGACACCTTCGGCACCCGCACCTTGGCCTGATGCCAGGTCTTGAGCTGACGGCAGGCTTCGCTGATCACCCAGTCACCGACATCCACCACCAGCCCAAGCTCTTCGAGCACCGGAATGAAATCCCCCGGCGGCACCAGGCCGCGACGTGGATGACGCCAGCGCAGCAGCGCTTCGGCGCCGGTCAGGCGTTTGCCATCGCCGCTGAACTGCGGCTGGTAGTACAGAACGAATTCGTCTTGCTCCAGGGCGTGGCGCAAGTCGCTTTCCAGTTCCAGGCGCTCCAGGGCGCTGGCGTTCATGTCTGCCTGATAGAACTGGAAGTTGTTCTTGCCGCGCTCCTTGGCGTGGTACATCGCGGTGTCGGCGTTCTTCATCAGCTGACTGAGTTCGTTGCCATCCTGCGGGCTCAGGGCGATACCGATGCTGGCGGTGACGAAGAACTCGCGGCCTTCCAGCACGAACGGTTTCACCAGGCTGGCGAGGATCTGCTCGGCCACATGGATCGCCCGGTTCAAGGCGACGTCACGGCTGGCCCGAGGTTGCAGCAACAAGGTGAATTCATCGCCGCCCATGCGCGCCACGGTGTCGTCATCGTCGACGCAACCGAGCAAGCGCGTGGCCATTTCCTTGAGCATGCGGTCGCCGGCGGCGTGGCCGAGGGAGTCGTTGATCGGCTTGAAACGGTCGAGGTCGAGGAACATCAACACGACCCAGGACTTCTGCCGCTCGGCTGATTGCAGCGCGGTGTGCAGACGATCCTGGAACAGCGTGCGGTTGGGCAGGTGAGTCAGGGCGTCGTAGTAGGCGAGGCGGTGAATCCGCTGCTCACTGGCCTTGCGCTCGCTGATGTCGCTGAAGAAACACACGTAACTGGCCAGGTCACCTTCATCGTCGAGCACCGCCGTGATGCCGACCCAGGCCGGGTAATGCTCGCCGTTGCGCCGCTTGAGCCAGACTTCGCCCTCCCAGGTGTTGTTCTGATGCAGTTGCTTGAGCACATAATGCAGGTGGGCTTCCTGCTGCTCGTCGACGGTCAGCATGTTCGGCAATTGGTCCAGCACCTGCTCCACGGCATAACCGCTGACGCGACTGAACGCTTCGTTGGCCTGGACGATGTAGCCGGCCGGGTCGGTGATCAGGATCGCCGAAGTCGAATGTTCGAAGACCGTGGCCGCCATGCGCAGGTCTTTCTCGGCCCGGCGTTGCTGGCTGATGTCGCGGCCGACGCCCAGCACGCCTTCGAAGGCCCCGTGTTCGTCCCAGACCAGTACCAACCGTAGCTCGATCGGAATTTTGCGCCCGTCGGCCCGCAGGCAATCGAACAGGAACAGTTGGGTCTGCACCTGAGTGCGCAGCAGCGCCAGTTGTTCGGGTTTATCCAGCGCTTTGCTGACCCGATCCATCAGGCCGTAAATGCCGGTCAGTTGCTGCGGGTTGGCGATGGTCGATTGCCAGCCGTTCTGGAAGATCCACTCGGCGTCGTAGCCCAGCACGGCTTGCACCGACGGGCTGACGTAGTTGAGCTTCATTTTGCTGTCGGTGGAGAAAATGACGTCGCTGATGCTTTCGGCGAGCATCCGGTAGCGCTGTTCGCTGTCACGCAGGGATTCACTGGCTTCGATCTGATCGGTGATGTCCTTGGCCACGCCGATGATCCGCGTGACTTGATCGTGTTTGTCCCGCGCCAGTGCCTGTTCGCGAATGTCGAAACGCCGCCACTTGCCGTCGCGATGACGGAACCGCAACTGGCATTGCAGCAATTGGGTGTAACCCGCGCGGCGCTGGGTCTGGCGCGAGCGGTGGTAGTAATCGGCATCTTCGGGGTGCAGGAGGATTTCCCAGAAATACTCGCCCATCTGGTGCAGCTCGGTGGCGTCATAACCGAGGGTCTGGCCCAGGTGGTGGTTGCTGAAGATCATCCGCTGGCTGATCACGTCTTGCACGTACAGGTGATCCGGCACGGTGCGCACCACATCGGACCAGAAGCCTTCGCGTTCCAGCAGCGACAGCTCGATGAGTTTGCGGCTGGTGATGTCGGTGATGCTCAGGATTACCGCTTTATAGTCGGCGTGATCTTCCGGCAAGCGCAGCACCAGCCACAGGTGCTGGTCGCGGTCATTGGCATCCTGGAGTTTGATTTCCAGCTCGAGCTGTCTCTGCTGGTTGAACACCGTTTCGAGCACTTGATGGCCGATGGCGGTGCCGTCGAGCGGGCAGCCGTCAATCAACAGTTTCCAGGCCTGAGCACAGGAGTTGACGTTGAGCAGTTGCAGGGCGACCTGGTTGACCTCAGTGATGCGCAGCTCCTGGAGCAGTTGCTGGCGTTGCTCCGGTATGTCGAGCCAGGCCTTGAGTTGCTCGCTGCTGTGCAACTGGGCCTTGTCGAAGAAGGTCTTGAGCCCGGAGACGTCCAGTACGCACAGGGCAACGCCAGTGCCTTCGAAAATATCGTGATAGCGGCGGCGGCCTTCATGCAGCTGGCGCTGACGGCGGCGAATGTTCAGCAGTGCGATGAACGGCAGTAGGGAGAAGGCTAGGCCCAACAGGCATTTGCCGATGAACGCCGGCAACAGTTGTTCGAGCACTTGCTGGCGATCGAACAGTCCGCGCAGTTGCCAGTCGCTGCTGCTCAGGGGCACTGTCAGCACACTGTTGGCCAGATCGTTCGGGGACAACGCGCTCGGTTTGACCGAAAGCGACGCTTCATCGCGGCTGATGATCTGGTGATTGACCCGATTTTCCACCAGCCACAGCGGACGGATGCCCGCTTCATTTTGTTTGGTCAGTGACGAGAAAAATGTCGACGTCAGGCGCAGGGCCCAGTAACCACGGCTGCTGCCACTGGCCTGATGCAGCAGCAGGTGCACCACTGAACCGTCGTCGGCATTGCTGAAATAGTGGGCCTGGGCGCGGCTGCGCCGGACCAGCTCACCCAGGTAATTGGCATCCTGGCTGTCGGCGGCGCTGTCGCCAAGGATTTTGCCGGAAGGACTGAGCAATGCCAGGCTGCGCAGTTCAGGCAGCGATTGTTGCAACTTGCGCAGCAGCGCCTGCAGTTCGTCGGCACTTTGCGGTTGTTCGACGATCGGTAGCAGATTCAGCGCGATCTGGGCGTTAAGCGCCATGTTCAGGCTGACTTGCGCGGCCAGGTCGGCGGTGTAGTCGATGGTGTACTGGCGCTGGTATTTCTGTGTTTCGCGAAGCTGATCCAGCAGTTGCCAGAACAGCAATCCGAGCAGCAACAGCACGAGGGTCGCCAGCGCACCCTTCAAGGATCCGCGCAGGGGCGAGCCGGTCGCAGGATGGGCTGCGCTCACGGACGATGGCGGAGAGACATTAGACAAACTGTAATCCTGCGGTTTGGCTGGACTGGCGCGACGTGCACTATAAGCCGGACGCCCGAAGGGCGGCTAGCATGCCTTGTGTTGTGGCGAAGTGCCAGCCCCTCGCGGCTGGACTGCCATCTGTCATTCAGGTAGCTTTGCCGGTTACACGGGAGCGTTCCAGCTCCTAGACTCAGACTTTTTCAGCGCTCATGTATTGATACATTATCAATCTGACGACGCGCACAGTCTGGCCGGGCATCGCCTGCGCTCCAATCATTCATCTGTCACTGACCCAAGGTTCTCCATGGCTCAATACGTCTTCACCATGCATCGGCTGGGCAAAGTTGTTCCGCCGAAGCGGGAAATCCTGAAAAACATTTCACTGTCCTTCTTCCCGGGCGCCAAGATCGGCGTGCTCGGCCTCAACGGTTCGGGTAAGTCCACGCTGTTGAAAATCATGGCGGGCGTCGACACCGAGTTCGAGGGCGAAGCCCGTCCGATGCCGGAGCTGAACATCGGCTACCTGCCACAAGAGCCGATCCTGGACCCGACCAAGACCGTGCGTGAAGTGGTCGAGGAAGCGGTCAGCGTGATCAAGAACGCCCAGGCTCGCCTGGACGAGGTCTACGCCGCTTACGCTGATGAAGATGCCGACTTCGACAAACTGGCCGCCGAACAGGCCAAGCTCGAAGCCATCCTGCAAGCCAGCGACGGTCACAACCTGGATCGCCAACTGGAAGTCGCCGCCGATGCGCTGCGTCTGCCGGCCTGGGATGCCAAGATCGAATTCCTCTCCGGTGGTGAGAAGCGTCGCGTAGCCCTTTGCCGCCTGCTGCTGTCCGCACCGGATATGCTGCTGCTCGACGAACCGACCAACCACCTGGACGCCGATTCCGTCGCCTGGCTGGAGCACTTCCTGCACGACTTCCCGGGCACCGTGGTCGCGATCACGCACGACCGGTACTTCCTGGACAACGTTGCCGGCTGGATCCTCGAACTCGACCGCGGCGCCGGTATCCCTTACGAGGGCAACTATTCGGGTTGGCTCGAAGCCAAGTCCGATCGTCTGGCTGCCGAATCCAAGCAGCAGTCGGCCCACGAAAAAGCCATGAAGGAAGAACTGGAGTGGGTGCGCAAAGGCGCCAAGGCCCGCCAGTCCAAATCCAAGGCTCGTCTGCAACGCTTCGAAGAAATGCAGTCGCAGGAATTCCAGAAACGCAGCGAAACCAACGAAATCTACATTCCGGCCGGTCCGCGCCTGGGTGACAAGGTCATCGAGTTCAAGAACGTTTCCAAGGGTTATGGCGATCGCGTGTTGATCGACAACCTGTCGTTCTCCATGCCTAAAGGCGCCATCGTTGGCGTGATCGGCGGTAACGGTGCCGGTAAATCGACCCTGTTCCGCATGCTGATGGGCAAGGAAACACCGGATTCGGGCAGCATCGAAGTCGGCGAAACCGTGCAACTGGCTTGCGTGGACCAGAGCCGCGAAGACCTGGACGGCAGCAAGACGGTGTTCCAGCAAATCTCCGACGGTTCCGATCAGATCCGCATTGGCAACTACGAGATCCCGTCGCGTACCTACGTCGGTCGCTTCAACTTCAAGGGCGGCGACCAACAGAAGTTCGTCAAGGACCTGTCCGGTGGTGAGCGCGGTCGCTTGCACTTGGCCCTGACCCTGAAAGAGGGCGGCAACGTCCTGCTGCTCGACGAACCGTCTAACGACCTCGACGTTGAAACCTTGCGTTCCCTGGAAGAAGCCCTGCTGGACTTCCCGGGCGCCGCCATTGTGATCTCTCACGATCGGTGGTTCCTTGACCGCGTCGCGACGCACATCCTGGCGTACGAAGACGATTCGCAAGCGGTGTTCTTCGAAGGTAACTACACCGAATACGAAGCCGATCGCAAGAAACGCCTCGGCGAAGCGGCTTCACAGCCGCATCGTGTACGGCACAAGAAACTGGCCTGATATCGGGTTGGATGGATGAAAAAACGGAGCCTTCGGGGCTCCGTTTTTTTATGGGCTTCAGTTACACCGCGGCGCGGCCATCGCTAGCAGGCTAGCCCCACAGGGATTATGGAATCGACACAAATCCACTGTGGGAGCTAGCCTGCTAGCGATGACGGCCTCAAGATCACCCGATCTCTATGCCCAGAACCTCAATCACCAAATCCCCCGCAGGCCGCTTCCACACCACCTCATCCCCGACCTGCGCGCCCAGCAACGCTCGCCCCAGCGGCGAGCCCCAATTGATCAGCCCGCTCGCGGCATCCGCCTGATCCTCACCCACCAGTTGCACGCGTTGTTCGTGGCCGTGCTCATCGGCAAAGGTTACCCACGCTCCAATCTGCACTTTGTCGGTCGAGGAGGCCGGTACGACCAACTGGGCGCTTTGCAGTCGCTGATTGAAATACCGCCAGTCACGCTCCAGGTCGGCCTGGCGCTGTTTGTCGGCCAGTTCACCTTTTGCACTTTGTTCATTGAGCAGGTTTTGCACCTCGGCGAGTTTCGCTTGAAGCTGGGCGAGACCGGCCGGCGTGACGTAATTGGGCTGCGCGCTGACCTGCCGTTCGACTGGCTGATCGGCTTGCGCGGCGGCGTTATCTTCATTGACGAAAGCGCGACTCATGGTTTTCTCCCGTTATAGGGTTTGGGCCATGGTTGCAGGCTTTTAGTTTCGATGGATGTCTGTCTGCGACTCATTGCGAGCGATAGGCACGGGCGGCGTCCTGGTCCTTTTGTTGCTGCCAGGCTTTGTCCCGGTCGTCCCAATGGTGACTGCGATAGTCCTCGCGATCCTCGCTTTCGCGCATGGCCTGGCACTGGCGAAAACCGTCGCTCCAGCCTTCGGCGTATTGCTTGTCCTTGAGATATCGCGGGACGTTCTTGCGAAATTCACCGGTGATTGCCCCGGCGGCTTGTCGGCCACTGCTGCAACCGTCATCGAAACCATCGGCAAAAGCCGGCGGATAACCCTTGGCGACAAGATCTTCGTGGGTCGACTGGCAACCCGCGCACAACAGCAGCAACCCCAACACACCCGCACAACGCCACATCCCAGACTCCCGACCGTTCGACGGCCTATACACAGAAGTCTAGAAGTTGATTCGTCAGGCGCTTGTGAAAGGGCTGTGATTAATCTGTTGGGTAACGATGATCCAATGTGGGAGCGGGCTTGCTCGCGAAAGCGGTGTGTCAGTCAACATTGATGTCGGCTGACACTCCCTCTTCGCGAGCAAGCCCGCTCCCACAAGGGATTGTGGTGTTTCGGGTCAGTAGTGATACCACTTCACCTCAAGCATCACTTCGTTCTCGGGTGAGGCCAGGTGGCTGAATTCACGCTGGGCACTCAGGCGCAAACCCAGATTGCGCGACAATTCCCACTGCTGGTTCAGGCTGATGCTGCGCCGTACTTCGCCGTTGGTGAAGAAATCGCCCTTGGTTTCAAGGCTGAAGTTGCCCATCGGGTTTTTCCACAGCAAACCGCTATTGAAACCTGCTGCCGGTGCGATGAAACCCGCGAAGTCGTTGTTGTGCTCGACACGCACGGTGCCCAGTGCGAAGCCGAGCATGTCTTCACCCAGCTGCCAGGTGCCGCCGCCGCCACCGTTGACGTGGCTGACCAACGTTTCATCGTCATGCTTGCCCGGCACGCGCTCCAGACCGCCTGTGACTTGCCACGACAATGGCTGCAACAGCTCATTGCGCGGCGTCATGGAACGGATGGTCGCCAGGTCGAGTTGCTGGAACTGCCAGTGATTGCCTTCGTACTGGCGCAGTTTCATCTGCAGGATTTCGATCTGCGCACCGAGCGGGAAGCTCTCGGCGTTATCGTTGAGGTCGTGATACGCCATTCGCAGGCCATATTCGCCAAAGGCCTTGTCGCCCCGGGTGCCGATGCCGGCCTGCCAGGTGCGGGATTCATGACCGTCCTCGGGCAAGCCGGGCCTTGGGATGTCCAGCTCAGGGGCGGGGTTCTGATTGATCGCCCGCAGCAGTTCGAAACTGCGTTGCGCCTGCTCAGGGTCGCGCTCCTGACCGTTGGCGCGGTAACGCTCCAATCGATAAGCCGCATCGATGATCAGCGCCTGACGGTCGCGCGGTTGAGCCTTGAACGCGGGTGTCTGCAATTGTTTTTGGTCGGCGCTGACTTTCAGCACCCACTCCTGTTCTTCGTCAGTCAACGGCACGGCACGGCTCAGCAGTTCCCGTTCACGAGACGGACGATACTGAATGGATTCCACCAGCCCGGCTTCTTTCACCGCTTTGACCGTGTCGGTGGGAATCGCGGTCAGCGGGAATTGTTCGGTCAGACGCAGACTCGGCCGTGCCACTTGCAGTAACTCAAGCAGGCGATAGGAGCAGTTTTCGTCGAAAAAGAAATAGTCGAACTGGATCTGCTTCAACTCCCAGACGTGCTCGACCATGCGTTCGGTTTCTGCCTGCGTCAGGTTCAGCCGGTATTCCCACAGATCGCGGTTCTCGAGGCTGCGGTATTCCGAGAGTTTTTCCTGATAAGGCACCAGCGCGAACAGGCCCGGATAGCCGCCCATCAAGCCTTTCCAGGCATACAGGATGCTGTTGTCCGAGCCTTCGATGTACGCGCCGAAGTTGATCGCATAACTGAGCAGGGCGGTTTGATCGCTCTGTACATTGGCCTGGTCGATGCGCAGCAAGGTATGGCCGAACATCGATGACGGACTGTTCAGATACGCTGCCGGGAAAATCATCACCGCGCTGTGGGGCGAGACATCCTTAAACCATTGCTTGAATTCGCTGCAGTTCAGCGTTGGCAGATCGGTCAGCTTGAGCTGTGCTTTTAGCCAACGGGTGCGGGCCGGATAGACGCATTGGGCGTGCTTTTCGCCCGCACTGGCCGGGGCGTACAGCGCCTGCACGGTCGCCGCCAGTTCACGGTCAGGGTGTTCATTGCCGTCAGGTGCGAGAAAGAACTTTTTGTCGCTGACATAGCTGCGCCAGCCGCCGAGCTTGGCGGTTTCGTAATGGCCCAGGGAGATCCAGAAAGGGTCATTGGCCAGTTGCTGCAAACGTTGATTGTCGATAGGTGGCGCGGCGGACAGCGGGGCGCAGACACAGAGCGCCAGCCAGGCAAGGCGTTTGAGCATAGTGGGCAACTTAAGTCGAAAAAAATAAAGACCCAAAGAGGGCAGGTCCAAAAAATAAAGCCCGCTCCCCGAAAGGAGCGGGCGGGTCGAGCTTAAGCTTGAGTAGCGTACTTGGCCAGACGCGGATCGTTCTTCAGAATGGCCAGGGTGTTGGTATGCACGTCGTCAGCGGTCACGTCAGCCTTGCTGAAGATCTGCTGGAAGTGCTCATGAGTCACAGCGGCGAAGTGCGCACGGTCTTCCGGCGCCACGCCCAGTACCACGGCATAAGTGGTCAGCGCTTCGCCCTGACCTTTAGCCATGTCTTCGGACAGCTCGTTCATCATGCCATTCATGGCAATCCAGGATTTGCCGCCATAAGTCAGCGACGCATTAGTCGAGCAACCGTTGGTACCGGACGTCATACCGAACGTTGCGTTGCCGGAAGTGCCGTTGGTGGTGGATGCCAGGAAGTGAGCCGGGGTGCCACGCTGACCTTCGAACAGCATGTTGCCCCAACCGCAATCCGGGCCGCCTGGCGCCTGCGCCATGGCGTTGATGGATACAGCGGTGAAGAGAGTACCGAGAAGAATCCGTTTCATAGCTATGTTCTCTTTAAGTGCATACCAATGGACAAGGGGTCTGGCCCAATCCGGCGCCAGTGGGCCAGTTATTAATCCAGCCGCGCAGTTTGGAGTTTAGGCACGTTCCCGGGGTTCCGTGATTTTTTGCAAAACATTCGTTGAAATCATTGATTTGCGCCCGGCCAGCCTGGGGATGACGGTTTGTCTATGCTTTGACTGGAGGCGCGCCTTGCAAGTGAGGTATGGGCAGCGCCAGAATGCCGCTATCTGCCCCGCCTGATGTAAGGAAGCCCGATGCCTGATCCTGTTGCTGCCAGCTTGCGTCTAGCGCCTGAAGCGCTGACCCGTCCGTTTTCCGCTGAACAGTTCAGCTTCTCTACCACCAATGATCTGGAGCCCTTTCGCGGTGTGCTTGGCCAGGAACGTGCGGTCGAAGCCTTGCAGTTCGGCGTGGCCATGCCACGCCCCGGTTACAACGTATTCGTCATGGGTGAGCCCGGCACCGGCCGGTTTTCGTTCGTCAAACGCTACCTGAAGGCCGAAGGCAAACGCCTGCAGACCCCGGCAGACTGGGTCTACGTCAATAATTTCGATGAGCCTCGCGAACCTCGCGCACTGGAATTGCCATCGGGCACCGCTGGCGCCTTCATCGGTGACATCAACGGCTTGATCGACAACCTGCTGGCGACCTTTCCGGCAGTGTTCGAGCACCCGTCCTACCAGCAGAAAAAAAGCGCCATCGACCGCGCCTTCAACCAGCGCTACGACAAGGCACTGGACGTGATCGAGCGCCTGGCGCTGGAGAAGGAGGTTGCGCTTTACCGCGACGCCAGCAACATCGCATTCACCCCGATGAGTGAAGGCAAGGCGTTGGACGAAGCGGAATTCGCCCAGTTGCCGGAAGCCGATCGTGAGCGTTTCCACGACGATATTGCCGGTCTGGAGGAGCGACTGAACGAAGAGCTCGCCAGCCTGCCGCAATGGAAGCGCGAGTCGAGCAATCAGCTGCGCCACCTCAACGAAGAAACCATCACTTTGGCCTTGCAGCCGTTGCTGTCGCCGTTGTCGGAGAAATACGCCGAGAACGCGGCTGTTTGCGGTTACCTGCAAGCCATGCAGGTCTATCTGCTCAAGACCGTGGTCGAGCAACTGGTGGACGACAGTAAGACCGACGCCGTCGCCCGCAAACTGCTGGAAGAGCAATACGCCCCGAGCCTGGTGGTCGGTCATTCGTCCAGCGGTGGTGCGCCGGTGGTCTTTGAGCCGCACCCGACTTACGAAAACCTGTTTGGCCGCATTGAATACAGCACCGATCAGGGCGCGCTCTACACCACGTATCGGCAGCTGCGGCCGGGTGCGCTGCACCGCGCCAACGGCGGTTTCCTGATCCTTGAAGCGGAAAAAATGCTCAGCGAGCCGTTCGTGTGGGATGCGCTCAAGCGCGCCCTGCAATCGCGCAAGCTGAAAATGGAATCGCCGCTCGGTGAACTGGGCCGCCTGGCCACGGTGACCCTCACGCCGCAACACATTCCGTTGCAGGTCAAAGTCGTCATCATCGGTGCGCGTCAGCTGTACTACACGCTGCAAGACCTCGATCCGGACTTTCAGGAGATGTTCCGTGTCCTGGTGGATTTTGACGAAGACATCCCGATGGTCGACGAGAGCCTGGAGCAGTTCGCCCAGTTGCTCAAAACCCGCACCTCGGAAGAAGGCATGGCGCCGCTGACGGCTGATGCCGTGGCGCGCCTGGCGACCTACAGCGCGCGTCTGGCCGAACACCAGGGGCGTTTGTCGGCGCGCATCGGCGATCTGTTCCAGCTGGTCAGCGAGGCGGATTTCATTCGTCACCTGGCGGGGGACGAGATGACCGATGCCGGGCATATCGAACGGGCGCTCAAGGCCAAGGCCACCCGTACCGGGCGGGTCTCGGCGCGGATTCTCGATGACATGCTGGCCGGGATCATCCTGATCGACACGCACGGCGCCGCAGTCGGCAAGTGCAACGGGCTAACCGTGCTGGAAGTCGGCGACTCGGCGTTCGGTGTGCCGGCGCGGATTTCCGCCACGGTCTACCCGGGCGGCAGCGGCATCGTCGACATCGAACGCGAGGTCAACCTTGGCCAGCCGATTCACTCCAAGGGGGTGATGATCCTCACTGGGTATCTGGGCAGCCGTTACGCCCAGGAATTCCCGCTGGCGATTTCCGCGAGTATCGCTCTGGAACAGTCCTACGGTTACGTCGATGGCGACAGTGCGTCGCTGGGCGAGGCTTGCACGCTGATTTCGGCCCTGTCGAAAACGCCGCTCAAGCAATGCTTTGCGATCACCGGCTCGATCAACCAGTTCGGTGAAGTGCAGGCGGTGGGCGGGGTCAACGAGAAGATCGAAGGCTTCTTCCGGCTCTGTGAAGCTCGCGGGCTGACTGGTGAGCAGGGGGCGATCATTCCACACGCCAACGTCGCCACGCTGATGCTCGATGAAAAGGTTTTGTCGGCAGTGCGTGCGGGGCAGTTCCATGTCTACGCGGTGCGGCAGGCCGACGAGGCGCTGAGCCTGTTGGTCGGCGAGCCGGCCGGTGCGCCGGATGCCGATGGCCAGTTTCCTGAAGGCAGCGTTAACGCGCGGGTGGTGGAACGCTTGCGGGTGATCGCGGAAATGATCAGCGAAGAAGACCTCAAGGAAGCCGAGAAAGAAGCGGCGCTGGAAGCCCTGGTCGAAGCCAAGCCGGCCTGACCGATCTGAGGATCACCCCGATCCACTGTGGGAGCGAGCCTGCTCGCGATGAGGCACTGTCATCCAACACATGTGTTGGCTGGAAGTCCGCTATCGCGAGCAGGCTCACTGCTACATTTGTGATGTGTCCACCTCAAGAAAGTGCCATCACTCTGGCGTCAAAATTCACACAATGACCATTCGGCGCCTTCTGGTCTCACTTGACGTGCTAGTCAAACTTTTCTTCTATTCTCAGCTCAAGGATATCGACAGTAATCACTGGATCGAGACAGCCCCCCCGTGAGGGCTGAATACCGGATCTATCGAGGGTCGCCGCCATGTCGCGCAACCTCTGCCTCACCCGTCAATGCCTGGGCCTTGTGACCCGTATCGAGTGTGCCATCCGCCCGTTGGCGGGGGATACGGGCATGTGGACCTTGCTCTTCGCCGCCGGAATGGCCGGCGAACAACCTTCCGCCATCAAGGCGCAGGGCCCGTTTCATGGCCCTTTCGTGGCTGAATCCATCCTCGACACGATTGTTGAAAGCCTGACGCTGCATGGCTACGAGCTGGCCGATGACCCACAAATCTGGTGCCTGCACCTGCAAGCCCAACTGCGGGAAATCAACGGTGGTCGTTGCCGCAACCTCAATGGCTGAGTTAAGCGGCTACTGATACCGGCTATTGATCAAGGTGGGTCAGGTCCGCCTTGGCCAGTTTTACCTCGAAACCGTATTGCACCGTGGTGAGGTCGGTTCGCTGATAGGTTTCCAGACGTGTTGGCTGGCCATAGAAGTAATGCACGGCAAAGAGCGCCGGGCCTTCTGCACTTGTGTCGTGTGTGACCGAAAGTATCTCTTTCAGGTAGTTTCCAGAATCGTCTTTGGCGAAAAATCGCCAGTCCTGAGCAGGAAACAACTTCAAATCAACCACCAGCGCATTGCCTTTGAGTTCCAGACCCTTGGGCAATGGATGGGCGTCGAGCGTCTGTTTGGCCACCGTCGCCAGAAACAGCGGCATGGAGCCCACGGCATAGGCTGGTGTTTCAGGAAACAGGTTCAAGTCATAGGTGATGGCGCCACGTAGTGGATCGACCTCGTAAGCCTCAGTCGGCAGCTCGATCGGCTCATCGCGTTTGCCGCTGCCATCCTCCGTAAAGAACGTGACCGGGCTATCGCCAGGGCTGAACGATGTGCCGAGCAGTTCGTCATTGAAGCTTCTGAGGTGGTCGAACTCAATGCGTGCGGCGCTGGGGTCATCCACCGACTGACTGACGATGACGCCCTTCTTCAGCTGCTCCTCACTCAATGTCGCGCCCTTGAGCCAGGTCGGAGCCTGATCGTCATACACCACCACCGGCAAGGTCAGTGGCTGGATGGTTTTTTCCGTGGTGTGTGAGTCGAAGCGGCGCACCGGCAGGTTCAGATCCTTGCGGGTCACCGTGGCGGCCGAGAAATCCAGCACGCTCACTTCAACGGTTTCGACCGGGCCGTTGAAATACACTTTGGTGTAATGATTTTTTTGCTGGTCCTCGAAGGTGCGCTGTTCTTCATCGATCTGCTTTTCGAAGGCCTCGCTCCAGGCCTTCTGCTGCTGAATGTTCGCCAGTTGTTTTTGATAGAAGGCGATTTGCGCGGCGGTTTCATTGATCGAACCTGAACGCGAGAGGAATTGCCCTGTGGTGTCCTTGGCCTGGACGATCAGCGGGTTCAACGGTGTTTCGCTGACTTCGGGGGCCAGTGGCGCGCTGTTGTTGAATTCGATTTCGGCGTAGTTGTTGCCAAGTTTCAGCAAGGTGACGCTGAGGTTGTCGTTGGTTCGGGTCTGGCCAACGTCTTTTTTCGTCAGGTCGAAGGTGTAGAGCCGGCGCGGGGCGATGACCTCGACCTTGCCTTGCAAGCTCACCGGTTGGGGCTGGTTCTTGTTGTCCATGTCCAGGCCGTCGATGAACGGATAGGTCACCGTCAGATCATCCGGGTTGGTCAGGTTGGAACTCGACGGGCTCAGCTGAATGCCGGGATCGGTTTCCGACCATTCCGGCTGGAACGCGATGACGCGCTTGTTGCTCAGGGTCACCGATTGCCATTCCAGTCCATGGGGAAAGAGAAACGCAGCCGGAATGTTGAAATTGAAGGGGAACACCGGTTGCAGGTCGGTCAGGTAGTCGGAGCTGGAATCCTTGTGCAGCACGAACAGACCGTTGATGTAGGTGTCGACCAAAGCTTGAGGCGTGGGGTAGTGCTTGAGCACGGCAAGGGCGTCTTCGCCGTATTCGGTTACCACGGGTTTGCTGTCGAGCTTGAGTTGCGCACGCTCGAGCAACAGCAGCGAACCGCCGAGTTCGGCCACGGCATCCTTGAGCTTCGGATCCTCAATCGCATCCAGAGACTTCTCGAACTGCGCGGTCTTTTCCTCGAGGCTGGTCTGGCGCTTCTCATCGCTGGGTGAGCAGCCGCCCAGCAGCAGAGCCAGGCAAATGCCGGCACTCGTTATTGGCAATCGCACATCCATTTCCAGTCTTCCTGTCCGATGTCGCTGAGCGGTCAATAGTCTGGACACTAGCAGAAAAACTTTGTGACACCCGCGCAGGTTGCGGATTTCCCGACGGTTTCTGGCTGTCACGGGGGGCTGTTATACTCGCGGCCATTTCCAGCCCACGTGTGAGATTCAATGGAACGCTTTATCGAAAATGCAATGTACGCCTCTCGCTGGCTGCTGGCACCAATCTACTTCGGTCTGTCCCTTGGGCTACTGGCGCTGGCGCTGAAATTCTTCCAGGAAGTTTTCCACGTCATCCCTAACGTGTTCTCGATGGCCGAGTCGGACTTGATCCTGGTACTGCTGTCGCTGATCGACATGGCGCTGGTGGGTGGTTTGCTGGTGATGGTGATGATTTCCGGTTACGAGAACTTCGTTTCCCAACTGGACATCGACGACGATAAGGAAAAGCTCAACTGGCTGGGCACCATGGATTCGTCTTCGCTGAAGATGAAAGTGGCGGCCTCCATCGTGGCGATTTCGTCGATCCACCTGCTGCGGGTTTTCATGGACGCCAAGAACGTCGATCCGGAGCATCTGAAGTGGTACGTGATCATTCACATGACGTTCGTCGTGTCGGCGTTTGCCATGGGTTACCTGGACAAACTCACCAAGCACTGATTCGCACAGAACCCTGTAGGCGCGAGGCTTGCCCGCGAAGGGGCCGTGTCAGTCGATATAGATGTTGCCCGTCACACCGCCTTCGCGGGCAAGCCTCGCTCCTACAGTCAGGCGCAAACAGACGGGCGGTGTCGTTTGTGGCTTGTACTTTGAGGTGGCGAGGCCTATGCATGTATTGATATTGGCTTGACACTGTATGAGGTGCCTTCATGAACTTCGTTGAGTTGCGCGCTTATGCCATCGCCGGGAAAATCGATGAGCTGAACCTGATCTCCATGGAAGGCGGGATCTATCTGCTGGAGGCGCGCATGCACGGCGCGGCGTATCCCTTGAGTGATGCCCGCGGCGAAATGTTTCACCTGCGTTCGGTCGAGCATGCGCGCGAAGTGCTTCACGACTTTCCCTCCTTGGCATTCAACCTCGTACACACTTCTGTTCATGACGAGATGTGCGGGCTTGGTTCCGGTGCAGAGGAAAGCCTGAAAGTTCCGATTGCCTTCCGTTCTGCCTGGCACCACTGACAGCGCTCATCAACGCAACGGCATCTGTGCTAGTCTGCTGGCCCTTTTGGTTCCGGGCGCTCCGGGACGCGCTGTGCACGCACGGCAAGTTCCCAGGCCGTCCGCACAGCGGAGCAGTGTTATGTCCGAAGTAAATCTGTCCACCGACGAAACCCGCGTCAGCTACGGTATTGGCCGTCAGCTGGGCGACCAACTGCGCGACAACCCGCCACCGGGCGTCAGCCTGGACGCGATCCTGGCTGGCCTGACTGACGCATTCGCCGGTAAGGAAAGCCGTGTAGGTCAGGAAGAAATGTCCGCGAGCTTCAAGGTTATTCGCGAAATCATGCAAGCCGAAGCCGCTGCAAAAGCTGAAGCGGCCGCAGGCGAAGGCCTGGCTTTCCTGGCTGAAAACGCCAAGCGTGACGGCATCACTACCTTGGCTTCCGGCCTGCAATTTGAAGTGCTGACTCAAGGTGAAGGCGCCAAGCCAACCCGTGAAGATCAAGTGCGCACTCACTACCACGGCACCCTGATCGACGGCACTGTGTTCGACAGTTCCTACGATCGTGGTCAGCCTGCAGAATTCCCGGTCGGCGGCGTGATCGCTGGCTGGACCGAAGCCCTGCAACTGATGAACGCCGGCAGCAAATGGCGTCTGTACGTGCCGAGCGAACTGGCTTACGGCGCTCAAGGCGTTGGCAGCATTCCGCCGCACAGCGTTCTGGTATTCGACGTCGAACTGCTCGACGTTCTGTAAGCTCTTGATCCTGTAGGAGCGAACGGTGCGGCGATCCGACTTGCTCGCGAATGCATCACCTCGGTTTCAAGTCGGAACCGAGTTGTCAGGTTCGCGGGCAAGCCTCGCTCCTACGGGGTTTGTAGTGTTACTCATACTTCAATCTTGTGGTGCAGCTCACTCGACGGGCGCAACGCCCGGGCGTAGCAGAACAGAAACAGATTGCGCACCAGTTCCTTGAGCACCACCGGCTCGCTGGAACTCAAGCCGTTGACGTCCAGATCACCCTGATCCTGCAGCTCGTTCAAGGCTTCTTCTTCAAGCACCGCACAGACTTCCCCGGTTTCCCGATGCAGGATCCTGAGGTACGGGTGTGGGCGGTCCAGCCAGGCATCGATCAAATAAGTCATGGGTCTCATCTCCATTGATGGGTTTCAATGAGAATAATTCTTATTCATCAAATAGCAAGGACCTATTGGCAGTTTGTGATTTTTTCCGGGTGAAGATTGCGTAAGGTCAATACGGCTGGCGTTTGGCTACTGCGAGGAATGGCTGGGTGCAGCGGGGGAGGGTGAAGCACCATCCCACGCAGGGCGCGGGATGGAAGGCAACAGAATCAGACTTTTCTGACGAACTCGGATTTGAGCTTCATCGGGCCGATGCCGTCGATCTTGCAGTCGATGTCGTGATCACCATCGCACAGGCGGATGTTCTTGACCTTGGTGCCGACCTTGACCACCAGCGACGTGCCTTTGACCTTCAGGTCCTTGATCACGGTGATGGTATCGCCGTCCTGCAGGACGTTGCCCACCGAATCCTTTTTCACGGTGTCATCGGACGCCGCTTCGGCTTCGCCGCTGGCGGACCACTCGTGGGCGCACTCGGGGCAGATCAGCTGAGCGCCGTCTTCATAGGTGTATTCGGAATTGCATTTTGGGCAGGGTGGCAACGTGCTCACTAAAGCTCCTTGGGTTCAGGATCGCTAAAAGCGCACATTGTATAGGGTTTTAGGCGGGAGAGGGGCGGGGCGCTAAATGACCTGTGGGAGCGGGCTTGCCCGCGAAGGCGGAGTAACAGTCGACATCAATGTTGAATGTTAGTCAGCCTTCGCGAGCAAGCCCGCTCCCACATGGGATTTGCTTTTAGTGCGTGCGGGCGACCGCAAACTCACTCAACTCAACCAATGCATCGCGGTATTCGCTGGCTGGCAGCGCATCGAGGCATTTGATCGCTCGGGCCACGTAATCACGGGCCAGTTGCGCGGTGTAATCCAGCGAGCCGGAAGCTTCTACCGCTTCGCGGATGCTTTCCAGGTCTTCGATACCGCCTTTCTGGATCGCCTTGCGCACCAGTGCAGCTTGCTCCGGCGTACCTTCGCGCATGGTGTAGATCAGCGGCAGGGTCGGTTTGCCTTCAGCCAGATCGTCACCGACGTTCTTGCCCAGGGTTTCGGCGTCGCCTTTGTAGTCCAGCAAGTCGTCGACCAATTGGAACGCCACGCCCAGATGATCGCCGAATGTACGCAGGGCTTCTGACTGTTCCGATGTAGCTTCGCAGAGTGCTGCAGCACTGTGGGTCGACGCTTCGAAGAGCATCGCGGTCTTGCCGCGGATGACTTCCATGTAGGTTTCTTCGGTGGTGCTGGCGTCGCGGACCTTCGACAGCTGCAGCACTTCGCCTTCGGCAATGATTCGCGTGGCTTGCGAAAGGATTTTCATCACCGGCATGGAGCCCAGTTCGACCATCATTTCGAAGGAACGCGAATACAGGAAGTCGCCCACCAGCACGCTTGGCGCGTTGCCCCACATAGCGTTGGCGGTCGAGCGGCCACGGCGCATGCCGGACATGTCGACCACGTCGTCGTGCAGCAGGGTGGCGGTGTGCAGGAACTCGATGGTCGCGGCCAGCAGGCGCAGGTCATCGCCTTCGCGGCCCAGGGCCTTGCCACACAGCAACACTAATAGAGGACGCAGGCGTTTACCGCCAGCCGAGGTAATGTAATCGCCGATTTTCGATACCAGCGGCACTCGGGAAGTCAGCTGCTTCTTGATGATGCCGTCGACGGCGCTAAAATCGTCCGCCACCGCGCGGTAGAAAGCTTGGGGTTGCATCAGCGACAGTTGCTCCAGAAGGGTTGCGCGGCATGCTAGGACCCACGTCGGCGGGTGTCAAGGTACGATGGACGGCCCCTTGCATCGCCCCGGCAGCTTGCGTACAATCGCGCACCCTGAACTTCCTGGGCAGCACCTGCCTTACGCAATTGCAAACAGGCCTTCCAGCCTTATGCAGCCATGCCAGCCAATACCTCTTCTTATAAAGAGCTGGGTGAGCAGGATTATCGGAGAAATACCATGTCGTACGCAGTAATTGTTACTGGTGGCAAGCAATACAAGGTCGCCCCAGGTGAATACCTGAAGATCGAAAAACTGGAAATCGCTACCGGCGAATCCGTTACTTTTGATCGCGTTCTGTTGGTCGCCAATGGCGATGACGTGAACATCGGCGCTCCAGTTGTTGCTGGCGCTACCGTTGTGGCTGAAGTGATCTCCCAAGGTCGTCACGATAAAGTCCGCATCATCAAGTTCCGTCGTCGTAAGCACCACATGAAGCGTATGGGCCACCGCCAGTGGTACACCGAGATCAAAATCACCGGTATTCAGGCTTAATTTCAGCCTAATTCCTCACTAGGAGAATTGACTCATGGCACACAAAAAAGCTGGTGGTAGTACCCGTAACGGTCGCGACTCAGAAGCCAAACGCCTTGGCGTGAAGATGTATGGCGGCCAGGTTATCATTCCGGGCAACATCATCGTGCGTCAGCGCGGCACCCAATTCCACGCCGGTTACGGTGTTGGCATGGGTAAAGATCACACTCTGTTCGCTAAAATCGACGGCGTGATCAAGTTCGAAGTAAAAGGCGCTTTCAACCGCCGTTACGTGAGCATTGTCCCGAAGACTGAAGTCGTCGCGGCATAATTGCGTAGTTGCTGGAAAAGCCCTGTCTCGCGACGGGGCTTTTTCGTTTGTGGGGTGAGTCTCTTGCAAAGCTGTCTGTGATGGGCTCCAGCGCTGGATTTGCGGTCGTTGATTGAGGTCGCTGCGCTCATTTTTGCAAGAGTCTTATGTCTAGATTTTTTCGGCTCGTCCGTATGACGAGAGGCGTTTTGTTATGAAGTTTGTTGACGAAGTATCGATTCGAGTAAAGGCCGGTGACGGCGGCAACGGTTGCATGAGCTTCCGTCGCGAGAAATTCATTGAAAACGGTGGCCCGAACGGCGGTGATGGTGGTGATGGCGGCTCGGTCTACATGATCGCCGACGAAAACCTCAACACCCTGGTGGACTACCGTTACACCCGGCACTTCGATGCCGAGCGCGGCTCCAACGGCGGCAGCACAGACTGCACCGGCAAGAAAGGTGAAGAACTGGTGCTGCGTGTTCCGGTCGGCACCACCGTCATCGATTCCGCGACTCAGGAAGTGATCGGCGACCTGACCAAGGCTGGCCAGAAACTCCTGGTGGCTCACGGCGGCTGGCACGGTCTGGGCAACACCCGTTTCAAATCCAGTACCAACCGTGCTCCGCGCCAGACCACACCGGGTAAACCGGGTGAGGCGCGTGATCTCAAGCTGGAAATGAAAGTATTGGCTGACGTCGGCCTGCTGGGCTTGCCGAACGCCGGTAAAAGTACCTTCATTCGCTCCGTATCGGCCGCCAAGCCGAAAGTTGCCGACTACCCGTTCACCACGCTGGTGCCGAACCTGGGTGTGGTCAGCGTCGATCGCTGGAAGAGCTTCGTGGTCGCGGACATTCCGGGTCTGATCGAGGGTGCTTCCGATGGCGCGGGCCTGGGGATTCGCTTCCTCAAGCACTTGTCGCGTACCCGTTTGCTGCTGCACCTCGTGGACATGGCGCCGCTGGATGACGCCAGCGCCCCGGATGCTGCTGAAGTGATTGTCAGTGAGCTGACCAAATTCAGCCCGTCCCTGGCTGAGCGTGATCGCTGGTTGGTGCTGAACAAGTGCGACCAGATCCTTGAAGAAGAGCATGACGCTCGCGTCAAGGAAATCGTTGATCGCCTGGAATGGACCGGTCCGGTCTACGTGATCTCCGCCATCTCCAAGCTGGGCACCGAGCGTCTGTGTCACGACATCATGCGTTACATGGAAGACCGTGCTGACCGTCTGGCTAACGACCCGGCTTACAAGGAAGAGCTGACCGAACTCGATCAGCGCATCGAAGACGAAGCCCGTGCCCAGTTGCAGGCGCTGGATGATCAGCGTGCCCTGCGTCGCAGCGGCGTGAAGTCGGTCCATGACATCGGCGACGATGATTGGGACGAAGAAGATGTGGATGACGAAGACGGTCCGGAAATCATTTACGTGCGTGACTGATTCGGTAGGAGCGAGGCTTGCCCGCGATGGCGGTTTATCTGTCTGATCGCGGTGTTATCATCGCTGGCACGCCAGCTCTCTAAGGCGCCGCTCAATCGAGCGGCGTTTTAGTATCTGGAAATCGGTAGTCACGAATAACGTTACGGGCGGCGCTGGGTCGCGCTGCCCTCAAGCTAAGGTTGAAGATGATGCGGAGCAAGGTGACAGGTGCGCAGCGTTGGGTCGTGAAGATCGGCAGCGCTTTGCTGACGGCTGACGGCAAGGGCCTGGATCGCGCGGCAATGAGTGTCTGGGTCGAGCAGATGGTGGCTTTGCATGAGGCTGGCGTCGAACTGGTGCTGGTGTCCTCCGGGGCGGTAGCGGCGGGGATGAGTCGTCTGGGCTGGAGCGTGCGACCCAGTGCAATGCACGAGCTGCAGGCCGCTGCCGCCATCGGTCAGATGGGTCTGGTGCAGGCCTGGGAGTCGAGCTTTGCCGAGCATGGCCGGCATACTGCGCAGATTCTCCTGACTCACGATGACTTGTCTGACCGCAAGCGCTACCTGAACGCCCGCAGCACCCTGCGTGCGTTGGTCGAGCTGAAAGTGATCCCGGTGATCAACGAAAACGACACCGTGGTCACCGACGAGATCCGGTTCGGCGACAACGACACCCTGGCGGCGCTGGTGGCTAACCTGGTGGAGGCTGACTTGCTGGTGATCCTTACCGATCGCGACGGCATGTTCGACGCCGATCCGCGCAGCAACCCCGACGCAAACCTGATTTACGAAGCGCGCGCTGATGATCCGGCGCTTGATGCCGTCGCTGGCGGTACCGGTGGTGCATTGGGTCGTGGCGGCATGCAGACCAAGTTGCGTGCCGCACGTCTGGCGGCGCGTTCCGGTGCGCACACCATCATCGTCGGCGGGCGCATTGAGCGCGTGCTGGATCGTCTGAAGGCTGGCGAGCGCATCGGCACCCTGTTGTCACCTGAGCGCGGAATGCTGGCGGCGCGCAAGCAATGGCTGGCGGGTCACCTGCAAACCCGTGGCACGCTGGTGCTGGATGCGGGTGCGGTGACGGCGCTGTCCCAGGGCAACAAAAGTTTGCTGCCGGTTGGCGTCAAACTGGTCCAGGGCAGTTTTCGGCGCGGTGAAATGGTGGTGTGCGTGGCGCCGGACGGTCGTGAAATTGCCCGTGGCCTGGCCAACTACAGCGCGCTGGAAGCACAAAAAATCATCGGTCAGTCGTCTGAGGCGATTGTCGGTCTGTTGGGTTACATGGCGGAGCCGGAACTGGTTCACCGCGATAACTTGATTCTGGTCTGAAGGAATATTTGAATGCGTGTGGCAAAAGGATTGTTGGGTCTGCTGTTGGCAATGCCGCTGCTGGCCTCGGCCGAGGAGATTGGCCAGGTGTCGACGGTGTTCAAGTTCGTCGGCCCGAACGACCGTATCGTCGTCGAGGCGTTTGATGATCCGAAGGTTGAGGGTGTGACTTGCTATCTTTCGCGAGCCAAGACTGGCGGCGTGAAGGGCGGCTTGGGTCTGGCTGAAGATCGCGCTGAAGCCTCTCTTGCTTGTCGCCAGGTTGGGCCGATCAACTTCAAGGGCGAGCTGAAGGATGGCGAAGAGGTGTTCAAGGAGCGCACATCGCTGGTATTCAAGACGATGCAGGTGGTGCGCTTTCTCGACAAGAAGCGCAATACGCTGGTGTACCTGGTCTACAGCGATCGCTTGATCGAAGGCAGTCCGCAGAATGCGGTGACGGCGATCCCGATCCTGCCGTGGACGCACGCCCAGTAAACTGACGCAAATCGAAATGTGGGAGTGAGCCTGCTCGTTCCCACATTTTTTTTGCGTTGTTTTTGCCAAATCGCAGGCAATAAAAAACCGACCCTAGGGTCGGTTTTTCAACAAGCTTATCGCTTATGCGGCAACAGCAAGGTTCAGAGCCTTGACGTGACCGTTCAGGCGGCTCTTATGACGAGCTGCCTTGTTCTTGTGGATGATGCCTTTATCGGCCATGCGGTCGATAACTGGCACAGCCAGAACGTAAGCTGCTTGAGCTTTTTCAGCGTCTTTTGCGTCGATGGCCTTAACTACATTCTTGATGTAGGTACGAACCATGGAACGCAGGCTGGCGTTGTGGCTGCGACGCTTCTCAGCCTGTTTTGCACGTTTTTTGGCGGAAGGTGTGTTGGCCACCGTCGAGCTCCTCGAAAGACTTTTTAGGAAATAGCAAACAAAATAGGCCGCGAATCATGCCGATGAGTTGATGTCTTGTCAAGGGCGGTTGAGACGTTCCGCTAAGTGGTAGGTATAAAGAGGCGGGATATTTATTTCCGGCGCTTGACCTGTAAACTCGCGAGCTTTGGCTCTGTGCTGCTGCGGCGCGGAGTATCGCATAAGTAGGCGCTTTGTTCGCCTGCTGTTTATCGACAGGCACAAACTCTTTCAATGAATCTGCTCAAATCGTTGGCCGCCGTCAGCTCTATCACGATGCTTTCCCGGATTCTGGGGTTCGTTCGTGACACCCTCATCGCACGTACATTTGGTGCTGGGATGGCGACGGACGCCTTCTTTATCGCCTTCAAACTGCCCAATCTGCTGCGGCGGATCTTCGCCGAAGGGGCTTTCTCTCAAGCTTTCGTGCCGATTCTTGCCGAATATAAAAACCAGCAAGGCGAGGAAGCGACGCGAACATTTGTAGCCTACGTATCGGGCCTGCTGACATTGGTGCTGGCATTGGTGACGGCGCTGGGGATGATCGCCGCGCCTTGGGTGATCTGGGCCACGGCGCCGGGTTTCACCGATACGCCGGAGAAGTTCGAGCTGACTACCAGCCTGCTGAGAGTGACCTTTCCCTACATATTATTGATTTCCCTGTCTTCCCTGGCCGGGGCGATCCTCAATACGTACAACCGTTTTTCGGTGCCGGCCTTCGTGCCGACCCTGCTTAACGTCAGCATGATTGTCTTTTCGGTGTTCCTGACGCCGTACTTCGACCCGCCGGTTATGGCACTGGGCTGGGCGGTACTGGTCGGTGGCCTGGCGCAATTGCTCTATCAACTACCGCACCTGAAAAAGATCGGCATGCTGGTACTCCCTCGCCTGAACCTGCGCGATAGCGGCGTCTGGCGGGTGTTGAAGCAAATGTTGCCGGCAATCCTCGGGGTTTCGGTCAGCCAGATTTCCCTGATCATCAACACGATTTTCGCTTCCTTTCTGGTGGCTGGTTCGGTGTCATGGATGTATTACGCCGACCGCCTGATGGAATTGCCGTCCGGCGTGCTGGGTGTGGCGTTGGGCACCATTCTGTTGCCGACGCTGGCCAAGACCTACGCCAGCAAGGATCGTCACGAATACTCGCGAATCCTCGATTGGGGGCTGCGCCTGTGCTTCATGCTGGTGTTGCCGTGCTCCCTGGCCTTGGGGATTCTGGCCGAGCCGCTGACGGTTTCGCTGTTCCAGTACGGTCAGTTCAGCGCGTTTGATGCGTCCATGACTCAACGGGCGCTGATCGCTTATTCGGTCGGTTTGCTCGGGATTATCGTGATCAAAGTACTGGCGCCCGGCTTTTATGCGCAACAAAACATCCGCACCCCGGTAAAAATCGCGATTTTCACCCTGATCGTCACGCAATTGTTCAACCTGGTGTTGATTGGTCCGTTTGCGCATGCCGGCCTGGCGCTGGCCATCAGCATCGGTGCCTGCATCAACGCCGGGCTGCTGTTCTATCAGTTGCGCAAACAGCAGATGTATCAACCGCAACCGGGCTGGGGCAAGTTTGGGCTCAAGCTGGTGATTGCCGTGCTGGTCATGTCCGGCGTGTTGCTCGCCGGCATGCACTTTATGCCGGCCTGGGATCAGGGGCATATGCTGGAGCGTTTTCTGCGTCTGGGCGCATTGGTGGTGGCCGGTGTGGTCGCTTATTTCGGCATGTTGCTGTTGATGGGCTTTCGTTTGCGTGACTTCAATCGCAAGGCGTTGAGCTGAGGCGCTTGCCTCGATAAACACGGGCGGGCCGGCGGTTTTGTCGGCTCGATCACTTTGGGTTACGGTGTTGCCTGTCGTCGGCCGCCGGGTGTGGTTATAATCGACCACTTTATGAGCAAGAAGCGCGTTATGCAGCTGGTCCGAGGCCTCCACAATCTGCGCCCCCAGCATCGGGGCTGTGTCGCCACTATTGGCAACTTTGACGGTGTTCACCGTGGTCACCAGGCTATCCTGGTCAGGCTGCGTGAACGTGCGCTCGAGTTGGGCGTGCCCAGCTGCGTGGTGATTTTCGAGCCACAGCCGCGGGAGTTCTTTGCCCCCGACACGGCCCCGGCCCGCCTGGCCCGGCTGCGGGACAAACTGCAGCTGCTGGCCGACGAGGGTGTCGACCGGGTCCTGTGCCTGCCTTTCAACCAGCGTCTGAGCAAACTGAGTGCCGCCGAATTCGTCGATACGATTCTGGTCGATGGCCTGGGCGTGCAGCATCTGGAGGTCGGCGACGACTTCCGTTTCGGCTGCGACCGGGTCGGGGATTTCAATTTCCTGCAACAGGCCGGCATCCTCCAGGGCTTTACCGTCGAAGCGGCGCAAACCGTTGAACTGGACGGTATCCGCGTCAGCAGCACCCAGGTGCGAAATGCATTGGCCGCTGCTGATTTTGCCTTGGCTGAACGCTTGCTCGGTCGGCCGTTCCAAATTACCGGGCGCGTCCTGCATGGCCAGAAGCTGGCGCGCCAGCTCGGCACGCCAACTGCCAATATTCAACTCAAGCGTCGTCGCGTGCCGTTGTCCGGGGTTTACCTGGTCAATGTCGACATCGACGGCAAGACCTGGCCAGGCGTCGCCAATATCGGCGTGCGGCCAACCGTTCAAGGTGATGGCAAAGCCCACCTCGAAGTGCACCTTTTAGATTTTGCCGGCGATCTGTATGACCGGCGTTTGACGGTGGTTTTCCACCACAAGCTGCGTGAAGAGCAGCGTTTTGCCTCTCTGGAGGCGCTTAAGACGGCGATCAATGCGGATGTCGCCGCCGCCCGTGCCCTGTCGCACCTAGCGCCAATCGCTAATGAAGAGCCTTAAATGACCGACTATAAAGCCACGCTAAACCTTCCGGACACCGCCTTCCCAATGAAGGCCGGCCTGCCTCAGCGCGAACCGCAGATTCTGCAGCGCTGGGACAGCATTGGCCTGTACGGTAAGTTGCGCGAGATTGGCAAGGATCGTCCGAAGTTCGTCCTGCACGACGGTCCTCCTTACGCCAACGGCACGATTCACATCGGTCATGCGCTGAACAAGATTCTCAAGGACATGATCATCCGCTCGAAAACCCTGTCGGGTTTCGACGCGCCTTATGTTCCAGGCTGGGATTGCCACGGCCTGCCGATCGAACACAAAGTCGAAGTGACCCACGGCAAGAACCTGGGCGCAGACAAGACCCGCGAACTGTGCCGTGCCTACGCCACCGAGCAGATCGAAGGTCAGAAATCCGAATTCATCCGTCTGGGCGTGTTGGGCGACTTCGCCAACCCTTACAAGACCATGGACTTCAAGAACGAGGCCGGTGAAATCCGTGCACTCGCCGAAATCGTCAAGGGCGGTTTCGTGTTCAAGGGCCTGAAGCCTGTGAACTGGTGCTTTGACTGCGGTTCGGCCCTGGCTGAAGCGGAAGTCGAGTACGAAAACAAAAAGTCCTCGACCATCGACGTGGCCTTCCCGATTGCCGACGAAGCCAAACTGGCTGCCGCTTTCGGTCTGGCGTCCCTGGCCAAGCCTGCCTCGATCGTGATCTGGACCACCACCCCGTGGACCATCCCGGCCAACCAGGCGCTGAACGTTCACCCGGAATTCAACTACGCCCTGGTCGACGTCGGTGACAAACTGCTGGTGCTGGCTGAAGAGCTGGTCGAGTCGTGTCTGGCCCGTTACAGCCTGGAAGGCTCGGTCATCGCGACCACCACCGGTAAAGAGCTGGAGCTGATCAACTTCCGTCACCCGTTCTACGATCGCCTGTCGCCGGTTTACCTGGCCGACTACGTTGAACTGGGCGCTGGCACCGGCGTGGTTCACTCTGCCCCGGCCTACGGCGTGGACGACTTCGTGACCTGCAAGAAATACGGCATGGTCAACGACGACATCCTCAACCCGGTACAGAGCAACGGCGTTTACGTGACATCGCTGGAGTTTTTTGGCGGCCAGTTCATCTGGAAAGCCAACCCGGCCATCGTCGACAAACTTACAGAAGTCGGTGCGCTGCTGCACACCACCATCATCGAACACAGCTACATGCACTGCTGGCGCCACAAGACCCCGCTGATCTACCGCGCCACCGCGCAGTGGTTCATCGGCATGGACAAAGAGCCTGTCAGCGGCGACACCCTGCGCAAGCGCGCACTTAAAGCCATCGAAGAAACTCAGTTCGTCCCGGCCTGGGGTCAGGCGCGCCTTCACTCGATGATCGCCAACCGTCCGGACTGGTGCATCTCGCGTCAGCGCAACTGGGGCGTGCCGATCCCGTTCTTCCTGAACAAGGAAAGCGGCGAGCTGCACCCGCGTACCGCCGAGCTGATGGAAGAAGTCGCCAAGCGCGTCGAAGTCGAAGGCATCGAAGCCTGGTTCAAGATGGACGCTGCCGAACTGCTGGGTGACGAGGCGCCGCTGTACGACAAGATCAGCGATACCCTGGACGTCTGGTTCGATTCGGGCACCACGCACTGGCACGTCCTGCGTGGTTCGCACCCAATGGGCCACGAGACCGGCCCGCGTGCCGACCTGTACCTGGAAGGCTCGGACCAACACCGCGGCTGGTTCCACTCGTCGTTGCTGACCGGTTGCGCCATCGACAACCACGCGCCGTACCGCGAGCTGCTGACCCACGGTTTCACCGTAGATGAGTCGGGCCGCAAGATGTCCAAGTCGCTGGGCAACGTGATCGCGCCGCAAAAGGTCAACGACACCCTTGGCGCCGACATCATGCGTCTGTGGGTGGCTTCTACCGATTACTCGGGTGAAATGGCGGTTTCCGACCAGATCCTGCAACGCAGTGCGGACGCCTACCGGCGCATCCGTAACACCGCGCGTTTCCTGCTCTCCAACCTGACCGGTTTCAACCCGGCCACCGACATCCTGCCGGCCGAGGAAATGCTCGCCCTGGACCGTTGGGCCGTGGACCGCACCCTGCTGCTGCAACGCGAGCTGCAAGAGCATTACGGTGAATACCGCTTCTGGAACGTCTACTCCAAGATCCACAACTTCTGCGTGCAGGAGCTGGGCGGTTTCTACCTCGACATCATCAAGGACCGCCAGTACACCACTGGCGCCAATAGCAAGGCCCGCCGTTCGGCGCAAACCGCGCTGTACCACATCTCCGAAGCGCTGGTGCGCTGGATCGCGCCGATCCTGGCGTTCACCGCTGACGAACTGTGGGAATACCTGCCGGGCGAGCGTAACGAATCGGTGATGCTCAACACCTGGTACGAAGGCCTGACCGAACTGCCGGACAACGTCGAACTGGGTCGCGCCTATTGGGAGCGGATCATGGCGGTGAAGGTCGCGGTCAACAAGGAAATGGAAATCCAGCGCGCGGCCAAGGCCGTCGGTGGCAACCTGCAAGCCGAAGTGACGCTGTTCGCCGAAGACGCGCTGAGCGCCGACCTGGCCAAGCTGAGCAACGAATTGCGCTTCGTGCTGATCACCTCGACCGCCAGCGTGGCGCCTTTTGTTCAGGCACCGGCGGACGCGGTAGTCACCGAAGTCAGCGGCCTGAAGCTGAAAATCGTCAAGTCGGCCTTCGCCAAGTGCGCCCGTTGCTGGCACTGCCGTGAAGACGTCGGCGTGAACCCGGAGCATCCGGAAATCTGCGGTCGTTGCGTCGACAACATCAGCGGCGCGGGCGAGGTTCGTCACTATGCTTAACGCCATTGGCCGCTTTGGGCGGCTGAGCTGGCTCTGGTTGAGTTTGCTGGTCTTGGTCATCGACCAGGCCAGCAAGTTTTACTTCGAAGGCTCGTTGAAGATGTACCAGCAAATTGTGGTGATCCCCGATTATTTCAGCTGGACCCTGGCCTACAACACCGGCGCGGCGTTCAGCTTCCTGGCCGACAGCTCGGGCTGGCAGCGCTGGTTGTTTGCCCTGATCGCGGTGGTAGTGAGTGCGGTGCTGGTGGTGTGGCTCAAGCGTCTGGGGCGCAACGAAACCTGGTTGGCCGTCGCTTTGGCGCTGGTACTGGGTGGGGCGCTGGGCAATCTGTATGACCGCATCGCCCTGGGCCATGTGATCGATTTCATTCTGGTGCATTGGCAGAACCGCTGGTATTTCCCGGCGTTCAACTTTGCCGACAGCGCGATTACTGTCGGTGCCGTGATGCTTGCGCTGGATATGTTCAAAAGCAAAAAGACCGGAGAAACCGTTCATGACTGAACAGGTATTGGCTGAGCAACGCATCCGCCAGAACACGGAAGTCACCTTGCACTTTGCATTGCGCCTGGAGAACGGCGACACCGTCGACAGCACCTTCGACAAAGCCCCGGCGACCTTCCAGGTCGGCGATGGCAACCTGTTGCCAGGCTTCGAAGCAGCGCTGTTCGGCTTCAAGGCCGGCGACAAGCGCACGCTGATGATTCAGCCGGAGAACGCGTTCGGCCAGCCGAACCCGCAAAACGTGCAGATCATCCCGCGTTCGCAGTTCAAGGACATGGACCTTTCCCCGGGTTTGCTGGTGATCTTCAACGATGCGGCCAATACTGAGCTGCCAGGCGTGGTGAAGGAATTCGATGACGAGCAAGTGACCATCGACTTCAACCACCCGCTGGCCGGTAAGACATTGACCTTTGACGTCGAGATCATCAGCGTCAAATCGCTGTAACTGACCGAGTGCGGTCCAATGTAGGAACAGAGCTTGCTCGCGAAGGCGTCATCACATTCAACATCAATGTCGACTGACACACCGCTTTCGAGAGCAAGCTTCGCTCCTACAGGGATGTAATGTTCTAATTTCTTGCGCGCAAGACACGAGGCACAGTATGCAAATCAAACTCGCCAACCCCCGTGGCTTCTGCGCCGGTGTGGACCGGGCGATCGAAATCGTCAACCGCGCCCTGGAAGTCTTCGGGCCGCCGATCTATGTGCGCCACGAAGTGGTCCACAACAAATTCGTCGTCGAGGACCTGCGTGCTCGCGGGGCGATCTTCGTTGAAGAACTGGAGCAGGTGCCGGACGACGTCATCGTGATCTTCAGTGCCCACGGCGTTTCCCAGGCTGTGCGTACTGAGGCCGCCGGCCGTGGCCTCAAGGTGTTCGACGCGACCTGCCCGCTGGTGACCAAGGTGCACATCGAAGTCGCGCGTTACAGCCGCGACGGCCGTGAGTGCATTCTCATTGGCCACGCCGGCCACCCGGAAGTCGAAGGCACCATGGGCCAGTACGATGGCAGCAATGGTGGCGCGATCTATCTGGTCGAAGACGAGAAAGACGTCGCCTCGTTGCAGGTGGTCAATCCCGACAAACTGGCGTTCGTGACCCAGACCACGCTGTCCATGGACGACACCAGCCGTGTGATCGACGCCCTGCGTGCACGCTTCCCGGCGATCGGTGGTCCGCGTAAGGACGACATCTGCTACGCCACGCAAAACCGTCAGGACGCCGTCAAGCAACTGGCCGACGAATGCGACGTGGTATTGGTGGTTGGCAGCCCGAACAGCTCCAACTCCAACCGCTTGCGTGAACTCGCCGAGCGCATGGCCACCCCGGCCTACCTGATCGACGGCGCCGAAGACCTGCAAAAGAGCTGGTTCGACGGTGTCGAGCGTATCGGCATCACCGCTGGCGCCTCCGCGCCGGAGGTGCTGGTGCGTGGCGTGATCCAGCAGTTGCAGGCCTGGGGTGCTACCGGGGCCGATGAATTGGCGGGTCGCGAGGAGAACATCACGTTCTCCATGCCTAAAGAGTTGCGCGTGCGCTCCCTGCTTTAATTTTTTTCCCTCCTGGACACAGCGCCTGCTCAGCCTTATCGCTGCGCAGGCTGACGCGCCCGGTCGCGGCCAGCACTACCTGGAGCTGGCTGATCGGTTCGCGGGCAGTGCAAAAGTGCAGCGTCCCCGCTTGAAACGCCCGGCCAGGCATCTGTGGTTCGCCGATACGGCTGAAACGGATGTATCGCCTGACCGGCCAATTGCCAACAATCGGCACCCGAGCACCACTCACGCGTTCAATCAGCAGCGGGTTGCTGCTGTCCTCTGGCCCTTTGCCGCTGATATCCAGAATGATGCGCCAGCCCTGACCCCAGTCGTCGTTGATGCCATGAATGACGATGGTTTGATTGCGCGCGAGTGCTTCGCTCCTGGCGCTGCGAATACCACTGGCAAGAGACTTCGCCGCCTCCTCACGATGATTCGATTCTGTAAGGGCCGCGAACGCCGGACTGACCAACAGCAGAACAATCCCGGCAATTGTCAGTCCCATGAGCAGTTCGATCAGGCTGAAACCTCGCTGATGCATGTCATCTCCCTCCGTGGAGTGCTGCGGCCCGCGCAATCCATGCGCGAGTAATGGCAAATCAACCGCACGCCGGTCGGTCGAATGTTCTAGCGTGTAGAAGCAGGTATAGCCGACGGCAACGGAGGGCACCGATGGATCATCGTACAAAAGGTTTCACGCTGATCGAGCTGCTGGTCTCGCTCTCGGTATTTTTGATCCTGATCACCCTGGCCGTGCCGGCGTTTACCCGATCGGTGCAAGGCACCAAGGCAGACACCGAAATTGGTGACTTACAACGCGGACTCAATTTCGCACGACTTGAGGCCATCGACCGCGGCGTCTCCATCCGGGTTCGTCCGACCGCAGTTGGTGGCGTCTGGACCGGTGACTTGGCGGTTTATGACAGTACTGGCACACCGGCCAATGTATTGCGGGTTGTTCCAGCGCTGAGCAGCGGCGCGAGTCTGACGCTACCCTCAGGAGTGACCGCCATCGATTTCAACAATTTGGGTGGTTTGTCGGCTCCGTCCACGCCTGTGGTGATCAGCTACGTGCTTGGGACGCAAAGCAGGACGCTGAATGTGTGCCTGAACGGACGAATTCTATTGGGTGGAAGTTGCGGATGAGGGAACGGAGCAAACATGCACAGGAGGGCATGACGCTGATCGAGGTACTGGTCGCGTTGGTGATTCTGACCGTGGGGCTGTTGGGCGCGGCGGCGATTCAGCTCAATGCGCTGAAATACACTGACAGTTCGCGGATGACCAGCCAGGCGAGTTTTATCGCCTACGACATGATGGACCGTATCCGCGCCAATTCCGGCGCCGACTACACCGTGACGCCTCCGACGTCGGGCAACCTGAACGTCGCCCGCGATCAGGACCTCTACGATTTCACCACCAATATCGTGAATTTCGGCGGTGCGACGGCCACCGGCACCGTCACGCTGAACCAGCGGGTGTACACCATCACCATCACCTGGGATGACTCGCGCGCCGCCAATGTCACCAACTCGCGCCGCAGCTTTGTCTTGACCAGTCGCGCCACGGTCGACCCGGTGGCAACACCATGAGGCGGTTCAGCAGAGGTTTCGGGCTGATCGAGTTGTTGATCGCCCTCGCGTTGAGCCTGATTGTGGTGCTGGGTGTGGTGCAGATTTTCATCGCTGCCAAGAATACCTACCTCAGCCAGAACGCCGCCGCCGCCATGCAGGAGGATGCGCGTTTTGTGCTGAGCAAGATGATTCAGGAAGTCCGTATGGTCGGCATGTTTGGCTGCCTGGGGACGATCGCCGATTCAAGTACGGGGGGGAGCTTCGCTGTCAGTCAGATAACACCGATCAGCTGGGATAATGCCAACCTCAAATTGACCCTGGTGACCGCCGATGTGGGAGCGGGTGGCGGGGCGCCCGCCTGGACAGTGGTTTCCGATTGTCGAAACACGGCGACGGCTTATACAAATCCACCGGCTCTGACATCGGGGCAGTTGGCGTTTCCGATCCGGCGGCTGATCTACAGCTTCAGCAATAACAAAATCATGATGGGCTCCGGTCCCGGCACGCCGGCGCAGTTCGTGCTGGTCGATAACGTCAGTGCCTTCAGCGTGCTCTTCGGCCTCGCCAATTCCGCCACTGATGTAGCCGCTTCCAGCTACAGCGCTAACCCGTCCGACCCCGCGCGAATTCGCAGCGTGCGCCTGACGATGACGCTCTTTGATCCGAGCAGTCGGGTTAAAAATCAAACCTTCACCGTGGTTGCCGCCTTGCGCAACAGGTTGCCATGAGGGAGGCCTCCATGACTTTTCATGCCCAGCGAGGTATGGCACTGCTGGTCAGCCTGGTGTTTCTGCTGTTGCTGACGCTGATTGGTCTTTCGTCGATGCAGAACGCCACGCTGCAGGAAAAAATGGCCGGCAGCGTGAGCTTGCGCAACCAGTCGTTCCAGGGCGCCGAAGCGGCGTTACGCGTAGGTGAAAGCGCGGTACAGCTGGACAGCTATTCATTGCCGGTCTGCAGCCAGTGCGCACCACCGTCGGACGCGTTGACGGTCACCGCCGCCGGCCCCGGTTCCACCCCCGGCGTGACCTGGATCGCCTCGGGCAAGGGCTTTTACGGGGTGCAGAATATCGGCACCGCGGTCAACGCCGTGAATGTGCCGAGCAACACCTCGGCGACGCTTTACCGGGTGACCGCCGTCGGCATCGCGGGCAACTCGCGCAGCGTCGTGGAGAGTATTTATGCGAAGTATTGAAAGGCGCGGCGGCGTGTGGCGGCTGTTTAGCGGCGTTGTTCTGGGGCTTTACCTGTCCGCACCGGCGTATGCCTTCACACCGTCGGACTCTCCGCTGTTGAGCGCCGCAGCCGTCGCACCGAACGTCATGCTGCTGATCGACGACTCGGGGAGCATGAACAACATCATTTGGGCGCCTGGTTTCGATCCAACGGTCAACCGTGCGCAGATTGCGATTTGCAATTCCAACGGGTCATGTTTGAACGGCCAGAATCTGGACATGAGTGATAACAATATTTTGTTGTCGAGTCTGAATCGCGGCGGTTGTTCGACGAACGGCAACTGGTACGGTTTCTATCGTGGTTTTTTGGGACTGTCATCGATCTGTTTGAAGCTGCCCGACCCGGTGGGCAATGAAAACACTCGTTATACGGCTGACTATCTGTCTTATCTGGTGGGCTTGGCCAATGGTTCGAGCAGGGATTTCACCAGTGGTACCGGGGCGATCCCCAATGAATTCCGAATGAACGTTGCGAAGGACGTTTCCACAGATCTTGTAACCAGTAATCGCGCGCTGCGTATCGGGCTGGCGACGTTCAATCCTCCCACGAGCAGCAACTCCGGCCCCGGCGGATTAATTGTCCGTGCTGTCAGTGATCTGTCTCCTGTCGGCAGCGTCACCCAAGGCCAGGCGCAAACCAACTTCGACAACCTGATTTCATCGATTGGTGGTTTGAATGCAATAGCCAATACCCCATTGGCGGAAACCTACTATGAAATAAATCGTTATTTTCGGGGGTTGGCGCCGTTCTATAACTCGACGCCTGCGACTTACACCAGCCCGATTCAATACCGCTGTCAGAAAAACTACGGTGTGGTAATTACCGATGGCTTGCCGACCTATGACCGGACTTTTTCGACTACCGATCCGCTCGGTGGCTCTCGTCTGCCCAACTGGGATGGTGTGAATAACGATGGTGACAACCTGAGCGGTGACGGAGAGGGCGACACGCTGTATCTGGATGACATCGCCAAGTTTGCCTTTGACATCGACATGCGCTCCACAGGAACCGATCTGGCAGGCAAAAGCTGGAATGCGGCGGATTTTCCCAAGCAGAACTTGAACACCTACACCGTGGGCTTTACCGCCGCGAACCAGATGTTGTCGGACGCGGCCAATTACGGGCAGGGCAAGTACTATCAGGCGACCGACAGCGTAGGGCTCAACAGTGCATTGTCCTCGGCGCTGAGCGACATCACCTCCAAGGCCGGTTCCGGTGGTAGCGGCGTCACCAGCGGCACCACTCTGGCCAGCAATTCAAGTTACTTCCAGACCAGTTATGACCCGAAAGACTGGCGCGGCACCATCAAGTCCTTCGGTTTCACCTCGGCGGGCATCGTCAACACTGCGGCGACACTCTGGACGACCGATACCACCGTCGTTCCCGGTGCCACAGCGCCTACTTACCAGTCCTGGAACACCCTGACCAACGCCGCCGTCACCTTGGCCTATGCCAGTTTCTCCCCGGCGCAGCAGACCTCCCTCAGCCGAAGCCTGCCCACCGGCATCAACGGCAGTGATCTGGTGGAGTGGAGCAAGGGCACCAACAAAACCGGGCTCAAGGTGCGCAGCGTGCTGCTCGGGGACATTATCAATTCCCCCCTCGTACTGGCTTCACCCGCGGACAAAACCGCCTCCGATCTGGTGGGCGACACCACCTACAGCACCTACCTGACCACCAAAGCCGCCACCATGAGTCCCAGCCTGGTGGTGAATGCCAACGACGGGTTTGTGAATGTCATCAACTCGGCCAATGGCACCCGGCGTTATGGCTATATGCCGTCCAGCGTGTTGCCATCGCTGCGCTACATCGCCGACCCGACCTACATCAACGGTGTGAGCCACAAGTTTCTGGTCGACGGTCAGGTCGGGGTGTTCGATGCCCAGTTCAGCAGCGCCTGGAAAACCCTGGCCATTGGCGGAACCGGGGCCGGCGGCAGGACTTTTTATGCGTTGCAGCTGTTCGATGCGTCAGCGGGTAACGTGACCAAGGCGCTGTGGGAAATCAGTGCGCCGGCCACCGCCAGCACGGCGAACGTTTTCAATGACCTGGGTTATGCCTATGCACGGCCGGAAGTGGCACGCTTGGCCGACGGTCGCTGGGCCGCGTTCATTTCCAACGGTTATGGCAGCAACACCGGGGTGGCGGCGTTGTACGTGGTGGACATTCGTGACGGCTCGTTGATCAAGAAAATCGTGGTCGACAGCACCGACACCAGCAATGGCCTGTCGTCGGTGAAGCTCAGGGTCAACTCGCAGAATGTGGTGCAGGCAGCCTATGGTGGCGACTTGAAAGGGCGATTATGGAAGTTCGATTTGAGCGCTACCGCCCCCGACACCTGGGGTGTGGCATTCTCCGGCAAGCCGCTGTTTACCACGGCGGGTGGCGCCACCCAGCCCATTACTGTGCAGCCGTTGCTGGCGGACAATTCATTGGGCGGCAAGGAAGTGTTTTTCGGCACCGGCAAATTCAACGAGACTGCCGACAAAACCAACAAGGATTTGCAGGCGTTCTACGCGGTGTGGGATGCGGAGGGCGGCGCGGGTCAGATCACCGTGTCCAGTTTGCAGGCTCAAGCGGTGACCGGTGTGTTCTCGGGCAGCACCGGGCAATTCATCACCACCAGCCAGAATGACGTGACCTATCCGGGGGAGAAGGGCTGGTACCTGCCGCTGGTGTACAACAGCGTGCTGACGGGTGAGAGGGTGATCAATCAGGCCAGTCTGGTGCTGGGGCGGATCGTCTTTACCACGGCGAGTGTGGACACCACCGACCCATGTGCCAGTTTCGGTACCGGCAAACTGGTCGAGCTGGATGCGTTCAGCGGTAAGATGCTCAACTACGCGGTGCTTGACACCAACAACGACGGGACGGTCGACAGCACGGATACGGTGTCCAGCGGAGTGATTTTCACCGGTGGCATCCCGACCCTGAACGCCATCGTCAACGGCGCGACCCGCAAGATCGTGAACGATTCCAGTGGCGGCATCAGCACCCTGGTGGAAAAATCCGGTGGCGGCAGCCGTCGCATCATGTGGCGACAAATACAGTAAGTGAGAGTTTAGGAATGCGCAGATCCAACCGAGGTTTCACCCTGATCGAAATCATGATCGTGATTGCGATCATCGGGATCGTCATTACCATTGGCGCCCCGAGCCTCAGCGAGTACGTGAAAAAGGGCCGCCGTACCGAAGTGGCCGGGCTGCTTTCAGAACAGGCGCAGATTCTTGAGCGGTTCTACTCGAAGAACAATGTCTATACCGCTGCCACCGGACTGAGCGCCGGCAACGACTTCTACACCATCACCCCGACGCTGAACGATCAGACCTTCCTGCTGACGGCAACGCGTAAGACCGGCGCTGCGATGGCGACCGACAAGTGCGGGGATTTCACCCTCACCAACACCGGTGTCAGAAGCATGGTCAATGCGACGTCCGGGCTGGTAACCAAAGATTGCTGGGGTCGCTGAGTTCCTTTTTCGGGCGCCTTTTAGCGCCCTCTGTCTATTTATCGGTTGGATCAGAACATGAGCAGGCAACAGCAAGTGGTGATTGTCGGCGGCGGCGTGATTGGGCTGTTGACGGCGTTCAATCTCGCGTCCGAAGTGCAAAGTGTTGTGTTGCTGGATCGTTCGAGTGTGGGGCAGGAGTCGTCATGGGCCGGTGGCGGCATCGTTTCGCCGCTCTATCCATGGCGCTACAGCCCGGCAGTCACCGCGCTGGCGCATTGGTCCCAGGATTTTTATCCGCAACTTGGTGAGCGACTGTTCGCCGCGACCGGGGTTGATCCTGAAGTGCATACCACCGGCCTGTACTGGCTGGATCTGGATGACGAGGCCGAGGCGTTGGCCTGGGCTGCGCGGGAAAACCGTCCGTTGCGGGCTGTGGATATCTCGGCGGCACACGATGCCGTCCCGGTGCTGGGCCCCGGTTTTTCCCGGGCGATCTATATGGCTGATGTGGCCAACGTGCGTAATCCGCGGCTGGTAAAGTCCCTCAAGGCAGCGTTGCTGGCGCTGCCGAACGTGACGATTCGTGAGCAGTGCGAAGTCAGCGGGTTTATTCGTGAAGGCGACAGGGTTGTCGGCGTACAGACTTCGGAGGGCCTCGTCCACGGTGATCAGGTGGTCCTGACGGCTGGCGCCTGGAGTGGCGACTTGCTCAAGAGTCTGGACCTTGAATTGCCAGTCGAACCGGTCAAAGGGCAGATGATTCTGTACAAGTGCGCGGCAGACTTCCTGCCGAGTATGGTGCTGGCCAAGGGACGTTATGCGATTCCCCGGCGCGACGGGCACATTCTGATTGGTAGCACGCTGGAGCATGAAGGCTACGACAAGACGCCGACCGGCTCGGCGCTGGAGAGTCTGAAAGCATCAGCGGTAGAGTTGATTCCTGCGCTGGCGGATGCCGAAGTGGTGGGGCATTGGGCCGGATTGCGTCCGGGGTCGCCGGAGGGAATTCCCTATATTGGCCGGGTGCCGGGGTTCGACGGACTTTGGCTCAATTGCGGGCATTACCGTAATGGGCTGGTGCTGGCGCCGGCGTCGTGTCAGTTGTTTGTGGATGTGATGTTGGGCAGGGCGCCGATTATTGATCCGGCGCCGTATGCGCCGACCGGGCGGATCTGACGGCAAGATTTTTATTGCCTGCCAGATCGCTTTCGCGGGCAAGCCTCGCTCCTACAGGGGATTTGCGTCGTTCACAAATGTATTGATCGACTCAAACTTGTAGGAGCGAGGCTTGCCCGCGAAGGGGCCTTCAATCCAGACCCAATTTCTTGAGCCGATAGCGCATCGACCTGAATGAAAGATTCAACCGCTGAGCCGCCGCCGTGCGGTTCCAGCGGGTTTCCTCCAGAGCCTGGAGGATGAGTTTGCGTTCGACGTTTTCCAGATAATCTTCCAGGTTGTCGATCTGCGTCAGGTCCGGCACGCCGCTCTCTGCTGTGCAGTTACCTTCGGCCAATCGCAGGTCACTGGCTTCGATCTGTTTGTTCTCGCACAGGGTATAAGCTCGTTCCAGCACGTTCTCCAATTCCCGCACGTTACCTGGGAAACGGTAGCTCTTCAGCGCGTCGAGGGCGAGCGGGTGGAGTTTTGCGGCGGGTTGACCGCTGCCGGCCGCCAGGCGCTTGAGCACATGGCTGGCCAGCGGCTCGATGTCGTCGCGGCGCTCGCGCAAAGAGGGAACGCGTAGTTCGATCACGTTCAGCCGATAGTACAAATCCTGGCGAAAGCGTTCGGCGGTGACTTCGGCGTCGAGGTCTTTGTGGGTGGCGCAAAGGATGCGGACATCGACCACCATTTCTTGCTGACCGCCGACACTGCGAATGGCTTTCTCCTGAATGGCCCGGAGCAGTTTGACCTGCATCGCCAAGGGTAAATCGGCCACTTCGTCGAGAAACAGTGTGCCGCCGTGGGCGGCCTGGAACAGCCCGGGTTTGTCTTCGATGGCGCCGCTGAAACTGCCTTTGCGATGACCGAAGAATTCGCTTTCCATCAACTCCGATGGAATCGCCCCGCAGTTGACCGGGACGAACGGTTGATTAGCCCGCGGGCCCTGCTCGTGGATCAGTCGGGCGACCAGTTCCTTGCCGCTGCCGGATTCGCCGCTGATGTACACCGGGGCCTGACTGCGGGCAAGTTTGTCGATTTGTTTGCGCAGGTTGCGCATGGGCTGTGAATCGCCCAACAACCGGCGATCGATGGCCGTACTGGCACCACCCGGTGCCGGCAAGCTAAGGGCGCTGGTGACCAGTTCGCGCAGGCGCGTCAGGTCAACCGGCTTGGTCAGGAAGTCGAAAGCCCCCGCCTTGAGGGCGTTGATCGCTGTTTCGAGGCTGCCGTAAGCGGTGATCATCGCCACCGGCACGTGTGGGTAACGCTGCTGGATGTACTGCACCAACTCAAGGCCGGTGCCGTCAGGCAGTCGCATGTCGGTCAGGCACAGGTCGAATGTTTCCCGCATCAACAAGGCCTGGGCTTCGCCAAGGTTGCGGGCACTGTAGGTATCGAGTTTCATCCGTCCCAGGGTGATTTCCAGGAGTTCGCGGATATCCGGTTCGTCGTCAACTATCAGGACTTTTGGCCGTGGGCTCATGTTCAACTTTGTTTCCGTCCGTGAGCAAAAGTGATGCGAAAGCAGCCGCCTTGGCGTGGTTTGAAGTCTAGGCGGGCCTGGTTGCTTTCGCACAGCTCACGGGACAGATAAAGCCCCAGGCCTGTGCCCTGGCTACTGGTGGTGAAGAATGGTTCGAACAAATGCGTCTGTTGGTCCGGCGCCACGCCGGGGCCGTTGTCCCGGACTTCGAGTGTCGGCAACTGGCTGTCGGGCTCGACAAACAACTCGAGCCAGACCTGCGCCAGGTCGTGACTCATGGCGCTATGGCGCCAGGCGTTGCGCAACAGATTGTCGAGAATCTGGGTCAGCTGATTCGGGTCCATCAGGGTTTTGAAGTCGCCCGGGCCGATGTGCAGGTGAATCAACTGGCGATCGGTCGCGCCTTCACGGGTTTCGGCGACGAAATGCTCCAGCCACGGCTTCAGATCAAGCCGTTGCGACACGGTTTGCTGGCGGCGGGACAGTTGCAGGACGTTTTCGATAACCCGATTCATTCGCTGAGAGTGGTCTTGAATAATCTGTGTCAGACGCCGATCCGCGCCGTTCAGTTCCTCGGATTCCTGTAATAGCTGCGCGGCATGACTAACGGCGCCCAGTGGATTGCGGATTTCATGGGCGATACCGGCTGTCAGGCGACCGAGTGCGGCGAGCTTCAGTTGCTGCGCCTGTTGAGCGATCTGGGCGAGGTCCTCGAGAAACACCAGGGTCTGGTGGTTCGGGCCTTGGTCCAGGGCAATGAAGCTGGGTTGCAGTTCCACACCACTGCTGGCGATTTTCAGGCTTTGCGGTCGCAGCGATGGATTGTTGAACCACAGCTGAAGGCGTTCGACCAGTGTCGGCGAATAATCGTCGACCAACTGACCATCGAGGTCGTTTTGCCCCAGCAGGATCAAGGCGCTGTGATTGGCCAGTTGTACCCGTCGCTGGTCGTCCAGCACCAGAATGCCCGTGCGCATGCGGTGCAGGATCAACGCGTTGAGCGCTTCCAGGCCAACCACTTCATTGGCTCGCTGTTCGGCGAGGTTTTCGCTGACTTCCAGTCGCCTTATCAGACCTTGCACCAGCAACGCCGCGGCAAAACACAGCGCGCCGAGAGTGCCGACTTGCAGGTACTCGCCGGGACTGATCGGGTGACTGAAGCTAAGGAGGAGGCCAAGGCCGACGATGCCAAGGGCGGCGACCGCCGCGATCAACAAGCCGATACGCCCGCGCAACAGGGTGTTGCTGATGGCCACCGAGACAATAAGCAGGTTGCCGATGGCGCTGGCCACGCCGCCCGCGGCATAGAACAGGCCGCACAGCAGCAGGACATCGACCAATGCGAGGCTGAAAAGCTGTGCCGGCCGTCGGGTGCTCTCCCAAAAGACCACCAGCAGGATGTTCAGCACCAGGTACAACCAGCTGCCACTGCGCAGCAGGTCGTCCTTGGCGAAGGCCAGCAACTGGTTGTCCATGTTGCTGGAGATCAACAGCACCAGAGTAATGCCGACGCTTAAACGGTAGAGATGATAAAGGCGCAGCAGTCGCTGGGCCTGTTTGCCGCCGGGACTGGACGTCTCAGCGATCACTTGAGCCCGGGCCTTGCTCAAGGTGAGCCTGGCTGCAATACCATTGTTGTTGAAGGTTCAGCGCGCGATCGCGGGGCAGGTGTACGCCGCAATGCGCGCAGCGGACCATTGGCGCGGCATCCAGCTCGGCGGAGGACCTGGGCGCGGAAGTCGAAGCCTTGAACTTGCGCCAGAACCATACCGCAGCGGCAATCAGGGCGATCCAGAACAGTAAACGAAGCATGGTGAGCTGCTTTATTGGCTAATGAGCAGGCAGTTTAGCCAAGGACCAGACCTGCGCACAGCGCAATAAAAAAGGGAGACTCAAGAGTCTCCCTTTTTGCATAACCCGATGTGTCAGTCGAACACGCCGAAGGTCATGTAGCTGAACCACGAGCGGTCTTCGTTGTTGCCTTGCGCTTCGTGTTCCTCTTCTTCGATCACGTCGCCATCTGCATCTTTAGGCTTGAGATCGCTTGGAATCGCGTCCTTGGCATCCTGGAACTGCTTCTGCACGTCCTGGTTGGCGCGGGTTTCGCCCGGCGGCAGCGGTGGACGGGATTCGATCAGGCCCAGAGTAGCCTTGCTCAACCACGAACGGTTGTCGGCTTCGTCGACCGAAGGCTTGAACTGACCGTCCACCAGGGTTGGATGGTTCGGGTAGTTGAGCTTCAGGGTTTCAAGGCTGGTGGCTGCCAGGTCGTCCAGGTGCAGACGCTGGTAGGCCTCTGTCATCACCGCCAGGCCGTCACCAACCGAAGGGGTTTCCTGGAAGTTTTCCACCACGTAACGGCCACGGTTCGCGGCGGCGACATAGGCCTGACGGGTCAGGTAGTAGTCGGCAACGTGAATCTCGTAGGCCGCCAGCAGGTTGCGCAGGTAAATCATGCGCTGCTTGGCGTCCGGCGAGTAGCGGCTGTTCGGGAAGCGGCTGGTCAGCTGGGCGAACTCGTTGTAGGAGTCGCGGGCAGCACCCGGGTCACGCTTGGTCATGTCCAACGGCAGGAAGCGCGACAAGAGGCCGACGTCCTGGTCGAAAGAGGTCAGACCCTTGAGGTAGTAGGCATAGTCCACGTTCGGATGCTGAGGGTGCAAACGAATGAAACGCTCGGCGGCAGACTTGGCAGCCTCAGGCTCGGCGTTTTTGTAGTTGGCGTAAATGAGCTCGAGTTGAGCCTGATCAGCGTAGCGCCCGAACGGATAACGCGACTCCAGCGCCTTCAGCTTGGCTGTGGCGGCGGTGTAGCTATTGTTGTCCAGGTCGGTCTGAGCCTGCTGGTACAGCTCGACTTCGCTAAGGTTTTCGTCTACGACTTCCTTCGATGAGCAAGCAGCGGTCAATGCGAGGATGGCGATCAGCAGCAGGTGTTTCACTTGCATGGCGGCTTGCGTCCCTATGACGGCCGCTGTCTTGGGCGGGGCCGTCCTGTTATGATGAGCGCCCCGTTGAATAGCCTCGGGGCAAAAGACGCCGTATTTAACCACAAGCGCGCAGCCGAAACCAAAGGCTGTGCCGACGCCTAGTCTGAGCATGTCCGATAAAATTGAACTTCGCGCAGAGGTGCCGTCCGAATTGGGCGGCCAACGCCTCGATCAAGTCGCCGCACAATTATTCGCTGAGCACTCGCGCTCGCGCCTTTCCGCCTGGATCAAAGACGGCCGCCTGACTGTGGATGGGGCGGTTATCCGCCCGCGAGACATCGTTCATGGTGGCGCCATTCTTGAACTGACTGCCGAGCAGGAAGCTCAGGGCGAATGGATCGCTCAAGACATCGAGCTGGACATCGTCTATGAAGACGACGACATCCTGGTGATCAACAAACCGGCGGGCCTGGTGGTGCATCCTGCCGCCGGTCACGCTGACGGCACCTTGCTCAACGCCTTGCTGCACCACGTGCCGGACATCATCAATGTGCCCCGCGCCGGTATCGTGCATCGCCTGGACAAGGACACCACCGGTCTGATGGTGGTGGCCAAGACCATTCAGGCGCAGACACAGCTTGTCACGCAACTGCAGAGCCGCAGCGTAAGCCGGATCTACGAATGCATCGTGATCGGTGTGGTGACGGCCGGCGGCAAGATCAATGCGCCGATCGGTCGTCACGGCCAGCAACGCCAGCGCATGGCCGTGATGGAAGGGGGCAAGCAAGCCGTCAGCCATTACCGCGTGCTCGAGCGTTTCCGCTCCCACACTCACGTGCGGGTGAAGCTGGAAACCGGTCGTACTCACCAGATTCGCGTGCACATGGCTCACATCAACTACCCGTTGGTCGGAGACCCTGCCTACGGTGGTCGCTTCCGCATTCCACCGGCAGCCAGTGTGACCATGGTCGAATCGTTGAAGGCATTCCCGCGTCAGGCCCTGCATGCGCGGTTCCTGGAGCTGGATCACCCGACCACCGGAAAACGCATGAGCTGGGAATCGCCACTGCCGGACGATTTCGTCTGGTTGCTGACCCTGCTCAAGCAAGACCGTGAGGCGTTCATCGGATGAGTGACTGGCTGATTCCCGACTGGCCTGCGCCTGCCGGGGTGAAAGCCTGTGTAACCACCCGTGCGGGCGGCGTCAGTCTGGCGCCGTTCGACAGCCTCAACCTTGGCGATCACGTCGACGACAGCCCCGAAGCGGTTGCCGAAAACCGCCGTCGCCTCACCGATCATTTCTCTATTCGGCCGGCCTGGTTAAAGCAGGTTCACGGCGTTGTCGTGGCTCAAGCCGATCCAAGCCTTGTGGCCACTGCCGACGCAAGTTGGACCGCAACACCTGGTATTGCCTGCGCGGCAATGACCGCCGATTGCCTGCCGGCCTTGTTTTGCGACCGTGCGGGCACTCGCGTTGCAGCGGCCCATGCCGGTTGGCGTGGGTTGGCGGCGGGTGTGCTCGAAGCCACCCTCGATAGCCTCGATGTGCCACCAGAAGACGTGCTGGTCTGGCTCGGCCCGGCCATTGGCCCGCAAGCCTTTGAAGTCGGCCCCGAAGTACGCGAAACCTTCGTCGAACAATTGTCCGAAGCCGCCAAAGCCTTTGTCCCGAGCCAGAATGACGGCAAGTTCATGGCCGACATCTACGAGCTGGCGCGTTTGCGCCTGGCTGTACGCGGTGTCACCGCTGTGTATGGTGGCGGTTTCTGCACCGTAACCGATCCTCGCTTCTTTTCTTACCGCCGTAATCCTCAAACGGGTCGGTTTGCCTCCCTGATCTGGCTCGAACGCTAGACTTCTCTGATCTACATCAACTGTACGACGCTTGAATCTCCCAGAATCGACCACATCTAATGAGGTATCTGGCAGGTTTCTTCATTCAGGATGTTTTTATAGGTCCGGCCTGCTCAAAAGGAAGGTGACCCATGCGTATAGATCGTTTAACCAGCAAGTTGCAGTTAGCTCTATCCGACGCCCAATCGCTGGCAGTCGGCCTTGACCATCCCGGCATTGAACCCGCGCATTTGATGCAAGCCATGCTCGAACAGCAGGGTGGTTCGATCAAACCCCTGCTGATGCAGGTCGGTTTCGACGTCAACAGCCTGCGTAAAGAGCTGACCAAAGAGCTCGACCAGCTGCCGAAAATCCAGAACCCGACCGGCGACGTGAACATGTCGCAAGACTTGGCGCGCCTGCTCAACCAGGCCGATCGCCTGGCCCAGCAGAAGGGCGATCAGTTCATCTCCAGCGAACTGGTGCTGCTCGCTGCCATGGACGAGAACAGCAAGCTCGGCAAGTTGCTGCTCGGCCAGGGTGTGAGCAAAAAGGCTCTGGAAAACGCGATCAATAATCTGCGCGGCGGCGAAGCAGTCAATGACGCCAACCACGAAGAGTCTCGTCAGGCGCTGGACAAGTACACCGTCGACCTGACCAAGCGTGCCGAAGAAGGCAAGCTTGATCCGGTGATCGGCCGTGACGACGAAATTCGCCGGACCATTCAGGTGCTGCAGCGCCGCACCAAGAACAACCCCGTGCTGATCGGTGAGCCTGGCGTGGGTAAAACCGCCATCGCCGAAGGCCTGGCCCAGCGCATCATCAACGGTGAAGTGCCGGATGGTCTGAAGGGCAAACGCCTGTTGTCCCTGGATATGGGGGCGCTGATTGCCGGTGCCAAGTACCGCGGAGAGTTCGAAGAGCGCCTGAAATCGCTGCTCAACGAGCTGTCGAAGCAGGAAGGGCAGATCATTCTGTTCATCGACGAACTGCACACCATGGTTGGCGCCGGCAAAGGCGAAGGCTCGATGGACGCGGGCAACATGCTCAAGCCTGCGTTGGCGCGCGGTGAACTGCACTGCGTTGGCGCGACGACACTCAACGAGTACCGCCAATATATAGAGAAGGATGCGGCCCTCGAACGGCGCTTCCAGAAGGTCCTGGTGGACGAGCCGAGCGAAGAAGACACCATCGCGATTCTGCGTGGCCTCAAAGAGCGTTATGAGGTTCACCACAAAGTCGCGATCACCGACGGCGCCATCATCGCTGCCGCCAAGCTCAGCCATCGCTACATTACTGACCGTCAGCTGCCGGACAAGGCTATCGACCTGATCGACGAAGCGGCTAGCCGCATCCGCATGGAGATCGACTCCAAGCCGGAAGTCCTGGATCGTCTGGAGCGCCGTCTTATTCAGCTGAAGGTGGAATCCCAGGCGCTGAAAAAAGAAAGCGACGAAGCCGCGATAAAACGTCTGGAAAAACTCAAGGAAGAAATCGTCCGCCTTGAGCGTGAGTACTCGGACCTCGAAGAAATCTGGAATTCGGAAAAAGCCGAAGTACAGGGTTCTGCGCAGATCCAGCAGAAAATCGAACAGTCCCGTCAGGAGCTGGAAGCCGCGCGCCGCAAAGGCGACTTGAACCGTATGGCCGAGTTGCAGTACGGGATCATCCCGGACCTGGAACGAAGCCTGCAAATGGTCGATCAGCACGGTAAAAGCGAAAACCAGTTACTGCGCAGCAAGGTGACCGAAGAAGAGATCGCCGAAGTCGTCTCCAAGTGGACCGGTATTCCGGTGTCGAAAATGCTCGAAGGCGAGCGCGACAAGCTGATGAAGATGGAAAGCCTGTTGCACCAACGTGTGATCGGCCAGGACGAAGCGGTGATTGCCGTTTCCAACGCGGTGCGGCGTTCCCGTGCCGGGTTGTCCGACCCGAATCGCCCGAGCGGTTCGTTCATGTTCCTCGGCCCGACCGGTGTCGGTAAAACCGAGCTGTGCAAGGCGCTGGCCGAGTTCCTCTTTGATACGGAAGAGGCGATGGTGCGGATCGACATGTCCGAGTTCATGGAGAAACATTCCGTGGCCCGACTGATTGGTGCGCCACCGGGCTACGTGGGCTATGAAGAGGGCGGTTACCTGACCGAGGCGGTGCGTCGCAAGCCTTACTCGGTGATCCTCCTGGACGAGGTCGAGAAGGCCCACCCGGATGTGTTCAACATCTTGCTGCAAGTACTGGAAGATGGCCGACTGACCGACAGTCATGGCCGCACGGTGGATTTCAAAAATACCGTGATTGTCATGACCTCCAACCTGGGCTCGGTACAGATCCAGGAACTGGTCGGTGATCGCGAAGCGCAGCGTGCGGCGGTGATGGATGCGATTTCCACGCACTTCCGGCCGGAGTTCATTAACCGGGTCGACGAAGTGGTGATCTTCGAGCCATTGGCGCGGGATCAGATCGCGGGCATTACCGAGATCCAGTTGGGTCGACTGCGCAGTCGTCTGACTGAGCGCGAGTTGAAACTGGAGCTGAGTCCAGAGGCCATGGACAAGCTGATCGCGGTGGGTTACGACCCGGTGTATGGCGCACGGCCGCTCAAACGAGCGATTCAGCGCTGGATCGAGAACCCGTTGGCGCAGCTGATTTTGTCCGGTCGTTTCATGCCAGGCGACACGGCTGTCGGCACGGTGGAGAACGACGAAATCGTATTTGCCTGACCCGCCACGACAGTGAAATAAACAAGGCCTCGCATCGCGAGGCCTTTTTTTCGTCAGGTTGTTGAACTGAAAGGAAAAGGCTTGTAAAGTGCGCCCCGCAGCAAGTCACCCGTAAGGGTTTCTGCTCCCCAAGCAGAAATCTGAAATAAGTTGCAAATCATTAACTTGAATGCAATTTAAGGGGTTGACAGAGGTGCTTAAGATTGTAGAATAGCGCGCCTCAGACACACGAACGCAGCGATGCGAACGGGTCGAAGAGGTGAAGCAAGCTTCACAGTTGTAAATTGAAATATGTAGTTCCGTGATAGCTCAGTCGGTAGAGCAAATGACTGTTAATCATTGGGTCCCAGGTTCGAGTCCTGGTCACGGAGCCAATTTCAAACCGGGGTATAGCGCAGTCCGGTAGCGCGCCTGCTTTGGGAGCAGGATGTCAGGAGTTCGAATCCCCTTACCCCGACCATTTTTGGGTCGTTAGCTCAGTTGGTAGAGCAGTTGGCTTTTAACCAATTGGTCGTAGGTTCGAATCCCACACGACCCACCATTTTTGAAACCAGTTAACGCTGGAATCAGATCTTAAGATCAGACGCCAAAAGCTCTGTTCGCAGAAGGCGCCTTTAACGGGTGCCTTTTTTTTACCGGGGTATAGCGCAGTCCGGTAGCGCGCCTGCTTTGGGAGCAGGATGTCAGGAGTTCGAATCCCCTTACCCCGACCATATTAAAAATCCTCGTATCGAAAGATACGGGGATTTTTTTTGGTTTCGAAAAACAACGCTTCAGTCATCGTATAACTCCTGGGCAGCGCTTCCAGGTGTAAATCGCCAGACGAAAAAAAACCGCGCTTCCCCAAGTAAAAGCGCGGTTTTGATTCCTGAAGGCTTAGGCGCCGTCTTGGTCTTTCAAATGTTCGAACAGACCTTTTGGCATTTTCTTGCCATTGGCTTCGAAGTTGGCTTTTACGTTGTCGTAAGCCTCTTGCTCGTCGATGAAGCCGTCATAGTTGGTGTCGATCTTGTCGAAGTTGGACTTTGGCGCGACTTTCTGGAATTCGGCGCGGGATACCTTGCCGTCGCCATCGGTATCGGTCTTCGCCATCGACGCATCGCCACACTTGCCTTCGCCACATTTGCCTTCAGGGGTTTTTACCACCTGTTCGGCCGAGGCCAGCAGGTAGCCCTGAGTCAGAGGCTGCGAGGCGAATACGGAACCGGACAACATCATGCCACCGGCCAGAACAGCGCCGAGCAGACTAATAGTGTTTTTAGTACGGGACATTTCAATACTCCAGGGTTGTACGACACAACCGTTCGATAAAGGACGCCACGTGAGTGCGGCGATAACCGTAGCGGGCGAGTTGCCTTGCTCGGATGTGGCCATTTAAAGGGCGGGGTGTATCGCTACTGTGTCGCGCATGGGGGCGTTTGTAAGCGAAGGGGTGGAATTGCGGGGGGAGATACAGTGAGACACAGATCTACAGATCGATGGAGAGCAAATGTGGGAGCGAGCCTGCTCGCGATTGGCATTTACGTTCAATAGATAAGCTGAATGTAACGCCGCTATCGCGAGCAGGCTCGCTCCCACAGGGGGGTTAGTGCAGTTTGAGTCGCGGCTCAGTCCCGCGCCCGATTTTGCTACCGAGCATCAGCATCGCCGTGCGAAACGCGCCATACAGCGCCATCTGGTGCATGCGATACAGCGACACGTAAAACATCCGCGCCAGCCAGCCTTCGAGCATCACGCTACCGGTCAGGTTGCCCATCAAGTTACCCACAGCCGAAAAACGTGACAGCGAGATCAGCGAGCCGTAGTCGGTGTACTTGTACTCCGGCAACGCCTTGCCTTCGATCCGCAGTTTCAGCGATTTGGCCAGCAACGAAGCCTGCTGGTGCGCAGCCTGGGCGCGCGGCGGTACGTTGCGGTCGGTGCCTGGTTGCGGGCAGGCCGCGCAGTCACCGAAGGCGAAGATGTTTTCGTCGCGGGTGGTTTGCAGGGTCGGCAGCACTTGCAGTTGGTTGATGCGGTTGGTTTCCAGGCCATCGATGTCCTTGAGGAAACCTGGTGCACGAATACCGGCGGCCCAGACTTTCAGGCTCGCGCTGATCACTTTGCCGTCGGCGGTGATCAAGCTGTCAGCGGTCACTTCGCTGACGGCGGCATTGGTCATCACATTGACCCCGAGTTTCTCCAGGGTTTTATGCACAGGCCCGCCGATGCGCTCCGGCAGGGCTGGCAACACCCGTGGGCCGGCTTCGATCAGGGTGATGTGCATGTTTTCCGGTTTGATCCGGTCCAGGCCATAAGCCGCCAGTTCGTGGGCGGCGTTGTGCAGTTCTGCGGCCAGTTCGACACCGGTGGCACCCGCGCCGACGATGGCGACGCTGATCTGCTCGACCTTGTCGGTCTGCCCGGCATGAGCGCGCAGGTAGTGATTGAGCAGTTGCTGATGGAAACGCTCGGCCTGCTTGCGGGTGTCGAGAAACAGGCAATGCTGCGCCGCGCCCTGCGTACCGAAATCGTTGGTGGTACTGCCGACGGCAATCACCAGCGAGTCGTAAGCCACTTCACGCGCCGGCACCAGTTCCAGGCCTGCCTCGTCGTAGGTGGCGGCCAGCTGGATTTTCTTCTGTTCGCGATCGAGCCCGCTCATGCGCCCCAGCTGGAACTCGAAGTGGTTCCATTTCGCCTGGGCAACATAGTTGAGTTCGTCTTCGGAAGAGTTCAGCGACCCGGCCGCCACTTCGTGCAACAACGGCTTCCAGATGTGGGTCAGGTTCGCGTCGACCAGCATCACACTGGCCGTGCCACGTTTGCCCAGAGTCTTACCCAGACGGGTAGCCAACTCCAGACCGCCGGCGCCGCCGCCAACGATGACAATACGATGAGTCATAGGGATATCTCGCAAGGCTAAAAGAAATCGGTGCAATTACCCGAGCGAGCGCGAAGCTGCTCATAGCGTCAGGTAACTGATAAATCGGCTCAACAGGCCTAAACCAATGGTCACTGCCAACACCACCACCAGGAGCATCCACGGCCGGAAAGGCCGGCGCTCGACTCGGTGCTGGGACAGGTGCAGGTACTCTTCGACATGCTTCTGGTCGTCGGGGTTCAGGTGGCTGGTCATATTGGGCCTCGTCAGGTAGACGTTGCTGAAGGTGTAGAAGCTACAGGCTGATTAACGAACGTTGAACGGAGCATAGCCGCTGTCGGGGATGGGCTCGACGCTCACCCTGTCGTCCAGGCGAATGATTCCACCTTGTAGCACTCGGGCTGTGATTCCGCCATGTCCGCGAACGGCCTGAAACGTCCCGGGGCCCAGGTTGTTCTGCAGGCGCGCGCAAGGCTGGCACCAGCCGGTGGTTTCGAAAATGGCCTGGCCGATGCGGAAACGACGACCCTTGAGGCTGAACAGGTTGATACCGCTGATAACGAGGTTGCGCCGCAACTCTTCAGGCAAGACCGGTTGGTCGTGCGGGCGGCCCATCAGCGAGCTGATTACCGGCAGGTGCTCCCATTGAATCAGTGTCACTTGCCGTGCGTTACGTACACCGGGGCGGGCTCGGTCGCCGGTCAGGCCGGCTTCAAGTCGTGCCTCCACGGCATCCAGTTCGATCATCGGCACGTGAGGTTCCGGGCGCACGCCGATCCAGCGCACGCGGCCCATTTGTGGGACTTCGGCGATTAATGCCTGCAACGGGCTCACAGGCTGATCCCGACGTCGAAAACGATGCTGCGGCCAAGGTTACTGCGCAGGAAATCCGGGGCGTCCGGGTGGGCGAACAGCACTCGGGCGAAGGTCGGGCCGACCAGCGACAGTGATCGCCATCCCTGACGCAGGTATTCGGTCGGCGGCGGGAAATGGCTGTTGAGGTCGAGCACTTCACGCTTGAGGCTGGCGAAGGCGATGATGTCCAGCTCCCCCAGGTCCATGCCGCGCTCTTTGTAGTTGTGGGCTTTTTTACGCAAGGTCGGCGCCAGTCTCAGCAGGAATTCATTGGCGGGAATGCGCCGGGGCTTGGCCTCGCGACGCACGAGCTGGCTTAGGGAAAACGCGCTGCGCCGGCGTTGCAGTTCATCGCGCCATTCGTCATTGAGGCGCCGGCCTTCGTCGAGGACGAAAAACACCTCGAAGCTGGCGTCACGAAACAGTACGTCCGGCGGCTCCCCGGCAGGGGCGAACTCGTCGGCGCGATAGGGAATGTTCAGGCCTTGCAGCAGGCGTTGGCAGACCCAACGCTCACGCTCCCATTTGCGGGCATTGGACAGAAAGGCGTTGGCTTGCTCGGCCGCGATGGTCAGCAGGCGTAAATAATCTGAGTCATCCATAGGCCCAAGCTTAGCGTTCAAATGCGACAAGCTGAAAGCGTTTACCGGCAAAGGACGTCACTGGGCAGTCGGAACGGGCGGTGTAGACTGATGGCCAGTATGGGTAATTGATCTGACAAGGGGGGTTAACGTGAAATATTGGCCGGTGTTACTGTTGAGTCTTCTGCCCTTATGGGCCCATGCACTGGAGGTGGGCGAGCGACTGGCGCCCTGGACCTTGCTCGATCAGTTCGACCAGGCCTACACGCTCGATAATCAGACTCAGACGCTGCTGGTGGCGCGAAGCATGGACGCCGCGAAACTGGTTGACGCTGCGCTGCAAGGCCAGCCCAAGGGTTATCTGGAGGCGCGACACGTCGTGTTTTTAGCGGACATCCAGCGCATGCCACGGCTGATCGCGAAGATGTTTGCCGTTCCGGCCATGCGCGATTATGCCTACCGGGTCATGCTGGACCGAGAGGGCCGTGTGGCGCCGCGCTATCCCGGGGCTGTGGATAAAGTGCTGTGGCTGCAACTCAAAGACGGTCAATTGGTTGCGCAACACGAATATGCCACGGCTGCGCAGCTGCATGAGGCGCTGGAGAAGGTTCGACCATGATCGGTGCCGAGCTGCTGTCCCTGCAAACGCTGACAGTCGGCTGGCTGATTTATGTGCCCGTGCTGCTCTGGGCCATCTGGCGTGTGCCGTGGGTTGAGCTGTTCACCGACAGCCGCCGTCAGCATTTGCTGTTTGGCACGGTGTTCGCGCTGTTCATGCTGTGGCTGGTCCGACGTGATTTCGATACGGGCGTGTCGTATCACTTCATTGGCATGACGGCCGTGACGTTGCTGCTGGACTGGCCGCTGGCGATCGTCGGCGCCTTGGTGGCGCAATGCGGGCTGGTGCTGCTCGGGCGTCAGGACCTGGCGGCCGTCGGGGTAAACGGGGCACTGCTGATTGTGCTGCCGGTGCTGGTGACCGAGTGCTGTGCCCTCCTGGTCGAGCGCGCGCAGCCGCGTAATCCCTTTGTGTATATCTTCGTGTCCGGCTTCTTCGCAGCGGCGCTGTCAGCCCTGCTGTGTCTATTGCTGGCGCTGTGGCTGTTGTGGTTCAACGAACGTTTCGAGATGCCGTATTGGCTGGAAGATTTTGTCGGTTATCTGTGGCTGCTGATTTTTCCGGAAGCCTTCATCAACGGCATGATTGTCAGCGCGCTGGTCGTGTTCAGCCCGGAATGGCTGGAGACCTTCAATCGCACACGCTACCTTTCGGCACCCTGGAAAGACGACGACCCCAAGTCTTGATCCACATCAAATCGATAAAACGCTGACGCTTTCATGCTCCACAAAACCTCAGGAGCATCGAAATGAGTGTGTACGAATGGGCAAGGCAGGAGTTGCGTCAGAGCCTGGATAGCGCGCAGGAAGTGGGGTTTGATCCGGGATTGAGCCTGCGCGCCTTGCTCAGCGCGGTGGTGCAGCAGAGCAAGACAGTGCGCAGCGCCGAAGACCTGGCCGACGAGTTGCGTTTTCTCGCGGAAAACCTCGATGAAGACCAGGACTACGGCTTTATGCGGCCTTGAGTGTCAGTGACGCGGTTCGAAGTCTTCGCTGAACATATCGTCTTCGGCGTCCGGGCTGACCGGAATCTTGTGTTCTTCCGACGCCCAGGCGCCCAGGTCGATCAGTTTGCAACGGTCCGAACAGAACGGCCGGAATTTGCTCTCCGGGCTAAATTCAACGGGGGCGCCGCAAGTTGGGCATTCGACGATTGGGATCTGGCTCATGACTGGCCTCCACGCAAAGTAAGGTAAAAGTGATGCAGGCGTTCGACCTCGCTGTGCAGCCAGGCGAGGTCGCGGTCGTTGACCACCACATCGTCGGCGTGGCTCACGCGGTCCTGGCGGCTGGATTGCGCCTTGAGGATCGCCTGGACCTGTTGCTCGCTGGTCTGGTCACGCTGCAAGGTGCGTTCGATCTGTAGCTGTTCCGGGGCGTCGATCACCAGCACCCGCTGGGTCATTGCGTACTGCCCGGACTCGATCAGCAATGGCGAAACCAGAATCGCGTAAGGCGATTGTGCCTTGGCCAGGTGATCGGCGATTTCCTTGGCGATCAGCGGATGCAACAACGCTTCGAGCCAGCGGCGCTCCTCCGGCACCTCGAAGATCAGTTTGCGCAACGCCGCGCGGTCCAGTTGTCCGTCGGCTTGCAACACGCCGGGGCCGAAATGTTCAGCGATCTTCGCCAGCGCCGGGCGTCCCGGCTCCACGACCCAACGGGCTGCGTGATCGGCGTCCACTACGTGCACGCCCAGGTCGATGAAGTGCTGGGCAGCCGCGCTTTTGCCGCTGCCGATGCCGCCGGTCAGGCCCAGAATCCAGGGTTTTTCCACAGGGGTATTCATTTCAAACCGACAAACTGCCAATAGAAGCCGGTTATTTGACCACCCCAGAGCAAGGCAATCCAGCCGGCAATTGCCAGAAAGGGTCCGAAGGGGATCGGTGTCGAGGTTTTCGCGTTGCGCAGTCGCAGCAAAATCACCCCGCTGATGGCGCCCACGAGCGATGACAGGAGGAGGGTCAGCGGCAGTATCTGCCAGCCGCCCCAGGCCCCGAGCAGGGCCAGTAACTTGAAATCGCCATGGCCGATGCCGTCCTTGCCGGTGAGCAGCTTGAACAGCCAGAACACTGACCACAACGTCATGTAACCGGCCACTGCGCCCCACAACGCTTCATGCAATGACACGAACAACCCGAAGCTGTTGACGATCAACCCCAGCCACAGCAGCGGCAGCACCAACACATCCGGCAGCAGTTGGTGCTCGGCGTCGATCAGACTCATGGCCAGCAAGCCCCAGGTCAGCACCAGCACCATGCAGGCCTGCCAGCCGAAGCCGAAATGCCAGGCGATAAACGCCGAGATCAATCCGCAGGCCAATTCGGTCAATGGATAGCGCTTGCTGATCGGCGTGGTGCAGTTCGAGCATCGCCCTCGTAGAAACAGATAACTGAGCAGCGGAATGTTTTCCCAGGCGCGGATTCGATGGTCGCACTGCGGGCAGTGGGAATGAGGCAGTATCAGGTTGTAGGCCGGGCCCGGCGCCTCGGGTGGTACGCCCAACACGTCATGGGCTTGCAGCCGCCATTCGCGGTCGAGCATTTTCGGCAGGCGCCAGACCACCACGTTGAGAAAGCTGCCGATCAGCAGGCCGACCGCCAGGGCGATGACCACGAACGCCAGCGGATAGAGGTTCAGGATTTCGTTCAAGGGCATGTCAGATCGCTGAGCCGAGTTGGAAGATGGGCAGGTACATCGCAACCACCAGGCCACCGACAATAACACCCAGCACCACCATGATGAACGGCTCCATCAGGCTGGTGAGGTTATCGACCATATTGTCCACTTCATCCTCGTAGAAGCTCGCGACCTTATCGAGCATGTCGTCCAGTGCACCGGACTCTTCGCCAATGGCGGTCAGCTGAATCGCCATGCTGGGAAAGATGCCCGAGGTGCGCATGGAGAAATTGAGCTGCATGCCGGTCGACACATCCTGCTTGATCCGCAGCACCGCTCGCTTGAACACGATGTTGCCGGTCGCGCCGGCCACCGATTCCAGAGCCTCGACCAGTGGCACGCCGGCGGCGAACGTGGTCGACAGGGTGCGGGCGTAACGGGCCACGGCAGACTTGTACATCAACGTGCCGATCAGCGGCAGTTTCAGCAGCCAGGTGTCCATCCTGTCCCGAAAGCCTTGGGATGTTTTGAACGCGTGGCGTACACCGAAGAGGGCGGCGATCAACACGCCGAGCATCATCCACCACCACGCCTGCATGAACTCCGACAAGCCGATGACCATCACGGTGAAGGCCGGCAATTCGGCGCCAAAGCCCTTGAACACCGACTCGAACTGCGGCACCACCTTCACCAGCAGAATCCCGGTGACAATGATCGCCACAAAGACCACGGCCAGCGGGTAGGTCATGGCTTTCTTGATCTTGGCCTTGAGGCTTTCGCTCTTTTCCTTATAGGTCGCCACCCGTTCCAGCAAAGTGTCCAGAGCGCCGGCCTGCTCACCCGCGTCTACGAGGTTGCAGTACAGCTCATCGAAATACTGCGGCTTTTTGCGCAGGGAAGCGGCGAAGCTGTTACCCGCCGCGACTTCCTGTTTCACCTCGTCCACCAATTTACGCATGGCCGGGTTATCGAAGCCTTCGCCGATGATGTCGAACGATTGCAGCAGAGGCACACCGGCTTTCATCATCGTTGCCATCTGCCGGGTAAACAGGGCGATTTCCTGAGCCTTGATACGTTTGCCGAAGCTGAAAATCGAGACGGATTTCTTGCGCACCTTGCCGGGGTTGATCCCCTGCTTGCGCAACTGAGCCTTGATCAACGCCGGGTTGAGACCGCTCAACTCGCCGGTCATTCTGGAACCTTTCCTGTCCGTTCCTTCCCAGGCGTAGACACTGATTTTTGCTGCTTTGACCGCCATGTTCAGTCCTTGGTGACCCGGTTGATTTCTTCAAGGCTGGTGACGCCTTGCATGGCCTTGATCAAGCCCGAGGTGCGCAAGTCATTAAAACCGTCCTTGCGCATCTGGATGTCGATTTCCAGTGAGTTGCCTTCGGCCATGATCAGCCGTTGCAGGTCCGGTGTGTTCTTCACCACTTCATAAATCCCCACTCGCCCTTTGTAACCGCGGTTGCATTGATCGCAGCCGACCGGCTCATAGATCGTGAACGAGCCGATGCGTTCCTCGGGGAAGCCTTCCTTGAGCAGCGTTTCGCGGGGAATCTCGATGGGTTTCTTGCAATGGCTGCACAGTTTTCGCGCCAGCCGCTGGGCGATGATCAGGGTGATCGAGGTGGCGATGTTGAAGCCCTGAATGCCCATGTTGTGCAGGCGGGTCAGGGTTTCCGCGGCGCTGTTGGTGTGCAGGGTGGAAAGCACCATGTGCCCGGTCTGGGCGGCCTTGATGGCGATTTCGGCGGTTTCGAGGTCGCGAATTTCGCCGACCATGATCACGTCCGGGTCCTGACGCAGGAACGAGCGCAGTGCCTGGGCGAAATCCAGCCCTTGTTTGGGATTGACGTTGACCTGGTTGATGCCTTCCATGTTGATCTCCACCGGGTCTTCGGCGGTGGAGATGTTGATGTCCACGGTGTTGAGGATATTCAGGCCGGTGTAGAGCGACACGGTTTTGCCTGAGCCGGTCGGCCCGGTGACCAGGATCATCCCCTGTGGCTGCTTCAGCGCGGCCATGTACAAGTCTTTCTGTTCAGGCTCGTAGCCGAGGGCGTCGATGCCCATTTGTGCGCTGGACGGGTCGAGGATCCGGATCACCACTTTCTCGCCCCAAAGGGTCGGCAGGGTGTTGACCCGGAAGTCGATGGACTTGGTCTTGGACAGACGCATCTTGATCCGCCCGTCCTGGGGTTTGCGCCGCTCGGAGATGTCGAGGCTGGCCATGACTTTCAGCCGCGCCGCGATGCGGTTGGCCAGTTGGCTCGGCGGCCTGGCGACTTCTCGCAGCATGCCGTCGGTGCGCATCCGCACCCGGTAGGTTTTTTCGTAGGGCTCGAAATGCAGGTCGGAAGAACCGCTTTTGATCGCATCGAGCAACATCTTGTGGACGAAGCGCACCACTGGCGCGTCATCGGCATCCTGGCCTGCGATGGAGTCCTTTTTGTTGTCATCGACCGACTCGATGTCCAGCCCGTCAAGGTCTACATCGGCCATGTCTTCGAGGCCGGTGGAATGGCTGTCGAAGAATTTCTCGATGGCGTCGCTGAGTTTGTCGTCCTCCACCAGGATGGCTTCGGTGTTCAACCCGGTGCTGAACTGGATGTCATTGATGGCTTGATGATTGGTCGGGTCGGAAATCCCCACGAACAGTTTGTTGCCACGGCGCCAGAGGGGCAGGGCGTGGTGCTGACGGATCAGCTTCTCACTGACCAGCCCTCGGGGTTGGGTTTCCTTGTCCAGGCAATTGAGGTCGAGCAGCGCCATACCGAAATGCTCCGACGCAATCTCGGCGACCTGCCGACTCTTCACCAGCTTGTTCTGCACCAGGTAACTGACCAGGGAGATTTTGCTGCGTTGGGCTTGCTGAAACGCCTGTTGCGCGCTTTGGTCGGTGAGCAGTTCGGCCAGGACCAGTTGCTTGGCCAGACCGCTTAGGGCGATGTCATTCATGGGGATACCGGACGCAGACAGTTCATGACTTATAGCCTAGTCAAGGAGCTGAGCCAAACCAGCGGCCGTCAGGTGACAAATAGTGTCAGATAGTGCGGATCCTGGGGGTAGGAAAGGTCTTTGACCTGGCTTCGAGCCCCGCCAACAAGGGGCGCTGCGCTTGGCACGGGGTGTGCTGAAGCTCATTCAGATCATGAGATTTCGACTCATGCATGGAGCCTGTCTATGAACACTCAAAAAGGTTTTACCCTGATCGAACTGCTGATCGTGGTGGCGATCATCGGGATTCTGGCGACGTTTGCGTTGCCGGCTTATTCGAAATATCAAGCACGTGCCAAAGTGACGGCCGGCCTGGCAGAGATCACGGCGTTGAAAGTGCCGTTCGAAGACCTTATGAATTCCGGCACTAATCCGGATTTGACGAAGGTCGGAGGAACAGCCACTACCTCTAACTGCACCACTACGGCTTCTGGCGTAGCGACTGATGGTACCGGTTCTATCGCTTGCACGATTCTCAATGCGCCCGGCCCGGTCTTGAGCAAGACAATCACCCTGTCGCGCACGTTGACTGGCTGGACATGCGGCACCACGGTTGCGCCTGATTACGCGCCGAAGGGTTGTAACGCCACTGGGACGTAGTTTCTCGGCGGTTTAATGAGTGCCCGGTCTGCAAAGACCGGGCATTTTTTTTGTCCGTCGTAGGGGGAAACACGTGAAAGACAGAAATTCTCGACAATTCATGGCCTTACGCCTGCGGCAAAACCCGCAACTTGCATGCAGAGAATCTCGAAGTCATGCAATTTGCATGATTCCGAAAAACAGTAAATTTCATAAGTAATTGTTTTCTAACGATTTATTGTCTGTTTTAAAGTTGGCACAGCGTTCGCAATATACCCAGTAACCCTGCTGACAAGACACGCAGCAGACTTTCTAGAAAAACAGGAGTTACTCGTATGAAGAAGTTCGCTATCGCTGCCGCTACTGCTACCGCGCTGACCCTGACCATGGCCAACGCTGCATTCGCACAGACCCAAGCGACTCAGGCACCAATGGTCCTGGCCGCCGGTGAAGTGACCCAAGCCAAAGAAGCTACCTCCGACACCTGGATCACCACCAAAGTCAAAGCAGACCTGGTAACCGAAAAAGGCATTCCTGGTACTGACATCAAGGTTGAGACCAACAAAGGTGTTGTTTCCCTGTCGTCCACTGTTGCAGTGACTGACGCTCAGAAAACCACCGCCGTGGCTATCGCCAAGAAAATCAAAGGCGTCCAGGCGGTCTCCGCTGACGGCCTGAAAGCCGAGTAACGCAAGACTTCTCGCCTGGACTGGGAGAAGGCGCGGCAGGCGGGCCGAGCAATACGCCAGCCGCATCTGGAGAGTTCATGCGAAAGGCCACAAGGATGTGGCCATTACAGGCCTCCGACATTCGTGTCGGGGGCCTGTTCTATTGTGGGCGTCGCAATAACCAATGTGGGAGTGAGCCTGCTCGCGATAGCGGTGTGTCAGCCAACATCAATGCTGAAGGACGAACCGCTATGGCGAGCAGGCTCACTCCTACATTTGTATGTGCCCACTTTGGATAGTGGGTTCAGTTACCGCGCTTGCTGGTGATCTGTTTCAGCCGATTACCTTCAAACCGCAGGTATTGATACATCCCGCCATTGGGCCCGTAGGTCCATTCCTCGACCTGAAACTCTTCCCGCCTGTTGGCGCTGCGCTTGTAGCCCAGCAGATCGCGGCTGACCGGGTCACCGCACTTCTGCAGCACTTCGCTGGACCGGTCGCCAACACTGACCAATTGACTGCCGCAACGCAGGGTATCGGCCGCCGAGGCCTGACTGGCGACCAGTGCGAGGGTCAGGCTCATTAGCAATCGTCTGATCATCACTCGGCATCCAGGTGCATCGGCGTCACCACCCGACCGTCACTTTGCGCCTCGCCCAGTTGGGCGTCGATGAAGTAGACACGGTCATCGGCCATTTGCGCCTTGTCCACCAGGTAATCCTTGATGCTGCTGGCGCGTTCCTGACCCAACTGGCGCAACAGCACATCGCTGGAGCTCCAGAATTTGATCACGTCTGCACGCATTTTTGCGCTGCGTTCTTCCTTGCCCAGATCCTTCCATTCAGCCGGTGGCTGGTTCTTCAGACGCGTGCGGTAGATCCCTTCCAGTAGCGGACCTTTCTCGCCGTCCGGCACTTGCAGCAATGAAGCCTGGGCTGGAACCTTGTCACCGCGTCGCTGGAGCATTTTGTAGTAGTTGTACTGGTATTCGCGCTCAAGCCGTTGCTCGGCAATCAGTGGGCCATCGCTGTTGGCGGCCGCGGTACCCTCGATTTCCAGGCGCAGGGCCGGACGTTCCTTGAGTGCCTGGGACAGTTTGATCAGTGAAGCCTCGGCGTCCTTGCTCAGTTCGCTTGAACCCGGCGCAAACGAGACAGTGCCCAAATCTTCGGAACCCCCGCCACTGACCAGCCCGCCAATCATTTTGAACGGCGCTGCAGCCGCCTTGACGATCAGATTGCGCAGGGTCTGCCAGACAATCGGCATGACGCTGAACTGCGGATTGTTCAAGTCGCCGGTTACCGGCAGCTCGATGGAAATCTTGCCGTCGATGTCCTTGAGCAACGCGATCGCCAGTTTCAGCGGCAGGCTTACAGCGTCCGGACTGTCGACCTTCTCACCCAGTTGCAGTTGCTCGACGACCACTTTGTTTTCGGCCTTGAGCTGACCCTTGACGATTATGTAATGCAGGTCGAGATTGAGCCGGCCCTTGCGGATGCGGTAACCGGCGAACTTGCCGGAGTAGGGCGTCAGCGTGGTCAGTTCCACGCGTTTGAAACTGGTGGCGATGTCGAGGCTGGACATCGGGTCGAACGGATTGACCGAACCCTTGATGGTCACTGGCGCGTAGCGGTCGACCTTGCCTTTGATATCGACGCTGGCCGGTTTTGCCTGACGGCTGTCGATGGTGCCGATCTGCCCGTTGAGCTGTTGCACGGCCGTGGCGAAGTTCGGGGTCAGGCTGAAGTCGGCGAAGTTCGCCGAACCGTCATTGATAGCAATGCCGCCAATGTGGATGCCCAGCGGTTTGTCCTTGCTGGCAGGTTTGGCTGCGGCGGTCTTGGCAACTGCGGTGTCGGCCGGTTGCGGGATCAGCAGGTCATCGATGTTGGTGGTGCGGTCATCGTTGATCATGAAGCGCGCGTAAGGCTGGAACAAGTTGACCTTGTCGATCGACAGGCTGTCGCCGTGTTGATAGTTCAGGCCTTCGATCACCAACTGCTGCCACTTGAGGAAGTCGCGGGTCTTGAGGGTGTCGAGGGTGTGCAGTTGATCGACCTGCGCTTTACCGGTGACGCTGAACGCCAATGGCTCGGTGCTTTTCAGATCGACCGCCAGATCACTGCCGAGCATGCCGCTGCGCAGTTCCAGGCGAATGAACGGGTTGATGTAGGACTGGGCGACACGCAGGTCGATGTCCTTGGTCTGCACGTTCATTTTGGCGCTGACCGGTGCCAGATTGACCACGCCGTCGGCCATGAGCTTGCCTTGTTTGCCCACGCCGGTGTCGAGCTTGAGGTTGAAAGGCGAGCCGTTGAGGCTGTCGAAGTTCTGCAAGTCGAGGTTCAGCGGGCCAACGTCCAATGCTACGGCGGGTTGCGCTTTACGATCGGCCAGATGCACCTGGTAATCGCGCAGTTGTACGTCTTTGAGCAGGACTTGCCACGGTTTGCTCGGTGGCGCGGGTTCTGGTTTTGGTGAGTCGGCGGCCGCCGGCGTGCTGGTCGGCTCTGCATCAGCCTTCACGGCTGCCTTGGACGGTTGGCTGGCGAACAGTTTTTGCCAGTCCAGTTGCCCATCTGCTTCGAGGGCGGCCCAGGTTTCGAGTTTCTGGCTGCGGATCTTGCCGACCACCACTTGCTGCTTGGCCAGGTCCACGGTGGTTTCGCTGACGTCCAGACGCGCAAGCTTGGCCAGCGGCCGCCCGTCCGGCGCCTTGATGTTGAACGGGGCGATGCTGAGCGCCACGTTGCTCAGCAGCAGTTCGGTTTCTTTGGACAGGTTCAGTTTGTAGTCGGTGCTCAGGTTCAAGGTGCCGTTTTCCAGGTCCAGCGGCAACGAGTCGCGCACGTACGGCCACCAGACTTTCATGTTGGCATCGGTGACTTTCAACTTACCTTCGGAGGCAATCGGGATCAGGCTGAAATTGCCGGTCCAGTCGATCTGCCCGCCTGCCGGGCCGACGGCTACCAAGGTCATGTCGGCGTTATCTTCCGGCAGCGTGCTGAGGTTCTTCAGCTCGAAGTCGAGTTTGTCGTAGAGGAATTCGATAGGCTCGCTGGGCCGTGCGTCCTGAAAGTGCACATAGCCGTCAGCCAGTTTGATCCGCTCGATGCGCAACGGAAACGGCTTGGCGTCCGGGTCAGCCGGGGTTGGTTCACTGGCGGGGATCTTGAACAGGCCCAGCAGATTGAGCTTGCCGTCCTTGCCGAAGAGGATTTCGGTCTTGGGTTTGTCGATTTCGATATCGGACAGGTGCAGCGCCTTGGTCCACAGGCTGTCGATCTGCAAGTTGGCATACAGGCGTTCAAAACCGACCTGTTCCTTGCCCGGCTCGCCGATGATCAGGCCCCAGAGGGTCACTTCCAGGCTGAAAGGGTTGAGTTCGATCCGGGAAATCGTGGCGGGCATCGTGGCGTAATTGGCCAATTGCTGATTGGCGACCCGCAACGCGATGCCCGGTAAAATCAGAAACCCCAGCAGGCTATAAAGGGCCAGAGCAGTCAACAATGCGCCAATAGCGCGAATCAATCCTTTGGGCATGTGCGGCTTCATCTGTCTGAATCGGAGTGCGTTGGAGTATGGCACGCGTTTCCGGTTCCGAAGTGATCGCACTCTTCTGGTTTTTCAGAAATTAGCGTAGGAAATTTCCTGCGTGATCAGAGTTGCAGAATCAACGTTTTCAGCGGCGGCTGTTGATCCATCGACGGGAAATCGCCGCCCGGCTTCATGACGGTCCACTCACGCACCGGACGCCCGGCCTTCTCCGCGCAACGTAAAACCTGTTCGCGCCAATCGTCCATGCTGACCTTTGCCAGGTTGTTGCAGCAGATCAGCACGCCGTTGTCGGCGGTGGTCAGCAGCGCCGGTTTGAGCAGGCTCTGGTAGTCGCGCAGCAGGTCGACCGTGCCGAACGCGCTCTTGGCCCAGGCGGGTGGATCGAGCAGCACCAGATCGTACTGACGCTGTTCAAGACGCGTGTAACTTGGCAGTTTCTGCCCGCGCCGTTGACTGATCGGCAGGCCCGCCAGTTGACGGATGGCCGGGAAGTAATCGGACTGGATGAACTCCATCGCAGGCAATTGCGGATTGAGCAGACCGTTCTGGCGACCGACCGCCAGATTGCCCTCGGCGAAATCCAGGTTGCAGACCTCGCGAGCGCCACCGGCCGCAGCGCTCAGACCGACACCGCAGGTGTAGGCGAACAGGTTGAGCACGCTTTTGTTTTTGCTGTGCTCCTTGACCCAGCCGCGCGTATTGCGCAGGTCGAGGAACAGCAGCGGGTCCTGGCCGGGATGACGGCCGCTAACCCGGTAGTTCAGGCCCCATTCGTGGCCGATCAGGTCCTGCAGGGCCGCCTCGTCGGCGCGGTAGACGGTGTCTTCGCGGTCAATCCGCGAGTTGCCACGGGAGCGGTCGTTGTAGACCAGCAGCGTCTCGAGGCCCAGGTGTTGATTGATGGTCTCGTGCAGTTGCAGCAGCGCGTCACGCTCCAGCGCCTGGTGGAAACTTTGCACCAGCAATTGCGGGCCGTAGCGGTCGATGGTCAGGCCACCGGCGCCTTCCTGGCTGCCGTGGAACAGACGATAGCAATCGGTGCCTTGCTGATGCAGCTCGGCGAGCAGGTCCTGGCGATGTTCGAGGGCGGCGCGCAGCGCCTGATTCAAGGAAGACATGCTGGCGCCTTGCAGGAGGGAATTTGGCGCGGGAGTTTAACAGCTTGGCAGGGGAGCGAGGTGCTCTGTGGCGAGGGAGCTTGCTCCCGCTGGGCTGCGCAGCGGCCCCAAAATCTCAGCCCTTATCGGGGATTTTCGCGAGCGCTTCGCACTCGAGCGGGAGCAAGCTTCCTCGCCACAGGCATATCGATGCAGGGGCGGCGGGTCAGCTCAGTAGCCCCATCCGCCGCTTGGCCCGCTGCACCGAGCCATTACGCATCGCCCAGCGCAACATCGGCGCACTGCGCCTGACGCTGGCGCGGATCAGTTGGCGTTGCAACGGGTTCTGATTGACGCCGAGCATGTCACTGGCCCAGTCCGGCAGCAGATCGATCCCGGCCTGCATCATCAAGCCGCCAAACGGTTTGGCCAGACGGCTGGGGGCGGGCGCGTTCAACAGCAGTCGCAACACCTCGCGACTGCGCTGGTCGCACAGCAGTTGCGGGCGGATTCGTTCAAGGTAATCAGCGATTTCCTTGCGGCTGCGCGGCACATCGCGGGCGCCCAAGCGTTCGGCAACCAGTGCGATTTCGCCGTAGTAACGGTCCTGATCTACCCATGAAAGGTGCGGATTGCGATAACGCAGATGCGCGGCGAGGAAGTTGCTGACCTCGGCCACGTGCACCCACGTCAGCAAGTCGGGATCGCTGGCGGCGTAAGGCCGGCCGTCTGGCGCAATGCCGACCACTTGCAGGTGAATGGTGCGGACCTTCTCGATCAGCCAGTCGGCGTCTTTGCGCGAACCGAACGTCGTTCCGGAGATGAACTGACTGGTACGGCGCAATCGGCCGATCATGTCTTCGCGAAAATTCGAGTGATCCCAGACCCCGGCCAGGGCCAGTGGATGCAGGGCTTGCAGCATCAGCGCACTGATGCCACCGATCAGCATGCTGCTGAAATCGCCATGGACTTGCCAACTCATCGAATCGGGACCGAACAGGCCAGGATCGCCTTTGGGATTTTCCAGGTCGAGCTTGCCCAAGGACAGACCGGTCAGGCTCATGAGCTGGGTTTCGATGCGGGTACGGATGAATTCCATGGCGACTCAGTGGCGAAAAAGGAGACGCGGCCATTAACGGCCGCGCAGGTTTTTGAAACAAGGAAATTATTGGTTCAGGCGTTTGTCGACCAACTCCTGAACCACACTCGGGTCGGCGAGGGTCGAGGTGTCACCGAGGCTGTCGAGTTCGTTGCAGGCGATCTTGCGCAGAATGCGCCGCATGATTTTGCCTGAACGGGTTTTCGGCAAGGCCGGGGCCCACTGGATCAAGTCCGGTTTGGCGAAGCTGCCGATTTCCTTGCTGACGTGGGCCAACAGTTCTTTCTTCAGTTCGTCATTGGGCTCGGTGCCGTTCATGGGCGTGATGAAGGCATAGATGCCTTGGCCCTTGATGTCGTGGGGATAACCGACCACGGCGGCTTCGGCGATGCTGTCGTGCAACACCAGCGCGCTTTCTACTTCCGCGGTGCCGATGCGGTGCCCGGAGACGTTGATCACGTCGTCGATGCGCCCGGTGATCCAGTAATCGCCATCCTCATCGCGCCGCGCGCCGTCACCGGTGAAGTAGTAACCGGGGTAAGGCTTGAAGTAGGTGTCGACCATTCGTTGCGGATCGCCATAGACGCTGCGGATCTGCGCCGGCCAGCTGGATTTGATCGCCAGCACGCCGCTGCCGGCGCCTTTGATTTCCTTGCCCGTTTCATCCAGCAACACCGGTTGCACGCCGAACATCGGTTGTGTGGCGCAGCCGGGTTTGATCCGTTGCGCGCTGACCAGCGGGCTGAGCATGATGCCGCCGGTTTCGGTCTGCCACCAGGTGTCGACGATCGGGCAACGCTGTTCGCCGACGACGTTAAAGTACCAATCCCACGCTTCCGGGTTGATCGGCTCGCCGACGCTGCCGAGTAATCTGAGGCTCTGGCGAGAAGTTTCCTTCAACGGCTCGGGGCCTTCACGCATCAGCGAGCGCAGCGCAGTCGGGGCGGTGTAGAAAATGTTGACGTGGTGTTTGTCGATCACCTGCCAGAAGCGCGAACTGCTCGGGTAACTCGGCACGCCTTCGAAGATCAGCGTGGTCGCGCCGTTGGCCAGCGGGCCATAGACGATGTAACTGTGGCCGGTGACCCAGCCGACGTCGGCGGTGCACCAGAAGACTTCGCCTTCGCGGTAGTCGAGCACGTACTTGAAGGTCATCGCCGCTTGCAGCAGATAGCCGCCGGTGGTGTGCAGCACGCCTTTGGGTTTGCCGGTGCTGCCGGAGGTGTAGAGGATGAACAGCGAGTCCTCGGCGTCCATCGGCTCCGGCGGGCAGTCGTCGCTGACGTCGCGCAGCGCCTGGTGATACCAGAGGTCACGACCTTCAACCCAGTTCACTTCGCCTTGGGTGCGTTCGACGACGATGACGGTGCTGACGTTCGGGCAACTTTGCAGTGCCTGGTCGACATTCTGCTTGAGCGGTACGAATTTTCCGCCGCGCACACCTTCGTCGGCGGTGATCACCGTGCGGCAGTCGGCGTCGAGAATCCGGTCGCGCACAGAGTCTGGAGAGAAGCCACCGAACACCACCGAATGCACCGCGCCGATCCGCGTGCAGGCGAGCATGGCGTAGGCCGCTTCCGGAATCATCGGCATGTAGATGCACACGCGGTCACCCTTTTTCACGCCACGGCTTTTGAGCACGTTGGCCAGGCGACAGACGTTGTGATGGAGTTTTTTGTAGGTGATCTGCACGGATTCGGCGGGATCGTCGCCTTCCCAGAGGATTGCGATCTGATCGCCGCGTGTTTCCAGATGACGGTCGATGCAGTTGTAACTGACGTTCAGTTTGCCACCGGCAAACCAGCTGGCCTCACCGGTTTTCAGGTTATAGCGCTGGACGGTGTCCCACGGCGTGCTCCAGTCGAGAAAGCGGGTGGCCTGCTCGGCCCAGAACTCACTGGGGTGCTCGATGGATTGGCGGTAGAGGCGGTGGTAGTCGTCTTGACTTAGGTTTGCAGCCCGGCGGACGGCATCGGCTTTGGGGAACGTGCTGATATCGAACATGACGGTTCCTTATTCTTGTTTTGCGACAAGATCTAAAGATGCGCCGAGTGAACAACGGGTTCAAGTCATACACAAAACAACTGTGGGAGTGAGCCTGCTCGCGATAGCGGTGGATCAGTCAACATCGATGTTGAATGACAAACCGCTATCGCGAGCAGGCTCGCTCCTACAGGGATGGGTGTTGCCCACAGCATTTGTGTTTGGCACAAACCCTGTGGGCGGGCGTCAGATCAGCCGCGGTGGCGACCGCGGAAGTAGTTGATCAGGCCTTGGGTGGAAGCATCGTCAGCCGGGGTTTCTTCGCTGCCGACCAAGCGGTTGTAGACGCCTTTGCCCAGCTCTTTACCCAGCTCCACGCCCCACTGATCGAAGGCATTGATGCCCCAGACCACGCTTTGCACGAAGACTTTGTGTTCGTACATCGCCACCAGCGCACCGAGCCGACGCGGGCTGATGCGCTCGACCACCAGGGTGTTGCTCGGACGGTTGCCCGGGATCACCTTGTGCGGCGCGATTTTATGCACGTCTTCTTCGCTCATGCCTTTGTCACGCAGCTCGGTTTCGGCTTCGGCAAGGGTCTTGCCGAGCATCAGTGCCTGGCTTTGCGACAAGCAGTTGGCGTACAGCCACTGGTGGTGGTCGGACACCGGGTTGAAGCTGACGATCGGCACGATGAAGTCAGCCGGAATCAGTTGGGTGCCCTGGTGCAGCAACTGGTGATACGCGTGCTGACCGTTGCAACCCACGCCGCCCCAGATCACCGGGCCGGTATCGGTGGACACTGGCGTGCCGTCCTGGCGCACGCTCTTGCCGTTGGATTCCATGTCCAGTTGTTGCAAATGCTTGGTGATGTTACGCAGGTAGTGGTCGTAAGGCAGGATTGCGTGGCTTTGCGCACCCCAGAAGTTGCCGTACCAGACGCCGAGCAATGCCAGCAGCACCGGCATGTTCTGGTCGAAAGGCGCGCTCTGGAAATGCTGGTCCATGGTGTAGGCGCCGGACAGCAGTTCCTTGAAGTTCGACATGCCGATGGCCAGCGCAATTGGCAAGCCGATGGCCGACCACAGCGAGTAACGGCCGCCGACCCAGTCCCACATCGGGAAGATGTTTTCTTCGCGGATACCGAACGCCACGGCCGCTGCATTGTTGCTGGAAACGGCGATGAAGTGACGATACAACTCGGCTTCCGAACCGCCCTGAGCCAGATACCAGGCGCGAGCGGCCTGGGCATTTTTCAGGGTTTCGAGGGTGTTGAAAGATTTCGACGAAACGATGAACAGCGTGGTTTCCGCGCGCAGCTTCATGGTCAGTTCGTGGAACTCGCTGCCATCGATGTTTGCCAGGTAATGGCAACGCACGCCTTTCTGGGCGTAGGACAGCAGCGCTTCAGACACCAGCTCAGGGCCGAGGAACGAGCCACCGATGCCGATGTTCACCACGTCAGTGATCGGCTTCTCGGTGTAACCACGCCACAAACCGTCGTGGATGCGGCCGACGAGGTCGGTGATCTGGTTCAGCACTTTGTGCACTTCAGGCATCACGTTGACGCCGTTCACCGACAGCTTGTCGCCGACCGGGCGGCGCAGGGCGGTGTGCAGGGCTGGACGACCTTCCGACGAGTTGACGATTTCGCCGTCGAACAGCGACTTGATCGCGCCCTTGAGGTCGACTTCATTGGCCAGGCCCACCAGCAGATTGCGGGTCTCGGCGTTGATCAGGTTCTTCGAGTAATCGAGAAACAGGCCGCAGCTGCTGAGGGTGAATTGAGTAAAACGCTGCGGATCGGCATTGAAGGCCTCGCGCATGCTGAAATCCTGCATGGCTTGGCGGTGGTCATTCAACGCTTGCCAGGCGGGCAGAGCGGTCACGTCATGAGGAGTGCGGTAGTACGCCATCGCTGCGGGTTTCCTTTTTACTTGAACGGCTTTTTGAACACAAAAAATCCCGGAGCGCTGTGGGTGGGCGTCCGGTCAACTGCGTCGACACGATTTCAATGACACAGGGCGAATACAGTAAACCTCGCGCTGCGATCTGTCTTGACTTTGTCTAACACGTTCCCGGTACTTTTTTATACACAAAGCAGAGAACGGTTCGACAAACGGGAGTGGCGTCGGTTCGATCAGGCGACCTGAACCGGAATGGCATTGCTGGTGTGGCTCAGCTCATTGCCTGGCGCCATGTAGAGCATGCGCGGCTTGAAATTGAGCAGTTCGGCTTCGCTGTAATGCGCGTAAGCGCAGATGATCACCCGGTCACCGACCTTGGCCTTGTGCGCGGCAGCACCGTTGACCGAGATCATGCGCGAGCCTTCCTCGCCACGAATCGCGTAGGTGGTGAAGCGTTCGCCGTTGTCGACGTTATAAATCTGGATCTGTTCGTATTCACGGATACCGGACAAGTCCAGCCATTCGCCATCGATGGCGCAAGAACCTTCGTAATCGAGTACTGCGTGAGTGACTTCGGCGCGATGTAGCTTGGCTTTGAGCATGATGGCGTGCATGAGTGTTTTCCCAGGTCGGAATCGAACGGCGGGCAGTTTGCCCGAAGGCATAAAGGGCAGCAATACAAGGCGCGAGGGAGCAGCCCTATGTAGGAGCCGGCTTGCTGGCGATGGCCTCACCGCGGTGCATTTGCCGGACCGAGGTGATGCTATCGCCAGCAAGCCGGCTCCTACAGGGGATTTGTGTTTAGGCGGGGGCGTCGAGGTTCAGGTGCAGGTTGTCGATCAACCGTGTGGTGCCCAGGAACGCCGCAACCAGAATCACCAGGTCCCGATCTTCCGGGGTCGCCGGGCGCAAGGTTTGCGCGTGACGAATTTCCAGGTAATCGGTGCGCAAACCCGCCGCTTCGAGCTGCTTGATCTGTGCATCGATCAACGCCGGGAAATCCCGCTCGCCCTGTTTGATCGCCTCGGCAATCTGGCTCAGGCCGCGATACACCACCGGCGCAACGGCCCGCTGCTCTTCGCTGAGGAAACCATTGCGCGACGACAACGCCAGGCCATCGGCCGCCCGCACGGTCGGCTCGCCAATGATCTGCACCGGCATGTTCAGGTCATGGACCAGGGATTTGATCACCGCCAGTTGCTGGTAGTCTTTCTGGCCGAAAATCGCCAGGTCCGGCTGGACCATGTTGAACAGCTTGCTGACGACCGTCGCGACGCCTTCGAAATGCCCGGGACGGCTGGCGCCACACAGGCCTTCGGAGAGTTGCGGGACGCTGACGCGGGTCTGGCCGGCCATGCCGTCGGGGTACATTTCTTCGACGGTTGGCGCAAACAGCAAGTGGCAACCGGCCTGGAGCAGTTTCTCCTGGTCGGCGGCCAGGGTCCGCGGGTACTTGTCGAGGTCTTCGCCGGCGCCGAATTGCAGCGGGTTGACGAAAATGCTCGCGACCACGAAATCCACCCGCTGGGTCGCTTTGGTAATCAGCGCGACATGACCGCTGTGCAGGTTGCCCATGGTCGGCACGAAGCCGATGCGCTTGCCTTCGTTGCGGGCGCGAGCCACGGCGGCTCGCAGTTCGCGTACTGTTTTTACGGTGTTCATGCAGAGAATCCGTGTTCGATCCCGGGGAAAGTAGCGGCTTTGACTTCAGTGACGTAGGCGCTCAGTGCAGCGTGAATGCTGGTCTGGCCGCTCATGAAGTTCTTTACGAATTTAGGTACGCGGCCGGTAATGGACAGGCCGAGCATGTCGTGCAGGACCAGGACCTGGCCATCGGTGTCACTGCCGGCGCCGATGCCGATCACCGGAATGCCCACTGCCTGGGTAATTTCCTGGGCCAGTTCGCTCGGTACGCACTCGAGCAACAGCATGGCTGCGCCGGCCTGTTCCAGCGCGATGGCGTCGGCGCGCATCTGCCGCGCCTGGTTCTCGCTGCGGCCCTGGACTTTGTAACCGCCCAGCATGTTCACCGATTGCGGTGTCAGGCCCATGTGCGCGCACACCGGGATGCCCCGTTCGGCCAGCAGGCGGATCGAGTCGGCGAGCCACAATGCCCCTTCAACCTTGACCATGTGCGCACCGGCCTGCATCAACAGGGCGCTGTTGGCCATGGCTTGTTCGGTGGTGGCGTAGGCCATGAACGGCAGGTCGGCGAGGATCAGCGCATCGGCGTTGCCGCGTTTGACGGCTGTCACGTGATAGGCCATTTCCGCGGTGGTCACCGGCAGGGTGCTGTCGTGACCTTGCAGAACCATGCCGAGGGAGTCGCCCACCAGCAGCACTTCGACGCCAGCCTGATTGCAGGCGTGGGCGAAGGTCGCGTCATAGCAGGTCAGCATGGTGATTTTTTCACCTTTTTGCTTGAGACCTTGCAGAGTGGTCAGGGTGATGGCTGGCATGAAAAGTTCCTCATTCAGGCGCTTGGAAACTACTGCGAGTAACGCGCGTGATTCTTCGTTAAATACAGGCGCACGCTCTGATGTCGTGCTTTTAAGGCCTGGATTGCGCCCTTCAACGCCGTGTTGGCGGCAGCGGGACGCCTATAGTCGTGAGGAGAACTCGGGAAGTCAATTGCATGTGTTACCGCATTGTTACGCGGGGGGTGTTACCGGGGTAACTGATGCGATTCAGCAGCTGCAATCTGGTGTTCAACACAAAACCAATGTGGGAGCGGGCTTGCTCGCGAATGCGGTGTGACAGTAACCATTGATGCTGAATGACACACCGCATTCGCGAGCAAGCCCGCTCCCACAGGGGTTTTTTGTCAATTTGGGGATAGGCGTTCCAGGCCGACGAACGGGCAGGCGGCGAGTAATGCCTTCAGACTGCGGCCATCGGCCAGATGCAGATCCGCAGGCGTCAGTTCGGCCAGCGGATACAGAACGAAGGCCCGTTCCTGCATATGGTAGTGCGGCACCTTGAGGCGTGGTTCGTCGATCAGGCGATCGCCAAACAGCACGATGTCGAGGTCCAGCGTGCGTGGGCCCCAGCGCTCAAGACGTTCGCGGCCCTGTTCGTTCTCGATGGCTTGCAATGCATCGAGCAGGTCCAGCGGCGGGAGTGTGCTGTCGAGGGCGGCGACCGCGTTGGTGTAGCGCGGTTGACCGGGCAGGAGCGAGTCGCTTTGATAAAACCCGGACACCCCGACCAGTTCGGTCTGCGGCAACTGCGCCAGCGCCTCGACGGCGCTGCGCAATTGTTCGGCTGGATCAGCCAGATTGCTACCCATGCCGATGTAGATGCGTTCCATGGATTACTCGCCCGTGGCACTCGGTGCGCCAGCCGCACGTTTGCGCTTGGCGCCACCGCTGCGGCGACGTTTGCGTGGAGCGCCGGTGCCTTCATCCTTGCTGCTGAGGTCGCGGATCATGTCCCGACGCTCACTGTCATTGGCGTCCTGATAGTCAGTCCACCATTCACCCAGGCCATCAGTCTGTTCGCCAGCGCTTTCGCGCAGCAGCAGGAAGTCGTAACCGGCGCGGAACCGCGGATTGTCCAGCAGCAGGTCGGCACGCTTGCCGCTGCGGCGAGGAAGTCGCTCCTGCATGTCCCAGATCTCGCGGATCGGCATGGTGAAGCGTTTCGGAATCGCGATCCGCTGGCACTGCTCGGCAATCAGCTCGTGAGCGGCTTCCTGCATCGCCGGAATCGGTGGCATGCCGCGTTCTTGCAGACGCAGTACGCGAGCCGGCAGGGCAGGCCACAGCAGTGCGGCAAACAGGAACGCTGGGGTCACCGGTTTATTCTGCTTGATCCGCAGGTCGGTGTTGATCAGCGCTTCACTGATCAGCGTGTGGGTGTACGTCGGGTTGTATTCCAGCGCCTCGGCACTCGCCGGGAACAGCGGATCGAACAGCTGCAGGTCGACCAGCATCTCGAAGGTGTCCGCGGCATGGCCGGAGAGGAACAGCTTGAGCACTTCTTCGAACAATCGGGCCGACGGGATCTCGCGCAGCATCGGCGCCAGGTCTCGGATCGGCGCGGCGCTGTGTTTTTCGATACCGAAATTCAGCTTGGCGGCAAAGCGCACGGCCCGCAGCATCCGTACCGGGTCTTCCTGGTAACGCTGCTTCGGGTCGCCGATCAGGCGGATCAGGTGATTGCGGATGTCGTGTACGCCGTTGGCGTAGTCGAGAATGCGCTCGCTGACCGGATCGTAATACAGGGCGTTGATGGTGAAGTCGCGGCGTTGCGCGTCTTCTTCCAGCGTGCCATAGACGTTATCGCGCAGGATGCGCCCGCTCTCGTTGCGGGAAGACTGGTTGCTGTCTTCTTCCTCATCGTTTTGCGGGTGATTGGCGCGGAAGGTCGCGACTTCGATGATTTCGCGGCCAAAGTGGATATGCACCAGTTTGAACCGGCGACCGATGATCCGCGCGTTACGGAATTCGGCTCGAACCTGTTCTGGCGTGGCACTGGTGGCAACGTCGAAATCCTTGGGCGTGATGCCCAGGAGCATGTCACGCACACAGCCGCCAACCAGGTAAGCCTGGTAACCGGCGTTCTGCAGGCGCTCGACGATGTTCACCGCATAACGGCTGAATTGGGCCTTTTGCAGCGAATGTTGGCCGCTGTTGAGCACTTCAGGCGTACTGCGAATGTGTTGCGTATGACGCTTGGGCGAACGGAATGACTGGAACAACTTCTTCAGCATGGGATGCACTGTTTGAAGGAATGTTCGGCCATAACGAAGAATGACCGCATGATGGGCGGGGATTCTAGCATTTAGTCGGGGGATGGTGTAGGAAGCGTGCGCACTGTGGCGAGGGGGGCTTCTCGGAACGCCGCATCGCCCCGTTGGGTTGCGAAGCAGCCCAAGCTCCTGAGCGTTTGTGAAGTCTTGCCAGCGCTACGCACTGGAACGGGGGTAAACCCCCTCGCCACAGAAACTACAAGGGGAGCCGAAGCTCCCCAAGAAAGTAGTTGCATGCTCTATTTTTATTTTTGATTCGGGCTTTTTGTTTTTATTAAGTGCCCTCGCCATGAAGTGTTTCCTTCATGACCCTCCCAATCGGGAGCCAAGAGCAAACGGATTGCTTTGGTCGCTGTGTTGCAGTGATCCTTCGATCCAACCAGTTCAGGCACTGTCTTAGGACAGTTTTTTATTATTCTCGGCCTGGTCGTGGGGCAAGCCCCAAATACAACGCCTCTCCAAAAGAATCAGTTAGCTGCGCCTCTCGCCGTCTTGTTTTTATTGTGCGTGAGTCGATTCGTCTTATTTTTATTGTCTTGTGCATTGCTTGTTATTGTTCTTGTACTAAACATATAGCAGGGTGCGTGCCAACTTTTGTGAGGTCCAGCAAAACTAGGGGGTAGGCGGGCTGGCAGGGTTTTTCGAGGTCGAAAAAAACCGGGGCTTCGTTACCGTAAGCCCCGGCTTCTGTTACGTGAAAAGACTGAGGTAACAGTTTTTTCACAAAGTCACGTGTTACCCGCACACCAGGCAGGCGGGGTTCAGCTCTCGCTGGCCACCCCGGTCTTGCGCCGCGGAATACCCAGGCGCTGACGACGTTCCCACAGGCATTTGCGACTAACCCCGAGTTTGCGGGCCAGTTCGGTTTCCGTCATGTGGTCCTGATGCTCAAGCACGAAGTGCTGGAAGTAGTCTTCCAGCGACAGGTCTTCGGTCGGCTCATGATTGCTGTTGCTGGCACCGTTGCCCTGTTGCGGAGGCAGACCGATGAAGTCGTCGTCTTCCAGGTCGCTCAGTTCGATGTCGATCCCCAGTAGCTCGGCGGAAATCTCCGGGCTCTCGCACAGGATGACAGCGCGCTCTACTGCGTTTTCCAGTTCGCGAACGTTACCCGGCCAAGAGTAATGACGGATTGCCTGTTCGGCATCCGCGGCGAACTTCAGGTCGGTGCGGTTGACTCGCGCGCTTTGTCGCGCAAGGAAGGCATTGGCGATCTCGTTGACGTCGGCACCGCGCTCGCGCAGGGCCGGCAGTTTCAGGGCGATCACGTGGAGGCGGTAATACAAGTCTTCACGGAACTGGCCGATCTTCGCCAGGCTCTTGAGGTCCCGGTGAGTCGCGGCGATCAGGCGCACATCGACTTTCTGCGACTGGACCGAGCCGACCCGGCGAATTTCTCCTTCCTGCAACACACGCAGCAAGCGGGCCTGGGCTTCCAGCGGCAGTTCGCCAATTTCGTCGAGGAACAACGTGCCGCCGTCCGCTGCTTCCACCAGACCGGCACGCCCGGCGCTGGCGCCAGTGAACGCACCTTTTTCATGTCCGAACAGTTCGGACTCGATCAGGCTTTCCGGAATGGCTGCGCAGTTCACCGAAATCATCGGCGCCTTGGCGCGTTTGGACAGGTTGTGCAGGGCGCGGGCCACCAGTTCTTTACCGGTACCGGATTCGCCCTGGATCAGGACATTGGAATCGGTCGGCGCGACTTTGCGGATCTTGCTGTACAGGTCCTGCATCGGCGGGCACGAACCAATGATGCCGATTTCGCCGTTGCTGTTATCGACACCCGGTTTTGCCGCGCCATTGGCCGCTTTGCCGGTGGCAGGTTCGCCGCCGGCCGGCAGCGATTGGCGGTCACGCAGGATACGGGCGACGGCCTGGAGCATTTCGTCGTGATCGAAAGGCTTGGCGATGTAATCCACCGCGCCCATCTTCATCGAGTCGACGGCCGAACGCAGGCTGGCGTAGCTGGTCATGATCAGCACCGGAGTGCCCTGGCCGAGTTTGATCAACTCGGTGCCCGGAGCGCCCGGAAGACGCAAGTCGCTGACGATCAGGTCGAACGTGGGAATGGTGAAGCGTTCTTGTGCTTCCTGCACTGAACCGGCTTCGCTGACCTGGTACTGGTTACGTTCCAGCAGGCGGCGCAAGGCGGAGCGGATAATTGTTTCGTCTTCGACGATCAAAATGTGCGGCATTGATTCGATACTCTCGACGGTCTCAGTTCACAGCGGACGTCGCTTCGACATGACGCGGCAAAGTCACCCGGATACGGGTACCGCGTTGGCTTTGTACATCAGCCGGGCTGTCGATGGTGATTTGTCCATAATGCTCTTCAACGATGGAATAGACCAGTGCAAGGCCCAGACCGGTGCCTTCGCCAGGATCCTTGGTGGTGAAGAAAGGTTCGAACAATCTGTCCATGATGTTCTTCGGAATACCGCTGCCTTCGTCTTCCACGATCAAGTCGACCGTGTGTTCGCCGGCTTCGCTTTTGACCCGCACTGCGCTGCCGGGAGGCGAGGCGTCGCGGGCGTTTGAAAGCAGGTTGATAAGTACTTGCGCGAGTCGCTGCGGGTCACCTTCGCACCAGTGATCGGGGTCGCACAGGTTGTAGAACTGCACTTCGAAATTGCGTCGGTTCAGGGCCAGCAAACCAATGGCATCCTGGGCCACTTCCGCCAGACAGACGGGCTCGTCACTGTGCTGATGGCTGCCCGCGTGGGCGAAGCTCATCAGCGACTGAACGATGCGGGACACGCGTTTGGTCTGCTCAAGGATCTGCCCGCTGATTTCCTTCAGTTCGCCATCGTCTTCACGCTCTTCACGCAGGTTCTGCGCCAGGCAAGCGATGCCGGTGATCGGGTTGCCGATTTCATGGGCCACACCCGCCGCGAGTCGCCCGATGCTGGCCAGGCGCTCGGAGTGCACCAGTTTGTCTTCGAGCATCTGGGTTTCAGTCAAGTCTTCCACCAGCAATACCAGGCCACTGTTACCCGGCGCGAGCGGTTCATCGATCGCCGCTTTGTGCAGGTTCAGCCAGCGGGTCTGGCCATCAAGGGCCAGGTGCTGTTTGTGCAAATGTTCGTCCGGCAGATTGATGAAGCCCTGCAGCAATTCTTTCCACGGATCGGCGATGGTGCTCAGGCGCGAACCGACCACACGTTGCGCCGCGATCCCGGTCAGTTCCTCCATGGCTTTGTTCCACATGAGGATTTCCTGATCCTTGGCCAGCGAGCAAACGCCCATCGGCAACTCCTGCAAGGTCTGGCGGTGGTAGCGGCGCAGGGCATCGAGTTCGGCGGCAAGGCCGGTGAGGCGCGAGTGGTAGTCCTCGAGGCGGCTTTCGATGAAGTGGATGTCTTCGGTGACATAGTTTTCGCCACCGGCCTTGTAGGGCAGGAAGGTCTCGACCATGTCCTGCGCCACGCTCGGGCCCATCAGGCCGGAGAGGTTGGCTTCGATTCGGTCGCGTAAGCGGCGCAAGGCATATGGCCGGCGCTCGTCGAATGGCAGATAGAGATCGCGCAGGGCTTGCTCGACTTCTTTCTGCGCGGCCTTGGCGCCCAATGGCTTGGCCAGTTGCGTGGCGAACTCCTGGGGCGAGGCGGCGTGCAATTCGCGGCGTTGCGGGCGACGCACGTTGTCCACGGCGCAGGCTTCGGCAGCGCTGGCCTCTTCGGGGCTGGCGTTGGTGAACAGCGAGATCAGGGTGAACATCAGCACGTTGGCGGCGAGGGACGCGATCGCGGCCATGTGCCAACTGGTGTCGTCCAGCACGTAGATCATGTTCAACAGCGGAATGTAGAAGCCCTGCAGGTTGCCGACCAGCGGCAACAACATGGTCACCAGCCACACCAGAATCCCTGCGAGCAAACCGGCGATGAAGCCGCGGCGGTTGGCGGTCGGCCAATACAGGACAGACAGGACCCCTGGAAGAAATTGCAGCGTGGCCACAAACGCGACGATGCCGAGGTTGGCCAGGTCCTGTTCGGCGCCCAGCAACAGGTAGAAACCGTAACCGGCCATGATGATCGCAACGATCAGCGCCCGGCGGGTCCACTTCAGCCAGCGATAGATGTTGCCTTCGGCCGGTGGTTGGTAGAGCGGCAGCACCAGATGGTTCAGCGCCATCCCGGACAGCGCCAGGGTGGTGACGATGATCAGCCCGCTGGCTGCCGACAACCCGCCGACATACGCCAGCAACGCCAGGGCTTTGCTGTTGGCGGCGATGCCGATGCCGAGGGTGAAGTATTCCGGATTGGTGGTGGCGCCGAGTTTCAGTCCGGCCCAGAGAATCAGCGGCACCGCCAGGCTCATCAACAGCAGGAACAACGGCAAACCCCAGCTGGCGCTGACCAGCGAGCGCGGGTTGAGATTCTCGGTGAAGGTCATGTGGTACATGTGCGGCATCACAATCGCCGAGGCGAAGAACACCAGCAGCAGCGTGCGCCACGGGCCTTCCTGCAAGGGTGTGTGCAAAGCGGCGAGGGCGGTCTGGTTTTGCAGTAGCCACAGTTCCAGCTGTTGCGGGCCGTCGAACACGCCATACAGGGCATAGAGGCCGACACCGCCAATGGCGATCAGCTTGATGACCGACTCAAAGGCAATCGCGAACACCAGGCCTTCGTGTTTCTCTCGTGTGGCGATGTGGCGCGAGCCGAAGAAAATCGTGAACAGGGTAATCAGCGCGCAAAAGCTCAGGGCCACGCGATGCTGCACCGGCTCGCGGGTCAGGATGCCGATGGAGTCGGCCACCGCCTGGATCTGCAACGCCAGCAATGGCAGCACGCCGATCAGCATGAAAATCGTGGTCAGCGCTCCGGCCCACGTGCTGCGGAAACGGAACGCGAACAAGTCGGCCAGCGACGACAGTTGATAGGTGCGGGTGATTTTCAGGATCGGGTACAGCAACACCGGCGCCAGCAAAAACGCTCCGGACACCCCGAGGTAACTGGACAGAAAACCGTAGCCGTACTGATAGGCCAGGCCCACCGTTCCGTAAAACGCCCAGGCACTGGCATACACGCCCAGCGACAGAGTGTAGGTCAGCGGGTGGCGAATGATCGCCCGGGGGATCATGCCCCGTTCGCTGATCCAGGCGACGCCGAACAGCACCGCCAGGTACGCGGCGCTGATCAGGATCATCTGGGTCAGGCTAAAGCTCATCGGCATCTTTTTGGCTCTGCAGGATGAAGGTCACGACGATCAGAATCAGCCAGAGCAGATAAGGGCGATACCAGGCGCCAGTGGCGTCGATCCACCAATCCATGATGGCCGGGGAGAACAGGTAAATCCCCACTACCAGGAGCAGGACCAAGCGATATATGTACATCCCGGCCTCTCTTTTTTATGCGCGTGCCCGAAAACGTGCGGCGATGGTAACGGATGGGCGCGCCACTGCAAGTGTGATCACTGTAGTTGCGCTTCGGGCAGGGTCAGTGTGCGTGGGATCTTCATGGCATCCCAGTGGACGATGCCCCAGTTCAACACTTCCCGTGGCGTGGCATAAGCCAGTTCGGCCCCCGGGTTTTGCCCCAGCGCGCGCAGTGCGCGCAGCAATAGCGGCGTTGCCTGGTCTTCGGCCAGTGGCGGCGAGCGGTAGGACTTGCCGAGCTTGTTGCCGTCAGGCTGTGTGATCAGCGGGACATGCAAGTAGCGCGGCTGCGGCAGGCCCAGCAGTTCTTGCAGGTAAAGCTGGCGCGGCGTGGAATCCAGCAAATCAGCGCCACGGACGATATCGGTGATGCCTTGCCAGGCATCGTCCAGCACCACCGCCAGTTGATAGGCGTAGAGCCCGTCGCGGCGGCGAATCACGAAATCGCCGACATCCCGACCCAGGTGCTGGCGGTATTCGCCTTGCACGCGGTCGATGAAGTGGTATTCCAGTTCCGGTACGCGTAAGCGAATCGCAGCGTCTTCGGTGCCGTGACCGGCATTGCGGCACAGGCCCGGATAAATGCCGTGATACGGCTCCAATTGTTTGCGCGAACAGGTGCAGGCGTAAGCGAGCCCCTGATGAAACAGGCGATTGACGACTTCGGCGTAGGCATCATGCCGCTCGCTCTGGCGCACCATCGCGCCATCCCACTCAAAACCGTAGCTTTCCAGGGCTTTCAAGATAGCTGCCTGGGCGCCGGGTTCTTCCCGTGGTGGATCGAGGTCTTCCATGCGCATCAGCCAGCGTCCACCGACCGAGCGCGCGTCGAGGTACGAGGCCAGTGCGGCGACCAGCGAACCGAAATGCAGATGTCCACTGGGCGTGGGGGCGAAGCGCCCGATGTAGGCGGAAGGGGTGATGGCGGTCATAAGGCGATGTCAGGCTGTCCAATCGTTTCGAGCATGGCTTGAAGCCACCTTCGCGAGCAAGCTTCGCTCCTACAGAAGATCGCGCCAGCCTTTGTAGGAGTGAAGCTTGCTCGCGAAGGCAATGCCGAAGATGCAACAAATATCAGAAACAAAAACGGAGCGTTCGCACGCTCCGTTGTTCGTTCAAGTCGAGATTACTTGCCGACTTGCTTTTCCTTGATTTCCGCCAGGGTCTTGCAGTCAACGCACATGTCGGCGGTAGGGCGGGCTTCCAGTCGCTTGACGCCGATCTCGACGCCGCAGGACTCGCACCAGCCATATTCTTCGTCTTCGATCAGCTGCAGCGTCTTGTCGATCTTCTTGATCAACTTGCGCTCGCGGTCGCGGGCACGAAGTTCAAGGCTGAACTCTTCTTCCTGGCTGGCACGGTCGGCCGGGTCAGGGAAGTTGGCCGCTTCGTCTTTCATGTGATCAACCGTGCGGTCGACTTCCTGCATCAAGTCCTGTTTCCACTTATTCAGGATCTTGGTGAAGTGAGCGCGCATGGGCTTGCCCATGTACTCCTCGCCCTTTACTTCTTTGTAGGGTTCGAAGCCGCTGATCGACTGGTTTTGCTGCTTTGCTTGGGTGGGCATGAAATGGACCGCCTCTACTCTTGTAATCCATTGCGCAGGATTGCTCCATCACCGACACCTGCCGGCCCTGCGGCTGCAAGCGGGCGAACTTACCAGATCAAATCGGGCCGCGCTACTCCCGGATGTCGAGGTAGTGGCCCAAAGGGCTTGCAAATGATTGCAAAGCCCTGTCTGGCGGCGTTGGAGACCTGATCAATTATTGATTTTAGTCAATCCTGCGGTACACGCTTGAGTCGTTTACGGCAAGGTTATAACGCCTCTGACTGCTTTAGGTTCTCGCTCGTTCCGGCGCTTGGGTAGAATCGATTCTTTTCTCCGTTGTAAGGAAGGCTAATGGCTCAGTCCTACAGTGCCCGCAGTCGCGCGATCGAACCTTTCCATGTCATGGCGCTGCTGGCGCGGGCCAATGAACTGCAAGCCGCGGGTCACGATGTGATCCACCTGGAAATCGGCGAGCCGGACTTCACCACCGCCGAACCGATCATCCAGGCCGGCCAGGCAGCGCTGACGGCGGGGAAGACCCGTTACACCGCGGCGCGTGGTATTCCCGAGTTGCGTGAGGCCATTTCGGGCTTTTATCAGCAACGTTACGGGTTGAACATCGACCCGCAGCGAATTCTCATCACGCCCGGCGGGTCCGGCGCCCTGTTGCTGGCCAGCGCTTTGCTCGTCGACCCGGGCAAGCACTGGCTGCTGGCGGACCCGGGTTATCCCTGCAACCGGCATTTCCTGCGGTTAGTCGAAGGCGCTGCGCAACTGGTGCCGGTCGGCCCGGACGTGCGTTATCAGCTGACGCCGGACCTGGTGGCGCGTCATTGGGACCAAGACAGCGTCGGCGCCTTGGTGGCCTCGCCCGCCAACCCGACAGGGACCATTCTGACTCGCGACGAACTGGCGGGCTTGTCGGCGGCGATCAAGGAGCGCCACGGTCATCTGGTGGTGGACGAGATCTACCATGGCCTGACGTATGGCACCGATGCCGCCAGTGTTCTGGAAGTCGATGACAGCGCTTTCGTCCTTAATAGTTTTTCCAAGTATTTCGGCATGACCGGCTGGCGGCTGGGATGGCTGGTCGCGCCTGAAGCGGCGGTCGGTGATCTGGAAAAGCTCGCGCAAAACCTCTACATCAGCGCCCCGAGCATGGCTCAGCACGCCGCACTGGCCTGCTTCGAACCTGCCACGATCAGCATTCTGGAAGAGCGCCGCGCCGAGTTCGGTCGTCGTCGGGATTTCCTGTTGCCGGCTTTACGAGAACTGGGCTTCGGGATCGCCGTCGAGCCGGAAGGGGCGTTCTACTTGTACGCCGATATCAGCAAGTTCGGCGGCGATGCCTTCGCGTTCTGCCGACATTTCCTCGAAACCGAGCATGTGGCAATTACCCCGGGCCTGGACTTCGGGCGCTATCAGGCCGGGCACCACGTGCGTTTTGCCTACACCCAAAGCCTGCCGCGCCTGGAAGAAGCGGTCGAACGGATTGCGCGTGGATTGCGGAGCTGGCAAGGCTGATGCGTTTTAATCCTCCCCTCGAAGAAGGTCGCCTGATCCGTCGTTACAAGCGTTTTCTCGCCGATATCGAAACCGTTGGCGGCGAATTGCTGACCATCCACTGCCCGAACACCGGCTCGATGCTCAATTGCCAGGTGGAAGGCGGGCAGGTCTGGTTCAGCCGCTCCAACGACCCGAAACGCAAATTGCCCGGCACGTGGGAAGTCGGCGAAACCCCGCAAGGTCGGTTGTTTTGCGTGAACACCGGGCGCGCCAACGGGTTGATCGAAGAGGCGTTGCGGGCGGGCGTGATTACCGAACTGAACGGCTTTACCGAGTTGAAACGCGAAGTGGCCTACGGGCAGGAAAGCAGCCGCATCGATTTCCGTCTCGATTACCCGGGTGGTCCGGCATATGTGGAAGTCAAAAGCGTGACCCTGGGCTTCGACGGGTCATCGGTTGCCGCATTTCCCGATGCGGTGACACAACGGGGGGCCAAGCATTTGCGGGAACTGGCTCACCTGGCTCGGGACGGGATTCGTGCGGTGCAGTTGTATTGCGTCAACCTGACCGGCATTGAAGCGGTGCGTCCGGCAGAAGAGATCGATTCGGCCTACGCAGCGGCATTGCGTGAGGCGGTGGCATGCGGAGTCGAGGTACTGGCTTATGGCGTGCGATTGACCCACGAAGAGATGGTGGTCGATCGACGTCTGGAGGTGCTGCTGAACGGTTAAAGACTGATCCAGATGCCTTGTTCGTCTTCGCGGCAGGTAACGGGGGTGAGGGATTGCCCGGCACAAGGGCCGGCGACGCATTCGCCGTCTTCGATCAGGAATAGTGCGCCGTGGGTGGCGCACTGGATCAGGCTGTTGCTGGGGTCGAGAAACTGGTCGGGTTTCCATTCCAGTCCGACACCCCGGTGCGGGCAGCGATTGATGTAGACGTACACCTGGCCGCACCGGCGCACGGCAAAAAGTTTCTGACTGTCGATGTCGAATCCGCGACTGCTGTTGTCAGCCAGTTCGGCACCTGTGCAAATCAACTTCATGTCTATCCTCAATTCCGGCGGCTCGTGACCGGATATGTCCGAGCTTGACGTTCAAATGCAAACAATTATCAAATGGCCGCTTCGCCCGTGGGGTGCAGGTGCCGGATGCCGAGGATACTTGGCCTGTCATCTCGATGCCTGGGAAAACTTAAAAGGAAGCTGTTTATGCGCCTGAGTACCCGCGTTGCTGCGCTGTGTGTCGGACTCCTCGCCAGCCACCACGCCGCAGCGGCCGAGTTGCCACAGCGTTGGGTCAGTGCCGGCGGCGCTCTGTCGGAGTGGGTGAGCGCGCTGGGCGGTGAGTCGAAACTGGTCGGTGTCGATACCACCAGTCAGCATCCGGAATCGCTGAAGGCGCTGCCGAGCATCGGTTATCAGCGGCAACTGTCGGCGGAGGGCATCTTGAGCTTACGCCCGCAGATTCTGGTCGGGACCGAAGAAATGGGGCCGCCGCCGGTGCTGTCGCAGATTCGTAGCGCGGGCGTGCAGATCGAGCTGTTCTCGGCCCAGCCCGATCTGCCGACGTTACAGGGCAACCTGGCGCATCTGGGCAAGTTGCTCGGCGCTGAAGGCCGGGCTGCGCAATTGCTCCAGACCTATCAGCACCGACTTGAGCAGCAGAAGGTCCGGGTCACTCGTGCGCAGTTGAAGGAAAAATCGCCGGGCGTGCTGTTGCTGCTCGGCCATGCGGGCGGCAAGCCGCTCATCGCCGGTAAAGACACCGCCGCCGATTGGCTGATCCAGCAGGCCGGTGGGCACAATCTGGCAACGCACACTGGCTACAAGCCCTTTTCTGTTGAGTCGCTGGTCAGTCTGGACCCCGACATGCTGGTGTTTGCTGACCGAGCGCTGGCCGGCGACGCCGCGCGAGCAGCGTTGTTCAAGGAAAACCCGATTCTGTCCTCGACCCGTGCGGCCAGGGACGGGCGCGTCATGGAGCTCGATCCGACCTTGTTGGTCGGCGGGTTGGGGCCGCGGTTGCCTGATGCGTTGAAAACGCTGTCTGATGGTTTCTTCCCCGGCAATACGGCCCGATGACCGTTCTGGTTAAACCCCGTGCGTTGTTCATTGGCCTGAGCGTGCTGTGTTTAGTGGCGATCTGGTTGTCGTTGGCGCTGGGGCCGGTCAGCATGCCTTTATTCGATACGCTGCGCGCGGCGTTGCGCATGATCGGTTTGCCCATTGCCCCCGATGGACTGGAGCAGGCCGAGCTGATCCTCGGGCAAATCCGCCTGCCTCGAACCTTGTTGGGCCTGGCGGTGGGTGGCGTGCTGGCGTTGTCCGGCGTGGCGATGCAGGGATTGTTTCGTAACCCTCTCGCTGATCCGGGGTTGGTCGGGGTGTCCAGCGGTGCTGCGTTGGGCGCCGCTATCGCGATTGTCGGTGGTTCGGTGTTTGGCGGTCTGCCTGAATCGTTCGGACCTTATCTGTTGTCGGTGTGCGCATTTCTCGGCGGGTTGGGTGTGACGGCGCTGGTGTATCGCCTGGGTCGGCGCAATGGGCAGACGAATGTTGCGACCATGCTGCTGGCCGGTATTGCGCTAACTGCATTGGCGGGTTCAGCGGTCGGTTTGTTCACCTATCTGGCCGACGACGCGACCTTGCGCACACTCACGTTCTGGAACCTGGGCAGCCTCAACGGCGCCAGCTATTCGCGGCTCTGGCCGTTGCTGCTGGTGAGCGCCGGTGTGGCGCTCTGGTTGCCGCGCCGGGCCAAGGCCTTGAATGCGTTGCTGCTGGGCGAATCGGAGGCCGGTCACCTGGGCATCGACGTCGAAGGGCTCAAGCGCGAATTGGTGTTCTGCACTGCACTGGGGGTTGGCGCGGCCGTGGCGGCAGCGGGAATGATCGGCTTTGTCGGTCTGGTGGTGCCGCATCTGGTGCGCCTGTTGGCCGGTCCTGATCATCGGGTGTTGTTGCCGGCCTCGGTGCTGGCGGGTGCGAGTCTTCTGTTGTTTGCCGACCTGGTGGCGCGGCTTGCTCTGGCGCCGGCAGAGTTGCCGATCGGGATTGTCACGGCCTTCATCGGTGCGCCTTTCTTTTTGTATTTACTGCTCAGAGGGCGTGCCTGATGTTGCGAACCCAGAGCCTGCAAATCCGCCGAGGCGCAAAGATCGTTCTGACGGACATCACGCTTGAGCTCAAGCCAGGCGAAGTGCTCGGTGTGTTGGGCCCTAACGGTGCTGGCAAAAGCACCTTGCTCGGTGCCTTATGCGGCGAATTGAAGGCTGATCATGGCAGCGTCTGGCTCGATGAGCGCGAGTTGAGCCATTGGGCCGGCGCGCAGCGAGCCCAGCGACTGGCGGTCTTGCCGCAGGTGTCGACCCTGGACTTCGCCTTCCGTGTCGAAGAAGTGGTCGGCATGGGGCGTTTGCCTTATCAAAGCGGGCGGGTCCGGGATGACGAGATCGTCGCCGCCGCCTTGCACGCTGCCGATGCGGGACACCTGAGTGGCCGAAGCTATCTGGCGCTGTCCGGCGGCGAGCGTCAGCGGGTACATCTGGCTCGGGTGCTGGCGCAGCTCTGGCCGGGCGAAGCGGGGCAGACGCTGTTGCTCGATGAACCGACCTCGATGCTCGACCCGCTGCACCAGCACACCACCCTGCAAGCGGTGCGCGAATTCGCCGATCACGGCGCTGCGGTGCTGGTGATCCTGCATGATCTGAACCTGGCGGCGCGCTATTGTGATCGCCTGTTACTGCTCGAGGGTGGGCGGCCCGTGGCGCTGGATACCCCAGAGCACGTCTTGCGCCCGGAACCACTCAAAGCGGTGTTCGGGCTGGAAGTCCTGGTGCAGCAGCATCCGGAGCGTGGTCATCCGCTGATCATCGCCCGCTGAGAATGACATCGAGGTGAGCATGCGAGGAATTTTGCTACTGGCGGTCGTGTTGTTGAGTGCCTGCCAGCACGTTTCGGTACCGCCTCCGGTCGTCGGTGAGATTCAGGACCTGCGCAGCGGCCAAGTCCTGACTCCCCAGGCGTTGGTCGAACGGCTGGCCAGGCCTTCGCGGCTGATCGTCGGCGAGCAGCACGACAATCCTGATCACCATCAACTGCAATTGTGGTTGCTACAGGCGTTGGGCGAACGTCGACCCCAGGGCAGTCTGTTGCTGGAAATGCTCACGCCGGATCAACAATCGCGCGTCGATGACATTCGCCGTGCCTCGACGCTACCCGCAGATCTTCCCGGCGCGTTGAACTGGCAGCCGGGGTGGGACTGGAATCTGTACGGGCCGATTGTGCGCTTTGTGCTGACTCAACCCTACCCGCTGCTGGCGGCCAACCTGGACAGTCTTGAAGTCCGTACCGTTTATGCCAAGCCGCCGACATTAAACGGTCGGCTTTCCAATGCTCCGACGGTCAAGGATGAGTTGCTGGCGCAGATCAACGACTCCCATTGCGGACTGCTGCCCACATCGCAAATGCCCGCGATGCTGGCGGTCCAGCAGCAACGTGATCGACGGATGGCCGAGCGCTTGCTGTCGGCACCGATGCCTTCGCTGCTGTTTGCCGGCGCCTATCACGCGCGCAAGGATGTTGGTGTGCCGATCCACGTGCTCGATCTTGGCGAGCCTGAAGCACCGACGGTTTTGATGCTGGCGGAGCAGGGGGGCGAGGTCACGCCGGCCATGGCTGATTACGTCTGGTACACGCCTGCCACGCCGGGCCAGGATTACTGTGCGCAAATGCGAAAGCAGTTCGGGAAGTAAACGGACGACTTTTCCACAGGCAAAAAAAGACCCGGCAAGAGCCGGGTCAAATAACCGTGATTAGCCTGATGAGGAGATATCTGAGAGTCCGAACCAAGGGCTTTTCAAATATCGACCAGTCTCGCGACCAGTTGTGGTAATCATAGCGATTCTCATTACCAAGTCAATCGCTGTTTTTTGATTTCTTTGAAAACCTCTGTCTTCTGGCGGAGAAGCCCCGTAATCGTTGGGCCTCAGGTGGTAATCCTGAGGCGCAATACGCCTGTTCAATTCTTGTGGCGGGATGAGATGGCTTCCAGTTGTTTGTTCAAGGCTTCTTTGCGTTCGGCTGGAATGTCATTCCAATGCACGTCCATCAGTGCGCCTTCGATCGCATACAACAACACCTTGGATGCCCGGAACCCGCGTGTGCGCACGGCTCGATAAGCATCCACCGCCCCGAGGCGACGCAAGTCCGACGCGCTGTGGATGCCCACGGCATGCAGCCACTGTGCCGACGTCTTGCCAAGATTTTTCAGGTGTTGCAGTTCATCATTCATCAAGCCTCCTTGCGACGGCCGAACGGTGCGTGGGCGAGCTTCTCAGGAGTGTAGCCATCAGTAGGAAAAGCGTGATTGTTTGGTCGGTTTCGACGCAAAAGCTTCTAAGAGCAAGACTCAAATAGCTGAGAGAAGGACGGAGGGAGCAGGGGGAGGAGGCGCGGAGGGGGCAAGGTTCCCGGCAAAAAATCCGGCGTCCAGCGCGAAGCGGGGGCGCCGGACTTGTCAGGTAGAACGTCGTTTTTAGCGGGTGCGATAACGCAGGCGAGTACCGAAATTCATCGACATCAGGATCTCGTCAGCACTCAGTTCTGGCGGAAAGTAGGCGCCGGAGATCTGTGCGTGAGCCAGGCTCGCGCCTTCCAGGCAGGCGTCGCGGAAGTCAATGCCGCGCAAATCGGCGGAGCGGAAATAGGCATCGGTGAAATCGACGCCATCGGCGTTCAGCTCACGCAGGTCCAGGCCGCGGAAATCGCCGCCGACCATGTCGACAGAGGCATGACTGGCGCGCTCGGCATTGAAGCCTGCGATGTCGTCTTTGTGCAGCAAGGCATAAAGCGGGGTGTCGAGAAGTTTTGGCTGGCTCATGTCGCATCACCTGATGGTTTTATGACGCCAGTATAGTGCCACTATTTGACAGCCGTGAAGCCGGCGATGGCTTCACGGCTGAAATAGTTTTTACAGGCCCGGCATGCGCTGGCGAATCTGCGCAACGACGGTATCGAGCGTCCCGCTTTCATTGGTCTGGACGCGTTTGCTGCACAGAATCTCGGCAGGTGTCAGCGCTTCGCGGCTGGCTTGCTGGGCGGCGATAACGGCGAGGTTGGCGTCGGACGGGTCCTTCTGGTCTGCCTGACGCAAGGCCAGCCAGCTCTCGATGACGGCTTGTGGTGCATTGCAATCGAGGATCAGGAACGGTGCCCCGGTGGCTTCGGCGATTTTCGCCGCGCCGTCGCGCTGCTCGCGCTTGAGGTACGTCGCATCGATGACCACCGGGAACCCGGCGCGCAGGATGACCGCGGCAATGTCATGCAGTCGGCTGTAGGTGGCGGCGCTCGCATCGGCACTATAGATGCCGGCCTGCGGGTCATTCGGTACCGTTTGCTCGCCGAACAGACGCTTGCGCTCAACATCCGAACGCAGGCGAATGGCGCCCAGCGCTTCCACCAGGCGCATGGCGACGTGGCTTTTGCCGACAGCGGAAACACCGTGGGTAATCGCCATGAACCGCGAAGGAATGGTGCTGTAGCTTTCTGCCAGGTTGGCGTAGTTGCGGTACTGACGCAGGGTGGTGGCGCGCTGCACCGGGTCGGCCTCGGCCGGCATGCTGAACAAGCTGACCTTGGCGCGAACCAGTGCGCGGTAGGCTTTATAGAAGTTCAGCAGTTCAAGGCCCTGATAGTCGCCGGTCAGTTCCAGATACTGGCTGATGAAACGGCGCGCCAGGCTCTTCAGGCCGCGATCTTCCAGGTCCATGGCCAGGAAGCCGGTGTCGGCATAAACGTCGGTGAAGCGGAACGGTTCGTTGAACTCGATGCAGTCGAAGATCACGACCTTGCCGTCGATCACGGTGGCGTTGCCCAGGTGGATGTCGCCGTGGCATTCGCGGATGAAGCCTTCAGCCTTGCGCTGGGCGAACAGCGGCTTCAGGCGTTCGAAGCTGCTTTCGGCCCAGGCTTGCAACGCATCAAGTTGCAGCAGATCGGCCTTGTCGCTGAGGAACGGGCGGATCTGTTCGAAGTTTTGGCGTACCGGTGCCATCACGCTGTCCGGGGTGCCGGCTTCGTGTTCGCCAGGCACTTTCGGCGCAGTGAGGTGGAATTGGGCGATCTGCGCGGCCATCTCGTCGATGTGCGCAGTGGTCAACTCGCCGTTGGCTTGCAGGGTGCTGAGCAGCTGGCTTTGTGGGAATTGACGCATTTTCAGTGCGAAATCGACAAGCGGACCTTCGCCGCCCAGTTGTGGCGCAGCTTCGCTGCCGGTGATCGGCAACACTTCCAGGTACAAATCGTTGGTCAGGCGCTGGTTAAGGCGCAGCTCTTCGCCGCAGAAATGCTCGCGAGCGTCGAGGCTGGTGAAGTCGAGGAAGCCGAAATTCACTGGCTTCTTCACTTTATAAGCAAAGGGGCCTGTGAGAATGACCCAGGAAATATGGGTCTCGATGACCTGGAACCCGTCGACAGGATGCGGGTAGAGGGCCGGGTTTTGCAGGGCGGCGATCAGGGACTGGCTCACAGGCGATCCTTCAGAGTCTGGGGAAAATTCACGGCCGCCATTATGGCTGCAAGTCCGCCTGACGCAAACCTCGGAGGGCGCCTGTTGAGTATGAATAAAGTGCGTATAATCCGCCGCCATGACTCGTACTCGATCCCCCCGTACCCCCAAAAAACCACCTTCCAGGGGCTTGAGCCCCTGGCTGGGCTGGGCCCTTAAACTCAGTCTGGTCGGCCTCGTGGTGCTCGCCGGGTTCGCGGTTTACCTCGACGCCGTGGTCCAGGAGAAGTTCTCCGGCAAGCGCTGGACCATCCCGGCCAAGGTGTATGCACGCCCGCTCGAGCTGTTCACTGGCCAGAAGCTGAGCAAGGAAGACTTCCTTACCGAGCTCGACGCTTTGGGTTATCGCCGAGAAGCCGTGAGCAACGGCCCCGGCGCTGCGGCGGTCAACGGCAACACCGTCGACCTGAATACCCGTGGTTTCCAGTTCTATGAAGGCCTGGAGAAAGCCCAACCCGTGCGCGTGCGCTTCTCCGGCGATTACGTGGCCGACCTTTCGGCGACCAACGGTTCAAAGCTTTCTGTCGTGCGACTGGAGCCGCTGCTGATCGGCGGGATTTACCCGAAAAATCTCGAAGATCGCATTCTGATCAAAATCGATCAGGTCCCGCCGTACCTGCTGGAAACCCTGGTGGCCGTGGAAGACCGGGATTTCTATAACCATTGGGGCGTGTCGCCCAAGTCGATTGCCCGCGCCGTCTACGTCAACACCTCCGGCGGCAAGATGACCCAGGGCGGCAGTACGCTGACACAACAGTTGGTGAAGAATTTCTACCTGACCAGCGAACGCAGCCTGACCCGCAAACTCACCGAAGCCATGATGGCGATGCTGCTTGAGTTGCATTACGACAAACGGGAAATTCTTGAGGCGTACCTCAATGAAGTGTTCGTCGGTCAGGATGGCCAGCGCGCGGTGCACGGTTTCGGTCTCGCCAGCCAGTTCTTCTTCGGGCAGCCATTGTCCGAGCTGAAACTGCATCAAGTCGCAATGCTGGTGGGGATGGTCAAGGGGCCGTCTTACTACAATCCGCGTCGCAACCCGGAGCGGGCGCTGGAGCGGCGCAATCTGGTGCTCGATGTGCTTGAGCAGCAGGGTGTCGCCACCGCTGAGCAGGTCACAGCGGCGAAGAATATGCCACTGGGTGTGACGACTCGCGGCAAGCTGGCGGACAGTTCTTTCCCAGGCTTCCTCGATCTGGTTAAACGCCAATTGCGCGAAGACTACCGCGACGAAGATTTGACCGAAGAAGGCCTGCGGATTTTCACCAGTTTCGATCCGATCCTGCAGATGAAAGCCGAGGCGTCGGTCAACGACACCTTCAAGCGTCTATCCGGGCGCAAAGGTTCCGATGAGGTCGAAGCGGCGATGGTCGTGACCAACCCGGAAACCGGTGAAGTCCAGGCCATGATCGGCAGCCGTCAGGCGAGTTTTGCCGGCTTCAACCGGGCGCTGGATGCGGTGCGACCGATCGGTTCGTTGATCAAGCCCGCGGTTTATCTGACAGCCCTTGAGAAGCCGAGCCAGTACACGCTGACCAGTTGGCTGTCGGACGACTACTTCTCGGTCAAAGGCGCGGACGGTCAGGTCTGGAAACCCCAGAACTACGATCGCCGTTCCCACGGTACGGTTTTCCTGTACCAGGGCCTGGCCCATTCCTACAACCTGTCGACGGCGCGTCTCGGGTTGGCGGTGGGCGTCCCGAATGTTCTGAAGACATTGGCGCGCCTGGGTGTCAGTCGCGAGTTCCCGGCGTTCCCTTCGATGTTGCTGGGGGCCGGTGGTTTGACGCCGATTGAAGTGGCGACCATGTACCAGACGCTGGCCAACGGTGGTTTCAATACGCCGATGCGCGGGATTCGTAGCGTACTGACCGCCGAAGGCGAGCCACTCAAGCGTTATCCGTTCCAGATTGAGCAGCGTTTCGACCCAGCCTCCATTTACCTGATCCAGAGCGCCATGCAGCGGGTCATGCGTGAAGGTACCGGCAGTTCGGTTTACAACGTGCTGCCGAAAACCCTGACCCTGGCGGGTAAAACCGGTACCAGTAACGACTCGCGAGACAGCTGGTTCGCCGGTTTCAGCCAGGACTTGCTGGCGGTGGTGTGGCTGGGGCGCGATGACAACGGCAAGACCCCGTTCACCGGTGCCACCGGTGCATTGCAGGTCTGGACCAGTTTCATGCGCAAGGCCGATCCGCTGCCACTGGACATGCCGCAGCCGGACAACATTGTTCAGGCCTGGGTCGATTCGCGTACCGGGCAAGGTTCCGAAGGCAGCTGCCCAGGTGCCGTGCAGATGCCGTATATTCGCGGCAGCGAACCGCCACCCGGCGCCGCTTGCGGTGGCGAAAGCCCTGCATCCGGCGAAAAGGTGATGGATTGGGTCAAGGGCTGGCTGAATTAAGCAAAGAGGGTTTCAAGTGAACAAGTGGTTGATTCCAGCGATTACCGCCGTGGCTTTGCTCAGCGGTTGCTCCACCGTACAGCGTGGTTCGATCCCGGTTGTGGATTCCGGCAGCGCCGTTTCGAACAGTGAACGGGTTTCGGCGAATGGCGGTTTCCGTCAGACGACGTCTAAACGTCCTGTGCAAGCCCAGCCTCAGGCGATTCCACAAGGTGACACCGGAGTCGTCGTGATGGTGCCTGGTGGCGGCGCAGTGGCGTCGGCACCGATCAGCACCGGTCCGATTACGCCTGGTCCGATTACCCCCGGGCCGATAGACACCTCGCCGGTACAGTCGGCACCGATCAATCAGGGCAGCTACAGCATGCCGTCGACGCCGAGCGGGATTCCTTCGGCGAACTCCGGTGGCTTGTCTGCCGATGAGCAGTTGGACGGTCCGGTGCTGGCGCTGTTGACCACTGCTCAGCAACAACAGGCCGGCGGTGATCTCAACGGTGCGTCCTCCAGTCTTGAGCGCGCCCAGCGTGTTGCGCCACGTGAGCCGCAAGTGCTTTATCGCCTGGCTCAGGTGCGCATGGCCCAAGGCGATGCGGCACAGGCTGAACAGTTCGCCCGTCGTGGCCTGACGTTCGCCAATGGTCGTCCGGCGCTTCAGGCCAGTCTGTGGGAATTGATCGGCCAGTCGCGTGAGAAGCAGGGTGATTCCGCAGGTGCGGCACTGGCCCGTCAGAAGGCCAAGGTTTCGCTGTGATGGACGCACGTTTCCCCAAGATTGCCGAGCAACTGCTGTTGATCGAACGCGAGCTGCGGATTCAAGGCTGGTGGGACGACGTTTCGCCCTCCGCTGAAGCGTTATCCAGCGTCGAGCCGTTTTCGGTGGATACGCTGGATTTCGAGCAGTGGCTGCAATGGATCTTCCTGCCTCGGATGAAGGTCATCCTCGAACAGGATATGCCGCTGCCCAACGCGTCGGGCATTCAGGAGATGGCCGAGATGGTCTTTGCCGCTCGCAATGTTCAGGGTAAGGATCGCTATTTGCAGGTCTTGCTCAAAGAGTTCGATCTGCTGATCACCGCCTCTCGCTGAATCGGAGACTGCCAGTGCCTACTGGCAGTTATCCCCAATCTGTTTTTGTGCTTCGGTGATGCGTTCCTGACGCTGCTCGTCATCGAGGCGACGCATCTCACCGTCGATCTTCTCCCGCAATCGCGGATTATTCTGCAGTTGGGCCAGGTTCGTTCGCGCCTGCTCGCAGAACACCTTTAGCTGGGCTTGCTGCTCGGCGACCTGCTTTTTCACTGTGTTGTCGATGGCCTGTTGATCGCCAATCGCCGTGCTGCGCGTTGGTGTGGCGGGTTTTCCGGGAGGCGGGGAGGGCGTCACCACGGTGGTGGCCTCCTGGCCTTGCGGCGGTTGCGCGTCGAAGTGGGTAACGCCTTGGGCGTCGACCCATTTATAGATCTGACCGGCCATACACAATGGGCTGATCAGCAAAGTGACCATGAAGAACGTTCGCATGCCATTTCCTTGCCAGAGTTGCGCAATTGAAGCTAACACAGTTGCGGTTTAGCGGTTTTTTCTTGCTTTCTCATGTGCTTACTTCAATAAAGCACATAGACGGCTTGACTTGCAGAGGACGAAACAGAAGAATCCAAAGTCCGCTGTAGAGGGACTGCCAGAAGCAGACCCACTCAGCAGATCATGAGGCGCACATCCGCGCCGACCTGTTACACCCGCAACGCGTTACCTCGCGCTGGGTGGGAAAGGCCCGCAACACTTGGGACGATCCCAATACTTGCTCAGTCAGTGCTGACGTAGTCGGCGACCACCGTCGCTCATGCTCTGCTGAGAAGTAAACCTATTAAGACCCGTCCCCTTTTATGTGGGCGGTATTCTGGCGTTTTAGAGGTGAACAACGTGGAGCTTTTATCTGGCGGTGAGATGCTCGTCCGCTTTTTGCGTGACGAAGGCGTCAAGTACATCTACGGGTACCCGGGTGGTGCTCTTCTTCATGTTTACGATGCCCTGTTCAAAGAACCGGAAGTGACCCACATTCTGGTTCGTCACGAACAGGCTGCGACCCATATGGCTGACGGCTACGCTCGTGCCACCGGTAAAGCCGGTGTGGTACTGGTGACCTCCGGTCCGGGCGCAACCAACGCCATCACGGGTATTGCCACGGCCTACATGGACTCCATTCCGATGGTGGTCATTTCCGGCCAGGTGCCTAGCACCATGGTGGGCACCGATGCGTTCCAGGAAACCGACATGATCGGTATCTCCCGGCCGATCGTGAAGCACAGCTTCATGATCAAGCACGCGTCGGAAATCCCGGAAATCATGAAGAAAGCGTTCTACCTGGCGCAATCCGGTCGTCCTGGTCCGGTCGTTGTCGATATCCCGAAAGACATGACCAACCCGGCCGAGAAGTTCGAATACATCTTCCCGAAAAAAGCCAAGCTGCGTTCCTACAGCCCAGCCGTTCGCGGTCACTCCGGACAAATCCGCAAGGCAGCCGAAATGCTCCTGGCGGCCAAGCGCCCGGTGATGTATGCGGGTGGCGGCGTGATTCTCGGTGGTGGCTCCGCGCCGCTGACCGAGTTGGCGAAGATGCTCAACCTGCCGGTGACCAATACGCTGATGGGCCTGGGTGCCTACCCTGGCACCGACCGTCAGTTCATCGGCATGCTCGGCATGCACGGCAGCTACACGGCTAACTTGGCGATGCACCATGCCGACGTGATCCTCGCGGTCGGTGCGCGTTTCGATGACCGCGTGATCAACGGCCCGGCGAAGTTCTGCCCGAACGCCAAGATCATTCACATCGACATCGACCCGGCGTCGATCTCCAAGACCATCAAGGCCGACGTGCCTATCGTTGGTCCGGTGGAAAGTGTCCTGACCGAAATGGTCGCGATCCTCAAGGAAATCGGCGAGACCCCGAACAAGGAGTCTGTTGCCAGTTGGTGGAAGCAAGTTGATGAATGGCGCGGTGATCGCGGCCTGTTCCCGTACGACAAGGGCGACGGCAGCGTCATCAAGCCGCAGACCGTGATCGAAACCCTGTGCGAAGTAACCAAGGGCGATGCCTTTGTTGCCTCCGATGTGGGTCAGCACCAAATGTTCGCGGCGCAGTATTACAAGTTCAACAAGCCAAACCGCTGGATCAACTCCGGTGGCCTGGGCACCATGGGCTTCGGTTTCCCGGCGGCCATGGGCATCAAGTTGAGCTTTCCGGATGCCGACGTCGCCTGCGTAACGGGCGAGGGCAGTATCCAGATGAACATTCAGGAACTGTCCACCTGCCTGCAATATGGCTTGCCGGTCAAAATCGTCATCCTGAACAACGGCGTTCTGGGTATGGTTCGCCAGTGGCAAGACATGAGCTACGGTAGCCGTCACTCGCACTCTTACATGGAGTCGCTGCCTGACTTCGTCAAGTTGGCTGAGGCTTATGGTCACGTCGGCGTGCGCATCACCGAATCGAAAGATTTGAAGACGAAGATGGAAGAGGCGTTCGCCATGAAAGATCGCCTGGTGATCATCGATGTTTCGGTCGACACCAGCGAGCACGTCTACCCGATGCAGATCAAAGACGGCTCCATGCGCGATATGTGGCTGAGCAAGACGGAGCGTACTTAATCATGCGGCACATTATTTCCTTGCTTCTGGAAAACGAACCTGGCGCTCTGTCTCGTGTAGTCGGCCTGTTCTCGCAGCGCAACTACAACATCGAAAGCCTGACCGTGGCGCCAACCGAAGACCCGACTTTGTCGCGTCTGACGCTGACCACCGTTGGCCACGATGAGGTCATCGAGCAGATCACCAAGAACCTGAACAAGCTGATCGAAGTGGTCAAGCTGGTCGACCTGTCGGAAAGTGCTCACATCGAGCGCGAACTGATGCTGGTCAAGGTCAAGGCCACCGGCGCCCAGCGCGCCGAGATCAAGCGCACCACCGATATTTACCGTGGGCAGATCGTTGATGTCAGCGCTAGCGTGTATACCGTTCAATTGACCGGCACCAGCGACAAGCTCGACAGCTTCATTCAGTCCATTGGCACCGCCTCGATCCTGGAAACCGTCCGTAGCGGCGTAACCGGTATCGCTCGCGGCGACAAAGTACTCAGCATTTAAACCAAATTAGCGAACGGCCTGAACGGCCCGGATATATAGGGGAATTTCATGAAAGTTTATTACGAAAAAGACTGCGACCTGTCGATCATCCAGGGCAAGAAAGTTGCCATCATCGGTTACGGTTCCCAGGGCCATGCTCAAGCGTGCAACCTGAAAGACTCCGGCGTTGACGTTACTGTCGGTCTGCGCAAAGGTTCGGCCACTGTTGCCAAAGCCGAAGCTCACGGCCTGAAAGTGACCGACGTAGCTTCTGCTGTTGCGGCTGCCGACTTGGTCATGATCCTGACCCCGGACGAGTTCCAGTCTGCCCTGTACAAGAACGAAATCGAGCCGAATATCAAGAAAGGCGCCACTCTGGCCTTCTCCCACGGCTTCGCGATCCACTACAACCAGGTTGTTCCGCGCGCTGACCTCGACGTGATCATGATCGCGCCGAAAGCACCGGGCCACACCGTGCGTTCCGAGTTCGTCAAAGGCGGCGGTATCCCTGACCTGATCGCTATCTATCAGGATGCTTCGGGCAATGCCAAAAACGTTGCACTGTCCTACGCCGCAGGCGTCGGTGGCGGTCGTACCGGCATCATCGAAACCACTTTCAAGGACGAGACCGAAACCGACCTGTTCGGCGAACAAGCCGTTCTGTGCGGCGGTACCGTTGAGTTGGTGAAAGCCGGTTTCGAAACCTTGGTTGAAGCTGGCTACGCGCCGGAAATGGCCTACTTCGAATGCCTGCACGAACTGAAGCTGATCGTTGACCTCATGTACGAAGGCGGCATCGCCAACATGAACTACTCGATTTCCAACAACGCTGAGTACGGCGAGTACGTGACCGGTCCGGAAGTGATCAACGCCGAGTCCCGTCAGGCCATGCGCAACGCCCTGAAACGTATTCAGGACGGCGAATACGCCAAAATGTTCATCAGCGAAGGCGCGACCGGCTATCCTTCGATGACCGCCAAGCGTCGTAACAATGCCGCTCACGGTATCGAAATCATCGGCGAGCAACTTCGCTCCATGATGCCGTGGATCGGTGCCAACAAGATCGTCGACAAAGCTAAAAACTAAGTCGCGCACTTGTACGAAAAACGCGGCTTAGGCCGCGTTTTTTCGTTTGGGTGATCGGTTCTGGTATAAAGCTGCATCGTTTGTGGCCGAACCGTCGTCCCAGACACCTGTCGAAACTTTCCACCCCGTTGCAAGGTAATGTCCATGAGCGAACGTCCCGAAGAGCCAAACAAGGCTTCTGACGCCGAAAGCCTGCTGCCCATCGATGAACACATCGAGGAAGGGCATGACGCTGAAGGTCGTAAAGTCCGGCATCGTGGTATCTATCTTCTGCCGAATCTGTTCACCACCGCGAACTTGTTCGCAGGGTTTTATTCCATCATCAACTCGATGAGCGCCCAGAGCGCCTTGAGTGCCGGTGATTCGATTGGCGCGAGCAAGTATTTCGCGTTTGCCGCCATCGCGATTTTCGTCGCCATGGTCCTTGATGGTCTCGATGGTCGCGTTGCCCGCATGACCAATACCCAGAGCGCCTTCGGCGCCGAGTACGACTCGCTGTCGGACATGGTCGCCTTTGGTGTCGCGCCGGCGTTGCTGGCGTTTGGCTGGGCTTTGGGCGACATGGGCAAGGTCGGCTGGATGGTTGCCTTCATCTATGTCGCGGGTGCGGCGCTGCGTCTGGCGCGCTTCAATACGCAAGTCGGCACCGCGGACAAACGCTACTTCATCGGTCTCGCCAGCCCGGCGGCTGCAGGTGTGGTGGCAGGGATTGTCTGGGCGTTCAGCGACTACGGCATTCAGGGGTCCAAGATGTCGTTCCTGGTTGCGCTGATGGTGGCCGCCGCCGGCATGCTGATGGTCAGCAACATCAAGTACAACAGCTTCAAGGAGCTGGACTTGAAGGGGCGCGTACCTTTTGTCGCGATCCTCGCGGTAGTGCTGGTGTTTGCCGTGGTCTTCAGTGATCCGCCGCGCATTCTGCTGCTGGTTTTCCTCGCTTACGCGGCGTCTGGTCCGGTGCAATACCTGTTGCATCTTCGTCGGCACAAAAACGCCGAGTGATGTAATTTCCCTCATACTCCGCAGTCTATTGGTGCATCTGTCCTCCAATGCTGCGGAGTTGCCATGCTGATCAAAGTCCCCAAAGCGTCTGACTGCCATGAGTCGGATGTCACGCCTGAATCCTTCTACCTTTCTCGACGCAATCTGCTGGGTGCAGCCGTTGCCGGTCTGGCGGTGAGCAGTCTGCCGCGCTGGGCCAGTGCTGACGAAGCCGCTCGTTACGCAGATGTCGAACCTGGCAAGGCGCCATCCTGGTTTGCCGAAAAGCTTCCTTCTACTAAATGGGGGGCAGTCAACGTCAAGGATGAGGCG
>NZ_CP166795.1:2887500-5360000 GCF_059695935.1 Pseudomonas sp. LBUM1660 | reverse complement strand
GGGTGCTAACGTCCGTCGTGAAAAGGGAAACAACCCAGACCGTCAGCTAAGGTCCCAAAGTTATGGTTAAGTGGGAAACGATGTGGGAAGGCTTAGACAGCTAGGAGGTTGGCTTAGAAGCAGCCACCCTTTAAAGAAAGCGTAATAGCTCACTAGTCGAGTCGGCCTGCGCGGAAGATGTAACGGGGCTCAAACCATACACCGAAGCTACGGGTATCACTTAGGTGATGCGGTAGAGGAGCGTTCTGTAAGCCTGTGAAGGTGAGTTGAGAAGCTTGCTGGAGGTATCAGAAGTGCGAATGCTGACATGAGTAACGACAATGGGTGTGAAAAACACCCACGCCGAAAGACCAAGGTTTCCTGCGCAACGTTAATCGACGCAGGGTTAGTCGGTCCCTAAGGCGAGGCTGAAAAGCGTAGTCGATGGAAAACAGGTTAATATTCCTGTACTTCTGGTTATTGCGATGGAGGGACGGAGAAGGCTAGGCCAGCTTGGCGTTGGTTGTCCAAGTTTAAGGTGGTAGGCTGGAATCTTAGGTAAATCCGGGATTCTAAGGCCGAGAGCTGATGACGAGTGTTCTTTTAGAACACGAAGTGGTTGATGCCATGCTTCCAAGAAAAGCTTCTAAGCTTCAGGTAACCAGGAACCGTACCCCAAACCGACACAGGTGGTTGGGTAGAGAATACCAAGGCGCTTGAGAGAACTCGGGTGAAGGAACTAGGCAAAATGGCACCGTAACTTCGGGAGAAGGTGCGCCGGTGAGGGTGAAGGACTTGCTCCGTAAGCTCATGCCGGTCGAAGATACCAGGCCGCTGCGACTGTTTATTAAAAACACAGCACTCTGCAAACACGAAAGTGGACGTATAGGGTGTGACGCCTGCCCGGTGCCGGAAGGTTAATTGATGGGGTTAGCTAACGCGAAGCTCTTGATCGAAGCCCCGGTAAACGGCGGCCGTAACTATAACGGTCCTAAGGTAGCGAAATTCCTTGTCGGGTAAGTTCCGACCTGCACGAATGGCGTAACGATGGCGGCGCTGTCTCCACCCGAGACTCAGTGAAATTGAAATCGCTGTGAAGATGCAGTGTATCCGCGGCTAGACGGAAAGACCCCGTGAACCTTTACTATAGCTTTGCACTGGACTTTGAATTTGCTTGTGTAGGATAGGTGGGAGGCTTTGAAGCGTGGACGCCAGTTCGCGTGGAGCCAACCTTGAAATACCACCCTGGCAACTTTGAGGTTCTAACTCAGGTCCGTTATCCGGATCGAGGACAGTGTATGGTGGGTAGTTTGACTGGGGCGGTCTCCTCCTAAAGAGTAACGGAGGAGTACGAAGGTGCGCTCAGACCGGTCGGAAATCGGTCGTAGAGTATAAAGGCAAAAGCGCGCTTGACTGCGAGACAGACACGTCGAGCAGGTACGAAAGTAGGTCTTAGTGATCCGGTGGTTCTGTATGGAAGGGCCATCGCTCAACGGATAAAAGGTACTCCGGGGATAACAGGCTGATACCGCCCAAGAGTTCATATCGACGGCGGTGTTTGGCACCTCGATGTCGGCTCATCACATCCTGGGGCTGAAGCCGGTCCCAAGGGTATGGCTGTTCGCCATTTAAAGTGGTACGCGAGCTGGGTTTAGAACGTCGTGAGACAGTTCGGTCCCTATCTGCCGTGGACGTTTGAGATTTGAGAGGGGCTGCTCCTAGTACGAGAGGACCGGAGTGGACGAACCTCTGGTGTTCCGGTTGTCACGCCAGTGGCATTGCCGGGTAGCTATGTTCGGAATAGATAACCGCTGAAAGCATCTAAGCGGGAAACTAGCCTCAAGATGAGATCTCACTGGGACCTTGAGTCCCCTGAAGGGCCGTCGAAGACTACGACGTTGATAGGTTGGGTGTGTAAGCGCTGTGAGGCGTTGAGCTAACCAATACTAATTGCCCGTGAGGCTTGACCATATAACACCCAAGCAATTTGCAAGCTTTGAGCTGAAAAGCGAAAGAGCACCAGATTGCGGTGTGTGAAGACGAAACGAACCGAAAGTTCGAAAAACTCACAAAACACCGAGATCTATCACATACCCATTCGCTGGAGCGTAATCCGTAAGGAGAACGACCTGGCTACCGAATTTCTTGACGACCATAGAGCATTGGAACCACCTGATCCCATCCCGAACTCAGCAGTGAAACGATGCATCGCCGATGGTAGTGTGGGGTTTCCCCATGTGAGAGTAGGTCATCGTCAAGATTAAATTCCGAAACCCCTATCTGCGTATGCAGGTAGGGGTTTTGTTTTGTTCGCAGGAAAGTACTCCTCCGATCACAACACAATTTTGCACAGTTATTTTCGACTCATGACACTAGAATAGGTCCAACTTTTTCGGAGGCCAGAGCCTTTATGCCAGATCCGGTTGACGCCCCCGGGCTGTCAGAATTACCGCTGGACGACTTGGTGGCGTGCCATGAGTGTGACTTGCTGATGCGCAAGTCCGAGCTCGCCCATGGCGAGAAAGCCCTGTGCCCGCGATGCGGTTACGAGCTCTACGCCCATCGGCACAACGTGGTGCAGCGCAGTCTCGCGTTGGTCATCGCCGCGCTGTTGTTGTATATCCCGGCGAACTTTTTACCCATCATGCAGCTCAATCTACTCGGGCAATCGTCGCAAGACACTGTCTGGACCGGCGTTGTCGGTCTGTTCGATACCGGCATGCAAGGCGTCTCGGTGATTGTGTTCCTGTGCAGCATGGGAATCCCCTTGCTCAAGCTGCTCTGCCAATTGGCCGTGCTGTTGAGCATCCGGTTTGATATCGGACGCAGCTACGGTTTGCTGCTCTACCGTATTTATCACCATCTAAGGGACTGGGGGATGCTCGAGGTTTACCTCATGGGCGTACTGGTGGCGATCGTAAAACTGGCAGATATGGCAGCCATTACCGTAGGTCTTGGTTTGGCGTGCTTTATCAGTTTGTTGTTGGTCCAGGTCTGGCTTGAGGTTGTGATGTCGCCTCATCAGATCTGGCAGGCTTTGTCAGGAGAGGATGCCCATGCGGGCGATTGATGCAGGCATTCTGATTTGCACCGAATGCCATGAATTGAACAAGCAGGAAGCCGACACCGACGAGCAAACCTGCACCCGTTGCGGTGCGCTGGTGCACGCCCGCCGCCCGAACAGTGTCATGCGGACCTGGGCACTGCTGGTCACCGCAGCGATTCTCTACATTCCGGCCAACGTGCTGCCGATCATGACTGTCAGCTCATTAGGGCAGGGCGATCCCAGTACCATCATGTCGGGCGTTATCCAGCTGGTTCAGCATGGAATGATTCCCATCGCTGCCGTGGTTTTTATCGCCAGTATTCTGGTACCCACGTTCAAGCTGGTGGGCATCGCGCTGTTGCTGTTTTCAGTACAACGCCGCCAGCCACTCTCGGCACGCCAACGAATCTGGATGTACCGCTTTATCGAGTTCATCGGCCGCTGGTCGATGCTGGACATCTTTGTAATCGCCATCCTCGTGGCGGTTGTGAATTTTGGACGGCTTGCCAGCGTCGAAGCCAATCTTGGCGCCATCGCTTTCGCCAGTGTGGTGATTCTCACGATGCTTGCCGCAGTTACTTTCGATCCCCGACTGATTTGGGATAACACGGAGTCGGACGACGACCATGACTGATTTGCCTATAGCTAAAACCCGACCGGCCTCGAACTGGTCTGCCATCTGGGTGCTGCCCCTGATCGCTCTGATCATTGGCGGCTGGCTCGGCTGGCGTGCCTACAGCGAAACCGGTATCGAGATACAGGTGCGTTTCGAAAGCGGTGAAGGTATTCAGGCCAACAAGACTGAAGTCGTCTACAAGGGCATGTCAGTCGGCAAGGTGAAAACCCTTAAACTCGATGACGAAGGCAGCTCCAAGGGGGTGATCGCCACCGTGGAGATGAATAAGGACGTGGAGCAATACCTCAGGACCAGCACCCGTTTCTGGCTGGTCAAGCCGAGCGTGACGCTGGCCGGTATCACCGGACTGGAAACGCTGGTGTCCGGCAACTACGTGGCCATCAGCCCCGGCGAGGGCGAGCCTACCCGCAAGTTCAAGGCTCTGGCTGAAGAGCCACCTCTCTCGGACTCTCAGCCCGGTCTGCACCTCACCATCAAGGCTGATCGTCTCGGCTCACTGAATCGCGGCAGCCCGGTGTTCTACAAGCAGATCAAGGTCGGCCAGGTCAAAAGCTACTTGCTGTCGGAAGACCAAAGCACAGTCGAGCTCAAAGTGTTCATTGAGCCTACCTACGCCAATCTGGTGCGCAAACACACACGTTTCTGGAACGCCAGCGGCATCAGCATCGACGCCAACCTGTCCGGTGTAAAAGTGCGCAGCGAGTCTCTGGCCAGCATTGTTGCCGGCGGTATTGCCTTCGCCACGCCGGAGAACCGCAAGGACAGCCCGCCCACCGATCCGAGTCTGCCATTCCGTCTCTACGAAGATTTCGATGCCGCCGCCGCCGGTATTCGGGTCAAGGTCAAACTCAGCGACTTCGAAGGAATGCAGGCCGGTCGCACACCGGTTATGTATAAAGGCATTCAGGTCGGCAATCTGAAAGCGCTCAAGATCGATCCAGATCTATCCAGTGCCACCGCCGAATTGACCCTCGACCCTCTGGCTGAAGACTATCTGGTTGAAGGCACCCAGTTCTGGGTGGTCAAACCGTCGATTTCGCTGGCCGGTATCACCGGTCTCGAAGCGTTGGTCAAAGGCAACTACATCGCCGTGCGTCCAGGAGACAAGGGCGCCGCACCGCAGCGCGAGTTTGTGGCACGGCCGAAGCCACCACCGCTCGACTTGCGTGCACCCGGACTGCACCTGGTGCTGTTCACCGAAAACCTCGGCTCACTGGAGGTCGGCAGCCCGATTCTCTACAAGCAGGTCAAGGTCGGTTCGGTCCAAAGTTATCAGTTCTCACGCACCAAAAAGCAATTGGTGATTGGTGTGCACATCGAGAAAGAATACGAAGGTCTGGTCAATGCCTCGACACGCTTCTGGAATGCCAGCGGCATCACGCTCACGGGCGGCTTGACCGGCGGAATCCAGGTCAAAAGCGAGTCGCTGCAAAGCCTGATGGCTGGCGGCATTGCCTTCGAAACCCCGGAAGCCAAGGCGCCGTTGCAGAAGCGCATTCCACGTTTCCGCCTGTTCGCCAACCATGAAGAGGCCAATCAGAAAGGCACCGTGGTCACGATCAAGGTCGATCGTGCCGATGGCTTGCGCAGCGGTACTCCCGTGAGATTCAAAGGCCTGGATGTCGGCAAGATCGAAGATGTCGACCTGAGCGATGACCTGCAATCGGTGATGCTCACCGCCCGAATCACCGAAGTGCCGGAGCGTATTGCCAGGGTCGGCACGCAGTTCTGGGTGGTCAAGCCTGAGCTGGGCCTGATCAAGACCTCCAACCTGGAAACGCTGGTAACTGGCCAATACATCGAAGTGCAGCCGGCAGCGAAGAACCTCGGCCCCCAGAAGAATTTCGTCGCCCTGACCACGCCACCGGAGTCGGCCAAACAAGAGGCCGGCTTGAGTCTGGTCCTGAGCGCCGCTCGCCGTGGTTCACTGAAAACCGGTGTGCCAGTGACGTACCGCGAGGTCACCGTGGGCAAAGTGACAGGCTATGAATTGGGTCAGACCGCTGACCGTGTGTTGGTGCACATTCTGATCGAGCCGAAGTACGCGCCGTTGGTACGCAGCGGCACGCGTTTCTGGAACACCAGTGGTTTCGGGTTCGACTACGGCTTGTTCAAAGGTGCGACGGTCCGTACTGAATCGTTGGAAACGCTGATTCAGGGCGGCATCGCCTTCGCCACGCCGGAGGGTGATCGCATGGGCAGTCCGGCGCGGCCTGAGCAAACCTTCCCGCTGTTCGACAAGTTTGAAGATGAATGGCTGACCTGGGCGCCGAAGATTTCACTCGGCAAATAGTCCATCGGCGTCAGGGATGACGCCTTCGCGAGCAAGCCCGCTCCCACAGGGTTGTGTGTTAAACACAGATGTTGTGTACAACAGCGATCACTGTGGGAGCGGGCTTGCCCGCGAAGAGGCGCTGAAGTTCACTACAAATCCCACACAATGAAAAAGGCCGCAATCCATTGGATCGCGGCCTTTTTTATCGCCTTCGATTTAACGCAAAATCAGACCGCATCCAGCTCCGGCTCATCCGCTTCAACGCTAACCACAGCCTTCACCTCATCATGGCGACGAATGTACTTCCAGTCCGCCTCATCAATGTAGATTCCGTTCGGCCCGCTGCCACCTTCCAGGTCAATCGCCACACTGGCGCAGACCTGCGGCTTCACACTCGCCAGGATCGGCACGAAACCCAGTTGCAGGCTGGTTTCCAGCAACGCTGCCTGGTTCTTCTCGTCGATGTCTGCCGCTTCGTCGAGGTAGTACGGCAGGCGCACGCGTCCGGCCTGGTCGCGGTCCATCAAGTGCAGCAACAAGTACATGTTGGTCAGCGCCTTGATGGTCATTGTGGTGCCGTTGGAGGCTGCGCCGTCGATGTCGGTGTGGATAACCGGTTGACCATTGACCTTGGTGATCTCGAAGGCCAGTTCGAACAAGTCCTTGAGGCCGAGCTGGTTGTGGTTCGCCGCCACCAACCGCGCCAGATACTCCTTGGCTTCTTCGTTCTTGTTGTCCTGATCGGCGCTTTGGCTCAGGTCGAACACGGAGAGGGTTTCGCCTTCTTCGTACTGGCCGGCGCTGTGGATGATCTGGTCGATGTGCTTGAGCGCTTCCTTGTTCGGCGCGAGCACGATGCGGAAGCTCTGCAGGTTGGACACCTGACGCTTGTTGATCTCGCGGTTGAACAGCGCCAATTGGTGCTCAAGGCTGTCGTAGTCGCTGCGGATGTTGCGCAGGGTCCGAGCGATGTCGGTCACCGCTGCACGACGCGCCTTGCCGAGGGTCAGCGCTTCTTCGGTGCGGTGTGCGTAAGCGTTGATCAGCAGTTGCAGGCGACGCTCCATATCGTCTTCGCTGTCGAACTTGGCCACGCCCTTGAGACGGACTTGCGCGTAAAGCGCCTCGATCTGGCCATCGCTGCGCTGCAAACCCTGCCAGCTGTCCTGATAGTCGTTGAGCAGTGGCAACAGGTTGTCCATTGAATCGTCGATCGGGTCCATGAACGGCGTACCGAACGGCAGGTCTGCGGGCAACAGCTGACGGCGGCGCAAGGCGTCGTCGAGGGTGCGTTGCTTGGCTTCCATGTCGCCGATCTGCCGGCCGACCAGTTGCAGCTTGGCCGACAGTTGCTGGACGCGCTCGGTGAAGGCATCGCTCGAACGCTTCAATTCGTCCTGCGCCGCTTCCATCTGCGCCAGTTGCTCCAGCTTGTCGCCTTCCTCGGCGCTCAAGGTTTGCGCGCGACGGAAATCTTCCAGGGCTTTCTGCGCATCCAGCACTTGCTGGTACAGCGCTTCGGTCTGGGTCTTGCTCGCCGCGCGGTCAGCGACCACGGCAGCCTGGGTTTTCAGTTGCTTGAGCTCTTTCTCCAGTCGCTCTTTCTGATCACGCAACGCGGCGCGGTCAGCCAGGGCTTGCAGGGCGGGCGGCTCGATGTGCGAGATGTCGATGGCCAGCCCCGGCACTTCAAAACGCTCACCTTTGAAGCCGTCGAGGATCAGCTCCAGGGATTTGACCCACTGACCGTCCTCGTCCAGCGTAATCCCGTGCTCACCCAGCGGCAGGCTGAACAGCGCGCTGTTGAACAGGCGCATCAGGCGCTCGACGTCCTGCTGCGAGAACTCTTCGCGCAGACGGGCGTAGCTGTTGTTGTCGGCGTGATCGAGTTGCTGCTTCACCGATTTAAGGCGTTTTTCCAGGTCCCGCAGACGTTCTTCAAGGTCTTCGGCCGAGAACTGTCGCGACTGGGCCAATGCACCGGCCAGTTCATCGTGCGCGTCCTTGGCCGCGAGCAGTTGCTGCTCCAGCACTTTGACGTCATCGACCAAAGCGAAGCGATTCTTCAGCGCGGACAGTTCGCCGAGCCAGCGCTGGATGCCGGTGATCTCCCGCTCCAGGCGCATCAATTCCTGAGTGCCGCCGCGCTGATCGTTTTGCAGGGCGTCCTGCTCGTTGCGGTAGTGCTCGGCCTGAATCGTCAGCTCTTCCTTGCGCGCACTGGCGTAGTCCGACCAAGTGCCGAGCAGGGAGTCGAGCAGCGGCGAAATGCGGTGCAATTTGCCGCGCAGGATATTGCGCTGGGTTACGCCGGCTGCGAGCGCCTCAACCAATGGGCCGGCAGTGACCAGCGAGTTGTAGTCCTGCTCCATGCGGCGTACATCGCGGAACGCTTCTTCGCACGCGGCGATGTAATCGACACTGCCGGAACGCAGGCTGTGTTCGAAGGCATCGAGGAACAATTGCTTGAGCTTGGCCGCGGTGATTTCGCGCATGTGCAGCAGGTTGATGAACAGCGCGCGGAAAGTCTTCAGGCTCTGCTCGCTGGTGGAGCGCAGCGGGATCAGCGTCAGGTCCAGCGGAATCGAAGTGTGACCGCCGACCAGCAAGCGGCGCAGTTCATCCGGCTTGAGCTCGTAGGCTTTCAGGCCTTCGCGCTCAAGGTTGGTGAACAGCTCTTTCTGCCGCAGGCAGGTGTCGTTCTTCTGGTAATGGGCCAGGTCCAGTTTGCCGGCATAGGCAAAGAACTGGTGACCAAATCCACCGCCCGGGCCGCGACCGACCACACCGATCACATGCGGACCGTGAGGCAGCGAGACTTCGACCAGAATGTAACTGGTGTCCGAGGCGAAATAGAAACGACGGGATTGTTCCAGGCTGTATTTGCCGAAACTCATGTCCGACATGCGAGCCAGAATCGGGAACTGCAAGGCGTTGATCGACGCGGATTTACCGAGGTTGTTCGCGCCGTAGACCGACAACGGTTCTTCCAGCGGAAACAGGCCCAGGCTGTAACCGGCGGTGTTCAAAAGGGCAAAGCGGCGAATGCCGTAGCGTTCCTTGCTCATGCGTCGGTCTCCTGTTCTTCGGCGATGGCACGGGCCATGGCGTCTTCTTCGCTTTCTTCAGCGAAGTCGCTCAGATCGAGCGGGTCATCGGTTTCCAAAAGTTTTTCGTCGCTGTCGTCATCGATCAGCACTGGAACCGGCAACGGCAACACGCTGTGCAGGCTGGCTGCCAGGTCGCGGTCTTGTTGAACCGACAGGCAGACATCGAGGAAGCGGTGCATCGGCGGCAGGAAACGGTAGATGCCATTTTCTTCGCCGGCGAAACCGAGTTGGGTCATGCGGCGCATGATTTTTTCTTCGAGTTCTTCGACGGTCTGCACTTCGGCCTGGATAAACAAGTCGCGGTATTTCTCCAGCAGCGATGGCAATTCATCGCGGCCGAGGCTGCCACCATCGAGCACCGCGACCGGATCGCGGCCCTGGTCGGCCAGATGCTCGACGAGGATGAAGGTAAACAGCGCCAGGCGTTGTGCGGTCTTGTTCACTGCCGCAGCGGCCAGATCCGGCACGAAGTAGTAGAAACCACGGGTGTCGCAGACCAACTCATAGCCCAGCGCCCTGAATAGCGTGCGGTACTGGTCCTGGAAGTTCGACAGTTGCGCGTACAGCTCCGGGTCGCGGCGGCTGACGTGGTAACCCTTGAACAGCTCGCGAAAGATCGGCGCCAGTTGGGACAGTTCGGATAGATCAAGATGCATGTGGAGTGCTCGCAGAATTCTCGGCGGCGCTGTCGCCGGCCGAGAGCAGGGCGAAGGAGCGCAGGCTGACCTGGTGCTCGTGAGTGTGGTAATCGCGACGTTCCAGACGCTCGCGTTTGAAGCGTTTTTCCCGCGACAGGCGCGAGAACCAATAAAGCAATTCGTCGGTGGCGCCGTCCGGTTCTTGCTCCAGCAGCCAGGTCATCAGATCCGGCATTGGCAGGGCGTCTTCGCAGCGCTCGAGCATTTCGCGAACGGTGCGCGGCGCGCGCGGGGCTTCGCCTTTCTGGGTCTTGTGGGCCTTGGGGAAGCGCGCCGGTTTTGGCTCGAAACGCGCCAGCGCATACACGTAGGCTTCAACCTGACTGGCGCTGCCGAGGAAGGTGCTTTGCGGTCGGGTGAACATCGGCATCGCGGCTTGTGGCACCGCATCGATGCCTTTGCGACGGATGGCCGACAAGGCCAGCGCCGCGCCACGGGTCACGGCGTTGTGGCGGCGCGCTTCTTCACGCAGCGGCAGCAACAATTCGCGGGCGTGGCGCAGGGTCAGCTGGGCGCTGGTCTGCATTTCGAGGATGCGCGCGTGGGTGCGCAGCAGCATGTCGTCATCGACCAGATGGCCGAGGCGCTGCTGTTCGGTGAGCATCTTCAGCAGGACGTTTTCGACCTTGCGCACGCCTTGCTCGAAGGCGCCGTCGGCGTTCACCAACTGAATCATCGGCTCGACGTATTCGTCCCAGGTCGCCAGCACTTCGGCGTAACGCTGACGCAGCGGGATTTGCCGGTCGCTGGTTTTGGCGCGTTCGGCGACGGCCACCAGGGCCTGTTCGTCGTTCGCGAGCTTCTTCAGTACATCGCGCACACGCATGTCGAGCAGGCGCAATTGACGCGCCAGGTCGTGGCCGTCGCGGATGTCGAAGGCGTCCTGGATGTAACCGGCAAGGCGTTCGAGGTGGCGCAGATAGGCTTCGATCTCCAGGCACAGGCCCAGACGGTGCTCACGGCGCAGGTAAGCGAGGAAGTCGTGGATCTGCGCATTGAGCTCGAAACGGTTCGGGCTTTTCGCCACGGGAACCAGAATGTCGAGGCGGATCCACACGTCCAGCAGGCTGGTGATGTCCTGCGGCGTACTGTCGAGTTGCTGGGCGGCCAACTGTGAACGCAGTTCGTTGAGGCTCAATGTGCCTTGGTCGAAGTGCTCGCACAGTGGCTCCAGAAGTGCCCAGTGTTCAGCGAGGGCGCGCAAGACGCGCTTGGGTTCGATCATCGGAATGGCCGGCTGGTTGGCGATTAAAAGCCGCGATTGTACTGCATCGGGGCCGATGCGATTCACTCTCGGGACGGGCTGTAGCTGTTTCTAAGGGAAAGAGTATCGATCAAGCGCGGGCGATCTTGAGCGAAGGGCGGTAGAATCAGCGCACTTTAGTTATCCACAAGTGGCCGACCTTTGCTTATCGAGTCCCGTCGCCGCGCCTATTTGACCGCCATGCAGGTGGTCAACTGGCTGCCGCGCACCGAATTGCCCTTTGCCGCGCCCTCGCGTCCCGAGCTGCTGGCGATGCCGGAGCCGTTGGTCGCCGCCGCGCCGGTGGTAGCGGCGTCCACACCTGCGCCTGCGCCTGCCGCCAACGTAGCGGCTGCGCCGATGGTGGCGCCGACGGAGCGAGTCAAGATCGAGGTGCCGCGCCCCTCATTGGCCAGCACCCGCACGAACGCCAAGGTCGAAGAAGAGGCCGCACCGGTCGTCGCCAAGGCAGTCCAAGTGCCGCCACCGCGTTTTTCCCTGCAATTGTTGCGCGCCGGTCGTTGCCTGCTGTTGGTCGAGTTACCCACAGGCGAACCGTTCCAGACCCGCGATCCAGCCTATCTTTTGCTCAAAGATATGCTGCGCGCCGCCGGTCTGCCTGACGCCCCGCAGATCATCGGCGAGCCGGTCCGCTGGCCGCTGCTGGCCCGGGGCACCATGGACCAGGGGCCGGAAGCCGCTCGGGATTTTGTGCAAGGTTTCCTCTCGGCCCGGCTGGAAGACGCTCCGTGCGTCTGCGTGTGGCTGATCGGTCTGCCAGCGGTGCGTTTTGCCGGTGAAGCGAACGCCGAATCCTTCAACCGTGAACTCCAGGTCGAAGGCCTGGGCTCGGTCTGGGCCCTGCCGGGCCTGGAATTATTAATGGAAGAGCCACAGCGTAAGGCTGATGTCTGGCAAGCCATGCGTCGGCTGATGGCGCGCTGGAAAGAATCGAATGAGTGACGCTGTATCGTTTCGCCCGATGACCGAGGCGGACCTCGACGCTGTACTGAAAATCGAATACGCGGCGTATAGCCACCCATGGACCCGCGGGATTTTTCAGGATGGGCTGGGCAAGTACCAGATCTGGCTGATGTTCGAAGGTCAGCAACAGGTCGGTCACGGCGTGGTGCAGATCATTCTGGATGAAGCGCATCTGCTGAACATCACCGTCAAGCCGGAGAATCAGGGCCGTGGCCTGGGTTTGACGCTGCTGGAGCATTTGATGTCCCGGGCGTATGACGCCAAGGCGCGGGAATGTTTCCTGGAAGTGCGCGACAGTAACCGTGGGGCGTTCAAGTTGTATGAGCGGTATGGGTTTAACGAGATCGGGCGGCGACGGGATTATTATCCGGCCGTTGGCGGGCGGGAAGATGCCGTGGTCATGGCCTGTACCCTCGTCGATTGAGCCTTTTTAAAAGCTTCGCGGGCAAGCCTCGCTCCTACGGGATTAGTGGGTACGACACCAATCCTGTAGGAGCGAGGCTTGCCCGCGAAGGCGTCCTGACTGACATCAACGATCAACGATTACCATCCATCGGATCCCGCCGCGCCAGTTCCTCTTCATCCAGCCCATTCCCCCCGCCAATATCGTCTTCATCGACAATGCTCAAATCCCAATCCGCCTGATTGCCTTCACCGGCCTCATGGGCATCCCGCGCACCGTCTTCACGGATCAACGTTTCCGGACTCATGTCATCATCGGTAGACTCATGGTCATCGGTCGAGGCCCCCGTCATGCCCGCTTCACGCACACGCTCCCGAGGCATCAGCCGTTCGCGCTCGGTTTCCGACAGTTCGTCGCCGATTTTCGCGCTGGGTTCGTCCTCGTCGAAATCCAGTTCATGCATCGAACCCATGCGGTCTTCGTTGTCGTCGATGGGCTCGGGCTGCGTCGCATCGAACGGACGTCGTGAATCAGTCATGGCAATTCCTCATACTGTGGGCCTTACTACGGTGGACCCGCTGAACTCCTGAGAATTCCACCGGCAATACTTGCATCAAGCGCGTGACCCCGACGGGCGGTTGTCTGTCAAACCAGCGCATCATTCTTGAGGCTTTACAGCATGAACGAATTACAAGATCTGATTGATAACAACGAACGCTGGGCCGAGGCGATCAAACAGGAAGATCCGGACTTCTTCTCCAAGCTGGCTCGCCAACAGACGCCGGAATACTTGTGGATTGGCTGTTCCGACGCCCGTGTGCCGGCCAACGAGATCGTCGGCATGCTGCCCGGCGACCTGTTCGTCCACCGCAACGTGGCCAACGTGGTGCTGCACACCGACCTCAACTGCCTGTCGGTGATTCAGTACGCGGTCGACGTGCTCAAGGTCAAACACATCCTCGTCACGGGCCACTACGGCTGCGGCGGTGTACGGGCTTCGATGCAGGATCGCCAGTTGGGCCTGATCGACGGCTGGCTGCGCTCGATTCGTGACCTCTATTACGAAAAGCGCGAAGAACTGGCCGAGTTGCCGACCGAAGAAGAACAGGTAGACCGTCTCTGCGAGCTCAACGTGATCCAGCAAGTGGCCAACGTCGGCCATACCAGCATTGTGCAAAACGCATGGCATCGCGGGCAGAACCTGTCGATCCACGGTTGCATTTACGGCATCAAGGATGGCCGCTGGAAAAGCCTGAACACGACCATCAGCGGCTTTGAGCAATTGCCGCCGCAGTACCGACTGCGTCCGGTCGAGACGCTGTAAAACGGTTTAACAGAGACTGCGCCGACGCCAGTGGTGGAAATACAACTGGCCGTCGGCGTTCGGCGATTCTTCGTAGCCGCAGATCCAGCCGCGACACTCCCGGGACCCGCACTGACAGGCGAACTGGCGCAGCAGTTTGTCTTCGGTCGTGGCGTAATCCATCGTCAGGGTGTCGCCTTTCTTAATATCCTTCAGTGCCCACAACCACAGCTCGCTCATGTCGAAAAAGACATTGGGGTCACAAGAGTGACTGAGCAGACCGCTGAAGTGTGGGTCGTAGACGTGGATACCAGGCGCCAGTTGCCGGGTATGTGGATGGCGATAAGGCAGGAGATGCCCCGACACGCGGCAGATTCGGCTGATCCGTGGAAATTCGCGCAGGGCTACGATAGCCACCGCCAATCCACTGGCGTTGTAGATAATCTCGAAATCGTCCCGGGAGGGAAATCCAAGGCCCAGCGGTAGCTCCGGGAAGGGATAGATTCCATCGGGAGGTTGCGCAACGGTCCCGTGCAGGGAATGAGGTTTCATAACGATCCTTGTCGGCAGCGCGTTGCGACTTCCCAAACTGACGTCCTGTCAGCCCTGCAACACAGAGGTTTACCTCAAGATCTCGCAAATTAAACGACAGGTCTACTGTCAGAACTGACAGGAGGGAAGTGCGCTTTTGCGCGTAAGCCTTCACTCACGCGCAAACGTGCAAGGGCGATTACAGCGCTGGTACAGGGGCCGCAGTCTCAGGCGCCGGGGCTTGCAGCTGTTTGAGTTGCGCCTGGATCGGCGTCGTCGCGCACTTGGCCACGGCTTGTTCAGGCGTCAGGTTGCGGATTGAGGTGTAGAACAGCTCGCAGGTTTTTTCTTTCTGGGTCACCTGCCACGTCTGGGTACAACCTTTCAGTTGAACGGTCGGGTCGGTCCCGGGTTTGCTGCCCATACCGGCCTGCCAGCAGGCGGCGCTCAAGTCCTGGCCCATGACTTTAAGCCCCGCGGCGTCGGCCTTGGCCTGAGCATCGTCGCCGGTGTAGCTCTCCGGGTTGGCGGCGTACCAGATGTAACTCGGGTGGTTGGAACCCAGCACCGGCACTTTCACTCCCTCGCTCGGGCTGATCGTGGCCAGACCGAGCACATTCACGGTCGGACCATATTGCTGCTTGATCCAGTTACGCACCGGAGCGCCGAACGCGACCATCGGCAATGCGGCACCGCGAGCGTTCTGGCTGACCTCTTTGACCATGGTGGTCTGGTAGTCCTTGAAGTAGTCGTAGACGCCTTCCAGATCCTTGCCCGCACTGGCCGGCGCCGCAATCGGTGCGATATCGATGATGGTCTGGTAGCCCGGCGTCTGATCGGCGGGGATACCGTTGTCGGTCAGCAGCGTGGCCCAGCGATCCGTGGTGGCGGAGCGCAGGTAATCCTGGGCTTGCGTCAGGGAGTAATCCGGCGGGAAATGCAGCAGCTCGACGCTCTTGCGGTTTTCCAGGGCCATGCCCAGCGGCAGGAACAAATACCAGCTGTAAGCCCACTTGCCATCTACGTTGAGCTTTTTGGCGCCGGTGTAGGCCAGATCACCGGCATTGAGCAGCGCGGCCAGGGGTTTTTCGTAACCCTTCGGCACACCGCTGATGTCGGCGTAGAGCTGATCGTTATCGGTCTTGACCCGCACTTTCGCGGAGCTGTAGCCATCGCGCTGCACGCTTTGGGTCAGGTAGTGCTCGACGGTCTGCTCAAGCGTCCAGTTGCGGAAGCAAACTACGTTGCAGTTGTTGGGGTAGGCGAACAGCCGCGTGACGCGTTCGGTGCTGCCCAGTTTCAGATCGACATTGGCGTGGGCGGCGGCGCTTAGGGTGAGGGCCGCGAGGGTAAGTCCTGTCAGTTTGAACATGCTCAGATCCTTTTCAGCGTGGGTCCGCGTTGATCGCGGGCGATAGTTACTTAAGCAGATCGGCCGGCAATCGCTCACCTGAACATCAAATGAGTCAGGTGATACTCCGGGAAATACATCCGGCACACGAAGATGACGCCGACCATCACCAGCAAAAACACTAACTGCAACGGACTGAAGTGCGCCCAATGCAGCGCGGTCAACCATGGACGCCGAGCAGCCAGTTCAGGATCAAGCTGACCGATACGGCGCTTGTGCAAGAGTCCGATTAGCATAAAACCGACATAAGTCGCCATGCCCGGCCAACCCAACAGAAGCCCGAACAGCAGCGTGAGGACGGCTTGCGGAGCACCATGTCGGATCACCAGCCAGCGGGTATCCGGGTTCCAGTGTCGGGGGACCAGGCCTTCGGTCAGCCACAGGTCCTGGACAATGAAATGCGCGGTGTACGGCACCCACCAGCTCATGGTTGATCGGAAAAACCAGACCGGCGCGCAGGCGAATACCAACGGGATGAATATCATCGGGATGCTGATGCTGAAGCCTTTGGATTTGTACTCGGTCGGGAAATAAAACAAAAACAGCGCCAGTGCGATACCCGCCCAGACTTGCACCCAGGTTTCGGCGGCAATGGGGCGCGGCAGGAAACGTCGCCAGTGGAAAACATCGGCGTGGGGCAACCGCAAACGCAGTTCTGGGTAACGCCACTTAAGGGTTTGCGCAAGGTCATGGCAGGCCTGCCATTCGTTCTGGCCAAAGCCGTCGACCATTTTCTTCTGTTGCCCGGGCTTCATCGGGTTCATCAGCAGATGCGCAGCCTGAACATCGGCGGGCAGCCAGGTCCGGTTGTCTTGTGCCTTGACTTGCAGGCTTGCGTAGAAGCTTTCCTGATTACAGCGCTCGATCAGTGCCTGCCAGAGCGACGCTGGTTCAGGATGAATGCCTTTTTTATCGTCCCAGCCAAACACCTGACCGACGTGGTCGAACAGCGGCAGGCTCCATTGGGTGTCGTTGAACAATTGCAGAAGGATTCGCTGCCACTCCTGGCGTCGATCGAACACCTGCAGCCAGGGTTGTGCGGCGTAACTTTTGAGCTGCGTCAGGAATTCCCGCTCCTTGCCGGCTTCGAGCAACTCCTGCAACGCCTGCCGATAATCCTGCAGCAAACCACTGGCGAGAGCGTCTCGCTGCCAATCGGTCATCTCGACGTTTTGCCAGGGCGCGAGCCAATCGAGGTGCTGGACCGCCCAGGTGGCAATCGAATTGCGCAAGCCCGGGTGATCGAAGCACAACGCCAGCAGCAATCTCTCAAACGCTTGGGCGCAGTGCTGTTGTTGCGCTTGCGTCCAGCGTTCGGTCAGATTTTGCTCAGAGAGCCCATCGAGCAATGTGCGCGCTGCCAGCTCGTCCTGCGTGATGACCGGTTCGTGCAGGGGCGCGGGATCGGATGGTGCAAGGTTCAGCGAGCGAAGAGGGCCCGGACTTTCAAGGCTCAGCGGACGCAGCTCGAGCACATCGGACCACGCCTGGAGGTTGGCATGATTTGGCTGTTCGCCGACTTCGACCGTCGCGACTTCAGGTTCTTCGGCGGCATATTCGGCCCGCCATTGCACAACATCCAGCGCTCGCTCATAGGCTTCGCGCAAGCGTTGAAAGCCTTCGGGATCTTCATCGGGCCGGAAGGTTTTCAGCAGCCGCGCATAGCTTCGCTTGATGGTGCGCGCATCAGCGTCTTCGGGCAGTTCCAGCACAGACCAGCAATCCATGTTGCTGCTCCTTAGTGCCAGAGACCGTTGTCCAGCGTGCCCAGTTGCTGGGTCAGTTCGCTGCGCGCTTCACGGATCCGCCGTTCATCCTGCGAATCAAGCACGTGCTGAAACTGTTTGGCCCAATGACCGATCTGTTCACGCATCTGCCCCAGACTTTCCTGATAGAGACGCTCAAGGCGTGCGGTCAAAACGGTATTGACCTGTTGATCGCGCGGATGAATCTTCAACAGCGCCAGGCCCTCCAGTCGCTGCTGAATCTCCTCGGGTGTGAGCACGCCGGGATTGTTCTCGATGACCAGCGAATGCTTGTCGCCCGTCAGCGGGATGACCACTTGGGCTTCGAGCAACCCGTTGTTGTCGTAGGTGAAACGCACATCGAGGGCGACTTCGCCGGCCTTGCGTTTCGGCACCTTGATGTCAAGTTCGCCCAATGCCACGTTGTCTTTGACCAGGCGGCTTTCGCCCTGAAAGATCTTCAGCCGCACCTGGTCCTGATTATCTTGCAGGGTGTATACGGTTTTCACCCGGCTCACCGGCACGATGCTGTTGCGCTCGATGATCGGCAGGTAATGTCCGCTTTCGTATTGCTGGCCGATTTGGGTCGAAGTTTCGATGCCCAATGTGTAGGAACAGACGTCGGTCAGCACCACTTCTTCCAGCGCGGCGGAGCGTGCTTTCAAGGCTGCCTGGATCGCCGCACCGTGGGCCACGACTTCGTCCGGGTCGAGACTGATTGAAGGAAAACGCCCAAACAGGCCGGCCGCCAGTTTGCGAACCAGCGGCATGCGCGTCGTACCGCCCACCAGCAGGATTTCGTCGAGGTCACTGACCCTAATCCGCGCGTCTCTCAGGGCTCGTTCGATCGGTGTGCGCAGGCGTTCGAGCAATGGCGTGTAGAGCGTGGCCAATTGCGCTTGGGTGATGCTTTGCGTCCATTGCTGGCCGTCGACCCGCAGGCTGAATTCGGCGCTGCTGTCCTGGCCCAGGGCTTTGCGCACGCGCTCGGCCTCGCGACGCAACGGCTGGATGATGCTGGCGCGGTCAGGAAAGTTATCGGTGTTGCGATGGTGCTCGAGAAAATGCTCAAGCAGCACGCTGTCGAAATCTTCGCCGCCCAGGAAGTTGTCGCCCGCGCTGGCGCGCACTTCCATGACCCCGTCGAACAGCTCCAGGATCGACACATCGAAGGTGCCGCCGCCGAGGTCGAACACCAGGAACGAGGTTTCCTTGTCCCGTTGGTGCAGCCCATACGCCAGGGCTGCCGCGGTCGGCTCGTTGATCAGCTTTTCAACCTTCAGACCGGCCAGTTCACCGGCAATCCGCGTGGCCTTGCGCTGGGCATCGCTGAAGTAGGCCGGCACGCTGATCACCGCTTCATGCACGGTTTCGCCAAAGGCCCGTTCGACGTCTTCCTTCAGGCTTTTGAGCACCAGCGCCGAAAGCTCCTCGGGGCGGAATGACCTGTCTCCCAGCCGCACTTCCGTGGCGCTGCCCATGTGCCGCTTGAACAGCGAAGCGGTCTGGCGCGGGTGGGTGTGCAAACGCTCGCGGGCGGCCTGACCCACCAACACGCGGCCCTGATCATCGAGACCCACCACGCTAGGGGTGAGAAACTGGCCCAGGGCATTGGGCACCAACTCGCTGGACTCCCCACGCCAGACGGCGACGAGGCTGTTGGTGGTCCCCAAGTCAATCCCTACGATCATTACGATGAACTCCCTTTCCGGCCTGCAAAAAGTTGAAACAGATAATATTCGCGCAAGGATATTACCGGAGTAGCGGGGCGGTAAAGGAAAGTAGTGGCACTGAGCTATTATTTGCTACGGAACGTGGTTTGGCGTGCAGGGATTGACGAATTACGTCTTCGAATACAGCCGAGCCCTAATGTGGGAGCGGGCTTGCTCGCGAAAGCGATGTATCAGTCACTAATGATGTTGACTGTCGCACCGCTTTCGCGAGCAAGCCCGCTCCCACAATGGTTTTGTGGTGATTATCAGGTTGGGTTAAGGCATCACCGGCGCCGTATACGTCAACGTCGTCCCCAGCGCCCACAGCAGAAACAGCACCAGCGGCGTGTGCACCAGCAATTGCACGAACGAAAAACCGATCAAGTCCCGCGCCTTCAATCCGAGCACGCCCAGCAGCGGCAGCATGTAGAACGGGTTGATCAGGTTCGGCAGGGCTTCAGCCGCGTTGTAGATCTGCACGGCCCAACCCAGGTGGTAATTCAGGTCGGTGGCCACCTGCATGACGTAAGGCGCTTCGATGATCCATTTGCCGCCGCCGGATGGGATGAAGAAACCGAGAATCGCCGAGTAAACGCCCATCAGCAGCGCATAGGTGTCGTGGGATGCAATGCTGACGAAGAAGGTCGAGATGTGGTGGGCCAGGGTCTGCGCGTCAGTGCCTTTGACCGTGGTCATCAGCGCAGCGATCGAGCCGTAGAGCGGAAACTGGATCAGCACGCCGGTGGTGGTCGGCACCGCTCGGGACACGGCATCGAGGAAGCTGCGTGGACGCCAGTGCAGCAGTGCGCCGAGCATGATGAACAGGAAGTTGTAGGTGTTCAGGCCCGAGATCGCGCTGATCGCCGGCTTGGTCGAAAACTCGTGGAACAGCCATCCCGCCGCCAGCAGTACCAATAGAATCGTCAGCAGCGGGCTGTGCTCCAGCCATTCGCCGGGACGGGTGCGCGGTTGCAGCGGTGGCAGGTTGAAACTCGGGTCGATGCCGCAGGCTTCGGCGTCGCGGGCTGTTTTCGGCCCCGGCGCGGTGGCGTAGGCAATGATCAGCGAAATCACGATCAGTGCCAGCAACATGACGCCGGACTGCCAGAGAAAAATGGTCTGGGTGAACGGAATGACGCCGGTGATCGACAGAATCGACGGCGGCAGGCTGGCCGGGTTGGCCTGCAATTGCGCGGCGGACGACGACAGGCCCAAGGCCCACACGGCGCCAAGGCCCAGATAGGCGGCAGCACCGGCGGCGCGGTAATCCATTTTCAGGTCGGTGCGGCGGGCGAGGGCGCGCACCAGCAGGCCGCCGAACACCAGCGACAGGCCCCAGTTCAGCAGCGACGCCACCATGGAAATCAACGCGACCCAGGCCACGGCCGAGCGCCCGTTTTTCGGGATCCGGGCCAGGCGGTCGATGAGTTTCACCGCGGGCGGGGAGCTGGCGACGACATAACCGCCGATGACCACGAACGCCATCTGCATGGTGAATGGAATCAGGCTCCAGAACCCATCACCGAACGCCATGGCCGCGTCAGTCGGTTTGGCGCCCATGGCCAGGGTGGCCACGGTCACGATGATCACTGCCAGCGCGGCAAATACCCAGGAGTCGGGGAACCAGCGTTCGGCAAAACTTGAACAGCGCAGGGCAAAGCGGGCGGAGCGGGTATCTTCGATATCAGCGGCCACGGGAGTACCTCGAGTTTTTATGTTTATTGTGGTCTTTGGGGCGGCAAAGGCCCGTCTGGACAGGTGCCAACAGTAAATCAATCAGTCATATTCTGTGACGAAGATTAACCAGACTGAGACTTTGGTCTAACGGGTTGTCGGTGGGCGCGTTTGCGTAGACCATGGGCGCCTTGGTTTTTTGCCCGTGCCAGAGTTCTTTTCATGACTGCCAATACCGATTCGCGCCCGGCGCCGTTCAGCCGCTCGGACTACAAGACCCTTGGCCTGGCGGCCCTTGGCGGTGCGCTGGAAATCTACGACTTCATCATTTTCGTTTTTTTCGCCCTGACCCTTAGCCAGTTGTTCTTCCCGCCGGAAATGCCCGAGTGGCTGCGCTTGCTGCAAAGCTTCGGGATTTTCGTGACGGGGTATCTGGCGCGGCCTTTGGGCGGCATTCTGATGGCGCATTTCGCCGACCGGCTAGGGCGCAAGAAGGTCTTCAGCCTGAGCATCCTGATGATGGCGCTGCCGTGCCTGCTGATCGGTATCATGCCGACCTACGCCCAGATCGGCTATTTCGCACCGCTGCTGCTGTTGGTCCTGCGGGTCCTGCAAGGTGCTGCGGTCGGCGGTGAAGTGCCGAGCGCCTGGGTGTTCGTCGCCGAGCACGCGCCGGCCGGGCATCGCGGTTATGCCCTGGGTTTCCTGCAGGCCGGGCTGACCTTTGGCTACCTGATCGGCGCCCTGACCGCGACCTTTCTGGCGCAGGCGTTCAGCCCGGCAGAAATCCTCGATTACGCCTGGCGTTATCCGTTCCTGCTGGGCGGCGTGTTCGGGGTGATTGGCGTCTGGCTGCGCCGCTGGCTCAGCGAAACCCCGGTATTCATGGCGATGCAGGCGAAGCGTGATGCCGCCGTCGAACTGCCACTGCGCACGGTCTTGCGTGAACATCGCCTGGCGATTCTGCCGGCGATGCTCCTCACCTGCGTGCTGACGTCGGCGGTGGTGGTGTTCGTGGTCATCACCCCGACCATGATGCAAAAAACCTTCGGCATGACCGCCAGCCATACCTTCGCCTTGAGTGCCTTGGGCATTGTGTTCCTGAACATCGGCTGTGTACTCGCCGGGCTGCTCGTCGACCGCATCGGTGCCTGGCGCACGGTCATGCTCTATAGCCTGCTGCTGCCGCTGGGCATCGGCGTACTTTATACGTGCCTGATCACCGGGGGCGAATGGATCGGCTTGGCCTACGCGATTGCCGGCCTCGGTTGCGGGGTCGTCGGCGCGGTGCCGTCGGTGATGGTCAGCCTGTTTCCGGCGCGGATTCGCGTCTCGGGCATTTCCTTCACCTACAACATTGCCTACGCAGCGTGGGCGAGTGTCACACCGTTGTTGCTGATCGGTCTGATGCCTTGGAGTCCGTGGATTTGCGTGATCTTCAGTGCGGTGATGGGCGCGGTGGGCGTGAGCAGCGCGGCGTATTTCGGCACACGGATGCCCCGGGTTGAACATTGCCCGGCCGCTGGCGCGGCGTGAGTAAACAGCCTGATAGGCGTGCCACAACTATTTTTGTAGGACAACCCTGAAGCAGGCTTCAGAAAACATCCGCAAGGCCGATGGCTAAGCTATATGCCGCTTTCTATCCCTGTCCATCGGTGCTTTCCATGTTCAACAAACGCTTGAAGCAGGAGCTGTCGGCTCTTCGCGAAGAACTCTCCAGCCTTCAGCAAGTGAAGGAAAGTCTGGAAAGCGAGATGCTGGTGCTGACCCTCGATCCCGATGGGCGGATTCAATCGGTCAACCAGAACTTCCTCGGCGAGATGCTCTACAAGAGCAGCGACCTGATCGGCCGGCAAATCGAAGACATCGTCCCGGCCCATGTGAAATCGGACGAATTCCACCACCGCTTCAAGGCTGCGCTGACCCGTGGCGAGCATTTCGCCGGCACCGTGCGTTTGTTGCGTGGCAATGGCCAGGAAGCCTGGCTGCGCTCGATCGCGCAACCGGTGCGGTCTTCGGAAGGTCGGATCAAGCACTTCTCGATTTACTCCAGCGACCTGACCCGTACCATCGAGGCGTCCCGTGAGCATGAGAACCTGATCGGCGCGCTGGTGCGTTCGACGGCGGTCATCGAGTTCGATCTCAATGGCAACGTGCTGGCGGCCAACGAGCGGTTCCTCAGCGGCATGGGTTACAGCCTGGCGCAGATCAAAGGTAAACATCACCGTACATTCTGCGAACCAGAGGATTACAACAGCGCTGAGTATCAGAACTTCTGGCGACGCCTGAACGCCGGGGAGTTCGTCGCTGGCCGGTTCAAGCGTGTGGACAGCCACGGTCGTATGGTCTGGCTGGAGGCGTCCTACAACCCGGTGGTGGACGCCAACAACACACTCTACAAAGTGGTGAAATTCGCCACGCTGATTACCGATCAGGTCAATCAGGAGCAGGCTGTCGCCGAGGCGGCCAACATCGCCTACAGCACCTCTCAGCAAACCGATCAAAGCGCCCAGCGCGGCACCGCCGTGGTGACTCAGGCGGTGGACGTGATGCGTGACCTGGCCCGGCACATGCAAACTGCCGGCGAAGGCATCGAAGCGCTGAACGAGCAGTCGCTGGTGATTGGCACCATCGTCAAAACCATCAGCGGCATTGCTGAACAGACCAACCTGCTGGCGCTTAACGCGGCCATCGAAGCGGCGCGTGCCGGTGAGCAGGGCCGAGGTTTTGCCGTGGTCGCGGATGAAGTCCGGCAACTGGCTTCACGCACCAGCCAGGCAACCGATGAAATCGTTGGCGTGGTGCGCCAGAACCAGGACATGGCGCGCAATGCCGTGGCCCTGATGACCGACGGCAAACTCCAGGCTGAACAAGGTCTGGCGCTGGCGGCGGAGGCGGGCACGGTGATTGTCGAGATCCAGGACGGTGCGCAGAAAGTGGTCAACGCGGTCGGGCAGTTTGCCAACCAACTGGCGACTTGATACCTGACCTCCTGGCGGAAATCGCTACAATCAGCGTTTTGCCCCAGGAGCAGCCCTCATGAGCGTTTCTCATCGCCGTCCGGTTCCCTTGTCCAAGGCTTATCGCTTGCTCAATCACGGGCCGACCGTGCTGGTCAGCGCGGCACATGATGGCCAGCGCAACATCATGGCCGCCGCCTGGGCCATGCCGCTGGACTTCGAACCGCCGAAAATCGCCGTAGTGCTGGACAAGTCCACCTGGACCCGACAACTGCTGGAAGCGTCGGGCACCTTCGTGCTGAACGTTCCCTGCGCGGCCCAGGCCGATATCACCCAGACCGTGGGCTCGACGTCGGGCCTGGAACTGACCCAGGGCCAGGGCCTGGACAAGTTTCAGGTGTACGGCCTGCAGACGTTCAGCGGTGAACTGATCGACGCGCCGATGCTTGAAGGCTGCGTCGCCTGGCTGGAATGCCGACTGCTGCCGGAGCCCAGCAATCACCAGCAATATGACCTGTTCCTGGCCGAGGTGATTGCCGCCCAGGCCGATGAGCGCGTATTCAGCGAAGGCCGTTGGCACTTCGAGGGACACGATGCATTACGCACCCTGCACCATGTGGCGGGCGGGCATTTCCTGGCGATCGGCGACCCGGTGGAAGGCAAGACCTTGCAGCCATAAACCGGCTGCCTTTCACACCCATACGTCATTCTGCGCCGTGCGTTCGCCACCCTCACTGCCGGTGTTCAGTACACCCTTGGGTTCGATCAGCAGCAGTTTCACTTCCTGTTCCGCGCAGGGTTTGTGCTCGACACCCTTTGGCACCACGTACATTTCGCCCGCGTTCACCAGCACGTGGCCATCGCGAAAGTCGATGCGCAGCTGCCCTTCGAGCACGATGAAGGTCTCGTCGGTATCCAGGTGATCGTGCCAGATGAAATCTCCCAGCAATTTCACCACTTTGAACTGGTAGTCGTTCATTTCGGCGATGACCCGAGGGCTCCAGTGCGAGTCGATCCGGGCGATTTTTTCAGCGAAGTTCAGGCTTTGGTAGGCGTTCATGAAGCAAGCTCCCGTGGTTGATCGTGAAGCCACGATAGTCAGCACGGCAGCAGGCTTCTTGTACGATTGTGCGCGCTCAGCGGTGGTGCATTTTCATCCAGCGGGCCGGTGACAGGCCGTAGGTCTTGCTGAATTGCCGGGTCATGTGGCTCTGATCGGTGAAACCGGCGATCAGTGCCGCACTGACCAGTGACTGGCCCTGGATCAGCAGTGCGCGGACCAGGTCCAGGCGGCGCATGGTCAGGTATCGATAAGGGCTGGTGCCGAACAGCAGGCGAAAATCCCTCGACAGACTCCAGCGATCCCGACCGCTGTGTTGCGCCAGTTCCTCCAGCGTCACCGTGCGATCCAGAGCGCTGTGGATGAACTCGCGTGCGCGCTCCGCGGCCACATAATCGAAGCTTTTGCGCTGGGTGGAGGACGCTCCCGAAACGCTGCTCAAGGCCTGCGCCAGGTCGAACAGTGCGTCCTGTTCTTCCAATGGATCGAGGGGGCAATCCAGGCTTCGCAGCAGCACATCGGTGGCGGCGAACAGGCGTGGGTCGGTCGACAATCCGGTCTTGATGAACGGCAGCGGCTGCCCGCCGAGCATTTGCTGGATCAGCGCTGGCTCGATGTACATCATCCGGTATTTGAAACCGGCCTCGGTGCCGGCCTCGCCATCGTGGACTTCGTCCGGGTGCAGCACCAACGTTCCGCCCGGCAGACTGTGGCGCCAGCCGCCGCGGTACTGAAAACTCTGCACGCCGGCCAGGGTCCGGCCGATTGCGTAGGTGTCATGGCGGTGAAGGTCGTAGCCGTGGCCGGCAAAAAACGCCTCGAAACGCTGAACCCCGCCCACGTCGGGGGCGCGGTGGAACCAGTCGATGGGAGGCTTGTGCTTGGCCATGGTGTCGTGTTCTTGAACGCAATGGAGATCACGGTAACCCAGTGACCAGCCACCTGTCTTCCGGCCGACAAAACCCTCGGGGTTAGTAGAAAACCGCAGGCAAATGTTGCAAGGTGTCGAGCATTCTCTGCAGCCTGAAAGCCGTCGGGGCGCGGGTACGTATGATCGTTCGTTGAGGTGTCTGGTATGAGCAAGCTGCGGGTCGGGATTATTTTTGGTGGTCGTTCTGCGGAGCACGAAGTGTCGCTGCAGTCGGCGAAAAACATCGTCGATGCGCTGGATCGGTCGCGCTTCGAAGCGGTGCTGATTGGTATCGACAAGCAAGGCCATTGGCACCTCAATGACCCTTCGAACTTCCTGCTCAACCAGGAAAATCCGGCCCTGATCGCCCTCAACCAGTCCAACCGGGAACTGGCCGTGGTGCCGGGCAAGGCCAGCCAGCAACTGGTCGAAACCTCCGGCCAGGAACTGCTGGGTCACGTCGACGTGATTTTCCCGATCGTGCACGGGACGCTGGGTGAGGACGGTTGCCTGCAAGGCCTTTTGCGCATGGCGGATTTGCCGTTTGTCGGCTCCGACGTGCTCGGCTCGGCGGTGTGCATGGACAAGGACATCAGCAAGCGCCTGCTGCGTGACGCCGGGATTGCAGTCACCCCCTTCGTGACCCTGACCCGCGCCAGTGCCGCACGCACCGGGTTCGCCGAGGTCCAGGGCAAACTCGGCCTGCCGCTGTTCGTCAAACCGGCGAACCAGGGCTCATCCGTGGGCGTGAGCAAGGTTAGCGACGAAGCCGAGTATACGGCGGCAGTGGAGCTGGCCCTGGGTTTCGATGAAAAGGTATTGATCGAATCCGCCGTCAGCGGCCGCGAGATCGAGTGCGCGGTACTCGGCAACGAGGACGCCATCGCCAGCGGGTGTGGCGAGATCGTAGTGCGCAGCGGCTTTTATTCCTACGACAGCAAATACATCGACGCTCAAGCGGCAGAGGTCGTGGTGCCGGCGAACATCAGCACCGAAGCCAGCGAGCGCATCCGCGCCTTGGCCGTCGAAGCGTTTCAGGTGCTGGGCTGTTCCGGGCTTGCGCGGGTCGATGTGTTCCTGACCGACAGCGGCGAAGTGCTGATCAACGAAATCAACTCGTTGCCCGGCTTCACCCGCATCAGCATGTACCCCAAGCTCTGGCAGGCCACCGGCATGACGTACAGCGAGCTGGTCAGCCGCTTGATCGATCTGGCGCTGGAGAAGCACAAGGCACGGCAAGCGCTGAAGATCACCCGATAAGCGGCGCGCGACTATTCAATCAAGGATTTATGGATGAGCGATTCAACGGTGTACCTGTTTTCCTACGGCACCTTGCAGGACAAAGCCGTGCAACTGGCCAACTTCGGGCGCGAGCTGACCGGCAGTGCCGATGCGATGCTGGGGTACGAGCAGTCCTGGGTCGAAATCACCGACCCAGAGGTGTTGGCCACCAGCGGCAAGACCCACCACCCGATTCTTCGTCCGGGCAGCGCCAGCAGCGCGCCGATTCCGGGGATGGTGTTCCAGATCACACCCGAGGAACTGGCGGCCGCCGACAGTTATGAAGTAGCGGATTACAAGCGTGTCAGCGTAGTCCTTCAATCCGGGATTGAAGCGTGGGTGTACGTGAGCGTGTAGTGTGCCTGCGTGATATCCGATGAGCCGGGGAGGGGAGATTTTCAGCGTCGGCCAGTACGATTCGACCGACGTTTGATCAAGCTTGTTTCAGAGGTTTAATCAGGCTCTCTGCTGGTATTCCGAACAGATCATGTAGTTTCCATATCATCGGGAGCGTCAACGCACGCTTGCCATTAAGCACTTCGTAAACCCGGTTTGTCCGGCCAATGGCAGGCGCAAGGTCCGCTGCGGAAAGACCTGATTGTTCCATGCGGAATTTTATCGCATCGATTGGATTGGGCAGATCAACTGGAAACTGCTTCGATTCATAAGCTTCGATCAGTGTGATCATGATGTCGAAATAATCCCCTTAAGGCGTACCAGGCTCTGGCTCATTGTCGAAAAGGGCAGATACAGTCTTGAGGGCTGCGCGGTAGTCCTCGTCGGTGTGAATCGGACGAATGTTCATTGGTTACTCCATCTCGACGGTATCGGCGTCGATTGCGTCGTACTGCTTGTGAGTGCCGAAAAATTTTATGTAAACGGCGCCGAAGCGATAAGCGACAGCGACTTCGGATGGCCGAATTGATGCGAAAAATGATCTTTGAACTCTATCGAAGAAGCAGTGGTTTGCAGGTAGGAAAAGTCGGCGCAAGATAGCCGATCCGGATTTATTACGTAAAAAAAAGGCCTACCTCCCGGTAAGCCTTTTCCACCCTGCGCAGGACTCAATCCCCCAACGCTGCACCCTCGCGCCGAGGATCGGCCCCACCTGCCAACGACGCTTTCCCCTGCGCATCCTTCACCCGAACAATCGCCTGGGTGCCGCTGGTCATGTCGATCTCGCTGACGCTGTGCCCTTTGTCCTTCAGCGCCTGAATGAGCCCAGCGCTGAACTGCCCCTCTTCCAGCTCCGTCGGGCCGTTGCGGCTGCCGAAGTTGGGCAGGCTGATGGCGGCTTGCGGGTCGAGGTTCCAGTCGAGCAGGCCGATGGTGGATTTGGCGACGTATTCGATGATTTGCGAACCGCCCGGCGAGCCGATGGTGGCGAGGAAATCGCCGCTCTGGCGATCGAAGATCAACGTCGGTGCCATGGACGAGCGGGGGCGTTTGCCGGGTTCGACGCGGTTGGCGACTTTCTGCCCGTTTTCTTCGGGGATGAACGAGAAGTCGGTCATCTGATTGTTGAGCAGGAAGCCTTGCACCATCACGTGCGAGCCGAACGCGGATTCGACGGTGGTGGTCATGGACACCGCGCCCCCTTCGTCATCGACCGCTACCACTTGCGAGGTGGAGATGCGCAGCGGCGAACGGTCCGGTGCGTAGGCGACCTTGATGCCCGGCGGGGTGCCAGGTTTGGCCGTACCCATGCTGCGATCGCCGATCAGGGCTGCGCGGCTGGCCAGATAGGTCGGGTCCACCAGGCCTTTGACGGGGACGGGCACGAAGTCGGCGTCGGCCAGATAAAGCGCGCGGTCGGCGTAGGCCAGACGCTCGGCTTCGGCGATCAGGTGCACGGCTTCTGGCGTCGGCTCGGTGCCGGCGGTTTTGTCGGTCTTGACCGGCTTCATTGGGGCCAAGGCAAAACGCTGATCGCGAACTTCCAGCGCCTGGAGTGTGCCGAGGATCTGCGCCACGGCGATCCCGCCCGACGACGGCGGTGGCATGCCGCAGACCTGCCAGCGCTTGTAGTCGGTACACAGCGGCGCGCGCTCCTTGGCCGTATAGCTTTGGAGATCGTTCAGCGACAGGCTGCCGGGGTTGGCGTGGCCCTGAACCTTGGCGACGATTTCTTGCGCAACCGGCCCTTTGTACAGCGCGTCGGGACCTTCTTTGGCGATGCGCTTGAGCACGGCGGCCAGTGCCGGGTTTTTCAGCTGAGTACCGGCCGCTTTCGGGCTGCCATCGGCATTCAGAAAGTACGCCACCATGTCCGGCGAGCGTCGCATGGAAGCGTCTGAAGCGATCAGCTGATGCAGGCGCGGCGAGATGGCGAAACCTTGCTCCGCGAGTCTGATGGCCGGTTCGAACAGCTGCGCCCACGGCAGACGACCGTGTTGCTGATGGGCCAGCTCAAGCGCCCGCAACACGCCGGGCGTTCCCACTGAGCGACCCCCAATCTGTGCCTGGGTGAAGGCCATCGGTTTGCCGTCAGCCTGTAGGAAAAGCTTCTCCGTGGCGCCGGCCGGTGCGGTTTCGCGACCGTCGTAAGTGCGCACGTTCTTGCCATCCCACAACACAATGAACGCGCCGCCGCCGATGCCCGAGGATTGGGGTTCCACCAGCGTCAGCACTGCTTGCATGGCAATCGCGGCATCAACCGCTGAGCCACCCTGACGCAGCATCTCGCGGCCGGCTTCGGCCGCCAGAGGGTTGGCTGCCGCCGCCATGTGTTTCGCGGCGTGCCGGGTTTGCAGGTCGGTGCGATAACCCGAGGCGACTTCCGGCGCAACCGGCAGCGTTGACGCCGGTGGGGCATTGCATGCAGCGAGGGTCAGCGCGGTGGCGATCAGCGAAAAGGCTGACAGGCGATAGCGGCTCAAGCGAAAGGCTGAGAACACGTTGACACTCCGTCCGTGGGAAAAGATTAGGGGACTTTATCGGCCGACAGGGCGTGGTGCAAACCACGGATGACAGCCAAGACGCTTTTGCCCTTCATGAGTTGACGGATTTTCTGTAGGGTCGAGGGCATCAGACGGGTCAGAAGATCAACAAGAGGCAGCCATGCAGACCGAGTTTCCCACGCAGCCGAGTTATCGCACGCAACGTGAACAGTTCCTCGTGGCAGCGACCGCGGCCGGAGCGACATTGACCGAATATCCGCACCCACTCAAAGGACCCTTCGGCGAGCCCTTGAGCACCGATGTGGCGGTGTTGGGGGATCCGGGTGCCAAGCGATTGCTGATCGCGTTGAGCGGCACCCATGGGGTGGAAGGTTTCTACGGCTCCGGGTGTCAGATCAAGTGGATGCAGGAGTTGAGCAAGCGTTCACTGCCGGCCGATGTCGCGGTGGTGATGATCCACCTGATCAATCCCTGGGGCACTGCATGGCTGCGTCGGGTCAACGAAGACAACATCGACCTGAACCGCAATCACCTGAACTTCCAGCGTCCGCTGCCGGACAATCAGGCTTACGCAGCGCTGCATGACCTCTATGCGTTCACTGAGTTGCGGGGCCCCGAACGTGACCGCGCCGACGCCTTGCTCGACGGGCAGATTCGCGAACACGGCTGGCCAGCGGTGATGTCGATTGTCGAGGGCGGCCAACACAGTCATCCCGATGGCCTGTTTTATGGCGGGCTGGCGCCGAGCTGGTCGAACCGCACGCTGCACGAAATCCTGCAAAAACATATTGCCCACGCCGAGGTCGCGATGTGTTTCGACTTGCACACCGGCGCTGGCGAGTACGGTCATCCGATGTTACTGACCATCACCGAGGCCGCTTATCCCGCGCTGCCCGATGCGCAGGCCATCTACGGTCCGTGGCTCTACACGTTGCTGACCGGCGCCGACACTTTGAGCGAAACCGGTGTGGCGGCCACCGCGACGGGCTACACCTCGCAGGCACTGATCACTGCGTTGCCCCAGGTAAAACTGATGCCGTTTGTGATCGAGTGCGGGACTTACCCTGGGGCGGATGTTCATCGCCATTTGCGCGATGACCACTGGCTGCATCTGCACGGCAATCCAAGTGATGCGGTGGGGCGTGAGATCAAACTGAACCTGCTGGAGCAGTTCTATCCTGCCGACAGCGACTGGCAGGCGATGGTCTGGCTGCGGACTTGGCAGATTTGGGAGCGAGCGTTATCGGCGTTGCCGACGGTTCGTTCCTGAGGTGCTGTTCGAGGCACTTTTCTCGAGGCATAAAAAAACGGCCTACCTTTCGGTAAGCCGTTTTTAGTACTTGGTGGCTACACAGGGACTTGAACCCCGGACCCCAGCATTATGAATGCTATGCTCTAACCAACTGAGCTATGTAGCCAAGTGGCGCGCATTATTCACCGGTAATGCAGATGCGTCAAGCGTAAATCCAAAATATTTCTCTACGCTTTCAACCGCTTATCCACCTGAGCCGAATATTCGGGCCGGGGGAGGGCGTCAACTGAGCTGAAATCTCCCGGTATTGGCACTCAAGGCCTTGCTGCCCTGGCTCAAGGTGTCCGCCGCCAGGTTCACCGCCCGCGCGCCTTCGAGCAACCTTACGGCTGCCTGATCGACCTGCTGGATGTTGCCGCTGACTTCATCGGCGGTGCAGGCCTGTTCCTCAACCGCCGTGGCGATCTGCGCCAGGGTGTCGGTGACGCCTTGTACCGCGTGGGCGATTTCCCCAAGGCGTTCGCCCAGGCCGGTGACCGACTGGGCATCACTTTGCGCCTGGCTACAGGCCGCTTCCATCAGGCTGACCGCCTCATTGACCGTGCTGCGCAGGCTGTCGACAGTGCCGGCGATCTGCGCGGTGGAGGATTGGGTGCGTTGCGAGAGGCTGCGCACTTCATCCGCCACCACCGCAAAGCCGCGACCTTGTTCGCCAGCGCGAGCTGCCTCGATCGCCGCGTTGAGCGCCAACAGGTTGGTCTGCTCGGCCACGCCGCGAATGGTGTCGACCACCAATTGAATCTGTTGTCCTTGTTCGCTGACCCGGCCGAGTGCCGCCGCCGTGTCGTTCAAGCGCTGGTTGAGCTGCTGAATGCTCGCTGTGGTGCGCTGACTGTCACGACTGCTGTCGGCCGCAATGCGTTGGGTGTGTTGAGCACTGCCGGACGCCTGTTCGCAACTCTGGGCGACACCTTGAGAGGTCGCGGCCAACTGCGTGGCCGCAGCGGCGATCTGGCTGATCTGCAATTGCTGCGCTTCAACTTCGCCCAAGGCGCCGCTGGAGTGATGGTTGAGGGTGCGCACCGCGTTGCTCACCTGCAAGGTTTCGTGATCGACCCCCAGCAAACTGTTGCGCAGCTGCACCACGGCGACATTCAGGGCGGTGCTGATGGCCGCCAGTTCGTCGCGCCCCTGCACTGGCACTTGCAGGCTGAGGTTGCCGTCGCGCAAGGCTTCGGCCAACAGGGTGATGCCGCTGGCGCTGCGACGGATCGAGGCCTGCAAGCAGATGAACAGGTACAGCGCGGCCAGCAGCAGGCAGCCAAAGATCGTCGCCACCAGAATGAACTGGCGAATCGCCGATCCGTGGTAGTAATCCAGACGTTGATCCAGCGAAACCAATGACTGCTGGCGTAGCGAGGCGAGGTCGGTGAGCAGGCTGTCGAGGCTGCGCTCGAATTCTTCCGGCTTGAGCTTGATGCTGCCGCCGAAGACGCCGTCATCGAGGACTTTCAGTTCAGCGTCGAGATGCTTGAGGCTATCGTGGTATTGCCCGGCCCAGCTTTGCAACGCGCTGGGCAGGCGCGCTTCCAGGAGGCTGGCGGTTTTCGCCAGCTGTTCCCGGGCATCGCCGATACGACTGCGTAAATCGCGCAATTGCAGACGGCTTTGCAGGGTGAACTGCCCGGACACCACCGACGCTTGGCCGACACTGGCCAGGCGGCCGACCCGCTCAATCAGGTCCGGCGCATGCTGTGTCGAGATTTGCGTCAGCAGGTAGGTTTCCAGCCACGGCGCGAGCGTCAGGCGATTGTCCATGGCGATCTGCTCACGCAAGGCTTGCAGCGCACTCAAGGCATTGGTGAAACGATCGTAGCCATCTGGCCACCAACCGACGCTGCTCAGGCTTTTCGAGTCGAGGCCGTTGAGGGCGGTTTGAAGGGCCTGATAACGGGTCAGGGTTTCGCCCTCGGCGCCTTCAGTTTTCAGCGCATTACCGAGGTCCGAGGTGGCTTGGGCGACGGCGGGTTGAACCGCATCGAACGCGGCCATCGCGGCAAGGGTCGCAGGGGTTGGCTGGCGATTGGTTTCCGTCGCGCGCCAGCGGGCAGCGCGGTCACGTTGGGCCGCGAGCAGGTTATCGAGTGCATCCAAGGCGAGCAGTTGACGAACACCGGCACGTTCGCCGGAGATCAAATTAAGTTTGGCGCGATAGTCCTGACCGATCATCAACAGGCTGCCTGCCAGCGGCAGGATAAACAGCAGAAACAACAACTGAAATTTGCGTGCGAAGCCAAAACGGCCCAGCAACCCGATCCCCGGTGATAAAAAAGCCTGCATGCCCCATGACTCCTCTGGACACCACGCACCATTGGCGTGCGTCGGGGTCGTTGCGACCGCGACTTGTGCCCTTTTAAAAGGCCTCGAAAGTTCACCCTTGTCAGCTCTGTAGGCCGACTCTGTGGCGAAACTTCCCATTCTCGGTCCCCTTTGTAAGGGGCCGCGTTGAAGCGGATTAACAAGGCAAGATTCAGACCATGGCGTTGCGCTATCACCTTCTCGGCGATGAATGTCGAGGTCGTTAGCAGGCTAAGGGGATGGCGCTGCTGCACTGAAAAATGGCACATTGATGCACCTGCCCGTGTGCACCCATCCGCTGTACGGAAATTCTCATGGCTATCAGTAACGCTCAGACCGGCGCGACGTCGGCACCCGCGACTTCACAAAGCAGCCCTCTGGTCATGCGCATCATCGGCGCGGTGGCGCTGGCGCATTTGATCAATGACCTGATCCAGTCGGTTCTGCCGTCGATTTATCCGATGTTGAAGGCCAACTATGGCCTGACATTTACCCAGGTTGGGTTGATCACTTTGACGTTCCAGCTGACGGCTTCACTGTTGCAGCCATGGGTCGGTTACCACACCGATCGCCATCCCAAGCCCTGGCTGCTACCGGCGGGAACCGTCTGCACGCTGATCGGTATTTTGATGATGTCGGTGGTCGGCACTTTCCCGCTGATTCTGCTGGCGGCGGGTTTGATCGGCATCGGCTCGTCGACTTTTCACCCGGAAGCTTCTCGCGTGGCGCGACTGGCTTCGGGCGGACGCTTCGGCCTGGCGCAATCGACCTTTCAGGTCGGCGGTAATGCCGGCTCGGCCTTCGGTCCATTGCTGGCGGCGGCGATCATCATTCCCTTCGGCCAGGGTTATGTGGCGTGGTTTGGATTGTTCGCCGTGTTTGCGCTGTTCGTGCTCTATCGGATCAGCCGCTGGTACGCCAACCACTTGAACCTGTTCAAGCTCAAACAAGGTCAGGCGGCGACACACGGCTTGTCGAAACGCCGGGTGATCAGCGCGCTGGTGGTGCTCGGGCTGCTGGTGTTCTCCAAGTATTTCTACATGGCCAGTTTCACCAGCTACTTCACCTTCTACCTGATCGAGAAGTTCGACCTGTCGGTGGCCAGTTCGCAGCTGCATCTGTTCCTGTTCCTGGGCGCCGTGGCGGCGGGGACCTTCTTCGGTGGGCCGATTGGCGACAAGATCGGGCGTAAGGCGGTGATCTGGTTTTCGATCCTTGGCGTGGCGCCGTTCACGCTGATCCTGCCTCACGTCGACCTGTTCTGGACCAGCATTCTGAGCGTGGTGATCGGCTTCATCCTCGCGTCAGCCTTTTCGGCCATCGTGGTTTACGCACAGGAACTGGTGCCGGGCAATGTCGGGATGATTGCCGGGGTGTTTTTCGGATTGATGTTCGGTTTTGGCGGGATTGGTGCGGCGTTGCTCGGGCATCTGGCGGATGTTCACGGCATCGAATACGTGTACTTCCTGTGCTCGTTCCTGCCGTTGTTTGGGGTGTTGGCGATCTTGCTGCCAAGAACCAAGAAGGCGTAGCACCGCTCCACCTATAGGAGCGTGGCTTGCCCGCGAAGAACGATGACGCGGTGTTCCTGGCAAACCGCGTAACGGCCTTCGCGGGCAAGCCTCGCTCCTACAGGATTAGGTATCGCCCGGATTTCAGGCACAAAAAAGCCGCGTATCAAACGCGGCTTTTTCTTGTGCAGCTGCTTCGTCTTGAAAACTTAGACGTTGAAACGGAAGTGCATCACGTCGCCGTCTTTAACGATGTAGTCCTTGCCTTCCAGACGCCATTTACCGGCTTCCTTGGTGCCGGCTTCGCCCTTGTACTGGATGAAGTCGTCGTAGGCGATGACTTCGGCGCGGATGAAGCCTTTTTCGAAGTCGGTGTGGATCACGCCAGCGGCTTGTGGCGCGGTAGCACCCACGCGGACGGTCCATGCACGGACTTCTTCGACACCTGCGGTGAAGTAGGTCTGCAGGTGCAGCATTTCGTAGCCAGCGCGGATTACGCGATTCAGGCCAGGTTCTTCGAGGCCCAGGGCTTCGAGGAACATGTCTTTTTCTTCACCGTCTTCCAGCTCGGCGATTTCGGCTTCGATCTTGTTGCAGACCGGAACCACCATGGCGCCTTCTTCTTCGGCGATGGCTTTGACGATGTCCAGCAGCGGGTTGTTCTCGAAACCGTCTTCAGCGACGTTGGCGATGTACATGACCGGCTTGGTGGTCAGAAGGTGGAAGCCACGAATCACTGCTTTATCGTCGGCGCCCATGTTCTTCATCAGGGTGCGCGCAGGCTTGCCGAGGGTGAAGTGAGCGATCAATTGCTCCAGCAGGCCTTTCTGGACCACGGCCTCCTTGTCACCACCCTTGGCGTTGCGAGCGACTTTCTGCAGTTGCTTCTCGCAGCTGTCGAGGTCGGCGAAGATCAGTTCCAGGTCGATGATTTCGATGTCGCGTTTCGGGTCGACGCTGTTGGAAACGTGAATCACGTTTTCGTCTTCGAAGCAGCGGACCACGTGAGCGATAGCATCGGTTTCACGGATGTTGGCGAGGAACTTGTTGCCCAGGCCTTCACCTTTCGAGGCGCCGGCCACCAGGCCAGCGATGTCGACGAATTCCATGGTGGTCGGCAGGATGCGTTTTGGATTGACGATGGCTGCCAGGGCTTCCAGGCGCGGATCCGGCATCGGCACGATCCCGGTGTTCGGCTCGATGGTGCAGAAGGGGAAGTTCTCGGCCGCGATCCCGGATTTTGTCAGGGCGTTGAACAGGGTGGACTTACCGACGTTAGGCAGACCGACGATGCCGCAATTGAATCCCATGGTGTTTCCCCGAGGAGTTAGAGTCAGGCCTTCTGGCTGTGCAGGTTTTTCATCGCGCGGTTCCATTCCCCGGCGAGGATATCCGGCAGCACGCCGAGGGCAAAGTCGATGCTGGCATCGAGTTTTTCCTGTTCGGCGCGTGGCGCACGACCCAGGACGAAATTTGAAACCATACTGGCTACGCCCGGGTGGCCAATGCCAAGCCGCAAGCGATGAAAGGTATTCTGATTGCCCAGTTGCGCGATGATGTCGCGCAACCCGTTGTGACCGCCGTGGCCGCCGCCCTGTTTGAGTTTGGCAACGCCCGGTGGCAGGTCGAGTTCGTCATGCGCCACGAGGATTTCTTCAGGCGTGATGCGGAAGAAACCGGCGAGTGCCGCGACGGCCTGGCCGCTGCGGTTCATGTACGTGGTGGGAATCAGCAGACGAACATCCTGACCCTGATGCGAATAGCGCCCGGTCAGGCCGAAATATTTGCGATCGGCCACAAGGTTTACGCCTTGCGCGTTCGCGATGCGCTCAACAAAAAGGGCCCCTGCGTTATGCCGGGTCTGTTCGTATTCAGCGCCTGGATTTCCCAGGCCAACGATCAGTTTGATGGCAGTCACGATAGGGGCCCTTCCTTGGAGTGGTGGATAACATCGCCGCAATCAGTGTGTGCGGCGAAAGTGGACGAAAATTGCTCATTTACCATTATGTAAACTCCGCGTTCTCGCCCGCTTTCTCGCTACGTTCCAGTCCGCGATGTTACTTGATCACTCCGGCATGACAGAGTGAATTACTCTGCTGCGCCTTCTTCAGTAGCTTCTGGAGCAACACGTGGAGCGTGGACGTTGGCAACAGCCTTGTCATCGCCGTGTGCCAGAGCAACAAACTCAACGCCTTTAGGGGCTTTGAGGTCGGACAGGTGAATGATCGAACCGACTTCGGCGTTAGCCAGGTCGACTTCGATGAATTCAGGCAGGTCTTTTGGCAGGCAGGTCACTTCGATTTCCGAAACAACGTGCGAAACTTCGCCGCCTTTCTTGATCGGGGCTTCTTCACCAACAAAGTGTACAGGCACGATAGCGGTCAGTTTCTGGCCAGCTACAACGCGCACGAAGTCAGCGTGCAGTACATGGCCTTTGGCCGGGTGACGCTGCAGAGCCTTGATGATTACGTTTTGCTTGGTGCCGCCAACGTTCAGCTCGATGATGTGGCTGTAAGCCGCTTCGTTTTCGAGCAGTTTGGCAACTTCTTTAGCCAGCATGCTGATGGATTCAGGGGCTTTTTCGCCACCGTAAACTACAGCTGGAACCAGGCTTGCGAGACGACGCAGGCGGCGGCTCGCACCTTTCCCCAGGTCGGAACGCACTTCAGCATTCAGAGTAAAATCGTTCATGTTGTATCTCCAAAATAACCACATTCGCCCCAGCGGTTGCGACCAGCGCTAAAGGCGATATGGGCAAAAAAGCCCCGCCCCGACAGGAATGCCGGGGCGGGGCGCTTTTCGTCAACGAGACAGTCGAGAAGGGCAGGGCCCTTAACGGAACATCGCGCTGATCGATTCTTCATTGCTGATGCGGCGGACCGCCTCGGCAACGACCGGCGCGATATCCAGTTGACGGATACGCGAGCAGGCTTGAGCAGCAGCGGACAACGGGATGGTGTTAGTCACCACCAGTTCGTCCAGCATGGAATTTTCAATGTTTTCGATCGCCCGACCGGACAGCACAGGGTGTGTGCAGTAGGCGAAAACCTTGGCAGCGCCATGCTCTTTCAGGGCCTTGGCCGCGTGGCACAGAGTGCCGGCGGTATCGACCATGTCATCGACCAGAATACAGGTACGCCCTTCGACATCACCGATGATATGCATCACTTCAGAGTGATTGGCTTTCTCACGGCGTTTGTCGATGATCCCGAGATCAACGCCCAGGGATTTGGCAACAGCACGTGCACGCACGACGCCGCCAATGTCCGGGGACACGATCATCAGGTTTTCGAAGCGCTGATCTTCAATGTCATCCACCAATACTGGGGAGCCGTAGATGTTATCTACCGGAATATCGAAGAAACCCTGGATCTGGTCAGCATGCAGATCAACCGTGAGAACACGGTCGATGCCGACTACGGTAAGCATGTCAGCAACGACTTTCGCGCTGATAGCCACACGTGCGGAACGCGGACGGCGATCCTGACGGGCATAACCAAAGTAAGGAATAACAGCAGTGATACGAGTAGCCGAGGAGCGGCGGAAGGCATCAGCCATCACTACCAGTTCCATCAGGTTATCGTTGGTCGGAGCGCAAGTCGGCTGAATAATGAAGACATCTTTACCGCGGACGTTTTCATTGATCTCTGCAGTAATTTCGCCGTCGGAAAACTTGCCGACAGAGATGTCACCGAGAGGGATATGCAGCTGACGTACAACACGCCGAGCCAGATCGGGGTTAGCGTTCCCCGTAAAGACCATCATCTTGGACACGCGCAGTACCTGAAGGCTGAGGGTAACCTGGATGAGTATAGGAAAATGGCAGGGGCGGCTGGATTCGAACCAACGCATGGCAGGATCAAAACCTGCTGCCTTACCGCTTGGCGACGCCCCTGTATCTGTTGCAACGAGTACCCAGTACCCGGTTCCTTTTAGAGCAGACTTTGCAGCTTGCGATGCAACATCGAAACGTTGCTTCCCTTTGCTACAAACCCTGTAAGGGTCTCTGTAAGAAGGGCCGAGACTTTATCAGCTTCAGCTTTGCTTGGGAAGCCCCCAAACACACAACTTCCAGTTCCGGTGAGTTTTGCTTCGGTAAATTTACCTAACAAATTCAAAGCGTTACGTACATCTGGATAACGCCTTGCTACCACCGGTAAGCAGTCATTTCGACTGTTTCCCTTGGGAACGGGGCGCACTTTAATGGGAGAAGAGTTACGTGTCAACAACGGATCTGAAAAAATTTCTGCTGTACTTACAGAGACTTGCGGCACAAGCACGAGATACCACGGTTCTTCGGGGTCTACAGGGGTGAGTTTCTCCCCCACGCCTTCGGCGAAAGCTGCGTGCCCGCGCACGAAAACCGGGACGTCGGCGCCCAGTGTCAGGCCCAGCGCGGCAAGGCGATCCTCATCCCAATCCAGTTTCCAGAGATGATTCAGACCGAGCAAAGTCGTTGCGGCATTTGAACTGCCGCCACCGATTCCGCCGCCCATGGGCAGAATTTTTTCGATCCAGATGTCGATACCGAGCGAACAACCGGATTGCTCCTGAAGTTTTTTTGCCGCTCGAACAATCAGATTACTGTCGTGAGGAACGCCATCGAATTCGGTGTGCAATCGAATCACACCGTCGTCACGCACGGCGAAGGTGATTTCATCGCCGTAATCGAGAAACTGAAAAATCGTCTGCAACTCGTGATAACCGTCTTCACGACGACCGAGGATGTGCAGCATCAGATTGAGTTTGGCCGGGGAGGGCAGCGTCAAGCGCGCAGCGGTCATGTTCACTGCCCCAGTTTGCGTGGTTGCCATTCCTTGATCACCAGCGTGACATCAAGGTCGGTGCCGTGCAGTTTGATCCGCTCGGGCAGCCAATAGCCGTTTTGCTCGGCATAACTGAGGTATTCCACTTTCCAACCGTCCTGCTCGAGATTGGCCAGCCGACTGTCGGCATCCAGGGTCAGGCGACTTTTGCTGTCCGGGGCCGGAAGCCCGCGAACCCACCACGCCAGATTGGACACCGGCAGCTTCCAGCCGAGCTGTTCTTCAACCAGCGCTTCGGGTGTCGTGGCGTCATAACGGCCCTGATTGGCCACTTCCAGCGAGACTTTGCCAGGGCGACCGGTCAAGCGAGCTGCGCCGCGACCCAGTGGGCCGGAAAGGCGGATGTCGTAGTAGTCCTGTCGCTGCAGCCAGTACAGCGTGCCGCTGCCCGAATCTTTTGGCGCGCGGATACCGATCTTGCCGTTGATCTGCCAGCCATCAAGGCCGGTCAGCTGTTGTTTGTACTCGCGCCATTGGGTCGTGTTGCCTTGGCCCTGGACCGATTCGCGGGCGCCGAAGCCCGCGCAACCGGCGAGCAGGGCGATGAAGCTGAAAACAATAAGGTGGCGCAAAAACATAATCTTAAAGAGTCTCTGATCCGGTCAGGCGCTTGATGGTGCTGCGCAGGATGGGGCTGTCGGGTTGTTCCTTGAGGAACTTGCTCCAGACTTGTTTAGCTTCCCGTTGCTTGCCATTGGCCCACAGGACTTCGCCCAGGTGAGCGGCCACTTCCTGATCGGGAAAACGATCCAGGGCCTGGCGCAGATAGCGTTCGGCTTCATCGAGGTTGCCCAGGCGGAAGTGCACCCAGCCGAGGCTGTCGAGTACCGCCGGGTCTTCCGGGTTGATCTGGTGCGCTTGTTCGATCAGGGCCTTGGCTTCGGCGTAACGCGTCGTGCGATCCGACAGGGTGTAGCCGAGGGCGTTCAACGCCATCGCATTGTCCGGGTCGCGCTTGATGATCAGGCGCAGGTCTTTTTCCATCTGCGCCAGGTCATTGCGTTTTTCCGCCTGCATGGCGCGGGTGTAAAGCAGGTTCAGATCGTCCGGGTATTTTTGCAGCGCGGTTTCCAGCACCTTCCAGGCCTTGTCGGGCTGATTGTTGGCAGACAAGGTCTCGGCTTCGATCAGGTACAACTGAATCGCGTAATCGGGTTGCTCGTCGCGTTCCTTAGCCAGACGGCTTTGGGCTTCGGCGGTCTTGCCGTTGTTGATCAGAATGTCGGTCTGACGCAGTTGCGCGGGCAGGTAGTCGTTGCCTGGGCCGACCTGGGCGTACTCGATCAGCGCGCCTTGCGGGTCGTTGCGCTCTTCGGCGATGCGACCGAGGTTCAGGTGTGCGGAGTCGACGTGACTTTCACGCGCGATCAAGTCTTCCAGATAACCCTTGGCTTCTTCCCAGGCCTTGGCTTCCAGGCACACCAGCGCCAGGGAATAACGCAGTTCGTCGTCTTCCGGGTATTGCTGGACCAGGCTTGAGAACTCGACCTTGGCGTCGTCCATGCGGTCCTGTTCTACCAGCATGCGCGCATAGGTCAGGCGCAGGCGCTTGTCGTCCGGGTATTTCTTGATGCTTTTTTGCAACAGCGGCAAGGCTTCGTCGCCACGGTTGAGCACCTGCAACAGGCGCGCGCGCAGCAGGATCGGGGCTATTTCGCCGTCGTCCGGTGGATTGTCCTCGAGCAAGGCCAGTGCGCCTTTGGCGTCACCGTCCTGTTGCAGCAGCAAAGCTTTGCCGAAAATCAACTGGCTGTTATTCGGGTGGCGCAGCAACAAACGGTCAAAGCTTTTCATCAGTCCGTTGCGCGTGTCCTGGTCGGTATCGGCCGCGGACAGGGCGAGGAAGTCGAAATGCGTGTCGCCCTTGCCGAGCAGGACTTTCTCCATATAGACCATGGAGTCGTCATAACGCCCGGCGCGCGCCAGTTGCACCGCAGCCGCGCGTTGTGCCTCGAGGTCGTCCGGGGCGTTTTTCGCCCAGATCAAAGCGGTATCCAGGGCAGCCTGATCGGCGCCCAGGTACTCAGCAATGCGGAAGGCCCGCTCGGAGATGCCCGGATCCTGGGTGTTGATGGCCTGGGTGACGTAGTTGTCCAGGGCAATGTCGAAACGATTGCGCTGGCCAGCCAGTTCGGCGCTCAACAGACTGAAGACGGTTTCTTCACTGAATGAGCTGTAAACCTTGGGCTTTTCAGGGGCCGGAGTGCTGTCTTCGACCGGCGGCGTACCGTCCGACGAAACGGGTGCCAAGGCCTGGCAGCCGCTGAGGAAGACAAAAGCGAGGAGCAACGCGGAGGATCTATTCATATAGGAAGAGGACGACTAACCTGCGGTCGGATCATCATGACACAAGCCTTCGGCCAAACATAACCGAGTCTCGATTGACGCCTTTATAGAGGCAGGTCATTGGGACAATAGTCAGCGGTAGTTGTTCTGGCTCTGTCGAAGTAGGACAATTGCCGGCTTCACGTCACCATCAGCGACCATGAATGGCCTTCCTTGCACTCGGTATCAACCACAAGACTGCTTCAGTAGACGTCCGCGAGCGCGTGGCCTTTACCCCTGAGCAGCTGGTGGAGGCCTTGCAGCAGCTCTGCCGACTCACCGACAGCCGCGAAGCTGCGATCCTCTCCACCTGCAATCGCAGTGAACTCTATATAGAACAGGATCACCTTTCGGCAGACATCATCTTGCGCTGGCTGGCCGATTACCATCATTTGAGCCTCGACGAGCTGCGCGCGAGCGCTTATGTGCACGAAGATGATGCGGCAGTTCGTCACATGATGCGGGTCGCCTCCGGGCTCGATTCGCTGGTGTTGGGTGAACCGCAGATTCTCGGTCAGATGAAATCGGCCTACGCCGTGGCGCGCGAGGCCGGCACCATCGGGCCGCTGCTTGGGCGTTTGTTTCAAGCGACGTTCAACGCCGCCAAGCAAGTGCGCACCGATACGGCCATCGGCGAGAACCCGGTGTCCGTGGCGTTTGCCGCGGTCAGCCTGGCGAAACAGATTTTCAGCGACTTGCAACGCAGCCAGGCCTTGTTGATCGGCGCCGGCGAGACCATCACCCTGGTCGCCCGTCATCTGCACGAACTGGGTGTGAAGCGCATCGTGGTCGCCAACCGTACCCTGGAACGGGCGAGCATCCTCGCTGAACAGTTTGGCGCCCATGCCGTTTTGCTCTCGGACATCCCGGCAGAACTGGTGCGCAGCGACATCGTCATCAGCTCCACCGCCAGCCAGTTGCCGATCCTCGGTAAAGGCGCGGTGGAAAGTGCCCTGAAGCTGCGCAAGCACAAACCGATCTTCATGGTAGACATCGCCGTCCCTCGGGATATCGAGCCGGAAGTCGGTGAGTTAGACGACGTTTACCTCTACAGCGTCGACGATCTCCACGAAGTGGTCGCCGAGAACCTCAAGAGCCGGCAGGGCGCAGCCCAGGCGGCGGAAGAGATGGTCTCGATCGGTGCCGAAGATTTCATGGTCCGTCTGCGCGAGCTGGCGGCGGTGGATGTGCTCAAGGCCTATCGTCAACAAAGCGAGCGCATGCGCGACGAAGAATTGCAGAAAGCCCAGCGCATGCTGGCCAACGGCAGCAGCGCCGAAGAAGTGCTGGTGCAATTGGCGCGCGGCCTGACCAACAAACTCTTGCACGCCCCGAGTGTGCAGTTGAAAAAGCTTTCTGCCGAAGGCCGCCTTGATGCGCTGGCCATGGCCCAGGAACTCTTTGCCCTGAATGAGGGCTCATCGGATAGCTTTTCGGATAAGAAACCGCAATGAAAGCGTCACTGCTCAATAAGCTGGACATCCTCCAGGACCGTTTCGAGGAATTGACCGCCTTGCTTGGCGATGGCGAAGTCATTTCCGATCAGAACAAATTCCGCACCTATTCCAAGGAATACGCGGAAGTCGAACCGATTGTCGCCACCTATAAACAGCTGCTCAAAGTGCAAGGCGACCTCGAAGGCGCCCAGGCACTGCTCAAGGACAGCGACCCGGACATGCGTGAAATGGCCGTGGAAGAAGTTCGCGAAGCCAAAGAGCAACTGATCGACATCGAAGCCAGCCTGCAACGCATGCTGCTGCCCAAGGACCCGAATGACGGGCGCAACGTGTTCCTCGAAATCCGTGCCGGCACCGGCGGTGACGAAGCGGCGATTTTCTCCGGCGACCTGTTCCGCATGTATTCGCGTTACGCCGAGCGGCGTGGCTGGCGGGTGGAGATCCTTTCGGAGAACATCGGTGAGCACGGCGGCTATAAAGAAGTCATCGCCCGGGTTGAAGGCGAAAACGTCTACGGCAAACTGAAATTCGAATCCGGTGCACACCGGGTGCAACGGGTTCCGGCCACCGAATCCCAGGGGCGCATCCACACCTCGGCCTGCACCGTGGCGGTGTTGCCCGAACCGGATGAGCAGGAAACGATCGAAATCAACCCGGCGGACCTGCGTGTCGATACCTATCGTTCCTCCGGTGCCGGCGGCCAGCACGTCAACAAGACTGACTCGGCGATCCGCATCACGCACTTGCCGTCCGGTATCGTCGTCGAATGCCAGGAAGAACGTTCCCAGCACAAGAACCGTGCACGGGCGATGTCATGGCTGTCGGCCAAACTCAACGATCAGCAGACCAGCGCCGCCGCGAACGCCATCGCCAGCGAGCGTAAGTTGTTGGTCGGTTCGGGTGATCGCTCCGAGCGCATCCGCACCTACAACTTTGCCCAGGGCCGAGTGACCGACCACCGGGTCAACCTGACGCTGTATTCCCTCGATGAAATCCTCGCGGGCGGCGTCGAGGCGGTGATCGAACCGTTACTGGCCGAGTTCCAGGCCGATCAATTGGCAGCGATAGGTGAGTAAATGACGATCATTGCCAGTTTGTTGCGCGCAGCCGACCTGCCGGATTCGCCCACCGCGCGCCTGGATGCCGAACTATTGCTGGCCGCTGCGTTGGGCAAGTCCCGCAGTTTTCTGCACACCTGGCCGGAACGCATTGTGCCGAGCGAAGCCGCGCTGAAATTTGCCGAGTTCCTGCAACGCCGTCGCGGCGGTGAGCCAGTGGCTTACATCCTCGGTCAGCAAGGTTTCTGGAAGCTTGATCTGGAAGTTGCGCCGCACACGCTGATCCCACGCCCGGACACCGAACTGCTGGTGGAGGCTGCGCTGGAACTGCTGCCGGCCACACCAGCCTCGGTACTCGACCTCGGCACCGGCAGCGGCGCCATTGCCCTGGCTTTGGCCAGCGAGCGTCCGGCCTGGAAGGTTACCGCCGTGGATCGCGTGCTCGAAGCCGTGGCCCTGGCCGAGCGCAATCGCCAGCGACTTCACCTGAATAACGCCACCGTGCTGAGCAGCCATTGGTTCAGTGCGCTGGAAGGTCAGCGTTTTCAGCTGATCATCAGCAACCCACCTTACATCGCCTCCGCCGACCCGCATCTGGTGGAAGGCGATGTGCGTTTCGAACCGGCCAGTGCCTTGGTGGCCGGCGTCGACGGGCTTGACGATCTGCGTCTGATCGTCGCCCAGGCGCCGGATTATCTGGAGGCGGGTGGTTGGCTGATGCTCGAACACGGTTACGACCAAGCTGAAGCCGTGCGCGACTTGCTGCTGAGTCGCGGCTTTGGAGAAGTCCACAGCCGCACCGATCTGGGCGGTCATGAACGTATCAGCCTGGGGCGCCTGCCGTGCTGAATGATCAGGAGTTGTTGCGCTATAGCCGGCAGATTCTGTTGCAGCATGTCGACATCGACGGCCAGTTGCGGCTGAAAGAAAGCCGCGTATTGATCGTCGGCCTCGGCGGTCTCGGCTCACCGGTTGCGCTTTATCTGGCTGCGGCCGGTGTCGGCGAGCTGCACCTGGCGGACTTCGACACCGTCGACCTGACCAACCTGCAACGCCAGATCGTTCACGACACTGACAGCGTCGGCTTGAGCAAGGTCGATTCGGCGATTCGCCGTCTCAGCGCAATCAATCCCGAGATCCAACTGATCGCCCATCGCACCGCGCTGGACGAAGACTCCCTGGCCGCCGCCGTGGCGGCGGTGGATCTGGTACTGGACTGTTCCGATAATTTCTCGACCCGTGAAGCGGTCAACGCGGCGTGCGTCGCCGCCGGTAAACCGCTGGTCAGCGGCGCGGCGATTCGCCTCGAAGGGCAATTGTCGGTGTTCGACCCGCGCCGCCCGGAAAGCCCGTGCTACCACTGTTTGTACGGTCATGGCAGCGAAGCCGAATTAACCTGCAGTGAGGCCGGCGTTGTCGGTCCACTGGTTGGGCTGGTGGGCAGCCTCCAGGCGCTGGAGGCCCTGAAACTGCTGGTGGGTTTCGGTGAGCCGTTGGTGGGGCGTCTGTTATTGATCGATGCCCTGGGTTCGCGCTTCCGTGAATTGCGGGTCAAGCGTGATCCGGGCTGCAGCGTCTGTGGTTCGAAACATGCGTGAAGCGCCGATCGGCGTGTTCGACTCCGGCGTCGGTGGGCTCTCGGTGCTGGCCGAGATCCAGCGTCTGCTGCCCAACGAGTCTCTGCTGTACGTCGCCGATTGCGGGAATATTCCCTACGGCGAGAAAACCCCTGAGTTCATCCAGCAACGTTGCAGCGTGATGGCCGAATTTTTTCAGCAGCAGGGCGCGAAGGCCTTGGTGCTGGCCTGCAACACGGCGACCGTCGCCGGTGTTGCGGACTTGCGGCGCGATTACCCTGAGTGGCCCATCGTCGGCATGGAGCCCGCCGTCAAACCCGCCGCTGCCGCCACCCGCAGCGGTGTGGTCGGCGTACTCGCCACCACCGGCACGCTGCAGAGCGCCAAGTTCGCGGCGTTGCTTGACCGTTTCGCCACTGATGTACGCGTCATCACTCAGCCGTGCCCCGGCCTGGTGGAGCTGATTGAAAACGGCGATCTGCACAGCGAGGCATTGCGTCAGTTGCTGGCCGGGTACGTCGGGCCGCTGCTCGGTGCCGGGTGCGACACAATAATTCTCGGCTGCACGCATTATCCCTTCCTAAAGCCATTGCTTAAGCAGATGATCCCCGATGACATCAGCTTGATCGACACTGGCGCCGCTGTAGCGCGGCAACTTCAGCGCCTGTTGGCCGAGCGTGAATTGCTCGCTGGGGGCCCCGCACGTGCTGCGCAGTTCTGGACGAGTGCCGATCCGGAACATTTCAGAAATATCTTGCCGATCCTGTGGAATACCGCTGGTGGTGTGCGAAGCTTCAAAGGGTAAGTTAAATCCTGGGGCAAACGAGTAATTGGGGTGAACTTCTGATTAAGCGTCGAATTCTATAGCGGTAAGCAACAAAAAAATCTTACGAAATCGTTCGGAAAAGGATGTTTCTAATGAAGCGACTATTCTGCTTGGCCGCGATTGCGGCCGCACTGATGGGGCACAGTTTTACTGCACAGGCAGCAGGCGTGGAGTTCGCAGTCGGCCAGACCAGCGATTCAACCATGACCTATCGACTGGGCATGCAATTCGATTGGGACAAGAGCTGGCTGCAGAGTGATATCGGTCGTTTGACCGGGTACTGGAGCAGCGCCTACACCTACTGGGATGGCGACGAGGCCTCCAGCAATCACAGCCTGTCGTTCTCGCCGGTGCTGGTTTACGAGTTCGCCGGCCAGACCGTCAAGCCCTACATGGAGTTGGGCGTTGGCGTCGCGGTGTTCGCCAATACCGAAGTCGAAAACAATCAACTCGGCAGTGCCTTTCAGTTTGAAGACCGGTTCGGTTTTGGCCTGCGCTTTACCGGCGGACATGAAGTCGGCATTCGTGCGACGCACTATTCCAATGCCGGGATCAGTAGCCCGAACAACGGTGTAGAAAGTTACGCGCTGCACTACACGATGCCGCTCTAAGACTCGCTACTTTAGATGTTGGAGCGAGCCTGCTCGCGATGGATGCCTGTCAGTCAATACTGTTGCTGAATGGCAGGGCGCAATCGCGAGCAGGCTCGCTCCCACATTGGATCTGCGTCGACTTCAAATTCAGCGATACGCCGTGGTAATCCCCTGGCGCTCATCGATGCATTCCGGTGCGCCCATCTCGAACTCCCGGCAGATCAGCGGGCGTTTTTCGTAGATGGTGCACATCATGCTGTTGCGATCCAGCGCAGCGCACCAGCCGTCATCCAGACGCAGCATGACTTCCCCGCCCCAATCATCGGTATCGATAAAACGTTCAGGCACGCCCGTGTCGGTGATCAGCATAACTTCGAGCTGGCAGCAGCAAGCTGCGCAGGTCGAGCACGTGACGGCCGGTTCGGTGATTTGCGTGTGGGGAATGGTTTTCATGGCGGGCAGTGTAAGGCAGTGCGCCTTGGCTGTGTTAAAGGCCTGACGGACGCTTAGCCGCGGGTGTCCGCCGCCAACCGTTGAGACATGAAATGCAGGGTGGGAAGCAAAACGGCCCAGAGCACGCCGATGCCCAGCAGCGTGGGCACCTGACCGTAAGGAAACTGCACGCCGGCCAGTTGTCCACCGGCGTAATACGACACCGGCCCACCCACGGCGCCCAGCAGGCTGCCGAGCCACCAAGGGTTCGCGGTCCATTGCAGGCAGTGGCGCAAAGTGGTTGCCAGTAATGCCCACAACAGCATCAGCCACAGCGGGATCAAGGGCGCGACGTCGGCAAAGTCGAACACCCCCAGCCAGCGCAACGAACTGTCGACGGTGGTGCCCAGCAGCACAACGCTGAGAATCAGTCGGCCTTCATCCGCCCAGCGACTTATCCACAGCAGATGAATCACCAGTGCCGCCAGCGCCACCAGCAACCACACACTGTTGCCGCCCACCACGCAGGCAAACCAGCCGAGCTGAAACAGCGCGGCATTGGCCAAGCGCTCACGCATCGAAGCGACCCAGCAGCGGCGCGGGCATCGCCGACGGTTTGGCCAGCAGCATTTGCGCGGTGCCGATGGTGCGCTCCAGAAATCCCCCTTCGCAGTAGCACAGATAAAACTCCCACAACCGCAGGAAATAATCGTCGTAGCCCAACTCGCTCAGGCGCCCCTGGGCTCGGCGAAAATTCTCATGCCACAGGCGCAGGGTTCGGGCGTAGTGCAGGCCAAAATCCTCCATGTGCAACAGATTCATGTCGGTGTCGCGGCTGATGACTTCCAGCATCTTCTGCACACAGGGCAGGGCGCCGCCAGGAAAAATGTAACGCTGAATGAAATCGACGCTGCCCTTGGCCTGTTCGTAGCGCTGTTCGCGGATGGTGATCGCCTGCAACAGCATCAAGCCGTTGCTTTTGAGCAACTGCGCGCATTGCTTGAAATAGACCGGCATGAAGCGATGGCCGACCGCTTCGATCATCTCGATCGACACCAGTTTGTCGTACTGCCCGGTGAGGTCGCGGTAATCCTTGAGCAGCAGCGTGACCTGGTCTTGCAGGCCGAGGGCTTCAATGCGTTGTGCCGTGAAGGCGTACTGTTCTTTTGACAGCGTGGTGGTAGTGACTTTGCAGCCGTAATGCTGCGCCGCGTAAAGCGCCATGCTGCCCCAGCCGGTGCCGATTTCCAGCAAGTGATCACTGGGTTTGAGCGCGAGTTTCTGGCAGATCCGTTCCAGCTTGTTCAACTGTGCCTGTTCCAGGCTGTCTTCGTCCGTCAGGAATTGCGCGGCGGAATACATCATCGTGGGGTCGAGAAACTGTTCGAACAGGTCGTTGCCCAGGTCGTAGTGGGCAGCGATGTTTTTCTGCGAACCCTTGCGCGTGTTGCGATTGAGCCAATGCAGGGCTTGAACGAAGGGGCGGCCGAGTTTCGCCAGGCCACCTTCCAGCGCATCCAGCACCTCAAGGTTACTGACGAACACGCGAACCACCGCGGTCAGGTCCGGCGAACTCCAATAGCCGTGGATAAACGCTTCGCCAGCGCCGATCGAGCCGTTACCCGCCACCAGTCCCCACGCCGCCGCGTCGAGGATATGGATCTCCCCGATCAATGCGCTGCCTGCGGTACCGAAGACATGCCGTTCGCCGTTTTCGATGACCACCAATTGTCCATGTTTGAGCTGCGTGAGTTGCCGCAATACACCACGGCGCAGCAACGATCCGGTCAGGCCGTTGGTGCTGAGCAGATTGACTTTGGCCGAGACGCTAGAGGATTTCATGACGGTGATCCTTGGGAGGAACGATGGCGGTTTGAACGCTGCCATCGGCAGCCTGATGAGCAAATATCGGTGCGCGTTTAAGCAGCAGGCGCAGGGCCTGCCAATAGATCGCCAGGCAGGTTTTCGCCGTCATCCATGGAAAACGCCACAAGTAACGGTGCAGGCTGGCGCGATCCAGAGCTTCGTGTTTCAGGTTGAGCGTGGCGTCGAACAGTTTCAGTTCGCCCTGCCAGTCCGCCATGTGCACGCCGAGCTTTTTCGCGGCGGGGCTGAAGCTCATGCGGTATTCCAGGTCCGGCGGCAAAAACGGCGAGACGTGAAACGCCTTCGCCACGGCAAAATGTTGATGGAAATCGCCCAGGTTCACCGGGGCCTTGGCCGGTAAGACATAGTGATAACGCTCGCGCCACGGGGTGTTGGTGACTTCGCAAAGAATCGCTGCCAGTTGCCCGTCTGCCTCATGGCAGTAGAAAAAACTCACCGGGTTGAACGACAAGCCCCAACTGCGCGGCTGGGTCAGCAGGCAGACCGAACCTTGGGGCGCATGGCCGATGGCCTGGCCGACGAGTTCGCGCACCGCATCAATCAGGCGCATGCCGCTGCCGGTATAGGTTTTGAGGTAATCGCTCTCGCGAAACGAGAACGGTGCGAAGCGACTGTTGCCCGAGAGCGGCGACAAGCCGAGCACGGCATCCTGTTCGTCGAGGTCCAGGTACAACAGACCGATCCGGTAACGGAAGGCATGAGGCTTTGGGGCGAACCGCCGATGGGCGATCCATCCGCTGTAGAGGGCGCTGTTCACAACACTTCACCAAACGAGCGAGCAACGCGCAACGCACTGACCACGCCGTCTTCATGGAAACCGTTGGCCCAATAGGCGCCGCAGTAATAAGTGTGTTGCGCGCCGTCCAGTTCCTCCCAACGGCTTTGCGCTGCAACCGCAGCCAAGCTGAATTGCGGATGGGCGTAAGTGAATCTGGCGAGCACTTTGCTCGGGTCGATGCCAGCGCTCTGGTTGAGGCTGACGCAGAACGTGGTGTCGCTCTGGATGCCTTGCAGGATGTTCATGTCGTAGGTGACGGCGGCCCGTGTATGGCCCGGGCCACCGAGACGGTAATTCCAGCTGGCCCACGCGAGTTTTCGGTTGGGCAGCAGGCGTGTGTCGGTGTGCAGCACCACTTCGTTGTCGGCGTAGGGCAGGGCGCTGAGGATCGATCGTTCGGCATCGCTGGGCGTGGCCAACAGTTTCAGGGCCTGATCGCTGTGGCAGGCAAACACCACTTTATCGAATCGTTCGCTGCCGGCGGCGCTGTGGATAATGACACCTTGCTCATCGCGCTCGACTCGGGTCACCGGGCAGTTGAGACGGATGTTCTCTTTGAACGTCGCCGTCAGTGGTTTGATGTAAGCGCTCGAGCCCCCTTCGATCACTCGCCATTGCGGGCGATTGCTGATGGATAGAAGGCCGTGATTCTTGAAAAACCTGACGAAGGATTGCAGCGGAAAACCCAGCATGTCAGCCATGGACATCGACCAGATCGCCGCGCCCATCGGCACGATGTAATGCAGGATGAAGCGCTCGCCATAGCGGCGGGTTTTCAGATAGTCGTCCAGCGTGGTGTCGGCATCGATCCGACCCTCGGCCAGGTCACGCTGCGCCTCTTTGTTGAAGCGCTGGATGTCGCGCAACATGCCCCAGAAGCCGGGTGACAACAGATTCCGCCGTTGGGCGAACAAGCTGTTGAGGTTATTGCCGTTGTACTCCAGGCCCGAATCCGGATCCGCCACTGAGAAACTCATTTCAGTCGGTTTGGAGCCCACGTCGAGCTGGCCGAGCAGGCGAATGAAATTCGGGTAGGTCCAGTCGTTGAACACTATGAAACCGGTGTCCACGGCGTAGTGCTGGCCATCGGCGGTCACGTCCACAGTGTGGGTGTGACCGCCGATCCAGTCGCTGGCTTCGAACAGGGTGATCTCATGCCTGCGATTGAGCAGGTAGGCGCTGGTGAGCCCCGAGATTCCGCTGCCAATGATGGCAATGTTCACGGCACGTCCCGGATTGGTGGGCTGCTGCGCACCATGCGTTTGCCGATCGCCAGTTTCACGCAGTTGGGCATTTTCGACAGAGGCCAGAGAGCAGCCATGAACAGTCCGGGAAAGGCGATCTCCAGGGGACGGTTCTTGAGTTTGGCGAAGATGTGCCGGGCGGCTTTCGCTACGGGCCAACTGAGCGGCATCGGGAAATCGTTTTTCGCCGTCAGCGGGGTCTCGACAAACCCCGGGCTGACCACCGTGACTTCGATGCCTTCCGGCGCAAGATCAATGCGCAGGGATTCGAACAGATAACGCAGCCCGGCCTTCGACGCGCCATAGGCTTCGGCCCGTGGCAGCGGCAGGTAGGTCACCGAACTGGCGACGCCCACCAGATGCGGCGCGGTACCCTTGCGAAGCAGGGGCAAAGCGGCCTCGATGCAATAAGCGCTGGCGAGCAGGTTGGTGCGCACCACGTGCTCGATGATCGACGAATCGAACTGCTGAACGTCGACGTATTCGCAGGTGCCGGCGTTGAGAATCACCGTGTCCAGCGAGCCCCATTCATGGGCGATCTGCTCGCCGATCTCGCGCACCGTCTGACTGCTGGTCAGATCGCCAGGCACGACCAGCACTTGCCCGGGATAACGCTGGGACAAGACTTTCAGCACCGCTGTGGACCGCGAACTCACGGCCAGATGGGCACCGGTTTTCAGGATTTCTTCGGCCAACGAGGCGCCAATGCCGCTGCTGGCGCCCGTCAACCAGTATCGCCGTGGAGGTGTAATACTCATCCCATTCTCCTTTTCAGCCAGGCAATCGCCCGACCCAATACGGGTAAATGTTCGTAAAGCAGTGCCCCGGCATCGAAGTAATCCCGGTGGCGATAAACCTTGTCGCGCCAGCGCAGGTGCGAGCAGCCGTTGACTCGAATCAACTGGCCTCCGCTCAGGCGTGGATGGCGGTAGCTCATGACCCAGCGCAGATACCCTTCGCCTTCGCCGGTCTGGTCGAAAGCATGAAAATCGAAACGCAGTTCGGTGACGTTGGCGTAGAGCTCGGTGAAATAGCCGCGCAACTGTCCGAGCCCTTGCACTTCGTGCAGCGGATCGGTGAAGTGCACGTCTTCGGTGTACAGCTCGCCGAGGCGTTGCAAACTGTCTTTGTCCAGCTGCGCGAATTGCCGGGCAAACTGCCGCAGGAAATCACTCATGAGCGCCTCCGGCATCGTGCCGCGATGGCAGGTTCTTGAACGCGGCCAAGGCTCGCTGGCGTGAAGTACTCAGGTTGACGATCGGCGACGGATAATCCACCACGCCGAACAGACCGCCGAGGTTCGCCGGGTTGTGCACGTCTTTTTTGTTCAGCCCGGCCAGTTGCGGCAACCAGTGCTTGATGAACACGCCTTCGGCGTCGAATTTTTCCGACTGGCTCAGCGGATTGAAAATACGGAAATAAGGAGCCGAATCAGTGCCTGTGGACGCACTCCACTGCCAGCCACCGTTGTTCGCCGCCAGGTCGCCGTCGATCAAGTGGCGCATGAAAAAGCGTTCGCCTTCGCGCCAGTCGATCAGCAGGTTCTTGGTCAAGAACATCGCCACGACCATGCGCAAGCGGTTGTGCATCCAGCCGGTTTCGAGCAATTGGCGCATCGCGGCGTCGATGATCGGCAGGCCGGTACGGGCTTGCTGCCAGGCCAGCAGTTCTTGCGGGGCGTCGCGCCAGGCCAAGGCTTCTGTTTCCGGGCGGAAGGCGCGGTGACGCGAGACCCGTGGGTAGCCCACCAGAATGTGTTTGTAGAACTCGCGCCACAGCAACTCGTTGATCCAGGTGACCGCGCCCACCTTGCCGCTTTCGAACTCGCCTTGATTACTGTGCAGGGCGGCGTGCAAACACTGGCGTGGGGAAATCACCCCGGCAGCGAGATAAGCCGAGAGCTGGCTAGTGCCGGGTTTGGCGGGGAGGTCGCGTTCGTCTTTGTAGTAGTCGATTTGCGCGTCGGCGAAGGTGTCGAGACGACGGTGGGCTTCGGCTTCACCGGCAGGCCAGAGCGTGCGCAAGTGATCGCTGGGGGTGTCGAACCCTTTAACGCTCGACGGAATGTCGTCACTGCTGATGTGCAATGGAACCTGTACGGCCGGTGCTGCCACCCGCCCCGGAAGCGAGCGATGCAGACGTTCGTAACAGACTTTGCGGAACTGACTGAAGACCTGGAAGTAAGTACCGGTCTTGGTCAGCACGGTGCCCGGTTTGAACAGCAGTTGATCGAGGTAGCTATAGAAGTCGATGTCATGGGCTTTCAGCGTTTCGGCGACCGCCGTATCGCGACGGCTTTCATGAATCCCGTATTCCTCGTTGACGTGCACCGCCTCCGCGTTTAATTGCTGACACAGCTCGAGCAGAACCTTCGGCGCCTCATCCCAGCGAGGGGCTTGGCGAACCAAAAGCGGAATGTTCAGCTCGCCCAGCGCGCGGCTCAGTTCATCCAGATTACGCAGCCAAAAATCCACTTTGCATGGCGCGTCATCGTGTTCCAGCCATTGCTCCGGGCTCAACAGGTACACCGCCACCGTCGGGCCGCGCGCTGCGGCAGCCGAGAGAGCGGTATTGTCGTGGAGGCGCAAATCGCTGCGCAGCCAGATCAATTGCAGGGGGATGTCCGCACTGTTCATTAAATAAGCCCACGCTTGACCAGTTCCTGATGAGCCGAAAGCGGGTCTTCAGCCAGGAACAAATCAGTGATTTCGGAAGTTCTTACGGACAGCTCAGCGTGGTGGATGCATACCGTTGGTCCGGCAATCATTTTTGGGCAACTGACACCATTCAAAAGTTTCAACAGCTGCGAAATGTTCATGGCTTTGCTGGAGTACAGCAGTACGCCGCGGGCTTGCAGGTGATCGACCGCCAGCGCGAGTTCGCCCGTCGGCAGCGGCCAGTCGAACACTTCCACCGGGCAATCGGCGCTGCTGATCAGCCACGCGGTCAGCCACAGGCAAGGTTCCAGTGGCAGGTCCGAGTGGTTGATCAACAGCAATGGCGCAGTGCGTAGCTGACGGTTGTTATGGTAGATACGTGCGCCGAATTTGCTGCGCAACCAGGAAAAGAAAAACACCCGCTCCATCTGCGCGCCGAACTGGCCCTGCCAGCGTTGTTCCAGTTCCGCCAGCAACGGTATCAGCAGTTGTTCGCACAACGTGCGGGGCGGATACAGCGCCATGGCTTGATTGACGGTGTCATCCAGCGTGCGCTCATTGAGTTGGGTCACCGCTTGCAACAGCGTCTGGCCCAGCACCTGCCAATCGTTTGAGAGGGTTTCGGTAACGGCCTGGGGCGTGTCGAGCAGCTGCTTGATCTGACTGACGGCTACGCCGCGATTGAGCCAGGTGAGGATGGTCAAAATCCGTTGCACGTGTTCGGCAGAGAACAGGCGATGCCCCTTGGGCGTGCGCTGGGGCACGATCAGCCCGTAACGTCTTTCCCAGGCACGCAGGGTCACGGCGTTCACGCCGGTCTGGCGCGCCACTTCGCGAATTGGCAACCAGCCTTCGTCCAGGGCTTTCTTGAAGTCGGCGCCAAGGTCTTCGCTGGCGCTGGTGTCGATTGGGCTTTTCATTAGATTGCGTTTCGCAGGCTGAGGTTTTCCGGGTGCGGCTGAAGGTAAACCTGCTGCGCGATGTAAGGATCCGGGTGTTGGCGGAAGTAGTGTTTGAGCAGCATCAGTGGCACCACCAGCGGCACGATGCCTTGCCGGTATTGGCCAATGACGTGCTGCATTTCCTGCTTGTCTTCAGGGCTGATGACTTGCTTGAGATAACCGCTGATGTGTTGCAGAACGTTGGTGTGGGTGCGCCGCGTGGCGCATTTCTTCAATGCCGCCATCAGCTCGCTGAAATAGCGCGGGCCGAGTTCCGCAGGATCGGTCTGACCCATATTGCCCAGCAGATTGCCCAGGATTTTGTACTGCACCGGGTTATGGGCCATCAGCAGGTATTTGTAGCGCGAGTGAAACTCCGTGAGGCCGCGTCGCGTTATCCCTTCCTGCAGTAACTGTTGCCAGGCGCTGTAGGCGAACACGCGGGTCAAGAAGTTTTCGCGCAGTACCGGGTCGTTAAGGCGGCCATCTTCTTCCACCGGCAAGTCGGGGTGCAGGGCGCAGAACGCCTGGGCGTAGATGCCGCGTCCACCGCCCTCCACCGGCGCTCCGTTGGCGTGGTAGACCTTGACCCGGTCGAGGCCACAGGAAGGGGATTTCTGCATGAAGATGTAGCCGCAGATATCGTCCAGCTCAGCGGCCATTTTCTGACCGTACTCGGCGAGCGGCCGGGTGACGTTGGTGTCGGGGTTGACGGTGCCGACGGCTTCGGGATGTTCGGGGTCGCCGATCAGGCGGATCGGTTCGCGAGGGATACCCAGGCCAATGGCGACTTCCGGACACACCGGTAGGAACTCGAAATAGTCGGTGAGGGTTCGGCTGCACAGGCGCGATTCCTTGTGCCCACCGTTGAAACGCACCTCGGCCCCCATCAAGCAGGCGCTGATGGCGATTTTCGGTAGAGTCGTTGGCTGTGCATGCATCGGAACACCTCGAATCCATACCTGTACAGAGTTGTGGCTCCGTACAACTTTGTCTTTATCATAGATTCAAAGGTGTACAAGTCAAATTATTTGTATAAGTTTTCGAAAGAGATGCATTCCCTTGTGGGAGCGAGCCTGCTCGCGATAGCGGTGGATCAGGCAATACATGGGGGGCTGACACACCGCATTCGCGAGCAGGCTCGCTCCCACAGGATCTACTTCCAGCCGAGTATCCAGCCGTCGCTATCTTTCAGGGACTGCCAGGGGAGACGCTCACTGCGCTGGGTCAGCACCGCCTGCAACTCGACTTCCAGCACCGTGCCTTCCTCATCGCGGAACAACTCGGTCACCAGAAAATGTTTTTCGCGGTTTTGCGGGTGGGCTGCTGTCCATTTTGACAGCAGCAATTTACTCGGATTGATTCTATTCACTGCAAGTGCTCATGCAACCGTCGTGCAGCTTCCTGGCCACTGAGCCAGGCGCCTTCGACACGCCCGGACAAGCACCAGTCGCCGCACACATACAGGCCCAGGTCGGCATCGGCCAGGGCGCCCCATTCGTGACTGCTGGCAGGCCGCGCATAGAGCCAGCGGTGCGCGAGGCTGAAGGTCGGGGCGGGCATGGCACTGTGCAACAGTTCTGCAAACGCACCGTGCAGTTGCTCGATCACCGCCTCCTTGGGCAGGTCGATATGTTGCCGGCTCCAGGCGCTGGTCGCATGCAGCACCCACGTGTCCAGGGTGTTGTCGCGCCCGGGTTTGCTGCGGTTGCGCGCCAGCCAGTCGAGCGGGCTGTCCTGCACGAAGCAACCTTCCAAGGGGGTATCCAGCGGCGTATCGAATGCCAGCGCTACCGCCCAGGTCGGCTCCATTTTCACCCCGGCGGCGGCCCCGGCGAGTTTCGGTGCGGAGGCCAGCAATGCCGTGGCTTGAGGCGCCGGCGTAGCGATCACCACGTGACTGAACGGACCATGGGTGAAGCCTTCGGCGTCTTGCAGATGCCAGTGTTCTTCACCGCGATACACCTCGGTGATCCGGCAGGCGAAATGCACTTCCAGATCGCCAAGCAGGCCACGGGTGATCGCGCTCATGCGCGGCGTGCCGACCCAGCGTGTCTGTTCGTCCGGTGACAGGTTGAGCTGGCCGCCTTGGAAGGTGTAGAGCTGTGGCGTCCACTCGGCGACCCAGCCGTTGGATTGCCAACGCTGGACCTCGGTGACGAAGCGACGGTCGCGGGCAGTGAAATACTGCGCGCCCATGTCCAGGGCACCCGCATCGCTGCGCTTGCTCGACATGCGTCCGCCACTGCCGCGGCTTTTATCGAAAAGTTGAACGATGTGCCCGACTTCCGTCAGGGCCTGCGCGGCTGAGAGCCCGGCGATGCCGGTGCCGATGATTGCGATGGGTACAGTCATAGGGGCCTCGTTTACCTTTCTGTACAGACTACGCCGTGGTTTAAACCTGTACAATATTGTTTTTTGGTATAACTTTTAGCGTTCTCGATCTGACAGCTTGGCCTATTGTTAAACACAGACACTGCCCGATACCAAAGATCCCTGCTTATAAAAATAGACTAGTGATCAGGGTAAAACGCCACGCGAGGAAGAAGTCATGCACATATTGCTGACCGGCGGTACTGGTTTGATAGGACGTCAACTCTGCCGACACTGGTTGAGCCAGGGACATCGCCTGACCGTCTTGAGCCGCACACCGGAAAAAGTCGCGAACATTTGTGGTGCCCAGGTTCGCGGCGTCGCGTTGCTGGAAGACCTCGGGCAAGAGCCAGTTGATGCGATTATCAACCTGGCGGGCGCACCCATTGCCGACCGGCCATGGACCACCAGACGCAAAGCCTTACTCTGGAGCAGTCGCATCACCCTGACCGAAACCTTGCTGGCCTGGCTCGAAAGCCGCGAGCAGAAACCGCAGGTGTTGATCTCGGGTTCTGCCATTGGCTGGTACGGCGACAGTGGCGAGCGGGAGCTGACCGAAGCGTCTCCGCCGTCCATCGATGATTTCGCCAGTCAGTTGTGCATTGCCTGGGAAGAAACCGCTCAGCGCGCCGAGGCCATGGGGGTTCGGGTGGTTCTGATTCGAACCGGCCTGGTGTTGTCCGCCGAAGGCGGCTTTTTGTCGCGGCTGTTGCTGCCGTTCAAACTGGGGCTGGGCGGGCCTTTGGGTAGTGGTCGGCAGTGGATGCCCTGGATTCATATCAACGATCAAATCGCCCTGATTGATTTTCTTCTGCATCGCAATGACGCGAGCGGTCCATATAATGCCTGCGCGCCTAAACCGGTGCGCAACCGCGAGTTCGCCAAGACATTGGGCGGTGTGCTGCACCGCCCGGCGTTCATGCCGATGCCGGCCCTGGCCTTGAAAGTGTGCCTGGGCGAGTTGTCACTGTTGTTGCTGGGCGGCCAGAAGGCTGTACCGGAGCGCTTGCTGGAAGCGGGTTTCACGTTCCAGTTCACTGATTTGCGCGCGGCCCTGGACGACCTGTCCAGCCGCCTCTGAAATAGGACGTTGCATGACCGATCACGCGTTGCTTCTGGTTAACCTGGGTTCGCCTGCCTCCACATCAGTGGCGGATGTGCGCAGTTACCTCAACCAATTTCTGATGGATCCCTACGTGATCGACCTGCCATGGCCGGTGCGACGCTTATTGGTGTCGCTGATCCTGATCAAGCGCCCGGAGCAGTCCGCCCACGCCTACGCGTCGATCTGGTGGGAGGAGGGCTCGCCGCTGGTGGTGCTCAGCCGTCGCCTGCAGCAGGCCATGACTGCTCAGTGGAGCCACGGGCCGGTAGAGCTGGCGATGCGTTATGGCGAGCCGTCGATTGAGACGAAACTGGTCCAGCTGGCGGCTCAGGGCCACAAAAACATCACCCTTGCGCCGCTTTATCCACAGTTCGCCGACAGCACCGTGACCACGGTGATTGAGGAAGCCAAGCGGGTAGTGCGCGAGAAGCAGCTCGACGTGCAGTTTTCGATTCTCCAGCCGTTCTACGATCAGCCGGAGTACCTCGATGCGTTGGTGGCCAGCGCGAAGCCTTATTTGCAGCAGGATTACGATCACTTGCTGCTGAGCTTTCACGGTTTGCCAGAGCGGCACCTGACCAAGATCGACCCTACCGGTCACCATTGCTTCAAAGGCGAGAATTGCTGTCTGAACGCTTCGCCAGAGGTATTGGCGACCTGCTACCGAGCCCAATGCCTGCGCACGGCGTCGGAGTTTGCCAAGCGCATGGGGCTGGCGGATGGCAAGTGGTCAGTGTCGTTCCAGTCGCGTCTGGGTCGAGCAAAATGGATTGAACCCTACACCGAGGCGCGCCTCGATGAATTGGCCGGGATGGGCGTGAAGAAAGTCCTGGTCATGTGCCCGGCGTTTGTTGCCGATTGCATCGAGACGCTTGAGGAGATCGGTGATCGCGGCAAGGAATTGTTCCGCGAGGCGGGGGGCGAGGAATTGGTGCTGGTGCCGTGTCTCAACGATGATCCGCAGTGGGCGCGGGCGTTGAGTGCCTTGTGTGAACGAGCGCCGCTGGCGCTTTAGAAGCTTCGCGGGCAAGCCTCGCTCCTACAGGTTGTGTGTCGCTCAACAAAACGACGCAATTCTGTAGGAGCGAGGCTTGCCCGCGAAGGCATTCTCAAGGCTGACTACAACAACGGCTCATCCGCCTTCTTGTGCTTCCAGCTGTCATTGCCCGGCAGCAACAGATTCAGCCCGATCGCCACCACCGCGCATAGCGCGATGCCTTTGAGGCCGAAGTCGTCGGGGCCGGTGCCGGTGCCGACCAGCACACCGCCAATCCCGAATACCAGCGTCACCGAGACAATCACCAGGTTGCGCGCCTCGCCCAGGTCGATCTTGTGGCGAATCAGCGTGTTCATCCCCACCGCCGCGATCGAGCCAAACAACAGGCACAGAATCCCGCCCATCACCGGCACCGGGATGCTTTGCAGGAGTGCGCCGAACTTGCCGACGAACGCCAGGCTGATGGCAAAGATCGCCGCCCAGGTCATGATTTTCGGGTTGTAGTTTTTGGTCAGCATCACCGCGCCCGTCACTTCGGCGTAGGTGGTGTTGGGTGGGCCGCCGAACAGCCCGGCTGCGGTGGTGGCAATGCCGTCGCCGAGCAGGGTGCGATGCAGGCCGGGCTTCTTCAGGTAATCGCGGCCGGTCACGCTGCCGACGGCAATCACCCCGCCGATGTGCTCGATGGCCGGCGCCAGGGCTACCGGAACGATGAACAGAATCGCCTGCCAGTTGAACTCCGGCGCGGTGAAGTGCGGAATCGCAAACCACGGTGCCGCGGCAATCTTCGCGGTATCGACGACGCCGAAGTAGAACGCCATGGCAAAACCGACCAGCACGCCGGAAATGATCGGCACCAGGCGGAAAATGCCTTTACCGAACACTGCGACGATCAGGGTGGTCAGCAATGCCGGCATCGAAATCAGCATGGCGGTCTGGTAATGAATCAGCTCGGTGCCATCGCCAGCCTTGCCCATCGCCATGTTGGCGGCAATCGGCGCCATGGCCAGGCCGATGGAGATGATCACCGGACCAATCACCACCGGTGGCAGCAGGCGGTCGATGAAACCGGTGCCTTTGATCTTCACGGCCAGGCCGAGGAAGGTGTAAACGAAACCCGCCGCCATCACGCCGCCCATGGTTGCCGCGAGGCCGAACTGGCCCTTGGCGAGAATGATCGGGGTGATGAAGGCAAAGCTCGACGCCAGGAACACCGGCACCTGACGCCCGGTGACGATCTGGAACAAAATCGTCCCCAGACCTGCGGTAAACAGCGCCACGTTCGGGTCGAGGCCGGTAATCAGCGGCATCAATACCAGGGCGCCGAAGGCCACGAACAGCATCTGTGCGCCAGACAGCACCGTGCGCCAGAGCGGATCGTTGAACTCTTGCTGCATGCTCAAGCGTCCTTCTGCTTGGTGCCGAAGATCTTGTCACCGGCATCGCCAAGGCCTGGGATGATGTAACCGTGTTCGTTGAGTTTTTCATCAATGGAGGCGGTGTAGATCATCACGTCCGGGTGCGCTTTGCCCACTGCGGCGATGCCTTCCGGCGCGGCAACCAGCACCATGGCGCGGATGTCGCGGCAACCAGCCTTTTTCAGCAGGTCGATGGTGGCGACCATGGAGCTGCCGGTGGCGAGCATCGGGTCGATGATCATTGCCAGGCGTTCATTGATTTCCGGAACCAGTTTTTCCAGATACGTATGGGCCTGCAGGGTTTGTTCGTTGCGGGCCACGCCGACGGCACTGACTTTGGCGCCCGGGATCAGGCTCAGTACGCCTTCGAGCATGCCGATGCCGGCGCGCAGGATCGGCACCACGGTGATTTTCTTGCCGGCGATTTTCTCCACCGACACGGTGCCGCACCAACCTTCGATGTCGTAGGTTTCCAGCGGCAGGTCTTTGGTGGCTTCATAGGTCAGCAGGGCGCCGACTTCCTGAGCGAGCTCACGGAAATTCTTCGTGCTAATGTCGGCGCGGCGCATGAGGCCGAGTTTATGACGGATCAGCGGATGGCGGATCTCGAGGATGGGCATGGGAAAGGCTCCGGCGGCGGGCAAAAAAACCGGCTTAGATTAATCTATCCGAGGGTGTTGTCCTATAGACATACAGTACGTTAGTCCACAAACGCTTGATCTGGCCGTGCGGGATGCGTACCTTTGCCCGCTTTTCCTTAATCAGTCCCCCCCCTGGAGAGCGCCATGTCCGCTGATCTCGAGCATATCCGTCAAATCATGCGAGAGGCTGACTGCCTGTACACCGAAGCTGAAGTCGAGGCGGCCATCGCCCGCGTCGGTGCACACATCAACGAACAACTGGCTGACAGCAATCCGGTGGTGTTCTGTGTGATGAACGGCGGCCTGATTTTCGCCGGCAAGCTGCTCACCCATCTGCACTTCCCGCTGGAAGCGTCCTACCTGCACGCCACCCGTTATCGCAACGAAACCAGCGGCGGCGACCTGTTCTGGAAAGCCAAGCCGGAAGTTTCGTTCCTCGACCGCGACGTGCTGATCATCGACGACATCCTCGATGAAGGTCATACCCTGGGCGCAATCATCGACTACTGCAAACACGCTGGCGCGCGCAAAGTGCACACCGCCGTGCTGATCGACAAGGACCACGACCGCAAGGCTCGCCCGGACCTGAAAGCCGATTTCGTCGGCCTGCCGTGCATCGACCGTTATATTTTCGGTTACGGCATGGACTACAAAGGCTACTGGCGTAACGCCAACGGGATTTTTGCTGTTAAAGGAATGTAATCATTGGCCACGCCGAGCTTTCTTGATCAAACACTGTTCACTGAGTTGGCCGAGAAGGCTGCGGCCAATCCGCGCGGGCGCCAGCATCACAACTTTCATCGGATGGAAGAGCCGTGCCATCGCATGGCCGTGGGTTTGCAGCCAAGTACGTATATTCCCCCTCATCGGCACCTGAGTGATGACAAGGCGGAAACGCTGTTGGTGCTGCGGGGGCGTCTCGGCCTGTTGATTTTTGATGAGTCTGGAGGCGTTATCCACACGAGCGTTCTGCAAGCGGCTGGCGAATCGGTGGGCGTCGATCTTCCTCACGGCGTGTTCCATGGCCTGGTCGTGCTGGAAGCCGATAGCGTGATGTTCGAGTGCAAAGCCGGCCCTTATCGCCCGGTCGGTGAGGGTGAGCTTGCTCCGTGGGCGCCACGCGAAGGCGAGCCTGGTGTGGCCGAGTATCAGGCGTGGATGCGCGCGCAGTTTGATTGAGCCGTGCGCTCAATTTTCCCCGGCCAGCCAGCGTTCGCTTTTGCGACGCGCCTGTTCCAGGTTGTTCACGTAGGCCAACTGACGCTGTTCCCGATGGATGCCCGCGCGTCTGAGCTTCAGGCGCACCCTTGGAGCGGTCGCCACCAGAATCAGGCCGATGCCGTCCGTGCGGTAATCCCTCAGGATATTGTCGAAGGCCACCAGCGCTGTCATGTCCAGCATCGGCACGGCGCTCATCTCGACGATCACCACTTTGACCTCCGGGTTGAATTTGCGTAGCACCCCCAGGGCTTTTTCAGCAGCGCCGAAGAACAGCGGCCCGCGTATCGCATAGCAACGAACATGCTCCGGCATGTCCTGCAAGGCCTGATGGAAGGCGCGGGGCAGTTCGGCGGTGTCGGTGAGATCGCTCATGCGTTTGATAAATAACCCGGCGGCCAGCAGCAGGCCGACGGCGACGGCCATCACCATGTCGAACAACACCGTCAGGCTCAGGCAGGTCAGCAAGACCAGCACATCGCTGCGAGGCGCGATGCGCAAGGTATGGAGCACGTGCCGGGCCTCGCTCATGTTCCACGCCACCATGATCAGCAAAGCGGCCAGTGCAGCCATCGGCAAGTAGCTGAAAAGCGGTGCGAGGACGAGTATTGCCATCAGCACCACGGCGCTATGAATAATGGCGGCCAGTGGCGAAAAGGCTCCGCTGCGCACGTTGGTGGCACTTCGGGCAATGGCCGCCGTGGCGGTAATGCCACCGAACAACGGTGCGATCAGGTTGCCCAGGCCCTGGCCCAGCAGTTCTGCGTTGGGGTCGTGTTTGCTGCCGGTCATGCCATCCGCCACCACCGCACACAACAAGGATTCAATGGCGCCGAGCATGGCAATGGCGAACGCCGGCGCCAGTAACTGACGGATCAAATCGTAAGACAGGTGCAGCGGCTGGCCGTCGGGGCCGGGTAGATTCCAAGGCCAATCGAAGCTTGGCAGGAACGGCGGAATGCCGGGATGGCTGACGCCGTCGACCATATAGCTGAAACGCTCACCCAATGTCGCCACCGCCAGCCCGCCGTGCTCCAGCGCCAACCCCAGGAGCGCGCCGATGGTCAGCGCCACCAGATGCCCCGGAATCCTCGGCACCCAACGTGGCCAGACAATCAGAACGGCCAGGCAGGTGAGGCCGATGATCCCGTCCCCTAGCCGGGCGCTGGGCAACGCCAGAATCAATACGCCCAGCTGTTCGATGTAGTGTTCTGCCTGGCCGGCGGTGTTCAGGCCCAGCAAATCCTTCAATTGCAGGGTGGCAATGACAATGCCGATCCCGGCGGTAAAGCCCAGGGTGACCGGGTACGGAATGTACTGAATCAACCGCCCGGCTCGAATCAGCCCCATGGCAATGAGGATGACGCCGGCAAGCATGGTGCAAAGCAGCAGGCCGCCCAGGCCATATTGTTGGGTGATGGGCAGCAGAATGACTACGAACGCGGCGGTCGGCCCACTGACATTGAAACGCGAACCGCCTGTCAGGGCGATCAGGGGCGCAGCGATCAGTACCGTATACAACCCTTGCTGGGGCGGTACACCCACGGCAATCGCCAGGGCCATGGCCAACGGGATGGCGATAATCCCTACCGTCACCCCGGCACTGATGTCGCCGCGTAAGCGCCTGAGGGTGTAGCCGGCGCGCCAGGTCTGACGCCAGGCCGCAAACAACGGGGGGACGGAGAACGTCATGAACACTCCCTAGAAGACGAAGCACTGTTGAACGACGGCTGAAAGCTCGTCCAGCATGGCCAGCCTCGTACTGCGAAGTATTGACCTATATCGCCAATTCGCGCGGTTGATCCTCATGCTAGAGTGCCTGGCCTCGCCTTCGGAGCCCGTCATGAGCCTTTTGATCCGCAGCTGCGCCGCCCTGTTGCTGACCCTCAGCCTGCCTCTGGCGGCCGCCCCGGCGCCGATGCACGCGCAGTTCCTGCCGCCCGACGACCTGACCCTGCGTGACGCGGAGCCCGAGCAGCAACAGCTGTTGCAGGTCACCGAATATTCGGTGGTGGTCGGCAGCCAGCGTCAGTCCAATCAACAGCCGATTCCGGTCACGTCGCCGGTGTTGATCCGTCTCAAGGGCAAATCCTTGAACAAGGGCGCGACCATCAACCAGGTGTTGGTCAACTTCGATGGCGAAAGCAAAAGCCTTAAAAAGCCGATCTACGACGAAAAAAGCAAAACCCTGACGCTGTTTTACCCGATGGCGCAGTACCGGGTGGTGATCGACCTGTTGCGCAATGACACGGTGTATTGCCAGTTCCTCAGCTACGCCAACGGCCATGTCTGGGCTGATCTGCACACGGGCGCTGTTCGTCCGCGTTGAGCCTTGTGCCCGGGCAGGGGTAAACTGCCCGCCCCGTGAAATGTCTGCGAGCTGGAGTCGGCAATGCGTAAAGATAAGAAGCAAGTGATTGGTGACGAGATCGGCGATGAGCAGATCAAGTTGTTTCTCGATTTCGAGCCGGTCGACGCCACTTCGCCGTCCCTGCACAAGCTGATCAAGGCCTACCGTGGCCTGCGCATCGATGATTTCGAGCGTTTTCTGACGTTCTTCGTCGCAGCCGGTCTGGACCTGGATGGCAAGGATGAGCACGGCAATGACTTCGTCGCCCTGATCAAGGATCAGCGCAATGCCGCCGAGTACATCGAGTTGATCGCCAAGGCGCGCGGCTGATCCTTTCTGGGAGGAACTCGCCACAAAGATGATTTCAGCGCCCTAAAAAAAACGCCCCGCTCTCACTGAGAACGGGGCGTTTTTTATGGGACCGAATCAAGCGTAGCTTTCGGTCTCGCTACTGGCTTCAACCAGTTCCAGCGCGACGTTGTTGTGCGCATTGATCTTGCGATACAGCGCAGCGTCGGTCTCCAGAACCTTTTCCCGAGCCGGGAAGATTTCCGCCAGTTTGGCAGACCATTCACCAGAGGCTTTGTTCGGGAAGCATTTTTCGATCAGCTCAAGCATGATCGAAACGGTCACCGAGGCACCTGGCGACGCGCCGAGCAGGGCGGCAAGGGAACCGTCCTTGGCCGCGACCAGTTCGGTACCGAACTGCAGAACGCCGCCCTTTTTCGGATCCTTCTTGATGATCTGCACCCGTTGGCCGGCCACTTCCAGGCGCCAGTCTTCGGCTTTCGCCTCAGGGTAGAAGCGACGCAGGGAATCCAGGCGCTGCTCCATCGACTGCATCACTTCGCTGACCAGGTACTTGGTCAGGTCCATGTTGTTTTTCGCCACGGCCAGCATCGGGCCGATGTTGCCGGCGCGAACCGACATCGGCAGGTCCATGAAGGAGCCATGCTTGAGGAACTTGGTGGTGAAACCGGCGTAAGGTCCGAACAGCAGGGACTTCTTGCCATCGACCACGCGGGTGTCCAGGTGCGGCACCGACATCGGTGGCGAACCCACCGCTGCCTGGCTGTAGACCTTGGCCTGGTGATGCTTGACCACTTCCGGGTTGTCGCAACGCAGCCACTGGCCGCTGATCGGGAAGCCGCCGAAGCCTTTGCTTTCCTCGATGCCCGACGCCTGCAACAGCGGCAGTGCCGCGCCGCCAGCGCCGAGGAAGACGAACCTGGCGTCGACTTCACGGGAGTTACCGCTGTTGACGTCCTTGATGCTGACGGTCCAGCCGCTGCCATTACGCTTGAGGCCAGTCACGCGCTTGCAGTACTTGACCTGGGCATCGGGTGCGCTGGTCAGGTGCTTGAGCAATTGATTGGTCAGGGCGCCGAAATTGACGTCGGTGCCGTTCATCACGCGGGTGGCGGCGACGACTTCGTCGGCTGGCCGGCCCGGCATCATCAACGGCATCCACTCGGCCATGGTGGCCTTGTCTTCGGTGTATTCCATGTCCGAGAAGGCGTGGTGCTTGCTCAGGGTCTTGAAGCGTTCCTTGAGGAAGGAAACGCCATCATTGCCCTGCACGAAGCTCAGGTGCGGCACCGGGCTGATGAACGTCTTGCAGGAGCCGAACGTGCCTTTTTTGGTCAGGTAGGACCAGAACTGCTTCGACACTTCAAACTGAGTGTTGATGTGCACGGCTTTCTTGATGTCGACGCTGCCGTCGGCGGCCTGCGGGGTGTAATTGAGCTCACACAGCCCGGCGTGACCGGTACCGGCGTTGTTCCACGGATTCGAACTCTCCGCGGCACCGGAATCCATCAGCTCGACGACTTCCAGCTTGATCGCGGGGTCGAGTTCTTTGAGCAGTACGGCAAGGGTGGCACTCATGATGCCGGCCCCAACCAGTACTACATCGACTGCTTCGTTATGCGCCATTTAACGCGTCTCCAAAATCTGCAGCACCAAATTGTCGGCATGGCTGCCAAGCGTTCCGGGGCGTGTCAGTGATGCCCCAAGTACCCATGGCCAGTGTCGCCATGTCCGAATCTTCGCAATTTTTCGCAACTTCGACGGATGCATGCGGCCGGGACAAAAGAGTTACATGAACTCATCTCTGCGCGCGGCTGGCAATTCGACTTATGGTCGAGACATCCGTTTGTGCAACCAAATCCGTAGCGGACAGGCTTCAGGCTCCGGTGTTCGAGGAGCACTCGGTCCTGTGTCGTTGGGCTGTTTCAGACGCTAATGGTGCATGTTCAGACGCAAAACTATTCATTTGCTCGCCACACTCTTGTGAAGTTGTGAAAACCCGTTTTTTTCACGCTCTTTTGAAGACGTGAACCTCAAAAAAGGGCTGTCACAGCCTGGCACCGTGCCCGGATGGATTGCCGCCATGGGGTACATGACAGGCAAAACGGGCAAACAGCTCAGTGACCGAGCGTAATGACAGCTCTGCAGATTCGCGAAAAGTGGGGTTTTTGCTCAAGGAACAGCAAGCGCGCCAGCTTCACTCGATCTGTGTGGGCGGCTCTCTGTGGGCGGTGCGGGGTGCCAATACCGAAGCATTGACGATGCTGCGAGGCCCGATCAGGAGACGTCCTTATAATCGGGGGGAGATTGTATCTAAGAAACGCAGGGAAATGGACGTGTTTAATGACTTTAATTAGGCGTCTGGTCAGGTGGTCAACAGATGTTGCACCCGTGCACGTGGCTGGCGCTGGTTGACACGGGCGCTCGGGGGCAGCGGATGGTGCAGCCAGTTGAGGCGGATTTCTTCGATTTCGACCCAGCCATCGCCCATCGGCTGGAGGCTGCACTGCTTGAACGCCTGGCAATGGCCATTGCGGTCGAGCAGGGCAAAGCTGCGGTGCAGCGGGCGTGGAGCGAACAGCGAGATGAGATAACGCATGGCGAAGTACCTTGTGGGTGACCTACTGAGAAGATTGCCAGCGAGCCGTGACGTGCAAGTGTATGGGCGGTGACAGATGTGTGACAGGAACCGGTTTCCCAAGGGTTTGTCAGACATTTCAGTATTCACTGTGAGGTGCTAGTTACCCGCAGTGGCCCACCGCTATACTGCGGGCCTGTTTGTGCCTGATTCTGGAGAGAAGAGCATGTTGCAACGCCTGTTGTTCGGTTTGATCACTGTGACCAGTTTGACCCTCGTCGGCTGCGCCCACAGCCCGCAACAACTGAACCCTGAACCCAAGTTGACGACTCAGCTGGCGCCGGTCGGCCGTGGTCAGCCGGTGGTGGTGCGTGTGGTGGACGGTCGTCCGTCGCCAACCCTGGGCACCCGTGGTGGCTTGTACCCCGAGACCAGCGCGATCACCGTGCAGGGCGCGCAGATCCTGCCGAAGTTGCAGGCTCAGGCCGAGGCCGCCGTGCGGTTGCTGGGCTTCACCCCGACGTCGAATGCGCTGAATGCTCCGCAGTTGACCGTGACCCTGGCCGAGCTGAAGTATCAGTCGCCTAAAGAGGGCATGTACGTGACTGAAGCGACCATCGGCGCAACCTTCCGCTCGGATGTGCAGAACGCCAACCGTCGCTACAGCGGCCGTTACGGCGCATCCCTGGACCAGCGTTTCGGCATGGCGCCAAATCAGGAAACCAACACCAAGTTGGTCAGTGATGTCTTGAGCGATGCGTTGACGCGTCTGTTCAAGGACCCGACGATTGGTCAGATTCTCAGCGAGTAACCTTCGCGAGATTCAAAAAAAGCCCGGAGCCAGCAATGGCCCCGGGCTTTTTCATGCCTGCTGATTACCGATCACCTGTAGGAGCGAGGCTTGCCCGCGAACGCGTTGTGTCAGGCAACATCACCGTTGGATGTTCCGCCGTCTTCGCGGGCAAGCCTCGCTCCTACAGGGGCTGGTGGGGTCAGGCAGCTTGGGAGTAGAAATCCAGCACACTCACGCCCGTCAGCAAATCCGTCTCCGGCAAATCCGCATGTTGATGCCCACCCAATGCGCAATAAACCAGCCAGTGGCGGTCCTGAACGTTAAAGGCGAGGCTTCCCACGAGATTTTGTTGTTCGTCACTCTGGGCGATGAGGTAGAGGCGGTCCTGGTTTTCGGCGTGCAGCATGACGGTTTCCGTGTCGGTTTCGAGGGCCGCCAGACTGGCGTATTCAGATGACGGAGCCGTGACACAGGGCAGCATTTGGTCAGATGGTTCGTTATTTGTCGGAAAGGCAGGGCAGGGGGGCAGGCTTTCGGTAGAATCCGCGCCGCAGTCGCCGGTTCGGCGTCTGCCACACCTGTTTTGCCGAGGTCCGTGATGTCGTTGCATTTGATTTCGCTGTTCACCCAGCATCCCGCCAAGTTGATCAACCTGCTGGCCTTGCTGTTGGCCTTTCCGGGCAGTTGGCTGCTGCATGCCACTCGGCGCCGTGAACAACGCGCCATGGCCAGCCTGGTCGCCCAGCGTCAAAGCCGCCCGAACGAAGAGCCCATCCTGGATTGGGCCACCTTGCGCATGAACCGGTTCTTCTACCGCTTTGGCTTCGCCTGCCTGGGGCTGGCGTTGCTGGTGTCGTGGATCAGCACGCGCTTCTGAATCTCCAGCGCAGACCCCTGTGGCGAGGGGGCTTTGTGGCGAGGGGATAAATCCCCTCGCCACAGGGCGCCGTGTTTTATCCAGCCCAATTACAGCGGCAAACCAGCCTTGACCCGGTACTGATTACGCACCGGCGTTGCATATTGCAGAACCAGATACGGACGATGTTCCTCAGGGCAAGCCTCCAGACGACGTTGCCATTCTTCCTGGGCCTGGGCCAGTTCGTCGGCCGCAAACACCTCGGCGGCCTTCGGCACCTGCAATTGCGGATCGGTGTCTTTCCACTGGGCGTAAGCCAGGTAATGCACCGGGAATAACCGGTAGCCGCCGAGGATCTGCCGGTCCATCTCGATCGCCAACTGCTTGGTGTCGTCGAACAGCTCGGTGATCGGCGCGGCGAAGTTTACGTGCACCCGGCCCTTGTAGCCGGTGATGCCCTTGGCAATGCTGACGTCGTCCTCGCCCGGGACTTTGGAGTAGCTGCCGCTGGTGGCGCGGATGAACAGCTCGCGAGCCTTGGCCTGGTCGCACGGGTCGTATTCGTAGCTGATCGAGACGGGGCTGACGTTAAGCGAGCGGATGACTTCGCCGAACGGCTCGTCCTTGCGGCTCATGTGGAACATCTTCAGGATCGCCGACTCGGTGCGGTCGTCGCCGTCCTTGGCCCGGCCTTCGGCCTGGGCGATCCAGATGGAGGCGCAATCGTTGCGGATCGAGTGGTTGATGTAGGCCGACAGCAGCTGATACGCCGCCATCTTCTCGCGACGCCCGGAGATCGAACGGTGCACGATGAAGCTCTTGTTCAGGCGCATCAAATCGCTGACGAAGGGCTTTTGCAGCAGGTTGTCGCCGATCGCGATACGCGGTGTCGGCAGGCCAGCGTGGTACACGGCGTAATTGACGAAGGCCGGGTCCATCACAATGTCACGGTGGTTGGCGATGAACAGGTAGGCGCTGCCGGACTTGAACTGCTCGACGCCGGTGTACGTCACACCGTCCGTGGCCCGTTCAATGGTGTGGTCGACATACATCTCGACTTTATCCTGCAGCGTGGCTACCGAGGTGACGCCGGCGAACTCACGGCGCAGCCGATGAGCTATAAGAGGTTTGAGCGCCCAGCCAAAGGCACCGGCAAAGCGCGGGAAGCGGAAGTGGATGAGGATATCTAGAAACGCCTTGTCGCCGAGCAGTCGGTCCAGCACCGCAGGGACTTCGCTGTCATTGTAAGGTCGGATGGCATCGAATTCGCCCATCATGCTCTCTTGTTAGAAACGGCTAGGGTAAGTAAAGGTTTTGATCGAAAACCAACGGGGCACGGTCTGAAAAGGTAGCCAGACAAAAATAGCCCTGCAAATAGACCGGCGATTATACGCACAAGTCACCTGGGAGACCGCGATGCTGGAAACTGCGCAGTATGAATGTCCGTATTGTGGTGAAGAGGTCGAGACGACGGTGGACCTGTCCGGGGGCGATCAGACCTATATCGAGGACTGTCAGGTGTGCTGTCGGCCGATAACGTTTGTGTTGCAGGTTGACGGAGAGGAATGGCACCTCGAAGTGTTCAGCGAAAATGAGTAAGGGGCGTCTATGCAGCGAATCTACGAGCCGGAAAACTTGATGGAAGGTGAGTTGCTGCAAGGCATGCTGGCCAGCGAGGGCATCGAGGCGCATCTGGTGGGCCGCGATTTAATCGGCGGGACCGGTGAACTGCCAATCTATGGCCTGCTGGGCTTGTCGGTGGATAACGACCAGGCCGAATATGCCCGCGAGCTGATCACCGCGTACAATGCCGCGCTGCCACTGCCGGGTGATGAACCGGACAGTTTTCCCGGCACGCTGGTCTGTTAGGCTGGCGTTCGTTTTATTGAGAGTCGTGTTGCCCCATGTGCGGACGTTATGCCCTGTTTCGCTGGAACCCCGCCTTCGCGGCCCTGCCTGGCTTCCCCGCCGATCAGCAGGCCCAGTGGAATATTTCTCCCAACGATTCGGTGCTGATGCTGCGTGCCGGCACAGACGCCCAGCGTGAGTTGGCGCGGGCGCGTTGGGGTTTGACGCCGCCGTGGCTGACCGATCTTTCCCGCACCCCGGCCCATGCCCGGGCCGAAACCGTTGCCGAACAACCGATGTTTCGCCAGGCCTTGCGCGAACGCCGTTGCCTGCTGCCGGCCAACGGTTTTTACGAATGGCGTGGCACGACCCGCAAGCGCCCGTATTGGCTGACGCCGGGGGAAGGCTCGACCTTGTTTTTTGCGGCGATCTGGGAAGCGTATCCGGTGCAGGAGCAGGTGTGGCTGAGCACGGCAGTGATCACGCAACCGGCGGCGAGTCAGCGTCGGCCGTTGATTCTGGATGAGGCAGGGCAGCAAGCATGGCTCGATCCCGAGACGCCGCTGCATGTATTGCAAGGGTTGCTGGCCAGTGAGCCCGCGGCGTTGCGCGAGCGGGTGTTGGCGAATCTGGTGAATGATCCGAAGCTCAATGGGCCGGAGTGTTTGACCCCGGGCTGACTCGGCGCTTGCGCTGACGCCATCGCGAGCAGGCTCACTCCCACATTTGGATCTCCAGTGAACACATTATTTATGAACAACAGAGATCCACTGTAGGAGTGAGCCTGCTCGCGATAAGGTCCGCAGGACCTTCCGGCGATTCCTAAACCTTGAACTGATTGATCAACCGCCGCTGCTGCTCAGCAAGCTTGGTCAAATCCGCACTGGCCGCGCTCGATTCATCCGCCCCGCCCGCCACTTCATTGGCCACTTGCCCGATGTTGATCACGTTCCGGTTGATGTCATCCGCCACCGCGCTCTGCTCTTCGGCCGCACTGGCAATCTGCGTGTTCATGTCATTGATCACCGACACCGCCTGAGTAATGGTCTCCAGCGCTTCAGCCGCTTTCGCCGCATGTTGCACGCTTTCGTCCGTACGGTTCTGGCTGTCCTCCATCACCCGCACCACATCGCGGGTGCCTTGTTGCAGCTGTTGGATCATGGTCTGGATTTCTTCCGTGGCCTTCTGGGTTTTCTGCGCCAGGTTGCGCACTTCATCGGCCACGACTGCAAAACCGCGGCCCTGTTCGCCCGCGCGGGCCGCTTCAATTGCCGCGTTCAAGGCCAGCAAGTTGGTCTGCTCGGCGATCCCGCGAATGGCGGTCAGGATCGCGTTGATGTTCTCGCTGTCCTTGGCCAGGGTCTGCACCACGCCGACAGCCTTGCCGATTTCAATTGCCAGGACGCCAATCGAATTCGACGTGTCGCGCACGATCTGCATGCCCTGGGCCGCTGCCTGATCGGCATGGCTGGCGGCTTGTGCGGCTTGGGTCGCGTTGCGTGCCACGTCCTGGGCGGTGGCGGTCATTTCATGCACCGCCGTGGCCACTTGATCGATCTCGGCCATTTGCTTTTGCACACCGATGTTGGTGCGGATGGCGATATCGGCGGTGTGTTCCGAAGAATCGCTGACGCTCTGCACCGAGGTCACGACCTGGGTGATCATCGCCTGTAGCTTGGCCAGGAACGTGTTGAAGCCTTTGGCAATCGAGCCCAGTTCATCAGCGCGGTCGCTGGTCAGGCGGCGCGTGAGGTCGCCTTCGCCTTTGGCGATATCGTCGAGCATCGCCACCATTTGCTTGAGCGGGCGGGCGATGCCGTGGCCCACCAGCCAGATCACCAGCAAGCCGATACCGGCGATCAACAAACCCACCATGGCCATGCCGAAGGTGTCGGATTTGCGTTGAACGTCCAGGTCGCCCTGCAGTTTTTGCAGGTCGGCCATCACGGCGTTCAGCGGCAGTTGCAGCATGAGGGTCCAGCGCGCATCGGTCTGGCCGATGCCGAAGGGCAGGTACAACTCGATCCGGCCCTGGGCCTTGTCGACGGTGTAGGTCACTTCGCCGCGCTTGAGGTTGGCCATGTTGGCGATCTGCTTGCTGTCGAGGATGTCGCTGACCTTCTCGCCGAATTTGCTCGGGTCCTTGGTGTAGGCAACGATCCGGCCGTTACCGCCGATCAGCGCCATTTCCCCTGCGCCGCTGTACAGTTTCTGATTCGCCCCCAGCAACATTTCCTGGATGAAGTTCACCGACAGGTCGGCGCCGACGATGCCCTGGAAGGCTCCGTTGAGCATGATCGGTTCAATAAACGAGGCGAGCATGACGATCTTGTCGCCGACCTTGTAGGGCGCCGGATCGATCACGCAGGATTTTTTTGTTTCCTTCGAGCACAGGTAGTACTCGCTGGCGCGCACGCCGGTGGACAGGGTTTTCTGGTCGTCGACGTCCACCAGTTTGTCCAGGCCCAGGGTGCCGTCCTCGTTGCGGAACCACCACGGCAGGAAGCGCCCGTTGCTGGCGTCGATGCCGACCACCTTGGTGTCGACGTAGGCCGCATCGTTGTGGTCGAGCGCGTCTTTTTCCCAGCCTATATAGGTGCCGAGAATTTTCGGGTTCTTGACCACGTTTTCCTTGATCAGGCTGATCAACTGCTCCCGGCTCAGGCTCAAGGTCGGCTGACCATCGGCGCCCGGCGTACCGATCAGCGCGTTGACCCGCACCAGGCCGCCGGCGATCAGTAGCGGCGCTTCGAGTTCGCGCTGGATCTGGCTGACCTGGGTTTGCGCCAGAGAGGTCAGGCGCTGCTCGATGACTTGCTCGAATTGCGCCTGGGTCCGCTCCTGGACCATGTCTTGCGTCCGGGCGCCGGAAAACAGTGCGTACAGCACCAGCGCGGCGACTACGCTAAGAACGATGGCGCCGGCGAGGGCCGCCACGGAAAACTGGATCGACTTGAATTTCATGGGTGCTCCGCACGCAAGAGAACGTCTGCGGTGGTGTATCGGCAGAGGGGCGGAGGGCCATGAGCGGAGTTGGGCGATATGGCTGTTTTGGAGCGTTGGATGTCGCAAATGGATCATTGCGGGCCGGTGTCGGCCATGGCGGGCGTCGTTATGTGAATTTTTTCCTACGGCAATGAGAGCTTTATCTGAAATGAGCGTCTACACGTCAGTTGTATCTGGTGTGGATACAGTTCCCCGCCTAGGATACGCACCATGTTTTCAGGGAGTTTTTTGATGAACAAGACATTGGTTGTGTGTGCGCTGAGCGCAGGTTTGCTGCTGGCCGGTTGTCAGTCGGTCAATACCACCAGCGGTGGGGCCGTGGGCGTTGAGCGTAAGCAGTACATGTTCAGCATGTTGTCCACCGACGAAGTCAACCAGATGTACGCCCAGTCTTACCAAAAGACTGTTGGAGAGGCGAGCACCAAAGGCGTGCTGGACAAGACCAGTAACGACGCCAAACGCGTCCAGCTGATTGCCGATCGGCTGATTGCCCAGGCGCCCGTTTTCCGTCCGGATTCGGCCCAGTGGAAATGGGAAGTCAACCTGATCAAGAGCGACGAGCTCAACGCCAACTGCGGGCCTGGCGGCAAGATCATTTTCTACACGGGGTTGATCGACAAACTGCAACTCACCGACGATGAAATCGCCGCGATCATGGGCCATGAAATCGCCCATGCCCTGCGCGAGCACGGTCGTGAAGCGATGTCCAAGGCATACGGCGTGGAGATGGCCAAGCAGGGCGCAGGTGCGTTGCTCGGCCTTGGGCAGGACAGCCTCGCCCTGGCGGACACCGTGGCGAAATACGGCATGACCTTGCCCAACAGTCGTGGCAATGAAAACGAGGCGGACCTGATCGGCCTCGAACTGGCGGCCCGTGCCGGTTACAACCCGAATGCCGCGATCACCCTGTGGAACAAGATGAGCAAGGCCTCGGAAGGCGCGCCCCCCGAGTTCTTGAGCACTCACCCGGCTTCTTCCAGCCGGATTGCTTCGTTGCAGGCGGCGATTCCCAAGGTGATGCCGTTGTACGAGAAAGCGCCGAGATCCTGATGAAGAAAGGCGCTCTTGTTGGACAGGAGCGCCTTTATTTACTTACTTGTCTGACTTCGTGAAGTGATCCTTCATCCGGGCATTCACGTCACGCATTAAATAATCAATGAATATGTAATTGCCGTTCGGGTTGTAATCATATTTTTCCCCGAATACGGCAAAGAATTCGCACTCAAACTCGAAATACTTCGAGTCCTTCTTTTCGAAGGTAATCCTGAATGGATTCCCTGCACCATCCGAAATGGTGAAGTGAGACGCCACGCCTTTTGGAGGAAAAGTCCAGTAATAGCTTTCTGATGAATCACTGCCGTACTCGTTGGAGGTGGACATGTAGCCTCCGTCGTTCTGAAAAAGTAATTCAGCTCTCTCAATGGACTCCAATTCTTTCAGACCATTTTCAGTTCGGCCACTTAAGCGAATACGCACGCGTTTTCGATTAATTGGATCCACTGTGGCCGTATAGACACATGCGTCGCTGTAGGGCGTGTAGGGAATAATTACACCTTCGAGTTCAGGCTTTGGGGTGTTCATGGCTACGATCCTTGTGTTCGGAGCGAGATCAGGGAGCCATGAATATAAGTCTCGTGTTTGATTGCCAATAGCTGTCAACTCTGACAGCTATTGGCGATGGACTTTTGATAGCGGGTATCTATAAGTTGGAGCCGGGAGCTATCAGATCAAACCCACCCACTGCTCTGCATCGCCTTGTACACCGCCACAATCGCCAGGACAAAGAACGCCGAAGCCGCCAGGCGACGGATCAGGGTGAGCGGCAATTTGTCCGCGGCAAAGTTACCGGCCAACACCACCGGCACGTTGGCAATCAGCATCCCGGCGGTGGTGCCGATGATCACCAGCCACAAATCCGGGTATTGCGCGGCGAGCATCACCGTGGCGACCTGGGTTTTGTCGCCCATTTCCGCCAGGAAAAACGCAATCAGCGTGGTCAGGAACGGCCCGAACTTGCGGGCGGTGCTGGCTTCATCGTCGTCCATCTTGTCCGGCACCAGGGTCCACAGTGCGGTCGCGGCGAAGCTCGCCGCCAGGATCCAGTGCAACACCGCATCCGAGAAGAAACTGCCGAACCAGGCACCTACCGCGCCGGCTGCCGCGTGGTTGGCCAGGGTCGCGGCGACGATGCCGGCGATGATCGGCCAGGGTTTGCGAAAGCGAGCAGCGAGAATAAGCGCGAGCAGTTGCGTCTTGTCGCCGATTTCGGCCAAGGCAACGATTGCTGTGGGAACGAGCAGAGAGTCCAACATCATCAGGGTTTTCCTAAGGGGCGGGTCGACACGGCTATGACACGTACAGCCTTCCCGCCCCGGGTAAGGTGTTCGTGTCATAGGTCTTGTCAAACCCTGCGATCCGTCTGATGCGGACGCTTGGGTCGCATACGCCATGGTCTGTTGACCAAGTATGTTGACGTATGCCGGACGAGCATGGCGCTCGTGGGAGACTACTCCCCTAGGACGGAGCGGATTCTGCCTAGGCGAAACCCGTTAGGCAAGCACTTATTTGTCAGCCTCTTTTGGCCCGATAAATTCTGAAACCCTGTCCCTCGGCCTTGATCGCACACACGCCCAAGTGCTCTTCGATCAGCGGCTGGTACTTCAGGAAGCTGTTGGCGACCAGTCGCAGTTCGCCGCCGTTTTTCAGATGTTTGGCTGCTTTTCGTAGCAAGTTTTCGGTGGCGAAGTAGTCCGTGTGGACGCCGACATGGAACGGAGGATTGCTCAGAATTGCACTTAAACCCATCGGTGCCGCGTCGATACCGTCACCGGTAATCACGTCGGCTTCAAGGCCATTGGCAGCCAGCGTCAAACGACTGCTGGCGGCAGCGAATGCGTCGACGTCGAGCAATGTCACCTGATTGTGCGGATAACGACGCTTCACCGCAGCGCCCAACACACCGGCACCGCAACCGAAGTCGAGCAAGTGGCCGCTCGGCAACTTGTCCAGATGTTCCAGCAGCAGCGCGCTACCGCGATCCAGCCGACCGTGGCTGAACACGCCCGGCAGGCTGATGACTTTCAGCGGACCTTCGGCCAGCGGCAATTCATAGGTCTGGGCCAGGCTTTCCAGCGACTTGGCTGCTGGCGCGTTGGCCACGGTGACCAGCCAGAGCTGGCAATGCCGCGCGCTGTCGAGCTTGCGTGGCTTGCCGAACGGGTTCAGTTGCTTGGCTGCGCCTTCGATGCCGCTGCGTTTTTCACCCACCAGGTACAACTCGCGACCGGCCAGGCGCGAGGCGAGGGCGTTGAGGATGTAGTCGGTCAGGTCCTTGGACTTGGGCAAAAACACCACCGCGGTCTCGAACTCAGGCTCAGGTGCGTTCACGCCAAAATGGCTGCGCTCGGGGAAGCGTGCCTCCAGCGCCGCTTGATCGCCGGCATGCCAGCACCAGCCATGGGCGTCGGGCAGACGGCCCAGCAAGTCATCGGCGGGCAAACCGGCCAGCAGCACCGAACCCTGGAATAACTCGGCCTGACGAAGCAGTACTTCACTGCGCGGATCCATAACTGCTCCTGTGAAAAAAGTGCCGCAGTCTATCAACTGACAACCCGCAGCGCTTTACCGCTGAAGAAGCCCTGCGCGTTTTCAGTCAATTGACCGACGATCCGCTGCCGCGCCTCGCGACTGCCCCAGGCGTTGTGCGGCGTGACGATCAGCCGTGGAATGTCGTGGGCCAGCAAGGGATTGCCAGCGGTCGGTGGCTCGACGCTCAGCACATCGGTGGCCGCGCCGCCCAGATGACCCTTGCGCAACGCATCTGCCAGCGCCTGTTCATCGATCAAGCCACCGCGTGCGGTGTTGACCACGAAAGCGCCGGGTTTCATCGAGGCCAGCTCTCGGGCACCGATGAAGTGGCGGGTGTGTTCGTTGAGTGGGCAGTGCAGGGTCAGCGCGTCGATTTGCGGCAGCAGTTCATACAGCGGCAAGCGATCCGGCCGGGCAGGGCGCCCGGGAATCTGACCCAACAGCACGCGCATGCCGAACGCTTCGGCCAGCCGCGCGACCGCGCCACCCAGTTCGCCATGGCCGAGCAGACCGAGGGTTTTGCCCTCGAGTTCGACAATCGGGTAATCCAGCAGGCAGAACTGTTTCGCTTGCTGCCAGTGGCCTTCACCGACGGCTTTCTGATAGTCCGCCAGACGCGTGGCCAGGTTGAGCAGCAACATGATCGTGTGCTGTGCCACCGACGGCGTGCCGTAGCCCTGGCAGTTGCAGACCGTGATTCCGTGGGCGCGAGCGGCCGCGAGGTCGACGTTGTTGGTGCCGGTAGCGGTGATCAGGATCAGCTTCAGATCAGGGCTGGCGGCGATGGCGTTGGCGTCGACCGGGATCTTGTTGCTGATGGCCACGGTGGCGCCCTTGAGGCGTTCGATCACCTGCTCCGGCGTGGTTTGTGCGAACAGCTGCAAGTCGTCAAAGCAGTCGCGCAACGGGCTGAGATCGAGGTCGCCCAGGTCCAGCGAAGGGTGGTCGAGAAAAACGGCGCGGCGAGAGTTCGTCATCAACTGTACCTTTTGTGCAGTGAACTGAAGGCGTAATCTGCCGAGCCTACCAGATGAAACAAATGGTTACCCATTGCCAGGTCGGACGCTGAACCTGTGGGAGCGGGCTTGCTCGCGAAGAGGGCGTGTCAGTCGACATCTTTATTACCTGGCACGCCGCCTTCGCGAGCAAGCCCGCTCCCACAGGGGCGCCTATGAATTTCAATCAGACCAATCTGCCCCACAAAGGAGCCCCCATGTACTGGACAGAGTTCTTGACTGTTGCCCTGATTCACTTGCTCGCCGTCGCCAGCCCGGGCCCGGATTTCGCCGTGGTGGTGCGTGAAAGCGTGACTCACGGTCGTCGTGCCGGGACCTGGACAGCGCTGGGCGTCGGCACGGCGATTTTCCTGCACGTCGGTTATTCGTTGCTCGGCATCGGCCTGATCGTGTCGCAGTCGATCGTGCTGTTCAACGCCTTGAAATGGGCCGCGGCCGCGTATTTGCTGTACATCGGCTACAAGGCCCTGCGCGCGCAACCGGCCAAAGCGGTCGACGACGGCCTGCACAAAGAGGCCGGCGAACGCACGGCTCGCGGTGCCTTCACCTCAGGTTTCGTGACCAACGGTCTGAACCCGAAAGCCACGCTGTTCTTCCTGTCATTGTTCACCGTGGTGATCAACCCGCACACGCCACTGGCGGTACAGGCGGGCTACGGGCTCTATCTCGCGGCGGCGACGGCCGTGTGGTTCTGTCTGGTGGCGCGGCTGTTCAGTCAGCAGCGCGTGCGCGCCGGCTTTGCGCGGATGGGCCACTGGTTCGACCGGACCATGGGCGTGGTACTGATTGCCATCGGCGTGAAACTCGCCTTCACCGAGATGCATTGATCGCGCAAAACCTTTCGGATAACGAATTCCCGCAAATGCTGGCGCAAAGCTAGCATTTGTAAGGCTCTGCAAATCATTCCTTTGGCTGATTTGGCCGGCGTATAAGGGTTCTAGAGTGTTTACCTCTAAAAGCCAACACCGTGCAGTCAGAAAAGGGATTCTTATGTTGCAGACTCGCGTTATCCCCCCAGCCGAAGGCGCTTACCAGTATCCGCTGCTGATCAAGCGGCTGCTGATGTCCGGCGCTCGTTACGAAAAAACCCGCGAGATCATTTACCGAGACCAGGTGCGCTATAGCTATCCGACCCTGATCGAGCGGGTCGCGCGGCTGGCCAACGTGCTCACGCAAGCCGGGGTCAAGGCCGGCGATACCGTGGCGGTTATGGACTGGGATAGCCATCGGTATCTGGAATGCATGTTCGCCATCCCGATGATCGGCGCGGTGATTCACACCATCAATGTGCGCCTGTCACCGGAACAGATCCTCTACACCATGAACCACGCCGAGGACCGCTTCGTGCTGGTCAACAGCGAGTTCGTCGGGCTGTATCAGGCGATTGCCGGGCACCTGACCACGGTCGAGAAAACCCTCCTGCTGACCGACCTGCCGGAAAAAACCGCCGATTTGCCGAACCTGGTCGGCGAGTACGAGCAGTTGCTGGCGGCCGCGAGCACGCAGTACGACTTCCAGGATTTCGACGAAAACTCGGTCGCGACCACGTTCTACACCACGGGCACCACCGGCAACCCTAAAGGCGTGTACTTCACCCACCGGCAACTGGTGCTGCACACCATGGGCGTGTCGACCATCATGGGCGCCATCGACAGCGTGCGGCTGCTGGGCACCAACGACGTATACATGCCGATCACGCCGATGTTCCACGTGCATGCCTGGGGCTTGCCGTATGTGGCGACCATGCTCGGGCTCAAGCAGGTTTATCCCGGCCGTTACGACCCGGAATACCTGGTGGAGCTGTGGCGCAAGGAGAAGGTCACCTTTTCTCACTGCGTGCCGACCATCCTGCAGATGGTCCTCAATTCCAAGGCGGCGCAGAGCACGGATTTCGGCGGCTGGAAAATCGTCATCGGCGGCAGTGCGCTGAACCGTGCACTGTACGAAGCCGCCAAGGCCAAGGGCATTCAGCTGACCGCCGCTTACGGCATGTCGGAAACCGGGCCGTTGGTGTCCTGTGCCCACCTCAACGATGAGTTGATGGCCGGCACCGAAGACGAACGCACCACGTATCGCATCAAGGCCGGGGTACCGGGGCCTTTGGTGGAGGCGGCGATTGTCGACACCGACGGCAACTTCCTGCCCGCCGATGGCGAGACTCAGGGCGAACTGGTGCTGCGTGCGCCGTGGCTCACCGAGGGCTACTTCAACGAGCCGCAGAAGGGTGCCGAGCTCTGGGCTGGGGGTTGGCTGCACACCGGCGACGTGGCAACGCTGGACAGCATGGGCGTGATCGACATTCGTGATCGCATCAAAGACGTGATCAAGACCGGCGGCGAGTGGATCTCCTCCCTGGACCTCGAAGATCTGATCAGCCGTCACGTAGCGGTACGCGAAGTAGCAGTGGTGGGCATCGCCGATCCACAGTGGGGCGAGCGCCCGTTTGCGCTGCTGGTGATCCGCGAAGGGCATGAGATCGGGGCTAAAGAGCTCAAAGAGCACCTCAAGCCATTCGTGGAATTGGGCCACCTGAGCAAGTGGGCGATCCCGAGTCAGATCGCCCTTGTTACTGAAATTCCCAAGACCAGTGTCGGCAAGCTCGACAAGAAGCGTATCCGCCTCGACATCACTGAGTGGCAGGCCAACAACAGCACCTTCCTTTCGACGCTTTAAGCGCCCGCTGGCGTGCCCAAAAAGGCACGCCAGCCTCACCAAGCAAGCGCTTGGCTTGTGAAATCCGAATTTTCAGCCATCCTTGCCGTGCCGACAGGTGTCGGACTGGCGAAAGGACTGTTCCAGAGTGGCCGGCAGCTGCAAATCACACTTTAGAGGGATCAAGCAGTACTACCTGCTGGCTATAGTCCGCTCAAGGATTTTTAAGAACGCAAGCAAACGCACAAACGGGGCGATGCAATTTTGGAGTGACTTCGGGACGCTTTGGCTCCCCGTCATCCACAACGTTTTTAGAAGTGCTAACTGCCATAACAATAATGCACATGGAGTAGCGTCGATGACATCAGTAAACACGTTCTGGCGCCGGGCGAAATTGCCCCTGGCGGTCAGTCTCGCCTCTTCGCTCGCCGGGCCTGCATTCGGCGTCAGTTTCAACGTTGGTGAAATCGAAGGTCAGTTCGATTCGTCGCTCTCCCTGGGTATGAGCGTGTCGACCCAGTCGCCGAACAAGAACCTGATCGGCGTCAACAACGGTGGACACGGTCTGTCCCAGACCTCCGACGACGGCCACTTGAACTTCAAGAGCGGCCAAGCCTTTTCGAAGATCTTCAAGGGCATCCATGACCTTGAGCTGAAATACGGTGATACCGGCGTCTTTGTCCGGGGCAAATACTGGTACGACTTCGCGCTGCAAAACGAAGACCTGGAATTCAAAAACGTCAGCAATGACAACCGCAAGGAAGGCGCCAAGTCCTCCGGCGGGCAAATCCTCGACGCCTTCGTCTACCACAACTACTCCGTTGCCGATCAGCCGGGCTCCGTGCGTCTGGGCAAGCAGGTAGTGAGCTGGGGTGAAAGTACCTTCATCGGCGGCGGTATCAACTCGATCAACCCGATCGACGTGTCCGCGTTCCGTCGTCCGGGTGCCGAGATCAAGGAAGGCCTGATCCCGGTCAACATGTTCTATGTGTCCCAGAGCCTGACTGAAAACCTGTCGGCAGAAGCCTTTTACCAGCTGGAATGGGACCAGACCGTTGTCGATAACTGCGGCACGTTCTTCTCGCAGCCGGACATTGTTGCCGATGGTTGCGACAACAATCTGCGCGTGCTGAACAAGCGTTCGCAGATTCCAGCCGTTGCGTTGGGTCCATTGGCCGCCAACGGCGTCAATGTCAACGAGGAAGGTGTGCTGGTCCAGCGTGGCGGCGATCGTGATGCTCGCGACAGCGGCCAGTGGGGCGCGTCCCTCAAGTACATGTTCGAGCCGCTGGACACCGAGTTCGGTGCCTACTTCATGAACTACCACAGCCGTGCGCCGATCTTCAGCGCCACGGGTGCGCCGCAGTCGGTCTATAACACCGCGGCGTCTCTGCCAGGTCCGTTCGCCGCACTCGCGCCACTGCTGGTGGCAGGTAACTCGAAATACTTCATCGAATACCCTGAAGACATCCGCCTCTACGGTTTGAGCTTCTCCACCACCCTGCCTACCGGTACGGCATGGAGCGGTGAGATCAGCTACCGTCCGAATGCACCGGTGCAGCTCAACTCCACCGACATTCTGTTCGCCGGTGTACGTCCTCTGGGCGGCGCTCTGGGCAATGCTTCGCTGCTCTCTGCCGGCCCGGGTCAAGACCTGCACGGCTATCGCCGTAAAGAAGTGACCCAGTTCCAGACTACCCTGACGCACTTCTTTGATCAGGTGATGGGTGCTAGCCGTCTGACCCTGGTGGGCGAAGTGGGCGTGACTCACGTCGGCGGCCTGGAAAGCACTTCCGACGTTCGTTACGGCCGCGACCCGGTCTACGGCCCGGGTTCATTGCCAGCCACTGGCGCGGTGAATACCTGCGTGGCACTCAACACCAGCACCATCAACGGTGCCGGTCCGGGTACCGCGACCAACAACCGCAGCCGCAACTGCAACAGCGACGGCTTCACCACGGCGACTTCGTGGGGCTACCGCGGTCGCGCCATCTGGGAATACAACGACGTGTTCGCCGGTGTGAACCTCAAGCCGAACGTGGCCTGGTCCCACGACGTCGACGGTTACTCGCCTGGCCCTGGCGGCAACTTCGAAGAAGGTCGCAAAGCGGTGAGCCTGGGCGTCGATGCCGAATACCAGAACACCTACACCGCTAGCCTGGCGTACACCAACTTCTTCGACGGCAAGTACACCACCGTAGATGATCGCGACTTCGTTGCGCTCAGCGTCGGCGTGAACTTCTAAGCACTGTTTTTTCAGGACGAACACACATATGAAAATAACAAAGAGTCTGTTCCACGCTGGAGTTCTGGGGCTTTCGCTGCTGGCGACCAGCGTCATGGCAGCAGTGCCTGCCGCCGAAGCGGACAAACTGGGCAAGAGCCTGACGCCGATGGGCGCCGAAATGGCGGGCAACGCTGACGGTTCGATCCCGGCCTGGAAACCGATGGCGAAAAACGCTGGCACCGTCGACGGCAAAGGCTTCCTGTCTGACCCGTTCGCCAGTGAAAAACCGCTGTTCACCATCACTGCGCAGAACGTCGACCAATACAAGGACAAACTCGCTCCGGGCCAGTACGCGATGTTCAAGCGCTACCCGGAAACCTTCAAGATGCCGGTTTACCCGTCCCATCGCGGCGCGACCGTGCCGGATGCCGTGTTTGCCTCCATCAAGAAAAACGCCACCTCCACTAACCTGGTGTCCGGCGGCAACGGTCTGGAGAACTTCGAAACCGCCGTACCGTTCCCGATTCCAAAGACCGGCGTTGAAGTCATCTGGAACCACATCACCCGCTATCGCGGTGGCAGCGTGACCCGTCTGGTGACCCAGGCCACGCCGCAACCGAACGGCTCGTACAGCCTGGTGTACTTCCAGGATCAGTTCGTGTTCCGCGACAAGATGAAGGACTACGATCCGGCAAACCCTGGCAACATCCTGTTCTACTTCAAGCAGAAAGTGACCGCGCCAGCACGTCTGGCCGGTGGCGTACTGCTGGTGCACGAAACCCTCGACCAGGTTAAAGAGCCACGTTCGGCGTGGGTCTACAACGCCGGTCAACGCCGCGTGCGTCGTGCGCCACAAGTGTCCTATGACGGGCCGGGTACTGCGGCTGACGGCCTGCGTACCTCCGACAACCTGGACATGTACAACGGTGCGCCGGATCGCTACGACTGGAAACTCGAAGGCAAGAAAGAGATGTACATCGCCTCCGACAGTTACAAACTCGATTCGCCGCAATTGAAGTACGACGACATCATCAAGGCCGGTCACATCAACCAGGATCTGGCTCGCTACGAGCTGCGCCGGGTCTGGCATGTGGTTGCCACCTTGAAAGAAGGTCAGCGTCACATCTACGCCAAACGTGACTTCTACATCGACGAAGACACCTGGCAAGCCGCGGTGATCGACCACTACGACGGCCGTAATCAACTGTGGCGTGTGGCGGAAGCTCACTCCCAGAACTACTACAACGTGCAAGTGCCGTGGTACACCCTGGAAACCTTGTACGACCTGCAATCGGGCCGTTACCTGGCACTGGGCATGAAAAACGAAGAGAAGTCGGCGTATGACTTCGGCTTCACTGCGACCACCAGCGATTTCACCCCCGCTGCGCTGCGTCAGGACGGGGTTCGTTAACCTGCACTGAACAGAGGCCGCACCCTCGAAAAACGCCCCGACTGGTTCGGGGCGTTTTTTTTTGCCCGGGGTTTGGCCCCTGAATCTCTGGTGCCGGTGATGGCCTCTTCGCGAGCAAGCCCGCTCCCACATTTGATCCCTCAGTGAGGATGAGATTTGTGGGCAATGGAGATCCAGTGTGGGAGCGGGCTTGCTCGCGAAGGGGGCGACACGGTCAGTCAGGAAAACTTCATCCCGAGTCCCGCAACTTCTGCTTGTATTCTTTTTGTAGCCATTTGTAGCAATAACCTTCATTCCCTCTTCGTTTACCGATAGTCTGCGGACATCTGCAACGCCGCCACCCGCAATTCAAACAAGAGCCGGCCATGACTGATCTGTCCCCACTCCCGGGCCCTGCAAGCGTTGCCGTCGCGGCATTGGACGGGCGCTTTTTTCGGCCCCCGTTGCCCGACGGCCATGTGCTGCGGCCTCGCCTGTGCGAGCGCCTGAGTGCAGGTCTCGGTGGCAGGCTGTTGCTGGTCAGCGCCCCCGCCGGCTTCGGCAAGAGCTCATTGGCGGTGGAGTTCTGCCAGGGGCTGCCGGCCCATTGGCACAGTCTGTGGTTGGGGTTGAGTCCTCGAGACAGCGATCCGGGCCGTTTCCTCGAGCGCTTGCTCGAAGGTCTTCAGGATTACTTTCCGACGCTCGGCAGTCAGGCTCTGGGCCTGTTGAAAATGCGTCAGCGCCATCAGCCCTTCGCCTTCGAAGAATGGCTGGACGGGTTGCTCGATGAACTGGCCAACCACCTTTCGCCGATGACACCCTTGCTGCTGGTGCTGGATGACTATCATCTGGCCCAGGGTCCGGTACTTGACCGCTGCCTGCAATTTTTCCTCAATCATTTACCTGATGGCTTGCTGGTCATGGTGACCAGTCGACAGCGTCCGGACTGGCACCTGGCGCGTCTGCGCTTGTCGCGACAACTGCTCGAGTTGCATGAGCAGGACCTTCGACTGACCCACGATGAAGCCCTCACGTTGCTCGACCGACACAGCAGTTCCTTGCGCGGCGAGGCACTGGAAAACCTGATCCAGCGCAGTGAAGGCTGGGTCGCCGGTCTGCGTTTCTGGTTGCTGGCGGCGTCCGAAGCCGGTACCGACGGTGCGTTGCCGCAGTCGCTGCACGGCGGGGAAGGGCTGATTCGCGATTATCTGCTCGAAGAAGTCATCGATTGCCTGCCCGCCGAAGTGCAGTCATTCCTTTACGACACCGCGCCTCAGGAGCGTTTTTGCAGCGAACTCTGCGACGCGGTCCGCGAGGCCCATGACAGTGCCGAAATCTTGCGTTTCCTTCAGGCGCACCAAGTGTTTCTGGTGCCACTGGACGAACACGGCCACTGGTATCGCTATCACCATTTGTTTTCCGACCTGTTGCGTACCCGGCCCACCGCCCAGTCGATCGTGCCGGCCGCCAGCCTGCATCTGCGCGCCTGTCGCTGGTTCAATGCGCAGGGGTTGCTCGATGAGGCGGTGGAGCAGGCGTTGCGCGCCGGACACCTGGACGTTGCGGCGAACCTGGTGCAAAACCTCTCTGAAGAACAACTGCTCGCCGAACAGAATGTCGGCATGTTGCTGCGCTGGAAAATGGACTTGCCCGACAGCCTGCTGATCAGCACACCGCGGCTGATTGTGCTCTATAGCTGGGCGTTGGGACTGGCCTGTCAACTGGACGCTGCCGAGGAGCTGGCGGCCCACTTGAGCCGCTTCCTGCCAGCCCCGTCGGCGACCGCGCAGAAGTCCATGCTGGCGCAATGGCTGGCCCTGAGCGGCATCATCGCCCGGGGGCGAGGCAATCGTGTGCTCACGCAACTTTATTGCACCGAAGCACTGGAGAGTCTGCCGGCCAAGCGCTACGGGCAACGGCTGATGTGCCTTTCAACCCTGTCCAACCTGGCGATCGCCGACGGAGACTTGTGGCGTGCGCGCAGCTTGAACCGGGAATCGCTGGAATTGGCGCAACGGGTCGGCAACCCGCTGTTCGAAGCGCTGGCCCATTACGACCGCGCACGGGTGTTGCAGGCGCGTGGGGAGATCCTGCGCTCACTGCAAGAAGTCCGTCAGGGCCTGCAACGTCTGCAAGGCTTATCTCCGCAGCGGCTCTACGCCGTGCGCGCACGCCTGACTTTGTACGAGGGCTTTTTGCTGGCCGTGCGCTTGCAGCCGCAAGCCGCGCGGGCACGCTTGCAAGCCGGCTTGAGTGAAGCCCGAGCCTGTCGCGATATCAGCGTGTTGATCGGCCACTGCGTGATCGCCCGGCTCGAAGGTAGCTGCGGCGAATTCGCCAAAGCCTTCGTCGAACTCGCCGAAGCTGAACGCCTGATGCACATCTGGGACGTGCCGCCGATCTACTACCTGGCGATGATCACTCTGGTCAAATGCGAACTCTGGCTGGCCCAGGGCCGAACCGATCTGGCCGAAGCCTGGCTGGCGCGACTGGGCCAGACCTACAACGGCGACCACGCGGCTGCGCCGCCGGAATTTCATCCACAACTGCCACTGCACATCGAATTGCAGCAAGCCTTGCTGGAGGTGATTCAAGGGCAGCCGATGCTGGCCGAGGGGCGTTTGAACGCGCTGCTTGAGCATGGGCAGAAATCGGGACGGCAAATGCTCAGCGTGATGGCGCTGACGCAGAAAATCACCCTGTTGCTGGCGGGCGGCCGTGAGCCTGAGGCCCGCAAGGCGCTGGCCCAGGCGCTGGAAGCGGCAACCGGTGGCGTCCTGCAACCGTTCGACGGATTGCTGGCCGAACACCCGGACTGGCTGCGCGGGCAACTTCAACTTTGCGCACCAACGGCCGTTTCCCAGAGCCTTGCAGAGAAGCTTCCGGCTGCGGCCATCCGCCCGGTTGTGGAGTCATCCCCGGTTGCCGAACAACTCAGCGCGCGTGAGCTGGCCGTTCTGCGCCTGATCGCCCAAGGTTGCTCGAACCAGGAAATCAGCGATCAATTGTTCATCTCGCTGCACACGGTCAAGACCCACGCCAGTCACATCAACAGCAAGCTTGGGGTTGAGCGGCGCACGCAGGCGGTGGCGCGGGCTAAAGAGTTTGGACTGTTGACCTAGCGTCACAACGCTTACACCGTTAACAAAAACGCCCCGATCAAGTCGGGGCGTTTTTGTTGGTGCGGGTGGCGCGACCGCTACGCCACCAGATCGTTGGCGCTAAAAGTGTTCACACCGACCAGCTGGATTTCGAAGTCGGCACCCACGTTGCCGCTGACATTACCCGACAGCACGTGATCGACGAATCGCAGCTGCCCGGCGCCTGTGAAATCCCCGGCACCGATGAAGGTAAAGCCGTTGACGCCATTGACCTGCAGATTGGCGTCGAACTGCGACAGATCAATCTTGTCGCCCTGCAAGGAGCTGAAGTCGGTAACGACGTCGCGGTTGCTACCTGTGCCCATGTCGCTGACGCTGCTGAACACAAACTTGTCGGCACCGGTGCCGCCGATGAGGGAATCCGCACCTGCGCCGCCGTTCAGAATGTTGTTGTCAGCATTACCGGTCAAGGTGTTGTTCAGGCTGTTACCGGTGAGGTTGAACGCACCGTTGCTCAGCAGCAGCACGTCCTCGACGTTCTGCAGATTGCTCAAGCCCAGGTCGATGACATGGTCCTGTGCGGTCGCGTCGAAGATCACGTAGAGCGAGTCTTTGCCCTCATTGGCGTTTTCCTGGACCAGCGCCAGTTCACCGGCCTGATCCACGGCGTAGTAATCGTCGCCCTGGCCACCGCTCATGGTGTCCAGCCCCAGGCCACCGTTGAGCTGGTTGCTGCCGTCGTTGCCGATCAGCACGTTGTTCTGGGCGTTGCCGACGCCGTTGATGTTGGCGGTGCCGGTGAGGGTCAGGTTTTCCAGGTTGGCGCCGAGCACGTAGGTGACCGAGGAGCGGACGGTGTCGATTTCGCCGGCCAGGGTGCTGGTTTCCACCACCACGTCGCCGCTGTTGTCGACGATGTAGGTGTCGTTGCCCGCACCGCCTGCCAGGTAGTCGCCACCCACGCTGCCGTCGATGAGGTTGTTGCCGGCATTGCCGAAGATCACGTTGTTCAAGGCGTTGCCGGTACCGTTGAGGTTGGCCGAGCCCTGCAGTATCAGGTATTCGAGGTTGGCGCCCAGGGTGTAGTCGATCGACGCATTGACGAAGTCGGTTTCCGAGGTCGAAGCGCCACGCTCGATGACCACGTCACCGACGTTGTCGACGTAGTAGGTGTCGTTGCCGGCGCCGCCGTCCAGAGTGTCCGCCCCGGTGCCGCCGTCGAGCACGTTGTTGTCGGTGTTGCCGGTCAAGGTGTTGTTCAGGCTGTTGCCGGTGAGGTTGAACGCGCCGGTCCCCAGCAGCAGGATATTTTCGACGTTCTGCAGATTGCTCGCGCCCAGGTTGATGGCATTGCCTTGATCCGCGTTGTAGACCACGTACAACGAGTCATTGCCTTCGCCGGCGTTTTCCTGGACCAGCGCCAGTTCACCGGTCTGGTCCACGGCGTAGTAATCGTCGCCTTTGCCGCCGCTCATGGTATCCAGCCCCAGGCCACCGTTGAGCTGGTTGCTGCCGTCGTTGCCGATCAGCACGTTGTTCTGGGCGTTGCCGACGCCGTTGATGTTGGCGGTGCCGGTGAGGGTCAGGTTCTCCAGGTTGGCGCCGAGCACATAGGTGACCGAGGAGCGCACGGTGTCGATTTCGCTGGCCAGGGTGCTGGTTTCCACCGCTACGTCGCCGCTGTTGTCGACGATGTAGGTGTCGTTGCCCGCGCCACCCGTCAGGGTGTCGGCCCCGGTGCCGCCGTCAAGCACGTTGTTGTCGGCGTTGCCAGTCAACGAGTTGTTCAGGCTGTTGCCGGTGAGGTTAAACGCACCATTGCTCAGCAGCAGCACGTCCTCGACGTTTTGCAGATTGCTCAGGCTCAGGTCAACGATATGGTCCTGTGCAGTCGCGTCGAAGATCACGTACAGCGCGTCTTTACCTTCGCCAGCGTTTTCCTGAACCAGCGCCAGTTCACCGACCTGGTCCACGGCGTAGTAATCGTCGCCCTGGCCACCGCTCATGGTGTCCAGACCCAGGCCACCGTTGAGCTGGTTGCTGCCGTCGTTGCCGGTCAGCACGTTGTTCTGGGCGTTGCCGACGCCGTTGATGTTGGCGGTGCCGGTGAGCGTCAGGTTCTCCAGGTTGGCGCCGAGCACGTAGGTGACCGAGGAGCGGACGGTGTCGATTTCGCCGGCCAGGGTGCTGGTTTCCACCACCACGTCGCCACTGTTGTCGACGATGTAGGTGTCGTTGCCCGCACCGCCAGCCAGGTAGTCGCCACCCACGCTGCCGTCGATGAGGTTGTTGCCGGCATTGCCGAAGATCACGTTGTTCAAGGCGTTGCCGGTACCGTTGAGGTTGGCCGAGCCCTGCAGTATCAGGTATTCGAGGTTGGCGCCCAGGGTGTAGTCGATCGACGCATTGACGAAGTCGGTTTCCGAGGTCGAAGCGCCACGCTCGATGACCACGTCACCGACGTTGTCGACGTAGTAGGTGTCGTTGCCCGCGCCACCCGTCAGGGTGTCGGCCCCGGTGCCGCCGTCAAGCACGTTGTTGTCGGCGTTGCCAGTCAACGAGTTGTTCAGGCTGTTGCCGGTGAGGTTAAACGCACCATTGCTCAGCAGCAGCACGTCCTCGACGTTTTGCAGATTGCTCAGGCTCAGGTCAACGATATGGTCCTGTGCAGTCGCGTCGAAGATCACGTACAGCGCGTCTTTACCTTCGCCAGCGTTTTCCTGAACCAGCGCCAGTTCACCGACCTGGTCCACGGCGTAGTAATCGTCGCCCTGGCCACCGCTCATGGTGTCCAGACCCAGGCCACCGTTGAGCTGGTTGCTGCCGTCGTTGCCGGTCAGCACGTTGTTCTGGGCGTTGCCGACGCCGTTGATGTTGGCGGTGCCGGTGAGGGTCAGGTTTTCCAGGTTGGCGCCGAGCACGTAGGTGACCGAGGAGCGGACGGTGTCGATTTCGCCGGCCAGGGTGCTGGTTTCCACCACCACGTCGCCGCTGTTGTCGACGATGTAGGTGTCGTTGCCCGCACCGCCTGCCAGGTAGTCGCCACCCACGCTGCCGTCGATGAGGTTGTTGCCGGCATTGCCGAAGATCACGTTGTTCAAGGCGTTGCCGGTACCGTTGAGGTTGGCCGAGCCCTGCAGTATCAGGTATTCGAGGTTGGCGCCCAGGGTGTAGTCGATCGACGCATTGACGAAGTCGGTTTCCGAGGTCGAAGCGCCACGCTCGATGACCACGTCACCGACGTTGTCGACGTAGTAGGTGTCGTTGCCGGCGCCGCCGTCCAGAGTGTCCGCCCCGGTGCCGCCGTCGAGCACGTTGTTGTCGGTGTTGCCGGTCAAGGTGTTGTTCAGGCTGTTGCCGGTGAGGTTGAACGCGCCGGTCCCCAGCAGCAGGATATTTTCGACGTTCTGCAGATTGCTCGCGCCCAGGTTGATGGCATTGCCTTGATCCGCGTTGTAGACCACGTACAACGAGTCATTGCCTTCGCCGGCGTTTTCCTGGACCAGCGCCAGTTCACCGGTCTGGTCCACGGCGTAGTAATCGTCGCCTTTGCCGCCGCTCATGGTATCCAGCCCCAGGCCACCGTTGAGCTGGTTGCTGCCGTCGTTGCCGATCAGCACGTTGTTCTGGGCGTTGCCGACGCCGTTGATGTTGGCGGTGCCGGTGAGGGTCAGGTTCTCCAGGTTGGCGCCGAGCACATAGGTGACCGAGGAGCGCACGGTGTCGATTTCGCTGGCCAGGGTGCTGGTTTCCACCGCTACGTCGCCGCTGTTGTCGACGATGTAGGTGTCGTTGCCCGCGCCACCCGTCAGGGTGTCGGCCCCGGTGCCGCCGTCAAGCACGTTGTTGTCGGCGTTGCCAGTCAACGAGTTGTTCAGGCTGTTGCCGGTGAGGTTAAACGCACCATTGCTCAGCAGCAGCACGTCCTCGACGTTTTGCAGATTGCTCAGGCTCAGGTCAACGATATGGTCCTGTGCAGTCGCGTCGAAGATCACGTACAGCGCGTCTTTACCTTCGCCAGCGTTTTCCTGAACCAGCGCCAGTTCACCGACCTGGTCCACGGCGTAGTAATCGTCGCCCTGGCCACCGCTCATGGTGTCCAGACCCAGGCCACCGTTGAGCTGGTTGCTGCCGTCGTTGCCGGTCAGCACGTTGTTCTGGGCGTTGCCGACGCCGTTGATGTTGGCGGTGCCGGTGAGCGTCAGGTTCTCCAGGTTGGCGCCGAGCACGTAGGTGACCGAGGAGCGGACGGTGTCGATTTCGCCGGCCAGGGTGCTGGTTTCCACCACCACGTCGCCGCTGTTGTCGACGATGTAGGTGTCGTTGCCCGCGCCGCCGGCCAGGTAGTCGCCACCCACGCCGCCGTCGATGAGGTTGTTGCCGGCATTGCCGAAGATCACGTTGTTCAAGGCGTTGCCGGTGCCGTTGAGATTGGCCGAGCCCAGCAGCGTCAGGTATTCGAGGTTGGCGCCCAGGGTGTAGTCGATCGTGGTGGCGACGGTGTCGATTTCCGAGGTCGAAGTGCCGCGCTCGATGACCACGTCACTGACGTTGTCGACGTAGTAGGTGTCGTTGCCGGCGCCGCCGTCCAGAGTGTCCGCCCCGGTGCCGCCGTCGAGCACGTTGTTGTCGGCGTTGCCGGTCAACGTGTTGTTCAGGATGTTGCCGGTGAGATTGAACGCACCGGTCCCCAGCAGCAGGATATTCTCGACGTTCTGCAGATTGCTCGCGCCCAGGTTGATGACGTTGCCTTGGTCCGCGTTATAGACCACGTACAGCGAGTCATTGCCTTCGCCGGCGTTTTCCTGGATCCGTGTCAGTTCCCCGACCTGGTCGAGCGCGTAGGCATCGTTGCCCTTGCCGCCGCTCATGGTGTCCAGACCCAGACCGCCATTAAGCTGGTTGTCGCCATCGTTGCCGATCAACACGTTGTTCCGGGCGTTGCCGACGCCGTTGATGTTGTCGGTGCCAGTCAGGGTCAGGTTTTCCAGGTTGGCACTCAGGGTGTAAGTGACCGAGGCGAAAACACTGTCGATCTCGAAATTTACTTCACTGGTTTCGCTGATGACATCGCCGACGTTGTCCACGATGTAGGTGTCGTCGCCGCGGCCGCCCGCCATGAAGTCGGCACCTGCGCCACCGTCCAGGATGTTGGCGCCATAGTTGCCGGTAATACGGTTGTTCAGAGCGTTGCCTGTACCGTTGAAGTCACCGACGCCTGTGATGTTCAGGTTTTCAACGTTGGCGCCCAGGGTGTAGCTGATCGTGGCGTTGATGGTGTCGATTTCCGACGCCAAAGTGCCCCGTTCGATCACCACGTCACCGACGTTGTCGACGTAGTAGGTGTCGTTGCCAGCACCTCCGTCCAGGGTGTCGGCACCGGTACCACCGTCCAGGGTGTTGTTGTCAGCGTTGCCGGTCAGGGCGTTGTTCAGGCTGTTGCCCGTCAGGCTGAATGCCCCGCTGCCCTGCAAAATGATGTTTTCGACGTTCTGCAGATTGCCGAGCAGGTCGACAGAGCTGCCGAAAAACCTCGGGTCGGCGGCGTTGTAGCCAATGTAGAGCGTGTCGGTCCCCTCGTTCGCATTTTCCTGAACAAGGGACAGTTCACCCACCTGGTCAATACCGTAGTCATCGTTACCCTTGCCACCGATCAGCGTGTCCCGCCCGGCGCCACCGTTGAGCTGGTTGTTGCCATCGTTGCCGATCAGCACGTTGTTCTGGGCGTTGCCGACGCCGTTGATGTTGGCGCTGCCGGTGAGGGTCAGGTTTTCCATGTTGGCGCCGAGCACGTAGGTGATCGAGGACCGGACGGTGTCGATTTCGCCGGCGATGGTGCTGGTTTCACTGGCGACATCGCCAATGTTATCGACGACATAGGTGTCGTTGCCCAAGCCGCCAGCCATGAAGTCGGCGCCCAGCCCTCCGTCTATCAGGTTGTCGCTGTTGTTGCCGATCATCCCGTTGTTCAAGGCGTTGCCGGTCACGCTGAACGCGCCGTTGCCCTGGATCAGGACGTCCTCGACGTTCTGCAGATTGCTCAAACCAAGGTCGACCACATAATCCTGCGCGGTCGCGTTGTAGATGACGTACAGCGAGTCTTTGCCTTCGCCGGCGTTTTCCTGGATCAACGCCAGTTCACCGGATTGATCGAGGATGTAACCGTCATCACCCTTGCCGCCGATCATCGTGTCCAGACCGCCACCACCGCTCAACTGGTTGTCGGCATCGTTGCCGGTCAGCACGTTGTTCTGGCTGTTGCCGAACGCGTTGATGGGGCCGGTGTTCGTGCCGACGAGTGTCAGGTTTTCCAGGTTGGAGCCCAGCGTGAATGTCACGGAGGAACGCACGGTGTCGATTTCACTGGCCAGGGTGCTGGTTTCCACCACTACGTCGCCGACATTGTCGACGAGGTAAGTGTCGTTACCCGTCCCGCCCGCCAGGTAATCGCCACCGGCGCCACCGTCGAGGATGTTGTCGCCGGCATTCCCGTGGATCAGGTTGTTCAGGATGTTGCCGGTGCCGTTGAGGTTGGCCGAGTCCAGCAGTGTCAGGTATTCGACATTGGCGCCCAGTGTGTAGTCGATCGATGCGGCGACGGTGTCGATCTCCGAGGTGGACGCGCCCCGTTCGATGACCACGTCCCCGACGTTGTCGACGTAGTAGGTGTCGTTGCCGGCGCCGCCGTCCAGGGTGTCTGCACCGGCCTTGCCGTTGAGAATGTTCGCGCTCGCGTTACCGGTCAGGAGGTTGTTCAGTTCGTTACCGGTCAGGTCGACCTGAGCATTGCCCACCAGTTGGCCGTTCTCGATATTGGCGCCCAGCGTGTACCCGATGGAGCTCTGGACCAGGTCGATGCCTTCACTGGCGGCTTCGACCACCGAGTCTGCAACGTCGTCCACGACATAGGTGTCGTTACCGAGCCCGCCGATCATCGTGTCGGCGCCAGCACCCCCATCAAGGGTGTCGTTGCCGAGTCCACCGTCAAGCGTGTTGGAGGACCCGTTGCCGCTCAGGGCGTTGTTCAGGTTGTTGCCGATCGCCGAAAAAGCGCCGGTGCCCAGCAGCAACACATTCTCGACGCTCTGCAGATTGCTCACGCGCAGATCGACGACATTGTCCTGGGCGGTTGCGTTGTAAATGACATACAGGGTGTCGTTGCCTTCGTTGGCGTTTTCCACGACCAGCGCCAACTCGCCCGCTTGATCCACCGCATAGGCATCGTTGCCCTGGCCCCCGATCATGGTGTCCAGCCCTACGCCACCATTTAACTGGTTGTCGCCATCATTGCCCGTGAGCACGTTGTTCTGCGTGTTACCAATGGCGTTGACACTGGCATTGCCGGTCAGGATGAGATTTTCCAGGTTGGCGCCGAGCATGAACGTCGCCGACGAGCGAACGGTATCGATTTCGCTGGCCAGTGTGCTGGTCTCGATGACGACGTCGTTCACATTGTCGACGATGTAGGTGTCGTTGCCGGCGCCACCAATCAGGGTGTCGACGCCCGTGTCGCCGTCGAGAACGTTGTTGCCGGCGTTACCGGTGATCACGTTGTTCGAGGCGTTGCCGGTACCGTTGAGGTTGCCGCTGGTGAGCAACGTGAGGTTTTCCACGTTGGGACTGAAGCCGAGGTTGTAGCTGACCGTGGAAAAAACCGAGTCAATTTCCGTGGCGGACGTACCGGTTTCAACGACCACGTCATTTGTGTTGTCGACGTAGTAAGTGTCTTTACCCGCGCCACCGTACATGGTGTCCGCGCCTTCGCGGCCATCTAGGACGTTGTCCAGGGCATTGCCTTTCAAAACGTCGTTGAACGTCGATCCAATGGCGTTTTCGATCTTCGTCCCGTAAGCAATCGCAAGGCCGCTATTGAAGGAGTAGGTTGTCCCGCTGGTGCTGTCTTCGAAGTAGGCACCGATGGAACTGAACGCGCCCTCGTTCAAATCAAGGTTGACCGAATTCAGCTGGTTGCTGGCGTCAATTGTATCGGTACCACCGGAATCCCAGATGGTTTCGAATACCTTCTGGTAGTACTCCCAGCGGTAGACGTTGTCACCGGATTGCCATTGGGTATTGGCCCCATACAGTGCCTGGATCGCGAGAATATCCAGGAGCATCGGCGTCGTAGGCTGATACGAGTAGTTATTGTTGTAACTCATCACGGTGAAGCGTACATCGTCCAGCGACGGGTCCAGGATCGTGGTGTTCAGCGAGTTGGGCGAGAAGGGGTGTTTAAGCCCGATGGCATGACCGATCTCGTGGATGTAGGTCATGTAATCGTATGAGCCATTGATAGCAAATTCATTGGCTGGGTCGCCGATCCAGACATCCCCGCCCTTGGGCGTATTGGACGGTGTGTAGGCCCAGGCAGCGGCCTGATCCTTCATCAGCGCATAGCCGCCAAAGCGCAGGTCTCCGACGTTCGTGATGTCGTCGGTGGTCTGTGTGAATTTGATATTGGCGACCGAACTCCAGCTGCTCAGCGCTCTGATAATGCCGCCACGCTGGTCCTGCGACAGTTGGTACATCGACAGGTATTCATTGTCGGCACTGTAATTGGTAGCAAAGTAGGAATTACTGCCCGAGATGAAGCTGTAGCTCAGGTTTGTCGGTCCGCCAACGGTCCAGTTGGAACCCAGCCAGTACGTTCCGGACAGCAGACTGTCGACGGGTTTGACGCCAGTCAGCAAAGAATAAAAACTTGGGGTAAAACCAGACGGAGAAGGCATGCGAAATTCCTGAGTGCGCTGCGGCCCTTCCTGAATGCGACCGCTACAAAAGTTCGATTTTGCAGGAGAAACGGAAAATTTGACATCATTGAGCCACTACTTTTTTAATCGGTGACGTCAAATTATTGGCCAAGCGAACTGTATCGGCGACTGGCGTAGAATCCTGAAGCAACGCCCACTGCCTTCCGTCTGATACAGGCCATCGACTTCCCATGACTGTGACAACCCCCAAGCTGATCCGCGAAACCTTCCCCGTCGGCCCCTTGCAGTGCAACTGCACAATCATCGGTGATCCGATCACCAAAAAAGCGATCGTGGTCGACCCGGGCGGCAATCATGAATTGATCCTCGCGCGCCTCGACGCCTTGGGCTTGAAGGTGGTGAGCATCATCCACACCCATGCGCACCTGGATCACTTCCTGGCCTCCGGTCAGCTCAAGGAGAAAACCGGCGCGACCCTGCACCTGCATAAAGAAGATCAATTCCTCTGGGACAATCTGGAGATGCAATGCCAGATGTTTGGTGTGCCTTACACCCCAGTGCCATCGCCGGACCGCTGGTTGGCCGACGATGAAGAACTGGCTTGCGGATGCGGCGTGGCGTTGCACACGCCGGGTCATACACCGGGTTCCATGAGCTTTTGGTTTTCCGAGGCCAAGCTGCTGATTGCCGGAGACACGTTGTTTCGTCGCGGGGTAGGGCGAACGGACTTGTGGGGCGGCGATCAGGCGACCATCGTACGGTCGATCAAGCAGCGGCTCTACACGCTCGACGAAGAGGCGACGGTGGTGACCGGGCATGGTCCGGACACGCGCCTGGGTGATGAAATGCGCGAGAACCCGTTTGTGCGGGCTTAAATGTAACCGACGGAATTTTCGTCGGCCAAAATGATCCAACGCCCGCAAAGGTTCAATGCCTTAGTCCGTTGCACCACAGAATGCAAAAAACCAGGAGCTCTTCATGTTCACCAAGCAGCGTTTGATTATTGTCGCTACGGCTGTGGCCTTGCTGTCTGGCTGCGCCTCGCCTAACCCTTACGACAACCAGGGCCAGGCCGACGGTGGCTCCACGGGCATGAGCAAAACCGCGAAATACGGTGGCCTTGGCGCGCTGGCCGGTGCGCTGGCGGGTGCCGCCATCGACCACAACAACCGTGGCAAAGGGGCGCTGATTGGCGCCGCGGTCGTGGGTGCTTCCGCTGCCGGTTACGGTTATTACGCTGACCAGCAAGAGAAGAAGCTGCGTGCCAGCATGGCCAATACCGGTGTCGAGGTGCAGCGTCAAGGCGATCAGATCAAGCTGATCATGCCGGGCAACATCACGTTCGCTACCGATTCGGCGAATATCGCCTCCAGCTTCTATCAGCCGCTGAACAATCTGGCCGGCTCGCTGAAGGAGTTCAGCCAGAACCAGATCGAAATCGTCGGCTACACCGACAGCACTGGCGGCCGCCAGCACAACATGGACCTGTCCCAGCGTCGCGCCCAGAGCGTGGCGACTTACCTGACCTCCCAGGGTGTCAGCGGTACCAACCTGTCGGCTCGCGGTGCCGGCCCGGATAACCCGATTGCCAGCAACGGCGACGCCAATGGCCGGGCGCAGAACCGCCGCGTTGAAGTCAACCTGAAGGCGATTCCGGGGCAGCAGTATTCGCAACCGACCCAGTAGTGACAGCCAAGGCCTGACTGAACCCCAGGCGTAAAAAAGCCCGCTCGATCCTCAGCCGATCGGGCGGGTTTTTTGTGTCACCCGTTCTGGCCCCATCGCGAGCAGGCTCACTCCCACAGTGTTCTGTGTCGATCTCAAGACAGTGGTCAAACACAAATCGCTGTGGGAGCGAGCCTGCTCGCGATGGGGCCAGAGCAGACAACTCAACAATCATGTCTAGTCCTGAAATAGGTTTACACCTGTTTCACCCCAACGCCCGATGCACCGCATCGGGCGTTTTGTATTTTAAGGACAGGTGCGGGCGTTCCTGGTTGTAGATCAGGATCGCTTCTCGCACCATTTGCTCCGCTTGCGCCAAGTCTGTCGGCCGGTGGAGTAATAGTTCTGTTTTCAAGATGCCGTTGACCCGCTCTGCCAAGGCGTTTTGGTAGCAGTCGTAGCCATCCGTCATCGAACACGTGATGCCATGCTTGGCGTGGAGCTTTTGATACAGCGCCGAGCAGTACTGGACTCCTCGATCCGAGTGATGGACCAGTTTCTGACGTGTTCGACGTGTCTTTAACGCCATGCGTAAGGCTTGGGCCACCGAGTCGGCATGCAGGCTGCCATGCACGTGATAACCGACAATTTTTCTTGAGAAGGCATCTGTGACCAGGCTCAGGTAGACCGGATCGTCACGCTGGGTGGACAGGTAAGTAATATCGGCCACCCAGACCTGTTCCGGACCGGTTGCAACGACTTGCTGCGGGCCTGGCTTTAGCAGATTGGGATGGCAGCGAAAGTGATGATGGCTGTCGGTCGTCTTGTGATACGCCCGTTTCCTGCGAACCAACTGCCGGTGCTCGCGCAGCACTTCAAACAAGCGATCCCGGCCAACATGCAACTCAGGTTTCTCATGCTCCGCGTGCATCAATGACTGGAGCTTGCGTGCGCCAATGCAGGGTTGGCGCACTCGGATTGCCTGCACAAACTTGATGAGTTTCTGATCTTGATCGACTCGCGCCCGATAGACGCGATCACGCTTGTAAAAGGCTTGGCGACTGATCCCCATAAACTGGCAAGCCCTGCTGACACTCAGGGTTTGGGTTTGCGCAACGACTTGCCGGGCCGCTTTTTTACAATGGATACGCCGTAGTCATTCTTCAGGACATCAACCACATCTTCAAAGAATTTGGCTTTCTGATTTGCTAGTGCCAGTTGCTCCTCAAGCTCTTTGATTCTCTGCTCGGGGGTCAAAGGCAAAGTTGGCTCGTCCATCGGTCGAGTCCTCTGCGTACGAATGGAGGCGCCTTGGCTCCAATCTTGTCGACCATGCTTGCGTAACCAGACCAACACCGTCGACCGACCTTGAATCCCATAACGCCGCTGAGCCTCTTTATAACTCAACTCGCCTTTTTCTACTTGGTCGACAACCGACAATTTAAAAGTCAGCGTGTAATCGCGCTGACTACGTTTTGCGCCCGTATCCATTGCACCTTCCTGATAAAAAGCCAGAAGGTGTAAACCTTATTCAGGACGAGACATCAGAGACAAAAAAGCCCCCGGACAATCACTTGTCCGGGGGCTTTTTCATGTCGCGCGAAACCTGATTACTTCTTCAGGCCGTAATGCTCATCGAGCATGCCAGGCGCGTTAGGGGCTTTGGGGGCGTAGTCGCGAGGCGGCTCCTGATTGCGCGGTGGCGTCAGGCGTTCCCGTGGAGCCTGCGTCGCATCGGCGTGCAGGGCGGCCAGCAAGCGTTGACGAGTCTGCTCGTCCAGGGCCAGGCGGTTGGCACCCTCGGCGAGGTGATCCTGCACTTCCTGATAGCTGGCAGTGAGTTTCTTGACCAGTGTTGCAGTGCTGTTGAAGTGGGTGACCACCTCGTTCTGATAACTGTCGAAACGTTCCTGAATATCATCCAGCTGACGTTGGGTGCTGCTGGGCGCGGCATTCGGCACCAAACGAGCGATCAGGAAACCAATGGCGACACCCACAACCAGGGCAAGAGTCGGCAACAACCAAACTAAGAGCGAGTGTTCCACGAGTCCTTCCTCTATAAACGGCTTTGCTTTACGTTAACGGCTCGAACCTGCGCTGTATACCGCGATTCACTCGCAATAGATTGGCACAGACAATTTGCTAGACGAGTCGACCCGATTCGAGGTCACGGAGTTCCTTCCTTGCTTATGCGCGAAACCCCTGTAGTGATTGATGGCCCAGTCGGCCAACTGGAAGCTCTTTACCTGGATATCGAGCAGCCGCGCGGCATCGCGCTGATCTGCCATCCAAACCCGGTGCAGGGTGGCACCATGCTCAACAAAGTGGTCTCGACCCTGCAGCGCACCGCGCGCGACGCCGGTTTGATTACTTTGCGTTTCAACTACCGTGGTGTCGGCGCCAGCGAAGGCTCGCACGATATGGGCACTGGCGAAGTCGACGATGCTCAGGCAGCGGCCGAATGGCTGCAGGGCAGACACCCGGAACTGCCCCTGACCCTGTTCGGTTTTTCCTTCGGTGGTTTTGTTGCAGCAAGTCTCGGCGGACGCCTGGAAGCCAAGGGCGAACAACTCAAGCACCTGTTCATGGTGGCACCTGCGGTCATGCGTCTGGGTGATCAGGACCAGCTGCCGCAGCAGGCCGAGCTGACCCTGATCCAGCCGCAAACCGACGAAGTGATCGATCCACAACTCGTCTACGAATGGTCCGGCAAGCTCGAACGTCCCCATGAGCTGCTGAAAGTGGCAGAATGCGGACACTTTTTTCATGGCAAGCTGACCGATCTCAAAGATCTGATCCTGCCGCGCCTTTCGAATTGATTGCAGTCTGACAAGCGATTACCCATGACGACTCGTACCCGTATCCTCACCGGCATCACCACCACCGGCACGCCGCACCTGGGCAACTACGCCGGTGCCATCCGCCCGGCGATCCTGGCCAGCCGTGACAGCAATGCCGATTCGTTCTACTTTCTGGCCGACTACCACGCCCTGATCAAATGCGATGACCCGCTGCGCATCCAGCGCTCGCGTCTGGAAATCGCCGCGACCTGGCTGGCCGGTGGCCTGGATGTGGAGCGCGTGACGTTCTACCGCCAGTCCGACATCCCGGAAATCCCCGAGCTGACCTGGCTGCTGACCTGCGTTGCCGCCAAGGGCCTGCTCAACCGCGCCCATGCCTACAAGGCTTCCGTGGACAAGAACGTTGAAACCGGCGAAGACCCGGATGCCGGCATCACCATGGGCTTGTACAGCTACCCGGTGCTGATGGCCGCGGACATCCTGATGTTCAACGCCCACAAGGTGCCGGTCGGCCGCGACCAGATCCAGCACGTGGAAATGGCCCGCGACATCGGCCAGCGCTTCAACCACCTGTTTGGCCAGGGCAAAGAATTCTTCACCATGCCGGAGGCGCTGATCGAAGAAAGCGTCGCCACGCTGCCAGGCCTCGACGGTCGCAAGATGTCGAAGAGCTACGACAACACCATTCCGTTGTTCAGCAGCGCCAAGGAAATGAAGGACGCGATCTCGCGGATCGTCACCGACTCCCGCGCGCCGGGCGAAGCCAAGGATCCGGACAATTCGCACCTGTTCACCCTGTTCCAGGCCTTCGCCACGCCAGCACAATCCGACGAGTTCCGCAGCGAATTGTTGCAGGGCCTGGGTTGGGGCGAAGCGAAAAATCGCCTGTTCCAACTGCTGGATAGCGAGCTGGGCGAGTCCCGCGAGCGTTATCACCAGCTGATCGAACGCCCGGCGGACCTGGAAGACATCCTGCAGATCGGCGCCAAAAAAGCGCGTTCGGTTGCGACACCATTTCTCCACGAGCTGCGTGAAGCGGTCGGCCTGCGCTCTTTCGTCGCCCAGACCCAGGTCGCTGCCACCACCAAGAAGAAAGCCGCGAAAGCTGCGCGTTTTGTCAGTTTCCGCGAGGAGGACAGCAGTTTCCGCTTCCGTCTGCTGGCGGCCGATGGCGAGCAATTGCTGCTGTCGCGCAACTTCGCCGACGGCAAAACAGCAGGCCAGGTGACCAAGCAGCTGCAATCGGGCCAGCCTTTGGATGTACGCAGTGAGGAGCAGAGCTTCAGCGTCTGGCTGGAAGGCGAGTGCGTGGCCGACAGCCCGACCTTTGCTGACAACGCCGCTCGCGATGTTGCCATCGACGCTCTGCGGGTTGCGCTCACGCCGGTTCAGGAATAAATCAACGGTTCGGCCCGACTAAGGGCCGATTGCCATTCCCGCAGGCCGTCGCTACAGTGACGGCCCGTTTTTGTTGCCTTGCTAACGAATTATGACGCCCCTAGAACGATACCAAGCTGATCTGAAACGCCCGGAATTCTTCCATGACGCCGCGCAGGAAACCGCCGTGCGTCATTTGCAGCGCCTGTACGACGATCTGGTCGCTGCGTCGAACAACAAGCCTGGCCTGCTCGGCAAACTGTTTGGCAAGAAAGACCAGGCGCCGGTCAAGGGCCTGTATTTCTGGGGCGGCGTGGGTCGCGGCAAGACTTACCTGGTCGACACCTTCTTCGAAGCGCTGCCGTTCAAGGAAAAGGTCCGCACTCACTTCCACCGCTTCATGAAGCGTGTGCACGAAGAGATGAAGACCCTCGGCGGCGAGAAGAACCCGCTGACCATCATTGCCAAGCGCTTCTCTGACGAAGCCCGGGTGATCTGTTTCGATGAGTTCTTCGTGTCCGATATCACCGACGCGATGATCCTCGGCACGCTGATGGAAGAGTTGTTCAAGAACGGCGTGACCCTGGTCGCGACCTCGAACATCGTGCCGGACGGTCTGTACAAGGATGGCCTGCAACGTGCGCGCTTCCTGCCGGCCATTGCGCTGATCAAGCAGAACACCGACATCGTCAACGTCGACAGCGGCGTCGATTATCGTCTGCGCCACCTCGAGCAAGCCGAGCTGTTCCACTTCCCGCTGGACGAAGCCGCTCAGGAAAGCCTTCGCAAAAGCTTCCGCGCCCTGACACCAGAATGCACGGCCGCCATCGAGAATGACGTGCTGATGATCGAGAACCGCGAAATTCGTGCCGTGCGCACCTGTGATGACGTGGCCTGGTTCGACTTCCGCGAACTGTGCGACGGCCCACGCAGCCAGAACGATTACATCGAACTGGGCAAGATCTTCCACGCCGTGTTGCTCAGCGGTGTCGAGCAGATGAGCGTCACTACCGACGACATCGCCCGACGCTTTATCAACATGGTCGACGAGTTCTACGACCGTAACGTCAAGCTGATCATCTCGGCTGAAGTCGAGCTCAAGGACCTCTACACCGGCGGTCGCCTGAACTTCGAGTTCCAGCGCACGCTCAGCCGTCTGCTCGAAATGCAGTCGCACGAATTCCTGTCCCGGGCGCATAAGCCGTAGGATTATTCGGAAAATGAAAAAAGGGCCTGCACATGCAGGCCCTTTTTTGTGCGCGCCGAAGAACCCATGTGGGAGCGGGCTTGCTCGCGAAAGCGGTGGTTCAGTCGACATCAAGTTTGAATGTCAGACCGCTTTCGCGAGCAAGCCCGCTCCCACATTGGATTTGTGTTCAGTCCTTAAGCCGCTTGCTGAAACTGCTGCCGATACTGATTCGGCGACAACTCAGTGTGCTGGCGGAACAACCGCGCAAAGAAGCTCGCATCGTCGTAACCGACTTCATAGCTGATGGTCTTGATGCTCTTGCGGCTACCCGACAGCAGACCCTTGGCGGTTTCAATGCGCAGGCGTTGCAGGTAATGCAGCGGCTTGTCGCCGGTGGCGGTCTGAAAGCGGCGCATGAAATTGCGGATGCTCATGCCGTGTTCGCGGGCGACGTCTTCGAAGCGGAATTTGTCGGCGAAGTGTTCTTCGAGCCAGTGCTGGATCTGCAGGATGATCACGTCCTGGTGCAGTTTCTGTCCGCCGAAGCCGATGCGTCCTGGCGAGTAGCTGCGCTGCACTTCGTAGAGAATGTCCCGGGCCACGGCCTGGGAGACGTTGGCGCCGCAGAAGCGTTCGATCAGGTAGATGTAGAGATCGCACGCCGAAGTGGTGCCGCCTGCGCAATACAGGTTGTCGGCGTCGGTCAGGTGCTTGTCCTGATTGAGATGGACCTGTGGGAAGCGCTCGGCGAAGGCATTGAAGAAGCGCCAGTAGGTGGTCGCTTCCTTGCCATTGAGCAGGCCGGCCTCGGCAAGCCAGAACACCCCTGTGGCCTCACCGCAAAGCACGGCGCCGCGAGCGTGTTGCTGGCGCAACCAGGGCAGGACCTGTGGATAACGTTGGCAAAGGGTATCGAAATCGTCCCAGAAGGCCGGGAGGATAATGACGTCGGCATTTTCCAGGCCTCCGTCCACCGGCATGATCACATCGCTGAAGCTGTTTACCGGTTTGCCGTCGGGGCTGACCAGCCGGGTTTCGAACGCCGGTGTCAGGCCCTGGCCCAGTTGTTTGCCATAGCGCAGGCTGGCCAGGTGGAAGAAATCCTTGGCTTGCATAAGGGTGGAAGCGAAAACCCGGTCGATAGCCAGGATGCTGACGCGCCGCAAGGGCGTGGAGACGTGGTTAGACATAATTCAACTTTATTCTTATAGGGGAAAGTGGTCACCAGACGGCTGGATCGTCTTATTTTTTGTCTGATGTGTCCAGTGTCCTGTATCGGGTGTGAGGCTTAGTCTCTGAAGGTCAACTCCCTCTAACAATAACGACAGGTGCCGCATGATCCCCAGAACCTTGTTCAGTTCCGAGCACGAATTGTTTCGCGACAGCGTGCGAACGTTCCTCGAAAAAGAGGCCGTGCCGTTCCATGGGCAATGGGAAAAACAAGGCTACATCGACCGTAAACTCTGGAACAAGGCAGGGGAGGCGGGGATGCTTTGTTCGCATCTGCCGGAGGAATACGGCGGGCTGGGGGCGGACTTTCTCTATAGCACGGTGGTGATCGAAGAGGTGGGGCGACTGGGTCTCACCGGGATCGGTTTTTCGCTCCATTCGGACATTGTGGCGCCCTACATCCTGCACTACGGCAGTGAAGCGCTGAAGCATAAATACCTGCCGAAACTGGTGTCCGGCGAGATGGTTACTGCGATTGCCATGACCGAACCGGGCGCCGGTTCCGATCTGCAAGGGGTGAAAACCACTGCGGTGCTGGATGGCGACGAGTACGTGATCAACGGGTCCAAGACATTCATCACCAACGGTTTTCTGGCTGACCTGGTGATTGTCGTGGCCAAGACGGATCCGAAGGCTGGCGCGAAGGGCACGAGTCTGTTTCTGGTCGAGGCCAACACCCCGGGTTTCGACAAGGGCAAGCGCCTGGAAAAAGTCGGCATGAAGGCTCAGGACACGTCGGAGTTGTTCTTCCAGGACGTTCGGGTCCCCAAAGAAAACCTGTTGGGGCAGGCGGGCATGGGCTTCGCTTACCTGATGCAGGAGTTGCCTCAGGAGCGCCTCACCGTCGCCATTGGCGGGCTGGCGTCGGCCGAAGCTGCGTTGAAATGGACGCTAGATTACACCCGTGAGCGCAAGGCGTTCGGCAAGGCGATTGCCGATTTCCAGAACACACGCTTCAAGCTGGCGGAGATGGCGACTGAAATCCAGATCGGCCGGGTTTTCGTGGATCGCTGCCTGGAACTGCACCTGCAAGGCAAGTTGGATGTGCCGACCGCCGCGATGGCCAAGTACTGGGGCACTGACCTGCAATGTAAGGTGCTCGATGAATGCGTGCAGTTGCATGGCGGTTACGGGTTCATGTGGGAATACCCGATCGCCCGGGCGTGGGCGGATGCGCGGGTGCAGCGGATTTATGCGGGGACCAATGAAATCATGAAGGAGATTATTGCTAGGTCGCTTTGATTTTGCGGTGACTGTCAGGCTGCTATCGCGAGCAGGCTCGCTCCCACACTTAGCCGCGTTCTCCCAGAGGAATGCGATCAAATGTGGGAGCGAGCCTGCTCGCGATTGGGTCTATGAATCGATCAAGGCGCCGGGTTCGGGTGATCCTTGTGAATCGCCTCAATCCCCTCCAGCACGTCATCGGAAAGTTTCAGCTCGAAACTGGCGATGTTGCTCTCCAGTTGCTCCATGGTTGTGGCGCCGATGATGTTGCTGGTCACAAACGGCTGCTGGGTGACAAACGCCAACGCCATTTGCGCCGGGTCCAGGCCGTGTTCCCGGGCCAGCGCGACATAACGACTGCACGCTGCCTCTGACTGCGGGTTGAAATAGCGGCTGAAGCGGCTGTAGAGGCTCAGGCGGCCTTTGGGTGGACGCGCGCCACCTTCGTACTTGCCTGACAGGAAACCGAACGCCAGCGGCGAATAGGCGAGCAGGCCGCACTGTTCGCGGATGGCGATTTCCGCCAGGCCGACTTCGAAGCTGCGGTTGAGCAGGTTGTACGGGTTCTGGATCGACACCGCGCGCGGCCAGCCACGGGCTTCTGCCAGGGCGAGGAAGCGCATGGTGCCCCATGGCGTTTCGTTGGACAGGCCGATGTGGCGGATCTTGCCGGCCTTGACCTGCTCGTCCAGCGCTTCGAGGGTGTCCTCCAGCGGCGTCAGGTTGGCTTCGATCTTGTGCTTGTAGCCCAGCTGGCCGAAGAAATTGGTGCTACGTTCCGGCCAGTGCAACTGATAGAGGTCGATGTAGTCGGTTTGCAGGCGCTTGAGGCTTGCATCCACGGCTTCGGTGATGTGCTGGCGGTTGTGCCGCAGGTTTTTGTCGCGGATGTAATCGATGGTGTTGCCGGGGCCGGCGATCTTGCTGGCCAGTATCCAGTCGGCGCGATCACCGCGACTTTTGAAGTAATTGCCGATGTAGCGCTCGGTGGTGGCGTAGGTTTCGGCCTTCGGCGGCACCGGGTACATTTCGGCGGTGTCGATGAAATTGATCCCGGCGTCCTTGGCCCGTTCGATCTGGGCGAAGGCTTCAGCTTCAGTGTTTTGCTCGCCCCAGGTCATGGTTCCGAGGCAGATGGCGCTCACGTTCAGATTGGTTCGGCCTAGCTGTCGATAGTCCATCGGGTGCTCCTTGGGCAAAACAATCATAAAAGCAGGTTGAAATATTTTTCGCAATCTGCATAATTGCGCACCTCTTTCTGCAGTGGAAGTGATGCGCCGCCGCCGAAGAATCTTGCCGTTGAACGGACGCGCCGACCCGAGCCCCCGAAAGCGTCTGTATCCGGCTGCCTTTGACTTGTCAAAGTACGCACTATTCAGTAAGATCCGCCGTCTAATTTACAGGGCGGCCCCTGAGGCTATAAAGAATGAAAACTTTTACTGCTAAACCGGAAACAGTACAGCGCGACTGGTTTGTCGTCGACGCTGCAGGTCAGACCCTGGGTCGTCTGGCCACCGAAATCGCGAGCCGTCTGCGTGGCAAGCATAAAGCTGAGTACACTCCTCACGTTGACACCGGCGACTACATCGTCGTTATCAATGCCGAGCAGATTCGTGTAACTGGTGCTAAAACCACCGACAAGATCTACTACTCCCACTCCGGTTTCCCGGGCGGCATCAAGTCGATCAACTTCGAAAAGCTGATCGCTAAAGCCCCTGAGCGCGTGATCGAGACCGCGGTCAAAGGCATGCTGCCTAAGAACCCGCTGGGTCGCGACATGTATCGTAAGCTGAAAGTCTATGCGGGCGCTGTACACCCTCATACTGCTCAGCAGCCCCAAGAACTGAAGTTTTAACGGAATAGTTCATTATGTCGGCGACTCAAAATTACGGCACTGGCCGTCGCAAGACCGCAACCGCACGCGTTTTCCTGCGTCCGGGTACTGGTAACATCTCCATCAACAACCGCACCCTGGAAAATTTCTTCGGCCGCGAAACTGCCCGCATGGTAGTTCGTCAGCCGCTGGAACTGACTGAGACTGTCGAGAAATTCGACATCTACGTCACCGTGATCGGTGGTGGTGTAAGTGGTCAAGCTGGCGCAATCCGCCACGGTATCACTCGCGCACTGATGCAGTACGACGAAACCCTGCGTGGCGCTCTGCGCAAAGCTGGCTTCGTTACTCGCGATGCTCGTGAAGTTGAACGTAAGAAAGTTGGTCTGCGTAAAGCGCGTAAGCGTCCGCAGTACTCGAAGCGTTAATTCGCTTTCGCGTTCAAAAAGAACGCCCAGTTTCCTCGCGAAGCTGGGCGTTTTTTTATGGGCGCGATTTATCAAAGAATTGCGCTGTGACAACTTGCCACAGCCGTAGAAGCCCTATACTGCAAGGCTTGGCAGTGAAGCCCCTCGGTAATTACCTTGTCAGAATTGGGGCTTTTCATTACCATTCGGCAAAATTTTTATAAGTTCAGATTTTTACTTAGTAGACGCCTGATTTAACAGGCCACAAAGCTGATGGGAGAGGACTGAATGAGCAATGACGGCGTGAATGCAGGCCGGCGTCGCTTCTTGGTAGCAGCCACATCCGTGGTGGGTGCTGCAGGAGCGGTGGGGGCTGCGGTCCCGTTCGTGGGGTCATGGTTTCCCAGTGCCAAGGCGAAAGCCGCAGGTGCACCGGTGAAAGTGAATGTCAGCAAAATCGAACCAGGTCAGCAGATGATTGCTGAGTGGCGCGGTCAGCCGGTGTTCATTGTCCGCCGTACCGAGGAAATCCTGGGGAATCTGAAAAAGATCGAGGGCCAGCTGTCTGACCCGACCTCCAAGAACTCGACACAACCGACCTATGTCGACCCGGAAACGCGTTCGATCAAGCCAGAAGTTCTGCTGCTGATCGGCATCTGCACGCACCTGGGTTGCTCGCCGACCTTCCGTCCAGAAGTGGCACCTGCGGATCTAGGCAAAGACTGGGTAGGTGGTTATTTCTGCCCTTGCCACGGTTCCCACTACGATCTGGCTGGCCGCGTCTACAAGTCGCAACCTGCGCCCTTGAACCTGCCAGTTCCCCCGCATTCCTATGAGACCGATGACATCATTGTCATTGGCGTCGATACGGAGAAAGCGTGATGAGCAAGTTCATGGATTGGGTTGATGCGCGCTTTCCCGCAACCAAAATGTGGGAAGACCATCTCAGCAAGTACTACGCCCCGAAGAACTTCAACTTCTTCTATTTCTTTGGCTCCCTGGCACTGCTCGTTCTGGTCAACCAGATCGTTACCGGTGTCTGGCTGACCATGAGCTACACCCCGTCGGCGGAAGAAGCCTTTGCCTCCGTTGAATACATCATGCGCGATGTCGAGTACGGCTCGATCCTGCGTATGTTGCACGCCGTCGGCGCTTCGATGTTCTTTATCGTGGTTTATCTGCACATGTTCCGTGGCTTGCTCTACGGTTCGTACCAGAAGCCGCGTGAGTTGGTGTGGGTCTTCGGCATGCTGATTTACCTGGCGCTGATGGCTGAGGCCTTCATGGGTTATCTGCTGCCGTGGGGCCAGATGTCCTACTGGGGCGCCCAGGTGATTATCTCGCTGTTCGGTGCGATCCCGGTCATCGGTAACGACCTGACCCAGTGGATCCGTGGTGACTACCTTATTTCCGGTATCACCCTGAACCGCTTCTTCGCCCTGCACGTTGTCGCCCTGCCAATCGTGATTCTCGGTCTGGTAGTGCTGCACGTCCTGGCGCTGCACGAAGTCGGCTCGAACAACCCGGACGGCGTGGACATCAAGAAACACAAAGACGAAAACGGCGTACCGCTGGACGGCATTGCCTTCCACCCGTACTACACCGTGAAAGATATCGTCGGCGTGGTGGTGTTCCTGTTTATCTTCTGCTCGATCGTGTTCTTCTTCCCGGAAATGGGCGGCTACTTCCTCGAGAAGCCGAACTTTGAAGTGGCGAACGCCTTCAAGACACCTGAGCACATCGCTCCGGTCTGGTACTTCACGCCGTTCTACGCGATTCTGCGGGCGGTTCCGGACAAGCTTCTGGGCGTTATCGCCATGGGCGCGGCCATCGCTGTGCTGTTCGTCCTGCCGTGGCTGGATCGCAGCCCCGTCAAGTCGATGCGCTACAAAGGCTGGCTGAGCAAAATCTGGCTGGTGGTGTTCTGCGTCTCGTTCGTGATCCTCGGCATTCTGGGTGTTCTGGCTCCGACGCCGGGTCGTACGCTGCTGTCGCAGGTATGCACCTTCCTGTACTTCGCCTACTTCATTCTGATGCCGTTCTACACCAGGCTCGAGAAGACCAAACCGGTTCCGGAAAGGGTGACTGGCTGATGAAAAAGTTATTTGCTGTACTGATTCTTGCTGCCATGCCTGTGTTCTCGTTCGTGTCGACAGCCGGTGCTCCAGAATTGGAAAAGGTCGACATCGACGTTTCCGACAAGGCTGCAATGCAGGATGGCGCGCGTACGTTCGCCAACTATTGCATGGGCTGTCACAGCGCCAAGTTCCAGCGTTACGAACGTGTTGCCGATGATCTGGGTATTCCTCACGATCTGATGCTGTCGAAGCTGGTGTTCACCGGCGCCAAGATCGGCGACCACATGAGCATCGGCATGCAGCCGGCTGACGCCAAGACCTGGTTTGGTGCCGCACCGCCTGACCTGACTCTGGTAGCGCGTGTTCGTGGTACGGACTGGCTTTATGGTTACCTGAAGTCCTTCTACGAAGATCCGTCGCGTCCTTGGGGTGTGAACAACAAGGTTTTCCCGAACGTGGGCATGCCGAACGTCCTGGTTGGCCTGCAAGGTCGTCAGGTTGTCGGTTGCAAACAGGTTCAGATCGTCGAAGACGGCAAGAAGCAATATGATCCGCTGACCGGTACCGCGCTGACTCATGAAGCGTGCGATCAGTTGACCATCGTGCCGAAGAGCGGTGCTCTGACCGAAGAGCAGTTCGATGAGAAGGTCAAGAATCTGGTAACCTTCCTCGCTTACTCGGCTAACCCGGTTAAGCTGGAGCATCAGCGCATCGGTACCTATGTGTTGCTGTACCTGGCGTTCTTCTTCGTATTCGCTTACTTGCTCAAGCGTGAATACTGGAAAGACGTCCATTGATAAAGCTGTAAGCAATTGCTGTTAATCGCACGCGCCCAGGGGCGTCTCTGAAGGTGTAACGAGTCTGGCAAGCCAGACGTTACGGGAGGCGTCTTCTGGGCGCGTGCGTTTTTCCGCTTCCGATAATTTCAACAAGCGAGGAGGACCGCCATGGGCGTGACCAATCGGTTGGCCTGTTACTCCGACCCCGCCGACCACTATTCCCACCGAGTGCGCATCGTACTTGCAGAGAAGGGTGTCAGCGCAGAGATCATTTACGTGGAGGCTGGTCGCCAGCCGCCTAAACTGATTGAAGTGAACCCTTACGGAAGCCTGCCCACCCTGGTCGATCGTGACCTGGCGTTGTGGGAGTCGACCGTGGTGATGGAATATCTGGATGAGCGTTACCCGCACCCGCCCTTGCTGCCGGTTTATCCTGTGGCGCGTGCCAACAGCCGTCTGCTGATCCATCGTATTCAGCGTGACTGGTGTGGTCTGGTGGATCTGATCCTGGATTCGAAGACCAAGGAAGCTGCCCGCGTCGTGGCTCGTAAAGAGTTGCGTGAAAGCCTGACTGGCGTGTCGCCGTTGTTCGCCGACAAGCCGTTTTTCCTCAGTGAGGAACAAAGTCTGGTGGATTGCTGCCTATTGCCAATACTCTGGCGTTTGCCGATTTTGGGTATTGAACTGCCGCGGCCTGCCAAGCCGCTGCTTGATTACATGGAGCGCTCGTTTGCGCGTGAGGCTTTCCAGGCGAGTCTGTCTGGTGTCGAACGCGATATGCGCTAAGGCTTAAGGAGCCGCTATGAACTCCAGTCGACCTTATCTGGTCCGCGCGCTCTACGAGTGGATTGTGGACAACGATTGCACCCCGCACATGCTGGTCAATTCCGAGTATCCGTCGGTGCAGGTGCCTCAGGGTTTTGCCAGTGACGGACAAATTGTCCTGAACGTATCACCGGCTGCCGTGCGTCATCTGCACATGGACAACGAGGCGGTCAGCTTCGAAGGGCGCTTCGGTGGCGTGCCGCACACTCTGTACGTGCCTATCGCATCGATCCTGGGTATTTACGCCCGGGAGAATGGCCAAGGCATGGTGTTTGATCTGGAATCGCCTATGGAAGACGAGGAAGAGATCGAGCCGGATGATGATATTCCGCCGCCCGACAGCGAGCCGCCGCGTCCCAGCGGTCGACCCAGTTTGAAAGTGGTGAAGTAAAAAAAAAGGCGATCCGCAAGGATCGCCTTTTTTTATTACTTCTGTAGGAGTCAGGCTTGCCGGCGAAAGCGATCTGGAGGGCGCCTTCGCCGGCAAGCCTGGCTCCTACAGGATGGTGTATCAGTCGATATATTCAAACAACTTCACAATCTTCTGCACACCGGAAACGCTCTGCACCAGGTTGGTGGCCTGCGCCGCTTCCTGCTTGGTCAGCAGACCCAACAGATAAACGATGCCGTTCTCGGTGACGACCTTGATGCGCGACCCCGGGATGTTCGGGTCGGTGAGCATCTGGGTCTTGATCTTGGAGGTCAGCCAGGTGTCGTTCTGGCGGGCAAGGAAGCCGGAGGGTGGCAGAACCTGCAGTTCGTTATGCACCTTCTTTACGCGCTGGACCGCGGCGGCGGCCTGTTCGGCCTTGGCCTTGAGGTCGGCGGTCGGTGTTTGCCCGGCGAGTAGCACGACGCCGTTGAAGCTGGTGACGACGATGTGCGAATCGTTGTCCAGGGCAGGATCGGCCTTGGCGACGTTCACGCCGACCTTGGTATCGATCAGGGAGTCGTCGATCTTGCTGCCGAAGGTGCGCGTACCGCGGTCATCTTCAATGGGCGCTTCACGGCTGGCTTTAACCACCGAAGTGCAGCCGCTGATGCCGAGGCACAGGGTCAAGGCCAGAAGGCCTAGGCGATTAGGGGTCATTCTTCACTCCCGAACAGTTGGCTGTCGATCAAATCGCAAAGGCAATGGATCGCCAGCAGGTGGACTTCCTGAATACGTGCGGTGACGTTGGCCGGTACGCGAATCTCGACGTCCTCGGGCAATAGCAACGACGCCATGCCGCCGCCATCGCGACCGGTCAATGCTACGACAATCATTTCGCGATCATGTGCGGCCTGGATCGCTTGAATAATGTTCGCCGAGTTGCCGCTGGTGGAAATCGCCAGCAATACGTCACCCGGTTGGCCGAGGGCGCGGATCTGTTTGGAGAAAATTTCGTTGTAGCTGTAGTCGTTGGCGATCGAGGTGATCGTCGAGCTGTCGGTGGTCAGCGCAATGGCGGGCAGGCTCGGACGTTCGCGCTCGAAGCGGTTGAGCAGCTCGGACGAAAAGTGCTGGGCATCACCGGCGGAGCCACCGTTGCCGCAAGAAAGCATTTTGCCCTCATTGAGCAGGGCGTTGACCATTACCTGGCTGGCTTGCTCGATGTGCGGTGCAAGTACGTCCATCGCCATTTGCTTGGTGTCGATACTGGCCTGAAAAAGCTGGCGAATTCGGGATTGCATGTCCATCTGTGTGACCTTAATTAGCGCGGCTACTCGGCACATGAATGTGCAGCCCGCAAAGCAAAGAGCAAAAGTGTTGGGTAAAGGTATCCGCTTCGGGGCGCACGCGATCAGCTGTCGAAGGCATTCTGCAACCAGTTCAACTGATCGAGGTTGCTGTCGATGGCAACCACGTCGAAGCGGCAGGGGGAATTGGCCCAACGCGACTCGCGCTGAAGAAAATACTGCGCGGCGAAAATCAGTTTCTGCCGTTTGCGCCCATCGATGCTGTCGAGCGCTCCACCCCACTGGGTGTTTTTTCTGTAGCGGACTTCAACGAATACTACTGTATCGCCATCAAGCATGACCAGATCAAGCTCGCCGCGTTTACACAACCAGTTCTGCGCCAGCAGGCGCAGACCCTGTTGTTGAAGATGCTCGAGCGCATGGCGCTCGGCATCTTTACCGCTTTGTTGGCGTGACCTGTCAGGCATCAGCGTGGGGTATCCGGCAGGCGTTGAACCTGACCGCTGACGAACTGTGCCCACGGCAACTGGCGCACCACGCGCTGGTTTTGAGTCATGCCCAGGCTGCCCGACTGGCCTTCAATGCGGCTGTCCGGAAGCGCCTTGAGTTGCCCCAGTCGCGGCGCCAGGCGATAGGCGTCAACGCCCATTGCGTACAGGCGGCCCAGGCTGCCAGCCGCTTGCGGCCATTGTGCCGTGACCTGTTTGCGCAGCGGATCATTGGCGTCCAGCAACCACGGGGTTTCGCAGAAACGGATGCCGTTCATGTCGTTGTACTGGTTCACGTCGCCGCTGGCACTGAACACGTGGGACGTGGCGTAAACCGGCACGTCGCCCGCGTACTGGAAGTTCAGGGTCGGCTTGATCTGCTGAGCCTGTTGCGGAGTCGCGGCCAGGAAGATGAACTCGATGTCCTGGCGGCGCGAAGGCTGGGCCGCTACCTGCGAGCCAACGGTACTTTGCAGGCTCTTGGCGCGACCTTCGCTCTGACGCAGCTGGAACATGTCGGCAATCTGCTGGGCCAGTTGAACCGGTTGGTCAACGCGCTCGGTCGCGACGATGCTGCCGCCGTTGGCTTGCCAATCCTGGCTGAACGCTCTCAGCACGCGATCGCCCCATTCCCCTTTCGGCACCATGATCGCGGCGCGATGCAGGCCGTCGGCGCGAGCACGACGAGACACTTCACGTGCTTCATCTTCAGCGGCCAGACCAAACTGGAACAGCTGGGCCGGACCTTGTTCGCCTTCGCTGTAATTCAGCGCCAGGGTGGTGATCGGCAGTTGCGGGCGAGCACTGAGCTGTTTGACCAGTGGTTTTTCCAGCGGACCGACCACCAGTTGCACGCCATCGGCCTGGGCCTTGCGGTAGAACTCGTCCATCGAGGTCAGGCGTGAGCTGTCATAGAACTCGATGGCTGGCGGCTTCTGCCCGGCTTGTTGCGCCTGGTAGTGAGCGGCCAGGAAGCCTTCACGCAGCGCTTTGCCGACCGATGCCAGCGGGCCGTCTTGCGGCAACAGCAGGGCGATTTTGCTCAGGGGCTGGCTGGCCAGTTCCTTGAGCTTGGTCAGTGGCAGCGGCAATTGAATGGCAGCCGGGTGCTTAGGGTTCTGGGCGCGCCAGTTGTCGATCGCGGCTTGCTGTTGTTCCAGGGTGCCGGCGGTTTTCACCGTCAGTGCCAGGCTCATCCAGCCACCAAGGTCGTCGTCGGTGGTTGGCTGCAGTTGATCGGTCGGCAGCGAGGCGATCAGGGTCCAGATCGCTTCGTGGTTTTTGCCGGCGGCTTCACCTTCGAGCATGGGTGCGATGAAGATGCGCTCCCGTGCGGCGGCCAGCGTCTGCCCGTCGGCCTCAAGGGCGCGAGCATGGACAGTGCCGGTGCGAACCTGTTGCTCGACCGGCAACTCGCTCAGGCGTTGCAGGCTCGGATGGCTCAAGGCAGTCAACGCCGCCTTGGGCTGATTGCGCGCCATGGCCAGTTCAGCCGCCAGGGTGCTGGCGAAGACCTGTTGGCCGGGCTTGAGTTGTTCCACCGGAACCTGTTGCAGGATTTGCGCGGACTGGCCGGCATTGCCCTGGCGATAGGCCAGGTCTGCCGCGCTCAGACGCAACAACGCGGCTTTTTCCGCGTCCTTGCTTTGAGCGGCCTGTTCGAGCAGTTGCTCGATACTGGCGTCCGGGGTCCGTGGAAGTTCGCCAAGGCTGGAAGAGGGCGAGCTGGCGCAAGCCGCCAGCAAGGCAGCGAGGCAGAGGGCAGTGAACAGCCGCAGGCAAGCGATCATGTAGTGTTCCTGATACTCGATCAAATTAGCGTGGAATTGTACCCAAGCACTGGCCGGGGCGCGATGTTACTGGCGTGAATCGATCAATTTAGCTCGTGCAAATGTTGCAGCGCTGCACAAACGCCTGAAAACCCGAGGAGGGCGGGGCGATCGCAAGCGCCGCTACGCGCTACAATGTCGCCTTTTACCGATCATGAGGTGTGCGCTTTGACTGCTCCAGGTGCTTTGAATTCCGCTGCTGGCTCGCTTTATGTGGTGGCGACGCCCATCGGCAACCTGGACGACATCAGTGCACGTGCGCTGAAGATCCTGCGCGACGTCGCGTTGATTGCCGCCGAAGACACCCGTCACTCCCAGCGCCTGATGCAACACTTCGGCATTCCCACGCCGCTGGCGGCCTGCCATGAACACAACGAGCGCGATGAAGGTAGCCGCTTTATCACGCGATTGCTGGCGGGCGACGATGTGGCGCTGATCTCCGATGCCGGTACGCCGCTGATTTCCGATCCGGGTTATCACCTGGTGCGTCAGGCTCGCGCCGCCGGGATCAATGTGGTCCCGGTTCCAGGCGCCTGTGCCTTGATCGCGGCGTTGTCGGCGGCGGGACTACCGTCGGACCGTTTCATTTTCGAAGGCTTCCTGCCGGCCAAGGCTGTCGGTCGTCGCGCTCGTCTTGAGCTGGTCAAGGAAGAGCCGCGCACACTGATTTTCTATGAAGCGCCGCATCGCATTCTTGAGTGCCTGCAAGACATGGAGTTGGTGTTCGGCCCCGAGCGTCCGGCGTTGCTGGCCCGTGAAATTACCAAGACCTTCGAAACCCTTAAAGGCCTGCCGCTGGCCGAGTTGCGTGAGTTCGTCGAGTCGGACAGTAATCAGCAGCGCGGCGAGTGCGTGGTGTTGGTGGCGGGTTGGTCGGCACCCGAGACCGAGGATGCGGTCAGCAGTGAGGCCATGCGCATCCTCAATCTGTTGCTTGAAGAGATGCCGCTCAAGCGTGCGGCGGCATTGGCGGCGCAAATTACCGGTGAACGCAAGAATGTGCTCTATCAGGTTGCGTTGGATAAACAGAAGGGCGAGTAAAAACCCGACGCGCAGGAGCAGCCAAAGGCGTTTAGCGCTTGTTCTTCGGCCGCTCTGCCGTTAACCTTCGCGGCGGAGAGTCGATTGGACAGTCGCTGCCCTCTATGAAAATTAGGGGGGGGAGGAAAGTCCGGGCTCCATAGGGCGAAGTGCCAGGTAATGCCTGGGAGGCGTGAGCCTACGGAAAGTGCCACAGAAAATAACCGCCTAAGCGCTTCGGCGCCGGTAAGGGTGAAAAGGTGCGGTAAGAGCGCACCGCACGTCTGGCAACAGTTCGTGGCTAGGTAAACCCCACTTGGAGCAAGACCAAATAGGGTCCCAAGGCGTGGCCCGCGCTGGGACCGGGTAGGTTGCTAAAGATGTCCAGTGATGGCCATCGTAGACGAATGACTGTTCAAGACAGAACCCGGCTTACAGATCGACTCTCCACCTTTTTTCCCTCCCTGCTTTGATCGTTGAGCAGGGCGCTGGTAGTAGCATTTTCCCTCCTTCCAGAATCGTTGCCAGAATACTTTCGTAATACCGAAAAAATCTTACACTTAACAAATTACTTTAACTTTCGAACGCAGCCTTCTGTGCTGATTCAAGTTATAGGACAAATTCATCCGCCAGATTGTCGTTACTCCTCCGTTTACCCTCCTAAATCTCAGTTCTGTAAGGGTTTTCCTTTAAACCGCGCCTTGACGGTGCGGTGGCCGCATTCCTATAGTGTGCGCAAGTGGCGGAAAGTGGCATGAAGTGGGTTTTTTGAGCGTAAAACGCTAATATTTGGAGAAACGCTGACGTGTTTCGCGGAGCTAACGCTATCAGTCTCGATGCAAAGGGCCGTCTCGCCATGCCGAGCCGGTACCGTGACGAGCTCGTTTCGCGTAGTTCCGGTCAGTTGATCGTCACAATTGACGCCGTTGATCCGTGTTTGTGTGTTTACCCCCTCGATGAGTGGGAAATTATCGAAACCAAACTGCGCGCACTGCCTTCGCTTCGCGAAGAGAACCGCCGCCTGCAACGTTTACTGATTGGTAATGCCGTCGACCTCGAGCTCGATGGCAGTGGTCGTTTTCTGGTTCCGCCGCGTCTTCGTGAATATGCCAAGTTGGATAAGCGCGCGATGTTGGTAGGCCAACTGAACAAGTTCCAATTGTGGGACGAGGATGCCTGGGATGCGGTTTCTGCCGCTGACCTGGCTGCCATTCAACAACCGGGCGCCATGCCTGATGAACTGCGTGATTTGATCCTGTGACTATTGATAGCGGCTTTAACCACATCACCGTACTGCTTGACGAAGCCGTCGAGGCTCTCGCCGTACGTCCTGATGGCTGCTATCTGGACGGTACGTTCGGGCGCGGCGGACATAGCCGGTTGATCCTGAGCCACCTCGGCCCCGATGGCCGGCTCCTCGGATTCGACAAGGATCCTCAAGCGATTGCCACCGGGCAAACGCTAGCGGCCGAAGACGGCCGCTTTGTCGTTGTGCAGCGCAGCTTTGCCGAGCTCGGTTCGGAAGTGGCCGAACGCGGTCTGCACGGCAAGGTAAGTGGCGTTCTGCTCGACCTGGGCGTGTCTTCGCCACAGCTCGACGACCCTGAACGCGGCTTCAGTTTCCTCAATGATGGCCCGCTGGACATGCGCATGGATCCGTCCCGCGGGATCAGTGCTGCCGAATTCGTCAACACCGCACCGGTGGAAGAAATCGCCCGGGTGTTCAAGGAATACGGCGAAGAACGTTTCTCCGGTCGCATGGCCCGTGCCGTGGCCGAGCGCCGCGACATCAAGCCGTTCGAGCGCACGGCCGACCTGGCTGAAGTCCTGAAAGTCGCCAACCCGGCATGGGAAAAGGGCAAGAACCCTGCCACCCGCGCGTTCCAGGGCCTGCGTATTCACGTCAACAACGAACTGGGCGATCTGGAAGCCGGCCTCGAAGCCGCACTGGACAGCTTGGAAATCGGCGGCCGTCTGGTGGTCATCAGCTTCCACTCGCTGGAAGACCGCATCGTCAAACTGTTCATGCGCAAACTGGTAAAAGGCGAAGCCGACAACCTGCCGCGCAACCTGCCGGTCCGTCACGTCGCGTTCGAACCGATCATCAAAATCCATGGCAAAGCGCAGTCCGCCTCCGAGGCCGAACTCAAAGCCAACCCACGTTCCCGGAGCGCCGTCATGCGCGTCGCGGAGAAGCTGCGGTGAGCAAGCTTTTCGCCAAGCCTCTTCCCGGCGGAAGCTTTTTCATGCTGCTGCTGTTTATTGGCGTGCTCGTGTCGGCCATTGGCGTGTCTTACAGCGCCCACTGGAATCGTCAGTTGCTGAACGCGCTGTTCGCCGAGTTGAGCGTGCGCGATAAGGCGCAGGCGGAGTGGGGCCGGTTGATTCTCGAACAGAGCACCTGGACCGCGCACAGCCGTATCGAAGTCCTGGCCACCGAGCAACTGAAGATGCGCATTCCCGGCGCCGCTGAAGTGCAGATGGTGGCGCCATGATGAAACTCGAAGGCGCACTGTTCCCATGGCGTTTCCGCCTGGTGCTGGGCTTGCTCGGCGTCATGGTCGCGGCGATTTGCTGGCGCATCATCGACCTGCAAGTCGTCGATCGTGCCTTCCTCAAGGGGCAGGGCGATGCGCGCAGCGTTCGTCACATTCCGATTCCGGCTCACCGTGGTCTGATCACCGACCGTAACGGCGAGCCGTTGGCCGTGAGTACCCCGGTCACCACGCTGTGGGCGAATGCCAAGGAAATGCAGCTGGCCAAAGAGAAATGGCCCGCCCTGGCGGCCGCTCTGGGTCAAGACCCTAAAGCCCTGGCCGAACGTCTCGAAGCCCAGGCCAACAAAGAATTCATCTACCTGGTGCGCGGGCTGACCCCCGAGCAGGGCCAGTCCGTGCTCGACCTGAAAGTGCCGGGTGTCTATGGCATTGAAGAGTTCCGGCGTTTCTATCCGGCCGGTGAAGTCACCGCGCACATGGTCGGCTTTACCGACATCGATGACCACGGTCGTGAAGGGGTCGAGCTGGCCTACGACGAATGGCTGGCCGGGGTCGCCGGCAAGCGACAGGTCATCAAGGATCGGCGTGGCCGACTTATCAAGGATGTCCAGGTCACCAAAAACGCCAAGGCCGGCAAGCCCTTGGCGTTGTCCATTGACCTGCGTCTGCAATACCTGGCCAACCGCGAGCTGCGTAACGCGATCATCGAGAACGGCGCCAAGGCCGGCAGCCTGGTGATCATGGACGTGAAGACCGGTGAGATCCTCGCCATGGTCAACCAGCCGACCTACAACCCGAACAACCGTCGCAACCTGCAACCGGCGATGATGCGCAACCGTGCCATGATCGACGTGTTCGAGCCGGGTTCGACCATGAAAGCCATCTCTATGAGCGCCGCGATCGAAACCGGTCGCTGGAAGCCGAGCGATACCGTCGAGGTATACCCAGGCACCTTGCAGATTGGTAAATACACCATCAAGGACGTCTCCAAGACCGAAGGCCCGGTGCTCGACCTGACCGGCATCCTGATCAATTCCAGTAACGTCGGCATGAGTAAGGTCGCGTTCGATATCGGCGGCGAAACCATCTTCCGCCTCGCGCAGAAGGTCGGCCTCGGCCAGGACACGGGTCTTGGCTTCCCGGGCGAACGCGTCGGCAACCTGCCGAACTACCGCGAATGGCGCAAGGCTGAAACCGCCACGCTGTCCTACGGTTACGGTATTTCCGTGACCGCGATCCAGTTGGTCCACGCCTTCTCGGCCCTGGCCAACAACGGTCGCCTCGCACCGCTGACCCTGATCAAAACCGACAAGCCAGCTCAAACCACGCAAGTGCTGCCGGAAGCCGTCGCGAAAACCATGCAAGGCATGCTGACCCAAGTGATCGAGGCCCCGCGCGGTGTATTCCGTGCGCAGGTGCCGGCGTATCACGTGGCCGGCAAGTCGGGCACTGCGCGCAAGACGTCGGTGGGCACCAAAGGCTACGCCGAGAATTCCTACCGATCGCTGTTCGCCGGCTTCGGCCCGATGAGCGATCCGCGTTACGCAATCGTGGTGGTGATCGATGAGCCGACCAAGGCCGGCTACTTCGGTGGTCTGGTCTCGGCGCCGGTGTTCAGCAAAGTGATGTCCGGGACGCTGCGCCTGATGAACATCACCCCGGACAATCTGCCACCGACGCAAACCGCTAACGCCACACCGGTCGTTCCGCTGAAAGCCAATGGAGGGCGCGGCTGATGTCTCTTAGTCTGAATAAAATTTTTGCCCACGCAGGCCGTGATCTGTTGATCCGCGAACTGACCCTGGACAGCCGCAACGTGCGGGCTGGCGATCTGTTTCTCGCCGTCCCTGGCGGCAAGTTCGACGGGCGTGCGCACATTGCCGATGCCTTGCAGCGCGGTGCTGCTGCCGTGGCTTACGAAGTCGAAGGCGCTACCGTTTTGCCGATCACCGACGTTCCGCTGATTCCGGTCAAAGGCCTGGCGGCGCAGCTGTCGGACATCGCCGGTCGCTTTTATGGCGACCCGAGCCGTCACCTGAACCTGGTCGGCGTGACCGGCACCAACGGCAAAACCAGCGTTACGCAATTGGTTGCGCAAGCTCTGGATTTGCTCGGCCAACATTGCGGCATTGTCGGCACCCTGGGCACCGGTTTCTACGGCGCACTGGAAAGTGGCCTGCACACCACGCCGAACCCGATCGCCGTGCAAGCGACCTTGGCCGACCTGAAAAAGGCCGGCGCCAAAGCCGTCGCCATGGAAGTGTCTTCCCACGGCCTTGACCAAGGCCGCGTGACCGCGTTGGCGTTCGATGTGGCGGTGATGACCAATCTGTCCCGCGATCACCTCGATTACCACGGCACCATGCAAGCCTACGGCGAAGCCAAGGCCAAGCTGTTTGCCTGGAACGATTTGAAGTGCCGGGTGATCAATCTCGACGACGAGTTCGGCCGCCAGCTGGCTGCGGACAAACGTGAATCGCGCCTGATCACCTACAGCTTGGAAGATGCCAGCGCCTACCTTTATTGCCGTGAATCGCAGTTCGACGACGAAGGCGTGCGCGCCACGCTGGTCACGCCGCAGGGCGAACACCATTTGCGCAGCACCTTGCTGGGTCGCTTCAACCTGAGCAACGTGCTGGCCGCCGTCGGCGCTTTGCTCGGCCTGGACTACGCGCTGGACGAAATCCTCAAGGTCCTGCCGAAACTCGAAGGTCCGGCCGGTCGCATGCAGCGCCTCGGCGGCGGTACTCAGCCACTGGTGGTGGTCGATTACGCCCACACGCCGGATGCGCTGGAAAAAGTCTTGATGGCCCTTCGTCCACACGCCAAAGGCCGTTTGCTGTGCCTGTTCGGTTGCGGTGGTGATCGTGATCGCGGCAAACGTCCGCTGATGGCTGAAGTGGTCGAGCGTCTGGCGGACGGCGTGCTGGTCACCGATGACAACCCGCGTACTGAAGATCCTTCGGTGATTTTCGACGACATCCGCGCCGGTTTTACCGCTGTGGATAAAGTCACCTTCGTCGCCGGCCGTGGTCAGGCGATTGCCCAATTGATCGCCAGTGCTTCGGCGGATGACGTGATTGTCCTGGCTGGTAAAGGTCACGAGGACTATCAGGAGATCAACGGCCAGCGTCACGCTTTCTCCGATCTGGTCGAGGCCGATCACGCCTTGACCGCGTGGGAGGTGGCCCATGCTTAAAGCCCTGAAACTGAGCGAGCTGACCGGCGCGCTGAATGCCCGCTTGGTCAGTGCCGATGCCACGTTCGATGGCGTCAGCATCGACAGCCGCGCGATCAAGCCAGGTCAGCTATTTATTGCCCTGACCGGTCCGCGCTTCGACGGTCATGACTATTTGAACGACGTTGCCAGCAAAGGCGCGGTCGCTGCACTGGTCGAGCGCGAAGTCGCCGACAGCCCGCTGCCGCAATTGCTGGTCAAGGACACCCGCCAGGCGTTGGGCCAGTTGGGCGCGATGAACCGTGCCGCGTTTACCAACCCGGTCGCGGCGATCACCGGTTCCAGCGGTAAAACCACGGTCAAGGAAATGCTCGCCAGCATCCTGCGCACACGCGGTCCGGTCCTGGCGACCCGTGGCAACCTGAACAACGACCTCGGCGTCCCGCTGACCCTGCTCGAACTCGCGCCGGACCATACCGCCGCTGTCATCGAACTCGGTGCTTCGCGTCTCGGCGAAATTGCCTACACCGTCGGCATGACCAAGCCGCATGTGGTCGTGCTCAACAACGCCGGGACCGCCCACGTCGGCGAGTTCGGCGGGCCGGAAAAAATCGTTGAAGCCAAGGGCGAGATCATTGAAGGGCTGGAGGCCGATGGCGTCGCCGTGCTCAATCTTGACGACAAGGCGTTCGGCATCTGGAAGACCCGTGCGGCCGGTCGCAAAATCCTTTCGTTCGCCCTGAACAACCCAAGCGCCGACTTCTACGCCAGCGACCTGGATCGCGATGCGCGCGGTTGCCCGGCTTTCAATCTGCACAGTCCTGAAGGTGTGGAGCGCGTTCAACTGAACCTGCTCGGCACCCATAACGTCGCCAATGCCATGGCCGCCGCCGCTGCCGCGCATGTCTTGGGCGTGTCGCTGTTCGGCATCGCCACCGGCCTCGGCGCGGTGCAACCGGTCAAGGGCCGTACCGTCGCGCAACTGGCCAGCAATGGCATGCGCGTGATCGATGACACGTACAACGCGAACCCCACCTCCATGTGCGCCGCCGTTGATATACTCGCCGGCTTTTCCGGCCGCACCGTTCTGGTGCTCGGGGATATCGGTGAGTTGGGCGATTGGGCAGAGCAGGGGCACCGCGATGTGGGCGAGTACGCCCGCGGCAAGGTTTGTGCGCTATACGCCGTCGGGCCGCTGATGGCTCACGCCGTGAACGCTTTCGGCCAGCAGGCTTATCACTTCGCCACTCAGGCTGAGCTGATCAAGGCCCTGGGCGCCGAGCAAGACACAAACACCACCATTTTGATCAAGGGCTCGCGCAGCGCAGCGATGGAAAACATCGTCGCCGCTTTGTGCGGGTCCAGCCTGGAGAAACATTAATGCTGCTGCTGCTAGCGGAGTATCTGCAACAGTTCTACAAAGGCTTCGCGGTCTTTCAGTACCTGACCCTGCGCGGGATCCTCGGTGTGCTGACCGCGCTGGTTTTGTCGCTGTGTTATGGCCCGTGGATGATCCGCACTTTGCAGAACCGTCAGATCGGTCAATCCGTTCGCAACGACGGTCCACAATCCCACCTGTCCAAGTCGGGCACTCCGACCATGGGTGGCGCACTGATTCTGTCGTCCATTGGTGTCAGCACCTTGCTGTGGGCTGACCTGAGCAACCGCTATGTCTGGACCGTTTTGCTGGTGACGTTGCTGTTCGGCGCCATCGGCTGGGTCGACGACTACCGCAAAGTCATCGAGAAGAACTCCCGTGGCTTGCCGAGCCGCTGGAAGTATTTCTGGCAGTCGGTGTTCGGCCTCGGCGCGGCGATCTTCCTTTATATGACCGCTGCAACGCCGGTGGAAACCACCCTGATCCTGCCGATGCTCAAGGACTACAGCATTCCGCTGGGCATAGGCTTCGTCGTTCTGACCTATTTCGTGATCGTCGGCTCGAGCAACGCGGTCAACCTGACCGACGGCCTCGACGGTCTGGCGATCATGCCGACGGTAATGGTCGGCGGCGGTCTGGGCATCTTCTGCTACCTGTCGGGTAACGTGAAATTCGCTGAATACCTGCTGATCCCTTATGTACCGGGCGCCGGTGAGTTGATCGTGTTCTGCGGCGCGTTGATCGGTGCGGGGCTCGGTTTCCTCTGGTTCAACACCTATCCGGCACAAGTCTTCATGGGCGACGTCGGCGCGCTGGCGCTGGGCGCGGCCCTGGGCACCATCGCGGTGATCGTCCGTCAGGAAATCGTCCTGTTCATCATGGGCGGCGTGTTCGTGATGGAAACCCTGTCCGTGGTTATCCAGGTGGCTTCCTTCAAGCTGACCGGTCGCCGTGTGTTCCGCATGGCACCGATTCACCACCACTTTGAACTCAAGGGCTGGCCCGAGCCGCGTGTGATCGTCCGTTTCTGGATCATCACCGTGATTCTCGTACTGGTCGGCCTTGCCACCCTGAAGCTGAGGTAGAACGAGTGTCTCTGATCGCTTCTGACCACTTCCGCATCGTTGTCGGCCTCGGCAAGAGCGGCATGTCCCTGGTTCGCTTCCTGGCGAACCGGGGCACGTCGTTTGCTGTGGCTGATACGCGGGAAAATCCACCGGAACTGGCCGCGCTCAAGCGTGACTATCCGCACGTGGAAGTGCGTTGTGGCGAGCTGGACGTCGAATTCCTGTGCCGTGCCGACGAGCTCTACGTGAGTCCCGGCCTGGCGCTGGCGACCCCGGCCCTGCAGGCTGCCGCCGCCCGTGGCGTGAAATTGTCCGGTGACATCGAGTTGTTCGCGCGTAACGCGAAGGCGCCGATTGTCGCCATCAGCGGTTCCAACGCGAAAAGCACCGTCACCACCCTGGTCGGCGAGATGGCTGTGGCGGCGGGCAAGCGTGTCGCTGTGGGGGGCAACCTCGGTACGCCGGCACTGGATTTGCTCAGCGACGACGTCGAGTTGTACGTGATGGAGTTGTCGAGCTTCCAGCTCGAAACCACCGATCAACTCAACGCCGAAGTAGCGACCGTGCTCAACGTCAGCGAAGACCACATGGACCGCTACAGCGGTCTGCCGGCCTATCACCTGGCCAAGCACCGGATCTTCCGTGGCGCCAAACAGTTTGTAGTCAATCGTCAGGATGCCCTGAGCCGTCCATTGATCGGCGAGGGCCAGCCATGCTGGACCTTCGGTTTGAGCAAACCTGATTTCAAGGCCTTTGGTATCCGCGAAGAAGACGGCGAGAAGTACCTGGCCTTCGAGTTCCAGAACCTGATGCCGGTGCGCGAGTTGAAAATTCGCGGTGCCCACAACCAGTCCAACGCCTTGGCGGCTTTGGCGCTGGGCCATGCTGTCGGCCTGCCGTTCGACGCCATGCTCTCGAGCCTGCGCACCTTCGCCGGGTTGGAGCATCGCTGCCAGTGGGTCCGTGACCTGGACGGCGTGAGCTATTACAACGATTCCAAAGCCACCAACGTCGGCGCCGCACTGGCCGCCATCGAAGGCCTGGGCGCGGACATCGACGGCAAACTCGTGTTGATCGCCGGTGGCGACGGCAAGGGTGCCGAGTTCAAAGATCTGCGTGACCCAGTGGCGGTCAACTGCCGCGCCGTGGTGCTGATGGGCCGCGACTCCGACTTGATCGGTCAGGCCATCGGCGACGCCGTGCCGCTGGTTCGCGTCAGTTCGCTGGAGGAAGCGGTTGCACAATGCCGCGCCCTCGCCGAGCCAGGCGACGCCGTGCTGCTGTCGCCTGCCTGCGCCAGTTTCGACATGTTCAAGCATTACGAAGACCGTGGTCATCAGTTCGTCCGCGCCGTGGAGGAACTGACATGAGCCTGCTCAATATCATCAAGCCTTATCCGTCGCCGATCATCACCGGGCGCGGCATCGACCTCGACTTCCCGATGCTCGCCGGTTGCCTGGCGTTGATCGGCCTCGGACTGGTCATGATCGCCTCGGCTTCGACGGAAGTGGCGGCCGTGCAGTCGGGCAGTGCCCTGTACTACATGATTCGCCACCTGATCTACATCGTGCTGGGCCTGGGTGCCTGCATCGTCACCATGATGATTCCGATCGCCACCTGGCAACGCCTGGGCTGGCTGATGCTGATTGGTGCGTTCGGTTTGCTGGTGATGGTGATCATCCCGGGGATCGGCCGTGAAGTGAATGGTTCGATGCGCTGGATCGGCTTCAGCTTCTTCAACGTTCAGCCGTCCGAGATCGCCAAAGTATTTGTGGTGATCTACCTCGCCGGTTATCTGGTGCGTCGCCAGAAAGAAGTGCGGGAAAGCTGGATGGGCTTTTTCAAGCCGTTCATCGTTCTGCTGCCAATGGCCGGCCTGTTGCTGATGGAGCCGGACTTCGGCGCCACCGTTGTCATGATGGGCGCGGCGGCGGCGATGCTGTTCCTCGGCGGTGTCGGACTGTTCCGTTTCTCCTTGATGGTGGTCCTGGCGGTCGGCGCGGTGGTGCTGTTGATTCAAGTGCAGCCGTATCGAATGGCGCGTCTGACCAACTTTGCCGATCCATGGGCTGACCAGTTCGGTGCCGGCTATCAGTTGTCGCAGGCATTGATCGCGTTCGGTCGCGGCGAATGGCTGGGCGTTGGCCTGGGCAACAGCGTGCAGAAACAGTTCTACCTGCCGGAAGCCCACACCGACTTCGTGTTCTCGGTCCTGGCCGAAGAACTGGGTGCCGTGGGTTCCTTGTGTACGGTGGCGTTGTTCGCCTTTGTTTGTGTGCGTGGCATGTACATCGGTTATTGGGCCGAGAAGGCCAAGCAATTCTTCGCCGCCTACATCGCTTACGGCCTGTCGTTCCTGTGGATCGGCCAGTTCCTGATCAACATCGGGGTGAACGTCGGCCTGTTGCCGACCAAAGGCCTGACCCTGCCGTTCCTCAGTTATGGCGGCAGTTCGCTGGTGATCTGCGGTGCCTGTCTCGGCTTGTTGTTGCGCATTGAGTGGGAGAGTCGGACCCACCTGGGCAGCGAGGAGATGGAGTTCCATGAGAGCGACTTCGCCGAGGAGCCGACCCATGGGCGCTAACGTCTTGATCATGGCGGGCGGCACCGGTGGCCACGTGTTCCCGGCGCTGGCGTGCGCTCGCGAATTCCAGGCACGCGGTTACACCGTGCACTGGCTCGGAACGCCACGCGGGATCGAGAACGAGCTGGTGCCGATGGCCGGTATCGAGCTGCATCGGATCAATGCCACCGGTCTACGCGGCAAGGGCAAATTGTCCCTGCTCAAGGCCCCGTTCATGGTGCTCAAATCCGTCTGGCAGGCGCGGGCGATCATTCGTCAGCTGCGGCCAGTGTGCGTGGTCGGCTTCGGTGGTTATGTGACCGGCCCCGGCGGCGTTGCAGCCAAACTGGCCGGCGTGCCGGTGATCGTTCATGAGCAGAACGCTGTGGCCGGTACCGCCAATCGGTTGCTGGTGCCGTTGGCCGCCCGAGTCTGTGAAGCGTTCCCCGACACCTTTACCCTGTCGGACAGCCGTCGGACCACCGGTAACCCGGTGCGCACCGAGCTGTTCCTCGAAACACAGCGCCCCGCCCTGGCGGGTCGCAAGGCGCGTTTACTGATTCTGGGCGGAAGCCTGGGCGCAGAGCCGTTGAACAAGTTGCTGCCTGAAGCCCTGTCGCAAGTCGCCCCCGACCTGCGCCCGGAAGTGTTTCATCAGGCCGGCAAAAACCACGATGAAGTGACTGCAGAGCGCTATCGCGCGGCTGGCGTCGAGGCGCAAGTGCAGCCTTTCATAAAAGACATGGCCCAAGCCTATGGCTGGGCCGACCTGGTGGTGTGCCGCGCAGGCGCATTGACCATCAGTGAACTGGCTGCCGCCGGTCTGCCCTCGATGCTGGTGCCTTTGCCCCACGCGATCGACGATCACCAGACCCGCAACGCCGATTATTTGGCCCGTGAAGGCGCTGCCTTCCTGATGCCGCAAAGAACGACTGGCGCAGCGGATCTTGCCGCACGCCTGACAGAGGTCCTGATGCAACCACAACGACTCAACGACATGGCCACTGCGGCACGCCGCCTGGCCAAACCCGATGCAACCCGTAACGTGGTCGATACCTGCCTGGAGGTGGCCCATGGTTGAGAAACAGAAAGCCATGCCGCAACCGGAAATGCGCCGCATCCGTCGCATCCACTTCGTCGGCATTGGTGGCGTGGGCATGTGCGGCATCGCCGAAGTGTTGCTGAACCTGGGCTATGAAGTGTCCGGTTCCGACCTGAAAGCATCGCCGGTAACCGAGCGTCTCGAGTCCTTTGGCGCGCACATCTTTATTGGCCACCGTGCCGAGAACGCCGCTACTGCTGATGTGCTGGTGGTGTCGAGCGCCGTGAACACGTCCAACCCGGAAGTGGCCACCGCTCTGGAGCGCCGAATTCCTGTGGTGCCACGCGCTGAAATGCTGGCCGAGCTGATGCGCTATCGCCACGGCATTGCCGTCGCCGGTACGCACGGCAAAACCACCACCACCAGCCTGATCGCTTCGGTGTTCGCGGCCGGTGGCCTGGACCCGACGTTCGTCATCGGTGGCCGTCTGAATGCCGCGGGCACCAATGCTCAGCTCGGCACCAGCCGCTACCTGATCGCCGAAGCCGACGAAAGCGATGCCAGTTTCCTGCACTTGCAGCCGCTGGTGGCCGTGGTCACCAACATCGACGCCGACCACATGGCGACCTACGACGGTGACTTCAACAAACTGAAGAAAACCTTCGTCGAGTTTCTCCACAACCTGCCGTTCTACGGTCTGGCGGTGGTGTGCCTGGACGATCCGGTGGTGCGTGACATCCTGCCGCTGGTGAAGCGCCCAACCGTCACTTACGGCTTCGGCGATGACTGCGACGTGCGCGCAATCAATGTGCGCCAGCAAGGCATGCAGACCTTCTTCACTGTGTTGCGTCCTGATCGCGAGCCATTGGATGTCTCGGTGAACATGCCGGGCAACCACAACGTATTGAACGCGCTGGCCACCATCTGCATCGCCACCGATGAAGGCGTCAGCGATGAAGCCATCGTCCAGGGCCTGTCCGGCTTCCAGGGTGTCGGCCGACGCTTCCAGGTCTACGGCGAACTGCCGGTAGAAGGCGGCAACGTGATGCTGGTCGACGACTACGGTCACCACCCGACCGAAGTCGCGGCGGTGATCAAAGCCGTCCGCGGTGGTTGGCCGGAGCGCCGTCTGGTGATGGTGTACCAGCCGCACCGTTACAGCCGCACCCGCGACCTGTACGACGATTTCGTCAATGTACTGGCCGACGCCAACGTCCTGCTGCTGATGGAAGTCTACCCGGCCGGAGAAGAGCCGATCCCGGGCGCCGACAGCCGCAAGCTGTGCAACAGCATCCGTCAGCGCGGTCAGCTCGACCCGATCTACATCGAACGTGGTGTCGACCTCGCACCGATCGTCAAGCCGCTGTTGCGTGCCGGCGACATCCTGCTGTGCCAGGGCGCCGGTGATATCGGTGGTCTCGCCCCGAAACTGTTGGCCAGTCCGCTATTCGCGGGTGCTGTTGCCGCGCCGACTGCGGGGAAGTTGAAATGACTGCTGCCTACGCCAACCTCGTCTCCACAATCGCGCCGAAAGACTTCGGCCGCGTCGCCGTGCTGTTCGGCGGCAAGAGTGCCGAGCGTGAGGTGTCCCTGAAGTCGGGCAACGCGGTACTCGACGCACTGCTGAGCGCCGGTGTGGATGCGTTCGGCCTCGATGTGGGCGATGACCTTCTGCAGCGTTTGCTGAACGAAAAGATCGACCGCGCCTTTGTCATCCTCCACGGTCGTGGCGGTGAAGACGGCAGCATGCAGGGCCTGCTCGAATGCCTGGGCATTCCCTACACCGGCAGCGGCATTCTGGCGTCGGCGCTGGCCATGGACAAGCTGCGCACCAAACAGGTCTGGCACAGCCTCGGCATCCCGACGCCGCGTCACGCGGTACTGAGCTCCGAGGCTGATTGTATTTCGGCAGCGACGGAACTGGGCTTCCCTTTGATCGTCAAACCGGCCCATGAAGGTTCAAGTATCGGGATGGCCAAAGTGACGTCCGCGTCGGAATTGATCGACGCCTGGAAAGCGGCCAGTACCTACGATTCGCAAGTGTTGGTCGAGCAATGGATTCAAGGTCCGGAGTTCACCATCGCCACCCTGCGTGACCAGGTGTTGCCACCGATTGCCCTGGGCACCACGCACAGCTTCTACGACTACGACGCCAAGTACGTGGCTTCCGATACCCAGTACCGGATCCCGTGTGGCCTGGACAGCAACAAGGAAAAAGAACTGATGGACCTCACGGCGAAAGCCTGTGAGGCGCTAGGTATCGCCGGCTGGGGCAGGGCAGACGTGATGCAGGACGCCGACGGGCAGTTCTGGTTCCTCGAAGTCAACACCGCACCGGGCATGACCGATCACAGCCTGGTGCCGATGGCGGCCCGTGCTGCCGGTCTGGATTTCCAGCAACTGGTTCTGGCGATTCTGGCGGCAAGTACTGCCAGCAACCAAGAGCCGCGAGGTTAAGACCATGCAAGGCGCACAGCTGAGACATCAGCCCCCTCCAGCACCCGGCCGCAAGCCGGTGCCGCGGGGTGCGAGCCGAATGGTGGCCAAAGAGCCGATGTCTGCGCGCCTGCCGAAAGCCAATTTTGGTTTTCTGAAAAGCCTGTTTTGGCCAGTGCTGTTGGTTGCGCTGGGGTTCGGCACTTACGAAGGCGCGCAGCGTTTGCTGCCCTACGCCGACCGGCCGATCACTAAAATCGCGGTGCAAGGCGACTTGAGTTACATCAGCCAGCAAGCGGTGCAGCAGCGAATCGCCCCTTATGTGGCGTCGAGCTTCTTCACCATCGATCTTGCGAGCATGCGCACCGAACTTGAAACGATGCCATGGATTGCCCACGCCGAAGTGCGTCGGGTGTGGCCGGATCAAGTCGTGATCCGCCTGGAAGAACAACTGCCGGTGGCCCGTTGGGGCGATGAATCGCTGTTGAACAACCAGGGCCAGGCGTTCACCCCGCGTGAGCTGGCCAATTACGAACACTTGCCACAGCTGTTCGGCCCACAACGGGCACAACAGCAAGTGATGCAGCAATACCAGGTGCTGAGCCAGATGCTCAGGCCGTTGGGCTTCTCGATTGCACGCCTGGAGTTGCGTGAACGAGGCAGCTGGTTCCTGACCACCGGCGCCGGCAGCGCGGGCCCAGGGATCGAACTGCTGCTGGGACGCGGCAAGCTGGTGGAAAAGATGCGCCGCTTCATTGCCATCTACGACAAGACGCTTAAAGAACAGATTACGAACATTGCGCGCATCGATCTGCGCTACGCCAACGGCCTCGCTGTTGGCTGGCGGGAACCTGTAGCGCCCACGACAGCCCAACCCGCTGTCGCGAAGAATTAAGAAGAGGCAGGACCCATGGCAAACGTGCAAAGCGGCAAAATGATCGTCGGTCTCGATATCGGCACCTCCAAGGTGGTGGCGCTGGTCGGCGAGGTCTCGGACGACGGCACGCTCGAAATCGTCGGGATCGGCACTCATCCGTCCCGTGGCCTGAAGAAAGGCGTGGTGGTGAACATCGAGTCCACCGTGCAATCGATCCAGCGCGCGATCGAAGAAGCGCAGCTGATGGCCGGTTGCCGGATCCACTCGGCGTTCGTCGGCGTGGCGGGCAATCACATCCGCAGCCTGAACTCCCACGGCATCGTGGCGATTCGTGATCGTGAAGTCAGTGCTGCCGACCTTGAACGCGTCCTCGACGCCGCCCAGGCCGTGGCGATCCCGGCTGACCAGCGCGTGCTGCACACCTTGCCGCAGGATTACGTGATCGATAACCAGGAAGGCGTTCGTGAGCCGCTGGGCATGTCGGGCGTGCGTCTGGAAGCCAAGGTCCATGTGGTGACCTGCGCCGTCAACGCCGCACAAAACATTGAAAAATGCGTGCGTCGCTGCGGTCTGGAAATCGACGACATCATTCTTGAGCAACTGGCGTCGGCCTATTCGGTCCTGACCGATGACGAGAAAGAGCTGGGCGTGTGCCTGGTGGACATCGGCGGCGGTACCACAGACATCGCGATCTTCACCGAAGGCGCGATCCGTCACACCGCGGTGATCCCGATTGCGGGCGACCAGGTGACCAACGACATCGCCATGGCGTTGCGCACCCCGACCCAGTACGCCGAAGAAATCAAGATTCGCTACGCCTGCGCCCTGGCCAAGCTGGCCGGTGCCGGTGAAACCATCAAGGTGCCAAGCGTTGGCGACCGTCCACCGCGCGAGCTGTCCCGCCAGGCCCTGGCCGAAGTGGTTGAGCCGCGTTATGACGAGCTGTTCACGCTGATCCAGGCCGAACTGCGCCGCAGTGGCTACGAAGACCTGATCCCGGCCGGCATCGTGCTGACCGGCGGTACCTCGAAAATGGAAGGCGCGGTCGAACTGGCCGAAGAGATCTTCCACATGCCGGTCCGCCTGGGCGTGCCCCATGGCGTCAAGGGCCTGGACGACGTGGTCCGCAACCCGATTTATTCCACCGGCGTAGGCCTGTTGATGTACGGCCTGCAGAAGCAGTCCGACGGGATTTCGTTCTCGGGCATCAGCAGCCGCGACAGCTACAGCAATGAAGAACCGAAAGCCGCCTTGCTCGATCGCATCAAGAGCTGGGTACAAGGCAACTTCTAAAAGATTTACCGCAGCACCGTTGTAGATACAGGCAGTAGGCGAAAAAACTAGAGAAATGAAAGGAGAGGGAAAATGTTCGAACTCGTAGACAACATCCCCGCAAGCCCGGTTATTAAAGTTATCGGTGTTGGCGGAGGCGGCGGCAACGCCGTCAACCACATGGTCAAGAGCAACATTGAAGGCGTTGAGTTCATCTGCGCCAACACTGATGCCCAGGCGCTGAAATCCATCGGCGCGCGGACCATCCTGCAACTGGGCACCGGTGTGACCAAAGGTCTGGGCGCCGGCGCCAACCCTGAAGTAGGTCGTCAGGCCGCTCTCGAAGACCGTGAGCGCATTGCCGAAGTCCTGCAGGGCACCAATATGGTGTTCATCACCACCGGCATGGGCGGTGGTACCGGTACCGGTGCTGCGCCGATCATTGCTGAAGTGGCCAAGGAAATGGGGATCCTCACCGTTGCGGTGGTGACTCGTCCGTTCCCGTTCGAAGGTCGCAAGCGCATGCAGATCGCCGACGAAGGTATTCGTCTGCTGTCTGAAAGCGTCGACTCCTTGATCACCATTCCAAACGAGAAGCTGCTGACCATCCTTGGCAAGGACGCAAGCCTGCTGTCCGCATTCGCCAAGGCCGACGATGTACTGGCCGGAGCCGTTCGCGGTATCTCCGACATCATCAAGCGTCCAGGCATGATCAACGTCGACTTTGCCGACGTACGGACCGTGATGAGCGAAATGGGCATGGCGATGATGGGCACTGGCTGCGCCAGCGGTCCGAACCGTGCACGTGAGGCCACCGAAGCGGCCATTCGCAACCCGTTGCTCGAAGACGTGAACCTGCAAGGTGCACGCGGCATCCTGGTGAACATCACCGCCGGTCCTGACCTGTCTCTGGGTGAGTACTCCGACGTGGGTAGCATCATCGAAGCCTTTGCTTCCGAGCACGCGATGGTCAAGGTCGGTACCGTTATCGATCCGGACATGCGCGACGAACTGCACGTGACCGTGGTTGCCACTGGTCTGGGCGCGAAAATCGAGAAGCCTGTGAAGGTTATCGACAACACCATGCACACGTCCGTGGCATCGCAGCCGCAGCAACAAGCGCCTTCGCGTCAGGAAGCGCCTGCTGTGAACTATCGTGACCTGGACCGTCCGACCGTCATGCGCAACCAGGCTCAGGCCGGTGCTGCGACTGCCGCGAAGATGAATCCGCAAGACGATCTGGATTACCTGGACATCCCGGCTTTCCTGCGTCGTCAGGCTGATTGATGGAATGTATCAGGGCTATGAAGGTGATTGGTGTTCAGCAAAGGTCTGGTCTGCTATCATCGCCAGCCTTTGTTGATACCAGTTCGCAATTTGCGCTGAAGCGGCCCAAGCCATGATTAAACAACGCACACTGAAAAATATTATCCGTGCTACAGGTGTAGGCCTGCACTCCGGGGAGAAGGTATACCTGACCCTCAAGCCCGCGCCTATCGACACCGGCATTGTGTTTGTTCGTGCCGACCTCGACCCTGTGGTGCAGATTCCTGCCCGCGCGGAAAACGTTGGTGAAACCACGATGTCGACCACATTGGTCAGTGGTGACACCAAAGTGGATACGGTGGAGCACTTGCTCTCGGCCATGGCTGGCCTGGGCATCGATAACGCCTACGTCGAGCTCTCCGCGTCCGAAGTCCCGATCATGGATGGTAGCGCTGGACCTTTCGTATTCCTGATTCAGTCGGCCGGCCTGGAAGAACAGGACGCACCGAAGAAGTTCATCCGGATCCTGCGGGAAGTGACAGTGGAAGACGGCGACAAGCGCGCCACTTTCGTCCCTTTCGAAGGCTTCAAGGTGAGTTTCGAGATCGATTTCGATCACCCGGTTTTCCGTAACCGCACACAAAGTGCAAGCGTGGATTTTTCCAGCACTTCGTTCGTAAAAGAAGTCAGCCGCGCCCGTACCTTTGGTTTCATGAGTGACATCGAGTACCTGCGCAAGCACAACCTCGCACTCGGCGGCAGCGTTGAAAACGCTATTGTGGTCGACGCGGATGGTGTACTGAACGAAGACGGCCTTCGCTATGAAGACGAATTCGTGAAGCACAAGATCCTCGATGCAATTGGTGACCTCTACCTGCTGGGCAATAGCCTGATTGGTGAGTTCAAGGGCTTCAAGTCCGGACATGCATTGAACAACCAGCTGCTGCGCAAGTTGATTGAGCAGACAGATGCTTGGGAAGTCGTGACTTTCGAAGACGCCAGCACTGCACCGATCTCTTACATGCGTCCCGTAGCGGCCGTGTAAGTAAAAAACCTCTCTAGTTTTTAAAGGCTGCCTTCGGGTGGCCTTTTTTTATGCTTGCGGGAAAGAGGTGCGGCGATCCGACTTGCCCGCGAAGAGGCCAGTAGCGACACCGCAGATTTCAAACCGTGGCGACCACCCGATTCCGCCCCTTTTCCTTCGCCTGATACAACGCCTTGTCCGCCGCAAACAGCAAACTCTCCAGGCTGATATCGTTCGATGTCGTCCAGGTGCTGATCCCGATACTGACAGTCATCGGCAACTCGGCGCCCTGAATCATCGGCAACTGCTCAACCGCCTTGCGGATGTGTTCGGCAATCTGCCGTGCACCCGCGCTATCGGTTTCCGCCAGGATCACTGAAAACTCTTCGCCGCCGTAACGGGCTGCCAGGTCCGCCGGTCGACGGATGTGGGCGCTGATGACGTTGGCCAACGAGCGCAGCGCTTCGTCGCCAGCCTGATGGCCATGAAGGTCGTTGAACGCTTTGAAATGGTCAGCGTCAATCATCAGCAACGACAAAGGCATGCCGGAACGTTGAGCGCGAAACCATTCATGGCGCAGCGCCTGATCCAGCGTTCGGCGGTTGGCCAGCCCCGTCAACGCATCGGTGGCGGCCAGTTGCGCCAGCTCCTGCTCGGCGTTGTGGCGCAGGCGCAGTTCCCGGCAAAACAGCCAGGTCAGCCACAGCAGGCTGATGCACAGCGCAAGGGTCGCAACGCTGACCACCACCGCCGTGCGTTTCCACGACGCAAACACTTCATCGCTGGAGAGGGCAACGATGACGATCAACGGCAAGTTGCCCACCTTGGAGAACGTGTACAGGCGCTTGTCCTGGTATTGGCTTGAAACACTGGTGAAGCTGCCGTTGCCTTCCTTGACGATGCGCTGGAAGTTGGGGCGGCTGCTGAAGTCCTTGCCCACCAGCTCCTCGGCCAACCCGGGCTCCTGGGCCAGAAGAATACCGTCCGAGCTGATCAGATTGACCGAACTGTCCCGACCGATACTCAAGCTGTTGAACAACTGATCGAAGTAACTCAAGCGCATGGCGGCTTCGGCCACGCCAAGGAATTCGCCCTGCGAGCCGCTGAGCCGACGACTGAAGCTGATTCGCCATTCGTGTTCAGCCTGCCTGGATTGGAAGGGGCGGCTGATAAACATGCCCGGGTCAGGATTGTTGATATGGGACTGAAAATACTCTCTGTCGGCAAAATTGCCCTTTCTGGGCTCCACCGACGCTGAGTCGGCGATCACGTCGCCCTTGTTGTCGAGCAGCAGAATGTCGCCCTTGTACGGTGCGGCAGTGGCGCGGTCGAACAAGGCCAGATGGCGGATGACGGGGGAGACGCGCTTGAGGTCCTCTCGCTGCGAGGCCGCGATCAGGCCGAGCAAGGACAGGTCATAGAGTTCAACATTGCGCAGCACGTCGGCGTCGATCAATTGCACGATGTTGGACGCTGAGCGCGTGGCAGACAATTGTGCGTTGGCGCGCTCGCGCACCAGCAGGAACGCGACGATGCTCAGGATTGCGATCACCAGCAGCAAACTGCCGAGAACCAGAAGCCGCTCCGACCGGGTCGAACGGATCGGATCGTGAGGTTGTGTACGGCTCACACTCATGGTTCTGGCTTCTGCTGATAAGCGTTATGAAAGTAGTGCTGCAAGCATCGGGCAGAACCCCGGGAGCCATTTGCGTTCAGGGCGCCTGTATAAGGCCCTGATAAACAAAAGGCCAGCAAAACGTGCTGGCCTCTTGTTTGTTCAAGCTTAGAAGACATTGAGCGGGTAGTCGACGATCACCCGGTATTCATCGGTGTCTTGATCCAGTGCGCCATAGCCATTTCCGCCACGGTTGGTGGCCCATTGCAGGCGCACCGCCAGGTCTTTGGCCTTGCCTTCCTGGATCACGTACCTGAGATCAATGTCACGTTCCCAGTGCCTGGCGTTTTTGCCGTCGGCGCTGTACCACGAGGCATAACCACGGCTGTCCGGATCGACTTTGGTCAGGTCCAGTTCACCCCGGGAGTAAGACAACGCCGAAGTTAGGCCGGGCAAGCCGAGGCCCGCGAAGTCGTAGGCGTACTTGAGTTTCCACGAGCGCTCGTTCGGGCCGTTGAAATCCGAATACTGCTGGGAGTTGTCGAGGAAGACGCTGTCGCCCTGACTGATGTAGTCGAACGGCGTGTTGCCGTTGACCCGCTGATAGGCGGCAGTGACGCTGTGATTGCCCACGCCGACGGTGAAATGCAGGCTGTAGGTGTTGTTGTCGATGTTACCCAGCAGCGCATCGCCGGTGTCTTGCGTGTGATAGAAGTGCAGGCCCGGGTTGAGGCTGACCAGGTCGTTCAGCGCGTAGGTGTAATCCAGGTCGTAGTAGTACTGGTTCCAGATGTCCTTGAGTTCGGACGCGTACAGGCTGCTGGTCAAACCTGGCAGGCCGCTCCACGCCACGCCGGCCCAGTTCAGGTGCTGACTGTCGTCACCGTCTGCCAGGCTGCCGTAGGAGGTGGCGATGCGGGTGTGGCCGCTCTGGTTGTACGGCTTGGTGAAACTCGCCTGGCCACCTTCGATCAGGAAGCCGTCGACGCTGTGGTTGGTCAGGCTGACGCCGCGGAAGGTCTGCGGCAGCATGCGGGTCTCGCCGCCGGCAATTACCGGGTTGGCGAGGAACAGGTCGCCGGCCTTCAACTCGGTATCAAAAGCACGCATTTTCAGCGTGCCCCCCGCCGTCGAAAACGACCGCGGCGCTTTGCCGTTGCCATCGCTGATCGGCAGGATGCTCGAGCCATCCGTACCGCCACCGCCGTCGAGCTTAAGCCCGAGCATGGCGTGGGCATCAACGCCGAACCCGACGGTGCCCTGGGTGAAACCCGATTCAAAGAGACCAAGGAAACCCTGGCCCCACTCGATGTTGTCGTCCGCCTGCTGCAGGCGGTTACGGTTCATGTAGTAGGTTCGGGCATTGAGGTTGAGGCTCGAACCTTCAACAAAACCTTCCTGACTGGATTCGTCGGCGGCGTGTGCGGCGGGGGTAATCGTTGCAGCGATTGCAATGAACAGCGGGTTGAAGCGGAGAGGGAAACGCACTTGCAGTAAAGCTCCTTGGGTCAACTAAACACTTCATATGCTTGAAGTGCAAAATGTTTCTTGTTAGTGAAGACGAACCGGACGGCGTTTAAACCACAACGAAAAAAAGCCGCTGATAGCAGCGGCTTTGAAGACAACTTTTCAAAGGGAAGAGCCAATGAAAAGTGTCGAGGGAAAAGGAGCGATTACGCGGGATCAGCTGTCTTTCTCAACCCGTGGCTGGGTCGTAGAGGTTGACGTTTGAGGGGTTTGCGCAGCGTCCTGAGCCTTGGCTGTCATTTCGCTCTGATGCTCTTCATACGCCGCGGCGCGCGCAGCATTTTGCGCGACGAACGTCTGCGACTCTTCAGCCAGGGCGAACGGAGACAGGAACAAAGAGGACAAGACGAAAGCGCTGGCAATACCCATAGTGTTGGACATCTTTAAAACCTTCTTGCTTGGCAAGTGCTGTTTGGTGCGGGCAAAGGTAAGGGGGATTGGACAGGGGAAAAAGAGCGGATTCATGAAAGGACTGTTGCGTGAATAGCAACAGTAGTCATTAAGTTGGCAAAATTGCTTTTGTGGCGAGGGAGCTTGCTCCCGCTCGGCTGCGAAGCAGTCGCAAACTTCCCGGTTTTCCTGAGGATCCTGGGTGGCTGATTCGGGGCCGCTTCGCAGCCCGGCGCGAGCAAGCTCGCTCGCCACAGGGAAAGGGTTAAACCGGGAGGTGGATGCCGAAAGTGTTCATGCCGTGGTCACTGCGCACGAACACATCGCCGCCATGCATCAGCGCAATCGCCTTGACGATCGCCAGCCCTAACCCGTGGTTGTTTCCGCTGTTACTGCGCGACGCATCTACCCGGTAAAAGCGTTCGAACAATCGAGGCAAATGCTCGCTGGCAATCGGCGATCCCGGGTTAGCCACCCCGATGCTGACCTGATGCTCCTCAGCCTCGATGCGCACTTGAATCACCTGGCCAGGCTCGGTGTGTTGCACCGCGTTACTCAGAAGATTGATCAACGCCCGGCGCAGATGAGCAATCTCGATCCGCACCTGCGCATCACCACTGACCTGCACCTGAACCTGCGCATCCTCAAGAATGAAATCCAGGTATTCCAGGGTCGTGGCCACTTCATCGGCCAGTGAGGTGGAGGTCAGTTTGGTCGCCTTGCTGCCCTGATCCGCGCTGGCCAGAAACAACATGTCATTGATGATCGAACGCAGCCGTTCCAGCTCTTCGAGGTTCGATTGCAGCACTTCGAAGTAGTGTTCCGCCGAGCGTCCACGGGTCAGCGCGACCTGGGTCTGGCCGATCAGGTTGGTCAGCGGCGAGCGCAGTTCGTGGGCGACGTCGGCGTTGAACGACTCAAGGCGCGAATAGGCCTGCTCGACCCGCTCCAGCGTGGAGTTGAACGAATTGACGAACTGATTGAGCTCCGGCGGCAACGGCGATAAGCGCAAGCGCCCGGAACGTAACGGCGGCGCCAGTCGCTGGGCTTCCTGCGACAACTTGATCAACGGCTTCAGACCAATCCGCGCCACCCAATACCCCAGCGCCGACGCCAGCAACACGCCAATAATTGCCAGGCTGATCAGCGCGATCAACAAATGATGCTGGGTCTGGAAAAACGTCTCGGTGTCGATGCCGATCATGAAACGTAGCGGCGGTCGTTGATCCTTGGCCGGGAACTGGCTGACCAGCACTTTCAGCGGATAAGGCTGGTCCGGCAATGTCATGTCGCGCATCCCCAGCGGCCCTTCGGCAAAGGCGCGGATCTGCGGCGTCAGGTTGCCGTATTCGTAGTAAGGGTCGCCGCTGATGATCCAGAAACTGATGCGCTTGTCTTCTTCGCCGAGCAACTTGAGCTTGTTGTTGATCTTCACCCAATGCTCCGGCGTGCCGTATCGCCCGACCGTGGATTCGAGCACGCTGTAACGTGCGTCCAGCTCCGCCTCGGGCAGCAAACCCAGGCCTTTGTCGACCTGCTGGTACAAGGCCCAGCCGATCAACAGAAACACCAGCAACGCCACCAGCGTGAACATGGCGCTCAGACGCAGGGCAATCGAATTACTGGACACCGCGGCTCTCCAGCACGTAACCCATGCCCCGGATCGTGTGCAGCAGTTTCTCGTCGAACGGCCCATCGAGTTTGGCCCGCAGGCGCTTGATCGCGACTTCGACGACATTGGCGTCGCTGTCGAAATTGATGTCCCAGACCATCTCGGCAATCGCCGTTTTCGAGAGGATTTCACCCTGCCGACGGGCCAAAACGCTCAGCAGCGAGAATTCCTTGGCGGTCAGGTCCAGGCGCGTGCCGGCACGTGTGGCCTTGCGGCTGATCAAATCGATCCACAGGTCGGCGATGCTCACTTGCACCGGTTCATGACCGCCACTGCGCCGGGTCAGCGCTTGCAGGCGCGCCACCAGTTCGAGGAAGGAAAACGGTTTGCCGAGGTAATCATCGGCACCATCGCGCAGGCCTTTGATGCGGTCTTCGACCCGCTCGCGGGCGGTGAGCATGATCACCGGGGTTTGCTTGCGCGCACGCAGCGCGCGCAAGACGCCGAAGCCGTCGAGGCCCGGCAGCATGACGTCGAGGACGATCACCGCGTAGTCGCTTTCCAGCGCCAGGTGCAGGCCTTCGACGCCGTCGCGTGCCAGGTCCACGGTGTAACCCTGTTCCGTCAGGCCGCGGTGCAGATAATCCGCGGTTTTTTCTTCGTCTTCGATAATCAGAACGCGCATGACCCCGCCTCAGTCTGTGGTTGCCAGCGCCGGCATCGGTGCGGGTTTGGGCTTATGGAAAAGCCGCTCCAGCCACAAGTATATGACCGGAGTGGTGAACAACGTCAGCGCCTGGCTCACCAGCAAGCCGCCGACCACCGCGATGCCCAATGGCTGGCGCAGTTCGGCGCCAGCGCCATAGCCGAACATCAGCGGTAGTGCGCCGAGCAGGGCGGCGAGGGTGGTCATGATGATCGGCCGGAACCGCGTGATACAGGCCTGGTAAATCGCCTCTTCCGGCGCCAAGCCACGATTGCGCTGGGCATCGAGGGCGAAGTCGATCATCAGGATGCCGTTTTTCTTGACGATCCCGATCAGCAACACCAGCCCGATCAGCGCCATGATCGAAAAGTCCTGGCCGCAAATCCACAGCATGATCACCGCCCCGAGTCCCGCCGACGGCAGGGTCGAAATAATGGTCAGTGGATGGACGAAGCTCTCGTAGAGCACACCGAGAATGATGTACACCGCCACCAGCGCCGCCAGGATCAACCACGGCTGGCTGGCCAGCGAACTCTGGAACGCTTGCGCCGCGCCCTGGAAGTTGCCGCTCATGGCGGCCGGCATGCCGATATCGGCCTTGGCCTGGTTGAGCATGATCACCGCATCGCCCAACGCCACGCCGGGCGCCAGGTTGAACGACAAGTTGGCAGCCGGGAACATGCCGTCGTGGGCGATAGACAATGGGCCAACCGTCGGCGCACCGAATTTCGCCAAGGCCGACAGCGGCACCATTTCCCCGCTCAGCGGCGAGCGCAGGTAGAAATAATTGAGGCTTTCGGCGTTGCCGCGTTGCTGGGTGTCCAGTTCCAGAATCACGTTGTACTGGTTGATCTGGGTCTGGAATTCATTGATCTGCCGCTGCCCGAACGCATCGTACAGCGCTTCATCGACATCGCTGGCGGTCAGGCCGAAACGCGCAGCGGCGCTGCGGTCGATGCTGATGTGGGTGATGCTGCCGCCCAGTTGCAGGTCGTTGGAAATGTCGCGAAACGCCGGGTTGGCCCGCAGTTTTTCCGTGAGGCGCTGGGTCCAGGTGCTGAGGGTCGCACCGTCGTTGCTCTTGAGCACGTATTGATACTGTGCGCGGCTCGGGCCGGAGCTGAGGTTGATGTCCTGGCCGGCGCGCAGATAGAGCACGATGCCCGGGACTTTCATCAGTTGCGGACGGATCCGGTCAATGAACTGGCTGGCCGAGACGTCGCGGTCGCCGCGTTTTTTCAGGGAAATCCAGAAGCGGCCATTGGCGATGGTCTGGTTACTGCCCGAGACGCCCACCGAGTGGGAAAACGCCTGGACCGCAGGGTCCGCCGCGACGATTTCGGCCATCGCCAGATGTTTTTTTACCATGTCGCCGTAGGAAATATCGGCGGCGGCTTCCGTGGTGCCGAGGACAAAACCGGTGTCCTGCACCGGAAAGAACCCCTTGGGGATGAAGATGTAACCGGCGACCGCCAGGCCCAAAGACAGAAAGAAAACGCTGATCATCAGCTTTTGATGGGAGAGGGCGCGGCGCAGCAGTTTTTCATAGCCTGCCAGCAAGCGATCGCCAACTGTAGGTTTGCTGTGGGCGTGATGCACCGGCGCACGCATGAACAGCGCGGCAAGTGTTGGTGCCAACGTCAGCGAGACCACCACCGAAATCATGATGGTCGACGTGGCAGTCAGGGCGAATTCCTTGAACAGTCGCCCGACCACGCCACCCATAAACAGCAGCGGGATAAACGCCGCCACCAGCGAGAAACTGATCGAGACCACGGTAAAGCCAATCTCGCCGGCACCCTTGATCGCCGCCTCGCGCATGTCGTCGCCGGCCTCGAGATGGCGGTGAATGTTCTCCACCACCACGATCGCATCGTCGACCACAAACCCCACGGCCACCACGATCGCCACCAGCGTCAGGTTGTTCAGGCTGAAGCCCATGATGTACATCAGGGCGAAACTGGCGGTCAGCGACACGCCGAGCACCGCGGATACGATCAGCGTTGCCGACCACTGACGCAGGAACAGCGCCATCACCGCCACCACCAGCATGATCGCGATCAGCAGGGTGATTTCCACTTCATGCAACGACGCGCGGATGGTCTGCGTGCGGTCGACCAGCACCTTGACCTGCACCGAGGCCGGCAGCATGGCTTCGAGGCCGGGCAGGGCGGCCTGGATGCGATCCACGGTTTCAACGATGTTGGCACCCGGTTGCCGGGAAATCACCAGATTCACCCCGGGTTGATCACCGGCCCACGCCTGAACGTAGGCATTTTCTGAACCGTTGACGACTTTAGCGACGTCCTTGAGGTGAACCGGTGCACCGTCCTTGTAGGAAACGATGAGCTGACTGTATTCCTCGGGGTGGAACAATTGGTCGTTGGTCGACAGTGTCGAGATGCTCGACTCACCGTACAACGCACCTTTGGCCAGGTTGAGGCTGGTTTGCTGGATCGCCAGTCGAATGTCCGCGAGGGTCAGGCCGATGGCCGCGAGTTTGTCTGCCGAGACTTGAACACGGATTGCCGGACGTTGCTGGCCGGTGATGTTGATTTGGCCTACGCCGTCGATCTGACTGATCTGACGCGAGAGCAGCGTTTCCACCAAATCACTGAGTTCGGTGCCGGGCATCAAGGTTGAGTTGATGCTGAGAATAAGCACCGGGCTATCGGCCGGGTTGACCTTGCGCCACGTCGGCAGGGTCGGCATGTCCTTGGGCAGTTTGCCGGCGGCGGTGTTGATCGCGGCCTGCACTTCCTGGGCGGCGGTGTCGATGCTTTTGTCGAGGGTGAATTGCAGGGTCAGGTTGGTCGAGCCGAGGGCGCTGCTCGAGGTCATCTGGGTGACGCCGGGGATGGCGCTGAATTGCACTTCAAGCGGCGTGGCCACCGACGACGCCATGGTTTCGGGGCTGGCGCCGGGGAGTTGCGCGGCGACCTGAATGGTCGGGAATTCGGCTTCTGGCAGCGGCGCAATCGGCAGGCGCGGGAAGGCGATGACGCCGAGCAACACCAGGGCAAAGGTCAGCAGGATCGTCGCCACCGGATGATCGATGCACCAGGCCGAGACAGAACCGTGGCCCTTCATGGCTTGGGCTCCGATTGCACCACTTGCGGCGGCTCGGTCAGCACCTGCACGGTCGAGCCGGGTTTGAGCCGCGACTGGCCGTCGCTGACCAGCACGTCACCCGGTTCCACGCCTTTGATGATGTCCTGGCCGCTGCCTTGGTGGACCATTTGGACGGTGACGGTTTCGACCTTGTCGCCGTTGACGCGGTACACGAAATGTTGATCGAGGCCACGTTGTACGACGGTGGGCGGGACCACCAGCGCATCTTTATCCAGGGCTGTCTGAATTTTTACCGTCACCAGCAGGCCCGGCCAGAGTTTCTGCCCGGGATTGTTGAATTCAGCCTTGGCGCGGATGGTCCCGGTGTTGGCGTTGATCTGGTTGTCGATCAGGGTCAGGTGCCCTTCGCCCAGCAGGTTGCCGGTTTCACCGTCGGTGTCGGCGCCGATATAGGCCTTCACTTGTGCGCGCTCGGGGTCGCCGATCAGGCCTTGCAGGGTGGGCAGCATTTGCTGCGGCAGGGAGAATTCCACGGCGATCGGGTCGATCTGGGTCACGGTGAACAGGCCCAGGGTGTCGGTCATGCGCAGGAAGTTGCCTTCGTCCACCGTGCGAATACCGACGCGGCCGGTGACCGGGGAGCGAATCTGTGTGTAGGAAAGCTGCACTTGAGCGGCGTCGATTGACGCCTGATTGCCTTGGGCGGTGGCTTTGAGCTGGTTGACCAGGGCTTGTTGCTGGTCGTAGGTCTGCTTGGATACGCCGTCGTCGACGCTGAGCAGTTTGTAGCGCTTGAGGTTGACCTGCGCGACTTGCAGTTGCGCCTGGCTTTCGCCGAGTTGTGCCCGGGCCTGGTCGAGGCTGGCGCGGATCGAGCGGTCGTCGATGGTGGCGAGCAGGTCGCCTTGTTTCACCAGTTGGCCTTCCTTGACCAGGATTTTGGTGAGGATGCCGTCGATTTGCGGGCGGACCACTACGCTGTGCAGGGACAGGACCGAGCCGATGCCGCTGACGTAGCGGGGGACGTCTTTTTCGGTGACGCTGACGACCCGGACCGGGATCGCTGTAGGCGCGGCTAGTTTGGCGGTGGCGGGTTTGGTGAGGTACCAGGTGCCCAGCGCTGCCAAGGCGATCAACAGACCTGCGATGAAGGCGGTTTTTTTCTGAATTCGCATGCGAGTGGGGCGCCGGGCTAGGTGGTCGGGAGTCGGGTCAGGTTTATACCTTCCTTTATAAACCTGTTCGCCGGTCAGGAAGGTGACTGCTAACTGACGGCGCTGTCAGTTTGGGCTGTGCTGTGAGCTTTTGACCTTGGCGGCCTGATAGCCGACCAAGTTCTTGTTGAGGGCGTACATATCCATTTCTGCGGTAACGGCTGCTGGCGGTTTCGCTCTTACAGCGACTCCCTTTGGCAAACGCCCCAAAGGAAGCAAAGGTCTTCGCCCCAACGTCCGGCCCCTCGCCTAGGCTCGGCGTTCCTTCGCTCCGGCATTCATCTGGGGGCATCGCCTCCGGTCGGCTTCGCTTCGACCTCCTCTCGATGTGTGCGGCTTCGCCGCACGGCGCTACGCGCCTACCCCCCAGATAAACGCCTCCACTCAGCCTCCCGACGGGGCGGGTGGATCAAGATCAAGAGCTGCAGGCGAGCTAACGCTCGGCCTGATGAGTGGTGAGAAGCGTGCGGTGTGCACCGCCCCACTGTAGGAGCGAGGCTTGCCCGCGAAGGCGGCCTGATAGCCGACCAATCACTTGCAGACGTACATCATTCCCTGTGGGAGCCGGTCTGCCCGCGATGGCGGCCTGACAGACGACCAATCACTTGCAGACGTACATCATTCCCTGTGGGAGCTGGCCTGCCAGCGATGGCGGCCTGATAGCCGACCAATTTCTTGCAGACGTACATCATTCCCTGTGGGAGCTGGCTTGCCAGCGATGGCGGCCTGACAGCCGACCAATCACTTGAAGATGTACATCATTCCCTGTGGGAGCTGGCCTGCCAGCGATGGCGGCCGATAGCCGACCAATTTCTTGCAGACGTACATCATTCCCTGTGGGAGCTGGCCTGCCAGCGATGGCGGCCTGATAGCCGACCAATCACTTGAAGATGTACATCATTCCCTGTGGGAGCTGGCCTGCCAGCGATGGCGGCCTGATAGCCGACCAATTTCTTGCAGACGTACATCATTCCCTGTGGGAGCTGGCTTGCCAGCGATGGCGGCCTGACAGCCGACCAATCACTTGAAGATGTACATCATTCCCTGTGGGAGCTGGCCTGCCAGCGATGGCGGCCTGATAGCCGACCAATTTCTTGCAGACGTACATCATTCCCTGTGGGAGCTGGCCTGCCAGCGATGGCGGCCTGATAGCCGACCAATTTCTTGCAGACGTACATCATTCCCTGTGGGAGCTGGCTTGCCAGCGATGGCGGCCTGACAGCCGACCAATCACTTGCAGATGTACATCATTCCCTTGATCGTTCCCACGCTCCGCGTGGGAATGCCGCCCGGGACGCTCCGCGTTCCATTTTTGTGTGTTGAAAGATGTGTAAAAAACACAGCGTTTTCCCACGCACTTTTCAGGTTGCCGGGTAGGAAGCGTGTTCTCTAACCTTTGGCTGTCGCTGCAAATTCAGCGACCGGGCGTGAGATCCCCGGCAACTAGTATGCATCTAGCGCCAATGCCACCATAATTGGCGCCAGCTTATCCGCTGCCTGTAAATGCGTTATGGCGGCTGTGTGCGGGCAGACTTCGGTCTGGCCGGGTGCCTACTACCGGTGATCTCACACTGCACATAGCTGCCACCTCTTCGCCGCTTGAGATCCGGCGAGTGGTGGCACCCATTTCAGTAGGAGTTTGTATGGATAAGTTAATCCCCGATCCACCCATCGACACCACCACTCCCCGCGACGAAACCACCCAGGCCGAAGCGCTCATCAAAGACCACGAAGCCATGAAACGCGCGCTCGATTACTACCTCGATCCCCCCGAGCGCTACAGCGCAAAACCGCGCCGCCCGAGCACGATGTTTGTGGTCGCCCCCGATGTTGATTCGGAAAGCCTGTTGGCCCATGCCTGTGAATCTTTGGCGTCGGCGAGTGTGATGAGCAGTGATTTTGCGACGAGTCTGGAGGGGCCGCAGCGGCATACGGTGTTGGCGATTCAGCAGGTCATCATGCTGGCGGAGTTGGCGGTGAATCGGGTGTTGGATAGGGTTGAGGTTCCGGCGTAGGTAATAGCGTTCGGTCTGGTTGGCCGCGTTATCGTTCTTCGCGGGCAAGCCTCGCTCCCACAGGTGCGGGGGTTGCTCGCGATTGGCACAAAACCCGACGGACTCGCTCGTGGTGTGAAGCTTGCGGCTCTGGACACAGGTATACTGCCGCCTTTCGCGGCTCGCTGACCGGGCCCGACTTTTTGCATCACCCGGAGCTTTCATGACTTCCCCGACACAACCGCCGGTTGCCGACGCTTTGAGCGACGACCAGGCAGACCTGCCAGACAGCGTCGACTCCAGCGCAGACAGCGAAACCAAAGCCGCGATCCCGGCGTTCAAGTTCCCGTTCAAACCGGGTGATTTGGCCGCTGCGAAGAATGCCAGCCAGCCTTGGTACAAGAATGGCGCGAAGAATGGCCATACCAAGACGCCGGGGGCTGCGCCTCCAGGGACTCGTCGGTCGATGGGTAAGCGCTGAGTTTCAAGCTCTGCGGTGTCTGATCTATCGCCTTCGCGAGCAAGCCCGCTCCCACAGTGGATCTCCATAGGACACAAGTTTTGTGTACGACGAAGATCCACTGTGGGAGCGGGCTTGCTCGCGAAGGGGCCATCAAAGGCAATACACCCTCTGAATCAAGCCGCCCGCAACGATATAAACGCGTAGTTCACCGGCACTTCAGTCGCCACGTGCGCCCCAGCAGCCTGCACTTGCCCGGCGATATCCTCACCCGACACATGGAACTGCCAATCACTGCCTGAGCCCGCCAGCGGCTGCCCGGCAAGCTGATCGATAACCCTGGCAAACGCATTCATATCCGGCAGATAAGCCGTAAACCCATCCCCCTTCAACGCTGTAGTCCGAATCCCCAGCAGCCCGCAAATTGCATCTTTGGCCTGGATATCATCGCGATCCGCCTGACGTGAACGCTGGATCAACCCTGCGAGTTCCTGATCCACCAACTCACCGCCAATGATCAAGTCCGGCCCCTGTTCCCATGATTCGGGCGGGCATTCTTTCACTGCGGTGTTCAGCGCAATGTGAGGATTAATTTCCATCGGGTAGATGCGGCACACCAGCGGGCGGCGTTCGTAGATGCGGCAGAGGTTGTCTTCGTCAAGATTCCGGCAGGGGCCGACGTTGTACGCGGCAAAAGTGATCGCCACGTAAGCCTCGGATGTGCCGCTGCGAACCACCACTGAGCGGCGTTCGGCGTGTTCGCGTTGCTGCACGGGCAGGCCCAGGCCGTTGCCGAGGAAACCTTCCACCAACACGATCACCTGACCGCCGTCGGCCGCCCACATGCGGGCTTCGGCCAAGGTCAGGGGCACGTGGTGGTCGTTGCAGCATTTGCCGCAACCGACGCAGGAAAATGTCGTATTCATTGAACGGCCGATCGCTTCCGAGGGCATGAAACGGCGCCAGAAAGACACCGCGAAGGTGCGTTTCGAAGCAAGTTATGCGCCATTCACTGGGCTTTGGCGGCGGGGCGGATGGAGTCCCACTCGGTCACGTAGGCGGTCTTGCTCTTTTTGTTGTAGAGGCACAGCTCGGTGCCTTGCTGGCCTTTCATGTGTTTTTGCGGGTATTGGCCTTGCATCAGGAGTGCGGTGTAGCCGACCCGATCATCGAACTGCGCGGCGTTGCCGACGGGTTTGGCGTTTTTCAGGCCGCTGGCTTTGGTGCAGCTGGCGAGCACGGCTTTGTCGTAGGCGGCCCAGGCGTCGGGGCTGGAGGCGGTGGCCTGGGTGGCTATTGCGGTGAGGCAGAGGAAGGTCAGGGTAGCGGCTTTCATGGGTCAGGCATCCTTGGGCGTTGAGTTGGCCGGAAGGGGAGTATGCCTGATGGTTTTGTGTTGAATGTGTCGGCCTCTTCGCGGGCAAGTCAGATCGCCGCACCGCTCGCTCCTACAGGGATCGCGCATGACCTGTAGGAGCGAGGCTTGCCCGCGAAGGCGGGATATCAGGCCGGAACCGGCTCCCGGCGGACCACATACATCCCGGCACTTTCATACAGCCGCTGCGCCCGAAGGTTGTCTTCCAATACCTTCAAGTCCACAAAGCCTTCGCGACGTTGCTGAAACACGTTGAACGCGTGCAGTAGCAAGGCGCGACCCAATCCGAGACCTTGCGCTCGCTTATGCACCACCAGATTCTTGATATAGGCACTGGTCCAGCACTGGCATACGCCGACGATACTTTCGCCATACAGCGCAATGAAACACAAAGATGGATCGTATTCAGGATCGGTTTCAAAACGCTGCTGCCAGACATCCAGTGCTGGCACACGCCCGCCACCTTCCCGATAACCCAGTTCCATCAAACGATGAACAGCTTCAGCCAGTTCGGGGCGGTATGCGACGAGATCTATTCCTTGAGGCCAAGTGATCGCGGGCACAGCCTCAGCCAGGTTGCGCCGCATCAGCAAGCAAAAGCCTTCGGCCATGACTCAGTGACCTTGTTCGGCGACGGCCTTGGCCGCTTCGATCAGGCACCGGGTCAGCTCAGGCGAGGAGAACTTGGTCAGCACCGCGTTGGCTCCGGCAAGGCGCGCTTTTTCGCTGTTCATCGCACTGTCCAGCGACGTGTGCAGCAGCACATAAAGGTGCGAGAAGTCCGGCGTCTCGCGCAGGGTGCGGGTGAAGGCGTAGCCGTCCATCTCCGACATTTCGATGTCCGAGACGATCAGGTTGATCTGCTGCGCCGTGCCTTGCAGGTCCAGCAGGCAGTCGATGGCTTCCTTGGCGCTGCGGGCGGTGTGGCATTGCAGGCCGAGGTTACGCAGGGTGTGCACCGATTGCTGCAGCGCGACCTGGCTGTCATCGACCACCAGAATCCGCGCGTTACCCAGCACTTCAGCGTCTTCCATGCTCAGTTCGGTCGGCGCCGTTTCGATCTGCGCCGGGGCGATGCCGTGGATGACCTTTTCGATGTCGAGCACTTGCACCAGGGTGCCGTCGACCGAGGTCACGCCGGTGATGTACGAACGCACGCCACCGGAGCCAAAGGGGGGCGGACGGATGTCGGTGGTCAGGCAATGGACGATTTTGCTCACAGCCTGAACGTGCAGGCCCTGCTTGGAACGGCTGACGTCGGTGACGATCAGGCAGCCACCGTTCGGGTCTTCCAGCGGCCGCTCGCCGATGGCGCGGCTGAGGTCGATCACCGACAACGAGGCGCCGCGCAGGGTGGCGATGCCTTTGACGTGGGGGTGCGACTCCGGCAGCTTGGTCAGCGGCGGGCAGGGGATGATTTCGCTGACTTTCAGCAGGTTGATTGCCATCAGCTTGCCGCTGCGCAAGGTAAACAGCAGAAGCGAAAGTGAGTCTGCGCGGGCTTTGGTGGTGGACATAAAAACCTTCTGTGGAAAAAGGTGATGGGCGAGTAAAAAGTCGCCAAAAGCTATTGATGCCGGGTTATCGACTTGTTGGGGGCAGGCTTTAGGCTAATTCCCCGTCGCCGGCCAAACGGTGAATCCCTGTGGCGAGGGAGCTTGCTCCCGCTCGGCTGCGAAGCAGTCGCAAAACCTGTAAATGCGGACCGCCTGATACAACGCGGCGCCTGATTTTGGAGCGCTTCGCACTGGTGCGCCAGCCCGGTCCAGCGGGAGCAAGCTCCCTCGCCACAATGGATTGCGCTATTTCATCCCCAGCCGTTTCGCCATGCGCCCCAGATTCGCCCGATCCAAGCCTAGCTCACGCGCCGCGCTTGCCCAGTTGTCGTGATGCCGTTCCAGGCAAGCGCTGATCAATTGTCGTTGATAATTTTCGGTGGCCTCGCGCAAATCTCCCGCAACCAATACGGCGGGACTGGCGACCGGCTGCTCGGCCGGGAGCTCAACACTGCCATTGGGCAAATCCAGATCCGCCGCACTCAAACTGAGAATCTTCGGCCGTACCTTGCAGTTACCCAGCGCCTTCAACGCGCTGCGACCAATCAAATGCTCCAGTTCCCGCACATTGCCTGGCCAACCATACGCCAGCAATGCCGCCTGCGCGTCACTGTTCAGGCGCAGGCTGTTAAGGCCCATCCGCGAGCGGTTCTGTTCCAGGAAATAACCGCTGAGCAACAACACGTCGCGCCCGCGATCGCGCAGGGCCGGCACCAGCAGCGGGTAAACACTCAAGCGATGATAGAAGTCGGCGCGGTAGCGGCCGCTGCGCACTTCTTCGGCCAGGTCGCGGTTGGTGGCCGCGATCAGGCGCACGTCCACTTGATGTTCTTTATCCGACCCCAGGCGCTGCAACTGACCGCTTTGCAGCACCCGCAACAACTTGGCCTGCACGGTCAGGGACAGTTCGCCGACTTCATCGAGAAACAGCGTGCCGCCATTGGCCAGTTCGAACTTGCCGCGCCGATCATTGGTGGCGCCGGTGAAGGCGCCGCGCACATGGCCGAACAATTCGCTTTCCACCAGGGTGTCCGGCAGGGCGGCGCAGTTAAGGCTGATGATCGGTTTGTCTGCCCGAGGCGAGGCCGCATGTATTGCTTGCGCCACCAATTCTTTGCCAACCCCGGTTTCGCCGGTGATCAGCACGGTCAGGTCGCTGCCGCCTACCAGGCTGATCTCCTCCACCAGGCGTTTATGCGCCTTGCTCTGGCCGATCATCTCGCGAGTCTGTTGGCCGCTGGCCTGGCGGTACACCTCGGCGCGCTGATGTTCGTCTTCGGCACGATTGGCCAGGCGCTCGATGCGCTCGGCGGCGTTGACGGTGGCCGCCGCGAGGCTGGCAAAGGCATGCAGGGCGTCCAGTTCGATGGGTTCAAATTGTTCCGGGTCGAGGGCATCGAGGGTCAGCAAGCCCCATGGACGCTCGTCGATAAACAACGGACAGCCCATGCAGTCGTGGACTTCCAAATGATCGTCGAGGCCGGCGACCAGGCCGTCGTAAGGGTCAGGCAAGTCGCTGTCGGCGGCGAATCGCGTGGGTCCGGGGCTGCTGAGCAACGCTTCGAAGCGCGGGTGCTCGCTGACTTTGAAGCGGCGGCCAAGGGTGTCAGTGCTCAACCCGTCGACGGCCAGCGGCACCAGCCATTCGCCATCAAGGCGCAGCAGGGCGGCGGCATCGCAGGGGAGCAGGGCGCGCATGGCTTCGAGCAGGCGTCGATAGCGCTCGCCTTCAGGCAGTTCGCGGGACAGGTCGGAGACCAGCGGTAGCAGGGCGGTGAGCAAAGATTTTGCAGTCATAGTGACTCCGTGTAGTCGGGATGACTATAAGTCAGCCTGTGTCGATATGACTACATTGTTTTTAAGTTGTTGATTTTAAACGTTTAAATTTTTGGCATGGAAACTGATAAGCATAGGGTAATCAGTTAGCAATCCAAGAAGCCCCAGGAGTCACTTTATGCTTAGCGTCCAAGACCGTGCCATCGTCAAATCCACCGTGCCGCTGCTGGAAAGCGGTGGCGAAGCGCTGATCACTCACTTCTACCGCATGATGCTCTCCGAATACCCGGAAGTCCGCCCGCTGTTCAACCAGGCCCACCAGGCCAGCGGTGACCAGCCACGCGCCCTGGCCAACGGCGTTTTGATGTACGCGCGCCACATTGACCAGCTCGACCAGTTGGGCGACCTCGTCGCCAAGATCATCAACAAACACGTGGCCCTGCAAATCCTGCCTGAGCACTACCCGATTGTCGGCGCTTGCCTGCTGCGTGCGATCTCCGAAGTGCTGGGCGCCGAAATCGCCACCCCTGAAGTGATGAGCGCCTGTGGCGCGGCCTACGGTCAGTTGGCCGACATCCTGATCGGTGCCGAAACCAGCATCTACGATCAAAAAGAACAGGCACCCGGCGGCTGGCGCGGGGCGCGTGAATTCATCGTGACGGCCAAGGTCGAGGAAAGCGCGGAAATCACGTCGTTCTACTTCGAACCTGCCGACAAAGGCGCGATTCTGGCGGCGGAACCGGGCCAGTACATCGGCATGAAACTGATCCTCGATGGCGAAGAGATCCGTCGTAATTACTCGTTGTCGGCGTTGGCCAACAAGGGCCAGTACCGCATCAGCGTCAAGCGTGAAACCGGTGGCCGCGCCTCTAACCACTTGCACGATCAACTGCATGTCGGCTCGAGCATTCAACTGTTCCCGCCATCGGGCGAGTTCACCCTGACCGCCAGCGACAAGCCGTTGGTGCTGATCAGCGGCGGCGTCGGCATCACCCCAACGCTGGCGATGCTGGAAGCGGCGCTGGCGACCGAGCGGCCAGTGCACTTTATCCACTGCGCGCGCAACGGCAGCGTTCATGCCTTCCGCGACTGGATCGATGGTTTGGCTGAGCGTCACCCGCAACTCAAACGCTTCTATTGCTACGCCGAAGATGACGGCGTGAGCCCGGCGGCGGACAAGGTCGGGTTGTTGAGCCGCGAGCAGTTGGGCGAATGGCTGCCGGAGCAGCGCGATCTGGATGCTTACTTCCTGGGGCCGAAAGGGTTCATGGCGGCAATCAAGCGCCACCTCAAAGCTTTGGGTGTGCCGGAGAAGCAGAGCCGTTACGAGTTCTTTGGGCCGGCTTCGGCGTTGGAATAAACAGCAGTGGCGACTTGGGAGACCGAGTCGCCTGCTTCGCGAGCAAGCCCGCTCCCACATTGGATTTGCGTACGACGCGGTCAAGTGTGGGAGCGGGCTTGCTCGCGAATGGCCGCACCTCAGTCTAGATTCGTAAAAATCCCGCCAAAGTTAATCCGTTCTTAACCGCTTTATCGTCTATTCCCCGATCACCACCGGAGCGCACCGGGCTCTCAAAGGTTGGAGCCTGCGTGTAGACTTCCGGGCAATCGATTTTTAAAAGGGAAACGCGATGAGCGAGGAAACGATGCGGTTGGGACGTGAACGGCGCTATCTGGTGTTGCTGGGCATCATCTGCCTGGCGCTGATCGGTGGCGCGCTGTACATGCAAATTGTGCTGGGCGAGGCGCCGTGCCCGCTGTGCATCCTGCAACGTTATGCGCTGTTGCTGATTGCGCTGTTTGCCTTCATTGGCGCGGCCATGAGCACCCGTCGCAGCATCACGGTGTTCGAGACGCTGGTGGTCATCTGCGCCATCGCAGGCGTCGCGGTGGCCGGGCATCACGTCTACACCCAGTTCTACCCGGCGGTCAGCTGTGGCATCGATGTGCTGCAACCGATTGTCGATGGCCTGCCGCTGGCGAAGATCTTCCCGCTGGGCTTCCAGGTCGATGGTTTCTGCTCCACGCCGTACCCGCCGATCCTCGGTTTGTCGCTGGCGCAGTGGGCGCTGGTGGCGTTCGTGCTGATCGTGGTGCTGGTGCCGCTGCTCACTTCGCGTAACCGCAAAGCACTGCGCTGAGGTCATCCGCCACTCGCGCGGATAACGTGAAAAAAACGCCCCGGTCCTCATCAAGAGGACCGGGGCGTTTTGCATTTCAGGGCCCGCGCAAAAAGTTCGTGATGTGTGGCAGTGAAGGGTGCGACACGTGTGCGACATGTTGTCACAGCAGGACTGTCGCAACGCATTTCACGGGGCAGAATCGGTGCATAACCAGGCAACGAAATTGGTCTATTCAGGCGTCTGCCGATTTATAGGCTATTGCGCGCAAGCAGGCAGTTTTAACAGGGGCTGGCGAATCGCCAGAGCCCTTGTCTCATAGGGTCTAGGGCTCCGTCGAAGTGTCTGCGTCAGCCCCGATAGCTGTCTGAACTGCGCCCTGTAGACCTACAAATTTTGGTGTTTTTGTTGAGAATGAATTTCGATAAGATGCCGCACTTTTGCAAAATCCGTTAATGATTGTTGCTGGAATGGATAAAAATTATTTCGGGATGAGACATGGTTTATGAATCGCTACATATCTACAATCGCCCGCACTGAATTCCGGCACTGCTCACCTTGAGCAGGAAAACAGGGCGTCGAGGGGCTTGAACGCTTCGTGCGACTCCCAGGTGTCGGAGCCTTCCAACTATCCGCACCAAATGGAATTGGTCTGTAACAAGGCCTTTGACCACGAATTCGAATAAGAACTTACCGCTAGCCCAGGATTTGTCGAACAGCGTCTGACGCGCGACGGGCAGCCCTTATTCAATCCAAGAAAAATGCCAACCCTTGGCAGGGTGAAGTGTTGGCGATCAAAACCCAACTGCATTGCGCAAGCTGCTTTAGAGGTCGTGAGATGAGTAAAAACAGGTACCCCAGACTACTAGGCTTATTGCCGCTGCTCGGCACGTTGTTGCTGTCAGGCTGCAACATGACCTTGCTCAATCCCAAGGGCCAGGTTGGCCTGGATGAGCGAAACCTGATCATCACCGCTACGCTGCTGATGCTTCTGGTCGTGGTACCGGTCATCGTCATGACCTTCCTGTTCGCCTGGAAATACCGCGCGTCGAACCAGGACGCCGTCTACACGCCGAAGTGGTCGCACTCCACCAAGATCGAAATCGCAGTGTGGACGATCCCGGTACTGATCATCATTGCCCTGGGTTACATCACCTACAAGTCGACCCACGCGCTGGATCCTTACAAGCCGCTGGAATCCGACGTCAAGCCGATCACCATTGAAGTGGTCGCGCTGGACTGGAAGTGGATGTTCATCTATCCGGAGCAAGGCATCGCCACCGTCAACAAGATCGTGTTCCCGGCGCACACGCCGATCAACTTCAAGGTGACTTCGGACTCCGTGATGAACTCGTTCTTCATCCCGGCCCTGGGCGGCCAGATCTACGCAATGGCCGGCATGCAGACCAAACTGCACCTGATCGCCAACCAGAACGCTGAAATGGACGGTATCTCCGCCAACTACAGTGGCGCTGGTTTCACTGGCATGAAATTCAAGGCTATCGCAACTTCCCAGGAAGATTTCGACGCCTGGGTAAGTGAAGTCAAAAAGGCACCTAAACAGCTTGAAGAAGCTGAATACGCAGCCCTTTCCAAGCCGAGCCAGAACAACCCAGTCGAGCTCTACTCCTCGGTCACTCCGAACCTGTTCCAGATCATCGTCGACAAGTACGAAGGCATGAAACCGGGTCCGAAGGTCAAGCACGAGAAGAAAGAGAAAGAAGTGGCCGCTACGCAAGGAATGGACATGAACTCGCATTCAGCTGCCGGGGCAGAGGAGTAAACGATGTTTGGTAAATTAAGTTGGGAAGCGGTCCCATTCCACGAACCGATCGTGATGATAACCATCGCCATGATCGCGCTCGGTGGTCTGGCGCTGTTCGCTGCAATCACCTATTTCAAGAAGTGGACCTACCTGTGGTCCGAGTGGCTGACCTCGGTCGACCACAAGAAAATCGGCGTGATGTACATCATCGTTGCCATGGTCATGCTGCTGCGCGGTTTTGCCGACGCCATCATGATGCGTACCCAGTTGGCCATGGCCACCGAGGGTTCGCCTGGCTACCTGCCGCCTGAACACTATGACCAGATCTTCACCGCTCACGGTGTGATCATGATCATCTTCATGGCGATGCCATTCTTCACCGGCCTGATGAACCTTGCAGTGCCGCTGCAGATCGGCGCGCGTGACGTTGCCTATCCGTTCCTGAACTCCCTGAGCTTCTGGTTGCTGGTATCCGGCGTAGTGCTGATCAACCTGTCCCTGGGCGTCGGCGAATTCGCCAAGACCGGTTGGGTTGCCTATCCGCCGCTGTCGGGCCTGCAATACAGTCCGGGCGTGGGGATGGATTACTACATCTGGGCGCTACAGCTATCCGGGTTGGGTACGACGCTGACGGGGGTCAACTTCCTGGCCACCGTGCTGAAGATGCGTACCCCGGGCATGAAGCTGATGGACATGCCGATCTTCACCTGGACCTGCACCTGGGCCAACGTCCTGATCGTCGCTTCTTTCCCGATCCTGACCGCCACCCTGGCACTGCTGACGCTTGACCGTTACATGGATTTCCACATTTTCACCAATGAACTTGGTGGCAATCCGATGATGTACGTCAACCTGTTCTGGGCCTGGGGTCACCCCGAGGTTTACATCCTGATTCTGCCGGCGTTCGGGATCTTCTCTGAAGTCATCTCGACCTTCACCGGCAAGCGTCTGTTCGGCCACCACTCGATGGTCTACGCATCGGGCGCGATCTCGATCCTGGGCTTCATGGTCTGGCTGCACCACTTCTTCACCATGGGCTCGGGTGCGAGCGTCAACGCCTTCTTCGGTCTGGCGACGATGCTGATTTCGATCCCGACGGGTGTGAAGCTATTCAACTGGCTGTTCACCATTTACCAAGGTCGTCTGCGTTTCACCAGCCAGGTGCTGTGGACCCTGGGCTTCATGGTGACCTTCGCCATCGGCGGCATGACCGGCGTACTGCTGGCCATCCCGGGTGCGGACTTCGTCCTGCACAACAGCCTGTTCGTGATCGCTCACTTCCATAACGTGATCATCGGCGGCGCGGTATTCGGTTACATCGCAGGCTTCGCGTTCTACTTCCCTAAAGCGTTCGGCTTCAAGCTGCACGAAGGTTGGGGCAAGGCAGCGTTCTGGTTCTGGATCTCGGGCTTCTTCGTCGCGTTCATGCCGCTCTATGCACTGGGCTTCATGGGCATGACCCGTCGTCTGAACGCCACCACCAACCCTGAGTGGGTGCCGTACCTGTACGTGGCCATGTTCGGTGCGGTGATGATCGCCGTTGGTATCGCTTGCCAGCTGATTCAGCTCTACGTGAGCGTGCGTGATCGCAACAAGCCGGAAAACATGTGCGAACACGGTGATCCGTGGAATGCCCATACCCTGGAATGGTCGACCTCGTCGCCACCACCGTTCTACAACTTCGCGGTGCTGCCAAAAGCAGAAACCATCGATCCGTTCACTGAAGCCAAGGAAAACGGTACCGCGTACAAGGCTCCGGCCAAGTACGAACCGATCCACATGCCAAACAACACTGCGACTGGTGTGGTCATGGGGGCTCTGTTGACCGTGTTCGGTTTCGCGATGATCTGGCACATCTGGTGGTTGGCCATCGTCGGTCTGGTTGGCACCGTGGTGTATTTCACCATCCATGCTGCCCGTGACGATCAGGGCTACATGGTGCCGGTGGATGTCATCGAGCGCATCGAAGCCGAGCAGCACAAACGTCTGGTAGCGGCCGGAAAAGTTCCAGCCTCCGCCACCCGTGTTGAAACCTCGTTGGAACAGGCTTAAACCATGTCGAACTTAGTGACCAATGCTGGACACACCCATGTCGATGGACATGGGCACGATGACCATCACCACGACTCGGGCGAGATGACCGTCTTCGGTTTCTGGCTCTACCTGATGACCGACTGCATTTTGTTTGCGTCGATCTTTGCGGTGTACGCGGTACTGGTTAACAACGTAGCGGGTGGCCCGTCGGGCCACGACATCTTCGAGCTGCCATACGTACTGGGCGAAACCGCTCTGCTGCTGTTCAGCTCGATCACCTACGGCTTCGCCATGCTGGCGTTGTTCAAGGGCAAGAAGACTCAGGTCCTGGGCTGGCTGGGCATGACTTTCCTGCTAGGCGCCGGCTTCATCGGTATGGAAATCAACGAGTTCCACGTACTGATTTCCGAAGGCTACGGCCCTAGCCGCAGCGGCTTCCTGTCCGGGTTCTTCACCCTGGTCGGCACCCACGGTCTACACGTGACCAGCGGTCTGATCTGGATGGCGATCATGATGTATCAGGTGCAGAAAAACGGCCTGACGGCGACCAACAAGACTCGTCTGAGCTGCCTGAGCCTGTTCTGGCACTTCCTGGACGTGGTGTGGATCTGCGTATTCACCGTTGTTTATCTGATGGGGACTATGTAAATGGCTAACGCTCATTCCCACGATAGCCACGACGCCGGCCACGGCAGCGTCAAGTCCTACGCTATCGGTTTCATTCTGTCGGTGATCCTGACCGTCATTCCTTTCGGCCTAGTGATGTACCCGTCGCTGCCGAAAGCCATGACCCTGTGGATCGTACTGATCTTTGCAGTGATCCAGGTGCTCGTTCACCTGGTGTACTTCCTCCACCTGGACCGCTCCGCCGCCCAGCGTAGCAACGTGATCGCGTTTGTCTTCGCAGCGCTGGTCATCGTCCTGTTGGTAGGCCTGTCGCTGTGGATCATGTTCAGCATCCACACCAACATGATGGCGCAGTGAGGTAAATCCGGATGTCCTTGAAGCACTTTATCCAAATCACCAAACCGGGGATCATTTTCGGTAACGTGCTTTCAGTGGCAGGCGGATTTTTCCTGGCCTCCAAAGGGCATGTCGATCTGGCCATCTTCCTGGCTGCAATGATCGGCACGTCCCTGGTGGTGGCTTCCGGTTGCGTGTTCAACAACTGCATCGACCGCGACATCGACCTGAAGATGGAACGCACCAAGAACCGCGTACTGGTCCAGGGCTTGATCTCCCTGAAACTGGCGCTGATCTTCGCGACCGTCCTCGGTGTGGCCGGCGTTGCGTTGTTGTACAAAGTGGCGAATCCACTGGCCGCGCTGTTCGCGGTGATCGGTTTCGTCATCTACGTCGGTTTCTACAGCCTTTACCTCAAGCGCAAGTCGGTTCACGGCACGCTGGTGGGCAGTCTGTCCGGCGCGATGCCGCCGGTGATTGGCTACGTGGCCGTGACCAACAGCTTTGACATGGCCGCACTGACGTTGCTGGTGATGTTCAGCCTGTGGCAGATGCCGCATTCCTACGCCATCGCGATCTTCCGCTTCAACGATTACCGGGCCGCATCGATTCCGGTGTTGCCCGTGAAGCGCGGAATCCAGGTGGCCAAGAGGCACATCCTGCTCTACATCCTGGCGTTCCTCGTGGCGACCTTGATGCTGACCTTCAGCGGCTACGCCGGCATGAGCTACCTCGCCGTCGCCGCCGCCATGGGCATGTACTGGTTGTACATGGCCTGGACCGGCTACAAGGCAGTGGATGACACGGTCTGGGCACGCAAGCTGTTCGTGTTCTCGATCTTCACCATTACCGCGTTGAGCGTGATGATGTCGCTGGACTTCAAAGTGCCAAGCGAGTTGTTGCTGACGTATGCGCCTTAAGCGTCGGATGCTGTAAATAAAAGCCCCGCCCTTCGAGAGAAGCGGCGGGGCTTTTTGTTGGCCAGCTTTCTGTTGGACCGTGTTGCCCCAATCGCGAGCAGGCTCGCTCCCACATAGGATCGGCGTTGCCGCCATTTTCGAGCACGACGCTGGACCCTGTGGGAGCGGGCTTGCTTGCGAAGGCCGCCCCTCGGTGCATCAGGAAACCTCAGCGTTCGAGCAGCCTGAAAAACCGCTCGCGCACCTGCAGGCTATCGCTGTGCGCGACGTTGAAACGCAGAAAGCTGCTGGCATCGGCGGCTTTACTCAGCAAGGTGCCCGGCGCCAGCACCAGATTGTTTTCGAGGCCTTTGCTAGCCAGCGTTTCGGCATGCAGGCCTTCGGGCAATCGTGTCCAGATAAACAGCCCTTCGCCCGGTATCGATGACACCGAGCATCCAGCCTCGACCAGCCATCTCGTCACGCGACTGCTCGATTCATACAGGCGATCAACCGTGCGCCGGGTGTGTTTGGCGTAGCTGCCGTTACTGAGCAGGGTGCAGGTGATCTGCTCCGCCAGTTCCGAGGTGACGCCACCGCAGGCCATTTTCAAGGTGATGATTCGTGCGGCCAGTTGCGGCGATAACACGGCAAAGCTGACCCTGCTGTTGGCGGTCAGGGTCTTGGAGAAGCCGGACACGTAACTGACATTGTCCAGACCGCTGGCGGCCAGGCGCGGGGTGCGTCTTTGCTGGATGTCGCCATACAAATCATCTTCGAGGATGTGGACGCCGTAACGGTGACTCAGCTCCAGCAAGCGATACACCTGGGCGGCGGAGAACGAGTGCCCGGTCGGGTTGTGCAGCGTGCTGTTGGTCATGTACAGCACGGGGCGATGGGCGATCAGCAATTGCTCGAACGCTTCCAGATCCAGCCCGTCGCAATCCCGGGCGATGGTGATGACCTTGGCGCCGTGCAGTGCCAGATTGGTGTGCATGTTGAAGTAACACGGGTCGTCGAGCAGTACGGTGTCGCCGGGTTTTATCAACAGGCGCATCAGCAGGTCGATGGCCTGCACGGTGTTGGCGGTGGTGATGATCTGCGCCACCGGCACCTCGATGCCAACGGTCGACAGCTTAACCCGCAACGCCTCGCGCAACGGGAGGTAGCCGCCGACCTCACCGTATTCGCCCATGCGCAGCGCGGTCGCGCGAAGGGTGGTGCGCACGGCTTTGAGCAATTCATCGGCAGGCAGCCACGAGGCGGGCAGAAATCCGCAGCCGGGGCGCAGCGCGCCGTTGTCCAGCAGCAAGGCGCGGCGGACCCGGCTGAGTGTGTCTTGGGGTTGTAGATCCGGGCCAGCGGCAGGTTGGGGCTGGATGCCAGGGCGGTGAATGTAATGCCCCGAACCCTGGCGCGAAACCACCAGTCCCTTGGCCCGCAAGCGGTCGAGGGCGTCGACCACCGTGGACTTACCGACGTTCATCAACTCGGACAGTTCGCGAATCGGCGGCAACTTGGCCCCGTTAGGCAGGCCACCCTGGTTGATGGCGACGGTCAGCTGATCGACGATTTGCTGCACCAGCGGCACTCCGGGCTGGAACTCGATGGCGGCGATGACGGCGCGCTGCATTTTACTGGTCTCCCTGGCAGTAAAGTTTGTTGGATCTTATACGAAGTTGCCCTGATCAAGACACGCATCTGTCTCTACCATCGTTTACGCGTGTGCATGATTGATTAAGAGGGTTCGGTTAATGGGTAATCAAATGAGTCGCGACGAGCGCTTCCTCGCGATGGCGAGAGAACTCGGCTTTGATATCTACGACGAGAACTCTGCCGGCGGGCATTACGCGCCGCTGATTCGGCACGATGACGAACTTTATGTCAGTGGGCTGGTGCCGCGAATGAACGGCAAAATCCAATACCCCGGTCGGGTGGGGCTGGAACTCAACCTGGCCGATGCCCAAGAGGCTGCCGGTATCAGCGCGATACGCGGGCTTGCCCTGATCCGTGAGGCCATCGGTTCGCTGGATAACCTCAAGGCATTGCTGCGCATCACGGTCTATGTGAAATCCACGTTCGATTTTGTGGACCTCAGTGAAGTTGCCAACGGCGCGTCAGACGTCTTCACGCATGTGTTGGGGGAGGCTGGTAAACACACCCGAACGACCGTCGGTGTTTACCAGTTGCCAAAAAACGCGCCGATAGAAGTGGACATGATCGCGGCCCTGCATCCGTCTGCGCGGTGATTCTTTCGGGCAATAAAAAGCCCCGCTTCAGGGGCTCGATGCTGTTCACTCAAACGCAACACCATATCTGTGGCGAGGGAGCTTGCTCCCGCTGGGTCGCGAAGCGACCCCAAAAAAGGGACTGCTGCGCAGCCCAGCGGGAGCAAGCTCCCTCGCCACAAATGCAGGCTCGCGCTCAAGTAAACGGCATTACGCCCCGGAAGCGGGGCTTTCTGGTGAATCGAGTTACTGCGCTGCGATGCTGTAGCCTTCGAACGCGGTTTGCTGCTGAAGTGCGGTGATGATGTTCTTGCGGTTGACCGCTTGTTCGGCCCCGGTATTGTCCAGGAACGTTTCGTTTTCAATGGCCGCGTCATCACCTTCGCCGACGAAAGTGAAACCGAGGAACTCCAGCGCTTTGCGATCAACGTTCAGGCTCGCACGTGGCGTGCGTAGCGGCAGCGTGACGCTCTCGCCATCCTTGATGATGGTGAATACTTCGAGGTCTTTCTTGGCGCGAGCGACTTTGCTCTTGCCGGTGCTTGGGTTGCTGATGGCCTGGTGAGTCTGGTTCAGCACCTTTAATGCCAGACCATAGACGATTTCCTGAAAAGCCGGGTCGTCCTTGAAACTGGAAAGAATACGGCTGATCGGAAACTTGCTGCTCAGGTCTTCCAGCGCGGCAATGTCAGACGCTTCAGCGTCTTTCAGTTGTTTGAGTTCGCCCATCAGTTCATAGGCTTTATCGTCGTCGAAGCTGTCATGCGCCTGGCGAATCGCAGCGCGCAACTCGCGGATCTGGTCGCTTTCCCGGGTGGATTGAAAAGCGTCCAGGACCATCTCGCTGATGGTCTTGGCCTGTGGCACATGCTGTGAAAGATTGATGGAGTTTTCGTATTCCGCTTTGGACGACAAGGTGACTACGGATTCAGCGGTATTGGAATCGGACATTGAAATTTCACTACTTCTTTTAACTTGGGTTTAGGCGAGAAAGCACAGGGCCTTTTCAGGCCGCCTAATCTATTGGACCTGACTTGAGTTGTCACGGATGAACAGGCGGTTGGTCATTATTTAGCTGTGACCGCTGAAACCGGGCGATTTCCCCATCGAATTCAGGTTCATCGAGCGAACAGCCCATTTTTCCGCCGTTTGCTCATCCACCGGCAAGGAGAAACGGAACGTCGCCCCCCGCCCCGGAACGTCGATCAACTGAATCTCGCGACCGTGCAATTGCAGGATCCGATGCACGATGCGCAGCCCCAGTCCGCCATCGCGCCGGGCACCGCCGATGTTGAACGGGCGCAGAAACAAACCTTCGCGCAATTCGGGAGCGATGCCGGGGCCGGTGTCGCTGACGGTGACTTCGATAAAAGGCCCTTGAGGGCGCAGGCTCAGTTCGATTTCTCCACCCTGCGGGGTATCGCGCAAGGCGTTGTCGAACAGGTTGGTCAGCACGCGCTCGATCAGCCCCAGGTCGGCGCAGGCGGCCGAGACGTTGGGCGCGAAGGTGGCCTTGAGTTCAATCTGTCGCGCTTCGGCGGTGAGTTCGAATTTCTGGAAGATGTCCTGCACCAGATCGGTCAGGGAGAAACGCTCCAGCACCGGTTGCACAAAACCGTGCTCCAGCCGCACCAATTCGAGCAGCGATTGGGCCAGGCCACCAACCTTGCGGCTTTGATCCAGGGCGATGCCCAAATAGCGACGGCGGTCGGCGGGGGACAGCGTGGTGTCTTTGAGCGACAGGGTTTCCAGATAACCGTGCAGCGAGGCCAGCGGTGTGCGCAGGTCGTGGGAGATATTCGCCACCAATTCGCGGCGTTCCTGATCCTGGCGAGTCAGCGAGCGCCATTGTTCGCCGAGGCGGGTTTGCATCTGGCGGAAAGCGGCGTCGAGTACGGCTATTTCATCAGGACTGGACGTTTTTTCTACCGGGTCCGAGGCGGGCGGGGTGGAGGGGACGCCGTCGATGTCGAACTGGCTGACTCGATCGGTCAGTCGACGCAACGGTCGGGTGATCAAGGCAAATGCGGCAAGGCCGGCGATCAGGCACAACAACGCCACCAGACCGATGGACAGCAGCGCCGTATTGAGCGCGGCGCTGGTGGCACCGCGTGCGGCGAAGCGGTCGTGTTCTTCACTGAGCAATACCACATAGAGGTAACCTTCAGGCTTGCCGTTGACCTGCAACGGCGCGGCGCTGAACACCTTGCGTCCGTCGACGCTGCGCGGGTCGTCGCCGAGAATCGGCAGCGCCTCGCCCTTGAGCAAACGCTGGATCGGTGCCAGATCGACCCGCTCCCGATGCATCCGGCCTTCGGGGGCGGCGCTGCCGACGATGTGCCCCTCGTTATTAAGCAGATAGACCTCGACACTGGGATTGACCAGCATGAGTTTGCTGAACAATTCGCGCACGGCATTGGGCATCAGGCCGTTGGTGTCCATAAGCACCGTGTCGCGGGCGATGTGCTGGGCGAGATCACGTGACAGCCCTTGAACCACCTCCAGTTCGTGCATTTTGTTGGAGCGCACTTGCATCCAGGCCGAGGTGCCACAGCACACCAGCAACAGAACGGCGAACACCAGGGACAGGCGCTGTGTCAGGGTCAGCCTCATGGCTGCTCCTCCTTGGCTGCGAATTTATAGCCACGACCCCACACCGTCAGGATGCGCGCGGGTTGTGCCGGATCGGCTTCGATCTTGGCCCGCAGACGATTGATGTGGGTGTTTACCGTGTGTTCGTAGCCTTCGTGGCTGTAGCCCCAGACCGCGTTGAGCAGGTCCATCCGCGAGAACACCTTGCCAGGCTGGCGGACGAAGAAATACAGCAGGTCGAATTCCCGCGGCGTGAGGTCAAGGCGACGACCATCGAGAGAAACGTCGCGGGTGATCGGGTCGATGGAGAGGCCGTTCGTGATCAGGCTGCCGGCGTCCATTTTCAGGTTGCGGGCCATGGCGTCGACGCGTCGCAGCAGGGCTTTGACCCGGGCGACCAGTTCAAGCATGGAAAAAGGCTTGGCCAGGTAATCGTCGGCCCCGAGTTCCAGCCCCAGGATCCGGTGCATTTCGCTGGAGCGGGCGCTGGTGATGATGATCGGTGTGTAGCGGGCCATGGCCCGCGCCCGACGGCAGATTTCCAGGCCGTCGACGCCGGGCAACATCAGGTCGAGGATCAGTGCGTCCCAGCTTCCTTGCTGCAGCAGTCGCATGCCTTCATCACCGTCGGCGCAGTGCACCACTTCGAACTGCTCATCGCGTAGATGAAGGCAGATAAGGTCGGCGATGTGCAGGTCGTCCTCGACTACCAGGACACGTTTGTTCTGTTCCATAAAGCTCAATCCTTTGTAGCGCAATGGGCACATTGTGCGGGTTTTCCCCGGGGCGAGTTATCACGAATTGTTTAACTGTCCGTGAGGATTTGGCGATCAACCCAAGCCTAGGCTGTGTTCCTTATCAGGCACCTGGAATTTTGGAGATGGCCATGTTTTCACGGCGACAGTTTCTTGTAGCGAGCGGCGGGCTGGGCGCTGCAGCCCTGGTGATCGGTGTGTTGCCAAAATTTGCCGCCCGTACTGCGCTGGTCAGCGACGCCAATGCGTCGGAGGTGTTCGAGGTGATGCACAGCGACAGCGAATGGCGCGCCATGCTCAGCGCCGAGCAGTATGAAATCCTGCGGGAAGAGGGCACCGAGCGGGCCTACAGCAGCCCGTTGAACAACGAGCATCGCGAGGGTGTTTTTGCCTGTGCCGGTTGTAACTTGCCGCTGTTCTCTTCCGACACCAAGTTCGATAGCCGCACCGGTTGGCCCAGTTTCTGGGCGCCGCTGGACAAGGCGGTGGCGACCCGTCAGGACCGTTCCTTCGGCGTGCTGCGCGAAGAAGTCCACTGCCGACGTTGCGGTGGCCATCTGGGCCATGTCTTTGATGACGGGCCCAAACCCACCGGATTGCGTTACTGCATGAACGGGCTGGCGATGACCTTCGAGCCCCAGGCGGCGTGACCCATGGGCACTTCCTTTCACTCATTTAATGCAGGTCGATGCTATGTGGCTTCTGGTTCTCGCTTATCTCGGTGGTGTGCTGACGATTGTCAGCCCGTGCATTCTGCCGGTATTGCCCTTTGTCTTCGCTCGCACCGGGCAGCCGTTTATGAAAAGTGGCTTGCCACTGTTGGCGGGGATGGCGCTGACCTTCGCGCTCGTCGCCTCGTTGGCGGCGGTGGGCGGCGGCTGGGTGGTGCAAGTCAATCAGTACGGTCGCTGGCTCGCGTTGCTGTTTGTGGCACTGTTCGGGCTGACGCTGCTGCTGCCTCGGTTGGCCGAGCGCCTGACACGCCCACTGGTGGCGGCCGGCAGCCGACTGTCGGAAGCCGCGGGCGCCGATGCTCGTCCGCGTCCCGGCGCTTCGTTCCTGATCGGCGTCGCCACGGGCTTGCTCTGGGCACCGTGTGCCGGGCCGATTCTCGGCCTGTTGCTGACCGGGGCGGCGCTGCAAGGGGCAAGCCTCGCCACCACGTTGCTGTTGCTGGCTTACGCCGTGGGTGCCGCCACGTCCCTCGCAGTGGCGTTGTTGCTGGGCGGTAAAGTATTCGCCGCAATGAAACGCTCGATCGACGCGGGTGAATGGGTACGCCGAGGTTTGGGCGCAGCGATGCTGGCCGGTGTGGCGGCGATTGCCCTCGGGCTGGATACCGGGATTCTGGCGCGGGTTTCGACAGCGTCCACCGGCGGCATCGAGCAGGCGTTGGTGGGACGGTTGGCGGATAAGTCACCGAACAACAGCGGGGCGATGATGGCCGCTGCCGGGGCGATGAAAATGGCGGCGAAGGCGCCGGGGGCATTGCCGATTGAAGGCAACCTGCCGCCGCTGGATGGCGCCGTGCAGTGGCTCAATTCGCCTCCACTGACCGCACAGGCACTGAAGGGCAAAGTCGTGCTGGTGGATTTCTGGACTTACTCCTGCATCAACTGCCTGCGCACCTTGCCGTATGTCAAAGCCTGGGCCGAGAAGTACCGCGATCAGGGTCTGGTGGTGATCGGTGTTCATGCGCCGGAATTCGCGTTCGAGCGGGATGTGGGCAATGTCACCAAAGCCATGAAAGACCTGGGCATCACCTACCCGGTGGCGATCGACAACGACTACAAGATCTGGCGTGCCTTCAACAATGAGTACTGGCCGGCTCACTATTTTGCCGACGCGCAGGGGCGCATTCGTTATCACCACTTCGGTGAAGGCGAGTACGCCGAATCGGAGCGCGTCATCCAGCAGCTGCTGCGTGAAGCGGGCGCTACAAAGGTCGCCGACGGGTTGATCAATGCCGACGCCACCGGGGTTCAACTGGCCCCGGACATGAATGAAGTCCAGTCGCCGGAAACCTATGTCGGCTACCAGCGTGCAGAGCACTTCGTGCCTGAAACAGGTCTGGTGCCAGACAAGGTCTCGGCGTACAGCACGCCGGCGCAATTGGCACTCAATGATTGGGGGCTGGACGGTCAATGGAACGTCGGCTCGGAACGCGCGACCTCAAGCGCGCCGGCCAGTCGCATCGTCTACCGCTTCCACGCTCGGGATCTGCATCTGGTACTGGGCCCCGGCGCAGACGGTAAACCGGTGCGCTTCAAGGTGCTGATCGACGGAAAAGCCCCCGGCGATGCCCACGGTACCGACGTCGCCCCCGATGGCAGCGGCAGCGTTACCGAGCAACGGTTGTATCAATTGGTGCGCCAGAGCGGCGGAGTGACAGACCGCACCTTCAGCATCGAGTTTCTAGATCCGGGTGTGTCGGCGTATGCCTTTACGTTCGGTTGATCGCCCTATCATCTGTTCAGGAGTCAGACTCATGAAAATCCCGGTTACCTGGCGCCGCACCTTGTTGGGTTTGGCGGCTGCAGGCGTCATCGGCCAATGCTCGGCGTTTTCTTTCGGCGCTGCTGAAGAGGCGGTCATCATCCCGCCGCCTGCCCTGGATGAAACCACCCAGGCCCACAGCGAAACCGCGGTCTTCGCCGGCGGTTGTTTCTGGGGCGTCCAAGGGGTGTTCCAGCACGTCAAAGGCGTGAAAAAAGCCGTCTCCGGTTACGCTGGTGGTGAAGCCAACACCGCTCGGTATGAGCGTGTCAGCGACGGCGATACCGGTCATGCGGAATCGGTCGAGGTCACCTTCGATCCGTCGCAGGTCAGTTACGGCACGTTGCTGCAGATCTATTTCTCAGTGGCGCACAACCCCACCGAGTTGAACCGCCAGGGCCCCGACAGCGGCACGCAGTATCGGTCGGCGATTTTCCCGGCGAACACTGAACAGCAGCGCGTCGCCCAGGCCTACATTGCCCAGCTCGACGCCGCCCGTTCGTTCAACAAACCCATTGTGACCAAGCTGGAAACCTACAACGGTTTCTACCCGGCGGAAGAGGAACATCAGGACTTTCTGACCGAACACCCGACGTATCCATACATCGTCATCAACGACCTGCCGAAAGTGGCGCGACTGAAGCAGCTGTATCCGGATCGGTATCAGGATAAACCGGTGCTGGTGAAGGCGGGTATGTGAAGGGCGTTTTGGCTATCGCCTGCGCGGGCGCTCCATCGCGATGCTCGACGGTTCAAAGCCCAGGCGCGAAAAGAATTCCGCAGCGCCTTCACGGCCCGCGCGCAGAAGCCAGGTGATGTCGGTGTTCTCACCCATGACATGCTCAACCAGTGCCCGACCAACGCCTTCACGTCGATGCTGCCCGGACACGACAACCATCGACAGATAACCGTTGGACAGGCCGTCGGTGATGCCACGGGCGAAACCAACGATGTGGGCGTCCTTCACGGCAAGCGCAGTGCGTTGGGAGTTGGCGATCAACTGCGCAAAATGGTCGATTGATTCCAGGCGGTGAGCCCAGCCGTTCTGCTCAAGAAAAAGCCGCACGGATTCCACTTCCGAGGGCAGTACATCACGGACATGCAGGACGGTGCTCATCCGAAAACCACATTCTTACCCGCGATCTTCGACCTATACAGCGCCTGATCGGCCCTGGCCAGAAGGCCGGTCTGTTGCTCTTCTTCAAAGCGCTCGACCACGCCCAAACTCATGGTCACCTGAAACTCGCCCACAGGCGGCAGGCTTGCGAGGCCCTGGCGGATTTTTTCGGCGAAGGATCTGGCGTCAGCCAGCGAGGTATTGGGCAGGATGAGGATGAACTCGTCGCCGCCCCAGCGCGCCAGCAGATCGCCTTCGCGCACGCAACGCTTCACGCTCTCGACGACCTGCACCAACGCCGCATCTCCCAGCGCATGGCCGTAGTAATCGTTGATGTTCTTGAAGTCATCGATGTCCATGGCAATCAGTGACAGCGGCTGCCGAAAGCGCTGGGCACGCTCGCATTCCTGGGGCAGGGTTTTTTCCAGGCGATAGCGATTGGCGATCGATGTCAGCGCATCGGTTTCTGCCAGTTTGCGATTTTCTTCCAGTTGAATTTGCAGCTGCTGATTGACCCGCGACAACTCCCGGGTGCGTTCTTCGACGATGGCTTCAAGGGATTGATTGCGCCGTTCCATCTCCTCGAAGAGACGCTTCTTGTCATCGATGCTGCGGTGCGCGCCGACCATCCGTGCCACCGATCCGTCAGCATTGCGTGCCAGCACGTAGCCGCGATCTTCGATCCAGGTGTAACTGCCATCCTGCTTGCGGCAGCGGTACTCGGCTTGATAGCCCGGCGCGTGTTGATTCAGGTACGCATCAAACAACGCCATCACCCGCGGGTAATCGTCGGGGTGCATCACGTTTTCCCAAGTAAATACGGTGTTGTCCAGGGAGTGAGGCGCATAACCGAGCATCACGTACCACCCGGGATTGCGGTAGACGAACCCGGTGTTGGCGTTCCAGTCCCAAATGCCGTCACTGACCAGTTCCAGAATGGTGTGCAGCATGTCTTCGTTCAGATCCGACACATTGAATTTCAACGGCTCGATATTTGATGCCTCACCCATCACCGCTCTCCCTGCCGCACTGATATCAAAGTGACCCGTCAGTTGGGGAGATTAGTGCATGGTGTATTGCCCCGGCTAGTGTTTGGCCCACATCTGCATGGCGAAGTCGACGAAGCGACGCAATTTCGGCAAGCGGTAACGATCCTGAGCGTATACCAAGTGCATCGGCCGACTCGGCAGTCGATAGTCCTGCATCAACGCCACCAGGTTTCCGTTGAGCAAATCCTGCTCGACCAACGCATCGGGCAACATCACGATGCCCATCCCGGTTCGAGCGGCCTGATGTAGGCCGGCCGAGCTGTTGATCAGCATCGGGCCCCTCACGGCCACCATGACTTCGCCTTCCGGCCCGCTCAGGCGCCATTGTTTTTCCACGGATTGCCAGTCATCGCCGACCGGATAGGCAAAGGACAAGCAGTCGTGGTGTTGCAGGTCGTCGGGTTTTTCCGGTGTGCCCCGGCGTGCCAGATAGGCCTTCGAAGCGCACATGGTCAGTGTGTAGTCGATGAGCGGGCGGGCGATCAGGTTGGACGGTTCAATAGCGCCCAGGCGAAACGCCACGTCGAGGCCGTTCTCGAGAAGGTCGGGGCGCCCGTTGGTGAGCACCACGTCCAGTTTGACTTGCGGGTAACGCAGGGTGAACTCGCTGAGTGCCGGCGCAAGCTTTTCAGTGCCGAAGGTCAGCGGGGCCGTGATGCGCAAGGTCCCACTCGGTGTGTCCTGACTTTGTTCGGCCAGGCGCTCGGAATCGGCCACCAGGCCCAGCACCTCCAGACAACGCTGGTAATAAGCGGAGCCGAATTCCGTCAACCGCTGACGCCGTGTCGTCCGGTTCAACAAACGCACACCCAGACGTTGCTCCAGCGCGCGAAGGTGATTACCGACCATGGTGGTGGACATTTCGCACTGCTGGGCGGCGGCCGTCATGCTGCCGGCTTCTACCACTCTGACGTAAACCGTCATTGCCTGGAATAAATCCATTATCAAGCTCAGCTTTAAGATGATTGAAGTGTTGCAGCGTTTATCCAGCTCAGGTGGCTAACCATACTGCAAAAACACCGACAATTGATGGAGCTTGATGTCATGACCGCCGCTTGCCTGATGACCACTTACCAACCCCTGGCCCTGAGTTTCAGCAAAGGATTGGGCACCCGACTTTGGGATCAGGCGGGACGTGAGTATCTGGATGCGGTAGCGGGTGTGGCGGTGACCAACGTCGGCCACTCTCATCCCAAAATCGTGTCGGCGATCAGCGAGCAGGCCGGGCTGCTGTTGCACACCTCCAACCTCTACAGCATCGACTGGCAGCAGCGGTTGGCGCAGAAGCTGACGAAGTTATCGGGAATGGAGCGGGCGTTCTTCAACAACTCCGGTGCCGAAGCCAATGAAACCGCGCTGAAACTTGCGCGGCTTTATGGCTGGCACAAAGGCGTCGAGCAACCGCTGGTGGTGGTCATGGAAAACGCCTTCCATGGCCGGACGCTGGGCACGTTATCCGCCAGCGACGGCCCGGCCGTGCGCCTGGGGTTCAATGAATTGCCCGGCGACTTTGTCAAAGTGCCTTTCGGCGACCTCAACGCGCTGGAAAAGGTGCGGCAAGCCCATGGCCCGCGCATCGTGGCCATTCTGATGGAACCGATTCAGGGTGAAAGCGGCGTCCAGTTGGCGCCTGCCGGCTATTTGAAAGCCGTGCGCGAACTGTGCAACCGGCGCGGCTGGCTGATGATGCTCGACGAAATCCAGACCGGCATCGGTCGTACCGGCCAGTGGTTCGCCTTCCAGCACGAAGGCATCGTCCCGGACGTCATGACCCTCGCCAAGGGTCTGGGCAACGGCATCCCCATCGGCGCCTGCCTGGCCCGGGGCAAAGCCGCCGACCTGTTCACCCCCGGCAGCCATGGCAGCACCTTCGGCGGCAACCCGCTGGCGTGCCGGGTCGGCTGCACGGTGCTGGACATCATTGAAGAACAAGGCCTGCTGGAAAACGCCAGGCTTCAGGGCGAACGTCTGCTAACAAGACTGCGCGCCGAACTGTCAGACGACCCGAACGTCCTGGCGATTCGCGGCCAAGGCCTGATGATTGGCATCGAGCTCAAGCAACCGATCCGCGACCTGACCCTGATCGCCGCACGCGACCACGGCTTGCTGATCAACGTGACACGGGGCAAGACCATCCGCCTGCTGCCACCGCTGACGATTGATGAGCGGGAAGTGGAGATGATTGTCAGAGGGGTTTGTCGGGCGGTGAGCTCGGCCTAGTGGAAGGATCGTTCCCTCGCGCGTGGGAACGATCACGCGTCACGCTACAGATCTAGTACATTGCGACCTCAACAACCTGACAAACACCGTCGCTCCCCCAAACTCTCCACCAACCGAACCAGATACCCATCCGGATCCTGTACCAGAAACTCACGTTGCCCAACTTCCACCGCATCAGCGCGATACCAGACATCGGCACAGGGACGAAACAACGGCCATTCAGCATCCGCCAATCGTTGGAGTATCGGCTCGACGAGATCAACGGTGATCTGAAAGTTGATGCCCCGGCCAAACGGCGCTTGCAATGCTCCGGTCATCCACTGGCCTTCGTCCGGCGCGTATTGCTCCAGCATGATTTGCACGCCGTTGTTATCGAGGTAGGCGAAACCCGCTTCCGGGCGCTCGTAAGCGATCTCGAAACCGATTAACGAGGTCCAGAAATGCAGGCTTTTCTTGATGTCGGTGACCATCAGTTCGGGCACCAACTTGCTCCGTGCAAACATACCTATCCTTTTTTAAACGCTATGAGATGAGTCACGAAAGGTGTTCGCGAAGGCCGTGATTTCACTTCGATTTATGAGTCTGATTTTTGAACCGCTGAACCCTTCAAACAATTGCCGGTGCGCGGAAAACCCACTGGAGTCTTCGCGAACACGATAACTGCCGGCCCATTCCAGCAACGCGATCAGCAACTCGTCATCGTCCCGCCTGTTTTCTCGCTGACGGATATTAGCGACGCACGTTTGGTCTTCAACACACAGCCAGACAAGCACTGTCGCACGGTGGATCAGTTCGCTGACGATCCAGCCGTAAACACCCTCAATCACCCAGCGTTCTTCATCGGCCAGCACGCGCGCCATGCCCAATGCTTCGGAGCGAGGTCGGGCGATGCTGCATTCATCCGACACCCAGTGAACCCGATCAAGATCGGTCCACGGCGCATGAAGGTGTTCGGCCAGTCGTTTAGCCAGCCAACTTTTGCCAGCGCCAGAGTTGCCGATGATTAGGGTTCGGGTGAGGTTCATGGTGGCTCACACGTTCAGTCGTCATTGTCAGGTGCAATCATCCGCGTCTTCGGCGCACCGTTTGAGTTGTGCTGATAGATGTCCTGCGGCTGTCCCTTTTCATTGAAGAACACTTGGCCGATCCCTGCCGAATTCCACAACCGTTCACCCGCTTCGGCATGTTCAGGGGTGTGCGGGATGATGCGCATGCGGCGGCGTTTGGTCAGCCAGTTGAGCGGCGAGCGCGGCGAGTAGAGCCAGCGGTTGAGGCGGTCGAACCATTCGAGCAGCGCGGGCGGGAATTCGTTTTTGATGCCGCTGCTGGTGATCTGCCAGATCCTCGGACCTGCCTTGCGGTGTCGGATCAGTACTTCGTAGACGAAGGAATAATGCACATCACCTGACAGCACCACGTAGTTACCCGGTGTGCGCGAGTGTCGGAAAATGTTCAGGATCACCTGGGCGGCGCCGCGATGGGCCATCCAGTTTTCCGCGTCGACCAGCAGGGGATAACCGCACCAGCTGAAGACGCGTTGCACGCTTTCGATCAGTTTGACGCCGAAGATCGGTGCCGGCGAAACGATGATCGCCGACGGGTGATCGAGCAGTTCCTGTTGCAGTTCGCTGAGCGCTTCCCAGTCCAGCAGACCCGAGGGTTGCTTGAGATTCATCTCGCTGCGCCAGCGTCGGGTGCGGGTGTCGATGACCACCAGCGCCGGAGTGGTCGGCAGCACGTAATGCCAGTGTTGAAAGCCGAGCAACTCATCGATCAGAGAGTCCTGGACGTCGCTGTCGAGATAATCGTCGTGCCCCGTGGCACTCAACAATCGGGCTTTTTCCAGCACATCGCCGAACGCATCCGGGTTGTTGCCCCAGCCCTGGCACAGCATGTAGGCGAGCAGCGCGTTGCCGATGATGCGCTTGGAGAACGGATGGCCGTAGGCCGTTTCTTCCCATTGCGCAGACAGATTCCAGTCATCGGTAATGTCATGGTCGTCAAAAATCATCAGGCACGGCAGATGCGCCATCGCCCGCGCGACACCCCCCAGGCCCACCTTGAAGTCATCAATGCGCGTCTGTTCAAGGGCATAACGTTTGCGTCTTTCAGGCGTCAGCGTCGGTGGTTGTGGCGCGATCAGCGTCCAGGGTGTCGGCGACCAGACCAGCAGGTACATGGCCATGACTTCGGCGAATGTCACCAGATGGTTGTCGGCACTGCTGCTGGTGAAAATCGGCTTGCGCGCCCCGCCGAAAAATCGCTCGCGCAGGGTTTTGTTGCTCTCAAGCGCCGGTAATAAATCCGCACGGTGGTAATAACTGGCAGGGTGTTCGTAGAGTTTGGCGCTGTCGCTGACCACCGCGCCTTCGAGGTGTTCTTCGAACAGCCCCAGTTGTGTGATCAGGGCATGGATTGCTCGCAACATCGGGCCGGCAACATCGTCGGCGTACACCTGATCGCCGCTCATCATCAGCAAGGCCGGGCGCTCTGTCGCGGAGTGCGCTGTCGCCAGAAAACGATCCACGCACAGCAAACCGTCGGCTGCCGGGTGGTGAGGTTTACGGCAGGAACCGTGCAGCAACTGATCGATGCGCGAACGCAAGACAAAATTCGGGCAACGCGCTTCGCCGTACAGCAAATGAGGCGCCCAGTCGGCGATGCCTTCCAATGCGTCATCAATCAGCAGGTCATAGTCGATCAGGGTGTCGCAGGGCAGGGCGGTTGTCAGCGGCACATCGATCAGGTGAACGAAGGCATGCTTGCCCACCGGGATGACCGTGCATTGCCCGGCATCGAGGCGAATGTCGCCGACACCTTGCAGGCGCAAGGTCAGCGACAAGGCCCGGGTTCCCACCAGCCAGAGCACCAGGCGGGAGGGCTCCAGACGCCGTAACAGCGGGCCGGCGAGGACCGGTGGCAGAGAGCGATGACTGTCGGGGAATGGCGAAGACATGGGCATGCAGGTTCAAGACTCTTGGTGCACAGAGCGCGCGATGATAGCGCAGCCAGCGCCCAGGATGTCTGATAGCCACTGGCTTGCAGCTGAAGCTGTCACGCAGCGCCGGGTGGTCGTCATTTGGGCGGAAAGATCACTGCCCACAACACCAACGTGAGGAATGCCGTCACCAGACTGCAGGTTCCAGCAATCAAATGACGGCCAACCGGATACTCATCCTGCTTGAACCTGGCGGCTACGAAGAGCCAGGTGCCGATGAAGACGCCGATGATCGTCATGAACGAATAAAGAAAGTAGGCCGGCGCCCGCGTTTCTGGATCATCGGGGCTAATAAAAATCAGCACGACAACCCCGATCATGAAACTGGCCAGAGCACCTGCCAGGTTGGCGAACCACAGATTGAAGCTGCCACGGTTCCTGACGATCCAGAACCAACTTCCCGCTGATGCAGCCAAGAACACCAACATTGCGACGAGTACCATTCATTCTTCCTTGTTAACAATGGCGTCCATTGTTCTTTGAGGTGAAGCGACGGCGTGCACGATAGCAAATCAGTGGCTTGGAGTTGAAGCAAGAGGCGCGACCCTCAAGGCCGCGAAAGGCTGTCCGCTCTCATGACACTGGTTTCCCCATTGGCCACCAGCCAGCGAAACAGCTCGCTCAGCGACACCGTATGACTGCGCTCGATCCAGCGCACCACCGCCGGGCCGTAGTTTTCGGTGTAGCGGCTGAGCACCAGTTGGCGGCAGTCCGGTGACAGGCGCAGGGTGATTTCCCGGCAGTGCACATTAGCCCCGTCGTGCCGTGTCACTCGCTGTTGCAGTGTTAAATGATTGCTTTCAGAAACCATCGGCGGGTGCTCCTTCGCATTGAGGTTTGGTTGCTTGCGCTGAGCCTTGCTTGCCATCCGCCACATAAGCGGCTCGATGCTCGGCGACCACGTTGCGCAAGGCGCTGTAGTAATCCGGCAGTTTTTCCAGGCTGTCGGTCAGTGGTAACGCTTCTGCTCGACCATCGACGATGCCGCCGACCGTGTTGATCGTGGACAGCGTGTCCACGGTATCGCTGTTGCTGCCAAACGGGTCGACCACAAAACCGAGCACCCGCCCGGCCGCATCGCGGCTGTTCGAGGTGCCGAGCAAGGGCAGCTCGACGATCGGACCGTTGCCGATGCCCCACACCCCGAAAGTCTGGCCGAAATCTGCGTCGTGACGCGGGATGCCGGCCATGCCGGACACATCGATCAAGCCCACCACACCCACCGTGGTGTTGAGCGCGAAACGTCCCAACGTGTTGACCGAGCGCATCGGGTTGCCTTGCAGCAGGTCATTGATAAAGACCTTGGGCTCGCCAAAGTTCGCCACAAAGTTATGCACACCTATCTGGAAAAAGTCCGGCAAGTAGCGATAGCCACGGGCGACCGGCGCCAGGGCATAGTCATCGGCCACCCGATTGAAGGCGAAGACACCACGGTTGAACGGTTCCGCCGGGTCGTACACCGAATAGCTGATTTCGGCACAAGTCACGTTGGCGGTCGCAGGCGGTTGGCTGCTGCAACCCGCCAACCCGGCGGCCAGCACGGCCATCGACGTGTTGCGGGTCAGCCAGGGAGCACATTTGAAAGGCAACATGGACGCAAGTCTCGGGAGGAATTCGCCGAGAGGCTGAGCCCCAGGCCTTGCACAAAGATGTCTGCTTTATTGCGGCGCTGATGTTTTATTGCAGGATTGAAATATATGACGCGCTGCCGTGAATGGTTTTAGATGGCGGTTCCATTCGGCCCCTTAAGTGACCTTCGGTGAACAGCCTTTTAATTGTGGACGACGACCTTGAAGTCCTCGATCTGCTGAAAAAATTCTTCGTGCAGCACGGCTACAGCGTCGAGGTCGCCACCGACGGCGCGTCGCTGTGGGCAGCCATCGAGCGCCAGCCGCCGGACCTGATCATTCTTGACGTGATGTTGCCGGGGGACAGCGGATTGATCCTGTGTCAGCAACTGCGGATTCGCTATGCCATGCCGGTGATCATGCTGACCGCCATGGGCGAACTCAGCGACCGGGTCGTCGGCCTCGAACTCGGCGCCGATGATTACCTGACCAAACCCTTCGACGCCCGCGAGCTGCTGGCCCGGGTGCGCGCCGTGCTGCGGCGCGTGGACGAACGCCGCCCGGTCGTGCAGGAGCGCCCACGGCCGCTGATCGACTTCGCCGACTGGCACCTCGACGTCACCCGCCGTGAACTGCGCTCGCCGGACAACGTGATGATCCCGCTTTCGGCTGGCGAATTCGATTTGCTGCTGGTCTTCGTCGAACATCCCCAGCGGATCCTCACCCGCGAACAGTTGCTGGACCTGGCGCGCGGGCATTGCCATGACGCGTTTGATCGCAGCATCGATGTGCAAGTCAGCCGCCTGCGACGCAAACTCGAATCCGACACCAAACGCCCAGCGATGATTCGCACGGTGCGCAATGGCGGTTATCTATTCACCCCCAGCGTGACCCGGCGATGAGCTGGTTGAAGCGGATTCGCCGTGACACGGTGGCGCGCTGGATCGCCTTGACCATCATCCTGGCCATGCTTATTTCACTGGCGCTCAACGGACTGTTTATCCAACTGGCCGGGGTGTGGGCGCGCCCGCCGCTGACGGAAACCGGGCTGCTGGACAAAATGGCCGCCATCACTCGCATCATCCAGGCCGCCCCGGCGCCACTGCGCAGCCAACTGGCGCACGCCGTCAGCGATGAGGGCTTCATCGTCAGTTGGCACCTTGATCGACGTGAGCTCAATCTGCCAACGGTGGAGGACCTGGATTCCGAAATCGGCTCGACCATCCTGCATCCGTTGCTTAAGTTCGCCGGTCGTATTCAGGTCTATGAGCCGGCTGACTGGACGGAAAACTCGGCGGACGCGCATTACGCGCTGCTGATCGAGCTTCCGGACGCCTCTTGGCTGATGTTCGCCGCACACTCGCGCAATTGGGGCCTCGACGACACGCCACGCTACCTGATCGTCATCTTGCTGGTACTCATCTCAACCACCCTCGTCACACTGATCGCCACCCGTCGCCTCGCCACACCCTTGCAACACTTCGCCGAAGGCGCCCGACGCTTCGGCGTGGACTTCCGCGCCCCGCCTATCGAGCCACTAGGCCCTCAAGAAATCCGCCAGGCCATCCTCGCCTTCAACGCCATGCAGGCCCAGCTGCAACACTTCATCCGCGACCGCACGCAAATGCTCGCGGCCATTTCCCACGACCTGCGCGCGCCCCTGACGCGGATGCGTTTGCGCGGGGAATTCATCGAAGACAGCGAGCAACAGCAGCGGCTGTTTCGTGATGTGGATGAAATGCAGGCGATGATCAACTCGGCGCTGGAGTTCTTCCGGGATGATGCGCGGCTTGAACCGGCGACCCAGTTTGATCTGGCTGAACTGCTGCAAACCTTGCTGGATGATTATCGGGATCAGGGGGTTGAGATGGCCTACGTCGGGCCGACGCGGTGGGTGTATTTCGGGCGACCGTTGGGGCTTAAGCGGGTGATGACCAACCTGCTGGATAACGCGATCAAGTACGGCAGTGAGCCAGCGATTGAGCTGATTGCCGATGCTGGGGAAGTGCGGATCAAAGTACTGGACCGTGGGCCGGGTATTCCTGAGGCCAGCCTTGAACAAGTGTTTGTGCCGTTCTTTCGCATGGAAGGATCGCGCAACAAAAGCACCGGCGGTGTGGGGTTGGGATTATCGGCGGCGCGGGCGATAGTGTTGGAGCATGGCGGGGAATTGAAACTGCGTAATCGGTCGAAGGGCGGGCTGGAGGCGTTGGTGGTGTTGCCCGTGCATCCGGCCTAGACGTTCATTTGAAAAACAGGGAATGACAGATGATTGATTTCAACAACAAAGGCTTCTTCAAACTCAAGCAAAACGACGAATACGCCGAACGCGTCACTGCGTTGCTGCTGGAAGGGGAGCAGGTCATCGACGCCTATAAATCCATGCGCGACGGGGTGGTGTTTACCAACAAGCGAATCATCGCGGTCAACGTCCAGGGCCTCACCGGCAGCAAGAAAGACTTCACCTCGTTGCCGTATAAAAACATCGTGGCGTACTCGGTGGAAACGTCCGGGACGTTTGACCTGGATTCCGAGTTGGAGATTTATTTTTCATCGCTGGGAAAGGTGAAGTTTGAATTCACCGGGAAGACATCGATGGTGGAAATTTCGAAACTGATTTCCAAGCATCTACTCTGAACACACACATCCCATGTGGGAGCGAGCCTGCTCGCGATAGCGTCAGTTCAGTCAATATTGATGCTGAATGTACTGGCCTCATCGCGAGCAGGCTCGCTCCCACAGGTTTTTAGCTAGTCTCAAGTTCGTGTGAGCTTAGGCCTCCCAACCTGCGCCACTGACCGCCGCTTGCGCCAGCGGATGCAAGTCCGCCCCATGATGCTCTGTTTGCCAGGCCAGCAATTCCTTGCGCATGCTTGGCGTCCAGTACATCTGCAGATGATTACGCACACCGAGCACGGCCTGTTGCGGGTCGGGGTCGGTGGCGAAGTACAGGGCGATCTGATTGACCATCTTGATCAGGTTCTGCGTACTCATCGGCGCACCTCCGCTTTAGCGCCACGGGCATGCCGGCGTTCCTTGAGCAGACGGTCCTGTTCATCACTGAAGGCCTGATAGCGTTTTTGCCACTCGGAAGGGTGGTAGACGCGGCTGACTTCCACGGCGGTGACCTTGTACTCCGGACAGTTGGTGGCCCAGTCGGAGTTGTCGGTGGTGATCACGTTGGCCCCCGATTCCGGGAAGTGGAAGGTGGTGTACACCACGCCCGGCGCGACCCGTTCAGTGACCCGCGCACGCAGCACGGTCTGGCCGGCGCGGCTGCCGATACCGACCCAGTCGCCTTCGTTGATGCCACGGCTCTCGGCATCGGTCGGGTGGATTTCCAGGCGGTCCTCGTCGTGCCAGGCGACGTTTTCGGTTCGCCGGGTCTGAGCACCGACGTTGTACTGACTGAGGATGCGCCCGGTGGTCAGCAGCAGCGGGTAACGATTGTTGACCTTCTCCTCGGTGGGCACGTACCCGGTGAGCATGAAGCGCCCTTTGCCGCGCACGAATTCCTCGATGTGCATGGTCGGCGTGCCGTCCGGCGCCGCGGCGTTGCACGGCCATTGCAGGCTGCCGTGGCTGTCCAGTGCGGCGTAGCTGACGTTGGTGAAGGTCGGCGTCAGGCTGGCGATTTCGTCCATGATTTCTGACGGATGTTTGTAGTTCATCGGGTAGCCCAAGGCGTTGGCCAAGGCCACCGTGCCTTCCCAGTCAGCCTTGCCGCCCAGCGGCTCCATGACCTTGCGCACCCGTGAGATGCGCCGCTCGGCGTTGGTGAAGGTGCCGTCTTTTTCCAAGAACGAACTGCCCGGCAGGAACACGTGGGCGAACCGGGCGGTTTCGTTGAGGAAAATGTCCTGCACCACCACGCACTCCATGGCCGACAGCGCCGCGGTGACGTGCTGGGTATTCGGGTCGCTCTGGGCGATGTCTTCGCCCTGGCAATACAAACCCTTGAAACTGCCAGCCAGGGCCGACTCGAACATATTCGGGATACGCAGGCCCGGATCAGGTTGCAAGGTGACATTCCAGGCCTGTTCGAACTGCGCCCGTACCACTTCGTTGGAGATGTGCCGGTAGCCGGGCAGCTCGTGGGGGAACGAACCCATGTCGCAGGAGCCCTGGACGTTGTTCTGCCCACGCAGCGGGTTCACGCCCACGCCTTCGCGGCCGATGTTGCCGGTGGCCATGGCGAGGTTGGCGATGCCCATGACCGCGGTGCTGCCCTGGCTGTGCTCGGTGATGCCAAGGCCGTAGTAGATCGCCGCATTGCCGGCGCCCGCGTACAGACGGGAGGCGGCACGGATGTCGGCAGCGTCTACGCCGCAAATGTCGCCGAGCACTTCCGGCGAGTGTTCCGCACGGCTGACGAACTCGCTCCAGCGGGCGAAATCGCTGCCCTCGCAACGGGCGTCGATAAAGGCCTGGTCGAGCAAGCCTTCGGTGACGATAACGTGGGCCAACGCATTGAGCATGGCGACGTTGGTGCCCGGGCGCAGGGCCAGGTGCAGTTCGGCGCGGGCATGCACCGAGTCCACCAGATCAATACGGCGTGGGTCGATGACGATCAGTCGCGCACCTTCACGCAGGCGGCGTTTGAGTTGGGAGGCGAACACCGGGTGGGCGTCGCTGGGGTTGGCGCCCATCACCAGGATCACGTCGGCCTGCATCACCGAGTCGAAACTCTGGGTGCCGGCAGATTCGCCCAGTGTCTGTTTCAGGCCATAACCAGTCGGCGAGTGGCAGACCCGCGCACAGGTGTCGACGTTGTTGTTGCCGAACGCGGCGCGCACCAGTTTTTGGACGAGGTAGGTTTCTTCGTTGGTGCAGCGACTGGAGGTGATGCCACCGATGGAGTCGCGGCCATATTTTTGCTGCAGCCGGCGGAATTCGCTGGCGGCGTAAGTCACCGCTTCATCCCAGCTGACTTCCTGCCACGGGTCGTTGATGTGCTGGCGGATCATCGGTTTGGTGATGCGATCCGGGTGGGTCGCGTAGCCCCAGGCAAAGCGCCCTTTGACGCAGGAGTGGCCGTGGTTGGCCTGGCCGTTCTTGTCGGGAACCATGCGCACCAGTTGGTCGCCTTTCATCTCGGCGCGGAACGAGCAGCCCACACCGCAGTAAGCGCAAGTGGTGATCACGCTGCGCTCAGGCTGACCCAGTTCGACCACGCTTTTTTCCATCAGGGTCGCGGTAGGGCAGGCCTGCACACAGGCACCGCAGGACACGCATTCCGAGTCGAGGAAGTTATCGCCACCGGCCGCCGCGACCCGGGATTCAAACCCGCGCCCGGTGATGGTCAGGGCAAACGTGCCCTGGGTTTCTTCGCAGGCGCGCACGCAGCGGTTGCAGACGATGCACTTGCTCGGGTCGTAGTCGAAGTAGGGGTTGGAGGTGTCCTTCACGTCAGCCAGATGGTTCTCGCCTTCATAGCCGTAACGCACTTCACGCAGGCCGACCTGGCCGGCGACGGTTTGCAGTTCGCAGTTGCCGTTGGCCGAGCAAGTCAGGCAGTCCAGTGGGTGATCGGAGATGTACAACTCCATGACATTGCGCCGCAGCGTCGCGAGTTTTGGCGTCTGGGTGTGCACGCTCATGCCTTCAGTGACTGGCGTGGTGCAAGACGCCGGGTAACCGCGCATGCCGTCGATCTCCACCAGGCACATGCGGCACGAGCCGAAGGCTTCGAGGCTGTCGGTGGCACACAGTTTCGGAATGGTGGTGCCGAGCAGCGCGGCGGCGCGCATCACCGAAGTGCCTTCGGGCACGCTGATGCTGCGGCCGTCGATGTTCAGCGTGACCTGTACGTCGCTGTCCCGGGCCGGCGTTCCAAGATCGATATCGGTGTTCGGGTCGAAGAGAGTGATCATTGGTCGGCCTCCGAAGATTGCAGACCGAAGTCGGCGGGGAAGTACTTGAGGGCGCTGACCACCGGAAAGGGGGCCATGCCGCCCAAGGCGCACAGCGAACCGTATTGCATCGTGTCGCACAGGTCCTTGAGGATGATCAACTGCTCATCGCGACCGCTCTGGTCCGGCGCGGCCAACAGACGGTCAATCACCTCAACGCCCCGGGTCGAGCCGATACGGCAAGGCGTGCATTTGCCACAGGATTCCTCGGCACAGAACTGCAGGGCGAAACGCGCCATTTGCGCCATGTCCAGGCTGTCGTCCGCGACCACCACGCCACCGTGACCCAGCATCGCGCCAATGCCGGCGAAGGCCTCGTAATCCAGCGGCGTGTCAAATTGCGACGGCGGCACCCAAGCGCCGAGCGGACCGCCGACCTGCGCGGCTTTCAGCGGCCGGCCACTGGCGGTGCCACCGCCGTAGTCTTCCACCAGTTCGCGCAGGGTCAGGCCAAAGGCCCGTTCCACCAGACCGCCGTGACGAATATTGCCCGCCAATTGGAAAGGCATCGTGCCGAGGGAACGGCCCATACCGTAATCGCGATAGAACTGCGCACCCTTGGCCAGAATCAGCGGCACCGAGGCCAGAGTCAGCACGTTGTGCACCAGCGTCGGTTGGCCGAACAGCCCCTTCAATGCGGGGATCGGCGGCTTGGCGCGGACGATCCCGCGCTTGCCTTCCAGAGAGTCCAGCAAGGCGGTTTCTTCACCGCAGATGTAAGCGCCGGCTCCGACGCGCACTTCCATGTCGAAGGCCTGACCGCTGCCGCCGACGTTGGCGCCGAGGTAACCGTTGGACCGGGCAATCTCAAGCGCCTCGTTCAGCGTGGCGACGGCCTGTGGATATTCCGAGCGCACATAGATGTAGCCGTAACTGGCGCCGACGGTGATGCCGGCAATGGCCATGCCTTCGATCAGCAGGAAGGGGTCGCCTTCCATCAACATGCGATCGGCGAAGGTGCCGGAGTCGCCTTCATCGGCGTTGCACACAATGTATTTCTGCGCCGCCTGGGTGGCGCGAACCGTGCGCCATTTGATCCCGGCGGGGAACGCCGCGCCGCCACGGCCACGCAGGCCTGAATCGAACACCTCCGTCGCGGTTTGCTCACCGCCAACGGCCACGGCCCTCGTTAAACCCTCGAAACCGCCATGGGCCCGGTAATCGTCCAGCGACAGCGGCCGGGTGATGCCGGCGCGGGCGAACAGCAGGCGTTGTTGGGTCTTCAGATAAGGCAATTCTTCCACCAGGCCCAAGGCCAGTGGGTGCGAGGACGGATCACCATGCAGCGCATCAAGCACGGACGGCACATCGGCAGTGGTCAACGGCCCAAAGCCGATCCGACCTTGCGGGGTGTCCACTTCCAGCAAGGGTTCCAGCCAATACAGGCCACGAGAACTGGTGCGTTGCAGGTCCTGGCTGGCAAGGGCAGACGCCACCGCATCGGCACCCACGGCACGGGCCAGCGAATCACAGGATAGATAGAGGCTCATACGTCCTCCCGGCAAGCGTCGAGCAACGCATCGAGACGTTCGGCACTGAGCCGCGCATGCACCTGACCATCCAGCTCCAGAGCCGGCGAGCAAGCACAAGCCCCGAGGCAATACACCGGACGCAAACTGATGCTGCCGTCGGCACTGCTGCCGTGATCGTCCAATTGCAGGCGATCACGCAATTGCGCGGCCAACTGCTCGGCGCCGCGACTCTTGCACGACTCCGCCCGACACAGACGCAGGATATGCCGGGCCGGCGGCGCGGTGCGGAAGTCATGGTAAAAGCTGATCACCCCGCGAACTTCGGCCTGACTCTGATTGAGCGCGTGGGCAATCTCGGGGATGGCGGCATCGGGGATGTAACCGATGCCCGCCTGAATCTCATGAAGGATGGGCAACAGTGCACCCGCAGAGGCCTTATGGCGCTCCAGCACGCTGTTGACCATGGGCAGGTGCAACATCTCATCAGGCATTCAGCAATCCTCACGGTCACGGACAAACCAGATGGTTGTCGGTCGTCCGAAAGTGTCGGCTGCGGCACTCACACCACGTCACGGTATCGTGGCAATTTCAGGCCGTTGGCCAGGGCACCCTTGGCGGGCATCTTGTTGTGCCCAGTGCGGTCTTTGCCGCACCTCTATAAGGGCATAAAAGTCAGCTTGCCACGCTGCCTTTGATTCATCTGCACAAAAGCGACGTGTTTGGTTCTTTCTACGACTCTATATTGAGTCTAGAAGAGCGCAGCCGAAGGCGTTCGCCAGGTGAATATCTTTCAGAAAATCCTTGAGCGCGATGAGCGGAGCATCGAGTTCGCTTGTGCCAAGCTGATGGGGTGTATATACGCCGTGCATTCAATTGCCGGTCAAGCTAACCCCCAAAGGGGCCAAGACATGAACACCACTCATGCAGCGCACGTTCGTCGAGAGTTCTACAAAGCAGTGCGGTTCTACCTTCACGTTGTCTGGCCGATTTTTTCCATCCTGCTGTTTGTTATCGTGCTGTTCGGCCTGATCATCAGCTATCTGGAAGGCTGGAATCCATTTGACGGTATCTACTTCGCATTCGTGACCGGCCTGACCATCGGTTATGGAGAACTCGTTCCCAAACTGGCCGTCTCGCGGATTCTGGCGATTTTGCTGGGGTTTAACGGGGTGCTGATGACCGCGATATTTGCGGCGATCAGTATTCGAGCGATTGAGATTGCAGTGCGGGCGAGCGATCAGGTGGAGTAGGGGGCGCGGCGGCGCAGTGGGAAATGCGGCAGGAAGCCATGCTCGCGATGTTCATTTAAAAACCAGGGAAAGACAGATGATTGATTTCAACAACAAAGGATTCTTCAAACTCAAGCAAAACGACGAATACGCCGAACGCGTTTCCGACCTTTTGATCGACGGCGAACACGTCATCGACTCTTATAAATCCATGCGCGACGGCGTGGTGTTTACCAACAAACGCATCATCGCGGTCAACGTCCAAGGCATCACCGGCAGCAAAAAAGACTTCACCTCATTGCCCTACAAAAACATCGTGGCGTACTCGGTGGAAACCTCTGGCACGTTCGACCTGGACTCCGAACTGGAGATTTACTTCTCGTCGTTGGGAAAAGTGAAATTCGAATTCACCGGCAGGACGTCGATGGTTGAAATATCAAAGCTGATATCCCAGCACTTGCTGTGACCTAAACACGAAAAAGCCCCGAAAAACTCGGGGCTCCATCTGGCTAAATACACATCCAATGTGGGAGCGGGCTTGCCCGCGAAAGCGCCAGACCAGCCAACATCAATGCCAATGCCCGGCGACCCTCCCAAGCAGCTCACTCCCCCAAGCGTCATACCAAACAACGACAGGCATCAAAACCATCCCGCCATCGTTCAACCGCTACGCTTCAGACTTCTCCGACGTCTGCTGCTTAGCCGTCGATGCAGAAGCCCGATCCCGAGTCAGCACCTTCACTGCGTCATCAACCACCGCCTTACTCATCGCCGTCAAATAATGCGCGGCCCAAGAGTGGCGGTCGGTGTCTGTGGCATAGGCGGCATCTTCGTTCAGCTTCTTGGCGAGGAAGAGAAAGTCAGAAGCCATGGATAGGGCATCGCCGAGGGGGACGCCACGAGTGACGTGGAAGAGTGGTTGGTCGGAGCAGTAGATGGCTGGGGTTAGGCCGATGGTTTTGAGTTCGGATTGATCGGTCATTTGCCACTTCCGGTGAGGGAGAGGCGGTGGGAGAGGGTGGATCGTGGGGCGTCACGCAACCGGGAGTCGCGTTGAGGGAAAAGCCAGATTTTGTACGGATTGATGCTGCGCATTATCAGACTCCTTGATATGTGAAGCTGCCGCATTCGTTTCCACACGAATGGGTGACAGCTGTGCGCAGGGTGGAAAACCGGGAATCAAGGAAACCGGCACGCCCGAAGACGTCCCACGCACAGCCGCCATAACTCACGCCGCAGGCATAAAAAAAGCGCCGGCAGACGTGATGGGGGCGCTGTTGCGCCTTGAATTACACGGGTTTCCACACCCGGTCGCTGAATTGGCAGCGACGGTGGGAGGTTATCGTGTGTACTCTTCAGTTGCAACTTTCAAATGTCTCTCTCCAAACTGACCGACAAGATGCGCTGGTGAGACCACATTCCATTAGTTACCTAACGAGAAAATATAGTTTGTGTCGGTATGGGTCTATTGGTAATGCGGGCAAGCAAGCAGAGGCCTTGACATCGACTGAAGGATGGATAGTTACAAATGGGGCCAATTGAGGCTCTGCAAATTCATGATGAAAAAAACGTGATCTTTTCCCATGTCGTGACTTGGTTGACGTTAAATAGGATTTAACCTTATTCAAGCGTGAATTATTATTGCTATTCATCAATAGAAAAGTTTTTAAACTGAGCGAATCAGCAGAATTGGTGTGGGGTGTCAGTTTGACATTATGGTTCGGTATGTCGTAACGTCACGTACTTGAATGTCCGGAATCCACGCGGAAGTTATAGGGAATGGAAGAAAAAGGAAGTAAGTCTACGCTACACGACGCAACACCTTCGTGGAATGGCTTTAATTATCAAGGAAAAGTTGGTCTATATGTCGCGTTAAATTTGATTTATGAAAAGTTAAGCGAGGGTCTAGATCTCGCTGACTTTGACGATTTTGTGAGTTCGTACTCCCTAGAGTATGAGTGGATAGAAGATTTTTCTATAAAAAATAACGAAAAATATGTTTCGCTTCATCAGGTGAAACATTATAAGGGGTCCCAGTTTAATTCTTATAAGGATGCGATAGACACAATTCTTACAAGGCGGCTAGGTGCAATAGCTAAGTCGGACATCCAAAACTATTTGGGTGTTTTTCAAGTTGAAAATCTTGAAAAAAATACAAGCAAAGCTATCGGTGAATTGAAAGCGTGTGGGTTGCTAACGAATGAACTGTTTTTAACGCCGGATTGGCAGAGTAAAATCATCAAGCTCTCCCTGCCCTTTCAGGCTCCAATCAGTAAATGCCTTAATGAACATGCTCTGCTTCACAAGAATGCATATAAAAGTGCAGTTCCTACCTATCTTCACACATGCGAAAAAATATCACCTCCAACTCTTTCTTTGGAAGATTACGTATGGTCGTCATCCGACGTAAAGGCCGCTCTCACTGATAAAAGTCTAGAAGATCATAATATAATTATAATGCAACGCCCCTCAATGGGTTTTAAGATTGCTTTTAAAGATGAAGAGTTGAATTGTGAAATTAAAGCTCTGATAGAGCATATAAAGAAAATTATTTCGCCTGGCGATTGTGCGCTTTTGTCGAGTGCCAGCTATGATTGTTATAAAAGTGCTTTGCTGTCTGAGGTGGAATTGCATATTCAGCACCGCCATAAACAAATTAATGATGCTGAAGTAATTGATGGGAAATACGCAAAAATAGTTTTACCCCTGTCATTTTGTACACTCGTGGCTGTTTTGAAACGCGATATGCGTATTCAGGATAATACCTACTTTGAGTTGCTTTCTAAGCTGTTTCTTGAAAATGCCCTAGATTTGTACGAGAGTAAGATTTTAGATGCGCTTTCTGATTATATTGAGGAAGAGGAATCGCTCTTGTTCGAAGAGTGGTCTGGTTATTTGACCGCGCTTAGGCACTATCGAGATACAGTTTTATCCAAGCTTTCCAAGGCCGAATTGCATACAAAGCTGCAACAGTGCTTACCTAATTACAAGAGAGTGGCACCCCTTGATATGTACTATCAGAAGGTGTTTTCTCAAACTGACTTTGAAAATGTATTTCTAAAGTTTATATTGAGTGTCAAGTCGCCATTAAAGTATTTCCACCCTGTTTGTAGTAAAAGTCTTCGTTACGCCCCAAGCTTTATAAATATTGAATCACTACCGGGTACACCTGAAAGAATTTACAATCGACTATCACTCGCCATTACGAATGCATGTGCAACTGATGCATTTACTGATTCACTAATTTACGATTACCATTTCATAACTATAAAGTCCAAGGACGACGGCCAAATAAGTCGAGCGATTCAGCCGCCTATGATTGGGGAGGACTTTGTAAAAGATTCGCCATATCCGATATTTACAGAAAAATTAACGACGAAGCTAATTTCGATTGAGAACGCTCTAAAGAAAATAAATGAGTGAAGTATGATCAATTTAATGGGCTGTATTTTCAACGCTTACGGTTATGTACGATCCGATGTATTTGTTAATGATGGCGCAGTACTATATGCGAAAGAGTGCGATACGCCGGATGAATTCTTTGTTGTTATGGACATTACGCGTCGAACAACTGCTGAAATCGACCCGCTTCAAGCTGAACTGCATGCATTATTAAGCTATTTTTTTAGTATCACCGACGGTGCTGAAAAAAATACAAACTTGGTCTTGCTAAAAAATTACGAGTATAAAGTAGATACGAGATCGCAGAGTGTTATAAATCGAAAAATATCCGAAGTGGAAGAGAATCCATATTTTTTTAAGAAAAGTCTTATAATTTTTAACGCGGAAGAATTGTCGACTATAAAACGAGAGCTGGTATCACTCGAGTCTGGGCAAGTCAAGGATGCATTGGCTTTAGTGATGCATGACTATACAAGATTTATGCGTTTTCGTGATCAAGATAATGATGTGTTATTTCGTATAGTATCGAAGTTGTACACAAAACTACCATTTCTAACTTATAGTTTGAGTGCAGAGAAGCAGATTGATCTTTCTTTAGAGATTGAAAAAGAGCTCGAAGCACGTCAGCTTGGGGAGAAATGCGCGGAATTGTTAAGTGTCTTAGATGATAGTCAGGCCTCTGTTGAAGAGTGGATAACTTCCATTGAAGGGGTGGAAGATGTTTAAGTTGGCAAAGTTGCAAATTGATAACTTTAAATCAATAAGTAAAGAGATAATATTAGATTTTCGTAATCTAGATATGGTTGTGTTCGATGGCCCGAATGGGTTTGGAAAAACCACCTTGTTTGACGCCGTTGAAATAAGTTTCACTGGCGGCATTAGTCGTATCGATGCAGCGGGCGGTGCGACTGATTCTAAGGCCAAAAATAACCATCTACTAAAGAATGTCACTGATCGTAAAACAGAAATACTTTTGGAACTAAGTGATACGATCTCAAGTGAGGTCTATACGATACGCTCAGTTATCGAAGCCAATATTAAAGGCACAAAAGCTTCTGTTCGTGATTATAAGTCGAGTATCATTAGGCATTATAAGTGCTCAAATCATGTAGGTGATGAGTGGTTTGATCTGGAACAGGGTTTCATTGAAAACCTCATAGGTCTTAAATCGCTAGCCAGTTTGTTTCATATACAACATTATATACAGCAAGAAGAAACTAGCGGTTTTTTAAAGAAGAATAATGAAGGTAATCGACACAAGCAGTTAAGCCATTTGTTTGGGACGAGTCTTCAGACGAATGATTTGCTGAAGTTGGAAAGGCTAAAAAAAGCTCTTGAGGCGAAGATAAAATCTCACAAAGAGTCTGTTTTTTCAATTGATGCGCAGCTTCAAACGATTAAGCCATCTGAGGTTGATCAAAGGGAAAACAACTTGAGTCCCTCGGGTGTGTTAGTGCTTCCGGAGTCTCTGGCAGCTAATAATCTGACGCCTGAGGGTTATTCTTCCTTAGTAGATAGTATTAATGTTTTGTTGTTTTTTGTTAAAAATCCTTACGTTTATGAGGCTCTAAAATTTAATCATATAGTGGATTTGTTGCTTGATGGAAGAGATCAGCAACTTAATGACCTTCTTTGTTTGGGTATGGCTACCGATTATTCTGATATTGAGCGCCTACATCGAAGTAGAGCAAAGCACCAAAAGCTTCGGACAAGGCTAGATCTGTTACAAGATATATGTGATGCGGCAGAAAACGACAATCAAAGTCTATCTATTGACTTTCTCGATTTGATTTCTAAAGAGTTTCCACCTGGAAGTCTAATAATTGGTCAGTTAGCGGAGCTTCAGAATGAGCGAGCGCATAGTCAAGGGCTTAATGCGATTTTGGTGAGGATGACATCAAGTAGAAAAAGTCTGCTTGAGGCTTATGAGAAATTCCAATCAGAAAACTTGGAGTCACCCGTTAATTGCCCTCTTTGTGGCGCTGTAAAAGAAAGCGGGATTGTCCAATTAATACAAGAAATAGAGCTGCACCAAAAGATCTTGATGGAGCAAGCTTCCACCGGTACGCTGACCATTACCGCGTTAAAAAATAATATTGCTAAGTATTATATCGAGCCTGCGATTGAGCGTTGTAATTTTATTCTGGGTAAATATAAAAAATACTGTAATGAAAGTGTTTTGGCGTTTTTTGATAAGAAAGCTATTGATCCAGATCGCTTTTCTAATTTCAGGAAAGTACAGGTGTGGCTCGATAATGCTCAGGTTAATTACAAATTTCTTGTGGACGATAAAATCACCGATTTTTCATCGAACTATTCAGAGCGATGTGTCATGTTGAGGGCTGCTATCAACCACCTCAAAAAACCAATTGATAGCGACACTCCCTCTCTGAAGTCTGTACGCGAATCATTAAGATATTTTGATCTGGGCGAAGAGGCAATTGGCTCTATTAAAGAAGCTGACTTGTTAACAGATTTGCGGTACGTCTTGGCGATCGAGAGAAATCATACCAACTCTATTTATTCTAATAGTACTCAAAAAAAGCTTTTGCTTTCTCGAAAGATAGATAATCTTACAGCAGAAAAAGAACGTTTAGTGGTGATCTCTGCTGTGTACAAGCAACAGATACAAAAGCACGAGTCTAATATTGCCGCACAAATAGCTATTCCGTTTTATATATATAGCTCTAAGGTGCTTCAGACTCGTCCTGAAGGCACTGGTATATTTTTAAGGACTCCAGATATTAGTCGAAACGAAACTGTGCCATATATTCGGTTTTGTTCTAATAGAGGCGATGAGCATGATGCTTGGTATACTATGAGTTCAGGGCAGCTTTCCGGTTTGGTTATATCGTTCGCTCTTTCCATGAATAAAATTTACCCGTCAAAACTCAAAACTATTCTAATCGATGACCCTGTACAGTCTATGGATGAAGTGAACATGGCCTCGTTGATTCAGTTGCTAAAATACGAATTTCAAGATCATCAGTTGATACTTTCTACTCACGATACTCGTATTTCCAGCTATATAAATTATAAGTTGCATCGTACTGGAAAGACTGTTGAGCGCATGAACATGAAAAACCTATCCAAAGATTTTAACTAGATTGTAGTGGTATGCATGAGCAGGATGATTGTTTTACTACTCTATTGAAAGTTAAGCGGGATGGCCCATTTTCTTATATAGAAACAGGAGAAATTTTTCATTCGTCGATGTAAGTCGGCAAAAGTCGGTGCGCCACTAGGCGTACCCGTATTTTGGGCTGTTGGCTTCTTCATTGGATAATTTTCAAGTAGTCCTTGAGCGCAATGGCCGGTGCTTCAAGCTGCTCCATCGTCCGCGCATTGCCAAAATCAGCTGACAACCGATGCAGCTCACGCCCAAGCGGCGTATCAACACCTCCGATAGCCTCCAGCGCCAAACCGACACAGTGCGCCACTCGAAACTGAATCCCCTCGACATCACCTCTACGCACCAACAACCCAAACACCTCCCGCTCATAATCACTCATGATCGGATCATCCCGAAGAATCGGACTCGAATCCTCAGTCTCATAAGCCAGCTTGAGGGCGAAAAGGGCAACGGTTTCCAGTGGCAATTCCATTGTGTGAATCCTTGATTCGTTGGCAGGGCGGGTTTGGGTCGTGGTGCCTTGAAAGCAAGATCAAAAGATCGCAGCCTTCGGTAGCTCCTACAGGTCGGTGGGGTGACGGTCACTTTTCTGTAGGCGAAAAAAAAGGCCTTGCTAAGCAAGACCTTTCTTAATTTTGGTGCCCCGAGGGAGACTCGAACTCCCACTTCTTGCGAAAACGGATTTTGAATCCGCCGCGTCTACCAATTCCGCCATCAGGGCTCAATGGCGGCGAAGTATAGAGATGAGATTACCGTCGGTCAATCAGGTACATAGAGAATTTTCACTATTTCGGCTAGACTTCCGGCCCCTGCTAGACGAACCCCATCATGCGCGTTGCTGACTTTACTTTCGAACTCCCTGATTCGCTGATCGCTCGCCACCCTTTGGCCGAGCGTCGCAACAGTCGCCTGTTGACCCTGGATGGGGTCAGCGGCGCCCTGGCGCACCGTCAATTCACTGATTTGCTCGAGCATTTGCGCCCGGGCGATTTGATGGTGTTCAACAATACCCGGGTGATTCCGGCGCGGCTGTTTGGCCAGAAGGCTTCCGGCGGCAAGCTGGAGATTCTGGTGGAGCGGGTGCTCGACAGTCATCGCGTGCTGGCCCATGTGCGGTCCAGCAAGTCGCCGAAACCGGGTTCGAAGATCCTGATCGACGGCGGTGGCGAGGCTGAAATGCTGGCGCGTCATGATGCGTTGTTCGAGCTGGGGTTTGCCGAAGAGGTGTTGCCGCTGCTCGACCGCGTCGGGCACATGCCGTTGCCTCCTTATATAGATCGTCCGGATGAAGGCTCGGACCGCGAGCGTTATCAGACGGTGTACGCCGAGCGCCTGGGCGCGGTGGCGGCGCCGACGGCGGGGCTGCATTTCGATCAGCCGCTGATGGAGGCGATTGCCGCCAAGGGCGTCGAGACGGCGTTCGTGACCTTGCACGTGGGGGCGGGTACGTTCCAGCCGGTGCGGGTCGAGAAGATCGAAGATCACCACATGCACAGCGAATGGCTGGAAGTCGGCCAGGACGTGGTCGATGCCGTCGCGGCTTGCCGGGCTCGCGGTGGTCGGGTGATTGCCGTGGGGACCACCAGCGTGCGTTCCCTGGAAAGCGCCGCGCGCGATGGCGTGCTCAAGCCGTTCAGCGGCGATACAGACATCTTTATCTATCCTGGGCGGCCGTTTCATGTGGTCGATGCCCTGGTCACCAACTTTCATTTGCCCGAATCCACGCTGTTGATGCTGGTTTCGGCGTTCGCCGGTTATCCCGAAGCCATGGCCGCTTATAAAGCCGCCGTGGAGCATGAATACCGCTTTTTCAGCTACGGTGATGCGATGTTTATCACCCGTAACCCCGCACCACGTGGCCCTGAGGACAAAGAATGAGTCGCCAAAGTCGTATGTCGTTTGAGTTGCTTGCTACTGACGGCAAGGCTCGTCGCGGTCGTTTGACCTTCCCGCGCGGTACCGTCGAGACCCCGGCGTTCATGCCGGTGGGCACCTACGGCACCGTCAAGGGCATGCTGCCGCGGGATATCGTCGCGATCGGCGCGGAAATCATTCTGGGCAACACCTTCCACTTGTGGCTGCGTCCTGGCACTGAAGTGATCAAGAAACACGGCGACCTGCACGATTTCATGCAGTGGAAAGGCCCGATTCTGACTGACTCCGGCGGTTTTCAAGTGTTCAGCCTCGGCGCGATGCGCAAGATCAAGGAGGAGGGCGTGACCTTCGCTTCTCCGGTCGACGGCGCCAAAGTGTTCATGGGTCCGGAAGAGTCGATGCAGGTCCAGCGTGACCTGGGCTCGGACATCGTGATGATTTTCGACGAATGCACGCCGTACCCGGCCGACGAAGACGTCGCGCGGATTTCCATGGAGCTGTCGTTGCGTTGGGCCAAGCGTTCCAAAGAAGCCCATGGCGACAACACGGCGGCGCTGTTCGGCATCGTTCAGGGCGGCATGCACCAGGATTTGCGCATGCGCTCCCTGGAAGGCCTCGACCAGATCGGCTTCGATGGCCTGGCCATCGGCGGCCTGTCGGTGGGCGAGCCCAAGCACGAAATGATCAAGGTGCTGGATTACCTGCCGGGCCAGATGCCGGCTGACAAACCTCGTTACCTTATGGGCGTTGGCAAACCGGAAGATCTGGTTGAGGGTGTGCGCCGCGGTGTGGACATGTTCGATTGCGTGATGCCAACCCGTAATGCCCGCAATGGGCATCTGTTCATTGATACCGGCGTGCTGAAGATCCGAAACGCGTTCCATCGCCATGATGATTCGCCGCTCGATCCGACCTGCGATTGCTATACCTGCCAGAACTTCTCCCGCGCTTATCTGCATCACCTGGACAAGTGCGGCGAAATGCTGGGGAGCATGCTCAATACCATCCATAACTTGCGTCATTATCAAGTGCTTATGGCTGGTTTGCGCGAGGCTATTCAACAGGGTACATTGGCCGCCTTTGTCGATGCCTTCTACGCCAAACGCGGGTTACCTGTTCCGCCTTTGGACTGAGTTTTCTGACCCCAAGATTCAACATTTGCAACTGGAGTGCTAAATGAGCTTTTTTATCTCTAATGCCATGGCTGACGCTGCTGCACCGGCAGCTGCCGGCCCTATGGGTGGCGGTTTTGAGTGGATTTTCCTGGTCGGTTTCCTGGTCATCTTCTACCTGATGATCTGGCGTCCACAGGCCAAGCGCGCCAAAGAGCAGAAGAACCTGCTGAGCAGCCTGCAGAAAGGCGACGAAGTTGTGACCACCGGCGGCATCGCCGGCAAGATCACTAAAGTGGCTGATGATTTCGTGGTTCTGGAAGTTTCCGACACTGTCGAAATGAAATTCCAGAAAGGCGCCATTGCCGCCACGCTGCCAAAAGGCACGCTGAAAGCGATCTAAGTTTCAACTTCATATTCAATCGACGGGGCGCGCAAGGCGCCCCGCGTCATAAACGGGCGGCGTGATGCTGAACAAATACCCTCTGTGGAAATACATTCTGATCCTGGCGGTGCTGGCGGTCGGTCTGATTTATTCCGCTCCCAATTTATATCCTGATGACCCGGCCATTCAGGTCAGCGGTGCAAGCACTGCGCTGCAAGTCAATCAGGCTGATCTGGACCGTGTGAGCGTTGCGCTCAAGGAATCCGGGATCAACGTCAAGGCAGCCACGCTGGCTGCGAACGGCAAGGGCGGTCTGATTCGTCTGACCAAGGCTGAAGATCAGCTGCCGGCCAAAGACGTCGTGCGCAAGGCGTTGGGTGATGACTACGTCGTTGCACTGAACCTGGCACAAACCACCCCGCAATGGCTGCGCAGCCTGGGCGCGCACCCGATGAAGCTGGGTCTGGACTTGTCCGGTGGTGTGCACTTCCTGCTCGAAGTGGACATGGACAAAGCCCTCGACGCACGCTTGAAAGTGTACGAAGGCGATGTGAAGAGCCTGTTGCGTAAAGAGAAACTGCGTTATCGCAGCCTGCCGCAACTCAACGGCGCCATTCAGCTGGGTTTCAGTGATGAAGCTTCCCGCGAACAGGCCCGTGCACTGATCCGCAAGAACTTCAACGATTTCGACATTGTTCCGGCCGACCTCAATGGTCAGGCGGTGCTTCGTCTGGCGATGACCCCGGCCAAGCTGGCGGAAATCCGTGAATACTCCATCAAGCAGAACTTGACCACGGTACGTAACCGCGTCAACGAGCTGGGTGTTGCCGAGCCGATCGTTCAACGTCAGGGCGCCAACCGCATCGTGGTTGAGCTGCCAGGCGTGCAGGACACCGCAGAAGCCAAGCGTATCCTCGGCAAGACGGCCAACCTTGAGTTCCGTCTGGCTGCTGAGCCGGGCGCTTCGAAAGCCACTTCCGAGACTTTTGAGTTCCGTGAAGGTAATCGTCCATCGGCACAGATCGAGCGTGGCCTGATCATCACCGGTGACCAGGTGACTGACGCCAAGGCTGGCTTCGGCGAGCAAGGTACGCCAGAAGTGAACATCCGTCTGGATGGTCACGGTGGCGAGCTGATGAGTCGTGCGACTCGCAGCAACGTTGGTCGCAGCATGGCGGTGATCTTCATCGAGCAGCGTCCAGTCACCACGTACACCAAGCAAATGGTGAACGGCGTTGAGAAAGACGTAGCGGTTCAAACCTTCAAGGAAGAGAAGAAGATCATCAGCCTGGCGACCATCCAGTCGCCGCTGGGTGCTCAATTCCGCATCACTGGCCTGAACGGTCAGGGTGAGTCGTCCGAACTGGCGCTGCTGTTGCGTGCCGGTGGTCTGGCTGCACCGATGTACTTCGCTGAAGAGCGCACCATTGGCCCGAGCCTGGGTGCCGACAACATCACCAAGGGTGTCGATGCGTCGCTGTGGGGCATGCTGTTTGTCTCGCTGTTCATCATCGCCATCTACCGCTTCTTCGGCATCATCGCCACCGTCGCTCTGACGGTGAACATGGTGTTGCTGCTGGCCCTGATGTCGCTGTTGGGTGCAACGCTGACCCTGCCGGGTATCGCCGGTATCGTATTGACCATGGGTATGGCGGTCGATGCCAACGTACTGATCTTCTCGCGGATTCGTGAAGAGATCGCGGCGGGCATGACCGTACAGCGGGCAATCAGCGAAGGCTTCAGCCGGGCATTTACCGCGATCCTCGACTCCAACCTGACAACGTTGCTGGTCGGCGGGATTCTCTTTGCGATGGGCACCGGCCCGGTCAAAGGTTTCGCAGTGACCATGTCCCTCGGGATCTTTACCTCGATGTTCACGGCCATTATGGTGACCCGCGCGATGGTCAACCTGATCTTCGGCGGTCGTGACTTCAAGAAGTTGTGGATTTAAGGGGCTGCCATGTTACGTACAATCAACTTCATGGGCGTTCGCAACGTTGCGTTCGGCGTCACATTGTTCCTTACCGTACTGGCTTTGTTCAGTGTCGCCACCAAGGGCATGAACTGGGGTCTGGACTTCACCGGTGGTACGCTCATCGAGCTGACCTACGATCGTCCGGCCGATGTCACCAAGGTGCGTGAGCAACTGGTCACCTCGGGTTATAACGAGGCGATCGTGCAGAGCTTCGGTGCGACTACCGATTTGCTGGTACGCATGCCGGGTGAAGACCCGCAGCTGGGCCATCAAGTGGCAGAAGCGCTGCTGAAGGTTGGCGGCGACAACCCGGCGACGGTCAAGCGCGTCGAGTTTGTCGGTCCTCAGGTCGGTGAAGAACTGCGCGACCAGGGCGGCCTCGGCATGCTGATGGCGCTGGGCGGTGTCCTGATCTACCTGGCTTTCCGCTTTCAGTGGAAGTTTGCGGTCGGTGCCATCGTTTCGCTGATCCACGACGTGATCGTGACCGTCGGTATCCTGTCGTTCTTCCAGATTACCTTCGACCTGACGGTGCTGGCGGCGGTATTGGCGATCATTGGTTACTCGCTCAACGACACCATCGTGGTATTCGACAGGGTTCGTGAGAACTTCCGGGTACTGCGCAAGGCCAGCCTCATCGAGAACATCAACATCTCGACCACGCAAACCCTGCTGCGGACCATGGCGACGTCGATCTCCTCCTTGCTGGCGATCGCGGCCCTGTTGTTCTTCGGTGGCGACAACCTGTTCGGCTTCTCCATTGCCCTGTTTATCGGTGTTCTGGCGGGTACTTACTCGTCGATCTACATCGCGAACGTGGTGCTGATCTGGCTGAACCTGAACAGCGAGGATTTGATTCCTCCTGCGGCGAGCGAGAAGGAAATCGACGACCGTCCATAACGGCCATCGCTTTTCCAGCTGTCAGCCCAAAAAGGCGCGAGTTGAACTCGCGCCTTTTTTTATGCTCCAAGGCTGGGAGAAGCGCGGGCTTTGCCCGCATGTGATGGTCAGGAGGTTCATGTGAACAAGTCGTTGCTGGTTGGTGCGGTATTGGGTGCTGTCGGTGTAACTGCCGGGGGTGCTGTTGCCACCTACAGCCTGGTTAAAAGCGGCCCTGAGTATGCGCAAGTGCTAGCCGTTGAACCGGTCAAGACACAAATCAAGACGCCACGTGAAGTGTGCAAGGATGTAGCAGTGACCCGGCAAGCGCCGGTGAAAGATCAACACCAAATTGCCGGTACGGTGGTCGGCGCCTTGGCTGGTGGCCTGTTGGGCAATCAGATCGGTGGTGGTACGGGCAAGAAAATCGCTACAGTGGCCGGTGCGGTCGGTGGCGGTTATGCGGGCAACAAGGTGCAGGAAGGCATGCAGGAGCGTGATACCTACACCACGACTCAAACCCGTTGTAACACGGTGAATGACATCAGCGACAAAGTGGTGGGTTACGACGTTCGTTACTCGCTGGATGGCAAGGAAGGCAAAGTGCGGATGGATCGTGATCCGGGCAACCAGATTCCGGTCGACAAGGAAGGCAAACTGGTCCTGTCGCAGAATGAAGAGAACCGCTAAATAGTGGGGTTTCAGATTCAAAAAGAAGCATCCTGCGGGGTGCTTTTTTTGTGTCCACGATTTAAGCGACACCGCTAACCCTTGTAGGGGTGAGCCTGCTCGCGATAGCAATCTATCATTCGAAACAGGTGGTGACTGATGCATCGCTATCGCGAGCAGGCTCACTCCTACATTGGGTCTGTGGTGTGGCAGGGGTGGATTCCAGGCATAAAAAAAGCACCCCGAAGGGTGCTTTTTTTTGGGGGCAGTGGCTTAGCGCTTCAGCGAAGCCGGCAGGTGCGGCTGGATCGCCGTCAATACTGCCTTGAAGCACTTGGTGTTACCGGCAACGATATGGCCTTTTTCAAGGAAGTCGTGGCCGCCGGTGAAGTCGCTCACCAAGCCGCCGGCTTCCTGGATCAGCAGGGCGCCTGCCGCCATGTCCCACTCGGACAGGCCCGACTCCCAGAAGGCGTCGAAACGGCCGGCAGCCACGTAGGCCAGGTCCAGGCTCGCCGAACCTGCACGGCGGATGCCGGCGGTCTGGCCCACCAGGGCGCGGAACATGCCCAGGTAGTTGTCGAGGTTGTCCATCTGGTCGTCGCGGAACGGGAAGCCGGTACCAAGTAGGGCGCCGTCCAGACTGGTGCGGCCGCTGACGCGCAGGCGACGACCGTTCAGTTGAGCGCCGCGACCACGGCTGGCGGTGAATTCTTCCTGGCGAACCGGGTCCAGAACAACAGCGTGCTCCAGGCGGCCGCGGTATTTGCAGGCGATACTGACGGCGAAGTGAGGAATGCCGCGCAGGAAGTTGGTGGTGCCGTCCAGCGGATCGATGATCCACAGGTATTCTTCGCCTTCGATCCCGGTGCCGGCGTGCATGCCGGTTTCTTCACCCCGGATCGAGTGATTCGGGTAGGCCTTGCGCAGCGCGTCGATGATTTTCTGTTCGGCGGCGCGATCCACCTCGGATACGTAATCCTTGGCGTCTTTTTCGTCGACCTTGATGGTATCCAGGCGCTCGATGGAGCGGAAGATCAATTCACTGGCGCTGCGGGCGGCGCGCAGCGCGATATTCAGCATGGGCTGCATGGATGTGTCACCTAAGGTTGTTAAAGAAAGCCGGGCATTCTATCAGAACTTTTCTACAGGTGAAGGTTGGTGTTCGCTTTCATAGCTTAACGGTAGGTTGAGCTGTAAGATTCTGCTCCCCAATTCTGTGTGCGAGATTGCCTCCCGTGCTGCATAACATTCGTGTCGTCCTGGTCAATACCAGCCACCCCGGCAACATCGGCGGGGCTGCGCGTGCCATGAAGAACATGGGCCTGTCGCGGCTGGTGCTGGTCGAACCGCGGTTGTTCCCGCACCACGAGGCCGATGCCCGTGCTTCCGGCGCCGGGGACATCCTTGAAAACGCGCAAGTCGTCGCCACCTTGGAAGATGCCCTGGTCGGCTGCAATCTGGTTCTTGGCACCAGCGCCCGTGACCGTCGCATTCCCTGGCCGTTGCTCGATCCCCGCGAATGCGGTGTGAAAGTGGTCGAGGAAGCCGCGTCGGGCGCCGAGATTGCCTTGGTCTTTGGCCGTGAAGATTCCGGCCTGACCAACGAAGAGCTGCAGCGATGTCATTATCACGTGCACATCCCATCTGACCCTGAGTTCAGTTCGTTGAACCTTGGGGCAGCGGTGCAAGTGTTGAGTTATGAAGTGCGCATGTCCTGGCTCGCGGCCCAAGGCCAGCCGAGCAAGGTCGAGAAGGATGAGGTGGCGTCCACTAAAAGTGGTGAGCTGGCGACCATGGATGAGCTGGAGCGATTCTATGAGCATCTGGAGCAGACCCTGGTGGCCATCGAATTCCTCGATCCGGAAAAACCACGGCACTTAATGGCGCGCCTGCGCCGGTTGTACGGTCGCAGCTCGGTGAGCCGGGCGGAAATGAATATATTGCGTGGCATCCTCACGGAAACCCAGAAAGCGGCCCGTGGCGAGCTTCTAAAGCGGAAGGATTAAAAATGTTCGAGCGTTTGCGTGAAGATATCCAGAGTGTTTTCCATCGTGACCCGGCAGCGCGCAACGCCTTTGAAGTCCTGACCTGCTACCCCGGCATGCATGCCATCTGGATCCATCGCCTGTCATCGGCCTTGTGGGGTATGGGCTGGAAGTGGCTGGCGCGGCTGGTGTCGAACTTCGGTCGCTGGCTGACCGGGATCGAGATCCATCCGGGCGCCAAGGTCGGGCGTCGCTTCTTTATTGACCATGGCATGGGCATCGTCATCGGTGAGACCGCCGAGATCGGCAACGATGTGACCCTTTATCAGGGTGTAACCCTCGGCGGCACCAGCTGGAACAAGGGCAAGCGTCATCCGACGCTGGAAGATGGCGTGGTGGTCGGGGCGGGCGCCAAGGTGCTCGGTCCTTTCACGGTGGGCGCGGGCGCAAAGGTCGGCTCCAACGCCGTCGTTACCAAGGCGGTTCCGGCCGGGGCGACGGTGGTCGGGATTCCGGGGCGGATCATCGTCAAGTCCGATGAAGAGCAGGACGCCAAGCGCAAGGCCATGGCCGAGAAGATCGGTTTCGATGCCTACGGTGTTGGCGAAGACATGCCGGACCCGGTGGCGCGGGCTATTAACCAATTGCTCGATCACCTGCAGGCGGTCGATGGTCGTCTGGAGGGGATGTGCGGGGCGTTGAAGGATCTGGGCAGCAATTACTGTGCGAAAGATCTGCCTGAGCTTCGCGAGGAAGACTTTGCCTGTGTGAAGGACAAGGATCAGAGCCAGGCCAGTTAAACCGCGCCGACCCCTTCGCGGGCAAGCCTCGCTCCTACACAGTTGCGCCGATCCTGTAGGAGCGAGGCTTGCCCGCGAAGAACGATAACGCGCAATTGCTGGCTGTACGCCGCCAGCCTTTGCTATGATGCGCGCGCTCTTTTGCGGGTAATCCTGACTAAAGTACTAGGTCTTATAGTTGACTTAAATACTCGGGAATTGCATACTCGCCCCATTCCGAACTCCGTGGTAATTGTCCATGCGACTGACTACAAAAGGCCGATACGCCGTAACCGCCATGCTCGACCTGGCGTTGCACGCGCAGCACGGGCCGGTGTCTCTGGCCGATATCTCCGAGCGCCAAGGCATCTCCCTGTCCTACCTCGAACAGCTTTTCGCCAAATTGCGCCGCAGCAATCTGGTCTCCAGCGTTCGTGGCCCGGGCGGCGGCTACCAGCTGTCCCGCGACATGCAGGGCATCCAGGTCGCCCAGGTGATCGATGCGGTGAACGAATCGGTCGATGCGACCAAATGCCAAGGCCAGGGTGATTGCCATCAAGGCGACACCTGCCTGACCCACCACTTGTGGTGCGATCTGAGCCTGCAGATTCACGAATTTCTGAGCGGTATCAGCTTGGCTGACCTTGTAACTCGCCGTGAGGTGCAAGAAGTAGCCCAGCGTCAGGACCAGCGCCGTTGCAACAGCAAGGCGCCACGCCTGGACAAGATTGAAGCGTCCGCCGTCGAATGACAGCCAGAGAGCAAAGCGGTACGCCAGCCAGCCTGATTAGGAGATAGTCCATGAAATTGCCGATTTACCTTGATTACTCTGCGACCACCCCGGTTGATCCGCGTGTTGCGCAAAAGATGAGTGAATGCCTGCTGGTCGACGGAAACTTCGGTAACCCGGCGTCCCGTTCCCACGTGTTCGGCTGGAAAGCTGAAGAGTCCGTCGAAAACGCTCGTCGTCAAGTCGCCGACCTGGTCAACGCCGATCCGCGTGAAATCGTCTGGACCTCCGGTGCCACCGAGTCCGATAACCTGGCAATCAAGGGTGCGGCGCATTTCTATGCGACCAAAGGCAAACACCTGATCACCACCAAGATTGAGCACAAGGCTGTCCTCGACACCATGCGCCAACTGGAGCGTGAAGGCTTCGAAGTCACCTACCTCGAGCCTCGCACCGACGGCCTGGTCACACCAGAGATGATCGAAGCCGCCTTGCGCGACGACACCATCCTGGTTTCGGTCATGCACGTGAACAACGAAATCGGCACCATCAACGACATCGCAGCCATCGGCGAACTGACCCGCTCCAAGGGCATCCTGTTCCACGTCGACGCTGCTCAGTCCACCGGCAAGGTCGAGATCGACCTGTCGAAGCTGAAAGTCGACCTGATGTCGTTCTCTGCCCACAAAACCTACGGCCCTAAAGGCATCGGCGCGCTGTACGTCAGCCGCAAGCCGCGTGTTCGCATCGAAGCGACCATGCACGGCGGCGGTCACGAGCGTGGCATGCGTTCCGGCACCCTGGCGACCCACCAGATCGTCGGCATGGGTGAAGCGTTCCGCGTAGCCAAGGAAGACATGGCAGCCGAGAACATCCGTATCAAAGCCCTGAGCGACCGTTTCTTCAAGCAGGTCGAAGGCCTGGAAGAGCTGTACATCAACGGCAGCATGACCGCCCGCGTACCGCATAACCTGAACCTGAGCTTCAACTATGTTGAAGGCGAGTCGCTGATCATGGCGCTCAAGGATCTGGCGGTTTCGTCCGGTTCGGCCTGCACCTCGGCATCGCTCGAGCCTTCGTATGTACTGCGCGCCCTGGGCCGCAACGACGAACTGGCACACAGCTCGATCCGCTTCACCTTCGGCCGTTTCACCACCGAAGAAGAAATCGACTACGCCGCGCAGAAAGTCTGCGAGGCCGTTACCAAGCTGCGCACCTTGTCGCCGCTGTGGGACATGTACAAAGACGGTGTCGACATTTCGAAAATCGAGTGGGCGGCACACTGATTTCAAGTCGCCGCAAACCGGCCCTGCAAAACCAAGGTTTTCAGGGCTCAAGAGCGACTCTCTGATGAGTGAGGATTAAGAATCATGGCTTACAGCGAAAAGGTCATCGACCACTACGAAAACCCGCGCAACGTCGGCAAGATGGACGCGGAAGACCCTGATGTCGGCACCGGCATGGTCGGCGCTCCGGCGTGCGGCGACGTGATGCGCCTGCAGATCAAGGTCAACGAACAAGGCATCATCGAAGACGCCAAGTTCAAGACCTACGGTTGCGGTTCGGCGATCGCCTCCAGCTCCCTGGCGACCGAGTGGATGAAAGGCAAGACTCTGGATGAGGCAGAGACCATCAAGAACACTCAACTGGCCGAAGAGCTGGCCCTGCCGCCAGTCAAAATTCACTGCTCCGTACTTGCTGAAGACGCTATCAAAGCGGCCGTTCGCGACTACAAGCAGAAGAAAGGCTTGATCTAAGCATTAAGCGACGAGTAAGGAGTCACCGATGGCTATCAGCATGACAGAAGCGGCTGCTCAACACGTGCGACGCTCCCTCAATGGGCGCGGCAAAGGTGAGGGGATTCGCCTGGGTGTTCGCACCACAGGCTGTTCCGGCCTTGCCTACGTGCTGGAGTTTGTCGACGAGGTGGTTGCAGAGGATCAGGTGTTCGAAAGTCACGGCGAGAAAGTTATCATCGACCCGAAAAGCCTGGCCTACCTGGACGGCACCGAACTCGATTTCGTCAAGGAAGGGTTGAACGAAGGTTTCAAGTTCAACAACCCCAACGTGCGCGGTGAATGTGGCTGCGGCGAAAGCTTCAACATCTGAGGCTGCTCGTGGGTACTCCTTGTCATTTCGCTTTATTTGAACTGCAGCCGAGCTTCCGCCTGGATCTCGATCAGTTGGCCACGCGCTATCGTGAGTTGGCGCGCGGTGTTCATCCGGACCGTTTTGCAGATGCTTCCGAGCGCGAGCAGCGGCTGGCGCTAGAGCAATCCGCGAGCCTCAACGAGGCCTATCAGACGCTCAAAAGTCCCCCAAAGCGCGCGCGATATCTGCTCGCCATGGGCGGGCGCGAGCTGCCGCTGGAGGTCACGGTGCATGATCCGGAGTTCCTTCTGCAGCAGATGGAGTTGCGTGAAGAGCTCGAAGACCTGCAAGACAGCGCCGATTTGGCGGGTGTTGCAGTGTTCAAGCGTCGCCTTAAGACGGCTCAGGATGAACTGAACGAAAGCTTCGCAGCCTGTTGGGATGATGCAGCAAAGCGTGAGCAGGCCGAACGCCTGATGCGGCGCATGCAGTTCCTCGACAAGCTCACCTACGAAGTGCGCCAGTTAGAAGAGCGCCTCGACGATTAACCCAGTGCCGCTCCGGTCGCACGCCTGATATACAGATAAGTCCTGATTACGATGGCCCTACTGCAGATCGCCGAACCCGGCCAAAGTCCTCAACCGCACCAGCGTCGTCTGGCTGTGGGGATCGACTTGGGCACTACCAATTCGCTGGTCGCTGCGTTGCGCAGTGGTCTTTCCGAGCCCCTGGCCGACGCCGAAGGGCAGGTCATCCTGCCGTCCGCCGTGCGCTACCACGCCGATCGCGTCGAAGTCGGCGAGTCCGCCAAGCTGGCGGCCGCTACCGATCCTTTGAACACCGTGCTGTCGGTCAAGCGCTTGATGGGTCGTGGTCTGTCCGACGTCAAGCAATTGGGCGACCAACTGCCGTACCGCTTTGTCGGTGGCGAGTCGCACATGCCGTTCATCGACACCATTCAGGGCCCGAAAAGCCCGGTCGAAGTCTCCGCCGACATCCTGAAAGTGCTGCGTCAGCGCGCCGAAGAGGCATTGGGTGGCGAACTGGTGGGCGCGGTGATCACCGTTCCGGCCTATTTCGATGACGCTCAGCGTCAAGCCACCAAGGACGCGGCCAAGCTGGCCGGTCTGAACGTGCTGCGTTTGCTCAATGAGCCGACTGCCGCCGCAGTGGCTTACGGTTTGGATCAGCATGCCGAAGGCCTGGTCGCGATTTACGACCTGGGTGGCGGTACATTTGATATTTCGATCCTGCGCCTGACCGGCGGTGTGTTTGAGGTTTTGGCTACCGGTGGCGACAGCGCCCTGGGTGGCGATGACTTTGACCACGCCATCGCTGGCTGGATCATCGAGAGCGCCGGTTTGTCGGCAGACCTCGACCCGGGTGCGCAGCGTCATCTGCTGCAAGCCGCCTGCGCGGCCAAAGAAGCCTTGACCACCGTCGCAAGCGTTGAAGTGGCTTATAGCGACTGGAAGGCCCAATTGACCCGTGAAGCCTTCGATGCGCTGATCGAGCCAATGGTCGCCCGCAGCCTGAAAGCCTGCCGCCGCGCGGTGCGTGATTCCGGCATCGAGCTGGAGGAAGTGCACGCCGTGGTCATGGTCGGCGGCTCGACGCGGGTGCCTCGCGTTCGTGAAGCCGTCGCTGAAGCCTTTGGTCGTGAGCCGCTAACTGAAATCGATCCGGATCAAGTGGTGGCCATTGGTGCTGCGATCCAGGCCGATACGTTGGCCGGCAACAAGCGCGATGGCGGTGAGTTGCTCTTGCTCGACGTCATCCCGTTGTCCCTGGGGCTGGAAACCATGGGCGGCCTGATGGAGAAGGTGATTCCGCGCAACACCACCATCCCTGTCGCTCGCGCCCAGGACTTCACGACTTACAAAGACGGCCAGTCGGCCATGGCGATTCACGTGTTGCAGGGTGAGCGTGAGCTGATCAGCGACTGCCGTTCCCTGGCGCGCTTCGAATTGCGCGGCATTCCGGCCATGGTCGCCGGTGCCGCGAAAATCCGCGTGACGTTCCAGGTCGATGCCGACGGTCTGCTCAGTGTTTCGGCCCGCGAACTGGGTTCGGGCGTCGAGGCCAGCATTCAGGTCAAGCCGTCCTACGGCCTGACCGATGGCGAGATCGCCAAGATGCTCAAGGAATCGTTCCAGCACGCCAACGACGACAAAGTCGCCCGGGTTTTGCGTGAGCAGCAGGTCGATGCCCAGCGCCTGATCGAGGCGGTTCAGGCCGCCCTTGATGTCGACGGTGAGCGCCTGCTCGACGCCGAAGAGCGCATGGTCATCGAGCTGCAGATGCAGGAACTGACCGAACTGATGAAAGGCACCGATGGTTTCGCCATCGAGCAGCAGACCAAGCGTCTGTCGCAAGTGACCGACGCTTTTGCTGCCCGCCGCCTGGACTCGACGGTGAAAGCCGCGCTGGCGGGGCGCAACCTGAATGAGATTGAGGAATAACGATGCCGCAGGTCATTTTTCTGCCACACGAAAAGTTTTGCCCGGACGGCATGGTCGTGGAGGCTGAGCCTGGTACGTCCATCCTCGAACTGGCGCATGAGCACCATATCGAGATGGAAAGTGCCTGTGGCGGCGTCTGCGCCTGCACCACCTGCCATTGCCTGATTCGCGAGGGCTTTGACTCGCTGGAAGAGGCTGATGAGCTGGAAGAAGACTATCTTGATAAGGCTTGGGGGCTGGAAGCCCAGTCACGCCTGGCCTGTCAGGCAAAAGTCGGGACTGAAGACCTGACTGTCGAAATTCCGAAATACTCGCTCAACCATGCGGCCGAAGCGCCGCACTGATTCAAGGAAACGTCATGAGTCTGAAATGGGTTGATGTGCTGGAAATCGCGATCCAACTGGCTGAATCCAAGCCGGATACGGACCCGCGTTACGTGAACTTCGTCGATCTGCACAAATGGGTGCTGGCATTGCCGGAGTTCAGTGATGATCCGACCCGCGGTGGCGAGAAGGTGCTTGAAGCCATTCAGGCCGCCTGGATCGAAGAAGCAGACTGAGTCTGCGCCGTATGCAGTTAGGCAATACCAAAGAACCCGCGTATAATTCGCGGGTTTAATTTTTCGCAAATTACCGTTTCTGGAGTTACACCATGGCTGTTCAACGTACTTTCTCCATCATCAAGCCTGACGCTGTTGCAAAAAACGTTATCGGCGAGATCACCACTCGTTTCGAAAAAGCTGGCCTGCGCGTTGTAGCTTCGAAACTGAAGCAACTGTCCAAAGCTGAAGCTGAAGGCTTCTACGCTGAGCACAGCGCTCGCGGTTTCTTCGGCGACCTGGTTGCTTTCATGATCTCCGGTCCGGTTGTCGTTCAGGTTCTGGAAGGCGAAAACGCTATCGCTCTGAACCGTGAGCTGATGGGCGCTACCAACCCTAAAGAAGCTGCTGCCGGCACCATCCGTGCTGACTTCGCTGACTCCATCGATGCCAACGCTGTACACGGTTCGGACTCCGAAGCCGCTGCTGCTCGCGAAATCTCGTACTTCTTCGCAGCTACTGAAGTAACCACTCGCTAAGCATTGGCTTATGAGTGAAGGTGAATCCATGACTACATCGACTGTAAAAACCAATCTGCTGGGTCTGACTCAGCTGGAAATGGAAAAATTCTTCGACTCGATCGGGGAGAAGCGTTTCCGTGCCGGTCAGGTAATGAAATGGATTCACCACCTTGGCGTCGATGATTTCGACGCCATGACGAACGTCAGCAAGGCCTTGCGCGACAAGCTCAAGGCTATTGCCGAAGTTCGCGGTCCTGAAGTCGTCAGCGAGGACATTTCCACCGACGGTACCCGTAAATGGGTAGTGCGCGTGGCGTCCGGCAGCTGCGTCGAGACCGTCTACATTCCCCAGGGCAAACGCGGCACTCTGTGCGTTTCGTCCCAGGCAGGCTGTGCCCTGGATTGCAGTTTCTGCTCCACCGGCAAGCAAGGTTTCAACAGCAACCTCACCGCCGCCGAAGTCATCGGCCAGGTGTGGATTGCCAATAAATCGTTCGGCAGCATCCCGGCGACCGCCGACCGTGCCATCACCAACGTGGTGATGATGGGCATGGGTGAGCCGCTGCTGAACTTCGACAACGTCGTGGCCGCCATGCATCTGATGATGGATGACCTGGGCTACGGCATTTCCAAGCGCCGCGTGACCCTGTCCACGTCGGGCGTGGTGCCGATGATCGATGAGCTGTCCAAGCACATCGACGTCTCCCTGGCGTTGTCGCTGCACGCACCAAACGACGCATTGCGTAACCAATTGGTGCCGATCAACAAGAAATATCCGCTTAAGATGCTGCTCGAGTCGTGCCAGCGCTACATGTCGTCCTTGGGCGAAAAGCGCGTGCTGACCATCGAGTACACCTTGCTCAAGGACATCAACGACAAGGTTGAACATGCCGTTGAAATGATCGAGTTGCTCAAGAACATCCCGTGCAAGATCAACCTGATTCCGTTCAACCCGTTCCCGCATTCCGGTTACGAGCGCCCGAGCAACAACGCGATTCGCCGTTTCCAGGATCAGCTTCACCATGCCGGCTTCAATGTCACTGTTCGCACCACCCGCGGTGAAGACATCGATGCCGCGTGTGGCCAATTGGTAGGGCAGGTGCTGGATCGCACCCGTCGCAGCGAACGTTATATCGCCGTGCGTGAGTTGAACGCCGAAAACGATATCGCGCAAAACGCTGCGGAATAAATCAAGAGAGGATCTCTATGTCCCTGCGCTTCGCGCTGCTTTTGCTCTTGGCCAGTCTTTGTGCTGGTTGCGTCCTGTCGGGCGATTTCAACCCGATGAAAACCAGCAAAGGTCGCGACGAAGCGCGTACTGCCTACGTGCAACTGGGCTTGGGATACTTGCAGCAAGGCATGACCGAACGAGCGAAAGTGCCGTTGAAGAAAGCCTTGGACCTGGATGACTCGGATCCCGATGCCAATGCGGCGCTTGGATTGGTGTTTCAGGCTGAAATGGAACCTGAACTGGCAGACCAGCACTTTCGCAAGGCGCTGTCTTCCCGTCCCGACGATGCTCGAATCCTCAATAACTACGGCAGCTTTCTTTTCGAAGAAAAACGTTACAAAGAGGCTTACGAGCGCTTTGAACAGGCCGCCGCCGATACCCTGTATCCTGAGCGTTCGCGGGTGTTCGAGAACCTGGGCATGACCGCTTCGAAGCTGGGGCAGCGTGATCTGGCCCAGCAGCAACTGGAAAAAGCCCTGCGTTTGAACCGCCAACAACCGCGTGCATTGCTGGAAATGGCTGAGTTGTCCTTCGAAGACAGGCATTATGTGCCCGCGCGTGACTACTACGATCGTTTTAGCCTGCTCACCGAGCAAAATGCACGTAGTCTATTGCTCGGCGTTCGGCTGGCAAAAGTGTTTGAAGATCGCGACAAGGCCGCCAGTTTTGGCCTGCAACTAAAACGACTCTATCCCGGTACGCCGGAATATCAGCAATACCTGTCGGAGCAATGATGAAAGCGGCGCATCCCGAAGTTGTAGCAGCGAATCGCGTTAACCCCGGTGACACTTTGCGCCAGGCCCGCGAAAGCAATGGCTGGTCGCTGGCCGAAGTGGCCCTCAAGCTCAACCTCACCGTTAATTCCTTGAGTAATCTGGAAGCCGGCGCTTTCGACAAGCTACCGGGGCACACCTTTGCTCGCGGTTATATTCGCGCGTATGCCAAATTGTTGGGCATGGACCAGACCGTTCTGGTGCAGCAGTTCGACCAATCCACCGGTACCGATTCCCAGGGCAGCAACGTCCACAGCCTTGGGCGTATCGAAGAACCAGTTCGGGTTTCCCACACTATTTTGCGCATTGTCAGCCTGCTGTTGCTGATCGCAGTGATTGGCGGTGGTTTTGTCTGGTGGCAGGATCAAACCTCGCTGCGCACCAAGGACCTGATCACCCCGAGCCCGGAGCACGTCGAAGTCGAAGGCGCTGACGGCACCACCCAGATCCACCCGCTGGACGAGCCGGAAGATCAGGCCGTCGCGCAAGGCCAGGCTGAAGGTGCAACCGCGCTTGCGTTGCCGCAATCCGAGAATTCCACTGAAGCACCGGCCGAGGCTGAAGCCACTGTACCTGCCGCCGCGCCGACTGCACCTGCCGCCGCGCCGACTGCACCTGCTGCCCCTGCCCCTGCCGCACCGGCGCACAGCACCGTTCCGGTTGTCGCGACTCCCGTAGCGCAGGCTCCGACGGCTCCTGTTGTATCGACCCCGCCTGCAAGTGCTTCGGTGACGCCGACCATTCCCGCTCCAGCACCGGCAGCTCCGGTTGCCGGCCAGGGTCAGGTTCAATTGCAGTTCACCGCGGATTGCTGGACGCAAGTGACCGATGGCACCGGCAAAGTGCTGTTGAGCGGCCTCAAGCGCAAAGGCGAAAGTGTTTCCGTCAGCGGCAAGCCGCCGTTTGCCGTGCGTCTGGGCTTCGCCCGTGGCGCGCAGGTCAGCTACAACGGGCAGGCGGTTGATGTCGCTCCGTTCACCAGTGGCGAGACTGCTCGCCTGAAGTTGGGTCAATAAGTCATGCACGGCGAATCTCCAATCAAACGTCGCGAATCCCGCAAGATCTGGGTCGGTAACGTGCCCGTTGGCGGCGATGCGCCTATCGCTGTTCAGAGCATGACCAACAGCGACACCAATGACGTGGCCGCCACCGTGGCCCAGATCAATCGCCTGGAAGCGGCTGGCGTCGATATCGTGCGGATTTCCGTGCCAGACATGGACGCCGCCGAAGCCTTTGGCAAGATCAAGCAACTGGTCAAGGTGCCGCTGGTTGCCGACATCCACTTCGACTACAAGATTGCGCTGCGCGTAGCCGAACTGGGTGTTGACTGCCTGCGGATCAACCCGGGCAACATCGGTCGTGAAGACCGCGTGCGCGCGGTGGTCGATGCCGCCCGTGATCGCGGGATTCCGATCCGCATCGGCGTCAATGCCGGTTCCCTGGAAAAAGACCTGCAAAAGAAATACGGCGAGCCGACCCCGGCGGCGCTGGTCGAGTCAGCCCTGCGTCACGTCGAACACCTTGAACGCCTGAATTTCAAGGATTTCAAGGTCAGCGTGAAGGCCTCCGACGTGTTCATGGCCGTCGCCGCCTACCGCCTGCTGGCCAAGGAAATCGTCCAGCCGCTTCACTTGGGCATCACCGAAGCCGGTGGTTTGCGCTCAGGCACAGTGAAATCCGCCGTGGGCCTCGGTATGCTGCTCGCCGAAGGGATTGGCGATACTATTCGCATCTCGTTGGCGGCCGACCCGGTCGAGGAAGTGAAAGTCGGCTACGACATTCTCAAATCCCTGCACCTGCGTTCCCGTGGCATCAACTTCATCGCCTGCCCGAGCTGCTCGCGGCAGAACTTCGATGTGGTCAAAACCATGAACGAGCTGGAAGGGCGCCTCGAAGATCTGCTGGTACCGCTGGATGTCGCGGTCATCGGTTGCGTGGTCAACGGGCCGGGCGAAGCCAAGGAAGCCCATATCGGCTTGACCGGCGGTACGCCAAACCTGATTTACATCGACGGCAAGCCGGCGCAGAAACTGACGAATGACAATCTGGTGGATGAGCTTGAACGCTTGATCCGCCAGAAAGCGGCCGAAAAGGTCGAGGCCGACGCGGCAGTTATCGCCCGCGGCTGAGCCCGACTGAAGAGCCGAACGAATTTAAGGATTTATAGTGAGCAAGTCTCTGCAAGCCATACGTGGCATGAACGACATCCTGCCCGAACAGACCCCCCTGTGGCGTCATTTCGAGGGCACCGTCTCGCGTCTGCTGGATAACTACGGTTACAAGCAGATCCGCATGCCGATCGTCGAGTTCACCGAGCTGTTCAAGCGCTCCATCGGTGAAGTGACCGACATCGTCGAAAAAGAGATGTACACCTTCGACGACCGCAACGGCGACTCCCTGACCCTGCGCCCCGAAGGCACGGCGGCCTGCGTGCGTGCGGTGCTCGAGCACGGCATCACCGGCGGCGGCCAAGTGCAGAAACTCTGGTACATCGGCCCGATGTTCCGTCACGAACGTCCGCAAAAGGGCCGTTACCGCCAGTTCCACCAGATCGGTTGCGAAGTCTTCAACCTCGACGGTCCGGACATCGACGCCGAGCTGATCGTGCTGACCTGGCGACTGTGGGGCGAGCTGGGCATCCGTGATGCGGTCAAGCTCGAGCTCAACAGCCTGGGCACCGCCGAGTCCCGTGGTCGTTATCGCGAAGCGCTGGTCGAGTTCCTGTCGGCCCGCCTGGACAAGCTGGACGAAGACAGCCAACGCCGTATGAAGACCAACCCTTTGCGGGTGCTCGATACCAAGAACGCCGACACTCAAGCGGTTCTGGTCGACGCGCCGAAAATGGCCGACTACCTGGATGAAGAATCCCGCGTGCACTTCGAGGGCCTGAAGGCTCGTCTGGACGCGGCGGGCATTCCTTACGTGATCAACCCGAAGCTGGTTCGCGGGCTGGATTACTACAGCAAGACCGTTTTCGAATGGGTCACCGACAAGTTGGGCGCCCAAGGCACCGTGTGTGCCGGTGGTCGTTACGACGGTCTGGTGGAGCAGATGGGCGGTAAGCCGACCCCGGGCGTTGGTTTCGCCATGGGTATCGAGCGCCTGGTTCTGTTGCTTGAAACCCTGGAGCAGATCCCGCAAGAGATTTCCCGTCAGGTCGACGTTTACCTCTGCGCCTTCGGCGAAGCCGCCGAGCTGGCCGGTCTGGCCCTGAGTGAACGTGTGCGTGATCAATTGCCCAACCTGCGCCTGCAAGTCAATGCCGGCGCCGGAAGCTTCAAAAGCCAGTTCAAGAAGGCCGACAAGAGCGGTGCGCTGTATGCGCTGATCCTCGGTGACGACGAAATGGCCCAGCAAGTGGTAGGTTTCAAACCCCTGCGTGGCCAGGGCGAACAACAAAGCATTGCCTGGGATGCGCTTGCTGCACACCTGGCCACCTGCGTCGTGCAGGGTTGAAGCTGTCATAAACAGCCGATTTAGCGATTAAGGAGTATTGGGGTGTCGAGTACCGAAGACGAAAACCTGGCAGATTTGAAGGACTGGTGGACACGCAACGGCAAGCCCCTGGTCACTGGCGGCCTGTTGGCGCTGGTCATCGTGTTCGGCTGGCAGGCTTTTCAGAAGTATCAGAGCAATCAGTCGCAAGGCGCCTCGATTCTCTATCAGCAATTGCTCGAAACCACGCTGACGCCTGATGGCAAGCCTGATGCCGCCCGTGTTTCGGACCTGGCCGGCAAGCTCAACAGCGAGTTCGGCGGTAGCGCCTATGCACAGTACGGCAGCCTGTTCGTGGCGAAAGTCGCGGTCGACAGCGGGAAGCTGGACGACGCGGCCACCGAGCTGAAAGCCATCGTTGCCAAACCGGCCAACCCGGCGCTGGGCGAAATCGCCCGTCAGCGTCTGGCGCAGGTGCTGGCCGCGCAGAACAAGGTCGATGAAGCCCTGAAGCTGCTCGAAGGTGATGCGGACAAGGCGTTTCTGGCCACTCGCGAAGAACTCAAAGGCGACCTGCTGGTGCAGTTGGGTCGTACCGACGAAGCAAACGCGGCGTATCAAAAAGCCAAGGCGGCACTGTCGGATGAAGCGGCGGTCGGTGGCCTACAAATCAAGCTGGACGACCTGGCCAAAGGGGATGCGTGACGTGATCCGTTGGAAACATGCAGCATTGCTGGCTCTGGCCGTTTTGGCCGCGGGTTGCAGCAGCAACAGCAAAAAAGAACTGCCACCGGCCGAGTTGACCGACTTCAAAGAAGAAGTGGTTCTGCAAAAGCAGTGGAGTCGTTCGATCGGTGACGGTCAGGGCGAAACCTACAACATGCTGGTGCCGGCGATCGATGGCGATACCATCTATGCCGCCGACGTCACGGGTGAAGTCGTGGCGATGGATCGCAGCAATGGCGACGTCAAATGGAAGAAGGACCTTGATCTGCCTGTTTCCGGCGCCGTTGGCGTAGGTTACGGTCTGCTCACGATCGGTACGATCAAGGGTGAAATCGTTGCCCTGGACGCGATCAACGGTGAAGAGAAATGGCGCGCTCGCGTGTCCAGTGAAGTCCTCGCACCGCCGGCCAACAACGGTGACGTGGTTGTGGTTCAGACTCAGGACGACCGTCTGATCGGCCTGGATGCCGCCACCGGCACCCAGCGCTGGTTGTATGACAGCACGCCTGCGGTCCTGACCTTGCGCGGCACCAGCGCACCGATCGTCACCAACCGCTTCGCGGTGGCTGGCCTGTCGACCGGTAAAGTGGTCGCTCTCGATATTTCCAACGGCGTGCCGGTGTGGGAACAACGGGTCGCGATTCCACAAGGTCGTTCGGAACTGGAGCGTGTGGTCGATATCGACGGCGGCTTGCTGCTGTCCGGCGGTACGCTGTATGTCGCCAGCTACCAGGGTCGCGTTGCGGCACTGGATCTGGAAAGCGGTCGTCAGCTCTGGCAGCGTGATGCTTCCAGCTATGCCGGCGTCGCCCAGGGTTTCGGCAGCGTTTACGTGAGCCTGTCCTCGGGCACCGTTGAAGGCGTCGACGAACGTTCCACCACAGCGTTGTGGAGTAACGATTCGCTGGCCCGTCGTCAACTGTCGGCTCCGGAAGTGTTCTCCAGCTATGTTGCAGTCGGTGATATGGAAGGCTACCTGCATCTGCTGAGTCAGGTGGACGGTCGTTTCGTCGGCCGCGAGCGCATCGACAGCGACGGCCTGCGCGCACGTCCGCTGGTGGTGGGTGATACGATTTATGTGTATGGCAACAGTGGCAAACTGGAAGCCCTGACCATCAAGTAAAGATTTGACTATGCTTGGGGTTAACCCCCAGGCAGCCCCGTAACCATGGGGTTCGCAGCGCCCTCAAGCGCTGCCCCGAGCACCAGCCGCTGCCTCGCAGCGGCTTTTGTATTTTCTGAAATAACGAAGTGGAGAGCCGCATGGTTCCCGTAATCGCCCTGGTGGGCCGACCGAACGTCGGCAAGTCCACCTTGTTCAACCGCCTGACCAGGACTCGTGACGCCATCGTCGGCGACTTGTCCGGTCTGACCCGTGATCGCCAATACGGTGAGGCCAAGTGGCAAGGGCGTTCCTACATTCTGGTCGACACCGGCGGTATCTCCGGTGACGAGCACGGTATGGACGAAAAAATGGCCGAGCAGTCACTGCTGGCCATTGAAGAAGCGGATGTCGTTCTGTTCCTGGTAGATGCCAAGGCCGGTTTCACCGCCGCCGACCAGATGATCGCCGAGCATTTGCGCAAACGTAACAAGCGTTCTTACGTGGTTGCCAACAAGGTCGACAACATCGACCCTGAAATGGCCCGCGCCGAATTCGCCCCGTTGGGCATGGGCCACGCGATCCCGATCGCCGGTGCTCATGGTCGTGGCATCACCCAGATGCTGGAAATCGCCCTCAGCGACTTCCCGAAAGACGATGACGAGCTGGAAGAAGGCGAGGAAGAGATCGTTGCCGAAGGCGAGGAAGCCAAGCGCATTCCTGGTCCTAGCGAAAAAGACGGGATCAAGATCGCGATCATCGGCCGCCCGAACGTCGGCAAGTCGACTCTGGTCAATCGCATGCTCGGTGAAGACCGGGTAATCGTCTATGACGAGCCCGGCACCACCCGCGACAGTATCTACATCCCGTTCGAGCGTAACGACGAGAAGTACACGCTGATCGACACCGCCGGTGTGCGCAAGCGCGGCAAGATCCACGAAGAAGTCGAAAAATTCTCTGTGGTCAAAACCCTGCAGGCGATCAAAGACGCCAACGTGGTGATCTTTGTGATGGACGCCCGCGAAGGCGTGGTCGATCACGATCTCAACCTGCTGGGCTTCGCCATTGAGTCGGGTCGTGCGCTGGTGATCGCGATCAACAAGTGGGACGGCATGACGCCGAGCGAGCGCGACTTCGTGAAGGTCGAGCTGCAACGTCGACTGTTCTTCGTTGACTACGCCGACATTCACTTCATCTCGGCCCTGCACGGCACGGGCGTGGGCAACCTCTACGCCTCCGTACAGAACTCGTTCAAGTCTGCGGTCACCCGCTGGCCAACCAACCGCCTGACCACGATTCTGGAAGATGCGGTCGGTGAGCACGCGCCGCCGATGGTTAACAACCGCCGGATCAAGCTGCGTTATGCCCACTTGGGCGGTGCTAACCCGCCGATTATCGTGATTCACGGTAACCAGATCGAGAAAGTGCCGAAGTCTTACGTCCGTTATCTGGAAAACACTTACCGTCGTGTCTTGAAGCTGGTCGGTACGCCGATCCGCATCGAGTTCAAGGGCGGCGAGAACCCGTACGAAGGTAACAAGACCTCGCTCACCGACCGTCAGGTCAACAAGAAGCGCCGCATGATGTCGCACCACAAAAAGGCCGACAAAAAGCGCCGCGACAAGCGCTGATTCACAATTGCCTGCACATTGGTGCGGGCATCTTGTGGTCAGCGAGCTTGGTGTGGCGAGGGAGCTTGCTCCCGCTCGGTTGCGCAGCAGCCGCAATGCAGCCCACGCGGTTTAGCTGGACGAACGCGGTTGCAGGTAATGGGACCGCTTCGCGGTCCAGCGGGAGCAAGCTCCCTCGCCACAGGTTCTGTGGTGAATGGTAAGAAGAGGGGCGCCCACCAGGCGCCCTTTTTTTATGGGCGCCGGATGGGCTATCCTCGGGCTCTCCCGCGCCGCCGTTAGAGCCGGGTGTAGAGCAGGGAATCACCGATGATCACCAGTAAGCTGCCGAATGTCGGCATCACTATCTTCACTCAGATGTCTCAGCTCGCGGCGCAAACCGGGGCGATCAACCTGTCCCAGGGCTTTCCCGATTTCGATGCCCCGCAAGCCCTATGCGATGCGGTCGGTCGGCACATTGCCAATGGCCACAACCAATATTCACCGATGACCGGCCTGCCGGCGCTGCGTCAGCAGATTTCGTCGAAGATCGCCCGCACCTACGGCGTCAGCGTGGATGCCGACCATGAAGTGACGGTCACTCCCGGTGCAACTCAAGCGATCTTCTGTGCGATTCAAGCGGTTATCCACAGCGGCGATGAAGTGATCGTGTTCGATCCGTGCTACGACAGCTACGAGCCTTCGGTGGAGCTGGCCGGTGGTCGTTGCGTGCATGTGCAACTCGGTCTGAATGATTTCTCCATCGACTTTGAGAAACTCGCCGAAGCGATTACACCGCGCACCCGGATGATCGTGCTCAACGCTCCGCATAACCCAAGTGGTGCGCTGATCAGCCGTGCCGAGCTGGACCAATTGGCAGCGTTGATTCGGGATCGCGACATCTACATCGTCAGCGACGAAGTCTACGAACACCTGGTCTTCGACGGCGTGCCTCACGTCAGCGTGCTGAATCACGAAGAGCTGTATCAGCGCGCCTTCGTGGTCAGCTCCTTTGGCAAGACCTATCACGTCACTGGCTGGAAAACCGGCTACGTGGTCGCCCCGCCGGCGCTCACCACCGAGCTGCGCAAGGTGCACCAGTACGTCAGTTTCTGCGGCGTGACCCCGCTGCAATACGCCTTGGCCGACTTCATGGCCGAACATCCTGAACACGTCGAAGAACTGCCGGGTTTCTACCAGGCCAAGCGCGATCTGTTCTGCGATCTGCTGGCGCCGTCGCGTTTCAGCTTCAAGCGCGTGACCGGCACGTATTTCCAGTTGGTCGATTATTCGCAGATTCGCCCAGACCTCAATGACGTCGAGATGGCGCTGTGGATGACCCGTGAGCATGGCGTGGCGAGCATCCCGATTTCTGTGTTCTACCAGACACCACCTGAAGGCCAGCGCCTGGTGCGCTTGTGTTTCGCCAAACGCGAGGAGACGTTGCGTGAAGCAGCGGCAAAACTATGCGTGATCTGAGTGCGCTGCCCAATCTGAACGTCGCGCTGATCCAGACCACCCTGGCCTGGCACGACCGTCAGGCCAACCTGGAGCATTTCGAGCAATTGCTTGAGCAGGCTCGCGGGGCGGATCTGATCATTCTGCCGGAGATGTTCACCACCGGTTTTTCCATGGAATCGCAGACCCTCGCCGAAGCGGAAAACGGTCCGACCAGCAAATGGCTGCGCGTCCAGGCGGCGAAACTCGATGCGGTGATTACCGGCAGCGTCATCGTCCAGGCCGCCGATGGCAGCCACCGCAATCGACTGTTGTGGGCGCGGCCGGAAGGGGAAGTCTGGCACTACGACAAGCGTCACCTGTTTCGCATGGCCGGCGAGCACAACCATTACACACCGGGCGAGCGCCAGGTGCAGTTCGAGCTCAAGGGCTGGCGAGTGCGACCGCTGATTTGCTATGACTTGCGTTTCCCGGTCTGGAGCCGCGATGCACAGGACACCGACTTGCTGCTTTACACCGCCAACTGGCCCGGAGCGCGCCGTCAGCACTGGAACCGTTTGCTGCCAGCGCGGGCGATTGAAAACCTCTGCTACGTGGCGGCGGTGAATCGTATCGGTACCGACGGCAAAGGCTTTGCCTACACCGGTGATAGCCAGGTACTGGATTTCCAGGGTGAAACATTGCTCAGTGCCGGTGAAGCCGATGGCGTGTTTCAGGTGGTATTGAATGCTGCGGACCTTCAGGCCTACCGCACGCGCTTCCCAGCCAATCTGGATGCCGACACGTTCGAGTTCACCTGATATCTCGGCAGCCTGAGCCGGCCTCATCGCGAGCAGGCTCACTCCCACAGTGGATCGCGTGAATAGAGATTTTGTGTGCACCCGAAGCCTCCTGTGGGAGTGAGCCTGCTCGCGATGAGGCCATGACAGGCACCATAAAAATGCCAGGCAAACAAAAGGCCCCGAGGTTCTCACCCCGGGGCCTTTTGCATTGCATCGCAGACTTACGCCGCTTTTGCTTCCGGCTGGCTCAGGGAGCGGTTCAGCGCGCTGAACAGGGCCTTGAAGCTCGCGGTAGTGATGTTTTCATCGATACCGACACCATGCACCGCACGCTCACCGTTCACACGAAGTTCAATGTAGGCCGCCGCCTTGGCATTGGTGCCCGCGCCGATCGCGTGTTCGTTGTAGTCCATGATTTCCACCGGAATCGGCAGGCCGGCCACCAGGGCTTCCAGCGCGCCGTTGCCCTTGCCGCGCCAGTGCAGGTTGGTTTCGCCCTGGCCTTTGCCCGAGACTTCCACTTCCACGGCACTGTGACCGTTTTCTTCCTGCAGGCGATGGCTGACCAGCGCATACGGGGTGTTGGCCTGCAAATACTCGCTGTGCAGCAAGGCGTGGATCTGTTGGGCGGTCATCTCCAGACCGAGGCGATCGGTTTCACGCTGTACAACCTGGCTGAACTCGATCTGCATGCGACGCGGCAAGCTGATGCCGTATTCCTGTTCCAGCAAGTAGGCGATACCACCCTTGCCCGATTGGCTGTTGACGCGGATCACCGCCTCGTAGCTGCGGCCGATGTCGGCCGGGTCGATCGGCAAGTACGGCACTTCCCACAGGGCGTCCGGTTTTTGCTGGGCGAAGCCCTTGCGGATCGCATCCTGGTGGGAGCCGGAGAACGCGGTGTGAACCAGGTCGCCGACGTACGGGTGACGCGGATGCACCTGAATCTGGTTGCACTCTTCAACGACCTTGCGCACGCCGTCGATGTCGGAGAAGTCCAGCTCAGGGTGAATGCCCTGGGTGTAGAGGTTCAACGCCACGGTCACGAGATCGACGTTACCGGTACGCTCGCCGTTGCCGAACAGGCAGCCTTCGACACGGTCGGCGCCGGCCATCAGGCCCAGTTCGGTGGCCGCAACGCCCGTGCCTCGGTCGTTGTGGGTGTGCAGGCTGATGATCACGCTGTCACGACGGTTGATGTGACGGCCGAACCATTCGATCTGGTCGGCATAGATGTTCGGGGTCGCGCATTCGACGGTGGCTGGCAGGTTGAGAATCACCTTGTGCTCAGGCGTCGGGTTCCAGACTTCGATGACCGCGTCGCAGACTTCCTTGGCGAATTCCAGTTCGGTCGCGCTGAAGGTTTCCGGCGAGTATTCGAAGGTCCACTGGGTGTTCGGCTGCTGGGCGGCGTATTTGACGAACAGCTTGGCCGCGTTCACGGCAATGGCCTTGACCCCTTCCTTGTCCTGGTTGAAGACAATGCGGCGGAAGGACGGGGAGGTCGCGTTGTACAAGTGAACGATGGCTTTCTTCGCCCCGCGCAGGGATTCGAAGGTTCGCTCGATCAAGTCTTCACGGCCCTGGGTCAACACCTGAATGGTGGTGTCGTCCGGGATGTGGTTGCCTTCGATCAGGGTGCGCACGAAGTCGAAGTCGGTCTGCGAAGCGGCCGGGAACGACGCTTCGATCTCTTTCACACCGACCTGCACCAGGGTCTTCCAGAAACGCAGTTTCTTGACCGCGTCCATTGGCTCGATCAGCGACTGGTTGCCGTCACGAAGGTCGGAGCTGCACCAGATCGGCGCTGCGGTGATGGTCTTCGATGGCCAGGTGCGGTCCGGGATATCGATGGTCGGGAACGCGCGGTATTTCGAAGACGGGTCTTTGAGCATGCTCATCGGGAAATCCTTATTGTGTGGGCCGAAAAAAGGCGGCCTGCCGGTGGATCAAATGTTCTTGGGGAAAAGCGTGGGGCGAGGCACCGCGATTCAGCCTGGCAGTCGTGCACTGACGAGGCACAGGCTGCGGTGCTGGCGAAGCTGAATGAGGGTGTGAGAGGTTTTCATGCCTTCAACCCTAACCGCCGTGGTTGAGGATGGCAAGCAGTCGAAAAAAATTGAGAGGAATACCCGAAAAAGCGAAATTGTCGCGATTTTATTGTTCTAAATGACGATGTTTGTCTGGATGCTTGCCCTAGGTTCCAGCGATGCGCAATCGAAGACTTTAGCTGATGGGCCGTATCAGCGCAGCTATTCTTAAAGCCTCAACAGGTCGACCGGCACGCAGGAGTCAGCCATGAACGAGTCGGATTGGAAGCTTTATAGTGCGTTGCGCCCGAAGGCGCATGAACGGATGTGTGTTCGGATCATGGAGGAGGTCGAGCGTACGGTTCTGGACAGAAGCCAAGCGCCTTATGATCGGATCGAAGCCAGCGAAGAACTGCTGAAGGCCGGGCAAAAGGAGCTGTATTGGGCGTTTGGCGTTTTCCGGTTTTCACGCCATGAGGCCCAATCTCACTTACTGGGATTGTGCGCCCGCGAGTTGATCACGGCTGAAGAATTGGCTGGCTTCTCGCAAGACACTCAAACATGGATCAACCATTGTCTGGCGGACCGGGAGGTCCATGGGATTGAGGACCTGGATGCTGAATAAGCGGCGGCAGTAATGGCCTCTTCGCGAGCAGGCCAGTCGCCTCAAAGAAGATTCAGGGTTGGAAAGCACCGATAAAAATCGCCGGATCCACCCGCGCATCATTCAGGCTGACGTTCCAGTGCATATGCGGCCCGGTCGCCCGCCCGGTGGCGCCGACTTTCCCGACCACACCGCCGCGAGCCAGTTGCTGCCCGACCTTCACATCAATCTTCGACATATGGCAGAACATGCTGATAAAGCCCTGCCCATGATCGACAAACACCGTATTGCCATTGAAGAAGTAGTTGCCGATCAGGATCACCTTGCCCGCCGCCGGGGTCTTGATCGGTGTGCCGGCGCCCACGGCGAAATCCAGGCCTGAGTGGGGGTTGCGCTCTTCGCCATTAAAGAACCGGCGCACACCGAACTTGCTCGACAGCGGCCCGTTGACCGGTTTGTCCAGCAGCAGGTTGCTCGGGGTGTTCGGACTGAACGTGCGGTAGGCGGCGATTTGCTCGGCCAGTTCGCGCTCGATGCGCTTGAGATTGTCCGGGTCTGGATTGACCTGTTGGGTGTTTTTCAAGGTGATGCGCTGTTCCGGGTATTTCTTGTTGCCGACCGTGAAATTCAAATTACGACCGCCGCTGCTGATCGACTGGGCGCCCGGCTTGACGGTCAATGGCACGCCGACAATCGCCAGCCAGTTGCTCTGTTCCTTGACCACCAGCACCGGCTTGCCTTGGTAACTGGCTTTTGGCGCCTGGGCCGAAGCCCCCAGATCTACGACGGCAACGCCACCCGGCACCGGTTTGTTCAGCAGGCGGGTGATGTAACTGTCGGCGTGGGCGTTGAAGGTCAGGCACAGCAACAACAGCGGAGCTAAAAAACGCGGCATGGATCAATCCAGTAAAGAAAGGGTGACAGGCGTCAGGTGATTGTCTTCGACCCGAACGTGCAGCTCGCCGTCGCCCAGTTTAGCTTTCAGGCGCTGACCGGTGTGGGTTTGCTCGGCGCTGCGGATCGCGTTGCCGCGCTCATCCAGCAGAATGCTGTAGCCACGGGCGAGGGTTGCCAGCGGGCTGACCACTTGCAGCGTCTGCACCTGACTTTGCAGTTGCAGGCGACGGGATTTGAGCCCTTCGCGCATGGCCCGCGGCAGGCGCTCGGCGAAGCTGTCCAGGCGCTGACGGAGCATTGCCAGTTGCCGTCCCGGATGTTGCCCGGCGAGGCGGGTTTCCAGGCGGATCAGTCGTTCGCGGCGGGTGTTGAGGCTGCGTTCGAAAGCGCGGCGCATGCGCATGTCCAGGTCGTCCAGGCGTTGCGCTTGCTGCCGCAGACGTTCGCCGGGGTGGCGCAGGCGACGGGACATGCCTTCCAGGCGCAGCCGGTCGCGCATCAAGCGGTCGCGGATGCGCATCACCAGGCGCCGGTGCAGGCTTTCGACCCGGCGCACCAGGTCGCTGGAATCCGGTGCGAGCAATTCAGCGGCGGCGGAGGGCGTCGGGGCGCGGACGTCGGCGACGAAGTCACTGATCGAGACGTCGGTTTCATGGCCGACGGCGCTGACAATCGGTGTCACGCAGGCATCCACGGCGCGGGCTACGGCTTCTTCGTTGAAACACCAGAGGTCTTCCAGCGAGCCGCCGCCACGGGCGAGGATCAGCGCATCGAAACCGCGACCGTCCGCCAGTTTCAGCGCGCGGACGATCTGCTCGGTCGCCTCGCGGCCCTGTACGGCGGTCGGGATCAGCGTCAGCTGGACCTGCGGTGCGCGGCGGCGAAAGACACTGATGATGTCGCGAATCACCGCGCCAGTCGGCGAACTGATAATGCCGATACGCTGCGGATGCGCCGGCAACGGCACTTTGCGCTCGGCGCTGAACAGGCCTTCGGCGCTGAGTTTTTCCTTCAGTGCATCGAAAGCCAGACGCAGCGCGCCGTCACCGGCCGGCTCCACGGTGTCGAGAATCAGCTGATAGTCGCCACGTCCCTCGAACAGCGAAACCTTGCCGCGCACCTTGACCGCCAAGCCGTCCTTCAGCGCTTGGCGAACCCGCGCCGCGTTCTGCCGAAACAGCGCGCAACGCACCTGGGCGCCGCTGTCCTTGAGGGTGAAATACACATGGCCGGACGCCGGTCGGGCGAGGTTGGAGATTTCGCCTTCGACCCAGATGTTGCTGAACACGTCTTCGAGCAACACCCGCGCGCGGCCGTTGAGCTGGCTGACAGTCAGGACTTCACGGTCCAGACCGAGTCTTGCAAAGGGATCTTTAATCATGGGGCGCAGTTTAAAGGCATTCGCATGCGAATCTCCATCAGCCAACGCAAATCCCTAGTGGGAGCGGGCTTGCTCGCGAAGGCGGATTAACATTCAACATTGATGTCGACTGACACACCGCCTTCGCGAGCAAGCCCGCTCCCACAGGGATCTGTGCTGGTTTTGATGAAGTGTTGGACCAGCGTCGTGGGATTCTGCCGGCAGGCCAGGGCGACGGTGCTGTGGCAATCCGGGTCGGCCAGGGGCAGAAAGTGGATGTCGGGCGGCGCGATGTCCTGCATCGATTCCGGTAGCAGAGCAATGCCGAACCCGGCCTGAATCAGTTGAAGTTGCGTGGTTTTGCGCGACACCACCCGCGCCGCTTTCGGGAAAAATCCTTGGCGCATGCACAACTCGGCGGACAGGTAACTCAACCCGCCACGCTGCGGATGAGGAATAGAGATAAACGCTTCATCCTTTAACTGCGCCAGATCGATGCCTTGCCCTGAGTTATCCACAGCCAGTCGATGATTCGGCGGCACCGCCAGCAACAAACGCTCGCTATATAAAGGAACAATCTGCACGCCTTCACGCTGGCGCAGCACCGGCAAACGCAGCAGTCCGACGTCCAGCCGATTGTCAGCCAGCGCTTCAAGTTGCGCTTCGGAAGACAGCTTGGAGATTTCCATGGACACACCGACATGTTGGTCCAGATAGTCGCTGATGCCTCGCAGCAGGCGTCCGCTCATGGGCACGGTGCTGGAATGGCTGAGGCGCAAGGTGCCGAGCTCTCCATTGCCGACCTGAGTGGCCATGTCGCTGGCCTTGGCCAGTTCGTTCAGCAGGTTTCTGGCCCGGGGCAAGAAGGCTTCACCGGCCGCTGTCAGTCGGGGCTGGCGTGCGGTGCGTTCGAACAATAACGTTTGCAACCGGGTTTCCATGTCCTTGATTTGCCGGCTCAGGGCCGACTGAGCAATGAACAGTCGTTCGGCCGCGGCGCTGAAACTCCCGCAGTCGGCGATTTCCACGAAGTAACGCAATTGGCGGGTTGAAAGCACCAGACATGCCTTTTTGAGATGGGTGGGTGGCTTTGAAGATATTAGTCGCAAGACTCGGCGCTGGCTAAAGTCGTCACAGGTATTCAAGGGAGCCGTGCAGATGAATGTGCTTGAGTTGTTGACCCAATGGCCATTCGGCGCCACGGATTGGCTGGTGATCGGATTGGGCATCGCGCTGGCCTATATCGTGTTTGGTATCGCCGGATTTGGCACCGCGTTGGTGGCGGGGCCGATTCTGATTCTGTTCATGCCGCTGTCGAAGATCGTGCCGTTGCTGGTGCTGCTGGATTTCGTCGCAGCCTTTGGCAATCTGCTGCCGTCGCGGCGGGATGTGGCAAAACCCGAGCTGCTGCGTCTGCTGCCCTGCATGGCCGTGGGCTGCACGTTGGGGGTGATCTTTCTGCTGAACCTTAAATCCGATGTGTTGTTGCTGTTGATGGGGCTGTTCATCAGCGCCTACGCGATTTACAGCCTGTGGGTCAAAACCCGCCCTACGCAATTGTCCGCCGGTTGGGCCGTGCCGATGGGCACGGTGGGCGGGCTGTTCGGAGCGTTGTTTGGCAGTGGCGGCTTTTTATATGCGATCTACTTGAACAGTCGCCTGCCCAAAGAGACGGCCCGGGCGACCCAGAGTGCGCTGATCAGTTGCAGCACCGTGGTGCGTTTGAGCCTGTTTGCCGTCGCGGGTGTCTATGCCGAGCTACCCTTATTGATATTGGCCGTGTGTTTGTTGCCGGCCATGGCATTGGGGCTGTGGATCGGCCGGTGGTTGACCATGAAATTGTCCCGCGAGGCGTTCGTGCGGCTGGTGACCTGGTTGGTGCTGGCGAGCGGGATTGCCTTGATCGGGCGTTATTTGAGCACTTGACCGGATTTCGTCAGGGATTAAGCTGCGGGCCGTTCCGACGCCTTCGCGGGCAAGCCTCGCTCCTACAGGATTTATGTCGTTCGCAACTTTTCCTGTAGGAGCGAGGCTTGCCCGCCAAGGCGTCAGTAAGAACACCGCAGAAACATCCAATTGACGCAGTAGGCTTGCACCATGAATTCGCAAAGCATCATCGTCCCGAAAATCTCCACGCTACCGGTGCACGAACCCCGGGCCCGGGCGGTTGTGCGCTGGCTGGTGCGCAAGAACATCATCAAGGAAGAGCTGACCACTTGCGGCCGCACCGGTAATCGCATGGCTCACGCTATTGGCGACGGTGCCCGCGCCGTGGTGTTGCATCCCGAAGCGCTGCCGTTCGGCGAGCCGATCAATGGCCTGGAGATCATCACCAAGCGCTGCATTTATACGCCGGCCAAGGGTTTTCTCGAGGAGGCGGGCTGCGCCGAGTGCCGCAAGGAAGTCGGCGAAGCACTGTTCGAAAGCCTGGAAGAGTGGATGCCGGGTCGCACCGATAACTTCACTTGCCCGGAATGCGGGCATGAAGACGACATCAACGGGTTTCTTTTCCTGCAGGAGTGCGGCTTCTCGAACCTGGGGTTCATCTTCAACAACTGGGCCGAGGCCGGGTTCAAGCAGAGCTTTATCGATGAGTTTGCCGATTGGCTGGATCAGCCCGTCAGTTGGGTGAAAGTCGAGTTGTAGGAAGCGACAATCCCCGTATATCAGTAATGCTAATAATAGACAGAGTTTTACATTGAACCCGAGGGGGTGTCTGACTATAATGGCGCGCTTCCATTTTCCCGCTCGGGAGCCCCCGCGATGCTGCGTATCAGCCAAGAAGCTCTGACATTCGACGACATTCTCCTAGTGCCTGGTTATTCCGAGGTGCTTCCTAACGAAGTCAGTCTCAAGACCCGCCTAACCCGTGGCATCGAGCTGAATATTCCCCTGGTTTCTGCCGCCATGGACACCGTCACTGAAGCCCGTCTGGCAATCGCCATGGCTCAGGAAGGTGGAATCGGCATCATCCACAAGAACATGACCATCGAGCAGCAAGCTGCCGAAGTTCGCAAGGTCAAGCGTTACGAAGCCGGCGTGGTCAAGGACCCGATCACCATCGAGGCTGAAGCCACGGTTCGTGAACTGTTCGAACTGACCCGCATGCACAACATCTCCGGCGTTCCGGTTTTGCACAATGGCGACCTGGTCGGCATCGTCACTTCCCGTGACGTGCGTTTCGAAAATCGTCTGGAAGCCACTGTCCGCGAAGTGATGACGCCGAAAGAGCGCCTGGTCACGGTCAAGGAAGGCGCCGACAAGAACGACGTTCGCGAGCTGTTGCACAAACACCGCATCGAACGCGTGCTGATCGTCGACGACAAATTTGCCCTCAAAGGCATGATGACCGTCAACGATATCGAAAAAGCCAAGGCTTACCCGCTGGCCAGCAAGGACGATCAAGGTCGTCTGCGCGTTGGCGCTGCCGTCGGTACTGGTAAAGACACCGGTGACCGCGTCGCCGCCCTGGTCAATGCTGGCGTTGACGTGGTGGTGGTCGACACCGCACACGGTCACTCCAAAGGCGTGATCGACCGCGTTCGCTGGGTCAAACAGAATTTCCCTGAAGTGCAGGTCATCGGCGGCAACATCGCCACCGGCGCTGCCGCCAAGGCCCTGGCCGAAGCCGGCGCTGATGCGGTCAAGGTCGGTATCGGCCCTGGCTCGATCTGCACCACCCGTATCGTCGCCGGTGTCGGCGTCCCGCAAATCAGTGCCATCGCCAACGTCGCCGCTGCCCTTGAAGGCACTGGCGTTCCGTTGATCGCCGACGGCGGCATCCGTTTCTCCGGTGACCTGTCCAAGGCCATCGTTGCCGGTGCTTCCTGCGTGATGATGGGCTCGATGTTCGCCGGTACTGAAGAAGCGCCGGGCGAGATCGAACTGTTCCAGGGTCGTTCGTACAAGGCTTACCGCGGCATGGGTTCGCTGGGCGCCATGTCCCAGGCCCAGGGTTCCTCCGACCGTTACTTCCAGGACTCGTCCGCGGGTGCCGAGAAGCTGGTTCCGGAAGGCATCGAAGGGCGTGTTCCGTACAAGGGCAGCCTGAGCGCCATCATCCATCAACTGATGGGCGGCCTGCGTTCCTCGATGGGCTACACCGGCAGCGCCGACATCGAAGAAATGCGCACCAAGCCTGAGTTCGTGCGGATCACCGGCGCCGGCATGGCCGAGTCCCACGTTCACGACGTACAGATCACCAAAGAAGCGCCAAACTACCGCGTAGGTTGAGGCTTCAAGCAAACGTTAAGTAACCGGGGCTGTTTTATTCAGCCCCGAGTTGTTTCTGAATCACGACTGTTTCTGAATTACTAGACGAGACTGAATCATGGCCCTCGACATTCACGCTCACCGCATCCTGATCCTCGATTTCGGTTCCCAGTACACCCAGCTGATTGCCCGCCGCGTGCGTGAAATCGGCGTGTATTGCGAACTGCATCCGTTCGATATGGATGAAGACGCGATTCGCGAATTCGCTCCAAAAGGCGTCATTCTCGCCGGCGGCCCCGAGTCCGTGCACGAAGCCAACAGCCCTCGCTGCCCGCAAGCGGTGTTCGACCTGGGCGTACCGGTCTTCGGTATCTGCTACGGCATGCAGACCATGGCTGAACAGCTGGGTGGCAAGGTCGAAGGTTCCGAGCTGCGTGAGTTCGGTTATGCCCGCGTTGACGTGGTCGGCAAAAGCCGCCTGCTCGACGGCATCGAAGACCACATTGACGCTGACGGCCTGTTCGGCCTCGACGTGTGGATGAGCCACGGTGACAAAGTCACCAAGATGCCACAGGAATTCCACATCCTGGCCAGCACCCCGAGCTGCCCGATTGCCGGCATGTTCGACGATGCTCGCGGCTACTACGGCGTGCAATTCCACCCGGAAGTGACCCACACCAAGCAGGGCGGTCGCATCCTGTCGCGCTTCATCCTCGACATCTGCGGCTGCGAAGCGTTGTGGACGCCGTCGAAGATTGCTGAAGACGCCATCGCCAACATTCGCGCCCAGGTTGGCACCGATAACGTACTGCTCGGCCTGTCCGGCGGCGTTGACTCCTCGGTGGTTGCCGCGCTCCTGCACAAAGCCATCGGCGACCAGCTGACTTGCGTCTTCGTCGACAACGGTCTGCTGCGTCTGCACGAAGGCGAGCAAGTGATGGCCATGTTCGCCGAGAACATGGGCGTCAAGGTGATCCGCGCCAACGCTGAAGACCAGTTCCTGAACAACCTGGCCGGCGAGTCCGACCCAGAGAAAAAACGCAAGATCATCGGCCGTACCTTCATCGACGTCTTCGATGCCCAGTCCAACAAACTGGACAACATCAAGTACCTCGCCCAAGGCACCATCTACCCGGACGTGATCGAGTCGGCTGGCGCCAAAAGCGGCAAGGCTCACGTGATCAAGTCGCACCACAACGTGGGTGGCCTGCCGGAAGAAATGAACCTCAAGCTGGTTGAACCCCTGCGCGAGCTGTTCAAGGACGAAGTCCGTCGTCTGGGCCTGGAACTCGGCCTGCCGTACGACATGGTCTACCGTCACCCGTTCCCGGGCCCGGGCCTGGGCGTGCGCATCCTCGGTGAAGTGAAGAAGGAATACGCCGACCTGCTGCGTCGCGCCGACCACATCTTCATCGAAGAACTGCGCAAAGCCGACTGGTACCACAAAGTCAGCCAGGCCTTCGTGGTGTTCCAGCCAGTGAAATCGGTTGGCGTTGTGGGCGATGGTCGTCGTTACGCTTGGGTCGTGGCCCTGCGTGCGGTGGAAACCATCGACTTCATGACCGCGCGTTGGGCACACCTGCCTTACGAACTGCTGGAAACCGTCAGCGGCCGGATCATCAACGAAATCGAAGGCATCTCCCGCGTCACCTACGACGTGTCGAGCAAGCCGCCAGCGACGATTGAGTGGGAATGATCCCGGTTTCAACTGATCGTCCGTAACACCTGAAAGGCCCCGTGAGCGCAAGTTCACGGGGCCTTTTTGCGATCAGGCCACTGCAGCGGGCAGGCGCCCTTCAAGGGTGAGGCCCATGCGGTTGAGTGCGTGGACAAGGTTGATCAGATTCGCGTAGGTGATCTGATGCACGGCAGTCCAGGCAGGACGGTTAATCAGAAAGCCGCCATCCATCGTTCGCTCAATCATCGTTCGCGCAATCTGGTTGGTCCGGCTGCGATGGATCAGCGTCAACGTGTCCTCCGAATTTTCAATGGTGAACATGCCTTGGCGGAACAGCAGCTGATTGATTTGCTCGGGCGATCGCTGAATGACCTGAGTCGGCATCTGCAGGCTGATGTCGGCATACAGAGTGTCGACATTGCCACTCATCTGGGGCGCGGCCTCTGTAACTTCACGGCCGACTTCGATGCCATGGTCGATGTCGAGGTGCAGACTCTGTTCAGGGCCCACTTCTTCGATGCGTAGACCGATACCTCCCTCGGTTTCGCTGATGCCGGCCATTCCCCTGAACGTGTTTGTACTCTCCTGGTCGGTGAGCACCACCCATTTGCCGCCGCCATTGCGGGCTTGAGTGGCCTGCATGATGGTATGGGTGAAGTAGGTCCTGACAGATTGCCGTGAGATGGCGCGGAAGTTCGGGTCTGTGTAGCGATAGCTGGCCAGGCAATCGGTAGCCTGGATTCGAATGCCGTTCTGTTGGGCCGTCTTGACGACTTCAAGGGGGGTGAACTGTCCCGCAGGATCGCCTGGCAGTTTTTGCAGGTACTTCTCCAGCATGCCATGCATGTCGCCGGTTTCGGCGAAGTCGTTCAGGTCGACTTGATTGAAGTCGTTGAGCAGGCGATGCATGTAGATCGTCTTGACGCCTTGTTTCGCCAGCGTCGGCATGTTTTCGATCAGGAACCGCATGCTGGCAATGCGATCCTGACTTTCACCGACTACAAGGCCGGGCGCCGAGTTGAATATGTCCTCGATGAGTTCTGTAACGGTGGTGGAGGGTGTGATGACGGGCTGAACCGGCCGAGCGGGCAACGAGGCAAAAAAGTCCTTCGGGATCTGGAATCCGATTGCATCCCTGATCAGGACCGCTCGACGCCCGGCGACATACTCTTCATAGGGGGTGATCCCTGTGATGCCCCTGCCGGGCGTGGCGACGACTTTTATATGGGTTTCGGGCTTTCCCAGGGCCAGAAAGTTCAGCGAACGTCCATTCGGAGCGTCGTATCTCGTCAAATGCCTGAAAAAATCAGACCTTGGCCGGGCATGAGTCGTCGGCCTGGAAGGACCGGGAACGGGAGCGGGCTTGCTGAGGCCTTTGCCGCCGCCTTTCAATCCGGCTTTCGGCGCCAGCTCCCATTCGCCCTCGCCATTCAGGCGCACGGGAATTGATCCCGTGGAGGCATGCGGGTTGGCCGGGTCAATGATCGCCCACGTACCGCTACCATTGAGGTCGGCTTCGTAGCGAACGTAGTAAGCCTGATCGTTCATCATGATGGCGGTGGAAGGGTTTGAGTCCAGCGAGTAGATACCCCAAAATTTTCCGCTCGTGGCCACAGGGTAGTTTTCGAGGATTTCATTGCATTGCCAGTGCTCTGGCACTTCAAAAGCTTCCGCGGTTTCATCTGGCAGGGTAGGCAACACACCCGGCTGCAGGGGGCCTTCCTCTGATTCTGCGGACGCCTGATGGTCTTGCGTGGCGACGGTTTCTTCCGGATCGATCGTCTTGTACAAATCCGCCATCTCGGCTGCTTCAGCCGCCTCAGCAGCGGCCCCGGCTTCATCCAATACGTTGACCTCCTTGAGCAGCGGAATATTGAACAGGGCATTGATGCCATCGAGCACCGCACCGATGACGCCGGCCTTGCGCTGCGCCGCCGTTTTGCCATTGACCGCCTTGTCGATGTTCAAGCCCATCGCGGCGATGCTGGCGCCGATCACCGGCAACGCGATTGGCCAACCCAGAACCGCCAAGGGGCCAAAAACATGCAGGCCGGCAGACAGGTAACCCAGCCAAAGTTGTTTGCGCATTTCTCCGTGGGTCACCAGCGTCAGATCCGCCTCTTCCAGCATCGTGCTCTGGACCGCCCGGCTTTGCCAGGTGAAGGCATCGCCGCTGATTGTGATGTTTTTCTGGTTGATCAAGTGGTGGTCGTATTTTCCCCAGGTGCCGACCAGCTGGTTCATCAGCGGGGTGATGTTGTCGTGGACTTCCTTGCGTACCGACAGCGGGAAATGAGTCATGAACTCGGTGCGTGGCTGCTCTTCATTCATTTGCAGCAACATCCACCAGTGCATGTCCGTCAGTGTCGGATGCACGTGGAAGGCCTTTGCGGCGCCGGGAACGTAAGTGATCTGCCGACCGTTGCGGTCAACGATGCGCAGAATATCGGTGGCGACATGCCCTGCAACATCCAGCGCGCAGACACGAAGATCCTCAGGCGAAGTGGTTTGGGTCCGCAGCGTCGCCAGGGAGATTGGCCAGGCCGCGCCACCGGCGACGGCCCTTACGACCGTCTGGAAATCCGCCTCTTCCAGTTGACCGTTTTGCCGCGCCTCGACGGCTTTGCTGAGGTAGTTGGATTTGGCCAGGGTCCGGAAGTCATCGAAATGAGTTGCCCAGAACGTGTTCAGTTTATTCAGGTAGCGTTCACTGAGGTTCATGTCCCACAGGTCCGTGAGGACCTTGCTGGGGTACATCCGCACTTCGTTGGTTTCATTGAAGATGCTGGCGCTTGCATCTGCCGTGTAAAACCCGCCGTTACTGTTTAGTTCGAGGGCGTCGTCTTGGTCGGTGACGCGGTATCCCTGGATGACCAGTTGCGTCAGGGTCAATGATTCACAGGGTTTGGGGGCATGCTCCCAACTCAGAAAGGCCTTGGTACTGCTGGCCGAGACGTTATCGAACCGGTGCCACCAGACCTGATCCGGGTCCATGCCGGTGATGCCGTGTTTTTGCAGGATTTCGCTGGCGACCGCGTGGGCTTCTTCCTTCAAGCCCGGGCAGGCTGTCACAACGACGGGGGCAATCGTTTTCAGCTGCTCCTTGTCGGCAGCATTGGGTAACGCTTCGGTACTCTGATCAACAGGCATGCTCTCGCTCCTTGAGAAATGGGCCATGACGATGACCTGTTTGCTCAAGGCAAGTGCACTACATAGTTATGCCCACATGCCTTTCGTGACCGTGTAGGGTCAGCGCCGTGCCACATCCGAAAAGTAGAACTTGTCGAGGGTATGCCTTGATTCGGTGTACTCGAACTGCCGACCGTCCTGCAGGAAAGTCTGGTTGCTGACCACGATCACATGGCTCTGGCCGTCGAGGTCCAGGTGATGTTGGTCGTCCTTGCTGCGGGGGACCGCTTCGATGGTGCGCTGGGCGTAGGCGATTTGCAGTTGCAGGGTCTGTTCGATGAAGGCGTAGATCGACTGCTCGGCGATGTCGCGGGACAAACCGGGAATCACGTCGCTGACGAAATGGTTGATGTCGAGGATCACGCGTTTGCCGTCGATCCGCCGCACGCGCTTGATCCGCGTGATCAGGCTGCCTTCTTCAGCCTTGATGTGCTCGAGCAAATGGCCCTCGAGGGGAATTTGTGTGAATTCGACCACCTCAGTGCTGACATCGTTACCCAGGCGCGGATAGGTCTCCTGGAAGCTGACGATGCCGCCCAACTGGAATTCGATCGGGTTGGTGGAGAGCACGAAAGTGCCTTTACCGTGGACTTTCTGGGCGAATCCGCGCTCCTGCAATTGCTCGATGGCCCTGCGCACGGTGCCGCGGCTGGCCTGATAGCTGTCCATCAATTCGGTTTCGGAAGGCAACCGTGCGCCGCGTTCCAGACGTTCGGTCGTGATGCTGGCAAGCAGATCGCTGTAGATCTGGTTGTATTTACTCATGGGGATGGCTCTGTGCCGCGAGGTACTCAAGGTTTCGAACCTTAAGGGCAGGGTAGGGGTTTGTCCATGCGGCTTTGGGTTTCATCGTTTCGTGAGGTAGGAAAAATCGCCAACTACACAGTTCGGAATAAACAAAATCAAACTCGTCTGTACGAGTTGTTGCTTTAACTCGTACAGACGAGTACTTTTCGCTTCGGCGTGCTGCCAAAAACAAAAAACTACAGCGGAAGAAAAGCATGAGCCACGACTATCCGAACATCGCCAGCGAGCTGCTGCAAAGCCTCGGTGGCAGCGATAATCTCGAGCAGGCTGCGCACTGCGTCACACGCCTGCGCCTGGCCCTCAAGGACCCAAGCCTGGTCGACAGCGCCACGCTGAATCAGGTTGATCTTGTGAAAGGCTCATTCTTCACCGGTGGCCTGTTCCAGGTGGTCATCGGCCCCGGCGAGGTTGAAAAGGTGTACGCCGAACTGCGCCGTCAAACGGGTCTCGCCGCTTCAACCATCGCCGACGTTAAACAAAAAAGTGCCGACAAGATAAACGCCATGCAGCGTCTGGTGCGGGTGTTTTCCGACGTGTTCATGCCGATCCTGCCGGCGTTGATCATTGCGGGGTTGTTGATGGGCATCAACAACCTGATCGGTGCGAAAGGCATGTTCATCGAAGGCCAGACCCTGCTGGACGCCTACCCGAAACTCGACGGGCTCTGGAGCCTGATCAACCTGATGGCCAACACGTCTTTCGTGTTTCTCCCGGCGCTGGTGGGCTGGTCGGCGGCCAAGCGGTTCGGTGGCAGCGAAATCCTCGGCATCGTGCTCGGCCTGATGCTGGTTCACCCGGACCTGCTCAACGCCTGGAACTACGGCAAAGCGGTTGCCGGGCTGGACGGTCAGAGCCTGCCGTACTTCGACATTCTCGGGCTGTTCCAGATCGAGAAGGTGGGTTACCAGGGACAAATCCTGCCGATCCTGCTGGCGGCCTATGTGATGAGCGTCATCGAGAAGTGGCTGCGGGCGCGGGTGCCGAACGCCGTGCAGTTGCTGGTGGTGCCGATTACCACCATCGTTGTCACTGGCGTGTTGGCGTTGGCCGTGATCGGCCCGGTGACCCGGCATCTGGGGATTCTCATCACCGAAGGCGTGGTCATGCTGTTTGACCTCGCGCCGATGGTAGGCGGGGCGATTTTCGGGCTGCTCTACGCGCCGCTGGTGATCACCGGCATGCACCACATGTTCCTCGCGGTCGACTTGCAGCTGATTTCCACCCAGGGCGGCACGTTCATCTGGCCGATGATCGTCATGTCCAACCTCGCCCAGGGCAGCGCGGCACTGGCGGTGTTCTACATGACCCGCAATGTGCGAGACAAAAGCATGGCCTCGACCTCGGCGATTTCCGCCTATTTCGGCATCACCGAGCCGGCCATGTTCGGGGTCAACCTGCGCTACAAGTTTCCGTTCTATGCGGCCCTGTGTGGCTCTGCCCTGGGTTGCATCTTCCTGTCGCTGAACAAGGTCCAGGCCTCAGCCATCGGTGTCGGTGGCTTGCCCGGTTTCATCTCGATCATTCCGCAGTTCATCCCGGTGTTCGTGATCGGGATGGTCATTGCCATGGTCGTGCCGTTTGTTCTGACCTGCGGGTTGAGCATGAAGATTGTCCGGCCGGGGTATCGGGTCGCTTGATAGATCGCATTCGCGGGCAAGCCTCGCTCCTACAGGTTACGCATTCCAATGTAGGAGCGAGGCTTGCCCGCGAAGGGGCCATAACGGTCACCGCATCAATTAATGGAAGGAATAGCGCCATGCAAGACTGGCAACGTTCGGTGATCTACCAGATCTACCCGAAGAGTTTTCACAGCCACGCCGGCAATCCCACGGGTGATTTGCTGGGTGTCGTGGCCAAGCTCGATTACCTGCAATGGCTGGGTGTCGATTGCCTGTGGATCACGCCGTTCCTGCGTTCACCCCAGCGCGACAACGGTTACGACATCAGCGATTACTACGCCATCGACCCGAGCTACGGGACCATGGCCGATTGCGAGTTGCTGATTGCCGAGGCGGGCAAGCGCGGGATCAAGCTGATGCTCGATATCGTGGTCAACCACACCTCGATCGAACACAGCTGGTTCCAGCAGGCCCGCAGCAGCCTCGACAACCCGTACCGCGACTTCTATATCTGGCGCGATCAGCCGAACAACTGGGAATCCAAGTTCGGTGGTTCCGCCTGGGAATACGAGGCGCAGACCGGTCAGTACTTCCTGCACCTGTTCGATCACACCCAGGCCGACCTGAACTGGGACAACCCGAAGGTGCGCGCCGAAGTCTTCAAAATGATGCGTTTCTGGCGCGATAAAGGCGTGGGTGGTTTCCGTCTGGATGTGATCAACCTGATCTCCAAACCGGCGGACTTCCCTGAAGACAATACCGACGGTCGACGCTTCTACACCGACGGCCCGAACGTGCATGAGTACTTGCAGCAAATGCACCGCGAAGTCTTCGAAGGTCACGACCTGATCAACGTCGGCGAGATGTCCTCCACCAGCCTGGAACATTGCATTCGCTACTCGAAACCGGAATCGAAAGAACTGTCGATGACCTTCAACTTCCATCACCTGAAGGTCGATTACCCGAACCTGCAGAAGTGGATTCGTGCCGACTTCGACTTCCTGGAACTCAAGCGCATCCTCTCGGACTGGCAGTCCGGCATGCAGGCTGGCGGTGGCTGGAACGCACTGTTCTGGTGTAACCACGACCAACCGCGAGTGGTCTCGCGTTTTGGCCATGACGGTGAGCATCGCGTGGTGTCGGCGAAGATGCTTGGTACCGCGCTGCACTTCCTTCAGGGCACACCGTTTGTGTATCAGGGCGAAGAGCTGGGCATGACCAATCCGGGGTTTGATCACATCGATCAGTACCGCGATGTCGAAACGCTGAACATCTTCCGCCTCAAGCGTGAAGCCGGTGCGACCGATGCCGACAACATGGCAGCAATCATGCAGAAATCCCGGGACAACGGCCGTACACCGATGCACTGGAACGCCGAGCCGAATGCAGGGTTCAGCGCCGCAGAACCCTGGATTGGCGTGCCGGCGAACGCGGCGCAGATCAACGTAGCCACCCAGCTCGACGACCCGGACTCAGTGCTGCATCACTACCGTCAGTTGATTGCCCTGCGTCGCAGCGAAGCGCTGATGTCCGATGGCGTCTATCGGCAATTGCTGCCGGAGCACCCGCAAATCTGGGCGTATGTGCGTGAAGGCCATGGCGAACGTTTGCTGGTACTGAACAACTTCTATGTCACGCCGTGCGACATCGAGCTGACGGATGACGTGTTCAGCGCAGCAGTGACTCAACGCTTGGTCATCAGCAATTACCCGGACTGTCCGCCGCCAAACCGGCAGATTTCTTTAAGGCCCTATGAGTCGTTCGTTTTGCACCTGACCGACTGACCGACCACTAAAAACACCGACGTTAAACAACACGCAGAACGCTGCGCGGGGGAGTTTTGCGCGCCGATTTTGTGGAACGACACAATAAAAATAATGGGGTGGTTCTTGAAAACAACACTAAATCGCAGCCTTGCCGCCGCGAGCGTATGCCTGGCGTTGCCTTTGTCGGCGCAGGCCCTGGAGTTCGGCGGTTACCTGCGTAGCGGCGTCGGGACATCGGTCAACAGTGGTAAGCAGCAGTGTTTTCAACTGCCCGGAGCGCAGACCAAATACCGCTTGGGCAACGAATGCGAGCAGTACGCCGAACTCGAACTGCGCCAGGACCTCTACACCCTGGACGACGGTTCGGTGCTGAGTGTCGACGGCATGGCGTCGCTGTATAACCAGTACGACAAGGACCTGACGTTCAACGGCGATAATGGCTCGGTGCGCATGCCGCAGATGTACGCGCAGTGGTCGAACATGCCCAATCTCAACGGCGGCTCGCTGTGGGCCGGTCGGCGTTATTACAAGCGGAATGACATCCACATCTCCGACTTCTACTACTGGAACCAGAGCGCCACGGGCGGTGGTATCGAGGACGTGCTGATTGGCGATTTGAAGTACAGCTATGCTTTTTCGCGCAAAGACAACCTGTATCAGAAGGACTACATCAACCGTCACGATTTCAACGTCGCCGGTTTCCACACCAACCCCGGTGGTGAGCTGGAACTCGGGCTGAGCTACATCGACAAACCCGACAGCCGCGACGCACACCGGGGCTGGGCAATCACCGCACAGCATGTGCAAAAAGGTTTTCTGGGTGGCAAGAACAAACTGGCCTTCCAGTACGGCGAAGGCCCGGGCACTGGATTGGGGTATACCGGTAACGTAAAGCTGGACGACAGCAACAAAAGCTACCGGGTGGTGGAGTTCTTCGACTGGCAAGTGACGCCACGGTTTGGCGGGCAAGTCGAGGCGGTTTACCAGAAAGACATTCGCCCGGACGGGGCTGATCAGAACTGGATTTCCTTGGGGATTCGCCCGACTTACGCGCTCACCGAGCAGTTCAAATTGGTGACCGAACTGGGGCACGATCAGGTCGAAGCCTCGGGCGGCACGCGCAAGCTGAGCAAGTTCACCTTCGCCCCGACATGGTCGCCCAAAGGCCCGGAATTCTGGGCACGGCCCGAGGTGCGTCTGTATTACACCTATGCCAGCTGGAACGAAGCGGCAAAGCGGGCGGCCAATGAGCTGGCGGCGGGTTCGGCGTTGTCCGATACCGGCGCCTTCGGCACGGCAAGGCACGGTGCGAATGTCGGATTGCAGGTCGAGTATTGGTGGAAATAAGCGATGCTGTCGGAGCCTCGCGCTCCATCGGCACTTCAAAGAACAAAACAGCAGGTGACGTCATGGCCACACCCCAACAATTGCAGCTGCACGCCCCCCTGTCCGGCGTATTGGTGCCACTGGACCTCGTGCCCGATCCGGTGTTTTCCAGCCGGGTCATCGGCGATGGCCTGTGCATCGATCCGTCTTCAACAACCTTGTGCGCGCCGCTGGCCGGAGTTGTCAGCAATGTGCAGGCCAGTGGGCATGCCGTCAGCATCACCGACGAAAAGGGCGTGCAGGTGTTGATGCACATCGGCCTCGACACGGTGAACCTGACGGGAAAGGGGTTTACGCGGCTGGTGGAGGAGGGCCAGCAGGTTGACGTTGGGCAGGCGCTGATCGAGTTCGATGCCGATTTTGTTGCATTGAATGCCCGCAGCCTGCTGACGTTGATGCTGGTGGTCAGTGGAGAACCGTTCACCTGGCTGACGCCGGAAACGGGCCTGGTAGAAAGTGGCCAGCCGCTACTGAGCCTGAACCTTGTCAAGCAGACAACCGATACGCCGCTAACGGAAGCGGACGAAGCGCTGTTTTCCAAACCGGTGACACTGGCCAACCCTAACGGCTTGCACGCCCGCCCGGCCGCGGTGTTTGCTCAGGCGGCCAAAGCTTTTTCGGCGAGCATTTCCCTGCATAAAAAGCAGGAGACTGCGAACGCGAAATCCCTGGTGGCGATCATGGCGTTGCAGACGGCGCACGGTGACGTCATGCAGGTCAGTGCGGCCGGCCCGGACGCAGACGCGGCGATCAAGACGCTGACCGAACTGCTACTGACTGGATGCGGTGAAGTGGTCGGGGGCCCGGTGCTAATTGAGGTGAATGCGCTCGAGGCTTCATCGCTGACGGTGCTGCGCGGAGTTTGTGCATCGCCCGGGTCGGCGTTTGGCCAAGTAGTGCAGATAGCCGAGCAAAAACTGGAAGTGAATGAACTCGGCGCTACACCGCAGGTGGAACGCGATCATCTGTCTCGCGCCCTGGCCGAGGGGCTGGAGGCTCTGCAACAGTTGCGAGACAACGCCACGGGCGACGCGCAGGCCGACATCTTCAAGGCGCATCAGGAGCTGCTCGAAGACCCGGGTTTGCTGGAAGTGGCTCACGTGCTGATCGATGAAGGCAAAAGCGCCGGGTTCGCCTGGCGCGCGGCCACCGAGTCGGCAGCCTCCTTGTTCAAAAGCCTGGGCAACGCCCTGCTCGCGGAGCGGGCGGCGGACCTCGCCGATGTTAGCCAGCGGGTGCTCAAATTGATCCTCGGTGTACGGGATCAGGCGATGGAGCTGCCTGAAGGGGCGATCCTGATCGCCGAACAACTGACGCCGTCGCAGACTGCCGGGCTCGATACCCGCAAGGTACTGGGTTTCGCCACGGTCGGCGGCGGCGCCACCAGCCATGTCGCGATCCTCGCCCGGGCGTTCGGTTTGCCGGCGATCTGCGGGCTGCCGGTTCAAGTGCTGGCGCTGGTCAACGGAACCCAGGTGTTGCTCGATGCTGACAAGGGCGAATTGCAGCTGGATCCGGATCTGCAGGCCATCGAACAGCTGCAAGCCAGGCGCCAGCTTCAACAGCAACGCCGGCAGCATGAGTTGGCGCACGCAACGTTGGCCGCCTGCACCCGCGACGGTCACCATGTTGAAGTGACGGCCAACATCGCTTCGCTGGCAGAAGCCGAGCAAGCCATGGCACTGGGAGGCGAGGGCGTCGGTTTGCTTCGTTCGGAGTTTCTCTATCTGGATCGCAACCATGCGCCGAGCCATGACGAGCAGGCGTCCACCTACAGCGCCATCGCCAAGGCACTCGGGCCGACGCGCAATCTAGTGGTGCGCACCCTGGACGTCGGCGGCGACAAACCCCTGGCCTACGTGCCGATGGACAGCGAAACCAACCCCTTCCTCGGCATGCGCGGGATTCGTTTGTGCCTGGAGCGCCCGCAGCTGTTGCGCGATCAGTTCAAGGCGATCCTTGGCAGTGCCGGGCGGGCTCGCCTGCACATCATGCTGCCGATGGTTACGCAGCTGTCGGAGTTGCGTCTGGCCCGCCAGCTGCTCGAAGAAGAGGCGCTGGTTTTGGGCCTCACGGAACTGCCCAAGCTGGGCATCATGATCGAAGTCCCGGCGGCGGCACTGATGGCGGACCTGTTTGCGCCCGAGGTGGACTTCTTCTCTATCGGCACCAACGATCTCACGCAATACACCCTGGCCATGGACCGCGATCACCCGCGTCTGGCCAGTCAGGCCGACAGCTTTCATCCGGCGGTGCTGCGCCTGATTGCCAGCACCGTAAAGGCCGCGCACGCCCACGGCAAATGGGTCGGTGTGTGCGGCGCCATGGCCTCCGAGACACTGGCCGTGCCGCTGTTGCTGGGGCTTGGGGTGGATGAACTGTCGGTGAGCGTGCCGTTGATTCCGGCGATCAAGGCAGCGGTTCGTGAGCTGGACCTGGTGGACTGCCAGGCCATCGCCGAGCAAGTGCTGGGCCTGGAAAGTGCCGGACAGGTGCGCGAGGCGTTGCGGCTGTATCACGAGGCGACGGTTGATACTTCACTGGTTCTGGAGAACTGAACATGTTCGAGAAAATGCAGCGAGCGTTCTGGAAAGCGTTGACGCCGGATCTGGTGGTGGATGAGCCGAAGGCAGTAGCTCAGCCTGTTTCTGGGCTGGCGCCGGATATCGTCGCCGCGCTGGGTGGCATGGATAACCTCAAGTCGCAGGGGCCTGTGGCGCTGACTCGGGTCAGGGTGGAGCTGCGGGATGTGACGCAGATGAATCGGCAGGCATTGAATGTCGCAGGTGTGCCGGGCGTGATGGTGCTGGATGACGGGGTGGTTCATCTGATCACCGGCCTCCAGCCATAACCGATCCCCTGTGGCGAGGGAGCTTGCTCCCGCTCGGCTGCGAAGCAGTCGTAAAACCAGCCAACGCAATATCCCTGGTGCGATGCGATTGTTGGATACAGGGCCGCTTCGCAACCCAGCGGGAGCAAGCTCCCTCGCCACAGATGCTTTGCCAGCCTTGCTGTCCCTGTGTCCCATTGCCGCCCCACCCTTACTGTTTCTCAACCGCAGGTGTATCGTATTCGCCTTTTACAGGCCTTCGGGCCTGTCGCTGATACGTGAGGTAGTTGAGTTCATGTCCTTTACCCGTCGCCAAATCCTCGGTGGCCTGGCCGGTCTTGTTGTCGTTGGTGTCGGAGCGGGGGGCGCGTCGCGGTACTGGCTGGGCAAGATGGCCGACGCTGACGCCGGCCATGACTATGAGCTGATCGCGGCACCGCTGGACGTCGAACTGGTTGCCGGGCACACGACCGAGGCCTGGGCGTTCGGCCCATCGGCGCCGGGCACTGAACTGCGGGTTCGTCAGGGTGAATGGCTACGGGTACGCTTCATCAACCACCTGCCGGTAGCGACCACCACTCACTGGCATGGCATTCGCCTGCCACTGGAAATGGACGGTGTCCCCTACGTTTCGCAATTGCCGGTGCTACCGGGCGAGTACTTTGACTACAAATTCCGCGTGCCGGACGCCGGTAGTTACTGGTATCACCCGCACGTGAACAGCAGCGAAGAACTCGGCCGCGGCCTTGTCGGTCCACTGATCGTCGAAGAGCGTGAGCCCACCGGTTTCAAATACGAGAAAACCCTGAGCCTCAAGAGCTGGCACGTCGATGAAGAGGGGGCTTTCGTGGCCTTCAGCATTCCTCGCGAAGCCGCCCGTGGTGGCACGGCGGGACGCCTGTCGACCATCAACGGTGTCTCGCAAGCGGTTATCGACTTGCCCGCCGGGCAAATCACCCGCGTGCGCGTGCTCAACCTTGATAACACGCTGACCTATCGCCTCAACATTCCCGGCGTCGAAGCGCAGATCTACGCGCTGGACGGCAATCCCGTGGAGCCGCGCCCAATGGGCAAGGAATACTGGCTCGGCCCGGGCATGCGCATCTGCCTGGCGATCAAGGCGCCGCCCGCCGGTGAAGAATTGTCCCTGCGCAACGGCCCGGTTCGCCTGGGCACGTTGCGCTCGGTGGCGAATACTGAGGCCCCCACCGAATGGCCGCCCGCCCTGCCGGCCAACCCGGTGGCCGAGCCCGACCTGGCCAATGCCGAGAAACTCAACTTCAATTTCGAATGGGTGGGCTCGGTGTCGGTCAACGTCGACAACGGCAAACCGCCTAGCCTGTGGCAGATTAACGGCAAGGCTTGGGACATCACGGACAAGACCTGCGCCGACCGCCCGATTGCCAAGCTCGAAAAGGGCAAGAGCTACATTTTCGAATTGAAGAACATGACTCAGTATCAGCACCCGATCCACCTGCACGGCATGAGTTTCAAAGTCATCGCCTCGAACCGGCACAAGGTCATTCCGTACTTCACCGACACCTACCTGTTGGGCAAGAACGAGCGCGCGCGAGTGGCGCTGGTAGCGGATAATCCCGGCGTGTGGATGTTCCATTGCCATGTGATCGACCACATGGAAACCGGCCTGATGGCCGCCATCGAGGTGGCCTGATGCGTCAGATACGTCCCGCCGCGATCATCGACCGCAGCCGTGATCGCGACTACATGCGCGAAGCACTGGCCCTGGCCGCACAAGGCGCGGCGCTGGGTGAAGTGCCGGTGGGCGCGGTGCTGGTGCAAGACGGCGAGATCATCGGTCGCGGCTTCAATTGCCCGATCAGCGGCAACGACCCGAGTGCCCACGCCGAAATGGTGGCGATCCGCGCCGCAGCATTGGCCGCCAGCAACTATCGTCTGCCGGGCAGCACGCTGTACGTAACCCTTGAGCCATGCAGCATGTGCGCGGGGCTGATCGTGCATTCGCGGATTGCGCGGGTGGTGTATGGCGCTCTGGAGCCGAAAGCGGGGATTGTGCAGAGTCAGGGGCAGTTTTTTACCCAGGGCTTCTTGAATCACCGGGTGCTGTATGAAGGTGGGGTGTTGGCGGATGAGTGTGGGGCTGTACTCAGCGAGTTCTTCAAGGCCCGCCGCGCCAAACCCGCAGACTAAACACTGAACCCTGTGGGAGCGGGCTTGCTCGCGAATGCGGATTAACATTCAACAGATTTGTTGACTGATCTACCGCTTTCGCGAGCAAGCCCGCTCCCACAGGGGGATCTTTTTTGGGAGGGAGATCGGGTGTTTACTTGCGGGCCACGATGACCGCCCGCATCGGTGCCGGCAGCCCTTCAATCGTCTTGCTGTGATCCTGCGGATCCAGAAAATCACTCAACGACTGGTACTTCATCCATTCCGTCCCGCGCTGTTCCTCGACCGTGGTCACGCTCACGTCGACACAGCGAACATCCGTAAACCCGGCACGCCGCAACCACAATTCCAACGCCGGCACCGACGGCAGGAACCATACGTTGCGCATCTGCGCATAACGGTCTTCCGGCACCAGCACCTGTTGCTGATCACCTTCGATCACCAACGTCTCCAGCACCAGTTCGCCGCCCTTGACCAGGCAATCCTTCAGCGCCAGCAAATGCTCGATCGGCGAGCGACGGTGGTAGAACACGCCCATGGAAAACACCGTGTCGAAGCCTTCCATGTTCGGCGGCAGGTCTTCGAAAGGGAACGGCAGGTGCCAGGCATTGGGTTCTGACAGGTAACGCTGCACCGCCTGGAACTGGCAGAAAAACAGCCAGTTCGGGTCGACACCGATCACGCTGTCGGCGCCAGCACCGAGCATACGCCACATGTAGTAACCATTGCCGCACCCCACATCGAGGATGCGTTTGCCCTTCAGGTCCAGGTGCGGCGCGACCCGCGACCACTTCCAGTCCGAACGCCATTCCGTGTCGACGTGTACACCAAACAGATCAAACGGCCCTTTGCGCCAAGGCGACAACCCCATCAACGCGGTACGCATTTGCGCACGGGTCTCAACGTCGCAATCGGTGTCCAGTGTCAGGCCATTGAGCAAATCAACTTCACTCGGCTGAATCTTCGGCAACGCATCCAGCGCACTTTGCCAGCGCTCCAGGTCGCCATGGCCCTTTTCCATTTTCTTGTCGAGTTGCGCTTGCAGGGTGTTGGCCCATTCGGCCAGCGGCGTGCCAGCCAGACGGCGGGCGAGGGGGGACAGATCAATCATGGCAAGGCAATCAACGAGGCAAAGTTAAGACACTGGAACCACGGCACGACTTTCGAGAACCCGGCCGCCAACAGGCGCTCGCGGTGTTCTTCGAGGCTGTCGGGCTTCATGACGTTTTCGATGGCGCTGCGCTTCTGTGCGATTTCCAGTTCGCTGTAGCCGTTGGCGCGTTTGAACGCGACGTGCAGGTCAGTGAGCAGCGCGTGTTCTTCGAGGTCGTTGAAGCGCAGTTTCTCCGAGAGGATCAACGCGCCGCCGGGCAGCAGCGACTGGCGGATGCGCGCGAGCAACGCGGTGCGCTGGTCCGGGGCGATGAATTGCAGGGTGAAGTTCAACGCCACCACCGAGGCGGGCTGGAAGTCGAGGGCGAGGATGTCGCCTTCGATCACTTCCACGGACAGCAACTCCTGGAACATCGAGTCCTGACCGTTGAGGTATTCGCGGCAACGTTCGACCATTGCCGCAGAGTTATCCACAGCGATGACGCGGCAACCGTCGGTGCGCACGTGACGGCGTAACGCCTGAGTCACGGCGCCCAGGGACGAGCCGAGGTCGTAGAGCACGCTGTTGGGCTGGGCGAATTGCGCGGCGAGCACGCCGAGGTTCTCGACGATGGTCGGATAACCCGGCACCGAGCGCTTGATCATGTCCGGGAACACCCGCACCACGTCCTCGTTAAAGGCGAAGTCGGGCACCTGGGCCAAAGGCTGGGCGAAAAGGCGATCGGGTTCTTTGCTCACGGCGGTTCCAGCGGCGTAGGTGGAAAAGGCCGGCATTTTAGCCAAATTGACGGGGGGATGCGCGGGTTGTCTGATAAACCGCTGGGCTGATTGGGTTTGCGGGATTGAAAGGCTGTTGTGGCGAGGGAGCTTGCTCCCGCTCGGCTGCGAAGCAGTCGTAATGTCTGTGAGCACGGTGAACCTGAAGTAATACACAGGAGCGCTGCGCACTCCAGCGGGAGCAAGCTCCCTCGCCACAGGGCTCAGCGCGATTTCGGGCCAAACGCCGACGCCGCAATCCCCCATTGCCCCAGCCAGTAACTGAGGATGATCACATAGGGTGCCGCTTCGAACGGCAGCACGAATCGATTGATGCCAATCACGCTGTCGGAAAACACAAACGCCACCGCACCGGCCGCCGCCAACAGCGCCGAGCGTTTGGGTACTTCGGTCCCGAGCCGGGCCAGCGCCCGCCAGAGCATTGCGCTGATGGCCAAGCCGTAGACAATCACCGGAATCAACAACGGGCCCAGTCCGTGGGAAATCAAAATCCCCAACAGCACCGCGCCAACCCCCAAGGCAATCACCAGTGGCAACAACGCCAGCCGCCGGCAATCACTCAAGTAAGCCTTCAGATAGGCCAGGTGGGCGACCAAAAATGCCCCAAGGCCAAACACAAACAAATCCCCGGGCCACGCCAGCAACACATCGCCGAGCAGGGAGAAAATCAATCCGAGGCTGATCCAGCGCCGATACTCACTGGGCGGCGCATCGTGCAACCAGCCGAGCAGGGCCAGTACCGGCAACGGTTTGACCAGCAGGCAAAGCAGCGCGGCATGCACGCTCAAACCATACAGAAAGGTCACTGCGCCCATCAGCGCCAGAATCAGCCAGCCCACGATCAGTTGACCACGATCGAGCAATCAAAGGTTTTCACTGCCGGCACCTCCGGTGCCCATGGCTGTGAATAGGTCAAACGCAACCGGCCTGTACCGGTGGCAAACGCCTGAAAGCGCCAGGTCGAAATGCCCGCACTGCCGACGATTCCGGCGTCTTCCGGGTTGCTGTACACCTCGGGGCTGAGCGCATGCAACACGCCACCGGCCGAATCCTGGATCGACCAGCGATAGCCCGTGGTCGGGTTGCTCGGCAGGGTCAGGATCAGGTTCTGTCCGTTGCGCATCTGCAGCGGGCATTCGCCTTGTTTTTCCACGGTCACGTTCTGTTTCGGTTGCGTGGCGCAGGCAGCCAGCAGGGAAAGGGCGAGGGGGACAAACAGGCGAGTGGGGGACATAAGGTCAGCGGCTCCGGCGTTCACGACGAACGGCGAGCATAACTGAAGATGAGACAAATTGTGACAACGACGGGGGAGTCGGCGGTGTGAGTGCCGACGTCTTCGCGAGCAAGCCCGCTCCCACAGAGTGTGCGATCCGTAGGAGCGAGGCTGCCCGCGAGGGCGATGGTGAAGGCACTACATGACTATCAGAACAGGATTTTCGCCACATCCGCAAAGCGCTTGGCAAAGTGCACGGTTATCCCTTCCTTCAGATAGTCCGGCAACTCGTCAAAGCTCCCACGGTTAGGCTCCGGCAGGATCAATTCAAAGATCTTCTGCCGCCGCGCCGCGATCACCTTCTCGCGCACCCCGCCAATCGGCAGGACATGCCCGGTCAGCGTCAGCTCTCCTGTCATGGCCACGCCTTTTTTCGGCGCCTGGTTGCGGGCGAGCGAGAGCAGGGCGCTGGCCATGGTCACGCCGGCGCTCGGACCGTCTTTCGGGGTAGCGCCTTCCGGGACGTGCAGGTGGACGAAGGCTTCGTCGAAGAACTTCGGATCACCGCCAAACGACTTCAGGTTGGAGCTGACGTAGCTGTAGGCGATTTCCGCCGACTCCTTCATCACGTCGCCCAGTTGCCCGGTGAGTTTGAAGCCACGGTTGAGCGTGTGAATGCGGGTCGCTTCGATCGGCAGCGTCGCGCCGCCCATGCTGGTCCAGGCCAGCCCGGTGATGACGCCGGTGCCGGACAGCACTTGCTCGTTACGGAACACCGGATGGCCGAGCGAGGCTTCGAGGTCTTTCGGACCGATTTTGATCACCGCTTTCGGCTCGTCGATCAATTTCACCACGGCTTTGCGCACCAGTTTGCCCAGTTCCTTTTCCAAGTGGCGCACGCCGGCTTCACGGGCATAACCGTCGATCAAGGCTTTCAACGCGCTGTCGCTGATGCTCAGACTGCCTTTGGACACGCCGGCCTTTTCCAGCTGCTTGGGCCACAGGTGGCGCTTGGCGATGGCGATTTTTTCTTCGGTGATGTAACCCGACAGGCGAATTACTTCCATCCGGTCCAGCAATGGGCCGGGAATCGAGTCCAGGGTGTTGGCGGTGCAGACGAACAGCACTTTCGACAGGTCCAGACGCAGGTCCAGGTAGTGGTCGAGGAATTCGACGTTCTGTTCCGGGTCCAGCGTTTCCAGCAGCGCCGAGGCTGGGTCGCCCTGGTAGCTTTGGCCCATCTTGTCGATTTCGTCGAGCATGATCACCGGGTTCATCACTTCGACGTCTTTCAACGCCTGCACGAGTTTGCCCGGCTGCGCGCCGATGTAGGTGCGGCGGTGGCCCTTGATCTCGGCTTCGTCGCGCATGCCGCCGAGGCTGAAGCGGTAGAACGGCCGGCCGAGTGATTCGGCGATGGACTTGCCAACGCTGGTTTTACCCACGCCCGGCGGGCCGACCAGCAGGACGATGGAGCCGCTGATCTCGCCTTTATAGGCACCGACCGCGAGGAACTCGAGGATGCGGTCCTTGATGTCGTCGAGGCCAGCGTGGTGTTTGTCGAGCACCTTGCGCGCGTGCTTGAGGTCGAGTTTGTCCTCGCCGTACACGCCCCACGGCACCGAGGTCGCCCAGTCGAGGTAATTGCGGGTGACCGCGTACTCCGGCGAACCGGTCTCGAGGATCGACAGCTTGTTCATTTCCTCTTCGATGCGTTTTTGCGCCTGGGCCGACAGGACTTTGCCTTTCAGGCGCTGCTCGAACTGTTCGATGTCGGCGCTGCGGTCGTCTTTGGTCAGGCCCAGCTCTTGCTGGATGACCTTGAGTTGTTCTTTGAGGAAGAACTCGCGCTGATGCTCGCCGATCTTGCGGTTAACTTCAGCGGAAATCTCTTTCTGCAATCGCGCGACTTCGACTTCCTTGCGCAGCATCGGCAGGACTTTTTCCATGCGCTTGAGCATCGGCACGCAGTCGAGCACTTCTTGCAGTTCGCTGCCGGTGGCCGAGGTCAATGCGGCGGCGAAGTCGGTCAGCGGCGACGGATCATTGGGGCTGAAGCGGTTGAGGTAGTTTTTCAGCTCTTCGCTGTACAGCGGGTTGAGCGGCAGCAGTTCCTTGATCGCGTTGATCAGCGCCATGCCGTAGGCCTTGACCTCGTCGGTCGGCTCGGTGGGCTGGTGCGGGTATTCGACTTCCACCAGGTACGGCGGGCGATGGTGCTTGAGCCAGGTTTTGATGCGCACCCGGGTCAGGCCTTGGGCGACGAATTGCAGTTTGCCGTTTTCGCGACTGGCGTGGTGCACTTTGACCAGGGTGCCGTACAGCGGCAGGGCCGAGGTGTCGAAATGGCGCGGGTCTTCCTGGGGCGTGTCCATGTAGAACAGGGCCAGGGAGTGGTGGTCGGATTTGCTGACCAGATCCAGGGTTTCAGCCCACGGTTCTTCATTGACGATGACCGGCAGCACTTGGGCCGGGAAGAACGGGCGGTTGTGGATCGGGATGATGTAGACCTTGTCCGGCAGGTTCTGGCCGGGCAGGGCGAGGCCTTTGCCGGTGGAGTGGTGTTCGGCGTTCTCTGGGTCGGCGTATTCGCTCGGGTCTTCGGGGAATTCTTGCTGGTCGCTCATGGGGCACCTGCGCAATGGGGTATGGGTCTTAGATGGGGCAGGTGGGGGGTGGTTTCAATGGCGGGGGATATTTCTGGGTGTGTGTTCAGGGTTTGGACAGGTGCTTTTGACTTGGCGGCCTTTGGGCCGACCATGTTCTTGGTGGTTGTGTGCATATCCGTTTCTGCGGTAACGGCGGCTGGTGGTTTCGCCCTTACGGCGACTCACTTTTTTTACAAACGCCTAAAAAAAGTAAGCAAAAAAACGCTCGCCCCAAGCGTCCGGCCCCTCGCTTGGGCTCGGCGTACCTTCGCTCCGGTATCCATCCGGGGACACTGCCCTCCGGTCTGCTTCGCGACGACCTACATGCAGCGTGTTCGACTGCGTCGAACGGCGCTACGCGCCACTCCCCGGATGAACACCTCCACTCTGCCTCCCGAAAGGGGCGGGTGGATCAAGATCAAGAGCTGCAGGCGAGCTAACGCTCGGCCTGTTGAGTGGTGAGAAGCGGATGTACGCCGGGCCCTTGTAGGAGCGAGGCTTGCCCGCGAAGGCGGCCTGACAGCCGACCATTATCTTGCTGATCCACCCAATTCAATTGTGGGAGTGAGCCTGCTCGCGATGGCGGAGAGTCAGACGACATTGATGTTGAATGACACACCGCCTTCGCGGGCAAGCCTCGCTCCTACAGGGGATCAGCTGTGCGGTTGAGGTTTTGGTAGGGCGACGTTATCCAACATCCGATTCACCGCCAGTTCGGCCAGCATGACGATCTGCTGAATCGCCATCGCCTTGTGCCGGTGTAGGCCTTCCAGATAGTCCGCGAAATCACTCGCCATCACACTGGCCTGGGCCAACGATTCGCAGGTGTGGGCCAGCAGGTCTTCGTCTTTGATATCCGGCGCAACCAAAAACATCGTGCTGGGTTTGCGGGTAGCGGGGGATTTGAGGGCGGCGGGATTGAGGTAGTGATCCAGCGCGCGTTCGGCGGCTTCGTTGAGTTTTTTGGAATCGAGGGATTCGTAGGGGGAAACGTCGTCGGTTTGCGGGGGATTCGGGGTTTCTTTGAACATGGTGAAGCTCCATTCGGGGACAGGGAGTCCGCAACGACTGCGACCAAGCAGTTGGGTGGCGAACCGTACGCAGGTTGGTCGACCAGGGAATGGAACCCGGCAGGGCCGAAGCCCTCCCACGCACAGCTCGCCATGAAGCAAGCACGAAAAGTGCGCCATTCTAAACCTGGGCGACCAAACCCGGCCGCTGAATTTGCAGCGACCACAAAAGCCTATCCCTCCGGCTTCTGACACGACAACCGATAGAACTTGTCGGAATCCTCCTCCAGAACAGCAACGGCTGTAGGACGTACGCACAGTTTCTTCAGGCCAACCGAGGTCAAATGTGGGAGCGGGCTTGCTCGCGAAGGCTGTTTAACATTCAACATAGAAGTTGTTTGAAACACCGCTTTCGCGAGCAAGCCCGCTCCCACATTGGATCTGCAGTGTGGCGAAAATGGCGGCCACAAAAAAGGCGACTCCCTCGCAGGAGTCGCCTTTCCTTCAACCGCCGCTACAACTTATTCCGACAGTTTGTACGCAATCACATAGTCACCTTGCTTGGTGCCCAGCGACCCGTGACCGCCAGCAACGACGAGCACGTATTGCTTGCCGTCCTTGCCGGTGTAGGTCATCGGCGTGGTTTGCGCGCCGGCGGGCAGGCGGCCTTCCCACAGTTGCTTGCCGTTTTTCACGTCATAGGCGCGCAGGTACTGGTCGAGGGTGCCGCTCAGGAAGCCAACGCCGCCAGCAGTGACGAAGGTACCGCCCAGGCTAGGCACTCCCATGCTCAGCGGGATCGGAACTGGCGAGCTGTCGCGCACGGTGCCGTTTTTGTGTTTCCAGATGATTTTGCTGGTGGTCAGGTCGACCGCAGCCACATAACCCCAGGCGGGCGCCTGGCATGGCAGGCCCACAGGCGAGAGCAGGGGTTCGAGGATGACGCCGTAGGGCGCACCTTTGTTTGGCTGCACGCCTTCGGTTTCGCTTTTACGCGGGCCTTGGGCGGCGATTTCGGCGGCCGGGATCATTTTCGATTTGAACGCCATGTAGTCCGGGTTCATGAAAGCAATCTGACGCACCGGGTCAACCGAGATGCCGCCCCAGTCGAACACGCCGAAGTTGCCTGGATACACGATCGAACCTTGCAGCGATGGCGGCGTGAACGGGCCTTCGTAGCGCATGGATTTGAAGTCGATCCGGCAGATCAGTTGGTCGAACGGGGTCACGCCCCACATGTCGCGCTCTTGCAGCGGCGGCGGCATCAGGTTGAGGTCGGATTTCGGTTGGGTCGGCGAGGTGTGATCGCCTTCGACAGCACCCTGGGGAACGGGCACTTCGTTGATCGGCACGATCGCCTTGCCGGTGCTGCGGTCCAGCACGTAGATGCTGCCTTGCTTGGTGGAGACGAGTACCGCTGGCTTTACGCCGTCAGCGGTTTTCAGGTCCATCAGGGTTGGCTGGCCGCCGACGTCCATGTCCCAGAGGTCATGGTGGGTGAGCTGCATGTGCCAGCGCACCTGGCCGGTTGCGATGTCGAGGGCGGTCAGGCCGGCGGCGTGCAGTTCCGATTCAGGGGTGCGATCGCCACCGAACTGATCCGGGGTCTGGTTGCCCATCGGCAGGTAAAGCATGCCGAGTTTTTCGTCGACGGCGAACATGGACCACATGTTCGGCGAGTTACGGGTGTAGACCTGGCCTTCGGCGATCGGCGTGGTGTCGTCCGGGTTGCCGCTGTCCCAGTTCCACACCAGTTTGCCGGTGTGCACGTCGAACGCGCGGATCACGCCGCTAGGCTCGTCGGTGGAGACGTTGTCGGTGACGTGGCCGCCTATCACCACCAGGTCTTTAGTGACCGCTGGAGGCGAGGTGGAGTAGTAACCGCCGGCGTTGAAGCCGCCGATGTTGGCGCGCAGGTCGACCTGGCCTTTGTCGCCGAAGTCTTCGCACATCTTGCCGGTGTCGGCGTCGAGGGCGATCAGGCGGGTGTCGGCAGTCGGCAGGAAAATCCGGCGTGGGCAAACGGTGCTGATCGGTGCGGGGCTGGCGCTGCCGGTCGGGCTTTGCTCAGACGCGTAGGCGGCATCATCGTGATAGGTCACACCACGGCAGGTCATGTGCGCCCAACCCTTGAAGTTCGCCGCGTTTTGCGTGGAGAGCTTCGGATCGAACCGCCAGATTTCCTTGCCGGTGTCCGGGTCCAGCGCGATCACCTGGCTGTGCGGCGTGCACACGTAGAGCATGCCGTTGACTTTCAGCGGGGTGTTTTCGGCGGTGGTTTCACCTGGGTCGTTCGGCCCTGGCAGGTCACCGGTGCGGTAGGTCCAGGCTGGAACCAGCTTGTTTACGTTTTGCGGAGTGATCTGCGTCAGTGGCGAATAACGATCGCCGTGAGCGCTGCGACCGTAGGAATTCCAGTCACCGTCGGGCATGGCCGGGGCGGTGTTGGTCATGCCGGGGACGTTGTCGCGGTCCAGTTCGCCTTTGATTTCACCGGGGTTGGTGAACTGGCTGGCCAGTGCTGTAACGCCCGCAAGTACCACAGCAACGCTCAACGCGCCGGTGCCCATCGGCGCAGCGCCTTCACGCAGCAACGGACGGCGGAACCACGGCAGCAACATGACGATGCCCAGCGCAAACAGCATCGCCAGACGCGGCACCAGTTGCCACCAATCGAGCCCGACTTCCCACAAGGCCCACACGGTACTGGCGAACAGCACCAGTGCGTAAAGGCCCAGTGCAGCGCGGCGCGCCAACATCAGCAGCACGCCGGTCAGCGTCAGGCCGATACCGGCCAGCAGGTAATACAGCGAGCCGCCGAGCATGCTCAGCTTGATCCCGCCGGCCAGCATGGCCAGGCCCATTAGCAGAAGCAGAATGCCGAGCAGGGTCGGCAGTAGACGGCTTCGACTCAAAGCACCATCAGTGCTCATAGTGTGGTTCTCCGTGACGTTTCAAGTTGTCCCGCGCAAGTTCACTGTAGATGACGATCCTGTGCGGGCATGGTTCAGATAAAAATGGTTCGGCTGACGCGATCCCTGTAGGAGCGAGCCTGCTCGCGAAAGCGGTGGGACAGTCGGCATTGATGCTGAGGCTGACGGCCCCTTCGCGAGCGGGCTCGCTCCTACAGGGGATTTTCGGTGTTGGTTAGAAGGATGACTGGATTTTTATCCCGCCTATCAGCGCGTCATCGACCTTGTCCACGCCACCGGGATGGCGGATGTATTGCAGGTTCGGGCGCACGGTCAGCCAGTTCGTGACGTGCACGCCGTAATAGAGTTCGGCGCTGTATTCGGTGTCCTGGGGCGGCAGGAACGAGGGGTCGTCGTAGTCATACACGGCGCGGGCCTGATTGGTCGCTTCGGCGTTCTTGCGATAGGCCGGGTTGACGTGCACCCGGGCGAGGGCAAAGCCGATGTCGTCTTTGGCGCGAGCATCGAACAAGCCTTTGTAGACGACGCCGGCCTGGACATAGTTGTCGATGGCGTTGGTCTTTTTGTCGTGCATCGTGCCGTTGGCGAACACGCTCAGGCCGCGCGAGTTGTCGCTGGCACGGCTGGTGATTTGCTGCTGCACACCCAGCCACACGCCGTGCTTGCTCGACGCGCTGCGGTAAGCCTCGCCGCTCAGGGCGGCGGGCTGACCATTGCTGTCCTTGTAGGCATCCGTGGCCTTGGCGTTGCTGTAGTAATAACCGGCGCGGTATTCGCCCGGCAGGCCGTTGAGCTTGGGTGACCACACCAGTTCGACCGGCAAAATCGCGCCCTGGGTGCCGCTGCCGCTGAGCTTGAAGCCGTTGTCGCGATCAAGGTTCGACGGGTTCTGTTCATACGCGCCGATTTGCGCGTAGAGCTCCGGCGTCAGGTGGTATTTCACGCGCATCGCCCACTGGCTGACGGGCCAGTTGTACCAGATGCCGCCGACCCAGTTACCGACCTGCGAGCCGCAAAACGCCAGGTTCTGGAAGTCGCACGGGAAACTGTTGAAGTCTTCGCCTTCGCCGAAACGGCCGACCTTGATGTCGAGCTTCTGGTCGAAGAATTTCTGCTGATACCACATCTGCGTCAGGCGCCAGGTCTGCCCACGGCCCCAGACTTCCTGAGCCGAGGTGAAGCCGCCGACGCGCGGGTCGTTGATCCGGTCGTTGCTGATGTTGCTGCCATTGCGCTCGGTGATGGTCAGCTGAAATTCAGCGTCATTCCAGCCGAGGATTTTCTGCAAATCCAGGTGCGTGCCGAAACCAAACTGGTCGCTGTAGCGCGCGGTGCGATCGTGGTCGTAGCCGCCGTGCAGATTGCTGCCCATTTCGCCGGTGTAATCGACTTTGAAGTCGTAGCCTTTTTCCGAAAGTTCGGTGCGCGTGCCGTTCCAGTCGCCGAGCATCCAGGGCGATTCACTATCGAAGGCGGGAGCGGCCTGGGTGCACGTGGCCAGGCTCAACACGGTGAACCCACCGATCAGGTTCAGAGTTTTTCGACCGGCAATAGCGGTGCAGACAGCGCTGTCTCGCGGAGTTGGGAAATCAGGCATAGAGAAGGAATTCTTGATCTTTTTCTGGGGGATGAACGGAAAGCGGCACTATGTCGCGGGAAGATGAAGCGTTTCAGCTTGACGGGCGCAAGGATAGTGTTCTGTTACAAATAGAGAAAGCGCTTTTAGTGACATGAATTATTTCGTATTTGGTAACAGTGCCGGGCAGCGATCTGTTCAAGGTCACCTACATTTACCAGAGAGCGCACAGAGCGCTTCCACCCGGCCACACCCTCGGCTAAGGTGCGCGGCTTCCAATCCTTTCATCGCTCAAAGGCCCGGCATGACCGAACAGAACAACAACCCGCTGCACGGCGTGACGCTGGAGCAAATCCTCAACGCCCTGGTGGAACATTACGAATGGTCAGGCCTGGCCGAGCGCATTGATATCCGCTGTTTCAAGAGTGACCCGAGCATCAAGTCGAGCCTGACCTTCCTGCGCAAAACCCCGTGGGCGCGGGAGAAGGTCGAACGCCTGTACGTGAAGCTGATGCGCACCAAGCGCCCGCTCTGAACATGGGCACCCTGTCTACGCCAGGTTCTGCCGCGAGGCGTCGTTTTGTGGCGGTGGCCGCCGTGCTGGGCTGGGCCGGGCTGGCCATTCAGTTGTACTTGATTCTGTACTCACGCTGGACGCTGCAAGCCAGTTTGCTGGGTGGGCTGCTGAGCTTTTTCAGCTACTTCACCGTGCTGACCAATACGCTGGTGGCGGTGGTGCTGACCTGTGAGTGGACCCCTCGCGAGTCGGCGGCGCGCCGCTGGTTTTTGCAGCCGTGGGTCAGCAGCGCCATTGCCGTGAGCATCGTGGTCGTCGGTCTGGCGTACAGCCTGTTGTTGCGCCACTTGTGGCATCCCGAAGGCTGGCAGTTTCTGGCCGATGAGCTGATGCATGACGTCATGCCGCTGCTGTTTCTGGCGTATTGGTGGTGGTGCGTGCCCAAAGGCACCTTGCGCCTGCGGCATATCGGCCTGTGGGTCATTTATCCGCTGGTGTACTTCGCCTATTCATTGCTGCGCGGGCACGAGTTGGCGGTTTATCCCTATCCGTTCATTGATGTCGGCGTGCTGGGTTATCCACAGGTGTTTTTGAATGCCGCGGGATTGTTGGCGGGGTTTGTGGTGATCGCCTTAATTATTATCGCGTTGGACAGGTGGCGTGGTCGGTGAATACTGAGGGTGATGTGAAGGGCTTTTGTGGCGAGGGAGCTTGCTCCCGCTCGGCTGCGAAGCAGTCGTAAAATCAACATACACGGTGTTTCAGTAAAATTCGGTTGCTGGTTTTAGCACTGCTGCGCAGCGCAACGGGAGCAAGCTCCCTCGCCACACTATCGAGCTGCGATCACTCTTCGTCGCTGTCATCCAGGCGCCAGTAACCCACCGCCTTGACGAATTGCTCGTTCAAACCATGCTCATCGAGCAGCAGCCGGCGAATCTGCCGTGACACCTTGGTCTCGGTCGCCACCCACGCATACAGATTGCCGCTCGGCACTTGCAACTGTTTCACGGTGGTCAGCAGATTGTCTTTGCCTCCCTCGCGCAAGACCCAGATCACATTGACCTGCGCGGCGCTTTCGAGGCGTTGCTGTTCAGCGCCGTTCTCCACTTCCACAATCACCAGGGCACGACGATTGGCCGCCAGACCTTCGAGCCGGCGGGCGATGGCGGGCAGGGCGGTTTCGTCGCCGATCAGCAAATAGCTGTCGAACATGTCCGGTACTATCATCGAGCCGCGCGGCCCGCCGATGTGCAGGAACTGGCCGGGTGTGGCCTGCTCGGCCCAGGTCGAGGCGGGGCCGTCGCCGTGCAGGACGAAATCGATGTCCAGTTCCAGAGTGTCGAGGTCGTAGCGACGCGGCGTGTAGTCACGCATTGCCGGCATCGGCCCGTTGTCTTTGCCGGCACCGAGCACCAGGGTTTCCAGTGCGGCGTGTTCGGCCGCGTTTTGCGGGAACAGCAGCTTGACGTGGTCGTCCGTGCCCAGGCTGACAAAACCCGCCAGCTCCGGGCCGCCCAAGGTAATCCGGCGCATCCGCGGCGTCAGGTCAACCACCCGCAGCACTTGCAGACGACGGCGTTTGATTTCATGCATGACACGGTGAATGGTGTGCACAACGTCAGTCATTCGGCTTTCTCCTGAACGGGTTGAACGACAGGGCCATCGACGATGGCTTTGGCGGTGTTATTGAGCAGGTCGCGAACCCGCAGGATTTCTTCGGGACTCCAGCGGCCGTGATGCATCTGCAAGGCGTGACGCAAGTTGTGCACCGCCTCGTGGATCTCGGCCGGACGATCATGGCCGCGCAACGAGCGCTTGCTGACCTCGATGCGCATCCGCACGCCGTCCAGCGCAATCGCCTGTTCGGTTAATGACAGACGTCCGGCGTCGGTGATGGTGTAGCGCTTTTTGCCGCCTTCGGCGTCGCCCAGGATCATTTCGCTTTCTTCGAGAAAGGTCAGGGTCGGGTAGATCACGCCGGGGCTGGGGCAGTAGGCGCCGTCGAACATGCTTTCGATCTGGCGGATCAGGTCATAGCCGTGGCAGGGCTGCTCGGCAATCAATGCCAACAGCAGCAGTTTCAGATCGCCGGGGGCGAACACCCGGGGGCCGCGGCCACCGCGTTCCCGCCCGGGGCCGGGGCGTTTCTCGAAGCCGTCGCGGCTATCGTTGTGGTCTCGGTGGGAATGATGGTCTCTCATTTTTGCGTCTTCTCTCGTCGTGTTTAGATACAACTTAAGATATATCGCAAGGCTTGCGCAAGGGTTCTTGACCAACGGTTCGCCTCGGTCGCCGCTTCGGAGCCAGACGCAATCAGCACGAGGAGTGATGCATGGGTTGCTCTTTTAGAGTAATTAAACTAATCATGGAAGTTCATCGATTTATAATTATTCCACTATCATGAGATAAGTAGGCCCGGTCTTACGGAAGTTTTATTAGTTTATATCTGTGTGCTTTTTCAGTTAGATCTGTGTGTAGTATTTTTCTGAGGGTAAAACAATCAAGTTGGCGTTTTTTTAACTTTTTTCCTATTGTTCGAAAGCCATTGTTACTACATGTTCTTCGGAAGTTACGTACTTACTTTTTCAAGAGATTGGACGATCATTTTCTGGCGTCGAAAGTTAAGCGAAATCGCCATCAGTGCGAGGGGTTAAGTTCGCTTGTTTAGACTTTTCTCGGCCCAATCCTTTGAAAAAGACAGGTACTCAATAATGTTCAAGAAGTTTGCAATCGCCGTTCCGATGACCCTCCTGGCCCTGAGCGCTTCGATGGCGTTCGCTGCTGAAGAATCGCGCACCTCCATCAACATTACAGCGGATATCCCAAGCAAGGTCTTCCATGCCCAGCCTGTGAACCCGGATTTTGGTAAAGACGAGAAAATGCAATACCTCATTGGGGTCGGCGACCTGACAGAGGTCCGTGGCACCTACAATATTCAACACACCAATGGCTCGGTTGGCGCTTATATCGTCGGCGGTCCTACCCCGCTGTTCAACGGTAATCCAACCTTGAACATTCCTCTGACGTACACCTTCAATGGCAAGGAGCTGACTGCCGATTCCCAGGAAGTGGTAGGTGACGTCGAGTCCAACGGTGGCATGCGCGCCGACCTGGTCATCAAGGCCGCGAAGCCGACCAACGCCCAGGTGGGTCTCTACACCGCCAACCCGGTCGTCATCTTTGATGCCATTCCGCGCATCTAAACCACGGCGCGTTCTGTAAGTAAGTTCCGTCTTACTTGGCAACGTTCACCGATCGATAGGGTTGCGTCCTTGTCGATCGGGTTTCAACGAATTTATCTTCAGAGTATTTCGTTCATGTTCCCGATGACTCCCATCGCGACGGCGCTTGCCCTATGTTTTTGTGCAACTGCCCTGGCCGCGCCAGCGGACAACGGCCACACACCCCGAAGTTTGCTTGCGCAAGCCAAGGGGCTACCGAGCGAGTTCGAAGAGCACTTCTTTGATGTGCCGCTGGCGGTGCGAGTGGAACTTGACCAACAGTTTCTCGGTGAGGCGATGGTCGTGTTGACTCGCGATGATCGCATCACCCTCGTTGACTTCGCCGATGTCAGCGACAGCACGATCAAACCCAGCGAGCGTGACATCTGGGCCAACTACCTGAAACAAGGTGTGGTACTAGGCGCCTGCCAGGCCAATTGCCCCGAACAATTGCTGGCCGTGCACTACAGCCTGGAAAACTCGCTGGTGTCGATCCTCACCGAAAACGCCGAGCGCGATGATCAGGTGCAGCTCTATTACAACCAGCCTGAAGGCGGCAGCACCGGGTTGATCGTGCGCAACCAGCTGAACCTCAACGGCGGCCAGAACCAGAACCTCGGTGGTCGCTACGGTCTGGAAGCGAGCAGCAGCCTGGGCAACTGGACCCAGGCGGTGAACATGCAGTTGTCCCGCCTGGGTGGTGTGGACAACCAGACGTATCACGCTGTGCACGAGCTCTTCACCCAGCGCGAACTGGAAGGCAGTTTCCTGCGCCTGGGCTTGTTCACACCCACCTCGGAAGGCTTGACCCGCCAGCCACGCTCCTTTGGCGCCAGCCCCGACACCGCGCTGGGCGTTATGTACGGCAGCTCCGACAGCCTGGCCATCAACAACCCGAAACCGGCGGTGTACCCGATCTATGTCACGGCCAATCGCCAAGGCTCGGTGGAGATCTATCGCGACGGCTTGCTGATCAACACTCAAGCAATGCCGGCCGGTTTGCAGACGCTTGATACGCGACCCTTGCCCGGCGGCATCTATGAAGTCGAAGTGCGGCTGATCGAAGACGGCCAGATCACTTCCAGCACTCAGGAACTGGTCTACAAACCCAACAACTGGAGCAATCATGACGAGCGCTGGCGCTACAACCTGTTCGCCGGGCGTGAATCGAAGATGCTCAGCAACTGGGATGAGCAGGCCGACGGCGACATGACCGCTGGCGCCGCGTTCAACTTCCTGCTGCACCCACGGGTGATCCTCGGCCTGTCGGGTCGGCAAGTGAAAGACACCCTGCAGTACGGCACGTCGGTCGACTGGGCCATCGTCAACAACGCCAGCGTCTTTGCCAACGTCTACAAGACTCAGGACTACGGCACCGGTTTTGACGTGCAGGGGCTTTACTCCTACGGCAGCGGCAGCATCGTCGCCAGCCATAACCGCAGTTGGCTCGACACCACGCGGCTCTACGACACCCTGCCCGACGGCACGCGCGTGCGGCAGCGCAACGTATGTATCGGCCAGACCAGCAACTCGTCGTTATCGGTGAATCATCGACTCACCAGCAAAAGTTCGGTCAATGCCCGGGTGTCCCACAGTGAAGGCAACACCGAAGGCGTCGGCGTGGATCTGGGCTGGAGCCAGCGCGCGCAACTGTTCGGCAGCGATGCCAATTGGCGCCTGTCACTGTTCGACAGACCGGGCAGTTTCAGCTCGGGGAATGATCGAAATCGCGGGCTTGATCTGAGCGTGAGCATCGCGCTGGGTGGTCCGGGAGAACAGCTGTCCGGCAGCATCGGCACCCGTACCGATCGTGACGGCGGGCGCGACAACAATGCCTCGATCACTTACCGCAAAGACTTGCAGGACCACCTGCTGCAAAGCGTTTCCGCCACGGCCATCACCGACACCTATGGCATCGGTTTGAATGCGCTGGCGACGATGCAATCGGACCTGGCCAACGCTGACGGTTTTATCCAGCGCTCCTCTTACAACAACGACCTCACCGGCGGCCTCAACCTCGACAGCACCGTGGCGGTCGGTGGGCAGAAAATGATCGTGACCAGCCAATACCACCGCAACGGCGCGGGCATGATCATCGATGTCGAGTCCGACATCGACGACATCACGTTGCGCGCCGACGATTTGAGCGGCGGCAGCGCGGTCCTCAAGCCCGGACGCAATTTCGTGCCGATCACGGCTTACAAAAGCAGCTCCGTCAGTTTCGATTTCGAAGGCAGCCACGTGCCTGCCGCGACCATCCAGCCGGCCCGTTCCAGCTATCACCTGAACAAGGGCGGCGTGGATTATCGCCAGATCCGTGTGATGCGAACCCTTACCGTCCTTGGCCGCCTGATCGACCCCCAGGGCAAGCCGCTCAAGGGCCATCACATCATCAACCACGCCAGCCGTGGAGTGAGTGAAGTGGACGGCTTCTTCTCCATGGAAATGAACGCCGGCTCTCCGACCCTGGAAGTGCGCCACGGCAACCAGTTGCTATGCCAGTTCCGTCTGGACCCGAGCAATGGCCGCACGGAAAACAATGTGCTGATGATCGGCGATCTGCGTTGCACGCCGGATACGTTGGCGGACCTGACGCTCGAGACGCCGACGGCAGGTTGATGCCCGGCACCACGCACTTTTTTATGAGGTAAATGACGATGAAACGTCGGTTGGCACTGATTGGTTTTTGTTTGTTCACCCAGACGGCGCACGCCGTGCCGAGCATCAATATCGGCACGGTTTACGACTACCTGGACGGCGACAAAAGTACCTTTTTGAAACGCGTCTACAACGGCGGCGACAGCACCGCCTTCGTCAAGGTCAACATCCTTGAAATCCTCTACGACGCCGATGGCAAATCCCGGGAAGTGCCGCTCCAGTCCAATGCCGACGGCAAATCCCGGGATGGCTTGATGGCCAGCCCGGCGCGGCTGATCGTGCCCGCCAGTGGCATGCAAGGCACGCGATTGCTGTACATGGGGGAGCGCGACAAGGAGCGCTATTTCCGCGTGCGTTTCGTGCCGGTGGTGCCCGAGAAGGAAGACGAATTTGCGGTCTCCGGCGAGGAACGTGAGGAATACAAGAAAGCCCTGTCCGCCGGGGTCACGGTGCTGGCCGGTTATGGCGCGGTGTTTTTCGTTCGCCCCAAGGACCCGCGCTACGCCAGCGTGATCGAAAACGAGGCGGCCAGGTACCGGATCCGCAATACCGGCAACACCGTGGTGGTGATCGACGAGTTCAAGGATTGCGCGGTCAAGAACGACCAGGACTGCCAGCCGACCACCAAGCATCACATTCTGGCCGGCCGCAACTTCGAGTTCGAGAAACAGGCAGGCCGCGAGTACCGCTTCACGTTGATTGAAGGCGAGAGCCGCAAGAAACTCGATGTGAAAGGCTGATGACTATGTTCAGAAAACTGACGGTCCTGATGATGTCGGCAATGGCCTGCCATTCAGCGTATGCCGCCCGCGAAGTGCAGCACTTCGAAGTGTTCGTAACGATCCCAAGTCAGGCGTTTTATGTCATTCCCGCAGACCCCGGCTGGATTCACCGCGAACAGCAGTTGCCGTGGAACCTGACGACCTCGACCCTGGGCGGCTTGCGCAAGTATTTCGACGTGAAGAATGAAGCCGGGTCCATCGAAGCTCGCCTTGAGGGCAGGCCGTACTTGTCCAACGGGACGGATGCCCATGACATTGGTTTACGCGTGCTGTTCAACGGCCATGTGCTCAATGAGCTGGACAGTCGCGAGGTGGTGTCGATGAGTGATGCCGCGCCGGGTAAACGGGTGTTGCTGGAGATCGTGCCAATGCCGCCTGTCGATGGGGTTTATAAACCGGGCAGCTATTTTGGCAGCGTGAATATGGTCTTCAATGCGGTACTGCCCAAATGAAGCGTTTATTGAAGAAGCGATCAGTCCGGGCTCGGAATGGGTTTGTATTGACCAGTCTGTTGTGCGCTGTGTTTTCGATGCCTGCAGAGGCGGTGGTGGCAGAGATCACGGCGGAGTTTGTGCCGGATTCGGCCAAACCGCAGAACAATAAATTCGTCAACAAGACGCCCTCTGAGGGGTTCTGTCGTCAAGTTCCAGAGACCTGTGCGCGCTATCAACTTTTCAGTCTTGTCGCGCCTATATTGTTCACGGCCAATGCGCCGATTCTTGCCAATCACGCGGACCCGCGCCAGGGCGGCATGGCCCGGGTACCCTCTGAATGGAGAGAGGTGCGTGTTACACATGAGTCGGGCGATTCAAAAGTGCTTTCCATACGGATCGGGGGTATTGGTCACGAAGCGTCCATTCCCCGTCCAATCACCGACATTACGGGAGGCGGTTGGTGGGATCAGATGTGGCAGGGAGGGGGCTGGGTGTATGCGCCTGCGCCGTGTCTGGGGGTCGGTAACGCGACTGCGGGACCCGTTGGTTACAACAGTTTCTGGAGAGTCCCGGTGGGTGCGGGCGTATGCAGCAAAAAGGCGCTTTTCGACATCCCGATGTCCTTTAAGTATCTGTATTTTGTGTACGCCTATGAATTGCGCACGCCCGATCCACTGAACATGGCCGCGGGTAAATACACAGGCTCCATTACCTACATGGTCGGTCCTCGTCAGGATTTCGACATGGGCGATGTCATGATTCCCAATGACAACCAACTGACCCTCAACTTCTCCCTGGATGTTCGGCACACCCTCAAGGTCGAGATTCCCCTCGGTGGCAATCGCGTCGAACTGGTTCCGCAGGGCGGCTGGCAAGCCTGGCTGACGCAGGGGCGCAAGCCGACGCGGTTGTTTCGCGATCAGACGTTCAATCTCTCTTCGTCGAGCCGCTTCAAGATGAGCCTGGACTGCCAGTACAGCGAAGATGGCAATCGCTGCTCGGTACGCGACGCGGTTTCCGGTCATGTCGTGCCGCTCGACGTCAGCCTGACCCTGCCCAATGGCTTGGTGGATGCCGCCGATCAGCCGGTCAGTCGCCGGCCATTGCGGCGCGACGGCAGTGGTACTGAGTTGTTCCAACCACGCTTTTATGTCGATCGCAAACCGGGAACGTTGCACTTCGAGATTGCGCAGGATCAGGTCGGCGAAATGCTCAAGCCGAATGTGGCCAGGACCTACTCGGGCCTTGTCACGGTCATCTGGGATTCGGAAGTTTAGCGGGCGCCAGAAGGATTAATTCAGCAAGGCTGAGCATCGACATGGACTTTGAAGGAAAGACAATGCGGTTTCTACGTGGACAATCAATTCGACTTTTGAGATGCCTGGCGTTTGCTGTGTTTGCGCTGCCCGTACAGGCCGCCGTTATGGAGATCGAAGCGGTATTCGAGCCGGATTCATCGAAGCCCAATAAAAACGTGTTCGTCAACATGACGCCGTCCGAGGGTTTTTGCCGACAGATACCGCAAGCCTGTGCGCCCTATAACTTGTTCAGCCTTGTTGCGCCTATTCCATTCACGGCGAATGCGCCCATCCTGGCCAACCATGCGGACCCGCGGCAAGGGGGCATGGCCCGTGTTCCCTCAGACTGGAGAGAAGTGGTGGTCACCCACGAGTCGGGTGATAAGCAAGTGCTTTCCATTCGTATAGGCGGGATCGGGCACGAAGCCGCCATTCCCCGCCCTGTCACTGAACTGACTGGAGGAGGTTGGTGGGATGACTTATGGGTAGGTGGCGGTTGGTCATATGCGCCACCACCCTGTTCAAGTGTGGGTTGGCACTCGGCGGGTCCCTCTGGCTACAACAGTTTCTGGCGAGTCGCCAGAGGGGCGGGCGTGTGCAGCAAGACGGCGAAGTTCGATATTCCGCTTTCTTTTCGCTACCTGTACTTCGTGTTCGCTTATGAGCTGAAAACGCCTGACCCCCTGGCCATGAAATCGGGCAAATACACCGGCACCATGCCGTACACGGTCGGTCCTCGTCAGGACTTCGACATGGGCGATGTCATGATTCCCAATGACAACCAACTGACCCTCAATTTCTCCCTGGATGTTCGGCACACCCTCAAGGTCGAGATTCCCCCTGGTGGCAATCGCGTCGAACTGGGATCGTGTCCCTGGACGTGGTGTAACTCCCGTGTTCTTGGCTGTTGAGTTTGATGCCTCAGTTAATTATGGCTGATAGTTTAGCCGTGGGGTTGTCACTCACCGCCTGGAAGCCTTCCAGCTGCATGTAGCGCTTCTGCAGGCTCCATTCGTCGTTCTGCTCCAGTAGCATGGCGCCGACCAGGCGCACGATGGCGGCGTCGTTGGGGAAGATGCCCACCACGTCGGTTCGCCGCTTGACCTCGGCGTTTAAGCGTTCCAGTGGATTGGTGCTGTGGATCTGTTGCCGGTGGGCCTTGGGAAATGTCATGTGCGCCAGGACTTCGTCCTCGCTGGCATCCATCAGCTGGCTGATTTTCGGGTACTTTTCGCGTAATTGATCCGCCACGACACGCCATTGCCGGCGTGATTCGGCCTCATTGTCCTGGGCAAAGACCGTGCGCAGCAGGGCCGCCACCATGGTGCGCTGGCCTTTGCCCACATGGGCCATGGCATTGCGCATGAAATGGACCCGGCAACGTTGCCAGGTCGCGTTGAGTACCTTAAAGATCGCGGCCTTCAGGCCTTCATGAGCGTCGGAGATCACCAGCTTTACGCCCCGCAGTCCTCGCCGCATCAGGCTGCGCAAAAAATCCGTCCAGAACGGTTCAGCCTCCGAGGGGCCTACGCGCATGCCCAGCACTTCACGACCTCCGTCAGTGTTGACGGCCACGGCGATTATGACGGCGACCGAGACGATCCGTCCGGCCTCCCGCACTTTGACGTACGTCGCATCGATCCACAGATAAGGCCAATCTCCTTCGATGGGGCGATCCAGGAAGGCGTGCACACGCTCATCGATTTCGCCCGCGAGTCGTGAAACCTGGCTTTTGGAAATCCCGGTCATGCCCATGGCCTTGACCAACTCGTCGACCGATCGCGTTGAGACGCCTTGGATGTAGGCCTCCTGAATGACCGCGGCCAAGGCCTTTTCAGCGGTGCGGCGCGGCTCCAGGAAGCCAGGGAAGTAGCTGCCACTGCGCAGCTTGGGGATGCGCAGATCCACGTCACCGGTGCGCGTCTGCCACAAACGGTCCCGATAGCCGTTGCGGCTGTTGGTGCGCTCCATGCTCTTGATGTCGTAGCCGGCGCCGCACAGGCCTTCAACATCGAGTTCCATCATGCGCTGGGCGACAAATTGAATCATTTGCCTGAGCAAATCGACGTCAGCCCCTTTCTCCAGCAGCTCGTTCAGTGAGACAGTAGGTTTGGTCATCGTGGTTCTCCCGGTTCAGGTTAGGTCTTTGCAAACTCAACCTTAGCCAAGAACCACGGTGACCCACTTCTTTCGCCGCAAGGCGCCTTCAGCTGGTTTCAGTTACACCACTTCCAGGGACACGATCCGAACTGGTCCCGCAGGGCGGCTGGCAAGCCTGGCTGACGCAGGGGCGCAAGCCGACGCGGTTGTTTCGCGATCAGACGTTCAATCTCTCTTCGTCGAGCCGCTTCAAGATGAGCCTGGACTGCCAGTACAGCGAAGATGGCAATCGCTGCTCGGTGCGCGACCCGGTTTCAGGTCATGTCGTACCGCTCGACGTCAGTCTGACCTTGCCCAATGGCCTGGTGGATGCCGCCGATCAGCCGGTCAGCCGCCGGCCGTTGCGGCGCGACGGTAGTGGTACCGAGTTGTTCCAGCCACGCTTTTATGTCGATCGCAAGCCGGGAACGTTGCACTTCGAGATTGCGCAGGATCAAGTCGGCGAAATGCTCAAGCCCGGTGTCACCCGAACGTACTCGGGCACTGTCACGGTGATCTGGGATTCGCAAGTGGGTTAAGGGTTGAGCCCTGATGCATCACCCGATGCATCAGGGTTTGCCGATTACGGCTGTGCGTCTTTTTGCAGCGCTGCGCGGGTGAGTTTTCGGCTCAGCTCTTTTTCTTCGTAACCCATGTCGTGCAGCAATAGGCCATAGACTTCATCGGTCATGTCTTGATCCGTCAACACTAAGCTGTCATCGATATTCAGTCGTCGGGCGAGGTCTTGCAGGCGCTGTTTGAGTGCTCGTCGTTGTGCAATTTGCTGGCCTTTGGAGCTGGTCCAGGCGTGTTGAACTTCGCGTAACTCATCCAGCAATTCGCTCTTGGTTTCGTAAAACAGGGCATTGCGCCGGAACTCGTTCGGGTAAGTGTCCTGCAGGTATTTCTGCCAGAACGGCTGTTCGATCATGTCGTTGATCAAGCCATCGCCGGCCTCCATGGACATCACCGTATCGAAGGCGGTGTCGAGGGTTTTGGCGTTCACGCTGGCCAAGGGGCGATACAGCATCGACTCCGATTGCCAAGGTAAACCGAGGCGTTGAGCCAGGCCGGTTTCGTAGGCGAGGTACACCTCGACCTCATCCGGATTGCCCGGCCGACTGCCGAAATCGGCACGGGCAATGTCATCCACGCGGGCGAGGCGAGCGGCACCTCTGGCCAGGTTCACCAGTTTGCTTTCAAGGACGGCGTTGGACGTCGATAAGGCATAGGCTTCGGAGGCGAGCACCTTGATGCCCATGTGGTTGAACACCTGGGCCCCGGCATCGGCGCAGGTGGTGGGCGCCTTGGCCATTGCGAACAGATCCTTGCGCAACTCGGTGTCCAGGTCGATGGCTTCGATCATGCGCCATACCCGGCTGCTGAGTTGTTGACGCAAATCACCACCGGCCATGTAATCGGCCGAGCGGGTCTGTTTCTGGATCAAGGCAAAAAAATCCTCATGGCCAGGCTCGGTCATCAAGTCGTGCCAGGCTTCCTCTCGAAAAGTACCCAGCCCTGAGACTTGGTTACTCCACCATACCGAGTCGTCATTCATGGGCCACAGGTACATCGCGTCTCGTGCCGCATCGGTGTAGACCTGCTTGGGCGAGATGCCGACTGACCGTCGATACGCTTTGAAAGTGACCAGGTTGGCGTCCGAGAGTTGCTTTTCGTACAAGCGGGTCCGCGCCAGGATGAAGGCGTCTTCCGAGCCAGGCACGACTTTCGGAATGACGCTGATCGGGTTCTCCTGCAAGTCCAGAAAGAAGCCGCGCGGTCGACGTTTGTTGGCAGGCCCGAACAGGCCATCGGGCCAGGTGGTGGCCCCGGTGTTGCTCAAACTCAGGATTCTCAGTCTGGGCATGCGTCCAACGTCCGGGAGCAGGCCCAACCGCTTGTTGTCATCGAGCCTGAGGGTTTCCATGCGGGTCAGGTTTCGCAATTGCTCGACAGCCGATGGCGTCAATGTGATGTCGTTGTTCATCAACCGCAAAGTGCGCAGGTGGTGCATCTTGCCGATGGTGTCGGGAAGTCGCGTCAAGCCGCAGCTGCGGGCGCTCAGTTGCCGCAGATGAGGGAAGTCCCCTAACAGGCCGGTGGCGGATTCGGAAAGGGTCGTGCGGTCCAGATTCAAGGTGCTGATCTGATCGAGGTAGTGCTTGATATCCGGCAGGTCCTTCCACCAACGTTCGAGGTCGAGCACCCCGAACTCTGTGGACAGGTCCAGCGCGTAACCGCCGTCGGCCGTGATACTGCGTTCACCAAAGACCGTGGGCTTGCGTTTGAAACAGTCGATGAACCGCTCGGCAAGGTGCAAGCCGCCACTGTTGACGAACCCGCGTTGATCCGGGCCCCAGCTATCCGGCTGCTGGTATCGCCAGCGATTGAACAGCACACGCAAGTCATCCAGTTCCCGGTCCAGTCGGGTCAGTGTCTGCTGACCTTGCTCCTGCGAACCCAGGGATCGAACGAAGGTATCGACCTCGCGTTCGTTGAAGTGGGGGTATATATCCTGCACCCGTTCGGTGAGCGTGGGGGAGATCGTGGAGAAACCGGGACCGCGCAACAGCATCATGTCTTCATGGTCAGCCAGCGGACGGATCGGCGGTGCAGCGAGCGCGGTGCGGCGCTGCGCCGGTGTCTCGGTCTTCGCCATCACCCATTGTTTGAAAAAGGCGCCCTGGCCCGGCCGATAACCCAGCTGCGCCTGTTTGTTTTTCGGCAAGGCGTTGAGGACGGCGTCGTAAAAATCAGCGGTGTCGTGCAGTTTGTGGTTGTCGCCGTCCCAGACTTCGAACCGGTTGACATCATCCTTGACCAGCACCCGGACCATGGACGCGTCCTCGGCCCCCACACGGCTGCGCAAGGGGCCGGCATCGTTGCCTTCGCGAACCTCGATGCGCAATTGCGCGAAGGTGTCGGTATGAATCCTCAAGGCGTTCAACACCAGGCTTTCGGTTTCCGCCACCCACTGCGCGCCGTCGTGGAAGCCTTCATAGGCATGGTTGGTCCGGGCTTCGAAGGCGGCTTCCCGCGCTCGGCTTTTCAGGCTGAGTGGCAGACGTTGCTCCTGGGTCATGCGCTTGAGGTCGGTCGCGTCGGCACTGTTCAGCAACGTCGCTGCCGCACGGGACGGCAGTTCGGGAAATGAGTGGCGTATGAGTCGCAACTGCGGATCGTCAGACGCTTGGGCTCCTTGGTAAAGCTGATTGACGATGTCAGCGTCCATTCGACTGGCTTCATCCGCCAGTCGATTACGCAACGCTTGCACCCGGTCACTTTTGGCGGTGGAGCGACCGAGCACGGCTTGCAGCTCTTCTTCGCTGAGAAACTCGACAAGGCCTGGCGCAAATTGCTCGCTCATGAGGTTGGACAAACTGGTGGACAGCGTCTGCTCGTCGCTCGCCTCGGCATTGCCGTACTGGCGGAACCGGCCGCTCATGTCGGCGTTTTCGTAGACCTTCAGGGCTTTATCCGCCGGCCAGCCCTCCAGGTAAGTCGCCAGCGGTTCAAACCAGTAGGAGGAAGGGTCCAGAGGCTGACCCGAGCGAATCCTTTCAATCGCCTGGCGGGTCTGGCGCTGGATGTTCAAGCGGGTGAGGCTGTCGTCCAGTAACGGTGGCGGGGCCGTGTTGTCGACGTACATCCGGCGCAGCGCACCGTCGTCGGTGCCGCTGGCGATGCGAGCGTCTTCGAGCTGCGCGTCACTGAAGCCCTCCACGGAGTGGCCGAGACGGCGCATCAACGTCGGGCGATCCCAGGTTCGCGGGGTCTCGGCTTCATGGGTCCAGGCGCCGAGGCCGTTGTGTTTCAGCTCGGGCAGATAAGCATTCTCGCGATGCGGGTGTTTGACGCGGTAGTTGCCGGTTTGCGGATCCTTTTGCACGGCGTAGTGCTTGTCATCCAGTGGCAGAACATCCTTGCCTTCGTGGACATGCAGCCCCAGCGCGTCGGATCTGGAGCCCGGCGGTAACTGCACATCGGGCAATTCATAGGGTTTGAGGTCGGGGTGCCACAGCCGGGGTTCGCCGTTGGGCAGGGTGACCGGTTTCATGCCTTCGATCAGCGGCGACAGTTTCAGGCGTGCCAGTGCACCGATCTGCACACCGGCGGCAAAGGCCGCGAGCTGAAGAAAATCCGTGGCCACGCCGATGATGTGTCCGGTGGCTTCGGTCCACAGACCCAGTGTCATGTCGACGATGCCTTCGATGGCGTCACTGGCCATCTGATAAGCCATGTAGCCCATCATCAGCTCACCCAGTCCGGGAACGAACGGCGTGACGACCATCAGGGCGATGTTGAAGATGTCCGAGACGATTTTCTTGAAGTTCTCCCACCAGGCCCATCGGGCGTTGGTATCGGCATCGGCGGTGGACACGGCGATGTGTCGGGCGTCATTCAGGACCTTGTTGAGCTTTTGCTCAAACAGGTACTGCCAGAGTTCGCCGGTGAGCGGTGCGGTGTTGAAGTGCAGATGAGGGTCAGTGACGGCCACTTCCCGCCAGCTCGGCCTCTGGTCCAGCGGCTCTTTGTGATGCCATTTCACTTGGAACAGACGTTGTTGCAGCCCGCCGAAAAAATGCCCTCGATCGGATTGATCGACGAACCGGCTGAAGTATTGCTGGTAGGTCATGCCGGTGGACGGTATGACGTCGTTGTTACGCAACTGACGCGTCAGTTCATTCACGAACGCGAGGGTCGAGGGGTACTCTTTCAGCGGGTGCTCAGGGTCTTGCGGGACGTATGCGAAGATCGGCACAACCTCACGGGTCCGGTCCAGATCCGGCGTAATCAATACGATTCCGGTCAGCAAGCTGTCGAGAATCGACAGGTTGGCGAATTGCATTATCCGGCCTTTGCGGGTGAGGTTGCGCTGGCCATCGAGCATCATCAGGATCAGGTCACAGCCATCGGCGTCGATGTCGCCCTTCAGCACGGCCAGTCTGGCGGCCGCTTTAAACGAGGTTTTCTCGCTCTCGACGATCTTGTGTTTCAAAACAGCCCGCACGAGGCCGTCTCTGGGCCGCAACTGCTCTTCGAGGTATTTCGTGTAGCGCGCGCCAATGTCCAGCTTGCGACACAGGGTCTGAAACTGGGCGATGGACATTTTGCGTTTGATCGGCAGGATGTCGAAATGCCCGCGGGCATCGGGCTGGCTGATGAAGTCCGAGTCTGGTTCGCAGGTTTCCTTGCTCGCGAAGTTGTGCAGCGCCGCGTCCAGCAGTGAAACGATTCGGGTCACGGCACCGCAGAAGTCGGCTGAATACCAGGGAAGCTTTTTGGGTAAATAAAGGTGCAAGTAAGTGGTCTTTACATCGACGTCGACACCGAACTGTTTCAGCAACGCCTCGGTCAGTAACGGTTCGGCGAATTCGTAAACGCTTTGTACCTTGTCCATGACCCGGTCGACGGTGTTTTGAGCGGACCAGCGTTCGAGGTTGGCTTCTTGTAACGGCGTGTGATCGAAATCCCTGGTGGCCTGTACCCAATACCCTGAAGCCGTTTGTGTGAGGCTCAGTTCCCGAATCCGTCGCAGTGAAGCGTCCTTGAACGCAGGATGGATACGGCTCTTGATAAACGCGAAGTGGCGACCTTTATTGTCATCGGCTCCCGGTGTCGGTAGCGCTGATATACGTCCGTGTAAGTCAGTCATGCTTTTAATAAACCTGAGCGTTAAGTGGAGTGACCAGCCTAACGCCCGAGGCTCAAAGTAAAAGCCTGAATTACCGCTGCTTAATCAGTGTTGGCCCCCCAAACGCATTGGAATTACCAATGCCGAAAATAATTAATTACCGCCTTTTTTCAGCGCCTCGCGACCTCCACCGGCAGGCATTGCGTATGCGCACCCGGTTGCAGATACGGCGTGAGAATCGGCGCCATGCCCTTGAGCACCTGCACTGGCAGCGCCGAGGTGAACTTGAAGGCTTCGGCGGTGCGCCCGGGCACGAAGGCGGTCAACGTACCGAAGTGGTTATCGCCGATGTAAAACACGAAGGTGGCCGTGCGGTTGATTGACTTCGAACTGAGAATCCGCCCGCCGGAACCAATGGCTTCGATGCGGTTATCCCCGGTCCCGGTCTTGCCGCCCATGGCCAAGGGTTTGCCATCGGGCGTGGTGAAACTGCCGGAAACACGTTTGGCCGTACCGGCATCCACCACTTGCGACAGCGCCTCGCGCATGGCCGTGGCCACTTCGGACGGCATCACCCGTTTGCCGGCGTCCGGGTCATTGATCAGTTTGGTTTCGTAGGGCGTATTCGCCGCGAAATGCAGGGTGTCGATGCGCAATGTCGGCATGCGCACACCGTCGTTGAGGATGGTGCCGATCAACTCGCCCAAGGCTGCGGGGCGGTCGCCGGAGCTGCCGATGGCGGTGGCCAGCGATGGCACCAGGTGATCGAACGGGTAACCGACTTTCTGCCAGCGCTGATGAATGTCGAGGAACGCTTCGATCTCCAGCATGGTGCGAATACGGCTGTCGCGGGCGCCCTTGTGACGACTCTTGAACAGCCAGCTGTAGACTTCCTGGCGCTCGAACTGGCTGGCTTTGACGATCTGGCTCCACTTGGCGTCCGGGTTGTTCAACAGGTAGCCCATGAGCCACAGGTCCAACGGGTGAACCTTGGCGATGAAGCCCTGATCCGGCAAGTCGTAGGCGCCGGGGCTGTAATTCTCGTAGAGCCGTTGCAGGCGTTCGTCGGTGAGTTTTTCGGTGAGCTTGGCGCCTTTGAGGTGCGCCCGCACAAAGGTATTGAAGCTTTCCTGGCTGGCCTGGGGCAGCAGATAACGGTGCACCGCCGCCATGCGGATCGGCGTCGGGCGCATGCTGTCGAGGAAGGTATCGAGCCGCGCCTGGGTGTCCTTGTTTTTGTATTTTTTCCAGAACTTCAGCAGGAAAGAAGTGCCTTCGCGGTCGGCGAAACTGGCCAGGTATTCCTGGCGCCGTGGGTCGCGATCATCCTTGAGCAACTCGGCGCTGTTGTTGGGGCCTGAATACGTGGTGTAGCGCACCAGGTCACGCATCAGCCGAATGAATGGCAGGTTGATCGATTCGCGCAAGGCATCGCGCATGGTCGGAATGCGACCGTTGTCTTCCTTGCGGAAGTTGACGAAGGTGTGCAGCCCGCCGCCGGTGAAAAAGGCTTCGCCGGGGCTGGCTGAATACTTACGATCCAGCGCGGCGGCGAGCATGGCCGGCAGGTTGCGGTCCTTGTTCTCAATCAGGTAATCGACGGCCCAGCGACTCAGGCGGTCCTGATCCGGGACGTCGACTTTCTTCAGTTCCGGCACAGTCATCGCTGCGTACTTGTCGTGCAGCTCGGCCATGATTTGCAGGTAGGTGGTGAGCACGCGCATTTTCGCGGTAGAGCCCAGTTCCAGCTTGCTGCCTTCGTTGATGTCGAACGGCTGGTCGGTGCTGTCGGTCTGGACCCGCACGCGCGCGCCGTCCGGTGTCAGCTCAAACAACGTAAAGCTGTAGCGCACCTGGGTGGTGCTGGTGGGGGTGAGCAAACGTTCGCCCATCAGGCCGATTTGGGTGGCAAACGCCGGGTCTGCCAGGTGCTTGAGGTATTCGGTGGTCTGGGTTTGCAAGTCGCCTTGCAGGGTGCTGGTAGCGGACAGGTCGAGGCGGTCGAGATCGTACAGCGGACGATTGAGCAGCCCGCCCAAGCGGCTGCGCGCCACGCTGATGCCTTTGTTGGTTTCAATCGGCTGAATGGTCGGCTGGGTCTGCCAGTCGCGGTAAGTCACCTTGCTGACCAGGGCGGCGGCGGCGAAGGGCGCATCGATCACGCCATTCGCCGCCAGCAGGCGGATGTGGCTGTCGGTGAGATCCGCCAGTTCATCATGGCCTTTGGTCAGGTAGTAAGAAGGGCGGCGCTGGGCGATCATCAGCGAGAGCATTTCACGTAGCGCCAGGCCTTTTTCGGCCATGCTCTTGGGATCTGTGTCGGTGCTGGCCAGCCGTTCATTGGCCTTGTTGAAGTCGGCGCCGTACCAGACGCGCAACCCTTCGGCCATGCCATGCACTTCACCGTGGCCCGGTACTGCCGACAGTGGCACGCTGTTGAGGTAGTCGCGCACCACGTTTTGCCGGGCCTGCAAGGTTTCCGGACCCGGTTGATAAGCGCGCACGGTGGCGGAAATCATCTGCCGGATCTTTTCTGCGCCCGAGACCGTCAGGCCATCGGGCGAGTGCCGGTATTTCTCCAGTTGCGTCGCCAATGTACTACCGCCCGCCGATTGGCCCGGCAGGTGCATCAGTTTGGCCACCTGCGACCAGATCGCCATGCCGAACCGTGGCCAGTCCACGGCGGGGTTGGCCAGGGGCTGACGCGGGTCGAGCAAAAAGCGGTTTTCAATAAACAGCAGGCTGTTGACCACCACCGGCGGAATCGACTCAAAGCTCGAATACAGTTGTTGTGGGTATTTGTACTGGTACAGCGGCGACGCACGGCAATCGGTGATCGACAATCCAGCCTGTATTTTTTCCGCGTAGGGCACGAAAAAGCCCTTGTCGGTGTAGTCCATCAGCTTTTCAGAGAAGCGGGTTTGTGACGCAATGACGTAGTCACGCTTGAGCAATCGCGGCAGAAACTCACCCAGCGAGCTGTAGCCCAGACGCAAGTCGAAAGGGCCAGCGCCTGGATAGCGAATCGCGTCGCTGGGGCCGGGTTTCATTTCGTAACTCAGGGCGGCGGCGAATTTGCTCACCTCACGGGCTTGAAACTTCGAGGTGCGCATTTCCTTGGCGGCGGCGAGCCCCAGGACAATCAGGATAATGACCAGCAACAACCAAAACGCCCCCCAGCCATGCTTCGTGCGACTGCGAGGGGGTTTTTCAGGAATAGGCGTTTCATCCACACGTTCAGTCGGAACCACAGTATTACTCGAATCGGTTTGCCATAACGCACCCATAGTCGACTGATCCATTCACGCAGATTGATCGGACTTGTCTGAAGCTTAGTCGGTGGTTGGCGATGGTGAAAAAATTGTGAATGCTCAGATCTCAAATATTCCCCATCTACTGTGGCGAGGGAGCTTGCTCCCGCTGGGCTGCGGAGCAGACCCGAATTTGCCACCTCGGTCTTTCAGTCGAACCGCGATCACAGGTTTTGCGACTGCTGCGCAGCCGAGCGGGAGCAAGCTCCCTCGCCACATTGAGATAGTTAGTTTCAATTCGGGGTTTCAGAGCCAGCAGGCGTCCCATAAAGGGTAGTCACCGATTTTATCCACAAGCCCTGCGCGCAAGGGGTTTGCGACGATGTAACGGGCGAATGGCAGGAGTTCTTCCCCGTCACGGATCGCTCGATCATGGAAGCCGCTTTGTCAGAATGCGCCTGCACTGTTCAAAGCCCGGTTGATAGTGAGCGTACTGCGGGATTTGATGGCTTGCATGAGCCGCATCAAAGAGCGTTGCTCCAGCTGCACTAGCCAGTGGAAATGGTCAGGCATGATCACCCAGGCAATAGAGTTGACCCATTCCTGATCATGAGCTCGTCTCAACTCGGCTACTAGCAGGCGTCCCAATTGCCAATCATCGAACAGAGGAAGTCGTTGATGCACAACGGCTGTGATGAGGTAGGCCCGACCCTGTTCTGAAAATCGTCCATGGCGTAGCCGGTGTGAGTTCGGGTGTGGATGCATTCCGTTGCTTCCTTGTGGAGTGGATCCCGCTAACCCTAGCCGCTTATCTGCCTACGCGACGCGGCTTTTGCTGACTGAAATTTCCGAAATTCCTGAAGGATTCACCCATAAACATTGCTTTTGTGGCGAGGGAGCTTGCTCCCGCTGGGCTGCGGAGCAGACCCGAATTTGCCATCTCGGTCTTTCAGTCGAACCGCGATCACAGGTTTTGCGACTGCTGCGCAGCCGAGCGGGAGCAAGCTCCCTCGCCACAGGGTAGTGCCTGCCTGAAATGCCTTTGCTAGACACGTCGAACGGTAAATAAGGCTCGGTCAGGGGCATGACGATGCACCAATGCTGTGCAATACTCGGCGGCGTTTCAGTTGGTGAATAATCCTACAAAAGCCAGGTAATGCCCCTCCGCTATCCGGGCTTTTCCCGAGAGTTCTGGCTGAATGTTGTGGTTTATAGAGTGAAAAGCCCTGTACGAAGCTTTTTATACTGCACGCCCCGCTGATCTTGCAGGTGTTGTCCTGCAAGACGGGTTTGCTCACGAAGCAGGCCCGGTTTCTCAGAAGCAATGGCTTACCGGTCAGCGCTTTGTTACTCGGTGGTCATATCCAATAACAAGACGAGGTTGTACCCCTATGCCAGTCGGCAATCATCTGCCCCATGGCGAGACCGCTCAGGGCGGCCCGCTTAAACGCGAACTCGGCGAACGGCATATTCGCTTGATGGCGCTCGGTGCCTGTATCGGCGTCGGTCTGTTCCTCGGTTCGGCCAAGGCCATCGAAATGGCCGGCCCCGCCATCATGCTGTCCTACATCATTGGCGGTCTGGCGATCCTGGTGATCATGCGCGCCCTCGGCGAAATGGCCGTGCACAACCCGGTCGCCGGCTCCTTCAGCCGTTACGCTCAGGATTACCTCGGCCCTTTGGCAGGCTTCCTGACGGGCTGGAATTACTGGTTCCTGTGGCTGGTGACCTGTGTCGCAGAAATCACTGCCGTGGCCGTGTACATGGGCGTCTGGTTTCCCGATGTACCGCGCTGGATCTGGGCCCTCGCCGCGCTGATCAGCATGGGTTCGATCAACCTGATTGCAGTGAAAGCCTTCGGTGAATTCGAGTTCTGGTTCGCCCTGATCAAGATCGTCACCATCATTGCGATGGTGGTCGGCGGTATCGGCGTGATCGCTTTCGGCTTCGGCAACGACGGCGTGGCGCTGGGTATTTCCAATCTCTGGGCCCACGGCGGCTTCATGCCCAACGGCGTGCAAGGCGTGTTGATGTCGCTGCAGATGGTGATGTTCGCCTACCTCGGCGTCGAGATGATCGGCCTGACGGCCGGTGAAGCGAAGAACCCGCAGAAGACCATCCCCAACGCGATCGGCTCGGTGTTCTGGCGGATTCTGCTGTTCTACGTCGGTGCGTTGTTCGTGATCCTGTCGATCTACCCGTGGAACGAAATCGGCACCCAAGGCAGTCCGTTCGTGATGACGTTCGAACGCCTGGGCATCAAGACCGCAGCCGGCATCATCAACTTCGTGGTGATCACCGCGGCGCTGTCGTCCTGCAACGGCGGCATCTTCAGCACCGGGCGCATGCTCTACAGCCTGGCGCAGAATGGCCAGGCCCCGGCCGGTTTTGCCAAGACCTCGAACAACGGCGTGCCACGTCGGGCGCTGCTGCTGTCGATCGGCGCGTTGTTGCTGGGCGTGCTGCTCAACTACCTGGTGCCTGAGAAAGTCTTCGTCTGGGTGACGGCGATTGCCACCTTTGGCGCGATCTGGACCTGGGTGATGATCCTGCTGGCCCAGCTCAAGTTCCGCGAAGGCCTGAGTGCCAGTGAACGGGCGGGCTTGAAATACAAGATGTGGCTGTACCCGGTCAGTTCGTACCTGGCGCTGGCGTTCCTGGTGCTGGTGGTCGGCCTGATGGCGTACTTCCCGGAAACTCGCGTGGCGCTCTATGTGGGCCCGGCGTTCCTGGTGCTGCTGACGGTGTTGTTCTACGTGTTCAAGCTGCAACCGACCAATGTGTCGCAAGGTGCGGTGCGCTCGGCTTCGTAAGTCGTCACGCCTGAAACGCAAAAGCCCCGGTCCATTGGCCGGGGCTTTTTATTGGCTGGTGTCTGCTCCCCAATGTCGTATTTGCGTGGGAGCAATTCTCAGAAAATGAAAATGCTCTGTGGTAGCGAGTAGGCTCGAGAATCATTTGCAGCGCCCGGTCAAAGTTTGTAACTCTTGATCGATTGCAAGTGAAAATGAGAATTTATAGCATCGGCGGCGAGGCAAGGTAGCCTCGCAAAGGATGTGTCATTGACACACTACGCGCTATCAGGAGATAGAAAAATGCATGTTAAATCGGTAACGTTCGTTGCAACCCTCCTTCTTTCCGCTCACGCAGCCGCGATGACAGAAAAGCCGGTGGTTGTAGACATGAGTCTCGCAAAGGAACATGCGCAGTTTTTGATTACTAAGCCCACTCCTTCAACTTCTCCCCTAGTCGTGCAGCCAGCCGAGTTGGTAGTTGCTGGGACCGCGTGCAAGCTTTTCATGAAGCCACACCCTCTGGCTTGCAACTAATCTGTGCCACACAAGACCAGCAGTAACATTGCTGGTCTGTCCCTCCGCAATACTGGGAATTTGGAATGGACTCTCTATTCGAATCTCTATCCGCCGGAGAAGAGCGGGTATCTGACTCTTTCGTCTACGCGCAAAACAAAGTTGTTGGCTTAATACGTCCAACCGTTGTTGAAGGGCTTGATGGCGCAAGGGGTGCCTACATTGCTGGGCCGGCAGGAATTGTACAATTACCGAACCCTGCCTCTCAGGAGAATTTATTTGAAGCTTTGGTTTCTTCTAACTCAATTCTTTTCGGTGAGGAGGATCAAGTCATTGCAGCGCGCAGGCTACTACGAGACGAGAGAACTAGCAGGACCGCGTCTTATTTTTGCTGCATATCCCGCAATTGCCAAGAGCTGATCAATGCGTTTGATCGTATTCAGAATGCACGAGTTTTAGTCATTGGATGTGGCGGAATTGGTTCCCTCGTTACTTTGCAACTTGCCGGAGCAGGGATTGAAGATCTGATCCTTGTGGACCCAGACACAATTGAGGCAAGTAATCTTAACCGTCAGTTTTTGTGGGAAAGGAGTGATATTGGTCGGCCCAAAGTCGAAGTACTTAAAGACGTTCTTGAGCGTAGATACTCTTTGAGAAATTGCCGCGCGCTGATGGAACGGGTGAATGACAATCACCTTGAAGAGCTAACACAAGGAGTGGATGTGGTTGTACTGTCGGCTGATGAACCGTTGGGGGTCGCACAAGAAAAACTTCAAGAGTTGTCGCAGAGAAATGGCTTTCTGACAATTTCTTGTGGGTATTTTCAGAATAAGGCTCTAGTTAAAATTTTTGGTCACTCAGAATCTCAGGTAGATGATGAATTCCGAGCAGTTAAGTGGACAAGAACTCCTGACTTTATTGGACCCAGCTTTGGGCCAATGAATGTAGAGATAGCGGGTGTAGTTTCATCCTCTGCGATTCACGCGCTTGGGTTCCCTGAAAGCATACCTTGGCGTAGGGATAGCAGTGAGCTCAGCCTGTCATGGGTTTCATTTGAGCGTCGCGGTACATTCTTGAACTGAGGTGCTTAAACGTGAAGATCGTAACGATTGGTGGCGGTGAGATTTCTGAATTGGAAACTCTGGATCTGGATTCGTTTATCTGTAACCAAACAGGAAAGAGCACCCCCAAAGCCCTCTTCATCCCTACGGCAAGTGGCGATGCGGAGGGATACTGCAAAACTTTTAAACATGTCTATGGCGAGCGCCTGGGCTGCAAAGTTGATTTCCTGCTGGCGACGCGTTCTAACTTTACGCAACAAGACGCCATGCAGAAGATCCTCTACTCCGATCTTGTCTATGTAGGGGGAGGGAATACACAACAGATGCTCGCCATATGGCGAGATTTCGGAATCGATACGGCTCTGCGCCAAGCGGGAGTGAATGGCACCATCCTTTCGGGGCTAAGCGCTGGAGCCATTTGCTGGTATGAAGCAGGACTGAGTGACTCGGACCGATTCTCCGCTAATTCGGGCTCAAGCTGGAGTCTGAAGCGGCTGGAAGCACTGGGTTTTCTGCCCGGTGCTTTCTGCCCTCACCTCGACAAAGAGCAGCGGCATGCCCCTCTGCAGGAGCTTGTGCGCTCGTCCGGTGGAAGGGCTATTGCCTGCGACAATGGGGCAGCAATCTATTGGGAAGGAGGTGTCGCTCAAGTCCTTGCCTCTCTTCCTGATGCATATGCCTATGTCTACATGGAGCACGCTGGCGAGGTAAAAATTGAGCGATTTACGTCGGGACAGAAACTACCGCTGTAAGCCTCTCGAACTTTCAATCTGGTGTAACTGGTTTTGTGCAGAGGGTCATGTGGCGGGAACGGGGGCCGACTGTTGGGGGACTGCTGCGCAGTCCAGCGGGAGCAAGCTCCCTCGCCACAATGGTTGCTTTGCCGATGTCACGCGGCGGCGACGTGAGCCGACCGGGTCAGGCGCTTGTTGAAATCCAGCCACACCCCCAACAACCCCATCAACCCCGCACCCACCAGCGCGGTGAAGATTTGCATGGCAAACGCGTCGTCGGTCAAGGCGTTGACCATGTCCGCCAAGGGTGCCAACAACACCCCGAGGCAGAACACTTCCAGCGAATAACGACCCATGCGACTGCATTGCTGGGCCAGCCAGTTCTGCGTCCAGCCAGCGTCCGGCAACAGTTTCGCCGTGACATACGCCAGCGCCAGAAAGTGCAGGAGTCGGACCGGCGACAGGTCGGTCTTGCTGATCGGGTACAACAGGTTGCTCAGGCTGGTCGGTACCATCGCATCATGCAGTTGCGGCCACCGCCACAATACGGTCAGTACACCGGCAACGCCTGCGCATAACGCCGCACTCACAAACAATGGCTGGCGCAGCAACGAGCGCCTGTCGGGCAAGCGTGGGCGCTGCGCGTGAATCGCAGCGGCACCGCCGAGTACGAACAACAGTTGCCAGGCGACGGGGTTGAAGTACCACACGCCATCCTTGATGGCGGCCAGATTCCAGCCGAACAACGGCACCGTCAGGTACACCGCAAATGACATCGCTACCACCACCCATGGTTTGCGCACGAATATCGGCAGCACCAGCGGCAAACCTGCCAGCAGCACGATGTAGAGCGGCAACGGGTCCATCAGGTTCGGTTTGAAGCGCAGCAGCAACTCATCGATCAAGGCTTGCTGCGGGTTGCTGATGAAGTGGTGCATGCCCATTTCCTCGACCAGGTCGCGGGTCTCCACATGGCTGTTGGCGAAGAACACGATGCCCATCAGCATCGCCAGCAGGAAAATATGCACCACGTACAACACCCAGGCGCGGCGCAGGATTTTCACGCAGGCAATCAGGTAACCGTCGCGGGCCAGGATCTTGCCGTAAGCCAGGATCGCCGCGTACCCGGCGAGAAACACGAAGACTTCGGCGGCATCACTGAAACCGACGTTACGCAGGGTGAGTTGACCCAGCGGGTTGTGGGGCACGTGATCCCAGAAAATGAAGATCAGCGCCAGGCCTCGGAAAAAGTCGATTCGGTGATCGCGTTCAGTCGTCATGGCTGCGGGCTCTTGAACGGGTTTTGAAGTAGGAGCGCCGGCGACACAAAGGTTGCGCGCTGCACATTGGCGGCGCGCAGGGTGCAGGGATTCGCCGGCAATTGCAAAGTGCGGATATTACGGAATGTCTCTGTGCTTCGGCGAGGTGGCAACCGCCGGTCTAAAAGCCGCGCAGGTCGGCGATCTCTGGCTACCGTCGGGGTTCAAGGCTTTATTGATTGAAGGCGGAATTCCCATGAGGCACCGGCATGAAGATCAGCGAATGGCTCGACAAAGAACTAACAGGCCGCCAAGTCTGGTTGTTGTTTCTGTTCGCGACGCTGATGTACATCCTGCCGCTGATCCTCGCGGATTATCCCTACATCGATGACAACTGGCGTGCCCTGGCCGCCGGCACCGGCTGGGCGGAGGAGGGCCGGTTGTTCGCGCAGTGGTTCTACAACCTGCTGACCTTCAGCGGCGCCGCGCCGAACATCTTCCCGATGCCGCTATTGATCGCCACGCTGGCGATGAGCTCGGCCCTGACACGGCTGACGTTCCACTACTTCCCCGAACCGACGTTCGCCCATTGTCTGGTGGTGCTGCCGCTTTGGTACAACCCGTTTTTCCTGCAAAACCTGTCGTACCAATACGACGGACCGACCATGGTGATGAGTATCGTGGCGGTGATCTACGCGATCACCTTTCAAAGCCCCTCGCGCGTCCAGCACCTGCTGATACCCGCCGCGCTGATAGCCTTGGCCATCGGGCTTTATCAGGTCAGCTTCAATGTGTTTCTCGGTCTATGTTGCCTGGAGTTGCTGCGGCGCACGGACGACCCATTGGCATGGCCTGAGTGGTGGCGATTGATCGGCAGCAAAGTTGTACAGGTGGGTCTGGCGGGGTTGATCTATTACGCCACCGCCTATTCCTACATGACTCAGAACCGAACCTCATTGTTGAACGGAGCAGCGGCGCCGTTGCAGCAAATTGAAACCAGCGCGGGCTGGGTGCTGGAAAAAATCGTGCTGCTGTTCCATGGCGGCTTTGCCTGGGTATTTGCCGCGCTGTTGCTGTGCGCCCTATTCGGTGCCGTGCGCGTGGGACAGCGCGTGCGGGAGCGTGCGGGCACTGGGCTGAACAAAACCGTGATCGGCCTGCTGTGCCTGTTGATCTTGCCCGTCCTGATGCTGCTGGTACCGGGCGTCTCATTATTTTTCCGCGATTTCAATGAAGGCGCCCGCACCTTGATGGGCTTTGCTGTCGTGCTGGTATTGCTGTTCTACCTGAGCCATCGGGCGCTGGCGTCGGTGCACGGGAAGCTGCCGTTGCTGTTGCTGGTTCCATTGTTGGCGATGCTCTCGCTTTCCTTTGCCTATGGACGGGTGCTGACGTTGCAAAAGACTTTCGCAACGAATGCGCTGTACGCCTTGAGTGCCGACATTGCTTCGCGCCCCGCGTTGCGCGAAGCCAAGCGCATTTATATGTCGGTGACGTACTCCGATCACTGGCTGGTGGGCGCCTCCGGGTCGTTCAAGCAGATGCCGGTGTTGCATTACTTGCTCAACACCGACTTCTTTATGCTCGCGGAAAATTTGCCGAAAACAGGCATTGCCAATGTGGTCAGGGAAAAGGAGCGGCGTAACGCGACGCGGGTGGGTTATCAGGGTTATCCACCGCTGGTGGACAGTCTGTTTTATCGGATTTATCTGCTGGGGGACTACGGCTTTATTGTCATGAAAGAACCCGCCAGGGTCCGCTCTCTCCAGTGGTGAACCCCGCGACCATTGGTCTGGAATGCCGCGCTACCTGTTAGTTCTTACAGTAGACGCGCACCTGTCCTCGACTTTAGGTTTGAAACACACCTGAAGCAGCGACAGTTCAAGGACCGAACATGAAAGCCTTATGGAAAGAGTTCTCCACGTATGCGGTTGTTGGCGTAGCCAATACGCTGATCCATTGGCAGATATTTTACGTACTCACCATCGCGGCCGAACTGAGTCAGGCTGCCAGTAACTTTTCGGCGTTTTGTGTGGCCGCGACGTTCTCATTCTATGTGCATGCGCTCTACACGTTTGAGGCCGGGGCGTCGGTACTTCGTTATCTGCTGTATGTGTTTTTCATGGGGGTAATGAGTTTCGTCGTCGGGCATTACGCCGATGTCTGGAAAATCCACGGGCTGGTGACCGTATGGTCGTTCTCGCTGTTGAGTCTGGTTTGCGGGTTTTTCTTCTCGAGATTTATCCTGTATGGCGAGCGCGAAGCGTGAACGTGTCGCGCCGGTTTGTCGATTGGGCGGGGCTGATTGCCGTAGTGGCGATCGCGATGGTCGTGAGGTTTCACTCTATTACCGTGCCGGCGGTCTGGTATGACGAGGCCTACAGCCTGCTGCTTGCCGACGGATCGCCTTCGTACATTTGGTCCACCACGGCTCGGGACGTTCATCCACCGCTTTACTATGTGTTGCTGCATTACTGGATGTTGTTGTTCGGTAATGGCGTCTTGTCTGCTCGATCCCTGAGCACCTTGGCCGACGTCGGCACATTGTTGCTGTGCATCAAATTGATGAGTGTTGTGGCGACGCGAAGGGCGACTTGGATTGCTGCTGTGTTGTTGGCATTGCTACCGATCTCGGTTCGCTATAGCCAGGAAATCCGCATGTATACCTTGCTCGGTTTCTGGCTCATGGGTGCGACCGTGGCGTTGGTGTGTTGGGTTAATTCACCGCAGCGAAAGCGCTTTGCGATCCTGTATGTGCTGCTGATGACGGCTGCTTTTTACACGCATTATTTCGCTGCGTTGTGTGTCTTGGTTCATTGGCTTTTTTGGTGGCAGGCGCGTGGATTGTCCGTTCGTGCATGGACAGCGGCAAACATCGTGATTGTCTTTTTGTACTTGCCTTGGGTTCCATATTTCCTCCATCAACTTTCAGGAATGGGGGGGCAAGCCTGGATAGAGCCTCTCACTGGGCACACTGTGCTGACAATAGTTTGGCTATTCACGGTGATGAATGACTCAGTGCCGGTTTCGTCAAGTTTGCGCGCGGTGCCGACATTCCTAATCCTGATTTGTTCTGTTTGGGCGTTGTCGAACGACCGGAGTGAGCCCCGTTATAGCGTGCTGTTGATCGGGTATTTTTTTGTACCTGCGATTGCGCTTTTACTGATAGCTCTATTCACCCCCGCATTTGTGCCTAGATATCTTTTATTTGCCGCGGTCGGATTGCCACTTATCGTTGCTGTTGCTGTGGATTCCTGGTCGCATCAGCAGCGCACGTTTGCTATAGCTACCTTGGCTATTTTTGTTGTTGTGGAAGTTCAGGGGCTGATTGGTGTTTATGAAAATAGGGAGGGCAAGACAGGTCGGCTGGACGAAATAGTCGCCCGCATTAGTCAGGAACTCAAACCAGATGATGAAATCCTGATCGACAGCCTGCTCTGGTACTTACCGTTCATGTACTACAACACGACGGGTGTTCAGCCGCGGGTTCATGCCAGATCATCGTCCGACCCAACCTGGGGCTACCCTGACCAAGGCGGGTGGGCTCTCATCTCCCCATCCCTGAAATGGATCTTCCTGGAGGATGTTGCGGTATCTAGAGTTCCCACCAGACGGGTCTGGTGGGTAACTCGCTCAGGGTTACCTGAAAGCACAACCAAGTTCCCAGCACGATGGCAACAAATGCTGACGATTAACGGAGGAGACGTTGAAGCTCGCTTGTTTACTCTCGATGGAACGGTAACGTCGTCTGAGGCTGGCGAGGGCGTTTTCCTCACGCAGCAACCACCTCATTAGGCTCAAAACTATCCGCCCGCGCCATCTGCCACATCCGCGAGTAAAACTCGCCGTTCACCTCACCCGTGAGCAATTCCCCCGGCTTCAAGAACACATGCAACTGCGAGAACAACTTGATCTCGGTGGCCGACATGCGCCGTACCAGATGCTTGGCCGACAGTTGTGACGGATGATCGAGGCCCGCGGCCGCGAGCATTTCCGCCAGGGCCTTGAGTGTGTTGCGGTGAAAGTTGAAGACGCGCTGGGCCTTGTCCGGGACCACCAGCGCACGCTGGCGCAGGGTGTCTTGAGTGGCGACGCCGGTCGGGCATTTGTTGGTGTGGCAGCTTTGCGACTGGATGCAGCCGATGGCAAACATGAAGCCGCGCGCCGAATTGGCCCAGTCGGCGCCGATGGCCAGGACGCTGGCGATGTCGAAGGCACTGACGATCTTGCCGCTGGCGCCAAGTTTGATTTTGTCCCGCAGGTTCAGGCCCACCAGCGTGTTGTGCACGAACAGCAAGCCTTCACGCATTGGCACGCCGATGTGGTCGGTGAACTCGACGGGCGCGGCGCCGGTGCCGCCTTCCTTGCCGTCGACCACGATGAAGTCCGGGAGAATGCCGGTTTCCAGCATGGCCTTGGCGATGCCCATGAATTCCCACGGGTGACCGAGGCAGAACTTGAAGCCCACCGGTTTGCCGCCGGACAGTTCACGCAACTGCTGGATGAAGTGCATCAGTTCGATTGGCGTGGAAAACGCGCTGTGCCTCGATGGCGAGATGCAATCTTCGCCCATCAGGATGCCGCGGGTTTCGGCGATTTCCTTAGTGACTTTGTGCTTGGGCAGGATGCCGCCGTGACCGGGTTTGGCCCCTTGCGACATCTTGATCTCAATCATCCGTACTTGCGGCGTTTGCGCTTGTGCGGCGAAGCGTTCCGGGTCGAAGCGTCCGTCTGCGGTGCGGCAACCGAAGTAGCCGCTGCCCAGTTCCCAGGTCAGGTCACCGCCGTTTTCCCGGTGATAGGCGCTGATGCTGCCTTCGCCCGTGTCATGGGCAAAGTTGCCGAGTTTGGCACCCTGGTTCAACGCGCGAATGGCGTTGGCGCTGAGCGAGCCGAAGCTCATGGCCGAGATGTTGAACACCGAGGCCGAGTACGGCTGGGTGCACTGCGGGCCGCCGACGATGACCCGGAAACTGCTCGGGTCGCTCAATGGCGCCGGGCGCATGGAGTGGCCGATGAATTCGAAACCCGATTGATACACATCGATCAAGGTGCCAAAGGGTTTGTCGGCGCTTTCATTCTTGGCCCGGGAATAGACCAGCGAACGCTGAGCCCGGGAGAAGGGCAGGGCGTCGCTGTCGGATTCGAGCAGGTATTGGCGGATCTCCGGGCGAATGCCCTCTACCAGATAGCGAATATTGCCGAGGATCGGGTAGTTGCGCCGCACCGCGTGAGGGCTTTGCAGCAGGTCGAACAGGCCCACCAGACTGAGGACGCCCGTCACGGCGGTGATTGGCCAGAGCCAGTCATGTTCCAGGAAGGGCAGGCTGGCGAGGGTGAAAATCACGCAAGCGGCAAAGAAGGCGTAGCGGCTCAGGAGTGACAGGCTCATACGGGTTCCTTGGTTCGGACTCGGTTAGCAGGTACACACGGACCCTGTAGGAGCGAAGCTTGCTCGCGAAAGCGGTGTATCAGCCAATATCAATGTTGAATGAAATGGCCACTTCGCGAGCAAGCTTCGCTCCTACAGAACCGTGCTGTGTCAGGCATTTTGTGCCTGCAGGAATATCGAAAACAGCTCGGACTGGGACTTGATCCCCAGCTTGCTGTACATGTGTTTCTTATGGACTTTCACGGTTTCGACGGAGATTTCCAGCTTACGGGCGATTTCTTTACTGGAGCAACCGCTGAGCATCAAGCGCCCGACATCCAGTTCACGGGCGGTCAATTGCGCGCCTTTGAGTTGTTGCACCGAGGCTTCCAGCTGCACGCGCCAATCGCCCTGGATCGGTGCTGGCGCGAGGGCCACGACTTCGTTGATTTCGTAGGGCAGGCGCTGGCGCAACAGGCCGAGCACCCAAGGCTGGATCAGCGACAGCAAGGCAATCTGCTGGCCGCTGAAACGCTGCTTGCTGCCCAGTGACAGACACAGCGTGCGGTCGCCTTCGAGCTGGCAATTGAACTGGATTTCATCGGCCACCACATTCAGACGAAAGTAGCGTTGGTAATACTCGGTCAGCTCAAAGTGCTCCGGCGCCACTTCCGACAGGCGATAGAGCCCGGTACGCGACTGTTCTCGGCAGGCGATGTAGAACGGATCAAGCAGATAGAGCCCGCGCAAGTAATCCTGAAACAACTGATCAGGGCTGCCGTCCTCGCCCGGGCATTCGGCGAACACCTGGGGGTGCTGGTCCGCGCTGAAAAGCAGCGCCACCCAGCTGTCGAAGGTCACGTACTGATCCAGCAGGCGCACCAACTGCGTCCAGAAGTTCGGCTTGTCGAGGGCGTCGATCAGTTGCCCGACCGAGCGGTGCCAAGCGATATCGTCTAATGAAAGTGTCATGCCTCTACCCCTATCGGGTTACCCCAGCGGCGTGATTCCCCGGCCGGTGGCTTGCTGCGCATACTGGCGCACAGACACAGACCGGGCAATCTTTCTGCCGCCCGGTCCATAACAAGGACTCCCCATGAAAGTCGAACTCGCCCAGCTGGCGGGCCGTGACAACGGCACAGCGTACAACCTCGAACGCGCCCTGGCGGCCATCGCTGCCTGCAACACGGATACGCAACTGATCGTCTTCCCGGAAACCCACCTGATGGGCTTTCCGTCTGCCGACACCGTGGCCCAAACCGCCGAACCGCTGGACGGGCCGACGGTCAGCGCCATCGTGGCAGCGGCCCGCGAGCACAACATCGCCGTGGTGATCGGCATGGCCGAGAATGACAACGGCCGCTTCTACAACACCACGCTGCTGATTACCCCGGAAGGCATCGCCCTGAAATACCGCAAGACGCACCTGTGGGCGTCGGATCGCGGCGTGTTCGAGGCGGGCGACCGTTATGCCACTTGCGAGTGGAACGGTGTGCGTGTCGGTCTGCTGATTTGCTACGACATCGAATTCCCGGAAACCGCCCGCGCCCTGGCGCAACTGGGTGCCGAATTGCTGATCGTCACCAACGGCAACATGGACCCTTATGGCCCGACTCACCGCACCGCGATCATGGCGCGTGCCCAGGAAAACCAGGCCTTTGCGCTGATGGTCAACCGGGTAAAAGAGAGCGATGACGGGTTGGTGTTCGCCGGTGGCAGTGCGCTGGTGGATCCGCTGGGCACCTTGTTGTTCGAGGCCGGGCGCGATGAAGGGCAGTTTGCGGTTGAGCTGGATTTCAGCCGGTTGGAGGCTGCACGCAAGGATTACCGGTATCTGGATGATCAGCGGTTGAAGTTGCCAGGTGAAATTGTCGAGCAGGCTTCTGGCGTGCGGGAGTTGCTGATTCCGTCGCGTTGATCCTGATTCTCTATTGCCTGGGATGACGCTTTCGCGAGCAAGCCCGCTCCCACATTTTGATCGCGTCCTCCTGAAGCAACTCGATCGAATGTGGGAGCGGGCTTGCTCGCGCAGGGGCCCTCCGAGACGAAACAGCTGGTTGATCGTTCACCCAAAACAACAACGAAACACCCGAAATTTAGCGCCGAACTCGGCTCTGCCATAAATCTAATAAATTCGGAGTAGTCGCTCATGGCTCGTTTGCAACGCACCCTGTCATTGGGTTCGGTGGTGCTGTTCGGCATCGCCTACATGACGCCGATCATTGTGCTCGGCACCTTTGGCATCCTCGCTCAATCCACCTCTGGCATGGTTCCGGCCGCGTATCTGGCGGCGCTGGTGGCGATGTTTTTCACCGCCATGAGCTACGGCCGAATGGCCTCGGCGTTCCCCGTTGCCGGCTCGGCCTACAGCTATGTACGCAAGGCCATCAGCCCGAAACTGGGCTTCATTGCCGGTTGGGCGGTGCTGCTCGATTACCTGTTCCTGCCCATGGCGATATGGCTGATCGGTGCCGCCTACCTCAACTCCGCGTTCCCGGCCGTGCCGCAGTGGATCTGGGTGCTGGCGTTCATCGGCATCACCAGTGCGATCAACATCGTCGGCCTGAAACTGGCCAACGGCATCAACGCCTTGCTGATGCTGGTGCAGTTCCTGGTGCTGATCGCCTTCGTCGCGTTGTGCATCCACTACGTCGGTGGGGATGCGAGCACGCCGTTGTGGTCGATCAAACCGTTCTTCAACGGCGACATGCAGATGCCGCTGATCATGAGCGGCGCGGCCATCGCCTGTTATTCGTTCCTTGGTTTTGACGCGGTCAGCACCTTGACTGAAGAAACCCGCGACCCTCGCCGTACCATTCCGAGGGCGATCATGCTGATTACCCTGATCGGCGGCCTGATCTTCGTCAGCGTCTCGTACTTCGTGCAAGTCGCCCATCCCTCGTTCCAGTTCGACAGTGTCGACTCGGCGGCCTATGAAATCGCCCGCAATATCGGTGGCGACCTGTTCGTGACGATTTTTCTGATCGGCCTGATCGTCGGCCAGTTCGCCTCGGGCCTGTCGGCTCAGGCCAGCGGTTCGCGTCTGTTGTTCGCCATGGGCCGCGATGGCGTGCTGCCCAAATCCTTTTTCGGCAGCTTGCACGAACGCTTTGGCACACCGGTCAACAGCATCCTGTTGTGCGCCGTGGTCGCGTTGCTGGCGCTGAAACTGGACGTCACCACCTCGACCTCGTTCATCAACTTCGGCGCGTTCCTGGCGTTCAGTCTGGTGAACCTGTCGGTGATCTTTCACTACTGGATCGGCGGAGAAAAGAAAGGGCTGCGCGAGTTCGTGCTGTTCCTGTTATTCCCGTTCATTGGCCTGGCGGCAGATTTGTGGCTGATGGTCAGCCTCGATCACCTGGCGATCTACCTGGGCCTGAGCTGGCTGGCGATTGGCGTGGTGTACCTGGCGGTGCTGACCGGTGGCTTCCGCCGCCAGCCACCGGAGATCGATTTCCAGGAGGCCACCTGACTCCCGGACACTGCAAAACCCCTGTAGGAGCGAGCCTGCTCGCGATAGGGCCATGTCAGTCAACATCAAGGGTGACTGACACACCGCCATCGCGAGCAGGCTCACTCCCACATTCATTTACGGTGTTCAGGCCGCTGAGTGGGTTTGGTGCACAGGCAACTCGACGCGAAACGTGCTGCCCACACCCACCTCACTGCGCACCGAAATATCCCCCCGATGCTTCTTCACGATGCCATAAGACAGGGACAACCCAAGCCCCGTCCCCTGGCCCACCGGTTTGGTGGTGAAGAACGGGTCGAAGATTTTCTGCAGGCTGTCCGGCGCAATGCCGCAGCCGGTGTCTGTGACTTCAATCCACACCCATTCACCCTCGAACCCGGTGCGCAAGGTGATGGTGCCGCGCTCTGGGCCGATCGCCTGGGACGCGTTGACGATCAGGTTCATGATCACCTGGTTGATTTGCGAGGGCAGGCATTCGATGTCGGGCAGTGGCTGGTACGCCTTCTGCACATCGGCCTTGTACTTGAGTTCATTGGCGACGATGTTCAAGGTCGATTCGATGCCCTGTTGCAGATTGGTCCACTGCCATTCCTGGTTGGAGTCCACCCGGGAGAAGTCCTTCAGGTCTTTGACGATCTGGCCCACGCGGTTGATGCCTTCCTTGGATTCCTTGATCAGCAACGGAATGTCCTCGCGCAGGAACTCCAGCTCGATCCGTTCCCGTAACTGCCCAAGCCGCTCGATCACCTCGTTCGAATCAATGGCCTCTTCGGCCTCGCGATAGGCGTCGAGCATTTCCTGTAGTTGCTTGAAGTAGCCCTCGAGGCTGCCGAGGTTGGAAGAAATGAAGCCAATCGGGTTGTTGATTTCATGGGCGACGCCGGCTGCCAATTGCCCCAGGGAAGCGAGTTTTTCCGATTGCACCAGTTGCGATTCAAGCTGCTTGCGCTCGTCGATTTCCCGCTGCAACGCCTCGCTGGCCTGTTTGAACTCCGTGGTGCGCTGGTCCACCAGATGCTCCAGGTGGCTCATCTGTAAAAAAGCGCGTTCGGTCATCTCCCATTTGGTCAGCAGGGTGTTGGCCATCTGCTGGACTTCGATGTTGTCGAACGGTTTTTTCAGGATCAGCAAACGATCATGGGCTTGCAGTCGGTCCAGCAGTTCATCCCAGGAATAGTCGGAGTACGCGGTACACACCACCACTTGCAGGCGCGGGTCTTCCTGCCACAGATGCTCGATGGTCTGCGCGCCGTCCCAGCCCTCAGGCATGCGCATGTCGACGAACGCGAGTGCGTAGGGGCGGTTTTCCTGCAGGGCCTGAGTGAGTTTGCCCAGGCCTTCCTGGCCGCCATACGCTGAATCCAGTTCGAACAGCGCAGTGGTGGCTTTGATTTCACTGCCAAACAGCGTGGCTTCCATCTCGTCCAGTTCGACGTGCTGCACCGAAACCGGTGTGAGGATCTTGCGAAAGTCGTCATGAATCGATGGCGTGTCGTCGATCAGCAGAATGCGCCGGTTCGAAAGCTCACTCATGCCTCCTCCGGGACGGTTTTGAGCGGGATCTGCAGGGTGAACTGCGCGCCCTTGCCGGGTCCGTCGCTGTGGGCGCTGAGATGGCCGTTCATCTCGATCGCCGCCAGCGCGCAGCTGTGCAGACCGAAGCCGTGGCCTTCCTTGCGGGTGGTAAAACCGTGGGCGAAGATGCGCGTCATGTTCTCCGGCGGGATGCCTTCGCCATCATCCTTGACGCTGATTTGCAGGGTGTCGTCTTCAACTATTTTCACCCCCAGGGTCATTTGTCGCGGACGATTGCTGAGGTCGGACATGGCGTATTTGGCATTGCTGATGAGGTTGATCAGGATCAGCAGCAACCGGTGTTTGTCGCCCATGACCTGTGGCACTTCGTTGTACTCCTTGACCACCGTGACGTGGTGCCGGGTCAGGGCACCGGAGTTCATGCGCAGGGCGTCTTCCAGCAGTTCGCTGATGTGCAGCGGTTCCATCAGGCTGTTGGCGCCGGCGTAGGATTGCTGGGTGGCGACAATGTCCTTGATGTGGTCGACGCTTTTGGTCAGTTGGGCGAGTTCTTCGGTCATGCTTTGTTGTTCGAGCGCAATGGCATCTACCAGTTGATTGAGGTAGCCGGGCAGCAACTTGCCTTTCTCATCCTGGGTCAGAAAAGTGCCCAGGTCGCCCTGATGTTCGTTGATCAGCTGCATCGCCTTGCCCAGCCCCTGAGCCTTGGTGCTGCGCAGTTTGCGGCTGACCAGGTCGGCGGAGATGTTCACGCTGTTGAGCACGTTGCCGACGTTGTGCAGCACATTGGTGGCGATTTCGGCCATGCCGGCCTGGCGCGCGGTGTCCAGCAGTTCACTCTGGGTATCCCTGAGCTCGCGGGTGCGTTCTTCGACCCGTTGTTCGAGGTCGTCATTGGCGGTTTTCAGGGCTTTGTTGACGCGATTGATCACCGTGAAACTGCGCATCAGGTGAATCGCCAGGTACACCAGCAACATCACCAGCAGCACGGAAAACACCAACATGTAAAAGTGATAACGCTGATCGACCGCATCGGTGCGCTGCTGATCGTTGTTCAGCAGATCGGTGATGCCGTCCAGCCGCTCGGCCACGGGAACGGCCTCGATGTTTTCCAGCAAGCGGTTGACCACCGGTTGCTCACGCAGAATCAACTCAATGTGGTTACTGAGAACATCCAGCGGACTGTGGAACTCCTCCGGCAGTCGCAGTTTGTTCACTTTCAGTTTGCTCAACCCCACCAGGATTTCGGCGGCCTTGTAGTCAGAGGTGACCATGGCGAACTCCATGGTGCTGAGGACCAGGTCATAGGTGTCGTTGGCGATGTTCTGCAGTTGTAGCTTGTCGCCGTCCTGCAACTGGGCGAGGGGCTCCTGAATGTCGTCCTCGGCGGTTGGCAGAAACGCCAGTGAGTTGCGCAACACGGCATTGTGGGATTTGAACTGCTCCACCAGCCGGATCTTTTCCTCGAAGGCGCTCAGGTACGCATCATGGCTGGTCAGCCAGACAGGCGAGGCGTTGCGGCCATGATTCGACTCCATCGTGTCGAACCGTTCCCACAGCTGCGTCATCTCGGTCAGCGGCGTGACCAGCGGATCGTAGTTGTGGTTGATGGCAATCCTGGCCTTGAGGATTTCCGTTTCCCACTGCGCATTCAGCTGTTTCATTCGGGAAATCAGATCCCGGGACTCCGTGTACGTCGATGTCTGGTTCGAGCTGGATTTGAGGTACAAAAACAGCAGCGTCGAGGCCAGTAACAGGGCCACGACACCGAGAAGTGCCAAGCTGCGTCGGCGGGACATTTTCATAACGGTTTGCCGTCCCATTCACCGGTCAGGGTCTTGAGGAATTTGATAATCAGCACCTTGTCTTCGGCGGAGGGGATGCGCCCCAGCTGAAACTTGAACATCACGTCGACCGCCTCTTCGAGAGTTTTGGCCGAACCGTCGTGAAAGTACGGCGCGGTCACGGCGACGTTGCGCAGGCTTGGGACCTTGAACACGTTGCGGTCCTCTTCGTCCTTGGTGACCAGGTAGCGGCCCAGGTCGGTTTCGGTCGGGTTGCCCCGGGTCTTGAAGTAATCGCCCATCACTCCGAACTTCTGGAACATGTTGCCGCCGATGTTGACCCCCTGATGGCAGGTGATGCAGCCGTATTCCTTGAAGCGTTGGTAGCCGTATTTCTCTTCGCGGGTGAGGATGTCGGTATCGCCTTGCAGGTACTGATCGAAGCGCGAGTTGGCGCTGATCAGCGTGCGCTCGTAGGTGGCCAGGGCGTTTTGCACATTGTTCAGGGTCACGCCATCCGGATAGGCGTCGCCGAACGAGGCTTGATAAGCCGGATCGGCGGACAGCGTTTGCACCACGTGTTCCCAGTTGCTGCCCATTTCACTGGGGCTTTGCACCACGGCGTGGATCTGGGTTTCCAGGGTGGCGACGCGGCCATTCCAGAACTGCCGGAAGTTCAGGCTGGCGTTGAACACGCTCGGGGTGTTGACCACCACTGGCTGGCCGTTGAAACCGATGGAAAACGCCTTGTTATCGGCGCCACCGCTTTCCAGGCGATGGCAACTGGCACAGGACAGACTGCCGTTGACCGACAAGCGTGGTTCATTGAACAACTGGCGACCGAGTTCGACCCGCAGAGGGTTTTGCTTTGGCACGGCCGGTAGCGGTTTGAGCGGTTCGTTTAGTGGTGCGCCGCTGGCCGTCAGACAAAGCCCCAGCAGAGGCATCAGGAGCAAGCGGTGGAGAAATGGCGACATCTGATAATTCCTTGGCTGGTAGCCCGTGTGTCGCTGCTGATCGGTCATGTGGCGGCAGAGGGAGGGGATTTCACCGACATCAGGTACTGCACAAAGGCGTCCGGTGGCACGGCTTTGCTGAAGTAGTAGCCCTGGCCTTCTTCGCACTGATGGGCCTTGAGGAAGTCCAGTTGTTCGAGGGTTTCCACCCCTTCGGCGATGATGGTCAGCTTGAGGCTCTTGCCCAGGCTGATAATGGCGCTGACCAGGGCTGCGTCATTGCTGTCACGGCTCAGACCACGAATAAATGACTGGTCGATTTTCAGCACGTCGATGGGAAACCGTCGCAGGTAGCTCAGGCTGGAATAACCGGTGCCGAAGTCATCGATGGCCAGCCGCACCCCCAGTGCCTTGATCTGCTTCAGGGCGGTGACGGTGGCATCGACGTTCTGCATCAGCACGCCTTCGGTGATTTCCAGTTCGAGCAATGACGGGTCCAGACCGGTTTGTTCGAGGACCTGTTCAATGCCTTCGACAAAGCCTCGTTGGCGAAAGTCGATGGCCGACACATTCACCGACATGCACAGCCTCGGCAGCCCCGCCGCCTGCCAGGCGCAGGCTTGCCGACAGGCCTGGCGCAAAACCCATTTGCTCAACGGCACGATCAAGCCGCTGTCTTCGGCCACACCAATGAAATCCGATGGGTAAACCCAGCCATGCCCCGGTTTCAGCCAGCGGATCAAGGCTTCTGCACCGACCACCTCACCGGTGCCCAGATCGAGCTTGGGCTGGTAATGCAGCACAAATTCGTCCCGCTCCAAGGCCAGGCGAATACCCGACTCGATGGTCTGCTGGTCCCGGGCGCGCTGGTTCATGTCTTCAATGAAAAAGCGGAAGTCGTTGGGGCCGCTTTCCTTGACGTGGCGCATCGCGGTCTCGGCTTTCTTGATCAGTGCGACGGCATCGAAGCCGTCATCGGGGTAGATGCTGATGCCCAGGCTGGCGGTCACGCTCAGGTCATGGCCGGCGATGTGCTGTGTCGTACCGATGGCGTTCAAGAGTTTTTCGGCGATGCCTTTGGTCTGCTGGGGATGGCGGATGTCAGCGAGGATCACCACGAATTCATCAGAACCGTAGCGAAACACCGAATCGGATTCGCGCACCGTGGACACCAGGTTATGCCCGACCCGTTTGAGCATTTCGTCACCGGCCGGATGGCCCAGGGCATTGTTGATACGCTTGAAGCGGTCAAGGCCCAGGAACATCACCGCCAGCTGCTTGTCATGGCGACGGGACAACGCCAGGGACTGGTTCAGCCGATCACCGAGCAACGTGCTGTTGGGCAACTCGGTCAACACGTCGTATTGCAACAGGTGGGACACCTTGAGCAGTTCGTGGACCCGCGCCTCGATGGTTTGCTCCAGGCTTTGCACTTTCGTCTCCGCGTCCTGGGTCATCTGCCATTTCCAGGTCAGGGCGCTGGCCATCTGGCGGATTTCCAGACTGTCGAAGGGTTTTTTCAACACCAGTAACTGGTCGCCGAACTCCAGCCGTTCAGCAATGTCCTCCCAGCTGTAATCCGAATAGGCGGTGCACAGCGCGATTTGCAGGTGCGGGTCGATCTTCCAGAGCTGTTCGATGGTTTCCAGCCCGTCCCAACCCGGCGGCATGCGCATGTCGGTAAACGCCATGGCGTAGGGGCGACCTTCGGCCTGGGCCCGCTTGACCATTTCGAAGGCTTCCTGGCCCTGATAGGCAGAATCGAGCTGGAAGGTGAGCCGAGCCGGCTGTTGCGTGCCGAACAGCGCCTCTTCAGTACCGGCCAGGCTCTGTTCACCTTCGGTATCGGGGCCAAGGATCTTGCGAAAGTCCTGATGGATCGACGGCGTGTCATCGATGATCAGAATGCGCCGGTTGGTCTGGACGGACGAAGTTTTCATCCCTTGTCCTCCGTGGCGTGCGGATTGTCCAGGATCGGTCCGTTTTCGTGGCTTGCGGGCACGATGCTGCCGGCTTTGAGCAACTGGGCGGCTTGTTGGCTGCTGACCGCTTTACTGAAAAAGTAACCCTGAGCGTTCATTGGCGAGCCTGTGGCCATCAGCGAACTACGCTGTTCCTGGGTTTCGACACCTTCGGCGATGATTCCGATCCCTACCTCGCGAGCGAAGTTGATGATTGCGCGCAACGTGTTGGCGCTCGCCGGGTCGCGGGCAGCGGTGTCGATGAAGGCCTGGGCAAGTTTCAGGTGATTGACCTGGTAGGTCTTGAGGTAGTCGAACGAGGAGTATTCGGTGCCGAAGTCGTCGATGGCGATCTTCACCCCCAGCTCGCGCAAGCGCGGCAGCACGTCGTTGTGGGTCCATTTGGTCTGGGCCAGGGTTGCTTCGGTGACATCGAAGCGCAGGTCCCAGGCGCACAATTCCCAGCGCGCGGTGGTGCGCAGTACGTCATAGATCAGCTCGGGTCCGCTTTTCAGTTGGGCCAGGGACAGCTTGATGGCAATCACCGGGGGCGCCATGCCTTCGTCGCGCCACTGGCGCATTTGCTGGCAGGCGCGATCCAGCACCCAGTGACCGAGGGCAATGATGGCGCCGGTTTTTTCCGCGGCCGGCAGGAACGCCGGCGCTTCCAGCAAACCACGCTTGGGGTGGTTCCAGCTGACCTGGGCTTCCATGCCGAGGATCTTGCCGCTGCTCAGGTCGACTTCCGGCCAGTAATTGAGCTCGAGTTCTTCATGGTCGATGGCCGCGCGCAGTTCGCTGGCGATGGTCATGCGCTCGACCACCTCCTGATTGATCTCCTCGGAGTGGAAGTGATACTGGTTGCGGCCCTTTTCCTTGGAGCGATAAAGCGCCATGTCAGCCTGGTTCAGCAGGCCGTCGGCGCTGGTGATGAGCGGCGAATAACTGCTGATGCCGATGCTCACCGAAACGCGTACGTCATTGCCGGCCAGGGAGTAGGGGAGCACCAGCGCATCGCGGACCTTGGCGGCCAGGGACGCGGACTGGGTCGGGTCGCTGACGTCCAGTTGCAGGATGGCGAACTCGTCGCCGCCGAGGCGGGCGACCACGTCGTTTTCGCGCACACAGGCTTTGATGCGCCGGGCCACTTCCTGCAGCAACAGGTCGCCCACCGGGTGGCCGAGGGTATCGTTGATCCGTTTGAAGTGATCGAGGTCCAGGTAGAACATCGCGAACGGCGTTGCGCCGCGACGCGCGGCGGCGAACGCCTGGTGCAGACGCTCGATCAAGGTGGCACGGTTGTCCAGCCCGGTCAGCCCGTCGGTGCGGGCCAGCAGGGCGATTTTCTCCTCGGCGACCTTGCGTTCAGTGACGTCGATGATGATGCCTTCGACTTCCAGCAGACGTCCTTCGTCGTCACGCACCGGGATATAGCGGTTTTCGACCCAGCGCCAGGCACCATCGCCAGTGCGCATCCGGAACTCGATGGAAGCGCCCGCCGCATGGCGATCCAGCACCCGGGCCATGGCCGTGTCGACCTTCGGCTGGTCGTCCGGATGGATCAACTCCTGGGCCCAGTTGGCCGAGGCGACCAGGTTCGCCGCGACGTGACCGTACTTGGTGATGTTGTGGGAGATGTACATCAGCGGGAACAACGGTTCGCCCCGCAAGCGATACAGAATGGTCGGGCTGTTCTGCACGATGATGTTGGCGTCGGACAGCTCCCGGGTGCGTTCTTCGACGGCCTGTTCCAGCAGCGACATCTTCAGCTCGGCGTCTTCGGTCATCTGCCATTTGGCGGTCAGGGCGCTGGCCAACTGACGGATCTCGATGGCATCAAACGGTTTTTTGAGGATCAGCAGGCGATCGCCCAGCTCCAGGCGTTCATCGATGTCTTCCCAGGAATAGTCGGAATAAGCGGTACAAAGCGCCACTTGCAGCTTGGGATCGACTTGCCACAGCCGTTCGATGGTTTCCAGGCCGTCCCAGCCTGGCGGCATGCGCATGTCGATGAAGGCCATCGCGTAGGGCAGGTCGTTGGCCAGCGCTCGCTCGACCTTGTCCAGCGCTTCCAGGCCCTGAAACGCCGAGTCGAGCATGAAGCTTTGCAGCGTTGCCGTCGCTTGCGACCCGAACAGGGCTTTTTCGGCGCTGATCAAGTCGTCGTCATCGATCGAGGTCGGGCTGAGGATCTTGCTGAAGTCGGCATGAATCGACGCGGTGTCGTCGACGATAAGTATCCGACGGTTGGTTCGTGCCAGCAGCGTATTCATAGGCATACGCCGGGAGCGGTGGCAGTGTGGTGCGGTGTGCTCATAGGGGCATCCTTTCCCTGATCACGTGGCCAAGCGGTATAGATAATGGATCCGAGTGAACTGAGCATAGTCGCCCGTGCAGCACTTCGCCCGGCCGACGCTAACGAATCATTTCCAGGGGACTGGCTGAAAATCATCTAGCCTGTAGCTCAGGCAGGGCCAGAAACGGAATGTTTTGGCTGATGACTGACGCAACAATGCCCGTTTCGCTTGAGGTAATGCCATGGAAGAGCAACTCCCCACGACTGTCACCTATAAACCCACGGTTCTGCTGGTCGACGATGAGGAATCGATCCTCAACAGTTTGCGCCGGCTCTTGCGCGGCCAGCCCTACGACGTGCTGCTGGCCACCAGCGGGGCCCAGGCTCTCGACATCATGGCGAAACAGCCCGTCGACCTGGTGATGAGCGATGCGCGCATGCCCAATATGGACGGCGCCACGCTGCTGGCGCACATTCACCAGCGCCATCCCGGCACGCTGCGCATTCTGCTGACTGGTTATGCCGACCTGACGATGATCGTCAAAGCGATCAACGAGGGGCAGATTGACCGTTACATCAGCAAACCCTGGCACGATGAGGAATTGCTGCTGACGCTGCGACAATCCCTCGCCTACCAGCATTCCGAGCGCGAGCGGTTGCGTCTGGTGCAGGAGACCTGGGACCGGAACGAAGAATTGAAGTTGCTCAACGCGACCCTGGAAAAACACGTCGCGTCCCGCACCTCAGAGCTGCAGCAGACCGCTGACATGCTCGACCTGGCCTATGAAGAGCTCAAACACAGCTATGTGACCGGCACGGAGGTGTTCTCGCTGCTGGCCAACCTGCGGTTGCCGCCGGCCAAGCAGACGAACCGGCAGATCATCGAACTGGTGCGGGTGTACTGCAGACTTCATGGCCTGGACGAGGGCAGTACCCGCGACCTGACCATGGCCGCGGCGCTCTACAACATCGGCAAGCTGAGCTGGACCGACAGCATGATGACCGCGCCTGCTGACCTGCTGCACCACAACGATAAGGAGCGTTATCGCGGTTATCCGAAGCAGAGCGAGTCGTTGCTGATGACCCTCGACCCGATGAAAGACGCTGCACGCCTGATCCTTCACCATCAGGAGCGCTGGGATGGCACGGGATTCCCCGACCGGCTCAAGGGCGAGGCGATTCCGCTCGGGTCGCGGTGGCTGAAACTGGCGGTGGATTTCATCGAGTTACAGCGTGGGCTGATCCTTGAGCGCCAGATGAACAGCGATGAAGCCCTGGTCTACATCCGCCAGTACGCCGGTCGGCTCTACGATCCTGATCTGGTCGAGGACTTCATTCAGGTCTGCGCCGCCTACCTGAGCGATGTGTCGCTGGCCGATCCGACGGTGAGGGTCATGAGCACCCGGGACCTGGCGGCCGGCATGATTCTGGCGCACAACCTCAATGCCGATAACGGCATGCTGCTGCTCAATGCGGGCAAGGTACTGAGCGGACCGCTGGTGGAGAAACTGATCGCTTTCGAGGCGATGGAAGGGGCGAAATACAGTGTTTTTGTGAAAGTGCCGGAGGAAGTGGAGGGCGCGATGCTCGAGGCCGGTCCGCTGGTCCAGGCTCAGCCCTGAACCCCTTTGGAAGACTCAACCCTGAACCCCTGTGGGAGCGGGCTTGCTCGCGAAAGCGGTGTATCAGCCAAGTAGATATCGACTGACACGACGCCTTCGCGAGCAAGCCCGCTCCCACAATGGACTCCGTAGTGCCTGACAGCTATTTTTCCCCGTGACGCCGGCGCGACACCCATGTGATCCTTTGCGCCTTTCACCCAAGGCCCCTTCAGATCCATGACCTTTTCCACCACTACTTCCCCTCGCATCATCCGCATCGCCGCTGCCCTGTTGATCGGCCCCGACGGTCGCACGCTGTTGGTTCGCAAACGCGGGACCGAAGCCTTCATGCAACCCGGCGGCAAGATCGAGGCCCATGAACTGCCGGTTCACGCCCTGGCCCGTGAACTGGAAGAAGAGCTTGGGCTGGTCATCGACCCCGCGCACGCCACCTACCTGGGACCCTTCTCGGCACCGGCCGCCAACGAGCCGGGTTTTGTCGTCCAGGCCGAGCTCTTTCAGCTGACCATCGATTCAGACGTATCGCCAGCAGCGGAGATCGAAGAGGTGCGCTGGATTGATCCGGCCACCGACGGCGATCTCACGCTGGCGCCATTGACACGGGACCTGATCCTGCCGTTTTATCGAGCTTCGTTGACCGCGATCGCTTGATCGTCTACGGACCAGGACTGCCCATGATCCCGCTTCAAGATTTGCTGATTTTCGCCGCCGCCGCGTTGCTGATGGTACTGACGCCGGGGCCGAACATGATCTACCTGATCTCCCGCTCGATCTGCCAGGGGCGCAAGGCCGGCGTGACTTCGTTGCTCGGCGTGGTCGCGGGGTTTTTCGTGCATTTGTTCGCCGCAGCGGCCGGTTTGACCGCCGTGTTTCTGGCCGTGCCGTTGGCCTACGAAGTGCTGAAATGGGCCGGTGCGCTGTATCTGTTGTGGCTGGCGTGGCAGGCGGTCAAACCCGGTGCGCGTTCACCCTTTGAAGCGCAGCAGTTACCGCCGGACTCGTCGCGCAAACTGATCACCATGGGGTTTCTCACCAGCGCCTTGAACCCGAAGATCGCGGTGTTTTACCTGTCGGTGTTTCCGCAATTCATCACGCCTGAGCATGGCTCGGTGTTCACCCAAAGCATCGTGTTGGGCCTGACCCAGATCAGCGTCAGCTTCTGCGTCAATCTGCTGATCGCGATCTTCGCTGCGGGCATCGCGTCGTGGTTCGTCAACAACCCGACCTGGCTGGTGGTGCAGCGTTATTTCATGGGGTTTGTCCTGTCAGCGCTGGCGGTGCGGCTGATGCTTGAGCAACGACGGACGGCTTGACCATGTGGATTGAACGACTGGATGCCAGCCATGCCCTGGATTATCGGGCACTGATGCTTGAAGCCTACGACCTGCACCCGCAAGCCTTCACCTCGAGTGTGCGCGAACGTGCCGCGATGCCGCTGAGTTGGTGGGAATCGCGCCTGACCAGCAAACTGGATGTGGTGCTCGGGGCGTTTGACGAGGGCAAGTTGGCGGGCATTGTCGGCCTGGCCTTTGAACCTCGGGAAAAGGCCCGGCACAAGGCAACGCTGTTTGGCATGTACGTGTCCGGCAAGGTCCGGCAGCGGGGCTTGGGTCAGCAACTGGTGCAAGCCGCGTTGGATGAAGCGCAGAACCATAAAGGCCTGCGGCTGATCCAGTTGACCGTCACCGCCGGCAACGAAGCCGCGTTCAACCTGTACCAGCGCTGCGGCTTCATCCAGTTCGGCCTCGAACCCATGGCGGCCCGCGTCGGCGAAGACTACTTCGACAAAATCCACATGTGGCGTGAGCTCTAAACCCACCACACCCCTTGTAGGAGCCAGGCTTGCCCGCGAAGGCGTCGTGACAGTCGACATCGACTTGGCTGATACACCGCTTTCGCGGGCAAGCCTCGCTCCTACAGGGGTTGTGGGGTGTCAGCGTACGGCGCTGACCCCGTCAAGTGTCGAGAGCGACGTGTCCTTGGCCGTCAGCAAGAAATCGCGCATGTACGGTGCATCCAGCATGTCCGCGCGAATTCCCGCATACAGTGTCGCAAACAATCCCTTCTCGCCCAGCCGCTTGGCCTTCACATGACCCCGTGAGCTGTATGGCGCGAATTCCGAAATCACCATAATCCCTGTAGGAGCGAGGCTTGCCCGCGAAGGCGTCGTGACAGTCGACATCGACTTGGCTGATACACCGCTTTCGCGGGCAAGCCTCGCTCCTACAGGGGTTGTGGGGTGTCAGCGGACGGCGCTGACGCCGTCCAGTGTCGAGAACGACGTGTCCTTGGCCGTCAGCAAGAAGTCGCGCATGTACGGTGCATCCAGCATGTCCGCGCGAATTCCCGCATACAGTGTCGCAAACAATCCCTTCTCGCCCAGCCGCTTGGCCTTCACATGACCCCGTGAGCTGTATGGCGCGAATTCCGAAATCACCATAATCCCTGTAGGAGCGAGGCTTGCCCGCGAAGGCGTCGTGACAGTCGACATCGACTTGGCTGATACACCGCTTTCGCGGGCAAGCCTCGCTCCTACAGGGGTTGTGGGGTGTCAGCGTACGGCGCTGACGCCGTCAAGTGTCGAGAACGACGTGTCCTTGGCCGTCAGCAAGAAATCGCGCATGTACGGCGCGTCCAGCATGTCCGCGCGAATCCCGGCGTACAGCGTCGCAAACAATCCTTTCTCGCCCAGCCGCTTGGCCTTCACGTAACCCCGTGAGCTGTATGGCGCGAATTCCGAAATCACCATAATCCCTGTAGGAGCGAGGCTTGCCCGCGAAGGCGTCGTGACAGTCGACATCGACTTGGCTGATACACCGCTTTCGCGGGCAAGCCTCGCTCCTACAGGGGTTGTGGGGTGTCAGCGTACGGCGCTGACCCCGTCCAGTGTCGAGAACGACGTGTCCTTGGCCGTCAGCAAGAAGTCGCGCATGTACGGTGCATCCAGCATGTCCGCGCGAATTCCCGCATACAGTGTCGCAAACAATCCCTTCTCGCCCAGCCGCTTGGCCTTCACGTAACCCCGTGAGCTGTATGGCGCGAATTCCGAAATCACCATAATCCCTGTAGGAGCGAGGCTTGCCCGCGAAGGCGTCGTGACAGTCGACATCGACTTGGCTGATACACCGCTTTCGCGGGCAAGCCTCGCTCCTACAGGGGTTGTGGGGTGTCAGCGGACGGCGCTGACGCCGTCAAGTGTCGAGAACGACGTGTCCTTGGCCGTCAGCAAGAAGTCGCGCATGTACGGTGCATCCAGCATGTCCGCGCGAATTCCCGCATACAGTGTCGCAAACAACCCCTTCTCGCCCAGCCGCTTGGCCTTCACGTAACCCCGTGAGCTGTATTCATGCAGCGCCCAATGGGGCATGCCGCACACGCCGCGTCCGCTGGCCACCAATTGCATCATCATCACCGTCAGTTCCGAGGTGCGGACCTGCGCCGGTTCGATGTCGGCCGGTTCCAGAAAGCGAGTAAAGATGTCCAGCCGATCGCGTTCCACCGGGTAGGTGATCAGCGTTTCCGTGAGCAAATCTTCCGGAACGATGTAGGCCTTGCTCGCCAATCGGTGCTGGTTGGCCACCGCGAGCATCGCTTCATACGTGAACAACGGCACGTAAGTGATCCCGGCCAACTCCAGCGGATCGGAGGTCACCACCAAATCCAGATCACCACGGGCCAGGGCTGGCAGCGGTGCGAAGGAGAAGCCCGAAGCCAGGTCCAGTTCGACTTCCGGCCAGGCATCACGGAACTGATCGATGGTCGGCATCAGCCACTGAAAGCAACTGTGACACTCGATCGCCATGTGCAAGCGGCCCGCCGTGCCGCCCGCCAAACGCGCGATGTCACGCTCGGCACCGCGCAGCAGCGGCAGGGTCGCGTCGGCCAGTTGCAGCAGGCGCAAACCGGCGCTGGTGAAACGCACCGGTTTGGTCTTGCGCACGAACAACGGCATGCCCATGCGCTCCTCCAGCTCCTTGAACTGGTGGGACAGGGCCGACTGGGTCAGGTGCAGACGGTCGGCGGCATCGACCAGGCTGTCGGCTTCGCGCAAGGCGTGCAGGGTCTTCAGGTGACGGATTTCAAGCACCGGGGGCTCCATGAGGAAAACTTGTGATCAACACGAAAAGGTTGAGTTTGTCTCATGTTGGGTTGGCTGTCGACAATAGCGCCATGTTTTACAGCTTCTTTTATAGAGAGAATTCACCATGGCTCTGGCCCACACACTTGGTTTTCCACGCATCGGCGCGGACCGCGAACTGAAAAAAGCCCTCGAATCCTACTGGAAGGGCGACCTCGATCAGGACGCGCTGAAAAGCGTCGGGCGCCAATTGCGCGCCACCCACTGGCAGTTGCAGAAAGACGCCGGCATCGACCTGCTACCCGTCGGCGACTTCGCCTGGTACGACCAGGTGCTGACCCATTCCCTGACCTTTGGCGTGATCCCCGAGCGTTTCGACAGCGCCAAGGACTCGCGCGGCCTGCCGACCCTCGATACCCTGTTCGCCATGGCCCGTGGCGCCACGGCGACCTGCTGCGGCGGTGAACACACCAAGGCCCAATATGCCCAGGAACTGACCAAGTGGTTCGACACCAACTACCACTACCTGGTCCCGGAATTCAGTGCTGACCAACAATTCAAGCTGAGCTGGGAACAGCTGTTCGACGAAGTCGACGAAGCCAAGGCCCTGGGCCACAACGTCAAACCCGTCATCCTCGGCCCGCTGACTTACTTGTGGCTGGGTAAGGCCAAAGGCAACGACTTCGACAAGCTCGACCTGCTGGAACGCTTGCTGCCGATCTACGGTGAAATCCTCGGCCGCCTCGCCGCCCAAGGCGTGGAGTGGGTGCAGATCGACGAACCGATTCTGACCCTCGACCTGCCGCAAACCTGGAAAAACGCCTTCGAACGCGCTTATCACATCCTCCAATACTCGCCGCTGAAAAAACTGGTGGCGACCTACTTCAGTGGCCTGGAAGACAACCTCGGTCTGGCGGTCGGCCTGCCGGTGCAAGGCCTGCACATCGACGCGGTGCGGGCGCCCGATCAACTCGGCCAGGTGCTCGATCGCCTGCCGACCTACAAGATTCTTTCGGTGGGCCTGGTCAACGGCCGCAACGTCTGGCGCTGCGAACTGGAGCAAGTCCTCGCGCAACTGCAACCGGCGCAAGAGCGCTTTGGCGACAACCTGTGGGTCAGCAGTTCCTGCTCGTTGCTGCACAGCCCGGTAGACCTGGAACGCGAAGACAAACTCGATCCTGAACTGAAAAGCTGGCTGGCCTTCGCCGTCCAGAAGTGCGGTGAAATCGCCGTGCTGCGCGATGCCCTGAACGACCCTCAATCGCCCAAGGTGCAAGCGGCTTTGGCCCAGAGCCGAGCGATTCAGGCGAGCCGCGCCGAGTCGCCGCGTATCCATAAAGCCGAGGTGCAGGCTCGCATCAACGCCATCGGCGCAGCGGACAGCCAACGTCACTCGCCGTTCGCCAAACGCATCGAGCAGCAACGCGCGCGCCTGAAACTGCCGCCATTCCCGACCACCACCATCGGCTCGTTCCCGCAAACCGGTTCGATCCGTCTGGCACGCCAGGCGTTCAAGCAAGGCAAGCTGTCGGCCAACGATTACACCGATGCCATGCACAGCGAAATCCGCCACGCGGTGCACATTCAGGAACGCCTTGGCCTGGACGTGCTGGTGCACGGTGAGGCCGAGCGCAACGACATGGTCGAGTACTTTGCCGAGCAACTGGACGGCTACCTGTTCACCCGTTTCGGCTGGGTGCAGAGCTACGGTTCGCGCTGCGTCAAACCGGCGATCATCTACGGCGACTTGAGCCGCCCGAGTGCCATGACTGTCGACTGGATCACTTATGCACAGAGCCTGACCGACAAAGTCATGAAAGGCATGCTCACCGGTCCGGTGACCATGCTGATGTGGTCGTTCCCGCGTGAAGACGTCTCGCGCAAAATCCAGGCGCAGCAATTGGCGTTGGCCCTGCGTGACGAAGTGGTGGACCTGGAAAACGCCGGCATCAAGATCGTGCAGATCGACGAAGCCGCGTTCCGCGAAGGCTTGCCGCTGCGCCGGGCGCAATGGCAGGAATACCTGGACTGGGCGGTGGAAGCGTTCCGCTTGAGCGCGTCCGGTGTGCGGGATGAAACCCAGATCCATACCCACATGTGCTACAGCGAATTCAACGACGTGATCGAGTCCATCGCGGCGATGGACGCCGACGTCATCACCATCGAAACCTCGCGTTCGGACATGGAATTGCTCGAGGCTTTCGAAGCGTTCGACTACCCGAACGACATCGGCCCGGGCGTCTACGACATCCACTCGCCACGGGTGCCGGACACGGCTGAGATGGTCAAGTTGATGAGCAAAGCCGTGAAGCGGATCCCGGCGGAGCGGTTGTGGGTGAACCCGGATTGCGGGCTGAAGACCCGGGCGTGGCCGGAGACTGAGGCGGCGTTGGTCAACATGGTGGCGGCGGCAAGGCAGTTACGCAGTCAGTTGGCTTAACGACTAGCGGCATTTTGTGGCCAATGAAAACCCGCTGAACCGGTCAAGGTCAGCGGGTTTTTTTGCGCGTCTCGCCCGTTAATTGGAAAGCTGTCTGACGGTCAATAGGTGAATGTAAAAGTCATTGCCTATATCCCCTGCTTCATAATTATGTATATAGAAATTGGCGGAGGCAGCGGAGGCGGTGAACGTCCCGTGCACCGTGTTCCATCCGGTGTGTTTATTGATATTTGCATAGGCGGTGCTGAGCATATAGTCGACAAGTAAGCTTATTTTGGGATCGACGTCGTAACCGTTCACGGCGGTGTTGTATATCTGGCAAGAGAACTCGTATCTGGCGCCAATCACTAACGGAAAGTTACGTGAGAACAGCACGCCTGAATTGTTTATCTTGCCAGGCGTCCAGATATGAAAGAGATAGTTAGGCGCTGTGCCCAGCAAGCGACCCGTTTGTGCACCAACGCCTGGTGTCCAGCCATTGAAGTTGCCGTTGTTAAAGTCGGTAATGGAGCTCAAGTCTGCTTGCACAGTCACAACCCAGGGAGGGGACGCTTGAAGACCATCCTGCGTTTTCGCCGTCAAACTATGTCGACCCAGACCGACACTGATGTCTTTCGTCCAGATCCCGTTTGTGTTGGCAATGGCTGACCCCACTTGAGCCGCACCATTGAATAGATTCACAGTGCTATTGGGCGATGCAGTTCCGACCAGTGTTGGTGTGACGTCATCACACGTGCCTCCATTTCTGACCTGCCCGGTAATTGCCCCTTGATTGTCAATCAGTTGGGTAATCATTGGCTTGGCGAGCATTTCCGATTTGATCGTCAGTTCCCGCATCGGGAAGAACGTATCAACGCCGCCCTTATCGCTGAAATTGGCGACCGACAGCCCGAATACCTGCGTGCCGTCCTTGAACAGTTTTAGCTGTTCCCGGGAGATGACCCCGCTCAAGCCGGTGCTCAAGTGGTTGGCGGTGATCACCCCATCGAACAGCATGATGACGTTTTCGCTACCGTCGGATTTTTGCCCACTCAATGCCACCCGCATCCGGGTCCCGATGGCAATGAACAGCCAGGCAATCAGCGTCCAGTGAGCATCGCCCGTGAAGTTGTTGAGGTTCAGGACCTTGTGATCCGGCGCCTCCTTGATGCTCATGCGCGGGTAGTTGATATCTTCATTGGCAATCGAGGTGACTTCGTACCTGGTGGGTGCGGAGCTTTGATCATGTATGCCTTCCTGCGTCACGACATACCAGAAGGACATGAATGTACCCATGTTGGCGGGGACGGCGGTCAGGGGCAGGGTGAAGATCAATGTTCCGCTGGCGCTTCCTTTAAGTGTCGCAAGCACCGGGCTGCCAAAACCATCGCGCCCTTTGACGAAGAGGGTGACACGATGGGCGGGGTCCATCCCGGTGTAGGTGACTTTGACCGTGGCAAGTTTCTGAGTGTTTTGCGGATTGATAATCGTGCCAGGTGAAGCCTGCACGAGCGCGGGCGGCGGTAGCACCAAGGCCTTGGCGCCGATTCGCAACACCAGTTCGGGCGCTGTCAGCGGGAGTTCGCGCTCGCGCTCGATGTACCAGTCCACCGTGATCACTTGATTGAGCAGTGAATTGATGAGCTCGTAGGCCAGTCTGAATTCAATGTCTTTGTCGAGGTGGGCCGCCGTAATGGGCAACCTGTCTGCAAAAACAAGATTACCGTCGGGTCCCCGTACTTCCAGATGAACCGTGTCGCCGATACGCGTGTGAGCTTTGGCTGGGCAAATGGCTGGGGTACCGAAAGGAATGTCCTTCGGATCGAGTACACCGTTTTCGTCTCTGCCGACATCGACGATGCCCAGGAGATTGGTCACTTGCCCGATGCGCAGCCGACGGGTGTAGGACTCCAGAGGCGCGGCATGCCCGGTGCCGGTGACGGTATAGGACAGCTGGACCGAACCGTTCTGATAAGTCTCGAAATGGGTGGTTTCACAGTCGAATGGCACGACGATGCCCACCCCCGGAATCACCATGGACTGGGTAACAAACCGTTCGTAGGTTTGCAGGCGGGTGGTGCCGCCGGCGCTGGTACTCAAGCTGGTCAGTGTCACTTTGTCACCGACCTCCAGACCTTCGATTCCAGGTCCGGCATAGATCACCGTCTCTGCCAGAGCCGGCGACAGGACTGCCCCGTGAGCTTGCGGCGCAGTAGGCGCCGGCGCCCGGTATTTTTCGCCGATCAGCTCCAGAGAATAGGAGTAGGACGGAGTGCGTTCCTCTACACCCGCCACGACTCTGATGCGCTCGTAGTAGATTTCTATTGTCGCGTCGGCCAGATTCTTCACTATTTCGTAAAGCACCTCGACCGTGACGATGCCTCTTTGGTAATTAAACGGACCAAAGGACTGAGTGAGTCCAGTCTTGGGGTTGTAGATAAAGCATTCCACTTTATCTCCTGGGGTGGCGTCGGCTCGCTCTACGAAGATTTCAATTTCCATGGGATTGCCATTGAGATCGTCGATTTTTAGAACATTGCCGTTCGAGCGAACCACTGAAGGCGCTTCAAGATAGGTGATATTCGGAACCAGTTTTCCTTCACCTGTTTTGGAGGTGAGACTGCTGTTTTTTACTTGGTCACCGATCTTGTAACTCACCGATAACGGGTCAGCGGGGCCGATCAGCTCGAGGACGGCAGCCGGCACAAATACAACGATGTTCTGACCGACCTCCTCGGGCTTGAGGGTGTACTCGACGATTTGATTACCGAACATCAGGGTAATGACGTCACCGACGGTCATGATTCGCCAGGCAGGAATAGTGACGTCCACACCCACCTTCACCATAGCCTCATCAATAATGGCCGGGAACCGAGGGGCCTCCAGAGGCACTCGCTCGAGGGTGTTGCCGGTTCGATCAAGGCTGTCAGGGAAGGTTGGCTTGAACCATACGGTTATCTCTACTGAAGGATCCAGGTTGCCACTGGTGCGTTCGACGGTGTACCACATCAGATGGATGCCGGGTTTTTCGACCGCCGTCCTGGGAATGAAGCTGGCGATGTTCTCATTGTTGTGATTCTGGGGGACGATTTCGGTCTTGATCAATGTGCCTCGATCCGTCGGGTCCGGGGCCTGACCGGGCTCAAGGCGTTTGCCCATGTACAGGCGTAGCGTGTCAAATGCTGCCATTAACGTGTAGGAGGGGAAAAGCACCCACCATCCCCGGCCGGGACCGACAGTTTCGTCCGCGTTGACCCCATGGGAGGCAGTGGGGTAGTCGACTACATGCCAACCCGGAATCAGGATGGGGAATATGACGAATGCGCCATTTTCTGCGAACAGGCCCTGCGACCTGATTTCGGCAAACAGGTCGACCTGTTGTTGCGGGCTTTCTTTTTTCAGCGCGGCAAGTTGCTTTGGTGTGTAAATAAATAAAGCAGTCATAGAAGTTCTCCGACTCGCACGAAAGCGCGCGAACCGGGGGTGGCAAGGCGCGTCAGAGACTGATTGAAAGCTCAAACGGGCAGGCTGGCTACTGTCAGAAATAACAGGTACAGACTGTTTTCTGACCAACGGCAGGCGTCAACGCTTCACACGACCGCTCAGCAATCTTCATCAAACTGTCACGTAACTGTGGCAGCGCGCTTGATCAAACTTCATCAGACTCGCGCTCTACTGGGGTTCTGCGTTTCGGTGTTTTTTCATGCGTGCATTCATTTTTCTGGCCTTGCTGTTGTTTGGCCTGCCGTCCTTGGCGGCGTCTCGTTGCGATGTCAATGTTCCCACCCAACACGCCGATCTGGCGCAGGTGAGCCTGGCGTACCAGAGCATCGGCCGTGCGTCCGACCCGGCGTTGCTGCTGGTGATGGGCCTGGGCGGGCAGTTGATTCACTGGCCGGATGAGGTGGTGGTCGCGCTGTGTCAGCAGGGTTTTCGGGTGATTCGTTATGACAATCGCGATGTCGGCCTCTCGACCTGGCGGCAAGCGCCCGTCGACGCCAACCTGACCTTCGAAGTGCTGCGTTACAAGCTCGGTTTGCCGGTGTCGGCGCCGTACACCTTGACCGACATGGCCGACGATGCCTTTGGCCTGATGGATGCGTTGAAGGTTGAGCAGTTCCACGTCCTGGGCGCAAGCATGGGCGGGATGATTGCCCAGCACATGGCGGCGATGGCGCCGCAGCGGGTCGAGAGCCTGACCCTGATCATGACCAGTTCCGGTGCCGAAGGCTTGCCGGCACCGAGTGCGGCGTTGGTACAGCTGTTGTCCCGTCGTGGCGCGCCAAACCGCGAAGTGGCGCTGGAGCAACAGGCGGATTTGCTGGCGGCGCTGGGCAGCCCGACGGTGAGCGATGATCGGCAGGCGCTGCTGCATCAGGCGGCGCTGTCTTATGACCGGGCGTTCAACCCTGAGGGCGTGAAGCGCCAGATCATGGCGATCCTCGCCGAACGCAGTCGTGTGGCGCTGCTTAACCAGTTGCGCGTACCGACGCTGGTGGTTCACGGCACGGCCGATCCACTGTTGCCGGTGATGCATGGCGTGCATCTGGCGGCGCATATCCGTGGCAGTCAGTTGAAGCTGATTCCGGGTTTGGCGCATCGATTCCAGGAAGCGTTCAAGGCGCCGTTGCTGGCGGCGGTGTTGCCGTATTTGCAGACCCACCGCGAAGACACTTCGCATTGGGCGCAGATCGATCCGGTGCCGGTCCCCAATCTCCTATAACTCCCAATCACGATGTGGGAGCGAGCTTGCTCGCGATAGCGGCATGACATTCAGCATTAATGTTGACTGACACACCGCCATCGCGAGCAAGCTCGCTCCCACAGTTTTGATCTTTGGTGTTAGTGAAGCATCGCCAGACAGTTAGGTAGCTGAACCCGGTGGAACGAAGTTATCCAGCATCCGGTTCACCGCCAGTTCACCCAGCATGACGGACTGCTGAATGCCCAGCACGGTGTTGCGCTGCGGGCCTTCCAGCAACCCGGCGAAATCACTCAGCATCACGCTCGCCGACGCCAGGGATTCGCAGGCGTTGGCCAGCAGGGTTTCGTGATCGATGTCGGGGGCGATGGTGTAGATGGTGCTGGGGCGGCGGGGAGTGTCTTTGGGGATGACCGGTTTGAGGTAGTAATCGAGGGCGCGGTCGGCGGCTTCGTTGAGTTTTTTGGAGTCCGGGGTTTCGTAGGGGGAAACGTCGTCGGTTCCCGGTGGATTTGGTGTGATCTTGAACATTGGAGGGTACTCCTGATAGTGGAGCCGCAACCTGTCTCGCTACTAAACGGAAGGGTGGCGGCTGTACGCAAGTTAGTAGACCGGCCACCCACCAAAACCGGCGCGCCCGAGGGCGCCATGCGCACAGCCACCATCAAGTGCAGGCGAATGCCTGACTAGATGACACTTATGCGGTCGGTAGGAAAAGCCGGGCTACTAAACCCGATCACTGGAAATCAGTGACGGAACCAAGTTACCGACGGGCCTCCAGGCGCACAAGCCGGCGGATTCTGACGCGGTTGTAGGCGACGGCGCAAGGCGCTGTAGCTTTCAGGAAGTAACCTTAAACAGAACTAAACACACGTCCAAAAACACCGAAAATCCCCTGTGGGAGCGAGCCTGCTCGCGATGGCGGTGTATCAGTCAAGCGGATGGCGACTGACACGACGCCATCGCGAGCAGGCTCGCTCCCACAGGGGGATGGGGAATGGCTGCCACCCCGGTCTTTCAGGTGTATCGTTCAAACTTTCCGGCGCGATTCAAGCCTGCGAGGTGAATGATGAGTACCCCTTTGAAAATCGATTTCGTCAGCGATGTGTCCTGCCCGTGGTGCGTGATCGGCCTGTATGGGCTGACCCGGGCGCTGGAAGTGTTGCGTGATGAGGTCCAGGCCGAGATCCGTTTCCAGCCGTTCGAACTGAACCCGAAGATGGGGCCAGAGGGGCAGAACATCACCGAACACATCACTGAAAAGTACGGCTCGACCCCCGAGCAATCGCAGAAGAACCGCGAGATGATCCGTGCCCGTGGCGCCGAGGTCGGGTTTGCGTTTCGCACCGATGGCAACAGCCGCATCTACAACACCTTTGATGCGCACCGATTGTTGTACTGGGCGGGGCAGGAAGGGTTGCAGTTCAATTTGAAAGAAGCGCTGTTCAAGGCGTATTTCACTGAGGGCGGCAATCTGTCCGACCACGGGCAGTTGGCGCAGATTGCTGAAAGCGTCGGGCTGGATCGGCAGCGGGCCGAGGCGATTCTGGCATCCGATGAGTTTGCCAAAGAGGTACTCGAAGAAGAGCAGTTGTGGCTGTCGCGCGGGGTGAGTTCGGTGCCGACGGTGGTGTTTAACGGCCAGTACGCGGTGACGGGCGGGCAGCCGGTCGAGACCTTTGTCGGAGCGATTCGGCAGATCATGAGTGAATCAAAGGGCGGGACTGTGAGCTAATTGCCGGGAGTGCTTCTGTGGCGAGGGAGCTTGCTCCCGCTGGGCTGCGAAGCGGCCCCAATGTCAGCACCGTTGTAGCCAGGCAGACCAGCATTCGCTGGATTTACGACTGCTGCGCAGCCGAGCGGGAGCAAGCTCCCTCGCCACAGGGGGGGCGGTTACCTGACGATTTTGTCTACGTGGATGCCCAGTTTCTTCAGGCGATACCAGAAGCTGCGCTCCGAGATCCCGATCAACTGCGCCGCCGCAGCCTGCACGCCATTGCTCTGCGCCAGTGCCGCCAGAATGTAAGCCTTCTCGACCTCGGCCAACGCCGCTTCCAGATCCGCCGGTACGCTGCCTTCGGTGACCAGCGCACCGCTGCTGCCGGCATTTGAGGCAAACAGATACGCCGGCAAATCTTCCTCTTCAATCACCGCCCCCGACGCCACAATCGTCGCCCGCTCCACGCAGTTCTGCAGCTCGCGAATATTCCCCGGCCACGAATAATGGGCCATGGCCTGCAAGGCTTGCGCGCTGAACCCGGTAAAACGCTTGCCCGCCGTGGCGCCCAGGGTGTGAGCAAAATGCCGGGCCAGCGGCGCGATGTCTTCCACCCTTTCGCGCAAGGCCGGCAGCGGGATCGGGAACACGTTGAGGCGGTAATAAAGGTCCTCGCGAAACTCCTTGTTGGCCACCGCGTCCAGCAGGTTCTTGTTCGTCGCGGCAATCACCCGCACATCGACCTTGCGCTCACGCGGATCGCCCACCGGCTCGATCACCCGTTCCTGCAAGGCCCGGAGGATTTTCGCCTGCAAGGCCAGCGGCATTTCGCCGATTTCATCGAGGAACAACGTGCCTTTGTCAGCCTGCATGAAGCGCCCGACGCGATCCGCCACGGCGCCGGTAAACGCGCCTTTGCGGTGGCCGAACATTTCGCTTTCCAGAAGTCCTTCCGGGATCGCCGCACAGTTCACCGCTACAAACGGTTTGTCAGCGCGATTGCCGTGTTTGTGGATCGCCCGGGCGACCATTTCCTTGCCGGTGCCGCTTTCGCCGGTCAGCAGAATCGTCGCGCTGCTCTCGCGTACCGAATCGATCGCGTGCAGCACCCGCCGAAAGCTCGGGCTGTCCCCGATCAGGCTGTCGATCTGCTGGTGTTCGTCGAGCTCGGCGCGCATGCGCTGGTTGTCTTTGAGGATGTCGCGAAATTGCAGGGCCTTGCTGACGGTGATGTCCAGTTCGTCAATGTCGAATGGCTTGGCGATGTAGTCGAAGGCGCCGTTGCGCATCGATTGCACGGCGTTTTTCACCGTGCTGTAGGCGGTCATGACGATCACCGGCAGTTGCGGAAAACGGCTTTTGATTTCCGCCAGCAATTGCGGGCCGTCCATGCCGGGCATGCGCCAGTCGCTGATTACCAGGTCGATGTCCTCGCACTCCAGCACCTTGAGCGCGTGCAGGCCATTGCCGGCGGTGAACACCTGGAGGCCGTTCTGACCCAGTGCCGATGCCAGCAAGTCGCAGAGCTTGGGCTCGTCGTCGACCACCAGTACGTTATGTGTCATCGCTGCCCTCGTCGAAGTCTTCACCATTGGCCGGAATGTACAGGCTGAAGGTGGTGCCGGCATCTTTTTCACTCACGCATTCGATGCGCCCGTCATGACTTTCCATGATCGAGAACACCTTCGCCAGCCCTAGGCCGGTGCCTGAGGCCTTGGTGGTGACGAACGGCGTGAAGATCCGTTCGAGCATGTCCGGTTCGATGCCCTGGCCGGTGTCGCTGATGCTGATCACGGTGTACGGCGATTCGCTGCTGATCGCCACGGTCAGCCGCCCACCGTCGGGCATGGCGTCGATGGCGTTGACGATCAGGTTCAGGCCGGCCTGCTTGAGTTGCCGCGCGTCGGCGTGAAGGGTCGCGCCGGGGGCCTGATCGTCGATTTGCACATCGATGGTGTGGCTGGCCAGTTCCGGGGCGCAGAAGCCCATCAACTCATTCACCAGCGGCCGCGCCGGTTGCGTCGAGCGCATCGGCGCGCTGGGTTTGGCGAAGTCGAGGAAGTCGGTGATCAGGTCGTTGATGCGGCTGACTTCACTGACCACGTATTCCAGATGACGCTTGTCGGTCTCGGGCAAATCGGCCCGCCGGTGCAGCAGTTGCGTGGCGGTTTTGATGATGCCCAGCGGGTTGCGGATTTCATGGGCCAGGCCCATGGCGACTTCGCCCAGCGCGTGCAGACGGTCGCGGCGGCGCAGTTGCGATTCCAGGTGCTGCAACTCGCCGAGGCGTTCGCTCATGTGGTTGAAGGTGCTGCTCAATTCCGCCAGTTCGTCGCCGCCGGTGACCATCAGGCGTTGGCGGTAATCCCCGGCAATCACCGCTTGCACGCCTTTGGACAACCCGCGCAAGGGCTTGGTCAGGCGTTGCGAGACAAACCAGCCAACCGTCAGGGACGCCGCCGAGCTGAGCAGGAAAATCAGGATGAACAGGTTGCTCTGGTTCACCAGCCCGACCAGGCTGGTGTGGCGCAGCAGGCCGCTGAAGATTACGCCTTGCAGCTCACCGTTTTCATTGAGGATCGGCCGGTAGATGCCGCTGTAGCGATTGGTGAATTGTTCGATCGGCTGCTTGGTGTTGCGCAGGATCTGTTCGATGTTCTCCGGCACCGCCGCCGGGTGATCTTCGAAACGCTGGGTGGAAAAGATCTCAGAGAAGTCATTCGCCTTGGCCAGGTACAGCCGCAGGTCGAGGGAATGCACGTCGGCGACGCTGGTGAGGAAACTGCTGTCGAGGTAGGTGGCGATGACCAGTTTGTAATCGACGCCGTCCTGATCGGTCTCGAAGGTCGAGACCACCGTGCCGGTGGGGATGCCGCCGACTTGCAGGGTCTGCAACAACGCCTTGGACTCGGTGCTGATCTGCCGGACGATGTCATCGGCGGCGGTGCTGAACACCACTTTGTGATCGCTGTTGCGCACCAGCGCCACCACGTCGATGCCCATGGAATCAGCGATGTCGGTGGTCAGTTTGTCGTGTTTGCTCGACAACCGATCGGTGGGCGAGCGTGTGTAGCGCAGGAACAACTGCGCGGCCCGGGCGTTATCCCGGCGGATTTCAGTGATCTCGTCCTCGACGATCTGGGTCGATTCCTGCAGCCAGATCCGCACGTTGCTGTCGAAAATCTGCGACAGGGTGGTGGCCGCCAGTTCCGCGGCGATCATCGTCGGAATCACGCTGACCAGCCAGAACGCCAGCACCAGTTTGCGCTGCAGGCTCCAGCCGGAGAGGGCGAAAGGTCGGGCGGTGGCGGGGCGGTTTTTGATCATGAGGTTTCGCTTATTGCAGCAGCCATGGCAGGGTCGGAACGGTCCGGTCGAATGAACATTTTCACCAGTCGCAACAGACCGTCGAGCACGCGGTTGCGATGGCGGAAAAACACGGTGTTGCCGGTGAACGAGCAACCCAGGCGCAGCTTACTGGCATAGCCGGCCTGACCGCACGCGTAGATCGGGATGCCGTGTTCAATACAGTAGTCGACATTGGCCAGCCAGCTGCGCACGTACAGGTTGTGCTCGCGGGTTCGGGTCAGGTCGTGGGCGAAGAATTTGTCGACCAGGCGTTGCTCGTCCAGCAGCACCAGGTTGAACGCTACCAGCTCATCGCCGACCCAGTACAGCACGCACGCGGCGCGTTCATCGAGGTGTTCGAGGACCTGACGGAAGTAGTCCGGTGGCAGGCGTTCGAAGGTCAGATCGCTGCGCTCGAGGGTGGCTTCGTAAAGCGCCATCATTCTCGGGAGCAGGTCTTCCACGGTGCGCCGCCATTCGATGCGCGGACCTTGCCCGCGCAACGTGCGGCGCAGGTCTTTACGGGTGGATTTGCCGAGGGTGCCGAGGTACGCGTCCACGGAGCCAAAACGGATCGGCAGTTCGGCGCTGGGCAGGCCGGGCATGCTTTGCAGACCGACCGCCTGGCACACCTGCAACCACTGCGGATCCCGGTGAGACGCATCCTTGACCGCCAGCAGACCGATCCCGGCCTGTTCGGCGTCGTTGCGCGCCAGGGTCAATAATTGCTCAAGCAAGGCCGGGCGCCGGGCGGCGTCGATCTGGCGCGCGGTCCCGACATGGCATTGCTCGGCCACTGGCGAACCGAGGGCGTACAGGCGCACGTCGAACAGCCCCGGCCACCAGCGGCGCAACTGTTCGGTGACGCGTTTACCCGGTCCCTGAACCGTGGTGTCCAGCGAATACAAGGTGGTGAATGCCACCGCCGCCGCGACCAACACCTCGTCTTCGTACAGCGCCAGATAGCGCCATTGGAAATCCGCAATGCCCGCCTGTTCGACGGCCCGGTAATAATCCCAGTCCTCCAGTTCTGCGGGGAAACAGTCATTCCAGGCACCGCGGTCGATGGCTTCGATGGTCGAAAAGGCAAGGGCAGTGATCACTTCAGTTCCTTGAGTTACGCCAGCTGCCGGTATGCCTGGCGAATGGGTTGCGGGGCGGTGACTTGTTGCATGAACCGGTGCTGGATGAAGTCCGCGCTCAGCTCCACCACGCGGCGGTATTGCAGGTCGACGGTGATCATGTGGTAACAGTCGTCGAGCAGGATTTTCACCACCGGGCCGCCGAGTTTGCGTTCCACATAGTCGGCGTTCCAGCGGCTGGTGATGTCGTCTTCCCGTGAGTGCAGAACCAGCGCCTGCGTGGTGATCTGCGGCATGCGCTTTTTCACCGCCGCCACCAATCGATGCAGTTCCCGCACACTCACCCCGTACATGGTCAGCAATCCGGCATTGGCGCTTTCACCGGCCTTCATCTGCCGTTCGACGATGGCGCGCAAGCGTTCGTCCTTGATGCCGAACGGTGATTTTTCGTTGAAGCGGCACAGGTGCACGCCAAACGGAATCGACATCACCAGGCTGCTCAATTTGGCGACCCAAGGCATGTTCCAGCCGTCGTAGCGCAGGGTGGTTGAATACAGTAGCAAGCCTTCGATCTGCCCCGGATGCTCGGCCGCCAGGTACATCGCCAGCACCGCGCCCATCGACAAGCCGCCGACGAACACATGCTCATGCTTGCGCCGCACACCGACGAAGGTGTTGCGTGCGCTCTCGTACCAGTCGCGCCAGCCGGTGGCTTGCAGGTCGGCGTTGTCCCCGCAGTGGCCGGCCAGGGTCGGCACGTAGACCGTGCAACCGGCCTTGGCCAGGCCCATCGCGACCCGACGCAACTCGGTCGGCGTGCCGGTGAGGCCGTGGATCAACAACACCGCGACCTCCCCGTTGCCGAGAACGAAACCGGCGCTGCCTTCGCCCATGTCGATCTTTTCGGTGTTCATCGTTTCATGGCTCGATCAAGTAGACGGTCGAGCAGCGTGATGCCGAGGTCGATTTCCGGGTAGCTGATTTCCAGCGACGGTGCGAGGGTGATCACGTTTTTGTAGTAACCGCCCACATCGAGGATCAGGCCCAGGCGTTTGCCGTCGATTTCGATGTCGCCTTTCATGCCTTCTTCGACCATGAAATCGAGCGTTGCCTTGTCCGGCGTGAAGCCGTCCGGCCCGCAGATTTCACAGCGCAGGGCCAGGCCCAGGCCGTCGACGTCGCCGATGATCGGATAGCGTTTCTGCAAGTCTTTCAAGCCTTCGAGGAAGTACTTGCCCTTGTTCATGACCATCGCACCGTAGTCGATTTCGCTGGTCATTTTGAACATTTCCAGGCCGACCGCCGTGCCCAACGGGTTGGAGGCGAAGGTCGAATGGGTCGAGCCTGGCGGGAAGATCTTCGGGTTGATCAATTCTTCCTTGGCCCAGATACCGCCCAATGGGTTGAGGCCATTGGTCAAGGCTTTACCGAAGACGATGACGTCCGGTTTGACGTCGAAGTGTTCGATCGACCACAGCTTGCCGGTGCGCCAGAAGCCCATCTGGATTTCATCGACCACCATCAGGATGCCGTGCTGATCCAGCACGTGCTTGAGTTCGCTGTAGAAGTTCATCGGCGGAATCACGTAGCCGCCGGTGCCCTGGATCGGCTCGACGTAGAAGGCTGCGTATTCGCTCTGGCCGACTTTCGGGTCCCAGACGCCGTTGTATTCGGTCTCGAACAGGCGGGCGAATTGCTGCACGCAATGGCTGCCGTACTCTTCCTTGGTCATGCCTTTCGGGCCGCGGAAGTGGTACGGAAACGGGATGAAATTGGCGCGCTCGCCGAAGTGGCCGTAGCGGCGGCGATAGCGGTAGCTGGAGGTGATCGACGACGCACCGAGGGTGCGGCCGTGGTAACCGCCTTCGAAGGCGAACATCAGGCTTTTGCCGTTGGTGGCGTTGCGCACGACTTTCAGCGAGTCCTCGATGGACTGCGAACCGCCGACGTTGAAGTGCACGCGACCGTCGAGGCCGAACTTCTTCTTCGCGTCCACGGCGATCATTTCCGAGAGCTCGATCTTGCCTTTGTGCAGGTACTGGCTGGCGATCTGCGGCAGGGTGTCGATCTGCTGTTTCAGCGCGTTGTTCAGGCGCGGGTTGGCGTAACCGAAGTTGACCGCCGAGTACCACATTTGCAGGTCGAGGTAGGCCTGGTCTTCGGTGTCCCAGACGTAGGAGCCTTCGCAGCGGCTGAAAATGCGCGGCGGATCGATGTAGTGAACGGTGTCGCCGTAGGAGCAGTACTTGGCTTCTTTATCCAGAAGGACCTGGTCTTCAGGTGTGGCGATTCGAATATCAGACATGGTGGAAGAGTTCCTGATTTTCTGGGTTGAAAGTTTCTATGTTGAAAGAGGTGGCGTTGGCGGCGCTGGCGCTTGGCAGCAGGGCGAGCAACGCGGGCAGTTCGGCGAAGCTGTCGAAGCGGGCGTAGGCGATGCCGTTGCGCTCGCAGTGCTCGGCCAGGCGATCCTTGGCGAACACGAAATCGGCGGTGGCGGCCACGCACATGTCGGACTGGCCGTCGCCGATCACCAGCACCCGTTTGGCGCTGGGGGTGGATTTGCATTTGCAGTTGCCGGAGGCGGCGCGGCAGGCGTCGCTGGCATGGGGAAAGTCGATGCGCCAGCTCTGGTGGTCGAGTTGCCGCAGGCGGTTGGCGAGGATCGGCAAGAGGCTGACGTAGTGGCGCGCCAGGATCCGTGCGATGCCTTGCTCGATGCCGTCGCTGACCACTTCAAGGGAAGCGCCGAGGCCGATGACGTGGTCGACGAAGTCGGGGAAGTCAGGGTCGATCTCGATGGTGTCGAAGAACCGTAGCAGTTCGCCCGGTGTGGCCTTGACCAGCGAGAGCTGGCGGCTGAGGCATTCACGGGAACCGATGTCACCTGCCAGCCACTCGTTTTCGATTGCTTCCCAGCTCGGGTCGGCGAACCGTTGGAGGATGCTGTCGATCACGTCGGTGCGGGTGATGGTCCCGTCGAAATCACACACGATATGCCAGTCAATCATCTGTTGTACCTATCTTGGCAGGAGGCGCTGTTTGCGCTTGCCAAGGGGGTAGAGCAGGGACTGTGCCAACCGGGTTCGGCCCAGCGGGGCTGGGGTTCTGGCGTGTGTGGGTATCGGTGAAGCTACAATTTTTGTAGGTCGCTACAAACAACATGAGTGCTTGCGCGGGAGGGGCGATTCGGGGATTGATGCGCGCACATCCAGATCAAGGAATGGCCTCATGTCGAGGATTACTGTTGCTCTATTTGCCGCGCTGACGTGCCTTTCGGCCAACGTTTCAGCGGACGGCATCACCGGTGAAGCAGGGGCTGGCCTCAGCTATCAGCCGCACGATCCGACTGGTAGCCGCTACGAAACCCGGCCGGTGCCGTACCTCGATCTGGATTGGGGCGATGTCAGCCTCAGTACGGACGACGGGCTGACCTGGGACGCGTTGAGCGCCAATGGTTTCAGCGCCGGACCGTTCGTGAATTACCTGCCGGGGCGCACGTCCAACGGCGAATTGCAGGGGTTGCGCGATGTGCCGGACATGGCCGAGGTGGGCGGCTTCGTGCAGTACGCGCCCGCTGATTTCTGGCGGGTGTTTGCGTCCGTCGGGCAAGCGGTGGGCGGGCGTGGCGGGCAGGGCGGGGTGTTGGGGCGCGTCGGCGGGGAGTTGGGTTATCCACTGGGCGGCGGGGTAATTGGCAGCTCCAGTCTGACCGCGCATTTTGCTGATGCGCGGCAGAATCAGACGTTTTTCGGGGTGAGTGCCAATGAGTCACAAGCCTCGGGGATTCGGCCGTACAACGCTGGCGGTGGATTGCAGAATGTGGCGTTGACCCAGAGCTTTGAGTTCCCGCTGGCGCCGCAGTGGTCGTTGCTGACGAGTGCGAGCTGGGTTCATCTGACGGGCTCGGCGGCGGATAGCAGTATTGTCAAAGCCGTCGGGGAGACCAACCAAGGGGAAGTGCAGGCGGCGGTTGCTTATAAGTTTGACTGAGGATTATTCGTTGCCTGAGTTGACGCCTTCGCGAGCAAGCCCGCTCCCACATTCGACCGAGCTCTTTCAGTAAGAACTCGGTCGAATGTGGGAGCGGGCTTGCTCGCGAAGGGTCCCTTACATTCAACAAGTATCTATTTTTCTTCACCCTCGGCCAGCAACGCAATCCCCCCCATAATCACCGCCACCCCCACCCAGTGCAGCACGCTGATCTGCTCCCCCAGCCCCAGCCACGACCCGAGCAAAACCCCGACAAACACCAGCGAACTCAGCGGAAACGCCAGGGACAAACTGCTGCGCCGCAAGATCAGCATCCACACGAAAAACGCGCCGATGTAGCAGACAATCGCAAACCACACCCCGGCATTTACCGCCACGGCCAGCAGCCATTGCAGGTTGAAATCCATCTGCCCCAGTTGATCGCCTCCGACCTTGGTGGCGATCTGGCCGGCACTTTCAAAACCGATCAACAACGCCCACAGCACCACCGTACCGAGGCGCTCATGCAGCCAATCGGTCTTGTTTCTGATCATCGCTTGAGCCTCATGCATGGGTGACACACACGAGCATCACCCCCGCCGTAATCACTAAAGTGCCGAGCCAGCGCCGGCGGCTGACGGTCTCGCCGAGGATCAGCTTGCCAGCCAACACCACGCCGCAATACGCCAGCGCCGCCGCCGGAAACAACAGGCTCAGCGGCGCCCGCGACAGGGCTTCGAGCCAGACGAAAAATTCGATCACGTAGGCGCCGATCCCGCACCACAGCAGCGGCGCGTTGAACACTTGGCCCCAGAACGCATTCAAGCGAAACCCGCCTTCGAGCTCCGGTAAACGGTCCAGGCCGAGCTTGAAACAGAGCTGGCCGATGACGTCCAGCACGATGGAAAACGCCACCAGCACAATCACGGTGAAGGTCATGGAAACAACTCCTCGAACAGATCGATCAACGCCTGGTTGGTCGCCGCGTTGCGCAGCAGATCCGCTTCGCTCCAGCGTTCGGCCGGGGGCTGGTCCGACTTGGCTTCCCAGCGCTTGAGGGCGTTGCTGAAGGCCGGCCGGGCGTACTCGCCGCAGATGTCGATGCCGAGGATTCGCTTGCTGGCCGCCAACGCTCTGATGGCTTGCAGCAAGTGGCTCAGGCGCATGCCGCCCTGGTCCCAGTTGGTCGCCGCGTCTTCGCTGGCCAATACATCCTTGTCGACGGTGATCCACACCGCGCGGGAGGGCAGGCTGGCGATCATTTGTTCGAGAAAAACCGGCCAGTCGAGCTCCGCCAGATTGCGCCAGTGCAGCAGGTTTTCCTGTTGTTGATGACCGGCGCCGTCACCGACCCGGCCCCACACTTTCGAGGGCGGGCGCTGCCACGGAAACAGCTGCAACACGCCGCGTTTGAGCGCCCTGACATTGCCGCCCTTGAGCTGCGGATTCTGCAGGTCGTCGCTGCACGGGCCGAGGGTGACGATGCGCTGGATGTTCGGCAGTTTCAGCGCCTGATTGACCCACGAACCGCAATGCCGGCGCGGGGCGAAGCGGACCCAGTCGGGGTGGTTGTCGAAGTGGATCAGGCTTACCGGCTCCGGCAAATCAGTCAGGAACGCCGGGGTCAGATGGTGGTAATCACCGGAGCCGACGAAGAAGATTTCCGGCTGCGGGCCGCTGTGTCGGGGCCGTTGCTGCAAGCGTTCGGCGAACCGGCGCCAGGTCCGTTCGCTGGACCACAGCCGCAGTTTCGGGCCGAGGTCGAGCAAGTCGAGGCGTTTGGCACGGCCGCTTTCCAGCAGCCGCGAGATGGGCGCCTGGGCCGTCAGGCTGTGGTCGAGATCTAAAATGTTCAAGGTCGCAATTCACCCTTGGCAGACCCTCCCAGACACCGGCTTCATCCATCATGAAGGCCGGCCGAGGGGGCTTTGGGGGTAAATGCAAGGGACGGGCCAGCCGCCACCGATCAGACACCGCAGATCCTTTGATGATCATTCCCACGCTCCGCGTGGGAATGATCACACACCGCAGACCCTGTAGGAGCGAGGCTTGCCCGCGAAGAGGCCGGTGCGTCCGATGCATCTCCTGCGATAGGAACACCGCCTTCGCGGGCAAGCCTCGCTCCTACAGAACCTGCGGGATCAGGCGTGCAGGCGGACCCAGACGGTGACGAGGACGGTGGCGGCCATCAGCCACGCCACTGCCGCCACGGCGAGCGATGCTTCAAGCCGCATCCGGTCGACCATCACATACAACGTCGCCAGGTAAACGAAGTACGGAATGATCGACCACATCCCGAACACGATGGTGGTCTTCAAGTCATCCAGCGAACGCCCCTTGCCGACGATGTAGTGCGCAATCAGCGCAAAGGTCGGAAACAGCGGCACCAACCCTGCGATGTAATAGTTTTTGGTCTTGGCCAACGCAGCCAGAATCACCACTACCGCCGCACCCAGCGCTGCTTTGAGGATCAGGTCCATCAGTGGCTCAGCCCGTACTTCTTCACTTTGTCGAACAGCGTGGTCTTGGCCATCCCGAGTTCCAGGCTGGCCTGGGTCAGGTTGCCGCCGCTGCGTTGCAAGGCGTCGCTGAGCAGGTTGCGTTCGAACGCTTCCACCGCTTCAGCGAAGGCCAGCCCCTGAGCGCTGCCGCTGGCGCCGGATTTCTTGAAGGCCGGCAGGCCAAGGGCAAAACGCTCGGCGACGTTGCGCAGTTCGCGCACGTTGCCCGGCCAGTCGTGGCTCATCAGGTGCGACAGGGTCTGGTTGTCCAGCTCCGGCACGGCGCGGTCGAAGCGCAGGGACGATTGCTGCAGGAAGTGTTCGAACAGTTGCAGGATGTCTTCGCGACGTTCGCGAAGGGGCGGCAGTTCCAGGGTCACCACGTTCAGGCGGTAATACAGGTCGCTGCGAAACTCGCCGGCCTTGCTCGACTCGTCGAGGTCGGACTTGGTCGCTGCGATCACCCGGCAATCCACGGCCACGCTCTGGTTCGAACCCAGGCGTTCGAGGGTGCGTTCCTGCAACACCCGCAGCAGTTTGATCTGCAAGGGCAGGGGCATGCTTTCCACTTCATCGAGGAACAGCGTACCGCCGTCGGCGTGTTCGATTTTGCCGATCCGCCGTTTGCCGGCGCCGGTGAAGGCGTTGGCTTCATGGCCGAAGATTTCACTCTCGAAGAGGTTCTCCGGCAGGCCGCCGCAGTTCAGCGCGACAAATTGTTTGGTGTGGCGGCGACTGAAATCGTGCAGGCAGCGCGCAACCAATTCCTTACCGGTGCCGGTTTCGCCTTCGATCAGCACGTTGGCCGACGTATCGGCGACGTTGGCAATCAGTTCGCGAAGGTTCTGCATGGCCGGCGAGCGGCCAATGATCCGGCCTTCGAGGGAATCGCGCTCCGCCAGTTGCCGACGCAACGAAGACACTTCCCGCGCCAGGCTGCGTTGTTCCAGCGCGCGGCGGGCGACATCGACGAGGCGTTCCGGGGAGAAGGGTTTCTCCATGAAGTCGTAAGCGCCTTTCTGCATGGCGCCGACGGCCATGGAAATGTCGCCGTGACCGGTGATCAGCACCACCGGCAGGCTGCGATCGCGGGCCTTGAGCCGGGTCAGCAGTTCCAGGCCGTCGATGCCCGGCAGGCGGATGTCGCTGATGACGATGCCGGCAAAGTTGTCGCCAACCCGCTCCAGCGCTTCTTCGGCGCTGCCCACGCCCACGCAGGGAATGTCTTCCAGGGTCAGCGCTTGTTGGCAGCCGAGCAGCACATGGGGGTCGTCTTCGACGATCAGCACACTAAGGTCGTTGTTCATATTGGCTCGGCGTGAATGGGGCTTACCAACGGTAAACTGAGGACGAAGGTGGTGCCACCGCTGGCCGGGTGTTCGACACCCAGGTGCCCGCCGGTGGCGGCGGCCAGGCTGGCGGAAAGGGTCAGGCCCAGGCCCAGGCCTTGTTCGCCGGGCTTGGTGGTGAAGAACGGTTCGAACAAATGCTTGCGCGCTTCGGCATCGATACCGTGGCCGTTGTCGCGCACGCGCAGGCGATATTTGCCATCGAATGCTTCGCCCTCCAGCCACAACTCGGGCAACGGTTGCGCCTGCATGGCGTCGAGGGCATTGCCGATCAGGTTGACCAGAATCTGCTCGAGGCGGGTCTGGTCGATCTGCACCTGCACGTCTTTGAAGTCACGATGCAGTTGCAGATGGACACTTTCCACGCGACCGCCGAGCAATTGCAACGCGGCGTCTACCGCTTTGCCCAGGCAGGCCTGGCCCTTGTCGTCACCGCGACGGGCGAAGGAGCGCAGGCTGGCGGTGATTCGGCCCATGCGGTCGATCAATTCGTTGATGGTCTTGAGGTTGGTGCTGGCCACGTCCAGTTGACCGCGCTCTAAAAAGCGCACGGTGTTGCCGGACAAGGTGCGCAGCGCCGCCAGCGGCTGGTTCAGTTCGTGGGCGATGCTGGTCGACATCTGGCCGATGGCGGCGAGTTTGCCGGCCTGCACCAGCTCATCCTGGGCGCGGCGCAGTGTCTCTTCGGCCTGGCGCCGTTCGCGGATCTGGCCCTTCAGGCGTTCGTTGCTGGCGCGCAGATCCGTGGTGCGTTCGGTAATCCGACGCTCCAGTTGATTATTGGCTTCCTGCAGGGCTTCACGGGCGGCGAGGCGGGTGGCGATCACCTTGCGCCGCTCGTTCCAGGCAATCAGCAGGAACGCCACCAGGGCAAACGCCACCGCCACCAGAATCCCCTGATTGATCGCTTCACGGCGCAAATCCTGAAGCGGCGTGAGCAGGGTGAAATTCCATGGGGTGTCGCTCAAGGGGCGGGTCTGCGAGAGGTAGCTGATGTCCTCTTCGTCGGACTCCACTTCACTGTTGGCAGGGAAGGTCAATTTTTCCTCGCCTTCGGCCAGTTGCTCCCGGGCCAGTGGCTGCAATTCGTTCAGCGGGAACCAGTAGTACTGCAGGCTGCGGGCGAGTTTTTCCTTGGTTTCGTCGCTCAACGGAACCACCGATTTCAGCCGTCGCGCCGGGTCGCTGGAGAGAATGATGATGCCATTCTCGTCGCTGACAAAGGCTTCGAGGCGCGCACGCTGCCAGCGTTCTTCCATGGCTTCGAGGCGCACCTTGACCACCGCGACGCCGATGATCTTGCCGTGCTCTTCGAGGCCGTGGGCCAGGTAGTAACCGGGTTCGCCGTTGGTGCTGCCGATGCCGTAGAAGCGCCCCGGCTGACCGCGCACGGCGTTCTGGAAATAGGCGCGGAAGGACAGGTCTTCGCCCAGGTAACTGTCGACATCGCGCCAGTTGCTGGTGGCCATGACGCGGCCGGTGGTGTCCATCACGTAGATGGCCCGACTGCGGCTGCGCCGGTTCAGGCCTTCGAGGTAATCATTGACTGTCTGCCGGTGTTCCGGTGACGGATTGGCCAGCAGTTTTGAAACACTGGATTCAAGTTCCAGCAGGCTGGGGAGGTAGGTGTATTTGCTGATCTCGCTCTCGACGGCGCGGGCGTGCAGTTCGAGCTGACGCTGGCCGTTCTCGCTGAGGCTGCGAATCCCGTAGTGTTCACTGACCCAGAAGCCGAGGTAACCCAATCCGATCATCAGGGCGATGACCAGGGGTGGCAGGAACAGATGGCGAATCAGACGGGGTTTCACGGCGAGTGATGGCGGCGCGGCGCGATAGAGAGTGGGGTCGCATTTCATCACAGATGCCTTGGGTCAACCAGCGTGGCAACAGGCTTGCTCTGGTTTCCAGTCGAATGCGGAACCTGTGGCGAGGGAGCTTGCACCCGCTCGGCTGCGAAGCAGTCGTAAAGCCGGTCAATGCGGTATGTCAGACATCATGCATTGGCAGGTTTTGGGGCCGCTGCGCGGCCCAGCGGGAGCAAGCTCCCTCGCCACAAGGGCAAGCCAGTACCGTCTTAGTGCTGCAGAATCTTGTTAAGGAAGTGCTGTGTACGCTCGGCGCGGTGGGTGATGTCGCCGAAGAAGTCCTCTTTCTTGCAGTCTTCGATGATTTTGCCCTGGTCCATGAAGATCACGCGATCCGCCACTTTGCGGGCGAAGCCCATTTCGTGGGTCACGCACATCATGGTCATGCCTTCGTGGGCAAGTTGCACCATCACGTCGAGCACTTCGTTGACCATTTCAGGGTCCAGCGCCGAGGTCGGTTCGTCGAACAGCATGACGATCGGGTCCATCGCCAGCGCACGGGCAATCGCCACACGCTGTTGCTGGCCACCGGAGAGCTGGCCCGGGTGCTTGTGGGCGTGAGCCGAGAGGCCGACACGTTCAAGCAGTTGCAGGCCTTTCTTGGTGGCTTCTTCCTTGCTGCGGCCCAACACCTTGATCTGCGCGATGGTCAGGTTTTCGGTGATGGTCAGGTGCGGGAACAGTTCGAAATGCTGGAACACCATGCCCACGCGCGAACGCAGTTTCGGCAGGTCGGTCTTCGGGTCAGCGATGGACGTGCCATCGACCACCACGTCGCCTTTCTGGAACGGTTCCAGGGCGTTGACGCATTTGATCAGGGTGGATTTGCCGGAGCCGGACGGCCCGCACACCACGATCACTTCGCCTTTTTTGACCTCGGTGCTGCAGTCAGTCAGCACCTGGAAGTCGCCATACCACTTGTTGACATTCTTGATAGAGATCATACGGCAAACCTTTTTTGCAGACGCTTGACCAGCAGCGAGGCGGCAAAGCTGATTGTGAAGTACGTGAGACCTGCAAAGATCAGGAACTCATTGGAGCGACCGATGATGTCGCCACTGGCACGCGAGGCATTGAGGAAGTCCACCAGGCCGACCGCGTAGACCAGCGAAGTGTCCTGGAACAGGATGATGCTCTGTTGCAGCAGCAGCGGGGTCATCTTGCGGAACGCTTGCGGCAGGATGATCAAACGCATCATCTGGCTATACGTCATGCCCAAAGCCTGGGCAGCACCCATCTGACCCTTGGGAATCGACTGCACGCCGGCCCGGACGATTTCGCAGAAGTACGCCGCTTCGAACATCATGAAGGCCACGATGCAGGAGGCGAACGCGCCGATCGGGGTGTCTTCGCCGGTGATCCAGCGCAGCACGAACGGCACCGCCAGGTAGAACCAGGTGATGACCAGCAGCAATGGAATCGAACGGAAGTAGTTGACGTAGGCGCCGGCGATGTTCGACAGCAGCTTGCTGTGGGACAGGCGCATCAGGGCCAGGATCGTGCCGAGGATGATCCCGCCGACGACGCCCAGCGCCATCAGTTGCAGGGTCATGACCATGCCGTTCCACAGGCCCGGCAGGGACGGGACGATGCCCGAGAAGTCGAATTCCATCATTTACCCCCTACGGAGATCAGGCCCGGTACGGCGACTTTCTTCTCGACCCCACGCATCAGCAGCATCAGGCTCATGTTCAGGGTGAAGTAGATCAGGGTGGCCAGGGTGAACGCTTCGAACAGGTTGGCGGAGAACTCGGCGGTCTGTTTGGTCTGCGCGAGCAACTCCATCAGGCCGATCAGCGATGCCACGGACGAGTTCTTGAACACGTTCAGGAATTCCGAGGTAAGCGGCGGAATGATGATCCGGTAGGCCTGGGGCAACAGCACGTTCCAGTAGATCTGCGGCAGTTTGAAACCCATGGCGCGAGCGGCCGCTTCCTGGCCACGAGGCAGCGCCTGGATGCCGGTACGCACTTGTTCGCACACGCGGGCGGCGGTGAACAGGCCCAGGCAAACGACAACGCTCAGGTACGCCGAGGTGGTCGGGTTCAGATCCTGCTTGTACCAGTCCTGCAGGTTTTGCGGCAGCAGATCGGGCACCAGGAAGTACCAGATGAACAGCTGAACCAGCAGCGGCACATTACGGAAGAGTTCGACGTAGCAGGTCGCGATGCCCGATACGATGCGATTCGGCACGGTGCGCATGACACCCAGAATCGAGCCCAGCATCAGGGCAATGATCCAGGCCACGACGGCGATGGCGATGGTCCAGCCCAAACCGGAGAGGTACCAGTCGAAATAAATTTCGCTGCCCACGCCGGTGGACTTGAAGAACACGCTCCAGTCCCAGTTGTAATTCATTAGGGTCTCCCCTCAGATCGTTCGATGTACAAGTGCCCGCCTGGGGAAGCTCCGTTCCCGCCCTAACCTTGACGGTCAGGCACACACGAGCGGCTCGACAGCCACCGGTTCGAGTGTTTCCAAAAATGCCAGCAGGGAGTGACTATCCCCCGAAAGGGCAGTGGCCCTCTCAGGAGATAAGGTTAGTCAGAAATCAGGATTTCTTGTCGTCAGCCGCTTTATCGGTCGGATTGGCAATCAGGGCCTTGAGCTCGTCGCTCATCGGGAAGTTCAGGTTCAGGCCTTTTGGCGGGATTGGCGCCATGAACCATTTTTCGTAGATCTTGTTGATCTCGCCGGACTTGTAGGTCGCAACGATCGCGTCGTCCACGGCTTTCTTGAACGGTGCGTCGCCCTTGCGGACCATGCAACCGTAGATTTCGTAGGACTGTGCAGTACCGGTCACGGACCAATCGGTTGGCTTCTTGGCCTTGGCCATTTCACCGGCCAGCAAGGCGTCGTCCATCATGAAGGCAACGGCACGGCCCGATTCCAGCATCTGGAAGGACTCACCATGGTCTTTGGCGGAGATGACGTTCATGCCCATTTGCTTGTCGGCGTTCATCGACTTGAGGATGCGCTCGGACGTGGTGCCGGCGGTGGTCACGACGTTCTTGCCTTTGAGGTCGGCAAAGTCTTTGTAAGGCGAATCTTTCTTGGCCAGCAGCTTGGTGCCGATTTCGAAGATGCCGACGGAAAAGTCAACTTGCTGCTGACGTTCGACGTTGTTGGTGGTGGAGCCGCACTCGACGTCCACGGTGCCGTTCTGCACCAGCGGGATACGGGTTTGCGAGGTGACCAGGTTGTATTTGACCTGGAGGTTGGGCATGTCCAGGTCTTTCTTGATGGCTTCGACGATTTTCAGCTGGATATCGTGGGAGTAGCCGACTGGTTTGCCGGAAGCATCAGCGATATAGGAAAACGGGATGGAAGCGTCACGATGCCCGAGGGTGATCACACCGGACTCTTTGATCTTCTTCAGTGTGCCGGTGAGCTCGGCAGCGAAAACTGGAGTGCTAATCAGAGCGGCAGCAATGGCTGCGCCCAGGATATGGGGAACGATGCGCATCAAATTTTCCTCGACATTGTTTTTTTTATGGAGCCAGTTCATCGGCCCTTTTGTGCTTCGAATGCCTGACGGCTCCTGAAGGGGGCGTAAGGGCATTCGTCCAAGAGTGTAGAGCATGACTCGTGCCAGGCCAGGCTGGCAAGGTCAAGTTATTGATTTATAAGGGTATTAAATATTTATAGCGTTCTTTTTTTGCGAAGGATAATCCGGTTAACCGAATCGACCGACAGGTCGCGTTCGGAAAACCGAATAGTGTTTGGGGGGGGCTGCCAGCTGTTCATACGAGAATCAGCTTTCCTGGCTTGACTGCGTTTCATGCAGGTAGATCCATTGGGCGTTGTGGTGATGCAAACCAATGATCGCCACCGAAACCCGTGAGCTCTCGCTTTGGTCGAGGCGATGGGTTTCCGTGTAGCGGATCGCCACGCTGTGGCCTTCCTGCCAGACCGTCTGCAGGTCGCTGATGACGATCTCCAGGCCGGGCTTGGCGCCGACTGCACCCTTGAACATCTGTTCGACCATCGCCCTGCTGACAATGGCGGCCGAGGTGGTGACCATCGTGAAGTGCTCGGCGAATGCCGACATCAGCGGCTCGAGCGCGGCCTGCCCCTGTTCGTTTGCGTCGGTGAACAGGGTGTGGATCAACTCGTGCACGTGATGAATGCTGTGGTGCGCCTGTTCAACTATTTTGTTGTGCATGACAGTCCTTTTGAGTGTTCAACTGACTCAGTTGAAAGAGAGGAAACAGGCCCACCAGCGCGGCGATGGCGAAGGTCACGTGATAGGCCTGGGTGGTATCGAAATGCTTCAAGAGCAGGTTGAAAACCATCAGGAAGAGGGCGGCGCCGATGCTGAATGACATCTGTCGGTTGATGTTCCAGATGACACTGGCCTTGTGGGTGTCATTGCCCTCGAAGTCCATCAGCGACGTGGTTTGTGCGGTGTTGGCACCGATGCCACCGCCAATCCCCATCAAGCTGTAGGCGATGACGATCACCCAGAGGTCCGAGGGATCGTTGACCATTAACAGGGTGGCGATGCCGGCGCTGTGCAAGAGCATGCCGAGGGCAAACAGCCGCTTGGCGCCCATCCGGTTGTAGACCCGGCCACAGATCAGCATCGCGATGAATGCGCCGATGGCGTAGAGGATCATGAACATCCCTGTCAGTCGGGCGCTGAAGTGCAAGGTGTTTTGCAGGAAGAAGATGCTCATCAGGTTGACCCCCGTGAACACACCGGGAATCGCGTAATAGATAAAGATAGAGGTGCTGAGCTTTTTGCTTTTGAGCAGGCTCAGTTCAATGATCGGGTTTTTGCAGCTGCGGTAGTGCAGCCCGTACAGCACGACAAACGTAACGCCGGCCATGACGAAGAGGGTGGCCACCCAGGCCGGAGCGTCGCCGCCATACAGCGACATGCCCATCAGCAGGCTGCCGAGTGCGGCGCTGACCAGCAGTAAGCCCTTGATGTCGGGACGGGGCAAACTTATGGGCCGCGCTTCGTTAATCCAGCACCAGGACAGCAATGCCGCGATCAGCGAGAACGGGATGTTGCTGTAGAACACCCAGCGCCAGGAACTGCTGTCGACGATGATGCCGCCGATGGTCGGTGAAATGGCGGGCGCTATCAGGGCAACAGCCATGACCAGCGTGGATATTTTCGCCCGCTGCTCACCGTTGAACAGGTTGAATGTCAGCGCCTGGCCGACCGGAATCAACAGGCCGCCGCCAATCCCCTGGACGAAGCGCCAGATCACCAGCTCGTTGAAACTGTCGGCTAGCCCGCACATCCACACCGAGGCTGTGAACACGATCATCGAGGCGGTGAGGATTTCCCGACTGCCAAAACGACCGGCCAGCCAGGTGCTGACCGGAATGATCAGTGTCAGCCCCAGAATATAAGCGTTAGCCACCCAGGCAACGTCTGAAGTACTAACATGCAGCGCCGCCGATATACTCGGTAGTGCGACCGCCGACATAAAGATGTTAATGCAGTCTATAAAAAAGCCGATCAGAAATATCAGTGCAACTTTGTAGCGATAGGTCATGTTATTTCCCCTTTGCCGCAAAGCATAGGGGCGTTGGACTTGAACTGTCGATACGACTATCCTTGAAACAATGTTTGACGGGATTTAACAGTGAGTTCTATTGCTATGCACACTCATCTTAATCGGGTTCAGACATTCCTGGCGGTGGTCGATTTTGGTTCTTACACCAAGGCCGCCAATTACCTGAGCATCAGCAAGGCCATGGCCAGCCTGCATGTCAAGGCGCTGGAGGACGTGCTGTCCGCGACGTTGTTGATTCGAAATACCCGAAATATCTCCCTCACTGAAATAGGTCTGGATTTTTATGAAGAGTTCAAAGGTATTGTCGCGGACATCGATAATGCTTTTGATAATGTATTAAAAGGTCATGATCGCGTTACCGGAAAGTTGCGTTTCAGTTCCACCAGTGAATACGGCGAGGCTTATATTCTTCCGTTGATACCGCAATTTATAGAGCGCTATCCGGAAATAAAGCTCTGCTATAACTTCAACTCTTCACTCAATGACCTGGTGGCGGAAAAGTTAGACCTGGTTATTCGTCTGGGCAGCTTGGCGGACTCGGCTTTCAAGAGCCGTAAACTGGCGGATTATGAAATTGTCCTGGTGGCTACGCAGACGTTTTTTGCACGTCACCCGGTGCAAACGCCTCAGGACCTGAACTCGGTCCCGTGGATCGCCAACAGCAACCTGCAGGCACCGACCCAGTGGACGTTGCGTCATCCGCACCTGGGGACTGTCGAGATCAACGGGATCAATCAGTTTGAATCCAACTCTTCCACGGCCATTCGCTCCATGACGTTGTCGTCGCTGGGCGTCTCGGTGCTGCCCGCCTGGGTGGTCAAGGACGACATTGCCAACGAGCGGTTGATTCGTCTGTTTCCCGACTATTCTCTGCCCTCGCAGTCCGTCAACGTGGTGTTTCCCAACAGCCCGCATTTGCCCCACAAATCGAGGGCATTCATTGATTTCCTGTTGCTGCATCTGGCGCAATGAACACCTGCAAAAAAGCCCCTGAATCGTCGAATTCAGGGGCTTTCGTTCAAGCGGCTTTCGTTTAGACGGATTGCGATCAGGCCGCTTCGATCTTGCTGCGGCTCTGCTCGACCTTGCTCAAGTAATCCACCAGTTTCTGCTGTTCGGCAGGCGTGGTGAACAAGCCCAGCTTGCTGCGACGCCACAGAATGTCGTGCGCGGTTGTCGCCCACTCATCGCTGCACAGATAGTCGACTTCGCGGGTGTAGAGACCGCCGCCGATGTGTTCGCCCAGGTCGCTGAGGTTCTGCACGCCTTCCATCATGCGCCAGGTGCGGCTGCCATAAGTGGTCGCCCAGCGGCGTGAGATCTCAGTCGGGACCCAGTCGAACTTGTCGCGAATCAGCGAGCTCAGCGCCTGCGGGGTGGTCATGTCTTCGCCGCCCGGCAGGGTGGCGCTGGCGGTCCAGCTTGGCTTGATGTGCGCAAAGTACGGCGCCAGTTGTGCCAGCGCCGACTCGGCCAGTTTGCGGTAGGTGGTCAGCTTGCCGCCGAACACCGACAGCAACGGCGCTTCTTCACCAGTGCCCGAGAGCGCCAGGGTGTAATCGCGGGTGACGGCCGACGGGTTGTCGGATTCGTCGTTGCACAGCGGACGAACACCGGAATAGCTGTGCAGGATATCGTCTCGGCTGATCTGCTTCTTGAAGTGGGCGTTGACCACTTTCAGCAGGTAATCGGTTTCGCCTTCGGTGATCGCCACTTTGGCCGGATCGCCGGTGTACTCACGGTCGGTGGTGCCGATCAGGGTGAAGTGGTTCAGGTACGGAATGGTGAAGACGATGCGCTGATCTTCGTTTTGCAGAATGTGCGCGTGTTCGCCTTCATACAGTTTCGGCACGATCAGGTGGCTGCCCTGAATCAGGCGGATGCCGTAGGGCGATTCCATCTTCAGGTCATCACGAATGAACTTGGCGACCCATGGGCCGGCGGCATTCACCAGGGCCTTGGCGCGGATCGAAAACAGACTGCCATCGGCGCGTTCCAGGTGCAGATGCCACAAGCCTTTGGTGCGACGGGCGCTGACACAACGGGTCTGGGTGTGAACGTGGGCGCCTTTCTCGCGGGCAGCCATGGCGTTCAGCACCACTAGACGCGCATCGTCGACCCAGCAATCGGAGTATTCGAAGCCTTTGGTGATTTCGCTTTTCAGCGGGCTGTCTGGACCGAACTTCAGGCTTTTCGAGCCTTCGAGTTTTTCCCGCTTGCCAAGGTGGTCATACAGAAACAGGCCGGCGCGGATCATCCAGGCTGGACGCAGGTGCGGACGGTGCGGCAACACGAAGCGCATTTGCTTGACGATGTGCGGCGCCTTGGCCAACAACACTTCGCGCTCGGCCAGGGCTTCTCGCACCAGGCGGAACTCGTAATGTTCGAGGTAGCGCAGACCACCGTGGATCAGCTTGCTGCTGGCCGACGAGGTATGGCTGGCCAAGTCGTCTTTTTCACAAAGGAACACCGAAAGGCCGCGACCGGCGGCATCCGCTGCGATCCCCACGCCATTGATCCCACCACCGATGACGGCGATGTCGTAGATCTCAGCGAGAGGGGGCGTAGGCAAGGTAGAAGTGGGCATCGGCTGGCCTCGGGCTCTTTTGATTTTCTGTATTGGAATTCGAACATTAATGTTCATTTGCGAAAATGGTAGCCCATAAAGCCGTCCACAGCCAGTCAACTTCGATTGAAAATACTGATCGAAGGGCTGGGAAAGGAAAATTTACGAACATTTAAGTGCGCGATCAGGCGCGAAAGGTGTGCCGAATGGGCGACCGTATTCGCGAGCAAGTCGAATCGTCGCACCGCCGCTCCCGCAGGGTATGCACATAACCTGTGGGAGCGAGGCTTGCCCGCGAAGGCGCCAGAACAGGCACCCAATATGTGGGGGGGTTAAACGACTTCCAGCCGAATCTTGTGCTGACTCAACAACTGCGCCAGCGCTGGCGAAGGCTGCTGATCGGTCACCAGGCAATCAATCAGACTGATCGGACCCAGGCGAATCATGGCGTTGCGCCCGAACTTGCTGGAGTCAGCCGCCAGAATCACTTTCCGGGCATTGGCAATGATCGCCTGTGACACCCGCACTTCCTGATAGTCGAAGTCCAGCAGGCTGCCGTCTTCATCGATACCGCTGATGCCGACCAAGGCAAAGTCGACCTTGAACTGGTTGATGAAGTCGACACTCGCCTGACCGACCACGCCGCCATCGCGCCGCACATTGCCACCGGTCAGCAGAACGTCGAAGTCGTCCTTGGCGCTGAGCATCGAGGCCACGTGCAGGTTGTTGGTGATGATTTTCAGGTGGTTGTGGTTGAGCAACGCCCGGGCAATCGATTCGGTGGTGGTGCCGATATTGATGAACAGCGAGGCGTGATCAGGGATCTGAGCCGCAATGGCTTCGCCGATACGCTGCTTCTCATCGCGCATCTGGTCGGCGCGCATGGCGTAGGCGGTGTTTTCGACACTGGAATCGTAGGCGGCGCCGCCGTGGTAGCGACGCAACAAATTGGCTTCCGCGAGCTGATTGATATCGCGGCGGATGGTCTGCGGTGTAACGACGAACAGCGTAGCCATTTCCTCGATGCTGACATAGCCGCGTTCGCGGACAAGTTCGAGGATTTGCTGCTGACGGGGAGGCAGATTCATGGGGCTTCCTTTGGCTGCCGTGCAAAATTTGCCCATGATGCCGCAGGAATCTGCTCCCTACCAGTTACATACCGATACGAGTACTCAGGTTGGCTTATTCAGCGCCTTCATGTGGTTCCCAGTCGCGGGTGCGGCTGACGGCTTTTTTCCAGCCGGCGTAGAGTTTTTCCTTGGCGGTTTCGTCCAGGGTCGGTTCGAATTCGCGCTCGATTACGGCCTTGCCGCGCAACTCGTCCAGGCTGCCCCAGAAACCACACGCCAGGCCGGCCAGGTAAGCGGCGCCCAGTGCGGTGGTCTCGCGCATTTGCGGACGCTCGACCTGAGTGCCGAGGATGTCGGCCTGGAACTGCATCAGGAAGTTGTTCGCGACCGCGCCGCCGTCCACGCGCAGGGATTTCAAACGTTCGCCGGAATCCTGTTGCATGGCGTCCAGAACGTCGCGGGTCTGGTAGGCAATCGACTCCAGGGCTGCACGAATAATGTGATCCACGCGCACGCCGCGGGTCAGGCCGAAGAGGGCGCCACGGGCATACGGGTCCCAGTAGGGAGCGCCGAGACCGGTGAAGGCTGGCACCAGGTACACGCCGTTGCTGTCCTTGACCTTGTTGGCGAAGTATTCGGTGTCGTGGGCGTCGTTGATGATCTTCAGTTCGTCACGTAGCCATTGAACGGTGGAACCACCGTTGAACACTGCGCCTTCGAGCGCGTAAGCCACTTCGCCGCGCGGGCCGCAAGCGATGGTGGTGAGCATGCCGTGCTTAGACTTCACGGCTTTGTCGCCCGTGTTCATCAGCAGGAAACAACCGGTGCCGTAGGTGTTTTTCGCCTGGCCTGGCTCGACGCACATCTGGCCGAAGAGGGCTGCTTGCTGGTCGCCGGCGATACCGCCGATAGCGATGCCGCTTTTGGTGTGGCCATAGATTTCCGACGAGGACTTAACTTCCGGCAGCATCTCGCGCGGAATATCCAGCACCTCCAGCATCTTCGCGTCCCACTCCAGGGTGTGGATGTTGAAGAGCATGGTGCGCGAGGCGTTGGTGTAGTCGGTCACATGGACTTTGCCGCCGGTGAATTTCCAGATCAGCCAGCTGTCGACCGTGCCGAACAGCAACTCGCCGTTGCGCGCACGCTCGCGGCTGCCTTCGACGTTGTCGAGGATCCACTTGAGTTTGGTGCCGGAGAAATACGGGTCGGTGACCAGGCCGGTGGTCTCGCTGATGTATTGCTCATGGCCATCGCGCTTGAGCTGCTGGCAGATCTCGGTGCTGCGGCGGCACTGCCAGACGATCGCGTTGTAGATCGGGCGGCCGGTGGTCTTGTCCCAGACCACGGTGGTTTCGCGCTGGTTGGTGATGCCGATGGCTGCGACCTGGTCGTGATGCAGACCGGCTTGAGCCAGGGCCTCGACCATCACGGCACTTTGGGTGGCGAAGATTTCCATCGGGTCGTGTTCAACCCAACCGGCTTGCGGGTAATGCTGGACGAATTCGCGCTGGGCGGTGCAGACCACGTTCGCATCGCGGTCGAAAATGATCGCGCGGGAGCTGGTCGTACCCTGATCGAGGGCAATGATGTAGTTCTTATTCTGAATGTCGGTCATGTCGATTGCCTTGGACGAAAAAAGGGAGAGAGGTCCGGCGCGCGATCTTATGGGCAGGATCACGCGCCTACGGTATCAAGAAGTTCTTGGTTTGCCGTCAATGGCCGGTGTTGCGTCCTTTGTAGCAGGTATGGCGCTGGGCAGATGACGGGCAATGAGCCCGCGATACGCGGCAGCGCCGAGGCAGGCACCGACAATCGGTGCAAAAATCGGAATCAGGAAATACGGGATATCGCGGCCGCCGGTGAAGGAAATTTCACCCCACCCAGTGAAGAAAGTCATCAGCTTCGGACCGAAATCACGTGCCGGGTTCATCGCGAAACCGGTCAGCGGGCCCATCGAGCTGCCAATCACGGCGATCAGCAGGCCTATCAGCAGCGGTGCCAGAGGCCCTTTCGGCAGACCATTGTTGTCATCGGTCAGGGACATGATCACGCCCATCAGGATGGCGGTGATGATCACTTCAACCAGGAAAGCCTGGGCGGTGGACAGGGCCGGATTGGGGAAGGTGGAGAACACCGACGCCAATTCGAGGCTGGCCTGAGTGCCACGAACCATATGGTGAGTTTGTTCGAAATCGAAGAATAGATTGCTGTACAGCGTGTAGACCAAAAACGCGCCACAGAAAGCGCCGGCCACTTGAGAGAAGATATAGAGCGGCAGTTTGCGCTTTTCGAAGTCAGCGAAAATGCTCAGTGCGATGCTCACGGCAGGATTGAGATGAGCACCGGAAACGCCGGCGGTCAGGTAGATCGCCATGCTCACGCCGATACCCCAGATGATGCTGATTTCCCAAAGGCCAAAGCTGGCACCCGCGACCTTGAGCGCGGCAACACAACCGGTGCCGAAAAAGATAAGCAGTGCAGTGCCCAGAAACTCGGCCATGCATTGGCTTGAGAGCGACGGTTGTTGTAAAGCAGTTGTCATTGAAAACCTCGTTTTTGTTGTTGTCCGGCGCTTCTTTCGTCATGGCCAAAGCGCGTTTTCCACCGAGGCAGAATCCCCATCCTGTTCTCGGTCTGCTGCTGGGTGCTGCGATGACACATTCGTACAGTATTCAGATTCGAAAAAATATAGACAAGAAACGCTGCTGTCAAAGGTCGAAAGTGAACTGTCAGTCACAATTCAACTATTAGTCACGTGAATGATCGTATCGTTCACGCGGCGGGTCGATCACGGACGAGTGGCAGGCGACGCTGCCAAACCGTGAAACAGTGGCGCAATAGAGCCTTTTGCCGATCAATGTCCTAGAATCCAGCGCAGAATTTTTCTACTGCCGCCCAGTCTGGAGCTGCCATGACCCCCGCATTGGATTTGTTGAAAAAAGTTCGAGCCGAACATCGCGTGCACAGTTATGAACATGATCCTAAGGCCGCTTCCTATGGGCTGGAGGCTGCGGAGAAACTGGGGCTGAACCCGACGCAAGTGTTCAAGACGCTGCTGGCGGCCAGTGAGAAAGGTGAGTTGCTGGTGGCGGTGGTGCCGGTCGTCGGAAGTCTGGACTTGAAGCACCTGGCTCACGCGGCGGGCGTGAAAAAAGTCGAAATGGCCGATCCTGCCGCTGCGCAACGTGCGACGGGTTATCTGTTGGGCGGGATCAGTCCGTTGGGGCAGAAGAAGCGCTTGCGCACGTTTATCGATAACTCTGCTCAGCCCTTTTCGACCATTTTCGTCAGCGCCGGTCGGCGCGGTCTGGAAGTTGAATTGGCGCCGGCGGTGCTGGCCGAGCACACTCAGGCAACGTTCGCCGATATTGGCCGCGCCTGAATCAGGGAGAAGGTTATGCAGCTTGAGTTCCATCAAGTCGATGCGTTCAGTGATCGACCGTTCAGTGGTAACCCGGCGATGGTGTATCGGCTTGAGGCCTGGCTCGCCGATGAGTTGATGCAGAAGATTGCCGCCGAGCACAATCTGGCCGAGACCGCCTTCTTGGTGCGCGAAGGGCAGGGCTGGCACATTCGCTGGTTTACCCCGACGACTGAAGTGCCGTTGTGCGGTCATGCGACCCTGGCCAGCGCGTATGTATTGTTTGAAATCTATAAGGAGCCGGTGGAGCGCCTGGAGTTCATCTGCAAGTCCGGCCCATTGAGTGTGAGCCGTGAGGGTGGGCGCCTGTGGCTGGATTTCCCGGCCATCGTGCCGTCTGAAGTGGGTGTGACACTGGATGTCGAGCGCGCCTTGGGCGTCGAAGTGGTCGATGTGCTGGGTTCAAATGAATTGTTTGTCGTGCTGGAGTCCGAGCAGGCTGTGCTCGATTGTCAGCCAGACATGATCGCCCTGGCCAAACTGCCGTGGCCGGGCGCAATCGTCACCGCCAAGGGAGGCAAGCATGATTTTGTGTCGCGGTACTTCGCTCCGGCGATCGGTATTCATGAGGACCCGGTGACCGGTTCGACCCATTGCAGTTTGATTCCGTATTGGTCGAGGCGATTGGGCAAGTCAAGCCTCACGGCGTTTCAGTGCTCGAAGCGAGGCGGGGAGTTGTTTTGCCGGCTGGAAGGGGATCGGGTGAAGATTGGCGGGAATGCGACGCTGGTTGCGAGTGGAGCGCTAATGCTCGGATGATTTTCTGATTTTCTGATTTTCTGATTTTCTGATTTTCTGATTTTCTGATTTTCTGATTTTCTGATTTTCTGATTTTCTGATTTTCGATCGATTTCTGTAGGAGCGAGGCTTGCCCGCGAAGGCGTCGTGTCAGTCGACACCTTTTTTGGCAGGCCTGACGCCTTCGCGGGCAAGCCTCGCTCCTACAGATTTTTTAGTCAGCTGGCGGTGCTGTAGCGGCGGACACCGGACTCTACCGCCGGAATCTGCGCCGCCGTGCTGCCCGATGCCTGGAACAACACCAGGTGTTCGGCCGCGACTCGAATACCCACCTCGGCGCCGACTTGATGATCGGCATGGCTCGGGAAAATCGACTCCAGCTGCGCCCCGGTCGGCAATTGCAAACGGTACAACGTCGAGGCTCCCTGGAAGGACTTGCCGACAATCCGCGCCTTCAAACTGCTGTCGGGTGCATAAACGATATCGTCCGGTCGCAGCAACACGTCCACCGCACCGCCCACGGGCCAGGTGTAGGCACGATTACCGCGCAACTCACCTAATTCGGTCTGCACCGACTCGGGGCTGCTCAGCTGGCCGCGGATGAAATAACCCTGGCCAATGAAGCTGGCCACAAACGGCGTCAGTGGTTCGTGGTACAGGTTGTAGGGCGTGTCCCATTGTTCCAGCCGACCTTCCTTGAACACCCCGACGTGATCGCTCACCGCGAACGCTTCTTCCTGGTCGTGGGTCACCAGAATTGCGCTGGTGCCACGGGCTTTGAGGATGTCGCGCACCTCATGGCTGAGCTTGCGTCGCAGTTCGCCATCGAGGTTGGAGAACGGTTCGTCGAGCAACAGCAATTGCGGTTCCGGTGCCAGTGCGCGGGCCAGTGCGACACGCTGCTGCTGGCCGCCGGACAACTCGTGCGGGAAGCGCTTGCCGAGGTTTTTCAGGTTGACCAGTTCCAGCAGTTCTTCGGTGACGCGATCCTTTTGCGGGTGCTTGCGGATCCCGAAGGCGATGTTCTCGGCCACGCTCAAATGCGGAAACAGCGCGTAGTCCTGGAACACCATGCCGATCCGGCGTTTTTCCGGGGCGAGGGTGAAGCCGGGGCGTGAGAGGGTCTCGCCCGCCAGGGTGATTTCACCTTCGTGCACCGGTTCGAAACCGGCAATCGCCCGTAGCGTGGTGGTCTTGCCGCAGCCCGAGGAGCCCAGCAGGCAACCGATGTCACCGGCATTCAAATGCAGGTTGAGGTTCTGCACGACTCGCTGGTCCTGATAGCCGCAGGCGAGGTTGCGCAGGTTGAGCAGTAATGGATGGCTCATGCGTGGTGATACGAAGGCGGGACGAGAAACTCGAGCAGGGCCTTTTGTGCGTGAAGACGGTTTTCCGCTTGATCCCACGCGACGGAGCGCTTGTCATCGAGTACGTCGAGGCTGATTTCCTCGCCACGGTGGGCCGGCAGGCAGTGCATGAACAGCACATCCTCGGCAGCCAGGTCGAGCAGGGCGCGGGTCACCTGGAACGGCGCGAACAGCTTCAGGCGCTTGGCGGTTTCTTCTTCCTGGCCCATGGAGGTCCAGACGTCGGTGCTCACCAGGTGGGCGCCGCGCACGGCGTCCTTCGGATCGCGGACGATGGTGACCCGATCGCCGGCCTTTGCCACAAACTCGGGGCTGGGCTCAAAACCTTCAGGGCAAGCAATGCGCAACTGGAAGTCGAACTGGATCGCCGCTTCTATATAGCTGTTGCACATGTTGTTACCGTCGCCGATCCAGGCCACGGTCTTGCCCTGGATCGAGCCGCGATGTTCGAGGAACGTCTGCATGTCGGCCAGCAACTGGCACGGATGCAGGTCATCGGACAGGCCGTTGATCACTGGAACGCGGGAATTGGCGGCGAATTCGGTCAGGGTGCTGTGGGCAAAGGTGCGGATCATCACGGCGTCGAGCATGCTCGACATCACGATGGCGCAGTCGCCGATCGGCTCGCCACGGCCCAGTTGCGTGTCGCGTGGTGACAGGAAGATGGCCTGGCCACCGAGCTGGATCATGCCGGCTTCGAACGAAATACGGGTGCGGGTCGAGGACTTCTCGAAAATCATCCCGAGTACGCGGTTTTTCAGAGGCTCGAACAGTACGCCGCGGTTACGCAGGTCCTTGAGCTCAACGCCTCGACGGATCACGCTGACCAGCTCTTCGGGCGTGCAATCCATCAGGGAGAGAAAGTGCCTTGCGCTCATCATTGACTACCTTTTTGCAACAGACCGCAGATACTCAAAGCCTTGTTTAACTGAAAAACGGGCGAGACCTGCGGCGTAAGCCGCACGGGGCGACGAAATAGGGGGAGGCGCGATATTGACATTAAATGTCGCGTTTTTCCAATAGGAGGCTTTTTTTACGGCGTCCAACATGTTTCAAGCTTTACAACGCGATCCGCGCTGCGAGGTGGAGAGCAGCATTTGTACACGTTGCCGAAGCTCGATTGCAATAAATGCCGTGTCTGGCTCGATATCCGGCGAAGGATGAAAGACCGCCGGACATCGGTCTCCGGGCCCCGTTACAAACTCGCGGAGTTGTTTGCTGTTACGTTTTCGGGTGCCGGGTATCGGACTGCGCTCAGGTAATATCTGCCCCGTTGCGGATTCTCGACTGAGCAAAGTCAAACACTCCCAGGGAGGGAGCGCTGTATGGCGATCAATAAACCCAGACACACTGGCCTTACACGTCTTCGTCGTGTTTCACCGGCGTTCGATATGGCTGTGATTTCTACGGTCATGGGCTTCGCGATTATCGCAAGTACGATTTACCCAGGCGTTCCGAGCGCAGTGGTTGGCGCCATCGTCGGCGCTTTTATCGGCGTGAAGAATTTCAGGGATGACGCGATTGCAGATTGATTCGACCCAGCTTTTGGTAGTGGGGGGATTGGTCGCAATTGGAATCTACCTGGGGGCTTCGCTACTCGCGCGATCGACGCCGGACCTGAAGCATGGAGCTGCCCTGGTGGTGGCGTGGTTCACCGTGGTGAGCGTCGTTGATATCGCTTTGCAGGTCTATCAAGCCGAGCCTCATCAACTGGGCATCCTGGCAAACCAGAAAGCGATCATCCTGATCGGGTCCGGCGTGATGCTTTGGCTGGCGGTCGGCGGAATCTGGACGGCCTTGACCTCACCTCTAAAAAAGAAGGCGTCGAAGATTTCTCAACCGCAGTAAGTCTGTCTGTGTGCTCGTACGTATTTTTTGACAAGGTCGTTTCGTGTCTTGTCTGTTGTTCAAGGCGCCGGCGGTCACCGTGTCTTGGATGAAACATTTGCTAATGCAAAGTGCTGGGTTATAACTAACTCACGAGTGACGCAGGAAGCCTTCGGAATGGAATCGAAAGAACCGCTATTAATGGAATTACTTGGCCTCACGGCCCGCTCCTTGACCCACCTCACCGCTTCCATGACGTCGATGTCCTTCGAATTGATGCGCAGTGAAGACGAAGTGACCAAGGCGGCCGGTCGACGCATGATCGATCGCATGGCAACCATCAGCACCGGGCTCGACGAGCATTGGCGACTGATCGGCGAGCTCACCGGCATACACATCGCCCAGGAACAGATCGAAACCATTCAGGAGATCCAGTTGCAGGCGCCGCCCAGGTTGCCGCCGAACTGAGGGTGCGTGGTCATCGGCTGGCCTGATGGTCGCCGATTCACAAGACGAACGTCGCTGGCGCAGTCGCGGGTCACGCGCCATAGTTTTGTTCCCGCGGCCGATATTGCCCGCCCAGAACAAAAGAGACTGGCCATGACCAAGACTCTCCATCACCGTGCCTGCCACCTGTGTGAAGCCATCTGCGGCCTGACCATCGAGACCTCCGAGGTCGAAGGCAATGGCGTGCAGATCACCTCAATCAAGGGCGACCCGCTGGACACGTTCAGTCGTGGGCACATCTGCCCCAAGGCGGTTGCCCTGCAAGACATCCAGAGCGATCCGGATCGCCTGCGTCAACCGATGTTGCGAGTGGGCAGCGAATGGCAGCCTATCGAGTGGGAAGACGCCTTCAGCCTTGTCGCCGAACGTCTGGCGGCGATTCAGGAGCATCACGGCCAGAACGCGGTGGCGGTTTATCAAGGCAACCCCAGCGTGCACAACTATGGGTTGATGACCCACAGCAATTATTTCCTGGGCCTGCTGAAAACCCGCAATCGGTTTTCCGCGACCTCGGTCGATCAGTTGCCTCATCACCTGACCAGCCATTTGATGTACGGCCACGGTCTGCTGCTGCCGATTCCGGACATCGACCACACCGATTTCATGTTGATCCTCGGTGGCAATCCCCTGGCCTCCAATGGCAGCATCATGACCGTGCCGGATGTGGAGAAGCGCCTGAAGGCAATTCAGGCCCGGGGCGGAAAAGTGGTGGTGGTCGATCCGCGCCGCAGCGAAACGGCAGCGATGGCCGATCAGCATCTGTTCGTGCGCCCCGGTGGCGATGCGGCGCTGTTGTTCGGGTTGCTCAATACCTTGTTCGCCGAAGGCCTGACCCGCGACAGCCATTTGCCGGTAGACGGTCTGGATGAAGTCCGTCAGGCGATCGCCACATTCACTGCCGACACCATGAGCCCCTTGTGCGCGGTGCCGGCAGAACAGATTCGCCAACTGGCCCGGGATTTCGCGGCGGCGCCGACAGCGGTGTGCTATGGCCGGATGGGGGTTTCGACCCAGGCCTTCGGCACGCTGTGTCATTGGCTGGTGCAATTGATCAACCTGGTCACCGGCAACCTCGACCGCGTCGGCGGTGCGTTGTGCACCGAACCTGCGGTGGACCTGGTGGCCTCGACGTCGGGCGGGCATTTCAATCTGTGGCAGAGCCGCGTGTCCGGGCGTCCCGAGTACGGCGGCGAGTTGCCGGTGTCGGCGCTGGCTGAAGAGATGCTGACGGGCGGGGAAGGGCAGGTCCGTGCGCTGATCACCGTGGCCGGCAATCCGGTGCTGTCCACGCCCAATGGCCGGCAGTTGGAGCAGGCGCTGGACGGTCTGGAGTTCATGGTCAGCATCGACCTTTACATCAATGAAACCACGCGTTATGCCGACCTGATCCTGCCGTCGACTTCGGCACTGGAAAACGACCACTACGACACCACGTTCAACATGTTCGCGGTGCGAAACGTAACCCGTTTCAATCGGGCGATTTTGGCGAAGCCAGAAGGCGCGTTGCATGACTGGGAGATCTTTGTCGGTCTGGCTCAGGCGTTCGCGGCGAAGACCGGCAAGGAGCTGAAACCGACCATTGCACCGGCGCAGATGATCGATCGTGGGCTGCGGATGGGGCTGTATGGCGATGCCTCGGAGCACAAGCTTTCGTTGGCGACGCTGTTCGATCACCCGCACGGCGTCGATCTGGGCGCGCTCAAATCAAACCTGGCGCTACGCCTGAAAACTGCCAATCAGCGAGTCCAGGCCGCGCCGGCTGCGATTCTCGCCGACCTGGCCCGCTTCGCCGCGCTGCAAGCACCGGCCGCCGACGAATTGCTGATGATTGGTCGTCGCCATGTGCGCAGCAACAACTCGTGGATGCACAACTATCACCGTCTGGTGAAGGGCAAGCCGCGTCATCAATTGCTGATGCACCCGGATGACCTGGCTAGCCGTGGACTCGGTGATGGGCAGCGCGTGCGTGTCAGTTCGCGGGTCGGCGTGATCGAAGTGGAGGTGGTCGCCAGCCTGGACATGATGAAAGGCGTGGTCAGCCTGCCTCACGGCTGGGGCCATGCGCGTCCGGGCGTGCAGATGACGATCGCCAGTAGTCAACCGGGCTCCAGCGCCAATGACTTGACCGATGAATGTCAGCTCGACGAGTTGTCGGGGAATGCGGCGTTGAACGGTGTTCCGGTAACGGTGGCGGCGGCTTGATTGTGTCTATCGGGGAGACCGAGCATGGCGCTCGGGTTTCCGTTACAATGCGCCACCGTGCCGACCTCTGAGTCGGAAAGTTCAGCCGAGGTGCTCCATGGATATCATCGAAACGATTAAAGAGCAGATTGCTAACAACACCATTCTGCTTTACATGAAAGGTTCGCCGAATGCCCCGCAGTGTGGCTTCTCCGCGAAAGCCGCGCAGGCCGTGATGGCATGTGGTGAAAAGTTTGCTTACGTGGACATCCTGCAGAACCCGGAAATCCGCGCCAACCTGCCGAAATACGCCAACTGGCCAACCTTCCCGCAACTGTGGGTCGGTGGTGAGCTGGTCGGCGGTAGCGACATCATGACTGAGATGGCTGGTGACGGTTCGTTGCAGACCACGATCAAGGCGGCTGTTGAAGCGGCTGCTGCCAACAAGACCGAAGCCTGACCCGGTACCTGTAGGAGCGAAGCTTGCTCGCGAAAGCGGTACAACATTCAGCACATAAGTTGACTGGACTACCGCTTTCGCGAGCAAGCTTCGCTCCTACAGGGGCATTAAAAAGCCCCGCCTCTATAAAAGAGTGCGGGGCTTTTTTATGTCTCGAGTTCAGCAGGCGCTAACTTACTCTTCGCCCATCTGCGATTGCAGATAGTTCTCAAGACCGACTTTATCGATCAGGCCCAGTTGGGTTTCCAGCCAGTCGATGTGTTCTTCTTCGGACTCAAGGATATCTTCGAGCAATTCACGGCTACCGAAGTCACCAACGGTTTCGCAATGAGCGATGGCAACCTTGAGGTCGGCATGACCGGTTTTTTCGATACGCAGGTCGCACTCAAGCATTTCCTGGGTGTGTTCGCCGATCTGCAGCTTGCCTAGGTCCTGGACGTTCGGCAGGCCTTCGAGAAACAGGATGCGCTTGATCAGCTTGTCCGCGTGTTTCATCTCGTCGATGGATTCGTGGTATTCGTGCTTGCCGAGCTTGTTCAGACCCCAATCTTCGTACATGCGCGCATGCAGAAAGTATTGATTGATCGCGACCAGCTCATTGGCAAGGATCTTGTTGAGATGCTGGATGACTGTAATGTCGCCTTTCATGATGGGGTCCTGCCCTGTATTAGCTGTCTATAAAGCAGAGTTTGAGCCGCACAACTAAGAGTGTCAAACCTAAGTTATTGAAACTTAAGTGAAAATTAATCGGAATAAGAATGTTTGTGTTCCGCGTCTAGAGCGTAAGCGGTTGATTTCCAGACATAAAAAAACCGGACATCAAGTCCGGTTCTTTGGAATACGGTATTTACGCGGCAGTAAATTCTACAGGGAAAGGAATCGCAGCCTGGGTCGATTGCAATTTGGTCAGGGTTTCACGCACCACTTCCTTGGCAAGGCAGGCGCATTTACCGCATTGGCTGGCTACGCCGGTAGCCTGACGGACTTCCTTGTAGCTGCAGCAACCTTCATAGATTGCATCGCGGATTTGACCGTCGGTGACGCCAGTGCAGAGGCAAACATACATAAGCTAAGAACCGTCGCTGGTGGTGACTCAGTTGCGATGGATCTTAATGTTAACGAGAATGATTGTCAAAGTGGTTTCTGAAAGCTTTGCGTTATAAGCGCGTATGACTGACGAACGGTTTTCATCCAGGCATCTGCCATTACCTGCCGCGATGGCCAATTTGGTGCGCCGATGAAAAACCGTTGAGGACAGCTGAAAAACGCCGTGTATGATGGTCGGTCCTTGCGAAGGGGGTCGTGTCACAGGGCTGTCGCCTGAGGGTGGCAGGCTGACGCGAACCCAGTTCTTCACGATATATAGACCAGGAGATATTCAATGAGCGTACTCGTAGGCAAACAAGCCCCGGACTTCACCGTACCTGCCGTCCTCGGCAATGGCGAAATCGTAGACAGCTACACCTTGTCCTCGGCCATCAAAGGAAAATACGGCCTGGTGTTCTTCTACCCACTGGACTTCACTTTCGTTTGCCCATCCGAGCTGATCGCTCTGGACAACCGTATGGCTGACTTCAAGGCGCGTAACGTAGAAGTGGTCGCGGTGTCGATCGATTCGCACTTCACCCACAACGCATGGCGCAACACTCCGGTGAACAATGGCGGTATCGGCCAGGTTCGTTACACCATGGCTGCCGACATGAAGCACGAAATCGCCAAGGCCTACGACGTTGAGTCCGAAGGCGGTGTGGCTTTCCGTGGCGCGTTCCTGATCGACGACAAAGGCATTGTCCGTTCGCAGATCATCAACGACCTGCCGCTGGGCCGTAACATGGAAGAGCTGATCCGTCTGGTCGACGCGCTGCAATTCCACGAAGAGCACGGCGAAGTTTGCCCTGCCAACTGGAAAAAAGGCGACAAAGGCATGACCGCTTCGACCGAAGGCGTCGCGGCTTACCTGACCGAGAACGCTGCGGCGCTGTAAGCCCAAGCGTCAGGCATAAAAAAACCGGCCGATGAGGCCGGTTTTTTTATGGGCGGGATAAACCCAGCGACCGGAATCAGTCGTTGAAGTCTTCCCAGCCGCCCATTTGTTTCCAGCGATTGACGATGCCGCAGAACAGCTCGGCCGTCTTCTCGGTGTCGTAGCGCGCCGAGTGAGCCTCTCGACCGTCGAAGTCGATGTCCGCCGCCTGGCAAGCCTTGGCCAGCACGGTTTGACCGTAAGCCAGGCCAGCGAGGGTCGCGGTATCGAAACTGGAGAATGGATGAAACGGGTTACGTTTCATGTCCAGGCGTGCGACAGCAGCGTTAAGGAAACCCAGGTCGAAGCTGCTGTTGTGCCCGACCAGAATCGCCCGTTTGCAGCCGTTGGCTTTCAGGGCCTTGCGGATACCGCGGAAAATATCGGTCAGGGCTGCTTCCTCGCTCACCGCCATGCGCAGCGGGTGATCGAGTTTGATCCCGGTGAACTCCAGCGCGGCCGCTTCAATGTTCGCGCCTTCAAAAGGTTCGACACGGAAGAAATAGGTGTGATCGGGGTACACAAAGCCTTTTTCATCCATGGCGATCGTGGTCGCGGCGATCTCCAGCAGGGCGTCAGTGGCAGAGTTGAAACCACCGGTTTCAACGTCGACAACAACTGGCAGGTACCCACGGAAGCGCTCAGCCATCGGGTGGCGCGAACCACCTCCGCCGCCTTGACCGTCCTGTTCGTCGTCGAAATGGTCTTCACTCACGCGTGTTCCTCCAGCAGGCGCCAGCGCAGTTTTTCACCGGCGCGCAGCGGGATTACGGTCAGCTCGCCAAATGGCAGGCTGGTTGGGGCGGTCCACTCATCGCGGACCAGGGTGATGCGATCGGTGTTCACCGGCAGGCCGTAGAAGCGCGGGCCGTTGAGGCTGGCGAAGGCTTCGAGCTTGTCCAGCGCGTTGCGTTGTTCGAAGGCTTCGGCGTACATCTCGATCGCCGCATAAGCGGTGTAGCAGCCGGCACAGCCGCAAGCCGCTTCTTTGGCGTGCTGGGCGTGAGGTGCCGAGTCGGTGCCGAGGAAGAACTTGTCGCTGCCGCTGGTGGCGGCGTCGAGCAGGGCTTCCTGGTGGGTATTGCGCTTGAGTATCGGCAGGCAATAGAAGTGCGGCCGAATCCCGCTCACCAGCATGTGATTGCGGTTGTACAGCAGGTGATGCGCGGTGATGGTCGCGCCAACGTTGGCCGAAGCCTCATTGACGAACTGCACGGCGTCCGCGGTGGTGATGTGTTCAAACACCACTTTGAGCGTCGGGAAACGCTCGACCACACGACGCATATGCTCATCGATGAAGATTTTTTCGCGGTCGAACACATCGACATCGCCGCGGGTGACTTCACCGTGAATCAACAAGGGCATCCCGACGTCGGCCATGGCCTCGAGTGCAGGGAAGATCTTGTCGATACTGGTGACGCCAGAGTCCGAGTTGGTGGTCGCGCCGGCCGGGTACAGCTTGGCAGCGTGAATGAAGCCGCTGGCCTTGGCCTCGCGAATTTCTTCGGGCTGGGTACGATCGGTCAGGTACAGCACCATCAACGGTTCGAAACGACTGCCGGCCGGGCGTGCAGCGAGAATCCGCTGGCGATAGGCGTCGGCTTCAGCGGCGTTACGCACCGGAGGTACCAGGTTGGGCATGATGATGGCGCGACCAAAGGTGCGCGCGACATCCGCAACGGTATTGGTCAACACAGCACCATCGCGAAGATGAATATGCCAGTCGTCGGGACGCAGCAGGGTCAGGCGGTCGGACATGAGGGGATTCCAGGCGGGTCAAACTCTGGGGAATGCTACCGGAAAAGACTCTCTCAGGCACTCGCTATCAAGTTTTGCAGGAAGCTTCCGATATCCAACAGGTATGCCGGAAATATGTGTGTCGGTCTTTTTGTTGTAGAAGCCAGTGGAGCCTCCCGTGCGCCAGCGTTATTTAGCCTTGCTCAGTGTGTTTGCCAGCCTCCCTGCGATGGCGCTCACTTTCCAGACACGTCTGGAGAGCATCGAGTGGACGGTCGAAGGTGACAAGTTCGAATGCCGCCTGACTCAACCGATCACCGATTTCGGTTCGGGTGAATTCGTGCGCCGCGCCGGCGAGCAGGCGACGTTTCGTCTCAAAGCCTACAACGCGATGATCGGCGGCGGTTCAGCGACCCTGCTGGCGGCCGCTGCGCCGTGGCAACCGGGACGTGGCGACATCAACCTGGGTTCGGTGAGAATCGGCAGCGGCAACGTGTTGTTCAACAGTTCGCAAGTTCAGGCCGGACGCCTGATCAGCGGGTTGATGGACGGCCGCAGTCCGGTCATCCGGCATTCCTCTGGCGATGGCCGCGTCTCTGAAGTGCGCCTGTTGCCGGTCAAGTTCAGTAAGGCCTTCAACGACTATCAGGGCTGCGTGGCGAAACTGCTGCCGAAGAATTTCGAGCAGGTCAAACAGTCCGAGATCGGCTTCCCGGGTGAAGGCTTCGATCTCGATCCGCAAGCCAAGGCGCAGTTGCAGGTGATGCTGGAGTTCATGAAGGCGGATCCGACGGTCAATCACATCGAACTCGACGGACACTCCGACAACAGCGGCAATCGCCTGACCAACCGCGAGCTGTCACGCCGTCGGGCGTTGGCGGTAATGGACTATTTCAAAGCCAATGGCATTCAGGAATCGCAGGTCACCCTGCGTTTCCACGGTGAGCGCTACCCTGTGGCGCCGAACACCAACGCGACCAACCGCGCGAAGAATCGTCGGGTCGCCGTGCGCCTGGAGCGGGTGGCCCCGACCGAGAAAGTCGCGCCTCAAACCACGACGCCGGGAAGCTCTTCGGCGACCTCCTGAGTTCGCTGAATTCGTCGCTCGCTCGACAGAATCTGTCGCTTCGTCGTCATAAGCTGTCGCGCCTCTGTAAATTATTCCGTATGACCGGTAGACTTCACGGCTTTCCGTAGAACCCCGTGGAGTGATGGCATGGCGGACGTAAACAAGGTCGTTCTGGCGTATTCCGGCGGCCTGGACACTTCGGTGATCCTCAAGTGGCTGCAGGATACTTATAACTGTGAAGTGGTGACCTTTACCGCTGACCTGGGTCAGGGCGAAGAGGTCGAACCTGCACGCGCCAAGGCTCAGGCCATGGGCGTGAAAGAGATCTACATCGACGATTTGCGCGAAGAATTCGTGCGCGATTTCGTTTTCCCGATGTTCCGCGCCAACACCGTTTACGAAGGCGAGTACCTGCTGGGTACTTCCATCGCTCGTCCGTTGATCGCCAAACGCCTGATCGAAATCGCCAACGAAACCGGCGCTGACGCCATTTCCCACGGCGCCACCGGCAAGGGTAACGACCAGGTTCGTTTCGAACTGGGCGCCTACGCCTTGAAGCCCGGGGTGAAAGTGATCGCTCCGTGGCGCGAATGGGACCTGCTCTCCCGTGAAAAGCTGATGGATTATGCTGAAAAGCACAACATCCCGATCGAGCGCCATGGCAAGAAAAAATCTCCGTACTCGATGGATGCCAACCTGCTGCACATCTCCTATGAAGGCGGCGTGCTGGAAGACACCTGGACCGAGCACGAAGAAGACATGTGGAAATGGACCGTCTCTCCGGAGAACGCTCCTGACAAGGCACAGTACCTGGAACTGACCTACCGCAACGGCGACATCGTGGCACTGGACGGCGTCGAAATGACCCCGGCCACCGTGCTGGCGACCCTGAACCGTATCGGTGGCGAACACGGTATCGGCCGTCTCGACATCGTCGAGAACCGTTACGTGGGCATGAAGTCCCGTGGCTGCTACGAAACCCCTGGCGGCACCATCATGCTGCGCGCGCACCGTGCGATCGAATCGATCACCCTGGACCGCGAAGTGGCTCACCTCAAAGACGAGCTGATGCCTAAATACGCCAGCCTGATCTACACCGGTTACTGGTGGAGCCCTGAGCGTCTGATGTTGCAACAGATGATCGATGCGTCCCAGGCACACGTGAACGGTGTTGTGCGCCTGAAGCTGTACAAGGGCAATGTGATCGTCACCGGTCGCAAGTCCGACGAATCGTTGTTCGATGCCAACATCGCGACCTTCGAAGAAGACGGCGGCGCCTACAACCAGGCCGACGCGGCGGGCTTTATCAAGCTCAACGCCTTGCGCATGCGCATTGCTGCGAACAAAGGCCGGAAGCTTTTCTGAGACCTTTGAAGCTGCAACGACGGTAATGGAAATGTGGCCTTGTCGGTGACAAGGCCACAATTCTGAAAAGAGGGATTTATCCTGCCGGGTATCATGTTTCAACATTCTTGTTGTTGTTACAAATAAGCTTTCGTCTGCTTTTGCTCTCCGATTGTCCTTCGAGAGCTTTCTTCTGCTATCGGTACTCAAGCCATAGTCGTCATGCCATGTGAGCTCAGATTGTAAGCAACCCAGAACGTCGTGCTGCTGCGTTTCCTGGTCTGTTTCGAATGCTTGAGTGCGCCTTCCTTCAACAATGCTTCTGAATCAGTACACGTGAGAAACACGATCACGCGCGCAGGATTTTCCTGTGGTTGCTGGGCCTTTTCCATCAAGGTGTTGAAGTCCATTTTGTTGCTCATCCATCGTGCATCGACGATGTGCAGATCCTTTAGCAACACCGTTGCGCGTAAGTGGTGCTCCAAATGCTCGGGTGTATTGACTTGCGAGTGATCGACATCGGCCATGGCCTTGATGAAATGCTTGCCTTTCTCAAAATCAGAGGGCGCGTAAAGCGATCGATAGTTGAAGTTGAGTGTGACGAAGAATAGAAAGAGCAAGTAAAAGGGGAAGCTGATAAGAAACCAGATGTAGATCTCTCGTTCCTTATTGTCGAGAAAGGGAAGAGAAATAGCCGCTGAAGTTTCAGACAGTGTTGCGAATATCGCAATGATTGTCATGGGGTTGGAGATTCTTGTTTTGAGTTTGCTCATGTTGTTTGCTCATGAAAGATTGTCTGTTCTCGATCGATTTATGGAGAGGTTTCGGGTTTTGGTAAATCGCTGTAGTCGGGAAGATAGTCTGCTGTTTTGGTGGCGTCCTTTTAGTTGGTTAATTAATGGGTGTCATAGTAGCTGTATTGTTTTAGCTTCGGGTATTTTTGTTGTTCTTGTTTTAATAAGTTTAAGGTTAAATGCTGTTTCTGAAGTGTTGCTTGATGTAAGGCCTGTTGTAATGGGTTTAGTGGGTAAGTCTGGATTTTAACGAACAGGTGTGAATGTTGGCTTGACAATATCGGTTACTTTTTAAGCGTAGCTCAATCGCCAGCGTTTGTCGGACCCTTCGGCCAGCCGCTGGTTTCTTTGATTTCCTGATGTAAATCGATACAAAAACAGTTTTAAAAGCACCGCGCTGACGGGGCGGTAAAATTTAAGACACACAGTATTCGTGTGATTTTTGTAAGACATGTCCTGCTTGTTTGTAGGGAATGTCTCTCGCTGCGGGTGGCCGAGGGGGCCGGCATGCCATGGATGAAACGACTAGGCTATTGTGCGGGCTCTAAAAATTCGAACAGCGGAATTGGACTTGCCCATGAATAAAGTGCTGATCGTGGATGATCACCCCGTCATTCGTCTTGCGGTACGTATGCTGATGGAGCGCCATGGCTACGAAGTCATTGCAGAAACAGATAACGGTGTGGATGCGTTACAACTTGCCCGCGAACTTATGCCGGATATTGTCATTCTGGATATTGGAATACCGAAGCTGGACGGGTTGGAAGTCATTGCGCGTCTGACATCAACGGCGATGCCTCTTAAAGTGCTGATATTGACCTCTCAGGCCCCTGGACATTTTTCCATGCGTTGCATGCAATCGGGGGCCGCCGGGTATGTCTGCAAACAACAGGATCTCACTGAGTTGCTCAGTGCGATAAAAGCCGTACTCTCGGGCTACAGCTACTTTCCGAATCAAGCGCTGCACACCGTTCGCTCCAGTCTCGGGAATGCCAGTGAAGCCGATATGGTGGATCGTCTGTCCGGGCGCGAAATGATGGTGTTGCAACAGTTGGCTCGAGGAAAGACAAACAAGGAGATTGCCGATGGAATGTTTCTCAGCAATAAAACGGTCAGTACTTACAAGACACGCCTGTTGTTGAAACTCAATGCTCGCTCTTTGGTTGATCTGATCGAACTCGCTCAACGTAATGGACTGGTATGAACCCACTGGCGATTGACGAGGCGCGATGAAAGGGCGTTCATCAGGGATCGGCACTCAGTAAAAAGCCTCCGTTTCGGGAGGCTTTTAGGTGTCAAAGGTCAAAATCGTAATCGGCCAATTGCTTTTGCAGTCGGCGCTCCTCCAGCAGATTGTCGATGGTGCGGCGTTTGCTCAGGTTGGTCTTTGCCACTTCAACCACCGGTTCAGCTTCATCGGCCTCAACGGGTGTGAAGTCGTCTTCTACGTCCAATTGCTCTTTGCCAGTGCTCATAAAGTTAACTCCAGGCTAAGACTGCCTTTGGCGCTCCTTATATCGACAAACTCCCGGCGGGTAAAAAAGATTTTTTCAATCGATGGATCAATAAATCTAATAGCGCCTCAATCGTCCGAGGTCTTTTGCTTGTATTCGCACAGGTCTTCGATCCGGCAGCTCCCGCAACGAGGCTTGCGGGCGAGGCAAACGTAGCGTCCATGAAGGATCAGCCAATGGTGTGAATCGAGCAGGTATTGCTTGGGGACAAACTTCATCAGCTTCATCTCCACCTCGACCACGTTTTTGCCCGGTGCAATGCCTGTGCGGTTGCTGACCCGGAAAATGTGGGTGTCCACGGCCATGGTCAGTTGCCGGAAGGCGGTATTGAGCACCACGTTGGCGGTCTTGCGGCCGACGCCGGGCAGCGCTTCCAGTTCCTCTCGGGTTTGCGGAACCTCGCCGTCATGGCGCTCCACCAGCAAACGACAGGTTTCGATCACGTTTTTCGCTTTGCTGTTGAACAGGCCGATGGTCTTGATGTATTCCGACAGCCCTTCGACCCCCAAGGCATGAATCGCCGCCGGCGTATTGGCCACGGGGTAGAGTTTGGCGGTGGCCTTGTTCACGCCGACATCGGTCGACTGGGCGGACAGAATGACGGCAATCAGCAATTCGAACGGCGAGGAATAAGCCAGTTCGGTCTTCGGTTCCGGGTTGTCTTCGTGAAGCCTGCGGAAAATTTCCAGACGTTTTGCGGCATTCATGGACAGTGCGTTTCCTCGAAATCGATCAGTGTAAGGGAGTCGGTCGGTGCCAGGCCTGCCAGACGGCGATCAGCAGTCCCAAGAGAATGAATCCGCCAGGGACCAGCGTGGCCAGGTGCAGGCCACCGTTGCCAATGACCTCGCGCAGCAGGCCTAGGCTCACCATCAGCGCGCCAAACAGGCCACACAAGCGCAGGCGATCAAGCCGCGACTCCTGGAAAAAACCATTGTGTTCCAGCGCCACGCATTGCACGGCGATCAATCCTGCATAAATCCCCACGTGCTGATGCCATTGAAGTGACCCGACCTGCGCGGCCAATTCCGCGCAACTGGTTAACGTGGCGGCCAACAGGATGCTCGCAAGCAAGCGAGTGGACGGGATCAGCCGTGATCGCAGGGCGGCCATGCTGACGTCATAGGCATTGATCACCACGAAGAACATCAGCCACAGGCCGAGGGCGGTCAGCCAGGCGTCCGTAGCGCCGATCAGAGGCGCAAGCATCAGAGCGTTGCGCAGTGTCGATGTCTTATTCATGCGCGCTGCTCCCGATCAGCTGTTGTGGGTGTTCGTCGAAGAAACGCAATACGTCATGAACGGCACTGATCACCGCTCGTGAAGTAATGGTCGCGCCCGCTATCTGATCAAATTGGCCCTGGTCTTTTTTCAAGGCCCAGCCCGTGTCACCGGGGTCGGCTCGGGACTTGCCGGTAAACACCTGGAGCCAGGCATTGGGCCAGTCTGCGATCTTGCCGCCCAGTGCAGGGGTTTCCGATTGCTTGAGGGTCTTGACCCCCAGCAACTTGCCATTTGCGCCGATGGCGATCAGCAGCTCGATGGAGCCCTCGTAACCCAGGGTCTGGCTGCGCAGCAATACCACGCTCGGATGGCCGGCCTTAGTCGCCAGATAGCCGCCCAGCAGCGTGCTGTTTGGTAGCCGGATGCTTTCGAGGGCGAGTGGCTGGTCCAGCGGTTGATTGTCGTAGCTGTCTGGCGGTAGCAGGTCCAGCAGGTTGCGGCTGTCGATCGAGCGCTGTTGCGCACTGATGCGCGGTTCGCTGGCGTGTTGCACGAAGTACGTCACGCCAATCCCCAGCCCGGCCAGCAGCACCAGACACACAACGCTCGTCGCTCGGTTCATGGGGCAATCTGCTCCTGCCTGGACGCAACTAACCGCTCCAGCGCCGGGACGCAAAGGTTCATCAGCAACACGGCAAACGCCAGGCCGTCCGGGTAACCGCCCCAGGTACGAATCAGGTAGGTCAATAATCCCACGCCGGCACCGAACAACAGTCGGGTACCGGGGCTTTTCGCGCCGGACACCGGCTCGGTGGCAATAAAGAATGCACCCAGCATGGTCGCGCCGGTTAGCAGGTGAAACAGCGGCGAGCCATGGGAGTCGGAGCCCGAACCGTTCCAGCACAGCAGGCTGATGATGAACAGGCTGGCGAGCATGCCGACCGGGGCGTGCCAGGTGAACACCCGCCGTTGCAGAAGAAACGCGCCGCCGGCGAGAAAGGCCAGATTGACCCATTCCACACCGCGTCCGCCAAAATGGCCAAACGCCGCGTTGCTCACGAAGAGTTCATCCATGGTCAGGCTTTTGTTGATCCGCAGGCTGTCCAGCGCCGTGGCCTGGACCCAGGCATCTGGCGCCTGGCCGAAGCCGAAGATCTGTTGCAAGCCACCGAGCAGACTCATGCCGTGGGACGACGGCCACAGGGTCATGTGCTGGGGAAAGGTCACCAGCACCAGGGCAAAACCGAGCATCGCCGGGTTGAACGGATTCTTGCCGACGCCACCGTATAGGTGTTTGCCGAGCAACGCGAACGCCACCGCACTGACCGTCAGCCACCATGGGCAATAAGGAGGCAGGGCCAGGGCCAGCAACGTCGCGCTGACGAGGGCGCTGCCATCGCTCAAGGTCGGTTTGATCGATTGCTTGCGCAGTTGCAATACCGCGGCTTCAACCGCCAATGCGGTCACGATCGCCAGCATCAGGTTGATCAATACGCCCCAGCCATATAACCAGAACAGCGCCAGCATCCCCGGCACCGTGGCCAGCAACACCAGCTTCATGGCCTGCTGAAGGCGCTCGTCCACCGATTCAAGGGGCGACATAGGCATCCACCTGACGCTCGGCGTCCGTCACCGCGCGTTCCAGCGCTGCAATCTGTTCAGCCGAAGCTTCGCCGGTTCGCGCCTTGTTGAGTTCGGCGCGGCGCATGGCCAGCTGGATCTTCGCCCGTTTCAGTTCGGCATCCTTCGCTGGTGCGGCCGGTGCCGGTGCCGGGATTGACGGCGCGCTGCTTTCCAGCTTCGCCAATGCTTGCTCCGCCACTTCGAACTGCTGTTGCAGCACGATCAGTTGCGACTGCTGCTCGAAGGTCGGCGGATGTCCGAACGCCTTGAGCGACTTGTTCAGTTGCGCACGACTCATCGCCAGGTCGATCTTGGCTTTTTTCAACGCTGCATCGGCGTTTGCCGCTTTCTGCGCGCGCACTCGCTCAAGCGCGGCCTGAACCGGGTCGAGCGTCGGCACTTCGTTGTGCTGCACGGCGCGTTGGGCGCGGGCCTGGCGTTCGGCGAGCTTCTGCTCTTCCTCACGGCGCAAGCGGGCGTTGCGCTGTTCGAAGCGACGCCGCGCATGATTGCGTTTGGCGGTGCGCGCCTGTTGTTCCTCAAGGCTGAACGCCAGGCCACCGACAATCGGCAGCACCGTGGCCAAGGGCAGTGGCCGCATTTCGATGCAATCCACCGGGCACGGCGCGACACACAGGTCGCAACCGGTGCATTCGTCGATGATCACCGTGTGCATCAATTTGGCAGCGCCGACGATGGCATCCACCGGGCACGCCTGGATGCACTTGGTGCAACCGATGCATTCGGCTTCGCGGATGTAAGCGATCTGCGCCGGTGCCGAGCCGCGACTGACGTCCAGTTCCAGCACCGGTACTTTCAGCAACGCAGCCAGCGCCGAGATGGTTTCGCTGCCCCCTGGCGGGCACTTGTTGATCGGCTCGCCGCTGGCGATACCTTCGGCGTAAGGCTTGCATCCGGGATGGCCGCACTTGCCGCATTGGGTCTGGGGCAAGATGGCGTCGATGCGTTGAATCAGACTCATGTTTTGATCAGCCCGCTGAATCCGAGAAAAGCCACTGCGATCAGTCCGGCGCCGATCAACTCGATCGGCAGGCCACGAAAGGGCAGGGGGACATCGTTATCGAGAGTGCGCTGGCGCAAGTCGCTGAACAGACTCAGCACCAGCCAGAACCCCAGCCCGGCGCCGAGGTACAGGGCAGTGGCATGAAAGAATCCCTGGTCGTGCGTGGTGTTGAACAATGTCAGCCCAAGCACGCCCGCATTGCCCAGCAGCAGCGGCCAGAGGCCATCGAACGCAATCCTGGGCAGTAACCGCGACAGCAACTTCAGCAGTGGGCCAATCAACAGGACGCTCAATGGCAGGAACACGAAAAGGCGCAGCGAGGTCAGTTCCAGCGGCACCAGCAGCCAGTGATAGGCCGAGTAGCTCAACATGCCGACAATCAGCATCAGACACGTCGTCGCAATACCCAATGCATGAACCTGATCGCGCTCGCTGCCCAGCAGCGGATCGACGCCCAGCGGCCAGTGCAACACGAGGTTGTTGATCAGGGCAGCGCTGATAAGCGTAAGAAACATCTCGGTCATGATCGTGCCGGTAGAAAGAGGGCTTTTTAACGGAGCGGTCTAAAAAGCTTAGGCATTATCCGGGAAGGACGGAGGGTGGGGCCAGATATGAAAATCCCACAGCCGCGCCAGGCACGACTGTGGGATCGATTTACCGCAGAGCCTTACTTGATGCGCTGACCCGGCTTGGCGCCGCTGTCGGGGCTGAGCAGGTAGATTTCTTCCCCGCCAGGGCCAGCGGCCATCACCATGCCTTCGGAGATGCCGAACTTCATTTTCCGTGGCTTGAGGTTGGCGATCATCATGGTCAGACGACCATTGAGCTTGGACGGATCCGGATAAGCACTCTTGATCCCGGAGAATACGTTGCGTTGCTCGTCACCGATGTCCAGGGTCAGGCGCAGCAGTTTGTCGGCTCCTTCCACGTGTTCAGCCTTGACGATCAAGGCGACGCGCAGGTCGACCGCTGCAAAGGCGTCGAACTCGATCTCCGGTGACAGCGGATCCTTGGCCAGTTCACCGTTGCCGGCGGGCGCAGCATCGCCAGTGTCGGTTGCGCTGGCGGTCAGGTCTTCTTTCGAGGCATCGCTCATGGCTTGCACTTTTACCGGGTCGATACGGGTCATCAACGGCTTGAACTCGTTCAGCTGATGGTTGCTGAGCAAGGTCGCGTGGTCATTCCAGGTCAGCGGTGCGACGTTCAGGAACGCCTCGGCGTCGGCGGCCAGCAACGGCAGCACCGGTTTGAGGAAGATCACCAGTTGGCGGAACAGGTTGACGCCCAAGGCGCAGATCGCCTGGACTTCGTCCTGCTTGCCTTCCTGTTTGTTCAGCGACCACGGCGCCTTGTCAGCGATCCAGGCGTTGGCACGGTCGGCCAGGCCCATGATCTCGCGCATGGCACGGGCGAAGTCGCGAGCCTCATAGGCTTCGGCGATGCTCGGCGCTGCGGCGAGGAACGCTTCGGTCAGTTCTGGTGCGGCGTTGCCGGCCACCAGCACACCGCCGTTACCCTTGTGGATAAAGCCGGCGCAACGGCTGGCGATGTTGACGACTTTGCCGACCAGGTCGGAGTTGACCTTCTGCACGAAATCTTCGAGGTTCAGGTCCAGGTCATCAACACCACGGCTCAGCTTGGCCGCGTAGTAGTAACGCAGGTATTCCGGCGACAGGTGGTCCAGGTAAGTCCGGGCCTTGATAAAGGTGCCGCGGGATTTGGACATTTTCTGACCGTTGACGGTCAGGTAGCCGTGCACGTTGATGCCGGTCGGCTTACGGAAACCGGCGCCTTCGAGCATGGCTGGCCAGAACAGGGCGTGGAAGTTGACGATGTCCTTGCCGATGAAGTGGTACAGCTCGGCGGTGGAATCCTTGCCCCAGAACGCGTCGAAATCCAGTTCCGGACGGCGGTCACAAAGGTTCTTGAAGCTGGCCATGTAGCCGATCGGCGCGTCCAGCCAGACATAGAAGTACTTGCCCGGCTCGTCGGGGATTTCGAAGCCGAAGTACGGCGCGTCGCGGGAAATGTCCCACTGTTGCAGACCGGCATCCAGCCATTCGGCGATCTTGTTCGCCACGGCTTCTTGCAACGTACCGCTGCGGGTCCAGGCTTGCAGCATGTCCTGGAAGTCCGGCAGCTTGAAGAAGAAGTGCTGGGAATCCTTGAGCACCGGGGTGGCGCCAGAGATCGCCGACTTCGGATCCTTCAGGTCGGTCGGCGCGTAGGTTGCACCGCATTTTTCGCAGTTGTCGCCGTATTGGTCTTCAGTGCCGCATTTCGGGCAGGTGCCCTTGATGAAGCGGTCGGCCAGGAACATTTTCTTTTCCGGGTCGAAGTACTGCGTGATCGAGCGCTGGGCGATGTGCCCGGCGTCGCGCAGCTTCAGGTAGATCTGGCTCGACAGCTCACGGTTTTCTTCAGCGTGAGTGGAGTGGAAGTTGTCGAAGTCCACCAGGAACTCGGCAAAGTCGGCGCTGTGTTCAGCCTGGACGTTGGCGATCAATTGTTCCGGGGTGATGCCTTCCTTTTCCGCGCGCAGCATGATGGCCGAACCATGGGCGTCGTCGGCGCAGACATAAATGCATTGGTTGCCGCGGTGCTTCTGGAAGCGCACCCACATATCGGTCTGGATGTATTCCAGCATGTGGCCAAGATGGATCGAACCATTGGCATAGGGCAGGGCGCTGGTGACGAGGATCTTGCGTGGCTCGGACATGGGGCTCGGCTACTTGATGAAACGGAGGTCGGCCACTATAAAGCGCCGGCGCATATTTTTCACCCCGTGCGCCTGTATCCATATGCGGCAATCGCAAAAAACTGCAGTTATGGATTAGTTGGATGCTGAGGAGCTTTTGTGGCGAGGGAGCTTGCTCCCGCTGGGTGGCGAAGCCGCCCCAAACCCTATAGCCCGGCTCTGTCAGGAGGATCGCGTCAACCTGATTGCGACTGCTGCGCAGCCGAGCGGGAGCAAGCTCCCTCGCCACAGGGATGTGTTTGCCACAAATCATCGGCGGGCATGCCGTCCATGACCTAGAACGGTTAGGATACCCCCCTGATTTTCCAGTCTTGCTATCGGAGTTGCCCATGAGCGCCGTCAATCGCGCAGCGGTGGAAGCCGTCCTTCGCCAATACACCGACCCTTATTTGGACCAGGACCCGGTCAGCGCCGGGTGCGTGCGCAGCATCGACATCCAGGGCGATCGCGTCAGCGTGCAACTGGAACTGGGCTACGCCGCCGGTCTGTTCAAAAGTGGCTGGTCGCAGATGCTGCAGATGGCGATCGAAGGCCTCGATGGCGTGACAAGCGCTCGCGTTGACATCACCAGCGTGATCGCCGCGCACAAGGCTCAGGCGCAAATCCCGGGCCTGTCCAACGTCAAGAACGTGGTCGCCGTGGCGTCCGGCAAGGGCGGCGTGGGTAAATCCACCACTGCCGCCAACCTCGCGCTGGCCCTGGCCCGTGAAGGCGCCAAGGTCGGGATTCTCGACGCGGACATCTACGGTCCAAGCCAGGGCATCATGTTCGGCATCCCCGAAGGCACCCGGCCGAAGATCAAGGATCAGAAGTGGTTCGTGCCGATCGAATCCCATGGCGTTGAAGTGATGTCGATGGCGTTCCTGACCGACGACAACACGCCGATGGTCTGGCGCGGGCCGATGGTCTCCGGCGCGTTGTTGCAGCTGGTCACGCAAACCGCCTGGGGCGACTTGGATTACCTGGTCATCGACATGCCGCCAGGCACCGGTGACATCCAGCTGACCCTGGCGCAGAAAGTCCCGGTGGCCGGTGCCGTCATTGTCACCACCCCGCAAGACCTGGCGCTGCTGGACGCGCGCAAAGGCGTGGAGATGTTCCGCAAGGTCAACATCCCGGTGCTGGGCGTGGTGGAAAACATGGCCGTGCACATCTGCTCAAACTGCGGGCATGCCGAGCATTTGTTTGGTGAGGGCGGTGGGGTGAAGCTGGCCAACCAGTATGGCGTCGAGTTGCTGGCGTCGTTGCCGCTGGCAATGGCTATCCGCGAACAGGCCGATGGCGGCAAGCCAACGGTGATCGCCGAGCCGGACAGCCCTATTGCGCTGGTGTATCAGGAACTCGCCCGCCACGTCGGCGCGCGGATTGTGTTGCAGGAAGCGGCATCACCGGCAATGCCGAACATCACCATCAGCGACGACTAAATCACTGAAGAAACGCAATCCCCTGTAGGAGTGAGCCTGCTCACGATAACGGTGTACCAGTCACCATCAAGGGTGAATGTTAAGCCCTCATCGCGAGCAGGCTCACTCCTAGAATTGGTTTAGGGGTGGCCTTAGATCCGCAACCCGCCATCCATTTCCAGAATCCGGCCGGTGTAGTAGTCGTTCTCGAAAATGTACGCCGCCGAATGGGCGATCTCTTCCGGTTTGCCCATGCGCTTGAGCGGAATCCCGGCCGTCATCTTCTCCAGCGCTTCCGGCTTCATGCCCAACGTCATCTCGGTTTCAATAAAGCCCGGTGCGATGCCCGCCACGCGAATGCCATATCGCGCCAGTTCCTTGGCCCAGGTCACGGTTGCCGCGGCCACGCCAGCCTTGGCGGCGGAGTAGTTGGTCTGGCCGACGTTGCCGGCTCGGGAGATCGAGGAGATATTGATGATCGCGCCGCTGTTGTTCAGCTCGACCATTTTTGCCGCGACTTCACGGGTGCACAGGAACACGCCGGTCAGGTTGACGTCGATGACCGCCTGCCATTGGGCCAGGCTCATCTTGGTCATTTCGCCATCCTTGACCTTCAGCAGCAGGCCGTCGCGCAGGATGCCGGCGTTGTTGATCAGGCCATGAATCGCGCCGAAATCTTCGGCCACTTGGGCGACCATATGCGTCACTTGCTCTTCGTTGGCGACGTTGCACAGGTAAGCCCGGGCCTCTACGCCCTTGGCTTTGCACGCCGCGACGGTGTCGTCGAGCTTTTCCTGGTTCAGGTCCACCAGCGCCAGCTTCGCGCCTTTACCCGCGAAATACTCGGCCATGGAACGGCCTAAACCCTGGCAACCGCCAGTGATAATGATTACTTTGTCAGTGAGTTGCATTCGCATGCCCCAATAGCAGGTTCAGAGTGGTTTCCTTCCTAGAGGGCCTCTCGATCTGCACCTGATGTGGCCTGGTTGCACATGAGAACTGCCCCGATGGCGTACTGGAACTTATCCCCAGGCGCCTGTCCGTTTTTTCGACGGATTCTATATAAGGAGTCATAAATTGAGCGTTGAAGCGGCCAAGAATGCCCGAGAATTGCTTCTCAAGGAATACCGCGGGGTGCTGTCGACGCACTCCAAGTCGATGCCCGGTTTCCCGTTTGGCTCCGTGGTTCCGTATTGCCTGGACGAGCAGGGCCGGCCGCTGATCCTTATCAGCCGCATCGCCCAGCACACCCATAACCTGCAGAAAGATCCGAAATGCTCGTTGTTTGTGGGCGAGCGAGAGGCCGACGATGTGCAAGCCGTTGGTCGCCTGACTTACCTGGCCGAAGCGGAAAAGCTCGAAGACGAGGCCGCGATTGAAGCGGCGGCCGAGCGTTACTACCGCTATTTCCCGGAGTCGCAGAGCTACCACAAGGCCCACGATTTCGATTTCTGGGTACTCAAACCGGTGCGTCACCGCTACATCGGCGGTTTCGGTGCGATTCACTGGGTCGATCAACTGACCCTGGCCAACCCGTTCGCCGGTAAAGCCGAAGTGAGCATGGTCGAGCACATGAATGCCGATCACGCCAAAGCCATCGCCCACTACGTCGACCTGGCGGGGCTGCCGAAAACCGAACCGGCGCAACTGGCGGGTATCGACACCGAAGGCATGCACCTGCGCATTGGTCAGGCGCTGTACTGGCTGCCGTTCCAAGCAACTTGTAATACGCCGACACAAGTGCGCGAAGCCTTGGTTTTCCTGGCTCACGCCGAGCATTGGCCGAAAAATGAAGTGGCTGACGCTTGAATTCACGAAACGGCGACGTCATCTAGGGAAGACTGGCAAGGCATTCTTGCGTTGAGGAACCATTTGATGCGCCCTTTTTTATTGCTCTTTGTACTGTTTCCGGTGTTGGAGCTGTTCGTATTCGTCAAGGTCAGCGGGGCCATCGGGTTTTTCCCGGCCCTGCTGCTGATCATTCTCGGCTCGATGCTCGGCGTGTTCGTGCTGCGTATCGCCGGTCTGGCCACTGCGCTGCGTGCGCGTGAAAGCCTGAACCGCGGCGAGCTGCCAGCGCAGACCATGCTTGAAGGTTTGATGCTGGCGCTGGCGGGCGGTCTGTTGATTCTGCCGGGCTTCGTCACGGACGTGCTGGGTCTGATCATGCTGCTGCCGATCTCCCGTCGACTGCTGGCCAATAAAATGCGCCAGCGCGCTGAAGAGGCGGCGATCCGTCAGCGGGCGTTTGCCGATGATCTTCAACCACGTGGCGGTCCTGCTCCGCAGCAGCCGCTGGGCCGCGAGCCTAATGTGATCGAAGGCGAGTTCGAACACCGCGATTCCAAGTAAAGCGTTTCAGCTGCACGGCACCTTCGGGTGCCGTGTTCGTTTTCGGGGCATTGATGCAAAAAATTTCGATCCCCGCCCTTGTAATAAGCTTATGCGCCCTTATGTAACGGTCACCGCAAGGTTTCTGGCGATCACGCCAGACAGACTTCCGCGGTTCGCTTGACGAACCGCACCCGGCACCGCCGGATTTGTTAAACCCGCCGGGAATACACCGGCCGATGAAAACCACAATTAGGAGAGATCGACAATGAAGCTTCGTCCTCTGCATGACCGCGTCGTCGTCCGTCGCAGCGAAGAAGAAAAGAAAACCGCTGGCGGTATCGTCCTGCCAGGTTCGGCTGCTGAAAAGCCAAACCAGGGCGAAGTCCTCGCTGTAGGCCCGGGCAAAGTTCTGGACAACGGTGAAGTGCGTGCGCTGTCCGTGAAAGTGGGTGACAAGGTTGTGTTCGGCCCTTACTCCGGCAGCAACACTGTGAAAGTTGACGGCGAAGACCTGCTGGTCATCGGCGAGAGCGAAATCCTCGCTGTTGTCGAAGGCTGATTCCCCGCTCATTTTCCCGCTACTACAAAGTATTTAAGGAATATCGATCATGGCTGCTAAAGAAGTTAAATTCGGCGATTCCGCCCGTAAGAAAATGCTCGCCGGTGTCAACGTCCTGGCTGACGCAGTAAAAGCGACCCTGGGCCCTAAAGGCCGTAACGTGATCATCGAGAAGAGCTTCGGCGCTCCGACCATCACCAAGGACGGCGTGTCCGTTGCCAAAGAAATCGAGCTGAAAGATCGCTTCGAAAACATGGGCGCGCAGCTGGTCAAAGACGTTGCCTCCCGTGCCAACGATGACGCAGGCGACGGCACCACCACCGCTACCGTTCTGGCTCAATCGATCGTCAACGAAGGCCTCAAAGCCGTCGCTGCCGGCATGAACCCGATGGACCTGAAGCGCGGCATCGACAAAGCGACCATCGCCATTGTCAAAGAGCTGAAAGCCCTGTCCAAGCCTTGCGCTGACACCAAGGCCATCGCTCAGGTAGGCACCATCTCGGCCAACTCCGACAGCTCCATCGGCGACATCATTGCCGAAGCCATGGAAAAAGTCGGCAAAGAAGGCGTGATCACCGTTGAAGAAGGCTCGGGCCTGGAAAACGAACTGTCGGTTGTTGAAGGCATGCAGTTCGACCGTGGCTACCTGTCCCCGTACTTCGTCAACAAGCCAGAGACCATGACTGCCGAGCTCGACGGTCCGCTGATCCTGCTGGTCGACAAAAAGATCTCGAACATCCGCGAAATGCTGCCAGTACTGGAAGCCGTTGCCAAAGCCGGCCGTCCACTGCTGATCGTGGCCGAAGACGTTGAAGGCGAAGCCCTGGCGACTCTGGTTGTGAACAACATGCGTGGCATCGTCAAAGTTGCAGCCGTCAAGGCTCCAGGCTTCGGCGACCGTCGCAAGGCCATGCTGCAGGACATCGCTGTTCTGACTGGCGGTACCGTTATCTCCGAAGAGATCGGTCTGAGCCTGGAAAGCACGACCCTGGAACACCTGGGTAATGCCAAGCGCGTGATCCTGTCCAAAGAAAACACCACCGTGATCGACGGCGCCGGCGTTGAAGCTGATATCCAGGCTCGCGTTCTGCAGATCCGTCAGCAAGTGGCTGACACTTCGTCCGACTACGACCGTGAAAAACTGCAAGAGCGTCTGGCCAAGCTGTCCGGCGGCGTTGCAGTGATCAAGGTTGGCGCGGGTTCCGAAGTTGAAATGAAAGAGAAGAAAGCCCGCGTTGAAGACGCCCTGCACGCTACCCGTGCAGCCGTTGAAGAAGGCGTGGTACCTGGCGGCGGCGTGGCACTGGTTCGCGCTCTGCAGGCTATCTCCGAACTGAAAGGCGACAACGCCGATCAGGACGTTGGTATCCAGTTGCTGCGTCGCGCTGTTGAAGCGCCACTGCGCCAGATCGTTGCCAACTCCGGCGACGAGCCAAGCGTTGTGGTCGACAAGGTCAAGCAGGGTTCGGGTAACTACGGTTACAACGCTGCTACCGGCGAATACGGCGACATGATCGAAATGGGTATCCTGGACCCGGCTAAAGTGACTCGTTCGGCTCTGCAGGCAGCGGCTTCTATCGCCAGCCTGATGATCACGACCGAAGCCATGATCGCCGAGATCAAGGAAGACGGCCCAGCTGGCGGCGGCATGCCAGACATGGGCGGTATGGGCGGCATGGGCGGCATGATGTAAGCCAGCCTTACCCTGTACGAAAAAACCCCGCCGGCGATGAGCCTGCGGGGTTTTTTATTGCGCGGCATAAAGTGGTGTGGTTTTTGATGGCCTCTTCGCGGGCAAGCCTCGCTTCTACAGGTCCAGCGAAATCCCTGTAGGAGCGAGGCTTGCCCGCGAAGGCGTCAGCTCAGGCGCTGACGGGGTCTGCTTTGATGACCTTTTCAGCCTTGGAAGCCGGTCGATACAGGATGTAGTAGTAAGACCCCAGACAAATCAGCCAGCAAAAAATCGCCGTCCACACGTTATGTGAAAAGAAGTGCGCCCCCTGCATCATCCGGCTCACCGAAAACACCGTCCCCAATGCAAACGCAAACACAAATGCCTGGCGAGCCAGGCGCGGACGACGGTCACGCAACGCAAAAAACAGCGCGAACAAGGTAAACCCGGTCGCCGCATGACCCCCGGGCCAGCAACGGCCAGGCTTATCGGTGGGCGGACGCGGACTGAGCAGTTCGCTATAGGTTTCGTGACCGCCGAATTGCTCGAGGCTCCACGGGCATTGCACCGCCGTCACCGCTTTGACCGGGGTCACGAACGAGGTCGCAAGTGCCAGCGACATCACCAGACAACCCAGTTCGCGTTTGAACGGCTTGAGCCTGGCGATGAAAAACGAGCCGATAAAGCCGATGATCGCAAACACCGAAAAGGCGATGACCAATTGCTTGGCGCGGTCATGCAGGATGTCTTCAAGGAAGTAACTGTGGCGCCCGATGAAGTCCCCGGCGACCGGGTCGTAGAACAGTTTGGCCAGGTCCATGTCCAGGGACGTCAGTTCGAGCAGCAGCAAAATGATCGCTGTGATAGCGGGCACACCCAGGCACACCCAAAAGTTGAGCGGTCTGGAAGCGGGGCGGGCGGCGGTCGAAGCCATGGCAGTTCCTTGGTCGGTAAAGGGGTCTGGAGAGCGCATCCGCGCGGAGTCTGAGCCCGGCGCTGTTGTCAGCGTGTGAATCGATAGTGAAAAACTTGTTAAGCCGTCATCGGTTTTTCTATCGGATTGACAACTGCACGCAGCCCTAGCCCTGAGCCACACTTGGCCTTAAGCTGCGCGGGCCATGACGGCCGTTACTGTGTGCGGAGGAGGTGCCCATGCGAATTCTATTGGTTGAAGACAACCGCGATATCCTGGCCAATCTTGCCGATTACCTGGGGCTCAAAGGCTACACCGTGGATTGCGCGCAGGACGGTTTGTCAGGCCTGCACCTGGCGGCCACCGAGCACTATGACTTGATCGTGCTCGACATCATGTTGCCCGGCATTGACGGCTACACGCTGTGCAAACGCCTGCGCGAAGACGCCCGCCGTGACACACCGGTGATCATGCTCACCGCGCGCGATCAGCTGGATGACCGGCTGCAGGGCTTCAAGTCCGGTGCCGATGACTACCTGATCAAACCGTTCGCCCTTTCCGAACTGGCGGCGCGTATCGAGGCGGTCATGCGTCGTGCCCAGGGTGGCGGTCGACGCGCCTTGCAGGTGGGTGATTTGAGCTACGACCTCGACACCCTGGAAGTGACCCGCGAAGGTCGTCTGCTCAAACTCAACCCGGTCGGCCTGAAGTTGCTGGCCGTGCTGATGCAGAAAAGCCCGCATGTTCTGCGCCGCGAAATTCTCGAAGAAGCCCTCTGGGGCGATGACTGCCCGGACAGCGACAGTTTGCGCAGCCACGTCCATCAATTGCGTCAGGTGATCGACAAGCCCTTCGCCAAGCCCTTGTTGCAAACCGTGCACGGTGTGGGTTATCGCTTGGCCGAGGGTCGCGATGGAGTTTAAGCAGAGCCTTGCCCAGCGGATCATCATCGCCTTTGCGCTGATGAGCGCACTGGTGGCAGGCGCCTTCGCCATGGGCATTGTGGCGACCGTGCACCTGGTCGAAGAAAAGCTGATTTCGGCCGGGCTGGGCGGTGATTTGCAACGGCTCCTGCTGATGGACAGCGTCTCTGACTGGAGCCATCGCCCCGAGCCGGACCAGCTGTTTTATTTCAGTGGTGGGCCGGGGGACTTCGAGCTGCCCAAGGATTTGCGGCACTTGGACTCCGGATTCCACGAGGTCTTTCGAGAGCAGCTGTCGTATCACGCGATGGTCGAAGTCGTTGATGGCCGGCATTACGTATTGCTTCAGGACCAAAGCGATTTCGAAGAGCGTGAGCGGGTGCTGTTTGCGGTGGTGCTGGTGGGCTTCGTGCTGAGCCTGGCGCTGGCGGTCTTTCTCGGCTGGATTCTGGCGCGCAAGGTGATGGCGCCGGTGGTGCGACTGGCCCGCCAAGTGCGACATCGCGATCAATTGCTGGGTCTGGCGCCGCCTTTGGCGCCGGATTATGCCGCTGACGAGGTGGGCGAGTTGGCCGTTGCCTTCGACGCCACCCTTGGGCGTTTGCGCCAGGCGTTGACCCGTGAGCGATTGTTTACCAGTGACGTCAGCCACGAATTGCGCACGCCGTTGATGGTGCTGGCCAGTTCCTGTGAGCTGCTGTTGGAAAACCCCGGTATCGACCAGCGCGGCCGTGCCCAGGTCGAGCGAATTGCCCGTGCGTGCGCAGAGATGCGCGAGTTGGTGCAGACATTCCTGATGTTGGCCCGGGCCCAGCGAGAAGACGCCAGCATGGCGCCGCAGCAGACGCTGAGCCAGGTCGCCGATGGGCTGCTCAACCAGTGGCGCGAACCTATTGAAGCCAAAGGGCTGAGCCTGATCTTCGAGCAGGGCAATCCGCTAGGCACTTGCTACAATGCAACCCTTTTGCACGCCGTCATGGGCAACCTGTTGCGTAACGCACTGCATTACACCGAACGCGGGTTTATCCGCTTGACCCTCACGGCCACGGGTTTCACGGTCGAGGACAGCGGTGTGGGCATTCCCGAGGAAAAACGCGAGGCAATGTTCGAACCTTTCGTGCGTGGCAGCGAAAAGCGCGGCGAGGGCCTGGGGCTTGGGCTGTCACTGGTGCAGCGGATCTGCGAGAACCAGGGCTGGAGCGTCAGCCTGACCAATATGGAACCTAATGGCTGTCGTTTTCAGGTGGAATTGGGCCAAAGTTAGCGGTTGCTTTAACCGACGGGGCTCCGAGCCATGGCGGTCAACCTGAAAAATCTTGTAATGATTGAGCATTTCCTTAACAATTTTTTCACAAAGGTATGACCTGACGCTGACACTACGCTACCTATGGTGCTTGGTATCAGAAGTTAAGGAGACCTGAATGATGGACGGCCCGATCAAACTCGATTTTTCCGAAAAGTACGACGATCAACACGCTCAAAGGTATTTGCAGAAGCACCAGGATGGCCTCGGCCGTAAACTTTCCCACTGGCGTGACGTGCAGTTGGCGCGAAAGGCCCTGAAGCTGGTCGGTGAGCCAGGGCTGGTCCTCGATTTGCCGTGTGGGGCAGGGCGTTTTTGGCCAATGCTGGCGGAAAAAGCTAATCGCGCCATCATCGGGGCCGACAACTCCGAGTCAATGTTGAAGATTGCCACCCAGGCGCAACCTGCCGACGTGGTCAAACGGGTACAACCCTTGCACACTTCGGCATTCGACATTGCCTTGCCTGACAACGCCGTCGACAGCATTTTCTGCATGCGTTTGCTTCATCACATCGGTGAAGCCGAGCATCGACTGGCCATTCTGCGCGAATTTGAACGCGTCACGCGTGACAGCGTGATCCTTTCGTTGTGGGTCGACGGTAATTTCAAGGCCTGGAAACGCAAGCGCTCAGAGAAACGGCGTGGGCAGGAAGGCTACCAAAATCGGTTTGTGTTACCGGCTGCCACGGTAGAAAAAGAGTTTGAACAAGCAGGGTTCCGTATTCAGGAACAACTGGACTTTTTACCGCTCTATGCCATGTGGCGAGTTTACGTATTACGTAAGAGGTAACAGGATGGCAGTGCAATGTGCAGCAGAAACGGACGTCGCTTCTCAGGACCGCTTCGACTATTTCTGGAATCAGCGCGGTGAATGGGTAGAAGAACCGAATGTCCGTCGCGGTGGAGAAAGTGGCGTGCAGCGTGTCATGGGCAGCGATGGTCAACTGCTTTATGCCAAGCGGCAGACCGGGCATATCTATCGCAGCTGGCTGCATCCGTTCGGCCGCCCGACGGTATTGCGCGAGCGTGACGCGCTCATTGGCCTGCAATTGCTTGGCGTGAGAGTTCCGGAAATCGTTTTCTGCGGCGCACAGCGCGACCCCGTGCACAAATGGCGCGCATTGCTGGTGACCAAGTCGCTGGACGGCTTTGAGGAAATCGAGCACTGGTACGCCGGTGGCGGTCGCGAGCGCCACGGCGAAGCGGTGCATGACCGCGTGTTGAAGGACCTGGCCGAGAACCTGGCCCGCATGCACAAGGGTCGTTGGCAGCACAGCTGCATCTACATCAAGCACGTTTTCGTGCGGGTTACCGGTGAAGGCGAGTCGGCCAAGGTCGAGATTGCCTTGATCGATCTGGAGAAGTGCCGGCAACGCCTGACCGCCTATCGTGCGGCGGCTCATGACCTGAAGCAGCTGCGTCGCCACTCGTCGTTCAGCACGGCGGACTGGCGCAAACTCGTCTACTTTTATGAGACGGCGTTTGGCAGCGCTATCAAAGGTTTATAGCAATGAAACTAGAAATTGCACGAGGTGTGTTTCTGATAGGAGCCTTGGCAGTTGCTTCATTGGCGGTGGCGGCGTGGGAGCAGCCCCGCACGCAAGTCCTCAGTTCAGTGAGCGCAGATGCTCACTGTCCGTTGCCACGGGTAGCCAAGGCCTCCGTGGCATCCCAACCCGATCATGATTTATTGCTGTTCATGTTCGGACTTTCTCAAGGAATGAGGCCGCAGAGTTGAACAGATTGAAGCCAAAATAAAAGGCCTCGCAAATGCGAGGCCTTTTATTTTGTGTCCGAATTTCAAGCCGTGCATGGCCCAATGTGGGAGCGAGCCTGCTCGCGATGGCGGTGTGTCAGGCACCTCAATGTTGACTGTGCCGTCGTCATCGCGAGCAGGCTCGCTCCCACAGGGGTTATGGAGTCGCTTTAGCGTCGGGTTTGGCTAGCAGGGTGTAGATGCACGGCAACACGAACAGCGTAAACAACGTCCCGATCGACATCCCGGTTGCGATCACCATGCCGATATCAAACCGGCTGACCGCGCCCGCGCCCGTGGCGATGATCAACGGCACCATGCCGAACACCATCGCCGCCGTGGTCATCAACACCGGACGCAATCGAATTGCCGCCGCTTCCTCCACAGCCTCACGAGGTGTCAGGCCTTTCTCCTTGCGCAACTGGTTGGCGAACTCGACGATCAGGATGCCGTGCTTGGTGATCAGCCCGATCAAGGTCACCAGGCCCACCTGGGTATAAATGTTCATGCTCGACCAACCCAGGAACAGCGGAATCAAAGCGCCGCAGATCGACAGTGGCACCGTCACCAGAATCACCAGCGGATCACGGAAACTTTCGAACTGGGCTGCCAGCACCAGGAAAATGATCGCCAGCGCCAGGGCGAAGGTCACCCATAGCGCGCTGCCTTCCTGAACATATTGCCGCGACGCACCGGCGTAATCGATGGCAAAACCTGCCGGTGCTTCTTCCAGCGTGATCTGGCGCACGGCGTCGATGGCTTCACCCATGCTGACCAGCGGCACCCCCGACAGGATGGCCGAGTTGAGCTGCTGGAACTGGTTCAACTGCCGTGGACGCGCCCGGTCGGTGACGGTGATCAGGGTCGACAGGGCCAGCAGTTCGCCTTGGGTGTTTTTCACGTAATAGTTGTTCAACCAGTCCGGGTTGTCCCGGAAAGGTCGTTCGACCTGAGCGATGACTTTGTAGCTACGGCCTTCAATGGTGAAACGGTTGATTTCCGCCTGACCCAGCAACGTGGCCAGTGTTCCACCCAGGTCCTGCATGGACACGCCCATCTGCGCGGCCTTGGCGCGATCAATGTCCACGACGACTTCGGGTTTGTCGAAGGCCAGGTCGACGTCGACGAAGGCGAACTTTCCGGACTCCATCGCCCGTTTTTTCACCCGATCCATCACTTGCAGCAGCGCCTTGTAATCGTTGGCCGTGTTGATGACGAACTGAAATGGCAACCCTTCACCCGTGCCGGGCAAGGAGGGCAGGTTGAAGCCGAAGACCTGCAGCCCGGAAATGCCCTCCAGTTTGCGCTGGACCTCGGGCAGGATGGCCATTTGCGTGCGGTCCCGTTCGTTCCACGGTTTGAGCAGGAAACCGCCAATCCCCGATTGCACGCCGTTGAATCCATTGATCTGGAACGAGGAGTAGTACTCGGGAAACTCCTTGAAGATCGTGATGAATTCGTCGGTGTAAGTGTTCAGGTAATCGAGGTTGGCCGGTTGCGGGGCGTTGGTCAGCATGAAAATGATGCCCTGATCTTCATCGGGCGCCAGTTCCGACTTGGTGAACTTGAGCAGCACCGGGATCAGGCACAACACGATCACCGCAAACACCAGCACCACCGGCCGGGTGTTGAGGGTGCCGTGGAGCATGCTTTGGTATCGGCGCTTGAGGCCTTCAAAAATCAGGTCCAGGCGATGGGCCAGGCCGCTGGGGTTTTCATCATGGCGCAGGAGCAGGGCGCACATCATCGGTGACAGGGTCAGCGCGACCACGCCGGAGATCACCACTGCGCCGGCCAGCGTCAGGGCGAACTCCTTGAACAGCGCTCCCGTGAGCCCGGTCAGGAAACCGATGGGCGCATAGACCGCCGCGAGGGTGATGGTCATCGAGACCACCGGCATGGCGATTTCCCGGGCGCCTTCGATGGCCGCATCCAGCGGCGTCTTGCCTTCCTCGATGTGTCGGTGAATGTTCTCCACCACCACAATGGCATCGTCCACGACCAGCCCGATCGCCAGCACCATCGCCAGCAGGGTCAGCAGGTTGATCGAGTAGCCCATCATCTGCATGAAGAACATCACGCCGATCATCGATAGCGGAATGGTCACCACCGGGATCACCACCGAACGCAGCGCCCCGAGAAACAGAAACACCACCACAATCACGATCAGCACGGCTTCGAAGAGGGTTTTCACCACTTCGTCAATCGAGGCCTGGATGAACAGCGTAGCGTCGTAGGCGATTTCACCCTTCAGGTTTGGCGGCAGCTGGGCTTCCAGCTCCGGCATGATCTTGCGCACTTCCTTGATCACGTCCAGCGGGTTGGCGCCGGGCGTGGCCTTGATGCCGATGTACACCGAAGGAGTGCCACCGAACGAACTGATCGAGTCGTAGTTTTCCGCGCCCATCTCAACCCGCGCCACATCGCTGAGCAGCACGCGACTGTCGCCATCGACCTTGAGCGGAATCGCGGCGAACGCTTCGGCGGATTTCAGCTCGGTGTTGGCGTTGATGCTGGTGACGACGTACTCGCCTTTCACTTCACCGGCGGCGGAGAGGAAGTTGTACTGGCGCACCGCGTTGGTCACGTCGCTGGCGCTCAGGCCGAACCCGGCCAGCTTCATCGGGTCCAGCCACAGACGCATGGCGAACACCTGGTTGCCGAGAATCTCGGCTTCAGCCATGCCCGGCAGGGTCGCCAGTTTTGGCTGGATGACGCGTGACAGGTAGTCGGTAATCTGCGGGTTGCTCAGTTCCTTGCTGAAGAAACTGATGTACATGAGTGCCGAGGCGTCGGCGGCTTCCTTGCTCAGCACCGGGTCTTCGGCATCCTGAGGCAGCTGGTTTTTCACCTCGTTGGCCTTGGCCAGCAGCTCGGTGAACAAGCGATCGCTGTTGGAACCGATGCGCGCGTAGATCGAAATCACCGAGAAGTTCTGGCGACTGACCGAGGTCATGTAGTCGATGCCCTCGGCGCTGGCCAGGCTTTGCTGCATCGGTTGGGTGATGTAACCCTGAATGGTTTCGGCATTGGCCCCGGGGTACGCGGTGGTCACCGTGATCAGGGCGTTTTCCATTTGCGGGTATTGGCGCAGCGGCAGCTTGCTCCAGGCCTGGAAGCCCAGCAGCACAATCAATAGGCTGACCACGGTGGCGAGCACCGGGCGGCGGATGAACGGGTCGGTAAAAGCCATGAGGATTCCTTGATCAGTCAGTACGTGGCTGACTGTTCTTATCGGTCAGGGTCTTGTCGTCGCTGATGGCAATGTGTGCGCCGTTGTCCAGTTTGATCTGGCCGGCCGTGACCACTTTTTCGCCGTTCTGCACACCTTTGGTGATCATCACTTGCCCATCGCGGCGTTCGCCGGTTTCGATGAAGCGCCGTTCGGCGATCAGGATCGGCTGGCCCTTATCGTCCTTTTCAACGCTGCCATCTTCGGCTTTTTTCTGCGCGACGACATACAGCGAGTTGCCGTATAGCGTGTAAGTGATCGCGCTTTCCGGCACGACGATGCGCGGCTGCGGGTCGGGCAGCATCACCTGCAGGCTGGCGAACATGCCCGGCAGCAGTTTGCCATCGGGGTTGGCAAGGGTCGCGCGGACCTGAACATTGCGGGTGCTGTTTTCGACTTTAGGGTTGATTGCGCTGATCGTGCCGGGGAAGGTTTGTGTCGGGTAGGCCGAGACAATGATCTGCACCGACTGGCCGATGCCGATCTTCGGTATCGACTGCTCGGGTACGAAGAAGTCGACGTAGAGGCTGCTGAGGTCTTGCAGGGTGGCGATCATGGTGCCGCTGGCCACGTAGTCGCCGACGTCCACCTGGCGAATACCGATGGTCCCGCTGAAAGGCGCGACGATGCTTTTTTTGCCGAGCGCCGCCTTGAGTTGGTTGACCGTGGCCTTGCTCTTTTTTTGTACCGCCGAGAGGCGGTCGAATTCGCCTTTGGAAATGGCCTGGCTGCCAACCAGTTGGCTACCACGACCGTAATCGAGTTGGGCCAGCCCGAGGTCCGCCTGAGCAGTTTCAAGCAAGGCACTTTCCACGGCGCTGTCGAGACGCAGGAGGGGTTGACCGGCCTTGACCTTCTGGCCTGACTCGAACTGTAAATCGATGACGGTGCCGTCGGTCTCCAGGCTCAGGTCCACGCCTTGCAGCGCCTTGAGCGTGCCGACGGACGGCAGGCGAGCTTGCCACGGACGTTCGATGGCAGTGGTCGCGGCGACACTGATCGGCGGTTTCGGCGCGGAAAAGCCTTGAATCATCGTGTAGATGGAGAAGGCTTTATAACCGGCCAGGACCAGCACGATCAGCAGAACAACACCCAACATGATCAGCATGCGGCGACGCAGCATATTTCCACTTCCTTGGAGAAAATCAGGTGAGACAGTGGGGCACATTACCCCGAGTCGGAGGGGGATTCCAACTGGTAGAAATTACAGGCAGGAATACGACGATCACAAAACCTGTGGCGAGGGAGCTTGCTCCCGCTGGACTGCGTAGCAGTCCCATTTTTCAGGGCCGCTGCGCAGCCCAGCGGGAGCAAGCTCCCTCGCCACAGGTAAGCTCGCCAACAGAGAAGGGAGAGGTCAGATGAGGTGCAGGTGGTTGTCCCAGAGCCCCGCCGGAAGCTCCAGGGGCTTTGCAACCAGATTTGTCTGGCGACAATCGTAGTACCGGCAGCGGCCCTGACCCGACGTCACGACAAACCCATCGGCGACGGCGCCAACCCCGGCGCAATCGGGAAGCGGCGCATCCAGGCGCACTTCACCGCTGTCCATGTCCCAGATGAAAAAGCGGTTGCCGCGCGGCGCGGTCAACGCGACCAGGCGCAAGTCACTGTGGACCGCCACGCTGGCGGTGTAATGTCCCATCGCCTGCAACTGATGCTCCGGCACTGGGAACGCCACGAACGGTTGACCGGGACGCTTGATCGCTAACAGCTCCGAAGTCTCGTGGGACGGCCCCATGAATTGCTGGCCGGCGACGATGGTGCCATCGCTGGCGATTCCCAGATGACGCACGCTGTTCATCTGTTGGGCGAGGGTTTCCTTGCTCAGCAGGGTGCCGTCGCGTTGCATCAGCACCAGGCTAGGTTCCATGGCGTTGAGGTTCATCTCGACCCGGCTCTCCGCCTCGGTGCGAATGCCGCCGTTGGCCACCACCAGGGTCTCGCCATCCGGCATCCACGACACCTGATGCGGGCCGATGCCGTGGGTGGAAATCTCGCCGCTGTGCACCAGTCGCTCACCTTCGAACTTATACACACCCAACAACCCGCGACCCGGATCAGAGGTGTCATTCTCGGTGGCATACAGCCAGTCGCCGCTCTTGTGAATCACCGCGTGCCCATAGAAATGCCGGTTCGGCAGCGAGGTCACGGTTTGCAGAAGCGTACCGTCGCGCAGGTCGATCAGATAACTCTCGGTGCCCGGACGCCGGGCCACGAACAGCGCGATCGGCAACGTCGGATGATTGATGATGTCATGGCAGCGTTGGCCGACCTGGGTGGCGAACACCCGGGTGCCGTCCAGCCGATAACCGACGGCGTAATGCTTGCCGTCGCCATCGTCCCGCGCCGAAAGCAGCAGCGGGCTCTTGTCCTTTTGTTTGAACAGCGTCCAGCCGCCCAGTGTCACTGCTCCCAGCAGCAAACTACCTAAAGTCAGAGCCTGACGTCGCAGCATGGCACTCGCCCTCATCAGTCACCGTCGTTGGCGTTGAAGCCCAGTTGGATGCCCAGCGCCTTGGCCAGTTCGCCTTCGTGCAGGCGATGGACGACGTTGAGGCTGTCGTAGATGTCGTTGAGTTGCTGGCGACCGGCATCGTCGCTGAGCATTTCGGTCAGCGAGCGCTGGTTGCTGGCGAACAGTTTCAGGGACGCGGCGTAAGCGGCATCGATCTTGTCGGCCAAGGGTTTCTGCTCGCTCGGCAACAGGCCGCGCAGGCCTTTGTTGTCGACACCTTCCCACACGGTTTTGGCGGCGGCGAGGCTGGCTTCCAGGCCGGTCAGGGACGACTGGCTGCGCCAGGCATCGGCCTGGAACGGTTGCGGCACGCCTTTGCTCTGGCGGCCCATCGGCGTGCCGAGTTTTTTCTTCAAGGTGTCGAGGGCGGTGACCTGGACACGCAACAGATCGGCGATGGCTTCGTGGGAGTCGGCGTAGCGCTGGTTCGGGAACTTGCTCATCTGCGCGAGCATGCCGTCGGTATTGTTCCAGCTTTGCAGAATCTCTTCGGCCAGCAGTTTCTGGCGCTCGCCAATCGCCTTCAACAGTGGGCAGTACTTGGCTTTTTGCGCGTCGTTGGCCACGTCCGGCTTGCTGTCGAACAGGATGTATTCATAGGCTGAGAGGCCCTGCACCACGACGCTGGACTTGGCCAGGGCGGCAGCATCGATCTGCGGCTGCGCGGTGACCAATTGCTCGACCTGACGGCCGACCAGGTTTTTCTTGTCCGGCCAGAATTGCACCTGCCAGGCGCGATTGCCCTCGGCCAGCGGCCCGATTAGCAGCGGTTGCAGCTCGGCCCAGGCTTTTTGTGCGTGCAGGAAGTCGGCGCGGGCGGTGTCGAGGTTTTCCTTACCTTCGCAGTAGGCGAGGGCGCTGACGGCCAATTGGCGGTCGGCTTCAACCCAGCGGGTGTACGTCGGCAGGATCACCGATTTGGCGATGGCGGCCGAGGTGACGGCTTGCGGGTCCTGTGGCGAGCAAGCGCCGAGGGCGAGTGCGGCAAGGCTGGTGAACAACAATTTGGGACGGAACATGTCGGGCTCCCGCTATGGAATACGTATTAAAGGGAATTCAAAAACGCCAGCAACGCAGCGCGCTGCTCGGCATTGAAAGACAAAACCTGTTGCTGCGACGCTTTGGCTTCGCCGCCATGCCAGAGCACGGCTTCGAGCAGATTGCGCGCGCGGCCGTCATGCAAGAACTGGGTGTGGCCACTGACCGCCTGCGTCAGGCCGATGCCCCACAACGGCGGGGTGCGCCAGTCGCGGCCACTGGCCTGGAATTCGGTACGGTTGTCGGCCAGGCCGTCGCCCATGTCGTGCAGCAGCAGATCGCTGTAAGGGCGAATCACTTGATTGGCCAGTTCAGGTTCGGCGGCGTTGGCGGCGGTGGTGTATTTGGGTGTGTGACAGGACTGGCATCCGGCCTGGAAAAACAGGTTCTTGCCGGCCAGCACTTCGGGTGCATTGACGTCGCGGCGGGCCGGTACGGCGAGGTTACGGCTGTAGAACAGCACCAGGCGCAGGATGTTATCGCTGACCTCCGGCTCGCCATTCGGGCCGTTGCCGGTCGGCGCCTGTTTGCAGGCTGTTTGCGCCTCGGTGCAGTCGTCGAAGGGGCGCAGGCTGGTGGTCAGGCCCATGTCGCCGGAAAACGCGTGAACGTTCTGTTGATTGAGGTTCGGTTGCCCGGCTTTCCAGCCGAACCGGCCGAGGACGGTCTTCTGTTGCACGTCGTCCCAGACCCGGTTCGGCCGCCCGGCGATGCCGTTTTTGTCCTTGGCCTGAGCCTCTGCGTTGGCCAGGATCGCTTCGTCGGGGATGGCTTCGAGCAAGCCCAGGCCAATCATCGGCGGGGCAACGCGCGCCGAGAAACGGGTGTCGGGGTGCATCGGGCCATAACCCAGCTGGGTGATGTTCAGGCTCGGTTTGCGTAGCTCGATTTCAGTGCCGTCCTTGAAGCGAATCGGAACGGGCGTGTAATCGACGCGCACTTTGCCCTCCGGGGTCACGCCGGGGATGGCCATGTCCTGGAACTGGCCGCCGTAGACCGGCTCCGGGACCACACCGAGCTGTTCGATGACCTTGGCATAGGCCGGCGCGTCCGGGATCGACAGGCGCACCAACATCGATACCGCGTTCGCCGCATCGGGCGTCGGTGGATGACCGCGGCCGTCCTTGATGTGACAGCCCTGACAGGCGTTGGTGTTGAACAACGGACCGAGGCCGTCCCGGGCAGTGGTGGTCGAAGGGGCGATCACCCAAGGATTGCGGAAGAAACTGTTGCCGACGCTGAAATCCACGCGCCGTGACGGCGACAGGTTGGCGGAGGGCAGGGAGAAAGCATTTTGATCGGTCTTGCGCACGGTCGCTGCGCCACCGGACCGGGCTTCACCGGGTTCGGCCTTGGTAAAACGCGGGGCGTCATCGCAGGCACTCAGGCCCAGGGCCAGAAACAGTGCGGACAAGCGAAGAAGCAGCGAGGGCATCAGACATCCTGCAAGACGAGCAAAACAAGGGCGCAAAGTCTAACAGGGCAGGGGAGTTTGAATAAGAGGAATTATCGTTTGGTTGATGTGGGGCAGGGTTTCCTGCAAACCCGATCCCCTGTAGGAGCGAAGCTTGCTCGCGAAAGCGGTGTATTAGTCACCATTGTCATTGAATGTAATGCCGCCTTCGCGGGCAAGCCTCGCTCCAACGGGGCGGTGTTTGGTGGGTATGAAAAAGGCGACCCGAAGGTCGCCTCTTTAGTCACTCAGCCAGCGTTGATCAGAATTCGTGATCAGCGTTGTCCGGGTTCAGGTCGCTGATGCCCAGTTTGCCAGCGGCGGCTTCGATCGAACCGGTCTGCTTGACCAGGGCGGCGATTGCGTCGCGCACGATCTGGTTGCCAGCGGTGTTACCGGCGGCGATCAGTTGGTCGTAGTGCTCACCCTTGTTGGCGTGATCGACGATGACCTGCATCTTGGCTTCGGTGGCAGCCAGATCGGCTTTCAGCGCGGTATCGGCAGCCGGGTCGGCTTTGGCCACCAGGGACGACAGGCTGGCGCCGGTCATTTTGGTGCCGTCTACGCGGGTGTATTCGCCCAGGTACACGTTGCGAATACCCTTGGCATCGTAAAACTGCGAGTTATGGGTGTTGTCGCTGAAGCAATCGTGTTCGTCTTCAGGGGAGTTGGCTTCCAGGGAAACCTTCATGCGCTCGCCCGCCAGTTCGCCCAGAGACAGGCTGCCCATGCCGAACAGCATTTTGCGCAGGCCGGAATCAACCGATTCCGCTTCCAGGGTGGCACGGTAGTTGTCGGCCACGTTCGGCTTCCAGTTACCGACCATTTCTTCCAGGTCGCTGACCAGCAGCTGGGTTACGGACTTCAGATAAGCGCGACGACGATCGTTGTGACCGCCGGTGGCGCCTTTGCCTTCCAGGTAGTCGGAGGCTGGACGGTTGCCGGCGCCAGGGCCGGTGCCGTTCAGGTCCTGGCCCCACAGCAGGAATTCGATGGCATGGTAGCCGGTGGCGACGTTGGCCTCGGAACCGCCCAGCTCGTTCAGGCTGGCGAGTTTTTCCGGGGTGATGTCTTTCACGTCGATTTTGTCTTCGCCGACTTGAACCTGGGTATTGGCGATGATGTTGGCCGTGGCGCCCGGGTTACCCAGTGCGTGCTCGTAGGATTTGTCGACGTAGTCGATCAGGCCTTCGTCCAGAGGCCAGGCGTTCACCTGACCTTCCCAGTCGTCGATGATGGTGTTGCCGAAGCGGAACACTTCGCTCTGCAGGTAAGGCACGCGGGCAGCGACCCAGGCAGCCTTGGCGGCTTTCAGGGTGTCGGCGTTCGGCTTGGCGAGGAAGGCGTCGACGGCGGTTTGCAGGGTCTTCGCGGTGGATTCGGCATCGCTGTAAACGGCGTAGACGATGTCGGCGTAATGCGCGACAACGGCTTTGGCGGCGGCTTCGTCGACTTTGCTGGTAGCAGCTGGGGCGGCAGCTGGAGCAGCAGCGGTGCTCGCCGCCGGCGTAACGGCGGTCTTGTCTTTGCCTTCGCCACAACCGGCGAGGGAAATAGCGATGGCCAACAGACTGGCGGTAGCCAGAGGCATACGAATCATGGCGAACATCCTGCTTCGAGAGGGGGTGGTATGGCGCAGCGGGTGCGCGAAACTGCGACATAATGCAAATCTTTCGCATTATGTGTAAAGGGTTGTAGCTGGAAATATTTCTTATTCAGGCGAGAGCTGTGTCGTGGATCAAAAGATCGCAGCCTCGTTTCACTCGACAGCGGCTACAGAAGCACTCGGGCCCGTAGCAGCTGTCGAGTGAAACGAGGCTGCGATCTTTTGATATCTACAAAATGGCCGCGTTACTGCGCTGGGCCTGTTTCAGGTAGGCGCTCAATTCCCGTGCCGGCAGCGGTTTGCTGTAGTGGTAGCCCTGACCTTCGTGGCAGCCTTCGGAGATGATGTAGGCCTCTTGCTCGGCGGTTTCCACGCCTTCGGCAATCACCTGCATGCCCAGGCTCTTGCCCAGCTGGATGATCGCTCGAACGATGGTGGCATCGTCGTCGTCATCGAGCAGGTCCTGCACGAAGCTCTTGTCGATCTTGATCTTGTCCAGCGGCAGGCTTTTCAGGTAGCTCAAGGACGAATAACCGGTGCCGAAGTCGTCGATCGCAATCAATGCGCCGGAGCGGCGCAGGCTCAACAGGTGCTGGGCGGCGGTGCTGATGTCTTCCATCAGGCCGGTTTCGGTGACTTCCAGCTCCAGGCTGCGGGGTGGAAGGCGGTACATCTGCAACAGATTATTGACCACTCGCGGCAGCTCGGCGTGGTGCAGTTGCACGGTCGAAAGGTTCACCGCCATGCGCAGGTCCAGGAAACCCTGATCGTGCCATTCGCGTAATTGCTTGCACGCTTGATCCAGTACCCATTCGCCAATGGCGATGATGGTGCCGTTCTGCTCGGCCAACGGGATAAACAGGTCCGGCGGCACCAGGCCATGCTCGGGATGCTGCCATCGAATCAGGGCCTCGACACCCACCACCCGGTGATCGCGGTAGCTGATCTGCGGTTGGTAGACGAGGTAGAACTGGTCCCGCCGCAGGGCGTCGCGCAGGTCTTTCTCCAGTTCCCGGCGGCGACGCATCTCGGTGTCGACGCTGGCGATGTAGAACTGATAACGGTTGCGCGAGCGGGTTTTCGCCAGCGTCATGGTCTGCTCGGCTTTTTGCAGCAGTTTCTCGGTGCTGTCGCCATCCTCGGGAAACAGGGTGATGCCGATGGTCGCGCGCAGGCGGATTTCCTGATGATCGAGGGCAAACGCCGCTTCCAGATCATCGAGAATGCTTTGCGCCAGTTCGGCGGCTTCGTAAGGTTGTTCGATATCGGCCTGGACCAGGGCGAACTGGTCACCACCGAGACGGGCGAGGGCACCGAGGCGACCGCTGTGAGCGCGCAGGCGATCGGCCAGGGCCAGCAGCAATTGGTCGCCGGTCTGGTAGCTGAACTGTTCGTTGATGCCTTTGAAGTCGTCCAGGCCCACCACCAGCACCGCAACCCGTCTTTGCAATTTGCCGGCGTCGACGAGGATCTTGTCCAGTTGTTGCTGTAATTGCTGGCGGTTCGGCAGGCCTGTGAGGAAGTCGTACTGGGCCATGCGCAGCAGGCTGTTTTCCGCTTCGTGTCGCAGGTGGGTGTTGCGCTCGATGGATTCGAGCAACTGGTTGGCGGTGCTGATCCAGATACCCAGTTCGTTCTTTTCGTGACCCTTGAGCAGCGGAATCTTGTGTTCGCTGGGGCGGTCCGGATTGATTTCGGTCAGGTGTTCGATGATTCGCGACAGCGGTTTGGTCAGCAACCAGTGGTAGACCAGGTACAGCACCAGGCCCATGGCCAGGGCGCGCAATACGCCAGAGATGAAGATGATGACCGAACTGACGATGAAATCCTGCCCGTAGGTGGCGGTGTCGAGGGTGATGCTCAGGTCGCCGTAATACTCGCTGTAGGGGCCGCGGCCTACCAGTTGGGTGGTAAAGGTGCGTTCCTTGCCGAGGATCAGGTCGGTCAGCCAGCGACTGTTGGAATGCTGCAACTCACGAGACTTTTGCGCGAGCATGGCTTCGTTGGGATGGCCGATGGAGGCCTGGCGCACGGCTTCGTCCTGGAACAGGCCTTCGATGACCTGCATGCCCATTTCCCGGTCCAGGCTGTAGACGGCCTGGGTGGAGGGGTCGCGGAACATGTCGAGGATGCGCTCGGCATCGTTGGCCACGGCTTGGCGTGTTTTATAGGCATCGAAAACAATCTGCGCGCAGCTCAAGACTACGCCGACGATCAATGCCGACAGGAGCACGACCCGGAGCAACTTCACCGACAAGCTGTTCTTGAGTTCCAGCTTCAAAGGGTTATTCCTTGTTCCGTGCGGGTAGCATCAAGTTGCCATGAGTATTGGCAATCCCGTGATGGCAGTCAAAGGGACATTCAATCTCAGGTTTTTTTGCCTTCAGCTTGGCAGAAATGCTGTTGTTTTGAGTATTTGCCCTATTAGCACTGTGTCGGTAGTTGGGTCCTTCAACTTGAGGGGGATTGGGACTATTTTTCCTTTTGTTGATGTTAGCCTGCTGTGGCGTGGGGGCAAGGGGCTGAATGCTGGTTTCATTGTCCGAGATTGGCTTGGTTGCTTGGCGGCCTTAAAGCCGACCAATCTCTTTCAGGCGTACGTCATTTCATTGTGGGAGCGGGCTTGCTCGCGAAGGCGGCCTGGTAGCCGACCATGTTCTTGTTGGTTGTGTACATATCCATTGCTGCGGTAACGGCTGCTTATGGTTTCGCCCTTACGGCGACTCCCTTTGGCAAACGCCCCAAAGGAAGCAAAGGTCTTCGCCCCAACGTCCGGCCCCTCGCCTGGGCTCGGCGTTCCTTCGCTCCGGCATTCATCTGGGGGCATCGCCTCCGGTCGGCTTCGCTTCGACCTCCTCTCGATGTGTGCGGCTTCGCCGCACGGCGCTACGCGCCTACCCCCCAGATGAACGCCTCCACTCAGCCTCCCGACGGGGCGGGTGGATCAAGATCAAGAGCTGCAGGCGAGCTAACGCTCGGCCTAATGAGTGGTGAGAAGCGGACGGCGTACGCCGATCCATTGTGGGAGCTGGCCTGCCAGCGATGGCGGCCTGACAGCCGACCAATCTCTTCCTGTTGCCTCCGATTGATCGTTCCCATGCTCCGCGTGGGAATGCCGCCCGGGACGCTCCGCGTTCCATTTTGTGTGTTGAAAGATGTGTAAGAAACACAGCGATTTCCCACGCATTTTTCAGGTTGCCGGGTAGGAAGCAGTCTCTCTAACCTCTGGCTGTCGCTGAAAACTCAGCGGCCGGGTGTGAGAGCCCAGCAACTTATGGTCATCCAGTGTCTGTACACGCATAATCGCCGCCAGCTTACTCGCTGCCAGTATTTGCGTTATGGCGGCTGTGTGCGGGCGGACTTCGGTCCGGCCGGGTGTCCATAACCGGTCTTCTCACCTCGCACATAGCTGCCACCTCTTTGCCGTGTGAGAAGCGGCAAGTGGAGGCTCCAACGCTGGAGAAATTCAATGGACAAATTGATCCCCGACCCACCCTTCAACACCACCACCCCAGGCGCCGAAGACACCCAATCCGAAGCACTCCTGCGAGACCGCGAAGCCATAAAACGCGCCCTCGATTACTACCTCGACCCGCCAGCCCCATACCTCGAAAAAACCCGTCGCCCCAGCACGATGTTCATGATCGCCCCCAACATGGACACCGAAAGTCTCCTGGCCCAAGCCTGCGAGTCCCTGGCTTCGGCGAGTGTCATGGCCAGCGATTTCGCGGCGAACCTGATTGGCCCGCAGCGCAATACGGTGTTGGCAATTCAGCAGATCATCATGCTGGCTGAGTTGGCGGTGAACCGAGCCTTGGATAACGTCGATCCGCAAGCAGCCTGATTTCTCCAGGCCATAAAAAACCCGGCATATAGCCGGGTTTTCTGTCTGGCATCGAGCTTAAGCCTTGAAGGTTTTGCCTTCAAATTGCTCAGCCACGAATTTCCAGTTGACCAGGTTCCAGAACGCTTCGACGTATTTCGGACGAACGTTGCGGTAGTCGATGTAGTAAGCGTGTTCCCAGACGTCGCAGGTCAGCAGCGGGGTGTCGCCGCTGGTCAGCGGGTTGCCGGCGCCGATGGTGCTGGCCAGGGCCAGGGAACCGTCAGCCTTTTTCACCAGCCAGCCCCAACCGGAACCGAAGGTGCCGATGGAGGTTTTGCTGAATTCTTCTTTGAACTTGTCGAACGAACCGAAGGCTGCGTTGATGGCTTCAGCCAGTGCGCCGGTTGGTTGACCGCCAGCGTTTGGCGCCAGGCAGTTCCAGTAGAAAGTGTGGTTCCAAACCTGAGCGGCGTTGTTGAAGATACCGCCCGAGGAAGATTTGACGATTTCTTCCAGGGTCTTGCCTTCGAACTCGGTGCCTGGCACCAGGTTGTTCAGGTTCACGACGTAGGTGTTGTGGTGCTTGTCGTGGTGGTATTCCAGAGTTTCCTTGGAAATGTGCGGCTGCAGGGCATCGTGTGCGTAAGGCAGCGGCGGCAGTTCGAAAGCCATGATGATTCTCCTAATCAGGTCAGTTGCGGTGAGCGCAAGGCCGATCACGGGCGGCCAGACACGCGCCGGGGAGTTTGTACTCTTTGCGGCGCATCGGATCGGATCATAGCACCGGGGGTGCGGCATAACCACGCAACAACTGTGTGGGATAGAGGTTCCAGAGCCTTTTGGAATAATCAGGGCGCGACGATTAATTGAAACGCCACTGCAAACATCATCACCGCCACCAACAGATCAAGAATCCGCCAAGTGCTCGGCCGAGCCAGCCAGGGCGCCAACCATGCAGCACCGAGTGCCAAAGTGAAAAACCACAGCAACGACGCACTGGCCGCGCCCACGACATAAGCGCCGGGCTCGGTTTGCTGCGCGCCGAGGGAGCCGATCAACAACACCGTATCCAGATAAACGTGCGGGTTGAGCAACGTCACCGCCAACGCGCTGAGCATCACCGCACGCAGCGAACGCACTGTCTGGTTTTCACCTTGTTGCAGACTTTGTTTCGAGCAGGCCCGACGCAGTGCCTGACTGCCATACCAAATCAGAAAGACTGCGCCACCCCAGCGGGCGACCGCCAACAGGGTCGGGTTTTGCGCCAGCACCGTCGCCAGCCCGAATACCCCGGCGGCTACCAGCAAGGCGTCGCAGGTCACGCACAACGCCGCCACGGGCAGGTGGTGTTCACGCCGAAGGCTCTGCGCCAGCACAAACGCGTTCTGAGTGCCGATCGCCATGATCAGCCCGGCGGCCACCAACAGGCCGTTCACATAGCTTTGCCACATAAGGGTTTACTCCGCGTGGGCTGCCAGGTCGCGCAACACTTGCATTGCGTGTTGGGTATCGGCCTGACCGACGAATAAATGGTCGTGGTAGTAACCGGCGATCACGTTGCAACTGATGCCGGCCTGGCCCAGTGCTGTGGCGAAGGCGGCTGTCAGGCCGACGGCTTCGAGGGCCGAGTGCACGTTCAAGGTGATCCAGGCTGCGACGTAGTCGAAGCTGAAACCAGCCTTCTCGGCGTGGGAACGTTCGAGAATGACGGTCAGCCCTTCCTGCTCGCGAAAGCTGCCGACGATCTCAAGGCCAGCGGGCAACTTACCGTCGCGCAGGGTGCAGAACACGTATTCGCCGTCGTTGAGCTGCGGGCTCATGCTGCGTAGCAGCGTTGCCAATGAAGTTTCGCCAGCCATGTCGGTGTTCCTGTTCAAGAGTGCTTGCTGGCTATTCTCCGGTGCAACGCGGTATAAGAAAAACCAATCATGCTGATCGCTCATTAGGAAAACTGATGTTCGACTATAAATTGCTTTCTGCTCTGGCCGCGGTGGTCGAGCAGGCCGGATTCGAACGCGCCGCGCAGGTGTTGGGCTTGTCGCAATCGGCGATTTCCCAGCGCATCAAGCTGCTGGAGGCGCGGGTTGGCCAGCCGGTGCTTGTGCGGGTGACGCCGCCGGCGCCCACCGAGATTGGTCGGCGACTGCTCAACCATGTCCAGCAGGTGCGTTTGCTTGAGCGGGATCTACAGACGCTGGTGCCCGCGCTGGACGAAGAGGGTCTGCCGGAACGCCTGCGCATCGCGCTGAACGCCGACAGCCTTGCGACGTGGTGGGCCGCAGCCGTCAGTGATTTCTGCGCCGAGCAACACCTGCTGCTGGACCTGGTCGTCGAAGACCAGACGGTCGGCCTCAAACGCATGCGCGCTGGCGAAGTGGCCGCGTGCATCTGCGCCAGCGAGCGCCCGGTGGCTGGCGCGCGCAGCGTGTTGTTGGGTGCCATGCGTTATCGCGCGCTGGCCAGCCCGGCGTTTATCGCCCGGCATTTTTCTGAGGGTGTGCGTGCGGATCTGCTGGCAAAAACCCCGGCGCTGGTGTTCGGCCCGGACGATTTCCTACAGCATCGCTACCTCGCCTCCCTCGGTGTCGATGGCGGTTTCGAGCACCATTTATGCCCATCGTCTGAGGGCTTCATTCGCTTGACCGAAGCCGGACTTGGCTGGGGTCTGGTGCCCGAATTACAGGTGCGCGAGCAGCTGGAACGGGGTGTCTTGCAGGAGCTTTTGCCAGATAAGCCCATCGATGTGCCGCTGTACTGGCATCATTGGCGCAATGGCGGTCAGCTGTTGGGGTTGCTGACCGATCAATTGGTGCGTTCGTCGAAGCAATGGCTGGTGCCGTTGGACTGACGGGCAGCGTCAAGACTTACGCATTACGCATTACGCAAAACGAAAGACATCGGAGCTCTACATGAAAATTCTGGTCACCGGCGCAAGCGGCTTCATTGGCGGGCGCTTTGCGCGTTTCGCCCTGGAGCAGGGCCTGGACGTGCGGGTCAACGGTCGCCGGGCCGAAAGCGTCGAACACCTGGTGCGCCGTGGCGCCGAGTTTATCCCGGGCGACTTGAGTGACCCGGAACTGGCGCGCGAGCTGTGTTCCGATGTCGAAGCGGTGGTGCATTGCGCCGGCGCGGTCGGTTTATGGGGACGTTATCAGGACTTTCATCAAGGCAACGTGCAGGTCACCGAAAACGTGGTCGAGGCCTGCCTGAAACAGCGGGTCCGGCGCCTGGTGCATTTGTCGTCGCCGTCGATCTACTTCGATGGTCGTGATCATCTGGGGCTGACCGAAGAACAAGTGCCTAAACGTTTCAAGCATCCCTACGCCGCCACCAAATTCCTCGCCGAGCAAAAGGTCTTTGGTGCACAGGAATTCGGTCTCGAAACCCTGGCCCTGCGCCCGCGCTTCGTGACAGGAGCGGGTGACATGAGCATCTTCCCGCGACTGCTGAAGATGCAGCGCAAGGGACGCCTGGCGATCATCGGCAACGGCCTGAACAAAGTCGATTTCACCAGCGTGCAGAACCTCAATGAAGCGTTGCTGAGCAGCTTGCTGGCCAGCGGTTCGGCGCTGGGCAAGGCCTACAACATTAGCAACGGTACCCCGGTGCCGTTGTGGGACGTGGTCAATTACGTCATGCGCAAGATGGAAGTCCCACAAGTGACGCGCTACCGTTCCTACGGTCTGGCCTACAGCGTTGCCGCGCTCAACGAAGGGGTGTGCAAATTGTGGCCGGGCCGTCCCGAGCCGACGCTGTCGCGACTGGGCATGCAGGTCATGAACAAAAATTTCACCCTGGACATCAGCCGCGCCCGGCATTATCTGGACTACGATCCGAAAGTCAGTCTCTGGACGGCCCTCGATGAATTTTGCGGCTGGTGGAAAGCTCAGGACATTCGCTGACTTTTGCAGTGACAAACCCGCCAGCACTGAACCGAGTTTGGCGTTGAGGGTCAATCGCTGCGGCAGTGGGGTTTATACTCGCCGCCTATAGCCATCACCGCGTTCCACAAAGGTTGACTCAATGTCCATGCGTAACGATGCCAACGACGACTTCGATGATGTCCCGAGCCTGCGTGCAGACATCCCCGATGACGATGATTTTCCGACCTCGAAACGCACCTCCGTGCATTCGCGCACGGCGCCGGTGGTCAAAGTCAAAAGTGCCAGCACCGGTCCTCTGTGGGCCTTGGTCGGCGCTTTGTTCTTCGCGTTCGCCGGCCTTGCCTGGTGGAGCTTTCAGCAGATTTCGCTGATGGAACAGCAACTGGTGGCCACCCAGGAAAGTTTCGCGCGGATCAGTGAGGATGCGGCGGGGCGCTTGCAGGACATTTCCGGCAAGGTGGTCGCCAGCCAGACCAACGTCACCAGCGGCAGCGAAGCCCTGAAGCTGCAAATCAAGCAGCTGGAAAACCAACTGCAGGATCAAAGCAAGCAGCAGCAAGGTGTAGTCGGTCAGACCAGCGATCTGGACAAGCGCTTGGCACTGATGACTGCGCAAACCACCGATCTGGACAAACGCCTGGCGCAAATGACCGCCCAGAGCACCGAACACCAGACCGCTAACACGCAATTGCAGGCGCAGGTCAAAGCCTTGAGCACCGAGTTGGCTGCGTTGAAAAATGCCCTGGACGACACCAGCAAATTCGACGCCCAGCTCAAAAGCCTCGGCGCCGACATCGTTGCGCTGAAGAAACAGGGCAACCCGAGCGCCGCCATCGATCGTCTGGAGCAAGACATGATCGTGCTCAAAAGCCAGCAGGACAACCGCCCGGCTGCCGCGCAAGGCGTCACCAATACCGCCGAGTTCGACGCCTTCCGCGGGCAGACCACCCGCAACATCAACACCCTTCAGGCGCAGATCCAGAATCTGCAGCAGCAACTCCGCGCCCGGGCGCAATAGCGCGGTTGCTGGATCCTGTGGCGAGGGAGCTCGCTCCCGTTCGGCTGCGAAGCAGTCGTCAACGAGGCACTGCCGATCTGACTGAATAACTGCGGTGAATGGTTTTGGGGCCGCTTCGCGCCCCAGCGGGAGCAAGCTCCCTCGCCACACAAACCCCATTTGCCGCGATGGCCGGCGCTTTCCTGAATATTCGTACATATCCCATAGCCGTCTACGCTCTTGAAACACCGACAAGAACGAGGGGATGCGCTATGGGGGGTCTGCACAAGTTGGCCGTGCTGGGGGGGATGCTGTTGCTGTGCCTGGGGCAGGTTCAGGCCACTACGGCGGAAAAGGATGACAGCCAGGCCGCCAAGGCCTTGCTGGAAAAAGCCTTGGCCTACTACCACGACAACGGCGACAAGGCCTTCGCAGCGTTCAGCCGTCAGGGCGAGTTTGTCGATAAGGATCGTTACGTCTTCGTGGTCGATACCAAGGGCGTGATGCTCGCCAGTGGTGGCCCGTCTTCGGCGTTGATCGGGCGTGATGTGTCTGAAACCCTCGGCCCGGATTTGCAGAAAGCCTTCAAAGACGCCTTGAACGTGCCAGAAGGCAATGGCATCCAGCAGGCTGAATACCGCTGGCAGAACTGGTCCGACGGCAAGGTCGAGCGCAAGCATGTGTTCTATCAGCGTGTTGGCCAGCGGATTCTCGCCGTGGGTTACTACCTGCCACGGGCGTCGGCGGAGCAGGCGATGGCCTTGCTCAACAAAGCGGCGACTGATCTTGCCAAGGACGAGAAGGGCACGCTGACCGCGATCAACTCCCTCAAGGGCGGGTATTTGCAGGATGACCTGTACGTCTTCGTGGTCGACCTGAACACCCAGCGTTACGTGGCTCACGGCACCAACCTGCGGCTGATCAACACCGATTTTGGCAAGATCAAGGACCCGGAAGGCAAACCGGTGGGCGAGCCGATCCTGGCATTGATTGCCAAACAGGATTACGGCGAATACGAATACCGCTGGAAAAACCCGGTGACCGGCAAGGTTGAGGACAAACATGCCTACCTGAAAAAGGTCGGGCATTTTCTGGTGGCTGTCGGGTATTACAGCCCTTGATTCACCGTGGCCTGTAGACCGCTTTCGCGAGCAAGCCCGCTCCCACAAGGGATCTCCAGTGTTCACAGATCTTGTGTACGACCGAGAACCCTGTGGGAGCGGGCTTGCTCGCGAATGCAGGCAACTCGGTCCCCCTATCGAACCTTATCCTCCCGCCCACGCAACAGCATGTTCGGCATCGCAACCGCCGCCGCCAGCCCTAACAACGACACCGCCGCACTGACCATCAATAAATGCTGAAAGGTCAGCAGCAATTCGGCGCGCAAGGCGTTCTGCGCTTCCCCCGGCGCAGCGTTCAAACCGTCCAGCAACACATTCCCAGAACCGCCCTCGGCAATCGTCGACGAACCGGCCAGGTGGGCGAAGCTCGAATCCTGCAGCAATGCTAGCAGCAGCGCCGACATCAGCGCCACGCCCACCGCGCCGCCCAGCGAGCGGAACAGGTTGGTGGTGCTGGTGGCGACGCCGATGTCCCGCTGTTCCACCGAGTTCTGCGTGCCGACCAATGACGTCGGGAATTGCATGCCGCTGGCGATCCCGCTGAGCAACATAAACAGACTGCTGAGCAAAAAAGCCTGAGGCGGACTGAAGGCCATGCCGAGAATCGAGATTGGCATAAGTACGGCACCGGTCAGGATCATGGGTTTGTAGCGCCCCGTCACGGAAGTCCGGCGCCCGGCGAAATACGCACCGATCGGCAAGCCCATGGCCAGCGGCAACAGGTGCAGCGCGGCGCTGTCGGCCCCGGCGCCGGTGACGCTCTGGAAGCGCAGCGGCATCAGCACGATCAGCGAGATCGCCTGGAAACTGGTGAAGAAAATCGTGCACCAGCACAGGATCGCGTTGCGGTTGGCGAACAGGTGCATCGGCAGCAACGGCTCCCGCGCCCGGCGCTCATGCCAGACGAACAGCGCCAGCACCAGCACTGCGCACCCAAGCAGGCCCAGCACTTCGGCGCTGCGCCATGAGTGGCCCTGACCGACTTCGCTGATGCCCAGTAGCAAGGCAGTCAAACCGATAATCATCAGCAGCGTGCCGAGGTAATCGATGATCGGTTGGCGTTGTGGCACGGGCAAACCCACCAGCGTGCGATTGGCCACCAGCCAGGCACCCAGGCCCAGCGGCAGGTTGATCAAAAACACCCAGCGCCACGACAGGTATTCGGTCATGTAACCGCCGAGCACCGGGCCGGCGACACTGGCCACGGCGTACATGCTGCTGAAATAACCCTGATAACGACCGCGCTCCCGGGGCGGGACGATGTCGCCGATGATCGCCTGGCTGACCGAAATCATCCCGCCCGCGCCGATGCCCTGAATGATCCGCGCCAGCACCAGCTGCTCCATGCTCTGGGCCATGCCGCAGAACAACGAGGCGAGGGTGAACAGCCCCATGCCGAACAGCATCAACTTGCGCCGGCCGTACAGATCGCCGAGCTTGCCGTAGATCGGCACCGCCACCGTCATCGCCACCATGTAGCCGGAAATCACCCAGGCCAGCAGGCTGACGTCCTTGAATTGCGCGGAGATGGCCGGCATTGAAACGGCGACGATGGTTTGGTCCAGTGCGCCGAGAAAGATCGCCAGCATCAGGGCGATCAACACGCTGCGAATGGCCGGTTTGGGCGTTTCAGGCTGGTGGAGATTGGTCACGGCTGAAAACCTGCGGGCAGTGATTGACCCGCACGAAGCAAGGCGAGCGGCGGTGCTCGCCAGTGTAAGTCGATAGCAGGCTATTCGATAGCCTCATAAGGAAGCCCGACGTAATTTTCTGCAATGGTTTTTCGACCGGCTTCGGAGTTTACGAAGTAATCCAGCTCCGACTCGCAGATGCGCTGGCTGAAGGCGTCGTGATCATCGAAGCGGTGCAGCATCGAGGTCATCCACCAGGAAAACCGTTCGGCTTTCCAGACCCGGCGCAGGCAGATTTCAGAATACTTCTCCAGTAAGTCCAGTCGCCCCTCGTTGTACACCTTCTGCAAAATAGTGAACAAGGTGCTGACGTCGCTGGCCGCCAGGTTCAGGCCTTTGGCGCCGGTGGGCGGGACGATGTGCGCCGCGTCGCCGACCAGGAACATCCGCCCGTACTGCATCGGTTCGACCACGAAACTGCGCAGCGGCGCGATGCTCTTTTCGATGGACGGCCCGGTCACAAGGGTGTCGGCCAGCGCCGCAGGCAGACGCGACTTGAGTTCATCCCAGAATCGCTGGTCCGGCCAATCCTCGACCTTCTCGTCCGCCGGCACCTGGAGGTAATAACGCGTGCGGGTTGCCGAGCGCATGCTGCACAGGGCAAAACCGCGCGCGTGGCGGGCGTACACCAACTCGTCGTGGACCGGCGGCGTATCGGCGAGAATCCCGAGCCAGCCGAACGGATAGACCCGCTCGAAAACCTTCAGGCACTCGGCAGGAATCGACTGCCGCGCCACGCCATGGAAACCGTCGCACCCGGCGATGTAGTCGCAATCGAGGCGCCAGGTCTCGCCATCCTTCTCAAACGTCACGAACGGCTCTTCGGTTTTCATCCCGTGCGGTTCGACGTTGCCGGCTTCATAAATCGTCTGCGCGCCAGCCTCCCGACGAGCGGCCATCAGGTCGCGGGTGACTTCGGTCTGGCCATAGATCATTACGGTTTTGCCACCGGTCAGGGCTTGCAGATCGATGTGCACCTGGCGGCCGTCGAGGGCCAGTTCGAAACCACCATGGACCAGCCCTTCGGCGTCCATGCGCTGACCCACTCCGGCCTGACGCAACAGCTCTACCATGCCTTGTTCGAGGACACCGGCGCGGATTCGGCCGAGCACATAGTCGGGGGTCTGGCGTTCGAGGATCAGGGTGTCGATTCCGGCGTTATGCAGCAATTGGCCTAGCAGCAAACCGGAGGGACCGGCGCCAATGATGGCGATTTGGGTTTTCAGTGTTTTCATTGTTTTTATGACTCGCAAGCTTCACGCGACCACGGCCGGTGAATGATTTTTATGGATCGAGTGCTTGCATTTTTCCCTTGCGGGTCTGTCAATTGAAGGTGAAAACTGAGCCGATACCTGTACATTCTGCCAATCGGTGCGATTATCGCCCGTAACCCTCTGAGGCCTGGATTGAAGTGATGAACAAGCCTGACCTGCCTTCGATTCCAGTGTTCAAGCTCTACGGTGAAAGCCTGGACTGGCCGACCCCTGACTTGTTGCACTGTGAAACCATTTCCAAACGCAGCCGCGAACACCAGTGGGAAATCAAACCCCACCGTCACGCTGATTTATGCCAGTTACTCTTCGTATTCAAAGGTCAGGCAGAGCTTGAAATCGAAGGCAAACAGACGCAACTGACTGAACCGGCGATCCTGATCCTGCCGCCGTTATCGGTGCATGGTTACCGGTTCTCCGAGGACGTCGAAGGGTTCGTCGTTACCCTGGCCGCGCCGTTGATTGCTCATCTTCAGGCGCAACTGGGCAACTCGGTGAACGCGCTGGCCCAAGCCGAAAGTTATCCGGCGGGCCAGGAAAGCGAGTACCTCAATAGCCTGTTTTCAGCGCTGCAAGACGAATACACCGGCCACCAGCCCGCGCGCGAAATGCTCATGCATTCGCTGGTCAGCGTGATCATGGTGTGGGTCAGCCGTCAGGTGATTTCGCGCCGTGATGCCAGTCAGCGTCCGCATCGCGCCCGGGAATACCTCAACGGTTTTATCCAGCTGGTGGAAGAGACCTATCGTCAGCACGTCAAGGTCGAGGACCTGGCGCATCGGCTGGGGATTTCTGTCTCGCACCTCAACGGCACCTGCCGCGAGCTGGCGGGGCAGCCGGCGTTGCAGATCATGCACGAGCGCCAGTTGCTGGAAGCCAAACGCCTGCTGACCTACACCAGCATGACCATTTACGAAATGTCTGACGTGTTGGGGTTTTCCGATCCGACCAACTTCACGCGCCTGTTCCGACGCCGGGTGGGGATCTCGCCCAAGGCTTTTCGCGACCGCTTGAAGGCCGATCAGGATAACGAGGCCTGAGCGCCTTCGTTACCGAAGGGCGTTGAGGGTCGCGTTGTGGGGAATGCAGCGCTCGAAGTTACAACTCGCGTAGTCACGGGGCAGTTGTCGCAACTGCTCGACACGCCAGGCGGCGGTACCATACAACGCCAGCGTCGCTGCGCAGGTGACGAAAATGGCGACGTATCTTCTTGTTTTGGTGTTCATGGCGTTGACCTCTGAACGAATACCCTTCGGTATTACTTTCAGCATAGGTCAGCGCGGGTGAGTTGCCAGTCACACGGTCTACGTAATTATCCCGCCATTCAGAACACTGATACCCCTGTGGGAGGGTGTCGAGCGCATAGTCAGCGGTATCCCCAATCGAACTGTGGGAGCGGGCTTGCTCGCGAAAGCGGTGGGTCAGTCGGCATCAATGTTGGCTGACACACAGCATTCGCGAGCAAGCCCGCTCCCACATTTGATTCGGTTACAGGCCGATATCCCATGTTGGTTCTTCGGGAAACCTGAGCACCAGAAAATCCAGCATGCTGCGCAGCGCCGCCGGCATGTGCTTGCGTGAGGCGTACACCGCGTACACGCTCATCTGCCGTGGCTCGGCCTGGGGCAGCAGGCGGATCAGCTCGCCGCTGTGGATATGCACACCCGCTTGATAACTGGGCAGCATCGCCACCCCCGCACCGGCCATGGTTGCGCGCAGCAAGGTGCTGGCTTCATTGGCGCTGATGTTGCCCTGCACCGGCACCGACACCGGCTCGCCGTCCTCCTCGAAATGCCACAGGCTTTTGCCGAAATAGGAGTGGGTCAGGCAGTTGTGCTGGCTCAAGTCCTCGACCCGTTGCGGCGTCGGGTGTTCGCTCAAGTAGGCGGGGGAGGCGCAGATCACCGAGCGGCAGACCGTCAGCCGCCGGGCGATCAGGTTCGGGTCCAGGTCGTTGCTGGTGCGAATCGCCAGGTCGATGCGTTCATCCACCAGATTCACCGTGCGGTCGAGCATCTGCATGTCGATGCTGACACCGGGGTAACGTTTGACGTACGCGGCCACTGCATCCGCCAGTTGCGCCTGGCCGAACGAAGTGCTGACACTGATGCGCAGCAGGCCACGTGGCGCCTCATCCGGCTCGCTGACCGCTGCTTGCATGTCGGTGGACAGGTCGAGCATCTGCCGACAGCGAGGCAGGATTTCGCTGCCTGCAGCCGTCAGGCTCAATTTGCGAGTGGTGCGGTGCATCAGGCGCGCACCCACCCAATCCTCCAGCTCGGCCAGATAACGCGAAACCACCGGCCGTGACAGGTCCAGATGATCGGCGGCGGCCGACTGGCTGCCGAGGTCGACCACTGAGACGAACACTCGCATTGCTTGTAGACGATCCATGATTTGCCCGCTTTCAGAAACAAACTATGTTCAAGCATCGCATTTTTTGTACTGAGTCATGCAACTAAGCTCTGTCCCCATCGCCAGACACGGCATTCGGACAACGGAGCAACAGATGATCGGCTTCACCTTTCTCAAGCGCATTTTGCTGGCCACCGCCACCCTCGGCTTCGCGGCCCACGCCGCTGCGGCATCGACCCTGACCCTGGACGTGTACAACCCGGGCGACAAGGCGATCTTCCCGGTGACCTCGGTTCTGGTCAGCGGCGAGAAAGAAGCGATTCTGGTCGACGCGCAATTCGGCAAATCCCAGGCCGAACAGGTGGTCGAGAAAATCCGCGCCAGCGGCAAGCAACTGACCACCATCTACATCAGCCACGGTGACCCGGATTACTACTTCGGCCTCGACACCCTGACCGCCGCGTTCCCGAACGCCAAAGTGCTGGCCTCGCAGCCAACCGTTGATCACATCAAGCACACCGTTGACGGCAAACTGGCGTTCTGGGGCCCGAAAATGGGCGCCGACGTGCCGGCCAAAACCATTGTGCCCGGCGTACTCAAGGGCGACAGTCTGATGCTCGAAGGGCAGAAGTTGCAGGTGGTGGGCCTGGACGGCAAACAGCCAGACCGGACCTTTGTGTGGATCCCGTCGCTCAAGGCCGTGGTCGGTGGGGTGGTCGTGGCAGAAAACATCCACGTGTGGATGGCTGACACGCAAACCGCGCAATCCCACACCGATTGGCTGGCTACGCTGCACGCCATCGAAACCCTGAAACCGAAAACCATCGTGCCGGGGCATTACCTGGGGCAGAGCGCCCGTTCGTTGGCCGCCGTGCAGTTCACCGCCGATTACATCAAGGCCTTCGACGAAGAAACCGCCAAGGCCAAAGACTCCGCCGCGCTGATCGCCGCGATGAAAAAGCGCTTCCCGACCCTGGGCGAAGAGAGCTCGCTGGAGCTGAGTGCGAAAGTCGCCAAGGGCGAGATGAAGTGGGGTGAATGAGTTTATGTGGCGAGGGGATTAACTGTGGCGAGGGAGCTTGCTCCCGCTGGACCGGGCTGGCGCTCCAGTGCGAAGCGCTCCCCTGCAGTGTGTCAGCCACAGGGCATTCTCAGGTTTACGACTGCTGCGCAGCCGAACGGGAGCAAGCTCCCTCGCCACAGGATTGCGTGATCGCACTCGCTGCAAACGTCAGATATACCCAAGCCAACTGGAGAACGTCATGAGCAAAATCGCAATCATCGGTGCCACCGGCCGTGCCGGCAGCCAATTGCTGGAAGAAGCCCTGCGTCGAGGTCATAGCGTCACGGCCATTGCCCGCGACACCTCGAAGATCGGCCCGCGTGCCGGTGTGGTTACCAGGAACGTCGATGCCCTTGATGCTGAGGCGTTGCAAGCCGCCGTCGAAGGCCATGACGTGGTCATCAGCGCGGCGCACTTCGCGACCCTTACGGCCAGCGCCGTGGTCGGGCCGGTGAAAAAGGCCGGGGTGAAGCGTCTCCTGGTGGTGGGCGGTGCGGGTTCTTTGTTGTTGCCGGATGGCATTCGCGTCATCGACAGCAAGGGCTTTCCGGAGGAGTACAAGGCAGAGGCGAGCGCCGGGGCTAAGTTTCTTGGGAACCTGCGTCAGGAAAAGGATCTGGACTGGACCTTCCTGTCACCGTCGGCGGAGTTTGTCGAAGGTGAACGCACGGGGGCGTTTCGGGTGGGCAAGGACGATTTGCTGGTGAGCGGTGCAGGGCGCAGCTGGATCACGTTTGCCGATTACGCGATTGCGCTGATCGATGAAGTGGAAGCGCCGAAGCATTCGCGTCAGCGGTTCACTGTCGGGTATTGATAGCGCGGCTGAAACCATTCGCGAGCAAGCCCGCTCCCACATTGGAATGCATTCTCCTGTGGGAGCGGGCTTGCTCGCGAAGCTTTTCAGCTTTTCAGCTTTTCAGCGACTCTGAGCCTGCTCCACCAACCACCCCAACAACTCGCGCAATTTCGGCGAAGGTCCGGGTTTTTCCGGGAACACCAGGTAATACGCCAACCCCGTCTTCACCTTCAATTCAAACGGCATGACCAGCCGCCCGGCGCTCAGGTCATCGCCAATCAACGACCAATCCCCGATCGCCACGCCTGTGCCCTGGGACGCCATCGACATCGCCAGGTCCAGGGTTTCGAAATGCTGACCCTTGCCGACATTGCTCAAGCGCACATCGGCGCTGGCCAGCCAGGCTTTCCAATCGCGTTCGTCGCGGGTCGGATGCAACAGCATGTGTTGTTCCAGATCTTCCGGCGCCTGCAACGGCACCGGCCCTTCGAGGTACGGTCGGGAGCAGACCGGCGTCAGTTGCTCATCGAACAGCCGATGGGACGCCAGTGACGTCTCCGGCGGTACGCCATAGATCACCGCCGCATCGAACTGTTCACGATGAAAATCCACGCCGTGTTTCACCGTGGTGGTCAATTCCACGGGCACATCCGGGCGCTCCCTTTGCCACTGCACCAGGCGCGGCAGCAGCCAGCGCATCACGCACGTCGGCGCCTTGAGTTGCAGGGTTTCGCGCTTCTCGCCGATCTGTTCGACCGCCTCGTCGATCAAGCCGAAAATCTGCTGGACCCGTGGCAGCCATTCGCGTCCTTCGACGGTCAAGTCCAGGCCGCGGGCCTGACGGATAAACAGTTCATAACCCAAATGTTCTTCCAGCCCGGCGATCTGCCGACTCACCGCGCCCTGGGTGATGTACAGCTGTTCGGCGGCCCGGGTGAAGTTGCAGCACTGCGCGGTGATCAGAAAAGTGTGCAGTGCCGGCAGGGGAGGCAATCGTTTCATTGGGATCCAAGGTATGACGTGAGGACATGGCTAGTATGATTTTTTATCCATTGTTGCGGCTACGTGTCGCCCGTTCCAATGAGGCCATCCCTGGACCTGCCCACGCATCATAAACACTGCGCAGGCCCGGCGTCTCAAACGAACAAAAAGGGCAATGACATGGCGACGTGCGGCGAAGTATTGGTCAAGTTACTCGAAGATTACGGGGTCGAGCAGGTGTTCGGCATTCCCGGGGTGCATACCGTGGAGCTGTATCGCGGGCTGGCCCGTTCGAGTATCAACCACGTCACGCCGCGTCACGAACAGGGCGCCGGTTTCATGGCCGACGGATATGCGCGCACCAGCGGCAAACCGGGTGTGTGCTTCATCATCACCGGCCCAGGCATGACCAACATCACCACCGCCATGGGCCAGGCCTACGCCGACTCGATCCCGATGCTGGTGATCTCCAGCGTGCAATCGCGCAGCCAGTTGGGCGGCGGTCGCGGAAAGCTCCACGAGCTGCCGAACCAGAGTGCATTGGTCGGCGGCGTGGCGGCGTTCTCCCACACCCTGATGTCGGCGGCGGAATTGCCGGGCGTGCTGGCGCGTGCGTTTGCACTGTTCCAGGCCGGTCGTCCGCGTCCGGTGCACATCGAAATTCCGTTGGACGTGCTGGTTGAAGAGGCCGACGACCTGCTCGCCAGTCTCCCGGTGAACATCGACCGCGCCGGTGCCTCGCCAAGCGCCATCAGCCGCATGACCGCGCTGCTGGCCGGCGCCAAGCGTCCACTGATTCTCGCCGGTGGCGGTGCCATCGATGCGGCCGCCGAGCTGACCGAGTTGGCCGAACTGCTGGACGCGCCGGTGGCCCTGACCATCAATGCCAAAGGCATGCTCGAATCCAGCCACCCGTTGCTGATCGGTTCGACCCAGAGCCTGGTTGCGACCCGTGCCCTGGTGGCCGAGGCCGACGTGATATTGGCCATCGGCACCGAACTGGCCGAGACCGATTACGACGTCACGTTTGCCGGCGGTTTCGAGATCCCCGGCGTGCTGCTGCGCGTGGACATCGACCCCGACCAGACCGTGCGTAATTACCCGCCGAAAGTCGCCCTGGTCGCGGACTCGCGCAACGCCGCTCAAGCCCTGCTGGGCGAACTGTCCAAACACTCGCTGGCCGAGCGTCGCAACGATTGGGGTCAGGTCCGTGCCGCACGTTTACGCGAAGACCTCGCCGCGACCTGGGACGCCCCGACCCTGGCCCAGACCCGCTTCCTCGAAACCGTGCTGCACGAATTGCCGGACGCTGTGTTCGTCGGCGATTCGACCCAACCGGTGTACACCGGCAACCTGACGTTCAACCCGGAACGCCCGCGTCGCTGGTTCAACTCGTCCACCGGTTACGGCACTCTCGGTTACGCCTTGCCGGCGTCAATCGGCGCCTGGCTCGGTGGCAGCCTTGAAAACGGTGCGCGTCCTCCGGTGGTGTGCCTGATCGGCGACGGCGGCCTGCAATTCACCTTGCCGGAACTGGCCAGCGCCGTTGAAGCGCGCACCCCGGTGATCGTGCTGCTGTGGAATAACCAGGGCTACGAAGAGATCAAGAAATACATGGTCAACCGCGCCATCGAACCGGTGGGCGTGGACATCTACACCCCGGACTTCATCGGCGTGGCCAAGGCGTTGGGCTGCGCGGCCGAAGCGGTCAACGGTGTCGAGCAGTTGCGCAGCGCCTTGCGCACCGCCGCTGATCGTCAGGGCCCGACCCTGATTGAAATCGATCAGACGTCGTGGATGAAGGCGGTGTCGAAATGAGTTTTCCAACGACCCTGGACGGTCTGTACATCGACGGCCGATGGTCCGCCGGCAACGAACATCTGCGCGTGATCAACCCGGCCACCGAAGCCCTGTTGACCACCGTGAATGGCGGCGATGAGCAGTCTGTCAATCAAGCCGTCACTGCCGCGACTGACGCCTTCAAGGAATGGTCGAAAACCACCGGCGCCGAGCGCGGCGCGATCCTGCGCAGAATCGCCGCTGGCGTGCAGGCCGGACGCGATCACTTGATGAAATTGCAGTCGAGCAACAACGGCAAGCCGCTGTTCGAAGCCTCTATCGACGTCGATGACGTGATCGCCACATTCGAGTATTACGCCGGTTTGGCCGAAGGCCTCGATGCCAAACAAGACAGCAATGTCGAGCTGCCCACCGACGATTTCAGCGCCCGTGTGCGCCGTGAACCGTGCGGCGTGGTCGGCCTGATCGTGCCGTGGAATTTCCCGATGGTCACCACCGCCTGGAAACTTGCCCCAGCCCTGGCGGCCGGTTGCTGCGTGGTGCTCAAACCGTCCGAAGTCACGCCGCTGCCCGAGCTGGAACTGGCGGCGATCATCGCTGAAGCCGGCTTGCCGGATGGCGTGTTCAACCTGGTTTGCGGCACTGGGCTGGCGGTTGGCGCGCCGCTGTCGGCCGACCCGCGCATTGCCAAAATCTCCTTCACCGGCAGCAACGCGGTCGGTGTGCAGGTGATGCAACGCGCGGCGGAAACCGTGAAAGGCGTGAGCCTGGAACTGGGCGGCAAATCTTCGCTGCTAGTGCTCGCCGATGCTGACATCGAACTGGCGGTGGAAGTGGCCTGTGGCGGCGGCTTCTTCAACGCCGGGCAGATGTGCTCCGCCACCAGCCGCGTGCTGGTCGCTGACGAATTGGCAGATGAATTCCTCATCCGGTTGAAGGCCCGCGCCGAAGCCATTCGCGTCGCCGATCCGTTCGACCCGAACGTGGAAATGGGCGCCTTGGTCAATCAGGCGCAATACCAGCGTGTGCTGGGCCACATTGATCGTGGTTTGAATGCTGGCGCCAAACTGGTTTGCGGCGGCAATCGGCCCGCAGACCTGTCCCGCGGTTATTTTTTGCGGCCGACGATTTTCACCGAAGTGCCCCAGGGCAGTGCGTTGTGGTGTGAAGAGATTTTCGGGCCAGTGATCTGCGTGCGCAGTTTCGCCACCGAAGCCGAAGCGATTGCCCTGGCCAACGACAGCCAGTTCGGCCTGGTGGCCAGCGTGGTCACCCGCGACGCCGAAGCCGCGGACCGGGTCGCCAACGCCTTGCAGGCGGGGCTGGTGTGGATCAACGCGCCGCAAGTGATCTTCCCGCAGACGGCCTGGGGTGGCTACAAACAGAGCAGCATCGGCCGCGAATTGGGGCCGTGGGGCTTGCAGGCTTTCCAGGAAATCAAACACGTGATTCGCGCCGTCTGACGGCACGAAAAAGGTCAGCGCATGCCTCGTATGGAGGCATGCGCTGGTGTCATGGCTTCGATGAGTTTTTATCGATAGTCAGGTGTTTTGCACGACCTCAGGATGAACTCACTGGTTCAGCCAAACCCCCGAAAATACGAGGGATAACGCTGAACCGGCCGCGCGGATGCAACAGTTTCGACCTGCCTTATACCTACAAAAACAAAGGGAGTCCGTAATGGGCGAGCATGATCTAAACAGACGTCAATTCATCAAAACCGTGGGCGTGGCTTCGGTTGCAGCGGCGGCCATGAGTTTGCCCTTCGTCAAGGCCAATGCCAGCGACACACGCTTCCAGGGCAAAACCCTGCGCCTGCTGACCTGGTCCGACGACACCGGTTTGGCTGCACTGCGTAACATCGCGGCCACCTTCGAAGACAAATACGGCTGCAAGGTCATCGCTGACCGCACCGGCAGCACCTCGGAAATGGTCGCCAAACTCAAGGCCGGCGGTGATCGTCCGCAGTACGACATCATCACCCTGGCCGGCGTCGGCGCCGAAGGCCTGGCCGCGGCCAACCTGTTGGAAAAACCCGACCTCAACCGCATTCCCAACCTGGTCGATGTTCCGGAGAAATACCGTACCGGCGCCAACGGTCACGGCATCGGTTACCTGCTGTGGTGCAACAGCCTCGTCTACAGCACCCGCACCATCAAGGAAGCGCCGGACAGTTACGCCGCCCTGTGGGACGCCGAGCTGTCGCCGAACATCTTCCTGCCGCCGCCGAACTGGACCGAAGCGATGGACCTGATCATCATCGCCGCCAAACTGGCCGGGGGTGACGAGCACAACATCGAGCCGGGCTTCAAGAAACTCGCCGAGCTGAAAGATCGTGTGGTGACCCTGGGTGAAAACCCGAACCAGATCGCCGAACTGTTCCGCACCGGCTCCCTGGACATGGGCGGCCTGTACGCGCCGGCATTCTTCCCGAAACAGATCCGCGATCCGGCCTACGGCCTGGGCGCTACGTTCGGGATGAAGGAAGGTTTCTACACCGACCTGATGCTCTCGGTAATGCCGAAGAACCGTCCGGGCGATACCGACCTGACCTACGCCTTCATCAACCACTCTCTGGACCCGCTGGTGCAGGGCAAGATGGCCGAGGACATCTACAACGGCCCGGTCAACGCCAAGGCAATCATCTCCGCCGAAGCGCGCAAGAGCCCGTACATCCTCACGCCGGAGCAGATTGCCGAGAAGGCGATCATGCACGACAACGCCTTCCTGGCCACCGTGCATGACCAATGGATTCGTCGTTACACGGAAATCTTTTCTTCCTGATTTCTGCGGTTTGAAGATCCATTGTGGCGAGGGAGCTTGCTCCCGCTTGGCTGCGTAGCAGCCACAAAACCGAACACCTCTTTCTGTCTGAACGAGTGCGGTTATTCATTGGGGCCGCTTCGCGGCCCAGCGGGAGCAAGCTCCCTCGCCACAGGTTTTGCCGAATCTCAGTCTTGCTGCTTTCCATTGACGAGACCTTTGCTATGGAACACCAACCTCTGACTCATCCGGTCGCCGCCGTTCCCGCGCGCGCAAATCGGGGTGTTTCGCCGACGGCGCGTGCGTGGTTTTTCCTCTCGCCGTCGATGCTGTTTCTGGGCGTGCTGATTGCCGCCAGCCTGCTGGTGCTGCGCATGAGCGTGGGCACCAAAGGCGCAGAGTGGACCGGGTTCAGCCTGGCCAGTTATGCCCAATTGCTCGAACCCTATTACCTCAAATCCTTGCTGCTGACCCTGCGCCTGGCACTGATCAGCGCGGTGATCGCGGTGGTGCTGGCGATCCCGGTGGCCTACACCATGTCGCGGCTGACCTCGCCGTTCGTGCGCCGGATCTTCCTCGCCGCGGTGTTGCTGCCGTTGCTGGTCAATCTGCTGCTGCAAAGCTATGGCTGGCTGGTGATTCTCGGCCCTGGCGGCATGCTCAATCAGGCGCTGCTGGGCCTGGGCCTGATCAAGCGACCGATCATGCTGCTCTACAACCAGAACGGCGTGTTGATGGGCCTGGTGCAAACCGCGTTCCCGTTGGCTGTGCTGCCGATTGCCAGCGCCATGCGCGGCGTCGCGCGCACTTACGAAGAAGCCGCCGCCACCCTGGGGGCGAGTCGCTTCCAGGTGTTCCGCCAGGTGGTGCTGCCGATGAGCATGCCGGGGATCATCACCGGCGCGACGTTGGTGTTCGCCTACAACGCCAGCAGTTTCGTCGTGCCTTTGCTGCTCGGCGGCCGGCGCGTGCCGATGCTGGCGGTGATGGTGCATGACCAGATCGCCCCGCTGATGAACTGGCCCGCCGCGTCCGCTGCCGGTGTGGTGCTGATCGTCACCACGCTGGCGATCATGACCTTGTCCGAATTCATCACTGGCCGTCGTCGGCGCATGCTGGAGGCTTCGCAATGAGCACGTTGACCAAGAAACGTTATGGGCTGCTGCCCGGCGAGACCGGCAAGTTTGCCGGCATCCTGTCGGGCTTCATCCTGCTGCTGGCGGTGTTGCCGATCCTGACCATGATCGTGATGTCGTTCAGCGGTGCGTCGAACCTTGACTTCCCGCCGAGCAGCTACAGCCTGCAATGGTACAAGGCCGCCTGGAACACCTTCGTGTCGCCGGATTCCAGCGATGTGCTGAGCCTGGGCCAAGCCATGACCACCAGCCTGATGGTGGCGTGCCTGACAATGGTGTTTGCCACCATTGTCGCGGTGCCGGCGGCTTACGCACTGACCCGTTGCGAGTTCCGCGGCAAGGCTGTGGCGCTGCAACTGATGTCGCTGCCATTGGTGTTTCCAATGGTGGTGTTGGGCCTGGCGTTATTGCTGGTGTTTGACAGCCTGCCATTTCACATCACTACGTCGCGGCTGGTGATTGCCCACGTGATCCTGGCCCTGCCGTTCGTGGTCAAGAACTGCACGGCGGCGATGCTCTCCATCGGCAGCGAAGTCGAAGAGGCCGCGCAAATGCTCGGCGCCTCACCGCTGCGGGCGATTATCGATGTGGTGGTGCCGTTGATGAAGTCGGGGATTCTGGCGGGCATGCTGCTGGCGTTCATCGTCTCGTTCAACGAATTCACCGTGACCTATTTCCTCTACACCATCGACGTGATGACCGTGCCGATCTGGATGTACAGCCGCACCGTGTCTTCGCTCGACCCCACCGTATTTTCGTTTGCCGTGCTGATCGTGCTGATCGACTTCGTCCTGATCTGGGCGTTGGAGAAGCTGGTCGGTGAAGGTGGCGTTTCGTTCTGATTTCTTGAGGTGCAACATGACTGGTCTGATTCTGGAAAACGTCGAGAAATATTACGGCTCGGCCTGCGCGGTAAAGGATGTAAACCTGCATTTGCCGGAAGGCAAACTGGTGTGTTTCCTCGGCCCGTCGGGCTGCGGCAAAACCACCCTGCTGCGGATGATCGCCGGGCTTGAAACCCTGAGTGGCGGCGAGATTCGCCTGGACGGTGAAGACATCGGCCACACGCCTGCGCATCAACGTAATTTCGGCATGGTGTTCCAATCCCTAGCGCTGTTCCCGCACATGACGGTGGGGGAGAACATCGCCTATCCGCTGAAACTGCGCGGGGTCAGCAAAGCTGATCAGCAGGCGCGAGTGGTGGAATTGCTCGAGCTGATTCAACTGAGCGAGATGATTGATCGCCCGGTGGCCAAACTCTCCGGCGGTCAACGTCAGCGCGTGGCGATTGCCCGGGCGATTGCCGCGCGGCCGAAAATCCTGCTGCTGGATGAGCCACTGTCGGCACTCGACGCCAAGTTGCGCGAATCGATGCAGGTGGAAATCCGCCAGCTGCAACAACGCTTGAACATCACCACGATCATGGTCACCCACGACCAGCGCGAAGCCATGACCATGGCCGATATCGTGGTGGTGCTGGGTGAGCATCGGGTGCAGCAGGTGGGTTCGCCGATTGAAATCTACCGGCACCCGGCCAACGAATTTGTGGCGGACTTTATCGGCTCGGGCAACATCTTCCCGGCCACGGCGCTGGGCAACGGCAAGGTTGGATTGCCGGGTGGCGATGCGCTGGAAGTGCCGATCTGCAGCAGCATTGTGGTCGGTGAGAAGGTGAAGATGCTGATTCGCCCTGAGGACCTGCAACTGTCGCATCCGCAGGCGACGGCGGGTAATCGGTTGCTGGGCAAGGTGACGTTTGTGCGGGATATCGGCGCGACGATTGAAACCACCGTGGAGTGTTCGGGTGTGTCGTTTACCGCGCTGAGCACGCCGTGTCAGGGGTTTGGGTTGAGCATTGGCAATCCGGTGTCGGTGACGTTGCCGGCCGAGGCTTGCCGCGTACTCGGCGCCTGACTCTAGAGGTGTGTTGACTGGACTGGCCTCTTCGCGAGCAAGCCCGCTCCCACATTGGATCTGTGTCGTTCACAAATCCCCTGTGGGAGCGGGCTTGCTCGCGAAAGGGCCAGTAGCCTCACCACAAAAATCAGATCAGACGGACAACCGCAACCGCGCCAAATCCCTTAACGGCGGCGCCCCGAACAACCGGCTGTACTCCCGGCTGAATTGCGACGGGCTTTCATACCCCACCCGATACCCGGCCGCTGACGCTTCCAGCCCTTCGGCCAGCATCAACCGCCGCGCTTCCTGCAAGCGCAGTTGCTTCTGATACTGCAACGGGCTCATCGCCGTCATCGCCTTGAACCGGTGATGCAACGTCGACACGCTCAGGTTCACTTCCTTCGCCAGATCATCGATACGCAGCGGTTGCTCATAGTTGCCGTTCAGCCACTTGATCGCCTGACTGATGCGGTGGCTCTGGCTATTGGCAATCGCAATCTCATACAGCCGATGCCCCTGCTGACTGCGCAATAACCGATAAAGAATCTCCCGGCGAATCAGCGGCGCGAGCATGGCGATGTCTTTCGGGGTATCGAGCAAACGCGCCAGACGCAACACCGCGTCGAGCATCGCCGTATCAATCCGTTCGACATACAGGCCGCGGCCGGTGGGGCGGGTCGGTACGCCCAAAGGGCCGGCGTCGGCAATCAGCGCGGTGATTTCGGCCGGATCAATATCCAGTCGCACCGCGAGGATCGGTTCTTCAGACGTGACATTCACGACGCGCCCGCTCAGTGGCATCGAGACCGACACCACCAGGTAATTCAGCGGATCGTAATTGAAGTATTCATCGGCCAGCCTGACCTCTTTGCGGCCCTGGGCCATGATGCACAACGCCGGTTGCGCCAGCACCGGAGCAAAGTCATGGGACTTACCGTGACGCGACATGAACAGCGAGCCGACCGCTGTGGCATAAGTGCCATCGTCCGTTGTGTTGCGACGGATGATCGTGGCCAGTTCTGCGCGCTGTTTCTCCATGTCGGCATCCAGCGGGGCTTGAAAGTGATCGAACGACGACATGCCGGGCATCCTCGTTGAGGTGTTGGTAATGGGGCGAGCTTAAGTTTGTGCAAGACGCAGCGGTAGACACATCCTGCCTCAAGCTTGCCTGATTCTGCATGGAGTGGATCAGCGGTGCCTCTATGGCTGCACCTGCCAAGGGAAACTTGCTTGAAAGCCTTGTTTCAAAGGTACGAACATTTTTTACAGGTTGTTACAGGTATATCGGAACGCCGCGCAGGATTGTGCAAAAAGCCGGCAGGAATCGACTAACCGCACTTCCCCCTGCGCGCTTAACCTTTGATCCTGTCGCAGCCCGTCCCCCGGCTGCCACTCGACTCCCTGGGAGGGTTGAACATGTCTACGCAGATCCCCGTCAGTCATATGGCTTTTGTCCGTGCCCGCGCCGGGCGTTCGGCGGAGCTCGGTGCGCGCCTGAGCGCCTTGATCGAGCCGTCCCGTAGCGCGCCGGGTTGTCTGAGTTTTTCCCTGCAGCATTCGCAATGTGATCCAGAGTTGTGGCTGGTGTCCGGTTTCTGGACGCACCAGCAAGCGATGACGGCCTATTTCAGCACGCCCGCGATGGAGATTTTCGCCGAGCTGGTGCAGGAGATGGTGGTTAACAGCCTGGATTTTCATACCTTCAAGGACGTGTCGGCCGACCAGGCGCGGGGGCAGTCCCGGTCGTGGGTACACAAAATGGCGGGTTGAGGGTTTAATGGCTCCATTCTCAATCAGCCAGGATCCGCGACATGGCACGTAAAGCCTTTGATCATTTCGAAGCTGTTTCCGCTGTAGTACCGGGCGAGGGGGGTTACCACGCCGCTATCGCCGTCAAAGCCATCGGTGGCACCGGAGCGCCACGTTTTCACAAAGTACTTGAAGGGCAAATCTTCAAGACTGCCAACGAGGCTGATCTGGCCGCCGCCAAAGAGCTGACCCGCCTCAAAGACGTCAAAGAAGACGCCGACCTGCTCTGGTAATCACTTGACCGCCCCCGGGCGGAACATCTTGAACAATGCCTCTGGCCCCAGCTGAAAGTAATCCGCTGGCCCGCCGCCGCGCAGAATCGGTTCTGCCGCGGCGGTGTCGTACACCCCGTCTTTCAACAGCCACTTGGCGATATGCACGGCGACCACTTCGCCCAGTATCAGCCAGCTCGGCACCACGTTCCCGTCCGCCCGCTGCAATTGAATGATCTGCGTGACCTTGCACTCGAAGGACACCGGGCTTTCGGCGACCCGTGGCACCTGAATGATTTTCGAGGCGACCGGGGTCAGGCCAGACAGCTCGAACTCGTTGACCTCGGGCGGGACCATGGCGCAGCTCTGATTCATCTGCTCGGCCAGTGGCCGGGTGGCCAGGTTCCAGGCAAATTCGCCGGTCTGCTCGATGTTGTTCAGGCTGTCTTTACGGCCGACGCTGGAAAACCCGATGATCGGCGGAATGTAGTTGAAGGCGTTGAAGAAGCTGTAAGGCGCCAGGTTCAAGCGGCCATTGGCATCCTGGGAGGAAATCCAGCCGATGGGGCGCGGGCCGACGATGGCATTGAACGGGTCATGCGGCAAGCCGTGGCCGTTGGCGGGTTCGTAGAAGTGGATGTCGTCGGGCATGTAAACAATTCCTGGGCTGCATTCGGGATGCGCCAATAGTGCAAGGACGACCACGTTATTTCCAGCGACACGCCACTGTAGGAGCGAGGCTTGTCCGCGAAGGCGATTTCAAATTCAGCATCGATGTGGCTGACACTACGCCTTCGCGGGCAAGCCTCGCTCCTACAAGGGGATGTGTAGACGCAATTAAAAAGGGGCAGACCCGCTAAGGTCTGCCCCTGTTTTATTGCGCCAGCCGAATCAGTCCGTTTCGATCCGCGAATGTTTGCGGGTGTCTTTCATGGTGATGTACACCAGCAACGACACTGCAATACACGCCGTCACGTACCAGTAGTAACCGGTTTCCATGCCGATGCTCTTGAACCACAGCGCGATGTATTCAGCGGTGCCGCCGAAGATCGACACGGTCAGCGCATACGGCAGGCCGACGCCCAGCGCACGGATTTCGGTCGGGAACAGTTCGGCTTTGACCACCGCGTTGATCGAGGTGTAGCCGCTGACGATGATCAGCGCCGCCATGATCAGGAAGAACGCGCCCCACCAGGATTGAATGGTGTGCAGGGTGGTCAGGATCGGCACGGTGAACAGCGTCCCGAGCACACCGAAGGCAATCAGGATCGGACGACGGCCAACCTTGTCCGACAAGCCGCCGATGATCGGTTGCAGGCACATGAACAGGAACAGCGTAGCGGCGGAAATCGTGGTGGAGTCGGAGATGCTCATGCCGACCGTGTTCACCAGGTATTTCTGCATGTACGTGGTGTAGGTGTAGAACGCCAGGGTGCCGCCCATGGTCAGGCCGACCACGGTCATCAGTTCCTTAGGGTGGCGCATCAAGGTGCGCATCGCGCTTTCCTTGGCCTTCTCTTTCTTGGTGAACGACTCGGTTTCTTCCATGCCACGACGCAGGTACAGCGCGACCACGGCACACAGCGCGCCGATGGCGAACGGGATGCGCCAGCCCCAGGCGTACAGTTCTTCAGTGGTCAGGGTCTGTTGCAGCACGATCAGTACGGCCAAGGCGATGAGCTGACCCGAAATCAGGGTCACGTACTGGAAGCTGGAGTAGAAGCCGCGACGGTCCTTGGTCGCCATCTCGCTAAGGTAGGTCGCCGAGGTGCCGTATTCGCCACCGACCGACAGGCCTTGCAGCAAACGGGCGAAAATCAGCAGGATCGGTGCGCCGATGCCAATGGTTTCATAACCGGGGCTCAGGGCAATCAGCAGCGAGCCGAAACACATCAGATACACCGAAGCCATCAGTGCTTTCTTGCGACCGGCCTTGTCAGCGTACAGGCCCATCAGCCAGCCACCGATCGGGCGCATCAGGAAGCCCACGGCGAAGATCGCGGCGGTGTTCAGCAGTTGGGCGGTGGTGTCGCCTTTGGGGAAAAAGGCCTTGGCGAAGTACAGGGAGAAGGCCGCGTAGACGTACCAGTCGTACCACTCGACCATGTTGCCGACAGAGCCGCTGAAGATCGACTTGATGCGACTGGCGGTGGTTCTTTCTTTGGCAGGCAAGGCAGCCGACCCGAGGGGCAGGGCGTTGGAGTTATCCATTGAAGGATCCTTCGTTTAATTGTTTTTGTGGAGCGCGTTGAAACGCAGCCTGCTTGGGCTATAGCAGGAGGTGTGCCAGATCAAGGAAGGCTGGTTTAGAGGGGTTGCGGGGATTTGGTGAGCGGAAATCCGCTTATGCTGGGTTGGGCGTGAGCGGAAAATTGCTTATCTGGGTTGTGGGTTTGTATTGTTTGTATTGGCCCCTTCGCGGGGAAGCCTCGCTCCTACAGGGTTTGCGTCGTTTGCAGTATTTTCGAGCGACACAAATACCGTAGGAGCGAGGCTTGCCCGCGAAGAGGCCCGTTCAGGCACTACAAGAACATCTCCCGGCTCAACCCATGCCGCTGCATCTTTTCATTGAAGGTCCTGCGCGGCAGTTGCAGTTCTTCAAGCACCGCTTTCACGTCACCCTTGTGCCGGGTCAGCGCCGCGCGCAGGCAATGCGCTTCGAACGCCTCCGCCTGCGCCGCCAGCGACTGGCCGGGGTCGATCCCGACCGGTTCCGGCTCGCCCAACCCCAGCACCTGACGCTCGGCAACGTTCGCCAGTTCGCGCACATTGCCCGGCCAGTCGTGGCTCAGCAGATGGCTCAACTGCGGGCCACTCAACGGTGGAAACGTGCGGCCCAGACGCTCGGCGGCATTCTGCGCAAACGATTCGAACAACAACGGAATGTCTTCACGCCGCTCGCGCAAGGGCGGCAGGCGCAACTCAGCAACGTTCAACCGATAAGCCAGGTCCTCGCGAAAACGCCCCGCCCGTGCCTCATCCAGCAGATCAGGCTTGGTCGCGGCGATGATCCGCAAATCCACGCGAATGCTCTGATTGGAGCCCAGTCGCTCAAGCTTCTGCTCCTGCAGCACCCGCAGCAACTTCACCTGCTGGGCCAGCGGCATGCTTTCGATTTCATCGAGAAACAGCGTGCCGCCGTCCGCGTATTCAAGCTTGCCAATGCGTTTGCCCGAGGCGCCGGTAAAAGCGCCGCTCTCATGGCCAAACAACTCAGCCTCGAACAACTGCTCGGGAATCGCCGCGCAATTGAGCGCCACAAACGGCTTGTCCGCGCGCGGCCCGAAGTCGTGCAGGCAGCGGGCGACCAACTCTTTGCCGCTGCCGGTTTCACCACGGATCAACACATTGACCGGCAATGCGGCCAGATCCAGCACCTGCCGGCGCAAGGTCTGCAAACCGCGTGACACGCCCAGCAGCGTCGCGTCGAGTTTTGCGCGGTTGTCGGCCAGCTCATGCAAGGCACGGTTTTCCAGCACCAGCCGGCGCTTGTCCAGCGCCCTGCGCAAACTGCTCAGCAGGGTTTCCGGGCTGAAGGGTTTTTCGAGGAAGTCATAGGCGCCATCGCGCATCGCTTCGACCGCCATCGGTACATCGCCGTGGCCGGTCAGCAGAATCACCGGCAGGTCGGCATCGCGGCGCTGAACCTCGGCCAGCAACTCCAGGCCGGTCATGCCGGGCATGCTCACGTCGCTGAGGATCACGCCCGGGAAGTGACCTGGCAACTGCGCCAGGCACTCATCGGCTCGGCTGAACAGCTGCACCTCGAAACCCGACAGGCTCAGCCATTGCTCGACGGCGCTGCGAATGCTGCTTTCGTCGTCGACCACCATCACGGAATTCAGCATGGGCCGTGGGCCTCCAGATCGATGGGTAAAGTCACGGTGAACACGGCGCCGTTGGCGTGATTGTCGGCGCTCAGGCGCCCACCCGATTCGTGCACGATGGCAAACGATACCGCCAAGCCAAGGCCCAGGCCATCGCCCACCGGTTTGGTGGTGAAGAACGGGTCGAACACGTTCGGCAAGTGTTCTTCGGCGATGCCGCCTCCGTTGTCGGTGACGGTCAGGCGCCAGAGTTGCTCGTCGGCTTCGAGGCGGATTTCCAGGCGTTTGCAGGGTTTGTCCTGCATGGCATCCAGCGCATTGCGCAGCAGGTTGATCAACACCTGTTCCAGGCGAATCGCATCGCCACGGACCCACGCCGGACGCGTCAGGTGCAGCACGGTGCTGACCTGCTCATCACGCAGACGCGCGTCGAGCAATTGCAGCGATTGGTCCACCACCGCCGCCAAATCCAGCCGTTCGCGCAAACCGCTGGGGCTTTTACGGGCAAAGGTTTTCAGGTGGCCGGTGAGGGCGGCCATGCGCGTCAGCATGTCGTCCACCGGTTTCAACGCCTTGTAGGCGTCGTCGACCCGGCCGTGATCGAGCAGCAGCCTCAGCGTAGCCAACTGCATGCGCTGGGCGGTCAGCGGCTGATTGATTTCATGGGCGAGGGCGGCGGACATCTGGCCGAGGGCCGCCAGTTTGGCCGATTGCACCAGACCGTCCTGAGCGGTGCGCAGGTCGCGGGTGCGCTCTTCCACCAGTTGTTCGAGTTCTTCACGGCTGCGCTGGCGCATTTTCGCCAGGCGCCAGCGTTGATTGAGGAACAGCAACAGAAACACCAGCGCCAGCCACAGCCCGGCAGCGGCGAGCGCGGCGTTGCGGCTGTCCTCGAAGGCGACTTGCGGGCGGCGCAGCAGGTGCAAGGTCCAGCCTTCCGTGCTCAGCGGCAGCGATTCCCACAGGTAATTGGCCGTACCGTCCGGACCGGCGACCCGCGTCAGATCGCTGTTGTCGTCAAAGCGCTGCAGCGATTGATAGTCCAGCGGTGTCAGCGGTTGTTTGTCGTATTGGCGGGTGACCTTGAGCTCGGCGCGATCGCTGTCGCTCAAGGGTTTCAACAGGCGATAGCGCCAGCCCGGCTGGTTGGCGATGAAAATAATGCCGCGTGCATCGCTGACCAGCAACGTGTCGCTGCCCTGGCGCCATTCGCGCTCCAGTTCCGGAAACTCGAGCTTCACCACCATCGCCCCGAGGAATTCGCCACTGTCGCTGGTCACCGCGCTGGACAGGAAATACCCCGGAATGCCGCTGGTCACGCCCACCGCATAAAAGCGCCCGGTGCCTTGGGTACGGGTTTGGCTGAAGTAGGGGCGAAAACCGTAGTTGTGGCCGACGTAACTGCTGGGCAAACGCCAATTGCTGGCGGCCACGGCGAGGCCGGTGCGGTCGAGCAGTTCCAGGGTCGAGGACTGCGCGGCACCGTTGATTTTTTCCAGTTTGCGGTTCAGCGCGTCCTGCTGTTCGGTCGTTACCTGGCCATTGAGCGCGCCGCGCAACTCCGGGTCCAGCGCCAGCACGGCGGGCAGGGCGCGGTAGCGATCAATCAGGGTATGCAGGGAGTTGGCGTAGAGCGCCAATTGCTGATTGGCCCGCGCGGCGTCTTCGACCAACGCCTGGCGTTCGGCGTGACGCAGGGCAAAACCGGCCGCCAGTGCGGCACCGGCGAGGATAAGGAGGGTGTATAGAGTTATGCGTAAAGAGCGAGAAGACTCAAGCATGCCGGGGATTACACAAGTGTGCGGAGGGCGCGAACCATATCACGACGGTGTTGAGCATTCCCACGCTGAAATCCACCACCTTTTTGACATAGATAAATAAAGCAAATAAAAAAGGCGGCAAGAGCATAGCCCCTGTCGCCTTTTTATTTCGTCGTCGACGCGCTTACTGCACTTCGACCGCCAGGCTTTCACTGATCTTTTTCTGCCAGATGGCAGGACCGGTGATGTGTACCGACTCGCCCTTGCTATCCACCGCAACGGTCACCGGCATGTCTTTCACGTCGAACTCGTAGATCGCTTCCATGCCCAGTTCGGCGAACGCCACCACACGTGATTTCTTGATGGCTTGGGCCACCAGGTAAGCCGCGCCGCCGACTGCCATCAGGTAAACGGCTTTGTGGTCCTTGATCGCTTCGATCGCGGTCGGGCCGCGCTCGGATTTGCCGATCATGCCCAGCAGGCCAGTCTGCTCGAGGATCTGACGGGTGAACTTGTCCATGCGAGTGGCGGTGGTCGGACCGGCAGGGCCCACAACTTCTTCGCGCACCGGATCAACCGGGCCGACGTAGTAGATGAAGCGACCTTTCAGATCGACCGGCAGGGTTTCACCCTTGTTCAGCATCTCGACCATGCGCTTGTGCGCGGCATCGCGACCGGTGAGCATCTTGCCGTTGAGCAGGACGGTTTCGCCCGGCTTCCAGCTCTGCACGTCTTCCGGGGTCAGGGTGTCGAGGTTGACGCGACGAGCCGACGGGCCGGCTTCCCAGACGATTTCCGGGTAGGCGTCCAGCGGTGGCGCTTCCAGCGAGGCCGGGCCGGAACCGTCGAGCACGAAGTGCGCGTGACGGGTGGCGGCGCAGTTGGGGATCATGCACACCGGCAACGAAGCGGCGTGGGTCGGGTAATCCATGATCTTCACGTCGAGCACGGTGGTCAGGCCACCGAGGCCCTGGGCGCCGATGCCCAGTTGGTTGACCTTCTCGAACAGCTCCAGGCGCATCTCTTCGATACGGTTGGACGGGCCGCGCTTTTTCAGCTCGTGAATGTCGATGGACTCCATCAACACTTCCTTGGCCATGACGGCGGCTTTCTCGGCGGTGCCGCCGATGCCGATGCCGAGCATGCCCGGTGGGCACCAGCCGGCGCCCATTTCCGGAACGGTTTTCAGCACCCAGTCGACGATCGAGTCGGACGGGTTGAGCATGGCCATTTTCGACTTGTTCTCGGAACCGCCGCCCTTGGCCGCCACGTCCACTTCCACGGTGTTACCCGGAACGATGGAGTAGTGGATAACGGCCGGGGTGTTGTCTTTGGTGTTTTTACGAGCGCCCGCCGGGTCGGCGAGGATCGAGGCACGCAGGACGTTTTCCGGCAGGTTGTAAGCCCGGCGCACGCCTTCGTTGATCATGTCGTCCAGGCCCATGGTGGCGCCATCCCAACGCACGTCCATGCCCACGCGGACGAAGACGGTGACGATGCCGGTGTCCTGGCAGATCGGGCGGTGGCCGGTGGCACACATGCGCGAGTTGATCAGGATTTGCGCCATCGAATCGCGAGCTGCCGGCGATTCTTCGCGCAGATAGGCCTCGTGCATCGCCTGGATGAAGTCAACGGGATGGTAATAGGAAATGAACTGCAGGGCGTCGGCAACGCTCTGAATCAGGTCGTCTTGCTTGATCACGGTCATGAGTCGCGCTCCTCTAAAAGACGGGAACATTCAATAAGGTGCTTGCAGCTTGGGTGCATCGGTCGGTTGCAAGCACCTTTACAAGGCACGCCGGGGCAGCTGGCGCGACGCTAAAAAGGCGCGGCAGTATAACGCGCCTCGGTTCCAGGCACACCCGCCGGCAGTCAATCGTTGGTCGCATATCGGACACACATGGATATTCGCAGAACTGCTGTTGTGGCGAGGGAGCTTGTCGGGACTCCGCACCGTCCCACCCGGCTGCGCAGCAGACGTAAAACCTGCCAGCAAGTCATCACTGAAAGACTGCAGGGGGCCGCTTCGCAGCCCAGCGGGAGCAAGCTCCCTCGCCACAAGATTGTCGCCACTTCGGGACATGCTTTTGACGCCAGTTTTCTGCCCCGAAAATTGAATGGTCATTTATCAGACACCCCACTAAAGTGGCATTCGGTCTGTAGAGTAGGACACTCGGTCAGCCTCCTTTCGCACGGTGAGTCAACGATTGACCCATAACGCCATCCAACGGCTTTTGCTCAAACGCTTTGCCCTCGCAGCCGGCACCTACGCCCTGGCTTTGGTCTTGCTGTGGCTGGCGTTTTTCACCGGGCATTTCGATGAACCGCTGACCAGCGTGGCCATCGGCAGTGCGCTGGTGGTGATCACTCAGGGGACGTTGTTCGCGGTGTTTTACAGCGGCTGCAACCTGCGTTTTTCCGACCCGAGCCTGACCGAAGCGCAAGTGTTGATGGGCCTGGGGTGGCAGACGTGGCTGATCGCCAATCTGGATGAGGCGCGCGGTGCGTTCCTGGTGTTCTACCTGTTGATCATGTTGTTCGGGCTGTTCCATCTTTCCCGTCGTGCGTTTGTGCGATGCACCCTGTTGGTGTTTTTCAGTTTCAGTGCGATCACGCTGTGGGAGGGCTTCCACTTCCAGTTGCACGACCCGGCGCTGGCCGCGTTGCAGGTGTGCGTGCTGTTTATCGTCTTGGTGTGGCTGGAGCTTTATGCCCGTTACGTCCAGGCCTCGCGTCAACGTATGCGGCAACGACGGTTTGCCTTGCAGGCGCACCAGGACACCCTGCGCGGGATGATGCGCCAGCTCGAAGACCTGGTCGCCACCGACGAACTTACCGGGCTGTTCAACCGCCGGCATTTCCTGCGCCTGGCCTCCCGCGAGCTGAATGCGATGGACGCTGGCGTGGTGCATGGCCTGGCGCTGATCGACCTCGACCACTTCAAACGTATCAACGATGTTCATGGTCACGCTGCTGGCGATCAAGTACTGCAAGCCTTTGCCGGTGTGGCCACCGCCTGCCTGCGCGAGGGGGATGTGCTGGCCCGTTATGGCGGCGAAGAGTTCGTGGTGTTGCTGCCCGACTGCAACGCCGAACGCCTGACGTCCTGTTGCGAACGGCTGCGCATCGCGTTCACCGATGTCGAACTGATCGGACTCAACGTCGCCCACCTCAGTTTGTCCGCCGGCATGACCTTGCTGGAGCTGGGCGACGATCTCGACGACGCCTTGCAGCGCGCCGATCAGGCGCTTTACCGCGCCAAGCGCGACGGTCGCAATCGTTGCGCGGCGGCGTGGGAGAACGTCGATGCCTGAGTTGCGGGTCGGCGAGCGCCACTGGTCTGTGGTGCCGGGCAGCAACCTGCTCGATGCCCTGAATCAGAACGGCGTGGCCGTGCCTTACAGTTGTCGCGCCGGCAGTTGCCATGCGTGCCTGGTGCAATGCGTCCAAGGCTTGCCCAGTGACAGCCGTCCCGATGCCTTGAGCGTCGAACAGCGTCAGCAAGGTTGGCGTCTGGCGTGTCAGTGTCAGGTGGTCGAGGACCTGCAAGTGCACACCTTCGACCCACACGTCGACGGCCGCCCGGCGCAAGTCGCTGCCGTTGATTGGTTGAGCGCCAGTGTGTTGCGATTGCGCCTTACGCCGGAACGACCGTTACGCTACAGCGCCGGGCAGCATCTGGTGTTGTGGGCGGGCAACGTGGCCCGGCCATACTCCTTGGCGAGCCTGCCGGAAGAAGACCGCTTTCTGGAATTTCACCTCGATTGTCGCCAGCCGGGTGAGTTCAGCAACGCAGCCCGCCAACTGAAAATCGGCGACCCGATCCGCCTCGGGGAACTGCGTGGCGGAGCGCTGCAATACGACCCCGACTGGAGTACTCGACCGCTGTGGCTGATGGCCGCCGGTACAGGATTGGGGCCGTTGTTCGGGGTGTTGCGCGAAGCGTTGCGTCAGGATCACCAAGGCGCCATCCGCGTCATTCACCTCGCCCATGACGCCAGCGAGCATTACCTGGCCAAACCCCTGCAAGCCATGTGCGATGTGCGTGAAAACCTCAGCGTCGAATGCTGGACCCCGGCCGAGTTGCCACAGGTGTTGGCGCAACTGCGGCTTGTTTCCCGACAAACCCTGGCCTTAGTCTGCGGAGCCCCCGACAGTGTCGACGCCTTTGCCCGGCGTTTGTACCTGGCCGGATTGCCGCGCAACCAACTGCTGGCGGATGTCTTTGTTCCCCGTGGTTGAGCGCTGATCGTTTAACGACGCGAGACTCGCCATGACCGATGCCATCCAGCTTGAACGCGAACGCGGCCTGCTGACCCTGCGCCTGAACCGCCCCGACAAGAAAAACGCCCTGACCCGCGCCATGTACAGCCACTTGGCTGACGCCCTGAAGCTGGCCGACACCGACCCCGAAATCAACGCCGTGCTGATCACCGGCAGCGCCGAGTGCTTCACCGCCGGCAACGACATCGCCGATTTCATCCAGCAACCGCCGAGCAACCTCGACAGCCCGGTGTTTCACTTCATGGTCAACTTGCTAGAGTGCCGCAAACCGGTGATCGCCGCCGTGGCGGGCGCTGCAGTGGGGATCGGCACGACGATGTTGCTGCATTGCGATCTGGTGTATGTCAGCCGTGATGCGCGGCTGCGGATGCCGTTCGTGAACCTCGGGTTGTGTCCTGAGTTTGGTTCCAGCCTGATCCTGCCGCGATTGCTCGGGCACGCAAAAGCGGCGGAGTTGCTGCTGCTCGGCGAAGGGTTCAGCGGTGAACAGGCCGCGGAGTGGGGCATCGCCACCGAAGCGTTGGGCAGTGGTGAAGCGGCCTTGACCAAGGCGCGGGAGATGGCGTTGCGGTTTGAGTCATTGCCACCGGACGCGGTGCGCATCAGCAAGCAATTGATGAAAGCGCCGGACCGGGAATTGCTGCGCAAAGTGATCGAAGAGGAGGGCGCGTTGTTCACCCAAAGGTTGCGTTCGCCGGAGGCGATGGCGGCGTTGTCGGCCTTTATCAAACGGCATTGAATAATGCGGTGACTGGACTGACGCCTTCGCGGGCAAGCCTCGCTCCTACGGTGGATTTTCGGCGCTCACATAACCTGAGCGAGCGGTGCGACGATTCGACTTGCCCGCGAAGAGGCCCATCCAGGCGACACATCTTCCGGATCAAAAACCAAAAAGCCCCGCCATTCACATGACGGGGCTTTTGTTTTTCAGCAACCGGTCAATCAGACCATCTTGTCGCCAACGTGCAGGATTTTCATCCCGTTGGTGCCGCCGATGGTGTGGTAGCTGTCGCCCTTGGTCAGGATGACCCAGTCGCCTTTCTCCACGACGCCGCGTTTGAGCAACTCGTCGATCGCGGCCTGGCTGACTTGCTCAGGCGGCAGCGATGCCGGGTCGAACGGTACGGTGTAGACGCCACGGAACATGGCTGCGCGGGCCTGGGTTTCGCGGTGCGGGGAGAACGCGTAGATCGGCACCGAAGAACGGATGCGCGACATGATCAACGGCGTGTAGCCACTCTCGGTCAAGGCGATGATCGCTTTAACGCCCGGGAAGTGGTTGGCGGTGTACATGGCAGCCAGGGCGATGCTCTGGTCGCAGCTTTCGAAGACCTTGCCGATGCGGTGGCTGGAAGTCTTGCTGGTCGGATGCTTTTCAGCGCCGACGCAGATGCGCGCCATCGCTTGCACCGCTTCCAGTGGGTACAGACCGGCAGCACTTTCTGCCGAGAGCATCACGGCGTCGGTGTAGTCGAGCACGGCGTTGGCCACGTCGGACACTTCGGCACGGGTCGGCATCGGGTTCTGGATCATCGACTCCATCATCTGGGTCGCCACGATCACAGCCTTGTTGTGGCGGCGTGCGTGCAGAATGATCTTCTTCTGAATGCCCACCAGCTCGGCGTCGCCGATTTCCACACCCAGGTCACCACGGGCAACCATCACCGCGTCGGAGGCCTGGATCAGCGCATCGAGGGTTTCGTCATCGGCCACGGCTTCGGCGCGTTCGATCTTCGCCACCAGCCAGGCGGTGCCGCCGGCTTCGTCGCGCAGTTGACGGGCGTATTCCATGTCGGCGGCGTCACGCGGGAAGGACACCGCGAGGTAGTCGACTTCCATTTCTGCGGCGAGCTTGATGTCGGCCTTGTCTTTCTCGGTCAGGGCCGGCGCCGTCAGGCCACCGCCGCGACGGTTGATGCCTTTATGGTCGGACAGTGGGCCGCCGATCAGCACGGTGCAGTTCAGTTCAGTGGCGGTGGCGGTATCGACGCGCATCACCACGCGACCGTCGTCGAGCAGCAGCTCGTCGCCGACGCCGCAATCCTTGACCAGGTCCGGGTAGTCGATGCCGACCACTTGCTGGTTGCCTTCGGTCAGAGGATGGCTGGTGGAAAAGGTGAATTGATCACCGATCTTCAGCTCGATCTTCTTGTTGGCGAATTTGGCGATACGGATTTTCGGGCCTTGCAGGTCACCCAGCAGGGCGACGAAGCGGCCGTGCTTGGCTGCGAGGTCACGCACCAGCTTCGCGCGAGCCTTGTGCTCGTCGGGGGTGCCGTGGGAGAAGTTCAGGCGGGCGACGTCCAGGCCAGCCAGAATCAGCTGTTCGAGAACTTCCGGCGAGTTACTGGCCGGGCCAAGGGTAGCGACGATTTTGGTACGACGGACGGACATGCAAAGACTCCTGAGTTCAAGCGCTGAGTGAGGCTACTATGGTCCGAAGTTGTAGTCATTGTTCATATGCACTACTTATTCGTTTATATCTTTAACCGAACATTCCTGAAGATTTCTGCTCACGGGTCGATACAGAGCTCAAGACAGGAGATCCCCCATGCGATTCGTGCCCATTGCCGCCCTTGCCCTCAGCGTCCTCAGCGTCACGGGCTGCACCCGTTGGTCGATGAACCACCATTTGAACCTCGCCTACAGTGCTTACGACCGTGGCAATTGCGAGCAGGTGATGCTCGAATTGTCGAAAGTCGAGCGCTCCAGCCGTGCGCGGCCTTATGTGTGGCCGGAAGTGTCGATGATGCGCGGCCAGTGCCTGGAGCGGCAGAAGCTGTTCATCGATGCGGCGCAGACTTATCAGTTCATCATGGCGTCGTACCCGCAAAGCGAATACGCATACCGCGCCCGCGCCCGTCTGGAAACCTTGCAGAGCCTGGGCCATTACCCGACTCGCAGCGCAGCAGCAGCCGTGCGCCCGACGCAGTTCTGATTGCCGTTGTCATGCAAAGGCTGGCCGCCCGGCGGTGGTGAGCTATAGTCGAATGGATCGGTTTTAGAGCCATGTCTCTAGATCGAGGTCATACCTGTAACCGGCAGCCGTAAGCGTCAGCGGATTCATGGACTGACGCACCGGGAACGGGGAGAGCGCGCCAGGCTTTTTCAAAAAGAGCAAAAACAGGCACGTTCCGAAGCATTAGTGCGGCCCTGCTTAAGGGCCTTGCTGGGCCAACTGCGCATGTTTACCGACCGCCGGATCAAGCGGCATCAATTGCCGTATTTTCTGAAAGTGTTCAACAGCGTCACCGACAAACCCATCGGCTTTCTGGGCAATGTGTCCACCGACGGGCTGATGCTCATCAGCCAGTTGCCCATGATGGTGGGCGTCGATTTTGACCTGCGATTGAAAATCCCCGCCAGCGACGGTTGCCAGCAGGTCATTGACCTGACGGCGTGTTGTTTGTGGTGCCACGAAGACGAAACCCCCCACCATTACGACGCCGGGTTCAGCCTGCAACGGGCACCGCCGGAGTATGGGCAATTGGTGGAGGCGTTGACGCAGTACTTCAGTTTTCAGCCGATGCCGGCGTCTGCCTGAGTGTTGTGGTGCATCTGCAATGGCCATCGCGAGCAGGCTCGCTCCTACATGGATATCGGCTGTCCACGCATGTTGTGGTCACCGAAGATCCCCTGTGGGAGCGAGCCTGCTCGCGATGGCGTCAGCCCAGACAACAAATAAAAAGACTGAACTTTACGTCGCCTTGATCGCCTTCTCGTTATCCAGCGACCGCTCCACCAGCATCAACCCCAACTCACTCATCCGGTAAATCGCCATCGCCAGATGCCGCGGCTTGTCCTCCAGACTTTCCGCCAGGTCGAGTAGCAGAATGCTGACCGTCGAGAATGTTTCGTAGGTCTCGATGGTCAAGGCTTCGGGGTTGGCATCAGGGACAACGGTGAACATCTTCATGGCGCGTTCCTCGGTGGTGCGTTCGTTAGCAAAGCACGATTTGGTGTTTTTTTGAGCAAGATGGTGGTTCAGCGCTTTTTGGGCGGCGGTATGAAGTTTTTTTGGATCGAAAGTGGCATAGGGTGAGCGCGTAGGCTCGGAAGGGGCAGGTGTAGCCTTCGACATTGGGTTAACTCCTTGTTGGATCGCTGATGAGTAGCGATAGGAGAACCTTAATCGGGGTGACTCTCGCCCGAAGTCAGTCGGGGGCACCGCAGGTTGTAGGCAGAAGCAACTGATTATGTAGCCGTTGTACGGTTTCTTGTATATACGTGTAGGACCAGGGTGAGTGTCGGCATGGGCATGGGCATGGGCATGACCATGCCCATGCCCATTGGCCACAGCAAAGCGAGTCTCTCCACTGCATCACTCTTCGCTTCGGGCAAAGGGACTACAAAACTCGAACACCTATTCTCCTTTGAAGTCAGTTGACACAGAGAGAAGAGCCAACGAGATAAACTCTTGATTTTGATCCAGTGTTTCTAGTGCATCTCTTATGTGGCCTGCGACATTGATCGCACCTTGCTTCTCAGCCCAGATAGTGAGCTCATCTATAGCCGCACCCAACGCTAGTTGGTTCTGGTTGATCTTGATTAGCACTGACGCGAATAGATATTTATCGTCCATGATTTATTCCTTGCTAGCTATTTGGTATTTCGGATTTTCATTGAAAGTACTTACTTCAGCTTTGCTGCATTGCTGAGGCCCGACATCGCCACCTTTTTTATCGCTAAGAAATGGCTTCTTTTACGATTATCGCTATTACATAGCGCCTTCTTTCTTCCACCCCAAATACCGCGTCACCAACTCGGCCCCCAACTCTGAGGGCCGGGCATCCACCACCGGCACTCCATGAGCACTCAACTGCTCATGGAGTTGCGCCCGGTCATTCAAGTAATCCACCGTCCCGCAATAGGTCAGCGCCTCCGGCAAGGTTTGCACCGGTGCGTGGCGCAAACCGTCGAGCAAGTCCTCGCGCAGACTCGCCACCAGCACCCGATGCAGTTTGCTCAGGCGTTTGACGGCGGTCAGCAGTTCTTCGTCGTCTTCGTCGCGCAGGTTGGTGACCAGCACCACCAGCGCACGGCGTTTCTGTCGGGCCAGTAGCTGCGTGGCGGCAGCCTGGTAGTCGGCGGGGCGTTGGGTGCTGTCGAGGTCGTAGACGGTGTTGAGCAATACGTTGAGCTGGCCCGTGCCTTTGACCGGGGCGAGGTAATGCGCTCGATCACTGGCAAAGGTGGTTAGGCCCACTGCATCGCCTTGGCGCAGGGCGATGTAGCTGAGCAACAGACAGGCATTGAGTGCGTGATCGAAATGGGCCAGTTCACCGTCCTGGCTGCGCATCCGTCGGCCGCAATCGAGCATGAAGATGATCTGCTGGTCGCGCTCATCCTGATACTCGCGGGCGATGGGTGTGCGTTGGCGGGCGGTGGCCTTCCAGTCGATCTGGCGCAGGCTGTCGCCTTCACGGAATTCGCGCAGTTGATGGAATTCCAGGCCCAGGCCACGACGTTGGCGCTGGCGCACGCCAAGTTGGCTGAGCCAGTTATCCACCGCCAGCAGTTCACCGCCGTAGAGACGGGCGAAGTCGGGGTAGACGCGAGTGCTGTCGGTCACGTTAAGCAGGCGTTTGTCGGACCATAAGCCCAAGGGGCTCGGCAGGTTGATTTCGCAGTGTTCGAAGGTGAAGTGGCCGCGCTTGATGGGGCGCAATCGATAGCCGACCTGGCTCTGCTGGCCGGGTTGCAGTTCCACCGAAAGCGGCAGGTTTTCGAAGCTCAGGCCTTCCGGAACATGGTCGAAGATCTGGATGTTCAGGGATTGAGCAAAGTCATGCTCGACCTCCAGCCGCACTTCGCTCCATCGACCGAGCGCCAGGCTGCCGGGCATCTGGCGTTGGAGGCGCGGTGAGGGCAGACGTTTGAGGCGAATGGCGTCGAGAATGGCCAGGACCAGCAGTGCCAGCAGCAATCCCCAGTTGATCGACGACAGGCTCGAGGGGACGTCGAATTCCAGTGCCTGCAACGCGCCCAGCACGATGCCGATGGCCAGCAGCACGGCGAGCCAGATCAGCAACAGGCGTGACGGTTTCATCAGCGCACACCTTTTGTGGCAAAAGAGCTTTCTGTGGCGAGGGAGCTTGTCGGAACGCCGCATCGTCCCGCTGGGTTGCGCAGCAGCCCCAAAACCATCCAGCGCAGAGTGTCAGATAAAACGTGCCTTTCTGATTTGCGACTGCTGCGCAGCCGAGCGGGAGCAAGCTCCCTCGCCACAGGGTTTGTGTTGGGCAGGGATGTAATCACAGCCGTGGCGCCGGTACTTGGTCAAGCAACTGCTTGAGCACCTGATCGACGTCCAGCCCTTCGATGTCGAACTCGGGGGCGATCCGTACACGATGGCGCAGCACCGCCAGGGCGCAGCCTTTGATGTCATCAGGTATCACGAAGTCGCCGCCACGCAGCAGTGCGCGGGCGCGGGCGCAACGCACCAGGGCAATGGAGGCGCGTGGCCCGGCGCCGAGGGTCAGGCCCGGCCAGGTGCGGGTGGTGCGGGCCAGGCGCACGGCGTAATCGAGGACCTGATCGTCCAGCGGCAGGTCGCTGGCGATGCGCTGCAAGGCCAGCACGTCCTTGGCTTGCAACACGGTGCGCAGCGGTTGCACGTCGAGCATGTCGGCACGGGTCGAGCGGCTGACCTGACGGACCATGTCCAGCTCTTGCTCGGCGTCGGGGTAGTCCATGCGCACCTTGAGCATGAAGCGGTCGAGCTCGGCTTCGGGCAGTGGATACGTGCCTTCCTGTTCGATCGGGTTTTGCGTGGCGAGCACCATGAACGGTTGCACGATGGGCAAGGCGCGGCCTTCCAGGGTGACCTGGCGTTCCTGCATGGCTTCAAGCAACGCGGCCTGGGTTTTCGCCGGCGCACGGTTGATCTCGTCAGCCAACAGCAAGTTTGTGAATATCGGACCTTTGCGCAGTTTGAACTGCTCGGTGTTCAGGTCGTAGACCGCGTGCCCGGTAACGTCGCTGGGCATCAGGTCCGGGGTGAACTGGATGCGCGCGAACTCGCCGCCAAAGCAGCGGGCGAGGGCACGCACCAGCAGCGTTTTACCCAAGCCCGGCACACCTTCGAGCAACACATGACCACCGGCAATCAGTGCGGTGAGGACGTCGTCGATCACGCTGTTCTGGCCGATCACGGCTTTTTGCAGCTCATTGCGCACAGCCTGGGCCAACTGACTGGCGCGCTGGCGTTGCTGGGCGGCGTGGGTCGCGCTGCCAGGCTCGATCTGTTGACTCATAGCGTGTTCCTCAAAGTTTGCAGGTGGGCGACCTGACGGCTGAAATCAGCGCTGGACAGCCGCTGTTTCGGTCGCGGGCTCATTGCCTGGCTGATGGCGCGTGTGGGTTGGCCGGTCAGGCGCGCGAGCACCAGCCATTGTTCGGCGACGCCGAGTTGTTCGAAACCGGGATGACGGCGCCGCACGCGCCGCAGGATGTCTTGTTGCAAGGCTTGCAGCAGGTGCTGCTGCCCGTTGCGGCGCAACATGAAGTCGGCGCTGGCACGCAGGTGTTCCTGAAGTTGCCGGCGCCCTTTCGACGCCGGTGCCAGCATCGGACCCTGGCGCACTCCGACATGCCATAGCGCAAGACCGATCAGGGCGATGAGGGCGACCAACGCCTGCGGGAAGTTGCGCAGCAGCAAGGTCAGCAGACTGTCGTGATCGGTGTTGAACAGCAAGGTCACGCTCGTGTCGGCGGTCAGGTACCAGAGCAGCCAGGCGTTGTCGTATTGGTCGATGGCGGGGGTTTTCCACAGGTCGGCGTCGGTGACCACGGTGATCGAACCGAGCCCGTGGTTCAGCTGCATCATGTGCGTGGCCTTGCCACTGTTGGCCCAGGCTTGCGCGAGGTTTCTCGGGTCTTCGAGATGGAACGCGGTATCGAAACTGGCGTAGGCCGGCGCGTTCTCGTCTTCCAGATACAGCTTGGTCAGTTTGGGGAACGGGTCGTCAAGGATGTCCGGCGGCGGCTCCTTGAGGTCTTTGCTCAGCGACTGATGCACCTGCACACGATCGAGCAGCAGGTCATTGCTCTGGCCGGTCTTTTCATCCCACAGCGACTGGGCGACAAACAACAGGCGCCCGCCGGCCCGGGTCCAGTTCATCACTTGGTCGATCTGGCGTGGGGTCATGTTGTAGCGGTCGCCGAGCAACAGCAGGCTGTGCTGACGCGGATCGAGGGTGGGCAGCACGTCGAGGCTGTTGGCATGGCCGACGGTCAGGCCTTGTTTGCGCAGGAAATGCTCGGCGGCCAGATAGGGATTGGCCAGGGCTTCGGGTGTCGGGCCGTGATCGATTTCGGCCTGATAGGGCGTGGCCTTCAGGTACAGATAAACACTCAGCGCGCCCACCAGCACGGTGATGAACACGCCGACCGAAAGCCACCAGCGCCGGCTCAACGGGCGGCTCCCGGGCCGAACAAGGTTCGCCAGCCGTCACACAGTTCCTGTTGCAAATGCGCGGGTGGCAGGCGATGTCCGTAGGCCATGTTCTGCCAGTGCCCGGTCAAGGTTTTGCTGAAGGCGAGCAAGGCCGGTTGGTGCAGTTGCTCGACGCGTTGCAGCACCTCGCCTTCGGTGTCGGCGGGTTTCAGCGCCATGTTGTGATCGTGCAACAAATGGCTGAGCAGGGCGCGATAGAGCAATCCGAGGGCCGCGCGCGGGTTGGTTTGCCAGAGAGTTTCGGCGCTGGCGGCAATGTCGGCGGGCAGGGTTTCGCGGCTCAGGTCCAGGCCGAATGCTTGTTGCGGTAACGGACGCTCGGCTCTTCGGTTCAACACCGGCCGACGGCTGACGAATGCCTGCAACCAGTCGCGGTAACGCCAGATCAGCAAACCGATGGCGCTCATTACGGCGGCCCAGAGCAGCACTTCAATCAGGTTGGCTATAAAGCCGAAACGCTGGCTGTCGAGCAGACCGGCCAACGCCTTCAGCCATTCAGGTGTTTTCCCGCCGTCCGGGGTTTTGGTGTCGGGTTTATCTTCGCCAAATCGGTAGCGGGTCACCGTTTCCTTGTTCTTGAACGGGGGCTGATCGAGGATTGATTTGATGCTGTCTCTGGAGGCCTGGCTGGTCAGTGGTTGCTCCAGCAGACGTGGGCTGTCCGGGGTAATGACCGGCTCGGCGGCCCAGACGTTTTGCGTGCTCGGCACCAGCATTATCGCCGCGAGCAGCAGCGTGACCGCCGTGGTGTTGAGGCGTTGGCGCAATCGGCGGAACACCAGTTCGATGTCCCAGGCTTCCAGCACCGTGCGCCGATTCAGATAGAGGCTGAAACCGCAGGCCACGTAGATCGGTTCCCAGACAATCAGCACCAGCACGTAAAAGAAATTGGTCAGGTGTTCCAGCCAGCGCCAATCCTGGGTGGCCACGGCGATCAAGGTCTGCCAGCTCCATTCGAGTTCAACCTGCTGTGGCAGGAACATATAGAACAGCACCATCAGGCCAATCCACAGCGCACTTTCCAGGTGCACGCCAATGATCGTCAACCACTGCGCGGCGCCGGCGTTGCGCTGCAGCAGCACCCGCAAGCGCTGTTGTCGTTCATCACCCTCCAGGCCTTCGAGTTGCACCACCGGCATCAGAAAACTGCGGCTCAGGCTCAATCGTCGCCAGGTCAGGCTGGCCAACAGTTGTGGCTTGAGCAGGCGCGGCCATTGGCGCAATGCCTGTTTCAACGTGGGCGTTTCGCCGAACATGGCTTTGGACAGGATGTACAACGGCAAGCGCTCGAACGCCGGTTTCAACCACCAGAAGATGAACACGGCGAGGGAGGGTGAATCCCACAGGAAAAAGCTGAGCAGCGCGAAGATCGGCAAGGTGATGATGGCCCAACTGGTCATCAGCAACCGTCGGTGGCGCTGGCTCAGCAGCACGCCCAGGTCCATGGCTTCCCAAGAGGTGCGCGGGCGGATCACGACCGTGGCGTCACTCAGGCGCATGGCGGGTCCGTCCGGCAAACAGCAAGTAAGTCGCCACCAACAACCACAGCGCCGCGCCGACCAGGTATTTGGTCGTGGGTGCCGGCGCGGTCATCGACGACCAGTAGGCTTCGATAAACGCGGCAATCAGCAGAAACAACATGACGCCACAGATCAGCAACACGCTTTTGCGCGCCGCCAGTCGCAACGCTTCGGCACGGGGCAGGCGTCCCGGTGCGATCAACGCCCAGCCTAGCTGCAAGCCGGCGGCACCGGCCAGGGCAATGGCGCTCAGCTCGAACGCGCCATGACCGATCACGAACGACCAGAAGGTCTGCCCGAAACCGATGTGCGTCAGGTGTCCGGCCACCGCACCGATCATCAAACCATTGAACAGCAGGAAAAACGCGCTGCCCAGACCAAACAGCAAACCGCTGGCAAAGGTCTGAAAGGCAATGCCGATGTTGTGCATGATGTAGTAACCGAACATCACCCAGTCTTCACTGGCGGCGCGTTCCGCCGAGCGGCCCAAATGGCCGGCGACCGGGTCGTACATGCTTTGCATCTCATTGACCTGCTCGGCCGGGATCAGGTTGTAGACCAGGTCCGGGAACAGATACACCAGCAGCGCGAAGCCAATCAGGCTGCCAAAAAACATCAGGCCGGCGGCGAGCACAAAGCGCCATTGTTCGCGCACCAACCGCGGAAATCCGGCAAGGATAAAGCTCAGAATGTTGGCGCCCAGTCGACTGCGATGTCGGTAAAGCTGTTGATGCCCGCGCAGCACCTGTTGCTGCAAGGAGTCAATCAGGAAACTGCTGTAGCCGCGTTCCTGAGCCAGTGCCAGTTGTTGGCAGAGCCGTCGATAGTCTTTCGGGAAACCGGCAATGCCGGACGCTTCCTTGCCGCGCTCCAGCTGTTCGAGCATCACGGAAAACCGCGCCCATTCGGCCTTGTGGCGATTTTCGAAAAGGCTTTGCTTCATGCGGGCCCCAACAAACCACGAGCGATGGCGTTAAGTTCCGCCACGGCGCGTGGCGTGGGAACCTGCAAAGGTTGGGCAAGGATGGACGCGAGTTCATGGGTCCGCGCCTCGGAAAGGTCGCCTTGGCGCTCGGCAAACCCGAGGACGGCGCGTTGCTCGGGTAGCGTCAGGGCAAAGGTCGGGCGCCGAGGCTGGACGTCGGGCAGTTGCGGTCGGGTCAACGGTTGTTCGCGGTAGATGACCAGCGTGCCGGCGGCCAGGTCACCGAGGCGTTTGAAGGAGGGGTGTTGCAGGCAACTGATGGCCCCGAGGAAGTAGCCAAACGGCAACAGGTCGACGAATCGCAACAGGTTACGCAACAGCGAGGCGGACCATCCGATCGGGGTGCCGTCGTCATGTACCACGCGCAACCCCATCCATTGTTTGCCCGGCGAACGGCCTTGATTCAGCACCTCGAACAGCACCATGTACCACCAGCTCACTCCGAACAACAGGATCGAGCCCAGCCCGGCGCCGAGTTTTCCGAGAAACGCCAACACGATAAACAGCACGCCGAGTATCAGCCCGCGTAACCCGAGGTCGATGGAGAAGGCCAGCGCACGAACCATCAACCCGGCTGGGCGCAGTGGCAAGTCGATGCCTTCGGGCGTTTCGACTTGATACCGCGTGTCCAGTGGCGGGGGCAGCGTCGCTTTCCTTGGCAGTGCTGTGGTCTCGAGCATGGGCAACCTTGATGTGGCCTGTTCGGGATTCGATGTCCGTCCGATGCTAGCAGCCTCTCGGGGTGAAACGACATAACTATGTAGTGCACGTTGCGTAACCAGAGCTGATTGAATGACAAGTTACTGGCCGGGGCGGGATGTGAACGCCTAGACTTTGCCGATCTTCAGTTCAGGAACAGCCCGTGACCTCGATCTTCTGGTACGACTACGAAACCACTGGCATCAATCCCCGATGCGACCGTCCGCTGCAGGTGGCTGGGATTCGCACCGACTTCGATCTCAATGAAATAGACGAGCCGGTCAACCTCTTCTGTCAGCCCAGCGATGACATCCTGCCGCATCCGGCAGCTTGCGCGATCACCGGTATTACGCCCGGTCAACTGGCCGAACACGGTCTGAGCGAAGCCGACTTCATGACCCGGGTGCACGCTCAACTGGCGGCGCCGGGTACGTGTGGGGCGGGTTACAACACGTTGCGCTTCGATGACGAGATGACCCGTTACAGCCTGTACCGAAACTTTTTCGACCCATATGCCCGCGAATGGCAGGGCGGCAACAGCCGCTGGGACCTGATTGATGTGGTGCGTGCAGCCTATGCCTTGCGCCCCGATGGCCTCGTCTGGCCAACCGATGATGATGGGCGGGTGACGCTCAAGCTCGAACGGCTGACCGCCGCCAATGGCATTGACCACGGCAATGCCCACGAGGCGCTGTCGGACGTTCGCGCCACCATCGCCCTGGCTCGGCTTATTCGCGAGAAGCAGCCGAAGTTGTATGACTGGCTGTTTCAGTTGCGCAGCAAACAAAAGGTGATGGATCAGATTCGGCTGTTACAGCCGATGGTGCACATTTCCGGGCGATTCTCGGCGGCTCGCAGTTATGTGGGTGTGGTGCTGCCACTGGCCTGGCATCCGCGCAACAAAAACGCCCTGATTGTCTGTGACCTGCATCTGGATCCCCAGGGGTTGCTTGATCTGGACGCAGAGACCTTGCGTCAGCGCCTGTATACCCGCCGTGATGACCTGGCCGACGGCGAATTGCCGGTGCCCCTCAAGCTAATTCATATCAACAAGTGCCCGGTGGTGGCGCCGCTGTCGGTACTTCGCCCTGATGATCAGCAGCGCCTGGAGCTGGACATGGCGCTTTATCAGGATCGCGTACTGCGGCTAAGTGACGCACAACAAGTTTGGCGAGATAAAGTGTTGGCGATTTATACCAGCGAAGATTTCACCTCGAGTCAGGATCCCGAGCAACAGTTATACGACGGTTTTATCGGTGATCGGGACCGTCGGCTATGTGAGCAAGTCAGGGCCGCCGACCCTGCCCAATTATCACAACAGCAATGGCCTTTCGATGACGAACGTTTACCTGAATTATTGTTTCGTTATCGCGCACGCAACTTTCCCGATACGTTGAATTCCGAGGAGCAAGAGCGCTGGCGAATATTCTGTCAGCAACGTTTGTCGACCCCTGAGTGGGGCGCGCCCAATACGCTTGAAAGTTTCGTAGAAGCCGCAGCCCAATTGAGCGTTACTGCTACAACGTTTCAGCGAGAGGTACTGAATGAATGGCAGAATTATGTCCAGGGATTACGCAAACGTTTGAATCTTTGAAAACGAAAAATGCCCGGGCTGTATTCCGCGCATAAAAAAACGCCAGCATCAGCTGGCGTTATTTTTTGTCGCGGATAAGTCTTTGACAACCTCTTGGGCTTAGCCCAGCAGGGTAGCCCAGCCTTCAACCACGTCACCGCCCCACTTGGCTTTCCACTCTTTCAGAGTCTTGTGGTTGCCACCTTTGGTTTCGATGACTTCGCCGTTGTGCGGGTTTTTGTATTGTTTAACTTTGCGAGCACGCTTGGTGCCAGTAGTTTTTACTGCGCCGCCGCGTGGTGCTTTGGTCTTGGACTCTGGGTCCAGCAACGCGATGATGTCACGCAGGGACTTGGAGTATTCGCCCATCAGGGTGCGCAGTTTGCCTTCGAATTCCAGCTCGGTTTGCAGTTTGTCGTCTTGGGACAGGTTCTTCAAACGGGCTTGCAGCTCTTTGATAGCTTCTTCGGTGGCGCGATATTCGTTGATCAAGGACATGAGGACTACCTTATGTTGGGCACTGGATGGCAGGGTGACAGTGTCGCAATAATAGTCAGGGTGTTTCATCAAGTAAACATTTAACCGGCTTTTTATTTAAATTAGTTGCGAAGAATAGGGCGTAAATTCAACGCAGAGTTAAAAGTGTGATGCAGTCATCACAGATATTCACAATTGAGCGCTTGAAGATTGACTACAAGAACACCATCGCGCGGGTGGTGAGGTGCTGCCGGAATCTGTTCCACTGACCCGCGTGCAGGTCAATGTGTCATCAATACTGCAGTTTTGCTGCGCACTCGCTAGAATGGCGGCCTTTGCGAAGTTCTGGAGTTTCCCCCTCATGCGCACTTTTCGGCTGGTGATTGCTTGCCCGGACCGCGTCGGCATCGTTGCTAAAGTCAGTAACTTTCTGGCGTCACATAACGGCTGGATCACTGAAGCGAGCCATCACTCGGACAATCAGAGTGGCTGGTTCTTCATGCGTCACGAAATTCGTGCCGATTCGCTGCCTTTCGGTATTGAAGCCTTTCGCGAAGCGTTTGCACCCATTGCCGAAGAGTTCTCGATGAACTGGCGCATTACCGACACCGCGCAGAAAAAGCGCGTTGTGTTGATGGCCAGCCGTGAATCCCACTGTCTGGCTGACTTGCTGCATCGCTGGCACAGTGACGAACTGGACTGCGAAATTTCCTGTGTGATTTCCAACCACGACGACTTGCGCAGCATGGTCGAGTGGCACGGCATTCCTTATTACCACGTGCCGGTCAATCCACAGGACAAAGAGCCGGCCTTCGCCAAAGTCTCGCGCCTGGTCAAACAGCACGATGCCGAAGTGGTGGTACTTGCCCGTTACATGCAAATCCTGCCGCCCGCGTTGTGCAGGGAATATGCGCACAAGGTCATCAACATTCACCACAGCTTCCTGCCGTCGTTCGTCGGCGCCAAGCCGTATCACCAGGCCTCGATGCGTGGCGTGAAGTTGATCGGCGCGACGTGCCACTACGTGACCGAAGAACTGGACGCCGGTCCGATCATCGAGCAGGACGTGGTGCGCGTCAGCCACAGCGACAGCATTGAAGACATGGTGCGTTTCGGCCGTGACGTCGAGAAAATGGTGCTGGCCCGCGGTCTGCGTTATCACCTGGAAGACCGGGTGCTGGTGCATGGCAACAAGACCGTGGTGTTCTGATAGCCACACACCACGGTTGAAATTCGAAGGGCCTGGGCGTTCAATCGCTTCAGGCCCTTCGCCGTTTCTGCACTGAGGACATGACCATGGCCGATCCACTCGACAAAGCTACCTCCAAGGCCCCCGCCACAATGGGAGAGGGCTGTTTGAGTCGCTACGACCCGGATGACATGAGCCCCGAAGACGGCACGGAGTTCCCCGGTGCCGCCGAATTGTGGGAGCAGTTGCAGCAACCACCCGACGAAGAAATCGACGAAGCCTGAAAGATTGTCCGAACGTGCTCCCACTTTCGGCAGCGCCCATATGGGATATGCGGTGAATGACCCAACGCCATCGCGAGCAGGCTCACTCCCACAGGGGATCTATGCCACACCGAAGATCCCTGTGGGAGCGAGCCTGCTCGCGATGAGGCCCAAATCGGCGCTACAAATGTCCATGTAGGGGCCGTGAGTTCGGGCCGCGTTCGGACGATCTTTTCAGGCCTGCTTGAACTTCATCAGTTTCTTGAGCAACGGCCGCCCCAGCATCAGCAAAAACACCGGGCCACCCACCACCAGGTAGAAGTAATACGTCACCGCCCGCCAGATCAGTATCGCCGCCGCTGCTGTGGATTTCCCCACCATGGGGGCCAACAGCGCCGCCGAGGTCAACTCTGCCGCACCCGCACCGCCCGGCAGCAGGCTGAATTGCCCGGCACTCAGCGACAGCATCTGGATCAGAAAGCACCAGGCCCACTGCAAGTCTGCCCCCAGCCCGCGCAACGCCAGATACAGCACGCTATACCGCAGGAGCCAATGCACGCAGGTCAGGGCAAACACCTTGATCAACGTCAGAACGGGCAACTTCAGCGTATCAGTGAACGCCGCCAGGAAGTGCAGGAGCTTGCGTGCCCAGCGCAGGCGTGTGGTGCCTTTGACGTTGAGGCGAATGAGCAACCGCCCGCTCAGGCGAATCAGCAATCGATGGTAGCGCGCCACCACCACGCAGCTGAGCAACCCGCCGAACATCGAGATGGCGCTGATAATCAGCAGCCATTCCAGGCGTTCGCTGAGGTGCTGGAACAACGCATAAATCAGAATCCCGCTCAGCGCGCAGAGGAAAAACAACAAATCGCTGAGTTGGTCCATGGCGAACACCGCGCTGCCCCTTGCCGGGCGCACGCCATTGCGCGCCAGCAGCGCCATGATGGTCAGCGGGCCGCCACTGCCACCGGGTGTGGCGCAGTAGGCGAACTCGGCGGCCATCACCACGCCGAGACTCTTGACCCTGCCGACCTTGTCGCACTGATCGCCCAGCAACAGGCGCAAGCGCAGGGTGTTCACCACCCAGCACAGCAAGATCATGCCGAACATGATCAGCAATTCATTCAACGGGAAATTTTGCAGCCGCGACCACGTTTCGTTGCCACCCAGCAACAACGGAATCAGCACCGCGGCGAGCAGGGCGATAAACAGCAGAATCCCCCGGCTCATGCGGCGCGACCGAGACGATTACTGTGCAAGGAGAGCCACTGGGCCTTGGTCATCGGCACTCGCCCCTCATCGAGCAAGCGCTTGAGGGTTTGCAGCCAGTAACTCCGCGAAAATCCATGGCGCATGTCCACCGGGTGCAGACCGAGGCGAATCACCGGTGCTTGCCGCCAGCGCTGTTCACGCTGATCGCTGACGAGTTTCGACAGACCCCGGCGCCAGGCACTGCGCGCACTCCAGACCAGTCCCGGCGCATCGATGGCAGTGAAATCAGGCAGACGATAGAGATGTTGTGGATCGCTGGTGTAGCCCAGCGGTAACTGGCGTAACGCCTGCCGAGTGCCTTCGCTCATCAACCAGGCCGGGGCGACGAAGCCTTCCAGCGGCCAGTGATAACGATGGAACACTTCGATTCCCGCACGCAGGCGGGCGAGGGCGGCGGCTTGCGACAAGCTGTAAAACTCGCCTTCGTGGGTATAGATCCGGCGCATGAACCAGTCTCTGGGATTGTTGGGAGGAGGGCCTTCGTCGCAATGAAAGTAGCCGTGCAATGCCAGTTCGTCACCTCGGGCGACTCGGCTGGTCAGCCACCGACGAAATCCAGGATGCTCGTCCAGATCGTTGTGCTTGTGGAAGTTCGGCACCACCAGCCAGGTCATCGGCACCTCGCCCAGGGCATCGACGGCCTCGACAAAAGGCTGGTAATCGGCCCAGGTCTGCGGCGCAACGTCATGCAGCACGAGTAACAGGCTGGGCGGGTTCATGGGCTCAACCATTCGCAGTCAGCGGCCATTGGCTGCCGAGCACCGCGTGATAGTGCCCCAGCAGACTGTTGACTACGGTGTCCCAGGCGTAATGCTGTTCAACATGTTTGCGGGCGCGTTTGCCCAGGGCCGCGCTGCCCTGGCTGAACAACTCGCGCACCGCGTTGGCCATCGCCAGGGGATTGTTTGGCGCGCAGAGCAAGCCGCATTGATCGGTGACGATTTCCTCGAAGGCCCCGGCTGCGACCGCCACGACCGGAATGCCGCTGGCCATGGCTTCGAGGATCACCAGGCCGAAGGTTTCCTGATCGCCGGCATGCAGCAGTGCGTCGGCGCTGGCCATCAAGCGCGCGACTTGGGCGGCCGGGCAGAATTCATCGACGACGGTCACATTGTCCGGCACCACAGCGGGCATGGAGGAGCCGACTAACAGCAAATGATAACGAGGCCCCAGACGCTTCATGCAACCGAGCAGGACCGGCAGGTTCTTTTCCTTGGAGCCACGGCCGGCGAAGATCAGCAGATGGGTGTTCTCATCAATGCCTAGTTCGGCCCGCAGGCCGCCGTCCCTTGCTTCGGGATTGAATGTTTGCAGGTCGACGCCCAACGGCTGCACGAACACATTCTTCACCCCAAGACCCATCAACTTGTCGGCCATGACCTGACTCGGCGCCAGCACCCGGTCAAAGTTGCCATACAGCTTGCTGACATAGGCCTCGACATTGGGGGTCACCCAATTGCCCATTCGATTGCTGACCAGCAGCGGCAGGTCAGAGTGATAAAAACCGATCACGGGCACATCCAGTTGCCGGCGCGCATCCAGAGCCGCCCAGGCAGTGAGATAAGGGTCGCCGACTTCGATCAGGTCGGGCTGCAAATCCTGCAGGACATTTCGCCATGGCGCCAGGCGGAGGGGGAAACGATAACCCTTGCCGAAGGGCAGGGCCGGGGCTGGAACTGAGTAGACGCCATCCTGCTCACTCAAGTGTGCCCCTGGAATCAGCAAACTGTGGCGAATGCCTGGCTTGATGCTCAGGCGACGGTGCTTGGCATCCAGATACGTGCGCACGCCACCGCTGGCCGGGGCGTAGAACATGGTTATGTCCGCGATATGCACAGTGAGCATCCCTCCGGTCCGTTGTTCTCCCTTGGTTGACCTTTATGAAGGATAGATGTTCGGTTGGGGTTTTGTGGCGCGGGGGATCAGTGTGGTTTTTGCGGTGTATTTCAGACCGCTTTCGCGGGCAAGCCTCGCTCCTACAAGGATTCGTGTGAACCTGTCGGAGCGAGGCTTGCCCGCGAAGAGGCCGGGTCAGACATTAAATACGGAAACTGCCCACCAGCTGCTTGAGACGCGCCGCCTGCTGCTCCAGGTCCGAACACGCCCGCAACGTCGATTGCAGGTTCTCCACGCCTTCCTGATTGAGCGTGTTGATCTCGGTAATGTCGACGTTGATCGATTCGACCACCGCCGTCTGTTCCTCGGTCGCGGTCGCCACCGACTGGTTCATCCCGTCAATCTCACCAATACGCAACGTCACGCTGTTCAAGCGCTCGCCCGCCAGATTGGCGATTTCCACGCTGTCCTGGCTGTGGCGCTGGCTTTCGCTCATGGTGCTGACGGATTCACGGGCGCCGACTTGCAGCTCTTCGATCATGGTCTGCACCTGTTGCGCCGATTCTTGCGTGCGGTGCGCCAGGTTGCGTACTTCGTCAGCCACCACGGCAAAACCACGCCCGGCTTCACCGGCGCGTGCCGCTTCGATGGCTGCGTTGAGCGCCAGCAGGTTGGTTTGCTGGGAGATGCTGGTGATTACTTCGAGAATCTGCCCGATGTTCACGGTTTTGCTGTTCAGCGATTCGATGTTGGTGCTCGAGGCGCTGAGCATGCTCGACAGTTGATTCATCGCTTTGATGCTGCGATCCACCACTTGCTGGCCGTCCTCGGCGAGGCTGCGGGCATCGCTGGCCTGGCTGGATGCCTGGGCGGCGTTGCGGGCGATTTCCTGAGCGGCGGCGCCGAGCTGGTTGATCGCTGCGGCCACGCTGCTGGTGCGCGAGGCTTGCTGGTCGGAGTTGAACATCGACGAGTTTGATGCCGCGACCACACGCAGCGCGACTTCGTTGACCTGGCCGGTGGCTGAGGATACTTCGCGAATCGAGGTGTGAACTCGTTCCACGAAGCGGTTGAACGCCGTGCCGAGAACGCCGAATTCATCGTTGTTGACGATGGTCAGGCGTTTGGTCAGGTCGCCTTCACCGTCAGCGATGTCTTCCATGGCGCGGGTCATGACGTGCAGCGGCTGGATCAGGATGCGGATCAACATGCCCAGCAACGCGATGATGATCGCCACGGCAATGATCGTCGCGACGACTGCCGAGGCGCGGAATTCGCTGAGCATCGAGAAGGCTTTGTCTTTGTCGACCGACAGACCGATGTACCAGTTGACCGATGGCAGGCCTTTGATCGCGGTGAAGGTGACGATGCGGGTCTTGCCGTCCACCTCCACTTCACTGAAGTCGCTGCTGATGCGTGGGGTATTTTTCGGGAACGCCTCGTTCAGGGACTTCATCACCAGTGCTTTGTCCGGGTGCACCAGGATCTTGCCGTCGGCGCTGACCAGGAAGGCGTAACCCATGCCGTCGAAGCCGCGGGCGCTAAGGGTGTCGATCAGGGTTTGCAGGCTCAAGTCGCCGCCCACCACGCCCACGCTTTGCCCGGCCTTTTTCGAGGCGGTGGCGATGGAGATGATGGTCTGGCCAGTGGCCGCATCGATGTAAGGTTCGGTCAGGGTTGCCGTGCTGCTGCTTTCGGCGCCTTTGTACCAAGGACGCACCCGCGGATCGAAGCCGGCGGGCATTTTTGCGTCAGGGCGAATCGTGAAGCTGCCGGTGGCATCGCCCAGGTAGGACGCCATGAAGGTCGACGTCAGGGCTTTCTGCTCAAGCAGACTGGCGACGTTGGACTGTTCAGGGTTGACGGCGATGTTTTGAGCAAGGTTGTCGATCAGCAGGATACGGCCGGCCAGCCAGGTCTGGATGTTGTTGGCGGTAACGTCTCCCATCTCATTGAGGTAATTGTCCAGGTCTTCGCGAATGGCGTTGCGCTGTAAATAGTCGTTGTACAGTGTGAACGAGGCGAAGGCGGCAATGACAATGAGGGCGGCGGCAAGCAAAATTTTATGGCTGAAGCGCAGGTTTTTGTGGATGGGATCTTTCTATTCCCGAATCTGGCTGTAAATAATTCCCAAACGAATGGTATCGAAGTGGGATGAAGCGTGTTTAACCGGGTTGAAGCGGGTTGAAGTGAAGCTTGCTCAGCTGAGGCGAAACTTGGCGAAACGGACTGGGGGACTTTACTCCTCCAGTCCTCCGGGCTCGATGCCGCCCAAATAGTCACTTTTCAAACATGACCATCGCGCTATGAAGGACAAAGCCGTCCTTCATGGTGTCGATTACCCGATACAGCCTTCCTGTGGCGTGACGTCATTTTTTCGTCACGCCCTGTCAAACTTCACCCGCCCATCAAATGGGATGTTTTTTCGTCGACGGATTTAGGGCGATATCAATACAACACGTAAAGGGCGCTTCGTTCTAACTCGTACATTGCTACCCCTTGCATCCATGCCAAAGGTCGCGCAAAATTGCTTCGTCGCTGCAAATTCAGCGGCCTGGAATTGACGTTCTGGAATCTGAGGCGGGTACAACCGCCGCTTATAAGCGGTTTTTTTGTGCCCGCAGCATGGCTAGCCTGTAATGGACGGGCCGTGCGGGGGCTTCTTCGGAAGCACCGGCCCTCAGACCGGTACGTCAACCCTGTACGGTTCCGTCCACCTTGATTGACGTCAGGGGCAAGCGGAAAAACCGCTTCTGAGGTGATTGTCTATGCTCGCCATATCGACGGCTGCGCTGTCTCCAGCTTTATCTGCGCCACTTTTCCCTACTTTGGCTGTTACCTGCACTTCCCCCTTTTGGCTTGATGCCGCAGCACTGGCTTCGCTCGCGGAGATGTCTGAGCGTCAAGCCTGTCAGGTCTTGGCCCAGTCGGCCCAAGGCCAACCTTGGGGCGGCTCGTTGTTGCAGGTGCGCGCCGTGCAAGGCCCAGACGGTTTCTCCGTTCCGCACTACGAAGTGCAGGCCGACAGTTTGCCGGTCGAACTGTTCCAGCGCTGGTTTCAGCGGAACCCGCCACCAACGTCGCCTGCTCCGCATTTTTCTAACCGGTTGTCGTTGGGCGCCGGCCCACAGCCACTCGACCGCCTGGCCGCCAAACACCGCGAACTGGCCCTGTGGAAATGGCGACTGATTCAGCCAGCCCTGGCCTACCCAAAACATTCCGGCGCGCGTGGCGAGACGCTGCGCCGCCTATCCTTGAGCGCACATGCGACGCCCGATGGCCGCCGTCGCCAGGTCAGCCTCGACAGTTTGTACAGTTGGGTTGCGCGCTACGAAGCGCACGGCCTGACGGCCTTGATGCGTCGCCCCCGACGCGACTGTGGGCGCAAGCTCGTCGGCATCACCCGACAGTGGGACAACGCCTGCCCCTTGCCGCAGGACACCCAAACCCTGATCGCCGAACAACTGGCCGAGCAGGTACGCTCGTTATGGGCCGCCGGCGCACCGGGTTATCGCACCGTGGCTGAACTCGGCAGCGCGGTGCTGTTTGATCTGTCGCAGCGGGCGGGCTGGACCGACGTCACCTTGGCGCAATGTCAACTGAGCCGCAGCTACGTTGAGCACTTCCGCCGTTATGCCCTGCTGGCGATGCACGACAAGGACGCTCGGTTGTTTTTCGACACGCGGGTGCCGCGCATTCGCCGCCACCGCGAAGGGCTGCAACCGATGGACATCATCGTCGGCGACGTGCACCCGATTGACATCAAGCTGACCCGCGCCGACGGCACGGCGGTGATGCCACGGGCGATTGCCTGGCTGGACGTGGCCACCCAACGCCTGCACGTGACGCTGATCCAGCTGGAAAAAGGCGAAGGGGTCAAACAGGTGCATGTCGCCCAGTCCTTCGCGGCGATGTGCAGCGCCTGGGGCTTGCCGCGTCAGCTGTACCTGGACAACGGGGCCGAATACGGCTGGCAGGACATGATGGAGGGTTTTGCCCAACTGAGCCGGCTGACCGGGGCCGCATTGGATGCGCGCCTGGAGACGCCAGAGCGCCCGCTTAAGGCGGTGATTCGCGCCTGGCCGTACAACGCCCAGGCCAAACCCATCGAAGGGATTTTTGCCCTGCTCGAACAGCAGGTGCTGGCGATGCTGCCGGGCTGGATCGGCGGCAACCGCATGCGCCAGAAAACCCATAACGTCGGGCGCGCGCCCCAGGCCTTCGGCGGCGACTGGGAAGCCTTTCACCAGTCGTTTGACCAGGCCTTGGCCTACTACCACGCCCGGGCCCAGCCGCGCAGCCGCAACCTCAACGGCCAGAGCCCGAATCAGGCCCTGAGCGCCGCCATCGCGGCGGGCTGGGCCGGTGCACCCGAGGTCGATCCGCTGGCGCTGCGGGTGGCCTTCGCCAGCGAGGAGACGCGGCTGATTCACGATGGCGGTTATGTCCGCTGGAATGGCACTAGCTATTACCATGACGCGCTGATCGCCCGTACCGGTGAGCGTCTGTGCATCCGTTTTGCCAAGTGGGATGAGCGTTACCTGTTTGTCTTTGATGAACGCAATCAACTGATCTGCACCGCCGAGCCGGCCCAGACGTTCGCCTTTTTCGGCGAAGACGGGGCGCGCACCCAAGCCCAGCGGGCCAAGGTGCTGAAACGGCATCTGCGCGACCTGCGCGGCAATACCGTGCGCCTCGATTTGGAAGCGGTGATGCAACGCCGCACCGAACTGGCCGGGCCGGCGCCCACCATACCGCTGGGCCCGCGCGTCGCGTTGACCCCGAGCATGTCGAGCCTGTTGCAGGCGATCAAGGCGCATCAGGCCCAGCAGTTGACTCGGCCCCTGCCGCGTACGCCGATGACGACCTCGCAATGGTCGACCCCGGCCAATCCCCGCCTGCCCGCGCTCAGCCGTACCGAGAGCGACGAGGACTATGAGGACGTTGATCCATCGCCCATCCCCACTCCGGTGACGGCTTCGCTAGGGGGTGAACTATGAGCCCGGTGATCGAAACCCTCGCCGTGCAACAGGCGCTAACCCTGGCACAAACCCTGCTCGACGCTGACAGCAACCGGATCGGCAAAATTGACGGCAAACCCGGCACCGGCAAAAGCACTATTGCCCATTATCTGGTGCAGCAACTGGACGCGGTGCGGGTCTGTGCCTATCAAGGCATGACCACCAAAAACCTGATGCTCGATTTGTGTGGCGCGCTCGGGCTGGACGTCTCCGGCGGCAGTGCCGCGACGCAGATTGCCCGGCTGCGACCGCGAGTGAAGAATCGCTTGGTGATTGTCGATGAGGCCAACCACCTGAAGTGGCCACAACTCGAAGGCCTGCGCTTTCTGGCCGATGAAGCCGGCATGGCCTTGCTGCTGATGGGCACCGACATCATGAACCGGCAGTTTCGTACGCCGCAGACCGGGGTGTACCTGGCGCAACTGGCCTCACGGATTGGCGCCAAGACCTTGCACCTGACGCGCATGCGCCGCATCGATGAAGGCCAAGCCTATATCTTGCAACCGCTGTTCGGCCAGGTCGAACGCGCCGCCGCCAAACGCTTTATGCAGGTCAGTCAGGGCTACTGGCGCGACAGCCTCGAACTGGCCCGTGCCTGCCAGCGGCTGATGGCCCCGACCGGGCTGACGCAACTGACCCTGGAGATCATCGACACGGCCGCCGTGTGGATGGCCGAAGGGCGTCGGGATCTGGGATAATGCTCGGCTGTTGAGTCACTCTTGATCCCTTACCCGAGGCGCATGACGCATGATCGGCTGCACCGAAGCGGAACCCCACACGCCCGCGATTGCACCCACGGTTCGCGAGCAGGTCAAAGCGCATCTGGCGGCCCTCGAAGCCGAGCACGCGGTGCGGGTGCTGTATGCCTGCGAATCCGGCAGCCGGAGCTGGGGCTTGGCGTCTCCCGACAGTGATTACGAGGTGAGCTTTCTCTACGTGCACCCGCTGTCCTGGTACCTGCGCGTCAGCCCTGGGTGCGACGTGATCGAGGTGCCGGTGGGCGATGGCCTCAACCTCCGTGGCTGGGAGCTGCGCAAGGCCCTCGGGCTGTTGAGAAAGGGCAATGCCACGCTGATCGACTGGCTGAGTTCCCCGATGGTGTACAAAACGCACGCGGACTTTTTGCACGCCCTGCGCGACGCGGTCCGCCAGACGCCTCAATCGCAGCGCTTGTTTCAGCATTACGTGCACACGGCGCGCAGGATTTACCGCGAGCAGTTGGGCGGCGAGCGGGTCAAGCTGAACAGCTACTTTGAGGCCCTGCGTCCGCTGCTGGCCTGCCGCTGGCTGGAACAGGAGCACGGCGTGGTGCCGATGCGTTTTAGTGAGCTGCTCCAGGCTACGGTGCTCGACCCGGTGTTGCGTGCGACCATTGAGCAGTTGCTGGTCCGCCAGCGCGCGGCAAACGAAATGCCAGACCTTCAGTTCCTGCCGATACTCAATGCCTTTATCGAGCGCGAACTGACGCGGCTGGAATCTGTACTGCCAGTTTTGCCGGAAGGCGTTGATTGGTCAGGGCTAGATCGCTTGCTGCTGACGACTGTGTTGCAAGCGCGACACTCACTCGGCGAATGATCCGCTGGTCGGTGCGGGCACGAGAAGATTCAAGGTGCACGGCGGGGCGCGTCGCCGGAATGTCAGACCTTCCGCCCTCATTAGTTACGGGCGGGACAGAAGGCTATGCTTTGTCGGCGTAGGCGAGCCATTGGCTGATACGGCATACTCAATGACGGTTGATATAGGTGGAAGGTTTCGCCTTGGAGTACAGCACATGCCTTTGGTAACGCCGGTTGTTGATCCCCAGTATGTGGCCGAGGTGGCTGACACCCTCCATGCCTGGCTGCCGTGTCCCTACACGCGACGCGCGTTAGTGGATTGGGTCGAGGCATCTTTGCTGCTGTGGGACCTCCAGCACCAGAAGTTCGCCGATGTCCGTACAGAGCTGGAACACCTGTTACGCGAGCAGTATCGGGACTGGGTCGAAGCGCACGGTGACGTCGATGCATCGTGACGGCTCAAGCCTTGGTGATTTGTCGTGCTGTGTTGCTTTAGCTTAGGTGTGTGGCTCCGATGCGCACAGCAATTGGGAGCCTCCAACAACATCAGATGGCCGCGGTCGTATCGTGTGTTCGCGCTTAACTTTTGGGCTGCCGAACGTGCCGTCATGGCGCATTGTTGGCACCAATGACCGGCTCGTACAGTGGCTAACGGCGCTCTCCATTGATGGCCTTGTCCACATAGCCATTGCATGTACACATTCGAACCTTCATAGCCGGTGGACAGGCATTGCCCGCCGCGCTGGGACGCCGCGACATCACCTGCCACAACCTGTAGTCGGCAATTAGCTCTCTGGTTTCGGTGAACGGACCGTCGATCACCGTGCGTTGGTCACCCAAGAAGCGTACGCAGGCGCCTTTGCTACTCGGGTGCAGCCCCTCGCCCTCATTGAGGATGCCGGCCTTGACCAGTTCCTCGTCGTACTGGCCCGGTCAGTAGTGCCTCGTTTAGACAATACCACCAGCCTCGCTATCCTGGCTGGCTTTCACAATGATCATGAAGCGCGTCTTATCTCGCAGGATGTGTTGATGCACTTCAATACGCCGAAGGGGCGGCCAACGCCATCCAATCGGGCGGTCAAGTGTAAGCCCCCCCCCTGCGCGGCCTGTAGGACCTTTCTGGTTTTATTGTGAGTGCGCGGGGCTAGTTCATACTCATGGGCTGAGTTGAGGATGCCAACTCGTGGGACCCCATCAGTAGGCTGAGTCTCATTGTCCCCACCTTTCCCTTGTGGTCGAGGCGCAACATCCGAACTTCAGTGGCTCAGCATTCAGCGGTCACGTTCGCCCACTGATTTCAATCGTTTAAAGCATTTTCAGAAGTGTCCTACAGCCTGTGACGATACCGATGTCTAGAATGTAGCCGTTCACCCAGCCTGGCTCTTTACCAGTCCAGGGATGGCAAGGCCGTTAGGGCTGGGTGGGCTTTCTCACTTCGTCGGTTAAGCCGTCAGCAATCCCGTCTTCCGTCATACGCGGTTGCTACCGATGCGACGCCGAGACCCTGGGCGGAACACCGTCCGGGTTCAAAGGCGAGCTGTTCTTGCGATTTGATGGCGACCCAAGCGTGATCGTCAACACCAAGGTAGTGCACAACGACCGTGCCTACGCCCTGTACCACCCCCTCAATTGCTACGCGTCGTCGGGCCACAACAACTGCGGTGGTTAGGAGGTCGCACCAGCCGTGCGCAAGGGTTGGTTCAACAGCAACATCAAGGCCGTCGTTAGCGCGCCAAGAGGTACGCAGCCCGACGAGTCATGCGGCCAATGCACCCAATCAGGTCTGATCGTGGGGCATTATCTAGTCGACGATAACCTTCCTTATAATTACTGAGCACAAGAGATTGTTTACGTCGAAAATGATGCTTCGCCACCAACGCGTTAAAAGGTAACCGTTTGCCGCTCATCTTGAGTAGTACTGTATCACTCGCCCGCTACACGACTAAATTCACGAAATATCTTCCTCATTGGCGTTTTGACCGAATGGTGTGGCGTATGTGGGTTTTGTTCGGTAATTAGCGTGGCTATCGCCCCCCACCTCTTTAGCCGCAGGTATCAATGGTCGTTGATGGTTTTAGCCATTTTCCCACTCGTTTCTATCATTGTTCGTGTTGACGATCAGAAATCCAGCGAGCAATTAGACAGGTGTAATCGGTCATTTCAACCGGAAGTCGGTCAATGGCGTATGCCATGCACCCCTAGTCGTTCATTAACGATGCTGTTACTTCACCAGACAGGCTAGAGCATGACGAAATCATTCCCGAATCAGACCGATGCCTACGACGTTGTCGTCATTGGGGGCGGCGTTGTGGGGTGCGCGATGGCACGGCGATTCACTCTGGAAGGAGCTCGCGTGCTGCTTTTGGAAAAAAGCCCCGATATCCTTTCAGGCGCGAGTAAAGGTAATAGTGCCATTTTACATACCGGCTTCGACGCCCCGCGAGATAGTCTCGAACTCCAGTGCATGAAGGAGGGCTACCGGGAGTACCTGGATATTCACGGAAAGATGTCGCTGCCTGTACTTAAGACTGGCGCGATGGTCGTTGCATGGAATAAGGATGATCTCCAGAAGCTGGAAAGTATTGTTCAGCAAGCACATGACAATGGCATCGCGGACGTTAAGTTGATTGGTCGCCAACGTATACATACCCTAGAGCCGAACTTATCACCGACTGCGCAGGGGGCGGCAGAGGTCCCCGGCGAGTATTTAATCGACCCGTGGTCGGCCCCTTTGGGGTATTTGCTACAGGCGCTGATGCATGGCGCGCAAGTGAAATTCAACACCGAAGTTAAGGCTGGGGAATTTGATGGCGAAATCTGGTCGCTTGAGACCAGTAGCGGTGTGGTTAGAGGCAAAACCATCATCAACTGCGCCGGACTGTTCGGCGACTTGCTGGAGCAACAACTGCTCGGGGAATCGAGTTTCTCCATCCATCCACGTAAAGGCCAATTTGTTGTTTTTGACAAAGCAGCTTCGCGCTATCTGACGAACATCGTGCTACCGGTACCGAACGAGCGCACTAAGGGAATCGTCCTGACCAAAACGGTCTACGGCAATCTCCTCGTTGGGCCTACGGCTGAGGAGCAGGACGATCGCACTCATGCCGGCCTCGATGGTGAAGTTCTAAGGCAATTGGTGGACGCCGCTGTAGAGCGTATTCCCGCGCTTGAGGGAATGCCGGTCACTGCAACCTATGCCGCACTGCGGCCTGCAAGTGATAAAAAAGAGTATCGAATACGCAGGGTTGAAGGTCAGAACTGGATAACGGTCGGAGGCATTCGCTCCACCGGCTTGACGGCTGCGCTTGGTATCGCCAAGCACGTTTTCAGCCTTTACGAAGGTCGTCACCTACCGATCCCTGCGGCCAATCTTCAGTGGCCCTCACTACCGAATCTGGCCGAACACTCGCCCCGAGATTACCAGCGGCCAGGCTACGGGGAAATTATTTGCCACTGTGAAATGGTCACCCTCAGAGAAATAGAAAATGCCTTGTCCAGTGCGCTCCCGCCAGGTGACTTGGGTGGTTTGAAGAGACGGACACGTGCCTGTATGGGGCGTTGCCAAGGATTTTATTGTGGGGCGCGGGTAGCCGAGCTCAGCGCGGGCCGTCTTGCCATTCCTCTTGCTACAGGTGTTTGTCATGAATCCCATTGAAATCGAAAACGTTGATGTCGCCATTATCGGTGGTGGGCCCTCGGGGCTTTCGGCTGCGATAGAACTGCGTAAACGTGGCGTCGATAAAGTCGTGGTATTTGAGCGCGAACAAGAAGCCGGCGGCATACCGCGCCACTGTGGCCACCCTCCGTTTGGATTCTGGGAATACGGCAGGATCTACAGCGGACCCGACTATGCCAAACGTAACGCGGAGGAAGCGCTCAAGGCCGGTGTGGACATTCGCGTGAAACACTCGGTTACGCGACTTGGGAAGGGTGGCCGGCTAGAGATTGTGAACCCTGAGCAAGCACTCATCATCCAGGCAGGTCGGGTGCTTATTGCGACAGGCGCAAGGGAAACACCGCGCTCCGCTCGGTTCGTGGGCGGGGATCGCCCCCTCGGTGTGATAAATACCGGAGCCTTGCAGTCCTACCTCTACTTGGAACAGCTCAAACCCTTTAATCGACCTTTGATCGTGGGGACGGAGCTCGTCAGTCTTTCTTCAATCATGAGTTGCCGTCGCGCGGGGATCAAACCTGTTGCGATGATCGAAACCAATAATCGCGTCACTGCACGTTGGCCTTTGTCGCTATTTCCAAGGCTATGCGGTGTTCCCGTGCATTTCGGTGCGCAACTGCTCGAGATACACGGCACCGGTCGAGTTGAAGGCGTGAGCGTTCGTTTGGCCAACGGGAGCATCAAGGAGTTCGACTGCGATGGTGTGCTGCTAACCGGGCAGTTCATTCCCGAATCCAGCCTTGTCCGATTAAGTGAGTTGAGGCTTGATCTGAAAAGCGGTGGTCCAGAAATCGATCAGTATGGGCGCTGTTCCGACCCGGTTTATTTTGCAGCAGGAAATCTATTGCGTCCTGTTGAAACCGCTGGTTGGTCGTTTCGCGAGGGGCGAAAAATAGCCGCAATGATCGCGCATGATCTGCATGGACAACTTTCCGCAGCAGAACAGGCGATTGCGATTAGCTGTAAGGGGGAGCTGAAGTTCTGCGTACCGCAACGGCTAAGTCTCTCCTCCGTCGTGGGAATGAAGCATCTTCAGATGCGGGTTAGCAAGGCTGCGAAAGGACGTTTGATCGTTCGAGTAGATGGTAAAGAACTTTGGTCGCGCCGAAGCTCCACCTTGCCGGAGCGGCGAATTCTGATACCTATCGCAAGCTTGAAGGTGCCCAAGGGCGCACAGCAACTCGAAGTCGACTTTGTCGGCCAATAACAACAAAAACCTGCCGAGGAGACTTAAAAAATGCGTATTGCCGCTCTCGATCAAGGCACCACCAGCACACGTGTATTGGTTGTGACCCAGAATGGCTCTGCCGACATTCAGCATTCACTTCGTCATCAGCAGCATCATCCTCACCCGGGCTGGGTCGAGCATGATCCGCTTGAGCTGCTAAATAACCTCCAACGCTGCCTGGAATCCACAGGTCGCGTGGACGCTATTGGCATTGCCAACCAAGGTGAGAGCTGCCTGGCGTGGGATGCAAAAACGGGAGAGCCATTATCTCCAGTCATTGTTTGGCAGGACAACCGTACCTCCGCAGAGATTGCCAAGCTACGCAGCAACGGGGGCGGGACATTGACCCTTGAGCGAGCTGGACTTCCGCTTGATCCCTATTTTTCTGCGAGCAAGCTTGGCTGGATAGTGCAAAATCTGCCCGCAGCGCAGAGTGCTCTGAGTGCAGGGAGGCTGCGACTGGGGACCACCGACGCGTATTTTTTAGATCGTCTCGCCGGCGTCTTTGCCACCGACGTCACGACGGCCTCGCGAACTTCCCTGATGAACCTTTCGACCGGACAGTGGGACAGTGAACTGTGTGAGCTATTTGGTGTGCCCATCGAAACGCTACCGGAGATTCGAGACACCGTCGGGTACTTTGGCGAGATTGGCGCCACACCTGTAACGGCGTCCATTGTCGACCAGCAGGCCTCCCTCTATGGTCATGGTTGCCGTGCAGAAGGTGATGCGAAGATAACGTTTGGTACTGGGGCATTTGCTTTGACCTTGACCGGCGAGCAAATTATTCTCGCTCCGGAGAAGGGGCTTTTAGCGACCATTGCCTGGCAAATCGCTGGCAAGCCAACCTATGCCATGGACGGTGGCGTCTACGATGCGAGCGCTGCTGTTGAATGGGCCGGCCGACTCGGATTGTTCTCCGACTTTTCGGAGCTCGCAGGGTTTAACGAGCCGCCTGCTATTTCCCGGCAACTAGCATTTGTACCAGCATTGTCCGGCCTGGGTTGCCCGCACTGGGACCGAAGTGCAGCCGCTCTTTGGGTTGGCATGAATGGCGGCACAACTCGCCAGGATCTGTGTCAGGCCCTGCTGGAAGGTGTTGCACTGCGTAGTGTTGAAGTTATCACTGCCATGGATGCCTTTCTAAGTGTAACCGACCGGTTATCCATCGATGGCGGACTGGCGCGCAGCCCTTATTTTGCGCAGTTTCTTGCCAATGCTCTTCAGCGGTGCATTGTCACTCAACGGTTCGATGAGTTGACCGCTTTTGGTTGTGCCGCGCTTGCCGCTAAAGGGCTTGGTGTTGAATTAACCTCGCCACGCAACACCAGTACAGAGTTCAGGCCGAAAGTTAGCGTCGAAGATGCGATGCAATGGCGAACTACTTTCTCCGATGCGGTGACGCGCTGCAGGGACTGGCGTTAATTTCGTTGCGTCTGGCTGATGAGGAGCCGCGGAGCGGCGCCAAGCCGTGCAGGAGATCAAGAACTGGCAGTGCGTCCCCGAGTAATCCATGAGGCCCGAAATCGGGGCGTAGTGTCCTTCAACACTGAGAGTCAGAGAGTAGCGGATTTATTTCGTTTACTTGAAGCACGCTGGCGCGATAGTGGGGGGCTACACGCCCCCCACTTTGATTATTACCATTCTGATTTACTGATTGGCGGGGCTTCATGAACCTCCACACGGGCTTCTGCTAACGCTTTAGCCAGTTCGCCGACGGGTTTTCGGTCAATGATTAGTCGATCAATACGCTCCAGTGGGAACACCTGAAACAGTGCCCGCTTTCCCATTTTGGATGAGTCTGCAATCACGGTGAGATAGCGGGTACGTGCGATCATCGCCCGGGTAATCTCCGCCTCGTCTATGGAAAAGTCGAAAGCCCCATCTGAGCCCAGGGCGCCAATCGTCACAACGGCGTGCTCCGCATTGAATCTGGAAATTTGCTCCATGGCTAACGCACCGATGTTCTGTTCTGATTCAGGACGATACTCACCCCCGATTATGAATACGCGGTTGCCGCTCGAACCGATACTTCCGGCTATGAGCAACGAGTTGGTGATTACGGTAATGCGGTTGAGCTTGGCTAGTTCGCGAGCAAAAAATAGGGTGGTGGTTCCAGTATCGATGAGGACACTATCACCTGGCGCATAGAGTCCAGCGGCATACCTTGCGACTGCGCGCTTCTCTTGGGAAAACTCGTTCATCCGAGTTTGGAACGCGTTCTCATGCTCACCGCTAGGTGGCAGTGAGGCACCGCCATGGAACTTGGTGATCTGCCCATCCCCAGACAAGACGGTCAAATCCCTCCGGATCGTTTCCTGTGAGGTGTTGAGAGTCCGCGCTAATTCATCCACTGAAATACGTTCTCGTTGACGTAGAAACTCAAGGATATGTTGGCGTCGTTCGGTGGGGCGCATATGTCATTCCTCTGATGCTAGGTGAAGTGCTCCCTGAAAGCGTATTTCTGTTACCGAAAAACACAGGTGATGTGTAGGTAACAGGAGCAATGGCAGCTCAGTTCAATATGAGGAAGGAGCAAGCTTGGCATTCAGGCGAGTTACCTTCAGCGCGAGTCCATTGTGTAACGGGGGCCGGATGAAGAATACGCGGTGGAACTGCCCGATTCCAGTGGGTATAGCATTCAAAACCACAACAAAACAACGATTGGCATATGAAGTGTTTAGTAATGCGACGTGAAGTAGAGAGCGGTGGTTGAGTTAAGGCTACCTCACCGCCGCGTCAGTCCATACGGTCATTCACTATCAGTTACGGCTGATCAAGACACACCTGAAAGTACTCATGAGTTTTTGTATTCAATAGAAGGCGTGGCCGAGATCGGACGCCCCCATACACGCAGTTGACTCTGCACGCATATAGGTAAAGGCAATGGCAGAATTCGGAAACTACGTAATTTACCTGATCATGGTAGGTGCCGTAGTCGGGGCATTCGCCTCCGTGGTCAAGCCGGAAAGTGGACTGGGTAAAGAGTTCGTTAATGGCATCCATTCTATTGGGCCGGTGTTTCTAGCCCAGGCAGGCATCATGGTCGCTATCCCATATCTGTCCAAGTTCATTGAGGTGGCGCTCGGACCGTACTTTGGGGTCATGGGATCAGACGTATCAATCGCAGCCTTATCCATCATCGCCGTAGACATGGGCGGATATCAGCTCGCCGATGCACTTGCTGCAAACCGAGACATGTGGATCACGGCAATGATCGTCGGCTACACATCCGGCGCCACTATCGTTTATCTGATACCCGTTGGCCTGATGATGCTTGATCGTAAAGATCATAAGTATCTAGCTTTAGGTGCTATGGCCGGCCTCATTAGCATTCCCTTTGCCGTACTTGCATCGCTGACGATGATCACTGCTTTTAATCTACCGGTGCGTGAGATTGTGTCTACGACGTCGCCAGCGCTTCACTATTTGACCCTCGATTTCGTTGGGTGCGTCAAATTACTCGCCCCTCTATTCGTCTTCTGCTTCCTGTTGGCCGCCGGCCTACGCTACAGGGCGTCGTTCATGGTGGCCGGTTTTCTGGTCTTCGGCAAGGTGATGGATGCCTTCATCAAGATCATGTTGGCCCTTGCCATCGTGGAGCACTTCACCGGTTTTTTTATGAAAAATTTTGGTGTGTGGGGCTTCGACCCGATGTTCGCAGACCAGAAAGAGCTGTTCCGCGCAATCGAAATTGCCGGCTACATCGGCATCATGCTCGCAGGCACTTTCCCGATCTGCTACTTGTTCCAACGTCACTGTAAAAAACCAATGGAAGTTCTGGGTAAACATCTAGGGCTTTCGGCAGATGGTGCAACAGCGTTTGTGATGGTCTTTGCCAACATCATCGCGGTGTACCACTTGTTTAAAAAAATGAATGCACGGGACAAAGTTCTGTGTGTGGCTCTGGGTGTCTGCGCACAGGCAGCCATTGGCGATCATTTGGCATTTACCGCGAATTTCCAACCAACCCTAATCATGCCAATTTTGCTGGCCAAGCTCTTCGGTGGACTGCTCGCGGTTGCCATCGCAATCAGGATATCCGTACCTGCGGCCCAACGTTTTGAAACGGCGGAAAATGAGCAGGCTCAATCGGCAGCCAAGCGTGGCACCCCAGCAATCCAGGCTATCTGAATCGAGCATTCACTAATCAGGAGGGGCAGTAGGCCCTTCCATTTTTTAATGAGATAAACATGAGAAAGATCTTTCTAGCCTGTCCGTACAGCCATGCAGATGCTTCGGTAACCCACAATCGTTACATTCAATGCAACATAGTCGCCGCGACCATCATTGAGTCGGGCAATGTAGTGTTTAGCCAGGTTTCTATGTCCCATCCAATCAACCTCGCATTTGAAGGCAAAGACAGTGCCGCTATCGGAAAACTATGGGCACCGGTGGATGCTGTGTTCATGGATATGATGGACGAGCTGATCATTTTGGATCTTCCGGGGTGGGATCTGAGCTCTGGTATCAAGCGTGAAATCGAGTTCTACAAAAAACGGGGCCAAAGAGTAAGTCGGTGGTCCGATGTAGAAAGCGAATTCAGCTAACTTGCAAAGAGAGCTCAGCCCTAAATTGATATGATTTTTTATTTTAGTGATGGCCTGAGTTAGACAGGTGTTCTGGCTGATTTCGGCCATCACCGAGTTTGAAACTGGCGAGTCGATCCCAAACGCTCAAATCATTCACTTGTTCTGTCTTTTTAGCCGCTGCAAGCACCTCGCAGCGGCTATTCCCCACATTACAGGCGTACCTCTCCTGCATTGCTCAGTAAATGCCGGTGGGCCATCCATATTCGACAGCGCAAACAGCGTTACCAGCTGTGCCATGGTCTTGAGCAAGCCAGGGAAGCGCGTCTTCACATAACCGAACTCGCGCTTGACCACCCGAAATGGGGGCTCGACCTTGGCGCGCACGTGGGCCTTGCCCTTCTCGATCTTTGCGCTTGGCTTTTTATAGAGTGTTATGCATACCCAGCTTCTTGTAAGTACTGCGGCGGGCCGCGATCTGCCAGATCACCTCGCACTCATCATGCTCGGTACGCTTTTCGACGACGGTATAACCGGCATCGGCGTAGACTTCGTTCTCCGATCGCGGTAGGGACGGCAGTTACCTGCCGCCCCCCCCCCCGCACATAGATCCGTACGTGCGGAACTACCGCATACGGCACTTGATTACACATTCGAGGCACGTGCAAATACCAATGCGCGAACAGCTCGGATTTTCCCTTCGGACAAGACGCAGCCGATGCTCCGCTTGACGTATAGAGATTCGGTACTTGCTCTTCATCCATTTGAGCAGACGCGATTTAGTCTGGAATCACCGCGCCGTGTTGATCGTAGACGGTATAGACGTCATCGTCTTCCCCGTTGGAGGTCACAAAGGTATAGCTCGCTGTTTCGCGATCTTTTGTGGCTGAAGAGCTTCGCAGGGCGCCGGGAAATGCGGCGACAGACCTGTTGTCCGGCGTAATCAGCCGATAAACGTCTGCCTCCGACGTCAACGCCGTTCCGCCCAAAAAATTCCCTGCGCTGTCGTACATGAACGGGACGACCAGCTTGCCCTGGGTGTCGATATAGCCATATTTGTCATTGTTATCTTGGACGGCCGCGAAGCCGTTGGAAAATGGCTTGATCTGTTGAAAGCCGCTTAAGTCAAGATTGGATTTATGGGCCTCGCGATTAATGTAAAAGGTGTTGTCTTTTATATCGGTGACGAGCAGCAGACCGTCTTGGCCAAAGTGATCACTAATGTCTGAGTAGGGCTCGACGTTGAGTCGTTTACCTTCAGCGTTGTAAATGTCAAAGTTGCTATAGACATAATTTCCGTCTCCATCCATGGCTTGGGTTTGCCTGGATTTTAGTTGCTTGGGTGTGCGAATTTGGCTGTGGGTAACAATGATGCCGTCGTTAATCGCGAGGTCATAAAACTGGCCATCAAGAATCATTTTGCCGTTGCTTTGTAGATAAACTTCGCGCTGAAAGACGTCGCTGCTGTTTTGCCTACGGTGCTGGCTCGTGGTAATGAACGGGCCTTCAATGTCAATACTGTCGTATTTCAGCGGCAGAATGACTTTATGGGTGGTCGTGTCGACGAGTCCTTTTACCTGGTTGTGGGTGGGGTCTTTGTTGATCACCACGTAGCGGTTTTGATGCAGCGTGTAATCCATGATGTAAAAAGGCTGTGGGGTCAATGTTTTTGCCGAGTGATCTAACAAGTAGATTTGGCTATCGCCCTTGGCATTGGTGATGCTGTAGTAATCATCAACCACTTGATCGAGGCGAGGATAGGTTGGCTTGATCAGCCATTGCCCTTGCTCATCGATCAGTCCGTAAAAGTCGAGGTGGTCGCCGACAGCTGCAGTCAGCCCGTTGACGTAGTTGTCTCGTGTCTTCGTGACGGTGAAGCGGTACGTGCGCTGATGTGACGTGGGCTTGAGAAAAACAACGACTGAGGTGGGCGTGCCGCTGAATTGATAAGTGGCGAGGGTTTCAGGTGGGTGTTCTTTGGCGATCTCTTCTTTCGAAGGAAGGTGGTCAATGTAGTAGCTGGCCAGTTGCTTTGTATCGCTAATGGTGCCGCTGTCTATACGTTTAATGGTTTCCATTAGGAAGGCATTGTATTTTTCAATGTAGTACGCATCGTTGGTGTACGACGAGTGGCCATTCAGCTTCAGGGCTTTGCCCTGTGCATTAAACGCTTGCACGTTCAATAGCTTGTCGTGTTCACCGGCCGGCATCATCAGGCTGACCTCACCGTCTTTTATCGATTGCAGCGCGATGCCTTCCTGGCGAGCTTTGAATTTCTCGTCAAAGGTCAATTGCTTGACGGCGCCGGGTGACGTGTAAGTAGCCGATAGGTCAACGGCGACAATACGCTTGTTGGCATTGACAATCGTGACATCGTCGCTGTCCTTGGTTTTCGGGATTAATGTGGTGCCATCTTTAAAGTGGACTAATAGGGTCTGAAGTTGTACGGGAGGATACTGGTATTCGTCATAGCCAGGGGCTAAGGCATTGAAGCCGTACTCGCTAAAGTCAGTCTGCACATAAGAAAAATCACCGACAATTTTCTGTCCAAACTCCAACGAGTTTAAATACTGATCAAATTTGGCCTGTATCTGCGCTGCGCTGGGCGAGCTGAAGGGGATGATCTCTTCGCTGTCACTGTCATCCGAGGAGGCCGCTGATATTCGAAGGCTGGCGAGGCTGGATAGGTCATCCAGTGATTCAATCTGCTCGCTGAGCAGCGCTTTTATCTCGGTCAGGGATCTATCCCCGAGTTCGCTTTCCAGTTCTGCTTTTACCGCCAGATTGGCGGCCTGCAAGGCGGCCTGCTCGGATTCACGCTGCACTTGCGTGGCTTGGGTCTGAAGGTAAAGGACTAACAAGCCAATCGAGCAGACTGCGCCCAGCAGTAGCCATAAATACGTTGATTTGAGGCTTTTAAAGGTGTTGGTGATCATGGCAGTCTCCTACAGATCTAATACGGCAGCGTCGTGGGGGCAATCAGCTGCCGTTTCAGACGGTGTGAGTAAGCTGTTTACGTATTCTTTCGCTTTGGTCAGGGCTGAGCGTCGGCTGAGCCAGGTGAGTTCGGCCTGGGCCTTCTGGGAGCTGTTGGCTGCCGCTTTATGGAGCCAGAGGCTTTCCTGTTGTCGATCCATCGGTAAGTCACCGCGACCGGTGTCATAGGCCTGGCTGAGTTCATACTGGGCTTGAGGCAGGTTGCTGAGGGCCGCCCTGCATAACCAATAGTTGGCTTTGGCTTCGCTGCCGGCATAACGTCTCTCTAGGTCGCTGTCGGTGGAAAACTGGATCTGTGTCGAGCCGGCCAAGTAGAGAGTACTCAGGGCATATTGCGCCTGCGCGTGCCCTTGATTGGCGGCCTGCTCATACCAATACATGCCTTGGGGAACATTGCTCTCAACGCCGGCGCCGTTGGCGTATTGATCGGCCAGTTCAACTTGCGCCAGGTCCAGACCCTGTTCGGCAGCGCGCACCAACCAAACTTGGGCTTGTTGATCAGCCCCGCTACTTGCATCCAGCAGTCCGTTGCGATACATCGCAGAGATTATGAGCGCGATACGGCTGTTACCTCGGCTCGCCACTTTTTCATACCACTGCAATGCCTTGCGATAATGCTGCCTGGAGTAATAGAAATTTCCGAGGTTTTCAGCGGCGCACGTATCACCTTTGGACGCATCGGTGAGTAGACTCTGTTCCTGCTCTGTGCTCAGTGCGTATTCAAGCGTACAGGTACCAGTGTCGTCGGCTTGGGCGGTGAGGGCGAACAGTGCGGCGGTGATAGCCATCATGCAGGGGATTGCGACGCGTGTTCTGACAGTTAAGTGGATGGCCGTTTTTTTAAGGACTTTACGATTCATAACGGTCTGCATGATGAAAGTGGAATACCTAAGGTCGGATATCGGTTCTTGGTGCTGCTTGATTTGATCAACATTAATCCAAGGAGCCGTGGGTGGCAGGGTAGCGGTGCTATGAACAAGGGGATGTAAGAAGTTTCCGAAAAGCTAACGGGCCATGCACTTTGGGTTATGACGACGTCAGGCGCACCTTAAAATGGCGGCCCGAGGCGCTGATACCCCCGGTGTCATACATGGACGCTCCAGTTTGCCAAGCCGTCTTTTTGTTAACGCAAGAGCAGGGTTGAGATTGCAGTCATACATCCGGACTTTTACGAGGCCGTCGCCTCTTTCCCTGATAGAATTTGCTGATTGGCGTCTCAATCAGGATATCGCACTCAAGGTGCCCCGGCACCGACCCGAAGCCTCAAGTCAAAACGAACGCCGAGCTTATCTCATTCGATTTACCTGTACTCGCCCTGCCCAAGTAGGCGATCATAGCTATCGGTCGGTATTTTTTAAGAAATAGGCGCCCGGAATGTGCAGTGCTACATGGGACTATATTAATTGAAAGCGTACAAACCAATAGGCCACATATATGTTTGAAGGAATTGTCAAGCTGGCGCTAGTTATTTTTAATATTGCCGTGGTTGTATTGCTTGTCATCCTCAGCGTTAAAATTATTTTATGCGATGATCCCTCTGATCTAGGTAGAGCGGCTGCATTTATACCTAAATTTAGGCTGGTGCTTATCTATATTGTCGGAGCAGTTGGAGTCACCTGGATTGTTGGAAACGTCATTTTAGTTATTTTGTTCAGGGTGGCCGCAAAAAACTGAGTGCAACACCTGACCATTTCGGTACGGTGTTGCCTACCTAAAATCGAGCGCAATACAATGTCTTTGAGTAAATGGAGTTATCTGCTTTGCTGTGTTTGGCTAAGCGGGTGCAGCGATAAAAGGGGGCGATAGAGAAAACGGACAAAATCGTACGCTAAGCATTCGGGTTGTCAGGTTGAGGGTGTCGGCGCTGATGCGATTTTGAACCAGGGCGACTGATTTTGACTAACCCATTTACTGTCTCTAAAATATCCGGCAAAACACCATTTTTTAGCATTCGGGGGGGGCAAAAAACTCCGACAGATTGGTTCAAAATCGCATCAACGACAACAGTGATACTTTCTCGTCGCGTTGGAAGAATGGTCAGGTACCGCACTCAGTTTTCCCGGCTGCCAATTTAAGGAACGTTAATACTATTTTTTATATAAAATATTATTGACTCTTCATTTTCATAAGTAAAGTGCTCCTCTTCACCTTCTACGAATCCTTCAAAACTGCTTAGATGTTCATCAAATTCGATTAATTTGTTAGTGGTCAATTTATTACTAGAGCCTTTTTCATAGCCATAAACCTTATAATAAATTCCATAATGCACAGCAGTACCGTGATCTGTTTGGTCCCAAGAAACCAATACAAGCACGTTCTGTTTTCCTTGGACTGGGTAGAAAAACAGTGACTTGATCTTAGGATTCGCGCCATGTGCAGCGTATTTATCTACAAGACTTCTCTTCTTGCTTTTATCCGCCTCGGCCACTTCTAGTATCAGCGAGATAGGAAGCTCAGCGTCTCCAGTTTCCAAAAACGAAAGCTCGCCATTCTCCACTATTCCCGTCTTAAATGGACCTTCTATTATCTGTCCCTGCGGCAGTGAACTGGCCCGTCACGCCGAAATCACGGCCCACACTGGCATGAAGATTTACTTTGCAGATCCGCACAGCCCATGGCAACGCGGAGTAATGAAAAAACCAATGGCTTGCTGCGCCAGTATCTGCCCAAAGGCACTGATCTCTCACTGGTCAGCCATGAGCGACTGGACGAAATTGCCAACATGCTGAACACTCGACCACGCCAGACGCCGGGTTGGAGATTTCCGATCGAAGTACTGGTTGATTACCTTCAGCTATTAGCGAGCAACAAGCTCGAAACCATTAACTGACTGTTGCACTTGGAACCTGAGGCCGCCGCACCGATCTAACTTACGTAAGACGAGTTGGGCTGACGCTTACACGTCAGTCGCTTTCTGAAGTAACTTGATCGATGAGAACGTAAGTTTAGCTATTGGTGCTCTCACGGTTGTGGTGGACGCAATCATTGTATTCATCCGTTTCTTTTTTTCCATGCATCTTTCCACTTGACCCCATCTGTTGTGCGATAGCTCGCACGTGAAGTACAGCAGCCACCGGCCCCAAATGCTAATCGGCCGAATTCAATCGTGACGGCTCCTTTTTCCACCGTGAGTGACTCTAGATGACAAGTGGAGAAAGGGTAGAAGTCCGTTTCGAAAAGTTTAATTGCCTCCATGCTCTTTGATTCCCCTTTGAGTTCGTAGGCCGCACAGTTGTAAACAACTAAATGGAGGTTCTTCCCCGCCAATGTGCCTTTAAAAATCTGCTCCGGTGGTGCATTACGGAGCAAAAACTCTGCCTTGCTGAGTTCTGGTTCCGCTGGTTCCGCAGCTTTTGGTGCTGGTAGTATGAAAATAGCCGCGCCCAAAACCAACGTATGAACGACAATAGCAATACACAGACGCCGACGCGATGACGTTGTGACACCCTGAAGCGCCACTTCTAGGCATTGCGTCAGCATACTGCGCAAGAACTGACCCTCAGCACCAGACACAACTGTTTCGGGTTCAGTTTGAGATTGTTGCCAGCGGGGCAGAAAATCTGACGGTACTCGTTTTAGTACAAGCCCTATCAAATTACGCACCATCTTACCCTCACCCAATTCAGCACTAAGAGAATCGGCGGAAATCAGATTTTTTATGCGCGAATCCGCCAGCGGGAATGGCATAGACTCAACGCGAGTGACGATAGCGTCGACAAGTTGCGGTCCGAAGGTGCTTGCGTACGCTTTAAATGCCCTCTGTAGATTAACCGCACGCGCATGCATCGTTCCAATTATTAAATAGAGCGGAATGAATAAACAAAGCAACACAAAAAGCATCAGACCAACGAGCGCCAATGGGGAAAATAAGTCGAGCGTAGAAAAGCCCGTTTCAAAAACAAAATAGACAAGTGCTCCGCCTCCTAATAGCAGTGCTAACAGCGCGCCCTGAATGAAGTCGCTCGCAAATGCAGCTACTGACGGGTGGCACGTATATGCGGCGGAAAGGGCCTTGGAAACCATGGAAAGCGCTCTTGATAATGATAGTAATGTGATACATGTGATCCATAACCCGCTCGCTTTAAAAAAGGGGGGCTTATGTATAACGTAACATCCTTTCCGTACAGTTTCGCGACATTAAGGTTTCGTAGCCTTTTACTGACGAGGTCTGAAGCAAGCGCCCCACTGCGAGGCGCAGCCACGAGCTTCACGGGCGGAAACAGATGTCTTTGCCAGACGCTTACTTACATTTAGGTCCTTCGCTGTAAACAGAGCGCCCCGCCTTCGAGCGGGTCGCTCTCTTTGTATTGAGCCCCCCCCTTCGAAAGTGACGTCATGGTCGCAGCTGCTGTTTCCGAGCGGGCTGTATGGCAGGAATGATCACGAAAGGTTTGGGTGCTCCGATGCCCTTTGACGGGCTCTGGTGTGGGGCCTGCCGGAGAGGCTGGTAGCGAGCGGTGGAGTGTGAGTGCGGTGTTTCCTGTAAAGGGCTGCGCTCGGACAAAGCCGTGTCATCTGAGCGCGACCAATGATGAACGCAAAAAAGTGTCGCCGAAAAACTTCCGGATGTTTGCGCACAGCCCTGAATGGTGAGCGCCATTCAATGTGAAATCATCTTGGGATATTTCCCACGATTTTGCCGGAAAGGTCTGATGTCGGGGCCGCTGACAGGTGGCTACTCTGTCCTGCTCAATCAAGGCCCGCTTGTTGGCCCTCTCACTTACGCCACCTTGATGACGTCGCCCTGTGCTTCGAAGGATCGAACATGCTTTCCCCCACCCTCATGGCGATGATGTTCTTTTTGGCGCTGTGCTTATCTGGCCTGAATCTGGCGCAGGCCGCACCCACACCCGCTGACATCGACTTCATCCATGAACGTCAGGATCGCCTGCTCGAGGAGCAGCGTCGACGTCTAGAAGAGCTCAAGGAGTTACCCGGCAAGGCAGCGAAATCGACCCAGTCAGCTGCCTCCGCCGACAGCCGCTGCTTCCCCATCCAGGACATCGAACTCCAAGGCGCCGACAGTCTCTCCTATAGCGAGAAAAATCGCCTGCTCAAGCCTTACATCGGCCGATGCCTGGGCGTCACCCAGCTCAATGAGTTGCTGAAAGTCATCACCGATCATTACCTCGAAAAAGGCCTGGTCACCAGTCGTGCTTACTTGCCGCAGCAGGACCTGTCTGCTGGCCAACTAAAGGTGTTGGTGGTTGAGGGCCATCTGGAAAAGTTGCAGTCCGCCGCGGACTCTGGTCTGTCCCCACGCGAGCTGGCCATGAGTTTCCCGGGGCGCGAGGGTGAGTTGCTCAACCTGCGCGATATCGAGCAGATGGTTGATCAGTTGAACCGCTTGCCGTCGAATCAGGCGCAGATGGAATTGGCCCCTGGCCAGGCCGTCGGCGGCAGCGAGGTGCTGGTCACGAACTCCCTGCAAAAGCCCTGGCGTGTCGGGTTGTCGCGCAGCAACGACGGCCAGAAAAGCACCGGCGAGCAGCAGTGGAGCACGACGTTCGATTGGGACAGTCCGCTAGGGCTGGCCGATCAGTTGCTGCTGCGTGGTGGCCACGATGCGCTGAGCGATCACCAGCACACGTCCAACAACGCGATGCTTTATTACAACCTGCCGTGGGGCTGGTGGAACTTCAGCTACAGCTACAGCCAGAGCGAATACCGCTCCCAGGCGCAAGCCAACGGTTTTAACTTCAAGCAGACCGGCGATAGCCAGAATCACCAGCTGCGTGCCGAGCGGGTGATTCATCGCGACGCGCTGAGCAAGACTTCGCTCAGTGCCGGCCTGACGACCCTGCGCAGCAATAACTTCATCGAAGACAGCAAGCTCGACCTGAGCAGCAACCGCCTCAGCGAAGCGCAGTTTGGTTTCAACCATGGCCGCCGTATCGGCAGTGCCTTCGTCAACCTCGACCTCGGCCTGCAGGACGGCATCGGCGCCTTCGATGCTCAGTCCAACGGTCATCCCGGTCCGGGCGAGCCGGATGCGCGTTACCGCAAATACACCGCGACCCTGAGTGTCTTGCAGCCGTTCAAGCTGTGGGGTGAGTCCTTCAGTTTCAGCAGCCTGATGACCGGCCAGCACAGTGAAGACGTGCTGTTCAGTCCGCAACGCACCAGCCTCGGCGGCCTGTCGTCGATTCGCGGATACCAAGATCAAGCCTTGTCCGGCGACAGCGGCGGTTACTGGCGCAACGACCTGCGCTGGAGCCGTCCAGTGAGCCTGGAATGGCTGCGCCCGGTATTCGCCGAATACGGCGTCAGTCTGGGCTACGACCAAGGCGTGATTCAGCACGACCGCTACAACGGTGACCAACACGGCCGGGTCTCCAGCAACTCGCTGGAACTGTTCGCCCGCGGCCAACACTTGGCCGCCAGTGTGACCTTGGCTCACTCCCTGGAACGCCCAGACGCGCTGACCGAGCACGAAGCGCCGATCTATTTCAGCCTGAGCGCTTTCCTGTAAGTCGCTGATTGAGGTCGGCGCTCGCGGTACCTGAAGCCATACAACCAATAAGAACTAGAGATAAAGGACCATTCACATGATGGGCAATACATCGAGAACGTGGTGTCTCGGGTGGGGCGTACTGCTGACGGTCATGACCCTGACGGGCTGCAAACAAAAACCGGAGCGCCCCCCTGAGAACAGTTATTACCCTCCAGCGCATCTGCAATTCCAGGAAGACGCCGCACAGGAGCAGATCGAGGCTTTGGAGGCAGACGTGGAGGACATCAAGGCGCAAGGCGGTGTGGTGCCGCCCGGTTACTACGCCCAGCTTGGCCTGTTGTATTTCAGCTTGGGAAAAACCGAGCAAATGCGCCAACGGCTCAAGGCAGAACAGGATGCTTTTGCAGACGCCACAGCTTACATGAACGACCTGCTCAACAACACCAAGACGGCGGAGCCTCCTGAGCCGCTCGATACGCCAAATCCGCCCGAGGCGCGGATTGAAACCCCGGCGCGGACCGATGTCAGCCTTGAGCGGTTTTCTTTCGTTTACGCCTTTCCTCGCGGCAACGCCCGGCCCCTTATTTTTTGAGAGATGCACATGGACGTTCGTCAATTTGCTTTGCTGGTTCGCCAACCCTCTGCCGCGTTGTTGCCCCGAGAGCAATTCCTGGGCATACCCAAGCGCGGCTTGGCGTTCCTGCTGGCTAACGTCATGTTCTGGCAGCCCATCTGGGCCCAGGCCGATGGCATTGCCATCAGTGGTCCCGGCACGTCCCTGGACCAGGCCGGCAATGGCGTACCCATCGTCAACATTGCCGCACCGAATGCCAGCGGTCTGTCGCACAACCAGTTCCAAGACTACAACGTCGGCGCCAACGGGGTCATTCTCAACAATGCCACGGTGCGCACGCAGTCGACGCAGCTCGGCGGCATCATCCTGGGGAACCCCAACCTCAACGGGACAGCGGCGCAAATCATTCTGAACGAGGTGAACGGCGGGCGCCCGAGCCAGCTCAACGGCTACACCGAAGTGGCGGGGCAATCGGCACGCGTGATTGTCGCCAATCCGTATGGGATCAGTTGCAATGGTTGCGGTTTCATCAATACACCACGCGTCACCCTGACCACCGGCAAGCCGGTGCTGAATGGCGTCGGTGGTCTCGATCACTATCAGGTCGATGGCGGCAGCGTGACGGTTGACGGTGCGGGACTGAATGCCAGCAACGTCGACCGCTTCGAGATCATCACCCGCTCGGCCAAACTCAACGCCGACCTGCAAGCCAATAATCTGGCGATCATTGCCGGGCGCAACGACGTCAACGCCGAGACCCTCAATCCCACGCCACGCCCCCCTGACGGCAGCGCACCGCCAGAGTTGGCGATCGACAGTTCGGCGCTCGGCGGCATGTACGCCGGGGCGATCAAGCTGGTCGGCACCGAGGCCGGTGTCGGTGTGCGTTTGGCCGGCAACCTCGCCGCCAGTGCCGGCGACATTCAATTGGATGCCAACGGCCATTTAACCCTGGCCCAGGCCGCGTCGGCCAATGCTATCACCGTCAAGGCAGCGAGCCTCGACGCGCAGGGGCCGGTGTATGCCGGTAGCTCGCTCACTGTGCAAAGCCAGGGCAGTTTGAGTAACCAGCAAAGCCTCGCCGCGCGAGACCACATCAGCCTGAGCAGCGCGGGTCAGCTAAGCAACAGCGGCATCATCGAAGCCGGCGTGAATGCCGACAACAGCCGCAACACCAAGGGCGACGTCAGCCTGTCCGCACAAAACCTGCGCAACGCTGGCAGCGTGGTTGCCAGTCGCAACCTCGACGTCGCGGTGAGTCAGGGCGTCGACAACCGCGGCGGCACCTTGAGTGGACAAAGCCGTACCCAGCTCAGTGCGACGACCCTGGACAACCGTCAGCAAGGACGATTGCTCAGCAGGGACAGCCTCACACTGAACGCCAACCAGGTGTTCAACCATCAAGGCTTGATCAACAGTCGTGGCACCCTAGCTACGCAACTGGGCTACCTGGACAACAGCGGCGGCACGCTGAGCGCGTTGTCGGCCCTGAATATTCAACTCGACGGCGCCCTGAACAACCTCAACGGGCTGATCAGCAGCGAGGGTACGCTGACGGTCGGTGCGGGTAGCCTGAACAACCGCCAAGGCAGCCTGTCCAGTGCTGGCCTGCTGAGCCTGAACAGCCGCGGTGCAATCGACAACCAGGGCGGGCAGTTGGTGACGGACGCTGGCCTCGACCTGCACAGCGCCCGCCTGGACAACAGCCAGTCCGGCTCCATCAGCAGCCAGGGCCCGCTGCGCCTCACGACCGGGCCCCTGGACAACAATCACGGGGGGGGCCTGACCAGCAGCAACACCCTCGACCTGACCGCCACGCAAGTGACCAACCAGGACAATGGTCGTATCGCCAGCGACCAGGCGTTGACCGCCAGCGTCACCGGCCTCGACCAGCAAGGCGGGTGGCTGTTCAGTAACAACAGCGTGAGCCTGAACCTCAATCACGGCCAGTTGAACAACCAGAACGGCCTGATCACGGCCCCGCTCCTGGTACTGAGCAATCTGAATGGGGTCAATAACCAAGGCGGTGAAATCTCCAGCGCCCAGGCGTTTACCTTGGCGGCCAATAGCCTGAACAATGACGACGGTCAGTTGCTGAGTAATCAGCCCCTAACCCTGCGCATCAGTCAGGCGCTGAGCAACCTCAAAGGCCTGATCGCCGCCGCGGCACTGGATGTACAGGCTTCCAGTTTGGACAACACCGGCGGCACCCTGACCAGCCGTGGCAACCTGAACCTCCGGGTCAGCGGTCTGCTGAACAACCAGAACCAGGGGCTGATCAACGCCACGCAGCAACTGACGATCAATAGCGCCGCGCTGAATAACCAAAATGGCGGCAGCCTGCTTGGCAGCGCCATTGCCCTCGATTTTGGGGCGGCCGCGGGCGATTTGAACAACGCCGGTGGTTTGATCACCAGCAACGGCCAACTGTCGATCCAGCACCTGCGTGATTTGAACAACCAGGGCGGCGAGATCTCCAGCCAGCAAAGTTTCTCCCTGACCGGTCGTGACCTGGATAACCGCGCCGGCAAGTTGATCAGCAGCCAGCAACTGAACGTCCAAGGCACAAGTCTCACCAACCAGAACGGCCTGTTCTCGGGCTGGAACCGCCTCCAGGTGAGTGCGGCTGAGCTGGACAACCGCAACAACGGCACGCTCTCCAGTCGCAACGGTGACCTGTTGCTCGATGTCAGCGGCAGCCTGCTCAATAGCAGCGGCGGTGCCGTGGTTACCCAAAAGCAACTGACCCTCCACGCCGGCGATCTCGACAACAGCCAGGGTGGCATTCTCTCCAGTGGCGGCAACCAGACCCTGTCCGTTGCCGGTCTGCTCAACAACCGCCAAGGCGGCTTGATCGACAGCGGCGGTGAGCTGACGCTACAAACCACCACCCTCGATAACCGCAGCGGTACGCTCAACGCTCAGCAGGCGCTCGCCGTCACGGGCACGGCAGTGGACAATAGCCAGGGTAGCCTGATTGGCAACGGTGCCGTCAGCCTCACCCTGTTGCAAACACTGATCAACAGCAACGGCAAACTGGCCAGCGCCGGGCCGTTGCAACTGAGCGCGCAGCAGGTCAATAACCAGGGCGGTCAACTGGTCAGCCAAGGCTTGCTGACCCTGCTCACCGGGGGCCTGGATAACCGTAATCGCGGCACCGTCGCCGCCAATAATTTATTGACCTTGACCGCCACGGGCACCGTGGACAACGGGGCCGACGGCCTGATCTACAGCCAACAGGGTGATGTGAGTCTGCGCGCTGCCAGCCTGGTCAACGACCAGGGCACGCTGCAAAGCCAGGGCGCGCTGACCCTGGCGGTGACCGGCGATATCGATAACCAGCGGGGACGTCTCCTCGCCCAGGACGGTGAGCTCACCCTCAATGCGGCGAATCTCGACAATCAGGGTGGCGTTTTGGCCAGCCTGCACGCCACCCTGACCGCCACTCTGAGCGGCTGGCTGCGCAACGGCTTGGACCTGCTTAACCAGCAGGGCGGGATCACCCAGGCCGAGCGCCTGAACCTCACGGCACTGGCCGGAATCGACAACCAGGGTGGGCGCATCGCCGCGCAAGCGGGTGATGTGAGCATCAGCACTGGCAGCCTGGATAACCGCAGTGGCGGTCTGTATGCCGCGCAGCGGATCAACGTCAGCGGCACCGACCTGGATAACCGCAGTGGGCAGATTGCCGGGCAACAGATTGACCTGAGCCTGGCCGGGGCCTTGAGCAATGCTTTAGGCATCGTCGAAAGCGACAGCACCCTGAGCCTCGGCGCGGGCAGCGTCGACAACCAGCATGGCCAACTGCGCGCCCTCGGCACCAGCGGTGCCACGGTATTCCAGATCGGCGGCCTGTTCGACAACCGTAATGGTCGCCTGGAAAGTGCCAACACTGATGTGAGCTTGGCCCTCGGTGGCTTGTTGAACACCGACGGCACCCTGCTGCATGTTGGTACCGGCACTTTCGACATCGCCACGGCCAACGTCATCAATGCCGGGGGCAGCCTGATTACCCGTGGTGGTCTGACCCTCACCGCCGACAACTGGACCAACAACAGCATCATTCAGGCCGGGCGGTTGAACGTTAACGTCAACCACTTCACGCAAACCGCCAGTGGCCAACTGCTGGCCGCCAACAGCCTGGTCGGCACGGGCATGAGCTGGAACAACGACGGCCTGATTGCCAGCGACGGCAGCCTCGATCTGGGGGTGAGCGGGTTGTACAGCGGCAATGGGCGCCTCAGCAGCCTGGGCGATTTGAGCCTGTCCGCCGGGCAACTGGAGCTGGCCGAGCCCGCGAGCATCGCCAGTGGGGGCGACAGCCTGATCACCGTGGACGGTCTGCTGAGCAACCGCGGTCGACTGACCTCAGCCGCCGACCTGACCCTGAGCGCCGGCGGCGTAAACAACTATGGCACCTTGGGCAGCGGGCAAGACCTCACGCTCACGACCTCCACCTTGCTCAACGATCACGGGCTGATCTTCAGCGGCTGGGACATGGGCCTGCGGGTGGGCTCGCTGACCAATAGCTACGCCAGTATTTATAGCCTGGGCGATCTCGCCATCGACCGTGATGGTTTTGGTGGCTGGGCGACGAGCATCGTCAACAGCTCCGGCTTGATCCAGAGCGACGGCAGCTTGAGCCTGGCGGCCAGCACGATTCAAAACATCCGTGCGCTGTTGACCGTGAGCACCGGCGGCATCTACACCGCCAAGATTGAACAGATCCAGTGCATCGAGACCGTTAACGCCGGTGACTGCAGCGGTAAGCAAAACCGTGTCTGGGAGATTACCCAGCGCGACAAGCTCGAGGTCACCGCCGCCAGCGCCGCGTCCAATATCACCGCCGGCGGCAACCTAACCATCAACGGTGGCGATCTGCTCAACGCCAGCAGCACTATCGCCACCAGCGGCAACTTCACCGCCACGCTGAACAACCTGAGCAACACAGGGGTGGAAACCTCCGACACCGAAACTGTGCGTGTATTTATGACCGAGCGCTCCCGGGGCGATAGCTGGTCCGGTCCCGCGCAAGACTTTACCGATCGCTACTGGTTCGAAAGCAGCGGCTATGACGCCAACAACCTCGGCGGCCTTGAACAGGCGATGGCCAACTTTATCGGCACCACCGAACGAGAGTGGACGCAATTTGGCCGGACCACGCAATTGGCCACGGGTGATCAGACCTACGCCGCAATCATTCAGGCAGCGGGCAACGTCAGCATCACCACGCAAAACAACTTCGACAACAGCGTGGTGCGCGGTGGTTTTGACTACGTCGGCAGCGGTCCGCGCACTGATACCACGACACCCAACAGCGAGTTCTCCACCCGCATCACCCTGAACCAACAACTACCGCCGGATTTGGCACAACAGCAAGTCAACCCGTTGGCCCTGCCAGGTTTTGAGCTACCCACTGGGAAAAACGGCCTGTTCCGTCTCAGCGGTCAAGGCAGCACTCAGGGGGATAGCGGTCCCACCAGTTGGAACCTGAGCGGGGCCAGCGTCGGTTCGGCTCAGCGTCAGCAAGATGTGCCAGGTACCTCAGGCCGTGACGTCAACAGCGGCACGCCCGCCACTCCGGGCATGACTGGCCCATTGAGTGTGGCCAAGGTCCAAGGCCTGCCGAGCATCCAGGGGCATTCCAATCCGCATAAATACCTGATTGAAACCAACCCGGTGCTCACCGATCTCAAGCAGTTCATGAGCTCGGACTATTTGTTGGGCAACCTCGGTTATAACCCGGACGACAGCGCCAAGCGTTTGGGTGATGGCTTCTACGAACAGTCGCTGATCCAGCAAGCGGTGGTTGCGCGCACCGGTCAGCGTTTTCTCGATGGTTTGACCTCCGACGAGGACATGTTCCGTTACCTGATGGACAACGCCATTGCTAGCAAGGACGCCCTGCACCTGTCGCTCGGCGTGTCCCTGACCGCCGAACAGGTCGCCGCGCTGACCCATGACATCGTCTGGATGGAAACGGTGGTGGTCAATGGCGAAGAAGTGTTGGTGCCGGTGCTGTACCTGGCCCAGGCCAAGAACCGCCTGGCCGCCAACGGTGCGTTGATCATGGGCAAGGATGTCAGCTTGATCGCCGGCAAAGACTTGAGCAACGCCGGTACGCTCAAGGCCAGCAATAATCTGGCGGCGATGGCCGGTAACAACCTGATCAACAGCGGTCTGGTGCAGGCCGGTAACCGCCTGGACTTGCTGGCTGGCAATGACCTGACCAACAAGGCCGGCGGCATCATTGCTGGACGCGATGTCAGCTTGACCAGTATCACCGGCGACATCCTCAACGAGCGCACGGTCACCGGCTACGACAGCAGCAATGGCTTTAACAGCCAGCACCGCGATTTCGTCGACAACGCCGCGCGCATCGAAGCCGCCAATGACCTGACCCTTCAGGCGGGACGGGACTTCAGCAATATCGGCGGAGTGTTGCAGAGCGGGCGCGATACCCGCATCACTGCCGGTCGTGACGTCACCCTGGGGTCGGCGACAGCGATCGACAGCAACACTTACGGCAGTCATAACCGTGACCTGAGCATCAGTCAAAACGGCTCCAGTCTTGACGCGGGTCGTGACCTGGCGATCAGCGCCGGACGCGACCTCGCGCTCATTGCCAGTGATATAAACGCCAAGCGCGACCTGGCCCTCTCGGCGGCGCGAGACCTCACCGTGGCCTCGGCGGCGGACGAGGAGCACAGCTACAGCAAAACCAAAAAAGTCGAGGCTCAGGAAGACCACGTCAGCCAAGTTGGCTCCAATGTCACCGCCGGTGGTGATGTCCTGATGACGGCGGGTCAGGACTTGATGTTGATCTCCAGCAAGGTCAGCGCCGGTGACGAAGCCTACCTGGTGGCCGGTGGAAACCTGGAGCTGCTGGCCGCGCAGGACAGTGACTACTCGCTGTATGACATGAAGAAAAAGGGCGGGTTCGGCGGTAGCACCAAGACCCAACGTGACGAAGTGACCGATGTGAAGAACATCGGCAGCGAAATTACGACTGGTGGTGACCTGATCCTGGTCAGTGGCGGTGATCAACGTTACCAAGGCGCCAAACTCAACAGTGGCAACGATCTCACCCTCGACAGCGGTGGCAGTATCACCTTCGAAGCGGTGAAGGACCTGCATCAGGAGAGCCACGAGAAGAGCAAAGGCGATCTGGCCTGGAACTCCGCCTCCGGCAAAGGCAACACCGATGAGACGCTGCGTCAGAGCGCGCTGGAGCATCAAGGGCAACTGACGATCAAGGCGACCGATGGCTTGCACATCGACCTCAAGCAAATCGACCAGAAATCGGTGAATGAGACCATCGATGCCATGGTCCAGGCTGACCCAAATCTGGCCTGGTTGAAGGAGGCCGAGGCTCGTGGGGATGTCGACTGGCGCAAGGTACAAGAGGTTCACGACAGCTTCAAATACAGCCACTCCGGTCTCGGTGCGGGCGCTGTACTGGCGATCATGATCGTAGTGGCCGTCTTGACGGCCGGCGCGGCGAGCGCGGCGCTGGGCTCGGCAGCCAGCGCCACGGCCGGTTCTGGCACCGCCATGGCCGCTGCCGGCACCTCCGCTGCAGGAGCAGCGACTGCCGCTGGTTGGGGCAACGTCGCGCTGACAGCGGTGGCGACCTCGGCCGCCGGTGGTGCTGCCGTCAGTACGATCAATAACAAGGGCAACCTCGGTGCCGTCATCAAAGACGTGACCTCCAGTGACGCCCTCAAAGGGTACGCCATTTCGGGTATCACGGCGGGCATGACCGCTGGCTACTTCAATGATTGGACAGGCACCGCCACCGACCCTGTGACCGGCAAAATCACCACCAATCTCAGTACCTGGAAAGGGATTGGTCAGTTCGCGGCCAACCAAGGTTTGCAAAACGGTACCTCGGTAGCGATGAGCAAGATCATGGGGCAAGGCGGCGACCTGGGTGATGCCCTGCAAAACACGTTGTTCAATACCTTGGCGGCGGCAAGCTTCCATGCGGTGGGAGATTACGTTCCAGCTGCCGACGGTAGCCTGCAAAAGATAATGGTTCACGCCATGGTCGGTGGCCTATTAGCCCAAGTCAGCGGTGGCGACTTCAACACTGGGGCGCTGGCAGCTGGGGCTAATGAGGCCGTGGTGGCGGACCTCAATAAGCTGGTTCAAGGCAATCCGAACCTACTGAGCATGAGTTCGCAACTGGTCGGCTTGCTTGCCGCGTCTACACAAAGCGGCGCAGACGAAGACAGCCTTAAAACTGGGGCATGGGTCGCACAGAACGGCACCCAGTATAATTTTGGTGATCACCTGCCCCCAGGTTTGACCGAATATGGACAAGCGGCAACGACCCTTGTGGAGTACATGCAAAACCAGGGGGCTTCAGCCGAAGAGGTTGATCAGGTCGCACGAGCACTCGCGCAAGGCCAAGGATTTGAGGGCGTCCAGCCTGCGAACGAGTTCGTCAAGGCTTGGGGCGAATTCATGGCCGGACAGCTCTCTGGCTTAGGGTTAGCAGCCGTATTGGGGAAGGCCGGTTCGTGGTTTGCCAAAGGAGCAATCAATTCTGAGACAAAAGGTAGTAGTGTTGCTGAGGCCTTAACTGGCGTTACCCAGAAGCAGCTCGATAAAAAGTTCAAACATGCTTCTGATTTTGGAGTGGTGACTACAAAGAAAAATCCTGAAACACTTGCTCAGTATGAATCTGCGATCAAAACTCACATGGCATCCACTTCTACGTCTCAGCAAGGCACATACGGATTTGTAAAAGACTCCAAAGTGTTCTTTAATTCGACCACCAACAATGCTGTTGTGCTCGATGCGTCAGGAAATTTTGTTACGGGATTTAAGCTCTCGCCGGGAACTCAACAGCTTGATAACTTTATTAAAAATGGAGTTCTGCGATGAGTCTTACTATCTTGGAATTTTCAAGATCGTTTGTAGCGGGAAGGCTGACAGCCGAAATTTTTTCTGAGGCATATATTGAACTTTGGAAAATTGAGCGAGATAGGAATGTCCTTCAGCTCGATGAGCCTTCGTTGAGCGAGTGTTTGTCCAGCATTTTTTGTGCTGCGGACATGTACGAGCCAGATGAATCAAGGGAAGAGTATGAACTTGACGATGAAATGCTTAGATCTGAAGTCGCGAGTTTGGTGCAAAAGCTAGTCGCTGATTAGTTTGAAGGATGACATGTCACATGTTGCAGCTAGGAATGGTCTGAAGTAGCCATGTGGGTACTTCAGACCTTCCCTAGATCTCCAATCTGACCTTTTCTAAGGAAGCCCGTAATGAATGCTCAGCGCATCAGCAACGTTCGGACCTTGCTTGAGTGGCAATGGCTCTGCTTACATCGCCGAACAGACTCGACCATTTGCCCGATAGATTGGCTTGCAATCGGGACGGCACCGGTGGAAATAATTCGGCAGGAGCAATCTCTTTCCGCCCCCGATGTATTTTTTAGAAAAAATCTAATGCGAAAACAAGTCTGACACCGGGGGATTTGATTGCAGGGTACAACGAACACCGAGCAGGCCCTGAAAATGCCTTGCAGTAGTCGACCCACCATAATAACGGGGAAGGTTGATAGTGCTGAAGGATCGAGCGGCAAGCGAACTTGGTGAACGCCAGGGTAGTGGAGATGGCATATACAGAAGAGAGCTCATACGAAATGGGGAAGCCTGCCAAGGCGAAATGTCCGTCAGACACGGCCATGCAAGCAGAGCGTCTATGAGGGATGGTGCTAGCTCGGACAGGTGGCGGATGGCTCGTAGTACCGTTGAGGCAGGGTAATGCCGAAGTTGGAAAGGAGCCCTGTGACTGGGGCGCGAGTCCAAGCGGGTACAACGGCGATGATATCCGCGATGTGATGCTGGAACGTATGGAGAAGCGTTTTGGTTATCAACTTCCCATCACGCAGGTGCATGGAGGAGCGGCAACGGCTCGGCATATACCTCCGAGCGGACACGCCTGTTTGCGCGACAGATCTGCTAGCAGCCGGTGCCCCCCCAGTTCGCAACCCGCAGAGCAACCGCATGGCCGAGAACTTCGTGAAGACGATCAAGAGTGCCTACGTGACGCACATACCCCACGCCGGATCGAGAAACGGCGCTGCGCAATCTGCGCCATGGCCTTCGAACACTACAACGAGCAGCATCCCCACAGCGCCTTGAGCTATCGCTCACCGGTAGCCACATAAATTTAACAGGGAATTGGTGTCCGGTTTGTAGGGGAAAATCCAGACCTGTCTGTCTGGGGGGCATTCATCCGGCGGCCTACAACCCGTAAGGCACCATCGTCTAATGTGCCTGGATACACCGGACTACGCTAAGCTGAATGCACACTGCGTTTAACCCTTCTCTTTCTGTACAGCAGGACCTTTTGTGACGCTGAGTAAAGCCTTGCGCGCTAAACGCTCCAGAGCAGAGCCTGACAGCTACGTGGCGATTATGAGCTTGATTCAGTCAGCGCGGATGAATGGGCATGATCCGTATGCGTATCTTAAAGACGTGCTGACGCGGCTGCCTACGCAGCGAGCGAGTGATATTGCGGAGCTGCTGCCACATAAGTGGCAACCGGTTTAGTTGTGGACTGGCCCCTGCTAAACCGGACACCAATACCCCGTTAAATTGATGCCGCTGCCAAACGCCTAAACTCCCGCGGTGAACGGTATTTTAGAGCGCTGTGCGGATGCTCCTCGTTGTAATGCTCAAAGGCAACCGTCAGGTTGCGCAAGGCGGTTTCCCGGTCAGGTTTGGGCATGTGCGCGACGTAGTCGCGCTTCATCGTTTTAACGAAGCTCTCGGCCATGCCGTTGCTCTGCGGGCTGCGCACCGGTGTCGTCACCGGCTGTAAACCGATCTGTCGGGCAAACTGGCGTGTCTGTTCAGCGATGTAGGCCGAGCCGTTATCGCTCAGCCATTGCACCGGGGTGGCAGGCGGTTCTTCACCGAAGCGTGTTTCCACCGCTTCCAGCATCAGATCGCGGATATCGTCGCCGCTGTACCCCGTCGGGCTGGCCACCCAGCCGATGGCTTCGCGGTCGCAGCAGTCCAGGGCGAAGGTCACGCTCAGCTTGTCGCCGTCTTCACAGCGAAACTCAAACCCGTCAGAGCACCAGCGGGTATCGCTGGTGGCCACTGCGATGCGGCCTTCATGGCGGCGCGCCACTCCGGGCTGTTTAATTCGACGCTCCAGCAGTAACTGATGATCGCGCATCACGCGATAGACCCGTTTGACGTTGATTGGCGCCTGACTTTGTTGTTCGCGCCGACGACGGAGCAAACCCCACACACGGCGGTAGCCATAGCTGGGCAACTCACTGACTTCAGACTGAATCTCTTTGACCAAAGCGGCATCGTCCATTCTTGGACGACGCCTTGCGGGCCGTGCAGCTGGCTTGAGTCGAACCGTTAATTGCGAGCGCGCTACACCGAGACTTTCACTGATCAGCTTCACAGGTCGTCCCCCGGCAACAAGGGTGAGTGCGCAATCCATTTTCGCGACCGAGCAATCTCCACGGCTTCCTGAAGGATCTCGACTTGCATGGTTTTCTTGCCCAGCATCCGTTGTAACTCACGGATCTGTTTGAGTGCGTCGGCCAATTCAGAAGCCGGCACTACGGTCTCTCCGGCACTGACCGCCGAGAGGCTGCCATTCTGATAAAGCTTGCGCCATTGGAAGAGTTGGTTGGCATTCACGCCATGGCGCCGGGCCACGACCGAAACACTTTGTCCTGGTTGCAGACTCTCGCGAACCATCGCCAGCTTTTGCTCTGGGCTCCAACGGCGACGACGCTCCTGGCCCAGCAGCTCCCCACCCTTATCACTACTATTAGTCATATACATAACCGTTTGCCTATCCCTTATCTTAAGGGGGAAACGGTGTCCTGTCTTTCATGGGGCTCGTCCAAGTTGCACAAGAATAAAGGTCTGGACGCATACCATTTTGAAACCATTTTCCATTATTGAGTAACATCCGCATGGAAGTATTTCAATGAGATTTTCTTTAGCGTGCCGTCGGCACGCAACTTCTCGATAGCTTGGTTGACTGCCGCTAGTAGTTCAGGTTCGCCTGAGCGCAACACCACACCGAACTCCTCACGAGTGAGGAGTTCGCCGGCAAGAGCAATGCCTTGGAGCTTGTCAATCCCACCCATCATATGGGAGGGCGATCCGTCATATTTCGTAGGGCCATTGACCAATTCAAGAGCTACCAAATGATCTGTTAAGACGGCGTCAGTGAGTCCGTCGTTCAGGTCTTGGTACATAGCCTGCGCGTCGTCGTAGCTCTTAACAGTGGTTCGTGGGACGTATGTCTTGAGCCATTGTTCATTGTTGGTGTAGGCGCTTACGCCAACTTTTTTTCCGGCTAAATCAGCGGCGGTTTTGATGGTCCCTTCATTCTTTTCAAGGGTTAGCGCCTGCATCCCGGAAACGATGTAGGGTTCTGAAAAATCAAACATCTTCTCGTAACCGCTGGTTGTGCTCACATGACTGATCACTATGTCCAGCTGTTTGTTCTTCCAGTAGGGGGAGGGATGGCCATCCAGCAGCGCAAAAATGCTATCTGTCTTGCCAAATATAAATGTGGCCTTTACACCCAATTGTTTTGCTAGCGCTTCGGAGAACTCGACTTCGAAGCCAGTCGGTTTTCGCTCGGCATTATAAAAATAGAACGGTGGTGTGGCCCAATCAGAGCCGATGTTGATCGTGCCCGTCCCCTTGATCGTTTGCAGTCTCTGCCCCGCTGCGGCGTACTCGGACAGACCAAGACAGAGCACCAGCCCAAACCAAACAACCAAAGACGAATTGCTCATTGAATCCCTAAGCTCAGAAACGTGTCGAGCAATCATACATCTGCTTGAGTGATAAATACGCACCAGCTTTATCACCCTGCCGTATAGGAAGGTTTTACACGGGGTGCGAGGTGACTTCACCGCGCGCTTACGATACGGTCTTCGTATGAATACATGAACTACCTCCAGGTAGTCTAAGTTATCTACCGCCCCCCACTAGGTCAGTTTTCGGTCAGCGGCAACACCGGCCCCTTACGTTTTGATAGCAAAGGTCTATCAGGAGCCGATAGCGGGGTAGTGATGAGACCTATTCCCGGATCAACTCAACTGTAAGCGGCTATACAATGGGCTCATCCATAGGAAATCGAGCTTCCCATACTAAGTAGCCTAGAGCTGTAACCTGGATCGTTGACCACAGCCTCATTGAGCAGCAAATGTAAGGAAGCGTCCAAAGAGTGCGGCCACTGAGCGCAAACTCACCATTTTCATCTGTCAAAACCTGATGACTTTTGTGGGCCGCCAATGAGGTGTATTTGACCGTCGAATGCTCAATAGACATCAAAGAATGGCTAATTGCGTATCCTCTCGCTTTTGGGTTGAGCTCAACGAACTAGAAAAAATGAACTCAGATACGTCACCCGCATCTACGGGTATTTCTCTGAAGAATGTTTTCAGAATTTTCCTACATCAATGACTTGCAAAATAGCATTAAATCTACCTTGGGTACTATTGGGGCACAGCCAGCAGGAGCTCTAACCAGTTTGGCTTTTGCTGCCCAAAAGTACTCCTCATCAGCGGAAATATTTTACGAAAATTTTTCGGCGCGACTGTCTCTCCAGGGCCAGTCGCGTTTTTTTCCTCAGATTTAAAGCTGCCGGCAATGTTTGATTATTATTTTTTGTCGTTATCAATTGTCACGGGTTTGACGGGCAGCCTACAGCGTTCGGAAGAATTGTACTTCAGGTAGCCCAATTAGCGAGGGTAAGTAAGCATCGCTGGCTAGCAGTTTCTATCACAACTATAAAAATTCAAGGACGCCCTCATGCATGAATTCGTCAGCGTCAATCATCCTGTTTCGGGACTAATTCTTTCTGGTGGTGGGGCGCGTGCGGCCTATCAGGTCGGGGTTTTAGCATTCATTGCTGAACATCTATCGGACACCACTTATAACCCTTTCCCGGTGATTGTTGGCAGTTCGGCTGGCGCTCTCAATGCCGTAAGGTTGGCGTGCGGTGCGCAAAACTTCAGTGACGCCGTTCGTGGTCTAACCCGTGTCTGGCAGAATTTCCGGACAGATCAGGTGTACCGCAGTGATTGGGCGGGGGTACTGCGCCACGCCAGTCGCTTTGTCGGTCATGGCCTGTTCGGTTTAAGTGGTCGTGAGCCGACATCGTTACTCGATAGTTCTCCGCTTCGCGAGCTGCTAGCTCAGGAGCTGGATTTTAAAGGTATCCATGCCGCAATTGCCCAAGGGTGTCTACACGCAGTGGCCGTGACAGCAATGGGTTACACCTCCGGTCAGGCCGCGACTTTCTATCAGGGGTGTAGCCGTATTGAACCTTGGTTTCGCCATCGACGGCAGAGTGTGCCTACGCCCTTGAGCCTTGAACACCTGATGGCGAGCGCAGCCATTCCTTTGATATTCCCAGCGGTAAAGATCCATCACGAATACTTTGGGGATGGGGCGGTGCGCCAGGCGAGCCCTATCAGCACCGCTTTGCATTTAGGTGCTACGCGGGTACTGGTGATAGGGGGGAGTGGTGATCAGTCGGGAGGCGAGACGCAATGGTCGATGGAGGTTTCCAAAAGTTCGGGACCGCCGGGGTTCGCGCAGATTAGCGGGCATCTACTCAACAGCACCTTTATTGATAATTTGCAGGCTGAGATGGCATGGATAGAACGCCTCAATCATGTGAACCGACATATCGCCCCGGACTGGCACCCTGCTTCTTCAGTGCGGGGACAGGTTGAGGTGCTGGTCATCTCGCCGAGCCAGCCGTTAGAGCGCATTGCTGCACGGCACCGCCACGAGTTGCCGCGAACCTTGCGCATACTCCTACGCAGCTCCGGCCCAACCTCCGCCAGTGCGCTCAGTTCTTTGTTGTTTGAATCGGGTTATTGCAGCGAGTTAATTGAGCTCGGTTACGAAGATGCGATGGTGCAGAAAGAAGCGATACTGCGTCATCTGGGTCAAGATACGACAGGATCGACTGGACCACGAGCACGCGAGACTCGTAGCGGTATAACGGCTTAGCTGATTATTCACCAAAGCGACACAAGTGCGCTTCCGACTGGAGCAACATCAGCTTGGGAGGCCCTCGCGTCCATGACTTTGTTGCTAGAGTATCAAGGGATACAACTTATACAGGCGGAGCCCTGAGTGATGAACGATATCAAGGTCCTGATTCTTGAAGATCATCCCCTGACTCGTCACATGCTCGTCATAGCGCTTCGAGAGCTCGGTTACGCCGATGTGTATACCGCAGAAAGTGGAGAACAGGCTTTCGCAATGCTCGCTGTCGAAGGCCATTTTGATCTGCTCATCTGCGATATTAGGATGCTTGGTATCGATGGCTTGGCTTTTTTGCGGGAGGCCTACGAAATTGGTCATATCACCGCCTTGATCCTTTCCAGCGCCATAGCGGCTGACTTGCGTCTGGCTATTCAACAGCTGGCTCGACTGTCGGGTTATCAGGTTTTGGGTGACCTGGGCAAACCCTTTTCCTGCGACGAACTGGAAATGCTGATGCGGAGGTATCGTCCCGTCGCACAGCATCCGCCGCAACCGCCCCTTGAATTGTCATTTTCGGACATTGACGTGCATACCGGATTGCTTAATGGGGAGTTCGTGCCGTTCTACCAGCCCAAGCTCGATCTGCAGACCCTGAAGATAGTTGGCGCTGAAGTGCTCGTGCGTTGGCAGCATCCGCAATATGGGCTGCTGGCCCCCGGCCTGTTCCTGGATGCAGTGGCGCGGACGGACGCCATAAACACCATGACACGGCTGCTGGCAAAGCAAGCCCTGCAATTTTTGCGAGAGCAGCACTTAATCGGAGAAATGCGCCTGTCGATCAATCTGGAGGCGAGCCAATTGGCGTTGCCCGGTCTGGTCGAAGCTGTTCGTGAGGTACTTGATGCACAGCGGATACCGGTCGCAAATCTAATATTGGAAATTACCGAGGGTGGGTTGATGTTGGCCCCCATTACCAGTATCGAGAACCTGGTGCGTCTGCGCTTGCTCGGCTGTGGGATCTCCATCGATGACTTTGGGGCGGGATTCTCATCCTTACAGCGCGTCTGTGAAATGCCCTGTACCGAGCTGAAGCTGGATGCCAGTTTTATCCGCAGCATGCCGCACAATCCACGAACGCTGGCGGCGGTGGAAAGTTTATTGCATCTGGCTCATCAACTGGGTGTCGTGCTAGTTGCCGAGGGCATCGAGACGCAGGAACAATTGGTTTTGTTGCAGGGCTTGGGTTGCGCCGTTGGTCAGGGTTATCTGTTCTCCCGCCCACTCTCGGGCGAGGCCTTCATGGAATGGCTATGGCAGTACAATAAACGAAGCCGCTAATGGGGACATGCCGATTGAAATCTATGAGAAATCAGAAAATGACAACGATCCTGGCGCCGGGCGAGCCCTCCAGTCACGTGGAGGGTTTGTTCTTTCAGGGTTTAGCTCAATCCTAATATTAGGAAAATAGCTCCCTCCCCTCTATTTGTTCATGGCTTGGGGTTCCGCTAAGGTCTTAATGTCCTGAGCGTGCTTTTATAAAGGCACGCTGAATGGGCAATGTTGAAAAAAAGCTGATATTTCCATCCTCTCCTTAGGGAATTACCGACGCTATTTTCGGATTGGTCTCACAACAATTTGTATCGGCCGTGCAGGATCAAAGATTAACCATGGGTGACAAAATGCCTGACTTATCGCAACTCGTTATCGGCGCTGACCTTGCCGGCCAGCCTATCTCTCAGGCCATGCGCCTGGCGAACCGTCACGGCCTGGTCGCCGGCGCTACCGGGACCGGTAAAACCGTTACATTGCAGCGTCTGGCCGAAGCCTTCAGCGACGCTGGCGTGGCGGTGTTCGCGGCAGACATCAAGGGTGACCTGTGCGGTCTGGGTGCTGCGGGCAATCCTCAAGGCAAAGTCGCCGAGCGGATCGCCGGGATGCCGTGGCTGAATCACAAGCCTGCGGCTTATCCGGTCACCCTGTGGGACATTCACGGTCAGTCCGGTCATCCATTGCGCACCACCTTGAGCGAAATGGGGCCGTTGCTGATTGGCAGCCTGCTGGAGTTGACCGACAGCCAGCAGTCGGCGCTGTATGCCGCGTTCAAGGTGGCGGACCGCGAAGGGCTGTTGCTGCTGGACCTCAAGGATTTGAAGGCGCTGCTCAATCACCTGCGCGACAACCCTGAGTTGCTGGGGGACGACGCGGCGTTGATGACCACCGGTTCCAGTCAGGCGCTGTTGCGGCGTCTGGCGACCCTGGAACAACAAGGTGCCGAAGCGCTGTTCGGCGAGCCGGCGCTGCAACTCGAAGACATTCTGCAACCAACGGCTGACGGCCGTGGGCGCATCCATTTGCTGGATGCCAGTCGTCTGGTCCACGAAGCGCCGAAGGTGTATGCGACGTTTCTGCTGTGGTTGCTGGCCGAGTTGTTCGAGCAACTGCCGGAGCGTGGCGATTCGGACAAACCGCTGCTGGCCCTGTTTTTCGACGAAGCGCATTTATTGTTTGCCAGCACGCCCAAGGCTTTGCAGGATCGCCTGGAGCAGGTGGTGCGGCTGATTCGTTCCAAGGGCGTGGGCGTGTATTTCGTCACGCAATCGCCGGGCGACTTGCCGGATGACGTGCTGGCCCAGCTCGGCCTGCGCATCCAGCACGGTTTGCGCGCCTTCACCGCCAAGGAGCAAAAATCCCTGCGCGCGGTGGCGGACGGCTTCCGGCCGAACCCGGCGTTCGATGCCTTGTCGGTGTTGACCGAACTGGGGATCGGCGAGGCGCTGGTCGGCACCTTGCAAGACAAGGGCACGCCGGAGATGGTTCAGCGTGTACTGGTCGCCCCGCCGCAATCGCGGATCGGGCCGTTGACCGAAACCGAGCGCACGATATTGATCGCCGGGTCGCCGTTCAAGGGGCGGTATGACAAGCCGATTGATCGGGAGTCGGCGTATGAAATATTGATGGGGCGCAAAGGATTGGCGCCGGAGCCGGACGCTGCTCCCGGCAAACCGGCCGCCGAAGAGCCGAGTTTCACCGACAAGGCCGGAGAGTTCCTCGGCACGGCAGCGGGGCAGGCGCTGAAATCGGCGATGCGCCAAGCGGCCAATCAATTGGGCCGGCAGTTGGTACGCGGCTTGATGGGCTCGCTACTCGGCGGCAGCAAACGCCGATAGCCAGCGGGCACGGTCCAAATGTGGGAGCGGGCTTGCTCGCGAAGGCGGTGTTTCAGTCGACATCAACTGTGACTGACACACCGCTTTCGCGAGCAAGCCCGCTCCCACATTGGGTTTTGCGTCATTCCTTGGGTTTGGCGTGCGCCGCAAGGCGTTCCAGCGCCGCTCGCAGATTCGGATCGCTGATGCCATCGGCCGTGGCCTGAATGGTCGCGCCCGCATCCGTCGACAAACTGATGGTATGCCCCGCAGCCCCTTGCTGAACGGTGGGGGGCTGCACTTTGAACAGAATCCGCGTCAGGCTGGCGAATTCGTCGAACATCTGTAACTGGCGTTGCAGACGTTTTTGCTGGTAACGCAGGCGAGTGGCCCAATGACCGTCGGTGACGATCAGCAACAAACTGCCTTCGCGCCACGAGGCCACATGGCAATGCTCGCGCGCAGCAGGCTGCAACTGGCTTTCGAGCAGGCGTTGTAAATGACCCAGGCGTTGAGCATGGCCAAAAATGGCTTTCAGCGGTTTGGCTTCGCGAAGCAGAACGGCGGGTGCTCTGGCCGTGAGAGGGCGAAATGCCATGATCAGACACCTGAAGTAACAGAGCCGCCATGGTAGCAGAAAGCACCCCGCGCACCCGACCCATTGCTTTGCGAGCGCTTTACCCATTAAATCAACAAGTAACTTCTGCCGCGAATGGCTTGAAGTTCAGCAAAAAGCCCTTATTTTAAGTGAGCCCCGTTACAGCGCAGTGCATGCATCGTGGAATAACGCCACTTTCCTCACCATCGTTTCCGGGTAGAATGCTCGTTCGCATGCGGCCATGAGGGCTGCACGGGCGACTCACGGGGCCGCCCTCCATCCCTTTAGTGTGGAAGATCCTGCCGATATGTTTGCGCCTTTGTTAAAGAAACTTTTTGGAAGCAAGAACGAGCGTGAAGTCAAACGCATGCTCAAGACGGTGCAACTCGTCAATGCCTTCGAAGAGCAAATGGTGGCCCTTTCGGACGATCAATTGCGTGCCAAGACAGACGAGTTCAAGGCTCGCATCGCCAAAGGGGAAACCCTCGACAAGCTGCTGCCAGAAGCCTTTGCGGTCGCCCGCGAAGCCGGTAAGCGTGTCATGGGTATGCGCCACTTCGATGTCCAGTTGATCGGCGGCATGACCTTGCATGAAGGCCAGATCGCGGAAATGCGTACCGGTGAAGGCAAGACCCTGGTGGCAACACTGGGCGTTTACCTCAACGCGCTGTCCGGCAAGGGCGTGCACGTTGTGACGGTGAACGACTACCTGGCCCGTCGTGACGCCAACTGGATGCGTCCGCTCTACGAATTCCTTGGCATGTCGGTCGGTGTTGTCACGCCATTCCAGCCGCCGGAAGAGAAACGTCTGGCTTACGCCGCCGACATTACCTACGGCACCAACAACGAATTCGGTTTCGACTACCTGCGCGACAACATGGCGTTCAGCATGGAAGAAAAATTCCAGCGCGAACTCAATTTTGCCGTGATCGACGAAGTCGACTCCATCCTCATCGACGAAGCCCGTACCCCGCTGATCATTTCCGGTCAGGCCGAGGACAGCTCCAAGCTGTACATCGAGATCAACAAACTGATCCCGCAGCTGGAGTTGCACGTCGAAGAAGTGGAAGGCGAAGTCACCAAGGCAGGCCATTACACCGTTGACGAGAAGACCCGTCAGGTCGAACTCAACGAAGCCGGTCACCAGTTCATCGAAGACATGCTGACCCGCGTCGGCCTGCTGGCTGAAGGCGAGAGCCTGTATTCGGCGCACAACCTGGGCCTGCTGACCCACGTTTATGCCGGTCTGCGCGCTCATAAGCTGTTCAATCGCAACATCGAATACATCGTGCAGGATGGGCAGGTCGTCCTGGTCGACGAACACACCGGTCGTACCATGCCGGGTCGTCGTCTGTCCGAAGGCCTGCACCAGGCCATCGAAGCCAAGGAAAACCTGAACATCCAGGCCGAAAGCCAGACCCTGGCCTCGACCACGTTCCAGAACTACTTCCGTCTGTACAACAAGCTGTCCGGCATGACCGGTACCGCGGACACCGAAGCGTTCGAATTCCACCAGATCTACGGTCTGTCGGTGATGGTGATCCCACCGAACAAGCCGTTGGCGCGTAAAGACTACAACGACCTGGTGTTCCTGACCGCCGAAGAGAAATACGCGGCGATCATCAATGACATCAAGGAATGCATGACCCTGGGCCGTCCGGTGCTGGTGGGTACTGCAACCATCGAAACGTCCGAGCACATGTCTGCGTTGCTGCAGAAGGAAGGCATCGAACACAAGGTCCTGAACGCCAAGTTCCACGAAAAAGAAGCCGAGATCATTGCTCAGGCCGGTCGTCCGGGTGCACTGACCATCGCCACCAACATGGCCGGTCGCGGTACTGACATTCTGTTGGGCGGCAACTGGGAAGTGGAAGTCGCGACCCTGGAAGACCCAACCCCTGAGCAGATTGCCCAGATCAAGGCCGACTGGCAGAAGCGTCACCAGCAAGTGCTGGAGTCGGGCGGCTTGCAGGTGATCGCTTCCGAGCGTCACGAATCGCGCCGTATCGACAACCAGCTGCGTGGTCGTGCCGGTCGTCAGGGTGACGCCGGCTCCAGCCGTTTCTATCTGTCGCTGGAAGACAGCCTGATGCGCATCTTCGCCTCTGACCGGGTGAAGAATTTCATGAAGGCGCTGGGCATGCAGTCCGGTGAAGCGATCGAGCACCGTATGGTGACCAACGCCATCGAGAAGGCTCAGCGCAAGGTTGAAGGCCGCAACTTCGACATTCGCAAGCAACTGCTCGAGTTCGACGACGTCAACAACGAACAGCGTAAAGTGATCTATCACATGCGTAACAGTCTGTTGGCCGCCGATAACATCGGCGAAACCATCGCAGACTTCCGTCAGGACGTGCTCAACGCGACTGTCAGCGCACACATTCCGCCGCAATCGCTGCCTGAGCAGTGGGACGTGGCCGGTCTGGAAGCGGCGTTGCAGAGCGACTTCAGTGTGGCACTGCCGATCCAGCAATGGCTCGACGAAGACGATCACCTGTACGAAGAAACCCTGCGCGAGAAGCTCATGACCGAGCTGCTGGCGGCGTACAACGAGAAAGAAGAAGCAGCAAGCGCCGAAGCGCTGCGCACCTTCGAGAAGCAAATCGTCCTGCGTGTACTCGACGACTTGTGGAAAGACCACCTGTCGACCATGGATCACCTGCGTCACGGCATCCACTTGCGTGGTTATGCGCAGAAGAACCCGAAGCAAGAGTACAAGCGCGAGTCGTACACGCTGTTCTCCGAGCTGCTGGATTCGATCAAGCGCGACTCGATCCGTGTGCTGTCTCACGTCCAGGTTCGCCGCGAAGATCCGGAAGCAGAAGAGCAACGCCTGCGTCAGGAAGCCGAGGCACTGGCGGCGCGCATGCAATTCCAGCACGACGAAGCGCCGGGTCTCGAACAACCGGAACTGCTCGGTGAAGAGGTCGATGTCGCCCTCGCCACCGCACCGGTTCGCAACGAACAGAAGCTGGGCCGTAACGAGCTGTGCTACTGCGGTTCGGGCAAGAAATTCAAGCATTGCCACGGGCAGATCCAGTAAAACCCGTTTCATACGCTGAAATACCCGCGCCGCGACCGGCATCAGCCGTCGCGGCGTTTTGCCATTTAAACCACCGTTCTTCCTGAAAGCGGTGCTGACATCATTTAATAAGGAGCGCATTCATGGCTGTTGGTCTTGGTCCTTTGCCAACGTTGCACCCGGTTGCCGGTTTTGAACTCGGTATCGCCTCGGCCGGCATCAAGCGCCCGGGGCGCAAGGATGTCGTGGTCATGCGCTGTGCCGAAGGCTCAACGGTCGCGGGCGTGTTCACCCTGAACGCCTTTTGCGCCGCTCCGGTGATTCTGGCCAAGCAACGTGTGCAAGGCCCGGTGCGTTACCTGCTGACCAACACCGGCAATGCCAACGCCGGCACCGGCGAACCTGGCTTGGCCGCTGCCGAACGCACCTGCGCCAAACTGGCCGAACTGACCGGCGTTGACGCCAGCCTGGTGCTGCCGTACTCCACTGGTGTGATCGGTGAGCCGCTGCCGGTCGAGAAAATCGAAGGCGCGCTGCAAGCCGCACTCGATGATTTGTCGGTCAATAACTGGGAAGCTGCTGCCACCGGCATCATGACCACCGACACCTTGCCCAAAGGCGCCAGCCGCCAGTTCCAGCATGACGGCGTGACCATCACCGTCACCGGCATCAGCAAAGGCGCGGGCATGATCCGTCCGAACATGGCGACCATGCTCGGCTACATCGCCACCGACGCCAAAGTCTCCCGCGACGTGCTGCAAAACCTGCTGCTGGACGGCGCGAACAAGTCGTTCAACCGCATCACCATCGACGGTGATACGTCGACCAACGACTGCTGCATGCTGATCGCCACCGGTCAGGCTGCGCTGCCGGAAATCACCTCCGCCAGTGGCGAGTTGTTCGCCAAGCTGAAACAGGCCGTGTTCGAAGTGTGCATGGACGTGGCACAGGCCATCGTTCGTGACGGCGAAGGCGCGACCAAGTTCGTCACCGTCGAAGTCAACGGCGGCGGCAATCACCAGGAATGCCTGGACGTCGGTTACACCGTGGCCCACTCGCCGCTGATCAAGACCGCACTGTTCGCTTCCGACCCGAACTGGGGCCGCATCCTCGCCGCCGTCGGCCGTGCCGGCGTACCAAACCTGGATGTGAGCAAGATCGACGTGTTCCTCGGTGACGTGTGCATCGCCAGCCGTGGCGCTCGTGCCGCGACCTACACCGAAGCCCAGGGCGCGGCGGTGATGCAGCAGGAAGAGATCACCATCCGTATCGAACTGGGTCGCGGCGATTGCAGCGAAACCATCTGGACCACCGACCTGTCCCACGAATACGTGAAGATCAACGCCGAATACCGCACATAAGACCGAGTCGCCCCCATCGCGGGCAAGCCTGCTCCCACATGACCTGCGCTAACCTGTGGGAGCGGGCTTGCCCCGCGATGACGGACTGTCAGTCGCAACAAGACTGGCCTGCTTCCCTCATCAAAAGGTCCCGAACATGAGCCTCCACCTGATCATCGGCGACAAACTGCTTTCCTCCTGGTCCCTGCGCGGCGCCTTGGCTCTCGAGCTCACTGGCGCCCCGTACACCGAAGAACTGATCAAGCTGAATCAGCCGGACACCCGCGAACGCCTGCTAAAGCACTCGCCGACCGGCAAAGTCCCGTTGCTGAAAACCGGGGGCGGCACCATCGCGGACTCCCTGGCGATTGCCGAATACCTGGCCGAGCAATTCCCCGACGCCGGCCTCTGGCCCAAAGACACCGCCGCCCGTGCCCAGGCCCGTTCGGCTTGTGCGCAGATGCACGCCGGGTTCTTTGCCATGCGCGGCAACATGCCATTCGACCTGAGCCACGATGCACCGCTGTCGCCGACGTCTCCTGAGGTTCAGGCAGACATCGAGCGCATGCTGGCGTTGTGGGCTGAATGCCGTGCGGCGTCGACTGAAATTGGTCCGTTCCTGTTTGGCGGCGCGACCCTTGCCGATGCTTTCTTTGCACCGATTGCCGTGCGCCTGCGCACTTATCAGGTGAAGTTGCCGGCCGTGGACGAAGCCTACGTTGAAACCGTCTACCAGTGGCCAGCGTTCAAGGCCTGGCAGAAGGCTGGCCTGGAGGAGATCGGGCAGTGAAACGAGTACACGTAGCCGCCGCCGTCATCCGTGACAGCAGCGGCAAGATCCTTATTGCACGCCGTGCCGACACCCAACATCAGGGCGGCTTGTGGGAATTCCCCGGGGGCAAGGTCGAGGACGACGAATCCGTCGAAACCGCCCTGGCTCGCGAGCTCCAGGAAGAGCTGGGTATTGTGGTCAGCGCCGCGCGACCGTTGATCAAAGTCCGCCACGATTACCCGGACAAGCAAGTGTTGCTGGACGTTTGGGAAGTCTCGGCCTTTACCGGCGAACCCCACGGCGCCGAAGGCCAGCCGTTGGAATGGGTGGCTCAGCGCGATCTGCTGAACTACGAATTCCCTGCGGCCAACCAGCCGATCGTCGCGGCCGCACGATTGCCTGCACAGTATTTGATTACGCCTGAAGACCTGGAAACGCCGGCGTTGCTGCGCGGTATCCAGAAAGCCGTTGCGGGTGGCATCAAGTTGATCCAGCTGCGGGCACCCAACGGCTACGATCCGAAGTATCGCGATCTGGCGGTGGATGCGGCGGGGCTGTGTGCCGGCAAGGCGCAGTTGATGATCAAGGGCCCGTTCGAGTGGCTGGGCGACTTCCCGTCCGCCGGCTGGCACATCACGGCAGCGCAGTTGCGCAAATACGCAGCGGCGGGTCGACCGTTACCGGCGTCGCGCTGGTTGGCGGCGTCTTGCCACAACGCTGAAGAGCTGGCGCTGGCCGAGCAGATGGGCGTGGATTTTGTGACCTTGTCACCGGTGCAAAAGACCCAGACTCACCCGGATGCGTTGCCGTTGGGTTGGGAGCAGGCTTCAGCGTTGATCGAAGGTTTCAGCAAACCGGTGTTCTTGCTCGGTGGTGTTGGTCCGGCGGAACAGCAAAAGGCTTGGGAAACGGGGGCGCAGGGTGTGGCGGGGATTCGGGCATTCTGGCCGGAGGCTTGAATTACCGGTGATGCTGACGGCCTCTTCGCGGGCAAGCCACGCTCCTCAGGTTTTATGGTGTTCGCGGATTCTGTGAGCAACACAAAAAACTGTAGGAGCGAGGCTTGCCCGCGAAGGCGTCCTGATAGGCGCCGATTAACCGTGAGGCTTAGCGGTCGCCTGCCACAAAATCTCGGCAATCCCTTGTCGCTTGGCAATTAACCGCGCCACCACAAACAACACATCCGACAACCGATTGATATACGCCAAGCCAACTCCGGCCAAGGGTTCGATCGCATTCAACTGCTGACACCGCCGCTCCGCGCTGCGCGCCAGGCTTCTGCACACATGGGCTTGGGCAATCAGCGCTGAACCACCCGGCAGAATGAAATTCTCCAGCGGTCCCAGCTCTTCGTTCCACAGATCAATCGCCACTTCCAGCCGTTCGATTTCCGCTGCATTCAACGCCTGATACTCCGGCATCGCCAACTCGCCGCCCAGGTCGAACAACCGATGCTGGCAGGGCGCCAAAACCTCAATCACCTCGTTCAAGCCCGGATACGCAGCACTTTCTGCCGCCAACCCGGCCAACAGCACGCCCACCTGGCTATTCAGGGTATCGACCTCGCCAATGGCCTCGATCCGCGGGTGGTCCTTGGGCACGCGGCGACCATCGCCGAGTCCGGTTTCTCCTTTGTCGCCGGTACGGGTGTAAATCTTCGACAAGCGAAAGCCCATGGGTTACCTCGATAGCTGATTGAGTTCTTGAGAAATGACGGGGCTGCCCGCCAGCGGCAGGCGCAAGGTGAAACAGGTGCCTTGGCCGAGGGTGGATTGCACCTCCATCTGCCCCTTGTGGTTATTGGTGATGATGAAATACGAGACCGACAAGCCAAGGCCCGTGCCCTGGCCGATTTCCTTGGTGGTGAAGAACGGCTCGAAGGTGCGTTTGCGCACGTTCTCGCTCATGCCGATGCCGTTGTCCTCCACCTGAATTTCGGCCCACGGCGGATTCAGCCGGGTGCGCAGAATGATTCGCCCGGGTTCGCTGTCGTCTTCCCGTTGGTGAATGGCCTGGGCCGCGTTTTTCAGCAAGTTGAGCAGCACCTGCTCCAGTTCGTTGGCCGTGCCGGACACCGGGCCCAGAGCCGGGTCGAACTGACGGATGATCGCCTGGCCCTTGAAGTCGAACCCGATGGCCAGGTCGAAGTCGTTACCGGCGATTTCCACTGCTTGATCGATCAGCGCCGGCAGATCGCACGGCGCCATTTGCCGGGTGCTGCGACGGCTGAAACTGAGCATGTGGGTGACAATTTTCGCCGCCCGAGCGCCCGCCTGTTGAATGCCATCAAGCAGCTGCGGCACTTCGCGCGCTTGCAGGTATTTGTTGACCGTTTCCAGCGGGATGCCGACTTGCTCAGCCTGTTCGAGGTTTTTTGGCAGATCAGGTGACAGGCGTCGCCGAATGTTCTGCACGTTGTGCAGGATCGCACCCAAGGGATTATTGATCTCGTGAGCCATGCCGGCGGCGAGGCCACCGACCGAGAGCATTTTTTCTGACTGCACCATCATTTCTTCCAGCGACAAGCGCTGGGTGATGTCGTCGATCCGAATCACCACACCGCGCCCCGCCCCGCCCATCAGCGGGTAGAAGGTCAGGGCGTAATGCTTGGGTTCATCGTCCTTGAGCCAGGTCACGCGCTCGATCTTCGCCACCGTGTGCTGCTCGACGGTTTGCTTGAGCTGCGGCAGAAACGGTTTCAGCGGCTCGAAAGCGAGGAAAATCGGCTGGTTCAAGGCTTCGTCCAGACGCGTGCCGGACAGGGCGCTGGCTTCCTGATTCCACTGGGTGACGTAGAGTTGCTCGTCGAGGGCGATCAGCGCCGACGGCATGGAGTCGATGATGCTGTTGAGGTAGTTCTGGAAACCGGTGAGTTTCTTCTCGATCTTGCTGCGCACCTGAACTTCGAGTTCCAGTTTGCGATTGGTATGGCGGGTTTCTTCGGCCAGGCCCTGCGCCTGATCGTAAGCCGCCTGGGAGTCGTCCCGGGCACGTTTGAGCTGCTGCTCCCGGGCTTCGATCCGCGAAAGCATGGTGTTGAACGCCTCGGCGAGGCTGCCGATTTCATCGTGGTTGCCACGGGAAGCGCGCAGGGCGTAGTTCTCTTCGCGGGTCACTTGCCGAGACAGCTCTTCGAGTTGATGGATCGGCCGGGTAATCAGGCGTTTGATCTGCCGGGCGATCACCAGCCACAACAGCACACTGAAGATCAGAATGCCCAGGCTGGCGGTCAGGGTCCCGGTATAGAACGCCACTGGCAACTCACTGCTGGCCACCAATAGCAGGTGCCCCGGCGCGGTGCCGGGGCGGGGCAGGGTGATTACCTGGTTGCTGCGAAACTCGGTGGCCTGCCAGGCTTCGATGTGGCGGTAACGATCCGGCAGCTGCAGCTTTTCGCCATTCTGCAATTGCGCCAATCGCTCACCCTTGCCGTCATACAAGGCCGCAGCCCGCAGCGGTGAATAGCTGTTGAGTTCGTTGAGCAGGCGTTCGGCGCTTTGCGGCGACTTCAAGGCGTCGGCCACCAGGCTCGGGTTGGACACCAGTCGGCCGATGGTCTGCAAGGCCTGGGGTGCCATGCTTTCCTGGGAGATGTAATACGCGGCACTGATAAAGGTCAGGTTGGCGACCAGCAGGATGGTGATCAACAGCACGAGCAGGGCGGCCAGCAGTTTCTGGCCGACCGGAAGGTTTTCGAGACGCTGGCGCAATGGCATCAGGTTCATCGCTGAAAAGGAACAAGTGGCCAGCGTAGCCGCTGCTTAGTCGCTGGGCAATCCAAGGCTTTGAAGATGGGCAATCAGCCGCTGCTGTAACTGATTGAGGTGGGGTAGGTTCAGCTGGTGCCGCGAAGCCACTTTGCAGACATAGCCCAGCAGGTAGCTGATTTCGGTTCGGCGCTGGCTCGCGACGTCCTGGTGCATCGAGGAGTAATTGGCCGCCGTGGCATGGATCACCCGTTCGACTTCCTGTTGCAGGTCCTCGGCGGCAGCCGGCTGACCGCAGCGTTTCAGCAAGTCGGTCAGTTCGACGCAAAGGGTGGCAACTTCGCAATGGTGTTCCTGCAAACCGCCGTTGCGGCAATCGTGCAGCACCGTCAGTGGATTGATCGCACAGTTGAGCGCCAGTTTTCTCCACAGCCTGGTCAGGATGTCAGTGCTCCATGCGTGAGGAATACCGGCGGCAGTCAGGTCATCCAGCCAGATCGGCGCGACCGGATGACCGGCATCCCCCAGCCAGGTGTAACCATGACCGGCGAACACCACGCGCCAGTCGCCATCGCGAAACGCGCCCTCGGTGCTGGAAGCGCAAATGCAGCGCGCCTGCGGCACCTGTGCGGCGACGGCGTCCTGACTGCCGAGGCCGTTCTGCAACAGGATCAGCTCGGCGTCGGGCGTCAGGCGCGGCGCCAGTTGGGCGACGGCCTGTTCGGCATCGTAGGCTTTGCAGGCTACCAGCAGGCGGTGGATCGGTTCACTGTTGTGCGGTGTCTCGCCGGGAATGGCGTAGGTCTTGGCTTCGCCGTGCTCCACCAGCGTCAACCCGCCGCCCACCTGATAGGTCTGCAAGCGTTGCTCATCGCGCAGGATCAACCGGACCGGCACCCCGGCCCGTGCCAGACGGGTGGCCCACAACGTGCCGAGGCTGCCGGCGCCCAATACATGCCAAGTGGTGGACATCAGCTTTTTGCTCGGTTTGGCGCAGGCATGTGAGGCTCGCAGTATCGGTTGGAAAAGACCCGTTATAATGAGCCCGATTTTAACCGCAAGCCAAGCGCGCGCCATCGCTATCGAGCGCGCCTTTTATTGGAGAGATTACATGCCGTCGTTCGACGTGGTATCCGAACTGGACAAACACGAAGTCACCAACGCGGTCGAGAACGCCGTCAAGGAACTCGATCGCCGTTATGACCTGAAAGGCAAGGGCACCTTTGAATTCAAGGAAAAGGACCTCACCGTCAATCTTACTGCCGAGGCTGACTTCCAGCTCGAAGCGATGATCGAGATCCTCAAACTGGCCCTGGTCAAGCGCAAGATCGACGTGCAGTGCCTTGAAGTCAAAGATGCCTATGCGTCGGGCAAGCTGATGAAACAGGAAGCCGTCCTTAAAGAAGGCATCGACAAAGAGCTGGCGAAGAAAATCGTCGCTCACGTCAAGGACGCCAAGCTCAAGGTCCAGGCCGCCATTCAGGGCGAGCAAGTGCGCATCACCGGCAAGAAACGTGACGATTTGCAGGAAGCCATCGCGGCCCTGCGCGCCAAGACTTTCGACATGCCGCTGCAGTTCAACAACTTCCGCGACTAAATTCCAAGCGGGAACCTCTTGGCATTTTCGACGTCCGAGGGCCAAGCAACGGCAGAAACGATTGAACCCTTGAGGTTCGATTTTTTCTGCCGCTTATTTTTTCGCGTGCCGGATGGCCGGAAATCAGGAGAAAGTAGATGGATTTGAATACCGAAGTGGACAATCTGGTCAAGGCCTCCCAGGCCTGGATTCCGATGATCATGGAATATGGCAGCCGCGTTTTGCTGGCGGTCATCACGCTGGCCGTCGGCTGGTGGTTGATCAGCAAAGTGGCCCAAAAACTTGGCGGTCTGCTGGCGCTGCGTAATGCTGACCTCGCGCTGCAAGGGTTCATCAGCAGTCTGGCGAACATTATTCTCAAGGTTTTGCTGGTAGTCAGCGTGGCCTCGATGATCGGTGTCGAAACCACTTCGTTCGTCGCGGCCATCGGTGCGGCAGGTCTGGCCATCGGTCTGGCCTTGCAGGGCAGTCTGGCGAACTTCGCGGGTGGCGTGCTGATTCTGTTGTTCCGCCCGTTCCGAATTGGTGACTGGATCGAAGCCCAAGGGGTTGCTGGCACTGTCGACAGCATTCAGATATTCCACACCGTCCTGCGCACTGGCGATAACAAAACCATCATTGTGCCTAACGGCAACTTGTCGAACGGTATCATTACCAATACAAATCGCCAGCCAACCCGCAAAGTCGTGTTTGATGTGGGTGTGGACTACGAAGCGGACTTGCAGAAGGCCCGTGAAGTGTTGCTGGAACTGGCCAAAGATGAGCGTATTTTGGCTGATCCGGCACCTCAGGCAGTGATTTCGACACTGGGTGATAGTTCGATTACTGTTTCTCTGCGAGTGTGGGTGAAGACAGAGGATTACTGGGATGTGATGTTCATGTTTAACGAGCAATCCCGGGATCGTCTGAAAACGGCCGGTATTGATATTCCATTTCCACAGCGAGTCATTCGAGTGGTTCAGGAAGCATCGGTGAATTGAAAATGTTTTACCCAAGCCTGACTTAACAGTCAGGCTTATTGAGTAGCAAGCTAATCATTAATGCACTGTGCAATGGTTAAAAAAAAGGCCCCTCCGAAGAGGGGCCTTTTTTATGCTTGCTAACTAAACCGCTGCGATTACAAGATCGACAGTGGGTAGTCGACGATCACACGGAACTCTTTCACGTCGCCTTCACCTTCGTCGGCGTTAGCAAAGTGCCAAGCTTGACGGAAGCGTACGGACAGGTCTTTTGCCGGGCCAGACTGAACAACGTACTTGGCTTCGAAGTTGGTTTCGTTGTGCTTGCCGTCTTCACCGTACAGACCGGCGTAAGCGCTGCCTGCTGGAGTTTTGGTGCCGTCGATGTCCCAGCCCTTCACGTAACGGGTCATGAAGCTCAGACCAGGAACGCCGTACTCAGCCATTTTCAGATCGTAACGGATCTGGGCAGACTTCTCGTTAGGGGCGTTGAAGTCAGAGTACTGGATGGAGTTGGCGAGGAAGATCGAATCGCCGCCGCGGTTGTTCTTGCCGATACCGATGTAGTCGAATGGGGTATCGCCATTAACCTTTTGGAAGGCCAGGGTGATGGTGTGTGCTTTCAGGAACGAGAGAGCAGTGGCCAGCGAGAACGTGGTGTTGCTGATGTCACCGGCTTTCGCGTCACCGGTATCGGTGGTGCGATAGATGTTGAAGTCAGTGTTCAGCGACGTGTCACCACTAATCGGGGTGGTGAGGTTCACGTTGGCGTAGTACTGGTTCCAGATGTCTTCCAGCTTGGCGCCGTACAGCGATGCGCTCAGGTTGTCGGTGATGCCGTATTTGCCACCGAAATAGTCGATGGAGTTGGCAGCCACGCCGGCGTAGTTTGCGAACAGATCGCCGTCACGGGCGTTTTTGTCCTGGCTGGAACCCGAGTAGAAGTGACCGGCTTCGAGGTCAAGGTCTTTGACTTCGCTGCTCTGCAGTTGGAAACCGCTGGCAACTTGAGGAAGGATACGGGAACCGCCAACAGCAAACACTGGAGAAGTGCTTGGCGACATGTCGCCGAATTTCAGCTCGGTTTTGGAGACGCGGAATTTAACGGCAGCCCCGGCTTTACCCTGGCTGTCGTTGACGTCGCGGCCACCGTTAGCGTTGACGGTGTCGCTGCGGCTCATGTTACCCGAACCGGAAGTGCCATCGCCGCCATCGAGTTTGATTGCCAGGTAACCGAATGCATCAACGCCGACGCCAACAGTACCTTGGGTGTAACCGGAGCTGAAGGTGCCCCAGATACCTTGGGTCCAGTCTTTTACGTCGCGGGCGCCATCTTTGTTGTCACGGTTGAAGTAGTAGTTGCGAACCAGCAAGTCCAACTTGGCGTCGTCAACAAAACCCTTGGCTTCAGCCTGGTCACTTACAAAAGGTGCGGCCGTAGCCATTTGGGTGCTGGCTGCTGCTGCAACTGCCAGTGCGATCATGCTCCACTTCATCACGCGCATCGTGATTTGCTCCTTTGGTTTTAGAAGAGTACTGCCGTCCCACCTGTTTTATTATCTGGGCGGCTCTTTCTTTTTTGAGTCGGCGCAAAGTTATATCACGCAGACCATGTTGGCGATACTTGCGTATCTAACCTTTCAGCTTCTTTACGACGGTGTCGCAAACGGCTGGGTAGATGTCGCAAATTTACTGCCTCGACGCAAGCGTATTGGCAACTTTAGTGTTGTTTTCCAAGGCTTGAGCATCGGTAAAAAGAGTCCCTGGTGAAACGTTTGAATCTCCATTGGGCAACCCTGCCGCTGTTTTTATTTGCCTTGGTGCCTCCACTTCCAGCGGAGGCACCAGGGCGATGTGGGTGTGAATGCAACAAGCGTGCACAAACCGGAATTCTGCTACTGATTTTTTCCGGAAGCCTGCCTGTTGCTGTAAAAACCTCGTAAAACCGGGGGCTTCAAGCGTGTTATTTGTACGCTTGACGCCGTGCATTGCATGGTGTTGCACCCCCGAAACCGAAAGCATGACAACGAAAAATGTTACCGGTTCACCCCTTCGGTGAGTAATTCACGGATGCTGACGCACTAAGCGTAGACGCACTGTGCGGTTTTGGTGCAAAAAATCTTAATCACTGTGCTGAAATCACACAGTGCGCTCATGACGACGACTGGAACTATTCATTGGATATCAGTCATTTCGTCTTTCTGGGTGCGATCTTCGGTTCTGTCTTGGTGCATCTCGATCGAAAACGGCCCATCTCGGGGCGTTCGTTCAGCGTGATGCAAGCGCTGATCACGGGTATGCTGGCGTCCTGTCGCTTGGTGCGCGGCCTGTCTGGATGGGCGCTAAGCTGAAAAATGATGACCTGGCGGGAGTGCGCGCGGTGTTCGCTTTAGATCCACGACTTCAACAAGACACGCTTCCGATTGGCGATTTCCCGCTTTGCCGGTTGCTGTTATCCAATGATTCGAGCTACCCCTGGTTCATCCTGGTGCCACGTCGTGAAGATATCAGTGAGATATTTCAGTTGGGTGTCGCAGATCAACAGCAGCTGTGGCAGGAAACAACTGCGCTGGCGGAACTGCTCAAGGATTCGTTCGACGCCGATAAGCTGAATGTCGCGGCGCTGGGTAATGTCGTCAGTCAGTTGCACATGCATGTCATTGTGCGCAAACGTGAGGACGCCGCCTGGCCAGCCCCGGTCTGGGGCAAACACCCGGCCGTTCCTTACAGCACAGCGCAGATCGCGTCGATTCGCGAGCACCTGCGTCTGGTGTTAACCGAAGATTTCACGTTTCTGGAGGGTTGAATCATGAGCCTGGAAGATCGCGTTACCGATCTGGAGAGCCAACTGGCGTTTCAGGATGACACCATCCAGGCATTGAGCGATGTGCTGGCGACGCAGCAGCGCGCCGTTGAACGCCTGCAATTGCAGATGGCTGCATTGCTCAAGCGCCAGGAAGAAATGGCTGGGCAGTTCGAAACCTTCGAAGAAGAAGCGCCACCGCCTCATTACTAACCGCCCCTGTACTAATAGGCAGGCAATAAAAAACCGCGAACAGCCGGGCTGTTCGCGGTTTTTTTTAGCCTTGAATCAGCGACGCGGCAATGCGGCGATGACATCTTCGGCTTGCAGCCCTTTGTCACGATTCATGACAGAGAACTCAACACGCTGGCCTTCAACCAGAACACGGTGACCTTCGCCACGAATGGCCCGGAAATGCACGAAAATATCATCGCCGGAATCACGGGAAATAAAGCCGAAGCCTTTGGAGGTATTGAACCACTTGACGGTGCCGGTATCGCGGTTACTCATGTCGTAGCTTGGCGAGGCGGCGGCCGGCGAGGATTTGTAGAAGCTGATAGCCAGGTGCATGAGAACGGCGATCAGCGCAGCCACCAGGCTGAACAGAACGGCAGGTTGACCGGCGATGACAGGCATCGGCGCGAGCAGCGTCAGGGTTTGCAGGACGACGGCCAGGACCAGCAGGGCGCTGACCAGGTTTTGCAGTTGATGACGTGGGCCTTTGTTCCAGTAAGGGATAACGGGAGCAAGGGTGAGGTTGAGCAGGCCGAAAAAGGCCAGGTACAGCGCATCGGGTTGTTGCAGGTAAGGGACTGCTTCGGATCGCAGGCTAGGGATGAAGGACAGCAGCAAAGCTGCTGCGCCCATTAGCAGGTGGACGATTTTCAACATTTTGATTAACTCACGTTAAGACGGATCACAAGGAAGAGCTGATGGAGCACGGTTCGCTTCAGAACAATAAGAGGCGTTGGACACGTACCCGGTACCAGCCTATGCGCAGCCCCCGAAAAATAGGCGGTCGCGACACACGGCCTATTTAACAGCAAAGCCTGCAGCTACTCAAATCAGGCAGTCCAGCGGTGCTTCGCGGGGCTATTTGTCGCAGGTCATTGTGCAATCCCATGCTGCGAGGGGGTGGCAGGCTTGCTAGAGTGGTCCTGCACCTGTTGGATGAACTCATCACCTTTAGGGGATAAACATGGCAATCGATATCGGTATCAGTGAAGAGGACCGCAAGTCCATCGTTGACGGGCTTTCGCGTCTGCTGTCGGACACGTATGTGCTGTATTTGAAAACCCATAACTTCCATTGGAATGTCACCGGTCCCATGTTTCGGACCCTGCACCTGATGTTCGAGGAGCAATACAACGAGCTGGCCCTGGCCGTCGATTCGATTGCCGAGCGCATTCGCGCCCTCGGTTTTCCTGCGCCCGGCGCCTATTCGATTTATGCGCGGCTGTCTTCTATTAAGGAAGAAGCCGGCGTGCCCAGCGCCGAGGACATGATCAAACAGCTTGTCGATGGGCAAGAGGCGGTCACCCGTACCGCGCGTGGGATCTTTCCGCTGCTGGAAAAAGTCAGCGACGAGCCGACGGCAGACCTGCTGACCCAACGCATGCAAGTCCACGAAAAAACCGCATGGATGCTGCGGTCTCTACTGGATCAGTAATATCGTCAGTGCGCGAATGATGCCCGCCGGGCGTTGTTCGCGGTCTTTGACTTCTTAAAGTCGCTTTTACACTCGTTAAAAATCGTCTGGTTGCGTAGGAAAATGGCCGGCCTAGGACGGTCTCCATGATCGCCCTTCAGCTGTTGGCTTATCCTACGTCGATGGTCATAAAGTCATCTGGATATACCTTTGCGCCTGCGCTTTTATAAGGCCACGCAGAGTGCTCTTACAGAAGGCAAGGATGACAAAGGAGTGTCAACGATATGGATGACGAAGACAGGCGAAGCGAGGGAAGGGGCGGTCCGGTCAAGGAGATAAGGATTGATCCATTTGTCAGCGAGTTTGATATGGGGCTGGCCCGGCCCTTATCCCGGTCGGTGCGGTTGAACGGCTTTGCCACCTGCTTGCGGCTTGAGCAGGTGTACTGGGATATTCTGGGCGATATGGCCAAGGTCAATTGTTGTACGGTCAGTGCGCTGCTGTCCCATGTGGATCGCGAAGTGCACCTGCGTCATGGCGGGGTCAAGAACTTTACCGGGCTGGTGCGGGTTGTCTGCGTCGTGCACAGCCTGAAAGAAGGGGGCTGCGTCGCAATGCCCTAGCCACGCTGGTGATCGGGCAGAGTGTCGGTCTGTGCAGTCTTACGGCTGCACAGGCCGCATTTAATGGATATAATCCCGCTCTTTGCCGCAAAACCCAGTGTGTGCGGTAGCAATCTGATCGCCGAGACAACCCCATGCCGATGTACGACTATCAATGTGCTTCCTGTGGTCATCAGTTGGAAGCCATTCAAAAGATCAGCGCAGCACCGCTGGTCGACTGCCCTGCCTGCCAGGCGCCAGAGCTTAAGAAGATGCTGTCCATGCCGGGCTTCCGCCTTAGCGGCACCGGCTGGTACGAAACCGATTTCAAGACCGGTTCCAAGAAGAATCTGGCCGGCGGCGACAAAGCTGACTAAGGTCTGGAACCTGAGTTGAACGACACGCGCGAGCTCTTGCAACACCTGCAAGGCCTCCAACCGAATTTCGATTACGAGAAGTGAAACCACTACCATGATGCGCAGCCATTATTGCGGCCAACTGAACGAAGCCCTGGAAGGCCAGGAAATTACCCTTTGCGGATGGGTGCACCGTCGCCGTGACCACGGTGGGGTGATTTTCCTCGATATCCGTGATCGTGACGGTCTGGCCCAGGTGGTGTTCGACCCGGACCGCGCCGAGAGCTTCGCCGCCGCCGACCGCGTGCGCAGCGAATACGTCGTGAAGATCACCGGCAAGGTTCGTCTGCGTCCGGCCGGTGCCACCAACGCCAACATGGCGTCGGGCATGATCGAAGTCCTGGGCTACGAGCTGGAAGTGCTGAACGAGTCGGAAACCCCGCCGTTCCCGCTGAACGAGTTCTCCGACGTCGGTGAAGAAACCCGCCTGCGTTATCGCTTCCTTGATCTGCGTCGCCCGGAAATGGCCGAGAAGCTGCGTCTGCGTTCGCGCATGACCACCAGCATCCGTCGTTTCCTCGACGAGAACGGCTTCCTCGACGTCGAGACGCCGATCCTGACCCGTGCCACACCAGAAGGCGCTCGCGATTACCTGGTGCCGAGCCGTACCCACGCCGGTTCCTTCTTCGCCTTGCCGCAATCGCCACAGTTGTTCAAGCAACTGTTGATGGTCGCCGGCTTCGACCGTTACTACCAGATCGCCAAGTGCTTCCGCGACGAAGACCTGCGCGCCGACCGTCAGCCGGAATTCACCCAGATCGACATCGAGACCAGCTTCCTCGATGAAAAAGAGATCATGGGCATCACCGAACAAATGATCCGCAACCTGTTCAAGGAAGTGCTGGACCTGGAGTTCGGCGACTTCCCGCACATGACCTTCGAAGAAGCCATGCGTCGTTACGGTTCCGACAAGCCTGACCTGCGTAACCCGCTGGAACTGGTGGACGTTGCCGACCAATTGAAAGAAGTCGACTTCAAAGTCTTCAGCGGTCCTGCCAACGATCCGAAGTGCCGTGTCGCCGCCTTGCGCGTACCTGGCGCGGCGAGCATGCCGCGCAAGCAGATCGACGACTACACCAAGTTCGTCGGCATCTACGGTGCCAAGGGCCTGGCGTACATCAAGGTCAACGAGCGCGCCAAAGGTGTTGAAGGCCTGCAGTCGCCAATCGTCAAGAACATCCCGGAAGCCAACCTCAACGTGATCCTCGATCGTGTTGGCGCGGTCGATGGCGACATCGTGTTCTTCGGCGCCGACAAAGCCAAGATCGTCAGCGAAGCCCTGGGCGCGCTGCGGATCAAGGTCGGCAACGACCTGGACCTGCTGACCTGCAAGTGGGCGCCGATGTGGGTTGTCGACTTCCCGATGTTCGAAGAGAACGACGACGGCAGCTTCACCGCCTTGCACCACCCGTTCACCGCGCCGAAGTGCACCCCGGAAGAACTGGAAGCCAACCCGGCGACCGCTCTGTCCCGTGCCTACGACATGGTTCTGAACGGCACCGAGCTGGGTGGCGGTTCGATCCGTATCCACCGCAAGGAAATGCAGCAGACGGTGTTCCGCCTGTTGGGTATCAATGAAGCGGAACAGGAAGAGAAGTTTGGCTTCCTGCTCGACGCCCTGAAATACGGCGCGCCGCCACACGGTGGCCTGGCCTTCGGCCTGGACCGTCTGGTCATGCTGATGACCGGCGCCCAGTCGATCCGTGAAGTGATTGCCTTCCCGAAAACCCAGAGCGCGGCTGACGTCATGACTCAGGCACCGGGTGCTGTAGATGCCAAGGCATTGCGCGAACTGCACATTCGTCTGCGCGAAACGCCAAAGGCTGAGTAAGGCTGACCGCAAAGGCGCATCCTTCCGGGATGCGCCTTTTCTTTAGGTCGAGATTTTTTGTTGCTGGCCGACACAGCGTGCGCGGCGGGCGATGTTTCAAAGAGAAATTCGGAGCGAGATATGGCGGGTCATTCCAAGTGGGCGAACATCAAGCACCGCAAAGAACGTCAAGATGCCAAGAAAGGCAAGATTTTCACCAAGTGGATTCGTGAGCTGACCGTTGCGGCCCGTCAGGGCGGTGGCGATCCCGGTTCCAACCCGCGCCTGCGTCTGGCGCTGGACAAGGCCCTTGGCGCGAACATGAGTCGCGACATCATTGATCGCGCAGTCGCCCGTGGTGCCGGTGCTGCCGACACCGACGACATGGTCGAACTGACCTACGAAGGTTATGGCCCGGGTGGCGTGGCGGTGATGGTCGAGTGCATGACCGACAACCGTAACCGCACCGCAGCCGCTGTTCGCCATGCGTTCAGCAAGTGCGGCGGCAACCTGGGGACTGACGGTTCGGTGGCCTATCTGTTTGAGCGCAAGGGGCAGATTTCCTTCGCGCCAGGTGTCGATGAAGACGCGCTGATGGAAGCGGCCATGGAAGCCGACGCCGATGACGTGGTCACCCATGAAGACGGTTCGATTGACGTGTTCACCTCGTTCGCCGGCTTCTACTCCGTGCGGAACGCGCTGGAAACGGCGGGTTTCAAAGGCGATGACGCGGAAATCGTGATGCTGCCGACCACCAGCGCCGAACTGGATCTGGAGGGCGCCGAGAAGGTGCTCAAGCTGATCGACATGCTTGAAGACCTGGATGACGTGCAGAACGTTTACTCCAACGCGGACATTCCGGAGTCGGTAGCCGCACAGCTGGTTTGATTGATCTGCAATACTCTTGAAGCCGGAAGTGCAGGCGGTGATGTTTTACCGCCAGGCATGTCCGGCTTCTGCCTTTATGCCGAGCAAGCAATTGCCGGCAGGCATCATTTTTGAGCTGCAGGCGTTATGACTTTAATTCTTGGTATCGACCCCGGTTCGCGCATCACCGGTTATGGCGTGGTACGTGATACCGGGCGTGGCTGCGTGTACGTGGCGTCGGGCTGCATTCGCACCGGGGCCGGCGAGTTGCACGAGCGTCTGCAAATCGTCTATCGCGGTGTGCGAGAAGTCATCCAGACCTACGGCCCGGTGACCATGGGCATTGAAAAAGTCTTTATGGCGCGCAATGCCGACTCGGCCCTGAAGCTCGGTCAGGCCCGGGGCGCTGCGATCGTGGCGGGTGCCGAAGAAAGCCTGGAAATCGCCGAGTACACCGCGACCCAGGTCAAGCAAGCGGTGACCGGCACCGGCGCGGCCAATAAAGAGCAGGTGCAGATGATGGTCATGCACATGCTGAAATTGACCAGCAAGCCGCAAATCGACGCCTCGGATGCCTTGGCCATTGCCATTTGTCACGCGCACACCCGTTCCAGTCTGTTACCTCATGGCCTGGGAACGGCACGCAGTCGTGGCGGGCGCCTGCGTCTCTGATAGCATCAGCAGTCATTTTTAGGGAATGAGGGTTTTGCGCCTGTGTTGTCGGCGCAAAACCCTTGTTCTGTCAGTCGCCAGTCATTGATCTGGCCAACGCTCAAGGATCTGAAACGTGATTGGACGCTTGCGCGGCACACTGGCTGAGAAACAGCCGCCGCACCTGATTCTGGATGTAAACGGTCTGGGGTATGAGCTGGAAGTGCCCATGACCACGCTGTATCGCTTGCCGTCGGTCGGTGAACCGCTGACCTTGCACACCCATCTGGTTGTTCGTGAAGACGCGCAGTTACTCTATGGCTTCTTCGGCAAGCGTGAGCGAGACTTTTTTCGCGAGTTGATCCGTCTCAATGGTGTAGGGCCAAAATTGGCCTTGGCGTTGATGTCTAGCCTGGAAGTGGATGAGCTGGTCCGTTGCGTGCAATCACAGGACACCTCGGCACTGACCAAGGTGCCGGGCGTGGGCAAGAAGACCGCCGAGCGTTTGCTGGTTGAGCTCAAGGACCGCTTCAAGGCCTGGGAAACCGTACCAGCGATGTTTGCCCTGGTGCCAAACCAGTCGGGTGGGCCAGATGCGCCGGCCCCGGTCGCCACCGCCGAAAATGACGCGGTCAGCGCGCTGATTTCCCTGGGCTACAAGCCGCAGGAAGCCAGCAAGGCGATTTCTGCGATCAAGGAGAAAGGTTTGAGCAGTGAAGACATGATTCGTCGTGCCCTGAAGGGAATGATCTAAGTGATTGAAGCTGATCGTCTGATTGCCGCCACGCCCGGCCCTCGCGACCGCGAGGAAGTCCAGGACCGGGCGATTCGCCCTGTCAGCCTGGCCGAGTACATTGGTCAGCCGACCGTTCGCGAGCAAATGGAGTTGTTCATCCAGGCCGCTCGCGGGCGTAACGAGTCCCTGGACCACACGCTGATTTTCGGCCCGCCGGGTCTGGGTAAAACCACCCTGGCCAACATCATCGCCCAGGAAATGGGCGTGTCGATCAAGAGCACTTCGGGTCCGGTGCTTGAGCGCCCGGGTGATCTGGCGGCGCTGTTGACCAACCTTGAGCCTCACGACGTCCTGTTCATCGACGAAATCCATCGGCTGTCGCCGATCGTCGAAGAAGTGCTGTACCCGGCCATGGAAGACTTCCAGCTCGACATCATGATTGGTGAAGGGCCGGCCGCGCGCTCGATCAAACTGGATCTGCCGCCGTTCACCCTGGTGGGTGCGACGACCCGTGCCGGCATGCTGACCAATCCGTTGCGCGACCGGTTCGGGATCGTCCAGCGCCTGGAGTTCTACAACACCGCCGACCTGGCGACGATTGTCAGCCGTTCGGCAAACATCCTCGGCTTGCCGCTGGACCCGGAAGGCGCCTTTGAGATCGCCCGTCGGGCCCGTGGCACCCCGCGGATCGCCAACCGCTTGTTGCGCCGGGTTCGGGATTTCGCCGAAGTCCGTGCCAAGGGCCACATCACCAAGCCGATCGCCGACCTCGCCTTGAACCTGCTGGATGTCGACGAACGTGGCTTCGATCACCAGGACCGGCGTCTGCTGTTGACCATGATCGAGAAGTTCGACGGTGGGCCGGTGGGCGTGGACAGTCTGGCCGCTGCGATCAGCGAAGAGCGCCACACCATTGAAGACGTGCTGGAGCCGTATTTGATCCAGCAGGGCTACATCATGCGCACGCCGCGGGGGCGGGTGGTCACCCGGCACGCGTATCTGCACTTCGGTTTAAACATTCCGTCACGAATGGGCGAGATGCCCGTGGTAGACGAGTTCCTCGATGCGGTAGACGATTAATCACCTTTGCGGGCTGATTTATTCGGGATTTGCGCGGTCCTACGACCGTGCTTTTGCCAGAAAACCGTGAATCAATGAAAAACAGTTGCCTGGCCGGATTGGCAACCTGAGGAGTAAGCACTAGAGTATGCGCGCGCAAAACGGGCTTGAGCCTTTCGCACTTCGTTGTCGCGTTTATTACGAGGACACCGATGCGGGCGGCATCGTGTATTACGTCAATTACCTCAAGTTTATGGAACGGGCTCGAACCGAGCGGCTCCGGGATCTGGGTTTTGCCCAGTCCCAGCTGGCAGAAGAGGATCTGTTGTTTGTCGTGCATTCCAGCGAAGCGCGTTACCACGCGCCGGCGCGACTGGACGACGAGCTTCTGGTAAGCGCTGAAGTAATCGAATTGAACCGTGTCAGCCTGCGCTTCAAACAGCAGGTCAGGCGAGCCACGGATAATGCGCTGCTCTGCGAAGGGCAGTTTCTGGTGGCCTGTGTGCGCACTGAAAGTTTAAAACCCCGGGCCATTCCCGAAGCTCTACGTGCGGCCTTTGCCGACGTGAGCGGCGCGGGTACACACTCAAAGCAGGAGATAAAGCGTGGAAGCTAACGTCGTCGACCATTCCTCCATGTGGAGCCTGGTCAGCAATGCCAGTATCGTGGTGCAACTGGTAATGCTGATCCTGGTAGCCGCATCGGTGACCTCATGGATCATGATCTTTCAGCGCAGCAACCTGCTGCGTGCCGGTCGACGTGCCCTGGAGAGCTTTGAAGAGCGCTTCTGGTCCGGTATCGACTTGTCCAAACTCTACCGTCAGGCCGGCAGCAACCCTGACCCGGATTCGGGCGTAGAACAGATCTTCCGTGCCGGTTTCAAGGAATTCTCCCGTCTGCGCCAGCAGCCAGGCGTTGACCCGGAAGCGGTCATGGAAGGTGTGGCCCGTGCCATGCGTGTCGCCATTTCCCGCGAAGAAGAAAAGCTCGAACAGAGCCTGCCGTTCCTCGCCACCGTCGGTTCCGTCAGCCCATACATCGGTCTGTTCGGTACCGTCTGGGGGATCATGAACTCCTTCCGTGGCCTGGCCACTGCCCAGCAAGCGACCCTGGCCACTGTGGCTCCGGGTATCGCCGAAGCACTGATTGCTACCGCGATTGGCCTGTTCGCAGCCATCCCGGCCGTTATCGCTTACAACCGTTTTGCTGCTCGCAGTGAAACCCTGCTGGGCCGTTACTACACCTTCGCCGATGAATTCCAGGCGATCCTGCACCGCAAAGTGCACACCAGCGAAGAATAAGCAGGTAATTTCCAATGGCTTTAATCGCTCGAGCTCGCAAAAAGCGCAAGCCGGTTGCCGAGATGAACGTGGTGCCTTACATCGACGTGATGCTGGTGCTGCTGGTTATCTTCATGGTGACCGCTCCGATGCTCAATCAGGGCGTGAAAGTTGATCTGCCCAAGGTTTCCAGCGAAGCCTTGCCGCAGGACAACAACACCCAGGTCCTGACCATTTCGATCAAGGCTGACAAGACCTACTACTGGAACCTTGGCAGCGAAGTCGACACTGAAAAGCAACAGGACAAGGCCATGACCTTGCCGCAGATGACTGACGCGGTGACCAAGATCATTCGCGCCGGTACCGAAGGCGGCAAGCGCACCCAGGTGTTCATCCGCGGCGACAAGACCGTCGATTACGGCTCCGTGATGGGCGCCATGGGCGGATTGCAGAAAGCCGGGGTCGGTAATGTTGGCTTGATTACCGAGGTACCCTGATGCAGCAAATGCGAGAGCCGTCCGCCTCGGAAAGCTACTTCTGGCCTAGTGTTCTGGCGATTGTCTTGCACGTGCTGGTGTTCGGCATGCTGTTCGTCAGTTTCGCCTTCACACCGGAGCTGCCGCCGGCCAAGCCGATTGTCCAGGCGACCTTGTACCAGCTGAAATCGAAGAGTCAGGCGACCACCCAGACCAATCAGAAGATTGCGGGTGAGGCGAAGAAATCCGCCGCGCGTCAGACCGAAGTCGAACAGATGGAACAGAAAAAGATCGAACAGGAAGCGATCAAGGCCGCGGAACAAAAGAAGGAAGATGCGGCTCAAAAAGCCGAAGAATCCAAGAAGGCCGACGAGACGAAGAAAGCGGACGAGGCAAAAAAGGCTGATGAAGCCAAGAAAGCCGATGAAGCGAAGAAGACCGCCGAAGCCAAAAAGGTTGAAGAGAAACAATTGGCTGATATAGCCAAGAAGAAATCTGAAGAAGAAGCCAAAAAGGCTGCTGAAGAAGAGGCCAAGAAAGCGGCCGCTGAAGAAGCCAAGAAAAAGATTGTCGAAGACGCGAAGAAGAAAGCCGCGGAAGACGCCAAGAAGAAATCTGAAGCTGAAGAGGCGAAGAAGAAAGTCGCCGAAGACGCGAAGAAGAAAGCTGCTGCCGATGCTGCGAAGAAAAAATCGCAGGAAGCGGCACGTAAATCCGTCGATGAGAAAAAAGCTCAGGCCCTGGCCGATTTGCTTTCCGACACGACGGAGCGTCAGCAGGCCTTGGCGGATGAACAGGGTGATGAAGTCGCGGGTAACTTCGACGACTTGATTCGCTCCCGTGCTTCTGAAGGTTGGGCGCAGCCACCGTCGGCCCGTAAGGGTATGAAGGTGATCCTGCAAATCAACATGCTGCCTGACGGAACAATCTCCGGCGTATCGGTTGCCAAGTCCAGCGGTGATGTACCGTTCGACAGTTCAGCGGTAGCGGCGGTAAAAAATATTGGTCGATTGACCGAAATGCAGGGTCTGAAGCCAGCTGATTTCGCACCCTATCGTTCATTCAAGATGACATTCACACCTGAGGATCTAGCCTTGTGAGAAACCTTCTTCGAGGACTGCTTGTCGTCATGTTCTGCTTTGCAGGACTGGCCACCGCAGATGAAAAAAATATCCTGGTCAGCAGTGGTAGCTCCCAGGCAACTCCAATTGCCGTAGTGCCATTCGGTTTCCAGGGCGGCACCGTGCTGCCGGATGACATGGCCGAAATCATCGGTAACGACCTGCGCAACTCGGGTTACTACGCGCCGATTCCAAAGCAGAACATGATCAGCCAGCCGAGCCAGGCCAGCGAAATCATTTTCCGTGACTGGAAGGCGATCAGCGCTCAGTACATTATGGTCGGCAGCATTGTTCCAGCGGGCGGTCGCCTGCAGGTTCAATACGCTCTGTTCAACGTCGCCACCGAACAGCAAGTGCTGACCGGCAGCGTGTCGGGCAGCGTCGATCAACTGCGTGACATGGCGCACTACATCGCCGACCAGTCGTTCGAAAAACTCACCGGTATCAAAGGTGCGTTCTCGACACGCCTGCTGTACGTGACGGCTGAACGTTTCTCCGAGAAGAACACGCGCTACACGCTGCAACGTTCGGACTATGACGGTGCCCGCGCCGTGACCCTGCTGCAATCGCGCGAGCCGATCCTGTCGCCGCGTTTCGCACCGGATGGCAAGCGCATCGCTTACGTCTCGTTCGAGCAGAAGCGTCCGCGTATTTTCATGCAGAACATCGACACCGGTCGCCGTGAGCAGATCACCAACTTCGAAGGCCTGAATGGCGCGCCAGCCTGGTCGCCGGATGGTCAGCGTCTGGCGTTCGTATTGTCGAAAGACGGTAACCCGGACATCTATGTGATGAACCTGGGTTCGCGTCAGATCACTCGCGTCACCAACGGTCCCGGCATCAACACCGAACCGTTCTGGGGTAAGGATGGTTCGACCATCTACTTCACCTCCGACCGTGGCGGCAAGCCACAAATCTATAAAACCAGCGTCGGTGGTGGCGGTGCGGAACGTGTGACCTTTATTGGTAACTACAACGCCAACCCTAAACTTTCGGCTGATGAAAAGACCCTGGTGATGATTCACCGCCAGGATGGCTTCACTAATTTCAAGGTGGCGGCCCAGGATTTGCAGCGCGGTAGTGTAAAGATCCTCACTGATAGCACTCTGGACGAGTCACCTACTGTTGCGCCCAACGGCACCATGGTAATCTACGCCACCCGCCAGCAGGGCCGGGGAGTCTTGATGCTCGTGTCCATTAATGGACGCGTAAGGCTCCCGCTTCCTACCGCACAAGGCGAAGTCAGAGAACCTTCCTGGTCCCCTTACCTGAACTGACGCGGCGCTACACGTTTTACTTAACACACTGGGGTTCATTAGGAGTTTCACGATGGAAATGCTGAAGTTTGGTAAATTTGCTGCGCTGGCTCTGGCCATGGCTGTAGCTGTAGGTTGCTCGTCCAAAGGCGGCGACAACGCCGGTGAAGGCGCTGTTGATCCAAACGCTGGTTACGGCGCAAACACTGGTGCCGTTGACGGTTCCCTGAGCGAAGAAGCTGCTCTGCGCGCAATCACCACCTTCTACTTCGAATACGACAGCTCGGACTTGAAGCCAGAAGCCATGCGCGCTCTGGACGTTCACGCCAAAGACCTGAAAGCAAACGGCGCTCGCGTTGTTCTGGAAGGCAACACCGACGAACGTGGTACTCGTGAGTACAACATGGCACTGGGCGAGCGTCGTGCGAAAGCCGTTCAGCGCTACCTGGTACTGCAAGGTGTTTCCCCAGCTCAGCTGGAACTGGTTTCCTACGGCGAAGAGCGTCCAGTTGCTACCGGCAACGACGAGCAGTCCTGGGCTCAAAACCGTCGCGTCGAACTGCGTAAGTAATTCGTCATGCGAACGTGCCGTCGTGCTGTAACTGTTTTGGCTCTCAGCCTCGCACCGCTTGCGGTGTGGGCTGCGGTTCCTGTGGTCGATAACGACTCCGGCTATAACAATAGCGGGACTAGTAGTCCGCCTGCGGGTTACGGTACGAACGGCGCCTATGCCGGGGGAGGGGTTTCGGCCCCTGTCTCGGCACAGGGCGAGCTGTTCAACCAATTGCAATCCATGCAGGAGCAGATCTCACGCCAACAGGGTGTGATCGAAGTTCTGCAGAATGATGTAGCGCGCATGAAGCAAGAGAGCCTGGAGCGATATCAGGATCTTGATCGGCGCATAGGAACCGGCGTTGCACCAGCCGCGACTCCTGATAATTCTTCAACCGGTGGCAGTTTGAATGCCCCCGGTGCAGCCGCTGGCGCAGGTTCAGGAGCGGCCGCCGCTCAAGCGCCTGCTGCGGGTAGCGAGCCGGCTGACCCGGCGAAGGAAAAACTGTATTACGATGCAGCCTTCGACCTGATCAAAGCCAAGGATTTCGACAAGGCCAGCCAGGCTTTTGCCGCATTCCTGCGCAAATACCCAAACAGCCAGTACGCGGGCAATGCCCAGTACTGGTTGGGTGAAGTGAATCTGGCCAAAGGCGATCTGCAAGGTGCAGGTCAGGCATTTGCCAAGGTTTCGCAGCTGTACCCCAAGCATCCAAAAGTGCCTGATTCGCTGTACAAGCTGGCTGATGTAGAACGCCGCCTCGGTCACACCGACAAGGTCAAAGGCATTCTGCAACAGGTCGTGTCGCAATACCCGGGCACTTCCGCCGCTCAGTTGGCCCAACGCGACTTGCAGCGTATGTAAGGCTGTTTGACCCGTATTGAAGAAACCCGCGCCTGTCGCGGGTTTTTTCGTTAGAATTCACGCCCTTTTTATGAAACACGCTTTTTGGGATCTGCGCGTTGGCGGGGTTCCTTGAAGTGCCTGACGGAGGCGGACAGCCTGTTTAGCTGTTATGCCCGTGGCGACTATGCAAGACACATTGAGAATCACCGAAGTTTTCTACTCGTTGCAGGGTGAAACGCGGACGGCCGGGCTGCCCACTGTTTTTGTGCGCCTGACCGGTTGCCCTTTGCGTTGCCAATACTGCGACAGCGCCTACGCGTTCACAGGCGGCACCATTCGCCCGCTCGACGATATCCTCGAGCAAGTGGCCGGTTTCCGTCCGCGTTACGTCTGTGTCACCGGTGGCGAGCCGCTGGCACAGCCCAACGCCATCCCATTACTCAAGCAGTTGTGTGACGCCGGTTACGAAGTGTCGCTGGAAACCAGCGGCGCGCTCGACATCTCGGCGGTCGATCCACGGGTCAGTCGCGTCGTCGACTTGAAAACCCCGGGTTCGAAAGAAGCACACCGCAACCGCTATGAAAACATCGAACTGCTCACGCCCAACGACCAGGTGAAGTTTGTTATCTGCTCGCGGGACGACTACGACTGGGCCGTCTCCAAGCTGATTCAGTACGGTCTGGACAAGCGTGCAGGCGAAGTGCTGTTTTCGCCAAGCCATCATGACCTGAATGCGCGGGATCTGGCTGACTGGGTGGTGGCGGACAATCTGCCTGTGCGTCTGCAATTGCAGCTGCATAAATATCTTTGGAATGACGAGCCGGGGCGCTGAGATGACTGAACAACTGAACACTTCTGAAAAACGTGCGGTCATCCTGCTGTCTGGTGGCCTCGACTCCGCGACGGTCGTGGCCATGGCCCGTGCTGAAGGTTACAGCTGCTACACCATGAGCTTTGACTACGGTCAGCGCTCTCACGCCGAACTGCACGCCGCAGAACGTGTCGCCCGGGATCTGGGCGTGGTGGAACACAAGGTGATCGGCCTCAATCTGAACGGAATCGGCGGTTCGGCACTGACCGACAGCAGCATCGACGTTCCGGAAGTGGCGGGCGAAGGTATTCCGGTGACTTACGTGCCGGCGCGCAACACGGTGTTTCTATCCCTGGCGCTGGGTTGGGCTGAAGTGCTCGGCGCGCGTGACATCTTTATCGGCGTGAACGCGGTGGATTACTCCGGTTACCCGGACTGCCGTCCCGAGTTCATCGAGTCTTTCGAGCGCACGGCCAATCTGGCGACGAAGGCCGGTGTAGAGGGCAATGGCTTCCGCATCCAGGCGCCGCTGCAGAACCTCAGCAAGGCGCAGATCGTCCAGGCAGGCGTGAAGCTGGGGGTCGATTACGGGCTGACCGTTTCCTGCTATCAGGCGGACGATAACGGCCGTGCGTGCGGCAAATGCGACAGCTGCCGACTGCGTGCAGAAGGTTTTGCAGCGGCCGGCGTGAGCGACCCAACACCTTATTTTTGATTTATTTCAAATTAGGTGTTGAATAGTCCTTAAAAATCAGTATTATACGCGCCACCACACAGCGGGTCGTTAGCTCAGTTGGTAGAGCAGTTGGCTTTTAACCAATTGGTCGTAGGTTCGAATCCCACACGACCCACCATTTTTGTAGCAGTTTTAAAAGTCTGGAAGGCCCACGCAAGTGAGGATTTCCGGATTTTTTTTTGCCCACAATTTGAGCTCGGCTCAACGCAAAGCTGCACTGCGTGACGCAGGTCAGAATCATCTTCTGCATCCACGGAATATTCTGTAGCCTTGCTCAGCTTCATCGCTGTCCGTGCCTGATGATACTCACTCTCCCGGCGGTACCCTGAAGGGTCCGGAGCCGGGTGTATACTCGACTTTCGCGCGAAAGCGCCTGCAGGTCTTGCGAACATGACGCAAATTTCCGAACGCCTTCTGGTTCAAGCCCACCTCGACGCCAAGCAGCCCAAACCGCTGACTGTCGAGGAGGAAGCTTATTACCGCACCGCCATCGCTGCCGAGCTCAAGGCTCAGGACGCGGTACTGGTTGCTCATTTCTATTGCGATCCGGTGATTCAGGCCCTGGCCGAAGAAACCGGTGGTTGCGTCTCCGACTCACTGGAGATGGCGCGCTTCGGCAGTGCTCACCCGGCCAAGACTGTGCTGGTCGCCGGCGTGAAGTTCATGGGCGAAACCGCCAAAATCCTCAATCCTGAAAAACGCATTCTGATGCCGACCCTGGAAGCGACCTGCTCGCTGGACCTGGGTTGCCCGGTGGATGAGTTCTCGGCGTTCTGCGATCAGCATCCGGAGCGCACGGTGGTGGTGTATGCCAACACCTCGGCGGCGGTCAAAGCCCGGGCGGATTGGGTGGTAACGTCCAGCTGCGCGCTGGAGATCGTCGAAAGCCTGATGGATAACGGCGAAACCATCATCTGGGGCCCGGACAAACACCTGGGCACCTACATTCAACGCCAGACTGGTGCGGACATGCTGCTGTGGGACGGTGCCTGCATCGTTCACGAAGAGTTCAAGTCCAAGCAGCTTGAAGACATGAAGGCGCTGTACCCGGACGCTGCGATTCTGGTGCACCCGGAGTCGCCGACTTCGGTGATCGAGCTGGCGGATGCCGTCGGTTCCACCAGTCAGTTGATTGCGGCGGCACAGAGCCTGCCGAACAAGACCCTGATCGTCGCCACCGATCGCGGCATCTTCTACAAGATGCAGCAGCTGTGCCCGGACAAGGTCTTCATCGAGGCGCCAACGGCCGGTAACGGCGCAGCGTGCCGCAGTTGCGCGCACTGCCCGTGGATGGCTATGAACACCCTTGAGCGCACGCTGAAGTGCTTGAAGGAAGGGACGAACGAGATCTTTGTGGATCCGGCGTTGATTCCGCAGGCGATTCGGCCGTTGAAGCGGATGCTGGATTTCACCCAGGCTGCGCGGATGAAGCTGGCCGGTAACGCCTGAGTTGTAAAAAATGTGGGAGCGGGCTTGCTCGCGAATGCGGTGGATCAGTCACTATTAATGTTGACTGATGCACCGCATTCGCAAGCAAGCCCGCTCCCACAGTGATTTTTGTCTGCCGAAATTACTTGGTCTTCTTCGGGATGCGTACTAGCTGGGTGTTCGAATACATGTCATGCCAGCTGCGTTTCTGTTTATCGAACAGCGACCAGAAGAATCCAAGGCCAACGCACAACAGCGACGCGATCGACACCACAAACCGCAGCAGCGCCTGCCACAGGCTGATGGACGAGCCGTCAGCGTTCTGCACGCGAATGCACCACACCTGCATGCCCAGCGTCTGGCCGGACCAGGTCCAGAACTTGGCAAAAAAACCAAACAACACAAACAGCAACACCGTCGATAGCAACGGATCACCGTCCAGCGCGCCGGCTTCGGTCAGGGTGCGCATCTTGTCTTCACCGATGATCGCCATCTGGATCATCTTGTAAACGCCGCTGGTGACGATCAGCAGGGCGGTGCACAGCAGGAAGTCATAGAACATCGCTGCCAGGCGACGACCCAGGGTGGCGGCGGGAAAGTCGCCCTGGGGTTTGAGCAGGTGTTTCGACATGGCAGCCTCTGGACGGAAAAAAGAAGCCATTTTACGGATTTACGCGCACAAAAAAGCCCCTGATGTCAGCATCAGGGGCTTTTTCGTTACAGAAGATTAGGCTTCTGCTTGTACTTCGTCAGCCTGCATGCCTTTCTGGCCTTGCACAGCAACGAAAGTCACTTTCTGGCCTTCTTTCAGGCTCTTGAAGCCGTTGCCCTGAATAGCGCGGAAATGCACGAACAGATCCGGACCGCTTTCTGGAGTGATAAAACCAAAACCTTTCTCGTCGTTAAACCACTTGACGGTACCGCTCTGACGTTGGGACATTTCTTATTTCCTTTGACGCAAAAATTAATGACAGCCTCCTTCTCATGAAAGAGTACTGGGGCTGGTTGCAGGAGAGTAAGAAGACGTCGAACGGGATGTAGCTAACTTGTAGGCTACTGCCCAGGTCACGATTCCAAGCGACCCATGCAAACACAGTGAACAAACTCTACGCCAACTACGGGAGAAAAAACAAGCCCCCGCGAGAGGCCCGGTTTTGCTCAGGTTGATGGCGTTAGTGTGTCCACTAGTGCTGGCTTATTCGATAGGGCTGTTCAATTGTTTTCGAACGTTATAAGCAACGTTCATAAACGAAGCTAGAACCAAAGACATGCACTGTTTTATGGCGGTTGCGTTACACATTAGTGCACTGTTAGCGCAACCGCGTTACTTATAGAAACAGTCAATCAGCCACGATAGTAGCGTTGTGCAACAAATGGCATTTTGCTTACAAGCAAAGGCACCTTTTTCCCACGCACAATCGCCCATACAGGTGTATCGATGGCGATGTAAGCGCTGTCGAGGTAACCCATGGCCAATGGACCACCCAGGGTGGGGCCGAAACCACCGCTGCACACGGCTCCGATGATGTCGCCCGCTTCGTTGACGATTTCTGCGCCTTCACGCACCGGCGTGCGTTCCTGAGGCAGCAGGCCTACACGCTTGCGGCTGACGCCGGCTTGTTGTTGAGCGAACACGGTCTCGGCACCCGGGAAGCCGCCGGCCCGTGCGCCATCAGCGCGACGTGGCTTGGACATGGCCCACAGCAGACTGGCTTCAATCGGGGTGGTCTCGGTGTTCATGTCGTGGCCGTAGAGGCACAGGCCGGCTTCCAGGCGCAGCGAATCGCGAGCGCCAAGGCCGATGGCCGCCACTTCAGGTTCGGCCAGCAGCGCGCGCGCCAGGGCTTCAGCGTTGGCGGCCGGTACGGAGATTTCGAACCCGTCTTCACCGGTGTAGCCCGAACGGCTGACAAAACACTCGACGCCCAGCAGTTTCACACGGGTGAACTGCATGAACGTCATCTTCGCCACTTCAGGCGCCAGGCGCGCGAGCACGGTGACCGCAGCCGGACCTTGCAGGGCCAGCAGCGAGCGTTCTTCGAACAGCGGCTCAATCGTGCACTGGTCGCCGATGTGCTGGCGCAGATGCGCCAGGTCTTGGTCCTTGCAGGCGGCGTTGACCACCAGGAACAGTTCGTCGTTACCCAGGTTGGCGACCATCAAGTCATCAAGAATGCCGCCGGTTTCGTTGGTGAACATGGCGTAGCGCTGCATGCCCACCGGCAGGTCGATGATGTCCACCGGCACCAGGGTTTCCAGGGCCTTGGCGGCATTGGCACCGGTCAGGCGGATCTGGCCCATGTGCGAGACATCGAACAGCCCGGCCTGATCACGGGTGTGCTGGTGTTCTTTCATCACGCCCAACGGGTATTGCACCGGCATGTCGTAACCGGCAAACGGCACCATGCGCGCGCCGAGTTCGATGTGCAGTGCGTGCAGCGGGGTTTTCAGCAATTGTTCGGTGGACATATTCAGCTCCTGAAAAAGTGTGCGGATGCGCGTGAGCATCAGCACTCGATAATGTTGACCGCCAAACCGCCACGGGCGGTTTCCTTGTATTTGCTTTTCATGTCGGCGCCGGTCTGGCGCATGGTGCGGATGACCTTGTCGAGGGAGACGAAGTGCTGACCGTCGCCGCGCAGGGCCATGCGCACCGCATTGATGGCTTTCACCGAACCCATGGCGTTGCGCTCGATGCAAGGCACTTGCACCAGTCCGCCAATCGGGTCGCAGGTCAGGCCCAAGTTGTGTTCCATACCGATTTCGGCAGCGTTTTCCACTTGCTGCACCGTGCCGCCAAGTACTTCGCACAGCGCGCCGGCTGCCATGGAGCAGGCGACGCCGACTTCACCCTGACAACCGACTTCGGCGCCGGAGATCGAGGCGTTTTCTTTATAGAGAATGCCGATGGCGGCGGCGGTCAGCAGAAAACGCACGACGCCGTCTTCGTTGGCGCCGGGAATAAACCGCATGTAGTAATGCAGCACCGCCGGGACGATGCCCGCTGCACCGTTAGTGGGCGCGGTGACGACGCGTCCGCCGTTGGCGTTTTCTTCGTTGACCGCCAGCGCGTACAGGTTGACCCAGTCCAGCACCGACAGCGGATCGCGCAACGCCGATTCGGGGTTCTTGCACAGTTGCCGATGCAGTGCAGCGGCCCGACGTTTGACCTTCAAACCACCGGGCAGAATCCCTTCATTGCGGCAACCGGCGGCAACGCAGTCCTGCATCACTTGCCAAATGTTCAGCAGTCCGGCGCGGGTTTCCGCTTCCGGGCGCCAGGCACTTTCGTTGGTCAGCATGACCTGGCTGATGGACAAGCCGTAAGTGGCGCAGTGAGCGAGCAGGTCTTTGGCGCTTTTGAAAGGGAAGGTCAGCGGCGTGGCGTCTTCGACAATGCGGTCGGCGCCGGCGGCGTCTTCATCGACGACGAATCCGCCGCCGACCGAGTAGTACTCGCGGCTGCGGGTTTGTATGCCCGCCGCGTCGAACGCCCGAAAGATCATGCCGTTGGGGTGATAGGGCAACGGTTTGCGAATCATCGCCAAATGTTCTTTCTCGTTGAACGCAATGCTGTGTTCGCCGAGCAGGTTCAAGCGACCATTGCCGCGAATGTCTTGCAGACGGGCGGCGACGGTTTCGGTGTTCACGGTGTCCGGGTGTTCGCCTTCCAGGCCGAGCAACACGGCTTTGTCGCTGCCGTGGCCTTTACCGGTGGCGCCGAGTGAGCCGTAGAGCTCGACTTTGACGCAGGCGGTTGCAGTCAGCAGCCCTTCACGGCGCAAGCCTTCGGCAAAGCGCGCGGCTGCACGCATCGGGCCGACGGTATGGGAGCTGGAGGGGCCGATGCCAATCTTGAACAGGTCGAACACGCTTAACGACATGGTTGTTCTCCGGTTTCTTGTTATAGGAATGGCGGAATCTAGAGGTGGGCACGAACCCCTGTGGGAGCGGGCTTGCTCGCGAATGCGGTGTGTCAGGCAGCATAGATGGTGACTGATCCACCGCATTCGCGAGCAAGCCCGCTCCCACAAGGGGATGTGTGGTGTTCTTGAGTGGGACGGGATTAACCGCCCCACACTGTTTTAAGCGTAGCTTTCGATCGACGGGCAAGCGCAAACCAGGTTGCGATCGCCAAACACGTTGTCGACGCGACCGACCGGTGGCCAGTACTTGCCTTCGATCAGCGACGCGACCGGGTACACCGCTTGCTCACGGCTGTACGGATGCGTCCACTCGCCCACGATTTCCGCCGCGGTGTGCGGGGCGTTTTTCAGCGGGTTGTCTTCTTTGTCCAGCGTGCCGTTTTCCACTGCGCGGATTTCTTCGCGGATGCGGATCATGGCGTCGCAGAAGCGGTCCAGTTCTTCCTTGGATTCGCTTTCGGTCGGCTCGATCATCAGCGTGCCGGCCACTGGGAACGACATGGTCGGGGCGTGGAAACCGAAGTCGATCAGGCGCTTGGCGACGTCATCGACGCTGATGCCGCTGCTGTCTTTCAGTGGACGCAGGTCGAGGATGCATTCGTGCGCCACCAGGCCGTTGCTGCCGGTGTAGAGCACTGGGTAATGCTCTTCGAGGCGACGGGAAATGTAGTTGGCATTGAGGATCGCCAACTGCGAAGCGCGCTTGAGACCCGCGCCACCCATCATCCGAATGTACATCCAGGTGATCGGCAAAATGCTCGCGCTGCCGAACGGTGCCGCGCAGACCGCGCCTTCCTTGCGCTCCATGGTGCCGTGACCCGGCAGGAACGGCGTCAGGTGCGACTTGACGCCGATCGGGCCGACACCCGGGCCGCCACCGCCGTGCGGGATGCAGAAGGTTTTGTGCAGGTTCAGGTGGGACACGTCGCCGCCGAACTTGCCCGGGGCGCAGAGGCCGACCATGGCGTTCATGTTGGCGCCGTCGATGTACACCTGGCCGCCGTGGTCATGAATGATGCCGCAGATTTCGCGGATGCCTTCTTCGAACACGCCGTGGGTCGACGGGTAGGTGATCATCAATGCCGCGAGATGCTCGCGGTGCTCGATGGCCTTGGCGCGCAGGTCTTCGATGTCGACGTTGCCACGGGCATCGCACGCCGTCACGACCACACGCATGCCAGCCATATTGGCGGTGGCCGGGTTGGTGCCATGGGCGGAGGACGGGATCAGGCAGATGTCGCGACGATCTTCGCCACGGCTCTGGTGATAGGCGCGAATCGCCAGCAGGCCGGCGTACTCACCCTGGGAACCGGCGTTCGGTTGCAGCGAGATCGCGTCGTAGCCAGTCGCGGCGCACAGCATCGCTTCCAGTTCGTCGGTCAGTTGCTGGTAGCCGGCGCTTTGCTCGGCCGGTGCGAACGGGTGCAGGGCACCGAATTCAGCCCAGGTCACCGGGATCATTTCACTGGCGGCGTTGAGTTTCATGGTGCACGAACCCAGCGGGATCATGGTGCGATCCAGGGCCAGGTCCTTGTCGGCGAGCTTGCGCAGGTAGCGCATCAGCTCGGTTTCCGAGTGATAACGGTTGAACACCGGGTGGCTGAGGATCGGCGATTGGCGCACCAGCGCGGCCGGGAGGGTGCTGACCACGGAAGCGGCGAGGGTGGCGAAGTCCGGCAGCGCCTTACCGTCGGCGAACAGGGTCCACAGGGTTTCCACGTCGGCCTGCGAGGTGGTTTCGTCGAGGGACAGGCCCAGACGTTCAGCATCGACCACGCGCAGGTTGATCTGCTGGGCACGCGCCTTGTCGTGCAACGCGACAGTGTTGGCGCCGGTTTTAATGGTCAGCGTGTCGAAGAAGCTTTCTTGCTCGACGTTCAGCCCCAATGCGCTCAAGCCTTTGGCCAGAATCGCGGTCAGGTGATGAATGCGGTTGGCGATCTGGGTCAGTCCTTTCGGACCGTGATACACGGCGTACATGCTGGCGATGTTGGCCAGCAAAACCTGCGCGGTGCAGATGTTCGACGTGGCCTTTTCGCGGCGGATGTGCTGCTCGCGGGTCTGCATCGCCAGGCGCAGGGCCGGCTTGCCGAAGCGGTCCACGGAGACACCGACCAGACGGCCCGGCATGTCACGCTTGAACGCATCTTTCGTCGAGAAATAAGCCGCGTGCGGGCCACCGAAGCCCAGCGGCACGCCGAAGCGTTGCGCGCTGCCGATGGCCACGTCGGCGCCGAACTCGCCTGGCGGGGTCAGCACGGTCAGGGCCAGCAGGTCGGCGGCGACCGCGACCAAGGCGTTGGCGGCGTGGAAGCGTTCGGTCAGTTCGCGGTAATCGAAGACGTCACCGTTGCTGGCCGGGTATTGCAGCAGGGCGCCGAAGAACGGCGTCACGTCAGTCAGTGCTTGCTCGTCGCCGACCACTACGTCGATGCCCAACGGCTCGGCACGGGTGCGCAGCACGTCGAGGGTTTGCGGGTGGCAATGCACGGAAGCGAAGAAGGCGTGGCTGCCTTTGTTCTTGCTCAGGCGCTTGCAGAAGGTCATCGCTTCGGCGGCGGCGGTGGCCTCATCCAGCAGCGAGGCGTTGGCGATCGGCAGGCCGGTGAGGTCGCTGATCAGGGTCTGGAAGTTCAGCAGCGCTTCGAGACGGCCCTGGGAAATTTCTGGCTGGTATGGGGTGTACGCGGTGTACCAGGCCGGGTTTTCCAGCAGGTTGCGCAGGATCGGCGACGGCGTGTGGGTGCCGTAGTAACCCTGGCCGATGTAGGTCTTGAACAGCTGGTTTTTGCCGGCGATGGATTTGATCAGGGCCAGGGCATCGGCTTCGCTCAGGCCATCTTCGAGGCCGAGCACGCTGGTGCCCTTGATGCTGTCCGGGATGACGCTGGCGCTCAGGGCTTCCAGGGAGTCAAAACCGAGGCTGTTGAGCATGGCTTGCTCGTCGCCGGAACGCGGGCCGATGTGGCGGGCGATGAATTCGTTGGCAGTGCTGAGATTTACTTGGGACATGTCGGTTCCTCAGGCTTCGGCGTTGGCTTTGATCAGACGGTCGTAAGCGTCCTGATCCAGCAGTTTGGCGACAGCCGAAGCGTCGGTTGGCTGAAAGCGGAAGAACCAGCCTTCGCCCATCGGGTCTTCGTTGACCAGTTCAGGGCTGCTGTCCAGCGCCGGGTTCACTTCCAGCACGTCACCGTCCAGTGGCATGTACACGCCGCTGGCAGCTTTTACCGATTCCACGGTGGCGGCTTCGGCGCCTTTGTCGTAGGACTGCAGCTCAGGCAGTTGTACGAAAACCACGTCGCCCAAGGCGTTCTGTGCGAAGGCGGTGATGCCGACTGTGACGGTGCCGTCAGCTTCGGTGCGCAGCCATTCGTGATCTTCAGTAAAACGCAACTCGCTCATGGAAACTCCTAAGGGGGCCAGACTCGTCTGGTGGACGCGATTGAATGCTGGGCTAAAGCCCTTCTTTATAGGTGGTTACTAAGCAAGATCGTGGCCAAAGTTGTTTAGTCTTTATAAATCAATGGTTTAAGTGATTTTGGCGTGCGCGAAAGTATTGCGCCTGTAGCGAAATCGCTACAGCCAGAAGCAAAGAAAAAAGCCTAGGAGGATCAAAGCCTTGCGCAGCGGTGTTCAGAGGAGAGTGTATCGTTATCGTTCCGCTGTAGCGCTTTCAGTACAGATGGAGGTGGTTTTTGAAGAGGTTTTGGGCCGGACACAAACCCTGTGGGAGTGAGCCTGCTCGCGATGGCGGTGTGTCAGTCAACACATGCAGCGACTGACACACCGCTATCGCGAGCAGGCTCGCTCCTACAGTGATTTTGTGTGGGGCGGGAGATTGTATTTCCGGCCTCACGGCTTGTTGGGAATCCCGTACTTGCGCAGTCGATGGGCGATGGCGGTGTGGGAGGTTTGCAGGCGGCTGGCCAGTTGCCGGGTCGAGGGGTAGCTGACGTAGAGTTTTTCCAGCAGGGTCTTTTCGAACTCTTCCATCGCCTGCTCCAGGCTATCAACGTCGCTGTCGCTCTGGCGCGCCACCGAGGTGCCGGCGATGTCGAGGTCGCCGATGTCCACCAGGCTGCTTTCGCAAATCGCCGCCGCACGGAAGATCACGTTCTGCAATTGCCGCACGTTGCCCGGCCAGCGGTTACCCAGCAGTGCAGGATAAGTCCCCGGCGCGAGACGACAGACCGGGCGCTGGATCTGCGCGCAGGCCTGCTGCATGAAATAGCGCGCCAGCAGCAGGATGTCCTGACCGCGTTCGCGCAGGGGCGGGACTTCGACATTCAGGACGTTGAGGCGATAGAACAAGTCTTCGCGGAACGAACCTTCGCTGACCATTTTTTCCAGATTGCGGTGAGTCGCGCTCAGGATTCGCACATTGACCTTTACCTCGCGATCACCGCCCACTCGCCGGAAGCTGCCGTCGTTGAGGAACCTCAGCAACTTCGCCTGCAAGTACGGCGACATTTCGCCGATCTCGTCGAGAAACACCGTGCCCTGGTTGGCCAGCTCCATCAACCCCGGTTTGCCGCCCCGTTGCGCGCCGGTGAAGGCGCCGGGGGCATAGCCGAACAGTTCGCTTTCGGCGAGGTTCTCCGGCAATGCCGCGCAGTTCAGCGCCAGGAACGGCGAGCTGTGCCGAGCGCTGATGGCGTGGCAGGCCCGCGCCACCAATTCTTTGCCGGTGCCGGTTTCGCCCTGGATCAGCAGCGGAGCATCGAGTGCCGCCACGCGCTGGGCGCGTGCCTTGAGGGTACGGATCGCCGGGGACTCGCCGAGCAACGCGTCGAAACCTTCTGCGTGATCGTGGTGCAGCGCCGAGAGGCGTTCGCCGATGCGGTTCGGTTGATACAGGGTCAGCAGGGCGCCGGCGTCGGTGATCGGCGTGGCGTCCAGTAGCAGGGTCTGGCCATTGACGGTGATCTCGCGCAACGGCAAGCGAAAGCCATTTTCGAGCAATACGCCGAGCAACGCCGGGTCGGCGAACAGGTCGGCGACGCTTTCACCGGCCGGTTCGCGCCCGTACAACGCGATCAGCGCCGGGTTGGCCAGCAGCACTTTGCCGTCGCTGTCGAGGGCCAGCACCGGGTCGGTCATGGCGGCGAGCAGCGCGTCGAGCTGCAAGTGCCGGCGTTGGCCGGGAAGAATGTCGACCACCGTCATCGCTTGCACGCCACGCACGCTGAGCAACGCATCGCGCAGCTCTTCGAGCACTTCCGGGCTCAGGGTCGGAGCGTCGATGTACACGTTGGGCGGGACCATTTCCACCGCATCCAGATTGAGATTGCGCCCACCGAGCAGGGCCAGGACTTCCTGGGTAATGCCGACGCGGTCGATGAAGCTGACGTGGATACGCATGGGGCGGTTTTCAATCTGGCGAGCGGAGGGGGGCAAGTATGCCTTGGGGCGGGTCTCAGGTGAAATGCACGTGTTCAACCTGTAGGAGCGAGGCTTGCCCGCGAAGAGGCCATCAAGACCGCTAAAAGCTTCGCGGGCAAGCCTCGCTCCTACAGGTCGTGGGCCGCAGTCTTTCAGTCGGCATCCATAGCGAATGAAAGTCCGTCATCGCGAGCAGGCTCGCTCCCATAAGGGGGCGTAGGTTACTCGAAGTTCTCGAGGTTTACCGGGTCGCCGGATTTCATATCCAACTGCTTGCGGATGTCTTCAAACATCAAATCGTAATGCTTGTGAATCGAGCCGATCTGGCTGTGTTTCTTCGGAATTCCGTGTTTCTCGGCGATATTCGTCACGTTGTTGGCGAAGTTGTAAGCCTCCTCCTTGGGCAGAAAGAAGGTCTCTTTCATGTCCTTTCCCTGCATGCTGCCGTGCAGGGTGAACAGTACCCCTTTGCCTTTGTTGGGATCCTGCGTGACCTCATAGTCGAGGTGCACGTTGTAGCTGACATCATCCGGGAGCTGCGCGTGGCGCTCGATGTGCAAGTGACCGGGCTCGAACGTTGCCATTGACGTTTCTCCTTATAAGTAAGTAATGCCAGGTTTCGCCGTGCTGATGCGCGTGCCGGCCCTGCCCTGGACGATCGCTTCGATGTCCGAGAGTGAACCGATCACCGCAGTTTTTCCAGTATGGCGGGCGAACTCGCAGGCCGCCTGCACCTTCGGTCCCATGGATCCGGCGGCGAAGCCGAGTTTTTCCAGTTCGTCGGGGTGGGCCTGGGCGATGGCTTTCTGGGTCGGTTTGCCGAAGTCGATGTAGACGGCGTTGACGTCGGTGGCGATCACCAGCAGATCGCTTTCCAGCTGTTCGGCCAGCAGCGCCGAGCACAGGTCTTTATCGATGACCGCTTCCACGCCTTGCAGTTTGCCGCTGGCGCCATACATTGTCGGGATGCCGCCACCGCCGGCGCAGATCACGATGCTGCCTTTTTCCAGCAGCCATTTGATCGGGCGGATTTCGAAGATGCGTTTGGGTCTCGGGCTGGCCACCACGCGACGGTATTTGTCGCCGTCCGGGGCAATCGCCCAGCCTTTCTCGGCGGCGAGTTTTTCCGCTTCGGCTTTGGCGTAGACCGGGCCGATGGGTTTGGTGGGGTTCTGGAACGCCGGGTCGTTGGCGTCGACTTCGACCTGGGTCAGGAGGGTGGCGAAGGGCACTTCGAAATCCAGCAGGTTACCCAGTTCCTGTTCGATGATGTAGCCGATCATGCCTTCGGTTTCGGCACCGAGCACGTCCAGCGGATAAGGCGAAACCGAGGTGTAAGCGGCGGCTTGCAACGACAACAACCCAACCTGCGGACCATTGCCGTGAGCGATCACCAGTTCGTTGCCGGCATAAATCTTGGCGATCTGTTCGGTGGCGACGCGGATGTTGGCGCGTTGATTGTCCGCGGTCATGGGTTCACCCCGGCGGAGCAGGGCGTTACCGCCCAGAGCAACGACGATACGCATAATGCAGTCCTTCTACAGAGAGCGGGCCAACGACTCGGTCTACTGTGGGAGCGGGCTTGCTCGCGAAAGCGTCCTGTCAGGCAGCATGGATGGTGACTGACACACCGCTTTCGCGAGCAAGCCCGCTCCCACATTGACCATGTTTCGTCAGTGGGAGCCGGATGGGCCGTTAGATATCCGCCAGCGCCGACACCAGGATCGCCTTGATGGTGTGCATGCGGTTTTCCGCTTGCTCGAAGGCGATGTTGGCCGGCGATTCGAAGACTTCTTCAGTCACCTCCACGCCATTGGCCAGGTTCGGGTAGCGCGCGGCGATGTCTTTGCCGACCTTGGTTTCGCTGTTGTGGAACGCCGGCAGGCAGTGCATGAATTTCACGCGCGGGTTGCCCGAGGCTTTCATCATCGCCGCGTTGACCTGGTACGGCAGCAGTTGCTCGATGCGCTCGTCCCACGCTTCCACCGGCTCACCCATCGACACCCAGATGTCGGTGTGGATGAAGTCCACGCCCTTGACCGCTTCCTTCGGGTCTTCGGTGATGGTGATGCGCGCGCCGCTTTCCTCAGCGAAGGCTTTGCACTGGGCGATGAAATCAGCGTGCGGCCACAAGGCTTTCGGTGCGGCGATGCGCACGTCCATGCCGAGTTTGGCGCCGATCATCAGCAGCGAGTTGCCCATGTTGTAGCGCGCGTCGCCGAGGTAGGCGTAGCTGATGTCGTGCAGTGGCTTGTCGCTGTGCTCACGCATGGTCAGGGTGTCGGCAATCATTTGTGTCGGGTGGAATTCGGCGGTCAGGCCGTTGAACACCGGCACACCGGCGAACTTGGCCAGCTCTTCGACGATTTCCTGTTCGAAGCCCCGGTACTCGATGGCGTCGAACATCCGCCCCAGCACGCGGGCGGTGTCTTTCATGCTTTCCTTGTGGCCGATCTGCGACGACACCGGGTCGATGTAGGTGACGTGGGCGCCTTGGTCATGGGCCGCGACTTCGAAGGCGCAACGGGTGCGGGTCGAGGTTTTTTCGAAGATCAACGCGATGTTTTTGCCTTGCAGGTGCGGACGCTCGGTGCCGGTGTACTTGGCGCGCTTGAGGTCGCGGGAGAGGTCCAGCAGGTAATTGAGCTCGCGAGTCGTGTGGTGCATCAGCGAGAGCAGGCTGCGGTTGCGCATATTGAAAGCCATTTTGGATCTCCTTGGGTTTCGGTTATCCGCCTGCTTCGCGCTTTATGAGCGCGAAGCAGGGCATAAAAAATTAATAGTCGATAGGGTCGCGAATGATCGGGCAGGTCATGCAGTGGCCGCCGCCACGGCCACGTCCCAGTTCGCCGGCGCTGATGGTGATGACTTCCACGCCGGCCTTGCGCAGCAGGGTGTTGGTGTAGGTGTTGCGGTCGTAGCCGATCACCACGCCGGGCTCCAGGGCCACCACGTTGTTGCCGTCGTCCCATTGCTCGCGTTCGGCGGCGAAGCTGTTGCCGCCGGTTTCCACCACGCGCAGCGCTTTGAGGTTGAGGGCCTTGGCGACGGTGTCGAGGAAGCTGGTTTCTTCGCGGCGAATATCGATGCCGCCCGGTTTGCTTTCGTCAGGGCGCAAGGTGAAGGCGACGATCTGGTTCACCACTTCCGGGAAGATCGTGACGAGGTCGCGGTCGCAGAAGCTGAACACGGTGTCCAGGTGCATCGCTGCGCGGGACTTCGGCAGGCCGGCGACGATGACCTTCTCGACGGCTTTGTTCTTGAACAGGTTCACCGCCAGTTGGCCGATGGCCTGGCGGGACGAACGCTCGCCCATGCCGATCAACACCACACCGTTGCCGATCGGCATCACATCGCCGCCCTCGAGGGTGGCGTTGCCGTGTTCCTGGTCCGGGTCGCCGTACCAGATTTCAAAGTCGGCGTTGGTGAACTGTGGGTGGAATTTGTAGATGGCGCTGGCCAGCAGGGTTTCCTGACGACGCGCCGGCCAGTACATCGGGTTCAGCGTCACGCCACCGTAGATCCAGCAGGTGGTGTCGCGGGTGAACTGGGTGTTGGGCAGCGGCGGCAGAATGAAGCTGGAGTGGCCGAGGAAATCGCGGAACATCTGGATGGTCTTGCCACCGAAGCTGTCCGGCAGGTCATCGGCGGAGACGCCGCCGATCAGGAACTCGGCGATATGGCGCGGCTCCAGGCTGCGCAACCACGAACCCACTTCGTGGATCAGGCCCAGGCCAACCGAGTTGGCGGTGACCTTTCGTTCCAGAATCCAGTCGAGGGCTTCAGGGATTGCAACGATGTCGGTCAGCAGGTTGTGCATTTCCAGCACATCAATGTTGCGTTCACGCATCTTGGTGACGAAGTCGAAATGGTCGCGCTTGGCCTGGGCCACCCACAGCACGTCATCGAAAAGCAACTCGTCGCAGTTATTCGGGGTCAGCCTCTGATGGGCCAGACCTGGGGAGCAAACCAGGACTTTGCGCAGTTTGCCGGCTTCGGAATGTACGCCGTACTTAACTTTTTCCGTGGTCATTACAGTGATCCTCCAGATGACAAATGAGTCGTGTGTTACAGGGTCAGGAAGCCGTCATACAGGCCGTAGGCCGCCACCAGGGCGCCCACGACAACGGCGGCGAAAATCAGCTTCTCGACGTTGGTGAAAACCGGTTTGTTGACTTCCAGCTTGGCCTTGGCGAACAGGATCGCGCCGGGGGCATAGAGCAGGGCGGAGAGCAGCAGGTATTTGACGCCGCCGGCATAGATCAGCCAGATCGCGTAAATCAACGCAACGGCGCCGATGAACAGGTCTTTGCTGCGTTCGGCCGCTGCGTTTTCATAGCTCTCGCCACGTACCGCCAGCAGCAGGGCGTAAGCCGCTGACCACAGGTAAGGCACCAGAATCATCGAGGTGGCGAGGTAGATCAGCGACAGGTAAGTGCTGGCCGAAAACAGGGTGATGATCAGAAACAGCTGAACCATAGCGTTGGTCAGCCACAAGGCATTGACCGGTACATGGTTGGCGTTTTCCTTGCGCAGAAACGCCGGCATGGTGTGGTCCTTGGCGGCGGCGAACATGATCTCCGCACACAGCAGCACCCACGACAGCAACGCACCGAGCAGGGAAATGATCAGGCCAACACTGATGAACGCCGCGCCCCACGGACCGACCACGTGTTCCAGCACCGCCGCCATCGACGGGTTCTGCAATTTGGCCAGTTCCGGTTGGGTCATGATGCCCAGCGACAGCACGTTCACCAGCACCAGAAACAGCAACACGGTGATGAAACCGATCACGGTGGCCTTACCGACGTCGCTGCGTTTTTCCGCGCGGGCCGAGAAGATGCTCGCACCTTCGATGCCGATGAACACCCAAACGGTGACCAGCATCATGTTGCGCACCTGGTTCATCACACTGCCCAGGTCCGGGTTTTTCACACCCCAGATGTCAGCGGTGAAGATGTCCAGTTTGAACGCGAAAACTGCGATCAGGACAAACAACACCAGCGGCACGATCTTGGCGACGGTGGTCACCAGGTTGATGAACGCCGCTTCCTTGATTCCGCGCAATACCAGGAAGTGCACCGCCCAGAGCAGCACCGACGCACCGATCACGGCGGCAATGGTGTTGCCTTCTCCGAAGATCGGAAAGAAGTAGCCGAGGGTGCTGAACAACAGCACGAAATAACCGACGTTGCCCAGCCACGCACTGATCCAGTAACCCCAGGCGGACGAGAAACCCATGTAGTCGCCAAAACCGGCCTTGGCATAGGCGTAGACACCACCATCCAGGTCAGGCTTGCGGTTGGCCAGGGTTTGAAAGACGAACGCGAGGGTCAGCATGCCGACCGCGGTAATGGCCCAACCGATCAGCACGGCGCCGACATCGGCACTGGCGGCCATGTTCTGGGGCAAAGAGAAAATCCCGCCACCAATCATAGAGCCGACAACCAGTGCAACCAGTGCGCCGAGTTTCAGTTTTCCGGGGGTATCAGACATTGCATGACTCCAATGCAGGAGAAGAGAGACAACAGACTAAATCTATTAACTGTTCAATTAGCTGACATAGATCAGTGCATGGGCACATTCCATTGTTAATGAAAGACTTATGAACTTTTCGCGGGCATAACTGTATAAACGCAAATGCCCTTTCCAGAGGCCTCGGCTAGATTTAATGGGCGTAACCGGAATTACTTGGAGTTTTGAAGCTAGTCTGTTTTCGGGTTTACGCAAATTTTTGATGTCTGTTTTCAGTACGGAATTGCTTTATCAGGAATGACACATAAAACTGCTATGTGCCATTTGTCATAGATTGGTCGGTTATAAATAAAACTCGTTTATAGGCGTTAATTAATAAACGTTACTGCGCTTTATCTATTTGGTTAAATAATTGAACGAAGGGGAGCTCCCAATGTCGCAACCGACGCAAAAGCTTCGCCTGAGTGCGCTGATCGCCCTGGTGGTGGGATCGATGATTGGCGGCGGGATTTTTTCCTTGCCGCAAAACATGGCGGCGCGTGCCGATGTCGGGGCGATATTGATTGGTTGGGCGATCACCGCCATCGGCATGCTGACCCTGGCCTTCGTGTTCCAGACCCTGGCCAACCGCAAACCCGAACTGGACTCCGGGGTGTACGCCTACGCCAAGGCCGGGTTCGGCGATTACATGGGGTTTTCATCCGCGTGGGGTTACTGGATCAGTGCGTGGCTGGGCAACGTCGGGTATTTCGTGTTGCTGTTCAGCACCCTCGGTTACTTCTTTCCGGTGTTTGGCCAAGGCAATACGCCGATCGCCATCGGCTGCGCCTCGGTGTTGCTGTGGGCCGTGCATTTTCTGGTGCTGCGCGGGATCAAGGAGGCGACCTTCATCAACCAGCTGACCACCGTGGCCAAGATCGTGCCGCTGATCATGTTCATCGTCATCGCCGCGGTGGCCTTCAAGGCGGACATTTTTACCCGCGACATCTGGGGCCGCAGCAACCCGAATTTCGGCGGCGTGATGGACCAGGTGCGCAACATGATGCTGGTCACCGTGTTCGTGTTCATCGGCATTGAAGGCGCCAGTGTGTATTCGGCCAGGGCGCAGAAACGCTCGGATGTCGGCCGGGCAACGGTGATCGGTTTTCTCGGCGTGTTGGCGTTGTTGGTGCTGGTGAACGTGTTATCCCTGGGGATCATGAGCCAACCCGAATTGGCCACCTTGCAGAACCCGTCGCTGGCGGCGGTGCTGGAGCATATCGTCGGTCCTTGGGGGGCGCTGCTGATCAGTATTGGCCTGGCGATTTCGCTGCTGGGTGCATTGTTGTCCTGGGCGCTGCTCTGCGCCGAAATTCTCTTCGCCACCGCTAAAGACAAGACCATGCCGGCCTTCCTGACCAAGGAAAACGCCAATCATGTGCCGGTCAATGCGCTGTGGCTGACCAACGTGATGATCCAGATTTTCCTGCTGATCACGCTGTTTTCGGCCGGCACTTACACCAGCCTGATCTACCTAGCGTCGTCGATGATCCTGGTGCCTTATCTGTGGTCGGCGGCGTATGCGGTGCTGTTGAGCGGACGCGGCGAAACCTACGAGCACGCCTCGGCTGAGCGGACCAAGGACCTGATGATCGGCGGCATCGCCCTGGGTTACGCGGTGTGGTTGTTGTACGCGGGCGGGGTGAAGTATTTGCTGCTGTCGGCGCTGTTGTATGCGCCGGGGGTGATCTTGTTCGCCAAGGCCAAGCGTGAGCAAGGCGAGCCGTTGTTTACCCATATCGAGAAAGGGATTTTTACCTGCGTCATCAGCGGGGCAGGACTGGCGGCGTATGGGTTGTACAGCGGGTTGCTGTCGTTGTGAGGTGGCTGCGGGCACCGGTTTTTGTGTTGAGTGTTCCGGCCCCTTCGCGAGCAAGCTCGCTCCCATAGGTTTTGTGCTCGACGCAGATCCAATGTGGGAGCGAGCCTGCTCGCGATAGCTATCTGACGGTCACCACCACTGCGCGCGATGGGCACCCAATTCGGAAGCTGGAAGTGACCATTGCAATGGAGTCCCGGTTATTTTCAGCGGCACATGAAGCCGATGTGCCGGCCCCCAAGGCGTTTGCTCAATCAACATCCCTTGGTCGTTTTCATCTTCAGCTCGCAGCGCCTCACCCGTCCCGGCACCGTTTTCAATCAACAACTTCGCCGTGCGTGCCAACGACAACCTGGCCGACCCACCACGCCCCAACAACGTGATTGCCGCAGCCGCCATCAAATACCCGGTTGCATGATCCAGCGCCTGAACCGGCAGCGGCGTCGGTTTGTCCGCTTTCTTCCACTGCCTGCCCGCGTCGGCAATGCCGCTGCTCATCTGTACCAGGCTGTCGAAGCCGCGACGGTTCTGCCACGGGCCGCTCCAACCGTAGGCGTTGAGGCACACATCAATCAGGCCCGGCGCCAGTTTTTTCCGCTCGGCGACACCGTAGCCCAACTTTTCCAGTGCATCGGCGCGGTAGCCGTGGAGCACGATATCGGCGTCCTTGAGCAAGTTTTCGAACACGGCTCGATCGTCATTGCTGTGCAGGTCCAGCCGCGCGCAGCGTTTGCCCAACGTGACTTCAGGCACCACGCCCGGTTCGTTCCAGGTCGGTGGGTCGATGCGCAACACATCGGCGCCGAGGCCGGCGAGAAAACGACTGGCGACGGGACCGGCCAACACGCGGGTCAAGTCCAGCACCTTGATGCCTGCCAACGGTTGGGCCACAGAACCTTTCCAGGGTTTCGCGTGTTGACCTTCGTCGGCGCTGAACTGAATCAATGGCTCGGCGTTCACCGCCAGACCTTGGGGATGCGCCTGCCATTGTGCCCAGCTGCGCATCTCGGCGGCGCAACCACCGGCATCGACCACGGCCTGTTCCAGATCGGTTTTCGCCCATTGCGCAACCTTGCTCGCCATCGCCGCATGGTCGGCACAGGCGCCGAGCACGCTTTCGGCGGCGGCGCGGTGATGCGGCGTGTTGGTGTGCAGGCGGATCCAGCCATCCTGGGTCGCGTAGTCACCGGCCACCGGGTCCCACAGCGGTGGAACGCTCCAGCCCACGGGGCGGATTGAGGTGGCGAACCAGAAAGAGGTTAGGCGGCGGTCGACTTCAAGGCCGGGTAAACGACCGGTGTGTTGCTGCAGCAACTCGCTGACCGCCTGACCGGCAGCAGCGAGGCTGGCGCAGGCCAGGTCAGTCACGGCAAACGCCGAGGGCAGGGCGCCGCTCGACGTAGAGGGAATTGGCGTGTTAGGCAAGCCGAGTGCGGCTTGAATGGACGTGAGTAAACCAGTCATCGAAGGCCCTCCGGAACGAGAGCCCGAGCATAGATCAAACAGGTGATGAAGCAGATGAAATCTGTAGGAGCGAGGCTTGCCCGCGAAGAACGATAACGCGGTCTCGCAGCGCTCCCTTCGCGGGCAAGCCTCGCTCCTACAGGGCTGTCGCTGTTACACCCGGAACTGATCCATCAATTTCATCTGGTGGGTGGTCAGGGCGTTGAGCTGGCTGCTGATCTGCGCCGATTCGGTGGCCTGGCCGGTCAGGGTTTCGGTGACGGTGCGGATCGCCGAGACGTTGCGGTTGACCTCTTCGGCCACCGCGCTTTGTTGTTCGGCGGCACTGGCGATTTGCAGGTTCATGTCGCTGATCACGGTGACCGCGTCGCTGATTTTGCTCAAGGCCTGGACCGCTTGCTGGATCTGCCCGGCGTTGCTGTGGGCCTGGGTCTGGCTCGAATGCATGGTGGCAACCACGCCGCGCGTGCCAGTCTGGATGCGCTCGATCACGATGCGGATTTCTTCCACCGAATCCTGGGTGCGTTTGGCCAGGTTGCGCACTTCATCCGCCACCACCGCAAACCCGCGACCACTTTCCCCGGCACGGGCCGCTTCGATGGCTGCGTTGAGGGCGAGCAGGTTGGTTTGTTCGGCGATGCTGCGGATCACTTCCAGCACCGAACCGATCTGCTCGCTGTTGACCGCCAGCGCTTCGACTTCGGTCACGGCTTTGCTGACTTCGTCGGCCAGTTGATTGATGTCGCGGGTGCTGCGCTCGATGATCGACATGCCATCGCGCGCCGACTGGTCGGCGCCTTTGGCCGCATTGGCCGCGTTCGAGGCACTGTTGGCCACATCGTGGGCGGTGGCGCTCATCTCGTTGGACGCGGTGGCGACCTGGTCGATTTCGCGGAACTGCACCTGCATACCTTCGCTGGTCTGACGGGCGATTTCCGAAGACTGGTCGGCGGTGCCGCGAGCGTCGGTGATGCTTTGTTTGATCTGCGCGATGGTCGGTTGCAGCTTGTCGAGGAAGCGGTTGAACCAGCTCACCAGTTCGCCCAGTTCATCTTTTTTACTGTAGTGCAGGCGTTGAGTCAGGTCGCCGTCGCCGCTGGCAATCGCCTTGAGCATCTCGGCGACGCTGTTGATCGGACGGGTCACGCCGGACGCAGTGAGCCAGATCAGCAACAGACCGACCAGGCCGGCCGCGACAGCCACCAGCACTGCTTTGATCATGCCGCTTTGCTGGGCGTCATCGAGCACCGCTTGCAGCTTGACCGAATCGGCCAGCAGCACTTGTTTCGGCAGGTCGATCACCACGCCCCAGGCTTTGGAGTCGCTGATCGGGCTGACCGGGTACACCGCACGAATCAAGTCGCCTTGTTCGAGGATCTTTGGCGTGCCGCCGCTGAGCAGTTGCAGGATGTCCTTGCCGTCTGCGCCCAGGGTGGCATCGATGCTCTTGCCGACCTTGCTCGCGTCGACGCTGTAACCCGCCAGCACACCGCTTCCGGAAACGATCAGCATGTGCCCGGCGCTGTTGAACAGATCACGCTGGGAATCGACCGCGGCCGCTTGCAGGGCGTCGAGGGCGATGTCCACGCCGACCACACCGATGGATTTACCGTCCACCAGCAGCGGGACGGAAATGGTGGTCATCAGCATTTCCTTGCCGCCGACGGTGTCGGCATACGGGTCCAGCAGGCAGGTGCGTTTGCTGTCGCGAGGGCAGGTGTACCAGCTGTTGTACGGCGTGCCGCTGAGGCTCAAGGTGGTTTTGGTCATGTCGTCTTCGACCATGATCGTGTTGATCCCGGCCCCACCGGCACGGCTCCAATAACTGGCAAAACGCCCGGCTTCGTTGGATTGGCGCGCGGCATCGTTGGCGAACTCGCTGTCCTTGCCGTCCAGGCTGTTGGGCTCGAACGCCAGCCAGATCCCCAGCACTTTACTGTTGCGCTCGAACGCGGTTTTCAGGCTCTGGTTCAACTCTTCACGCAAGGCGCCGGCCTCAAGTGAGTGCTTGGCGGCCATGTTGCGCATGTCCTTGATCTGATCGGCCAGAGCAGTCACCACCAGCAAACTTTCACCAAAGGTCTTCTGCACCCGCACCGCTTGCTCGGCGGCCTTGGCCTGGAGCAGGTCCTGCACGCTGGTGGTGAGCATCTTGCGGCTGGAGGCGCTGACCAGTTCGTCGTTCTGGTTGGTCTGGTAGAAGTTCATACCGACGATCAACGCGACCACGCCAAGCAGGCACAGGCCGGACAGCAAGACGATTTTCAGGCGGATAGAGAGAGAGTCGAACATTGGGCGAACTCGCGAAAGGATGAAGTGTTGGCTGTGGGCCGATGTCGACCCGGTTCGCCAAATCCATTCAGCGCCATTAAATGCACATCGGCGTGGGACGAGGATGCATGATGGTGGCTCCGACGAGCGGTCATGGTTGAACGTTTGCGCAGAAAAATGTGCCGCAAAGCGGATTTAAAACGGGAATAAATCGCGGCGTCGATCAAGACGGTTGCGGCAATGATTCCGGCCGTGACCAGATCCACAAATTACCCAGGCTCATGCCAGCAATCGCCAGATAGATTGGCCAGCCGTGATCGAGCATCACCAGCATCAGCGTCGCACACAGCAGCATGCTGACAGTGGCACTGACCTTGGCCCGGCGGGCGATGATTTTGCCGTTGCGCCAGTTGCGCAGGATGGAACCGAACAGCGGATGGTTCTCCAGCCAGGCACTCAGGCGCGGCGAACTTTTGGTCGCGGCCCAGGCGGCGAGGAGGATGAATTCGGTGGTCGGCAGGCCGGGGATGACGATGGCTATGAGGCCGATACCCAGGCTCACGTAGGCCAGCAGGCCAAATAGGATTCGGGTGAGTGTTGAAGTGGGGTTCATAGGGCCTACGAAAAACCTGTAGGAGCGAGGCTTGCCCGCGAATGGTACGACGCGGTGCTTCAGGTAGACCGCGTTATCGTTTTTCGCGGGCAAGCCTCGCTCCTACAGGGAGGATGTTGTGTCAGGCGAGTTCTGGGGTGTAGGCCTGTTCCAGCAGCACGGTGAAGCGGTTGAAGGCATCGACGGCGGCTTGCTCGATTTCAGCTTCTTCCTGAGAGCTGAATTCCAGCGCATCGAGGGTTTTGACAAAGCGCTTCCAGCCTTCAGCGCGACCTCCGGCCGGTTCGCCCAGGTGGCGGGCGCCAAACGTTTCGCTCAAGCCCAGACCGATAGCACGCTTGATCAGGAACGCCGCGCCCAGCTTCGAACCTTCGGAGACAAACAGCCAACCCAGTGCTTCGGCTGTGCTGGGGTTCTTCACCGCGCCAGCCACCGGTGCCGGCACTTCAGTGTCCAGATCCGCCAGGTCCGCCTTGGCCGCTTCGGCCCGGCAACGAGCCGGCAAGTCCGGGACGATGGCCGTCAAATCGGCATCGTTGTACAGCGCCACCAATTCCGACTGGAACAAATACTGCGCCACCACAAAACGGGCGAAGTTGGCCTGGGTTTCAAACGGTGCGTGGGCTTTGACCAACGCATCGAGTTTGGTGTGAGGCTCGTTGGTTATCTGGTTCAAGCGTTGCGAACGCAGAGCAGGGCGTTGAGCAGTGTCCTGAGTGGTCATGAGAAATCCTTGAGAAAAAGAGGTGCTTGGTAACGAGACGAATAAGCAGGCGCCTGACAGTAAAAAAACCTCACTGCACCGCTTCTATACAAGCAGCGAAGTGAGCTGTGAGCTGTTCAGCGTCAGATGTCCCAGACCAGATTGATCGCGAAGTTGCGACCCGGTTGGGTCAGGCGGTCGAGGTTGGCCGGTTGTGTCACCGAGGCTTCGCCGACGCTGTCGTAACCGCGCACGTCATCCCACTGCCAGTATTTCTTGTTGGTCAGGTTGTACAGGCCGGCGTTGACGGTCACGTCGTCGGTCACCTTGTAGAAACCCGCCAGGTCGAGCACGCCATAGCCCGGAGTCTTGAACTGGGTGCTGGTGCCGTCCGGGGTTTTGAAGCTGGTGCTGTCGACGCGGGTCTTGCGTTTGACCAGGGTCCAGCTCAACAGGGCGCCGTAGTTATCCTGGTCGTAGCCGAGGCCGAACACGCCAGTCAGCGGGTTGATGCTGTTCAGCGGCTGACCGTTGTCATCGTTACGGCCATACAGGTAGGCCACCGAGCCTTGGGTGTAGAGGCCGGACGGGGCGCCGAAGCTGTCGAGGTTCAGGCGACCCTTGAGCTCGACGCCTTTGATGGTGGCGTGGGCAATGTTGTTGCTCTGGAAGGTGGTCTCGGTGTAGCCGGGGGTGATGGCGTTTTCATCGATGAAGTCGCGGTATTTGTTGTAGAACACCGCCACATCGAACGTGCCTGCCTCGAACTGGCCGCGCAGGCCGGTTTCGTAACTCTTGCTCTTTTCCGGTTCCAGGTCCGGATTTGGCGCGACCTGATAGCCACCCGCCAGGTTTTCGAAACGACCATACAGGGCCTTGGCCGTCGGCGTGCGGAAGCCTTCGGCGTACTGGCCATACCAGGTGTAGTTGTCGTTGAAGCTGTAAGTGGTGCCGAATTTTGGCGACAGACGATGCCAGGTTTTAGTGCTGTCGCTCACCACGCCGTTGCCGCTCTGGTCGGCGGTGGCCAGGAACTCGTCGGTGATGTGCGGCTTGAGTTCGGTGTAGTCGTAGCGTGCGCCAGGCAGGAACGTCCAGTTGCCCCAGCTGATCTGATCCTGGGCGAACAGGCTGTAGCTGTTGATGGTCGGGTCCGGGAAGTCGCTGGCCGGTTTCAGGGTGTCGGCGGCACTCGGTGCACCGATGACCCGGCAGGCACCGGCCACGGTCAGGCACGTGCCGCTGCCGGTGCGCAGGCCGGTGACTTTGTCCTGTTTGAGGGTGGTGCCATAGGTTACGAGGTGCTCGGTGTCGGCAATGGCGAACGACTTTTCAGCCTGGGCATCGAACACCCATTGGCGATCCTTGTAGTTGGTGTCGCGGTTGCGCAGCACGGTACGCGATGGCGCGTAGATTTCTTCGGTGCTCTGGTCGGTCTTGGCGATCTGGTAGTTCAGCGACCACTTGATGTTGTCGGCCAGCACGCTGTCCAGACCGAAGCTGTGCTCCAGGCCAAAGCGTTCGCGGGTGACTGTGTCGTTGCCGTTGCGGGATTTATAGAAGCCGAAACCGCGTCCGGCGTTGAACGGGCCGCCCACGGCACTCAGCTGGTTGGTGTCGCGGTCGTCCTTGTAATGCTCGTAGGTCAGACCGAAGCGTGCGTCTTCGGCGTAGTCCCAGCCCAGTTTGGCCAGCACGTTGGTGGTGCGCACGTCCTCGGGGTTGGCCTCGGTGCGGTTCAGGCCGATGCCGCCGGTTTCGCCGTAGGATTCGGTTTCATGGCCGTTGCGTTGGCTCAAGTGCAGCAAGCCGTCGAAGTCACCGGTGCGACCGGCCACCGTGCCGGAGGTCAGCCAGCTGTCATCTGCCGAGCTGTAACCGGTTTTCAGACGTGCGCCGACGTCCTTGCCCGGCTTGATGATGTCATCCGGGTCCAGCGTGTAGTAGCTGACCGCGCCGCCGATGGCGTTGCTGCCGTAAAGCACCGACGCCGGGCCGCGCAGGATTTCCACACGTTTGACGATCTCGGGATCGACGTAGTTGCGGTTGGTCTGGGCATAAGGGCCGTTGAAGAAGCTGTCGGGCACTTGCACGCCGTCGATCTGGGTCAGTACGCGGTCGCCGTCGATGCCGCGGATGTTGTAGCCCGTGAGACCGGCACGCTGGCCAGCGCCGCCGACCGATACGCCCGGCTCGTAGCGCACCAGATCCTTGATGTTATTGACGTTGTTGCGGTCCAGGTCTTCGCGGGTCTGGACCGTCACCGTGCTCGGCACGCTGCTCACGTCCTGTTCATTTCGGGTGGCGCTGATGGTCACCTGATCCAGGTTGATGGCGCCGCTGTTGCTGCGCTTTTCCAGCACGATGTTGTTACTGCCCAGTTTGCGATAGCTCAGGTTGGTCCCCACCAACAGGCGATCGAGGGCTTTTTCCGGCGGCAACGAACCGCGCACACCCGGCGAGGCGACGCCGTCCGCCAGTTCGGCCGGCAAGCCGACTTGCCAGCCTGTCACCGTGGTAAAGGCATTGAGTGCCGAGACCAGCGACTGCTGCGGGATGGCGAACGAGTAGTCGCCCATGGTGCGCGTCGGCTGCCCGACGGCGGTGGCGGCCATGAGCGGCGCGGCACCGGCCATCAGGATGGCGGCCGTCAGCAGCGACAGCACGCGGGAAGGTGAAGAGGACTGGCGGGTATGGCGAGAGGACATCGATAGCGCTCCGTGTCGCACGAATCTTTATAGGTGCTGATTGGCATGTCGAGATGCGAATCAATTGCATTGGCTATAACGAGACGAACGAGCTTCGGCTATCGAGTAAAAATAATTCTCATTTAGTTCAGGATCACCAAAGCCGGAAATTCCTGGAGTCGGGCGGAGGTGATGTGAGCGAGGGAACGGACCACGTCCAGCGGTTGGTCGAGACGGTAATTGCCGGTCACGGCGACGTCGGCCAGCTGCTCGTTGGTGTTGATGATCCAGCCCGGGTAATAGCGGCGCAGCTCCGTCAGCACCTGGCTCAGCGGGCAGTTCTCGAACACCAGGCGCCCCTGGACCCACGCCAGATCAGTGGCCGCATCGAGCTTGGCCGGGCGATCAAAACCGTTGGGGCCGATGCGCACGCTTTCTCCGGCGGACAAGCGAATCCGCGCGTCGTCGCGAGTCGCTCGCAAGTCGACATCCCCACGCTGCACCCGAACCTGTGCCACACCGTCCAGATAGCGCACCGCAAACGCGGTATCGCGCACGCTGGCCTTGACCGGGCCGGCATCGATTTCCAGCGGCTGGCCGCGATTGGCCGGCACCTCGAAAAACGCCTCGCCCTGATACAACCGGGCCACGCGCTGTTGATCGTTGATGGTGCTGGAGAACGCCGAGTTGGTATTGAGCAGGACTTTTGAGCCGTCCTCCAGTTGCAGGCGCTGGCGTTCACCGACCACGGTCAAGTGATCGGCCTGGAGGCGCATCGGCAGGTTGCTGAAACTGAACAGGCCGAGGATCAACACGGCGGCGGTGGCCAGCGGTTTCCAGTGCGGACGCAGCCGCGACAGGACCGTCACTTTCGGCGGCCGGGCGGCCAGGTTTTGGGCGCATTCCACCACTTGCGGGCCATCCCAGATTGCCTGAGCCTTGGCGAACGCTTCGGCATGCAACGGGGCGGCGGCCAGCCAGTCATGAAACTGTCGGGTCTGTTCTTCGCTCGGACTGCCCAGCACGATCAGCCAGTCCAACGCCTGGTCCATCGCGCTTGCGGGGTCCCGCGCCGGTGAGGGCGGAGGGGGGGCGGGGGGAGGCACTGGAAGCGTGTCCGTCACGGTGTTTCCTCGGCAGTGTCTGTGCACGGCTGTTTTATGAGTGAAGCTTGAAAGTGGGCAAGGGTAGCAAAGCCCGAAAGCCAGCGCAGTCGATCCCGGCAGGTAGAGAATAAACCTACAGACTCAGTCGCCGTTTAACCGCTCTGCGACTCCGATGCAGATCGCCATGATCAGCTTCAGTTCTTTCTGCACGGTGCTCAATGAGACGTTGAGCTTTTCGGCGATTTCCAGATAACTGTGCCCGTGCAGCCGGCTGAGGATGAAAATCTGCTGCTGACGATGGCTGAGTTCACTGAGGCTCACGTTCAAACGCTCCAGCAATTGTTCGGCATGGGCAGTATCCTCGGCACTGCTGGCGGGGGCGGCAACGCTTTCCAGCACGTCCAGTGGCACGTCGTCGAGCATCGTGCGCGACTGAATGCGCCGCGCACGCAAATGGTCCAGCGCCAGGTTGCGGGCGGTCTGGAAAACGAAGGGTTCAAGGTGATCGATGGCCCGTTCACTGAGCGCCCGGGTCACTCGCAGGTAGGTCTCCTGCAAGAGGTCTTCGGCGGTGCTGTGATTGTTGACCATCCGCTCCAGCGTGCGCAGCAGAGAAACTCGCTGGGCGATGAAGACGTGATTGAAGCGAGATTGACTCACGGGAGAACCTGATCCATTTCGAGCGAATGATAATGCTTATCATCCGCTCGAGTGGTCAAGTATTGATTTGTGGTCGCTATGTAAAGCCGTCCAAACCCTGTGGGACCGGTTTACTCAGCGTTGCACAGCGCCAGGCAGTTATCGAGCATGCGGTTGGAGAAGCCCCATTCGTTGTCGTACCAGGCCAGTACCTTGAGCAGCTTGCCGCTGGACTTGGTGTGGTTGGCGTCGAAGATCGACGACAGCGGGTTGTGGTTGAAGTCGCTGGAGACCAGCGGCAGGATGTTGTAGCCGAGAATCTTCGAGTGCTGGGCGGCTTCTTTCAGCAGCGCGTTCACTTCATCGGCCGACGCTTCGCGCTTGAGCTGCACGGTCAGGTCCACCAGCGACACGTTAATCACCGGAACACGTACCGCCATGCCGGTCAGTTTGCCCGCCAGTTCCGGCAGCACCAGGCCGACCGCTTCAGCGGCGCCGGTCTTGCTCGGGATCATGTTCTGGGTGGCCGAACGGGCGCGGTACGGGTCCGTGTGGTAGACGTCGGTCAGGTTCTGGTCGTTGGTGTAGGCGTGGATCGTGGTCATCAGACCGCTTTCGATACCCAGTTCGCGGTGCAGCACCTGCGCCACCGGGGCCAGGCAGTTAGTGGTGCACGAGGCGTTGGAAATGATCTGGTGCGATTGGCGCAGAATGTCGTGGTTGACCCCGTACACCACGGTGGCGTCGGCGCCTTTGGCCGGGGCCGAGATAATCACTTTGCGCGCGCCGGCCGTAATATGTGCGGCGGCTTTGGCACGGTCGGTGAACAGACCGGTGCATTCGAACACGACATCAATTTTTTCCGCGGCCCAGGGCAGGTCGGCCGGGTTGCGAATGGCGCTGACGGCAATACGGTCGCCGTTGACGGTCAGGCTTTCCTGATCGTGTTGGACATCAGCGTCGAACGTGCCGTGAACGGTGTCGTACTTGAGCAGATGAGCGTTCATCGCGCTATCGCCCAGGTCATTGATGGCAACGATCTGCAGGTCTTGGCGATAACCTTGGGTATACAGTGCGCGCAGGACGTTGCGGCCAATTCGGCCAAAACCATTGATTGCGATTCGAAGAGTCATTTAACAGGGCCGCCGTCGTTTTGTTGTTGGAATTACAAGATTATTCGCATAAAAATAGAAAACAAGCCTTTTTAATGGCAATATTTTGTTCAATCTACAACGAGTGACCTGAATCAACTGGTCCGACCGATCAAGAAAACCGTCTGTCATCCCATCGACACCGGCTCTTGCTCAGCATAGACAATCAGGTCGCCATATCCGTTAGCCTGGAGTTCTACACATGCATCCCCGCGTAATTGAGGTCACCGAACGGCTTATCGCCCGCAGCCGTGCAACCCGTGAGGCTTACCTTGCGCTCATTCGCGATGCAGCCAGCGACGGTCCGATGCGCGGCAAGCTGCAATGCGCCAACTTCGCCCACGGCGTGGCCGGTTGCGGCACTGAAGACAAGAACAGTCTGCGGATGATGAATTCCGCCAACATTGCGATTGTTTCGTCATATAACGACATGCTCTCGGCGCATCAGCCGTACGAAGTCTTTCCTGAGCAGATCAAAAAAGCCCTGCGCGAGATCGGCTCCGTCGGCCAGTTCGCTGGAGGCACCCCGGCGATGTGCGATGGCGTGACCCAGGGCGAGCCAGGCATGGAACTGAGCCTGCCGAGCCGTGAGGTGATTGCGCTGTCCACCGCGGTGGCGCTGTCCCACAACATGTTCGATGGCGCGCTGATGCTCGGCATTTGCGACAAGATCGTCCCGGGCCTGATGATGGGCGCGTTGCGTTTCGGTCATCTGCCGACGATCTTCGTGCCGGGCGGGCCGATGGTCTCGGGCATTTCCAACAAGCAGAAAGCCGATGTGCGTCAGCGTTATGCCGAAGGCAAGGCCAGCCGCGAAGAGCTGCTGGAATCGGAAATGAAGTCCTACCACAGCCCCGGCACCTGCACCTTCTACGGCACCGCCAACACCAACCAGTTGCTGATGGAGGTCATGGGCCTGCACTTGCCGGGCGCCTCATTCGTCAATCCGAACACCCCGTTGCGCGACGCGTTGACCCGCGAAGCGGCGCATCAGGTCACGCGCTTGACCAAGCAGAACGGCGACTTCATGCCGATCGGCGAAATCGTTGACGAGCGCTCGCTGGTCAACTCCATCGTGGCGCTGCACGCCACCGGCGGCTCGACCAACCACACCCTGCACATGCCCGCCATCGCCATGGCGGCCGGCATTCAACTGACCTGGCAGGACATGGCCGACCTCTCCGAAGTCGTGCCGACCCTGAGCCACGTCTACCCGAACGGCAAAGCCGACATCAACCATTTCCAGGCGGCGGGCGGCATGTCGTTCCTGATCCGCGAACTGCTGGAAGCCGGGCTGCTGCACGAAAACGTCAACACGGTGCTGGGCCACGGCTTGAGCCGTTACACCATGGAACCGTTCCTCGAAAACGGCGAACTGGTCTGGCGCGAAGGCCCGATCGAAAGCCTCGACGAAAACATTCTTCGCCCAGTCGCGCGCGCATTCTCGCCTGAGGGCGGCTTGCGGGTGATGGAAGGCAACCTCGGGCGCGGTGTCATGAAAGTCTCGGCCGTGGCCCTGGAAAACCAGGTCGTAGAAGCGCCAGCCATGGTGTTCCAGGATCAGCAGGATTTGGCCGATGCCTTCAAGGCCGGTTTGCTCGAGAAGGATTTCGTCGCGGTGATGCGCTTCCAGGGCCCGCGCTCCAATGGCATGCCGGAGCTGCACAAGATGACGCCGTTCCTCGGCGTGCTGCAGGATCGCGGTTTCAAAGTCGCGCTAGTGACCGACGGGCGCATGTCCGGCGCGTCGGGGAAAATCCCGGCGGCGATTCATGTCAGTCCCGAAGCTTATGTCGGCGGCGCTCTTGCGCGGGTGCAAGAGGGCGATATCATCCGCGTCGATGGCGTCAAAGGCACCCTGGAGCTTAAGGTGGACGCCGACGAATTCGCAGCGCGCACGCCAGCCAAGGGCCTGTTGGGCAACAACATTGGCAGCGGTCGCGAACTGTTTGGTTTCATGCGCATGGCCTTCAGCTCCGCAGAGCAGGGCGCCAGCGCCTTTACTTCTGCCCTGGAGACGCTTAATTGAAACTGGCTTTGGTCGGTGACATCGGTGGGACCAACGCACGTTTCGCGTTGTGGAAAAACCAGCAACTGGAAGCGATCCAGGTGCTGGCGACGGCCGACCATGCCAGCCCGGAAGAGGCAATTGCCCTCTACCTGAGCGGGCTTGGCCTGGCGTTGGGTTCGATCGGCTCGGTCTGCCTGTCGGTGGCCGGCCCGGTGAGCGGTGACGAATTCAAATTCACCAACAATCACTGGCGGCTCAGTCGCAAAGATTTTTGCAAGGCATTGCAGGTCGATCAGTTGTTGCTGGTCAATGATTTCTCGGCGATGGCGCTGGGCATGACCCGTTTGCAGCCGGACGAGTTTCGGGTGGTCTGCGAAGGCACGCCCGAGCCGCTGCGGCCTGCCGTGGTGATCGGTCCGGGCACGGGCCTGGGCGTCGGCACGTTGCTGGACCTGGGTGAAAGCCGTTTTGCCGCATTGCCAGGGGAAGGCGGTCACGTCGATCTGCCCCTGAGCAGCCCACGTGAAACTCAGTTGTGGCAGCACATCTTCAACGAGATCGGCCATGTCAGCGCTGAAACCGCGTTGAGCGGCAGCGGTTTGCCACGGGTTTACCGGGCGATTTGTGCGGTGGACGGTCATGAGCCGGTGCTCGATACCCCGGAATCGATTACCGCTGCCGGTCTGGCCGGCGATTCGATTGCGCTGGAAGTGCTGGAGCAGTTCTGCTGCTGGCTCGGCCGTGTCGCCGGCAACAACGTGCTGACCACCGGTGGACGCGGTGGCGTTTACATCGTCGGCGGGGTGATTCCACGGTTTGCCGATTTTTTCGTCGAAAGCGGCTTCGCCCGCTGCTTCGCCGACAAGGGCTGCATGAGCGATTACTTCAAAGGTATTCCGGTGTGGCTGGTGACGGCGCCGTATTCCGGCCTTGTCGGTGCGGGTGTGGCGCTCGATCAGGCCTGAGACCGAGTCGCCTCATTCGCGGGCAAGCCTCGCTCCTACAGAATTGGAGTCGTTCACAAAAATAGCGACCAACCCTATACCTGTAGGAGCGAGGCTTGCCCGCGAAGAGGCCGGAACAGACAACCTGGATTTACGCTCGATCAGGCATAATCCGCCCAATTCAAACAACAAGGACGCCGCCCCGTGAGCTCAGTCAACAAGTCGATTTTGTTGGTCGATGACGATCAAGAGATACGCGAGTTGCTGGACACCTACCTGACCCGCGCCGGTTTCCAGGTCCGTACCACGCCCGATGGTGCAGGCTTTCGCCAAGCGATGAACGACGCGCCGAGCGATCTGGTGATCCTCGATGTGATGCTGCCGGACGAAGATGGTTTCAGCCTCTGCCGCTGGATCCGCCAACACCCGCGTCAGGCGCAGGTGCCGATCATCATGCTCACCGCCAGCTCCGACGAGGCCGACCGCGTCATCGGTCTGGAACTGGGTGCCGATGACTACCTCGGCAAACCCTTCAGCCCTCGTGAATTGCAGGCGCGCATCAAGGCTCTGTTGCGCCGCGCGCAGTTCGGTCAGGAGCGTTCCGGCGGTGAAGTGCTGGCGTTCGATGACTGGCGGCTGGACATGGTCAGTCACCGGTTGTTTCACATCGATGGCGAAGAAGTGATTCTCTCCGGCGCCGATTTTGCGCTGCTGAAACTGTTCCTCGATCACCCTCAGGAAATCCTCGATCGCGACACCATCGGCAACGCCACCCGTGGCCGCGATCTGATGCCGCTGGATCGTATCGTCGACATGGCGGTCAGCCGTTTGCGTCAGCGCCTGCGTGATACCGAAAAACCGGCGCGACTGATCCGTACGGTGCGTGGCAGCGGCTACCAACTGGCCGCCAATGTGGTTGCCAGCAATGGCCACTGAGTTTTTCCGCACGCTCGCCGCCCGCGTACCGGTGCCGCGATCGTTGCTGGGGCGCATGTTGCTGCTGACCTTGTTGGCGGTGCTGTTCGCGCAGACCTTGTCGAGCGTGATCTGGGTGTCGCAACTGCGTGCCACGCAGCTTGAAGGCCTGGTGACCAGCGCCCGCAGCCTGGCCCATTCGATGACGGCCAGCGTCAGTTATTTTCGCTCGTTGCCGGTCGCGTTTCGTCCCTTGGTGCTCGACCAATTGCGCAGCATGGGCGGCACCCGTTTCGTGGTGACCCTCAACGACAAGCCCTTGGGCATGGACGTGCTGCCGATCACCCCGCGCAAGGAAGCCGTGCTCAAGGCGGTGGACCAAGTGTTGCGCGAGTCCCTCGGCCAAGACACGGATATCTCAGTGACCTTCGTCAGCCCCGAAGACCTGCGGATCTTCAACAGCGGGCTGAAACTCGATGAACTGCCGCGCTCCTGGGCGCATTACGCGCTCACGCTGGAGCCGGTGAACCCGCCGGTGCTGGTCACGCAAATCCAGATGGCGCCGGGCGAGTGGCTGTACATCGCCTCGCTCTTGCCCGAGCCTTACACCAGCCTTGAAGAGCAGGGCCTGCCGGCGCAGCAGGTGTGGTTCATCGTGCTTACCAGCGGCTTTTTGCTGTTGTTCATTGGCCTGCTGGTGCACTGGCAGAGTCGTCCGCTCAAGCGCCTGGCGCGGGCGGCGCGGGACATGTCCCTTGGTGCCGAAGTCGAACCGGTGGCCGAAGGCGGCGGCAGTGAAGTGGTTGAAGTGGGCCGCGCTTTCAATGCGATGCGCGAACGGATCAGCCGTTACCTGACTGAGCGCAGCCAGTTGTTCAGCGCGATTTCCCATGACCTGCGCACGCCGATCACCCGCTTGCGGTTGCGGGTCGAATTGCTTGAGGACGAACAGCTGCAAGCCAAGTTCGGCCGTGATCTGGATGAGCTGGAGCTGTTGGTCAAAGGCGCGCTGCAATGCGTGAAAGACACCGATATTCACGAAAACATCGAGCCGGTGGATCTTAACCATGTGCTCGATTGCCTGGTGGAACCGTACCTGGCGCCCAACGGCAATGGTCGCGTAACCCAGCAAGGGCGGGCGTTGGCGGCGTACCCGGGCAAACCGCTGGCGCTCAAGCGCTGCATCGGCAACCTGATCGACAACGCGTTGAAGTATGGGCAGAACGCGCATTTGCATATTGATGACGACGAGAGCGCCTTCATCCTGCATGTCGATGACGAAGGGCCGGGCGTGCCGGAGCAGCGGATGGAGCAGGTGTTCGAACCGCACTTCCGGTTGGCCGGGCAGCAGCAGGGATATGGTTTGGGGTTGGGAATTGCGCGCAACATTGCCCACAGCCATGGTGGCGAGGTCAGCCTGCAAAACCTGCGTGAAGGCGGGTTGCGGGTGACGTTGCAGTTACCTCGTTCGATCGATTGACGCAGACCCTGTGGTGAGGGGATTTATCCCCGTTGGGTGGCGTAGCCGCCCCAAAAACTGCAATTGCGGTGTATCTGGTATATCGAGTGCAATGGTTTCACGGCTGCTTCGCAGCCGAACGGGGATAAATCCCCTCACCACAGGTTCATCACTCGCCGTAGAACCCGGCTGAATGTCACAAGCCGGTGACATAACTCGCCCCCTTCGTTACAAGCCCCGCACTGCCCGTTGTTTAGACTGCCCCCAGTCAAAACAACAAAAAAGGCACCTCATGGACACCTTCCAACCTGCATTCAGCAGTTGGCTGAACGCACCTGCCCATCAGCAATGGCTCGCGGCCGAAGGCCTGCGTCTGCTGGCGTTTGCCAAGGCTTCAAAGCTTGCTGAAGGCTTCGGCAATCTCGATGAAAAGGGCCGTCTCCCGGCCAACGCCCACGCCGAAACCATGAACACCGCACGCATGACCCACAGCTTCGCCATGGCGCACATCCAGGGCTTGCCGGGTTTTGCCGAGCTGGTCGATCACGGTATCCAGGCGCTCAGCGGCCCATTACGCGATGCCGAACACGGCGGCTGGTTTGCAGTCGCCCATCACCGCGATGACAACACCGGCAAGGCGGCCTACCTGCACGCCTTCGTGGCTCTCGCGGCGAGTTCGGCGGTCGTCGCTCGGCGCCCCGGTGCACAAGCGTTGCTCGATGACGCGATCAACATCATCGACACGCATTTCTGGAGCGAGGAGGAGGGCGCGATGCGCGAATCCTTTGCTCGCGACTGGAGCGGTGAAGAAGCCTACCGCGGCGCCAACAGCAACATGCACGCCACCGAAGCCTTTCTCGCCCTGGCGGATGTCACCGAAGACAAACGCTGGCTGTGCCGTGCTCAACGCATCGTCGAGCGAGTGATTCATGGTCACGCCGCTGCCAACGACTATCTGGTGGTCGAGCATTTCGATCGCGATTGGCAGCCGCTGCGCGAGTACAACCACGACAACCCGGCCGACGGTTTCCGCCCCTACGGCACCACGCCTGGTCACGGTTTCGAATGGGCGCGGCTGTTGCTGCACCTCGAAGCGGCACGCGTGCAAGCCGGCATGCTCACGCCGGGTTGGCTGGCCACCGACGCGCAAAAACTCTTTGACCACAACTGCCGTCACGGTTGGGATATCGACGGTGCGCCGGGCATTGTCTACACCCTCGACTGGGGCAATCGCGCGGTGGTTCGCCATCGTTTGCACTGGACCCATTGCGAAGCCAGCGCCGCCGCCAGCGCGTTGCTTAAACGCACTGGAGATACGCAATACGAAACCTGGTACCGGCTGTTCTGGGAATTCTGTGACAGTCATTTCATCGACCGCTGCGATGGCAGTTGGCACCATGAACTCGACCCGCAAAACCGCCCGAGTGCTGATATCTGGGCCGGTAAACCGGACCTGTATCACGCCTGGCAAGCCGTCCTGATCCCGCGCCTGCCGCTGGCGCCGAGCATGGCCACGGCCTTGGGGCAGTTGTCCCAGAGCGCTCCTGTGTAACCATGTGGTGACATTCAAGCGTCCCTTCGTTACCTGCGAGGGGATAACTCCTGTTTAAAATCCTATGCAGCGCAAGCACCAGACTTGCATGCATAACAACAAGAAAGGTAATTCTAGATGAATGCGATTTCTCGCCTCGCTACTGTCATTTCTCTTGCCTCATTGCTTCCAATCTCTGCATTCCCTCTCAGTGCACTTGCCGCCGATTCCAAAGGTTCGGTAGAAGTCGTTCACTGGTGGACCTCCGGTGGCGAAAAAGCGGCCGTTGATGTCCTCAAGGCCCAAGTCGAAAAAGACGGTTTCACCTGGAAAGACGGCGCCGTCGCCGGTGGTGGCGGTGCTACTGCCATGACCGTACTCAAAAGCCGCGCCGTGGCCGGTAACCCGCCGGGCGTCGCACAGATCAAAGGTCCGGACATCCAGGAATGGGCCAGCACCGGTTTGCTCGATACCGACGCGTTGAAAGACGTTTCCAAATCAGAGAAATGGGACAGCCTGCTCGACAAGAAAGTCTCCGATACCGTGAAGTACGAGGGTGACTACGTGGCCGTGCCGGTGAACATTCACCGCGTCAACTGGCTGTGGATCAACCCGGAAGTCTTCAAGAAAGCGGGCATCGAAAAAGCTCCGACCACACTTCAGGAATTCTACGCAGCGGGCGACAAGCTCAAGGCTGCAGGCTTCATTGCGCTTGCCCACGGTGGCCAGCCTTGGCAGGACAGCACCGTGTTCGAAGCGGTGGTGCTTTCGGTCATGGGCGTCGACGGTTACAAGAAAGCCCTGGTCGACCTGGACAACGCTGCACTGACCGGTCCTGAAATGGTCAAGTCATTGACCGAGCTGAAGAAAGTTGCGACCTACATGGACGTCGACGGCAAAGGCCAGGACTGGAACCTGGAAGCGGCCAAGGTCATCAACGGCAAGGCCGGCATGCAGATCATGGGTGACTGGGCCAAGAGCGAGTGGACAGCGGCCAAGAAAGTCGCCGGCAAGGACTACGAGTGCGTAGCGTTCCCGGGCACCGACAAGGCCTTCACCTACAACATCGACTCCCTGGCCGTGTTCAAACAGAAAGACAAGGGCACTGCTGCCGCTCAGCAGGACATTGCCAAGGTCGTGCTGGGTGAGAACTTCCAGAAAGTCTTCAGCATCAACAAGGGCTCGATCCCGGTTCGAATCGACATGCTGGGCGACATGGAGAAGTACGGTTTCGACGCCTGCGCCCAGACCGCTGCCAAGGACTTCCTGGCGGACGCCAAGTCTGGCGGCCTGCAACCGAGCATGGCGCACAACATGGCGACCACGCTGGCGGTACAAGGCGCGTTCTTTGATGTCGTGACCAACTTCATCAACGACCCGAAAGCCGATCCGGCCACGGCCGCCAAGCAACTGGGCACGGCCGTCAAAGCTGCCAAGTAATGCTTGGCCCCTGTAGGAGCCGGCTTGCTGGCGATAGCGGACTGTCAGTCAGCGGATTTATTAACTGACACACCGCATTCGCCAGCAAGCCGGCTCCTACAAGGGATCTGCGCATAACCTCTTTTCCCTATACTGGATCTTCCCATGAGTTCTGTTGCTGTGTTCAGCAAGGCCTCGCCGTTCGATGCACTGCAGCGCTGGCTCCCGAAACTGGTGCTGGCGCCCAGCATGTTCATCGTCCTGGTGGGCTTCTATGGCTATATCCTGTGGACCTTCGTCCTGTCGTTCACCACGTCGACCTTCCTGCCGACTTACAAATGGGCGGGCCTGGCGCAATACCAGCGGCTGTTCGAAAACGACCGTTGGTGGGTAGCGAGCAAGAACCTGGCGGTTTTCGGTGGCATGTTCATCGGCATCACGCTGGTGATCGGTGTGCTGCTGGCGGTGTTTCTTGACCAGCGCATTCGTCGCGAAGGTTTCATTCGCACCATTTACCTGTACCCGATGGCGCTCTCGATGATCGTCACCGGTACCGCCTGGAAATGGCTGCTCAACCCGGGCATGGGCCTGGATAAATTGCTGCGTGACTGGGGCTGGGAAGGCTTTCGCCTGGACTGGCTGATCGACCCGGATCGCGTCGTGTATTGCCTGGTGATCGCTGCAGTCTGGCAAGCCTCGGGCTTCATTATGGCGATGTTCCTCGCCGGCCTGCGTGGTGTTGATCAATCGATCATCCGTGCTGCCCAGATCGATGGCGCGAGCATGCCGCGCATTTACCTCAAAGTGGTGTTGCCCAGCCTGCGCCCGGTGTTCTTCAGCGCGGTCATGATCCTGGCCCACATCGCGATCAAGAGTTTCGACCTGGTGGCGGCAATGACGGCCGGTGGCCCGGGTTACTCCTCCGACCTGCCTGCGATGTTCATGTATTCCTTCACCTTCAGTCGCGGCCAGATGGGCATGGGCTCGGCCAGTGCGATTCTGATGCTCGGTGCGATTCTCGCAATCATCGTGCCTTACCTGTACTCCGAGCTGAGGACCAAGCGTCATGACTAATTTCGCTGCCAAACCATCCATCAGCCTGAGTCGCATCGCCATCTACGGCGTGCTGATCCTGGCGGTATTCCTTTACCTGATACCGCTCGTGGTCATGCTGTTGACCAGTTTCAAGACGCCCGAAGACATCAACTCCGGCAACCTGTTGAGCTGGCCGACTGTGGTCAGCGGCATTGGTTGGGTCAAGGCCTGGGGCACGGTTGACGGGTACTTCTGGAACTCGATCAAGATCACCGTCCCGGCGGTGCTGATCTCCACCGCCATCGGTGCGCTGAACGGCTACGTGCTGTCGATGTGGCGCTTCCGTGGCTCGCAACTGTTCTTCGGTCTGCTGCTGTTCGGTTGCTTCCTGCCGTTCCAGACCGTCCTGCTGCCGGCCTCGTTCACCCTCGGCAAGATGGGCCTGGCCAGCACCACCACCGGCCTGGTGTTCGTGCACGTGGTCTACGGCCTGGCGTTCACCACGCTTTTCTTCCGTAACTACTACGTCAGCGTTCCCGATGCGCTGGTGAAGGCGGCGCGGCTCGATGGCGCGGGTTTCTTCACCATCTTCCGCTTGATCATCCTGCCGATGTCCACCCCGATCATCATGGTCTGCCTGATCTGGCAGTTCACCCAGATCTGGAACGACTTCCTGTTCGGCGTGGTGTTCTCCAGCGGTGATTCGCAACCCATTACGGTGGCGTTGAACAACTTGGTCAACACCAGTACCGGGGCCAAGGAATACAACGTTGATATGGCGGCGGCGATGATCGCCGGGCTGCCGACCCTGCTGGTCTATGTGGTCGCAGGCAAGTATTTCGTGCGCGGGCTGACGGCCGGCGCAGTCAAGGGGTAATCATGGCTACGCTCGAACTTCGCAATGTAAACAAGACTTACGGTCCCGGCCTGCCGGACACCCTCAAGAACATCGAACTGTCGATCAAGGACGGTGAGTTCCTGATCCTGGTCGGACCTTCGGGTTGCGGCAAGTCGACCCTGATGAATTGCATCGCCGGCCTGGAAACCATCACTGGCGGCGCAATCATGATCGATGACCAGGACGTCAGCGGCATGAGCCCGAAAGATCGCGACATCGCCATGGTGTTCCAGTCCTACGCGCTGTACCCGACCATGAGCGTGCGCGAGAACATCGCGTTCGGCTTGAAGATTCGCAAAATGCCCGCCGCCGACATCGAAGCGGAAGTGGCGCGGGTGTCCAAGCTGCTGCAGATCGAACACCTGCTCAACCGCAAGCCCGGTCAGCTCTCCGGTGGTCAGCAACAGCGTGTCGCCATGGGCCGTGCCCTGGCGCGTCGGCCGAAGATTTACCTGTTCGACGAGCCGCTGTCCAACCTCGACGCCAAGCTGCGCGTCGAGATGCGCACCGAAATGAAACTGATGCACCAGCGCCTGAAAACCACCACGGTCTACGTGACCCACGACCAGATCGAAGCAATGACCCTGGGCGACAAAGTGGCGGTGATGAAGGACGGGATCATCCAGCAGTTCGGCACGCCGAAAGATATCTACAACAACCCGGCCAACCTGTTCGTGGCGAGCTTCATCGGTTCGCCGCCGATGAACTTCATCCCCCTGCGTTTGCAGCGCAAGGAAGGTCGTCTGGTGGCGCTGCTCGACAGCGGCCAGGCGCGTTGCGAATTGCCGATGGGCATGCAGGACGCTGGTCTGGAAGACCGCGAAGTGATCCTCGGCCTACGCCCGGAACAGATCGTTCTGGCGGGCAACGAGCCGAACGGTTTGCCGACCATTCGCGCCGAAGTCCAGGTCACCGAACCGACCGGTCCCGACACCCTGGTGTTCGTCAATCTCAACGACACCAAAGTCTGCTGCCGCCTGGCGCCGGACGTCGCGCCGAACGTGGGCGAGACCCTGACCTTGCAATTCGATCCATCGAAAGTGCTGTTGTTCGATGCCAAGACCGGTGAGCGCCTGGGGGTGGCCGGTCAACCAAAAGCCGAGAGCCACAGCGCGAACGTCGCCCAATTCAAAGGCCGCTGAAGATCAAAAACTGTAGGAGCCAGGCTTGCCGGCGAAGGCGATTTCAGGGACGCCTTCGCCGGCAAGCCTGGCTCCTACAGGGGGGATATGCGGTGAGCGGCCTGTCGCGCATCGCACCTGATGTAACCGCGTTAAATAAAAACAGTTAATAACAATAAAACGAGGATGTAGGGATGAAGAAGAACAACAACGCTCAGCTTATCTGCCAGTTGTCCGCGGTTGCGGCCATGATGCTGGCCGGTAGTGTGCACGCGGCTGACGCGTTCAGCGCCGATTCCGAATGGATGACCGGTGATTGGGGTGGCGAGCGGACCAAGCTGATCGAGCAGGGTATCGACATCAAGATGGACTACGTCGGTGAAGTCGGCGGGAACCTTCACGGCGGATACAACAACGACAAGACAGCGCGTTACGCCGACCAGTTTGGCCTGGGCGTGGCTCTGGACCTGCAAAAGCTGTGGGGCTGGGATAACACCCAGGCCAAGATCCAGTTCACCAACCGTAACGGTGAGAACATCTCCAATGACCGTGTCGGCGATCCGCGTGCCGGCACCTTGAGTTCCTCCCAGGAAGTCTACGGCCGTGGCCACATGGTCCGTCTGACCCAACTGTGGATCAAGCACCAGTTCCTCGATGGCAAACTGGACGTCAAGGCCGGTTACTTCGGCGAAGGCGAAGACTTCAACACCTTCCCTTGCGAGTTCCAGAACCTGGCGTTCTGCGGTTCCCAGGTCGGTAACTGGGCGACCAACATCTGGTACAACTGGCCGGTCATGCAGGCTGCGGTTCGCGTGAAGTACAACATCTCGCCTGAGTTCTATGCGCAGATCGGCGCGTACAACCAGAACCCGTCGCAACTGGAGCACGGTAACGGCTTCAAGCTCAGCGGCAGTGGTACCAAGGGCACCGTGTTGCCAGTCGAACTGGTCTGGTTGCCGAACCCTGGCAACCTGCCGGGCGAATACCGTGTCGGTTACTACAAAAGCACAGCCAAGGCCGATGACGTTCGTGAAGACGACAACGGTAATGACGCCGCAACCAGCGGCAACGCCTATCGCAGCCACAGCAGCAAATCCGGCTACTGGTTCGTGGCGCAACAACAACTCACCACCCACAACGGTGACGCGTCTCGCGGTCTGAACATCGCAGCCAATGCCACGTTCCACGACAAGGACACCAACGTCGTCGACAACTACCAGTCGCTGATGCTGGTGTACAAGGGCCCGTTCGATGCACGTCCGAAGGATGACTTCGGTATTGGTGCCGCCCGTATCCATGTCAACGATGACGTGAAGAAAAACTCAGAGTTGGTCAACGTCTCCAACAACGTCACGGACTATCAGGACCCGCTGTTCGCGCCGCTGCGTAACACTGAGTACAACTACGAGATCAACTACGGCTTCCACGTTACCAACTGGCTGACCGTGCGTCCCAACCTGCAATACATCACTCACCCGGGCGGTGTGGATGAAGTCGACAACGCGCTGGTGGCCGGCCTGAAAATTCAGTCGGTGTTCTAACGCTGTTGCGATAAGCTCCTCTCTATGTGCGCATTTTTGCGGACAGCCCAGGCTGTCCGCTTTTTTTTGGGGCGGCGCACCCCGGGTGATTTTCAGGACAGTGGCACATGCATGAGCATCCGCTACAACGCTTCTTCAAATCCTTGCGCGAACGTCCGGTGTTTGCTTGGGAGCGCTATCAGAAGCGCGACGTGCTGGTGATCGACCATCCGCTGTGTCAGGCGGTGTTCAGCCGGCAGGGCGCGCAGTTGCTGCACTTCCAGCCAAAGGGCCAGAAACCCTGGCTCTGGTGCGCGGCGAAATGGCCGCAGGTCGGTGCGATTCGTGGCGGCGTGCCGGTGTGCTGGCCGTGGTACGGCCGTCATCCGAGCGAAAACGCCTGGCCTTCCCATGGCTGGGCACGGTTGATCGATTGGAAGCTGCTCGACAGCAGCCATGACGACGAGGGCGTGCGGCTGCATTGGCAACTTCAGCTCTGCGACTGGCAAGTGGACCTGCACGCCCACTTGGGCGAACGCATGGAATTACGCCTGAGCACCGAGCATCAGGACAGCCTGCCGTGCCAATTGAGCCAGGCGTTGCATGCGTATTGGCGTATTGGTGATGTGGGTGAGATAGCGCTGTCCGGGCTCGATGGTGCCCACGGTTACGACCAGTTGAACCGCCAGGTTTGCCAGCAGGAAGGCGAGTTGAGAGTCGAAGGCGGGTGTCAGCGGGTGTTCCAGCATGACGGTGAATTGCAGCTCAAGGACCATGCCTGGCAGCGCGAGTTGTGCATCGACACCGGTGACCATGCGGACACGGTGGTCTGGCATCCAGGGACGCGCCCACTATTGGGTGTCAGCTGGAACGAGATTTCCGGGTTTGTGTGCGTGGAAGCGGCGAGTGGCGGGACTGATAGCGTGAGTTTGGCGCCGGGGCAGAAGGCGCATTTGAGTTTGCAGGCGCGGGTTGGAGCATGATTTTTCGGTGTTGCGGCTGACGCCTTCGCGAGCAAGCCCGCTCCCACAGAGGAATGCATTTCATGTGTGGGAGCGGGCTTGTTCGCGAAGACGCAGTGCCAGTCAGCGAAAGTGTCGGGTTAATTGAACTCGTCGCCCACCGGATATCGACTCGCGTTCAGGCTCTCTTTGATCTTGCGCAAATGCGGCTGGAAATCCACGCCCCGGCGCAAGGTCATGCCGGTGGCTAGCACATCCAGCACGGTCAGCTGGATGATCCGCGACGTCATCGGCATATAGATGTCGGTGTCTTCCGGCAGCGGAATGTTCAGGCTCAAGGTGCTGGCCTTGGCCAATGGCGAACCCTCGGCCGTCAGCCCCAGCACCGAAGCCCCGTTCTCCCGGGCAATACGCGCCACTTCCACCAATTCGCGGGTGCGGCCGGTGTAGGAAATGATCACGAACAATTCGCCGGTATGCGCCACCGACGCAATCATGCGCTGCATCAGCACGTCGGCGTGGGCGGTGACCGCCAGGTTGAAGCGGAAGAATTTGTGCTGCGCATCCAGGGCTACCGGAGCCGAGGCGCCGAGGCCAAAGAAATGGATCTGCCGGGCCTGGATCAACAGGTCGACGGCGCGGCTGATAAGGTTCGGGTCCAGCGCCTGCAAGGCACTGTCCAGCGACGCGATGGCGCTGCCGAAAATCTTCTTGGTATACGCCTCCGGATTGTCATCAGCCTCGACCGCACGGCTGACATACGCCGCGCCGCTGGCCAGGCTCTGGGCCAGTTGAAGCTTGAGCTCCGGGTAGCCACTGACGCCAAACGAACGGCAGAAACGGTTGACCGTCGGCTCGCTGACTTTAGAGGCCTGGGCGAGGGCGGCGATGCTGAACCGGGTGGCCTGCTCTGGGTTGAGCAGGATCACTTCGGCGACTTTGCGTTCTGCCTTGTTCAGGTCTTCAAGGCGATTCTGGATTTGTTCCAGTAAATTTCGCACGCGGTCCATATGGTTTCCTAGGTTCGCCTACAAGAGTGCTCTGCGATGCAAGCAAGCGTGCTGCTATGCAAATTGGGACTTTGATACGGCCCCAAACGGTGGCCTATCCTACTGATGGCTCCGACCGACCACCACTCGGAATCTGTATTTTGCGAAAATGTTGTGGTTATTACTACATTTTCCCTTGAGTGATGCCTTGAAAAAAGGTATTTGTAGCTTAACTTGATAAAAGAACAAACATCATGCCTTCGATTACGGTTGAACCGTGCACCTTTGCCTTGTTCGGCGCCCTCGGCGACCTGGCCCTGCGCAAACTGTTTCCTGCCCTTTATCAACTCGATGGCGCAGGCCTGCTGCATGAGGATACGCGGATTATCGCGCTGGCCCGTGAGCCTGGCAGCGAGCAGGAACACTTGGCGTTCATCGCCACCGAACTGCGCCGTTATGTAGGTGCCAAAGAGCTGGACGAAGCTGTGGTCGAACGCTTCCTGGCCCGTTTGAGCTACCTGCATGTCGACTTCCTCAAGGCCGACGATTACGTCGCCCTGGCCGAAATGGCCGGCAGCGCCCAGCGTGTGATTGCCTACTTCGCCACGCCGGCCGCCGTTTACGGCGCGATCTGCGAGAACCTGTCGAAGGTCGGTCTGACCGAAAACACCCGCGTCGTGCTGGAAAAACCCATCGGTTCGGACCTGGAATCCTCGCGCAAGGTCAACGACGCCGTGGCGCAGTTCTTCCCGGAGAACCGCACCTACCGCATCGACCACTACCTGGGCAAAGAGACCGTCCAGAACCTGATCGCCCTGCGTTTCGCCAACAGCCTGTTCGAAACCCAGTGGAACCAGAATTACATCTCCCACGTGGAAATCACCGTGGCCGAGAAGGTCGGGATCGAAGGCCGCTGGGGTTATTTCGACAAGGCCGGTCAGCTGCGGGACATGATCCAGAATCACCTGCTGCAACTGCTTTGCCTGATCGCCATGGACCCGCCGGCCGACCTGTCCGCCGACAGCATCCGTGACGAGAAAGTCAAAGTGCTCAAGGCCCTGGCGCCGATCAGCCCGGAAGGCCTGACCACGCAGGTGGTGCGCGGCCAGTACATCGCCGGGTACAGCGAAGGTAAATCGGTCCCCGGTTACCTGGAAGAGCCCAACTCCAATACCCAGAGCGACACCGAAACCTTCGTCGCCCTGCGTGCGGATATCCGCAACTGGCGCTGGGCCGGCGTGCCGTTCTACTTGCGTACCGGCAAGCGTATGCCGCAAAAGCTGTCGCAGATCGTCATCCACTTCAAGGAACCGTCGCACTATATTTTCGCCCCCGAGCAGCGCCTGCAAATCAGCAACAAGCTGATCATCCGCTTGCAGCCGGACGAAGGCATTTCCTTGCGTGTGATGACCAAAGAACAAGGCCTGGACAAGGGCATGCAGCTGCGCAGCGGTCCGTTGCAGCTGAATTTTTCCGACACCTATCGCAGCGCACGGATTCCCGATGCCTACGAGCGGTTGTTGCTGGAAGTGATGCGCGGCAATCAGAACCTGTTTGTCCGTAAAGATGAAATCGAAGCCGCGTGGAAGTGGTGTGACCAGTTGATCGCCGGGTGGAAAAAATCCGGTGATGCGCCCAAGCCGTATGCGGCTGGGTCCTGGGGACCGATGAGCTCCATTGCTCTGATCACGCGGGATGGGAGGTCGTGGTATGGCGATATCTGAATTGAAACTGCCTCAGGGCGTCAGCGCCCATGAGTTCAAGAGCCCGGTGCTGCTGGCCGATGGTCTGGCGCTGAATGTAGCCAAGCAACTGAGTGACGCCATCGACGCTCGCGGCACCGCGACGCTGGTGGTGTCCGGTGGCCGCAGCCCGGTGGCGTTCTTCCAGAACCTGGCCAAGCAGAAACTGGACTGGTCCAAGGTGGTCGTCACCCTGGCCGACGAGCGCTGGGTGCCGGTCGAGCATGCCGACAGCAATGCCGGTCTGCTCAAGCGTTATCTGTTGCAAGGCCCGGCGGCCAAGGCTCAGTTTCTGAGCCTGTACAGCGCCACCGCGAACCTTGAACTGGCCGCCGAGCAGGCCGACCGTTTGCTCGCCGAGTTGCCGCCGATCGACGTGCTGATACTCGGCATGGGCGATGACGGTCACACCGCTTCGCTGTTCCCCAACAGCCCGAACCTGATCGATGCCTTGAAAGCCGACGGCACCCGTCGGTGCTATCCGATGCTGGCGCCAACCGTGCCGCATCAGCGCCTGACCATGAGCCGCGCGCTGCTGGCCTCGGCCAAGACCACCGTTTTATCGATTTCCGGTCAGTCCAAGCTGACCACTCTGAGTGCCGCATTGGCCGGTGACGATGTCGCCGCCATGCCGATTCGCGCGTTTCTGCAACCTACGTTAGAGATCTACTGGTGCCCATGAGCCAAGGAACAGCCGCTATGACAACCCCATCCCCGACCGTTTCCATGGCGGACAAAGTTGCCCTGATCGACAGCCTCTGCGCCAAGGCGCGGATCCTGCCGGTGATCACGATCGCTCGCGAGCAGGATATCCTGCCGCTTGCCGACGCCCTGGCTGCCGGTGGCCTGACTGCCCTGGAAGTGACGCTTCGTTCGCAGTTCGGCCTCAAGGCCATCCAGATTCTGCGTGAGCAGCGTCCGGAGTTGGTGACCGGTGCGGGTACTGTGCTGGATCGCACGATGCTTGCCGCTGCCGAAGCGGCGGGTTCGCAGTTCATCGTCACGCCGGGCATCACCCGTGACCTGCTCGAAGCCAGCGTCGACAGCCCGATCCCGCTGTTGCCAGGCATCAGCAACGCGTCCGGCATCATGGAAGGCTATGGCCTGGGTTATCGCCGCTTCAAGCTGTTCCCGGCGGAAGTCAGCGGTGGCGTCGCGGCCATCAAGGCCCTCGGCGGCCCGTTCGGTGAAGTGAAATTCTGCCCGACTGGCGGCGTCAGCCCGGCCAATATCAAGAGCTACATGGCGTTGAAAAACGTGATGTGCGTGGGCGGTAGCTGGATGCTTGATCCGGAGTGGATCAAGAACGGCGACTGGGCCCGCATTCAGGAATGCACCGCCGAGGCATTGGCGCTGCTGGACTGATCGGCTTTTACCAAACACTTCGTTGTGTGTTCTACGGCTTTACGGTGCGCTTGGTCGGTGCACCGTTTTTTTTTGCCTGATGAAATACCACTTGTAGGAGCGAGGCTTGCCCGCGAAGGCGTCAGTACAGTCAGCATTGAAGTGACTGGTCTGGCGCCTTCGCGGGCAAGCCTCGCACACAAGGGACATCAAGCGATACATAGTTACCGCCTCTCGCCGCCCATCCAGCGTTAACCTGCGTTCATCTTATGGAAGAGAGAACGTCATGGACGACAACAACTCCGTTGCACCCCCACCCCCGATTCACCTGCTGTCTCCCGAGCAAATTGCCGGCCCGTATTTCCGCAATCCGAAACTGATCCGGCGCAACATCAGCGAAAGCGCCGATGGCATTCCCCTGGTGCTGCGACTGGCGATTGTCGATGCCATGACGGGGGAGCCGGTGACCGGGGCCTTGGTCGATATCTGGCATTGCAATGCCCGTGGTGCGTATTCGGGCTGGAGCAAGGTCAACCCGGACCAGGAAGTCGATGTCGGTGACATCGGCTCGGTTCCGCGCACTGACGACGACACCTACCTGCGTGGCGGGCAATTCACCGACAAAAAGGGCGTGGTTCGGTTTACCACCATCTACCCGGGGTTCTATGCCGGCCGCACCTTGCACATCCATGTCGCCGTGCGCATCACGTCCGGCAACAATTTTCTCGAGGAGCGGCATGTTGCCTGGGTCGGTCAGCTCTACTTTCCCGAACCCGCCTCGCGTTCGGTGCTCAACGTCCGGGAGTACAGCGGCCGATCGGTCTCGCCGCTGAGCAACAATGAAGACACGTATTACCGGGATCAGGGCGGCGAGGCCTCGACATTGACGGTCCACACCCTCGGTCGAGACTCGAACGAGGATGGCTTTTTCGGGCATACGACCATCGGTATCGACACGTTCGCCGCTTCGACGCAAATCAAACCGGAGGACTTCGACAAATACACGGTATGACGTCAGCGCAACTCGCTCAGCGCACGGGCCAGCAGATCCATGTCGGCAGCGGTGGTTGTGAGCCCCGGTGTAATGCGAATGCATGGCCCGCTCGCCGCGCCGCTGCGGACCACGGTGAACAGGTTGTAGTCGCTGAGCAGCCGCTCGGCCATTGCCTGTTGATCGGTATGCCGGGTAAAGCGCATCGAGGTAATGCCGCAATACAGTCGCGGGTCATCGGGTGTCATGACCTCGATCTCCGGTAGCTCGCGAACTGCGTTGACCCAACGGTTGCGCAGGTAGTTGAGCCTTGTGCTCTTGGCAGCGGCGCCGCCCATCGCGAGATGCTCCTCGAACACCAGGGGCAGCGTCAGCAAGGCCGGGATGTTCGGCGTGCTGTAGGGCGTGCGGGCGCGAATATCGGTGACCGGGAAGTGCATCTCGCCCATGTCCGGGTCGATGTCGGCCAGGCGCTCTGGGGCAATGTAGATAAAGCCCAGCGTCAGGGGCGCGCCGATCCATTTGTGCAGATTGAAACCGGCGAAAGAAACGCCTAGCTCATCCAGGTTGAACTCAATCTGGCCGAGGGCATGCGCGCCATCGAGGATCACGTCGATGCCGTGTTCTTTGGCGGCGGCAACAATGGCCTGCACGGGCATGACCAATCCAGTGCGATGGGTGACATGGGTCAGAGCCATCAATTTGAGCTTTGGATAACGCGCGAAGGCGTCACGATAAGTGGCCAGCAAGCTGTCGAAAGTTGCGGGATGCGCGTGGTCGATTTCGATCACTTCGACGCCGTGATGCCGCGCCAGCCAACGCATCGCGCCTTTGACCGTGTCGTACTCCAGATCACAAATCAGCACCTGATCGCCCGGTTGAAGGCGATTGTAATTGCGGATCAGCGACTGCAGGCCGTCCGAAGCGTTGCGGGTGAGGGCCACGGTTTCGACTGGAACGTCGATCAGGCTGGCGAGCTGCGCCCGGATCTCAAGACTATCGATCTGTTCGAAACGCTGGCGCACATACACCGAGTTGCTTCGGTTGATCAGCTCGATGTTGCGCTGGTACTCCTCGACCACGGTGCGCGACATACGCCCGAAGTACCCGTTTTCCAGGTTGATGGGCCCGGGTTCGACAGAGTAGCGGTCGGCAAAGGTCTTCCAGAAATGTTCATCACGGGCGCGACGGGTGTTCTCGGGCATGAGCTACTCGGCTTTTTTGATTGCAATGTCAGTGGCGCGGGGCAGGTTTGCCGTGTTTGGCGCGCAGCGGTTCGAGCAGGTCCGACAGACCGTTGTGGTCGATCTCCTGCATCAGGGCCAGCAATCCGCCCAGTTCGCCATGCGGGAAACCTTCCCGGGCGAACCAGTTCAGGTATTGGCCAGGCAAGTCGGCAATGATTCGACCTTTGTATTTGCCGAAGGGCATTTCACGGGTGATCAACAGTTCGAGCTTTTCAGGGTTCATCAATCGGTCGTCTTGATTCATCAGGCTGGAAAAATACAGGCATTCTGCATGCAGGCCAATTGACAGTTCATGCAAAAAAAGCGGATACAGATTTCTTTGTTTGGCATAAGTGATTGAAATATAACGGATAAATTATCAGTTCGAAGCTGGCATGCCGGGTGCAACAGCTATTGCATCTTTCATCAACCCGCAAGGAATTGAAAAATGACCGACATGAATAAAGAAGCGATCTCTGTACTCAACGACCTGATTGAAACCAGCAAAGACGGTCAGGAAGGGTTCAAGACTTGCGCTGAAGACATCAAACACCCTGAACTCAAAACCCTGTTCGTGCAACGCTCCGCCGACTGCGCCACCGCTGCGGCCGAACTTCAGAGCGCCGTGCGTTCGATGGGTGGTGATCCGGAAACGTCCACCAGTGTCAGCGGTGACCTGCACCGTCGTTGGGTCGACGTTAAAGCGATGTTCACCGGCAAGGATGAAGAAGCCGTGCTGAACGAAGCTGAACGCGGTGAAGACCATGCGCTGAAGGCTTACAAAGAAGCCATCGAAAAAATCAACAAGCACAACCTGGTGGGCATTCGTGACCTGGTTGAACGTCAGTACCACGGCGTGCAACGCAATCACGACCAGGTAAAAGCCCTGCGTAACCAGGCTCGCGCTCGCTCTTAAGCGCTCGTAGCCTGTCAAAAACGCCAGCCAGTCTGGCGTTTTTTTGTGTCTGGGATTTAACGCTGGACGGGAGATAGATAGCTCGCTAATAATTTGTTTTTCAAGTGACTTCAGTGAACCCGACTATCGTTAAAAACGTCCTTTCAAGAGTCTTCTACGTGCCTATCACTTTGCAGGCTTTGTTTGCGCCTGACCGTCGCGCTCTACAGTTCGCAATCAAAACCTTGATCGGTGGTGGCCTGGCCCTGTGGCTGGCATTGCGCTGGGGTCTTGAGCAACCCGCCTGGGCACTGATGACGGCGTTCATCGTCGCTCAGCCATTGTCTGGAATGGTGGTGCAGAAGGGGCTGGCGCGGCTGCTGGGCACATTGGTCGGAACGATCATGTCGGTGGTGTTCATGGGGTTGTTCGCCCAGACGCCTTGGCTGTTTTTATTGGCATTGGCGTTGTGGCTCGGCCTGTGTACGGCGAGTTCGACATTGCTGCGCAGTGCCTGGTCCTATTCATTTGTGCTGGCCGGTTACACGGTGGCGATCATCGCGTTACCGGCCATTACCCATCCGCTGACGGTGTTCGACCAAGCCGTGGCGCGCTGCACGGAAATCTGTCTGGGCATCCTGTGCGCCACGGCGGCCAGCGCGTTGCTGTGGCCGATGCGCGTCGAACGACAACTGGCGGATCAGGCGCGATCCGCCTGCAACAGCGGGATGATTGCTGCGCGAGCAACGCTGGCCGGCGATGCCCAGGCACGTAAAGGTTTGCTGGAAATCCTCGGGCGGATCGTCGCGGTCGATGCCCAGCGCGAACATGCCTGGTTTGAAGGTGGCCTGGGTCGGCAACGCGCACGAGCCATCAGCGGCTTGAGCCAGAAGCTCTTGATGCTGCTACGCATCGCCCGTTCGGTGCGCCGTCAGTGGAAGCAGCTGGAACCACAAGAAGCCGAGCAACTGTTGCCGTGGATGACCGAAGTTCAGGTTGCGCTCAGCGGCGACGATACGGCGACCCTGCAAGCGTTGCGGCCGAGGTTGCTCGATGCCTCCCATGACCCGCACATCAGCTGCGCGCAGAGTTACTGCCTGGCCCGTTTCACCTTGCTGCTCGATACCGCGATGGCGGCCACTGCGGCGATGAAAGCGGTGGAGGAGGGGCGCGAAACGGTCGATCCGCCACGCACCCTGGCGCCGCACCGCGACCTGTCATTGGCGCTGGTGTTCGGCGCGCGCAGTGCCTTGGCGTTTCTGGTGGTGTCGTGCTTCTGGCTGGCGACGGCCTGGCCCGCCGCGTCGGGCGCCTTGTTGCTGACGTGCGTGGTGTGCAGCCTGTTTGCCAGTCGCGAGAACGGTGCACAGATCGGCATGAGTTTCATGCGGGGCATTTTTCTGGCGATTCCGACGGCGTTTTTCGTCGGGCAGATTCTGCTGCCGCAATGGAGCGGATTTGCCTTGCTCTGCATGGGTATGGGCGTGCCGTTGTTTTTCGGTGCGCTGGGCATGGCCAAGCCACAGATCGGCGCCACGGCCACTTCGTTCTGTCTGCATTTCATCGTGCTGGTGTCGCCGCTGAACGCGATGAAATTCGACGTCGCCACGTTCTTCAACAGTGCCCAGGCGATGGTGGTCGGTGTCGGCGCGGCGGTGCTGGCGTTTCATTTACTGATTCTGCGTAACCCGACGTGGCATGGCCGCCGCTTGCTGGCAGCGACGCTCGACGATCTGGTGCGGTTGACCCGACGTAACCTGCGGGGTGCCGAAAGCTGGTTTGGCGGACGCATGGCCGACCGCTTGCTGCAACTGGCGCGGCACTATCCCGAGTTGCCGGAGCCGGCGCGCAGTCGCTGGGATGACGGCTTGCTCGGCCTCGATATCGGCGATGAATTGTTGCATCTGCGGTTGAGCCTGGCGGTGGCGCAAGTGCCGGTCAGCGCACCTCAACGGCGTTATCTCGAGCAGCTGGAAAAAGTCCTTGAGCAGGGCCCTGCGGGCAACCGCGCCGATGCGCTGGAACAACCCAGCGAAGCTTTCTTGAAGACCTTGTACGCGTTGCCGCCCAGCGACGCGGTGAAACTGGCTCAGGGCGCCGTGCTGCAATTGCAAAGCAGTTGGCGCGCCTGGTGCCGTCAACAGGAGCAAAGCCATGGGTTTGCATGAGTGGTCGGTGGGCGGTGTGCTGCTCAGTCCGTTTCTGATTTATGTGCTGCTGGCACTGCTGGTCACCGCAGCCTTGCGCATGCTTTTGCGCCTGACACCGGTCGGCCGCTGGATCTGGCACGAAGCATTATTTGATTGCGCCTTGTACGTTTGTGTATTGACCGTGATCACCGTCGTCCTCGGACCTTTGTAAGGAGTTGAAAATGCGTACTCCAGTACGTGTCGCGGTAACCCTGTGCCTGGTGGCGGTGGCGATCTTTGCCGGCTTTCATTTGTGGCAGTACTACATGCTCACGCCCTGGACCCGGGATGCGCGGATCCGCGCCGATGTGGTGGTCATCGCCCCGGACGTCTCGGGGTGGGTGCGTGAGCTCAAGGCGTTCGATAACCAGCGGGTCAAGGCGGGCGATCTGTTGCTGAGCATCGATCGTGATCGTTTCGAAGCGGCGCTGGAGAAGGCCCAGGCGGTGGTGCAGACCCGCCAGCAACAGCTCAATCTGCGCGAACGCGAAGCCAGTCGCCGTGCCAGCCTCGGGCCGCAAGCCATCAGTGCCGAGCTGCGTGAGAACGCGCAAATCAACGCCGGCATCGCCCGTGGTGAATTGCGTGAAGCTCAGGCGGAAGCCAAGGTCGCGGAACTCAATCTGGCGCGCAGCCAGGTCCATGCGCCTCGCAGCGGTCACATCACTAACCTGCGCCTGGCCCAAGGCAATTACGTGAATGCCGGGCAACCGGTGATGGCGTTGATCGATGATTCGACCTTCTATGTACAGGCGTATTTCGAGGAAACCAAGTTGTCGCGGATTCGGGTTGGCGATCCGGTGAAGGTCTGGTTGATGAGCGCGGGCGAAGCGCTGGACGGGCATGTGGAAAGCATCAGCCGCGGGATTACCGATCGCAATACCACCCCGGACGGGCAGTTGCTGGCGGAGGTAGAGCCGACGTTCAACTGGGTGAGGCTGGCGCAGCGGATTCCGGTGCGGATCAAGATTGATAAATTGCCGGAGGGAATGAATCTGAGTTCGGGGATGACGGCGAGTGTGCAGGTGCAGGAAGGGCAGTGATACCGAGGTGTCGCCCTTCGCGAGCAAGCCCGCTCCCACATTTGACCGCATTCCCATGTTGGACACGGTCAAATGTGGGAGCGGGCTTGCTCGCGAATGGTGCAGACAACACCTTAGCCGATGCTGATCGCCGGCAGCTTCGGCAGCGTTACCGTCTGCTGCTTGCGCGGTGCAAGAATCTCGGCCTCGCCATCCACCACCAATTCATCGCGCTGGTTAAACACTTGAGTGGCAATCCGAACACGAAATTTCGGCAGTTTCTCGAGAATTTCCAGGCGCACGGTCAGGGTGTCGCCAATCTTCACCGGCTTCTGAAAACTCATCTGCTGACTGATATAAATAGTCCCCGGCCCAGGCAACTCGCAAGCCACGGCAGCGCTGATCAGCGCACCGCTGAACATGCCGTGAGCGATGCGCTCCTTGAACATGGTGCCGGCGGCGAATTCGGCGTCCAGGTGCACCGGGTTGTGATCACCCGACATCGCGGCGAACAACTGAATGTCGCGCTCTTCGACGGTCTTGCTGTAGCTGGCGGTCTGGCCTACTTCGAGGGCTTCGTAAGGGGTGTTGGTAACCTGGGTCATCTGTTTCAATTCCTGTGACAAATAAAAAATCCACAAAAAAACTATTCCGATCTGGGTGGCCGGCGGTGGCTCAGCGCCTGGGCGATCCAGTTCAACACGTCATTGATCACTTCATCGCGGTTGCTCTCGTTGAACAGTTCGTGCCTTGCCTGCGGGTAAATAGTCAGTTGCAGGTTCTGGCTCCCGGCCGCGCGCAGCGCATCGACCAGACTTTTCAGACGTTTGCCTTCGCTCACCGGATCACATTCACCGCCAATCACCAGCAACGGCAGGCCCGGATCAATCTGAGCGAGATTGGACGCTTTGCTGATTTGCTGCAACCCACCGAGCAAATCGATCCACAGCTGATTGGTGCAACGAAAGCCGCAGAGCGGGTCGTTGGCGTACAGATCGACTTCCGCCGGATCGCGGCTGAGCCAGTCGAAACGCGTGCGTACCGGTTTGAATTTTTTGTTGAACGAGCCAAACGACAGCCACTCGATCAGCGCGCTGCGGCCTTTGGGACCCTGGCGCGCTTTTTCGACACGGGCAATCTGACGTGCCGCGCGATAGAGCGCGATGGGCTGGAAGTTCGAACCGCTGAGCACCGCACCGTGCAGGCTGGCGCTGTGATGCAGCAGGTAGGCCTGGGCGATGTAGCTGCCCATGCTGTGGCCGAGCAACACGATCGGCACGCCGGGATGTTGCTGGCCGATGTGTTGGTTGAGGCTGGCCAGGTCGCCGACCACTTTGCACCAGCCATCGTCGTCGGCGAAATGGCCGAGTGTCCCGTTTTCGGCAGTTTTGCCATGTCCACGCAGGTCTGGCGCGTAAACGCCGTAACCCTGCGCGCAGAGTTTTTCCGCCAGGCGGGCGTAGCGACCACTGTGTTCGGCCATGCCATGGGCCAGCAGGATCACGGCTTTCAAAGGCGGATCGGGCAGCCACTGGTTGACGTAGAGGCGGCTGCGGTCACTCGCGGTCAGCCAGAAAGTGTCGTGGATCATGGCGATTCCTTTGCATGGGGCTGCCGTGTGGGAAAACAGCTTCGATGCATTGTATAGCGCATCCTGCGCTTGCCGTCTGATCAGGCCACGCCGCTGCAGCAAGATTCACGCGGTCAATGACGGCCATTGGCATATTTGCCTGATTCGCCATAACTGCTAGTGTCCGTGAAGCCCCGCTTTTCAGAAGTGACAGAAAAGCGGCCCCGGATAGGCTCAGGTAAAGAGGACAAGAACAATGCAACCTGATTTCTGGAATGACAAACGCCCGGCCGGCGTGCCCCTGGATATTGACCTTGGGGCCTATAAGTCGGTGCTTGAGGTGTTCGAGCGTTCCTGCAAGAAATTCGCTGATCGCCCCGCCTTCAGCAACATGGGCGTGACCCTGACCTACGCCGAACTGGAACGCTACAGCCTGGCGTTCGCCGGCTATTTGCAAGCTCACACCGATCTGGTGCCGGGGGATCGCATTGCGGTGCAGATGCCCAACGTCCTGCATTACCCGATTGCCGTGTTCGGTGCCTTGCGCGCCGGGCTGATTGTGGTCAACACCAACCCGCTGTACACCGCGCGGGAGATGCGTCATCAGTTCAAGGATTCCGGTGCCCGGGCGCTGGTGTACCTGAACATGTTCGGGCAGAAGGTCCAGGAAGTCCTGCCCGACACCGATATCCAGTACCTGATCGAAGCGAAAATGGGCGACATGATGCCCGGCGCCAAGGGCTGGCTGGTCAATACTATGGTCAGCAAGGTCAAGAAGATGGTCCCGGCGTATGCCTTGCCGCAGGCGATTTCCTTCAAAAGCGCGCTGCGTCTGGGCCGGGGACTGGGTATCAAGCCGCTGAACGTCAGCCTCGACGACATCGCGGTGCTGCAATACACCGGCGGCACCACCGGCCTGGCCAAGGGCGCGATGCTGACACACGGCAACCTGGTGGCGAACATGCAACAGGCGCGGGCCTGCCTCGGGCAGTTCGGCAGTGACGGTCAGCCGTTGTTGCGCGAAGGTCAGGAAGTGATGATCGCGCCGCTGCCGCTGTACCACATCTATGCCTTCACAGCGAACTGCATGTGCATGATGGTGACCGGCAACCACAACGTGCTGATCACCAATCCGCGCGACATCGGCGGCTTCATCAAGGAGCTGAAGAAATGGCGGTTCTCGGCGCTGTTGGGGCTCAATACGCTGTTCGTTGCGCTAATGGACCACCCGGACTTCAAGACCCTGGATTTCTCCAGCCTCAAACTCACCAACTCCGGCGGCACTGCGCTGGTCAAGGCCACCGCCGAGCGCTGGGAGCAGCTCACCGGTTGCCGCATCACCGAGGGCTATGGCCTGACCGAAACCTCACCGGTGGCCTGCACTAACCCCTACGGCGACAAATCGCGGATCGGCACGGTCGGCCTGCCGGTGCCGGGTACCACGCTGAAAGTGATCAACGATGAAGGCGTCGAGCAGCCGCTGGGCGAGCGTGGCGAACTGTGCATCAAGGGCCCGCAGATCATGAAGGGCTACTGGCAGAAACCGGAAGCCACCGCCGAGGTGCTGGATGCCGAAGGCTGGTTCAAGTCCGGTGATATCGCGGTGATCGACCCGGACGGTTTTGTGCGCATCGTCGATCGCAAGAAAGACATGATCATCGTCTCGGGTTTCAACGTGTACCCGAACGAGATCGAAGACATCGTGATGGCTCACCCGAAAGTCGCCAACTGCGCGGTGATCGGTGTGCCGGACGAGCGTTCGGGGGAGGCGGTGAAGCTGTTTGTGGTGGCCCGTGAATCGGGGGTCAGCCTTGAAGAACTGAAGGCGTACTGCAAGGAAAACTTCACGGCGTACAAAGTGCCCAAGCACATTGTGTTGCGTGAGTCGTTGCCGATGACGCCGGTGGGCAAGATCCTGCGGCGGGAGTTGCGGGATATCGCGTAGTCGGTGAATGGCCGCGCTTCGCGCGGATCGCGGGCAAGCCACGCTCCTACAGGTTTTGTGCCGTTCACCGATACTGTGAACACCATCGAACCCGTAGGAGCGAGGCTTGCCCGCGAAGCTTTTAAAGATCTGAAGCCCCCGGTTTCACGGGCTTTCGGGGCTTATATAGAATTTTTGCTCTAAAATGACTGCTAGCAATTCATGAGTCACAATTGTGACCATAGAGGCCGCTTTTGGCTCTGGTCGACCCTTGGCAAAGCTGCTACTCTCGGCGCGCTTTGTGACGTCTCGGGCTTATAAAAGCGCAAGATTCACCGACAAACACACACCAATAATAATCGCATCAAATGCGGTGCAGAATTCGCGTTGCTGAGGAGTGGGCTTCCATGAACGAAGACTTTTGGAAGGATAAGTACCCTGCCGGGATTGCTGCCGAGATCAATCCAGACGAGTATCCGAATATTCAGGCAGTGTTGAAACGTTCCTGCCAGCGCTTCGCCGACAAACCGGCATTCAGCAACTTGGGCAAGACAATCACCTACGGTGAACTGTACGAATTGTCCGGTGCCTTTGCCGCTTACCTGCAACAGCATACCGACTTGCAGCCGGGCGATCGAATCGCCGTGCAACTGCCCAACGTGTTGCAGTACCCGGTCGCCGTATTCGGTGCCATTCGCGCCGGGCTGATCGTGGTCAACACCAACCCGCTGTACACCGCGCGGGAAATGGAACATCAATTCAACGATTCCGGTGCCAAAGCGCTGGTCTGCCTGGCCAACATGGCGCATCTGGCGGAAATCGTCGTGCCGAAAACCGGCGTCAAGCACGTGATCGTCACCGAAGTGGCCGACCTGCTGCCACCGCTCAAGCGCCTGCTGGTCAACAGCGTCATCAAGTACGTGAAGAAGATGGTCCCGGCGTATCACTTGCCCAACGCGATCAAGTTCAACGACGTGCTGAGCAAGGGCCACGGCCAGCCAGTGGCGGAAGCCAACCCGGTCAGCAGCGACGTTGCCGTCCTGCAATACACTGGCGGCACCACCGGCGTGGCCAAGGGCGCGATGCTGACCCATCGCAACCTTGTCGCGAACATGCTGCAGTGCAAGGCGCTGATGGGTTCCAACCTCAACGAAGGCTGCGAGATCCTGATCACACCGCTGCCGCTGTACCACATCTATGCGTTCACCTTTCATTGCATGGCGATGATGCTGATCGGCAACCACAACATCCTGATCAGCAACCCGCGCGATTTGACGGCGATGGTCAAGGAACTGTCGAAGTGGAAGTTCAGCGGGTTCGTCGGCCTCAACACCCTGTTCGTGGCGCTGTGCAACAACGAAGCGTTCCGAAAGCTGGACTTCTCGGCGCTGAAAGTCACCCTGTCCGGCGGCATGGCCCTGCAACTGGCTGCCGCCGAGCGCTGGAAAGCGGTCACCGGTTGCGCCATCTGTGAAGGTTACGGCATGACCGAAACCAGCCCGGTAGCCACCGTGAACCCGATTCAGCACATTCAGATCGGCACCATCGGTATTCCGGTTCCGTCCACCGTGTGCAAAATCATCGACGATGCAGGCGTTGAACAGCCGCTGGGCGAAATCGGCGAACTGTGTGTGAAAGGTCCGCAAGTGATGAAGGGCTACTGGCAGCGTCAGGACGCCACCGATGAAATGCTCGACAGCGAAGGCTGGTTGAAAACCGGTGACATCGCGCTGATCCAGCCGGACGGCTACATGCGCATTGTCGATCGCAAGAAAGACATGATCCTGGTGTCCGGTTTCAACGTGTACCCGAACGAACTGGAAGATGTGCTGGCGACCCTGCCGGGCGTGCTGCAATGCGCGGCCATCGGCGTGCCGGACGAGAAGTCGGGCGAGGCGATCAAGATCTTCATCGTGGCCAAGCCGGGCGTGACGTTGACCAAGGAGCAGGTGATGGAGCACATGCGTGCGAACGTGACCGGCTACAAAGTCCCGCGCTCCGTGGAATTCCGCGATGCGCTGCCGACCACCAACGTCGGCAAGATCCTGCGCCGCGAATTGCGCGACGAAGAGCTGAAGAAGCTCAACGCCAAGAAAGTCGGCGCGTAACAAACAAGAAGCCCCGCAGATGCGGGGCTTTTTTTATAGCGCTATCAGGACCGCTTTTGTGGCGAGGGAGCTTGCTCCCGCTCGACTGCGAAGCAGTCGCAAACCCGGCGTATGCGGTGCATCTGACGAAACGGGGTTGCAGGTTTCAGGGTTGCTTCGCAGCCCAGCGGGAGCAAGCTCCCTCGCCTCAGGGGATGTGTTATTTACAGGCGAAACGGCGCGAAATTGACGTTGGTGCCCGCCGGGCGCATGTCCTGCAGGTATGAGTCCTTGTCCGCACTCAGTTCCAGGCTCAAGGCGGCTTTGCGCTTGCCTTCGTTGCGCACCACCAGGCCTTCAAGCTTCTCGCGCAGGAACACCGTCGGCACTTTCAGGTGCAGCAGTTCGTCGGTTTCCGGCGTGTGCATCAGCAGGTGAACCCATTCGTACTGACCAATGGCCAGGCGCGCCACCGGGATATCGAACCACCAGATGTTGCGGTTGCGGTTCAGTTCGGTGAAATGGCAGTTGTTGACGCCAAGCACAGCACCGCCGAGTTCCTGGTTTCTGCGGGCAATGGCCTGCTTTTTATCGAGTTTCATAACATTCCTACGGGATTGGATCTTCAGCGCCATGGCCTGAATACGTTGCGCATTCTCGGGGGTTGGTCGGCAAACATAAAGCCCAACCTGCACTGAACGATGAAATGTGTGGCTGAAAATAAATGAAACTCCGCGCAAACGCCTCCGGTCAACCTTGTGTAACGACTTTTCTCGTTCAATTGTTCACAGGAGAAACACCATGAGCAGCACTGGCGATAAAGTAAAAGGCATGGCCAACGAAGCCGTCGGCAACGTCAAGCAAGGTGTCGGCAAGGCAACTGACAACACCAAGCTGCAAACTGAAGGTAAGGTCCAGGAAAGGAAAGGCGAGGCCCAGCAAGCGGTCGGTAAAGCCAAGGACGCAATCAAGAAAGGCGTCGACAAGGCGTGATTCGGCCTTTGCTGAGCAACAGGAACGGCCATCCACGGATGGCCGTTTTTGTGTCAGCCTGAACTTGCGCACGGAAATTGTTTCAAAGTCGCCAAGTAGGCTACTTTGATGTAGAAAACGGTCCTTGAGTCGCCTCGACTTCAACCCTTTTTGCGGCGAAAGGAGACGCTAATGTTTTTCCCACACATGAAAGGCCTGCGCCTGCACCGTGTCATGGTGCGCACGGTCACCGAGTTCGTTGACGACGAGATGTCGACCTATGCCTCGGCGTTGGCCTATCAGATGCTGTTCTCGCTATTTCCCTTCATTCTGTTCCTGATCGCCCTGATCGGTTTCCTGCACCTTCCTGACTTCTTCTCCTGGCTGCGCCTGCAATCGGAACTGGTCCTGCCGCCTCAGGCGCTGGAGCAGGTGAACCCGGTCATCGACCAGCTCCAGCAATCCAAAGGTGGGTTGCTGTCGGTCGGTATCGTGATTGCGCTGTGGACCGCGTCTGCCGGTGTGCGGCTGATGATGAGCGCGATGAACGCCGCCTACGACGTGGTCGAAGGCCGGCCGGCGTGGAAGCGTTTCCCGCTGTCGATTTTCTACACCATCGGCATCGCCGGCATGCTGCTGCTGGCCGCCGCGTTGATGGTGCTCGGGCCGCAGGTGATGGGCTGGATCGCCTCGCAAGTCGGCCTTGAAGAATTCATCGTGACCCTCTGGACCATCGTGCGCTGGCCGGTGGTCGTGATTCTGTTGATGATGGCGGTGGCGTTGATTTATTACGTCATGCCCGACGTCAAACAAGAGTTTCGCTTCATTACCCCGGGCTCGGTGCTGGCGGTGGTAGTGTGGATCATCGCGTCGCTGGGTTTTGGTCTGTACGTCAAGGAGTTCGCCAACTACAACGCCATGTATGGCAGTATCGGCGCGATCATCGTGCTGTTGCTCTACTTCTATATTTCCGCCGCAGTGCTGTTGCTCGGCGCGGAGATGAATGCCGTGATCGAACACATGTCGACCGAAGGCAAGGACCCTGGCGAAAAAGTCCCCGGTGAACTCGACCACGAACCCAAACACCACGTTTCTGGACTGGGTCGAGATCACTCGATCAAGCCGCACACTGACGAAGCCATCAAATGATCCGTGAAATTCTGAAAATGGGCGATGAGCGCCTGCTGCGTATTGCTCCGCCGGTGCCGGCCGAGATGTTCGACAGCCCTGAGTTGTGGCTGCTGATCGACGACATGTTCCAGACCATGGAAAGCGTCGGCGGCGTTGGCCTGGCTGCGCCGCAGATCGGAGTCGATCTGCAACTGGTGATCTTTGGGTTCGAGCACAGCGAACGGTACCCGGACGCAGAAGCGGTGCCGCAGACCATTCTGATCAACCCGCTGATCACGCCGTTGAGCCCGCTGATGGAAGAGGGCTTTGAAGGTTGCCTGTCAGTGCCTGGCCTGCGCGGCGCGGTGGATCGTTATCAGCAGATTCGCTACGAAGGGTTCGATCCCAAGGGCCAGCCGATTGTGCGGATCGCCGAGGGATTCCATGCGCGGGTGGTGCAGCATGAATGTGATCACCTGATCGGCCGGTTGTACCCGTCGCGGATTACCGACTTCAGTAAATTCGGGTTCACCGAAGTGATGTTCCCGGACCTCGATCCTAACGCAGACGACTGAAACCACCACAAATCAAATGTGGGAGCGGCGGTGCGACGATTCGACTTGCTCGCGAATGCAGAGTGTCAGTCGACATCAATATTGACTGACATGGCCCCTTCGCGAGCAAGCCCGCTCCCACAGGTGATCTCCATCAGTCTGACGTCGGTTGTTTGGCCAGGCCCATGGCAATCATCGGTTTGCTGCGCGCGTAACGGCTCAAGCGTTCGACCATCGCATAGGGCAGGGCTGGGTCGAAGGTAAATCCACGACGCTCATAAAAGCCGCGCAGGTCCGGATGACAAAATAACCACACCGGACCTTCGACCTCCTTCACCGCCTCAGCGATCAAGGCGCCGGCGATCCCTTGTTCGCGACAAGCCGGATCGACGAACAAACCCGTCAACCAATGCCCGCCTGCCACCGGCCGTAAACACAGCGCGCCAATGATCTCCTCGCGTCTGGCGACCCACAGCTGAGCGTCGCGAACCGCTTTCATCGACGATTGGTGGGCGCGATAAAACTTGTTCATCAATGGCCATAATGGCTCGGCGAGCAGGGAGTACTGGGTGTCGGGCATGGGTTTGATCTGTCAGTGCGCAAAGCGGGCGATTATAAAAGAACGCGTGGCGGGGGATAGGTGTATACCTGATCTCACATCCCGTATGAGTGGAGTACGTATCATGGCCAAAGGCATGGATTCAAAAAAAGCGGCAAAGAAGAAACCGGCGAAAACCGCCGATGAAAAGCGCGCAGACAAGAAGGCCAAGAAGGTGGATGTGTTCGGTCATTGAGGTCCAGTCACCTTCCGTTCCCCCTGTAGGAGCTGTCGAGTGAAACGAGGCTGCGATCTTTTGATCTTCCGTATCAAGATCAAACGATCGCAGCCTCGTTTCACTCGACAGCTGCTACAGGTGATTGTCGAAACAAAAAAATAATCTGCAAGATTTCCCTGCGCCATTGCACAGAGGGGGACTGGTCCCCGATCTGAGCAACGCCATGCCCCATTACTTCGATGCCGCCCACCGAGAAGAAATCGAAACCCTGCGCCAACGCCTCACCGCTCGCACCGAATGGCCGACCTGGCTGTTGCTGGTCGGCGTGTATGTCGGTTGGTTCAGCATTGTCCTGACCAGTGATCGGTTGGGGCTGTGGTGGAGCACATTGTTGCTGATTCCGCTGGTGGTGCTCTGGTTGTCGGTGCAGCACGAATTGCTTCACGGGCATCCGACCCGTTGGACTTTGCTGAACAAACTCCTCGGCTACGCACCATTCGCCGTCTGGTATCCCTACACCCTGTATCGTGACAGCCATTTGCTGCATCACCGCGACGAAGACCTGACCCTGCCCGGCCACGACCCGGAAAGCCGTTACCTGACGGCCGAGCAGTGGCAGGGCAGTTCGCTCTTCGAACAAAGCCTGCACTGGCTGAACAAAACCGTGCTCGGGCGCTTCATGCTCGGCGCGCCGCTGGCGTTGCTGGCGCTGGCGAAGGAAGAATTTCAGCGGCTGATCCACGGTGAGCGACAGGCGTGGCTGATGTGGCTGACCCACGGCGCGCTGACCTTGCTGATGCTGGTGTTCATTGCGCGCTACAGTGTGTTGCCGGTCTGGCATTACCTGTTGCTGATCAGCGTGCCGGCGCTTTCGACAGCGATGATTCGCTCCTACTATGAACACCGTCCGCACCCCCAGCCCGAGCAACGCACCGTGCTCAACGAGGCGGCCTGGCCGTGGCGCTGGCTGTTCCTGAACCTCAATTTTCACCTGGTGCATCACGACTTGCCGGGCCTGCCCTGGTACGACTTGCCACGCGCCTACTACGCGCGCCGCGAACAATGGGTGGCGCGTAGCGGCTGGTTTCTGGTGCAGGGGTATGGGCAGTTGTGGCGGGAGAATGGAGTGAAAGCCATCGATAGCCCGCGGCATCCATTCCATTGATTTTTCATGATCGACACCTGACCCCTGTGGGAGCTGTGGCGAGGGGATTTATCCCCGCTGGACTGCGAAGCGGGCCCAAGATTTTGGGGCGGCTGCGCCACCCAGCGGGGATAAATCCCCTCGCCACAAGGGCTCGCTCCCACAAGGGCGTTTCGTAGCCGGGGAGATTTTTGATGACTGAACACATCGCCGAGCTCCTGATGTACGTCGCCCCCGAGCCGATCCGCGCGGCGAACGAGCGTTGGCTCTCGCGCATCCTCGAACACCTGGGGCACGCCCGCATGAGTGCCGAAGGTCTGTCGCTGCCCGAACTCTGGTTATCGCCGGATCTGCTGCTGACCCAAACCTGCGGCTACCCGCTGATGACCGCATTGCGCGGCAAAGTCCGGGTCATCGGTCGGCCCCGTTATGAACTCCCCGACAGCAACGGTGGCAACCATTGCAGCCTGCTGCTGAGCCGCGCCGATGATCCACGGCTGACCTTGCCTGAGTTGCGCGGCAGTCGCGGGGTGATCAATGGCGAAGACTCCAACAGCGGCATGAACCTCTTGCGGCACAGCCTGGCGCCGCTGCATCGCGACGGGCAATTTTTTTCCAGTGTCGCCATCAGCGGCAGCCACCGCGAAAGCCTGCGCTGGCTGCGCGAAGAGGGTGCAGACCTGGCGGCCATCGACAGTGTGACCTTCGCCTATCTGGCGCGGCATGCCGACAAAGAAGTCGCCGGTCTACGCGTCGTCGCTCGAAGCGCGTTCAGTCCGACCTTGCCGTACATCACGGCCGCGACGCTGACCGATGAACAGGTTGAAGCGTTTCGGCAGGTGATCAACACCTCATTGAATGAGTTGCCCGATGTCGCGCAAATCCTCGGCCTGGAAGAAGTGCTGCCCGCCACCGAGACCGACTATCAAGTGATTCTCGACTATGAGCAGGAGGCTGAAGCGTTGGGATATGGGCGGTTGCGGTAGGGGCGTGGAAGAACGCAGCCTCGTTTCACTCGACAGCTGCTACAGATGGACACCAATCTCCTGTAGCAGCTGTCGAGTGAAACGAGGCTGCGTTCTTTTAACTGATTAATGCATTAATAGAATATAAAAATGCATTTTAAGTATTTTTAAAGAATAAAGGCCCTTGCTAGGATCGCGTCACCGGATCACCGGACATTCAGCGACCCCTAACCCTTGGAGCCTCTATGTCCGGCGCCGACGCTTCCCATCGCAACAACGTGGGCGGATTGTTCCGCGCCCATTACCCTTGGCTGTGCGCACGCCTGCGCCGACACCTGGGCAGCAATCCCAGTGTCGAAGACATCGCCGCCGAAACCTTCGTGCACCTGCTCGAGTCGCCAGCGCTGACGCCAATCCGCGAGCCTCGCGCCTTGCTCACCACCATCGCCCGTCGCCTTGTTTATCAGCTCTGGCGTCGCCGCGATCTGGAGCGCCAACACCTGGAACACCAGCAGCAAACCGACCTTGTCGGTGGGCGATCGCCTGAAGAATTGCTGCAGTTATCCCAAACCCTGAACAGCCTGGACCGAACCCTCGATCGCTTGCCCGGCAAAGTCCGGGCGACGTTCCTGATGTCCCGCATCGACGGTCTGACGTACCCGCAAATCGCCGCCGAGTTGGGCATTTCCCAGCGCTCGGTCAGCGTCTACATGACCCGCACCCACGCCTTGTGCGCCCAGCACAGCGCTAACCAATCCTTGACCCAGAGGTCCGCATGAGATCGATCAAAACCCTGCTCGGCAGTTCGTTGCTGGCCCTGAGCCTGGTGGCTTCCCAGGTTCCGGCAGCCGAAAAAGCCGCACCGATTCACTTCGGTGACATCACCTGGGAGAGCGGAAGCCTGATTACCGAAATCCTGCGACTGATCGTCGAGAAGGGCTACGGCTACCCGACCGATACCTTGCCGGGCAGCACCGTCAGCCTTGAAGCGGCATTGGCCAAGAACGACATTCAGGTGATCGGCGAAGAGTGGGCCGGGCGCAGTCCGGCGTGGGTCAAGGCGTCCGCCGAGGGCAAGGTGTTTGGTTTGGGCGACACGGTCAAAGGCGCCACCGAAGGTTGGTGGGTGCCCGAGTACGTGATCAAGGGCGACCCGGAACGCGGCATAAAACCGTTGGCCCCAGAGCTGAAATCCGTCGCCGACCTGGCCCGTTACAAGGACGTGTTCCGCGACCCGGAAGACCCGAGCCGCGGTCGTTTCCTCAACAGCCCGACCGGCTGGACCTCGGAGATCGTCAACAGCCAGAAACTCAAGGCCTATGACCTGACCGCCAGCTACGTCAACTTCCGTACCGGCTCCGGCGCGGCGCTGGATGCCGAGGTCGCTTCATCGATCCGTCGCGGCAAACCGGTGCTGTTTTACTACTGGTCACCTACTCCGCTGCTCGGGCGCTTCAAACTGGTAAAACTCGACGAGCCGCCGTTCGATGCCGGAGCCTGGAAGACCCTGGCCGATGCCAATCACCCGAACCCAAAAGGCACGCGCTCGATGCCGGCAAGCCTGGCGATTGGCGTGTCCGCGCCGTTCAAGGCGCAATACCCGGACCTGGTGGCGTTCTTTGAAAAGGTCGATTTTCCGATCGATCTGCTGAACCAGACGCTGGGGCAAATGAGCGAAAAACGTCAGCAACCGCGACAAGTGGCCGAGGCGTTTTTACGCGATCAGCCGCAGATCTGGAAAGCCTGGGTGCCGGGGGAGGTGGCAACCAGGGTGAGTGCGAGTCTGTAAGTTTTCCTGATGTTTTAGCGGTGCTTGAGCGACCTCATTCGCGAGCAGGTCGCACCGTCGCTCCCACAGCGGATCTCGGGTGTACACAAATACGTTGTCCACTGACGATCCTTCTGTGGGAGCGAGCCTGCTCGCGATGGTCTTGAGACCCGCACCGACTCAGCCACCAACGCCAAATTTCCTCGCTGAACCGATTTTGTCCTCAGTACTGGCCGACTAGTGGCCTTGCTTCCCTGTACCGACTGTCTACGCTAACCCGTAGTTATCCATGTCGCTCGTCATATGACGATGGCGTCGCAAGAGTGCACACCCAAGGCACCGACACGGATCAACTAAGGAGCTGTTCGGCAAAGGGAGTTACTTATGAATACGTTAGGGCTGGCCCGGTCCCGGGCTATCAAGAGAAGGATGTCTTGATAAGAGCGTTGCTGCATGGACTCTCCGATTGAACATCATTGATCACCTGACACTTCCTCCCTTGGAGGAACGCGTGTGCCTGTTCCATAGAACGTTGTGGTGGATCCGTTGAAAGACCTAAGAACTTTCTTCAATCAAAGAACGCGCTGAAGGTGATACGACCATGTTTAACCTACATCACAAGGCTGACCTGCTGGAAATCCAACGATTCAGCTGTGCGCTGACCGAGGCCAGCGCCAAGTTGGCGGCGGTCAGTCGATCAATGGCGATGATCGAGTTCACCCCGGAAGGCATCGTGCTCGAGGCCAACGACAACTTTTGCAGTGTCATGGGCTACAGCGCCGACGAAGTGCGCGGCAAACATCATCGGATTTTTTGCGAAGAAGCTTTTTATCGCAGCGAGACTTACGCAAAGTTGTGGCGGGACCTGGCCCGTGGCGAACCGGTGAGCGGGACTTTCTTGCGCTTGAACCAGAGTGGCAAGGAGGTCTGGCTCGAGGCCAGTTATATGCCGGTGTTCGGTGCTGATCGCCAGGTTAAAAGCGTGATCAAAGTCGCCTCGGACATCACTGCTCGCATCAATCAGGAGCATGAAAACGAAAGCCTGCTGGCTGCCATCGGTCGTTCCATGGCCGTGATCGAATTTACCCCCGATGGCAAAGTCATCACGGCCAACGAAAACTTCCTGAAGACGATGCATTACTCGCTCCACGAAGTGGTGGGCCAGCACCACAGCCTGTTTTGCCACCGCGCCGAAGCTGAGTCGACGGCTTACAAGGCGTTCTGGGCGTCACTCAATCGCGGCGAATATCACTCGCATCGATTCGAACGCAAAGACAAACACGGCCATACCGTATTTCTCGAAGCCTCTTACAATCCCTTGTTCGACGCCAAGGGTCGCTTATACAAAGTGGTGAAGTTTGCCAGCGACATCACCCAGCAAGTCACCACCTTACAAACGGCTGCGGAGTCGGCGCACAGCACCTCGGTACAAAATGACGCCTGTGCGCAGAAAGGTTCTCAGGTGGTGCAGCAAACGGTGCAAATCATCCAGGACATTTCCCGGGACCTGAACGAAGCCGCGCTCAGTATCGATGCGGTCAGCAAACAATCCGACATCATCGGCACCATCGTGCAGACCATCCGCGGCATTGCCGACCAGACCAACTTGCTGGCGCTCAACGCAGCCATCGAAGCCGCACGGGCGGGGGAGCACGGTCGAGGTTTTGCGGTGGTGGCCGATGAAGTGCGCAGCCTTGCGGCACGCACGAGCCAGGCGACGCTGGAGATCGTCGATGTGGTGCGCAGGAACCGCGATCTGTCGTTGAGCGCGGTGTCGAGCATGCAGTCGAGCTTGAGCCGAACCGGACTTGGGGTGGAACTGGCGAACGAAGCGGGAGAGGTGATCCTCGAGATTCAGCAAGGGTCGCGGCATGTGGTGGATGCGATCAGTCAGTTCAGCTCGACGTTGCAGATAAACTAATTGAACGTAAACCGCCCCTCAACGAAGTTTGTTCGTCCAGGGGCGGGTGAAGGTGCGAGTTCGGCGGTTTTAGCTCGTTTGTGTTGGTGGCGTGTTTCCTAGATTAAAACGGCCTTTGATCTCTGCTGTTTTCTTAGGATCGCCCTCCCATACAGCAGTGAATTCAAACACTCCTTTAGCTCTTTTATTTTTCGAATCGTACTCGGTTATTTGGATGTGCCCTGCAGTCCCGAGCCAGGAGTTTTCTTCTCGGTCAGGGTGATAGTGGCCACCATAAGCAGGGCGGTCGGGGTTGTCGTTGTTAGGGAAATCGTATCTCTTGGCGGTTATTGGGCCTGATTTATCCCTAATATAGATTGCGACTAAACGAAGGGAGGGAGGCACCTGTCCGACGACCTCAAATTGGCTGCCGGTGATGATGGATTCAGGAACTTGTGTAGTGATTTTATGCTCAGTACCATCCGCGTTTTCAACGATGGTTGCTTCAAAAGCGTAATCGACCTGGCTCATGACTGGTTACCCTTCCTTCGGTATTTGGATCCAAAGATGTTGTGAATTAACTTCCTGAATTCGCTTAGGCAAGCGCATATGCGAAATCGAAAGCAATTCATGAACTAACTTTCAGATCAGGAGTAGGTATGATTTATCGGATCAAGACAGACGACTACTGTCAGAAATTACAGGTTGGGACGATTAGATGAAAAAAGTCGACGGATGGTTGTCTTTCGGTGGATAAGGAGAGGGCCCGCTCCAAGGGCCCTTCTTGTAGTTGAGCGCCGTTAAAGCGAAGCAAGAAACTTGTCGACCACCTGGCTGCTGCCTTTTTCACTGTTAGCGCTTTCTTTCTCGGCCTGCGCCAGTTTGATCTTGTCCTCCATGCGCTCGGCCATCTCTTTAGCGATCGCCTGCTGTTTTTCCGGTGGCATTTGCTCCACTTCTTCTTTCGTCAAACCCATCTCTTCCAGAATGGCGTCTTGCATGCGCTCTTCCGGGGTTTTGCTCATGTATTCCTTGAAGGCGTCCGAGGCTAATTGAGTCTCAGCTGGAAGTTTGGCCGACGAGGCTTGCAGCCCCACGCGTGTTTTCGCGAACGCTTCATCCACGTTGTCGCTGATTCTGCTCGCCTCACTGACTTGCTGCGTGGCGTTTTGGGTGGCCGATTGCTGTATCTGCGCGGCTTTCGCCTGAGCGTTGATTTGCATCGTTTGCAGCATCGCACCCTGAAGTCCGGCAGCGGCTTCGGCGGTAGGATCTTCGCCGGGCTTCTTGGGGAGCGGCACCGTTAACGTTTGCTGTTTAGCACTGACCAACATGATGAGTAGACCTTGTAGGCATTTGTGGTGCGGTGCTTCGAGCAAATAGTATGCCTGTAAGGAAAAATCACTATAAATCAGTCAGTTAATACGTAATGGCCGAGTGGGCTACGTGGGTTTTGCGGTCAGCCTTTGCCGCCTGACGGCAAACAGGGCGGGCATCAAGGCAAGCCGTTGCAGCCGTACTTGAGGAAGCCCGGACGTTGGGCCAGTCGTTGAAAGTACTCGTCGATGGCCGGGTAGTCGGGCCGCTCCATCGGCGTCATCAGCCAACGGTTGACGGACAGCCCGATGACAATGTCGGCAAGGGTGAAGCGTGGCCCGGCGACGTAAGCTTTGGTTGCCGCGAGCTGATGTTCGAGGATGCCCATCTTCTGGTTCCAGCCGCGCACGCCGGCCGCAATGTGATGCGGGTCCTGGAACTCCGGATCCTTGCGCACCAATGCCGTGAATGCGTAGCTCCATGAGGCATTGAGTTCGGTGGCTTGCCAATCCATCCATTGCTCGACCCGAGCGCGCGCGGCCGGTTCGTGGGGTAGCAGATCGGTGTTCTGGTGTTTGCCGGCCAGATAACGGCAGATGGTGTTGGACTCCCACAACACACCGGCGTCGTCGATGATCACGGGCACCAGCGCGTTGGGATTGAGCCGGAGAAACTCCGGCGTGTGGGTGGACGCATAACCGCCGCCCCAGTCCTCACGTTCGTAGGCAATAGCCAGTTCTTCACAGGTCCACAGGACCTTTCTGACGTTGATGGACGACGCTTTACCCAGAATTTTCAGTGCATGTTCCATTGAGCTACTCCGTTAGCGATTCGACGCTTCAGGAATCTGACAGACATTGCGCGGTTTTCAAACCGGATCCGGCAGCGCCGAGGCGGGCAAACCAAACGTGCGATCAAACAGCCAGTTGAACGCGAAGGTGTAGCACGGGATGAAAATGATCAGCGCCAAGTCCAGAAGGAAGGCCTGCACCAGGCTGATGTTCATCCACCAGGCGATCAGCGGGATGAGAAACACTATCAAGGTTAGTTGAAATCCCACGGCATGGGCGATGCGCCGTTTAACGGTGCGCGCGCGCGATGGCTGACGACTTTCCCAGCGCTCGAACAGCGTGGTGTAGATGAAATTCCAGGTCACCGCGATTGTGGTGATGATGACCGCCAACGGGCCGGTGCTGCCAGGTGAGGTGCCGGACAGCAGCGCCAGGCCCAGCGCCGAGAAGGTCATGCCAAAGACTTCGAACAGCGACACGTAGACCAGTTTGCGTTTAACGCCTTGCATGGAGTTTTGCCTCTTTCTTGCGAACTTGAAGCCAGTAGCACTGGCGAAGGCGACGAAAGATAGCTTCAATAGGCCTGACAGAAAAAGTCAGCAGCTTTCAGTTTTATTGATAGGAAGAGGAATGAATTTCAACAGTGACAGCATCGAGTTGTTCCTGGCCGTGATCGAGCGCGGTTCGTTTTCGGCGGCGGCGCGTGCGCTGGGTAAAGTGCCGTCGGCGGTGAGCATGGGCATTGCCAATCTGGAAGCCGAGCTCGGATATCCGCTGTTCGATCGCAGCCATCGCGAACCGGTGCCGACGGCGATGGCCAGTGCGCTGGTGCCGCACGCGCGGTTGATCGCCGAACAGCTCAAGCAGCTGCAGGTGCATGCAATCGAACTGTCGCTGGGGTTGGAGAGCAAGTTGTCGATTGGCGTCGTAGCGGACCTCGACAAGCGCCGTTTGCTGGCCGCGATCAAGGTCATCGCCGAGCGTCATCCGCTCCTGGAAATCGAAGTGCTCAGCGCGCCCCAGGACGATGTGCTGGCGATGCTCCACAGCGGTCGCGTCAGCGTTTGCCTGGCGTTCGCGGGGTTGAGCATGAACGTACTGGAGCGATTCCAGTTCGTCGGCACCGAGAGCGTGATCGCCACACTGGCGGCGGACAACCCGCTGTTTCAGGGCGAGGATTTGTTTCTGGAGGATCTGGTTCACGTGCGGCAAATCATCGTTGCCGGTCGCGACCTGCCGATCAGCGAAACCCGGCCTTTGGTGGGCGAATCCTATTGGCGCACCGACACCCTCGCCATGGCCCTGGAAATGGTTGAAGCCGGGTTGGGCTGGGGCAATTTTCCGCTGTCGGTCGTCCAACCGCTGCTTGCTGCCGGAAGACTCAAACGCCTGAGTTTCCGCAACATCGAGAACGGGTTGGTGCTGCCGGTGCATGCGGTGTGGCTCAAGAGCCAGCCGTTGCAGAAAGGCGCGATGGCGTTTGTGGAATTGATGGGTCGCTGAGGCAATCCCTTGTGGGAGTGAGCCTGCTCGCGATTTGGTCCTGACAGTCAACATTGATGGTGACGGACCCACCGCCATCGCAAGCAGGCTCGCTCCAACATGGGTCAGGTACTCTCGCGCACCTTCAACTCAAACCCCATGTCCTGCACCGGTTTGGCCACGGTGTTCCCCGCCAGCAAGGTCAGCATCAACTCCGCCGAGCGTCGGCCAATCGCCTCGCGCGGGGTGCTGATGCTGCTCAGGCGCGGGACCATGTGCGCCGAGGCGGGCAGGTCGTTGAAACCGAGGATCGCCACTTGTTCGGGGATTTTGATCCCGCAGCGCATGGCTTCAAGCAGGGCGCCCTGGGCCAGGTCGTCGTTGCCGAAGAAGATCGCATCCACGTCGGGATGACTCGCCATCAGTTGCAGAAACAGTTCGCCGCCCAGGCCGACGGACGACGCTCGTGGGGTCAGCACTTCCAGGTCGGGGTCATACAAACCGGCCTTTTGCAGGGCTTTGCGGAAACCTTCGCCGCGCAACAACGTGCGTTGATCCAACTGCGCGCCGATGTAGGCCAGGCGTTTACGCCCACGAGACAGCAAGTGTTGCGCCGCCGTTTCACCCGCCGCGAGTTGCGAAAAACCAACGCAATTGAGCCCGGCGGCGCTGTCCAGTTCCATCATGTACACGCACGGAATGTTGCTCGCCTCGATCATCCTCCGCGAACTTTCGGTGCGGTCGAAACCGGTCAGCAGCAAGCCACGGGGCTGATAGGCCATGTAATTGCGCAACAGGTTTTCTTCTTCATCACGCGAGTAATGGAAGTTGCCGATGAGCACTTCGAAGCCCTTGGGGCGCAAAACCTGATGAATGGCTTCTAGCGTATCGATGAACAGCAAGTTGGACAGCGAAGGCACCAAAACCACCACCGAATGGCTCTGGGCCGAGGCTAAGGCGCGGGCGGCAGGGTTGACCACGTAATTCAGTTCAAGGGCCGCTTTCTGCACTTTTTCCACCAGTTCGGTGGCCACCGTGCTGACGCCGCGCAAGGCGCGGGAGGCGGTGATCGGGCTGACACCAGCCAGGCGCGCAACTTCGTTCAGGGTAGGGCGGCCAGTGGTGCGCGTATTTTTATCGTTTTTAGGGGAGATCATCGGACGGCTTGCCAAACAAAATTCGAGGCACTAAGGTAGCGCTGTCTCGATGCAGCTGCAAATGCGTGAGCGGGGTTTGCCTGAACCTCGCTTTTTGGCCTTGGGTCCGAACATGCTGCAACCCACAAAAATGACAAGAAGGCGTCGGCAACTTCTGCTTTTGATCCAGTGTCATAACTGGCAAAGGTAGCGCTGTCTGCGCGCTGAGGTGTTACATGAATAATTCCATCACCGCCCTGGTCATCATGGGCGTTGCCGGTTGCGGCAAGACTTGCGTCAGCGAGGCCTTGTGCCAACTCAGCGGCGCGACCGCCATTGAAGGCGACACTTTCCACCCTGCCGCCAATATCGAAAAGATGAGCGCGGGGATCCCCCTGAACGACGAAGACCGTGCCGGCTGGCTCGACAGCCTGTGCGATGAACTGCGCCGCGTCGACGCTAAAGGCCAGCGCCCGGTGCTGACCTGCTCGGCCCTCAAACACAGTTACCGTGAACGTCTGCGCAGCGCCTTGCCGGGCCTGGGCTTCGTGTTTCTTGAGCTGACCCCTGAAGTCGCCGCTGACCGTGTCTCCCATCGGCCGGGCCACTTCATGCCTTCGACACTGATCGACAGTCAGTTCGCCACCCTTGAATCCCCCGTTGGCGAGCCCTTGACCCTGGCTCTGGACGCGTCGAACCACAGCGTCGAGCAATTGGCGAAGCAAGCGCATGTCTGGTGGCAGGCCCATGGCCTGAAACAGGCCGTATGAGTTTTGCTCGAAGAGATAGCGCTGTCCTGTTGGCTTGCGAATTACCCGCTTTAATAACAACAACAACCAGGAGACACCCCTAATGTTTGGCATGTCCCACGAGACGTTCCTGCTGCTCGATGCAGTGGTCACGGTGATCGGGCTTATCGTCCTGATCACCAAGTTCAAGTTTCACCCGTTCATTGCCCTGATCATTGCCGCAGCCTTTCTCGGGCTGACCTCCGGCATGCCGATCGGCACCGTCATCAAGGCGTTCCAGGACGGCTTCGGTGGGGTGCTCGGTTTTGTCGGGATCATCCTCGCGCTGGGCACGATGCTCGGCAAAATGATGGCCGAGTCGGGCGGGGCGGATCAGATTGCCCAGACCCTGATTCGCGCGTTCGGCAAGGACAAGGTGCAGTGGGCAATGATGTTCGCGGCCTTCCTGGTCGGCATTCCGCTGTTCTTCGAAATCGGCTTCGTGCTGTTGATCCCGCTGGTGTTCATCGTCGCCCGGCGCACCGGCGTGTCGATCATCAAGATTGGTATCCCGCTGCTGGCTGGTTTGTCCGCGGTCCACGGTCTGGTGCCACCGCACCCGGGCCCGTTGCTGGCCATCGGCGTGTTCGGTGCCGACATCGGTAAAACCATTCTGTACGGCCTGATCGTTGCGCTGCCGACCGCCATTATTGCCGGTCCGATCTTCGGTACGTTCATTGCCAAGTACATTCCGGGCCATGCCAATCAGGAACTGGTGGATCAACTGGCTCGCGAGCCTCAGGCCGACACGTTGCCGAGCTTCGGTATCACCCTGGTCACCGTGTTGCTGCCGGTGTTCCTGATGTTGCTCAAGACGTTTGCCGACGTGGTACTGCCGGAAGGCAATTTCGCGCGCTCGTTCATGGACCTGATCGGTCACCCGATCTCCGCGCTGCTGCTGGCGTTGCTGCTGTCGCTGTACACCTTTGGCTACAAGCAGGGCATGGGCTCGAACACGATTCTGAAATTGCTCGACGCCAGCCTGGCACCGACCGCCGCGATCATTCTGATCATCGGTGCCGGTGGTGGCTTCAAGCAGATGCTGGTGACCAGCGGTGTGGGTGACGTGATCGGCCACATGGCGGTGAACGCGCAGATTTCGCCAATCCTGCTGGCCTGGCTGGTCGCAGCGGTAATTCGCGTGGCCACCGGTTCGGCCACCGTGGCGACCATTACCGGCGCTGGCATCGTGGTGCCGGTGGTGGGGATGATTCCAGGTGTAAACCGTGAGCTGCTGGTGCTGGCCACCGGCGCCGGTTCGCTGGTGCTGTCGCACGTCAACGACGCCGGTTTCTGGCTGGTGAAGCAATACTTCAACATGACCGTGGCTGAAACCTTCAAGACCTGGACCGCGATGGAAACCATCCTGTCCATCGTTGCGCTGGGCTTTATCCTGCTGTTGTCGATGTTCGTTTAAAAGCTTCGCGGGCAAGCCTCGCTCCTACAGGGATGTGTGAGACTGTAGGAGCGAGGCTTGCCCGCGAAGGCAATTTAGTTGGCGCTGGTTTTCTGAACCAACCCATCCGCCCGAAACATCCCGCGAATCCCGCGCACAGCCTGACGAATCCGGTCCTGGTTTTCGATCAGCGCAAAGCGCACATGATCATCCCCATACTCACCAAACCCGACACCCGGCGAGACGCAGACTTTCGCTTCGGCGAGCAGTTTCTTGGCGAACTCCAGCGAACCCAAGTGCGCATAAGCCTCGGGAATCTTCGCCCAGACGTACATCGACGCTTTTGGATTCTCGACCATCCAGCCCAGTTCATGCAGGCCTTTGACCAGCACGTTGCGACGCTGCCGATACTGCTCGGCGATGTCTTTGACGCACTGCTGATCGCCTTCCAGCGCCGCAATTGCTGCGACCTGCAACGGCGTGAAGGTGCCGTAGTCGTGGTAGCTCTTGATCCGCGCCAGGGCGTTGACCAGTTCGGCATTGCCGACCATGAAACCGATGCGCCAGCCCGCCATGTTGTAGCTCTTGGACAGGGTGAAAAACTCCACCGCAATGTCCTTGGCGCCCGGCACCTGCATGATCGACGGGGCTTTCCAGCCGTCGTAGACGATGTCGGCGTAAGCCAGGTCGTGCACCACCAAGACGTCGTACTGCTTGGCGAGGGCGATCACCCGCTCGAAGAAATCCAGCTCCACGCATTGAGCGGTGGGGTTCGACGGGAAGCCGAGGATCATCATCTTCGGTTTCGGGATCGAGCCGCGAATCGCGCTTTCCAGTTCGGCGAAGAAGTCCACGCCCGGGATCAGCGGCACCGAACGCACCTGGGCGCCGGCAATCACGGCACCGTAGATGTGAATCGGGTAGCTCGGGTTCGGCACCAGCACGGTGTCGCCCTGGTCGAGGGTGGCCAGCATCAGATGCGCCAGGCCTTCCTTGGAACCGATGGTGACAATGGCTTCGGTTTCCGGGTCGATGTCGACCGCGTAACGATCCTTGTACCAGTTGGAAATGGCCCGGCGCAGACGCGGAATACCCTTGGACGTTGAGTAACCGTGGGTGTCTTCGCGCTGGGCGACGGTCACCAGTTTTTCGACGATGTGCGGCGGAGTAGGGCCGTCAGGGTTGCCCATGCTGAAGTCGATGATGTCTTCGCCGCGACGACGGGCGGCCATCTTCAGCTCGGCAGTGATGTTGAATACGTAAGGGGGGAGTCGATCTATGCGCGCAAAGCGGCGCGGCGAACCTGGGTTAGCCATTGTTGCCTCGGTAACGTGAGCGCCCGGAACCGTCCGAGCGACGCTGGCCACTGCGGTGGCCTGTGGCGGAATGTAAGGGCTGTTGTGGCACACTGTCCAGCGACTCTGTAAACAAATTTGTCCGAAGGAACCCGGTTGATGGAATTTACCAGCGGCTTTCTGCTGAGCCTTTCGCTGTGCCTGGATATCGGCGTGGCCAACATCGCGATGATTACCCTGGCGATGCAACGCGGCTATTTTCAAGGCTTCGCGCTGGGGCTGGGAACCTGCGTCGGCGACCTGATTTACGCGGTGCTGGCGTTGGCGGGCATGACCGTTTTGCTGCAATACGAGACCGTGCGTTGGGTGCTGTGGATCGGTGGTTCTGCGTTGCTGGTGTACTTCGCGGCGAAGATGATCTACTCGGCGATTCACCATGAGGCAGTGCTGGCCCAGACCGCCGAGGTGGGGCAGAACTCTCACCGGAAAGAATTTTTCCGCGGAATCTTCCTCGCCATGTCGTCACCCAGCGCCATTCTCTGGTTCGCGGCGGTGGGCGGCACGCTGATCGCGCGTTCCGGTGGCGGCGGGGCCGTCAGCTCGGCGCTGTTTCTCGGCGGATTTCTCTGCGCCGGTCTGCTCTGGAGTGCCGGTTTGTGCTTCGCGGCCAGCCACGGTGGCAAGTTGCTGGGTGACAAGTTGCTGCGCTACTCCTACATGGCATCAGCGGCGATCTTCTGCTATTTCGCGGTGTACGTGATTCTATCGGGTTACAACGAGTTCATCGTCAAGGCTGCCGTCGAGCAGGTGCCGGGGCTCTGACTGGGCGAATCGGGTTTGGCTTCTATACTCCCAGCCGAACCCACTTTTTCGTCTCAGGAGTTGAGTCATGGATGAATTAAAAGACGTAAAACCGGCCGAGCCACGCTTCGAAAACGGGCACTTCTTGCTCATTGCCGGGCTTGGCGGACGATTTACCCAGGAAACTTCCAAGAAAATCCCCGAACTCTGGGAAAAATTCATCCCCGAAATCGGACAGATTCCCGGTCAAAAAGGCGAAGTGACCTACGGCATTTGCTGCAATCCGGATGGGAAGGGCGGTTTCGAATACATTGCAGGCGTCGAAATCAGCAAGCTCGACGACCTGCCGGAGAAGTACCGCTGGGTCGAGGTTCAACCCCAGCATTACGCGGTGTTCGAGCACAAAGGCACACTGGAGCAGTTGCCCGCGACCTTTCAGTACATCTGGAAAACCTGGCTGCCACAGTCCGGCCATCAAGCGGCAGACGCCCCGGAATTCGAACGCTACAGCGAAGACTTCAACCCGAAGCTCAACACCGGCGTGCTGGAAATCTGGCTGCCGCTCAAACAGAAATGAACCGAGCCCCGGACGGGCACTTCACCGTGCCCGTTCGTGGCTGTCGCTGACGCCTCGCATCACCCCCGCACAACCTCCGTTCCGCTCGATCTATACGCCGTCTTAATACCGCTGCCCCCAATCAGTGTCCGTCCTTGATACCCCCTCACCTAACCTGCACGGCGCAGATAAGAGCGCGTATCCAGTGCGTTTTTTGCTCTGGCGCGCTCTACCGGGACCCGATCGCGGGTGCCTTCGTTTAGTCAGGGGGAGCTGTCTTGTTATCACTCGAGTTCATCTACATCGCCAGCGGCCTGTGTGCCGCCCTGTTGTTCGCCTACCTGGGTTACGCCCTTATTCGTGCAGAAAAGTTCTGATGGCCGCAGTCATTGCGGCACACGCTTTTTTATCAGCCCGCCAGGGCGGTCTTGAGAAAGGAAATCGGCAATGTACGACCTGATTTTTATGGGGGTTAGCGTGGTGTTTTTTGCTGCGACAGCCATGGTCATCGTCGCCATGGGCAAGATTTGAACGGAGCATCGACATGTTGAGCACTATGCTGGAATTTGCGGTGATTCTCGGGTTGATGACCGGGCTCGCCGTATTGATGGGGAAGTGGCTGACGCGGGTTTTCACCGGGCAAAAGCATGCCTTGGCCGAGCGCGCCACTTATCGTTTGCTGGGGATCGATTCGACCGAAACCATGGGCTGGGCGCGTTATGGCTCGGCCCTGTTGCTGTCGAACGCGGCAATGATGTTGCTGGGTTACATCGTGTTGCGCCTGCAAGGTTTCATGCCGCTCAACCCCTTGGGGCTGAGCGCGCAAACACCGGATCTGGCGTTCAACACCGCGGCGTCGTTTATCACCAACACCAACTGGCAGGCGTATTCAGGTGAAACCAGCCTGTCCAACTTCAGCCAGATGGCGGTCATTACCTTCCTGATGTTCGTCGGCGCAACAGCGGGCGTTGTGGCGGCGGCGGGTTTTATTCGCGGCCTCAGTCGGTCGAATTCCGCTGATATCGGCAATTACTGGGTGGACTTCACTCGCACGCTGTACCGGGTGATGTTGCCCCTGTGTTTCGGCATGGCGCTGGTGTATGTCTGGCAAGGCATGCCCCAAACCCTGAGCTCCCAGGCCCTGGCCACCACCCTGGAAGGCGCGCAACAGCAATTGATCGTCGGCGCGGTGGCGAGCTTTGAATCCATCAAGCACATCGGCACCAACGGCGGCGGCTTCTTCAGCATGAACGCTGCGCACCCGTTCGAGAACCCGACGCCACTGACGAACATGCTGCACATCCTCAGCATGCTGCTGATCCCGTCAGCGTTGACATACACCTTCGGCAGCATGCTGATGCGTCGGCGTCAGGGCTGGGTGTTCTTTGGCACGTTCCTGGTGATGTTCGTCGGTTTTCTGAGCATCGTTTACACGGCCGAACAAAGTGGTAACCCGCTGCTGACCCGCGTGGGCGCGGACCAAGTGCTGTCGGCCACCCAGAGTGGCGGCAACATGGAAGGCAAGGAACTGCGTTTCGGGATTGCCGACACCAGCCTGTTCGTGACCACCACCACCGGCGCAACCACCGGCTCGGTGAACGCCATGCATGACTCGCTGACGCCCATGGGCGGCTTCGTACCGCTGGCGCAGATGATGCTCAACTGCGTGTTCGGCGGCGACGGCGTGGGCTTTATCAACCTGATCCAGTACGCCCTGCTGACAGTGTTTCTGGTGGGCATGATGATCGGCCGCAGTCCCGAATTCCTCGGCAAGAAGATCGAGGCTCGGGAGATCAAGCTGGTCATGCTCTCGGTACTGGCGCACCCGATCTGCATTCTCGGCTTTACCGCCCTGGCGGCACTCTGGCCGGACACCTTGAACAGCCTCAACAACCAGGGGCCCCATGGCTTCAGTGAGGTGTTGTATGCCTACACCTCGGGGACTGCCAACAACGGTTCGGCGTTCGCCGGATTGAATGCCAATACGCCGTTCTTCAACACCACCATCGGTCTTGCCATGTTGCTCGGACGCTTCTTCACCATGCTGCCGATGCTCGCGGTCGCCGGCTCCCTGGCCATGAAAAAGAACATCCCTGCCGGTGCCGGCACCATCCCGACCGCCACACCGCTGTTCATGTTCCTCGTGGTGTTCGTGGTGCTGGTCGTGGGCGGCCTGACTTTCCTGCCGGCGCTCGCGCTCGGCCCACTGGTCGAGCAACTGCAGTTGCTGTCTGGCCAGACCTACAAGTGAGGGCGCAGTGATGACTCAAATTCAACCACAAACCAAAGTGCAGTTTCTGTTTGTCGGCCTGTTACGCCCGGTGCTGATATCGGCGGCGTTCTTCATGCTGCTGACCGGGCTGGCCTACCCGTTGTTCACCACCCTGGTGGCCAACGTGCTGTTCCCGTTTCAAGCCCAGGGCAGTCTGGTTGAACGGGACGGTCTGGTGATCGGTTCGGCGGTGATCGGCCAGCATTTCACCCGGCCCGAGTATTTCCAGGGGCGCGCAAGCATGACACTTGGCGCCGATCCACTGGACCCGAGCAAGAGCGTGGTGCAGCCGTACAACGCCGGTTCCAGTGGCGCCAGCAACCTTGGCCCGACCAGCCAGAAGTTGATCGACACCGTGGCCCTGCGCGTCGAAGCCTACCGCCGACAGAATGGCCTGGCAGCCGATGCACAGGTGCCGGTGGATGCCGTCACCTCGTCGGCTTCAGGCCTGGACCCGCACATTTCGGTGGCCAACGCACAGATTCAGGCGGCGCGCGTCGCACGTCTGCGCCACCTGCCCGAAGCCGACCTGTTGAAACTGGTGAATACCCACACCGAGCAACGCACCTTCGGCCTGCTCGGCGAGCCACGGGTCAATGTGCTGCAACTCAACCTCGCGCTGGATGCTTTGAAGCCTGCGCATCAGCCACCCCTTGCGGCCAGTGAGTAAGAGAAACAACCATGAGTAAGCAAGCTCGTTTGCCTTTGTTCGACCGTGGGTTGTTGCTCACGGCGTGCCTGGATGCCTTCAAGAAGTTGCTGCCCCAGGCGCAGTGGAAGAACCCGGTGATGTTTGTGGTGTACCTGGGCAGCATTCTCACCACGCTGTTGTGGTTTCAATCACTGGGCGGCAAGGGTGAAGCCCCCAGTGGTTTCATTCTGAGCATCACGTTGTGGCTGTGGTTCACCGTGCTGTTCGCCAACTTCGCCGAAGCCCTGGCCGAGGGCCGCAGCCGGGCGCAAGCAGCCAGCCTGCGTGGGATGAAGCGCCAGACCCTGGCCAAGCTTCTGAAACAACCCCGGCATGGCTCCGCCTGGATGCCGATGCCTTCCGGCGAACTGCTCAAGGACAATGTGGTGTTGATCGAGGCGGGCGATCTGGTGCCCCTCGATGGGGTGGTGATCGAAGGCGTGGCGTCGGTGGATGAAAGCGCGATTACTGGCGAATCGGCACCGGTGATCCGCGAGGCAGGCGGCGACTTTTCATCGGTCACCGGCGGCACCAAAGTGCTGTCGGACTGGCTGGTGGTGCGTATCAGCGTCAATCCCGGCGAGTCGTTTCTGGATCGCATGATTTCCATGGTCGAATCCGCGAAACGCCAGAAGACACCCAACGAAGTGGCACTGACCATTTTGTTGGTGGGCCTGACGTTTCTGTTTCTGCTGGTGATCGTGACCCTGGGCCCGTACTCGATGTTCGCGGTGGGCATGAGCGGCGGCGACGTGGTCAGCGCAACGGTTCTGGTCGCGTTGCTGGTCTGCCTGATCCCTACGACCATTGGCGGTCTGTTGTCGGCGATCGGCGTAGCGGGCATGAGCCGGATGATGTCGGCCAACGTCATTGCCACCTCCGGGCGAGCCGTGGAAGCGGCGGGTGACGTGGATGTCTTGCTGCTGGACAAGACCGGCACCATTACCTTGGGTAATCGCCAGGCCAGCGGTTTCCTGCCGGCACCCGGGGTCAAGGAATCGGAATTGGCGGACGCGGCGCAACTGGCCTCGCTGGCCGACGAAACACCGGAAGGACGCAGCATTGTGGTGCTCGCCAAGCAGAAGTTCGACCTGCGTGCGCGGGACCTCAATGCCCTGGGGGCGAGCTTCGTACATTTCACCGCGCAAACCCGCATGAGCGGCGTCGATCTGGCCGGTGGCCGGAGCATCCGCAAGGGCGCGGCAGATGCCATTCGCCAGCACGTCGAGGCGCTGGGCGGCAGCTTTCCGCCGGGATTGCAGATTAAGGTCGACGAAGTCTCGCGCCGGGGCAGTACGCCACTGGTCGTGTGCGATGGTGAAAAGGCATTGGGCGTGGTCGAGCTCAAGGACATAGTCAAGGGTGGCATCAAGGAGCGTTTTGCCGAGCTGCGGCGCATGGGCATCAAGACGGTCATGATCACCGGCGACAACCGCCTGACGGCGGCTGCGATTGCCGTGGAAGCCGGGGTTGACGACTTTCTTGCCGAGGCCCGGCCGGAAGACAAACTGCAACTGATCCGCGACTACCAGGCCCAGGGCAAGCTCGTGGCGATGACCGGCGACGGCACCAATGATGCGCCGGCACTGGCCCAGGCGGACGTGGCGGTGGCCATGAACAGTGGGACTCAGGCCGCCAAGGAAGCGGGCAATATGGTCGATCTGGACAGCAACCCGACCAAGTTGATCGAGGTGGTTGAAGTCGGCAAACAGATGCTCATGACGCGCGGCGCGTTGACCACCTTCAGCGTGGCCAACGATGTGGCCAAGTATTTTGCTATCGTACCGGCCGCATTCGTCGCGACCTATCCGCAACTGGGCGCCCTGAACGTGATGCACCTGAGCAGCCCGAATTCGGCGATTCTCAGCGCGGTGATTTTCAATGCCCTGATCATCGTGTTTCTGATTCCGCTGGCGCTCAAGGGCGTGACCTACCGAGCCATCGGCGCGGCGGCGTTGCTCAATCGCAACCTGCTGATCTATGGCCTGGGTGGCGTGCTGGTGCCGTTCGCGGGGATCAAGGTGATCGACATGCTGTTGGCCGGGCTTGGCTTGGTTTGAAAGGACTGACGGCCCGGCGCCCTCTGTGGCGCCGGGCCGTTTAAAAGGATTGTCATGCTCGAAACTGATACGTCCACCGCTTCACGTGACGGCCGTCCTGATCCCGACGCGCTGCTGGAGAAGCTGCAACAAGACGAACAGGCTGCCCTGCGCGGGAAACTGCGCATCTATTTCGGTTCCAATGCCGGGGTAGGGAAAACCTGCGCCATGCTCACCGCGGCCCAACGCGAAGTGGCCCAGGGCCGTGACCTGGTGGCTGGGGTGATAGAAACCCATGGCCGGCGGGAAACCGCTGAACTGCTCAACGGTCTGGAACTGCTGCCGCGCTACAACGTGATGCATCGCGAGTGCGCCCTCAGCGAGTTCGATCTGGATGCCGCGCTGGCGCGGCGTCCGGCGGTGCTGCTGGTGGATGAATTGGCCCACAGCAATGTTCCCGGTTCGCGTCACCCCAAGCGCTGGCAGGATGTCGAAGAACTGCTGCGCGCCGGCATCGACATCTGGACCACCCTGAACGTCCAGCACCTGGAAAGTCTCAACGATATTGTCAGCGGGATCATCGGCACCCGGGTGCGTGAGACCGTGCCCGATCATCTGTTCGACGCTGCCCATGAAGTGGTGGTGATCGACCTGCCACCCGATGACCTGCTGCGCCGGCTCAAGGAAGGCAAGGTCTACCTGCCGCCCCAGGCTGAGCGCGCGTCCCGGCATTTCTTTCGCAAGGGCAACTTGCTGGCCTTGCGTGAGCTGGCGCTGCGGCGCACCGCCGATCGTGTCGATGCACAGATGCGCGACTATCGCCGCGAGCGGTCCATCAACACCCTTTGGCCCGCGCGCGAGCGTTTACTGGTGGGCGTGGCAGGGTACCCTTCGGATGAGCGACTGGTTCGTGAAGCAGCGCGCTTGGCACAAAAGCTCGAGGCAGACTGGATTGTCGTCCATGTGCCTTCGGCGCAGCGTCGTGGTGCGGGGGCGAGCCGTTATGCCGCCGCCATGAAGACCCTGGCGCTGGCCGTCGAATTCGGCGCCGACACCGCCACCTTGTCGGGCATGGACGTCGCCGAGGCCTTGGTGGCGTTTGCCCGTGAACACAACGCCAACCGCCTGGTGCTGGGGCACTACCCGCGCAAGGTTTGGCAGTTCTGGCACCAGTCGGTCAGTGACCGCATCAGCCGTCGGCATCCCGAGATCGATCAGATTGTCATCGCTCATGGCCCGTTGCCCATCGTGGTTGCGGTGGCGGTCAATACTGACGCCGCGCTGCCGCCCAGCAGGGCGCCGGCGTATCTGTGGGCCAGCCTGGCCTGTTTCGCCGCCACGGCAGTGGCAGCCTTGCTGTTGCAGGTGTTCGATCTGGCCAACGTGGTCATGCTGTTTTTGCTCACGGTGGTGCTGGTCGCCTTGCGCTATGGGCGAGGGCCGGGTGTCTGGGCGGCGATGCTGGCGGTGCTGTGTTTTGATTTCTTTTTCGTCCAGCCACGCTGGTCGTTCACGGTCAACGACACCCAGTACTTTTTTACCTTCGCCCTGATGCTGGGGATTGCGTTGATCACCGGCCAGCTCACGGCACGCTTGCGCCATGAGGCTCGCACGGCGGCCGGACGTGAGCGGCGTGCGACTTCGTTGGCGAGGCTGGCGCGAGATTTGTCGGCGGCGCTGACGGTGGAGCAGATCACGGAGGTGGCGCTGCGTACTTTCAGCGGCGTATTTGAAGCGCGGGTCGGGCTGACACTGCCGGACGCCGCAGACAGTGTCCGTGCTCGTGGCGCGGGTGCATTCCCGATTGATGAAAGCATTGCCCAATGGGTTTACGACCATGGGCAACCCGCTGGCCAGGGCACCCATACGCTGGCGGCCGCGCAAGGCCGCTATTTGCCGTTGAAGGCCCCCATGCGCGTGCGCGGGGTATTAGTGCTGGAGCTGGCTGAACCCGAACGGTTGAACGAGCCTGAAGAGCAGCGTTTGCTCGAGGCCTGCATGAGCCAACTGGCAATCGCGCTGGAACGGGTGCATTTCGTCGAAGTGGCGCAAAGCACGTTGGTGCAGATGGAGGGCGAGCGCATGCGCAATACCCTGCTGGCCGCAATCTCTCATGACCTGCGCACGCCGCTGACCACCATTATCGGTGCGGCCGATGCAGCGGCGCCCCATGCGCCGCCCGGACCGCTGACACCGTTGCTGGACGGTATCCGCGATCAGGCCAGCGCCATGCAGCGGTTGATCGAAAACCTGTTGGACATGGCCCGGATGCAGGAGCGCGGTGTGCGCCTGAACCGGCAATGGCACTCGCTGGAGGAAATCGTCGGCAGCGCCTTGCGTCAACTGCGCGAGCCGTTGGCGCGGCATGTGGTGCGCACCGCGTTGTCGCCGCTGTTGCCGTTGGTGGAAGTCGATGCGCTGTTGATCGAACGCGTGCTGGTCAACCTGCTGGACAACGCTGCCAAGTACACCCCGGCCGGAACGCTGGTGCAGGTTACGGCCCGGCAAGAGCAGGACAGCATTGTGCTGGAGGTGATCGACGCCGGTCCCGGTTGTCCTCAGGGCAGCACCCCTCAGAGTTTGTTCGAACCGTTCACCCGGGGTCAGCAGGAGTCGGCCGTGGCCGGTATCGGCCTTGGGCTGGCGTTGGTCAAACGGATTGTCCTGGCCCATGGCGCAACGATCGAGGCGCAACCCCAGGCCACCTCGGGCATTCGCTTTGTCATCACACTACCGGCGGGTCACCCGCCTTCCATGGAATCGCTATGACCAGTGCACGCATCCTCATTGTCGAGGACGAGGCCAATATCCGCCGCTTCATCGGTATCGCGCTGCAGGACGAAGGTTTTCAGGTGTTCGAGGCCGACAACGTCAAACGCGCCCTGATCCACGCCGCCAGCCGTCAACCGGATCTGGTGATTGTCGATCTGGGCTTGCCCGACGGTGACGGCAAACAATTGATCAGCGAGTTGCGGGGCTGGATGACGGTGCCGATTCTGGTGCTGTCGGCCCGTGATCGTGAAGAGGAAAAAGTAGCGGCACTGGATGCGGGGGCGGACGATTATCTGGTCAAGCCCTTCGGCGTGCCCGAGCTGCTGGCGCGTATCCGCGCCCAGTTGCGCCGGCATGTACAGAACGGGACCGCCGCCGTCACCAGCAAGGTGACATTCGGCCTGATCGAAGTGGACCTGGCCACGCACGAGGTCCGGCGCGAGGACCAATCGGTGCATCTGACACCCATCGAGTATCGCTTGCTGTGCGCGCTGATTCGCGGGCAAGGCCGGGTCATGACTCATCGTCAGCTACTGCTGGAAGTGTGGGGCCTGGATTACGTCGATCGTGCGCACTACCTGCGGGTGCACATGGCGCACTTGCGGCAAAAACTGGAGGCCGATGCGGCGCAGCCGCAGCATTTCATCACCGAATTGCAGGTAGGTTATCGCCTGGTGGGGCTGTAAGGCACGGCGGGCGCTGGCTGCAGCGCCTGGCCGTGGGTCGCTCACTTGTCTTTCTTGATCCGGCGCTCGTGCAGGAAATCGATGTACAGCGTGATGAAGCCGAACGAAGAGATGCTGAATAACACGAGAAGGCCGATTTGAGTCGTGCTCATGATCAAAGTCCTGTGAGTGGGACGAGGAGCGCTCAACCTGCCGTGGCTGGGCGTCGTCAATCGTCGAGGCACAGATAAATAGTACGAACCCGGGGCCTTGGGTAGCGGTTATATGAAAGCTTTACGGCGCCGTCCTTGAACCCTATGCACTTCATACGAGAGGTGGATAGGGAGCGTTCGAAAGGAAGCAAGTGTTGCTAGAATCCGCGAGCGTTATCCTGTCATCTCACTCGCCCCAAGGTCGCTGCGATCCACCATGAACTCGTCGAACCCTGTTATCCGAAACGTCCTGCCTGCTGATCTGGACCGCTGCTACGCCATCGAAATCGTTGCCTACGAAGGCGACGAAGCCGCCACCCGGGAAAAAATCGCCACGCGTATCGCCACCTGGCCCGACGGTTTTATCGTGGCCGAAGTGGACGGCGTTGTAGCCGGTTTCATCAACTCCGGTGCGGCGTTTCAGGTTGAAATGTCAGACGAAGCGTTCAAGGAACTGATTGGCCACGACCCGGCCGGGCCGCACGTCGTGATCATGTCGGTGGTGGTGCACCCGGATTATCAGGGGCAGGGGCTGGCGAAGCGGTTGATGGGCGAATTCATCGAGCGCATGCGCGCGATGGGCGAGGCCAGCATCCACCTGATGTGCAAGGAGCGGCATATTGCGCTGTATGCCGGATTCGGCTTTGCCTACATCAAGCCTTCTGCCTCCGACCATGGCGGCATGGCGTGGCATGAGATGGTGTTGGAGTTGTAACCAACCTCTACCCAGCACCGAAGATCCAATGTGGGAGCGGGCTTGCTCGCGAAGGCGGAGTGTCAGTCACGAATGATGTCGTCTGACACTCCGCCTTCGCGAGCAAGCCCGCTCCCAGATTGATTTGTGTCGTGTCAGTAGAGACTGTCCCGCACCCGCTCCGGCGCTTCCCGGTCATACGTTTCGGCATCGAACTGCCCGTCGTTCAACCGCTTGTGAAACGCTCCCGCCGTCGGCAGTGCCGAGCGATCCAGATGCTTCTCGGGGTTCCACACGTCCGAACGCACCATCGCTTTCGAGCAATGGAAGTACGCCGCGTCCACCGTCACCAGCATCACCGTGCGCGCCGGTTTGCCGTTCACCGCGAAGCTCTCCAGTAACGCCGGCTCAGCGCTGATCTGCGCCGTGCCGTTGACCCGCAACGTCTCGCCGATCCCGGGAATGATGAATAGCAGCGACACCCGCGAATCGAGCACCACATTGCGCAGCGTATCGATGCGGTTGTTGCCCGGACGATCCGGGATCGCCAGGGTCTTCGGGTCGATGATCCGCACAAACCCCGGTGTGTCGCCCCGGGGCGAACCGTCCAGGCCGTCGGGGCCGACCGAGCTGATGATGACCAGCGGCGAGGCGCGGACCATTGCCTGATAGTCCTCGTTCAGAAAGGCAATCTGTTTGCGTACGGCGCGGTCGTGGGGTTGGCCGTAGATCGCTTCCAGTGCTTCGATGCTGTAGAGCATAACCACCTCAGAAAATCAGACTCATGCGCCGTTCATAACCGATCCGGCCCCTGTACGCCTCGCCGCTGTCGACCCAGCCGAATTTTGCATAGAGCGCGATGGCGGCCTCATTGTCCGCATCCACTGAGAGTTCCAGCGCCTTTATTTCCGGAAACGCCTGCCGAGCCACGTCGGGCAGGGCTTGCAGGCAGGCTTTCCCATAACCTTTGCCCTGCGCGCGGTGATCGACTTGCAACGCATGCAAGGTCGCACTGTGTTCATCGGCCCAGGCCGGCAACACGGGCGGGCGTTTGAGCAGCAGGAAGGCCACGGGAGTCTCCTCGGCCAGCAGCGCAAATCCCTTGACGCCGGGGCCGGGCTTGGACAGCAAAGTGTGCAACGCACCGTGGATGTCGCCGGAGAACTTGATCTGCTCTTTATTAACTTCGATGGCCTCGACCTGCTGGCGCTGGCGCACGTTCAGGCTTTCGTAAGGCACGAGTCGGGTTGTCACTGGAGTGTCCTTTTTCCAACAAAATAGGTGTCGGATTCTAACGAGTTTGCGTTCATGGATTATTTTTATTTCGACTGTCGATCTGGCGGTGCGCCAGACGACTAAGGGAGTCTTCACAACAAAAACCACGGAGAACCACCATGAATGCTACCCACGAAATCCAGGCCCTGATCGACACCTATCGTGAAGCGGTCATCGCCAAAAACGTCGAGAAACTCATGCCGTTGTATGCCGACGACATCGTCTCCTACGATGCGGTCAAGGCCCTGCAATTCCGCGGCAAGGCGGCTTACCGCGCGCATTGGGAAGAGTGCATGGAAATGTGCCAGGGCGCGCACAAATTCGACTTCGACCACATGAACATCGTCGCGGACGAGCACATCGCCTTCGCCCACTGGTTGGCCCATTGCGGCGGCACCAACGAGCAAGGTGAAACCCAGGCCTGCTGGATGCGCGTCACCGCCTGCTATCGGCGCGTCGACGGACAATGGCGCATCGTCCACGAACACTGGTCGGCCCCGTTCGACATGACCAGCGGCACGGCGCTGTTCAATCTGGAACCCTGATCGCCGGCTGTTTATCGGGAAGCAGCGCTAAAACGTCAATCAGCAGCCATAGTTGATCAGTTCGATCCGGGAGAGCCCACATGAAGTATCTATGCCTGGTCTACAGCAACGAGCAGGAATTGCACTCGCTGCCGGACAGCCCCCATGACGCCGAGTGCATGGCCTACGCCGAGGCGATCGAGGGCAGCGGCCGGATGATCGCGGCCGAGGCGCTGGAGTCGGTACAAACCGCGACCACGGTGCGTATGCGCAACGGCAAGCTGTCGATCACCGACGGTCCGTTCGCCGAAACCAAGGAGCAGTTGGCCGGCTTCTACCTGATCGACGCCAAGGACCTCAACGAAGCGATCCAGGTCGCCGGCAACATCCCGGCGGCCCGGGTCGGCAGCGTCGAGGTGCGTCCCGTTCGCCAATTGAATCCTTGAGTAAAAATCACAAGACAGGAGACCTGCATGAGTCCGCAACCCTATAAGCATCAGCCTGCCGAATTCGAGTTGTCCATCAGTCGGCTGATCGACGCGCCGCGCCGCAAAATCTTCCGCGCCTGGACCGAGCCGGCCCTGCTCGTTCAATGGTGGGGGCCGCACGGTATGACCACGCCGGAATGCGAAATGGACCTGTGGGTTGGCGGCCAGTTTCGCACCCTGATGCGCGCGCCGGACGGGTCTGAGTATCCGACCATGGGGGTGTTTCTGGATATCGTCGCGCCTGAGCGCCTGGTGTTCACCGACGCGTTCACTCCTGGCTGGATTCCTTCGGGTAAACCCTTCATGTCGGCCGAAGTGACCCTCGAAGACAGGGACGATAAAACCCTCTACACCGCCCGGGCCATGCACTGGTCCGAAGAAGACCGCCAGGCCCATGAGGCCATGGGGTTTTACGATGGCTGGGGACAGAGCCTCGATCGGTTGGAGACGCTGGTGACTGAAGGCATGCCGGACTGATGATTGACGCTTCGGTCACGGCTCGGGTCGAGCAGGTCTACCGCGAGGACTCGCGGCGGATTCTGGCGACGCTGATCCGTTTGCTCGGCGATTTCGACCTTGCCGAAGAGGCCTTGCACGAGGCATTTTTCGTCGCGGTCGAGCGCTGGCAGCGTGACGGCGTGCCGGACAACCCGCGCACCTGGCTGGTGTCCACCGGGCGCTTCAAGGCCATTGATGTGCTGCGTCGGCGCGCGCGTTTTGCCGCGTCCCGGCCGATGTTGATCGCTCAACTGGAGGAGCTGGAGCAGGCCGACTGGAGTGAGGAAGACGTGGAAGATGATCGCTTGCGGCTGATCTTCACCTGTTGTCACCCGGCCCTCGCGTCGGATGCCCAGGTGCCGCTCACGTTGCGCGAAGTGTGCGACCTGACCACAGAGGAAATTGCCCGCGCCTTTCTCTCGGCACCGGCAACCATCGCCCAGCGGATCGTGCGCGCCAAAGCGAAAATCCGTGACGCCAAAATCCCTTATCAAGTGCCGACGCTGGCAGAACTGCCCGAGCGTCTCGACAGTGTGCTGCGGGTGATTTACCTGGTGTTCAACGAAGGTTACTCGGCCTCTGTCGGCGCCGAACTGACCCGCGAGGACCTGACACGCGAAGCGATCCGGCTCGGGCGGTTGTTGATGGAGTTGCTGCCGGAATCGGAAGTGATGGGGCTGCTGGCGTTGATGCTGTTGCATGAATCACGACGCCCGGCCCGGACGTCGGCGAGCGGTGAGTTGATTGTGCTGGATGAACAGGACCGCTCGCTGTGGGATGCCGGGATGATTGCCGAAGGTTGCGCGCTGGTGGAAGCGGCGCTGACCACCGGAACCTTCGGGCCTTATTGCCTGCAAGCCGCGATTGCGGCGGTGCACGCCGAGGCGCCCACGGCGGGGGAGACTGACTGGCAACAGATTGTGGGGTTGTATGACGTGCTGTTGGCGGCGGTGCCTTCACCGGTCATCGAGTTGAACCGGGCGGCGGCGATCTCCAGGCGGGATGGGCCGTTGGCGGGGTTGGTGTTGGTTGACGGGATTCTGGATCGGGGTGATTTGCTGGATTACCACTTGGCGCATTCGGCAAGGGCGGATTTTTGTCGGCAGTTGGGGAGGAGTGAGGAGGCGCGGGCGGCGTATGAGCGGGCGCTGGAGTTGACGCAGCAGATGCCGGAGCGGCGGTTTATCGAGGCGCGGATCAAGGCGTTGAAGTGATGTGAATGTGCGGACCTCTTCGCGAGCAAGCCCGCTCCCACATTCAATCCGGTTGATTCAGGAGGAACTCGGTCAAATGTGGGAGCGGGCTTGCTCGCGAATGGCGGCACCGCTATTCCAGCATCTTGCCGAGCAACCAGCTCCCCGCCGGCCCCGGCGGATGCAGCCGCGACCACAAGGCATCGACAAACACCGGTTTTGGCCAGCCGCGCACGTCCAGTTCCACCAGTGACCCGGCGCCAAACCTCCCCACCAACCACCGCGGCAAGGGTGCCCAGCCAAACCCGCCCTGGGCCATTTCCAGCAGCATCAGGTAACTCGGCGCCGACCAGACGCGGCCCTTCGCGCGGCTTTCATACGGATTGACGATCGTCGCCAGGCGCAATTCCCGGTGCAGTTGCAACACGTCCTGATTGAGGTTACTCAGCGCCGCCAACGGATGCTCGCGGGACACGAACAGGGCAATTTCCGTGCGTTCCTCCACGGTCGAGCTGACCAGGTCCGGCGGGTAGCTGTCTTGTTTTTCCGCAAAGGCCACATGCGCCCGACCGCTCTGCACCAGCGCCATCAGGTCGTCGCATTCGGCGATCAGGCATTCGAGTTCTAGGTCCGGATACCGCTGCTCGAACGCACTGAGCGCCGCTTCGAAACGGTCGGACTGATAGGTGTCGGAAATCGCCACCGTCAGCTTCGGTTCAACCCCTTGAGAGAGTTGGCTGGCGGTCATTTCCAGGCGGCTGGTGGCGGCCAGGATCTCCTCGGCCCGTTGCAGCATCACGTGCCCGGCCGGGGTCAGGCTCGGTTTGCGGCTGCTGCGGTCGAAGAGCGTCAGGTTCAGATCGATTTCCAGGCTGGCCACCGCGGCACTGATGGTCGACTGACTGCGCCCCAGTTTGCGCGCCGCCGCAGAAAACGAACCCTGCGTCGCCGCCTGGACAAACGCCTGCAACACTTCCTGAGATGCCATGAACTATCGCCTTGATCGATGGTTATTGGTTATGAAGTATCGGCGCGAGGCTGGATCATGGCAACCACAGTCACTCAGGGAGCCCTGATCATGAGCGCCAACAAATCCATCACTGAACGTATTTTCCAGGCCATCGGTTTCGAGGTGTTGGCCATTTTGATCTGTACGCCGCTACTGGCGTGGATCATGGACAAACCGATGCTCGAGATGGGCGTCGTCACGTTGGTCATCGCCGCCCTGGCGCTGGCCTGGAACGTGGTCTTCAACGGGTTGTTCGACCGTTTGCTCAAACGCTACGGCGTCGTGCACAACGCTTGGGTACGGGTTGTCCATGCGCTGTTGTTCGAAGGCGGGCTGGTGGCGATGGGGGTGCCGCTGATTGCCTGGTGGCTGAACGTCAGCCTGTGGCAGGCGTTCGTGCTGGATATCGGCGTGTTGCTGTTTTTCCTGCCGTACACCTACGTTTATCACTGGGCGTATGACGTGGTGCGTGAGCGCATGTTGATGGTGTCTACTGCTCGCTAATCCAGAGTGAACCGTTTTTGTGGCGAGGGAGCTTGTCGGATCGCCGCACCGTCCCGCTCGAGTGCGGAGCGCTCGCAAAATCTTCGACAGTTACCGAGATTTTGGGGCTGCTTCGCAACCCAGCGGAAGCAAGCTCCCTCACCACAGGTTTAGGGGTTACAGGAACATTCCGCCGGACGCTTCCACGCGCTGGCCGTTGATCCACTGGCTGCCCGGCGCCAGCAGTAAAGCAATCGCAGCACCGATGTCATCCGGCTGACCCACCCGACCCAACGCGGTATTGCTGGCGACGTAGCTGTTCACGTCGCTGTTATCGCGCACGGTGCCGCCGCCGAAATCGGTTTCGATGGCGCCCGGTGCCAGGGTGTTCACGGAAATGCCGCGGGCACCGAGTTCCTTGGCCTGGTAGCGGGTCAGCACTTCCATCGCGCCTTTCATCGCTGCGTAAGCGCCGTAACCCGGCAAGCTGAAACGGGTCAGACCGCTGGACACGTTGAGGATGCGCCCACCGTCCGCCATCAGCGGCAGCAGGTGCTGGGTGAGGAAGAATGGCCCTTTCAGGTGGATGTTCATCAGTAAATCGAACTGGGCGACAGTGGTGTCAACGAAGTTTGCATTCAGGCCGATACCGGCGTTGTTGAGCAAGAAGTCGAAGTGCTGGCGATCAAACCGGCTGCGCAACACATCGGCGACCTGGGTGGCAAACGCTTCGAAGCGATCGCTTTGGCTCACATCGAGTTGCAGCATCACCGCCCGAGCGCCGAGGCTTTCGATTTCGGCGACCAGGGCCTGCGCCTCATCGGCCTTGCTGTTGTAGGTGCCGATAATGTCAACGCCTTGGGCGGCCAGATGCAGGGCTGCGTTTTTGCCAAGGCCGCGGCTGGCGCCAGTGATCAGTGCGATTTTAGTGTTCATGGGGCTTGCTCCAGAGCAGTGAGTGACGGTGTGGAGGAAGTTTATTTATCCGCCCTGAAGTGATAAACAGGATGAAATCGGAATCACTGGTCGGTTAATCCGAACAATACAGGGGCGGCTCATGAACAAGCTGGAACTGCTGCGCACCTTCGTTCGCGTCAGCGAAATGTCGAGTTTTACCTTGGCGGGCGAGAGCCTGGGTCTGCCCCGATCCACGGTGTCCGAGCATGTTCAGGCATTGGAAGCGCTGTTGGGGGCACGCTTGCTTCAACGCACTACACGCCGGGTTCAAGCCACTCAGGACGGCCTGGTGCTGTACGAACGCAGCAAGGATTTGCTGTCACACATGGACGACATCGAAGGCCTGTTTCGCCAGGACCCGGCGTCACTGGTCGGACGCATTCGCATCGACATGCCGAACTCTCTGGCCCGCCAGGTGGTGATGCCGCAGCTGCCGGACTTCATGGCGCGCCACCCCAGCCTCGAACTGGAAATCAGCACCACTGACCGGCGAGTGGATCTGCTTCGGGAGGGCTTTGATTGCGTGTTGCGGGTAGGGTCGCAGCCGGACCAGTCGGTGGTCGCTCGCCGCGTGTGTGATTTCGCCATGGTCAACTGCGCGAGCCCGGCGTATCTGCAGCGCTACGGGATTCCCGAAACGCTCGAAGACCTGGCGCAGCACCGGATGGTGCATTACGTCGGCGTATTGGGGTCGCGGTCGGACGGGTTTTTGTACGAGGTCGAGGGCAAGCCGCAGCAACTGCCGATGGCGGGCAGCGTCACGGTCAACAGCACCGATGCTTATGAGCTGGCGTGTCTGGGGGGATTCGGTTTGATTCAGGCGCCGGTCAAGGGCATGCAATCGCACTTGAGCCGCGGTGATCTGGTGGCGGTGTTACCGCAGTTCAGTGCACCGTCGATGGAGGTCTCGCTGCTCTACGCCCGGCAACGGCATTTGCCGCTGCGGGTGCGAGCGTTCATGGACTGGCTGGCCAATGTCATCCAGTCCACAACCTGAAGAAGTACTCGGTCAACTGTGGGAGCGGGCTTGCTCGCGAAGGCGGCGTGTCAGTCAACTCATCTGTTGAATGTGAATCCGTCTTCGCGAGCAAGCCCGCTCCCACAGGGTTTTGTGTCAGACGTGGAAATAACCTACGCAGCTATCAAACGGCAGGCGTTTGAGCTCGATCTTGTTCAGGTCCAGCACTTCACGCAGGGCTTTGGTTTCGCCCGGGAAGTTGCGGTAGGCCACTTCGTCCAGGACCACGATGGCGCCTTTTGGCATGTACGGCAGGAAGGTTTCCAGCGCGACTTTGGTCGACTCGTACAGGTCGGTGTCGAGGATCAGCATGGCCACGACCAGGTCCGGACGGGTCTTGACCCACTCTGGCACGGTCTTGACGATGTCGCCTTTGACCAGTTCGCAACGCGGGATGCGGTTGACCGGGCGCAGCAGGTCGTTGGCGTCGATCATGTCCTGGATCAGCGACTGGTCGGTGTCGGAGAACATGGTCTCGTTGACGTCGGCCGGGTCTTCTTTTTTGTCGATGCTCTGGAAACCTTCGAACGTGTCGAAGCCCACGATCGAACGGTTGATCGCGTAAGGCTCGAGAATCATCGACAAGTGCATGTACAGCATCAGCGAGTTGCCCTTGTACACGCCGCACTCGATGATCGCGCCCGGTACTTCAGCGACTTTCTTGAACAGTTCCATGCGCGACAGCGCAGCGGTCACGCCGATGCGGTTGGCGAAGACGAACGGTGCGTCGGCCACGTACTCGGCATCGACCCTTTTCAGAACGTTGGCACGGGTTTCGTTGTACTGGGCCTCGGCAGGCGTGATGCGACGCTTGGTCATTGCTGGATTCCTTGGAAATTCGAGAAGTCGTGGGCGTGGAAATAGTCTTTGAAACCGGCGCCGACATCAGGGCAGGCGCTGTCGACGTTGATCGCGCCGCGCTTGTGCTTGAGGTCGTCGAGGTGCATCAGGCGGAAGTCCACACTGAAGCGGGTTTGATTGGTGTGGTTGGCGACCGTGCCGTGCAGGTGTGAGCCGGAGAAAATCAGCATCTCACCGGTGTTGCCGGCGATGCGCACTTCCGACGCGGTGTTGATCGCTTCCATCGGCACCGGGTGCACGCGGACTTCCTCTTTGAGGTTGTCCTTGGCCTTGTGCCGCTGGTTGCTGATCCAGTCGTTGAGGCTCCATTCGCTGGAGGTGTTCTTCACCGGCACGTCGAAGTAACCGGCGTTGATCATCATGGTCTGGTCGGGGCTGATGGTGTGCACCGGCATCCAGGTGTTGATCTGGCAATCGACGCTGCCGTACCACGTGTCGCGATGCGGTTTGTAGGCATAGCTGACACCGGCGTGCAGATAGTCATAGTTCGGCACCACGCGAATGCGCGGCACGTCGAAAATGTATTCGTGCGGGTCGACGCCGATCTCGTCGATAAACGACAGGATCAGGTCCTTGGCGCGCTGGCTGTTGGTGAATTGGCCCTTGAGGCGTGTCACCAGAACCACGAATTCTTCCACCGGCATCAGCGTGTGCAGGGCCTTGTGGTTGGTCTCACCGTCGAAGGCGGCGGTGATGCTTTCCTGGGCGAACTCACACAGCTCTTTGGCCGCACGCAGTTGAGTGTTCAGGAAAATGTCGCCGGCGTAGATGGCTTCTTTGAAGTCAGCTTTGTGTTGAAGCTGATTGATGTACAGATTCACGATTCCACTCCTGAATGCATCGAGTCTCTTAAGAGTCGGCCACACGTTAGCAAACTGAAGTGCAATCCGGCGGGTGGTGGATCAATAAAAACGCAAACACCTGAATTTGCGACGAAATGCGTTGTCCCGCGCAAAAAAATCCCTGTAGGAGCGAGGCTTGTCCGAGAAGGCGGTGTGTCATTCAACGATATTGTCGACTGACACACCGCCTTCGCGGGCAAGCCTCGCTCCTACAGGGGTATGTGTTGACTAGAAAAGTTGGGTAAACAGCCAGTACAAACTGCCCGACAACAGAATCGCCGCCGGCAAGGTCAGCACCCAGGCCATCAGCAGGTTGCGGATGGTCTTCATCTGCAAGCCGCCGCCGTTGGCGACCATGCTCCCGGCCACGCCCGAGGACAACACGTGAGTGGTCGACACCGGCAAGCCGAACATGTCCGCTGCGCCGATGGTCAGCATGGCCACGGTTTCGGCCGAGGCGCCCTGGGCGTAGGTCAGGTGGGTCTTGCCGATTTTTTCGCCAACGGTCACCACGATGCGCTTCCAGCCGACCATGGTGCCCAGCCCGAGCGCAATCGCCACGGCGATCTTCACCCACAGCGGAATGAAGCGCGTCGAGTTATCGATCTGTTGCTTGAACAGTTGCAGTTTGCCGGTGGTGTCGGCGTCGAAGTTACCGACCTTGTTTTTGTCCATCAGGCGAATGGTTTCGCTGGTCAGGTACATGTCGTTACGCACGTTGCCCACGGCCTCGGCCGGTACTTTGGACAGCGATCCGTAACCCTTGACCTGCGCGCCGATGCTGCCAGTCAGGGCGGCGAGGGCCGGGATCAGTTGCGGCGTGGCTTCCTTGCTGCGCACGTATTCGGAGAGCACCGGACGCGGATCGGCCGGGGCCGGCATCGGCGCGCTTTTCACCAGCGCTTGCTGGGTGACTTCGGCGACGGCGGCGAACTGCAGCGCCTGGTCGGCCGGCATGGTGCGGTTCAGCGCATAGGCCATCGGCAGCGTGCCGACCAGAATCAGCATGATCAGGCCCATGCCTTTCTGGCCGTCGTTGGAACCGTGGGCGAACGAGACGCCGGTGCAGGTCACGATCAACATGCCGCGAATCCACCACGGCGGTGGCGTGTTGCCAACCGGCGCCTTGTACAGCGCGCGATTCTTGACGAACGCACGCAAGGCCAGCAGCAACAGCGCGGCAAAGCCGAAGCCGACCAGCGGCGATAACAGCAACGCGTACCCGATCTTGGTCGCCTGTGCCCAGTCCACGCCGCTGGTGCCGTCGTGGCCGTGCATCAGGGCATTGGCCACGCCGACGCCGATGATCGAACCGATCAAGGTGTGCGACGACGAGGCCGGCAAGCCCAGCCACCAGGTGCCGAGGTTCCACAGGATCGCCGCTATCAACAGGGCGAAGATCATCGCGAAACCGGCGGATGACCCGACCTGCAGAATCAGCTCTACGGGCAGCAGGGCGATGATGCCGAACGCCACCGCGCCACTCGACAGCAGCACTCCGAGGAAGTTGAAGAACCCGGACCACGCCACCGCAAAGTTCGGCGGCATCGAGTTGGTGTAAATCACCGTGGCCACGGCGTTGGCGGTGTCGTGGAAACCGTTGACGAATTCAAAACCCAGTGCGATCAACAGCGCCACGCCCAACAGCAGAAACGGCGTCCAGGTGGTGACCACCGTGCCGAGTTCGTTCATGTCGTGCATCAGGCTGTAAGCGGTGAACAACAGCCCGCTGGCCAGCACCCCGAAAAACACCACGAGGGTGAACAGGCTGGGTTTTTTATCGAGCTGCGGTTTGGCGCTACTGGCGGGAGCCTGGGTTTTGGCGGTGTAGGAAGGCGTGGCCATGGTGGACAATCCTGAGGAAGGAAGGAGTGTCCGTCATGATCGTTGCCAAATGTTACAGAGGAACTGCCTTGGATCAGGGTTTGGGGTTTTTGCATTCGCGTTAATCAGAATTTACCCCGGGTTTGAGGCAGGGCACGACTGTGGCGAGGGAGCTTGCTCCCGCTCGACTGCGAAGCAGTCGCAAAACCTGCTGGCAGGGTGTGGCTGGAAGAATGCCGGGGCCGCTGCGCGACCCAACGGGAGCAAGCTCCCTCGCCACAGGGGGGCGAGGGTGTCCCGAAAATTAGTAATCCTGGCGCTTTCGAAACGCCCAACGCCCCGCAATCACGGTAAACGTCGCGACCAGCGCTACCAGAATCCAGAACCCCTCCGGATCCCCCGACAATGGCACCCCACCCACGTTCATGCCAAAAAAACCGGCAATGATGTTGATCGGCAGCGCCAGCACCGTCACCACGGTCAGGGTGAACAGCGTGCGGTTGCTCTGCTCGTTCAGGTTGGCCGCGATCTCTTCCTGCAACAGTTTGATCCGCTCGCCGAGCGCCGTGAGGTCGTTGATGATCAGCGCAAACTCCTCGGTGGACTTGCGCAGCTCCTTGACGTCATCCTTCTGCAACCAGGGCGGCGGCCGGTTGAGCAACCGCAATAACGAGCCCGGCTCCAGCGCCAGCAAGCGTTGCAGACGCACCAGCACCCGGCGATTGGCACCCAGTTCTGCTCGGTTGCTCGACAGTCGCGAAGACAGCAACTCATCTTCGATGTGATCGACACTGAGGCTGGTCTTGCGCACGATCTGGGTCAGCACCTCGCCCTGATCGCGCAGCAAATGCACGAGCAATTCCAGCGGTGAGCGAAAGCACTCACCGGCCTTTACTGACGAGCGCAGCTTGTCCACCGAGTGCAGCGGTTGCAGGCGCGCGCTGATGATCAGCCGGCTGCGGGCGCACACCCACAACGTCGATACATCCGACGACACCATGCTGCTGAGGTTGAACACCACGTCGTTGACCACCGCGAGCAACGCCGAATCCACATGTTCGATGCGGGTGGATCGCGAGCCTTCGTGCAAGGCTTCGAAAAACTCGTCCGGCAGTTCCAGATGGCTTTTCATCCAGCGCTCGCACGCCGCATGCGCGAGGTTCAGGTGCAGCCACAAGAATTCGTCGCTCTCGTCCGGCTGTTGCAGGCATTGCAACGCCTTGGCCGAATCAATCTCCCGGCCACGCTCGCCGGGGCGAAAACTGAAACCGTAGAGCAGACCGAACAAGTCCGGATCGCGATGGCTTTGGTCGATGCTGTGGTTCATGAGGGCTCGCAAGGGGAGGCGCCTGTCGCGGGTTTCACAGGTTCACTTGAGCCGCATCATCGCAAGCCCGGATGACGGTTGTGTGACGGAAAAATAACCGCAAACGATTGCATTACCGGTGGTCGGAATTGATTCAAGAACCGCTCTGGCATGCCGATCCCGCTTAAGTTACCTTGCGCGGCTTCGGCCATGAGCCAAGTTTCAGACAGGGATGTCCGCACACCTTTCACGCTGTGTTTGCTGCGTGTCTCACCCCCTGTCATGAGTATCACTCGATGCTGCAAAAATCCCTGAGAGCACAAATCCTCGCCTTGTTGAGCGGCAGCCTGCTGGCCATGCTGTTGATCGCCCTGGCTTGCTTTCACTTTCTGTCCAACGGCGTTCAGAACTACGCGAACCTGATCGAAGGCCCGTTGCGCACCTCGCAGTTGATCGACGAAGCCAACCTGCAATTCAAGGTGCAGGTTCAGGAATGGAAAAACGTCCTGCTGCGTGGCAAGCAACCGGCCGACCTGGACAAATACTGGAAGCAGTTCGAAGACCGTCAGCGCGATGTACAGGGCATTCTCGGCGAACTGGCCGCACAGAAGGGCATCGAGCCACAACTCAAGACCCGCATCGAACGCCTGCGTGACGAACACCGTTTGCTGGGTGCTGCCTATCAAAAGGGCCGTGATGCCTATGTGGCGGCCGGTGCCGACCCAACGGCTGGCGACGCTGCGGTCAAGGGTGTCGACCGTGCCGCCAGCGAACAGATGACCGAGTTGGTCAGCGAATTGCGCAAGCAGGGGACCGAGCAATCGAAGCAGATCAGCGCCGAAGCCGATCGCACCGTGTTGCTGGGGCTCATTGTGATGCTCGTCTCGGGGCTGCTGATCGGGCTGTTGAGCCTGTGGCTGGTCAACCGCTACCTGGTTGAACCGATCCGCAAACTGATCGACTACGTAGCGCAACTCAGCCAGGGCAAGTTTGCCGACCGTGTGGCCAGCACCCGTCAGGATGAGCTGGGCAAGTTGGCGGTCGCGGCCAACACCTTGCGTGATTTCCTCGCCGAAACGTTCAGCCGTTTGCAGCGCAGCGCCAAGGACCTGGACAGCGCCAGCGGTGAATTGAATTCGATCGCCGGCCTCATGGCCAGTGGCACCAACGAGCAGTTCAATCGCACCGATCAGGTGGCCACGGCGATGACCGAAATGTCGGCCACCGCACAGGAAGTCGCCCGTCACGCCGCCGATGCGGCACGTGCCGCCGACGATGCCGACCAGTCCGCCCAGCAAGGCGAAAAAGTCATGCAGGGCACCATCCACACCATCACCCGGATGCGCGGCGAAATTGCCAATACCGCGACGGTCATCCGCCAGCTGGAAACCGACAGCGGACGCATCGGCAAGGTGCTCGAAGTGATTCGCGGCATCGCCGAACAAACCAACCTGCTGGCGCTTAACGCGGCAATCGAAGCGGCCCGTGCCGGTGAAGCCGGGCGCGGTTTTGCGGTGGTCGCCGATGAAGTGCGCAGCCTTGCCCAGCGCACGGCGGCGTCGATCATCGAGATCAACCAGATCATCCAGACCGTGCAAACCGGTGCGGTGGACGCGGCCCAGGCAATTGAAAGCGGTCAGTCGCGCAGTGAAGAAAGTGTTGAGCAAGTGACCCAGGCCGGCGCCATGCTGGAGCGGATCACCCACGCCGTAGAGGCCATCCGCGACATGAACCGCCAGATCGCCACCGCCGCCGAAGAGCAGACCTCAGTGGCCGAGGACATTTCACGCAACCTGACTGAAATCACCAGCATCGCCAGCACCAACCTGGACAACGTGCAGCGAACTGAAGCGGCTGGCCGTAATTTGCACGGGTTGTCGGGGCAGTTGAATGAAGTGACGGCGCGTCTGAGCGCGTAATGGAAATGGTTGTGTAGCGGTTTGCTTGCGCAGTCGTTACACCGTCGATTCCAAGTCCGCTCCATGGGACTGCGCAAGCTTCACTGTCTGAAGCCGACAGGCAAAAAAAAGCCGCACGATCCGAAGATCGTGCGGCTTTGTTTTTTGCGTGTATCAGGTGTCTTGTTTGTCGCTCAGGACTTTGCCGGTGGTGGCATCGAAGTCCACGTCGAATTCTTTGCCATCAGCGGTTTTCAGTTCCACTTCGTACTCGTAGTTGTTGAAGTGGTTGTCCAGATCGGTGTCGGTGATGGTCGCACCCGGGTGCAGTTTCAGAGCAGCCTGGTTCATTTCTTCCAGTGGCTTGATCTTGCCGCTCTTGACCAGCTCAGGGATCTGGTCGACGCGAACGTCAGCCTGAGCCAGGCCAGCGGTGAGGGTCAGGGTAGCGGCAGTGAACAGGGCAGTCAGGGTTTTCATGGGGTTCTTTCCTTGGGGTGATCTGTTTAAGTGAGTCCAGATTAACTGTGGCAACTTAATTCACCCTTAATTCCAAAAACCGTGTCGTTTGGAAGGTTTCGCGGGCAATCCGACTTGCCCGCGAAGAAAACGACGCGGTGTCGTGCCAGCTACCGATCAGTACCCGTTGTTCTGCAGCAACTGCGCCACCGTCCCGGCCGCCGGGCGTTTGTAGAACTTGAGCAATTCGCTGGCGCGGTTGGTGAAGATGCCATCGACGCCGGCGTCCATGACTTTCTGGTAATCAACCGCTTCGTCGATGGTGTAGACGTGCACCAGCAGGCCCTGATCGTGGGTGTATTGGTTCATCCACGGTTTCACCAGGTCCGAATAGCTCTGGTCGCCACCCTTGGTCAACGCAGCCGAAGGACCGGTGCCGATCGCACCCTGCGCCTTGGCGTACTCGACCCATTGCTGGAATTCGGCTTTGTCTTTCGGTTCCTGTTTGGCGTAGTAAGTGGCCTTGTCCTTGTCGCCGGACTCGGCAAACGTCACTTTGGATTTCGGCTCGATGCTGCCTTCGCCGACCCACAGCAGCAGAATCTTCGGCACTTGCGGCATTTCCTTCTCGAGCAGTTCGAGGCTGCTCTTCTCGAAGGTTTGCAGCACGACCTTGCCTTTGCCCTGGCCGACCGCCAGATTGCTTTTCGCCAGTTTGGAACCGGCCGGGCTCAGCCAGCCGCGATCCTGCAATTTATCCTTGAGGTCGCGCTCGAGGCCGGGGAATTGCTTTGGCTCTTTGGTCTCGATGTACAGGCCGGGCTTGTGCAGCGGATTGCCCTGGGCGATGTCGATGATTTCGTCGAGGGTCAGGATCTTCAGGCCGACGTAGGAAGGACGTGCGCGATCCGGGTACGCGGCGTTGAACCAGCTGCCGGCATCCAGGGTTTTCAGTTCGGCGAGGGTGAACGCGTTGGCCGGGCTGTCCTTGCGATCGGGGAATTTGGTGGCGACGTCGGTGGTGCGTTGCAGGTTGTTGTCGTGCAGGGCGAATAGCACGCCGTCCTTGCTGCGTTGCAGGTCCAATTCCAGGTAATCGGCGCCCAGGTCACGGGCCAGTTTATAAGACGCAGCGGTGGATTCAGGTGCATCGTAGGACGCGCCGCGGTGGGCGATCACCGCAGGGTGCGGGATGCCCAAATGGGTGGCCAGGGCAGTCGGGCTGGGCTCGTTGGCGGCCTGTGCCTGGCCGAAGCCCAGCAGCATGCTCAGCAGCAGGGCGCTTTTGGTGAAGGTAACAGGCATGGTCGAGGTCCTTTCGCGATGAGTTTTCAAAGACGTCTCTTTTAACAACTGAGCGCCGCCAGCGCTATCGCCAGACCGACATAAACGTGTTTAAAGCAGATTTTTTCAGCGCTTTTGTGCGGTTCTTTGCAGTACTCTTGGCCTCGGCGTTTCCCCGGCAGAGGGAAATCCGATTGGTTGTCCTTGCGTGTAAACCATCGTTCACCGGTCGTTAACGACCTTTTGTGAGGTTTATATGCGCATCACTTCCGAGCTTATCTGCCAGGCCGCCGACCAACTCAAAGGCTTCGTCGGCCTCAATCGCAAGACCGGCCATTACATTGTGCGTTTCAGCGAAGACTCGTTTGGCATGGACGTGGCTGATGACGGGATCATTCCCACCAGTGAGTTTGTCTGGGCGTCGGGGCCGGGGCAGGCAATGACGCTCAAGCGTGAGCTGATTCAGTTGTTGCTGGACCAGAATATTGATGACCGGATCAACGTGACCGAGCCGTTGCGGGTGTACATGAATCGGCGGGAAGTGCCGGAGATTTCGGCGGTGCGGAGTCTTGTTCAGGGCTGAAGTTTTGCTGTGTCTGGACTCGCCTCTTCGCGGGCAAGCCTCGCTCCTACGGGTTATCGGTGCCCTCTGTAGGAGCGAGGCTTGCCCGCGAAGGCGGCCTGAATAGCACCGCATCATTCACTGCTTGAACGCATACGCCCGCTCCACCTTGCACACCCGCGTATGACACGCCGAATACCACGTCGACCGCCCCCGCTCACGAATCTCACTGTGCTCAGGATGATGTTTCCACGCCAGAATCGCCGCCTCGCTGGCCCAGTACGACACCGTAATCCCCACCCCCTCTTCGCCCCGAGCCGATTCAATACCAAGAAACCCCGGTTGCTCGCGGGCCAGTTCCACCATGCGTTCGGCGGCCTCGGCGTAGCCTTGATCGCCGTCGGTGCGCAGAGAGGTAAAAATCACCGCGTAGTACGGCGCTGATGGCGTATCGGCAATCATGCTTGTTGCCTTTTGCAGGCTTCGACCAACCCCCGGGCCAGCGGCGGTAGCGTGCCGTTGAGCGCGGCGCGTTCGGGCTGGAACAGGGTGGCGATGAAAAACGGATGACCTTGGAGCTCCACCGCCCGCAAGTCGCCGGTTGAATCATGGCCAACGGCGCACAGCTGTTGGGTCAACAGCTCACGCTCGAACGCCGGATTCACGCCATAGCGGCAGCGGTATCCCTCAATGATCTCAGCGCTTTGGTACACGTTGGCGATCAACGAGCCTTCAACCAGGTGAATGCTGTCCGTTGCTTCCACCAATGAACAGGTCAGCGGCGTGAGTAATGCGCGCGCTGAATCGGGATGGGTTTCGCCGTGCTCGGCGTCTTTCCAACCCAATACGTTTCGAGCGAACTCAAGCACCGCGTGTTGAAAACCGCCGCAGGTGCCGAGGAACGGTCGCTGCTGTTCACGGGCAAAACGAATCGCCCGTAATGCGCCGTCCATGTCGCGGTAAGGGCTGGCAGGCACGCACCAGAAACCGTCGAAGTGGTGTAAAGGGGTGGCGGCGTTTATGTGATCGGTGGCCAGCCACTGAAATTGCACGTCCAGTTTCAGCTGTTCGGCCGCCAGGCCGAGCGCAACGGGGATGGCTTGGTGGGCGGTGACCTGAGAGTCGTAGTCACCGATCAGGGCGATGCGGATGGCGGTGCTTTCCATGAGTGATCTCGACGCTTGTTGATACCTGGCGGCCACTATAGATTGGCGTTCACGCATTCAATATTGGCGTTATCCCAAGTGATCAATGCAGCGACGCACTATCGACTCGACTACCCAGACCTGGCGCTGATTCTCGCCTTGGTGCGCGGCGGCTCTCTGGCCCGGGCATCGGCGTTGTTGAAGGTGGATGTTTCGACGGTGTTTCGCGCCGTTCGCCGACTGGAAGCCGCGCTGGGCCAGCAACTGTTCGAAAAGAGCCGCGCCGGCTACCTGCCGACCACGCTTGCACAGACCCTGGCCGAGCAAGCTGAACGGGCGGAACAAGCGCTGGACGCGGCGCGCATTGGCGTGGAGCAGGGCGGTGAAGTCATCAGCGGCACGGTGCGGCTGACCTGCACCGACTCCGTTCTGCAAGGCTTGCTGCTGCCAGCACTGGCGCAGTTCATGCCATCCTACCCGGCGCTGACCCTCGAACTGAGCACCTCCAACGACTTCGCCAACCTCAGCCGCCGGGATGCCGACATCGCCTTGCGACTGACTCGCACACCGCCCGAGCATTTGGTCGGACGACGTCTGGCGGATATTTCCTATCGGGTCTGTGCCAGCGCGGCGTACCTGAAATCGGTCGATCCTGAAGACCTGGCCTCGCTGACCTGGATCGCGCCAGATGACTTTCTTCCCGACCATCCCACCGTTGCGTGGCGGCGCCAGCAACTGCCCGGCGTCACGCCCGGTTATCGCTGCAACAGCATGTTGTCGGTGACCGAGTTGGTACGTGCCGGGCTGGGCGTCGCGGCGTTACCGGACTTTTTGATCGGTGACCACCTGCAACCGCTGACCGGTCCGTTGCACGGCTACGACACCGCGCTGTGGTTGCTGACCCGTCCGGACTGCCGAGCGTTGCGCTCGGTGGTGACCTTGTTCGATGAGCTGGGGCGGGCGCTTCAATTACCGTGACCGGGTGCTAATTCTTCGGATGATCTTTCACTAAATGCTGATGCATTTCCGAGGTGAGGTTTTCAATGCGCTCGGTCAGGGTCTTGGTCATTTCCGTCAGCCGGGTGTTCTGCTCAAGCAACTCCAGCAGTTGCGCGGTGTTCTGTGCCGCTTGTGCCTGTCGTTCGCTGTTGGCCACGGCGAGGGATTCCCGGTGCAGGGCGTCGGCATCGGACTGGGCTTTGTCCCGCGCCGCCTGACGGGTCTGGGCCAGCAGAATCAGGGGGGCGGCATACGCCGCTTGCAGGCTGAACGCCAGGTTGAGCAGGATGAACGGATAAACGTCGAACTGGGTCACGCCAGAGACGTTAAGGCATATCCAGACCGCGACGATCAGCGTTTGGGCGCCCAGGAAAGTCGGTGTACCGAAGAACCGCGCAAAGGCCTCGGCGCGCAGGGCAAACTTGTCGTTGCCGAACGTCGGCGCCAAGTGAGCGTGGGCGCGGTGAAAGCGCAGGTGATCGACGGCAGCGACGGGTTTGGTTTCGTGGGTCGGGGTGGTCATGATGCTCTCTGCATGGCGCTGGGACTGACGCTCACTATAGCCCCCGCGCCAGTTTCATTCTGAAACACATTGCCGCGTTTTATTCAGCGCGTCCCGTGATCGATCTTCCGGCAGAGATTGTCATTTATGGCAGCTCGATTCAGCGCTGATAACAGGCCAGGAACATGTCCAGCGCCGACTCCACCACGGTGCTTTGCATTTCGTCTGAAAGCGCCGGAAGCCCCATGGAAATCTGCGGCCAGAACGCAAAGGATTTGAGCATTCCCTGGATCTGCTGCGCGGCAAATTCGGGGTCGACCGGCTTCAATCGACCGTCCGCCTGGGCGGCTCGGATCCACACGGTCAGGCCCTCTTCACGCTCACCCATCCGGGCCACCATGTTCTGCGCACGCTCGGGAGAATGGATGGTGGCAGCGATCGCCACCCGCGCCAGGTCGAGAAAATTGTCATCGCCCAGCATCTGCAACTTCGCCTGCAACATCAGGCGCATTTGCTCGCGCAGAGGCAGGTCAGGGCGGTAGGACGTTTCCTGTTCGGCCGTCACCCTTGCCCACAGTTGATTGAGGATCTCGGCGAACAATTCTTCTTTGCTGGGGAAGTGGTTGTACACCGTGCGCTTCGACACGCCGGCGGTGGCGGCGATCTTGTCCATGCTGGTGATGTCGAAACCGTTGGCACGGAATTCGGCAATCGCCGCCTGGATGATGGCTTCGCGTTTTCGGTCGGTGAGGCGCTGTGGAGCTGTCATAAGTACGCTTCGGCAGTGGGCAGAGAAGAATTACACTCGGCAGTTTACTTGTGATCGGCTTTGATGCAACCTAGAAACTACACTGTGCAGTGTAATGTTTCGTTAATCCTGCACAGTGAACAATAGAATCTCCGGCTGATGCGTGCGTGCTTTGGCCATTTATCGTCCCACCGTGAAACACCGCTCTGTGCGGTTTTTCTGGAGTTCCTCAGTCATGGCCAATTCAATTTCCCCTGCGGACAACGCCTCCACGCCTGAAGCTTCCCGTCAGGCACAAGGGCTGTTTCAAAATCATGTGCCTGTGCAACGTGAAGGCTTCCGAAAAATGCTGCGCATCATGTGGAATATGATTTTCCACAAACCGCGCGACACTCGCCCGACGGCGCCCGTCCCGGTGCAAGCCCTGACCCAGGCCGCGTTGATTGCTGCCCCCAACCACAGCGTCTATCGCCTCGGTCACTCCACCGTACTGCTGAAACTGCGGGACAAATTCTGGATCACCGACCCGGTCTTCGCCGAGCGCGCCTCACCGGTGCAGTGGGCCGGCCCCAAGCGTTTCCACCAGCCACCGATCAGTCTTGAAGAATTGCCGCCGATAGAAGCGGTGATCCTGTCCCACGACCACTACGACCACCTCGATTATCAAACGGTGCTCAAACTGGCGGACAAGACCAACTACTTCCTGACACCACTGGGCGTGGGCGACACCCTGATCAAGTGGGGCGTCGATGCGAGCAAAGTGCGCCAACTCGATTGGTGGCAGGGCACGGAAGTCGATGGCATCCAGTTTATTGCCACACCGTCGCAGCACTTTTCCGGGCGCGGCCTGTTCGATGGCAACAGCACGCTCTGGGCCTCGTGGGTGATGATCGATGGCGACACGCGGATCTTCTTCAGCGGCGACAGCGGTTATTTCGATGGCTTCAAACGCATCGGCGAACAGCACGGCCCGTTCGATCTGACCCTCATGGAAACCGGCGCCTACAACATCGAGTGGCCGCACATTCACATGCAGCCTGAGGAAACCCTGCAAGCGCACATCGACCTCAAAGGACGCTGGTTATTGCCTATTCACAACGGCACCTTCGATTTGTCGATGCACGCCTGGTTCGAGCCCTTCGACCGGATCCTCGCGTTGGCCTGGGAACGTAATGTGTCGATCACCACGCCGCAAATGGGCGAGGCGTTCAACGTCATGTATCCGCAGCGGGGGAGAACCTGGTGGTCCGGATTGGAAAATGAAAGCGATCTGGTCGTCACTCAGAACGCCTGATCCTCTGCCGTCGGGCCGCTCGCCATGGAGCGGCCCGCGATCTTCGCCACCGTCAGATCGCGAACGTTCCCGTCGAGAATTTCATCCATTTCCCCCGCCGACAGCCCTAGCCTTTGCGCCGCTTCCACCTTGCCCAACTGACCGGTGTCGAGCAGCATGCCGATCTTCATGAGGAACTCGGCCTTGGCCCTCATCTCCCCCGCATCCGCATCACCCGAAGACGGATGACCGTGCCTGTCGCATTCATCGATTCCATTCATCTGCTGACTCCTCACTCAACCATCGCGTAGTCCGCCCGACCCACCGGATCAGGCGTCGACCCTTTCACATTCATCCCCCGACCCGGCGCAAATCCCGGGAAGAACACCAGGCCTTCGGATTCAAACCGATACGCCAACGCCAGTCGGGTGACGTCCAGCACATCGCGTTCATCCTCAAATCGCACAATGGCGTCCACGGAGACACCGGATTCCTCCGAGAGCTCCTCCACACTCCAACCCAGCATCGCTCGGGCCTGGGCACAGTGGGCCGGGGTGAATTGGAAAAGGGCGATACGTTCCAAGGTGATTTTCATCGCAAGAGAGGCCATGGTGTTCTCCGGGCTCGAGAGTGCTAATCCAAAAAGTACTGTGATTTTGTACAGTTGTTTTGCGCCCGGATCAAACTCATTTTTTGATTTTTACTGTTTCGCCCCCTCCATCCAGACGGACGGTGCCTGTCCCAGCACACGGCGAAACATCGTCGAGAACGCCGCCGGGCTGTCATAACCGAAATCCAGCGCAATGCGCGTTACCGGCGTCCCCGCCGCCAACCGCGCCAAAGCCAGCACCACACAGGCCCGCTGGCGCCATTGGCTGAAACTCAACCCCGTCTGCTGGCGGAACAGCCGATTGAACGTGCGCAAGCTGATGTGCAAATGATCAGCCCATTGTTGTGGCGATTGATGCGCGTCGGGCCGCTGCAAAAAGCCTTGGCACAACCCCAGCAACCGCACATCGACCGGTAGGGGAATGTGCAACGGCAAGTGAGCACTGCGCGCCAGCTCATGCAGCAACAAGTCGATCAGCGCGCCATCGCGCCCGGCCTCGTCATACGCCAGCGGGACCTCCACCGCCTCCATCAACAAGTGCCGCATCAACGGCGACACACTGATCACCTGGCAACGAGCCCCCAGATCAACCGCGCCAGGTTCGATGTACAAACTGCGCGTGCTCACCCCCAGCATCAGCACTTCATGCGCCACTCCCGCCGGAATCCACACCGCCCGCTGCGGCGGCACAACCCAGTTGCCGTCATGCGTGCTGACCTGCATCACCCCCGTGGCGCCATACAGGAGTTGTGCCCGCCGATGTGTATGACGGGGCAACACATGGCCGTGGGAATAATCCGTACCGATCGCCACCACCGAGCGGGGCGTGTCGTCCAGCAGATTGATCGAAACATTGCGCATTGAGCGGATTCTCGCGGTTGGCGTAAACGCGAACATTATTGGCTGACTTGCTGAAGCAGGCCAAGGCGCATCGCTCTATTGTCGACCGCTCTCACTCAATGGACGACGCGTGATGTTTTATCTCTTATTGGCATTTTTCGGCTGCATGACGGGTGTCACCGCGGTGTTGTTCGGTTTTGGTGGCGGCTTCGTCGTGGTGCCATTGCTCTACCGCCTGCTCACTGCCAGCCACGGTGTCGACGACCCTATCGGCCAATCGGCGATGCACATTGCAGTGGCCACTTCGACTGGCGTGATGATCGTCAATGCGTTGATCGCCACCCGAAAACATCACCGCGCCGGTCATCTCATTCGCCATTACCTGTGGCCGTTGGGCGCATTCATCGGCCTGGGCGCAATCGTCGGAGCGGGCGCCGCGATGTGGGTGAGTGGTGGGTTGATTCGTTATGCGTTCATCGCGTACCTGGGCGTAACCATCTTCGACTGCCTGTTCCGACGCGGTTTTCTAACAGCGTCCGACACCGCAATCCCACGGCGATTGGGGAGGGCGGAAGTGTCGGGTGGTGGCGCAGGAATCGGCGCGGTCGCGACGTTTCTCGGCGTGGGTGGCAGCGTCATGACCGTGCCGTTGTTGCGACGGTGTGGGTTGAGCATGAGTCAGGCGACGTCCATGGCCAATCCGTTAAGCCTGCCGGTGGCATTGACCGGGACGCTGACTTACATGGCGATGGCGGGGTTCAGTGAGTTTGATCTGGGACCGTGGTTTATCGGCTATGTGGATCTGTTGGCGTTTGCGGTGTTGACGATGGGATCGTTGGTGGGGATTCGGCTGGCTACGCCTTGGATCGGGCGGATTCCGGATCGGGTGCATGCGCGGGTGTATGTGGGTTTGCTGCTGTTGGTGATGCTGAGTATGTGGGCCAGCTAAATCACCGCTCTATTTCAGGGTTGGTATCCGCAGTTTTTTTCGCAAGAATGAATCTTTGCGCTGACACCATTTTTCGCGGGAGGATGTCATGTCCGTGCGAGAGGACTGACCATCACACACAGTATTAATCACAGGACCAGGGATGTTGATCTTCAATTGCACCGAAGCTGCCAGCAACTTTTTCAGTCGCGTCCACAAGGGCAAGAAAATCAGCCCTGTGGAGAAGCCACCATCGCCCGTTATCGAGGACGATGAGCCGGTTGAATTTGCCGAACAGTGGCTGGTCCACGCCATCACCGTTCAGCGCAAGCACGTGTTGTTCGTCATCCATGTGCAAACCCGTTATTGCATGATTTTCGCGGACGCGAAAAAAGCGGATATCGAGGGTTTTGTTCACCGCTTTGCCGATCGTTGGATAAACGGCCTGATGCGCCATGCGGTGCAGCACGACATCCTTCGCTGGGTCGATGACGAGCCGATGATGGAGCGTTTCCTGAAGAGTTGCGGTGAGTACGTATTTTACAAACGCGGTCATCGCGGTGCGCAAAAGCACATCAATGAAATTTCCTGGATATTTGAGGATTGCGCCGCTGAATGGGGAACGTTGCCCTCGGACGAGTTCTCGGCTGCGCGCTTCGATGGCGATATGAACGACACCCCACGAAGTAGCAAAGGGCACAAGGACTATTACTACCCCGATGAGGAAATGATCGTTCATTGGTTGCGCCGTTATGGCGGCCTTGATGAGCCTAAGGTTCAGGCAGCCCGTGAACGGCGCATGGAAGTGAAACGGGAAATATGGGCGTTCGAAAGGCAGCTTAATCTCGAAGCGCAATGAGCCGTCGTGATAACGCCGTGATCCGGTTTCTTAACCCTTGAACCCCGGCGCTTCCCGAATAATGAAGTGATCCAGGTTCTCAATATTCGCACTGAACACCCCGAACGTCTGCTCGGGGTTTTTCTTGCTCGGCACCTGTTTCAGCTCCGGCGTCACGCCATAAAAGAAGCAATACAACTCCGCCTCACTGTCGATGGCATGCTTGATCTCTTCCAGAAACGCTTTGCGCTTGCGGTAGTTCTCGATCAGCTTCTTGCTCAGGTAAACGTTGACTGAATAAGGCTTCTTCTTCGCCTCATCCGCCTGCTTGAACCAGACCTTCTGTTCGAAATCGATGCGAAAGCTCTGGGTGTAATCCTTGATCTCCTTGATCTTGCCCCAGTAAATCAGCCCCTTATTGTCCGTCAGGTATTCGATCTTCTTGAAGAACGACCCATAAGGCGCCGTGTGCTCGCCAATCTTCAGCGGCATGCGCTTGAGCAGGTCCTTGTCCTCGAAGTTCGACACAAAACACTCCACCGGGTGGGCGAAGACGCTGGTCTTGTCCGGTGCCGTTTCGCGGCTCGGGTGCTCTGTGTGGCTAGCCACAGTGGTTGGCTTCGGATCGTCCCGCACCACATCCGCCGCCACCGCCGGGTTCGACGGCTTACGCACATACTCACGCCGAGTCAGCAACAACTCCGACGGGAAATGCTCCTCGCGGCTGTCATCCGTTTCCGCACCGTCCGCGTCCACACCTGACGTCGACGCCTTGAGACTGACATAAGGACACTCCGCCACATGCCGAGTACTGGGCGTGTTCTTGAAGTGCGGGGTGCGCACGTAATTCACGTTCTTGGCGTTGAACGTCGTCAGCACATTCGCCGTATCGAAGGCCAAGCGGCAGGCATCGTTGGGGCATTGGAAGTGTTCCTTGGCGGAATCGAACTCCATGGTTTCGTCGAAATTCAAATCGCGCACGTCATAGATCGACAGCTTGTCGTCGAGGCTGAGGCAGTAGGCGAGGTCGAATTTCATGGTGGGCTCGGGTCCTTGAGTGGGGGAGGGTATTAATAGCGGGAGGCGGGGCGGGTTGCACTGACTGATTTCAACACACCGCAAAATGTGCGGTAACACACCAAACCTGTGGGAGTGAGCCTGCTCGCGAAGGCGATTTCCCATTCAATAACAGCTTCATCATGAACAATGAGCTTGAGCATCAACGCCAATTACTCACGCTTCAACCGCTTCACTGTCTGATAAAGCGACTCAGTGAATTCCTCGCTGTCATTCGAGTGGTGACAGCGTCGATGACAGTTCGGACAAAGCGCCACAGCGTTGCGTGTTCGATCAGAGCCCTTATTCGCCAAGTGCTTAACATGGTGGACTTCAAGATAGGGCGAGTCATTTTTGGTGAAGGGTGCTGGTTGACGGCATCCTTCGCATATACCTTTGGCTTTCTTACGAACCCAGGCTCTAACTTTGGGGTCACGTATGAAGGAAGTGCCTTGGGCAGGAGCTCGCTTCGGCTTCAAAATTCCTTCAGGCTCATCTTCAAGAGGTAGTTTCTCCAGCGCGGCCGCTCTTCGTTCCAGCGTTTCTTCATCAGCTGTCGGAGCCGTGGGATCGCCGGGTTTAACGCCTTTTTCAATGAGCACCGCTCGGATTGCCTCTTCGACGTTCGAACCGACGTTTCTGGCAGGCTTGTATCCTCTGATGAACTCCCGCTCCATTTTCATCAGAACAGCGGAGATGTTCTGCATACGGAATTCAACAGAGCCTTCGGTGCGAGTGGGTAAGGCCGCTTCGCGGAGCGCAAGATTTTCTACAGTCTTCATGAATTTCTGACCGCTTAGCTCTAGCGCGAGCATCTTCAAATACGCATCCACCGCAGCCCTAATCTCGGGAATGCTCCAATCGCTTTCTTTTTTCTTTACGCTCATAAAATCGCCGAAGGTTGAAAACCCTCGGACGATACTGAGTGGCCATTACGGCTGTCTACGAAAATTCCTACAGAAAAAAGAGATGTTTCGTGCTGGCGATCCTACGAAGCCTAGCCGACTGAATGCTTTGAAAATTGAAACAGCTCCAAAACCCTTCGCCACCAGGGCTTAACCACCGGCACCCGCCGCCGTGTGCGATTCAGCAACAGATAAGGCATATCCCGTAGCCGAATCCAGCCTTCATCCTGCCAATGCAACAGACTCAACGACATCTCCGGCCAATCCAACAAACTCAACATCGGCCGATCCGAATTTTTCGACTGTCCCGCATCGCGCAAGGCCGGCACTACCTGATGAGTCAGCCACTCTCGCAACAACCGATTCCCTGGCGCGTAGTGATACACCAGTAACGCATACACGCCTGATTCGCTGAGCATCAGCCACTTTTGCGGTTGGCCGTGGTAGTCGATCAGCAACGTGTGCCGCTGATCTTCATCCAGTTTGCTGACTATGCGATCACTCAGGTGGAAACCCATCAAGCGCCCCAGATCGCGGGCGCAGAACCATGGTTGATTTTCTAGGAGGAGAGCGTGAAGGTCGAGGTTTTGGCGGATGAAGACGGTGGGGATGAAGGGATCAGACATGACCGGTCTCCAAAGAGGCGGGAGAGCTGATGGGTTGTTGTATGGGCATATCCATTACCTCTACGAATGAAAATGGGTAGAGCCAGAGCCCGACGTAGAGGATGTAAGAAATCCCAACAAGCAATCTCTTCACACAAGGTCTCGCAGATGTCTTGGAGACAACATGCGGTTCTGTGTGAATAGTCAGCTTCTACGTTGGGCGTTTCTTAGGCACCTCCATGTAGCTTAATAATGGTAGGAATACGACGTCAATGTCTTGATGTACTGTTTTTGTGTAGGAAAGATCCTCTAAATCTAGGCGACTTATCGTATTCGCCTAGATCCTAGAAACGAATGCTTAATCTGGTTTTTTAAGAGATAAGAGCAATGCGCCTGCAGTGCTTTGTGGAATAAGTCCTTGAGCGATTTTCTTTTGCAAGTACGCTGGAAATTTTTGAGGGAGGTATGTTGTTTCTAACCAGATCCTAAACTCACCCAAGGCACTGAGGGGATAGATATTTGCCTCGGTTTTCGCTGCTGATTGGGGAAAGTAGTCGGGATACTCGTGAGGGTGCTTTTTTCGTTCCCCATGTACCTCTTCGAGATTTTCCGCTGCCCAGTGCCTCGCCCACATCTGTCCAACGCTAATGTCTGGAACTGTATGTGTGTCAATAATCAGTCCAGATTCAATTGCAGATATTACAATATCTGCGATTTCTCTGAAAACGCTAAAAAACCCTGTAGGTAGCTTATTTAATAAAATCCGATCGTGGTAATGACGCCATGAATCTAATTTTAGTGTCTCGGGTGAAAACCCAACTCCCTCGTAGATGAAGGCTCTAAGTGTTCTTCGTGCTAAGAGTCTATAATTTCTTTGCGCTATTTGAGGGTCTGTGCTGTCGGAGTCAAATGCGTAATATTCTAAAATCGCCATGCAGACGGTGTCTGGGTAGGCGCTAATTTTTTGGCCGTTTTGTTCTGTTTTGACAACTATTCGTTCAGCAGTAAAATTTTGCTGAGTTAATAGCTGTTTGATTCTTTTTCCTCTGGGCTTGAAAACTTCATCGTGCCAGTTGTTAGCTAAATCACTGATCGTTTTTGGATTTACGCCACAAAGCCTGGCTAGCCCTCTTTCTGTAAGGTATGGGGTTGTGTCATTCAAAACCCCCATCTGTATCCCATCGATTTCTGCAAATGACGCTGAAGGTAGTTCTAATGGTAGTTCTGACTGCATTAGTTCGCCCATCATTAGCTCCGTATTAACTTTATGGCTTCATTGATTAGTAAGGATGGATACAGATAATCCAAGTGTATTTCAGAGTTTTTCTTTTTGGTGTAAGCGATGTTTTGCTCCAAACACAGCTTTGCACACATGGCTCTCAAGTGTTTTTGGTCAATAGTTATATCTTTCTCTAAACAATAGTTTTCGATATCTATAAGGTCGGAATTGTCATTGGGAAGTGAAATTGTCTCAATTTTTTGATTTATCTCTTCCAGTTGTCTCTCAGTTTCTTCAAATCGAAGTCTAGTTTCGTTGGCGAGTTTCTCCCGCTCTTCTATTTCTTTTATAAGTAAGTTGGTGTGTTGTGCAAGGTTCTGGGCGAGAGACATTATCTCGGAGCCGCCTTGCTTAACTGGTGCTGGGTATGTTCCATGCTTTCTTACAGAAGGTATTACTTCGTGGAATATCCATCTTTGGAATAGTTTGCTTGCTGGGGTGCTGTCGCGTGAAATGATTCTGTATAAACCAGGTTCCGTTATGAAAACTTCGGTTCTTGGAGATGTGGATAAGTCATCACTGGCCGGGAAGTGCTTGTATTCATCGCTATCTAGAACATCGCGTTGCGCTTGTACTAATTGACCGAGACCAGTTTTCCCACTTTCATTTATTGCCGAATTTGTTTTTGCTAGCGTGAGAACAACATCTTCCAATGAAATGTAGAGATTTTCGTCAATGTAAAAGCTTCTAATTTTCGACGTGCCATGAGGAGCATGGTAGTCAAGTAATATTGGTGTGTGCATTTTAATCTCCTATAAAAAAGCCCCGCACTTGCGGGGCTTTTATTTATACAGCTAAGCATCCATTAGGCTTTCACTGTTATAGCATGGCGCTACGCCACCATCAATCCCAGCTCAACGCCCCACCAGTCTGATACTCAATAACTCTTGTCTCAAAGAAATTCTTCTCTTTCTTCAAGTCCATAATCTCGCTCATCCACGGAAACGGGTTAGTCGTTCCTGGATACTCTTCCTTCAACCCAATCTGCGACAGACGACGGTTAGCGATGAACTTGAGGTAGTCCTCCATCATCGCCGCATTCATCCCCAACACGCCGCGAGGCATGGTGTCACGCGCGTATTCGATCTCCAGCTGAGTGCCTTGCAGAATCATCTGCGAAGCTTCTTCCTTCATCTCGGCATCCCACAAGTGCGGGTTTTCGATTTTGATCTGGTTGATCACGTCGATGCCGAAGTTCAGGTGCATGGATTCGTCGCGCAGGATGTATTGGAACTGCTCGGCGACGCCGGTCATTTTGTTGCGGCGGCCCATGGAGAGGATTTGGGTGAAGCCGCAGTAGAAGAAGATGCCTTCCAGAACGCAGTAGTAGGCGATCAGGTTGCGCAGCAACTCTTTGTCGGTTTCGACGGTGCCGGTTTCGAACTTCGGATCGGAGATCGAACGGGTGTATTTGAGGCCCCAGGTGGCTTTTTTCGCGACCGATGGGATCTCGTGGTACATGTTGAAGATCTCGCCTTCATCCATGGCCAGCGATTCGATGCAGTACTGGTAGGCGTGGGTGTGGATCGCCTCTTCGAAGGCCTGGCGCAGGATGTACTGGCGGCATTCCGGGTTGGTGATCAGGCGGTACACGGCCAGCACCAAGTTGTTGGCAACCAGGGAGTCGGCGGTGGAGAAGAAGCCGAGGTTGCGCATCACGATGCGGCGCTCGTCGTCGGTCAGGCCTTCCGGGTCTTTCCAGAGGGCGATGTCGGCGGTCATGTTGACTTCTTGCGGCATCCAGTGGTTTGCGCAGCCGTCCAGGTATTTCTGCCAGGCCCAGTCGTACTTGAACGGTACGAGTTGGTTGAGGTCGGCGCGGCAGTTGATCATGCGCTTTTCGTCGACGGCGACACGGGCGGAGGCGCCTTCGAGTTCGGCGAGGCCTTCGGCGATGTCGAGGTTGTCCAGGGCAGCTTTGGCACGGGCGATGGCGGCAGAGTCGGTCGCGGTGACGGCGCGAGCTTCTTGAGCGGCGACACCACCAGCGGTGTCGAGTCGGTCCATGTTGGCTTCAGTCGCGTGGCCGGCGTTGGCGCCTTTTACCACGGTCTCGCCGCTGTCTTCTTTGTCGAATTCGTCCCAGCTCAGCATGACGTGTCGTCTCCTGCGTGAGGGCCAGATGCCCGTGTGAAAACTGATTGGTTGTTTTTCACACGGCCGTACTGGCCGCGTTGGATAGCGTTTTTTGCAGCGGTACACGCAGGCAAATAAACATAATTTTGTACGGGGTTCCGAGAGCCTCTGAGGGGCGCAGAAATCGGTGAGGACTTCGGCGTGGGCTTCAGACTGGCTTTTCGTCCCTGTAAGGGAATATTGCAGGCCCGTTTAAGCCGGCATTATAGGGAAATTTTTGCCGGCGTGGTGCGGCGAATCGGCTCATGGAGTGGCCGAAAGGGATGGTTTTTGGAGCAAACCGAGGTATTACAGGGCTTTGGCCGGTGCAGATTTTTTTTCGTTAATTTTGACGCTGAATCGAATTTGTTCAAAAAACAGCCAAAAACTGCGTTTTTCACTACATCTTGTGTTTTGCAAGGGGTTTCACCGCTTCAAAACACAACTGAGCCCGGCCGAAGCCGGGCTGGAATCGACCGTTAGCGATCAGCTGACAGGGTCCGATTCGGTGCAGTCACGATCAGCCGTTGGTGCAGCCGTTACCCATGATGCTGTAGCGCAGGATGTGGCGTTGACCTTGGGAGTCGTCGTATTCCATTTTTACCGGAACAACTTCGCACACATTGGGGACTTCACTCATGGAGATAACTTTGGCGACGTCCAAGTGAGTCGAGTAAGTGTATTCCTCGATGGCTGGTTTCTGCTGTGCGACATCAGTCGGGACCTCGTCTGCCATGGCGGTTGCGCACAGGCTGCTGAGGGCCAGAACTAATAAAGCTTTCATTTCAGATTTACCTTTTAGAGGTCGAATGGGGTCACGCAACCTTTTTGGGGTTGCGTGTGGAGCTTGATTAAAGAGTCTTGGATTAACTGCCTTCGTGGGGGCTGCAACTTGGTTAATCACGTTGCCTTGTTGGCGAGGCGGATTTTAGGCGTGGGGGGTGCATTCATATAGGTGGGGTTTTGATAAACACCTTTGACGGATTTCGTAACAATCAGCGAATAAGGTGGTAGGAAGGAATAAATGGCGGTTTCGGCGGAGGGGTTATTCAGGGAGACCGCGTTATCGTTTTTCGCGGGCAAGCCTCGCTCCTACAGGGGTTGCGGTGTGTTTGGGAGGTGTGTTCTGGGCTTATCACGGTAATTTGTAGGGGCTTGTTACTACCATCGTCGAATGGTTCTATAGGCGCGGCCCGGCTACAACTGGAGCCATACAAAAACAACTATTCCACCGAGGTAAGAAAGATGAGTGCGGCTTCTCTGTATCCCGTTCGTCCCGAGGTTCTGGCCAATACGCTGACTGACGAGGCAACCTACAAAGCCATGTACCAGCAGTCGGTCGTCAACCCGGACGGCTTCTGGCGCGAGCAAGCCAAGCGCCTCGACTGGATCAAGCCTTTCACCACGGTGAAACAGACGTCTTTCGACGATCACCATGTCGACATCAAATGGTTCGCCGACGGCACCCTCAACGTTTCCTACAACTGCCTCGACCGTCATCTGGCCGAGCGCGGCGATCAAGTCGCGATCATTTGGGAAGGGGATGACCCTGCCGAAAGTCGCAACATCACCTACCGCGAGCTGCACGAACAAGTCTGCAAGTTCGCCAACGCCTTGCGCGGTCAGGATGTACACCGCGGCGACGTGGTGACTATCTATATGCCGATGATCCCCGAAGCCGTGGTCGCCATGCTGGCCTGCACCCGGATCGGCGCGATTCACTCGGTGGTGTTCGGTGGTTTCTCGCCGGAAGCCCTGGCCGGTCGCATCATCGACTGCAAATCCAAAGTGGTCATCACCGCTGACGAAGGCATTCGTGCCGGCAAGAAGATCCCGCTCAAGACCAATGTCGACGACGCGCTGACCAACCCGGAAACCAGCAGTATCCAGAAGGTCATCGTGTGCAAGCGCACCGGTGGCAACATCAAGTGGAACCAGCACCGCGACATCTGGTACGAAGACCTGATGAAAGTGGCGGGCAGTGTCTGCGCGCCGAAAGAGATGGGCGCCGAAGAAGCGCTGTTCATCCTTTACACCTCCGGTTCCACCGGTAAGCCCAAGGGCGTGCAGCACACCACTGGCGGTTACCTGCTTTACGCCGCCATGACCCACGAGCGCGTGTTCGACTACCGCCCGGGCGAAATCTACTGGTGCACCGCCGACGTCGGCTGGGTCACTGGCCACAGCTATATCGTCTACGGCCCATTGGCCAACGGCGCGACCACGCTGCTGTTCGAAGGCGTGCCGAACTATCCGGACATCACCCGGGTGGCGAAGATCGTCGACAAGCACAAGGTCAACATCCTCTACACCGCGCCGACTGCGATCCGCGCGATGATGGCGTCGGGTCAAGCCGCTGTTGAAGGTGCTGATGGCAGCAGTTTGCGCCTGCTCGGTTCGGTGGGTGAGCCGATCAACCCGGAAGCCTGGGACTGGTACTACAAGAATGTGGGCAAGTCCCGTTGCCCGATCGTCGATACCTGGTGGCAGACCGAAACCGGCGGCAACATGATGAGCCCGCTGCCGGGCGCTCACGCCCTCAAGCCGGGTTCGGCGGCACGTCCGTTCTTCGGTGTGGTGCCAGCGTTGGTCGACAACCTGGGCAACATCATCGAAGGCGTCGCCGAGGGCAACCTGGTGATTCTCGATTCGTGGCCAGGCCAGGCGCGCACGCTGTACGGCGACCATGACCGCTTCGTCGACACCTACTTCAAGACCTTCCGTGGCATGTACTTTACCGGCGACGGCGCACGTCGCGACGAAGACGGTTACTACTGGATCACGGGGCGCGTGGACGACGTGCTCAACGTGTCCGGCCACCGCATGGGCACCGCCGAGATCGAAAGCGCGATGGTCGCTCACCCGAAAGTCGCCGAGGCTGCCGTGGTCGGCGTGCCGCACGACATCAAAGGGCAGGGCATTTATGTCTACGTCACGTTGATTGGTGGCGAAGAGCCGAGCGAGCAACTGCGTCTGGAATTGAAAAACTGGGTACGTAAGGAAATTGGCCCGATTGCTTCGCCGGATGTGATCCAGTGGGCGCCGGGGCTGCCGAAAACCCGTTCGGGCAAGATCATGCGCCGGATTCTGCGCAAGATTGCGACCGCCGAATACGATGGGTTGGGGGATATTTCGACCCTGTCGGATCCGGGTGTGGTGCAGCATTTGATTGATGAACACAAGATCATGAACGTCGCGTAACCCGCCGTTCCTGAGTCATCGAAGCCCCGCCGGCATTGCGCCGGGTGGGGCTTTTTCATGTCTGGTGTTTTTGTGTGGGTAGTTCGGGCCTCTTCGCGGGCAAGCCTCGCTCCTACGGGGCTGCGTCGTATGCAAATGAAATGATCAACCAAACCTCGTAGGAGCGAGGCTTGCCCCCGAAGAGGCCCGTTCAGACACCGCATAAACAACGCCCAATAATTATCGGCTTCACTTGTAGGCGCTTTCCCACTGTTACCCACCCCTATTCAAGTAACTGAATGTGTAACCGTGCGCTCCGAGACGGGGCATTGGGAAACGCCAACCCCCATTGCCGGGGCTCTCCAGCCCAGCCAAAAAATAAGAGATAACGCTGCGCTTGCCGGATTAGAAGGGTTTGCCAATAATAGGCCCGCAATTTGCAATGTAGATCGGTTCACTGTCTTTTGCTCTTGCATGAATTTGCAAGGCTGTCAACGCGCTCAAACGGCTTTCTCAGTGCTTCTGTAATTAGTTGTCGCATTGAAGAAATATCGGCTTCGGGCCTGTCGTTAGAATGCCGATCACTCGCTCGTTGTGGCTCGCGTTGAAAAAAGCGCGCGATTCCTACGACGCAGCATCGCTTACCGGTTCCACTCATTCGCATATTGGGCTGTCGCTCACTCTGCCGTTTTAGCCCTTTACCGATGGAGTCCCAAGATGAAGAAACTCGTGCTGCTTGGCGCACTGGCACTGTCCGTGCTGTCCCTGCCGACTTTCGCTGATGAAAAACCTCTGAAAATCGGTATCGAAGCGGCTTACCCTCCGTTCGCGTCCAAAGCAACGGACGGCAGCATCGTTGGTTTCGACTACGACATCGGCAACGCCCTGTGCGAAGAGATGAAGGTCAAGTGCGTGTGGGTCGAGCAAGAGTTCGACGGTCTGATCCCGGCGCTTAAAGTGCGCAAGATCGACGCGATCCTGTCGTCCATGTCGATCACTGAAGACCGCAAGAAATCCGTGGACTTCACCAACAAGTACTACAACACCCCGGCTCGCCTGGTCATGAAGGCTGGCACTCAAGTCAGCGAAGGTCTGACTGAGTTGAAGGGCAAAAACATCGGCGTGCAACGTGGTTCGATCCACGAGCGCTTCGCCCGCGAAGTCCTGGCCCCGCTGGGTGCCGAGATCAAGCCTTACGGTTCGCAGAACGAAATCTACCTCGACGTGGCTGCTGGCCGCCTCGACGGCACCGTGGCAGACGCTACGCTGCTGGATGACGGTTTCCTGAAAACCGACGCCGGCAAAGGTTTCGCCTTCGTTGGCCCGGCCTTCACCGACGTCAAATACTTCGGCGACGGCGTGGGTATCGCGGTTCGCAAGGGCGACGCGCTGAAAGACAAGATCAACACCGCGATCGCTGCCATTCGCGAGAACGGCAAGTACAAGCAAATCCAGGACAAATACTTCGCCTTCGACATCTACGGCAAGTAACACGTCCCGGCGACAAGTCCGAAATGGCGCAAGCAACAGGATCTCTGAGGTTTGCGCCATTTTTTCATCCCAACATTCGAGGACCTGAATCATGTTGAAAGGCTACGGGGCTGTCATCCTCGATGGCGCATGGCTGACGCTTCAGCTCGCCTTGTCGTCCATGGTCCTGGCCATCTTTCTGGGCCTGATCGGCGTTGCATTGCGTCTGTCGCCGGTTCGCTGGCTGGCCTGGCTGGGCGACCTGTATTCCACGGTAATCCGCGGTATTCCCGATCTGGTACTGATCCTGCTGATTTTTTACGGCGGTCAGGACCTGCTCAATCGCGTGGCGCCGATGCTCGGCTTTGACGATTACATCGACCTGAACCCGCTGGCCGCCGGTATCGGCACCCTGGGCTTCATCTTCGGTGCGTACCTGTCGGAAACCTTCCGTGGCGCCTTCATGGCGATCCCCAAAGGTCAGGCAGAAGCCGGCATGGCCTACGGCATGAGCAGTTTCCAGGTGTTCTTCCGGGTATTGGTGCCGCAGATGATCCGTCTGGCCATTCCGGGTTTCACCAACAACTGGCTGGTACTGACCAAGGCCACCGCGTTGATTTCGGTGGTGGGTCTGCAAGACATGATGTTCAAGGCCAAGCAGGCGGCAGATGCCACCCGCGAGCCTTTCACCTTCTTCCTCGCAGTGGCGGCGATGTACCTGGTCATTACCAGTGTCTCGTTGCTGGCATTGCGTCACCTTGAGAAGCGCTACTCGGTAGGCGTAAGGGCGGCTGATCTATGATCTTCGACTACAACGTCATTTGGGAGGCCTTGCCGCTGTACTTTGGCGGCCTGGTGACCACCCTCAAATTGCTCGCGCTGTCGCTGTTCTTCGGTCTGCTGGCGGCTTTGCCACTTGGCCTGATGCGTGTCTCGAAGAATGCTGTCGTGAACATGAGCGCCTGGCTTTTCACCTACGTGATCCGCGGCACGCCGATGTTGGTGCAGCTGTTCTTGATCTACTACGGTCTGGCGCAGTTTGAAGCGGTACGTGAAAGCTTCTTGTGGCCGTGGCTGTCCAGCGCGACGTTCTGTGCGTGCCTGGCCTTTGCGATCAACACCAGCGCCTACACCGCTGAAATCATCGCCGGCAGCCTGCGCGCCACGCCGAACGGCGAGATCGAAGCCGCCAAGGCGATGGGCATGTCGCGCTACAAAATGTACAAGCGCATCCTGCTGCCGTCGGCCCTGCGCCGGGCGCTGCCGCAGTACAGCAACGAAGTGATCATGATGCTGCAGACCACCAGTCTGGCGTCCATCGTGACCCTGATCGACATCACCGGTGCCGCGCGCACGGTCAACGCCCAGTACTACTTGCCGTTCGAGGCGTACATCACGGCCGGCGTGTTCTACCTGTGCCTGACCTTCATTCTGGTGAAGCTGTTCAAACTGGCCGAGCGCCGCTGGCTGGGCTATCTGGCCCCGCGGAAGCACTGATATGGAACGCATCGATCATTCATTGCCGTGGAACCACCTGGGCAGCGAACGCCAGATTTCGGTGTTCCGCTTCGGCAAAGGCGAGCGCAAGGCCTACATCCAGGCCAGCCTGCACGCCGATGAATTGCCGGGCATGCGCACGGCTTGGGAGCTGAAAAAGCGCCTGACCGAACTTGAAGCCCAAGGCTTGCTCAACGGTGTGATCGAACTGGTGCCGGTGGCCAATCCACTGGGCCTGGGGCAACTGTTGCAAGGCAGCCATCAAGGTCGTTTCGAGGCGGGCAGTGGCAAGAACTTCAACCGGGATTTCGTCGAGCTGAGCGCGCCAGTGGCCGCTGAGCTTGAAGGGCGCCTGGGCGATGATCCTCACGCCAATATTCGCTTGATCCGTCAGGCCATGAGCGACGCACTGGCGGCATTGCCTCCGGCGGCGAGCCAGTTACAAGGCATGCAGCGCATCTTGCTCAGCCACGCTTGCACCGCTGATGTCGTGCTGGATTTGCATTGCGATGCCGAAGCGGCGCTGCACATGTACGCCTTGCCGCAACACTGGCCGCAATGGCGCTCGCTGGCCGCGCACCTGAATGTGAAAGTGGGGCTGCTGGCGGAAGATTCCGGCGGCAGTTCCTTTGACGAGGCTTGCTCGCTGCCGTGGCTGCGTTTGTCGCGTCAGTTTCCTGATGCACAGATTCCGCTGGCCTGCCTGGCGACTACCATTGAGTTAGGTGGTCAGGCCGATACCGGTCGCGCAGACGCCGAGGCTTACGCCGAAGGCATTCTGGCGTTCCTCGCCGAGCAAGGCTTGATCAGCGGCGAATGGCCGAAGCCTGCGCAAGAAGCGTGCGAAGGCCTGCCGTTCGAAGGCACCGAATTGCTGTTCGCGCCGCACCCGGGCGTGATCAGCTTTTTGCGTAAACCCGGCGAGTGGATCGAAGCCGGCGACGAGATTTTCGAAGTGATCGATCCGTTATCGGATCGGGTCAGCACGGTGTGTGCTGGTACGTCCGGGGTGCTGTTTGCCATTGAACGGCTGCGTTATGCCCAACCCGGTTTCTGGCTGGCCAAGGTGGCGGGGCGCGAAGCGCTGCGTCACGGGCGCTTGCTCAACGACTGACTGACTGTTTTTGTGAGAACCGACCGCATGTACAAACTTGAAGTCCAAGACCTGCATAAACGCTATGGCAGTCACGAAGTGCTCAAGGGCGTGTCCCTGAAAGCGGCGGCTGGCGATGTGATCAGCATCATCGGCTCCAGTGGCTCCGGCAAAAGTACCTTCCTGCGCTGCATCAACCTGCTGGAGCAGCCGCACGCAGGCAAGATTCTGCTCAACAACGAAGAGCTGAAACTGGTCGCCAACAAGGACGGCGCGCTGAAGGCGGCCGACCCGAAACAGCTGCAACGCATGCGTTCGCGCCTGTCGATGGTGTTCCAGCATTTCAACCTGTGGTCGCACATGACCGCACTGGAAAACATCATGGAAGCGCCGGTTCACGTGCTGGGCATGTCCAAGGCCGAAGCCCGCGAGAAAGCCGAGCACTACCTTAACAAGGTGGGCGTGGCCCATCGCAAAGACGCTTACCCGGGCCACATGTCCGGCGGCGAGCAGCAGCGCGTGGCGATTGCCCGTGCGTTGGCGATGGAACCTGAGGTGATGCTGTTCGACGAACCGACGTCGGCCCTCGACCCGGAACTGGTTGGCGACGTACTGAAGGTGATGCAGGCCCTGGCGCTGGAAGGCCGGACCATGGTCGTGGTGACGCACGAAATGGGCTTTGCCCGTGAAGTGTCGAACCAGTTGGTGTTCCTGCACAAAGGCGTCGTCGAAGAAAGCGGCAACCCGCGTGAGGTGCTGGTCAATCCACAGTCTGAACGCTTGCAACAATTTCTCTCGGGCAGCCTGAAGTAAACCGAACTCCCGTTGCGCACCGGGATAGTGCATGCTTCGCAACCTGGAAGCTGACCTAGATCCCTTGTAGGAGCGAGGCTTGCCCGCGAATGCGGTGGTTCAGACAGCCATGATGTTGACTGATGCACCGCATTCGCGGGCAAGCCTCGCTCCTACAGGGGATCGTTGTTGGTTTTGAGATTTGCGTTCATTTACGGGCTAGCATTGGCCCATGCCTTCATCACTGTTTTCGTTTCGGATTGCCCGCCATGACTGCCCATCGAATTGGTTTCCTGATTTGGCCCAGCACTAAAGCACTGACGCTTGCGCTGGCTGAGGAGGCCTTGCGTGTTGCCCAGCGTGTGCATCCGGATGTTGTCTACGAATTGTCGTTTCTGCAGGCCGAACCGCCGACCGAAGGCGCCTGGCAATTGCCGGGTGAGCCGTGGGCCGGCAAGCTCGAAAACTTCCAGAAACTGTTTTTGCTCGCCGATGAGCCGCCGACGACCCTCGCGCCGGCGCTCAGCAGTTCGCTGAAACAACTGGTGCGCGCCGGTTGCGTGATCGGTGGTTTGTCCGCCGGTGTCTACCCGTTGGCGCAATTGGGTTTGCTCGACGGTTACCGCGCTGCCGTGCATTGGCGCTGGCAGGACGATTTCGCCGAGCGTTTCCCCAAAGTCATCGCCACCAGCCACCTGTTCGATTGGGATCGCGATCGACTGACCGCGTGTGGCGGCCTGTCGGTTCTCGATCTGTTGCTGGCCGTGCTGGCCCGTGATCACGGCGCCGAACTGGCCGGTGCCGTCTCCGAAGAACTGGTGGTCGAGCGTATCCGCGAGGGCGGTGAACGCCAGCGCATTCCGCTGCAGAACCGCCTCGGTTCCAGCCATCCGAAGCTCACCCAAGCGGTGTTGCTGATGGAAGCCAACATCGAAGAGCCGCTGACCACCGACGAAATCGCCCAACACGTGTGCGTGTCCCGTCGGCAGTTGGAGCGGATCTTCAAGCAATACCTCAACCGCGTGCCGAGCCAGTACTACCTGGAGCTGCGCCTGAACAAGGCCCGGCAGATGTTGATGCAAACCAGCAAGTCGATTATCCAGATCGGCCTGTCGTGTGGCTTTTCTTCGGGGCCGCACTTCTCCAGCGCCTACCGCAACTTCTTCGGCGCCACGCCGCGGGAAGATCGCAACCAGCGGCGCAGCAGCAGTCCATTCGAGTTGTCGTCGGTGCCGTCCGAGCGCGGCTGATTTACTCGTCGATCTCGGAACCCTCTGAGGTGGACACCTGCATTTCACCTCGGTTGATGACCTCGTCCACGCCAAAATCCGCACGGGTCAGTTCAAAGTAGCGGACCAGTCGCGCAAGGCTTTCCTCCGAAAACGGATTGCCTCTCAAGGTGATGTTTTCAGCCACCTCCACTGGCAATTCCAGCAGGTCGCTCGGCACCTCGGTAATCGCATTCATGCTCAGGTCGGCCCAGTCCAGATCCGTCAGCTGAAGCAGGCCATCGGGTATGTCAGTGATGCCGGCGTCGTTGAGCAGCACGGTCGACAGTTCGGGCATTTGGCTTAGATCCGGCGTGCGCCCCAGCGGGTTGAAGCCCAGGTCGAGGTAATCCAGCTGCACCATTCCCGCCAATGCACTTGCCGTCTCTGCCGACAGGCTGACCCGGCACTCGGGAAGCGACAGCGTGCGCAGTCGCCCCATATTGAAGACCGAATCGGGAATGTCACCAAGGTCACACTCGCGCAGCCTCAGGCTCTTGAGGTTGGAAAAGGATTCGAGGAAACGCCCGAGTCGCGTAGCACCCCGGGCACTGTGCACCTCCAGCGCGGAAACATGACTGAAGTCTGCACTCAGGGTCGGCAGTTCTCCATTGATGACCGGACGAACCCTGAGTTCGAACGTCGGCTCAAGTGTGTCGTTGAAATCATCCAGTTCAGACTCACGCTGCCAGCACTTCTCAAGCGCCTGCTTGAATTCGTCTCGGTTGGCGTGCTCGGCAGCGAGTTGGTCGACGCTGAACGCTTCGCCTGTCACGGGGTGCCGGTCCGGAACATCGGCGGTCCAGGCAGATAAATCATTTTTCAGCTGGGTGAGCTCCTCTTCAAGGCGCGTCAGGTAGGTGCGGCCATCCTCCAGGCTTCCCGGCAATTCGTAGACGAACTCGCTTGCCTGCTCGACTTCCATGCTGGGGTACAGCGCCTTGACCCGATCAACATCGGCCTCGGGGGCAAAGACACCCATGTCGTAGGCGGTCTCGAAGTGGTGTTGTTTGATCAATTCTCGGGCGCTGTTCGAAAGCGGGTTGTGTGTGAGGTGCAGGCCGCGCTTGTCATACAGCGAACTCTCGAATAACCCGGCAGGCAACTCGCTGATGCGGTTGTTCATCAGCAGGAGGGTTTCAAGCTTCGGGTGTTGTAGAAGGCTGGCCGGAATCCCTGTCAGGCCGGTGTCGCTCAGGTCCAGGTGCTCCAGTTCGCTCATCGTGTCGATACGCGGCAGGGTTTCAAACGTATTTTTGTACAGGTCCAGCATGGCCAGTTTGTTCAATGACGTCAGTTTCGACCAAGCGGCGGCGTCGACCGTGATGCCGCAATCGTTTAACACCAAGGCGTGAAGGTCTGGCATTCGACTGATGGGGTCGGGTAGGGTGGCCAGGGAAAAGCGGCGCAACTCCAGGCGGCGCAGCCCGCTGAAACCCTGTAGAAACGCGGGAATGCCCTGCGCGCTGCGGGTACCTTCCAGGGACAGCAGCGACACATGGCTGAAGTCGGCATTCAGTGACGGCAAGTCGCCGAGGATCGGCTCTGCAAACCTGAGCACATATTGGGTCACGCCCTCCGGTGTGTCGAAATCCCGGTTGGACTGTCGGCGCCAGCTACGCTGGACTTCCTGGGCCAGCAAGCGGCGATTGTTTCGCTCGGCTTGTTGCTCCAACTCGCTGAGTGGGTTCCCGGTTTCAGGATGGGCAGTGGGTGAGTCACTGACCCAGGCACGCAGGTCCTGATGCAGTCGGGCCAACTCCCTCCTCAAACGTGAAAGTTCTACGCGAGCACCATCGGGATGAAGTTGCAGTCCCTGAACAATGGACTGCATTTCTTCCGGAGGCAGGTTGGGGTAAACCTCGCGAACCCGGTCGTTGAGCGTCGGTGTCTCGCGGTTGATTCGACTGTAGCCCTCGGCACCACCGGGCAGGCGCATCGTGGTCGGGTCATAGAACGGTTTTCGATGGGGATTTTTTGCGAACAGCCTGCGTAAACCCGGTTGCTCCAGCGCGTGTTCGGCGATGCGCTGTTTAAGTGCCCGGGCGTCTGCGATCGAAGGGTTCAGCTTATTGCGTTGCGCATCCGGCAGCGCCCGGAACAGGGCCTGATAAAAATCCCCCGGCGTCGAACCATCGTCTTGGTGAACCTGGTAAGTCCCGTCTTCAGCGCGAATCAGTATTTTCTGAATCGGAGCATCGGGCTGTCCAATGCTGTCGCGTAACGTCCCCTCGGCCGAGTAGTCCCGCACTTCGATACGCAACTCGGCTGGTAAATCGGGCAGTGAGTTCAGGCTTTGCAAGGCCAGTCGGTGGGTGTCGGTGGTGTCCAGCGCTTCGGAATAAAAGCCTTCACTGGCCCGGGTCGCGCGCACGGCTTCCATGGCTTTGAGCGCAGCATCCTTGAGTCGCTGGGGTGTGCGGCCGGAGTGCAGCTGCTTCAGTTCGGTGCCGGACGCGTTGCTCACCAGTTCCTCGGCGATATCGGTGGGTAATCCCTTTACGTCATCGAGCAGCCGCTGGACTTGCAGGTCATCGGTTTTTTCCAGTTCGCGATAGCGTAGATCGAACAGCGATCTGCGGTAATTGCGGGTGAGTTCGGCGGTCCGCTGTCTGAAGGCTGATGTTTGGGCTTGCGGGGTCGGCATCGGCGTGTCGACAGGCCAGGCGTCGTAGCCGCTCAGCAGCTGATGTTGCAGGGTCACATCGGCCTTTCGATAGTGCTCGGGTTGATCACTGCCGATCTGCTCGATAAAGGTGTCGATGTCCCGGTTGATCTTGAAGCGCTTGATCGTGTCGGTCAGCAGCGAAGGTGGGCGGTAATGTTCGGCATGCATCTCGCGCACGGCGTTGTCGTGAAAACCGCTGACCCGCAGGACCTGCTCGCGCTCGGCGTTGCTGAACGACTCGACATCCTGGCCGAGACGACGCATGACCGTTTCCCGATCCCACTCCAGCGGTTGCTCCAGCTCGGTGTGCCAGGCGCCGTGGTTGTTGTGCAGTAAAGAAGGCTGATAAGCATCGGCGCGGGTTGGGTGCTCGATCTGAAACGCGCCGGATGTGCCGTCGGGTTTCACGGCATACAGTTTTCCTTCCAGGGGCAGCAGCGTCTTGCCCCCGTGGCGATACAGGCCAAGCTGATCGGGTTTTGCGCCTTCGGGCAGGCTCTGTGCGTGTTCGTAAGGGGTTAGATCCTGCTTCCAGTAGCGGACTTTTCCTTTCGGTGTTGCGACGGGTTTGAGCGGGTCGACCAGCGCGACCGCTTCGCGCGAAAGCAAGCGGCTGAAGGCGCCTGCAGCGATCACACCACCCACCGCGAATGTACCCACCTCAACTACTGTTTCAGCGAGTGCGATCAGATGCCCGACGGCCTCTTTTTTCAGTCCTTCGGCCAACTCCACAATGCCTTCGAAGGTTTCATCGAGTAACTGGTAGGCCATGTAACCCAGCATCACTTCGCCGAGAAGCGGGACGAACGGCAATGCCACGAACGTCGCGATTTCAAGGAGTATCGATGCCACTTTGCTGAAGGCGTCCCACGATGCCCATCGTGCGTTTCGGTCGGCAGAGGCGGTGGAGACGGCCAGCGTGCTGGCATCGTTGAGGATCTTGTTCAGTTGTCGCTGATAAAGAAGATTCCACAGGTCCGCGTTGAACGGCGTCATCGAGAACCGCAGGTTGGGCCTGTCGATGGGCGTTTCACGCCAGCTCGGCAGTGGGTCGCCACGCATGTGCTGGTGCCAGGTCACGCGCTGGAGGCGGCGGTTAAGATCCGCGAAAAAATGCCCCCTTTCCTTATGCTCGACGAAGCGGCTGAAAAATGTCTGGTAGGCCGGGGCGCGCAGCTTGCGGGTCAGCTCGTTCATGAACGCCAGGGTGTTCGGGTATTCCTTGAGCGGATGCTCGGGATCGTCGGGAATGTAGGCGATGATCCGCGTTCCCTTGCGTGCGCGCTCCAGGCTCGCTGCGAAAATGACAATCCCGGTCAGGGAGGAGGACATGATGGTCAGGTCATGGCCGTACAGCGGTTGGCCATTGAGGCGCGCCCCCGAACGTCCTTCCACAAGGCGCAGGATCGAGTGATAGGCATCCTCTGGAATATCCTTGCGGATATGGGCCATTTGCAGCGCCGCTTTGAGTGCCGTTTTGTGCGAGCTGATCACCTTCGCTTTCAACACCGCGCCAGCCACCGGGTTGGTCAGCCCCAGGTTGTCTTTGAGGTACGTGTTGTACCGGGCGCCGATGTCCAGTTCCCGGCACAGCCGCACAAAGGCTGCGACGGTCAGTTTCTGTTTGATCGCCGGCAGCGTATCGAACTGCCCTGCGGGCGATGGTTCGGTAATGAACGTCGAGGCGGGCTCGTAAGCATCAGCCGCCATTTCCGATTCCTGGAAGTTATGCAGGGCGGCGTCGAGCAGCGACACGGTCCAGGTGCGTGCGGCGCCCGTCTTGATTGCGAACCAGGGCACTGTTTGCGGGATGTACAGGCGCAGGAAAGTGGTGTTGACGTCCAGTTCCAGATCAAATCGGGTTTTCAAGGCTTCGCTTAGAAGAGGTTCGGCGAAGGCGCGTGCGCTTTGCAGTTTCGACAGCGTTGAGTCCAGGCGATTTCGCTGGGTCCAGTGTTCCTGACTGAGCTTTTTCAGCGACTGGTGTTGCAGGGATGTCGCGGTGCTGTGCCAGTGCGGCGTGGCAAGCGAGGCGGTTTTGAGGGCATCTCGTGTGGTGGCCGATGCTTCCAATACCCAGGTCGGCAGATTGTTGAACAGGTGATGGTAGTGATCGTCCGGCTGCGTGGCGGATTCATTGCCGGTGGCATTAGAGGGGCGATCGTTTTCGTGTCGACTCATGCGCTATTCCCTTAGCGTTTGGATGAGTCGCCAGCAAAACAGACGATGACGGGTCTGGTGCGGTACATATTTACCGCACCACTGGACAAGCCTGCCTATAACCTGTGCCGGCGGTTTAAACTGCGCCTTTGCGACCCTATATGTCGCATTGCCGTAAACCCGGCTGAAACCGGGGTTTGCGCTATAAGAAGTTGTCGCTTGGCGACAAGGCCGGGCTGAAAACTGTCCTTACAATCCCCCCATCGCTCGCCAGTTTCCGGCGAGTGTTCCTCTTCAGGAGACTCCGATGTCCGTTGAGCACGCTGCGGTAGAACGCGCCGATTTCGACCAGGTAATGGTTCCCAACTACGCGCCTGCCGCATTCATTCCTGTGCGTGGCGCCGGTTCCCGTGTCTGGGACCAGTCTGGCCGCGAGCTGATCGACTTCGCCGGCGGGATTGCCGTTAACGTATTGGGCCACGCGCACCCGGCGCTGGTCGGTGCCTTGACCGAGCAGGCGAACAAGCTGTGGCACGTGTCCAACGTGTTCACCAATGAGCCGGCGTTGCGCCTGGCGCATAAGCTGATCGACGCGACCTTTGCCGAACGCGTGTTCTTCTGCAACTCCGGCGCCGAAGCTAACGAGGCCGCCTTCAAGCTGGCCCGTCGCGTCGCGTTCGATCGTTACGGCAGCGAGAAGTACGAAATCATCGCCGCGCTCAACAGCTTCCACGGCCGTACCCTGTTCACCGTGAACGTTGGTGGTCAGTCGAAGTACTCCGACGGCTTCGGTCCTAAAATTACCGGTATCACCCACGTTCCTTATAACGATCTGGCGGCTTTGAAAGCGGCTGTTTCGGATAAGACCTGTGCCGTGGTGCTGGAGCCGATCCAGGGCGAAGGCGGCGTCTTGCCGGCCGAACTGGCTTACCTGCAAGGCGCCCGCGAGCTGTGCTCCGAGCACAACGCGCTGCTGGTGTTCGATGAAGTGCAAACCGGTATGGGCCGCAGCGGCAAATTGTTTGCCTATCAGCATTACGGCGTGACCCCGGACATCCTGACCAGCGCCAAGAGCCTGGGCGGCGGTTTTCCGATCGCGGCGATGCTGACTACCGAAGACCTGGCCAAACACTTGGTCGTTGGCACTCACGGCACCACTTACGGCGGCAACCCGCTGGCGTGCGCTGTCGCTGAAGCCGTCATCGACGTGATCAATACCCCTGAAGTGCTGAGCGGTGTCAACGCCAAGCACGACAAGTTCAAGGCCCGTCTGGAGCAGATCGGCGAGAAATACGGCCTGTTCACTCAGGTGCGTGGCCTGGGCCTGTTGATCGGTTGCGTGCTGAGCGATGCCTGGAAAGGCAAGGCCAAAGACATCTTCAACGCCGCCGAGCGTGAAGGCCTGATGATTCTGCAAGCCGGCCCTGACGTGATTCGTTTCGCGCCAAGCCTGGTGGTTGAAGACGCCGATATCGATGCTGGCCTGGATCGTTTCGAGCGCGCTGCGGCCAAGCTGACGCAAGCCTGATAGACCCTTCGGCGCCGGGCTTTCCGGGCGTCGAACCCAATTTTTATGCCGGACCCGCTCTTCTGTAGGAGCGAGGCTTGCCCGCGAAGGCGGCGTGTCAGCCACCATCATCATCGGCTGACACGCCGCCTTCGCGGGCAAGCCTCGCTCCTACCAGGGGCCGGCTTATTTCCCCCAAAAGAGTTACGAGAAAGGAGTGACACCATGCTGGTGATGCGCCCCGCGCAAATGGCTGATCTGGGCGAGGTACAGCGTCTGGCTGCGGACAGCCCGATTGGTGTCACTTCCTTGCCGGATGACGTTGAACGCCTGAGCGACAAGATCGCGGCAAGCGAAGCCTCGTTTTCCGCTGAAGTCAGCTTCAACGGTGAAGAGAGCTATTTCTTCGTCCTCGAAGATTCGGTCACCGGCAAATTGGTCGGTTGCTCTGCAATCGTTGCCTCCGCCGGTTATTCCGAGCCGTTCTACAGCTTTCGCAATGAAACCTTTGTGCACGCCTCCCGCGAGCTGAAGATTCATAACAAGATTCACGTGCTCTCGCAGTGCCACGATCTGACCGGCAACAGCTTGCTGACCAGTTTCTACGTGCAGCGTGAGCTGGTGGGTTCGCCTTGGGCCGAGCTCAACTCCCGTGGTCGCTTGCTGTTCGTCGCCAGCCATCCGGAGCGTTTTGCCGATTCCGTGGTGACCGAGATCGTCGGTTACAGCGACGAAAATGGCGATTCGCCGTTCTGGGACGCCATCGGTCGCAACTTCTTCGACCTCAACTACGCCGAAGCCGAGCGTCTGTGCGGCCTGAAAAGCCGGACCTTCCTCGCCGAACTGATGCCGCATTATCCGATCTACGTGCCTTTGCTGCCGGACACCGCTCAAGAAGCGATGGGCCAGGTGCATCCGCGCGCGCAGATCACCTTCGACATCCTGATGCGCGAAGGCTTCGAGACCGATCACTACATCGACATTTTCGACGGCGGCCCGACGTTGCATGCCCGCGTCTCCGGGATCCGTTCGATCGCGCAGAGCCGTGTGGTGCCGGTGAAAATCGGCGAGGCGGTCAAAGGCGTCGGTCGTCAGTACCTGGTGGCCAACGCCCAGTTGCAGGATTACCGCGCCGTATTGCTCGAGCTCGATTACGCGCCGGGCAAACCCGTGACCCTGAATCTGGAAGCGGCCGAAGCCCTGGGCGTCGGTGAAGGTGCCAGCGTGCGCCTGGTGGCGGTTTAACGACTGCTTGAGTGTTTAGAAAGCAGCGAAGTTTCGCGGGTGGCGCAAGCGGCCCGTTTGAGGAGATAGCATGATCGTTCGTCCTGTACGCAGCAGCGATTTACCCGCTCTGATCGACCTGGCCCGCAGCACCGGCACCGGCCTGACCACCTTGCCGGCCAACGAAGAACGTCTGGCCCATCGGGTCGGCTGGGCCGAGAAGACCTTTCGCGGTGAAGCCGGGCGGGGCGATGCAGACTACCTGTTCGTGCTCGAAGACGACGACGGCCGCGTGGTGGGCATTTCCGCCATCGCCGGAGCTGTCGGCCTGCGTGAGCCTTGGTACAACTTCCGGGTCGGCCTGACGGTCAGCGCCTCGCAAGAGCTGAACATCTACCGCGAGATCCCGACGCTGTTCCTGGCCAACGACCTGACCGGCAACTCTGAATTGTGCTCGCTGTTCCTCCACGCCGATTACCGCACAGGCCTCAACGGCCGCATGCTGGCCAAGGCGCGGATGCTGTTCATCGCTGAGTTCTCGCAGCTGTTTGGCAACAAGATCATTGCCGAGATGCGCGGCGTGTCCGACGAAGCCGGGCGCTCGCCATTCTGGGAGAGCCTGGGCCGTCACTTTTTCAAGATGGAATTCAGCCAGGCCGATTACCTGACCGGCGTGGGCAACAAGGCGTTCATCGCCGAACTGATGCCGAAATTCCCGCTGTACACCTGCTTTCTCTCGCCAGACGCGCGCAACGTCATCGGTCAGGTTCACCCGGACACCGAGCCGGCGCTGGCCATGCTCAAGAGCGAAGGTTTCAGCTACCAAGGCTACGTCGACATCTTCGACGCCGGCCCTGCGGTCGAGTGCGAAACCAGCAAGATCCGCGCAGTGCGCGACAGCCAGGCACTGGTGTTGGCCATCGGCACACCGGGTGATGACGCTACACCGTTCCTGATTCACAACCGCAAGCGCGAAGACTGCCGGATCACTGCCGCACCAGCACGCTTCGCCGCCGGCACGCTGGTCGTTGATCCGCTGACCGCCAAACGTCTTCAACTCAACGCCGGCGATCAAGTGCGCGCCGTTCCGTTGTCTGCTGCCAGGGAGTCGAAATAATGAATTCGCTATACATCGCAGGTGAATGGCTGGCCGGTCAGGGCGAAGCCTTCCAGTCGCTGAACCCGGTGACCCAGCAAGTGCTGTGGACCGGCGAAGGCGCGACCGCCGCTCAGGTTGAGTCGGCCGTGCAAGCGGCTCGTCAGGCGTTCCCGGGCTGGGCCCGTCGCACCCTGGACGAGCGCATCAGCGTGCTGGAAGCTTTTGCTGCTGCGCTGAAGAACAACGCTGACGAACTGGCCCGCACCATTGGTGAGGAAACCGGCAAGCCGTTGTGGGAAGCAGCGACGGAAGTCACCAGCATGGTCAACAAGATTGCGATCTCGGTGCAGAGCTACCGCGAACGTACCGGCGAGAAGAGCGGCCCGCTGGGCGACGCCACCGCCGTGTTGCGCCACAAGCCGCACGGCGTGGTGGCGGTGTTCGGGCCTTACAACTTCCCGGGTCATTTGCCGAACGGTCACATCGTGCCGGCACTGTTGGCCGGTAACAGCGTGCTGTTCAAGCCCAGCGAATTGACCCCGAAAGTCGCCGAACTGACGGTTAAATGCTGGATCGAAGCGGGTCTGCCAGCGGGCGTGTTGAACCTGCTGCAAGGCGCTCGCGAAACCGGCATCGCCCTGGCGGCGAACCCGGGCATCGACGGTCTGTTCTTCACCGGTTCGAGTCGCACCGGCAATCACCTGCATCAGCAATTCGCCGGTCGTCCGGACAAGATCCTCGCGCTGGAGATGGGCGGTAACAACCCGCTGGTGGTGGATCAGGTCGCAGACCTCGATGCTGCCGTTTACACCATCATCCAGTCGGCATTCATTTCCGCCGGTCAGCGTTGCACCTGTGCCCGCCGCTTGCTGGTGCCGCAGGGCGCCTGGGGCGATACTTTGCTGGCGCGTCTGGTGGCGGTCAGTTCGACGATTGAAGTCGGTGCGTTTGATCAGCAACCGGCACCGTTCATGGGCTCGGTGATTTCTCTCGGTGCTGCGAAAGCGCTGATGGATGCGCAAGAACACCTGCTGGCCAATGGCGCTGTGGCGCTGCTGGAAATGACTCAGCCTCAGGCGCAAGCCGCGTTGCTGACACCGGGCATCCTGGACGTGACGGGCGTCGCCGATCGTCCTGACGAGGAGCTGTTCGGCCCGTTGCTGCAAGTGATCCGCTACGCTGATTTTGAAGCAGCGATTGCTGAAGCCAACGACACTGACTATGGGCTGGCGGCTGGTTTGCTGTCAGATTCCGAAGCGCGCTATCAGCAGTTCTGGCTGGAAAGCCGTGCCGGCATTGTCAACTGGAACAAACAGCTGACCGGTGCTGCGAGCAGCGCGCCATTCGGCGGCGTCGGCGCCTCGGGCAACCACCGCGCCAGCGCCTACTACGCCGCAGATTATTGCGCGTACCCGGTGGCGTCGCTGGAAACCCCGAGCCTGACCTTGCCGACCGCGCTGACCCCAGGCGTGCGCATGTCGTAAGACCGCTTTCGCGGGCAAGCCTCGCTCCTATAAAGGTTACGCAAAACCTGTAGGAGCGAGGCTTGCCCGCGAAGGCCACAACCCGGTCTTACTGAATAGTTACCAGATGCCTATAACAACAGATTCTCGTGGAGCCTCGCTGATGAAATCCTATGAAGTCAATTTTGACGGTCTAGTGGGGCCGACCCATAACTACGGCGGCCTGTCCTACGGCAACGTCGCGTCCCAGAGCAACAGCCAGCAGTCTTCGAACCCGAAGGAAGCTGCGCTGCAAGGCCTGGCGAAAATGAAAGCGCTGATGGAAATGGGCTTTCAGCAAGGCGTTCTGGCACCCCAGGAGCGTCCTGACATCGCCGCCCTGCGCCGACTGGGCTTCAGCGGCACCGACGCGCAAGTGATCGAGAAAGCCGCCAAAGAGGCGATGCCGTTGCTGGTCGCCAGTTGCTCGGCGTCGAGCATGTGGGTGGCCAACGCCGCCACGGTCAGCCCGAGTGCCGACACCGCCGATGGTCGCGTGCATTTCACCGCAGCCAACCTCAATTGCAAGTACCACCGCAGCATCGAACATCCGACCACCAGCCGCGTGCTGGGGGCGATGTTCGCTGACCAGACGCACTTCGCTCACCACGCCGCGTTGCCGGCGGTGGCGCAGTTCGGTGACGAAGGTGCGGCCAACCACACGCGTTTCTGCCGTGAATACGGTGAAGCCGGCGTCGAGTTTTTCGTGTTCGGTCGCAGCGCGTTCGATAACCGCTACCCGGCACCACAGAAGTACCCGGCGCGTCAGACTCTTGAAGCCTCACAAGCGGTTGTTCGCCTGCACGGCTTGAGCGATGACGGCGTGGTCTACGCCCAGCAGAACCCTTCGGTGATCGATCAGGGCGTGTTCCACAACGACGTGATCGCGGTGGGTAACGGCGAGGTGCTGTTCTATCACGAGGACGCATTCCTCGACACCGAGCAAATGCTCGCTGAATTGCAGGGCAAACTCGCAAAAGTCGGTGGGAAATTCCAGTCAATCTGCGTACCGCGTTCTGCCGTCACCGTCGAAGACGCCGTTCGTTCCTACCTGTTCAATAGCCAGCTGCTGACGCGTCCTGACGGTTCGATGCTGTTGATCGTGCCGGAAGAGTGCCGTGGCAACGAACGCGTGTGGCAATACCTGCAAGGTTTGACCAGCTCCGGCGGCCTGATCCGCGAAGTGAAAGTTTTCGACCTGAAACAAAGCATGCAGAACGGCGGTGGCCCGGCTTGCCTGCGGTTGCGTGTCGCCCTGAATGAAACCGAACTGGCGGCGGTCAACCCAGGGGTTATCATGACGGCACCGTTGTACGGCACGCTGACCGAATGGGTCGACAAGCACTACCGCGACCGCATGACCGAAAACGATCTCGCGGACCCGCAATTGCTGCTTGAGTGCCGGACGGCACTGGATGAACTGACGCAAATCCTTAAACTGGGCGCGGTTTATCCTTTCCAGATCAATTGAACGTCGAGAGCGTAAAAAACATGAGCGATACCCTGCAGCTGATCCTTGAAGACACCGACGGCACGCAACTGGAAACTTCCTGCACCCGCGTCGCGGTCCTGTGGCAAGGCAAAGAGCTGTGGATCCAGCAGGACGGCCGTGGCCAGTTGCTGATCGGCGTGGACGTTGAAGAAGGTGATGCTGAATACGCAAACCTGCTGCTGCGCCCATTGGCGACTAATCTGGTAAGTCTGCAACTGGAAATGGAACCGGCTGAAGTCGGCGACGAAGACCATGTGCACGGCCCGGATTGCGCACACGACCACTAAGGAAACCGCTCTATGCTCGCCCTCGGCAAACTGCTTGAACTGACCCTCGCCGGCCGCGAACCGGCGGAGAAGACTCAACTGACTGTCGAAGGCGTGCGCATGCGCTGGTTGAGCGAAGGTGCGCTGGAAGTCCGGCCGCCTGAAGCTCGCGACAATGGCCTGGACTTGCTGCTGTCAGCGGGAATCCACGGCAATGAAACAGCGCCGATCGAGCTGCTCGATCGCCTGTTGCATGACATCGCCCGCGGCGACTTGAAACCGCGCGCACGTATTCTGTTCCTGTTCGGCAACCCGGAAGCGATTCGCAAAGGCGATCGCTTCATCGAGCAGGACGTCAATCGGCTGTTCAACGGCCGTCACGAACAAAGCAGCGGCTCCGAAGCCTTGCGCGCTTGTGAGCTTGAGCGGCTGGCGGCGAGTTTCTTCAGCCTGCCGGACCGTAGCCGTCTGCATTACGACCTGCACACCGCGATTCGTGGCTCGAAAATCGAGCAGTTCGCGTTGTATCCCTGGAAAGAGGGGCGCCAGCATTCGCGCCTGGAGCTGGCCCGCTTGCGTGCTGCCGGCATGGAAGCGGTGCTGTTGCAGAACAAGCCGTCGATCGTGTTCAGCTCCTACACCTACGACAAGCTCGGTGCCGAGTCTTTCACCCTTGAGCTGGGCAAGGCGCGGCCGTTCGGGCAGAACGACGGGGTTAACGTCTCGCTGCTTGAGACCCGCCTCCAGCAGATCATCGAAGGCACCGAGCCTGCGGTGACCGACGAAGCCCTGGACGGTTTGCAGTTGTTCAGCGTGGCGCGGGAAATCATCAAGCACAGCGATAGCTTCCGCCTGCACTTGCCGGCGGACATCGAGAACTTTTCGGAATTGGAAGTGGGTTATGTGCTGGCTGAAGACATTGCCCAGACCCGCTGGATCATCGAAGAGAAGGGCGCCCGGATCATTTTCCCGAACCCCAAGGTCAAAAACGGCCTGCGTGCCGGCATCCTGATCGTGCCCGCCACCGACGAAAACCTGGCATAACAGACGCAGTGGTCCCCTGTAGGAGCGAGGCTTGCCCGCGAAAGCGATTTTAAATTCAACATCAATGTTGATGATGAAATCGCCTTCGCGGGCAAGCCTCGCTCCTACGGGGGCTTGCTCGGTGTTTAGACGGCTACCGCGCGTGGCTCGCTGCGACGCAACGCACGCATCTTGTGCAGCGTATCCGCGCAGGTCTTCGCCGCTTCCTGGCCTTTATGCACAAAATGCTCGAAGAAGAACTTCTGATGTTCTTCGCCGGCATGGAAGTGGTGCGGGGTTAAAACCACCGAGAACACCGGCACTTCGGTTTCCAGCTGAACCTGCATCAGGCCGCTGATCACCGACTGGGCGACGAATTCGTGACGGTAGATGCCGCCGTCGACCACCAGGCCCGCCGCGACGATGCCGGCATATCGGCCGGACTTGGCCAGCAGCTTGGCGTGCAGTGGAATTTCAAAGGCGCCGCCGACTTCGAAGAAATCGATCTCCGATTCCTGATACCCCTGGGCAATCATTTCGGCAACGAAGCCCTTACGGCTCTGGTCGACGATTTCCTTGTGCCAGCAGGCCTGAATGAACGCAACGCGCTCGCCCTGATGGTTTTTGCTTTTGCTATCGATTGCGGTGGGTTGCATGTTCTGACTCCTGTTTATGTAAAAAACAGGGCATATGAATCGAATGGGATTTAAGGGTACGCACGCTCGCACGAATGCCCGCGGACGGCCCTTTGGCGCCAATCCCGTTCTCTCTTCATCCGGACTATGACCGTCGGCCCCGGGATCACACCGGGTCTGCTGACCTTGCCGCCAGACACCGCCGAAGCCGTGTCTGTCACCAAGCGCTCGCGGGCTATGCGCATTGCGCGCAATTACCGCCGGTGGGGAGTTGCACCCCGCCCTGAGAACGTTTTGCCGCCAGATTGTTTGGCGGCGCAGCGTTTTTAACACATATTTCGTGCCTGTGCATTGCGGCTATCTGATGATTGCTATCGACTTTTTCGCTCACTTGACGGGTCTTTTCATTCGCCTGGGGTTGATTAATCGTTGTCATGGCCGCAGTAATTCCTACCTGAAAGGGATTTCCCCTGCTTACCGAGGCCCGATTCATGAGCGTTATCGATCTACGCAGCGACACCGTCACCCAACCGACCGCCGGGATGCTCGACGCGATGGCCAGTGCGGCCACCGGTGACGACGTCTATGGTGAAGATCCGACGGTCAATCGCCTGGAAGCGGAATTGGCAAAACGGTTGGGTTTTGCCGCTGCGTTGTTCGTGCCGACCGGCACCATGAGCAACTTGCTGGGCCTGATGGCTCATTGCGAACGGGGTGACGAATACATCGTCGGCCAGCAAGCGCACACGTATAAGTACGAAGGTGGCGGCGCGGCGGTGCTCGGTTCGATCCAGCCGCAGCCGCTGGAAGTGCAGGCCGACGGCTCGCTGGACCTGGCGCACGTCGCCGCGGCGATCAAGCCGGACGACTTCCATTTCGCCCGCACGCGGTTGTTGGCGCTGGAAAACACCATGCAGGGCAAAGTCCTGCCGCTGGAGTATCTTGCCCGGGCACGCAGCTTTACCCGTGAACATGGCTTGCAGCTGCACCTTGACGGCGCCCGGCTCTACAACGCGGCCGTCAAGTTGGGGGTTGATGCCCGCGAGATTACACAGCACTTCGATTCGGTCTCGGTCTGCCTGTCCAAAGGCCTGGGCGCGCCGATCGGTTCGGTGTTGTGCGGCTCGGCAGAGTTGATCGGCAAGGCTCGCCGCCTGCGCAAGATGGTCGGCGGCGGCATGCGCCAGGCCGGTCTTTTGGCGGCGGCGGGGCTCTATGCGCTGGATAACAACGTTCAGCGTCTGGCCGACGATCACGCCAATGCGCAATTTCTGGCTGACGGACTGCAAAAGGCCGGTTACGACGTCGAGCCGGTGCAGACCAACATGGTTTATGTGCAAATGGGCGACAAGGCCGAGGCGATCAAGGCCTTTGCGGCCGAGCGTGGCATTAAGCTGAGCGCTGCCGGACGCCTTCGGATGGTCACGCACATGGACGTCAGTCGCGCTCAAATCGAGCAAGTTGTGGCGACATTCGTCGACTTTTCTCGCAACTGATCGCCTTGGCGGTCCAATTGACTGTTTCTATCGTATAAACACGCTGTACCCCGCGCGCTGGGCCGATATAATGCGGCCCTTTGCCGTCGCTTCGTCTGTTGACGTTTCGCACAGGCCTTTGGCCGCAGCCTCCGTGGAAGAACCTAATGAAAAGCGCAGAAATCCGTGAAGCCTTCCTTCGCTTCTTCGAAGAGCAAGGCCACACCCGTGTAGCCTCCAGCTCTTTGATTCCGGGCAACGACCCAACCCTGCTGTTCACTAACGCGGGGATGAACCAGTTCAAGGACTGCTTCCTGGGCCAGGAAAAGCGCGCGTACACCCGTGCGACAAGCAGTCAGAAATGCGTGCGCGCCGGTGGCAAGAACAGCGACCTGGAAAACGTCGGTTATACCGCTCGTCACCACACGTTTTTCGAAATGCTGGGTAACTTCAGCTTCGGCGATTATTTCAAGCACGACGCGATCACCTACGCCTGGACCTTCCTGACCGGTGTCCTGGAACTGCCCAAGGAAAAACTCTGGGTAACGGTCTATGCCTCGGATGACGAGGCCTATGACATCTGGACCAAACAAATCGGTGTGCCAGTCGAGCGCATGATTCGCATCGGCGACAACAAAGGCGCGCCGTACGCGTCCGACAACTTCTGGACCATGGGCGATACCGGCCCGTGCGGCCCTTGCACCGAGATTTTCTACGATCACGGCGACCACATCTGGGGCGGCCCGCCGGGTTCGCCGGAAGAAGATGGCGACCGTTACATCGAGATCTGGAACAACGTGTTCATGCAGTTCAACCGTACCGCCGATGGCGTGTTGCATCCGCTGCCAGCGCCGTCGGTAGACACCGGCATGGGCCTGGAGCGGATCAGTGCGGTGATGCAGCATGTTCACTCCAACTATGAAATCGATCTGTTCAAGAACCTGCTGAGCGCTTCGGCCAAGGCGATTGGCTGCAGCAACGACGACCAGTCTTCGCTCAAGGTTGTCTCCGACCACATCCGTTCGTGCGGTTTCCTGATTGCCGACGGCGTATTGCCGTCCAACGAAGGCCGCGGCTATGTACTGCGCCGGATCATTCGTCGGGCATGCCGTCACGGTAACAAGCTGGGCGCGACCGGTAGCTTCTTCTACAAGATCGTCGCGGCGCTGGTGGCCGAGATGGGCGAAGCCTTCCCGGAACTCAAGCAGCAACAGGCCAATATCGAGCGCGTACTCAAGGCCGAAGAAGAGCAGTTCTCCAAGACCCTGGAGCACGGCTTGAAGATTCTCGAGCAGGATCTGCTGGAACTTAAAGGCACCGTGGTGCCGGGCGACGTGGTGTTCAAGCTGTATGACACCTACGGTTTTCCGATGGACTTGACCGCTGACATCGCTCGCGAACGCAACCTGACGGTCGACGAAGTCGGCTTCGAGCGCGAAATGGAAGCCCAGCGTGTGCGGGCGCGTTCGGCCAGCTCGTTCGGCCTGGACTACAACACGTTGGTCAAGGTTGACGTGGCGACCGAGTTCACCGGCTACAAGGCCACCAGCGGTTCGGCCAAAATTGTCGCTATCTATAAGGAAGGCCGGTCGGTCGACGTGTTAAGTGAAGGCGAAGAGGGCGTGATTGTTCTCAATCAGACCCCGTTCTACGCTGAGTCCGGCGGCCAGATTGGCGATTGCGGCTATCTGCAAGTCGGCAGCAGCCGTTTCGACGTGCGCGATACCACCAAGACTGGCGGTGCGTTCTTGCATCACGGCGTGCTGGTGTCGGGCAGCCTGACCATCGGTGCGCCGGTAGAAACTCATGTTGATGCCGAAGTGCGCCACGCGACGTCGCTGAACCACTCGGCCACTCACTTGCTGCACGCCGCGTTGCGTAAAGTGCTGGGCGATCACGTTCAGCAGAAAGGCTCGTTGGTCGACAGTCAGCGCCTGCGCTTTGACTTCAGCCACTTCGAAGCCATCAAGCCTGAGCAACTGAAGGCCCTGGAAGACATCGTCAACGCCGAGATTCGCAAGAACTCCGCCGTTGAAACCGAAGAAACCGACATCGAGACCGCCAAGAAAAAAGGCGCCATGGCGCTGTTTGGCGAGAAGTACGGCGACAACGTGCGCGTGCTGAGCATGGGCGGTGATTTCTCCGTCGAGCTGTGCGGTGGCATCCACGCCAACCGTACCGGCGACATCGGCCTGCTGAAAATCATCAGCGAAGGCGGTGTTGCTTCGGGCGTGCGTCGTATCGAGGCAGTCACCGGTGCTGCGGCACTGGCCTACTTGAACGCTGCAGAAGAACAACTCAAGGAAGCGGCCAGCCTGGTCAAGGGCAGCCGCGACAACCTGATCGACAAGCTGTCGGCTGTGCTGGAGCGCAACCGTCTGTTGGAGAAGCAACTCGAGCAGTTGCAAGCCAAGGCGGCCAGCGCAGCGGGCGACGATCTGTCGGCCTCTGCCCTGGACGTCAAAGGCGTGAAAGTGCTGGCCGTGCGTCTGGACGGTCAGGACGCCAAGGCGCTGCTGGCGCTGGTCGATCAGCTGAAAAACAAACTCGGCCGCGCAGTGATCCTGCTCGGCAGTGTCCATGAGGAAAAGGTCGTTCTGGTTGCAGGCGTAACCAAGGACCTGACTGGCCAACTCAAAGCCGGTGATTTGATGAAGCAAGCCGCTGCGGCAGTGGGCGGGAAGGGCGGCGGTCGTCCGGACATGGCGCAAGGCGGTGGTACTGACGCTGGCGCACTGGACGCGGCACTCGCCCTGACTGTTCCATTTGTAGAGCAGGGTTTATAAGGCAGGGTGTCCGCCCCGTCGTCTAGTGGCGGGCCGGAACGCTGTTTGAGTGATTATTTGGGCGCCCTTCATGGGCAGAGGCGGCTTTGAAATGGCTTTGATCGTACAGAAATTTGGAGGCACCTCAGTCGGCACTGTCGAGAGAATCGAGCAGGTCGCCGACAAGGTTAAGAAATTCCGCGATGCCGGCGATGACCTGGTGGTTGTCCTGTCTGCAATGAGCGGCGAAACCAACCGTCTGATCGATCTGGCCAAGCAAATCAGTGGCGACGGCCAACCGGTTCCGCGTGAGCTGGATGTGATCGTTTCCACGGGCGAGCAGGTGACGATTGCACTGTTGGCCATGGCGCTGATCAAGCGCGGCGTGCCTGCGGTGTCGTACACCGGCAATCAGGTGCGGATTCTGACGGACAGCGCACACAATAAAGCGCGTATCTTGCAGATTGATGACCAGAAGATTCGCGGTGATCTGAAGGCAGGTCGCGTGGTGGTTGTCGCCGGTTTCCAGGGTGTCGACGAGCACGGCAACATCACCACCCTCGGTCGTGGCGGTTCCGACACCACCGGCGTGGCACTGGCGGCGGCCTTGAAGGCTGATGAATGTCAGATCTACACCGATGTCGATGGCGTCTACACCACCGACCCGCGTGTGGTGTCCGTGGCCCAGCGCCTGGACAAGATTACCTTCGAAGAGATGCTGGAAATGGCCAGCCTCGGTTCCAAGGTGTTGCAGATCCGTGCGGTGGAATTCGCCGGCAAGTACAACGTTCCGCTGCGCGTACTGCACAGCTTCAAGGAGGGTCCGGGCACCCTCATTACTATTGATGAAGAGGAAACCATGGAACAGCCGATCATTTCCGGCATCGCTTTCAACCGCGATGAAGCCAAGCTGACCATCCGTGGCGTGCCAGACACCCCGGGCGTGGCGTTCAAAATTCTCGGCCCGATCAGTGCCGCGAACATCGAAGTCGACATGATCGTGCAGAACGTTGCGCACGATAACACCACCGACTTCACCTTCACCGTGCACCGCAATGACTTCCAGGCCGCACAAACCGTGCTGGAAAACACCGCGCGTGAGATCGGTGCCCGTGAAGTGGTGGGGGACATCAAGATCGCCAAGGTCTCGATCGTCGGCGTCGGCATGCGTTCCCACGCAGGCGTGGCCAGCCGCATGTTCGAATCCCTGGCGAAAGAAAGCATCAACATCCAGATGATCTCGACGTCGGAAATCAAAGTCTCCGTTGTGATCGAAGAGAAGTACCTGGAACTGGCTGTGCGCGCCCTGCACACGGCTTTCGAACTGGACGCACCAGCTCGCCAAGGCGAGTAATGCGTTTGCCGAAGGGCGCGGTCTGACCGCGTCCTTTGTCTTTTTTGAATAGCGCGACCCAGGAACTGTTCTTTTGCTCGCGCTGGTCAATACTCAGGCATGTAGGGCTGCGATCGTTTTCGGTTGTAGGTCGAGTGCCTTTTTTTTGCAGACTGTTGTCCCTGAAATGAAATGCGTGAGGAGAAAGGTATGCTGATTCTGACTCGTCGGTGCGCAGAAAGCCTGATTATTGGTGATGGCGAAATCACCGTGACCGTGCTCGGCGTCAAAGGAAATCAAGTGCGTATTGGCGTTAACGCACCTAAAGAGGTTGCGGTTCACCGTGAGGAAATCTACTTGCGGATAAAGAAAGAGAAGGACGACGAACCAAGCCATTAATTTTTATCGTTTTTTATGTTTGCAAACGGGGAAGAAGCTGGTTAATATACGCCCCGTGTTGCGGAGAGCTGGCCGAGTGGCCGAAGGCGCTCCCCTGCTAAGGGAGTACACCTCAAAAGGGTGTCGGGGGTTCGAATCCCCCGTTCTCCGCCATTATTTGCGTAGTACGTTGTAATCTAGCTTTTTCGGTAAGTGTTTGAAATTACTAGAAAAAGTGCTTTACATAGAGATTAGACGGCCTATAATGCGCGGCAACAAATGCACTCGTAGCTCAGCTGGATAGAGTACTCGGCTACGAACCGAGCGGTCACAGGTTCGAATCCTGTCGAGTGCACCATTTAAGAGTTGTTTGCAGCAATGCGAATGACTTGGCTTCAACCAGTTGTGATCTGGTATAAAAACACAAATGCACTCGTAGCTCAGCTGGATAGAGTACTCGGCTACGAACCGAGCGGTCACAGGTTCGAATCCTGTCGAGTGCACCAAACACCAAAAAGCCCGCGTTTAACGCGGGCTTTTTGCCGTCTGGGATTTGGCTTTTCCCTTGGTACATCCTTTCTCATCGAACTCCACGTGTGCGCTGCGACCTCGCTTGAGCTCGTAGCGGTAGCTCGTTGCGGAATTCCTGATACTGATCTTGTCCGGCTTGCCCAGGGCGCTCTCGACGTCCTGTTGTGTCATGCCGGCGACTATCCGTTGATTGATGATTGCTTCGCGCCGTTCCTTGGTGGATATCAGGTTTCCACACTTGTCCTCAGATTGGCCGACAACGGTTGGCTCCTTCCTTCTGGTTTTCGTCGTGGGAGTTTCCCGAGCGTCGGCCTCCGGCATGAGCGCCACCGGGTTGCCGGGCGTGAAGGTGCGCACTTCCTGCAGAGAGAGGCTTTCACCGTCCGTGCAACTCAAAGTCGTGAAGGTGAGGCGACCGTCGGGTGCTTCGCAACGGTGAAGGGTGGTTGCCTGCAACCGGGGCGAAAGGCAGAGCAGGGCAAGCAGTAAAAAATAAAGGGTAATCGATGGCATCAAACGTCCTCCATGACGGTCCATGTCAGGGTAGCCGTTACATTTTTCGACGAGGGTGTGTTTTCTTTTCAGAATGAGTCGTCGCAATTGGAGCGATCAGGGCTGAACTCAGCTTTGTCTTGCAACCGCTTGTTTCAGCCATGATTTTTTAACGTTTAAAACCGTCGGGCGGTGTATCATTGCGCCCGTCAGCCCCGCCGGGGCTTGTGGAATACCTCCATGGACTTACCCAGTAGTTACTCAGTATCCCGTTTTTCCAATCATGAATTGACTGATTGATCCTTCCGGCGTGCCCCGCTGCTGGGAGTGGAGTTCGCCTATGTCTGAAGTTGAAGTAAAGAAAACGCAGGAAAGCTTGCAAGACCGCCTCGCTCAAGTCGTTGAGCTGCTGCAGCGCCAGCGGGTGGTCGAAGACCTGACTCATCGCCAGGAAGGTCCGCATCACGACCGGGTCGAGAACCTGGTTCACCGGCAAAACCTCGTCGAGCTGCAACGCAAGCTTGATGATCTGCACTCCGCCGACGTTGCCTACATCCTTGAAGCCTTGCCGCTGGACGATCGTCTGACGCTCTGGCAATTGGTCAAGGCAGATCGCGACGGCGACATTCTTCTCGAAGTATCCGACTCGGTTCGTGAAACCCTGATCGCCGACATGGACGATCACGAGCTCCTGGCTGCGGCCAAGGACATGGACGCCGACGAACTTGCTGACCTGGCTTCCGAGCTGCCGCGAGACGTTGTCCACGAACTGATGGAAACCCTCGATGGTCAACAACGTGAGCGCGTTCGCTCGGCGTTGTCCTATGACGAGGAGCAAGTCGGTGCGTTGATGGACTTCGAGATGGTGACCATCCGTGAGGATGTCAGTCTCGAAGTTGTTCTGCGTTACCTGCGTCGTCTCAAAGAGCTGCCGGGCCACACCGACAAACTGTTTGTGGTCGACTACGACGGCGTGCTCAAGGGCGTGCTGCCGATCAAGCGTTTGCTGGTCAACGATCCGGAAAAGCAGGTTTCGGAAGTCATGGCCAGCGACCCGGTGAGTTTTCACCCGGACGAAGACGCCTACGACGCCGCTCAGGCGTTCGAACGTTACGACTTGATCTCGGCACCTGTGGTCGACAAGAACGGCAAGCTGATCGGCCGTCTGACCATCGATGAAATGGTCGACCTGATCCGTGAAGAGAGCGAAAACGAAGTGCTCAACATGGCGGGTCTGCGCGAAGAAGAAGATATCTTCGCCTCCGTCTGGAAATCCCTGCGTAACCGTTGGGCCTGGCTGGCGGTCAATCTGATCACCGCGTTTATCGCATCCCGGGTGATCGGCCTGTTCGAAGGCTCCATCGAAAAACTGGTAGCGCTGGCGGCATTAATGCCGATCGTGGCGGGTATCGGTGGTAACTCGGGTAACCAGACCATCACCATGATCGTTCGAGCCATGGCGCTGGACCAGGTGAGCACCGGCAACACTTCGCGATTGATGCGCAAAGAGTTGGCCGTCGGTTTGATCAATGGCCTGGTCTGGGGGGGCGTGATTGGTGTCGTGGCGTATCTGCTTTATGGCAGTTGGTCCCTGGGCGTGGTGATGACTGCGGCCATGACACTCAACCTCTTGCTGGCGGCGTTGATGGGGGTCTTGATCCCGATGACCTTGGCGCGGCTTGGGCGCGACCCTGCGATGGGTGCCAGTGTGATGATTACCGCCATGACCGACAGCGGCGGGTTCTTCATCTTCCTCGGGCTCGCGACGATTTTCCTGCTCTGACTGACCTGCTTTAAAAAACCCGCCGAATCGGCGGGTTTTTTATGGCCGAATTTCAGGCAAAAAAAAGCCAGCGATTAAGCTGGCTTGAGCGTTCGGGTTAAATCAGGAAGCGTCTGCGGCCATTTCGGCGTCATGGGCAATCAGCGAAACAAGAGCATTTTGCTGACGGTGGGAGAGTTGGCGGAAGCGTTGCAGCAGTTCACGTTCGTGCAATGACAGCTCCGGGCTGTCCAGGCGCATGCTTAATTCTTCGCCCAGTGCACCTTCCTGAATAAGACTCTGCTCAAGGCGCGCAATGATTTCGGAGTTCATGCTGCGATGATGATTGCGAGCCACCTCGGCAATGCGTTCACGCATTCCGTCTGGCAGACGTACGACGAACTTGTCAGCCGTACGGCTGGAATAAATTGCCTGTTTCAATGGGCGCATATATTTAACCGGTTAGTTCAGGGGAGCGGTTCTCGGGATTGGCCGCAGGATGTCTGTTAGGACAAGCGCTCTGGCCAAATGTTCAACCTGAATTGATAGAGGCTCGCATCATGCCTCAAAGCAGCCAGATCATTGGCGTCAATTCTGTGACAAATATTGAGCTAGGTAAAGGCGTTATGCCAGCACCCTTATCAGAAATGCGGACTGGTTGGAAAACTTCGCACCAAGTCCGTATCGCTGACCGTGTCGCCTACCCCATCAGGTGATGCCCGAAGACGCCTGAAGGTGCATGCTATGCGGATTCGATCCTTGGTCCTTACCTTATACAGGATAGTGGCAAATGGCCGATTTACTAGTGGAGGACCCGCATAGGGGGATGATTCAGGATGGATGGCAGGTTGATTTACTTGATGGGGCCTTCCGGATCCGGCAAGGACAGCCTCATCGAAGCGGCCCGACAACCTTTACGCTCGATAAACGGCGAAGTGGTACGACGGGTCATTACGCGTTCGGCTGAATCCGTAGGCGAAGATGCCATCGGAGTTTCTCGCGAGGAGTTCGCGCAACGCCGCGCCAAGGGTGACTTCGCGCTGTCGTGGCACGCCAATGGCCTGGATTACGGCATTCCGGTCCAGATCGACCATTGGCTGAGGGACGGCTGTCATGTGTTGGTCAACGGCTCTCGCGGCCACCTGACCCAGGCGCTACGACGCTACCCCACGCTGCTTCCGGTTTTGTTGACGGTCAAGGACGAGGTGTTGCGCGAGCGCCTGATGAGGCGTGGTCGTGAGAGTATTGAGGAAATTGAAGCCAGATTGCGCCGCAACGGGCTGTTTGCGGCGGAGGATTCCCTGGGTGACACGCAGATCTATCGTCTCGACAACTCTGGCGAGCTTGCCGACACCGTCGCCAATCTTCTGAAATTGCTGAACGTCAGCGCAAAACCGGATCGAACTTGATTTTGCGCCCGACAATAAGCGCCAGCACGAACAACGCGCCGAATACGCCGCAGGCAATCAGGGGCAGGGTGGCGACCGCATCCGGGGCCCATGACAAATGTAGAACGCCGCTCAGTAAGGCAAGGATTAAACATCCTGCGGCTGATTTGGACATGCTGTGCTCCTGATAGGGTGATTCAAAATACCAAGCGTTCCGAAGACTGCGACACCAGCGGGTAAGTGTGCTGATTCACGTCCTGGCCAACAAAGCCGCGCTGATCGTTTATGACCGCCAACTGCGGGGCTTTTTGCAGCTGGAGGTAATGGGGCATTTGTTGCGCAACCTGCACAGCGCCATTCTCGGGGGCGAAATGAACACCCAGCAGGGCGGTAAGGGCGATCGCATTCGAGAGTAAAAGGACGCTGTTCATGAGGCTGACCTCGGTTGTTCGTGAGAACAGCTAAAGCAGTCAGCGTGCCAGAGTCTAGCGGCTATTAAATCCTTTAAAAACAAAGAATTAACTTATTGTTCAAAGAAGCCGTCGTTGCAAATTGCAATGATGGCATTTTGAGAGGATGCAATTTGCACGGTAAATTAAGCCACGGTAACGAAGGGCGTCTGCCTACACTTAAAAAGCCTACGGACGACATGACAAAATCAGGCCTGCCCGTTAACATGCACGCCGTCCATCGCATCGCATTGCTTGCGGGCGACTTGTGTCTCAGTAGCTCAATTGGATAGAGCATCCCCCTCCTAAGGGGAAGGTTGGCAGTTCGAACCTGCCCTGGGACACCACTGATTTTCAGCATCGCGCTGTGACAAAGCCCCGCCGGAGAAATCCTCCGGCGGGGCTTTTTTGTGCCCGGTCAACCCGACGATCTACATGGCAAGTCCGTCATTGCTGTGCCTTACTCCTCGTACCACTCCGGGAGCGAAGCAATGCGACACAGAGGCGCACATTTCTGGTTATGGACCAACACCCGGCTACCTCTCCACACCCATGAAGAAGTGCTCAGCGATGGTGTGCAGGTCGAGGTGCAGGCGCGGGTCAGTCATGAGGGTGTCACCCAGGTCTTCATTGGTATTTACGCTGACAGTGGCTGGGCGATTTGCGAGGAGTTTCACGACAGGACGGTGGGCGAGTATTACTTCGCAGCGTTGAAGTGGGGCGCTCAGCGGGCGAGAGCGCTGGTGGCGGACACTCAGGCGTTTGTCGCGCCGCATCGGGTGCAGTTGACCTTGGGGACGGTGATTACCGATGAGCCGACATTGGCGCTGCGGCGGATGGAAATGACTGACCGGGAGCGTTTGAAGATCCGTTCCGCAGACGCCTGGTCGGAATACCTTGCTGCCAAAGCCGCGATGCTTGAGCTGATGCGCGCAACCAAAGTCGATCCCACTGTCTGGGCGGATCACAAGGAGCGACTCCGTCAGGCGATTGATCGGCGCGTCAGCGTGCAACGCGCCTATTTGCGGTGACTCATTTGCCGATCGATAAACTCGAAGAGCGCCGAAGTGCCTCGATGGTTTCGATCAGGTCATCGTAGGACACCGGTTTGCCAATGTGCTGGTCAAAACCCGATTGTCTGGATTTTTGTATATCGCTGTTGGTGCCATAGCCCGTCAGGGCAATAGCCGGTACATCCTTGAGGAGTGGTAGTTGGCGTAATGCACTCATCAGCTCGTGACCGTTCATGACCGGCATGCCCAGGTCCGAAATAATGAGGTCGAAGTGCGTGCCTTTTGCGGCGTCCAGAGCGGCCACCGGACGGTCGAAGGCAATCACTTGCGCGTCTTCCATTTCCAGCAACATCTTCAAGGTTTCCAGCACCTCGGCAGAGTCGTCGACCAGCAGGATCGTCAAACCGCTCAGCCTTCCGGCACTCTCGTCGACTTGGGCGCCCGCTTGAGCTTCACCATCAGTCTTGGCCATCGGCAAGTAGACACTGAACGTACAACCTGCGCCCAACCCGGGTGAGTTCACTTCAACCGAGCCCCGTTGTGCTTCTGTCAATTGGCGGACCAGCGACAGGCCAATCCCCAGCCCTTCACGGTTGTGGGTGGCATGCTGCTTTTCAGCCTGCCCGAACAGGTTGAACACGTGCTCAAGGTTCTCGGCGGCGATGCCGGTGCCGTTGTCTATGACGTCCAGTCGCACCCTGTTCCCATCCTGGCTGGCGACCAGTTGCACCTGCCCGGTGCGTGGGGTGAATTTCAGTGCGTTGTTCACCAGGTTCCAGATGATCTGCTCCAGGCGCGTCGGATCTGCATGAACCATCAATGGCCGCGAAGGCACTTGCAACTTCACCGTGGTTTCGTGTCGCTCGTTGAGGACGACGTTGTGGATGTCACGTAGCACGCTGCCCAGGTCCACGGCCACCGGTTGCAGCTTTAGCTTGCCGGTACGCACGCGTGCAACATCCAGCAGATCATCGATGATCCGGGCCTGGCTGTTGACGGCATCGCAGATCGTGTTGACGGCCTTGGCGGCCGGAGCCACAGACTTGGTCGCCGGCAGGCGGCGCAGCAGTTCCGCGTTGAGCTGGATCAGGTTCAGCGGATGCTTGAGCTCATGGGACATGACCGCGAAGAACTCATCCTTGAGGTAGTTGGTGTTGCGGGTCTCGGCCAGCTCCTGGCTCTGTGCTTCGTGCTGGCGCTGGTGGCCGGTCAGGTCCCGGGCGATTTTCACGTAGCCCTGCAGGTTGTCGCCGCTGAGCAGGGTCACCTCGGCGCTGCAATAGAACTTGCTGCCGTCCTTGCGCTGATGCCAGCGTTCGTCCTCGGTGCGGCCATGGGTGCGCGCGGCCAGCAGTTCGGTTTCGGGCACGCCGGAGGCGCGGTCTTCGGCCGGAAAAATGAAATCGTAATAAGCGCCTTCGGCCTCGGCCTTGCTGTAGCCGAAAATCAACTCGGCGCCTTTGTTCCAGCTGGTGATCACGCCTTGTTCATCGAGGGTGATGATCGCGTAATCACGGGTGCTTTCGGCCACCAGACGCATGCGCTCTTCGCCCAGACGCAGTTCTTCTTCGGCCTCCCGGCGTTTGGTGATGTCGATGAAGGTCAGCACCGTGCCATCGATGTGGTCTTCGCTGGAGCGGTAGGGCAGCAGGCGGGCGATGTACCAGCGGTTGTCGGTGCTGCTGACTTCGCGCTCGATCATGTTCAATGACTCGAACACCAGTGCCGCGTCACGCGTCAGGTCGTCGTAATCCAGGCGATGCGTGATGTCGAGCAACGAGCGCCCGGTATCCACCGGCAACATGCTGAAAATGTCCGTGGCGCGCGGGGTGAACCATTTGATCCGCATGCTGCGGTCGACGAACACCGTGGCGATGTCGGTCGAGGCGATCAGGTTGGTCAGGTAGTCGTTGATCTTGTCGGTTTCTTCAACTTTGGTTTTTAACTCGTAGTTGACCGTCAGCAACTCTTCGTTGATCGACTGCAGTTCTTCCTTACTGGTCTCCAGTTCTTCAGTGGCCGAGCGCAGCTCTTCGTTGATCGCCTGCATTTCTTCGTTGGAAGCCTTGAGCTCTTCGCTGGAGACTTCCGATTGTTCGATGGTGTCCTGCAAGTGCAATTTGGTGCGTTGCAGTTCGCGTTCAAGGTTGGACAGCACCTGGTTTTCGGTTTGCAGCAGGGTGGCGGCTTGCTCGGAAGGATCGACTTCGGCCTCTTCGAAAATCACCAGTACGAATTCGCCGTCCGACTCTTCGTCCTTATAAGGCTGCGCAATCAGGTCGACCTTGTAACGCCGGTTGTCACGGGAGATCGGCACCGCGCGGGATTTCACCACCAAACCGCTCTGCTGGACCTGAAACAGTGTGGTGCGGATTTCCAGGCGCAACTCGGGAAGGATCAGCGTCAGCAGGTTGCGTGACAACTCACCGCCCACATAGCGCAGGAAACGTCCGGCGCTTTCGCTCATGTGCAGGATGTCGGCGTTGGCATCGACAATCATGCTCGGCGGCGCCGCGCGTTCGAGGGCGCGCTGATGAATGTCGGCAAAGGACAGTTTGCGCTGCACTGCGTTTTGCGGCGTCTCACGGGAAACATCGGTGCGCACGTAACCGCCACGCGGCATGGTCGGGGTGCGTCGGCTACTGGTGGTGCCGGTCTTGGCGCGGAAGATCCGGTTGCGTTTGTCCACCGGGGCGAACAGCTCGTGGCAAGCGTCCGCGCTCTCGGAAGAGCCCAGGAACAGGAAGCCGCCCGGACGCAGTGCGAAGTGGAACATCTGCAGGATTTCACGCTGCACTTCGCGATCCAGATAGATCAACAGGTTGCGACAGACGATCAGGTCGATTTGCGAGAAGGGCGGGTCGGACAACAGGCTGTGTTTGGCAAACAGGACCTTTTCGCGAATCTCCTTGCGAATCCGGTAGTGGTCGTCTTCCTTAAGGAAGTAATGCCGCAGGCGCGTCGGTGGCACATCGGTCACGATCGCTTGCGGGTACAGACCGGCTCGACCGACGCTGATGGCGCGCTCGTCGATGTCGGTGGCGAACAGTTGCATCGAGGCTTTGCTAGCGTCCAGTTGCAGTTGATCGTTGAGCAGCATCGCCAGGCTGTAGGCTTCTTCGCCCGTGGAACAACCAGCGGACCAGACGCGGATTTCTTCCTTCTCGGGCTGCGCCGACACGGCGGCACTGACCAGTTGCGGCAGCACGTCCCGTTCCAGGGCTTCGAAAGCCTCGCGGTCACGGAAGAAGTTGGTCACGCCAATCAACATGTCGCCCAGCAAGGCTTTGGTTTCTTCGGGATTGCTTTGCAGGTAGCGCAAATAAGCCCCCAGGTCTGGCTGGGTCGTGACCTGCATCCGGCGCTCGATCCGCCGCAACACGGTCGCGCGTTTGTAGTGCTTGAAGTCATGACCGGTGCCGGTGCGCAACTGGATCAGTATGTCGTGCAACATCTGTTCGGCGAGCACCGCGTCCCGCTCGGACACGGAGGCGAAGGTCTGCAGTTCCGGGTCGTTGGCGGTGGGCAGGTTGATTTCCTGCGAGTTGTGCCACAGCTCCAGCAGTTTTTGCGGCATTTCCACCGCCGGCAACACCAGATCGACATTGCCGGTTTCGATGGCAGCGCGAGGCATGCCGTCAAACTCGGCATCTTCCGGCGCCTGGGCCACGGTGATGCCGCCGTGTTCCTTGATGCGCGACAGCCCGACCGCGCCATCGGAGCCACTGCCTGACAGCACCAGGCAGAAGGCACGCTCGCGGTGGACTTCAGCCAGGTCGCGGAAGAACAGATCAATCGAGGCGTGTCGAGTCTCGCGCGGGTCGTTGCTGCTGACTTCAAGCACACCGTCGTTCATGGTCAGCCGCTGAGCCGGTGAAATGACATAAACGTGGTTTTTTTCGATCGGCACCGTTTCGGTGACTTGCAGGACTGGCATCCGGGTCGATTCCTGGATGATCTTGTCCGCAATGCTCTGGTGATCGGGCGACAGGTGAAGAATGATCACGAACGCCATGCCGTTGTCATGCGGCATGTTCTCGAAAAACAGTTTGATGGCTTGCAGCCCACCCGCCGACGCGCCAATGCCAACCACTGGAAATTCCAGGGTGCTGGGCTTCAGGGCCGTTCGCTCAGGAGCTGGGGCCGAGTGCTGGGGGGTGCGGGTCATTTCTTCTGCCTTTGCCGGCGACTTCGGTCTATTGAGAGCTGCGGTTATAAAAAACGCGTCAATAAAGCAGGATAATCCCGTTTTTCAATAACACCTTCAAATATTTAGAGACACTTGATTAGCCGGAGTTCTCAAGGGAACGGCACTCCTGGCCGATAACCCGAACGGTCATGGTCTTCTACTCAAATTGCCTGGAAATCTTCGATGCTGTCGTATCACCAAAAGAGTTTTCTGATCGTCGATGATTTCTCGGATTTCCGCAGTTCCGTCAGGTCCATGCTGCGTGAACTGGGGGTCAAGGACGTCGACACTGCGGACACCGGGGAGCAGGCGCTGCGTATGTGTTCGCAGAAGGCCTACGATTTCATCCTGCAGGATTTCCACCTCGGCGACGGCAAGAAGAACGGTCAGCAAGTCCTCGAAGACTTGATGATCGAGAAGCTGATCAGCCATGAAAGTGTGTTTGTCATGGTGACCGCCGAAACCAGCCAGGCCATGGTGCTCAGCGCGCTGGAACACGAACCTGACGCTTATCTGACCAAGCCATTCAACCGTTCCGGCCTGGCCCAGCGCCTGGAGCGCCTGGAACAACGCAAGAACCTGCTCAAGCCGATCCTGCAAGCGCTCGATCGTGGCAAACCGCTCGAAGTGCTCAACGCCTGCATCGAGCTGTGCAAGAAGGACATCCGTTATTCGCCGCTGTGCCTGCGTTACCGCGCGGACGCCTTGCGCGACCTGAATCAGAACGAAGCGCTGGAGCGCCTCTACGACAGCATCATTGCCGATCGCCCGTTGCCGTGGGCGTTTGCCGGGCTCGGTAAGTTGCTGTTCAAGCGCGGCCAGGTCAGCCAGGCCAAAGGCATCTACGAAAAAGCCCTGAAAGTGTTTCCGATGATGCCGGCGCTTTATGACGGCATGGCCGACGTGCTGGTGGTCGAAGGGGATACCAAGGGCGCGCAGAAAGTATTGGAAGAAGCCATTCGCCTGTCGCCGCTGGCGGTGCGCCGGCAAGCGCTGTTGGGCAAACTGGCGATGACCAACGAAGATTTCGACACGGCCTCCAAGGCTTATCGCCAGGCCGTGTCCCAAGGCGCTCAATCGCGCTTCAAGGATGCCGAAAGCAACCTGGGCCTGGCCCATGCCTTGATCAGCAAAGGCAGCGAGAAAGGCCTGGATACCCGCACCCGACTGGAAATCAACACGACCCTCAGTCTGGTGGCCAAGGAAAATCCCAGCGATCCCGGCCTGCAGATTCGTGCACGCCTGATGAAAGCCACCAGCCTGTTGCTCAACGACGCCGAAACCGCCGAGAAGCTAACCGAGCAGGCGATGATGCGCCTTGATGGCATGGAGCAGTTCATGAGCGCCGAAGCGGCGCTGCTGGTGGCCAAGCAGCTGCAAATGCTCGGCCAGGCGAGCGCCGGCGCGTCGATGTTGAAAAACTGTGCGGAAATCTACGGTGACGATCCGATGGTGATGCAAGGGATCGCCAAACTGACCGATGACCCGACGATTCTCAGTCAGAGCAACGCGGCTTCCGAACTCAACCGTCAAGGCGTGCAGGTGTACAAGACCGGCAACCTGGCCGAAGCCCGGGCGGTGTTTCGCAAGGCCCTGCACATGCAACCGAAGAACATCAGTATCGCGCTGAACATGGCGCAGTCGCTGCTGCACGGCACGGACACCAGCGTACCGTCGGCCGAACTCGATGAATGCCGGGCCTGCCTGAAACTGGTCGGCATGATGCCCGACACCGACGCGCGTTATCCGCGCTACCAGAAACTGAAAATCAAGGCGTTCAGCGGATGAGCCAAGACAACACGACACTGGATTTCTCGACGGTGATTGCCTCCACCGTGCACGACATGAAGAACTCGCTGGCCATGCTCATGCAGGCCCACAGCCAATGGCTGGCCCGCCTGCCCGATCCAGAGCGGCACAGCCCGGAGCAGGGCGTCATCGAGTACGAATTCGCTCACCTCAACGGCATGCTCGTGCAGTTGCTGGGGCTGTACAAGCTGGGCGTCAATCAACTGCCATTGCAGCCGGCCTACCATGAGCTGGATGATTTCCTCGAGGCGCAACTGGCTTGCCATCAAGAGGTGTTTGCCAGTCGGGGCATCGTCGCGACCTATGAAGTCGACCCGTTGAGCCCCCTGGGTTTCTTCGACCGGGAGCTGGTGGCCTCGGTGCTGGCCAACTGCATCAACAACGCCATTCGTTACGCCCGCCAGTCGTTGCTGATCAGCGTCGGCGACGAGGCCGGCGAATTGGTGCTGACCGTCAACGACGATGGCGACGGTTATCCAGCGGAGATGATCGAGCTTCAGGCGGACTATGTGCAGGGCATCAACTACAGCAGTAGCAGCACCGGCCTGGGCCTGTACTTCGCCGGGCGGATTGCCGCGTTGCACCAGCGCAATGGCGTGGGTGGGCGCACCCGGATCAGCAACGGCGGCCCGTTGGGCGGCGGGGTATTCAGCCTCTATTTGCCGTGACGTTTCTTTTTGTGTGGCGCTGCTTGATATTCCGAACAGGCGGAGCCTATTTTGTACGGGTCGCCGTTCGCGGCTCGCACAATTACAAAGGATTGCGTCATGACAACCGATGGCCAGCGTTCACTCGCGCAGCGATTGACGGGCATTGATGAGATTGAATGTGTTACGCCGGATTTGAACGGCGTGCCCCGTGGCAAGGTAATGACCGCCGAGGGGTTTCTCGAAGGACGGCGTTTGCAGATGGCGCGGGGTGTGCTGCTGCAATGCATCATGGGCGGATATCCGCCAGCACGTTTTTACGGCAGCGATGATGGCGACCTGGCGCTGGTGCCTGACCCGGCGCACATCCACCGCCTGCCCTGGAGCCAGCAACCGCGGGCACTGGCCATTTGCGACGCCGATGAACTGACCGGCGAAAGCTCGAAGTTGTCGACCCGTGGCCAACTCAAGGCGGTCATTGCCCGTTACGCGGCGCTGGGCCTGGCGCCGGTGGTGGCGACCGAGCTGGAATTCTTCGTGTTCGCGCCCAATCCCGACCCGACGCAACCGTTCCAGCCGCCGCTGGGCCTGGACGGTCGTCGCGAGGAGGGGCATTCGGCGTTCAGTGTCAGTTCCAATAACGGTTTGCGGCCGTTCTTCAATGAAGTCTATGCCGGCATGGCGGCCCTGGGCTTGCCGCGTGACACTTTCATGCACGAGATGGGCGTCAGCCAGTTCGAGATCAACTTGCTGCACGGTGATCCGTTGCTGCTAGCCGACCAGACGTTCCTGTTCAAGCATCTGCTCAAAGAAGTCGCGCTCAAGCACGGCCTGACCGTGGTGTGCATGGCCAAGCCGCTGGCGCACACGCCGGGCAGTTCGATGCACATTCACCAGAGCATCGTCGAGATCGGCAGCGGACGGAATGTGTTCAGCGACAAGGCCGGTCAGCCGACGGCGACCTTCCGGCATTTCATTGGTGGCCAGCAGGCCGGTATGGCGGATTTCACCGCGCTGTTTGCGCCGAACGTCAATTCCTATCAGCGCTTGTGCCATCCGTTTGCTTCGCCGAACAATGCCTGCTGGTCCCACGACAACCGTGCCGCCGGATTGCGCATTCCGGCCAGTTCGCCGGCCGCTCGTCGGGTGGAAAACCGCTTGCCGGGGGCCGACGCGAATCCGTATCTGGCGATCGCCGCCAGTCTTGCCGCCGGTTTGTATGGCATTGAAAACGAACTGGAGCCGAGTGAGGCGATCCAGGGTGAGTTCGAGGTGCCAGATAATCTTTCATTGCCGTGTACCTTGCATGCCGCTCTTGAGCGTCTGAAACGTAGCCAATTGGCGAGGGAACTGTTCGGCAAGGAGTTCATCGAAGGCTACGTCGCTTCGAAGACCATGGAGTTGACCAGCTTCTTTGATGAAATTACGCCCTGGGAGCGCCGTGTCCTGGCCGCCCAGGCCTGACGACCTTTCGTCTTCGGGCTATCTTTTCGGATAGCCCGTTTCTTACCGCAAGGAGCCGCTCGGAACGCCGATGCGCCAAATCTGGAAACCTTTTCGAGCGCTTTATTTTGCCTCGCTGATGATGTTGATCGGCTCAGGCTTGCTGAGTACGTACCTGGGCTTGCGCCTGGCGGCGGATAACGTCGACAGCTTGTGGGTCGGTGCGTTGATGGCGGCCAACTATTTCGGCCTGGTGCTGGGCGGCAAGATCGGTCACCGACTGATCGCCCGGGTCGGGCATATTCGGGCCTATTCAGCCTGCGCGGGGATTGTTGGTGCGGCGGTGCTCGGCCACGGCCTGATCGACTGGCTGCCTGCCTGGATTTTTCTGCGGGTGATCGTCGGTCTGGGCATGATGTGCCAGTACATGGTTATCGAGAGCTGGCTCAATGAGCAGGCTGAAGCCTCACAGCGTGGGGCGGTGTTCAGCGGCTACATGATCGCCTCGTATCTGGGGCTGGTGCTGGGTCAGCTGATTCTGGTCATGCACCCGGCGCTGGGCCTGGAATTGCTGATGCTGGTCGCCTTGTGCTTCGCGCTGTGCCTGGTGCCGGTGGCACTGACCCGGCGGATTCACCCGGCACCGCTGCATCCCGCGCCAATGGAGCCGCGCTTCTTCATCAAGCGGGTGCCGCAGTCATTGAGCACGGTGCTGGGGGCGGGGCTGATCATTGGCTCCTTCTACGGTCTGGCGCCGTTGTATGCCTCGCAGCAAGGGCTGTCCACCGAGCAGGTCGGTCTGTTCATGGGTAGCTGCATTTTTGCCGGGCTGCTGGTGCAGTGGCCGCTGGGCTGGCTCTCCGACCGTTATGACCGGGCGTTGTTGATCCGCTGTTTTGCAGTGGTCCTGGCCCTGACCGCGTTGCCGCTGGCAATCATGCAGCAGGTGCCGCTGGAGGTTCTGTTTGTTGCCGGGTTCTTCTGTTCGCTGGTGATGTTCTGCCTGTATCCGCTGGCGGTGGCGTTCTCCAATGACCACGTCGAAGGTGATCGTCGCGTGTCCCTGACCGCGATGTTGCTGGTGACCTACGGCGTTGGCGCCAGTATCGGGCCGTTGGTGGCCGGGGTCCTGATGAAGCTGTTTGGCAGCCACATGCTGTATGCCTTCTTCAGTTTCTTCGCGTTGGTGCTGGTGTGGCGGATTCGCCCGAAAGCCGTCACCAACCTGCACCAGGTCGAAGATGCGCCGCTGCATCACGTGGCCATGCCGGACAGCATGTCGAGTTCGCCGCTGGTGGCGTGCCTTGATCCGCGGGTCGATGAGCAAGTGGTGCAGGATCAGATGCAAAACCCGATCAACCCAGAACCTGCGCCTGAACCAGAGCCAGAGCCAGAGCCAGATCCCGAAACCGATCCGCCACCAGAAGACCCGGACACGGGGCGCGAGCAAAGCTTTACCGAGGCCAGGCCTTAAGCCTGCGCATAAAAAAAACGGGCAGTCACCGCGAGGGACTGCCCGTTTTTTGTTGAAAGTGCCGTATTACATGTCGTCTTTGTCGAAGCGGCGCGCTTCACGCTGAAGCTGATAGACGAATCGTTCGACCTGGCGCTGCACCAGTCCGCTCATGTTGTGAAAGCGGATGCCGGCGAAGGTGGTGGAGATCCTTTCTTCGAAGTGCAGATAACGCAGTTCCACTGGCGCGGTCATGCTGCCAAAGGGCAGGTCGGCAATAAAGCGGTCGTAGACCTGACCCAATTGCAGCCTGGCGGTGATGTCACCTTCAAAGCGCAGCTTGCAGCCAGTGGCGGAAATGTCGAGCAGCTTGCCTCTGATCGGGAACTTGAGCTTTTCACCGCCCAGTTCGACATCCACCAGTTGCGCCAGCTTCAACGCAGCCCGGAAGGCATTGCGGCGCTGGTGGTAGACCACTTCATCGGGGAGAGTGCCACGGTAGCAGCGACCGCCACCGGACTCATCGATGGTCAGCGTGCCATTGCTTTCCCACGCAATGCGCACGCCCTCGTGGAATCCTTCAACCCGAAATGATTCGCCGGCCAGCAGATAGCGTTCGCCATCGCGAGGGACCATCTCATCCAGGGCAATCATGTTGCCGTCACGGTCGACGTCCACCAGATAGCTCTGGAAGCGCTGGTTACGTTCGTGGAACGTGATGATCAGCGGGTCATGGCTCTCTTGCAGCTGCCGCAGGTTACCGGCGATCTCCATCGGCGTGGATAGCACCTTGGGTGGCTGCGGAGAATCTTCCGCGTTTAAGGCATTGAACACGGTTCATCATTCTCCAGACAAAATATGACTGCGACTTGCCAGCATACTGCCAGCATGTGAGGCGTCTTGATAGAGCGTGCTCATTAACAGGCTCAAGCCTGACTAAGCGGGCGCGGCTTCGCTAGCTTGGAGGTTGATCCGCGGGCATCGTAAAGCGCTGGCGGTTCGCCGCCGGTGAGGATTTTCAGCTGATTGGCCGTGGCGGCCTGCTGGACCAGGATCGACTGGCCATTATTGACGTTGGCCGCTTGGCATTGAGCCAGCAGATCGGTCAGTTTCTCGCTCTGTTCCAGCAATTGATCGCCGATGCTCGACTGGCTGGCAAGTTGCTCCAGGCCACTACGATCGGTCGGCAGATTCAGGCTGGCGAGGATTTCACTGCGCTTGCGGCCATGCTGTTCAAGCAGAATGATCATTGCCTGTTTCTGCGCCAGAATATCTTCGAGCAGCGGCATGTCGCGACCGTGCAAGGCGAGGGACTCGGTTTGCAGTAACTCCAGCAAGTATTGCGCTGGAGCAAAGTCGTCGGTGATCAGTTGCAGTAAATTAGTGTCGTGCATGGCTGGCCTTGGGGTTTAAGCGTCCAAAAGCCTGGCGCAGGCCGTGGCCTAGCGCTGGGCTTCGAAGTTGAGCAGTTTGCTGGCTACACGGTTGCTGTCGACTTTATAGCTGCCATCGGCAATCGCTGCTTTCAACTCGGCCACGCGGGCGTTGTCGACGGCAGGCTGATCGCGCAGCTTGTCAGTGACCTTCTGCAACTGTTGAGCCTCATTGCTGAGGTGTACCGATTCCCCGCTTTTGGCTGTACTGGCCTGTTCGGCCGGGGTATTCAGCGGCGCGGATTTGCCGGTTTCGGCGGTTTCCTTCGCGGTGCTGGTACGCGTACTACCGGTAAGTGACGAGGAGCTGTTCAAACGGCTGAAATCGATGACCATGATAAAAAACCTCTGGGTATTTGGACGCTTGCCATGTTTTCGGCTCTCCCTGCGAAAACTTTAGGCCCATTTATCAATGAGCTTGCATGCGCCAGCGCTTGTCCTGCCTGCGGCACAGTTTAGGGAACAGCCGGGCGGCGCGCCATCTTTCACCAGCAGATCGTACTACATGGCCACTTCCACCTGGCCCGGCGCGGTGACTTGCGCCTTGATGACCCGTTGGGAGTTGAGGTTTTTCACACGAATCTGTTCACGCAGGCCGCCATTGGACAGCGCCTCGCCTGGCATACGCACGCTGAGCGTACCACTGCGGGCGGTAATCACCACTTGATCGCCCTTGCTGATGACTTCCGCCTGTTCGAGATGGACCAGCGTCAGGACCTGATTAGCGACCGTTGGTCGGGTAAGTTTCTGCCCGACAGCCTGTTCCAGGGAGGTGAAATAACCCTGGTTGATCAGGCTGATATCCCGCTCGCGCAACATGACATCGCCGGGCTCGATGACCCCGGCGCGTTTGAGCGGCCGAGTGGTGGTGACAACGTCCCGAAACAGGCGGACTTGAGCGGGTACGAAGACTGTCCAGGGTGATGTGCTGTCGCAGCGGACCTTGACTGTGACCCGCCCGATCGGGGTCGCCGGGCTCTCCAGGGTGGCTGTCAATTCCTTGTCGCACATGGGCATGCGCAGTCGCGGATCGAGCTGGTTGACCTCGATTTCGTAGCGTCCTTCCGTTTGACTGGTGGCCAAATAGTCTTCTACGGTGAACTCAAGAAAGCCCTGAGTGACGCCGATAAGCATGTCAGGCAAGGTAACCGCGTCAGCAAGGGCAGGGCTGCCAGCGTTGAACAGGCAGACGGCCGACATCGCGCAAAGCAATTTGCGGGTCATTGATGTCAGGCGTCGGAAAAATGTCGTTTCTGTGTTCATAAGAGTTAAAAAGCAAGCGCCGTGCCGTTTAGCAATGAACGTGCGTCGCAACACACTTAAGCGTTGGTGTAGGAGTCTGTGCATGGCTGGTGTAATGGATGCAGTAAACCAGCGCACGCAACTGGTTGGGCAGAATCGCCTTGAGCTGTTGTTGTTCCGTCTCGACGGTCAGCAGCTGTATGGGATCAACGTGTTCAAGGTTCGGGAAGTGCTGCAATGCCCCAAACTGACCCTGATGCCCAAGTCCAGTCCTGTCGTGTGCGGTGTGGCAAATATCCGGGGGGCGACCATTCCGATTCTTGATCTGGCAATGGCGACCGGCTCCGGGGCACTTAAAGATCAAAGCAAACCGTTCGTGATCATCACGGAGTACAACACCAAGACCCAGGGTTTCCTGGTGCGATCGGTGGAGCGCATCGTCAACATGAACTGGGAGGAGATTCATCCGCCACCCAAGGGCACGGGACGCGATCATTACCTGACGGCTGTGACTCGGGTCGACAATCAGTTAGTCGAAATCATCGACGTCGAGAAAGTGCTGGCGGAAGTGGCGCCGACACCGGAAGCGATTTCGGTCGGCGTGGTGGATGTCGAAACCCAGCACAAGGCGCTGTCCTTGCGGGTATTGACGGTCGATGACTCGTCGGTGGCGCGCAAGCAGGTGACTCGTTGCCTGCAAACGGTCGGCGTCGAAGTGGTGGCATTGAACGACGGCAGGCAAGCGCTGGATTACTTGCGCAAGCTGGTCGATGAGGGCAAGAAGCCGGAAGAAGAGTTCCTGATGATGATTTCCGACATCGAGATGCCGGAGATGGACGGGTACACCCTGACGGCCGAGATCCGCAACGACCCGCGCATGCAAAAGCTTCATATCATCCTGCATACTTCGTTGTCGGGTGTATTCAATCAGGCAATGGTCAAGAAGGTCGGCGCGGATGACTTCCTTGCCAAATTCCGTCCTGATGACCTGGCATCCCGGGTAGTTGACCGGATCAAAGCAGCAGATATCAGCTAGGGGCCTTCTGCCCCTGGTGGTTAACACGATTTAAGAGGCGGCATCTTTGTCTACGGGTAATTTGGATTTCGAACAGTTCCGGGTATTCCTGGAAAAAGCCTGTGGCATTTTGCTCGGTGAAAACAAGCAGTACCTGGTCTCGAGCCGTCTCAACAAACTGATGGAGCAGCAGGGCATCAAGTCCTTGGGTGAGCTGGTTCAGCGCATCCAGACCCAGCCGCGCAGCGGTTTGCGCGAGATGGTGGTGGATGCGATGACCACCAACGAAACCCTGTGGTTTCGTGACACCTATCCGTTTGAAGTCTTGAAGAACAAGGTGTTGCCCGAAGCGATCAAGGCGGCCCCCGGCCAGCGTCTGCGGATCTGGTCGGCGGCGTGCTCGTCGGGTCAGGAACCGTATTCGCTGTCGATGTCCATCGATGAGTTTGAGCGGGTCAACATGGGCCAGTTGAAGATGGGTGCGCAGATTGTCGCGACTGATCTGTCCGGCACCATGCTGACCAACTGCAAGACCGGCGAGTACGACAGCCTGGCCATCGGCCGTGGTCTGTCGCCCGAGCGCCTTCAGCGTTACTTCGACCCCAAAGGGCCGGGGCGCTGGGCCATCAAGGCGCCGATCAAGAGCCGCGTGGAGTTTCGCTCGTTCAACCTGCTGGACAGCTACGCGGCCTTGGGCAAGTTCGACATCGTGTTCTGCCGCAACGTGCTGATCTACTTTTCCGCCGAGGTGAAGAAAGACATCCTGTTGCGCATTCACAGCACGCTCAAGCCGGGCGGTTATCTGTTCCTGGGCGCCTCCGAAGCGCTGAACGGTTTGCCGGATCATTACCAGATGGTCCAGTGCAGCCCGGGGATCATTTACCAGGCGAAGTGATGGGTTGGCAGCATCAAAAAACGGGAGTCCTCAGGGGCTCCCGTTTTTTTTGCCCGATGATTTCCCACGAGCGCCGCACCCCCTGTAGGAGCGAAGCTTGCCCGCGAAGGCGGTGGGTCAGTCAATGATGATGCTGTCTGACACACCGCCTTCGCGGGCAAGCCTCGCTCCTACAGTTGTCGGTGTTGCCAGAGATAAGCGGCAGAAAAGCGGCAGGCGGCGGACATCGGTTGCCGCTTTTCTGGCATTGCCGCCTTGCCACTGCCCGCAAAGCCCCGGTTTCCGGGCTTTTTTGAATTGGCACGCCGCTTGCTATGTCTCTGTTACGAAAAATCAGGTCACCCGAAGGTTTCCCGACATGAGCATCAGCTTCGATAAAGCGCTCGGTATCCACGAACAAGCCCTTGGCTTCCGCGCACAGCGTGCCGAAGTCCTGGCCAACAACATCGCCAACGCCGACACCCCGAACTACAAGGCTCGGGACCTGGAGTTCTCCAAAGTGCTCGCCGCACAGAACGAGAAAACCAAGGGTGGCACGTTTGCGTTGAACATGACCAATAACCGTCATATCGAGGCCGAAGGCCTGGGCAATGGCGACGAGTCGCTGATGTATCGCACGCCGATGCAGCCGTCGATCGACCAGAACACCGTGGACGCCCAACTGGAACAGTCGAACTACGCGGAAAACGCCGTCGGCTTCCAGGCCAGCTTCACCCTGCTCAACAGCAAATTCAAAGGGCTGATGTCAGCCCTGCGCGGAGAGTAATTCATGTCTCTATCCAGTGTTTTCAACATTGCCGGTAGCGGCATGAGTGCCCAGACCACGCGCTTGAACACCGTGGCCTCGAACATCGCCAACGCCGAAACCGTCTCGTCGAGCATCGACCAGACCTATCGCGCCCGTCACCCAGTGTTCGCCACCATGTTCCAGGGCGGACAGAGCGGCGGCAGCGATTCGCTGTTCCAGAACCAGGACGCCGCCGGTCAAGGCGTGCAAGTGCTGGGCGTGGTCGAAGACCAGAGCAACCTTGACGCGCGTTACGAGCCGAACCATCCGGCCGCCGATGCCAAGGGCTACGTCTACTACCCGAACGTCAACGTCGTCGAAGAAATGGCCGACATGATTTCCGCCAGTCGCTCGTTCCAGACCAACGCCGAAATGATGAACACCGCCAAAACCATGATGCAGAAGGTCCTGACCCTCGGTCAGTGATAAGGGGCGACTCAGATGAGTGTTACCGATACCACCAGCGGCTTGAACATCAAGGACGTCCTGGCCAATTCGTCGGTCAAGACCAATACCGGTGCTGACGGTTTGACCGCAGCGACCAACAGCGCCACTGGCAAGAAGGCGTTGGGCAAGGATGCGTTCCTGCAATTGCTGGTCACCCAGCTGAAAAACCAGAACCCGCTGGAACCGCAAGACAACGGCGAGTTCGTGGCCCAGTTGGCGCAGTTCAGTAGCCTGGAAGGCATCACCACGCTGAACGAAACGGTCAGCGGCATTGCCGGCAACTACAACTCGTCGCAAGCGCTGCAAGCGTCTTCGCTGGTGGGCCGCTCGGTGGTCGCGCAGACCGACACAGCGGTCGTCGATACCTCCAAGAGCTTCAACGGCACGGCCGTGGTTCCGGCATCGGTGGATCCGGTGACGATCAAGATCACCGGCGCCGATGGCAAAGTGGTCCGCACCATCGACCTGGGCAGTCAGAAGGCCGGCAACGCCAGTTTCATCTGGGACGGCAAGAACGATGCGGGCGAAGTGGCCAAGGCTGGCACATACAAATTTGCCGCCACCGCAACCTACGACAGCAAGGCGACCTCGCTGGTGACTTACCTGCCGGCAACCGTCAATAGCGTGACCATCAGCCAGACCGGCGGTGAGTTGATGCTGAACCTGGCAGGCCTGGGCAGCGTTGCCCTGTCCAAAGTACAGACCATTGGTATATAGAGCCGACTAACACGGCACAAAGGAGTGGAATATGTCTTTCAATATCGGCCTTAGCGGTCTCTATGCAGCCAACAAACAACTGGACGTGACCGGCAACAACATCGCCAACGTCGCGACCACCGGTTTCAAATCGTCCCGTGCAGAATTCGAAGACGTGTACTCGGCCACGCGACTGGGTACCGGCAGCAAGACCATCGGCAACGGCGTGCGTCTGGCCAACGTTTCCCAGCAGTTCGGTCAGGGCGACGTGAACAACACCGGCAACGTGCTGGACATGGGTATCCAGGGCAACGGTTTCTTCATCCTCAGCGACAACGGTTCCCTGAGCTACACCCGTGCCGGTGCGTTCAAGACTGACGCTGAAAACTACGTGATCGACAACAGCGGTAACCGTCTGCAAGGTTACGGCGTTGATGACAACGGCAAGATCATCAATGGCGTGCTGACCGACCTGAAGATCGACACCTCGAGCCTGTCGCCAAAGGCGACCACTCGCGTCGACCAGACCATGAACCTTAACTCCTCGGAAACCCTTCCGACCGTTACGCCGTTCAACCCGGCCGAGCCATTGAGCTATAACAAGCCAATCTCCACCCCGATCTACGACAGCCAGGGTAACCAGCACACTCTGGATCAGTATTACGTAAAAACCGGTACTAACGCTTGGACCATACATTCCTATGTGGACGGTCGTTCGCCTTCCAACCCGGCCACCGAGCCACCGGTGCCAGTGACTGCCACCGTGACGTTCAACTCTGACGGTACCGTCAACACCATGACCGGCAGTGCGGGTTTTGCCGTGACTGGCAAAACCTTTAAGCTGACCGGCTGGGTGCCAGGCGTGGTGACCAACGCCAACGTGACGCCGAAAGTCTGGGGTCCTAACGGTTCGGTTCCGGCGACCGGTGGCCTGACCTTCGACATGACCAAGACCACCTCTTTCAACTCGGCGACGGCCCGTACCCAGCAATATCAGGACGGCTACGCCACTGGCCAGATCTCCAGCCTGACCATCGACGAAAGCGGTGTCATGACCGCCAACTTCAGCAACCAGCAAACCAAGGCCATCGGCCAGGTAGCGGTCGCCAGCTTCGCCAACGAGCAAGGCCTGCAGCCAATCGGTGGTACCCGCTGGAAAGAAACCTTCGCCTCCGGCGTGGCCGGTGTCGATGCACCGAAAACCGGTACGCTGGGTTCGGTGGTTTCCAACTCCCTGGAAGAGTCCAACGTCAACCTGACCAATGAATTGGTCGAGCTGATCAAGGCGCAGAGCAACTACCAGGCGAACGCCAAGACCATCTCCACCCAGAGCACCATCATGCAGACCATCATTCAGATGACCTGATGCAGGCTGGCGCTGAATAAAGAGCCCCTCGCAAGAGGGGCTTTTTTATGGCCGGGATTTGTCCCTGGCGTAGACATCTTGGTTATCAGTGCTGGCCTCATCGTCGGAACGCCGCCCGGAGCAGGCTCTCTCCTACAGTTGATCGCATTTCTCCGAGCCAACTCGGTCCCCTGTAGGAGCGAGACTGCTCCGGGCGGCGTTCCGACGAAGGCGTCAGCCCGGCCACCACTTTCCTCCAGGCAAAAGAAAACCCCCGACAATCCAGAGGACTGATCGGGGGTTATCCAGGCAAGCGCTTTTCAGCGCTCACCGGCTCAGCTTATTGGCAAGCTTCGCAATCCGGCTCGTCGATGGCGCAAGCCTTTGGCACTGGAGCAGGGCCGGCAGGTGCTGCCAGGACCGAATCTTCACCGTGGTTGCCGCCGCTGGAAACAGCGTTCAGCTTGCCGGTGTTGATGGTCGACTTCTCGGTGCTGGTCGCGGCCAGGGCACGGAGGTAGTAAGTGGTTTTCAGACCACGGTACCAGGCCATGCGGTAGGTCACGTCCAGCTTCTTGCCCGAGGCGCCAGCGATGTACAGGTTCAGCGATTGAGCCTGGTCGATCCACTTCTGACGACGGCTTGCCGCGTCAACGATCCACTTGGTGTCCACTTCGAAAGCCGTCGCGTAGAGCTCTTTGAGTTCTTGCGGGATGCGCTCGATCTGTTGCACCGAACCGTCGTAGTACTTCAGGTCGTTGATCATGACCGAGTCCCACAGACCTCGGGCCTTCAGGTCGCGAACCAGGTACGGGTTGATCACGGTGAATTCGCCCGACAGGTTCGATTTCACGTAGAGGTTCTGGTAGGTCGGTTCGATCGACTGCGAGACGCCAGTGATGTTGGCGATGGTCGCGGTCGGTGCGATGGCCATGATGTTGGAGTTACGAATGCCTTTCTGCACACGGGCACGAACCGGTGCCCAGTCCAGGGATTCGTTCAGGTCAACGTCGATGTACTTCTGGCCACGTTGCTCGATCAGGATCTGTTGCGAATCCAGCGGCAGGATGCCTTTGGACCACAGCGAACCCTGGAACGTCTCGTAGGCGCCGCGCTCGTCGGCCAGGTCGCAGGAAGCCTGGATCGCGTAGTAGCTGACCGCTTCCATCGACTTGTCGGCGAACTCGACGGCCGCGTCGGAACCGTAAGGAATGTGCTGCAGGTACAAAGCGTCCTGGAAACCCATGATGCCCAGGCCGACCGGACGGTGCTTGAAGTTGGAGTTCTTCGCTTGCGGCACCGAGTAGTAGTTGATGTCGATCACGTTATCGAGCATGCGAACGGCGGTGTTCACGGTGCGTTCCAGCTTGGCGGTGTCCAGCTTGCCGTTGACGATGTGGTTCGGCAGGTTGATCGAGCCCAGGTTGCAAACGGCGATCTCGTCCTTGTTGGTGTTCAAGGTGATCTCGGTGCACAGGTTCGAGCTGTGAACCACGCCGACGTGCTGCTGCGGGCTGCGCAGGTTGCACGGGTCTTTGAAGGTCAGCCATGGGTGGCCGGTTTCAAACAGCATGGACAGCATTTTGCGCCACAGGTCTTTGGCCTGGATGGTCTTGAACAGCTTGATCTTGCCTGGGTACTGGGACAGGGCTTCGTAGTACTCGTAACGCTCTTCGAAGGCCTTGCCGGTCAGGTCGTGCAGGTCCGGAACTTCGGATGGCGAGAACAGGGTCCACGGGCCGTCATCGAAGACGCGCTTCATGAACAGGTCAGGGATCCAGTTGGCGGTGTTCATGTCGTGGGTACGACGGCGATCATCACCGGTGTTCTTGCGCAGCTCGATGAACTCTTCGATGTCCATGTGCCAGGTTTCCAGGTAGGCACACACAGCGCCTTTGCGCTTGCCACCCTGGTTGACGGCAACGGCGGTGTCGTTCACCACTTTCAGGAACGGTACGACGCCCTGGGATTTGCCGTTGGTGCCCTTGATGTACGAGCCCAATGCACGAACAGGGGTCCAGTCGTTGCCCAGGCCGCCGGCGAATTTCGACAACATGGCGTTGTCGTGGATCGCGTGGTAGATGCCCGACAGGTCATCCGGCACGGTGGTCAGGTAGCAGCTCGACAGCTGTGGACGCAGGGTACCGGCGTTGAACAGGGTCGGAGTCGACGACATGTAGTCGAAGGACGACAACAGGTTGTAGAACTCGATCGCACGGTCTTCTTTTTGCTTCTCTTCAATCGCAAGGCCCATGGCCACGCGCATGAAGAAGATTTGCGGCAGTTCGAAGCGGATACCGTCCTTGTGGATGAAGTAACGGTCGTACAGGGTTTGCAGGCCCAGGTAGGTGAACTGCTGATCGCGCTCGTGGTTGATCGCCTTGCCGAGTTTTTCCAGGTCAAAGGTGGCCAGGACCGGGTTCAGCAATTCGAATTCGATACCCTTGGCGATGTACGCAGGCAAGGCCTTGGCGTACAGGTCGACCATCTCGTGGTGAGTCGCGCTTTCAGCGACTTCCAGGAAGCTCAGGCCTTCGGCACGCAGGGTGTCCATCAGCAGGCGGGCGGTCACGAACGAGTAGTTCGGCTCACGCTCGACCAGGGTACGGGCGGTCATCACCAGGGCGGTGTTGACGTCGGTCAGGGCCACACCGTCGTACAGGTTTTTCAGGGTTTCGCGCTGGATCAGGTCGCCGTCGACTTCTTCCAGGCCTTCGCACGCTTCAGTGACGATGGTGTTCAGGCGGCCCATGTCCAAAGGAGCAAAGGTGCCATCGGCGCGGGTGATGCGGATCGACGGGTGAGCGTTGACTGCTTCTTCCGCCGGTGCGTGGGCAGCCCGTTCTTTCGAACGACCGTCACGGTAGATCACGTAGTCGCGGGCCACTTTCTGCTCGCCGGCACGCATCAGGGCCAGTTCGACCTGGTCCTGGATTTCTTCGATGTGGATGGTGCCGCCCGAAGGCATGCGACGCTTGAAGGTCGCGGTGACTTGTTCGGTCAGGCGGGCAACGGTGTCATGGATTCGCGACGAGGCGGCAGCGGTGCCGCCCTCAACTGCGAGAAACGCTTTGGTGATCGCGACGGTGATCTTGTCATCGGTATAAGGAACGACAGTGCCGTTACGCTTGATCACGCGCAGTTGGCCAGGCGCGGTGGCGGACAGATCCGAAGTCGAATCAGCGGCCTGCGGCAAGGTGCCCTGCGGGTTCTCGCGAGTTGTGTCGGTTTGCATGGGGGAGTGTCTCCACATTCTCTATGTTTGTTTGAGCACCTTCATGGTGCCCACCGTTCTGTCCTGAAGCACTACAACCGACGGGCGTCGGGCATAACAACTTCGGGACAGTAGGAAAAGGCTAATGATGCCGCTTCCTTGCCGAAGTCTTTGGTCGCGAGCCGGGGCCCGAAACCGGATTCCATTCAGGGTGACAGTAATGACTGCAACACCCGTACCGTTCCGGCTGTTCTGGCCTCAAAAAACGGTGCCATCCGCAGGTGCGGTTTGGGCTTTCAAAATCACGCTTGGTTCAACCGGAAACAGCAATAAAGCGCTTGAGTTTCTGGTCTGAAATGTGGTTGGGCTTTTTCAGTCAAAACCCTACATGTAGGGTTTTTTTCGCGCCGAGGTACAAGATAATGCGTTTTGGAGGGTGTTGCAACGTACTACCTGTGGATAAACCTGTGCGTAAATTGTGTGTGAAACGTGGAACGGGCGTGTAGGCCGCGACCTAGCTGGAGCGGACCGTTTTTCACTGATTTTCAGCGACTGAAAACAGTCATTCGGATTTTTAAGGGCGCGAACCCTATCACAAAAAATCGCGTTGTCCGAACGCATTTGCCGGCTTGTGTTCTCGGCGCTCGGCGTTTATACAATCGGCCAGTGTGTACGCATTCTTATCCTCCCCAATCATTACAAAAAGACGGGCGGATCCTTCCTTATAAGTGTTGTTGGCAAGCAGAGGTCACCGTGGAGCAAGAAGCCTGGCAGGTATTGATTGTGGAGGACGACCAGCGTCTGGCCGAACTGACCCGCGAATACCTGGAAGCCAATGGCCTGCGCGTATCGATCGAGGGTAATGGCGCCCTGGCCGCGGCCCGCATCATCAATGAAAAGCCGGACCTGGTGATCCTCGACCTGATGCTGCCGGGCGAAGACGGCCTGAGCATTTGCCGCAAAGTCCGCGACAAGTATGACGGCCCGATCCTGATGCTCACCGCCCGTACCGACGACACTGACCAGATTCTCGGCCTCGATTTGGGCGCCGACGACTACGTGTGCAAACCGGTGCGCCCGCGTCTGCTGCTGGCGCGCATCCAGGCGCTGTTGCGCCGCAGTGAAGCCCCTGAAGTGGCCCCGGTGAAACAACGGCGGCTGCAGTTCGGCCCGCTGGTGGTGGACAACGCATTGCGCGAAGCCTGGCTGAATGACAGCGGCATCGAACTCACCAGCGCCGAATTTGATCTGCTGTGGCTGCTGGTCGCCAACGCCGGGCGCATCCTGTCCCGGGAAGAAATCTTCACCGCCCTGCGCGGCATCGGCTATGACGGCCAGGATCGCTCCATCGACGTGCGCATCTCGCGCATCCGCCCGAAAATCGGCGACGACCCGGAGCACCCGCGACTGATCAAAACCATCCGCAGTAAAGGGTATCTGTTCGTTCCGGAAGCCTGCACCCTGTGAACTCGATCTTCCTGCGCATCTACGGCGGCATGTGCGCGGCGCTGATTCTGGTCGCGGTGCTTGGCGTACTGGCCTTGCACCTGCTCAACCAGGTGCGCAGCGAGCAATACCGCGAACGCCTGGCTCACGGCACCTTTTCGCTGATGGCCGACAACCTGAACCCCATGAACGAAACCGAGCGCCACCGGGCCTTGCTGGTGTGGGAGCGTTTGCTCGGGATTCCGTTGGCGCTGAAGACCTTTGCCCAGACCGATCTCGACCTGACGCAGCGCACCCGCGTCCTGCGCGGCCAGGCGCTGGTGGAACAGACCGGCCCGCATGCGGCGAAGGTGTATCGACTGGTCAGCGACAAGGAACAGCTTGTTCTCACCGGTGAAGTCCAGCAGATCAGCGAGCAACTGGCGCGAGCGACTATCTACCTGCTGGCCGACGAACTGGTGCGTGTGCCGGTGGCCGAACAGCCCAAGCGTCTGGCGCAATTGAAACAAGACAAGGGCTTTGGTTTCGACTTGCGCCTGGTCACCGTCGACCAGGCGGACATGGACGAAGACCAGAGTCGCCGTATCTCCGAAGGCGACACCGTGATGGCGCTGGGCAAGGGCGGTGATTCGATCCGGGTGTTCGCCGGCATGGTCGGCACGCCGTGGGTCCTGGAAATTGGCCCGCTGTACCAGATGAATCCTTATCCGCCCGAATGGCTGGTGCTGATCGCGGCCCTTGGTTTGAGCCTGATCGGTTTGATTGTCTATCTATTGGTGCGACAACTTGAGCGCCGCTTGCGTGGCCTCGAAGCCGCCGCCACGCGCATTGCCAAGGGCAGCCTGGAAACCCGGGTGCCGGCGCGCGGCGCGGATTCGGTGGGGCGATTGGCCTCGGCGTTCAACGGCATGGCCGAGCACTTGCAACAACTGTTAGCGATCCAGCGTGAACTGGTGCGCGCGGTGTCCCACGAATTGCGCACCCCGGTGGCGCGCCTGCGTTTTGGCCTGGAGATGATCGGCTCGGCCACCACGCCGCAGGCCCTGGAGAAATACCGCGAAGGCATGGACCACGACATCGAGGACCTCGACAAGCTGGTGGACGAAATGCTGACCTACGCGCGTTTGGAGCAGGGCTCGCCAGCGCTGAATTTCCAGCGGATCGATCTGGATGCGTTGATCAATCAAGTGATCGAGGAATTGGCGCCGTTACGCGCCGACGTCACCGTGCAGCGCGGGTTGTGTTTGTCCGCCGCCGATTGCGACGATGCCTGGGTCGAGGCCGAGCCGCGCTATTTACACCGGGCGATCCAGAACCTGGTGAGCAACGCCATGCGCCATGCTTCGTCGCGGGTGACCGTCAGCTATCAGGTGGGGCAGCAGCGTTGCCGGGTAGACATCGAAGACGACGGGCCGGGTGTGCCGGAGTCGGCGTGGGAGAAAATCTTCACGCCGTTCCTGCGCCTTGATGACAGCCGCACCCGGGCCTCGGGTGGGCATGGCTTGGGACTTTCCATCGTGCGACGGATCATCCATTGGCATGACGGGCGGGCGTTGATCAGCAAGAGCAAGAGTCTGGGCGGGGCGTGCTTCAGCCTGAGTTGGCCGCGGAATCAGGAGAAGCGCTGAGAGGTGTGGTGAATGTTCCATCGCCTTCGCGGGCAAGCCTTGCTCCTACAGCGTTCGCGTAGGCCCCCGTAGGAGCGAGGCTTGCCCGCGAAGAGGCCCGACCCGACACTAAAGATCTCAAGCCTTGATACTGACCAGACTCAACAACTGCCCATCCACCACCCCAAACTGCGCCTCCAGCTCGGTGCCATTGCGCCATTCGCTGGACAGGTCCGTGAGCAATCGCAGCCGCACTTCACCCGCCTCGGTCCACTCCAGCACCTCAGCATGCTCAAAATAAAACCGCTGCCGAACAATCGGATAAAGCGCCTTGAACAGACTCTCCTTCACCGAAAACGTCAGCGTGACCAGCATCGCCAACTGATCACTGTGGCCTGCGGCCATGCGCTGCAATTCCGGCGGGGTGAGGATTTCCCCGGCCAGGCGTTCGGCCCGTTCAGGGTTGAGCAGGTTTTCCAGGTCCATTCCCAAACCACGCCAATCAGCTTTTTTCGCCACAATCGCCGCAGCCCGGCCGGTGCTGTGGGTGATTGAGCCGCTGATATGGGCAGGCCAGACCGGCGCCCGGTCTTCACCGATGGCCGGGCTGAAACTCAGCCCTTCCAGCTGCTGCAACGCCCCCCGGGCGCAGACCCGGCCGGCCAGAAACTCGGCCTGACGCTTGGCGACCGAGCGCTGGATGCTCGCTGGCGGCTCGATGGCACTGCGTTGGAAATCATCGCTGGCCAGTAGGGAGGTATCGAAATGCGTGCTCAACAGCACCGTATCAGGCAGCACAAACGGCAGCGGCCAATGGGCATCGAGCGGGGTGCAGCAGGCGGGTAGGGCGGGGGTGGAATTCATGTCGGGCATTTTGCCGGGTTGCCTTGTGGCTGGGTAGTCCTGACGTTAGACCGCGTTATCGTTCTTCGCGGGCAAGCCTCGCTCCAACAGGTTTTGTGTTGTTCCGCCATTTCGTGATCGGCTCAAAACCTGTAGGAGCGAGGCTTGCCCGCGAAGGCCACGCCTCGGTCTTTCTGCTCAACCAAAAATCTTCTTGAAAAACGCCTGCATATCCGCCCAGGACTTTTCATCCGCCGCTTTGCTGTAGCCGATATCCGGCCCACCATGGTCGCCATGGCCCAGCCGATCCGCGTCCGGATTACTGAACCCGTGCTTGGCGCCCTCAAGGCTGACGAACTGGTAATCAGCCCCGGCCTTGTCCATCTCAGCCTTGAACGCCGCGACGTTATCCGCCGTCACCATGCTGTCCAGCGCGCCATGCTCCACCAGGATTTTCGCTTTCACGCTGCCCGGCGTTGCGGGCGTTTTGGTCGCCAGCGCGCCGTGGAAACTCACCACGCCCGCCAGCGGCACGCCTTGACGCGCTGCATTCAGCACCACGGCACCACCGAAGCAGTAACCGATGGCAGCGACTTTATCCGGATTGGTCTGTGGCTGTTTCTTCAGCAAATCGAGCCCGGCCTGGAAACGGGCGCTGGACGCGGCACTGTCTTTCAACGCCGCTTGCATGAAGGCCATGGCGTCCTTGGGATGCTCGGTGTTCTTGCCATCGCCATACATATCAATGGCCAGTGCGCTGTAACCCAGACTGGCCAGATCGCGGGCGCGGCGCTTGGTGTAGTCGTTGAGGCCCCACCATTCGTGCACCACCACCACGCCCGGACGTTGGCCTTTAATAGCATCGTCGTAAGCGTAATAGCCGATCAGCTTCGTGCCGTCGGGGCTCTGATAGGGGATTTCCTCAGTCTTGATTGCGGCGTGGCTGAGCCCGCTCAAGGCCAGTAATAAAAGGGCGAGAAAAACGCGCATGGTCAGATCTCCTGCATAAAAGTCATCAAAACAGCCGGGTGGAGTTGATTCAGCTTAGGTTCAGAGTGCGTTCAGGGGGAGTTCAGGGGTGGGTGCGTAACCTTGCCCCGTACCCAAAAAGCAAATAGCGCATGAGGAAACTCCCCAATGACTCACTTCAAAAAACTGCTTCTGGCTTTCACCGTCCTGGGCGCGAGCACCGCGGCTTACGCCTCCAACGACAATTTCGCCAGCCTTACTCTTGGACAGACCAGCGACAAGGTCAGAAAGTCCCACGCCCTGAATGACAACCTCAACAGCCCGAACGCCGACGGCGTGATCGGCAAGGACACCACTTGGGGTGTGCGTCTGGGCCAGCAAAACAGCCAGGGCCGCTACTACGCCACTTACGACAACGTGTCGGGTTCGCACAATGGCATTAAACTGCGTCAGGAAAACCTGTTGGGCAGCTACGATCTGTTCTACCCGGTGGGCAGCAGCACCAAATTGTTCGGCGGTGCCACGGCCGGCCTGACCAAAATGACCCAGGAATCCCCAGGTTTCAGCCGCGATAGCAACATCGGTTACGCCATCGGCGGCCAGGTTGGCGTGTTGCAGCAAGTGTCGCAAAACACCTCGGTCGAGCTGGGTTACCGTTACCTGCGCAGCAACGCCAGCACCGAGATGAGCGAGCGCGGTGGCAGCAAACAGGGTTCGCTGGACCTGACCAGCAGCGCCCAGACCTACCTGTCCGCCAACTACGCTTTCTGATAAGTAATGTCTGTCAGATAAGCACAATCTGTGTAGGAGCGAGCCTGCTCGCGATGGGGCCAGCACATTCGACATTGATGTCGACTGACGCACCGCTATCGCGAGCAGGCTCACTCCCACAGGTTCCACGAGCTGACTGAAAACTGTGCTGCTGGAGATAACGATTTGCCTAGGAGAGCGTTATGAAACTGCTGGTCGTCGAAGATGAAGCGCTGTTGCGCCATCACCTGCAAACCCGCCTGACGGACAGCGGCCACGTGGTCGAGTCCGTGGCCAACGCCGAGGAGGCGCTGTACCAGACCGAGCAGTTCAACCACGACCTGGCGGTGATCGACCTCGGCTTGCCGGGCATAAGCGGGCTCGACCTGATCCGTCACCTGCGCTCGCGCGGCAAGACCTTCCCGATCCTGATCCTCACCGCGCGTGGCAACTGGCAGGACAAGGTCGAAGGCCTCGCCGCCGGCGCCGACGATTACGTGGTCAAGCCGTTCCAGTTCGAAGAGCTCGATGCGCGCCTGAATGCCTTGCTGCGCCGCTCCAGCGGTTTCACCCAGTCGACCATCGTCGCCGGGCCGCTGCTGCTCGACCTCAATCGCAAACAAGCGTCCCTCGATGAACAACCGCTGGCGCTGACCGCCTACGAGTATCGAATCCTCGAGTACCTGATGCGGCATCACCAGCAAGTGGTGGCCAAGGACCGCTTGATGGAGCAGCTCTATCCGGATGACGACGAGCGCGATCCGAACGTCATCGAAGTGCTGGTCGGCCGTCTGCGCCGCAAACTCGAAGGCCCGGCCGGTTTCAAACCGATCGACACCGTGCGTGGTCTCGGCTACCTGTTCAATGAGCGCTGCACTTGATTCGCTCCCTTCGTGTCCGATTGATGCTTGCCGCCGCCACCCTGGCGGTGCTGTTCATGCTGGCGTTACTGCCAGCGATGCAGGGCGCGTTCAGCCTGGCGTTACAGGATTCCATCGAGCAACGCCTGGCGTCGGACGTAAACACGTTGATTTCCGCCGCGCGGGTGGAAAACAACTCCCTGCAGATGCCGGCGCAGTTGCCCGATGAGCGCTTTAACCTGACCGACAGCCGCTTGCTCGGCTACATCTATGACCGCGAAGGTCATTTGGTCTGGCGCTCGAAGGCCACCGGCGAAGAGAAGATCAACTACAAACCGCGTTACGACGGACGCGGCAATGAGTTCGCGCGCATTAGCGAGGCCGACGGTCAGGAATTTTTCGTCTACGACGTCGAGGTCAAACTGCTCGGCGGCAAAAGCGCGGCGTTCAGCATCGTCGCCCTGCAACCGGTGCGTGAATACGAAGTCACCCTCGAAGGCCTGCGCGAAAACCTCTACCTCGGTTTCGGCGCCGCGTTGCTGGTGCTGCTCGCGTTGCTGTGGATCGGCCTGACCTGGGGCTTGCAGGCCTTGCGCCGACTCAGTCAGGAACTCGACGAAATCGAAAGCGGCGCCCGCGAAAGCCTCAGCGAACAACACCCGCGCGAACTGCTGCGCCTGACCGGCTCCCTTAACCGCTTGCTCCACAGCGAACGCGAGCAGCGCAGCCGCTACCGCGACTCCCTCGACGACCTGGCCCACAGCCTGAAAACCCCGCTGACCGTGCTGCAAGGCGTCAGCGAAGACATGGCCCAGCGCCCGGAAAACCGCGATCAGGCGTGGGTGCTGCAAACCCAGATCGAACGCATGAGCCAGCAGATCGGCTATCAACTGCAACGCGCCAGCCTGCGCAAAAGCGGCCTGGTACGCCACCAGGTGCGCCTGCAACCGGTGCTGCAAAGCCTCTGCGACACGCTGGACAAGGTCTACCGCGACAAACGCGTGCGCGTCGCTTTTGATTTGCCGGATCAGTGCTACGTGCCGATCGAACAGGGCGCCTTGCTGGAAATGATGGGTAACCTGCTGGAAAACGCCTATCGGCTGTGCCTGAGCGAAGTACGCATCAGCGTGCGCGAAACCCTCGCCGGGGTTGAGTTGTGCGTTGAAGATGACGGGCCGGGCGTACCGTCGGATCAGCGTGCGCGGATTCTGCAAAGGGGTGAACGGCTGGATCGCCAGCATCCGGGGCAGGGGATCGGGTTGGCGGTGGTCAAGGACATTATCGAGAGCTACAACGCGAAGCTGACGCTGGGGGATTCGCCGATGGGCGGGGCGGCGTTCCGGATTCATTTTCCGGTGGTTTGATCGCAGGGTTTGATGGTGTTCCGACGGGCCTCATCGCGAGCAAGCCCGCTCCCACAGTAGGCTATGTCGTTCACAACGTTTGTGTTCTGACTCGAAACCTATGGGAGCGAGCCTGCTCGCGATGAGGCCCGCCAACTCAACCCAATAATCACTTCTGTCAAACATGAAAAGCCCCGCATCAACCCGACTTATGAGCTGACCATTCGTCGCAAAACGCCGCTGACCTGTTATTTCTGACAGTAGCCGGTTTCTCCCTACCAGTGTGTGATGGCCTTGGGGCCCGAGAGGGCTAAAAACCTCACACTCAGGGAGAAAATAATGGACATCCAGTCAGCGGCGTTGAACGCAATATTTGTACTGTTTCCGGTGCACATCCCAGGTTGGGTGTCGCCGGTGAAACCTGCCGATCTCGCTCACGGCGGTATTCCAAAATCCCTCTACGATGGGCAGGTGCAAGGTCTTGAGTGCCTGGTTGATCCATGGCAGGAGCTTCAACTTCTCTCCAGGACCATGGCCGTTGATGATCGCGTTGACTTGTATGTCAATGACGACCCCACGCCCGTTACCGGTAAAACCGTCGCTCCGGGAGAGGAACAACAGCGCATCCGGCTGTATGTGCCGCACGGCCGCTTGCGCAACGGCGTCAACCGATTGCATTACAAGGTCACCCGTGTCAGTGGGAACAGCAGCGAAGACTCTCGGGATTTGAATGTGCTGTATTACCTGCGAACTCCCGGTGAGCCAGCGCCGCAGGGGCTGGATCTGGTGATCCCGCCCGATGTGATCAAGGATGGGGTCAGCGCCGCACGGGCGGCGCAAGGCGTGGCGTTCGGGTTCACCTATTCCAACCGGCGAGCCTATGACCGCATTCGCTTTCAGTTAGGCGATGAGTCGGTTGATTGGGAGATCACCGACGCTTCGGTGCCGGTGACCAAAACACTGTTCACCGACGCGTTCCAGCAGGTGGGTGACAACCCGTACCTGCAGGTTGATTTTCGCGTTTTTGACCAGCTGGGCAACTCCAACCAGTCGTCCACCAAAGAGATAGATGTTCACCTTGGCCGTCTCAATCTCTCGGCGGCAATCCTGCGAGAAATCCCGTCCGAGAACAATGACGATCCCAATACTGTGGACCTCGCAAAATTGAACGGTAATCCCTTATCGGCGTTGATCCACCTTATTGAAACGATCTGGAAAGTGGGCGATTCGATCAAGCTGGTTTTTACCGCCGAGTTGAATGGCGGTGTCGTTGCGACTCACGAAGAAACCTCGCCTATCACGCAAGTGCCAAGTCAGTTTGTGTGGAGTATTCCAAACAACAAGATCATCGCCAGGAGCACGTTGACGGTGGTGTATCAGTTGGTCCGAAACGGTACGGTTATCGCTACCTCGACGCCCGCCAGGGCGCAGGTGATTGGTGAGCCTGTAGTGGATGAAAGGCCAACCATCACCTCGGTAAGAAAATCCGGGGGGAGCGCAATTCTTCCGGGTGACACGATCACTGATGTGAACGTGACCTTGGAAGGCAAGGCAAGCAAAGGCCAGTTGGTCCAGATCCTCAATATGAACGCCGCTGCAGGGCCGCCTGTTCAAACCAGTCAAACTGACGGCAGATGGACCGTTTCTGTCACCGTGGCGGTAGGTTCTCAAAGCTTCACGGCCAAAGCGCTATACGGAAGTAAGTTGGTATCTACTCCGCCGTGGCATTTTAATGTTGTTCGCCCCTTGATTATCGACACATCGACAATGGAACTGAACGGTTTAGCGGTCTATGTGAGTGGGTGGAATGAAACGGATGACCCCATCAACAATAACAACGCAACGCGCCGGCCGACTACGGGGCAACTACCGATAACGTATAAGTCGGGCAACTCGAGTATTGCGTTTGTCTCCCAGGAAGGAAAGGTTACGGGGCGCATGAATGGGAGTACCTATATTGAAGTTGAAGACGCTAACGGCAGCGCCGGCAAGTATCCGGTAACAGTCTCTAATGTATATCAAGTGGTGTTCAGCCCCACAATGCTGACGCCCCAGCAGGCAGTGGTTTGGGCTCGAGAACAAGGGCAGACGGGGGATGCAATTTTGCTTAACAGGTTTATTTCCCCTATGAGTATCAGGTATGACAAATATAAGGTGGATAACCTTCCACAATATCCGTCGATGACTCAAATGGGTAATGATGGGTATGTTAGAAGAGGTTGGGTGTCGACAATCAGGGTCGATAATTTGAATCGAAACTGGATTACTTGTATTACAGAATGGTTCCGTCCGGACGGGTCAACACAGCGATCTATTCCCATAATAGGTACACTGCCCGTCAACGCACCTGCAAACGGGGTGCCGTATGTTACCAGCGCCAAAGCATTTGCGATCATTCCGTTGAATTACTCATAGAGAAAGACTCGAGGGGAAAAGGAAGGCAAGGGAAAAGAGGGAAAAGGGGACGCATTTATTTGTTGTTTTTTGTTCGTCCCTGCCTTCCTTCCTACTGGTATCTGATCAAGCAATAAACGGAGATGTTTAAAAGACATCTCCAGACACTCACTCAGGCTACACATCCTTGCGCCGCTGCCTACGACTACGCCAGAATCCGCCGGCTTGTGCGCCTTGGGCGTGGGCTCTATCTTTTGCGGGTCGCTGACGAATCAGCGATCGGGTTTAGCGATCCGATCCCATCACAGACGTAAAAGCGCCCAAGAGTTGATTGCAGTTTTTAGTGCCTGCAATTCGCGTAATGGTGGCTGTGCGCGGGAGACCTTCGAGGTCTACCCGGGGTTTCTGTGTCCCGGATCGCTAACCTGCGTACAGCCGCCACCTTTACTTGTTTAGCGATAGGTCGTGGTGGCTCAACCAATCACGGAGCTTCATATGTTCAAGATCACACCCAACCCGCCAGAAGCCGACGACGTTTCCCCCTACGAAACCGCCGACTCCAAAAAACTCAACGAAGCCGCCGACCGCGCCCTCGATTACTACCTCAAACCGGTCATTCCTCAAGACACGCCACGCAAACCCAGCACGATTTACTTCGTGGCCGCTGATACCGATGCGAGACCCTGCTGGTCAACGCCTGTGAATCCATGGCGTCGGCAAGTGTGATGCTGAGTAATTTTGCAGGGTTGATGGAGGGGCCGCATCGCAACACGGTGCTGGGGATTCAACAGGTGGTGATGCTGGGGGAGTTGGCGGTGAATCGGATGCTGGACAGGCTTGATCCGGCGTAGGCGTTCGGTCAGGTAGACCGCGTTATCGTTCTTCGCGAGCAAGCCCGCTCCCACAGGGGGCTTCGGTGATCACAAAATTTGTGGATCCCCGAGATCAATGTGGGAGCGGGCTTGCTCGCGAAGGGGCCAGTCAATTCAACGCAGATTCAGTTCTCTTGCGCGCGATAGGCCCCCGGCGTCAACCCGGTCCATTTCTTGAAAGCCCGGTGAAACGCCGAAGGCTCTGAAAACCCCAACTGCTCGGCAATCTGCTGCAACGACAGATCCGCCCGCCCCAGGTGATAAATCGCAATGTCCCGCCGCAACTGATCCTTCAATTCCTGAAAACTCGACCCTTCTTCACGCAAATGCCGGCGCAAGGTCTGGGGGCTGATGTGCAGGTGCGCGGCCACCGCTTCCAGGTCCGGCCAGCGTGCACTGTCGCGGCTGAGCAAGCGGCGCAGCTGACTGCTCAGACTGTCGCCGTCATCCGGACGCGACAGCAGGTCGGCGGGGGAGTGTTGGAGGAAATGCTTGAGGGTGCGTTCGTCCTGCAACAACGGCATGTTCAAGTAGCGGCTATGAAACAGCAGGCTGCTTTGCGCCGAGGAAAACACCATGGGGCAGGGGAACAGCAAGTCATATTCGGCCCCGTGCTCGGGCCGTGGATAACTGAACGTCGCCTGCTCCAGCCGAATGCGTTGGCCGATCAGCCAGCTGCCGAGGCGATGCCACACCATCAATTGGCTTTCGGTGAGGAAATGGTCGGGGTCCTGGAACTTCGAATCATCGAGGCTCAGGCGGACCATTTCGTCTTCGCGGGTCAGGGTCAGGCGCGGGCCCTCGGGGAAAAGGCTATAAAACAATAAGCCGCGATGCAGAGCCTTATCGAGGTTGCGGCAGTGGATCACGGCGTGGCACATCATCGCGAAAGTCCCGGTTTTACTGGGTGTCGGCCCGAAACCGAGGTACTCGTCGTCGAGGGCCAGCCACAACCCCTGGATCAATCGCGTGAACTGTTCCGGCGCAATCCGCGCACGCGGCTCCTCCAGCAACTCGGGGCTGATGCCGAGTTGTTGCAGCAGGTTTGAATAGTCATAACCCAAGCGGCGCGCGCCACCGAGGACGGCACGGGCGAAATGACTGGCGATGGTGCGTTCACGCATAGCAGGCAGGTCCGACGCATTGAACGACGGATGGTAGTCGCCAGTCCTGACGATGAACAGGCGGATATCCGCCAAATTGTAGGACGAGGTCTGGTCGATGGGCGGAAATCCGCCACATTGTTGTAACCGGTCGGTGACAAGGTTGAACCTGTAACCCTTGATGTCAAAAGGCGCGCAGGTTTTTTGACGAAGGTGGCACGGGCCTTGCGATGCAACGAGCAGATGCCTGCCGTGCGCAGCTCGACAAAACAAATCCCTCCAGTGCAGGAGGGTTCGCAATTGAAGTGTCTTGGGCAACAGATGGATGTTGTCACGGGGCACTCTTGAGGAACTTTGCAATGACGACTCGTCAGCCACTGTACAAATCCCTGTATTTCCAGGTGATCGTTGCTATTGCCATCGGCATTTTGCTCGGTCACTTCTACCCGCAGACCGGTGTGGCCCTCAAGCCGCTGGGTGACGGGTTCATCAAACTGATCAAAATGGTCATTGCACCGATCATCTTCTGCACCGTCGTCAGCGGTATCGCGGGCATGCAGAACATGAAATCGGTGGGCAAGACCGGCGGCTATGCGCTGCTGTACTTCGAAATTGTTTCCACCATCGCGCTGTTGATCGGCCTGGTCGTGGTTAACGTCGTGCAACCGGGTGCCGGCATGCACATCGACGTGACCACCCTGGATACCAGCAAAATTGCTGGCTTCATCTCGGCCGGTAAAGACCAGAGCATCATCGCCTTTATCCTCAACGTCATCCCGAACACCATCGTCGGGGCCTTCGCCAACGGCGACATCCTGCAAGTGCTGATGTTCTCGGTGATCTTCGGTTTCGCGCTGCATCGCCTGGGTGCTTACGGCAAGCCGGTGCTGGACTTCATCGATCGCTTTGCCCACGTGATGTTCAACATCATCAACATGATCATGAAGCTCGCTCCAGTCGGTGCCTTCGGCGCCATGGCGTTCACCATCGGTGCCTACGGTGTCGGCTCGCTGGTGCAGCTGGGCCAGTTGATGATTTGCTTCTACATCACTTGCATCCTGTTTGTGGTGCTGGTGCTGGGCGCCATCTGCCGCGCGCACGGTTTCAGTGTGCTGAAGCTGATTCGCTACATCCGTGAAGAGCTGCTGATCGTGCTGGGTACTTCCTCCTCGGAATCCGCTCTGCCGCGCATGCTGATCAAAATGGAACGCCTGGGTGCACAGAAATCCGTTGTCGGCCTCGTGATCCCGACCGGCTACTCGTTCAACCTCGACGGTACTTCGATCTACCTGACCATGGCCGCTGTGTTCATCGCTCAGGCGACTGATACCCCAATGGACCTCACTCACCAGATCACATTGCTGCTGGTGCTGCTGTTGTCCTCCAAAGGTGCGGCCGGTGTGACCGGCAGTGGCTTCATCGTGCTGGCGGCCACCTTATCGGCTGTGGGTACTCTGCCGGTTGCCGGCCTGGCGCTGATCCTCGGTATCGACCGCTTCATGTCCGAAGCCCGTGCACTGACCAACCTCGTTGGTAACGCTGTTGCGACCCTGGTCGTGGCCAAGTGGGTGAAAGAGCTGGATGAAGACAAGCTGCAAGTCGAGCTGGCTTCCGGTGGTCGCGGTATCTCCGACACTCGTGAAGAAGACGATCTGGGTGTGGCCGAAGGTCCAACCCCGACTAACGTCAAGTAAGACTGCCTGAAATGAAAAACCCGCTTCGGCGGGTTTTTTCTTGCCCGGGATTTGAGCGTAACGGTCACCGCTGCTGACACTTCAGGTGATTGCTGCAATGCGTTTGCCTGCCTAGGCTGGAGGCATCGTTCACGGAGGTCGCTCATGCCCGGTCCACTGGCATCACTCAAGGTTCTGGATTTCTCGACACTGCTGCCGGGGCCGTTTGCCTCGTTGTTGCTGGCGGACATGGGCGCTGAAGTCTTGCGCATCGAATCGCCGACCCGCATGGATTTGCTGCGGGTGTTGCCGCCGCACGATCACGGGGTATCGGCCAGCCACGCCTACCTCAATCGCAACAAGCGCAGCCTGGCGCTGGACCTCAAACAGCCCGAGGCGCTGGAGGTGATCAAGCAGTTGCTGGCGGACCACGATATTGTGCTGGAGCAGTTCCGCCCCGGTGTGATGGAACGCCTGGGCCTGGGTTATGACGCGTTGAAGGCGATCAATCCACGGCTGATCTACGTGTCGATTACCGGTTATGGCCAGACCGGCCCCTACAAGGACCGCGCCGGCCACGACATCAACTACCTGGCGCTGGCGGGGCTGGCGAGCTACACCGGCCGCACCGAGAGCGGGCCGCTGCCGTTGGGCATGCAGGTGGCGGATGTCGCCGGCGGCTCGTTACATGGAGTGATCGGGTTGCTGGCGGCGGTGATCGCCCGGCATCAGACCGGGGTGGGGCAGCATCTGGATGTGAGCATGACCGACTGCGCCTTCAGCCTGAACGCTATGGCCGGCGCCGGGTACCTGGCCTGTGGCGTGGAGCCGGGCAGGGAGGATCAGATGCTCAATGGCGGCAGTTTCTACGACTATTACCGCTCGCGAGACGGGCGCTGGTTATCGGTGGGCAGTCTGGAACCGGCCTTCATGCAGCAACTGTGCAGCGCGCTGGGACGGCCGGAGCTGGCGGCAAAGGGCCTGTCGCCCAAACCCGCCGAGCAACAGGCGCTGAAGAATGAGTTGAAAGCCGAATTCGAGAAGCATGACTTTGCGCAGTTGTGCGAGTTGTTTGCCGGGGTCGATGCCTGTGTCGAGCCGGTGCTGAGTGTGGGCGAGGCAGTGCAGCATCCGCAGTTGCAGGCGCGGAAGTTGGTGACGCGGGTGCCACGGGGGGATGGTTCTGCGCAGTTGCAAATGGCCTGCCCGTTGAAGTTCTCAGAGGGGTTGCCGGAGCCACGGCATATCGGCGCGGTGTTGGGGCAGCATACGGATCAGGTGTTGGAGGAGTTGGGGTTGAGTGCTGAGCGTATTGCAGAATTGCGCCGTGCCAAGGTGATTCTCTAGCGACTGTACCGGCCTCTTCGCGGGCAAGCCTCGCTCCTACAGATATTGAATTGAGCACAAGATTTATGAACGACGCAGATCCTGTGGGAGCGAGGCTTGCCCGCGAAGAGGCCGGCCGAAACACCACAACCTGACTATTCGACCCGCATCTCCCCACTGAACACCAACGTGCTCCGGCAGCGCCGACACAAATACCGCCGCCCCTGTCTCACCAGACCATGGCGCTGGGCCGAAAACGGGAAATCGCTGTCAACGCACGGGCATTTGTAGATGTAGCGCGTCACGCTGCGGCGTTTGACGTCGTAGGTGTGGCAGCGATTGGGCGGCAGTTCGTACACGCCACGCATGATCAGTTGCCACTCTTCGCCGTGCGGCTGAATGCGGTCGCCAAACAGTTGGTGGGCGATCAGGTGCGCCACTTCGTGGGCCACAGTCTGCTTGAGGAAGTCTTCGGTGTTTTCCCGGTACAGTTGCGGATTGAAGCGCAGCAGGTTCTCGTGCAAATGCGCGACACCGGCTTTTTGACCGCGCAGCTTGAGGCTCACCACGGGACGGTTGAAGGTTCGTTTGAAAAAGGATTCGGCCAGTTGGTAACAGTCTTCGACGCGGGTATTGAGTTGCTCGGGCATGCTTGATGGATCTCCAGAGACGTCGAGTATGCCGCAACCCTGGGGCCTTGCGAATCGCCGAGGCGCCGAATGGTCGTTACCTCTCACACATTAGAAGGCCGCCTTGCGGCGGCCTGTGTTGGCAGATCTTGTTTTTGGGTGGTGAGTTGCTAATTGGTGTAGACCGGCCCCACGCCGAGTCCCCAGACAATCACTGTAAACGCCATGATGGCGACCAGCACCACCAGGCCTACGGCAAGTACCGAACTGGAAAACAGGAAGCCCTCGTCTGATGGAATGTTCATGAAAGTGGGTAGCCCCACATACAGCAAGTACACCGTGTAGCAGATGGCCGCCGTCCCGACGATCATCCCCAGCCACATATGTGGGTACAACGCCGCCAGACCGCCGATGAACAGCGGGGTCGCGGTGTAGGTCGCAAATGCAACGCAGCGGGCCAGGCTTGGATTGGCGTCATAGGTACGGGCCATCCAGTGGATGAATGCGCCCATGACCGCGACGCCGCCGAGCATCGCCAGGTATGACATGATCGTCATCCATAGCGCGCTTTCCTGCGTCAGCATGACCGGCGCTCGATTGCCGATAACCCAACCGACCTGAGTGGTGCCGATAAACGCCGACACAGCGGGAATTGCCGCCAGAATCAGCGTGTGAGTCAGGTACATGTGGCTGATGCTTTCCTCTTGGTCGCCACGGATTTCTTTCCATTCCTGGTCGGGGTGGGTGAAGAGCCCCACTACGTGATGGATCATGCCAGTCACTCCTCTTGTTTTTACCGTCGCCCCCCAGTGGAGCGCCTACAGGCCAAAGTGGCCAAGTAAGTCAAAGGTCTGGATATGTGTGCGACCTTATGTCGCAGTATAGAAAGGTCTTAACGGCGCAGGTTGCAGGGCGTTAGAGCAAATTGCGCTGTAAACCTCCCTGCTAATCGCCGCAGGGTCTTGCGCGACCTATGTGGCGAGGGAGCTTGCTCCCGTTCGGCTGCGCAGCAGTCGCAAAAACGGTCGACGGGGTTTGTCTGACACAATGGGACAGGATGGTTTCGGGGACGCTGCGCGACCCAACGGGAGCAAGCTCCCTCGCCACAGGGGGATGCTCAGCTCAGATAAAGTGCAGTCGCCAGGCACTTCGCTGACGATGGGTTTTTGCGTAAAATGCCGGCTTTTCGTCACCCTCACGGATTTCGCGTCATGGGCACTCTTACGGTCAACCAGAACAAACTGCAAAAGCGCCTTCGCCGTCAGGCGGGGGAGGCTGTTGCCGATTTCAACATGATTGAAGACGGCGACAAGGTCATGGTCTGCCTGTCCGGTGGCAAGGACAGCTACACCCTGCTCGACGTGCTCTTGCACTTGCAGAAGGTCGCTCCGATCAAGTTCGAGATCGTGGCCGTGAACATGGACCAGAAACAGCCAGGCTTCCCTGAGCACGTGCTGCCGGCCTATCTGAAAGCGCAGGGCATCGAATATCACATCGTCGAGAAAGACACCTACTCGGTGGTCAAGGAGCTGATCCCGGAAGGCAAGACCACGTGCTCGCTTTGCTCGCGTCTGCGTCGCGGCACGCTCTACACCTTTGCCGACGAAATCGGCGCGACCAAAATGGCCCTCGGTCACCACCGCGACGACATCGTCGAGACGTTCTTCCTCAACATGTTCTTCAACGGTTCGCTCAAGGCCATGCCGCCAAAGCTGCGCGCCGACGACGGCCGCAACGTGGTGATCCGGCCGCTGGCCTACTGCAACGAGAAAGACATTCAGGCCTACTCGGATTTCAAGCAATTCCCGATCATCCCGTGCAACCTCTGCGGTTCCCAGGAAAACCTGCAACGTCAGGTGGTCAAGGACATGCTGCAAGAGTGGGAACGCAATACCCCGGGCCGCACCGAAAGCATTTTCCGCAGCTTGCAGAACGTGCAGCCGTCGCAGCTGGCGGACCGTAACCTGTTCGACTTCACCAGCCTCAAGATTGATGAAACCGCCGCTTCGCGGTTCGTCAACGTCGTCAACCTCTAAACACAATCACTGTGGGAGCCAGCCTGCTGGCGATCGCGGTGGGTCAGACACCTCATTGTTGACTGACCCGCCGCCATCGCCAGCAGGCTGGCTCCCACAGTGGTCTATTCACTTATTCATCAGGAGAGGGCATGCGCGATTACAAGTGGCTGCACGAATACTGTCTGAACCGCTTCGGCTCAGCAGCTGAACTGGAAGCCCATCTGCCCGTTCCCAAGACCCCGGCGCAATTGCGCAAGATCAGCGACGACCGCTACCTCTCGACCATGGCCCTGCGCGTGTTTCGCGCCGGGCTCAAGCACAGCCTGGTGGATGCCAAGTGGCCGTCGTTCGAAGAAGTGTTCTTTAAGTTCGACCCGGAAAAGGTCGTGCTGATGAGCGCCGAACACCTTGAGCGCCTGATGCAGGACGCGCGGATCATCCGTCACCTGGGCAAGCTCAAGAGCGTGCCGCGCAATGCGCAGTTCGTGCTGGACGTGGCGCATGAGCAGGGCAGCTTTGGCGCATTGATCGCCGATTGGCCGGTGACGGATATCGTCGGTCTGTGGACCTACCTGAAAAAGCGCGGCCATCAATTGGGTGGGCTGTCGGCACCGCGTTTCTTGCGCATGGTCGGCAAGGACACGTTTGTGCCGAGCTATGACGTGGTAGCGGGGCTGAACGCGCAGAAGATCGTCGACAAGGTGCCGACCAGCCAGCGGGACCTGGCGTTGGTGCAGGATGTGTTCAACCAGTGGCATGAGCAGAGTGGCGGGCGGGCGATGAGCCAGATTTCGATGATGCTGGCGTATACCGTCAATCATTAACACCGAGTTGCGCCTTTCGCGAGCAAGCTTCGCTCCTACAGGTACGGTGGCGCCCTTGTAGGAGCGAGGCTTGCCCGCGAAGGCGTCAGATCAGGCGACGGAGATCTCGCCTTCACCCGCCAACTTGCGATTCAACTGAAACCGCCACCGCACATACAGCAGCGCCGAGCAGAACACCGCCAGGCTCGCGCCCATCTCCAGTAGACCAAACAGCTGCCGGTTCGGGTCATACGCGGCCAGTGCGCCCTTGATGAAATACAGATTCACCACAAAACACATCCACGAATGCCCCCGTGCGCTGCCGATGATCATCCCCGGCGCCAGCAATAGCAGGGGCACCAGTTCGATCAGCAAAATCACCCACGGCCTGGCACCGTGCAGGTCGGCAAATACCAGGTAATAGACGCACAGCAGCCCTACCAGCCCGAAAAAGCACAGCAGGCTGATCGCGCGCATCGCCCGGACCCGCGGTTCGAGCCATTCGATCGAGGGCAGAATCTTCGGCTTTTTCGCCACGTCAGTTCCCCAGTTTTTGCGCAGTCTTCGCCAGACGCAGGCCCAGGGCCCGGCACAGCGCGACTTCGTGTTCATTCAAACCCTGTTTGCCATCCGCCCCGGCGTGATGACTGGCGCCATACGGCGTGCCGCCGCCACGGGTTTCCAGCAGGGCCGATTCGCTATACGGCAGGCCGGTGATCAACATGCCGTGGTGCAGCAACGGCAACATCATCGACAGCAGCGTGGTTTCCTGGCCACCGTGCAGGCTCGCGGTAGAGGTGAACACCCCGGCCGGCTTGCCCACCAGCGCGCCCGTCAGCCAAAGATTGCTGGTGCCGTCGAGGAAGTACTTGAGCGGCGCGGCCATATTGCCGAACCGGGTCGGGCTGCCCATGGCCAGGCCCGCGCAGTGCTTCAGGTCGTCGAGGCTGGCGTACAGCGCGCCTTCATCGGGGATGTCCGGCGACACGGCTTCGCATTCGGTCGAGATCGGCGGGACCGTGCGCAGGCGCGCTTCCATCCCGGCCTGCTCGACGCCACGGGCAATCTGCCGGGCCATTTCATTGGTCGAGCCGCTGCGGCTGTAATACAGAACCAGAATGTACGGCGCGCTCACGGCAGCAACTCCAGCACATTCTCCGGCGGACGGCCGATGATGGCTTTGTCGCCGACTTCGAGAATCGGTCGTTCCATGAGTTTGGGGTGGGCGGCGATGGCGGCAATCAATTGCGCCTCGCTCAGGCTGCTGTCGGCCAGGTTGAGGGTTTTGTACTCGTCCTCACCGGTGCGCAGCAGTTGCCGGGCGCCGATGCCGAGTTTGGTCAGCAGGCTCTGGATTCGCGCGGCGTCCAGCGGGGTTTCCAGGTAGCGGACCACGGTCGGCGTCAGGCCTCGGGCTTCCAGCAGTTCGAGCGCACCGCGGGATTTCGAGCAGCGCGGATTGTGATAAAGCGTCAGATCGGTCATGTGCGGGTCGCATCTTGCGTAAGGTGGCGGCTATTCTAACTGTGCAGCGCGTAATCCAGAACCTCGGGAGGCGATGGGTCGCAGGCGCATTCAATTTTGAACAAGGATTACGACATGACAAGACGACTGGCAGCAGCATTGGCGATCATCGGTGCGTTGATGCTGGGGGGCTGTGGCAACGACTATGGCATCGACCAGAACGGCCAGAAAGTCGCCGCCGAACGTCTGGACAAACAATGGGTGGTGCTCAACTACTGGGCCGAATGGTGTGGCCCGTGCCGTACCGAGATCCCGGAGTTGAACGCTCTGGCCGATCAACTGAAGGACAAGAAGATCGGTGTGTTCGGGGTCAATTTCGACAATGTGCAGGGAGAAGAGCTGAAAAGCGCCAGTGAAAAGCTGGGGATCAAGTTCACCGTGCTGGCGTCGGACCCTGCGGAGCTTTTTGACTTGCCGCGCAGTGAAGCGTTGCCGGTGACGTACATCATCGATAACAAGGGCAAGGTGCGCGAGCAGTTGATGGGCGAGCAGACCGCAGAGGGGGTGATGGCCAAGCTGGAGGCGTTGCAGGCGCTCAAGTGATTGCGCATGGATCTTGTGGCGAGGGAGCTTGCTCCCGCTCGACTGCGCAGCAGTCGCAAAACCGGTACAAACGGTGTTCCTGATGAACCGAGGTGACGGGTTTTAGGGCTGCTGCGCAGCCCAGCGGGAGCAAGCTCCCTCGCCACAGGTATTCACTTGGCTACAGGCCAGGGTTATCAACCCTCTTCAAGCCACCAACGCAACGGCTTGCCTTCAGCCGGCCAGAAGCGCATCTGCTCGATCGGCGAAACATCCCAGCGCTGCACATTTTCCAGAGCTTGCATGAAGCGCTTTTCCTGCTCCATCACGGCTGGCGCGCACATTTTGCGGGTGCTGCCGATCTTGCCGAAGCTCAGCTTGTCGCCTTCCAGCGTGTACGGCGCAAACCAGTGGTTGCAGCCGCCATTGCCGTAGGCCCGGCCGTCTTCACCGAGGGTGATGGTCAGGTGGCTGTAATCCATCAGCGGACGTTCGCCGATCCATTCCAGAATGTAGCTGCGGTTTTGTTGCAATTTCACCGGCTCGGCGGCGCAGCCCAGCAGGCTGGCACCGACCAGGGCGGTCAGGGCGAGGCGTTTCATCACGCGGGCTCCTGGCATTTCGGGCACAGGTGCTTCTCGCCAACGGTGGTCCAGCCCAGCTCGGCAATCCGCGCGGTGGCGGCAGGCTTTTCAGCCTTGTTGCCCAGTTTGGCGTCGGCCGCAAACTCGAAGCTCAGCTCTTTGGCACAGCTGTCGCAGTTGACTTTCCAGGTGTGGATCGCCAATTCGCCGAACACCGGACCACTGGCCACCGCGACCCATTGGCCGGGCGGGTTGATCAAGTGGCGAACCGTTTCCACGGTCAGGCGCATGGACAAGTCCTTGGCACCTTTGAGGGTCACGACCAGCACGTCATTATTACGAATCGAGCCGCCGTTGCCGGTGACTTGATAGCGCCCCGGCACAAGGGCGCGGCATTCGGTGAGGGTGTGTTGCGGGTTCATCAGGCTGTAGCGGAAATCGTGTTCGACCATGGGTCCTCCAAATATGCGCGGTATGCTATCACGGGCCTGCTCGCAGCATGGCGCGGGCAGATGACCTTCGATCTGGTTCAAATCACCGGCCGACTCATGGCACACTGCCGCTTTTGCATTTCTAAGGAACGGACATGGCGTTAATCGAATGTTATGAGTGCAAGCAAAGCATCAGCTCCACGGCGCCTGCTTGCATCCATTGCGGTGCACCGGCCGGAACGGTGCAAACGGCCACTTCGACGGCAGCGCCTGTGCAGGGACGCGTTTCTTTCGGTCGATTGCCGGCCGATGAGAAAGTCGCCAGGGTGACCCCGGCCGCGTTCGGACGTAAGCGAAAAACCGCAGTTGAAGCCGAGGTGGCGCCGCCGATACCTGCATCCACCACGGGCGTGCGTCCGGTGGAACTGTGGCTGAAACTGATGATTTTCTTTCTGCCGCCGTTTTTTGTCTGGTTCTTGCTGCGTCGCGGGCATTCGCTTGGGCAACGCTTGCTGGGGTTCGGCTGGCTGGGCCTGATGATCGTTTTGTCCAAAGCCTGATCGAGTCAGCCCTCGACCCGATTCTGCGGCGCGCCAGCGGCCCAGGCCGCGATGTTCTGCAGGGTGGTCGTGGCAATCGCGTCCAGGGCTTCGCGGGTCAGGAAGGCCTGGTGCGCGGTGATGATCACGTTCGGAAAGGTCAGCAGCCGGGCCAGCACATCGTCCTGCAGCGGCAGGTCGGAACGGTCCTCAAAGAACAGCTGCGCTTCCTCTTCATAGACATCCAGCCCCAGATACCCCAATTGGCCGTCCTTCAGCGCGTCGATCAGCGCTGGTGTGTCCACCAGACCGCCACGCCCGGTGTTGATCAACATCGCGCCGGGCTGCAGGTGCGCCAGTGATTCGCGGTTGATCAAATGTTTGCTCTGCTCATTGAGCGGGCAGTGCAGGCTGATGATCTGCGATTCTGCCAGCAGCTCCGGCAAGCTCAGGTAGCGGGCGCCGAGGGCTTCGACGAACGGGTTGGGGTAGGGGTCGTAGGCCAGCAACCGGCAACCGAAACCGTTCATGATTTTCGCGAAGGTCGCGCCAATCTGCCCGGTGCCGACCACGCCGACCGTCTTGCCCACCAAGTCGAAACCGGTCAGGCCGTGCAGGCTGAAATCCCCTTCGCGGGTGCGGTTATAGGCGCGGTGCAGGCGGCGGTTGAGCGCGAGGATCAGCGCCACCGCGTGCTCGGCCACCGCGTGCGGCGAATAGGCCGGAACCCGCACAATCGATAGCCCCAACAGCTTCGCCGCCGCCAGATCGACATGGTTGTAACCGGCCGAGCGCAGGGCGATCAAGCGTGTGCCGCCCGCTGCCAGACGTTCCAGCACCGGAGCGCTCAAGTCATCATTGATGAACGCGCAGACCACCTCGTGATGCTCCGCCAGCGCCACCGTATCGACGCTCAGCCGTGCCGATTGAAAGTGCAACTCGAGACCGGCGGGCAGCTCGGTGCCGAGAAAACTGTCGCGGTCGTAGGTCTGGCTGCTGAAAAGAATCGTGCGCATACGGTCCTCCTGGAGATTTTTCGAGTCATGTGTGGCGGTGCACCGTTCCATTGTGGGAGCGAGCCTGCTCGCGATGACGGTTTTACATTCAACATCTGCGTTGTCTGTAAGTCCGCTAACGCGAGCAGGCTCGTCCCACAGTTGGAATGGTGCCGAGACGGACGGAACCCGGTGAGCTTAGCGCCGATGCTGGTCGGCGCCATTGCGCTGCATCAAGCGTTTATCCGGGCGTGGGCGGCCAGGCGATTGATTGCCCGGTCGAGTTCTTCCAGTGCACCGGGGGCTTTCGGGTCCTGTTGCTTGAGCAGGGTTTCGCTGCGCTGGCAGGCGGCGCGCAATTGCGGGACTCCGCAGTAACGAGTCGCGCCGTGCAGACGGTGGACGCGTTCGATCAAGGCGTTGTTGTCATTGGTTTCCCGGGCCAGGCGAATGGCCTCGCGGTCGGCTTCAAGAGATGCCAGCAGCATCGCCAGCATGTCCGCCGCCAGATCAGCCTTGCCGGCGGCCAGGCGCAGGCCTTCTTCGTGATCGAGCACCAGCAATTCGTGGCTGCTGCCATGGCTGTCGCTGGAACGCTCCGGCCCGTGATTGCGCAACGCCAGGCCGGTCCACTTCAACACCACCTGCGCCAGTTGCCGCTCGCTGATGGGTTTGGTCAGGTAGTCATCCATGCCGCTTTGCAGCAGCGCGCGTTTTTCGTTGGCCATGGCGTGGGCGGTGAGGGCGACAATCGGCAGCGGCGTGCAATGCCGCTCGCTTTCCCACTGACGAATCGCCTCGGTGCTTTGACGCCCGTCCATGCCGGGCATTTGCACGTCCATCAACACCAGGTCAAAAGTCTCGTTTTGCACTGCTTTGACTGCCGCATAACCGCTTTCCACCGCGAGCACCTTGGCGCCCATGTCTTCGAGCAGGGTTTGCACCAGCAGCAAGTTGGCCGGGTTGTCGTCGACGCACAGCACCTTCGGCGCGCGGCTCGATACCGGTTCGCCGGGTTCGCTGCGCTGCTGGCGCGGGTTGACCAGATCGGACAATGCCCGCCGCAACTTGCGGGTGCAGGCCGGCTTGGCCTGAAGCTGGCTATGCGGGTTGGGCACCGAAAGGTGGAACAGCGTCTGTTCAGTGGTCGGGCACAGCACCAACACTTTGCAGCCCAGGTGCTCAAGGTCCCAGATGTGCTGGTTGAGGCGCTCCGGTGGCATGTCGTTGCTGGTGATGCCGAGCACCGCCAGATCGATCGCCTGATCGGTCTGATGCGCGCCGGTCACGCCATTGGCCAGGCTTTCCAGGGTATTGAACGGCGTGACAGCCAGGCCGCAATCTTCCAGCTGATGCTGCAAGGCCTGACGGGCCAGTTCATGGTTTTCCAGGACCGCCACGCGGCGTCCGAGCAGCGGCGGGCCGGGCAGGTCTTCGGCGTCGTCGCGGGTCTTGGGCAGGCTGAGGCTGATCCAGAATTCAGAACCTTCGCCCGGCGTGCTGTCGACGCCGATCTCGCCGCCCATCTGTTCGATCAGGCGCTTGGAAATCACCAGACCCAGGCCAGTGCCACCTGGCTGGCGGGACAGCGAGTTATCAGCCTGGCTGAACGCCTGGAACAGGGCGCGCACGTCCTGGTTCGACAGTCCGATACCGGTGTCCTGAATGCTGATGCGCAGTTGCACGCTGTCTTCGTGTTCTTCTTCGAGCATGGCCCGGGCGACGATGGTGCCTTCGCGGGTGAACTTGATCGCGTTGCTCACCAGGTTGGTGAGGATCTGCTTGAGCCGCAGCGGATCGCCTACCAGCGACAACGGTGTGTCGCGATAAACCAGACTCACCAACTCAAGCTGTTTGGCATGGGCGGCCGGGGCGAGGATGGTCAGGGTGTCCTGCAGCAGGTCGCGCAGGTTGAACGGAATATTGTCGAGCACCAGTTTGCCGGCCTCGATTTTCGAGAAGTCGAGGATCTCGTTGATGATCCCCAGCAGACTGTCGGCGGACTTTTCGATGGTGCCCAGATAGTCGAGCTGACGCGGTGTCAGTTCGCTTTTTTGCAGCAGATGCGTGAAGCCGAGAATGCCATTGAGCGGGGTGCGGATTTCATGGCTCATGTTGGCCAGGAATTCCGATTTGATCCGGCTCGCTTCCAGGGCTTCCTTGCGCGCCAGGTCCAGCTCGATGTTCTGGATCTCGATGGTTTCCAGGTTCTGGCGCACGTCTTCGGTGGCCTGGTCGACGCTGTTCTGCAATTCTTCCTGAGCGTTTTGCAACGTGCCGGCCATGCGGTTGATGCCGGACGCGAGCTCATCCAGTTCCTGACTGCCGAGGGGCGGCAGGCGGGTTTCCAGGTGACCATCCTTGAGTTGCGCCACCGCCAGTTTGATCTGGCTGATCGGCCGATTGATGGTCCGGCCCATGCGCAAGGCGAGCAGCGCCGCACCCGCCAGGCCCGCGCCGATCAGCAGCAGGCTGGCGAACAGACTGCGGTAACCGCGCAGCAGCATACCGCTATGGGACAGTTCGAGTTCGACCCAGCCCAGCAGTCGGTCGGATTCATCAGGTATCAAGTCGCCGGCGAGGTTGCGGTGCTTGCCGAATACCGGCAGCAGATAACGCGTCGCATCGTTGCCACTGCGGCGCAGCATCTGCGAGCCACTGCCCATCGGCGCCGGGTTGAGCATGGTCGGGCCGGCATGGGCCACGGGCGTGCGGTCGGCGGCGAGGAAGGTCACGGCGCGCACGTCCGGTGTTTCCAGCGACTGGGTGGCGATACGCTCCAGCAACTCGTTGTCTTTGTGACCCATGGCCGGGGCCACCAAGGGCGCGAGCTGTTCGGCGATCATCTCACCGCGCTGCATCAGTTGGGTTTGCAGGTCGGATTGCTGCGTCCAGGTGAAATAGCCGCCCAGGACCAGCGCCATCAGGCTGGTCGGCAACAGGGTCAGCAACAGCACGCGGCCTTTAATTCCCAGTTTCTTGAGCACGCATCTCTCCTGCATCCAGCTATTGATTGACCTGCGCGTGCATCCGGCACGCGCCACCGGGCCAGTGTAGCGATTTGCAGGCAGGCAATCTTCGTAAAATTGATGTCGTCATTCGTCGGCCGGATCGCCGCTTTTGCGCCAAGGGCAAACCTTGGGTTGCCCATCGTCAGGCAATCTTGAATAATCGCCAACTGAGAATTATTTGCAGATAATCATGACTCCCATCTGTGTTGACCATCCCCGCATTCTGTCCATTGAAGACGACCTCGTGCTCGGCGCTTATGTGCACGAACATTTGGGCCGTTGTGGTTTTCAGGTGACCTGGTGCCAGAACGGGCAAGAAGGCCTGGACATTGCCCGCCAGCAGCCCTTCGAGTTGGTGCTGATGGACATTTTGCTGCCAGGGCTGAACGGGTTGAACGTGCTGACGCAACTGCGCCAGAGCCATTCGACCCCGGTGGTGCTGATGTCAGCCCTGGGCGCCGAGGCGGATCGCATCAGCGGTTTTCGCCTGGGGGCCGATGATTACCTGCCCAAACCCTTCAGCATGGCCGAGTTGCGCGTGCGCATCGAAGCGATCCTGCGCCGGGTGGCACTCGACCGTCGGCCGGAGCCGGCGGTGGCAGCGTCCTCGGTCGACAGCCTGCGTTTCAACGACGAGCTCAGTGAGGTTTTCTATGGCGAACACGCCGCCGGCCTGACCCGCAGCGAGTATCGATTGCTGGACACGCTGAATCGCAATGGCGATGAAGTGCTGAGCAAGGCTTTCCTTTATCAGCACGTGCTGCAACGCGGTTTTGCCGCCCATGACCGCAGCCTCGACATGCACATCAGTCAGATCCGCCGCAAACTCAAAGGCATCGGCTACACCGAGCGGGAAGTGCGTACTGTCTGGGGCAAGGGTTACGTGTTGAGTGCCAGCGATGAAATGGTCTGACCTGCCGGGCCGGCACTCGCTGTTCTGGAAACTGGCGTGTCTGTTGGTGGCGTTCTGTCTGCTGATGATCTGGCTGAGCTGGTCCTGGGGTCGCTACATGGAGCAGCGAAACCAGTTTTTGTCGGATCAGGCCCGAGGCACGCTGACGGGGTATGCCGCCGAGGCCGAACAGGCGTGGCGTCAAGGGCAGCGTGCGGGCGTCGATCGCTGGCTGCAAACCATGCGACAGCGCGAAACGGGCTGGGCAGGTGTCATTGGCGGTGATTTACAGTCGTTAAGCAACCAGCCGCTTACAGACACGGAAATCGAGCGTCTGACCTTTCTCCGTGGCCTGGATTGGCCCATTCACAAGAAACGCATGCCGTGGCTGCGCGTGCCGTTTCCCGGCGATCCGAGCGCTGGCAATCTGGTCATTGAGTTGCCGCAGCGCTTCATGCCCGGCCAGTACCGGGTGTTCTGGCGCGTGATCACCAACGGCGTGATCCCCGGCCTGTTCACCCTTTTATTGTGTGTCGGTCTTTATCGATTGCTGGTGGTGCCGTTGAACCAATTGCGCGAACAGGCCAATGCCTGGCGTGTCGACCAGTTGAACGTGCGCGTGTCGAGCACCACCACCAATCGTTCGGATGAACTCGGCGAACTGGGCAGGGCGTTCGATCACATGTCCGAGCGCTTGCAAAGCACCGTCGCCTTGCAACAGCAATTGCTGCGCGACTTGTCCCACGAACTGCGCACGCCGCTGAGCCGTCTGCGGGTCGCCAGCGAAAGCGAGCAGGGGCTGGCGCAATTGCGCGAGCGCATCGGGCGGGAAGTCGACGGCATGCAGCGCCTGGTGGAAGACACGCTGCAACTGGCCTGGCTCGACACCGAGCGCGCACCGTTGCCCGACGAAGCGATCCAGGTCCAGGCGCTGTGGGAAATGCTCACGGAAAATGCCTGCTATGAAAGCGGCTGGCCAGCGAGTCAGTTGCAGTGTCTGGTGAATTCGTCGTGTTGGGTTCGGGGCAATCTCAACACCTTGTCCCAAGCGCTGGAAAACATTCTGCGCAATGCCATTCGTCATTCTCCGAGTGGCGGCATTGTTCGTTTCGGCGGGCAACGTGAGGGCGACTTCTGGCATTTGTGGCTGGAGGATGAGGGCGGCGGCGTGGCTGAGGCGGATCTGGAGCGGATCTTCTGCCCGTTCATTCGACTCGACGGCTCGCGGCCGGGGGATGGCGGATTCGGGTTGGGATTGAGCATTGCGAGGAATGCGGTGAAGCGTCAGGGGGGGAGTATTTGGGCTGAGAACACTGGGTGTGGGTTGCGGCTGAATATTCGGTTGGTGGCTGATGATGGCAGTGTCAGTGAAGATCCCATCGCGAGCAGGCTCGCTCCCACAGTGGATGGGTGTCGGCCACAAACAGTGTGATCAAACCCAATCCTTGTGGGAGCGAGCTTGCTCGCGATGAGGTCCGTCGGGTCACTATCACGGAAAAGTCTCACCGCTGGTGAGACTGTTTTCCTGGACCCAACAACTGTCGGATCTATAAGAGCTGTCGCGCTGAAGTGAAAGTCGTACCCCCAGTGCGACAATTCCTGATCGAGCAACCTGATCATTTTCTCCCAGTGCAAAAACCTTGTTTAACGCTGCACTGTTCAGACGCAGCGGTGTCCAGTCGGCAAAAGTGTCAGCACTGCTGACACAAACCCGCCACTCGGCGCGAGCGATGTTCAATCAAAGTTTTCGTGCTGCTGCCCAGATCTATATCGCGCAGATAGCTTAGCGTTGAAACAGCCGCTTATTCCCATAAGCCATAAGCACCGCACTTTGCGTGATATGGCCTCGGTCGGTTTGCCGGTATGATAGGCGCCCCCGCAGTCTGGATTGCGAATACGCCATGACCTTGCAGTACCCAACCATCGCCGATTGCGTCGGCAACACCCCGCTGGTCCGTTTGCAGCGCCTGCCTGGCGTTACCAGCAATACCCTTTTGCTCAAGCTCGAAGGGAATAACCCGGCGGGTTCGGTCAAGGACCGGCCGGCGCTGTCGATGATTACCCGCGCTGAATTGCGCGGGCAGATCCACGCCGGCGATACGCTGATCGAAGCGACTTCGGGTAACACCGGTATCGCGCTGGCCATGGCTGCCGCGATCAAGGGTTACAAGATGATCCTGATCATGCCGGACAACTCCAGCGCCGAACGTAAGGCCGCGATGACGGCTTATGGCGCCGAGCTGATTCTGGTGACCCAGGAAGAAGGCATGGAAGGCGCGCGCGACCTCGCTCAGCGAATGGAAGCCGAAGGCCGTGGCAAGGTGCTGGATCAGTTCGCCAACGGCGACAATCCTGAAGCGCACTACACCACCACAGGCCCGGAAATCTGGCGCCAGACCGAGGGCACCATCACTCATTTCGTCAGTTCGATGGGCACCACCGGCACCATCATGGGCGTGTCGCGCTACTTGAAAGAGCAGAACGACAACGTGCAGATCGTCGGCCTGCAACCGATGGAAGGCTCGGCAATTCCGGGCATCCGTCGCTGGCCGCAGGAATACCTGCCGAAGATTTATCAAGCCGAGCGCGTGGATCGGATCGTCGACATGGCGCAAAGCGAAGCCGAAGACGTAACCCGTCGTCTGGCTCGCGAAGAAGGCATCTTCTGCGGCGTGTCCTCAGGCGGTGCGGTGGCAGCGATGCTGCGCCTGTCCAAAGAAGTTGAAAACGCGGTGATCGTCGCGATCATCTGCGACCGTGGCGACCGTTACTTGTCGACCGGCATTTTCGACGCGCCCAACTGATGGCCAAGCAAGAGAGAGGCCTGCGCTTCCAACCCACCGGTGGCAGCAAGGCCCCGCAAATTCCCACCGGCAAAAAGCAGCGCTTGAGCATCGAGCGCCTGGCCAATGACGGTCGCGGAATCGCGTTTTTCGAAGGTCGCACCTGGTTCGTCATCGGCGCATTGGCCGGTGAAGAAATCGAGGCGCGCGTGTTGGGCGCCCACGGCAAAGTGGTCGAGGCGCGCACCGAGCGGGTGTTCCAGGCCAGCGAATTGCGTCGTCCGGCACCGTGTCCGCATGCCGGTCGTTGCGGCGGTTGCAGCGTGCAACATCTGCCGCACACCGAACAACTCGCCCTCAAACAGCGCATGCTCGCCGAGCAACTGTCCAAGGTCGCCGGTGTCGAACCCCAAGAATGGGCAGCGCCGTTGAGCGGTCCGGAATTCGGTTACCGCCGTCGTGCCCGAGTGGCGGTGCGTTGGGACATGAAGGCGAAAAAACTCGAAGTGGGTTTCCGTGCGGCGGGCAGTCAGGACATCGTGGCGATCAACGAATGCCCGGTGCTGGTCCAGCCCTTGCAGCCGATCATGACCCGCTTGCCGGAAATGCTTCGACGCTTGAGCAAACCTCAGGCGCTGGGGCATGTGGAATTGTTCGCCGGATCGTCATTGGCGGTTTTGCTGCGACACATGGCGCCGTTGTCCGACGCCGACATGACGATCCTCAAGGATTTCTGCGCGTTCCATGAGGCCCAGTTGTGGCTGCACGGAGAAGGTGAACCGCAACCGGTCGAGGCTGATCAGTCGCTGGGGTATCGCCTTGAGCAGTGGGATCTGAACCTGGCGTATCGGCCGGGTGATTTCATCCAGGTCAATGCCGGGGTCAACGAAGCGATGATTGCCCAAGCGCTGGACTGGTTGAAGCCGACGTCGGAAGAGCGGGTTCTCGATCTATTCTGTGGGTTAGGCAACTTTGCATTACCGCTGGCCAAAGCCGTTCGTGAAGTGGTCGCAATCGAAGGCGTACAAGCGATGGTCGAGCGGGCCGCTGAAAACGCGGCTAGCAATAATCTGCATAACGCCCATTTTTTTCAGGCCGATTTATCCCAGCCTTTGACCGATGCCGAATGGGCGCGCGAAGGCTTTTGTGCGGTACTCTTGGACCCACCGCGTGACGGTGCTTTCGAGGTCGTGCGCAAGCTGGCGTCCCTGGGCGCCAAGCGGTTGGTGTACGTGTCGTGCAACCCGGCAACGCTGGCGCGCGATACGGTCGAATTGATCAAGCAGGGCTACCGGTTAAAACGTGCCGGGATTCTCGATATGTTTCCTCAGACGGCACATGTCGAGGCCATGGCGTTATTTGAAGCGAGCTAGGACGGCTCGTCTGGTCCGACTGGCCGCCCGTGCAGCTCTTGCAGTAGCCCCGTGAGGGCAATCGGGCAATGAAGGTCAGCGATTTGACGCATTGAATCTGCGTCGTAGGGAAGGTAAGCAAGATGGTACAGGTGAGAGCACACCAGCCGATCAACACCGACGGCAGTATCAATCTCGAGGCTTGGCTCGATCATGCGGTCAGTGTCGATCTGGCACTGGATCGCGAAGCCTTGAAGGATGCGTGCGAGTTCGCTCGCACGTCTGAACAACAAGCCAATGCGGCGAAGAATCTATGGTCCGAAGGGACCTCGAGTTTCCGCACCGGCCTTGAGATCGCCGAGATTCTCGCCGACCTCAAACTGGATCAGGATTCGTTGGTCGCGGCGGTCCTGTACCGCGGCGTGCGCGAAGGCCAGATCGAACTGCCGGCGGTCAGCCAGCGCTTCGGTCCGGTGGTCGCCAAACTGATCGACGGCGTGTTGCGCATGGCGGCGATCAGCGCCAGCCTGAGCCCCCGTCAATCGCTGGTGCTGGGAACCCAGGGCCAGGTCGAGAACCTGCGCAAGATGCTCGTGGCGATGGTCGACGACGTTCGCGTCGCGCTGATCAAATTGGCCGAACGCACCTGCGCGATCCGTGCGGTGAAAACCGCGGACGACGAAAAGCGTAATCGCGTTGCCCGTGAAGTCTTCGACATTTACGCGCCGCTGGCTCACCGTCTCGGTATCGGTCATATCAAATGGGAACTGGAGGATTTGTCCTTCCGTTACCTCGAGCCCGATCAGTACAAGCAGATCGCCAAGTTGCTCCATGAGCGGCGTCTGGATCGCGAGCGCTTCATCGCCGACGTGATGACCCAGCTCAAAGACGAACTGCAGGCCACCGGTGTCGATGCCGACATCAGCGGCCGGGCCAAACACATCTATTCGATCTGGCGCAAAATGCAGCGCAAGGGGCTGGAGTTCAGCCAGATCTACGACGTGCGCGCCGTGCGTGTGCTGGTGCCGGAAATGCGCGACTGCTACACCGCGCTGGGTATCGTCCACACGTTGTGGCGGCACATCCCGAAGGAATTCGACGACTACATCGCCAACCCGAAAGAGAACGGCTACCGCTCGCTGCACACTGCGGTGATCGGCCCCGAGGGCAAGGTGCTGGAAGTGCAGATCCGCACCCACGCCATGCACGAAGAAGCCGAACTGGGCGTGTGCGCGCACTGGAAGTACAAGGGCACCGACGTCAAGTCTGGCTCCAATCACTACGAAGAGAAAATCTCCTGGCTGCGTCAGGTGCTCGAGTGGCATGAAGAGCTGGGCGATATCGGTGGTCTGGCCGAACAACTGCGGGTCGATATCGAGCCGGACCGGGTCTACATCTTCACCCCGGACGGTCACGCCATCGACTTGCCGAAGGGCGCGACGCCGCTGGACTTCGCCTACCGCGTGCACACCGAAATCGGTCACAACTGCCGTGGCGCGAAGATCAACGGGCGCATCGTACCGCTCAACTACAGCCTGCAAACCGGTGAGCAGGTCGAGATCATCACCAGCAAGCACGGCACGCCGAGCCGCGACTGGCTGAACCCGAACCTGGGTTACATCACCACCTCGCGGGCACGGGCGAAGATCGTCCATTGGTTCAAATTGCAGGCTCGCGATCAGAACGTCGCGGCAGGTAAAACCTTGCTCGAACGTGAACTCAGTCGTCTTGGCTTGCCAGCGGTGGACTTCGACAAGCTGGCCGACAAGGCCAACATGAAGACCGCCGAGGACATGTACGCCGCGTTGGGCGCCGGCGATTTGCGCCTGGCGCAACTGGTGAACCTGGCGCAACAACTGGTCGAGCCGGAACGCGGCAACGAGCAGCTGGAACTGATCCCGCGCAAAGCCACCGGCTACAAACCGGGCAAGCGCGGGGACATCCAGATCCAGGGCGTCGGCAACCTGATGACGCAAATGGCCGGCTGCTGCCAGCCGTTGCCGGGGGATGCCATCGTCGGATACATCACCCAGGGCCGTGGCGTGAGCATTCACCGTCAGGATTGCGCCTCGGTGCTGCAACTGGGCGGACGCGAGCCAGAGCGGATCATCCAGGTCAGCTGGGGCCCGGTGCCGGTGCTCACCTACCCGGTGGACATCATCATCCGCGCCTACGACCGTTCCGGGTTGCTGCGCGACGTCTCGCAAGTGCTGCTCAATGAACGGATCAACGTGCTGGCGGTCAACACCCGCTCGAACAAAGAGGACAACACTGCGCTGATGTCCCTGACCATCGAGATTCCGGGGCTGGATGCACTGGGGCGGTTGCTGGGACGGATTTCCCAACTGCCGAACATCATCGAAACCCGGCGTAACCGCACGCCGTGATGATGATCCCTGTAGGAGCGAGGCTTGCCCGCGAAGGCACCATACCTGACACACCGCCTTCGCGGGCAAGCCTCGCTCCTACAGGGTTACGGTTGCGCCCGACATACCGCATTGCAGATGTAGAGATTGATTGATGTATTCACTTGAAGACTTGCTGCACCTGATGAGCCGTCTGCGTGACCCGCAGTTCGGCTGTCCGTGGGATATCAAGCAAACCTACGCCACCATCGTCCCGCACACCCTTGAGGAAGCCTACGAAGTCGCTGACGCGATCGAGCGTGGTGACTTCGATCATTTGCAGGGTGAGTTGGGCGATTTGCTGTTCCAGGTGGTTTATTACAGCCAACTGGCCCGGGAAGAAGGGCGCTTCGAATTCGCCGGCGTGATCGATAGCATCACCCGCAAGCTGATCCGTCGTCATCCTCATGTGTTCCCGACCGGCGATCTGTACGCGCCGCTGGATGTTCCGCGTCTGAGTGAAGAACAGGTCAAGCAGCGCTGGGAAGAGATCAAGGCTGAAGAACGCGCCGAGAAATCATCCGCGCCCGAACAGCTGTCCTTGCTCGACGATGTACCCGCCGCGCTGCCAGCATTGTCCCGCTCAGCGAAGTTGCAAAAGCGCGCGGGGCAGGTCGGTTTCGACTGGCCGGACGCCTTGCCGGTGCTGGACAAGGTCCGCGAGGAACTTGATGAGGTGCTCGAAGCCATGGCCGACAATGACTCGGCAGCGATTGCCGATGAAGTCGGTGACCTGCTGTTTTCCGTGGTCAATCTGGCGCGTCATTTGAAGGTCGATCCGGAAACTGCACTGCGTGGCGCCAACAGCAAGTTCGAAAGACGCTTCCGTTTTATCGAACAGGCATTGCGCGACACCCACCGTCCCATGGAAGATTGCACCCTCGAAGAGTTGGACGCCTTGTGGGGCGAAGCCAAACGTCAGGAAAAGAATTTGCCCAGCTGCGGTTGAGCAGTGGCCTAAGTGAGAAATAAGCACCATGAGCATTTCCCTTCGCGACCAGTTGCTCAAAGCAGGGCTGGTCAACCAAAAGCAGGCCAAACAGGTCGGCAAAGAGAAGCAGAAGCAGCAACGCCTGGCCCATAAAGGCCAGATTGAACTCGATGACTCACAGCAGCGAGCGGCTCAGGAAGCCATGGCCGAGAAGGTCAAGCGCGATCAGGAACTGAACCGCCAGCAACAGGAGAAAGCCGAGGCAAAGGCCCGTGCGGCCCAGGTCAAACAATTGATCGAAGTCTCGCGCCTGCCGAAGTTGACCACCGAGGACTACTACAACTTCGTTGACGACAAGAAGGTCAAGCGCATCTCCGTCAACACCCTGATGCGCAACCAGCTGAGCAATGGCTTCCTGGCGATCGTGCACCATGCCGGCGGGTACGAAGTGATCCCGCGTGAGGCGGCCCTGAAGATCCAGGAGCGCGACCCGCAGCGGATCGTGCAGCTGAACGTCAAGACTGAAGAAGTCGCTGCCGAAGATGATCCATACGCGGCCTATCAGATCCCTGATGATCTGATGTGGTAAGCCTTTAAAGGCTTCTACAACGACAAACCCCGCTCATGGCGGGGTTTGTCGTTTTCAATGCTGTCATTGCTTATGCGGATCGGAGCGCTCGTTGCTGCTCCAGTTTTTCCAGTTCGGCCTTGTAGCTGTGGGCGTCGGTTTCGGAATGAAACATCCCCACCAGCATGTCTTGTTGATGTACATCCCAGATACGGATACCGGCGGCTATGCCTTCATGGGATTTATGTGAATCGTCGCGTTCAGTTACTTTTACAGTCATCTGCTAGCTCCAATCTCTGTTATCTGCAGCAAGGCGTGTGCAGGACTCTGTTATATGTTTGGTTAGCCTGCTAAGTAAACGACTGGGTTCGGTAACGAATTTTTGCGAAATCGGCAAAAGTCCTGCAGCCCGCCAAACACGCGGCATTCGGTCACAGGGCATTGAGTTTCATGACAAAAGCTTCATGTTCGCCGTGAATATATCGCGGGTAGAACACGCTACCTGTAGGAGCCAGGCTTGCCGGCGAAGGCGTCCTTGAATGCGCCTTCGCCGGCAAGCCTGGCTCCTACAAAAAGCATTGCAGTGCACATTTTTCAGGCACAAAAAAAACGCCCCGAACCAGTCGGGGCGTTTTTGTTTGCTGCGAGACGGCGGGGTATTACTTACCGGTCCAGCGCTTCAGTACCAGGGTGGCGTTGGTGCCACCGAAGCCGAAGCTGTTGCTCATCACGGTGTTGATGGTGGCGTCTTCGCGCGTCTTGGTCAGGATCGGCATGTCTGCCACTTCCGGGTCCAATTCTTCGATGTTGGCGGAACCCGCCATGAAGTTGCCTTCCATCATCAGCATGCAGTAGATCGCTTCGTGAACGCCGGCGGCGCCCAGGGAGTGACCCGACAGGCTCTTGGTGGAGCTGATGGCCGGGGCCTTGTCGCCGAACACTTCACGCACACCTTTCATTTCCGCGACGTCGCCGACCGGAGTCGAAGTGCCGTGGGTGTTCAGGTAGTCGATTGGAGTATCAACGGTGGACATGGCCATCTGCATGCAGCGGATGGCGCCTTCGCCGCTTGGGGCGACCATGTCGTAGCCGTCGGAGGTCGCGCCGTAGCCAACGATTTCCGCGTAGATCTTCGCGCCGCGTGCCAGAGCGTGTTCCAGCTCTTCGACCACGACCATGCCGCCACCACCGGCGATGACGAAACCGTCACGCTTGGCGTCGTAGGCACGGGAAGCTTTTTCCGGGGTTTCGTTGTACTGGCTGGACAGTGCGCCCATGGCGTCGAACAGGAACGACTGGCTCCAATGCTCTTCTTCACCGCCGCCGGCGAACACGACGTCCTGCTTGCCCATCTGGATCTGCTCCATGGCGTTGCCGATGCAGTGAGCACTGGTGGCGCAGGCAGAAGCGATGGAGTAATTCAGGCCCTTGATCTTGAACGGCGTGGCCAGGCAAGCGGAAACGGTGCTGCTCATGGTCCGCGTGACGCGGTATGGGCCAACGCGCTTCACGCCTTTCTCGCGCAGGATGTCCAGCGCTTCCATCTGATTCAGCGTGGAGGCGCCACCGGAACCGGCGATCAGGCCGGTACGCGGGTTGGAGACTTGCTCATCGCTCAGGCCGGAGTCTGCGATGGCGTCTTTCATGGCCAGGTAGGCGTAAGCCGCCGCGTGGCCGACGAAGCGATAGATCTTGCGATCGATCAGCTCTTCGAGGGGAAGGTCAATGGAGCCGGAAACCTGGCTACGCAGACCCATTTCGGCATATTCCGGGTTGAACCGGATGCCAGGGCGGCTTGCACGCAGGTTAGCGGAGACGGTCTCTTTGTCATTGCCCAGGCACGATACGATGCCCAGACCAGTGATAACGACGCGGCGCATGCGGATAACCCTTAGAAGTTGTCAGTGGAGGTGAAAACGCCGACCCGAAGGCCTTCGGCGGTGTAGATCTCGCGGCCGTCGACACTGACCGAACCATCGGCGATGGCCAGGTTCAGCTTGCCTTTCAACACGCGCTTGATCTGAATGTTATAGGTGACTTTCTTGGCGGTCGGCAGGACCTGACCAAAGAATTTTACTTCGCCCGAACCCAGCGCACGGCCACGGCCCGGCAGACCTTGCCAGCCGAGGAAGAAACCGACCAGTTGCCACATGGCGTCGAGGCCCAGGCAGCCTGGCATCACCGGATCACCTTCGAAGTGGCAGGCGAAAAACCACAGGTCCGGAGTGATATCCAGCTCGGCGACCAATTCACCTTTGCCGTACTTGCCACCCTCGGCACTGATATGGGTGATGCGATCCACCATCAGCATGTTCGGGGCGGGCAGTTGTGCGTTACCTGGGCCGAACAGCTCACCGCGACTGCAGCGCAGCAGGTCTTCCCGAGTAAAGGCGTTTTGTTGGGTCATGCGAGCTCCTCAATAGTCCCATGCGGCAGGGTGGGGCAAATCTTCCCGGCCGACCGAGGCGTTCATGCCTCGAGTCAGCAGCCTACTCATAGACTATTGCGTTGTGGTGAAAGTCACAGCACCAAGGACATGAATGTACACTTGTGCACTGAAATTATTATTCAAGCCCCTTTTCGGGCCTGTTCGGGTGCCTAAGACTGCCGCACTTTCGCCTTTCACGCCAGTCGCAGATGGTCGAAAGGCCTGCACTACTGCACCCAGCGCTGCAGAATTTGCTGCAGATCAGCGCGTTTGAAGGGCTTGGCCAGGTAATCGTTCATTCCAGCCGATAAACAGGCTTCACGGTCGCCCTGCAACGCATTGGCGGTCAGGGCGATGATCGGCAAGTCCACGCAGCCGGGCAGCAGACGAATGTGGCGGGTTGCTTCATAGCCGTCGATGATCGGCAGTCGGCAATCCATCAGAATCGCTTCGAACATCAGGCTCTCGGCACTGCGTATCGCCTGCGCGCCATCGGTCGCGACGCTGACAGTAAAGCCCAGACTGCGCAACATTGCTTCGATGACCGTCTGGTTGACCGGGTTGTCCTCCACCAGCAGCACATTGCGCCCTTCGCCATGGCCGTCGCCGGCCTGTGTGCGTGGCTTCAATTGCGGCAGTGACTGCTTATGAAGGGCCAGAGGAATTTCCAGGGTGAACACCGAGCCCAGGCCTTCTTCGCTCTGGGCGCGCAAGGTGCCGCCCATGCGTTCGGCCAGGGTGCGGGCAATCGGCAATCCCAGCCCGGTGCCGCCGTAACGCCTTGAAATAGAACTGTCGGCCTGCTGGAACGCATTGAACATCAATTCCAGGCTTTCGGCCGAAATGCCAATCCCGCTGTCGCGCACGGTGCAAGTGAACCACAGCAGTTCGTGATCCAGGGACTGCCATTGCGGTTCGATACTGACGCGGCCTTGCTCGGTGAACTTCAGTGCATTGCCGATCAGGTTGACCAGAATCTGCCGGATCCGCGTCGGGTCGCCCTGAACCTGCAAGGCGCGCATGTCCTCGGGAATCGCCAAGGCCAGATCGAGCCCACGTTGCGCCGCGCTGTGCTGGAACGACTGGGCGCAGCTGCTGATCAGATCCGCGAGGTTGAACGGAATGTGTTCAAGCTCCAGTTCCGAACGCTCGATGCGCGAGAAGTCGAGAATGTCGTTGATGACTTTGAGCAGGTGTTCGGTCGACTCCGAAGCCAGCGCCGCATACTCGATCTGCTCCTCGGTCATGTCGGTGGTTTCCAGCAGTTGCAGCATGCCCAGCACGCCATTCATCGGTGTGCGCAGTTCGTGGCTCATCATTGCCAGGAAGTCGGACTTGGCATTGTTGGCCTTCTCCGCTTCTTCGCGGGTCTGGATCAATTGCGCCATGGCCTGATGCTGCTCACGGCTGGCCTGCTCGAGACCCTGCGCGAGGTTGTTGATGTGCTGCGACAACGCGCCCAACTCAGTGTCATCGACGATCGGCAGCGGCGTTTTGTAGTCGCCGTCCTGGATCGCCTTCACGGCGTGGCCGATGTCGCGGATCGGCTGCGACAGGCTGCCGGCAAGGCGCCGGGCCACCAGAAAGGTAAACAGCAGCGCGAACAAAGCGAGAATCCCTGCCTTGAACAGGATTTCCTGCTGGCGCTGGCTGAAGGCGTCGTTGGACAAGCCGACGATCACCCGGCCCAGATAGTCCTCGGGCGGGGCCGAGTTGGCGGCTTTGCTGCCCTGGAAGAAATCATTGTTCAGCGCGATCCGTTGCAGCCGCACTGGCGCCTGGAATACTTCGACCTGGTGCGAGCGGGCATGGGTTTCCGACGGTTGCTCGACGTACACCAGAATACGGTTGGCGCTGTCCTGGACTTCGAGAAAACGCACGTTGGGCGTGGCCAGCGTGGCCTTCAGCAAACTTTCGAGGACCTCGTTGTTGCCCGAGATCACCCCGTATTCCGTGGCGGGGGCCAGTTGGTTGGCGATCAGCTGGCCGGTGTGGTTGAGCTCCTGGCGCAGGTCCTGGATCCGCACGAAGGTGAAGAAACTGATCAGCAGCAACGTCAGCAACAGGGCGGGGCCGAGGCTGATGATCTGTGTGCGGGTGTTGATGTCCCAACCGCGACGGAAGGTCATGGGCGGCTTTCTCCTTCGGCCAACTGTGTTGCGACAGATGCATCATTCATCTGTTCAATCCCTAATGAACGAGCCACTTGCGGGTTACTCAAGACTTTAAAGTGTTGCGGATAGAGCATCCGCGGCCAATTCGTCGTAGGTCGGTCGAGCAATTCGTCGAGCACCGCCAGCCAATCACTCTGATCGCTGTAGGTGCTGGCCAGGCTGCCGGCCTTGACGAAGGCTGCGTTGGGACCGACCAGCGCCAGTTGCCGCGCGTAGCTGCTCAGTAAAAGGTTTTTCGCGGTTTTCGGGTTGTACAAATCGGGATCGTCCAGGCCCAGCAGCACGTCGCTGTTTTTCAGCAACGTCTGCAAGGGACGGCTGTCATTGGTGTTGTCCCAGCGTTCCGTGACCAGTTCAAACCCTAGGGGGTGGGCGGCCCGATGCAGTTCTTCCAGGAGGAATTCGCTGTGACTGTCGTACAGCACGCCAACCCGGCGTGCCTGGGGCAGGACAAGTCGGGTCAGGCGCAGTTGCCGATCCAGTGGCGGATCACTCCATAGCAGGCTGAGCTGCGGCGGCAGGTTCGTGCCAAAGCGTTGCCGGGCTTGCAGGCGGCTGATGCGCAGCACCAGCGTCGCCGGGCCTTTGGCCTCTTGCAGGCGCCAGTCGAGGCTCGGCAGATCGAGCAGAATCAAGCGAGTGGCGGCCGGCAGTTTGCCGGGCGCCGGAAGGCTCGCCAGTGGCTGGAAGCGCACGTTATCCGTGGGGCGCAGTTCGCTCAGTGCCTGCGCGAAGGATTGCACGCCGGGACTGTCTTCGGCGCCGGTCAGCAGAATGTCGGCGGCCTGAATCGGCAGGCTGCCGAGCAAGCTGGCAAACACCAGGCACAACCCTGCCAGCAGGCGGCCAAGGGTTGGCGACTTCCGCGACAGGCGATGCAGCATTTAAAACGTCAGCTCCGCGCTGAAGTAGAGCACCCGGCGCTCGTCGTAGTTGTTGTCGACGAAGGTGGTGGGTTGATTGTCGAGGCGCTGCTGGAGCACGCCGGCCAGTTCCAGATTGGCCTTGCCCAGGCCGATGCGTTTGGCGATGCGCGTGTCGACGCGTTCGAAGCGGTAACCGTTGAGGGCGTCGTCCCCGTAATAGAAGAGGGCGCTGTTCCAGCCGTGGCCCCAGTTGCGCAGCCAACCGGCGGAACCGCTGTTGCGCGCCGTCAGTCGCTCATCCTGTGGATTGCTCGCCTCGGCATCGACGTAGGCGTAAGTCAGGCGCAGGCGGTCGGCGCTGCTCAGGCGCCAGTCCAGCTGGGTTTCCGCGCCCTTGAAACGCGAGCTGTTGGAATTGCTGGCGATGTACTGATTGTTGCGCAGGGGTTCGCTGATCATGCCGCTGATTTCGTCGTAGAACAGCTTTACATCGACCGTCAGCCCAAGCTCCGCGAAGTAGCCGTTGTAGCCCAGCTCGCGCGAACGCATGCGTTCTTGTTCGAGGTCGCCGGGGCCGCGGGTCTTGACGAAATACCGGGCGCTGGTCTGGCCGTAGGCACTGGGCCGCAGGTTGGTCACCTGGTAACTCCAGTTGACGTTGTTCTCGAACATGTCCGGTGAGCGGATGGCTTCCGAATACACGGCGCGCAGGCCATGACGCGGGTTGATCAGGTAATTGACCGCCACCCGCGGGGTCAGCGAGCTGCCGGTCAATTGCGTGTCTTCGAACATCGCGCCGCCCTGCAGCAACCAGTGCTCGGTGGCGCGCCACTCGAGTTGGCCGAATGCCCGCCAGGTGGTGTCGTCGAGCGTGCCATTGAAGTAGGTCTCGGAATCTGCCCGGTCGTAACGATAGTTCATGCCGCTGACCAGGCGCAGACTGTCGGACAGGCTGAGGGTGTCTTGCAGTTCAAGGTCGTAGCGCGTTTCCCGGGCGCTCTGGTCGATATCGCCACAGAGGGTTTGCCGGGCGCCGTTGCGCCATTGCGCCAGCACTTGATTACCCAGTGCACGTTCCGCCACCGTGCCGGCGGGTGCACCAGGGCCGGTAAATCGCTCGATGTTGCGCGCCAGGCGTTCGGTGTAGTTCGGGTTGAGCTGCCAGAGTTCGGTCAGTTCAGGGCTGAACGAAACTTCGGCATCACAGGCACGCCAGGTCTGCTGGCGGTCCCAATGCTGCGCCGACCCCTGGATATAAAGGCTGTGATCAGGATTGATGTCCAGGTTCCAGCGCAACGAACCGGCGTAGTCCTTGGCAACGACGTCGGAATTGTTCCCGGCAGCGGTAATCCCGGAGAACACCGGGCGGTAGGTATAAGGCCGCTGGTTGCTTCCGTCCTTGGCGTTCAACTGCCAGTCGATGCTTTGGTTTTCACTCAGCGTCTGGCTGACGGCAAGGTTGAAGCGGTTCAAACGGCGACTGTCGCGATAATCGGCACCGTTGCGGTGGGTATCGAAGCCATCATCTTCTTGGCCGGACAGCGACAAGCGCAGGTCGCCGCCGTCCCAACCCAGGCCCTGGCTGGCATAAAAGTCATTGATGCCGCGCTGACCACGGGTGACTTTCATCCGCGTGCCGTGGCTGTCGGCCGGGTTGCGCGTGATGATGTTGACCACCGCCATCAGCGCGTTGGCGCCATAGCTGACCGTGTTGGGGCCGCGGAAAACCTCGATGCGCTCGATGTCTTCCATGGCCACCGGAATATCACTCCAGTCCACCGTGGCCAGGCCGGCGCGGTACACCGAACGGCCGTCGATCAGCACCTGCATGCGCCGCGCTTCCGTAGCGTTGGTGCCGTGGTAGTTCACCGCCGCCTGGTTGCCGCTGATACTGCCGACCATCATGCCTGGCACCAGGCGCAGCAATTCGCTGATATCCCGCGCGCCACTGGCGTTGATCAGTTCGCTGTCGATCACCGTCATGCTTCCCGGGACGGCGGCCGGCGACTGCTTCAGGCGGGTGGCCGTGAGCACTTGCGGCAGCGGTTCGTTGTCGAGAAACAAGTCGTCGGCCAGCAATGGCGAGCTGAAAAGCAGGGCCAGAACCAGCGGCGAGCGGGGTGAAGGAGAGCCAAACGACACGAAACGTCCTTGATAGTGATGAGATGGCGCGCATGTTAACCGAGCTGATCGACTTTTCCATTCACGATGCCGGCATTTTCCTAGGATTTATTGGTCTTCTTCCTACAAGTGCCGGTAATTGATACGGGGGCTGGCCGCCACTGGGACGCTCCGTATAATGCCGACATCGCCACTGGTATGGATTAACGGATTGCATATGACTGAACAGCGCCCAATTGCGGTCCTGGGAGGCGGAAGTTTTGGTACCTCCGTGGCTAATCTGTTGGCCGAGAACGGGCATCAGGTCCGGCAGTGGATGCGTGACCCCGAACAGGCCGAGTCCATCCGGGTCAATCGCGAGAACCCGCGTTACCTCAAAGGCATCAAGATTCTTCCGGCGGTGGAACCGGTGACCGATTTGCAAGCGACCCTGGACGCTTGCGACTTGTGCTTTGTCGCGCTGCCGTCCAGCGCGCTGCGCTCGGTATTGGTCCCGCACGCCGAACGGTTGAGTGGCAAATTGCTGGTCAGCCTGACCAAAGGCATTGAAGCCCACACGTTCAAGCTGATGAGCGAGATCCTCGAAGAAATCGCCCCGCAAGCGCGCATCGGTGTGCTGTCCGGGCCGAACCTGGCCCGCGAAATCGCCGAACACGCGCTGACCGCCACGGTGGTGGCCAGCGAAGACGAAGAACTCTGCCAACGGGTTCAGGAAGCGCTGCATGGCCGCACCTTCCGGGTGTACGCCAGCGCCGACCGTTTCGGCGTGGAGCTGGGCGGTGCGCTGAAAAATGTGTACGCGATCATCGCCGGCATGGCGGTGGCGCTGGGCATGGGTGAAAACACCAAGAGCATGCTGATCACCCGGGCGTTGGCGGAAATGACCCGCTTCGCGGTGAATCAGGGCGCGAACCCGATGACGTTCCTGGGGTTGGCGGGCGTTGGCGACTTGATCGTCACGTGCTCATCGCCGAAAAGCCGCAACTATCAGGTCGGGTTCGCCCTTGGCCAGGGGTTGAGCCTGGAAGACGCGGTGACCCGTCTGGGCGAGGTCGCCGAAGGCGTGAACACGCTCAAAGTGCTCAAGGCCAAGGCCCAGGAAGTGGGCGTCTATATGCCGCTGGTCGCCGGGTTGCACGCGATCCTGTTCGAAGGGCGCACGCTCAATCAAGTGATTGAACTGTTGATGCGCGGCGAACCCAAAACTGATGTCGACTTCATTTCCACCAGCGGTTTCAACTGATCACGCTTTCGAGATAAAGCAGGGAGTTGCACATGAACGATCCGAAAACAGAGGCCACCTACGAGTCCATTCTGCTGCGGGTGTTATGGATGATCGTCTTCTTGCTGGTCTGGCAAGTGGCGCAGTTCATCCTGGGCGCGGTGGTGCTGGTGCAACTGATCTATCGTTTGATTTATGGCGCCCCGAGCGCCAGCCTGATGAACTTCGGCGACAGCCTGAGCCAGTTCCTGTCGCAGATTGGTCGTTTCGGCACCTTCCACAGCGACCAGAAACCCTGGCCGTTCGCCGACTGGCCGACGCCGCGTACCCCGGAAGGCGAAGCGCCGCACGCTGTGCCGCCCGCGCCACATCCGGCCCGAGATGAGGAGCCGAAACTATGAAACTCTGGGTATTGCGTCATGGTGAAGCCGAGCCATACGGCAGTCGTCCTGATTCCGAGCGGGCATTGACCGCCCACGGTCGTGAAGAAGTGCTGCGCACCGCTGCCGAGTTGATCGGCAAGCCGATTTCCGCGATCTATGCCAGTCCTTTTCTGCGAGCGCAGGAGACCGCGATGCTGGTACGTGAGGCGCTGGGGTTCGCGCCGGAGATCCGCACCGTTGAATGGCTGACCCCCGACAATCGCCCGCAAGCGGTGGCCGAGCAATTGGTGTCTGTCGATCACGCGTTGCTGGTCAGCCATAACCCGTTGGTGGGTAACCTGTTGGGCTACCTTCAGCACGGCCATGTACAGGAACCGGAAGCGGTAAAAACCGCCGGCCTCGCCGAACTTGAGGGCGACGGCCCGCTGGCCGGCGCAATGAAGCTCAAAGGCATCAAACACCCGTAACTGCGTTGGCTTCTGGCTCTTTTAGGAGCGAGGCTTGCCCGGGAAGCTGTTGGCGTCTTTAAAGGCCCCTTCGCGGGCAAGCCTCGCTCCTACAGGGGTTGGCGGCGTTGCGGGATTTTGTATGAAATAGTCAACCAAGCAACCGCTTGGTTGACTACGCTTGCTCCAGACCAAAAATAAAGGAGCGAGTCGCATGTCTGCTGCTTTTCGTTTGCCGCTGGACGTCTTTTACGAGCGTGAAGCCCGTCATCCCCGCCAGCGGTTTCTGGTCCAGCCTACCGGCGGCGGACAAGTCGAGACCCTGAGCTGGGCCGACGTCGGCCACCAGGCTCGCTGCGCCGCGCACTGGCTGCGGGCCCGCGAATTGCCCCAAGGCAGTCACATCGCCCTGATCTCGAAAAACTGCGCCCACTGGATCATCGCCGACCTGGCGATCTGGATGGCCGGCCATGTGTCGGTGCCGTTGTACCCGAATCTCACCGCTGAGTCCGTTGCGCAAGTGCTCGAACACTCCGAGGCGGCGCTGGCGTTCATCGGCAAGCTCGATGACTGGCCGGGCATGTCACGCGGGGTCAGCGCCAATCTGCCGACCATCAGCCTGCCACTCCATCCGCCCGGCACCTTCGATTTCAGTTGGGCCGACTTGCAACGCACCTCGCCGATCCAGGACGATCCCAAACCCGCCGCAGACCAGCTGGCGACCATCATTTACACCTCCGGCACCACCGGGGTGCCCAAAGGCGTGATGCACAGCTTCGGCAATCTGGGCTTTGCCACCACGCGCGGCACTCAGCTGTTTGGCCTCAACGAGTCGGACCGATTGTTGTCCTACCTGCCGCTATGCCATGTCGCCGAGCGAATGTTCGTCGAGCTGGCGTCGATTTACACCGGGCAAACCGTATTCTTTGCCGAAAGCCTCGACACCTTCCTCACGGATCTGCAGCGTGCGCGGCCGACCGCATTGTTTGGCGTGCCGCGGATCTGGACCAAATTCCAGATGGGCGTGTACAGCAAAATCCCGGCAAAACGTCTCGATTTTCTGCTGGGCCTGCCCTTTATTGGCAAGCGGGTAGGGCACAAAGTGCTCGCCGGGCTGGGGCTGGATGCGTTGCGCGTGGCGTTGTCCGGTGCGGCGCCCGTGCCGCAGACCCTGTTGCTGTGGTACCGCAAGCTGGGGCTGGATGTGCTGGAGGTCTACGGCATGACCGAAAGCTGCGGTTACTCCCACATCGGCCGGCCCGGCGATAACAAACCCGGCTGGATCGGCAAGCCTTGCCCGGAGGTTGAAGTGCGGATCGCCGATAACGGCGAAGTCATGGTGCGCAGCGGTGCAACCATGCTCGGCTATTTCAAGGAGCCCGAGAAAACCGCAGAAACCATCACCGAGGACGGCTTCCTGCGCACCGGCGACAAGGGCGAGGAAGATGCCGAAGGCAACCTGCGCCTGACCGGGCGGCTGAAGGAAATCTTCAAGACCAGCAAAGGCAAATACGTCGCCCCAGCGCCGATCGAAAATCGGCTGGCGGTGCATTCGCGCATCGAACAGGTGTGCGTGGTCGGCGATGGCTTGAGTGCGCCTCTGGGTTTGTGCGTACTGTCGGCGGTGGGCCAACAGGATGCTGGGGGAGCGGCGAGGGCGGGGTTGCATTCAAGCCTGGAAAAGTTGCTGGAGGAGGTCAATGGCGTGCTCGACAAACACGAACGCTTGCACCGGTTGGTGGTGGTCAAAGACAGTTGGGCCGTGGAAAACGGCTTCCTGACGCCGACCCTGAAGATCAAGCGCAACGTGATCGAAGCGGCTTACGGCGCTCGCTTCGAAGAATGGAGCGAGCGCAGCGAGACGGTGCTGTGGCAGGATTGAGCCACGAATAAAACCAACAAAGGAAAGCAAGATGAGTCTGTGGCGTACCACTCCCAACGTCGAGCAGTTGAACGCAATCCAGAAAAATACCATCGGCGAAGTGCTGGATATTCGCTTCGAAGCCTTTGATGACGAGTCCCTGACCGCGAGCATGGTCATTGACCACCGCACCCACCAGCCTTACGGCTTGCTGCACGGCGGCGCGTCGGTGGTGCTGGCCGAGACAGTCGGTTCCATGGCCAGTTACCTGTGCATCGATGCCAGCAAGTTCTATTGCGTTGGCCTGGAAATCAACGCCAACCACTTGCGCGGACTGCGCAGTGGGCGGGTGACGGCGGTGGCCAAGCCGATTCACATCGGTCGCACGACACATGTCTGGGATATCCGCTTGAGCAGTGATGAGGGTAAGGCCAGTTGTGTGTCGCGGTTGACCATGGCGGTCGTGCCGTTGGGCGAGAATCCACCGACCCGCTGAAACGCACCCCTGTAGCAGCTGTCGAGCCCCGGACGCAGCCTCGCCGGGGCTCGACAGCTGCTACACAGATCTTCATCAGGTTTAACTTTTGAGCCATGCCCCTGACGGGACTGTCATCATTCCTGGCACTTACAGTCATTGCCGCGGCCTCGCGTCTTACGGACAATCAACCTTTGTTCTCGCTCATGGATTTGCCGGTATGTCGCAACAGATTTTTTTCGCCCACGCCAATGGCTTTCCTTCGGGCACCTACGGCAAGTTGTTCGCGGCGCTGGCGCCCGAGTATCAGGTGACGCATCTGGAACAGCACGCCCACGACCCGCGTTTCCCGGCGGACGACAATTGGCACAACCTGGTGGATGAGCTGATCCATCACCTCAAACAGCAACCGGAACCGGTCTGGGGCGTCGGCCACTCCTTCGGTGGCGTGTTGCACCTGCACGCGGCGTTGCGTTGCCCTGAACTGTATCGAGGCGTGGTGATGCTCGATTCGCCGGTGCTGACCCGCGCCGATCAATGGGTGATCCGTGCGGCCAAGCGTTTCGGATTCATCGACCGCCTGACCCCTGCCGGCCGCACATTGGGGCGCCGGGAAGAGTTCGCCGATCTGGAAGCGGCGCGGCGCTATTTCGCCGGTAAAACCCTGTTCCGCAGCTTCGACCCGGAATGCTTCGACGCTTACCTGCAACACGGTTTGCAAAAAGTCGGCGACAAGCTGCGCCTGCGTTTTGACCCGGCCACGGAAATCAGCATCTACCGCGGTGTCCCGCACACCAGCCCCGGTCGCGCACGGCAGTTGAAAGTGCCGCTGGCGGTGGTTCGCGGGCACAAGAGCCGGGTGGTGATGCGTCACCATGCAAGCTCCGTCGGGCGCATGCCACTGGGTGAGTCACTGACCATGCCCGGTGGCCACATGTTCCCCCTCGAACGTCCGCAAGACACCGCCACGCTGCTGAAAAACCTGTTCAGCCGCTGGGAAGGTCGTCGCCAGCAGGATTGCGCATGAGCCACGTCGTCGAAGAAGTTCGCCTGAGCCTGCCGCACATCGAACTGGCCGCGCACCTGTTCGGTCCCGAAGACGGCCTGCCAGTGATCGCCTTGCACGGCTGGCTGGACAACGCCAACAGCTTCGCCCGGCTGGCACCGAAGCTCAAAGGCTTGCGCATCATCGCCCTGGACATGGCCGGTCACGGTCACTCCGGGCATCGCCCGACCGGTGCCGGTTACGCGATGTGGGACTACGCCCACGACGTTCTGCAAGTGGCCGAACAGCTGGGGCTGGAGCGTTTTGCACTGCTGGGGCACTCCATGGGTGCGATCGCTTCGTTGATCATCGCCGGGTCGATGCCGGAACGCGTCACGCATCTGGCGTTGATCGACGGCATCATTCCTCCTACAGACAAAGGCGAAAATGCCGCCGAACGCATGGGCATGGCCCTGCAAGCGCAACTGGATCTGCGGGAAAAACGCAAACCGGTCTACAGCACCCTGGACCGTGCCATCGAGGCGCGCATGAAAGGCCTGGTGGCGGTCAGTCGCGAAGCCGCCGAGCTATTGGCCCAGCGCGGACTCATGCCAGTGCCGGGCGGTTACACGTGGCGCACCGACAACCGCCTCACGCTGCCGTCGCCGCTGCGTCTGACCACCGAGCAGGCCATGGCCTTCGTCCAGAGGGTCAGTTGCCCTGCGTTGCTGGTGGTTGCAGCCGACGGCATGCTCGCCAAACATCCCGAGTTGCTGGAGCGTCTACCCTTTAGCCGTGAACAGCTGCCTGGCGGCCATCATTTACACCTGAATGACGAACCCGGCGCCGACCTTGTCGCAGACTGTTTCAATCGGTTCTTCGCCGTTCCTTGACTTGCGCCGGGCAACTGTCGAGGCTGGGCGGGTTGAAATGGGAGACAACCATGATAGATCTCTACACCGCTGCGACCCCGAATGGCCACAAGGTCTCTATCGTGCTCGAGGAACTCGGCCTGCCCTACACGGTGCACGCCTTGAGTTTCGACAAAAAGGAACAGAAGTCACCGGACTTCCTCAAGATCAATCCCAATGGCCGGATTCCGGCGATTGTCGACCGCGCCAACGGCGATTTCGCCGTGTTCGAATCCGGTGCCATCCTGATTTACCTCGCTGAATTGAGCGGCAAACTGCTGCCCAAGGACCCGAAAGGGCGCTCGGTCGTCCTGCAATGGCTGATGTTCCAGATGGGTGGAGTCGGGCCGATGCAGGGCCAGGCCAACGTGTTTTTCCGCTACTTTCCGGAAAAACTCCAGGGCGCCATCGACCGCTATCAACATGAAACCCGTCGCCTCTATGAGGTGCTCGATACGCGCCTGCAAGCCGTGGAGTTTCTGGCCGGTGAATACAGCATTGCCGACATCGCCACTTATCCGTGGGTCCGTGGCCATGAGTGGTCGGGTGTCGAGGTCGACGGTTTGCCGGCCTTGCAGCGCTGGATGGCAACCATGGAAGCGCGTCCGGCGGTCCAGCGTGGTTTGCTGGTGCCTGAGCGCATCGATGATGCCAGTGTCGTCAAGGGTGCCCAGGCCATGCTGATCCGATGAGTCTATCCATGCGTTCATTCAGTGTGCTGGCGCTGTGTTGTTTCAGTCCCTTGTTATTTGCCGCCGATGTCCCGGGCAGTCAGGACTTGCCGATCGTGCCGCGTATGGCCGATGCGCAGATCGTTGACTATCGCCCCGGCGTTGAGCTTGAGCGGATTTATCCGCTGGGCTCGATCCGTAAGATCAGCGGCCAGTTGCGCTTCGATGGTCAGGTCAGCGCCCGGGGAACGGCGACATCGGTGACCTATGAGTTGCCGCCGGAGCATTCGTCAACCGACGCTTTCACCGCCGCGCGTGAAGCGTTGCAGAAGCAGGGCGCCGGCTTGCTGTTCTGGTGTCAGGCGCGTGATTGCGGTGAAAGCAGCCTCTGGGCCAATGATGTCTTTGGCAACGCCAAGTTGTACGGTGCCGACGATCAACAGGCGTACTTGTTGTTGCGTCTGGCGGCACCCCGGGACAATACGTTGGTGGCGCTTTACAGCATCACTCGCGGCAATCGCAAAGCCTATCTGCACGTCGAGCAGTTCGACGCTGCGGCGCCGCTGGGTGATTTGCTGCCGACGTCGGCGACCTTGCTGCGAGAGCTGAAAAGTACGGGTGAGCTCGATTTCCCCAAATTGAGCGCCGATCCTGATGCCACCTGGCTGCGCCTGATTTCTCGCGGCTTGAACCTCGACACAACCTTGCGGGTCAGTGTTTCCGGGTCGAATGCCGAAGCCTGGCGCCAGGCGCTGATCGGGCAGGGCGTGCGGGCGGCGCGAATGGAAGCCGGCAGCGCCGAAAGCCCAGGCCTGCACATCGAACTGTTGCGATAAGCTTCATCAGGCAAACGCGGCTGGCGCGTTTGCCTGCTCTTTGTTGACTGATTTTTTCGAGAACCTACATGCTCAATAACGATCGGCTGTTGGTGCAGATCCTGCTCCTGGTGCTGTTTGGCGCGAGCCTCTGGGTGATGGCGCCGTTCTGGTCGGCCTTGTTCTGGGGCGCGGTGCTGGCATTCGCCAGTTGGCCGCTGATGCGGTTGTTGACCCGCTGGCTCAATGGCCGGGAATCCCTGGCCGCGCTGGTGTTGACACTGGGCTGGATGTTGCTGGTGGCGGTGCCACTGGTCTGGCTCGGGTTCAACCTGGCGGATCACGTGCGTGATGCCACGGCGTTCATCAAGGATGTGCAGATGGATGGTTTGCCGGAAGCCCCGACCTGGCTGGGCGGCGTTCCTTTGGTGGGTGAGCGGTTGGTGGTGATCTGGAACAGCATCGACCAGCAAGGCGCGGCGATGATGGTGGCGGTCAAACCGTATCTGGGCCAGGTCGGTAACTGGTTGCTGGCACGCAGCGCGCAGATTGGCGGCGGGATTCTCGAACTGACATTGAGCATTGTGTTCGTGTTCTTTTTCTACCGTGACGGGCCGCGGCTGGCGGCGTTTGTCCATGGGCTGCTGGAGCGCCTGATCGGTGATCGCGCCGGGTACTACATCGAACTCGTGGCCGGGACGGTGCAGCGGGTGGTGAACGGGGTGATCGGCACGGCGGCGGCGCAGGCAGTCCTTGCGTTGATCGGGTTCTTGATTGCCGGGGTGCCCGGGGCGCTGGTGCTGGGCATCGTGACGTTCATGCTCAGCCTGATTCCGATGGGGCCACCGCTGGTGTGGATTCCGGCCACCGCGTGGCTGGCCTGGAAGGGTGAGTACGGGATGGCGGTGTTTCTCGGGATCTGGGGCATGTTCATTATCAGCGGCGTCGACAACGTGCTTAAGCCGTACCTGATCAGCCGGGGCGGGAATTTGCCTTTGGTGATCGTGTTGTTGGGCGTGTTTGGCGGGTTGATTGCGTTTGGGTTTATCGGGCTGTTTATCGGGCCGACGTTGCTGGCGGTTGCGTACAGTCTGTTGACGGACTGGAGCAAGAGTCATGCGCGGGTAGAAGATCGCCGGCCTTGAGATTTTCGGTGGGACTGAGGGCCTAAAATTCGCGGGCAAGCCTCGCTCCTACAGGTCAGATGCCGGCCACTATTCCGTGTGCAACATCAAACCTGTAAGAGCGAGGCTTGCCCGCGAAGCTTTTGACTCAGGTCGATACGTTCAGGTACTTGCCCACGCTCGCCACGTTATCGAGCGAATACTGCTTGCTCAGATTGGCGATCATTTTGTTCAGCGCTTCATTGACGTTGAATTGGGCAGTGGAGTTGTCGCTGGTTTTCTCGCGATCCGTTTGCAACGCAGCTTTCAGTTCATCACTGCTGACCCCGCCGCTGCTGTCACTGTCCAGCACTTTGAGCAACGCGGCGCTGGTGTCGGTGCTGGTCGATGAGGTGCTGTTGCTGGCCTGCAGCGCGCTGCTCAGTTCGGTGGCGGTCACGCTGCCATCGCTGTCCGTATCCAGCTGGCTGAACAATTCTTCGCTGGACACCAGCTGCGGTGGCGGTGGCGGCGGGGTCAGGCTGGCGGCGAGTTCGTCCTTGCTGACGGTGCCGTCCTGGTTCTTGTCCAGGGCCGAGAAGATTTCTTCACTGTCGGCACTGCTGCCAGCGTTGTTCAGACCGTTGCTCAATTCGTCGCTGCTGATGGCGCCGTCACCGTCGGCGTCCAGGGCGCTGATGAGCGCGTCGGCCAGTTCGGTGTTGGGTGCCTGGTCATGCGGCGGTTGCGGCGGCGGTGCCATTGCCGCCATTTCCTCGCTGCTCAAGCTGCCGCTCTCGTCGCTGTCCAGATTGCCGAAATGCTTGCTCAAACTGACCAGCAGGCCGTCGTCGGTTTTCTGCGACAGGGCGCTTTCAAGTTCGCCCTGATCCACCGCGCCGTCGCTGTTGCTGTCGAGCTTGGCGAACAGTTCTTTCTGGAATTGCTGGCTGCGGGCGTTGTTGGTCGAGGTGCTGCTGGTGCTGGTATAGCTCGTGTAGTTGCTGACACTACCAATCATTGGACTCGCTCCATGGAATGGAAAACCGGCGGTGCACCGGCTTATGCAGCGTCAAGGGGCAAGGTGTCGTGGGTGTGTGGAGTTTGTACCGTTCGGTACACACAGGTTTCGCGTCAGATCCCAACCCTGTGGGAGCGGGCTTGCTCGCGAATGCGGTGTGTCAGGCAATATCAATGTCGACTGACACTCCCTCATTCGCGAGCAAGCCCGCTCCCACAAGGCATTTTAGAGTGGCTCAGGTGCGGGGCAGGCGAATGACGGCGGTGAGACCGCCGCCGGGTGTTTCTTCCAGGCTCAGCTGCCCACCCAGCCGTTCCGCTGCCTCGCGCGCGATGGTCATACCGAGCCCGACGCCGCCCGAATTGCGATTACGCGAACCTTCCAGACGAAAGAACGGCTCGAACACTGCTTCTCGTTTGTCCGCCGCAATGCCGGGGCCGCGGTCGATGACGCGGATCACCAATTGCTCACGGTTGTCTTCGAGGGTGATCCGCGCGTGCCCGGCATAGCGCAGGGCGTTGTCCAGCAGATTATTGATGCACGAGCGCAAAGCCATCGGCTGCACTAGCAGTGGCGCGCAGTGGCCGCGGGCCTGGACGTCGGCTCCCTGGTCCTGGGCGTTTTCGCTCAAGGATTCCACCAGCGCCTGCACGTCCATCCATTGCCCGGCTTCGCTGGTGCGCTGTTCGTGCAAATAGGTGAGGGTGGCATCGAGCATGCTGATCATGTCGTCCAAGTCCTGGCGCATTTGACCTTGCAGCTTGTCGTCCTCGATCTGCTCCAGCCGCAGCTTGAGGCGAGAGAGTGACGTGCGTAGGTCGTGGGACACCGCGCCGAGCATCCGCGAGCGCTGCTGCAGCTGTTCGATAATGCGTTTCTGCATCAAATTGAAGGTGTAGGCCGCTTGCCGGGCTTCCCGTGGGCCGGATTCATCCAGCGGCGGGCTGTCGAGGTTTTCGCTCAAGCGTTCGGCGGCGTCGCTCAGCCGCTGGATTGGCCGGCTGAGCAGTTTGGCGCCGTACCAGGCGGCGATGATCAGCGAGACAAACTGGAACGTCAGCGGCACCAACGGGCCGCCAAACCATGGCCGCGGTGGCCGTCTTTCGAAGCGCGGGTCCATCGGTGGGCGCTGTCCGTCCATGCCTTCGGCAAACGCCGGCGGCGGAGGAGGCGGTGGTGGGCCGTAATGGTGAAACCAGGCAAATGCCAACAGGTGCGCCAGGATGATCGCCAGCAGCAGCACGCCAAACAGGCGGCCGAACAGCGTATCGAAGCGCGCCCGCATCAGCCAATGTCTCTTGCGTCGAATAGATAACCTTCACCGCGAACGGTTTTGATCAACTGCGGGGCTTTCGGGTCATCGCCGAGCTTCTGGCGCAGGCGCGAGACCAGCAGGTCGATGCTGCGATCAAACGCTTCGATCGAACGACCGCGGGCGGCGTCCAGCAGTTGTTCACGGCTGAGCACCCGGCGCGGACGCTCGATGAACACCCACAGTAGGCGGAATTCGGCGTTGGACAGCGGCACCACCAAACCATCGGCGGCGATCAATTGGCGTAGCACGCTGTTCAGGCGCCAGTTGTCGAAGCGAATATTCGCACGTTGTTCGGTGCGATCGTCGCGCACTCGACGCAGAATAGTCTGAATCCGTGCCACCAATTCTCGCGGTTCGAAGGGCTTGGCCATGTAGTCGTCGGCGCCCAGTTCCAGGCCGATGATCCGGTCGGTGGGTTCACATCGAGCGGTGAGCATCAGGATCGGAATGTCCGATTCGGCGCGCAGCCAGCGGCACAGGGACAAGCCATCTTCGCCGGGCAGCATCAGGTCGAGCACCACCACGTCGAAATGCTCCGCTTGCAACGCCAGGCGCATGGCGGCGCCATCGGTGACGCCGCTGGCGTGAATATTGAACCGGGCCAGGTAGTCGATCATCAGTTCGCGGATCGGGATGTCATCGTCGACGATCAGGGCGCGAATGCTCCAGCGTTTGTCGTCAGCGGGTGCTTTTTGATCGTCATTCAGAGGTGCTGGGGTGCTGTGCATGCGTGCGTTCATCTGCCAGGTAGGCTGCCAACCACAAAGATGGGCTGCGAGGTTGTGGTTCCAGCATAGGCGTCCGGCCCGGAGGCGGGAAGTGCTGTAAGGACGTGTTGCGGCTGCCGAGGGTAGCGAGGAAGGGTGTTGTGGGCGTGTCGTGTGTGTATCGAACTCGACACAATCGGCGCAGGGGCTAGTCTTGCTGGAGTCTTCGGGACGATTTACCGATCATCGGGTCCCGCAGTGGCGCTGGTTCCGCTACAATGCGCGCCGATTTCGTCCTGCCTGAGAGCCCGCACATGTCCGTCTGCCAGACTCCTATCATCGTCGCCCTGGATTTCCCCACCCGTGACGCCGCACTGAAGCTGGCCGACCAGTTGGACCCTAAGCTGTGCCGGGTCAAAGTCGGTAAGGAACTGTTCACCAGCTGCGCCTCGGAGATCGTCGGCACCTTGCGTGACAAGGGTTTCGAAGTGTTTCTGGACCTCAAGTTCCACGACATCCCGAACACCACCGCCATGGCGGTAAAAGCCGCGGCGGAAATGGGCGTGTGGATGGTCAACGTGCATTGCTCCGGCGGTCTGCGCATGATGGCCGCCTGCCGTGAAGTGCTCGATCAGCGTACCGGCCCCAAACCGCTGTTGATCGGCGTGACCGTGCTGACCAGCATGGAACGTGAAGATCTGGCGGGTATCGGCCTGGACATCGAGCCACAAGAGCAAGTTCTGCGTCTGGCCGCACTGGCGGAAAAAGCCGGGATGGACGGTCTGGTGTGCTCGGCCCTGGAAGCCCAGGCCCTGAAATCGGCGCACCCGTCGCTGCAACTGGTGACCCCGGGGATTCGCCCGGCGGGCAGCGCCCAGGACGATCAGCGCCGTATCCTGACCCCGCGTCAGGCGCTGGATGCCGGTTCTGATTATCTGGTCATTGGTCGTCCAATCAGCCTGGCGGCGGATCCGGCCAAGGCGTTGGCTGCCGTAGTCGCCGAACTCGCCTGACCAAACGCTGAAGATCCAAATGTGGGAGCGGGCTTACTCGCGAAGGCGGTGTATCAGTCAATATCAATGTCGACTGACACTCCTCTTCGCGAGCAAGCCCGCTCCCACATTGGTTTGTTGCGCATTGAAATGTCGGGTTAAACCTTCAGAACCAACTTCCCGAAATTCTCGCCGCTGAACAGTTTCATCAGCGTCTCCGGGAAGGTCTCCAGCCCTTCAACAATATCTTCCTTGCTCTTGAGTTGCCCCTTGGCCATCCACCCAGCCATTTCCTGTCCGGCGGCGGCGAACTGCGCGGCATAGTCCATCACCACGAAGCCTTCCATCCGTGCACGGTTGACCAGCAACGACAGGTAGTTAGCCGGGCCCTTGACTGCTTCCTTGTTGTTGTACTGGCTGATGGCACCACAAATTACCACCCGCGCTTTCATGGCGAGGCGACCCAGCACAGCGTCGAGGATATCGCCGCCGACGTTATCGAAATACACGTCCACACCTTTCGGACATTCACGCTTAAGGCCCGCATGCACGTCTTCGTTCTTGTAGTCGATGACGCCGTCAAACCCCAGTTCGTCGATCAGGAACTTGCACTTGTCCGCGCCGCCCGCGATGCCGATCACGCGGCAGCCTTTGATCTTGGCGATCTGCCCGGCAATGCTGCCCACCGCACCGGCCGCGCCGGACAGCACCACGGTGTCACCTTCCTTCGGTGCGCCTACATCGAGCAGTGCGAAGTAGGCGGTCATCCCGGTCATGCCCAGCGCGGACAGGTAACGGGGCAACGGTGCGAGTTTCGGATCGACCTTGTAGAAACCGCGTGGCTCGCCGAGGAAATAATCCTGCACGCCCAAGGCTCCGTTGACGTAGTCCCCGACCGCAAATCCAGGATTGTTCGAGGCAACGACTTTGCCTACACCCAATGCGCGCATGACTTCGCCGATACCGACCGGCGGAATGTAGGACTTGCCCTCGTTCATCCAGCCACGCATGGCCGGGTCCAGGGACAGGTATTCGTTTTTGACCAGGATCTGACCCGCAGCCGGTTCACCGACTGGCACTTCCTGATAGGTAAAAGTCTCGCGGGTAGCCGCGCCCACCGGACGTTTGGCGAGCAGGAACTGGCGATTGGTCTGGGAAGTCATGACAGGCACTCAAGATGAATGAAGCTTTGTTGATAGCCCTTCATGATCGATGCCGCAAGTTTGGCTGATGCGGCGAATGCACGTCGATCCAGTACAGTGATAGTCAGGGCCGCAGTTCTATCACTGCAACTCATGGCCGCCCAACCGGGCTTCTGATAGTGCTGCCGTGCCACACGCCCCTGTGGCTAGACTGAGAACACGCGATCCCCCGCATTCTTCTCTTTGAGGGCATAACAATGAGCATGACGTTTTCCGGCCAGGTTGCTGTGGTGACCGGCGCTGCCAACGGTATTGGCCGCGCGACCGCCCAGGCATTCGCCGCTGAAGGGTTGAAAGTGGTGGTGGCCGACATGGACACGGCCGGGGGCGAGGGCACTGTGGCACTGATTCGTACAGCGGGCGGCGAAGCGACCTTCGTGCGTTGCAACGTCACGCTGGAAAGCGATGTAAAAAATCTGATGGACGAGGTGGTGAATACCTACGGCCGTCTGGATTACGCCTTCAACAACGCCGGCATCGAGATCGAGAAAGGCAAGCTGGCGGAAGGCACGATCGACGAGTTCGACGCGATCATGGGCGTCAACGTCAAAGGCGTCTGGCTGTGCATGAAGTATCAGTTGCCATTGCTGCTGGCCCAGGGCGGCGGCGCGATCGTCAACACCGCTTCGGTGGCGGGTCTGGGCGCTGCGCCCAAGATGAGCATTTACGCGGCATCGAAACATGCGGTCATCGGCCTGACCAAGTCGGCGGCGATCGAATACGCCAAGAAAAAGATTCGCGTGAACGCGGTGTGCCCGGCAGTGATCGACACCGACATGTTCCGTCGTGCCTATGAAGCGGACCCGAAGAAGGGCGAGTTCGCTAACGCTATGCACCCGGTCGGCCGCATCGGCAAGGTCGAGGAAATCGCCAGCGCCGTGCTGTATCTGTGCAGCGATGGCGCGGCGTTCACCACCGGTCACTCGCTGGCAGTGGACGGTGGTGTCACGGCGTTCTGACCCATCAAGACCTGCCCCGTAGGAAAAAGCCCGCATACGTGCGGGTTTTTTCATGGTGCCGTGGAAGAGGACGGACAATGTGTTTCAAATGGTTAGAACCGAGGGTTTTGGCGGCGTTGTCGCACATCCGATCCAGCGCAGCTGTGATTAACTGCTCCCCGCAAATGGACAGGAGTTTGCTTGCTCATGGAATTGAGAATCGATCGACAGGCATTGGTGCCGGTCGTACAGCAAATCGTCGATGCATTGGCCGTCTGGCTCCGTCAGAGTGAGGTGCTGCCAGGCACGCGTTTACCTTCTGCGCGGCACATCGCGCGGGTCAATCTGCTCAGTCAGTTCAGCGTTGTCGAAGCGTGTGAACGGCTGGTGACTCAAGGTGTGCTGGCGTCGCGTCATGGGGCCGGTTTCATTGTCGCCACGCCAACGCTGGTCGCCCAAGGGCAACAGGATTGCCTCTGGTTCGAAGGGGCGGAACTGAAACAGGGCGGCTTCTCGGGCGAACTTAAACTGGGCTGTGGCGGGTTGCCGGAGAGCTGGCGCGAAACTGACGACCTGAGCTACGCGATTCGTCAGGTCAGTCGTACCGACATGGCGGGGTTGTTCAACTACAGCACCTCCCGAGGCCTGCCTGCCTTGCGTCTGCAAATTCTCAAACGCCTTGGACAGCTCGGTATCGAGGTAGACGAAAATCGTATTCTGACCACAGCAGGTGCCAGTCAGGGGCTCGACCTGATCGTGCGCACCTTGCTCAAGCCGGGTGATTGCGTGGTGGTGGAAAGTCCGGGGTATCCACTGTTGTTTGACCTGCTCAGGCTGCACGGCGTGACGATGGTCGAGGTGCCGCGTACCCCGCGCGGGCCCGACACGGCGCAACTGGAAGCACTCTTGGTAAAGCACGGACCCCGCGCGCTATTCATCAACAGTTTCTACCACAACCCGACGGGCAGCTGCCTGACACCCGCGGTGGCGCAGCAGGTTTTGCAATTGACCAAGACCCATGGCGTGTTGGTGATTGAAGATGACGTCTATGCGGATTTGCACTACGGCCCCGGCACGCGCCTTGCTGCGTTGGGGGTCGATGACAACGTGATCTATGTTGGCAGCTACTCGAAAACCCTCAGCAGTTCATTGCGGGTCGGCTTTGTCGTGGCCAGTGAAGGGGTCATATCACGATTGGCCGAGGTCAAGATGATCAGCAGCATGGGCGCCTCAAGGTTCTGCGAGTCGGTGCTGACTTGCCTGTTGGCCAGCGGCGCGTACCGCAAACTGGTGCAGCGTCAGCGCCAGCGTTTGAACGTGGACAGGGAGGCGGCCTTGCAAGTGCTCGAAGACGCCGAGTGGGAGGTTTTCGGCAAGCCGGCTGGTGGCCTGTTCATCTGGGCGCGATCGGGGATCTCCGACTACGCTCAGGTGCGCAAGCAGGCCCGGCGTTTCGGTGTGCTGCTGTCTTCTGCCACGGCCTTCAGTCCTGACGGCCAGGCGAATGATTGGCTGCGCATCAACGTCGCTTATGCCTGCGATCCTCGTGCCCGGGCATTTTTTCAGGCAACCGCTGCGAATCGACCTAAAGCGTTCTGAAAACGACGTGGGCGTAGCTTTTTGCCAATATTCCGACGCCAGAGACTTGTGCTGGCGTATGCCCATTGCGAATCTGCGTCAACAGACTATGTCAGGGGACTAAGTGCAATGATTTCGGCCGTGCAAGGACGTTTTGCCAACCTCGGTATGGCAAAAAAAATGGGTGTCGGGTTTGTCTTGGTGCTGCTGCTGACGGCCCTGGTGGCAGCCATCGGCGTTTGGTCCCTGCAAACCATCAGTCATCGCTTCGACGGGCTCAAGCAAATGTCGTTGCTCAACAGCGGTTTGCTCAAGGTGCGGTTGCTTGAACAGGAATACGCCTTGCGCGGCAACCCGAAAACCGCCGATGCCCTGCGCGAGGGTGTTGATGGCCTGATCGCTTTGGCGACGCAGCTCAAGGCTGCTTCAGCGGCCAACGTGCCAGTGATGAATGACGTCGAGCAGTCCCTGGGGGCTTATCGCAAGGCCTTCGACGAGTTTGTCTCGCTGAGTCAGGCCAAGGACCTGGCCCTGGAAATGGCCAGTTGGTCGGTGTCCAGCGTGGCCAATAACCTGGATGTCCTGCAAGCAGGGCTTGCCGACGATGGCGCCTATACCTTGAAGGAGTCCGAAGGCAAGGACGGCGGGCAGTTCATCGAGCAAGCCAATCAGGTCAGCCAGGTGTCGCGGTTGATGCTGCAGGCTATGAACGAAGCACGTGTGCGTCTGGACCAGAGCCGCAAGGGTGATGACAGCGCAAGCCAGGGCAAGATCGAGCAGGCCGATCAGGCGCAGGTTCAGGCCGAGCAGTTGAAAACCACGGTCAAGGATGAGGGCTATCAGACTGTCCTCAACGAAGTGGCAGGTCACATCACCAGTTTTAGCGAGAAATTGACGGAGTACACCGGTCTGTTGGCCCAGGAAAAAACCGTCTATCAGCAACTGCACCAGCGTGCTGCACAAGTGGTGGAACGGGTTGATCAGGCTTATGTCGCCGAAGACCAGTCGATGCAGGCAGAACTGAAAAAGAACTCGATGCTGATCATCGGCTCCTCGGCCTTGGCGTTGCTGGTCGGGTTGATCGCGGCGTGGGTCATTACCCGATTGATCGTGGCGCCGCTGCGCAGTGTGATTCGTGTCGCACAACAGATCGCTGCGGGTGATTTGAGCGCGACCGTTGAAGTGACGCGCCGTGACGAGATCGGCCAGTTGATGCAGGCCATGCAACAGATGGGGGCGGGGCTGAGCACCATCGTCAGTGGTTTGCAGGCCGGTATCGAGCAGTTGGCGAGTTCGGCGCAATCGCTGTCGGCGGTCACTGAGCAGACCAACCTGGAGGTCAGTAGCCAGAAGGAAGAAACCGAGCAGGTCGCCACGGCGATGAATCAGATGACGGCGACGGTGCACGATGTGGCGCGTAACGCGGAGGAAGCCGCTCAGGCTGCTCAAACGGCGGACGGTAAGGTGGAAAGTGGCCAGCAGGTGGTGCGTCAGAGCATGGCGCGGATCGAGCAGCTGGCAGACTCGGCGACGTCGGCCAGTTCGAGCATCGAAAGCCTGAGTGCGGAAATCCAGAACATCGGCACGGTGCTCAGTGTGATCAAGAGTGTCGCCGAGCAAACCAACCTGTTGGCGCTCAATGCGGCGATCGAGGCGGCACGGGCCGGCGAGCAGGGCAGGGGGTTCGCGGTCGTGGCGGATGAGGTTCGGGCATTGGCCAAGCGCACTCAGCAATCGACCGAGGAGATTGAGCGCCTGGTGAGCGCCTTGCGTTCGGCGGCGCAGTCGTCGGTGCAGCAGATTCAAAACAGTGGTGAGCTGGTGAAGCTGGCGGTGAGTGACGCGTTGCAGACTGAGAGTGCGCTGGGAAGTATTGCGGCGGCGGTGTCGTTGATTCAGCAGATGAACCAGCAGATTGCGGCGGCAGCCGAGGAGCAGAGTTCGGTGGCCGAGGAGATTAATCGCAGTGTGACGAGTATTCGGGCGAGTGCGGATCAGTCTTCGTTGGCGATGCGGGGGAATGCGGCTTCTAGTATTGAGCTGGCGCAATTGGGGGTTGAGTTGAAGGGGATGGTCGGGCACTTTCGGCTCTGATCTGGTTCCCGCATATGTACACAGATCTAGTGTAGGAGCGAGGCTTGCCCGCGAAGGCGGCCTGATAGCCGACCTGTCTCTCTCAGGTGTACATATCCATTCCTGCGGTAACGGCGGCTGGCGGTTTCGCCCTTACGGCGACTCACTTTTTTTACAAACGCCTAAAAAAAGTAAGCAAAAAAAGCGCTCGCCCCAAGCGTCCGGCCCCTCGCCTAGGCTCGGCGTTCCTTCGCTCCGGTATCCATCCGGGGACACTGCCCTCCGGTCTGCTTCGCGACGACCTACATGCAGCGTGTTCGACTGCGTCGAACGGCGCTACGCGCCACTCCCCGGATGAACACCTCCACTCAGCCTCACGAAAGGGGCGGGCAGATCAAGATCAAGATCAAGAGCTGCAGGCGAGCTAACGCTCGGCCTGATGAGTGGTGAGAAGCGGGTGTACGCTGGGCCCTTGTAGGAGCGAGGCTTGCCCGCGATGGCGGCCTGACAGCCGACCAGCATTTTGCTGATACACCCACTCCAATTGTGGGAGCTGGCCTGCCAGCGAAGGCGGCCTGACAGCTAACCAATCCTCCCCGGCAGTACTCACTCACCAAACCCGACCCAAAAAAAAAGCCACCTCGCGGTGGCTTCCTTGATTCTTCCGATCAGTCGTAGATCACTTTCTTCTTCCAGTCCGCATCCGCCTCGACGTCTTTGAGGCCTACGTTCAGTTGGTTCGCTTCGCTTTCAACCGCTGCGATTTTGTCCATCACCATGGCGTTGGCGCGAGCCAGGAGTTTTTCCAGGTATTCGAGCTGTTCGGCGTAGACCTGCGGTTCCTGTTGTTTGCGCAGGTATTGCACGCCGCGTTCGAAGGCGAGGCGGGCCTGGCCTGGCTGGTTTTGTTGCAGGCACTGCTGGCCGAGGTTGTTGAAAAACTCGATGTGCAGCAGGACCAGAATGTGGCGCACTTCGCGGATCCAGCGCTTGGCTTCGTTGGTCGGCAGGAAGCCGTCCTGTGCGGCGCGAGTGATTTGGCCGTGCAGGGCTTCGAGCAGGAAGCGCACGTCCTTGGCCTTGGCTTCGGTCTGGATCGGTGCCGGCGGGTTGTTGACCGGGATCGATTCGCCTTGCGCGGCCAAGGCTTCGAGTTCGGTAATCCGGGCCCTGAGGTTGGAACTGGTTTTTTCCAGGTTGAGCAAACGCCTGCAGACATTGAGTTCCAGGCGGGTCAGCAGCAGCTTGAGCCCGGGAGTCATCAGCTGGCCGGGGAAAGTCTCGGTGATTTCGCCGCAGCGACGCAGGCGGTCGTTGAGTTCAACCTTGGTACGGGCCTTTTCCAGCTTGTTGTTTTCCACCACATGGTTCATGTAGCCAATGGCGATCAATAGTGCGATCCCGGCTACGACTAGCAGGGTGATCATGAGTGGTGTCACCGGTAAGACCTCTTTATAGGGTTTGCGATCGAGTGTAGTGGCTTGGCATTTGGGCGCATAGGACCGCTCGACGAGTTGAATCGGTTGTGGCTATCTTTATATCGGCCGTGGTTCGACTTATATAAATGCTGGCAACCGTGGTTCAGATTGCCATCATCCTCAGCGGCGGACTATAACGTCTTGGTCGTTGCCAGAATATAGTCGCTAAAGGTCAGGAGGCGCAAAAGCCTGAATCGCTCCTGAAAGCGGGGCGAAGTCATTGATTTAAATAAATTTATATCTGGGGGTTGACGACCCCTCAATCCATCCATAGAATGCGCGCCACTTACAGCGTAAAGCACACAGCGAAACGCGGTAGGGAGTGAATGTTGTACGTGTGTCCCCTTCGTCTAGTGGCCTAGGACACCGCCCTTTCACGGCGGTAACAGGGGTTCGAGTCCCCTAGGGGACGCCAATGCGGGAATAGCTCAGTTGGTAGAGCACGACCTTGCCAAGGTCGGGGTCGCGAGTTCGAGTCTCGTTTCCCGCTCCAATTTTAAGCAGCGTTGCTTTCGGGCAGGGCTGAGTGAAACCAGAGCCGACATCTTCGGATGCGGATTTGGGCACTGAAATACACACCATGTGTTTCAGTTAGCGTGTCCCCTTCGTCTAGTGGCCTAGGACACCGCCCTTTCACGGCGGTAACAGGGGTTCGAGTCCCCTAGGGGACGCCATTTGCGGGAATAGCTCAGTTGGTAGAGCACGACCTTGCCAAGGTCGGGGTCGCGAGTTCGAGTCTCGTTTCCCGCTCCATATTCAACGAAAACGCCGCTCAGCAATGAGCGGCGTTTTTGTTTGTGTGTCATTTATAAAAAGGACCCGAAGGTCCTTTTTTTGTTGGTGCTGGCATCAAGACGATCAATGCGTCGGACCCGCCAGAACAGCGGGTCCGAAAGTGATCATAGTTTCGGCAACTGCCCGATCCGCCCCATCATTTCCGTCACGATCTGCAGGTCCAACAGGAACTGGTCGACCGTCTTGAACTCATTGTCGGTGTGGCCGGTGTACTTGATCTCGGGCCTGGCCAGGCCGAATTGCACGCCGTTGGGCAGTTCATGGACCGAGGTAGCGCCCGCAGAGGTGCCGTACTTGTGCTCCATGCCCAGGTTTTCGCTGGCCACGGCGAGCAAGGCCTTGACCCATTCACCTTCAGGGTTGCGGTACATCGGCTCGGCGATCGAGTAGTCGAAGGTCACCGCAACGTGGGTTTTCTTGCTCCAGGCGCCAAGCTTGTCGGCGATTTCGGACTTGAGCGTTTCCGGTGACTTGCCTTTTGGTACCCGCAGGTTGACCGCGAGCTTGAAGGTTTTATCGTCCATCCCGACATAGGTCAGGGAAGCGGTCAGCGGTCCCATGAAGGCGTCGGAAAAACCAACCCCCAATTTGCCGCCGAGGTAATCCAGGCCCCAGTTGTCGGCAGCGTAACGGGCCGCGTCGGTGATGTGGTTGTGCTTGAACGCAACCTTGCCGTCGAGGCTATTGATGAGCCCCAGCATTCTCGACACCGGGTTGATGCCGGACTCGGGCTCGGAAGAGTGGGCGGAAACGCCAGTGACCGTCAATTTGACGTCCTTGCCATCAACCTTGGCGGTGACGTCGAAATTGCCACCATTGCTTTTGGCATAATCGGCGCCGGCCTTCTGCAGGCTGGCGGCCAACTCGGCAGGCTTCTCACTCAAAAGGGTGACGACCGATGTCGACGGGATCTGGTTGGTGGCCATGCCGCCAGTCATCGAGATGATCTCGGCGCCCTTGCCCTCAGCCTTGCGTTTGGCAAAGTTCGCCATCACGGTGCCGTATCCTTTCTCCGCAATCACTACCGGGTAGCCGCCATCCAGCGCCAGGTTGTAGTTAGGTGTCGGGTTGTGTTCGAAGTAATAAGGGATGGCGTCGCCGGTGGTTTCCTCGGTGGTGTCGACCAGCAGCTTGAAATTGCGCGCCAGCGGCAGTTTCTCCTCCTTGATGATCTTCATCGCATAAAGCGCTACCACGATACCGTTTTTGTCGTCCTCGGTCCCCCGGCCATACATGCGGTCGCCGATCAGGGTGACCTTGAACGGATCAAGTTTGGTGCCGTCTTTCAGGACCCAATTCTCCGGTGTTACGGGCACCACATCGGCGTGCGCATGAATGCCCACGACTTCATCGCTGCTGCCCTCAAGGGAGATTTCATAGACGCGGTTGTCGATGTTGCGAAAATTCAGGTTGAACGCTTGGGCCAGGCCCTTGATCTTCTCGGCGATCTTGATGAATTCGGGATTGTCATGCTGGTCAACGCCCTCGACGCGGAAGGTCGGGATGGCCACCAGCTCGCGCAGGGTCTCGGTGGCAGCGGCACCATATTTCACTCGCGCGTAGAGGCCAAGCAGGCGATGGATTTCGTTCTGCTGTTCTGCAGAAAGAGTCTTGTTATCGAGGAAGGCAGCGATGGCCGGGCCGAGATTGTCGGTTTTGCCGAGATCGCTCTTGGCCAGACCTCCCAGGAATTGCCTGAAATCCGTTACCGATGCATCGCTGAAGGTCTTGAGGATCGCCGCACTCTGTTGCGGGCTGATATTGGCCTGCGCTGTCAGGGTGAACGACGAAAGGCTGGCCAGTATCAGGGTTGACGCAGCCAGGTGCTTGAGTGAGAAATTCATTGCTGAGGGCATTCCTTTGCAGGCAGTTTGTGAGAAGTTTCTGATCGATGAGACTGAAACGTTTCCAAATTAACACCACGAGTGAGCGATAGGGGCATCCCTTATGTGGGATTTGTCGCACAGAAACGCGAAAGGCCCGCCAGTCAGACGGCGCGGGCCTTTTTCGTTTCAGACGCTATTACATCGAGAGAATCAAACGCCCGGCGAACAGGATCAGAATCACCCCCATGGTGCGTTCAAACCAATGCCCCATGCGGATAAACAGCAATCGTACCCGGGCGCTGGAGAAGAACAGTGCGACGATCACGAACCACAGCGCGTTCACAAAACACATCCATACCCCATACAGCGCCTGGACCTTCAAGGGCGTCGTGGCGCTGATGAGCGTGGTGAAAGTTGCCAGAAAAAACAGCGTCGCCTTGGGGTTGGTCGCGTTGGTGAGAAAACCGGTGGTGAACGCCTTCAGCAGCGTTTGCTCGACCACCGGCTCTTCGGCGACTTTGTCACCCTCAAGCGCGGACTTGGGTTTACTGCGCAGCAGACTGACACCGAGGTACAAAATGTAAGCGCCGCCCACCACCTTGGCCACCGTCAATAACCAGGGTGTCGTGTGCATCAATGCGCCGACCCCGAGCAGGGTGTAAAGCACGTGCACGGAAATCCCCGCACCGATGCCCAGTGCCGTGCAGATCCCGACCAACCGGCCGAAACGCACACTTTGACGGATGGTGACAGCGAAGTCCGGTCCAGGTGCGACCACCGCCAGAAAGTGAATGGTCGCCAGCGCCAGGAACTCGCCCAGGTAATTCGAAAGCATTTCAACTCCAGAAAGTAAGGGGTGAAGCATTGCCGCGATAGCCGACAAAGAACGAAAGGCTCAATCGCGGATCCGCCACACCCGGTGTCACCGAGTGCATGCAGCGCGAATTGAACATAATGAAATCACCCGGCTCAGGACGAATCTCCAGGGTCGGCGTGCCGAGCAGGGCCGGGTCGATGCCGTAGTTGTCGCCACGCATCTCGTCGAATTGATCCGGAGAAATATCGTGGTCCCACATCTGCAAGGCGCCACCCTCGGTGGGCATGTTCAGGTAAACGTTGCAGGCGAACTGCGCTTCCAGGCTTCTGGCTTGGTAACTGTCCGGGGCATCCTTGGCGAAAATGTCGTGATGGGCCAGGAAGCACACCCCTGGTTTCACCACGCGGGACAGCCCGACATACATCTTGCGGCCGTAGAGATTTTCCAGATGCGCACCCGCCGGCCAGGACTCATCGAGCATGCAGCGCAGGGTGTCGACCGGGGACGAGTAGGGCGCGCAACGTTTGCGCAGTTCCGCGATGTTGCGCGAGGCATGCTCGAAATAATCTTCGATCAGCAGCGGCTGGTTTTCCGCCTCATAAAACGCCATGCCGATGCGACCGATGCTCGGCGCATTGATATAGCCTTCGAAACCCGGGGCGAGGATCTTGTCGCCAATCTGAATCGCCAGCGGCTCGGGCAACAGGCCTTTGACGCGGATGGCGAGGACTTCTTCGTTGGCCAGTTTCTTTATGCACGTCTCATCGAGACGCTCGACGTCAAGCATCATGTCTTAGGTCCATCTATCAGATAGTCAACAGAACCCGCGAAAGCGGGCTCCCCCGGGCGTCAGGCGATGCCGGGGACGGCATCGCCCGAAAGCTCAATCCACGCTGTAGTGGACTGACAGCATTCCCTTTTTCAGTGATAGGGAAGCGATCGTGACCGTGCCCAAATCCTTCAGGCTACGTACATGGGTGCCGCCGCAGCCGTAGGCGGGCAGCTCACCGAAACCAATTTCCCGGGCGCCTTCGCGCATCGACGTCAGGCGTGGCAGGTCATGGGCGACCCATTGCTCGATGCCGTGCTGAATCATCTCGGCATCTACCTCTTTTGCCGACTCTGTCGGTTTGAATTGCACGCGTCCTTCGCCTGGCCAGTGATGAGCCTTGATCGGCATCCAGCCCAGCGCCTGGACAAAGTGGCCGATGAGGTGGCCGGCCGAATGCATGCGCGAATTGAACTGGCGACGTTGCTCGTCAATCCGGATCTGGGTCATACCGAGTTTTACCGGCTGGTCGACAAAATGAATGATCCGGTCCGGTTCCTGGACCACGCGCAGAACCTGGCTTTCGCCGATCCAGCCGGTATCGAAAGGCTGACCGCCACCTTGGGGGTGAAACAAGGTGGCGCGCAGTACCACTGCAAATTCGTTCTCCTGGGGCGTGCATTCCAGGACTTCCACGTTGGCCTTGAGGTCATCACTATGGAAAAAGAGGCGAAGCGTCATATTCCATGTCCTCATTAAAGTTTCTATTTTTATTATATGAATCGTGGAATTGCGTGATAATCCGTTCAAACATCAAAGGACTGTTGCGCTGTGAGCATAAATCTTCCGCTGCCACTGCTGGGCGAAATGGCGATTTTCGTCAAGGTTGTCGAGACCGGCAGCTTTTCCGAGGCGGCTCGTCAATTGGGTTCTTCACCCTCGGCGGTGAGCCGCAGCATCTCGCGTCTGGAAAAAGCGTTGGCCACGCGTCTGCTGCAGCGAACCACGCGCAAGCTGCGCTTGAGCGACGGTGGCGAAGAGGTGTTCAAGCGGTGCCAGGAAATGGTCAGTGCGGCCAAGTCCGTGATGGAAATCAGCGGGCAGTTCACCCATGAAGCGGAAGGGCTGGTGCGGGTCAGCGTGCCCAAGGCGGTCGGTCGATTTGTCATTCACCCGCATATGCCGGAATTTTTGCGACGTTATCCAAAAGTGGATGTGGAGCTGTTGCTCGAAGATCGGCAGGTGGATCTGATCGACGACAACGTTGATCTGGCGATTCGGATTACCGACCGACCACCGGCGGGTTTGGTCGGACGGCAGTTGCTGACCATCGACCATTTGCTCTGCGCAACCCCGCAGTACTTGGCCGAACATGGCACGCCGACGCATCCCCATGACTTGCTCAACCACAGTTGCATCTACCTGGGTGAAACGCCGAGCGATGCGCGCTGGAAATTCAAGAAAGGCACCAAGGCTGTGACGGTCGGTGTGCGTGGCCGGTATGCGGCGAATCACACGGGCGTTCGACTGGGTGCGGTGTTGCAGCACATCGGGATTGGCAGTCTGCCGTATTTCACCGCGCGTTATGCACTGGAGCAGGGGTTGATCGTGCAAGTGCTGCCGGACTGGACCTTCCTCGCGTCTTACCATGGCGGGGCCTGGTTGCTGCATTCGCCGACGCGCTATTTGCCACCGAAATTGCGGGTGTTTATTGATTATCTGGTGGAGTGTCTGGAGAAGGAGCCGACCCTGAGCAAGCCGGGGAAGGCGGGGAAGGTCGCGGCGGAGTATGAGTTGCCCGAGAGTGATGGGTTGCTTTGACGAACGCTGCATCTCCCGGCAACAAAAAGGCCCGCATGTTCAACCATGCGGGCCTTTTGCATTTCTGATCGGAGATCAGTGCTTGCTGTCGTCGTTCGACATCGCCAGCAGCTGTTTTTCCTGATTCCAGTCGAACGGTTCGTCGTTCTGTTCGGCTTCGAAACGACGCTCTTCCAGTGCCTGGTACAAATCGATTTCATCATCGGGCATGTAATGCAGGCAGTCACCGGCGAAGTACCACAGCAGGTCGCGTGGGACCAAGTGGGCGATTTGCGGGTAGCGGGTGATCACCTGGCACAGAATGTCCTGGCCCAGGTATTGGCTTTCGATCGGGTCGACCGGCAGCAACGCACGCAGTTCGTCGAAGCGCTCCAGGAACAAGGCATGGCTTTCTTCGGGAACCTGTTCGGCCTCACCTACGGCGACCAGGATGCTGCGCAGGTGGTCGAGCAAGACAAGATGATCGGCAACGACATTGGACACGAGATAAGTCCTCAAGAGCAAAACGGGCGCAGGAGTATAAAGCCCCCACGCCCCTTTTTACAGGATCAGCGGACCTTTCCGTCGGCCAGCGCCAACTCTTCTTTGTCGAAATCATCGACGTCGATCACCTTGCGCCGCGCCGTTTCGGCTTCACGCAAGGTCTGCGCTTCCACCGGCTGCAGCACCCCGGCCTCCAGCGCGGCGTCGATGACGTGTTCGCCGGCAGCCGGTTTGACCTGACCGCTTTTGAGCGCCACGTGCAGCTTTTTCTGCAACGGCTGCGCTGCGTTCAACAGGTTGCAGGCATGTTGCAGGGCCCCGACCGCGTCGTCCGCCGATTGCGGACGGTAGCAACCGCCAAGCAATTCTTCGAGGGTCGGATCGCCCTTGGCGCGGCCAATCACCGCGGCGACTTCGGCGCCGAGTTTGTCCGATGGGCCTTTGTGACGACGGCCGAACGGGAACACGATCACCCGCAACAGGCAACCCAGCACCTTGTTCGGGAAGTTGCTGAGCAACTCATCCAGCGCACGTTCCGACTGGCCAAGGCTTTCTTCCATGGCCCAGGTAAACAGTGGCGCCATGTGTTCCGGCGAATCGAGGTCGTGGTAACGCTTGAGCGCGGCGGAGGCGAGGTACATGTTGCTCAGCACATCCCCAAGACGCGCCGACAGGCGTTCGCGACGTTTCAGTTCACCGCCCAGCAGCATCATGCTGAGGTCGGCGAGCATGGCGAACGCTGCCGCCTGTCGATTGAGCGCGCGGAAGTAACCCTGACTGAGCTTGTCACCCGGCGAATGTTCCAGGTGCCCGAAACCGAGGTTCAACACCAGCGTGCTGGCGGCGTTGCTCACGGCGAAACCGATGTGCTTGAGCAGCAGGCCATCGAATTCGGTGAGTGCCTGATCCTTGTCTTCACGGCCGGCGAGAGCCATTTCTTTCAGTACGAACGGATGGCAGCGAATGGCGCCCTGCCCGAAGATCATCAGGTTGCGCGAGAGGATGTTCGCGCCTTCCACGGTGATGAAGATGGGCGCGCCATTCCAGCTGCGACCGAGGTAGTTGTTCGGCCCCATGATGATCGCCTTGCCGCCGTGAACATCCATGGCGTGGCTGATGCACTCGCGGCCGCGTTCGGTGAGGTGGTACTTGAGAATCGCCGACAGCACCGACGGTTTCTCGCCCAGGTCCACCGCGTTGGCGGTCAGCATTCGGGCAGCGTCCATCATCCAGGCGTTGCCGCCGATGCGGGCCATGGCTTCCTGAATACCTTCGAACGCCGACAGTGGAACGTTGAATTGCTCGCGAACCTGCGCGTACTGACCGGTAACCAGGCTGGTGAACTTGGCCGCGCCGGTGCCGACTGCCGGCAGGGAAATCGAACGCCCGACCGACAGGCAGTTCATCAGCATCATCCAGCCTTTGCCGAGCATTTCCTGGCCGCCGATGAGGAAGTCCAGCGGCACGAAGACGTCCTTGCCGGAGTTCGGGCCATTCATGAAGGCGGCACCCAGCGGCAGGTGACGGCGGCCGATTTCAACACCGGCCGTATCGGTCGGGATCAGCGCCAGGCTGATGCCCAGGTCTTCCTTGTCACCCAGCAAATGGTCCGGGTCATAGGCCTTGAAGGCCAGGCCGAGGAGGGTGGCCACCGGGCCCAGTGTGATGTAACGCTTTTCCCAGTTGAGGCGCAGGCCGAGGGTTTCCTTGCCTTCCCACTCACCTTTGCAGATGACCCCGGTGTCGGGCATGGCACCGGCGTCGGAGCCTGCCAGTGGGCCGGTCAGTGCGAAGCACGGGATGTCGTCACCCCGGGCCAGCCGTGGCAAGTAATGGTTGCGTTGTTCGTCGGTGCCGTAATGCAGCAGCAGTTCGGCCGGGCCCAGCGAGTTGGGGACCATCACGGTGGACGCGAGGTCGCCACTGCGGGTCGCCAGTTTCATCGCCACCTGCGAATGGGCATAGGCCGAGAAACCCTTGCCGCCAAATTCCTTGGGAATGATCAGCGCGAAGAAGCCGTTTTCCTTGATGTGGGTCCAGGCTTCGGGAGGCAGGTCCATGTCTTGCCCGATCTGCCAGTCGGTGACCATGGCGCAGAGTTCTTCGGTCGGACCGTCGATAAAGGCCTGTTCCTCTTCACTCAGATGCGCTTTTGGATAGGAAAGCAGCTTGTTCCAGTCCGGGCGGCCGCTGAACAGTTCGCCGTCCCACCACACGGTCCCGGCGTCGATCGCATCGCGTTCGGTTTGCGACATCGGCGGGAGGGTTTTCTGGAACCAGCTGAACAGCGGCGCGCTGAAGAATTTACGACGCAGGTCGGGCAGCAATAACGGCGCCGCTACTGCGGCGATCAACACCCAGAAAATCAGCAGCAGCCAGCCTGGTGCGCGGCTGAAGGCACCCATCGCGACAATATAGACGGCGACGATGCACAGGGCAGGCAGGGGGGCGACGCGACGGTGGGCTAAATAAGCTATCCCGACAACCAGAACCAGTATCCACAACAGCAGCATATTTAATCCTCCGTGAACCAGGGCAAAACCAACCTTCAGAGCTTAGACGGCATCCGCAAAACAGGGTGGTCGGAGCGAGGTGATTGAATTCGTGGGAAACCATCGATGAGTTTTGTAGGTTGGGTTGGCAACAGGCCCGAGAAATCGTTCGTTTCCTGCGCAGCTATGCGCCCATGTTTGGCCGATACGTCGTTATCTCTGTGCTGAAGGTGTCGCTAGACTCGTGACTTCCCCAGGAGATTGTTCTCATGCATGAGTATCTGAGTCCCGGCCGCTTCATCGATAGTGACCATCCCTCGGTGGTGGAGTTCGCCGAAAAACATCGTGGTGCCAGTCGCGATCCGCTCGAGCAGGCGATCAACCTCTATTACGCGGTGCGCGAAGCCGTGCGCTACAACCCCTACACCTTCAGTCGCGACCCGGACACCCTGCGCGGCAGTTATGCGTTGGCCACCGGAGAAAGTTATTGCGTGCCCAAGGCCACGCTTCTGGCCGGAGCAGCCCGACATTGCGGGATCCCTGCGCGCATCGGTCTGGCGGACGTGCGCAATCACCTGTCGACCCCGCGTTTACTTGAATTGCTCAAGAGCGATGTGTTTGCCATGCACGGCTATACGGAGCTGTTTCTGAACGGTCGCTGGGTCAAGGCGACGCCGGCCTTCAACCAAAAACTCTGCGAACTGTTCAAGGTGGCACCGCTGGAGTTCGACGGCATCCATGACAGTGTTTTTCATCCCTTCAACCGCGACGGCGAGCAGCTGATGGAGTACCTGGTGGACCACGGCCAGTTCACCGACGTGCCTGAAACGTTCTTTTTCGAGCACCTGGAAAAGTGCTACCCACATCTGTTCAGCGACACATTGCCAGCATTGCTGGGTGACATGCAGAGTGATTTGAGCCGCGCCTGATCCGTCGTATGCTGCCTGCGCATTTATCCATAAAGAGGCGGTCATGCTGAAGATCTGGGGTCGGAAAAATTCGTCGAATGTCAGAAAGCCATTGTGGGCCGCGGAGGAACTGGGCCTGGCCTATGAAGCCATCGATGCGGGCGGTGCCTTTGGTGTAGTCGATACGCCGCAGTACCGTGCGATGAACCCTAACGGCCGTGTGCCGGTGATCGAAGACGACGGCTTCGTGCTCTGGGAATCGAACGCCATCGTGCGTTACCTGATGGCCAGCCACGCCAATGGCACGGCCTGGTACCCGACGGATCTGAAGGCCCGCGCCGCTGCCGATAAGTGGATGGACTGGACCACCTCCAGTTTTGCCGGCCCGTTCCGCACGGTGTTCTGGGGCGTGTTGCGCACACCTGAAGATAAGCAGGACTGGCCCGCCATCAACGCCGCGATCAAGGAATGCGATGATCTGCTGGCGGCGGCGAACCAGGCGTTGGCGGCCATGCCGTATCTGTCCGGCGACGAAATCGGCATGGGCGATATTCCGCTCGGCAGTTTCATTTATGCCTGGTTCGAGATGCCGATCGAGCGCGCACCGCAGCCGCATCTCGAAGCCTGGTACGCGCGGCTGAAACAACGCCCGGCGTATAAAAAAGCCGTTATGACCGCGTTGACTTAATACTCACTATCGACACACTTGACTGTACTTGTGTGGCAGCGACAAGCACCATTGCGCTCGTGCGCCGCGGTTGCATTGCTCGCCGCCCGCCCATAGTTATCCCTTTCTTCCCTTCTTGGTGCGTAAATCCGATATGAGTTCCGCTCTGTCCATCCGGCAGCTAACCAAAACCTACGGCAACGGTTTCCAGGCCCTGAGTGGTATCGATCTGGACGTCGCCGAAGGTGACTTTTTCGCCTTGCTCGGCCCTAACGGTGCCGGCAAATCCACGACCATCGGCATTCTCTCGACCCTGGTGAACAAGACCAGCGGCACCGTGAATATCTTCGGTCACGACCTGGACAAGAATCCTGCGCAGCTCAAGCGCTCCATCGGCGTGGTGCCCCAGGAATTCAACTTCAACCAGTTCGAAAAAACCTTCGACATCGTAGTGACCCAGGCCGGTTACTACGGCATCCCGCCGAAGATCGCCAAGGAACGCGCCGAGCAGTATCTGACCCAGCTCGGGCTGTGGGACAAACGCGATGTGCCGTCGCGTTCGCTGTCCGGCGGCATGAAGCGTCGCCTGATGATCGCCCGCGCACTGGTTCACGAACCTCGCCTGCTGATCCTCGATGAACCGACCGCGGGTGTGGACATCGAGTTGCGTCGCTCGATGTGGACCTTCCTCACCGAGCTGAACCAGAAAGGCATCACCATCATCCTCACCACCCACTACCTGGAAGAGGCTGAGCAGTTGTGCCGCAACATCGGCATCATCGACCACGGCACGATTGTCGAGAACACCAGCATGAAACAGCTGCTCGGGCAGTTGCATGTGGAAACGTTCCTGCTCGACCTCAAGAACACGCTGAACGTCGCGCCGCAGTTGCTCGGTTACCCGACCAAGCTGCTCGACAGCCACACCCTAGAAGTCCAGGTCGACAAGGCCATGGGCATCACCGCACTGTTCACCCAGTTGGCGCAGCAGAACATCGAAGTGCTGAGCCTGCGTAACAAAACCAATCGCCTCGAGGAGTTGTTCGTGTCCCTGGTGGAGAAAAATCTGTCGAAGGTGGCGGTATGAGTTCCGAGCTGCAACCCAACCTCGTTGCCCTCAACACCATCATTTACCGAGAGGTCAAACGCTTTACCCGGATCTGGCCGCAGACGCTGCTGCCGCCGGCCATCACCATGGTTCTGTACTTCGTGATCTTCGGTAACCTGATCGGTCGGCAGATCGGTGATATGGGTGGCTTCACCTATATGGAATACATCGTACCGGGCCTGATCATGATGTCGGTGATCACCAACTCCTACGGCAACGTGGTGTCGAGTTTCTTCGGCAGCAAGTTCCAGCGCTCCATCGAAGAATTGATGGTGTCGCCGGTGTCGCCGCATACGATTCTGATCGGCTACACCCTGGGCGGCGTGCTGCGCGGCTTGATGGTCGGGTTTATCGTGACCCTGCTGTCGCTGTTCTTCACCGAGTTGCAGGTGCATCACCTGGGCGTGACCATTCTGGTGGTGGTGCTGACGGCGACGATCTTCTCGCTGCTGGGCTTCATCAACGCCGTGTTTGCGCGCAACTTCGATGACATCTCAATCATCCCGACATTCGTGCTGACACCGCTGACCTACCTGGGCGGGGTGTTCTACTCGATCTCCTTGCTGCCACCGTTCTGGCAGACCGTGTCCCTGGCGAACCCGGTGCTGCACATGGTCAACGCCTTCCGTTACGGCATTCTCGGCGTTTCGGACATCAAGATCAGCGTGGCGATTACTTTCATGCTGGTGGCGACGGTGGTGTTGTACATCGGTTGTGCGCGGTTGCTGGTCAGTGGGCGCGGGATGCGTACCTGAGAAAGACCGCGTCGCCTGCTTCGCGGGCAAGCCTCGCTCCTACGGGGCACCATCAGACCTGTAGGAGCGAGGCTTGCCAGCGAAGGCGTCAGCTCAAACACCACAAAACGAACGGCCTCCAAAAATGGAGGCCGTTTTGCATCTACTTCATCCGGCGTTGCTTACGCCGCTTCCACTGCCGCCCAACCCACCAGCGCCAATACATCATCACCATGCAATAGGCGAGGGCGCCGAGCACCAGCCCCGTTACCACTGATCCCAGCAAAAACGGCTGCCACAAAGTAGACAGCTCGCCGCTGATCCATTCCCAGGTCAGCTCGTCCGGCAAATGCCTGGCCGGTACATTCATCAACCACGCCCCCGTCTGATAGGTGCAGAAGAACACCGCAGGCATGGTGATCGGGTTGGTCAGCCAGACCAGGCTGACGGCAATGGGCATGTTGCCCCGCACCACGATCGCCAGAATGGCAGCGACCAGCATCTGCAACGGAATGGGCAGGAATGCCGCGAACAGACCCACTGCCATGGCCCGTGCGACGGAATGACGATTGAGGTGCCAGAGGTTCGGGTCATGCAGCAGGGTGCCGAGAAAGCGTAAGGATTTGTGTTCCCTGATGCTGGTCGGGTCTGGCATGTAACGTTTGAATAAGCGCCGGGGCATAAGGCTTCTCGGTCGGTTAAGGCGGCAAGTATGTCTGGATTCTATGAACCGCCCATTCAGACTTTGTGACAATTAATAACCGTGCGGGTGCGATCAGCCAGCTATGCCTAGTGTGGGACTCTCAAGGACGGGCGTATGCGCACAGGGATGATGGCGCTGGCGTTGGGTTTGCTGGCCCTGCGTTTTTTACCGGTTTTACCGCCGGTCTGGTTATGGATGTTGCTGCCGGTGCTGGGTTTGATGCTGGTGCCGTTTCGGACTTACCCGTTGGCGTTCTTCCTGTTCGGCTTCAGTTGGGCGTGCGCGAGTGCGCAGTGGGCGCTGGATGATCGCCTGCCGCTGAAGCTCGATGGCGAGACTCGTTGGGTCGAAGGTCGGGTGACGGGCCTGCCACAGAATGCCGAAGGTGTCGTGCGCTTCGAGTTGACCGACAGTCAGTCCCGAAGCACCCGGCTCCCCCGGCATCTGCGCCTCGCCTGGTATGACGGACCGCCCGTCAACAGCGGCGAACGGTGGCGGCTAGCGGTCAAATTGAAGCGCCCTGCCGGGCTGCTCAACCCGCATGCCTTCGATTACGACGCCTGGCTGCTGGCTCAACGCATCGGTGCTACCGGGACGGTCAAGGACGGCCAGAGGCTGGCCGCCGCCCAATCGGCCTGGCGCGACAGCATTCGCCAGCGGTTGCAGGCCGTCGATGCCCAAGGCCGGACGGGGGCGCTGATCGCACTGGTGCTGGGCGACGGCGGCGGGCTGAATCGCGAGGACTGGCAAGTGCTGCAAGACACCGGCACCGTGCATCTGCTGGTGATTTCCGGGCAGCACATCGGGCTGCTGGCGGGGCTGGTGTATCTGCTGATCGCCGGGCTGGCGCGCTATGGTCTGTGGCCCAGCCGTTTGCCTTGGCTGCCATGGGCCTGCGGACTGGCGTTTGCCGCTGCGCTGGGTTACGGGTTGCTGGCCGGTTTCGAGGTGCCGGTGCGCCGGGCCTGCGTGATGATCGGTCTGGTGTTGTTGTGGCGGCTGCGGTTTCGACACCTTGGTGCCTGGTGGCCACTGTTGTTGGCGCTCAATGGCGTTTTACTGCTCGACCCGTTGGCGAGCCTGCAACCGGGATTCTGGTTGTCCTTCGCGGCAGTGGCGGTGTTGATCTTCACCTTCGGTGGGCGGCTGGGGCCCTGGCGTTGGTGGCAAACCTGGACCCGTGCGCAATGGCTGATCGCGATCGGACTGTGCCCATTGCTGTTGATACTTGGCTTGCCGATCAGCGTCAGCGGGCCAGTGGCCAATTTGCTGGCGGTGCCCTGGGTCAGTCTGGTGGTACTGCCGCCAGCCTTGCTCGGGACGTTGTTGTTGCCCGTCCCCTATGTGGGCGAGGGATTGTTGTGGTTGGCGGGCGGTCTGGTCGACCTGCTGTTCAAGGGACTGGCATTGATGGCCGGGCAATTGCCCGCTTGGGTGCCGGTCGCGGTGCCGCTGTGGATTTGGGCGCTCGGTACGCTTGGGGCCTTTCTTCTATTGCTGCCTAAAGGTGTGCCGTTGCGCCCGCTGGGTTGGCCGCTGCTGCTCTTGCTGGCTTTTCCTCCCCGTCCAATGCTTTCAGAAGGCGTCGCCGAAATCTGGCAGCTGGATGTCGGCCAAGGTCTGGCAATCCTCGTGCGGACCCGCCATCACACGTTGCTGTATGACACCGGGCCGCGTTTTGGCGATTTCGATCTGGGCGAGCGGGTGGTGCTGCCGTCATTGCGCAAACTGGGCGTAGCCGGGATCGACCTGATGCTCATCAGCCACGCCGACGCCGATCACGCCGGCGGTGCACGCGCGGTTGCCAACGGATTGCCGGTGACGCAGGTCCTGAGCGGTGATCCCGAAGCGCTGCCAGCCGAATTGCGCGCCGAAGGCTGTGAAAGCGGCCGGCAATGGACCTGGGACGGTGTGGTCTTCCGGCTCTGGCAATGGACATCGGCGCGAGACAGCAATCAAAAATCCTGTGTGCTGCAGATCGAAGCCAATGGCGAGCGATTGCTGTTGACCGGTGACATCGATACCGCTGCCGAGCGGGTGCTGCTCGACAGTCCGCTCGCCGTGCCGACCGATTGGCTGCAATCGCCGCACCACGGCAGCCGCAGTTCCTCTTCGATGGCGCTGCTCGCCGCGTTACAACCCAGGGCTGTGCTGATATCCCGTGGCCAGGGCAATTCCTTTGGCCACCCGCATCCCACGGTCATGGCGCGCTACCAAAAGCGCGGGATGGCAATCTACGACAGCGCCACCCACGGTGCCATTCGTCTGCAGCTGGGGCGCTTCAAGCCGCCGTGGGCGATGCGTCTGGAACGGCGTTTCTGGCGCGATCCGCCACCGTCCGACCCATAACCACAAGTTATGAAAGCCCGACCGGATGCGACATCACGGTCTTCGGTGAATCCGGACCCTATGTTAGAGTGGCGCACTTTTTCGAGGGGACTGTCACTGTGTGGGAATTGGTCAAATCCGGCGGCTGGATGATGCTGCCGATCATTCTGAGTTCCATCGCGGCCATGGCGATCGTCGCCGAGCGTCTCTGGACCCTGCGAGCCAGCCGTGTGACCCCGGAGCATTTGCTCGGGCAGGTCTGGGTGTGGATCAAGGACAAGCAGCTCAATAAGGAAAAACTCAAGGAACTGCGCGCCAACTCACCGTTGGGCGAGATCCTGGCGGCGGGCCTTGCCAACTCCAAACATGGTCGCGAGATCATGAAAGAGTGCATTGAAGAAGCCGCTGCGCGGGTGATTCACGAACTCGAGCGCTATATCAATGCACTGGGCACCATCGCCGCCATGGCTCCATTGCTGGGTCTTTTGGGTACGGTACTGGGCATGATCGATATTTTCAGCGCGTTCATGGGCACGGGCATGGGCACCAATGCCGCGGTGCTCGCGGGTGGTATCTCCAAGGCGCTGATCACCACGGCCGCCGGCCTGATGGTTGGTATCCCGGCAGTATTCTTTCACCGATTCCTGCAACGTCGGATCGATGAGTTGGTGGTGGGCATGGAGCAGGAAGCGATCAAACTGGTCGAAGTGGTACAGGGCGACCGTGATGTGGACCTGGCCGAGGGCAAAGCGTGAAATTCCGCCGCAAACCGCGGGAAACGGTCGACATCAACCTCGCGTCGCTGATCGACGTGGTGTTCATCCTGCTGCTGTTTTTTGTGGTCACCACCACGTTTACCCGTGAAACCCAGTTGCGCGTCGATCTGCCGGAAGCGGTCAGCGGTTCGCCTGCCGAAGACCAGCAAGTCAAACACCTGGACGTTGCCATCAGTGCCGAAGGCGCGTTCTCGGTGAACAATCAGGTATTGCCGAAGAACGACCTCGCGACGCTGATGGAGGCGCTGCAAAAAGAATCCAATGGCGACACCAACCTGCCGCTGTCCATCAGCGCGGATGGCAAGACTCAGCATCAGTCGGTCATCACCGCCATGGACGCCGCCGGCAAGCTGGGTTTCAGCCACTTGCGCATGACCACGGTCGAAGCGGCACCGCCCGCGCCCTGATGGCCATGTCTGATCGCTTGCTCGCCGCGTGGTACCAAGGTCATCCGGCCCTGAAGCTGTTGCAGCCACTGGAGTGGCTGTATCGGCGCGTGGTCATGAACAAGCGCAAGCGCTTTCTGGCGGGCGAGGGTGATATCTATCAGCCGCCCGTGCCGCTGATCGTGGTCGGCAACATCACCGTTGGCGGCACTGGCAAGACACCGCTGATTCTGTGGATGATCCAGCATTGCCAGCGCAGCGGCCTGCGGGTCGGCGTGGTCAGTCGGGGATACGGCGCCAAACCGTCGCAATTGCCGTGGCGCGTCGAGGCCGATCAGAGCGCGGACATTGCCGGCGACGAACCGCTGTTGATCGTCCAGCGCACTGGCGTGCCATTGATGATCGACCCGGATCGCAGCAGCGCCGTCAAAGCGCTGCTGGCGAGTGAGACGCTGGATCTGATCCTCTCTGATGACGGCATGCAGCATTACCGGCTGGCCCGGGACCTGGAACTGGTGTTGATCGATGCCGCTCGCGGCCTGGGCAACAAACGCTGCGTGCCTGCCGGTCCCTTGCGTGAACCGGTCGAACGCCTGCAAAGCGTCGACGCCGTGCTGTATAACGGCGCCGCCAATGATCGCGAAGACGGTTTTGCCTTCCAGCTGCAACCTACCGAACTGGTCAACCTGCACAGCGGTGAGCGTCGTCCCCTCGACCACTTCCCCGCAGGCCAGGCGCTGCACGCCGTGGCCGGGATTGGCAATCCGCAGCGTTTCTTCACGACCCTCGAAACGCTACACTGGCAGCCTGTGCCGCATGCGTTTGCCGACCACGCCGAGTACAGCGTGCAGGCCTTGAATTTCACACCGTCATTGCCGCTGGTGATGACTGAAAAGGACGCGGTGAAGTGCCGTGCCTTCGCCGCCGCCGATTGGTGGTACCTGGCGGTCGATGCTGCACCATCGCCGGCCTTCGTGGCCTGGTTCGATACGCAGCTGATGCGCCTGTTGCCGGCTCGTCTTTTGCCTTAACTCCGTTCTAATCCAGGGAATGCTCATGGACACCAAATTGCTCGACATCCTCGCTTGCCCGGTCACCAAAGGCCCGCTCAAGCTCAGCGCTGACAAGACCGAGCTGATCAGCAAGGGCGCCGGCCTGGCTTACCCGATTCGCGACGGCATCCCGGTGATGCTCGAAACCGAAGCCCGCACCCTGACCACCGACGAGCGTCTGGATAAATGACCACAGCCTTTACCGTTGTCATTCCATCGCGTTATGCCTCCACCCGTCTGCCGGGCAAGCCGCTGCTGTTGATCGCCGGCAAACCGATGATCCAGCACGTCTGGGAGCAGGCCAGCAAAAGCAGTGCCGAGCGTGTCGTGGTCGCCACTGATGACGTGCGCATCGTCGAGGCGTGCAACGCGTTTGGTGCCGAAGTGGTGCTGACTCGCGAAGATCACAATTCCGGTACCGATCGCCTGGCCGAAGTCGCCGCGAAACTGGGCTTGGCCGCCAACGCCATCGTGGTCAACGTCCAGGGTGACGAACCGTTGATCCCGCCGAGCGTGATCGATCAGGTCGCCGCCAACCTGGCCGCCCATACCGAAGCGCGCATGGCCACCCTGGCCGAGCCGATCGAAGACGTTGAAACCCTGTTCAATCCCAATGTGGTCAAGGTCGTCAGCGACCTCAACGGCCTGGCGCTGACGTTCAGTCGCGCGACATTGCCGTGGGCTCGTGACGCCTTCGCCAGAAGCCGCGAGCATTTGCCGGAAGGCGTGCCGTACCGCCGCCACATCGGCATTTATGCCTACCGCGCCGGTTTCCTGCATGACTTCGTCAGCTGGGGCCCGTGCTGGCTGGAAAACACCGAATCCCTGGAACAGCTGCGTGCCTTGTGGCACGGCGTGCGGATTCACGTCGCCGACGCACTGATCGCGCCGCCCACCGGCGTCGACACCGTCGAAGACCTCGAGCGCGTCCGTCGCCTGCTGGAGGCCTGATGCGCGTTTTGTTCGTGTGCCTGGGCAACATCTGTCGCTCGCCGACGGCCGAAGGTGTACTGCGGCATAAATTGCGCGAGGCGGGGCTGGCCGATCACATCGAAGTCGCCTCCGCCGGCACCGGTGACTGGCATGTCGGCAAGGCGCCGGACAAACGCAGCCAGGCCGCGGCCAAACTGCGCGGTTACGACCTGTCCGCCCAACGCGCCCAGCAAGTGACCCGCGCCGATTTCTCCGCCTACGACCTGATTCTGGCGATGGACAACAGCAATCTGCGCCACCTCAAGGCCCTGCAACCGGCCAAGGGCAAGGCCGAGCTGGACCTGTTCCTGCGTCGCTACCAGTCGGAACTCGATGAAGTGCCGGATCCGTATTACGACGGCGACCAAGGCTTCGAGCAGGTGCTGGACCTGATCGAGCGCGCCAGTGATCGACTGGTGATCGAATTGAAGGGACGGTTATGAGTTTGCAGGTTCAACCCCAGGTTTCGCTCAAGCCGTTCAATACGTTTGGTGTCGACGTTCAGGCCCGGTTGTTCGCCGAAGCCCACAGCGACGCCGATGTGCGAGAAGCCCTGGCGTATTCGTCGGCCCATGACGTGCCGTTGCTGGTGATCGGTGGCGGCAGCAACTTGCTGCTGACGGCTGATGTCCAGGCGCTGGTACTGCGCATGGCTACGCGCGGGATTCGTATCCTGAGCGATGACGGCAGCAAGGTCGTGATCGAAGCCGAAGCGGGCGAGCCTTGGCATCCGTTCGTGCAGCACACCCTGGCGCAGGGTTTGTCGGGCCTGGAGAACCTCAGCCTGATCCCCGGCACGGTCGGTGCGGCGCCGATGCAGAACATCGGCGCCTATGGCGTCGAGATCAAGGACGTGTTCGCCGGCCTGACCGCGCTGGATCGCCAGACCGGCGAGCTGCGGGACTTCACGCTGGCGCAATGCAATTTCGCTTACCGCGACAGCCTGTTCAAGCAGGAGCCGGGACGCTGGTTGATCCTGCGCGTGCGTTTCACCCTCAGCCGCGCCGCGCACTTGCACCTGGAATACGGTCCGGTTCGCCAGCGCCTGACCGAGCAAGGCATCGATCAGCCGACCGCCACCGACGTCAGTCAGGCGATCTGCAGCATTCGTAACGAAAAACTCCCGGACCCGGCAGTACTCGGCAATGCCGGCAGCTTCTTCAAGAACCCTCTGGTACCGGCCGCGCTGGTCGCACAGCTGAAAAGCCAATACCCGGACCTGGTGGCCTACGCGCAACCCAATGGGCAGATGAAACTGGCGGCCGGCTGGTTGATCGAGCGGGCCGGCTGGAAAGGCTTTCGAGACGGCGATGCCGGTGTGCATAAGTTGCAGGCGCTGGTGCTGGTCAACTACGGCAGCGCCACCGGCCAACAATTGCTGAACCTGGCGCAGCAGATTCAGAAGGACATTTCTCAACGTTTCAAAGTCGACTTGGAAATGGAGCCGAATCAGTATTGAAGCTACGCTTTAATGACTGATTTCAAAGCCCTGCACACCTTCAACTGTGCAGGGCTTTTTTGTTAATGCTGGGTTAACTTAGCCGCCTAACGATGCAAAGCATTTGCTCCACCAAAGGCCCGATGCAGACGTTGCCGTCCGCGTAAGAGAGCCTCTTAGCCTGAGACGATCTGCGTGATGCAAACCGTGAATCCCAAGCGGCAGATTGCTCGACCCCATAACCCAATCTATTAATTAGAAAAAAATGGCGGGCGTGCCCATGATTACCCTGAAACTCAATGGTCAAGACCATCAACTCGACGTCACCGAGGATATGCCGCTGCTCTGGGCAATTCGCGACGTGGCCGGTTACAACGGCACCAAGTTCGGCTGTGGCATGGGCCTGTGTGGTGCCTGCACCATTCATATCGAAGGCGCTCCGGCGCGCAGTTGCATCACGCCGATCGGCGCGGTGGTCGGCCAGAACGTCACCACCATCGATAACCTGCACGCCGACCCGGTCGGGCAAGTCGTGCAACAAGCGTGGCTCGATACCGCCGTGGCCCAGTGCGGTTTCTGCCAGGGCGGGCAGATCATGTCGGCGACGGCACTGCTCAAGACTAATCCGAACCCCAGCGACGCACAGATCGAAGAGGCGATGGTCGGCAATATTTGCCGTTGCGGCACTTACAACCGCATCAAGACCGCCATCCGTCAGGCATCCACTCACCTGAAGGAGGCCAAGGCATGAGCCAGTTACCGAATGATTTTGCGCTGAGCAACCTCAGCCGCCGTGGCTTCCTTAAAGGCGTCGGTGCCACCAGTGCGCTGGTGCTGGTGGCCAGTTGGGGCTGGCAAGACGCTTTCGCCGAAGAAAAAGAGAAAAAATTCGGCGCCGACGGCATGCCCAATGGCTGGATCGATGATCCCAAGGTTTACATCAGCATTGCCGCTGACGGCAGGGTGACCGTGGTTTGCAACCGTTCAGAAATGGGCCAGGGTGTACGCACCAGTCTGACCATGGTGGTCGCCGATAAGCTGGATGCCGACTGGGCCATGATGAAAGTGCAGCAGGCGCCGGGCGACGAAGTTCGCTTCGGTAACCAGGACACCGACGGCTCGCGCAGCATGCGTCACTGGTACGAGCCGATGCGCCGTTGCGGTGCTGCCGCGCGGACCATGCTTGAACAAGCGGCTGCCGCGCAGTGGAAAGTGGCGGTCAGCGAATGCCATGCGCAACTGCATAAAGTGGTGCACCAACCGACCGGTCGTGAACTGGGCTATGGCGCCTTGGCCGCCGCAGCGGGTGCGCTGGCAGTGCCGGCCCGTGACAGCCTGCGGCTCAAACAGCCGTCGGAATTCCGCTACATCGGCAAGGAAGGCACCAAGGCGATCGACGGCGCCGACATCGTCAATGGCCGCGCCATCTACGGAGCCGACGTGCATTTTGACGGCATGCTTTACGTCGTGATTGCGCGTCCGGCGGTCTATGGCGGCACGGTCAGATCCGTCGACTCCAGCGCCGCGCTGAAAGTCCCGGGCGTGATCAAGGTGATCCAGATCGAAGGCCGTCCGCTGCCATCCGAGTTCCAGCCGCTAGGTGGCGTAGCCGTAGTGGCCAGCAATACCTGGGCCGCGATCAAAGGCCGCGAAGCGCTGAAAATCGAGTGGGATGACGGCCCCAACGCCAGTTATGACTCGATCGCCTACCGCAAAGAGCTGGAAGCCGCGTCCCTCAAGCCCGGCAAGGTGGTGCGCAACACCGGCAACATCGACGACGCCATGAAAGGCGCCAACAGCACCCTCGAAGCCTCTTATTACCTGCCGCACCTGGCGCAGGCGCCGATGGAACCAATGGTCGCCATTGCCCGGTTCAAGGACGGTGTGTGCGAGGCCTGGGGCCCTAGCCAGGCGCCGCAAGTCACCCGTGAACGGATCGGCGAACGCCTTGGTATTCCGTTTGATAACGTTACGTTCAATGTCACCTTGCTGGGCGGCGGTTTCGGTCGAAAATCCAAGCCGGACTTCATCATCGAAGCGGCGATCCTCGCCAAGGAATTCCCCGGCAAGGCCGTGCGGGTGCAATGGACCCGTGAGGACGACATCCACTGCTCCTACTTCCACACCGTGTCGGCCGAATACCTGAAGGCCAGCCTGGACAAGGACGGCCTGCCCTCCGGCTGGCTGCACCGCACCGTGGCCCCGAGCATCACCGCGCTGTTCGCCCCGGGCATGAACCACGAGGCAGCTTTCGAGCTGGGCATGGGCTTCACCAACATGGCCTACGCGATCCCCAACGTGCGCCTGGAAAACCCGGAAGCGGCGATTCATACGCGGGTCGGCTGGTATCGCTCGGTGTCGAACATCCCCCATGGGTTTGCGATTCAGAGCTTTGTCGATGAGCTGGCGCACAAGGCCAAACAGGATCCACTCAAGTACCAGATCAAACTGCTCGGCCCGGATCGTCAGATCGATCCGCGTACCTTGAGTGAAGAGTGGAACTACGGCGAATCTCCCGAGCGTTATCCGATCGACACCGGGCGGATGCGCACAGTACTGGAAACTGCCGCCAAGGCCGCCGGTTGGGGGCGCGAGTTACCCAAGGGCCGAGGCCTGGGCCTGGCGGTGCATTACAGCTTCGTCACCTATGTGGCGGCGGTGATCGAGGTCGAAGTCAAAGAAGACGGCACGCTGATCGTGCACAAGGCCGACATCGCGGTGGATTGTGGTCCGCAGATCAACCCCGAACGGATTCGCGCTCAGTTCGAAGGCGCTTGCGTCATGGGCCTGGGCAATGCCGTGGTGGGGGAAATCAGCTTCAAGGACGGCAAGGTTCAGCAAGACAACTTCCACATGTACGAGGTGGCACGCATGTCACTGGCACCGAAGGAAGTGGCCGTGCATCTGGTCACGCCTCCGGGCAATGTGCCGTTGGGCGGGGTTGGTGAGCCAGGCGTACCGCCGATTGCGCCTGCGCTGTGCAACGCCATCTTCGCTGCCACCGGTCAGCGCATCCGCAACTTGCCGGTTCGCTATCAGCTGCAAGGTTGGCAGAAGGCGCAGGCCTGATGGACAGCGCGGATCTGAACGTCCTGCGCAACGTGCTGGAATGGCGCCGCGCCGGTCAGCGGGTGGTGTTGTACAGCGTGGTCCAGACCTGGGGCACTGCGCCCCGGGCACCTGGCGCGATGCTGGCGTTGCGTGAAGATGGCGTGGTGATCGGCTCGGTGTCCGGTGGGTGTGTCGAGGATGATTTGATTGCCCGGCTGCACGATGGGCGGATTCCACCTGACGGACCGCCGGTGCAGTTGATCACCTACGGTGTCACCCGAGAGGAGGCCGCACGGTTTGGTTTGCCGTGCGGCGGTACGTTGCGCCTGACCGAAGAACGGGTCGGCGATCCAGGTTGGGTCGCCGAGTTGCTGGCGCGCTGCGAAGCCCATGAAATCGTGGCGCGTTCGCTGGATGTTGCGACGGGCGAAGTGGTTGTGCAGGCGGCGAACAAAAGCGATGTGCTGAGCTTTGACGGCCATACCCTGCGTGCCATCTACGGTCCGCGTTGGCGTCTGTTGCTGATCGGTGCGGGGCAACTGTCCCGGTATGTCGCCGAGATGGCGCGGCTGCTGGATTTTGAAGTGCTGATCTGCGATCCGCGCAGCGAGTTTGTCTACGGTTGGGAAGAGCAGCACGGCCGTTTCGTCTCGGGCATGCCGGATGAAGCGGTGCTGAACATCCAGACCGACGAACGCACGGCCATTGTCGCTCTGACCCATGATCCGCGCCTGGATGATATGGCACTGCTGACCGCTCTGGATTCCAGGGCGTTTTATGTCGGTGCCCTCGGCTCGCGGGTCAACAGCCTGAAGCGTCGGGGAAACCTCGCTCAGCTAGGCTTGTCATCACAGGCCATCGAGCGGTTGCACGGCCCGATCGGTTTGCATATCGGCAGCCACAGTCCCGCGGAAATCGCCTTGTCGCTGCTGGCCGAGATTGTGGCGATCAAGAACGGCGTCGAACTCAAGCAGAAAAAGCCGTTGCAGGAGGTTGTATGAGTGAGTCCATCGGCGTCATCGTGCTGGCGGCGGGGCTGGGCAGTCGTTTCAGGCAGGTCGTGGGGGGCGACAAGGACAAGTTGCTGGCGGATTGTGTCGGTCGCGATGGCGCTGTTCGTTCGGTGATCGAACAGGTGCTGGTGAATTTGCCGATCGGTCTGGCGAAGCGCGTGCTGGTGACCACCGAAGATCGTCCGCAAGTGATGCGCATGGCTCAGGCGTATGGCTTCGACATTGTGCTGATCGAGTCTACCGGGATGGGTGACAGCATTGCGGCCGGGGTGGCGGCGTGTCCAGACCTCAGTGGCTGGTTGATTGTACTGGGGGATATGCCGTTTATCTTGCCGTCGAGTATTGAGCGGGTGGTGGCGGGGATGGCGGACGATTGCGTCAGCGTGCCGGTGCATGCAGGTGTCTATGGGCATCCGGTCGGGTTCGGGCGCAGCTTTGGGGCTGGGTTGATGGCGTTATCCGGCGATCATGGGGCCAAGCCGTTGTTTGCGCAGGGCAGGGTTGTTGAAGTGGTGGTGGATGATGCCGGGGTGTTGTGGGATGTGGATACACCAGAGGCATTGACCTATAAGTAGGCGTGCCGCGGATCCCACATGGGTTGTGGTGATGCCAACAGATACAAAAAAGCCCCGCTTGGATCACCAGGCGGGGCTTTTTAGTGGCCGATGGAATCAGACGAGGGGTTTAGGCTCGTGTTCTTTCTCCAGGGCTTGTTCGTGTTGCTCGACCGCGTCCTGAACGGAGCGCGGCACTTCTTCGATGACCGACTCGGCAGCAGGTGCCGCTTCGACCACATCGGCAACAACCGGTGCAGGCTCGGCAGCAACAGGCGCTTCAACCGGAGCAGCAGCGGCAGCCAGTTCGGCTTCCTTCTGCAGACGCTCTTCTTCACGCTTGCGACGACGCACTTCACGTGGATCGTTCGGCGCACGGCCATTTTCGGTCAGGGCGCTGACTGGAGTCGCTTCAACGACCGGTGTAGCCACTTCGGCAACAACCGGCGTCGGCGCTTCAACCACTGGAGCAGGCTCGGCGGCAGCAACCACTGGCTCGGAGACCATGGCTTCAGCCACATGCTCTTGTGCAACAGGTGCTGGAGCTTCGACAGCTACCGGCTCGGCAACCCAGTTGAACGCGGTTTGTTCTTCACGAACTTCACGCACAGCTTCGGTCACGGTTTCGGTGACTGTTTCGACAGCCGGTTCTGCGGCAACCACTGGCTCGACAACAGCTTCAACTTCAGGCTGTACTTCGCGAACCGGCGCCACTTCGATTTCCGGCGCTGCATTGGCTTCGACCGGAGTCGTCGCTTCTACCGCTGGCGCTTCGACCGGAGCCGTTTCCAGAGTGGCGGCAGTCGCGCGTTCGGCTTGCTCGTTGGCTTGTGCTTCAGCAGGCGCGCTGATTACGGTGCTGGCAACGGCTGCGGTAACAGCCAGGCCGGCGGCCAGATCAGCGGTGCTTGGCGCTTCGTTGCTTTCGCCCGTTTCGCTGCCTTCGGCGGTCTCGGATTCTTCCGAACCTTCGATCACGTTGCCGTTGGCATCGCGTTGACGCTCGCGACGGTTGCTGCGACGACGCTGGCCACGGGAGCGGCGGCGTGGACGATCGCCTTCGGCGCCTTCCTGACCGTCTTCCTGCAGTTGCTCTTCGTTGGTTACCAGCTCTTCGTCGGCAACGGCAGCAGCGGCTTGCTCGGCACGTGGCTGACGTTCTTCACGCGGTGGGCGTGGAGCGCGTTCTTCGCGTGGCTGGCGAGCCGGACGCTCTTCAGCGGTCGCAGCGGTCGCAGCAGCAACAGGGGCCGCAGCAACGGTATCCAGAGGTTCGCGCAGTTCACGTACGCGTTCTTCACGCTCGCCACGCGGCTTGCGGTCTTCGCGAGGCGCGCGCGGTGCACGTTCTTCACGAGGGGCGCGTGGTGCGCGCTCTTCACGTGGAGCACGTTCTTCGCGGGCGACTACCGGGGTTTCTTCGCGTGCTTCGCGTGGTTGACGCTCTTCGCGTGGCTCACGTGGTGCGCGTTCTTCACGCGGTGCACGTTCCTCACGAGGCTTGCGCTCTTCATCGCGGCGACCGTTACGGTTGCGGCTCTGCTGACGACCGTTGCGACGCTCTTCGTTACGGGCCGGGCGCTCGGTGGTTGCTGGTTTTTCAACCACAACCGGAGCAGCAGGCTCTTCCTTGGTAGCAAACAGGCTGACCAGCGACTTCACCAGGCCTTTGAACAGGCTAGGCTCTGGCGCGGCGGCCGGTGCAGCAACAGGTGCGGCAGTGGCGACGACTTCGGTCGGAACCGGAGCGTTGGCGCGGGCCGGAGCCGTCTTGACCGCAGCTTCCTGACGAACCAGGGTGCGGGTCGCGGCGGCTGGCTGGACTTCTTCGACTTCGGCGGCGGCTGCTGCGATTTCGTAGCTGGACTGGCCGACCGCGGCTTCCGGGCTGTCATCGCGCAGACGCTGCACTTCGAAGTGCGGCGTTTCGAGGTGATCGTTCGGCAGAATGACAATGCGGGCACGGGTGCGCAGTTCGATCTTGGTAATCGAGTTGCGTTTTTCGTTGAGCAGGAAGGCTGCTACCGGAATCGGCACTTGGGCGCGAACTTCGGCGGTGCGGTCTTTCAGGGCTTCTTCTTCGATCAGGCGCAGAATTGCCAGCGACAGCGATTCAACGTCACGGATGATGCCGGTGCCGTTGCAACGTGGGCAAACGATGCCGCTGCTTTCGCCCAGGGATGGACGCAGGCGCTGACGGGACATTTCCAGCAGGCCGAAGCGCGAGATGCGACCGACTTGCACACGAGCGCGGTCGGCTTCCAGGCATTCGCGGACTTTTTCTTCCACGGCGCGCTGGTTCTTGGCAGGGGTCATATCGATGAAGTCGATGACGATCAGGCCGCCGATGTCGCGCAAGCGCAACTGACGGGCGATTTCTTCGGCGGCTTCAAGGTTGGTCTGCAGGGCGGTTTCTTCGATGTCGCTGCCTTTGGTGGCACGCGCCGAGTTGATGTCGATGGACACCAGGGCTTCGGTCGGATCGATAACGATGGAGCCGCCGGAAGGCAGTTCAACGACACGCTGGAAGGCGGTCTCGATCTGGCTTTCGATCTGGAAACGGTTGAACAGCGGAACGCTGTCTTCGTACAGCTTGATCTTGCTGGCGTACTGCGGCATCACCTGGCGAATGAAGGTCAGGGCTTCGTCCTGGGCTTCAACGCTGTCGATCAGCACTTCGCCGATGTCCTGACGCAGGTAATCGCGGATGGCGCGGATGATCACGTTGCTTTCCTGGTAGATCAGGAATGGCGCGGAGCGATCCAGCGAGGCTTCTTTGATGGCGGTCCAGAGTTGCAGCAGGTAGTCGAGGTCCCACTGCATTTCTTCGCTGCTGCGGCCCAGGCCGGCAGTGCGAACGATCAGGCCCATGTCGGCCGGGGCAACCAGGCCGTTCAGGGCTTCACGCAGTTCGTTGCGTTCTTCGCCTTCGATGCGACGGGAGATACCGCCGGCACGCGGGTTGTTCGGCATCAGCACCAGGTAACGACCGGCCAGGCTGATGAAGGTGGTCAGGGCGGCGCCCTTGTTGCCACGTTCTTCTTTTTCGACCTGAACGATGACTTCCTGGCCTTCGCTCAGGACGTCCTTGATGTTGACGCGGCCTTCGGGGGCTTTCTTGAAGTATTCGCGGGAGATTTCTTTGAGGGGCAGGAAGCCGTGGCGCTCGGAGCCGAAATCGACAAAGGCAGCCTCAAGGCTTGGTTCGATGCGAGTAATCCGGCCTTTATAGATGTTGGCCTTCTTCTGCTCGCGTGCACCGGATTCGATGTCCAGGTCGTAGAGGCGTTGGCCATCTACCAGTGCAACACGCAACTCTTCGGGTTGAGTTGCGTTAATCAGCATTCTTTTCATGTAGTACCGTCGGTTTCCGGGCTGCCGGAAACGGCGTTCGGCACACACGACTTCTCACGGTCGGTGTCAGGTGCGTCGGGAGTGGTTGGCCATTCCCGTGTCCAGCGATGTCCGGCCAATTGGGCCGTTATCGCGACGTACGCGTCCTGCTTGCTGTGGCTACTTAAGCACTCAGTCAGGAGGAGGAATCAACCAGCGGCTGTGGACGAGATGAAGCGTCTTGATAAAGCCTAATGCTACACAGTCCAGCGGTTGTGCATCTCCACCCTACACGTATCCCTGATAATTCGGGTGCTGCCGCGCGCAGAATCCGCAGCGGGTTGGCATTTACCGTGAGCTCCGAAGGGGGAGGTCACGCATCATGGCTAATTTAGGCGTTGTTTCCGAAGCGTTCGCTCGGGGTCGTCCGTCGCTGACTGCACTTTGTGAACTGGCCATGAATATGGCTCGCAAGGCGAGTGAAAACTCTGCTTTACGGCTTGATTCAGGCCTCATGTCACCTGCGCTTGTTACAGCTGCAAACTCCACCGTTACGTAGCGAAAGCCCCGTAGGACGGCCTCGCGTCCTGGTGAATTGCGTTGGTCAGGGCCGGTTTTTGACCGTTAGTCCGCTGTCCAGGCCGCTTTTGGCGGCGTTCGCGACTATAGCAGCAATGATTAAGTGCTTCAATTCCATAAAAAATTGTTATCATCCGCGGCATGACGACTACTGCCCCTTCGACCCCAGCCGTACAACTGCTGGAGGTCTCGCCGGAATATGCCGGCCAACGTATTGATAACTTCCTTCTCGCTCGGCTCAAAGGCGTGCCCAAGACCTTGATTTACCGCATTTTGCGTAAGGGCGAAGTGCGTGTGAACAAAGGTCGGATCAAGCCCGAATACAAGCTGCAGGCGGGCGATATCGTGCGCGTGCCGCCGGTTCGCGTGCCCGAGCGCGATGAGCCGGTGCCGCTGGCCCAAGGCCTGCTGCAACGCCTCGAAGCCTCGATTGTGTTCGAGGACAAAGCGCTGATCGTGATCAACAAGCCTTGCGGCATCGCGGTTCACGGTGGCAGCGGCCTGACTTACGGGGTGATCGAGGCCTTTCGTCAGTTGCGTCCCGATTGCAAGGAGCTCGAACTGGTTCACCGTCTCGACCGTGATACCTCCGGCCTGTTGATGATCGCCAAGAAGCGCAGCATGTTGCGCCACTTGCACGCGGCCTTGCGCGGCGATGGCGTCGATAAGCGCTATATGGCGCTGGTCCGTGGTAACTGGGCGGCCTCGATCAAGCAAGTCCGGGCGTCGCTCGGCAAGAGCAATCTGCGCTCCGGCGAGCGCATGGTCGAAGTCGACGAGGAGGAGGGCAAGGAGTCTGTGACCGTGTTCAAGGTCCTGCGCCGCTTCGGCGACTTTGCCACCCTGATCGAGGCCAAGCCGATTACCGGCCGGACTCACCAGATTCGCGTCCATACCCTGCACGCCGGGCATTGCATCGCTGGCGACACCAAGTATGGCGACGAAGGTTTCAGCAAGGAAATCCGCGATTTGGGCGGCAAACGCCTGTTCCTGCACGCCTACCTGCTGACTGTGCCGCTGCCGGATGGTGGCGAGCTGAAATTGCAGGCGCCGGTGGATGAGATGTGGGCCAAGACCGTGGAGCGCCTGAGTGCACCCTTCTGATTACAAGCTGCTGATTTTCGATTGGGACGGCACGCTCGCTGACTCCATTGGTCGGATTGTTGAGGCGATGCATGTCGCGTCCGAACGGTCCGGGTTTCAGTTGCGCGATGATTTTGCGGTCAAAGGCATTATCGGACTGGGTCTGCCTGAAGCCATTCGCACGTTGTACCCGGACATTGGCGATCCCGAGCTGGTAGCGTTCCGCCAACACTATGCGGATCACTACATCGCCGCAGAGGCCGTGCCTTCACCGCTGTTCGAGGGTGTGCTCGAGTCGATGGAGGCGTTTCGCGCCGAGGGTTATCATCTGGCTGTGGCCACGGGCAAGGCTCGTCGAGGACTGGATCGGGTGCTGAAAGCTCACGGCTGGGAAGATTATTTCGATATCACCCGTGCCGCCGACGAAACCGCCAGCAAGCCCCATCCGCTGATGCTTGAGCAGATTCTCGCGCATTGCGAGGTGCGCCCGGAGCAAGCGCTGATGGTGGGCGATTCGTCCTTTGACTTGCAGATGGCGCGCAATGCCGGCATGGATTCGGTGGCAGTCAGCTATGGCGCGCAATCGATCGAAGCGTTGAAATTGTTCGAGCCGGCACTGGCCATTGATCGTTTTTCAGAATTGCATGCCTGGCTGAGTCAGCAGGCTTAATTGGTTTTTGCTGGGGTAAATGTCATGACCGACGAATGGAAAGCGCCCGCCAAGGCGAGCGCAGAGAGCGGTGACGAAAAAAGCTGGAAGCTGCTGGAAAAGACCCTGCTGGCCAGTGTCCAGGAGCAGCGCCGGTCTCGTCGCTGGGGAATTTTCTTCAAGCTGCTGACCTTTGTGTACCTGTTTGGCGCGTTGATTCTGTTCACGCCGCTGATGGACATGGAAAAGAGCGCGACCCGCGGTTCCCACTACACCGCGTTGATCGACGTGACCGGCATGATCGCCGACAAGGAGCCGGCCAGCGCCGACAACATCGTTGGTAGCCTGCGTGCAGCCTTCGAGGACGAGAAGGTCAAGGGCGTGATTCTGCGAATCAACAGCCCGGGCGGCAGTCCGGTGCAGTCGGGTTACGTGTATGACGAAATCGTCCGGCTGCGCGGCTTGCACCCGGATACCAAGGTGTACGCGGTGATTTCCGATCTGGGCGCTTCTGGTGCTTATTACATCGCCAGTGCGGCGGATCAGATTTACGCCGACAAGGCGAGCCTGGTGGGTTCCATTGGTGTGACGGCGGCCGGTTATGGCTTTGTCGGCACCATGGAGAAGCTCGGCGTCGAGCGTCGGACCTACACGTCCGGCGAGCACAAGTCGTTCCTCGACCCGTTCCAGCCGCAGAAGCCAGAGGAGACTCAGTTCTGGCAGGGCGTTCTTGATACCACGCACCAGCAGTTCATCAGCAGCGTGAAAAAGGGTCGTGGCGACCGTCTCAAGGACAAAGAGCATCCAGAACTGTTCTCCGGGCTGGTCTGGAACGGTGAGCAAGCGTTGCCGCTGGGTTTGATCGATGGCCTGGGGAATGCCAGTTCGGTGGCGCGTGATGTGATTGGTGAGAAGGAGTTGGTGGATTTCACCGTTCAGGAGTCGCCGTTCGATCGCTTCTCGAAAAAGCTCGGCGCCAGCGTGGCTGAGCAACTGGCAATGTGGATGGGTTTCCAGGGGCCCTCGTTGCGCTGATTCTTCGATGGCGCAAAAAAAGCCGGCCCAAGTGGCCGGTTTTTCGCGTCTGCACGGTCCCTGTAACAGCTGGCGAAGCCTGCTGCTACATGGTTGCGGTGTTCAGGGGATCTGCACGCCCTCGACCAGTAGCATGTCGATGAGGCGGATCAGCGGTAGGCCGATCAGGCTGGTGGCGTCAGGGCCTTCGGTGCTTTTAAACAGGCTCACCCCCAAACCTTCGGCCTTGAAGCTGCCAGCGCAGTCGTAGGGCTGTTCGGCGTGCAGGTAGCGCTCGATGCGTGCAGGGTCGAGAATGCGCATGTGTACGGTGAAGGGCACGCAATCGACCTGGCAGTCGCCGGTCTGGCTGTTGAGCAGCGCCAGGCCCGTCAGGAAGGTCACGCTGGCACCGCTCGATGCCAGCAGTTGTTCGCGAGCCTTCTCGAAAGTGTGGGGTTTGCCGATGATCCGCTCGCCGAGGACCGCGACCTGATCGGAGCCGATGATCAGGTGGGCGCAGTGGCTGTCGGCAAGTGCCCGGGCTTTTTCTCTGGCGAGGCGCTTCACCAGATCAATGGCTGACTCGCCCGGACGATGGCTTTCATCGATATCCGGTGAACTGCAGGTGAATGGCAGCTGCAAGCGGGCCAGTAATTCCCGGCGATAAACCGAGCTTGAAGCGAGTAATAAAGGCAGCATGCGCATCTCCGGAAGACAGGCGCGAATTCTACCGAGGCTTCCAAGTGACGGACAGGGCTGAATTTCCTTTGACATGGCTGGGTGCATCCCTATAATGCTGCGCCTATGTTGAATGACCCGATTCCACCTCACGTTGACCCGCGCAAATTGGCTGACCGTGGCACCACCCTTCAAGGTGAACTGCTGCTGGCCGATTTGAAGAGACTCTGCGACCCGCTTTCCGATAATGTCGGTACGGTGCAGGCTAAATTCGTTTTTGAACGAGATGAACGTAAGTCTGTGGTAATCCACAGCTTTATCGACACCGAAGTCAAAATGGTTTGCCAGCGTTGTCTTGAGCTGGTCACCCTGCCGATCCATAGCGAATGCAGTTATGCTGTGGTGAAGGAGGGTGCGAATACCCAGTCGTTGCCGAAAGGTTATGACGTGCTGGAACTGGGCGAAGATCCATTGGATCTGCAGTCACTGATCGAGGAGGAGCTTCTGCTCGCCTTGCCCATTGTGCCTGCTCATCATCCGGAAGAATGCCAGCAGCCGGCGGGTCTCGATGAGCCCGAACCGAGCGAGGACGAGGTAACGCGGTCCAACCCGTTCAGTGTATTGGCGCAGTTAAAGCGTGACCCAAACGTTTAGGAGTTAATCAATTATGGCTGTTCAGCAGAACAAAAAATCCCGCTCTGCCCGTGACATGCGTCGTTCGCACGACGCCCTGACGGCAAGCACTCTGTCTGTAGAAAAAACCACCGGTGAAATTCACCTGCGTCACCACGTATCGCCAGAAGGCGTATACCGTGGCCGTAAAGTGATCGACAAGGGCGCTGACGAGTAATCACTTGTCTGCTCAAGTCATCGCGATTGACGCAATGGGCGGGGACTTCGGTCCCCGCAGCATTGTTCAGGCCAGCCTCGCTTGCCTGTCTGCTACACCCTCGCTGCACCTGACCCTCGTCGGTCAACCCTCCCTTCTTGAAGAATTGCTCTCTGGCCAATCGGCTGTGGATCGCTCGCGCCTGTCGATTGCCCCGGCGTCCGAAGTCATCACCATGGACGAAAAGCCTGCCCAGGCCTTGCGTGGCAAGCCCGACTCGTCGATGCGTGTGGCGCTCGAGTTGTTGCGTGATGGCAAGGTCCAGGCATGTGTCAGTGCCGGCAATACCGGCGCGCTGATGGCGCTGTCGCGGTTTGTGCTCAAGACGTTACCAGGCATCGATCGGCCGGCGATGGTGGCGGCGATTCCGACGCAGAAGGGTTATTGCCAGTTGCTCGACCTGGGCGCCAATGTCGATTGCAGCGCCGAGCATCTATTGCAGTTCGCTGTGATGGGGTCGGTGGCGGCGGAAACCCTGGGCATCGTGCGTCCGCGAGTGGCGCTGCTGAACATCGGTACCGAAGACATCAAGGGCAATCAGCAGGTCAAGCTCGCTGCAACATTGTTGCAAAGTGCCCGTGGTATCAACTACATCGGTTTTGTCGAAGGTGACGGTGTGTACCGTGGCGAGGCGGATGTGGTGGTATGTGACGGATTTGTCGGCAATATCCTGCTCAAATCCAGCGAAGGCCTGGCGACCATGATTGCCGCGCGCATCGAAGCCTTGTTCAAGAAAAACCTTGCGTCGAAAGTGGTCGGTGCTCTGGCATTGCCGCTGATGAAGCGCTTACAAGCTGATCTGGCGCCTGCGCGGCACAACGGCGCAAGCTTCCTCGGGTTGCAGGGGATTGTGGTCAAAAGCCATGGTTCGGCGGGGGTTCAGGGCTTCCAGAGTGCGATTCAGCGTGCCTTGATCGAGATCCAGGAAAACCTGCCGGAGCGTATCCATGGTCGCCTGGAGGATTTGTTGCTTTAGGCGTTTTCGTCGGACAATGCTTAAATGTGACCGCTCAGTTCAATTTGCCATCCAACTGTCAGTTTCTTGCGTCCCCCAAGCGGGACGTCAATTCTCCGACGACAAGATCATTAGGGGCTTGTTACATGTCTGCTTCCCTCGCATTCGTCTTTCCGGGACAGGGTTCGCAGTCCCTCGGCATGCTGGCCGAGTTGGGCGCGCAACATCCGGTTGTCCTCGAAACATTCAAAGAAGCTTCCGACGCTCTGGGTTACGACCTGTGGGCACTGACCCAGCAAGGGCCGGAAGAACAACTCAATCAAACCGATAAAACCCAGCCGGCCATTCTGACCGCCTCGATCGCCTTGTGGCGTCTGTGGCTGGCGGAAGGTGGTGCGCGTCCGGCTTACGTTGCCGGTCACAGCCTGGGCGAGTACAGCGCGCTGGTCGCGGCAGGCAGTTTGAGCTTGGGCGACGCCGTCAAGCTGGTGGAACGCCGTGGTCAGTTGATGCAGGAAGCCGTTCCAGCCGGGCAAGGCGGCATGGCCGCAATCCTCGGTCTGGAAGATGCTGACGTGTTGGCCGCCTGTGCCGAAGCGGCGCAAGGCGAAGTGGTCAGCGCGGTCAACTTCAACTCCCCGGGCCAGGTGGTTATTGCCGGTGCCAAGGCTGCGGTTGAACGTGCCATCGAAGGCTGCAAGGCTCGTGGTGCCAAGCGCGCCATGCCACTGCCGGTCAGTGTGCCTTCTCATTGCGAACTGATGCGTCCGGCAGCCGAGCGTTTCGCTGAGTCGATCGCTGCAATCGACTGGCAAACGCCGCAAATCCCGGTCGTACAGAACGTCAGCGCTGCCGTGCCGGCCGATCTGGACACTCTCAAGCGCGATCTGCTTGAGCAGCTCTACAAGCCTGTACGCTGGGTCGAATCGGTCCAGGCGCTGGCCGCCAAGGGCGCGACCCAGTTGGTCGAATGCGGCCCTGGCAAAGTACTCGCAGGCCTGAACAAACGTTGCGCCGAAGGCGTATCGACATCCAACCTCAATACCCCAGACGCTTTCGCTGCCGCCCGTGCAGCGCTGGCCTGAATCAGGAGAAACTTGCATGAGTCTGCAAGGTAAAGTTGCACTGGTCACCGGTGCGAGCCGCGGTATTGGCCAGGCTATCGCCCTGGAGCTGGGTCGTCAGGGCGCTATCGTTGTAGGTACCGCGACGTCCGCTTCCGGCGCCGAGCGTATTGCCGCTACCCTGAAGGAAAACGGTATTCAAGGCACTGGCCTGGAACTCAATGTCACCAGCGACGAATCCGTTGCTGCCGTGTTGGCGAGCATTTCTGCACAGTTCGGAGCGCCGGCGATCCTGGTCAACAATGCCGGTATCACCCGCGATAATCTGATGATGCGCATGAAAGATGACGAATGGCATGATGTCGTCGATACCAACTTGAACAGTCTGTTCCGCCTGTCCAAGGGCGTTTTGCGCGGTATGACCAAAGCCCGTTGGGGACGAATTATCAGTATTGGCTCGGTTGTGGGTGCCATGGGCAACGCAGGCCAAGTAAACTACGCAGCCGCCAAGGCCGGTCTGGAAGGTTTCAGTCGTGCACTGGCGCGTGAAGTCGGTTCGCGTTCGATTACGGTAAACTCGGTGGCCCCAGGGTTCATCGACACCGATATGACCCGCGAACTGCCCGAGGCGCAGCGTGAAGCCTTGCAGACGCAGATTCCGCTGGGCCGTCTGGGGCAAGCTCAAGAGATCGCGTCTGTGGTCGCTTTTCTTGCATCCGACGGTGCGGCTTACGTTACTGGGGCTACAATCCCGGTGAACGGCGGGATGTACATGAGTTAAATGTGACGGATTGCTTCAAAAAAATGTCATACGAGCTGTCTAAAATCCGTTATAAAGCTGCAATCTATTTATAGGCAGAGGGTCGTCGGGTTTGAGGAGTGAAGCTTTCAGTTGAAAAACTGAAAAGTCTTTCTATACACTTACCCACTGGCCAGCTGCCTGAATTTGTCCATTAGGAGTGAAAACAAGGTATGAGCACCATCGAAGAGCGCGTCAAGAAAATCGTTGCTGAGCAACTGGGCGTTAAAGAAGAAGAAGTGGTCAACACTGCTTCCTTCGTTGAAGACCTGGGTGCCGACTCCCTTGACACCGTTGAGCTGGTGATGGCTCTGGAAGAGGAATTCGAGACCGAAATCCCTGACGAAGAAGCTGAGAAGATCACTACTGTACAAGCCGCAATCGATTACGTTACTAACCACCAGGCTTAATAGCTTGTAATCGTTGCTTGCTGTCATGGAAAAACCGCACTGCCATCACGGCGTGCGGTTTTTTCTTTAGGCCTGATGCAAAGTCGTCATTTGAAAAAGGAGAGTGCTGTGTCGCGTAGACGCGTCGTAGTCACCGGTATGGGTATGTTGTCGCCACTGGGCACGGATGTGCCAAGCAGTTGGCAGGGCATTCTGGCTGGCCGTAGTGGCATTGGTCTGATCGAACACACCGACCTTTCTGCCTATTCCACCCGTTTTGGCGGCTCGGTAAAGGGCTTCAATGTCGAGGAATACCTGTCGGTGAAGGAAGCACGCAAGCTCGATCTGTTCATTCAGTACGGTCTGGCTGCCGGTTTTCAGGCTGTACGTAATGCAGGCCTCGAAGTCACCGACGCCAACCGTGAGCGCATCGGCGTGGCCATGGGTTCGGGCATCGGCGGTCTGACCAACATCGAAGAAACCAGCCGCACCCTGCATGATTCTGGCCCACGACGGATTTCTCCGTTTTTCGTGCCTGGCTCGATCATCAATATGATTTCCGGTTTCCTGTCCATCCACTTGGGTGCACAGGGACCTAACTACGCCATCGCCACCGCCTGTACTACCGGTACGCACTGCATTGGCATGGCAGCCCGCAACATCATGTACGACGAAGCCGACGTGATGATTGCCGGCGGCGCCGAGATGGCAGCTTGCGGTCTGGGCATGGGTGGCTTCGGTGCTTCCCGTGCGCTGTCGACCCGCAACGACGAGCCAACCCGTGCCAGCCGTCCATGGGACAAGGGCCGTGATGGCTTCGTCTTGTCCGACGGTGCCGGCGCTCTGGTGCTCGAAGAACTGGAGCACGCCAAGGCACGCGGCGCGACCATTTACGCCGAGCTGATCGGTTTCGGCACCAGTGGCGATGCCTATCACATGACTTCGCCTCCGGCCGATGGCGCCGGTGCTGCCCGTTGCATCACCAATGCCTTGCGCGATGCCAAGATCAATGGCGATCAGGTCCAGTACATCAACGCCCACGGCACCTCGACCTCGGCCGGCGACCTCGCTGAAGCCTGTGCGATCAAGTCGGTGTTCGGCGATCACGCCTACAAGCTGGCCGTCAGTTCGACCAAGTCCATGACCGGTCACTTGCTGGGTGCGGCCGGCGCTGTCGAGGCGATCTTCAGCGTGCTGGCGATCAACAGCCAGGTGGCACCACCGACCATCAACCTCGATGAGCCGGATGAAGGCTGCGACCTCGATTTCGTGCCGCACACCGCGCGCAACATGGATATCGATGTGGTGCTGTCCAATTCCTTCGGATTTGGCGGTACCAACGGCTCGCTGGTGTTCCGCCGGTTCGCTGACTGATGGACAGCTGGGTCGACGGTCAGCCGGCTGACGCTTTGTCGCTGAAAGATCGCGGCCTGGCTTACGGTGATGGTCTGTTCGAGACCATTGCCGTGCGTGGCGGGCAGGCGTTGCTGCTGGATCGACATCTGGCGCGGCTGGTCGATGGCTGTTCGCGCCTGGCGATCGCTGCGGACCATGAGCTGATCCGCAGTGAGCTGCTGGCCTATGCCCGCGCACTGGATGAGGGCGTGCTCAAACTCATCATCACTCGCGGTGACAGCCTGCGCGGGTACGCCCCCGATCCTTTGGCTCAAGCCCGACGTATTCTGCAAGGCAATCCTGCCGCTGCTTATCCTGCTGTTCATGGTGAGCAGGGCGTTCGCCTGTTTCCCTGCGCGACACGACTGTCCAGGCAGCCGCTGCTAGCCGGCCTCAAGCACCTCAACCGTTTGGAACAGGTTATTGCGCGCGCTGAATGGCAAGATACGGAACACGCCGAAGGCTTGATGCTCGATCAGGCAGGTCGGGTAATCGAAGGCGTATTCAGTAATCTGTTCCTGGTGCGCGATGGCGTGTTGATCACGGCTGACTTGAAGCGCTGCGGCGTGGCTGGCGTGATGCGTGCCGAATTATTGTTTCAAGCCGAGTCATTGGGGGTTCCCACGCAAATCACCGACATCAGCCTCGATCAGTTGCAATGGGCCGATGAAGTCTTTGTCTGCAACAGCGTGTATGGCGTTTGGCCGGTGCGCGCCTATGCTGCGCTGAGCTGGTCGGTTGGGCCGCTCACCCGTAAACTCCAAACCATTGCCCGTGCGCTACTGGATGCTTGATACGTGAGACGTAAATTCTTGCTGCTGCTGGAAACCGGATTGGTTCTGGCAGGGCTGTGTCTGGGCGCCTCCGCCTGGAAAATACATTCGGCGCTGGAACAGCCGCTGAACATCACCCAGGAAGAACTGCTGGAAGTGCCCAAAGGCACGACACCCACCCGCACCTTCTATCGACTCGAAGCCGATGGCGTCATCAAGGACGCATTCTGGTTGCGCGTGTATTGGCGTTTCAATCTGGCCGGACAACCCCTGCACAAGGGCGAATACCGCATGCAGCCAGGCATGACCGTCGAAGGGCTGATCGACCTGTGGAAGCGTGGGGACATCGTTCAGTACAGCCTGACCCTGGTCGAAGGCTGGAACTTTCATCAGGTCCGGGCGGCATTGGTCAAGGATGAAAAACTCGAGCAGACCCTGAACGGCTTGAGCGATAGCGAAGTGATGACCAGGCTCGGCCACGCCGGGATCTTTCCCGAGGGCCGATTCTTTCCCGACACTTACCGCTTCGTGCGGGGTATGACCGATGTCGATCTGCTGAAAAAAGCCTACGATCGCCTCGACGAGGTCCTTGCCAGGGAATGGGAGCAGCGCTCCGCTGATGTGCCTTATACCGAACCCTATCAGGCGCTGATCATGGCCTCGCTAGTGGAAAAGGAAACCGGTGTGCCCCAGGAACGCGGGCAGATCGCTGGCGTGTTTGTGCGGCGTATGGCGATGGGTATGATGCTGCAGACCGATCCGACGGTGATCTACGGCCTCGGTGACCGCTACAGCGGTAAATTGACCCGTGCGCATCTCAGGGAAGCCAATCCGTACAACACCTACATGATTACGGGCCTGCCGCCGACGCCGATTGCCATGGTCGGTCGCGAAGCGATCCATGCCGCGTTGAATCCGGTGGCGGGCAACAGCCTTTACTTCGTTGCGCGTGGTGATGGCAGCCACGTGTTTTCTGATGATCTGGATGCTCACAATAGTGCGGTGCGCGAGTTCCAGCTCAAGCGTCGTGCCGATTACCGGTCCAGCCCGGCACCGGTCTCGGCGCCAGAAGCGCGCAATGGTGAAACGCCAGACGCCGAGGCTCCGATTCCGGCCGCGTCACCCAACCCCGATCCCGAGGCTGTGCCGCCGGTAATGCCGCAAGAACCTGCTGCTGCACCCGTTGCGGCGCCTGAAACCGAACCCGAACCCAAGCCCGTGCCCGAGCCGGACGCACCGGTTCCGCAAAGCCCGCAATGACTCTGATTAAGGACTGCCCGTGACTGGCTTGTTTATTACCCTGGAAGGCCCGGAAGGCGCCGGCAAGAGCACCAACCGCGAATACCTGGCCGAGCGCCTGCGCGCCGCCGGTATCGAGGTGGTGTTGACCCGCGAGCCGGGTGGTACGCCCTTGGCCGAGCGGATCCGCGAAGTGCTGTTGGCGCCGGTTGATGAAGTCATGAACCCCGACACCGAGCTGTTGCTGGTGTTCGCCGCGCGCGCCCAGCATCTGGCCGAGGTGATTCGCCCGGCGCTGGCCCGTGGCGCGGTTGTCTTGTGTGATCGTTTTACCGATTCGACTTACGCGTATCAGGGTGGCGGTCGCGGATTGTCGCTGGAGCGTATCGCGGCGCTGGAAACCTTTGTGCAGGGCGATTTGCGCCCAGACCTGACGCTGATCTTTGATCTGCCGGTGGAAGTGGGTCTGGCCCGCGCCAGCGCTCGCGGTCGCCTGGATCGTTTCGAACTCGAAGGCCGAACCTTTTTCGATGCCGTGCGCGGTGCGTTCCTCAAGCGCGCTGAAGCTGATCCGGCGCGTTATGTGCGGGTCGATGCCGCTCAGCCGCTGGCGCAGGTCCAGCAGTCGCTGGACGCCTTGCTGCCACGCCTGCTGGAGTTGGCCCGTGGCTGAAGCCTATCCGTGGCAGGACAGCCTCTGGCAGCAGTTGGCCGGTCGCAAGCAGCATGCGCACGCCTATTTGCTGCATGGCCCGGCCGGGATCGGCAAGCGGGCGTTGGCGGAACGGTTGATGGCCAGTTTGCTGTGCCAGCGTCCGACCGCGCAGGATGCCTGCGGTGAGTGCAAATCCTGCCTGCTGCTCAAGGCTGGCAGTCATCCCGACAACTACATCCTGGAACCCGAAGAGGCCGACAAGGCGATCAAGGTCGATCAGGTGCGCGATCTGGTCAGCTTCGTGGTCCAGACCGCCCAAATGGGCGGGCGCAAGGTGGTGTTGATCGAGCCGGTCGAGTCGATGAACATCAACGCCGCGAACGCCTTGCTCAAAAGTCTTGAAGAGCCGTCCGGCGACACCGTTTTGCTGTTGGTCAGCCATCAGACCAGCCGTTTGTTGCCGACCATCAAGAGCCGCTGCGTGCAGCAGGCCTGCCCACTGCCGAGCGAAGCGATGAGTCTTGCATGGCTGGCCAAGGCCCTGCCGGACAGCTCGGAAGAAGAGCGTATCGAACTGCTGACCCTGGCGGCCGGTTCTCCGCTGGCGGCGGTCAAGTTGCAGGCCCAGGGCGTGCGCGAACAGCGAGCGCTGGTGGTCGAAGGCGTGAAGAAGCTGCTCAAACAGCAGCAATCGCCGACGCAGTTGGCCGAAGAATGGAAAACCGTCCCGCAGTTGCTGTTGTTCGACTGGTTCTGCGACTGGTCGAGTCTGATCCTGCGCTATCAATTGACCCAGGATGAAGCAGGGTTGGGGTTGGCGGACATGCGCAAGGTCATTCAATACCTGGCGCAGAAAACCGCTCAGGACAAGGTCTTGAATATCCAGGACTGGATTCTCGCCCAGCGTCAGAAGGTCATGAGCAAAGCCAACCTCAATCCGGCGTTGTTGCTGGAGGCGCTGCTGGTGCAATGGGCATCCTTGCCTACCCAGAAGTGATCGTCTGTGCCTAGACTCTGATCATCAGCCATGGAGGTCAGCATGAATGAAGCCGTCAACCCGGGGCCGCGCAACGGCATTTTGTCCCTGAGCATCAAGGACAAGTCGGTGCTTTATGCGGCCTATATGCCGTTCATCAAGAACGGTGGCCTGTTTATCCCGACCAACAAAAGCTACAAGTTGGGCGATGAGGTGTTCATGCTGCTGAACCTGATGGATGAAGCCGAGAAGATTCCGGTCGCTGGAAAGGTTACCTGGATTACCCCCAAAGGTGCGCAGGGCAATCGGGCTGCCGGGGTCGGCGTACAATTCAACGACGGCGACAACACTGCGCGCAGTCGAATCGAAACCCATCTGGCCGGAGCCCTGAAGTCCGACCGTCCCACTCATACGATGTAGTTGCAGCCCTTTTATGCTCGTAGATTCCCATTGTCACCTCGATCGTCTTGACCTCGCCGCCCACGACGGCTCCCTGGATGCCGCGCTTGATGCGGCCCGGCAGCGCGGGGTAGGGCACTTTTTATGTATCGGCGTCAGCGTCGAAAATGCCGCGGATGTCAAAGCCCTGGCCGAACGTTATGACGACGTCGACTGTTCAGTGGGCGTGCATCCGTTGGATGTACAGCCGGGGGCCGCGCCGGCGCTGGATTGGTTGTTGCGTGAGCTCAATCACCCCCGTGTCGTGGCCATCGGTGAAACCGGTCTGGATTATCACTACGAGCCGGAAGCGGCAGAGTTGCAGCAGGCGTCGTTTCGTTTGCACCTGCAGGCCGCTCAGCAAACAGGCAAACCGGTGATCATCCACACCCGTGGCGCCCGTGCTGATACGTTGAATTTGCTGCGCGAGGCTGCGTTGCCTCAGGCGGGCGTGTTGCATTGCTTCACGGAAGACTGGGACATGGCCAAGGCTGCGTTGGATATGGGCTATTACATTTCCCTGTCCGGCATTGTCACTTTTCGCAATGCCGATGCGCTGCGTGATGTCGCCAGCAAAGTGCCGGCTGATCGATTGCTGGTGGAAACCGACTCGCCGTACCTGGCTCCGATCCCTTATCGCGGCAAACCCAACCTGCCGCAGTACGTGCGCGAGGTTGCGGAGTTTCTGGCAATGTTGCGTGGTGAGTCTTATGAGCGATTTGCCGAGCAGACCACTGAAAACTTCAAGCGCCTGTTTCCGCTGGCGCATGTGAAAGGCTGAATTGCAGGCAAAAAAAACCCGGGTTCTGGGGGGTGAATCCGGGTTAAGACCATTAGGAGTAAAACAAAGGCACGCGGTCCGTTGGTACCTATATCGACGCGACACTTGGGGGAGATGCCCCGCCGACATTTCAAGTATTGATCAGTATTGCGCCGAGTCCAGTTTACCGGCCCCGGTTTTTAAACAATTTTGGAATACGGCCGCTTCGGAAGAGTTCTCATCAGCAGGCGACCCAGCGTCAAATCATCAAGAAACACAGATATGGTCGGATGATCCGTGCATTTTGGCGCAAGTTAGGCATAATACGCGGCTTCGAATTTTGACCCCTACAGACCTTTTCTTATGCATAAAGAACCTCGTAAGGTCCGTGAGTTTCGTCGCCGCGAGCAAGAAATTCTCGATACCGCGCTCAAGCTGTTCCTCGACCAAGGTGAAGACAGTGTCACCGTCGAGATGATTGCTGATGCCGTCGGTATCGGCAAAGGCACGATCTACAAGCATTTCAAATCCAAGGCGGAGATCTATCTGCGCCTGATGCTCGACTACGAGCGTGATCTGAACGAGCTGTTGCATTCGGCTGATGTCGACAAGGACAAGGAAGCCCTGTCCCGGGCCTACTTCGAATTCCGCATGCGCGACCCGCAACGCTATCGCTTGTTCGATCGCCTGGAAGAGAAGGTGGTCAAGGGCAACCAGGTGCCGGAGATGGTCGAGGAACTGCACAAGATCCGCGCCTCGAACTTCGAGCGCCTGACCTTGCTGATCAAGGGCCGGATCAGCGAAGGCAAGCTGGAAGACGTACCCCCTTACTTCCATTACTGCGCGTCCTGGGCGTTGGTGCATGGTGCCGTGGCGCTGTATCACTCGCCGTTCTGGAGCAATGTGCTGGAAGATCAGGAAGGTTTCTTCCAGTTCCTGATGGATATCGGCGTGCGCATGGGCAACAAGCGCAAGCGCGATACCGACACCCCGAGCAGCTGAACCATTCAGTTGCCTTATTGCGCCATGATTTCGCTATATGGCGCAGTACCTCAGGAATATACTCAGGCATGGGACTTGCTAAAACTTGATTTGTGAGTCAAGTTTTACGCGTTCAAATTCCTTTCGCCGGAGTGCTCCATGATCGTTGACCGTCAAGGCAGGCGTTTCCGCAATTTGCGGATCAGCCTGACCTCAGCCTGCAATTACGCGTGTACCTACTGCGTGCCCAACGGCAAGCGGCTGGTGGCTGCGCAGGATGAATTGTCGGCCGAGGCCATGGCGCGCGGCGTGGCGTATCTGATCGAAGCGGCGGGCATAGAGCGCTTGCGCATCACCGGTGGCGAGCCGCTGGTCAGCCCTAAGCTCGAAGCCTTCATGACCGCTGTCGGCAAGATGGGCCTGGAAGACATAAGCCTGACCACCAATGGTCAACTGCTGGCGAAAAAGCTGCCGTTGCTGGTGGACGCCGGCATCCGTCGCATCAACGTTTCCCTCGATACCCTGGATGCCAGCGCGTTCCGCAGCATTGCCCGTGGCGGCGATCTGGCGACCGTGCTCGACGGTATGGATCAGTCCAAGGCCGCCGGCCTTAAAATCAAGGTCAATATGGTGCCCTTGCGCGGCCAGAACCTCGACCAGGTGATGCCGCTGCTCGATTACTGCCTGGAACGTGGTTATGAATTGCGCTTCATCGAGCTGATGCGCATGGGTCACCTGGCTAGCGACAACAACGCCTTCCTGCAGCAGTTCGTCAGCCTTCAGCAGTTGTTGAGCCTGATCGGCGAGCGTTATGAGTATCTGCAGGCCGATGCGCCGGTCGATGCCACTGCGGTGCGCTACGAAATACCGGGGCTGGGGCACTTCGGCGTGATCGCCAATGAAAGCGTTCCATTCTGCCGCACTTGCTCGCGTCTTCGATTGTCATCTACCGGTTGGCTGCATGGCTGTTTGTCGTCGAGCAATCGACACTATGTGGGTGACCTCTTGGACAAGCCTCGTCATCAGGCCTTGCCGGCGTTGCAGCGTCTTCTGGTGAAAGCCTTGGGGGACAAGCAGGAAGTGGCGTTCTCGGGTGGTGCGACCATCATGAAGATTATTGGCGGCTGATCCGGCCTCTTCGCGGGCAAGTCGGGTCGCGAATGCAATCTGTCAGGCGCAGATGTTTGCCGAGCTGGCGCGGAAGCTGCATCCAATGGCCATTCGCCGGTTTTCCGTCACCGGCCTCTGGAGGGTAGGATGCGTAGCCTGGTTTTGCTGCTGGCCGTTTTGGTGCTTGGTGGCTGCATGAATGTCAGCGATATGGCTGAAGGGACTCGCTACCACATGAGCGATGCAGGGCTGCTGGATCACAGCGACAGTCGTCGGGTGAATAACCTGCGCATCCAGCCGGACTCGTTTATCTACATCGCCCAAGGTGCCTTCGCGCCGCCGGGCAGTGCTTATCCACGACCTAACGTGGTCGCTGAAGAAGCCTACAACGGTTTTATCGAATACTTCCCGATGGTCCGCCGCGCGCGCACCCCCGAAGGCCTCGATCAGGCCATGGGGGAAGCTCGCGCCGCCGGAGCCCACTACCTGCTTTACACTCGGTTCGCCAAGGCGGATGACCGTATCGGTAACTCGGACGAATGGCTCGATCAGGAATACGTGGATCGCCTCGGCATCGACAGCGGCGTGATTCAGATCATGTTGATCGAGACCAGCACCCAGTATTTGATTGATACTGCACGTATCAAGAGTCGTGGCGGTTTACTGACGTTCCACGATAACAAGCCACAAGACCTGATTGGCCCGCCGCTTGAGCAATACGCGCGCAGCCTGATTGGTCTCAGCGACCAGTAATCCAAGGAGAACGCCATGAGTGGCCCGCAAAAAGCCAACGACTTGTTGGGGCAAATCCCCAAAACCAAAGGCTTGCCGCCGGTCCACCTGTGGAACCCTGACTTCTGTGGCGACATCGACATGCGCATCGCCCGCGACGGCACCTGGTACTACCTGGGGACGCCGATCGGGCGTAAGCCGATGGTCAAGCTGTTCTCCACCATCATTCGCCGAGATGGCGATGATTATTTCCTGATCACGCCGGTCGAGAAGGTGGGCATCAAGGTCGATGATGCGCCGTTCGTGGCGATTGCCGTGGACGTGGAAGGCGAGGGCGAAGCACAAGTCTTGCGCTTCACCACCAATGTCGACGAGACCACGGACGCCGGCACCGAACACCCGATCCGCGTGGTGATCGACCCGGTTACGCAAGAGCCAGCACCCTACGTGCATGTGCGCACCAACCTAGAAGCCCTGATCCATCGCAATGTGTTCTACCAACTGGTGGAGCTGGCGGTGACCCGTGAGATCGAAGGGCAGCGTTGGCTGGGCGTGTGGAGCGGCGGAGAATTCTTCCCCATCGGCCTGGAGCCGTAACGCGCAGTGCTCTGGAAAACGGCCCGCTATCAAGCGGGCCGTTGTCATTGGGGGTTACAAGCCTTTGCTCTTGAGCCGAGCCGCATGGTCAAGGTAGTGCTTGACCGGGTTCACATTCCAGCTGTCGATCCCTGCAATCTGATTGACTGCATCAAAGTGGTCCATCGGGTAATCCGAGCGAATCACTTTCCCCAAGTGCGAGCTGTATTGACCGACCAGCCCGTCGTTGGCGTTTTTCTCTTTGTAAAATAACTTCGACAGCACGATACAGTTCAAGTGGGACGGATCGAGAGGTTGCAGGCTTTGGAAGTTTTGTACGATCCCGCTCCAGGAGTAGTAGTACACGCCGTTTTCAATTTCATTGCCTTCCCCGCCCCATTGTTTCGGCACCCCTTGCGGGTACTTGCGATTGAAGGCGGCCAATCCCGCGCTGGTCAGGGATTCGAAAGCTGCTTGAGCGTCCTGAGGGTTTTCCGGGTGGCCGCTGATCAACGAAATGAAAGTGCCGACTGCCTTGAACAGGGCAAGTACGACCGCTTCGGGCAGCTCTCCAGGCGTCAGCGCCTTATGCAATTGGTCGGCAATCTCGGAGCCATGATTGGGGCAACTGACCGACGTGACTGACGCGACCTTTTCCGGGTGTAGCGCCGCAATGTAGCGTGCGGCCAGTGGGCCTTGGCTATGGCCGATCAGATTGACCTTGGCGGCTCCCGTTTCCTGCAAAATGCGGTTGACGTGGACGAGCAGTTTTTCACCTCGCTCCTCGTTGCCGTTAACTGCTGGAATGTTAACGGCAAACACCTTCGCGCCTGCGTGTTCCAACGCTTCCTTGATCTCGAAGAAGTAGGGGTAACCGGCGATTTTATCGAAACCGAAAAGGCCGTGGACCAAAACAATCGGGTATTGCGTAGACGCATCCATGTTCATGCTTATACCTGTCGATAGCGGATTCTAGTGGAACAGATGCTATTGACTGCTTGATCTGTCGCGTCTAACCGTAGGTCACAAAGTAGATTCGTTCAAATCTCGTCAGGCACGCTTGCAAAATTCAAATTGACAGTCAATCGTATGATGATTAGCGTGAGGCCCATCGCGAACGGCTTTGTGCCGTTCCTGCATCGAGGTGCCCATGTCCAGCAGTTTTCATGCGTCGACCGTCGATTGGCTGGGTTGCTGGATAGCCGCAGGCCAGGTCAAACCCGGTGAAACCATCAAGGTCGAAGCCGATCTGGGTGAGCAGCTCGGTGTCAGTCGCACGGTCATCCGCGAAGCCATCAAGACTCTGGTCGCCAAAGGCATGCTCGAAGTCGGGCCGAAAGTCGGTACGCGGGTGTTGCCGGTGCGACGCTGGAACCTCTTCGATCCGCAAGTCGTGGGCTGGCTGTCTCGCAGCGGCTTGCCGGAAAACTTCGTCGACGACCTGCTCGACCTGCGCCGCACCATCGAACCGATGGCCGTGCGCTGGGCGTGCGAGCGCGCTACGGTCGAACAGGTGCAAGCGATTCTCCAGGCTTACAACGCGTTGGAACGGGCGGTGGACAGCGGCGTCGATTACAACCGCGCCGACCAGATCTTCCACGAGTGCATTCTCGCCGCCAGCCACAATCAGTTCATCGAACAAATGGTCCCGGCCCTCGGTGCGCTGTTGGCTGTTTCTTTTGAAGTGTCCGCCGCCGACCCGGACGAATTGCGCCGCACGCTGCCTATTCACAAAGACATGGCCGACGCCATCGCCGCCCGGGATGCCGCGCGCGGTGTCTGGGCCTGCATGACCCTGATCGATAACGCTGACCTGGCGATCAAACGCTTCTACCCGAAAGTCATGGCCGACAAAAAAGCCAGCTGACAATAAAGAACCCTGTGGGAGCGAGGCTGCTCGCGAAAGCGGTTTAGCATTCAGCGACTGAGTTGCCTGACACACCGCCATCGCGAGCAGGCTCACTCCCACATAAAGCAAAAAGCAGGAGGTTTCATGACGTGGAATGCGGTTACCGGACACCGTGCACAACTCGGCGAAGGGCCGTTCTGGGATGTGCCGACCCAAGCGCTGTACTGGGTGGACATCGCCGGCAAGCAAGCCCTGCGGCTGATCGGCGCCAACGTGCAGATCTGGGAAATGCCGGAACACGTCTCCGCGTTCATCCCCTGCGAAAGCGGCGATGCGCTGGTGACGTTGAGCAGCGGCGTCTATCGGCTGGACCTTGATTCACCAGGGCTCGAACCGCGCCTGACCTTGCTCTGCGTCGCCGACCCGCAACCCGGTAATCGCGCCAACGAAGCCCGCTGCGATGCGCAGGGGCGGCTCTGGCTTGGCACCATGCAAAACAACATCGGCGAAAATGGTGAAGACATGCCCGTCGTGCGTCGTTCCGGCGGCCTGTTTCGCATCGACAGCGACGCCCGTGTCACGCCGCTGCTTCGCGGGCTGGGCATTCCCAACACATTGCTGTGGAGCGAGGACGAGACCACGCTGTTTTTCGCCGACAGCATGGACAAAACCTTGTACCGATATTTCGTCCACACCGATGGCAACCTGGACACCGCGTATGTCTGGTTCGGTCCCCATGATCGGGGCGGACCGGATGGCTCGGCGATGGATGCCGAGGGTTTCATCTGGAACGCCCGCTGGGACGGAAGCTGCCTGATCAGGCTGACCCCGGATGGCTATGTCGACCGCGTGATCGAACTGCCGGTCAGCCGCCCCACCAGTTGCGTGTTTGGCGGCGAAGACTTGAAAACCCTGTACATCACCAGCGCCGCGAGCCCGCTTAACCATCCGCTGGACGGTGCCCTGCTGTCGATTCGCGTTGATGCGCCTGGAAAACCGTGTACTCGTTTCGCTGGTTAAATCCCAAAATATGGGATGTAAAATTATATATTGAGATTATTTGCTGGTCGGGTTTATAGTCGGCCATCAGTTACACGCACTCACACTTAAAAAAACAAAACAGGTGAAGTGATGCAGCGATTTTTCAAAATGACTTTTGACCGGACATCGACAGATGCCCGTCTTTTGTCGTGCCTGCAAAAGGGGGCTTGATCCATGGCTGAGCCTCTTTCCTTGCCAGCCGTGTCCGAACCGCCTAAAGGCGAGCGCCTGAAAAACAAGGTAGTTCTGCTGACCGGTGCTGCTCAGGGCATCGGCGAGGCCATTGTCGGCACCTTCGCGTCGCAGCAGGCCAAGCTGATCATCAGCGATGTCCAGGCCGAAAAAGTCGAGAAAGTTGCGGCGCACTGGCGGGACAAAGGCTTTGATGTTCAGGCGATCAAGGCCGACGTCTCTCGGCAACAAGACCTGCACGCGATGGCCAGGTTGGCAGTCGAACGTCACGGCCGGATCGACGTATTGGTCAACTGCGCCGGGGTCAACGTGTTCCGTGATCCACTGGAAATGACCGAAGAAGACTGGCATCGCTGCTTCGCCATCGACCTCGACGGCGCGTGGTACGGCTGCAAAGCGGTGCTGCCGCAAATGATCGAGCAGGGCATCGGCAGCATCATCAACATCGCCTCGACCCATTCCACCCACATCATCCCGGGCTGCTTCCCGTACCCGGTGGCCAAGCACGGCTTGCTCGGGCTGACCCGCGCGCTGGGCATCGAATATGCGGCCAAGGGCATTCGCGTGAATGCGATCGCGCCGGGCTACATCGAAACCCAATTGAACGTCGATTACTGGAACGGTTTTGCCGACCCCCATGCTGAACGTCAACGGGCTTTCGACCTGCATCCGCCGCGCCGTATCGGGCAACCGATGGAAGTGGCAATGACTGCCGTCTTCCTGGCCAGCGATGAAGCGCCGTTCATCAATGCCTCGTGCATCACCATCGATGGTGGTCGCTCGGTCATGTATCACGACTGAGCCAAACGACTTTCAGACGCGGAACTCCGTTTGAAATCCAATCATCATACGATATGACTATTTGCAGTATCGGCTTTCAAATAACGCTCAAAAAAAATAACAAGGAGTCAGCTTATGAATCGTCGTCGTGGGATCCGTTCCCTGTGCTGTGCCGCTTTGGCGGTCACTGCGGTCAGCCTGAGCAGTACGCTGCTGGCGGCTGAGGAAGTGAAAATCGGCTTTCTGGTCAAGCAGGCGGAAGAGCCCTGGTTCCAGACTGAATGGGCATTCGCCGAAAAGGCCGGGAAAGAGAAAGGCTTCACCGTCATCAAGATCGCCGTGCCGGACGGCGAGAAAACCCTCTCGGCCATCGACAGCCTCGCCGCCAACGGCGCCAAGGGCTTCGTGATCTGCCCGCCGGACGTCTCCCTCGGCCCGGCCATCATGGCCAAGGCCAAGCTCAATGGTTTGAAAGTCATCGCCGTCGATGACCGTTTCGTCGATGCCAATGGCAAGTTCATGGAAGACGTTCCGTACCTCGGCATGGCCGCGTTCGAAGTCGGCCAGAAGCAGGGCGCAGCGATGGCCACCGAAGCGAAAAAACGCGGTTGGGACTGGAAAGACACCTACGCGGTGATCAACACCTTCAATGAACTCGACACCGGCAAAAAGCGCACCGACGGTTCGGTCAAAGCGCTGGAAGACGCCGGGATGCCAAAAGACCACATCCTGTTCTCGGCCCTGAAAACCCTCGACGTGCCAGGCAGCATGGACGCCACCAACTCGGCCCTGGTGAAACTGCCGGGCGCGGCGAAAAACCTGATCATTGGCGGCATGAACGACAACACCGTGCTGGGCGGCGTGCGCGCCACCGAGAGCGCCGGTTTTGCCGCAGCCAACGTGATCGGCATCGGCATCAACGGCACCGACGCCATCGGCGAATTGAAAAAAGCCAACAGCGGTTTCTTCGGTTCGATGCTTCCAAGCCCGCACATCGAGGGTTACAACACTGCGAGCATGATGTTCGAGTGGGTCACCACCGGCAAAGAACCACCGAAGTACACCGCGATGGACGACGTGACGCTGATCACTCGCGAGAACTTCAAGCAGGAACTGGAAAAGATCGGCCTGTGGAACTGAGGGCCGGTTGATTTCATCGGCGGCCCTGGCGACGGGGCCGTCTGATCTGTGTGATGAGGTGGTTTTATGCACGCGCAAGTACAGACACATGAGCACAGCGTCGGCGGCAGCCTGCGCTTTAACGGGATCGGCAAGACTTTTCCCGGGGTGAAGGCGCTGGATGGCATCAGCTTCGTCGCGCGTCCCGGGCAGGTTCACGCCTTGATGGGCGAGAACGGCGCCGGCAAGTCGACTCTATTGAAAATCCTCGGCGGCGCCTACACGCCGAGCAGCGGCGACCTGCAGATCGGCGAGCAGACGATGGTCTTCAAGTCCACCGCCGACAGCATCGCCAGCCGGGTGGCGGTGATCCACCAAGAGCTGCACCTGGTCCCGGAAATGACCGTGGCGGAGAACCTGTTCCTCGGTCATCTGCCGGCCAGTTTCGGCCTGATCAATCGTGGCGCGTTGCGGCAGCAAGCGCTCGCCTGCCTCAAAGGCCTGGCCGATGAAATCGATCCGCAAGAGAAAGTAGGGCGCCTGTCCCTCGGTCAGCGACAGTTGGTGGAGATTGCCAAGGCGTTGTCCCGTGGCGCGCATGTGATTGCCTTCGACGAACCCACCAGCAGCCTGTCGGCGCGGGAAATCGATCGCTTGATGGCGATCATCGGGCGCCTGCGCGACGAAGGCAAAGTGGTGCTCTACGTCTCTCACCGCATGGAAGAAGTGTTCCGCATCTGCAATGCGGTGACGGTGTTCAAGGACGGTCGCTACGTGCGCACCTTTGAGGACATGAGCGAGCTGACCCATGACCAGTTAGTGACGTGCATGGTCGGCCGCGACATTCAGGACATCTACGATTACCGCAGCCGTCAGCGTGGCGCGGTGGCGCTCAAGGTTGATGGTCTGATGGGGCCGGGACTGCGTGAGCCGGTGAGTTTCGAGGTGCACAAGGGTGAGATTCTCGGGTTGTTCGGCCTGGTTGGCGCGGGGCGTACCGAGTTGCTCCGGATGCTCAGCGGGCTGACGCGTAACACCGCCGGACGCCTGGAGCTTCGCGGTCATGAGGTGAAACTGCGCTCCCCCCGCGATGCCATCGCGGCCGGCATTCTGCTGTGCCCCGAAGATCGCAAGAAGGAGGGCATCCTGCCGCTGGCCAGCGTCGCCGAGAACATCAACATCAGCGCGCGCGGCGCCCATTCCACGTTCGGTTGCCTGTTGCGCGGCTTGTGGGAGAAGGGCAACGCCGACAAGCAGATCAAGGCGCTGAAAGTGAAGACGCCCAGCGCCGAGCAGAAAATCATGTACCTGTCCGGCGGCAATCAGCAGAAGGCCATTCTCGGCCGCTGGCTGTCGATGCCGATGAAAGTCCTGCTGCTGGATGAGCCGACTCGTGGCATAGACATCGGTGCCAAGGCCGAGATCTACCAGATCATCCATAACCTGGCCGCCAGCGGCATCGCGGTAATCGTGGTGTCCAGCGACCTGATGGAAGTGATGGGTATTTCCGACCGCATCCTGGTGCTCTGCGAAGGCGCGATGCGCGGCGAGTTGTCTCGCGCGCAGGCCAATGAATCCAACTTGCTGCAACTGGCTTTGCCGCGCCAACGCGCTGACGGCGTGGCGAACTGAGAGGTGACTATGACCATCCAAAACAACGCTCTGCCCACTACGCGTAAACCTCTGGACCTGCGGCGCTTTCTCGATGACTGGGTAATGTTGCTGGCGGCGGTCGGGATCTTCGTGCTGTGCACGCTGCTGATCGACAACTTCCTGTCGCCGCTGAACATGCGCGGCCTGGGTCTGGCGATTTCGACGACCGGGATCGCGGCCTGCACCATGCTGTATTGCCTGGCGTCCGGGCACTTTGACTTGTCGGTGGGTTCGGTGATTGCCTGTGCCGGCGTGGTCGCGGCGGTAGTGATGCGCGACACCGACAGCGTGTTTCTCGGCGTGAGTGCCGCGCTGGTGATGGGGCTGATTGTCGGGCTGATCAACGGCATCGTGATCGCCAAGCTTCGGGTCAACGCGTTGATTACCACCTTGGCGACCATGCAGATCGTTCGTGGCCTTGCTTACATTTTTGCCAATGGCAAAGCGGTCGGCGTGTCGCAGGAGTCCTTCTTCGTTTTCGGTAACGGCCAGTTGTTCGGCGTGCCAGTGCCGATCCTGATCACCATCGTGTGCTTCCTGTTTTTCGGCTGGCTGCTGAATTACACCACCTACGGGCGCAACACCATGGCCATCGGCGGCAACCAGGAAGCGGCGTTGCTGGCTGGGGTGAACGTTGACCGGACCAAGATCATTATCTTTGCCGTGCATGGGGTGATTGGGGCGTTGGCCGGGGTGATCCTGGCGTCGCGCATGACCTCGGGTCAGCCAATGATCGGCCAGGGTTTTGAGCTGACGGTGATTTCGGCTTGCGTGTTGGGTGGCGTGTCGTTGAGCGGCGGGATTGGCATGATCCGGCACGTGATTGCCGGGGTGTTGATTCTGGCGATTATCGAGAATGCGATGAACCTGAAGAACATCGACACCTTCTATCAGTACGTGATCCGCGGTTCGATCCTGCTGTTGGCCGTCGTCATCGACCGCCTCAAACAACGCTGAGATTTGCGCTGTTTGGGCTGACGTCTTCGCGGGCAAGCCTCGCTCCTACAGGTTTTATGTCGTACCCGGATTATGCGGCTGACAGGTAACCTGTAGTAGCGAGGCTTGCCCGCGAAAGCAATGCATCTGATTCCCCCCCGCTTTAGCGAACATCCACACCCTCCCGTCACCTCCCTGAAATATCCCTTGCTCGAAATACCCCGTTTCGGTTATCACTTTGTACATGATTAGACAGGTACGATTTGACAAGAAACAACGGGTGGTCGACGAACTCATCCGGCGCATCGAAAGCGGCCTCATGGAGGACGGCTTTCTGTTGCCGGGCGAGCATCAATTGGCTCAAGAATTCAAAGTCAGCCGCGGCACGCTGCGTGAGGCCCTGGCCGAGTTGAAACGACGCAACTACATCGCCACCCAAAGCGGTGTGGGCTCCATCGTCACCTTCGACGGTGTGGTGCTCGATCAACGCAGCGGCTGGGCGCAAGCGCTGGCCGACAGCGGGGCGCTGATCAATACCGAAGTGCTGCGGCTGGAGGCCGTTACGCGGCCTGATCTGCTGCCGCGTTTCGGCACCGACCAGTTCATCACCCTCGACCGGCGCCGGCGCTCCACCGACGGCAAGCTGGTGTCCCTCGAACGCTCATTGATGCCCGCCACCGGAGGCCTGGAAAGCCTGCCGCGGGTCGGCCTGATCGACAACTCCCTGACCATCACCCTGGCCGCTTATGGCTACATCGGCGAACGCGGCGATCAATGGATCGGCGCAGAACCCTTGAACGCCGAAGACGCCGAGTTGCTCGGGCGCCCGGTCGGCACCGTCTTCCTCAAAGCCTTGCGCACTACCTACGACCGACAAAACCGCTTCATGGAACAGGTCGAAAGCTTGCTCGACCCGGTGCACTTTCGCCTGCACCTGCAATTTGGAGAGTCAAAATGACCGCGCTCGAGCGTGCGCTCGGCGCGTTCTACGGACTGGCCTTGGGCGATGCGCTGGGCATGCCGACGCAGTCCCTGAGCCGCGCCGAGGTCAAGACGCGCTTCGGTGCGATCAGCGATCTGCAGGACGCCGGTCCTGATCAACCGATTGCGGCGAATATGCCCAGGGGCTCGATCACCGACGACACCGAGCAGGCGATTCTGGTCGGTCAGTTGTTGGTTGACGGTAAGGGCCGGATCGAACCGGCGGTGCTCGCTCAGCGGCTGATCGAATGGGAAGCCGGGATGCAGGCCAAGGGCTCGCAGGACTTGCTCGGGCCCTCGACCAAACGGGCGATCGAGATGATCCTCGCCGGTCACTCGCCGGAAGAGGCGGGCCGCTACGGCACCACCAACGGCGCGGCGATGCGCATCACGCCAGTGGGCATCGCCGCGGATGTCGCCCACCCTGTACGTTTTATCGGCGCCGTGGTGCAAGCCTGCCAGGTCACCCACAACACCACGCTGGGAATTTCCAGTGCGGCGGCGGTGGCGGCGGTAGTCTCGGCCGGCATCAACGGCATGGACCTGGGCGAGGCGTTGAACCTCGGCCAGCAGATCGCCCAACAAGCTGAAAGCCATGGTCACTGGGTGGCGGGCGGACGGATTGCCTCGCGCATCAGCTGGGCGCGCACCATCAGCGTCGACAGTGACAAAGCGTTGCTGGCGGATTTGCTGTACGACGTGATCGGCACGTCAGTGGCTTCGCAGGAATCGGTGGTGGTCTCATTTGCCTTGGCGCAACAAGTGGCCGTCGGTGAAATGAACGCCTTCGAAGCGCTGTGCATGGCCGCGAGCCTGGGCGGTGACACCGATACCATCGCGGCGATTCTCGGCGCCATGCTCGGGGCCTGCCTGGGGCTTGGGAGTTGGCCGGTGGCGATGATCGAGAAGGTCAAAGCCGTTAATGATCTGGAACTGGAGCCTTTGGTAAAAGGGCTCCTAGCCTTGCGCTGACTGGACTGACCTCTTCGCGAGCAGGCTCGCTCCTACAGGGATAGTGCAAGCCGCACGGTACCTGTGGGAGCGAGCCTGCTCGCGATGGGCGCACCGCCTATTCGAATTGATAACCCCGCAATGGAAAGCACGAATACGGCCAGGATCGCCGGGATGTAGTTTCGTCTTCCGTCATTGCCCACAACCACAACAAAGGCAACAGGAGCATTTTTCATGAGTTCATCGAACGCCGGGCAAAGCGCCGGGCAACTGGAAACCCGCGGTATCGAACCGGTGCCGGAAGCGGAGTGCAACGGTCATCCGCTGCAACTGTTCTGGGTCTGGTTCGCGGCCAATATTTCCATCCTCGGCCTGCCGCTGGGTGCCACGCTGGTGGCGTTTCGCGGGTTGGCGATCTGGCAGGCGATCATCGTAGCGATCCTCGGCGCGGCAGGTTCTTTCGCGGTGGTCGGGATCATCTCCATCGCCGGTCGCCGTGGGCGCGCTCCGAGCCTGACCCTGTCGCGCGCCATCTTCGGGGTGCGCGGCAACATCGGCCCGACCCTGGTCTCGCTGATGTCGCGGCTGGGCTGGGAAACCGTCAACACCACCACCGCCGCGTTCGTGCTGCTGTCGCTGTGCTCGATCCTGTTCGGTTCGCCGGTGGAGGCCAAAAGCGCGCCGGTGTTGACCCTGGTCTTCATTGCGATTTTCGTGCTGCTGACCTTGTCGGTGTCCGGCCTCGGTCACGCTACTTTGCTGGTGATCCAGAAGTGGGCGACTTATGTGTTCGGTGCGCTGAACATTCTGGTCGGCGGTTTCCTTTGCGCCACCATCGACTGGAGCGCGGTGTTCAACGCCACGCCTGCGCCTTTGAGCGCGATGATCATCGGCGTCGGCACCATGGCTGCCGGCACCGGCATCGGCTGGGCCAACGCCGGCGCCGACATGTCGCGCTATCAGCACCGCAGCGTCAAAGCCGTGCGCCTGGTCGCGTCGGCGGCCTTCGGTGCGGGGATTCCGCTGGTGCTGCTGATCACCCTCGGCGGCCTGCTGTCGGTGGGCAACAACGACCTGGCGTCGGCCACTGACCCGATCATTGCGATCCGCGACATGCTGCCGACCTGGATGGCCGTGCCGTACCTGATCACCGCGTTCGGCGGGCTGCTGCTGTCGAACAACCTGTCGGTGTATTCCGCCGGTTTGACCACGTTGACCCTCGGCTTGAAGGTCAAGCGCGTCTACGCCGTGGTCGTCGACATCGTCGCGATCTTCGCTGGTTCGATCTACTTCATGCTGATCGCCGACAGCTTCTACGGGCCGTTCATTACGTTTATTTCGCTGCTGGCGGTGCCTATCACGGCGTGGGTCGGGATCTTCGTCGTCGACCTGATTCATCGTCATTACTACAGCCCCAAAGACTTGCTGGACGTCAGTCCGAGCAGTGCCTATTGGTACAACGGCGGTATCGAATGGCGCGCGTTTGGCGCGTGGGCGCTGGCGATCGTGCTGGGCTTTAGCTTCACCACCATTGGCACCACCGAACAAACCGTGTGGTTCCGCGGTTTCCTGTCTGATTCGTGGCTGGGCCACAACGGTCTGGGCTGGATCGTGACGTTCCTGGTGGCCGGCGGAATGTATTGGGTACTCGGTGGGGCGAAGGATCGTCGCGCCGCGCAAGTCGAGAATGCTCATGCCTAGGTTGCTGCATACCGGCCAGGTCATCATCGACCTGGTCATGGCCGTGGACAAACTGCCTCAGCCGGGCGGCGACGTGCTGGCGAAATCCGCCAGTTTCGAAGCTGGCGGCGGCTTCAATGTGATGGCCGCGGCCCAGCGTAATGGCTTGCCGGTGGTTTACCTGGGCCGGCACGGCACGGGTCGTTTCGGCGACCTGGCCCGTGAGGCAATGAAGACCGAGGGCATCCGGATAGGCATCGCACACAAGGCCGAACGGGATACGGGGTTGTGCGTTGCGGTGACCGATGCGTCGGCCGAGCGCAGTTTCATTTCCTACATCGGCGCCGAGGGCGAATTGACTGCCGAGGACCTGGCGAGCGTGCCGGCCGAGGTGGGCGACTACGTTTATGTCAGCGGCTACAGCCTGCTGCATGTCGGCAAGGCTCAGGCGCTGGTGGACTGGGTGCTGGGTTTGCCGAAAGCGATCAACGTGGTATTCGATCCCGGTCCGTTGGTGGACTCGCCGGACGCGCCATTGATGCAGGCAATGTTGCCGCGCATTGATTTGTGGACCAGTAACAGTGTCGAGGCGCTACGGTTTACCGGGGCGTCGGACATTGCCGAGGCGCTGGACAGGCTGACCGATCACCTGCCGGCCGAGGTGCTGATGGTGGTTCGCGATGGGCCGCAAGGGTGCTGGATAAGTCAGTGCGGCGACCGAGAACATGTGCCCGGTTTCAAGGTTGAGGCCATAGACAGCAATGGTGCCGGCGATGCCCATGCCGGGGTGTTTCTGGCCGGGTTGGCGCGAGGGTTGTCGGCGAGTGAAGCGGCACGGCGGGCGAATGCGGCTGCGGCGCTGGCGGTCACTCGGTGGGGGCCGGCGACTTCGCCTGGGGTTGCTGAGGTGGATGTGTTAATCCGCGAGACTTTCGGCGCCTGACATTCCGCCATCGCGAGCAGGCTCGCTCCCACAGGGGATTTGTATCGTTCGCAAGTCCAGTGTGGGAGCGGGCTTGCCCGCAAAGGGCCCTTAAAAACACCAGAGATCCTGGATTTACCCAGCCTTGCGCTTCTGCTCGGCGGTGTATTTGTCTTTGCTTCCACGAGGCATGGGATTTCTCCTGCTGCTTGTAGAGTCGGTCAAACGGTCGCAGCCACGCACGACTGCGACCTGATTCATCTGGCTAAACGTCCAGCTTTCGCGCCGCCTCAACCCCAGCCGCGCTGAGTTTGATCGGCAGTTGCAGCGAGTGTTCGCCGGCCTCGTTGCAGGTCACATGCCCGTGCTGAATCAGCCCGCGATCCTGCAGCGTGGCGAGGGTACTGGCCACGACTTTCTCCCCCCGGTAATTGTCCAGGACCTCCTTGCCCAAGCCATTTGGATGGGCGTGCAGAAGACGGGTCAGGACTTCTTTCTCAAGGTTGTTATCGACGTTCATGGTTACCTCTTCATGGATGTGGATAGGTGCAACTCGCGTGGGCGAACTATTGGCTGGCGCCGCCTTCGGAACCCGAGCCACCGGTGGTGGTTTTCGAGCCCGTGCCGGCGCCGGCGTTGTCCGGTGACTGGGTGTCCGGCGTGTTCATTCCACCTTGACGGCCCGCATCGTTGCCCTGAATCCGTGGGTCGGTGCCCGTGGACGGAGGCAGGCTGCTGTCGACGCCCGTACCGTTGGTGTTCATGCCGGGCGAACCTTGGGTGGTCGGATTTTTTTGACCTTCGACCGGGTTGGTCGGGCCGGTGCCGGTGGCGGTGGTCGCCGCGAAAGCGGCAGAGGACAGCAGCGTGGCGAGAGCGAGGGCAGTCAAGCGGGACGTGATCATGGTGTCGTCTCCATTCAATTAGAGTCCTTACCTGATGTTGGTCCGCCCTCGATTTGGTTTGGTGCCTGATGAACGACGAACGGTTCAGGCCTGTTGCAACGATTTGCTGCTGTCGACCCGACGCCAGATCAAGCGGCCCACGGTGATCAGCCAGTTCAACAGCCCTACGGCGAGAACTGTGAGTAGAAGTGTCGTCATTCCGTGTTCGACGATGATCTTCCCGGCCAGCAACGGAAAGCCGAATACACCGATGAAGTACGACAGGCTGAACAGCAACAACGATTGCGAAGTGGTGCCGTGCGGTGCTTCGTTCGCTGCCAGGCCATTGATCACCGAGTACGTCAGCCCGTAACCGACCCCGAGCATCATCGCCGCCAGCACGTAGCTGACCCCGCTGTCGACCACGAAGCCGAACAGCACAATCGAGCCCATCATCACGGCCGACAGCAGGCACGAAGCGCGCAACGGATCGCGCTTGACCACGACCCCGGCGATCAACATCCGGCTGCTGATCGCCGCACCCATGAAGCCGAAAAAGAACAGCGAGTAATCCAGTGAACGAGACGCTGCGTAACTGGTTTGAAAGCTGGACAGGCCGCCGAATACGCACCCGCCGAGGCCGACCATGATGATCGGGAACACTGCCCTGGACGACAGCACCTGAGTCGTCGCACGCCAGGAAATGCGCGCGACAGCGGCGGTAGGCGAGGGTGTTTTTTTCAGTTGCGAATGCAGCCGCCAAAACAGCAACACACCCATCAGGCTGGCCAACGCGGCGAGGTAAAAGGCGGCGGTGACGGGGTAACCGAGGGCACTGGCCGCGCGGCCCAACAGCGGCCCGCTGCCGATCCCGGTCATCATGCTGCCCGACAGCAGCGCAAAGTATTTCGCGCGTTGCGCGGGCGTCACCAGGCTCGCCACGATTATCGGCCCCAAGGTGTAAAACACCCCCCAGCCCAGCCCCAGCAGCAGTCCGAAAAACAGCAACAGATTGCCGAACCCCGGCGTCAGCGCGAAGCCCAGGCTGGCCGCCACCAACAACACGCCGAACAGCGCAATCGAACGCGCCGCGCCGAGCAAATCCGACAGGTGCCCGGAGACAATTACCGCCGCAAACGTACTGAGCATCGCCGCTGAAATCACACTGCCGGCATCGTGTTCGTTACCGCCCCGTGAACCGATCAACAGCGACAACAGAAACGTCGAGCCGTAGGACAGCGACAGCAAATAACTGGCGAGGCAAAACAGGCCGAACAATCTGCTTGAGACGTGGGGCGTAGCGGTAGACATGACGCGGTTCCTTGACCCGATAAAGACGCTGACCCTCTATCTACCATGCACCTCGATATTGTTAGGTCCGAGGTTATCGATGCCAGGGTTAGCGCGGGCCGGAGTAATGCGGTCAGGGGAGGCCGATTTCTTCCTTGAACAGCGTCATAAAATCCTTCAAGCGTTCATGCCTGACGCGTGCCAGCTGCTGACCGGTAATCGTCTGGAAACCGTCCGCCAGGTGCAGCAACTTGGTCTGGAAGTGATCGAGGCAAAAGCGCTTGTCATCGTAGTTCCGCGCTTTCGCTTCCGGGTCTTGCGGGTCGTACAACGCGCTGCCCATGCGCCCGGCGATATAGAACGTGCGCGCTACGCCGAGCATGCCGAGGGAGTCGATGCGGTCGGCGTCCTGCATGATTTTCGCTTCGAGCGAGGTCGGGGCGATGTTGGCGGAAAAGCTGTGGGCTTCAATGGCGTGGGCGACTGCGCCGATTTTTGCACTTGGCCAATCCATGTCGGTCAGCACGACAGATGCTTTCTCGGCGGCCAGGCGTGAAGCCTGTGAACGCAACGGCGAATTCTTCTCCACGGCCACGCAATCATGCAGAAGCACCGCTGCCAGCAACACTTCAAGATCGCCACCTTCTTCAGCATGAAGCGTGCGCGCGTTGTGCCACACCCGTTGCAGATGGGACAGATCGTGCGCGCCATCTTCCGAGGGTTCCAGGGCGTGGGGTAGCAGCTCAGTGGCGAGCGTATGCAGCGGTGCAAAAGCATCAGTGGTCATAAACATCCTGTTAAGTGAAAAACGTTCTCGTCAGCAACGCAACCCTGTAGCAGCTGGCGAAGCCTGCGTTCGGCTGCGAAGCAGTCGTGAAACTTGAACACGCGGTTTGCCTGTAACACCGCGCCGTCTGATTTCACGACTGCTGCGCAGCCGAACGCAGGCTTCGCCAGCTGCTACACATGCTCCATGGATCAGCTTTGCATTTCCAGTGTGACGAGCGTGGCGCGCCGACTTAGTATGGCGTTTTCAATTTTCGACAAAGGCCCGTCCATGACGATCGAGATCCGCCCGGCGACCCCCAGCGATGCACCGCAAATCCTCGGGTTCATCACTGAACTGGCCGACTACGAACGTGCCCGTCACGAAGTCATCGCCAGCGTTGCCGACATCGAGCGCAGCCTGTTCAGCGAAGGCGCCACCGCCCACGGCCTGATCTGCCTGCGCGACGGCTTGCCGATCGGCTTCGCGGTGTTCTTCTTCAGCTATTCCACCTGGCTCGGCAGCAATTGCCTGTACCTCGAAGACCTCTACATCACCCCCCAGCAACGCGGTGGCGGCGCCGGTAAAACCTTACTGCGCCACCTCGCCAAAATTGCCTGCGCCAATGACTGCGGACGCTTCGAGTGGAGCGTGCTGGACTGGAACAAACCGGCGATCGAATTTTACAAGTCGTTGGGGGCGCAGCCACAGGAAGAGTGGGTGCGGTATCGGATGGATGGGAAGGTGTTGCGGGAGTTTGCCGAGGGGAGTTGATCTCCAGCAAGGCCTGCTAAATATCGCAGCCCTTCGGCGACTCCCGCCTCGATAGGAAGGAGTGGTCAGAGGCTGCGATATTTTTTTTTAATCGTCCCAATATATGGGAGTGATATTTATATATTGAGATATTCATGCATCCGGGTTTATAGTCCAGCTCACTCACTGCCAATAAAACAAACAGGTGAAGCGATGCTGGCGCAATTGATCGCGCTCGATTGGGGGACGACCTCATTACGTGCTTACAAACTCGCCGCGGGTGGCAAGGTGCTGGAACAGCGTTCGCTGTCGTCCGGGATCATGCAACTGCCCCGGACGCCGCGAGTCATCAGCGGCCAGTCATGCGCCGACGGTTTTGAACTGGCCTTCGATGAGGCGTGCGGTGACTGGCTCGACGCGCAGCCGGATTTGCCGGTGATTGCCTGTGGCATGGTCGGCAGCGCCCAGGGCTGGTGCGAAGCGGCCTACTGCGACACACCGGCAAACGTCGCCAATCTCGGAACATCCCTACAAGCCATTCGCAGTCTTCGCGGTGTCGATGTGCACATCGTGCCGGGGGTGATTCAGCGTTCGCGCTTGCCGAACGTAATGCGCGGCGAAGAAACCCAGGTGCTCGGTGTTTTGCAGAATCTACCGATCGAGCAAGGCCGTGATCTGTTGATCGGCTTGCCGGGCAGTCATTCGAAATGGGTGGAAGTGGCCGGCGGTTGCATCGTGCATTTCGATACCTTCATGACCGGTGAGATCTTCGCCGTGCTCAGTAAACACAGCATTCTGGGGCGTACCCAGCAAAAGGGCGCGTCCTTCGATGGCCAGGCGTTTGATCGCGGTGTGCAAGTGGCGCTGTCGGCGGAGGGTGAAATCGGTCCGTTGTCGACGTTGTTCAGCGCCCGCAGCCTCGGGTTGACCGGTGAGCTCAGCGCCACTGCCCAACCGGATTACTTGTCCGGCCTGCTGATCGGCCATGAGCTGTCTGCGCTGGCGAATGTCCAGCGACGCCGACGCAACAGCGTTCACCTGCCTTCAATCATCCTTATTGGTAATTCCCAACTCTGTGCCCGCTACAGCCGGGCCCTCGACGCCTGCGGTTTTACCCATGTGACCCTGGCCGAACAAGCCACCGAACGCGGGTTGTGGCAATTGGCGGTCGCCGCCGGACTGATCGCCGCACACCCATCCCGTTAAACCTGACTGGAGGTCTGACATGCTCAAGCAAGCACTGGCGCAAAACGGTCTGATCGCGATCCTGCGTGGCCTGCGCCCGCAAGAAGCGGCCGCCATTGGCGAAGTCCTTTATGCCGCCGGATTTCGCGTCATCGAAGTGCCGCTCAACTCCCCTGAGCCCTACGACAGTATCCGCATCCTGCGCAGTACTTTGCCCGCCGATTGCCTGATCGGCGCGGGTACGGTGCTGACACCGGAACAGGTCGAGCAAGTGAAGGCGGCGGGTGGTCAGGTGATCGTCATGCCGCACAGTGATGCCAAGGTGTTGCGGGCAGCAAAAGCGGCGGGGTTGTACCTGTCGCCGGGCGTTGCCACACCGACCGAAGCCTTTGCCGCACTGGCGGAAGGGGCGGACGTGCTGAAGATGTTCCCCGCCGAGCAGATGGGGCCGGCAGTCGTCAAAGCCTGGCTCGCGGTGCTGCCGGCCGGAACCATTCTGGCGCCAGTCGGTGGAATCACGCCGGACAACATGCAGGTGTTTATCGACGCGGGCGTCAAAGGCTTCGGTCTCGGTTCCGGGTTGTTCAAGCCGGGCATGACGCCTGAAGACGTGGCGCTAAACGCCAAGGCCTACGTGGCTGCCTGGAAAGCCCTTCGCTAAGACTTTTTGGCGCTGCGAGCGCTGCATCTATAAGAGCTGCACTTATAAAAAGAGAGCACAAGATGAAAATCACCAAACTCACCACCTTCATCGTTCCGCCGCGCTGGTGCTTCCTCAAGGTCGAAACCGACGAAGGCGTGACCGGTTGGGGCGAGCCCGTGGTCGAAGGCCGCGCGCACACCGTAGCGGCTGCCGTTGAAGAATTGTCCGACTACCTGATCGGCAAAGACCCCCGCAACATCGAAGACATCTGGACCGTGCTCTACCGTGGCGGCTTCTACCGCGGTGGTGCGATTCACATGAGTGCACTGGCCGGTATCGATCAGGCGTTGTGGGACATCAAGGGCAAGGCCCTGGGGGTGTCGGTCAGCGATTTGCTGGGCGGTCAGGTGCGCGACAAGATTCGTGTGTACTCGTGGATCGGTGGCGACCGCCCGGCGGACACCGCTCGCGCGGCGAAAGAAGCAGTCGAGCGTGGTTTCACCGCGGTGAAAATGAACGGTACCGAGGAGCTGCAATTTCTCGACTCCTTCGAGAAAGTCGACCTCGCCCTGGCCAACGTCGCCGCCGTGCGTGATGCGGTGGGCCCGAACGTCGGCATCGGTGTGGACTTCCATGGCCGGGTGCACAAGCCCATGGCCAAAGTGCTGATGAAAGAACTCGACCCTTACAAACTCATGTTCATCGAAGAGCCGGTCCTCAGCGAAAACTACGAAGCGCTGAAGGAACTGGCGCCGCTGACCAGCACCCCGATTGCCCTGGGCGAGCGCTTGTTTTCGCGCTGGGATTTCAAGCGTGTGCTCAGCGAAGGTTACGTCGACATCATCCAGCCGGACGCGTCCCACGCCGGTGGCATCACCGAAACCCGCAAGATCGCCAACATGGCTGAAGCCTACGACGTGGCGCTGGCGCTGCATTGTCCATTGGGTCCGATTGCCCTGGCGGCGTGCCTGCAACTGGACGCGGTTTGCTACAACGCGTTCATCCAGGAACAGAGCCTGGGTATCCATTACAACGAGAGCAACGACCTGCTCGACTACGTGAAAGATCCGCGGGTGTTCGACTACGACAAAGGCTTCGTGAAAATCCCGAACGGCCCGGGCCTTGGGATCGAGATCAACGAGGAATACGTGATCGAACGCGCGGCCGTCGGCCACCGCTGGCGCAACCCGATCTGGCGCCATGCCGATGGCAGTTTTGCCGAGTGGTGAGTCCTCCCTGACCCACTGCAAATCCCTGTGGGAGCCAGCCTGCTGGCGATGGGTCGGCACATCCAGCATTTGTGGTGACTGACACACCGCTATCGCCAGCAGGCTGGCTCCCACAGTTTGATCTCCATGGACTGGGAGATTTGCGGCAACCCCCGATTTCACATCGACCTCAATAAACATAAGAAGAGGCAATCCCCATGCAACCGCAAACCCGTACCGATGGCAGTTTTGCCGAGTGGTGATTTCTCCCTGACCCACTGCAAATCCCTGTCGGAGCCAGCCTGCTGGCGATGGGTCGGCACATCCAGCATTTGTGGTGGCTGACACACCGCTATCGCCAGCAGGCTGGCTCCCACAGTTTGATCTCCATGGACAGGGAGATTTGCGGCAACCCCCGATTTCACATCGACCTCAATAAACATAAGAAGAGGCAATCCCCATGCAACCGCAAACCCTCGCAGGGCAGGCGTCGTTGGTGACGCCCAGTCGCAAGCGGTTTTTCATCATGGTGCTGCTGTTCATCACCGTGGTCATCAACTACCTCGACCGCAGCAACCTGTCCATCGCCGCCCCGGCGCTGACCAGCGAACTGGGCATCGACCCGATCCACGTCGGGCTGATTTTCTCGGCCTTCGGCTGGACCTACGCCGCCATGCAGATCCCCGGCGGCTGGCTGGTGGATCGGGTTCCGCCGCGCATTCTCTACAGCGTTGCCTTGTTGCTGTGGTCGATCGCCACGGTGATGCTCGGCTTCGCGGGCAGCTTCATCGCGCTGTTCGTTTTGCGCATGGCCGTTGGCGCCCTGGAAGCGCCGGCGTATCCGATCAACAGCCGGGTGGTGACGACTTGGTTCCCGGAGCGCGAACGCGCAACGGCCATCGGTTTCTATACCTCTGGGCAATTCGTCGGCCTGGCGTTTCTGACGCCGGTACTCGCCTGGCTGCAGCATGAATTTGGCTGGCACATGGTGTTCGTCAGCACCGGGGCGGTGGGCATTCTCTGGGCGGTGATCTGGTACGCGGTGTATCGCGAGCCTCGGGATTTCAAAGGCGCCAATGACGCCGAAATCGAGCTGATCCGCGAAGGTGGAGGGCTGGTGGATATCCAGGCCGAGCAAGCCAAGGTCAAGGCGAAATTCAGCTGGACCGACCTCGGCATCGTTCTGACCAAGCGCAAGTTGTGGGGCATCTACCTCGGTCAGTTCTGCCTCAACTCGACGCTATGGTTTTTCCTGACGTGGTTCCCGACCTACCTGGTGAAATACCGCGGCATGGACTTCATCAAGTCCGGCCTGTTGGCGTCGCTGCCGTTTCTCGCCGCCTTCGTCGGTGTGCTGTGTTCCGGGTTCTTTTCCGACTGGCTGATCCGCCGCGGTTACACAGTGGGGTTCGCCCGCAAGTTGCCAATCATCGGTGGCCTGCTGATTTCCACCTTGATCATCGGCGCCAATTTCGTTGAATCGACACCGCTGGTGATTGCCTTCCTCGCGTTGGCGTTCTTCGGTAACGGGCTGGCTTCGATTACCTGGTCGCTGGTTTCCACGCTGGCCCCGGCACGGTTGCTCGGATTGACCGGTGGGGTGTTCAACTTCATCGGCAACCTGTCGGCGATTACCACGCCGATTGTCATCGGTTTCCTCGCGACCGGTGATTCGTTTGCCCCGGCGATCACCTACATCTCGGTTCTGGCGTTGATTGGCGCGCTTTCCTACATCTTGCTGGTCGGCAAGGTCGAGCGTATCAAGTTGTAGTGGCAGCCATCGGGCGACCATAATGCCGCCCGTTCACTCGCTCAACGGTAAAGGCTGGATATGCAGGAAGACGCCCCAAAAATCGCCAAGGACGCCGCACCGACCGGCACCCAGACACTGCTTCGTGGTCTGGGTGTGGTTCAGGCCGTCGCCAGTGGCGCCCGCGATCTCAAGGAAATCGCCCGGCTGATCGGCACCACGCGCAGCACGACTCATCGCCTGGCCAGTTGCCTGGTGGACGAGCGTTATCTGCGTGTGGTGCCGCAAGTCGGTTATCTGTTGGGGCCGAAGCTGATCGAGCTGGGTTTCCAGGCGCGTGAAGAGTTGCCGTTGGTGACCCTGGCCGGGCCGTATCTGGATGAGTTGTCGGCGTTGACCGGCGACACTATTCACCTGGCGATTCGTGAAGGCGACGAGGTGCTGTACCTGCACAAGAATCCGGGGCGTAATGGCCCGGAAATGCGCTCGCGGGTCGGCCATCGTATGCCGTTGGCGCGCACCGGGATTGGCAAGGCCTTGATGCTGGATGACACGCAGGAAGAATGGCAGCGGCTGTACGACGTCAGCCTGCCGGCGGGTGGGAAAAATCAATTCTGGCCGCTGCACCCCGAGCAATCCTGGGAGCAGTTTCAGCAGCGCATGATCGAGTACGTGGCCGGCGGTTATGCCTTCGATCTGGAAGACAACGAACCGTCCATCCGCTGTGTGGCTGCGCCGATCCGCGATGCCAGCAAACGCATCGTCGCCGCCATCAGCATCGCCAGCACCGTGCCGTACATGCCGCTGGAAAAAATGGCCGAGCTGATTCCCCTGATCAAAGGGGTCACGGCCCGGCTGTCGGCAGAACTTGGCGCGAAGATTTAGACCTTCAACGTCGCCATGTCGATGACGAAGCGATACTTCACGTCACCGGCGATCATGCGGGCGTAAGCCTCGTTGATTTGGCGGATGTCGAGCATTTCAATGTCGCAGGTGATGTTGTGCTCAGCGCAAAAATCCAGCACTTCCTGGGTTTCGGCGATGCCGCCGATCAAAGAACCCGCCAGCATGCGACGGCCCAACACCAGTTTTGCTGCGTGGACCGGTGGGTCAATCGGTTCGATCAAGCCCACCAGAATGTGCACGCCGTCGAATCGCAGGGTGTCGAGGTACGGATTGAGGTCATGCTGCACTGGAATGGTGTCGAGCAGGAAGTCGAAATAGCCGGCAGCGGCTTTCATCTGTTCGGCATCGGTGGACACGATCACGTGGTCCGCCCCTTGACGACGTCCTTCTTCGGCCTTGCTCGCCGAGCGGGTGAACAGCGTCACTTCCGCGCCCATCGCCTTGGCGAACTTGATGCCCATGTGGCCGAGGCCGCCCATGCCGAGAATCCCGACCTTGTCGCCGGCCTTTACGCCGTAGTGTTTTAGCGGCGAGTAAGTGGTGATGCCGGCACAGAGGATCGGCGCGGCGCTGGCCAGGTCGAGCTTCTCCGGGATGCGCACGACGAAGTGCTCGCTGACCACGATGCTGTCGGAGTAGCCGCCCATGGTATTGCTGCCATCGACCCGGTCCGGGGTGGCGTAAGTCATGGTCGGACCTTCGAGGCAGTATTGCTCGAGGTTCGATTGGCAGGCTTCGCAGCTGCGGCACGAATCGACCATGCAGCCCACACCAACCAGATCGCCGATTTTATGTTGGGTGACGTTCGCACCAATCGCGGTAACTTTGCCTACGATCTCGTGGCCGGGCATCAACGGGTAAACGGCAATGCCCCACTCGTTGCGGGCCTGATGGATGTCGGAATGGCAGACGCCGCAGTAGAGAATATCGATCGCCACGTCGTCGGCCCTTGGGCTACGGCGTTCGAATTTCACGGGGGCGAGGGGAGTGGTGGCCGACTGGGCGGCGTATCCGATGGCGGTGTACATGGTGAACCTCGCAGAAGCAATGACAAGTGATGCGGCGCATTTTGGGCGCCGTGCCTGCCACCGGCCATGGCGATTCCTCCGGGTGTCATGCCTATTCCTCCGGCATCAGCGTTCGTTAGATCAAATGGGCGATCAGACCTGCGATGATGCTTTCATCCCTCTTTCCGCGACTTTTTTGTGAAGATCTCCCATGGTGTTAACCCGTTATCTTGATGCGAATGCCACGCTGGTTTCGCTGATCGAGCCCCTGACCACTCGCGATGGTTTCGCCCCTACGGCGTTGCCGGGCGTCCAGGTTTTACGGGCCAGTTGCGATGTGGCCCGTGGTCCGCAGATTTACGAGCCGAGCCTGGTCATCATCGCCCAAGGCAGCAAACTGGCGTATCTGGGGCCGCGTACATTGGAGTACGGCGCCGGGCACTATCTGATTCAGGCCTTGCCGGTGCCGTTTGAGTGCGAAACGTTTTCGGCGCCGGATGGGCCGATGCTCGGGGTGTCCATCGCCATCGACCGAGTGGTGCTCGGTGAACTGGTGTTGGCCATGGGGCGGGTGCCGGGGCGCACGGTTCCTGCGCAAACACTGGGATCCATGACGTCGGCGGTGCTCGACGACGGGATGCGCGGTTGCGTGGAACGGCTGTTGCGTTGCCTGCACGATCCGCTGGAATGCCAGATCATGGGGCCGGCGCGGCTGCGGGAATTGTTGTTCGTCGCGTTGCGCGGTCCGCAAGCCGATGTGCTGCGTGCGCTTGTCGAACAGCAGGGGCAGTTCGCCCGGATTGCAGCCTCGCTCAACCATTTGCACGGGCATTTCACTGAGCCGTTGAATGTGGAAACCTTGGCCAGTTGCGCGAACATGAGCGCGTCGACCTTTCATGAGCATTTCAAGCGCAGCACGTTGTTGTCGCCGGTGCAGTATTTGAAGCGTCTGCGCTTGCTCAAGGCGCAAACGTTGCTGATCGCCGAGGGTTTGGGCGTGGCGCAGGTGGCGCATCGGGTCGGGTATCAAAGCACGTCGCAGTTCAGCCGCGAGTACAAGCGCTACTTCGAGCGTAATCCCGGGGATGAACGCGCGGCCTGATCCACCAAAAATCCCATGTGGGATCGGGCTTGCTCGCGAACGCGGTGTGTCAGTCAACATCAATGGTTGCTGATAGAAAGCCTCGCGAGCAAGCCCGCTCCCACAAGGGGCTTGTGGTGTGGCTTGAATTGCGGGCAACAAAAAGGCCCCCATTCCGGGAGCCTTGATGTTCAGGCGTTCGGCTTACATGTTCGGGTAAGTCGGGCCGCCAGCACCTTCCGGCGCCACCCACGTGATGTTCTGTGCAGGGTCCTTGATGTCGCAGGTCTTGCAGTGAACGCAGTTCTGGGCGTTGATCTGGAAGCGCTTCTCGCCGTCTTCCTTGGTCACCACTTCGTACACGCCGGCCGGGCAGTAACGCTGGGCAGGCTCATCGTACAGCGGCAGGTTCTTGGCGATCGGAATGCTTGGATCGGTCAGCTTCAGGTGGCACGGCTGTTCTTCTTCGTGGTTGGTACCGGAGATGAACACCGAGCTGAGCTTGTCGAAGCTGATCTTGCCGTCGGGTTTCGGGTAGTCGATCTTCTTGCAGTCGGCCGCGAGCTTGAGGCAAGCGTAATCCGGCTTGGTGTCGTGCAAGGTGAACGGCAGTTTGCCACCGAAGATGTTCTGGTCGAGCCAGTTGAAACCGCCGCCGACGATGGCGCCGAACTTGTGGATCGCCGGGCCGAAGTTGCGGCTGGCGAACAGTTCGTCGTAGAGCCAGCTCTTCTTGAACGCGTCAACGTAAGTGGTCAGCTCTTCGGTGCCGTCCTTTTCGGCGAACAACGCTTCGGCCACGGATTCAGCGGCGAGCATGCCGGACTTCATCGCGGTGTGGCTGCCTTTGATCTTGGCAAAGTTCAGGGTGCCGAGGTCGCAACCGATCAGTGCGCCGCCCTTGAAGACCATTTTCGGCAGCGAGTTCAAGCCGCCTTTGCTGATGGCGCGAGCGCCGTAGCTGATGCGCTTGCCGCCTTCCAGGTACTGCTTGAGCACCGGGTGATGCTTGAGGCGCTGGAACTCGTCGAACGGCGACAGGTAGGTGTTGCTGTAGGACAGATCGACGATCAGACCGACTACGACCTGGTTGTTTTCCAGGTGATAGAGGAACGAGCCACCGGTGTTCTCGGTGCCCATGATGTCCAGCGGCCAACCGGCGGTGTGGACCACCAGGCCTGGCTGATGCTTGGTCGGGTCGATTTCCCAGATTTCTTTCAGGCCGATGCCGTAGTGCTGGGCGTCGGCATCGCTGTCGAGATTGAAGCGCTTGATCAGCTGCTTGCCGATGTGGCCACGGCAACCTTCGGCGAACAGCGTGTACTTGCCACGCAGTTCCATGCCCGGGGTGTATAGGCCTTCTTTCGGCTGACCTTCGCGGTCAACGCCCAGATCGCCGGTGATAATCCCGCGAACCACGCCGTTCTCGTCGAACAGCGCTTCTTGAGCTGCAAAGCCTGGGTAGATTTCTACGCCCAGGTTCTCTGCCTGCTGGGCCAGCCAGCGGCACAGGTTGCCTAGGGAGATGATGTAGTTGCCGTCGTTGTGCATGGTCTTGGGCACAAAGAAGTCGGGAATTTTCTGCGCGCTGTCGGCGTTTTTGAGGACGAAAATGTCATCGCGGGTCACCGGAGTGTTCAGCGGGGCGCCGAGTTCTTTCCAGTCCGGGAACAATTCGTTCAGGGCGCGGGGTTCGAAGATCGCGCCGGACAGGATGTGTGCGCCGACTTCGGAGCCTTTTTCGACCACGCAGACGCTGATTTCCTTACCGGCTTCAGCGGCCTTCTGCTTCAAGCGGCAGGCGGCGGAAAGACCCGCGGGGCCGGCACCGACGATGACCACGTCGAATTCCATGTATTCGCGTTCCACAGGTTATCTCCTACTCAAGGCTCAACAGTTTTTTTTCTAATTGGAGGTTTGGTGTCGCATCCATGAATTCCTGCGCAATGCGCGGAACAGGACAATCGATAGACCACCTTTCTCTCTGGGTGGCGCATTATATCTACACGACTCCTAGCGTCCAATACAAACGTTTGTTTGAATTGGCTCAAAGCCAGAGAAATCAAAGTCACGCGGCTTATGAACGGCTATTTTGCCGTATTGACCGGAATAGGCGTTCCGGTCAATATACGGTCGGTTTTGCGCTCGCCGTAGGCTGACTGTTGGGTTCAAGAGCACCTCTAAAGACAGGGCGATGGCAGTACAGGGTGATGCGCAGCGCAGGTTTGGCGCGCAGTTTACACGCCGCGATAACGAATGACCTGTTGGTCACCACTGACGAACGGTCATCTGCTTCGTGAGCAAGGTTCACCCGATACACCTGCCAGCGTTTTTAGAGGTGCCCTTGCGCCGATGAGCATCAAACCGCCAGGTTCGCCTAGGCGACTTTCTTTTCACCGGAGAGTAACGAGGAATCCATGAAGGTTCTTGTAGCTGTCAAACGCGTTGTGGACTACAACGTCAAGGTTCGCGTCAAGGCGGACAATTCCGGCGTCGACCTCGCCAACGTCAAGATGTCGATGAACCCGTTCTGCGAAATCGCAGTGGAAGAAGCCGTACGCCTGAAAGAGAAAGGTGTTGCGACTGAAATCGTCGTCGTCTCCATCGGCCCGTCCACCGCTCAAGAGCAATTGCGCACCGCGCTGGCTTTGGGTGCTGACCGCGCCATCCTCGTCGAATCCGCCGAAGACCTGACGTCGCTGGCCGTTGCCAAACTGTTGAAAGCCGTTGTCGACAAGGAACAGCCTCAGCTGGTGATCCTTGGCAAACAAGCCATCGACAGCGACAACAACCAGACTGGCCAGATGCTCGCTGCATTGAGCGGCTACGGTCAGGGCACCTTCGCTTCGAAAGTCGAAGTGTCCGGCGACAACGTTGCCGTGACCCGCGAAATCGACGGCGGCGCGCAGACGGTTTCCCTGAAACTGCCGGCCATCGTCACCACCGACCTGCGTTTGAACGAGCCGCGCTACGCGTCCCTGCCAAACATCATGAAAGCCAAGAAGAAGCCTCTCGAAGTGCTGACTCCGGACGCTTTGGGCGTTTCCACCGCCTCCACCAACAAGACCGTGAAAGTCGAAGCGCCGGCTGCACGCAGCGCGGGTATCAAGGTCAAGTCGGTGGCTGAACTGGTCGAGAAACTGAAAAACGAAGCGAAGGTAATCTAAATGACTATCTTGGTTATTGCTGAACACGACAACAAAGTAGTGGCCCCGGCCACGCTGAATACCTTGGCTGCTGCCGCCAAAATCGGCGGTGACATCCACGTTCTGGTTGCCGGCCAGGGCGTTGGCGCCGTGGCTGAAGCCGCTGCGAAAATCGCTGGCGTGGCTAAAGTGCTGGTGGCCGACAACGCCGCCTACGCTCACCAGTTGCCGGAAAACGTAGCGCCTCTGGTTGCTGAGTTGGGCAAGGGCTACAGCCACATCCTGGCTGCCGCCACTTCCAACGGCAAAAATATCCTGCCGCGCGTTGCCGCTCAGCTGGACGTTGACCAGATCTCCGAGATCATCTCGGTCGAAAGCGCTGACACGTTCAAGCGCCCGATCTACGCCGGTAACGCCATCGCCACCGTTCAATCGAACGCTGCGGTCAAAGTGATCACTGTGCGTGCTACCGGTTTCGACCCGGTGGCTGCTGAAGGTGGTTCGGCGTCGGTTGAAGCCGTTGCGGCTGCCCACGACGCTGGCACTTCCAGCTTCGTTGGCGAAGAACTGGCCAAGTCCGATCGTCCGGAACTGACCGCTGCCAAGATCGTCGTTTCCGGCGGCCGCGGCATGCAGAACGGCGACAACTTCAAACACCTGTACGCCCTGGCCGACAAGCTGGGCGCTGCCGTTGGTGCTTCCCGCGCCGCGGTCGACGCAGGTTTTGTACCCAACGACATGCAGGTCGGTCAAACCGGCAAGATCGTTGCTCCACAGCTGTACATCGCGGTCGGTATCTCCGGCGCGATCCAGCACCTGGCCGGCATGAAAGACTCCAAAGTGATCGTTGCGATCAACAAGGACGAAGAAGCGCCTATCTTCCAGGTGGCCGATTACGGCCTGGTGGCTGACCTGTTCGAAGCCATCCCCGAGTTCGAGAAGCTGGTCTAATCCAGTCGCTTGACTTATAAAGAGCCCGACCTTTTGGTCGGGCTTTTTTTTGTTCCGGATTTGAGTGGAGAGTGTCGCCATGGATTTGCGCCGCGTGGGTGGCTGGTCATTACTGCTGGGGCTGATGGTGCTGCCGGCGTTGGCCGTGGCCGCAGGCAAGTGCGAACGGCTGGTGGTGACCGGCAGCCCGGACGCGCCGCCGTATTTGTGGCAAGACCCGCAAAACCCCAAGCATCTGATCGGCGCCAGTGCTGACCTGTTGCAACACGTGGCAGGGGAGATGGGCATCAAGGTCGAGCTGCTTTACGCCGGCAAGCGCGCCCAGGCCCTGGACGAAGTGCGCAGCGGACGCATGGACATGCTGGCCGACGCGCCGTTGACAGTCGGAGAGCTGGACACCCTGGATTACATCCATCCGCCGTTGCTGGAAAACGACTATCTGGTCTGGACCCGAAAAGACTCGGCATTGGTCTACAACCAGGCGCAAGACCTTCACGGTCATCCAGGTGCCGTGTCGGAAAAGTCTCGAATGACCCAGGCATTTGGCACTTTCGCCGAGCAGCAATTGACCCTCGTGCGTACTCCAAACTTGACCCAGGCCTTTCAGAAATTGCTGCTGGGCGAGGTGGAATTTGTCCTTGCGGGACGCTACTCGGGCATGGCCGCCGCGCAAACCCTGAGCATGGCCAACGACCTGATCGCTCGTCCCCAACCGGTCGACAAACCCGGTCTGTTCCTCGCGGTTTCCCATAACTCCGCCTGCAACGATCCGTGGTTGCGCGGACAGCTGGCCAAAAAGATGACAGAATTGCCCGCGTCCGGACTGACGGAGATCGCGCTACAACGCAATATCGAGCGTTGGAAAGCGCAGCAGCAACAACCGCAGCAACAGCCCGTCAGTGCCCCAAAACAGTAGGGATTTTTAGTGAGTATTCGACCTCTTTTCGCTGCCCTGGCCGTTCTGGCTCTGGCGGGTTGTGCAGCCGATCCGGCGCCGAATGAACAAATACGCCTGACCGAGCAGGCGCTCGAACAAGCCAAAGCCGTAGGCGCCACCGCCGCCGACGTGCCGGAACTCAAACTGGCCGAAGACAAGTTTTCCCGTGCCCAGGGCGACATGACCGATCAGTCCTATAAGCATGCGCGCATGCGGGCCGAGCAGGCCGAACTGGACGCGCGTCTGGCCGAAGCCAAGGTGCTGACCCTCAAGAGCGAGGAGCAGCTGAATGTGCTCAATACCCGCATCACTCGCCTGCGCAAGCAACTGGGAGATGCCCAATGAGCCTCAAGTCCAAGGCACTCGGCGGATTGATCCTCGCAGGTTGCGCAAGCCTTTACGGCTGCGCAGGCCAACACAGCGAGACTGCATTGCAGCAGGCCGGTTCTGATTTCCAGAAGGTCAAGGAAGACTCCAACGTACTGCGAATCGCGCCCAAGGACGTGATTCGTGCCGGTGAATCCCTGGCCCGTGCTGATCGTCTTTCCAGCTACTGGGGCAGCGGCTCGGATGTGGTGCATTACGCCTACCTGAGCCAGCGCTACAGCGAAATCGCCCGTGAGCACACCAATCAGGTGCTCAACGAAGAGCGCGCGGCGAAGCTCGAACTGGAACGTCAGCGTCTGCAACTGGCTCTGCGCGAGTCCAAATTGCTCAGCGTGCAGCAGCAGGGCAAGTGGCTCGAAGAACAGATTGTCGCTCTGGCAACCACCCAGACCGACCGTGGTCTGGTGATGACGCTGGGTGATGTGCTGTTCGACACCGGCGAAGCGGAGCTGAAGACTTCGGCGAACCGCGTGGTGCTTAAGATTGTGCAATTCCTGCAGCTTAATCCCAAGCGCGTGGTCCGCATCGAGGGCTATACCGACAGCACGGGTGGCAAGCACGACAACCTCAAGCTGTCCCGCGACCGTGCGCAATCGGTGGCGGACGTGCTGATGGACCTGGGGATCGACGACAAACGTATAAAAGTCGAAGGCTACGGCGATGAATACCCGGTGGACGTGAACGCTTCCGAGCGTGGTCGCGCGCAGAACCGTCGGGTGGAAATTGTGTTCTCCGACGAAAAAGGCCAGCTCGGCGCCACCCGCTAAGGGCTGCGTTACTGGAAAACCCGGCCTGCCTGTCAGCGCCGGGTTTTTTTGCGCCTGCCAATTGCCTCTCAAAACAGTACAGTTTTTGCTGACACTGCACTGTACGGTCGACTATTGTGGCAACTGTCCCAGTACACTTCTAAACTGTTCCGGTATTGTTTCACACAAGAATAAAATGCCCGTGAAATCGAGTGCTGCGTCATGACCAATCTTTTGCTCTACCAACGTATTGCTCAGCAACTGGCCGAAGACATCCGCCGTGGTGTCTATCAACCGGGGGAACGCGTGCCTTCGGTACGCAAGATGAGCTCGCAGCTCAACGTCAGCCATGCGACTGTTTTGCAGGCTTATGCCAATCTCGAGGATCAAGGGCTGATCCGCGCACGACCGCAGTCGGGTTACTACGTGCACCAGACCCCGGCCCTGACGGCGCCAACGCCGGACATCGCCCGGGTCGAGCGGCCCGGTCTGGTCACCCGCAGCAGCATCATTCAGCAAGTGTTGGTGGAATCCCGCCGCGAGGGCGTTTTCCCCTTGGGCGCGGCCGTGCCCAGCGTCGATTATCTGCCGGTCCGCGCCTTGCATCAGCAATTGGCCAAGGTCACCCGTTTCCATAGCCCGCGTGCCTTCAGTTACATGTTCAGCCCCGGTTTTGAACCGTTGCGCCGACAGGTGGCGATCCGCATGCGTGATGCCGGCGTGGTGGTTGATCCGTCCGAAGTGGTGATCACCCACGGCTGTGTCGATGCATTGCAGATGTCTCTTCGTGTGCTGACCCGTCCGGGCGACCTGATCGCCGCCGAATCGCCGACTTATTATGGTTTGCTGCAACTGGCCGACCTGCTGGGCCTCAAAGTCATCGAGATCCCCAGCGACCCGGCGACCGGGATGAGCCTCGAAGCCCTGCAATTGGCAGCCAATCAGTGGTCGATAAAGGCGCTGGTACTGACCACGCGTCTGAGTAATCCACTGGGCGGCACCATGCCCGAAGAGCGGCAGAAACAACTGCTGCGCCTGGCCTCGGATTTCGATATCCAGATCGTTGAAGACGATATCTACGGCGAGTTGATGTTCGAACAAGGCCGGACCAAATCGCTAAAGGCCTACGACCGGCTGGATCGGGTTATTTATTGCTCGAGCTTCTCCAAGACCCTGTCGCCGGGTGTGCGGATTGGCTGGATGATTGCCGGCAAATACCAGCAAGAGATTCAGCGTTTGCAGACGTTCAGCACGCATTCGGCGTGCAGCGTCACCCAGATGGGTATCGCGGCCTATCTGGAAAACGGTGGATACGATCGTCACTTGCGCTACATCCGGCAGGAGTACCGTAAAAACCTCAGCGCCTTCCAGCTGGCCGTGCAGCAATATTTCCCGGAAGGCACGCAAATGACCCGGCCGACCGGCGGCTTCATTCTGTGGGTCAGCCTGCCGGGGCGGGTCAACACTCAGGAACTGCATGTGCGTGCGTTGCAGCAGGGCATCAGTATCGCGCCGGGGCTGATTTTCAGTAACACCGAGCAGTTCAATCACTGCATTCGCCTGAACTGTGGAACGCCCTGGAACCGTGAAGCCGAGCGGGCATTGATGACGTTGGGAATGTTGGCGACTCAGCTGTGTCAGGAGACGGCCAGCGGTTTCTGACAAGCACGTCGGTCGTTTCGTACACGTGCTTGTCATGTTGCGTACAACAGGCGAGCATATGGCCCTCTGTCGTTAGCGTCGTTGGGTCCATGAAACCGTTTTTTCCTGCCGCCTGCCTATCGATCTGCCTCTTCTTGACCGTTAATGCCCAAGGCGTCATGGCGGCTTCGACTCCGGAAAAACCGGCAGCCAGCGTCACCTCGAAAAAAACAGCACCCGTCAAGAAAGCCGAGGCGGTCAAAAAGAATGCCGCGCCGGCCAAAAAGAAACCGGCGGTGCTGAAAAAACGTCCGCCGATTGCTTCCAAGTCGAAACCGGCCAGCGAAGTCGTGAAAACCCAGTTGCCTTCCGCCGATCTGGACCTGAGCCTGCCTAAAGACATGGTCGAAGAGCTGAAACCGGTCGGAACGGTCCCTTTGCCACGGCGCGACGCCGTATTGCCGCAGATGTTCGGTGACAAGAACAGTCAGTTTCAGCTCAACGGACGGCTGCTCAGCAACGAAATGCAGTTGCAACTGCGCAATGAGGAACGTCGGGACGTCGAAGGCGCAGCGCTGGATTTCGAGTTCAAACAGTAAATCTTCGCTGATTGGTGACCCGCGACCCAGACGCTTTGTCGGAGACTGGTCAGTCACATCGGTTTGAGCGCAAAAACCCCGGTCCAGGTAATTTTAAACAGCTGTTTTAGCGGTTACTCTGTGCCCCGTCCATTAACACATCGCCCGTCGAGAGGAGCTTGTCGTCATGAAATGCCGTGAAGGCTGTGGCGCCTGTTGCATTGCCCCTTCCATCAGTTCACCGATTCCCGGCATGCCCAATGGCAAAGTCGCTGGCGAACGTTGCGTTCAACTGTCTGTCGATAACCTGTGCAGTATTTTCGGCGATCCACAGCGTCCTGCCGTGTGTTCGGCGTTTGAAGCCGACGTCGAAGTCTGCGGAAGCAGCGGTGACGAAGCGATCAAGTTGCTGGGATGGTGGGAGCAAATGACGGCCGCGTGATGTGTTCTACGAACGGAACTTCAACAATAAGGAATAAGACTATGGGTTCACTGCATCGTATGGCTGTGCTGTGTGGTTTGACGGTTGTGCTGGCAACCACCGCCGCACAGGCCGAAGACTGGAAAGTCGCCAAGAATGAAGACGGCATCAAGGTGTCCCTGAGTGAAGTGGCCGGTTCCGATTACAAGGCCTACCAGGGTGTTACCCTGATGAAAACCACCATGGCCAAATTGCGCGCACTGCAGGAAGACGTAGCAGGCGCCTGCGCCTGGATTCACGAGTGCAAAATGCAGAAGCTGCTCAAGCACGAAGGCGATCAGAGCTGGACCTACACCCAGTTCAATACCCCGTGGCCGGTGACCCCGCGTGATTCGGTGCTGCATATCACCACCACCGAAGGCGCCGACGGCAGCCTGACCCGCAAGCTCGAAGGCGTGCCGAAGTACATTCCTGAGGAAAAAGGTTTCGTGCGAGTCACCAAGATCGACGGTTTCTGGAAGTTCGTGCCCAAGGGTGACCAGATCGAAGTGACCTACCAGGTGCACACTGAGCCAGGCGGCAGCATCCCATCGATGGTCGCCAACAAGTTCGTGGTCGATGCGCCGTTCAACACCCTGAAAGCCCTGAAGGAACGCGCAGAGAAATAAGCGCGCTGTTTCATAGAACGCCCCGACTGTTCGGGGCGTTTGTTTTTGCGATTATTTTGTTTCCAGATATACGTTGCACGAAATTTTCACAATGCCTCCAAGACAATTCGCCCGCGTCAGCATGCCGGGCACTAATCAATGGCAATGCTGCGGGTGATCGTGCAACATTTGCGCACCGCGCAAGCCCCGGGGCCGAGAACTGGCCAACAGAGGGCAGGGCGCCGCTTTATTTTTGAAACTTCAACTTCCAATGGGTCCTAAAACGACATGGCAAACCCGGACGCCCTGAGTCAGCAGCGAGCTTCTAGTCGCCTGCTGCAACCGACCGTCAAATCGCACCTGGCCTACACGCTGCTGTGCGCCTTGGTCATGATGGTCATGTTCAGCCTGCTGCGCGTTGCGCTGCTGGTCTACAACCGCGAAATGATCCAGGATTCACCAGCCTCGACCTTTATCGAGGCGTTCGCCAATGGTCTGCGTTTCGACCTGCGCCTGGTGGTCTACCTCTGCATTCCGCTGATACTGGCACTGTTCAGCGCCCGGGCCATGGCCGCTCGCGGGTTCTTCCGCTTCTGGCTGACCATCGCCTCGAGCATCGCGCTGTTCCTCGGCCTGATGGAGATGGATTTCTACCGTGAGTTCCACCAGCGCCTCAATGGCCTGGTCTTCCAGTACGTGAAGGAAGATCCGAAAACCGTGATGAGCATGCTCTGGTACGGTTTTCCTGTGGTTCGCTACCTGCTGGCCTGGGCTTTCGGCACGTTGATCCTGACCCTCGCGTTCAAGGGCGCCGACCGCGCGACCCGTCCTCGCGGTCCGTTCAGTGGCGGCAGCATCGGTACGCGCCAGATCGCCCCGTGGTATACGCGAAGCGTCGTGTTCGTGGTTTGCCTGCTGGTCTGCGTGGTCGCCGCTCGTGGCACCCTGCGTCAGGGCTCGCCGATGCGTTGGGGTGACGTCTACACCACCGACTCGAACTTCGCCAACCAGTTGGGCCTCAACGGCACCTTGTCGCTGATCGCGGCGGCCAAGAGCCGGATGTCCGAAGATCGCGACAACATCTGGAAAGCCACGGTGGAACAGCCAGTGGCTCAGCAGACCGTCCGCGATATGTTGCTGACCCCAAGCGACAAACTGGTGGATGGGGAAACCGCCGCCGTGCGTCGTAACTACTCTCCGGCCGCTGACAAAACCCTGCCGATCAAGAACGTCGTTGTGATCCTGATGGAAAGCTTCGCCGGTCACTCGGTGGGCGCGCTGGGTCGTCCGGGTAACGTCACGCCGTACTTTGACAAGCTGTCGAAAGAAGGCCTGTTGTTCGACCGCTTCTTCTCCAACGGCACCCACACCCACCAGGGCATGTTCGCCACCATGGCCTGCTTCCCGAACCTGCCGGGTTTCGAATACCTGATGCAGACCCCGGAAGGCAGCCACAAACTGTCCGGCCTGCCACAGTTGCTCAGCGCCCGTGAATACGACGATGTGTACGTCTACAACGGCGACTTCGCCTGGGACAACCAGTCGGGTTTCTTCAGCAACCAGGGCATGACCAACTTCATCGGGCGTAACGACTTCGTCAACCCGGTGTTCTCCGACCCGACCTGGGGCGTGTCCGACCAGGACATGTTCAACCGTGGTCTGGAAGAGTTGAAAGCCCGCGACGGCAAGGACAAAAAACCGTTCTATGCCTTGCTGCAAACCCTGTCCAACCACACGCCTTACGCCTTGCCGACGCCTTTGCCGGTCGAGCGCGTGACCGATCGTGGCAGCCTCAACGAACATTTGACCGCCATGCGCTACTCCGACTGGGCGCTGGGTCAATTCTTCGAGCAGGCGCGTAAAGAGCCGTACTTCAAGGAAACCCTGTTCGTGGTGGTCGGCGACCACGGTTTCGGCAACGAGCAGCAGATCACCGAAATGGACCTGGGTCGTTTCAATGTACCGATGCTGTTGATCGGGCCGGGCGTGCAGGACAAATTTGGTCAGGTTGACCACACCGTGGGCACCCAGATCGATATCGTGCCGACCATCATGGGGCGTATCGGTGGCGACGTGATTCACCAGTGCTGGGGTCGTGACTTGCTGAACTTGCCCGAAGGCGACAAGGGCTTCGGCGTGATCAAGCCATCGGGCAGCGATCAGACCGTAGCGTTGCTGACCGCGGATCGCGTGTTGGTACTGCCTAAGGAAATGCCGCCCAAGTTGTATCAGTACGAACTGGGTGCCAACCCGAGGGGCGAACTGATTCCGGCGTCGGCTGACGAAGCGGCCCTCAAGCAAAAACTCGAGTCGTTCATCCAGACTGCCACCAAGAGCCTGATCGACAACACCGCCGGTGTGGTTGACGGCACGCCGGACTAAGTTTTCGGCGCAATAAAAAAGAGGCCCTTTTTCAAGGGCCTCTTTTTTTGCCTGTTAGATCTTTATATTTTGCCGAGTAACAGCAGGATCAACAGCACTACCAACACCACGCCGATGATACCGGACGGGCCATAACCCCAACTTCTGGAGTGTGGGAAGACCGGCAAACCACCTACCAGCAACAGGATCAGAATAACGATAAGAATTGTGCCCATGTCTATTTCCTTGTTGGAAGTGTTCTGGAATTACCCGGCGTTTAACTGTCAGCTGGAATGCAATAAACCCGAGCTGCTTACAAAATCCGACTGTCGCGTGGGCAAGAAAATTCCAAAGTTTTTTAATGTTTTTCGAAGAAAGGCTTATTTCGTTTTTTGCAGCGTTAGTTGATTCAGGCACGGTCACGGTTTGAGCGGGCCATTCAGCAATCTGATGGAGCGTGGGTCGTGCAATGTCCTTCGCTACACTCAGCGCATCTTCCCCGGAACAACAAGGCTGTTTGCTATGCAAAATCGCATGATGATCACTGGCGCGGGCTCAGGCTTAGGTCGCGAAATCGCGCTGCGCTGGGCGCGTGAAGGCTGGCAGCTGGCCTTGTCGGATGTCAGCGAGCCCGGTCTGCAGGAAACCCTGAAACTGGTTCGCGAAGCGGGTGGCGACGGTTTTATCCAGCGTTGCGATGTGCGCGATTACAGCCAGCTGACGGCCTTCGCCCAAGCGTGCGAAGAGAAGCTTGGCGGCATCGATGTCATCGTCAACAACGCCGGCGTGGCGTCGGGCGGGTTCTTCAGTGAACTGTCCCTGGAGGATTGGGACTGGCAGATCGCGATCAACCTGATGGGCGTGGTCAAGGGCTGCAAGGCCTTCCTGCCGCTGCTGGAAAAAAGCAAAGGCAAGATCATCAACATCGCGTCCATGGCTGCCCTGATGCAAGGTCCGGCCATGAGCAACTACAACGTGGCCAAGGCCGGCGTAGTGGCCCTGTCCGAAAGCCTGCTGGTCGAACTGGCGCAGCAGGAAGTGGGCGTGCATGTAGTTTGTCCGTCGTTCTTCCAGACCAACCTGCTGGATTCCTTTCGTGGCCCGACTCCGGCCATGAAAGCCCAGGTCGGCAAATTGCTGGAAAGTTCGCCGATCACCGCAACCGACATCGCCGATTACATCTACAAGCATGTCGCCGCCGGTGAATTCATGATTCTGCCCCACGAGCAGGGACGCATGGCCTGGGCGCTGAAGCAGAAAAACCCGCAACTGCTCTACAACGAAATGACCGTCATGGCCGACAAAATGCGCGCCAAAGCCAAACAAAACGCAGGCTGAACTTGCCCGTGCGCAACACCGTCGTTAGGGTGGCCGCAACCGGCCATCCTTACGAGACGTGTGCATGCTCAATTACCTGTGGTTTTTTCTCGCGGCGCTGTTCGAAATCGCCGGCTGTTTCGCCTTCTGGATGTGGCTGCGCCAAGGTAAGAGCATTTGGTGGGTGGTGCCGGCGCTGCTCAGCCTGACGATGTTCGCGCTGTTGCTGACCCGTGTCGAGGCGACTTACGCCGGTCGGGCCTATGCCGCCTATGGGGGCATTTACATCGTCGCGTCGATCGGTTGGCTGGCGGTGGTCGAGCGGATTCGTCCCCTGGGCTCGGACTGGCTGGGTGTGGCGCTGTGCGTGATTGGCGCCAGTGTGATTCTGTTCGGCCCGCGTTTCTCTGCTTCCTGAAGGGGCAGTCAAACGATTTGTCAGACGTTTCCGTAAGGCGGGATCGTCCTGCGTTGTAGGGCGGGACTGATTTGTTGTCGTTGCATTGAAGAGCGGCTGTGCCACGGGCATCTTCAAGGGCCGGTAACCCTGAAGGATGAATGCCATGCTTGTACTCAGTCGCGTTGTGGGCGAGATGATTTCCATCGGTGACAACATTTCAGTGCGCATCATCGCCGTCAACGGAGGCAGCGTGCGCTTCGGTGTCGAAGCGCCACAAAACGTCAATGTGCATCGGGCCGAGGTCTACGATCGCATCCAGGTCAAACTGGCGAAAACCAAAGGACGCTGAACGCCTCAGTCGAACAGGTGCTTGGGCACATCGTGCTTGAGCATCAACTGGCATTGCTCGCTGTCCGGATCAAAAACGATCAGCGCCTGCCCCTTGGTCAATGCCTGGCGAACACGCAATACGCGGGTTTCAAGCGGTGTGTCGTCACCATTGTCCGTACCGTCGCGGGTCACGAAATCCTCGATCAGGCGGGTCAGGGTGTCGACTTCAAGTTGGTCGTAGGGAATCAGCATAGGCACCTCGGCTAAACAATGGCGCGATGCTACGGCGAATGATCGGTTGCGGCTAGCCCGGGACATGATGTGGCGCCTGATACACCGCCTTCGCGGGCAAGCCTCGCTCCTACAGGTTTCGCGCATCGACACATAACCTGTAGGAGTGAGGCTTGCCCGCGAAGGCGGTGTATCAGGCGATGAAAAAGCCAGGGTCAGCTATCTGTTCGCTGCCCCACCAGACTGTCCACCGACGGCACCCGCGTATCGCTTTCCATCTGCGTATCGTGCTCGATCTGATGACTGAACCGGTCCAGCGAGCCCTTCGCCGGCTGCGCATCACTGGCAAATACCGGCGGGCTCAGAATGTAGGCGCCGAGTAGACGACTCAGCGCCGCCAGGCTATCGATGTGCGTGCGCTCGTAACCGTGAGTAGCATCGCAGCCGAAGGCGAGCAGGGCGGTGCGGATGTCGTGCCCGGCGGTGACCGCCGAATGCGCATCGCTGAAGTAATAGCGAAACAGGTCGCGGCGCACCGGCAACTCGTTTTCACTGGCCAATCTGAGCAAGTGCCGCGACAGGTGATAGTCGTAAGGTCCGCCGGAATCCTGCATCGCCACGCTCACCGCGTGTTCACTGGAGTGCTGGCCGGGCGCAACCGGCGCGATGTCGATGCCGACGAATTCGCTGACGTCCCAGGGCAAGGCGGCCGCCGCACCGCTGCCGGTTTCCTCGGTGATGGTGAACAGCGGATGACAATCGATCATCAACTCCTCGCCGCTGTCGATGATCGCCTTCATTGCCGCCAGCAGCGCCGCAACACCGGCCTTGTCGTCGAGGTGACGGGCGCTGATATGGCCGCTTTCAGTGAACTCCGGCAGCGGGTCGAAGGCGACGAAATCGCCCACGCTGATCCCCAGGGAATCGCAGTCGGCGCGTGTGGCGCAGTAAGCGTCCAGACGTAATTCGACGTGATCCCAACTGATCGGCATTTCATCCACCGCAGTGTTGAATGCGTGCCCGGAAGCCATCAGCGGTAACACGCTGCCGCGAATCACCCCGTTGTCGGTGAACAGGCTGACGCGGCTGCCCTCGGCAAAACGACTGGACCAGCAACCGACCGGGGCGAGCGTCAGGCGACCATTGTCTTTCACCGCGCGAACCGCGGCGCCGATGGTGTCGAGGTGAGCGGAGACCGCACGGTCCGGGCTGTTTTTCTTGCCCTTGAGGGTCGCGCGGATCGTGCCGCGCCGAGTCATTTCGAAGGGAATACCCAGCTCTTCGAGGCGTTCGGCAACGTACCGCACGATGGTGTCGGTGAAGCCGGTCGGGCTGGGAATGGCGAGCATTTCCAGCAGGACTTTTTGCAAGTAGTTGAGATCCGGTTCCGGGATTTTGCTGGTCATGGAAACTCCTGATGAGTAAAGAACATCGATGGTTTCGATGAAGGAAAAGTTGGGTGCCTGACCTGACGCCTTCGCGAGCAAGCTTCGCTCCTACAGGTAATACGCGTTCCTTTGTAGGAGCGAGGCTTGCCCGCGAAGGCGTCAGTCCAGACGACACATGATTAGGAAACAGCCGGCTGGCTATGCGGAAACAACAAATCCACAAACCGCTCGGCCGTCGGCTGCGGTTCATGGTTGGCCAGCCCGGCGCGTTCGTTGGCTTCGATAAACACATACGCCGGTTGGTCGGCAGCAGGCACCATCAGGTCGAGCCCGACCATGGGAATATCCAGCGCCCGCGCCGCGCGCACCGCCGCATCCACCAGGGTCGGATGCAAAATCGCTGTGACATCCTCAAGGACACCGCCGGTATGAAGATTCGCGGTACGCCTGACGAACAGATGCTCACCGGCCGGCAGAATACTGTTGTAGTCATAACCCGCCGCCTGCAGCGTGCGCTCGGTCTCATGGTCCAGCGGGATTTTGCTTTCACCGCTGGTGGCCGCCTGCCGACGCCGACTCTGCGCTTCGATCAGCGCACCGATGGAATGTTGACCATCGCCCACCACCTCGGCGGGCCGGCGAATCGCCGCGGCGACCACCTCGAAACCGATCACCACAATCCGCAAATCGAGACCTTCGTGGAAACTTTCCAGCAGCACGCGGCTGTCGAACTGTCGGGCGGCTTCGATCGCGTGCTGGACCTCTTCGATGGTCCGCAAATCCACCGCGACGCCTTGACCTTGCTCGCCATCCAGAGGCTTCACGACCACTCGCTCGTGCTCATCGAGAAACGCCAGGTTGTCGTCGGCGTTGCCGGCCAGTTGCTGCGAGGGCAGGTTCAAACCGGCGGCCTTGAGCACTTTGTGCGTCAGGCTTTTGTCCTGGCACAGGGTCATGCTGATGGCGCTGGTCAGGTCGCTCAGGGATTCGTGGCAACGCACCCGGCGCCCGCCATGACTGAGGGTGAACATCCCGGCGTCGGCGTCATCGACGTGCACATCGATGCCACGTCGATGGGCTTCCTCGACAATGATCCGCGCATACGGGTTGAACTCGGCTTCAGGCCCGGGGCCAAGAAACAGCGGCTGATTGATGCCGTTCTTGCGCTTGATGGCGAAGGTCGACAGGTTGCGAAAACCCAGTTTGGTGTAAAGATTTTTCGCCTGCCGGTTGTCGTGCAACACCGAGAGGTCGAGGTAACTCAGGCCACGGCTCATGAAGTGTTCGATCAAATGCCGCACCAGCACTTCACCGACGCCGGGCCGCGAGCAGTGCGGATCGACCGCCAGGCACCACAGGCTGCTGCCGTTCTCTGGGTCGTTGAACGCCTTGTGATGGTTGAGGCCCATGACGCTGCCGATGATCGCGCCACTGTCCTCATCTTCGGCCAGCCAATACACCGGTCCGCCCTGATGTCGCGGCGTCAGCAAATTCGCGTCAATCGGCAACATGCCGCGCGCCTGGTACAGCTGATTGATCGCCTGCCAGTCTGTCTCGCTTTGGGCCCGGCGAATGCGAAAACCGCGAAACACCCGGCTTGACTGACGGTAATCGCTGAACCAAAGGCGCAAGGTGTCGGAGGGGTCAAGGAACAGTTGCGCCGGTTCCAGCCCCAATACTTGCTGGGGTGCGGCAACGTACAAGGCGATGTCGCGCTCGCCGGTCTGCTCGTTGAGCAGCTCCTGGGCCAGGCTCGCCGCATCAGGAAAGGTATGGCCGATCAGCAACCGGCCCCAACCGCAATGCACAGCAATCGGCGCGGCGCTGAGTTCACTGCCGTCTTCGGCCAGGCGTGCCTGCAAACGTTCATAGGAGGGCGACTGACCGCGCAACAAGCGTTGGCTATAAGCCGTGGCGTGGGGTTTCATCGATCAGATTCCTTGTTCACTGAGCCACAGGTTCAGGGCCGCCAATTGCCACAGCTTGGAGCCGCGCAACGGGGTCAACTGTCCTTGCGGATCGGTCAGCAGACGGTCAAGCATGGCCGGGTTGAACAGGCCGCGATCCTGGCTTGGATCGAGCAGCAGGTCGCGCACCCAGTTCAACGTATCGCCCTGCAAATGCTTGAGGCCCGGCACCGGAAAGTAACCTTTCTTGCGGTCAATCACTTCACTCGGAATCACCAGCCGCGCGGCTTCTTTCAAGACTTGCTTGCCGCCGTCCGGCAGTTTGAATTTGCCCGGCACCCGGGCCGACAATTCCACCAGGCGATAGTCGAGAAACGGGGTGCGCGCTTCCAGGCCCCAGGCCATGGTCATGTTGTCGACACGTTTGACTGGGTCGTCTACCAACATGATCGTGCTGTCCAGACGCAGGGCTTTATCCACCGCCGCATCGGCGCCGGGCTGTGCGAAATGCTCCTTCACGAAGTCACCGGCAGCGTCATTGGCCGTCAGCCATTTCGGTTGCACGGTGGCGGCGTAATCCTCGTAGCTGCGGTCGAAGAACGCATCGCGATAGGCTGCGTAAGGATCGGCGGCGCCATCAACTTGTGGATACCAGTGATAACCGGCGAACAACTCGTCCGCGCCCTGGCCGCTCTGCACCACTTTGCAATGCTTGGCCACTTCCCGAGACAGCAAGTAGAAGGCGATGCAGTCATGGCTGACCATCGGCTCGCTCATGGCGCGGAACGCCGCGGGCAATTGCTCGATGATCTCTTTCTCGTCGATGCGCAGTTGATGGTGCTGCGTGTTGTAGTGTTTGGCGATCAAGTCCGAATACTGGAACTCATCGCCGCGTTCACCGCCGGCATCCTGGAAACCGATGGAGAAGGTCGACAGGTTTTCCACGCCGACTTCACGCAACAGACCCACCAGCATGCTCGAATCGACACCGCCCGACAGCAGTACGCCGACATCCACGGCCGCCCGTTGACGAATCGCCACCGCGTCGCGGGTGCTGTCGAGTACGCGGTCACGCCAGTCTTCGAGTGTCAGATTCATCTCGTCGGCGTGGGGGCCGTAGGGCAGGGTCCACCAGGTTTTCTGCTCGGTGGTGCCGTCTGCTTCGATGCGCATCCAGGTCGCGGGTGGCAGTTTTTCGATGCCGGCCAGCAAGGTGCGCGGGGCGGGAACCACCGCGTGGAAATTCAAGTAGTGATTAAGCGCCACCGGGTCGAGGATCGGGTTGATATCACCGCCCTTTAGCAGCGCCGGCAACGCCGAGGCAAAACGCAGGCGCTGGCCGGTGCGCGACAGGTACAGCGGTTTCACGCCGAGACGGTCACGCGCGATAAACAGGCGCTTGGCGTCTCGCTCCCAGATGGCGAAGGCAAACATGCCATTGAGTTTGGGCAGTAGCGCTTCGCCCCAGGCGTGATAACCCTTGAGCAGCACTTCGGTGTCGCCACCGGAATAGAAGGCATAACCGAGGCTTTCCAGTTCGGTGCGCAGTTCCGGGAAGTTGTAGATCGCGCCATTGAAGGCCAGGGACAAACCCAGTTGGTTGTCGACCATCGGCTGCGCCGAGCCGTCCGACAGGTCCATGATTTTCAGGCGACGGTGGCCCAGGGCAATCGGCCCCTGGCTGTGAAAGCCCCACGCGTCAGGGCCGCGAGGGGCCAGGTGATGGGTGATTCGTTCAACGGCTGCAAGGTCCGCAGGTTGATGATCAAAGCGTAACTCGCCAGCTAATCCGCACATAAAGTCCTTACCGGTTTTTCCGTTGGGGAGGGTCAATCGATACCCGGCCAAAATGACGGGTACTCAGAAACTGACCCGGAGGGATCGTGGGAGTTTTAGATCGATAAGTAATAAGAGGGAATACGCAGGCGTGCGCCATTAACCCAAAACGGCAGGCCATGTGCGGTACATGAATAGGTTAAACAGGGTGTCTGCGCACTTACGCACAGTTGAGTCGATTCATTTACCTCGAATCAAACGGCGCAAGGCAAAGCGGTTCGGATGACACGCCTCGGCCACGGCTCTGGGCAATGGCAGCGGTTCGTTGTCGAGCCAGGCAGCCAGCAACTCGCCTGACAACGGCGCGGTGATCAGCCCTCGCGAACCGTGGCCGCTGTTGACGTACAAGCCGTCCAGCCATGGGCAAGGGATGTCCGGCGTTTGTCGGGCATCCTTGCTCAGGGCGATGTAGGCGTCGGCGAAGGCCAGACTGTCTGACAAAGGGCCGACAATTGGCAGGTAATCGGGGCTGGTGCAGCGGAACGCCGCGCGACCTCCAAGTGTCTCGGGTCGCAAGGCCTCTGCGCCGAGTCGGGCGACCAGGTCCACGGAGATTTCCTCGAGCATCTGCAGGTTGCCGGCATGCTCGGCCGTGGTCGGCGTCAGGTCGTCGTTGTGGAAGTCGAAACTTGCACCCAGGGTGTGTTCGCCCAGACGGGCCGGTGCGACATAACCTTCGGCGCACACTACGGTGCTCAGGCTTTGGCTTGCAGGCGTTTGCGGCAAGCGAGTGATCTGTCCGCGAATACGTTTGAGTGGCAAGTCGCTGCTGAAGCCGAAACGCTTGATCTCGGCAGCACCGGCCAGCACCACCACCGGTGCGTTGGCCAGCAACCTGTGACTCTCCCACGCTTGCCATTGCCCTTCCACACGACGCAGTTCAAGTACATCGTGATGGGTCAGGAGCCGGATATTCGGATGCGCCGCTTGCCATGCGCACAGGGCGGGCGGATGCACCCAACCGCCCTCGGGGTAAAACAGGCCGCCCGATTGCAACGCGATGCCCGCGCGGATCTGCGCGTGTTCCTGATCGAGTGTGTGCAGCAAATCCTCGGGAAACGCCGCCGCCAGTTGTGCCTGACGTTCGGCTTCCTTGGCGTTGAAGGCCAGTTGCAGCACACCGCAATCGTCCCAGTCGACGCCTAGGTGCAAGTGCTCAAGTAAACGCCGGGTGTGACCGAAACCACTGACAATCAACTGTGACAATGCCGTGCCATGGGCCGAAAGCTTGAGGTACAACACGCCCTGTGGATTGCCCGACGCTTCCTGTGCCAACGCATCGTGCCGCTCCAGCAAACTGACTTGCCAGCCCCGCGCCGCCAGGCTGGCGGCGGTGGCGCAACCGGCCAGGCCTGCGCCAATCACCAGGGCGTGACGTTCGCCGGTCAACGGCGTTGGACGGGCAAACCAGGGTTTCGCCACGACAGGCGCGGGGGCGTCTTCAGGCCAGCCCAGAAACACGCCGCGCAGGATTTCCCATTTGTGGCCGATACCGGGCGTGCGCTTCATCTTGAAGCCCGCCGCGTTCAATAGTCGGCGAACCCAACCGGTGCTGGTGAAGGTGCTGAGGGTCGAGCTGGGCGCGGCCAGGCGCGCCAGTTCGGCGAACAGTTCGGCGGTCCACATGTCGGGGTTTTTCGCCGGGGCAAAGCCGTCGAGAAACCATGCATCAATCTGTGCGTCCAGTTGCGGCAATTGCTCCAGCGCGTCGCCGATCAGCAGCGTCAGGGTCACGCGACCGTTGTCCAGAACCAGGCGCTGGAAGCCTTGATGGATCGCCACGTATTGCTTCAGTAATTGATCGGCAAACGACTTGAGCTCCGGCCACAAGGCCAGGGCACGCTCTAAGTCTGGCTGGCTCAGCGGGTACTTTTCGACGCTGACAAAGTGCAGGCGCGCACCGGCCGCTGCGTGCTGTTCGAACAACTGCCAGGCGCACAAAAAATTCAAACCAGTGCCGAAACCGGTTTCGCCAATGACCAATCGACCACCGTCCGGCAACGCGGCGAAACGTTCACGCAAACCGTTCTGTTCGAGAAATACGTAGCGGGTCTCTTCAAGGCCTGACTTGTCCGAAAAATAGACATCGTCGAACACCCGCGAATACGGGCGACCCTGGTCGTCCCAGTCGAGTTGGGCGTGAGGCAATACAGGTTTCATGGCAGGCTCGGCAACGGCAAGGCGGCCATTCTAGCTGATCGAGGTGGCGATGCTTGATCCGTGGCACGTGTCAGTGACAATTGCCACAAAAGCCCAGCTGCAGGGAATTTTCTGTGATGACTATGGGCCCAATCCGCTAGTCTTGCTCAATCTGGAAAGGGAGTCGTCCATGTTCGAATCTGCTGAAATCGGTCACGCCATCGACAAAGAAACCTACGAAGCTGAAGAACCGGCACTGCGCGAAGCGTTACTCGAAGCGCAGTTCGAACTTCAACAGCAAAAGCGCTTTCCGGTGATCGTCCTGATCAACGGCATTGAAGGCGCGGGCAAGGGCGAGACGGTCAAGTTGCTCAACGAGTGGATGGACCCGCGGCTGATCGAAGTCCGCACCTTCGACCAGCAGACCGATGAAGAGCTGGCGCGACCACCGGCCTGGCGGTACTGGCGGATGCTCCCGGCCAAGGGGCGCATGGGGATTTTCTTCGGCAACTGGTACAGCCAGATGCTCCAGGGCCGGGTCCATGGGGAGTTCAAGGACGCGGTGCTGGATCAGGCGATCAACCAGTCCGAGCGCTTTGAAAAAATGCTCTGCGACGAAGGCGCGCTGATTTTCAAATTCTGGTTTCACCTCTCCAAGAAGCAGATGAAGGCGCGTCTCAAGGCACTTGCTGACGACCCCTTGCACAGCTGGCGCATCAGTCCGCTGGACTGGCAACAGTCCCAGACCTACGACAAGTTCGTGAAGTACGGCGAGCGTGTGTTGCGCCGCACTAGCCGCGACTACGCGCCTTGGCATGTGATTGAAGGCGTGGATGCGCATTACCGCAGTCTGGCGGTGGGTAAGATCCTGCTCGAAGGCCTGCAAAGTGCCTTGAAGCGGTCCAGAATCCATCCCGCCAAGGTCAACGCTGCGCCGCTGCCAATCCATGTCGATCAGCTCAACCTGCTCGACAGCCTCGACTTGAGCCAACGCCTGGACAAGGACAATTACGAAGAGCAACTGATTACCGAGCAGGCGCGATTCTCGGGTCTGATGCGTGACAAACGCATGCGTCAACATGCATTGATCGCGGTGTTCGAAGGTAATGACGCGGCGGGCAAGGGCGGGGCGATTCGGCGAGTTGCCGCGGCGCTCGATCCACGCCAGTACAGCATCGTGCCGATTGCCGCGCCCACCGAGGAAGAACGGGCGCAACCGTATTTGTGGCGCTTCTGGCGGCACCTTCCGGCCAAGGGCAAGTTCACCGTATTCGATCGCTCGTGGTATGGCCGGGTATTGGTCGAGCGCGTTGAGGGCTTCTGTCCGCCCGCGGACTGGCTGCGGGCCTACAGCGAGATCAACGATTTCGAAGAGCAGATTTCCGAGTCTGGCCTCATCGTGGTCAAGTTCTGGCTGGCCATCGACAAGGAGACGCAACTGGAGCGATTCCAGGCGCGGGAAGAAATCCCCTTCAAGCGTTTCAAGATCACTGAAGACGACTGGCGCAACCGGGACAAGTGGGACGCCTACCGCGCGGCCGTCGGCGACATGGTTGACCGCACCAGCACGGAAATCTCGCCGTGGACCCTGGTGGAGGCCAACGACAAACGCTGGGCCCGGGTCAAGGTCCTGCGCACGATCAACCTGGCGCTGGAAGAAGCGTTCGAGAAATCAGACAAACACGACAAGAAGACCAAAAAACGCAAGTCGTGAGCCGATGGTTACGCATACGCGGGGTGAATGATTGTCGCGGTCGGTTATGGGGTGGACTTATGCTCGGTCCACTCTCAACCGACAACAACAATGAGGTATGCCATGCGTGAAGTGGTGATCGTCGACAGCGTGCGGACCGGCCTGGCCAAATCCTTTCGCGGCAAATTCAACCAGACCCGTCCGGATGACATGGCGGCGCATTGTGTCGATGCGTTGTTGGCGCGCACTGGCATCGACCCGGCCAGCGTCGAGGATTGCATCGTCGGTGCGGGCTCCAACGAAGGCGCTCAGGGTTACAACATCGGTCGCAACGTCGCGGTGTTGTCGCGTTTGGGCATCGGCACCGCGGGCATGACCCTCAACCGTTTCTGCTCGTCGGGCTTGCAGGCCATCGCCATTGCCGCTAACCAGATCGCGTCGGGCTGCAGCGACATCATCGTGGCCGGTGGCGTCGAGTCCATCAGCCTGACCATGAAAAGCGTCAACACCGACAACCTGATCAACCCACTCCTGAAAGAGCAGGTGCCTGGCATCTATTTCCCGATGGGCCAGACCGCCGAAATCGTCGCGCGCCGTTACAGCGTCAGTCGCCAGGAGCAGGATCTGTACGCATTGCAAAGTCAGCAGCGCACGGCTCAGGCTCAGGCCGCTGGATTGTTCGATGACGAAATCGTGCCGATGGCGGTGAAGTATCGGGTTGAAGACAAGGCCACCGGTCAGATCCAGATCCTCGACGGGATCGTCGACCGCGACGACTGCAACCGCCCGGACACCACGCTGGAAAGCCTGGCCGGGTTGAAACCGGTGTTTACCGAGGATGGTTCGGTGACGGCGGGTAACTCGTCGCAACTGTCCGATGGGGCTTCGATGACGCTGGTCATGAGCCTGGAAAAAGCCCTGGCGCTGGGACTCAAACCCAAGGCGTTCTTCCGTGGTTTCACGGTGGCCGGGTGTGCTCCGGACGAGATGGGCATCGGTCCGGTGTTTTCGGTGCCGAAATTGCTCAAGGCCAAGGGGTTGCAGGTGGCCGACATTGATCTGTGGGAGCTCAACGAAGCATTCGCTTCGCAGTGCCTGTACAGCCGCAATCGCCTGGAGATCGATAACGACAAGTACAACGTCAATGGCGGCTCGATTTCCATCGGCCATCCGTTCGGCATGACGGGTTCGCGTCAGGTCGGGCATCTTGTGCGTGAGTTGCAGCGGCGCAATTTGCGATACGGCGTAGTCACCATGTGCGTAGGTGGCGGGATGGGTGCGACGGGGTTGTTTGAAGCGGTGCGTTAAGGCTAGAAGACGCCTGCTGTCTGATTAACCGCCATCGCGAGCAGGCTCGCTCCCACAGTGATCTGATGCGCTACGCAGATCCAGTGTGGGAGCGAGCCTGCTCACGATGGCAGCGCCTCGGTCTAACCCCTGGCACCCGAAATCTGCATCCGCTCTATGTACGCCTGAATCTCCCGCTCGGCCGCCAGCGGATTATCAAACGGCCCCTCCAGCGTGTTTTCCCGGGTGCTGAAAAATAGTTCCCCATTCACACGACACACCCGGTCGCAGCGAAAGTGCGTGGAGGGGGCGGTGTCCTGGGCGCGCATGCCGTACATGGCGGGTCTCCTCAAGGATGTTCTTGTGGGTGGATCCGATGAGCTTATGCATGAACCACTTGCAGCGCCTGGCCAACTGATCGACGGCACATCGCCAATTTAATGGTGCGACCTGCACAGTTTCATTCGCGGCCCGTCGCCAACTGTCCCTGTGTCGGGCCGGGGTCTGCGCCTAGAATGGTGTTTCTTGCCATCTGGCTTTGAGGTTCGCATGCACATTTCTTCCGGTCGCTGGGTTTACGGCTTGTTCCTGGCCTTGTTGACCGCGCTGCTGTGGGGAATCCTGCCGATCAAACTCAAACAAGTCCTGCTGGTGATGGACCCGGTGACGGTGACCTGGTTTCGCCTGACGGTGTCTGGTGGCTGCCTGTTCATCTATCTGGCGGCGACCAGACGCCTGCCTAGTCGCAAGGTTCTCGGTCCCCGTGGCGGCTGGCTGGTGTTGATGGCGGTGCTTGGCCTGGTCGGCAACTACGTGCTGTACCTGATGGGCCTGAACCTGCTCAGCCCCGGCACCGCGCAGTTGGTGGTGCAGATGGGCCCGATCATGTTGCTGATCGCCAGTCTGTTTGTGTTCAAGGAACGCTTCAGTGTGGGGCAGGGGATTGGTCTGCTGGTGCTGCTGATCGGTTTCGCGCTGTTCTTTAATCAACGCCTGGCCGAGTTGTTGACCTCGCTGACCGATTACACCGCCGGCGTGTTGCTGGTGCTTCTGGCCTCGACGGTCTGGACGTTTTACGCACTGGGGCAGAAGCAATTGCTTACGGTATGGAACTCGTTGCAGGTGATGATGGTGATCTACCTGTTCTGCGCGCTGTTGCTGACGCCTTGGGTGCATCCGCTGGAGGCGATGCAGTTGAGCCCGTTGCAAGGCTGGTTGCTGCTGGCGTGCTGCATGAACACCTTGATCGCCTACGGCGCCTTTGCCGAAGCGCTGGCCCATTGGGAAGCTTCGCGAGTCAGTGCGACGCTGGCGATTACGCCGTTGGTGACGTTTGGCGCGGTGGCCGTGGCGGCGTGGGCATGGCCGGAATATGTGCATGCCGAGACGATCAATGGCCTGGGGTATGGCGGGGCGGTGTTGGTGGTGGTGGGGTCGGCGTTGGTGGCCCTTGGGCCGTCGTTGATTGCCGGGCTCAGGGCCCGAAAGGTACGGATGGCGGCCAGTTAGACCGAGTTATCGTTCTTCGCGGGCAAGCCTCGCTCCTACAGGTTTTGTGTCGATCACAATATTCAGGATTGACACAAAACCTGTAGGAGCGAGGCTTGCCCGCGAAGACTGACTGTCAGGCGCTACAAAATTCAGCCCTTGGCACCGGCTTCCAACATATTCTCCGGCCTTACCCACGCATCAAACTCTTCATCCGTCAGATACCCCAGCTGCAACGCCGCCTCTCGCAAGGTCAGCCCCTCGCTGTAAGCCTTCTTGGCAATCTCCGCCGATTTGTCGTAGCCGATGTGCGGGTTCAGGGCGGTCACCAGCATCAACCCACGCTCCAGGTGCTCAGCCATTTTCGCCGCGTCCGGTTCAAGCCCGGCGATGCAATGCTGCTGGAAGTTGCTGCAGCCATCGCCGAGCAGGCGGATCGATTGCAGCAGGTTGTGGATGATCACCGGTTTGAACACGTTCAGTTGCAAGTGCCCCTGACTCGCCGCAAAACCAATGGCGACGTCGTTGCCCAGGACCTGGCACGCCAGCATCGACAGCGCTTCACACTGGGTTGGATTGACCTTGCCCGGCATGATCGAGCTGCCCGGTTCGTTGGCCGGCAGTTTCACTTCGGCAAAACCGGCGCGCGGCCCGGAACCCAGCAGACGCAGGTCGTTGGCGATTTTCATCAGGGTCACGGCGAGGGTTTTCAACGCGCCCGACAGGGTGGTCAGCGGCTCATGGCCGGCCAGCGCGGCGAACTTGTTCGGTGCGGTGACGAACGGCAGGCCGGAGAGGGCGGCCAACTCTGCGGCGATCGCTTCACCAAAACCGTGGGGCGAGTTCAGCCCGGTGCCGACCGCGGTGCCGCCCTGCGCCAGTTCACAGACCGCCGGCAGTGCGCTGCGGATGGCCCGTTCGGCGTAATCCAGTTGCGCGATGAACGCCGAGAGTTCCTGGCCGAAGGTGATCGGCGTGGCGTCCATCATGTGGGTGCGGCCGGTCTTGACCAATTTCATGTGCCGCGCCGCCAACTCGGCCAAGCCGCCGGAGAGTTCACTGATCGCCGGCAGCAAATGCTGCTGCACCGCCTGGGCGGCGGCAATGTGCATGGCGGTCGGGAAGCAGTCATTGGAGCTTTGGGAGCGGTTGACGTGATCGTTGGGGTGAACCGGGGTTTTGCCTCCACGGGGGTTGCCGGCCAGTTCGTTGGCGCGGCCGGCGATCACTTCGTTGACGTTCATGTTGCTCTGGGTGCCGCTGCCGGTCTGCCAGACCACCAGCGGGAACTGGTCGTCGTGGCTGCCGTCGAGCACTTCGTCGGCGGCCTGTTCGATCAGGCGGGCGATGTCGGCGGGCAGGTCGCCGTTGCGGTCATTGACCCGCGCCGCGGCTTTCTTGATCAGGGCCAGTGCGTGCAGCACGGCCAGGGGCATGCGTTCGTTGCCAATGGCGAAGTTAATCAGCGAGCGTTGCGTCTGAGCGCCCCAATAGGCCTCATCCGGGACTTCCACCTGGCCAAGGCTGTCGGTTTCGATACGGCTCATCATGCACACTCCTGTAGGTCTGATAGCGCAGTTTAGGCCGTGATCGCCGGCCGTGGTTCCATCAGTCTGGATTTTGACCGTTCAACCCCTCTAATTCAGGCCTGACAAGGCTTGGGGTTGAGTGACACACTTTTTTAGGTGCAGAATGGTCGCCCTTGGGGTAATGACCTCGCCTGCTAGAAAAGGAAACTCGATGACTCGTCTTCGTGCCATCTGTACCGCGGTTGCACTGGTTTGCGCCAGCGGCCCTGTTTTTGCCGATACCGCCAGCCACAACGCCAGTGCCGAAGCTTTCCTGACCCTGGCGCACGCTGACAAATTGGGCACTCCGGTGTACATGCAAGTGCAGCAAATGTTTGCTCAGCGCTTTGAACAGACCAAAGCCCCTGAATCGAAAAAAGCCTTGCTGGAAACCTACCAGGCCAAAGCCAACGCCGCGCTGGACCAAGCCATTGGCTGGAACAAGCTCAAGCCGGACATGGTCAAGCTCTACACCACCAACTTCAGCGAATCCGAGCTGAAAGACTTGGTTGCGTTCTACAAGTCGCCACTGGGCAAGAAAGTCCTGGAAAAAATGCCGCAGCTGACTCAGCAATCGGCCCAGATGACTCAAGCCAAGCTGGAAAGCGCGGTGCCTGTGGTCAACAAACTGCTGGCTGACATGACTAACGAGCTGGATCCTAAAGCCGGCGCTGCTGCTCCTGCTGCCAAGAAAAAGCCTTAAGCGGAGCCCGGTATGACCATGCAACAACGCATCGAATCGACGCTGGGCTTGTTACAGCCCGAGCATCTGCAAGTGCTGGATGAAAGCCACATGCACAGCCGTGGGTTGCAGACCCACTTCAAGGCGGTGGTGGTCAGCCAGCAGTTTGAAGGGCTCAACCGCGTCAAGCGTCACCAGAAAGTCTACGGCACGCTCGGCGAGCTGATGGGCGAGTTCCATGCGTTGGCGCTGCATACCTACACGCCTGAAGAATGGGCACAGATCGGCACGGCCCCGGCCTCGCCGACCTGTGCTGGCGGCAGCAAACATTGATGTGACGGGCTGAAGGACTGATGGGCTGTTGTGGCGAGGGAGCTTGCTCCCGCTGGACTGCGAAGCAGTCCCAAAACCTGCAACAGCGCTCTGTTTGAAAGAGTGCAGTCGCCTGCATTACGACTGCTTCGCAGCCGAGCGGGAGCAAGCTCCCTCGCCACCAAGGCATCTCGCAGTCCTAAACCCACACCATTTTTGCTAGAATCCGCAACGCGCCGCTTACCCTGCGCGTTTTTTTTCGCATCCGGTTCACCCTTTGCGAGGGTAGCCACCTGGAGAAACACCCATGACACAACAGATTGTCGTGGCGGCACTGTATAAGTTCGTCACTCTGGAAGATTACGTTGCCCTGCGCGAGCCACTGCTGCAAGCCATGGTCGACAACGGCATCAAAGGCACGCTGCTGATCGCCGAAGAAGGCATCAACGGCACCGTGTCCGGCAGCCGCGAAGGCATTGACGGGCTGATGGCCTGGCTCAAGAACGACCCGCGCATGGACGACATCGACCACAAAGAGTCGTACTGCGACGACCAGCCGTTCTACCGCACCAAGGTCAAGCTCAAGAAAGAAATCGTCACCCTCGGCGTCGAAGGCGTGGACCCGAACAAAAAGGTCGGCACCTACGTCGATCCACAGAACTGGAATGCGCTGATCAGCGACCCTGAAGTGCTGTTGATCGACACCCGCAACGATTACGAAGTCTCGATCGGCACCTTCGAAGGCGCCATCGACCCGAAAACCACCAGTTTTCGCGAATTCCCCGACTACATCAAAGCCCATTTCGACCCGGCCGTGCACAAGAAAGTCGCGATGTTCTGCACCGGCGGCATTCGTTGCGAGAAGGCCTCGAGCTACATGCTCAGCCAGGGTTTCGACGAGGTCTATCACCTCAAGGGCGGCATTCTGAAGTACCTCGAAGAGGTGCCGCAGGAAGAAACCAAATGGCAGGGCGACTGCTTTGTGTTCGACAACCGCGTGACCGTGCGCCATGACCTCAGCGAAGGCGACTACGATCAGTGTCATGCCTGTCGTACCCCGGTGAGCGTGGAAGACCGTGCGTCCGAGCATTACGTGGCCGGCATCAGTTGCCCGCATTGCTGGGATACGCTGAGCGAGAAAACCCGTCGCAGCGCCATTGATCGGCAGAAGCAGATCGAGCTGGCCAAGGCACGCAACCTGCCTCACCCGATCGGCTACAACTACAAGCAAACTCCGTCAGAGGCTTGAACCATGTCTGCCCAACGCCTGCTCTATGTGATGGACCCGATGTGTTCCTGGTGCTGGGGCTTTGCGCCCGTCGCCAAGGCGCTGGTCGAGCAGGCGCAGGCCGCAGGGGTGGACGTGCATCTGGTCGTAGGCGGCTTGCGTACCGGTAGTGGCGCGGCGCTGGAGCCGACCACCCGGCGCTACATTCTTGAGCACTGGCAAGCCGTCACCGAGGCCACCGGTCAACCGTTCAAGACTGAAGGCGCGTTGCCTGACGGTTTTGTCTACGACACCGAGCCTGCCTGTCGGGCGTTGGTGACTGCACGATACCTGGCGCCGGATTGCGCGTGGAAACTGCTCGGGCTGATTCAACACGCGTTCTACGCCGAAGGCCGAGACGTCACCCACGCCAGTGTCCTGGTCGAGTTGGCCGAGCAGGCCGGCCTGCCGCGCATCGAGTTTGCTGCCGCGTTCGACCGTGCCGATCAGCACGCCGCGACCGCTGCCGATTTCACTTGGGTCCAGGACCTCGGCATCGCCGGATTCCCAACGCTATTGGCCGAACGTAATGGTCAACTGGCGTTGTTGACCAATGGCTATCAACCCTTGAGTGAGTTGTCGCCATTGCTCGGCCGTTGGCTGGAGCGCGCTGCCTGTGCATGACCTGCCCGATGACACGCCAGCTCCCAAGCGTGTCGATCGGCTGAGTTGGGCTGAAATCCGTCGCTTGGCCCTTCACCATAAAAAATCCCTGTGGATCGCCAATGGCGTGGCGGTGTTGGCCACCCTGTGCAGCGTGCCGATTCCTCTGCTGCTGCCATTGCTGGTGGACGAAGTCCTGCTGGGGCAGGGCGATTCCGCGCTGAAAATCATGAACCACGCGTTGCCGGAAGGCTGGCAGAAAGCAGCGGGCTACATCGGCCTGATGCTGCTGGTGACCTTGTTGCTGCGCTGCGGTGCCTTGCTGTTCAACGTGGTGCAGGCGAAGTTGTTCGCGGCGCTGGCCAAAGACATCGTGTATCGCATCCGCATACGGCTGATCGAACGGCTCAAGCGTATTTCCCTGGGCGAATACGAAAGCCTGGGCAGCGGCACGGTGACCACGCACCTGGTCACGGACCTGGACACGCTGGATAAATTCGTCGGCGAGACACTCAGTCGATTCCTCGTGGCGATGCTGACGCTGGTTGGCACCGCGAGCATTCTGATCTGGATGCACTGGAAGCTGGCGCTGCTGATCATGCTGTTCAATCCGCTGGTGATCTACGCCACGGTGCAACTGGGCAAGCGGGTCAAGCACCTGAAGAAGCTCGAGAACGACAGCACTTCGCGTTTCACCCAGGCCCTGACCGAAACCCTCGACTCGATTCAGGAAGTGCGTGCCGGCAACCGTCAGGGGTTTTTCCTCGGACGTCTGGGACAGCGGGCCCGGGAAGTGCGCGATTACGCGGTGAACTCGCAGTGGAAGACCGATGCGTCGAACCGCGCCAGTGGCTTGCTGTTCCAGTTCGGCATCGATATTTTCCGCGCCGCGGCGATGCTCACCGTGTTGTTCTCCGACCTGTCCATCGGCCAGATGCTGGCGGTGTTCAGCTACCTGTGGTTCATGATCGGTCCGGTGGAGCAGCTGCTCAATTTGCAATACGCCTATTACGCCGCCGGCGGTGCGCTGTCGCGGATCAACGAGCTATTGGCCCGCGCCGATGAGCCGCAATACCCCGGCGGTGTCGATCCGTTTCAGGGTCGGGACACCGTGGGCATCGAAGTTCAAGGCTTGAGTTTCGGATACGGCGACGAGTTGGTGTTGAACCAGATGGACCTGTCCATCGCCCCCGGTGAAAAAGTGGCGATCGTCGGTGCCAGCGGTGGCGGCAAGAGCACTTTGGTGCAGTTGCTGCTGGGGTTGTACACGCCCCTTGCCGGGACCATCCGTTTCGGTGGCTCGACCCAGCAGGAGATCGGCCTGGAAACCGTGCGCGAAAACGTCGCTGTGGTCCTGCAACACCCCGCGCTGTTCAACGATACCGTGCGCGCTAACCTTACGATGGGCCGCATACGCAGCGACGAGGCCTGCTGGCAGGCGCTGGAAATTGCCCAGCTGAACCAGACTGTTCGAGAATTGCCTGATGGACTGGACAGCATTCTCGGACGTTCCGGCGTGCGCTTGTCCGGTGGCCAGCGGCAACGGCTGGCGATTGCGCGGATGGTGCTGGCTGAACCCAAGGTGGTGATTCTCGACGAGGCCACCTCGGCGCTGGACGCTGCCACCGAATACAACCTGCACCAGGCGCTGGCGCGGTTCTTGAGCCACCGTACCACGCTGATCATTGCGCATCGGTTGTCGGCGGTGAAACAGGCCGATCGGGTGCTGGTGTTCGACGGCGGGCAAATTGCCGAGGATGGTGACCATCAGCAGCTGATTGCCGAAGGTGGGTTGTACGCCAAGCTTTATGGCCATTTACAGCAGCATTAGTGACAGTTCGCGCCAGGTTGACGGCAAGTGCACGCAAAATACGGGCGCTGGCTTGCCGGGATCGAATACGCACCCTAGTCTAGCTGTAGCGATCACTTCGGATGATGATCAGGCAGTGCTAATGCAAGGGACCTCATGAAGCAAAAGCGGACTCTCGGAACCCCCAGGTTATTGGGCATCGTCTGGCCATTTATTGCCGTAGTGCTATTTCAAGCGCTGTTGGGCGGGGTCAGCCTCTATGTGCTTTCGGCAGTTCGCGGCTATGTGGCCGGGGAGAGCCTGTGGTCCAAGGGCCAGAAGGACGCCATCTATTACCTTAATCTCTACGCGGACAGTCGCGACGGAGTCATTTTCCTCAAGTATCAGAACGCCATTGCCGTACCCCAGGGTGGCCACGAGTTGCGTGTGGCGCTGGATCACCAACCACCGAACATTGAGGCCGCGCGAGTGGCGATCCTCAAGGGTGGCAACCACCCCGACGACGTCTCCAGCCTGATCTGGCTGTACCTCAATTTCCGGCATTTCAGTTACCTGGAAAAAGCCATCGACCGCTGGACGGTGGGTGATGCGTACCTGGTGCAACTCGATAACGTCGCGCAGGAGATGCATCAACGCATTGCCGAGAATCAGGCGTCGGACGCCGATATCAAGCGCTGGAAGGAGCAGATTTTTGCAATCAACGATGGTGTGACGCCTGCCGCCAAAGCATTTAGCGATGCTTTGGGCGAGGGCTCGCGCTTGATTCTGCGGCTGCTGCTGGTGACTAACCTCGCCACAGCGCTGGGCTTGATTGCATTGGCCCTGATGCGTACCCACAAACTGCTCAAGCAGCGCCATGCCTTTGCCGAGGCCTTGCAGTTGGAGAAAGACCGGGCGCAGATCACCTTGCAATCCATTGGCGACGGGGTGATCACCACGGATGTCGACGGTGCGATCGCCTACATGAACCCGGCGGCCGAAGCGTTGACTCACTGGAAAGGCGAGCAGGCCATCGGCTTGCCGCTGGCGGCCTTGTTCAATCTGCTGGATGACAACGCTCAGGCTGACGGTTTTACCTTGATCGAGCATATTTTAAGCGGTCAGCTCAGTGGCGGCAGCGAGCATTCCAAACTGATCCAGCGCCTCGATGGCAGCACCGTCTCGGTCACCCTGGTCGGGGCGCCGATCCGCAATGCCGACAAGGTCAGTGGCGCCGTGCTGGTGTTGCATGACATGACTCAGGAGCGCCAGTACATTGCCAATCTGTCCTGGCAGGCGACCCACGACGCCCTGACCGGGCTGGCCAATCGTCGCGAGTTCGAGTATCGCCTGGAACAGGCGCTGCACAACCTGACCCGATACTCCGGGCGCCACGCCTTGATGTTCCTCGATCTGGACCAGTTCAAACTGGTTAACGATACCTGCGGCCATGCAGCGGGTGACGAACTGCTACGGCATATCTGCGCGCTGTTGCAATCAGGTTTGCGCGAAGGTGACACCCTGGCCCGGCTGGGCGGCGACGAGTTCGGGATTTTGCTGGAAAACTGTCCGCCGGAAGCGGCCGAGAAAATTGCCGAGAGCCTACGCCATACCGTGCAGAACCTGCACTTTGTGTGGAAAGGCCGGCCATTCGTCACAACGGTGAGCATCGGGATGGTTCATATCGCGCAAACCCCGACCACCCTCGAAGCTTCTCTGCGTGCTGCTGATATGGCCTGTTACATGGCCAAGGAAAAAGGGCGTAACCGTGTTCAGGTGTATAACGCCGATGATTCGGAACTGTCCCTGCGTTTCGGTGAGATGGCGTGGGTACAGCGCCTGCACATGGCCCTGGAAGAGGATCGCTTTTGCCTCTACTCCCAGGAAATCGCGCCCCTTGGACATACCGAACACGGCGGCGGGCATATAGAAATCCTGTTGCGTCTACATGATGAAGCCGGGCGCATGATATTGCCGGACAGTTTTATTCCGGCTGCCGAACGTTATGGCCTGATGACCGCACTGGATCGCTGGGTGGTGCAGAACGTCTTCAAGATCATTGCCCAATGTATTGCCGAAGAGCGCAAAGGTCCTTTGGCCATGTGTGCGATTAATCTGTCAGGCACTACTATCGGAGATGACGCGTTTCTGGACTTCCTGAGGGAACAGTTTGTTGTATGGTCCATTCCACCTGAAATGATTTGTTTTGAAATTACAGAAACCAGTGCAATTTCAAATCTGGGAAGTGCAATTAGATTTATCAATGAACTCAAAGGTTTAGGTTGCCACTTTTCGTTGGATGACTTCTGCGCCGGGATGTCCTCATTCGCCTACTTGAAACATTTACCTGTAGACTTCTTGAAGATCGATGGAAGTTTCGTAAAGGATATGCTGGACGACCCGATTAATCGCGCCATGGTAGAAGTGATCAACCACATCGGCCATGTCATGGGTAAACGCACGATTGCCGAGTTTGTAGAAACACCCCAGATCGAGCAGGCATTGCTGGAGATCGGGGTCGACTTCGCTCAAGGGTATGTCATTGAACGCCCGCATCTGTTTACCTGCGATAGTTTGCAAAGTCGTCCTGCCAGGCCTCAACCTTTGTTGTTCAAGGCGCCCGGCACGTTCCGTTGAAATCTCTTGCTGATCCTAACAATCACAATCAAAAGGAGCCCGACAGTGATCGACACATTCAACCGAACCGGACCACTCATGGAAGCTGCAAGTTATCCCGTATGGGCGCAACAGCTCATCAAGGACTGCAGCGAGAGTAAGCGCCGGGTTGTCGAACACGAACTGTATCAGCGCATGCGAGACAATAAACTCAGCGCAAAAACAATGCGTCAGTACCTTATTGGTGGCTGGCCGGTCGTTGAACAGTTCGCGTTATACATGGCACAAAACCTGACCAAGACTCGTTTTGCCCGCCACCCAGGTGAAGACATGGCGCGTCGTTGGTTGATGCGTAACATTCGTGTCGAACTTAACCATGCCGATTATTGGGTTAACTGGAGCCAGGCCCATGGTGTCAGCCTGGAAGACTTGCAGGCGCAACATGTTGCCCCTGAACTTCATGCCCTGAGCCACTGGTGCTGGCACACCAGTTCGGCGGATTCGCTAATTGTCGCCATCGCCGCGACCAACTACGCCATCGAAGGTGCGACCGGAGAGTGGTCGGCACTGGTCTGTTCCAATGGTGTCTACGCGGCAGCGTTCCCGGAGGAAGATCGCAAGCGGGCCATGAAGTGGTTGAAGATGCACGCCCAGTACGACGATGCCCATCCTTGGGAAGCGCTGGAAATCATCTGCACACTGGCGGGCATGAACCCGAGCAAATCCTTGCAAGTGGAATTGCGCCAGGCTGTCTGCAAGAGCTACGACTACATGCACCTGTTCCTGGAGCGCTGCATGCAGCTGGAACACTCGGAAAAGGCTCCGGTCGGGCGTGAGCGCATGGCATTGGCCGAAAGCTGATCCATAGGTAATACAGGCAAAAAATGTGGGAGCGGGCTTGGTCGCGAAAGCGGATTGGCAGTCAACATCATCGTTGAATGTCAGTCTGTATTCGCGAGCAAGCCCGCTCCCACATTAGTTATATGGCTTCGCTGAAGTTTAACCCGCCATGGCCAACCGGTTACGCCCTTCGCGCTTGGCGACATACAGCGCGCTGTCGGCCCGACGCAACAAACTATCGGCAGACTCTCCGGGTAGCAGCGTCGAACAACCCAGGCTGACCGTCAGTTCGACCTGATTGCCATCCGCCTTGTAGTTCTGCGCCTGCACCGCAAACCGCAGTCGTTCGCCGACCATCGCGGCGGCTTCCCGGCTGGTGTTGGACAGTAAGATCAGGAACTCTTCGCCACCAAACCGGAACACCATGTCCACATTGCGCAGCTGATTCTTGATCGAGGCTGCGACAGCCTTGAGCACGTCATCGCCAGCGCGGTGGCCGTAATTGTCGTTAACGTTTTTGAAGTGATCGATGTCCAGCATCAGCAGCGACAACGGCATCAAGTGGCGTCGCGACATCTCGATTTCACGCTGTAAGGTCTGATCCATGGCGATGCGGTTGCCGGTATCGGTCAACGGATCGCGCAATGCGCTTTGCGTCGCCGCGCGGTAGAGCAGGGCGTTACGCATCGGGAACAGTAGAGCGGACAGCAACGATTCCAGATTGCCTTGTTCGTGTTCGCTGAATCGCTGATTGCGGCGGAACACCAGTTCACCCAGGTTCTCGCCTTCATGACTGAGGCTGTAGGACACTGAATGATGGCCGCGCTGACCGAACTCCAAGCGCAAGTCGCTGGCCGGGTGCTGATAATTCAGCGCATCCAGCGGCACGAGGCGCTGAATCTCGCGGAAGAAAAGTCCGAGAATGCGCTGTGGCTCAAGACTGGTTTGCAGCTGCTGGCCGAGTTGCTGGCGCAATTGTGCGAGGCTGAGTGGCCGCTCCAGTAGGCCAGGTTGCTGACCAAAGCCCAGGCGTTGCAATTTGGCGCTGTCGAAGTCAATTGCGTTGGTCTGGGATGGTGATTTCATATGGCGTGAGCCCCTAAGCAGTAAGGCTGTCTTACAGGCTGGGTGAGAGCGGCTTTGGGCTGCGCGTCATACTGGTCCATCAGTCCCGTAGGACATTTGGCGCAAGTTTAGTCCGCTTTGCCGAAGATTAGTAACCTATCGACTGAGGCGTTTGCCCGATTGCTTTCACACGGCGTGTCTGAGCAAATTTAGAGCGAAAGTCATGCCAATGAGTTCATTTTGATTAAAAGCTTTCAAAATCAACATTTTGAGAAGTTTTTCGAGAGTTGCTGCCGGATAGAGCGACGGTGATTTGACTGAAACGGCTGCGTTTACGAGACACTTTGAGCGCCGCGCCGGGAACCCGGCGCAGTACAAAAAAGCGACGTGCGGTTGTTATTGAGCGTTGAAAGCCTGGCCGTTGATGCCCGCACTGTCGGGGCCCATCAGGTACAGGTAGACCGGCATGATTTCCTCGGGCGTGGGGTTGTTCAGCGGATTTTCACCCGGGTAAGCCTGGGCGCGCATGCTGGTGCGGGTGGCGCCCGGGTTGATGCTGTTGGAGCGCACCGGCGCCACGGTCTCGACTTCGTCGGCCAGGGTTTGCATCAGGCCTTCGGTGGCAAACTTGGACACGCCATAAGCGCCCCAGTACGCACGACCCTTGCGACCGACGCTGCTGGAGGTGAACACCACCGAAGCGTCCTGGGACAGCTTGAGCAGGGGCAGCAAGGTGCTGGTGAGCATGAACATGGCGTTGACGTTGACGTGCATGACGCGCATGAAGTTTTCGCCGGACAGCTGCTCGATCGGCGTGCGCGGACCAATGATCGACGCGTTGTGCAGCAAGCCGTCGAGGTGGCCGAACTCGGTTTCGATCATCGCGGCCAACTCGTCGTATTGATGAGGCAGCGCAGTTTCCAGGTTGAACGGTATCACCGCGGGTTGTGGATGCCCGGCGGCTTCGATTTCGTCATAGACCTGCGTCAGGTTGGCTTCGGTCTTGCCCAGCAGCAGTACGGTTGCGCCATGGGCGGCGTAGGTTTTCGCCGCCGCAGCGCCAATGCCGCGACCTGCGCCGGTGACCAGGATGACCCGGCCCTTGAGCAATTCAGGACGGGCGGAATAATCAAACATAAAAAACCTCACAACAATTCAACACAAAGGCGGGCACCGAACCTGTGGCGAGGGAGCTTGCTCCCGCTCGACTGCGAAGCAGTCGTAAATCAACAGATACGGTGTGCCTGACAGAATGCGTTTGTAGATAGAGGAGGCGCTTCGCGCCCCAGCGGGAGCAAGCTCCCTCGCCACAAAATCTGCGGTACTCAGCAGCTGCAAAGAGCGCTATCGAGCACCTTGCGCAACTCCAGCGGATGATCGACCACCACATCCGCCCCCCAATGCCGCGGGTTGTCGTCCGGGTGAATGTAGCCGTAGGTCACGGCAGCCGTTTTGGTACCGGCATCGCGACCGGACTCGATATCGCGCAAATCATCGCCCACAAACAGCACGCTGGCCGGGTCCAGGTCGAGCATCTTGCACGCCAGGATCAACGGCTCCGGGTCCGGCTTGCTGTTCTTCACATGGTCCGGGCAGATCAGCAGCGCCGAGCGCTCGGCCAGCCCAAGTTGTTGCATGATCGGCTCGGCGAAGCGCACAGGCTTGTTAGTCACCACACCCCAGATCAGGTTGGCTTTCTCGATGTCGGCCAGCAGTTCGCCCATGCCGTCGAAGAGTTTGCTGTGAACCGCGCAATCCTTGAGGTAACGCTCGAGGAACTCCAGGCGCAGCTCTTCAAATCCCGGGGATTCCGGGTCCATGGAGAAGGTCACGGCGACCATCGCCTTGGCTCCGCCGGAAATCTCGTCGCGGATGTGCTTGTCGTTCACCGGCGGCAAGCCGCGATCGGCGCGCATCGCCTGGCAGATGGCGATGAAGTCCGGCGCGGTGTCGAGCAGCGTGCCGTCCATGTCGAAAAGGACTGCTCTGATACGCATCGGCTTACTCCTCGCGCAGGGTCTGGATCATGTAGTTGACGTCCACATCGGCCGCCAGTTTGTAGTGCTTGGTCAGCGGGTTGTACGTCAGCCCGATGATGTCCTTGACGGTCAGGCCGGCCATGCGGCTCCAGGCACCCAGTTCGGAAGGGCGGATGAACTTCTTGAAGTCGTGAGTGCCACGTGGCAGCAACTTCATGATGTATTCGGCGCCGACGATGGCGAACAGATACGCCTTCGGATTGCGGTTGATGGTGGAGAAGAACACCTGGCCGCCCGGTTTGACCATTTTGAAGCAGGCGCGGATTACCGAGGATGGATCCGGCACGTGCTCCAGCATTTCCAGGCAGGTGACCACGTCGAACTGCTCGGGCATTTCTTCGGCCAGCGCTTCGGCGGTGATCTGGCGGTATTCGACGCTCACGCCGGATTCCAGCTGATGCAACTGCGCGACCGCCAAGGGTGCTTCGCCCATGTCGATGCCCATGACGGTGGCGCCGCGCTGAGCCATGGCTTCGCTGAGGATGCCGCCACCGCAGCCCACATCGAGGACTTTCTTGCCGGCCAGATTGACCCGCTCGTCAATCCAGTTGACCCGTAGCGGGTTGATGTCGTGCAGCGGTTTGAACTCGCTTTCGCGGTCCCACCAGCGATGGGCCAGGGCTTCGAATTTGGCGATTTCGGCGTAGTCGACGTTGCTCATGGTTTAAATCCTCTAAAACTTGAAAAATCCTGTTGCCCCGGTGTTCAGTCCCGGGGGGCTTACTATTTGGTGTGGCCGCTGATGCGTTGACCCCAGGCCTTGGCGGTGGCGCAAAGCTGCTCCTCGTCCAGGCGGGTCAGGCAACGGTCGTCGAGCAATTGTTTGCCGGCGACCCATAGGTGTTTCACGCAATCCCGGCCGGTGGCATATATAAGCTGCGAAACCGGATCGTAGACCGGTTGCTGCGCCAGGCCCGACAGGTCGAACGCCACGATGTCCGCAGCTTTGCCGACTTCCAGCGAGCCGGTTTCAGCCTCGATCCCCAGCGCACGGGCGCCATTGAGCGTGGCCATGCGCAGCGCACGGTGGGCGTCCAGCGCAGTTGCCGAGCCAGCGACAGCCTTGGCCAACAGCGCGGCAGTGCGGGTTTCGCCGAGCAAATTGAGGTCATTGTTGCTGGCCGCGCCATCGGTACCGACGGCGACATTGACGCCGGCCTGCCACAGGCGCTCGACCGGGCAGAAGCCGCTGGCCAGCTTGAGGTTGGACTCCGGGCAATGAATCACATTGGTGTTGCTTTCTACCAGCAGCACCAGGTCTTCATCGCTGATCTGGGTCATGTGAACGGCCTGGAAGCGTGGGCCGAGCAAGCCCAGGCGGCCGAGTCGGGCCAAGGGGCGCTCGCCGCGCTGCTCGACCGATTGCTGCACTTCGAACGCGGTTTCATGGACGTGCATGTGAATCGAGGCGTCCAGTTCTTCGGCGATCACCCGGATTTTCTCCAGGTTTTCGTCGCCCACGGTGTAGGGCGCATGGGGGCCGAAGGTGACTTTGATCCGCTCATGGTGCTTGAGATCGCCGAACAATTCGACGCCCTGACGAATGGCCTCGTCCGCCGTGCTGGCGCCTGGAATCGGGAAATCGAGGATCGGAATCGCGATCTGTGCGCGAATGCCACTGTTATGGACGCGCTCGCTGGCAACCTTCGGGAAGAAATACATGTCAGAGAAGCAAGTGATGCCACCTTTGATCTGCTCGGCGATGGCCAGATCAGTGCCGTCGCGGACGAAGGCTTCATCGACCCACTTGGCCTCCGCGGGCCAGATGTGGTTTTCCAGCCAGGTCATCAGCGGCAGATCGTCGGCCAGGCCCCGGAACAGTGTCATCGCCGCATGCCCGTGGGCATTGATCAGGCCGGGGCTGAGCAACATGTCCGGCAACTCACGCACTTCGGTTGCGTTAAGCTTCAGCGCAGCCGACCGAGGGCCGATAAACACGATACGCCCATCGCGAATGCCCAGGCCGTGCTCTTTGAGGACAACACCAGCAGGTTCGACGGGTACCAGCCAGGTCGGCAGCAATAACAGGTCGAGCGCAGCGGCAGTGTTCGGCATCGAGGGTCGGTTCCAGTGCTTTTGTAAAGGATGGCGAAGTATACCCGAGCGTCTTCGCGGGGGGATCGCTATAATCGGCGGCTTTTGTTCATGAGTGCGGGGTGTGGGATGCGCGATCGACTGTTGGCTGCGGAGAAGGTGAAGGCCATCGATTGGCGTGATGGTGTCCTGTACCTGCTGGATCAGCGTGTTTTGCCGTTCGAGGAAACGTGGATCGCCTACACCAGCGCCGCTGGCGTGGCCGAGGCCATTCGTTCGATGGTAGTGCGTGGCGCGCCGGCCATCGGCATCAGTGCGGGTTATGCGATGGTGCTGGCGGCCCGCGCTCGAATAGCCGAGGGTGATGACTGGCAGGCCGCGTGGGAAGAAGATTACGCATTGCTGGCTGATTCCCGTCCAACGGCGGTGAATCTGTTCTGGGCCTTGAGTCGCATGCGTGACCGCCTGGATCGTCTCAAGGAGGATGCGGACCCTCTGGCGGCGCTGGAAGCTGAAGCCATCGCCATTCATGAAAGTGATCGCGAAGCCAACCTGACCATGGCGCAACTCGGTGTGGACCTGATCCGCAAGCACCAGGGCAACGCGCAGGCGATCCTGACCCACTGCAACACCGGGGCACTGGCCACCGGCGGGTTCGGCACCGCGTTGGGGGTGATTCGCGGGGCTTTTATCGAAGGCATGGTCGAGCGCGTCTACGCCGACGAAACCCGCCCATGGCTGCAGGGTTCGCGATTGACCGCATGGGAATTGGCCAATGAAGGCATTCCCGTGACCGTCAACGCCGACTCCGCCGCCGCGCACATCATGAAAACCAAGGGCGTGACCTGGGTGATCGTCGGCGCTGACCGGATCACCGCCAATGGCGATGTGGCGAACAAGATCGGCACTTATCAGTTGGCGGTCAACGCCATGCACCACGGCGTGCGCTTCATGGTGGTGGCACCGAGTTCGACCATCGACATGAACCTGGCCAGCGGTGACGAGATTCCTATTGAAGAACGCGATGGCCGCGAGTTGCTGGAAGTCGGCGGCAAGCGGGTCGGGGCGGAGGTTGATGCGTTCAATCCGGTGTTCGACGTGACCCCGGCGGACCTGATCGATGCGATCGTCACCGAAAAAGGCATCGTCGAGCGCCCGGACACGGCGAAAATGGCGCAGTTGATGTGCCGCAAGCGTCTTCATTGAGAGCGTCTGGCGCCTTGTAAATCGACATCGCCAGCAGGCTGGCTCCCACAGGTTTTATGATCGACACCGATCCTGTGGGAGCCAGCCTGCTGGCGATGAGGCCCTAAAAGTCAACAAACATCCGTAAATCAACTGCCAATTCTGCATTCGGAGCGGCTCTAAGCCTCTCTCGTCCGCTTTCAGCCTGCCACCAGTCAACTAACTACACTCCATGCGCGTCTGGGGGATAGGTGCGTGGCGGCTCTTGTGATAACATCCGGCGTTTTCCGAGGCAGTCCCACGGGGTTGTCTTTACTGCGCAAATCCATGGTTCAACTTGCTGATTTGTCGTAAGTCGGTGCATGGCACTCAGCCTGCAGCGGCGAGCTTCGTTCGTCCCATATGGATGTGACGAGGTTTCACCAGAAAAAGGAATCGAGCTTCTCATGGGCGAACTGGCCAAAGAAATCCTCCCGGTCAATATCGAAGACGAGCTGAAGCAGTCCTACCTCGACTACGCGATGAGCGTAATCGTCGGGCGGGCCCTGCCGGATGCGCGCGATGGCTTGAAGCCCGTGCACCGGCGTGTGCTGTTCGCGATGAGCGAGCTGGGCAACGACTTCAACAAGCCGTACAAGAAATCTGCCCGTGTTGTCGGTGACGTGATCGGTAAGTATCACCCGCACGGTGATACCGCGGTGTACGACACCATCGTCCGCATGGCGCAGCCATTCTCGCTGCGTTACCTGCTGGTAGACGGTCAGGGCAACTTCGGTTCGGTGGACGGCGACAACGCCGCCGCCATGCGATACACCGAAGTGCGCATGACCAAGCTGGCGCACGAGCTGCTGGCTGACCTGCATAAAGAAACCGTGGACTGGGTGCCGAACTACGACGGCACCGAAATGATCCCGGCGGTCATGCCAACCCGTATTCCCAACCTGCTGGTCAACGGTTCCAGCGGTATCGCCGTCGGCATGGCGACCAACATCCCGCCGCACAACCTCGGTGAAGTCATCGATGGTTGCCTGGCACTCATCGACAACCCTGAGTTGACCATCGATGAGCTGATGCAATACATCCCCGGTCCGGACTTCCCGACTGCGGCGATCATCAACGGTCGCGCCGGCATCATCGAAGCCTACCGCACCGGTCGCGGACGCATTTACATGCGCGCCCGCTCGATGATCGAAGACATCGACAAGGTCGGTGGCCGTCAGCAGATCGTCATCACCGAACTGCCTTACCAATTGAACAAGGCCCGTCTGATCGAGAAGATCGCCGAGCTGGTAAAAGAGAAGAAACTCGAAGGCATCACCGAACTGCGCGACGAGTCCGACAAGGACGGTATGCGCGTTGTGATCGAGCTGCGTCGTGGCGAAGTGCCTGAGGTGATCCTCAACAACCTCTACGCCCAGACCCAGCTGCAAGCGGTCTTCGGTATCAACATCGTCGCGCTGATCGACGGCCGTCCACGCATCCTGAACCTCAAGGACCTGCTGGAAGCCTTCGTTCGTCACCGTCGCGAAGTCGTTACCCGCCGTACCGTGTTCGAACTGCGTAAAGCCCGCGAACGTGGTCACATTCTGGAAGGTCAAGCGGTTGCCCTTTCGAACATCGACCCGGTCATCGCCCTGATCAAGGCTTCGCCGACCCCATCGGAAGCCAAGGAAGCGCTGATCAAGACGGCGTGGGAATCTTCCGCCGTGGTCGCGATGGTTGAGCGTGCCGGTGCTGACTCTTGCCGTCCAGAAACCTTGGACCCGCAATACGGTCTGCGCGAAGGCAAGTACTTCCTGTCGCCGGAACAGGCACAAGCCATTCTGGAACTGCGTCTGCACCGTCTGACCGGTCTGGAGCACGAAAAGCTGTTGGCCGAGTATCAAGAGATCCTCAACCAGATCGGCGAGCTGATCCGTATCCTCAGCAGCGCCACGCGCCTGATGGAAGTGATCCGCGAAGAGCTGGAAGTGATCCGCGCCGAATACGGCGACGTGCGCCGCACCGAGATTCTCGATGCCCGCCTCGACCTGACCCTGGGAGACATGATCCCGGAAGAAGAGCGCGTCGTGACCATCTCCCACGGTGGCTACGCCAAGACCCAGCCATTGGCTGCGTACCAGGCCCAGCGTCGTGGCGGTAAAGGCAAATCGGCTACTGGCGTCAAGGACGAGGACTACATTGCTCACCTGCTGGTCGCCAACAGCCACACCACGCTGCTGCTGTTCTCCAGCAAAGGCAAAGTGTACTGGCTGAAAACCTACGAAATTCCGGAAGCGTCCCGCGCTGCCCGTGGTCGTCCGCTGGTTAACCTGCTGCCGCTGGACAGTGATGAATACATCACCACCATGCTGCCGGTCGACGAGTACACCGAAGGTCACTTTATCTTCATGGCCACTGCCAAAGGCACCGTGAAGAAGACCCCGCTGGAATCCTTCAGCCGTCAACGCAGCGTCGGCCTGATCGCGCTGGAGCTGGACGAAGGCGACGTACTGATTTCAGCTTCCATTACAGATGGCAGCCGCGAGGTCATGCTGTTCTCCGACGGCGGCAAGGTGACTCGCTTCAAGGAAACCGACGTTCGCGCCATGGGCCGTACCGCTCGCGGTGTCCGCGGCATGCGTCTGCCGGAAGGCCAGAAGCTGATTTCCATGTTGATCCCGGAAGAAGGCAGCCAGATCCTCACCGCTTCGGCCCGTGGTTTCGGCAAGCGCACGGCGATCACCGAGTTCCCTGAGTACAAGCGTGGCGGTCAGGGCGTTATCGCCATGGTCAGCAACGACCGTAACGGCCGTCTGGTCGGTGCAGTCCAGGTACTCGACGGCGAGGAAATCATGTTGATTTCCGATCAGGGCACTTTGGTTCGTACTCGTGTCGACGAAGTCTCCAGTCTGGGTCGTAACACCCAGGGCGTGACCCTCATCAAACTCGCCAGCGATGAAACGCTGGTAGGTCTGGAGCGGGTTCAGGAGCCTTCGGAAGTCGAAGGCGAAGAGCTCGAAGGCGAAGAGGGTGAAGAAGGGGTAGTGTTCGACGGTGAAGTCGTGATCGACGACGTTGTCGAAGACCAGCAACTCGACGCCGCAGCCGACGAAGAGCCGCAGGAATAAGCGGACAAACAGGGGGCGGATGAAAATTCGCCCCCTTGTTGTTTGTCCCATTTGAAATATCGACACCCACGAAGATCCCTTGTGGGAGCGGGCTTGCTCGCGAAGACGGACTGACATTCAGCACAGATGTCGCCTGTTACATCGCTTTCGCGAGCAAGCCCGCTCCCACATTGGATCTGTGTCGACTGATATGTTTGTACGATCCACCAAATCAGAGCGAGATTGGATGTGAGCAAGAGAGCCTATAACTTCTGTGCCGGTCCTGCGGCACTTCCCGAAGCTGTCCTGCAGCGCGCCCAGGGTGAACTCCTTGATTGGCACGGCAAGGGCCTGTCGGTCATGGAAATGAGCCATCGCAGTGATGAGTTCGTGTCCATCGCCACCAAGGCCGAGCAGGATCTGCGTGATCTGCTGAATATCCCCTCGAACTATAAAGTGCTGTTTCTGCAAGGTGGCGCCAGCCAGCAATTTGCTCAGATTCCTCTGAACCTGTTGCCGGAAAGCGGCACCGCCGACTATATCGATACCGGTATCTGGTCGCAGAAAGCCATCGAAGAGGCCTCCCGATACGGCCACGTCAACGTTGCCGCTACCGCCAAGCCCTACGACTATTTCGCAATTCCCGGTCAGAACGAATGGAGCCTGTCGAAAGATGCGGCCTACGTTCACTACGCACCGAACGAAACCATCGGCGGTCTGGAATTCAATTGGGTCCCGGAAACCGGTGACGTTCCGCTGGTTGCCGACATGTCCTCGGACATCCTGTCGCGCCCAATCGATGTTTCGCGCTTCGGCATGATCTACGCCGGCGCACAGAAAAACATCGGCCCGAGCGGCATCGTGGTGAATATCATCCGCGAAGACCTGTTGGGGCATGCCCGTTCCCTGTGCCCGACCATGCTCAACTACAAGGTCGCGGCCGATAACGGCTCGATGTACAACACCCCGCCAACCCTCGCCTGGTACCTGTCCGGTCTGGTATTCGAGTGGCTGAAAGAGCAGGGTGGTGTTGAAGCCATCGGCAAGCTCAACGACGTGAAGCAGCGCACGCTGTACGACTTCATTGACGCCAGCGGTTTGTACAGCAACCCGATCAACAAGTCGGATCGCTCGTGGATGAACGTGCCGTTCCGCCTGGCTGACGATCGTCTCGACAAGCCATTCCTGGTCGGTGCCGACGAGCGTGGCCTGTTGAACCTCAAGGGTCACCGTTCCGTGGGCGGCATGCGTGCCTCCATCTATAACGCCGTCGACATCGTTGCGGTCAACGCACTGGTTTCTTACATGGCAGAGTTCGAGAAGGAGCACGGCTAATGTCTGAGCAAGAACTCAAGGCACTGCGCGTTCGCATTGATGCCCTGGACACCAAAGTCCTGGAGCTGATCAGTGAGCGCGCACGCTGCGCCCAGGAAGTTGCGCGAGTAAAGATGGCCTCGCTGGCCGAAGGCGAAGTGCCGGTGTTCTATCGTCCTGAGCGTGAGGCTCAGGTGCTCAAGCGCGTGATGGAGCGCAACCAGGGGCCGCTGGGCAACGAAGAGATGGCGCGTTTGTTCCGCGAAATCATGTCGTCGTGCCTGGCTCTCGAACAGCCGCTGAAAGTGGCGTACCTCGGCCCTGAAGGCACCTTCACCCAAGCCGCAGCCATGAAGCATTTTGGCCACGCGGTGATCAGCAAGCCGATGGCGGCGATCGACGAAGTGTTCCGTGAAGTGGCGGCCGGTGCGGTGAATTTTGGCGTGGTCCCGGTGGAAAACTCCACCGAAGGCGCGGTCAACCACACCCTCGACAGCTTCCTCGAACACGACATGGTCATCTGTGGCGAAGTAGAGCTGCGGATCCACCATCACCTGTTGGTGGGTGAAAACACCAAGACCGACAGCATCAGCCGCATCTATTCCCACGCCCAGTCGCTGGCCCAGTGCCGCAAGTGGCTGGACGCGCACTACCCGAATGTCGAGCGCGTGGCGGTGTCGAGTAATGCCGAAGCGGCCAAGCGGGTCAAGGGTGAGTGGAACTCGGCGGCGATTGCCGGCGACATGGCCGCCAGCTTGTACGGGCTGACCCGTCTGGCCGAGAAAATCGAGGATCGCCCGGACAACTCCACGCGCTTCCTGATGATCGGCAGCCAGGAAGTACCGCCGACCGGCGACGACAAGACGTCGATCATCGTCTCCATGAGCAACAAGCCCGGTGCGCTTCATGAGTTGCTGGTGCCGTTCCACGACAACGGTATCGACCTGACGCGAATCGAGACCCGTCCGTCGCGCAGCGGTAAATGGACCTACGTGTTCTTCATCGACTTCGTCGGCCACCACCGTGATCCGTTGATCAAAGGCGTATTGGAAAAGATCAGTCAGGAAGCAGTAGCACTCAAAGTGCTGGGTTCCTACCCGAAAGCAGTTCTCTAAGGGGTAGCAAATGAGTGGCAACTTCCTCGCTCTGGCACAGCCGGGCGTGCAACAACTTTCGCCTTACGTTCCGGGAAAACCCGTGGACGAACTGGCGCGCGAGCTGAACATCGATCCAGCGAAGATCATCAAGCTGGCCAGCAATGAAAACCCGTTGGGCGCCAGTCCAAAGGCGCTGGCGGCCATTCGCGACGAACTGGCCGAGCTGACCCGCTATCCGGACGGCAACGGTTTTGCGCTCAAGACCCTGCTGGCCGAGCAGTGCCGCGTAGAGCTGAATCAGGTGACGCTGGGCAACGGTTCCAACGACATTCTGGAGCTGGTGGCGCGCGCTTACCTGGCGCCCGGCCTGAATGCGGTGTTCAGTGAGCATGCGTTTGCGGTCTATCCGATCGCCACTCAAGCCGTCGGCGCTACGGCCAAAGTGATCCCGGCCAAAGACTGGGGTCATGATCTGCCGGCCATGCTGGCTGCGATTGATGCAGATACTCGTGTGGTGTTCATCGCCAACCCGAACAACCCGACCGGAACCTGGTTCGGTGCCGAGGCGCTGGACGAGTTCCTGCAGGACGTGCCGGAGCACGTTCTGGTGGTGTTGGACGAGGCCTACATTGAATACGCCGAGGGCAGCGACTTGCCGGATGGTCTGGATTTCCTGGCGGCGTACCCGAATCTGCTGGTCTCGCGCACGTTCTCCAAGGCCTATGGTCTGGCGGCGCTGCGGGTCGGTTATGGCTTGTCCACCGCGGTGGTCGCCGATGTGCTGAACCGTGTGCGTCAGCCGTTCAACGTCAACAGCCTGGCCTTGGCCGCTGCGTGCGCTGCGCTGCAAGACACCGACTACCTGGCTGAAAGCCGTCGCCTGAACGAAGCCGGCATGCAGCAACTGGAAGCGGGTTTCCGTGAGCTGGGGCTAAGCTGGATTCCATCCAGGGGCAACTTCATCTGCGTCGATATGGGGCAGGTGGCGGCGCCGATCTTCCAGGGATTGCTGCGCGAAGGCGTGATCGTGCGTCCGGTGGCCAACTACGGCATGCCGAACCACCTGCGCATCACCATCGGTTTGCCGGCTGAAAACAGCCGCTTCCTCGAGGCGCTGACCAAGGTTCTGGCTCGTGGTTGATGTCACTGCACTGCAATCTGCTGCCCCTATGATCGGTCGCCTGGTTGTGGTCGGCCTTGGGTTGATCGGCGGTTCGTTTGCCAAGGGGTTGCGTGAAAGTGGCCTGTGCCGCGAAGTGGTCGGGGTCGATCTCGACCCGCAGTCGCGCAAGCTCGCGGTTGAATTGGGCGTGGTGGATCGCTGCGAAGAAGACCTGGCAGTTGCTTGTCAGGGCGCGGATGTGATCCAGCTCGCCGTGCCGATCCTCGCCATGGAAAAAATGCTTGGCCGATTGGCCGGCATGGACCTGGGGCAGGCGATTCTGACCGACGTTGGCAGCGCCAAAGGCAATGTGGTGCGTGCCGCGACCGAAGCGTTTGGCGGCATGCCGTCGCGTTTTGTGCCGGGCCATCCGATTGCCGGTTCCGAGCAGAGCGGGGTGGAAGCCTCCAATGCCGAGCTGTTCCGTCGCCATAAAGTGATTTTGACGCCACTGGATCAAACCGATCCGGCTGCGCTGGCAGTGGTCGACCGTTTGTGGCGCGAATTGGGCGCCGATGTCGAGTACATGCAGGTCGAACGTCATGACGAGGTGTTGGCGGCGACCAGTCATCTACCGCACTTGTTGGCGTTCGGCCTGGTCGATTCGTTGGCCAAGCGCAATGAAAACCTTGAGATCTTCCGTTACGCTGCGGGCGGTTTCCGCGATTTCACAAGAATCGCGGGTAGCGACCCGGTTATGTGGCACGACATCTTCCTCGCCAACCGCGAAGCTGTCCTGCGCACACTTGATACATTTCGCAGCGACCTCGACGCCTTGCGCGACGCGGTCGATGCAGGGGATGGGCACCAATTGTTGGGCGTATTCACTCGCGCCCGGGTTGCCCGCGAACATTTCAGTAAAATCCTGGCCCGCCGGGCTTATGTGGACGCTATGAACTCCAACGACCTGATTTTCCTGGCACAACCTGGTGGCCGCCTGACTGGGCGGATTCGAGTACCAGGCGATAAATCGATTTCCCACCGTTCGATCATGCTCGGCTCCCTGGCCGAAGGCGTCACCGAAGTCGAAGGCTTCCTTGAGGGCGAAGACGCCCTGGCGACCTTGCAAGCCTTCCGCGACATGGGCGTGGTGATCGAAGGTCCGCACCACGGTCGCGTGACCATTCACGGCGTCGGCCTGCATGGCCTGAAACCTGCGCCGGGCCCGATCTACCTGGGTAACTCCGGCACTTCGATGCGTCTGCTGTCCGGCCTGCTGGCTGCGCAGAACTTCGATAGCACGCTGACGGGCGATGCTTCGCTGTCCAAGCGTCCGATGAATCGCGTGGCCAATCCGCTGCGTGAAATGGGCGCCGTGATCGAGACCGCCGCTGAAGGTCGTCCACCGATGACTATTCGTGGCGGCAACAAGCTCAAGGGCCTGACTTACACCATGCCGATGGCCAGTGCTCAGGTTAAATCCTGTCTGCTGCTGGCCGGCCTGTATGCCGAAGGCAAGACCACCGTTACCGAGCCGGCTCCGACTCGCGATCACACCGAGCGCATGCTGCGGGGCTTCGGCTACCCGGTTACCGTCAATGGGGCTACCGCGTCGGTCGAATCCGGCCACAAGCTGACCGCTACCCATATCGAAGTACCAGGCGATATCTCTTCGTCGGCGTTCTTCCTGGTGGCGGCATCGATCGCGGAAGGTTCGGAGCTGGTGCTTGAGCACGTTGGCATCAACCCGACCCGTACCGGCGTGATCGACATCCTGCGTCTGATGGGCGCTGACATCACCCTGGAAAACCAGCGTGAAGTCGGCGGCGAACCGGTGGCTGACCTGCGCGTAAAGGCAGCTAAACTCAAGGGTATCGAGATTCCCGAAGCGCTGGTTCCGCTGGCCATCGACGAATTCCCGGTGCTGTTCGTGGCCGCGGCCTGTGCCGAAGGGCGCACCATCCTGCGTGGCGCCGAAGAGCTGCGAGTCAAGGAGTCGGACCGTATCCAGGTCATGGCTGATGGCTTGCTGGCGCTGGGCGTCAAATGCGAACCGACCCCGGACGGCATTATCATCGACGGCGGCCAAATCGGCGGCGGCGAAGTGCACGGTCACGGCGATCACCGGATTGCCATGGCCTTCAGCGTGGCTTCGCTGCGCGCCACCGCACCGATCCGCATCCATGACTGTGCCAACGTCGCAACCTCGTTCCCGAACTTCCTGGCGCTGTGCGCGCAGGTCGGCATCCGTGTTGCACAAGAGGCTCAGTCGTGATTATCAAGCCACCGGTCATCACCATCGACGGGCCTAGCGGCTCGGGTAAGGGCACTATTGCCGGGATCCTGGCCAAGCGCCTGGGCTGGTGCCTGCTGGATTCCGGTGCGCTGTACCGTTTGCTGGCATTCGCTGCGCGCAATCATGGCGTCGACCTGACCAATGAAGAGTCGCTGAAGCTGCTGGCCGCTCATCTGGACGTGCAGTTCGTCGGCGCGACCGAAGGTCATCCGCAGCGAATCATCCTTGAAGGTGACGATGTCACTGATGATTTGCGCAACGAACAGGTGGGTGCCTGGGCTTCCCAAGTGGCGGCCTTGCCGGCCGTCCGCGACGCTCTGCTTCAGCGTCAACGGGCGTTTCAGGAGCCTCCAGGGTTGGTCGCCGATGGCCGCGACATGGGCACGGTGGTTTTCCCTGACGCGCCGCTGAAGATATTCCTCACTGCCAGTGCCGAGGAGCGTGCTCGCCGTCGATACTTGCAGTTGAAGGGCAAAGTCGATGGTGTTAGTCTGTCGAGTCTGCTAGATGAGATACGTGCACGCGATGAGCGTGACACCCAGCGAGCGGTAGCCCCGCTCAAACCGGCGGCTGACGCCATACAGCTGGATTCCACGGAATTATCCATCGATCAGGTGCTGGAACGCATCATGAGCGAGATCGCCATTCGCGATATCGCCGGGTGACCAAGAAGCTGCGCAGGGGACCAGTCATAGTCTTGCGGTGCTTCTTCTAATGAACATAACCCACGTCGTCTGGGACGTGGAGATGGGCGTATCCTTCGCCCTTATTCAACAGGAATTAAAATGAGCGAAAGCTTTGCGGAACTCTTTGAAGAAAGCCTAAAAACCCTGAACCTTCAGGCAGGCTCCATCATCACCGCTGTTATCGTTGATATCGATTACCAAGCTCGCTGGGTAACCGTTCACGCTGGCCTGAAGTCTGAAGCACTCATCCCGCTTGAGCAGTTCTACAACGATGCTGGCGAACTGACTATCAACGTCGGTGACGAAGTTCACGTTGCTCTGGACTCGGTTGAAGACGGCTTTGGTGAAACCAAGCTGTCCCGTGAAAAAGCCAAGCGCGCTGAATGCTGGATTGTTCTGGAAGCAGCCTTCGCAGCCGAAGAAGTGGTCAAGGGCGTTATCAACGGTAAGGTTAAAGGCGGCTTCACTGTCGACGTTAACGGCATCCGTGCGTTCCTGCCAGGTTCTCTGGTTGACGTTCGTCCAGTGCGCGACACCACGCACCTGGAAGGCAAAGAGCTGGAATTCAAGGTCATCAAACTCGACCAGAAACGCAACAACGTTGTCGTTTCCCGTCGTAGCGTGCTTGAAGCCGAGAACTCCGCTGAGCGTGAAGCTCTGCTGGAATCCCTGCAGGAAGGCCAACAAGTCAAAGGTATCGTCAAGAACCTCACCGATTACGGCGCATTCGTCGATCTGGGTGGCGTCGATGGCCTGCTGCACATTACCGACATGGCTTGGAAGCGTATTAAGCATCCTTCCGAAATCGTCAACGTTGGCGACGAGATCGATGTCAAGGTTCTGAAGTACGATCGCGAACGCAATCGTGTTTCCCTGGGCCTCAAGCAACTGGGCGAAGATCCATGGGTTGCTATCAAAGCCCGTTACCCAGAAAGCACTCGCGTTACCGCTCGTGTAACCAACCTGACCGACTACGGCTGCTTCGCTGAGCTGGAAGAAGGCGTTGAAGGCCTGGTACACGTTTCCGAAATGGACTGGACCAACAAAAACATCCACCCTTCGAAAGTCGTACAAGTCGGCGACGAAGTGGAAGTTATGGTTCTGGACATCGACGAAGAGCGTCGTCGTATCTCCCTCGGCATCAAGCAGTGCAAATCTAACCCATGGGAAGATTTCTCTGGCCAGTTCAACAAGGGCGATAAAATCTCCGGCACCATCAAGTCGATCACCGATTTCGGTATCTTCATTGGTCTGGACGGCGGCATCGACGGTCTGGTTCACCTGTCCGACATCTCCTGGAACGAAGTGGGCGAAGAAGCCGTTCGCCGCTTCAAGAAGGGCGACGAGCTGGACACCGTTATCCTGTCGGTTGACCCAGAGCGCGAGCGCATCTCCCTGGGTATCAAGCAACTGGAAAGCGATCCGTTCTCCGAGTACGTCCAAGAGAACGACAAAGGCGCAATCGTTAAAGGCATCGTGAAAGAAGTTGACGCTAAAGGCGCCATCATCACTCTGGCCGACGATATCGAAGCGACTCTGAAAGCCTCCGAAATCAGCCGTGACCGCGTTGAAGACGCGCGTAACGTTCTGAAAGAAGGCCAGGAAGTAGAAGCCAAGATCATCAGCGTTGACCGCAAGAGCCGCGTAATCCAGCTCTCCATCAAGTCGAAAGACGATGCTGAAGAGAAAGAAGCAATCCAAAGCCTGCGCGACAAGCCAGCTTCGGATGAAAAAGCTCCTGGTCCTACCACTCTGGGCGACCTGTTGCGTGCACAAATGGAAAAACAGAACTGAGTTCTGTCAGACCATAGAAAAAGGGCGACTTCGGTCGCCCTTTTTTGTGCCTGCGATTTGGTGAGCCTGGTGATGATTCGTGCTGATCCGGCAGCCCTTGCAACCAATGGCCCTGCTGCGTTGTCTCTTTCTTTAATCGGATCAATCGCTTATTTGCAGCTAGTCTTAACTCAAGCGAACGAAGGCTGGGCAGGGCTCCTGCCATAAGGAAGTGAATGAACAAGCTCATTGTCGCAGTGGCGGTGTTGACGCTGGCGGGTTGTGGTACGAATGCCAGGACCCATGCCGTGCGTGGTGTCAGTGGCGTAGAGATAGATTGTTCAGGATTGGGTTCAGGATGGGAGAAGTGTCGCAAGCGCGCGGACAAAGAGTGCAAGGCGGCCGGCTACAAGGTTGTAGCAAGGTCCGACGATGCAAAGGATGAGGATGAATTCCCTTTTGGCTTTAATCCTGCGGGGTATCTGACGCGCACCATGCTGGTGATTTGCCGCTGAGGCAGATCGGGTCTTAGCTCGTCGTAATTGGGCGATCATTGCTGCTAGAGATATGTGAAAACTCGGGCTGTTCAAATTCCTCCGGGCATGCTAAAACCTTTGAAGCGCTTTTCCTAGCTGCTTGAAAAAGAAGGGAAAAATATGACGAAGTCGGAGTTGATCGAACGAATTGTCACCCATCAAGGGCTGCTCTCATCCAAGGATGTGGAGCTGGCCATCAAGACCATGCTTGAGCAGATGTCACAGTGTCTGGCTACCGGAGATCGCATCGAGATCCGTGGTTTTGGCAGCTTCTCTCTGCACTATCGTGCGCCCCGCGTTGGTCGCAATCCGAAGACGGGTCAGTCGGTTAGTCTTGATGGCAAGTTTGTGCCGCATTTCAAGCCGGGCAAGGAGTTGCGAGATCGGGTCAACGAGGAAGAGGAGGAAGGCTTTGACCTCCATAACTAAAGGGACGACGCATGCGTAACCTTAGACGTGTGCTCCTCGGTATACTTGTCCTGTTGCTTATTCTGGCCGTACTGGTTTTTGTGCTTGAAAATCAACAATCGGTTTCACTGCTGTTCCTGGGCTGGTCAGGTCCACAATTACCAGTGTCGCTGGTGATGGTTCTTGCGCTGCTGTTCGGCATGCTGATTGGGCCGATTATAGGGTGGGTTTTAGGGCGGGCATCCAGATCTTCCCGCAAGCGTCTTCTCTGATCACGAAAAGAGTAAACATCACGAATTTTGCTTCACAGCTTGTCTATATCCATTAGTAAAAGCGTCATTAAGCTGTAAAATGCTGCGCTTGTCCGATAATGGCACGTTCCTGCGTCGGTTCAGACTGGTTTTGTCAGAAGCCTCAGCTTAGATGTGGCTTTTTGCATTCATGGATTAGACAGCGCTCGGTTTGGCAGCCCTGTCAGTAACTCAAAGGGTGTGGTTTCGCGTGAAAATTCTAGTAACCGGCGGCGCCGGGTTCATCGGCTCGGCAGTCATCCGTCATATCATCTCCAACACTGCCGACTCCGTCGTTAACGTCGATAAGCTGACTTACGCCGGTAACCTTGAGTCATTGGCCGAAGTTAGCCAGAGCTCACGCTATGTATTTGAGCGCGTTGATATTTGCGACCGTGATCAGATCGACCGCGTCCTGCGTGAACACCAACCGGATGCCATCATGCACCTGGCCGCAGAGTCCCACGTAGACCGCTCGATTTCCGGCCCATCTGAATTTATCCAGACGAACATCATCGGCACTTACACCCTGTTGGAAGCAGCACGCCACTATTGGGCTGCTCTGGAGGATGGGCGCAAAGCCAATTTCCGCTTCCACCATATTTCGACTGATGAAGTCTATGGGGATCTCGAAGGTCCGGAAGACCTCTTCACCGAAACCACCCCCTATCAGCCAAGCTCACCGTACTCGGCGAGCAAGGCCAGCTCCGATCATCTGGTTCGCGCCTGGAGCCGTACCTACGGCTTGCCGACCTTGGTGACCAACTGCTCAAACAACTACGGACCGTGCCACTTCCCCGAGAAGCTGATCCCGCTGATAATCCTCAATGCCCTGGAAGGCAAGCCGCTGCCCGTTTACGGTAAAGGTAACCAGGTTCGCGATTGGCTTTATGTTGAAGACCACGCCCGTGCTTTGTACAAAGTTGTGACCGAGGGGGTTATCGGCGAGACATACAACATCGGTGGCCATAACGAAAAGCAAAACATTGAAGTTGTGCACACACTTTGTGCACTGCTCGACGAATTGCGCCCGGACTCTGCCCATCGTCCGCACGCCAGCCTGATCACCTATGTCCAGGATCGCCCGGGCCACGACCAGCGTTACGCAATCGATGCCAGCAAAATTCAACGCGATCTGGGCTGGACGCCTGAAGAAACATTTGAAACCGGTATTCGCAAGACTGTCGAGTGGTATCTCCACAACACTGAATGGGTAGCCCATGTGAAAAGCGGTAGTTACCAGCAGTGGATCGACCAGAATTACGCGGATCGTTCTTCGAGCAAGGCATGAAGATCCTGCTTCTGGGAAAAAATGGCCAGGTAGGCTGGGAGTTGCAACGCTCTTTGGCACCGCTGGGCGATTTGATTGCGCTGGATCGTCATAGCGTTGGTGGTTTGTGCGGGGATTTATCTGACCCCGATGCACTTCGCGCAACGATTCACCAGGTCAAACCTGACATTATCGTCAATGCTGCGGCTTATACGGCTGTCGATAAGGCAGAGTCCGAGACCGAGCTGGCGGACCGTGTGAACAGTCTGGCCAGTCAAGTCTTGGCCGAAGAAGCCACTGTCCTGGACGCGTGGTTGATCCATTATTCGACCGACTACGTGTTCAACGGCCAGGGTTCGCTGCCTTGGCAAGAGTCAGATTCGGTCGCGCCAGTGAATCACTATGGCGCCAGCAAGCTGTCCGGTGAGCAGGCGATCATTGCGTCCAGATGTAAGCATTTGATATTTCGTACCAGTTGGGTCTATGGCGCTCGTGGCAACAACTTTGCCAAGACAATGCTGCGATTGGCTGCGGATCGCGAAACACTGAACGTCATTGATGATCAGGTTGGAGCACCGACGGGTGCGGATCTGATTGCCGACGTGACAGCTTTGGCGATCCAGCAAATCATGCAGCGTCATGAACTGGGCGGCTTGTATCATCTGGCGGCTGGTGGCGAAGTTTCGTGGCATGGCTATGCCAGTCATGTCATTGACTTTGCCAGGGCCAATGGCGAAACGTTGGCCGTTACCGCGATCAATCCCATTGCTACGACCGCTTATCCAACACCTGCACGTCGACCTCTGAATTCACGCTTGAATACTCAGAAGTTGCGTGACAATTTTTCTCTACACTTGCCGGATTGGCAAAGTGGTGTAACTCGAATGCTTATGGAAGTCCTGAATAAATGACCACGACAAATCGTAAAGGTATCATCCTCGCCGGCGGCTCGGGCACTCGTTTGCACCCGTTGACTCTCGGCGTGTCCAAACAGATGCTGCCCATCTACGATAAGCCGATGATCTTCTATCCGCTGTCAGTACTGATGCTGGCAGGGATGCGCGAAATCCTGATCATTTCCACACCTGAAGACTTGCCTTGTTTTCGCAAGCTGTTGGGTGATGGCAGCGTCTACGGGATCAAGTTGACCTACGCCGAGCAGCCAAGCCCTGACGGTCTGGCGCAAGCATTTATTATTGGTGAAGAGTTCATTGGCAAGGATCCGTGCTGCTTGATCCTGGGCGACAATATTTTCTACGGTCAGCACTTCTCGGATAACTTACGATCCGCTAGCTCTCAGCAAGTGGGGGCTACTGTTTTCGGCTATCACGTTTCTGATCCTGAGCGGTTCGGTGTGGTCGAGTTCGATGCAAGCGGTCGCGCGTTGAGTATTGAAGAGAAACCGTTGCAGCCAAAATCCAACTACGCGGTAACCGGCCTGTACTTTTACGACAATGATGTTGTCGAAATTGCCAAGGCTATCAAGCCGTCCGAGCGCGGTGAGCTGGAAATAACTGACGTAAACCGTGCTTACCTTGCGCGTAAAAGCCTGAATGTCGAAATGCTTGGTCGCGGTTTCGCCTGGCTGGACACCGGTACCCACGATTCGCTACTGGAAGCCAGTCACTTCGTTCATACCATTGAGCAACGTCAGGGGCTTAAAGTGGCTTGTCTTGAAGAGATTGCCTTTACCAGTGGCTGGATCGACAGGGCACAACTGGCAGATCAAGCCGATCGCCTTAAGAAGACGGGGTATGGCCAGTATTTAGCTAAATTGCTGAGTAATGGCATCGAGTGATTTCGAAGTGTCTGTGCTACAGAATTGGGAAAAAGACCGTCATGCTACGATCTCCTGATAGATCGAGACAGATTAAAACAAGGCTCAAAGACCATGCGAAGTGATGCAACAAATAGTCAATACTCTGATGATATTGACATTTTTTCTATAGCACGAGCGCTCTGGAGTCGCGTGTGGGTAATCATTTCCGTCACCTTGATCGCGGGTGTCTTGGGTTTGATGTATGCGTTCTTCAGTGAGCGTGTTTATGAAACCAGAGCCTATTTGGTCCCTCCTACTCAAAGTGATATTGCAGATCTGAATACTGGACGCACTAGTAGAAACGAACTCACCCCCTATTCGATTGAGGATGTGTATCGTTTATTTTTGCGAAACCTGCAGTCCGAGTCGTTACGCCAGGATTTTTTTGCTAAGGAATACCTGCCGTCGCTGAGCGATGATCAGAAGGCTCGGCCGCAAGATGCGTTATATGCGGAGTTCTCAAAAAAGCTCCAGGTTAATCCAGTCACTGCCGATGAAGCAGGCCGTTATTCTGTGATTGCCCAGACCGCTACCCCCCAACAAGCCGTTGAATGGGTGAAGAACTACGTTAAACAAGCGGCGGCCTTGGCCGCTGACGAAATTACAAAGAACGTATCTTATGAGGCTAAAGTTCGTTCCAGGAGCATCAGCCAGGAAATAGATACCAGACGTGAAACAGGTGAGTCTTCCCGTGGGGATGCTATTGTCAAATTACGCGCGGCACTCAATGTCGCTGCGGCGGCTGGCGTACAAAAGCCAACCGTGACGTTTGGCGCAACACCGACTGCCGTGGCTGGGAAAATGGACGGTGACGTGAGCTTTCTGAGAGGTGTTGAAGCAATTAATGCCGAGATAAAGAATCTTGAAAGCAGATCGTCCAACGACGCCTTTATCGAAGAGTTGCGTGAGCTGCAAGCCAAGAAGAGCTTCTACGACAAGTTGGCGGTCGTATCGAAGGATTTCAGTTTGTTTCGCTATGACGGTAATGTCGAAACACCGCAAAGTGCTGTCAAGCCAAAGAAAGCCTTAGTCATCTCTCTGGCGCTGGTGCTGGGACTGATGCTTGGCGTACTGTTTGCTTTTACTCTTTATCGTTTGGATGCATCACGAAAAAATATGCTTTCCTGATATAGGATCGCAGGAGCGCAACTTTTCATAAGCGTTGCAGAGGTATCCGGAACGGTGCCTTCAAGGTTTTTAAAGTCATTGTCGGCAGGAAATTTTACTGTCGTTTAAGGTGTAACTACATGAAATTGCTAAAAACCGATTTACAGGAAGTAGTTATAATAGAGCCAACGGTTTTTAGAGATGATCGCGGCTGGTTTGCTGAAAGTTTCAACGAGCCGCGTTTTCATGAAGCGCTGTCTCAATCGGGATTACCCGTGCCGAGAAGTTTTATTCAGGATAACCATTCCTGCTCACAAAAGGGCGTACTGCGAGGCTTGCACTATCAGTTGTCACCTCACGCCCAAGGGAAGCTTGTCAGAGTTGTTTCCGGCGCTGCCTACGACGTTGCAGTTGATATTCGAAAGGGATCCCCTACCTATGGTCAATGGGTAGGCGTTGAACTGAGTGCAGATAATCATAAAATGTTGTGGATTCCTGAGGGATTTGCTCACGGGTTCGTAGCGCTTGAAGATGACACTCACTTTCTTTACAAAACCACTGATATCTACTCCAAGGATCTCGAGCGCAGTATCCGGTGGGACGATCCTGATATCGGCATAACCTGGCCGGAAGGTATCGACTTCATTGTGAGTGAAAAAGACAAGCAGGCGACCTCTTTTAACAAAGCGGATTTGCCGACACTCTACGAAGCAGGCACCACGCAGTTGATCGAACTTGACGTGATTGGAGACAATCGTGGCAGCTTGATTGCTTTGGAGAAAGGCGGACAAGTCCCGTTCGAAATAAAGCGTGTCTATTATATTTTTGGAACACAGTCAGAAGTCAGCCGTGGATTTCATGCACATAAACAATTGCGACAGCTAGCCGTATGCGTAGCGGGGAAGTGCCGCATGTTGATGGATAACGGCATCTCTAAAGAAGAAATCTGGCTGGATTCGCCAACGAAAGGGGTTCTTATTAATAACCTCATTTGGCGAGAAATGCATGACTTTAGTGAGGACTGCGTATTGGTCGTATTCGCCAGTCAGGAATACGACGAGTCGGACTATATACGCGACTATGGTGATTTTTTAAGTGTAGTAGCCAACCACATGGCATCCGCCGGCGTGCATTGATCGGAATCCAGGCTATGGCAACATTGCCATGGGTTTAGTAAGACGAAATAACAGGTGACCTGATGATTGAGTTTTTAAGTTTGAAAGATGTGAACGCGGCCTACGGTGCTGAACTCAAGGCTGCCTGTGCGCGAGTCATTGATTCTGGTTGGTATATCCAAGGTAAAGAGTTGGAGCAGTTCGAAACAGACTTTGCTGCTGCGTGTGGTGCAGAGTTCTGCTTCGGGGTGGCGAATGGCCTTGATGCACTCACACTAACCTTAAGAGCTTGGAAAATCCTCGGTAAACTGAGTGTTGGCGATGAAGTGATCGTACCGGCCAACACCTACATAGCCAGCATTCTGGCTGTCACTGAAAATGGCCTGATACCCGTTTTGGTTGAGCCCGATGAGTCGTTGAATATTTCTCCAGCTCTCATTAAAGCCGCGATCGGACCTAAGACCAAAGTAATTATCCCAGTCCACTTATATGGACAATTGGCTGATATGCCAGCGATCATGAGTATCGCCAAAGAACATGATTTGTTGGTGCTAGAAGATTCCGCTCAGGCACATGGTGCCAGTATTGGCGGAAAAATTGCGGGTAGTTGGGGGGATGCTTCCGGATTCAGTTTTTATCCAGGGAAAAATCTTGGGGCGCTCGGAGATGCAGGCGCCATTACAACTAACGATCCGGAGTTGGCGCGAGTTGTAAAAGCGCTTAGAAATTATGGGTCGCACGAGAAATATAAAAATATCTTTCAGGGTGTGAATAGCCGACTGGATGAAATCCAGGCAGCGATGTTAAGTGTAAAACTGAAGTATCTGTCAGAAGATATTCAGAAGCGCAGAGCTATTGCAGAACTTTACATGACTGGCATTAGCAATGAGCTGATTCAGTTGCCTCTCAGCAAAGAAGTATCACCGCTGAGCCTGCAGAGTCACGTTTGGCACCTTTTTGTAGTTCGTTCGGAAAAGCGTGACCAGTTGCAGAAGCATTTGGCCGCACTCGGTATTCAAACACTTATCCATTACCCGATTCCGCCTCACAAGCAGCAAGCTTATAAAGATTGGAACGAAATGTCCTTTCCCGTTACTGAAGCGATCCATGACCAAGTGTTAAGTCTGCCAATCGGGCCAACGATGTCTCTGGTTGATGCAGCAAAAGTGATTAGTGCTTGTAATAGCTTCAACGGTAATGGTTGAAGGATAATGACACTGATAAAAACGAGCCTGCTGAACGGGATTGCTGTTCTCGTTAAAATGCTCACTTTGCTTGGCATCAACAAGGTACTGGCGATTTATGTTGGCCCTGTCGGTTACGCGGCGCTTGGTCAGTTTCAGAATGCCATTCAGATGATAACGACGTTTGCCAGTGGTGCGATCAATACAGGCGTTACCAAGTACACAGCAGAGTATCACTATAGTGAGGAAAAGCAGCAAGCCGTCTGGCGCAGTGCAGGTACTATTGCCATTGTCGGCTCGTTATTATCCAGTGTTGTTATATTAGTTTTCAGCGAAGACCTTGCGGGATGGATACTGAAGAGCAAGGACTTCGCAGGCGTTCTCAGGTGGTTTGCAGCCACGTTGGTGTTCTTCACCCTGAATACTCTTTTGCTCGCCATACTTAATGGTAAGAAGGACCTTATTCGCTACGTGGCTGCAAACATTGCTGGCAGTTTATTCGCGTTTGTAGTGACCACGGCGCTGTCAATATTTGCAGGGCTTTATGGCGCATTGATAGCATTGGCTATTTATCAGTCAATTAGCTTCTTTGTCACGTTGGTGATTTGTTGCAAGGCGCCTTGGTTTCGTTTGGGGTACCTGTGTGGCCGAGTGGATAAAGAAGTTGCAAAAAACTTTTTTAAATTTACAGCGATGGCCCTTACATCAGCGGTTTGCGTTCCAATCAGTCATATTTTGGTTCGCAATCATTTGGGAAACACCTTGGGCTGGGAGGCCGCTGGTTACTGGGAGGCGATGTGGCGATTAAGTGCAGCTTATCTAATGCTAGTGACAACCACGTTAAGTGTGTACTACCTGCCTAAACTGTCCGAATTGACTCATCAGTCGGAGATCAGGAAAGAAATACTTCAAGGCTACAAGTTTATACTGCCTTGCGCGGCCGTGTGCGGACTTCTGATGTATGTGCTGCGTGATTTTATTATTCAGGTGCTATTTACCGCCGACTTCCTGCCCATGAGGAGTCTGTTCGCTTGGCAAATTGTTGGCGATACGCTGAAGATCGGCAGCTGGATTCTGGCGTACGTGATGCTTGGTAAAGCGATGTTCAAGCTATTTATTGCCTCTGAAATTTTATCCGCAATCAGTTTTTATGTATTAACGGTGATATTGACGAAGTACATAGGGCTGGAGGGTGTATCGGTCGCCCATGCTTTAAATTATGCAATTTACTGGGTAATAATGATATTTTTTGTTACTGGCGCACTCAAACGGATGAAGCCCGAGACGTTAACTGGCTTGCAGTAATTGGATACTTGATTTTTTTGCTTATTGAGGCGCTGAGTTGAATATTTATAATCCCAAAGTTTCTGTGATGATCATAACCTACAATCAACGTCACTTGATTGCAGAAACTATTGAAAGCGTACTTTCACAAGACTATAAAAATCTTGAAGTTGTCGTTGCCGACGATGCATCGACCGATGGAACGCGGGACGTTATATTGGATTTTCAACGCAGATACCCTGATACAGTGGTACCTGTGCTGAATGAAAAAAATATCGGGATCACCGGTAACTCAAATGCTGCTTTTTTTGCCTGTACTGGTGATCTAGTGGCGATCCTTGGTGGCGATGATCTATTTCTGCCAGGAAAAATAACCGCTCAGGTGGCACAGTTTGAGGAGTCGAATGTAGTTCTTTCCTACCATCCCGTTGATATTTTCAATCATGCTGACGGAAAGATTATTTTCCGAACCAATACCACCGAAAAAGAAAAGATCCATAATGCTTACGATTTGATCGCCAAGGGCGGTATACCTGGTGCGTCGTCTGTAATGGTGAGACGTACCGCGTGTCCAGCACATGGTTTCGATCCAATCATTCCTATGGTCTCGGATTGGATCTTCAACATCGAAGTTGCGCTACGTGGTGAAGTTCGCGAACTTCCAGGCGTTTATGGAAAATACCGTAAACATGGCCTGGGTGCGAGTGACAGAACCTTTGAACTACTTGCCGAATCTTTGTTGACTTTGGATGTCATTTCGCAGCGCTACCCAGGTGATCCGCTTCTTCATGAAGCCTGTCAACAGGGAGGTTACCGTTATCTCTTGGGTGAACTCTTCCGACAAGTGGTCAAAAAAAATAAAGCAAATGTAGAGGCTCTGCATCCTTTGTTTTTGAAGTACTCGTCCGGTAAAAAGAGATTTCTGACCAGTGTCATGTTTAAAGTGCTGAACAATTCTCTGGTCTTTAAGTTGGTTTCCGAGCTTCTTCCAAAACTGAAGAATGCTATAAAGCGGAACGTATAATTATGCTAAATCCAGCATTTGTTTATATATCCATGTGGTCTTTGGTCCTGCTACTGTATTTTTTTGGGTTGACCAGTAATTTGGTCACCCCCTCAGTGGTGGGGTTAATGGTTATATTGATGAATATGGTAAGTATCTTTTTGCTGTATGTGTTATTGAAAAGCCGAAAAACAACAGAGCCGATAAGTTTAGAACGAGCAGAGTTCAATGTAAGAGTTGTCAGTCGCTTCTTTTATATGCTAATTGCTGTATGGGCAGCGGGAACCGCTTTTGAGATTTATTACTCGAGTGGTGTTCCTCTTTATTGGCGGCTTGTTGGTATCGATAAGTTGTATACGGAATTTGGCGTGCCATCACTCCATGGCGTGATGAATGCTTGTTATTTGCAAATGCTGTCCATGGCAACTTATCTGTCCATAAAAACCAAGTCAAAATGGTTGGCAGTTTTTATTGCGCTGTTGTTGATTTGGCCAGTACTCATGTTGGGGCGTGGCATTCTGCTAAGCGGATTGATCCAGATAGTCTGTGTATCCCTTTTGCTCACCAAAGTCTCTTATAAAAAGATATTAAGCCTGGTCGTGGTGGCTCTCTCAGTAGTCATCGTGTTCGGTTATCTGGGCGATATGCGGCAAACATCTAACCCGTTTTCATATCTGGTTTCTGGCAGATCGGCAGCGGTTTTCGACGCTCTACCCAGCGGCTTTCTTTGGTTTTATGTCTACTTGACTGCTGGCTTAAGTAATTTCTTTCATAATATCGACACTGTGACACCGGCCTGGTCGTTTTCGTACTCAATGTCCAATATGTTGCCGTCGATAGTAAAAGATTTTTTCGGACTGGATGCCAGAAACGATCTATTTACCTTCGTTGATCGGAACTTGAATACCTCAACTGTTTATGCCGGCTTCGTGTCGGACGTGGGTGCAATGGGAGGTTTCATCTTCGTTGCCGTTATCCAGTTGGTGTGTTGCTGCATTTACAATGCCTCGCTGAAGGGCAAACCTTGGGGGATATTCGCTTATTCGGTTGCTTTCCAGATTCTGGTTTTTTCAATATTCTATGACATGTTTTTCCTGCTTCCCACGCTGTTTCAGTTGTTCATTTGTTTTTCGCTTTATGTTTTCGCAAATCTGCGGCTCATCCATCAAACAAAGAGAGCGGCGCAAGGCGCATAATTCAGCCTGTAGATGGGATGCGAGCGTAGGAAACTGTTTCACTGTCGATTTCTAAAGGTACCATCATGAAAAAAATTCTCATCACTGGCGGCGCAGGATTCATAGGTTCACACCTTGTTCCAAAGTTGCTTAGCACCAACCACAGTGTCAGGATACTTGATCCGTTGACTGTTCAGGTGCATGGCCAAGTCCCCGCTGATCTCGATTGGCTCAGTGGGGAGGGTGTTGAATTTATCCGAGGAAGTGTCACGTCCAGAGAAGACTGGGTAAAGGCGCTGGACGGTATCGACGGTATCGTCCACCTGGCCGCCGAGACAGGCACTGGCCAATCGATGTATGAGATCGCCCGTTATAATGAGGTGAATTCGCAAGGCACTGCGTTGATGTTTGATGTGTTGGGTAAACTGCCGAACCATCACGTCGCGCGGATTGTGCTTTCCTCTAGCCGATCGGTTTACGGCGAGGGTGCCTATATCAATCCCGTAACCAACCAGCGAGTTTCACCTCTAGCGCGTTCGGCAGAGGCTTTGAGCCAGTCGATGTGGGAGCCATTGTGCCCTTCGACGGGCGCCCCGCTGCAATTAGTGCCTACATCGGAGACGGACCTGATTGCACCGTCCTCATTTTATGCGGCTACTAAATACGCGCAAGAGGATCTTGTTCGTATTGGCTGTCAGTCAATGGGCATTGATTACACGATTTTCCGTTTGCAGAATGTGTATGGTGAGCGTCAGTCGCTGAACAACCCCTACACCGGTATATTGTCCATTTTTTCCACGAAGATACGCCGTGATAGCGTCCTCCCACTCTTCGAGGATGGGCTGGAAAGTCGGGATTTTGTTCACGTTGATGATGTCACCGATGCGTTGCTGGCTGGCTTGCTTGTAGAAAAATCGCCAAATACTGTGGTTAACGTGGGCAGCGGAATTGCGACTTCTGTCAAGGAGGTCGCAGAAGAACTGACGCGGGCATTCGGCAAGGAGCCTAATGTCACTGTCACTGGTCAGTTCCGGGTGGGTGACATTCGTCATAACTACGCAGACGTTACCCGGCTCAATAATTTGCTGGGTATTTACCCGAAAGTGTCGTTGAAGGAAGGCCTGAAGCGATTTGCGGAGTGGGTTCTTGCGCAGCCGCTACCAGAAGATCAGCTCGAAAAAGCAAACCAAGAGCTGCGCGCCCGAAAATTGATGAATTAAGGATTATATCTATGGAGCAGCACGACGCCGGATTGAGAGCTTTACTGCGAGCGGATCTGGAGCGACAGAGAGCTTTGTTTAATGCGCCTCCCATCGCATCAAGATTGAAACTCGTCTTGAGTATGTTTTCGCCACGATTTGCGCCCGTGCTGCTTTATCGACTCGCCTATCAATTCAATATTAAAGGTTTTAGAGTTCTGGCTCGCTTTTTTTCATTGCTGAATTTCATGATATTCGGTATTGAGATCGCAGTTGTCTGCAAGATTGGTCCAGGGTTGTTTTTCCCCCATACACAGGGAACAGTCATCGGCGCGGTGAGCGTTGGCAGCAATGCAATCATCTATCAAGGCGTAACGCTCGGCGCCAAAGACCTGGATTTTTCCTATGATAGCGATCACAGGCCCGTCGTCGGTGATAACGTTGTTGTTGGCGCGGGAGCAAAAATACTGGGAGGACTGGTTTTGGGTGATAACGTGACAGTCGGCGCGAATTCCGTGTTGCTGATGAGTGTTCCTGCCAATGTCATTGTGGCCGGTATGCCTGCAAAAATTGTTAAAGAACGGACGATGTAGTCGTGAATGATCTGCTTGAAAACAAGAAAGTGTTATACGTTGCTCCGATTTTTTTTGGTTACGAGAATGAAATCAAAGGAGAACTGGAGCGACAGGGAGCGGAGGTTACTTTTCTTTTAGATCGCCCGTTTAATTCTGCGTTTCTCAAAGCGCTCACGCGTGCGCGACGTGAATGGGTGATCGGCGCGGCGGATCGTTATTACAAAAAAAAACTCGAATCAATTAACGCTGAGTTTGACTACGTGTTTGTCGTGAACGGCCAAACCCTTTCGAAAGAGACTCTCAGCGGTTGGCGTCAACAGTTTCCCTCTGCGAAGTTTATTCTTTATATGTGGGATTCGTTTTCAAATCGGCAGCAAACGTTAGAGAATCTCGAGTATTTTGATAGTGTGTTTTCTTTCGATAAAAATGATGCTCAGGAATTCGGCGTGCATTTTCGACCTCTTTTCTTTTCGAAGGGGTTTGAGGCGACTGAGCAAGTAGTTGCCGAATTTGATATAAGCTTTATTGGGACGGCGCATACTGATCGATTTTCTATAGTTAAGAAAATCGATCGTCAGTTGGGGGCGTCTGTAAAAAAATATTGGTATCTCTTTTTACAAGCTAATTGGGTTTACTGGTTGTATCGGTTGACGAACGCTTCGTTCCGTAATGCCAAGCGCAGCGATTTTCAGTTTGACTCGATTTCAAAGTCCGAAGTTCAGCGCGTATTCAATTTGTCTAAAGTCATACTCGATATTGAGCATCCTCATCAGACTGGTCTCACTATGCGGACTTTGGAAACGTTGGGCGCATGCAAGAAATTGGTGACAACTAATTCCAGCGTAAAGTTGTATGATTTTTATAGTGAAGAAAATATTTACGTTATTGATCGCGCTGCGCCGAGTATTCCACTAGCGTTTTTTGACAAGCCTTACAAGCAAGTTGAACCTCAGGTTTACCGTAAATATAGTCTGGTAGGCTGGGTCGAAGAGATTATCAATTTGGTGAACTCAAAATGAAGATACTGGTAACTGGGGCCAGCGGATTTATAGGCCGAGCTTTATGTCTGGATCTCCAAGCCAGTGGGTTTTCTGTACGCGCAGTAATGCGGCAGGCGTCTTCGGGTGTCGGCGAATACGAGTGCTGTTATGGGGCGTTGGATGACGAAACCTTTCTCCTTAAAATGCTGGAGGGGATTGATGTCGTCATTCATTTGGCTGGTCGTGCACATCAGTTTGGTCAAGCGTCCAATAACCTGGAAGCCATGCTCGATGTGAACAAGAGGCTCACGCTCGAACTGGCGTCATGCGCGGCGAAGGCCGGGGTCAAGCGATTTGTTTTTATCAGTTCTATCGGTGTGAATGGCGTCGAAACCGGATCAACTCCCGTGGACGAGTTTTCAGAAGTCAATCCGGTAAAGGATTACGCAATATCCAAATATCAAGCGGAACTCGGACTCAGCGAGCGTTACACAACCATTGAAAGCTCGATGGAGTTGGTCATAGTGCGTCCACCCTTGGTGTATGCAGGTAACGCACCTGGCAACTTTCAGCGACTGTTAAAGCTCGTCGAGCTTGGGGTGCCATTGCCCTTTTCGGGGGTGAACAATAAGAGAAGTATGATTTCGCTGAATAATCTTACTGATTTTTTGAAGACGTGTGCTGTTCATCCAAATGCTCGTGGGCAGTTGTTCCTGGTTTCGGATGGAGACGATCTGTCGCTTCCTGAGATAATTCGCGGGCTGGCTTCAGGGATGGGACGTAAACCACGGCTGTTTTATTTTCCAGTTTCGGTAATGTTCACGCTAAGTAAGATTCTGGGTAAGAGCGCGCTTATGACGCAGTTATGCGGTTCATTTGTATTGAACTCGACTAAAGCACGAGCCAGCCTGGATTGGACGCCGCCATTTTCGTCTTGTCAGGAGCTTGTTAAAGCGGCTCATGACTACAAAATGTCCAGTGAAGTACGTAGTTTAAAATCGGCGCAGTCCGAGTAGGGAGTAGTCTTCATGTTGTGGTTATTTTTGCTGGCCATTGCAATTTCTTCTTTTGGCCTGACGTGGGTATTTCGTTGGTACGCGTTGTCCCGCAGCTTGATCGATATTCCTAACGCCCGTAGTTCCCACACGATACCGACCCCACGAGGCGGCGGTGTTGCGATTGTGTTGAGCTTCATTGCATCTGTCGTGGTCATGAATGTCCTGGAGATGATTTCATTCAGCGATTCGTTGGCGTTGCTTGGGGCTGGTGCAGCGGTAGCGATCCTTGGCTTCCTGGATGATCATGGGCATATCGCCGCCAGATGGCGTCTCCTGGGACATTTTTTGGCTGCGTTTTGGGCTTTGTTCTGGATTGGTGGACTCGCGCCCATTTCTATTTTCGGAGCAACGATTGATTTAGGATTATTCGGCTACGTCGTGGCAGCCATGTTTCTTGTCTGGATGCTGAATCTTTATAACTTCATGGACGGCATCGATGGAATCGCCAGTGTTGAGGCCGTTACGGTTTGCGTGGGTGCCGCTGCCTTGTACTGGCTGCAGGACGGCATCTCCACAGCGGCGCCGTTACTGCTCGCATGCTCCGTGCTAGGTTTTCTTTGCTGGAATTTTCCGCCTGCGAAGATTTTTATGGGCGATGCAGGTAGCGGTTTTCTTGGAGTTACCCTAGGCATACTTGCACTTCAGTCGGCATGGGTATCGACGAATCTGTTCTGGGGCTGGTTGATCCTTCTGGGTGTTTTCATTGTCGACGCCACTGTTACGCTGATCCGTCGGCTGGTGAGAGGTGACAAAGTTTACGAAGCTCATCGCAGCCATGCCTACCAATTTGCTTCGCGCCAGTATAAAGGGCACCTGCCGGTAACGTTGGCGACAGTTGCGCTCAACATTGCCTGGCTGTTTCCAATTGCCTGGCTGGTCGTCGAAGGCAAGCTGGAAGGACTGATAGGACTGCTGATCGCGTATGTACCTTTGGTATTGCTGGCATTAAAATTTCGCGCCGGGGATTTAGAGGTTCGCTGATCCTCAGCACCATCGACAGTGCCGCCTGATTGCAGTCGAACCTTATCGCTTGGGCGTGAGACGGTCGATTTACAAGGCAATTGCACTGCCCATTGGTGCCTCAAAGGCACGAAAAAAAGTGTTAGTGTAGGTCTTATATCTTCGCCCCTTTTCAGGGCTTTCTGTCATTTTTAGGGGCGTCTGTTTTGCTGACCTTGGTTATCCCCGTTTATCGCAATGAAGGTTCAATTCCGCAGTTACTCTCGGCAGTTGATCAATTGAACGACCGTTTGAAAAATGACCTGGAGGTTGTTTTTGTCGTGGATGGCAGTCCAGATAACTGTTATGAGCTTTTAAGGCACGATCTGCCCAAGAGAGCTTTTCGCTCCCAGTTGATTCTACTGTCTAGAAATTTCGGATCGTTCATGGCGATCCGCACAGGGTTCCAGTTCGGCTCGGGCCAACGATTTGCGGTGATGGCAGCGGATCTGCAAGAACCACCCGAACTGGTGTTTGAGATGAATTCCGTTCTGATGACGCAGGACGTTGACGTCGTTGTGGGCGTTCGCGAAGGACGAGACGATCCGCTACTCAGTCGGATGGCATCAAAAACGTTCTGGGGACTATATCGTCGTTACGTGGTGCCTGAAATACCGCTTGGGGGCGTTGATATGTTCGCCTGCAACAAGCCTTTTCGCGACACGTTGCTGACGCTCGAGGAGCGGCACAGCTCGCTGATTGCGCAAATTTTCTGGCTTGGATTTCGACGGACTACGGTAAAGTACACGCGCCAAAAACGAGAGCATGGCGTGTCTGCATGGACGTTGCGCAAGAAAATAAATTACATGATGGACAGCGTATTCGCATTCACTGATTTGCCAATACGTCTGTTGATACGCGTCGGCGCAGCAGGGTCAATTTTGGCATTGTTGTTCGGGATGTTTGTTGTTCTGGCAAAACTTGAAGGTGATATTACCGTACCAGGTTATGCCGTAACCATGCTGATGATTACATTGCTTGGTAGCTTGAACCTGATGGGCTTGGGGGTTGTTGGGTCATATGCATGGCGTACTTACGAAAATACAAAAAACAGGCCGCTTGCGATCCCCATGCGAGTTGATAAATTTGGAGAAGGACATGAGTGACTTGGATGTACAGCAGACTACAGTAGCGGGTGTTACGCGGCATAAGTTGCCCGAGGTCAATGATGCGCGGGGTAGTTTGTCGGTGGGTGAATTTGGTCGTACCGTGCCCTTCATGGTTTCGCGCTATTTTCTTGTTTACGGTGTTCCTGAGGATGGCGTGCGCGGTGATCATGCTCACTTTCGATGCCATCAATTTCTCATCGCCGCGAAAGGCACCATCCATGTTACTGCCGATGATGGGGTAAACAAGGAAGAATTCATATTGGATAAAGCCAATATGGGGATTCATATCCCGCCCATGACCTGGGGCTGTCAATATAAGTATTCTTCAGATGCGGTACTGTTAGTACTGGCTTCTGATCATTACGATAACGAAGATTATGTGACAAGCTATGAAGAGTTTTTGGCGCACATAAAGTTTCGTATGGAAGGCGGTGGTGCATAAGTTGATAGTTGGCTCAGGTGTATTCGGGCGGTTTCTGCTATCCGGTGGTTTTAATACGCTAGTCACGTATTTGCTATATCTGTTGCTGTTGGGTTTTTTCTCTTATCAGATTAGTTATACGATTTCTTATTGTCTGGGCGTGGTTTTAGCGTATTACTTGAACAGGATGGTGGTTTTCAGAAGTCATCGTGGTTTACGATCGCTTTTGTTGTTTCCGCTTGTATATGTCGTCCAGTATCTGTTGACGAGTAGCGTGCTTTGGAGTCTGGTTGTCCAGCTTGGTGTGGACGAGCGATTAGCGTTGCTTGTAGCTATCGTATTGATGGTTCCTGTTAACTTTTTACTTTCGAGAAAGATTTTTACTCGAAAAATTTGAATTGCCTGGAGCGATAACTTGAACAGGGTTTCTATAATTAACGGATTGGCAGTTGCGGTTTTGCTTCTGCTGGTCCATCTAGTAGTTGGCTTTGTGCCAGTCGGCGATGGTGCAGGGTGGGATGGTGGGCTTTATGTTCAATATATCCAAACCTTGGGCCAAGGAAATCCTATTCTGGATGACCCTTACCGGTCTGTTCGTATGTCGGGATTCCTGCCTCTGATATTGGCATCCGCTTTGGGCGTGTCCAAGGCCGGCCTGATCTGGATTCAGCTTTTCCTTAACGTGATCATGCTGTCGGTAGGCGCTGCGTTGCTTCACGACACCATGTTAAGGCTCAACGTTAAAAAATCGGTTGCCACAATATCCGTAGCGATATTGACCTGCAGTTGGGTATTTTTGTGCATGCCGATGTTTTATCCGATCCTCAGCGATAACGTCGCGTTAGCCATGGTCTGCATCTGCTTGTGGTGCTGGGTTCGTTCATATCGTTGGGCTGTGTATGCATTTTGTGCCTATTTTACTTGGTTGATGCCTGGCCTGTTTCTGATTCCCTTGATACTGGCCACGTTCCCTCATGAACATTCTTTGACGGCAGAAAAAAGCAGGCTTGTCAGGTCTAAGCTGTCACTTTGGTTATTTGCATTGGTTGCCTTGCCAGCCTCTGCTGTGATGCTGTTCATGATTTATAAAGTGCCTCTATCCGCCGTGGTTGCGCATGCCGCCAGCGTGATCGGCAAAACCGCCAGCCTCGACATGATATTGTTGTCGGTCACCGCGATGCTGGTTTCGCTTTTGTTGATTATCTGGCTGGGTGTCAGGTTGTTGCTGGATCCCGTTACTTGGCGTTCGATAAGCTTCAGTGGCCTTCTTGCGGCAGGCTTGTCTTTTTTTGTGTCCGCAGTTTTGATCAAGACTTGTATTGATTGGAGCGGTGGTTTCAATGGGCCGCCGCTACTCGATTATCTGTTTTATCAGTCTCTTGCTGCTCCATTTAAACCGATCATTGCCCACTTCATCAGCTTCGGGCCGGTTACATTACTTGCCATATTTGCTTGCCTGGCTTGGGCGTTTGGGGGGCGACACTCGATCCCCAAGGCATTGATCGTTATCTGCTTTGCCTTCCTGCCGTTGCTGGCCTATGGGTCTGAAACCCGGCAGTGGATTGGTGTGCTGCCAATCGCGGTCCTTATTTTTGCCGTTTCAGACTTTGCCTGGTTGACACGAGTGTGGTGCCTGGTAATTTCGGCCGTAGTGTTCGCACCGTCTTTGTGGATCAAGGGCTACGTGGGAATGGCAGCGACAGCCGGATTGAGTTATCAAAGCTACCAGTGGCAGTTTTACTTCGGCCGACACGGGCCATGGATGTCCATGACCGTTTATCAAGTCGGTTTGATCCTGGCGCTGGGCTTTATCGCTGTGGCGGTATTGTTGCAGACGCGGGCGAAGGACCAGGTTGCAGCATCTGTCCCTCCACTGAAATAAGCACTGGGCGGCGATGCGCGATTTTCTGCGCATCGCCGTCCAAACTTATGTCATTTGTGGGATTTCAGAATTCTTGCCGGATTGCCTACAACGGTAACGTTGGCAGGTACAGAGCGAGTGACCACGGCGCCAGCACCGATCATTGCATTTTCACCGATGGTGATGCCGGGAAGGATAGTGCAGTTGGCGCCTAAAGACGCACCTTTGCCGATGACGGTTCTATCGAAACTGTCAGGATAGACCTTGCTTCTAGGAAATCTATCGTTGGTGAAGGTCGCGTTAGGGCCGATGAATACGTCATCCGCGATAGAAATTCCGTCCCAGATTTGAACGCCACATTTGATCGTTACCCGGTCGCCAATAACGACATCGTTCTCGATGAAAACGTGATCGCATACGTTGCAATCCTGACCAATTTTCGCCTGCGGCAACACGTGTGTAAAAGCCCAGATTCGAGAGCCTTTGCCTATGTTGGAAGATTCGCACAGGGCGTGGGAGTGCACGAAATAGTCTTTGGGCTCACTCATGTTTCGTTCGATCCATACAAGGTTGAGCGGCGTAGTTTCCTAGAAAACATGCAGCGCTTCCATTTTTTTTCCAGCATCGCGAACTCGTATGTTGTAAAAGCCGCGAACAGATTCACTCTGTCGTCCAATGGATTGGCACGGGAACCTGTCCCAACGTCACCTGCCCTAAGATTGATGCAGTGCAAGCCTGTGACGCCCAGGAATTGTTAGTAGCGGCTCAGAAATGCTGTCAGCGGCACCCGCAAAAGCAGATTTTTTCTGTTACGACGATGACTACCTACGTACAATGAACCCCAATGAGTTCAGGCAAGGGAGTAGGGTACTTTGGGGCAAGGCTATATGGATAGGCTGAGGATGTTTTTGCTGGGGCTTCCGCGTCGACAAAAGCGGTTGATCCAGGTGTTCACGGACGTGATTCTCGTTTGGATAGCACTGTGGATGGCATTCATCGTGCGCTTGGGGATTGATGAGATGATCAATCCTTTCAAAATTCACATATGGCTATTCGTCTGTGCTCCACTTATCGCGATTCCCTTGTTCATACGATTCGGCATGTACCGTGCCGTCATGCGTTATTTTGGTAATGATGCGCTCGTTGCCATTATCAAAGCTGTCAGCCTCTCCTCGCTCATCCTGGCTTTGGTGGTCTACTGGTATAGCAATCACGAGGCGGTCGTTCCGCGGTCCGTCATTTTCAACTACTGGTGGTTGAGTCTGGTGATCATAGGCGGCCTGCGCCTGTGCATGCGCCAATATTTCATGGGCGACTGGTTTACAGCGGCCCAGCACGTGCCTTTCACCAACCGTGATGATGGTTTGACCAAGGTCGCCATCTACGGGGCCGGTGTGGCGGGTAACCAATTGGTTGCAGCATTGCGCATGGGCCGTGTCATGCGACCAGTTGCGTTCATCGATGACGACTCCAGCATTGCCGATCGTTCTATCTCCGGCCTGCACGTCTACAAACCCAAGCATATCCAGCAGATGATCGATGTCACCGGCGCACAGGAAATCCTTCTCGCGCTGCCGTCCTCGACCCGTGCTCGTCGCCGGGAAATTCTTAACGTGCTGGAAGGGTTTCCGCTACACGTGCGTAGCGTACCCAACTTTACTGATTTGGCCAGCGGCCGCGTCAAGGTCGAGGATATTCGGGAAGTTGACATAGCCGACTTGCTTGGGCGCGACTCAGTGCCTGCGCAACCTGAGTTGCTGGAACGCTGTATCCGGGGCAAAACGGTAATGGTCACGGGCGCTGGCGGCTCAATCGGGTCTGAGCTGTGTCGGCAGATTTTTGCTCTGGAACCCACTACGCTGATTTTGTTCGAGCACAGCGAGTTCAATCTCTACAGCATTCTCTCCGAACTTGAGCAACGTAGCTGTCGGGAATCGGCAGCTGTTCAGCTGTTGCCGATTCTTGGGTCAATCCGTCACAAGGACAAACTCCTGGATGTGATGAAAACCTGGCGTGTCGACACGGTCTACCATGCAGCCGCTTACAAGCATGTGCCTATGGTCGAGCATAATATTGCTGAGGGCGTGCTGAACAACGTAATCGGTACGCTTAACACGGCTCAAGCGGCGTTACAGACGGGCGTAGCTAATTTCGTCCTGATCTCTACCGACAAGGCGGTCCGTCCAACCAATGTGATGGGTAGTACCAAGCGTCTCGCCGAGTTGACACTTCAAGCGCTCAGCCGCGAGATTGCACCGGTATTGTTCGGCGACAAGGCGAACGTCTCGCGTGTTAACAAAACTCGTTTCACGATGGTTCGTTTCGGCAATGTATTGGGTTCTTCGGGTTCTGTAATCCCGCTTTTCCACAACCAGATCAAATCGGGCGGCCCACTAACGGTCACCCATCCGAAGATCACCCGCTATTTCATGACTATTCCCGAAGCGGCGCAATTAGTTATCCAGGCGGGTTCCATGGGACAGGGCGGCGATGTGTTTGTCTTGGACATGGGCGAGCCGGTAAAAATCGTAGAGCTTGCGGAGAAAATGATTCACTTGTCCGGTTTGAGCATTCGTTCAGACAAGAATCCACACGGCGACATTTCCATCGAGTTCACTGGGCTGCGTCCAGGAGAAAAGCTCTATGAGGAGTTGCTGATCGGTGACAACGTGTCGGCTACCCAGCATCCGATGATCATGAGCGCAAAGGAAGATCACCTCGTTTGGGACGTTTTGAAGGGACGCTTGACTGAGTTGCTGGTCGCCGTAGATCAGGACGACTACTCGCGCGTCCGCCAACTCCTGCGCGAAACCGTCAGCGGTTACAGCCCCGATGGCGAAATCGTCGACTGGATCTACCAGCAAAGACGCCTCGAACCCTGATTGTTTCACATTCTGCAACAGACACACTTTTGACAGCTCCACGACATCGCCTAAGTTTGAAGAGCAGCTTCGGAAAAGCTGCTTTCTCAAACGATGTTATGGAGCTTCATCTATGCGTACTGGCTATTTCTACTCTCTGGTTTTTGCCCTGCTCACCAGCGCCTCTATCGCTGCAATCGCCGCGCCTGCGGCGAAGCCTGAGGCTGGCAACGCACCCTTGGTGCTGGAAGTCGCGTCAAAGGCGCAGCCTGGTAAAGTCGATCTCAATGGCGCTGATGCACCCACCCTGCAGCGTGAGCTGTCCGGTATAGGGGAAGCCAAGGCCAAGGCGATTGTTGCCTATCGTGACACTAATGGGCCATTTTCGTCCGTAGACGAGTTGCTGGAAGTGAAGGGGATAGGCAAGGCGATCCTGGATAAGAACCGCGAGAAGCTGGAAGTGAACTAAGCTTTTAGATCAACGCCAAGAGGCCGGTCATTGACCGGCCTTTTTGCATTTTGGCGTTAAGGGTGGTGTCGTGCCTTTCATCGAAATATGAAAAATTACGACTATCATATCGCCTTTAAATTATGCCTATAATAATTTCCGTATCCGCTGAAGCGCTCAGGCGCTCATCTTCCTAGCGCATCCTCCCAGGAGCACACTCATGAACTCTGTCCAGACCCAAGGAACAGCCCTCGTCACCGGTGCTTCTTCCGGTATCGGCGCCATTTATGCCGAGCGGTTGGCGGCCCGTGGTTTTGATTTGTTGCTGGTCGCTCGCGACGAGGAACGCTTGCAGGCAGCAGCGAGCAAGTTGCGCGCCGAACATGGTGTCCAGGTCGAAGTACTCAAGGCAGACCTCACACAAAAAGATGACGTTCTGAAGATTGAACAGCGTCTGCGCAGTGATTCGAGTATCGGCTTGCTGCTCAACAACGCCGGTGTCGCAGCAGAAGGTCTGTTGGCGAATTCCGACATGGACCAGATGGAAAAGCTGATTCAACTGAACGTCACCACTGTCACACGGCTGGCATCGGCAGCGGCCGCCAGTTTTGCCAAGGCGGGCCGGGGGTCGATCATCAACATCGCCTCGGTGGTGGCCTTGTTTCCTGAGCGATTCAACGCGACTTACAGCGCAAGCAAGGCTTATGTGTTAAGCCTGACCCAGTCGTTGAACGCGGAGCTGGACGGTACCGGGGTGAAGGTCCAGGCCGTGTTGCCAGGCGTAACACGCACCGAAATCTGGGAGCGCTCCGGTATCGACGCTTCCCAGATTCCCGCGGACATGGTCATGGAAGCAGGCGAGATGGTGGACGCTGCACTGTCCGGTCTGGACCAGGGTGAGCTGATCACCATTCCATCGCTGCCGAACGCCTCCGAGTGGGACGACTTTGTAAAAGCCCGCCTGGTTATGGCGCCGAATCTTTCCAAAAGTACGGCCGCCACTCGCTACAAGTGAGGCGCCTTCAATCGGCTTGAGGTAATTGCGGTATGAGTGATCGTCGAGTGGTTGTAACGGGCATGGGCCTGGTGTCCCCGCTGGGTAGCGGTGTTGAGGTGGTTTGGGAGCGTCTGTTGGCCGGGCGCTCCGGGCTGCGTAACCTGCCTGACGACGTGGTCGCCGATCTGCCGGCCAAGGTCGGTGGCGCAGTGCTCAGCGTGGCGGAAGATCCCGAGGCGGGTTTCGACCCGGATCGGGCGACGCCGCCCAAAGAGCAGAAGAAGATGGACCGCTTCATCATGTTTGCCATGGAGGCCGCGCGCCAGGCGCTGGAGCAGGCCGGCTGGCAAGCGCAAGACGCTAACGCTCAGGAGCGCACCGCGACGATTATCGGCTCGGGCGTTGGTGGTTTCGGCGCGATTGCCGATGCGGTCCGCACCACGGATACCCGCGGTCCGCGGCGTTTGTCGCCGTTCACCATTCCTTCCTTTCTGGTCAACCTCGCGACCGGTCATGTGTCGATCCAGCATGGTTTCAAAGGGCCGCTGGGTGCGCCGGTGACGGCGTGCGCGGCCGGGGTTCAGGCGATTGGTGACGCGGCGCGGCTGATTCGTTGTGGCGAGGCTGATATTGCTGTGTGCGGTGGCGCGGAGGCGGCGATCGATCGAGTCAGTCTCGCCGGGTTCGCGGCGGCGCGTGCCTTGTCCAGCGGATACAACGACACCCCGGAGCGCGCCTCACGGCCGTTCGACAGTGGCCGGGATGGCTTTGTGATGGGCGAGGGCGCGGGTCTTCTGGTGATCGAATCACTGGAACATGCCCTTGCCCGCGGCGCTCAACCCTTGGCCGAACTGGTCGGATACGGCACCAGCGCCGACGCCTATCACCTGACTGCCGGCCCCGAAGATGGCAGCGGTGCGCGTCGGGCAATGTCGCTGGCCTTGGCCCAGGCGGGCATTTCTGCCGCACAGGTGCAGCATCTCAACGCTCACGCCACCTCGACGCCGGTCGGGGACCTTGGTGAATTGGCCGCCATCAAGTCATTATTCGGTTCCGACAACAAGATTGCGGTGACGTCGACCAAATCCGCCACCGGGCATTTGCTGGGCGCGGCGGGCGGGATTGAGGCAATCTTCACGCTGTTGGCGATCCGCGATCAGATCGTGCCACCGACGCTCAATTTCGAAAACCCGGATCCGGCGGCGCAAGGTGTGGACATCGTCCACGGTCAGGCGCGGCCGATGGCCATCGAGTACGCGCTGTCCAATGGTTTCGGGTTCGGTGGGGTCAATGCCAGCGTATTGTTCAAGCGCTGGCAGGATTAGACCAGGGGTTGTTTGAGAAACTCGCGTGTCACGTCGAGAATCCGCTGCGCCAGCTCCGGGTTCTCGACACTGCGCGACAGCAACAACGCCCCGACCAGTGCGGACATGATGAAGATGCTGCGGTCGGCGGCATCTTCGCCTTCAAGCGTGCCTTGCACTTGTTCAAGCCTTGAATTGAGCACCACGTCTGAGGTCGGGCTGGGTTGTCCGCGCAAACCCAGCTCCGAGGACATCGTCGGAAGAGGGCAACCCTCATCAGGTGAAGTCTGGTGCCATTCGGACAGATAGGTATCGATGAACGTTTCCAGAGGGCGATCCTGAGCGAAAAGCTCGGCACAGGTAGCGTCGCACTGATCGGCGGCAGCCTGCAGGGCTTTTTCCACCAGTTCGTCCTTGGACTTGAAATGCGAGTAGAAACCGCCGTGGGTCAAGCCCAATGCTTTCATCAGAGGTTGCAAGCCGGTCGCGCCAATACCGTCACGGCGAAATCGCGCCGAGGCTTCCTTGATAATGCGTTGATGGGTTTGGGCTTTGTGGTCCTGCGAGTAACGCATCGGGTATCTCCGCAACAATGCGCCATATTAACCAATGAAAATGGGATGGTGACTGTACTTCTACTTCTAAAAAGCATGCAGATACGTCCAACTTCGTCCTGCCGCATCGATTCAGCTGGCACGAATAGTGATTACTTTTCAGCAGACGATTGTTGAACAATCACGAGGCGATGAGCATGAACAGTGGACTGTCCCTGGCCGATCACATCACATTGGAGTTGCGCGCCGACATCATTGGCGGTCGTTTGCTGCCAGGTATGGCGCTGGTGGAGAACGATCTGGTGTCTGCCTACAACGCTTCCCGCAACACCATTCGTGAAGCGTTGCACCGCCTGGGGCAGGATGGTCTGGCCCGTTATGTGCGCAACAAGGGCGTGATGGTGCGCAGACTGGGCGTTGATGATGTGCGGGACCTGTTCAATGTTCGGCGTACCCTGGAGCTGCAAGCCATCAGCGTGAGCCAGCCATTGCGCGATGACCAATCCGGCCGGATGCTCGAGGCGCTGGAGGCCACCGAGCTGGCCCGGGAGCGCGAGGACTGGCGCGCCGTCGGCACCCACAGCCTCGCGTTTCATCAGCACATCGTCGGGCTACTGCGCAGCCCATTGTTCGATGAGTTTTTCACCAACGTTGTTGCGCAACTGCGCCTGGCATTCTGCACCGCGCCCGATGAATCACGTTTTCAGGCGCCCTGGCTGGCTCGCGACCGACAGATCCATGAATTCCTCGCGGAGGGCGACAAGCGCGCCGCTGCAGACGCCATGAGCGCTTATCTCGATGACTCACAACACCTTCTGTTGCAAATGCTTGCCTCAACCCCCCATCACTGATCGAGGATTTGTGCCATGTACAAAGACTATCCCGCGGCCTATCAAGTCAGCAAAGGCTCGGCCTTGCAGGTGGACAAAGCCTTCTACGAACGGATCCGTGACACGAGGGACGGCCGCACGCTGATCGAGCAGTTCGAAGTGCCGATCCGCACCGGTCGGGCCTGGAACGTGCCAGCCGGGCACGTGTTTCGCGTGACCACGCCGGTTGGCCCGCAAGTCGGCGACTTCAATGTCTGGAACGCCAACGATCCGCGCGAGCGTTTGTGGGCGGCGCGGACCCGGCAGTTGCAAGGGGCCCATGTCAGCACCCATGACCGGCTCTGGTCTAACCTGCCTTTTTTACGGCCGCTGGTGACCATCACTGACGACAGCCTGGCCGGGTACGGCATCGACGAACATGGCGGTCGCTTGCACGATTTGCTCGGCACTCGCTGCGATCCTTATGTGAACAAAATGCTCACCGGCGAGGATTTCCATCATCACTGCCACTCCAACCTCACGCGCGCCGTGTTGCCCCATGGCCTGACCGAGTTCGACGTGCATGACGTGCTGAACATTTTCCAGTGCACGGGCCTGAACCACGACGACATGTACTTCATGAAAGCCTGTCCGGCGCAGAAGGGTGATTACCTGGAGTTCTTTGCCGAGATCGATCTGCTGTGTGCGCTGTCGACCTGTCCAGGAGGGGACCTGTCGCTGGCCATGTGGGGGCCGGATGCACAGGATCCGCTGAGCGTCTGTCGTCCGCTGGGAGTGGAAATTTATCGGTTGGAGGATTCGTTGCTCGAGGGCTGGAGCCAGCCGGAACGTGCCGCGTACAAAGGGCTGCATGGCCTGCACATTGCCAAGGCCGACTGGGAGAATTAGAAACGAAAAACCCTGTCATTCAATCAGAGTGACAGGGTTTTTCTGTTAGCGGTCCTGCGCATCCTTGGCGTCCGCTTCCGCGTTGCGTTCCGCGACGCGTTTACGTTGCTCTTCGGTCAGTTCGACCTTGTTGGCGGTGTCACGCAGCATCATCAGACCACCAACGATCGAGCCGATTGCAACGACCAGAATCAACCAGGCATACCAGGGCATAGGGCTCTCCTTGAGGGCAGGCCGATTGGCGGGTTTTGCCAATCGATCGTGCATACCACTTTGAGCGATTTCATTTCGCGGTGGTTCCATTCTATGCCTGATCTGTCGGTAACACCTGCGACCATTCAGAGTCCGGTCAACATCGCGTCCGCCGGCGCATCCGCGCGCAGCTGCGCGGTGAGCATGAAGTACACGAAACCGACCGCCATGAAGCCGAGGAAAATCAACCCGATCAACGTGTTGAACCAGGCCATGGCTACCAGGCACACCACCGCCAGGATCAGCGCAATCATCGGCACCAATGGGTAGCAGGGCGCGCGGAAGGTGCGCTCCAGGTTCGGTTCGGTTTTACGCAACTTGAACAGGCTGAGCATGCTCATGATGTACATCACGATTGCGCCGAACACCGCCATGGTGATCATCGCCGCGGTCAGCGTCATGCCACCGAGGTTGATCAGGCCGTCGCTATAAATTGCTGCGATACCGATCACGCCGCCAGCAATGATCGCCCGATGGGGTGTCTGGAAGCGCGACAGCTTGGCCAGTGATGCCGGTAGGTAACCCGCGCGGGCGAGGGCGAAGAACTGCCGCGAGTAGCCGAGAATGATCCCGTGGAAACTCGCCACCAGGCCGAACAAGCCGATCCATACCAGCATGTGCAACCAACCCGAGCTTTCGCCGACCACGGTCTTCATGGCTTGTGGCAACGGGTCGTTGATGTTCGACAGGGTGCGCCAGTCACCGACGCCGCCGGCAAAGAACATCACGCCCATGGCCAGCAACACCAGGGTCAGGATGCCGCTGATATAAGCCTTGGGAATCGTGCGTTTCGGGTCCTTGGCTTCTTCGGCGGCCATGGCGGCGCCTTCGATGGCGAGGAAGAACCAGATCGCAAATGGAATCGCCGCAAACATCCCGGCAATCGCCGGGGCACCGAACACATCGCTGCCGGCCCAGCCATTCAACGCGAAGTTGCTGAAGCTGAAGGCCGGCGCGACCACGCCCATGAACACCAGCAGTTCGGCCACGGCGAGTACGCAGACTACCAACTCGAATGTGGCCGCGAGTTTTACCCCGAGGATGTTCAGGCCCATGAACACAATGTAGGCGCCGACTGCCGCGTGTTTCGGGTCGAGTGCGGGAAACTGCACGTTGAGGTAGGCGCCGATTGCCAAAGCAATGGCCGGCGGGGCGAAGACGAACTCGATCAGCGTCGCCAATCCTGCGATCAATCCACCTTTTTCACCAAAGGCCCGGCGACTGTAGGCAAAGGGACCGCCGGCGTGGGGAATCGCCGTGGTCAATTCGGTGAAACTGAAGATGAAACAGGTGTACATCGTGGCGACCATGAACGAGGTCACCAGAAAGCCCAATGTGCCCGCGACGCCCCAGCCGTAACTCCAGCCAAAGTACTCACCGGAAATCACCAGCCCGACGGCAATGCCCCACAAGTGCAACGTGCCCAGCGTGGGTTTGAGTTGTGTGTTCATGCGTTTGCTCCCTGAACGGTTTGAAAAGCGTCGGGGGAGGGCGTTTGCAGTGGGCGTGCCAGTGTTGTGATAGCAGTCGTAAAGCGTAAAAAGGTGTCGTATCGGGGATGCTCGCTGCTGGACGGTTGATTTTTGTGCGCCAGTTGGGGGCGTAGTTGCCTGTGACGCCGTCTTCGCGGGCAAGCCTCGCTCCTACAGGATTCGCGGCGCTCGAGACCTTGTAGGAGCGAGGCTTGCCCGCGAAAGGGCCAGTCCAGACAACACTGTAACGCCGGCATAAACCCACTCTTTACGCATTCTTTATGCCCCGCCACACCCCTCGATCTCGTTCCTTTACAGCCTCCCTGCCGACAATGACTCCACACGCGGCAATACGCCGTAACACGGAGAACTTCCATGAGCGTTCTGGATGGGGTGTCACTGCTTTTGGCAGTGGGGCTGTTCATTTATCTGTTGGTTGCGCTGTTGCGCGCGGACCGGAACTAGGAGCGGCTATGCACAGTTATGACTATTGGCTGATCCTGGCCTTCTTTGCCTTGGTGCTGATCCCGGCACCGTTTCTTGGGCGGTTCTACTACAAGGTAATGGAAGGTCAACGCACCTGGCTTTCACCGATCCTGGGACCGGTCGAGCGTGGGTGTTATCGGGTGGCGGGCGTTGATCCGCAGGCCGAACAGAGCTGGCAGAAATACACCCTGGCCTTGCTCGCCTTCAACCTCGCGGGTTTCTTGCTGTTGTTCGCGATCCTGTTGTTCCAGGATCACCTGCCGCTTAACCCGCAAAACCTGCCGGGCCAGGAGTGGACGCTGGCGTTCAACACCGCCATCAGTTTCATGACCAACACCAACTGGCAGGCCTACAGCGGTGAAGCCTCGCTGAGCTACCTGAGTCAGATGGTCGGCCTCACTGTGCAGAACTTCGTCAGCGCCGCTACCGGCCTCGCCGTGCTGGTTGCCCTGTGTCGCGGTATTGGTCGCAAGTCGAGCAAGACCCTCGGCAACTTCTGGGTCGACATGACTCGCGCCACCCTCTACGGCCTGTTGCCGCTGTGCCTGCTGCTGGCGCTGTACCTGGTCTGGCAGGGCGTGCCGCAAACTTTCGCGCAGTACGTGAATGCCGTGACGATGCAAGGCGTCGATCAGGTGATTCCACTGGGCCCGGCTGCCAGCCAGATTGCGATCAAGCAACTGGGCACCAACGGCGGTGGCTTCTTCGGCGTCAACTCGGCGCATCCGTTCGAGAACCCGACAGCGTGGAGCAACCTGTTCGAAGTCGGCTCGATCATCCTGATCCCGGTGGCGCTGGTGTTCACCTTCGGCCACTACGTGAAAGACCTGCGTCAGAGCCGCGCGATCATCGCCTGCATGCTGGCGCTGTTCCTGATCGGTGGCGCGACCTCGTTGTGGGCCGAGTACCAACCGAACCCGACGCTGAACAACGTCGCCGTCGAGCAGACCGCGCCGCTGGAAGGCAAGGAAGCACGCTTCGGCACCACCGCCACCGTGCTGTGGTCGGTGACCACTACTGCGGCATCCAACGGTTCGGTCAACGGCATGCACGACAGCCTTAACCCGCTCAGTGGCATGGTCGCGCTGGTCAACATGATGGTCGGCGAAGTGATCTTCGGCGGCGTCGGCGCCGGGCTCTACGGCATGTTGCTCAACGTGTTGATCGCGGTGTTCCTTGCCGGCCTGATGATCGGCCGCACACCGGAATACCTCGGCAAAAAACTGCAAGCGAAAGAAGTGCAACTGTTGGTGGTGACCTTGCTGGTGATGCCGGTCGGCGTGCTGGTACTTGGCGCGATTGCCGCGAGCCTGCCCGGCCCGGTAGCGGCGGTGAGTAACCCAGGAGCCCACGGTTTCAGCCAGTTGCTATACGCCTACACCTCGGCCAGTGCCAACAACGGTTCGGCGTTCGGCGGCTTCGGCGCCAACACAGCGTTCCACAACCTGATGCTGGGTCTCGGCATGTTGATCGGTCGCTTCGGTTACATCCTCCCGGTACTGGCGTTGGCCGGCAGCCTGGCGATGAAGAAAACCGCACCGATCGGCCAGAACAGCTTCCCGACCCATGGCGCGCTGTTCGTGACCTTGCTGACCGTGACCATTTTGCTGGTGGGTGGCCTGACCTTTCTGCCGACCCTGGCGCTGGGCCCAATCGCTGAACACCTGAGCATGGGCTTCTAAGGAGTCAATGATGAATATGCCCGTAACTAAAACCGCCACCGTCAAGGCGCCGGAACAACCGAAAACCGCGATCTCGGCCCTATGGCGCCCGGCGCTGGTGCAAGCCTTCGTCAAGCTCGACCCACGGCAATTGCAACGCGCGCCGGTGATGCTGGTGGTCGAACTGACCGCGATCCTGACCACCGTGTTGTGCTTCATTCCCGACAGCGCCGTGCCGACCTTTGTCGCAGCGCAAATCGCCCTGTGGTTGTGGTTTACCGTGCTCTTCGCCAACTTCGCCGAAGCCCTGGCCGAAGGTCGCGGCAAGGCTCGCGCCGACAGCCTCAAGGCCGGCAGCGAAGGGCTGAGTGCTCGTCGCAAAACTTCCAATGGCACCTTTCAAGTGGTGCCGGCCACCAGCCTGCGCAAGGACGATGTGGTGCGCGTCGAAGCCGGGGAAATGATTCCCGGTGACGGCGAGGTGATCGAAGGTATCGCCGCGGTCAACGAAGCAGCGATTACCGGTGAATCCGCGCCGGTGATTCGCGAATCCGGGGGCGACCGTTCGGCCGTCACCGGCAACACCCGCCTGGTGTCCGACTGGCTGTTGGTGCGCATCACCGCCAACCCGGGCGAGTCGACACTGGACCGCATGATCGCCCTGGTCGAAGGCGCCAAACGCCAGAAAACCCCGAACGAAGTGGCGCTCGACATCCTGCTGATCGGCCTGACCCTGATCTTCCTGCTGGTGGTCGTCACCCTGCAACCGTTCGCCCACTTCGCCAACGGCAGCCTGCCGCTGGTGTTCCTGGTGGCGTTGTTGGTCACGCTGATTCCGACCACCATCGGCGGCTTGCTGTCCGCCATCGGTATCGCCGGGATGGACCGTCTGGTGCGTCTGAACGTCATTGCCAAATCCGGTCGCGCCGTGGAAGCGGCGGGGGACGTACACGTCCTGCTGCTGGACAAGACCGGCACCATCACCTTCGGTAACCGTCGTTGCACCGCGGTTTACGCGGCACCTGGCGTCACCGCCAAGGAGCTGGCCGAGGGGGCATTGTTCGCCTCGCTGGCCGATGATACGGCCGAAGGCAAATCCATCGTTGAGTACCTGCGTGGTCTGCATCCGCAGCCTGAGCCAAGCGCCGAGCTGCTGACTGCCGTACCGTTCAGTGCTGAAACTCGTCTGTCCGGTGTCGACTATCAGGGCCGCGTGTATCGCAAGGGCGCAGTGGATTCGCTGCTGGCCTTCGTTGGTATGAAGCGCGCCGATCTGGCTGCATCTTTGTCCCGTGAAATCGACAAGATCGCCCAGAGCGGCGGCACCCCGTTGCTGGTCTGTGCCGACGGTAAATTGCTCGGCGCGATTCACCTCAAGGACGTGGTCAAGCCCGGCATTCGCGAGCGTTTCGCCGAACTGCGCAAACTGGGCATCCGCACGGTCATGGTGACCGGCGACAACCCGCTGACCGCCGCTGCCATTGCCGCCGAAGCGGGCGTCGATGACGTGCTGGCCGAGGCCACGCCAGAGAAAAAACTGGCGCGCATTCGCCACGAACAGAACGACGGTCGACTGGTTGCCATGTGCGGCGACGGCGCCAACGATGCTCCGGCCCTGGCCCAGGCTGACGTCGGCATGGCGATGAACGACGGCACGCAAGCCGCGCGCGAGGCGGCGAACATGGTCGACCTCGACAGCGACCCGACCAAACTGCTGGACGTGGTGCAAATCGGTAAGGAATTGCTGGTCACCCGTGGTGCGCTGACGACGTTTTCCATCGCCAACGACGTGGCCAAATACTTCGCGATCCTGCCGGCGCTGTTTGCCTCGATCTACCCGCAATTGGGCGTGCTGAACGTCATGCATCTGGCCAGTCCGCAGAGCGCGATTCTGTCGGCGATTGTGTTCAACGCCTTGATCATTGTGGTGCTGATTCCACTGGCATTGCGCGGCGTGCGCGTGCAGGCGGCGAGTGCGGCGGCGTTGCTGCGACGCAATTTGCTGATCTACGGATTGGGCGGGATTCTGGTGCCGTTCGTGGGGATCAAGGCGATCGACATGCTGTTGACGGCGTTGCATTTGGTTTAACGGTTGATGGGTAGGTGGGAGCCGCTTTTTGTGGCGAGGGAGCTTGCTCCCGCTGGGCTGCGAAGCAGCCCAATCCCCGCCACCGTATTTGTTCAGGCACACCGCGTTCGCCGGGTTGACGGCTGTTTCGCAGCCCAGCGGGAGCAAGCTCCCTCGCCACAGGTGATGTGTGTGTCTTCACAGTGATGTCCGAATTCGAGGATTTTGAAATGTCCACAATGATACGTCCGGCCTTGAGCCTGCTCGTGCTGATGACCCTGATTACTGGCGTCGCTTACCCTTTGGTCGTCACCGGCGTTGCCCAGGTCGCGTTCCCCGATCAAGCTAATGGCAGTCTGGTCCACGATGCCGATGGCAAGGTCCGCGGCTCGTCGCTGATCGCCCAGGATTTCGTCGGCGATGCCTGGTTCCACCCACGGCCATCGGCGGGTGCGTTTGCCACCGTGGCGAGCGGTGCCAGCAACCTCTCACCGAGCAACCCGGCGCTCGCGACTCGCGTGATTGACGATGCCAACAAACTGCTGGTGCCCGGTCAGGGGCCAGTGCCCTTGGCGATGGTGACCACCTCCGGCAGCGGTCTCGATCCACACTTGCCACCGGCAGCGATTGCCTATCAACTGGGGCGTGTTGCGGCGGCGCGCAATCTGCCGGTGTCTACGCTTCAGCAATTGATGAATGCGCACATTGAGCAGCCATTGGTGGGGCCGCCGGTGGTGAATGTGCTGGCGCTAAACATCGCGCTGGAAAACCTGTAGAAGATGATCGTTCCCACGCTCTGCGTGGGAATGCATCAACGGACGCTCCGCGTTCGGCTCTGAAGGGGACGCGGAGCGTCCCGAGCTGTATTCCCACGCGGAGCGTGGGAACGATCAATCAAGATAAGGCAATGACAAATGAGTGACTCCGGCCGCGCCGACGCGCTGTTAGCAGACCTGCCCCGCGATGGCCGTGGCCGGCTCAAGGTATTCCTCGGCGCCGCGCCTGGTGTCGGCAAGACCTACGCCATGCTGCAAGCGGCCCACACCCAATTGCGCCAGGGCGTGAAAGTCATCGCTGGCGTGGTCGAAACCCACGGCCGTGCCGAAACCGAAGCACTGCTCGGCGGCTTGCCGCAACAGCCCTTGGTGCGCTCGGAATACCGTGGCGTGATGCTTGAAGAAATGGACCTCGACGGCCTGCTCGCGGCCAAGCCGAAGCTGGTGCTGGTGGACGAACTGGCCCACACCAATGCCCCCGGCAGCCGTCACGCCAAACGTTGGCAAGACATCCAGGAACTGCTCGCCGCTGGCATCGACGTGTTCACCACGGTCAACGTCCAGCACCTCGAAAGCCTCAATGATCAAGTGCGCGGGATCACCGGCGTGCAGGTTCGCGAAACCCTGCCGGACTGGGTGCTGCAAGAAGCCTATGAACTGCTGTTGATCGACCTGCCGCCACGCGAGCTGCTTGAGCGTCTGCGCGACGGCAAGGTCTACGTGCCGGAGCAGGCGCGGGCGGCCATCGACGCCTTCTTCACCCAGACCAACCTCACCGCCCTGCGCGAACTGGCGATGCAAACCGCCGCTGCGCAGGTTGACGATGACCTGGCTCAGGGTTATCGACAGCTTGGTCAAGCCGCGCCAGCGGTGCGCGGTCGATTGTTGGTGGGCGTCGATGGCGATGCTCAGGCCGAGCGCCTGGTGCGCCACGCCAGCCGCGTCGCCCAGCGTCGGCACCTGCCATGGAGCCTGGTGCACGTGGACAACGGCAGCGTGCGCGACGAGCAATCGCGCCTGCGCCTGCAAAGTGCCCAGCAACTGGCCGAGCGTCTGGGCGGCGAAGTGGTGTTGCTGCGCGCCGGCGAAGTCGCCAAAACCCTGATCCAGCACGCCGCCGAACGCCGCGCCAGCCTGGTGCTGGTGGGTCAATCCCGGCAGCGTTTGCGTCGTCGACTATTCGGTGGCGGTCTGGCGTCACGCTTGCTGCGCGATGCGCGCGGGCTGGAAATCAACGTGCTCGACAGCGATCATGAACAGCATCAGCCGCGTCAGCGTTCGGCGCATTCACTGGTGTGGTTCGACTACGCGCTGGCGGTAGTGGCGACGGTGTTGGCCACTGCTTTGGCCTGGGCCGTGGCAAGTGTCTTACCGCTGCCGAATATCTCGCTGGTGTTCCTTGCCGCCGTGTTGCTGGTGGCGGTGCGCAGCAGCCTCGGCCCGGCGCTGGCCTGCGCGGCGCTGTCGTTTCTGACCTATGACTTTCTGTTCATCCCGCCGAATTTCTCCTTCCGTATCCAGCGCGAAGAAGACGTGCTGACCTTGCTGTTCTTCCTGCTGATGGCGGCCCTCACCGGTAACCTCGCGGCGCGGCAACGGCGGCAATTGCAGGCGTTGCGTGACACCCAGGAAGAGACCACCGAATTGCTCGACCTGTCGCGCAAGCTCACTGCCGCCACTGACCGCCAGGCCGTCGTCAGCGCGGCGGCCCAGCACCTCAATGGCTGGAGCGATCTGCAACTGTGCTTGCTCAACCGCGACGGCCAGGGTGGCTGGAAGGTCGAGACCGGTGGCCCGCTGGAGTTTTCCGAAGCCGAGCGTGCCGCTGCCGATTGGGCCTGGCAACACGACCAGCCGGCGGGCGCGGGCACCGGCACGCTGCCGTTCGGGCGTTGGTGGTGGTGGCCATTGTCGGTGGAGGACGGACCCTTGGCGTTGCTGGGCGTATGTGCCAAAGAAGGCCAGACTTTGAGCGGCCAGCGTCGGCGTTTGTTGACGGCGTTGAGTCAGCCGCTGGCCCAGGCCTTGGCCCGTGCGCAACTGGCCGAAGACCTGGAGGCGGCGCGCCTGCATGGCGAAACCGAGCAATTGCGCAGCGCCTTGCTGGCGTCCGTGTCCCATGATTTGCGCACGCCGCTGACCTCCATGCGTGGCAGCATCGACAGCCTGTTGGCCCTCGGTGAAGCCATCCCGCTGGAGGATCGCCGCGAACTGCTCGAAGGCACCCGCGATGAAGCCGAGCGGCTCGACCGTTACATTCAAAACCTGCTGGACATGACCCGCCTCGGTCACGGCGCATTGAAGCTGGCGCGGGACTGGGTGTCGCCGGCCGACATTGTCGGCAGCTCACTCAATCGCCTGCGCGCGGTACTGGCGCCGTTGCAGGTCAGCACCGAAGTGCCGGCCGAATTGCCGCTGCTGTACGTGCATGCCGCGCTGATCGAGCAGGCGCTGGTCAACGTGCTGGAAAACGCCGCGCGTTTTTCTCCGCCTCACGGTCGTCTGCAATTACGCGCCGGCGCCGATGACAGCGAGCTGTTTTTCTCGGTCAGCGACGAGGGGCCAGGGATTCCGGAGGAGGAGCGGGCGAAGATTTTCGACATGTTTTATACCGCTGCGCGTGGTGATCGGGGCGGGCAGGGCACTGGACTGGGGCTGGCTATCTGTCAGGGAATGGTCGGTGCGCATGGCGGTCGGATAAGCGTCGCCGATGGTATTGAGGGGCGCGGCACCTGCATCACGCTTCACTTGCCTTTGCAGGAACAACCGGGATACGAAAGTGAAGCCTGAACGCGCTTGCGCTACTCTCTTGCTACTTCTTTTTTTTGATGTGAATTCATGAGCCAGACCGCGACCATTTTGGTCATCGACGACGAACCGCAAATCCGCAAATTCCTGCGCATCAGCCTCGCCTCCCAAGGCTACAAAGTACTGGAAGCTGGCACTGGCACCGAAGGCCTGGCGCAGGCGGCGCTGAACAAACCTGACCTGCTGGTGCTCGACCTCGGTTTACCGGACATGGACGGCCAGCAAGTGCTGCGCGAGTTTCGCGAATGGTCGACAGTGCCGGTTCTGGTGCTCTCGGTGCGTGCCGGCGAAGGGCAGAAGGTGGAAGCACTCGATGGCGGTGCCAACGATTACGTGACCAAGCCGTTCGGTATTCAGGAGTTCCTGGCCCGGGTGCGCGCCTTGTTGCGCCAGGCGCCCGCTGGCGAGGCTCAGCAAGCGGCGCTGACGTTCGGCCCGTTGACCGTGGACCTGGCCTATCGCCGGGTGCTGCTCGATAGCACCGAAGTCGCCCTGACCCGCAAAGAGTATGCGGTCCTGGCGCAACTGGCCCGGCACCCCGGGCGGGTGATCACCCAGCAGCAGCTGCTGAAAGATATCTGGGGGCCGACCCATACCGAAGACAGCCATTATTTGCGGATTGTGGTGGGGCATTTGCGCCAGAAACTGGCGGATGACCCGACTCAGCCTCGGTTCATCGTGACTGAGGCGGGGGTTGGGTATCGGTTGTTGAGTGAGGGCAGCCTTTAGCTTTTTGGTGTCCGGTCTGTTGTCTTCGCGGGCAAGCCTCGCTCCTACAGGATTTGAGTTGTTCACAACGCTCGCGAACGACTCAAATCCTGTAGGAGCGAGGCTTGCCCGCGAAGAGGCCGGATCATTCACCCGAAAACGTCAGGAATCCCGCTCGTTCTCATAGCTGTCCAGCGTATCCCGCGCAATCTCCCGCCCCAATGCGATCAACTCCGGCGCCTTGTAAAACTCGAAAAAGCGGCACACCCGTTTCGGCACGTTGATCAAGATATCTGGCGGATACCCGGCGATCTTGTACTGCGCCAACGAAGTCTGCATCACCTCGAAGCTCTGGTTGATCAAGTCCAGCAAAGACGCCGGCCCCACGTTGTCGATGATAAAGGAACCGGTCGCGGACTTCGGGGCGCCTTCGCGCTCAGGGGCGGCTGCCGGTTGCTGGGCTTCGGGTTCGGCGGATTCGATCCAGGGATTGATCTCGGCCGCTTCGGCCATCAACGCTTCCTTTTCCAGTAGCAGCAATTGTTCTGCCTGTTTGCGGCGGAACGGCAATTTTGAACCCAGTGAATTGATCAGGCTGTCGAACCGGGTCTTGAACGCGGGCGGACGCTGAATCACCGGCAGTTTATAGTGGCGCTGGTTGGTGGAGTTGAGATTGACCGCAATGATCAGGTCGCAATGGCTCGACACCACGGGCACGATTGGTAAAGGGTTGAGAATGCCACCGTCCACCAGCATGCGATTGCCCTGCATCACAGGCGTGAACAAGCTCGGAATCGCTGCCGAGGCCCGCATGGCCTGGTGCAGGCAACCTTCCTGGAACCAGATTTCCTGCTGGTTGGTCAGGTCGGTGGCCACCGCCGTGTAAGGGATGCGCAGGTCTTCGATGTTGATCTCGCCGACAATCTTGCGGATCTGCCCGAACACCTTCTCCCCGCGAATCGCGCCCAGACGAAAACTGACGTCCACCAGACGCAACACATCGAGGTAGTCCAGGCTCTCGATCCAGTCGCGATAATCGTCAAGTTTGCCGGCGGCGTAGATCCCGCCGACCACGGCGCCCATCGAGCATCCCGCGATGCAGGCGATGTCGTAGCCGCGCCGTTCGATTTCTTCAATGACACCGATATGGGCATAGCCCCGGGCCCCGCCTGAGCCCAGCACCAGTGCGACACGCTTTTTCATGAATCGCCCTCGTCTGACAAGGTTCAACAATGCACCCATCACGGGGCGCGCTTCAATCGCTAAGGTCGCTCGGTGGGCCGAGGGCGTCGTTTTTTCGACACTCCATGGCGGCGCGTGGGTATTCTCGCGGGCGCTTGAAGTTTGCGTGGCGGGGCCAAGGCACTTTTCACGTGCCAGACCGTCTTACCAGCACGACTGTTTACCTAATGTTGAGGTGTGAGTGATGAAAGCCTGGATCTGTGTGCCTTTGATTGCCCTGGCACTCGCCGGTTGTGCCGGTAAAACCGCTTATCGTGACAGCTGCGGTAGCGGGCTCGACGCGGCGTGGCATGAACTGGACCTGGCCAAGGCCGAGGGTTTCGCCGGCACCGTCAGCTATTCCAAGGCCTTGTCGCTGTTGACGGCGGCCAAGACTCAGCAGCAGTTCGAAGGCTTCGAGGGCTGCACCAAAAAAGCCGAGAAGGCGCGCTTCTATATTCGTGAGTCACGCGCTGGTCGTTGAGGCATGATCTAGGCTTAAGGAAATTCGCTTCAGGGAGCAAACGATGTCTGCCTTGGTTGATCGGTTGGTGGCTCAAGTACTGAGCCTGGAAGTTCGTCTGCTGGCTTGCCAGGCGCGCCTGAGTGCGCGCACCGACCCGGAAGCGTTGCACGACCTGCGCACGACGGTTCGCCGTTTGCGCAGCCTGTTGCGGCCGTTGCGTGGGCTTCCCGGCGTCGAGCAGCTGGAAGCGGCGGCGTCCCGGGTGGGTGAGCTGACCACACCGTTGCGTGATCGCGAAGTGCTGGCGGCTTACTTGCTCAAGCACGATCAACCCGAAGCAGCGCAACGACGCATGGCGCAGATGGCCACGGCTTATCCGGCGGTGGCGACAAGCCCCGAGGTCACGCAGCTACTGATGATCCTCGATGCCTTTCCGCGTTTTCTCCGCGCCTGCGAGCGTCAGGGCTTGCTCAAGGGCCTGCGCAAACGCATCGAAAAACGCCTCGCCAAACAGTGGAAGAAACTCGATCAGGCCCTGCACGATCCTGCCCATGATCGCCATCGCTTGCGCCTGTTGATCAAGCGCGTGCGCTATGGCATCGACGCCTATCCCGAACTTGACCGATTGCCTGACGCGGCGATGCCACGTTTGAGGTCGGCGCAAGGTGCCCTGGGCGACTGGCATGACTGTTTTCAATGGCTGGCCAAGGCTGAACAGGAACCCGATCTGCAACCTTGTGTCGCCGTCTGGAAAGCCACCATGGCCAAGGCCGAAAGCCGCGCCGACCGCGTCCTCGACAAACTCAGCGACGCCTGCTTCAAATCCTGAACCCCCCCGATCAAATGTGGGAGCGAACCTGCTCGCGAAAGCGGTGTATCAGTCGGCATCAGGGCTGGCTGACAGACCGCTATCGCGAGCAGGCTCGCTCCCACAGTGGTTTTGTGTTGAGCACTGAGCCCCGTGCGGCTCATCTGTCAGTGCTTTTGGCCGGAATAAGCGCTGTGCCGTCTCCGCGGGCTGGTTAAGATCCCTCCATCCTTTTTCGCTCTCCGAGGTCTCCATGCGCTTTTCCGATCTGCTCGACGCCGTCCGCAGCCAGCCGCTGGCGCTGTCTATCCCGGCCGAATGGGCTCAGGGGCGTGCCAGTTTCGGTGGCCTGGTGGCCGCGTTGCAATACGAAGCCATGCGCGCAAAAGTCCCGGCGGATCGGCCGGTGCGTTCGCTGGCGATCACCTTTGTCGGGCCAGTCGAACCCGAAGTGCCGGTCAGTTTTGAGGTCGATGTTCTGCGCGAAGGTAAAGCCGTCAGCCAGGTGCTGGGCCGGGCGATGCAGAAGGGGCAAGTGGTGACGTTGATCCAGGGCAGCTTCGGTGCCTCGCGACCTTCCGAAGTGGCGGTCGCGGCCGAGCCGGCACCTGAAATGAAACACTGGGACGATTGCCAGGAACTGCCGTATATCAAAGGCGTACTCCCGGAATTCATGCAGCATCTGGCGATGCGCTGGAGTGTCGGCGGTCTGCCGTTCACCGGCAACAAATCCCGCGAGATGGGTGGCTGGGTGCGTTTGCGTGGGGATGTGAAGGAAGAGGCGCTCGGCGAGTCGCATATTCTGGCGCTGGTGGACGCCTGGCCACCGGCCCTGTTGCCACACCTGAGCAAACCCGCGATGGGCAGCACGCTGACCTGGACCATCGAATTCGTCCAGCCTTTGCTCGAGTTGAGCACGCTGGACTGGTGCAAATACCTGGTGGAAATCGAGCATGGTGCCGATGGCTACGGTCACGCGGCCGCGAAATTGTGGAGCGCGGACGGTCAGTTGATCGCCATGAGTCGGCAGACGGTGACGATTTTCGCCTGATCAGTGACGACGGTGGCGCTCACGCCAGGCGCGCCACCAGCCGCCGCTGAGGAAAAACCGTGGAAAGGTCAGGAACTGCTCGACCAGCAATCGCGACAGCGCATCCTTACGATCACTGAACGGCTCGGAGGCTTGCGCCTCCAGGCTGTGGCCGTGGCGCTGCAAGCCCAGCGCGGCGATCACGCCAATGACACCGATGGCGAAGTTCACGAAGTTCAGGCCGAACACCCCGGAAACAATCAGCAAAAACGCCACGATGAACAGCGGCACGGCAATCAGGTGCAACACCAGATTGGTCGGGTGCTGGTGATTGCCCGGGTAGGCTCGCCATTGCCAGGCGGGTAGGTTGGGGTGACGTTTGCCCATGATGCTAATCCTCGATCCATGTTGAACACATGATTGAAGAATAGGCGTGGTCACTGCGAGCAGCGAATCAAGGTTGGCTATCGAAGTGATAGCGGTCATGGTCAGGATTGATGTTGACCGGGCTGACGCCTTCGCGGGCAAGCCTCGCTCCTACAACATCAAGAGCGCGCAATTCCCTGTAGGAGCGAGGCTTGCCCGCGAAGGGGCCTTCAAAGTTTGAGCTGCCCTATAGCCTTGTTCAATTCCCCGGCCAACGCCGCCAGCTCATTACTGGTAGTCGCCGAATCCACCGTCTGCTGCACCGTGTTCTCGGTCACATCCCTAATACTCACCACCGCCCGATTCATTTCTTCCGCGACCTGACTCTGCTGCTCGGCCGCCACTGCAATCTGCGTATTGCTTTCGCGCATCTGCGCCACCGCACTGGTGATTTGCGCCAGTGCGACGCCAGCCTCTTGGGCCTGTTGCACGCAGTCATCGGCCTTGAACGAGCTCTCCTGCATGAAGTCCACCGCGTCCCGAGTCCCGGCCTGCAACGCGGAAACCATGATCGTGATCTCGTCGGTCGAGGTTTGCACGCGCTTGGCCAGGTTGCGCACCTCATCGGCGACCACCGCAAAGCCGCGGCCCATTTCGCCGGCCCGGGCCGCTTCAATCGCAGCATTCAGGGCCAGCAAATTGGTCTGCTCGGCAATGCTGTGAATCACGCCGACCACGCCGTTGATTTTCTGACTGTCCTCGGCCAGGCGCTGGATCATCTTGGCCGTCTGCTGCACGCCGCCGGACAACCCGGCGATGGATTTCTGCACCCGACTGACCACTTCCTGCCCGCTGCCGGCCAAGGTGTCAGCAGTTTGCGAGAGGTCGCGGGTTGCGCCAGCGTGCTGGGCGATGTGATAGACGGTGGCGGTCATTTCGTTGATCGCCGTGGCGGCCTGATCAGTTTCGCTTTGCTGGCCAAGCATGCCGTGACGCACCTCGTTCATGCTCGAGGCCAGTCTTGCCGCGCCGACATCCAGTTGCCGGGCGGTGCTGGCGACGGTGTTGACCACTCGCTGGTAACCGGCCTGCATCGCGTTGAAGGCATTGGCCATCTGCCCGACTTCGTCCTTGCAGGCCAGCGGCACACGGGCTGACAGGTCGCCGGTTTTCTCGACGTGGAGCATCACATCTTTCAAGGTGTTGAGTTGGCTCAGCAGGAACCGGATCAACAACTGCGAAGCGCCAAGCATCGCCAGCATCAGAATGAACACCGCCACTGCGTAGTGGGCGAAGCGTTCGCCGAACACCTGGCTCAGGCTCGGGCCATGGGCGACCACCGCGACCTGCTGACCATCGGGGCGGGGGAACACCTCGGCACCCATCAGCGGGTTGTCGCCGAACAGCGGCATGACGTTGATTTCGACCCAGCCATGGGCATCGGCCAGTTCCAGCACCGGCTGCTCGTTCAGCAGCGGGGCCTGCCCGCGACTGAAGGTCAGCAGGTTATCGGTCTTGGGCAGCGGTTGTCCGGCAGGCCAGGCATTGAGCAAGCGCGCCTGAGCCTGAGCCGACACTTGAGAGGCGTGGCTGCGGGCCTGTTGTTCGAGCTGCACGGCGTACAACACCAGCAAGAGCGTGGTGAAGAAGGCGACCGCATTGACCGCCCAGAATTTGTATTTCAGCGAGATGTTGCTAAGCCAGGCACCCATGGAGGTCTTCTCTGATAGCGGAAACAGCATTGGCAAGGTGCCATCATTGTGCCGCTATGCAGCGATTCTGAACTTGATGTGGATCAATTGTGGGAGCGAGCCTGCTCGCGATAGCGGTGGAACATTCAACATTGAGGTGACTTTCAGACCGCAATCGCGAGCAGGCTCACTCCCACAAGGGGATTTGTGGTTACTGGGGGATTGAGGGCAGGCCGTAGAACGCGCGGGCACAGGCGGTTGTGTGGGCCGCCAGATCCTCTTCCGTTTCCCCCCGATGCAACGCCACCTCCCGCAACACCTCCGTCAAGTACGCCGGTTCATTGCGACCGTTCTTCGGCTTTGGTCGCAAGCTGCGTGGCAACAGATACGGCGCATCGCTCTCCAGCATCAAACGCCCGCGCTTGATCTCTTTCACCAACGGATGCAAATGCGTGCCCCGGCGCTCGTCGCAGATCCAGCCGGTGATGCCGATGTGCAAATCCAGATCGAGGTAGCTGAACAGCGCCTTCTTTTCCCCGGTGAAGCAATGCACCACCGCGGCCGGCAGTTGGTCACGGTAATCACGAAGGATTTCCAGCAGCCGCTGACTGGCATCGCGCTCATGGAGGAACACCGGCAATTGCAATTCGACCGCCATCGCCAGGTGCTCTTCGAGGACTTTTTCCTGCTGGGGGCGCGGCGAGAAATCGCGATTGAAATCCAGCCCGCATTCACCCACGGCCACTACGTTGGGTTCCTTGAGCAAAGCGCGCAGGCGCTGAGCGCTGTCGGCGTTCCAGTCGCTGGCCGAATGAGGGTGAATGCCTGCAGTGGCGAACAGCCGCTGAGCCGTTTCGTCCAGTTGCCGGCACAGTTCCAGGGCCTGTTCGCTGCCATCGACACTGGTGCCGGTCAGCACCAATTGGCAGACCCCCGCGGCATATGCGCGATCAAGTACGGCCTGGTGTTTATCCGCAAAACTGGGGTTGGTCAGGTTGACGCCGATATCGATGAGTTGCATGGTGCTACCTCGGACCAAAGGCCGGAAAGCATATCAGAGCTGTAGATTTATAAGAAAAGCCAAGAACTACAACGAGTTAAAGCTGTCTCTTGATGCCGCGAGACAGGCTGGGGTGGCCAAGATGCCATCACTGTGCCAGTCTTTCGCACTTTGTCAGCGCTCAAGGCGCTCTGTTTCTGTCGTTCGATTTCATGAAAACTCGTGAGGTCGGCCCAGTAATCTTTCCGGAGAGTGGATGACACGTCCCTCGATGTTGCTACTGCTGTGCTGTTCGTTGCTGCTGCCGATGCCGGCGGTCGCGCGTCTGGCCGGCCCGCTGCAAGCCGTGCCGGCGGCCAAGGTCCGTGACCTGGCGGAAATTCGCAGCAGTCGTGTGTTGCGGGTGCTGGTCAACCAAAGCCGCAACAGTTCCGGCGAAGTCCAGGGCCAGTCTATCGGCGTCGAATACCACCGCCTGCGCGCCTTCGAGCAATACCTCAACGGTCACGCCCGTGACGGTCAGGAAATCACCCTCAAGATCATTCCCAAAGGCAAGGACCAACTGCTCGGTGCCTTGCAGCGCGGGGAAGGCGACCTGGTGGCGCCGGGGGAACTGCTCGATTTGCAACCGGGCCATGCGGTCAGCAGCAGTGAACCGATTGCCAGCAACATCCCGTTGGTGCTGGTGGGCATCAAGGGTGAACGTCGTTACACCCGCGTCGAACAACTCTCGGGTAAAACCCTGGCGCTGCCCACCGGCAGTGCGGCCGGGGATGCGGTCAGTCAGATCAATTCAAAGCTTGCATTGCACAAACTGGCACCGGTGAAAATCGAATGGGTCGATCCCAGTCTGGCGGTCGAAGACGTTCTGGAAATGGTCCAGGGCGGGATCTTTCATCTGACCATCGTCGAGCAACCGATTGCCGAGCGCTGGGGCAAGATCCTGCCCAAGTTGCGCTTCGATAAGCAGGTGCTGATCAGCGAGCCGGGCGAGGAGTTCTGGTTTGTGCGCCGCGACGCTTCGATGCTGCGCGCGAGCATTGATCGTTTCCTGACGACCTACAAGAAACCGTCGGACCAGGATGCGGCGTTCCTGCGCATCTATCGACGTCTGTATCAAGTGCACTATCCATTGGCCAAGGCTGATCGGCAGCGTCTGGAAAAACTTCGCCCTGTGCTGCAAAAGCACGCGGATGCCCAAGGCATGGACTGGTTGAACCTGGCGGCACTGGCCTTCAAGGAATCCGCCCTGCAACCCAATGCCCATAGTGGCAGCGGCCCCACCGGCCTGATGCAGATCACTCCGTCCGCCGCCCAGCGCGTCGGGGTCAATAACATTCAGAACCTCGATGCCAATGTGCAGGCCGGTGCCAAGTACCTGGCGATGATCCGACGCAAGTTCTTCGCAAGCCCCAAACTCAACGAGCGCGAGCGCATGGCGTTTGTGCTGGCGGCTTACAACATGGGGCCGGAACGGGTGCAGGGCATGCGCGCCGAAGCCCGGCGCCGTGGCCTGAATCCCAATCAGTGGTTCTTCCAGGTCGAGCGCATTGCCATGGAGCAGGTGGGAATGGGCGCCGTCAGCTATGTTAATAGCGTGAACAAGTATTACTTGGCGTTCGATCGTGAGAGGGAATCGTTGGAGCCCCAGGGGCAGAAAGTTGTCTCACGGAAATGATCGACTAAACTGATTGTTATGTCGCAAAAATTGCGCTTTTAGCATCGCGTTTATCGATTAATATAGCGGCCAACCAACACACAATCACAATGGATGACATAGCATGAGCACACTGATCAACAAGGTACTGTTTACCCGCGCAGGCTACGGCTTGACCGTTCTGCGGATCTTCGTCGGTATCATCTTTGCCGCTCACGGCGCCCAGAAGCTCTTCGGCATGTTCGGTGGTTACGGCATTGCCGGCACCGCGCAGTACATGGAAAGCCTGGGTCTGGCACCGGGTCACCTGATGGCGATCCTGTCCGGTGGTACCGAGTTCTTCGGCGGTCTGGCCTTGATCATCGGTCTGCTGGTACGCCCGGCAGCGCTGGGGCTGACCTTCCTTTCGCTGGTTGCCATTTTCACCGTGCACATCAGCCACGGTCTGTTCATGTCCAACAACGGTTATGAATTCGCCCTGGCCTTGCTCGGCGGCAGCATCGCTGTACTGATTGAGGGTGCCGGCAAACTGTCGGTAGACCGCGCGATCGCTGACTGACCGCTCTGGCTCAACGAAAAGGCCCGCATTGCGCGGGCCTTTTTGTTGCGCGTCATTCTTGACACTGTCCGGTCAGCTTCTCTAGGATGCTGCTCATGCGCCGATTTAAACAGCTACTTGCGGGGCGCCAGGTGACTCATTCAGTTGCCGATAGAAGCTTGAAACAGGCTTCGAAATACCGCTAAAGCGCTGGTTCGGTGTTGCCTCTCACCTGCCATGCAGACTTTTGAGGCAGAGACACGACCCAATGAATGCACTAAGCCCTGTTGTACGCCCCGCGCCGATCACGGCACACCTCACCCAGCGCAATCCAAAAATCCTGCTTGGCGGAAAACATCAGCCGACGCTCCTGCGTTATCTCGATGGCTGGCCACGTCGTACCGGCGGCCCCGCAGCGTTCCTGATCCAGTTTGTCGAAGACGGTGAATCACTGGCGCGATTTGCCAGCGACAGTTTTGATCTGGCGGTGATTCAATCGCCCAGCGTCGAAGAGGCGCCAGAGGTGATCAGGCAGCTGACCCGGGTTGCCCGGCAAGGTTTGATCACGCGCCGCTGAAGTTTTAGACATACTCGATCGCCACGATGTACACGCATTGCTCTCCCGTGGGTGTCTGGACCCGAACCTCGGCGTCCAGCGCCTTGCCGATCAACGCGCGGGCGAGCGGCGAGTCGATGCTGATAAGGCCCAGTTTCAAGTCCAGTTCATCCGGCCCGACAATGCGGTAGCGTGACTCTTTGCCGTCTTCATCTTCGATGGTGACCCAGGCGCCGAAGTAGACTTTGTTCGGGTCGCTGGGCTTCTCGCTGACAACCTTCAGTGCTTCGAGACGCTTGGTGAGAAAGCGCACGCGACTGTCGATTTCGCGCAGCATCTTTTTGCCGTAGGTGTACTCGGCGTTTTCCGAACGATCCCCCTGGGCCGCCGCCTCGCTGACCGATTGCGTCACCTGAGGCCGACGGACATGCCAGAGCTCATGAAACTCGGCCCGCATCCGCGCTTCACCTTCGGGGGTGATCAGCGCGGTGCCAGCGGTGCGGGGAGGGCGATAACGGCTCATGGCAACTTCTTGTGATGGAAAGGCCTTGAGTCTATCAACCCTCGCGCAACACTGTCAGGGGGCTGGCATTCAACGCACGGCGGGTACCGAATACACCGGCGCCGCCGATCAGCACCGCGCCAATCAATGGCAACACCAGCAGCCACGGATGCGGATGCCATGGCAGGTCGAAGGCATAGCGGTAAAGCACCAGGCTCACCAGTTCCGAACCCAACGCCGCCAAAAGCCCGCTGACCGCGCCGAGCAAACCGAACTCGATCCGCCGCGCCTTGACCAGCAACTGCCGTTCGGCACCCAGTGCTCGTAACAGGGCGCCTTGGCGAATGCGCTCATCGAGGGTCGCCTGCAAGCCCGAGAACAACACTGCCATCCCCGCCGCCAATACAAACAGCAGCACGTATTCCACGGCCAGGGTGACCTGGGCGAGGATGCTGCGCAGTTGCTCCAGCAAGGCTTCGACTTGCAGAATGGTCACCGCCGGGAAGGCCCTGGACAGGTCGACAATCTGCTGATCGTGACCCGCCGCCAGATAGAAACTGGTCAGGTAGGTCGCGGGCAAATCCTTCAGCGTGCCAGGCTGGAAGATCATGAAGAAGTTTGGCTGGAAGTTGTCCCAGTTGATCTCCCGCAAGCTGGTGACCTTCGCTTCGCGATTGACCCCGCCGACGGTAAAGACCATGTGATCGCCGAGCTTGAGCTTCAGGCTTTCGGCAACCTTGCCTTCCACCGACACGCCAGGAACGTCATCGGCTGGCTGTTCGCTCCACCAGTTGCCCGCCGTGAGTTTGTTGCCCGCCGGCAGGTCTGCAGCCCAGGTCAGGCTCAGGTCACGCTGGATAGCCCGGTCACCCGCCGAATCCTTGCTGACGATTTCCTGCACCGGCTCGCCGTTGACGCTGATTAGTCGTCCCGGCACCACCGGGTACAGCGGCGCCGATTGGGCTGACAGTTCGATCAGTCGATCAGTGAAAGCCTGTTTGTCGGCGGGCAGAATGTTCAGGGCGAAATAGTTCGGCGCGTTTTTCGGCAACTGGTTCTGCCAGGTGTCCAGCAACTCGCCGCGCAACAACGCGATCAACGCCATGGACAACAGGATCAGACCGAACGCCAGGGATTGTCCCGCTGCCGCTAGAGGATGACGCAGCAGTTGGCCCAGCCCAAGGCGCCAGGGCAAAGAGGCGCGTGCCAGCATCCGACGCAGGCTTTTGAGCAGCAGCAACAGCAGGCCGCCCAGTATAACCGCCGCGATCACGCCGCCGCCGAGCAAGGCGAAGGTCAGCACCAGATCGAGGCTCAGACGCCACATGATCAGGCCTAGGGCGCCCAGCGCGGCGCCATAGACCATCCACGTGCTGGAAGGAATCGGCAGCATGTCCCGACGCAGCACCCGCAGCGGCGGCACTCGACCGAGTGCCGCCAGGGGCGGCAGGGCAAAACCGGCCAAGGCCACCAGCCCGGTGCCGATCCCGGCGATGGCGGGAAACAGACCGCCCGGTGGTACGTCGGTTGGCAACAAATCATGCAGCAACGCGAACAATCCAAGCTGTGCAAGCCAGCCTAGCAGTGCGCCGCTGAGGCTGGCGAGCAGGCCAAGTACCGTCAGCTGCAAACTGAACAGCACCATGGTTTCCCGACGCGACAGACCCAGGCAACGCAGCAACGCACTGGCGTCGAATCGGCGAGTGGCGAAGCGTGTTGCCGACAGCGCCACGGCCACGCCGGACAACAGAACTGCGACCAGGCTGGCCATGTTCAAGTAGCGTTCGGCCTTGCCCAACGCACCGCCGATCTGCCGGTTGCCGTCGCGGGCATCCTGAATGCGCTGGTTGGCGGCCAGGCCGGGTTTGATCAGTTGACGATAGGTTTCCAGTGCCTCGGCTTTTCCGCGCCAGAGTTCGCGGTAACTGACCCGGCTGCCGGGCTGCACCACCCCGGTCGCAGCGAGGTCGCTGAGGTTGATCAATACCCGCGGCGTGAGGCTGTAGAAATTGCCGGCACGATCCGGTTCATAGGTCAGCACTCGCGCCAGCTTCAGCGTACGCATTCCGACGTCTATGCTGTCGCCGATCTTCAGGTCGAGCGCAGTCAGCAGCCGCGCTTCGACCCAGGCCTCGCCGGGTTTCGGTCCGCCACCGGCTTCTTCCGGGGCGAAGGGCGCCGGGGCGCTTTTCAGTTCGCCGCGCAGCGGATAAACGTCGTCGGCGGCCTTGATGCTGGACAGCTGAATGCCGTTGTCGGTGGCGATGACACTGGAGAATTCCACCACTTGAGCGTGTTCGAGCCCCAGTTCCGTGCCACTTTTGATCTGTTCCGGACGCGCGGGAGAGCTGCCTTCAAGCAACAGGTCGGCGCCAAGAAACTCGGTAGCGCGCAACATCATGGCGCCGTTCAGGCGAGCACCGAAATAACCAATGGCGGTACTCGCCGCCACGGCAACCACCAGGGCGAAGAACAACACACGCAGCTCACCGGCGCGGGCATCGCGCAGGAGTTGGCGGATGGCAAGGCTGAACAGGCGCAACAGCGGCAGGCGTGCCATCAAGGCTCCAGAGGGGCGACCAGCAGGCCGGCTTCAAGGCGGATCAGGCGCCGGCAGCGATGTGCCAGGCGTTCGTCGTGGGTCACCAGCACCAGGGTCGTGCCGCGTTCCTGGTTGAGTTCGAACAACAGGTCACTGATGCGCTCGCCGGTGTGGCTGTCGAGGTTGCCGGTGGGTTCGTCGGCGAACAGCACATCGGGTTCGGCGGCAAACGCACGTGCAATCGCTACGCGCTGCTGTTCGCCACCGGAGAGCTGGCGTGGCGAGTGGGTCAGGCGCTGGCCCAGGCCAACGCGCTGGAGCAACTGAGTAGCACGTTCGCGGGCATCTTTGCGGCCGTCGAGCTCCAGCGGCAGCATGACGTTTTCCAGCGCGTTGAGGCTGTCCAGCAGTTGAAACGACTGAAACACAAACCCGACATGCTCGGCCCGAATGCGCGCGCGCTGGTCTTCATCGAGACTGCTCAGGCCCTGGCCGGCGAGGGTGACTTCACCGCTGCTCGGCAAATCGAGGCCGGCGAGCAGGCCGAGGAGGGTGGATTTGCCGGAACCGGAGGCGCCGACGATGGCCAGGCTGTCGCCCTTGTTCAGTTCCAGGCTGAGTTCGTGCAGGATAGTCAGTTCACCTTCCGCGCTGGGGACCACTTTGCTGAGGTTCTTCGCGGTGAGAATGCTTGCGCCCATGGAGAATCCGATGCGTGTGTGGTTTTTGAGTGCTGGCCTGGCCTTGATGTGCATGGCCCAGAACGCAGCGGCGGGTACTGTCCTGATCGTTGGCGATAGTATCAGCGCTGGTTTCGGACTGGATACCCGCTTGGGGTGGGTGTCGCTGCTTGAGCAACGGCTCAAGCGCGAAGGTTTCGACGATAAGGTGGTCAATGCCTCCATCAGCGGCGACACCAGTGCCGGAGGCCAGGCGCGCCTGCCTGCGCTGCTTGCAGAGCATAAGCCTGAGCTGGTGATCCTCGAGTTGGGCGGGAACGATGGCCTGCGTGGAATGCCCCCAGCTAATTTGCAACAAAACCTTGCGTCGATGATCGACAGCTCCAGGGACAGTGGCGCCAAGGTGCTTTTGCTCGGCATGCAGTTGCCACCCAACTACGGCGTTCGTTATACCGAGGCTTTTGCGAAGGTCTACAGCGCGCTGGCCGAGGAGAAAAACATCCCGCTGGTACCGTTTTTTCTCGACGGCGTGGGCGGTCATCCTGACTTGATGCAAGCCGACGGATTGCACCCGGCTGCGGGCGCTCAGGACAAGTTGCTGGAAAATGTCTGGCCGACACTGAAACCGCTGCTTTGACGCTTTTCTAGCGGCGGTGTTTCGGCTAAGGTGGCGCCCCGATTTGGAGCCCCCGATGCCGCGTCCTGCCTGGTCCCTATTTGCCTACCAACTGATCGAGCCTGACGAACAGCTGGATCTGTTCGCCTGCCAGGAAGTGCGGGTGCATCTGGTGACCCGTCAGCTGGAACTGGGCGGCTCGGCCGATCGAACCTTGTGCGGCAGTCTGCTGCCCGCGCAACCGCGCTGGTCGAGTGTCGACCGCCGGGTGTTCCAGGATCAGCGCTTGTGCTCGCTGTGCCGGGCCATTCTGGAATCGCAAAAACGTGGCACCTCGCCGATCTGGCCGGAACTGCGGTTCGAACTGTAAAGGCTCAAAGATAGCTTGCTATCGGCCAACTCCCCGAAATTCCAGATGCCAGTGTACAATCGCGTTTTTATACCCTTGTCTGATCATGCGAAGGATTTTCCGGATGTTGCCGCGTTTTCCTGCCGTCACCCGCTGCTTGTCTCTTGCCGCCCTTTGTGTGGCGGGCCCCGTAGCCGCATTGGAGCTGCCCCTGCCACCGCCCGGTGAAGATATCATCGGTCAGGTGCAAGTGATCAAGGCCAAGTACGAAGACACCTTCGCCGACCTTGGCACCACCTACGATCTGGGCTATTCGGAAATGGTCGCGGCCAACCCTGGCGTTGATGCATGGTTGCCAGGTGCTGGCACCGAAGTGGTGCTGCCGACACGTTTCATCCTGCCGCCGGGCCCGCGTGAAGGCATCGTCATCAACCTGGCTGAATACCGCCTCTACTACTACCCGAAAGGCCGGAACGTGGTGTACACCTTCCCGCTGGGTATCGGCCGTGAAGGCTGGGGCTCGCCGATTGCCCACACCAGCATCATCGCGAAGACGCCGAATCCGACCTGGACCCCTCCAGCGTCGATCAAGGCCGAGCACGCCGCTGACGGCGATCCGTTGCCGAACGTGGTGCCGGCCGGCCCGGACAATCCACTGGGGCCGTTCAAATTCACCCTGGGCACGCCGGGCTACCTGATCCACGGCTCGAACAAGAAGTTCGGCATCGGCATGCGCACCAGCCACGGCTGCTTCCGCATGTTCAACAACAACGTGCTGGAAATGGCGGGCATGGTGCCGGTCGGGACGTCGGTGCGCATCATCAACGACCCTTACAAGTTTGGCATCAGTGGGGGCAAGGTGTATCTGGAAGCGCACACCCCGGTGGACGACAAGGGCAACCCGTCGGTGGTCGACAAGCACACTGCGGTGATCAACGCGATGCTCAAGCGCGAGGACATCACCAACAACCTGCGCATGAATTGGGATGTGGTGCGTGATGTGGTCGCTGCTGAAGATGGCCTGCCGGTGGAAATCGCAGTGCCGAACACTTCCGCGCCGATGGTGACGAGTGCGCCGATCGACCCGCTGCAGTAATGCATGAAAAGAACCCGCCGAGGCAGGCTGCGTCGGCGGGTTTTTTATGGCCAGCAGGAAACACCGGGCAAAAAAAAAGCCGACCCATAAATGGGTCGGCTTGATAACAACCCCGAAGGATTATTACTTGCGGCTAGCTTTGTCCAGCATGCGCAGAGCACGCTCGTTAGCTTCGTCAGCAGTCTGTTGTGCTTTTTGAGCAGCAGCCAGAGCTTCATCAGCTTTACGGTAAGCTTCGTCTGCACGAGCCTGGGAGCGAGCTGCTGCGTCTTCAGTAGCAGTCAGACGTGCTTCGGTTTCTTTCGATACGCTGCTGCAACCGGTAGCCAGAACTGCGGCCAGAGCCAGAGCAGAGAATTTCAGAACGTTGTTCATCGTGTTCCCCTTCAAGGACTTTCTATTAAGTAGCTGTCTCCTCAGGGTGAGGAAATAGCCGGCGTACATACTACCCATTACTTCTAGTAAGTAAACTGACGTGTAGCAAGAAGCAAAAAAAATTGTAGGCGTTGATTCTTTTTCGAGCAACTTTTAACTGCATTGTTTAAAAAATATCCAGCTAGGAGGCCCGAGATGAGCGAGCCGCCGAAAAAAGCTCCGTGCACTCACCGCTGTTTTTCTCATTCTTGGCTAAAGTCTGTCTATATGGATTCGTCCATACTTTTGTTCGGATTTTGCGCCGTGGCTCTCATAATCTTTATCCATCTTGATGGTGACTTTAAGAGCGCGCGTTCGTCTTAAGTCTCAACATCCGGCAATGATCAGGCTATCGACCCGAGGATATCTCCGGTCGAGCCGTCCCTGCGTCACCCGGAGCAGCACCCGCCCACTGAGCGCGATGACGAGCGTACCTTGAGCATTTCTGCCAATGGCGCCTACTATTTGATACGTGCTCGGTTGCGCGAGATCGGTGCAGCTCTTCTCGGTGTCCATTCAGGCACGGGGTGGCGTAGATGTTCCTTCGCCGGAAAAACATCGGTAAGGTAGGGGTCAGAATTCAAGACCCGCGAGGAGTAGTGATGAGCGAGGCGTTGTCCATCCACCATGACCAGGCTGGTCATCAGTTCGAGACCAATGTGGACGGTCATCGTGCCTACCTGACCTATATGGATCTGGGGAAACAGACCCTGGATATCTATCGCACCTTCGTGCCCAACGCATTGCGGGGGCGCGGCATCGCGGCCGCATTGACCGAACAGGCGCTGCAGTACGCTGAAGAAATGGGTTACACCGTCATTCCATCGTGCTCTTACGTCGAGCGCTACATGGAGCGCCACCAACGGCATGCCGCGAAGCTGAGCCAGTAACCTCAAAATACGAACACAAAAAAACGCCGGGTTTAGCCCGGCGTTTTTGTGTGCAGCGAAACGTGATCAGGTGCGAGCGCGTTTGGGCAGCACATCCTTGAGCTTGGCGTGCATGCTGCGCAAGGTGGTTTCTGTAGCGGACCAATCGATGCAGGCATCGGTGATCGACACGCCGTATTGCAAGTCGGCGAGGTCTTTCGGGATGGCCTGGCAGCCCCAGTTCAGGTGACTTTCGACCATCAGGCCGATGATCGACTGGTTGCCTTCGAGGATCTGGTTGGCGACGTTCTCCATCACCAGCGGTTGCAGGGCCGGATCCTTGTTGGAGTTGGCGTGGCTGCAATCGACCATGATGTTCGGCTTGATCTTCGCCTTGTTCAGCGCTTGCTCGCAGAGCGCGACGCTGACCGAATCATAGTTCGGCTTGCCGTTGCCACCGCGCAGGACCACGTGACCGTAGGCGTTGCCCTTGGTGGTGACGATCGACACGCCACCTTCCTGGTTGATGCCCAGGAAACGGTGCGGGCTGGAAACCGACTGCAGGGCGTTGATCGCCACGGTCAAGCCGCCATCGGTGCCATTCTTGAAGCCGACAGCCGAAGACAGGCCGGAAGCCATCTCACGGTGAGTCTGGGATTCGGTGGTGCGCGCGCCGATGGCCGACCAGCTGATCAGGTCCTGCAAGTATTGCGGGGAGATCGGGTCGAGGGCTTCAGTGGCGGTCGGCAGGCCCATCTCGGCCAGGTCCAGCAGCAACCGACGACCGATGTGCAGACCGTCCTGAATCTTGAAGGAGTCATCCAGGTACGGGTCGTTGATCAGACCTTTCCAGCCGACAGTGGTACGTGGCTTCTCGAAATACACGCGCATGACCAGATACAAGGTATCGGACACTTCTGCGGCAAGCACTTTCAGGCGCTCGGCGTATTCGTGGGCCGCCTTGATGTCGTGGATCGAGCAAGGGCCGATCACGACGAACAATCGGTGGTCGGTGCCATCAAGAATGTTGCGAATGACTTCGCGGCCCTTGGTGACGGTGCGCAGGGCCGCGTCGCTCAGAGGGATATCACGCTTGAGCTGATCGGGAGTGATCAGGGTCTCGTTGGAGGCGACGTTTAGGTCGTTGATCGGTAAATCAGCCATCGTTTACTCGTCAGGTCACGGGTGCCGGCCGCCAGCGAACCCGCGCGGCGGAGCACAGCAAATTAAGCGCGTCGGGGAGCCGAACCTTAGCGCGTTAGGCGCCTGCTCGACAATGGGCAGACACCGGTTTTAGGGGCATTCTCACTAATTGAGAGCGTCGCCTAACCCAGCGCAGGCTGTGCAAATGCCTTGCGAACCGTGTCGTGAGAGAACTCGTCGGCATGCTGCTGGACCCAGTCGAGGGCCAGGGCCTGAATATCCTGCAGGTCTTCGTGTGCGTCACGCAGGCGGCAATAACGTTCGATCTGGCAAACCTGCTCGCCCATTCGCGCACTGAACAGCATCTGTTCGTCGACGAAGGCAATGCCCACCAGGTAGCCGCGCTTGCGTCGCAGGCACCAGGCCACATAGCCCAGATAGCGCAAATCGGGATTCAAGGTTGGCATGCGTACTTCCAGCGCCGTACCGTGGCGCCAGGCGCGGTGGTAATTGCAAGCCATGCCGCCGAGGCTGATAGTGTGCAGCCGTTGCCGCGAAATGCACTCATGCTTGAGCAACGTTAACTCGACGGGCACATCGTCAGGGTGAGGTAGAAAACGTCCCATGAACACAAACTCCATGTGTCGGCCATTTGACATTGTTTCCCCCAGTATAGTGGTCGAATTGGAACTGACTGATTTCGACGCCGACCAACGGCTGCTAGCGATGAGCGGTGTGTCGCTGGTGATTTTCACCAGCGTCGGCTGCGCCAGTTGCCGTTTTGCCCGTGAGCAATTGCCAAGACTCGATCTGGCGATCGACCGGCTGTGCTGGATCGATGCCGGGGACAATGGCGGGCTGGTCGAGCGTTATCAGGTTTTTCATTTGCCGGCGCTGTTTGTGGTGCGCGACGGCGAGTTCTTCGGGGCAGTACAGTCGCGCCTGACCAGCACCGGGCTCAATGAAACCGTGCGCCAGGTGCTCAGTCGACATGCAGAGGAGTTGCCATGATGGGGGCAGTTGCCAAACCGACAATCGGTATTATCGGAACCGGCGCGATCGGCGGGTTCTACGGGGTGATGCTGGCGCGTGCCGGGTTCGATGTGCACTTCTTGTTGCGCAGTGAATTTGCAGCAGTCGCTGAACGCGGGCTGCAAGTCGACAGTGCGGTGCATGGCGCATTGACGCTGAACCCGGTCCAGGCCTATTCGTCCGCTGAGGACATGCCCGCCTGTGACTGGGTGCTGGTCGGCGCAAAAGCCACCAGCAACGCGGATTTGGCGCCTGCCATCATCCAGGCCGCCGCCCCGAATGCCAACGTCCTGCTGTTGCAAAATGGCCTGGACGTCGAAGACAGCTTGCGTGAGTTACTTCCCGATTCCCTGCACCTGCTCGGCGGGCTGTGTTTTATCTGCGTCCATCGCGAAGGGCCTGGCGTCATAACCCATCAAGCGCTCGGCGCGGTAAACGTCGGCTACCACAGCGGTCCCGCAGCCGATGAGCAGGCGCGAATGACGATTGTCGAGGAGGGCGCCGGACTATTCCGCGCAGCCGGTATCGACTCTCAGGCCATGCCGAACCTCCACCAGGCACGCTGGCAAAAACTGGTCTGGAATATCCCTTACAACGGTCTGTCGGTGCTGCTCGGGGCCAGCACCACGCCGTTGATGGCTGATGCCGACAGCCGGGAACTGATCCAGTCGCTGATGGCCGAAGTGGTTCGGGGAGCAATCGCCTGCGGTCACGATATTCCGGTCGGGTATGCCGAGCATTTGTTCAAGGTGACCGAGAAAATGCCCGACTATTGGCCAAGCATGTACCACGATTTTCTGCACAAACGACCGCTGGAGCTGCAGGCGATCTACGCGCAACCGCTGGCAACGGCCAAGGCGGCGGGGTGCGAATTGCCACGAATCGAAGCCTTGTATCGCAGCTTGAGTTTTATCGATCGACGCAACACGTGAGTCGATCAACCTGAGGGGGAAGGGCATGGCAAAGACTATCGACGACAAACTGGTGCTGGCGATTTCATCGCGAGCGCTGTTCGACCTGAGCGAAAGCCATAAGGTCTATCTGTCGAGCGGCGTCGAAGCTTACCGGCAATATCAGATTGAACATGAAGACGAAATCCTCGAGCCCGGGGATGCGTTTCCGTTGGTGGAAAAACTGCTCAATCTGAACGCCAGCCTCGGTCGGGCCCGGGTCGAGGTGATCCTGGTGTCGCGCAACAGCGCCGACACCGGCCTGCGCGTATTCAACTCGATTGATCATTATGGCCTGGCGATTTCCCGCGCGGCGTTCGTGGGCGGGCGCAGCCCTTATCCGTACCTCAAGGCCTTTGGTTGCGACCTGTTTCTCTCCACCCATGCCGAAGATGTGCGCAGCGCGCTGGACGCAGGGTTCGCTGCGGCGACCATTTTGTCGGGGGGGGCCAGCCGTGCGGCCAGCGATGAGTTGCGCATCGCCTTCGACGGTGATGCCGTGCTGTTTTCCGATGAGTCCGAGCGGATCTATCAGTCCGGTGGCCTGGAAGCGTTTCAGGCCAGCGAGCGCGAATCGGCCCGCGAGCCCTTGCGCGGAGGGCCGTTCAAAGGCTTCCTCGCCGCCCTCAATCTGTTGCAGCGCGAGTTTCCCGATGACGCCTGTCCGATCCGCACCGCCCTGGTGACGGCGCGGTCGGCGCCAGCCCATGAGCGGGTGATCCGTACCTTGCGCGAGTGGGACATTCGTCTGGACGAGTCGCTGTTTCTTGGCGGCTTGACCAAATCGGCGTTTCTCGAAGCGTTCGCCGCTGATGTGTTTTTCGACGACCAGGCCGGCCATTGCGAGCTGGCCCGCGAAGTGGTCGCCACCGGTCACGTGCCCCATGGCATCAGCAACGAGCAAAAAGTTTAAGCCCGCCGTTCAACGCGTTACGCCGAACGTCGTACTCGTCAAGGCACTGCTAAGCTGAATCAAATCTCCGCCATGTTGGCACGCGAGGAGGTCATATGATTCATTCGATGCTGTATGCCACGGATCTCGGGCTGTACGCACCGTTGGTGATGCAGCATGCCTTGGCGCTGGCGCGGACATTCAATGCCGACTTGTATGTGGTGCACGCCGTTGAGCCCATGGGGTTGTTTGCCGAATCAGTGCTGCAGAGTTACCTCGATGAGCAGGCCTTGAACGAGTTTCACAGTCAGGGCCTGAGCACGGTGATTGCCAATATCGAGCAGCGGGTGCTCGACAGTTTTCGTGAAGAATTGGGGGATGAAGGGGAGCAGGATCTGGAGCGGATCAAAGCGGTGCGGGTGCTGCAGGGGGACCCGTCGCAGGTGATTCTCGACCAGGCGCAGAAACTCTCCGTGGATTTGTTGATCGTAGGTAGTCACAGCCATGGCGCAGGGGCGGAAACACCCTTGGGCCGCACCGCTGCGCGGGTGTTGCAACTGGCGCGTGTGCCGGTTTATCTGGTGCCGCTGGTTGAGCGACGTCGCCAGGGGGATCGCTAGAGCAAGAATAGTGGCAATTTGACAAAAAAGTTCTAGATTTATTCTTCAGACCATTAATATAGTTATATACCGTCGCTGATGCCCGTGGCGTCTACCTTGCTTTGAGGGATTCATATGAAGCTTCAACAACTGCGCTACATCTGGGAAGTGGCGCACCACGACCTCAACGTTTCCGCTACAGCCCAAAGCCTTTACACCTCGCAACCGGGTATCAGCAAGCAGATCCGTCTGCTGGAGGACGAATTGGGCGTCGAGGTTTTTGCTCGCAGCGGCAAGCACCTGACCCGCGTCACCCCGGCCGGCGAGCGCATCATCACCACCGCCGGCGAGATCCTGCGCAAGGTTGAAAGCATCAAGCAGATCGCCCAGGAGTTCTCCAACGAGAAAAAAGGCACCCTATCGATCGCCACCACGCACACTCAGGCACGTTATGCCTTGCCGCCGGTGATCAGCAATTTCATCAAGCAGTACCCGGACGTTGCCCTGCACATGCACCAGGGTTCGCCGATGCAAATCGCCGAAATGGCCGCTGACGGCACCGTGGATTTCGCCATCGCCACCGAAGCGCTGGAACTGTTCGGCGACCTGGTGATGATGCCGTGCTACCGCTGGAACCGCTGCGTGGTCGTGCCTCAGGGCCACCCGCTGACCAAGCTGTCGAAGCTGACCCTGGAAGCACTGGCCGAATACCCGATTGTGACTTACGTGTTTGGCTTCACCGGCCGTTCGAAACTCGACGAAGCCTTCAGCCATCGCGGCCTGACGCCGAAAGTGGTGTTCACCGCGGCCGACGCCGACGTGATCAAGACATATGTTCGTCTGGGCCTGGGCGTGGGCATCGTGGCGAAAATGGCGGTCGATGCCAAACTCGACAGTGACCTGGTCATGCTCGATGCCAGCGACTTGTTCGAATCCAGCATCACCAAAATCGGTTTCCGTCGTGGCACCTTCCTGCGTGGTTTCATGTGCGACTTCATCGAGAAGTTCGCGCCGCACCTGACCCGCGAAGTGATGGCCAAGGCCATTCAGTGCCACAACAAGCAGGAACTGGAAGAGCTGTTCGACGGCGTCGAACTGCCGGTCCACTGATCCCTTTTAAATGACCTCGGTAACAGCAAACTGTTGCCGGGCGCCCGCCACCAGAATCTCTACCTCGTCCCCTTCGAACTTGCCCAGCAGGCTTTTGCCCAGCGGTGAACGAGGGGTGATGACGGTGATCATCTGTCCGACCATATCGACTTTCAGACCCGCCGCGTCAGGCGCCAGAAACAGCCACTGCTCATGACCCTTTTCGTCTTCCAGTCCGAGCAGGGCGCCCACTTCGATCCCGCGTTGTTCGTCATAAGGACGCAAGGTCAGGTTCTGGCACAGCGTGAGTGACTGCCTGATCTCTTCCACACGTTTGGCCTGTCCGGCCGCTAGATAAGACGCCTCCAGACCCAACGTGTCGTACTTGTTTTCGGCGATATTTTCTTCGTGGGTTGCGGTTTCGTAAGCGGTTTGCGCGGCACGCTCGGCGATGTCGAGATCGATTCGAAGCTTGTCGAGAATCAACTGGTGGACGGTCGGCTTATGCATAGAGAGCTTCATGATCAGTCGCAGAATTGCAGGACATTGGCACGGCTTTTTTCGCTCGGCGCGGTCTGGTCCTGTTGCAGCCAGAACTGGCATTTCGGGTTGGACAGGTTGCGGCGGGTGCTGCGGGCCTGATCCATCCGTTGCTGTTGTTCATTCTTGCGCAGGTTATCTTCGTACTGTTCGAACAGCGGGCTTTGCGGCGGGATGTCCGGCACCGGTTGCACCACCACCGGCGGCTTGGCCAGTTGCTCTACAGCGGCTGCGACCGGCGCGAGTTGCTCGCTGAACAGCAGGCGCGAGGCGAGCCAGCAGGTCAGCGCGATCGCGAGGAATCCAAGCCACAGACCGAGGGCAATGCTGCCGGTCAATTGCAGCGCATTGAGCTGAATCGGCAACGGGCGGCGTGGAGAGGGACGGTAGGGCATGGCTGCCTCCTGGCGGGTGGGCGCGGGCGAATGGCGATTGTCGCACGAAGATTAATCGCCGTCGGCTCTTCTGCGCGAGGTAATTTATGCGGACAATCGGCGCCTTTGCCAACGGGAGCCTGGAATGCCTGAAATGCCTCAAGTGAAAAACCGCTGGCGCTGGGATATTTTTTGCACCGTGGTCGACAACTTTGGCGACATCGGCGTGACCTGGCGCCTGGCCCGACAGTTGGTGGCCGAGCATGCGGTGGAGGTGCGTTTGTGGGTCGATGACCTGCGGGCCTTTGAGCGCATCTGTCCGGACATCGACATACGCGCTTCGCAACAATGGCAGCAGGGTGTCGAGGTGCGTCAGTGGCCTACCGAATGGCAACCCGCTGAAGCCGCCGATGTCGTGATCGCCGCGTTCGCCTGCCAGTTGCCGAGCCCCTACATGGACGCCATGGCTTCGCGGGAAAAGCCGCCGCTGTGGATGAACCTCGACTATCTGAGCGCCGAAGACTGGGTGATCGGCTGTCACGGTTTGCCGTCGGTGAAGTACAAGAGCGTGCAGAAGTACTTCTTCTTTCCTGGGTTTCAGAAAGGCACGGGGGGCTTGCTGCGAGAAAGCGGATTGCTTGAACGTCGCAGGCAGTTTCAGCAAAGCCCCGAGGCACAGCGAGCATTCCTGCAAGGCCTGGGGATTAATCGCGCACCGAGCGCCCAACTGATCTCACTGTTCGCGTATGAAAACAGTGGCTTGGCCAGTTGGCTGGACACGATGGCCGCCGATTCGATACCCACGCATCTGCTGGTGCCCGAAGGCCGGATTCTAGGGGATGTAGAACGCTGGCTGGGTGTCGATCAGCTGGCGGCCGGCGCGTTGCATGTGCGCGGTGAGGTGACCGTGCAAGTCTTGCCGTTCGTCCGACAGGATCAATACGACCACCTGCTCTGGTGCTGCGACTTCAACGCCGTGCGCGGCGAAGATTCCTTTGTCCGAGCGCAATGGGCAGGGCGGCCGCTGCTCTGGCACATCTATCAGCAGGACGAAGACATCCACCTGGACAAGCTCGATGCCTTCCTCGCGCTGTACACCCAAGGCCTGTCCGAGCCTGCCCGCGAGGCGATCAGCGGTCTTTGGCGTGCGTGGAATGCAGGCCTTAATATGTCCGACCACTGGCTGACCACCCGTAAACACTGGCCGGAGCTGCAAAAACACGCCGAGGCGTGGTGTCTGGAACAGGCCTTGCAGGCCGATCTTGCCGCAGCGCTGGTACAGTTTTACCTAAATTGGATATGATACGCGGCCTAGATTTTTGTAAATCCCATCCAAATTCGGATATTCGCAATGAAAACTGGTAAAGAACTGAAACCCGGTACCGTGATCCGTCTCGAAAACGATCCTTGGCTGGTTCAGAAAGCTGAATTCACCAAATCCGGTCGTAACAGCGCGATCATGAAGACCAAGCTGAAAAACCTGCTGACCGGTTACAAGACCGAGATCGTTTACAGCGCTGACGACAAACTGGACGACGTAATCCTCGACCGCAAAGAAGCGACCCTGTCGTTCATCAGCGGCGACACCTACACGTTCATGGACACCACCGACTACACCATGTACGAGCTGAACGCTGAAGACATCGAAGCCGTTCTGCCTTTCGTTGAAGAAGGCATGACCGATGTTTGCGAAGCGATCTTCTTCGAAGAGCGTCTGGTTTCCGTAGAACTGCCGACCACCATCGTGCGCGTAGTTGACTACACCGAAGGTTCGGCTCGCGGCGACACTTCCGGCAAGGTGATGAAGCCTGCCAAGCTGAGCAACGGCACCGAGTTGCAAGTTGCTGACTTCATCGAAATCGGTGACCGCATCGAGATCGACACCCGCGAAGGCGGTTCCTACAAAGGCCGTGCTAAATAAGCACAGCCTCAGGAATGAAAAAGCCCGACCATTGAGTCGGGCTTTTTTGTGTGCGCAATTTCGAATTCAACGTTGCAACCCTTGTAGGAGTGAACCTTGTCCCAATGACTGAGTGTCAGTCGAAATCAATGTCGACTGACACTCCGTCATCGCGAGCAGGCTCACTCCTACATTAGAGCTGTGTTATTTCTTCAGATGTTGTTTCAGTTCTTCGGACGCTTGCAGCATCGCCGAACGTACTGCCGGCACCTGGCTCACTACGTTAAGCAAACCGTAGTCGTGAATCATCCCGTTGTAACGAACCGCGGTGACCGGCACCCCAGCCTCGTCCAGTTTGCGGGCATAGGCTTCACCTTCATCGCGCAACACGTCGGCACCGGCTGTTTGCACCAGCGCAGGCGGCAAGCCCTTCAGTTGCGCAGTGGTGGCCCGCAGCGGCGAGGCGTAGATCTCGTTACGTTGTTTGGCGTCGGTGGTGTAGTTGTCCCAGAACCACTTCATCATGTTTTTGGTGAGGAAGTGCCCCTCGGCAAACTGGTTGTAGGACGCGGTTTCGAAGCTGGCATCGGTCACCGGCCACAGCAGCACCTGGAACTTGATCGCCGGCGTGCCCTTGTCTTTGGCCATCAGTGCAACCACGGCCGCCATGTTGCCGCCGACGCTGTTGCCGGCCACTGCCAGGCGCTTGCCGTCGACGTTGATTTCTTTGCCGTGCTCAGCCACCCATTTCGTCGCGGCGTAAGCCTGATTGATCGCCACCGGATAATGCGCTTCCGGTGACGGGGTGTAATTGACGAACACCGCCGCTGCACCCGAACCCGTCACCAGGTCACGAACCAGACGTTCGTGGGTCGGGAAATCCCCCAGCACCCAGCCGCCGCCGTGGAAGAACATGAACACCGGCAGCTCGCCCTTGACCCCGGCCGGCCGGACGATAGTCAGGCTGAGCGGTTTGCCGTCGACTTGTATGGTCTTCTCGCTGACATCGGCTTTTGGCAGTGTCAACTTCACCGAGGCTTGCGCACCCACCAGCACCGCGCGGGCTTCTTTGGGGGTGAGTTGTTCCATCGGTTTGCCGGTGCCGGCATTCAGGACATCGAGGAACGCCTGGGTGTTGTGTTCAACCCCATCGCCCGCGAATGCGTTGTTGATGGACAAAGCGAGAAGGGTGCCGGTCAAGACTTTGCTGAAAGTGTTCATGTTCATTTCCTGTTCGGGCCTGGAAGTCAGTGGTTAGACGGTAACGTGCAGACGCACATCGACGTTGCCACGGGTCGCGTTCGAGTACGGGCAGACCTGGTGGGCCGCCTCGACCAGGCTTTGCGCGTCGGCCTGTTCAAGACCCGGCAGGCTGATGTGCAGGTCGATGTCCAGGCCGAAGCCACCAGGGATCTGGCCGATTCCGACATGGGCGGTGATCGAGGCGTCATTCGGGATGCTGCGTTTGGTCTGGCTGGCGACGAATTTCAGCGCGCCGATGAAGCAGGCGGAGTAGCCGGCTGCGAACAGTTGCTCAGGGTTGGTCGCTGCGCCGCCGGCACCACCGAGTTCTTTCGGGGTGGCGAGTTTGACGTCGAGGATGTTGTCACTGGAAACCGCACGACCGTCACGGCCGCCAGTGGAGGTTGCGATTGCGGTGTAGAGAGTTTGCATGGTGTGAGCCTCGTTCGGGTTTGTTTGGTTTGCGCTAAATGTTTGCGCGCCAAGTAAGTGCGAGGTGAATGTATCGCGCTAATATCTTGCGCGCAAGATAAAATCTTGAAAAAGTTTTGGATTAGAGGAGGGCGCGGATTGGAGGTGTTGAGTTAGAGCGGTTGCGGAAGGGTTTTTTAACGGAATATTTTTTCGAAGGGGCCAGCGAGGTCGGCAGGGATACAACAAAGCAAATGTAGGAGTGAGCCGGCTCCGGGCGGCGTTCCGACGATGACGGAGTGTCAGTCAGTATCAATGCTGAATGACACTCCGTCATCGTCGGAACGCCGCCCGGAGCCGGCTCACTCCTACAGGGGATCCGGGGTGGTTTGGAGATTAGAGGCTGTCTTGGAGATTGCTGCGCAGTTCTTGCAGCTCCGCTTGAAGTTTTTGCAGTCTCTCAAGCGTCATTCCGCTTGCACCGAGGATGCACTGGGGAATGCTGCGTGCCTTATCGCGCAACGCACGCCCCTGTTCGGTCAGCTCGACGATCACCACCCGCTCATCCTCACGGCTGCGTGTGCGACTGAGCAGTCCTTCGACTTCCAGGCGTTTGAGCAAAGGCGTCAACGAGCCGGGATCTGTCAGCAGTCGTGTGCTGATTTCTCCAACAGTCAAACCATCCCGCTCCCACAACACCATCATTGCCAGGTACTGCGGATAGGTCAGGCCCAGCGCTTGCAGCAGCGGCTTGTAGACCTTGGTCATTAGCAGCGACGTGGAATGCAGGGCGAAGCAAGCCTGATTGTCCAGCAGCAGGTCGTCGCAGTTATCCCGGGTATTGCGCTCGGTGGTCATTTCAAAGCCTTGATCAGTGATCGTCATGAATCTAGCGGACGAATCTTTAATGCACCAGACAATTCTAGACTAGTGCCGGTCCAGGGTGTTTTGCAGAGCCAGGTCCCACGGTGGAATAGGGCTGAAACGGGTTTTCAGGTATTCCAGAAGCAGGCGGCTGCGCGAATTGGGTTGTTGCGACAGTCGCAATGCATAGATGCCGGTGGAGTCCGTGGGTGGCAGGCCGTTTTCACAAAACAGCGGCAATAACTCGCCGCGCAACAGATATTCGCTGGCAAGCCAGGTCGGCAAATGCGCGATGCCCAACCCGGCCAGCGCACCGCAGACCAACGCCTCGGCATTGTTGGCACTCATGCGGATGCGCGCCGGGCGATGCAGGTGCATGTGCCCGTCGCGTTCAAAGCGCCAGGCGAAGGGTGGGGCCAGGCCGTCCCAGTCGAGGCCGTCATGTTCGATCAACTGCGCCGGCTCGGTCGGGACGCCGCGACGTTTCAGGTACTCGGGGCTGGCGCAGGCAATACGCACCATACTCGCCAGCGGCGTGGCCACCAGCCGGGTGTCGGCCATTTGCCCTGCGCGCAGCACCAGATCCACCTTGCCCAGATTCAGCCCCTGCATGTCGACAAAACTGTCGATCAAATGCAATTGCACGTCGAGGCCCGGATAGAGCATCAGGAAGTCGGCAATCACCGGCGCCAAGTGCCGTCGGCCGAACGCCGCTGGCGCATCAATCCGGATCAAGCCTTCCGGCGAACTGCTCAGGGACACCGCTTCGGCGCGGGCCAGGCGCAGTTCTGCCACAATCCGTCGCGCCCGTTCGGCGAACGCCAGGCCTGCAGGAGTGGCGCGCACCGCGTGGGTGCTGCGAATGAACAGCTGGCTGCCGACTGCATTTTCCAGGCTGTCGATACGTCGCGCCACCGCCGAAGGCGTCAGAGGATGTCGGCGGGACGCCGCGGAAAAGCTCCCGGTTTCCAGTACATCTAGGAAAAGGCCTAGCTGTTCGGTCAATTGATTTGGGTTCATGGTGTGTCAGTGCTTGTGCGAAGTTGGCACAGCCATTGTGCGTTGCTGTGCGTTTCCCCGCCAGCGTCGACTGCGTAGGATGAATGCTCTGACAAAAGGAAAATCGCCTGTGATTGAGTTCGTGATGTATCTGGCCTTCGGCGCAGCCCTGGGAACCCTCGGCGGAATATTCGGAATTGGCGGTGGCTTGATCGCGATTCCGTTGCTGGGCGTGCTGTTCGGTCTCGATCAGCAAATTGCCCAGGGCACGGCATTGGTCATGGTGGTGCCCAACGTGATGCTGGCGCTGTGGCGTTATCACCAGCGCAACCGCATCGAAATGCGCCACGCGCTGCCATTGGCCGCAATGGGGTTCTGCTTCGCCTGGATCGGGTCGATCTGGGCGGTAGGCATTGACGCGGAGACCATGCGCCTGGGCTTTGTCGCGTTTCTGATTGCCCTGTCGGCCTACAACGTGGTGCGCATGTTCACCGCCAACGCGCCGGCCTCTGCCCATATGCGTTATTCCTGGCCATGGTTGGGCGTGCTTGGCGCGGCATCCGGCGCCATGGGCGGGTTGTTCGGAGTTGGCGGTGCGGTGGTGGCGACGCCGGTGCTGACCAGCCTGTTCGGCACCACCCAGGTGGTGGCTCAAGGCTTGTCGCTGGCCCTGGCGCTGCCCAGCACCGGCGTCACACTGGTGACTTACGCGGTGCATCATCAAGTGGACTGGCTGATCGGGTTGCCGTTGGCTGTCGGCGGATTGATGAGCATCAGCTGGGGCGTGAAGATCGCCCACGCCATGCCGGAGCGGCTATTGCGCGGGTTGTTCTGCGGTTTCCTGGTGCTGTGCGCGGTGATGCTCGCGTTTAAAGTTTGAAGCCTTCGACGATATGTTCGGCCAGGCACTCGGTGATCGGTGAAGGGTTGTTCAGGTTGCGTATCAGCATGATGCTGGCTTCCGGCAACAGCGGCAGGTCTTCGGCGGCTCCCAGGATGCGCATGTCCGGCGTGATCAGGCTTTCCAGTTGCGCGGTCACCGCGAGGCCCGCACTGACCACGGCCATCAACGCCGACAGGCTCGAACTGTTGTAGGCGATGCGGTAATCGCGCCCCATGGCGTCCAGTGCATTGCACGCCCACAGCCTGCAGAAACAATCACTGTTGAACATCGCCAACGGTAACGGCGTCTGCTCGTGGGCGCTGAAACATTGTGCTTCAGCCCAGACGAAACGCTCCTTGCGCAGCAACTGGCCGATCTCGCTGCCCGGCTCGCGGGTGACGATGGACAAGTCCAAGTCCTGGCGTTGCAGCAATTGTTTTGATGATTCGCAGTGAACCTCGATCTGGATCAGCGGGTAGAACTTGGCGAAGCGCGACAGGATCCCCGGCAGGAAACGCATGACGTAATCGTCGGGCGTGCCGATGCGCACGGTGCCGACCATGTGCGGCTCGCGCAGGGTATTGAAGACTTCGCTGTGAAGTTTGAGGATGCGCCTCGCGTAACCCAGCAATACCTGGCCTTCGGCGGTCAGCTTGACCTGGCGTCCATCACGCTCGAACAACTGACGCTGCAACACGTCTTCTTCCAGACGCTTCATCTGCATGCTCACCGCTGACTGCGTGCGGTTGACCATTTCACCGGCACGGGTAAAACCGCCTTGGTCGGCAATGGCGACAAAGGTACGCAGCACATCCGTATCGATACTTGGGTACGCCGACATCCATCAATCTCCGAGATGGTTACCATCAGAAACATTCGTTGGATTGATCTTAGCGCTGAGGCGAGACTTGAGCCATCCCTAAAGGAGGGCAACAAGATGAAAGGTCATAACGAGCAAGTAACGGAAGAAAAATTCTCAATCCACGCGGTATCCGATCTGCTGCACAAGTTTAGTCGCTGGTACGAACTTCACCGTGAACGTGACCTGCTGGCAAGCCTGAGCGACGAAGCACTGAAAGACATTGGCGTGAGTCGTGCGGATGTAGAGCATGAGTCGGTCAGGCCGTTCTGGGATGATCCGATGCATAAATGATGAGGCCATCGCTACACAAACCCCTCTCTGGTGAGGTAGGTTGCGAGCAGACACGGAGGTATTCATGCCCGCAACGCTGTCCTTTTCCAACAAACAGGCTCGACGTCTGGCGCTGGCCGCGCAAGGGTTCAACGGGCGGCAACCGCCAGCGGCGATCAAACCGGTTCAGCTCAACCGGCTGATCGAACGACTGGGCATTTTGCAGATCGATTCGGTCAATGCGTTGGTGCGTTCGCACTACCTTCCCTTGTTTTCCCGCCTCGGAAATTATTCCCCCGATTTGCTCGATCAGGCTGCCTGGAGTAAGGGCCGACGTCGCACGTTGTTCGAATATTGGGGCCATGAAGCTTCGTTGCTGCCCATGTCGATGTACCCCTTGATGCGTTGGCGCATGCAGCGTGCGACGCGCGGCGAAGACATCTATCAGCAACTGGCACGTTTCGGTCGCGAGCAGCAGGACACGATTCGCCGGGTGCTGGCCTCGGTGCAGGAACTCGGCGCACTGGGGGCCGGAAGCTTGTCGACCCGCCAGGAGCGGGCGGGGCCATGGTGGGACTGGAGCGCTGAAAAACATGCGCTGGAATGGTTGTTCGCCGCCGGTGAAGTGACCGTTGCCGGCCGCCGTGGATTCGAGCGGCTTTATGACCTGCCGGAACGGGTGATTCCTTCGGCGGTTCTGCAACAGCCTTTGCTGAGTGAAACCGAGGCCCTGCGGGGGCTGTTGCTGCATGCTGCGACGGCATTGGGGGTTGGCACGGAAAAGGACCTGCGTGATTATTTTCGCCTGAACCCGGCAGACAGCCGGCCGCGTCTGGCGGAACTGATAGAGGCGGGTGAGTTGCTGGCTTGCGAGGTTCAGGGCTGGCGGCAACCGGCTTATTGCCTGCCCGAGTCGAAAGTGCCGCGCAAGGTCGAGTCCAGTGCCTTGCTATCACCCTTTGATTCGTTGATCTGGGAACGCAGCCGCACCGAGCGGTTGTTCGATTTCCGTTATCGACTGGAGATTTACACGCCGCAGGACAAGCGGGTCTACGGCTATTACGTACTGCCGTTTTTGCACAATGAACGGATTGCCGCACGGGTTGATCTGCGAGCCGAACGAGCGTTGAGCCGGCTGGCGGTGCATGCCGTGCATGAAGAGGAACCAGGGCTGGACGAGGCGGGGATGCTGGCGTTGGCGCTCAATCTGCGGCAGATGGCGGATTGGCTGGGGCTTGAGCGGGTTCAGCTGAATTGTCCGCGGGCGAGTGCGGCGCGGTTGCGGGTAGCGTTGGTGACGATTGGCGGTGACTGAACGGGCGCCTTCGCGGGCAAGCCTCGCTCCTACAGATACAACGCAATTTTGTAGGAGCGAGGCTTGCCCGCGAATGGCGCGACGCGGTTTAGCGCCGGACTTGTTTCAAGGTCTCGGCAATCAAAAAAGCCAACTCCAACGACTGATCAGCATTCATCCGCGGATCGCAATGGGTGTGGTAACGGTCCGACAACCCGTCTTCAGTGATCGGCCGCGCGCCGCCAATGCACTCGGTCACGTTCTGCCCGGTCATCTCGATGTGGATACCGCCGGCGTAACTGCCTTCTGCCTCGTGAACCTGGAAGAACTGCTTCACTTCACCGAGGATCTGCGCGAAGTCGCGGGTCTTGTAGCCGCTGCTGGCCTTGATGGTGTTGCCATGCATCGGGTCCGAACTCCAGAGCACCTGCTTGCCTTCACGCTGCACCGCGCGGATCAACGCTGGCAAGTGATCGCCAACCTTGTTCGCGCCCATGCGTGCGATCAGGTTCAAGCGGCCCGGATCGTTGTCCGGGTTAAGCACGTCGATCAGGCGAATCAGGTCTTCAGGGTTCATGCTTGGGCCGACCTTGACCCCAATCGGGTTATTCACGCCTCGCAGGAATTCGACGTGGGCGCCGTCGAGCTGACGGGTGCGGTCGCCGATCCACAGCATGTGCGCCGAGCAATCGTAGTAGTCGTTAGTCAGACTGTCGCGGCGCACGAAAGCTTCTTCGTAATTCAGCAACAGCGCTTCGTGGGCCGTGAAGAAGCTGGTTTCGCGCAGTTGTGGCGAGCTGTCCATGCCGCAAGCGCGCATGAAGGCCAGGGTTTCATCGATGCGATCGGCCAGGTGGCTGTATTTTTCAGCCAGCGCCGAGTTGGCGATGAAGTCCAGGTTCCATTTGTGCACCTGATGCAGGTCGGCAAAACCGCCCTGGGCGAAAGCACGCAGCAGGTTCAGGGTCGCGGTGGACTGGTGATAGGACTGGAGCAAGCGCTCCGGGTCCGGCACGCGGCTTTTTTCGTCGAAACCGATACCGTTGACGATGTCGCCACGGTAGGCGGGGAGGGTCACGCCGTCGATGGTTTCATCGTTGGCTGAGCGAGGCTTGGCGAACTGGCCGGCCATGCGCCCGACCTTGACCACCGGGCAGCCCGCGGCGAAGGTCATGACGATCGCCATCTGCAGCAAGACTTTAAAGGTGTCGCGGATTTTCGCCGCGGAGAACTCGGCGAAGCTTTCGGCGCAGTCGCCGCCCTGCAACAGAAACGCACGGCCCTGGGTGACTTCTGCGAACTGACGGCGCAACTCCCGGGCCTCACCGGCAAACACCAGCGGCGGGTAGCTGGCCAGGGTTTGCTCGACTTGACGCAAATGCGCGGCGTCGGGGTAAAGGGGTTGTTGCTGGATCGGCAGGGCGCGCCAGCTGTCAGGGCTCCAGGGTTGGCTCATCACGGTCTCGGTTGTTTTACGCTCGGACACTCATGTTATCAGCAAATTAGTGCGTGACCTGTTCCCGTCGCTTCGCGGACAATCGCGCCTTTGCCGCTTCATGTTGCGGTTTATCGAGTTGCCGGGCCTGGCGACGATCAGGAGACGAAATGACTGAGGAGCGCGTCGAGCATCTGCTCGCCGAGGTACAGGATGAGTTCGGCGTGATTCGCGTGCTGGAAGTGGCCGATTACCGTTTTCTCGAGTTCGGTGATGCCATTGAGCAGAGCTGCGTGTTCACGGCTGACCCGAGCTGGCTCGAGTACGATTACACCCGGGCGATGCTGATTGGCGCGCTGTGCCACGAACAGCCGGAAAGCGCGCTGTTTCTTGGTCTGGGCGCCGGCACGCTGACCCAGGCGTGCCTGAGGTTTTTGCCCCTTGAAGATGTCGAAGCCATCGAGTTGCGCCCCGACGTACCGCGTTTGGCCATCGAATACCTGGGGCTCGATGACGATCCGCGGTTGTATATCCGAGTCGGCGATGCGCTGGAATTGCTCGATACCGCTGAACCGGCGGACCTGATCTTCGTCGACCTTTATACCGATGTCGGTCCGGGAGTCGGGCATCTGGCCTGGAGCTTCCTGGAAAACTGTCAGAAACGCTTGAATCCGGGCGGCTGGCTGGTGATCAATCAATGGGCCACCGACGACGGCAAGCCCTTGGGCGCTGCGTTGTTGCGTGGGCTCTATCACCGGCATTACTGGGAGCTGCCGGTGAAGGAGGGCAACGTGATTCTGATCGTGCCTTCGGAACTGGATCAGGAACTGGACATGGACGGATTGATCGCCCGGGCCGAAGAGCTTGCACCGCGATTGGGGTATTCGTTGCAGTCGTTGATCAAGGCGATTCGCCCGGCGACTTGATGTGGTGTTCTTTAGGGCCTCTTCGCGGGCAAGCCTCGCTCCTACGGGATCCTGCAAACCCTGTAGGAGCGAGGCTTGCCCGCGAAGAGGCCCCTACAGTCAATACATCCTTCAAACCCCTTTGAAGATGCCCGGCCGCTTCTCGACCATTGATCGCACCCCCTCTTTGGCATCCTCACTCGCCAGCAACTTCTTCACCAGCGGCGGCAATCCCTGCGCCGCCGCGGTTTCTCCCTCATAACGCGCCTGCCGCGCAGACATCAACGTCGCCTGAACCCCCAGCGGGGCCTGCCGGGCAATTCGCTCAGCCAGCTCAATCGCGCGCGGCAGCAAATCCTCGCTGGCCATGACTTCCTGCACCAACCCCAGATGCAACGCATCGTGAGCATCGAATTCATCGCCGGTCAGCAGCCAGCGCATGGCATTGCCCCAGCCGGCGACTTGATGCAGACGCAACGTGGCGCCACCGAAGGGAAAGATCCCGCGCTGCACTTCCTTCTGGGCAAAACGGGTGTTGCTGGCGCAGAGGTTGATGTCCGCGGCCAGCATCAACTCGATGCCAATGGTCAGGCAGTAGCCTTGCGCGGCGACAATCACCGGTTTGCTCACCCGGGGCCCGGCAAACACGCCCCACGGATCGCAACCGCCGGGCGGTGTCTGCCAGCCTTCGGCCAGGGCAGCGCTGGCATTGATCAGGTCGAGCCCGGCGGTGAAGTGCTCGCCGTGACCGAACACCACCGCCACGCGCGCCTCGCTGTCGGCCTCGAACTCGCCGTAAGCCAGGCTCAGAGCGTTGAGCAAATCGAGGTCGAAGGCATTGCGCTTGGCGACCCGATCCAGGCCGATCATCAGGACATGGCCGTGTTTTTCACGGGTGACACGACTGGAGCCGGGCTGATTCATGGAGCATTTCCTCGGGCGGGAAGGGTGTGCCAGACCGAAGTTCAAGACCGCGGGTCTGCGTCACAAGGATGAACCGTTTTAGCGCCATCGCCAGCAGGGCCGGGCCTTTGAAAAATAGACTGTTGCACGATTATCCGCAAAGCCTGTGACAGAACGGTATATACGTCAGTTTTCCGACAAATAATGCTCCCTTTTTGGGCGATTTCCGGTATAGTGCGCGCCGGCCTTTAACCGGGCCGCGTTTAGGTAGCGCAATTTCCCGAAGTCAGCTTCGGCTGCACGTCCGCACAGCGGACTCTCCCTTGACGAATCTTTTTCATTCATTCGTTTTCGCAAATCCCCGCCGACAAAGCAGCCAGGGCGACTCTTGAGTCTTACACGGCATGCGCAGCTTTGGAGCATGGGTCTTTGCGGATGCACTTAGAGGCAGACCCATGACCCAGGAAACCGGCGGCTTCGCCGCTTTTAATCTTAATCCGAATATCCTTGCAGCCGTCATCGCGACTGGCTACGAAGAGCCTTCGGCTATTCAGCAGCAATCGATCCCGATCATCATGGCCGGTCACGACATGATTGGTCAGGCGCAAACCGGTACGGGTAAAACCGCTGCGTTCGCCCTGCCGATCCTGCACTGCATCGATCCTGCAAAGCGCGAGCCGCAAGCCCTGATCCTGGCGCCAACCCGTGAGTTGGCGCTGCAAGTAGCAACCGCTTTCGAAACCTACGCCAAGCAAATGCCGGGCGTTACCGTTGTGGCCGTTTACGGCGGCGCCCCTATGGGTCCACAACTGAAAGCAATCCGTAATGGCGCACAGATCGTTGTCGCCACGCCGGGCCGTCTGTGCGACCACCTGCGTCGTGACGAAAAAGTACTGTCGACCGTGAACCACCTGGTTCTGGACGAAGCGGACGAAATGCTCAAACTGGGTTTCATGGACGACCTCGAAGTTATCTTCAAGGCTCTGCCGCCAACCCGTCAGACCGTATTGTTCTCGGCCACCCTGCCGCAGTCGATCCGTGCCATTGCCGAACGCCATCTGCGCGATCCGCAACACGTGAAGATCCAGACCAAGACTCAGACCGTTACCGCGATCGAACAGGCTCACCTGTTGGTTCACGCTGACCAGAAGACCTCGGCTGTATTGAGCCTGCTGGAAGTGGAAGATTTCGACGCCCTGATCATGTTCGTGCGCACCAAGCAAGCGACCCTGGACCTGGCCAGTGCCCTGGAAGCCAAAGGCTACAAAGCCGCTGCGCTGAACGGTGACATTGCTCAGAACCAGCGTGAGCGCGTGATCGAATCACTCAAGGATGGCCGTCTGGACATCGTTGTAGCGACCGACGTTGCTGCTCGTGGTCTGGACGTTCCGCGCATCACTCACGTGTTCAACGTTGACATGCCATACGATCCAGAGTCCTACGTTCACCGTATCGGCCGTACTGGCCGTGCCGGTCGCGAAGGTCGTGCGCTGTTGCTGGTGACTCCGCGTGAGCGTCGCATGCTGCAAGTGATCGAGCGTGTAACCGGTCAGAAAGTTGCCGAAGTCCGCCTGCCGGATGCTCAGGCCGTTCTCGATGCCCGCATCAAGAAACTGACCAACAGCCTGTCGCCACTGGTTGCTGATGCCGAATCGACTCACGGTGATCTGCTGGATCGCCTGACTGCCGACATCGGTTGCACCCCGCGTGCATTGGCCGCTGCTCTGCTGCGCAAGGCAACCAACGCTCAGGCGCTGACCCTGGCCGCGATCGAGAAAGAACGTCCACTGGTGCCGAACAACGCACCGCGTGGCGATCGTCCAGAGCGCACCGGTGATCGTCCGGACCGTGGTGATCGTGAGCGTCGTGCTCCGGTTGCATTGGCCGAAGGCCGTGCTCGTTGCCGTACCGCGCTGGGTGCGCGTGATGGTATCGCTGCCAAGAACCTGCTGGGCGCTATCCTCAACGAAGGTGGCCTGGCTCGCGAAGCAATCGGTCGCATCCAGGTGCGTGACAGCTTCAGCCTCGTCGAGCTGCCGGAAGATGGTCTGGAGAAACTGCTGACCAAGCTGAAGGACACTCGCGTTGCCGGTAAGCAGTTGAAGCTGCGTCGCTATCGCGAAGATTGATCCGCTCTTGAGCTGATTGATCGAACATAAAAAATCCCCGACTGGTTCGGGGATTTTTTTTGCCAGCTGTTTTATGTACGGCCTATCTGTCAGCCAAAACGGTAAATGTCCATGCCCAGCGCGCCCATGGTGAACCCTTGATGAGCAATACTGAACTCACCCCCAGCCCCGCGAGCAAAGTACAACGGCAGCAAATGCTCATCACTGGGATGGTTGCGCACTGCGTTCGGTGCCTGTTGACGATAATCGTGCAGCGCGGCTTCATCGTTGGCAGCGAGTTTTTCAATCATCCAGTCACGGAACGTCTGGGCCCACGGTTCGACGCTTTCCGGGCCGGCGTGCCAGTCCAGTTCGCGCAGGTTATGGGTGATGCTGCCGGAGCCGATCAACAACACGCCGTGTTCGCGCAGGCTGGCCAAGGCATGGCCGACCCTGGTTTGCAAAGCCGGGCCGCCACGGGTGGGCAGCGAGACTTGCACCACCGGGATGTCGGCCTGCGGATACATCAACGACAAAGGCACCCAGACGCCGTGGTCGAAGGGTCGTTTGGTATCGATCCGTGCCGGCAGGTTGTCGGCCTGTAGTAACTCGACCACCTCGCCAGCCAGTTGAGGGTTGCCGGGCGCCGGGTATTGCACTTCGAACAGTGCTTTCGGGAAGCCGCCGAAATCATGCCAGGTTTCAGGCCGGGGATTGCCGCTGACCAGTAGCTCGTTGCTTTCCCAGTGCGCAGACACAATCACGATGGCTTTCGGTTTCGGCAATTCGGCGGCCAGGCGAGCGAGGGCGGGCCCGCTGGCGCCTGGTTCGAGCGCCAACATGGGTGAGCCATGGGATATGTACAGGCTGGGGAACATGAAAGAGCTCCTGAGGGGTAAGATGGCAGCATCTTCAGTCAGATCATTGATCTAAATCTAATATAAGTTTTAGCGTCTTTTGATCGAATTTTCGGGATTAATTATGCAGCCGGAGTTTTGGCACAAGCGGTGGACGTCGAATCAGATCGGCTTTCACCTGCCGGAAGTGAATCCATATCTGCAACGGTACTGGCCGCAACTGGACGTGGAGGAGGGAGCGCGCGTATTGGTGCCGTTATGTGGCAAAAGCCTGGATCTGTTGTGGCTGGCGAAATGCGGTCACGAGGTGTTGGGCATCGAATTATCGGAAAAGGCGGTGGAAGACTTTTTTCACGAGCATCAATTCGATCCAGACGTCAGTGACCAGGGACCCTTCACGGTCTATCGGGCGGGTTCGATCGAGGTCTGGTGCGGCGACTTCTTCGCGTTGACGGCCGGTGATGTCGCCGATTGCAGCGCACTATACGACCGCGCGGCGTTGATCGCGTTGCCGCCGACGATGCGTGAACAGTACGCTGAGCATTTGAAGCGAATTCTGCCGAAGGATTCACTGGGGCTTTTGATTACCCTGGATTATGACCAGGCGCAGAAGGAAGGCCCGCCGTTTGCCGTGCTGGATGACGAAGTGCAACGGTTGTTCGGGGCCACCTGGGAGCTGAAGATTCTGGAAGACCAGGACGTGCTGGGCGAGAGCTGGAAATTTGTCGAGAGCGGTGTCACTCGGCTTGAGGAACGGGTTTATCGGGTTTCCAGCCATTAAGGTGTAAACCTTATTCAGGATGAGACACAGCAGACAAAAAAAGGCCCGCATTCACTGCGGGCCTTTTCTTTAGTGCGGAGCCTCTCAGCCCCGACGACGCAACGCGTCAATACGCTCTTCCAGTGGCGGGTGGCTCATGAACATACGAGCGAACCCTTGTTTGATGCCACCGTTGATGCCAAAGGCATTCAGTGTATCCGGCATGTGCACCGGCAGGCCCTGTTCCGCACGAAGGCGTTGCAAGGCACCAATCATTGCACTGGTGCCGGCCAGGCGTGCACCGGCTTCGTCGGCACGGAACTCACGTTTGCGCGAGAACCACATGACGATGGAGCTGGCCAGAATACCCAGGACCAGTTCAGCAAAGATGGTCGCCACATAGTAGGCGATGCCCTGGCCTTCTTCGTTCTTGAAGATCACCTTGTCGACAAAGTTGCCGATGATCCGTGCAAAGAACATCACAAAGGTGTTCACCACGCCCTGGATCAACGCCAGGGTGACCATGTCGCCATTGGCCACGTGGCCGATTTCGTGGGCCAGGACGGCCTTCACTTCATCCGGCGAAAAACGCTCGAGCAGGCCCTGGCTTACCGCAACCAGTGCGTCGTTCTTGTTCCAGCCCGTGGCGAACGCATTGGCCTCGTAGGCAGGGAAAATCCCGACTTCGGGCATCTTGATCCCGGCTTCGCGGGACAGTTGCTCGACGGTTTGCAGCAGCCATTGCTCGTGACGTGTGCGCGGCTGGCTGATGATTTGGGTGCTGGTGCTCATCTTCGCCATCCACTTGGAGATGAACAGCGAGAACAGGGAACCGGCGAAACCAAAGACCGCACAGAAAATCAGCAGCTGATTGAGGTTGAGATCAACCCCGTTGGCCGCCATGAACCCGTTGAAGCCGAAAAGGCTCAGGGTGATGCTGGCAATCAGCACGACCGCCAGGTTAGTGGCCAAAAACAGCAGGATGCGCATCATGGTTGTAGAAATCTCCTCATGCTAAAGATGTAGCGTACTGCGGGGTATATAAGGTGCTGCACCGGGCTATTCAACCGAGTGACTATTTCAAACTGTGTCCTACGGCAACAGTCTAGCTGTTTGCAGGGCAATTCCGACGGCGATGCCGGACGTCTTTGACAGCGAATTCGCGTCTCAGGCCCCGTCTTTGTTGGACGCGGCCACGAAACCTGGCATCAGTCAGCGATAAGGGCAGTGATGTCTGGTGGGGCGCAAAGATATGTTGCTGAATTGATCACCGCGCGACCGATGCCCGGGTCGCACGGTGAAGTCCAGGTTACTGGCGGTAGGATTTGAGGAAGTTGCCGATCCGGCCGATGGCCATGTCCAGCTCGTCCACTCGTGGCAAGGTCACGACTCGGAAGTGATCCGGCCAAGGCCAGTTGAAGGCCGTGCCTTGCACCACCAGCAGCTTCTCGGAGAGCAGCAGGTCGAGTACGAACTTCTCGTCGTTGTGGATCGGGCAGACTTTCGGGTCGATCCGCGGGAACGCATACAACGCCCCCATCGGCTTGACGCAGCTCACGCCCGGAATATCGTTGAGCAGTTCCCAGGTGCGATTGCGCTGTTCCAGCAGGCGACCTTGGGGCAATACCAGATCGTTGATGCTCTGATAGCCACCGAGCGCGGTCTGGATCGCATGCTGGCTCGGCACGTTGGCACACAGGCGCATATTGGCCAGCATGTCGATGCCTTCGATGTAGCTCTGGGCGTGGTGTTTCGGACCGGAAATGGCAATCCAGCCGGAACGGAAACCGGCCACGCGATACGACTTGGACAGACCGTTGAAGGTCAGGCACAGCAGGTCCGGTGCGAGGGACGCGGTGCAAATGTGCACGGCATCGTCGTACAGGATCTTGTCGTAGATCTCGTCGGAGAACACCACCAGGTTGTGCTGGCGAGCCAGTTCCAGCATACCCAGTAGCACTTCTTTGGAGTACACGGCGCCGGTCGGGTTGTTCGGGTTGATGATCACCAGGGCCTTGGTGTTCGGGGTGATCTTGGCCTTGATGTCGGCCAGGTCCGGCCACCAGTTGGCTTGCTCGTCGCACAGGTAATGCACCGGGTTGCCGCCGGACAGGCTCACGGCAGCCGTCCACAGCGGATAGTCAGGCGCTGGCACCAGCACTTCGTCGCCATTGTTCAGCAAAGCCTGCATCGACATCACAATCAGCTCGGAAACGCCGTTGCCCAGGTAGATGTCTTCAATGCCGACGCCTTCCACCTGCTTTTGCTGGTAGTACTGCATGACGGCCTTGCGCGCGCTGAACAGGCCTTTGGAGTCGCTGTAGCCCTGAGCGGTCGGCAGGTTGCGGATCACGTCCTGGAGGATTTCGTCCGGCGCTTCGAAACCAAAGGGCGCCGGGTTGCCGATGTTCAGCTTGAGGATGCGATGACCTTCCTCTTCCAGGCGTTTGGCGTGCTTGAGCACTGGGCCGCGAATGTCGTAGCAGACGTTGGCGAGCTTGTTCGATTTGCTGACCTGCATGGCGATGTGTTCCCGAAAATGAACGATCCAGGCGGCGTATGAACAACCGTACTGGGAATCCTGCGTATTCACACAGGCCTGACGCCTTGAGATGCGGCACCCATAAATCCGTTTGAATGCGCGTGGTATGGCTGCCAGACTGGCGTTTGACGAGGCGCAATCATACGTGCCGCCCGATCCGTGGAAAAGGTACAGATCGGGCTTTTTCAGCTGCTGAGGTGTGACGATGGAAAAGTTGGATAAAACCCTGGAAGAATGGAAGGCGATGCTCGATCCGGAGCAGTACAACGTTTGCCGTCTCAAGGGCACGGAACGGCCGTTCTCCGGCAAGTACAACGACACCAAGACTGACGGCGTCTACCACTGCATCTGCTGTAAAGAGCCGCTGTTCGACTCCAAGACCAAATTCGACTCCGGCTGCGGTTGGCCGAGCTTCTACGCGCCGATTGGCGACAGCGCCATGGTCGAGAACCGTGATGTCAGCCACGGCATGGTCCGCACCGAAGTGGTCTGCGCCAAATGCGAGGCCCACCTGGGGCACGTGTTCCCGGATGGCCCGCCGCCGACCGGCCTGCGCTATTGCATCAACTCGGTGTGCCTGGACCTGGTGCCGCGCTCGTAATGCGAGCCCTGTGGGAGCGAAGCTTGCTCGCGAAGGCGTCTTAACATTCAACACAGATGTTGACTGACCTGACGCCTTCGCGAGCAAGCTTCGCTCCCACAGATATCCGGCGCCCTACAATTTAAATTGCACACAATTCAATTGCTCGCTATGTTCATGGCTTGTTCCTTCAATTCGAGCCAAACCCATGAGCGACAACCTGCTGACCATCCCGGTGACCACCATCAAAGGTGAACAAAAAACCCTGGCCGATTTCGCCGGCAAAGCCGTTCTGGTGGTCAACACCGCCAGCAAGTGCGGTTTCACTCCGCAGTACAAAGGCCTCGAAGAATTGTGGCAGACCTACAAGGATCAAGGCCTGGTGGTGCTCGGCTTTCCCTGCAATCAGTTCGGCAAGCAGGAACCGGGTAACGAAGGGGCGATTTCCGAGTTCTGCGAGTTGAACTTCGGTGTCAGCTTCCCCCTGTTCAAGAAGATTGACGTCAATGGTGCCGGCGCTCATCCGCTGTTTGTGCAGTTGAAAAAACGCGCACCGGGCGTGCTCGGCTCCCAGGGCATCAAATGGAACTTCACCAAGTTCCTGATCGGCAAGGACGGCCAGTTGGTCAAACGCTTCGCTCCGGCGACCAAGCCGCAGGACCTGAGCCGCGAGATCGAAGCCCTGCTCAAATGAACACCCTGTCTGTCGATTCGCTGCAGCTCGACAACCAGCTCTGCTTCAAGCTGTACGCCGCTTCTCGCGCGGTGATCCGCGCCTACAAGCCAATGCTCGATCAACTGGGCCTGACCTATCCGCAATACCTGGCGATGCTGGTGTTGTGGGAATGGCAGGAGGCGGCGCCGGAGCAGCCGACGGTCAAGGCGCTGGGCGAACGCCTGGCGCTGGACTCCGGCACCCTGACGCCGTTGCTCAAGCGCCTTGAGCAGCTGCAACTGGTGCAGCGCCAGCGTTCGGCGCGCGATGAGCGAGAAGTGCACCTGAGTCTTTCGCCGACCGGCAAGGCCTTGCGTGATCAGGTCGGGCCGCTCAAGGCCCGGCTGCTGTGCGACAGCGGCGTCGATCTGGATCGCCTGAACGATCTGCGCGACGGTCTCGATCACCTGCTGGGGCAAATCAAAGCGCTGTCGTAGTCGGTATCCACAGGTCGAGCAGGGCGGCCAGTTCTTCTCGGCGAAAGGGCTTGGCCAGGTAATCGCTCATGCCAGCCACACGGCAGCGTTCGCGTTCCTCGGACATGGCGTTGGCGGTCAAGGCCACGATCGGCAATTGTGGCCAGCGTCCGCTGCGACGGATTTGTCGGCTGGCTTCATAGCCATCCATCACCGGCATGTTGCAGTCCATCAGCACCAGATCGAATTCGCTGTGCTCAAGCTGATCCAGGGCTTCGGCACCGTGAGCGGCGACAATCACCTCGCAACCGAGTTTGCCGAGCATGCCCTTGGCCACCAATTGATTGACCGGGTTGTCCTCGACCAGCAGGACACGTCCGCGCCGTTGGGGGGTAAGGGTTTCGATCCGGGCACCGTTGATCAGGTTGCTTTCAGGCAGCAGCACCCGGCGCAATGTCTGGTAAAGCGCATTGCGCGCCAAAGGACGTGCCTGTTGTTGCAGGGGCGCCAGGGCGCTCGCTTCTTCGCTGGGCATGAAGCTGCCATAGGCGGTCACCAGCAAGATAGGCGCGTCGAGGGTCGGGCGCAGGCCAAACAGGCATTCGGGGCAGTCGGTGATCAGCACGTCCGGGTCGAGGCCGATGAACGAGTCATCGATGGACCGTTGCTGATAGTCGAGCCCCCAGCCGGGCAACAGGTTTTTCAACAGTTCCGCCAGGCCGCTGTTGGCCGCGGTGATGGCAATGACCTTGCCCGGTAACGGCTGCGGGGGGATGGCCCGGGTGTGGCAGGGCAACGGCAGGTCGGCGCAGAACTGGCTGCCGAAACCCGCTTCCGAGCTGATGGTCAGCCGCCCCTGCATGGCTTCGCAGAGGTTATAGGTCAGCGCCAGGCCCAGCCCGGTGCCGCCAAATTGGCGGGTAATGCCGGCGCCGGCCTGCGTGAAAGGCTGGAAGATTTTGACCTGCGCATCCTGGGCAATCCCGATACCGGTGTCGCAGACTTCGATTCTGACGCCATCTTCAAAGGTTGAAAGACGCACATCGACCCGACCGAAACGGGTGAACTTGAGGGCGTTGGACAACAGGTTGCTGACGATCTGCCGGACGCGGGTCGGATCCCCCAGCACCAACGCCGGAAAGTGCGGATCGATCAGGCAGGTCAACTCGACGCTGGGCGCGGCGTTCTGTGACAGCAGGTTGGCGGTGTCTTCGATCAGCGACCCGAGGTCGAACGGAATGTGTTCGAGTTCGAGCTGGCCGGCATCGAATTTCGATAGGTCGAGAATATCGTTGAGCAGTTCCACCAGCACTTTGCCCGAGTCATGGGCGATGGACAGTTGTTGCTGTTGTTCGGCATTGAGCGGGCCGTCCAGCGAGAGCGCGATCATGCCCAGCAGGCCGTTGAGCGGCGTGCGTATTTCATGGCTCATATTGGCGAGGAACACCGAACGTGCTTCGGCCATATCCAGAGCGGTACTTCGCGCGACTTCCAGCTCCTGGTTGGATTGGCTGAGCCGGGCATTGATCGCCTTGAGCTCCGCGGTGCGGGCCGAGACGATGTTTTCCAGTTGCCCGAGGTAGTCGGTCAGGCGGTTTTCGGCGTTGCGTCGCTGCTGGATTTCGGTGGCGATGTTTTCAAACTGCTGGTTGGCCACTTTGACCAATACACCGATTTCATCGTTTTTATGCCCGCTCGGATATTCCAGCCAGGTCGGTTCCGCGCTGCGCGGATCGCGCCCGCTGAGTTCGCGGATGACCCGCACCAGCGGTTTCGTCAGCATCACGTAGAACAGCGCCAACAGGATGCCGGTCAGGATCAGGCTGCGAGCGAAGCCGTTGAGCAGCGTTACCTCGGCCCGGCGCAGGAATCGGCTGCCGAAGGCATAGGTATCGACTTCCAGTCGCAAGGTGCCGAGGGATTCGTTCGGCAAGTGGTCGAGGTAGAGGCGGTCTTCAAACTGGCGGTTGGCGCCGAACAGGAAGTCGCTGATCATCCGATAGTTGCTTTGCAGGGTCGGGCGTTTGACGCTGGCCAGGACGGTGCCGTTGTTGTCAGTCAGTTGCGCACCGACGATCGCCGGTGAGCGCAACAGGCCCATGGTCAGTTCCTGGGAGAGTTCGGCGTCGATGTTGTAGGCGATGCGGGACGCGGGGTTATGGCTGATTTCCAGCAAAGACAGTATTTCGCGGTTGATGGAGGCGTCTTCGCTGGCATAATCGATGCCTATTTGCAGCAAACTGAGCAGCGTGCCCAGAATGAAACCGACAAGCACGGTCAGCCTGGCTTGCTTGTATGACAGCCGGTGGGTGAACTTGATATCCATGGGGTGTTGAACCACTTCCGTTTCCCTTCGCTGCTCAAGCATAGTCGATCATGCATGGATACCGATGTTCTCGCGAGCCCTTGTGCAACAAGGGATGAACCGGGCGCCGAATGCTGTGTTGCGTCGCTGTAATGCCATCATCACTGTGAACGTGCCCGAGGAGAAGACGTGGATTCCCGATTGAATGCTTTTCTTGAACGCGCCGATGCGGTCCTGGCCCGTATCGAACCGCTTTTGCCTGCACCTCGGCAAGCCATCGACTGGACGCAATGCCTGGCCGCGCGCTGGCAACGCGAGGGCCGCAGCGGTTTTCTGCTGCCGCTGCATGTCAGCCTCGACACACGGTTGTCCGACCTGATCGGTGTCGATCGACAAGTGGAGCAACTGGGGCGAAATACCCAGCAGTTCCTCGATGGCATGCCCGCCAACCACGCACTGCTCTGGGGCTCGCGCGGCACCGGCAAATCGTCGCTGGTTCGCGCGTTGCTGGCCGAGCACGCCAAGGCCGGCCTGCGGTTGATCGAGATCGAGCGCGATCACCTTGCGGACCTGCCGCGCGTGGTCGAACAAATCGCCAGGCTGCCTCAGCGTTTCGTGCTGTTCTGCGATGACCTGTCGTTTGAGTCGGGCGAAGGCGACTACCGCGTGCTCAAGAGCGTGCTCGACGGCTCGCTCGAACAGGCGCCGGATAACGTCTTGCTGTACGCCACCTCCAACCGTCGCCACCTGGTGCCGGAGAAGGAAAGCGATAACGAAAACTGGAAACGGGTCGATGGCGAACTGCATCCCAGCGAGGCGGTAGAAGACAAGATCGCGCTGTCGGACCGTTTTGGATTGTGGCTGTCGTTCTATCCGTTTACTCAAGAGCACTTCCTTGACGTCGTCGAGCACTGGATTGGGCAATTGGCCGGAAAATCCGGCCTTGAGTGGCAGCGTAACGAACAGCTGGACATCCTCGCCGTGCGCTGGGCTACGGGCCGGGGCAACCGCAATGGACGCTGCGCGTATCAATTTGCCCGCTATTGGGTGGGGCTGAAGCTGTTGGAGCACAAAGCATGATCGATTTACAGAAGAGCGGCCAAGGCCTGGACGGTTACGGCATGTTATGGGCGCAGTTGGAGTCGTTACTGGCGGACGAGCGTGACTTTATCGCCAATGCCGCGCAGTTTTCGGCGTTCCTGTATAGCCAGCTCGACGACTTGAACTGGGCCGGTTTCTACCTCAATCGCAACGAAGAACTGGTGCTTGGCCCGTTTCAGGGGCAGATCGCCTGTGTGCGGATTCCGTTCGGTCGCGGCGTGTGCGGTACGGCGGCGGCGACCTTGCAGACCCAGCGGGTCGAAGACGTTCACGCGTTCCCCGGGCACATTGCCTGCGACAGCGCCTCGAACAGCGAGCTGGTCGTGCCGCTGGTCAAGGACGGTCGCCTGATCGGCGTGCTGGACCTCGACAGCCCGAGTCTGGCGCGGTTTACCGCTGACGATCAGGCCGGTATCGAGCAACTGGCGGCGATTTTCCTGCGTCTGACCGATTGCTGATCACACCCTCAAGCCGGCCTTGAGCAACAGGCTTGACGTGTCGACCGCATCGATCTGGCGTGGATCGAGAAATCGATCGGCGTACTGCATATAGATGCCGGCGTTGATGAACAAGCTGAACAACTCCGGATCGATATGGGCGTCACGGCACATGGTGGCCATGATGCCCAGCGCCTCGCTCAAGGTTTTGGCCTTTTTGTAAGGGCGATCGGCGGCGGTCAGCGCCTCGAAAATATCGGCAATCGCCATCATCCGTGCCGGCAGGCTCATTTCTTCGCGCTTCAACTGTTTGGGGTAGCCGGTGCCATCCATTTTCTCGTGGTGGCCGCCGGCGATTTCCGCGACGTTGTTGAGGTGGCCGGGGAAGGGCAAGTGGCTGAGCATCAGGATCGTCTGCACCATGTGGTGATTGATGATGTAACGCTCCTCGCGGGTCAGCGTGCCTCGGGAGATGCTCAGGTTGTAGAGCTCGCCCCGGTTGTATTTGTAGCGCGGCACATCGAGCTTGAAACCCCAGGGATTATCTTCCGGAATCAGCTCGCTTTCGGCGCGCTCGAACACGTGCTCGGGTTTATCCGCCAACAGCGGCTCGCTGACCGGCAAGGTCGGTGCCGGGGTTCGTGCCTGACGGCGATTTTCTTCCCAGGACACGCCGATTCGATCGTCCAGGGTTCGGGTCCAGTTGCGCTGGGCAATGCTGCGCAGCCGTTGCAGATCGGCCTCGGCCATGGCCTCTGCGCCCAGATTGCAGCGGGCAACGAAGGCGAAATCATCATCCAGCCCGGCCAGGTTTGCATTGCGTAATTGGGCCAGGTGCTGCTCGTCACCGCCCAGTGCGATGGCCTGCCAATAATTGATCCAGGCATCGCGCTTGAGGACTTCGAAACGGGTGCGGATTTCATGAATGCGGTCGTTCAGGGTCTCCAGCTTGGTGGCTTTGTCGACCACGTATTCAGGCGTAGTGACCTTTCCGCAGTCGTGCAGCCAGGCTGCAATGTGCAGGGCTTCCCACTCATCTTCGGTGGGTTGGTAGTCGCTGAAGGCCGGGGCCTGACTGGCGGCAGCCGCCTGGGCAAGCATCAGGGTCAGCTCCGGCACTCGCTGGCAGTGACCTCCGGTATAAGGGCTCTTGGCATCGATCGCGCCGGCCAGCAGTTGAATGAAGGCGTCCAGCAGTTGTTTCTGTTTGGCTTGCAGGCGTTGGCTCTCAATGCTCACGGCAGCGGCGCCGGATACGGCCTGGAGAAACGCTATGCGGTCCGGGCGCAGTTTTTCCAGGTCGCTTTGCGTGCCGCTGTCGGTCAAAAGCAGGATCAGCAGGCCCACGGTTTCGTCGTGCCGATTGTGCAAGCGGATGCCGATCAGGTGCACCCGGGGACATTCCAGCGCGAGCATCACCTTCTGTAAATCCCCCGCCTGTTCGAAACCCAGATTGGTCACGATATTGTCGGCACTCGACAACTGCTGCAACCACTTGGGGCTCATTGGATCCTGGAGTTCATGTCCTTGAACATCAAACGTAGGTAATGCCTGTGACGTGCCATTGATGACCAGACCCTGGGGCTCCACGCGATCGCTGTCACGTTCGCGCAGGTAAATCAGACCGGCGTGGGCTTGCCCGATTTTCACGGTTTCAAACAGCACCCGCTGCAGCAACGGCGCAAAACGGGTCTCGGCGCTCAGGCTATCGGTGATCTGGAAAAAACTGCCGAGGGTGTCCTTCATCCGCGCCATCGACACGCTCAGTTGGTCAATTTCAAGCACCGGCGAACTGCGGCCGATCGGAAAGTTGAAATTGAAACTGCGCACTGCATCGGCTTCCTGCACCAGCGCGCGCAGGGGCTTGACCAAGACTCTGGAGGTCAACCATCCCACGGGCAGGCATAGCAGCAATGTCGCCAGGGTAATCAGCGCGCCTTGCCAACGCATGCGGTAAGCATCGGCGAGCAATTCGTCCTCCGGCACCAGCAACGCCAGTTGCAGTCCCTGGGGGCCGCCCTCCGTCATGCTGCTGCGTGCCACGATCCATTGACGACCGGCGGCGTCCAGCCGATTGCCGGCAGGAGGATTGGAGAGCAGGGCATCGAGGCCGGGGCTGAGGTCGGCAGCCTTGTTCAGGCGAGCGGTCTGGTCGTCGATTATCAGTTTGCTGCTGTCGGGGTAGGCGACTGCATTGCCCTGGGCATCGAACAGCACGATTTCGGTATGGGGTGTCACCACATGTTTGGCCAGGGTGGCCGACAATTCGGCCAGGGTCAGGTCGGCGCCCATCACCGCGTTTTCACCACTGCGCCGGGCCAGGGTGGTGCCGACGTTGTGGGTGGAGAAAAAAACGTAGGGTTCGGTGGTGATCTGATCCATATCGCCGCGCGCGCTGGAGAACCAGGCGCGGGCGCGGGGATCGTAGGTTTCGTCGGGATTGTCCTGACGATTGATGAGTGTCAGGGATTGATCAAAAAACAGGAAGTGAGAGCGGATCTGACCACTGCTGCTGTGCTCGATGCTCCAGACTTGAAATGCCGCGGTGTCAGGGGCTTTCAGCACGGTTCTCAGGGCAGTGGTCCGCAGGGGGCGAACCATGAAGAAGTCACCGTTGTCGTAGCCCAGATACAACGATGCCAGGTTGGGATTGTCCTTGAGCGATTGGCTGAAGGGCTGAAGCAACGCCAGTCGCTGTTCCAGGTTCGGTGCGCGGGTCGCTGGGTAGTCCGCCAGCAGGCTCAGCAGATGGCGAATCGGTTCATAGGTGCCTTGCAGGTCCAGGCGGACATCCTGCTCGATGCGATTGAAGAGCTTTTCACTGCTCGAAAGAATGATCTGCGTGGTTTGTCCATAGTTGAAAATGCCCAGCACCACGCCGGTCAGCAATAACAGGAAGGTGAACATCACACTGATATGGATGTGCAGGGGAAACCGGCGTTGATCCGGGCGCAGTGGGCTGGGCATTGCTGTTCTCTCCATGATGGTTAACACACTGCTCAGCGTCCAAGCATAGTTAAGGCTCCATCATTCTGCTTTTCTCGTTGTGACCTATCTGTTGCTTTAATGCGTGCTCCAGTTCGACCATCGCGCGGTCCATGGCCTTGGTGCAATTGACGACTACGTCAGGGTGGAACACGTCATGACAAGCGTTTTCCAGTGCCTCGCAGCTGTCGATCAATCGGCAAGCCTGGACGATTCGCGCAGCACCCTTGATTTTGTGGGCCACCTCGATGAAAGCCTGCCGATCTTCTGTGGGGGACAACGCCAGCAACTCTTGCCGATCCAGACGGTTGCTGTTCAGCAGTTCGGACAACAGGCGCTGGTCCAGTGTCGGGCTGCCACCCGTTAACAGATGCAGCCCTTCAAGGCTGAAGGCCGGGGCGCGGACCGCCGGCGCAACGCCTTCAACCCATTGACTCAAGGCTGTCAGGCTGAGGGGTTTGAACAGGCAGTCGTCCATTCCGGCTTGTTTGCAGCGTTGTATTTCTTCCGGTTGGGCGTTGGCGGTGAAGCCCAGCACGGTACAAGCCCGGCACTGCGTTTGCTGTTCATGTTGGCGAATGGTGCGAGCCAGTTCGTATCCATCCATGATCGGCATGTTGCAATCGACGATCACCAGATCGAACACCTCTTCCTTCCAGGCCTTCAACCCCGCTTCGCCATCCGGTGCGGCGCTGGAGCGATGTCCCAGGAACTCTAGTTGCTGGCACATGAGCAAACGATTGGCGGGATGGTCGTCGACCACCAGGACGTTCAGTACAGCCAAGGTCGTGTGGAGGGATGGTTCAGCGGTTTTCGACACCCGCTCGGCTGGCAGTGTTGCAAGGTTCATTGAGATCCGGACCTGAGTGCCGATGCCGGCCTGGCTGCTCAACTGCAGGTTGCCACCCATCATCTCGCACAGATTGCGGCTGATCACCAGACCAAGCCCCGCGCCGCCTCTGGTCGCCTGCCCGGAATGATCGGCCTGGGCGAAAGGCTCGAACAAACGCCGTTGATCCTGTTCGCTGATCCCGACCCCGCTGTCCTCAACCTGCAACTGCAACAGCACCCGGTCGGGTTCGTCGGTCGGATGCAGCTCGACCACGATCCGGACCTGACCCTGTTCGGTAAACTTGATGGCGTTGCTGACGAGGTTGGACAGCACCTGCTTGAAGCGCATCGGGTCCAGCAGGACATCGGAGGGGGGCGTTGCCGGGTTGAAGTCCAGCCGCAGGCGCAGATTTTTCTGGCGGGCCAGACCGTCGAAGATCCGTACCACCGACGCCACGGTTTCTTTCAGGTTGACGCGCTCCGGGCTCAGGCTCAGTCGTCCTGATTCAATTCGCGCAATATCAAGAATGTCCCCGATCAGGTTCAGCAGGTCTTTCGCCGAGTGGTAGGCCACGTCAATGGCCGGGCGATCCGGGTGGCTGTGATCGATACGCTTGAGGGTCAGCTCGAGCATGCCGATGATGGCGTTCATCGGCGTGCGGATCTCATGGCTCATGGTCGCCAGAAAGGTGCTTTTGGCACGGTTGGCTTCATCCGCACGCTCTTTCGCGGCACGCAGGTCATCGAACAGTTGTCGCCGCTCGCTGATGTCGATCCAGCCGCCAATGATGCCTTGTACTTCACCACTGGAGTCCCGGTAGGGAAGTATCCAGTGATAAATCGTCAGCGTGCGGCCACCGATATGCAAAGGCCGGTCGAGAATCAACGGGGTCCCTTCGGCCACGACGCGTTGGTAATCCGCCTGGTATTCCTGCGCTTCAAATGAGTTGCTCATGCTGCCCTGCGTGACGTTTTTACCAATCACGTCTTCGCGTTTGGCGCAGAAGACCTCCAGATAACTGTCGTTACAGCTTTGCAGCAAGCCCTGGCGATCACGCACGTAGATGGGATGAGGCGTGCCGTTGACCAGCGATCCCATGAATTCGAGTTGGTCGTTCAGGGCGAGCTCGGCGGCCAGGCGCTGATTGATCTGGCGACGCATGTAAGCGTTCCAGGTCATGGACATCAGCAGCAGCACGCCGACACCCAGAACGATTTGATAGAACAACCGGTGAAAGTTGCGCCAGGTACTTTGAGAGGCCGATGAGTAGCCTCGCCAGCGGCTGTTGATTATGCCCAGCTCTTCCGGCGCGATGCTCAGCAGTGCCTTGTCGAGGATCGAACCCAGCTCTTTGGCGTCGCGCCCGGTCGCCAGGGAGAACGCGGCTTGCCGGGTGCCGATGGTGGTGCTGATTTGAAGTGTGTGCTCGAAGATTCGCGATGAGATGAAATAGTTGGCAATCACCAATGAGCTCACCGTCCCTTCAGCCTGACCCTCGGCGAGCAATTCCACGGCACTGAAGGTGTCCGGCGTTTCGATCAGATGGATTCGCGGGAACTCGCGGCGCAGGTAAGCCACCATTGGATTGCCTTGGGCGATGGCCAGGCGCTTGTCCGTGAGTTGCGTCAGGTTCGACGGGCTGTCGGCCGCTTTGCGAGTGAGCAGGACAACGGAGTTTTCCAGATAAGGACGGCTGAAGTTCAGCATCGTTTCACGTTGGGCACTGGGGAGCAGAGCGGCAATCAGGTCGGCCTGATGGTTGTTGACCTGCTCGATCATCTCGTCATCGTTACGGCTGCGATGGATCTCGAAGCGCAAACCGGTGCGCAATCTGATCAGCTCGAGCAAATCGGCGGATACGCCCCGAAAGTTGCCGTCGCTGTCGAAAAAAGTCAGCGGCGCCAACGCTTCGTTGACCACGACGCGCACGACAGGATGTTGCGCCAGCCAGCGTTGTTCACGGTCGGTGAGTTGCAGTTTCTGATCGGTGAGAAGAATGTCACTGCCCGCACTCCAGCGTTTGGCGATGTTTTCTCGCTCGCTGCCAGGGGTCGCTTTGAGGATGGCGTTGATGATCCCGAGCAGAGCCGGGTTGCCCTTATGCACGGCAAAGCTGAAACCGTGGGCCTCGTGTTTACCGAAGTTGGCCATGCGGATGTTGTTCAGATACCCCTTGTTGATTATGTAATGGGTTGAAATGGTATCGCCCAGAAAAACATCGGCCTGGTCGAAAGCCACCGCATTGATTGCATTCTGGTAGGAGGGGTAGGAAGTGATGATCGCTTTCGGGTACAGGGCTTTGACTTCGTCCAGCGGCAAGTAGTGATACACCATGCTCAGGCGCAGCCCGGCGAGGCCGTCGCTCAGGGATCTGGTTTCGCCTTCCCGTGTCACCAGAACCGGTTGATCCACGGCATAGGGCAAGGACAGCACGATGTCGGCATTGCGGGCTTCAAAACCATTGGCGCTGCCGAGCATGTCGACCTCGCCTTTTTCCAGGGCCTCGATCGCGTCTCCCCGGGAAACGTAGCGCTGGACCTTGACTGGCAGTCCGGTGGCCTTGCCCAGGATGCCCGCATAATCAGCAGTGAAACCTTCGTAGTCGCGGCCGCTGAGGGTCAGGTCGAAAGGAGGGTAGTCGGGGGCAGAGGTGCCCAGAATCAAATCGCGTTTATTGTTAAGCCATTGTTGTTGCGATTTATCCAGTTGGACTTCCATGTGTCCGTTCATTGAACGACTGAGCAGGGTGTAATGCTCGCTCGCCATCTGTGCCGCGTGCGCTGAGGTGCTCAGGCATAAACCCGCGGCCAGCGGTATTAGATAATCCATTAAACGACTGGGCATCCTGTTTCTCACACTAGCGCGTTGCGTTTTGCCATATCAATGAGTTCAACGAGCGATTTGGCCTTGAGTTTTTGCATGAGGCGTTTTTTGTAGGTGCTGACAGTCTTGTTGCTCAGGAACATGCCCTTGGCAATTTCCTTGTTAGTGCGGCCTTGGGCAAAAAGTTGCAATACCATCAACTCTCGGTCGTTGACTGACTTGAACAGTTCGAGGTCGGCGTATCGCTCATCGTCAGCACGGACAGGATTCAAGGCCTGGCTGGGGAAATAGTTGTAACCTGATAGTACCGCTTTAATTGCGCTCACCAGTTCACTAAGGTCTTCCTGTTTGCATACATACCCGGACGCGCCGGATTGCATGCAGCGAATACCGAAAAGTGTCGGGCACTGGGCCGTTAACACCAGGGTTTTTAGGGGGGTACTCATTGCGTTGAAACGGGAGAGAACTTCCAGCCCATCCAGTTTGGGGATGCTGATGTCAAGAATGACCAGGTCGGGCATGCATTCACGAACCATCTGCATGGCATCGACCCCATTATCAGTTTCGCCGACGACTTTGTAACCCTCATGTTCGAGCAACATTCGGACGGCAAGACGGATGACGGGGTGATCGTCGACAATAAAAACGGAGTTCATAATCAAGTCCCATACGCGCTCAAATAAAGCGCGCACCTTAGCTCAGATAGTTGAGGGGGGCATGAACTGACAGGCCTGTAGTAGCAATATAAGATAATTCCTACAGTGGAAGAAGAATCGGACTACGGATCAACTAGGTTTTGCATGAGGATCAGTGAGGGTGTTGTATGTGTGTTTGGCGAGTTGGGGAGGTTGATTTGAAATGTATTAGATAGGTGTTTAAATGTGTTTTAGTGTGTCTTTGTTGGAGTGTTTTTATAGTGAGGCCAAGGTCAATAAGTTTCTAAAGTCTGATTGTTTCAGGGGCTTGATCAAATAACCCAACAAAGGCAGCCCGTGCTCTTCGGCCATTCTTTCAAGACCGTCCAGTTCAATGGATGTCAGACTACTCAGCAAAATGGCTTGTCTGATCATTCCTCGCTGGCTGGCGTATTCGATCAGATCCAGACCGGGAAGGTCGGGCAGGCATTGATCGCACAGAAGGATGTCGAAGGGTTGCGACGCCTTGAGCATTTGCTGCAAGGCGGCTTCGGCGCTGTCAGTGGCGGTCAGTTGAGTGAAGCCGTAACTCTCCAGCAGGCATTGGGTTGCCTTGAGCTGGAAAGGATGGTCCTCCACCAGCAAGATGCGCCAATCGTGTTCAGACATAGGATTTTTCATGTTTCATCTGTCGAGCAGAGGGCGCGTGATTATTTCGCGATCAGACCGTTCATTCGATCAGTCCGCTCTGCACTGGGTGTAGGGCGATTCTGTTGACGCGCGGATTGGAACGAGAAATGCGCAGGACGACGATCAGCCTGTCAGGAGGCCCTGACGCGGCTGATCGATGCATTGTCATCCGTGGCTTGAGCGACCGGTCATTTCCAGCGCCATTTGACTGGCATAGCTGTCAGTCATACCGGCGATGAAGTCGATCATTCTCAGGAACGAAGTGTGTAAAGGACCATGAGGATCGGGCGCATTGTTGCCTAGCAGGTCGAGGATGCGCCGGCTCTTGAAGGACGGTGTTCGACCGTTGTGTTGTTCCAGTGCCGCGCCGCAGAACGCGTTGAGGAGGATTTCGAGGGTGGTGTAAGCGCCGATTTCGTGCAGCGTCTTGCGCTTGTCCTGGAAGATCTTTTTGCGTGCCATGTCTTTGGCATTCAAGACGCAGCGCTTGGCCGGACCATGCATGTGCTCCACCAGATCACCGGGCAGCGTGCCGGCCAGCAGCGAGTCCTGTTGCTCGACGAAGGCCCGGGCGGCGGCATTGGTCAGGTGTTCGATGGCCTTGCCTCGCAGGATTGCCAGTTTGCGCCGACGCGAATCCATTGGGCCCAGTTGGCGATAGGTTTCCGGGAGATCATCACCCACCAGGTTGAGCAGCAAAGACTCGACTTCGGCGTACTCCAACAGGTCCATTTCCAGGCCATCTTCCAGATCGATCAGCGCGTAACAGATGTCGTCGGCGGCCTCCATCAGATACACCAGCGGATGACGCGCCCAGCGCTGTTCTTCCAGTTGTGGCAGGCCGAGTTTGTTGGCGATCTGCTCCAACAGCGGCAGTTCGCTCTGATAGCAGCCGAACTTGTGCTTCTTGTAGCCCAATGAATCGGCGTGCTTTGCCGTCCACGGGTATTTCAGATAGGTGCCCAGCGTTGCGTAGGTCAGCCGGGTGCCGCCGTCGAATTGATGGTACTCAAGCTGGGTGAGCACCCGGAAGCCTTGGGCGTTGCCTTCGAAATTCAGGAAGTCGTTGCGTTCGACTTCGCTCATGGCGTCCAGCCAGCCACGGCCGGCGGCCTGCTGGAACCAGTGACGGATCGCGTCTTCGCCGGAATGCCCGAAGGGCGGATTGCCGATGTCATGGGCCAGGCAGGCCGATTGCACCACCATCCCCAGGTCGCTCGGTTCGCACCAGTCGGGCAGGGCGCTTCGAATGGTTTCACCGACGCGCATGCCCAGCGATCGACCGACGCAACTGACTTCCAGCGAATGGGTCAGGCGCGTGTGGATGTGATCGTTGCTGGTGACCGGATGAACCTGAGTCTTGCGCCCGAGGCGGCGAAAAGCACCCGAGAAAATGATGCGGTCGTGGTCTTTGTGGAAAGGGCTGCGGCCGAGTTCTTCCGGGCTGTGCAGAGGCTTTCCGAGGCGTTCGCGGGTAAGCAGGGTTTGCCAATCCAAGGCTGGACTCTCCGTCAGGTGACTGAGCCTCTAGCTTCCGGGTTCGTGCCTGCGCCTGCAAGCGGAACTAGAGACCCGCGGCGTCGATGTCGATGAGCAGCAGTCGCTCGCCGTTGTCGAAAAATTGCCCGGCTGTAAGGCAGTATTGATTGCTGGTGGCATCGCGGTAGGTCGTGGACAGCGTCAGGCGCCGCTCTTCCCAGCCTTCGGCCAGCAAGTGATAGAAATAGGGCCGCCACGACCAGTTATGACCCAGGTAGCGGTTGTCGGCCTCCCAGCCGTCATTGCGCCATTCCAGATTGGGCGTCAACTGGGTGCCGTGACGGTCGCATTGATAGAAGCGCAACAGCCAGGGAAACGCCTGCAGTTGTGGTAAGGCGTTCAGTGGCGCACGGGCGAGGGCCCAGGCTTGCAAGATGGCCATCAACTCGCAGAGTTGCTGGCGCATGATCATCAGTCGACCGCGTTCGCCCAGTTTATGCTGAACATAACGCTGGCGTAGTTGCGCGAAACGTTCGACAAAGGCGTCGGTGGCGAAGTAGTCCTCCTGCGCCCGGGCGAACAGAAACCCCTGTACGTAGCGCGAGCCGCACTCCAGGGCGAAATTCAGCTGATCTTCGGTTTCCACCCCTTCGGCAATGATCCAGCACCCGGTTTTCTCGGCCATTTGCGCCAGGGCTTTCACCACGTCGCTACTGGGGCCGCCCAATGCCGCAGCCTGGAACAGTCGCATATCGAGCTTGAGAATGTCCGGTTGCAGGGCCAGCACCCGATCAAGTTGCGAGTAACCGGCACCGAAATCATCGATGGCGATCCGTGCCCCGGCGTGTCGATAGCGTGCCACGACGTCGGCCAGGCGCTGGATGTCGCCCCCCAGTTCGGTGATCTCGAAGACGATGCGTTGCGGGTCGACAGTGTGACGGCTCAATTGCTTGAGGCTCGGTAGAGCCTGGTCCGGCCGTAACCGGTTGATCCATCGCGGTGATATGTTCAGGCTCAGAAACCAGTCCGATGGCGCTTCATGCAAACGGCTCAGAGCGTTATCGCGGATCTGCCGGTCAAGACGACGAAGGGCGATGGCGGGCGTTCGCGGGTCGGCGAACAACGGCCCCACCGAAGCCAGTTGACCGTTGGCCTGTCGCAGTCGACCCAGCGCTTCCACACCCGCAATACGGCCCGTGGCGGTATCGATAAATGGCTGAAAGCAGGCGAGCGGTTGCCCGTCGATCACGAGGCCTCCTTAGTAAGGTCTTGTTTTTGGATTGACCTGTTCACCGGGTAGGCACACAGGATTGAACCCCTCGATAAAGAGGTTAATCCCGGTGGTGTTGCAAGAATGCAGCCAGATAGTGGCTATTCAGTCTTTGCGCGAAGAACCCTGCATGACCAGTTTGATCAAGGGCCCCAGCGTTGTACCCAGGCGAACCAGCCGGGTCAGGCTGCTGGTACCGCCGCTCTTGGCGCCTTTACCGGTCAGGAAACCGAGCAGCGTCACGGCCGCCATGCCCCAGAGCGGGGCGTGCTTGATGCCGAAGCCGTCATGCAGGTTTTGCGTCATTCCGCGTACCCGCTGCAAGGGTTGCAGCAGTTGCGCGGATTCGTGACGGATTTCCTGGCGATGCATTTCCATGCGCAGGCGTATCAACGCCTTGCGCATTTCGGTGCGCGAGCTGTTATGGGGCAGTTCAGGCAGGCTCATGGCAGCAGACGCTCCCTATCATTGGCCAATTCTTCCAGAGTGCCGTGGAACGGCGAGGACTCATCGAAAATCGCCGCTTTCAGGCGCATGGCACAGAAAATTGCAGCCAAGGTGTAGAACACGCAAAGCCCGATGATTGCTGGCAGACGGTAGGTGTCCCAAAACAGGATCAGCACCAGCGTCGACAATCCCACCAGCAACAGCAGCGCAAAGACCAGCGCCAGGCCTGCAAACAGCAGCAGGCTTACAGTGCGCGCTTTTTGTTCCTGCAACTCGATGCCGAACAGTTCGACATGGCTGTGCAACAGTCCAAGAAAAGCGGCACCCAGGCGCCGCGATGAGGAGCTTGTGCCCGTCGCGGACGAGCTGGATTCACCGATAGACATATCAGCGCCGAGTGGCCAGCAGGCCAATCAGAAAACCGACGCCTGCCGCGATCCCGACCGATTGCCATGGATTGGTCTGCACGTAATCTTCGGCAGCGGTAACGGCTGCCTGGCCGCGTTCGCGCAAGGAATCCTCGGTCAGCTTCAGGGTTTCGCGGGCACGCAGCAGACTGTCGTGGATCTGGCTGCGCAGCTCATCGGCCTGATCGCCGGCCAGGGTTGCGGTGTGTTCCAGCAACCGTTCGGTGTCGCTGACCAGAGTCTGAAAGTCGTTCATCAGGATTTCTTGAGCAGTCTTTGCTTTGATGCTGGCCATTGGTGATCTCCGTAAGTGGCTTCTGAAGCGTTCGAGTATGAGCCTTGTGTGAAGGTTCAGTACAAATGACTGGTACAACTTTTGCTATGCCATGGTGCATCAGCCCGCGCCGTTGCGCTGTTGCCGGGCATGATTTCAGGAAAACCCTGATTCAAACAATCGAAACTCGCGTCAGGGTTTCAGCCTTGTGCGCCAAAGCGGTTCATCGGGATCAATGCCTTGATCCTGCGGGCCGCAACTTGGTGCACAAGCTCTCTGCGTGAACCGCTTTGGTGCTTTTTTAGCCTTCAGGTCTGCCAACCCCATGGAAAATCTGCAAAGCGCTGTGGACAGTCTGGTCCATAGCTCCAACACGTTGTTCATCCTTATCGGTGCGGTCATGGTTCTGGCCATGCACGCCGGTTTTGCCTTTCTTGAAGTCGGCACGGTTCGACAGAAGAATCAGGTCAACGCCTTGTCGAAGATCCTCAGCGACTTCGCCATTTCGACTCTGGCCTACTTCTTTATAGGCTATTGGATTTCCTACGGGGTCACCTTTATGCAACCGGCGGCGGTGATCAACGCGGATCATGGCTACGGGCTGGTGAAGTTTTTCTTTCTGTTGACCTTTGCGGCGGCGATTCCGGCGATCATTTCCGGAGGCATTGCCGAGCGCGCCAGATTCGTCCCTCAGTTGTGTGCGACGGCGCTGATCGTGGCGTTCATCTATCCCTTCTTTGAAGGCATGATCTGGAACGGCAACTTCGGGTTGCAGGCCTGGTTGCTGGAGCAGTTTGGCGCCAGCTTCCATGACTTCGCGGGCTCGGTCGTGGTCCACGCCATGGGCGGATGGCTGGCGCTCGCGGCGGTGTTGTTGCTCGGACCAAGGCAGGGGCGTTATCGCGAAGGGCGGCTGGTGGCGTTCGCACCGTCGAGCATTCCCTTTCTGGCATTGGGTTCGTGGATCCTGATCGTCGGCTGGTTCGGCTTCAACGTCATGAGCGCACAAACGCTGCAAGGCGTCAGCGGATTGGTCGCGGTGAACTCGCTGATGGCCATGGTCGGCGGCACCGTGGCGGCACTGATCGTCGGACGCAATGACCCGGGGTTTCTGCATAACGGCCCACTGGCCGGGTTGGTGGCGATCTGCGCCGGTTCCGACCTGATGCACCCGGTGGGCGCGCTGGTCACGGGTGTGATCGCCGGGGCCCTGTTCGTCTGGTGCTTCACCGCGGCTCAAGTCAAATGGCGCATCGACGATGTGCTGGGTGTCTGGCCGTTGCATGGTTTGTGCGGTGTCTGGGGTGGAATTGCCTGCGGCATTTTCGGCCAGAGCGCATTGGGTGGTCTGGGTGGGGTGAGCCTGATCAGTCAGGTGATCGGCACTTCGCTGGGTGTGATCGTGGCGCTGTTGGGTGGTTTTGTGGTGTATGGCGTGATCAAAGCGTTGCATGGTCTGCGCCTGAGCCAGGAAGAGGAGTATTACGGCGCGGACTTGTCGGTGCACAAGATCGGCGCAGTAAGCCAGGACTGACTCACTTTTCTTCATCGTCGCTCCCGGGATAAAAACCGTGCAGCAGACGATAGCGGTCATGACGTATCTGGTCGGCCCGCTCCTGTACCTGATGCGCGGGTAAACCCAACATGATCAGGGCGTGGGAGGCGAGCATCAGGCTCGACTCCAGCAGCTCGGGCACTACTTCGCTGGCGCCGGCTGCTTTCAACTCGGCCAGTTGGCTGTCGTCCCGGGTGCGTACCAGGATCGGAATCTTCGAGTTCAATCGGCGCGCCTCTTGGAGAATCAGTAGCGCAATGTCGGTCTGGTCCACGGCAATCACCAGCAGCCTGGCGCGCGCCAGACCCACTGCCAGCAGCAGCTCACCACGCCGCGAGTCACCGTAGTGCACACAGGTTTCACTTACGGCGGCTTCCTGGACACGCACCGGATCGGTGTCTAGCGCAAGGTAAGGTTGCAGCGCATTGCGCAGCGCGCGGCCGATTGACTGACCCACGCGACCGTAGCCACAGATCACGACGTGGTTGTGCAAGTCGGCGTTGAGCGCGCTGATTTCTGCCAGTTTTACTTCTTCGTTGGGCTTGCGATGCAGGCGTGTCGCAACGTGGGGAGCGGCGCGCAGCAGCAACGGTGTCACCAGCATCGAGCAGAATGTCGCGGCCAGTAGAAGACCTCCGAAGTCGGCGGGCATCAGTTTGTTTTGCTGCATCTGCGCCATCAAGGCAAAGCAGAACTCGCCACCCTGAGCCAATGCCAGACCACTGCGCCAGGCGGTTTCGCTGTCGCTGCCACGCCATTTGACCAGCAGCGCGACCACGGTGCCTTTGATGAGCAGTAACCCAAGCGTCAGGCCGAGAAGCAGCAGGCCGTGGCTGGCAAACAGCTGCAAGTCGATCAGCATGCCGATGCTGACGAAAAACAACCCGAGCAAGATGTCGCGGAACGGGCGGATGTCCGCCTCGATCTGATGCCGGTAGTGGCTTTCCCCCAGCAGCATGCCGGCGAGAAATGCACCCAGGGCAGGGGAGAGGCCGAGCAGGTGAGTCAGCCACGCGGTCAGTAAAACGATGACCAGCGCCAGCAGCACGAACAGCTCCGGGGAATGGGCGGCGGCGACTTCATGGAACAGGCGGGGCAGCAACCATCGACTGGCCAGCAGCAAGCCACCGAACAGCACCAGGGTCTTGCCCAGCGTCAACGGCAATGCCCAATACCAGACTTGATCGCTGTTGCCGGCGAACACCGGCACCAGGGTCAGCAACAGCACCGCCACCACATCCTGGAACAGCAACACGGCGATGGCATTCTGGCCGTGGCTGCTGAAAATTTCGCCGAGGCTGCTCAGCTCCTTGCTGACAATGGCGGTGGAAGACAGCGACAGTCCGGCGCCGAGTAAAAGGGCAGGTGTCGTGGGCATGCCGAACAGCATCAGCAATGCCCCCATCAAAATCCCCGACACCAACACTTGCAGGCTGCCAAGGCCGAACACCACCCGACGCAATGCGATCATCTTCGACAGGGAAAACTCCAGTCCAAGGGAGAACAGCAGAAACACCACCCCCAGCTCGGCCAGGTCTGGCAACTCTTCGCTTTCATTCACCCAGCCGAACGCCGTCGGCCCGATCATCAGCCCCACGCACAGATAGCCCAGCACTGGTGGTAAACGCAGGCGCTGGAACAGTGCAATCACCACCAGGGAGGAGGCGAGAATGATCAAGAGGTTGGCGAACACGAAAAACTCCGGTGATGGGTGTTGGCTACTCAAGCGTAGAGGTAAAAAAACCTGAGCATTGCGTAATTGCCATCTGGAGCGACTGATATGCATCAGGGTTTTGACGCTGCCATCGCGGTTTTTGTTTCAGGACAGAAAATTCAACGGCTCGACGGCTTTTCGGGGCAGGCCTAGAATAGGTTCTTAATTTTTTAGGTTGAGCGCTCATGCTTCCTGAATGTCAGTTGTTCGGCACCAGTGGGTGCCACCTCTGTGACGTGGCCGAAGCCATGCTGATGGAGTTTGTCGAACGCGGTTTGCTGGTGGAACTGGTTGATATCGCTAAGGATGAAACGTGGTTTGAAGCTTATAGCTTGCGTATCCCGGTGCTGCGGCGGGTTGATACTGGCGCTGAACTGGGCTGGCCATTCAGTGCCGACGAGGTGGTAGCGTTTCTGCGTTAAGTGGTTTTACTGGTAGCGACGTCCCGTCTGTCGAACTTTGCGATTGATCCCCTTGGCTTAACCGACGCTCTTCGGATACTGTATGCGCATACAGTTATTCGTAATACTGCCTGCGTCCCTGGTTTTCGGGGGCGAGCAGGCAGTTCCGGGCGTGAGAGGCGAAATCGTGGTCAATGTCGAACAATTGAAGAACAGCGTGAACCGGATGTCGGCAGACGTGGTACGCGAGGCGGTCCTCGAATTGCGTCTGGATGGTCTTGTCACCGAAGGAAAAACGCCCTTCAATAAATTGCACTTCAACACCTGTTTTGCCGAAATCGAAGCATTGTTCCAGCGCGCGGGTTATCACCGCCAGCTCGATGTCGTGGGTTATCAGGGCTTGTTGTATGCGCTTTATGATCCAGGCCGCTGGGAAGCGGTCGATGTGCTGCGCTGGCTCAAGGAGTTCACCGAGGCGGCGGCGCGCGCGCAGATACCGGCGTGAGGATTCTCTACTAGGTTCGTTCCGGCCGCTGTTGGATAATGCTGCCCTGCATTGAGGGTCAGAGCGTTCGTATGTCCACTTCATCTTTTTCTGCTGCACACAACCAGGCCAGCACGCTCTACTTGCCGCCGGGACCGTGGCAGACCGTGCTCGATTGTTTGTGTGAACATTTCAGCGCTATCGGTCGAGAACAATGGCTGGACCGAATTGCTCGCGGTCGCGTGCTAGACGGGCACGGTCAACCGATTGCTCTTGATCTGCGTTACAAGGAAGGCCTGCGGATTCATTACTTCCGTGAGGTGCCGGACGAAAAACCGATCCCAGTGGTCGAATCGATCCTGTACGCCGACGAACACCTGGTGGTGGCGGACAAGCCGCATTTTCTGCCCGTGACGCCGGCTGGCGAATACGTGGAACAGACGTTGTTGCGCCGGTTGATCCGTCGACTGGATAACCCGCATCTTGTGCCTTTGCATCGTATCGATCGGCATACGGCAGGACTGGTGTTGTTTTCGGCGAACCCTGAGAGTCGCTCGGCATACCAGTCATTATTTCCTACACGGAATATCGAAAAACGCTACGAAGCAATCGCCCGTGCATTGCCTGAACTCACCTTTCCACTGGTTCATAAAAGTCGGCTGGTCGATGGCGAGCCATTCTTTCGCATGCAGGAAGGTCCGGGTGCCAGCAACACCGAGACGGCAGTCGAGGTTCGTGAGAGGAATGGCGATCTCTGGCGTTATGGACTTTATCCAGTGACCGGCAAGAAACATCAGTTACGAGTGCATATGACCGCTTTGGGCGCCAGTATCTGCAACGACCCGTTCTACCCTCAGGTGCTCAAGGATGTCGAGGACGACTATGCCAATCCCTTGAAGTTGCTGGCTCAGGGTTTGCGGTTTGTCGACCCGGTCACAGGCCAGCAACGTGAATTTGAGAGCACTATCACCCTGCAATGGTGATCACAGCGCTTCAGGCACGAAAAAGCCCGCATCAAGCGGGCTTTTCTGTATCCGGTGGGTGCCGAAAAGATTACAACTCTTTAACGGTACGAACCTGATCCTTGTTGATGCGGGTTTGTTTGCCATCGAGCTGTTCGAATTCGTAGAAACCCGAATCCTGGTCGTATTTTGGCGCGTCGACGGCCTGGATTTCGCGACCGTCATTCAAGGTGATCACTGTAGGCGATGCGCAACCGGCGAGGGTCGCGAGGCCCAGTGCGAGCATGAAAGTGGCGAGGGTCCGTTGAGTCATGAGTGTGTCTCCGAATATGAATTCTTTTGATTACTGAGCTTGAGACGTGTGCAACGCGCGCAAGTTCCTTCTCGTGTCAGTCTGACACAGTGTTGTGTTCACTTAACAGCTCTAGCGTGTTGAGGTTGGCCAGTCGAGGATCGTTATCGGGGCATTGCAGGGCGGTAGCGCTCAATTTGCGCATGAGGCGCCCCGGACTGCGTTCGCCGTCATTCCAGGCACTTTCGAACTCAGCCGAGAGCGCCACCGGGATAATGCACAGCAACGGCTCCCAGTGTTCGTTATGGCGCAGCATCAGCGGTTTGTCCGGATGCTGACGAGCGGCTTCACGCATGCTGTGAAGTAGGGCTGCATCGATACGCGGCACATCGCACGGCAATACCAGCAGGAAGGGGTGGCGGGCGGCCTTCAGGCCTGCGCGGATACCGGCCATGGGGCCCGGGAAGTCGCCTTCGTCGTCATGGACCAACTGGTCGGCATAAGGCGCGTATTTTTCCAGGTTCCTGTTGCAGGAGATGATCAGGTCATCGCTCAGCTCGCGGGTCTTGCGATGCAGATGCCCAATCAGCGGCTCGCCATGCCATTCCAGCAAACCCTTATCCTGGCCACCCATGCGTTGGCCTCGGCCACCTGCCAGGAGCAGAATGGAGCAGGGTGGCAAATGTGTATTCGAGGTCATGGCACGTCTCCATGGGGGCGGCGAAAAAATGAGGCGCTGTGATATAACACCGGGCTGTTTATCCTACAACTGGACGAGCCTATGAAAGCCAAGGCTGATGTACCTTTCGCGCCGCTCAACATCGCGGTGTTGACTGTCAGCGATACCCGCACCCTGGAAACCGATACGTCAGGACAACTTTTCGTCGACCGCTTGAGCGCTGCCGGCCATAACCTGGCCGCTCGGGTTTTGCTTAAAGATGATCTCTACAAAATTCGCGCGCAAGTCGCCAACTGGATTGCCGATGACGTCGTGCAAGTGGTGTTGATCACCGGCGGTACCGGGTTCACGGGCCGCGACAGCACGCCGGAAGCGGTGAGTTGCCTGCTGGACAAGCAGGTCGATGGTTTCGGCGAGTTGTTCCGGCAAATTTCGGTCGCAGACATCGGCACTTCAACTGTTCAATCCCGGGCCCTCGCGGGTTTGGCCAATGGCACGCTGGTCTGCTGCTTGCCGGGTTCGACCAACGCTGTGCGCACTGGCTGGGATGGCATCCTCGCTGAACAGCTGGATTCGCGGCACCGTCCCTGCAATTTCGTGGCTCACCTGAAGCTGGCGGCACCCTGTGAATCCCGTGGGTAAGCCTGGCAAAACCGGCAGCTTGATGGCTGTCGAAGTGGCGCTGGCGCGTTTGCTGGAAATGGCTGATGCATCAACGATAGGTGAGCGTGAGCGCTTGCCGTTGGCGCAGGTTCAGGGTCGCATACTGGCCGATGATCTGGTCTCGACGCTTGATCTTCCGCCCTGGCCGAACAGTGCCATGGACGGGTATGCCTTGCGCAACGCTGACTGGATGGGCGAACCCTTGGTGGTCAGTCAGAAGATTTTTGCCGGCCAGGCACCCGAACCGTTGAAGCCAGGTACCTGCGCCCGGATCTTTACCGGCGCGCCTGTACCGGCAGGTGCCGATTGCGTCGAGATGCAGGAGAACGCCGAGGTCCAGGCTGACGAGCGCGTCCGTTTTATCGAGACGATGACCCCAGGTCAAAATATTCGTCCGCAAGGCCAGGAAACCACCGTCGGCGAACTTGTTTTGCCGGCGGGCACCCGCCTGGGACCTATTGAGCAGGGGCTGGCGGCGTCGCTGGGATGTGCTGAGCTGAACGTGGTTCGCAAGGTTCGTGTTGCAGTCCTGTCAACCGGAGATGAGTTGATAGAGCCGGGCCAGCCCCTCGGGCCGGGTCAGATTTACAACAGTAATCGTGTGTTGCTGTGCAGTTGGTTGCAACGCTTGGGCTGTGAAGTGATCGATGCCGGTATTCTTCCCGATGATTTAGCAACCACTCGTGCCCGCCTTGGCGAGTTGAAGGATGTCGACTTGATCCTTTCTACCGGCGGCGTGTCGGTGGGAGAGGCCGATTTTCTGGGCATTGCCTTGCGCGAAGAGGGCGAATTGACCCTGTGGAAACTCGCCATCAAGCCCGGCAAGCCGCTGACGTTCGGTCATTTTCGCGGCGTCCCCGTGATCGGTTTGCCCGGCAACCCTGCGTCGACGCTGGTTACATTTGCCTTACTGGCCAGACCCTATCTTTTGCGCCGCCAGGGTGTGAAGGAGGTCGAGCCATTAAAGTTTCAGGTGCCTGCAGGGTTCGACTGGCCGAAGGCTGGGAATCGCCGAGAGTATTTGCGTGGACGCCTGGAGAATGGTCGGGCAATCATCTACAAGAATCAGAGCTCCGGGGTGCTTCGCAGTGCGGCCTGGGCCGATGGTCTGGTTGAAGTACTGGAAGACCGCACGTTGATCGAAGGCGATGATGTGAACTTCATTCCGCTGAGCGAAGTCCTGAGCTGATTCTGGTGAAAGTTCTTGCCACGCAAGCCCGGTCGATCGTGCCGGAGCTTGCGTTCATGGCTAGCGTTTAACGAACCAGAAGTGACACGACCTGATCAAAGCGGCTGTTGGCGACCCAGCCCAGCAGCCCCAGGACCACGGCTGTTCCACCCGCAGAATAGGCCAGTCTGTGTTTGATGGATTTAACATCGCCACGGACCTCTTCCATGTCTCTTCGGATGTATTTGAGGTGTGTCTCGAGTTCAATGACGCGAGGTTCCATATCAATTCCTCCGGCGGGCTTTGCGCTGTTATTGAATTCAGTCTGATTATTGGCGCGATTTTCTGCCAATGGCGCGACCTGACTGATCGGCAACCTGATGTCATGACTTTGCATGGACTAGACGCTCCTTGCCTTAAAGCCCTTTGGTTGGCCGACACTCTTGTTGATAGCGCTTCGTGGGGCCCTTGAAGAAGGTCTACTCATGGTTTGCACATCCCTGTGTATTTAATGTTGATGACTGATGCCGCGGACACCAAGGTGTACCAATCGCCAAGGTTGGTCAATTGAGCCGATTCCGCACATCTTGTAAGAAAATTCCCCGCGCTGTAGGACCACAAGGCTGCACGGGTCAAAAAAATTCAAATCCTTGCGACTTTTATAGGCGGTGGTGAGGTCCACATCTCCCATACAGAGTCCAGACATGGGAGCGACAATAATGAGTGAGCGCAAAGCGCTGTTGATTCTGCATGGCAAGCAGGCGCTCAACGAGGAGGTCCGCGCGGCCGTCGACGTTAAACGCAAGCAGGGCTGGGAGTTGGCCGTCCGACTGACCTGGGAGGCGGGTGACGCGCAGCGGCTGGTGGAAGAAGCGTTGAGCGCGGGCTATACGCAACTGATTGCCGGTGGTGGTGATGGCACCTTGCGTGATATCGCCGAGGCCATGGCTGCGCATTCGACGCAGGCCAGCCTGGTGCTGATGCCGCTGGGCACCGCCAACGACTTTGCGCGCGCTGCCGGCGTGCCGCTTGAACCCGCTCTGGCGCTGGACCTTCTGGAGGCCGCGCCGCACGCGATCGATCTGGGCGAGGTGGGCGGTCAAATCTTTCTGAACATGGCCACCGGCGGTTTTGGCAGTCAGGTCACGGCAAATACCTCGGAAGACTTGAAGAAGGTCCTCGGGGGCGCGGCTTATCTGTTCACCGGGTTATCGCGCTTCAGCGAACTGCATGCCGCCTACGGCGAGTTGCAGGGGCCGGACTTTCAATGGAGTGGTGAGCTTTTGGCATTGGGTATCGGCAATGGCCGGCAGGCTGGCGGTGGTCATGTACTGTGCCCGGAGGCGCTGGCTGACGATGGGCTGCTGGATATCAGCATTTTGCCGGCGCCGCAGGAAGTGGTCGGTACGTTGAAAACGCTGCTGGCCGATGGCTTCGGCATCGACAACATGTTTGTGCGAGCTCGCCTGCCATGGGTCGAGATCAAGGTTGCGGAAGGCCTCTACATCAATCTGGATGGCGAACCTATCGAGAGCGAGAACCTGCGATTCTCGGCGCGTCCAGCGGCATTGCGCGTGCATTTGCCGCAGAACTCGCCACTGCTGAGCGCTTCGAAAACGGTCAGTCGTCCAGACTGATGATTTGCTCACGCACGGCAAACAACACCAGACCGGCGACGTCGAAGATCTGCAGTCGCTTCATGATCTGCGAGCGGTGGGTTTCAACGGTTTTGATGCTGAGGCCCAGGCCATTGGCGATTTCCCTGGTGGATTTGCCGCGAACAATCAGCCGCAGGATTTCCAGCTGACGAGCCGTCAGGTTGTGCGAGTCCGCAGGCTCGGGCTGATGCTTCTGGTTGCGGATCAGTGCCTGGTTGATGACCGTGTGGGCAATGGCCGGGCTCAGGTAGCGTTCGTTATTGCGCAAGGCTTCCAGGGCATGTTCCAGCTCGGTGGCCGTGGTGTCTTTGAGCAAATAGCCATGAGCACCGGACTCAAGCGCCTGCATGATCAGTGCCGGGTCGGTGTGCATCGACAGGATCAGCACCTTGCTTTGCGGGCGGACCCGCTTGAGTCGCTGCAAGGCTTCAAGGCCGCCGGTCTCCTTCATGGAGATATCCAGCAGTACGATGTCAGGGGACAGCTTCTCGACCATCTCGAGTAGCTGCGATCCGTCATTGGATCGTGTCCCTGGACGTGGTGTAACTCCCGTGTTCTTGGCTGTTGAGTTTGATGCCTCAGTTAATTATGGCTGATAGTTTAGCCGTGGGGTTGTCACTCACCGCCTGGAAGCCTTCCAGCTGCATGTAGCGCTTCTGCAGGCTCCATTCGTCGTTCTGCTCCAGTAGCATGGCGCCGACCAGGCGCACGATGGCGGCGTCGTTGGGGAAGATGCCCACCACGTCGGTTCGCCGCTTGACCTCGGCGTTTAAGCGTTCCAGTGGATTGGTGCTGTGGATCTGTTGCCGGTGGGCCTTGGGAAATGTCATGTGCGCCAGGACTTCGTCCTCGCTGGCATCCATCAGCTGGCTGATTTTCGGGTACTTTTCGCGTAATTGATCCGCCACGACACGCCATTGCCGGCGTGATTCGGCCTCATTGTCCTGGGCAAAGACCGTGCGCAGCAGGGCCGCCACCATGGTGCGCTGGCCTTTGCCCACATGGGCCATGGCATTGCGCATGAAATGGACCCGGCAACGTTGCCAGGTCGCGTTGAGTACCTTAAAGATCGCGGCCTTCAGGCCTTCATGAGCGTCGGAGATCACCAGCTTTACGCCCCGCAGTCCTCGCCGCATCAGGCTGCGCAAAAAATCCGTCCAGAACGGTTCAGCCTCCGAGGGGCCTACGCGCATGCCCAGCACTTCACGACCTCCGTCAGTGTTGACGGCCACGGCGATTATGACGGCGACCGAGACGATCCGTCCGGCCTCCCGCACTTTGACGTACGTCGCATCGATCCACAGATAAGGCCAATCTCCTTCGATGGGGCGATCCAGGAAGGCGTGCACACGCTCATCGATTTCGCCCGCGAGTCGTGAAACCTGGCTTTTGGAAATCCCGGTCATGCCCATGGCCTTGACCAACTCGTCGACCGATCGCGTTGAGACGCCTTGGATGTAGGCCTCCTGAATGACCGCGGCCAAGGCCTTTTCAGCGGTGCGGCGCGGCTCCAGGAAGCCAGGGAAGTAGCTGCCACTGCGCAGCTTGGGGATGCGCAGATCCACGTCACCGGTGCGCGTCTGCCACAAACGGTCCCGATAGCCGTTGCGGCTGTTGGTGCGCTCCATGCTCTTGATGTCGTAGCCGGCGCCGCACAGGCCTTCAACATCGAGTTCCATCATGCGCTGGGCGACAAATTGAATCATTTGCCTGAGCAAATCGACGTCAGCCCCTTTCTCCAGCAGCTCGTTCAGTGAGACAGTAGGTTTGGTCATCGTGGTTCTCCCGGTTCAGGTTAGGTCTTTGCAAACTCAACCTTAGCCAAGAACCACGGTGACCCACTTCTTTCGCCGCAAGGCGCCTTCAGCTGGTTTCAGTTACACCACTTCCAGGGACACGATCCGTCATTGGCCTCACCAATGACCGCGTAGCCGGGAATATCCAGCACCAGAGCGCGCACGCCTGCCCTGATAAGCGAGTGGTCATCCACCAGAAGTAAGTTACAAGTCAATGCATAACCTTATTCGTACTGGCCCGTTCGAGCGCACGGGGCGCCCAGGGAAAGAGTGCTTCGATTTGAGTGCCTTTGCCCGGCTCGCTGGTCACGACCAGGGTACCGCCCAGTTGATCGATCCGTTCCACCATCCCGGCCATCCCGCGTTGTCCCTCTCGACCGGGGTCTGCGGATGGCGCGAATCCCAGGCCGTCGTCGCTGATCAACAGCGCCAAACCCTGGGGCGTGCGTTGCAGGCGGATCAACAGGTTGTTCGCTTCGGCGTGGCGCAGAATATTGGTCACCGCTTCCTGGGTGATTCGAAAGGCGGCCACCGCCATTTCTTCCGGTATGCCGGTCAAGCGTTGATGGCATTCCAGGCTCCAGTGCATCGATGTATTGACCAGAGTCTTGAGCAGATGCGCACGCAAACTGGCTTCCAGCCCGAGACTGGCCAACTGCCTGGGATTAAGAATGGCCGAGACATCACGAACCTTGGCCAGGGTTTCGTCCAGTGTGTCGCAGAGCACCGAGCACTGGCTTTGCATGTCTTCAGGCATCCGGCGTTTGAGCCATTCACTTTGAAGTTTTGCAGCGGTCAGCAGCTGGCCGATGTCGTCATGCAATTCACGACTGAGCCGGTGACGTTCGTTTTCCTGTACTTCCAGCAGACGATCGGCCAGCTCTTGCGGCTGAAATTTTATCGACTTGCGCGAGAGGCAATGTTGCACCCAGACGCAGGCGAGTGCCGCCAAATTGAGTATCAGCACGCTGACCGGCAGTGGGACAGACAGGCTGAAGGCCAGCAAGCTGCCAAGTGCCGAGCTGGTACACAGTAAAAGCGTGAACCGTCGCGCGTTTGTTTGGGAGGGTGGCCATAGGGTGATTGACTTGAGACTGGCGTACATAGCGGATGGAGCCAATGGATGTTCGCTGCGGGCAGACCGGCCATCGTGGTTGACGGGTCTCTGTCTGAAAATCTGTAGTGACTCGTCTTTAGCCGTGCTGTCCAGGGTTGGAACTACAGCCTCCAACTTATCGGACGGCTGTCATCTGGAATCACTTTGCCATTAATTAGCGTCAACTAAAGGTCGGCATAATACCACTTAAGATACCGTCGGTCGCGTTCGCTATATATGTCTGTTTGGTCAGGAATTGAAGTTCTGGACGATAGTTCCACAATGGAAAAAGTTTTATGGGTGGGATAATTATTTGTATCGAACTGTCGTTGACAGGTATGAAATATTCAATTGCGACATGAGCGCACTCAAGTTAATGAGCGGCATCATGGCAATAAGAATAGGCAACACGACCTAGTAATCGGAAGAGTTAAGCCTGCCGCTCAGAATAGGAAACGAGCGTGAACGGTTTGGAATTAACCGCTAACTGAAAATGACTTTGTCCGAGCTGAGACGCAAAGGCTTCAATCAGGGAAGTCTGTTCACTGTCATCCAGACTGAGTTGGCCGGTGGTCTGATCGATGAGTTCGAGTTGCCTGGCCATCAACGTAAAGCAGTCCTTCAGCGCACCCAGGGCCTGGTCGTGCAGTTCCATGTGGCTTTGGGCGTGGTTCAGCAAGCCGTGGATGTGCAGCGAAAATTCGGACACCGCTTCCAGCGCCAGAGCGTCGGCTCTGCTGGCCAGTTTCAGCAGACTGCTGAGCATGCAATCGATTGCGTCCTTGTCATTGCTGATGAGCTGCAGATGGCTCAGGCACTCCTCCGATTTGGCCAGGAGTGTTTCAGCTTCGACAAGAAATTCCGGTAAACGCTGAGCCCACTGTTTAGGGGTGTTCGGCATGCTTATCTCCACAACGTCATGTCAAATGAGGGGATGTCGTGTGTGTCGACGAAGACGTCCAGCGTCCCGACGCTGCCGTGCCGGCATGAGATCGCGCTCCGGCTGGCCTGGGCGCAGGCTGGGGAACTCGAGAGGGTGGATGGCCACTTACCTGCGATCGCACACAAAAGCCTGACTCCGTTCATGCAATGAGAATGGCGTCACATTAATGGCTATTGGATATTGCGAATATCAGGTTGGGCCTGATTGTTACTAGGGGAATCCCTTACACAGGGGAACCTAACGTGCAAACCGAGGTCGCGCCGCAGGGGATGAAGCAGATGAAGTAACTGCGCCAGTAAAGCATGATGTTAATGTGACATCAATGCCCGATCGTGGCATTTTGTCTCAGGGTCAAGGTCTGGCAAAAACAGCCGATAACCCTCTTTAGTGAATTCATCAGTACAAGCCCAGGAGACATTAATGGCCGGCATTCTCGACACGGTAGACCAACGCACGCAACTGGTGGGTGAGAATCGCCTGGAAATTCTCATGTTCCGCCTGGCCGGTCGGCAATTGTTCGCGATCAACGTCTTCAAAGTGCAGGAAGTGTTGCAACTGCCAAAGCTGACCCTGATGCCCCAGCGCCATCCGTTTGTGTGCGGCGTGGTCAACTTGCGCGGGCAGACGTTGCCGGTGATTGACCTGTCCCAGGCCATCGGTATGCGTCCGCTGGTGCCTAGCCCTACCAGTACGATCATCGTCACTGAGTACAACCGCTCGGTGCAGGCGTTCCTGGTTGGCGGCGTAGACCGCATCGTCAACATGAACTGGGAAGCCATTCTGCCGCCGCCCACCAGCGCCGGTCGCCAGCATTACCTGACCGCCATCAGCAAGGTCGACGACCAGTTGGTGGAAATCATCGACGTCGAAAAAGTCCTGGCCGAAATCGTGCCGTACAACGCCAAGGTGTCGCGCGAGAAACTCGACGACCCGGTGCTGGAGCGCGCCCGTGGTCGTGAAGTGCTGCTGGTGGACGACTCCAACGTCGCCCTGTCGCAACTGCGCGATACCCTGGGCCAGTTGGGCGTGAAAATGCACATCGCCAGAGACGGCTTGAAGGCGCTGAACATGCTCAAGGCCTGGGCCGATACGGGCGTGTCGATGACCGACAAGCTGCTGATGGTCTTTACCGACGCGGAAATGCCGGAAATGGACGGCTATCGCCTGACCACCGAAATCCGCAACGACCCGCGCCTGCGCGGCCTTTACGTGGTGCTGCACACGTCGCTGTCGGGCAGCTTCAACGACTCGATGGTCAAGAAGGTCGGCTGCGACAACTTCCTCTCCAAGTTCCAGCCGGACAAACTCGTCGACGTGGTGCGCCAGCGTCTGATGCTCGATGAAGTGCCAGCCTGATCATGACCTGAGCAACCAACCGGCCTGAGGTTGCAGGGGCTGCCCTGCAACATAGAATTTCCCACAGGGTAGGCAGAGATTGGTTTTCAGCCTTTGATTCGGCGACCAAGCTCGTATAGGGTGGCATTTTTTGCCTACCAGGGAGCTGGCCATGTTGCGTCTGAGCGCGCTTTACCGTTATCCGTTGAAATCCGGCAAGGCCGAGTCCCTGCAACAGGTCAGCCTCGACAAACTCGGTCTGGACGGTGATCGACGCTGGATGCTCGTGGACGAGGCCAGCGGGCGCTTCCTGACCCAGCGCGCGGTGGGGCAGATGAGCCAGTTGTCGGCGCTGTGGAATGCCGACGGTGGCTTGACCCTCAGTGCTCCTGGCCGCTCCCCCATCGACATTGCATTACCCGCCAGCGACGCTGAACTGCGCGGCGTGACGATCTTCAAAGACAGTCTGCGCGTACCCGATGCCGGTGATAAGGCCGGTGCCTGGGTCAGCGAGTTCATTGGAAAGCCGACGCGCCTGGTGCAAATTCCTCTGGATCGCGCACGCACCACGCAGGCGGGTTACGGCAGGGACGACGATCAAGTGGCGTTCGCCGACGGCTTCCCGCTGTTGCTGATCGGCCAAGCGTCTCTGGAAGACCTCTCGCAAAAGGTCGGGCGCCCGCTGGAAATGCTGCGCTTTCGCCCGAATCTGGTGATCGAGGGCAGCGAGGCGTTCGCCGAAGACAGCTGGAAGCGTATCCGCATCGGCGATGTCGAGTTCCGCGTGGTCAAGTCCTGTTCGCGCTGCATCCTGACCACCATCGACCCGCAAACTGGCGAGCGCAGCGATGATCGCGAACCTCTGGCGACGTTGCAGAAATACCGCTCGGAAGCCGACGGCGCGATGTTCGGGCAGAACCTGGTCAACGACAGCAATGGCCAACTTGAAGTCGGCATGCCAGTGACGATCCTGGAATAAACACACGGAATGAAAAATGCCCGGGTCCCAAAGGCCCCGGGCATTTTTTTGTCGCTGTGAAAACCCGGGGGTTTAGCCGCGGTATTCGCACAGGTAAGCGGTGTCGACGGCCACTTTCAGCTGGAACTTGCTGTTGGCAGGCACATTGAACTGGCTGCCGGCGGCGAAGGTTTCCCAATCGGTGCTGTCAGGCAGCTTGACGGTCAGGGCGCCGGTCACCACGTGCATGATTTCACGCTGGCTGGTGCCGAATTCGTATTCGCCCGGAGCCATGACGCCGATGGTCGCAGGACCTTCAGCGGTGCCAAAGGCGATCGACTTAACGGTGCCGTCGAAGTACTCGTTGACTTTAAACATGGGCGATTCCTCGAAAAGGGCTAAAAAGGGCCGGCCAGTATGCACAAGGCCTCGAACGCCGTCACCTATCCTGGGGGAGAACCTGTGGCAACAGGCGCGCCGTATTGCGCGCATCTTCCAGTGCCCGATGCTGTTGGCCATTGAACTGCATGCCCGCCAGTTGCAGCGCACCGTTGAGCCCCAGCGGGCGCTCCAGGCGCCGGGCCTTGGCAAAGCGCTGCTTGAGGTTCATGTGCGGTACTCTGGCAAGAACGCTGTCCAGTCGCAGTCGCTGCCATTCCTGAAGCAGTTGCTTGCGATCGTAATCGCCCCAACTGGCCCAGCCCTCCAGCTCCGCTTGATGGTGCACGAGCCATTGCTCGAATGACGGCCAGACCTCGCTCAGCGTCTGCGCTGTGTCAACGTTGGCCTGAGTGATGTGCGTCAGCTCCCGGCAAAACGGCGTCAGCAGCGGGCGTCGCAATGGCTGTACAAAACACTGGAAATAATCCACTTCGCGCCCTTTTCGGTCCACCAGGGTGGCACCGATTTCGATGATTTCCATTTCCGTAACTGGCCAGCCACCGTCATCGGTGGTGGCTTCCAGATCGATCACCAGCCAGTGAGGCATCGCAGGGTTCCTGGTATCCGCGTCCTGATAGGGCTTGAGCGTAGCCAAAGCCGGCGGATCCGCCTAGCGGCTTATTCGACCTCCAACAAAATCTGACGATTCTTGACCTGATCGCCGACCCGCACCTGCAAGCGTTTAAGCACCCCGTCGATCCCTGATTTGAGCGGGTGCTCCATTTTCATCGCTTCGAGCACCACCAGCAGTTGACCTTTGCTGACCGGGCTGCCCTCGCTGACCAGTACGTCGACGATCGCCCCGTCCATGGGCGCCTTGAGGGTGCCGGAGCTGACGCTGGCCTGGCTGCTGACCAACGCTTGGGTCCGATCGACCAGACGCAGGCTGCCGGGTCGGGTGAACAACCAGAGTTGCCCGGCCGCGAGGCGGTAGGCATGGCGTTGGCGGATGCCGTCGATCATCAGTGTTGCCCAGTGCCCGTCGCACTGAATGACCTTCAATTCCAGGGTTCGGCTGCCGACTTGCAAGCGGTACGGTGAGTCAGGCGCTGCGTTCAGTTCCACCGGCCAGTCCTGATCCTCCAGGCCGATTCGGAAATGCAGGGGCACGCTGGCGTTGTTCCGCCAACCGGCCAGCGGGGCGCGGTGAGCCTGCGCCGAGTCGTGATAGAACAACGCCGCCGCAATGGCCAGTTCTTCCGCGCTCGGAACCCTCGGATGCAGACAAGGATGGTCGGCGAAACAGCTCGGGATAAACCCGGTGCTGAATTCGCCGCTGATGAACTGCGGGTGTTGCAGCAGGCTGGCGAGCAAGCGCTGATTGCTTTGCACGCCCAGTAACACGCTGTCCTGCACCGCCCGCAGCAGTTTGCGCCGGGCTTCTTCACGGGTCGCGCCATGGGCGATGATCTTGCCCAGCAGCGGATCGTAGAACGGGCTGATGTGCTGACCCTCGATCAAGCCGTGATCGATCCGCACGCCGTCTTGCAACGCAAGCTCCCACGCCTCGATTCGCCCGGTTTGCGGCAAAAAGTCCTGGGCCGGATCTTCGGCGTACAAGCGCACTTCCATGGCATGCCCGTTGAGCTGCACGTCTTCCTGTCTCAGCGGCAGCGGCAGGCCCTCGGCGACGTGCAGCTGCCAGGCCACCAGATCGAGGCCGGTGATCAATTCGGTCACCGGGTGTTCCACTTGCAGCCGGGTGTTCATCTCCAGAAAGTAGAACTGCCCGCGCGCGTCCAGCAAAAATTCCACGGTGCCGGCGCCCACGTAATTCACCGCGCGCCCAGCCTTCAACGCGGCTTCGCCCATGGCCTGACGCAACTCGGTGGTCATCACCGGGCACGGCGCTTCTTCAATGACTTTCTGGTGACGACGCTGGATCGAACAGTCGCGCTCCCCGAGATAGATCAGGTTGCCGTGCTGGTCGCCGAACACCTGAACCTCGACATGACGCGGATCGATCAGCGCTTGTTCGAGGATCAGTTCGTCGCTGCCAAACCCGTGCAGCGCTTCGGAGCGCGCGGTTCGCAGCTGTTCCAGCAAATCGTCGGCGCTGTGCACCAGGCGCATGCCTCGTCCGCCGCCGCCGGCGCTGGCCTTGATCATCAGCGGATAGCCGATGCGTTCGGCTTCGCGGCTCAGGGTCGCATCGTCCTGTTCGGCGCCCTGATAGCCTTTGATGCAGGGCACGCCGGCTTCGAGCATGGCGAGTTTCGACAGGCGCTTGCTGCCCATCAACTCGATCGCTTCAGGACTCGGGCCGATGAAGGTGATGCCGGCGTGTTGGCAGGCGAGGGCGAATTCGGCGTTTTCCGAGAGGAAGCCGTAGCCGGGGTGGATCGCGTCGGCACCGCTGCGCCGGGCGGCGTCGATAATCGCCGGGATGTTCAGGTAGGACTGCTGCACCTGGGGCGGGCCGATGTTGACCGCTTCGTCGGCCATTTGGACGTGCAGGGCGTCGGCGTCGGCATCGCTGAATACGGCGACGGTGCGGTAGCCCAGGGCGTGGGCGGTGCGCTGGATGCGGCAGGCGATTTCACCGCGGTTGGCGATGAGGATTTTGCTGAGTCCGGGCATGGGTCGTTCCCTTTGTTTTTGCGGTGAATGTGATGGCCTCTTCGCGAGCAAGCCCGCTCCCACATTGGAATGCATTTCAATGTGGGAGCGGGCTTGCTCCGGGCGACGTTCCGACGAAGCTTTTAAGAGGCCCACCCCGGTTTTCGTTTTTGCACAAAGGCCATCGTCCCCTCGACCCCTTCAGATCCGGTCACCGCTTCGCTGAACCACCCAGCCGCTTCATCCAGCAAAGCGTCCGAAGGCTGCCCCGCACTCGCCAGCAGCAGTTTTTTGGTCGTGGCATTCGCCCCCGGCGCGCAGCACAACACATGGGCGAGGATTTCATCGAGGCGTTCGGCCAAGGCTTGTGCGTCATGCTCGACGAAATGCACCAAGCCCATGCGCCGCGCCTGGGTGCCATCGAAACGCGCGGCTGTCAGTGCCAGTCGACGTGCCTGGGTCAGGCCGATGCGCTGGACCACGAACGGCGCGATCTGCGCTGGCAACAGACCGAGGCTGGTTTCCGGCAGGCCGAACTGCGCCAGGTGATCGGCCAGGGCGACGTCGCTGACGCACGCCAGCCCCAATCCACCGCCGAGCACTGCGCCTTGCAGCACCGTGATGACTACTTGCGGCGCGTGTTGCACCTCTTGCAGCAGCGCGCCGAACGCTCGGTTCAAATCGCGATAGGCGTCCGGGCCTTGAACGCGGGCACTGGCCATGTCCTTGATGTCGCCGCCGGCACAAAAATGCCCGCCGGCGCCGCCGATCACCAGCGCACGAACGGCTCGATCGTCACGCACCGCGGCCAGTACCGCACGCAGTTCGGCGACCATCTGCAAGCTCATGGCGTTGCGGCTTTCCGGGCGGTTGAGGGTGATGTGCAGCACGCCGTTATGGGATTCGAGCAGCAACGTCTGGCAAACCGGCAGGGCGCTCATTTCTTTTTCCCCGGCAGGATGCCCATGAGTTTGCAGATGATGCCCAGCATGATTTCGTCGGCCCCGCCGCCGATCGACACCAGCCGCACGTCTCGGTACGCGCGGGCCACCGGGTTGTCCCACATGAAGCCCATGCCGCCCCAATATTGCAGGCAGCTGTCGCTGACTTCGCGGCCCAGTCGCCCGGCCTTGAGTTTGGCCATCGACGCCAGGCGTGTGACGTCCTGACCTTTGATGTACTGCTCGGTGGCCTGATAGACCAGCGCTCGCAAGCATTCGATTTCCGTCTGCAGTTCGGCCAGGCGGAAGTGAATGACCTGATTGTCGATCAGCGCGCTGCCGAAGGTTTTGCGCTCCTTGCAGTACTCGATGGTGCTGTCGACGCAGTATTCCAGGCCCTTGATCATGTTCGCCGCGCCGAACAGACGTTCTTCCTGAAATTGCAGCATTTGCATCATGAAGCCCGCGCCTTCATGGCCGATGCGGTTGCGCTGCGGCACGCGCACGTTGTCGAAAAACACTTGGGCGGTTTCCGAACTGCGCATGCCGAGCTTGTCCAGATGCGAACTGAGACTGATGCCCGAGGTGTTCATCGGCACCATGATCAGCGATTTGTTGACGTGCGGTTTGTCGTCGGAGGTGTTGGCCAGCAGGCAGATGAAGTCGGCGCTCGGCGAGTTGGTGATCCACATTTTGCTGCCGTTGATCACGTAGTCGTCGCCGTCCTTGCGGGCGGTGGTTTTCAAGCCGGCCACGTCGGACCCGGCACCGACTTCGGAGACGCCAATGCAACCGACCTGTTCACCGGTAATCGCGGGACGGAGGAATTCTTCGCGCAGTTCATCGGAGCCGAAACGGGCGAGGGCAGGCGTGCACATGTCGGTCTGCACGCCGATGGACATCGGGATCCCGCCACAGTGAATCGTGCCGAACTCTTCGGCCGCCACGATCGAATAGCTGTAGTCGAGGCCCATCCCACCGAATTTTTCCGGTTTGGAAATCCCCAGCAAGCCGAGGTCGCCGGCCTTGCGGAAAATCTCGTGGATCGGGAAGCGTCCGGCCTTCTCCCATTCTTCGACATGGGGATTGATCTCGTGATCGACGAATTGGCGGACCGTGCGACGCAGTGCTTCGTGTTCCTGGGTGAAGATCATTTTTATTGTTCTCCTGTGATCCGCGATCAGAATCTCGCGACGCCAAAACTGTTGGTTTGCAGCGGCCGCACTTCGGCCTCGTGACAGATGTCCAGCAAGTAACCGAGCAAGGTCCGGGTATCCCGCGGGTCGATCAGTCCGTCGTCCCACAGGCTGGCGCTGCCATACAGCGCGGTGGACTGGCTGTCGAGTTTCTGCGCGGTGACCTGTTCCAGCATGTCGAGCATTTTCGGGTCGGGTACCAGACCGTCCTTGAGCTGTTTGGCCTCAGTGACGATGCGCAACACCTTGCCCGCCTGGGCGCCGCCCATGACGGCGGTGCGGCTGTTGGGCCAGGCGAAGATGAAACGCGGGTCGAGGCCTCGGCCGCACATCGCGTAGTTGCCGGCGCCATAGGAGCCGCCGACCACGATGGTGAGCTTGGGCACCCGGGCGTTGGCCACCGCTTGAATCATCTTCGCGCCGTGCTTGATTACGCCTTGCTGTTCCGACTCGGTGCCGACCATGAACCCGGTGGTGTTATGGAAAAACAGCAGCGGCGTCCGGCTCTGGTCACACAGCTGAATGAACTGCGCCGCCTTGCTCGCCCCCCTGGGCGTGATCGGGCCGTTGTTGCCAATAAATCCGCAGGCGCGGCCCTGAATGTGCAAATGCCCGCAGATGGTCTGCTGATCGAACTCACCCTTGAACTCGAGGAAGCTCGAACCGTCGGCAATCCGCGCGATGATTTCGCGCACGTCATAGGGCTTTTTCGGGTCGTCGGGAATCAGCCCGAGCAGCTCGTCGATCGGGTAGAGCGGGTCTTCCCAGTAGCGGGCGGGGGCTACCGGCAGCCGTGCATTCCACGACAGCAGGCTGATGATCTCGCGCACTTGGCGCACGCCATCGGCATCATTCTCGGCCAGGTATTCGGCGGTGCCGGCGGTTTGCGCGTGCATCTCGGCGCCGCCCAGTTCTTCATCGGTGGCGACTTCTCCGGTCGCGGCCTTGAGCAGCGGCGGGCCGGCCAGAAACAGCTTCGCCTTGCCACGCACCACCACTACATAATCCGAGAGCCCCGGCTGATAAGCCCCGCCCGCTGTGGCTGAGCCGTGGACCACGGTGATCTGCGGCAGCCCCATGGCCGACATCCGCGCCTGATTGGCAAAGCTGCGCGCGCCTTCGACGAAAATCTCGGCTGCGTAATTGAGATTGGCGCCGCCGCTCTCGGCGAGGGTGATCACCGGCAGTTTGTTCTCCATGGCGATCTGTTGCAGGCGCAGGGACTTTTTCAGGCCGCTGGGGGAAATGGTCCCGCCCTTGATTGCGCTGTTGTTCGCCACCACCAGCACCCGCACGCCGGACACGTAGCCGATCCCGGCGATCAAGCCGCCACCGGCCGAGCTGCCGTCCTTGTCGTCGTGCAGTTTGTAGCCGGCCAGGCTCGCCAGTTCGAGGAACGGCGCGCCGGGGTCAAGCAGCAGATTGAGGCGTTCACGGGGCAGCAACTGGCCGCGCTTGTCGAACTTGGGTTTGGCTTCCGCGGCCTTGTTCAGCAGGTTTTGTTCGAGCTGACGAATCTGCTCGATGCCGACCAGCAGGGCCGAGCGGTTCTGGGCGAACTGTTCGCTGAACGGGTCTACTTGGGACTGGATGACCGGCATGACTTATTCCTTGTCCTTGAGCACATCGGGCAAGTAGGCGCGATGAAAACCGTTGTACGACTCACTGTTCGTCGCCTTGTGAATCGGCCACGCCCGACCGCCGAGGCTCGCCGCGCCGTCGATGCGCAGCGTGCTACCGCTGATGAATGCCGCCGCTGGGCTGAGCAGGAAAACGATCGCCGCGCTGACTTCGGATTCCGTGCCGATGCGCTTGAGCGGCACGTGCTCGCGCAAGGTCGGAATCACCGCTTTGAACGCACCTTCGTAGGTGTCCATGCCGCTCGAGGCCACCCAACCCGGCGCCACCGCGTTGACCCGCACCCCGGCATAACCCCATTCGAAGGCAGCGGTCTTGGTGAGGTTGTCCATGCCCGAGCGCGCTGCGCCCGAGTGGCCCATGCCGGGCATGCCGCCCCACATGTCGGCGAGCATGTTGACGATGGCGCCGCCGTGTTTACTCATCGATTGATTGAATACTTCCCGGGCCATAAGAAAACCGCCCACCAGGTTGGTGCGCATCACGGTTTCGAAACCTTTCTGATTGATCGAGGCCAGCGGCGACGGGTATTGGCCACCAGCATTGTTGACCAGCCCATGAATCGGGCCGTGTTTGCGAATCAGCTCGCTGACCAGATGCTTGACCGCTTCCTCTTCACGAATATCGCAGGTGGCCCAATCCGCCTTGCCACCGTCTTCGGTAATCTCGGCGGCGACGCTTTTCAACTTGTCGGCCTTGCGCCCGACCAGCAGCACATGAGCGCCGAGTGCCGCCAGCTCATGGGCGGTGCACCGGCCGATGCCGCTGCCGCCACCGGTGACGATGAAGGTTTGGCCTGCAAAAACATCGGCTTTGAAAATCGAATCGTAGGCCATGGCGACAGTCCTCTAGTTGACCTGGTCGGCGATGCCCTGGGGCACCGGAATCTGGATGTCCAGCAACTGCTGGGCGAAGGCTTTGCCTTGCGGATCGATTCGCAGGCTGGCCACGCCACCGCCGCCTAGGGCGTTCTCCAGGAGAAAATTGAAACTGTGGGTGCCGGGTAAATACCAACGCTCGACACGTCCGTGGATCGGATCAAGGACATGGCTCATCCAGTCGACCATCACCTCGGGCGTCAGGGCCTCGGCGATCCATGGCAGGTACTCGGCCTCACGGGCCATGACGCCGATGTTGCTGTGATTGCCCTTGTCGCCGGAGCGCGCGACGGCGAGTTTGATCAGGGCCACGCTGGCATCGGCGCGGCCTGTGGGTTGCGGCGGGTCGAACGTAACGGGCAAGTCATCCGGGTCGAGCACATCGACGGCGGGCAGGGCGCACGGGTGGCGCTGGCCCTGTAGATCAATTTCCAGCGTGCAGGCGGTTTTGTCGATGAGGAACGAGAACAGCCGGATCAGCGGATACACCGTCGGCCGTCCACCGACAATCCCGGTCAGCCCCGGCGCCATGCCGGTGGCGGCCTGGGCGATTTCCCGGGAGAACACAATCAGTGCCTGTTTGTTCGGATGACGCACCGCGAGTTTGATCACCACTTCGCGGCTGTCCTGGCGTTGGCCGTGGGGGCCGTAAGTGGCCTCGCTGCCCAGGAGTTCGATGTTCACTTCGCTGTAGGGCGCCCAGCCGCGCTGGCTGAAGATGTCCGAGGTCTTGTTGATGATCGCCTGGCTGACCCGTTCCGCCTTGGCCACTGCATCGATCCCGGCGATCAGGCAACTGGCGGTGCAGCGGAAACCGTCCGGGTAGGTCGCGCTGACCTTGTACTGATCGGTGGGCGGCAAGCCTTTCGCGCCGTGCACCTGAACCGCGTTCTTACCTTGTTGCACGAGTTTGACCTGGGTGAAATCGCAGACCACGTCAGGCAGCAGATAAGCCTGGGGGTTGCCGATTTCATAGAGCATCTGTTCGCCGACGGTCAGCGGCGTGACAAGGCCGCCAGAACCCTCGGGTTTGCTGACGATGAACTGGCTGTCGGCGCTGACTTCGACGATGGGGAAACCGATGTGTTCGTAATCGGGCACGTCGCGCCAATCAGTGAAATTACCGCCGGTGCACTGGGCGCCACATTCGATGATGTGCCCGGCCAATGCGGCCTGGGCCAGTTTGTCGTAGTCATGCCAGGACCAGCCGAATTCATGCACCAGCGCGGCACTGACCACGGCGCTGTCGACGACGCGCCCGGTAATGACGATGTCGGCACCCAATCGAAGGGCTTCGACAATGCCCGGGGCGCCGAGGTAGGCGTTGGTCGAGACGCACATCGGCGGCAAGGGCGCGCCGCTGAACATTTCATGCAGGCCGCTGTTGCTCAGCAGTTTGAACTGCGGTTGCAGGTCGTCGCCCAGCAACACGGCGATTTTCAGTGCCACCCCGGCCTTGTCACAGGCCGCTTGCAAGGCCGCGGCGCAGGCCTGTGGATTGACCCCGCCGGCATTGCTGATGACGCGTATTTTTTGTTCGGCGAGTTGCCCCAGCAATGGGCTGAGGACTTCGATGAAGTCGCCCGCATAGCCTGCCTGCGGATCTTTCATCCGTGCGCCGGCCATGATCGACATCGTGATCTCGGCCAAATAGTCGAAGACCAGATAGTCCAGACGCCCACCGTGCACCAGTTGCGCGGCGGCGGTCGAAGTGTCGCCCCAGAACGCGCTGGCGCATCCGATGCGAATCGTTTCTGGCGCAGTCGTTTCCATAACCACCTCCGATAGAAGTGCGTCGAGACTACCAAGCAAGCGCTTGGTTTGTAAATCGCTGAAATATCTTCTGCCCGAGCGCTTGCTTGGTTGCCGTCGCCAGCTTAAATTGCCCGCGCAACCCCGCTGTTTTAGCGGCGGGTGGCGCATTTGATTGATCGACTGTAGGAGAGAATGGGTGGACGAGCAAAAAGCCCTGGGGGTCATGCGCGAATTGGTCGACAACGGCCAATTGACCGACCCCGACAGCGCCCGCGGCAAACTGCTGCAAGTGGCGGCCCACCTGTTCCGCAACAAAGGTTATGAACGCACCACGGTACGCGATCTGGCCGGCGCCGTGGGCATTCAGTCGGGCAGCATTTTTCATCACTTCAAAAGCAAGGACGAAATCCTGCGGGCGGTGATGGAAGAGACCATTCGCTACAACACGGCTTTAATGCACGCCGCCCTGGCCGAAGCCGGCAATGTGCGCGAGCGGGTGCTGGCGCTGATTCGCTGCGAATTGCAGTCGATCATGGGCGGCAGCGGCGAGGCAATGGCGGTGTTGGTGTACGAATGGCGTTCGCTGTCCGAAGACGGGCAGGTGCAGGTGCTGGCGCTGCGCGATATTTATGAAGCGCTTTGGCTACAAGTGTTGGGTGAAGCCAAGGACGCCGGTTTTATCCGTGGGGATGTGTTCATCACGCGTCGTTTTCTAACGGGTGCGTTGTCCTGGACCACCACCTGGTTTCGTGCCGGCGGCAGCATGAGCCTCGATCAATTGGCCGATGAAGCATTGATTCTTGTCCTCGAAGAAAAGTAACAAGTTGTCATGAATCAGCATGAAACTGGCTAAGTGGCCGAAACCGCCTAGCTTGAATGCATTGATGGGTATTTTTTGGGGAGTGGGTTGTATTGATGTCTTCGCCAATTAGAACGGCCACGCGGCTTTTGCTGGCGTCGCTCGTGGCAGTCTGGGTATTGCCGTCCCAGGCAGCACAACTGGTGCGGGTCGGTGCCGCACATTTCCCGCCGTATACCGTGCGCCCGGAATCCGGGGCCGACACTGGCCTGCTGCCGCAATTGGTGGAAGCCTTGAATCAATTGCAGAGCACCTATCAGTTTGTTTTGGTACCCACCTCGATTCCCCGGCGTTTCGGTGATTTCAAGCAAGGTCGAGTCGACATGGCCATTTTCGAGAACCCGGATTGGGGCTGGAAGGACATTCCCCACACCAGCGTCGACATGGGCCTTGAAGACGCCGAGATTTTCGTCGCACAACGCGAGCCCGATCGTCAGCAAAGCTATTTTGCCGACCTCACCGGCAAGCGTCTGGCGCTGTTCAGCGGTTATCACTACGAGTTCGCCAACTTCAATGCCGACCCGAAATTCCTCGCGCAGAACTACGACGCCACGCTGACCTATTCCCATGACAGCAACCTGCTGATGGTGCTGCGTGGGCGGGCAGACATTGCCTTGGTGACGCGTTCCTACCTGAGCGATTACCTGCTACGCAACGAGCAGGTGGCCGATCAGCTGCTGGTGTCTCAACGCATCGATCAGGTGTATCACCACTACGCGATCCTGCGTCCGGCCGCGCCCATCAGCGGCGAGGTGTTCGGCAAGTTGCTGCAAGGGTTGCGGGACAATGGGCAGATGCTGAAGATTTTCGATCCGTACAAGATTGCGGTGGTGCCGGTGCCCAAACCCTGAATGACGCCGCAGGTCGCGTCATTCGTGACTTCACTTAAATTTCCTGCCCCGGCTCACGTCACATGGTTGAACTGTCGACGATTATCGTGAGCCCGACCCATGCCCAATCTGAATGACCTGACTGCCCTGGCCTTGCCCAACGGAAGCCGTCTTGTAGCTGATGAAACCCAGAGTCGCCTGCACCTCAGCCTGGAAGGGCAGCCGCTGATCGAGCTGCACCTGACCCGCGAACCCGATGTGCAGGCGCAGGTCGAAAAGCGCTTCGACACGCCTGAAGGTCAGGCGCTCTGGGCCGCCTGTTATTGGCTGTTTGCCCGTGATCCGGCGTGCCAACACCTGACTTTTCAACTGCAGCAATCGCCCCTCGACGCCTTGGCGAGCGGTTTGCTGATTCCCACCGACACCGCCGGCCAATACCGTTGCGAACGCACCCTGTTCTGGCAGTTGCCCCAGCCATGGCTCAGCCAGGCGCTGACCGACACTTATCCGCAGCAAATGGTCATCAGTGGCGGCAAGCGTCATCCGCTGCGCCCGCTAAAATCACGCGGTGAGGTCTATCGGCGCTTCGATGCGCGGCTCGGTGCCTGGATTTCCCTGCGCACGCTGGATATCGACCGGGACCTGGCACGCTTCAATCGCTGGCAGAACAGCCCGCGGGTCGCGAGTTTCTGGCAGGAAGAGGGCAGCCTCGAGCAGCACCGCGAGTACCTGAACAAACTCGAAGCCGATCCTCACACCCTGACCCTGATCGGTTGTTTCGATGATCAGCCGTTTGCCTATTTCGAAGCCTATTGGGCCAAGGAAGATCGCATCGCGCCGTTCTATGACGCTGGCGATTACGACCGCGGTATCCACATGCTGGTGGGCGAAGAAAATCACCGTGGCCCGCACAAGGTGGCGAGTTGGTTATCGGCGTTGACGCATTACCTGTTTCTAGACGATCCGCGCACCCAGCGAGTGGTCGCCGAGCCTCGTGCCGACAACGCGAAGATGATCGGGTACATGCAGAACCAGGGTTACCACTGCGAGAAAGAGTTCGACTTCCCGCACAAGCGCGCGGCGTTGATGATGCTGGGGCGGGAGCGGTTTTTTGATCGGTGCAAGTTGGCTTGAGGCGCATGACTCAAGGTCTGCACCGACCTTGAGTCAGCCTTCGCGAGCAAGCCCGCTCCCACATGGATCTCCTGTGAACACAAAATCTGTGAACACCCGAGATCCAATGTGGGAGCGGGCTTGCTCGCGAAGGGGGCGACGCAAATTTCAGATCTTAGCGGCGGGCAAAGGTATCCACACGATTGCCCGACACCTTGCGGCAGTGCACCAGCGCATCGCGAATCATGAAGTTCACCAAGGTCGGCGAGACGCCGAGTTCCTTGGCAATGTCCTTTTGCGGCACGCCGTGCAGGCGGTACATCTCGAAGGCGTAGCGGGTGCGGCTGGGCAGCTCCGTCAACGCATCGGCGATGTTTTCCAGGGTCGAAAAATTGATGTGTGAGGTTTCCGGTGAAGCGCCCTGAATCACCACGTTCAGACCTTCCTCTTCCGGCCCGGAGTATTTTTGCTCCAGCGCCTGTTTTCGATAGTGATCGATCGCCAGGTTGCGCACGATCTGGAACAGATAACTGAGCTGAGCCTTGAAGGAGGACGTGATTTGCGGCGCCGATTGCAGCCGGAAAAACGCATCCTGGACGACATCTTCAGCACGCGATCGGCAGCCGGTAATCCGGGCTGCAATTTTGACCAGAATCAGTCGGTTGTCGACGAAGGCCTGAAGTAGCGGTGAATCGCACCTGCTTGTGGATACTTGTTCCGTCATGGAAATCACCCTGCTGCCAATAGGTTGGTGGGGCGGCGGGGGGTGGCCGCCCTACACATCGAGCGACAAATTAGGCTGAATGATAATGATTGTCAATTGAGAAAGAGAACTAATGCTCCTCTAAGGAGCAGAGTGAGAACTGCGACACGCTGTCGCGCTCGCTTGCGACATGCAGCCCCGTTGGCGATCAAGCCGGCCGACTAATTATTTCAAGACGCCATCCGTTCTCATTGGTGAAAGGTGCAGGGTCAAACCCGGCCAAAACAGCATTCCCAATGCCTTGCGCAGTCGGCGAAGACCGCGTCCTGCATGCCCTTTAGTGGGCGTGACGTAAGAAAACCGATTCCATTTGCAAGCCGAATTCAGGCAGGAAACCTCATGACCGACGCGTTCGAACTCCCAAGCAATCTGGTCCAAGCCCTCCAGCGCCGCGCGGCCCTGACGCCGGATCGGGTGGCCTTGCGTTTTCTCGCCGACACCCCGGAAGAGGCCGTGGTGCTCAGTTATCGCGAGCTGGATCAGCGGGCGCGAACCATTGCCGGTGCGTTGCAGGCCGAGGCTGAATTCGGTGATCGCGCCGTGCTGCTGTTCCCTAGCGGCCCGGATTACGTCGCGGCATTTTTTGGCTGCCTGTACGCCGGGGTGATCGCCGTGCCGGCTTATCCACCGGAGTCGGCTAAACGTCATCACCAGGAACGCCTGTTGTCGATCATCGGCGATGCCGAGCCGCGCCTGCTGCTGACCAGCGCCGGATTGCGCGACGCCTTGCTGCAGATTGAAGGTGCGCCGCCGCTGTTGTGCGTCGACACCCTCGACGGTGCCTTGGCCGACAGCTGGGTCGAGCCGAGCCTGGCTGACGACCACATCGCCTTCCTGCAATACACCTCCGGTTCCACCGCGTTGCCCAAAGGGGTGCAAGTCAGTCACGGCAACCTGGTGGCCAATGAACTGCTGATCCGTCATGGTTTCGGCATCGATCTGAACCCGGACGACGTGATCGTCAGCTGGCTGCCGCTGTACCACGACATGGGCCTGATCGGCGGTCTGTTGCAGCCGATTTTCAGCGGCGTGCCGTGCGTGTTGATGTCGCCGGCGTACTTCCTCGGTCGACCGTTGCGCTGGCTGGAAGCGATCAGCGAATACGGCGGCACCATCAGCGGCGGCCCGGATTTCGCCTATCGCCTGTGCAGTGAACGCGTCAGCGAATCGGCGCTGGAGCGCCTCGATCTGAGCGGCTGGCGCGTCGCGTATTCCGGCTCCGAACCGATTCGTCTCGACACCCTGGATCGCTTCGGCGAAAAGTTCGCGGCGTGCGGTTTCACCACCGACAGCTTCATGGCGTCTTACGGGTTGGCCGAAGCCACCTTGTTCGTTGCCGGAACCCCGCGCGGTCAGGGCATCGGCAAACTGCGCGTAGACGACCAAGCCTTGGCCCGGAACCGAGCGGAGATTGGCGAAGGCAGCGCGATCATGAGTTGTGGCATCAGTCAGCCGGATCACGCGGTGTTGATTGTCGACCCGGTCGCGCTCAATGAGCTCGCCGACAACGCGGTCGGCGAAGTCTGGGCTGCCGGGCCGAGCATCGCCCATGGCTACTGGCGCAACCCCGAGGCCAGCGCCAAGACCTTCGTCCAGCACAACGACCGGACCTGGCTGCGCACGGGCGATCTGGGTTTCATGCGTGACGGTGAACTGTTCATCACCGGGCGCCTGAAAGACATGCTGATCGTTCGCGGTCACAACCTGTACCCGCAGGACATCGAACAGACCGTCGAGCGCGAAGTGGAAGTGGTGCGCAAAGGTCGCGTAGCCGCTTTCGCCGTCAACATCGACGGTCAGGAGGGCATAGGCATCGCCGCGGAAATCAGCCGCAGCGTGCAAAAAATTCTCCCGCCCGACGCGTTGATCAAAGCCATCCGCCAAGCGGTGGCCGAAGCGTATCAGGAAGCGCCGAGCGTGGTGGTGCTGCTCAATCCCGGCGCATTGCCCAAGACCTCCAGCGGCAAGCTGCAACGTTCGGCCTGCCGCAATCGTCTGGCGGACGGCAGCCTCGACAGCTATGCGCTGTTCCCTTCGGCAGACGTACAGGGCGAATCCAAAGCCGAATCAAGTTCCGAGCTGGAAGCCTTGATCGGCCAGATCTGGAGCGAGCAACTGCAGGTCAAACAGGTCAACGCTGACGAACACTTCTTCCTGCTCGGTGGCAATTCCATCGCCGCCACTCAAGTGGTCGCGCGCCTGCGTGAAGCACTGGGTCTGGAGCTGAACCTGCGCCTGCTCTTCGAAGCGCCAACCCTCGGCGCCTTCACCGCCGCGGTCGCTCAGTTGCAACAGGACGGCGGGCTGGCCCAGGGCGCGATCACCCCGCTGTCGCGCAACGAACCGATGCCGCAATCCCTAGCGCAAAACCGTCTTTGGATCACTTGGCAACTCGACCCGCACAGCAGCGCCTACAACATTCCCGGGGCCTTGCGGCTGCGTGGCGAGCTGGACGAAGACGCCTTGCGCGCCAGTTTCCAGCAGTTGATCGAGCGTCATGAATCCCTGCGCACGCGCTTCTTCGAGCGGGACGGCGTGGCGCTGCAACAGGTCGATGCGGCGGGCGAATTCAACCTGCAATTGATCGACATCAGCGACCTGCCCGCCACCGAGCGTGAAGCCCGCGCGCTGCAAATCCGTGAGGACGAAGCTCGCACCCAATTCGATCTGGAGAAAGGCCCGCTGCTGTGGGTGACGCTGGTGCGCCTCGACGACGAGGACCATCAACTGCTGGTGACGATGCATCACATCATCGCCGATGGCTGGTCGCTGAATGTGCTGATCGACGAGTTCTCGCGCCTGTACGCCGCGGCCTCCCAAGGACAAAAGGCCACGCTTTGCGCCTTGCCGACGCAATACGCCGACTACGGCAGCTGGCAGCGTCAATGGCTGGCGCAAGGGGAGGGCGAGCGTCAACTCGCCTACTGGAAAGCGCAGCTGGGCGAAGAACATCCAACGCTGAACCTGGCCACCGATCATCCTCGCTCGGCGCAGCACATTCACAGCGCCGACCGCCACTCGATAAAGCTCGCCGCGACCTTGAGCGATGCCATTCGCCAGACCGCCCAGGCGCATGAATCGACGACGTTCATGCTGTTGCTTGCCGCGTTCCAGAGCCTGTTGCACCGCTACAGCGGCCAGCGCGACATCCGCATCGGCGTGCCGAATGCCAACCGCCCGCGCCTGGAAACCCAAGGGCTGATCGGCTTCTTCATCAACACCCAGGTGCTGCGTGCCGAGGTGGATTCGCGCCTGTCATTCGTGGAACTGTTGGCGCAAACCCGCCAAGCCGCGCTGGGTGCACAAACGCATCAGGATCTGCCGTTCGAGCAACTGCTCGAAGCCTTCCCGAAAGCTCGCGAACAAGGCCTGTTCCAGGTGATGTTCAACCACCAGCAACGGGACTTGAGCACACTGCGCCGTCTGCCTGGATTGCTCTCCGAAGAACTGCCGTGGCACAGCCGCGAAGCCAAGTTCGACCTGCAACTGCACAGCGAAGAAGACCAGAAGGGTCGCCTGAGCCTGTCCTTCGACTACGCCAGCGAGCTGTTCGACGCGACGACCATCGAGCGTCTGGCCGAGCATTTCAGCAACCTGCTGCGGGCCATTTGCGAGCAACCGTCCACCGCCATCGGCGACCTGCCACTGCTGAGCGCAAGCGAACACGGACAACAAACTGCCTGGAGCGCCGCACCGTGCACACCGGCCAGCCAATGGCTGCCGGAGTTGCTCAATGAACAGGCGCGCCAGACCCCGGAACGCACCGCGCTGGTGTGGGACGGCGGCAGCCTCGATTTCGCCGAGCTGCATACTCAGGCCAACCGTCTGGCGCATTACCTGCGCGACAAAGGCGTCGGCCCGGACGTTTGCGTGGCCATCGCCGCCGAGCGTTCGCCGCAGTTGCTGATCGGTCTGCTGGCGATCATCAAGGCCGGTGGCGCCTATGTGCCGCTGGACCCGGATTACCCGGCCGAACGTCTGGCCTACATGCTCAGCGACAGCGGCGTCGAGTTGTTGCTGACCCAGACCCAATTGCTCGAACGCCTGCCGGCCACCGACGGCGTCAGCGTGATCGCCATGGACGCCTTGCATCTTGAGAGCTGGCCAAGCCAGGCGCCAGGCCTGCACCTGCACGGGGACAACCTCGCCTACGTGATTTACACCTCCGGTTCCACCGGCCAACCGAAGGGCGTCGGCAACACCCACGCAGCGCTCGCCGAGCGGCTGCAATGGATGCAGAACACCTACGGTTTGAACGACACCGACGTGCTGATGCAAAAAGCCCCGATCAGTTTCGACGTGTCGGTGTGGGAGTGCTTCTGGCCGCTGATCACCGGGGCGCGCTTGCTGATTGCCGGCCCCGGCGAGCACCGCGACCCGCATCGCATCGCGCAGCTGGTCCAGCAATACGGCGTGACCACGCTGCACTTCGTACCGCCGCTGCTTTCGTTGTTCATCGATGAGCCGCTGACCGCCGAATGCGCCAGCCTGCGCCGGGTGTTCTCCGGTGGCGAAGCCTTGCCCGCCGAACTGCGCAACCGCGTGCTGGAACAGCTGCCGGCCGTGCAATTGCACAACCGCTACGGCCCGACCGAAACCGCGATCAATGTTACCCATTGGCGCTGCACAACCGCCGATGGCGAACGCTCGCCGATAGGCCGTCCGTTGGGCAACGTGCTGTGCCGCGTGCTCGACAGCGACCTCAACCCGGTGCCGGCCGGCGTGCCGGGTGAGCTGTGCATCAGCGGTATTGGTCTGGCTCGCGGTTACTTGGGCCGTCCGGGCCTGACCGCCGAACGGTTTATTGTCGATCCATTGGGCGAGTTGGGCGCACGTCTGTACCGCACCGGTGACCGTGCGCGCTGGACGGCGGAGGGCGTGATCGAATACCTCGGTCGTCTCGATCAGCAAGTCAAACTGCGCGGCTTCCGTGTCGAGCCTGAAGAAATCGAAGCCCGTTTGCTGGCCCAGGCGGGCGTTGCCCAAGCCGTGGTGCTGGTGCGCGAAACCGCCGCCGGTGGCCAGTTGATCGGTTACTACACTGCCACCGAAACCAGCGAAACCAGCGAAACCGAAGACACGCAAACCGCACGCCTGAAAACCGCGCTGGCGGCCGAACTGCCGGACTACATGGTCCCGGCACAGCTGATGCGTCTGGACGAAATGCCCCTGAGCCCGAGCGGCAAACTCGACCGGCGTGCCCTGCCCGAACCGCAATGGCAAGTGCGCGAACACGTCGAGCCGGTCACTGCGCTGGAGCAGCAAATCGCCGGCATTTGGCGCGAAGTGCTGGGCCTTGCGCAGATCGGCCTGCGCGACGATTTCTTCGCCCTCGGCGGTCATTCGTTGTTGGCCACGCAAATCATTTCCCGTACCCGTCAGGCCTGCGACGTCGAGTTGCCGCTGCGGGCGCTGTTCGAAAACAGTGAGCTGGGCGCGTTTGCCGAACAGGTTCAACGGATCCAGGCCAGCGGCAACACCAACCAGCAACCGCCGATCGAGAAAGTCGACCGCCGCCAACCGGTGCCGCTGTCTTACTCCCAGCAGCGCATGTGGTTCCTCTGGCAGATGGAGCCGGACAGCCCGGCCTACAACGTCGGTGGTATGGCGCGCTTGCGTGGCGTGTTGGATGTCGGGCGTTTCGAAGCGGCGTTGCAAGCGCTGATCATGCGTCACGAAACCCTGCGCACCACGTTCCCGAGCATCGACGGCGTGGCCCGGCAACAGGTGCATGCGCAAACCGGTCTGCGCATGGACTGGAAGGACTTCTCGGCGCTGGAGGCTGACAGCCGTGAGCAACGGGTGCAGCAACTGGCTGACGACGAGGCGCATAAACCATTCGATCTGGAAACCGGTCCGCTGCTGCGCGCCTGCCTGGTCAAGACCGCCGAGCACGAACATTACCTGGTGCTGACCCTGCACCACATCGTCACCGAAGGCTGGGCGATGGACATCTTTGCCCGGGAACTGAGCGCGCTGTACGAAGCGTTCGTCGATGACCGCGAATCGCCGTTGGCACCGCTGCCGGTGCAGTACCTGGATTACAGCGTCTGGCAGCGCCAGTGGCTGGAGTCCGGCGAGCGCCAGCGCCAGCTCGACTACTGGACCGCGCAACTGGGCCGCGAACATCCGCTGCTGGAACTGCCCGCCGACCGTCCACGTCCGCCGGTGCAAAGTCATCAGGGCGAACTGTTCCGTTTCGACCTGAGCGATGACCTCGCCGCGCGGGTGCGCGCCTTCAACGCGCAAAACGGCCTGACCCTGTTCATGACCATGACCGCCGCGCTGGCCGTGCTGCTTTACCGCTACAGCGGCCAGACCGACCTGCGCATCGGCGCGCCGGTGGCCAACCGGATTCGCCCGGAAAGCGAAGGGCTGATCGGGGCGTTCCTCAACACCCAAGTGTTGCGTTGCCAGCTAGACGGACAAATGTCCGTGGCTGAATTGTTCGAGCAGGTCCGCCACACCGTGATCGAAGGCCAGTCCCATCAGGACTTGCCATTCGATCACTTGGTAGAAGCCTTGCAGCCACCGCGCAGCGCCGCTTATAACCCGCTGTTCCAGGTGATGTGCAACGTGCAGCGCTGGGAGTTCCAGCAAAGCCGCACCCTGGCCGGCATGACCGTCGAGTACTTGGCCAACGATGCCCGGGCGACCAAGTTCGACCTCAACCTGGAAGTCACCGACCTCGATCATCGACTGGGTTGCTGCCTGACTTACAGCACCGATTTGTTCGATGAACCGCGCATTGCGCGCATGGCCGGGCACTGGAGCAATCTGCTGGAAGCGTTGCTGACCGATCCGCAGCAGCGCCTCAGCGAGCTGCCATTGCTCGAAGCCGGCGAACAGCAAAAGCTGTTGGACAGCCTTGGCGTCGAACCGGGCGAGCATCGCCTCGATCAATGCATCCATCACCTGTTCAGCGAGCAGGCGCTGGCCCGCAAGGATGCTCCGGCGCTGACTTTTGCAGGTGAAACCCTGAGCTACGCCGAACTCGACAGCCGCGCCAATCGCCTGGCCTGGATGCTTCGCGAGCGCGGTGTTGGCCCGCAGGTTCGCGTTGGTCTGGCGCTTGAGCGTTCACTGGAAATGGTCGTCGGCCTGCTGGCGATCCTCAAGGCCGGCGGTGCTTATGTGCCGCTGGACCCGGAATACCCGCTCGATCGCCTGCACTACATGATCGAGGACAGCGGCATCGGTTTGCTGCTCAGCGATGCGGCAATGTTCGACGCGCTTGGCGAATTGCCGGCCCCCGTCGGCCGTTGGTGCCTCGAAGAAGACGCCGCCGGGTTGGCCGATTACCCGGCCACCGAACTGCCGTTTATCAGCCTGCCGCAACATCAGGCGTACCTGATTTACACCTCAGGATCGACCGGCAAGCCAAAAGGCGTGGTGGTGTCCCACGGTGAAATCGCCATGCATTGCCGCGCCGTGATCGAGCGTTTCGGCATGCGTCCGGACGATTGCGAGCTGCATTTCTATTCGATCAACTTCGACGCTGCGACCGAGCGTTTGCTGGTGCCATTGTTGAGTGGCGCGCACGTTGTCCTGCGCGCCCAAGGCCAATGGGACGCGGAAGAGATCTGTGGCCTGATCCGTCGCCACCACATCAACATCCTCGGTTTCACCCCCAGCTACGGCAGCCAGTTGGCGCAATGGCTGGCGACCCAGGGCGAAACCCTGCCGGTGCGCATGTGCATCACCGGCGGTGAAGCCCTGACCGGTGAACACCTGACGCGAATTCGCGCGGCGTTCAACCCGAGCCTGTTTTTCAACGCTTATGGTCCGACCGAAACCGTGGTCATGCCGCTGGCAAGTCTGGCACCCGAACATCTGGAAGAAGGCTTAGGCAGCGTGCCGATCGGCAGCGTGATCGGCGCGCGGGTGGCCTACATCCTCGACGCGGACCTGGCCTTGGTGCCGCAAGGCGCGACCGGCGAGTTGTACGTCGGCGGTGCCGGCCTGGCGCAGGGTTATCACGAGCGTCCGGGCATGACCGCCGAGCGATTCGTGGCGGATCCGTTCGCCGCCGATGGCGGACGTCTGTACCGCACTGGCGACCTGGTGCGCCAGCGTGCCGATGGCTTGGTGGAGTACCTGGGGCGCATCGACCATCAAGTGAAGATTCGCGGTTTCCGCATCGAACTGGGGGAGATCGAAACCCGTCTGCTCGAACATGAGTCGATTCGCGAAGCCGTGGTCCTGGCCCTCGACGCACCGAGCGGCAAACAACTGGTCGGCTATCTGGTCACTGAAGTCGCCGACCAGGACGAAGCGCAACAAGCAGTACTGCGCGAAGCCCTGAAGCATCATCTCAAGTCGCAACTGCCGGATTACATGGTGCCGACGCACCTGATCCTGCTGGCCAGTATGCCGCTGACCGCCAACGGCAAACTCGACCGTCGCGCCTTGCCTGCGCCGGACCCGGAGCTGAACCGTCAGCACTACGTGGCGCCAAGTAACGAGCTGGAACTGACCTTGGCCGGCATCTGGTGCGAAGTGCTGAACGTCGAGCAAGTGGGCCTCAACGACAACTTCTTCGAACTGGGCGGCGACTCAATTCTGTCGATCCAGGTGGTCAGCCGTGCGCGGCAACAGGGCATTCATTTCAGTCCGCGTGATCTGTTCCAGCACCAGACCGTGCAGACCCTGGCTGCCGTGGCGACCCGCACCGAGCAGGTCACCGCCGAGCAAGGCCTGCTCACTGGCGAATCGCGTCTGACGCCGATTCAGCACTGGTTCTTCGACACTGACATTCCCGAGCGTCAGCACTGGAACCAGGCGTTGCTGCTGGAGCCGACCGTCGCGCTGGAGCCCCATCGCCTGGAGCAAGCGCTGCTGGCAGTGATCGAACAGCACGATGCATTGCGTCTGCGCTTCACCCAGACCGACGCGCAATGGCACGCCGAGCATCAAGCGATTTCCGACGTGCCGGTGCTGTGGCAAGTGCAAGTTTCGGCCATGGACAAATGCGCCGCGCTGTTCGCCGACGCGCAGCGCAGCCTCGACCTCGAGCACGGGCCACTGATGCGTGTGCTGCTGGTTGATGGTCCCGAGGGCCAACAACGGCTGTTCATCGCCATTCACCACCTGGTGGTGGACGGTGTTTCGTGGCGGGTGTTGCTGGACGATCTGCAAACCGTCTACCGTCAACTGGACGCCGGGCAGTCGGTCAAACTGCCGGCGAAAACCAGTGCGTTCAAGGATTGGTCGGCACGCTTGCAGGCGTACGCCGGCAGCGAATCCCTGCGTGAAGAACTGAGCTGGTGGCAGTCGCAACTGGCCGGGCCGAACGCCCAATTGCCCTGTGATCGTCCTGAGGGCGGTCGGCAAAACCGGCATGCGCAAACGGTCAGCGTGCGTCTCGATGCCGAGCGTACTCGCCAGTTGCTGCAACAGGCGCCGAGTGCCTATCGCACGCAAGTCAACGACCTGCTGCTGACCGCGTTGGCCCGTGTGCTGTGCAAATGGAGCGGAGAGGAATCGGCGCTGATTCAACTCGAAGGCCACGGCCGCGAAACCCTGTTCGACGAGATCGACCTGACCCGCACCGTCGGCTGGTTCACCAGCGCTTATCCATTACGTCTCGTGCCGGCGAACGGGCAGGGCGCCTCGATCAAGGCGATCAAGGAACAACTGCGTGGCGTGCCGCATAAAGGCCTGGGGTATGGCGTGCTGCGTTACCTGGCCGATGATCTGAGTCGTCAGACCCTGGCCGCGTTGCCGGTGGCGCCGATCACCTTCAACTACCTCGGTCAGTTCGACCAGAGCTTCGGCGCGGACGCCTTGTTTCGTCCGCTGGATGAACCGGTCGGCGCGGCCCACGATCCGCAGGCGCCGCTGCCCAATGAACTGAGCGTCGACAGTCAGGTGTACGGCGGTGAGCTGGTGCTGCGCTGGACCTTCAGCGCCGAACGCCACGATCCGCAAGCCATCACCGACCTGGCCAACGCTTATCTTGGCGAACTGCAAAGCCTGATCGAGCATTGCCTGCAGGACGATGCCGGTGGCCTGACGCCATCGGATTTCCCGCTGGCCAGACTGACGCAACCACAACTCGATGCGCTGCCGATCCCGGCCGCCGTCATCGAAGACGTCTACCCGCTGACCCCGATGCAGGAAGGCATGCTGTTGCACACCTTGCTGGAACCGGGCACTGGCCTCTACTACATGCAGGACCGCTACCGCATCAACAGCGAACTCGATCCGCAGCGTTTCGCAGAAGCCTGGCAAGCGGTGATCGCCCGTCACGAAGCCTTGCGTGCATCGTTCTGCTGGAACGTCGGCGAAGAGATGCTGCAAGTGATCCACAAACCCGGCAGCACGCCGATCGAGGTCCTCGACTGGACGGAAATTGCCGAAGCCGAGCAAGAGCCGAAACTGCAAGCGCTGCTCAAAAGCGAGCGAGAAGCCGGGTTCGATCTGCTCAACCAGGCGCCGTTCCACCTGCGCCTGATCAAGGTCGGCGCAGCGCGCTACTGGTTCATGATGAGCAATCACCACATCCTGATTGATGCCTGGTGCCGTTCGCTGCTGATGAACGATTTCTTCGAGATCTACACCGCCCTCGGTGAAGGCCGGGAAGCACAGCTGGCCGTGCCGCCGCGTTATCGCGACTACATTGGCTGGCTGCAACGCCAGAGCCTGGCCGAAGCACGGCAGTGGTGGAAAACCAACCTGCAAGGTTTCGAGCGGACCACGCCGATCCCGAGCGACCGACCGTTCCTGCGTGAACATGCCGGTGCAAGCGGCGGCATGATCGTCGGTGACCGCTATACGCGTCTCGATGCTCGCGACGGTGCGCGACTGCGCGAACTGGCGCAGGCGCATCAACTGACCATCAACACCTTCGCCCAAGCGGCGTGGGCGCTGGTGCTACGACGCTTGAGCGGTGATCGCGACGTGCTGTTCGGCGTCACGGTGGCCGGGCGTCCGGTGGACATGCCGCAGATGCAGCGTACCGTCGGGCTGTTCATCAACAGCATCGCGCTACGGGTGAAGATGCCCGAAGACGATCAGCGTTGCAGCGTGCGGAAGTGGTTGAGCGGCTTGCTCGACAGCAACATGCAACTGCGCGAGTACGAATACCTGCCGCTGGTGACCATCCAGGAAAACAGCGAACTGCCCAAGGGCCAACCGCTGTTCGACAGCCTGTTCGTGTTCGAAAACGCCCCGGTGGAAGTCTCGGTGCTGGACCGTGCGCAGAGCCTCAATGCCACGTCGGATTCGGGCCGCACCCACACCAACTTCCCGCTGACGGCGGTCTGCTATCCGGGCGATGACCTGGGACTGCACCTGTCTTACGACCAGCGTTATTTCGACGAATCGACCGTCGAGCGCATGCTCGGCGAGTTCAAGCGTCTGCTGCTGGCGCTGGTCGACGGTTTCCATGGCGACATGGCTGATTTGCCGTTATTGGGTGCCGAGGAACAGGACTTCCTGATCCATGGCTGCAACCAGAGCGAGCACGACTACCCGCTGGAGCAAAGCTATGTCGCGTTGTTCGAAGCGCAGGTCGCCCAGCATCCCCAGCGGATTGCCGCGAGTTGCCTGGATCAGCAGCACAGTTATGTCGAGCTGAACCAGCGCAGCAACCGCCTCGGTCATGCGTTGATCTCGGCCGGGGTAGGGCTGGATCAACCGGTGGCGTTGCTGGCCGAACGTCACCTCGATCTGCTCGGCATGATCATCGGCAGCTTCAAGGCCGGCGCCGGTTATCTGCCGCTGGACCCGGGGCTGCCGAGTCAGCGTCTGAGCCGGATCATCGACCTGAGCCGCACGCCGTTGCTGATCTGCACGCAGGCCTGTCGTGAACAGGCGGTCGCGCTATTGGATGAGTTCAGTTGCGCCCATCGGCCGAAGTTACTGGTCTGGGAAGAGGTGCAGGCGAGCGGTGTGTCGGTGGCGAATCCTGGCATCTATAGCGGCCCGGACAACCTCGCTTATGTGATCTACACCTCGGGTTCTACCGGTTTGCCGAAAGGCGTGATGGTCGAGCAGCGCGGCATGCTCAACAACCAATTGAGCAAGGTGCCGTACCTGAATCTCAGCGATGTCGACGTGATCGCCCAGACCGCTTCGCAAAGCTTCGACATTTCGGTCTGGCAGTTCCTCGCCGCGCCGCTGTTCGGGGCGCGGGTGGACATTGTGCCGAACACCATCGCCCATGATCCGCAAGGGTTGCTGGCGCATGTCTCGGCCCAGGGCATCACGGTGCTGGAAAGCGTGCCGTCGCTGATTCAGGGCATGCTCGCCCAGGAACGCATGTGCCTCGAAGGCCTGCGTTGGATGTTGCCGACGGGTGAAGCGATGCCGCCGGAGCTGGCGCACCAGTGGCTGCTGCGTTACCCGGATATCGGGCTGGTGAATGCCTATGGCCCGGCGGAATGCTCGGACGACGTGGCGTTCTTCCGCGTTGACATGGCCTCGACCCGTGGCAGTTATCTGCCCATCGGTACGCCGACCGACAACAACCGTTTGTACCTGCTCGATGGCGCGCTGGACCTGGTGCCGTTGGGTGCGGTGGGCGAGTTGTGCGTCGCCGGCACCGGGGTCGGGCGCGGTTATGTCAGCGATCCATTGCGCACCGCGCAGGTGTTTGTGCCGAACCCGTTTGGCGCGCCGGGGGATCGTCTGTATCGCACCGGCGACCTGGCCCGTCGTCGCAGTGACGGCGTGCTGGAATACGTCGGGCGTATCGACCATCAAGTGAAAATCCGCGGTTACCGCATCGAGCTGGGTGAAATCGAAGCGCGTCTGCATGAGCAACCGGAAGTGCGCGAAGCGGCGGTCGGTGTGCAGGAAGGCGTGAATGGCAAGCACCTGGTCGGCTATTTGGTAGCGGCTGATTCATTGATCAATCCAACCGAGCGACTGGAACGCATCAAGCAACGTCTGCGCGCCGAACTGCCGGAGTACATGGTGCCGCTGCACTGGTTGTGGCTGGAGCGGATGCCGCTCAATGCCAACGGCAAACTCGACCGCAAGGCGCTGCCGGCGCTGGAGATCGGCCAGTTGCAGAGCCAGGATTACCAGGCGCCGCGCACCGAGCTGGAGCAGACATTGGTGGCTATCTGGGCCGAGGTGCTGAAGGTCGAGAAGGTCGGCGTGCAGGACAACTTCTTCGAACTGGGCGGGCATTCGTTGCTGGCGACGCAGATTGCTTCACGGGTGCAGAAAGCCTTGCAACGCGATGTGCCGTTGCGGGCGATGTTCGAGTGCAGCACGGTGGCGGAGTTGGCCGAGTACATCGACGGGTTGGTGGCGAGTGACATCACCGAAGAGAAGGTGGATCGCCTCAATGACCTGATGGCGGAGCTGGAAGGGTTTTGATTCTCTAAGGTCTGTGCGGGCCCCTTCGCGGGCAAGCCTCGCTCCTACAGGTGGTTGCATATCCCTGTAGGAGCGAGGCTTGCCCGCGAAGGCGACATTGAAATTTGCGCGAATTTGCGCGTTGACTGCCGCTTCGGACCGGCTCAGGCTGCCTCTGCTTTTTTTGTTGAATTCCCTTCACAAAGGAGACAGCTAATGCCCTTCGTAACAGTTGACGGACAAGCCCTTCACTACATCGATCAAGGCACCGGCCCGGCCGTATTGCTGGCCGGCAGCTACCTGTGGGACCAGGCCATGTGGGCGCCGCAGATGGCTGCGTTGTCGCAACACTATCGGGTCATTGCGCTGGACCTGTGGGGCCACGGCGAATCCGGTCCCCTTCCCGAAGGCACGCAATCGCTGGATGACATCGCACGCCAGGCCTTGGCGCTGCTCGATCATCTGGACGTTGATCGTGTCACGCTGGTCGGGCTGTCGGTCGGTGGCATGTGGGGCGCTCGACTGGCGTTGTCGGCACCGCAGCGGATCAACGGTCTGGTGCTGATGGACACTTACGTTGGCGTCGAGCCGGAACCGACTCGCCAGTACTATTTCTCGCTGTTCAAGCAGATCGAAGACACCGGCGTGATCGCGCCACAGCTGCTCGACATCGTTGTGCCGATCTTCTTCCGTCCGGGGATCGATCCGCAGTCGGCGCTGTATCGGGACTTCCGCGCGAAACTGGCGACGTTGCCGTCCGAACGTCTGCGCGAAAGCGTTGTACCGATGGGGCGGATTACGTTTGGTCGGGATGATCTGTTGCCGCGTCTGGGCGAGCTGAATCCTGACACCACGCTGGTGATGTGCGGCGATCAAGACAAACCGCGACCGCCGTCGGAAACGACGGAAATGGCCGAGTTGATCGGTTGCCCGTCTGTGCTGGTGCCGGAGGCGGGGCATATCTCCAATCTGGAGAATCCGCAGTTTGTGACGGAGGTGTTGTTGGGGTTTTTAGCCGAGAGAAAGTAGTCGATCTTGCTGGCCCCTTCGCGAGCAAGCCCGCTCCCACATTGGAATGCAATCTCCTGTGGGAGCGGGCTTGCTCGCGAAGAGGCCAGTGAATTCACTTAGGCCCGAGAATCTTCACCAACTTGTCCGGCGAAGGCGCGCCTTGCTGTTGTTGCAGCTCGCCCTTGTCGTCCATGTAGAAAATCGCCGGGGTGGCCTGCAGTTCCAGGTCTTCCATCAGCTGCATGTTCGCCGCCAGTTTCGCCTGAATCGCCGGCGGCACGTCCTTCAGGGCTTTCAGTGAACTGCCCTTGCCGGATTTTTCGTGAACTTCCAGGGCCTTGCTCGGGTCCTTGGCGGCCAGCAGCGCGGCGGATTTGCCCGGGCTGTCTTCGCGAATGATGCCGACCATGATGTGCCGCAGCTGCACTTTGCCGGCATTGACCCACGGCCGTGCCTGTTCCCAGAACATGTTGCAGTAGGGGCAGTTCGGATCGCTGAACAGGTACACGATGCGAGGCGCATCTTTTTTGCCGTCGGCGATCCAGTTGCTGGCTTCCATCTTGCCCCAGACTTCCTTGGACATCGGCGCGTAGACCAGTTTCTGCAACGGCGCACTGCTCAGGTCATTGCCCTCGGCGTCGTACAGATTACCCAGCAGCACGTGCTTGCCATCCGGCGTCAGGTACAGCGCGATGCCGCGGTTCTGGTACTGGGCGGCGTAACCGCGCAGTCCGTCGGGTGCGTCGAACTGACCGACGATTTTCGCGCCCTTGGCTTCGATCTTCTTGATCGCTTCGGGCAATTCTTCGGCGGCCTGCACCGACGGCAGGTGCAGCAGCGCTGCGCCCAGGGTCAGCGTCAGCAGGTGGCGGAGGCGGGGCATGGCAGTTTCCTTGAAGAGGTGGCCGGTACGGCAGGAGAAGGGGTGTCGAAGTTTTCCAGGGCGCGGGCCAGGCTGGCATCCGAGAGTTCACCCAAATGGCTGCCCAGCAATCGACCGTCGGGGCTATAGAACAGCGTAGTCGGCAATGCCATGGAACCCACGGCCTGACCCAATCGACCGCTGCCGTCGAACAGCACGTTGGTCAGGCTCAGTCCCTGGGTCTCGAGGAAGGTGCTGACGCTTTGCATGCTTTCGGCCTGATTGACGAACAGGAAGGTCAGGTCCGGGCGCTGTTGCTGGGCGTTTTCCAGCACCGGCATTTCCCGGCGGCACGGCGGGCACCAGGTGGCCCAGAGATTGATGACCAGCGGCCCACCCTTGTAGTCCGCCAGTTGCACGGTTTCGCCGGCGGCATTGCGCAGGGCAATCTCCGGCAGGCGCGTGCCTTGTTCGTAAATACTCAGGGAGAAAGTCGCCAGCAGCCAGAACGCCAGACCGCTGGCCACGCCAAACCCCAGCGGGCGGCGCAAGCCCGGTCGACGCCAGCCGCGATACAGCGCGGCGAGCAGCAGCACGATCACCCCGGGCCAGGCGAGGAAACCGCCATCGCGCAGGTCGATGATCTGCCACGGATCGTTGCGATACTGTGCCCAGTAGGCGATCACGAAACCGACCCGTGCCGCCAGCATGCCCAGCAAAAACAGGCTGAACAGCGCCGACTCGGGGTTTTCGCCACCGCGTTTGGCCACCCGCCAGCCGACAAACGTCGCCAGCGCCAGGGCACTGATCAGCAGTAAATGGTTAAGCGCGATGGCAAAGGTGCCGAGGGTAAAGGTCAGCATTAACGGGCGTCTCGGGTGGTTGTCCAGCGTTGCAGGAAGGTGTCGGCATCGACCTCGCCGGTAATGCGCTGGCTGCGGCGCTCCTGGCCGTCTGCGCCGATCCACAGAAAACTCGGTGGCCCCGGCACTTTATAACGGCCGAGCAGTTCGCGGCTGGCGGCATTGTCGGCGGTGACGTCCAGCCGTAGCAAGCGCACATCGCTCAACGCGTCCATCACATGGGCTTTGCCGAAGACCTGTTTTTCCATGACCTTGCACGACACACACCAGTCGGCGTAGTAGTCCAGCAGCACCCATTGGCCCTGGGCCTGGGCGGCGTCCAGTTCCTGTTGCAGCGCTTGCGGACTGTTGATCGTGGTGAAGGCCTCATGGCCGGTCGGGCGAGCGGTATTACCGGAAGAGGCTGAGGCGCTGTAGACCTGCAACGGTTTGAGCAAATCATCACTGCCCCCGGCGGCGCCGATCATCAGCAGACCGCCCCACATCCCGAGCAACAGCGCACTGGCACCGAACAGATGGGCAACGCGACCGAAACCTTCCGACTGTTTCCAGGCACTGTAGGCGGCAATCAGCAGCAAGGCGCCGCACAAACCGATCCACAGCGATTGATCCAGCACCGGGCGCAGCATCAGCAGGGCGGTGGCGAGGAACAGGAAACCGAACACGCCTTTGAGCAGGTTCATCCAGGCGCCGGGTTTGGGCAGGAAGCGATTGCCCACGGTCACCAGCAACAGCAGCGGCACGCCGATGCCGATGCCCATGGCGAACAGAATCAGCCCGCCATGCAGCGCATTGCCGCTTTGCGCGATGTAGAGCAGGGCGCCGGCCAATGGCGCGGTCATGCACGGTCCGACCAGCAGCCCCGACAAGGCTCCGAGTACACCGGCACCGATCAAACTGCCGCCACGCTGATTGCGCGACACATTTTCCAGCCGATCACGTACCGCCACCGGCAGTTGCAGCTCGAAGAAACCGAACATCGGCAACGCCAGCAGGACAAATATCGCCGCGAAGCTGCCCAGCAACCACGGATTCTGCAACAGTGCCTGAAGGTTCGCACCAAGCAGCGCGGCCAGCACACCCATCGCCGCATACACCAGCGCCATGCTCACCACATAACTGGTCGCCAGGGCGAAGCCGCGTTTGGGCGTGGCCCCGCTGCCGACAATCAACCCGGCCAGAATCGGCAGCATCGGCAACGAGCAAGGCGTGAAGGCCAGCAACAGGCCCAGACCGAAGAACACCAGCAAACTCCAGCCCAGCGCCCGTTGTTGCAGGCCGCTGGCCAGGGCTTGATCCGGTGCCTCATTGGTTGCGCCCGCAACGTTGCCGCCCAGGTCCACGACCTGAGTCTGCGGCGGATAACACAGACCGGCATCGGCACAGCCCTGGAAGCCCACCTTGATCTGACCGGTAGCGCCCGCTGGAATCTTCAGCTCCAGGCCCTGGCGATAGACCTGTTGTTCGCCAAAGAACTCATCGCTGTGAGCTTCTCCGTCTGGTAATGCGGGCTTGTGTTCGGGGGGCAAGCCATCGAATTTCAGGCGTTGCTGGTACAAGTAATAACCATCGGCGATCTGCCAATAGAGTTGGGTTTCGCCGGATTCAAGGCGTTCGGATGTAAAGACGAACGCCTTTTCCACAGGGAGAAATTCGGGTTTGGTTTCGAACGGATTGTTCCCTGCCTGGGCCATACCCGAGATCAAGAGAACAAAAAACAAAAACAGTCGACGCATGGGTAAGCCTTATCCCTGTGCAAGTGAGGTGCACAATGGGAGGCGGCGATTAACCGATGATTAACCGCGCCTCCACGGGGACTCAGTCTCGGAACAGACCTGGCCAAGCCTCGTCATTCATACCGTGTGGCCCGGAATGCAGATAGTTTTGCTGGATGTTGTAGATGAGAAACTGGCCTCTGTTCAGAAAAATATAATAGAAACTGTCGGCAAACGTTCTATCGTTTTGTGCGGCTGTAACGATGCGGTGTTTAAAAGGCTCTAATCCCGGCATAGAGGTGGCGGTAATTTCTTCGTGGATCAATCGGTTTTTTAGATAGTCAAAAGAGAGGTAGTGTCCGTCGTTGAGAAGGAAACGAAACAGGTACTTTTTGCCGGCAAGTTGCCACCAGGTTCCCGCTACAATGCGGTCGAAGTAAGGGAGTATTGGTGCCCATATCGAATATTCAACGCGATAGTGGGCGACTGCCTTATCCTGATCCTGGTCGTATTTACAGACCATCGGGGTCTCGCCGTGGTAATAAAACAACCAGGTGAAGTCGTCGGAGCCGTCACTGTTGTCCAAGTCTGTGGTGGTGAAGCCGAATCGCAGGTGCTTGGCGTATTGGTGAAAGCCGGGCCATGAGGTTTGTGTGATTTCTTTAGGGTAGTAGTCGGGGACTCGATGATCCCCCAGATCAAAGTTGGTGAAGGTGTTCGTGTCTTTAAAGAAAAAGTAAATGCGGTCTCTGCCGGCGCGCCAGTCGGTGGCGATGAAGTTGTTAAAGTTTGGCATGGGCTGATTCCTTTCAGTTGAGTGAGGACTCTTTATTATCGGATGGAGTCTTCATGGGTTTATCTGGTTAGTTGTTGTATTGCATGTTTTCTGCGGGGGTAAGATTATCGTGGTAAGCCTTTTTATAATCAGTTTTTTTTAGAGTTGTTTGTTTCGCGATGCAACTAAGTTGTTCGGGCTGGCTCGTTTAATCAAAATGACAGAAAGCTGCACTGTTCGTCAGGCGCCGCGGTTGCCATAATTGCGCCTTAATCCTCAACTGCTTGAATCGCGTTTTTACTCATGGAGCGCCCATGCACGTACTGGTTTGTGAAGACGATGAGCTGATCGCCAGCGGCATAGTCGCCGGCCTTACGGCCCAAGGCCTGACGGTGGAGCACGTCGCCACGGCGTCGGCTGCCCGGGCGATGCTCAAGGTGGCTGAGTTCGACGTGATGGTGCTCGACCTCGGCCTCCCCGATGAAGACGGCCTGAAGTTGTTGCAGCAGTTGCGTCACAGTGGCCTGGAGATTCCGGTGCTGATCCTCACCGCCCGGGATTCGGTCACCGACCGCGTCGACGGCTTGCAGGCCGGCGCCGACGACTACCTGCTCAAGCCGTTCGACCTGCGTGAACTCGCCGCGCGCCTGCACACCTTGTTGCGACGCGTGGCGGGGCGCAGTATCAACCTGATCGAACATGGCCGTCTGACCTACGACCCGAGCAGTCGCGAAACCATGCTCGGCGGTCAGTCCGTCGACCTTTCGCGGCGTGAACAGTCGCTGTTGCAGGCCTTGTTGCATAACCGGGGTAGGGTGCTGTCCACCGAGCAGTTGAAGGACAGCGTTTATGGTTTTAACGATGAGCTGGAAAGCAACGCGCTCAATGTGCATATCCATCACCTGCGGCGCAAACTCGGCAATGGCATTGTCGAGACCGTGCGCGGCCTGGGTTATCGCCTGGGGCCGGCCGATGGTGGAGAGGAAATGAAAAAGTGATGAGCCTGCGTTTGCGCCTGAGCCTGACGCTCGGCGCCGCTTTTGCGCTGATCTGGGCCCTGGCGGCGGCCTGGATGCTCAGCGACCTGCGCAACCAAATGATGTTTTCCCTCGACCAGCGGCTGGTGGCGTCGGCGCGCATGGTCGCCGGCCTGATGGAACAATTGCCCGCGTTGCCGAGCAAGGGCGAGGGCACCCATTTCAGCGCTGAACAGCTTAATATTCCTGGTGGCATGGCCTGCCAGGTCAGCTCGTTGCGCGGCGAAATCCTCGCCCGCAGTCACACCGACCCGCAACAAACCCTCGAAGCCGAGAAAATGGGCTTCCACGATCAGATGATCGACGGCGCGCCGTGGCGCAGCTTCACCCTGGCTCGCGGTGATCTGCGCATTACCACGGCGGATCGGCAGATCGAGCGCGAGGCGCTGAACATGTCGATCCTGCTGGCGGCTTCGGTGCCGGTGGGCGTGGCGTTGCTTGGCTGCCTGTGCCTGTTGTGGCTGGGGATTGGCCAAGGGCTCGCGCCGCTGAACCGGATGCGTGATGCCTTGATGCGCCGCAGCGCCGATTCGCTCGAACCCTTGCAGATCCAGCCGTTACCCAGCGAACTGCAACCCTTGCTGGATACCCAGAATCAGCTGTTCCAGCGCATCGGCAAGACCATCGAGCGCGAACGCCGCCTGACCGGCGATGCGGCCCACGAATTACGCAGCCCCCTGACGGCGATCAAAACTCATCTGCAAGTGGCGCGCATGACTGACGGCGCGGCCCGGGATCAATCCCTGGCCCGGGCCGAAGAGGGCGCCGACCGCATGCACCGCACGCTGGAGCAATTGCTGTTGTTGGCGCGGGTCGAGGGCAGTCTGTCGTTCGATGACGGGGTGCAATGCAGCGCCGAGCAGGTGGCGAAACTGGCGATTCAGGATGCGGCCAGCGGTGATCGTCGGCGGATCAAGCTGCACATGCCGGCGAAGTTCTCCGATGCCCCGGTGCAGATGCCCGCGGTGCTATCGATCGCCGCATTGCGCAACCTGCTGGACAACGCCCTGCGCCATACACCGGGCGACGGATCGGTGGAACTGAGCCTGGAAACCACCGGCAGTCGTGCGCGCTTTCTGGTCCGCGACCACGGACCGGGCATTGCCGAAGACGATCTGCAACATCTGACCCAACGCTTCTGGCGCAACGGCCAGAGCACCGGCTGCGGATTGGGCCTGGCGATTGTCCAGGCGATTGTCCAACGATGCGGCTGCACCCTGCAGTTCGACAGTCGGCCGGATGGGTTGCGGGTTGAACTGACCATGCCGCTCCAATCCCTCTAACCAACACCGCAACTTCTCCTGTGGGAGCGTGCCTGCTCGCGATGAGGTCATAACATCCAACATCCATGTTGATTGTTACACCGCCATCGTGAGCAGGCTCACTCCCATAGGGGAGGCTGTGTTGCACATCAAATGTAACTTCTCTCCATTAGTCACCGACTCGCCACCGGCGCTATCGTCCCCGGCAGCTTTTCTCAATGGATTGAGGTCACAGCGCCATGGATGCATCGATTCACATCTGCAAGGCAACCCCCGCCGACGCCGGCATCATCAGCCGGATTGTCGAGCGCTCCATCCGCTTCGGCTGCGCGCTCGACCACCGCAACGACCCGCGAACCGTCGCCACCTGGACCCACAACAAAACCATCGAACACGTGCAACCCTGGCTGACCGACCAACGGTTGTACCTGAACATTGCCCTGTTGCAGGACAAACCGGTCGGTGTCGCCATGGCGGCGATCAGTGGCAAGGTCGCGTTCTGCTACGTGCAGCCGGAATGGTTTCGTCGCGGTGCCGGAGAGGCGCTGGTTCACGACCTCGAAGGCTGGTTGATCGACCAGGGGCTGGCTCAGGCACGACTCAACAGCACCCGCACCAGCGAGGCTTTTTACCGTCACTTGGGGTACCGGCCCTGCGCCGAAATCTTCACCGTGGCCGGGCTCCACGCCATTCCCATGCACAAGGCACTGACACCGCCGTCATAGAAAGCTGATCGAGGTCTAAATCCTCGGCGCCCTGATGCGTTTCCAGAACAGGAAAACCTTATTGAGGGGTCGAGAGATGTCAGTCGCTACCAGCCTTATGGAAGATCAGTCGGCCCGGATCACTCCGGCGCCGGCCGAGACGCTGTATCAGTTCAACGAGTCGCCGCTGCTGGCCCGTCAAAACCAGCAGGAATCGAATGCCCGCAGCTACCCGCGGCGCATTCCCCTGGCGCTCAAACGCGCCAAGGGCATTTATGTCGAAGACGTCGAAGGCCGCCGTTTCATCGACTGCCTGGCCGGTGCCGGGACATTGGCCCTGGGGCATAACCATGCGGTGGTGATCGAAGCGATCCAGCAAGTGCTGACCGATGAGTTGCCGCTGCACACCCTCGACCTGACCACTCCGGTCAAGGATCAGTACGTCCAGGACCTGTTCGGGTTGTTGCCGCCGGCTTTGGCTGCTGAAGCCAAGATCCAGTTCTGCGGCCCGACCGGCACCGACGCGGTGGAAGCCGCGCTGAAACTGGTGCGCACCGCCACCGGACGCAGCACCGTGTTGTCGTTCCAGGGCGGCTATCACGGCATGAGCCAGGGCGCGTTGAGCCTAATGGGCAGCCTGGGGCCGAAAAAGCCGCTGGGCGCATTGCTTAGCAATGGCGTGCAGTTCATGCCGTATCCCTACGACTACCGCTGCCCGTTCGGCCTCGGCGGTGCGCAAGGGGTGAAGGTCAACCTGAGCTACCTGGAAAACCTGCTCAATGATCCGGAGGCCGGCGTGCAATTGCCGGCGGCGGTGATCGTCGAAGCGGTGCAAGGCGAGGGCGGGGTGATCCCGGCCGATCTCGATTGGTTGCGCGGCCTGCGACGCATCACCGAACAGGCCGGCGTGGCGCTGATCGTCGATGAAATCCAGAGCGGTTTCGCCCGCACCGGCAAAATGTTCGCCTTCGAGCATGCCGGGATCATTCCGGACGTGGTGGTGATGTCCAAAGCCATCGGCGGCAGCCTGCCGCTGGCGGTGGTGGTCTACCGCGACTGGCTCGACACCTGGCTGCCGGGCGCCCATGCCGGGACCTTCCGCGGTAATCAGATGGCCATGGCGGCGGGTTCCGCGGTGATGCGTTACCTGACCGAACACAAGGTCTGCGAGCACGCTGCCGCGATGGGCGAACGCCTGAGCGAACACCTGCGCATCCTGCAGCGGGACTTCCCGCAACTGGGTGACATTCGCGGGCGCGGCTTGATGCTCGGCGTTGAACTGGTCGATCCGACGGGCACGCCCGATGCACTGGGTCATCCGCCGATCTTCGGTCGCCTGGCGCCCTTGGTGCAGCGTGAATGCCTCAAGCGCGGACTGATTCTTGAGCTGGGCGGGCGTCACGGCGGCGTGGTGCGTTTCCTGCCGCCGCTGGTGATTACTGCCGCGGAAATCGATCGGGTGGCCGAGATTTTCGGCCGGGCCATGGCCGCGGCCACCGCCAGCCTCTAAATTTTTCGCGCCGCGCAACGTTCCTTCTACATACCGGCTGCGCACGCAGTGCAGCCCACCCAACAGCGATGGAGACACAGCATGACGTCAGTATTCGACCGCGAGGACATCCTCTTTCAGGTCGTGGTCAACCACGAAGAGCAATACTCGATCTGGCCCGACTACAAAACCGTGCCTGCCGGCTGGCGCACCGTGGGCAAGAGCGGCCTGAAAAAGGAATGCCTGGCCTACATCGAAGAAACCTGGACTGACATGCGTCCGTTGAGCTTGCGTCAGAAGATGGACGAGCAGGCGGCTGTGGCTAATTAAGGCACGACGCAAAAAGAAGCCCGCTGGACTGGTGACAGTCAGCGGGCTTTTTCATGTCTGGAATGTGTGTCGCCTGTCAGGCCGCTTTCGCGAGCAGGCTCGCTCCCACACTTGACCGAGTTGTCCGGGCGGACACGGTCAAATGTGGGAGCCAGCCGGCTCCGGGCGGCGTTCCGACGATGAACGATAACGCGGTCCAACTGACGTTAAGCCCCGCTCAACCCCTTGATCAGCAAATCCACATTCCCTTCCAGCTCAGCCACCGGATCCGCCGCGTCCACGCTCAACACCACCAACCGACTGCCTGCCTCTGCGATCACCGCTTTCACCGCCTCCGACGGCTGGCGATGATGCAACACCACCGCCACGTCATTGTCCTTCAGCGTCGCGCCCAATTGCTTGAGTGCTTCAGGTGTCCACTCTGCGTCCGGGCGTGCATCGAGGCCGATCAGTTCCAGATTCAGCCCGCCGATCAAATAGCCAAAGTGATCGCTCAGGCTCATCACGCTGAGGTTGTCGGTACTGGCCAACCGCGCTTCGCTGTCCGCGCTGAGCTTGAGCAAGCGCTGTTTCAACGCCGCCAGGTTAGCCTCGATCGCAGGCTTCGCCTCGGGCGCCAGACGCACCAGGTCTGCTGCCATCACATCCGCCATCCGCCCCATGTTGTTACTGGAAAACCACGGCTGGCTGTTCAACCCGTCGACCTTGTTGCCAGGCTGCACGGCGATGCCGGGCAGGGCGCCGTCCACCGGACGGGCGGCATCGACTTCGATGATACGGATGTTGCTGCGCCGGGCAATCGGGTACAGCGGATCGTCCGCCCACAATGAGCGCAGACCAATCACCGCATCGGCGTCGGTCGCCAGTTTGGCCAGCGCCGGAGCGCCACGACCAGTGAAGTACGCAGTCTGCCGGCTGCCCGGCAGGTTCGCCGGCGCTGCCCGCTCAAGGGTGACGTCGGTGCCCTTGAGCAGGACTTCGCCCAGCCCGTAAGTGATCGGCAAGGACGCCAGCACGCGCAGGGTTTTTGGGTCCGCCGCAAAGCTTGTGTTGACCAGCCCGCAAAGGGCGACAGCCAGGGTCAATTGACGCAGAGAAAAAGACATTTATCCGATATTCCCTTTCAGGCTTGGAACAACGCCACGCGCGATGGCGGCGAGAGCGAAGGCGATACCGGCGACCAGAATGATCGCGGCACCGGACGGAATGGGCAGGTCAAAGACGATTGGCGCGAGAATCCCGCACAGCGTGCTGACCGTGGCGATCAGCACCGAGCACCAGAAGAAGCCCTTCAGCGACTGGCTGAGCAAGCGTGCCGCCGCGGCCGGAATCACCAGCAGAGCACCGACCAGAATCGCGCCGATGACTTTTACTGCGGCCACGGTGATCAGGGTCACCAGAATCACAAACAGATAGTCCAGCGTCTTCACTGCCACGCCACGGACCGCCGCCAGTTGCGGATTGAAACTGGCCAACATGATGCGGTTGTACAGGGGCAAGGCCAGCGCCATAACCAGCGAGCCGACGATGGCCAGCACCAGCAGATCGTTACCGTTGACCGTCAGCACCGAACCGAACAGCACGTTTTCGAGGATGTGCACGTTGATCTTGCCCGCCAGAATCAGCAGCAGGCTCGCACCCAGGGCCAACGACACCGAGAGAAACACGCCGATCAATGTATCCGGTGCCAGGCCCGTGCGGTTGCGCAGGTAGTTGAGCAGAATGCCGAACAGCAGGCAGTAACCGAACAGGCTGCCGTAAGGCCCGGTGTAAGGTTCACCGAGCAGGATGCCGACGGCCACGCCGGTCAATGCCGCGTGACCCACCGCTTCGGAGAAAAACGCGAAGCGCTTGACCACCACCAGCGTGCCCAGACCGCCCAGCACCGGGCCGATCAGCAAGCCGGCGAGCAGGGCGTTGACCACAAAGCCGTAGGCCAGCGCTTCAGGCAGGTAACCCGAAGACGCCCAGCCCTGGACCATCAAGCGAAAGGCTTCATAACTCATCAGGCAGCGCTCCGTGGATGGGTCGAGAACAGGGTCAGCAAGCGTTCCGGGGTCAGCGCCTGTTTCGGCGCGGCATCGAACAGCACCCGGCGATTGAGCCCGGTGACGCGGTCGGCCAGACGCCCGACGGCTTCCAGATCATGCTCGATCCACAACACGGTGATGCCGCTCTGGCGCCAGTCGCCGAGCAGTCGTTCGAACACCTGGATACCGGCCTCATCGAGGGCCGACATCGGCTCGTCGAGCACCAGCAACTGCGGCGCCGGGATCAACCCCTGAGCGAGCAACACGCGCTGACGCTCACCACCGGACAACGCGCCCATGCGCCGCTTGCGCTTGTCCTGCATGCCGACCCGTTCCAGTGCTTCACCAATCGCGGCGGCGTAATGCTTGCTCAAACCGAGGAACGCCGGACGGCGCTGACACATCGCGGCCATGAAATCGTCGACGGTCATGGGCAAGCCGCGATCGAACTCCAGCGCCTGAGGCACATAACCGATGGTCCCGGGTGTGCCCGGCCATTGCAGACTCAAACGGCCCTGATGTGGCATTTGCCCGAGCAGGGTCTTGATCAACGAACTCTTGCCGCCACCGTTCGGGCCCACCAGCGCATGTATGCTGCCGGGCTGGACCTGGAAGGTCACGTTGTCGAGGATCGTCGTGCGCCCCAGCGTCAAACAGACCTGCGCAAAATCCAAGGTTGGACCCGAAACCTGTGGGAGCGAGCCTGCTCGCGATTGCGGTGGGTCAGTCAACATTGATGTCGACTGACTGGACGCCTTCGCGAGCAGGTCGGAACGCCGCACCGTCGCTCCCACAGGGGATTCGGTTTCAGTTGGGCCTGGGACTTGTGCACTGATGGTTTCTTTAGCCGTCATTTCCCCGACTCCTGAATAGCCCGAACCACGGTGTTGAGGTTGCCGGTCATTTCCTTTTCGTACTTCTCGGCGGTGTATTCGCCATAGGAAATGTGCGACAGCGGGTACAGCTTCACCCCGGATTCACGCTGAATGGTGTCGACGTAGCTGGACGGGAAATCCATCTCCGAGAAGATCACCTTCACGTCCAGTTCCCGCAGTTGATCGATGGTCTTTTTCAACTGGCTCGGACTCGGCTCGATGCCGTGGGCCGGTTCGACCACGGCGGTCACTTCCAGGCCGAATTCACGCAGCAGATAGTCATACGCCGCATGCACCGTCGCCACCCGCAGTTCGGCGTTCGGCGCCTGAGTCAGTTTCGCCAGGGCATCGGCGCGCATCTGCCGCAGGCGCTTGCCGTAAGCGCGGGCGTTCTGGGTGTAGGTCTTGGCATTGGCCGGGTCGAGCTTGCCCAGTTCCCGGGCGATGTTGTTGACCTGGGCAATGGAGGCGCTGATCGACAGGAACGTGTGCGGATTGACGACCTTGCCGGCTCCGCGGGCGGCGGTGCCGGTAGCCGCCAGCAGCGGCACGTTTTCGTTGGCTTCGATCACCGGGACGTTCGGCGTTTCGCTGGCGGCGATCATGCGGTCGGCGAAGTCGTCATGACCGACGCCATTGAGCACGACCACGTCGAGCCCGCTGATGCGCTTGATGTCTTCGGCGCGCGGCTCGTAGGCATGCGGGTTGAACCCGGCCGGAATCAGCGGCACCACCTCGGCCTTGTCACCGACGATGTTGGCCACGTAGCTGTAATAAGGGTGCAGGGTGATGCCGATGCGCAGGCGTTTGGCGTCTTCGGCGCTGGCCAGTGGCGTCAGCAATAAGGCAAGCAGGCCGGCCAGCAGCGGGCGCAGGAAGGAGCGTTGAGATGAAATAGGCATGGGAAAGCGGTCTTCTCTCGGGTGAAGGCGAGGGTTCAGTGCCGGTGCTGGCGGGTCACGCCGGCATCGAATTGCGCGACGATCTGCTGCCAGCCGGCGCTTTCGAGCGCGGCGTCAGTGAGATCGGTCGGGGCCGCGAGGGCGTTGCCGCGGTTGAGCCAGACGTCAGGCGCATCATCGTCAGCGGTCAAACGCATCAGAAACGACCCAGCCACGGCGGGCGTCTGGCTCTGACCGAAGTAAGCCTTGGCGTCGAGCAACTGCCAGGCATGGCCGCCCCGACTGACGGAACTGGCGTCCTGGGCAAACGGTGCAAAGCCTTCATCGGCAAGCGTTGCGGGAGTCGGCAGCGCTTGTTGTTCCTGGCGCAGCAGGTGGATCTCGTCCAGAGTCACCCGCAGGTCGGCGTAGATGCCTTGCTCGGACGCGCTCAGGTCGCGGCGGGCATCCAGTTGATGGCTGCCTACGCTGCTGACTTCCTGAGACTCATGGCGCCAGGCGACCACCGAGCCGGCCACCGCCAGGATCATCAGGCACAACAGCAACACGTACAGGGTTTCATGGCCGGCACCGGCCGGGCGGACGACGTGCGTGGTTGGCGTACTCATGGGGCTTCGATGTCCGCTTGGTCGATCTCGACGACGTGGCCGGGGCCTGCGTCGAACAGCACGTAGAATTCGGCGCCGGGCTTCTTGAAAGTCAGGGTCGAATCGGCGCCGAGCTTGCCCGGCACGAGGATGGTTTCGTCGTAGCCGATCACATCCAGCGTCACGCCCGGTGCGCCACTGCCGTCGGAGAAACCGCCCGTGCACTGGATGTGTTCGGTATCGATGGCTTTGCATTCGCACATCGGGTTGTGGGCCAGGGCGCTGGCGCTGAAACCGGCGCAGAGCACCAGTAAAGCCGCGTTTAGAGAACGTAGCGTCATGGTTTGCCTCCTTGTTTGTTCAGCCACGCGAGGGTGGCGGGGGATGCCTGGCTCAGGGGGATCGACGCTTGGTGCATCGCGCCGTCCCAGCCTTCCATGGTGATCCACAGTTCGGCGTCGGCTTTGGTCTTGTCGGGGATCGGCAGCATGGCGCCCATGCGGTACGGCGTGCCGAAGAAAATCACCCCGGCGGCGCGCAGGCTGCGGGGTTTGCCGATGCGCAGGTACGTCGCCTTGACCTGATCGCGGCAGCTGTCGCACAGCGCCGCATTGAAGCTCTTCATGTGGCCGGCCGGGCCATCGAGGGTCGGGGCTTCGTTGCGCAACTCGGCGAGGCGCAGGCTCCAGGGCCCGACCTGCACTTCACCGATTTCCCGCTCACCCAGGCCGGTGTCGCCACGAAACAGCGCCGCATCGGCAAAATATTTGGGCATGAACCCCAGCGGCACCAGCAACAGCAGAACGTTGATGTGGAAACGCCATTTGTGCCAGAAGCGGCTGAGTTTCGAAGCGGGTTTTTCAGCGGCGAACAGGCTCATTGGCTGACCCCCGCGGTTTCGCGGCTTTCGACGGCAATGGTGCGCGGACGCTTGTCTTTGCGCTTGAGGGCGTTGGCCGTGGCCAGGGCGGTGCGCTTGGTCCAGATCAGCAGGCCGCTGAGCACCATCATGCTCAGGATCAAACCGAAGAAGAACCAGATCAGCTTGATCCAGATGCCGCCGAAATCACCGGTGTGCAGCGGCCGCATGGATTCGGTCACCAGCTCCAGGCCGGAACGGTCCGACAGCAGGCGGGTGGCGGCGATATCGCCGGTGTACGGGTTGATCTCGGCGGTCTGGAACATCAACGGATACCAACTGCGACCGCCCACCGTGAGGTAGCTGTAGGCATTGGCGGGCATACTGACGAAGCTGTCTTCCAGACCCGGAATGCGTTCCTTGGCCTGGGCAATCGCGGCTTCCAGGCTGATCATCGGCGCTGGCGAACCATCGCTGCTCACCGGCACGCTCTCACGCGGGACCACAAGTGCCACGGGGGCGGTGGAAATCGACACCTGGTTATCGAACATGAATGCCTGAATCAGGAACCAGGTGCTAGTGATGGAAATCACCGCGATGAACCAGATCGACCATATGCCGCTGAGGCGGTGAAAGTCGCCCCAGAAAATTCGTGCGCCATGACGGATGCGCAATGTCGGTCGGAAAAAGCCTTTCCAGAAACGCTTGTAGACCACCAGCCCGGTCACCAGGGACGCCAGCAAAGGCAGACTCAGGAACGACACCAGGTACCAGCCCCAGCTGTAACCGTTGGTGAACGGCACCAGCCACCAGCCGTGCAATGCACGGGTGAAGGCCTGGAAATTGAATTGCGGGGCAGTGCCCTGAATCACGCCGCTGTACGGGTTGACGTAAACCTTCACCGAGCGCCCGTCGGGGTAGCTGACATCGACATCGAGCGCGAAGTGCGACTCGTCGGGCCGGCTGATGCCCTCGACCAGGGTGTTCGGTTCCGCCTTCTTGATGGCGGCGATGATCTGGTCATAACTGAGCAGCGGTGCATCGTCCGCAGGCTGACTGGCGCGCATCTGCGGGTTGGCCAGCCAGACGATTTCCTGACTGACCACCGCCAGCGTGCCGGTGACACAGACGATCAGCACGAAAAACCAGATCGGCAAGGCCAGCCAGCTATGGACCAGAAACCAGAGTTTGGAGCGGGATTTCTTCGACATGATTAAAGGTCTTGTATCGATGGGAGGGCCTCTGCTGCGGGCTTCCCAGCGATGAGGTCCATGAAAGGCCGGCCCGTGGCTTTTGCCTACGCGGACTGACTGCATCTCTATAGGACGGATGAGGAACGGAAATCCCGAACAGTGATGTGAAAGTAAATGTTTCGCGTTCCAGCCAACACGCATAACCCCTGTGGGAGTGAGGCTGCTCGCGATAGCGATGTGTCAGTCACGTTGATGTTGGCTGAACCACCGCTATCGCGAGCAGGCTCACTCCTACAAGCGGATTTGTGTTCACTTGAGGTAGCGGGTGAATAGATCCAACACGAACCATGGCTCACGGGATCACTGTCCGGCCATTGATGGCGATGGCCTACTCCCTAAGATGGAGCCCAGACGCCTTTCACCCGCGAGCCTGAGCGAGCACCTCCATGACTCCAGCAAGAATCCTCTACGACAAACACATCGATTCACACACGGTGTGTCGCCTCAATGACCAGGGCCACGTCCTGTTGTACATCGATCGCCAGGTCATCAACGAATACACCAGCCCCCAGGCGTTCAGCGGGTTGCGCGAGGCCAAACGCGGAGTCTGGCGTGCCGGCACCGCACTGGCGGTGGTCGATCACGTCAACCCCGCCGCCCCGGTGCGCATCGCCGCGATGCCGGACCCCGGTGGTGCGCCGTGATCAGCGCAGGAAACCCAGCACTTCGGCGAGCAGCAATTCGGGGACTTCTTCGGCGATGTAATGGCCGGCGGGCAGGGCCATGCCGCGCACGTCGGTGGCCACGTGTTGCCATTCCTTGAGCGGCTCGAAACAACGCCCGACTGTGCCTTCGGCGCCCCACAGCACCAGCAAGGGCAGGTGCAGAGAATGACCGCCCTGGATATCGGCACGGTCATGCTCCAGGTCGATGCCTGCGCTGGCGCGGTAGTCCTCGCAGATGCCGCGCGCGGTGCCCGGCAGTTTGAGGCAGCGCAGGTATTCGCCGAAGGCCTCGGCGGCGAACGGTTTTAGCCCGGCGCTGCGACTGCCCATCACGCTGCGCAGATAGGCGTCGGGGTCGGCTTCGATCAGGGTTCCCGGCAGCGGGGCCGGGCGGATCAGGAAAAACCAGTGCCAGTAGGCGCGGGCAAAGGCTTCGTTGGTTTGCGCGTACATCGACAGGGTCGGTGCGATGTCCAGCAGCACCATGCGTTGCACGGTGTCGGGGTGATCCAGCGCCAGGCGATGGGCCACGCGGGCGCCACGGTCGTGGGCCAGCACCGAAAACTGTTCGAAGCCCAGGGACTGCATCAGCTCGACGCTGTCCTTGGCCATTTCTCGTTTGGAGTAATTTGAGTGGTGGTCGTTGGCCGGTGGTTTACCGCTGTCACCGTAACCACGCAGGTCGGCGGCGATCACGGTGAAGTACTCGGCCAATTGCTCGGCGACCTTGTGCCAGATGACGTGGGTCTGCGGGTGACCGTGCAGCAACAGCAGGCCTGGCCCGCTGCCGCCGATGCGGTAGGCAATGTCCACACCGTTGACGTGGCGCTGGTTTTTCAGGAATCCGGCGAACATGGGGCGAGTCCTTGTTGTAGTTGCCTGCATCCTGAAAGTGTTGCGCGCCGTGGGCAAGGCGCAAAGCGTGGTGCGCTTGTTCATGAAGTGTGTTCAAGGGATCTGTGGTATCAGGGATGACGCCTTCGCGGGCAAGCCTCGCTCCTACGGGGAATTGTTTCGTTCGCAAATATCAGGAACCACACAAACCCCCTGTCGGAGCGAGGCTTGCCCGCGAAGAGGCCCGCTCAGACACCGAAGAATTCAACCCTGCTGAAACATCTCCTTGGCCCGCTGCTCGATCTGCTCCTGCGTCAAATCCTCCTTGCGCGTAGCCAGGAACCAAAGATGCCCATAGGGATCTTTCAGCGTCCCCGAACGGTCGCCATAAAACTGATCCTTGACCTCGGACACCACCGTGCCACCCGCCGCAATTGCCTGTTTATAAGACTTGTCCACATCGTTCACATACAAATGCAGCCCCACGGACGGCGATTTGTCGGGATTGCTCAATGGTCCCTGATCGCACGGGGTGCCGAGCATGATCGGGCAATCACCGATGCGCAGTTCGGCGTGGCCAATCCCGCCATCAGGCATGGCCAGGCGCATGACTTCGGTGGCGCCAAAAGCCTTCTTGTAGAACTCGATGGCTTCGGCCGCTTTCTGAATGCCCAGATAAGGCGTAATGCTGTGATAACCCTCTGGAATGGGTTTGACGCTCATGATGGTTCTCCCTGGTTGTTGTGAATTGAAGGTGTTCCTTCGCCGATTTCCGGTCGAACAACTATAGGTCAGCCCCTTTTGCGCCACCGAGTGCCCGACGAGCAGCAGCGCCACTGTTTGCAGAAACTGGCCAAGGCGTTGAACTACGATGAGGTTTGGCAGTTCATCCTGACCCGCTACAAAGGGCAGTTTGCGCCGGGGTTCTAAGCTTTCGGTCTACCTTGAGGACGCCTTCGCGGGCAAGCCTCGCTCAGGTTTTGTGTCGTTCGCCAGTAACACGCAATCCTGTAGGAGCGAGGCTTGCCCGCGAAGGCCACGCCGCTATTTCGGATCTGTCCCCGATTCCAACAGCTGCGCCCCCGGCCCCTGTTCCCCCAGCACATCGCCAAAGTTACGCAATGGACACGCCTCCATCGACAAACACCCACAGCCGATACAGCCATTGAGCTTGTCCCGCAGCAAGGTCAATTGACTGATCCGCTCATCCAGGTCCCGACTCCACTGCACCGACATCACCTTCCAGTCCGCCGCCGTCGGCGCGCGGTTATCCGGCAAGGCTTTCAGTGCCTCGCCAATCTCCGCCAGCGGAATCCCCAGCCGCTGTGCGACTTTGATCAATGCCACCCGCCGCAACACTTCCCGTGGATAGCGTCGCTGGTTGCCCTGGTTGCGATTGCTTTTGATCAAACCTTTGGACTCGTAAAAGTGCAGCGCCGTGACGGCCACGCCACTGCGCGCGGCCAATTGGCCGACGGTGAGTTCCGTGTGCAGACTTTCCGAGGTGATCATTTAAAAAATGCCTCTTGACCTCTAGTTAACTCGAGGTTTTACCCTGCAGGCCTTCGGATCGCAAGGTCCGGCTTACACGTCAGTGGGGACTCTTCATGCAAGCGCCAGAGAAAAATCGCAGCTTCACCCAGTTGATCGAATTCGAGATCGAACCCCATCAGCAACCCGCGTTAGTGTCGGCACTGTCAAAGCAGACCGAGCGCCTGGCCCAAGGCTACAGCGGGTTTTTAAGTGCGAGTATCCAGGCCAGCGACGATGGCCGGCGGGTGCTCAATTACCTGCAATGGCAATCTCGTGAGGCGGGGGAAGCCGCGTTTCAGAGCTTTGAAAGCGGCGAACAGGATTTCTGGCAGCTGATTCGCGCGCATCAGGCGAAAACCGTGACCTTCGGCTCGTTCCAGGTGCTGCACAGTCTGGAACGTAGCCATGACAACGCGCTGCACTGCAATCTGGTGCATCAGGGGTAAGCGCTTAGATCGACAACTGCATCAAGCGCTCACCCTGAACGTTTTCCGTGGGCCGGCGCTTGTTCACCGCCAGTTCGCCGATCTTGATCAGTCGTGTGCGCGTGACGTTTCGGCTCAAGCCCAGCAGGGCCGCGGTGTGCACCTGGTTGTAATGGCTGAAGCGATACGCCGCGCGCAACAACGCGTCTTCGACTTTTTCATGCAGCGCACCGGCCTGTTCTTCGAAGAGTTTTTGAAAGGCCCGGTCGAGCAAGGCTTCCGGTGAATCATCGACGTTGGCGTGGTGATCGTCCTGACGCTCGATGCGCATGTTCGACAGGCGCAGGTCATCGCGTTCAATCACGCCGTTACGGCAGATCAGCAGGGTGTGGTGAATCACGTTTTCCAGTTCTCGGATGTTGCCCGGCCAGCTGTAGCTGCGCAGTTTCAGTTCGGCTTCTTTGCTGATGGTGATGGTGCCGTAACCGAGGCGCTGGCTGTAGGCTTCGACGAAATGTCGGGTCAGCGGCAGGATGTCGCCGGGACGGTCGCGCAACGGGCTCAGTTCCAGGCTGACCACGTCGAGGCGGTAGTACAAATCCTCGCGAAAATGCCCGGCGTTGATGGCTTTTTCCAGCTGCACGTTGGTCGCCGCCAGCACGCGCACGTCGATGGGAATGCTCTTGCGCGAACCGAGGCGCACCACTTCGCGCTCTTGCAATACGCGCAGCAACTTGACCTGAATCGCCATCGGCAGATCGCCGATTTCGTCGAGGAACAAGGTGCCGCCATCGGCCTCTTCGAACCAGCCGGCCTTGGCGCTCAAGGCACCGGTAAACGCGCCTTTTTCGTGGCCGAACAATTCGGCCTCGACCAGGGACTCGGAGAACGCACCGCAGTTCACCGCCACGAACGGCCGGTTGCGCCGGGCGCTGAGGTTGTGGATATGCCGCGCCACCAGCTCCTTGCCGGTGCCGGTCTCGCCGATGATCAGCACGCTGGCTTCACTCGGTGCGACTTGTTGGATGTGCGCGAGCAAGGCCTGGGATTTCGGGTCTTCGAACACCTGCGCGGTGGCGCGGATCGACGTGGCCAGAGCGGGCGAGGGCGGTAGGGTCAGAAGTTGCATCAGGCAGGCTCCCTGAATAGAAGGCTATGAATAGAAAGTCGGGATCGGCAGGGACTGGTTCAGCGCCCAATCACCCAGTTCATGGAGTTTGTAATCCACCGGGTCGTGCAGGGTCTGCGTGCGCAGGTTGCGCCAGTGGCGGTCCAGACGCAGCGAGGCATGGGTCGAACGCGCACCGGTGACTTCGAACAACCGGCTACAGATGTCCAGGCCATTGCGCGTGGCCGCGACTTTCGCCGTGGCGATGGCGGTGGCGAGATGTCCGCGTTCTTCGGCGCTGAGATTCGGGCCTTTGGCCCAAGCCTTGTCGAGTAACTCGGCAGCGCGTTCCACCAGCAACCGAACGCCTTCGAGAGCGACCCAGAATTCACCGTAATGGCCGAGCACATAAGGATCCTGACGCACGTCCTGCGCGCTGGATTTGTGCCACGGCCGGGTTTCGGTGAGCGTGTATTGCCGCGCTTCTTCGAAGGCACCTTCGGCAATGCCGAGGAACATGTGGGTGAAGGTCAGTTGGGCAATCAACGGTCGCAGGCAGGCAAACGGTGTGCTCAGCGGACCCGGGTCGAGCAGCAGTTCCGATTCCTCGACCCGCACCCGTTCGAACGTCGCGCTGCCGCTGTCGGTCTGGCGCTGGCCCATGTTGTTCCAGTCGTTGTGCAGGGTGATGCCGCTGCGACCGCTGGGGATGGCGGCGATCAGCAGCTTGCCACCGGCGCTTTCATCAACGGCCGAGGCAATCAGCATCTCCGAGTCGCTTGCACCGGAGCAGAAGCTTTTCTTGCCGTAAAATTCCCGCCAGCCACCGAGGTTTTTCACCACGGTGCGGGTGTCCAGCGGATTGAGGGCGTTGCCCCAGAACCAGTTTTTGCGTGCGGTTTGTTCGAACCACGGCTGCCATTGCTCGGGCCGGGCGAACAGGCGCACGGTGGCGAGCATCAGGTGATGGAAGCCGAAGACATGGGCGATCGAACTGTCGACCTTGGCGAACTCGCGCACGATGCCCAGAGTCTCACTCCAGCTGGCGCCGAGGCCGCCGTACTGCACGGGAATGCTTAACGCGAGCAGACCGCTGTGGCGCAACGCGTCGCGTTCGGCCTTGGGCGTGCCGCCACGCTCGTCGCGCTCGACGGCGGTCAGGGCAAAACCGGCGGCCAACTGGCGGGCGGTCTGCATGGGAGACAACAGGGCGCTTTGCGGCTTGGCAGTCACGCGGGGTTCCTCATATGAACGATGCCGTACTTGTAGGAGCGAGGCTTGCCCGCGAAGAGGCCATCACATTCAACAGAAATGTCGACTGACAGATCGCCTTCGCGGGCAAGCCTCGCTCCTTGTATGTTGACCTTGATTCCAACGAAAGAGGTTACGCTCAAGGATTCATACAAAAGCAAGTGCGTTTCTGGGGGAGGCCGATCGCTCCTGAAGGCAGGATTTGCTCCTGACCTTGTCTGTAGAGAGGCCCCCCCGCCTCATTGCCCACCACGAAGAGTATCGAGAAGCCGACAAGTCGGACTTCGCATTACAAGGTTGCAGTGGCATGAAGTTCGAGGTCGGGGGAACCAGGGGCAATCTTACCGAAAGTCAGGGAAGTGAAAAGCATGAATATTCATATCGGCATAGACATTGGTGCGCGCACGTCTGTCATGGGATGGCGGCAGAGCGGTAAAACATCAGGCCAGTGGGACATTCAGCACACGCCCAAAGGACGTAAGGCTGCCGTGACAAAGATGTTAGGTCTCAAACCGCTGAGCGTGGTCATGGAGGCCACTGGCATTTACTACCTGGATCTTGCATTGGAGTTGCACGCTGCCGGCCTGCCGGTCTCGGTGATCAACCCCAAAAGCTTCCACAATTTTGCAAAAGTGATGCTGCAAAACAGCAAAACTGACCAGATAGACGCTCAATTGCTGGCTGAATATGGCGAGCGCATGACTCCCAGGCTTTGGGTTCCGCCTACTACCGATCAAATGACGTTGCGTGCGATTGGCCGCCATATCAATCGGCTGATTGGTCATCGAACACGAGCCAAAAACGAATTACACGCGCTACAAGCGACAGAAACGAGTGTGGAGCTGCTGATCGAGGATGAGAAAGAGGCGATTGCAGGGCTGGACACACGGATTGATCGCTTGAAGAAAGCCGCACGTGATGCCATCGCCAAATGCCCGGATCTGAGTTTGCAGTTTCGCTGCATGCTGGCGGCCCCCGGCGTTGGAGAGGCCTCAGCCATCGCCGCACTGGCTGAGCTGACGACCCTTCCGGTAACGCTTAAATCGGCGCAGGTAAGCCGCTATGCAGGCCTGGATGTCAGGTTGACCCAGTCAGGCACCAGCGTGAACCGGCCAGGGCGAATGTCCAAATGCGGTAATGCTTACTTGCGCGCAGCGATGTTCATGCCGGCGATGACGGCAATCCGTTGTGATGAGAATGTGAAGGCCTTCTACGAGGCTCTGGTAGCGCGCGGCAAGAAGAAAATGCAGGCCATCGGTGCGGTCATGCGCAAATACCTAACCGGGTTATGGGCATGCATGCGTTCCGGAGAAGAATTTAATACGGCCAAGCTTTTTAGCGAAAAACATCTCGCGAAAGCTTGACCGTGAACAGAGTATCTACAGGATCGTGGGTCAGGCTTTGGCGTGAGCCGGGAGTACGTCATTGGCGATCATTTCGCCAAACGGCCCGGTGAGGTTGGTGACACCTCGCCCCGCGAGGCTCGCATACGGCTCGGGCAGCAGCGGGAACACCAGCTCGGCAAAGCGATAAGCCTCTTCGAGGTGTGGATAGCCGGAGAAGATGAAACTCTCGATGCCCAGGTCCGCGTACTCCTTGATCCGCGCCGCCACTTGCTGCGGATCACCGACCAGCGCCGTCCCGGCACCGCCGCGCACCAGGCCGACACCGGCCCACAGGTTGGGGGAGATTTCCAGGTTGTCGCGGCGCCCGTCATGCAGCGCGGCCATGCGTCGCTGGCCTTCGGAGTCGAAACGCGAGAACGACTTCTGCGCGGCGGCGATGGTCTCGTCGCTGATGTGCTCGATCAGTTTGTCCGCCGCTTTCCAGGCTTCTTCGGCCGTCTCGCGGACAATCACATGCAAGCGAATCCCGAACTTCACCGTGCGCCCGTTTCGCGCTGCACGCTCACGCACATCGGCGAGTTTTTCCGCGACCGCGGCCGGTGGCTCGCCCCAGGTCAGGTAAACATCAACCTGTTCGGCGGCAAGTTCGTGGGCAGCTTCGGATGAACCGCCGAAGTACAGCGGCGGATATGGTTTCTGCACCGGCGGATACAACGCCTTGGCGTTCTGCACTTGCAGGTGTTTGCCCTCGAAATCCACCGATTCGCCTTGCAACACGCGGCGCCAGATCTTCAGGAATTCGTCGGTGACTTCATAGCGCTCGCTGTGATCGAGGAAGATCCCGTCACCGCGGTTTTCATCTGGGTCACCGCCGGTCACCACGTTGATCAGCAAGCGGCCATTGGACAGTCGATCCAGCGTGGCGGCCATGCGTGCCGAAACCGTTGGCGAGATGATCCCGGGGCGGATCGCCACCAGGTAACGCAGGCGCTCGGTCAGCGGCACCAGCGCCGAGGCAATTACCCACGAATCTTCGCAGGAGCGCCCGGTAGGGATCAGCACGCCGTGGTAGCCGAGGCTGTCAGCGGCCTGTGCCACTTGTTTGAGGTAGTTGAGGGTCACTGGGCGAGCGCCCTGAGTGGTGCCCAGGTAATGGCCGTCGCCGTGGGTCGGCAGGAACCAGAAAACATCCATGAAGAAATCCTTAGGCGATTTTCAGCAGATTTTTGGGGTGCGCGCCAAACAACGGCGCAGCGCGTTCTGCAGCAAGACGAATGCGGGCCTTCAAGGGCTCACTGGTTATTTGGTAATGGGCGAAATCGGCTTCGGTGGCGTAGACGCCAATGGGCAAGGTCAGGGCCTGGAAGAAACTGAACAGCGGCCGCAACTGATGATCGAGTACCAACGCGTGCCGTTCGCTGCCACCGGTGGCGGCCAGCAGAACCGGGGTGTCGATCAGCGCATTGAGGTCGATGAGGTCGAACAGGTGCTTGAGCAGGCCAGGGTAGGAACCGCGATAAACCGGTGCGGCGACGATCAGCAGGTCGGCGTTCTCGATCGCTTGCAACTCGGCCTCGATCTCGGCGCTCAATTCCTGGCGCGACAGTGCGGCGCCCAGTGGCCGGGCGATGTCGCCCAACTCGATCAGCTTGCTCTCGATCGGCAATTGCTCGGCCAACTCGGCCAATAGCGCTTGGGTCAGCACCAGCGTGCGGGACGGACGCCAGGTACCGCCGGAGAGGGCAACGACTTTCAATGGACGCGACATGACCAGTTCCTTTTTAAACAGTTGCTCAGCGAGCAGTGGGAAGTCACTGACTTGAGCAAGAGCTGTACCACTCCTCGAAAGCCCAGGTTTACGGGGCTTGCGGCGTATCGGTCAGTGGGCACTGTGCGATTTCGAGGGCTGTTTGTTGAATGACTGTTGCTTGGGAAACAGTTGCGTGGGCAACAGTACGTGAGGCGATGGAGTTGTTATAAAGGCAGGTTGTTATTCCGTAAAATATCTTAAATTAATATTTATAGATCATTTGGAGATATAAAACGGACTGGCTGAGCGTCATTGGCCAAATTCGATAGCCACTATCGAGAGCGTTGATTTCTGCCCGTCGAAGGGGGCGGGTAGCCTGTGTTCATTGCCCCGAACCCAGATGCCAGGACGCCACCCATGAAACCTCTAATCGCCACTTTCCTGCTGCTCGCGGTCTCCGTTCTCGCCGGATGTGCCAGCCATGTGTCACCGGAATTGCGGCCATACACCGCCGAAGAAAGTAGGGAACTGGCGTTGGAAGACTTGAATCGTCGTGGTTTATCCTTCGATGAGTACCATGCGAAAAAAGCCGAATTGCTCGGCCAGCCGCAAAAACCGTTCAGTTTCGACAAACAAGGCGAAATGAACGCCGAACGTGCTGTACAGCTTCACGGTCGTCCGAGCTGATCTGAAACTGTACCGTTCGAAGTTTCACGTAACTGTCCATGGGTTTCCCCCGGGGCGTGCGATAGGGTCAACACCTGACTGACCCTGATTGGACTGCCGCTCATGACGCTCTCGCTCGATCTGCTGCTGGGCTTCGCCCTGTTTGCCCTCGTCACCTCGATTACCCCCGGCCCCAACAACACCATGTTGCTGGCATCGGGCGTCAACTTCGGCTTTCACCGCACCATTCCGCACATGTTGGGCATCACTTGCGGCTTCTTTGTGCTTGTCCTCGCCGTCGGTTTCGGCCTGGGTGCCGTGTTTCAAACCTATCCATTGCTCTACACAGTGCTGCGTTACGTCGGCGCGGCGTACTTGCTGTACCTGGCGTGGAAAATCGCCCATTCCGGACCGGTCTCCGAGAGTGAAAAGGGCGACAGCAAACCCATCAGCTACCTGGGTGCGGCAGCGTTTCAGTGGGTCAATCCCAAGGCATGGATCATGGCCATCGGCGCCATCAGCACCTACACGCCGATGCAGGGCTACTTCACCAATGTGATCGTGATTGCTGCGGTCTTTGCCTTGATCAACCTGCCGAGCGTCGGCGTCTGGGCCGGTTGCGGCACATTGTTGCGCAATGTGTTGAAGGATCGTCGCTGGTTGCGGCTGTTCAACTGGGGCATGGCCTTGCTGTTGGTGGCTTCGCTGTATCCGTTGTTGATCGAGAGCTTTAGCTGACACATCGCTTCAACCGGTTGGCCGATGCCTGTTAAGCTCGACTTCAGGAGCGTTCCTACGCACTTTTAAATGAAGTTGTTCTTCTTTAACGGCCTCCGATCAGGTATTTCTAACGCTCCGAACGGTCGGCGCAACTCACAAGGTTGCGCTTTGAGCGTTCAGTGACGAGCCTCCTGATCCCGGAACATGCTCTGCGAGTTTTCTATGAATAAACGTCCTCTGTATTTTGACTACGCCGCCACCACGCCGGTGGATGAGCGGGTCATCAAGGTCATGGTCGAGTGTCTGGGTTTCAACGGAAATTTTGGCAACCCGGCGTCCAGCTCCCATGCCTTCGGCCAGCAGGCCCGGCAAACGGTCGAGCAGGCGCGGCGCCAGGTCGCCGAACTGGTCGGCGCTCAGGCGGACCAGATCGTCTGGACCTCCGGCGCGACCGAATCGAACAACCTTGCCCTCAAGGGCGTGGCACAGGCCCGCGGGGTGTCCGGCGGCCATATCCTCACCAGCCAGATCGAACACAAGGCAATCCTCGACACGGCGAAGCAGTTGCAGGACGCCGGCGTTGCCGTGACTTATCTGGTGCCTGACGCCGAGGGCCTGATTACCCCGCAAGCGGTCAGCGAGGCAATGCGCGAAGACACATTCCTGGTGTCGCTGATGCTGGTCAACAATGAACTAGGCACGGTCAATGACATCTCGGCCATCGGCCAGGTGGTGCGTGATCGTGATGCGCTGTTCCATGTCGACGCCGCCCAGGGCGCGGGCAAAGTGGCGATCGATCTTGCCCGCTTACCGGTGGACCTGATGTCGTTTTCGGCGCACAAGATCTACGGCCCTAAAGGCATCGGCGCCCTGTACGTCGGCCCGCGCGCGCAGCAGCGTTTGCTGGCGCAGATTCACGGTGGCGGTCACGAGGGCGGTTTGCGTTCCGGGACTCTGGCGACACACCAGATCGCTGCGATGGGCGTGGCCTTCGCCTTGGCGGCCGCCGGATTCGACGAAGAAAAAGCCACCATCGTGCGGCTGCGCGAACGCTTGCTCGAGCAACTGCTGGGCATCCCCGGCGTGCGGCTCAATGGCAGCCCGACGCAACGCATTCCTCATACCCTGAGCCTGACCTTCAACGAAGGCGAGTTCAATTCTGCGGCGCTGAGCAGCTCGATCGCGTTTTCTGCGACCTCGGCCTGTAACTCCGCCAGCAATGCACCGTCCCATGTGCTGCTGGCCCTGGGACATGACGCCCGCTCGGCGGGTCGCACGATTCGCTTGAGCCTCGGCCGGTTCACCACCGAACAGGATGTCGACCAAGCGGCACAACTGATTAAAGCGGCCTGCGCCAATGCTCCGGCATTCTGGCAATAAGGCCTGAAAGTGTCGGCATTGATCGGCACTCAACAATAATGATGAAGTGATTAGCAGGAGACATGATGAGTACGCAGCCTTCGATCAATGGATCGGTGCCCCAACGTTTGGCGCAAACCCGCGAGCTGATGAGCCGGGAGGGCATTCATGCCCTGCTGGTGCCGTCGGCCGATCCGCACTTGTCGGAATACCTGCCAGGCTATTGGCAAGGACGGCAGTGGTTGTCGGGCTTTCACGGTTCGGTCGGAACACTGATCGTGACCCCGGACTTTGCCGGCGTCTGGGCCGACAGCCGTTACTGGGAACAAGCGAGCAAGGAACTCAATGGCAGTGGCATTGAGCTGGTCAAGCTGCAACCGGGCCAGCCTGGCCCGCTGGACTGGTTGGCCGAGCAAACCCCTGAAGGCGGCGTCGTCGCGGTGGATGGCGCGGTGATGGCCGTGGCATCGGCGCGGACGCTGGGCGGCAAACTCGAAGAACGCGGCGCACGTCTGCGCACTGACATCGACCTGTTGAGCGAAGTCTGGAGCGACCGTCCGACGCTGCCGAACGAGTCGATCTACCAGCACTTGCCACCACAGGCGACGGTCAGCCGGGGTGAAAAACTCGCGAAGTTGCGTGAGGTGTTGAAAGATCGTGGTGCTGACTGGCACTTCATTGCGACCCTTGATGACATCGCCTGGCTGTTCAACCTGCGTGGCGGCGACGTGTCGTTCAACCCGGTATTCGTGTCCTTCGCCCTGATCAGTCAAGAACAGGCCACCCTGTTCGTGGCCCTGAGCAAGGTCGATGCCGAACTGCGTGCGGTCCTCGAAAAAGACGGCGTAACGTTGCGCGATTACAGCGAAGTGGCCGCCGCCTTGAGCGCTGTGCCAAGCGGTGCGAGCCTGCAAGTCGATCCGGCGCGCGTGACGGCCGGTTTACTGGATAACCTGAACAGCGGCGTGAAACTGGTCGAAGGTCTGAACCCGACCACTTTGGCCAAATCACAGAAGAGCCTGGCCGATGCCGAGCACATCCGTCAGGCCATGGAGCAGGACGGCGCGGCGCTGTGCGAGTTCTTCACCTGGCTGGACACGGCGTTGGGTCGTGAGCGCATCACCGAACTGACCATTGACGAACACCTGACGGCTGCGCGTACCCGGCGTCCGGGTTATGTGTCGCTGAGCTTCAACACCATTGCCGCGTTCAACGCCAATGGCGCGATGCCGCACTACCACGCTACCGAAGAAGAGCACGCGGTGATCGAAGGTGACGGTCTGTTGCTGATCGACTCCGGTGGTCAATACCTGGGCGGTACCACTGACATTACACGGATGGTGCCGGTCGGTACGCCGACGGATGAGCAGAAACGCGATTGCACGCGGGTGCTCAAAGGCGTCATCGCGCTGTCCCGGGCGCAATTCCCTCGCGGCATTCTCTCGCCGTTGCTCGACTCGATTGCCCGCGCGCCGATCTGGGCTGAAAGCGTTGATTACGGACACGGCACCGGTCATGGCGTCGGCTACTTCCTCAACGTTCACGAAGGCCCACAGGTCATCGCCTATCAGGCCGCCGCTGCCCCGCAAACCGCGATGCAGCCGGGCATGATTACGTCGATCGAGCCGGGCACTTATCGCCCGGGCCGTTGGGGTGTGCGCATCGAGAACCTGGTGTTGAACACCGAAGCGGGCAAGAGCGAGTTCGGCGAATTCCTGAAATTCGAAACCCTGACCCTGTGCCCGATCGACACCCGCTGCCTCGAACCGTCGCTGCTGACCCTGGACGAGAAGCAATGGTTCAACGCCTACCACGCCGAGGTGCGCGAGCGCTTGAGCCCGTTGCTGGATGGCGCGGCACTTGAGTGGTTGAACACTCGCACCGCGGCTATTTGACCGGTTGGAGTTCAGGCGCTGTTTCGAGCGCCTGCCTCATGTAGTCGACAAAGGTTTTGACCCTGGCGGATTGGCGACGATTCGCCGGGGACATGGCATGAATGGGCAGCGACTGCGCGGTGTAGTCCTGCAAAATCGCAGTCACTCGCCCGGCGTTCAGATCCTCGCTGAACAACCACACCGGCGACAACGCAATCCCCAGTCCTCCCAGCACCATCTCGCGAATCGCCTCGGAGTTGTTGCTTTGCGCATTGCCCTTGATTCGCACTTCGTGACGTTGGGCTCCGCTCTTGTAAACCCATAGGTTCTGACTGTTCAGCAGGTTGAATTGCAGGCAATTGTGTCCGCGCAGTTCTTCTGGTGTTTGCGGCTGGCCGTGTTGCTTGAGGTAGTCCGGCGCTGCGACGGTCACCCGGTGGGTGGTGCCGATACGGCGGGCGATGAGGCCGCTGTCGGTCAATTCACCGATCCTGAACGTGACGTCGAGGCCTTCGCTGACCAGGTCCTGATTCTGGTCACTGAGCTGCAGGTCTATCTGCACCTGGGGGTGTTGTTTCAGAAACTCAGGAAGACGCGGTGCAATCTGCAAACGCCCGAAACTGACCGAGGAACCGATCTTCAGGTTGCCGGCAACGGTTTCGCGTCCTGAATGAAAACTGTGTTCCGCCGCGTCCACGGCCGCCAGGATTTGTCGGCATTCGCTGTAGTACCGCTGACCTTCGTCAGTCAGCGAGAGTTGGCGTGTGCTGCGGGAAATCAGCTTACCGCCCAGTTCAGTTTCCAGCGCCCTCAACACTTTGCTGATGGTAGGCTGGCTGGTCTGCATCTCCCGGGCTACGGCAGAAAAGCAGCCACGTTCGACGACCCGGACGAAGATGGCCATTGCATTGAGTTTGTCCATGGGGTTTCTCATTGATGCCAAATGGGCATGGTCACTATAGCGATACAGCGTCTTATCGGCATGAGTGAGGGGGAGGAGGATCGGTCCTACAGCCACCTCTGACGAGAATTTACGAAATGACTGACTCACTTGAAATGCGTGCTCTGATTGTTGATGTGGCCAACGGGCCGTTACGCTTGGTTTCCATCCCTCGACCTGTGCCAGGGTCGGGCCAGGTGTTGGTCAGAATCAAAGCCAGCGGGGTGAACCCGTTGGATGGAAAGATTCGTTCGGGTCAGGCGGCTCATGCGCGTCAGCCATTGCCGGCGGTGCTGGGCATGGATCTGGCCGGGACGATTGAGGCGTTGGGAGAGGGCGTCAGCGGATGGCTGCCGGGTGATGAGGTCTACGCGATGGCGACCGGAGTCGGCGGTGCGCAAGGTTCGCTTGCGCAGTTCGCGGTGGTCGATGCGCGTCTGCTGGCACGCAAGCCGGACAATCTGAGTATGCGTGAGGCCGCCGGGTTGCCCTTGGTACTCATCACGGCGTGGGAGGGATTGGTGGACCGGGCTCGGGTGCGTGCAGGTCAGAAGGTGCTGATTCATGGCGGTGCAGGTGGTGTCGGGCACGTGGCTGTGCAAATAGCCCGGGCTTTCGGTGCTGAGGTGTTCGCCACTGGCTCTGCGGGTCAGCAGGCAATCATCGAAAGCTTCGGTGCGACGTTTATCGACTACTGCAAATCTTCAGTCGAAGAGTATGTGACGGAGCACACGGGGGGAGAGGGGTTCGATATTGTCTATGACACGGTGGGCGGTGAAACGCTGGACGCTTCCTTCAAGGCCGCGCGGGTCTACGAGGGGCATGTGGTGAGCTGCCTCGCATGGGGGCAGCACAGTCTGGCGCCGTTGTCGTTTCGGGCCGCGACCTACTCCGGGGTGTTTACCTTGTTACCTTTGTTGACTGGCAAGGGGCGAGAGCATCACGGGCAGATCCTTCGGGAAGCCGCGCAGTTGATTGAGGCCGGCAAGTTGAAGCCGTTGCTCGACCCGCGGCAGTTCACACTGCAAACCGCCGAGGCCGCTCATGAACTGCTCGCTGCTGGAGCGGCTCAAGGTCGTTTGGTCATCGAGATTTAACGCAGGGCCTCAAGGACGAAGTCCAGCCGATCCTGACCGAAGAACATCTGATCGCCGATAAACATGCTCGGTGCGCCGAACACACCGCGTTGGACCGCTTGCTCGGTATTGTCCTTGAGAGCGGCTTTGACTTCCTCATCGGCGGTGAGGGCCAGTACTTCGCTCGGATCGAAACCGTTTTGCGTCAGCACGGCGGCAACGGTCGCCGGGTCATCGAGGCTGCGACCCTCGACCCAGAGTGCGTTGAACAGGCAATCGATAAACGCGTGGAAGCGTCCGGGATGACGCAATTGCATGCCGGTGACGGCGCGCATCAGCATCAGGGTATTGATAGGGAAGTGGGGGTTGAACGTCAGTGGCACGCCGTATCGTTTGGCGTAGCGGTCCAGGTCCTGAAACATGTAGCGACCTTTGGCCGGGATGGTTGCCGGTGAAGCGTTGCCGGTGGCCTTGAAGACCCCACCCAGTAGCATCGGTTTGTAGACCAGTTGGCTGTCGGTCTGCTCACAGATCTTCGGCAATTGGGTATATGCCAGGTAGGTGGCGGGGCTGCCAAGATCGAAAAAGAATTCCACGGTTTTGTTCATGGTCGGTGCGCTCTGCTTATTGTTGTCGGGGAGGAGGGCTTACCAGCGTTCGTTCCAGGGGCGCAGATCCAGCTCGAAAGTCCACGCGTCTCGGGGCTGGCTGTGCAAGTACCAATAGTTCTCGGCGATGTGCTCGGGATTGAGGATGCCGTCCTCGTCCTTGGTCGCGTACTTTTCCGGAAAACTGTTGCGGATGAAATCAGTATCGATGGCGCCGTCGACGACGACATGGGCAACGTGAATATTCATCGGCCCCAGCTCGCGGGCCATGCTTTGAGCCAGTGCGCGAATCCCGTGCTTGGCGCCGGCGAAGGCTGCAAATCCTGCCGCACCGCGCAAGCCAGCGGTGGCACCGGTGAACAGAATCGTGCCGCGTTGGCGCTTGGCCATCCGCTTGGCCACTTCACGGGCATTGAGAAAACCCGAGAAACAGGCCATTTCCCAGATCTTGAAATACTTGCGGGCAGTTTCTTCGAGAATGCTGCACGGCACATTGGCGCCGATGTTGAAAACAAACGCTTCGATGGGGCCGATCTCGGTCTCAATCTGCTCGACCAGCGCAATCACGTCCTCTTCCTTGCGTGCATCACAGGCAAATCCGTGGGCGTCATCGCCATTGGCCTTGATTGCATCAACCAAGGGTTGAAGTTTGTCCGCGCTGCGGCGAGTGACGCAGGCAATGAAACCTTCCTGTGCAAAACGCTTGGCAATCGCGCCGCCGGTTGCATCACCGGCGCCGACAACCAGTACGACCTTTTTATTATTCATGGGTGGATCCCTTTGATGAACGATCGTTAACTGAACGAACGTTATGCTAGGATTTGGCATGCGTCAAGTCGGTCAATCCTGAGGGCAAGGCAATGCGTTACTCGGCTAATCACAAGCTGGAAACAAGAGAGAAACTGCTGACAAGCAGCGCGGTGTCGGCCAAAAGGTCCGGTTTTTCCACGGTAGGCGTCGACGGGCTGATGAAGGCGATCGGATTGAGTGGCGCTGCTTTCTACAGTCACTTTTCGTCGAAGGACGAACTGTTCGCTTCGATCGTCGAACGCGAGTTGTGCCAGAGCCTGGAGCGATTGGGTGCTGATCAGGATTGCGACAGGCTCGAGCGTTGCCTGAAGCATTATCTGAGCATGGCCCATGTCGAGCACCCGGAGTCCGGTTGTGCATTACCGGTATTGGGGGCCGAAATTGCTCGTTCAGATATCGCTATTCGCCAAGAGGCCGAAGTCTGGATTTGCCGGCTGCAGGAGAGTTGGGCGAGGATTCTGGAAAGCGACAGCCTGGCCTGGGCGATTCTGTCGCAATGCATCGGTGCTTTGGTAGTGGCGCGTATGCTGGCCACTCCCGACATTCAACGCACCGTGCTGAAGTCCAGTTACGATGAGATTGGCCGCCAGATTGCCGGGCGGCATCAATCTATTTGCAGATGACGATCATGCTTCGGCTGGTATAACCGGCAGGGTTGAGACCAAATGGATAATCACCTGGCTCTTCCACGGTATCCCCCGATTTGGCGATGACCTTGTAACCCTTGGGCGCGCACGAGTTGGCGGCGCTGGTGTAGCACTTGTCCCAGGACGACGAAAGCCCTGAACAGTTGATATGCAGCCCTTTCTTGCCATGTTTGACTTGTGTTTTCGATGTCGCCGCGCAGCCCGCAATTGCGAGTACGGCGATCAGTAGCAAAATTCGTTTCATTACTGTCCTTATAGCGTTCCCGGATCTCGTGCCCGGGTGTGGCTGCATTCGCTTTCGCTTGAAGCGTTCTGATATCCCTATCTTGAAAAATCCATGGTTGTCACTGGGTTGCGGGCCTAAACATGGCCTAATTGAGCGGTAAATACCAGACTTGCGTCAAATCCTCTATCAATCCGCCGCGACCGCAGGCTTGGCAGCACTTCCCATGGTCATGGTCGCCCCCACGGAAGCCAGAATGATGCACATGATCGCCATCCACTGTGACAGCGTGAGGTACTCGTGGAGAAACAGCAGGCCAGACAGCGCACCAATAGCCGGTTCAATGCTCATCAATGTGCCGAAGGTCCGGGCTGGCATTCGGGTGAGCGCGACCATCTCCAGCGTGTAGGGCAGGGCGGTGGAAAGAAGAGCGACTCCGATGGCTACGGGGATCAGTGATGGAGTCAGCAGGGCGGCACCGGCATGGACGATGCCGATAGGGGCGACGAACAGTGCGGCAATCATCACTCCCAGTGCTGCAGTCTGCACACCATTGTCGGCGCCGGCCTTCTGGCCGAACAGGATGTACAGCGCCCAGCACACACCCGCACCCAAGGCATAACCGGCACCTTCCAGGTCTATTCCCGTAGTCGCTGCTCCCGTCGGTATCAATAGAAGCAAGCCGATAGCTGCCAGGGCTATCCACAAAAAGTCGATCGCGCGGCGTGAGGCATAGATAGCCACCGCCAGTGGTCCGGTGAACTCCAAGGCTACGGCAATACCCAGGGGAACGGTGCGCAAAGACATATAGAAGAGGAAGTTCATACCGCCCAGAGCCATCCCGTAGACGATGACGGTACGCAGGGACTTTGCGGTGAGCTTCGCTCGCCACGGGCGTAACAGGATCAGCATGATCACGCTGGCGAAGAGCAGCCGCAGGGTAGTGGTCCCCTGGGCGCCAATAATCGGGAACATGCTTTTGGCCAATGAGGCTCCGGACTGGATCGACGCCATGGCTATTAATAGCAGGCCCACCGAGAACAGGGTCGAGGCGAGGCTGCGGGGATGGTCATTCATAACGTGGCATCGTCCGAAGTGGGAAGCGAGAGTGTTGTTCTGTGTATTGGGCAATATACTGCGCATTCGTGAGGGTTGCGTCTATATATAAGCAACGATTTTGGACATCCTGATAGAAAAGCCGAATTAGGTGTTGACGGCAGATTCTGGAAGTCTATAATTCGCCCCACTTCCGGCGCAGTCGAAACGGAAAACTCCTTGGAAAACAAAGAGTTACGCAGTTTTCGGCAGCGAGTTGCTTCAGGTCATCGAAGCCCAGAAGGAGTTGGTCAGGCAGGGTTGTTTAGCTTGATTGACGATTCGATCTTCTCGGTCGAAAGCGGAGAAAAAGAGGTGTTGACAGCAGCGAGTAACGCTGTAGAATTCGCCTCCCGCTAACGAGAGATCGGAAGCGCAAGTGGTTGAAGTTGCAAAGGAAACTTTGAAAACTTCTGAAAATAACCGCTTGACAGCAACAGAGGCTGCTGTAGAATGCGCGCCTCGGTTGAGACGAAAGATCTTAACCAACCGCTCTTTAACAACTGAATCAAGCAATTCGTGTGGGTGCTTGTGGAGTCAGACTGATAGTCAGCAAGATTATCAGCATCACAAGTTACTCCGCGAGAAATCAAAGATGTAACCAACGATTGCTGAGCCAAGTTTAGGGTTTCTTAAAAACCCAAAGATGTTTGAACTGAAGAGTTTGATCATGGCTCAGATTGAACGCTGGTGGCAGGCCTAACACATGCAAGTCGAGCGGCAGCACGGGTACTTGTACCTGGTGGCGAGCGGCGGACGGGTGAGTAATGCCTAGGAATCTGCCTGGTAGTGGGGGATAACGCTCGGAAACGGACGCTAATACCGCATACGTCCTACGGGAGAAAGCAGGGGACCTTCGGGCCTTGCGCTATCAGATGAGCCTAGGTCGGATTAGCTAGTTGGTGAGGTAATGGCTCACCAAGGCGACGATCCGTAACTGGTCTGAGAGGATGATCAGTCACACTGGAACTGAGACACGGTCCAGACTCCTACGGGAGGCAGCAGTGGGGAATATTGGACAATGGGCGAAAGCCTGATCCAGCCATGCCGCGTGTGTGAAGAAGGTCTTCGGATTGTAAAGCACTTTAAGTTGGGAGGAAGGGCATTTACCTAATACGTAAGTGTTTTGACGTTACCGACAGAATAAGCACCGGCTAACTCTGTGCCAGCAGCCGCGGTAATACAGAGGGTGCAAGCGTTAATCGGAATTACTGGGCGTAAAGCGCGCGTAGGTGGTTTGTTAAGTTGGATGTGAAATCCCCGGGCTCAACCTGGGAACTGCATTCAAAACTGACAAGCTAGAGTATGGTAGAGGGTGGTGGAATTTCCTGTGTAGCGGTGAAATGCGTAGATATAGGAAGGAACACCAGTGGCGAAGGCGACCACCTGGACTGATACTGACACTGAGGTGCGAAAGCGTGGGGAGCAAACAGGATTAGATACCCTGGTAGTCCACGCCGTAAACGATGTCAACTAGCCGTTGGGAGCCTTGAGCTCTTAGTGGCGCAGCTAACGCATTAAGTTGACCGCCTGGGGAGTACGGCCGCAAGGTTAAAACTCAAATGAATTGACGGGGGCCCGCACAAGCGGTGGAGCATGTGGTTTAATTCGAAGCAACGCGAAGAACCTTACCAGGCCTTGACATCCAATGAACTTTCCAGAGATGGATTGGTGCCTTCGGGAACATTGAGACAGGTGCTGCATGGCTGTCGTCAGCTCGTGTCGTGAGATGTTGGGTTAAGTCCCGTAACGAGCGCAACCCTTGTCCTTAGTTACCAGCACGTAATGGTGGGCACTCTAAGGAGACTGCCGGTGACAAACCGGAGGAAGGTGGGGATGACGTCAAGTCATCATGGCCCTTACGGCCTGGGCTACACACGTGCTACAATGGTCGGTACAGAGGGTTGCCAAGCCGCGAGGTGGAGCTAATCCCAGAAAACCGATCGTAGTCCGGATCGCAGTCTGCAACTCGACTGCGTGAAGTCGGAATCGCTAGTAATCGCGAATCAGAATGTCGCGGTGAATACGTTCCCGGGCCTTGTACACACCGCCCGTCACACCATGGGAGTGGGTTGCACCAGAAGTAGCTAGTCTAACCTTCGGGAGGACGGTTACCACGGTGTGATTCATGACTGGGGTGAAGTCGTAACAAGGTAGCCGTAGGGGAACCTGCGGCTGGATCACCTCCTTAATCGACGACATCAGCTGCTCCATAAGTTCCCACACGAATTGCTTGATTCATTGAAGAAGACGATAAGAAGCAGCCCGAAATTGGGTCTGTAGCTCAGTTGGTTAGAGCGCACCCCTGATAAGGGTGAGGTCGGCAGTTCGAATCTGCCCAGACCCACCAATTTTGTGTGGGAACCTGTAGAAATACGGGGCCATAGCTCAGCTGGGAGAGCGCCTGCCTTGCACGCAGGAGGTCAACGGTTCGATCCCGTTTGGCTCCACCACTACTGCTTCTGTTTGTTGAAAGCTTAGAAATGAGCATTCCATTGTGATGATGGTGAATGTTGATTTCTAGTCTTTGGCTAGATCGTTCTTTAAAAATTTGGGTATGTGATAGAAAGATAGACTGAACGTTACTTTCACTGGTAACGGATCAGGCTAAGGTAAAATTTGTGAGTTGCTCTTAACTGAGTATTATCGAATTTTCGGCGAATGTCGTCTTCACAGTATAACCAGATTGCTTGGGGTTATATGGTCAAGTGAAGAAGCGCATACGGTGGATGCCTTGGCAGTCAGAGGCGATGAAAGACGTGGTAGCCTGCGAAAAGCTTCGGGGAGTCGGCAAACAGACTTTGATCCGGAGATGTCTGAATGGGGGAACCCAGCCATCATAAGATGGTTATCTTAAGCTGAATACATAGGCTTAAGAGGCGAACCAGGGGAACTGAAACATCTAAGTACCCTGAGGAAAAGAAATCAACCGAGATTCCCTTAGTAGTGGCGAGCGAACGGGGACTAGCCCTTAAGTGGCTTTGAGATTAGCGGAACGCTCTGGAAAGTGCGGCCATAGTGGGTGATAGCCCTGTACGCGAAAATCTCTTAGTCATGAAATCGAGTAGGACGGAGCACGAGAAACTTTGTCTGAATATGGGGGGACCATCCTCCAAGGCTAAATACTACTGACTGACCGATAGTGAACTAGTACCGTGAGGGAAAGGCGAAAAGAACCCCGGAGAGGGGAGTGAAATAGATCCTGAAACCGTATGCGTACAAGCAGTGGGAGCCCACTTTGTTGGGTGACTGCGTACCTTTTGTATAATGGGTCAGCGACTTATTTTCAGTGGCGAGCTTAACCGAATAGGGGAGGCGTAGCGAAAGCGAGTCTTAATAGGGCGTCTAGTCGCTGGGAATAGACCCGAAACCGGGCGATCTATCCATGGGCAGGTTGAAGGTTGGGTAACACTAACTGGAGGACCGAACCGACTACCGTTGAAAAGTTAGCGGATGACCTGTGGATCGGAGTGAAAGGCTAATCAAGCTCGGAGATAGCTGGTTCTCCTCGAAAGCTATTTAGGTAGCGCCTCATGTATCACTGTAGGGGGTAGAGCACTGTTTCGGCTAGGGGGTCATCCCGACTTACCAAACCGATGCAAACTCCGAATACCTACAAGTGCCGAGCATGGGAGACACACGGCGGGTGCTAACGTCCGTCGTGAAAAGGGAAACAACCCAGACCGTCAGCTAAGGTCCCAAAGTTATGGTTAAGTGGGAAACGATGTGGGAAGGCTTAGACAGCTAGGAGGTTGGCTTAGAAGCAGCCACCCTTTAAAGAAAGCGTAATAGCTCACTAGTCGAGTCGGCCTGCGCGGAAGATGTAACGGGGCTCAAACCATACACCGAAGCTACGGGTATCACTTAGGTGATGCGGTAGAGGAGCGTTCTGTAAGCCTGTGAAGGTGAGTTGAGAAGCTTGCTGGAGGTATCAGAAGTGCGAATGCTGACATGAGTAACGACAATGGGTGTGAAAAACACCCACGCCGAAAGACCAAGGTTTCCTGCGCAACGTTAATCGACGCAGGGTTAGTCGGTCCCTAAGGCGAGGCTGAAAAGCGTAGTCGATGGAAAACAGGTTAATATTCCTGTACTTCTGGTTATTGCGATGGAGGGACGGAGAAGGCTAGGCCAGCTTGGCGTTGGTTGTCCAAGTTTAAGGTGGTAGGCTGGAATCTTAGGTAAATCCGGGATTCTAAGGCCGAGAGCTGATGACGAGTGTTCTTTTAGAACACGAAGTGGTTGATGCCATGCTTCCAAGAAAAGCTTCTAAGCTTCAGGTAACCAGGAACCGTACCCCAAACCGACACAGGTGGTTGGGTAGAGAATACCAAGGCGCTTGAGAGAACTCGGGTGAAGGAACTAGGCAAAATGGCACCGTAACTTCGGGAGAAGGTGCGCCGGTGAGGGTGAAGGACTTGCTCCGTAAGCTCATGCCGGTCGAAGATACCAGGCCGCTGCGACTGTTTATTAAAAACACAGCACTCTGCAAACACGAAAGTGGACGTATAGGGTGTGACGCCTGCCCGGTGCCGGAAGGTTAATTGATGGGGTTAGCTAACGCGAAGCTCTTGATCGAAGCCCCGGTAAACGGCGGCCGTAACTATAACGGTCCTAAGGTAGCGAAATTCCTTGTCGGGTAAGTTCCGACCTGCACGAATGGCGTAACGATGGCGGCGCTGTCTCCACCCGAGACTCAGTGAAATTGAAATCGCTGTGAAGATGCAGTGTATCCGCGGCTAGACGGAAAGACCCCGTGAACCTTTACTATAGCTTTGCACTGGACTTTGAATTTGCTTGTGTAGGATAGGTGGGAGGCTTTGAAGCGTGGACGCCAGTTCGCGTGGAGCCAACCTTGAAATACCACCCTGGCAACTTTGAGGTTCTAACTCAGGTCCGTTATCCGGATCGAGGACAGTGTATGGTGGGTAGTTTGACTGGGGCGGTCTCCTCCTAAAGAGTAACGGAGGAGTACGAAGGTGCGCTCAGACCGGTCGGAAATCGGTCGTAGAGTATAAAGGCAAAAGCGCGCTTGACTGCGAGACAGACACGTCGAGCAGGTACGAAAGTAGGTCTTAGTGATCCGGTGGTTCTGTATGGAAGGGCCATCGCTCAACGGATAAAAGGTACTCCGGGGATAACAGGCTGATACCGCCCAAGAGTTCATATCGACGGCGGTGTTTGGCACCTCGATGTCGGCTCATCACATCCTGGGGCTGAAGCCGGTCCCAAGGGTATGGCTGTTCGCCATTTAAAGTGGTACGCGAGCTGGGTTTAGAACGTCGTGAGACAGTTCGGTCCCTATCTGCCGTGGACGTTTGAGATTTGAGAGGGGCTGCTCCTAGTACGAGAGGACCGGAGTGGACGAACCTCTGGTGTTCCGGTTGTCACGCCAGTGGCATTGCCGGGTAGCTATGTTCGGAATAGATAACCGCTGAAAGCATCTAAGCGGGAAACTAGCCTCAAGATGAGATCTCACTGGGACCTTGAGTCCCCTGAAGGGCCGTCGAAGACTACGACGTTGATAGGTTGGGTGTGTAAGCGCTGTGAGGCGTTGAGCTAACCAATACTAATTGCCCGTGAGGCTTGACCATATAACACCCAAGCAATTTGCAAGCTTTGAGCTGAAAAGCGAAAGAGCACCAGATTGCGGTGTGTGAAGACGAAACGAACCGAAAGTTCGAAAAACTCACAAAACACCGAGATCTATCACATACCCATTCGCTGGAGCGTAATCCGTAAGGAGAACGACCTGGCTACCGAATTTCTTGACGACCATAGAGCATTGGAACCACCTGATCCCATCCCGAACTCAGCAGTGAAACGATGCATCGCCGATGGTAGTGTGGGGTTTCCCCATGTGAGAGTAGGTCATCGTCAAGATTAAATTCCGAAACCCCTATCTGCGTATGCAGGTAGGGGTTTTGTTTTGCCCGCAGGAAAGTGGTGTGACAAAAAAAGGATAGCCCGACGGCTGGCTATCCCAGGTTTCAGCAGCATCGTTAGTGAAACTTCGGCAGAACGTACTCAGCGATCTCTTCAATAACCTCTGCCACAGGGCGTTCGCTACGACGCATGTGCAAGCCGACATGCTGAACACCCGCGTCGCGCAGCGCTTGAAGCTCATCAATCAATGCCAACCGTCCACAGCTTCCACCGAAGCGCACACGTCGCATAGGGGCATGAGGATTAGCGGCCAAGTCTAGGTGTACGAAGCTGATATAGGGCTTTTCGCCTCCAACTTCCCGCCACAATCCCACTCGGCGCCGATGCTCGTCCGGCGTACCAGGGTAGGCGAGCCATCCATCCATGTGCTCACCAATCCAGGCCGGTGATTGTTGACCAAGACCTGCAACCAGCAGTGGCATAGGCTGATCTCGCTCCGGCAACAGGCGAGCGCCTTCAGGCAAATGACCTTCACCCTGGCTGCGGATCAACTCAACCGTATCGCGGAAGATCTCCCCGCGCTGATCGTAATCCACCCCAAACAACGGATACTCCATCGGCCGGTCACCACTGGCCACTCCAAGGAGCAGACGCCCGTCACTCAGTTCATCAACACTGTTGGCGGCCTTGAGCGTTAGCCAAGGCTGACGCAATGGCAGCACAACCGCCGCCGTACCGAGCATGATGTTCTCAGTAATCCCGGCCAAATACCCAAGGTAAGAAAAGGCCTCGAAGACCTGTGCGGTATCGCCAAAGTTGGGGTCATAAACCGGCACATCACGCACCCAAAGTGCACGAAAACCGGCGTTGTCAGCCAGGCGCGCCAACGCCGCGTGCTGCTTCAAATCGGGGACACCAAAAGGCCGATCCTGAGCAATCCGCAGGCGCTGTCCATCACTGGACCAATCGTTATCCAGCGGCAGTTCCAGTCCGATGGAAAATCCATTCGAGTCGAGTAATCGTTGAAATCGTGGATGCATGAAAAGACTCCCAAACAATAAGATGGAATGACATGCACCTAGTATCAACAGGCCCATCTGCAAGAAAAATGCTTGAACCGGAATAACAATCTTGAACAAAACGCACGAGTCAAAGAAAAAGCCGACTGTCGTTTTGGCCCTCAAGGACAACCATCCGAGAAAATCCCTCTAAATTGACCGCACAGTATTTTGGTATGGTGCAGCTCGTTTTTTTAACGGATTGATTTTCAGGCCTACGGATCGGCACCCCTTTTATAGTCATAGAGCTGCTACAGAAATGCCCGAACCGATACCCATCAAGGACCACGAAAAAGAGACGCGCTTGGTCAACAAGCGGCTGATCGCCTGCGCCTTGTTCGTCGCCGCTATTTCCTGCGCACTTGTGGTGCGCATGTATGTCCTGCAAGTGGTCGAGTACAACTATCACTCGACAATCTCCGAAAACAACCGCGTCCATGTCTTGCCGATCACCCCGACACGCGGGCTGATCTACGACCGCAACGGCGTAGTTCTCGCGGATAACCGTCCCAGCTTCAACCTCACCATCACCCGCGAACGCGCCTCCGATGTCAAAGAAGAACTGGATGAGGTGGTGAGCCTCCTGCACTTGCCAGCCGAAGACCGGACACTGTTCGACAAGGCCATGAAGCAGGCGCGCCACCCGTTTGTGCCGGTTACGCTGTTCTACGAGCTCAGTGAACAGCAAATCGCGGTTCTGGCGGTCAACGAGTTCCGTCTGCCGGGGATCGATGTCGAACCCCAATTCGTTCGTCACTACCCGTTGGGCGCACACTTCGCGCATTCGATCGGCTACGTCGGCCGTATCAACGAAAAGGAATCCAAAGCCCTAGACACGGCGGAGTACCGCGGCACCCAATCCATCGGCAAGACCGGCATCGAAAAATTCTACGAGTCGCAGTTGCATGGCCAGGTGGGTTACGAAGAAGTCGAAACCAATGCCCAAGGCCGCGTACTGCGAGTGGTCAAACACACCGATCCGATCCCCGGTAAAAACATTGTCCTGAGCCTGGACGTCAAACTTCAGGAAGCGGCCGAGCAAGCCTTGGGCGATCGTCGTGGTTCGGTGGTAGCTCTCGACCCGTCGACCGGTGAAGTGCTGGCAATGGTCAGCAAGCCTAGCTTCGACCCGAACCTGTTCGTCACCGGCATCAGCTTCAAGGAATACGCGGCGCTGCACGACTCCATCGATCGGCCGCTGTTCAACCGCGTCCTGCGCGGCCTTTACGCGCCGGGTTCGACCATCAAGCCCGAGGTGGCCATTGCCGGCCTCGATGCCGGCGTCGTCACCCCTCAGACGCGCGTCTTCGACCCGGGCTATTACCAACTCCCGGACTTCGATCACAAATACCGCAACTGGAACCACAGCGGCGACGGCTGGGTCGACATGGACGCGGCGATCATGCGTTCCAACGACACCTATTTCTATGACCTGGCCCACAAGCTGGGCATCGATCGCCTGCACGACTACATGGCCATGTTCGGCCTCGGCGAGAAAGTCTCGCTGGACATGTTCGAAGAGTCTGCCGGCCTGATGCCATCGCAAGCGTGGAAGCGCGCCACGCGCCGTCAGGCATGGTTCCCTGGCGAGACGGTCATCCTCGGCATCGGCCAGGGTTACATGCAGGTCACGCCGCTGCAGCTGGCCCAGGCCACTGCGCTGATCGCCAATAAAGGTGTGTGGAACCGACCGCGCCTGGCCAAGACCGTGGATGGCGTAGCACCGGTGGACGAGCACCCAATGCCGAACATCCTGCTCAAGGATCCGCGTGACTGGGAACAGGTCAACCATGGCATGCAGATGGTGATGCACGACGCCCGCGGGATTGCCCGAGCCGCCGCACAAGGCGCTCAGTACCGCATTGCCGGCAAGAGTGGTACCGCGCAAGTCGTCGCGATCAAGCAAGGCGAGCGCTACAACCGGGCGAAAACCCTGGAACGCAACCGCGACAATGCCTTGTTCGTCGGTTTCGCCCCGGCCGAGCACCCGAAGATCGTCATCTCGGTGATGATTGAAAATGGCGAGGCTGGTGGTCGCGTCGCCGGCCCTGTCGTGCGGCAGATCATGGACGCCTGGTTACTCGATCAAGACGGCCATCTCAAGCCGCAATACGCCACGCCGAGCAAAGCACCGGGCGACCCTCACGTCTAAACGTTCAAGGCTTCACAGCACAGGCTCATGAATACTTGGTTGTGCTGGAAGCTTTCGAGTGGCCTCCATCTAGGGCAAACCCGTATTTCGATGTATTCCACCGCAGGAGCGAGGCTTGCCCGCGAAGAGGCCCTCAGCATCACCGAAGTATCACGCCCCAGGCACCGGGCAACCCATATCCCCTTCCTGACACTTCAAATAATTCTTGAAAGTCTCCACCCGCGCCTTGGTCAATTCAGTCACGCAGTTGCTGTAGATCAGCGGATACACACTCCCGCCTTCCACCCCGGCGCTCGAAAACTTGCACTCGGCATCCCGAAACGCAATCCACGAACGCTGCGCCCCGACCAGCAGCTTTTTGCTGTCCGGGTTGCTCTTCAAACGCTGGGTGATCTGCTGGTAAAGCGCATTCAACTCCTTGTCCGCCGCCTTGTTCTGTTGCGCCGCACACTGGTTCATCGTGGCCTGGTCGGTGGCGTTATCGCAGTCCGCCGCGTGGGCAACGGTGGTGAACAGCAAAGGCGTCAGGGCCAGGAGGACGCGTGGGTGCATAGTGATGCTCGCTGTGAGGGTTAAAAGTTGAGATGCAGTGTAGCGAAGAGGGTGGTTAACCAATAACAAAGTCGGGCGCAACCTCCTTTGCCAAGTGGATTGCTTGCGTCAATAGTCTGCTTGCATTGCCAGGCTTTCGTCTGCGAACCAGAGCTTACCGCTGCAAATGCAGCCGAATATTTCAGGCGGGTTGATCGCGAAGCCCGATTGATACAACTTTAAGGTTGGTCTTGTGGTCTTACAGGCCTACTGTTCAGTACAGGAGGTGACTTATGAACCCAGCATCAGATCACATCGAAAGGAAAATCCTGCTCAAAGTACCGCGCTCGCACGTGTGGCGCGTGCTGGCCAATGCCGAAGCCTTCGGGCAGTGGTTTGGCGTGGCGCTGGAGGGCAAGCGCTTTGTCGCCGGTGAATGGACGCAAGGGCAGATTACTTACCCGGGTTATGAGCACCTGCTGTGGAATGTGCTGGTGGAGCGGGTCGAGCCGGAGCGGGTGTTTTCGTTTCGCTGGCACCCGTATGCGATCGAGCCCGATATCGATTACTCGCAGGAGCCCACCACGCTGGTGAAGTTCGAACTCGAAGACATGGATGAAGGCACTTTGCTGAAGGTCACCGAGTCCGGTTTTGATCACATTCCGCAGACGCGCAGGCTCAAGGCATTCCGCATGGACAGCCGTGGCTGGGATGAGCAGATGAGCAATATCGAAGAGTTTCTGAAATCCAGCGCCACGACTCGCGAGCGTCAGGGAGAGTAAAGGCTGCATGTTTGAAAACTGGTTGAAACGCTGGGCCCTGGTGCCGGACGGCGAACCGATCATCACGCCCGGCAGTCGTTTGCTGCCGGTACGAATGGGTGATTTGCCGGCCATGTTGAAGGTCGCTGTCGATGCCGAGGAAAAGTTTGGCAATCTGCTGATGACCTGGTGGGACGGCGAGGGCGCCGCGCGGGTTTACGCTCATCATGGCGATGCGTTGGTGCTGGAACGTGCCGAGGGTGAGCGTTCGCTGATGCACATGGCGCTCAACGGCCAGGATGACGAGGCCAGTCGGATCCTGTGCGCGGCGCTGGCTCGTTTACACGCACCGCGTCCATCATCGCCACCGCCGCTGGTACCGTTGTCGTCATGGTTCGCTTCCTTGCGCATGGCCGCCGAAAAGGAGGGCGGCGCTTACTTGCTCAGTCTGAAAACCGCCGAAGCGTTGCTCGCCGAGCCGCAGGATGTGGTGGTTTTGCACGGCGATATGCATCACGACAATGTGCTGGATTTCGGCCCGCGAGACTGGCTCGCTATCGATCCCAAGCGGGTGATTGGCGAGCGCGGGTTCGACTACGCCAACCTGATCTGCAATCCCGAATTGCCGACGGCGACTGATCCGCAGCGCTTCAAAAAACAAATCGAGGTAGTGGCCCAGGCAGCGGGGCTGGAACGTCAACGGCTGGTGCAATGGGTGTTGGCGTTTGCCGGGTTGTCGGCGGCCTGGTTTCTCGAGGATAACGATGAACTTGCGGCGCAAGGTCAGCTGCAGGCCGCTGAACTCGCGGCTTCCATGCTGGTTGCCTGACGCGTCTAAGGGTTTTCGGAAGGGCGGGTATGGCGAATGTCTTACACGCTATGGTAGCTATGTCGTCTATTGCACATTGGATCCGAAGCGTAATCTAGCTTCATCAACTGAAGCACAGGGAGTGCTTCAGGATCACGGATGATCGACCATTAGCAAGGATTCGCTGCCGACAGGGAGTCGATATGGTCTTGGGAAAACCCGCTTCGGCGGGTTTTTTTTCGCCTTTTGAAAACTGTAGGATCGCCGCAGCGCTCGCTCCTACATTGTCCGCATACAATTTGATTCTTATGGTCAATGGCTTACACCGGCTAACGGGTATGTCGTCTTTTGATGCTTCGCCGTTGCGCTTATTCTGGATTCATCAACTGAAGCACAGGGAGTGCTCAGGATCACGGATGATCGACCATTGGCCAGGATGGCTGCCGACAGGATGTCGAAAATGGTCTTGAGAAACCCGCCTAGGCGGGTTTTTTTTCGCCTGTCGAAAAGTACGGCTACAGTCTGGCCGCCGCCCGCTCAGTGATCTGCGCCCTTTGCTGCAGGGATGGCGCCGCACGCCGATGCGCGTCTGCCAATACGCTCGGCGGCGCTGTTTCAGGGCTGCCTGCCTGGAACGGCGGTGCCGGGGCGTATTCCAGCTGCAACTGCACCAGCTCGGCCGTGTCCTTATCGAACAACTCAGCCGCCAGGGTCAGGGCAAAATCGATCCCTGCGGTAATCCCGCCACCGGTCAGCAGATTGCCGTCGCGCACCACCCGATCCTTCACAGGGATTGCTCCCAAAGGTGCCAACAATTCGTGATAAGCCCAGTGCGTGGTCGCGCGTTTGCCCTTCAGCAGACCGGCCGCGCCGAGCACCAGCGCGCCGGTGCACACCGACGTGACGTAACGTGCGTTAGCCGCTTGGGCCTTGATGAAAGCCAATGTCTGCTCATCCTCCATCAACGGCCCGACACCGCTGCCCCCGGGAATGCAGATCACGTCCAGCGCCGGGCAATCGTCGAAGGTGGTCGTCGGCTTCAGCACCAGCCCCGTACTTGCGGTGACCGGCACCAGGTCCTTCCAGATCAAATGCACCTTCACGTCCGGCAGCGAGGCCAGCACGTCGTAAGGGCCGGTGAGGTCCAGTTGTTGAACCTGTGGAAACAACAGAAAGCCGATCTGCAACGTCATGGTGTTTTTCTCATGAAGTGGGTGGACGGCTTCACTCTAGGCTCGTAGGATCTGGCGCATACGCCAATCACCCCACGAATTACGCCAATCATGCCTAAAACCATTCATGTGCTCGCGTTCGCCAAGGTGCAGCTGCTTGATGTCACCGGGCCGTTACAGGTGTTTGCCTCGGCCAACGACATCGCCCGTCAACAAGGTTTGCCGCCACCCTATGCGCCGACGGTGATTGCCAGCGGTGGTGGGGTGGTGATGTCGTCGGCGGGGCTGGCGCTGTTGGCCGAGCCGTTGCCCGAGCAAGGTAGCGACACCTTGATCATCGCCGGCGGCTGGGGTGTCTACGCGGCGGCGGAAGATGAGTCGCTGGTGGCCTGGGTGCGTGAACATGCGATGGCGTGTCGGCGGGTGTCATCGGTGTGCACCGGGGCGTTTTTACTGGCGGCCAGTGGTTGGCTCGATGGTCGGCGGGTGGTGACTCACTGGACCCGTTGCGAGCAACTGGCGCAGAAGCATCCCCTGTTGCGGGTCGAACCCAACCCGATCTTTATCAACGACGGACCGGTCTGGACCTCGGCCGGCGTCACGGCCGGTATCGACCTCTCATTGGCGATGGTCGAAGAGGATCTCGGTCGCACCATGGCCCTGGACGTCGCTCGGCAACTGGTGGTGTTCCTCAAGCGCCCGGGCGGTCAGTCGCAGTTCAGCGTGACGTTGTCCCTGCAAAAGGAAGGCAACCGGTTCGACGAACTTCATGCCTGGATCAGCGAAAATCTCACCATGGACCTTGGTATCCCGACACTCGCCTTGCAGGCCGGCATGAGCGAGCGCAGCTTCGTTCGCCATTATCGCGCCGACACCGGCCAGACTCCGGCGCGGGCTATCGAGCTGATCCGGGTCGAAACGGCGCGACGCTTGCTCAGTGATACCGGTCTGCCGATCAAACGGGTGGCGGTGCAGTGCGGGTTCGGCAGCGAAGAAACGCTTCGACGCAGTTTCCTGCGGGCCATGGGCGTGACGCCGCAAGCGTATCGCGAGCGGTTTTCTGTCAGCGCTGAAGCAGATCGAGTATGGCCTTGAGTGTCGCTTCGGGCGCTTCTTCGGGAATGTTGTGGCCAATGCCCGCCAGCACTCGCCGCTCATAAAATCCAGTGAAGTGCTCGATGTCCTCGTCGATCTCCGGCGCCGGTCCGACGCCATCGTCGGCACCACACAGGGAAATCGTCGGGACGCTGATCGGCGGTTGCCGGGTCAGCGCTTCTTCCATCCACTCCAGTGCTGGATCGCCTGGCGTGTACATGAAGCGGTGACGGTACGAGTGAATCACCACCTCGACGAAATCCGGGTTATCAAAGACCGGTGCGCTCAGCGGGAAGCGCTCAGGGCCTTTGGCCCAGGTCGGTGACCATAGTTTCCAGAGCAATTCGCACAAGTCCCGACGATTTTTCGTCAGACCCTCGACCCCGCGTGGGGTATGGAAGTAATACTGATACCAGAGGCGATGCTCGGTTTCCGGGGCCTGTGGCTGCGTGGAGCCGGGGATATTCTGCAGGTTGTAGCCGTCGCCCGTCACCAGACAGCGAACCCGTTCCGGCCAAAGCGCCGCCACAATGCACGCCGCCCGACCGCCCCAGTCGTAGCCGCAGAGCGTGGCCTTCGAGATGGCCAGCGCGTCAATCAAGTCCAGCAGATCCTGGGCGAGGGCGGCTTGCTGGCCGGAGCGCAGGGTGTTGGGGCTATTGAAACGGGTCGGGCCGTAGCCGCGCAGGTACGGGACGATAACGCGGTAGCCCCGAACAGCGAGGGCCGGGGCGATTTCGTCGTAACCGCGTGGGGAGTAAGGGAAGCCGTGGAGGAGGATAATCGGATCGCCGGTGGCAGGGCCGTGTTCTTCGTAGGCAACCGTCAACGTTGGGGTCTTGATGCTCTGGATCAACGCTTCATTGTTCATCGGACACTCCAGAGGTGTTTGTGAAACGGATGATGCAAAGAGACCAGGGTAGCGCCGCCTCAGACTTCCACTTCCGCCACCTGATTAAAGTACTTCGACCGGTCCGGCGTAAACGTCACCACCATCCTGGTCCGCGAACACGTCAGGGCTCGCTCTTCTTCCAGATCAACATCCAGATCTTCCCCACGCAAACCCTGCCACTGGGCCAGGTATTTAAGGGATCCGTATTTTTCGAGTTTCTTCAGGCTGCGACTCACGCCACCTTTCCAGCCCAGCACCGGCAGTTCGCCGGCAAGGCAGCGTTGGGCGAGTTCGGGGAAACGGACGGCGCGTTGGCGGCCGATTTCCCAGCATTTGATCAGGCCCTTGTCGTGGGCTTCCCACAGTTCATCGCGGTTCAGGCCTGAACGGAGTGGGGAATCGATGTGGCGGTGGATGCGGTGGCTCATTCTGGTTCCTTGAATTCGGGTTTTATCGGGCAGCTCCGCTGCACCCGTTGACTGTGGATGGTAGGGGGGGATGTAACGGCTGGCAACAAGGTATTTCCGTGCGTAGGAGCCCAGTGTTGCGTCGGTAAACAGTAAGTTCTGTTTAGATTTTGTAGGAGTTTGGCCTGAAAAAGCCTGTGGCGAGGTGTGTTTCCCAAGGTGACTGTGTTGAAGTTCTTCAAGGGCTAGCTTTGATCCTACAAGCAGCGTCGTGAAAAGCGACGTTTCTGGCGTGTTTTGGCGGACAGAGGTGTTCAGTTGGTTTTGTGTTGAGGCTGGTGGCCTCTTCGCGGGAAAGTCGGATCGCCGCCCGCACGCTCCCACAGGGTATGCGTCGTTCACAAATAGCGTGTTTGACACAAATCCTGTGGGAGCGAGCCTGCTCGCGATTGGGGCAACGCGGTCTCAAGGCTGCCAGTAATTCTTCTCCCCACTCAATTTCCGATCCAGAAAACTCGCCGCGCTGATCAGCGCCAGGTGGGTCAGCGCTTGCGGCGTGTTGCCCAGATGCCGCCCATGGCTGTCGAACTCTTCGGCGTACAACCCCAGCGGATTGGCGTACCTGAGCAACTGTTCAAACTCCAGGTGCGCCTTTTCCACCTGGCCCGCCCGGGCCAGGCATTCGACGTACCAGAACGAACATGCGGCAAAGGCGCCTTCGGTGCCAGTGAGGCCGTCGATCTGGCTGTCTTCGTTGCGGTAGCGGTAGACCATGCCGTCGCGTACCAGGGTTTTCTGGATGGCTTCGAGGGTCGATAGCCAGCGCGGGTCCTTGGCGCTGACGAAACGCACCAGTGGCATCAGCAACATCGAGCCGTCCAGCGCGGTACCGCCGATGTGCTGCACGAAATGCCCGCGTTCTTCGTTCCAGAAGTTGTCCCAGATGTCGGCGTAAATCGCCTGGCGGGTCTGGTCCCAGCGGGCGAACGGCGCGGGCAGGGAGCGTTTTGAGGCGAGGCGAATGGCCCGGTCCAAGGCCACCCAGCACATCAGCCGCGAGTGCAGGAAGTGATGCTGTTCGCCGCGCATCTCCCAGATGCCCACGTCCTTTTGCTGCCAGGTTTCACAGACTTGATCCACTACTTTCACCGCGTGTTGCCAGCCCTCGTGGGAGATGGCATCGCCGTATTTGTTGACTAGGTACACCGCGTCCATCAGCTCGCCGAAGATGTCGAGCTGGACCTGATCGTAAGCCTGATTGCCGATGCGCACCGGCGTCGCGCCGCCGTGGCCGGACAGGTGCGAGAGCTCGGTTTCCGGCAGTTCCTGGCGACCGTCGATGGCATAGAGGATGTTGAGTTTCATCGGTTTGCCCTGGCAATCGCTGACCCGCCCCCGCAGCCAGCCCATGTAATCGTTGGCCTCTTGAACGAAACCCAGACGCATGAAGGCGTAGACGGTGAACGAGGCATCGCGGATCCAGGTGTAGCGGTAGTCCCAGTTGCGTTCGCCGCCGGGCGTTTCCGGCAGGCCGAACGTGGCAGCTGCGAGGATCGCGCCGTGTTTGCGCGAGGTCAGCAGCTTCAGGGCCAGGGCAGAACGGTTGACCATTTCCCGCCAGCGACCGCGGTAGTTGGACTGGCCCGTCCAGTCGCGCCAGAACTTCAGCGTGCGTTCCAGGCACAAACCCGCGGCGCCTTCCTTGAAACGCGGATCGTCGATGCCGCCGAGCAGGAATTCGGCGCTCTGGTCTTGCTTGAGGGTGAATTCGGCGACTGCCGCATTGCCATCAACACGCAGAACCTGATCTGAAGAAAGTCGCATGGACGGTTGGTCGGCTGCCTCGAAAGCCACGTCTTTGTTATCCATGCGCGCGCGGGTCTTGGCGCGAGCGTAGTCATGACTCACCGCGCAACGCATGTGAAACGTCGCGTGGCCGCTGACCACCCGAACACGACGCATCAGCACCGGAAAATCATCTTCACTGTCGCCAATCGGCAACAGGTCGGTGACTTCAACCACGGCGCGATCGCTGAGCCAGCGGGTTTGCAGCACGTTGGTGTCGGGCAGGTAAATCTGTTCGCGACGGGCATCGGGCAGGTCCGGCGACAATTGGAAAATACCGGCCTCGGGCGTGTCCAGCAGCGAGCAGAAGATCGATGGGCTGTCGAACTCCGGCCAGCAGAAAAAGTCGACGCTGCCCTTGTCGTTGACCAGCGCCGCGCTGCGCATGTCGCCGATGATGCCGTGGGCATCGATGTTGCTTTGTCGCTCGGGATGATGATCAGCCATTGCCGCGAAACTCCGGATAGAGGCTCATGCCGCCGTCGATGAACAGGGTGGTGCCGACGATGTAGTCGGAAGCATCGGAAGCGAGGAAGACCACCGCGTTGGCGATGTCCTCGACTTCACCGACCCGGCCGTAAGGGATGAGTTTGAGCAGTTGCTCCTCGTTGGCGGCACGATTGATATCCGTGCGAATGGCCCCCGGCGCAATGCCGTTGATGCGAATGCGCCGGTGGCTGACTTCCTGGGCGAGGGTTTGCATCAGCATGTCTACGCCGCCCTTGGACGCGGCGTAATTGACGTGGCCGGCCCAGGGAATGCGCTGGTGCACCGAGCTCATATGAATAATCTTGCCGGCGGCCCGGGACACGCCTTCGCGAATACCTTGCCGGTTGAAAATACGCAGGGCGGCGCGGGCGCAGAGGAATTGACCAGTGAGGTTGACGCCGATCACCTGGTTCCAGTCGGCGAGTGTCATGTCCACCGCCTTGGCGTCTTTTTGCATACCCGAATTGGCCACCAGAATGTCCAGCGAACCGAACGCCTCGAGGGTTTTCGCGAAAAGCCGTTCGACGTCTTCTTCCTTGGAAACGTCGGCACCGATGGCGATAGCCCGACCGCCTTCAGCGTTGATCTGCCGGGCCAGTTCTTCGGCGGGTTCAGCCTGCGAGTGGTAGTTGATCACCACCGCGGCTCCGGCGGCGGCCAATGCCTTGGCGGCGCCTGCGCCGATGCCGGAGCTGGCACCGGTGATGAGGGCGACTTGTTGGTCGAGAGCAATCAGCATGAACGTTTGCGCCTTAAAGTGAGCACCTAATTAGCTGACCGGTTTGCAGGACGCAGAGTTCACTTTGGGATCCGGGACCGCTGAGCCGGCGTGCGGGCCGGTCGAATGAGCCCAAGCTTGCTTAGCCAGGCATTGGTTTGCTGTTCAATACTGGCCGCAATGGGAGAGCAGTGACCCGGCCATGGGTATTCGAAGGCCGGGATGTGCAACTCATCAAGCTCTTCGAGGGCGGTAGTGGTCGACATGATCGTCTCGAGGGCGACTGTTCATGAAAGGGCTCTCTATTCAGGAGCCGCCTGGACTCGCTTCTGCGAGATCTTTCCAGGCGCTTAGCCCGGTGGGGCCAATGGTTTCGAGCAGCCGGCGAAACCAGATAGTGAAGGTCTCGGGTTCGGCGGCAATACGCAGGGTAAGCTCGGACAGTGTTTGCCATTGCCAGTCATTGGCTTCTTCGGGATTGGCGACGGGCGCGCAATCGCTGGTGCCGACGAATATGTGGCCGTATTCGTGCTCGATGAGCTGGTTTGAAACCGGCTCACGGTAGAGGAGGGTGAAGACTTTACGCAATTGACAGGTGATGCCCATTTCTTCAAACAAGCGGCGTTTCGCGGCGGCTGCGGTCCGTTCGCCCGGGCGGGGATGACCGCAGCAGGTATTGCTCCACAACCCCTGGGAATGGTATTTGCCGAACGCGCGCTGTTGCAGTAGCAGGCGGCCTTCGCTGTTAAAAATGAAGATTGAGAACGCGCGGTGCAAGAGGCCCTGTTGATGGGCCTGCAACTTCTCGGCGATGCCTTTTTTGCGATCCTGGCGGTCGACCAGAATAAGAAACTCGTCCATAGCCAGACTCCATGGTGTCTTCGCTACCGGACCTTTACTGCTGACCAGACGACGTAGGGAAATTCAGACGTGTACCTGTATTAATCGAAATCTAGTCAAGGCTTTTACCCCCTGCAAATTTTTATTAGACCGTTTTCAACGTCTCGTTAAAGTGCCTGAGGGCATGCCGACCTAAGTGTTTTGTACAAGGGTTGAGCAACGTTCACATTCAACCAACAAATACTCACTTTGCCCTCGATCAGTCTTATGGCAACTTGCACGCCCCAGCTGAGACCTGACCTCATGGCCAACCCCTACCGCGATCTATTCAAGGCCCCAGGCAGCAGAGCCTTTGTACTGGCTGGCATGATCGCGCGCATGCCGATTTCCATGACCGGTATCGGCCTGATCACCATGCTCTCGCAACTGCAAGGCGGCTACGGTCTGGCCGGTGCGGTGGCGGCGACGTTTGCCTTGGCCACGGCGTTTTGTGCGCCGCAAGTCTCGCGGCTGGTGGATCGCTTTGGCCAGGGCCGGGTTCTGCCGATCTCGGCGCTGATTGGTGGTGGGGCATTGTTGCTGGTGTTGCTGTGCACTCGCTTGCAGGCGCCGCAGTGGACATTGTTTGTGTTCGCCGCGCTGGCCGGTTGCATGCCGAGCATGTCGGCGATGGTCCGGGCGCGCTGGACCGAGGTGTATCGCGGCCAGCCGGAGCTACGAACCGCTTACGCGCTGGAATCAGTGCTGGACGAAGTCTGCTTTATTGTCGGGCCGCCGCTGTCGGTGGGACTGTGCGTGGTGGCGTTCCCCGAGGCGGGGCCATTGGCGGCGTTGTTGATGCTGGCGATCGGGGTGACGGCGTTTGTGTTGCAGCGCGACACCGAGCCGGCGATTCATCCCCATGAAGAACTCCATCAGGGCTCGATCATCCGTTCGCTCGACATTCAATTGCTGATGCTGTTGATGGTCGCCATGGGCACCATCGTTGGCGTGGTGGATGTGGTCAGCGTCGCCTTCGCTCAACAACAGGGCCAACCGGCGGCGGCGAGCATTGTGTTGTCGGTGTATGCCATTGGTTCCTGCCTGTCGGGATTGGCATTCGGAGCGTTGCGCTCGAAAGTGCCGCTGCCACGATTGTTCCTGTATGGCGGGGTGGCGACGGCGGTGACCACGCTGCCGTTGCTGCTGGCGACGAACATTCTCGGGCTGTCGCTGGCGGTGTTTGTCGCCGGGCTGTTTTTTGCGCCGACGCTGATTGTGGCGATGGCGTTGGTGGAGCAAATTGTGCCGCCGGCCAAACTGACGGAAGGCCTGACATGGCTGGTCACCGGGTTGAGCATTGGCGTGGCGATTGGCGCGGCAAGTTCGGGTTGGCTGATCGATGCATATGGGGCCCGTAGCGGGTTTTGGGTGGCGATTGCTGCTGACGCCGTGGTCCTCGGTTCCGCAGTCCAAAGCTTCCGCCATTTGAAATAAAGAACCCCTGTAGGAGTGAGCCTGCTCGCGATAGCGGTGTAACAGTCACCATCAAGTTGACTGACACACCGCTATCGCGAGCAGGCTCACTCCTACAGGGGGTATGTGTACGACTAATTCCCCGCGGCGCTCATCCGTTCTCTAATACAGACAACTTTTCGAGGTAAGCCCGGTGACCCAGCTGACATTGCTGTGCCTGCCCTATTCAGGCGCGAGCGCCATGGTCTACAGCCGCTGGCGGCGCAAATTGCCGGAGTGGCTGAAGTTGCAACCGGTTGAGCTGCCAGGGCGCGGCGCACGGTTTGGCGAAGCACTGCAGACCGATATGCGCGCGTTGGCCCGTCAATTGGCGGCAGAGTTGCAAACGTCCTTGCGCGCGCCTTACGCATTGTTCGGCCATAGCCTGGGTGCGTTGCTGGCTTGTGAACTGGCCCACGCCTTGCGCGCGCTGGGCTGCCCGGAACCGGTGGCACTGTTCGCCTCGGGTACCGCCGCGCCGACGATGCGCAGTGATTACGACCGGGGCTTTGGCGAGCCCAAGAGCGACGCAGAACTGATCGATCAGTTGCGCATGCTCAATGGCACCAGTGAAGAGATTCTGTCTAACGAAGAGTTGATGAGCCTGACGTTGCCGGTCCTGCGTGCCGACTTTTTGCTGTGCGGACGTTTTGAGCCGTTGCCGCGTCCATTGCTCAAATGTCCCGTGCACGTGCTCGGCGGCACCACCGACCGTGCCACCACCGAACAGTTGATCGGCTGGAGTAAGGAAACCCACGGCAGCTTTTCCGTGGACATGCTGGCGGGTGGACACTTCTTTATCCATGAGCACGAGGCCAAGGTGTTGCGGGTGATCAAGGATCAACTCGACGTTCACCATCGCCGACATGGCTTGATGGCCGTCAGCTAACAGATCTCAAACTTCACTCAATACCTGTGGGGGTGGGCAAGTCGAATCGTCGCACCGCCGCTCCCACAGGTTTTTCCATCGCCCTGTATTTCCTCATTCCATTCTCCTTTCTGACACTTGTTCTCATTCGCTAATTTTTCCGGTCTGCATTCGTTTTATAGGAACGACGTGCCTTTGTGCTTCCTGCCAACGATCCGGATGCTTAGAAATGAATGCTGAAGACTCCTTGAAACTTGCTCGCCGGTTTATCGGGCTGCCCCTGGAAAAGCGGCACATGTTCCTTGCGGCCTTGCAAAAGGAAGGCGTTGATTTCGCCCGGTTCCCCATTCCTGCCGGTGTAGCCGCCGAGGATCGCCAGGCACTGTCGTACGCCCAGCAACGCATGTGGTTTCTCTGGCAACTGGACCCGCACAGCGGTGCCTATAACCTGCCCGGCGCGGTGCGTCTGACCGGGCGTCTGAACCTGCCGGCGCTGGAGCAAGCCTTCGCCAGCCTGGTGGCGCGTCACGAAACCCTGCGCACGGTATTCCAGCGCCAGGCCGACGACACCTTGCTACAAGTGCCGGTCAGTGCGCCGCTGGTCATCGATCAGGTGGATTTCAGCGCGTTACCAGCCTCGGAGCGCGAAGTGGCAGTCGCCCACGCAGCCGAGCAGCAATCAGTGCTGCCATTTGATCTGTCGGTTGGCCCACTGCTGCGCGTTACCTTGCTCAAGCTCGCCGACGAAGAACACGTCTTGCTGTTGACCCTGCACCACATCGTTTCCGACGGCTGGTCGATGAACGTGCTGATCGACGAATTCATCCGCTGCTACGACGCCTTTGAGGCGGGCACGCAACCGCAACTCGCAGCCTTGCCGATCCAGTACAGCGACTACGCCTTGTGGCAACGCCGCTGGCTCGAGGCGGGCGAACAGGCGCGCCAGCTCGATTACTGGCAGGAGCAACTGGGTGACGAGCACCCGGTGCTGGAACTGCCCACCGATCACCCGCGCCCGGCGATGCCGAGCTATCGCGGCACCCGCTATGAATTCGCGGTCGACAACCATCTGGCCGAGCAACTGCGCAGCACTGCACAGAAACACAACATCACGCTGTTCATGCTCTTGCTTGGCGCATTCAACGTGCTGCTGCATCGCTACACCGGGCAGACCGATATCCGCGTCGGCGTGCCGATCGCCAACCGCAACCGCGCCGAGATCGAAGGCCTGATCGGTTTCTTCGTCAACACCCAGGTGCTGCGCACGAAGCTTGACGGCCAGACCCGCGTCGACGAATTGCTGCGCGCCATCAAGGAAACCGCCCTTGGCGCCCAGGCTCATCAGGACTTGCCATTCGAGCGCCTGGTGGATGCGCTGAAACTGGAGCGCAGCCTCAGCCACACGCCGCTGTTCCAGGTGATGTACAACCACCAGCCGCATGTTGCGGACATGTCTTCGATCAGCACCGACTCGGGCCTGAAGCTGGGCAGCATCGACTGGCAAAGCCGCACCACCCAGTTCGACCTGACCCTGGATACCTGGGAGAAGGGCGGCAGGCTGCACGCTGCGCTGACCTATGCGGACGACCTTTTCGACGCCGCCACCATCGAGCGGATGGCGCGCCACTGGAGCAATCTGCTGACGGCGCTGGTCGCTGATCAGCGCCAGCGGATCGGTGAAATGCCGTTGCTGGAGGCGGGTGAACAGCAGGTGCTGGTGCATGACTGGAACCGCACTCAGGCTGCTTACCCGACCGATGTCTGCATTCACGCGTTGATCGAAGCTCAGGTTCAGCGAACCCCGGATGCACCTGCCCTGATGTTCGGTGCACGGACGTTGACCTATGGACAGCTCGATGCCCGCGCCAATCAACTGGCTCATCGGCTTCGGGAGCAGGGCGTGGGGCCGGATGGGCTAGTGGGCATTTGCGTTGAACGTTCGCTGGAGATGGTGATCGGTTTGCTGGCCATTCTGAAAGCCGGTGGCGCCTACGTTCCGCTAGACCCGGAATATCCGCAAGAACGCTTGGCCTACATGATCGAAGACAGCGGCATTGCCCTGTTGCTCACTCAATCTTCACTGTTGCCAGCCTTGCCGACCGTTGCGATCGATGTCATTACCCTCGATCAGGACACTGGCTGGCTGGATGCCTACAGCGAGCAGCGTCCTGAGGTGGCGGTGGTTCCTTTGAGCCTCGCGTATGTGATTTACACCTCCGGTTCCACGGGTAAACCCAAAGGCGCCGGCAACAGTCATGCGGCGCTGGTCAACCGTTTGTGCTGGATGCAGGAAGCCTATGGGTTGGGCTCCAGTGACGCGGTGCTGCAAAAAACCCCGTTCAGTTTTGACGTATCGGTGTGGGAATTTTTCTGGCCGCTGATGACCGGTGCCCGTCTGGTGGTGGCCGCGCCTGGCGCGCACCGTGAACCGGCGCGGCTGATCGAGACCATCGGCGAGTACGGCATCAGCACGTTGCACTTCGTGCCGTCGATGTTGCAGGCGTTTATCCACGAGCCGGGTGTCGAGGCCTGTGTCGGTCTCAAACGGATTGTTTGCAGTGGTGAAGCCTTGCCACTCGACGCCCAGCAACAGGTCTTCGCCAAACTGCCCCAGGCTGGATTGTTCAACCTGTATGGCCCGACCGAAGCGGCCATCGACGTCACCCACTGGACTTGTGTCGATGAAGGTGTCGACAGCGTGCCCATCGGTCGGCCGATTGCCAACCTGCGCACCCATGTACTCGATGCCGAACTGTTGCCGGTGCCCAGCGGCGTGGCGGGTGAGTTGTACCTCGGCGGTGCCGGGCTTGCGCGTAGTTACCACCGACGTCCGGGCCTGACCGCCGAGCGTTTTGTGCCGTGCCCGTTCCATGACGGTGCCCGTTTGTACCGCACGGGTGACCGGGTACGCCAACGCGCCGACGGAGTGATCGAATACCTCGGCCGTCTCGATCATCAAGTCAAGTTGCGTGGCCTGCGGATCGAACTGGGGGAAATCGAAACCCGGTTGATGCAGCATCCGCTGGTGCGTGAAGCTGTGGTTCTGGTGCAGGGCGGCAAACACCTGGTGGCGTATCTGGTGCTTGAGAGTGCCGAGCCAGCCGAACAATGGCAGCAGGACGTCAAGGCCTGGCTGCTGGGCAGCCTGCCGGAATACATGGTCCCGACCTACCTGATGACGCTGGCGAAATTGCCGGTCACCGCCAACGGCAAGCTTGACCGCAAAGCCTTGCCGCAGCCGGATGCGGTGCCGCAACAAGCCTTCGTCGAACCTCAAGACGTCATGCAGAAGACGCTCGCCGCCATTTGGCAGGAGGTGCTGGGCCTTGCGCGTGTCGGCCTCGAAGACAACTTTTTCGAACTCGGCGGCGACTCGATCATTTCCATTCAAGTGGTCAGCCGGGCTCGGCAGGCCGGCATCCGCCTGAGCCCACGGGACTTGTTCCAGTACCAGAGTGTGCGCAGTCTGGCGCTGGTGGCCACGCTCGACAGCCACAGCGCTGTCGATCAGGGGCCGGTCAGTGGTGAAGCACGGCTGTCGCCGGTGCAGGCGCTGTTTTTCGAACAACCGGTGGTCGCGCGTGAACACTGGAACCAATCACTGCTGTTGACGCCCCGTGAGCCGTTGAACGGGGGATGGCTCGAGGCGGCGTTGACCCACGTATTGAATCACCATGATGCCCTGCGCCTGCGGTTCAGCCACAGCGCGGATGGCTGGCAACAGGTGCACGGACCGCTGGTCGAGCGCGCAGAGCTGTGGCAGCGCGCCGTCACGTCTACCGAGCAGTTGACCGCCGCCTGCGACGAAGCGCAACGCAGCCTGAACCTGGAAAACGGCCCGCTGCTGCGTGCATTGCTGGTCAGCATGGCCGATGGCAGCCAGCGCTTGTCGCTGATCATTCATCACCTGGTCGTAGACGGTGTTTCCTGGCGCGTGTTGCTTGAAGACCTGCAGCAAGCCTACGAACAACTGGCCAGTGCCGGCCGCGTGTCGTTGCCGGCCAAAACCAGTGCTTATCAGGCCTGGACAGAACGGCTCGTCGAGCAGACGCAGCGGTTTGATGGGCAACTGGCGTACTGGAAACACCAGCAAAGCCGCGCTGCAGAACTGCCGTGCGATCGCCCCGACGGCGGTTTGCAGAATGTACATGGGCAGAAAATCGAATGGCGCCTCGGTGCCGAGCTTACGCGGCAACTGTTGCAGCAGGCGCCAATGGCCTATCGGACTCAGGTCAACGACCTGTTGCTGACGGCGCTGGCGCGCACCATCAGCCGCTGGACCGGCCAGCCGGACACGTTGATCCAACTGGAAGGCCATGGCCGCGAAGACCTGTTCGACGATGTCGATCTGACGCGTACGGTGGGCTGGTTCACCAGTCTGTTCCCGGTCAATCTGACCAGCACCGACGACCTCGATGGTTCTATCAAGACGGTCAAGGAGCAGCTGCGTGCCGTCCCTGACAAAGGCCTGGGTTATGGCGTGTTGCGCTACCTGGCGGACCCGGCGGTCGGCGCGCAATTGTCGGCCCTGACGCAACCGCGCATCACGTTCAACTACCTGGGGCAGTTCGACCGACAGTTCGACGAGAAGGCCTTGCTGGTGCCTGCGACCGAACCGGGCGGTTCGGCTCAGGATGAGCAGGCGCCGTTGGCCAACTGGCTGACCGTTGAAGGTCAGGTATATGGCGGTGAGCTGGGCCTGAGCTGGGGCTTCAGCCACGAGATGTTTGATGACGCGACGATCCAGCGCCTGGCGGAAGATTACGCCGTTCAGTTGCAAGACTTGATTGAACACTGCTGTGCCTTGAAGGCGCCGCTGGCCACCCCGTCCGACTTCCCGTTGGCGCGCATCACCCAGGCACAACTGGATGCCTTGCCGATGGCGGCCTCGACCATCGAGGATGTGTACCCGCTGTCTCCGATGCAGCAGGGCATGTTGTTCCATACCCTCTATGAGCCGGAAGTCGGCGCCTATATCAGTCAGTTGCGCCTGGACGTCCAGGGCCTGGATCCGCAGCGATTCGCCAAGGCCTGGCAAGCGGCCCTTGATCGTCACGATATTTTGCGCAGTAGCTTCCACTGGCAGGGCCTCGATACCGCGCACCAGGTGATTGCCCGTCAGGTGACATTGCCCCTTGAGGTGCTTGAAACGGCCGATCTGGATACGTTGGCCGATACCGAGCGTGCCCTCGGTTTCGCGCTGGATACGGCGCCGCTGTTGCGCCTGAAACTGGTGCGTACCGGCGCCGATGCATGGCACCTGATTTACACCAGCCACCACATCTTGATGGACGGTTGGAGCAACGCGCAGTTGCTGGGCGAAGTGATTGAACATTATGCCGCCGGGCAGGCGTTGCCGACGCCATTGGGGCAGTACCGCGATTACCTTGGCTGGTTGCAACAGCAATCGGCCGCCGCTGGCGAGCAATTCTGGAAAGCTGCATTGGCACCGCTGCAAGCGCCAACGCTGTTGGCCGACGCCTTGCGCCCACCGGTGGGCGGGCAGGGCAGTGAAGTCCATCGCGTTGCCCTGGACCCGCAGGCAACCCAGCGTCTGTCCGAGTTCGCGCGGCAACAGAAAGTCACGCTCAATACCCTGTTGCAAGCGGCCTGGAGCCTGTTGTTGCAACGTTACACCGGTCAGGATTGCGTGGCTTTTGGCGCCACGGTTGCCGGCCGTTCGGCGCCGCTGCCGGGAATCGAGCAACAGCTGGGCCTGTTCATCAACACTCTGCCGCTGGTGTGTGCGATGAGCCCGGATCAGACCGTCAGTCAGTGGCTGAGCGAGCTGCAAGGGCTGAACCTGGCTCTGCGCGAGTACGAGCATGTGCCGTTGTACGATATTCAGGGCTGGGCAGGGCAACAGGGTTCGGCGCTGTTCGACAGCCTGCTGGTGTTCGAAAACTTCCCGGTGGCTGAAGCGCTGAAACAAGGTGCTCCGGCCGGTCTGTCGTTCGCTAACCTGCACAACCACGAACGCACGCACTATCCCCTGACGCTAGGCATCGAACTGGGTGAAGGTTTGAGCCTGGAGTTCAGCTACGACGCGGCGCGCTTCAGTGCTTCGCAAGTCATTGAGCTGAGCGCCAACCTGCAGCACGTGCTCACCCAGTTGAGCACTCAGCCAAACGCCCGACTGGGCGCGATGGAGCTGCTTGACGACGCGGGCGCCCAGGCCATGCTGACGCTCTGCCAGCCGCCAGCGGTGTGCCTGCATGACGACGCGCTGGTGCACCAGCGCATTGCCGCTCAAGCGCACGCAACTCCGGATGCGCTGGCTGTGCAGGCAGGAGAACTGACCCTAAGCTACGGCCAGTTGAACGCTCAGGCCAACCGTCTTGCACACCGCCTGCTCGCCAGTGGCGTTGGCCCCGGCCAGCGTGTCGGCCTGGCAATGCTTCGCGGCCCGCAGCTGATTGTCAGCCTGCTCGCGGTCCTCAAAAGCGGCGCGGCCTATGTACCACTCGACCCGAAATACCCGGCCCAGCGACTGGCCTACATGATCGAAGACAGCCGCCTGGACCTGTTGTTGTGTGAATCCGGTCTGCTGAGCGAAGTGCCGCTGCCATCACACATCACTCGCCTGAGCCTGGATGCGCAGGCCGACGAACTGTCCGGCTACCCCGAGACTGATCCGTTGAACCGCGCGGTGGCCGAGGACCTGGCCTACGTGATCTACACCTCGGGTTCGACCGGGCTACCCAAGGGGGTTGCCATTGCCCACGGTGCCTTGCGCGAGTTCTGCCAGAGCGCTGCCGAGTATTCGGTGCTTGACGCCAGCGATCGCGTGCTGCAGTTCGCGACGTTCAGCTTCGACGGCTTTGTCGAGCAGTGTTACCCGCCGTTGTGTATGGGTGCAGCGCTGGTCATGCGCGGTGACGATCTGTGGGATGCCACGCAACTGGCCGACGAAATCGTCCGCCGTGGTGTGACGCTTGCCGACTTGCCGGCCGCTTACTGGTATCTGCTGGCGCGCGAGTGTGCCAATGGTGTCATCAAAACCCTCGGCGATTTGCGTCAGGTACACGTCGGTGGCGAAGCCATGTCGGTGGAAGGGCTGCGCCTTTGGCACGAGGCCGGCCTGAATCATGTGCGTTTGCTCAACACCTACGGGCCAACCGAGGCAACGGTCGTGTCCAGCGTGCATGAGTGCCGCCTGACGGATGCCAACGACAGTTTCGGTATCCCGATCGGTCGGGCTATTCCCGGTCGCGCGTTGTACGTGCTCGACAGTGCCGGGCAATTGTTGCCTGCCGGTGGCGTCGGCGAGTTGTGCATCGGTGCACCGGCCAGCCTCGCCCAGCGTTACTTCGACCGCCCGGCACTCACCGCCGAACGCTTCCTTCCCGATCCATTTGCCCTTGAGCCGGGCGCGCGGCTTTACCGCAGCGGTGACCTGGCGCGCTACAACAGCGGCGGTGATCTGGAATATGTCGGGCGCATCGACCACCAGGTGAAAATTCGCGGTTTGCGCATCGAAATGGGCGAAATCGAGGCCTGCCTGCAAGCCCGCGATCACGTCCGCGAAGCTGCCGTTATCGCCCAGGACGGTCCGACCGGTGCGCAACTGGTGGCGTACGTGGTGCCGAGTGATGCCGGGTTGCCTGATGCCGAAGAGTCCGTGCAAGCGCAATGGATCGATCAACTCAAATCGGCGTTGCGCCAGGCATTGCCCGAATACATGGTGCCGGCACACCTGGTGTTGCTGGCCGCGTTGCCGCTCAACAACAACGGCAAACTCGACCGCAATGCGCTGCCCAAGGTTGACCTCACTCAGGGGCCGCACACCTGCGTGGCGCCGCAAAGCGACCTTGAAATTCAGCTTGGAAGAATCTGGGAAGCGGTGTTGCAGACCCCCTCGATTGGCCTGACCGACCACTTCTTCGAACGTGGCGGACACTCCTTGCTGGCCACCCAGGTGATTTCCCGGGTGCGTCACGAACTGACCCTTGATGTGCCGATGCGCACCCTGTTCGAACATCCGACGCTAGGGGACTTTGCCGCGTGTTGTGCGACGTTCCAGCACAACGTAACGCTGCCGATGGTTGCGCTTGAGCGCGGCCAGCCCATGCCGTTGTCCTATGCCCAGGAACGCCAGTGGTTCCTTTGGCAACTGGAGCCGGACAGCGCCGCCTACCACGTACCGAGCGCCTTGCGCCTGCATGGTCCGCTGGATGTCGGGGCGCTGCAACGCAGTGTCGACCGGTTGGTGGCGCGTCACGAACCGTTGCGCACCACGTTCCGCCAGGATGACGAACGCACCGTCCAGATCATTCACCCGCAGGGCTCGGTGGACATCCACCCGCAAATCCTTGAAGCCGACGAAGACACAATCCCGAGCTGGGTGCAGACGCAGATCCGTCAGCCATTCGATCTGACGAGCGGGCCGCTGCTGCGAATCAATCTGCTGCAGGTGGCGGCGGATGATCATGTCTTGGTGATCACTCAGCACCACATCGTTTCCGATGGCTGGTCGATGCAGGTCATGGTGCAGGAACTGGTTGAACTGTACGCCAGCGAACACGCTGGCCAGCCGCACCCCCTGACGCCATTGACCCTGCAATACGCCGATTTTGCCCAGTGGCAAAGGCAGTGGATGGACGCGGGCGAGCGCGAGCGACAACTGGCGTACTGGGTTGCGCAGTTGGGCGGTGAACAGCCGGTACTGGAGTTGCCACTGGATCACGCGCGGCCAGCGGTGCAAACCTATCGCGGCGCACGCCTGGACCTGGCGCTGGACTCGAACCTGAGCACGCAGCTGCATGACGTTGCACGACGCGAAGGTGTGACCTTGTTCATGCTGTTGCTGGCCTCGTTCCAGATCCTGTTGCACCGTTACAGCGGTCAAAACGATGTCCGCGTCGGCGTGCCGATTGCCAACCGCAACCGCGCTGAAACCGAGGGACTGATCGGCTTCTTCGTCAATACCCAGGTAATGCGTGGGCAGATCGACGGCGAGCTGAGTGTGCGCGATTTGCTGGAGCAAACCCGACAAGCCGCGCTGGGTGCGCAATCCCATCAAGACCTGCCGTTCGAGCAATTGGTAGACGCCTTGGCGCCGGAGCGTAGCCTGAGCCGCAGCCCGTTGTTCCAGGTGTTGTTCAACCACCAGAGCGCCGACACACCGAGGGCCGGCCTGGATGATTTGCGTATCGAAAGCCTGGCGTGGGACAGCGCCACGGCGCAGTTCGACCTGACCCTGGATTCGACCGAAACCGCTACCGGTCTGAGGGTCTCGCTGACCTACGCCACCGACTTGTTCGAAGCGTCCTCCATTGCGCGCATGGCCGGGCATTGGCAGGCATTGCTGACCGGTATCGTGGCCGAGCCAGGCCAGCGGATCAGCGATTTGTCGATGCTGGCGCCGGCCGAGCGCCAAGTCATCCTGCACGACTGGAACAACACGGCCACCGATTACCCGCTGACCTCAAGCGTGCAGCAGTTGATCGAGGCCCAGGTCTTGAACACCCCACACGCTCCGGCGCTGGTCTTCGCTGACCAAACCCTCAGCTACGCGCAACTTAATACCCGCGCCAACCAGTTGGCCCACAAGCTGATCGGCTTGGGTGTTGGTGCCGAAAGCCTGGTGGGCGTCGCCGCCGAGCGTTCGCTGGAAATGGTCATCGGCCTGCTGGCGGTGCTCAAGGCCGGCGGTGCTTACGTGCCGCTGGACCCGGAATACCCGCAGGATCGCTTGCGCTACATGATCGAAGACAGCGGCGTGCAATTGCTGCTGACCCAGAGCCATTTGCGCGATGCGCTGCCGCTGTCCGCCAGCGTGCAGACGCTGCTGCTGGATGAACCGTTGGGCGGTTATGCTGAGAGCAACCCGAACGTGGCGGTCGATGGCGAAAACCTCGCCTACGTGATCTATACCTCGGGCTCCACCGGCCAGCCAAAAGGCGCGGGCAACCGGCATTCGGCGCTGACCAATCGCTTGTGCTGGATGCAGCAGGCTTATGGTCTGGACGCTGGTGACAGCGTGCTGCAAAAAACCCCGTTCAGTTTCGACGTCTCGGTGTGGGAGTTCTTCTGGCCGTTGATGACCGGCGCAAGACTGGTCGTCGCCGCGCCGGGGGATCATCGCGATCCGGCGAAACTGGTGGCGTTGATCAACCGTGAACAGATCAGCACGCTGCACTTTGTGCCGTCGATGTTGCAGGCCTTTGTGCAGGATATCGACGTGGCGAGCTGCACCAGCCTCCAACGCATCGTTTGCAGCGGCGAAGCCCTGCCGGCGGATGCGCAGCAGCAAGTGTTTGCCAAGTTGCCGAACGCCGCGCTGTACAACCTGTACGGCCCGACTGAGGCGGCCATCGACGTCACCCACTGGACCTGTGTGGAAGAGGGCCGCGACAGCGTGCCGATCGGCCAACCGATCGCCAACCTCGGTTGCTACATCCTCGACGACAACCTGGAGCCGGTGCCAAGCGGTGTGCTGGGCGAGTTGTATCTCGCCGGTGAAGGTCTGGCCCGGGGTTACCACCAGCGGCCGGCACTGACCGCCGAGCGGTTCGCAGTCAGCCCGTTTGGTGACGGCGAGCGGATCTACCGCACCGGCGACCTGGCCCGTTACCGCGCCGATGGCGTGATCGAATACGCCGGGCGGATCGACCATCAGGTCAAGCTGCGTGGCTTGCGCATCGAGTTGGGTGAAATCGAAGCACGGCTGCTGGAGCACGCCACTGTGCGTGAAGCCGCGGTGTCAGTGGTCGATGGCAAGCAACTGGTGGCCTACGTGGTGCTGGTCGACGACAGCGCCGATTGGCGCCCGGACCTGGTCGCGCACTTGCAGCGTGGACTGCCGGACTACATGGTGCCAAATCACTGGCTGAGCCTGGCGCAGATGCCGCTGAGCCCCAACGGCAAACTGGATCGTAAAGCCTTGCCCAAACCTGAACTCAGCACCGGCAAAGCCGACTATGTTGCGCCGCGCAGCGAACTGGAACAGCGCATCGCCGCGGTCTGGGCCGATGTGTTGAAGCTTGAGCGGGTCGGGCTGACGGATAACTTCTTCGAACTGGGCGGCGATTCGATCATCTCGATTCAGGTGGTCGGGCGTGCGCGCCAGGCCGGGATCCAGTTCACCCCAAAAGACCTGTTCCAGCACCAGAACGTCCAGGCACTGGCCACCGTCGCCCGCTTGGGTGTCAGCGGCCCCACCGTTGCTCAAGGGCCGGTCAGTGGCAGTACGCCGTTGTTGCCATTCCAGCAATTGTTCTTCGGTACCGAGATTGCCGAGCGTCATCACTGGAACCAGTCGGTGTTGCTCAAACCGGCCGTAGCCTTGAACTCACAACATCTGGAACAAGCCCTGCAAAGCCTGGTCGCGCATCACGACGCGTTACGCCTGTCGTTCAATCAAACCAGCGAAGGCTGGACGGCTACCCATCGCCCGCTCGACAGCGCACATGCGTTGCTGTGGCAAGGCGCTGTATCCGACGACGCACAACTGCACGAGGCCTGCCTGCAAGCCCAGCGTAGTTTCAATCTGGCCGATGGCCCGCTGGTGCGCGGCTTGTTGCTGGACCTGGCCGATGGTTCTCAGCGCTTGCTGCTAGTGGTGCATCACTTGGTGGTGGACGGCGTGTCATGGCGGATTTTGCTGGAGGATCTGCAAAGTGCCTATCAGCAACTCTGCAACTCACAGGTGACGAAGCTGCCGGCCAAAACCAACGCGTTCAAACACTGGGCCGAACGCTTGCAGCACCATGCGCCAAACCTTGAAGGCGAACTGGACCTGTGGCGCGGGCAATTGCAAGGTGCGCCGACTGACCTGCCATGCGACAACCCGCACGGCAGCGTGCAGAACCGCCATGCCCTGACGGTGCAGACGCGCCTTGGCCAGGACCTGACCCGGCAACTGCTGCAACAGGCCCCGGCGGCCTATCGTACGCAGGTCAATGACCTGTTGATGACGGCACTGGCGCGGGTGATTTGTCGCTGGACCGGCCACGACTCGACGCTGATCCAGCTTGAGGGCCACGGTCGCGAAGACCTGTTCGACGACATCGACGTAACCCGCACGGTCGGTTGGTTCACCAGTGTGTTCCCGGTGCGCCTCACACCGGCCGCAAGCCTCGATGCCTCGATCAAGCAGATCAAGGAACAGCTGCGAGCGATCCCCAACAAAGGGCTCGGTTTCGGTTTGCTGCGTTACATGGGCGATGAGGCCGCGCGTCGAGTGCTCGGCGAGTTGCCGTCACCGCGCATCACCTTCAACTACCTGGGACAGTTCGACAGTCAGTTCGATGACGCCGCGTTGTTCGTGCCGGCCAGCGAAAGTGCCGGCGAAGAGCAGAGCCCACTGGCGCCGCTGGGCAACTGGCTGGAGGTCAATGGCCGTGTGTATGGCGGTGAGCTGAGCCTGGGCTGGACCTTCAGCCGCGAGATGTTCGATGAAGCCACCGTCCAGCGCCTGGCCGATGAGTATGCCGTGGAACTGGGGGCGCTGATCGAGCATTGCAGCCAGGGTCGTCACGCCGGTATCACGCCGTCCGACGTTCCGCTGGCGGCACTGACCCAGGCGCAACTCGATGCCTTGCCGAATGCCGGAGCGGACGTCGAAGACATCTATCCGCTGTCGCCGATGCAGCAGGGCATGTTGTTCCACAGCCTTTACGAGCAAGGGTCGGGCAACTACATCAATCAGATGCGCGTCAGCGTCCAGGGCCTGGACGCCGAGCGTCTGCGCCAGGCCTGGCAGGCCGCGCTGGATAATCATTCGATCCTGCGCACCCGTTTCGTCTGGACCACCGAGCAGGAACAGCCGTTGCAGATCGTGCAGCGTCGGGCTGACCTGCCGTTTGCCTTGCATGACTGGCGTGATCGCATCGACCTGACGCCCGCGCTGGACGCGCTGGCAGAAGAACAACTGCGTGAAGGGTTCGATCTGCTCCAGGCGCCACTGTTGCGCCTGGTGCTGGTGCGTACCGGCAATGACAGCCACGAGATGATCTACACCAGTCATCATATTTTGATGGATGGCTGGAGCAACTCGCAGTTGCTCGGCGAGGTGTTGCAGCGTTATGCCGGGCAGACGCCGGCCGCCACGGTGGGACGTTACGCGGATTACATCGGCTGGTTGCAGCGCCAGGACGCACAGGCCAGCGAGCAGTTCTGGAAAGGGCAGTTAGCGACGCTCGATGAGCCGACGCGACTGGCCCAGGGCCGGATTGATAGCACACCGGCACTGGATGCCAGCGGCCATGATCAGCACACCCGTCTGATGGATCGTGACCAGACGCAACGGCTGAGTGAGTTTGCCCGTCAGCAGAAAGTCACCCTCAACACCCTGGTGCAAGCAGCGTGGCTGCTCTTGCTGCAACGCTATACCGGACAGGCAACGGTCGCTTTCGGCGCCACGGTTGCCGGGCGTCCGGCTGATTTGCCAGGCGTCGAACATCAGGTCGGGTTGTTCATCAACACCTTGCCGGTGATTGCCAGCCCAAGTGCCGAGCAAACGATCGGTGCCTGGTTGCAGCAGGTACAGGCGCAGAACCTGGCCTTGCGCGAGTTCGAATACACGCCGTTGGCAGACATTCAGCGCTGGTCGGGCCAGCGGGGTGATGGCTTGTTCGACAGCCTGCTGGTGTTCGAGAACTACCCGGTGGCCGAGGCGCTGGACAAGGGCGCGCCGCAAGGCATGCGCTTTGGCCAGGTGTCCAGCCACGAACAAACCAACCTGCCGCTGACCGTGCTGGTGGATCTGGGTGACACGCTGTCGTTGCAGTTCGCCTATGCGCGCCGACATTTCAGCGCCGAGATCATCGAGCAGATCGCCAGCCAGATGCAGCACCTGTTGCGGCAAATGGCCGGATCGACGGCGGATCATCTGCTGGGCGAGTTGCGCCTGGTGGATGAGGCGCAGCAGCAATTGATTGTGCGCGACTGGAACCGCAACAGCGCCAGCTATCCGCAAACCGGGAGCCTGCATCAGCTAATCGCGGCCCAGGCGTACAAAACGCCTGACGCGATTGCCGTGAGTCTGGACGATCAGCAACTCAGCTACCGCGAGTTGAATCGCCGGGCCAACCGGCTCGCGCATTTGCTCATCGAGCGCGGCGTAGGTGCCGACGTACTGGTAGGGTTGGCGGCGGAACGTTCGATCGAGATGATCGTCGGCCTGCTGGCGATCCTCAAGGCGGGCGGTGCCTACCTGCCGCTGGACCCGCAATACCCCGCCGAGCGCTTGCAGTACATGGTCGAGGACAGCGGCATCGACTTGCTGCTGATGCAGCCTGGCGTGCTCGCCCACCTGACGCTGCCGACACAGGTTCAGACCTTGCTGCTGGGCAGCGACGGCGAAGTGCAGCCGGATCAACCGGACACCGACCCGCAAGTGACGGTGGACAGCGACAACCTGGCGTATGTGATCTACACCTCCGGTTCTACCGGCAAGCCCAAGGGCACGCTGCTCGCCCATCAGCATGTGTTGCGTTTGTTCGAGGCCACCGACCACTGGTTCAACTTCGGCGCCGAGGATCGCTGGACGTTGTTCCACTCCTACGCGTTCGACTTCTCGGTCTGGGAAATCTTTGGCGCGTTGCTGCACGGTGGCCGACTGGTGATCGTGCCGCACAGCGTCAGCCGTTCGCCGCAAGAGTTTTACGCGCTGTTGTGTCGCGAGCAGATCACGGTGCTGAACCAGACGCCATCTGCCTTCAAGCAATTGATGCAGGTGGCCACCGATGCTCAGGAGCGCGGGCGACCATCACTGCGCTATGTGGTGTTCGGTGGCGAGGCGCTGGAGGTCAAGAGTCTGCGGCCATGGTTCGAGCGCTTCGGCGACAGTGCGCCTCAACTGGTCAACATGTACGGCATCACCGAAACCACGGTGCACGTCACCTATCGACCGCTGACCCTGGCCGACCTGCACAACGACGCTGGCAGTCCGTTGGGCGAGCCGATTCCGGATTTGTCCTGGTACGTGCTGGATGCCGATCTCCACCCGGTGCCCAAGGGTTGCATCGGTGAGTTGCACGTCAGCGGCGCCGGACTCGCCCGCGGTTACCTGAACCGCGCCGATTTCAGTGCCTCGCGCTTCGTACCCAACCCGTTCAGCGACAGCGGTGCGCGGCTGTATCGCACCGGCGACCTGGCGCGCTACTGCGCCAACGGGCGGATTGAGTACTGCGGACGGATAGACCATCAAGTGAAAATTCGCGGCTTCCGCATCGAGCTCGCAGAAATCGAAGCACAACTGCTGGCCTTGCCCGAAATCCGCCAGGCCGTGGTGCTCGATCAGCCGGGTGCCGGTGGCGCGCAACTTGTGGCTTACCTCGTCGCTGCGCAGTCTGTCGCCGCGACAGAGCAGGGCGCATGGCGCGAACAGGTACGCCAGGTACTTAAGGGCAATCTGCCGGATTACATGGTGCCGGCGCATTTGCTGTTGCTCGATCAACTGCCGCTGACCACCAACGGCAAACTCGACCGCAGGGCGCTGCCACAACCGGATGCGAATCTGTTGCAGAACGCCTACGTGGCACCGGTCAGCCCGTTGCAAGAGCAAATCGCCGAGGTCTGGGCTGACGTGTTGAAAGTGGAGCGAGTGGGCCTGGCGGATAACTTCTTCGAACTTGGCGGTCATTCGTTGCTGGCAACCCAGGTGGTGCTGCGCTTGCGCGAGCTGCTGGGCTTCGAAATCCCCCTTGCCAGCCTGTTCGGCAGTGCCGATCTGGCGGCATTCAGCGACGCCGTTCAAGCCCTACAACCCGATTTGCAGCCCGTTCATGATGTTTTGGCTAAATCCTTGGAGGCCCTCAATCGTTTATCAGCAGATGAACTTGAAAAACTGATTTCCTAACGAGGACCACGGCATGCAGCAGTTGATTGAATCGGTAGGCGCACTCTCCCCCGAGAAACGCAAGGCGCTGGCGATTCTACTGGGCAAACAGGGCATTAACCTCTATGGCATTGCTCCGATTTTTCGGCGCACTGTCGGTGAGCCCCTGTTGCTTTCCTATGCTCAGGAGCGGCAGTGGTTTCTTTGGCAAATGGAGCCGGACAGCGCGGCGTACCACATTCCGACGGCTCTGCGATTGCGCGGAGCGTTGGACATGGCGGTGCTGCAACGCAGCTTCGATACGCTGATCGAGCGTCACGAAAGCCTGCGCACCGGTTTTGCCCGTGGGGATCAGGACCGAGCCATTCAGCTGATCAACCCACCGTTTGCGCTGCAGCTTGAGGTGCGCGCGGTGGACTCGGCAATCGATGAGGCCGCACTGCGCGGTCTGATCGAGGCTGAAATCGCCCGGCCGTTCGACCTGGAACAGGACCCGCTGTTGCGAGTCCGCTTGCTGCGTCTGGCCGAGGACGATCATGTGTTGGTGATGGTCCAGCATCACATCGTTTCCGATGGCTGGTCGATGCAGGTGATGGTCGGCGAGCTGATTGAACTGTACGCCGGTTTCGCCCGCGGCACGCCTGCGGTGCTGGCGCCGTTGCCGATTCAGTACGCCGACTTCGCACAGTGGCAGCGCAGTTGGATGGACGCGGGGGAGCGCGAGCGTCAATTGGCCTATTGGGTCGAGCACCTGGGTCGCGATCCGGGTGTGCTGGAATTGCCCACCGATCATCCGCGTCCGCTGGTGCAAAGTTACCGTGGCGCACGACTCGACTTGCCGCTTGAAGGCGCACTGGGCAAAGGCTTGCAGGAGGTTGCACGGCGCGAAGGCGTGACGCTGTTCATGTTGCTGCTGGCCTCGTTCCAGACCTTGTTGCATCGTTACAGCGGTCAGGACGATATCCGTATCGGCGTGCCGATTGCCAACCGCAATCGCGCTGAAACCGAAGGGTTGATCGGCTTCTTCGTCAACACCCAGGTCTTGCGCGCGACGATCGACAGCAGCATGACCTTCAGCGCGCTGCTGGCCCAGGCCAAGCAGTCGGCCCTGGGGGCGCAGGCGCATCAGGACCTGCCGTTCGAGCAATTGGTCGAAGCCTTGGCACCGGAGCGTAGCCTGAGTCGCAGCCCGTTGTTTCAGGTGATGTTCAACCATCAGAGCGGTGCCCGACAGACCGGTCAGGCCATGCAGTTGCCGGGCCTGGCGGTCGAGAGCGTGAACTGGGACAGCCTGACGGCGCAGTTTGACCTGACCCTGGAAACCCATGAGTCACCGGACGGCGTCTGGGCGTCGCTGATTTATGCCACGGACTTGTTCGAGGCCGCCACCATCGAGCGCATGGGCCGGCACTGGCAGTCGTTGCTCAAGGGCATCGTGGCCAGTTCGCAGCAACGGGTCGGTGAATTGCCGATGCTCGACGGGGCCGAGCAGCAATTGATGTTGCGCGTCTGGAACCGGGCGGACGAACCGTTCGCCAGCGACCTGTGCATTCACCAGCTCATTGCCCGGCAAGCCGCTGCCACGCCTGACGCCCGGGCGGTGACGTTCGCCGAGCGTCACCTGACGTACGCCGCCCTCGAAGGCCGGGCCAATCAGTTGGCGCATGCCTTGATCGAGCGCGGGGTCGGCCCGGAAGTGCGGGTCGGCGTCGCTATGCAGCGTTCGGAAAACCTGCTGATTGCGTTGCTCGCCGTGCTCAAGGCCGGCGGTGTGTATGTGCCGCTGGACCCGGACTATCCGAGCGAGCGCGTGGCCTACATGCTCGAAGACAGCCGCGCCTTGTGCTTGCTGACTGAGCAAGAGGTGGCGGCGAGTCTGTCGGTCGTCAGCGGCACCGATGTGCTGTTGATGGACAATGCCGAGGCCGACTTTGCTGGTTTTGCGCAGACGGCGCCGGTCACTCGGGTGCAGGCGGACAACCTCGCCTATGTGATTTACACCTCCGGCTCCACTGGCAAACCCAAAGGCGTGGCGATTGCCCATCGCAACGTACTGGCGCTGATCGACTGGTCGAAATCGGTCTACAGCCGCGACGACATCCAGGGTGTTCTGGCCTCCACGTCGGTGTGTTTCGACCTGTCCGTGTGGGAGCTGTTTGTCACCCTGGCCAATGGCGGGTCGCTGATCATTGCCCGCAATGCCCTCGAGCTGGCGCAGTTGCCGGCCCGCGATCAGGTACGCCTGATCAACACCGTGCCCTCGGCCATTGCCGCATTGCAGCGCAACGGCGACATTCCACCCGGTGTGCGCATCATCAATCTGGCCGGTGAGCCGCTCAAACAAAGCCTGGTCGACACGTTGTATGGGCAAGCGACGGTCGAGCACGTCTACGACCTGTACGGCCCTTCGGAAGACACCACCTATTCCACCTGGACCCGCCGCACCGCCGGTGGCCAGCCGAGCATTGGCCGGCCGCTCAAGCACACCGCCAGTTATGTCCTCGATGGCGAGTTGCAACCCGTGCCGCTGGGCGTCGCGGCCGAGTTGTACCTGGCCGGTGCCGGGATCACCCGGGGTTACCTGGCGCGTCCCGGGCTGACGGCAGAAAAATACCTGCCCAACCCGTTTGGCGCACCGGGCGAGCGGTTCTATCGCACCGGCGACCTGACCCGTTATCAAGCGGACGGCAGCCTGCAATATGTCGGGCGTATCGACCATCAGGTCAAGGTTCGCGGCTTCCGTATTGAACTGGGCGAGATCGAAGCGCGGCTGTTGCAGCAAGACGCCGTGCGTGAGCTGGCAGTCCTGGCGCAGGACGGCGCGAGCGGTCAGCAACTGGTGGCGTACATTGTGCCGACGGTCATCACCCATGACGTCGAGGCACAAGCGCGGTTGAGCGAAGTGCTCAAAGCGGCGCTGCGCGAACATCTGCCGGAATACATGGTGCCGGCGCACCTGCTGTTCCTCGATGCGTTGCCGTTGACTCCCAACGGGAAACTGGATCGCAAGGCCCTGCCGAAACCGGATGCGGCGTTGGTGCAGCAAACCTATTTGGCCCCGGTCAACCAGATCGAGCAGCAGTTGTGCGAGATCTGGCAAGGCGTGCTGGGCCTGGACCGCGTCGGTGTGACTGACAACTTCTTCGCCCTGGGCGGCGATTCGATCATTTCCATTCAGGTGGTCAGTCGCGCCCGTCAGGCCGGTTTGCGCCTGACGCCCAAAGACCTGTTCCAGTATCAGACTATTCAGGGGTTGGCCCGTGTCGTCGAGGTCGGCGATTCGACCTTGAGCATCGAACAAGGCCCGATCACCGGGACCACTCCGCTGCTGCCGTTCCAGCAACGCTTTTTTGAAACCGAAATTGCCGAGCGTCAGCGCTGGAACCAGTCGTTGTTGCTCAAGCCGGCCAACGCGGTGGACGCCGCCATTCTTGAGCGGGCGTTGCAGGCGTTGGTGTTGCACCACGATGCCCTGCGCTTGAGCTTCACCCAAACCGAGGACGGCTGGGCCGCGACTCACCGTCCGGCCGATGCCCAGGCATTGTTGCAATGCGTGGCGCTGCAAGACGCCAACGAAATCGAAGCCGTGTGCGATGTGGCCCAAGGCAGTCTGCATTTGAAGGCTGGGCCACTGCTGCGCGCCGTGTTGATGAACCTGGCCGATGGCAGTCAGCGCCTGTTCCTGGCGATCCATCACCTGGTGGTCGATGGCGTTTCATGGCGGGTGCTGCTGGAAGATTTGCAGCGCGCCTGTGAGCAATTGCAAAGCGGTCAACCGATCAAACTCGCGGCCAAGACCAGCCCGTTCAAGGACTGGGCCGAGCACCTGCAAACGTATGCCCGCGAGGCCTTGAAACCAGAGCTGCATTGGTGGACCGAGCAACTGGCTGACGTCGCTGCCGACTTGCCGTGCGACCACCCCGACGGCGGTTTGCAAAACGCCCAGGCCCTGAGCGTCGAAACCCGACTCGACGCCGACCTGACGCGGCAACTGCTGCAACAGGCCCCGGCGGCGTATCGCACGCAAATCAACGACCTGTTGCTGACGGCGCTGGCGCGGGTCATTTGCCACTGGACCGGTCAGGCCTCGGCCCTGATTCAACTCGAAGGCCATGGCCGCGAAGAGTTGTTTGACGACATCGACTTGAGCCGCACCGTGGGCTGGTTCACCAGCCTGTTCCCGATCAAGTTGACCCCGGCCACCGCGTTGGCCGACTCGCTCAAGGCGGTCAAGGAACAACTGCGCGCGGTGCCGAACAAAGGCATCGGCTTCGGCGCCTTGCGCTATCTGGGCGATGCCCAGGCCCGTGAGACCCTGGCGGCGCAGCCTGCACCGCGCATCACCTTCAACTACCTGGGGCAGTTCGACAGCCAGTTCGACGAAGCGGCGCTGTTTGTTCCGGCCAGTGAAAGCACCGGTCGCGAGCAGAGCCCGTTGGCACCGCTGGCCAACTGGCTGGACGTCAACGGCAAGGTGTATGGCGGCGAACTCAACCTGAGCTGGACCTTCAGCCGCGAAATGTTCGATCAAGCCACGGTCCAGCATCTGGCCGACGACTATGCCCGGGAACTGAGCGCCTTGATCGCTCACTGCTGCGACGCCCGCCATCGCGGTGTCACGCCTTCGGACTTCCCGCTGGCGGGGCTTGACCAACAACAACTGGACGCGCTGGCCAACGAGCCGGAGCGGATCGACAACATCTATCCGCTGTCGCCAATGCAGCAGGGCATGTTGTTTCACAGCTTGTATGAGCAGGATTCGGGCGAGTACATCAACCAGATGCGCGTCGCGGTGCAAGGGCTGGATGTCGAGCGTTTCCGCCAGGCCTGGCAAGCGGCGCTGGAGGCGCACGACATCTTGCGCACACGGTTTGTCTGGGGCGGTGATCTGGATCGTCCACTGCAAATCGTCGAGCGCCATGCCGAATTGCCGTTCACGGTTCACGACTGGCGCGGGCAATCATCCGAGGCGCTGGACGCCCTGGCCGAGGCCGAGCGTAATCAGCCCTTCGACCTGACCCAAGTGCCGTTGTTGCGCCTGGTCGTGGTCCGTACCGCTGACGATCAACATGAATTGCTCTATACCAGCCACCACATTCTCATGGATGGCTGGAGCAACTCACAGCTGTTGGGCGAGGTGCTGCAACGCTATGCCGGCCAGACACCGGCGGCGACTGTCGGGCGCTACAGCGATTACATCGCCTGGCTGCAACGTCAGGACAGTCAGGCCAGCGAACAGTTCTGGATGGCCCAACTGGCCCCGCTCGATGAGCCGACACGCCTGGCCCAAGGCCTGGCGGACGGCTCGGCTCAGGGCGTCGGCGCGGGTCACGACCAGCATCAGCACTTGATCGATGTGACTGCCACGCTACGCCTGGGCGAGTTTGCGCGGGAGCAGAAAGTCACCCTCAACACCCTGGTGCAAGCGGCCTGGCTGTTGCTATTGCAACGCTACACCGGTCAGTCGACGGTTGCGTTCGGCGCCACGGTGTCGGGTCGTCCGGCCGACTTGCCAGGCGTTGAGCAACAGGTTGGGCTGTTCATCAACACTTTGCCGGTGATCGCCCGTCCCGAACCGCAACTGAGCGTCAGCGAATGGCTGCAAGCGGTGCAGGCGTTGAACCTGTCGCTGCGCGACTTCGAGCACACGCCGCTGGCCGACATTCAGCGCTGGTCGGGGCAGGGCAGCGATGGTCTGTTCGACAACTTGCTGGTGTTCGAAAATTATCCGATTTCCGAAGCATTGGAGCAGGGCGCACCCCTGGGCTTGAGTTTCGGCCCGGTGGACACGTCGGAGCAGACCAACTACCCGCTGACCGTGGGTGTCAACCTGGGTCAGACGCTGTCGCTGCATTACAGCTTTACCCGGGAACATTTCAGCCTGGACGCGATTGTCCGGTTGAACGCGCAACTGGTCTCGTTGCTTGAGCAATTCTGCCAATCCGCCAACGCGCGGGTCGGAGCCTTGACGCTGCTCAGCGCCACCGAACAGACGCGTCTGCACGCCAGCAATATCCCGCAACCGTGCACTGACCCGCTGCCGGTGCATCAACGCATTGGCGTGATCGCGGCGCAACAGCCCGAGCGTGAAGCGGTTCGGTGCGGCGCTCAGGTGCTCAGCTTTGGCGAGCTGGACACCCAGGCCAACCGACTGGCGCACCTGCTGATCGCCGAAGGCGTAGGGCCGGAAGTTCGCGTCGGTGTGGCGTTGCCCCGCAGCCCTTCGATGCTGGTGGCGTTGCTTGCCGTTTTGAAGGCCGGCGGCGCCTATGTGCCGCTGGATGCCAGCTATCCCCGTGAACGTCTGGCTTACCTGATCGAAGACTCGGGCATCGCGCTGTTGTTGACCGACTCGGTGTTAAGCCAGCAATTGCCCCTGAGCAATGGTTTGCGTGCACTGGAACTGGATCGACTGTCGACCGAAGATTTTCCCGGCACTGCCGCACAGACTAGCGTTCACGACGAAAACCTCGCGTACGTGATTTATACCTCCGGCTCCACCGGTCAACCCAAAGGTGTGTGTGTCGCCCATGGCCCACTGGCGATGCATTGCCAAGCCATCGGCCAACGCTACGAAATGACCCCGGACGATTGCGAGCTGCATTTCATGTCGTTCGCTTTCGACGGTGCCCACGAGCGTTGGTTGACGCCGTTGACACATGGGTCGCGCCTGCTGATGCGCGACGACAGCCTTTGGAGCCCGGAACAGACCTACAGCGCCATGCAGCAGCACGGCGTGACCGTGGCGGCATTTCCGCCGGTGTATTTGCAGCAATTGGCCGAACACGCCGAGCACGTCGGCAACCCGCCAGCAGTGCGCATCTACTGCTTCGGCGGCGACGCCGTGCCCAACGACAGCTTCGAGCGGGCACGGGCAGCGCTGGCGCCGCAGTACATCATCAATGGCTATGGGCCGACCGAAACCGTGGTCACGCCGCTGATCTGGAAGGCCGGCCGCAATGACGTTTGCGGCGCGGCTTATGCGCCCATCGGCACGCGCATCGGTGACCGCAGTACCTGTGTGCTCAGCGACGATTTGAATGCACTGCCGCAAGGCGTCATGGGCGAGTTATACCTGGGCGGCACGGGCCTGGCCCGGGGTTACCTGGACCGTCCGGCGATGACCGCCGAACGCTTTGTCCCGGACCCGTTCGGTGCGCCGGGGGCGCGGCTGTACCGCAGCGGCGACCTGGTGCGCGAGCGTAAGGACGGCGTGTTCGATTATCAAGGTCGTGTGGATAACCAGGTGAAAATCCGTGGTTTCCGCATCGAATTGGGTGAGATCGAAGCACGCTTGCTGGAGCTTGCCGCCGTCCGCGAAGCGGTGGTGCTGGCGCATGTCGGGCCGAGCGGCAAACATCTGGCAGCCTATCTGGTGCCGACGCAACCGCTTGAAGAGCATCTGCAAGTCGCTTGGCGTGACGACATCAGGAGCCGGCTCAAGGACAGCCTGCCGGCACACATGGTGCCGGCGCATCTGATGCTGCTGGCGCAGTTGCCGTTGACGCCGAATGGCAAGCTGGATCGCAAGGCATTGCCAAAGCCGGATGCTAACCTGACGCAACACAGCTACGTGGCGCCACGCACCGACATGGAACAGCGCATCGCCGCGATCTGGGCCGATGTGCTGCGCCTGGAGCGCGTCAGTTCGACGGATAACTTCTTTGAATTGGGCGGTGATTCGATCATCTCGATTCAAGTGGTCGGTCGTGCCCGTCAAGCGGGTATCCAATTCACGCCCAAGGATCTTTTCCAGCACCAGACCGTGCAGGCCCTGGCCGCTGTAGCGCAACTGGGCAGTACCGCGCTGATGATTGATCAAGGTCCGGTCAGCGGCGAAGCCCTGTTGTTGCCTCTACAGCAGCTGTTCTTTGCCGGCGACATCCCCGAGCGTCATCACTGGAACCAGTCGCTGCTGCTCAAAACGTCCATTCAGTTGCACGCCGATACCGTCGAGCAAGTGCTGCAGGCCTTGGTGCAGCATCACGATGCACTGCGTCTTTGCTTCAACGAGTCGGCGTCGGGCTGGACCGCCCGTCACCGGCCGCTGGAGGCCGGTCAACGATTGTTGTGGCAAACGGCGCTGGCCGATGCCGACGAGCTCGAAACCACCTGCCAGCAAGCCCAGCGCAGCCTGAACCTGCAAAACGGTCCACTACTGCGCGGTGTGTTGCTCGATTTGCCCGACAACAGCCAGCGCATTTTGCTGGTGGTGCATCATTTGGTGGTCGATGGCGTGTCCTGGCGCGTGTTGCTCGAAGACCTGCAAACCGCGTTCACCCAAGTCCAGGCCGGCCGTTCGATTGCCCTGCCGGCCAAGACCAGCGCGTTCAAAACCTGGGGCGAGCACCTGCAGCAATACGCTGGCACCCTGGACGCTGAACTGGCGCTTTGGTCTGAACAACTGCAAGGCGCCGCACCGGCGTTGCCTTGCGAACGTCCTGACGCCAGCCTGCAAAACCGCTACGCGCACAGTGTGCAGACCCGACTCGACAAGGCCCTGACCGGCCAGTTGCTGCAACAGGCGCCAGCGGCTTATCGCACCCAGGTCAACGACCTGTTGTTGACCGCGTTGGCGCGGGTCATCTGCCGCTGGACCGGTGATGCCTCGGCCCTGATCCAGCTCGAAGGTCACGGTCGCGAAGACCTGTTCGACGCGGTGGATCTGAGCCGCACCCTGGGCTGGTTCACCAGCCTGTTCCCGGTGCGCTTGACGCCGTCAGCGACGGTCGATGACTCGATCAAGCAGATCAAGGAACAACTGCGGGCCATCCCCAACAAAGGCATTGGCTTCGGCGCCTTGCGTTACCTGGGCAACGAGTCGGTGCGTCAGCAACTGGCCGCGCTGCCCATGCCACGGATCACCTTCAACTACCTGGGCCAGTTCGACAGCCAGTTCGACGAGGCCGCGTTGTTCGTTCCAGCCAGTGAAAGTGCCGGCGACGAACTCAGTGACCTCGCCCCGCTGGGCAACTGGCTGACCCTCAACGGTCAGGTGTATGGCGGTGAGTTGAGCCTGTCCTGGACGTTCAGCCAACAGATGTTCGACACCGCCACCGTGCAGGCGCTGGCCGACGATTACGCTCGGGAACTGGCGCTGCTGATCGAGCATTGCCTGGCGCCGGAAAGCCTTGGCCTGACCCCGTCGGACTTCCCGTTGGCGGCGTTGAGCCAGGCCCGTCTGGACGGTTTGCCGGTGCCGGTGCGAGAGATCGAAGACATTTACCCGTTGTCGCCGATGCAACAGGGGATGCTGTTCCACACCCTGTCCGACGATGGCAACGACCTGTATGTCAATCAGCTGAACTTGTCGGTGGAAGGCCTCGACATCGAGCGCTTTCGCGCGGCGTGGGAATGCGTGGTGCAGCGTCACGAGATTCTGCGCACCTCGTTCCATTGGCAGGATGGCCAAGCCTCGCCGGTGCAGGTGGTGCATCGTCAGGGGGTGGTTGATCTGCAAGCGGTCGACGGCCCGATGGATGAAGCACAACTGGCCGAGTTCGCGCGTCTGGAGCGGGTCAAGGGTTTCGATCTGAACCGCATGCCGCTGCAACGCACGCGGCTGGTGCGCACCGGGGCCGATCAGTATCAATTGATCTGGACCAGCCACCACATCCTCATGGACGGCTGGAGCAGTTCGCAGCTGTTCGGTGAAGTGCTGCAGCATTACGCCACCGGGCAGGTGGAAGGCGAGAGCGGACGCTATCGTGATTTCATTGCGTGGTTGCAGGATCAGGATCAGGGGCGCCTGGAGCAATTCTGGAAAGGCCACCTCAAGGCCCTGGCCGAACCGACGGCGCTCAGTCAGGCCATGCACCCGCGTCATGACTCCACGGAGTACGGGCATCAAGCCCTGTACACCCAATGGAATGCGCAACAGACCGCGACGCTGCAACAGCATTGCCGCGCCCAGGGCATCACTGCCAACACGCTGATTCAAGGCGCGTGGCTGCTGGTGTTGCAGCGCTACACCGGTCAGCACAGCGTGGCGTTTGGCGCCACGGTGGCCGGGCGTCCGGAAGGTTTGCCGAATGCCGGCAGCATGCTCGGGCTGTTTATCAACACCTTGCCGGTGATCCAGAACCTGGAACCGGCCCAACGCCTGAACGACTGGCTGAGCGACTTGCAAGCCTACAACCTTGACCTGCGCGAACACGCTCACGCGCCGCTGGCGGATATCCAGCGTTGGTCGGGGCAGGGCGGCCAGCCGTTGTTCGACAGCATCATCGTGTTCGAAAACTACCCGATTGACCAACGACTGGAACAGGCTCAAGGCGGGCTGCGTTTCGGCGCCTCGGCCAGCCACGACGTGACCAACTTCCCGATGGACCTGGCGGTTCACCTCGGCGAAGAACTGTCGATCGAGTACCTGTTCCTGCGGGATCGTTTCAGTGTCGAAGCGGTCGAGCGGATTCGCCAGACCATGGAGATGACCCTGCAAGCGATGCTCGATGCGCCGCTTGAACGGCTCGGTAACCTGCAACGCCTGGCGCCGCAGCAATGGCAGGCGCTGCAACAGTGGGGAGGGGAACCGCAAGCGGTCCATCGTCGCGAGCTGCTGCCGGCATTGATTGCAGCGCACGTGGTCCCGCGTCCGCACGCAGTGGCGGCAGAGTGTGCCGGGCAGGTCTTGAGCTATGCCGAACTGGAGCGCCGTTCCAATCAATTGGCCCATCACCTGATGGCCACCGGTGCCGGTCCTGAAGTGTTGATCGGTGTGGCGCTGGAGCGTTCGCTCGACATGTTGGTGGCGTTGCTTGCGGTACTCAAAAGCGGTGCGGCCTATGTGCCGTTGGACATCGATTATCCGAGCGAACGTCTGGCTTTCATGATCGAAGATTCGGGCATGAACCAGATGATCAGCCGTGGGGCGGCGGCCCGGCGCCTGCCGTTGCCGGCCGAGCTAGCGCTGCTGGATCTTGATCATTTCGACGGTCATCAGTATCCCGACAGCGCCCCGGCGGTGCAGGTCTGGGAAGAAAGCCTGGCGTATCTGATTTACACCTCCGGCTCCACCGGTGTGCCCAAGGGCGTGGCCGTTACCCATGGCCCGCTGAGCATGCATTGCCAGGCGATCCGCGAGCTGTATGAGATGGATCACACCACCCGCGAATTGCATTTCATGTCGTTCGCCTTTGATGGGGCCCACGAGCGTTGGCTTACCACGCTGGCGTTCGGTGGCACGCTGGTGCTGCGCGATAATGAATTGTGGACGCCGGAGCAGACCAGTCAGGCGTTGCAGAATCTGTCGATCGACATCGCCTGCTTCCCGCCGGCGTATCTCAAACAGGTGGCCGAATACGTAGAAGGCAGCGGCATGAGCGCGCCAAAGGTGCGTATCTATTGCCTGGGCGGGGACGCCGTGCCGGAGCAGACGCTGGCGCAAGTACGCCGGGTACTGAGTCCGCAATACATCACCAACGGTTACGGCCCGACAGAAACGGTGGTCACGCCGATGCTCTGGAAGGCGGCCAACGATGAAGCGTGTGCGGCGGCTTATGCGCCCATCGGACGGGTGGTCGGTCAGCGTTCGTTGTGGGTCCTGGACGATGATCTCAATCCGTTGCCGGAAGGCTTGTCCGGGCAATTACACATTGGTGGTTACGGGGTTGCCCGGGGTTATCACGGTCGCCCGTCGATCACCGCTGAGCGCTTCGTGCCGGACCCGTTCGGCGAGCCGGGTAGCCGCTTGTATCGCAGCGGCGACCTGGTGCGTTTGCGCGCCAATGGCATCCTCGATTACGTCGGTCGTGTCGATCATCAGGTCAAGGTCCGTGGCTTTCGTATCGAACTGGGTGAAATCGAGGCCTGCTTGCGGGCCCAGGACGGCGTCAGCGATGCCGTGGTGATTGCCCGTGACGGTGTGTCCGGCAAGCAACTGATCGGCTACGTGGTCTGTGCGCAAGACGAAGCCGGTGATCGCCTCAAGTCCGCGCTGCGGGCGCAGTTGCCGGAGTACATGGTGCCGCTGCAGGTGATCTGTCTGGCGCGGATGCCGATTTCACCGAACGGCAAACTCGATCGCAAAGCCCTGCCGGAACCTGAGTTGCAGGCCGGGCATTACGTAGCGCCGCGCACCGCTGAAGAGGCGTTGCTGGCGCAGATCTGGGCCGACGTCCTGCAAGTGGAGCAAGTGGGGATCAGCGACAACTTCTTCGAGTTGGGCGGTGATTCGATTCTCAGCCTGCAGGTGATCTCCAAGGCGCGTAACCACCCTGAGTTGAAACTGGACATCAAGCTGCGTGACCTGATGCGCTTTCAGACTATCGGCAACCTGTTCGATCAGCAGGTGGTCGTCCAGGCAGCCCTGGCGCCGGATACCACCCATGTGGCCCAGGCCGGCGCCTTTGGTTTGATTCCGATTCAGGCATGGTTCTTCGACGAGAAGATGAGCGAACCGCACCACTTCAATCAGGCCATGATGTTACGCGCCCGCCAAGGACTCGACGCCCGGGCGCTGGAGCGCACGCTGCAGCGGATGCTGGAGCAGCACGACTCCCTGCGCTTGCGCTTCTTCCAGGACGGCGGTCGCTGGTTCCAGCACTACCAATCGGTGCAGGACAGCTTGCGTCTGGCTGCGCAGAACCCGTTGCTGTGGCAACGTGAAGTCAGTGACGTCGCGCAACTGGAGGCGCTGACCAATGAGGCGCAACGCAGTTTGAACCTGGCTGAAGGTCCGTTGTTGCGAGCGATGCTGGTGAGCCTGCCGGACGGCGAGGTGCGCTTGCTGATGGTGGTTCATCACCTGGTTATCGATGCGGTGTCCTGGCGTGTGCTGTTGCAGGACTTGCAACTCAGTTACGAAGCCTTCAGCCAGACCCGTGAGCCGGTGCTGGATGTGCGCACCAGCAGCTATCGTGCCTGGGCCGATGGCCTGGCGGCGCAGGTGCCGATGCTGGTCGACAGCGAGCTGGACTATTGGCTGGAACAGCTCGATCAACCGGGTCAGGACTTGCCGTGCGACAACCCGCGGGGCAAAAACCAGGTGCGTTACCGCGAAGAGACCTTCATGGGCCTGGACGCAACACGCACCGGGCAACTGCTCAAACAGGCACCTGCGGTCTACGGCACGCAAATCAACGACCTGTTGCTGACGGCCCTGAGCCGCGTGTTGTGCCGCTGGAGTGAAGCGTCTTCGGTGCTGGTGCAACTCGAAGGGCACGGTCGTGAGGATCTGGTCGAAGGCCTGGACTTGAGTCGTACCCTGGGCTGGTTCACCAGCATGTACCCGGTGCGTCTGGCGCCCCTGGCGGAACAGGGTTTCGGAGCGTCCATCGCCGCCGTTCGGGATCAACTGGCGGGTGTGCCGCAAAAAGGTGTCGGCTACGGCGCTTTGCGCTACATGGCCGAGAATCCCGTGCAGGCGCAACTGGCGGCATTGCCTCAGGCGCGGCTGACCTTCAACTACCTGGGGCAATTCGACCAGACCTTCGATGAGCAGGCGATGCTGATGCCGGCCGAAGAGGGAATCGGCGATACCTACAGCCTCGAAGCCGGGCTGGGCAACTGGCTGGAAGTGGTCGGCCAGGTGTTTGACGGCAAGTTGTCGATGCGCTGCATCTACAGCACCCGACGTTATCGCCCGAGCACCATCGAAACCTTGATGCAGCACTATCAGGCGGAGCTGGAAGCGCTGGTCGAACATTGTCTGCAACAGGCGGCGGTCTAGTCGACCTCTCAACCTTTACTCAAAGGGTCGATCGCTCTTGAGGAGCATCGACCCGGGATGTTATTCATGTCATTGAATTCTGAAGTGGCCGCGTTTCTCGATCTGATCGAAGACAATCAGGACGGCGCCATGGCTTTCCACCGCTCGACGCCCGAGCAGGCGCGACAGGCGTTCGAAGAGTCCTCGCAACAGATGCGCTGGGCGGCACCGGACGTCGAAGTGAGCGAGATGCAGCACATCGCCCGTGACGGCAGTGTCCTGGCCTTGCGCCTGTACCGTCCGTTGCAACGCACCACCGCGCTACCCGTGCTGTTGTTCTTGCACGGCGGTGGCTTTGTGGTCGGCAGCCTCGACTCCCACGACGGCATCTGCCGTGAGTTTTGCGCGCGTACCCCGTGTGCGGTGTTGTCGGTGGGCTACCGCTGCGCACCCGAGCATAAATTCCCCACGGCGCTGCACGACTGCGCCGACGCGCTGGACTGGTTGCGCAGCCAGGCCGGCGAGTTTGGTCTCGACCTGACGCGTCTGGTGTTTGGCGGTGACAGCGTCGGCGCCACCCTGGCGACAGTGTTGGCACTCGAGGCGCGCGAACCGGATGCGTTGAAACCGTGCCTGCAACTGTTGTGCTATCCGGTGACCGATGCTTCGCAGCGACGCGAATCCATGGACCTGCTGGGCGAGGGTTACCTGCTGGAAAGCGATACCCTGGAATGGTTTTACCAGCACTACGCGCGCAGCATCGAGGATCGCAGCGACTGGCGCTTCTCACCACTGTTGTGTCCCGACCTCAAGGACGTGGCGCCTGCCTATGTGGCACTGGCGGGCTTCGATCCGCTGGTGGACGAGGGACGGGCTTACGCCGAGCGTCTGGCGGGTGTGAATGGTCTGTTGGCGTGTCGTGAGTTTGCGGGGCATGTGCATGACTTTTTGCGTATGCGCATGGTGACCGAGGAAGTTGAGGAAATTTATCAGGTGTTGGTTGGCGTGTTGCGAGGTGGGATGTATCCGGTAGTTGCCTGAAAAAAAGGATTGCAGGTCACCAAGCTGCAGGAGTGTGGCTTGGTGACTTTTTTATTAGCCGTACGGCCTTACAAAACCATCACCCATAAAAAAAGCGCACCGGTTTCGCCGGTGCGCTTTTTTGTTACGCCTGTTGAATCAGAAGTTGTACTTGAAGCCCGTCATGATGTTGCGCGGTGCGCCGTACATGCCGTGGTCGCCGGCGTAGCTCAGGTACTCGCGGTCGAACACGTTGTTCAGGTTGACCGAGGCACTCAGGTTTTTGCTGATGTCATAGCGGGCCAGCAGGTTGGTAACAGCGTAGCTGCCCTGGGTGAAGGTGTGCAGGTCGTTGCCCGTCTTGCTCTGCCAGTTCACGCCACCACCGAGGGTGACCTTGTCCAGCACGCCAGGCAGGCGATAGCTGGTGAACGTCTTGAGGCTGTGACGGGGCAGGGTCGTGACGATGCGCTGGTCATCGGAGTCGGTGCTGACGGCGTAGGCATAGCCGGCAGACGCCTGCCAGCCTTCGGCCAGTTCACCGTCAAGCGTGAACTCGACACCTTTGGTGGTGGTGCCTTGCTCGGACTTGTAGGTGTTGCCGCCAGGGGTATCGATCCAGATGGCCAGGTTGTCCTGTTCAAGCTTGAACAGCGCGACGCTGGAGTTCAACTTGCCGTCGAAGTGACTGCCCTTGATACCGACCTCGTAGCCGGTGCCCTCCATCGGGTCCAGGGGTTTGTTGTTGACGTCGCGAACCCAGGACGATTGCGGGTTGAAGATTTTGGTGTAGCTGGCGTACAGCGACCAAGTGTCGTTCAGGTCATAAACCACGCCGGTGTACGGGATGTACACGCCGGTTTCGGACTCTTTGGTCTTGGTCTCTGCCGCACCGTATGGCTTGTCTTCAATCTCGCGATGCCAGTCGATGACGCGGCTGCCCAACAGCACGCTCAGGTCGTCGGTGACGTGCAGACGGGTGGCCAGGTAAGCCGCGTACTGGGTTTCGTCGGTGGTGCTTTTGCCGGTGACAGCGAAGTCCGGTTTGACCGAGTCGCCGTTCCAGTTCAGCAGGTTGTCGATGGCGCCAGCCGGAGAGCCCGAATAGTCATATTTCCAGCCACCGTAGTTCGGCACGTTTTCGTAGTAGTTGGACAGCGTCACGCCGGCGATCAGCTCGTGCTCGCGCCCCAGCAGGCTGAACGGCCCGGTGAGGTAGGCGTCGAGGTTGTTCTGACGTGGTGTGCCGGAGAAGCGAACCGGCAACTGCGTGGTGCCACTGCCGTCGGGGTTGAGGCTGCCGTTGACGTAGTTGAACACCTCGTCGAATTTGTTCTCGGAGTGAGTGAACTCGACCTTGCCGCTCCAGCCGTTGTCGAACTGGTGTTCGATCGAGGTGAAGTAGCTCGTCTGTTCGTGGTCGTTGTAAGACCAGGTCTGTGCCGAGTTCAGCGAACGTTTGAGATTGGTGCGCGAGCCGTCGGAGAAACGGGTCGGCAGGCCGGAACGCATCGGCGAGTCAACGTCGGTTTGCTGGTAGCTGAAACCCATGGTCAGCAGGGTGCTTTCGTTCAGGTCGAACTCGGTGATGCCATAGACCAGTTGCGAATCCTGTTTGTAGCGGTCGATCCAGGATTGCTCGGTCTTGAAGTCGGCGACCAGGCGGCCGCGAATGTTGCCGGTTTCGTTCAATGGGCCGGAGACGTCGAAGCCGCTGCCGTAGCGGTCCCAGTTGCCGGCTTCACCGGTGATGCTCGCCTGGGCCTCGGCCGTCGGGCGTTTGCGGATCAGGTTGATGGTCGCCGATGGGCTGCCCAGGCCACTGATCAGGCCGGTGGCACCGCGCACGACTTCAACGCGGTCGTACATGGCCATGCTCTGGGTGTAGTTGTCCATGCGCTTGACGGTGGGGACGCCGTCGATTTCGAAGTTCTGAATCTCGAAACCACGGGAGAAGTAACCGTCGGATTCGGCACCCTGGCCGTCGCGCAACACGATGATGCCGGGAGTGGCGTCAAGGGTGTCGCTGAGGTTGGTCAGGTGCTGATCGTCCAGACGCTGACGGGTCATGACGGTCAGCGACTGTGGTGTTTCTTTGGGGGTCAGGTTCAGACGCGTCGAACTACTGGACGAGTACGTGGTGTAGAGCCCGGTGCCTTCGGTGGTCGACCCCGGCGCCTTGCCGGAAATCGATACCGCGCCGAGCTCCAGCGCGCTGCCGGTACCTGCCGGCGGAATCAGCGAGACCGTGTTGCCGGTCATTTGGAATGTGATGCCGCTCCCCAGCAGCAAGTTATTAAGCGCCTGTTCCGGTTCCAGGTGACCGGACACCGCGCTCGATTTCAGGCCCGACAACGTCTCCGGGCTGTAGAGAATTTGCAGGTTGGCTTGTTGACCCAATTGCTGCAGTGCGCTGGACAGCGGCTGCGCCGGTACATTCACATCGACCGGGGTCGCTTGTACCTGTGTGGTGCCCAGCAACAGCAGGGTCAGCAGGGCGCCGGACAATACGGTGCGGCGGGGATTTTGTCGGGAGACGGCCAATGCCAGAGGTGCGCGGGACAACGTTAAGCTTTGCATCGCTCGGAATGCTCCTGAAGTACGTGGGCAGTTTTATTAGTTAATGATAATTAGACGCAACACCGCAGAAAAACCGGAAAAAAATCCCGCAAATCGCGAACTTATTTGCTATCGCGAGCGTGCGGGACCGTTTTTGCCTTGATTAAACGCGCTGCGGGGTCGTATCAGGCTGGGTTGAGGGCCGTCATTACTTGTCCTGCTTCCATGCGCACCAACTGGTCAGCAACGTCGAAATAGCGGTCGTCGTGAGAGATCACGATGATCGTCTTGCCCAGGCGCTTGAGGTCTGGAAGCAGCTCGGTGTAGAAAATCCGCCGGAATGTCGGATCCTGGTCGGCTGCCCATTCGTCGAACACCAACACTGGCCGTTCTTCCAGCCAGGCGTTGACCAGCGCCAGCCGCTTGCGCTGGCCGGTCGAAAGGTCAGTCGTGGTGAAGCGGCCGTCCTGGACGCTGACCTTGTGGGCAATTTCCAGGCGTTGCAGATATTTGTTCGCGTCTTCGGGAATGTGCGTGTCGCCCTGCACCACGTCGTCGAACAGGTAGTAGTCGGCAAAGATCGTGGTGAACAACTGACGGTAATCGTCGCGGTTGACGGCGCTGATGATCTCCCCGTTGAGGCGGATTTCCCCATGCTGCGGCGGGTAAAGTCCCAACAGCAATTTGATCAGGGTGGTCTTGCCGCAACCGTTCTCGCCGACGATGAAGATGATGTCGCCTTGTTCGATTTTCAGGTTGACCGGCCCCAGGGAAAAGGCGTTGCTGCCCGGTGCGGCAGGGAAGGTGTAACGCACATCGCTGAGTTCCAGGCTGTGCACCGGCGAAGCTTTTTTACCCTGGTCGCTGAGCAGCAGGTGCGGTTCCGGCGAAGAGAATTGCTCGGACAGTTCGGCAATGCGGCGGAAGGCAATCTGCGCACGACTGACAATCGGCAATGTGCCGACCAGATGTTCCAGTGGCCCTTTCATGTACAGCAACACCAAGACAAAACCGCTCATCACCGATTTGTCGGCGCTCGGCCAGAACGATTGCAGGGCCAGTGCCAGGCCGATGACCACGAAGAACAGCATCGAGCCGAACGTCTTCGCAATCACGAATGTATTGATCGATTTGATCTGGGTTTTGCAGATGAAGTCGGCCGTACCCTTGATACCCGAGTTGAACATGCGCTGGCGGCGTGGGCGGTGAATGCGCAGTTCCTTGGCGCCTTCAGCAATGGCGTTGTAGTGCTTTTGCAATTCGTCTTCGGCGTTGCGGGCGGCGAAGAAGCCCTTGATGCCCAGGCTCTGGGCGAAGTACTGAATGCCAGTGCCGATGATGATTGCCACGACCATGATCAGAAACATCGGCCATGACAGCATGGCCAGATAGCCCATGCAGCCCAGGGTCACGGTCATGGAAATGGCCAGCGGGGCGAAGGCAAAGGCGAAATCGCTGATGGTGTCGACGTCGTGGGTCAATACCGGAATCAGGCGATGGCTGCGGTAGCGTTCGATCTGTTCGATCGGTGCCGAGAGCACTTTTTCGCCCAGTTGCTTGCGCAGGGTGGCGATGATGTGCTGGCCGACATAGTTGGTGCCAATGTCCGAGCAGATCGAACTCAGCAGCGCCACCAGGCACAGACCGCCGAACAGTGCAACGACGCCCTGGGTCAGGCCGGTGTCCGAATGAAGGGCGTTGTTGATGGTCGCCAGCAGCACGGTGACACTCAGGCCGCCGACCATGCCCAGGATAATGGACGCGGCGACGATGAGTCGAAACGGTTTCAACAGGGCGAACAACTCGCCGATGGCGCCACGGGGAGGCTGGGTCATGGAAGACAGTTCCTTGGGTATAAAGGCAGATACCCAGTAGAACGTCTGATCGAGGGGTTAATTTACAACCCGGCCGACTGGCGGTGAGTAGTCAGCAACATGACTGACACCCCACACCCCCTGTGGGAGCGAGCCTGCTCGCGATAGCGGTCTTACATTCAACATATACGTTGACTGTTACGCCGCCATCGCGAGCAGGCTCGCTCCCGCAGGGGATTTTGGTGATGCACGAAAGTGTAGGTTTAAAGCTCACGCACGATACGGAACCCCATCCAGTCGCCACGCTCCTGCGGGTACTGGCTGTTGCGGTTGCCGGAGCGGGAGAACACTGGCGCTTCACCCCAGTCGTTGCCGCGAATGCGCACGGCTTCGCAGTTGGGTTCTACCCACGCGCTGCCATCGGTGGGCGCGCCAACGTAGTCCGGGTGTTCGCAGTCTTCGACCCATTCGTAGACATTGCCGTGCATGTCGTACAGGCCGAACGCGTTCGGTGCATAGCTGCCCACCGGCGAACTGTAGCTGTAACCGTCCGCCGGCCCGTAGGTGTTGGCGTGTTGGCTGATGCTGTATTCCTTGCCTTCATCGAACGGGAAGGGGAACGGTCCTTGGCTGCCGCCGCGTGCGGCGTATTCGCGTTGGGCTTCGCTGACCATGTGGTACTTCTGCCCGGTCTTCTTCGAGAGCCAGGCGACGTAGTGCTTCACGTCATCGAAGTTCATGCACACCGCCGGCTGACGCGGGCCTTGCGGGTAACGCGGTTTGCTGGCGACGCATTCACGACCCGGCCGGGTATCACCGTTGGCGATGGTCACGCCACTCTCGCGCACGTAGCTGTCCCATTCACCGGCGGTGACCTGGAAACGGCTCATGGCGAACGGTTTGGCGAAGGTCACCTCGTGCATCGGACCTTCGTCGGGCTCGCGACCGACTTCATCGTCCGGCGTGCCCATGGTGAAGGTGCCGGCGGGCAGCACGACCATTTCCGGGCAGTCGCGGCAGTCCTTGAATACTTTGCCTGGTTGCGGGGTGGTGGCCGCCTGGGCGGTGGTTGGCAACAGGCCGGCGAGGAGGGCGGTCAGGGCGAATGCCTTGAGGGGCACGATTAATAGATCTCGGTTCATCTGTCGTCTCGATTTGAAAGAAAACTGGCGTCCCTGTGGCGAGGGAGCTTGCTCCCGCTGGGCAGCGAAGCGGCCCCAAAGAAAGGGACTGCTGCGCAATTCAGCGGGAGCAAGCTCCCTCGCCACAGGTGCAGCATTAGACGGTTTTGCTCAGCAAGGCCATGAAGCGGTCGATGTGGTCTTCGGTGTTGAGCAGGCCTGGCGCGATGCGGATCACCGGGCCGACGTCGCGGTCCACCGAGTCGCAGACCACGCGGTTTTCCATCAACTGAACGGCAATCTTTTCGCAGTCACGGTCCTTGATCCGAAAGAAGGTAAAACCGGCCGACAAGTCCGGGCTGTTTGGCGTGACCAGTTCGACCTGCGGGTGTTCCAGCAAGCGGTTTTTCGCATAGGTGTTAAGGGCGTGGATGCGCGCCTGCACCTCGGCCTTGCCCAGTTCCAGGTGCAGCTTGAACGCCTCGTCCAGGGCCCAGCGATGTTCGAAGCTGTGATAACCGCCGGGGGTCATGATGGTCGAGAACGTGGTGGCTTCGGAGAAGGTCGGAATCGTCGGCGTCACATCCTTGAGCTCGGCGGAACGGGCGCAGATGATCCCGGTGCCGCGCGGGCCGAACATCCATTTGTGGGTGCCGGCGATGAAAAAGTCGCAGTGCATGTCGGGGAAGTCGAGGTCTTCGACGCCGAATCCGTGCACGCCATCGACCACGTAAAGGATGCGGTCCTTTTCCTCGCGGTTGCGATTCTGCTCCTCCACCAGTTTGCCGATTTCACCGATTGGCAGCTTCACGCCACTGCCGGACTGCACCCAGGTCATGCCCAGCACGCGGGTTTCGGGGCGGATGCCTTTGGCGATCGAATCCAGCACCTCATCCGCCGAAACGTTGTGGCTGTTCTCGAACAGCTTGAGCTTGCGCACCTTGACCCCGTCCTTCTGCTGGCGGTAACCCAAGGCGTAGTTGGTGGCGTAGTGTTCGTGTTCGCTGGTGAGGATTTCCTGATCCGGCCGCACATGGATGCCGCCGTAGATCAGCGACAGGCCTTCCGTGGTGCTGCCGGTCAGCGCAATCTGTTCGGGCTTGGCCTTGAGGTAACGACCGGCCCAGACGCGAACCGCTTGCTCGCGTTTTTCCGTTTCGCCCAGGTCCCAGTCCATCGCCAGGCCCGGGTTGCGGTCGAGGTTGGCGCGGTGGCGTTCAATTGCCTCACGCACTGGGCGTGGGTGGGACGTCACCAGAAAATTGGCAAAGTGCAGGTAGTCCGGATCCTGATCGAACAACAAACGCAATTGCGCCCATTTGTCCTTGGGCAGCGGCTGTGGATTGGCAGCCAGCGCCGGTAGATTCACGGCGCTGCTCAGGGGCAGGCCAGCGGCAAGAATACCGGCCTGCTTGAGGAATGAACGGCGGTTAGTCATGAGCTCGGTTCGCTTTTTCAAAAGAGGGCATCAGTTTTTCGCTACCGGTCTGGACGACTTCTGCACCTGGTCCCAGACCCGCAGGAAATTCCCGCCCCAGAGCTTGGCGATATCGGCTTCGCCATAGCCGCGACTGATCAGCTCGGCCGTCACGTTGCGAGCTTCGCTGACATCCTTCCAACCCTCCAGACCGCCACCGTCGTTGAAGTCGGAACTGATGCCGACGTGGTCGATGCCGATTTTTTTCACCGCGTAATCAATCGCGTCGCCGTAGTCCTTGAGGGTGGCTTTCGGTTCTTCGTCGACGATGGCGTAGAGCTGGCCGGCATACTCGCCGAAGCGTTGCTCGGACCAGACCGTGATGATCGGATCGCCCGGCATCAGCGCCATTTCCAGGCCTTGCAGCGGTTGCAGGTCGAAGCGTGCGCGCAGGGCGTTGAGTTTGTCCTGAGTGGCCTGGCTGAGCGGGCGGATGTAGGTCGGGAAGCCGACAATCTGCACCACGCCGCCGCTGTTCTTGATCAGTTGCATTTCCTGATCGCTGAGGTTGCGCGGGATGTCCACCAAGGCGCGCGGTGCCGAGTGCGAGGCGACCATCGGCGTGCGGCTCAACTGGGCGACTTGCTCCAGGGCCTTGGTCGACATCTGCGACACATCGATGATCACACCCAGATCGTTGAGACGATGCACCGCCTGTTTGCCGATCTCCGACAGGCCCCCAAGGGCGTCTCGCGAATCATTGAAGAACGGCAGCGGTCGGGACGAATCCGCCCAGGCGTTGTTGCCCACGTAACTGAAACCGAACATGCGCATGCCGCGAGCGGCCCACGTGTCCAGCGCGTTCAGGTCGTTGCCCAGTGGGTAGGCGTTGAGCATGCTCATGAAGATCGCGAACTTGCCTTCGCCGTGCAGGCGGCGGAAATCGTCCGGGGTGTAGGCGATGGCGACCTGATTGGGGAAGTCACGAACCATTGTGCTGATGATTTTGTAGCGGGCTTCCTGCTCGAACCGGGCTTCGTCGACGAAACCGGCGGTTGGGCGATGCGGGGCGTTGGCGCCGTTCCAGATTTCCGGCCAGCCGAAAATTGTCAGGGCCGCGCCGGACAAGCGACCGCGGCCGGTCTTGACCAGGTCGAATTGCCCGGTGCCGTCCTTGTCTGCTTCATTGCCGGCGGTGCCGAAGTCCAGCGGCACGGTGACGTGGCTGTCGAAGGAGAGAATGCGCTCTTGCAGCTCATCGGCCTGTTTCATCACCTTGGCCGGGTAACCGGGATTGTCCTTGAACCAGTAATCCCAGGCTGCAAAGCCTGCCCCGGCACTGATCGCCAGGGCCAGCGGCAGGCCGATGTAGAGAGCCTTTTTCGAACGTGGTTTTGTCATTGCCATCTCAGTCAGGTTCGCCGCCCCGGTGCGGGCGCAGGGGCCTTTGCTATCTGGGAAGAACGAGTGGCCCGGTTAGAAATTTAGTGGGACTGATGGCCTCTTCGCGGGCAAGCCTCGCTCCTACGGGTTAATGCAGGACCTGTAGGTGTGAGGCTTGCCCGCGATGCTTTTAAATTTTTGCAGGCAACAAACGTTCTAGCTTGGATAAAGCCTGCTTCATGGCTGACACAGGTAGGGCAATGACGATTTCTCGACGATGGTTCATGGCAGGCCTGGCGCTGACCGGCGCCGCCGTGCCTGCGGCTTTTTATGGGCATCGCGAATGGACGAAACCGGATCCGACGATCACCCCCGGCGAAGCTTCATTCGATGTGGCGGATGTCGCCGGCCAGCATTTGGCGAACACCTTGCGTGGCGTCTGGCAGATTCGTTTCGAAGGGCGTGACGCCGGTATTGAAGGCCTGCCACGGGACGGACTGGAAGTGTTTCTCGACGTCGGCCACAAAGGTCGCGGCCTGATCGGATTCCTCGACACCGCCCAGCGTTTGCGCTCCGGCGATGAACCGCGCTACCGGGTGCTGGGCGATCTGGCAGAAGCCAAGCCGGCTGAGTTGAGCTGGCGGCTGGTCAGTGCCGACGCCGCCAACGGCACGCCGGATTACGAATTCAGCATGTCGCTGGACGAAGTCTGGGCCGGTTTCGGCAACGCCGGCAGCGGCACGCTCAGTGGGCGGGTATTGAACCTCGATCGCCCGTTGATGATGACCGCCCAGGACAATCGCTTCATCGCCGTCAAACGGGTTTTCCCCGAGGCCCGCGAGCGAGCCGGTCTCAATGCACCGCTGCTGGCGTGGCTGGTGTCCGCCGAACATCGGCTGTTTCACCAGCTCTGGCATGCCTCGCGGGACAAGTGGCACACCCTCTCCGAAGACAAACGCAACGCCCTGCGCGGCATCGGCTGGCAGCCCGGCCCGCGCGACAAGGAGCGCGATGCCCGCGGCCCGCGCAAGGATCGCAATGGCTCGGGCGTGGACTTTTTCTTCATGCACCGGCACATGCTGGGCACGGCGCGTTCGATGCAGGACTTGCCGTCGTGGCAGCACTTTCCGTTGCCGCAGCCGGAACTGGTGCGCGATCGCATCGGCTTCGCCAATTACTGCGACAACCACGACGGCACCGCGCTGCCGCCAACCTGGCAGGCCGACGACGATGCCGAATATTCGCAATGGGTCAGCGACATCAAGACCGCCGAGACGTATCACAGCAACTTCCAGGTCTGGGAGTCGCGCTATCGGGATCCGCGTTATCTGTCGAAGCTCACCCTGGGGCAGTTCGGTTCCGAGGTCGAGCTGGGGCTGCATGACTGGCTGCACATGCGCTGGGCCTCAGTGCCGCGTGATCCGTCCAATGGCCAGCCGGTGCCGTTTGCCCGGGATCCGGCAGACTTTTCCGCGCGCTGGTATGCGCCAGAAAACGACTTTCTCGGCGACCCGTTTTCTTCCCATGTGAACCCAGTGTTCTGGCATTTTCACGGCTGGATCGATGATCGCCTGGAAGACTGGTTTCGCGCTCACGAGCGTTTTCATCCGGGGGAGGTGAGTCGTCTGGAGGTCAGCGGTGTGGCGTGGTTTGCGCCGGGGCGCTGGGTTGAGGTGGACGATCCGTGGCTGGGGCCGAGCACCCATGGTTGCAACACGACGCCGGGGTTGCAGGCGGGCAAGTCGGTCGAGATGGACCCGGAAACCATGAAACTGGCGTTGCGCATCACCTTTGGTGAAGACGAGAAGAAACTGGCGGACCTGTTCCGCAAAGTGCCACAGCGGCCTTGGTATGCACGGCATTTGAAGGCCAAGCCGATTACCAGTTAAACCGATAGACCGAGTTATCGTTCTTCGCGGGCAAGCCTCGCTCCTACAAGGGCATCATTTATACCTGTAGAAGCGAGGCTTGCTCGCGAAGAGGCCCTCACTGGCAACTCAAATCAAAGAACCTGCCACCCGCCACCCAACGCCTTGTACAGCGCAATGCTCGCCTGCAACCGCGACAACCGCAGCTGCACATTCAAATCCTGCGCCGCATACAGCGTGCGCTGGGTTTCCAGTACGGTCAGCAAATCCTCGGCCCCTGCCTGATAACGGCTTTGCGCGATAGTGAAGGCGGTCTGCGCCTGGCTCAGTTCTTCGCTTTGCCACTGGCGCTGTGCATCCAGCCCGCGAATGCTGTTGAGGGCTTTTTCCACATCGGCGAAGCCGTTGATGATCGCCCCGCGATACGTCTCCAGCAATTCTTCCTGGCGCGCCGTGGCTTTATCACGCTCGGCGCTCAAGTGGCCGTTGTTGAACACCGGCGCAAGCAATCCGGCGGTGAGGTTGTAGAAAGGATTGCGCAGCATGTCCGCCGCACGATCTGCGCCCGAGCCCAGTTCCGCGCTCAACGTGACCTTCGGCAACATCGCCGCACGGGCCACGGTGACGTCGGCTTGCGCGGCGGCCAGTTGCGCTTCGGCACGAGCGATGTCCGGACGGCGGGTGAGCAGTTCGCTGGGGGCGCCGGCCGCGATGGTCGGCCATGACAGCTGATCAAAGCGCTCCTGACCCAGCCCCAGTTCCTGAACCGGCCGGCCGAGCAGGGCGGCCAGACCGATCAACGCCTCCTGAGCCTGTTGCTGCACCAGCGGCAATTGCCGTTGTTGCGCCGCCACCAGGCTCTTCTGCTGTGCCAGCTCCAGCGCCGTCGCGGAGCCTGAGTCAAAACGGGTCTGCACCAGCTTCAACACGTTCTGCGCGTTCGTCAGGTTCAGCTCGGCGATGCGGCTTTGCTCGCGCAGCGACAAGGCCTGCGCGTAGGTATTGGCGACGCCGCTGAGCAGCGTCAACTCCACGGTCGCCTGATCGAACTCGCTGGCCTGCAAAGCGAATTGCGCGCTGTCACGGGAAGCCCGCTGACCGCCCCAGAAATCGATTTCGTAAGTGGCGCTGAGGCTGGCATTGAAGTAATCGACGGCCTTGTTGTCGCTGTCGGCATCGAGCTGGCTGTAACCGTTGCCGCGCAGCAGTTTTTGCCGATTGGCGTTGAGGCCGGCCTTGACCTCGGGCAACAGCGAGCCGCCGGCAACCACCGTCTCTGCCTGCGCCTGGCGCACCCGTGCGATGGCGGCGGCCAGGTCGTAACTGCCGGCCCGCGCCTGTTCGATCAGTTGATCCAATTGCGGGCTGCCGAACTGCGTCCACCATTGCAGATTGCTGCGGGTGGCGTCTTTCGTGTGCGGTGATTGCCAGGAGGCGGGCGGCTGGAGGCCACTTTCCGGGCGCTGGGCGGGCGTGCCGCAAGCGCCGAGCAGCAGGCAGAGGGTCAGTAAACTCAGTTGCGGCTTCATGGAGAGATCATTCACTGGTAAGGGCCGTGACCGGGTCGAGTCGGGCAGCTTTGCGGGCCGGCATGAAGCCGAAGACAACACCGGTGACCAAGGCGCAGCCAAAGGCGCCGAGCACCGCTATCAAAGAGAACGCGACGGCGACTTCGCTGAGAATCAGCGCGCCGCCGACGATCAGCGCCAGGGCGATCCCGGCGAGTCCGCCGACCACCGAAAGCATCACCGCTTCGGTCAGAAACTGGCGCAGGATGTCGCGCTGACGGGCGCCGGTGGCCATGCGAATGCCGATCTCCCGCGTGCGCTCGCGCACGGTCATCAGCATGATGTTCATCACCCCGATCCCGCCGACCAGCAACGAAATCGCGGCAATCGAGCCCAGCATCAGCGACAGGGTGTTTTGCGTGCGCGCTTCGGCCTGAATCATTGCGGCGTTGTTGGTCAGTTCGAAATCCTTCTTGCCGTTGTGCAGGCGCAGCATCAATTGCTCGATGGCGATTTCGGTCTCCTTGACCTTGCGTGCGTCGGCGGCGGCGATGGCCACGTACTCGGGATTATGGGTGCCGAACAGCCGCACACTGGCGGCGGAGTAGGGGATGGCGATGCGGTCGTCGCTGTCGGAGTCGCCGGAGCTGGCGCCTTTTTCCGCGAGCACGCCGACCACCTGGAATGGCACGTTCTCGATGAGGATGTACTGGCCGATCGGGTTGGCCACGTCCTTGAGCAACTTGGTCCGCACCTTGTGGCCAATCACTGCGACCGCCGCGGCGTTGCGTTCATCGTCCTGGGTGAAATAGCTGCCTTGCACCACCGGCCAGTTGAAGATGGCCGGGAAATTTGTGTCGTTGCCGCCGACGTAGCTCAAGTGGTCGAGGTTGCCGAAACGCACCCCGGCTTCCTGGCCGTTGACCGGCATGATCCGCGTCACTTGCGGCAGGCTTCCCACCGCCGCGACGTCATCCAGGGTGACGATGCCCTGCGGCGTTCGTGGGTTGGGTGATGAGCCACCTAAATAAATGATGTTGGAGCCGAAAGCACCCATTTGCGCCATGACCTGGCGCTTGCTGCCTTCGCCGACGGCCAGCATCACCACCACCGACGCCACGCCGATGATGATCCCGAGCAGCGTCAGCGCCGTGCGAAAGCGGTTGATCCACATCACTCGCCACGCGGCTTGCACCGCATCAACCAATTCGCCTTTCCATGCGCCGGTGGCTTCGGCGCCTTCGGTCAGGCGCTTGCGCAGATCCACCGCTTGCAGCGCGCCGGGGTTGGCCGAGGTCTGTGCTTGAGGGGTGTCCACCGCGCTGTCACTGATGATCAGCCCGTCGCGGATTTCGATGATGCGTTTGGCCCGGGCCGCCACTTCGCGGTCGTGGGTGATGAGGATCACCACGTGGCCCTGGCTCGCCAGTTCGTCGAGCAGGGTCATGACCTCGGCACCGCTGTGGCTGTCGAGGGCGCCGGTGGGTTCGTCGGCGAGGATGATGTGGCCGCCGTTCATCAAGGCGCGGGCAATCGACACCCGTTGTTGCTGGCCTCCGGAGAGCTGATGCGGGCGGTTGCCGGTGCGTGAGGCCAGGCCGAGGCGGTCGAGCAGGGCGGCGGCGCGGGCATGGCGTTCGGCGGCGGGCAGGCCTGCATAGATGGCCGGCATTTCGACGTTTTCCTGGGCCGAGCCGGACGGGATCAGGTGATAACCCTGGAACACAAAACCAAAGGCTTCGCGGCGCAGCCAGGCCAGCTCGTCGCTGTCGAGGGCGGCGACGTTTTGCCCGGCGAAACGGTATTCGCCCGAGGTCGGGCGGTCGAGGCAACCGAGGATGTTCATCAGCGTCGACTTGCCGGAACCGGACGCGCCGACAATCGCCACGAATTCCCCGGCATGGATCGACAGGTCGATGCCGCGCAGCACGTGAACTTCCGGTGAATCGCCGCCGCCGTAGGCTTTGCGGATGTCCTGCAGGTCGATCAGAGGCGTCTGCATTCAGCCGCCACTCCCATCGGCCGGGCCGATCAGCAGATGATCGCCTTCCTGCAAGCCGTCGAGGATCTGCACCCGCAGACGGTCGCTGATTCCTGTGCGCACATCACGCTGCTGGAGGCTGCCGTTTTCAGCGACGACCTGGGCGATTTGCCTGTTCGCTTCAGTGCCGGCCTGCAACGCCGCGACCGGCGCGGTCAGGGTGTTTTTCGCCTGATCCGAAACGAAGAATACCTGGGTGGTCATTTCCGCCATCAACGCGTTGTCGGCGTTATCGACGTCCAGCAACACCGTATACAGGACCACGCGGGCGCTGCCGCTTTTGCTCGAACTGGCCGGGCTGCCGCCGCCCTGGCTGGTCTGGTCCAGCGGCTTGGGCGGCACCGGCAGAATCTGCCGCACGTTGCTGCTCCAGCGCCGGTTGCCGCCACTGAGGGTGGTGAACCAGGCGGTCATGCCGGGTTTGACGTGGCCGATGTCGGCTTCCGACACTTCGGCCCACACCGTCATCGGTGACAAATTGGCGATGCGCAGGATCAACGGTGTTTGCTGCTGAGCATTGAGGGTCTGGCCGACCCGAGCGTCGAGGGCGACCACGGTGCCGGACATCGGTGCGTAAATCCGCGTGTAACCGAGTTCGGCCTGATCGCTGCGCAGGTTGGCCTGGGCCTGGCGGATCTGCGCCTGGAACATGTCGATGCGGGCCTGGGTGGCGCGCAGTTCGGCCTGGGCGGTCTGCACGTCTTCTTCGCGGGTCGCGCCGCCGGCCTTGAGGTTCTGCTGGCGCTGGAATTTCTGCCGGGCCAGTTCGTGCTGTGCCCGTTGTTCCTGGAGCTGCGCCTTGAGGTTCTCGATGGAGAAGCGCCCGGCGTCGAGTTTGGCCTGCTGGGTGGACGGATCGATCTCCACCAGCAGTTGGCCTTCCTTGACCACGTCGCCGACTTCCACGTGGATCTTGTGGATCTGCCCGGACGCCTGGGCGCCGACGTCGACATAACGCCGTGGCTGCAGGGTGCCCAGCGCGGTGACGCTGCTTTCAATGTCGCCACGGCTGACTTGCACGGTGGCGAATTTATCCCGGCCCGGCGGGATCACTTGCCAGGTGGCGATGGCGATAACGGGGATCAGACAAAGTGCTAAAAGCAGGGCGCGTCGGGTCTGTCGGGGACGTTTCATGCAGGGTTCCGGCCAATGGGTATCGGCCCGTCGTTCAACCTGCGCACGAAAAACGGCGGCAGGCGAACGCTGTCGGGGAGCCGACAGACACGGGGAGCTGTCCTGTAAACGAGGAAAGTCGCGGGGAATTTAGGTGCGGAAACAGGTCGATACAAACGGGGATAAATCCCATCGCCACAGGTGTAGCACATGACTATTTATCGGGTAAGTCAAAGCAACACTTTAAATCTATATGAGAATTACTATAAATTACGCGGCTCGAACTGCCACCATCTTGCCACTGCCCATTTGTGCGGTCGCAGAAGTGGCTCAAGGATAGAAACCGCACCCTGTGCGGCCGGGAGTCATGTTGGAAAACTACTATCGCGAGCTGGTGTGTTTCCTGAACGCCAAGCTAGGCAACCGTCAGGTGGCCGAAGATGTGGTGCATGACGCTTATCTGCGGGTGCTGGAGCGTTCCAGTGACACGCCGATCGAGCAGCCCCGGGCCTTCCTTTATCGCACCGCGCTGAACCTGGTGATCGACGATCATCGCCGCAACGCCTTGCGCCAGGTCGAATCGCTGGACGTGCTCGACAACGAAGAGCGCTACTTCACACCGTCCCCGCACAACTGCCTCGATCATGGCCAGCGCCTGGAGATGCTCCAGCGTGCCCTGGCGGAATTGCCGCGGTTGTGTCGCGAAAGTTTTCTGCTGCGCAAGATCGATGGCCTGTCGCACCCGGAAATTGCCGACCACCTCGGTATCTCGCGCGCGCTGGTGGAGAAGCACATCGTCAATGCCATGAAACATTGCCGCGTGCGGATGCGCCAGTGGGACGCCCATTGATCCCTTCTCTCTAAATTTTTTTTCATTGTCCTCGTTCCTACTCAACAGACGACCTGCTGTCCTGCATCAGGTCACTTAGGCTTATTCCCCTTGTTGAGGGGTTCATCCAGAGGACACTGGAAATGACACAGGCAATTGCATCGCCCATCGTTCACGACCTGATCGGCGTCGGTTTCGGCCCTTCGAACCTGGCGCTGGCCATCGCTCTGCAAGAGCGCGGGCCGACCCAGGGCGAGCTGGATGTTCTGTTTCTCGACAAGCAGGCGGACTACCGCTGGCACGGCAACACCCTGGTGACCCAGAGCGAGTTGCAGATCTCCTTCCTCAAGGACCTGGTAACCCTGCGCAACCCGACCAGCCCGTACTCGTTCGTCAACTATCTCAAGCATCACGGCCGTCTGGTGGACTTTATCAACCTCGGCACCTTTTACCCGTGCCGCATGGAGTACAACGACTACCTGCGCTGGGTCGCCGGTCAGTTTGAAGCCCAGAGCCGCTACGGCGAAGAAGTGCTGAGCATCGAGCCGGTGCTGCACAACCAGCAGGTCGAGGCGCTGCGGGTGATCTCTCGCGATACCCAAGGGCATCAACACGCGCGCACCACCCGTTCGGTGGTGGTGAGTGCCGGCGGTACGCCGCGCATTCCCGAAGCGTTCAAGGCGCTGAAGGATGACGGCCGCGTGTTCCACCACTCGCAGTACCTGGCGCAGATGGCCAAGCAGCCTTGCGTGAACAATCAGCCGATGAGCATTGCGATCATTGGCGGCGGCCAGAGCGCGGCGGAAGCCTTCATCGATTTGAACGACAGCTTCCCGTCCGTGCAGGTCGACATGATTCTGCGTGGCTCGGCGCTGAAGCCAGCGGATGACAGCCCGTTCGTCAACGAAGTGTTCTCGCCGGAGTTCACCGACCTGGTGTTCCAGCAGGCGAGCAGCGAGCGTGAGCGTCTGGTCAACGAGTACCACAACACCAACTATTCGGTGGTGGACATCGACCTGATCGAACGCATCTACGGCATTTTCTATCGCCAGAAAGTCTCGGGTATCGCGCGTCACACCTTCCGTACCCTGACCACTATCGAGAAAGCCACCGCCACCGAGCGCGGCATCGAACTGGCGGTGCGCAACAATGCCACCGGTGAAGTCGCGGTTCGTCTGTACGATGCCGTGGTATTGGCCACCGGCTACGAGCGCCAGATGCACCGCAAATTGCTGGCGCCGCTGGAGCAATACCTGGGTGATTTCGAGGTGGATCGCAACTACAAACTGATCACTGACGAGCGCTGCAAGGCCGGCATCTATATGCAGGGCTTCTGCCAGGCGAGCCACGGTTTGAGCGACACGCTGTTGTCGATCCTGCCGATTCGCGCGGATGAGATTGCCGGGTCGTTGTATGACCATGGCAAGCACCGTGGGCATCGCCGTTCGGTGGTGGATTTGTTGTTGGCCACTGCCAGCTAAGATCTTCGGCGCCTGTTAAACCGCTTTCGCGAGCAAGCCCGCTCCCACAGTGGATCTCCAGTGAACACAGATTTTGTGTATGACAGAGATCAAGATGTGGGAGCGGGCTTGCTCGCGAAGAGGCCCTCAAAGGCAGCACAAATCCAGAATCCTGAACCCTTCCTGAAGAACCCCGCGATTCCCCCACCACCCACCGTTCCTTCGTTTACTCTCCACAAATCGGGGCTTAAGCTTCGCGCGTTTTCATCAATAGCGGAGACCCTCATTGGGTACTTGTTCGAGTGACAGTCGTCGGCCGGTTTCGATAACCGGCACCCTCCCGGCACGATAACGCGCAGCCTGCTGCCGTTGTCTCGCCGATAAGCGAGCAGCGGAAATCCCGATAGCGGCCACGCTTGCGCCGTGTCCCGACCTCCCTCTCATCGACGCTTGACCGTGTGTGATGTTCGACGTGCCTGTCGTCATCGCAGCGACTCGACACGCCTGCTTGAAGGTCTCCCGGCTGACCCCGGGGGCAACGCCATGAACCTTACCCTGCTCAAGGAATTCTTCGCCGGATTCCTGCGCACCCGTCACATCGGCCGACACTTTCGCCGACTGGCGCTGCTGGAAAGCTTCACCGACACCACGGTCAGCCGTGAAGTTCCGCCAACGCTGGCGCAAACCCTGGTCGCCGCTGCCAACAGCGCCACCGGCCCCTTGCTGAAAAAACTTGGCAGCCACACCGACGGTTTGAGTGAACGGGAAGCCGACACATTGCGCGAGCAATACGGCCTCAACGAAGTCGAGCATGAGCAGCCATTGTCTTGGTGGACCCACTTGTGGCACTGCTACAAAAACCCGTTCAACCTGCTGCTGACCTTGCTCGCGGTGATCTCCTGGCTGACGGAAGACATGAAAGCCGCCATCGTGATTTTCTCGATGGTGGTGCTCTCGACCTTGTTGCGCTTCTGGCAGGAAAGCAAATCCAACCAGGCCGCCGACGCCCTCAAGGCAATGGTCAGCAACACCGCCACGGTGCTGCGCCGGGAGGCATCCCGCACCGAGGTGCCGATCAAGCAATTGGTGCCGGGCGATCTGATCGTGCTTTCGGCCGGCGACATGATCCCTGCCGATTGCCGGGTGCTCAGCGCCAAGGACCTGTTCGTCAGCCAGGCGGCGATGACCGGCGAATCGATGCCGGTGGAAAAGTTTCCCCGCCAGCAGGACAGCAACACCGGCAACCCGCTGGACCTGGACAACATCCTGTTCATGGGCACCAACGTGGTGTCCGGCACGGCAATGGCGGTGATTCTCACCACCGGCAACAACACCTATTTCGGCGCCCTGGCCCAGCGTGTCGGTGCCACCGATCGCGCGCCGACCTCGTTCCAGACCGGGGTCAACAAAATCAGCTGGCTGTTGATCCGCTTCATGTTCGTGATGGCGCCGCTGGTACTGTTCATCAACGGTTTCACCAAGGGCGACTGGACCGAAGCGCTGCTGTTCGCGCTGTCGATTGCCGTGGGCCTGACCCCTGAAATGCTGCCGATGATCGTCACCTCGACCCTGGCCAAAGGCGCGGTGTTCCTGTCGCGTAAAAAAGTCATCGTCAAACGCCTCGACGCGATCCAGAACTTCGGCGCCATGGACGTGCTGTGCACCGACAAGACCGGCACCCTGACCCAGGACAAAATCTTTCTCGCCCGCAACGTAGACGTCTGGGGCAACGACTCCGACGACGTGCTGGAAATGACCTACCTCAACAGCTACTACCAGACCGGCCTGAAAAACCTGCTGGACGTGGCGGTGCTTGAGCACGTGGAAATCCACCGTGAGCTGAAGATCGGCACGGCGTTTCGCAAGGTCGATGAAATTCCGTTCGACTTCACCCGCCGACGCATGTCGGTGGTGGTCGCCGGGCGCGATCAACCGCACTTGCTGATCTGCAAAGGTGCGGTGGAAGAAGTACTGGCGGTCTGCACGCGTGTGCGCCACGGCATGGTTGATGAAGCGCTGACCGATGAACTGTTGGCGCGGATTCGCCAGGTCACTGCCGCGTTCAATGCTGAAGGTCTGCGGGTAGTCGCCGTGGCTGCACGGCCCATGATCGAAGGCCGCGACACTTACAGCCTGGCGGATGAACAGGCGCTGACGCTGATCGGCTATGTGGCGTTCCTCGATCCACCGAAAGAAAGTACCGCCCCGGCCCTGAAGGCCCTGGCCGCTCATGGTGTCGCGGTGAAAGTGCTGACCGGCGACAACGAACGGGTGACCGCGAAGATCTGCCGCGAAGTCGGCCTGGAACAACAAGGCCTGCTGCTGGGCAACGACATCGAGCGCATGAGCGATGCCCAACTGGCGGTAGCGGTCGAGACCACCAACGTCTTTGCCAGACTCACGCCGTCGCACAAGGAACGCATCGTGCGTCTGCTCAAAGGCAACGGCCATGTCGTGGGGTTCATGGGCGACGGCATCAACGACGCACCGGCGCTGCGCACCGCCGACATCGGTATTTCGGTGGACAGCGCCGTCGATATCGCCAAGGAAGCGGCCGACATCATCCTCCTGGAAAAGAGCTTGATGGTGCTGGAGGAGGGCGTACTGGAAGGGCGCCGGACCTTCGCCAACATGCTCAAGTACATCAAAATGACCGCCAGTTCTAACTTCGGCAACGTGTTCTCGGTGCTGGTGGCCAGCGCGTTCATTCCGTTCCTGCCGATGCTGCCGATGCACCTGCTGGTGCAGAACCTGCTTTACGACATTTCGCAGATCGCCATCCCGTTCGATCACGTCGATGAAGAAATGCTCAGCAAGCCGCAGCGCTGGCAACCGGCGGATGTCGGGCGCTTCATGCTGTTTTTCGGTCCGATCAGTTCGATCTTCGACATCACCACGTTTGCCCTGATGTGGTACGTGTTCGACGCCAATACCCCGGACCATCAAACCCTGTTCCAGTCCGGCTGGTTCGTGGTCGGGCTGCTGACCCAGACCTTGATCGTGCACATGATCCGCACACCGAAAATCCCGTTTCTGCAAAGCCGCGCAGCCATGCCGCTGATGGTCATGACCGGGATCATCATGGCCGTGGGGATTTTCCTGCCAATGGGGCCGTTGGCGCACTACTTCAAATTGCAGGCGCTGCCGTCGCTGTATTTCGTGTTCCTGCCGCTGATCCTGCTGGCGTACATGGGGCTGACTCAGGCGGTGAAGGGTTTCTACATTCGGCGGTTTGGATGGCAGTAATGGCTGGAAGTGGCGGTTTTTTAGGAAAAGTCCTACAGAAACATTCGTGCGTCTCCCGTAGCCTCCGCGCATCCAAAAAACCGCGCTTTCCAGAGAGGCTCCGATGCCGAATAAAGCTTTGCGCATCCTGATCGCCGACGAGCAACACTTTCACCGGTTGCTGATCGAGCGGTTGTTCAATCAGCTCGATTATTACCGAGTGGCGCCAGTGCAGGACCTTGCTTCAATGCTGACCCTGGTCGAGTACGGTTGCGAGCCGTTCGACCTGGTTGTCGTCAATGCCGCGCTGGCGGCAGGTGAACTGGATTTGCTCAGCTATTTTCTCGATAACCCGCAGGTTCGCCACGCACTGATTTTCGACGGCCAACGGGCACAGTTGCCGGCGATCCCGGCCAGCCGGCAACCGAAAGTTCAAGTGAGCCATGCGGCGCTGCCTGATCTGCGGTGTATCCAGATGTTGATGACGATCATTGATCCATCGTCGCAGGAGCGTTATCAGCGGTACGCCGGGTGATTGCGACATACCGTTCGTCGGCACTGTCATTTCTGACAGGTAGATTCTGCCTTTCTCCCATGCAACAGTCCTGGCGCAGCCGTTGCGTCTGCCCCGGCGTTATCCGACGGGCATTCGTTGAGTCTTTGCACAGGGAGTTGCCATGAAGTCAGTGATGATTGTGGACGATCATCCGGTGGTTCGCGCCGCAGTCAAGCTGGTACTTGAGCGGGAAGGTTTCAAGCGGATTCATGAGGCGGCTAGCGTTGGGGAAGCGTTGACCCTGCTCCGCGAGCATCAGGTCGATCTGCTGATCCTGGATCTGGTGATGCCCGGCGGCAACGGCCTGGACCTGCTGGAACGAATCAAGGCCAGCGACTGGAAATGCGTGGTGCTGGTTTTCACTTCGCTCGATCCGCTGTTTTTCCAGGAGCGTTGCATGCGCGGTGGCGCGTTGGCGTATGTCTCAAAAACCAACAGCCTGGATCAGTTGCACAAAGCTGTGCACGCAATGATGGCGGGCTACACCTATTTTTCGCAGTTGCTGTCCAGGCCGATGAACCCGTTGCAACACAGCGAAAAGAAGTTGATCGATACACTGTCCAACCGCGAGTTGACCATCTTGCAATACCTTGCCCGAGGCTTCTCCAACAAAGCGATCTCCGAAGCCATGAACCTGAGCCACAAAACCGTCAGCACCTACAAAACGCGCTTGATCATAAAACTGGGGGTTGTTGCGGCGGTGCATCTGCGGGACTTCGCCATACGCAATCACCTGATCTGAGTGCGCCAGACCGTGCGGTGCATTCTGCTGATCCTGATGATGTGCCTGGTGCTGCCAGCCTTGGCCACGGTCGCCGGCGAGTCGGAGCGCTTGCAGCTGCTGGGCCGTTCGACGGTGGAGGGCTACGAGCTCCGTCTGGATGAACAGGACCGGCAATGGCTGCGCAATAAGCGTGTCCTGCGCCTCGGGGTGAGCGGGCCGGACTACCCGCCGTTCGAGGTGACGCGCAATCACGACGAGTTGGAGGGCATCACCGCCGATTACGCCGCGCTGGTGGCGCAACTGTTGAACGTGCAGATCGAGGTGCTGCGTTATGTCACGCGCGAAGCGGCCATGGAGGCTCTTAAATCCGGTGAGCTGGATCTGCTGGGGACCTCTAACAACTTCGAACTGGCCGACCCCGAGCTGATCCTGTCCAGTGCTTATGCTGAAGATCAGCCGATGCTGGTCACCCGCCTGGACGAGCGTATGCCGGAGGATCTGGCAGGTAAGCGCATCGCCATGGCCGACGATTATCTGCCGGCGCAGAGCGTTGAATCGTTCTATCCCGAGGCCAGCCTGCAACGTTATCCGTCGGCGCTCGATGCGCTCGGGGCAGTGGCGTATGGGCAGGATGATGTGTACCTCGGCGACCTCATCAGCGGCAATTATCTGATCAACAATAACTACTTCAATTCCGTCCGTCTGGTGGGGCCGTCGGGCCTCGACGCTAACCCGTTTGGCTTTGCCCTGGCTCGGGACAACCTGCCGTTGAAGGATCTCATCGACAAGGCGCTGGCGGCGATCCCCATGGAGCAGCGCTCAATCATCGAGCAGCGCTGGAGCGCCGGCAGGGCCAAAGTGGCGGGACAGCAACGCGTGGGTCTGAGTGTGAGTGAACAGCGCTGGCTGGATCAGCATCCGACGGTGAGGGTGGCGGCGATCGAGGACTTTGCGCCGTTGACGTTTTACACCGCCAATGGAAGCTTCAGTGGGTTGACGGCGCAATTGCTGACGCTGATCAGCCAGCGTAGCGGCTTGAACTTCAACGTGGTGCGAGGCCAGACCCTGGACCAGCAGATCCAGCGACTCAAGGCCGGCGAGATCGACATTTTGCCCGCCATCATCCCCACGACCACGGACGTAGCCGGACTGCACTTTACCCGGTCCTATGTGACCAATCCGTACACGCTGGTCAGTGCAACAACGGCCGATAGCCCGAAGACACTGGACGATCTGGCCGGTAAACGCCTGGCGATTTATTCCCGTCACCCGATGCGTGCGTTCATTCAGGCGCGGGCGCCGCAGGTGCAGATGGTGGACGTACAAAACCCGGCCCAGGGCCTGGAGTTGGTGGCGAAGGGGCAGGCTGATGCCGCGCTCAGCTCTTTGTTCATCACCCGTTACCTGATTGCCCGGTATTACCAGGAGCGTTTACGGATCAGCAGCACCGTGGGTGATGAGCCGGCGCGCATCGCCATGGCAACCGGTCGTGACCAGCCGGAGTTGTACTCGATTTTGAACAAGGCGTTGCTGAGTATTTCGCCCGAAGAGATGGACGCGTTGGTCGCTCGCTGGAGCAATGATGCGGTAGTCGAAGACAGCTATTGGCTGCGTCATCGGCAAAATATCTTGCAGGCATTTGCCGCCGCCGGGGCTTTGTTGTTACTGGCGATGGGCTGGATTGCCTGGCAGCGTCGGCAGATCCGCCAGCGCCAGCTTTGGGTGCAGCAATTGCAGGAGGCCAAGGACGCGGCGGACGATGCCAACCGTGCCAAAACCACGTTTCTGGCGACCATGAGCCATGAAATCCGCACACCGATGAATGCCTTGATCGGCATGCTTGAAATGGCTGAGAAGCGGGCGCAAGCGGGCATCGCCGACCTTTTTTCCATAGGCGTCGCGTCCACCGCCGCGCAGCAGTTGCTGGCATTGATCGGCGATATCCTGGACATCGCACGCATCGAATCCGGGTATTTGTCCCTGACGCCCGAGCGGGTGAATCTGCGGGAGCTGGTGGCATCGGTGTGCCGGGTCTTTGAAGGGTTGGCACGGGAGAAAAATCTGGCGTGGGGAGTCGATCTCGACCCGCGCAGCGACTGCGACGTGCTGGTCGACCCCACGCGCTTCAAGCAGGTGCTGTCCAACCTGTTGAGCAATGCGATCAAGTTCACCCGTGAAGGGGAGGTGAGTTTGACGATGCGCGTGGTGCCCGGTGTGTCGGGGCATCTGGCGGTCAATCTGCGCATTGAAGACAGTGGCATCGGCATCAGTGCAGCCGACCAGCAGCGGTTGTTCAGTCCGTTCGTTCAGGCCGGTAACAGCCAGCAATCCGCCCGCCAGGGTTCCGGCCTGGGATTGGTGATCAGCCGCACGTTGTGCGAAATGATGGGCGGACGGCTGGTGCTGCAAAGCGTCCTCGGCCAGGGCTCGCAAGTCGACATCAGTCTTTCGGTGATGGCGTTGAAAGCGTTGCCACCCTGTGAAGCAGTGGACAGCGGATCGCTGAAACCCACGCGGCCACTGACGATTTTGGTGGTTGACGATTACCCGGCCAATCGCCTGTTGCTCTCAAGCCAGCTGGGCTATCTGGGGCATCGCGTGATGGAGGCCGAGGATGGCGAGCAAGGGCTGGAGCTGTGGCGTGTCCACGAGTTCGATGTGGTCATCACTGACTGCAATATGCCGAACCGCAGCGGTTATGAATTGACCGGTGCGATACGCGATGAAGAGCGTATGCAAGGCCTGTTGCCGACGCTGATCCTGGGTTTTACCGCCAATGCGCAACGCGAGGAAAAGGTCCGGTGCCTTGAGGCGGGCATGGATGACTGCCTGTTCAAACCCATTCGGCTGGCGGATCTGAGTGGATGGCTGGCTGACCGGTTTGAAGAGGCCAGGAGTGAACCCCCTTCGTCGTCGCTGATCGACTTGAGCGAGTTGGAGCAATACGTCGGTGAAGACCGGACGTTGATTAATCAATTGCTGCGCGAACTGGCCGTGACCAATCGGGATGACCGTGAACATCTGCTTGAAGCGCACGCTGGCAACCATCTCGCTGATCTGCGAATCCTGGCGCACCGCATCAAGGGCGGTGCGCGCATGGTCCGGGCCCAGCGGTTGATCGAGTGTTGTGAGGCGCTGGAGCGCGCCTGCGGCGAAGGGCATGTGGTATCGATCGACGAGGCCGTCGGTCAATTGCAGCACGCCATGTCAAGTCTCGATCAGAGCCTTGAGCCGGGCTGACACTTAATCCCAGTTCGGCGCGATGCCTTTGGGGCTGGTCAATCGATGGCCGCGATCAAGACCTGCGATCAGCGCCATGTCGGCTTCGCTCAATTGCAGGGCACAGGCTTGCAGATTGCTTTGCAGGTTGGCGCGTTTGGTGGAAGAGGGGATGACCGCGTAACCCAGCTGCATGGCCCAGGCCAGTGTGACTTGCGCCGAGGTGGCCTGCAGGCGCTCGGCGATTTGCTGGATGACCGGGTCTTTCAACACTTCGCCGTAGGCCAGGGTCATGTAGGAGGTGATCTGGATGCTGTGACGCTGAGCGAACTCGACGACCTTGCGGTTTTGCAGGTACGGGTGCAGCTCGATCTGGTGGGTGGCAATGTTCTCGGCACCGACCGCTGCAATCGCTTTTCGCATCAGCTCAACGGTGAAGTTCGAGACGCCGATCTGCCGGGTCAGGCCCAGTTGCTTGGCTTCGAGCAAGGCGCTCATGAATTCTTCGACCGGCACTTGATCGTCCGGCGACGGCCAGTGGATCAGTGTCAGGTCCAGGTAGTCGGTCTGTAGTTTGCGCAGGCTTTCTTTGAGGCTGTCGATCAACCGGTCTTTGGCAAAGTTGGCGACCCATATTTTGCTGGTGATGAACAATTCTTCACGGGCGATACCGCTGGCGGCGATGGCCTCGCCGACCTCGGCTTCGTTTTCGTAGATTTGCGCGGTGTCGATCACCCGGTAGCCCAGCGCCAGGCCGGTGCTCACCGAATCGATGACCACCTGGCCTTGCAAGCGAAAGGTACCAAGACCGAATGCGGGAATAGACATCAATGACTCCAGGGGTTGCAGTGGGAATGGACAGGAGTATCCCCGGCTGCCTCCCCGGGAAAAACCGCTGGATGGGCAAAGCAATGTTTACCGCAAGTCATGAATCGGGGGGGCGCCTGGAGAATTGAGGGTGTCGGGTCTGCCTTCTTCGCGGGCAAGCCTCGCTCCTACAGGGGGCGGCGTTGCGTTTGTAGGAGCGAGGCTTGCCCGCGAAGGCCGCGACTCGGTCTCGGAACTTATCCCCGAGCCTCAAGAATCATGCAAGTCGTCGACCCCGTCGCATACAACCGCCCATCCACATCATAAATCCGCCCCTCGGCCAGCGCAGTGGAACGGCCCAGATGCACAATTTTCCCTTCGGCCCTGACCGGTCCGCTGGCACCGGTCAACGCCCGGACGTAGCTGATGCGCAAGTCCAGCGTCGTATACCCCTGGCCCTTCTTCAGCTGCGTATGAATCGCGCAGCCCATGCACGAATCCAGCAAGGTCGCCGCATAGCCGCCATGCACGCTGCCCAGCGGGTTGTAGTGCCGCGAATCCGGCGTGCCTTGGAAAATGAACAGCCCGGCCGACCATTCGATGGGGATGAAGTCCATCAAGGCGCCGATGGGCGGTGAAGGCAGTGCGCCGTCGCCGATACCCTCGAAAAACTCGGCGGGCGACAGCGCACTGACCTCGGCCATGGACAGGCTGCCCGGTCCGGCCAGACGCGAGCGCATGGCCTGTTCCTGGGCGATCCATTGGGCGAGGGTGGCGTCGCGGTTGGGGCTTTGCATGATGAGGTCCTCAGGCGGTAGCAGATATTATGGTTGTAATCTCGGTCGATATTATGTCCGAAATAAAAACTCCGCCAGCCCCGTGTGTCGAGTGATCAACCGATAGTGCCCAGGCTCAATTCCTCGCAGATACCAACTCTGTCGAAACCTTCGCCATCGTTCTCCAGATAGAACGCTCAGGCTGATTTTTGCCGTCTAGTGGATCAGAGGGATCGGTCTTAAGCTGGGCCCATCGCGTCAATCAACGAATTTGGAGGCAGGATGAAAAACATCATCGGTATCTACACCAGCCCGCGGACCCACTGGGTCGGCGACGGTTTTCCGGTTCGCACGCTGTTTTCCTATGACAACCTGGCCAAACACATCAGCCCGTTTTTGCTGCTCGATCATGCCGGCCCTGCCGAATTCGCCCCGACCACCGAACGCCGTGGTGTGGGGCAGCACCCGCACCGCGGTTTCGAAACCGTGACCATCGTTTACAAGGGCGAAGTGGAGCACCGCGACTCCACCGGCAGCGGCGGCAAGATTGGCCCCGGCGATGTGCAATGGATGACCGCGGCGTCGGGGATCCTCCACGAGGAGTTCCACTCCGAAGGGTTCGCCAAGCACGGTGGCACCCTGGAAATGGTTCAACTGTGGGTCAACTTGCCGGCCAGGGACAAAATGGCCGATGCCGGTTACCAGACGATTCTCGATGGCGACATCCCGAGCCTTCCGCTCAAGGACAAGGCCGGCAGCTTGCGCTTGATCGCGGGCGAGTTTGAGGGACACACCGGTCCGGCACGCACGTTCACGCCGATCGACGTCTGGGACCTGCGCCTCAACGGCGGCAAGTTGTTGACCCTCGACCTGCACGAAGGTCGCAACACCGCGCTGGTGGTGCTGCGCGGTACGGTTGAGGTCAATGGTCAGGAACTTATGCGTGAAGGGCAGTTGGCGTTGTTCGAACGCGATGGGCATCAGCTCAGCCTGGAAGCCAATGACGACGCGGTGGTGTTGTTGCTCAGCGGAGAGCCGATCGACGAACCGATTGTTGGCCACGGCCCGTTCGTGATGAACAGCGAGCAAGAGATCCATCAGGCCTTTGCCGACTTCCAGTCAGGCCGGTTCGGTCAGATGAGCGAATGAACAAGTGTTGTACTGTCAAAACCCGGTGGGAGCGAGCCGGCTCGCGATGACGGTATGACTGCCCCCGAGCAGTGACTGTCAGACCGCTATCGCGAGCAGGCTCGCTCCTACATTGGTTTTGCATCAAACACTCCTACACTGTGCCCAATCTGTGAGATCTTCGCGCCATTGGCCCTCGCTGGAGTTGTTTGATGCTGTCACTGCTTACCCATCACCCATTGATCAGCGCAATGGTCCTGATCCTGATCGATCTCGGCTTGTGGCGCTTGATCAGTGCCAACGGCAGCAACTGGAAACTGGTCGTGCGGCTGGTGATTTTTGCACTGTTCAGCGTCCTGTTGTTCAACGAAGGCATGAACCCGCTGGAGCCGGCACCTTGGGCCGACAACGTACCGCTGCACCTGGCGGCCACGGGGTTGCAGATCGGCTGGTGGCTGTTCGCCGCGCGCACGTTGACGGTGCTGATCGGTGCGCTGATGATGCAACGGGTCGGGCACACCGGGCGGTTGCTGCAGGATCTGCTCGGTGCGGTGATCTTTCTGATTGCCGTCATCGCCGCCCTGGCCTATGTGCTCGAACTGCCGGTCAAAGGCGTGCTCGCCACCTCCGGTGCGTTGGCGATCATCGTCGGCCTGGCTTTGCAAAGCACCCTCAGCGACGTGTTCTCCGGGATCGTCCTCAACACCACCAAGCCCTATCAACTGGATGACTGGATCTCCATCGACGGCACCGAAGGCAGGGTCACCGACATCGACTGGCGCGCCACGCGCCTGCAAACGTCCCAGGGCAGCCTGGCGGTGATTCCCAACTCGCTGGCGGCCAAGGCCAAGATCATCAATTTCAGCCGGCCGAGCGATATGTTCGGCGTCTCGATCAGCCTGCAACTGAGCCCGCACGCGCGCCCGCAAACGGTGCTCGACGCGCTGGAGCGGGCGATGCAGGGTTGCCGTTATCTGCTGAACAAACCGGCGCCATGTGTCGCGTTGAAAGGCTCCAGCGCCAGTGGTGTGGAGTACGAAATCAGTGGCTTCGTGGTCTCCATGGATCAGAAGCGCATGGTGCGCAATCTGCTGTTCGACCTGGCGTACCGGCACTTGCAGGCGTCCGGTGTCAGCCTGTTGTCGAACGTCGAATCCAACGCGCCTGCCGGCCTGTCACGGCCACGGGCGTTGCTGGACAGCTCGAACATTTTCTCGACCCTGCGTCAGGAAGAGAAAGACACCTTCAGCCAGAACATGACCCTGCAAACCTTCCGCGCCGGTGACATGATCCTGCCGGCGGGGGAGGTCAGCGATCACCTGTTCATCATCGAATCGGGTGTGGTCTCGGTGCAATTGAGCCGGGGCGGGGTCAAGTTCGAATCCGGGCGCATGGGGCCGGGAGAGGTTATCGGCGAGGGCGGGATTTTGTCCGATACCGCGCTGCCGGCGGAGTTCAGCGCCAAGACGGCCTGCAGCTTGTACCGCATCGAGAAGGACTACCTCAAACCGTGCCTGGATGCGCGCCATGACATCAGCGAAGCGATGAAGGCGTTGCTGGATTTCCGCGTGCACAAGGCGCAGACCCTGACCCAGGAAGTGCCGAAGATGGTGGAGAAGAGAGGGTTTTTGCGGTGGTTGCGGAGTCGGGCTTAGCTATTTTTGGGGGGATGAGCGCTGCGCGGTTCGTGAGCAGGCTCACCGATTTCAGATCGCCAACCCGCGATCGATACATCCAATGGCCTGCTCGACTTCTGCGATATTGGCTATTTGTGAGAGGCGTGGGGGGGATTAACTTAGCTCCCCCCCCACTTGCTCTTGGAACCCGCCATGAAGCCTCGCATCGATTTCTACACCGTGTCCCCAGACGCCCTCAAAGCCATGATCGCGCTGGAAGGCGCTGTTTCGAAGCTGCCGCTGGAAAAAACCCTGATCGAACTGGTCAAGCTGCGCACCTCGCAAATCAACGGCTGCGCCTTCTGCCTGGACATGCACGGCGCCGATGCGCGCAAGGGCGGTGAAGACGAGCGCCGTCTGTACACATTGTCGGCCTGGCGTGAAACGCCGTTCTTCACCCCGCGTGAACGCGCGGCGCTGTCGTGGACTGAATCCCTGACACTGCTGAGCCAGACTCACGCGCCGGATTAGGACTATGAACTGGCGGCGTCCGAGTTCAGCCCGAAGGAATTGGTCGACCTGACCGTAGCCATTACCACCATCAACGCCTGGAATCGTCTGGCAGTGGGTTTGCGCAAAATGCCGCAAGCCTGATCAGTGAGCGTCTGCTGACGGCGCAGCCGGTGGTTGCACCTTGTGCATCAAGGGCACCATCGCCGTGGCGATGATGAAGCAGACCATGATCATCAAAAACGCATCGCCGTAGGTCTGGGTTTGGGCTTCGCGGAAGGTCAGCAGCCATAGCTGATGCAGGCTGGCGGTGATGCCGACGTCGCCGCTCTGGCCGAGGGCGGCGAAGTTGTTGCCGACCAGGGACAGCCACTGATTCAGTGCCTCGTTAGTGCTGTTCAGGTTCTCCGCCAAGCGGGTGAAGTGCAGGTTGGTGAGGTCGTTGAGAATGGTCGCACACGCGGCGATGCCGATGGCGCCCCCCAGGTTTCGCATCAGGTTGAATAGCCCCGAAGCATGTTTGAGCCGCGCCGGCGCCAGTCCGCCCAGGGTCAATGTCACTGCCGGCGGCACCGCCAGTTGCTGGGCAATGCCGCGCAAGGCCTGCGGCAGCATCAATTCTTTGCCGCCCCAGTCATGGGTGATCGGGCTGAAATCCCACATCGACAGCGCGAACAGCCCAAGGCCGGTCATCATGATCCAGCGCAGGTCGATGCGATTGGCCAGAAAGGCGTACAGCGGAATCGCCATGATCTGGAACACCCCGGTGGAGAAAACCGCCAGACCAATGTCCAGCGCACCGTAGCCTCGCACCCGGCCAAGAAACAACGGGGTCAGGTAAATAGTGGCGAACAGGCCGATCCCAGTGACGAACGAAAAGAAACAGCCGAGGGCGAAGTTGCGGTCCTTCAACGCGCGCAAATCGACGATCGGATTGGCCACCTGCAAGGTTCGACCGATGAAGGCCAGCCCGGCCAGGCCGCTGATCCATGCCGTAGTCAGAATCGTGCTGTCGCTGAACCAGTTCCAGCGCGGGCCTTCTTCGAGGGTGTATTCCAGGCAACCGAGAAACAGCGCCATGAACACCATACTCAGGTAGTCGGCGCCCTTGAGCAGCGACAGTTCCGGCTGGTCGATTTTTACCAGCATCGGCACCACCACCGCGACGAAAATCCCCGGCACCAGGTTGATGTAGAACAGCCAGTGCCAGGACGAAATGTCAGTGATCCAACCACCAATCACCGGCCCCATGGTCGGTGCCAGCGAAGCCACCGCGCCAATGGTCGCGGCCGCGATCACCCGTTTGAGCAGGGGAGGCTTGGGCGTGCTCACCGGGACAGTGGTGGTGGTAAATGATTTCTGCTGCCGGTCGTCAGGTGCTTATTTGAGCCAATGGCCTGGGGTGATGCCGGTCATGTCCTTGAAGAACGCAATAAACGCGCTGTCACTGGCAAATCCGGTTTCGAATGCGCTGTAGCTGATGCTGCGTCCAGTGGCGAGCAGCTCCATGGCGCGCATCAGCCGCCACTGTTGGCGCCATTGCTGATAACTCATGCCGGTTTCGCGCTGGAAGATTCGCCCGATGGTGCGGCCGCTGGCGCCGATCTGTCTTTCCAACACCTGAAGTTCCGGCGGCAGTTGCTCGGGCGTTGCCAGAAGTGGTGCCAGGCGTTTGTCCGTCGGCAAAGGCAACAGCATCGATTGCTGCTTCGCATCGCGAATTTCGCTCAGGCAAAGACCCAGCAAGTGAACAAATTTGCCCTGCTGCCAATCGGTGTTGAAGTCGGCGAGCGCGATCGGTTCCAGCACCGCCCGCAACAACGGACTGACTTCAATCACGCAGACTTGCTGCGGCAGCTTGGCGCACAGCTGCGCGGTCAGATAGATGGAGCGGTAGTCGACGCTTTGCTGCATCACGGCGCGGTGTTCAACCCCCGGTGGAATCCACGCCGCACGGGAGGGCGGCAACAGGCACAACTGCTGCGCGAGGGTGATGCGTGTGCAGCCTTGGCGGGTGAACAGCAACTGTCCGCGCTGGTGCCGATGCAACCCTGAATCATGGTCGCCCAAGGTCGCGGCGATGCCGACCACCGACGCCGAGTAACGGTCGGGATTGAACCGTGTGTGTGAATCAATCCAGGCCATGGTTGTCCGATTTCAACGATTAAATGTCAGGGTTTGGATAATACGTCAGTCACCGCTCTTTAAGCTGCTCGCCAGTTTTTCTTGAAGAGTGAAGTCGTGATGAATTCCAAAAGCCTGTTGATTCTTGCGATCGCATTGCTGATGTTTCCGCAGATCGCCCAAACCCTTTACAGCCCGGCACTGGCGGACATCGGCCAGGCCTTTGCCGTCGCCCCGCAACAAGCGGCGCAAACCCTGTCGGTGTACTTCCTGGCATTTGCATTCGGCGTGGTGGTGTGGGGGCGGATGTGCGACCGCATCGGCCGTCGCCCCTCAATGCTGGCCGGGCTGGCGGTGTATGCCGGTGCCTCGGTGCTGGCGCTGAACGCCCGCACATTCGATGCGCTGCTGATGGCCCAGGCGCTGGCTGCGTTCGGTGCCGCGGTGGGCTCGGTCGTCACGCAAACCCTGTTGCGTGACCGCTTCAAAGGTGCAGAACTGGCGCAGGTGTTTTCGGTGATGGGCATCGCGCTGGCGGCCAGCCCTGCGATAGGCCTGTTCACCGGGGCGAGCCTGGTGCAAGCGTTCGGCTATCGAGGCGTGCAGGTAGGCCTGTTGCTGTTGTCCTCGGCGTTATGGATGTGGTGCCTGCGGACCTTGCCGGAAACCCGACCGCAAAATGTCCAGACACCCGCGCTGTTCGAGACGCTGTGGAGAATGCTGCAAGACCGCGATATCTGGCGCTCCACGCTGTTGGTGGCGCTGTTCAATATTGCCTTGTTCAGCTACTACAGCCTCGGCCCGTTCATGTTTCAGCGGCTGGGTTTGAGTGCGCAATGGTTTGGTTACAGCGGGGTGATTCTGGCCCTGGGTTCCGGGCTCGGCGCGTGGCTCAACAAACGATTGCTGCGTCGCGGCGCGAGGGGGCCGCAGCTGATCCAGTTGGCGGGTGCGCTGATGTGGGTGGGTGCCAGCGGCGTGTGGCTGCTGGAAGAAAGCGCGCTGTTTGTACTGCCGATGCTGCTGGTGGTGCTGGCGTTCGGTATGGCGATCCCGAACATCCTCGGTTCCGCTTTGACCCACTACGGCGATCGACTGGGCACGGCCGGGGCGCTGTTTGGTTTGCTGTATTACCTGCTGATCGGCGGTGGGCTGATGTTCGCAGCCTGGGGCCAGGCGTTGGGGGAAACCTTGCTGTTTTGCGGCGCGTTGTCCTTGTTGTTGGCGTTAACAGCAAGGAAACCAATTGTTTAAGAAATGTAAGCGTTGTAGGACGCGTCTTGCATTTGTGTAGGAACGATCTGACTATCACTCGCATTGATGGGATGGCATTAAGCCATTCGATGATGACAAGGATGTTGAGTGCCGTATTCGTTTCGCGTTGTGCCTCCTGGTAGTTCCTCGCCTTGCACGCTGTTGTTGGCTTCGTTGTTGAGCCTGAGTGCTTCTGCACTCCAGGCGGCAGAGCCTTCCGCCCCAGGCCAGGAAGTGCTGCGCCAGCAACAACAGCAACAGCGCGATCTGCAACAACTGCAACTGGACCAGCGCCGTCGGCAACTGGAGCGCGGCAGCTTTGGTCCTGCGCCGGTCGCGCCCGCCGTCCCCGCCAGTGTGCCCGCCGATGAACGCTGCTGGCCCCTAAGTGGCACGCGCGTCGGTGGCGTCACCCTGATCAGCAGCCAGACCCTCAACGAGCGGATCAAGCCGCAACTGTCGTCGTGCATGGGCGTCGGCCAGATCAACCATCTGCTGGCGACCATCACCGGCCTGTATGTGGACGCGGGGTACATCGCCAGTCGGCCCTACCTGCGCAGCGCTCCGGCCGCTGGGCAATCGCTGGATATCGTGGTCGATGAAGGTTACGTCGAGTCCATCGAACTGGCCGACCAGAGCCTGCCGGTGTCCCTTGGCGGCGCCTTCCCTGGAATGCTCGGCAAGCCGCTGTACCTGCGCGATCTTGAGCAAGGCCTGGATCAGTTGAACCGCTTGCGTTCGCTTGACCTGACGGCCGACATCACCCCCGGCACGCAGCCCGGCGCCTCGCGGATCATCCTGCGTTCGCGCACCAGCGGCCAGTCTCGATGGGCGTTGGGCCTGGGTGTCGACAACCTCGGCAGCGCCAGCACCGGGCGTGATCGCGACACCCTGAGCCTGAGCCTCGACAGTCCGCTGGAGCTCAATGACGCACTCAACCTGAGCGTCAGCGACACCCTCAATCGCGGTGATCGCTACAGCCGCAACGCCAGCCTTTACTACGCCATTCCCTACGGTTACGGGACCTACAGCGTATTCGCCAGCCATGCCGAATACCGCGCACCGTTCAAACTCAGCACCCTGAAATTCCACAGCAGCGGCATCACCGACCAGTTCAGCGTGCGTGCGGACCGGGTGTTGTGGCGCGATCAAAGCCGTCAGCTCAGCGCCAACCTGCAACTGGCCCACAAAGACGTCGACAGTTATCTGGAGAACATTCGCCTCGGTATCCAGAGCCCGACCCTGACCGTGGCCGAAGCCGGTTTGAACCTGTTCTGGCTCAACAGCGCCGTGTGGAACCTGGATGTCAACTACGCCCAGGGCCTGCGCTGGTTTGGTGCCGATGACGATGCACAGCGCCAGGTCAACAACCTGCCCAAGGCGCAGTTTCGCAAGTACCGCGCCGGCCTCAGCCAGTGGCGCAACGGCCGGATCGGCCAGCAGGCGTGGCAGTGGCAAAGCCAGTTGAACGTGCAGTACAGCCCCGATCCGCTGCCGGCCATCGAACAACTGCTCGGTACGGACGATTCCGCCGTGCGCGGTTACCGAGTCAACAGTGCATCCGGTGCCAGCGGCGCGATCTGGCGCAACACCTTGCGCCTGCCGTTGCACAGCGATTGGCCGGTGCGAGTCACCCCGCGCCTGGGGCTGGACAACGGCTGGATCAAGGCCGACCACGGTGCCGAGGGGCAACGCCTGAGCGGGGCCAGCGCCGGGGTCAACCTGAGCTGGAAAAACCTGCAAGTGGACATCGATTACCAACGCAGCCTCAACACCCCCAGCGGTTTAAGGCATGAGCCAGAGACCTGGCTGATGCGCGTGGGGTTGCAGATATGACCACCGACTCACCCGACACACACACTCAGCCGTCGGACCTGTGCGCGACAGCCTCGGCAATCATCCCAACGCGCAACGTGATGCCGCACTTTTATTGAGAGGTTCCTATGCCTGAACAAACATTTGCGTTCCATCTTTCCCCTCGGGGAAAACTGCGCTGGGCGATTGCCAGCCTGTTCCTGATTGCCCATTTGCCAAGCGCCCTCGCGGGTGGCGTGGTGGTCGCGCCGGGCCCCGGCGGCACCGCGCAACTGCAAACCCAGGGCGGCGTGCCGATCGTCAATATCGTCGCACCCAACGGCTCGGGTCTTTCGCATAACCAGTTCCTCGACTACAACGTCGATCGCCAGGGCCTGGTGTTGAACAACGCCTTGCAGTCCGGGCAGTCCCAGCTCGCCGGGCAACTGGCCGCCAACCCGCAGCTCCAGGGCCAGGCCGCGAGCGTGATCCTCAACGAAGTGGTCAGCCGCAACGCGTCGGCCATCAACGGTGCCCAGGAAATCTTCGGCCGCGCCGCCGATTATGTGTTGGCCAACCCCAACGGCATCTCGGTGAACGGCGGCAGTTTCATCAACACACCGAACGCCAATCTGGTGGTCGGCCGTCCCGAATTGAACGATGGCAAGCTGCAAGCCCTGAGCACCCGTGAGGCCACCGGGACGTTGCAGATTCAGGGCGCGGGCCTGCAAAACCGTGAGGGCTCGATCAACCTGATCGCCCCGCGCATCGACAGCCAGGGCAGCCTCAACGCTCGGGATCAGCTGAGCCTCACCGTCGGCCGCAATCAGGTGGATTACGCCTCGGGCCAGGTGAAAACCGTGGACCCGGCCGGCAACACCACCGATCAACGCATCGACGCCAGCCTGTTTGGCGCCATGCAGGCCGGGCGCATCAACATCGTCAGCACCGCTGAAGGTGCGGGTGTGAAGGTCGGGCCGGTGCAGGTCGCGGGCCGCGAGGGCGTGCAGATTCGCTCGGCAGGGGATTTGAGCATCAGCGGCCAAGCCGTTCCCGACAGCCTCGAAGTGGTTCGGGCAGGCGTGCGCAGCAGTCAGGGCGACGTCGGCTTGCACAGCGGCAAGGACCTGACCCTGGCCGCTGCGGACGTCAGTGGTCGCGACGTCAAACTCGGCGCCGGACGCAACCTGACCCTGACCACCGTCGAAAGCCGTCATCTCCAGGAGAAGCGCGAAAACTGGAACAACAGCACCATCGGCATCACTTGGGAAACCTACGACCGCACGCAGACCGACAGCGATTCACGCCAGCACGGCAGCCAGATTCTCGCCAGCCGAGACGCGCAATTGTCGTCCGCCGGTGACACCGAGCTGAAAGCGGCCAAGGTCGACGCGGCGAACAATCTGAGCGTGCAAGCCGGCGGCAATTTACGCCTGAGCGCCGCCACTGAAAGCCACACCCAAACCGATCAGGGCAACCATCGCAAACACTTGTGGAAAGCCGATTGGAACAGCAGCAGCGAAGAGCAGCGCAGCATCACCAGCCACTTGAAGGGCGGCAACATCGCCCTGCAGACCGCCGCATTGTTGCGCTCCGAAGGGGCTGAGTTGAACAGCGCCGGTGACATCCACCTCGCGGGCAAACAGGTGGAAATCACCAGTGCCAGCCGCACTCAGCGCAGCAGCGATAACCGTTATTCGGGCGATCTGGTGGGCGGCGGTTTCTTCGGCAAGACCGGCGACGCCGATCAGGGCAAGACGCAGCACCAGGGCAGCAAAATCAACGCGGCCGGCAAGTTGATCGTCAAGGCGGACGACGTGCGCATCAGCGGCAGCCAGGTGCGCGGCGGCACCGAATCCAGTGTCATCAGCGACAAGGGTTCGTTGGTGATCGATGGCGTGCAGGACACCTCTCACACCAACAGCCACGACAAGGACAGCAAGTTCTTCGGCATTACCAAGGACGAAACCCGGCAGAACGCCAAGGACAGCAGCACGGTGCGCAGCGAGCTGACCTCGGACAGCAACCTTATGCTCAAGAGCGCCAAGGACATTGAGGTGGCCGGCTCCACGGTCATGGCGGGCGGCACCCTGAGCGCGGAGGCGGCAGGCGATGTGAAGGTGCACTCCACACAAAACACCCGCGAAAGCAGCACGACTACTGAGACACGCGGTTTCGATGCCTACGCCAAGGAAAACGGCCCCGATGCCGGCCAGTATCGTGCCGGTGTGCATTACGAAGACAAGCAGCAAACCGTGACCGGCAATGACATCAAGCAGCAGGGCTCAAGCCTCAGCGGCGGCACTGTGCAACTGGCGGCGGGCGGCGACCTGACGCTCAAAGGCGCCGAGGTCAACGCTACCCACGGCGACGCGACGCTGACCGGCAAGAACGTCTCGCTGCTGGCCGAGCATGACAGCCACAGCACCTCGACCGATAAAACCAGCACCAGCGGCGGCTTCTACTACACCGGCGGCCTCGACCGCGCCGGCAGTGGCATCGATTTCGCGCACACCACCTCGCAAGACACCACCGGCAAAACCACTGCGCAAACCACGGGGGTGCAGAGCAGCGGGAACCTGAACATCAACACCGGCAAACTCACCACCGAAGGCGCGCGTCTGGATGCCGGCAACGGTCTGAATGTCGTTGCGGTCGATGTCGACAACCGCGCTGCCAATAACACCGACAGCCGTACACATAAAGACAGCAACTGGTCGGCGGACATCGGCGCCAATGTCGAGTACAAGGACATCGCCCGGCCGATCGCCGGTGCGGTCAAGGACGTGCTGGCCGGCAAGGTGCCGGACAAGGATGCGCTGGCCAACCTCGGTCAACCCAACGTCGGCATCGACGTTGCGATCGGTCATCAGAACGCCAGCCACACCGAGCAAACCAGTACCGCCATGGTCAGCCAGTTCAAGGGCGGCAACCTGGACATGAACGTGGCCGGGACGTTGCAGGACCAAGGCACTCAGTACCAGGCGAGCGCAGGCAAAGTAAACATCAACGCCGAGACCTTGGTGGCAACCGCCGCGAGTAACACCCACAGCAGCGACGATCAGGCGCTGGACGCCAAGGCTGATGTGCGGGTCTACACCAAGACCGGTGAGGACGTGAACGTCGCCGGCAGCGGCGCGGGCGGCAGCAGCCAGGCGCGCAAGGACACCTCCACCGCTGTAGTCGGCAGCTATGCCGGCAGCGAAGGGGTGACCATCAACCTGCGTCGCGATGGACAGTTTGAAGGCAGCCATTTCGATGGCGGGCAGGGCGGTGTTTCGATCAAGACCGGCGGTGAACTGGCGCTCAATCAGGCCACTGATCGCCAGAGCAGCGACACCTCCAGCCTGCGCGGCAACGGCTCGTTGAGCGTCGGCACTGCGCCGGGCACCAACGGCACTAATGTCGATCTGGGTGCCGGTTTCCAGCTTGATCACACGGGCAAACAGACTCAGGACAGCCAGGCTCAGGTGGCGAGTATTCAGGGCAAAGGTCCGGTGCTGTTGAGCAGCGGCGGCGATCAGATCCTGCAAGGGACGAAGGTCGACACGCTGGGCGGCATCGACCTGAAGGCTGCCGGCAAACTCGATCTGCAAGCGGCAACCGACACCCACACCGCGACCGGCAGCAACCTCGGCGGCGGCCTCAAGGTGGGCGGCAGCAAAACCAGCACGGAGAAAAGTGCTGGCCAGGGCGGCAACGTGAGCGGCAATTTCAACATCGGTCGGATCGATGAAACGACCCGGACTTTGACCGGTGGACAGCTCAACAGCCAGGGCAACATCGCCCTAAGCGGTGATGCGATCCACCTCCAAGGCCCCCAGGTCAACGCCCCGAACGTCAGCCTCAATGCGCAGCGCGGCGGCATCCTCCAGGAGTCGGCCGAGTCCACACAGAACCGCACAAACTGGAATGTGGCACTGAATGCCGGCGGTAACCTGAGCAACAGCACACCGGTCGTCGCGGATGAAAAGAACGTCGCCACGAGTGATCACGGCTTCAATGCCGGGGCCAAGGTCGGCGTGGATTACCTGCAAGGCACCACCCAACAGAACAGCCAGATCAAGGCTGACAACGTGGTGTTGAACAGCGCGGGTGATACTCATCTGACGGGTGCGCGGATTGAGGCGACGACCGTCAGTGGCAAGGTCGGCGGTGACCTGAACGTGGAAAGTCGCCAGGACAGCCAGACCCGCTTCAAGCTTGATGTTGACCTCGGCCTGACAGGCAAGAAGGCTGCACCAGCGGACAAGGACACAATGGCCGAGAACACCAAACTGGGCGGGACCGACTACAAACCGACGCTGAAACTGGACGGCGGTTACGCGCACAAAGACAGCGTTGGCCATGCTTCGGGTATCAGCGGCACCCAGGGTGTGAACCTGAACGTGGCCGGCGAATCGCAACTGACAGGCGCGCGAATTGCGGCCACTGAAGGCAGCGTTGATCTGGGGGGGGCCAAGGTCAGCACGGCGACCGTGAGCAACCGTGATTACGGGGTCAATGCCGGTCTGGATTTGCCTGAAAAGGCAGAAGGTGAAGCCAGAAAACCGGTCGTTTCAACCCCGGGTGAGCACAGCGTCAAACTCGGTCCTGTCACGCTTGGCGGTCATTACGACAGCCAATCGTTACAGGGCGGGATCGACGAAAAAAACATCTAAAACGCAAGACCCTGTGGGAGCGAGCCTGCTCGCGATAACGGCGGTACAGTCGAGAAAATTCTCGCCTGGTACACCGCATTCGTGAGCAGGCTCGCTCCCACATTCAATCACCGTCGTTCTGACACTCAAACTCGCTCAAAAATCGCCGCAATCCCCTGACCACCGCCAATGCACATGGTCACCAGCGCATAACGGCCGTTGATACGGTGCAGTTCGTGAATGGCTTTGGTGGCAATCATTGCGCCGGTCGCGCCCACTGGGTGACCGAGGGAAATGCCCGAGCCGTTCGGGTTGACTTTGGCCGGGTCGAGGTCCAGTTCCTGGCTGACGGCACAGGCCTGAGCGGCGAAGGCGATGTTGGCTTCGATCACGTCCAGGTCAGCCACGGTCAGGCCTGCGCGTTTGAGCGCCAGGCGCGTGGCGGGAATCGGGCCCAGGCCCATCAATTCCGGTTCTACGCCGGCGTGGGCATAGCTGACCAAGCGGGCGAGCGGGCGCAGATTGTTGACCTGAACCGCATTGCCGGTGGCCATGACCAGTGCCGCGGCGCCGTCGTTCAGGCCCGAGGCATTGCCCGCCGTCACAGAACCGTCTTTCTTGAACGCGGGCTTCATCTGCGCCAACTGTTCCAGGGAGGTGGAACGCGGGTGTTCGTCGATGCTGAACAGCGTCGTTTCTTTGCGGCCACGGATTTCGACGGCGGCGATCTGCTCACTGAAGTAGCCATTGGCGATGGCGAACGCGGCGCGTTTTTGATCTTCCAGAGCCAGGGCGTCCTGCATGTCACGGGTGATGCCGTTGCGCGCGGCGACGTTCTCGGCGGTGATGCCCATGTGGATGCCATGGAACGGGTCATGCAGGATGCCCAGCATGTAGTCGATGGCCTGGACGTTGCCCATGCGCGCGCCCCAACGGGCAGAGGGCATCAGGTACGGGCCGCGGCTCATGGACTCGGCACCGGCGCCGATGGCAATCTCGGCGTCGCCCAGCAGCAAGGTCTGGGCTGCGCTGATAATGGCTTGCAGGCCGGAACCGCAGAGGCGGTTGACGTTGTAGGCAGGCGTTTCCTTGGGGATGCCGGCGTTCATCGCGGCGACCCGGGAAATGTACGCGTCGCGGGTTTCGGTCGGGATCACGTTGCCCATCACCAGATGGCCGATCTGCGCCGGGTCCACGCCGGAGCGCTCCAGGGCGGCCTTGACGGCCGTGGTCGCCAGATCGGCCAGCGGAACCTCTTTGAGCGAGCCACCAAAGGTGCCGATGGCGGTGCGTGCGGCGCTGACAACAAATACGTCTGGGGTGTTCATGATGGCTTTCCTGTGGATGGGTTCTTTTCAGTGCTGCGATTAACCAGTGCGTTCAACGCTGACTGCGCTTCAGGGGTGGTCAGGCGCTTGATGAACAGCACGTTCTCTTGGCGAATGGTGGCCTGCAGTTCCGGCATCGATGTCTGCTTGAGCAGTTGCCGGGTCTGATGCAGGGCTTCCTGGGGGAGCGCCAGCAATCGACGAGCCATGTGCTCGGCGGCCGCCAGGCACTGTGGCCCGTCGTCGAACAGTTCGTTGGCCAATCCACACGTGACGGCGGCGGCACCGTCCAGGCTGTCGCCCCACAGCAGCAAGCGCGCCGCCCGGGCGTGACCGAGCAGGCGCGGCAGCAGCAGGCTTGCGCCGAACTCCGGGCACAGGCCGAGGTTCACGAACGGCATGCGCAACCGTGCATTGCGCGTGACCAGCACCTGATCGCAATGCAGCAGCAGGGTGGTGCCGATCCCGATGGCCGCTCCGCACACCGCCGCGATCAGCGGTTTTTGCAGGTGGATGACCACGCGCATCAGGCGAAACGCCGGGCTGTCCAGATCGGTCGGCGGATGCTGGAGAAAATCCGCCAGGTCGTTGCCGCTGGTAAAGCACGTGTCGCCACCGGTGACAATGATCACGCCGATTTCAGCGTCTTCATCAGCGGCCAGCAACAGGTCGGCCAACTGCGTGTACATGCCGTTATTCAGCGCGTTGAGCTTGTCGGGGCGGTCAAAGGTGAGCGTCAGGACACCTTCGTTTCGTTCTTGTTTGATCAGGTCGCTCATGTACGTGCCCTGGGTGATCGCTATGAGCGGCACTCTAAGCGCGGGACCGGCACTGGATCTATGACAAAACCAGTCAACGAAACTGCTGCTTTTTGCCATGTATGGCCATCGAAAGGCTCACACACCCATTCGGGGTATGGTGCCGTTAGCTGAATCGCTCAATAGTGGATTCATCCGCTCATCCAGATCGGAACTCGCTTGATAAGGTGAATTTGCTATGCGCAAGGCCTTCTTGGTGATGCTTGGTGCGTTACTTGTGCCGCTGTCGGCAGGCGTCCACGGCGCCGAAGTGGACGATAGCCATACGCTGCGGCTGTATAACTGGGCGGATTACATCGGCGAAAAAACCATTGCCGACTTTCAGAAAGCCACCGGCATCCGGGTGATCTACGACACCTTTGATGCCTATGAAACGGTTCAGGCCAAGTTGCTCACCGGCCACTCCGGTTATGACCTGGTGGTGTTGAACGCCTCCCTCGCGCCACCGCTGATCAAAGCCAAAGTATTCCAGCCGCTCGATAAAAAGTTGCTGCCGGGCTGGGCCAACCTGGACCCGAAAGTCCTGCAGGACTTGCAGGGGTTCGATGCCGGCACGCTGTACTCGGCGCCCTATACCTGGGGCAGCAATGGCATCACCTACAACGTCGACAAAATCAAGGAACGCATGCCGGACGCGCCGATTGGCTCGCTGGCAATGATCTTCGACCCGAAAATCGTCTCGCGCTTCGCCGATTGTGGCGTGACCCTGGTCGATGCGCCGACTGAAGTCATTCCACTGGCCCTGAAGTACCTGGGGCGCGACCCGAGAAGCGCCACGCCCGAGGACCTCAAAGCCGCCCAGGATCTGCTGCTGTCGGTCAGGCCGTACATCCGCAAGTTCGACTCGGTCAACTACCTGACCAGCCTGCCCAATGGCGATGTGTGCATGGCGATGACCTGGTCCGGCGACTACGCGACCGCCATGGCCCGCGCTGAAGAAGCCAAATTGAAGATCAAACTGGCCTATTTCATTCCCAAGGAAGGTTCGCTGATCTGGTTCGACAACCTGTACATCCCCGCCGATGCGCCCCACGTGGCGAACGCGCACAAGTTCCTCGATTACTTGATGCAGCCACAAGTCATGGCCGACGTGACGGACTTCATTCACTACGCCAACAGCAACGCGGCGGCCACGCCACTGGTGCACGCCGATGTGCGCAACAACCCGGCGATTTATCCCGATGACGAAACCCGCCAGCGGCTGTTTCCGCAGAAAACCCAGGATGCGAAAGAAATGCGTGCCATGACCCGCGTCTGGAGCACGGTGAAGAGCGGGATTTGATCGTTTACCCCTTTGGTTTGAGGTTTGTGTATGGCTACTCCAACTCAGAAAGTGCTGTCGAGCGTCGATAACGCTCATTTGGTCAAAGCCGATAAAGCGCACTACATGCACGGCTATCACATGTTCGACGAACACGCCGAACAGGGCGCGCTGAACATCGTTGCCGGTGACGGCGCCTACATCTACGACACCCAGGGCAACCGTTTTCTCGATGCGGTGGGCGGCATGTGGTGTACGAATATCGGTCTGGGCCGTGAAGAAATGGCACTGGCGATTGCCGACCAGGTCCGTCAACTGGCGTATTCGAACCCGTTTTCCGACATGTCCAACAACGTCGCCATCCAGTTGTGCGAGAAACTCGCCAGCCTCGCCCCCGGCGACCTCGATCACGTGTTCCTGACCACCGGCGGCTCCACCGCCGTGGACACCGCGTACCGGCTGATTCAGTACTATCAGAACTGCCGTGGCAAACCGGAGAAGAAGCACGTCATCGCCCGTTTCAATGCGTATCACGGCTCCACCACCCTGACTATGTCGATCGGTAACAAAGCCGCCGACCGCGTGCCGGAATTCGATTACGCCAACGACAAGATTCACCACGTCTCCAACCCCAATCCTTACCGGGCGCCGGACGGCATGGACGAGGCGCAGTTTCTCGAGTTTCTGATCAAGGAGTTCGAAGACAAGATCCTGTCCATCGGCGCGGACAAGGTGGCGGGCTTTTTTGCCGAGCCGATCATGGGCTCCGGCGGCGTGATCATTCCGCCCAAGGGCTACTTGAAGCGCATGTGGGAAGTCTGCCAGCGCTACGACATTCTGTTTGTCGCCGACGAGGTGGTGACGTCGTTCGGGCGTCTGGGCAAGTTCTTCGCCTCGTATGAGGTGTTCGATGTTCAGCCGGACATCATCACCACGGCCAAGGGGCTGACGTCGGCCTATCTGCCGTTGGGCGCGTGCATTTTTTCCGAGCGCATCTGGAAGGTTATCGCCGAGCCCGGCAAAGGCCGTTGCTTCACCCACGGTTTCACCTATAGCGGCCATCCGGTCTGCTGCACGGCGGCGTTGAAAAACATTGAAATCATCGAACGGGAAAACCTGCTGGAACATGTCGACGTGGTCGGCGCCTATCTGGAACAGCGCCTCGCCACACTCAGCGACTTGCCGTTGGTGGGCGATGTGCGCTGCCAGAAGTTCATGGCCTGCGTGGAATTCGTGGCCGATAAACGCACCAAGGCGTTGTTTGCCGACGAGATCAACATTGGCGAGATGATTCACTCCCGGGCGCAGGCCCGAGGGCTGCTGGTGCGGCCGATCATGCACCTTAATGTCATGTCGCCGCCGCTGATCCTGTCGTGCGCCCAGGTGGATGAAATCGTCGAGACCCTGCGGGTGTGCATTCTTGAGGTGGCGGGCGAACTTGAGCAGAACGGCCTGTATTTCGGCCAATGAGGTCGGCGAATCTGCGGTTACCCGGGGCCGGTTCACCCGCTAGACTGCGGGGCATGAGCAAACCCAACGATGACACATTGATCGCCATGTCCTTCGGCGCCTTGCGTAAATGGCACGGCGACCTGGGCCAGGCCTTCGCCCATATCGATGAGCCCGATGCGCTGAGCTTCCTGGCGTCGGCCTTCGGGCATCTGGTGTCCATCGAATCGGTGATGATCAGCCTGGAACACAAGGACCGCCCGCCACAATTGTTGTATCAGCGCGGCATTCCGGAAAAATACCGGGAGTCGATCATCGACCGCTATTTTTCCGGGGGCTACCTGCTCGACCCGTTTTGCCTGGCAGTGGAGCAGGGGCTGGCCGAAGGGTTTTATCACCTGGAGGACATTGCCCCGGACAACTTCTTCGACAGTGAGTACTACAAGACTTACTACTTGAAGGCCGGGAGTTCGGAAGACAGTTTTTACATTGTCGATACCGGCCATGACACCCAGGTGTCGGTGAGCCTGTTTCAAGGCTTCGGCGGGGAAAGTCTGCGGCTTGAACAGCTGAACCTGCTGCGGGCGGTTGAGCCGCTGGTGCGCGAATTCATCAGCGAGTTCGGACGCCGAGGCTTGCAGCTCAGCGCCGTCAACGAGGGTGTGCGTGATGATCTCAAGCAACGCGTGCAGTCCGCCTTCGAGCAGTTCGGCTGCGACTTGTTGACCGAGCGCGAGCGGGAGGTGGCGCACATGGTGCTGCGGGGGCACTCCGTGAAGTCCACGGCCAGCCAGATGAGCATCTCGCCGGAGACGGTGCGCATGCACCGCAAGAATCTTTATCTGAAGTTGGAGATCGGTTCACAGTCGGAGTTGTTTGCACTGTTTATCGAGTGGTTGCGCAAGCACTGATCCGCGATCTACAGCCATCCCACATCCCTGTGGGAATTCTGGACAGCCTAATGGCTACTTAGTAGCATTCGCCGGATACGGATCTTCCGCCCAGTACGTCGACCGACGTGGGTCTACCAAGGAATCGAAATGCACACCTTCACCCATGGCGATAAAACCGTTGCGTTCACTGTTTTGAGCGGTGAAGTGGTGGGCAGCGAGAAGTTAAGTGAGACCCGTGTGACCTCCACTGGCGGCGTTCATCTGAACGGTAACGACAGTCAAGTGACGCCTGTGCGCATCAGTTCTGTTTCAATCATCAATCATGAGTTCTGGGTCAAAACCCCGGACGGCGTCGAGCACGATGTAAAGCTTCGCGGCGTGGACATTCCTTTGCGCATGGGCCAGGAAATCTCGTTGATCAGTGCCTTGAAAAAAGATGGTTCGCCCCTGCACACCATTCTGCAGAACCACACGGCGTCCAAGCGTTGGGTGCTGCGTGATGCGAACGTACTGAATACCGAGCTGGAATTGTCGCCCTTCAACTGGAAGACAGTGCTGATCGTGTCTGGATTGTGCGTCGCCGGTCTTGCTACCGCCGGGCTGGGGCTACTGGCGGGTGCGGGCTATCTTTGCTACGCGTGCTATCAGGGCTCCCAGCGCAAGAAGCTGCTGATTAGCGATTTGAACGCCTACATCGAGAAGCTGGAGAATCTGGCCGGTATTCGCGGTCGGACGCAAAGCCCTGCCCAGTCAGAGCAACCTGTCCAGGAAGAAATCGATGCCCAGGAAGAAGTCGATGTTCAGGAAGAAAAGGCTGTCCAGGCTCGCGTCGATGCCCAGGCCGAAAGCCCTGCGCTGACCCGCGACAGCGTACGTAAAGCGCTATCACGCAATCTCTGAAACGGCGAAGGCCTTGCGCCTTCCCCGCTTTTCCCAAGTAGCCAAACACAATCCCCTGTGGGAGCGGCAGTGCGGCGATCCGACTTGCCCGCGATAGCAGTGTGTCAGGCGACATCATTCCAGGCTGACTAACGGCAACCCCTCCCACGTAGAATCCATTGCTTCCCATTAATAGGAAGCATTACTATTTACGCCCCCTCTCCACAGCACACCGCAATGACCCCCAAGTTGCCCCGCAGACACGGCTTTTTCGAGCATTACGAAGAGTTGGTTGGCACCTGGACCCGTCGCCTGAGAAATCGTCAGCAGGCCGAGGACCTGGCGCACGACACCTTTGTGCGGGTGCTTGAGTCCGATTCGTCGGCGGTGGAGCAACCTCGGGCGTATTTGCACCAGACCGCGCGCAACATCGCGGTGGATGGTTATCGGCGTGAGGACCGGCGGGGCGCCGTGGAGTCGGAGGCGGTTGATCACAGTGGGTCGTCGTCCGGTGACCCGGAGCATGTCATGCAGGCGATCCAGTTGGCTGATTCCATCGAACGGGCGCTCACCGAGCTGCCGGTCAACTGCCGAAAAAACTTTGTCTGGCAGAAGATCGAAGGCCTGACCCAGGCGGAAATCGCCGAACGCCTGGGTCTGTCCAAGAACATGGTGGAAAAGTATATGATCCGCACCTTGCGGCATCTGCGCGACCGCCTCGATGGACTGCACCCATGATAGGCCGCGCTTTCTCATCCCCAGCCAAACAGGAACTTCCATGACGGATACTCGTGATTGTGCGTGCGGGCAAACAACGGTTCGCGACGACGCGGTGCGGTGGTTTGTGCGTTTGCAGGAACCGGCCGTGGACGTCGAAGAGTACCGGCGTTTCGAAGCCTGGCTGGCTGAACACCCTCAGCATCGCGACGAATTCCAAGTGTTGCAGGGCCTGTGGACGGCCGCCGATCTGCTGCCTGCCAAGCGCCTGCAAGCCCTGTGCGAAACGCCGCCGGCACGTCGCAAACGTCAGCCGCTGGTGCGTTATGCGGTGGCGGCCAGTGGGCTGGCCGTGGCGCTCGGGTTGGGGTTGTTCAGCGGTTTGAATCACCCGGCGACGTACACCGCCGACTATTCCACGGCCTTGGGTGAGCGCCGTCATGTGGCGTTGCCCGATGGATCGGTGATCGATCTGAACAGCCGCAGTCGCGTTCTAGTGCGTTATGAAAAGGACCGTCGCGGCATCGAGCTGACCGAAGGCGAAGCCTTGTTCAGCGTCGAGCACGACATCAACCGACCCTTCGTGGTCGAGGCGGGCAGCGGCAAGGTGACGGTCACCGGCACGCGTTTCGATGTGCGCCGCGATCTCACCGAAACCCGGGTGGCGGTGGAGCAGGGCACGGTCAAGGTTCAGGGCCAGGGGCCTGATGTCATCAGCCTCACCGCCGGCCTCGGCACTCGCGTCGATGCCAAAGGCGTGGTTGCCGCCGCTTATGCGGTCAATCCGGCAGAACTGATCGCTTGGCGCAGCGGCAAACTGGTGTTCAACAACGCCAGCCTCAGCGAGGTCGCCGCAGAAGTCTCGCGCTACCGCGAGAAGCCACTGACGGTCGGCAACGACAAAGTGGGCAACCTGCGCCTGACCAGCGTATTCAAATCCGACAATACCGACGCGCTGCTCAAGGCCTTGCCGAGCATTCTGCCGGTGGCCGTGCGGACCCTCGATGACGGCAGTCAGGAAATAATTTCAAAATAGATTCAGGTTTTTTTTGAGTTCTTCGTCTTCTTGTCCAACTGCAACTGGTTTGCATTAACAGCCGCACACTCTTGCGATCTACAGGACAATGTTCGACGTGAAGAAAACCACCGCTAAAAACAACAATTCACCTTGGCTGCGGCTCGCCCTCGCCCTGGCCGTCAGTGCCGCGCTTCCCCAGGCATTCGCCGCCGACGGCATTCATATTCCCGCGCAACCGTTGGGCCAGGCCTTGAGTGAGCTGGGTCAGCAAACGTCGCTGCAGGTTTTCTTCAGTCCTGAGCTGGTGGCCGGCAAACAGGCGCCCGCCGTCGACGGTGACCTCTCGCCGGAACAGGCCTTGCGCCAATTGCTGCAAGGCAGTGGCCTGCAATACCAGATCGATCAAGGCTCGGTGACCCTGACGCCGGCGCCGACTTCCGCTGGGGCAGACCCGATCGAACTGGGCGTGACCGACATCAAAGTGGTCGGCGACTGGCTCGGTGATGCCGACGCTGCGGTGGTGCAGAACCATCCCGGCGCACGTACCGTGATCCGCCGCGAAGCGATGGTCGAGCAGGGCGCCATGAACGTCGGCGACGTGTTGAAGCGCGTGCCCGGCGTGCAAGTGCAGGACGCCAACGGCACCGGCGGCAGCGACATTTCCCTGAACGTTGGCGTGCGCGGCCTGACCTCGCGCCTGTCGCCACGCTCCACGGTGCTGATCGACGGTATACCGGCAGCCTTCGCGCCCTACGGCCAGCCGCAACTGTCCATGGCACCGATTTCCTCCGGCAACCTCGACAGCATCGACGTGGTGCGCGGCGCCGGTTCGGTGCGTTATGGACCGCAGAACGTCGGTGGCGTGATCAACTTCGTGACGCGCGCGATCCCGGAAAAAGCCACCGGTGAAATCGGCACCACTCTGGAAACCTCCCAGCACGGCGGCTGGAAGCACATCGACACGGCTTTTCTCGGCGGCACCGCCGACAACGGCATCGGCATGGCGCTGTTGTACTCGGGTGTGAACGGCAACGGTTACCGCGAGCGCAACAACGGCAATGACATCGACGACGTGATGCTCAAGACCCACTGGGCGCCCACCGATGTCGACGATTTCAGCCTCAATTTTCACTACTACGACGCCAGCGCCGACATGCCCGGCGGCCTGACCCAGGCGCAGTACGACGCCAACCCGTTTCAGTCCGACCGCAATAACGACAGCTTCAGCGGGCGCCGCAAGGATGTCTCGTTCAAGTGGACGCGGCAGCTCGACGACCGCACCCAGGCCGAAGTGCTGACTTACTACACCGACAGCTTCCGTGGCAGCAACATCGCCGCTCGCGACCAGAGAACCCTGGGCTCGTTCCCGCGCACGTATTACACCTTCGGCATCGAACCGCGGGTGTCCCGTGTGTTTGACGTGGGCCCGACCACCCAGGAAGTCAGTGTCGGTTATCGCTACCTCAAGGAAGGCATGCACGAGCAGGCGAGCCGCCTGGCGCTGGTCAACAACGAGCCGGTGATTCGTCCCGGTTCGGACGGGCATGTGTACCAGGATCGTACCGGCGGCACTGAAGCCAACTCGGTGTACGTCGACAACAAGATCGACGTCGGCAACTGGACCATCACGCCCGGCATCCGCTTCGAACACATCAGCACCGACTGGCACGACCGCGCTGTGCTCGACACCGCCGGCAGACGTGTACCGGAGAAGAACCGCAGCATCGAAAGCAACGAGCCGCTGCCGGCCCTGAGCGTGATGTATCACGTCTCGGAAGAGTGGAAGCTGTTCGCCAACTACGAAACCTCGTTTGGCAGCCTGCAGTATTTCCAGCTGGGTCAGGGGGGCTCGGGGGATGAACCCGCCAATGGCCTGGAACCGGAAAAGGCCAAGACCTATGAGGTCGGCACGCGCTACAACAATGAGGTGTGGGGCGGCGAGTTGACGGCGTTCTACATCGACTTCGATAAAGAGTTGCAATACATCAGCAACGACGCGGGCTGGACCAACCTCGGCGCGACCACGCACCAGGGCATCGAGGCATCGGTGCACTACAACATGGCGGCACTCGATCCACGGCTCGACGGCCTGACCGCCAACGCCGGGTTCACCTACACCCGCGCCGTGTATGAAGGTGAAATCCCAGGCTTCAAGGGCCGTGACCTGCCGTTCTATTCGCGCCAGGTGGCGACAGCCGGCTTGCGTTACGACATCAACCGCTGGACCTACAACCTCGACGCGTTTGCCCAGTCCAAGCAGCGCTCACCGGGCGTTGCGGTAAACGCCGACGGCAGCTTCACCAACAACTACATCACCGAAGGCTCTGCCGATGGGCAGTACGGCGACATTCCGGGTTACGTGACCTGGAACGTGCGCGGTGGGTATGACTTCGGCGCGCAGTTGTCGAACCTGAAGCTCGGGGCCGGGGTGAAGAACATCTTCGACAAGCAGTACTTCACCCGTTCCAGCGACAACAACTCGGGGATGTACGTCGGTGCGCCGCGCACGTTCTTTGTGCAGGCCAGCGTGGGGTTCTGATAGACCGGGGTGACTCCATCGCGAGCAGGCTCGCTCCCACATTTGATCTCAGTCGTACGCAAATACTGTGTCCACTGAAGATCCCCACTGTGGGAGCGGGCTTGCTCGCGAAGACGGCTTCACAGCCGACAATGCGGTTGCCTGACACACCGCTTTCGCGAGCAAGCCCGCTCCCACATTGATTCGCTGGCGTACACAGAATTGGCGTTCACCGAAAACCCCTGTGGGAGCCAGCCTGCTGGCGATAGCTTTATCAGACTTTCAAGACCTTCCCGCCAATGGCCACCGCCACCAGCAACACCGCCATCAACCCGAAGGCAAAACTCAAGCTGCTGCCATGGGCGATAAAGCCGATCAACGCCGGGCCTGCGAGAATGCCCGCGTAGCCCAGGGTGGTAATGGCCGGCACCGCAATGTGCTCAGGCATGACCGTCTGTTTACCGACGGCGGTGTACAGCACCGGCACGATGTTCGAGCAACCCGCACCGAGCAGCGCATAACCCACCAATGCCGCTTCCCAGGCCGGCGCAAACGTCGCCAGCGTCAGGCCCGCCGCTGCCATCAGTCCACCGAACACCATGACCCGGGTCGCGCCCAGGCGCCGGACAATCCGGTCTCCGGTCAGTCGGCCGGCGGTCATGGTCAGCGCAAACGCCGCGTAACCCAGCCCCGCATAGGCCGTATCGATCCCGCGTTCCTGCACCAGGAACACCGCACTCCAGTCGAGCGCCGCGCCTTCGGCCAGGAACACGATGAAACACATGCCGCCGATAAACAGCACGATGCCGTGGGGCACGGCAAACGCCGGGCCCGAGCTTTCGCTGCCGTAAGGCAACAGGTGCGGCGCGGCTTTGAGCAAGGCCAGCACCAGAACCACGATCACCACCGCCATCGCCCCCAGCGGCGACAGACCCAAGCCGAGCAGGGCGCTGACACCCGCCGCGCCGACAATCCCGCCGAGGCTGAACATCCCGTGAAACCCCGACATCATGTTCTTGCCGCTGGCGCGTTCGACGATCACCGCTTGCAGGTTCACCGTCGAATCCACCGTCCCCAGGCCCGCGCCGAACATGAACAGCGTGGCGATCAAGGCCGGCACCGACGACACCGTCGCCAGTAACGGCAACGCCGCGCAGATCAATAACGTTCCCCCGGTCGCCACCCGACGGCAGCCGAAACGCGTGGAGAGCAGGCCAGCCATCGGCATCGCCAGAATCGAGCCCACCCCCAGGCACAACAGCAACAGCCCGAGCGTCCCTTCGTCGAGCCCGGCCCTCGCCTTGGCATACGGCACCAGTGGCGCCCACGCGGCAATGCCGAGGCCGGCAATGAAAAAGGCGATGCGGGTGGACATCTGCTCCAGGCGTCCGGGAATGACGGGGGCAGGCGTGTTGAGGGCAGTCATGAAAAATCCTTGGTGTTGCAGGTTGCTGACAAAATGCAGGGCAACATCCTTGCATATCAGACAGCGTCCCGCGACCTTGAAGGTTGCTCACGGCCAATCTAAAACGTGCCTCGTGTCTCGCTCTCGGTGCCGCTGGTGAAGCTGACGTTGGGTCCCTGCTGCCAACGCACGGCGTCCGACAAGTCGTTATTGCGCTCGATGCATTTCCACTGGATGTCTTGATTCGCCGGCACATCAATCGAACCGTTCCATTGGTTCTGCGCAGGCAGGTGGGTCAATGCCACGGCATGACGTGGATTCCAGGCCCCCAGTTCCAGCGACGAGCCCACGGCATAAACAGTTTTGCCGCGCTGGGACGTGGCGTAGTCGCAAGTGAAGCGGACGCTGACAGGCAGGTGTTCGGCGGCAATGCTCCAAATGCGGATTTTGCCGTCATCCCAGGTCAGCACGGGATCGCTCAGCCCTGGGGGAAGCTTTGTCAGGTCCGAATCCAGGGCAATGACCAGGCTTTTTCGGGCGCCCGTCGTGGTTGCCACCAACCCGGAATATTGAGGTTGAAAGCTGATCGGTGAGTCGGCCTTGATCCCGGCCTCCTTGCGGAATTTGATCAGTTGGCGGATGAGATTGCCGCGTTGCCAGTCGTACATGTCTGGCCAGTACACGGCGGGTGTGCCGGGGCTGCTGAGGATGTAGGCATAGGCCTGATTACGCCGTTCTTCGGGTAATGGCCAGCGATGTTGGCCCTCGTAGCGTCCCGGCGAATAGCCGGTGTCATGGTTGTCGACGAAGGTGATGGCTATCTTGCGCCAGTTCGGATCGGGATTGCCGTTGAGCCCATGCCGCCATTCGGCGATCGAGCCGTTTTGCATGCGTTCCTTGAGGGCGAAGTCGAAGACGGTGCAGCGGGACCGGTCGGACCAGTCCTTGAGTGCGTCTTGCCAACTGGCCTTGCTGCGCCAGTCATCGGCAGGGTATTCACCGGGGCCTTTCCACAGTTCACCGACACAAAACTGTTGATCACCGAAGGTGCGCATCCAGCGATCAACGTTCTCCGGTGCATAACCTCTGACGAAGTCGAAGCGCAAGCCTTGGGCGCCGTAATCGTTGCGCAGAGTGATGAATTCGGCGTTGAAGGTTTCGAACACACGCGGGTTGTCGGTATTAAGATCGGCTTTGCCATCAAGGAAGGCGTCGCCTTTATCGCAGGAGGGGCAATCGTGACGCCATTCGTTGCGGCCCCGGAGGAACAGCGGTTCGAGGTTGTTAATGTCAGACATATGGTTAGGCACGACGTCGTAGACGACCTTTACGCCTGCATCATTGAGGGCCTTGGCGGCCTGCTTGAGTTGCTCATCGGTGCCGTACTGGCTGTTTTTTTCGAAGGAGTGCCAGAAGTAACCTTCGCCTCCGCCGGAAGTGCCGTTGCTGCTGTTCTCCCAACTTGAAGTATCCAGCCAGAGCGGCGGCATCCAGATGGCAGTGAACCCGTCCTGTCTGATCTGACCCGCCATACGCGTCAGCACCGCATACCACTTCTCCGGAGCGTTGCGACTGGAGTTCCAGTGAAAGCCTTGCAGCAGGATGTCTTCTCCTGAGTCATTGCGAACGGCGACTTTTTGATCGGCGATGACCACTCCGCCGAGTACCAGAGCAACGAGCAGGGACAGCAGGGAAGTCCGTTTCATGACCTTCCTCCGAACGTGAATCCAGAGCTTCACTCTGGCCCGCGCGCGAGGGCTTGTCTGCTGTCATAACTGACAGGTTTGGCAGACTTGTTCGCAATAAGCGGCGATGGATTTATAACTGAGTGACTGGAGGAACGGCCTGCTCGTGCTCGCACAACGCCCGAATTAGCGGGTCGCGTGTCTGCATAAGCTCGAAAAGACCCCGGGCACGTAGCGCCGGCAACGCCTGGCGAATGTCTTGCGTCGCGGCAGTGCGCTCATTGCGATGTTCCGGCGAACGTTTGGCGTGACGCCGGGGCGGTGTTTCATCGCAAGACGTTGACGCCTACAGTACAGGCTCTTTTCAGGCTGACTCAGGACCGATCCATGACGCCGTTCTACGATGCTCGAGGCAATATCTACGCGGTTGTGTCACCCGGCGAGGTGCGCGGTCGCGGTATCGATTTGCCGGACCAGGCCAGCGACGCTGCGCAGATCCGCGAGCACTGGGCATCGGCCGCCATCGAGGCGTTCTGTAGTTGGGCGCCCGGTTCGCAGCCAACGGGCAGCAAAGACCATCGCTGCGACGGTCTGCTGGTCGGGCCGTTCCAGTCGTCGCCGCCCTTTGATCTGTTGATCGTCAATACCGACGGCACCTTGGCCGAGCGCAGTGGCAATGGGCTGACGATTTTTTCGCAAGCGCTCAGCGAGCAAGGATTGATGCCCAAGGAGCAGGGGTGCCTGCTGCGGGTTCATCACGACAAGCGCGATGCGGTTTCGCCGGTGGAAACCACCGTGGAAGCCGCCGAAGTCGACGGTGTGCAAGGGTTCTGGCTGGATTTGGGCAAACCGTCGTTCGGGCCGCTCGCGGTGGGCGCGTTCGAGGTTGATCGCGTGACGCTGAACGAGCGCGAAGTCAGCCATGTGCGGCCGTTGTCAGCGCTTGATCCTGCCTGGAACCGCAGCCAGTTTGTGCGTATCGGCAATCCCCATTGCGTGACGCTGCAGACGAACGCCGACGCGTTGCCAAGCAATGAGCAGATGCGGGAATCGCCCTTGGCACAAGGCTTGATGCGTATCGCCTATGCCGCGCCAGCCGGGGCAGGGCAGCCGTGTCCGGCGGGGGTGAATTTGCAATGGGCGATGCTTGAGTCCGAGGGGCGCTTGGTGGCACGGGTGTTTGAGCGTGGGGAAGGGCCAACGGCGTCGTCAGGCACCAGCGCCAGTGCGGTAGCGTGCGCGGCGTGGCGGGTGGGTTGGGTGGCGGCGGGTGAGGTGAAAGTCGTCATGCCGGGCGGCACGGCGCCAATTTTGTTGGAGGAATGGGAGGGGGAATTGAGTCGGGTCAGGCTGTTCGGCACGGCTCGGTTGATGGGTTGATTGTGAGATAGCTATCGCGAGCAGGCTCACTCCCACAGGGGTTTTGTGATCGCCTCGCCCCCCTGTGGGAGCGAGCCTGCTCGCGATGAGGTCTGCCCAGTCAGCGAAAATTCAGAGCGTGTCCGCCCATTCCACCACCGGCATCGTCCGCTTCATCAACACCTTGCCATCGCGCACCGAATACAGCGGCAACCCCTGGCTGCGAATCACCTCGTAGTCGCTGTCCGCCGACAGAATCAGCAAATTCGCCGGCCGTCCGGCCTCCAGTCCATAACGGTCCCCAAGGTTCATGGCCTTGGCGCTGTTATCGGTGACGAGGTCCAGCGCACTTTGCAGGTTGCGATACCCCAGCATGTGGCAGATATGCAGCCCCGCTTCCAGCACCCGCAGAATGTTGCCGTTACCCAGCGGATACCACGGGTCAACAATCGAATCCTGGCCGAAGCACACGTTCATCCCCGCTTCCAGCAACTCATTGACCCGGGTCACGCCGCGGCGTTTCGGGAAAGTGTCGAAGCGCCCTTGCAGGTGGATGCTTTCGGTGGGGCAGGAGACAAAACTGATCCCCGAATGCCCGAGCAGGCGGAAGAGTTTGGCGCAGTAGGCGTTGTCATAAGAACCCATCGCTGTGGTATGGCTGGCGGTCACCCGCGAACCCATGCCGCGGCTGCGGGCTTCTTCGGCCAGCACTTCCAGAAAGCGCGAATGCGGGTCGTCGGTTTCGTCGCAATGCACGTCCACCAGACAGCCAGTGCGCTCGGCCAGGTCCATCAGAAACTTCACTGAGCTGACGCCCTGATCGCGGGTGTATTCGAAATGTGGAATGCCCCCGACCACATCGGCGCCCATGCGGATCGCTTCTTCCATCAACTCGCGTCCATTGCGGTAGGACTCGATGCCTTCTTGCGGGAACGCGACGATTTGCAGGTCGATCAGGTGACGGCTTTCCTCACGCACTTCGAGCATCGCCTTGAGCGCGGTCAGTTGCGGGTCGGTGACGTCGACGTGGGTGCGCACATGCTGGATGCCGTGGGCGGCGAGGGTCTGGATGGTTTTCTTGGCGCGGGTCTTGGTGTCTTCCTCGGTGATGGTCACCTTGCGTTCGCCCCAGCACTCGATGCCCTCGAACAGCGTGCCGCTCATGTTCCAGCGTGGCTCGCCGGCGGTGAGGGTCGCGTCGAGGTGAATGTGCGGCTCGACGAAGGGCGGCACCACCAGGTTGCCGCCGGCGTCGAGGTCGTCGGGGCCCAGGGTCGGGGCTTCGGTCTGACGGGCGATGGTGCGGATCAGGCCGTTTTCCAGGTGCAACTCATGCAGGCCTTCTTGGTTGCGCAGGCGGGCGTTGATGATGTGCATCAGGCGAATCCTTTTATAGATCTTGTAAGGGAGCTTCAGCGGCACGGGCACCCAGTACGCTGGTCAATAGCACATACGTTAGCGCGGCAGCGGCAATCCCTACCAGTGGCGCGATCCAGGGCGAGCTGAACGCGGCGACAGTGCCGACGGCATAGGCGGTCAAACCGGGCCAGTTGAACGCCGGCAATCGAGCATCGGCCAGACGAGGATATTGACCACGATAGCGGAAGAAGAAATCCGCCATGATCACGCCGCCTATCGGCGGAATCACCGTGCCCAGCAGGATCAGATAAGGCACCAGCAGATCGTACATCCCCAGCAGCGCGAGCAAAGTACCGATCACTGCGCCTGCCAGGGTCACGGTTTTGCGACGATCGGTGCGCAGCAGGTTGCAGCCGGCGACGGAGAAGTTGTAGATGGTGTTGTCCTGGGTGCTCCAGATGTTGAGCAGCAACATGGCCATTGCGGCCATGGCGAAACCTTGCAACAGCAGCACTTCGACCACGTCCGGTTGCTGGTAGACGATGGCCCCGTAGGCGCCGATCAACACCATCAGGCCGTTGCCGATAAAGAAGCCGATCAGGCTCGCCAGCACCGCGACCCGGGCGGAACGGGAGAAGCGCGTCCAGTTGGTCGCCTGGGTGGCGCCGCTGACGAAGGTGCCGAAGACCAGGGTAATCGCGGTCGACCAGTCCAGCGTTCCTGTCGGGACCACCGCGAGCAGCCCATCGAGCCCGCCGACCTTTACCGTGGCGACCCACATCGACAGCATCAGCAGCAACATCATGGCCGGCACCGCGATGTACGACAGAATCTCCAGCCCGCGATAACCGACATACGCGGTCGCGCAGAACACCAGGCCGAACAGCACCATCAGACCCAGAACGGTGCCCTCGTTCAGTTCGAAATACTTGCCCAGCACCACGGCGGCCGTGGCCGTGCCCCAGGCATACCAGCCGATCTGGGTGAAGCCGAGGATCAAGTCGCTGAGCTTGCTGCCGACCTCGCCGAAGCAAAAACGCCCCATCAGCACCGAATTGAGACCGCTCTTGAAGGCGATGTAACCCAGGCCTGCGGCGTAGATTCCCAAGAGCAGATTGCCGACGATAATCACCGCCATCATCTCGCCAAAACCGAACGCCACGCCGAGCTTGCCGCCGGCGAACATGGTGGCCGTGAAAAAGGTGAACCCCAGCAGCACCATGGCCGTGGAGGCGAGGCCCTTGCGGGCATGCATCGGCACTTCGCTGAGGGGGTAATCGTTGCCCGGATCTTTTTGCGTCATGTGGCGTTCCTTGCTGAATGGGTGACGCGGGAGGGTTGCAGTGGTCGTGCCAAAGGGGGGATGGCTTCGTTAGGTATAGTCGAGCGGCGGGATTGACGCGGGGGAGGGCACAAAAGCGGTGCACCCGACAGAACACAGAACCCATGTGGGAGCGAGCCTGCTCGCGATTGCGGTGTATCAGTCGACATCTACATTGCCTGACACACCGCAATCGCGAGCAGGCTCACTCCCACAGGGGATTCGGTTTCTTCAGGGGGATTGGATTAAGGGCAGGAACCGCAGTAAAGCCGCGACGATGGCCTCGGGCGCATCTTCCTGCACCAGATGTCCGGCATTCGGGACGGGATAAAACTGCGAGCCGGCGATCATCTGATGCAGCGCCCGTCCGCGCTCGATGGGAATCCACTGATCCTCCTCGCCCCACAGAATCTGCACCGGGCAACGCACCGTCGGGTACAGCCCTTCGGCCTCGCGGGTGTAACGCTCATCCATCTGCGCAATCTGCCGATAGAACGCCGCTTGCCCAGGATCGCCCAGCCACGGCTGCACATACGGATCGAGTTCTTCATCGGGGATGTCGCGCTTGATCGCCCCGCGAATATAGGCCGGCACAATGGCCCGCTGAATGTAATCGGGCAGTCCGCTGAACGCCGCTTCATGTTGGCGCACATGCTGCACGAACGGCGAACCCCAGGGCGTCAGCGCCACCGGATCAATCAATGTCAGGCTGCGGTAATCCTTGCCGTTCAGCAGGTGCGCGCGTAGCGCAGTGGCGCCGCCGAAGTCGTGAGCCACCACGTCCGGCCGCGCCAGGCCCCAGTGATCGAGCAAGCTCGCCAACAGATCGTTCTGCACCCCCAGCGATACGTCGCCGGTGATTTTCTCCGATTGCCCATAACCCAGCAGGTCGAAGTAATACACCCGGTGGGTGGCGATGAAGTGCGGAGCGATGCGGTGCCACACGTAAGACGAGAAGGGCGTGCCGTGCACAAACACCAGCGGCGGGCCGTCGCCCCGCACGGCGTAACGAACGGAGTGCCCGTTGAAACGATAGGTCTGAGCCAGCGGCCAGTCAGTCCTCATGGGGATGTCCTCTTGGCGTGTTCGAGCCAAAAAGCATAGGCATAAAAAAACAGCCAATGAAGGCTGTTTTTTGTATCACTGACGAAACGCATTGCCCCTTGTGGGAGCGAGCCTGCTCGCGATAGCGTCGGCACACATAGCATCAATGTGACTGACAGGCCGCTATCGCGAGCAGGCTCGCTCCTGCAGGGGAATTGTGTTGTCCTTTAGAGCGGTTTACTCGCCGTGATAGATGCAGCCGCTGGTGCACGTCTCGTGGATACGGATCGCGCTGAGTTCCGGCAGCAGGGGCTTGAGTTCCTTCCAGATGAACTTGGCCAGCACTTCGCTGGTCGGGTTTTCCAGGCCGGGAATGTCGTTCAGGTAGTTGTGGTCGAGGCGCTCGTAGAGCGGCTTGAAGATCGCCTTGATTTCCGAGAAGTCGCGGATCCAGCCAGTGTGCGGATCGAGGTCGCCGCTCAAGTGAATCGCCACTTTGAACGAGTGACCGTGCAAGCGGCCGCATTTATGGCCTTCCGGTACGTGAGGCAGGCGGTGGGCGGATTCGAACGTAAACTCTTTGAAGATTTCCACAGTGGTTTTCAGCTCTGTCAGGTGGCGATCGCCGTGGCGATGTGGGCAGGCGGCGAGTTTACCAGAGCGCTGGGCAAAACACTGACTAAAGGGTCAGCAAGCGCTCGCCGAAGCGACCATTGGCGGCCAGTTCGAGGAACTCGTCGCCCAGGCGACGGCTTTCGTCCATCGTTGTACGCCAGTATTTCTGCCGGCTCGCGGCATCGCCCATGAAGCGCTTGAAGTCCTTGCGGTCCGGAAGCTTGCCGTAGGGCAGGCGCGCCAGGTAGTCCTTCGACGGCGCCAGCAGCAGAACATCCTGCAACCGCGCCGGGCAGGCTCGGCGCCACGGCAGGGTCTTGTCGAACCAGCCGGGAATGACCCGGTCGGTGAAATGCGGATAGAGCACGATGTCGTTGCCGCTGTAGGGCAGGTCGAGGTGATAGTCCAGCAGGCCGCCATCGCGAAACGTCCCCGCACCTGCGCCCGGCAGGTCACGCACGCCTTCCATCACCATCGGGATCGAGCCCGACGCGAGCAGGGCCTGACGCAGGTTGCCGGCATTCAGCGCGACGAAGCGCGACGGGAAATCGTTGAGTGCATGGACCGGCGGCGCCAGGCGCGGGTCGTGGATGATCAGCCGTTCGAAGTGCCGCGACAGTCGCGCGCGACCACGCAGGTTGTCGGCGATCACCGACGACAAACCCAGCCCGAGACGGCCGCGATGATCGTCCGCGAGCAGGCCGTGGCTTTTGACCACCATGATGTTCAGGCGGTAATGGGCGTTGTTCAGAATCGACGCATCGCGACCGTCGAGCAGTTCATCGAGCATGCGCCGGGAGCTCTGGCTGATTTGCGCCATGGTCACGCCCTTGTCGAAATTCTGCTCGGTGTACAGCTGGCCGAGGCGCCGAATACCTTCGGCGGCGTCCGGCAGACAGGCGCTGGCGAAGCGCCAGGAACCCACCGACGCACCGATCAGCGAACGCTCGCGCGGTGCGGCCGGCAGCCATTCGCCAAACAACGCCAGGTCCAGACCTTGAATCCCCAACGCCTTTGGCCCACCGGCAGCACCCGGCAACGTGCCGACATCGGCGGCGCTCAACCCGTTTTCACGGATGCGCGCCAAGGCACGCGGGCCGGCCTTGAGGGTCAGGGAAGGGAACTTAATGTGGATGGCGGTCATACCGGTCTCGATGTCGGGCAAGCGGATGGGATTATAAACAGGTCGGGCAACACCACAAATTCACACTGTGGGAGTGAGCCTGCTCGCGATGGCGTCGTGTCAGTCGGCATCACTGTTGAATGTCAATCCGCCATCGCGAGCAGGCTCACTCCCACAGGGTTTGTGTTGATCAGTGATGCCTCGTTGTCATGACCAATGATGGCAATTCAGTTTCAGTTAAGTTCAGCCCGCTAAGGTGCTCCCCGTAGGCAACACATAAAAAATACGGAGACACCCCATGAAAACCCTGACTGCCCTGTTCACCGCGTCCATCCTCACCTTGACCGCCAGCTTCGCCCACGCTCGTGACTTGGGCCCCGACGAAGCCCTTCGGCTGCGCGACGCTGGTACCATTGTGTCTTTCGAGAAGCTCAACGCCACCGCTCTGGAAAAACATCCCGGTGCCAAAATCACCGAAACCGAGCTGGAAGAAGAGTACGGCAAGTACATCTATCAGGTTGAGCTGCGCGACCCACAAGGCATTGAGTGGGACCTGGAATTAGACGCTGTCAGCGGGCAGGTTCTCAAGGATCATCAGGATACGTAATGAAGGTGTGTTCATTTTCACGCAGGGCGCTGGTGCTGCTGGCGTTCTGCTCGGTCGTCATGGCCCGCGACCTCGATCAGGACGAAGCCCTGCGCTTGCGCCAGCAAGGCGTGATTCTGCCGCTTGAACAGCTCTTGCAGCAGGCGCTAGACCTGTATCCCGGGTCCAAACTGCTGGAAGCCGAGCTTGAAGAGAAACATGACGTCTACATTTATGAAGTCGAGCTGCTGACCACCGAAGGGGTGGTCCGTGAACTGGACATCGAAGCCGCCACTGGCCGTTTACTGAAAGACAAGGAAGATTGATCGATGCGTTTGCTTCTGGTGGAAGACCACGTGCCGCTGGCCGACGAATTGATGGCCGGCCTCAACCGGCAGGGGTATGCCGTGGACTGGCTGGCCGATGGCCGCGACGCGGTGTATCAGGGCAGCAGCGAGCCGTATGACCTGATCATCCTCGACCTCGGCCTGCCGGGGTTGCCGGGCCTTGAGGTGTTGGCGCAATGGCGGGCCGGTGGTCTGGCGACGCCGGTGCTGATCCTCACGGCACGCGGTTCCTGGGCCGAGCGCATCGAAGGCCTCAAGGCCGGTGCCGACGATTACCTGACCAAACCGTTCCACCCCGAAGAGCTTCACCTGCGGGTTCAGGCGTTGTTGCGCCGCTCACACGGCCAGGCCAACCAGCCGACGCTCAAGGCGGCGGGGCTGCACCTGGATGAAGGTCGTCAGTGCGTGACTCGCGACGGTGCCGACATCCAGCTGACGGCCGCCGAGTTTCGCCTGCTGCGCTATTTCATGCTGCACCCCGAGCAGATCCTTTCCAAAAGCCACCTTGCCGAACACCTCTACGACGGTGAAACCGAGCGCGACTCCAATGTGCTCGAAGTTCACGTCAACCACCTGCGGCGCAAGCTCGGGCGCAGCGTGATCGAAACCCGTCGCGGCCAGGGTTACCTGTTCGGCGGACAAGCCCAGTGAGGTCGATCCAGCGCCGCTTGAGTCTGGGGCTGATCAGCGTGATGGTGGTCGTCGGTCTGGTGCTGGCGCAAACCAGTCTGTGGTTGTTCGAAATGGGGCTGCAGCGCTACCTCGAAGCGGGGTTACGTAACGACAGCGAAGACTTGCTGGTGGCGCTGGTGCGCGGACCGCAAGGCTTGCAGCTGGATGAGCGGCATTTGTCGCCGGCCTATCAGCGCCCGTTTTCCGGGCATTACTTCCGCATCGATTTTGCCGACAGTCACTGGCGTTCCCGTTCGCTGTGGGATCAGGAGCTGCCGCGTCTTGACCATCCGGGCCTGCACAGCAATTTGCAGCTAGGGCCGGAAGGCCAGCAATTGCTGGTGCTGCGTTCGGATTATCGGCGGCTCGGCCAGTCGATTTCGATCAGTGTGGCGCAAGACTATACGCCGGTGCGCGCGAGCTTCCGGCGCATGCAACAGGTCGGCCTGGGCCTCGGGCTGGCGGGGTTGCTGCTGATTCTGCTACTGCAACGGATCACCGTGCGCCGCGCCTTGCGTCCCCTGGAAAAAGCCCGCGAGCAAATCGCCCAGTTGCAACAGGGCCAGCGTTCGCAACTCGACGACCAGGTGCCGGTGGAACTGGAGCCGCTGGTGGCGCAGATCAACCATCTGCTGGCTCACACCGAAGACAGCCTCAAGCGTTCGCGCAACGCCTTGGGCAACCTTGGGCACGCGCTGAAAACGCCGTTGGCCGTGTTGCTGAGCGTGGCTTCCAGCGAGAAGTTCGACGCTCATCCCGAGCTGCGCAAGCTCCTCAAAGCGCAGCTTGAGCAAGTGCAGCAGCGACTCAATCGCGAACTCAATCGCGCCCGCTTGTCCGGTGATGCGCTGCCGGGGGCGTTGTTTGATTGCGATGGGGAACTGCCGGGGTTGTTGGCGACGTTGAACATGATTCACGGCGAGCACCTGGACCTGAGCTATCGCGTACCGACCGGTTTGCAGCTGCCGTGGGATCGCGAGGATTTGCTCGAACTGCTGGGTAATCTCTTGGATAACGCCTGCAAATGGGCGGATGCCGAGGTTCGCTTGAGCGTGGTCGAGACGGCTGAGGGGTTTGAGTTAAGCGTGGAAGATGATGGGCCGGGGATTCCTGAAGACCAGCGTGCCGAGGTGTTCAGCCGGGGGACACGGCTGGATGAACAGACGGATGGGCACGGGTTGGGGTTGGGGATTGTGCGCGACATCGTCGACACGTGGGGCGGGGTGATGAGGTTGGAGGAAAGCGAGTGGGGCGGCTTGAAAGTGCTAATCAAACTGCCCAAACGCTGAGTATCCCTGTAGGAGTGAGCCCGCTCGCGAAAGCGGGGTATCAGTCGACATCTCTGTTGCCTGACACACCGCTATCGTCGGATCGCCGCCCGGAGCCGGCGCACTCCCACATTTTGATCTTCAGTGGCCGCGATAACTGCGTTAAACGCGAAACTGATCCATCAAACTCTGCTGCTGATTCGCCAGGCTATTAAGCGACTGACTCACCCGCGCCGATTCATTCGCCTGTCCCGACAGCGACTCCGTCACATCGCGAATCGTCGCCACGTTGCTGTTGATCTCCTCGGCCACCGCGCTCTGCTCTTCGGCCGCAGAGGCAATTTGCAGGTTCATGTCGCTGATCACCGTCACCGCCTCACCAATCTGGCGCAGCGCCGTCACCGCTTGGCCCACTTGCTCGACGCTGCCTTGCGCCTGGCGATGGCTGTTGTTCATCGAGCCGACCACGTCCTGCGTGCCGCTCTGTAACTGCTCGATCACCAAACGGGTTTCTTCAACCGACTCCTGGGTACGTCGAGCCAAGTTGCGCACCTCATCGGCGACCACGGCAAAACCACGGCCGGCTTCACCGGCACGGGCCGCTTCGATCGCGGCGTTGAGGGCCAGCAGGTTGGTCTGCTCGGCGATGGCGCGAATCACTTCCAGTACCGAACCGATTTTCTCGCTGTTGGCCGCGAGGCCTTCCACTTGCACCATGGCGGCGCTCATGTCGGCGGCGAGGTTGTCGATGCTGGTGGTGGTCTGGCCGATGACGGTCAGGCCCCGGCGAGTCGCTTGATCGGCATCCTTCGCCGCCTGGGCGGCTTGTGCGGCACTGCGGGCGACGTCCTGGGCGGTGGCGCTCATTTCGTGGGATGCGGTGGCGACCTGATCGACCTGACGGTATTGCTGCTCCATGCCGGCGCTGGTCTGCGTGGCGATGGCGGAAGACTGGTCCGCGGTGCTACGGGCGTCCTGCACCGAGCGTTTTACTTCGGCGATGATCGGTTGCAGCTTGTCGAGGAAGCGGTTAAACCAGCCGGCCAACTGGCCGAGTTCATCCTGCTTGTCGTAAGCCAGGCGCCGGGTCAGGTCGCCTTCGCCGCTGGCGATGTCTTCAAGCATGCGCGCCACGCCGAGGATCGGTTTGGTCACGCTGTGCGCCATCAGCCACACCAGCAGCAAGCCCAGCAGCGCGGCCAGTACACCGAGGCCGAGTTCAACCAGGGTGCCGCTTCTGTTGCTGTCATCGAGTTGATTTTTCAGGGTTTCGGCGGGGCCGACCAGGACTTTTTCCGGCACGTCGAGCAACACGCCCCAGGATTTTCCACCGGGAATCGGCTGGAACGGCGACAGCACTTTCAGTTGCTGGTTGCTGTGCAGGCTTTCGGTTTTGCTGCTGGTGGCGAGCATGCGAATCAGCTCGGCACCGTTGGTCTTGTCCACGGCGTCCAGCCGCTGGCTGAGTTTGCTGGCATCCGCGCTGTAACCGGCAAGCAAGCCGACCGGGCTGATGATGCTAACGCGGGTCTGGCCGTCGTAGAGCTTTTTGCTTGCGCCCTGACTCATGGCCTGCAAGCTGTTGAGGTTGATGTCCACCGACAGCGACGCGATGACTTTGCCGTTGACCATCAGCGGGAACACGATGCTGGTCATCAGCACGTTCTGGCCGTCGATCACATAGAAATACGGTTCGATCACGCACGGCTTGAGCGTAGTGCGCGGGCAAGTGAACCAGGCGTTGGCCGGCTCGCCGCTGGGACCGGCGTTAGTGTCGGCCATGTCGCTTTCCGGCAGTGCCATGGAGGTCACTTTCCCCGGCGTCGGTTGCGACCAGTACAGGGCAAAGCGACCCTTGTCGTTACTGCCCAACTCGGCCTGGCCGGCGAACAGATCATCCTTGCCGTCCAGCGCATTGGCTTCGAACACCAGGGACAGGCCGAGCAATTCCGGATTGGCTTGCAGCGCCGACTTGACTTGGCGGGTCAGGTCTTCACGCAGGTCGAAGGCGTCCAGAAAGCGCTTTTCCGCCTGATCGCGCAGGAACAGCACTTGGCGCGAAAAGCCATGGCCGTATTGATAGGCGTCCATGAACTGCTGACGAATCACCAGCGCCTGGTTTTCACCCTGGGATTCGATCCGGGCCTGAGCGGCTTCGGTGAGCATCTCCATGCTCGAGGCTTTCACCATCTCGGAGCTGTGCTCCATGCGATACAGCGAAAGACCCACCAGCAGGGTCACGATGCCTGCCAGGCAAAGCCCGGCCAGCAGGGTGATCTTCCATTGGATGGAAAGTTGTCTGAGCAACATGGAGGGACGTCCTTATTCGATATTTATCTGAGACTCTGCACTGTAACGGCCGTCATTCGGCTTTCTTTATGCCATCGGACAAATGGGCACTAGTGGCGAGGGAGCTTGCTCCCGCTGGGGTGCGAAGCGCCCCCAAAACCTGAGATAACGGTTTGTCAGATGCACCGCATAGGCTCAATTGCGACTGCTGCGCAGTAGAGCGGGAGCAAGCTCCCTCGCCACAGGTCACCCTAAGTTGTTACACATCGTCACCGACCACGCGCTTTGACACCGGGCCGACTCTGCGGCACAGTGCGCGCCCTCTAATAAAACCCATTCTTCAATCCGCTGGCGGCTCTTCGCAGACTGCCGGCTGAGCTCATTTCGCTTGGCTTGAGGTAACGATGATTAATGCTGTAATAGCCGCGGTCGGCGTCATGCTGGTCCTCAGCCTGTCCCGCGTGCACGTAGTGATCGCGCTGATTGTCGGCGCCCTGGTGGGTGGCCTGACCGGTGGCCTGGGCATCGACGCCACCCTGAAAGCCTTTAATAGCGGCCTCGGCGGCGGGGCGACGGTCGCGTTGTCCTACGCTTTGCTCGGCGCGTTCGCCGTGGCGATTGCCAAGTCCGGCCTGGCCCATGCCCTGGCGGACAAAGCCCTGCTGATGGTGGATCGCCAACACGCCAGCGGTGGCGGTCAGGTCAAGTGGCTGCTGATCGGCTTGCTGTGGGTGGTGGCCATCGCTTCGCAGAACATTCTGCCGATACATATCGCATTTATTCCGCTGCTGGTGCCGCCGCTTTTATATGTGCTGACCAAGCTGCAACTGGATCGCCGCTTGATCGCCTGCGTCATGACCTTCGGCCTGATCACGCCGTATATGTTCCTGCCGGTGGGCTTCGGCAATATCTTCCTGAATGAAATCCTGCTGGCCAACGTTGCGCGCAGCGGCGTCGACATCAGCGGCATCAACGTCACCCATGCCATGGGCATTCCGGCGTTGGGCATGGTCGTGGGCCTTGCGGTAGCGTTTATCAGCTACCGCAAGAAACGCGTTTACGACCTGGAAAAGATCGAGAAGGTGGAGCAAGTCGCGGTGGCGTACAACCCGCTGAGCCTGATGGTCGCCGGTGTGGCCATTGCGGCGGCGTTCATCATTCAGCTGCTGCTTGACTCGATGATCATTGGTGCGCTGGCGGGGTTCCTGATCTTTTCGGTGTCGGGCATCGTGAAGTGGCGCGACACCGATGACCTGTTCACCGAAGGCATGAAGATGATGGCGATGATCGGCTTCATCATGATCGCCGCCTCGGGTTTCGCCGAAGTGATGAAAGCCACCGGCCAGGTGCAAACGCTGGTGGAAGCGTCGGCCTCGTGGATCGGGCACAGCAAAGGGGTCGGCGCGCTGTTGATGTTGCTGGTCGGCCTGCTGGTGACCATGGGCATCGGTTCGTCGTTTTCCACCGTGCCGATTCTGGCGGCGATTTTCGTGCCTTTGTGCGTGCAACTGGGTTTCAGCCCGATCGCGATCGTGTGCATCGTCGGCACGGCCGGTGCGTTGGGTGACGCCGGTTCGCCGGCCTCTGATTCGACGCTGGGCCCGACTTCTGGTCTGAACATTGATGGCCAGCATCACCACATCTGGGACACCGTGGTCCCGACATTCCTGCATTACAACCTGCCGCTGCTGGCGTTCGGCTGGGTCGCGGCGATGGTCCTCTAAAAACACCTATCCCCCCTGTGGGAGTGAAGCCTGCTCGCGATTGCGCCGTGTCAGTTATAAAAAGGTCGACTGGCACACCGCAATCGCGAGCAGGCTCACTCCCACAGGGGGACTCTGCGTCCCGGCAATTCAACTTTTGGTTCGGCGTGCCGTTAAAGCCTTTAACCACGCCAACAAAATCAAAAGAGTGAACCGTCATGCGCATGAGCCTGAAGGCTAAAGTCCTGTCCCTTGCCGTCCTCCCGGTGTTGCTCTTTGCGCTGGTCATCAGCCTGACCACGCTGTTCATTCTGCAGGAACAGGCGCGCAAGGAAGTCGAGGAAACCCGCCAGCGCCTGCTCAGCGATGCCAAGGCCACCCTGCAAAGCTACGTGGCCGTGGCCATGACCACGATCAAACCGCTTTACGACGCGGCGGCCCCTGGCGATGACGCGGCGCGGGCGCAGGTGATCAAGCTGTTGTCGAGCATCACCTACGGCAAGGACGGCTACTTCTTCGGCTACGACTCCAACACTGTGCGCCTGTTCAAGGCCAACAGCCCGGACGGCGTGGGCCAGAGTTTCAAGGACAACCGCGATCCGAATGGCGTCTACGTCAACCGAGACCTGGTGAAAGTCGCCAAGGACGGCACCCACTACCTGCAATACAGCTCGCCGCTGCCCGGCAACACTCAAGTGCTGGTGCCGAAACTCGGCTACACCGAATACCTGTCGAAGTGGGACATGGCGGTCGGTACGTCGGTGAACCTCGACGGTATCGAAGCACAAGTTGCGCTGGTCCAGGCCAAGGTGCAGGAGCGGATGGAAGGCGTGGTGCTGACCATCGCCGGTATCGCGGTGGTGATGCTGCTGGTGATCGCGGCGATCGGGATGCTGCTGGCCAATACCATTCTGCGTCCGCTGAACCTGATGAAAGCCAACCTCGATGACATCGCGGCGGGCGAGGGCGACCTGACCCGTCGCCTGACCATCACCAGCCAGGACGAACTCGGCGAACTGGCCGGCTCGTTCAACCGCTTCGTCGACAAGATCCACAGCCTGGTGCGCCAGATCACCGAAATGACCTCGCAACTGACCGGCCTGGTGAATCAGGTCTCCGATCAGGCCCAGCGCTCGGATCAGGCGATGGAGCGTCAGCGTCACGAAACCGATCAGGTCGCCACGGCGATCAATGAAATGTCGGCGGCGGCCCAGGAAGTAGCGAAAAGCGCGCAAAACGCGGCGGTGGCTGCCCAGCAAACCGACGAAGAAGGCCAGGCCGCCAAGCGCGTGGTAGCCGGCAGCATTGTGAAGATTCATGCGTTGGTGGACGACATTCGCAGCAGCGGCGTGTCCCTCGACAGCCTGCAAAAGGATGTGTCGTCGATTGTCAGCGTGCTCGGGGTGATTCGTTCGATTGCCGAACAGACCAACCTGTTGGCGCTGAACGCTGCCATTGAAGCGGCGCGTGCCGGTGAAGCGGGTCGTGGTTTTGCGGTGGTGGCCGACGAAGTGCGGGCGCTGGCCAGTCGCACGCAGATCAGCACCCAGGAAATCCAGGGCATGATCGATCGCTTGCAGGCCGGGACCCAATCGGCAGTGGAAGCGATGCGTCGCTCCAGCGAAGCGGGTGACGGCACCTCGGCCCAGGCCAATGAGGCCGGCGCATCGCTGGACACCATGGCCCAGCTGATCGGCACCATCAACTCGATGAACGCGCAAATCGCCAGTGCGGCTGAAGAGCAAACCGCCGTGGCCGAAGAGATCAACCGCAGCGTGCATCAAATCGCCGTGGCGGTGGACAACGTCGCCGACGAAACCCAACTCGGTGCCCAAACCTCGCGCAGCCTGGCTGATCTTGGTCAGCGCCTGGGCAAACTGGTCGGCCAGTTCCGCATCTGACAGCGTCTACCCAACTGTAGGAGCCAGGCTTGCCGGCGAAGGCGTTCTTGAGGGCGCCTTCGCCGGCAAGCCTGGCTCCTACAGGAAACAATTCGTATACGTGACACACCGCTTTCGCGAGCAGGCTCGCTCCCACAAGGTTATGTGGAGTCAGGGCCTGTCCCAGTAAGGCACCGTTCCAAAGCATTCAACGAAGAAATCAATCACCGTGCGCACCTTTACCGACAACCGTCGGCTGCCAGGCCACAGCACCGCAATCTGCTGCGGCTCAAGGCTGTTGGACACCTGATACTCCCCCAGCACCGGCACCAGCGTGCCGTTGCGCACCGCCTCACCAATCAACCACGACGGAAACATCACCAGCCCCAGGCCCTGTTCGGCGGCTTGCGTGAGCGTGTCGGCGTGGTTGCCGGTGATCGGCCCTTTCACGGAGTAGGGCGTCCAGTCCTGCGGTTCTTTGCGGAAGAACCAGCGCTGCTGGCCGGTCACGCCCTTGTAGGCCAGGCATTGATGCGCCGCCAGTTCTTCAGGGTGTTGCGGCGTGCCATGACGTTTGAGGTAGGCCGGGCTGGCCGCGACTTGAAAGCGATGGGGCGCCAGGATCCGCGCCTGCATGCTCGAATCGTGCAGCGGGCCGATGCGAAACAGCAAATCGGCGCCTTCCTGTAACGGGTCGACGTAGCTGTCGGTTTGCTGGATATCCAGTTGCAGTTTCGGATAGCGCTCGCACAACTGACCGAGCCACGGCGTCAGATGCCGTTGCCCGAAGACCACCGGCGCGTTGATCCGCACCAGTCCGCTGGGTTCGCTTTGCTGTTCCTGCAAGGCCTGTTCGGCTTCCTCCAGTTGCACCAGCACCAGCCGCGCATGATGACCGAGCATGCGTCCTGCTTCGGTGGGCGTGACGGCGCGCGTGTGGCGATAGAGCAATTGCTGGTTCAAGGCCTGTTCCATCAGCTGGATCTGCCGGGAAATCGACGAGGGCGCCAGGCCCTCGCGGCGGGCGACTTCGGAGAAGCTGCCATGGTCGAGCACCGCGACAAACAGCCGAAGTGATTTGAATCCGAGCTCGTTGAGGCCATGCATGATCGATCCTGTTGTGCGAGTTGCGCAAAAGTGTTGTGGTGATGCTCCCATTTATCGCAAAGGATCGCCAGCCGATAATGCACGCCACAACGGCCCCCATGTAGGAGCGAAGCTTGCTCGTGAAGGCGGCGTGTCAGACGCCGAAAATGTCGACTGATACGACGCCTTCGCGAGCAAGCTTCGCTCCTACGGGGGCCGTATTCATCTGAAGGGCGGGTTTTCCTTATGCAATCTTCTTCAATCGACATCGCTGCAGCGCCAGCGGCAAAACCAGGGCTGCGGCTGTTGCTGCTGCCTCTGGTGATCCTCGCCGGCATGGGCCTTTCCGTGGAGGCCGGTTTGCTGGGGCCGCTCGGGGTTCAGGTCGGACACTTATGGGCGACGTTGAGCATCTTCGGCGTCGGCTCGGCGATTCTGTTTTTGCTGTTGTTGTTCAGCGGCAAGCAACAAGGTCCGGCGTTGAACACCTTGCCGCGCTGGCAACTGATCGGCGGATTCCTCGGGCCGATCTACGTGGTGGTGCTGACCCTGGCCACGCCGCACATCGGTATCGCGATGACGATGATCGCGATCCTCTCCGGGCAAGTTGGCAAAAGCGTGTTGATCGACCACTTTGGCTGGTTTGGCGCCACCCGCAAAAAGGTCAATGGCGAACGTTGGCTGGCGTTGCTGCTGATTGTCGCGGCACTTGTTCTGATTGCTCGGGGTTGATGATGAATCTGATTATTTTGTTGGCCGTGGTCGTGGCCGCCGGTGCGGTGTTGAGTATCCAGGCGGCGATCAACGGGCGTCTGGGGGAAACCGTCGGCGTGTTGCGCAGCAGTTTGTTGACCTTCGCCGTGGGCGCGGTGGTCACCGGGTTGCTGATCCTGTTTTTCGAACCGGCCCATGCCGTGAGCCTGCTGGACGTGCCGAAATGGCAACTCAGCGGTGCGTTGTTCGGCGTGGTCTACATGATGGTCATGGTCGGCGCGGTGCCGCGGGTCGGCACGGCGGTGGCAACTGTGGCAGTGATCGTAGGGCAGTTGGGCATGGGGATGCTGATCGACAACTTCGGCTGGTTGGGTAACCCGGCGATCGAGTTGTCCAGCAGCCGGATGCTGGCGATGGTGTGCCTGGCGTTGGCGTTGCTGTTCATGTATCGCAGCAGCACCCGAAGCGAGTAACCCCGATTTTTACTCATGTCGAACATTTATCTGTAGCAGCTGCCGAGCCTGCGAGGCTGCGTCCGAGGACGGAGTCCTCGTAAATCCTGTGCACGCGGTTTGCCTGAAACACCGCGGTGCCTGATTTTACGACTGCTTCGCAGCCGAACGCAGCCTCACGAGTTCGGCAGCTGCAACAGGGGCTCCTACACTGATCAGTGAGGTGCGCATTTGCCGCACGCGACGACCACACCCATGGAGTCAGACTCATGATCGACAGTGAAAGTACCTGCGACTGCCCCAAATGCTCCTGCAAACTGGGCGAGCACCCGATAGCGCGTCACGGCAAACACTATTGCTGCGAAGCGTGCGCCAAGCACCACGAACATGGCGAGGAGTGTGCGAGCAAGGGCTGCAAGTGCGCACACGCCAAATAGCTCATCAACACGAAGTGGAGCCACTCGGGCTCCACTTTTAATGTTGGGTGACTTCCCCCTGTGATGCTCAACCCGCCGGTCGCCACGTCACATTTTCGATGCCGAATTTTTCCGCTAGTGGCTTGCTGGTTTTTTGCACCTTCTCTCGGCCAAAGCGCGGGATTCGTCCGACCCCCGCGTCACAACTGGCCCAGTGCCAAGCCTCCGCGTTGTCCATTTTGTCCAGGCGGATAATGAAAGACTTTGGCGCGCCATGAAGGGTGTATTCAATGACGAAAAGTTTTGCGTTGTTCATAAAGCCCGTATTCCTCCCTGTGGTAATACAAGGATCGTTTGGGTAACGGAAAATTCATTCCGATTGTCAGACGGCGGCCGCCAGTAGCGACAAGGTGAGTGGCCCGTTACCATGCAAGACCTGAAAACCCCAATGATCATTGCCCATGGCCCTTGCCGCCCCGCCAGACCTGAGTGACACCGATGTGCCTGTGCAACCGCTGGCGCGCACTTACCCGCGCGGCTTGTACATCGAGCCCCACGAGCACGACTGGGGCCAATTGCTGTACGCGATGAGCGGGGTCATGTGGGTCGAAACGCCCCATGAGGCGTTGGTGGTGCCGCCGCAACGGGCGGTGTGGCTGCCGCCGGGCGTGCCGCATGGCATCCGCGTGGTCTCGGACCTGCAGATGCGCAACATCTACCTGCGGCCCTCATTGGCGGCTACGCTGGATGACAGTGTTCAGGTGATTGAAGTCGGCGGGCTGCTGCGAGAGCTGATCGTCGGGCTGGTGGAGCAGGGCGATGATGGCGCGCCCGAGTATTACGAAGCGCTGGTTGGCCTGGCGCTGTTGGAGCTTAGGCGAGCCAGGCGTTCGCTGTTGAAAATCCCGTTGCCGGATGATTCCGATCGGCGGCTGATGCACCTGTGTCAGGCCGTCATGGCCGCGCCCTCGCTGGACGTTCCCTTCGAGCAGCACGCTGAAAATGCCGGTGCCAGCGTGCGCACCCTGGCGCGGCTGTTCAAGGAAGGCTTGGGCATGGGCTTCGCCGAATGGCGTCGGCAGGTGCAACTGGCGACCGCCGCGGCGGAGTTGATTCAGGGCGTGCCGGTCAGTGCGATTGCCCGGGAGTTGGGCTATTCGCCGAGCAGTTTCAGCGACATGTTCCGCCGGGAACTGGGTGTCGCGCCTTCGCAGTTCTGCGCGAGCCAACCCCCCGTCCAGCCATGACGCAGATCTGTAGCAGAGCGAAAACCTTGTAGGAGTGAGCCTGCTCGCGATAGCGGTGTATCAGGCAGCACAAATGTCGACTGACACTCCGCTATCGCGAGCAGGCTCACTCCCACAGGGCTGCGCCGCTACACAAATGGCATTGCATCCGCCGCGCTTTGGCCGATATTCAGAAGCACTTGGCCGATGCACGCCGTCACCGCTCTCTAGACTTCAGGCATACCTTGTTTGCCCCCGGAGTCTGTCATGAGTTACCTCATCTCGCTGGTCATCGGTCTGGGCGTCGGCCTGCTCTACGGCGCACTGGATTTCCGTTCTCCCGCCCCACCGGCCATTGCCCTGGTGGGCCTGCTGGGCATGCTCGCCGGCGAAAAGTTGTGGCCCATGGGCCGGCAACTGGTGGCTGGCTGGGTCTCCTGAAATCCTTTCCTTTATGCGATGGAAACTCCCATGAAAGCACTGCAATTCGACCAGACCGGCGACCTCTCGGCCTTGCGTTATGTCGATGTTCCGACCCCCGTTCCCGGCGCTGATGAAGTGCTGGTCCAGATCAAGGCGGCCGGCCTCAACCCCAGCGATGTGAAGAACGTGCTGGGGCGTTTTCCCTACACCACCCTGCCGCGCATCCCCGGCCGGGATTTCGCCGGTGTGGTGGTTGAAGGGCCGCAGGCACTGATCGGTCAGGAGGTCTGGGGCACCGGTCGTGAACTGGGTTTTTTTGCCGACGGCTCCCATGCGCAATTTGTAAAACTGCCGGCCAATGGCGTGGCGCTCAAACCCACCCATCTGAGCTTCGCCCAGGCCGCCAGCCTCGGCGTGCCGTACACCACGGCGTGGGATGCGCTGGAACGCAGTCTGGTGACGGTCGGAACGCGGCTGTTGGTGATTGGTGGCGGGGCAGTCGGCAGTGCCGCGCTGGCGTTGGCCAAGGTGCGCGGCGCTCAAGTACTGGCGGCGGCGCGCCGGCCCGAGCAGGTCAAGGATCTGCAGGCGCAGGGGTATCCGACGCTGCAACTGGATAAACCGGACGACCTGGGGGCGCAGGTGCAGGCCGTGTATGCCGGCGGCGCCGACGTGATTTTCGACACCACCGGCTTCTGGCTACCGGCCTCGGTCCCGGCGCTCGCGGCGTTCGGCCGCATTGCGATCATCGCGGCGCCGGTAGACGGCATGGTGCACCTGCCGGCGCTGGCGTTGTATCGCAAGGGTGGTTCGGTGGTGGGGATCAATTCGTTGTTGTATGGCGTCCAGGCGTGTGCGGCGATGCTCGATCAGTTCGGCAAGTTCTTTGATCAGGGGTTGTTGCCGTTGCCGGAAGGGTTGTTTGAATCGCCATTGGCCGAAGGGTTGGAGCGGTATGAAGAAGTGAATCAAGGGGCTGGCGATAAGGTAATTTTGTTGCCGTAACCCCAATCAAAATGTGGGAGCGAGCCTGCTCGCGATGACGGAGTGTCAGTCGACATTTTAGTTGCCTGATACACCGCTATCGCGAGCAGGCTCGCTCCCACAGGGTCTTGTATTTTCAGATCAAACCTCGGGAACACCATTCTCCCACGCCGACCAATTGTTCAAGATCTCCTGCACCAAGGGATTCCCCGTCCGGTACAGGTTCTCCAGCGCCGGCACAAACCCGCCCTGATCCGCATACATGAGCAGGTTGTCCACTTCGCTCTGGCCCGGTGCCGGTCGATCAAAATCGGAGCCCGCGCGCACCACCGCCAGACGTTGCACATCCACCAAGCCCTCGCGACTCGCCCGCAGCAGTGCTTCGTAGGTGGAGTTGTCTTCCTGTTGCGTCGTGCAGTACTCGCCTTTGTCGTCGGTCAATAGCTTGGTCCAGACCTCGGCACGTTCACTCAAGCGCGTCCCGGAAAACCACGTGTTGCCCGCCAACGTATCGCACTGCGTCACCACCGGAGGCTGATTGGCCGGCGCCGAGGGGTACTTCAGGCGCCATGCCGCCGATTCCTTGCTCTCGCTCAGTTCCACTTTGTGCGTCAGGGCGAATGCCTTGGCCTGCAACTTCGGATTGAGCTCGAACACTTCGGTCTTGTAGTCCAGCGGCGGTTTTTGGTTCGGGTCTTGGGTGTTGATGCCGATGTAGCCGGTCGGCCAGTCTTTCGGTGCATCTCGCGAATCCAGTTCCCACTGGGTGCCGAACTCCACCAGGTAATGCGCCCACGCGGTGGTGCCGATGGTCCCGTGTTTCGGGCTGATGCCGGCAATCCCGGCGATCAGGAAGTAGCTTTTACGCAGGTCGAATTTCGGCGACAGGGCCAGGGCCAGTGTCGAAGCTGCGGCGTTGGTCTGGCCCATGCCGGTGACCATCAAGCACACCTGCGCCGCGTTGCAGCGAATGGTCGGGTACTCGGCGGACAGGCCCGGCACTCGGGTTTCCTGCTTGAGTTCAAGGCGATCGATCCAGTTCTGCGCCTCGGGGGCGAACATGGTGATCAGCATCACTCTCGGCTGGATCGGTGCTTCGCTTGCCCAGGCAGTGGAAGCGAGCAGGGCGGCACAGGCCAGGGAAATACGCGTCATTGCATTCATACAACCTCCAGGTTCAATCAAGCCTCAGAACTGATAACCGATGCCGGCGTAGTAACCCCAGCCATTGGAGCGAGCGCGGAAGTCACCGTCACCGAAATTCAACTCGCTGCCATCCTCCCAGTTGCCGCCGTTGTGGAAGTAACGGCCGACCAGGGTGAAGCGCAAGTGCGTGAACGAGTACAGCAACACATTAGTGGCGACGGTGGCGTTGGCGGTGCGGGCCGGGTTGTCCTTGTGCAGGTCCGAGCCGAAATCGAAGTTGGTAAAGCCAATGTAGGTCAGTGACGCGCCGTTGCTGAAGCTGCTGATCGGCACGATGTATTTGAGCTGGGCGCGATAGCCATCCCACGAGTATTCGTTGCTGGCGCCATAGTTTTCCCACTGATAACGCCCGTAGAAGTTCGCCGACAAGTTGACTCGCGAGTGGGTGTCGATGTCGGTGCCCAGGCCGCTGTACAGCGTATTGGCACGGTTGGCGCTGTTGCTGCCGTGGTCGTAGATCCAGTCGAACGCCACGTACCACTCTTTGAACGGCCCGATGGCCAGGCTGCGGCCGGCGAGGTAGTCGATGGAGATCCGCGGTTCGTGCTCCATGAACACCGGCGAGCCGTGGTCCCACACGCCTTTGTCGTGACTGTTGCCGATGTCGAAGATTTTCGGGATGTCGATGTAGCCGTACAACTCGAACGGCCCTTTGCGCCCGAAGTACTCGTACTCCAGGTAAATATCGTCGGCCGGTTGCGGGCCGAAACTGATGTCTTTGCCGCCGATGACGGTCAAATCCTGGTTGAACCAGTCCGACAGGTAGACGCCTTTTTTCGGCGGGCTGGCTTCGGGACTCAGGGTTTCGCCCTGGGCGGATTCTTCGGCGGGCGCGGGTTGCGCCAAAACGGTGCTGCTGAGTAGTCCTGTAACGCTGGCCAGCAGCAAGGAAACAGCAAGAGTGCGCGAGCAAGTCACGCGGCTGGACGTGCGGTGCATTAAAAGTCCCTTTTCGTGCGGATCAAAAGCCCGGTTCTTCGGGCTTGCGCGGTTATGTCGCGAAAACGTCTGCATCAGCGACACGCAAACGTTTGCACAAGAGATGCCAATTATTTCAATTCCATGAAAAATCGACGAAATCAGGTTTTTTATTGTCGGTTTGGTCAGCTACGCGGACTGACGCTCTGTAGCAGCTGCCGAGCAGCGCGAGGCTGCGTTCGGCTGCGTAGCAGTCGTAATCCTGAATGCACGGTTTGCCCGATGAATCACACATGCGGATTTTGCGACTGCTTCGCAGCCGAACGCAGCCTCGCGCTGCTCGGCAGCTGCTACAAGGCGTGTGGTGTTGCGCCTCAGATTGAACGCCAATGCTAGACTCGCCCCCATTGTCTTCACGAGGTATTCCCATGAGCGAGCCGATTCGTCTGACCCAATACAGCCACGGCGCTGGCTGTGGCTGCAAAATTTCGCCGCAAGTGCTGGAGGTGATTCTGGCCGGCAGTGGCGCGCAGAACCTCGACCCCAGGCTCTGGGTCGGCAACGCCTCGCGCGATGACGCAGCGGTGTACGCGATCGACGAAGAACGCGGCGTGGTCTCGACCACCGACTTCTTTATGCCGATCGTCGACGACCCGTTCGATTTCGGCCGCATCGCCGCCACCAATGCCATCAGCGATATCTACGCCATGGGCGGTGATCCGCTGATGGCGATTGCGATCCTCGGCTGGCCGGTGAATGTGCTGGCGCCGGAGATTGCCCGGGAAGTGATTCGCGGCGGACGTTCGGTGTGTGACGAGGCGGGCATTCCGTTGGCCGGTGGGCACTCCATCGACGCGCCGGAGCCGATCTTCGGCCTGGCGGTGACCGGACTGGTAGAAAAACGCCACATGAAGCGCAACGACACCGCCACCGCCGGTTGCCTGCTTTACCTCACCAAACCGCTGGGCATCGGCATCCTCACCACCGCCGAGAAGAAGGGCAAGTTGCGCACGGCCGACATTGGCCTGGCTCGCGACTGGATGTGCACCCTGAACAAACCCGGCAGTCGTTTCGGCAAGCTCGACGGCGTGACGGCGATGACCGACGTCACTGGCTTCGGCTTACTCGGGCACCTGGTGGAAATGGCCGATGGCAGCCACGTCACCGCGCGCATCGAATACAACCGTGTGCCACGTCTGCCGGGTGTCGAGTATTACCTCGATCAAGGCTGCGTGCCGGGCGGCACCTTGCGCAATTTCGACAGCTACGCCAGCAAGGTCGGGCGTGTGCAGGAATTGCATAAGCGAGTGCTGTGCGATCCGCAAACCAGCGGTGGCCTGCTGGTTGCCGTCACGCCCGAAGGCAACGAGCAGTTCCTCCGCGTGGCCGCCGAACTGGGCCTGTCCCTTGAGCCAATCGGTGAGCTGGTTGAGCGACAGACCCACGCGGTCGAGGTGTATTGATGTCAATCGACTTCACCGATTACCGCGACATCTTTCTCAACGACCGACCGATGTTGGATTCTCGCGCGCCGGTCGAATTCCACAAGGGCGCGTTCCCCGGTGTGGTCAATCTGCCGCTGATGAATGACACCGAGCGTCAGCGGATCGGCACCTGCTACAAGCAACACGGCCAGCAAGCGGCGATCATCCTCGGGCATCAACTGGTGTCTGGCGAGATCAAGGCCGAACGCATTCAGGCCTGGGCCGATTTTGCCCGTGCGCATCCCGAGGGGTATTTGTATTGTTTTCGCGGCGGTTTGCGTTCGCAGATCGTCCAGCAGTGGCTCAAGGACGAGGCCGGTATCGACTACCCGCGCGTCGGCGGCGGCTACAAGGCCATGCGCAGCTTCTTGCTGGACACGGTCGATCAGGCCGTTGCCCAGTGTGACTTCGTGTTGCTGGGCGGCATGACCGGCACCGGCAAGACCGAGGTGCTCACGCAGCTGCGCAACGGCCTGGACCTCGAAGGTCACGCCAATCATCGCGGTTCCAGCTTCGGCAAACGCGCCAAAGGCCAACCTTCCAATATCGACTTTGAAAACCGCCTGGCGGTCGACGTGCTGAAGAAGCGCGCCCATGGCATCGAGCAGTTTGTGCTGGAAGACGAGAGCCGCGCGATCGGCAGTTGCGCGTTGCCCTTGCCGCTGTTTCAAGGCATGCAGCAGTATCCGATGGTCTGGCTGGAAGACAGCCTGGAAGGGCGGATCGAACGGATCTTGCGCGATTACGTCGTGGACTTGTGTTCGGAGTTTATCGGCGTGCACGGCGATGAAGGGTTTGCGCTGTTTTCCGAGCGCTTGCTGGAAAGCTTGAACAACGTTCAGAAGCGCCTGGGCGGTGAACGGCACCGGCGGCTCTTGATCTTGATGGAGGACGCGCTGGCCGAGCAGGCCAACAGCGGGACGGTGGATTTGCACCGGGGCTGGATCGAAGGGTTGCTGCGTGAGTATTACGACCCGATGTATGCGTTTCAGCGGGAAAAGAAGGGCGCGCGGATTGAGTTTGCCGGGGAGAAGGGCGCGGTTCTTGAGTACCTGCGCGAGCGGCAGATCAACCGATAGTGATATGTTGGTTTTTCTGGCCCCATCGCGAGCAGGCTCGCTCCCACACGGGATCTGTGTCGCACCGGAGATCCAATGTGGGAGCGAGCCTGCTCGCGATAGGGCCCAGACAGGCGCTATAAACTTTAATGCCTGGAGGGTATCGACAGCTTACGTCGGACACGTCTCCCGCCCATTATCCAGCCCTTGCTTGTAGCTATGGCTCTGCAGACTGGCCTTGCCGTTATGCCAGGTCAGCGTGAGCACAAACAGCGAGTCGTAGTCGCTGGATTCCCAGTCTTCGGTGATCTTTTGTTTCTTGCCGACCGCATCTCCCGCGACCTTGTTGATCAGCTCGGGCAAGTAACCGTGGGACCAGGCGGTGTAGATGACCGAGTTGTGGTACTTGTCGTGGAGCAACTCATCGGCGAGGTCGCTGGTGTCGTTGGCTGAAAAGTTGATGTTCACCGGCAAGCCGAGCTTGATCGCGCTGGGGCTGATGGTCATCAGGGGGCGAATGTAGCTGTAGGAATTATCCAGTTCGCCTTCCTCGACATTACGTGTCGGGTTAGCCGCAAATACGTAATTGGCCTTGCCGAATTTTTCCGGCAGCAAGGTTGCCAGATCAATGGCGCGGTTCAGGCCCTGGCAGTTGAGCTGGCCCAGGCCGCCCTCGGGTTTTTCCGCGTGACGCAGGAAGACCAGGGTCTGCGTGCCGTCTGCCGGTTGGGCGCGGCTCTCGCTGGACTCCAGGGAAAGGAATAACGCGCTCACCGCCAGCAGGGAGGGCAGGACGACATACGCACGTTGCTTGAAGCGATTGGCAAATTTCAAAAGGTTCATCATTTGAATAGGTGATCTTCAGCGCATTCGGTTAAGGCTGACAAACCTTTACACCACGAGCTCCCAGCATCGGGTGTTTTCCATGTCGTTGGGCCGGTCCGTTTCCGAAAGGGCAGTTCTCAGAGTCCTCTGACGCCCATTTGGTTCGATTCCGGCGAGTGCGCCGCAATGTACCGGTAACCTTGCATGGGTTGGAGCAGAGGTTATCGACAGGATGTTGCGGATTTATGGACACGGTACACGTAGAGGCGCCACAGAAAGACTGCAATGTTTTGATCTTGTTCATCAGCAAGATTGATACGCAAAAGACCCGTCTCCTCCTTTATGATCAGCGCTTACTGTTCCCTGTGGATGCTTCCCATGACCGATCTGTCCGCGTTCCCGATTACCCGAAAATGGCCGGCCCACTACCCGGACTGGATCCAGCTCTACTCCTTGCCGACCCCCAATGGCGTCAAGGTGTCGATCATGCTCGAAGAGATCGGTCTGCCTTACGAACCCCATCGCGTGGGCTTCGACACCAACGATCAGATGTCCCCCGAGTTTCTGTCGCTGAACCCCAACAACAAGATCCCGGCGATCCTCGATCCCCACGGCCCTGATGACAAACCGCTGCCTTTGTTCGAATCCGGGGCGATCCTGATTTACCTCGCCGACAAGAGCGGTCAGTTGTTGGCGCAGGAGTCGGCGGCGCGGTACGAGACGATCCAGTGGCTGATGTTCCAGATGGGCGGCATCGGGCCGATGTTTGGCCAGCTCGGGTTTTTCAACAAATTTGCTGGCAAGGATTACGAGGACAAACGTCCGCGTGACCGCTACGTCGACGAAAGCAAACGCCTGCTTAAAGTGCTGGATGGCCGTCTGCAAGGGCGCGACTGGATCATGGGTGATCGCTATACGATCGCCGACATCGCGACCTTTCCGTGGGTGCGTAACCTCATCGGCTTCTATGAGGCTGGCGATCTGGTGGGCATCAAGGATTTCCCCAATGTCACACGCGTGCTGGAACGCTTCCTGGTGCGGCCGGCGGTGATACGCGGGCTGGAAATTCCCAAGTAAATCTCTTCGACTCTCTCAAGACCAAGGCAGGCAATGAGCTCATTCGATTTCAAGCAAGTGGATGTCTTCAGCCGGGTTGCACTCAAGGGCAATCCGTTGGCAGTCGTGTTCGGCGCAGACAGGCTCAGCGATGAACGCATGGCGGCGTTCGCGACCTGGACCAACCTCAGCGAAACCACGTTCATCCTCGAACCGCGCGACCCTCGCGCCGACTATCGGGTACGGATCTTCACCACCCTCAACGAGTTGCCGTTCGCCGGTCACCCGACCTTGGGCACCTGCCATGCATGGCTTGAGGCCGGTGGCGTGCCCAAGGGCGAGGAGATCATTCAGGAGTGCGGCGTCGGTCTGGTGCGGGTGCGCAGGCAAGGCGCGGAGCTGGCCTTTCTCGCGCCGCCACTGATCAAGACAGGGCCGGTGGACGCCGATGTGGTTGAACGCGTGCGCCGTGGACTGCGGCTGGAGCCAGGCGCGATTGTCCGGACCCAATGGGTCGATAACGGTGCCGGCTGGCTGGCGGTGATGGTCGAGGACCGCCGGCAGGTGCTGGATTTGCAGCCGGATCATTCACAGATGCTGGGCCTCGCCGTCGGTGTGATCGCGCCATGGCACCCCGAGCGCGATGGCAATGACGCGCAGTTTGAAGTGCGCGCGTTCATCTCGGGCGATGGCATGCCGGAAGACCCGGCCACCGGCAGTTTGAACGCCGGGATTGCGCAGTGGTTGCTTGCCGAAGGTCTGGCGCCGGCGTCCTACGTGGTCAGCCAGGGCCTGACCATGGGCCGCGCCGGGCGCATTCAGGTGGAGCAGGTGGGGGATGAGATCTGGATTGGCGGGTCCGTGGTCACCTGCATAAACGGCACCCTGACGCTTTAATCGGAAGCATAACCCCCTGTAGCAGCTGTCGAGCACCGCGAGGCAGCGTTCGGCTGCGTAGCAGCCGTAGAACCTGCAAACGCGTTCTGCCTGACAGACCGCCGACGCAGCCTCGCGCTGCTCGACAGCTGCTACGGAGCTTTGCGTTGCAGGGGATTATTGCCGGACCGGTAACGGTTTGTTATGCGTCTGAGGTTTGTGCCCCACCCCTCGCAGGGCATAAGCTTCGCCCCCTACGACTTCCGTCTCGACCTCCGTTTTTCAGGAACCCCCTCATGTCCAGTCAGTTCCCCGAAGCACGTCCACGCCGTCTGCGCCGCAACGCGAGCCTGCGCAGCCTGTTCCAGGAAACCGAGTTCAGTCTGAACGACCTGGTGTTGCCGATTTTCGTCGAGGAAGAAATCGAGGACTTCGTGCCGATCAAAAGCATGCCCGGCGTGGTGCGCATTCCAGAGTCGAAACTGGCTGGCGAGATCGAGCGTTATGCCCGTGCCGGGATCAAGTCGGTGATGACGTTCGGCGTCTCCCATCACCTGGACAGCAGCGGCAGCGACACCTGGAGCGACAACGGCCTGGTGTCGCGCATGTCGCGCATTGCCAAGGACGCAGTGCCGGAGATGATCGTGATGTCCGACACCTGCTTCTGCGAATACACCGACCACGGCCACTGTGGTGTGATGCACAACCACGAAGTCGACAACGACCAGACCCTGATCAACCTCGGCAAACAAGCCGTGGCGGCGGCCCGTGCCGGTGCGGATGTGATTGCCCCGTCAGCCGCCATGGACGGGCAGGTCCAGGCCATTCGTCGGGCGCTCGACCAAGCCGGTTTCACCCAGACCGCGATCATTGCCTATTCGACCAAATTCGCTTCCGCGCTCTACGGTCCGTTCCGTGAAGCCGGCGGCAGCGCGCTCAAGGGCGACCGCAAAAGCTACCAGATGAACCCGATGAACCGCCGCGAAGCGGTGCGCGAGTCCCTGATGGACGAGCAGGAAGGCGCCGATGCGCTGATGGTCAAACCGGCCGGCGCGTACCTGGACATCATCCGCGACATTCGCGAAGTGTCGCGTTTGCCGCTGTCGGCGTATCAGGTCAGCGGCGAGTACGCGATGATCAAATTCGCCGCACAGGCCGGGGCGATTGATGAGGATCGCGTGGTGCGTGAAAGCCTTGGCGCGATCAAGCGGGCGGGGGCGGATTTGATCTTCACTTACTTTGCGATGGACTTGGCCCTGGCCGGGATCTAAACCCACCACATTTTATTTGTGGTGGTCTCAGGGGCTGCCGAAAAACGGCCGGATCCCATGCTCCTTGAAATACCGCTCAATCACCTTGGGATCGGCCGAGTTGTCGGCAATCGCCACATACGTATCCGGCCGCAACAGATAAAACCCGTTACGCCCCAACCCCGCCGCTTCAAACGCCGGCCGCCAGTCGAACACGTGCAACGGCAGGTGATGCTCGTGGCACCAGGCGATCATTTCGTCGCTGGTGTCGCCATACACATGCACCTGCCAGGTCAGACACGTCAGCGATTCGAAATTGTCCCCCTCACCGTCGTGCGCCCAGGGCAGGCGATCGCCGCCATGAACATGGCCGGAGACACCCTTGCTCAAGGCTGTCCCACGATAGTTAAGGGTGATCTGCGACACCGTGCGAAACAGAAACTCCCGGGACGTTTCGAATGAGGCCATTTTGGGGATCAGGAACGGCGCCAGACGGGTGCGCAGCAAATCGGCCATGCGCCCTTCGGCGGTGACGAAGGTGAACACCCGGTCGGTGGTGGCCACCAGTTTGCGGGCAAAGGCGATGCGTTCGGTTTCGTAGGTGTCGAGCAGCGTGGCCGTGGCGCCGCCGCTCAAGACGGCCGCCAGTTTCCAGGCCAGGTTGATGGCATCGCCGATCCCGGTGTTCATGCCCTGGCCGCCCGCCGGGCTGTGGACGTGGGCCGCGTCGCCCAATAAAAATGCGCGACCGCTGCGAAAGTGATCTGCCACCCGATGATGCACACGATAAGTCGAGAACCAGTTCACCTGATCAATCTGCACCTTCAGGTGTTCGATGGCCCGACTGCTGACGTCGGCAAACCCGAGGGATTCCGCCCGGTCGGCGCGTTCGTCGCCCACGGTGCCGATCAAGCGGGCGCGGCCTTCACCGGCTAATGGAAACACCGCGAGAAAATCCGCTTCGTCCAGGTCCAGGTGCAGTTCGCCGTTGAGCGTCGGGCCTTGCGCCTGCACATCGGCGACATAGAAAATCTGCTGGTAGGTGCCGCCGGGAAAACCAGTGTCGAGGGTCTTGCGCACGATTGACCGGGCGCCGTCGCATCCCGCCAGATAACACGCCTGGCAGATTTCCTGCTGGCCGTCGGGCAGGCGCAGCCGTGCGCTGATGCCATCGCCGGTTTCCTCAAAACCCTCCAGTTCGGTGTTGCGTTCGACATTGATGCCGAACCCTTCCAGGCGTTCAATCAGCAGCTGTTCGTGTTCGTCCTGAGGGAACATCTCGAGAAACGCATAAGGCGTCAGCCCCTCACCGATGCCGGTCAATGGCAAGCGCGCTACGGGTTCGCCCTTGACCCAGAAATTCGCCGCGTCCACTCGGTGACCTTTCTGTACCACGGCATTGCTGAGGTCGAGCTGACGATAAAGCTCCAGCGTCCGCGCCTGAACCGCCAGCGCCCGAGACGTGGTGCCGGCCGCCGACGTTTTGTCGATAATCCGTACCCGAATCCCCAGTTTGCTCAACCACAGCGCCAATACCAACCCGGTCGGGCCGGCGCCCACGACCAGCACGTCGCTACGGTTCATGAGCCTGTCCTCCTCGGTGTGTGGCACAAGTATGGTCCAGCCCGGGGATATGAAAAGACTGGCTGCCCAACGGGAAAGCCTCCCCAACCGTGAAGTTGCGGGGAGATACAGGGCAAGGGGAACAGGGGATGGCGGCAGGAGTCATAGCCTGCACCATGCCATTGATCGTATGGTTAACCCGGTTCAGCGGATTTGATGGAGCACCATGCAAGCCAATCGATTGATCATGAGTGTCGCGGCGCTGCTGGTGCTGGCGGGTTGCGGCACCCAGCGCACTCAGGAGTTGCCGGCCCGCAAACCCGCCGAGGTCAAGGCCGAGATCGTGCGCCTGCTGCCGGCCAAAACCGTTGACCGCCAAGGCTGGGCCACAGACATCTACGCCGCCTTTGCCGCGCAGAACATCTATCCCTCCACGCAAAACCTTTGTTCGGTACTCGCGGTCACCGAGCAAGAGTCGACCTTCCAGGTCGACCCACCCGTGCCGGGCCTGGGCAAGATCGCCCGCGAAGAGATTGACCGTCGTGCTGCCAAAGTCCATATCCCCAGCCTGCTGGTCAGCGGTGCATTGCAGGTCAGTTCATCCAACGGCAAAAGCTACAGCGACCGACTGAATGCGGCGCGCAGCGAAAAGGAGCTCAGCGCGATTTTCGATGACTTCATCGGCATGGTGCCCATGGGGCGGACCTTGTTTGGAGGGTTCAACCCGGTGCACACCGGTGGGCCGATGCAGGTCAGCATCGATTTCGCCGAGCAGCAGGCGCGCAATTATCCGTATCCGATGGAGGGCTCGATCCGTCGTGAAGTGTTCAGCCGTCGCGGCGGCATGTATTTCGGCATTGCTCACTTGCTCGGGTACCCGGTGAGCTACAAACAGCCGCTGTATCGCTTCGCCGATTTCAATGCCGGCTGGTACGCCAGCCGCAATGCGGCGTTTCAGAACGCGGTGAGTCGTGCCTCAGGCATTCCTCTGGCGCTGGATGGCGATCTGGTGCGATACGACGCAATCATGCCGGGCACCACGGAATTGGCAGTGCGCAGCCTTGGCAAGCAGTTGGGCATGCGTAACACGACCATTAGAGATCAATTGGAGGAGGGCAAAAACCTGCAGTTCGAGGACACCCAACTCTATGCACGGGTGTTCGACCTGGCCGAGAAGGCGGAAGGTCGGCCGTTGCCTCGTGCAGTGTTGCCGGGAATCGTGCTGCAAAGCCCGAAAATCACCCGCAAACTCACGACCGCGTGGTTCGCCAAGCGGGTTGATGAGCGCTACCAGCGATGCATGGCGCGGGCGGGAAGTGACCTATCGCAAAAAACAGGCGTAAAAAAACCCGGCTGATGAGGCCGGGTTTTTCATTGAGTCCCGCGGTAAAACCATTCATTTATGCAGCGCGGCTTTCGATCAGACGGTCGGAACCACCTTCAGCAACGCGGTTCTCGATCAGACGGTCGGAACCACCTTCAGCAACGCGGTTTTCGATCAGACGGTCGGAACCACCTTCGGCAACGCGGTTTTCGATCAGACGGTCGGAACCACCTTCGGCAACGCGGTTTTCGATCAGACGGTCGGAACCACCTTCGGCGACGCGGTTTTCGATCAGACGATCCGAGCCACCCTCAGCCACACGACTTTCAATCAGACGGTCGGAACCACCTTCGGCGACGCGGTTTTCGATCAGACGATCCGAGCCACCCTCAGCCACACGACTTTCAATCAGACGATCCGAGCCGCCTTCAGCGACAACCGGGTGAGCAGAAGAAGCGGCGAAAGCGTTAACTGCAAAAACCGAGAAAGCGATGCTGAGAAGGATTTGGCGTTTCATGATTTTGTGCTCCGGGGTGTAGTTGTTTTGGTATGGAGCCGATCTTACGCCGCGGATTTTTTATGAGAACTTCATTGAGTTGATGGTGAACATCGACGGCAATGATAGGTAGCGCGACACCCCCCATGGGGGCGTGATGGTTCAGTCGTCGGATGGCCGCGGCAAGGTTGATCGGCGCTTCTACACTGGTTATCTGGCGCGTGCCTTTGCCTTCGAGGAATCGATCATGAATGCCAGTTCCTATGCCCCCGCTCACACCGGCCTGCTGCTGGTGGACCCTTACAACGACTTCCTCAGCGAAGGCGGCAAACTCCACGGCCGCGCTCAACCGGTGGCCGACAGCGTCGGCACGCTGGCCAATCTGAAAACCGTGGTAACGGCTGCTCGCAAGGCTGGCATCCAGGTTTTCTACGTTCCACATCACCGCGCCGAGCCCGATGAACTGGCGCGCTGGAAGCACCCCAGCCCCTATCAACAAGGTGCCAGCCATGCGCAAGTATTTGCCGCCGGAACCTGGGGCGGGGAGTTGCACCCGGACTTCCAGCCCGAGGCCGGTGACGTGATCGTCAAGGAGCACTGGGGTGGCAGTGGTTTCGCCAACACTGATCTGGACTTTCTGCTCAAACAACACGGAATCGACAAGGTCGTGGTGGTGGGGATGCTTGCCAATACCTGCATCGAAAGCACCTCCAGATTCGCCGCCGAACTGGGCTATCACGTCACGCTGGTGCGCGACGCCACGGCCGCTTTCAGTGCCGAGGCCATGCACGCGGCGCATGAAATCAACGGGCCGACCTATGCCCACTCGATTGTCACGACGGAGGAGTTGATCGCTGCGCTCGGTTGATCGCGGTCATATGACTTTCACTGCCCGACCGATGAATTGAATCGGCCCGGTCGGCTTGCCGATCGGTGAGCCCTGCGGATTTTCCAGGGTCAGTTCAAATAGCTGGTTGGGTTGCAGTGGCGGCAGTTTGTCGAGCGGGATCGACAGCGTCTGTCCCGGTTTGACCAACCCCAGTGACACCGGCCCTTGCCAGCCATCGGCTTTGGTCCAGAACTCGAGCGCCTTGTCAGCCGGGACCTCAACGACACCTAGCGGAATCAGCTGGATTTCCCTCGGGTTGCTGGCCTGGATCACCCAGCCGGGTGCTTTGTCCTGAGGACCGACCAACACCACCAGGTAGGTAGGCTTGACGGTGGTTTGCGTCAGCATCAATGCGCCAAGCAGCAACGTGGCAGCCAGCCCCGCCCCGGCGAGCCCGCGCCAGAGCGGCAACAGATTCCACCAGGATAAAGACTGAGCCGCGCTGAGCTTGGGTGGCCGAGTCACGTTGTTCACGCTGCGCTCGATACGCTGCCAAAGGTGTGGTGACGGCGCGTGAGGTCCGGCCAGGTCGGTCAGGCCGAGCAGGCGACGCTCCCAGGCGTCCACGGCGGTCCGTAACTCAGGTTCGTCGCGCAGGCGCTGCTGGACCTGGGTGCGGAGTTCTGCCGACAGTGTGCCCAACACATATTCGCTGGCCAGTTCGTCGAGTGCTTCCGGGGTTTCATTCGTCGGCTTGCTGATCATCCCATGCACTCCCGCAATGCCGTCAGGCTACGCTTGATCCAGGCTTTGACGGTGCCCAGTGGGGTGCCGAGTTTGTGTGAGATTTCAGCGTGAGAATAGCCGTCGACGTAGGCATGCAGGATACAGGCGCGCCTTGCAGGCTCCAGTTGTTCCAGGCATTGATGAATGCGCCCGGAATGAGCCTGAGCATCGTATGTCGCCGTATCGTCCACCCCATCGAACTCGCCTTGAATCTCGCGGTTATTGTCACGGATGAAATTCAGTGCCAGATGTCGCGTCAAACTGTACATCCAGCCCCGTGCCGATCCTCGCGCCGGGTCGAACTGCGCGGCGCCGTTCCATATCTTGATGAAGGCATCGTGGACGATGTCTTCCGCCAGGGCAGTGTCACGCACCAGGCGTTTGGCAACGCCCAGCAGGCGCGGACTCTCCTGCACATACAAATCACGCAGGGCCTGACGTTCACCGCGGGCGCAGGCGGCGATGTGGGCTTCGTAATCGAAAAGAGTTTCGGGCAAGGACACTGATCTCAGCCGTCAATAATGGGCAGCAGCCCCGGGCCATAGGACCGGGGCCAGTGCTGAGCAGCGTAGACCAATTTTCCGCAGGCCTGGTTTCAGTTGGCCGCCCAGAAAATGTAATCCGCCTGATACTTCACCACTTCTTGCTTGCCCTTGTTGGCCGTCGAACATTCAGTGCTCGGGGCCACGCCACCTTTTAGGGCGACGCGCTGGATGTAGCTGACGCCCGTCATTGCACCTTTGCCTTCGGCCGGGTTGGCCTTCACCAATTGATAGGGCAGGTTGCCCGGACTCGAAGGTGCGACCGCCAGCTGGGTGCCGGTGACTTTCGAGCCATCCTTCGCTTGCCAGGTGGCAGGTGGCCCGAAGTAGGTGCCGACCTGTTTGCCGTTGTGATCATTGAGTACCGCTTTGGGCCCGACAAAGAACCATTCGGTCTGGCCGGCGGCATTGGCCTTGTCACGGCATTCGTAAGTGATCTCGCCGACACCGGTGGTTTCCAGGGCGACCTTGTGCCCGTCCGGGACCTTGATGCTGTCGGGCAGACCTGACTGGGCGTAGGCCATGGGGCCCGCGACGAACAAACCGGCAAGGCAAATCAGCTGTTTGGCGTTCATGAATAGCTCTCCGTAAATGAGTAATCTGCTCGGCAGCTTCAGGAGCTGCTACAGGTACTACCCATCGGAAAGCGATTTGGATGCAGTGGCTAAAAAATAAATTTTCCAGCATGGTCAGCGTCAGATGCTACAAAGAGACACTCTTGAAGGGGGGTGCTTATGTACCAGCTCTACGGACACCAGAACTCCGGCGCCGCCGCGATAGAGGCCGCCCTCGAACTCTGTGAAATCCCTTTTCGTTTCATCGACGTCGAGTCGTCTGCGGAGGCCGCCAAAGCCCTGGAGAAGCTCAACCCGCTCAAGCAGATTCCCACCTTGCAACTGCCCGATGGCAGCATCCTCACCGAAAGCGCGGCGATCCTGATTCATCTGGGGCTCACGTTTCCCGAGTCGAACCTGCTGTCGAACACGCCCGCCGAGCGTGATCAGGCGATCCGGGGCCTGGTGTACATCGTCAGCAATTGCTACGCGGCCATCGGCATCATCGATTACCCCGAGCGCTGGCTGGTCGAGGCGGATCAATCGGCCATGGAAAACCTCATGGCCGGCGCCCGTCGACGGTTGCACTGGAGTTGGGAGGTGTTTGCCGATCAGTTCTCGGGCGAGTTGTATCTGGACGACGAGACGCCAGGTGCACTGGATGTGCTGGCGGCGGTGGTGACGCGGTGGGCGGGCAGTCGCGAGCATCTGCGCAATGCCCGGCCCGGTTTTTATGCCTGGCTGACGCGAATCGACCGGCACCCGACGCTGGCACCGGTCTTCGCTCGGCATTGGCCGACCTGAGAGCACCACAAATCAAATGTGGGAGCGAACCTGCTCGCGATGGCGGTGGATCAGTCAATACAAGTGCTGACTGACACACCGCCTCCGCGAGCAGGCTCGCTCCCACAGGGGAACTGCGTAATTTCAGAGTCACTCGCCGCGGATGTACTGCTCCAGCTGGCGAATCAATTCAGCCTGTTCGGCGATGGCTTCCTTGACCAGGTCGCCAATCGACAGCAAGCCAATCAACGTACCGTTTTCCACCACCGGCAAGTGCCGCAAGCGTTTGTCGGACATGATGCTCATGCAGGTTTCGACGGTTTGATGGGTATCCACGGTGATGACCGGCGACACCATGATGTCTTCGACCGGCGTACCGACGGAGGAGCGGCCCTTGAGCACGAGTTTGCGCGCGTAGTCACGCTCGCTGATGATGCCCACGACCTCGCCATTCTTCACGACCGGTAATGCGCCGACGTTTTTCGCGGCCATGACCATCAGCGCCTCCAGCACCATTTGATGAGGGGCAATGATGTGGACTTCATGATTCTGTTCAGCCTTTAACTTCAGCAGTTGGGCGACGGTTTTCATGGTGGCTTCTCAGGTGTTGTCGTTGTTATTGAAGAATCGTAGACCCAGGCGCCGAGGGCAAGGCGGAAAGCGGCAGATAACGCGCAAAAAACGTCATTCGGCGGTTTTTCTTGCATCAACCTCACGCACCAGCTCGATAAACGCTCGCAATCCGGCGGGAACGTGACGATTGGCCGGGTAGTAAAGGCAGAGGCCGGGGTAGGGCGGCGTCCAGTCTTGCAGCACACGAATCAACTGCCCGCTGGCGATTTCATCGGCAATCGAGAGTTCGCTGGTGCAGGCCAGCCCAACGCCCTGAAGCGCGGCCTCGACGATCAACTGATGGCTGTCGAGGGTCAGCGGGCCGTTAACGTCGATGACCTGCGGCTGGCCACGCTTCTGGAACTCCCAGCGGTAAATCGCGCCGCTGGCAAAGCGTGTGCGGATGCAGCTGTGCCGGGCCAGATCGGCTGGTGTTTCGGGTTTGGGGTGGCTGGCGAAATAACCGGGCGAGCCGACCACCGCAAATCGCAGCGGCGGGCTGCAAGGCACGGCGATCATGTCCAGCGGCACGCTATCGGCGAGGCGGATACCGGCGTCGAAGCCGTCGGCAACGATGTCTACCAGCGCGGTGTCGGTGACGATGTCCAGGCGCATGTCGGGATAGCGTTTGAGAAACTCCACCACCACCGGCGTCATGATCATCTGCACCGCGGCTTCGGTGGCGTTGATTCGCAGGGTGCCGCTGGGGGTGTCGCGAAACTGGTTCACCGCTTCCATCGCTGCCGAGATTTCACGCAGCGCCGGACGCACCCGGGCCAGAAACTGCTCGCCGGCCTCGGACAGGGACACGCTGCGAGTGGTGCGATTGAACAAACGCACGCCCATACGCTGCTCCAAAGCGGCGATGGCGTGGCTCATTGCCGAGGGCGACATGCCCAGTTCATCGGCCGCGCGGCGGAAACTGCGGTGGGTCGATACGGCGACCACCGCGTTGAGCTCGAGCAATCCCATCTTCTGCATTGTGCCGATTCCTGCATCAGTTCATCCCATATTAGCCCGATTGTTTGAAGGGTGGCTGGCGCCTACCTTGGCCACTGATTCACCACGGACGTGTAGGCGCAGCCTTCGGCAGTTCCTACAGGGATTTATTTCCAATCGAGAGTTTCACATGACCCAGACCGTACTCATTACCGGCGCCTCAACAGGCTTCGGCAAATCCGCCGCACAACTGTTCGCAGCCCAAGGCTGGAACGTCATCGCAACCCTGCGCAATCCCGATGTCGGTGCAGACCTCAAAGCGCTTGAAAACGTGCTGGTCACCCATCTCGACGTACAAGACCCGGCCAGCATCGACACTGCCATCGCCGCCGGTATCGACCGCTTTGGCCAGATCGATGTACTGGTCAACAACGCCGGTTTCGGCCTGTTCGGTGTGTTCGAGGGTACATCCCGCGAGAAAATCCGTGAGCAGTTCGATGTCAACGTCTTCGGCGTAATGGACGTGACCCGGGCGATCCTGCCGCACTTGCGTCAGCGTCAGGCCGGGGTGATCATCAATGTCAGCTCCGGCGCCGGGGTGTTTGGTTTGCCGATGATTTCCGCGTACAACGCCAGCAAATTTGCCCTGGAAGGGTTCTCCGAGTCGCTGTCCTATGAACTGGCTGCGCTGGGCATTGTGGTGAAAATCGTCGAGCCGGGCGGGGTGATCAGCACCGGGTTTGGTGCGCGGTCGGCGACGGAGGCGGCGCAGCTTTCTACGCCGGGGGATTACGACCCCTTTGTCGGTGCGGCGCTCAAAGTGTTTGAAGGGTTGCGGGGGGAGCGGTTGGCTACTTCCGAGGACGTGGCGCAGGTCATCATCGATGCGGCGAGTGATGGGACAGATCGATTGCGGTATGTGGCGACGCAGGATATTGAGCCGCTGGTGAAGGCGCGGCGGGAGACGTCGGAGGTTGAGTACATGGAAATGATGCGTGGGAAGTTTTCAACAAATACCCGCTGATCTCTGGCCTGACTCAACCCCGTGGGAGCGAACCTGCTCGCGATAGCGGTTTAACATTCAACAATGATGTTGGCTGTGAGTCCGTCGCCGCGATCAGGCTCGCTCCCACAGTAAGCTCGCTCGCCACAGAGATCGTATTTCTGCTATCCCCCGCGATGACGCGTAGAATTGCCGCCTGAATCAGATCTTGAGGTTGCAGTGGTGGATTTACAGCAGGGTTTCGTCCTGACCCGGCATTGGCGCGACACCCCGGGCGGTACGCAAGTCGAGTTCTGGCTGGCGACCGACACCGGTCCCCAGCGTATCCGTCTGCCTCATCAACCGTCGGTGGCGTTCATCCCGGCTGCCCAGCGCGAGCAGGCCGAGACTGTTTTGCTCGGCGAAAAAAACGTCGAGCTGCGACCACTGGCCCTGCAGGATTTCGAGCACCGCCCGGTGCTCGGCCTGTATTGCCAGCAGCACGGTCAGTTGATGCGCCTGGAAACCGCACTGCGTAAAGCAGGCGTCGAGATGTTCGAAGCCGACGTGCGCCCGCCAGAACGCTACATGATGGAGCGCTTCATCACCGCGCCAGTGCTGTTCGGCGGCACGCCAGGCGCCGAAGGCCTGTTGCTCGACGCACAGATGAAACCCGCTCCCGACTACCGGCCCAACCTCCGGCTGGTGTCCCTGGACATCGAAACCACGGCTCAGGGCGAGTTGTATTCCATTGCCCTGGAAGGCTGCGGCGAGCGTCAGGTCTACATGCTTGGCCCGCCGAATGGCGACGACCGCGCGGTGGATTTCCAGCTCGACTACTGCGACTCCCGAACCGCGCTGCTGAAAAAGCTCAACGAATGGTTCGCCCGCCATGACCCCGACGCGATCATCGGCTGGAACGTCGTGCAGTTCGACCTGCGCGTGCTGCACCAACACGCCCGACAGCTGGGCGTACCGCTGAAACTGGGGCGTGGCGGCGAAGAAATGCAGTGGCGCGAACACGGTAGTCGCAATCATTACTTCGCCTCGGCCGCCGGCCGGTTGATCATCGACGGCATCGAATCGCTGCGCTCGGCGACCTGGAGCTTCCCCTCGTTCAGCCTGGAAAACGTCGCGCAAACCCTGCTCGGCGAGGGCAAGGCGATCAGCACGCCATACCAGCGCATGGACGAAATCAACCGCATGTTCGCCGAGGACAAACCGGCGCTCGCCACTTACAACCTCAAGGACTGCGAGTTGGTGACGCGGATTTTCGCCAAGACCGAGCTGTTGACCTTTCTGCTGGAACGCGCCAGCGTCACCGGGTTGCCGGCGGACCGCAGCGGCGGGTCGGTGGCGGCGTTCACCCACCTTTACGTGCCGCTGATGCACCGCCAGGGTTTCGTGGCGCCGAATCTGGGCAACAAGCCTGCGCAAGCCAGCCCCGGCGGTTTTGTCATGGACTCGCAACCCGGGTTGTACGAGTCGGTACTGGTGCTCGACTACAAAAGCCTCTATCCGTCGATTATTCGCACCTTCCTGATTGATCCGGTCGGGCTGATCGAAGGCTTGCAGCATCCCGATGACAGCGAGTCCGTGCCGGGTTTCCGCGGTGCGCGTTTTTCAAGAACCCGGCATTGCCTGCCTGCCATCGTCGCCCGGGTAGCCGAAGGCCGCGAGACCGCCAAGCGCGAACACAATGCGCCGTTGTCCCAAGCGCTGAAGATCATCATGAACGCCTTCTATGGGGTGCTCGGTTCCAGCGGCTGCCGCTTCTTCGATACGCGTCTGGCGTCGTCCATCACCTTGCGCGGCCACGAGATCATGCTGCGCACCCGGCAGTTGATCGAAGCCCAGGGTCACACGGTGATTTACGGCGACACCGATTCGACGTTCGTCTGGCTGCGTCGCGCTCACGGCCAGGAAGAAGCCGCGCAGATCGGCCGCGCGCTGGTGGACCACGTCAACCAATGGTGGCGCGAGCATGTGCAACAGGAATACGGGCTGGAAAGCGCCCTGGAATTGCAGTTCGAGACCCACTACAAACGCTTTCTGATGCCGACCATTCGTGGCGCCGAGGAGGGCAGCAAGAAGCGTTACGCGGGGCTGGTCACCCGCGCCGATGGCACTGACGAAATGGTCTACAAGGGCCTGGAAACCGTGCGCACCGACTGGTCGCCGCTGGCCCGGCAATTTCAGCAGGAGCTGTACTCACGGATTTTCCATCGCCAGCCCTATCAGGATTACGTGCGCGACTACGTGCGCAAAACCCTGGCTGGCGAGTTCGACGACCGACTGATTTACCGCAAGCGCCTGCGCCGTACCCTGGATGACTATGAACGCAACGTGCCGCCCCACGTCCGTGCGGCACGGATCGCCGATGACTACAACGACCAGCAGGGCCGCCCACAGCAATACCAGAACGGCGGCTGGATCAGTTACGTGATCACCGTCGCCGGGCCTGAGCCACTGGAGATTCGCAGCGCGTCCATCGACTATGACCATTACGTCACGCGGCAACTGCAGCCGGTGGCGGATGCGATTCTGCCCTTCGTGGACGACGACTTCTCAACCTTGATTGGTGGGCAACTGGGCCTGTTTTGAGTCCAGCAGCAACAGCGTCCAGTCGTCCAGAATGCCGTGGAAGTACTGATCCAGTGCCTGGTTGAAAAGGTTGCCTTTGGGTGCAACCTGGGCGAACAGCGTCATCGACGAGTGAAACTTGAGATCATCGGGATGGCCGAATATGCCTGCAATCGAGCTCTTTTCGATGTTCAGCACCAGTTGCGTACAGCTACACAATCGTGAACCCAGCAGCGGATGATTCAGGTAAGCAACGGCTTCCTCGACGGAGCGAATGGCAAAGTGCCGGGACATCTCGCTCCCGCCCAACCCGGCGAACTGCGGAAAGATGAACCACATCCAGTGACTGCGTTTGTGGCCTGCATGCAGTTCTTCCTGAACCCGATTGAACACCGGGTCTTGAGCCAGGATAAAGCGTGGCAAATTAAAGTCGTCGAGCTGATCAGTGCTTCTCATGCAGAAGCCCTCTGACAGAACCGCGATGGCTTAGACCATGGCCAACCGGTGCTTGCGTTGTGGCGCGTGAAACGCGTGGTCCAGCGCCTTCAGGTCCTCGTCTTCGAGCCGCAATTGTGCGGCCTGCGCATTCAGTTGCACATGTTCAGGTCTGACCGCTTTGGGAATGGCGATCACGCCTGTCTGTCGCAGTATCCATGCCAGTGCTACCTGAGCCGGCGTCACGGCGTGACGGGCGGCAATCTGCTTGAGCGCCGGATGCGCCAGCATCGTTCCTCCCTGACCGATGGGACAGTATGCCATCAACGGCTGCTGATGCTGTTTGCACCAGGGCAGCAGATCAAATTCGATGCCGCGCTCTTCCAGGTTGTATAGCACCTGGTTGGTGGCGCAGGCTGGTGAGTTCAATTCCTGTAGATCGTCGACGTCGAAATTGGACACGCCCCAACGGCCGATCTTGCCGTCTTCACGCAGCCGTTCGAAGGCTTCGACGGTTTCCTCGAGCGGATACTGACCGCGCCAATGCAGCAGGTATAAATCGATGTAATCGGTGTTCAAGCGCCGCAGGCTGCGTTCGCAGGCCTGGGGAATGCCTTTGCGGCTGGCGTTGTGCGGGTAGACCTTGCTGACCAGAAAGACCTTGTCGCGCAGGCCTGTAATGGCTTCACCCACCACTTCCTCCGCGCCGCCTTCGGCGTACATCTCGGCGGTGTCGATCAGGGTCATGCCCAACTCGATGCCCAGGCGCAGCGCGGCGACTTCCTTGCTGTGTTGCGAGGGATCTTCTCCCATGCGCCAGGTGCCTTGGCCGATGACCGGAACCTTGATGCCGGCCAGTTCGAGGGTCCGCATGAAAACCTCCATTTTCGAATCGATAAATACTCTTAGGTTGGCAGCAGAATACCTCGGTGGTTCCGTAGACGTGTAGGAGCCCTGTGGCGAGGGGATAAATCCCTTCGCCACACAAGCCCGCTCCCACAGGTGGTGCAGGCTCGGCAGTTGCTACAACGTGTGATGCCGGAGGTTAGTCGGCCGAGAACTTCAACACAGTGTGCTGGGTATAGGTCTTGCTCGGGTCAAGTCGGGTGGACGGGAAATTCGGCTGGTTCGGCGAGTCCGGGTAGTGCTGGGTCTCCAGGGTAAACGCGCCCCAATGCGGATAAACCTTGCCGCCCTTGCCCTTGACCGTGCCGTCGAGGAAGTTGCTGGTGTAGAACTGCACGCCGGGTTCAGTGGTGTAGAGCTGCAAGCGGCGTCCGGAGAGTGGGTCGCTGACAGCGGCAGCCAGTTTGCCCACGTCACCCTTGGCGTCCAGAGCCCAGTTGAAATCGAATCCACCCTGTTTCGGCTCGGCGAATTTCAGTTGCGGGTGATCGGCCTTGATGTTTTTGCCGATGGCGGTGGGCTGTGTGAAGTCCATCGGCGTACCGGCGACCGGGGCCAGTTCGCCGGTCGGTATCAGCTTGGCGGTGACTGGCGTGTAATGGGTCGAATGCAGGGTGACGAGCTGTTTCAGCACATCCCCGTTGCCCGCGCCGGCGAGGTTGAAATAGCTGTGGTTGGTCAGGTTCAGTACGGTCGGTTTATCCGTGCTGGCCTTGTAGTCGATGCGTAACTCATTGTTCTCGGTGAGGCTGTAAGTGACCTCGGTTTTGAGGTTGCCGGGGAAGCCCATTTCACCGTCGGCCGACAGATACGTCAGGGTCACACCCACCGAATCCTTGCTTTTGCTCGGCTGGGCTTTCCACACGTGCTTGTCAAAACCCTGCGGGCCGCCGTGCAGCGAGTTGGAACCGTCATTGAGCGGTACTTGATAGCGTTTGCCGTCCAGCTCGAACGCGCCGTTGGCCAGGCGATTGCCGAAACGCCCGATGGTCGCGCCAAAGTACGCCGTGCCACTCTGATAGCCCTGAACATCGTCAAAACCCAGCACTACGTCGTCGAGCTTGCCGTTTTTGTCCGGCACCTTCAGCGACTGCAAAATGCCGCCGTAGGTAATGATCGTGGCTTGCAGGCCATGGCTGTTGCGCAAGACGTATTGCTCGACGGGTGTGCCGTCGTTGGTCTTGCCGAACGCTTTGTGTTCGCTGGACAAGCCAGCTGCTTGAGTGGGGAGAGTGGCGATCATCAGGGACAGTCCGAGGCTGGAGAGCAGGTGTCGGGAGTGCAGCATGGTTGACCTTCCTTTTTGTTATTTTTGGTATTTAGTCATACTAGTTGGCGATTTTGATCGTCAGTCAAGGAAGGATTTATAGCTTATGTGCGAACTGTTGCAATAATAAAGTATGACTAATATGTCGCTGTTCGTTCTGGAGGCCAGCGTTTACGGACCATCGGCACTGCACTTTTTCAGGTTTGGCGGCTCTATCCTTGGCCAGCCTGCGGCGATCCCCACCGTCGGCCAATGCCCAAGTTCAAGCACCCATGGCTCGAGTTTTACCCTTCTTCACCTCATCAATACGTCGCCATTGCCTGCTGCTGGCCAGCCTGTCGATGCTCTTCGCCAGCGGTTGCAGCCAGCAACAGGGCAGCGACATCGTCAGCCAGTTCCGCGAAGGCACGCCACAGGAATTCCTCCAGACCAGCGTCGACCGAATGGCGACCCTGGCGATGCGCGACAACCTCGACAGCCTCTACTTGTTGATGAGCAAGCTCTACCTGCGTAACCCGGACGAGTTGAAAAAATCCGGCTTCCTCGACGCACGCACCGCCGGTAAACAAGTGCGCCTGGCCATCGAACAGCAACAGCCGCTGCCCACCCTCGGCGGCAAGAAAGACCTCGCGGCGCTGAGCTACGCCATGAGCCCGGAGTTCCTTGGCGACCGGGTCGGCGCTTTCATCTACGCCATCGGCAGCATGCTGGTCACCGCCCACGGCAATCGTCTCGAGTTCTACATGACCGATGCGATCAACCCGACCTTCGTCAGCAACGCTGCGCGCAACATCGAGAAAGCCACTTGGATTTTGAGTCAGCGGCAAAGTAAAAACGGTGAGCCCTTGCTGTTCTCCAACGAAATTTCGGAGGAGGGCAGCAATCTTAGTTTTGCCGTGGAGTTCGGCAAGATCGTTGCGCGACTGGACTTGCTGACGCAGATGCTGGACGAGCGCTATCGGCGGATCGGCCTGAACTACGCCCAGAGCTTGCTGTTCCTGAATTTCTTGCCGGTGCAGTAGATCAACCTCACCACCTCACTGACACAGCAGAGATCCCCCCTGTGGGAGCGGGCTTGCTCGCGAAAGCGGACTGTCAGCCACATCAATGCTGGATGTGACGGCCCCTTCGCGAGCAAGCCCGCTCCCACAGGGGACTTGCGTACACAGGGGGAATGGTGTGTTGAGGAATAACGATAGTTCTTATCGATATAAGTGGTTATAAGAAAAATCGCTATGCTGCGGGCCAGTTTTTTCATGTGTTTGTGCGGGCGTGTTAATGGATTTCGTTAACTTCGGGTTGGTGGTGGCAGGGTTGGTCGTCGGCTTTATCGTCGGCATGACCGGCGTAGGCGGTGGGTCGTTGATGACCCCGATTCTGCTGTGGTTCGGGATCAATCCGGCCACGGCGGTGGGCACCGACTTGCTGTACGCGGCCATTACCAAATCCAGTGGTGTGCTGGTTCATCGCAAGAACAACAATATCGATTGGGCGATCACCGGTTGGCTGACCCTCGGCAGCGTACCGGCGGTAGCGTTGACGCTGTGGTTCCTGAGCAGTTTGCAGACTTCTCCCGACGCGATGAACGCCGTTATCAAACAGGCGCTGGGCTTCGTGCTGTTTGCCACGGCCCTGGCGATTTTCTTCAAGAAACGCCTGCTCGACTTCGCCCACAAGCGTGCGGGAGGCCATTACAACCCCAGCGGTTCACGCCTGAATGTGTTGACGGTCATCACCGGTCTGGTGCTGGGCACCATGGTCGCGCTGACCTCCATTGGTGCCGGCGCCCTCGGCACCGTGGCGCTGTTCATCCTCTACCCGCTACTGCCGACGCGCCGCCTCGTCGGCACGGAAATCGCCCACGCCGTGCCCCTGACCCTGGTCGCCGGCCTGGGTCATGCGAGCATGGGCAACATGGATTGGCAGGTGCTGGGTTACTTGCTGATCGGTTCGCTGCCAGGGATTTACCTGGGCAGTCACTTGACTGGTCGCATCTCCGACGAAGTACTGCGTCCGTGCCTGGCCACGATGCTGGTGCTGATCGGCTATAAACTGGCGTTTTAGCGTGTACTACAGACGAAAATGAGCCCTGATATCAGGGCTTTTTTTTAACCCGGATTTGCGCAGAAGCAGTTGAACAACTGGGTCAGTTTTCGGTTAGCGGCGACATTTCAGGCCGTCGGTCTGGCCCAGTACGAAGTGGCGCATCCTCGAATGAGGGCGAAGGGAACGCTGTTGGGGGCCCGGGTTTTGCCGACCACCTTGTAAAAGTGCCGCGCAGGTGAAAGTCAGTTGGTGACCAATAGCTCCGGGCCGAGATAGTTGTTGATGTGGTCGATATCGTCGTCGCCCAGACTGCCCACCGAAGAGACCAGGCGCAGGCGCGACATCAAGTAGCGCAACTTGGCCTCGAACAGATCGTGGCGCGCATCGAAGAGCAGCTCCTCGGCATTGAGAACGTCCGAGTTGGTGCTGGTGCCGCCTTCTTTGAAGCCCTTGCGTGCCGAATTCAGTGAACGCTCGTTGGACTCCACTGCCTTCTCCAACGCGTGAATACGGTTGGCGCCGCTCTGTACGCCGCGATACTCGCGGGTGGTACCGGAGACGACTTCCTGGCGCGTAGCGTCGAGTTCGTCCAGGGCCTTATAGCTATTGGCACTCGCCTGGCGCGTCAACGCGCTAGTGCCGCCACCGTTGTACAACGGGAAGTTTACTTCCAGCCCGATTGAGGCGTAGCGGTTGCGTTGATTCAGCTCGGAGATTGATTGGCTATCGCCCGCCGTGTAGCCGGCAACGAAATCCAGTGTCGGCCAGTGGCCAGCCCTGGCGCGTTTCACTTCTTCTTCAGCGAGGTCGCTGCTATGACGGCGCGCATGGATCAGCGGGCTGTCGGTCTGAGCCTTGATCAACCAGTCCTGCAGGTTGCTCGGTAGCAGCGGTGGCGTATCGAAGGTCGGATGCAAGGTGGTCAGCGATTCGGGGGTTTCACCGATAAATTCCTCAAGCTTGCGGCGCGCGTTGACCAGGTTGTCCTGCGCTTCGATCAGCTCAACCGCGGCGAGGTCGCGGCGAGCGACCGACTCGTCGATGTCGGTGACGGTGCCGGCCCCCAACTCCATGCGTCGTTTAGCCGAAGCGAGTTGCTCGTCAAAGGCGCTTAACTTGGATTTGGCAAGGATGATAGTTTCGCTGGCCAGGAGCACGTCGAAATAGCTTTCGGCCAGGCGCACTGCGGCGTCCTGACTCTTGGCGTCGAACACTGCGACGCTGTAATCGGCACGCTGATTACCTTGGCGGTACTCGGCCATTTTCTGTTTGTTGAACAGTGGCTGGCGCAAGCGCACATTAGCGCCCTTGGAGTCGTAGTCGAGATCCCTTTCGATGCCGCTCTGGCGCTGGGTGCCATTGACCTTGTTGTCGTAGGCCGAGGCACTGATCTGCGGTAGCAGGCCGGCCTGGCCAATGGCACGGTTTTCCAGGCCGGCCTCTTTTTCATGTACGGCGGCGCGGTAGACGGGGCCTTGGTACTGCAACAGATCCCAGGCTTGTTTGAGGTCCATGGCGCCAGCCGGGAAGGACAGCGCCAGCAGGCAAAAGATCAGGCAATGACGGTCCATTTCATTGTTCCTTGAAGGCGCTGTCAACACGCTCGAGCATTGGTTTGAGAAGATAGCTCATCAAGTTGCGCTCGCCGGTTTTGATGGTGACGCTGGCGGGCATACCGGGACGAATGTGATTGCTGCCAAGCAGGCTCATGCCGTCGGGCGTGACTTCTACCTGAGCCAGATAGAACGGTTGCTTGCTTTCCTCGTCGAGCAGGCGGTCGGCGGAGACGGTCTTCACGCGACCGGGGATGTTGGGCGTCTGGGCATGGTTGAAGGCCGGGAAGGCAATGTCCACGGCCAGGCCGGGGACCATCTTGTCGATGGCCTGTACCGGAATCATCGCGTCAACCTGCAGCGGTTCATTGTCCGGAACGATTTCCATGATTTTGAAGCCGGGCTGAATGATCCCGCCGATGGTCGCAATGCTCAGTGACTGGACGATGCCATCGATGGGCGAGCGAATCACCGTGTGGGTCACTTCATAGTCCAGCGCACGCAAGCGGTCGGCCAGGGTGGTATTTTCCTTGGCTGTGTCGGTGAGCTGCGATTCGACTTCCTTCTGGTAATCGTGCTGGCGCTGCAGGATGCGCAGCTTGATTTCGGTGGTCTGGCTGCGTATGCGGGCGATGTTGTTGAGGTTTTCGGCCTGGCCGGCGGAGAGGTCGGAATTACTGCGTTCCAGCTCAAGCAGGCGGTTGCGTGGCACATAGCCTTCGGCCGCCAGCACGCGGGTGCCTTTCAGTTCCTGGTTGAGGAAGTCGATCTGCGAGGCGCGGGCGCCATAGACCTGCTGCAGGCCCTTGAGCTGCACCGCCGACGCCGCGAGGTTTTCCTGAAGGATGCTGATTTCGCCAGCGAGGCCGACGCGTCGGGTGTCCAGCAGGCGTTGTTGCAGATTCATGGCGGCCACCAGGCGGTGGTCATTGCCGAAGCGCTTGAGCAATTCGGGGTCGTAGTTCACCACGTCGCGGCCGTCGCGTTCCGCTTCCAGACGGTTTTCCACCGTCTTGCTGACGATGTACTGGGCGCTGACCGCACCCTGTTCGGACGCGGCACGCAGTGAGTCGAGGCGGACCACTTCCTGGCCTTTTTTCACTGCATCACCTTCGCGAACAAGAATCGCCTCCACAGTGCCGCCGGTCAGATGCTGCACGGCTTTACGATTGCTGGTGACTTTGACCGTGCCAGTCGCGACCACGCCGGCATCCAGCGGCGCGAGCCAGGACCACAGGAGGAAGCCGCCGAAGCCAGCGAGCATCAGCAACATGCCCCAGCGCACGGGTTTACCGACGTCCAGATCCACCACATTCCTGGGATCGGCGAGAATCATCTCGGTGTGTTGACTCATTTGCATGATCGGTCACTCCCGTGCTTTGACGGATGCCAGCGGAGTCGATGCGCCTGCAGGCATCACACTGGCCTTGCGCAGCGCTGCGAATACTTCGTCGCGAGTACCGAGCATCTGCACACCGCCGTCGCGCAGCATCAGCACCTTATCGACGGCGCAGAGCACATTGGGACGGTGGGAAATCAGAATGACGGTGGCGCCGCGGTTTTTCAGTTGAGCCAGCGCGTCGACCAAGCCCTTTTCACCGACGTCGTCGAGGTTGGCGTTCGGCTCATCCAGCACAATCAGATTGGGTTCTCCATACAGCGCGCGGGCCAGGGCGATGCGTTGCTTCTGGCCTCCGGAAAGCGGGCTGCCATCTGTGCCCAGGCGGGTCTCATAACCCTGCGCCAAACGCAGGATCATCTCGTGCACTCCCGTCGCCCTGGCGGCACGGATGACCGCGTCGCTGTCCACTTCGCCAAAGCGCGCAATGTTGTCGGCGATGGTGCCCTCGAACAGCTCCACGTCCTGTGGCAGGTAACCGAGCCAGGGGCCAAGTTCGCCCTTGTTCCAGGTGAAGATGTCCGCGCCGTCCAGGCGCACCTTGCCGGCCTGCGCCGGCCAGACGCCGACCAACAGACGGGCGAGGGTGGATTTGCCCGAGGCGGATGGACCGATAATGCCAAGGCTTTCGCCGGGGGAAAGGTTGAAGCTCACTCCGCGCAGAATCGTGTTGCTGGTGCCGGGCGCACCGGCATACACATTCTCCACCGCCAGCATGCCCAGCGGCCGCTGCAGCGACATGCTCGGTGGCCGGCGAGGATAGTCGTTCAGCATCTCGTTCAACCGGCCCCATGCCGAACGGCAGCCAAGCAGTTGCTTCCACGACGCGATGACTTGTTCAACCGGGGCCAGCGCGCGGCCGGTGAGGATCGAACAAGCAATCATCATCCCCGGGGTGATCTTGCCTTCGATCGCCAGCAGCGCGCCGGCGCCGAGGATCAGCGATTGCAAAGTGATGCGCACGAAGCGCCCGGTACTGCTGATCAGGGCGGCACGGTCGGAAGCCAGGGTCTGCATTTCCAGAATGTGCAAATGGCTTTGGTACCAGCGCTTGCCGATCGAAGGCAGCATGCCCATGGCCTCGATAACCTCGGCGTTGCGCAGGTTGTTGTTGGCGTAGCTGGCGGAGGAAAGGGCGGCCTGATTGGCTTCGGCCAGTGGCTTTTGCGTTGCCTTCTCGGTGAGATAAGCCAGGCCCACCAGAATCAGCGAGCCGATCAGCGTGACCAGTCCGAGCAGCGGGTGGATCAAATAGGCGACCAGCAGGTAGATGGGGGTCCATGGCGCATCAAAGAATGCGAACAGACCATTGCCGGTGAGAAATTGACGCACCTGTGCGAGATCTTGCAGGGCCTGGGCCGGATTACCTCCGGCGCGGCTCAGGTTGCGCTCGAATGCTGCGGTGAAAATGCGTCGATTAAGGTCCATGTCGAGGCAGTTGCCGACTCGGATCATCACCCGGGTGCGGAACATTTCCAGCGTGGCCATTAGCAGGAACAGGCCGATCACCAGGAAGGTCAACATCGTCAATGTTGTGACGTTTCGACTGACCAAGGCTCGATCATAGACCTGCAGCATGTAAATGGCTGGCGTCAACATCATGACGTTTATGACGCCGCTGAATCCGGCCAACGAGTAAAAACTGCGGCGAAGTCGAAAGAGCGCCTCGGCCAGTTCGGATCGGGTGCTTGAGAGCTTGTGCATTTGATAGTCCCTCACCGAAAAGCCGGTTGTGCTTGCGGCAAAAAGCAGCAAAGCAAATGTGTGACAAACCATAGATGTAGTTGCGAATGCTTATCGTGGACACAAGCCATAGCGTTCTTGGAAAAGTTCCATAAGTTTTTATGTTCACATGCAGCAGCGTAGGTGGCGTTTGTCTCTCTAGCGATACAGTTTTAAATAACATTTCGCTCTATTAGTTCATCTGAATTTATATATATCGTTTAATAACAGTAAGTTGGCATGTCAAATGCCGATCGTCTTTTTTTACGTCGTAATATTGACAGCGCATTGCTATGGAACTTTAGTCATGTGCAAGGGCGCCCGTCTGAAGCCTGCCATCGCTTCGAAAGTGCAAGGCACGGTGGTCCTGAAGGAGCATGGCATGTCGATCATTTCGTTCTGTTGCACCGTGACGGAGCTGTTCAGGAAGTTCTCTTCGACTTCCCGATTCCATGGCCCACCAGCGGCCCGGAATCGCTCTGCCTAATCGCTCAGCGACATTTCATTGCGCGAACTCCAGGCGCGCCTTACCGGGCGCAGGGGACGGCTTTGCCTGATCCACGCCTGCTTTCGCCAAACAACCGAACCAACGAACTGCGCAAGCCAGCACCTGACTGGGCGTGGGAGGGTTTCATCGTCCCGTGCTTTTTCCCCAATATATCGAGGACACCGCAATGGCTAATTTCAACAAGTCGGACCTGGAATTCATCCTCAAGCAAATCTTCATCGCCGAAGCGCATGCTGACGGCGCCAGCCTCAATGATTTGCTACCTAACAGTCAGGTGCCATTCGGTTTGCGTACCGTCGATGGCAGCTCCAACAACCTGGTCGCCGGGCAAACCGAATTTGGCGCAGCGGACAATTCTTTCCTGCGCCTGCTTGATGCTTCTTATAGAGCGGCCTATGCCGGGACCGGGTCGGTGATCGACCCGCAGCCACGGATCATCAGTAACCTGATCAATGATCAGACCGCCAACAACCCGGCCGCGGTTGCGGCGAACGGCGGTGCCGACCCGGTGATCAGCCCAGGTTTCGATGGTGTGTTTGGCACGGAAGACGACAAGCAAGTGTTCTTCATCCCCAATGAGTCGCCGGACGTTGGCCTGACCGCCGGCTTCAACTCGTGGATGACCTTCTTTGGCCAGTTCTTCGACCACGGCCTCGACCTGCTCAGCAAGAGCAGTACCGACATCGTGTTTATTCCGTTGCAGCCGGACGATCCGTTGTTCGTGCCGGGTAGCCCGACCAATTTCATGGTGCTGTCACGGGCAGTGCGTACAGCCGGCGCGGACGGAATTGTCGGCACTACCGATGATGGCCAGCCCAACACCACCTCGCCGTTCGTGGACCAGAGCCAGACTTACAGCTCGCACCCCTCGCATCAGGTATTCCTGCGCGAATACGTCCTCAACGCGGCAGGTGACCCTGTTGCAACGGGACGCTTGATTACCAACCGCGATCTCGGCGCCGATGGCAAGTTCGGCACGGCCGATGATGGCGACGGCGAAAATGGCGGCATGGCGACCTGGGCAGTGGTCAAGGCCCAGGCCCGTGACATTCTCGGCATCAACCTGACCGACGCCGATGTGCACAACGTGCCGCTGCTGGCAACGGATGCGTATGGCAACTTCATCCGGGGCTCGAGCGGTATGCCGCAGGTGGTGATGCGCGTCAGTAACGGTACTGACGGTATTGCCGGGACGGCTGATGACGTCACGCAACTGGTCGAAGGCAACCGGGATGCTCCGATCAGTCTGGCCAGCGCCGTGAGCACCGGGCATGGCTTCCTCGACGACATCGCCCACAATGCCGCGCCGGTAGTCGTCGGCGGGGTTCTGCAGGCAGATGCTGACGCCGATATCGGCAATGCGCAGCCGGTTGGCGCTGTCGGCAACAACCTGACCTACGACAACGAACTGCTCGACGCTCACTACATTGCCGGCGATGGCCGGGCGAACGAGAACATCGGCCTGACCGCCGTGCACCATGTGTTCCATTCCGAGCACAACCGCCTGGTCCAGCAATCCAAGGAAACCATCCTGGCCGCTGGCGATCTGGCGTTTCTCAATGAGTGGCTGGTGGACGATGTGGTCGCGATACCGACTACACTCGCCGAAATCGCAGCATTGGTGTGGGACGGCGAACGGCTGTTCCAGGCCGCCAAGTTCGGCACCGAGATGCAGTACCAGCACCTGGTGTTCGAGGAGTTCGCGCGGACCGTTCAGCCGCAGGTCGACGCATTCCTTGCCCCCAACGGCTATGACACCTCAATCAACCCGGCCATCCTCGCCGAGTTCGCCCACGTGGTCTACCGCTTCGGTCACTCGATGTTGACCGAGACCGTCGATCGCTTCGACCCCGAGTTCAATCCGCTCCTCACTGACCCGAACAACCCGGACTCGCAACTCGGTCTGATCGCGGCCTTCCTCAATCCGCTGGCATTCGCTGGCAGTGGCGCTACTGCAGACGAAGCGGCAGGGGCGATCATTCGCGGTGTGACCCGCCAGCTCGGCAACGAGATCGACGAGTTCGTCACCGAAGCGTTGCGCAACAATCTGCTCGGTCTGCCCCTCGATTTGCCGGCCCTGAACCTGGCGCGTGGTCGCGACACGGGTATCCCCACGTTGAATGAGGCGCGGCGTGAGTTCTACGAATCAACCGGTGACAGCCAACTCAAGCCGTACATCAGTTGGGCTGACTGGGCGGACAATCTCAAACACCCCGAGTCGTTGGTCAACTTCATCGCGGCCTATGGCACGCATGACACCATTACGGCCGCGACTACGCTGGCAGGCAAACGCGATGCTGCCCTGGCGCTGGTATTCGGTGGTGCCGGTTCGCCGGCTGACCGCCTGGACTTCCTCAACGGTAGCGGTGCCTGGGCTAACGTAACGAAGGCCGGCAGGGACGGGGTACTGGGTACCGCAGACGACCTGACGGGTGTAACGATCACGGGCGTCGACGATATCGACTTCTGGGTCGGTGGCCTCGCCGAACAGAAGATGCCGTTCGGCGGTATGCTCGGCTCGTCGTTCAACTTCGTGTTTGAGACCCAGATGGAGGCGTTGCAGGACGGCGACCGCTTCTACTATCTGTCACGTACCGCGGGCCTGAACTTCGGCACCGAGTTGGAAAACAACTCCTTTGCCAAGCTGATCATGCTCAACACCGATGTCACTCACCTGTCGAACACGGTGTTCCTGACGCCGACGTTCACCCTCGAAGTGAATCAGGCCAATCAGTTCACTGGCCTTGGCGCGGGCAGCGCCGATCCAACTGGCGGCCTCATGATCAACGGCGTGGAAATCGTGCCGCTGGTGATCCGCGATAACCCCAACACCGTGGGTGCGGACAGTAATTATCTGCAATACACCGGTGAAGACCATGTCGTCCTGGGCGGCACCGCTGGCAATGACATCATCGTCTCCGGTGACGGTGATGACACCGTTTACGGCGACGGTGGCAACGACCGCCTCGAAGGCGGCGCCGGGAACGATGCGGTACTGGGCGGCGCGGGCGATGACATCATCACCGACTCGTTCGGTGACAACCGTCTGGAAGGTAATACCGGTAACGATGTGATCATCGCCGGTAGCATGCTCGTTGGCGGCAACCTGATCCTGGGGGGCGATGGCCAAGACTTCATCATCACCACCGAAGACGTCAGCACCACCTTCGGCGGTCAGGGTGACGATTTCATCCTCGGTGCCAAGACCAACCTGCCAGCTACCGGCAACGAAGGTGATGACTGGATCGAGAAGGGCACCCAGGACGGTGCGCCTGGCGATAACGCTGCGCCGTTGCTCAATGACGATACGATCGGCAATGACATCTTTGTTGGTGGTGGTGGCTTCGACGAAATGATCGGCGAGGGTGGCGACGACATCTTTGTCGGCAGCGATGCCCAGGACAATATGGACGGTATGTCCGGTTTCGACTGGGTGACCTACAAAAATGACAGGGTCGGCGTGACCGTTGATCTGACCATGGCCACGCTGGCGCAACCACACGGCAACGCGCCAAACCAGAACAACGGGCCGTTCAATCCGGTCGGCGCCTCGCCGACCTCGATCCTCGACCGTTTTGCCGAGGTCGAAGGCTTGTCCGGTTCGCAATTCGGCGATGTGCTCAAGGGCGATAATGTTGATGCGGTCACTATCGTCGACCACGGTGGGACCACGGGCAGTGCGCTGACCAATGTGGCGTTGATTCGCGGACTGGAGCAGTTTCTGGCCGATGCCGGCTTGCCGACCACTGGCTTTGCCACGGGCAACATCATCCTCGGTGGCAATGGCAGTGACTTGATCGAGGGCCGCGGTGGCGATGATCTGATCGATGGCGACAAATGGATCAACGTCAGAATTGCGGTGTATGGACCCAACGACGGCAACCATACCGGCCCTGAAATCGCCACCTTCGACAGCATGGTCGACATGATCCCGTTCATGATCGACGGCACCTATAACCCAGGTCAGCTCAAGGCCGTGCGGGAAATCCTGCCCGGCACTTCGACAGGCGGGGCGGCTTTCGACACTGCCGTTTTCTCCGGCCTTCAGTCTGAGTATGTGGTGACGCGTGACACCCGCGGCACGGCCAATGTGGCGGACGATGTCTGGACGGTCACCGATACCGAAGTGGGTCGCGACGGCACCGATACCTTGCTGCACATCGAGCGCTTGCAGTTCGCCGATACCCAGCAAGTGCTGGTCCCGGGGCTGAACGAACAACCGGTGGGCAGGCCGACCGTCGCGGATGGAAACGGCGGCGCGATCACTGTGGGCGACACACTGACGGTGAGCATGGCCGGAGTGCGCGATTCCAACAACATCGCGGCGGGTAACCCGCAGGGTTTCGTCAACAACGCCTCAGTGTCCTACTATTGGCAGTTCGAAGCCGACCCTGGCACCGGCGTGTTCGAAGACATCATCCTGCTGCCAGCGGGTGACCTGGCGTTCCAAAGTGCCGACGGCACCACGTTCAAGGTCTCGCCGGATCTTGCCGGGCTGGCACTGCGGGTCAAAGCGATCTACCAGGATGGTCATGGCACGACTGAAGTGGTGTTCTCGCAACCGACTGATGTGGTGGCTCCCGGCGAGCCGGTTGTGCCGACGGCGCAGACACCGGTAGTCAATGCTACCGAGGGTGGCGAGGGCCTTCACATGGTCCGCTCCGACCTCAACTTCATCCTTGATCAGATCAAGATTGCCGAGGCTGATGCGGCCGGTCAGGACATCCTCTCGCTGATCCCGAATATCCGCGCGCCGTTGGGCCTGCGTGCGGTCGATGGCTCGAACAACAACCTGATGAACCTCAACGGCATCAACAACACCGAGTATGGTGCTGCGGATAACACCTTCCCGCGCTTGACCGATCCGGTCTTCAATCCGGCGGAAGGTGCTCCTGCCGGCTTCTTCGGCCCCGGCTCGCCGGCGATCCCGGGTTCGTCGTATCAGCAGAGCAGCGGTTTTGTGTTTGACTCGCAGCCGCGCACCATCAGTAATCTGATCGTTGACCAGACGTCGAACAACCCGGCGGCCTATGCCACGGCTTACGACCCGGGTGCGGACGGTGTGCTCAACTTCGGCGCGGAGGGGAACGACGACGTGCTCAAGGATGGCACTCGAATAGTCGCCAGCCCCGGCATGGATGGTCAGTTCGGTACTGCCGACGACCATGATGTGTACCTGTTCGAGAACACCGCGCCGGACGCAGGGTTGTCCGCGCCGTTCAACGCCTGGATGACCTTCTTCGGGCAGTTCTTCGATCATGGGCTGGACCTGCTTACCAAAGGCGGTTCGGGCACCATCTTCATTCCGCTGCAACCGGATGATCCGCTGTATGTGCCAGGTGGCAACACTAACTTCATGGTGCTGACCCGCGCGACCAACCAGCCAGGGTCGGATGGCGTGCTCGGCACGGCCGACGACATCCATGAGCACACGAACACCACGTCGCCATTCGTGGATCAAAACCAGACCTACAGCTCGCACCCATCGCACCAGGTTTTCCTACGCGGTTATGAGCTGACCGACAACGGCCCCATCGCGACCGGCCGGCTGATCACTAACCGTGACCTGGGGGCGGATGGCAAGTTTGGTACCGCAGACGACATCGAAATCGGTGGTATGGCGACCTGGAAAGTGGTCAAGGCGCAGGCCAACGACATTCTGGGTATCCGCCTTACCGACGCCGACGTCGAAAACTCCCCGCTGTTGGCGACCGACGCCTATGGCAATTTCATCAAGGGGCCGAACGGCTTCCCGATGGTCGTGATGAAGGGCGTTGACGGTCTTGGTGGCACGGCTGATGACGTGCTCGTCGAAGGCAATCCGCTTGCCCCCATTAGCCTGACCAATGCTGTGCGCACCGGTCACCAGTTCCTCGCCGACATTGCCCACAATGCAGCGCCGGTGTTCAGCAGTGGCGTGCTCGTGCCTGACGCGGATTCCGATATTGGCAACGCAGTGCCGTTCAATCCGCAGACCGGGGCCAACCTGGCCTACGACAACGAGTTGCTCGATGCGCACTACATCGCTGGCGACGGCCGGGTCAACGAGAACATCGGCCTGACCGCGGTGCATGCGATCTTCCACTCCGAGCACAATCGGCTGGTCGCGCAGACCAAGGACACCGTGCTCGATTCGGGCGACGTAGCCTTCCTCAACGAGTGGCTGCTTACTCCGGTGAGCGGGTTGCCCGCCAACCAGGCTGAGATCGATGCGCTGGTGTGGAATGGCGAGCGCTTGTTCCAGGCTGCCAAGTTCGGCACCGAGATGCAGTATCAGCACCTGGTGTTCGAAGAGTTTGCGCGCACTATCCAGCCCAACGTTGACCTGTTCTTTGCACCGACCCAGGTCTATGACGTTGACCTCGATGCCTCGATCGTCGCCGAGTTCGCCCATACCGTGTACCGGTTTGGCCACTCGATGCTGACCGAGACCGTTGATCGCTTCGACGTCGACTTCAACGTAATCGGCGATCCGAACAGCGCTGATCCTGATCAGCAACTCGGCCTGATCGCGGCGTTCCTCAACCCGTTGGCGTATGCCGCCAGTGGCGTGACGCCCGAAGATGCGACCAGTGCGATCGTGCGTGGGATGACTCGGCAAGCCGGTAACGAAATCGACGAGTTCGTCACCGAGGCGCTGCGCAACAACCTGCTCGGCCTGCCGCTCGACCTGCCAGCGATAAACATCGCCCGTGGCCGCGACGTGGGGATTCCTTCGCTCAATGCGGTCCGCCGCGACATCTACAGCCAAACCGGTGATACCCAACTCAAGCCGTACACCAGCTGGGTCGACCTGGTGCAGCACCTCAAACATCCGGAGTCGTTGATCAACTTCATCGCGGCCTATGGCACGCATAGCACGATCACGGAGGCGACCACGCTGGAAGACAAACGCGCTGCAGCTCTGGCGCTGGTATTGGGTGGTACGGGGGCGCCGGCTGATCGCCTGGACTTCCTCAACGGAACCGGTGCCTGGACCAACGTAACGCTGGCCGGCAAGGATGGGCTGCTGGGTACTGCTGACGATCTGAAGGGGGTGACTGTCACGGGCGTCGATGCCATCGACCTCTGGATCGGCGGCCTGGCCGAAGAGAAAACCCCGTTCGGCGGCATGCTTGGCTCGACCTTCAACTTCGTGTTCGAGAACCAGCTGGAAAAACTGCAGGACGGCGACCGCTTCTACTATCTTGAGCGTACCGCTGGCCTGTCGATGAATGCCGAACTGGAAAGCAACTCGTTCGCCAAGCTGATCATGGCCAACACCTCGGCTACGCACTTGCCGGGCCTGGTGTTCTCGGACCCTGGTTTCTATCTGGAAAGGGATCAGAGCAAGCAGTACAACGATGGCCTGGGCAGCGCCGATCCGCTTGGCGAGAACGGCGAGCAGGTGGTGTTCCGCGACAACCCGCTGACCGCGGGGCCGGACACCAACTACATCAAGTACACGGGTGATCAGCACATCGTGCTGGGCGGCACCAACAATGCAGACATCCTCGTTGCGAGTGAAGGCGATGACACGGTCTGGGGTGACGGCGGCAACGATGTCATCGAAGGCGGTGACGGCAACGACCAACTGCGCGGTGGCGCCGGCGACGACATCATCAGCGACCGCGGCGGCGACGATAACATCCAGGGGGGCGACGGCAACGACGTGCTGCATGGTGGCAATGGCGTCAACCTGATCATCGGCGGGTTCGGCAATGACTTCATCGTGACCGGCGAGGACGCCTCCGAGGCTATTGGTGGCCACGGCAACGACTTCATTCTGGGCAGCAAAGCCAACGAACAGGACATGGGTAACGAAGGCGACGACTGGATCGAGAAGGGCACTTCGGACGGTGCACCTGGCGACAACTTCGACCCGCTCGGCAACGACCCGATAATCGGCCACGATGTGTTCATCGGCGCTGGCGAAAACGACAAGTTCAACGGCGAGGGCGGCGACGACATCATGGTCGGCAGTCTCGGCCTGGGTGACCGCTATATCGGTGGCTCCGGCTATGACTGGGCGACCTTCAAGGGGCTCGCCCAGGGCGTGACCATCGACTTCACCGACCGCTTTTTCGATGTTCCACCGGTACCGGGTTCGGGTGCTTCGGCGCTGGTGCGGTTCGACATCATGGAAGGTTTGTCGGGTTCGTCCCACGGTGACTTCCTGCGCGGTGATAACGAAGATGCCACAACACTGCCCGGCGCGGGTGCAACTGGCAGTGTGCTGACCAACATCAACCTGATCGACGGCCTGGCTGATCTTCTGCCCGCCGGAGCAACGTTCTTCGACGGCGGCAATATCATCCTCGGCGGTAGCGGCAGCGACCTGATCGAAGGTCGCAGTGGTGACGACATCATCGATGGTGACAAGTGGCTGAACGTGCGTATAAGCGTGCGGGAAAATGTCGATGGCAGTGGCGAGGAAATCGCCACGTTCGACAGCATGGAGCCGCTGGTGCCGTTCATGATGAACGGTACTTACAACCCGGGCCAGTTGGTCATCGTGCGAGAGATTCTGACCGGCAATGACAGCTACGACACTGCGTTGTTCTCCGGTAATTTGGGGGAATACGGCATCGAGATCGATGGCGACACTGTCATCGTGACCGACTCGGTGGCGGGGCGCGATGGTGTCGATCGGTTGACGGGTATCGAGCGTCTGCAGTTCGCTGACGTGGCGCAATCGTCCGGAGTGGGCACCGCGCAAAACAACGACCCATCGGGTCATCTGGCAATCCTCGATGCTGCCACCGGTGTGCGTGACGATACGCCGGTTGCTGGCCAGTTGCTGCGAGTCAGTGATCGGGGGGTACACGACGCGGACAACCAAAGCGTGGCCAATCCGACCGGTGCGGTGACCGGTGGGGTGGCTTACTACTGGCAGGTCGAAACCATTGCCGGCTCGGGTGTCTATGATGACATCACCTCCGTCGCTGCTGGCGAGGCAACGCGGGCGATCGGCACCACCTACCGGGTGACGGACGATGTCGCTGGTCTGAACATCCGCGTCCGGGCGGTGTACCAGGATGCCAAGGGCACGCTGGAGATCGTCGATTCGTCCGGGAACAGTACACCGACCGAAGGGCCGACCGTGACCGGGCTTGCCGTGCAGAACCAGCTGTTGACCGCTGACCCGGCGAGCATCATCGACGTTGATGGCCTGAGCAATCCGCAGTTCACCTACCAGTGGCAGGCGAACGACGGGCTTGGCTTCGTCAACATCGCGGGCGCTACCGCTAGCACGTTCGCGCTTGGCCAGGCTCAGGTCGACAAGGAAGTGCGCGTGGTGATGGGCTACGTGGATGACTTAGGTGTGGCCGAAAGCGTTTCGTCCAACATCCTGGGGCCGGTGGACAACGTCAACGATGCACCGACTGCAGGGCCGACCGTCACCGGGCTTGCAGTGCAGAACCAGCTGTTGACTGCTAACCCGGCGAGCATCATCGACGTTGATGGCCTGAGCAATCCGCAGTTCACCTACCAATGGCAGGCGAACAACGGGCCTGGCTTCGTCAATATCGCCGGAGCTACCAGTAGCACGTTCGCGCTTGGCCAGGCTCAGGTCGGCCAGGCAGTGCGCGTGGTGATCGGTTACGTGGATGACTTCGGTGCGGCCGAGAGCGTTACATCCAACATCCTGGGGCCGGTGGCCAACGTCAACGATGCCCCGACAGGTGCGTTGCTGATCAGCGATACGACACCGGATCAAGGGCAGGTGCTGACCGCGCTGACGGCTGGGATTGCCGATGCCGATGGGCTTGGCACCTTCAGCTTCCAGTGGCAGCAAGGTGTCGGCGCGTCCTTCACTAACATCAACGGCGCGACGGCAGCGACCTTCACCCCTGGTGCGGCGCAGGTCAATCTGCAACTGCGAGTGATCGTGCGCTACACCGATGGCTTCGGCACGCTGGAGTCGGTGACCTCTGCGGCGACGGCAGCGATTGTGATACAGGGCGTGGTCCTGCAGGGTAATGCTTTGGCGAACACCCTCACCGGCACCGCGGGTAACGATGTGCTGATTGGCCTGGGCGGGAACGATACGCTGAATGGCCTGGCCGGTATCGACCAGTTGTTTGGCGGCACGGGCAACGACATCCTCAACGGCGGAGACGACAACGACGTCCTCAATGGCGAGGACGGCACCGACACCCTCAACGGTGGGCTCGGCGCGGATGCCATGAACGGCGGTGCCGGCAACGACACGTTTGTGGTCGACAACATCGGTGACCTTGTCACCGAGGCGCTGGGTGGTGGTACCGATCTGGTGCAAACCAGCCTGACGAACTACCTGCTCGGTGCCAACGTCGAGAACCTGACCTATACAGGTGCCAGTAACTTCACCGGTACCGGTAACGCGCTAGCCAACACCATCACCGGCGGGGTGGGTAACGACCTCCTCAATGGTGGTGCAGGTGTTGACCGGTTGGTGGGGGGAGCCGGCAACGATACCTACGTTGTCGATGCAGCCGCAGACGTGGTGGTCGAGGTGGCGGGTGGCGGTACGGACACCGTGCAGACTTCGCTGGCCAGCTACACGCTGGGCGCTAATGTCGAAAATCTGACCTACACCGGAGCCGGCAACTTCGTCGGCAACGGCAACGGGTTGAACAACGCCATCACCGCCGGAGCGGGTAATGACACTCTCAATGGTGGCGACGGCAACGACATCCTCACCGGCAACGGCGGCAACGACACACTGAATGGTGACGCCGGTAACGACCAACTGTTCGGTGGCATTGGCACGGATACCCTGAACGGCGGCACTGGCGATGACAGCCTCGACGGCGGTGATGGGGCGGATGTCTTGAATGGTGGAACAGGCAACGACACGCTGCTCGGTGGTGACGCTAACGACACATTGTTGGGTGGTACCGGCAATGACGTTATCGATGGCGGTACTGGCAACGATACGGTCACTGGCGGTGCTGGCAACGACATGATGGTTGCCAGCAGTGGCAACGATATCTTCATGTTCGCAGCGGGCTTCGGGGCTGATCAGATCATCGGCTTCGATGCCGACGCGGTGGGAGGCCAGGACCGGCTCGATATTTCTGCGTTCGGCGTCACTGCTGCGACCTTTGCCGGCATCGTCATCATCACCGATGTCGGTGCGGATACCTTGATCAGCTCCGCAGGAGCTGAGTCCATCCGCCTGGTCGGTGTGGCCGATGCAACAACCGTCACTGCCGCAGACTTCATTCTGGCCACTTGAGGTTCTGATCAGCAACGTCGCAGGGAGCGTGGACATCGAAGGGGAGGGCAATGGATGCCCTCCATTTTTTTAAAACTCTGGCCGTTTGTTCGGCCGAAAATGCGTGAACCACCCTGGCAAGCTGGCATATCGGCTCGTGGGAAACGCTCGATCAACATTTGACCAGGGAATGGAAAAAGGGGAGCCCGACCTTGAACATTTCAACGACCTGCGCCATGAGCAGCCTGTTAGTTTCGCTCACCGCTTCTGCTACCGGGATTATTCCGGTCTTCGAGCTGGACTTCACCCGATCCGCAACAGAAACGCTGCAAAAAATGGGCATCAACGACGCTTGTATTATCGCCGCTTCACATCCCGCTGAATTTACCTACTGCCGAGAAGGATCTTCAACGCTCTGGAAGTATCAAGCGTTGGATCTAGAGCAACAGGCGGCGATCCAAATTGGCCAAAAGCGGTCTTCGATGGATCATCAGCGAATTACTGTCGCGCAATTCAATAGCACTGCCTGCGAAGAAGATCACCCTGCGCCAGTGGTAAACCCGGCTATCAGTCGTGGACTTGTCCTCGGCCTGCTCACCCTATTTCTGTTGATCGGTTTTCGACGCGCCCGCCACCAGTAATCCATACGTGATGAATGCTTCCCACTGACTCTTAACTGCTGAACAAGCTGATAAGACGCCAGGCTGTCCCTGTCGCAAAAATCCTGGAACAACGCAGCATGGCGTTCTGGCCTTTTTTCACCACCAGGCAAGGTGGCCTGGTGCAGGTCAAGCGGATGATGGAGCGGTGCGGCGGGGCGTTCAGTCGGCAAAGTCGCGAGGGCGAGGGCACGTGTGTCCGTCTGTTGTTCAAGCGAATTCCCTGAATATGGGGAAGAACTTTACCCAGTAGCGGGTGCCATGCCCCAGTCGCTTTTTGGGCATGGCAAATTGATGTTGATAAGCCATTGTTTTACTCGGTATTGATGCTTTTTATAAAACATTACGAATCTGGCGAACTCCTTGCAACCCCCCCATTACCCCTTCACGACTTCGAGGCGGCTGGTGATGGACAGAAAAGCGCGGCACCCCTGCAAGTGGTTTGGTCTCCTGGCGCCCCTGAGCGTCCTTCTGACAATGACGCTCGGCACAACGAGCCTGCGCGCCAGCCCCATCGATGACGAACGAGAGCCCGAGCCGAACGATCCTTCCAGGTATTACGACGAACCGGCTGACAAAGCAGGCGCCTTGAACGCCATTTTGACCATGCCCCCGGCTAACCTCGATTCATTCGACTTGCCGGGGGGCGTCAAAGGCACCCGAAAAACCCCGCTCCAGGAAAACATCCTGCCGCCAGCGCTGCAGACCAGTTTCAATTACCCCACCAACGGAAAACCCAGTCCGCTGTATGGTGCTCTGCCGTTCACTCAGCCACTGGCGCTGTTCGAAGAATTCGGTGTGGAAAAACTCGACCCCACCACCCCGGCGGCTCAGTTACCTTTTCCTCCCGCCACCATCGGCCCGCTGCCGCAACAAGATCCCACCAGCGTCGCCCGCAGCGCTCCGCCGAGTGCGGCGCTCGACGCGTTCTTGCGTCAACCAGGCTTGACTCCGTTCCCCAGCCAGTATTCCAACGTGGTCGACCGCAACCCTTGGCAGAAGCAGATTGAATTTTTCCTCAACCGCCGTATCGGCTCGTCGGCGGAAGGCCGTCCGCCAGGAAAAGGCTGGTCGCATCAGCGCTGGAACGAGTTTTACCCGCAGGTGGCCTACAAGACCGTGCAAGCCGGCGCACGGGTGAATACCGGTTTGCGTGACAGTCGCCAGATGCACCGCTATGCCTTGGGTGAGTTTGGTCCCAGTGGCCTCTATTACAACGTGGCTGGCGTGCCGGCGACCGCAGGTACTTCCAAAGGCGTCGATCCGCGTTTTCACCCGAAAATGCCGGTGCAGAAACACAACTCGGTATGGACCTTCGACGGCACCTTTCCGCCAAAATTGCTCATGGTGCGTTATGGGCAACCGGTGTTGATGCGCCATTACAACGGCTTGCCGATCGACCCGTCGGCCAACATGGGGTTTGGCCTGCACACCATCACCACCCACGAACACAACGGTCACGTACCGGCGGAAAGCGACGGCTATGCCAATGCGTTTTTCTTCCCTGGGCAATTTTACGACTATCGCTGGCCGATCCAGTTGGCCGGTTACGACAGCATCAACACCACGGCTACAGACCCGCGTGCAGCGTTTCCGTGCTCGCCGGGCGAAACCCTGTGGACTAACGACCTCACCCCCGGCCGCAAAACCTGCGACAACGGCATGATCAAGATCCGCGGCGACTGGCGCGAAACCATGAGCACCCACTGGTTCCACGACCACATGCTCGATTTCACTGCGCAGAACGTCTACAAGGGCAACGCGGCGATGATGAACTACTACAGCGCCCTGGACCGCGCCAATGAATCGGTGAATGACGGCGTCAACCTGCGCCTCCCCAGCGGCAGCGCCTTGCCCTGGGGTAACCGCGACTACGACGTCAACCTGATGTTTTCCGACAAAGCGTGGGATAAGAACGGTCAACTGTGGTTCAACCCCTTCAACACTGCCGGCTTCCTCGGTGACCAGGTGCTGGTCAACTGGAAATGGAAACCGGTCCTGGATGTGCGCGCCCGCAGCTATCGCTTGCGCATGCTCAATGGTTCCGTGTCGCGCTACTTCAAAATGGCGCTGGTGCGCGAGATCAAGGGCAGCACCGGTGAGTTCCAAGGGCCTGCCGGGTCGGGTGTGTCGTATGCCCGGGTGCCGTTCCACATGATTGCCAACGACGGCAATATCATGGAACACAGCGTACCGTTCGACGGCAGCATGGACCTGGATGCCGACGGTGATAAACAGAACCACAACGCGATCCTGCCAACCCTGGGCATCGCCGAGCGTTTCGACATCATCGTTAACTTCTCGAAAAACGGGATCAAACCAGGCGACAAGCTGTTCTTCGTCAACCTGCTGGTGCACCAAGACGGCAAGGGTCCGGAAGAACCCGTCGCCCTGGCTGACGTGCTGTCCGAGAAATACCGGGCGATCATCAAGCAAACCAGCAAGGGGCCAAAGTGGGAGGACGGTGATCCGGCGGTAGGCAAGGTGTTGCAACTCAACGTCAAGGCTTACACCGGTCAGGACCTGGCCATGGACCCGGCCGCTTATGAACCGGCCAAACCGGGCAAGGCCGAAGGCCTGTTTATGATCCCGCTGAAGATTCACCGCGACAATGCTGCCGACAAGGCGCTGCTGGCTCAGGCTCGTCACCGCACCTTTACCTTCGGCCGTTCTGATGGCACCGATGAAGCACCCTGGACGGTCAAGACCGACGGCGGTTTCGGGTTTCGCATGGACCCACGTCGGCTGAACGTCTCGACCAAACTGGCCAGCGGTCCGACCGACGCCGGCGTCACGGGTTTCGGCACGCTGGAAGTGTGGCACATCAAGGGCAATGACACGGGCTGGGGCCACCCGGTGCACGTGCACTTCGAGGAAGGGATCATCCTCAGCCGTGGCGGCAAGCCACCACCGGAATGGGAAAAGTGGGCACGCAAGGACGTGTATCGCGTCGGTTCGGAAAAGGACGGTACGGACAATGTCGAGATTGCGATCCAATTTCGCGAATTTGCCGGCACCTACATGGAGCACTGCCACAATACGCAACATGAGGACAACTCAATGCTGTTGCGTTGGGACGTTGAAAAGCCCGGGCAATTCCAGTTGATGCCGACTCCGTTGCCGAGCTGGGATGGCGTGCGCTACGTGAACTCTGCTGCGCTGCCAACCTTCCGCACCGGCGACGGCTACGGCACCAAAGCAGAGGTCACACCATGATCCGCAGGGGAGCCGACATGACATCACGTACGCCGCGCTCCCGCGCACTGGGCATTAGCCTGATTTTGCTGATGGTCACCTGTGTGCTGGCCGCTTGGGTGCTGCTCGCTCATGAAGATGCACCGTCGCCGACGGAGTCGGCGACACCCTGGGGCGGCGATTACTTTCCCAATACCCTGCTGACCGATCAGGACGGTCGGCAGGTGCGTTTTTTCGAGGACCTGATCAAGGGCAAAGTGGTGGTGATCAACTTCATCTTCACCACGTGCAGCGACTCCTGTCCGCTGGAAACCGCGCGTCTGCGCCAAATGCAACAGTTGCTCGGGGACCGGGTCGGGAAGGACATCTTTTTCTACTCGATCAGCATCGACCCGCTGAGCGATACCCCCGAGGTGCTCAAAGCCTACGCCCAGCGCTTCAAGGTCGGACCGGGCTGGCAGTTTCTCACCGGCGAATTCGAGGCCGTTACCGACCTGCGAAAAAAACTCGGGCTGTTTATCGAAGGCGTCGACAACGGACGCAGCAAGGATCACAACCTGAGCCTGATTGTCGGCAATCAGACCACGGGTCGCTGGATGAAAGCCTCGCCGTTCGAGAACCCGTGGATCCTCGCCGATCAGTTGGCCAATACCTTGCAGAACTGGAAGCAGGCCAGTGCCGAGGGGAGCTACGCCAATGCGCCCGAGATCCGCCCGCCAAGCAACGGAGAAGAATTGTTTCGCACCCGTTGCGCGTCATGTCACAGCCTTGGGCCGCAAGACGGGCAGGGCATCGGCATGCGCAGCATCGGCCCGGACCTGATCGGCGTGACCCGTCAGCGAGACCCCGTCTGGCTCAATCGCTGGATCCGCGAACCGGATCGCATGCTTGCCGAGAAGGACCCGATTGCGCTGGAACTGTTTGAGCGCTTTGACAAGATTCCGATGCCCAACCTGCGCCTGGATGAAGACGCGGCGCAGTCCATCATGGATTTTTTGCAGGAAGAAACTGACCGTCAACAATCGTTGCAGGCGGCGCAGCTGCAATAGCGGCTGAATACAATCATTGAGCCGTCGGGCTCGATCAATGCCACCTGCACTGATCCGATGAAAGGGCTTCAACCCAGTACTCGGGAGCCACTTATGCAGATACTCCAACACCACAAAGTACCTGCGTTGTCGCACACGGCGGCAGGAGAAGGCACGGGCTTGCGTGGCCAGTTCAATCTGCTGCGCTGGTTTTCCCTGGGCAGTTTTTTCATCATCGCCGCTGTGGCGCTGGGGCTGGGTTATATATCTACGCGTTTCGTCGTCGAGGAAAGCATCGAGCGCGATTCCATGCTGACCGCGCAATTCATTCAGGCCATTGGTGATGCCGAAATCCGCCACGCCTCGATTACCCCGAACAGAACCATGGGCGAAATGCTCGATCCGCGCGGTGACAATGCCTATTCAGACGTCGATCCGGGCTCTCGTGCGGCTGCCCGCACAGAGTTTCTCGATCATGTCGCACACTTGCCGGACACGCTGTTGGCGGTGGTGTACGCCCTGGATCGCACGGTGGTCTGGTCGACCAATCCACAGATGATCGGCATGCGCGTCGAAGGCGATGAAGAACTGGACGAATCCTTTGAAATGAAGGAGCCGGTCTCCACCAGCTATCACCAGATCGACGAGGAGCGTCCCGAACAGATGCTGCTGCGCGAACCCAAGTACTTGTTCATCGAGAACTACATCCCGATGCTCAATGCCGACAAAAGCAAAGTGATCGCCATGGTGGAGATCTACAAAGAACCTGCGGACCTGGTGGCGCGCATCCAGCGTGGTTTCAAGTTGATCTGGCTGGCGACCGTGCTCGGTGGTGCCGTCATCTACCTCGGGCTGTTCTGGATTGTCTGGCGTGCGGCAGAGCTGCTCGAGAGCCAGCAGAAACAGTTGATCGCCAACGAAACCTTCGTGGCGCTGGGTGAAATGTCCTCGGCCGTGGCCCACAGTTTGCGCAATCCGCTGGCGAACATTCGCTCCAGCGCCGAACTGGTCCAGGAAATCGTCAGCCAGAATACGCAAAAGAACATCGGCGACATCATCAATCAGGTCGATCGCATGTCGCGTTGGGTCCGTGAATTGCTGATGTCGTTGCGGCCGATGAATGACGACTATGAGGCGGTGGATCTGGTGTTGATCATCGATGACACCCTGAATGCCTTCGACGCGCAGATCAAACGCTCCAGCGTCGAAGTCCATTTCATGCCCAAGTTCTGCCCGCCGGTGGTTAGTCAGCAGGTGTTGCTGACGCAAATTCTCAATAGCCTGATTACTAACGCCCTGGAAGCCATGCCCAGGGGCGGCGCGCTGAGTATCGAGATTGAATCGCCGCAGACCGGCCATGTGCGCATGATCCTGAGCGATACCGGCAAGGGCATGACCAAACAGCAGCAACAAATGGTCTTCAAACCGTTTTTCACCACCAAACAAGGCGGCTTGGGCGTGGGCCTGGCCCTGGTCAAAAGGATAATGGAACGCTTAGAGGGCTCGGTCGAAATGACCAGCCAGGAGCAGGTAGGAACCCGCGTTTGTCTCAACTTTAAAGTGGCAACGGGAGGAGAATATGGAGCACAGCATACTGCTGGTCGAGGATGATGAACTCCTCGCCGAGAACATTCAGATCTATCTGGAGCGCAAAACCTTCGAGGTGACGGTCTGCCACTCGGCTGAAGAGGCGTTGGAGCAATTGACCACATTCGCCCCGGACCTGGTGCTGACCGACAACTCGCTGCCGGGCATGAGTGGTCACGATCTGATTCAGAAGCTGCGCATCAGCGCGCCGGATCTGAAAGTGATCATGATGACCGGCCACGGCGATGTCGAAGACGCCATGGTGGCGATGAAGGAAGGTGCGTTCCACTACGTTATCAAACCGGTGGCCTTGCAAGAGCTCAAGCTGCTGCTGGACAAGGCCCTGGCCACTGACCTGACACCTGGGTAGCATTCCTCGTTTTGAATCCGCACTGCCTCCAGAATCAGGGGCGCGTGAGCATTTCCAGCAGATGCCCGTCCGGGTCATCGAAATACACCCGCCGGCCACCGCCGTAATCGTTGATCTCGTTGGGCCGTTGCTTGCCGGGATCGGCCCACCAGGGCTGCTGGCGCGCTTGCAGGCGAGCGAAGGCTGCATCGAAATCCTCCTCGCCGATCAAAAACGCATAGTGCTGGGAGGCGATCGGAGGGTCGTTGTCGTAGAAATCCAGCGACACGCCATTGTCGAACTTGACGACCAGCATCGGCCCGAACGGCTCGGGAGCGGGCAAGCCGAGGATCTCGGCGAGGTAATGGGCCGAGATCTGCTTGTCTCGGCACCAGACGATGGTGTGGTTCAGCTGAGCGCTCATGGCGGGTCCTCACGGCGGATCAGGTGGATCGTTATGAGTGATGAGATTAGCTCAGGCTGTTGCGCAATGACCGCCCTGACCTAAGCTTGGGTCAAGGCGGAACACAATTGCGGTGCGTCACCCGGAACGATCGCCGCGATGCGCAATCATTAGAGCGTGGATATCAAAAGGAGATGCGCATGCTCATCAGGTCTTTGACCCTGACTACCTTGCTGGCTTTCGCCGGCCCCTTGCTCGCCGCCGAAGACGGCTCACCGCTGGACATCGACAAGGGCAGGGCCCGGCCACTGATTGTGATTGCTCCCAGCACCGTTGACCCGGTCTGGTTGAGCCTGAAAAAGTCCCTGAACGATCCGGCCAACAAAGACGGTGTCGCCCAGCGCAATATCAGGGTGTACACCGTGCTGAATATGTTCGGTCAGCTCGACGGCAAGGATCTCGGCCAGCAGGACACCATGGCACTGATCCGCTCGCTGAAACTCGGCGCGGGGGCGCTGCCCAAAGTCATCCTGGTGGGCAAGGACGGCGAGAAGAAGTTCGAGAGTTCGGGGGATGAATCCAAATCGGTCGATTTGAAGAAGATATTTGAAACCATCGACGCCCTGCCAGCGACCGAGAAAGAAGCCGCACCGCCGACGGTCGCGACGGTCGCGACGCCCGTCGTTGCCGAACCAGCCGCCAAAGGCGACAAGGGCGTAAAACCGGGTAAACCCGCCAAACCGACCAAGCCCCCGGAAATGCCAGACGATTGAACACCTACTGACCCCTGTGGAAGCGAGCACCGTCCTTTGTTTACGCCGCCACCCTCTGTGGGAGCAGGCAACGACAATGGGCGACCTCAAAGGGGCGCCCATTTTTTTTGCGGTGCAAGTCCTGTAGCAGCTGCCGAGCAGCGCGAGGCTGCGTTCGGCTGCGCAGCAGTCGTCTAATCAGCCAACGCGGTGCATGAGGAGATTTGTGTATGCAGGTTTTATGACTGCTGTGCAGCCGAACGCAGCCTCGCGCTGCTCGGCAGCTGCTACAAAAAACGCGTGTTCCGTCTTGGTTTCATTGGTCTCGGAAATTTCCTGCAAGTCCTGTCGGACTTCATGAACTGGTTTCTGTCAGAGCGCGCCGTTAGCCTTTGTCAGCCACCGCAACCATCGCGGTCGGACGTGGGAGTCCGCAACACTGAGGGATCCAGGGACGAAATAACCAATGGCCAGAAAGGAGCCTCGTCTATGAAGAAGTTCGGCAAAAATGATCCGCAACGCCCAACCGACGCCACTCACCTGAAGCTTGTCCGGCTGGGCGAAACGGCCGAGCGCGACACCCCCATTGGTGTGCGCAAGCCCAGGCGTTCCGTCCCGATCAACCAGATCCTTACGATTGCTCCGGGCGTCGACACCCTCACTCTCTTGCATCAGGCCAGCGAAACCCTTGCGTCCCTGAATGCGGTGCTTGTGAGTTTTGCCGTCAAGCTGGATGGCTCGAACCGGATGATGCTGGGGGCTATTCAGCAGTTGGCGGGCATTGCGGAGTTGTTGGTGAATCAGGCCCGGGACAATCTTGATCCGAGGAACGATACGCCTGACGCTCCAACGCCGACCCGGCATTGAGCTGACGTTGTAACGACAATGGGCGACCCCAAAGAGGTCGCCCATTTTTATTACCAGCATTCACCCCTGTGGCGTGGGTTATTCAGTCAGTGCACTCAGAATGTTGTGAGCGATCTTGATTCGCTCGGCGTTCGGGTAATTCTTGTTCGCCAGAATAACGATACCGATATCTTCCGAAGGCACGAACGCGACATAAGCGCCGAAACCACCCGTCGACCCGGTCTTGTTGAACCATGCCGCGTCTTGCGCAGGTTGTGGCGGGTTCAACCACTGAACTTTGTGCGCCTCCATTGCCATTTTCGTCGAGTTGCCACTCAGCAACGTATCGAGGGTGACCGGATAGTGGTAATGCTCCCAACCCAACCCCTGCGTCATCTCGCCCACGGTGTAGAAACCGCCGTGAGTGAGGGCAATCGCTTGCTGCAATGGCTTCTCCAGCGTCGCCGGTTTCAGGTTCGCTTCAACATAACGAAGCAAATCCGCCGCGCTGGTTTTCACCCCATACGCCTCCGAGTCCAGTGCACCCGGGCTCACCCGTACCGGTTTGCCCTCCTTGCTGTAACCCTGGGCGTAAAGCCCCATCTGCTCCTGCGGCACCTTGAGGTAGGTGTGCTTGAGCCCAAGTTTGGGCAGCAGGGTTTTTTCCATCAATTCATCGAACGGCTGGCCCATGCTTTTGGCCGTCAGATAACCGGACAGCCCAAGGCTGGGGTTCGAATACTGACGGTGGGTGCCTGCGGCATAAACGGGCTTCCACTGATTGAAGTAGGCGAGCATTTTGTCTGGATGATCGGCCTCATCAGGGAACTGCAGCGGCAACCCGCCAGCGGTGTAAGTGGCGAGTTGCAACACGCTGATGGTGTCGAACGCACTGCCGCGCAGCTCAGGCCACACCTGGCTGGCCCGGTCAGACAAAGACAGTTGGCCGCTGGTCTGGGCGTAGGCCGTCAGCGTGGTGGCGAAGGTTTTACTCACCGAGCCGATTTCGAACAGGGTTTCTTTGCTGACGGGTTTACCGTCTACTTTCGACGCCACACCGTAGTTAAAGTAATGCTGCTGACCCTTCAAGGTGATCGCGACCGCGACGCCAGGGATATTCTGTTGTTGCATGACCGGGCCGACGGCGGCTTTCACCAGGGCGTCGAGTTGATCGTCGGATTTTGTTGCGGCCATACAGTGAGTTGCGCCGATCAACAGGGCGAAAGCGCTGAAGGACGCCAGTCTTGGCAGATGAAATTTGAACATGATTGGAATCACTCTCCATGAGTTGCCATTACTTTAACCGCTACACTCCGAACGGATCCAACACCGGACGGCTGACGGGCGCGCCAAATCTAGGCAGTCGGGTGAGAATCGACAAACGACGATATTTAGGGTTAGCCATTAGAAAAATTTGGGAGTGGACATGATTCGTCCTCATCTGCCGCTGAATGCATTGCGTGCCTTCGAGGCTTCCGCGCGCCATTTGAGCTTCACTCGGGCAGCGGTGGAGTTGTTCGTCACGCCGGCGGCGGTCAGTCATCAAGTCAAAAGCCTTGAAGCCCAGCTTAACGTAACGCTGTTCAAACGCTTGCCCCGCGGCCTGATGCTGACCAGTGAAGGCGAAACCTTGCTGCCAGTATTGCGCGAGTCCTTCGACCGGATTGCCGAAACCCTTGAGCGTTTAGAGGGTGGGCATTTTCGTGAAGTGATAACCGTGGGCGCTGTGGGGACGTTTGCGGTGGGTTGGCTGTTGCCGCGTCTGGCAGACTTCCAGTCGAAACATCCGTTCATAGATTTGCGCCTGTCGACCAACAACAACCGGGTGGATGTGGCTGCCGAAGGCCTGGATTACGCCATCCGGTTTGGCGCCGGAGCCTGGCACGGGATTGAAGCTTTGAAGCTGATTGACGCGCCGTTGTCGGTGCTCTGCGTCCCGGAAATCGCCGGGCAGTTGCAAGAGCCTGCGGATTTGCTCAAGCAGACGCTGTTGCGTTCCTATCGCACGGACGAGTGGCCCGAGTGGTTTCTGGCCGCCGGGTTGCCGGCCAATACACCGCCGCCCAAGAGCATCGTCTTCGACTCCTCGCTGGCCATGATGGAGGCGGCGCTACAAGGCGCCGGCATTGCCTTGGCGCCGTCGCTGATGTTTGCCCGGCAACTGGCGGCAGGGGCGATCGAGCAACCGTTCGACATCGGCATCACCACCGGTAGCTATTGGCTGACCCGCTTGCAGTCGCGCCCTGAAACGTCGGCGATGACGATGTTCAAGGAGTGGCTACTGCAAGCGGCCAAGATGAACTGACGAATACCAGCCCCCTGTGGGAGCGAGCCTGCTCGCGATGGCGGTGTAACAGTCAATGATGATGTTGAATGTTATGGCCTCATCGCGAGCACGCTCGCTCTCAGAGTGATTGCGGTGTTCAGTGCTTTAACTGATCGGCATCAGGCCACTGTGCCGGGGATTTTTATTCTTCAACCGAGACCAGCGTTATACGACTCTCCGTGCCCCCTAGCGTGGACGAGGAAAGAAAGAAGTAAGCGTAGTCTTCAAGGTAGAAAATCTTGCTGTCACGTTTGAGCTTCTGGCCAAGGTCAAACTGACAGCGCAGTTCTTTGGCGGGGCCTCTCAGCTCGCTGTTGACCTGGGCTGCGTCGAGCACACGTTGCACGGTGCATTGCACACTTTCCAGTTTCATTGTTTCGCCGTCGAGGGTGCTTCGTTCCCGTTTGCTGGCGCGCATTTCCAGTGACGCACCCACCGGCATGCGTTGCCAGTCGCCGGTGAAACTCAATTGCTGAGTGTCGGTGACGGTGGATAACGGTGGTCTGTTTCGCTTGCTGTCTGTCAGCGAATAGTGTTCTGCCAGTGGCAACAACCCTCTGAAACTGACGATGTAACGGCCGATTGGAGCCTTTTCCCGGCGCTCGCGCAATTGTCCGCTCTGAGCGTCGGTGTCGAACACCAGCGTATTTTCCGTGCTTGAGTTTGAAAAATATAAGAGCGTGTTATTGATCTTCGACACCGTGCGCTTGAGTGTCCGGGTGGGCGGCGCAAGCTTTAAATCGGTGATGGCTTTCAATACCGAAGCGGACACAGGTTCAATCTGGTAGCTCAGTGGAAGTTTGGTTCGGGCGACATACGCAGGCAGTGTCGAGCGCTGCGAGGGTGCGGCGCACGCAGCGTTCAGCAAGGTCTGGGTGTCCGCGCTGCCTTGGGTGAAGACCTGTTGCGACGGGTTGTTCAGTACCCCGCCCATGGACACCCGATCATTCGGGCCAAGCTGGAATGAGCTCAGTACTCGATAGGCCTTGCGTGCGCAGTCGACTTCGTAGCGCCCGCGAGTCTGTCCGAATAGTTGCAGGTTGGGCTTGTCGGTGAGCAGCAAGGGTTCGTCGAATCCGCCCCAGAACCGGCTGACGTTGCCCTCGGTTTTCAGGCTGCTGACGTCGATCATCACCCAGCGTGCGGCTTCAGTGCGATGGACAATGCGCCAGTCCGACGCTGCGGTGCGCGTACAGGCTTCGCTAAAGTGGGGTTTGCTGGCCAGCTCGGCTGCCAGTTCCTTGGGAATCAGAACCGTCAGCGGGGTGTGCTGGTGGCTGCCATCCGTCGTCGCGATCGGGAAGTTGTCGAGGAACAGCAGTTTGACATCGGGCACCTTGCAGTCCGCTTGCAACTGCACAACGCTCGGTAAGCCATCGCGAGTGTAAGCCGGGGTATGAACCTGAAAACTGAGCGTATCGCCGTTACGCATCACTGAGTTTTCCAAGGGTGTTTTGTTAAACACGTCTTGCACTGTCAGAACCGGCTGCCGGTAGGGAGGTGGGGCGGGAGTCACGGGTGGCGGGCTGGCACAACCGGACAATATCCCTAGCACACAGGCAGCAGCGAAACGGTTCATAAGCATTTCCAGGCGATGGCGTCACGTTCATGTGAACAGAGGACGTCGGCATCGCAAGGCAATTCTTTAATCGCACATGGCGTGCAGTCATGGCCGGGCGGGCTGCGCCGCGATGACCGCAGGGCGGCGCTCCAGATTCAACGCCAGCACACTGATCAGCACCACCACCGCGCCGACCCCGACCATCAACGTCGGCTGTTCACCCAGGGCAAACGCCGCAATGGCCATGGCGGTCGGCGGTATCAGATACAGCGTCATGGTTGCCCGACTTAAATCGATGTGGGCCAGCACAAACGCCCAGGCCAGGTAGGCGAGGGCGCTGGGGAACACGCCCAAGGCAACCACGGCCATTTGCACTTGCATCGGCGCGCTGGCGACCTTGCCGGCCAACCCCGGCAGATAAATCAGCAACAGCGCCGTCCCCGACCAGACCGTGTAACAGACTAGCGTCAAGCCGTCGTAGCGCCCGGAATGATGCTTCTGCAACGCGAAGTAAAAACTCCACGACACCGCCGCCAACAAGATCAGCAACCCGTGCGCATCAATGCTGCCCAGTCCTCGATCACCGGCCACCACAATCACCACGCCAATCAATCCCAACAGGACACACCCCCAGCGCCAGACGCTGACCCGGTCCTTGAACACAAAACGCGCCAGCAACGTGCTGAACAACGGCGTCGATTGCGCCAACACACTGGAAGCGCCTGCGCTGACACTTTGCTGGCCGATGTTCAGGGCGACGTGGTGCAGGCTCACGGCAAAGAATCCAAGGACGAACAGCAGCGGCAGATCACGAAGCTTCGGCAAACTGATGCCTTTGAACGCGGCGACGACGGCCATGAACACCGACGCGATCAGAAAGCGCAGGAGCGCCAGGTGACCGGGGTCATAGGCCTGCAATCCGATGTGGATGCCGGTCGGTGAGTAACCCCAGCAGGCGACGACAAACGCCATGGCCAGGAGAATTTTGAGGGCGTGCGCGGAGGGCTTCATGATCGATTACCGGTGGGCTTATGCACCGAGTATCGGAAGGCTAACCGTTCGCTACAACTGACTTATACTGCATCAATTGTTCACTTTGGGTGATGTATGGAGTTGGCGCAGATTCGCATGTTCAAGACCGTTGCCGAGGTTGGCAGCATCGCCCGGGCGGCGGAGCTGTTGCATTGCGTGCCGTCGAACATCACGGCACGCATCAAGTCGCTGGAAGCGGAGTTGGGTGTGGCGCTGTTTCTACGCGAGGGCCGAGGCTTGCGCATCAGCCCGGCGGGCCAGACGTTTCTGTCATACGCCTCGAAGATTCTGGCGCTGACTGTTGAAGCCAAACGCGCCGTGGACCCTTCGGCCGAACCGTCCGGCCCGCTGCGAATCGGCGCCATCGAGTCCTCGGCCACCGGTCGTCTGCCGCGTCTGCTGGCCAAGTTTCACAAGCGCTATCCCGGCGTCGCGCTGGAGTTGACCACAGGCACCTGGAGCCAGTTGCTCGATGACACGCTCAATCATCGGCTCGACGGCGCGATCGTCGCGGTGGATGTCGAGCGCTCGCAGCTCAAGCGCACGCCGATGTACCGCGAAGAGCTGCTGCTGATTGCCTCGACATCCCTGGGGCCGGTACGCGATATCGCGGATTTGCAGGACAAGACGGTGTTTATGTGGCCGCAAGGTTGTCCTTACCGGGCAGCGCTGGAGCATTGGTTGTTACGGCAAGGGCAGGCGCTGCCGATTGTCAGCCTGGCCAGTTATGGGGCAATTGTCGGGTGTGTCAGTGCCGGGGCCGGAGTCGCATTGGTGCCCAAAGGGGTGTTTGACCAATACGCCAAAGGGGCAGGGTGCGCGGGGTTTGAGTTCCCTGAGCTGACGGCCATCGACAACTTGTTTTACTGGCATGAAAACGCTGGGGTTCACCCTGCACGGGAAGCGTTTGTGGCGATGTTGCGCGAGGAGTTCGCGTAGGCGCGGGCGCAGACTGCGATCTTTGGTACGGATCTACAGGCTGACATCCCGCATCAACAACCCGAACCGCAAATCCACCGCATCCGGAATCGGCACATACACCGTATGCCCATCCCCTGGCGCCACTTCGATCGCTTCACCTTTGATGTTCTGCAACTGATGAAGATCGAAGTGGAAATTACCCTGGGGCGTCATCAGTTCCATGTGATCGCCCAGGCTAAAACGGTTCTTTACCTTCACTTGCGCCAGGCGATCACGACGCTCACCGGTCAACTCGCCAACAAACTGCTGGCGCTCTGAAACCGAGCTGCCGTGCTGATAGTTCTGGTATTCGTCATGCACATGCCGACGCAGGAAACCTTCCGTGTAGCCGCGCTGGGCCAGGGACTCCAGATCCGTCATCAAGCCGCGATCAAATTCGCGACCGGCCACGGCATCATCAATCGCGCGGCGATAGACCTGCGTGGTGCGTGCGCAATAGAAGTGCGATTTGGTCCGGCCTTCGATCTTCAGCGAGTGCACGCCCATCTGTGTCAGTCGCCCGACATGCTGCACGGCGCGCAGGTCCTTGGCATTCATGATGTAGGTGCCGTGCTCGTCCTCGAAGGCCGGCATCAATTCGTCCGGGCGATTGGCTTCCTGCAACAGAAATACCTGATCGGTCGGCGCGCCGATGCCCAGGGTCGGCTCGGGTTGAAACTGCTGGACGATTTCACCGAGCTGATTTTCCGTGGCCTGAGTCGCCGAGTATTTCCAGCGACAGGCGTTGGTGCAGCTGCCCTGATTGGCGTCGCGCTTGTTCATGTAACCCGATAACAGGCAGCGGCCGGAATAGGCCATGCACAGCGCGCCGTGGACAAACACCTCCAGCTCCATCGCCGGGACTTGCTGGCGGATTTCAGCGATTTCTTCCAGCGACAGTTCCCGAGAAAGGATGATCCGGCTCAAACCCTGTTGCTGCCAGAACTCGACACTGGCCCAGTTCACCGTGTTGGCCTGCACCGACAGGTGGATCGGCATCTGCGGGAAGTGCCGGCGCACCAACATGATCAGGCCTGGATCGGACATGATCAACGCGTCCGGCGCCATCGCAATTACGGGGGCCAGGTCGTTGAGGAAGGTCTTGAGCTTGGCGTTGTGCGGCGCGATGTTCACCACCACATAGAAGCGTTTGCCTTGGCCCTGCGCCTCGCCAATGCCAAGCGCGAGGTTGGCGTGGTCAAATTCGTTGTTGCGCACCCGCAGGCTGTACCGCGGCTGGCCGGCGTAGACCGCATCGGCACCATAGGCGAAGGCGTATCGCATGTTTTTCAAGGTGCCGGCAGGGGCGAGCAGTTCTGGAGCAAGGAGCGTCATGGCAGTGTCGATCGTAAAAGTCCGCGAGGGTAATCGCCTTGCACGCGGGGTTCATTGATCTGGATCTATGCTTGATGAATAAACGGATGGCACTCGCGCGAACCGTGGCGGACTAAGCATCAGCAACGCTCTACAAAGAGCATGGTTCCTGCGCACTGACATGGATCGGACATGAACGAAGAGACGGTACACAACAAATCGCTGGTGATCTTGCTCGGGGTGGTCACCACCGCATTTATCTGGATTTTGCTGCCGTTCTACGGCGCGGTGTTCTGGGCAGTGATCCTCGGGATTCTGTTCGCGCCGTTGCAACGCCGGATACAACTGAAGTTCGGCTGGCCGCGCAACCTGACGACGCTGCTCACCCTGAGTGTCAGCCTGGTGATTGCGATCCTTCCAGTGATCATCCTCAGTATCTTGTTGGTCCAGGAAGGGGCCGCGCTGTACAAGAGCATCGAAAGCGGCGAACTGGACATCGCGGGTTACGTGACGCATTTCAAACACAGCCTGCCGCCGTACTTCCAGCAATTGCTGGATCGGGCCGGGCTTGGCGAGCTGGATGGGCTACGGGAGAAAATCATCAAGAGTGCGGTGACTGGCAATGAGTTTGTCGCCACGCAAGTCTTTAGTTTTGGTCAGGGCACGTTCGATTTTGTGGTGGGCTTTTTCATCATGCTCTACCTGCTATTTTTCTTCCTGCGGGACGGCGCTGAATTGGCTCGTAAAGTTCGCTCGGCAGTGCCGCTTCAGGAGGGCCAGAAGCGCCGCTTGCAGCTCAAGTTCAACCGCGTGGTTCGGGCGACCGTAAAGGGCAACCTTCTGGTGGCGATTACACAGGGCGCACTGGGCGGTTTGATTTTCGGGTTTCTGGAGATTCCGAGCGCGTTGCTCTGGGCGGTATTGATGGCGTTTCTATCGCTGTTGCCAGCGGTGGGGGCGGGAATCGTCTGGGCGCCGGTTGCAGCGTTCTTCCTGTTCACGGGGGCGATCTGGCAGGGCGTAGTGCTGCTGTTGTTCGGGATTTTTGTGATCGGTCTGGTGGATAACGTGCTGCGACCAATCCTGGTGGGCAAGGACACGAAGATGCCGGACTATCTGATCCTCATCTCGACCCTGGGTGGCCTGGCGATTTTCGGCCTCAATGGCTTTGTCATCGGCCCGCTGATCGCGGCGCTGTTCATGTCGAGTTGGGCCATATTCATCGAAACCAAACCAAGGGTTCAGCTGCCTTAAGCGCTGAAATGCCCCTGCCCGATTTTTTGCGAAAGTGCCTTGGCGGCCGGCAGCGAAGTGAGCGGTCCGCTGATCGGTTCGCCGTCCTGCACCAGATACCAACAGGCGAGCAGTCCTAGCTCTCTGAGCGGTGCGGGAACGGCGCTGCCGATTACGGACATGATTTGAACCTGGGACATAAATACCTCCATCAATCGATGGAGCTACCTTACGGACCTGCCACTCGAACGGACAATCAACACTTTCGATAGTCGTCATTGACACCAGTGAGGGTTGGGCTCAGTCGACCACCAGATCAAGCATATGGACCACTTCCTGCTCGTTGAGCAGGCCTTTGCGCACCAGGTTTTCTGCCAGCAGCGAAAGAAACTTGGCGCTGCGATGGCCTTCCAGATGCTTGAGTTCGGTCAAAGCGTTGTACACCTTGCTGGAAGTGCACAAGCCGACAATGCGGTGCGGGTTTTGCGTGGGCATGAGGTCGTCCTTGTTTTTATCAACCTGTTGTTTACGGACAGATCCAAGCTTGCGGACCTGGCGTGACATAAATATGACCGTTTTGCCCAAGAAGGGGGAAGGGCGGTCGAGTCAATCTTGCCAACTTGAGCCGGCGACACTGTCCCGACAGCGACCTTGATGCGATTTTTCCAGACCTTTGCCGACGAACGGTCAAAAAAAAGCCCCGCTGATAAGGCAGGGCCTGTTGAATCTGTTACCAGCGGCCATAACCGTGGGGAGGGCCGTAGTAACCGCGCGGTGGACCGTAATAACCACGTGGCGGGCCGTAGTAAACCGGCGGTGGCCCGTAGTAGACCGGTTGCTGCACGTAGACCGGTGCAGGCTGGTAATAAACCGGTGGCGGTTGTTGCACATAAACCGGCTGTGGCTGGGCGTAAACCGGTTGCTGCACATAGACCGGCCGGTTGCTGTTGATGATGGCCGAGCCGACGATTGCCGAACCAACGATCGCGCCAAATACCGCTGGACCCTGCCAACCGTGACCGCCGCCAGCCTCTGCCTGCCCTGTGATAGCAAGAGCACCGAGCAGCAAGGCAACTGTGGGGACTTTACGGATCATGATAATTCCTCGGTTCTTCGACCCGGCGCTTGCGTCTGCAATAGACCCAAGGATTGTCGCGGGGATACAGCTAAGACAGCGTTTTTTTGAAATTCAGCACAGCCGCTGGGTAAATTTTGTGTAAGGTCTGTACCGGCTTCTTTACGGGCCCGGCGAACCTGCCCAGGCACGCTGTAATGATCGATCAGAGCACGATGGAATGGCTAATCCCGTCCATCTGAAAGTGCTTATGAAGGAGATGTTTCATGCAGATGAACCCCAACCGAGACACCCAGCTGTGCATGTCGCTTTCCGGGCGTCCCGGCAACTTCGGCCTGCGGTTTCACAATCATCTGTATGAACAGTTGGGCCTGAATTTTTACTACAAGGCGTTCAGCAGTCAGGATCTTCCCGGTGCCGTTGGCGGCATTCGTGCACTGGGCATTCGTGGCTGCGGCGTGTCGATGCCGTTCAAGGAGGCCTGCATTGCGCTGGTCGATGAGCTGGACGCGTCGGCGGCGGCTATTCAATCGATCAATACCATCGTCAACACCAACGGCCACCTCAAGGCCTACAACACCGATTACATCGCCATCGCCCAGTTGCTTGAAACCCATCAGGTGCCGAAGGAGTCGACCTTTGCCCTGCGCGGCAGCGGCGGCATGGCCAAAGCCGTGGCCAGTGCCTTGCGCGATGGCGGCTATAAAAACGGCTTGATCGTGGCCCGTAACGAACGTGCCGGGCGGGCGTTGGCTGAGTCTCTGGGTTATCAGTGGCAGGCGGAACTGGGCACTCAGCGTCCGCAGATGTTGATCAACGTCACGCCGATTGGCATGAGCGGCGGCCCTGAGGCCGATCAACTCGCATTCGACGCTGAAACCATCGCTGCTGCCGAGACTGTCTTCGATGTGGTGGCGATTCCCTCGGAAACACCGCTTATCGTGCGCGGGCGCGCCGAGGGCAAGCGCGTCATTACCGGGCTGGAAGTGATCGCGATCCAGGCGCTGGAACAGTTTGTCCTGTACACCGGCGTGCGGCCGACGGATGAGCAGTTCAAGAAAGCGGTGGAGTTTGCTCGCAGCTGATCCTCAGGATAATGGTTGGCTTTACCGGCCCCTTCGCGAGCAAGCCCGCTCCCACAGTGGATCGGCGTCAAACACAGGCGCTGTGCTCACCGCAGATCCACTGTGGGAGCGGGCTTGCTCGCGAATGCCGCACCTCGGTCCCCAGGGCTAGCCCATTCAGTTGCCGCAAATTACCCCGCCTATACTCCCCGCCAGCAAGCCAAGACTTGCCGTCCCAAAAAACAAACCGTGACCGAGGTTCCCATGCATCCCCCTATTCTCAATCTGAATCAGGTCGAACTCGAACGGTTGCCCGAAGCCCTGGCGCCCACCGGTGATACCGCCGGCCGCTACCAGCAAAGAATGGCCTGCGTCGGCCAGCAACTGGGTGCGCAAAAGCTCGGTTATCGGTTGTACGTGCTGGAACCAGGCATGCGTGGCAGCCCGTTTCACAGTCATCGGGTCAACGAGGAGATGTTTTACGTCGTGGCCGGGGAAGGGCAGGTTCGCCTCGGTGCCGAGCGTTTTCCGATCCGCGCCGGTGACGTGATCGCCTGCCCGCCGGGCGGTCCTGAAGCCGCTCACCAGATCATCAACAACAGCAAGGGCGAACTGCGCTACCTGGCGGTCAGCACCCAGCAATCGCCGGAGATTTGCGAGTACCCGGATTCCGGAAAATACGTGGTGATGGACGACTTCAAGGTCGACGCCGAAGGCAATGCCTCAGGCTTCGTCGCCATCGCCCGAGCGGGCGACGGCGTTGATTACTGGGATGGTGAGTAGCACTCCCTTTGTAGGAGCGAGGCTTGCCCGCGAAGGCGATTCCATATCCAACATTATCGTTGAATTGAAAATCGCTTTCGCAGGCAAGCCTCGCTCCTACAAATCACCGTGTTGGTTATTCGAGGCGGGCCAGGCGTTCTTCGAGTGCGGCAATCCGCGCTTCAAGCTCTTCGATCCGCTCTACGGATACGCCGCTACCGGCACCGCGTTCGGCCGGGTTTTGCCGGGCGGCGAGGATGACTTCGATATCCGCCGGGTCCCCCAGCGCATGCATATAACGGTCTTCGCGCTGCCCGGCCTGACGGGGGATCAGTAGCGCCAGTCCGCGAGCAATCAACCGTTCCAGTTGATGCACCACCTGTTCGGCGTCTTCAAAATCATGCATGCGGCCGCTGCGGGTCAGCAGTTCATTGACCGTCTGCGGGCCTCGCAGAAACAGCAATCCCGCCAGAATCACCTGGGCCGGCACCAGTTCCAGCGCCTTGTCGACCTTATGCTCCCAGCGATCGGCACGGCTGCCCATCACCAGTTTGGTAAAGCCGCGACCTTCAAGGGTGCGCAGGCTCTGGCCGACCTGGCCTTGTGTCAGGTTCATCACCGGTTCGCGACTGGTTTTCTGGTTGCAGGCGATCACCAGCGCATTGAGGGTCAGCGGATAGGTTTCCGGGCTGGTGGCCTGCTTCTCGATCAACGAGCCCAGAATGCGGATTTCCGTGCTGTTGAGGCGCGGCTCGTCGAAGGTCGTCTCTTGCTCAATGCTCATTGTTCTGCGTCCTTTCCCGGTTTCATATTCTTCTCCTGCCGGCATGCACTTTAAATCGGCGTGCGCCAATGGCAACTGAATTCGTCGCTCCCGCTATGAAATGGTCATAAAACCAACATCAAACCATAACGCTATTTTTACAATCTGGCGGGCACCGTGTGCATGGCTGCGGACCACTGGCGCACATGGCCGGCGCAACGCCATGGCGTATCGACGACGTCACTGGCCTTAACGATTTCACCCTGGAGCAAGGCATGAAGCTGACGTTGGTATCGACCCGCAATAATGCGCTCATCGGCGTGGCCCCGCTATGACCGTTCTGGTCACCGGCGCCGCAGGATTCATCGGCTTTCACACGGCCAAGCGTCTGTGTGAGCAAGGTATTGATGTGGTCGGCATCGATAATCTCAACGACTACTACAGCGTGGAACTCAAACACGCACGGCTCAAGGAGCTGAGCGCCTTGTCCGGTTTTCATTTCAAGGTGCTGGACATTGTCGACAAGCCAGCCTTGATAACCTTGTTCAAGGATCACGGTTTCACCGAGGTCATCCATCTGGCTGCCCAGGCCGGCGTTCGTTACTCGCTGGACAGCCCGGACGTATATGCGCAATCGAACCTGCTGGGTTTTCTGAATGTGCTGGAAGCCTGCCGACATTATCGCCCCAAGCATCTGATTTATGCGTCGAGCAGCTCGGTGTACGGCACCAACAGCAAAATGCCTTTTAGCGTTGAAGATGCCGTCGATCACCCGATTTCGCTGTATGCCGCCAGCAAACGCGCGAATGAGCTGATGGCCCACAGCTATTGCCACCTGTATGGACTCAAGGCCAGCGGCCTGCGGTTTTTTACCGTTTACGGACCTTGGGGGCGCCCCGACATGGCGCTGTTCAAATTCACCCACGCGATTCTCAACGACAAACCAGTCGACCTCTACAACCAGGGCCAGATGTCGCGCGACTTCACCTACATCGACGACATCGTTGAAAGCATTGCGCGCCTGCGCCCACGACCGCCGTTGCCGGACAGCACTGGCGAGGGTGCCAACCGGATTTACAACATCGGCCGCGGCATGCCGGTGGCGCTGCTGGATTTCGTCGGCTGCCTTGAGTCGACGTTAGGGATTCAGGCCCGGCGCAACTTTCTGCCGCTCCAGGCGGGCGACGTGGTCAAGACCTGGGCGGACGTGTCGGCATTGGCGCAGTGGGTCGATTTTCGTCCGCAAGTGACGGTTGAAACCGGCGTCGCGGAATTCGTGAAGTGGTATCGCCACTTTTATCAGAGATGAAATGTTGGCCCTCGATCATAAAAATCCAGGGTAATAGGGGCCTCTATGAACCAAGACATATTTGTATCCGTGCTGATCCCGGCAAAGAACGAAGCGAACAATCTCAAATCGCTGCTCGAGGAAATCCGTATCGCACTGGTCGATGAGGCGTATGAAATCATCGTCGTGGACGACGGCAGTACTGACGCCACTTTGCAGGAACTGCGACACAGCAAATACAGTGGTTTGAGCACGTTGCGCATCCTGCGCCATGAGCGTTCGCTGGGGCAGAGCACTTCGCTCTACCATGCGGCGCTCGCTGCCCGGGGCCTATGGCTGGCCACGCTCGATGGCGACGGTCAAAACGACCCCGCGGATATTCCTGGCATGCTGGCGTTGGTGCGCAGTGAGCAGGGCATCGTCGACCTTCAATTGGTCGCCGGGCACCGGGTCAACCGCCGCGATAGCGCGAGCAAGCGCTGGGCCTCGCGGTTTGCCAATGGGCTGCGCAGCCGCATGCTCAAGGATCAGACACCCGACACGGGTTGCGGGTTGAAACTGATCCAGCGGGCCGCGTTTCTGCGCTTGCCGTACTTCGACCATATGCACCGCTTCATTCCTGCGCTGATCCAGCGCCACAACGGCCGCATGATCACCCACCCGGTCAATCATCGACCGCGCACGGCCGGGGTCTCCAAATACGGCAACATCGACCGCGCCCTGGTGGGAATTCTCGATCTGGTCGGCGTCTGGTGGCTGATCAAGCGCACGCGACTGAACAGCCGTGCGCAGGAGATGGAAGGATGAACCTGTCCCGCGAGACCCTGTGGCTGGTGGTCGGATTCAGTGGCCAGATCGCCTTTACCGGACGCTTTGTCCTGCAGTGGCTGTACAGCGAATACAAAAAACGCAGCGTGATACCGGTGAGCTTCTGGTATCTGAGCATCGTCGGCAGTGCGCTGTTGTTCGCTTATGCCATTTACCGACAGGATCCGGTGTTCATCGCCGGTCAGGCGTTCGGCTCCATCGTTTACTTGCGCAACCTGCAATTGATTTCCCGCAGCAAAACCTTGAAGGACTGACCCGTGCGCCGAACCCTGTCACCCAGCGTTGAATGTCTGGGACTGATGTTGCTTGCTCTTTTACTGGTCGGCGCAGGACTCGGCCTGCGTCAGCCGCAGAATGTCGATGAGGAGCGATTCCTCGGCGTTGCGCTGGAGATGCTGCACAACGGTTCTTGGTTGATTCCGCACCGAGCCGCCGAAATCTACGGCGATAAACCACCGATTTTCATGTGGACGGTGGCGTTTTTCACCTGGATCACCGGGATGCCCGCCCTTGCCCTTTATATTCCGGGGCTTTTGTCTGCCACATCGGTCACGGCCATGCTCTACGACTTGGGCCGAAGGCTATGGAATCAGCGTGCCGGTCGGACGGCAGCGCTCCTGTACCTGGCGACGTATCAGACGTACAGCATTTTGCGGACCGGTCAGATCGACAGCTTTCTGATTCTGTTTACCTCGCTTGGGCTGTACGGCCTGGTGCGTCATCTGCTACTTGGGCCGGCCTGGCGTTGGTTTTACGTTGGGTGCGCGGCCATGGGGATTGGTGTGATCACCAAAGGGGTCGGCTTCGTCCCGGCATTGATGTTGATTCCGTATGCCTACGCCGTGCGCAAAGGCTGGCCCGGTGTGGTGGCCATGCCGGGCGCGGCGCGCAAGTGGTGCCTGGGTTTTTTGGTGGTGCTTGGCGCCATCGCGATCTGGTTGCTGCCCCTGGCGGTGTCCATCGTATTCAATGGCGCCACTGACGAAGTCGCCTATGCGCGGGAAATTCTTCTGCGCCAGACGGCGGCGCGCTATGCGGCAGCCTGGGATCATAGAGAACCGTTCTGGTATTTCTTCGTCAACGTCATCCCGCAATATTGGCTGCCGCTGGTGCTCGCGTTGCCATGGCTGGTGCCCGCCTGGCGCCGGCAACTGCGCAAGCGCGACGGACGAGTGCTGGTGTTGCTGGGGTGGGTCGTGCTGGTCGTGCTGTTTTTCTGCCTGAGCAGCGGCAAGCGCAAGCTGTACATCTATCCGGCGCTGCCGGGGCTGGTGCTGATCGCTGCGCCGCTGATTCCGTGGCTGTTCAAGCGCTGGTTCAGCCAGTGCCCGCGGGGGTGGCGGGTATTTCAGGTGGTGGCCGTGGCCTGGTTCACGCTGTGGTTCGCCCGCGGTTTTATCGAGCCGGTCAAGGACGGACCCAATCCTCACAAGGCACTGATGGTGCAAGCAGCGCAGATGACCCAAGGCGCGGACCTGGTGTTGGTCAACTGGCGCGAGGGCCATTGGTTGTTTGCCCAACAGCCGATCGTTCATTTCGGAATGACCCGGTCAACGGTCGAGCAGGCGGCGCAATGGTTGCGCGAACACCGTCAGTCATACGCGTTGGTGCCGGATGAACTGCTCAGCCAGTGCTTCAATCCCCAGGCTGCCCATGAACTGGGTCAGACCTCGCGTGCGCAGTGGTCGATCGTCGGAGCCGATGCCGATAACGGTCGTTGTCATCCTGGCCCGCCCGCCACTATCTATCGCTTCACCTGGGACCGCGCATCGCTATAATCGCCCCACGTTTCCCTCCTGTCACCACACGAGACTGTCATGACCATTTCCCTGTATGCCGCTTCCGTTCCTGTTTTCAAACAAATGCTCAACGCCCTGAGCGACGTTCTGAACAAGGCCGAAGCCCACGCCACCGCCAAGAACATCGACCCCAATGCATTCCTGCAAGCCCGCCTGTACCCGGACATGTTCCCGCTGGTGCGTCAGGTGCAGATCGCCGTTGATTTCGCCAAAGGCGTTTCCTCGCGCCTGGCCGAGATCGAAGTGCCGAAGTACGACGACACCGAAACCACCTTCGCTGAACTGCAAGCCTTGATCGCCAAGGTTCTGGCTTACATCGGCGAGATCAAGCCTGAGCAGATCGATGGCAAGGAAGGCATTGAGATCGTGACGCGTCCAGGCACCCCTAAAGAGAAGCGCTTCAGTGGCCAGGCTTACTTGCTGACCTACGGCCTGCCGCAGTTCTTCTTCCACGTCACCACCGCTTACGCACTGCTGCGTCACAACGGCGTGGAAGTGGGCAAGCGCGACTACATGGGCGCGTTCTAAACCGCCCGCGCACAAAAAAGCCCGCCAAGGTGCAAGCCTTGGCGGGCTTTTTGTTTGACTCTACGGATCAGGGGATATCGTGCTTGGCGGCTCACGCCAAACCTGTAGGAGCCAGGTTTGCCTGCGAAGGCGTCATTGAGATCGCCTTCGCCGGCAAGCCTGGCTCCTACAAGGGGCGGTGTTACGCCAGACGTTCTGCTTTCGCTTCTTCACCGAGGCACGCCGCGGCGGTGAACAGCACGTCCGTAGACGAGTTCAACGCAGTCTCTGCAGAATCCTGCAACACACCAATAATGAAACCCACCGCCACCACCTGCATGGCGATTTCACTCGGAATGCCGAACAGGCTGCACGCCAGAGGAATCAGCAATAACGAACCGCCGGCCACGCCCGAAGCGCCACACGCACAAATCGCCGCCACCACACTGAGCAGAATGGCCGTCGGAATGTCCACGGCGATGCCCAAGGTATGCACGGCCGCCAAGGTCAGCACGGTGATGGTGATCGCCGCGCCGGCCATATTAATGGTGGCGCCCAGCGGGATCGATACCGAATACGTGTCTTCATGCAGGCCCAGGCGCTTGCTCAATTCCAGGTTGACCGGAATGTTCGCCGCCGAACTGCGGGTGAAGAACGCGGTGATGCCGCTTTCCCGCAGGCAGGTCAGCACCAACGGATACGGGTTGCGACGCAGTTTCCAGAACACAATCACCGGGTTCATCACCAGCGCCACAAACAACATGCAGCCCAGCAGCACGGCCAGCAGATGCACATAGCCGATCAGTGCACCGAAGCCGGAGGTGGCCAGGGTCGACGCGACGAGGCCGAAGATCCCCAGCGGTGCGAAACGAATCACCAGGCGCACGATCAGGGTCACGCCATTGGACAGGTCGCCGAGTACCTCGCGAGTTGTGTCACCGGCATGGCGAATCGCAATGCCCATGCCGATCGCCCAGGCCAGAATGCCGATGAAGTTGGCGTTCATCAGCGCACTGACCGGATTATCGACCACGCTCAGCAGCAGGCTTTGCAACACTTCGCTGATGCCGCCCGGCGCAGTCACGGCAACGTCATGGGTGGACAGCACCAGACTTGACGGAAACATCATGCTGGCAACAACCGCAACCACCGCCGCGGCAAACGTACCCAGCAGGTACAAAAACAGAATCGGACGGATGTGGGTTTCCTGGCCGTGCTTGTGGTTGGCGATCGAGGCCATGACCAGCACGAACACCAGAATCGGCGCGACGGCTTTCAGTGCCGAGACGAAGACCTTACCGATGAACGCTGTGGACTTCGCCGCGTCCGGCGCGATCAGCGCCAGGGCAATCCCGGCGATCAGGCCGATGATGATTTGCGAGACCAGGCTCAGGCTTTTCAAACGTTGCAATAGCGAGGGGGATGGAGCAGTCATAAAACGGCATCTCTGATTATTAGGTGCGGGGGTGTCGCGACATCAATGCCAGCGAATGGCCGATGAACAGGGTGTACGTATCGCAGGGCGCGGACTTTATCACAGCGTGGTCTTTATCCTTCAGACCTGTGACGATCTGCCGCCCGCGCGATCAACGAGATCGGCAGGTTCGTGCAACCCTGATCGGAAACACTCTGTTAAGATTGCGCATCCTCATTTTCAAGTCATGCCAGTGGGCCTTCGGGCTATCGCTGGTGTCGTCGTTTTCTGGAGTTCTGCATGCTGTTGCCCATCCTTCTGTTGTCGGCCGCCGGTTTCACGGTGCTGACCACGGAATTCATCATCGTCGGCCTGTTGCCGGCGATTGCCCGAGACCTGGACGTCAGCGTTCCCCAAGCGGGTTTGCTGGTGACCTTGTTCGCCTTTACCGTTGCTGCGTTCGGGCCGTTCCTGACCGCGTACTTCGCAAGGTTCGAGCGGCGCAAGCTGTTCATCTCGGTGCTGATTATGTTCGGCCTGGCCAACACCCTCGCGGCGTTTGCGCCGAACATCTGGGTGATGTCCATTGCCCGGCTGATCCCGGCGCTGGGGCTGCCGGTGTTCTGGGCGCTGGCCAGTGAAACCGCCGTGGACATTGTCGGGCCGGATTACGCCGGGCGGGCGATCGCCAAGATTGGTTTCGGCATTGTCTGCGCCACGGTGTTCGGCATTCCGGTGGGCACGCTGATTTCCGATGCGTTCGGCTGGCGCAGTGCCTTCGGCATTCTGGCGGTGATCGCGTTTGCCAAGGCGTTGCTGCTGTTTATCTACCTGCCGAAAACCAACCTGCATCAGCATCAGGTGAGCTTCCGGTCGCAGTTCAAGATTCTCCGTAGCCCGTTGATGCTGGGCCATGTGCTGCTGTCGATCCTGGTATTCAGCGGCATGTTCACCGCTTACACCTACTTGGCGGATATCCTCGAACGCCTCGCCGGTTTCAACGGCACGGTGGTCGGCTGGTGCCTGATGGGATTCGGTGCGGTCGGTCTGATCGGCAACTCATTGGGCGGCCGCGCGGTGGATCGTCATCCGCTGATGGCTTCGATGATGTTCTGCGCGTTCATGATCGCGGGCATGGTGGCGTTGGTGCCGAACATTCATTCGCCACTGGGTCTGGCGGCGGCGATGGGGATCTGGGGCGTGACCCAGGCCGCGTTGTTCCTGGTCAGCCATGTGCGCTTGATGAAGGCTGCACCCGAGGCGCCGGCGTTTGCCGCGTCGCTGAACATCGCCGGGGCCAACCTCGGGATCGGCCTGGGTGCGATGGTTGGCGGACGCGTGATCGACAGCGTTGGCCTGGGTGGGCTGGGTTTTGCGGCCGCCGCGTTTATCCTGGTTTCGATTCTCCTGGCCATGGCGCTGATGACCATGAAACCTCGCGAAATCTGCGCCTGACCTTCACAGCTCGGTGAACAGCTCGCGTCGGGCACCTTCGGTAATCGCCACAATGCCGGGGTGCTTGACCTTGCGTTCCACTGAAATGGCGTAGAACGACTCCGTCACAGCGTCGGTCTGGCCAATCAACTCCACGCCGTATTGGCGTTTCACTTCGTCGGCAATCACGCTCGGTCCGATGAAAATCCCGCTGCCCGATTGACCGAAAGCCTGCATCAGCGCGCTGTCGTCGAACTCACCGACAATGCGCGGCTGGATCTGCTGCTCGGCAAACCAGCGCTGCAAGCGACTGCGTACCACCGTTTCCGGTCCGGGAATCAATAGCGGTGCGCCGTGCAGGCTGCGGGGAAAATCCTGGCCATACTGCGCCGCCAGCTCGGCGGTGGCGAAGAAGCTGATCCCGCATTCACCGAGTTTTTGGCTGTAACCCTTGATGTCCAGGTGCGAGGGCATCGGGCTGTCGGAGATCACCAGGTCCAGACGCTGGATCGCCAGGTCGGCGAGCAAACGTTCGAGTTTGTCTTCACGACAGGTAATGCGCAGCGGTTCGCTCAATTCCATGGTCGGCGCGATCAGGCGATAGACGATGGATTTGGGCACCACATCGGCGACGCCTACCCTAAACAGGATCTGCTGTTCGTTGGGCTGTGCCCGCAGCATCAACTCCAATTCGCCGCCCAGCTGAAACATCTGCTCGGCGTAGGGCAGGGTTTGACGCCCGGCCTCCGTCAGCTCAAGCTGCCGACCGACGCGTCGGAACAGCTCGATGCCATAGGTTTGTTCGAGCAGGGAAATCTGCCCGCTGATGGTCTGGGGCGTCAGGTTCAGTTGCTCGCAAGCGCGCACAATGCTGCCGGTCTTGGCCACCACCCAGAAGTAATGCAATTGCCGATAATTCAACATGCTGTCTATATCCCCTGGTACACATCCCCTGTACGAGCGAGGCTTGCCCGCGAAGAACGATGACGCGGTCTTCCTGAAGGACCGCGTCATCGTTCTTCGCGGGCAAGCCTCGCTCCTACAATTAATCCTGGATTCGTAAAAACCGAAGTATAACCGCTAAAAATACGAATTTTCATGAAGTGTTTGCCTCCCTAGAATGCCTCGCTATCAACGGGCCATCGTTTCGGCCCGTTTTGTTCTATCGAGGAAAACATCATGAAGCTTAAAACCACGGCACTGCTGATTGCGTCTTTACTGGTATTGGCCGGTTGCGACCAGGCCGAGAAAAGCGCTCAGCAATTGATGGGCAAGGCCGCCGAAACCGCCAAACAGGCGATCGATGACACCCACAAAGCCGCCGAAGAGGCGATCAGTGATGCCACCGGCGGCCTGATCAGCAAGAAAGAATCATCGGGCGAAGACAAGCAGAAAACCGAATCTTCGTCCCAGGAAATCTAAACCGTTCAAACGAGTCAGGACTGACCCATGGAATACCTTTTAGAACTAGCTGCAAGCCCCACCGCCTGGGTCGCCCTGGCCACGTTGATCGTGATGGAGATCGTGCTCGGCATCGATAACCTGATCTTCATCTCGATCCTCACCAACAAGCTGCCCGAGCAGCATCGGCAGAAAGCACGCCGCATCGGTATTGGCATGGCGCTGATCCTGCGACTGGGCCTGCTGAGCACCATCGCCTTTATCGTCCAGTTGACTGAGCCGGTGATCGATATTCTCGGCCACGCGTTCTCCTGGAAGGACATGATCCTGATTGCCGGTGGCCTGTTCCTGTTGTGGAAGGCGACTACCGAGATCCATCACAGCATGGACCCGGCACCGGATGATCCGATGTCGGCGACCTCGACCGTGACCTTGGGCTTTGCTGCTGCGATCGGTCAGATCCTGATGCTGGACATGGTGTTCTCCATCGACAGCATCATCACCGCTGTCGGCATGACCGAGCATTTGCCGATCATGATTATCGCCGTGGTGGTGTCGGTGCTGGTGATGTTGCTGGCGGCTGACCCTCTGGCCAAGTTCATCAACGACAACCCGACCGTGGTGATGCTGGCGCTGGGCTTCCTGATCATGATCGGCATGACGCTGATCGCTGAAGGTTTCGGTGCTCATGTGCCTAAGGGCTACGTCTATGCGGCCATGGCCTTCTCGGCGACCATCGAGGGCTTGAACATGATGTCGCGTCGGGCCAAGCAGAAGAAAATAGCGGCTGAAGCTTAACCCGCAAGAACGAAACGGCCGCCTGCGCTCGAAAGAGCCCAGGCGGCCGTTTTTATTTGCGAATCCGAAAGGATCAGTGCGCGGTTGCGTGACGTACCGGTGGTTTATCAGTGTTCGCCACAGGCGACGATTGAGCGGGGTGGTGATGGTGCCGACGGGTGATCCGCAAAACGCCCCACAGCATGGCGGCGGCCACGGCCAGCCAGCCGGAAATCAACATCACGATTGTCATTGTCAGGCTCATCAGTGCCTCCTCTTTGCCCTGCCTCGGGCGCACACTCTTCGCAAATGACAGTCTAGTCGCTGCTGTGTTTCAGGCTATTGACCAAAGGTCGGCTGTCATCAACCCGTTCGCTCTATCGAATGCGTTCAACTGTGGGTTAAGGCTATACCGGCGTCGCGTGGCGTCCTATGATCGACGGCCAAGCCGGGAGCGTGTTGCCTGGCGTCTGAACAAGAGAGTGATGATCGTGCGGGTATTTTCTCGAATTCGAACGGCGGCGCTGATTGTCGGCTGCGTTGCAGGTTTGGCAGGATGCGCGGGGAGTGTGGCACCGGAGATCAAGCGGCTGCCGGAACGTGTCGAACTCAGCGGCACGTTCTACCGTGGCCAGGACTATCAGAGCGGACCACAGGTACTGGCCAGCATGCTGGCACAGCAGGGCGTCGTGATTACGCCCGGGCTGCTTGAAAAACCCCTGCACTTGCCGGGCGCAGAAGCTCAGTTGCAGCAGAACATGCAAAACCTTGCTCGTGAGTACGGGATGGTGGTGTATCCCCTCGACAGCCATTTGCCAGCGCTGTTGACCCAGGTTGCAGCCGGCTATCCGGTGATGGTGCGCTTCACTGAAGGCACGGCGCTCTGGGCTGAACCGCGTTACGCCATTCTCGCCGGTTACAATCGCCAGAAGCAGACGGTGTTGCTGCGCGCCGGCATGAATCGCCGGAATTTGATGAGCTTCAGTTCGTTTGAGTCCTCTTTCAAGGATGCCGGCGGCTGGGCCGTATTGATTCAGAAGCCCAATCAGATACCTGCCAACGTCGATCAGCAGCGCTGGCTGAAGGCGGCGAGCGATCTTGGCCAGGCCGGTCAGGAACAGGCCGCTGCACGTGCGAAGAAGGCGCTGACCGCTCAGTAAGCTCCGTTCGTCATCTGCATGGCACCGCCGTGCATGCTTGGCCTCTGATGTGTAAGGCCCGGATTTCTCCGGGCCACATCCAGGGAGGCGCCCATGGCACATTCAAATACCCCCTCCGGCCCGCATTCGTCTGAGCATTCTTCGGGCAATGAGTTGGGTTTCGATCCCGATTCGCCGGACCTTGCCGATCCTCAGGTCGATCCCATCGGTCCTGCCAAGGCGCCCCGAGATATCAAGCCGGGCGAGGAGGGCAAGACTCCAGCGAAGCCTTACGACCCACTCGCTGATCTGAAACCCTAGCCTCTGGTGAGGTGCGTATGTCTACTGATTCTAGTTTCAACGACAAACGTCCGGACAGTGTCCCCACAACGCCCGAAGAGGGCATTGATCCGGTGATGGATCCGAATGATCCGCTAAGGGATCCTTTGGCGCGTCCGATGGTGGTGCCCACGGAGCATCCCCATGGCATGAAAGATCCAAGCGCTGGGGATGGCATTCCCGATGATGATCAAATGCCTTTGCCCAACGATTAATGCCAGACGAAAAAAGCCCCGAATAATCGGGGCTTTGTTTTTGCAGTCGCTGACTTACTTTGAAGCTTCGACAACACCGCTCTGACGGTGCTTGAGGTTCTTGTCCGACTTGTACTGCAAGGCTACCGACGGCACGTCTGCGCCTTTGCCGGTTTCCACCCAGCTGCGAATGCGGGTGGCATCGGCAAAATGCGTGTACTTGCCGAAGGCGTCGAGGATCACCAGCGCCACCTGGCGATTGCCCATGCTGGTCACCAATACCAGGCAGTGACCGGCTTCGTTGGTGAACCCGGTCTTGGTCAGCTTGATGTCCCAGTTCGGCTTGCGGACCAAATGATCGGTGTTGCGGAAACCCAGGCTGTAGTTGGGTTTGCGGAACGTGACGGTTTTTTCCTTGGTGGTGCTCAACTCGGTCAACAACGGGTATTTGTGGGCGGCGATCAGCAATTTACTCAGGTCACGGGCCGTGGAGACGTTTCGAGGGGAGAGGCCCGTCGGCTCGACGAAGTGGGTGCTGGTCATGCCCAATGCCTTGGCCTTGGCGTTCATCGCAGCAATGAATGCGACGTAGCCACCCGGATAGTGATGGGCCAGGCTCGCGGCGGCACGGTTTTCCGAGGACATCAAGGCGATCAACAGCATTTCCCTGCGCGGCAATTCGCTTTTGAGTTTCACCCGGGAAAACACGCCTTTCATTTCTGGCGTGTCGCTGATGTTGATATTGATGTACTCGTCCATGTTCTGCCTGGCTTCGACCACAACCAGACCGGTCATCAATTTGCTGACCGAGGCGATAGGGACAACGACATCGGGGTTGCTGGCATAAATGACTTTGTTGGTCTGCATATCCAGCAGCAAAGAGCTGCCGGAAGCGAGCTTGAGCTGTTTCGTGTCTCGGGGTGCCGCGGTGGTTTCAGCGGCATTGACCGTTGGCGTGATTAACGTCCCTGTAAATGCAAAAAATAGGCTCAGGATGGAAAGACGGATTTTCACGCTGGCAGACTCATAAGGTGTTGATAAGCCGTTATGTAACGGGCTATTTCGTAAAAGCGCGACATTCTGGAGTATGGCTGAATAACTGTCGATGGTTGTTCAGGGAGGGGGTGAAAGTCCTTGGAAACGTGAAAAAAAAGTCATTTTCCGGCGGATGGTCGATCTTTTACTTCAGACAAAAAGAACCCCGCCATTGGCGGGGTTCTTTTGTTCATCGCTAATGTCGAAGCGGGCACTCAGCTGTGCAGTGTTTCTGCCGCGTACAGCGTGTTTTCCAGCAGGCAGGCACGCGTCATCGGGCCGACACCACCCGGTACCGGCGTGATCCAGCCGGCGCGGGGCAGGGCGGTTTCGTAGATCACGTCACCGACCAGTTTGCCGTCTTCCTGGCGATTGATGCCGACGTCGATCACGATCGCGCCTTCCTTGATCCACTCACCTTTGACCAGGCCCGGCTTGCCGGCGGCGACGACGACCAGGTCGGCACGGCCGACGTGGCCGGCCAGATCCTTGGTGAAGCGGTGGGTGACGGTCACGGTGCAACCGGCGAGCAGCAATTCCATCGCCATCGGGCGGCCAACAATGTTGGAGGCTCCGACGACCACGGCGTCCATCCCGTAAAGGTCGGCACCGGTGCTTTCCAGCAGGGTCATGATGCCTTTCGGGGTGCACGGACGCAGCAACGGGATGCGCTGGGCCAGGCGGCCGACGTTATAAGGGTGGAAACCGTCGACGTCTTTGTCTGGACGAATGCGCTCCAGCAATTTGGAGGCGTCCAGGTGTTCAGGTAAAGGAAGCTGAAGCAGAACGCCGTCAATTGCCGGGTCGTCGTTCAGGCGATCGATCAGATCGGTCAGTGCTTCTTGAGTGGTTTCGGAAGGCAGGTCGTAGGCTTGGGAAATGAAGCCGACCTCTTCACAGTCTTTACGCTTGTGCGAGACATAAACCTGAGAGGCAGGATCGCTGCCGACCAGGATCACCGCGAGGCCCGGTGTGCGCAGGCCTTGCTCGCGACGCTCGGTGACTCGTTTGGCGATCTGCTGGCGCAGGCTGGCGGCGATCGATTTGCCGTCGATTAGTTGTGCAGTCATTGCGCGTGATTAACCATCGAGAGGGGAAAAAAAGAGAACGCATTCTCGCATGTCATGAGGTGAGGGCAAAGGCGCTTGGTCAGCAAATTCCTCTAAGCCCTTTAATTAAATGAATTTTTTATAAAAAGGATTTGACGACCTTCGGGGCGCTCTATACTATTCGTCGCACTTGTCGGGCACAGCCTAGCACTGGATGAGAAGGTCAAGCGGAATTACGGTTCTGCGAGACTGGAAAGCTCTTAGTTTGTAGTCCTCCAAGAGTACAGATTAATAAGGCGCCCGTAGCTCAGCTGGATAGAGCATCCGCCTTCTAAGCGGATGGTCGCAGGTTCGAGTCCTGCCGGGTGCGCCATTAGGCAGCTTTGGCACAAGTAGCGCAATATGGTGGGCGTAGCTCAGTTGGTAGAGCACGGGATTGTGACTCCCGTTGTCGAGGGTTCGATCCCCTTCGTCCACCCCATATTTCGAAAGGCGCCAGATTAACAGTCTGGCGCCTTTGCTTTAACAGCTTCAAACGCGGATGTGGTGGAATTGGTAGACACACTGGATTTAGGTTCCAGCGCCGCAAGGTGTAAGAGTTCGAGTCTCTTCATCCGCACCAAATAAAGCTTCACTCAAGCCGGTTGGCCTGGTTGGGGCGCAGCGAGGGAGTTGATTGGCTTCTTTGCAAGGCAATATGGTGGGCGTAGCTCAGTTGGTAGAGCACGGGATTGTGACTCCCGTTGTCGAGGGTTCGATCCCCTTCGTCCACCCCATATTTCGAGAGGCGCCAGATTTAACAGTCTGGCGCCTTTTTTGTTTTAGCGATTCGAGTGTAAAGCGGCTGCATGTCCTGGGTCGCAGGGGTGGGGTGTTTCGTCGTATTTATGTTTCTCGATGATGCCGCGCCGCCCGCCGGCCTTGCTCGCAAGACCGGCTGTCAGGGAGATGATTGGCAACTTCTTCTATATATAGAAGGATGGGTGCAGAGCCCTGGCGTGACTGGCTGTATTTGCTAACAGGGCGAGGCACAACCGTTTTGTCCCCGCCTATAAATTGCCTGCTGCTTTTTTACCCGTTTTCAGTAGGGTGACTTCTTGAGTTTGACCCACTAGAATGCATGCCCTTGATTCTGGGGTCGGAAACGGCCGGCTAACGTCTGTGCAACGAGGAATATCCATGCAAGTTTCTGTTGAAAATACTTCTGCTCTTGAGCGCCGCATGAGCATCACCGTGCCGGCTGAGCGCATCGAGACTCAGGTCAACAAGCGTCTGCAGCAGACTGCCCAAAAGGCCAAGATTGCTGGCTTCCGTCCAGGCAAAGTGCCAATGAGCGAAATCAAGCGCCGTTTCGGTGCTGATGCGCGTCAGGAAGCTGTAGGCGATGTGATCCAGTCTTCGTTCTACGAAGCTGTTGTCGAGCAAAAGCTGAACCCGGCTGGCGCCCCTTCGATCGAGCCTAAATCGATGGAAGCTGGCAAAGATCTGGAATACGTTGCAGTTTTCGAAGTGTTCCCTGAGTTCACCGTTGCTGGCTTCGACGGCATCACCGTAGAGCGCCTGAGCGCTGACGTGGCTGACGCCGATCTGGACAAGATGCTGGACGTGCTGCGCAAGCAGAACACCCGTTTCGAAGTGGCCGATCGCGCTGCTCAGAACGATGATCAGTTGAACATCGATTTCGTTGGCAAGGTTGACGGTGAAGTGTTCGCTGGCGGTTCTGCCAAAGGTACTCAGCTGGTGCTGGGTTCCGGCCGCATGATCCCTGGTTTCGAAGACGGTCTGGTTGGCGCTAAAGCCGGCGAAGAACGCGTTCTGAACCTGACCTTCCCAGAGGACTATCAGAACCTCGACCTGGCTGGCAAAACCGCTGAGTTCACCGTGACCGTGAACACTGTTTCCGAGCCAAAACTGCCAGAGCTGAACGAAGAATTCTTCGCTCAATTCGGCATCAAGGAATCGGGCCTGGAAGGCTTCCGCACCGAAGTTCGCAAGAACATGGAGCGCGAGCTGCGTCAGGCGATCAAATCCAAGGTCAAGAATCAGGTAATGGACGGTCTGCTGGCCACCAACCCGATCGAAGTGCCTAAGGCGCTGCTGTCCAACGAAGTTGACCGTCTGCGCGTGCAGGCTGTTCAGCAATTCGGCGGCAACATCAAGCCTGACCAACTGCCGGCCGAGCTGTTCGAAGAACAAGCCAAGCGCCGCGTTGTGCTGGGTCTGATCGTGGCTGAAGTGGTCAAGCAATTCGACCTCAAGCCTGACGAAGCCCGCGTTCGTGAAATGATTCAGGAAATGGCTTCGGCCTACCAAGAGCCTGAGCAGGTTGTGTCCTGGTACTACAAGAACGACCAGCAACTGAACGAAGTTCGTTCGGTTGTGCTGGAAGAACAAGTTGTGGATACTGTTCTGCAGAAAGCTAGCGTGACCGACAAATCGGTCTCTTACGAAGAAGCAGTCAAGCCGGTAGAAGCTCCACAAGCCGACTGATCGTTTTTGCGGTAAGAAGCACACACCATAAGCCAGCCTTCGTGCTGGCTTATGCGTATTCAAGACATAACTATTTGGGAGTGACTGCAGAGCATGTTCCGTAATTCGTATATTCAGCAGAACTCTGATATCCAGGCCGCTGGCGGCCTGGTCCCGATGGTTGTCGAGCAGTCTGCTCGTGGCGAGCGCGCCTATGACATCTACTCGCGCCTTCTCAAGGAGCGAGTGATTTTTCTGGTTGGCCCGGTAGAGGACTACATGGCCAACCTGATTTGTGCGCAACTGCTGTTCCTTGAAGCGGAAAACCCGGACAAGGACATCCATCTCTATATCAACTCCCCGGGCGGTTCGGTGACAGCGGGCATGTCGATCTACGACACCATGCAGTTCATCAAACCCAACGTATCGACCACCTGTATCGGTCAGGCCTGCAGCATGGGCGCCTTTCTTCTGACGGCCGGTGCCGCCGGCAAGCGATATTGCCTGCCGAATTCGCGCGTGATGATTCACCAGCCACTGGGCGGTTTCCAGGGCCAGGCTTCGGATATCGAAATCCATGCCAAGGAAATCCTCTTCATTCGTGAGCGGCTCAACACGCTGATGGCCAAGCACAGCGGCCACACTCTTGAAGAAATCGAGCGCGACACCAATCGCGATAACTTCATGAGTGCAGAGGCCGCGCGTGAGTACGGGTTGATCGATGAAGTGATCGCCCAGCGCCCAGCTTAAAATAAGCAGCTCAAAATAGGCTTGGTCGGCTGGTCTGATCACTAGCGGGCTTGAAAAAGCCCGCAATAGCCTTCATCTTGTGTTGCAAGCCTATCGGATTTGGATCGAACGAATGACTGACACCCGCAACGGCGAGGACAACGGCAAGCTGCTCTATTGCTCCTTCTGTGGCAAAAGCCAGCATGAAGTACGCAAATTGATTGCCGGCCCCTCGGTCTTTATCTGCGACGAGTGCGTCGACCTGTGCAACGACATCATCCGTGAGGAGGTGCAGGAAGCCCAGGCCGAAAGCAGCGCGCATAAATTGCCTTCGCCTAAAGAAATCAGCGGCATCCTTGATCAGTACGTGATTGGTCAGGAGCGTGCAAAAAAGGTTCTGGCCGTAGCGGTGTACAACCACTACAAGCGTCTGAACCAGCGTGACAAAAAGAATGACGACGTCGAACTTGGCAAAAGCAACATCTTGCTGATCGGCCCGACAGGCTCGGGTAAAACCCTGCTTGCCGAAACACTGGCCCGCTTGCTGAACGTTCCGTTCACCATCGCCGATGCAACCACCCTCACCGAGGCGGGTTACGTGGGTGAGGATGTCGAGAACATCATTCAGAAGCTGCTGCAGAAGTGCGATTACGACGTAGAAAAAGCCCAGATGGGCATTGTCTACATCGATGAGATCGACAAGATCTCGCGCAAATCTGACAACCCGTCGATCACCCGAGACGTTTCCGGTGAAGGCGTGCAGCAGGCCCTGCTCAAGTTGATCGAAGGCACGGTCGCTTCCGTTCCGCCGCAAGGTGGTCGCAAGCATCCGCAGCAGGAATTCCTTCAGGTTGACACCCGTAACATCCTGTTCATCTGCGGTGGTGCGTTCTCCGGTCTGGAAAAGGTTATTCAAAACCGTTCCACCAAGGGCGGCATCGGTTTCAACGCGGAAGTGCGCAGTAAGGAAGAAGGCAAGAAGGTTGGTGAATCCCTGCGTGAAGTCGAGCCTGACGATCTGGTCAAGTTCGGTCTGATCCCGGAGTTCGTCGGTCGTCTGCCGGTCCTTGCCACGCTGGACGAGCTTGATGAAGCTGCGTTGATGCAGATTCTCACCGAGCCGAAAAATGCACTGACCAAGCAGTATGCCAAGCTGTTCGAGATGGAAGGTGTGGACCTGGAATTCCGGGCCGACGCGCTGAAATCGGTCGCCAAACGTGCCCTGGAACGCAAGACCGGTGCCCGTGGACTGCGTTCGATTCTCGAAGGTGTATTGCTCGACACGATGTATGAAATCCCCTCGCAGTCCGAGGTGAGTAAAGTAGTGATCGATGAAAGTGTTATAGAAGGCAAGTCCAAGCCACTGTATATCTACGAAAACAGTGAGCCGGCTGCCAAGGCTGCGCCAGACGCTTAAGCGTCAGGCAGCTGGAATAAAGAAGGGGCCTTCGGGCCCCTTTTCTTTTAAAGCGTTTTTAACACCCTCTTTGCGCTTGTTTTTTTTCAAAGCAGCCCCCATCTTGGTTTCAAGCTTACTTCCATCTGTTTACGGCCATATGGCCGCCGTAGAGGCGAAATCATGAAGACAACCATCGAATTGCCTCTCCTGCCATTGCGTGATGTTGTGGTTTATCCGCACATGGTTATCCCGCTGTTCGTGGGGCGCGAGAAATCCATCGAAGCCCTCGAGGCTGCGATGACGGGCGACAAGCAGATTCTTCTGCTGGCTCAGAGAAACCCTGCTGACGATGATCCCGGTGAAGATGCACTTTATCGCGTAGGTACAATTGCTACCGTTCTGCAGCTGCTCAAGCTGCCTGACGGCACGGTCAAGGTTCTGGTCGAAGGCGAGCAGCGGGGCGCCGTGGAGCGCTTCATCGAAGTGGACGGCCACTGCCGTGCCGAAGTCTCGCTGATCGACGAAGTCGACGCGCCTGAGCGCGAGTCGGAAGTGTTTGTCCGCAGCCTGCTGGCTCAGTTCGAACAATATGTGCAGCTGGGCAAGAAAGTCCCGGCGGAAGTCCTCTCGTCGCTCAACAGCATCGACGAGCCAGGTCGCCTGGTCGACACCATGGCTGCGCACATGGCCCTGAAGATCGAACAGAAGCAGGAAATCCTCGAAATCATCGATTTGTCGGCCCGGGTCGAGCACGTTCTGGCGTTGCTGGATGCCGAGATCGATCTGCTGCAAGTCGAAAAACGCATTCGCGGTCGCGTCAAGAAACAAATGGAGCGCAGCCAACGCGAGTACTACCTGAATGAGCAGATGAAGGCCATTCAGAAAGAGCTCGGCGACAGTGACGAAGGCCACAACGAAATCGAAGAGCTGAAAAAGCGCATCGATGCTGCCGGCCTGCCGAAAGATGCCTTGGCCAAAGCCCAGGGTGAACTGAACAAGTTGAAACAAATGTCGCCAATGTCCGCGGAAGCGACGGTGGTGCGTTCGTACATCGACTGGCTGGTTCAGGTGCCGTGGAAGGCCCAGAGCAAAGTGCGCCTGGACCTTGCGCGCGCAGAAGACATTCTCGATGCAGACCACTACGGTCTGGAAGAAGTCAAAGAGCGGATCCTCGAATACCTCGCGGTGCAAAAACGCGTGAAGAAAATTCGCGGTCCGGTGTTGTGCCTGGTCGGTCCTCCAGGGGTGGGTAAAACCTCGCTGGCAGAGTCGATCGCTCACGCCACCAACCGCAAATTCGTCCGTATGGCCCTCGGTGGCGTGCGTGACGAAGCGGAAATCCGTGGTCATCGCCGGACTTACATCGGTTCGATGCCAGGAAGATTGATTCAAAAGATGACAAAGGTGGGCGTCCGCAACCCGCTGTTCCTGCTCGATGAAATCGACAAAATGGGCAGCGACATGCGTGGCGATCCGGCGTCGGCGTTGCTGGAAGTGCTCGATCCCGAGCAGAACCACAACTTCAACGATCACTATCTGGAAGTCGACTACGACCTGTCCGATGTGATGTTCCTTTGCACCTCGAACTCCATGAACATTCCGCCGGCGCTGCTCGACCGGATGGAAGTGATTCGTCTGCCGGGCTACACCGAAGACGAGAAGATCAACATCGCCGTCAAATACCTTTCGCCCAAGCAGATTACGGCCAACGGCTTGAAGAAAGGCGAGCTGGAATTCGACGCCGAAGCGATCCGCGACATCATCCGCTACTACACCCGCGAAGCCGGTGTGCGTGGGCTGGAGCGCCAGATTGCCAAGGTTTGCCGTAAGACGGTCAAAGAGCACGCACTGGAAAAACGCTTCTCGGTGAAGGTCACTGCCGAGATGCTGGAACACTTCCTGGGTGTGCGCAAATTCCGCTACGGTCTGGCCGAATCGCAGGATCAGATCGGCCAGGTGACCGGGTTGGCCTGGACCCAGGTGGGTGGCGAATTGCTGACCATCGAAGCGGCTGTTGTGCCGGGTAAAGGCCAGTTGATCAAGACCGGTTCGCTGGGTGATGTGATGGTCGAATCGATCACTGCCGCGCTAACCGTTGTGCGCAGCCGTGCGAAGAGCCTGGGGATCCCCCTGGACTTCCACGAGAAGCGCGATACGCACATCCACATGCCGGAAGGGGCGACCCCGAAAGACGGCCCTAGCGCCGGCGTAGGCATGTGCACGGCCCTGGTGTCGGCATTGACCGGGATTCCAGTGCGTGCGGATGTCGCCATGACAGGCGAAATCACCCTGCGTGGCCAGGTGTTGGCAATTGGTGGTTTGAAGGAAAAACTGCTGGCTGCACACCGTGGAGGAATCAAGACCGTGATCATTCCTGAAGAGAACGTGCGCGATCTGAAGGAAATTCCTGACAATATCAAGCAAGATCTGCAGATTAAACCGGTTAAATGGATTGACGAGGTCCTGCAAATTGCGCTGCAATACGCGCCGGAACCGCTGCCTGATGTGGTTCCAGAGATAGTAGCAAAGGATGAAAAACGCGAGTCTGACTCTAAGGAAAGAATTAGCACGCATTAGTACGCATTTGCCTGAGTGGCTTGTTGACAGCTTTTTAGAGCCCTTGTTATAAAGCGGCTCTTAAGTGTCTGTAGGCCATTCAGCACTCGTTTTTGCTTTCACCAAAAAACTTAGAATCATACTCAAATAGATATAAGGGGACTTAGAGTGAACAAGTCGGAACTGATTGATGCTATCGCTGCATCCGCTGATATCCCGAAAGCTGCTGCTGGCCGTGCGCTGGACGCTGTAATCGAATCCGTCACTGGCGCTCTCAAGGCTGGCGACTCTGTTGTTCTGGTTGGTTTCGGTACCTTCTCCGTTACCGATCGTCCAGCTCGCATTGGTCGTAACCCACAGACCGGTAAGACGCTGGAAATCGCAGCAGCCAAAAAACCAGGTTTCAAAGCCGGCAAAGCACTGAAAGAAGCTGTCAACTAAGTTCGTTTCAGGTTTTTGCCTATCCGGGTCGGGGTCATGCCTGACCTGGCAGCGGAGCGGTAGTCCAGTCGGCAAGTTGCCGGTCCGAGACACCGAGGGTCGCAAGTTCGAACCCTTGGTCCGCTCCGCCAGTTACGAGAAGGCGCATCCTCGGATGCGCCTTTCTTCTATCCGGATTCTACCCACGCTCCACGGTTGCCTAATTTTGAAGTTCAACCGTTTCTGGGGGACGCATGCTGCAGAATATCAGGGACAATTCACAAGGCTGGATTGCCAAGACCATTATCGGGGTCATCGTTGCACTGATGGCTTTGACCGGTTTCGACGCCATTTTTCAGGCCACTACCAGTCGTAATGATGCGGCCAAGGTCAACGGCGAAGAAATCAGCCAGAACGAGCTGAGCCAGGCGGTCGATATGCAACGCCGTCAGCTCATGCAACAGCTGGGCAAGGATTTCGACGCTTCCTTGCTCGACGAAAAAATGCTGCGCGAATCGGCTCTCAAAGGCTTGATCGACCGCAAACTGCTGCTGCAAGGCGCAGAAGAATCGAAATTCGCTTTCTCCGAAGCGGCCTTGGACCAAGTGATCCTGCAAACGCCTGAATTCCAGGTGGAAGGCAAGTTCAGTCCTGAGCGCTTCGATCAGGTGATTCGTCAACTCGGCTACAGCCGCATGCAATTCCGCCAGATGCTGGCTCAGGAAATGCTGATCGGTCAGCTGCGCGCTGGCCTGGCGGGTAGCGGTTTCGTCACCGACGCACAGGTTCTGGCATTCGCCCGTCTGGAAAAACAGACCCGCGATTTCGCTTCCCTGAACGTCAAGGTTGACCCGGCAGCGGTGAAGCTGACCGACGATGAGGTCAAGGCCTATTACGACGAACACGCCAAGGAATTCATGACGCCGGATCAGGTTGTCATCGATTACCTGGAATTGAAGAAGTCTTCCTTCTTTGATCAGGTCGCCGTCAAGGACGAAGACCTGCAAGCGGCGTATCAGAAAGAAATCGCGAACCTGTCCGAGCAACGCCGGGCTGCGCACATTCTGATCGAAGTGAACGATAAAGTGACCGAAGCGCAAGCCAAGGCCAAGATCGAAGAAGTTCAGGCACGTCTGGCCAAAGGCGAGAAGTTCGAGGCACTGGCCAAGGAATTCTCCCAGGATCCGGGTTCGGCGAACAACGGTGGTGACTTGGGCTACGCAGGCCCTGGCGTCTACGACCCAGCATTCGAAACCGCGCTATATGTGTTGGCCAAGGATCAAGTGTCGGCACCGGTTCGCACTGACTTCGGTTTCCACCTGATCAAACTGTTGGGCGTTGAAGCACCGGAAGTGCCGACGCTTGCCAGCCTGAAAGACAAGCTGACCCGCGAGCTGAAAACCCAGCAGGTCGAGCAGCGTTTCGTCGAGGCGACCAAGCAACTGGAAGACTCCTCGTTTGAGTCCTCCGATCTGGCTCAGCCGGCGCAGGACCTGAAGCTGACTGTCCACACCTCCAAGCCGTTCGGCCGCGAGGGTGGCGAAGGTGTGTCGGCTAACCGTGCCGTGATCACCGCGGCGTTCAGTCCTGAAGTGCTGGATGAAGGTGCCAACAGCACCGCCATCGAGCTGGACCCGGAAACCGTGATCGTGCTGCGCGCCAAGGAACACTTGAAGCCTGCGCAACTGCCGCTGGAAAGCGTCAATGCCAGCATTCGTGCGCAGTTGGCCAAGGAGCACGCCAGTGCTACCGCCAAGACCAAGGCTGATGAGTTGATCGCCAGCCTGCGCGATGGCAAGACCCCGCTGAACAAGGCGATCGACGGTCAGAACTGGAAAGTGACTGAAGCGGCTACTCGCGCTCAGGAAGGGATTGACCCAACCGTGCTACAAGCGCTGTTCCGCATGCCAAAACCTGTCGCCAAGGACAAGCCGACTTTCAGCAGCGTGACCCTGGCCGATGGTAGCCTGGTGATCGTGCGCCTGAACGGCGTGAACGAAGCCGCCGCGCCGACCGAAGAGGAGAAGGCCCAGTACCGTCGCTTCCTCGCCTCGCGCATTGGCCAGCAAGACTTTGCCGCTTACCGCAAACAGCTGGAAAGCCAGGCCGAGATCAAGCGTTTCTGATGCTTGATTGAATTGCCCGTTCCATAAAGACCCCGGCCGAAAGGCCGGGGTTTTTTATGCGTGCGATTCGGGATTGGAAGCTCCCACAGGGGACATTTGATCGGGGCCCGTGCGGGACTTTTTCCCGTAACTGACAGTCAGTAGACTTGTAAATGTTTTAAGACACTAATCGATGCTCCGCTAAGCATCGATCTGTTGCACAATACGCCCCGGACCGTTTTCCTCAGGATGTTCAATGTTTAAATCAATTCCCATGCGTGTTGCCGGGCTGGCGCTGTTGCTGGCCGTTGCTGCCGGTTGCTCGTCGAAGAAAGCCCCCATCTATGAGCATGAGAACTTCGATGACTCCGGGACGTTTTCGCGCAATTACCCGGTGACCGATGCGCAGACCTGCGAAGCCGCCCGTCGGGCGTTGCTCAGCCAGGGCTATATCATCACCAGCGCCGACCCGAAACTGGTCAGCGGACACAAGAGCTTCCAGCAGACCGGCGAGACCCACATGGAGATCAGCTTCAGTGTGGTCTGTGCCGATGATGGCAGCGAAGGGCATCATGCGACCATGTTCGCCAACGCTCTGCAGGACCGTTATGCACTGAAGAAAACCAATAACTCCGCCAGTGTGGGTGTGGGCGTGTTGGGTTCGGTGTCGATGCCGATCGGTTCCTCCGACGATTCGATGGTCAAGGTTGCCAGCGAAACCGTCTCGTCGGCCAAGTTCTACGAGCGTTTCTTTGCGCTGGTGGAGCTGTTCCTGCCGCCGGAAGCGAAAAAGGCTGCACACATCCCCGAGAAACCCAAGACCGACCTGGGCATGCCTGAAGCCAAGGCTGCTCCGGCGCCTTTAGCCCCAACGCCGGCACCTGCTGCGGAGCCCGCGCCCGCGCCTGTGGTTGAACCTGCTCCAGCCCCCGCTGCCTCGGAGCCAGTCGCACCACCGCCTGAAACAGCGCCGATCACCCCGGTTGAAAACCCGGAACCGGCTCCGTCCCCGGAAACCGTTACGCCACCGCCGCAATCAAGCCTGCCGCCACCGAGCGAGCCTATTTCGGCCATGCCTGGCACCAGCCAGTAATCGATATACATTTCGGGACCTTGTCAGACGACACCGTTCCCGAAATGGCTTTTGGATTGATCCGCGTCAACCAGGCTGCAGTCCTGCAGCCTCTATCGAAAAAATCCTGTGATAAATTCCTGACCGCCTGCTACGTTTTATAAGTAGCCGCTGAACGGCGTGCCTGCGTCATTTTTCTTTCACGCGGGCACTTTATGCTCGGGGCGCTGGTCATTTATTCAGGCATTTTTTAAACGAGCGGTAGGGGGATTTCACGATGGACGAGTATCAAGAAGAGCTGCTCGAGTATCAGGCGTTTGAACTGGACCCATTGGAGCCATCAGAAGACGCTACAGAGCTGTAAGCCTTATGCGGATTGGCGATGGCTGCGGCGAAACTCGCCGGGGGTCTGGCCGTTCCAGCGTTTGAAGGCGCGTTGGAACGCTTCGGCTGAGGCAAAACCCAGCAGGTAGGCGATTTCACCGAACGCCAGTTCCGTGTCACGAATGTAAGTCATGGCCAGGTCGCGGCGCGTGTCATTGAGAATGGCGCGAAATTGCGTACCTTCTTCGGCGAGTTTGCGACGCAAGGTCCAGGTCGGCAGCTTCAGGCGTGCCGCCACTTCTTCCAGGTCGGGTTCCCGGCCACCATTGAGCAATGGCCCCAGCAACTGAGTGATGCGTTCACGCAGGCTGCGGGTGCGTGTCAGTTGCTCCAGTTCCCGTTCACAGAGTTGCAGCAAGTGTCGCCAGGTACTCGGGCAGTGCTCCGGGTTGCGCTGGGCGAGGCTGGCCAGACTCAGGCGCAGTTGATTCTGTTCGGCGCCGAACTGAATCGGACAATCGCCCAGCGCGGCATACGCGTCACGGTAATCGGGTTCGGCAAATTCAATCTCGATTCGTTCGGCGCGAAGCGGGGTAGGGCTCACGCTGGACAATTGTTGCAGCCACCCGGCGATGATCGAATCCACCACGAAGCGGTTGTAGGCGTTGTAAGGGCTGATGGAATAGAACCGCAGCCACGCGCCCTGAGCGTCTTCATGAAAGCTCGATTGACCTCGGTAGTTGGAGCCATACAAGGCTTCAAAACGAATCAGGCAGCGCGCCGCCTCCCTGACCGTCGGCGCTTGGGCTGCGGTGACTCCGGCCAGACCGGCCTGACTCAGTCGACTGAGCTGGCCCATGCGCAAACCCAGCGCCGGGTCGTCGGTCAGTTGAATGGCTCCGTGGCCCAGGCGCATGTAGCGCGGGATCGACAACCTGGCCCCCGCTTCGGCCAGGCGCGCGGCATCGAGGCCGTATTGCTCAAGCAACGGTTGCGGGTCCACACCGTGGCTGCGCACGGCGTCGGCCAGGCTATGAACAAAGCCCACCGACAGATCCCCAAGGCGCATCGGCAGCGGTTTCAAGGGTTACAACCAGAGGTTCAGCAAACGCGCGCCACGGGCATTGCCGTCGGCGAACTGCTGCCCGTTGTTGCTGAGAAAACTTTGGCCTGCGCTGCCCTTGTCCCAGAACTGACCGCGCAGGAACACGCTCATGCCGGCAATGGCCTGGCTGCTGGGCGGCTGGCCGGTCAGTGTCAGGCGATGCCAGGCCTGGCCTTCACTGAGTTCACCGGTCTTGAGGCTGACGGAGCTGGGCGTCGACAGCCCCTTGTAACCCCGCCACGGTTTGTCCCAGGTGTCGCGGCCGACGACATACGCGGGAACAGCCACCAAGTGGGCGCCCTGAGCGTCGAGTTTGCGGTAGTTGTCCGGGTACCAGCTGTCGCTGCCGATCAGTACGCCCAAGCGTCCGGCCGGTGTGTCGACAACGTTGAGCGTATGCGCGCCATTGGCCTTGATGACGTCATGGTCAGCAAAGACCGGATGCATCTGGCGTTGCGGCTGGCCGATCGGCACACCGTCGCGACCGAACACCACGCTGCTGTTGTACAACGCACCGCGGCCGACTTTCAGCGTGCCGTCGACGATGCTCGGTTCGGGCAACACGATAGTGCCGGCCACCAGGGTCACGTTGAACGCCTTCGCCAGCCCACCGAACAGTGCCTGATAATCCTTGGCCATGCCTTTGGCCTTCATCCGCAAGTGAGCGTCGTCGAGACGACTGTCGCCCTTGGCGCTGATCAACGCACGGACGAACTGCACAGGATTGCTCACCGCCAGCCAGTTCATGGCTTCCTCGAGTGTGGTCGCCTGGTACAGCTCATCTTTCTCGCCGCTGACCATCAGCCAGGTGCCGATATGTTCGGGCAACACGACGATGGTCTTTTCATTGAGCAAGCCCTGGTCCTGGGCCTGCTGCAAATAGGCGGCGAGCTTGCGGTGCAGGCGTTCGGGGCTTTGATAGTCGGTGGGAAACAGCTCGGGCTGGATCCCCAGCAGATTGCCACGATCGGCGGGCGTGCCTTGATCGACCGCGAGATGGATGCGCAGGTCCGACAGGTAATGACCCACCGGACGGTCCGCGGCCCACATGGCGTAGGTCGTGAGGGCGGCAATCAATGCCATGGAGAAAGTCAGGTACAGAAGTTTGCGCATGGAAAACAGTCGACAGCCGTGTGCAGGGTTCGCGCTTAGGGTAGGGCCCATGCCCGCGCTTGCCAAGGGGCGCTGCACATTTGGATCAATAAGTTGTCAGTTTCGGTCATTGAGTGACAGGGTCGCGACTCTTAGTCTGTCCAACATGACTGACGGGGGCCGAAGAGCTCCTGCATATTTTCCGTGATCGCTCGATGTGGAGTTACAAATGGCCGCCGCTCATTACCCGCACCTGTTGGCCCCGCTGGACCTGGGTTTTACCACGCTGCGCAACCGCACCCTGATGGGGTCGATGCACACCGGTCTTGAGGAAAAGCCCGGCGGTTTCGAACGCATGGCGGCGTACTTCGCCGAGCGTGCTCGCGGCGGTGTCGGCCTGATGGTCACTGGCGGCATTGGCCCGAACGATGAGGGTGGGGTGTACTCCGGCGCGGCCAAACTGACCACCGAGGAAGAAGCGCTCAAGCACCAGATCGTCACCCGCGCGGTGCACGAGGCGGGCGGCAAGATCTGCATGCAGATCCTCCACGCCGGTCGTTATGCCTACAGCCCGAAACAGGTCGCGCCGAGTGCCATTCAGGCGCCTATCAACCCGTTCAAGCCAAAAGAGCTGGACGAGGAAGGCATCGAGAAGCAGATCAGCGATTTCGTCACCTGCTCGAGCCTGGCACAAAAAGCCGAGTACGACGGCGTCGAGATCATGGGCTCGGAAGGTTATTTCATTAACCAGTTCCTCGCCGCCCACACCAACCATCGCACCGACCGTTGGGGTGGCAGCTACGAAAACCGTATGCGCCTGCCGGTGGAAATCGTCCGCCGTGTACGCGAAGCGGTCGGCCCGAACTTCATCATCATCTTCCGCCTGTCGATGCTCGATCTGGTGGAAGGCGGCAGCAGCTGGGAAGAAATCGTGACCCTGGCCAAAGCCATCGAGCAGGCCGGCGCGACCATTATCAACACCGGCATCGGCTGGCACGAAGCGCGGATCCCGACCATCGCCACCAAGGTGCCGCGTGCGGCGTTCAGCAAAGTCACGGCCAAGCTGCGTGGTTCGGTGAGCATTCCGCTGATCACCACCAACCGCATCAACACCCCGGAAGTGGCCGAGCAGATTCTGGCCGAAGGCGATGCCGATATGGTGTCCATGGCGCGGCCTTTCCTCGCCGACCCGGACTTCGTCAACAAGGCGGCCGCTGGCCGTGGCGATGAAATCAACACCTGCATCGGTTGCAACCAGGCGTGCCTGGATCACACCTTCGGCGGCAAGTTGACCAGCTGCCTGGTGAACCCGCGTGCTTGCCATGAAACCGAGCTCAACTACCTGCCGGTGCAGCAAATCAAGAAAATCGCGGTGGTCGGTGCCGGTCCTGCGGGCCTGTCCGCGGCCACTGTGGCGGCCGAGCGCGGTCACTCGGTGACGCTGTTTGATTCGGCCAGCGAGATTGGCGGCCAGTTCAACATTGCCAAGCGTGTACCGGGTAAGGAAGAGTTCTTCGAAACCCTGCGCTATTTCAACCGCAAACTGCAAACCACCAACGTCGAGGTGTGCCTGAATACCCGTGTCGATGTGGCGAAGCTGGTTGAGGGCGGTTACGACGAAATCATCCTGGCCACCGGCATCGCCCCGAGAACCCCGGCGATTCCTGGCGTTGAGAACGCCAAGGTGCTGAGCTACCTGGACGTGATCCTGGAGCGTAAACCGGTGGGCAAGCGTGTGGCGGTGATTGGCGCGGGCGGGATCGGTTTTGACGTGTCGGAATTCCTGGTTCACCAAGGCGTGGCCACCAGTCTGGACCGCGACGCGTTCTGGAAGGAGTGGGGCATCGACACGCATCTTGAAGCGCGCGGCGGTGTTGCCGGCATCAAGGCTGAGCCACATGCACCGGCGCGTGAGGTGTTCCTGCTGCAACGCAAGAAATCCAAAGTCGGCGACGGCCTGGGCAAGACCACGGGCTGGATTCACCGTACCGGTTTGAAGAACAAACAAGTGCAGATGCTCAACAGCGTCGAGTACCTGAAGATCGACGACGAAGGCCTGCACATCCGCATCGGCGAAACCGGTGAGCCGCAGGTGCTGCCGGTGGACAACATCGTGATCTGCGCCGGGCAGGATCCGCTGCGTGAATTGCAGGAGGGTCTGGTGGCAGCGGGGCAGAACGTGCATTTGATTGGTGGCGCGGACGTGGCGGCGGAGCTGGATGCCAAGCGCGCGATCAACCAGGGTTCGCGTCTGGCGGCTGAGTTGTAAGCAACTCAATCCCTGTGGCGAGGGAGCTTGCTCCCGTTGGAGTCCGAAGGACTCCCTCTATCAGCGATCGTGGTGTGTCAGGTTAATCACTGTCGCCAGTTTTGCGGCCGCTGCGCAGCCGAGCGGGAGCAAGCTCCTTCGCCACACATTGGCTGCTAAGATGCCGGCTCTTTACCCGAGAGCCGTCATCGATGCTTCTCCCTCCCAACGACTGGTTACCCCAGGCACCGCTCCAGCCCCTGCACCTCGACTGGCTCACCGCCGCCGGCATCGAAGTCGCCATCCTGCGTCTCGACCAGATCGACCCACTGATCAGCGGCAACAAGTGGTTCAAACTCATCGAACATCTCAACGCCGCTGACCAGATTGGTGCCCAAGGCATCATCAGCCTCGGCGGTGCGCATTCCAATCATCTGCATGCACTGGCAGCCGCCGGCAAACGCTTCGGTTTCACCACCATCGGCCTGCTGCGTGGTCATCCGCAAGAAACGCCAACGGTGAAGGACTTGCAAGCATTCGGCATGCAGTTGCACTGGTTGGGTTATGGCGGATACCGCGCGCGACATGACGCGGATTTCTGGCAGCCATGGCAGGCGCAATATCCCGACCTGTATCCGGTGCCCGAAGGTGGCGGCGGTCTGCGGGGGGCGCGGGGTTGCAGGCAGTTGAAGGCGATGGTCCTCGATCGACTGGGCGACCTGGGCTGGAGTGATTACGACGGTTGGTGGCTGGCCTGCGGAACCGGTACAACCCTGGCCGGTCTGGCGCTTGCGGAGGCGGGCGAACACCCGGTGTATGGCGCGCTTGCGGTGCCCGACGATCATGGTGTGGCGCAGCAGGTTGGATCGATTGTCCGAGAGGCGGGTGTGCAGGGAGTGGCCTATGAATTGTTCGACGCCAGCCGAGGTGGCTTTGCCAAAGTCGATCCGCCGCTGCTCAGTTTCATCGATCAGATCGAACAGGCTTCGGGCACTCCCCTCGAACCGCTTTACACCGGCAAGGCGCTGCTGATGCTCAAGCAGCAGGTCGAGGCTGGAACATTTGAAAAGGGCACACGCCTGATCTTTGTCCACACCGGTGGCTTGCAAGGCCGCCGGGGTTTCAACTCAAAAACCTGAAGCACTCATCGCCCCCTCGCCACAGGGATCAGTGTTTTTACCCACGCTTGGGCATCATCCGCAGCAGCGTGTTATCGCGCACCACATAATGGTGATAAATCCCCGCCGCCGCGTGCAGGCCGATCAGCCAGTAACCGATGGTGCCACCGAGCTCATGCCAGCCCTCGATTTGCTTGGCCAGTACTTTGTCTTCCGGGATCAGCAATGGCAGATCAAAGCCGTAGAACATCACCTGATGCCCCTTGGCGCTGGTCACCAGCCAGCCGAGAATCGGCATTGCGATCATGAACAGGTACAGAGCCCAGTGCATCAATTTGGCCAGCACGGTCTGCCAGCGGGGTGAGGCAGGGAAGATTTGCGGTGCCGGGCCCAGGCTGCGCGCGAACAGTCGCAGCCAAACCAATACAAACACCGTCAACCCAAGCATGAAGTGCGATTCGGTGATCAACGTCCGGCCGCCACTGCCCTTTGGAAAGATCCCGCGAAATTCGATACAGGCGTAAACCAAGGCCAGCAGGACCAGCATCAACCAATGCAGCGTGATCGATACAGTGCTGTAGCGTGAGTCGGAGTTCTTCCACGGCATACGGTGTTCCTCACAGGTCTGGTCTAAAGCGCACCGTTCTTGTTCGACGATGTTCTTTAACTGTAATCCGCTTTGGTGGATTTGCCTGTGGCTATTTGGGCGTTCAATGCTCTGGCTCAAGTGATCGCACACAAAAAAGCGCCAGTTCCGAAACGGAGCTGGCGCTTTTTTATGGAGCAAGAAACGTTATCAGCTACTTTGCGGCATCTCACCCTTGGCCAGACGCTTGTTGATGTCAGCGATGACTTCCGGCAAGTCGGTGATGGTGTCGATCATGTAGTGCGGCCGCGAGCCCTCGAACATCGCGTGGATGCGCTTGCGTTCACTGTCGAGTTGCTCGCTGTCCAGGGCGCGGAAACCTTTGTAGTCCAGACCCAGCGCGTTGCCCGAGCAGATCAGCGCCACGGTCCACATGCCGGCGCGACGCCCCTCGAGAATGCCTGGCACGGTGTCGTCGATCTTCACGCAGGCGGCGACGTCGTCGATGCCCAGCGCAATCACGTTGGCCAAGGCCTGGGCCGGCCATGGGCGGCCGTTAGGCACTTCGTCGGTGGCGACCACGTGATCGGCGATGTAGCCGTTGGTGGCGGCCAGTTCGACCACCTTGTCCATGACCTGTTTCGGGTAACCGGAGCAGGAACCGATCTTGATCCCTTGCTGACGCAGGTTGGCGATGGTGTCCAGCGCGCCCGGAATCAGCGCCGAGTGCTCGGCGATTTTCTCGATTTGCAGCGGCATGAAGCGTTTGTAGATGGCGGTGACGTCATCGTCAGTCGGCGTGCGGCCGAACACGACACGATAGCGCTCGGCGACTTCCGGCTGATCGCACAGTGTGCGAATGTGGTCCCACTTGCCCATGCCCATCGGCCCGCGGGCCTCTTCGATGGAGACCTGGACGTCGAACTCGGCGAAGGCTTCGACGAAAATCTGCGTCGGCGCGAACGAGCCGAAGTCGACCACGGTGCCGGCCCAGTCGAGGATGGCGGCCTGGAGTTTGGTTGGGTTTGTGTAGTTCATATGTTGTGTCCCTTGTAGGAGCGAGGCTTGCCCGCGAAGAACGATAATTCGGTGTGTCTGAAGAACCGCGTCGTCTGCATTCGCGGGCAAGCCTCGCTCCTACAGGATCAGCGGTGTCTGCTCATTCAGATATCGAGGACTTCCATCTCGCGCAGCACTTCGGCGACCGCTACCACGGCCGCGTGCATCTCGGCCTGATTGACGTGTCCGATGCAGCCGACGCGGAAGGTTTCGACCTGGGTCAATTTGCCGGGGTAGAGGATGAAACCCTTGGCCTTGACGCGTTCGTAGAATTCCTTGAACTGGTAGCGCGGGTCTTTCGGCGCGTGGAACGTGACAATGATCGGCGCCTGGATTGCGGCGGGCAGGAAGCTGCGCAGTCCCAGTCTGGCCATGTCATCGAGCAGCACCTGGCAGTTATTGGCATAGCGCAGATGCCGCGCCGGCAAACCGCCTTCTTCGTTGTATTGCAGCAGGGCTTCGTGCAGCGCGGCGACCACATGGGTGGGCGGCGTGAAGCGCCATTGGCCGGTCTTGGCCATGTAGGTGTGCTGATCGAAAAGGTCCATCGCCAGTGAGTGGGAGTTACCGGCGGCATTGGCTAGCGCTTCTTTGCGAGCGAAGACGAAACCCATGCCCGGCACGCCTTCCAGGCATTTGCCCGAAGCGGCGATCAGCGCGTCGAAGGGCACCTGTTGCGCATCGATCGGCAGCGCGCCGAAGGAGCTCATGGCGTCGATGATCAGGTGTTTGCCGTGTTGCGCAATGACGTGGGCAATCTCCGGCAGCGGGTTGAGGATGCCGGTGCTGGTTTCGCAGTGAATCAGCGCAACGTGGGTAATGCTGGCGTCGGCGTGCAGCAGACGGTCGACGTCGGCAGCGGTGGTTGGTTCGTCTTCGGCGGTTTCGAAGGTGCTGAAGGAGCGGCCGAGCACTTCGCAGATTTTCGCCAGGCGTTTGCCGTAGGCACCGTTGATCAGCACCAGCACTTTGCCGTCGCGGGGCACCAACGTACCGATGGCAGCTTCGACCGCGAACGTGCCGCTGCCTTGCAAGGGCACGCAGTGGTGGCTGTCGCCGCCGTTGAGGATGGCCAGCAATTGCTCGCACAGACTGGCTGTCAGTTGATTGAAGCGGTCATCCCATGAACCCCAGTCGACCATCATCGCCTGACGGGTGCGGGCCGATGTGGTCAGTGGGCCGGGGGTGAGCAGGATTGGCTCGGCAGTGCTCATTCTTGTGTCCTCGCAAAAGCTCTCTGTGGGATGACGCTACGGGACATAAATTGCAATTTCGGGTGCTATCAATCAAATTGTTTGTTGTTATGACAGCCATCAGTGAGAGTTATCCATGAACCTGTTCCAGCTTCGAGCCTTCGACGCCGTGGCCCGCGAAGGCAGCTTCACCCGTGCGGCCGAGCGGCTGTTCATCAGCCAACCAGCGGTCACCGGGCACATCAAGGCTTTGGAGGAGCATTACCAAATCACCTTGCTGCGCCGCACCGCGCGACGCGTGGAGCTGACAGAGGAGGGCACCAAGCTGGCGGCGATCACCCGGGCGATGTTCGGCCTGGTCGAAGAAGCGCAGGTGCTGCTGGAAGCGAATCGTCAATTGCTGACCGGGCGCCTGGAAGTGGCGGCGGACGGTCCGCACATGGTGATGCCGATGCTGGCCAGCCTGCGGGCGCGGTATCCGGGAATTACGGTGAATCTGCGCTTGGGCAATGCTCAGGAAACGCTCGGGGCGTTATTGTCCGAGCATGCCGACGTGGCGGTGTTGACCGAGGTCGAGCCGCGCAAAGGGCTGCATCTGCAAGCGTTGAGCGAATCACGGATTTGCGCGCTGGTGCCGGAAAGTCATCCCTGGGCCAAGGCGTCCAAGGGCGTGAAGCTCAAGGAGCTGGATCAAGTGATCATGGTCTTGCGGGAACCGAGTTCGATCACCCGACGGACGTTCGATGAAGCCTGCGAGAGCGCGTCGGTTAATCCCAGGGTGTTGCTGGAGCTGGACAGTCGCGAGGCGGTGACCGAGGCCGTGGCGGCCGAGTTGGGCGTTGGCGTGGTGTCGTCGGTGGAGGTCAGCCACGACCCGCGGGTGGCGGCGGTGCCAATTATTGGTGAAGGGTTGGTTAACCGGCACATGATCGGGTGCATGGAACGGCGGCGGGATTTGCGTTTGATCCGGGCGTTTTTCGAGTTGGCGCCCGTCAGGTAAACCGCGGCGCGGCCATCGCGAGCGGGCTCGCTTCCACAGGGTTTTGTGAACGCTGGAGATCCAGTGTAGGAGTGAGCCTGCTCGCGATGAGGCCGGCCCTGTCTACACAAGGCTCTCGCGAACCATCTCCAGAAACGTCGCCACCACCCGCCGCGAACTCTGCTCGCGCAAGCACACCACAGTGCTGGTATTGGGCCTGGCGTATTTCCTGTTGAAACCGGCGCGCTAAGCGATTCTGCTCTGGGGGTCAGTGATCGTCTTCGAGCAAATGCCCTCGGTGGGCAAGGTGGGCGCGGCGATCATTCCCACTGCGTTCGAGCCGGCCGGGTTGCTTGGGCCGATCCTGCTCGGCTCGGACAAGCTGTTCGGCGCCCGGCGCATGCCGGCCTGCGTGATCAGTCTGTTGTCACTGACCGTTTCCCTGGCGTTGTTCATGGGCGCTCTGCACACCGGCAGCGTCTTGTTAGTGGTGGCGCTGCTGTTCGTCATGGGCCTGACCCTGTACAGACCGGATTCGATGATCAGCGGTGCGGCAGCGATTGATTTCGGCACCGCCAAGGCGGGCGCCACGGCCGCCGGGTTCGTCAACGGTTGCGGCTCGGTCGGGGCGATTCTCGGCGGATTGCTGCCGGGCTACTTCGACTCGATCACTGTGTTCATCGTCTTCGCCGGCTGCGCATTGTTCTGCGCCCTGGTGCTGATCCCCCACTGGAACAGCCGTCCGGCGGGTCTGCGCGTCGAAAGCGCTTTCGTGCCGAACCAGGCAATGACCGTAAAACCCCTGCGTACCTGAGGAGTAACCGATGAGACCTTTCTGGCTGGAACAGGCGCCGGGTCGCCTTGCAACTGGGCGTGAGGATTCACGAGAACACGGCGATGACCGGGCTTGATGAAGGACGGCCTGCGGGGATTCAACCCCCCCAACGGTACCGCCAGAGCCGATTCGTTACCTCGGCTCGCTGATGGTGCGCAACGCCATCCGCTGCAAGGAGCGCGCCGAGGATCACGGGCGCCGGCCGCGGCATCTGGATGGGCGTCTGGCCAGGTTCGCAGCGGCGGCAGGCAAGGCAGGCAAGGGCTGATCAGTCCGGACGGTTGACCAGCCAATCCAGCAACAGGCGTCCATCGCTGCGTGGCTGTCGAGCGCATCGAGGCGATGGCGGGTTGCTCGCCGTCGCACACAGCACCGGGCGATCCGGGTCGCTGTCGAGAAAACTGATCAGCACGTCGGTGCCGGCGAGCGGCAGCCAGGACGGATCGACCCGACCGTCCGGCGCGGCGAGGGCCACGGGAAGCCAGAGGCCGGTGGAGTCCTCGTCGTCGACCTGTGCGGTGGGCCACAACCGGACCTCAATCCGCCCTTGATCATCCAGCACCGCAGGTTGCCCGACAGGGCCCAGCACTCGCGCCTTCTGATAACCCGGAATGCTCGGTCTGGCCTGTGTGAGCGCTGGCCGGAACACCGTGGACCACGGAATTGCACTGAACTGATTGCTGTAACGCTGGACCCTGTCGGTGGTGTCTTCGGCGAGAATCGACGGCTGTTGGCCCTGATGCCGGACCTCGGTCAGCAGCCATTGATCGTTGAAGTTCGGGATGGGGTGTTCCGACACTTGCACGATGCATCCACTGCGCATGTCACGGTGATTGCTTTGCCCCTGTATCTGCCGATGGCGGCAGCGCAGGCGTTCAAGCGATCGACGGCTCGACTGCTCACGCTGGAGCTGTTGCGGCGCAGGCGATGCGGTGAGTGGGGGCGAGGCGTGGCGCTGGAACAACTCACTGATCACCGGCGTGCTCGTGCGATCAGACGCGTCGTCGTAAAAAGGCATCAACAGCGGTTCCTGGGGAAAGCTCAGGCTGTCATCGGCCAGCACCAGCACATGGCCGTCGCGCTGATGTTCGAAGTGATAGTGGATGCCTTCTTCTTCGCAGAGCCGTTGCACGAAGGCCAGGTCGGTCTCATCAAACTGAATGCAAAACGGTCGTACCGGGTAGCGCCCGTTCGGCAGTTCAAAACGGTAGCTGTCTTCGGGGATCGCATTTTCGGCGAGCAACTGGCGCAGAATCGCGGGGACGCCGAGCTGATGAAATACCCGACGGCAGGGGTGCCGGTCGAGTTGTTGCAGCCACGGCACCAATATCAGGTGGTAGCCGACCCGGTGCGGGCCACGATACTCGCGGCTGGCGGTGTGCAGGATGCCATGAATGCCGGTGTCATCCCCCAGGCTCAGGAACGCCGGCAGCTGCAACAACCGCTCAAGATTCATGGCCGGTGCCAGGCCGATCACTTCGATCTCGAAACGATAAGGCTGGTTGAGACTTTCTCGGCCACTGAACTGCAACACCTGCAGACTCAAACTACTGTCCAGGAGGGTCAGGGTGTAGGGACTTTCCTTGTCGTTGTGCATCGAACGCGCTTCTGCCACGGAATATGGGCGCAGAGGGTACGGAACCACGGCCCTTAATAGTCACCGCAAACCGACTTTTCAGAATCGTCCTACAACGGTCAGTGACGATGTCGATGGGGCATACCGGTGAACCGCGTGGAATTTTTGGTCGATTGCCAACTTTAGGCCGTATAAACTTGCACAAAGCGTCGGCCAATAGATGTCTCGGCGCCACAGATAAGAGAGTGAGTAATGGGCGCACAGTGGAAGGTTAAACACAAAGAAGCGGCATCTAACGCCAAGGGCAAGATCTTCGGCAAACTGGTGAAAGAAATCACCATTGCTGCGCGTAACGGTGCCGATACTGCCACCAACGCACACCTGCGCCTTGTGGTCGAGCAGGCCAAGAAAGCCTCGATGCCCAAGGAAACTCTGGATCGCGCGATCAAGAAAGGCGCGGGCCTGTTGGGCGAAACCGTGCAATACCATCGCGTGACGTATGAAGGCTTCGCTCCGCATCAGGTGCCGCTGATCGTTGAATGCGTGACCGACAACATCAACCGCACCGTCGCGGAAATCCGCGTGGCCTTCCGCAAGGGCCAATTGGGTGCTTCCGGTTCGGTGGCGTGGGACTTCAACCATGTCGGCATGATCGAAGCGTCCCCGGACAGCCCGGACGCCGATCCGGAGATGGCCGCGATCGAAGCCGGAGCCCAGGATTTCGAGCCCGGTGATGAAGAGGGCACCACCCTGTTCCTGACCGAGCCTGCGGACCTGGACGCCGTTCAGAAAGCGCTGCCTGAGCAAAGTTTTACCGTGTTGTCGGCCAAGTTGGGTTATCAGCCGAAAAACCCGGTGAGCGGTTTGAGCGATGAGCAGATGGCTGAAGTCGAGGCGTTCCTGGAAGGCCTCGATAACCATGATGATGTGCAGGATATGTTTGTGGGTTTGGCGGGTTAAGCCGAACCGGTTCTGATTTTCTTTGTGGCGAGGGAGCTTGCTCCCGCTCGGATGCGCAGCAGCCGTCGCTTGGGACGGCTCCGCCGTCCAGCGGGAGCAAGCCCCCTCGCCACAGGTTTTGTATTTGCCTTTAACTCAGTTGGAGGCAGCTAAGTCCTGTCCTATCTCACTGAACCCCGGTCGCGCCAACACCTGTGGCTGACAGCAACGCTGCTGCAACGCCTCCAGCCGCCCCCGTCCGTCATCACTCAACCCCGAGTCGATCCGCTCCAGCAACTCCCCCAGCAAAACCCCGAACGCTCGCACCTCAATGCGTTGCAGCGCACGGCTTTCAAGGCTGTCGCATGTCGCATGGAAAGACGCCGCGCCAAAGTCCCCCAACAGGCAATCACCGTGTTCGTTCCACAAAATGTTGTGGCCGTAGAGATCTCCGTGAGTGATGCCTTGGCGGTGCAAATGCTCGGCCACCGAGGCGATGCCGCGGGCCATACGCAGCGCTACGTCCGCACTGAAACGAGTGCCATCGGCATAGACGTCACGTGTACAGGACGCAAGGCTCGGCAGCCCGGCCAGGTTGCGATAACTCGGGTCGATCAGTTGCATCACCAACCCGGCCTGCCGTTCGGGATGCCCGACGACTCGGCCTTCGACCCGGATCAGATTGGGGTGAATACCGGCGGTGATGCAGGCGTTCATTTCGTGCAGCGGTGACCCATCGCTGGTCATTTCGCCTTTGTAGAGTTTGACCGCTACCTGGGTGGCCGGTTGACCCGGTTGCTCCCACGCCGCCCGATGAATCACTCCCGAAGCACCTTCGCCCAGTTGGTGCTCCAGGCGCAGTTCGGACCACGCGATACTCGCCGTGGCATCGAGGGCCGCCGCATCGGCCTCGGTTTCCAGCGGGTTACCGGCATACGCCAGCCAGGTCAGGCTTGGCAGGGTCAGCAGCCACTCGGGCAGCTCAGTCAGTTGATTGGCGGCGATGCGGATCAGCTCGAGTCGATGACATTGGCTCAGACTTTCGGGCAAGCGCTGCAAGCGATTGCCGGCAAGCATGAGTTTTTGCAGGTGTGGACGTTGACCCAACTCTGCGGGCAGTTCACGCAGGCGGTTATCGGTCAGGATCAGCCAACGCAGAAACGGCGGCAACGCAGCGGCGGGTACCGTCTCGATGGCATTGGCCTTGAAACCGATCATCGTCAGCGCAGTGCATCGGCCGAGGCACGCGGGCAGTTCGGTGAACCGGTTGTCCGAGCAAAACAGCACGCGCAAACGGGTCAGGCGATGCAGGTCATCCGGCAGGCGACTCAAGGCGTTGCCGCTGAGGTTGAGCACTTCCAGCGTGTCCGCCAGATCGAAGATTTCTCGCGGAAATTCGGTCAGATCGCAGGCCAGATCCAAACGGGTGATACCTGTCAGTTGACCGGCGCGCAGTTGGGCGAGGGTATCCATGGGCGGGTTCGCTATTGATCGAGGGGAGGGCGCGAGGCCCTGGAAATGGGCGACATGATAGCGGGAAAGGTGTGCGGTCTGTGAGGCCGCCTTCGCGAGCAGGCTAGCTACCACAGTTGACCGGGTTGCCTGGGCGGACTCGATCTGATGTGGGAGCGCAGTCGTAAAATCAGAAGTTGCGGTGCGCCAGGCAATCCGCATTTCTGGATTCACGACTGCTTCTCAGCCGAACTGGGATAAACCCCCTCGCCACAAGGCAACTACCAGGGCGTGTGTCATTGCGGCGATATCTATCGCTCGATACTGCGATTCCACCGCGCATTCCACGCCGGGCGCTGTTCGTTGACCTGATCCCAGTCAATGGCAATCGCGGTGGTCAGGTACTGCTTCATCGCCTCGACCTGACCGCGCGTCTTGTCGGTGGTCGGCGTATTCGGGTTGGACGGGATCTGGTCGCCATCCTCAAGTGCGGCGGCCTGAGCTTCAGGCGTCAGCAAAAACGCAGCGAGTTTCTGCGCCAGTTCCGGTTGAGTGTTGTTGGCAATGGCGCACTCGGCCACGTTGAGCACCACGGAGCCTTCCTTGGGCTGTGCATATTCCACCGGCATGCCTTTGAGTTTCAGCGCGGTGACTTGGGTTGGGGTCAGCGGGAACAGCGCGGCTTCGTCGGTCTGGAGCATTTCGGAAATCTTCGCCGAGCTCGGAATGTATTCCAGCACGTTGCGCCCGACGGTGTTCGGCCAGGCCTTGAACCCCGGATCGACGTCGATTTCGCTGCCACCCTGAATCCGGTTGAACATCAGGAAGCCATGCAGACCGAAGGTCGACGAGGCCATCGACTGGAACACCAGTTTGTCCTTGAAGCGCGGGTCGGCCATGTCCATCCACGAGGTCGGCGCGGCCCAACCTTTCTCCTTGAACAGACGCGTGTTGTACGCCAGCCCGGTCACGCCAAGGCTGACCGCCACCGCTTGATCCTTGATGCGACCCTTGGCCGGAATCTGCGCCAGTGGCCTGTCGCAACCGACCACGCACCGCTTGTTGCGCAGCCTGATGGACGAAGGCATGGTCGAACAGGACGCACGCAGCAAACGCTATCGCCTGAGCCTGGATTTTTTTGCGTTGGCGGCGCGGGCCGGTAAAACCGGGAATCTGCGCGAACTGGTGCGACCATCGTTGCTGCGACTGTCGGCTTCGTTGGGGGATTCGTTGTTTTTACTGGCGCGCAGCGGGTTTGATGCGATCTGCCTGGACCGCAGTGAAGGGCCGTTTCCGATCCGCACCTTTACCGGCGATATCAGTGGGCGGGTGGCGCTTGGCGTCGGCCAGGGCAGTCTGGCGATTCTGGCGTTTCTGCCGGAAGAAGAGCGCGATACGGTGATCCATTACAACTTGCCGCGGCTCAAGGATTTCCACCTGTACGACGAAGTGTTCCTGCGCTCGGAAGTCGAGAATGTGCGCACGCTGGGTTATGCCGGGCGCAACACCGGTGTGCTGCAAGGCATGGCCGGTGTCGCGGTGCCGATTCTGGATCGCGAAGGGCGAGCGGTGGCCGCGTTGAGCGTGGCCACGGTGAGTGATCGCCTGGGCCCGGATCGTTTGCCGACGGTGGTGGAGATGCTCAAGCGCGAAGCGGCGCTGATCGGGCCGCGGATCAATCCGTTTGATCCGCTGCTGCGAAGGCCTTCGCAGGTGTTCGGGCAGGGTTGAGCACATTCTCCAAATAACCGCCGACCCCTTGTGGGAGCGAGCCTGCTCGCGATAGCGGAGTGTCAGTCGATATTGATGGTGCCTGACACTCCGCATTCGCGAGCAGGCTCGCTTCTACAGGGGATTGGGGTGGTGTCAGAACTGGGTGGTTTGTTTGAGCCTCTGCGCCGCCGGCGTATCGGCGGGGCTGACCATCGCATAGTTGTAGCCGGCGCCGGACCAATACTCGGCCTGCAACTCGCCATCGCTGCGACTGCCCCGAGGCAGCAGGTTGTTTTTCGGTCCTGGTGGTCGCACGTAGAAGCTGATCTTGTGCCCGCCCTGGTCTTCGTAAACCACCATCGCCGCCGGCCCTTGCTCGGTGCTGAGCAAGCGGCCGCTGACTGGCTTATAACCCGAATCCGTCAGGTCCGGCAGACGATTGGCGTGGGTGAAATAACGGTCGAGCCAGGCCTGCATGTCACCGTCGTCGCCGACCTTGTAATCGGCCGGCAGAATGCCTTGCTGGGCGATCAAGCGGTAAGCCTGCATGGCATCGGTCATCGGCGGTGGCGCGCTGACCAGTGTCATTTCCCGCGCCTGCCAGCCGCTCAGTCCACCGACGCTGACGGCGATCAAGAGCACCGCGGCGCTGGCCAGATGACGGCGGGACTGGCGTTTGATCCGCTGGCGAATCAGCGCCGGGTCGAGGTCCGGGTTGGCCGTGTACTGCAACGCACCGCTCATGGCCGCGCGCAGTTGCTGGGCGTCCTGCTGCCAGGCGCGCAGCTGCGCGGCGGCTTGAGGGTTGCTGGCGAGGTAAGTCTCGACCAGGCGTCGGTCGGCGTCATTGAGTTGATGATCGACGTAGGCGTGCAGGTCGCGTTCGCTCGGGGGCATGCTGATCATTTGAGTATCCGCAGAGAAGGGCTGGTGATTTCGCCGTCGCTGAGTTGGCGCAGGGCCTGACGGGCGCGGGACAGGCGCGACATCACGGTGCCGGTCGGGACGTCGAGAATCTCGGCGACCTCTTTATAACTCAAACCTTCCACCGACACCCAGAGCAGCAGCGCGCGCTGTTCGGTGGTGAGCTGGTCGAAGGCTTGCAGGGTGGATTGGGCAATCACGGTGCGCTCTACCGAGGGCTGGGCATCGTCACGGCCGGTAAAGAATTCGAGCATCCGCGCATAACGCCGGGAACGTCGATGAGCGTCGAGAAACTGCCGATAAAGAATCGAAAACAGCCAGGCACGCAAGTCGCCCTCGGGGCGTTTGTCGCCCCAACTCGACAGGGCGCGCTCCAGGCTCGATTGCACCAGATCGTCCGCGCTGCTGGGATTGCGTGTCAACGACACGGCAAAACGCCGAAGCCTGGGAATTATTTCACGCAACTGTTCGTCGATTTCGTTCATGGAAAAGGGCGTGTCTCTGTCATTGAAGGGCGGCAGTGACAAGGAAGACGCCGGCTACTGCAGATTATTCCCTCTGCCGGAAAAGAAAATCCCATGGTTAATTTCTGTAGGACATTTCTCTAATAGTTGTAATCGATGTAATGGCATCAAGCGTCGCGGCTCAACCCTCGTAGCAAGCGCAAACGGCATTCAGCCCCGCCTTATTAACAGGCTCGGCAGAACCGTCCGAACGTGAGCTTTCACATTGAGCCCGATGAGATTTTTGATATGCAAGAGCGCGCAATCACCCTGAAACCGGCGTTGGTCTATTCCTCGTTCCCTGCGTCCCCTGTTGATCAGGATCGTTGGCAGCCATTCGGTCATGGGCCGACGGTTACACCGACGTATTCCTTGATCCATCACGCAATTGAAGCGCAAGCCGCGACCCACCCTCAAGCTGTTGCGGCCCATTGGCTGGGTGAAAGCATTACCTACAACGAGTTGAACAGGCAGGCCAATCGGCTGGCTGCGCTGTTAATCAGCCAAGGCGTAAAACCAGGCGATCACGTTGCTTTGTTTGTAGAACGCTCGATCCCCATGCTGGTGGGCCTGTTGGCAGTGTTGAAAGCGGGCGCAGCCTACATCCCTCAGCACGTGGGGATTACACCAACCCCACAACTGCGCCATATCATGGAGGTTGGCGCTACACAGGTGGTGCTGACGCTGTCGAGCCTCGAATCACAGCTTCCCCTGACATCGGCGCAGCACTGCATTTGCCTCGATGAGTTCATGAGGTGGCCGTCAACACTATCAGACGATTTGAACGTGGCCGGTTCGCTGTCATCGACCCCGGATCAACTTTGCTTCGTTTTATTCACTTCCGGTACCACCGGGTTACCCAACGGGGTTCGGGTTACCCACCGCAATGTCTGCAATATTTTGCTGACGGAGCCCGGCAACCTCGGCATGAGACCTGGGATGAAGGTCGGTCAGATTCTGAACATCGCCTTCGATATGGCCGCTTGGGAGATGCTGGGTTGCCTGGCCCATGGCGCGACGTTGATGATCCGTGACAAGGACATTGACCAGACCGCCGGGCAATGTGATGTGTTGATTACCACACCGTCAATTCTCGGCACCCTCGACCCGGCGCGTTGCCAGCAGGTCAAGGTAGTGGCCGTAGCAGGGGAGCCGTGCCCACAACCCCTGGCCGATCGCTGGTCGTCGTTCTGCACTTTTTTCAATGCCTGCGGCCCGACCGAGACCACCATAGTCAACACCATGCAGCGCTACAGGGTTGGTGAGGCCCTGACCATCGGCAAGCCGACGCCCAACAACACCGTGTACGTACTCGATGAATCGGGTCAACCCTGTGCGGTGGGCGAACAAGGGGAGATGTGGGCCGGCGGTGATGGTGTGACGGCAGGTTATCTGGGCAATGCCTCGTTGACCGCCGAACGGTATCGCCTCGATCCATTTCTCGGTCAGGGCCGGATGATGTTTCGCACGCGCGACCTGGGGCGCTGGACGGCACAAGGCGATCTCGAGCACTTGGGGCGCGTCGATGATCAGGTCAAGGTGCGGGGTTTTCGCGTTGAGCTCGATAGTGTTTCAGCAGTACTGGAGTCGTGCGACTCCTGCGAGCGGGCGGTTACGTTGAAACTCGACAATCGCCATCTGGTGGCCTTCGTCAGCCCTGCGACCACGAACATCGATGCGGCGAGACGTCGCTGCGAGGAGCGGCTTGCCTACTATTGCGTGCCTTCGTTGATGATCGCCCTGGACGTTATTCCGCTGACTTCACGGGGGAAAGTCGACAAGCGGCTGCTGCTGGAGCTGGCGTTGGCGCACCAGGCCGAGCTTGGTGCCAACGCCGGACCGAGGGTGATCGCATGAGCGTCCCCAACGGTTTGCCCGCCAAGCGTGCGCTGTGGCGACGACTTGGAACGCTGCCAATGTTCTGCCACTACAACCGCCTTGTGGCGTTGGTACTGATACTCAATGGTGCAGCGCTGGTGCACGGGCTGAATGCCGGGCAATGGTGGACATCCTCCGGTGTTGCCCTGGAAGCGTTAGCTGGGCTGGTGTTGGCGAATCTGTCGATAGCCATTTTGATTCGCCAGCAATACATCATCAATCTGCTGTTCTGGATAGCTACCCGGGCTCCCACCTGTTGGCCGCTGGCAATCCGTCGCTCACTGGCCAAGGTTTATCACTTTGGCGGTCTGCACAGTGGCGCAGCCTTGGCGGCCATTGGTTGGTTCGTGGCGTTAGTCGGTTCATTGAGTTGGCATTGGATGGAGGACCAGGGTGGGGTCTCACTCGCGCTTCTTTGGGTGAACGGCATGCTGCTGGGGGTATTGTTGCTGGTGGCGACCATGGCTCATCCGCGGATTCGCTCACGCTTTCACAATGGGTTCGAGCGAACGCACCGCTTTGGTGGCTGGACGGCGCTCGCGTTGTTCTGGGCATCTACCCTACTGTTTGCCAGGGATCAGAACCCGCAAACGCCGTTGCAGGAAGTGCTGGTAGCGTCCGTGCCATTCTGGATGCTGATGGGGTTGACGTTCAGCATTGCCCTGCCATGGCTGCGGTTGCGCAAGGTGCCGGTGCAAGTGGTCAGGACCTCTTCCCATGCAGTGATTGCCCGGTTCGGGCATGTCACGCCATTTGCAGGTTCGTCCAATGCCATCAGTCTCAATCCGCTTTTGGAATGGCACTCGTTTGCCAATATTCCCACGCCGGGAGAGACCGGTTTCCGCCTGATTATTTCCCGTGCCGGAGACTGGACCGGTGATTTCATCGAGCACTTGCCGACTCACGTCTGGGTCAAAGGCATCACCACCGCAGGCGTTGCTCACATTGAAACCCTGTTCAAGTCGGTGGTGTACATCGCCACCGGTAGCGGTATCGGACCGGTGCTGCCCCATCTGCTGGCCAGACAGGTTCCGATACATCTGATCTGGTCGACCCGCAGTCCACGAAAAACCTATGGGAACGAACTGGTGGAGGAAATCCTGCGGGCCGAGCCCGATGCCCTGATCTGGGACACCGATCTGCTCGGCAAGCCCGACCTGGTGCAACTGGCCTATGACGCGGTTCGAACTACCGGTGCAGAGGCGGTGATCTGCATTTCCAACCAGGCACTGACACAGCGGGTGGTCGAGGAAATGGAAGGGCGGGGCATTGCGGCCTATGGCGCTATCTGGGACTCCTGAGGGGGGTGAGCGCTGGTCCTTCAAACATTCAAATTATTCAATGAGGTCACTATGTACACACTGATCGAACGTCATGATCGAGTCGTATTGATTCGTCTCAATCGTCCGCACGCCCGTAATGCGCTGAGTTGCGAGGTCATGCGCGAGCTGCTGGACAACCTGCAACGGTTGGACCGGGATCCGAAAGTCGGGTGTTTCGTCATCACCGGAACCGCGGATTTTTTTGCTGCCGGCGCCGATATCAAGGAGATGAGCGAAAAGTCATATCAGGACATGGTCCACGAGGATTTCTTTGCCGAGTGGGAGGCCTTTGCAGCTTTACGGACGCCCAAGCTGGCCGCTGTCGCCGGTTATGCGTTTGGCGGCGGGTGTGAGTTAGCCATGATGTGCGATTTGATCTTTGCTGCCGATACCGCGCGATTTGGCCAGCCGGAAATCAGATTGGGTGTGATGCCTGGAATGGGCGGGACCCAGCGTCTCACGCGTCTGATCGGTAAATCCAAAGCCATGGACATGATCCTGACGGGCCGCTCGATGTCAGCCCGGGAAGCTGAACGGGCAGGGCTGGTGTCAAGAGTGATGGCCGCTCCCGATCTGCTGGAAGAGTCCATGGCTGCGGCGCACACCATTGCCGGTTTCGCCAAAACCGCCACCGTGGCTGCACGCGAAGCAGTTGATCGCGCGTTGGAGCTTGGGTTGCGCGAAGGCCTGCTGTACGAGCGAAGGATGTTCCATGGGTTGTTTGCCACTCCCGCGCAAAAAGAAGGCATGCAGGCTTTTCTGGATAAGCGTGAGGCGTGTTTTAACTCGGAATAACGGATTTGGGCATTCGTCGCTCACCGAGCCTTGAAAGAAACTACAGTTCAGAGGGAATAATCCTACGTGACGTTCGTCTCATAGCTCCTTCCCCCTGTGGCCCATGGCCCTGGAGTCTTTCATGGTTGATCGCTCAACACCGCCAACCGGGCCTCTTCGGCCACCGCTGAGTGCCGCAAGCCTGACGTTTCGCCTCGGCGGCATTGCCGTGGTCGTCGCGGCGCTGGCCGGTGCCTTTGCCTACGTCAACGGAACACTCGACCCACAACGCCTGACGCCGAAAGCGTTGATCAATGTGCTGGAAAAAAACAACGGCGTGCACCCGGGATTTCGCCGTAACCATGCCAAGGGCGTGTGCGTGATCGGACATTTTGAAAGCAGTGGCGAGGCGCGCACGTATTCAAGTGCACAAGTCTTCAACGAGCCGCAGACCCCAGTGGTCGGGCGTTTTGCCTTGCCTGCGGGCAATCCTTATGCGCCTGACAGCAGCGTGCCAATCCGCAGCATGGCGCTGCGTTTCACTCAGGCGAACGGCCAGCAATGGCGCACCGGGATGAACAGCATGCCGGTATTCCCGGTGGGCACGCCTGACGCGTTCTATCAATTGCAGCAAGCACAATCGCCGGACCCGGCCACCGGCAAGCCCAATCCTGCGGCGGTTCCGGCGTTCTTTGGAGCTCACCCGGAAGCCGCACCATTCCTGGCCTGGATCAAGACGGCCAAGCCTTCGGCCAGCTATGCGACGGAGACGTACAACAGCGTCAACGCGTTTTACCTGGTGAACGCGGCCGGTCAGCGCCAAGCGGTGCGTTGGAGCATGACACCGATAGCGAAAGATGCCGCGGGTGCCACGGCGCCTGAAGGGGCTGACTTCCTTGAAAAAGACCTGGTTCAGCGGTTGTCCGCCGGGCCGCTGCGTTGGCAGTTGAACTTCACCCTTGCGAACGCCGGTGATCCGGTCAACGACGCCAGCAAGGCTTGGCCTGACGGGCGCAAAGTGGTGAATGCCGGCACCTTGGTGCTTGAACGCACGCAACCGCAACTCGATGGCGAGTGCCGCGACATCAACTACGACCCGCTCGTCTTGCCGGCGGGAATCGAAGGTTCCGACGACCCGTTGCTCGCCGCTCGCTCGGCGGGGTACGCCAGTTCCTATCTGCGCCGCACCAGTGAAGTCAATCAGTTGCCTGCCGCCAACGCTAAACAGGAGGCTCATCAATGAGTGCTCAACCGAATCATTTCGCGCCGTTGGCGCGGCTGCTGCATTGGCTGATGGCGCTGATGATCATTGCAATGCTGTTTATCGGCGCGGGCATGGTGGCCTCGGTGTCCGAGCGGCATGAGTGGTTGATCCATCTGCACAAACCGTTGGGCATTGCGATTCTGTTGCTGGTGATCGTGCGCCTGGTCGTTCGCTTTTCCACTCAGCAGCCACCCTTACCGGCGGATTTGCCCGGTTGGCAGGTGTTGGCGGCGAAGGCTTCGCATGTTTTGTTGTACGTGTTGATGCTGGTTTTGCCGCTGCTGGGCTGGGCGATGATTTCAGCGGCCGGGGATCCGGTGATGCTCAGCAATTCGTTCCAGCTGCCATCGATCCTGCCCGCCAATGCGCAGATGTTTGCGTTTTTGCGCAAGGCTCACGGGTATCTGGCGTACTTGCTGTTCCTGACCGTGTTGCTGCATCTGGCGGCAGCGTTGTTTCACGGCTGGGTGCGACGCGATGAGGTGCTGGACAGCATGTTGCGCGGGAAGGATCGCGGCTGAAGGCATCATGGCTGCATGCCGGGCATGCAGCCATCGAGGTGATCAGCGCAGGGTATCGATCATATCGGCAACGGTCGTCAGCACGTCCTTGCCCAACTGCTTGGAGCGCTTGCCCGACCAGCCGGTCAGTGCGTTGGGCGCGTCGTCGTTGTCCTTGAAGGGCATCTCCAGGGTCAGCGACAGGCAGTCGAATTTCTGACCGACACTGTTACAGGCCAGCGTCATGTTGGCTTTGCCCGGTTCGTCGCGGGTGTAGCCGTGCTTGCTCTGGAAGTCCTTGGTCAGGTGTTTCAGATGACTGCGGAAATGCTCTTCGAGTTTTTCGATGCGCGGCGTGTAGCCCGGGTTGCCTTCGCAACCGGCGGTGAACACGTAGGGGATTTCTTCATCGCCATGGATGTCGAGGAACAAGTCGACGCCGTACTTTTCCATTTGCTGCTGAACGAACAGCACTTCCGGGCTGATGTCCTGGCTGGCGCTCTGCCAGGCGCGATTCAGGTCCTGGCCCATAGCGTTGGTGCGCAGGTGACCGTGGAAGGCGCCGTCCGGGTTCATGTTCGGCACCAGGTACAGGTCGGCGCTGGTCAGCAATTTGTTCAGTGTCGGGTCGTCGTGTTTTTCCAGGCGTTCGATTACACCTTCCATGAACCACTCGGCCATGTGTTCGCCGGGGTGTTGCTGGGCAATCAACCAGACTTTGCGCTGACCTTCGGCGCCGGTGCCTTTACGCAATAACTGGATGTCACGACCTTCCACGCTTTTGCCGGTGGCGAGCAGTTCGGTGCCAGCCTTGGTCAGCGCCTGTTCGATCAACCAATCGTGACGGCCACGGCTGTAGGGTTCGAAGTAGGCAAACCAGGCGTGGGTGGCGGTGGCTTCGAGACTGAAGCGCAGGCAGTCGCCTTCGAAGATGGTCGGTACGCGGAACCAGTTGACGTGGTCGTAGGACGCCACCGCCTGATAACCGTCCCAGGCCTTGTTGTAAGAGGATTTGCTGGCGTTGTTCAGACGAAACCAGTGCTCCTGGCCGACATGCAGTCCGCTGGCCTTGAAATGGAACCATTGGAAATGCGGGCTGCGGGTGTCTGGTTTGATGGCCAGCAGGGCTTGAAGTGGATTGCTGATGTCCAGCACTTCGATGTTGCCGCTGTCGAAATTTGCACTGATGTCGAAAGAGGATTTAGCCACGGTCATAGTCGATTCCTGAATATGATTTTATGGCTGCTACTTTACACGCTGGGAAGGGAAAAACCGGGGGAAATTGCGGGGTAAGAAGGGGGGCGTCTTCCTTGACGCAGACGCAGCTTAGAGACTGTGCGATTGATTCTCAAGTGCTATTTTTCATTCGTCTGGGCCAATGCTGCCGGGCTTTCTTGCCAATGGATATTCTTTTGATATCATCCGCGCCAATCGAATTCGCAACACCTGAAGACTTCATTAGCCTGAAGCCAAAGCCAGAATAACTGGCAAAAAAAAGACCCGGCAAAAGCCGGGTCAAAAACCGTGATTAGCCTGATGAGGAGATAGTCCAGGAGACCGACCTAAGGTCTCTTGGTCCATCGACTGATCTCGCGACCAGATGCATGCAATAATAATCATTCTCGTTTGCAAGTCAAATGATTTTATCTGCACGATTGGAAAATTCTTTCCCGTCTTCCTCAAAAGTGCGTCCGACTCAAACGCGCTGCCCCTGTAAAGAACGATCAATCATCGCCTTGGCCATGTCGATCATATGCACCGTCGAAAAGGCCAGGTCCCGACTTGCGCCGTGCAGGTTGTTTGCCGACTCGTAGGCGGTCGCTGCGGCACAGCGCAACAGATCCGACGCATGCACCAGCGCTTCTTCACCGCTGACCGCAGGGTTTACATCAAAAAATCGCTCCTCGACCACCGCTTCTGACACAGTTGGTTTCAAGTAATAGTCCAAAGCTTTTTGCGCGGCGGCGTTGCCTTTGGGCGAGGTGAGGGTGGTGTCCATTTGCATATCCGACAGGTCATTGCGGGGTAACGTCATAGCGATGGCAAGCTCCGTGATAGATTCAGATCCGTGAACCAATCCTAGTACGAACTGTATTTGTGACGAGAATTTAAATACTACAATTTGTGTTTTGTTGCCCGGAGTCCGCCACGTATCGTGCCGCCCATGGATAAATGGATTGAGTTGGTCAAAGCCAAGATGAGTGAGCTAAAAATCACTCAGGAAGTACTCGCCGATCGCCTCGGGATGTCCCAGGGCGGCGTGGGTCACTGGCTGAATAAACGCCGTCAGCCGAGCATCGAAGACATGAATCGTGTCTTGCGGGCGCTCGGGATGGATTTTCTGGAAGTGGCGATGGTGATTCGGGAGCCCTTAGTGCTGCAGGACGACGAGATGTCCCTGACGCAAAAGTACAACCCGTACTTCCGTTACCCGGTCAGTGACTGGCGCGAGCCAGCGCAGGTGCGTGACGGTGAGCTTTCGGTCTACGGCAAGCCGCGTTTCGAACTGACCGATTACCACGCTCAGGGCGCGGCGTTCTGGCTCGAGGTGGTCGGCGACGCGATGACTGCACCCAGCGGAATCAGCGTTGCCGAAGGCATGATGATCTTGGTGGACCCTGCCATTGTGCCGGAACCCGGAAAGCTGGTGATCGCGCAATGGGCGGACAGTGTTGAAGCGATCTTTCGCAAGCTGATCGAAGAGGGCGGGCAGCGTTACCTGGTCCCGCTCAATCCGACATATCCGAAAGCCCTTTTCACCGAAGAGTGTCGAATCCTCGGCGTGGTGGTTCAGGCAACGGCCAAATTCTAATCAGATCGGTCCGCGCCATGCGTAGGACCGATCTTCATTTCACGCTTCTTCCAGTTCGACCAACGCACTGCCTTCGCTGACCATCTCGCCTTCCTGGCAGTACAGGGCCTTGATCACACCGGCGTGGGGCGCGCGAATGCTGTGTTCCATCTTCATCGCTTCCAGCACCACCAATTGCGCGCCAGCTTCAACCGTTTGCCCAGCCTCGACCAATACGCGCACGATGCTGCCGTTCATGGGGGCAGTGAGCCCACCCTGATGGCTGTGACTGGCTTCGACAGCGCTGATCGGGTCGTAAGCCTCGATGCGGCGTAATTCACCTTCCCACTGCAGATACACAACTTCGCCACGGCGAATGACCCGGAGCTGGCGGCGCACGCCGTTGTGCTCGGTCAGCAGCTGCTCGCCCTTGAGCTGTGCGGTGTGGGCATCAACGTTACCCAACGTCAGCGCCCGGTCCTGTCCTTCGCAACTGAGGTGAAGGGTGATTTCTCTTGGCAGTCCAGCACGCAAACCATTGCCCACAGCCCAAGGCGAGCTCAGGTCGTCTGCGCGCGGAGAACCCGGCTGGCTCTGGGCAAACGCCTGAGCGGCGGCTTGCCAGAAATCATCACTGAGGTCCGCAGGCTCTGGCAGTAATTGCTCGTGATAACGCGGAATAAACCCGGTATCCAGTTCTGCCGACGCAAACGCCGGATGGCCGATGATCCGGCGCAGGAAGTTGATGTTGGTCTTGAGCCCGCCGATCGCAAACTCATCCAGCATGCTCAACAACCGCAGCCGCGCTTGTTCACGGTCTTCGCCCCAGGCTATCAACTTGCCGAGCATCGGGTCGTAGAACGGTGAAATCTCATCGCCTTCCTCCACACCGCTATCGACCCGACGTCCCGGACCTTCGGCCGACTCGCGATACAACGCCAGGCGCCCGGTGGCCGGCAAGAAATCATGGCTCGGGTCCTCGGCATACAGGCGCACTTCAATCGCATGGCCGATCAGCGGGACTTCGGCCTGGGTCATCGGCAGCGCTTCACCGCGCGCCACGCGAATCTGCCAGGCCACCAGGTCGAGGCCAGTGATCGCTTCGGTGACCGGGTGCTCGACCTGCAGGCGCGTGTTCATCTCCATGAAGAAAAACTCGCCGCGCGAATCCAGCAAAAACTCCACGGTGCCGGCGCCGACATAGCCGATGGCCTGTGCCGAACGCACGGCGGCTTCGCCCATGGCGCGGCGCAATTCCGGGCTCAAGCCGGGAGCGGGCGCCTCTTCGACGACTTTCTGGTGGCGACGCTGAATCGAGCAGTCACGTTCGTTAAGGTACAGGCAGTTGCCGTGCTGATCGGCGAACACCTGGATTTCCACGTGACGTGGTTTGAGCAGGTATTTCTCCACCAGCATCCGCGAATCGCCAAACGAGGATTTCGCTTCACGTTGCGCCGAGGCGAGGGCTTCGGCCAACTGGCTGACGTCCTCAACCACTTTCATGCCTTTGCCACCACCGCCCGCTGTCGCCTTGAGCAACACCGGATAACCGATGCGTTCGCAGGCATCGCGGAAGGTGTCGAAATCCTGAGCTTCGCCGTGGTAGCCGGGCACCAGGGGTACGCCGGCGGTTTCCATCAAGGCTTTGGCGGCGGACTTGCTGCCCATCGCGTCAATGGCCGAGGCGGGCGGGCCAAGGAAGATCAGGCCGGCGTCTTCAATTGCGCGGGCGAACCCGGCGTTCTCGGACAAAAAGCCATAACCGGGGTGAATCGCCTGAGCACCGCTGGCCTTGGCTGCAGCGATCAATTTATCGATTTGCAGATAGCTGTCAGCGGCTTTGCTGCCGCCGAGGTCGACGCGGATATCCGCTTCGCGGCTGTGCCGGGCGTCACGGTCAGTGGCGCTGTGCACGGCCACGGTGGTCAGGCCCAACGCCTTGGCGGTGCGCATCACCCGGCAGGCGATTTCGCCACGGTTGGCCACCAGCAGAGAGGTAATCACAGGTGCGCTCATCAACGCGGCTCCTTGGTGGTGGTCGGTGCTTGCCAACTCGGCGGACGCTTTTGCAGAAAGGCCCGCAGGCCCTCTTGGCCTTCGGGGCTGACGCGGATGCGAGCGATGGCATTCTCGGTGTAACGGCGCAGCGCCGGGGTCAGCGCGCCGTTGCCGACTTCACGCAGCAAGTCCTTGCTGACGCGCATGGCGGCCGGGCTGTTGAGTAGCAGGTTGTCGATCCACTTCTCCACGTTCTGTTCCAGCTCAGCGACCGGATAACTCTCCGACAACAGGCTGATTTCCCGCGCCCGTTGCCCGCCGAATCGTTCAGCCGTCAGCGCATAACGGCGTGCCGCGCGTTCGCCGATGGCTTGCACCACGAACGGACTGATCACCGCTGGCGCCAGGCCGATGCGCACTTCCGACAGGCAGAACTGCGCTTCATCGGCGCCAATCGCCATATCGCAGCAACTGATCAGGCCCAGCGCGCCGCCATAGGCCGCGCCTTGCACCACGGCCAGCGTCGGGATTTTCAGTTTGGCGAGGTTGTACATCAATTCCGCCAGTTCCCGGGCGTCGTCGAGGTTGGTGTGGTAATCGAGTTCGGCCGATTGCTGCATCCAGGCCAGGTCTGCACCGGCGCTGAAATGCTTGCCGCGGCCGCGCACCAGCAGAAACCGCAGGCTGGCATCGGTCGACACTTTGTCCAACGCGAGGATCAGTTCGCGGATCATCTCGGCGTTGAACGCGTTGTTCTTTTCTTCACGGCTGAGCCACAGGGTCGCGAAACCTCGTGGGTCGGTCAGCAGTTCGAGGGTGTTGAAGTCGCTCATATTTGTCCGTCTCCACAGCTCTATTCTGTAGGAGCGAGGCTTGCCCGCGAAGGCGGTTTGTAAGTCACATCGATGCTGGATGTGCCGATGCCTTCGCGGGCAAGCCTCGCTCCTACAGGGTCGTATCACATCCGGAACACGCCGAAGCGGCTCGGTTCGATAGGCGCGTTCAGCGACGCGGACAAGGCCAGGGCCAGCACATCGCGGGTCTGCGCCGGGTCGATGACGCCGTCGTCCCACAGCCGTGCGCTGGAGTAGTAAGGGTGGCCCTGTTCTTCGTATTGATCGAGGATCGGCTGTTTGATCTCGGCTTCCTGCTCCGCGCTGAAACCCTGGCCACTGCGCTCGGCCTGCTCGCGCTTGACCTGCACCAATACGCCTGCCGCTTGCTCGGCGCCCATCACGCCGATGCGTGCGTTCGGCCACATCCACAGGAAGCGCGGATCGTAGGCGCGCCCGCACATGCCGTAGTTGCCGGCGCCAAAACTGCCGCCGATGATCACGGTGAATTTCGGCACCTTGGCACACGCCACGGCGGTCACCAGTTTCGCGCCGTGCTTGGCGATGCCGCCGGCCTCGTATTTCTGGCCGACCATGAAGCCGGTGATGTTTTGCAGGAACAGCAATGGAATGCCGCGCTGGCAGGCCAGTTCGATAAAGTGCGCGCCTTTTTGCGCGGCTTCGGCGAACAGGATGCCGTTGTTGGCGAGGATCGCAATCGGGTAACCGTGCAGATGCGCGAAGCCGCACACCAGCGTGGTCCCGAACAGCGCCTTGAATTCGTCGAACACCGAACCGTCGACCAGCCGCGAGATCACCTCGCGCACATCGAACGGTTGCTTGGCGTCGGCCGAGACCACGCCGTACAGCTCATCGCTGGCGTAGAGCGGGGCGATCGGCGTGCGCTGCTGCAGTTCGCCGAGCTTGCGCCAATTGAGGTTGGCGACGCTGCGCCGCGCAATGGCCAGGGCGTGTTCATCGCTCTCTGCGTAGTGGTCGGCGACACCGGAAATTTTGCAGTGCACATCGGCCCCGCCGAGGTCTTCGGCGCTGACCACTTCACCCGTCGCGGCTTTCACCAGCGGTGGGCCGGCGAGGAAAATGGTGGCCTGCTGGCGCACCATGATCGCTTCGTCAGCCATCGCTGGCACATAAGCGCCACCGGCCGTGCAGGAACCCATCACCACCGCAATCTGCGGGATGCCCATGGCGCTCATGTTGGCCTGGTTGAAAAAGATCCGTCCAAAGTGCTCGCGGTCCGGAAACACTTCATCCTGACGCGGCAAGTTGGCGCCGCCAGAGTCCACCAGGTAGATGCACGGCAGGCGGTTTTGCTGGGCGATGGTCTGGGCACGCAGGTGTTTTTTCACCGTCAGCGGGTAATACGAGCCACCTTTCACGGTGGCGTCGTTGGCGACGATCATGCACTCGACGCCTTCAACACGGCCGATCCCGGCAATCACGCCAGCCGCCGGAACGTCTTCGCCGTAGACCGCGTAGGCCGCCAGTTGGCTGATCTCTAAAAACGGTGAGCCTGGATCGAGCAGGCGATTGATCCGCTCACGCGGCAGCAGTTTGCCCCGCGAGGTGTGGCGTTCTTGCGCCTTCGGGCCGCCACCTTGCTGCACTTGGGCGAGCAGGGTGTGCAACGCGTCGACCTGTTTGAGCATCGCCGCGCTGTTGGCCGCGAACTCCGCCGAACGGGGGTTGAGCTGGGTATGCAGGATAGCCATGGACAGCTCCGTTTAGCGGGTTTCGTTGAACAGTTCGCGACCGATCAGCATGCGACGGATCTCACTGGTGCCGGCGCCGATTTCGTACAGCTTGGCGTCACGCAGCAGACGACCGGCGGGGAATTCGTTGATGTAGCCGTTGCCGCCAAGAATCTGGATCGCGTCGAGGGCCATTTGCGTGGCGCGTTCGGCGCTGTAGAGGATCACGCCGGCGGCGTCCTTGCGTGTGGTTTCGCCACGCTCGCAGGCCTGGGCCACGGCATACAGATAAGCGCGGCTGGCGTTGAGTTGGGTGTACATGTCGGCGACTTTGCCCTGGATCAGCTGGAACTCACCGATACTTTGGCCGAACTGCTTGCGGTCGTGGATGTAGGGAACGATCAGGTCCATGCAGGCCTGCATGATCCCGGTCGGGCCGCCGGACAGCACGACGCGTTCATAATCGAGACCGCTCATCAGCACTTTCACGCCGCCGTTGAGCACGCCGAGGATGTTTTCTTCCGGTACTTCGACGTCGTCGAAGAACAGCTCGCAGGTGTTGGAACCGCGCATGCCGAGCTTGTCGAATTTGTTGCTGCGGCTGAAGCCTTTCGAATCACGTTCGACGATGAACGCGGTAATGCCGTGGGGGCCTTTTTCCAGGTCGGTCTTGGCGTAGATCACGTAGGTGTTGGCGTCGGGACCGTTGGTGATCCAAGTCTTGCTGCCGTTAAGCACGTAGTGATCGCCACGTTTGTCGGCACGCAGCTTCATCGAGACCACATCGGAACCGGCATTCGGTTCGCTCATGGCCAGGGCACCGATGTGTTCGCCGCTGATCAGCTTCGGCAGGTACTTGGTTTTCTGTTCGTGATTGCCGTTGCGGTTGATCTGGTTGACGCAGAGGTTGGAGTGCGCGCCGTAGGATAGGGCGACCGACGCCGAGCCGCGGCTGATTTCTTCCATGGCGACCACGTGGGCCAGGTAGCCCAGGCCAGCACCGCCGTATTCTTCCGCGACAGTAATGCCCAGCAGGCCCATGTCGCCGAATTTGCGCCACAGGTCGGCCGGGAACAGGTTGTCGATGTCGATCTGAGCAGCGCGCGGGGCGATCTCTTTGGCGACGAAGGACTGAACCTGATCGCGCAGCATGTCGATGGTTTCACCGAGGGCAAAGTTCAGGGATGGGTAGCTCATGGGTCACCTTTTGGCTTTTTTGTAGGGTGGGGAGGGCAGTGTTTCGGCTCTCACCTTTACGTTAACGTAAGCCTGTGACGAATGGCTGTCAATCACCCTTTACGTTAACGTCAACTTGAGCGAGAGTAGGGCCAGTTCAAGATCGAATAGCGGCATATCCTGTAGGAGCGAAGCTTGCTCGCGAAAGCGTCAGATCAGTCGACATCAGTGTTGAATGTACTGGCCTCTTCGCGAGCAAGCTTCGCTCCTAAAGGTTGGGTCGCCAACCCGCAAATAAAGACAATAGGGGTCGTCATGGATCAACCCAGTGCAAGCCCGCAGCGCAGCTATACCCGTGGTTCCCAGGACAAAGCCTTGCTGGCGATGACCATCGGTCAGGCTTTCGACAATACGGTCGCGCAATACCCGGCCGGGGAGGCGCTGGTCGTGCGCCATCAGCGGTTGCGCTACACCTGGCAGCAACTCGCCGACGCCGTCGACCTGCACGCCAGAGCCCTGTTGGCGCTCGGCTTGCAGGCCGGTGACCGCCTCGGTATCTGGGCACCGAATTGCGCGCAGTGGTGCATCAGCCAGTTTGCCAGCGCAAAAATCGGTGTGATCCTGGTCAACATCAACCCGGCCTACCGCAGCTCCGAACTCGAATACGTGTTGAAGCAATCCGGCTGCCAATGGCTGGTCTGCGCCGGTGCGTTCAAGACCTCCGATTATCACGGGATGCTGCAAGGCCTGATGCCTGAACTGGCGGAGCAAACCATCGGAAAGCTGCAGAGCGAACGCCTGCCAGACTTGCGCGGCGTCATCAGTCTGGATGCACAACCCCCATCGGGCTTCCTGCCGTGGTCGCAACTGGGCGATCTCGCCGCCAGCGTGTCCGCCGAACAATTGCGTGAACGCCAGGACAGTCTGCATTTTGATCAGGCGGTGAACATCCAGTACACCTCCGGCACCACTGGCTTCCCGAAAGGCGCGACCCTCAGTCACTACAACATTCTCAACAACGGATACATGGTCGGCGAAAGCCTCGGGCTGACGGCCAATGACCGCCTGGTGATCCCCGTGCCGTTGTATCACTGCTTCGGCATGGTCATGGGCAACCTCGGCTGCATCACCCACGGCAGCACCATGATTTACCCCAACGATGCGTTCGATCCGCTCTTGACCCTGACCACGGTTGCCGAAGAAAAAGCTACCGCACTCTACGGCGTGCCCACCATGTTCATTGCCATGCTCGATCAACCCAAACGCGCCGAGTTCGATCTGTCGAGCCTTCGCACCGGGATCATGGCCGGGGCGACCTGTCCGATCGAGGTCATGCGCCGGGTCATCAGCGAGATGCACATGAGTGAAGTGCAGATTGCCTACGGCATGACGGAAACCAGCCCGGTGTCGTTGCAGACCGGTCCGTCGGACGAACTGGAATTGCGCGTCACCACCGTCGGCCGGACTCAGCCGCAACTGGAAAGCAAGATCATCGACGAGGCCGGCAACCTCGTGCCGCGCGGCACCATTGGCGAACTCTGCACCCGCGGTTACAGCGTGATGCTCGCTTACTGGAACAACCCGCAAGGCACCGCAGAAGCCATCGATCAGGCGGGCTGGATGCACACCGGCGACCTGGCGAGCATGAACGACGAGGGTTACGTGTGCATTGCCGGGCGCAACAAGGACATGATCATCCGCGGCGGTGAGAACATTTACCCGCGTGAGCTGGAAGAGTTCTTTTTTACCCATCCGGCGGTGGCGGACGTGCAAGTCATCGGCATCCCGTGTTCGCGCTATGGCGAAGAGATTGTCGCCTGGATCAAATTCCACCCGGGCCACAGCACCACCGAACAAGAACTGCAGACCTGGTGCAAGGAACGCATCGCGCACTTCAAGACGCCGCGTTACTTCAAGTTCGTGGAAGAGTTTCCAATGACCGTGACCGGCAAGATCCAGAAATTCCGGATGCGCGAGATCAGTATCGAGGAGTTGCGCGAAAAGCAGGCCTGACAAATTCTCCCTTGTGGGGGCCAGCCTGCTGGCGATAGCGGAGTGTCTGTAACATTCATTTGTCTGAACCACCGCGATCGCCAGCAGGCTGGCTCCCACAGGGGCGGTGGAGAAAACCTGGATCGCAGAAAGCACAAAGGGGAGCCGAAGCTCCCCTTTAATTTTCGTTGCGCGTGCTCATTTTTTATTATTGAGGGGCGGTCTGTTGTTGTTTTTAGTGACCGTGACCCTTTACCGCTGTTTTTGTCGATCCCCATCCGGGATCAAGAGCAAACGTATTTTTTTGAGCGCTGATCTGCATTTTCGCTGAGCGATCCAACCAGTTCGGGAGCTACCTGAAGGTAGTTTTATTGTTCTCTGCCCGGTTGCGGGTTGCTCCGAAAAGCACCCTGAAAAGCACATCCTCTCCAAAAAAATCTGTTAGCTGCGTCTCTGCCGTGTTGTTTTTGTTATGTCAGAGTCGTTACGTCTTATTTTTATTAGGTTTGCCGCTTTTTTTGTTCTTGTTATGCAGTAGAGATAGCAGGAGCCGTGCCAACTTTAAAAAATCGTTATAAATCAATATGTTGTGTTTTTTTTCGAATTTTCCGTTCAGGCAAAACCAGACAATTTGTTTCCGTGTTACTCGCATGTGCCCCACGTTTCAGGCACAGCGGTAACACCCGCACGCCTCACTGTGCGCTGCGAGCCTTGGCCACGCGCGAACCGGTCGGTCGCCCCAGCACGGAGCAAATCTGCTGGCCGGCCAAAATCAGCGCGTCCAGATCAATGCCGGTCTCTATACCCAGGCCGTTGAGCAGGTAAACCACATCTTCGGTGGCGACGTTACCGCTGGCGCCCTTGGCGTAAGGGCAGCCGCCGAGGCCAGCGATGGAGCTGTCGAACACCGCGATACCCTCCAGCAGGCTGGCGTAGATGTTGGCCATGGCCTGGCCATAGGTGTCGTGGAAGTGCCCGGCCAGTTTTTCACGCGGCACATCGGCCGAAACCACGTCGAACATCTTGCGGGTCGCGCCGGCGGTGCCGGTGCCGATGGTGTCGCCCAGAGAGACTTCATAGCAGCCCATGGCGTAGAGCTCGCGGGCGACCCGGGCGACTTGTTCGGGGGCGACGTGACCTTCGTAAGGGCAACCCAACACGCAGGACACGTAACCGCGCACGCTGACACCGTGTTGTTTGGCGGCATCCATGATCGGCACGAAACGCGCCAGGCTTTCGCTGATCGAGCAATTGATGTTGCGTTGGGAAAACGCTTCAGAGGCCGCGGCGAACACCGCGACTTCCTTGACCCCGGCCGCGATTGCATCCTCAAACCCGCGCAGGTTGGGGGCGAGTGCGCCATAGGTCACGCCCGGTTTCCGCTGGATCTGCGCAAAGACGTCGGCGGAGCCGGCCATTTGCGGCACCCACTTGGGCGAAACGAAACTGCCGACTTCTATATAGCCGAGGCCCGCAGCGGTCAGCGCGTCGACCAGTTGCACCTTGTCGGCAACGCTAATGGGTTGGGCTTCGTTTTGCAGACCGTCGCGGGGACCGACTTCGACCAGGCGTACATGAGAGGGTAGGGACATGGGAATCGACCTGTGCTGATTGTCTGAAGGCTGAGAAAACCCTATGGGGCGTGTTGACCTACTGAACCACTTCCTGGCTCTTGATCGTCTGTTCCAGCGCTTGGGTGCAGCGCTCCTGCGCCGTGTCCAGTTCGAGCTTCATCTGCTCGATGTCGAGCATCTGTTGCTCCAGCTGTTCGCGACGCTCGGCGATCTTGTTCAACATGGTTTGCAGCTGTTTCTGATTGCCGCCGGTGGGGTCGTAGAGTTCGATCAGCTCGCGGCACTCGGCCAGCGAGAAGCCAATGCGCTTGCCCCGCAGGATCAGCTTCAGGCTCACCTTGTCACGGGGCGTATACACGCGCTCCTGGCCACGACGCTCAGGGCTGAGCAGGCCTTGCTCTTCATAAAAGCGAATGGCCCGCGTGGTGATATCGAGCTCGCGGGCGAGGTCGGAAATGCTATAGGTCTGGCTGCTCATGGAAGCGCTCGAAAAAGGTCATGGCGCTAAGCTAATGGCAGGTTGACGTTTACGTCAAGGGGCATGGATCTTCATTGGTATCACTGGCCTCTTCGCGGGCAAGCCTCGCTCCTACAGTACGGCGCAGATCCCTGTGGGAGCGAGCCTGCTCGCGATGAACGATAACGCGGTAACAAGTCTTACACCTTATCGAGCTTCTTCTCATGCGCCGTCACTTGCTGGCACAACTCGATCATCTGTTCGCGCATCCAGCGGTTGGCCGGGTCCTGGTCGGTGCTTTCGTGCCAGTAGAGGTGAGTTTCCACCGGCGGCACGTCATTGACCGGCAAGTTCACCGAGTACAAGTCATGACGACGGGCAAAGCGCTCCGGCACGGTCATGACCATGTCGGTCTGCTGCAAGACCTGGGACGCCATCAAATAATGCTGGGAGCGCAGGGCGATCTTGCGCTGGATGCCCATTTTCCCCAGGGCCAGGTCGACATGACCCAGGCCGCTGCGGCGGCTGGAGATATGGATATGGGTCAGCGATAGATAATCCTCGAGGGTGAATTTCTCCTTGCCCGCCAGCGGATGGCCCTTACGCATGGCACAGACGTAACGGTCTTCCATCAACTTGACGTGACGCACCTGCGGGTCGGTGTTAAGCGGCGCATCCACCGCAAAATCCAGACGCCCGGCTGCCAGTTCCTTGGTGGTCTCGCGGCGCTTGGACAGAAAACTTTCGATGATTACCGTCGGTGCCAGGCGACGCAGACGCTGGAACAGAGGCGGCAGGATCACCGCTTCGGTCAGGTCGGTCATGCTGATGCGGTAGGTCTTGACCGCCTGCAACGGGTTGAAGATTCGGCTTTCCTGCACCGACACTCGCAGCAGGGAGAGGGCGTTACGCACCGGCCCGATGATGTTTTGCGCCATCGGCGTCGGCACCATGCCTTGCGCGGTGCGCACGAACAACGGGTCGTTGAAGGTCTCGCGCAGGCGGGCCAGAGCGTTTGAGACGGCTGGCTGAGTAATGCCGACAATCTGCCCGGCACGGGTCAGGTTGGCTTCGGTGTAGATCGCGTCGAAGACGATGAAAAGGTTGAGGTCGACCTTGCTCAGATTCATTGCGCTGCACTCTTATTGTTGGTTCTCAATCAGCCGATCATATATCGGTGATGAATGTTAATACACGCTGAGAATAGGCTAGGTAAATTATCAACGCTGTTCTAGCATCGATTGCATGACCTAAACAACCTCTGCCCAAGAAGGTAACTGCTCATGGATTTCGCTTATTCGCCCAAGGTTCAGGAACTGCGTGAGCGCGTGACAGCGTTCATGGACACCTACGTTTATCCCGCCGAAGCCGTGTTCGAGCGTCAGGTTGCCGAAGGTGATCGCTGGCAGCCGACCGCAATCATGGAAGAGCTCAAACTCAAGGCCAAGGCTGAAGGGTTGTGGAATTTGTTTCTGCCTGAGTCCGAGCTCGGTGCCGGCCTGACCAACCTCGAATACGCGCCATTGGCGGAAATCATGGGCCGCTCCCTGCTCGGCCCTGAGCCCTTCAACTGCTCCGCGCCAGACACTGGCAACATGGAAGTGCTGGTGCGTTACGCCAACGAAGAACAGAAGCAACGCTGGCTCGAACCGCTGCTGCGTGGCGAAATCCGCTCGGCGTTCGCCATGACCGAACCGGACGTGGCCTCGTCCGATGCCACCAACATGGCTGCCCGCGCTGTGCGTGACGGCGACGAGTGGGTGATCAACGGCAAAAAGTGGTGGACCTCAGGCGCCTGCGATCCACGCTGCAAGATCCTGATCTTCATGGGCCTGAGCAATCCGGACGCGCCACGCCACGCCCAGCACTCGATGATCCTGGTGCCGGTGGATGCCCCGGGCGTGAAGATCGTTCGTCCTCTGCCGGTGTTCGGCTACGACGACGCGCCTCACGGCCACGCCGAAGTGCTGTTTGAAAACGTTCGCGTGCCGTATGAAAACGTCCTGCTGGGCGAAGGACGCGGCTTCGAAATCGCTCAAGGTCGCCTTGGCCCGGGCCGGATTCACCACTGCATGCGCTCGATCGGCATGGCCGAGCGTGCGCTTGAGTTGATGTGCAAACGTGCGGTCAACCGTACCGCATTCGGTAAACCGCTGGCACGTTTGGGCGGCAACATCGACAAGATCGCCGACTCGCGGATGGAAATCGACATGGCACGCCTGCTGACGTTGAAAGCGGCGTACATGATGGACACCGTCGGTAACAAGGTGGCGAAGAGCGAGATTGCGCAGATCAAAGTCGTCGCGCCGAACGTGGCCTTGCGGGTGATCGACCGGGCCATCCAGATCCATGGCGGAGCAGGGGTTTCCAACGATTTCCCGCTGGCCTACATGTATGCCATGCAACGCACCCTGCGCCTGGCCGACGGCCCGGACGAAGTGCACCGCGCGGCGATCGGCAAATTCGAGATCGGCAAGTACGTGCCGAAAGAGATGATGCGTAGCGGGCAGTAAGACTGCGTCATCGTTCTTCGCGGCCAGGCCTCACTCCTACAGGGATCACTATTCTCTGTAAGAGCGAGGCTTGCCCGCGAAGGCGTCGACCCATTCAACACCGCAACATCTGACTCAATACACCCAAACCTCAACCCGCCGATTCTTGATCCGCCCCTCATCCGCGCTATTCGCCGCCACCGGCATCTCTGCGCCAAAGCCGCGAATCTCGCGAAACACCACGCCGCTTTTCACCAGTTCCCGCCGCACCGCCATCGCCCGCAGCTTCGATAACAAATCGGCACGCGCCGGATCGCTCTTGGCATCACCAAACCCCACCAGCGTCACCTGTCGATTGGTTTTGCCGCGCTGCTTTATATAGTCGAACACCCGTGACAAGTCTTGTCGGGCCTTGTTGTCCAGCGTCGCGCTGCCTTCCTCAAAGCGGAAATTCACCGACAGCCGCTGGGCGTGGCGGCTGAGCGCCTGATAACCCTCGGGCATCAAGGCGTTCGGCGTGACGCTCATGGCCTGCACGGTCTGCGCGACAAAACCGTTGTCTGCGACAATCGCCTGGCCTTTGCTGCTTTGCGCGAAGGCCACCAGCGCTTGCGCCCATGGATTTTTCCCGTTGGGCGGCAGGTAAAAGAACAGCCGCCGGGACAGCGGGTAATCCTCAGTGGCAATCAGGCTGTTGAGCGGCAACATGGCTTGGGATTGGCCATCGGCAATCGCCACGGCTTTGGCCTGGCGCACGTAAGGCAAACCTATAAAGCCGATGCCTTGCGGATCCTGGCTGACGGCGTCGGACAATTGCTCGCTGGATTCGAAGCGTTTCGCGGTGCTATTGAGTGTTTTCCCACGGCGACTGAGGACCAGTTCCTTGAAGGTGTCGTAGGTGCCCGATTGGTCATCTCGCGCATAGAGATGAATCGTCCCACCACGGCCGCCGAGTTCTTCCCAGGTTTTTGCCTCACCGCTGAAAATTCGCGCCAGTTGTTCTGTGTTGAGTTGGTTCAGCGGATTTTGCGGATGAAGGATGATCGCCAGTCCATCGATGGCGATGACCTGCTCGGCACCGGGGCTTTTAAAGTCACCCAGGGTTTTGAGCTCTGCCCGTTCGCTGTCCTTGATCGGGCGCGAGGAGGCGGCGAGGTCGGCAGAGGCGGTTTTCAAGGCGCTGAAACCGGTGCTGGAACCATGGGCCGCGACTTCCACCACCACCCGGCGTCCCTGAACGGTTTCGCCGACGATGCGTTGTTCGTTGGCTGTATCGGGGATTTCGCTGTGAACCTTGAGCAGGCCCTGTTCGCGCATCAGTCCTTCGACCAGTGCCGGCCCCAGTGCGGCGCCGATGGTGTTGGAACCCTGGATGCGCAGGACCGGGCCGTTTCCGGGAACCGGCAGATCGCCCGCCGAGGCCGTGAAGGGCAAAAAGGCGCACAGCATCAACAGGAATAATCTGCGCAGCGTCATGCCGGCACCTTATTTGGCCAAAGGAAGTGCCGGGAGATTAAGTCAGTAAGATGTCCGAAAGATGACAGTTACTAAATGTGGGAGCGACGGTGCGGCGATCCGACCTGCTCGCGATGAGGGCATAACAGCCAACACGTGTATTGAATGTAAGTGCGCTATCGTGAGCAGGCTCGCTCCCACAGTTTATTTGTGTCGAGGTCGAGAGGATCAGCTCAACTCAAGCCAGATCGGCGCATGATCCGATGGTTTTTCCATCCCGCGCAGTTCGTAGTCCACTCCCGCATCCTTCACGCGCGGCAACAAGCCATGGGACGCCATGATCACGTCGATCCGCAGTCCACGCTTGGGTTCGTCTTCGAAGCCGCGGCTGCGGTAGTCAAACCAGCTGAAACGGTCGGCCACGTCCGGGTTCAAGTGACGGAAACTGTCGACCAAGCCCCAGTTTTTCAGGCGGGCCATCCACTCGCGCTCTTCCGGCAGGAAGCTGCATTTGCCGGTTTTCAGCCAGCGTTTCATGTTGTCCGGGCCGATACCGATGTCGCAGTCTTCCGGGGAAATGTTCACGTCGCCCATCACCACCACCGGCTGTTCATTGCTGAACTGGCTTTCCAGCAACTGCTGCAGGTCGCCGTAGAAACGCTCCTTGGCCGGGAACTTGGTCGGGTGATCGCGGCTTTCGCCCTGTGGGAAATAGCCGTTCATGATGGTCACCGGCACGCCATTGGCGTCGGCGAACGTACCCCAGATGAAGCGCCGCTGGGCGTCTTCTTCGTCGGTGGCGAAACCTTTATGCAGGGCAATCGGTTCTTTGCGCGAGAGCAGGGCGACGCCGTAATGGCCTTTCTGCCCGTGGAAATACACGTGATAACCCAGCGCCTGTACCTCGGCCAGCGGGAACTGGTCGTCGTGAACCTTGGTTTCCTGCAGCCCGATCACATCCGGCTGGTGCTTGTCGATCAGCGCCGCCAGCTGATGCGGGCGAGCGCGCAGCCCGTTGATGTTGAAGGAGACGATCTTCATGGTCGGCAGTCCTGGCAAAAGGGCGATGCTAGCTGACCTGTAGGAATCGGGCCAGTGTTGAGGCTGGGGAGTTACCGTGTTCTGTCAGAGATGGGTTGTCTATGCCGGCCTCTTCGCGGGCAAGCCACGCTCCCACAGGGGGCTCGAGCGAACGCAAAATTTGTGTACGCCACAGAACCTGTGGGCGCGTGGCTTGCCCGCGAAGAGGCCAGTCCAGTCGATGAAGATCCCGCCTTGGTCTATACCTGTGGGGGAACTGTATTACCACCCAAAGGCTCGTACCAATAAGAGCGCCACCATTTTGAGCGGCGCCCCGGGGAGATCTACCGTTATGCCCGAAACCTCAACCGCCATTGCCGATATCCACATGCTCGACAGCGGCTACGCCCACGAAGCGCGCTCCCTGCTGTACCACGCTTACCGGCACGAACCGACCTTCGGCTACCTGTTCGAGGCCGAACGTCCCGGCTATGAACATCGTGTGCGGGCGACGGTGCGCGAACTGGTCAAACAACACTTTCTTCAGGATCTGCCGGCCATCGGCCTGCTGGTCAACGACCGCCTGATCGGCATCGCCTTGATCGCCCCGCCTCAGCGTCGACTGGGCATCACTGAAAGTTGGGCCTGGCGTTTGCGCATGGTGCTCAGCACCGGTTTTCGTTGCACCCGTCGCTACCTCGATTACCACGCCGCTGTGGCAGCCTGTGTACCTTCCGACTCGGTGCACGTCCTGCCGTTGCTGGGGATTCATCCGCAGTTCCAAGGCAAACACTTCGGTGAGCAACTGCTGCAAGCGGTGCACAACTGGTGTGCCGTCGATGAAACTTCCCAGGGCGTGATCCTCGACACCGGGAATCCTCGTTACCTCGAGTTTTATAAGCGTCAGGGCTATGAGGAAATTGGCGAGGTCGCCGTCGGACCGATTCGCGAACACGTGTTTTTCCACGCCAATCCCCAGGTGTTACAAACAGCAACGGCATAAAGGTAGAACTTTCACCGCACGCCAGGCTCTATCACGCTCCCAAGCTCGTGATAGCATCCGCGCCTATGAAGTTTCCAGGAAGAATTACCAGTGGCGTGCTGATGCTGTTCACCAGCTGCGCGGCACTGGCGCAAAGTGAATTGGATGTGCGGATCAAACCGTCCAACGATGAACTGAAAGCCAATATAGAGGGCTATATCGGCAGCCTCGGCGATCGTGACGAAGAAGCCTTGCTGCGCTTCAGTCGTGGCGCCGAGGAACAGGCGCGCAAGGCCGCCCAGGCCTTGGGTTATTACCAGCCGCAGATCGACAGCGACGTGAAGGTCGGCAAGACACCGCGTCTGGTGCTAAATATCGATCCCGGCGAGCCGGTGCATTTGCGCAACGTCACTATTCGCATCGACGGCCCGGCCGCCGCCCTCAAATCCTTTCGTGTCCCCAAAAGTAATGCGCTGAAAACCGGCGCAGTGCTGAACCATGGGCATTACGAAGACGCCAAACGGCTGATCCAGAATCAGGCCTCGCGCTATGGTTTTTTCAGTGGTTACTTCTCCAGCCAGAAATTGTCGGTAGACCCGCGTGCCGGCGTGGCCGACATCGAGCTCATCTATAACAGCGGCCCGCGCTATTCACTGGGCAAGGTCAGTTTCGAGGGCGACACGCCATTCGATGAAGACCTGCTGCGGCGTATGGTGCCGTTCAAGGAAGGCGCGCCCTACGACTCAGAGCTGATCGCCGAGCTCAATCAGGCGATGCAATCGAGCGGCTATTTTGAAAGTGTGCGGGTGGATGCGGCACCGACGGCGTCCAGGAACGATGTGATCCCGGTCGACGTCAAGCTCGAAACCCGCAAACCACGGACCATGGGCCTGGGGCTGGGTTATTCCACCGATGTCGGCCCCCGGATCAAGGCCAACTGGACCCGGCACTGGGTCAACCCGCAGGGGCACAGCTATGGCTGGGAGACCGAAATCTCGGCGCCGCGGCAGAACGTCGGGGTGTTCTACGACATCCCTCTGGACCCACCGCTGACCGACAAATTGCGCTTCGCCGGCGGTTATCAAAACGAAGAAATCGCCGACAAGGACTCTCTCAGCAAACTCCTGACCCTCGGCCCCGAATGGCACAGCAAGTTGCCCAGCGGTTGGCAGCGCGTGGTGTCGCTCAAGTGGCAGCGCGAGGAATACCGGCTCGGCGACGACTCAGGACTCAGCACATTGCTAATGCCCGGCGTCAGTTATTCCTACCTGAAAAGCGACAACCGCATCGACCCGCACAACGGCTATCGCCTGGAATTCGAGACCAAAGTGGCCAAGGAAGGTTTGGGTTCGGACAACAACCTGGTCTACGGCACCGCGCTGGTCAAAGGCTTGACCACGGTCTTCGATAAACACCGCTTCCTCGGTCGGGTGCAGGTCGGCGGCAGCGCCACCAATGGCTACAAATCCATACCGCCGTCGTTACGTTTCTTCGCCGGTGGCGATCAGAGTGTGCGCGGCTACGACTATCAAAGCCTGTCCCCGGAGAACTCCGAGGGCGACCGCATCGGTGGCCGCTACATGATCGCCGGCAGCGTCGAATATCAGTACTCCATCGCCGAAAAATGGCGGGTCGCGACCTTCGTTGACCAGGGTAACTCCTTCAATACACTTGAACTGCCGAACCTCAAGACCGGCGTGGGTATCGGCGTGCGCTGGGTTTCCCCGGTGGGGCCGATTCGCCTCGACCTTGCCCATGCGATGGACGACGACGGCGGCATTCGACTGCACTTTTCCATGGGGCCCGAGCTGTGAAGCATGGTTTGAAAATAACGCTGCTGGCGTTTCTGGCGCTGCTGATGCTGGTCCTCCTGGCCGTGACCACGGTGCTGGGCACGGCGACGGGCAGCCGTTGGGCACTCGGTTTTGTGCCGGGTTTGACCGTGGAGAATTTTCAGGGCCGATTGGGCGGGCAGTGGAGTGCCGATCGTCTGCTGTGGCAGCAAGACACCAGCCGGGTTGAACTGAGCAAACCGATATTCGCCTGGTCACCGCTGTGCCTGACGCGCATGACCTTGTGCATCGAGCAATTGAAGGCCGATCAGGTCAGCCTGCAATTTCCACCGGGTATCGATGAAGACAGCAGCGGCGATATCGAGCTTCCTGATCTGAAGTTACCGTTGGCGATTGAACTGGGCGACGTCCAGGTCGGCAGCTTGCTGTTCAACGGCAGCGAAGAACTCAAAGGCCTGCAACTGGCCGCACACTGGACCGCACAGGGCATGCAGATCGACTCGGTGAAGTTGCAACGTGACGATTTGAGTTTGAACCTGTCCGGCCTGCTGCAACCCACCGGAAACTGGCCGCTCAAGGCCGAAGGCACGTTAACCCTACCGGCCCCCGAGCCATGGCGCCTGGCGCTGAAGGTGGACGGCGACCTGCTGAAAACCCTGAACCTGAAAGCCGACAGCAGCGGTTACTTGAACGGGCAACTGACCGGCGAAGTGCAACCGCTGGTGGACAATCTTCCGGCCAAAGTACGGATCACAGCCGACGGCTTCAAACCCATTGCCGATCTACCGGACACCTTGCAACTCAATCAACTGGAGCTCACCGGCGACGGCGACCTGAAAAACGGTTACCAGTTGCTCGGCAAAGCCACGCTGCCCGCGGAAAAAGGCCCGATCGCGTTGTTGCTGCAAGGCAAGGTCGACGCCAACGGCGCGCAGATTGCCGCCCTCGACCTGACCGCCAACGACAAGCAAAACCTCAAGCTCACCGGCAACCTCGACTGGAGCAAAGGCCTGAGCGCCGATGCGAAAATCGACTGGCTGGATTTTCCGTGGCACAGCCTTTATCCACTGATCGACGAACCCGAAGTGGCGTTACGCAGCTTCAACGGTGAAGTCTCCTACACTGACGGAAAATACATCGGTCACTTCAAATCTGCACTGGATGGCCCGGCAGGTGCGTTCAGCCTCGAAAGCCCGTTCAGCGGCGACCTGACGAAAATCTATCTGCAACAGATTCAACTCGAAGCCGGGCAGGGCAAGGCCGTGGGGCATCTGAACCTGCAATTTGCCGATGGCATTGCCTGGGACACTGCGCTCGATCTGTCGGCGATCAACCCGGCGTATTGGGTCGCGGAGTTGCCGGGGACGCTGGCCGGGCCGTTGCGCAGTAAAGGCGAGATGAAGAATGAGAAGCTCAGCCTGAGCGCCGACCTCGACCTCAAAGGCAAACTGCGCGGGCAACCGGCGGTGATCCAGGCCAAGGCCGATGGCGGCGGTGAGCAATGGAACCTCAACGCGCTGCAAATCCGCCTCGGTGACAACAGCATCAACGGCAAGGGCAGCCTGCAACAGAAACTCGCCGGCCAGATCGACATCAAGCTGCCACGTCTGGCCCAACTCTGGCCGCAACTGCGCGGTCAACTCAACGGTCGCATTGATGTCGCCGGCACGCTCAAGGCACCGCAAGGCAAGCTCGGGCTGCAAGGCGCGCAACTGGCCTTCGAAGACAATCGCCTGCGAAGCCTGAACCTGGACGCGACCCTCGATGGCGCGCAACGGGCGAAAATCGACCTCAAGGGCAGCGGCATCCAGGCTGGCGATACGTCACTGGGCACGCTGACCGCCAGCGGCCAGGGCGATATCAAAAACCAGAAACTCGCCCTCGACCTGCAAGGACCGAAGCTGAAACTGGCGCTCGGCTTCGACGGCGCGCTGGACAAGGGCAACTGGCGCGGACGCCTGGCCAGCGGCGATATCCAGGCCGGCGGCCAGGACTGGAAGCTGCAAGGTCCGGCGAAGCTTGAACGGCTGGCGGACGGCAAAATCAACTTCGGTGCGCATTGCTGGATGTCCGGTCAGGCCAGTTTGTGTGGCGAAGACCAGCGCCTGATGCCAGAGCCGAAGCTGCGTTATCACCTCAAACAATTCCCGATTGAAAGCCTGGCGCAATGGTTGCCGAAGGATTTCGCCTGGAAGGGCAAACTTAATGCCGACCTGCAACTCGATCTGCCGGCCAGTGGCCCGGACGGTCAGGTCAGCGTCGATGCCAGCGGCGGCACATTGCGCATTAAGGAAAAGGATCAGTGGCTGGACTTCCCGTACCAGACCCTGAAACTCACCAGCAAACTCACGCCCAAACGCATCGACACTGACCTCAACTTCGTCGGCGGCAAGCTTGGCGAACTGAGGGTGCAGGCGCAGATTAATCCGCTGCCGAAAAACAAACCGCTCACCGGTTCGTTCCGTCTCAGCGGACTGGACCTGTCGGTGGCGCGGCCGTTTGTGCCGATGGTCGAGAAACTCACCGGCCGTTTGAACGGCAGTGGCACGCTGTCCGGCGATCTGCTGACGCCGCAGGTGAACGGTAATCTGCTGCTCAGCGACGGCGAAGTGTCCGGGCCTGAATTGCCGATGGAGTTGCAGGGCTTGCAGCTTCAAGCACAGATCGCCGGCGAAACAGTGCAATTGAACGGCGGCTGGAAAAGCGGCAAGAGCGGGCAGGGCAGTCTCAACGGCCACATCGCCTGGGGGCAGGCGTTGGTGGTGGACCTGACGCTCAAAGGCACGCAATTGCCAGTCACCGTCGAACCCTATGCCAAGCTGGAAGTGGCGCCGGACCTGAAGATCTCGATGAAGGACGACCAGCTGGCGATCGCCGGCAAAGTGCGGGTGCCCAAGGGCGAAATCACCGTTCGCGAGTTGCCGCCGTCGACGGTCAAGGTTTCCGATGACACGGTGATCGTCGGTCAACAGACCGAAGAGGGTAAGCCGCCGCTAGCCATGAAGATGGACATCGACGTGGTGGTGGGTGAGGACAAGCTCAGTTTTGCCGGGTTTGGCCTGACCGCCAACCTGCAAGGTCATGTGCACATCGGCGACAACATGGACACCCGCGGTGAGCTCTGGCTCAACGATGGGCGTTATCGAGCCTATGGCCAGCGGCTGACGGTGCGTCGTGCACGGCTGTTGTTCGCTGGCCCGATTGACCAGCCGTATCTGGACATCGAAGCCATTCGCCAGACCGACGACGTAATCGCCGGCATTCGCCTCAGCGGCAGCGCCGAGCAGCCGACCACGCAGATTTTCTCCGAGCCGGCGATGAGCCAGGAACAGGCCTTGTCCTATCTGGTGCTCGGGCGTCCGCTGAGCAGCAACGGGGAAGACAACAACATGCTGGCCCAGGCGGCGCTCGGGTTGGGCCTGATGGGCAGTGCGGGGATGACCGGCAAACTGGCCAATGACCTGGGGATTCAGGACTTCCAGCTCGACACCCAAGGCAGCGGCAACACCACCAGCGTCGTGGCCAGCGGCAACCTTTCGGAAAAACTCACCTTGCGCTATGGCGTTGGCGTGTTCGAACCGGCCAACACCATTGCCTTGCGCTACAAGCTGAGCAAAAAGGTTTACCTCGAAGCCGCTGGCGGCGTGGCCAGCTCGCTGGATATCTTCTACAAGCGGGATTTCTAAGCTCGCGTTTCCCTCCGAAACCGAGTCGCTCCCTTCGCGAGCAAGCCCGCTCCCACATTTGATCTGCGGCGTACACAAATCCAATGTGGGAGCGGGCTTGCTCGCGATGGGCGCGCTGCGGTCACCGATCCGAAGCAACTTTCCCGCGCCATTTATCAGCCAAATAGAAAGCAACCTAACTATTACGTTGACATTCGCTGTCTAGGCAGTAACATCTCGTCATACATTCACTGCCTAGGCAGCTAATTGGTGGTCAGATGAAACATTTCACCCCGGACGCATTCCACACTTGCCATCTCGGCCTCCTGCTCGGGCGTGCTGCGCTGCTCAAGGACCGGATCATCGACACGCACATGGAACCCCACGGCATCACCGCCGCGCAGTTCAAAGTGCTGATCATCATGGCCCAGTTCGGCGTCGATACCCCGGCCGAGCTGTGCCGACACCTGTCGTTGGACAGCGGTTCGATGACCCGCATGCTCGATCGTCTGGAACAGAAAGGTTTCCTCGCCCGCCAACGTTCCGAGGCGGACCGCCGCCAGGTGAAACTAGTGCTGACAGAGCAAGGCCAGCAATTGACTGACCGCCTGCCGGAAATCGGCGCCGACGCCATGAATGAACTGGCCGGCGCGATCACCCCGCAAGAACTGAAAACCCTGGAACAGATCCTCAAGAAAATCCTGGTAGCAGCCGGTGACTCGATCACGCTGCAGCGGGTAGGTGACCAATGAGCAGTAAAACCTTGCGTGCCGGCCTGAGCCTGGTGCTGGCGGCCGTGACCCTGGCGGGTTGCGCCAGCTACAGCGGCCTGACCACTGAAGGCGTCAGCCTCGATGCGAAAAACCTCAAGGCCGGGCAATCCCTCAGCGGTGTGACGCTGTCGCCCGCGGCCTGGCCGAAAAGTGACTGGTGGAAAAGCCTCGGCGACCCGCAACTCGACGGCTTGATCCGCGAAGCCCTGCACGACAGCCCCGACATGCAGATTGCCGACGCTCGCGCCCACCAGGCCAGCGCCGCCGCGTATGCCGCCGATGCCGCGCGCATGCCGACCCTCGAGCCAGCGCCGGTGTCAGCCGTTCGCGTCTGGCCCGGGATCAGGACCCAAGCGGGCAGGGTGATACTTACTCCACCGTGCGCAACATCAGTGCCAGTTTCAATTACAACTTCGACCTCTGGGGCGGTCAGCGTGATGCCTGGGAAGCCGCACTGGGTCAGGCCCGTGCTGCCGAAGTCGATCAACAAGCCGCGCAACTGACCTTGTCCGCCGACGTCGCCCGCGCCTACAGCGACCTGGGTCAGGCGCACATCGTCTATGACCTGGCCAATGAAGACCTCAAGCGCACCCAGCAAATGCTCGACCTGAGCCGGCGCCGCCTGAGCTCGGGGATCGACAGCCAATACCAGTTCCAGCAAACCGAAAGCCTGGAAGCCAGTTCCGAAGCCAGCCTGATCGACGCCGAAAAACGCCTGCAAAGCGCGAAAATCGCCTTGGCGGTGCTGCTCGGCAAAGGCCCGGATCGGGGCAATGAAATCGCCCGGCCGAAGATCCTGCAAGCCAGCGCCGTGGCGTTGCCATCGGTGTTGCCGGCCGAGCTGCTCGGTCGTCGTCCAGACCTGGTGGCCGCACGCTGGCGAGTCGAGGCCGCGAGCAAGAACATCGCTGCCGGCAAGACCCAGTTCTACCCCAACCTCAACCTGAGCGCCGCGGCCGGTGCCGAGTCGTTGCTGGGTGATGCGATGTTTGGTTCGGCAAGCCGTTTCTTCAACGTTGCGCCGACGATCTCTGTGCCGATTTTCGACGGTGGCCGCCTGCGTGCCGACCTCGATTCCCGCGACGCCGATTACGACCTCGCGGTGGCGCAGTACAACAAAAGCCTGGTGAAAGCCCTGGGAGATGTCAGCGACACCATCAACCAGTTGCGCGATATCGGCCGGCAGATCGGGGCGCAGCAACACGCCACCGACATTGCCCAGGATTCTTACAACACCGTGGTCCAGCGGTACGGTTCCGGCATCGGCAATTACCTGGACGTACTCAGCATCGAGCAGCAATTGCTTCAGGCCCAGCGTCAGTTGGCCAACCTGAATGCCGAGCAGATCGACCTGTCGATCCAACTGATGCAGGCGCTGGGCGGCGGCTTCCAGGGCGAGACCCTGGCCGCGGCCAACGCAATCCCTGCCACGCAGCACAATTAATTCAAGGTATTGGTCATGGCCACTGCAGAAAACACACAAACCCCTGATAACACTCCAGACACCAGCAACCCGCGCAAACGCAAAATCATGCTGGTGGTGCTCGCGATCGTGGTGATCCTCGCCGGTGTCGGTGTCTGGGGCTATCACGAATTCTACGGGCGCTGGAATGAAAGCACCGACGACGCCTATGTTAACGGCAACGTGGTGGAAATCACCCCGCTGGTCACCGGCACGGTGGTCAGTATTGGCGCCGACGATGGCGACCTGGTCCATGAGGGCCAGGTGCTGGTCAACTTCGACCCGAATGACGCCCAAGTCGGTCTGCAAAGTGCCCAGGCCAATCTGGCCCGCACCGTGCGTCAGGTGCGCGGCTTGTACAGCAACGTCGACGGCATGAAAGCCCAGGTCAACGCCCAGCAGGCCGAAGTACAGAAGACCCAGGACAACTTCAATCGCCGAAAAAACCTTGCCGCTGGCGGTGCGATTTCCCAGGAAGAACTGTCCCACGCTCGCGATGACCTGACCTCGGCGCAAAACGCCTTGGCCAACGCCAAGCAGCAACTGAAAACCACCAGTGCTTTGGTGGATGACACCGTGGTTTCGTCGCACCCGGACGTGATGTCCGCGGCCGCGCAATTGCGTCAGGCTTACTTGAACAACTCCCGCAGCACCTTGATCGCGCCGGTCACCGGGTATGTCGCCAAACGTTCCGTGCAGCTGGGCCAGCGCGTCCAGCCGGGCACCGCGTTGATGGCGGTTATTCCGCTGGATCAGCTGTGGATCGATGCCAACTTCAAGGAAACCCAGCTGCGTGACATGCGCATCGGTCAGCCCGTCGATATCGAAGCCGACCTTTACGGCAGCGACGTGAAATTCAGCGGCACCATCGACAGCCTTGGCGCCGGCACCGGCAGCGCATTTGCCCTGTTGCCGGCGCAGAACGCCACCGGTAACTGGATCAAGATCGTGCAACGGGTACCCGTGCGGATTCACATCAACGCCGAAGAGCTTGCGAAACATCCATTGCGGGTCGGCCTGTCGACTCAGGTCGATGTGAACCTGCACGACCAGAGCGGCCCAGTGCTGGCGCAACAGCCGCCGCAAAAGGCTTCGTTCAGCACCAACGTCTACGACCGTCAGTTGGCCGAGGCCGACGCGATGATCACTCAGTTGATCCACGACAACAGCGCGGCGGTCAGCAAAACCGTCCAGCGCTGACACCGACCCTGTGGGAGCGAGCCTTTGTGGCGAGGGAGCTTGCTCCCGCTGGGTCGCGAAGCGACCCCAAAAGCTTTACGACTGCTTCGCAGCCGAGCGGGAGCAAGCTCCCTCGCCACAAAAGCTCCCTCACCACAAGGCTCGTACACAAGGTCAGCTGCGTCTGTAACAGGCGCCGCGCCAATCAGGCTTCAAGGGATTCACGATGAGCAATAACGCGTCTTTCACGCCGCCCAGCCTGCTGCTCAGCACCATCGGCCTGTCGCTGGCGACCTTCATGCAAGTGCTCGACACCACCATCGCCAACGTGGCGCTGCCGACGATTTCCGGCAACCTGGGCGTGAGCTCGGAGCAGGGCACCTGGGTGATCACTTCGTTTGCGGTGAGCAATGCGATTGCGCTGCCGCTGACCGGTTGGCTCAGCCGCCGGTTTGGTGAGGTGAAGCTGTTTCTCTGGGCGACCATTCTCTTTGTCGTGGCCTCGTTTCTCTGCGGTATCTCGACCTCGATGCCCGAGCTGATTGGCTTCCGGGTGTTGCAAGGCCTGGTGGCGGGGCCGTTGTACCCAATGACCCAGACGCTGCTGATCGCGGTCTACCCACCCGCCAGGCGCGGCATGGCCCTGGCGTTGCTGGCGATGGTCACAGTGGTGGCACCGATTGCCGGCCCGATCCTCGGTGGCTGGATTACCGACAGTTACAGCTGGCCGTGGATTTTCTTTATCAACGTGCCGATCGGGATCTTCGCGGTGATGGTGGTGCGCCAGCAATTGAAGGCGCGTCCGGTGGAAACCAGCCGCCAGCCGATGGATTACGTGGGGTTGATCACGCTGATCATTGGTGTCGGTGCGTTGCAGGTGATCCTCGACAAGGGCAATGACCTTGATTGGTTTGAGTCCAACTTCATCCTCATTGGTGCGGCGATTTCAGTGATTGCGCTGGCGGTGTTCGTGATCTGGGAAATGACTGATAAGCACCCAGTGGTCAACCTGCGGCTGTTCGCTTACCGCAATTTTCGCATCGGCACCATTGTGTTGGTGTTGGGTTACGCTGGGTTCTTCGGCATCAACCTGATCCTGCCGCAATGGCTGCAAACCCAGATGGGCTATACCGCCACGTGGGCGGGTCTGGCGGTGGCGCCCATCGGGATTCTGCCGGTGCTGATGTCGCCGTTTGTCGGCAAATACGCGCACAAGTTCGACCTGCGGCTGCTGGCTGGCCTGGCGTTCCTGGCGATTGGCCTGAGCTGCTTCATGCGCGCCGGGTTCACCAACGAAGTGGACTTCCAGCATATCGCCCTGGTGCAATTGTTCATGGGCATTGGCGTGGCGTTGTTCTTCATGCCGACCTTGAGCATTCTGATGTCGGACCTGCCACCGAGCCAGATCGCCGACGGCGCGGGCCTGGCGACGTTTCTGCGGACCTTGGGCGGCAGTTTTGCGGCGTCGCTGACCACGTGGATCTGGATTCGTCGGGCGGATCAGCATCACGCCTATATGAGCGAAAGCATCAGCACTTATGAGCCCGCGACCCGCGAGGCGCTGAATGCGCTGGGCGGGCCGAGCAATCCGGCGTATGCGCAGCTGGATCATGTGCTGACCAGTCAGGCCTACATGCTCTCCACCGTGGATTACTTCACGTTGCTGGGGTGGGCGTTCATGGGCTTAATCGTGATTGTGTGGCTGGCGAAACCGCCGTTCGCGGCGAAGGCGGGGCCTGCGGCCTCCGGCCATTAACCCAACGCGGTCAAACTGTAGGAGTGAGCCTGCTCGCGATAGCGGTATCACATTCAACAACTTTGTTGACTGATACACCGCTATCGCGAGCAGGCTCACTCCTACAGTGGGATTTGTGTTTGGCAGTTAGAGCGTGGGGGCTGCCAGTTGTGGCGGCGGTGCGAAGTTGAAGGGGGCGAGGGCAAACCCTTGCTCATCCACCTGCAACGCCCAGCCCTGACGGTCCCAATCCCCCAGCACAATGCGCTTGGCCGCTTGCTCGCCAATCTGCAACTTGTGAATGGCCGGGCGATGGGTGTGCCCATGGATCAAGGTCGTCACGCCGTACTCCTGCATGATCCGCGGCACTTCTTCCGGCGTGACATCGACAATGTCGTTGGCCTTCATCCGCGTCTGCGTCCGGCTTTCGCTGCGCAGCTTGCGCGCCAGTTTATGCCGTGCGCGCAACGGCAGGTGCCGCAGGATGAACAGGGTGATCGGGTTGCGCAGGTAGCGACGCAGCTTCATATAAGCCTCGTCGCGGGTGCAGAGGCTGTCGCCGTGCATCAATAGCACCGGCTCGCCGTTGAATTGCACGACACTCGGGTCCTTCAATAACGTGCAACCGGCCTGTTTGCAGAAGGCCTGGCCGAGCATGAAGTCGCGATTGCCGTGCATCAGAAAAATGGCCGTGCCGCTGTCGCTGAGTTCGCGCAGGGCCTGGCAGATGGAACGCTGGAACGGCGTCATGGCATCGTCGCCAATCCACGCCTCGAAAAAGTCGCCCAGGATGTACAGCGCACTCGCCGAGCGGGCGCGTCCGGCGAGCAAATCCAGAAACGCCCGGGTAATGTCCGGGCGCTCCTCTTCCAGATGCAAGTCTGAAATCAGCAGTATCACGCTTCGATGATCTCGGCTTTCTCGATGATCACGTCGTCTGCTGGTACGTCTTGGTGGCCGGATTTCATGGTGGTGGAAACACCTTTGATCTTGTCGACAACGTCGGTGCCTTCAACGACTTTGGCGAACACCGCGTAGCCCCAGCCCTGAGTGGTCTTGGCGCTGTGGTTCAGGAAACTGTTGTCAGCCACATTGATGAAGAACTGGGCGGAAGCCGAATGCGGTTCCATGGTGCGGGCCATGGCGACGGTGTACTTGTCGTTCGGCAGGCCGTTGTCGGCTTCGTTCTGGATGCTTGGGCGCTTGTCTTTCTTTTCTTTCATGCCTGGCTCGAAACCGCCGCCCTGGATCATGAAGTTACCGATGACGCGGTGGAAAACAGTGTTTTCGTAGTGACCGGCTTTGACGTACTCGATGAAGTTGGCAACGGTCAGCGGTGCCTTTTCAGCGTTCAGTTCCAGGACGATGTCGCCATGGTTTGTTGTCAGTTTGACTTGGGTCATGATCGGTACTCTTTCTGGGAATTCGTGGGTTTCGGGGCGTTGAAGCCCTCAACCGGTCCGGCCAATGTCGGCCAAGGTGCGCAGTTTAGCGTGCCGGGCGCGAATTTCGAGGCTGTTTTTCATTTGCATCCGATTAAATGCAGCCGTTTTCGGGCCTGCTCTGTCAGCGACTTGACGGCATCGGCTATGATAAGCCCCTTTGTTTTAACCGCCGCTTTGATTTGGCCAACTGGCCGCGCACTTGTACGTTCAAGGATCCTATGAGCAAGCCCACTGTCGACCCTACCTCGAATTCCAAGACCGGCCCTGCTGTGCCGGTCAATTTCCTGCGCCCGATCATCCAGGCGGACCTGGACTCGGGTAAGCACACGCAGATCGTCACCCGTTTCCCGCCTGAGCCCAACGGCTACCTGCACATCGGTCACGCCAAGTCGATTTGCGTGAACTTTGGCCTGGCCCAGGAATTTGGCGGCGTCACGCACCTGCGTTTCGACGACACCAACCCGACCAAGGAAGACCAGGAATACATCGACGCGATCGAAAGCGACGTCAAATGGCTGGGCTTTGAATGGTCCGGCGAAGTGCGCTACGCCTCGCAGTATTTCGACCAGTTGCACGACTGGGCCGTCGAGCTGATCAAGGCCGGCAAGGCCTACGTCGATGACCTGAGCCCGGAGCAGGCCAAGGAATACCGCGGCACCCTGACCGAGCCGGGCAAGAACAGCCCGTTCCGTGATCGCTCCGTGGAGGAAAACCTCGACTGGTTCGCCCGCATGCGTGCCGGCGAATTCCCGGACGGCGCACGCGTGCTGCGGGCCAAGATCGACATGGCCTCGCCGAACATGAACCTGCGCGACCCGATCATGTACCGCATCCGTCACGCGCATCACCACCAAACCGGTGACAAGTGGTGCATCTACCCGAACTACGACTTCACCCACGGTCAGTCGGACGCCATCGAAGGCATCACCCACTCGATCTGCACCCTGGAGTTCGAAAGCCATCGGCCGCTGTACGAGTGGTTCCTGGAGAACCTGCCGGTGCCGGCGAACCCGCGTCAGTACGAGTTCAGCCGCCTGAACCTGAACTACACCATCACCAGCAAGCGCAAACTCAAGCAACTGGTCGATGAAAAGCACGTGTTCGGCTGGGACGATCCGCGCATGTCCACGCTATCGGGCTTCCGCCGCCGTGGCTACACGCCGAAATCGATCCGTAACTTCTGCGACATGGTCGGCACCAACCGTTCCGACGGCGTGGTGGACTTCGGCATGCTCGAATTCAGCATCCGCGACGACCTCGACCACAGCGCCCCACGTGCCATGTGCGTGTTGCGTCCGCTGAAAGTCGTGATCACCAACTACCCGGAAGGCCAGGTCGAAAACCTCGAACTGCCATGCCACCCGAAAGAAGACATGGGCATGCGCGTTCTGCCGTTCGCCCGTGAAATCTACATCGACCGTGAAGACTTCATGGAAGAGCCGCCGAAAGGCTACAAACGCCTGGAACCGGCCGGCGAAGTGCGTCTGCGCGGCAGCTACGTGATCCGTGCCGATGAAGCGATCAAGGACGCCGATGGCAACATCGTCGAACTGCGCTGCTCCTACGACCCGGAAACCCTGGGCAAGAACCCTGAAGGCCGCAAGGTCAAAGGCGTGGTGCACTGGGTGCCAGCGGCTGCCAGCGTCGAGTGTGAAGTGCGTCTGTACGATCGCCTGTTCCGCTCTGCGAACCCTGAGAAGGCCGAAGACAGCGCCAGTTTCCTGGACAACATCAACCCTGACTCGCTGCAAGTCCTCACCGGTTGTCGTGCTGAACCCTCGCTGGGCAATGCACAGCCGGAAGACCGTTTCCAGTTCGAGCGCGAAGGTTACTTCTGCGCGGATATCAAGGACTCGAAGCCGGGCGCTCCGGTATTCAACCGTACCGTGACCTTGCGTGATTCGTGGGGCCAGTGATTCAAGGAACCTCTAACGTGCTTTCGATCTACAACACGCTCACCAAGAGCAAAGAAGTTTTCAAGCCGCTGGATGGCAATAATGTGCGCATGTATGTCTGCGGGATGACCGTGTACGACTACTGCCACCTGGGCCATGGCCGCAGCATGGTCGCATTCGACCTGGTGACCCGCTGGTTGCGATTCAGCGGTTACGACCTGACTTACGTGCGCAACATCACCGACATTGACGACAAGATCATCAATCGGGCCAAGGAGAACGGCGAGTCGTTCGAAGCCTTGACCGAGCGCATGATCGCGGCGATGCACGAAGATGAAGCGCGCTTGAACATCAAGAAGCCGGACATGGAACCGCGCGCCACCGGGCATATCCCCGGCATGCACGCGATGATCCAGACCCTGATCGACAAGGGTTACGCCTACGCCCCGGGCAATGGCGACGTGTACTACCGCGTCGCCAAGTTCATGGGCTACGGCAAGCTGTCGCGCAAGAAAATCGAAGACCTGCGCATCGGCGCGCGGATCGAAGTCGACGAGTCGAAACAGGACCCGCTGGACTTCGTATTGTGGAAAGGCGCCAAGCCGGGTGAGCCGAGCTGGCCATCGCCGTGGGGCGACGGTCGTCCGGGCTGGCACATTGAGTGCTCGGTGATGTCGACCTGCTGCCTGGGCGAGACCTTTGACATTCATGGCGGCGGCAGCGACCTAGAGTTCCCGCACCACGAAAACGAAATCGCCCAGAGCGAAGCGGCTACCGGCAAGACCTACGCCAATGCGTGGATGCATTGCGGCATGATTCGCATCAATGGCGAGAAGATGTCCAAGTCTTTGAACAACTTCTTCACCATTCGCGACGTGCTGGAAAAGTACCACCCGGAAGTCGTGCGTTACCTGCTGGTGTCGAGCCATTACCGCAGCGCGATCAACTACTCGGAAGACAACCTCAAGGACGCCAAAGGCGCACTCGAGCGTTTCTACCATGCGTTGAAAGGCCTGCCGAGCGTGGCGCCGGCTGGCGGCGAAGCCTTTGTCGAGCGCTTCACCCAGGTGATGAACGACGACTTCGGCACGCCGGAAGCCTGTGCGGTGCTGTTCGAGATGGTGCGCGAGATCAACCGTTTGCGCGAGAGCGATCTCGATGCAGCGGCGGGTCTGGCGGCGCGTTTGAAGGAACTGGCCAGCGTGCTGGGCGTGTTGCAGCTTGAGGCCGATGACTTCTTGCAGGCTGGCGCTGAAGGACGGGTTGATGCGGCTGAAGTTGATGCATTGATTGCTGCGCGTTTGGCGGCCCGAGCCGGGAAAGACTGGGCTGAGTCCGACCGTATCCGCGACCAGCTCACCGCCATGGGCGTGGTGCTGGAAGATGGGAAGGGCGGCACGACCTGGCGTCTGGCTGACTGATTGCTGTGTTTGCTACAAACAAAACCCGCCTTGTGCGGGTTTTTGTTTTTTGTGTTTGGCGAGAGTGCTGCGGCGTCCCGGCTGGCGCCTTCGCGGGCAAGCCTCGCTCCTACAAGGGTTATGTCGTTCACATTATTGGAGAACGACGCGATACCTGTAGGAGCGAGGCTTGCCCGCGAATGGTCTCAAGTCAAACACCGTTGCTGCGGTTTACTCATCACTCAGCCTGGCGCAATCGCTTATAAAGAGTATTGCGGCTAACCCCGAGCCTGCGGGCCAAGTGCGAAATATTCCCCCCAGCCGCCTGCAACAACCGGTTCAAATCCTCAGCATCATTCATATCCACCGCCAGCGGCTCCGGCGAATCCACCGGCTCCAACTCCAGATCGACAAAAAAATCATCCGGCAAATGCTCCGGCCGCACCGGTTGTTCCTCGGCCATGGCCAGCGCCACCTGCATCACGCTGCTGACCTGCCTTAAATTCCCCGGCCACGGATGCCGGCCGAACAACTCCATCACCTCACGGCTCAACCCAGCCCACTGCGACGGCTCGCGATGCTGTTCCCACAAGCGCTTGAACAGTGCCTGTTTGTCACTGCGCTCCCGCAGCGGCGGCAATTCCAGGGTCAAACCGCCGATGCGGTAATAAAGGTCTTCGCGAAACCGCCCCAACTGCACCTGCTCACGCAACGAGCGGTTGGTCGCCGAGATGATGCGGATGTCCACCGGGAACAACTCGCTACTGCCCACCGGCTGCACGCAACGTTCCTGCAACACCCTCAACAACCGAGCCTGAGTCGGCAACGGCATGTCACCGATTTCATCGAGGAACAGGGTGCCTTTGTCGGCCTTGCGGATCAGTCCGATACTGCCTTTCTGATTGGCGCCGGTGAACGCGCCTTTCTCGTAGCCAAACAGCTCGGACTCCACCAGTTCGGCGGGGATCGCTGCACAGTTGACGGCGATGAATGGCTGTTTGCTCCGGGAGCTCGCCTGATGCAAGGCTTTGACGAAGACTTCCTTGCCGACCCCGGTTTCACCGTGGATCAACAGCGGAATGTCTTTTTCCAGCAACCGCTCGGCCTGGCGCACGGCTTTTTCCACGCGACTGTCGCCGAAATGCAGGGTATTGAGGCTGATCGCAGCGGGCGCGGCAACAGCCGGTTCCGCGAAGACTCTAGCTTGAATCGGCACCTGTTTCGGCCGTTTCAACAGGCATTGAAAACGGTTGCGCCCGGAGGCTTGCAGGGCGAAGGGCAAGCCATCGGGCTGGTTCAGCAGTTCCAGCAACGACACCTTGAACAGGCTCTCGACACTGACCCGCGACAGGCTGATGCCCAGCAGATTGTCGGCCCGGCGGTTAGCCGACAGCACCTGGCCGGTTTCATCGAAGATCAGCAAGCCGGCCCATTGGCTGTCGAGGTTGTTCAGGCCGGTGTTGAACGTCAGTTGAAAATGCTGCCCGTGAAAGAGGTTGAGGATCAGCCGGTTTTCCACGGTCTGGCTCATCATCTTGACCATGCCGAGGGTATGGGACGGCGGTAGGTAGCTGTCGCTGGAGACGTCCAGCACCGCGATCACCTTGCGCTCGGCATCGAAAATCGGTGCGGCGGAACCGGTCATGAAGCGGTTGGCCTTGAGGAAATGTTCATCGTGCTCGATGTGCACCGCTTGCTCGCAAGCCAGCGCGGTGCCGATCGCATTGGTGCCGCTGCAACGCTCCACCCAGCTGGCGCCGGCGCTGAAACCGCGGGTCAGGCTCGGCTCGATGAAGCGTTGGGTGCCCCAGGACGTCAGCACCTGGCCCTGATTGTCGGCGAGCATGATCAGGCAGTTGGAATTGCTCAGGATGTTTTCGTAATACGGCAGGACTTCCTGATGGGTGGTTTGCACCAGTGAATGCTGGCTCTCCAGCAACTGGGCGATGCCATCGGCAGGCAACTGATCGAACGCCGGTGCGCTTTGATGATCGAGACCGAACGCACGGCAACGGGACCAAGAGTCCTGGATGATGGTGTCGTGGGAGAGCGGCGAGGCGGGTACGGCCATGGCAGTCGATCTCTGAGCATTTATTATTTTTATGGTTTTGCACATCACGTGAATCTCTCACGTGATGGTTCTGGCACACCACGACTTTGTAGGAGCCGGCTTGCTGGCGATGGCGTCATCGTAATCGCCATCGCCAGCAAGCCGGCTCCTACAGGGACCGTGAACAGTCCGTAGAGTGTTGTTCACTATTGTTCATTGTCAACGGCTGGATTGTTCAATTGTTCAGTCGTGGTTGTTCATTTCTGTTCAGCAACGAACGTGGTTTTGCCATCGCTTCAAATATTTTCAAAGCAGATCAACAGCTTGCAATTTCTGGCATGAAACTCGCTCTACAGCCTGGGTCGCTTGACTCCAAAAATAAAAAAGGCCGAGCCATGTCATTAACCCTGGAGCACGTCAGCCGCACCGTCGAGGGCCAGACCTGGATCGACGATGCGTGCCTTAGTTTTGAACCCGGATCGTTCAACGTTTTGCTCGGGCGCACGCTGTCCGGCAAAACCAGTCTCATGCGCTTGATGGCGGGCCTGGACAAGCCCGACAGCGGCCGCATCCTGATGAACGGTGTCGACGTCACGCAGCGCCCGGTGCGTTTGCGCAACGTGTCGATGGTCTATCAGCAGTTCATCAATTACCCGACCATGACGGTGTTCGAGAACATCGCCTCGCCGTTGCGCCAAGGTGGCGTCTCCAACGAGCTGATCCAGAGCAAAGTACTTGAAACCGCCAAGATGCTGCGCATCGAGAAATTCCTCCAGCGCTATCCACTGGAGCTCTCCGGCGGCCAGCAACAGCGCACCGCGATGGCCCGCGCGTTGGTCAAGGATGCCGAGTTGATCCTGTTCGACGAGCCGCTGGTAAACCTCGACTACAAGTTGCGCGAAGAACTGCGCCAGGAAATGCGCGAGCTGTTCAAGGCCCGACACACCATCGCCATTTACGCCACCACCGAACCCAACGAAGCGCTGGCCCTGGGCGGCACCACCACCATTCTTCACGAAGGCCGGGTGATCCAGAGCGGCAAATCCTCCGAGGTCTATCACCAACCGCAAACGGTACTGGCGGCGGAGCTGTTTTCCGAGCCGCCGATCAACCTGATGCCGGGTCGTATTGCCGGCAACGAAGTGAGCTTCGCCAATTTCGTGCACTTTCCGTTGAACGTGGATTTGCGCCCGGTCGGCGAGGGTGAGTTCCGCTTCGGCGTGCGCCCGAGCCATATCTCACTGGTGCCGAGCAATGACGATGACCTCGAACTCGCGGTGACCGTCGAGGTGGCCGAGATCAGCGGTTCGGAAACCTTCCTGCACGTGCGCAACGAGCATTTCCTGCTGGTGCTGCACTTGCCCGGCGTCCACGAATACGACGTCGATGCGCCAATCCGCATCTATATCCCGACTCATAAACTGTTTGTGTTCGATGCGCAGGGGCGGCTGGTCCAGGCGCCCGGACGCCGCATCGCGAGGGTTGCCTGATGGCCGAAATCCGATTGCAGCACCTCGCGCACAGCTACACCAGCACGCCCACCGGTCCCGAGGATTATGCGATCCGCGAGATGGACCACGTCTGGGAGCAGGGCGGTGCTTACGCCTTGCTCGGGCCTTCGGGCTGCGGCAAGTCGACGTTGCTCAACATCATTTCCGGGTTGCTCAGCCCATCTCAAGGTCAGGTCCTGTTCGACAGCAAAGTGGTCAACGACCTGACCCCGGAGAAGCGCAACATCGCCCAGGTTTTCCAGTTTCCGGTGGTCTACGACACCATGACGGTGTTCGACAACCTGGCCTTCCCCCTGCGCAATCAGGGCATGGCCGAGGCGAAAATTCACAGCAAGGTGCAGGAAATTGCCGAAGTCCTCGACCTCCAGGCGCTGCTGAGCAAAAAGGCGCGCAACCTCACCGCCGACGAAAAACAGAAAGTCTCCATGGGCCGTGGACTGGTGCGCGACGACGTCTCGGCGATTCTGTTCGACGAGCCGCTGACGGTGATCGACCCGCACTTGAAGTGGAAGCTGCGGCGCAAGCTCAAGCAGATCCACGAGCAGTTCAACATCACCATGGTCTACGTCACCCACGATCAGCTTGAAGCCTCGACCTTCGCCGACAAGATCGCGGTGATGTATGGCGGCCAGATCGTGCAATTTGGCACCCCGCGCGAATTGTTCGAGCGGCCGAGCCACACTTTTGTCGGCTATTTCATCGGCAGTCCGGGTATGAACCTGATCGAGGTCACGCCGCAACCCGGTGGTGTGGGGTTCGCTTCGACGCATCTGCCGCTGTCAGAGGCGCAACAACAACGCATCGCCGAGTCCGAGTGGAAGACTCTGAAAGTCGGCATCCGTCCGGAGTTCGTGCATGTGTGGGACGAGCCGTTTGATGAGGCGATGCAGGCACAAGTCGTACACGTCGAAGACCTCGGTACCTACAAGATCATGACCCTGAACCTCGACGGTACGCCGCTGAAAGTGCGCCTGACCGAAGACAAACCGGTGCCTGAGGGCACCGCGTACATCAGCTTCCCGGGCCAGTGGTTGATGGTCTATGCCGACGACTACCTGCTGGAGGTATAGCCATGAATAAGGTGCAGAACAACAAGGCCTGGTGGCTGGTGTTGCCGGTGTTTTTGCTGGTGGCGTTCAGTGCGGTGATCCCGATGATGACCGTGGTCAATTACTCGGTGCAGGACATTTTTGATCAGTCCAGCCGCTACTTCGTCGGCGCCGACTGGTACAAGCAAGTGTTGCTTGACCCACGGTTGCACGACTCGCTGTTGCGGCAATTCATCTACTCGGGGTGTGTGCTGCTGATCGAGATTCCGCTGGGCATCGCCATCGCCCTGACCATGCCGACCAAGGGCCGCTGGTCGTCGCTGGTGCTGATCATTCTGGCGATTCCGTTGCTGATCCCGTGGAACGTGGTCGGCACCATCTGGCAGATCTTCGGTCGGGCCGATATCGGTCTGCTCGGGTCGAGCCTCAACGCCATGGGCATCAGCTACAACTATGCGGCGAACACCATGGACGCCTGGGTCACCGTGCTGGTGATGGACGTCTGGCACTGGACGTCGTTGGTGGCGCTGTTGTGTTTCTCCGGGTTGCGAGCGATCCCGGACGTTTACTACCAGGCTGCGCGGATCGATCGAGCATCGTCCTGGGCGGTGTTCCGGCACATCCAGTTACCCAAGCTCAAGAGCGTGCTGCTGATCGCCGTGATGCTGCGGTTCATGGACAGTTTCATGATTTACACCGAACCGTTCGTGCTCACGGGCGGCGGGCCGGGCAATGCCACGACGTTCCTGAGTCAGACCCTGACCCAGATGGCCGTAGGGCAATTCGACCTCGGTCCGGCGGCGGCTTTCTCGCTGGTGTACTTCCTGATCATCCTGTTGGTGTCCTGGCTGTTCTACACCGCCATGACTCACTCTGACGCCAACCGCTGAGGTCCGCCATGAGCAAGAGAAAGCTTATTCCGCTGCTGATCTACATTCTGTTCCTGCTGGTGCCGATCTACTGGCTGCTGAACATGTCCTTCAAGAGCAACACCGAAATCCTCGGCGGTCTGACGCTGTTTCCACAGGATTTCACCTTTGCCAACTACAAGGTGATCTTCACCGATCCGAGTTGGTACAACGGTTACCTCAACTCGCTGTACTACGTGAGCCTGAACACGATCATTTCCTTGAGCGTGGCGTTGCCGGCGGCTTACGCGTTCTCGCGCTACCGCTTTCTCGGTGACAAGCACCTGTTTTTCTGGCTGCTGACCAACCGCATGGCGCCCCCGGCGGTGTTCCTGTTGCCGTTCTTCCAGCTGTATTCCTCGATTGGTCTGTTCGACACGCACATCGCCGTGGCGTTGGCGCATTGCCTGTTCAACGTGCCGTTGGCGGTGTGGATTCTGGAAGGCTTCATGTCCGGCGTTCCGAAAGAAATCGACGAGACCGCCTACATTGACGGCTACAGTTTCCCCAAGTTCTTCGTGAAGATTTTTGTCCCGCTCATCGGCTCCGGGATCGGTGTCACGGCGTTCTTCTGCTTCATGTTTTCCTGGGTCGAACTGCTACTGGCTCGGACGCTGACATCGGTGAACGCCAAACCGATTGCGGCGGTGATGACCCGCACGGTCTCGGCGTCGGGCATCGACTGGGGCGTGCTGGCGGCGGCGGGGGTGTTGACCATTCTGCCGGGTTTGCTGGTGATTTGGTTTGTTCGCAACCATGTGGCCAAGGGCTTTGCCCTGGGCCGGGTCTGAGGAGCTGATGATGGAATGGATGAGTTGGACGGTCCCTACTGCGGCGTTCTTCATTGTCATTGGCCTGATTCTGGCGGGCATGACGACCTGGGAATTACGTTCGCCGAGTGTCCCTCGGCGTGGTTTCTTGCCGATTGCCACCACCCGTGGCGATCGGCTGTTTATCGGTCTTCTCGGCAGCGCCTACCTGCATTTGCTGGTAATCGGCGTCACCGACTGGAGCATCTGGGTTGCGTTCGCGTTGTCCCTGGTGTGGCTGTTGGCTGTGATGCGTTGGGGCTAGTCGAAATCGATCGGCAATGTTGCTCCGAAAACCAAACAGGAGGTCTCTATGTTCGACAAAAACAATAAGCTGCGACATAGCATTTCATTGGCAGCCATGCTGGCACTCAGCGGTCTGAGCGCTTCGGCCTGGGCCGATGCCTATGAAGACGCCGCGAAGAAATGGATTGGCAGCGAGTTCAAGCCGTCCACCCTGACGGCCGATCAACAACTGGAAGAGCTGAAGTGGTTCATCAAGGCGGCCGAGCCGTTTCGCGGGATGAACATCAAGGTGGTCTCGGAAACCATCGCGACCCACGAATATGAATCCAAAGTGCTGGCCAAAGCATTTACCGAGATCACCGGAATCAAGCTGACCCACGATCTGCTGCAGGAAGGCGATGTGGTTGAGAAGCTGCAGACGGTGATGCAGTCGGACAAGAGCATCTATGACGGCTGGGTCAACGATTCCGATTTGATCGGGACGCACTTTCGCTACGGCAAGACCGAATCGATCACCGACCTGATGGCCAACGAAGGCAAGAACTTCACCTCGCCGACCCTCGATATCAAAGACTTCATCGGCATCTCGTTCACCACCGCGCCGGACGGCAAGATCTACCAATTGCCCGACCAGCAGTTCGCCAACCTGTACTGGTTCCGTGCCGACTGGTTCGAACGGCCAGAGCTCAAAGCCAAGTTCAAGGAAAAGTACGGCTACGAATTGGGCGTGCCGGTGAACTGGTCGGCCTATGAAGACATCGCCAAGTTCTTCAGCGAAGACGTCAAGGAGATCGACGGCAAGCGTGTCTACGGACACATGGACTACGGCAAGAAAGACCCGTCCCTCGGCTGGCGCTTCACTGACGCCTGGTTCTCCATGGCCGGTGCCGGCGACAAAGGCATCCCCAACGGTTTGCCGGTGGACGAGTGGGGTATCCGCGTCGAGGACTGCCATCCGGTCGGCTCCAGCGTAACCCGCGGCGGCGACACCAACGGCCCGGCGGCAGTGTTTGCCACCACCAAATACGTCGACTGGATGAAGAAATACGCGCCACCGGAAGCGGCGGGCATGACCTTCTCCGAATCCGGCCCGGTGCCATCCCAGGGCAACATCGCCCAGCAGATCTTCTGGTACACCGCGTTCACCGCCGACATGACCAAGCCGGGCCTGCCGGTGATGAACGCCGACGGCACGCCGAAATGGCGCATGGCGCCATCACCACGCGGACCGTACTGGGAGGAGGGCATGAAGCTGGGTTATCAGGACGTGGGTTCCTGGACGTTCATGAAGTCCACGCCTGAAAAGCAGAAACTGGCAGCCTGGCTCTATGCGCAATTCGTGACGTCGAAAACCGTGTCGCTGAAGAAAACCATCGTCGGCCTGACGCCGATTCGTGAGTCGGACATCAACTCGCAAGCCATGACCGACCTGGCACCGAAACTCGGTGGCCTGGTGGAGTTCTATCGCAGCCCGGCCCGCGTGCAATGGACCCCGACCGGGACCAACGTGCCGGACTATCCACGGTTGGCTCAACTGTGGTGGAGCCACATTGCGGAAGCGGCCAGCGGCGAGAAGACTCCGCAACAGGCGCTGGATGGCCTGGCCAAGGATCAGGACGCGATCATGACTCGTCTGGAACGCTCGAAGGCGCAAGCCACCTGCGCACCGAAAATGAACCCCGAGCGCGATGCTCAGTACTGGTTCGATCAGCCGGGTGCACCGAAGCCGAAACTGGCGAACGAGAAGCCTAAGGGTGAGACCGTGAGCTACAACGAACTGCTGAAATCGTGGGCGGATGCGCGGAAGTAAACAGCTGGATCGAGTGATGCAGAACGGCACCGTAAGGTGCCGTTTTTGTTGGTGCCTGATAGTCCGTCATCGCGAGCAGGCTCACTCCCACAATGAGCTGCGATGTTCACAGCCTGTGTGACCGGCTCAACGCGCCACCCCCTCAACCGCAGGAAATCCCAACCGAAACACCGTCATCGCACCCGGCAAGCTCTTCACCTCGGCCACCCCCTGATGCAGGCTCATGATCGACCGCACAATCGCCAACCCCAGCCCGGTGCTGCCTTGTGAACGCGAGCGGCTTCTGTCGACTCGGTAGAACCGATCAAACAGGTGCGGCAGATGCTGTGCCTCAATCCCCGCGCCAGGGTTGCTGACCAGCAACGAAGCCTGGGTCGCGCCGCGCTCAATCAGCAGCGTCACGGTTTTCCCGACCGGGCAGTGGCGCAGCGCATTGGACAGCAAATTCGAGATCGCCCGTTGAATCATCAACCGGTCACCCATCACCCGCGCACCGCCGACCACGTTCAGCTGGACCTGCTTGTCCTGCGCCGACAGGGAAAACATCTCGGCGACTTTCCAGGCTTCTTCTTCCAGGGCAACCGACTCGAACGGCGCGAGCGCTGACGGGTGACTGGCCTGTGCCAGAAACAGCATGTCCGAGACAATCCGCGCCACGCGCTCCAGCTCTTCAGTGCAGCAAACCAGCACGTCCTTGTACTCATCCACGCTGCGTTCGCGGGACAACGTCACCTGCGCCTTGCCCATCAAATTGCTGATCGGCGTACGCAGCTCATGCGCCAAATCATCAGAGAACTGCGACAGCTGCTGCACACCGGCGTCGAGACGGTGCAGCATGAAGTTGATGCCCTGCGCCAGTTCGCTCAGCTCCTGGGGCATGTTCACCACCGACAGCCGATGATCCAGATCCTGGGTCGAGACCATCGCCGCCACTTTGCGAAATTCGCGCATCGGCGCCAGACCGCGCTGGACAGCGCCCCAGGCAGTCAGTCCGATAAAGATCAGCAACAACGGTAAGGCAATCAGGGTCGAGCGCAGGTAGGCGCTGAGCAAGGCCTCATCGTTGGCGTTGTCCATCGACAACAGCACCGGGACGCGGGTGCCGTCCTTGAGGCTGATCAGCCTGGACGCCGTGAGGAATTTCGCCCCCTCGGCGTCAGTGCTCGTTGCGTAGGCCAACTCGTTGCTGATTGCCCGCACCGCCTTCAATTCAAGTCGCGGATCTGCCATGCCGGTGCCGGATTTGAGCAGTGGTGTGCGCAGGTTGCTGTGGTCGTAAATCGTTAGCGTGAGGTTGTCATGCCCCATGACCTGATCAAGCAAGATGTGCGGTTTCGTGCTGATTTCGCCGGTGTCGGTGTACAGCGACAGGCTGTGTTCAACCTGCTCCATCTTCTTTTCCAGACTGCCCCTGGATAACGCGTTCAGCTCGTGGGTCAGGGCGAAATACGCCAGGATTGCCAGGAACACCACCAGCAGTGCGCCGAGAATACTGACCGTCAGCCCCAGCCGCATCGACAGGCTGGCTGGCTTCATTCCCGCGACTCCAGCACGTAGCCGACACCGCGCAGGGTGTGGATCAACTTGTTGTCGAATGGGTCATCAATCTTCGCCCGCAAACGCCTGATCGACACTTCGACCACGTTGGTGTCGCAGTCGAAGTTCATGTCCCACACCAGCGAAATGATCTGGGTGCGGGTCAGCACTTCGCCCGACTGGCGCATCAACAGATGCAGCAGCGCGAACTCCTTGGTGGTCAGGTCGATACGCTGTTCGCCACGAAACGCACGATGACGGCCAGGGTCGAGTTCCAGGTCGGCGACTTTCAGTACCTGCGGCACCGGGATGTACTCGCTGCGGCGCATCAAAGTGCGCACCCGTGCCAGCAATTCCGGAAACTCGAACGGCTTGAGCAGATAATCGTCGGCGCCCAGATCGAGGCCACGAATCTTGTCCGCCAGACGACCGCGCGCGGTGAGCATCATCACTCGCGTGGTGTGAGTGCGCCGCAGTTGTTCCAGCACGCCCCAGCCGTCCAGTTCCGGCAGATTCACATCCAGAATGATCAGGTCATAAACCTGTTGTTGCGCCAGATGCAATCCATCGGCGCCATTGGCGGCGTGGTCAACGATATAACCACTTTCCGTCAGTCCCTGTTGTAAGTATTCGGCAGCTTTAAGCTCGTCCTCGACGACAAGGATTCGCATGATCAATCACCACTTTCATTGAATGGATATTTAATTAAGGTGGCCGGGAAAGTTGTTATTTTTTTAAGGGCTTCCGGACGGGTTTGAATAACGAACAACTATTTCCCTACAGCGTTTTCTCCGTTTGCAGGCGTGCAAGGTAAAGGCTGTAGTGACTACAGAGTCAACCGATAACTTGCTGTTGAGGCTTTAAAATAGGGGTCTGCGACAGCCTGTCGCAGCGGACGGGAACAAAAGTCCATCTGCCTCATGAGAGCTGAGTTGAAGCAAGTACTGTTCGGCGGATGACGGTGCATCATTTGTTTCTATGTATTGCTACTTAGCTGTTTGCACTTTGCATGCTAGAGCAAAACAACTTGGCGCAACCGTGGATAACGGATTTGTAATGTTTCAGTCACCTTGTCGATAAGTTCAAAACCCTACCGTGACGGCATCGAAGATTCTTGATTAAAGGAAGTACTCCATTGCCCGGTTTAAGAGAGCTGACGGCGCGGTCACGCCTGAAAAAAACGACGAGGGTGGTCATGGTCAGCGGCGGTTTGTTGCTGGCCGGCGCGCCTGTTGCGAATGCATCGACCCTGAGCCTCGATCAGGCCCTGCAAAACGCATTTGCCGGCAACCCGGATCTGGCAGCGGCACAATGGGAAATCGGCATCGCCGAAGGTGACCGCCAGCAGGCCGGTCTGATTCCCAACCCCGAAGTGTCCTGGGAAGCCGAGGACACCCGCCGCGATTCGCGCACCACCACCGTGATGGTCAGCCAGCCGATTGAACTGGGCGGCAAGCGCGGCGCGCGGATCGATGTCGCCAGCCGCGCCCAGGACGCCGCCGGGATCGAGCTGGAGCGCAAGCGCAATGCCTTGCGCGCCGATGTGATTCAGGCGTTCACCAGTGCCCAGACTGCGCAGCAACGCTTGCAGTTGTCTCGTCAGTCGCTGCAACTGGCCGAGCACGGTGTGCGCGTGGCGTCGGGGCGGATCGAGGCGGGCAAGTCGTCGCCGGTCGAAGGCACTAGGGCGCAAGTGCAGCGCTCCGAAGTACGACTGGAACTGAGCCGCGCCGAGCGCGATCAGGCCAACGCCTATCAGCAACTGGCGCAGGTCATGGGCGCACCGTTACCGACTTCGACCACCGTGCAGACGGCCACGCAAAGCATGCCCGCCGTGCCGCCGCCGAACCGCTTGCTGGAGCGCCTGAACGAGACCGCCGAGCTGCGACTGGCCACGTTGCAGATTGATCAACGCGAGGCGTCGTTGGGGCTGGAAAAGGCGCAACGGATTCCCGACCTGACCGTCAGCATTGGCAGTCAGTACAGCGAACTGGAGCGCGAGCGGGTCAACGTGGTCGGGCTGTCGATGCCGATTCCTCTGTTCAACCGCAATCAGGGCAACGTGCTGGCGGCGGCGCGCCGTACCGATCAGGCGCGGGATCTGCGCAACGCCACCGAGCTGCGCTTGCGCACCGAAATCCAGACCGCCCTTGAGCAATGGCAGACCGCCAACGGCGAAGTCCAGGCGTTCAACCAGACCATCCTGCCCGCCGCACAAAGTGCAGTGGACAGCGCCACGCGCGGCTTCGAAATGGGCAAGTTCGGTTTCCTCGACGTGCTCGACGCCCAGCGCACCCTGATCAGCGCCCGCACCCAATACATCCAGGCTGTTGCCGAGGCGACGGACGCGCGGGTGCGCATCGAACGCATTTTCGGCGACCTCGGCGCACTCGCCGTCAGCCCTTGAATTTCACCTTTCAGATCACTGCGCGATGACATGGCGCAGAGGAGTTTCCATGGATAAAAAACTGATCGTTGTCGCAGTGGCGACGTTGGCGCTGGGCCTTGGTATGGGCTCGATGTGGGCGGGCAACGCGTCCATCGATGCCCACGCCGATGAAGCGGCGGAGCATGCGGACCACGCCGAAGAAGGCGCTGCAGCCGACGGCGAACATGCCGAAGGCGAAGAGGGGCATCTGACGTTGAGTGCCGAGCAGATCGCGGCGGCGGGCATTCAACTGGCCGAAGCGCGGGCGCAAAGCATCAGCCTCGGTTTGTCGTTCCCCGGCGAAGTGCGCTTCGATGAAGACCGCACCGCCCACGTCGTACCGCGGGTGCCAGGGGTGGTCGAGTCGGTGTCGGTCAATCTCGGGCAGTGGGTGAAGAAGGGCCAGTTGCTGGCGGTGATCGCCAGTCAGCAGATCTCCGATCAGCGCAGCGAACAGGCTGCGGCGCAACGGCGCCTGGCCTTGGCGCGCACCACCTACGAACGCGAGAAGCAGTTGTGGCAGGACAAGATTTCCGCCGAGCAGGATGTGTTGCAGGCGCGCCAGGCGCTGGAAGAGGCCGAAATCGCCGTGAGCAACGCCCGGCAAAAAATCAGCGTGCTCAGTGGCAGCGTGGTTGCCACCGGCGGCAATCGTTATGAATTGCGCGCGCCGTTCGACGGCATGGTGGTGGAAAAGCACCTGACCCCAGGGGAGGTAGTCGACGAAACCACGGCGGCGTTTACGCTCTCGGACTTGTCGCGAGTGTGGGTGACCTTCGGCGTTTCGCCCAAGGATCTGAACAAGGTGCAAGTCGGCAAAGCAGTCACCGTCAGCGCCCCGGAACTCAATGCGCAAGTCGCCGGCACGGTGGCTTACGTCGGCAGTTTACTCGGCGAACAAACCCGCACCGCCACCGTGCGCGTCACCTTGGAAAACCCTCAAGGTTCGTGGCGTCCAGGATTGTTCGTCACCGCACGGGTCGCCACCGACAGCCGTCAGGCCAAAGTGGCGGTGCCGGAAGCTGCGATCCAGACCGTCGAGGATAAACCCACGGTGTTCATGCGCACCGACGACGGCTTCGAGGCGCGGGCCGTGGAGCTGGGCAGTCGTGCATCGGGCCTGGTGGAAGTCACGCAGGGGCTGGAGGCCGGTGCGCAAGTCGCTGCGGCCGGCAGCTTCGTTCTCAAATCGGAACTGGGCAAGGGCTCGGCCGAGCACTCTCATTGAAGAAGCTCGTTGAAGACTCCCAATAAAGACGCCCATCGATTCGCCCCCTCGACGAGAAGGTTCTCATGTTTGAACGCCTGATCCAGTTTGCCATTGAGCAGCGCATCATCGTGCTGCTCGCCGTTCTGCTCATGGCCGGCCTAGGGATCGCCAGTTATCAAAAACTGCCGATCGACGCCGTGCCCGACATCACCAACGTCCAGGTGCAAATCAACACCGGCGCCGCCGGGTTCTCGCCGCTGGAAACCGAACAACGCATCACCTTCCCGATTGAAACCGCCATGGCCGGTCTGCCGGCGCTGGAGCAGACCCGTTCGCTGTCGCGTTCGGGGCTGTCGCAGGTCACGGTGATTTTCAAGGACGGCACCGACCTGTTCTTCGCCCGGCAATTGGTCAACGAGCGGTTACAGATCGCCAAGGAGCAATTGCCCGAGGGTACCGAAGCGGTGATGGGGCCGATTTCCACCGGCCTCGGCGAGATTTTCCTGTGGACCGTGGAAGCCAAGGACGGCGCGCTCAAGGACGACGGTAGCGCCTACACGCCGACGGATTTGCGGGTGATTCAGGACTGGATCATCAAGCCGCAACTGCGCAACGTCCCTGGTGTGGCCGAGATCAACACCATCGGCGGCTTTGCCAAGGAATACCAGATCGCCCCCGATCCGAAACGGTTGGCAGCCTACAAGTTGACCCTCACTGACCTGATCACGGCGCTGGAGCGCAACAACGCCAACGTCGGCGCGGGGTACATCGAGCGCAGCGGCGAGCAGTTGCTGATTCGCGCGCCGGGGCAAGTGGCGAACACCGAGGACATCGCCAACATCGTCATGGCCAACGTCGATGGCACGCCGATCCGGGTGAAGAACGTCGCCACCGTGGACATCGGCCGCGAACTGCGCAGCGGCGCGGCCACGGAAAACGGCCGTGAAGTGGTGCTCGGCACCGTCTTCATGCTGATCGGCGAAAACAGCCGCACGGTGTCACAGGCCGTCGCCAGCAAGCTGGAACAGATCAACCGTTCGCTGCCCAAGGGCGTGATCGCGGTGCCGGTGTACGACCGCACGCACCTGGTGGACAAAGCCATTGCCACGGTGAAAAAGAACCTGATCGAAGGCGCGATTCTGGTGATCGCGATTCTGTTCCTGTTCCTCGGCAACATCCGCGCGGCATTGATTACCGCGATGGTGATTCCGCTGTCGATGCTGTTCACCTTCACCGGCATGTACAGCAACAAGGTCAGCGCCAACCTGATGAGCCTGGGCGCACTCGACTTCGGCATTATCGTCGACGGCGCGGTGGTGATTGTCGAAAACACCCTGCGCCGCCTGGCCCATGCGCAGCAGCATCACGGGCGCTTGCTGACCCGTTCCGAGCGTTTCCATGAAGTGTTTGCGGCGGCCAAAGAGGCTCGGCGACCGCTGATTTTCGGCCAGTTGATCATCATGGTCGTGTACCTGCCGATCTTTGCCCTGAGCGGCGTCGAAGGAAAAATGTTCCACCCGATGGCGTTCACTGTGGTGATTGCGTTGCTCGGCGCCATGCTGCTGTCGGTGACCTTTGTTCCTGCCGCGATTGCGTTGTTCGTCACCGGCAAGGTCAAGGAAGAAGAGGGCATGCTGATGCGCGGTGCGCGCCGGGTGTATGCGCCGGCGCTGGCGTGGGTGATGAGCCATCGGGCAGTGGCGGTGGGAGCGGCGTTGGGCGTGATTGTGCTCAGCGGCGTGCTGACCAGCCGCATGGGCAGCGAGTTCGTGCCGAGTCTCAGCGAGGGCGATTTTGCCCTGCAAGCCTTGCGCGTGCCGGGCACCAGCCTCACGCAATCGGTGGACATGCAGCAGCGCCTGGAAACCCTGATCCTCGGCAAAGTGCCGGAAGTCGAGCGCGTATTCGCCCGCACCGGCACCGCGGAAATCGCCTCCGACCCGATGCCGCCGAACATCTCCGACAGCTACGTGATGCTCAAGCCAAAAGAGCAATGGCCGGACCCGGGCAAGTCCCGGGAAACCCTGATGGCGGAACTGCAACAGGCCGCCGCGACGTTGCCGGGTAGCAACTACGAACTGTCGCAGCCGATTCAGTTGCGCTTCAACGAACTGATCTCCGGCGTGCGCAGCGACGTCGCGGTCAAGGTGTTCGGCGATGACATGGACGTGCTCAACGCCACAGCGGCGAAGATTGCTGCCGCCATGCAGAAGGTCAATGGCGCTTCTGAGGTCAAAGTCGAACAAACCACCGGCCTGCCGGTGCTGACCATCAACATCGACCGCGACAAGGCGGCCCGTTACGGGCTCAACGTCGGCGATGTGCAGGACACCATTGCCGTCGCGGTGGGTGGGCGTCAGGCCGGCACGTTGTATGAGGGCGACCGGCGTTTCGACATGGTAGTGCGGTTGTCCGATGCCATGCGCAAGGACATCGAAGGTCTGTCGGAGCTGTTGATTCCTGTACCGGCACCGCTCAATGGCGCGGCTGATCAGATTGGTTTTATTGCCTTGAAAGAAGTCGCCAGCCTTGATCTGGTGCTGGGGCCGAATCAGGTTAGCCGCGAAAACGGCAAGCGCCTGGTGATCGTCAGCGCCAACGTGCGCGGGCGAGATATCGGTTCGTTCGTCGAAGAAGCGGGCGAGGTGATCGAGCGAGAGGTGCAGGTGCCTGCGGGTTACTGGACCCATTGGGGCGGGCAGTTCGAACAACTGCAATCGGCGGCCAAGCGCCTGCAGATCGTGGTGCCGGTGGCGTTGCTTCTGGTGTTTGGGTTGCTGTTCATGATGTTCAACAACCTCAAGGACGGCTTGCTGGTGTTCACCGGGATTCCGTTTGCGTTGACCGGCGGCGTCATGGCGTTGTGGCTGCGGGATATTCCGCTGTCGATCTCGGCAGGCGTGGGCTTCATCGCGTTGTCGGGGGTAGCGGTGCTCAACGGGCTGGTGATGATCGCGTTCATCCGCAACCTGCGGGAGGAGGGGCGTTCACTGTCTGATGCGATCAACGTAGGCGCGCTGACACGTCTGCGCCCGGTGTTGATGACGGCGCTGGTGGCGTCTCTGGGCTTTATTCCGATGGCGCTGGCGACCGGTACTGGTGCGGAAGTGCAGCGACCGTTGGCGACGGTGGTGATCGGCGGGATCCTGTCCTCGACCATCCTGACGCTGCTGATCTTGCCGGCGCTGTACCAGCTCGCCCATCGCCGCGATGAGGACACGATCCCCGCCTAACGGTGAACACAAACCCTGTGGCGAGGGAGCTTGCTCCCGCTGGACTGCGCAGCAGGCCCCGCTTTTCAGATGAAGAGCGGGGGCCGCTTCGCGCCCCAGCGGGAGCAAGCTCCCTCGCCACAGTTCTTTCTCAGGACGGACCTGCCTACCCCACATAACGGATATGTAATTTGTGCGCCACCGTCACGAAAGGTTCGGCTTGTTACCTTGATTCCGTCAGTTACCAAACGAGGATCAAACATGAAATTCGCACAAATCAGTGTTTTTACAGCAGCGTTGGCGATGTCTTCCCTGGCCTTGGCCGAAGGTGGCGGCGATCGGACTTTCGAACGAATGATGACTGCCAATGACCGCTCCGTAGAGCTGTTCGTCGCCAAGGAACAGGCTCGCGACCCGATCGTCGTCAATGAAAAGAAAGACGGCAACACCACAGACTTGTAAGCGCATTGCACTTGAACAAGCCCGTCATCGAGTCCCGATGCCGGGCTTTTTTATGAGCCAGGATTGGAAGGAAATGGATATGAAAGTACTTAAGTTAATGACGTTCGCCGGCGTGCTGGCGATGTCCCTGAATGTGTTTGCCGAGGGTGGTGGTGACCGGACGTTCGAGCGGGCGCTGAGTGCCAATACCAAAGCCATGGAGCAGTACGCGGCCAGCCAGGGCAAACCGGCGCCGTTGGTCCAGAACTACGAATACGGAATGAAGCTGGACGTGGTGAAAGTGGTGAGCGTTGTGCGCCCGCCAGCTGCCTGCGCCGTAGTCCCCATCGCCATGACCTACGAAGACTCCAAGGGCCAACTCAACACCATCAAATACACCGTGGCGGGGGATTGCCGCAATCGCGGCGGCTGACACCGCCCTGATGGCCAGGACCGGATTCCCTGCAGGTGCTGTCGAACCTTCGGCAGCACCTACGGGTTATATTCAGGCGCACATAAAAAAGGCGCCCCGAAGGACGCCAAAGGATTCACCTCTTACCAAAGGAGCAAGGAGCTTCTAAAGGTGAATGTGTATCAACCGTTTGATCAGAGAATCGCCAACGGGTACTCGACAATCACCCGCACTTCATCCAGATCCGATTCAAACGCCGTGGCGCGAGTCGTGGCCTGGCGCAAACGTAGCGCCAGGTCTTTCATCGAACCACTCTGCACCACGTATTTGACTTCGACATCACGCTCCCAGCGCTTCTGGTCGGTCAGTGGATTACCGTCAGCATCGCGGCGCATGTACACGGCGTTGGCGTTGGAGTAATCGGCGTCAGTGCCTCGGGCGTAACGAGTCATGAACGACAGCCCCGGCACACCGTAAGTGGTCATGTCGAGGTCGTATCGGACCATCCACGAACGCTCCTTGGGCGAGTTGAAGTCGCTGTACTGGATGGAGTTGTCGAGGAAGATCGAGTCGGATTGACGCAGGTAATCGAAGTCGTCGTTGCCGTTGTTGCGCTGGTGCGAAAGAGCAACGGAGTGCGCGCCGAGTTTCACGCCGACCCGGCCGCTCCAGATGTTGTTGTCGAACTTGCCGAGCAGTTGTTTGCCTTCGTCGACAGCCTTGTAATAGTTCAGGCCACCAAACAGCGACAGGTCATCCGAGAGCGGATAGGTCCAGGCAGTGCCGGTGTAGTACTGATTCCAGGCATCCTTGAGGCGGCTGGAGTACAAGCTGAAACTGAGGTTCTTGTTCAGTACATAGTCGCCGCCGCCGTAAGCGATCCATGGCGAATTAACCGGGCCGGCATAAAACGTGGCGAAGTTCTCGCGCATGTCGCTGGACACGGGCTGGCTCATCGCATGCAACCGGCCGCCCTGAACCGACAGACCGTCGATGCTGGTGTTGACTGCCGTTACACCGCGAAAGCTCTCCGGCAGCAATCGCGAGTCACCTGCCGCCACCACCGGGTTGGCCGGGAACACGTCACCGACCTTGACCACCGTATCGAAGGCTCGCACTTTGGCGGCGCCACCCACCTTGGTGTACTCGTCCCGCGCCTCGCCATCACTGTTGACTGGCAGCACATCAAACGAACTACGGCCACCGTTGCGCCCGTCACCGGTGTCGAGCTTCAAGCCGATCATCGCAAACGCATCGACACCGACGCCGACGGTGCCTTGGGTAAACCCGGACTCGAACTTGCTGATCACCGCATGGGCCCAGGCTTCCGAATAACCATTGCCGGTGGGGCTGGACTGGCCGTTGCGGTAATCACGGTTGAAGTAGAAGTTACGGTTGAGCACCGTCAGGTTGCTGCCCTCGATAAACCCTTCGGATTTATCATCCGCCATCACCATGGACGGCCCGGAGCCGACCACCACCGCTAAAGCGGCGATCGACATTTTTGTATTGTTAACCATTAATCACTCCTTGGGTTCGGCAGAACGGGAACGTGCTTCGGCGTGGGTTTTATTGTTCGGCGGAGAAGGCCCGCCGGCATGGTCGCCGGGTGACATCGTTGCAAGCTGCGGATAACGCCAAGGTGATGCGGGAATTACAATTTCGTTATGTGGGTGGAGTAACAGCCCTAAGCATTCAGGTCAGGGCTGCGAGCTGATCGATCGTCTGCGGAAAGCGTTCAACCAGACGGATCAGTGTCGTGGCTTGGGCATTAGGTGTTGCCCGTCCCTGTTCCCAGTTCTCGAGGGTTCGAGTGTTGGTGCGAAGATACATGGCGAACACAGACCGGGAGAGATTGAGCTGTTGGCGGATGGCTACCACTTCCTCTGCAGTGATGGGCACCAGTTTTGGCAACTGAACCTTGTGGGTTCGTAAAGTGATTTTGCCTTGGCGCTCATCCGCCAGGGCCTCGAGGCCATCCATCAGTTCGGAAAAAATGTCACGTTTCATAGTGGGATCTCGTGTTGATTTCTCTTTCTAGCGCTTGCCTGAAAATTTTTTTCTGGGAGGGCGACAGGTCGTCTTGCTCGTTTTTGTCATACACGGTGAACAGCCAGAATTGATCGAAGCCTGACCACCAGTAGTAAATCACCCGTAATCCGCTGCGCTTGCCCTTGCCTCGGCGTTGGTCGCAGAAGCGGATTTTGCGCAGCCCACCGGTGCCCTCAATGAGATCGCCCGCTTCCGGATTCCTCATCAACTCCAGCTGAAAGCTGCGAAACAGATCGTCATCCAGGAAATTGTCTCGATGTTTCTGAAACATACGTAATTCGATAAAAAGAGCATCCATGTTCTGTACGTTACCTACGTATAGTGTTGTCTCGATAATCGAATCGGTCAAGGCATCAAAGCCATCCTTTTCGTTCCCGTTTTCAACGGTAGACCCCGGTTGTAAAAACACCTGTAGGACAAGTCGACCCGTGCGGTGAGAGCATTCGATAAAAGAGAGGGGATACCTGGCAGTGGGACTGACCTGGGAGGCGGTGCATAAATCGATGCTTGAAAATCACGATCCCATAAACGCAAAAACGGCACCCGAAGGTGCCGTTTTTGTTTAAAGCCAGATATCGCCGAGCGATCAGCCCGCCAGACCTGCCTGCTGAACCAGAGTCAGCAGCGGTTGTGGGTAGACGCCGAGGAAGAATGCCACCAGCGCGATGGCCAGCAGCATCACGCCGCCTGCCTTTTGTTCCCAGTGCAACTGCGCATCGTGGCGACGCAGGTTCGGCTCGATCAGGTACAGGGTGACCATCACGCGCAGGTAGTAGAAGACGCCGATGGCGCTGCCCAGTACCAGGGAACCGACCAGCCACCATTGGTGCGATTCGACACCGGTAGCGATGATGTAGAACTTGCCGATGAAGCCCGCAGTCAGCGGAATACCGGCCAGGGACAGCATCATCACGGTCAGTACGGCGGTCAGGTACGGACGGCGCCAGAACAGGCCGCGGTATTCGTACAGGGCGTCGGCGTCACGGCCTTTGTACGGCGAGGACATCAGTGTGATCACGCCGAACGCGCCGAGGCTGGTGATGACGTAGGTGACCAGGTACACGCCAATAGCTTCAACGGCCAGACCCTTGCTCGCCACCAGGGCGATCAGCAGGTAACCGAAGTGCGCGATGGACGAGTAACCCAGCAGACGCTTGAGGTTGCTCTGGGTCAGCGCCAGCAGGTTACCGAACAGGATCGACGCGATGGCGATGATGGTCAGCACGTCACTCAGGACTCCGCTGCTTGCCGCTGGCGAGATCTGGAACAGACGCACCATCACGGCAAACACGGCGACTTTCGAAGCCGTAGCAAGGAACGCAGCGACCGGCGCTGGAGCCCCTTCGTAAACGTCTGGGGTCCACAAGTGGAACGGTACCAGCGACAGCTTGAACGCCAGACCGATTAGCATCATGCCCAGGCCCAGTTGCGCCAGCGAGCTTGGCAGGCCGGTGGCCGCGAGGGCCTGGCCGATACCGACGAAGCTCAGGCTGCCGGAGTCGGCGTACAGCAGGGCCATACCGAACAACAGAAACGCGGAACCGGCGGCCGACAGCACCATGTACTTGATGCCGGCTTCCAGCGAACGCTTGTTGAAGAAGGCGTAAGCCACCAGGCCGTAGACCGGCACCGACAACAGTTCCAGACCGATGAACAACCCGGCCAGGTGTTGCGCGCTGACCAGAACCAGGCCACCGGCGGCGGCCATCAGGATCAGCAGATACAGTTCTTCGCGGTTGCCCGGGTAACCCGTGCCGCCATCGCCGAGGTAGGCGTGGGCGAGGGTTACACAAGCGAGAGTGGCGACCAGGATCAGCGCCATGTACAGGCAAGCGAAGCTATCGATTTGCAGCAGTGGGGTCACGGCCAGAGGCGCGACTTTCAAGGCTGGCAGGATCGACAGCAACGCCAGGTTCAAACCCGCCACGGAAATCAGGAAGGTCTGTGAGTGGTTGCGGCGCCAGGCAATCGCCAGCATCACCACGATGATCGTGGCGCTGGTGATCAACAACGGCGCAAGCGCGATAAAGTGTTGAGTCGTGAATTCCATAGCGCTCTTACCGGGCCGAAGCGAGTTGAGTGAAGGCGGTACCGAGCCGCTGCTGCACGCCATGCATCGTCGCGGCAGAAGTGTCGAGGAACGGTTGCGGGTAGACGCCGAGGTAAATCAGCAGTACCGCCAGACCGACCACCATGATCAGTTCGCGAGCATCCATGCCGTGTAACACCGCGTCCGACTTGGACGGGCCGAAGTAGGCACGGTGGATCATGATCAGCGAGTAGACCGAACCGAACACCAGGCCGGATGTAGCAATCGCGGTGATCCATGGTGCTGCGGCGAAGGTGCCGAGCAGGATCAGGAACTCACCGACGAAGTTACCGGTGCCCGGCAAGCCCAGAGACGCGGCGGCGAAGAACAGGCTGATGGCTGGCAGGTAAGCGATCTTCGACCACAAGCCGCCCATCTGACGCATGTCACGGGTGTGTGTGCGTTCGTACAACTGACCACTCAGGATAAAGAGTGCAGCGGCCGACACACCGTGCGCCAGCATCTGCATCACCGCGCCCTGCAGCGCCAGTTGGCTGCCGGAGTAGATGCCGATCAACACGAAGCCCATGTGGGAAACGGAGGAGTAGGCGATCAGACGCTTGATGTCGGTTTGCGCGAAGGCCAGGAACGCACCGTAGAAGATCCCGATCAGACCCAGGGTCATGGCGATCGGCGCAAACTCGGCCGAGGCATTCGGGAACAGCGGCAGGGCGAAGCGCAGCAGACCGTAAGCCGCCGTCTTCAACAGGATACCGGCCAAGTCGACCGAACCCGCTGTTGGCGCCTGGGCGTGAGCGTCAGGCAACCAGGAGTGGAACGGTACGACAGGCAGCTTCACCGCGAAGGCGATGAAGAAGCCAAGCATCAGGATGTACTCGGTCGTGAGCGACATCTTGGTTTTCAGCAGGTCGGCGTAGTTGAACGTGATCACGCCGGTGCTGTTGAAGTTGACCAGCACCAGCCCCAGGATCGCCACCAGCATGATCAGGCCGGACGCCTGAGTGAAGATGAAGAACTTGGTCGCCGCGTAGATCCGGGTCTTCTTGCCGTCCGAAGAACTGTGACCCCAGAGCGCGATGAGGAAGTACATCGGCACCAGCATCATTTCCCAGAAGAAGAAGAACATGAACAGGTCGAGGGCGAGGAACACGCCGACGACACCGCCCAGGATCCACATCAGGTTCAAGTGGAAGAAGCCAACGTGACGCTGGATCTCTTTCCACGAGCAGAGTACCGAGAGGATACCCAGCAGACCGGTCAGCAGGATCATCAGCAGCGACAGGCCATCGAGGGCCAGGTGCACGCTGATGCCGAAGCGCTCGATCCAGATGTGCTTGAACTCAAGCGCCCAGGTCGGATCGGCGCCAGGCGCCGGAGCAAATGAATAATTACCGTGGGCCCACAGCCAGAGGCCGAGCGCGAGTTCCAGGGTCATGGTCAACAGCGCAATCCAGCGGGGGAGGGTAGCGCCGAAGCGCTCACCCATCCAGCACAGCAGGCCGCCGATGAAGGGGATCAGGATTAGCCAAGGCAGAATCATGACGGGCTCAATTCCTTTCGCAAGTTCGCAAGGTTCATATCAGACCGCTACCAGCACGATGGCGCCGATGACCAGCACGGAGCCGGCTGCCATCGATGCCGCGTACCAACGCAGTTGACCGGTTTCGGTACGGCTCAGGGCGGTATGACCGCCTTTGGCCATACGCGGGATCAGACCGATGGTCTGGTCGAGCGGGTCTCTGCGCAGTGCGTGGCTGATCGCAAGGTATGGCTTGACGAACAGTTTGTCGTAGATCCAGTCGAAGCCCCAGGCAGCGAACCACCAGGCCGAAAGGAAGCGGCCGATGCCGCTGTTGGCGATTGCAGTGACGAAACGACGCTTGCCGAGGAACAGCATCGCGGCCAGCAGGATACCGGCCAGGGCGATGGCGCCCGAAGCGATTTCCAGACTGTGCTTGGCTTCGCCGCCGGCATGACCAACGCTTTGCGGCAGCACGCCGTGCAGCGGAGGAACGATCATTGCGCCGACGAAGGTCGACAGTACGATCAGCACCGACAGTGGCAGCCAGTGAGCGATGCCGTGACCGGCGTGGGCTTCGGTCTTCGCTTCACCGTGGAACGCGATGAAGATCAGGCGGAAGGTGTACAGCGACGTCATGAACGCACCGACCAGGCCGGCGTAAAGCAGACCGTGGTTGCCGCTGGCAAACGCTTCCCAGAGGATTTCGTCCTTGGAGTAGAAGCCTGCGGTCACCAATGGCAGGGCCGACAGAGCCGCGCCGCCGACGATGAAGCTGGCGTAGGCCAGCGGCAGTTTCTTCCACAGGCCGCCCATCTTGAAGATGTTCTGCTCGTGGTGGCAGGCAACGATCACCGCACCGGAGGCAAGGAACAGCAGCGCCTTGAAGAAGGCGTGGGTCATCAGGTGGAAGATCGCGCCATCCCATGCGCCAACGCCCAGCGCCAGGAACATGTAGCCGATCTGGCTCATGGTCGAATAGGCGAGGATACGTTTGATGTCGGTCTGCACCAGTGCGGCAAAACCTGCCAGCACCAGGGTCACGCCGCCGACGATGCCAACGAGGTGCAGGATGTCCGGCGCCAACGCAAACAGGCCGTGGGTACGGGCAATCAGGTAGACACCGGCGGTCACCATGGTCGCGGCGTGGATCAGTGCCGAAACCGGGGTAGGACCGGCCATCGCGTCCGCCAGCCAGGTTTGCAGTGGCAGTTGCGCGGATTTACCGACAGCGCCGCCCAGCAGCATCAGGGTCGCCAGGACGATCCAGAAGTCGCCGACCTGGAATTTCTGCGGTGCCAGCACCAGCAGTTCCTGGATGTTCAGCGTGCCCAGCTGTTGGAACAGGATGAACAGGCCGATGGCCATGAACACGTCGCCGATGCGGGTGACGATAAAGGCTTTGAGTGCCGCGTTACCGTTGTTGCGGTTGCTGTAGTAGAAACCGATCAACAGGTACGAGCACAGGCCCACGCCTTCCCAGCCGAAGTACAGGAACAACAGGTTATCGCCCAGGATCAGGAACAGCATGCTGGCGATAAACAGGTTGGTGTAGGCGAAGAAGCGCGAGTAACCGTCTTCACCGCGCATGTACCAGGACGCGAACAGGTGGATCAGGAAGCCGACGCCGACGACAACACCGAGCATGGTCACGGACAGACCATCCAGGTACAGCGCGAAGTTCGGCGTAAAGCCTTCAACGGCCATCCACTGCCACAACACCTGGGTGTAGTGGCCGCCTTCAGGCGGGGCGACGTTGAATTGCCAGATCACGTAGGCCGTGACGATGGCAGACAAGCCGATGGAACCGACGCCAATCAGCGCCGACAGGTTTTCCGAAAAGCGGCCGCGTGAGAACGACAGCAGCAGGAAACCTATGAGAGGGAATACGAAAGTCAGATAGAGAAGATTCATCCGCGCATCTCGCTGGCAGCGTCGATATCGAGAGTGTGGAAGCGGCGATACAGCTGCAACAGAATCGCCAGGCCAATACTGGCCTCGGCGGCTGCCAGGCTGATCACCAGGATGAACATGATCTGTCCATCCGGCTGACCCCAGCGGCTACCGGCGACGATGAAGGCCAAAGCGGAGGCATTCATCATGATCTCCAGGCTCATCAGCACGAAAAGAATGTTGCGCCGGACCATCAGGCCGACCAGACCGAGGCAGAACAAGATGCCGGCGACCGCCAGACCATGCTCCAAAGGGATAGCAGGCATCGTCATTGCTCCTTGGCTTCGTTGCGGCCCAAGTGGAACGCCGTGACGGCTGCGGCAAGCAGCAGCATCGAGGCGAGTTCGACCACCAGCAGGTACGGGCCGAACAGGCTGATGCCCACGGCCTTGGCGTCTACGGTGGTGTGGCCGATGGCCTGACCGCTGGAGTGGCTGAACAGCACGTACAGCAGTTCAGCCAGCAGCAAGGCGCCGAGAGCGACCGGGCCGAGCCAGATGCCGGGCTTGAGCCAGACGCGCTCTTGCTGAACCGAGGCCGGGCCCAGGTTGAGCATCATCACCACGAACACGAACAGCACCATGATGGCGCCAGCGTAGGCGATCACTTCCAGCACACCGGCAAACGGTGCGCCGAGGGCGAAAAACGTCATCGCCACGGCAATCAGCGAAATGATCAGGTAGAGCAGGGCGTGCACAGGGTTGGTGTTGGTGATCACGCGAAGCGTGGACACCACCGCGATACCCGATGCGAAATAGAAAGCGAATTCCATCTTTCTTCCTTAAGGCAGCAAGCTCTTCACGTTGATCGGTTCGGCTTCATTCTGCGCGGCGCCTTTGGGCTTACCGGCAATCGCCATACCTGCAACACGATAGAAGTTGTAATCAGGGTTTTTGCCGGGGCCGGAGATCAGCAGATCTTCTTTCTCGTACACCAGGTCCTGACGTTTGAACTCGGCCATCTCGAAATCCGGTGTCAGCTGGATCGCGGTGGTCGGGCAGGCTTCCTCGCAGAGGCCGCAAAAGATGCAGCGCGAGAAGTTGATGCGGAAGAAGTCCGGGTACCAGCGACCGTCTTCGGTTTCGGCTTTCTGCAGCGAGATGCAACCGACCGGGCACGCCACGGCGCACAGGTTGCAGGCTACACAACGCTCTTCGCCATCAGGGTCGCGGGTCAGGACGATACGGCCACGGTAGCGCGGCGGCAGGTACACGGCTTCTTCCGGGTACTGCAGCGTGTCGCGCTTGCGGAAGGCATGGCCAAAGATCATCACCAGGCTGCGAAGCTGGGTGAAGAAGCCATGCACGATGTCAAATATGTACTTCATGATTCTCTATCCTCACTGAGCCGCGACGGCGGGCGTGTTGAGCAACACGATCGCAGCGGTCACCAGCATGTTGACGAGGGTCAGCGGCAGGCAGAACTTCCAGCTGAAATCCATCACTTGGTCATACCGTGGGCGCGGAATCGAGGCGCGCAGCAGGATGAAGATCATGATGAAGAACGCGGTTTTCAGCGCGAACCAGATGAACGGGATCTGCGGCAGAATGCCGAACGGACCGTGCCAGCCACCGAAGAACAGGGTCACCAGCAGCGCCGAAATCAACACGATGCCAATGTACTCACCGACGAAGAACATGCCCCATTTCATGCCAGCGTATTCAATGTGGTAACCGTCGGCCAGTTCCTGTTCCGCTTCCGGCTGGTCGAACGGGTGACGGTGAGTCACGGCGACGCCAGCGATGAAGAAGGTCAGGAAACCGAAGATCTGCGGGATGATGAACCACAGGTTCTGCGCTTGATATTCAACGATGTCGCGCATGTTGAACGAGCCGACCTGGATCACGATGCCCATCAGCGACAGGCCCATGAACACTTCGTACGACACGGTTTGTGCCGAGGCCCGCAAGCTGCCCAGCAGGGCAAACTTGTTGTTGCTCGACCAGCCGGCGAACAGCACCGCGTAGACCGACAGACCGGCCATGGCGAAGAAGAACAGGATGCCGATGTTGATGTCCGCGACGCCCCAGGTCGGGGTGATCGGGATGATCGCGAAGGCAATCAGCAGCGCGCTCATGGCGACTACGGGTGCCAGGGTGAAGATCATCTTGTCGGCGAACGGCGGCGTCCAGTCTTCCTTGAAGAACATCTTGATCATGTCGGCCGCAATCTGGAACGCGCCGAACGGGCCGACGCGGTTCGGACCGTAACGGTCCTGCCAGAGGGCGAGCAAACGACGCTCGACCCAGCTCAGCAGCGCGCCGCACACCACCACGGCGAGCAGAATCACGATGGCCTTGAGGACCGCGATGATCACGTCAATCACTTCAGGCGTGAACCAGGTCATTGAGCTGCCTCCTGCAGTCCGTCAACGGTTTTGCCAAAGATTGCCGCTGGAATGCCGGCGATACCCGCAGGCAATGCCACCAGACCTGCGCCAAGCTCTTCGTTGATGCGCAGCGGCAGACGCAGGGTCTGGCCGTCTACGTTCACGCTGAGCAGGGCACCGTCGTTGACACCCAGACGATCAGCTTCGGATTTGGCCAAAGCGATGTAGGCGGCCGGGATGCGTTCTTGAACCGGTGCGGCTTTGGAAGAGGTCTCTTCGCTGCCGAGCAGGTGGAAGAACGGCACGACCTGCCAGGTGCCCGGAGCCGGGTTGAACGCGCGCGGAACACTGGCGAACCAGTTCAGCGAATCACCGGTGCTTTCGATCAGGCGGGTGCCCGGGTCGCCAGCACGGATGTGACCACCGACTTCGTCCTGGAACTTGTTCCAGGCTTGCGGCGAGTTCCAGCCCGGCGACCAGGCGAATGGTACTTGCTGACGCGGTTCGACCGAGCCCGAGTAGCCTTCCATCGAGAAGTTGAACGCGGTGTCGTTGTCTTGCGGGGTACGCGGTTCGTGCACGCTGATGTCAGCGCGCATGGCGGTACGACCGGAGTAACGCAGCGGTTCGCGTGCCAGCTTCATGCCCTTGATGCGGAACGCGGCGGACGGTGCAGCGTCAACGATGCGCGCCAGTTGCGGCGTGCTCGAAGCGACGGCAGCGGTGACGTGGTCCAGTTGGGTCCAGTCGATCGGCTGGTTCAGCAGGGTCGCGCGCAGGGCATGCAGCCAGCGCCAGCCTTCGTGAACCAGGATGCTCGCGTCCATGTATTTCGGATCGAACACCTGGAAGAAGCGCTGGGCGCGGCCTTCCTGGCTGACCAACGTACCGTCGCCTTCGGCGAAGCTGGCAGCCGGCAGAACCAGGTGCGCGCGATCGCTGGTAGCGGTCTTCTGATGGTCCGCCACGATCACCACTTTCGCGGCGTTCAGGGCAGCATCGACACGGGCTTTGTCGGTGCGGGTGTACAGATCGTTTTCCAGCACGACGATAGCGTCGGCCTTACCGTCGATCACCGCTTGCAGCGCGTCGTCGACCGAGTTGCCGCCGAGCATGGCCAGGCCGAGGCTGTTGGCCTCTGGCACGATCAGGCTGATGGAACCGTTCTTCTCGCGCAGCTTCAAGGCTTTGGCGATGTTGGCGGCGGCTTCGATCAGCGCCTTGGAACCCAACGAGGTGCCGGCAATGATCAGCGGGCGCTTGGCCGCGAGCAGGGCGTCGGCGATGCGTTTGGCCAGTTCGAGGGCTTCAGCATCCAGGCCTTCAACCGCAGGAGCGCTGGCGTCGAGGGCGTGAGCCACGGCGAAACCGATGCGCGCCAGGTCGTCTGGGGCGGCGTGAACGCATTCTTCAGCGATGTCGTCGAGCTTGGTTTCAGCCAGGCTTGCGATGAACAGCGGGTTCAGCGCGTGCTGACCGATGTTCTTCACCGCAGCGTCGAGCCACGGCTGAACGCGCATGGCATCGGCCATGTCTTCAGCCTTGCCTTTGACCGATTGACGCAGGGACAGCGCCATACGGGCAGCGGTCTGGGTCAGGTCTTCGCCGAGGACGAAGATCGCATCGTGGTCTTCGATGTCGCGCATGTTCGGGATCGGCAGCGGGCTGTCTTTCAACACCTGCATGACCAGACGAATACGTTCCAGCTCGGCGGCTTCAATACCGGAGTAGAAGTGCTCGGCGCCGACCAGTTCACGCAACGCGTGGTTGCTTTCGAGGCTGGCACGGGGCGAGCCGATACCGACGATGTTGCGACCGCGCAGCAGGTCAGCGGCTTTATCCAGCGCTTCGTCGAGGCTCAGCTTGGCGCCGTTGGCCAGCAATGGCTGACGCGGGCGGTCTTCGCGGTTGACGTAGCCATAGCCGAAACGGCCACGGTCGCACAGGAAGTACTGGTTGACCGAACCGTTGAAGCGGTTTTCGATACGACGCAGTTCACCGTAGCGTTCGCCCGGGGAGATGTTGCAACCGCTGGAGCAGCCATGGCAGATGCTCGGCGAGAACTGCATGTCCCACTTGCGGTTGTAGCGTTCGGAGTGAGTCTTGTCGGTGAATACACCGGTCGGGCAGACCTCGGTAAGGTTGCCGGAAAACTCGCTTTCGAGGGTGCCGTCTTCAACGCGACCGAAGTACACGTTGTCGTGGGCGCCGAATACACCGAGGTCGGTGCCGCCGGCGTAATCCTTATAGAAGCGCACGCAGCGGTAGCAAGCGATGCAGCGGTTCATTTCATGGGAAATGAACGGACCCAGTTGCTGGTTCTGGTGGGTACGCTTGGTGAAACGATAACGGCGCTCATTGTGGCCGGTCATCACGGTCATGTCTTGCAGGTGGCAGTGACCGCCTTCTTCACAGACCGGGCAGTCGTGAGGGTGGTTGGTCATCAGCCATTCGACGACGCTGGCGCGGAATACTTTCGCCTCTTCGTCTTCGATGGAGATCCAGCTGCCGTCGGTGGCCGGGGTCATGCAGGACATGACGATCCGACCACGGGTGTCGTTGGCGTCGGTGTACTGCTTGACCGCGCACTGGCGGCAAGCGCCAACGCTGCCTAGGGCTGGGTGCCAGCAGAAATAAGGGATATCGAGGCCTAGCGACAGACATGCCTGTAACAGGTTGTCTGCCCCATCGACTTCGAGCTCTTTGCCGTCTACGTGGATAGTGGCCATGGTTCAAAGTTCTTCGTTGGCCCGGTGTCAGCGGGCGTGGCTAATGGAATCTTGTTATTCGCGTGAATCAACACAGCCGTTTACGGCGTCATCACACGACAAAGCGAAGGGCACGGACCCTTCGCCTTTTTAAGCGTTTACGCGCCGACTACGATCGGCCTTGCCAGAGGCGGGACGGCGGCGCTGGTAGGCGCGATGCCGGCTTCGAACTCATGGCGGAAGTATTTGATTGCGCTGCCCAATGGCTCCACGGCGCCCGGTGCGTGAGCACAGAAGGTCTTGCCAGGGCCGAGGAAACCGACCAGACCCAGCAGGGTCTCGATATCGCCGGCTTGCCCTTCACCGTTCTCGATCGCACGCAGCAGCTTGACGCTCCAAGGCAGACCGTCACGGCACGGGGTGCAGAAACCACACGACTCGCGGGAGAAAAACTCTTCCATGTTGCGCAGCAAGGAAACCATGTTGACGCTGTCATCCACCGCCATGGCCAGGCCGGTACCCATCCGGGTGCCCACTTTGGCGATGCCGCCGGCGTACATTTGTGCGTCCAGGTGTTCCGGCAACAGGAAGCCGGTACCGGCGCCGCCTGGCTGCCAGGCCTTGAGCTTGAAGCCGTCGCGCATGCCGCCGGCGTAGTCTTCGAACAACTCGCGACCGGTAACGCCGAACGGCAATTCCCACAGGCCCGGGTTCTTGACCTTGCCGGAGAAGCCCATGAGCTTGGTGCCCATGTCTTCACTGCCTTCGCGCGCCAACGATTTGTACCAGTCAACGCCGTCGGCAATGATCGCTGGCACGTTGCACAGGGTTTCAACGTTGTTCACGCAAGTCGGCTTGCCCCACACGCCAACGGCGGCAGGGAAGGGCGGCTTGGAGCGCGGATTGGCGCGGCGGCCTTCGAGGGAGTTGATCAGTGCGGTTTCTTCACCGCAGATGTAACGCCCGGCGCCGGTGTGGACGAACAGCTCGAAGTCGAAGCCGCTGCCCAGGATGTTCTTGCCCAGCAGGCCCGCTGCCTTGGCTTCTTCCACGGCACGGTTGAGGTGCTTGGCGGCGGTGGTGTATTCGCCACGCAGGAAGATGTAGCCACGGTAGGTTTTCAGCGCGCGAGCACTGATCAGCATGCCTTCGATCAGCAGATGGGGCAGTTGCTCCATCAGCATGCGGTCTTTCCAGGTGTTCGGTTCCATCTCGTCCGCGTTGCACAGCAGGTAACGGATGTTGATGGATTCGTCTTTGGGCATCAGGCCCCACTTCACGCCTGTGGGGAAGCCAGCACCGCCGCGACCTTTAAGGCCGGCGTCTTTCACGGTCTGGACGATGTCGTCCTGGGCCATGTCGGCGAAGGCTTTGCGCGCAGCCGCGTAGCCGTTCTTGGCCTGGTATTCGTCGAGCCAGACAGCTTCGCCGTCGTCGCGCAGACGCCAGGTCAGCGGGTGAGTCTCGGCCGAACGCTTGATGCGGTTGGCAGGACCGAAGGAAGTCAGGGTCATACGTAGCCCTCGAGCAATTTGGCAACGCCGGCAGGCTGCACATCACCGAAAGTGTCGTCGTCGATCATCAACGCCGGCGCCTTGTCGCAGTTGCCGAGGCAGCAGACCGGCAGCAGGGTGAAACGACCGTCGGCGGTGGTCTGACCCAGGCCGATGCCCAGATTGCTCTGGATTTCGCTGACTACCGATTCATGGCCGCCGATGTAGCAAACCATGCTGTCGCAGACGCGAATGATGTGACGACCGACAGGTTGGCGGAAGATCTGGCTATAGAACGTCGCCACGCCTTCAACGTCGCTGGCCGGGATGCCGAGGATCTCGCCGATGGCGTAGAGCGCGCCATCAGGCACCCAGCCACGTTCCTTCTGGACGATCTTCAAGGCTTCGATCGACGCCGCGCGCGGGTCTTCGTAGTGATGCAGCTCGTGCTCGATGGCCGAGCGCTCGGTTTCACTCAAGGTGAAACGGTCTGTCTGGATAAGCGTGCTGTTCATGCTTAGCGGTCCACGTCGGCCATAACGAAATCGATACTACCCAGGTACGCGATCAAGTCCGCGACCATGCTGCCTTTGATCACCGAAGGGATCTGCTGCAGGTGCGGGAAGCTTGGGGTGCGAATCCGGGTGCGGTAGCTCATGGTGCCGCCATCGCTCGTCAGGTAATAACTGTTGATGCCCTTGGTCGCTTCAATCATCTGGAAGGATTCGTTGGCCGGCATGACCGGGCCCCACGAAACTTGCAGGAAGTGCGTGATCAGGGTCTCGATGTGCTGCAGCGTGCGTTCTTTCGGCGGCGGTGTGGTCAGCGGGTGATCCGCCTTGTACGGGCCTTCCGGCATGTTGCGCATGCACTGCTCGATGATCTTGATGCTCTGGCGCATTTCTTCGACGCGCACGATGCAACGGTCGTAGGCATCGCCATTGACGGCCAGCGGCACTTCGAATTCGAAGTTCTCGTAACCGGAGTACGGGCGCGCTTTACGCAGGTCGAAGTCGCAACCGGTCGAACGCAGGCCTGCACCGGTGACGCCCCATTCGAAGGCTTCTTTGGTGTTGTAGGCGGCGACGCCGATGGTCCGACCCTTGAGGATGCTGTTGTCCAGTGCGGCTTTCTGGTATTCGTCCAGACGCTTTGGCATCCACTCGACGAAGTCTTTCACCAGTTTTTCCCAGCCGCGCGGCAGGTCGTGCGCGACGCCGCCGATGCGGTACCAGGCCGGGTGCAGACGGAAACCGGTAATGGCTTCGATCACCGTGTACGCCTTCTGACGGTCGGTGAAGGTGAAGAACACCGGGGTCATGGCGCCGACGTCCTGGATATAAGTCCCCAGGAACAGCAGGTGGCTGGTGATCCGGAAGAACTCGGCCATCATGATGCGGATGACGTCGACCTTCTCGGGCACCTTGATGCCGGCCAGCTTCTCGACCGAGAGCACGTAGGGCAGGTTGTTCATCACGCCGCCGAGGTAGTCGATACGGTCGGTGTACGGAATGAAGCTGTGCCAGGACTGACGCTCGGCCATCTTCTCGGCACCACGGTGGTGGTAGCCAACGTCCGGCACGCAATCGACGATCTCTTCACCGTCCAGCTGCAGGATGATGCGGAACGCACCGTGCGCAGAAGGGTGGTTAGGACCGAGGTTGAGGAACATGTAGTCCTCGTTCGCACCGGAACGCTTCATGCCCCAGTCTTCAGGCTTGAAGCGCGCGGCTTCTTCCTCGAGCTGTTGCTTGGCCAGGGTCAGGCTGAACGGGTCGAACTCGGTGGCGCGGGCCGGGAAGTCCTTGCGCAGCGGGTGACCTTCCCAGGTCGGCGGCATCATGATGCGGGTCAGGTGCGGGTGACCGGCAAAGTTGATGCCGTACATGTCCCACACTTCACGCTCGTACCAGTTGGCGTTCGGCCAGATACCGGTCACGGTCGGCACGCTAAGGTCGCTCTCGGACAAGGCGACCTTGATCATGACGTCACTATTACGTTCGATCGACATCAAGTGATAGAACACAGTGAAGTCAGCGCCGCTTGGTAGCCCTTGACGCTTGGTGCGCAGACGCTCGTCCACGCCGTGCAGGTCATAAAGCATGACGTACGGCTTGGGCAGGTTGCGCAGGAAGGTCAGGACTTCGACAAGTTTGGCACGGGCAACCCAAAGCACCGGCATGCCGGTGCGGGTAGGCTGGGCGGTGAACGCCTCGGGGCCAAAACGGTTATTCAGTTCGACGACCACATCCTGGTCGTCTGCCTTATAAGGCGGGATGTACAGAGCACTGCCTGTAGTCATGGTTATTTATCGCTTTCGGTCAACGTAAAGAATGAAGCCAGTTTCTCGTTCTATAAAAGAAGCAGATCTGGATCAGACTTCGTCGGGGCTGCGCAGGTTGGTGACTGCGATTCGCTGTTCGCGGCGCTGTTCCTTTTGCGAAGGCATCTCGGCGCGGTACACGCCTTGATCACCGACGACCCAGGAAAGCGGACGACGCTCCTGTCCAATCGACTCTTGCAAGAGCATCAAGCCTTGCAGAAAAGCTTCAGGGCGGGGCGGGCAGCCAGGCACGTAGACGTCCACGGGCAGGAACTTGTCCACCCCTTGAACGACAGAGTAGATGTCGTACATGCCACCGGAGTTGGCGCACGAACCCATGGAGATAACCCATTTAGGTTCGAGCATTTGCTCGTAGAGACGCTGAATGATCGGCGCCATCTTGATGAAGCAGGTACCGGCGATAACCATGAAATCCGCCTGGCGCGGCGATGCCCGGATAACCTCGGCGCCAAAGCGCGCGATGTCGTGGGGCGCCGTGAAGGCGGTGGTCATTTCCACGTAGCAGCACGAAAGACCGAAGTTATACGGCCACAGGGAGTTCTTGCGCCCCCAGTTGACTGTGCCGTTAAGCACGTCTTCGAGCTTGCCCATGAAGATGTTTTTGTGGACTTGATCTTCTAACGGATCGGAAACGGTTTCCCGTTCGCCAATCGGATACTGCTCGTTAGGAGCATCGGGGTCGATCCTGGTGAGATTGTATTGCATTGCCAAAGCCTCATTGTTTCAGCTTCGCCTGCCGCTTGCGACGAGCTTCCGGAGCCCAGTCAAGGGCGCCCACTCGGAACAGGTAGACAAGACCTGCCAACAGAATTGCTATGAAAACGAGAGCTTCGACGAATCCGGTCCAGCCGCTTTCGCGGACGGACACAGACCAGGCAAAGAGAAAGAGGGCTTCGATATCGAAGATCACGAAGAGCATCGCGACCAGATAGAATTTGGCTGAGAGCCGCAAGCGGGCGCCACCTGTAGGTAGCATGCCGGATTCGAACGGTTCGTTTTTGCTGCGGCCCCAGGCTTTTGACCCGAGGAGGCTGGAGACGCCGAGCATGAAGGCGCAAAGGCCGACGACGCCCAGAAGGAAAATGGCAAAGCCCCAGTTGTGGGCCATGAGTCCTGTCGCTTCGGGCATGCTGGTAATCCTTAACAGAGAGCAAAGGTCTCTGAGCTTGAAAAGAAACAAAGCAGTGACGATATGTCGCAGCAATCAATCGCGGTGATTTTATGGCACAACACCGTGCAAGTAAAATTCCTATAGCGAAATTATTTATAGGAATAAGGACATAGCGCACCTCCAAAGCCCCGCAGCCCATGCATTGCGGGCATTAGCCGGGTTTTCATCAATATTGTTTTGTCGGTGATGTAACGAACAAAGTTTCGGCTAAATGATAATCAATATTGTTTGGCTTGGTTTTTAAACTGTTTAACAGGTAGGTGAGTGGGAAGTTGTCTTATATAGCTGTTACTGCAAGTAGCGGCGATGCGCGTTTTACCTCGGTTTTTTGCTTGCGGTACCGCTCTGGATCAATGTTTTTGAGTGCGCAGCCCGCCCCGTAGGAGCGAGGCTTGCCCGCGAAGAACGATGGCGCGGTAGGCCTGCGATACCGAGGCGTATTCTTCGCGGGCAAGCCTGGCTCCTACGGGTGAGGATGAAATCCTTGGCAAAAAAAACGCCCCGAACCAGTCGGGGCGTCAGATGTGCGGCGTTGCGGTTAGCTTTCTATCTGGTCCGCAACGGCCGTTAGCTCAGGCGAAGCAGATCAGTGGAACTGTTCTTCTTCAGTCGAACCGGTCAGCGCGGTCACCGAAGACGAGCCACCTTGAATCACGGTGGTCATGTCGTCGAAGTAGCCGGTGCCCACTTCCTGCTGGTGAGCCACGAAGGTGTAACCCTTGGAAGCGTCAGCGAACTCTTGCTCTTGCAGCTTCACGTAGGCAGTCATGTCGTTGCGGGCGTAGTCATGCGCCAGGTTGAACATGCTGTGCCACATGTTGTGAATGCCGGCCAGGGTGATGAACTGGTGCTTGTAACCCATGGCGGACAGTTCGCGCTGGAACTTGGCGATGGTCGCGTCGTCCAGGTTTTTCTTCCAGTTGAAGGAAGGCGAGCAGTTGTACGACAGCAGTTGGTCCGGGTATTCCTTTTTGATCGCTTCAGCGAAGCGACGAGCCTCGTCCAGATCCGGCTTGGCGGTTTCGCACCAGATCAGGTCGGCATACGGAGCGTAAGCCAGGCCGCGAGCGATCGCCTGGTCCAGGCCGGCGCGCACTTTGTAGAAACCTTCCTGGGTACGTTCGCCAGTTACGAACGGCTGGTCGTATGGGTCGCAATCGGAAGTCAGCAGGTCAGCCGCGTTAGCGTCGGTACGAGCCAAAATGATGGTCGGTGTGCCGGCAACGTCAGCTGCCAGGCGGGCAGCGGTCAGCTTCTGTACCGCTTCCTGGGTAGGAACCAGTACCTTGCCGCCCATGTGGCCGCATTTTTTCACGGAAGCCAGTTGGTCTTCGAAGTGAACGCCGGCGGCGCCTGCTTCGATCATGCTCTTCATCAGCTCGTAAGCGTTCAGAACGCCGCCAAAACCGGCTTCAGCGTCAGCCACGATCGGTGCGAAGTAGTCGATGTAACCTTCGTCGCCCGGGCCTTTGCCGGCTTTCCACTGGATCTGGTCAGCCCGGCGGAACGAGTTGTTGATGCGCTTGACCACGGTTGGAACCGAATCCACCGGGTACAGCGACTGGTCCGGGTACATCGATTCGGCGGAGTTGTTGTCCGCAGCAACCTGCCAGCCCGACAGGTAGATCGCCTGGATACCGGCTTTGACTTGTTGTACAGCCTGGCCGCCGGTCAGGGCGCCCATGCAGTTGACGAAATCTTTATCAGGACGGAAGGATGGCTTGGCGCCCTGGGTCACCAGGTTCCACAGCTTCTCGGCGCCGAGTTTTGCAAAGGTGTGCTCAGGTTGAACCGAACCACGCAGGCGGACGACGTCAGCAGCGGAGTAAGCGCGTGTCACGCCTTTCCAGCGTGGGTTTTCAGCCCAATCTTTCTCGAGGGCTGCAATTTGCTGTTCGCGTGTCAGTGCCATGGGGATAAACCTCGTCGCGTCTTTATGAAAAGTCGTTCTTGGGTGAAAAATTCATGCGCTCGCTGACCAGAAGCTTGGGTGGTCAAGTCGGATTCGGCGGGGATGGCGACGGGATGAACGATGGGCTCGAGGGGAAGTGAGCAGGTAAGGGCGAACTGGCGAGCGCATTCGGGCGTCGTGGGCCTTGGTACGAACTTCAGTGTGGAGCCGGGTTACCTAATTACGCTTCCGTCCCTCGGGACAACTTCGTTCCAGTCGGCAACCTCGTCAAACACACCTTGTGGGCGGTACAGACACGAAGCGGCTCGCGGGGTATATGCGAGCGGCGCCTCGAAGGCCCTTGCCAGGGCCCCTGATTAGCGGGAGCGAGGCCATCATGCCCTTGCTTTTTTCGATCGTCAAACGTTTTGTAGTGCTTTTTTTCAAGCACTACATCTTTGGTCTAATACGACTAATCAGTCAGTTTTCGGTGGTTTAGTCCAAAGTATCGACTTTCACCCGCAGGGTCATGTCATCCCGGCCTTGAGTCGAGTAGCTGCGGGTCAGGCCCTGTTTGTCGGCTTGAGTCTGGCGGTTCACGCCGGCCAGGGTGATCCACTCGCCCAGGCGTCCCGTGACAGTTGTGTCGGTACTTTGCACATTCACTACATCGGGGCGTTCCTGGCTCAAACGGTCACGGTTTGTGGTGATCGCCAGGTGAACGATGTCGCCGGTGACGCTGGCGGTGACGTAGAAGCCCTGGGTGACGTTGCGGTACTCGGTCTGGCTGCGCAGATCACCGTAGGAATCAGTCTGAGTGCTGGTGAGCGGTACGCTCTGGCCGACCTGAATCAGCGCCGGTGTACCTTCACTGGCTTGAATCTGCTGGATGCCGCCATCGCGGCTGTCGGTGCTGCGATTGATGATGCGTGTCTGGCTCGGCTTGGCGCCGTTGACCGAGTAACCCTGGTCGCCCTGGAAGTTGTTTTCGTTGGTGTCGACGGTGATCAGCAGGCGCTTGGCGGCAACGTCGAGTTGTGCAACAAGAGCCTTAAGTTCGTCGATCTTGCGCTGTTCGGCATTGACGATCAGCTGGTTGCCGTAGGCGCTGACCTGGCCGTCCTTGCCAATGAAATCTTGCGCCATGGGGAGCATATCGGCACTGGTGCGGTAGTTCAGGGGTACGATCTCGGTGGCTGCCATGACTGAAAAACTGCACGTCAGCAGCAGCGTGGTGAGCAGGGTGCGTAGGGACATATCCGTTATCTCCGACATCTTGAAGTGTTGATATTGCCAGTTTGTCGGCCCGGCGTGGGGCAAGTTGAATCGTAGACAGCAAAACGCCCCGGCATCCGGGGATGGCGGGGCGTTTTGTGTGTTCTTTAGGCCGCCTCCGCGGGCAAGCCTCGCAACAACAGGTTCAGCATAAATCCTGTAGGAGCGAGGCTTGCCCGCGAAGGGTGCGACTCGGTCTCAAGCCGAGTGCCGCACCATGTCCACATGCGGAATCCCGGCTTCCAGGAATTCCTCACTGACCAGGCTAAAGCCCAGGCGCTCATAGAACGCCGTGGCCTGGACCTGTGCGCTCAGCATCTGCTGCTTCAGCCCGCACTTCTCGGCTTCACCGATCACTGCTTGCATCAGCGCATCACCTACTTTCAAGCCTCGCCAGTCTTTCAGCACCGAGACCCGGCCAACATGCCCATCGGGCAGCAGGCGGGCGGTGCCAATCGGAAAGTCGCCTTCGAAGGCCAGGAAATGCACCGCCGTTGCGTCATCGGCATCCCATTCCAACTCAGGTGGAACGGATTGCTCGGCAATGAACACCGTCTCACGAATGCGCCGGATCTCGGCGTTGTCCTTTTGCCAGTCTGCGACACGAACGTGGATTTTATTCATCAGCAAACCCCAGGCTGCCCTGCTTGACCAGCTCGCACAGCAGGCCGCGGCCGTCTTCGTCGCTCAGCCAGTCACCGAGGTTGTCGGTGTGCAGGGCGTCGGCGGCGCAGATCAATTTCAGCAGCTCCCGCAGTTTGCCCGGCAGGTAACGACTCTGGCCGCTGGCGAACAGCAGCAGGTCATCATCGACTTCAGACCAGGCCATGCGCGCGCTCGGGTTGCGGATCAGCACAGCGCCTTGTTCGAGGCTGGCGAGGAAGTCTTCTTCTTCGACTTCTTCCGGGCCGACCACCAGTTCCGGGTAGCGCGGCTCGGTCATGTACTGGCCGAACCAGGTCAGCAGCAGGCGCTCATCACTCATGTGCTCGGCCAGCAACGCTTTCAGGCGATCGAGGGCGTCGTGCTGAATCTGGTGTGGATCGACCGCCGGCACGGCGTCGGCATCGGTGTAGCGCTCTTCATCGGTCAGGAACTGGCTGAGGAAGTCGGTGAAGTGAGTCAGCACTTCAGAGGCGCTCGGGGCGCGGAAGCCGACCGAGTAGGTCATGCAGTCATCAACCGCAACGCCACAATGGGCCAGGCGCGGCGGCAGGTAGAGCATGTCGCCTGGTTCCAGAACCCACTCATCGGTGGCTTCGAAGTCGGCGAGGATGCGCAGGTCCGCGTGTGGCAGTAGCTTGCTCTCGGAGTCGCACATCTGGCCGATCTTCCAGTTGCGCTTGCCGTGACCTTGCAGCAGGAACACATCGTAGTTATCGAAGTGCGGACCGACGCTGCCACCCGGGGCGGCGAAGCTGATCATCACGTCGTCGACGCGCCAGCTCGGCAGGAAGCGGAATTGCTCCAGCAACTCGCCGACTTCCGGCACGAACTGGTCGACCGCTTGAACCAGCAGAGTCCACTCGGTTTCCGGCAACTTGCTGAACTCGTCTTCGGCGAACGGGCCGCGGCGCATTTCCCAAGGACGCTCGCCGTGCTCGATCACCAGGCGCGATTCAACTTCTTCTTCCAGCGCCAGGCCGGCCAGTTCGTCTGGATCGATCGGGCTTTCGAAATCAGGGATCGCCTGGCGGATCAGCAGCGGCTTTTTCTGCCAGTAGTCACGCAGGAATTCGCGCGCCGTGATGCCGCCCAGAAGTTGAAGAGGAATGTCAGGATTCATGTGTAACCTATTGAAAAAAAGCACTTTTCAGACGGGAATAAAAACGCCCGGCGCTGCCGGGCGTCTCAAACGGGTAAAACGGTCGATCAGATGCGTTTGGCTTGCGCCACAGCGTTACCGATGTAGTTCGCCGGGGTGAGCAATTTCAGCTCGGCCTTGGCGGCGGCTGGCATGTCCAGGCCGTCGATGAAAGTTTGCAGTGCTTCAGGGCTGATGCCCTTGCCACGGGTCAACTCTTTCAGTTTTTCGTACGGGTTTTCGATGTTGTAGCGACGCATCACGGTCTGGATCGGCTCGGCCAATACTTCCCAGCACGCGTCCAGGTCAGCAGCGATCTTCTGAGCATTGAGCTCCAGTTTGCTGATGCCTTTGAGGCTGGCTTCGTACGCGATCACGCTGTGGGCGAAGCCGACACCGAGGTTGCGCAGGACGGTGGAGTCGGTCAGGTCGCGCTGCCAGCGGGAGATCGGCAGTTTGCTCGCCAGGTGCTGGAACAATGCGTTGGCGATGCCCAGGTTGCCTTCGGAGTTTTCGAAGTCGATCGGGTTGACCTTGTGCGGCATGGTCGACGAACCGATTTCGCCAGCGATGGTGCGCTGTTTGAAATAACCCAGGGAGATGTAGCCCCAGATGTCGCGGTCGAAGTCGATCAGGATGGTGTTGAAGCGCGCGATCGCGTCGAACAGCTCGGCGATGTAGTCGTGCGGTTCGATCTGCGTGGTGTACGGGTTGAAGCCCAGGCCCAGCTCGTCTTCGATGAAGGCGCGGGCGTTTTCTTCCCAGTCGATTTCCGGGTAGGCAGAGATGTGAGCGTTGTAGTTGCCGACAGCCCCGTTGATCTTGCCCAGCAGCGGAACGGCTGCGACTTGAGCGATCTGACGCTCCAGACGGTAAACCACGTTCGCCAGTTCTTTGCCCAAGGTGGTCGGCGAGGCCGGTTGACCGTGAGTGCGCGACAGCATCGGCACGTCGGCGAAACGGATGGCCAGTTCGCGGATGGCGTCGCAGGTCTGGCGCATCAGCGGCAGCATCACGTCATCACGGCCTTCGCGCAGCATCAGGGCGTGGGACAGGTTGTTGATGTCCTCGCTGGTGCAGGCAAAGTGGATGAATTCGCTGACAGCGGCCAGTTCCGGCAGCTTGGCCGCTTGCTCTTTGAGCAGGTATTCGATGGCTTTGACGTCGTGGTTGGTGGTGCGCTCGATCTCTTTGACACGCTCGGCGTGCTCCAGAGCGAAGTTTTCCGCCAGGGTGTTCAGCACCGCGTTGGCTTCGGCGGAGAACGCCGGCACTTCGCTGATGCCTGGGTGAGCGGCCAGGCGCTGGAGCCAGCGCACTTCAACCAGAACGCGAGCACGGATCAGGCCGTACTCGCTGAAAATTGGGCGCAGGGCCTGGGTTTTGCCGGCGTAGCGGCCGTCAACAGGGGAAACCGCAGTGAGCGAAGAAAGCTGCATGGGGTGTTCTCGGACAGTCGGGCAACGAAATGGGGCGCGTATCATACATGAAAAATTCCGCCGGTCCGCTGCCAACTGACCGGCGTATTACGCGTTACAGATCTAAAGCGGTGTTGCGGGCGCGGTTCAGCTGCTGCGCATCAGCGGGTAAAGCTCTTTGAGCAACTTGCGACGGCTGATCACCAACTGCCAGCGATGACCGCCCAACTGCCGCCACAGGCGCGCCGAACGAATCCCGGCCAGCAACAGGGCGCGGATTTTCGAGGCGTTGCTCGGTTGCTGCAGATTGCGCATGTCGCCGTGGACCTGAATCCGTTGGCGCAAGGTGCTCAGGGTGTCCTGGTACAACGCACCGCAGGCCGCAATCACGTTTTCGTGTGCCGGGCCGAAGTGTTCGACCTGGGATTGAATCTGCGGCAAACGCTTGCCGATTACATCGAGCATGTCGTTGCGCTTGGCTAGCTGACGCTCCAGGCCCAGCATGGCCAGGGCGTAGCGCAGCGGTTCGCGCTGCAGGGTGCTCGGGTCGCGTTCCAGAGCGCCGATCAATGCGCGATAGCCTTCGCGCAGATTGAGGTCGTCGCCGCCGTACACTTCCAAGGTGTCCTTGGGGTCGCGGATCAGCAGGCTGCCGAGCATACAGGTCAGGCCGGCTTCGGTGGTCTGGCCGGTCTTGGCAATCTTGTCGACGAGGACGGCGGCGAGAAACACGCCGCCCAGCGCCGTCAGTTGCTCCTGAGTGGGGTTCATGCCTTGCTGCTCCATGGCTCTGCGACTTCAATCACGCCGCCGCCCAGGCAGATTTCACCGTCATAGAACACCACGGACTGGCCCGGGGTGACCGCGCGCTGCGGGTCATCGAAGGTTGCGCGATAACCGGTGGCGGTTTTTTCCAGCGTGCAGGGTTGATCGCTCTGGCGATAACGAACCTTGGCGGTCAACTTGCGCGGCTCGGTCAGATCGATCGGGTTGACCCAGTAGATGTCCGAGGCGAGCAGGGCGCGGGAGAACAGGTACGGATGGTCATTGCCCTGGCCGACGATCAGTTCGTTGTGTTCAAGGTCCTTGATCAGTACGTACCACGGCTCGTCACCGGCGTCTTTCAAGCCGCCGATGCCCAGACCCTGACGCTGGCCGATGGTGTGGTACATCAAGCCGTGGTGACGGCCGATGACTTCACCTTCGGTGGTCTTGATCTCGCCCGGTTGGGCTGGCAGGTACTGCTTGAGGAAGTCGCTGAAGCGGCGTTCGCCGATAAAGCAGATCCCGGTGGAATCCTTTTTCTTCGCGGTGGCGAGTTCGTGTTTCTCGGCAATCGCGCGCACCTCGGGCTTTTCCAGTTCGCCGACCGGGAACAGGGTCTTGGCGATCTGTTCACCGCCGACGGCGTGCAGGAAGTAACTCTGGTCCTTGTTCGGGTCCAGGCCCTTGAGCAACTCGGTGCGGCCATCGATGTCGCGGCGGCGCACGTAGTGACCGGTGGCGATCAGGTCGGCGCCGAGCACCATGGCGTAGTCAAGGAACGCCTTGAACTTGATCTCGCGGTTGCAGAGGATGTCCGGGTTCGGCGTGCGACCGGCCTTGTATTCGGCCAGGAAGTGCTCGAACACGTTGTCCCAGTACTCGGCGGCGAAGTTGGCGGTGTGCAGCTTGATGCCAATCTTGTCGCACACGGCTTGAGCGTCCGCCAGGTCGTCCATGGCGGTGCAATACTCCGTTCCATCGTCTTCTTCCCAGTTCTTCATGAACAGGCCTTCCACCTCATAACCCTGCTCGATCAGCAGGAGAGCGGAAACGGAAGAGTCCACGCCGCCGGACATGCCGACAATAACGCGCTTCTTTTGTGTGTCAGACGGGGCTGGATCACGCATAGGGATTCAATGAGTGTCTTGAAAAAGGACGCGATTCTAACAGGCCGAAGCCCGCAAGGCTAAAGAGAAGGGCGGATCAGTTCGAGACCGAAGTGTTTACCGTCCAGATAATCATCGATACAGCGGATGATCAACTCACTGCGCCAGTTTGCGCGTTGTGCCAGCAATTCGTCACGCGTCAGCCATTTCGCGCCGACGATGCCGTCATCCAGCTGATAATCAGGGTGATGCTTGAGCGGTTTTGCGGTGAAGCAGACCCGTTGATAGGTCACGCCGTTGCTGGGGGCGGTGTAGAGGTAAATGCCCACCACGCCGGTAGGTTCGACGTCCCAGCCGGTTTCTTCCAGGGTTTCGCGCACGGCGGCTTCGATCAGGGTTTCGTCCGGGTCGAGATGGCCGGCGGGCTGGTTGAGCACCGTTCGTCCGTGCTTGGTTTCTTCGACCATCAGGAAGCGGCCGTTGTCTTCGACGATGGTGGCGACGGTGATGTGGGGTTTCCAATCCATAAGACTTCCTTGAATTTTGAATAGTGAAGCACGGACCCTGTGGGAGCGGGCTTGCTCGCGAATGCGGTGGGTCAGTCAATAAAGATGTTGAATGATAAACCGCATTCGCGAGCAAGCCCGCTCCCACATTGGTCCAGTGTTCACATTGGAACTGTGTAAAAGTCAGAAACAGAAACCCCGGCACTGGGCCGGGGCTTCTTTACATCCTTACAACCTTAAACCAGCGCAGCGATCGCGGCGTTGAAGGTGTTGCTCGGGCGCATGGCCTTGCTGATCAGCTCGGCATTGGCGTGGTAGTAACCGCCGATGTCTACTGGCTTGCCCTGAACGGCGTTGAGTTCGGCAACGATGGTTGCTTCGTTCTCGGCCAGGGTTTTGGCCAGTTCGCCGAACTGCGCTTGCAGTGCAGCGTCTTCGGTCTGGGCAGCCAGGGCTTGAGCCCAGTACAGCGCCAGGTAGAAGTGGCTTCCGCGGTTGTCGATGTTGCCGACTTTACGCGATGGCGACTTGTTGTTGTCCAGGAACTGGCCGGTAGCCTGATCCAGGGTCTTGGCCAGTACCAGCGCCTTAGGGTTGTTGTACGTCACGCCCAGGTGCTCGAGGGAAGCGGCCAGGGCCAGGAACTCGCCCAGGGAGTCCCAGCGCAGGAAGTTTTCTTCCAGCAGCTGCTGAACGTGCTTCGGTGCCGAACCGCCGGCGCCGGTTTCGAACAGACCGCCGCCATTCATCAGCGGAACGATCGACAGCATCTTGGCGCTGGTGCCCAGTTCCATGATCGGGAACAGGTCGGTCAGGTAGTCGCGCAATACGTTGCCGGTCACCGAGATGGTGTCCTTGCCTTCGCGAGTGCGCTGCAGGGTGAACTTCATCGCGTCGACGGGTGCCATGATCTGGATGTCCAGGCCGGACGTGTCGTGATCCTTCAGGTAAGCCTGAACTTTCTCGATCACTACGCCGTCGTGGGCGCGCATCGGGTCCAGCCAGAAAATCGCTGGCGTGGCGCTTGCGCGAGCGCGGTTGACGGCGAGTTTGACCCAGTCCTGGATCGGCGCGTCTTTGGTCTGGCACATGCGGAAGATGTCGCCGGCTTCAACCGACTGTTCCAGCAGGGTGCGGCCAGCGCCGTCGGAAACCCGAACCACGCCGTTGGCCTTGATCTGGAAAGTCTTGTCGTGCGAGCCGTACTCTTCGGCTTTTTTCGCCATCAGGCCAACGTTTGGCACGCTGCCCATGGTGGTCGGATCGAAAGCGCCGTTTACCTTGCAGTCTTCGATGACCGCCTGGTAGATGGTGGCGTAGCAGCGATCCGGGATCACCGCCTTGGTGTCGTGCAGCTGGCCGTCAGTGCCCCACATCTTGCCGGAGTCACGGATCATCGCCGGCATCGAGGCGTCGACGATCACGTCGCTCGGCACGTGCAGGTTGGTGATGCCTTTGTCGGAGTTGACCATGGCCAACGACGGACGAGCGGCGTAGACCGCCTGGATGTCTGCTTCGATCTGCGCTTGCTGCTCAGCCGGCAGGGCCTTGATGCGAGCGTACAGGTCGCCGATGCCGTTGTTCAGGTTGAAGCCGATCTGTGCCAGCACGTCAGCGTGCTTGGCCAGTGCGTCTTTATAGAATTCGGCAACGATCTGGCCGAACATGATCGGGTCGGAGACCTTCATCATGGTGGCTTTCAGGTGAACCGACAGCAGCACGCCTTTTTGCTTGGCGTCTTCGATCTCGGCCTCGATGAAGCTGCGCAGGGCGTTTTTGCTCAGTACCGCACAATCGAGGATCTCACCGGATTGCACGGTGGTTTTTTCTTTCAGGACGGTGGTGGTGCCGTCTTGAGCGATCAGTTCGATTTTGACGGCGTCAGCGGCGTCGATCAGGGCAGCTTTTTCGCTGCCGTAGAAATCGCCGGTGCTCATGTGCGCGACGTGGGACTTGGAGTCCGCAGCCCAGGCGCCCATTTTGTGTGGGTGCTTGCGTGCATAGTTCTTGACCGACAGCGGTGCACGACGATCGGAGTTGCCTTCGCGCAGCACCGGGTTCACGGCGCTGCCCTTGATCTTGTCGTAACGCGACTTGGCGAGCTTGTCGGCGTCGGTGGTCACGGTTTCCGGGTAGTCCGGCAGGGCGAAGCCCTGGGCTTGCAGCTCTTTGATCGCGGCTTGCAGTTGCGGAACCGAGGCGCTGATGTTCGGCAGCTTGATGATGTTGGCTTCAGGCGTAACTGCCAGGTCGCCCAGTTCGGCGAGGTGGTCGGCTACGGCTTTATCACCCAATTGCTCGGGGAAGCTGGCCAGGATGCGCCCTGCAAGAGAGATATCGCGGGTTTCCACGGCGATATCAGCCGAAGCGGTGAACGCTTCTACGATAGGCAACAGTGAATAGGTGGCGAGGGCGGGAGCTTCGTCGGTGAAGGTATAGATGATCTTCGAGCGGGTGGGCATATTCGGATTAACTCTCTCTTCTTTGCTAAAGCGTGCGCAGAAACTCGAGGGGCGCCGGGTAAGCGCGTTCGTTCAAAGTCATCCATGAGCCGAATGTCGAGGTTTCTTTGCGGTGATGTTGGGTGCATCGGTCGAGCGTCAAGCGGGTGGACTGCGGTAACAATCCGGCTTTTTCGGGCCCAAAGCCTTGTAGTAGAAAGGTTGGCCGTCGTGACTCTGTGGTCAGCGGGCGGCATTATACATAGGTAGCTGGCAATCTGCCGATGGTTCATATGCAACGATTCTCGTCCATTGGTCTAAAGGTCGCAGGGGCGAGTGGGGCGTAGAGTCTTGCACCGTGCTTGAGTTTGGCGCTTTTCCCTTTGCTTTCAGACTTGTACGTCGCGAACTGTGCAGCTTTGCGGCAGATGGATGGAACATAGGGTTTGCGTGCCGATTTAACTGGGGTACGCTCGAACGAAGCCAGATGTTCAATCCAAACAATGGAGTTCAGCATGGGATACAAGAAGATTCAGGTTCCAGCAGTCGGCGACAAAATCACCGTCAACGCGGACCATTCTCTCAATGTTCCTAACAACCCGATCATCCCCTTCATCGAAGGCGATGGTATTGGCGTTGATATCAGCCCGGTCATGATCAAGGTTGTCGATGCTGCTGTTAAGAAGGCTTACGGCGGCGAGCGCAAAATTTCCTGGATGGAAGTCTACGCCGGGGAAAAAGCGACTCAGGTTTACGACCAGGACACCTGGCTGCCTCAGGAAACCCTGGACGCGGTCAAGGATTACGTGGTTTCCATCAAGGGCCCTCTGACGACTCCGGTCGGCGGCGGCATCCGTTCCCTGAACGTGGCCCTGCGTCAGCAACTCGACCTTTATGTGTGCCTGCGCCCGGTGCGCTGGTTCGAAGGCGTGCCTAGCCCGGTCAAGAAGCCAGGCGACGTCGACATGACGATTTTCCGTGAGAACTCGGAAGACATCTACGCCGGTATCGAATGGAAAGCCGGTTCGCCGGAAGCGACCAAGGTCATCAAGTTCCTCAAAGATGAAATGGGCGTCACCAAGATTCGTTTTGACGAAAACTGCGGTATCGGCATCAAGCCAGTCTCGCTGCAAGGCACCAAGCGTCTGGCGCGCAAGGCGTTGCAGTATGTGGTCGACAACGACCGCGACTCGCTGACCATCGTGCACAAAGGCAACATCATGAAGTTCACCGAAGGTGCCTTCAAGGAATGGGCCTACGAAGTGGCCGCTGAAGAATTCGGCGCGACCCTGCTCGACGGCGGTCCGTGGATGCAGTTCAAGAACCCGAAAACCGGCAAGAACGTCATCGTCAAGGACGCCATCGCCGACGCCATGCTTCAGCAGATCCTGCTGCGCCCGGCCGAGTACGATGTGATCGCGACCCTGAACCTGAACGGTGACTATCTCTCTGACGCTCTGGCGGCGGAAGTGGGTGGTATCGGCATTGCGCCTGGTGCCAACCTGTCCGACACCATCGCGATGTTCGAAGCGACCCACGGTACTGCGCCGAAGTACGCAGGCAAGGACCAGGTCAACCCGGGTTCGCTGATCCTGTCCGCCGAGATGATGCTGCGCCACATGGGCTGGACCGAAGCGGCCGATCTGATCATCAAGGGCACCAACGGCGCGATTTCCGCCAAGACCGTGACCTATGACTTCCACCGTCTGATGGAAGGCGCGAAGCTGCTGTCTTCTTCTGCGTTCGGTGATGCGCTGATCTCGCACATGTAAGCGAGTTCACGCACGACAAAAACCGCCCGATTCAAGTGATTGAGTCGGGCGGTTTTTTTATGACTGGATGACGTGTACCGGTTTAAGCCGTAACGGTCTGCTGCGCGGCGGGCGCGGGGACTGCCTGAGCGTCCTCGGGTGTGCCGATGTTGATGGCATGCAGACCCTTGGGTCCCTGGATGATGTCAAAGACGACCGCTTGGCCGGCTTTCAGGGTTCTATAACCGTCCATCTGGATGGCCGAATAATGGGCGAAGAGGTCTTCGCTATCACCTTCCTTGTTGATGAATCCATAACCCTTGGCATTGTTGAACCATTTGACCTTACCTTTTACAGTGCCTTTGTCTGGCACTGTGTCCTTGACGCCTGACATACCCATATCCCTCTGCAACAGACTCCATCACTGGAGTATCATCCAGTACATCCGCAGTCGAATCTCGAAATAAGATTGACTCCGCGGACCTTTTTTACCCACTGTGGGCTCTATTGGTTGTAACACCGTTTTGCCGATAGTCAAGGTGACCGGGCGGTCGGAGTTGAAATCGTCCATAACCGCCCCCACCACTGTATTTGAACAACTGACGAACCTTTCTTTCCATGCATGCAATCAGCCAGATTCGACTAACATTCAATCAGGATCGCCCGGCTCTCCAAAAAGATCACCCGGGGGAACACGACGACGATTCCGCAGGCATTGCTGTTCAGGAGGCCAAGCCTGCTTTACAGGCGCCGCCGATGTACAAGGTGGTTTTGTTCAATGATGACTACACACCGATGGATTTCGTCGTCGAAGTGCTCGAGGTGTTTTTTAACCTGAATCGGGAGCTGGCGACCAAGGTCATGCTGGCCGTCCACACAGAAGGACGGGCAGTATGTGGAGTGTTTACCCGCGACATCGCCGAGACTAAGGCCATGCAGGTCAACCAGTACGCCAGGGAAAGCCAGCATCCGCTACTCTGTGAAATCGAGAAGGACGGTTAATCGCCGACCACTTGGGTATGAGGTGAAGCTATGTTAAACCGCGAGCTCGAAGTCACCCTCAATCTTGCCTTCAAGGAGGCTAGATCGAAGCGTCATGAATTCATGACCGTCGAACACCTCCTGCTGGCCCTATTGGACAATGAGGCTGCCGCCACCGTTTTGCGTGCCTGCGGCGCAAACCTCGACAAACTCAAGCACGATCTGCAGGAGTTCATCGACTCCACCACGCCGTTGATCCCCGTCCATGACGAGGATCGCGAGACCCAACCAACCTTGGGCTTCCAGCGTGTTCTGCAGCGTGCTGTCTTTCACGTACAGAGCTCGGGCAAACGCGAAGTGACTGGCGCGAACGTGCTGGTCGCCATCTTCAGTGAGCAAGAGAGTCAGGCAGTGTTCCTGCTGAAACAGCAGAGCGTTGCGCGCATCGATGTCGTCAACTACATCGCCCATGGCATTTCCAAAGTGCCGGGGCATGGCGATCACTCTGAAGGTGAGCAAGATATGCAGGACGACGAGGGCGGTGAGTCTTCTTCTTCAGGCAATCCTCTGGATGCTTATGCCAGTAACCTCAACGAGCTCGCGCGCCAGGGTCGTATCGATCCGTTGGTAGGCCGTGAGCTGGAAGTCGAGCGTGTCGCGCAGATCCTGGCGCGTCGTCGCAAAAACAATCCGCTGCTGGTGGGCGAGGCGGGCGTGGGTAAAACCGCGATTGCCGAAGGCCTGGCCAAACGCATTGTCGACAACCAGGTGCCGGACTTGCTGGCCAACAGCGTGGTCTATTCCCTCGATCTGGGGGCCTTGCTGGCCGGGACCAAATACCGTGGCGATTTCGAGAAACGCTTCAAGGCGTTGCTCAATGAGCTGAAAAAACGTCCGCAGGCGATCCTGTTCATCGACGAGATCCACACCATCATCGGTGCGGGTGCGGCATCCGGTGGCGTCATGGATGCGTCGAACCTGCTCAAGCCGCTGCTGTCGTCGGGCGATATCCGTTGCATCGGATCGACCACGTTCCAGGAATTCCGCGGGATCTTCGAGAAGGACCGTGCCCTGGCGCGCCGCTTCCAGAAGGTCGATGTGTCGGAGCCGTCGGTGGAAGACACCATCAGCATCCTTCGTGGCCTGAAAGGGCGTTTCGAAACGCACCACGGCATCGAATACAGCGATGAAGCGTTGCGTGCGGCCGCTGAGCTGGCCTCGCGCTATATCAATGACCGGCACATGCCGGACAAGGCCATCGACGTCATCGACGAAGCGGGTGCCTACCAGCGCCTGCAGCCAATCGAGAAGCGCGTAAAACGCATCGAGGTGCCTCAGGTCGAGGACATCGTGGCGAAAATCGCGCGGATTCCGCCTAAGCACGTCAACAGTTCTGATCGAGAATTGCTGCGTAACCTTGAGCGTGACCTGAAGTTGACGGTATTTGGTCAGGATGCTGCCATCGACTCGTTGTCGACGGCGATCAAACTGTCCCGTGCCGGCCTCAAGTCGCCTGACAAGCCAGTCGGTTCGTTTCTGTTCGCAGGGCCGACCGGTGTCGGCAAAACCGAAGCGGCGCGTCAGCTGGCCAAGGCGTTGGGCATCGAGCTTGTTCGTTTCGACATGTCCGAGTACATGGAGCGCCACACCGTCTCGCGTCTGATCGGTGCGCCTCCAGGCTATGTCGGGTTTGATCAGGGCGGTCTGCTGACCGAGGCCATCACCAAGCAGCCTCACTGCGTGCTGTTGCTCGATGAGATCGAGAAGGCGCATCCGGAAGTCTTCAACCTGCTGCTGCAGGTCATGGACCACGGTACGCTGACCGATAACAACGGGCGCAAGGCGGACTTCCGTAACGTGATTGTCATCATGACGACCAACGCCGGTGCCGAAACAGCGGCGCGTGCTTCGATCGGTTTCACCCATCAGGACCACTCGTCCGATGCGATGGAAGTGATCAAGAAGAGCTTCACGCCGGAGTTCCGCAACCGTCTGGACACCATTATCCAGTTTGGTCGCCTCAGTCATGAGGTCATCAAAAGCGTGGTGGACAAGTTCCTTACCGAGCTTCAGGCGCAGCTGGAAGACAAGCGCGTGCAGCTGGAAGTGACCGATGCTGCGCGAAGCTGGCTGGCAGCAGGTGGCTACGACTCGGCAATGGGGGCTCGACCAATGGCGCGTTTGATCCAGGACAAGATCAAGCGTCCGCTGGCGGAAGAGATCCTCTTTGGCGAACTGGCCGACCATGGTGGCGTGGTTCACATCGACCTCAAGGACGGCGAGCTGACCTTCGAGTTCGAAACCACGGCTGAAATGGCCTGACGGCTGTAAAGCGAAAAGGCGCCTTCGGGCGCCTTTTTGTTGTCTATTAGATTTGGTGTATATCCGTTGCTGCGGTAACGGCTGCTTAGGGTTTCGCCCTTACGGCGACTCACTTTTTTTACAAACGCCTAAAAAAAGTAAGCAAAAAAAACGCTCGCCCCAAGCGTCCAGCCCCTCGCTTAGGCTCGGCGTTCCTTCGCTCCGGCATTCATCTGGGGGCATCGCCTCCAGTTGGCTTCGCTTCAACCTCCTCTCGATGTGTTCGACTTCGTCGAACGGCGCTGCGCGCCTCCCCCCAGATGAACACCTCCACTCAGCCTCCCGAAGGGGCGGGTGGATCAAGATCAAAAGCTTCAGGCGAGCTAAAGCTCGGCCTGTTGAGTGGTGAGAAGCGGGTGTACACCCATCCCCTGTAGGAGCTGTCGAGTGAAACGAGGCTGCGATCTTTTGATCTTGCTGTGGCTGCGGCTTTAGATCTTGATTCTGCTTTTGATCTTTCGCCCCTTCGGCAGGCCGAGCGTAGGTGTTCATCAGGGGGTTAGTCGCGAAGCGCCGTTCGGCGAAGCCGCACACATCGAGAGGAGGTCGTCGCGAAGCAGACCGTAGGCGATGTCACTGATGGATACCGTAGCGAGGGAACACTGAGCTTTAGCGAAGTGCCGTACGCCGGGGCAAAGCCTTTTGGTACCTTTTTGCTGGGCCGGCACTCCGGCGTTTGAAAAAGGGACTCGCTGTAAGAGCGAAACCATATTCAGCCGTTACGACAGCAACGGATATATACCCAAAATCATAGAGCCCACCAAATCGCAGACAAACAAAAACGCCCGGCATAAACCGGGCGTTTTGTATTGACTTGATTAGCGAGCGCGGTAAGTGATGCGCCCTTTGCTCAAGTCATAGGGCGTCAGCTCGACGCGCACTTTGTCACCGGTAAGAATACGAATGTAGTTCTTGCGCATCTTGCCGGAGATATGCGCGGTTACGACGTGCCCATTTTCCAACTCCACACGAAACATGGTGTTGGGCAGGGTGTCGACGACAGTGCCTTCCATTTCGAAGCTGTCTTCTTTCGACATGCAGTAAAGCCCTCGGTGTCCAATGAATGGCCCGGTGCAACTGCGCCAGGCAAAAGCGGCGTGCATTGTGCCCGAAAAATGGGGTTTAAGCCAAGGGGTTCTAGTTCAGGATGACCCAGCGCTGATTAATCAGCAGTTCGATAGGTCGATATTGCGTCTTGTAGCTCATCTTTTTGCAGTTTTTGATCCAGTAGCCGAGGTAGACCGCTTCCAGTCCAAGGCGCTGGGCCTCGGCGATTTGCCAGAGGATCGCATAGCGACCCAGGCTGCGGCGTTCTTCATCGGGCTCGTAGAAGGTGTAGACCGCCGACAGACCGTTCGGCAGCAAGTCGGTGACGGCCACTGCCAGCAGCCGGTCTTCGAGACGAAATTCGTAGAATCGCGAGAACGGCAGGTCACGCACCAGGAACGTCGAAAACTGGTCGCGACTCGGCGGGTACATGTCGCCATCGGCGTGACGTTGTTCGATGTAGCGCTGATAGAGATCGAAATACTCTTCGCTGAATTTTGGCCGGGCCGGGCTCACGTGCAGGTCGGCGTTGCGTTTGAAGATGCGTTTCTGCTGACGGTTGGGAGCAAATTGCGCCACAGGGATGCGCGCCGGGACGCACGCATTGCAATTCTGGCAATGAGGCCGGTAAAGATGATCGCCGCTGCGACGGAAACCCATTTCAGACAGGTCTGCGTAGACATGCACATCCATGGGCTGACTAGGGTCGAGGAACAGGGTCGTGGCCTGCTCCTCGGGCAGATAGCTGCAAGAGTGGGGCTGAGTGGCATAAAACTTCAAACGCGCCAACTCGGTCATGATCAACCCTCGGGAATAAGCTTTGAATTAAGTGTAAGCCACACGGGCAAAAGTCGCTCAGCAAACCCAGGTGGCGCGGCTGGGTTGATCCAGATGTTGCGCGAGAAAGTTGGCGAAATCGCGCCGGGGAATCGCTCGGGCGCCGAGGCTGTGCAGATGGTCGGTCGGCATCTGGCAGTCGATCAGCACAAAACCGGAGTCTTTCAGATGTCGCACCAGCGTGGCAAAGCCATATTTCGAGGCATTGTCGGCGCGGCTGAACATGGACTCACCGAAAAACAGCTGACCCATCGCCAGGCCATAGAGCCCGCCGACCAGCACGCCATCATCCCAAACCTCCACGGAATGCGCGTAGCCACGCCGATGCAGCTCGAGGTAAGCCGTCTGCATCGCGTCAGTGATCCAGGTGCCGTCGGCATAATCGCGAGGGGCGGCGCAGGCGCTGATCACCGAGGCAAAATCCTGATCAAAGGTCACTTGATAGCGTTGCTGGCGCAACAATTTATTCAGGCTGCGCGAGACATGCAGTTCGTCGGGAAATAATACGGTGCGCGGATCCGGTGACCACCACAGAATTGGCTGACCTTCCGAGAACCATGGAAAGCAGCCGTGGCGATAAGCCTGAATCAGACGATCGGCGGACAGATCGCCGCCCGCGGCCAACAATCCATTGGGGTCGCGCATGGCTTTTTCCAACGGCGGGAACGTCAGGGTGTTGCGTTGTAACCAAGTCAGCATGGCATCCGGGCTTGCAGAAGGGGAGGGCGGTGACGGGCTGGTGGGCCCGCCGTAAAGTGTGCCGTCAAACGGTGGGAATGTCGTCGAGGTATTTCTCGGCGTCCAGTGCGGCCATGCAGCCAGCCCCGGCGGAGGTCACGGCCTGGCGGTAGACGTGATCGGCCACGTCGCCGGCGGCGAACACGCCCGGAATCTCGGTACCCGTGGCATCGCCTTCGCTGCCGCCCCTGACCAGCAGATAGCCATCACGCATTTTCAGCTGGCCCTCGAACAGGTCAGTATTGGGCTTGTGGCCGATGGCGATGAACACGCCTGCCAGCGCCAATTCACGGGTTTCGCCCGTGTGGCTGTCGCGCAGGCGGGCGCCGGTCACGCCACTGGCATCACCCAGCACTTCATCGAGATTCTGGTTCCAGTGCAGGCGGATATTACCGTTGGCGGCTTTTTCGAAGAGTTTGTCCTGGAGAATCTTCTCCGAGCGCAACTTGTCGCGTCGGTGGATCAGGTGGACTTCCTTGGCGATGTTCGACAGGTACAGCGCTTCTTCGACCGCCGTGTTGCCGCCGCCGACCACCGCGACCACTTGATTGCGATAAAAGAATCCATCGCACGTGGCGCAGGCCGAAACCCCTTTGCCGGCAAAGGCTTCTTCCGAGGGCAGCCCCAGGTACTGCGCCGAGGCGCCGGTGGCGATGATCAGTGCGTCGCAGGTGTAAGTGCCGCTGTCACCGATGAGTTCAAAAGGGCGCTGTTGCAACTTGGCCGTGTGGATGTGGTCGTAAACGATCTCAGTGGCAAAGCGCTCGGCGTGCTTTTGCATGCGTTCCATCAGCACCGGGCCGGTGAGGCCTTCAACGTCGCCGGGCCAGTTATCGACTTCGACGGTCGTGGTCAGCTGGCCACCTGCCTGTATGCCGGTAATGACAACGGGTTTGAGGTTGGCGCGGGCGGCATAAACGGCTGCGCTGTATCCGGCAGGGCCGGAACCCAGAATGATCAGGCGGGAATGCTTCGGTTCGCTCATAAAAACACCTCATAAGCCTTTGTCACAAAAGAGAATGCATGCTCAAATTGAAACGCGCGTAACGTGCTTTTGGCTATGCTACACCGAAGGGCTTCAAGCATGGCATCGGGCGAACAAACCCGTACAATGCCGTCTGTAACAGTGGTTGAAACAAAATAAGCTGTGCGTACCGTGTTTATAAAAACCGGGGCGCAATGTTAAAAGTAGTCCCAGTTGCGCGTGTTAACTTTTTTACCTGCCTGGATTGGGCAGTTTTTTATAGTCATTCAACAGATGGACGCGCCCAGGGCGCAGGAAAAGAAGCGTTTTGAAGAAATCCACCGCAGCACCCAAAACAGTCGTCGTTACACTCTGGCGCCAGCACTTGCACTACCGGCTCAAGGAAGGTGCATTGATCGCCATCGGCGGCTTGTGCCTGTTCCTGATGATGGCCTTGTTGACCTATGGCAAGGACGATCCGGGCTGGAGCCATAACAGCAAGATCGACGACGTACAGAACTTCGGCGGGCCGGTCGGCTCCTACAGCGCCGATATCCTGTTCATGGTGCTGGGTTACTTCGCCTACATCTTCCCGCTGTTGTTGGCGATCAAGGCCTATCAGATCTTCCGTCAGCGCCACGAACAGTGGCAGTGGAGTGGCTGGCTGTTCTCCTGGCGCCTGATCGGCCTGGTGTTTCTGGTGCTGTCGGGCGCGGCCCTCGCGCATATCCATTTCCATGCGGCGACCGGTCTGCCAGCCGGCGCTGGCGGCGCGTTGGGCGAAAGCCTTGGCGACCTGGCCAGGAACGCGCTGAACATCCAGGGCAGCACGCTGTTGTTTATCGCGCTGTTTTTGTTCGGACTGACGGTGTTTACCGACTTGTCGTGGTTCAAGGTGATGGACGTTACCGGCAAGATCACCCTCGACCTGTTTGAACTGTTCCAGGGCGCGGCCAATCGCTGGTGGAGCGCCCGTGTCGAGCGCAAACAACTGGTGGCGCAACTGCGTGAAGTCGATGATCGCGTGCATGACGTGGTCGCCCCGACGGTTACGGACAAACGCGAGCAAGCCAAGGTCAAGGAACGTCTGATCGAACGTGAGCAGGCCCTGAGCAAGCACATGTCTGACCGCGAGAAGCAGGTGCCTCCCGTCATCGCGCCCGCACCGCCCAAGCCGGCCGCGCCGAGCAAGCGCGTAGAGAAAGAGAAACAGGCGCCCTTGTTCGTCGACAGCGCCGTCGAAGGCACTTTGCCGCCGATATCGATTCTCGACCCGGCCGAGAAGAAACAACTCAATTATTCTCCAGAATCGCTGGCCGCCGTCGGCCACTTGCTGGAAATCAAGCTCAAGGAATTCGGCGTTGAAGTCTCGGTGGATTCGATCCACCCGGGCCCGGTCATTACCCGTTACGAAATCCAGCCAGCGGCTGGCGTCAAGGTCAGCCGCATCTCCAACCTGGCGAAAGACCTCGCGCGTTCCCTGGCCGTGACCAGTGTACGTGTGGTGGAAGTGATCCCGGGCAAGACCACCGTCGGTATCGAGATTCCCAACGAAGACCGCCAGATCGTGCGTTTCTCCGAAGTGCTGTCGACCCCTGAGTACGACAACTTCAAGTCGCCGGTCACCTTGGCCCTGGGCCACGACATCGGTGGTAAGCCGGTCATCACTGACCTGGCGAAAATGCCGCACTTGCTGGTGGCCGGTACGACCGGTTCCGGTAAGTCGGTGGGTGTGAACGCGATGATTCTGTCGATCCTGTTCAAGTCCGGCCCGGAAGACGCCAAGCTGATCATGATCGACCCGAAAATGCTTGAGCTGTCGATCTACGAAGGCATTCCGCACCTGCTGTGCCCGGTCGTGACCGACATGAAGGATGCGGCCAACGCCCTGCGCTGGAGCGTGGCGGAGATGGAGCGTCGTTACAAACTGATGGCGAAGATGGGTGTACGAAACCTGTCGGGTTTCAACGCCAAGGTCAAGGAAGCCCAGGACGCCGGTACGCCGCTGACCGACCCTTTGTACAAGCGCGAAAGCATTCACGACGAAGCGCCGCTGCTGACCAAGCTGCCGACCATCGTCGTGGTCGTCGACGAATTCGCCGACATGATGATGATCGTCGGCAAAAAGGTAGAAGAACTGATCGCCCGTATCGCGCAGAAGGCCCGTGCGGCCGGTATCCACTTGATCCTCGCGACCCAGCGTCCGTCGGTTGACGTGATCACCGGTCTGATCAAGGCCAACATCCCGACGCGCATGGCGTTCCAGGTGTCGAGCAAGATCGACTCCCGGACCATCATCGACCAGGGCGGTGCCGAACAACTGCTGGGCCACGGTGACATGCTTTACATGCCGCCGGGCACGAGCCTGCCGATCCGTGTCCACGGTGCATTCGTGTCCGATGACGAGGTTCACCGGGTGGTTGAAGCCTGGAAGCTGCGCGGTGCACCGGAATACAACGACGAGATCCTGGCCGGTGTTGAAGAGGCCGGTAGCGGTTTCGACGGCGGCAGTGGCGGCGGCGACGAAGACAGCGAATCCGATGCGCTTTACGACGAAGCGGTGCAGTTCGTACTGGAAAGCCGTCGTGCGTCCATCTCTGCGGTCCAGCGAAAGCTGAAAATCGGCTACAACCGCGCCGCACGCATGATCGAAGCCATGGAAATGGCCGGGGTCGTGACGTCCATGAATACCAACGGTTCGCGTGAAGTCCTGGCGCCTGGCCCGGTACGCGACTGATTTGATTTGAAAGGGCGTCGCGACATGCGCCGCCCGAACTCCCACGAATGTTATGAGGACTCCCATGCGTCTTATCCGCATGCTGTTGCTGCCGGTACTGGCTTTGACCACGCTCTCGGCCCACGCCGATGACAAGGACGTGGCGCGTCTGACCCAATTGCTGGAAACATCCAAGACGCTGACCGCGCGTTTCTCGCAACTGACCCTTGATGGCAGTGGCACCCAGTTGCAGGAAACCACCGGGCAAATGTCCCTGCAGCGTCCTGGCCTGTTCTACTGGCATACCGACGCACCGCAAGAGCAATTGATGGTTTCCGATGGCAAGAAAGTATCCCTGTGGGACCCGGACCTGGAGCAGGTCACCATCAAGACCCTTGACCAGCGCCTGACCCAGACCCCGGCGCTGCTGCTGTCCGGCGACGTGTCCAAGATCAGCCAGAGCTTCGACATCAGCGCCAAGGAAGCCGGAGGCGTGATCGACTTCACCTTGAAGCCGAAAACCAAGGACACCCTGTTCGACAGCCTGCGTCTGTCGTTCCGCAATGGCCTGGTCAATGACATGCAACTGATCGACAGCGTCGGTCAGCGCACCAACATCCTGTTCACCGGTGTGAAGGCCAACGAGCCGATCCCGGCATCCAAGTTCAAGTTTGATATCCCCAAGGGTGCGGACGTGATCCAGGAGTAAGACTAAAACCCGTGGGAACGGGCTTGTGTGGCGAGGGAGCTTGCTCCCGCTGGGGCGCGAAGCGCCCCCCCCAAATGGGACTGCTGAGCAGTCCAGCGGGAGCAAGCTCCCTCGCCACAGGATTTCGCCAGACTTGAGAGCTACGTAATAAAGCGAGGTTTCAACCGCACGTGATGGACCTGTTTCGCAGTGCCCCGATCGCTCAACCTTTGGCTGCACGTCTGCGTGCGGCCAATCTGGACGAGTACGTCGGTCAGGAACACCTGCTCGCTCGCGGCAAGCCTTTGCGCGAAGCCCTGGAGCAGGGTGCCCTGCACTCGATGATTTTCTGGGGCCCGCCGGGCGTGGGCAAAACCACCCTGGCGCGGTTGCTCGCGGAAGTCTCGGATGCGCACTTCGAAACGGTCTCGGCAGTACTGGCTGGCGTGAAGGAAATCCGTCAGGCGGTGGAAATCGCCAAGCAGCAGGCCGGCCAGTACGGCAAGCGCACCATCCTGTTCGTCGATGAAGTGCATCGCTTCAACAAGTCGCAGCAGGATGCATTCCTGCCATACGTTGAAGACGGCACGCTGATTTTCATCGGCGCGACCACGGAAAACCCTTCTTTCGAACTCAACAACGCGTTGCTCTCCCGGGCGCGCGTTTACGTGCTCAAAAGCCTCGACGAAGCGGCCCTGCGCAAACTGGTGCACCGTGCGCTGACCGAAGAGCGAGGCCTGGGCAAGCGGCAGCTGACCCTCAGCGATGAAGGCTTCCAGATGCTGTTATCGGCTGCCGATGGCGATGGCAGACGTCTGCTGAACCTGCTGGAAAACGCCTCGGACCTGGCAGAAGACAACAGCGAGATCGGCGTCGATCTGCTGCAAAGTCTGCTTGGGGATACCCGCCGGCGTTTCGACAAGGGCGGCGAAGCGTTCTACGACCAGATTTCCGCGCTGCATAAATCAGTGCGCGGCTCCAATCCCGACGGCGCGTTGTACTGGTTCGCTCGGATGATCGACGGCGGTTGCGATCCGCTGTACCTGGCCCGACGCGTGGTGCGCATGGCCAGCGAAGACATCGGTAACGCGGACCCGCGCGCCCTGAGCCTGTGCCTGGCAGCGTGGGAAGTGCAGGAGCGCCTCGGCAGCCCTGAAGGCGAGTTGGCGGTGGCCCAGGCCATCACCTATCTGGCTTGCGCGCCGAAAAGCAACGCGGTCTACATGGGCTTCAAAGCCGCCATGCGCAGCGCCACCGAGCACGGTTCGCTGGAAGTGCCGCTGCACCTGCGCAACGCACCGACCAAGCTGATGAAGCAATTGGGTTATGGCGATGAATACCGTTACGCCCACGATGAGCCGGACGCCTATGCCGCCGGCGAAGACTATTTTCCGGAAGAACTCGAGCCGCAACCGTTCTATCAGCCCGTGCCTCGCGGCCTGGAACTGAAGATCGGCGAGAAGCTCAATCACCTCGCACAACTTGACCGTCTAAGCCCCCGGCAGCGGAGAAAATAAGTGATTCCTTTGGTTATTGCGGTTTCCGTTGGCGGTATCGCCGGGACACTGTTGCGCTTTGCCACCGGTAATTGGGTCAACGCTAATTGGCCGCGGCACTTCTATACCGCGACGCTGGCCGTTAATATCGTCGGCTGTTTGCTGATCGGCGTTCTATACGGTCTGTTTTTGATACGCCCGGAGGTGCCGATCGAGGTGCGCGCCGGGTTGATGGTCGGCTTCCTCGGGGGGCTGACGACTTTTTCATCCTTTTCACTGGATACGGTGCGCCTGCTCGAAACCGGGCAAATGCCGCTGGCCCTGGGCTATGCTGCCATCAGCGTATTCGGCGGGCTGCTCGCGACCTGGGCTGGCCTGTCCTTGACCAAACTTTGATAACGAGAGACCGACATGCTCGATTCCAAACTGTTACGTAGCAACCTTCAGGACGTAGCGGACCGCCTGGCATCCCGTGGCTACACGCTGGATGTTGCGCGCATCGAAGCGCTGGAAGAACAGCGCAAGACCGTCCAGACCCGCACCGAAGCACTGCAGGCTGAACGTAATGCGCGCTCCAAATCCATCGGCCAGGCCAAGCAGCGCGGCGAAGACATCGCGCCGCTGATGGCTGACGTCGAGCGCATGGCGAACGAATTGAGTGCCGGCAAAGTCGAGCTGGACGTGATCCAGACCGACCTGGATTCGATCCTGCTCGGCATCCCGAACCTGCCACACGAATCCGTACCGATCGGCGCCGATGAAGACGGCAACGTCGAAGTGCGTCGCTGGGGCACCCCGACAGCCTTCGATTTCCCGGTTCAGGACCACGTGGCTCTGGGCGAGAAGTTCGGCTGGCTGGACTTCGAAACCGCCGCCAAGCTGTCCGGCGCCCGTTTCGCCCTGTTGCGCGGCCCGATCGCTCGCATGCACCGCGCCCTGGCGCAGTTCATGATCAACCTGCACACCAGCGAACACGGGTACGAAGAGGCTTACACGCCGTATCTGGTCCAGGCGCCGGCCTTGCAAGGCACTGGCCAGTTGCCGAAGTTCGAAGAAGACCTGTTCAAGATCAGCCGCGAAGGCGAAGCCGATCTGTACCTGATTCCGACCGCTGAAGTGTCGCTGACCAATATCGTCTCTGGCGAAATCGTCGATTCGAAACTGCTGCCGATCAAATTCGTCGCCCACACCCCGTGCTTCCGCAGCGAAGCCGGCGCGTCGGGTCGCGATACCCGCGGGATGATCCGTCAGCACCAGTTCGACAAAGTCGAGATGGTCCAGATCGTTGAGCCGTCGACGTCGATGGACGCGCTGGAAGGCCTGACCGCCAACGCCGAGAAAGTCCTGCAACTGCTGGAACTGCCTTATCGCACGATCGCACTGTGCACCGGCGACATGGGTTTCAGTGCGGTCAAGACTTACGACCTGGAAGTGTGGATCCCGAGCCAGGACAAGTACCGCGAGATTTCGTCGTGCTCCAACTGCGGCGACTTCCAGGCCCGTCGTATGCAAGCGCGTTTCCGCAACCCGGAAACCGGCAAGCCTGAACTGGTTCATACCCTGAATGGTTCGGGTCTGGCGGTCGGTCGTACCCTGGTGGCAGTGCTGGAAAACTACCAGCAAGCCGACGGTTCGATCCGTGTGCCTGAAGTGCTGAAACCGTACATGGGTGGCCTCGAGGTCATTGGCTAAATGGATTATCTGCCGCTGTTCCATAACCTTCGCGGCAGTCGTGTGTTGGTCGTTGGTGGGGGGGAGATTGCCTTGCGCAAATCCCGCCTGCTGGTAGAAGCCGGTGCGCTGCTGCGGGTGGTCGCACCTGAAATCGAACCGCAACTGCGCGAACTGGTTGTCGGCAGCGGTGGCGAGTGCCTGTTACGGGGTTACGTCGAGACGGACCTGGACGGTTGCGGGCTGATCATTGCCGCTACCGACGACGAACCGCTGAACGCGCAAGTCTCCGCCGATGCCCATCAGCGTTGCGTGCCGGTCAATGTGGTGGATGCGCCAGCCTTGTGCAGCGTGATCTTCCCGGCGATCGTCGACCGGTCTCCCTTGATTATTGCGGTGTCCAGCGGCGGCGATGCGCCGGTGCTGGCGCGGCTGATCCGCGCCAAACTGGAAACCTGGATTCCTTCCACCTACGGTCAACTGGCCGGTCTGGCGGCGCGTTTTCGCAGCCAGGTCAAACGCCTGCTCCCCGATGTGCAGCAGCGTCGGGCATTCTGGGAAGATGTGTTTCAGGGCCCGATTGCCGACCGGCAACTGGCCGGGCAGGGCGCTGAAGCCGAACGCCTGATGCTGGCGAAGATCAATGGCGAAGTGCCGGTCGCCACCGGTGAAGTGTATTTGGTGGGAGCGGGTCCCGGTGATCCCGACTTGCTGACCTTCCGTGCCTTGCGCCTGATGCAGCAAGCCGATGTGGTGCTCTACGACCGCCTGGTCGCCCCGGCGATTCTCGATTTGTGCCGTCGCGATGCCGAGCGGGTCTACGTTGGCAAGCGTCGCGCCGATCACGCCGTGCCGCAGGACCAGATCAATCAGCAATTGGTGGACCTGGCCAAGCAAGGCAAGCGAGTGGTGCGATTGAAGGGCGGTGATCCGTTCATCTTCGGTCGTGGCGGTGAAGAGATCGAAGAACTGGCGGCCCATGGCATCCCGTTCCAGGTCGTACCGGGTATCACGGCCGCCAGCGGTTGCGCGGCGTATGCCGGGATTCCGCTGACCCATCGTGATTACGCGCAGTCAGTGCGATTTGTCACCGGGCACTTGAAGGATGGTTCCACCGACTTGCCGTGGGCCGACCTGGTCGCGCCAGCACAAACCCTGGTGTTTTACATGGGGCTGGTGGGCTTGCCGATCATCTGCGAGCAGTTGATCAAGCACGGTCGCGGGTCGGACACCCCGGCGGCGCTGATTCAGCAGGGCACCACCGTCAATCAGCGGGTATTTACCGGCACGCTGGCTGATCTTCCTCGACTGGTGGCGGAGCATGAAGTGCATGCGCCGACGCTGGTGATCGTTGGGGAAGTGGTGCAATTGCGCGAGAAACTGGCGTGGTTTGAAGGGGCTCAGGCGCAAGTCTAATCAGACCGAGTCGGTCCCATCACTAGCAGGCTAGCTCCCACAGGGGATTTGAGAACGACACAAATCCAGTGTGGGAGCTAGCCTGCTAGCGATTTGGGGCCTCAAAAACGGCACAAACCTCAGGCCCTGCGCCAAACCCCTTTCCCGTTCAACCGCGCCCGATCATGCGGCGCAGTGAAATCCTGCACCGGCCCTTTCGGCACAATCCCCGTAGGGTTGATGGTCTTGTGGCTGCCGTAGTAGTGATGCTTGATGTGCTCAAAATCCACCGTCTCGGCAATGCCCGGCCACTGATACATCTCCCGCAGCCAGTTCGACAGATTCGGATAATCGGCGATCCGACGCAGGTTGCACTTGAAGTGGCCGTGATACACCGCATCAAAGCGAATCAGCGTGGTGAACAGCCGAATATCCGCTTCGGTCAGGTACTCGCCGGCCAGGTAACGATTGGCGCCCAGCAGCTGCTCCAATCGATCCAGTTCGGCAAACACATCATCAAACGATTCTTCATAAGCCTGCTGTGACGTGGCAAACCCGGCGCGATAAACGCCGTTGTTCACTGCCGGATAAATCCGCTCATTCAACGCATCGATCTCGCCGCGCAGGGGCGTCGGGTAGAAATCCAGGTCATTGCCGGTCAGGTCATCGAAGGCGCCGTTGAACATGCGGATGATCTCCGCCGATTCATTGTTGACGATGCGGTTTTGCTGTTTGTCCCAGAGCACCGGCACGGTGACACGACCGGTGTAATCGGCGGTATCGGCGGTGTAGCGCTGGTGCATGAAATTGAAATGATCGAGTTTGTCGCCAGTCGAACCCAGGTTCTGGTCGAAGGTCCAGCCGTTTTCCAGCATCAACCAACTGACCACCGAGACGTCGATCAGCCTTTCAAGGCCTTTGAGTTTGCGCAGGATCAGCGTGCGATGGGCCCACGGGCAGGCGAGGGACACGTAAAGGTGATAGCGGCCAGCCTCGGCTGCAAACCCACCGACGCCTGTCGGACCGGGCTTGCCGTCGGCGGTCAGCCAGTTGCGACGTTGCGCCTGTTCGCGCTGGAACGCGCCGTCCTTGCTGCTTTCGTACCACTGGTCATGCCAGCGACCTTCAACTAACAAACCCATGTTCAAGACTCCTCAACCAATAAGCGTTGGAGAGGAGTCTATTCGCATAGGTTCGATAAAATAGCGCAAAGGTTCGGGGGTTATGATCGGTTAAATCGATCTGTCCCGAGCGTCCCAATACTGCTGCGCCGTTTCGACGGCGTGTTCGCGGGTCTGACCGAGGCCGCGCAATGCGAGGGCCATGGTCGAGATCAAGGCCATTTGCGGGTAGCTGTCGACCACATCACCGCGCCAGACGGCCTTCAAATGTTCAGGATCGAGCGAGGCGGGTTTGACGTGGCGTTGGCTCGACCACTGCGGCCATTCCTCGTCCCAGCTTTCGCCGCCGGTGGTGCCGTACAGGTGGCTGTCGGCGTCCGGGTTGATCTCGATTTCGCCACCGTCGCCCTTGACCACAATCGCGGTGTCGCCGAGCAAGCCGCTGGCATCGCGATGCACTGCCTGATAGCCGGGGTGGAAAATGCTTTGCAGGCCGCAGCGAGCCCCCAAAGGGTTGAGGATACGGGTGAGGGAGTGAATCGGTGAGCGCAGGCCCAAAGTGTTGCGCAGGTCGATCATGCGCTGCAGCTGCGGTGCCCAATCCACCAGCGGCATGAACGCCAGGCCACCGTTATCGAGAGCCGAGCCGACCTGTTGCCAATCACGGCACAGTGGGATGTTCAGCGCGTCCAGCAATTGCTCGCTGTAGAGCCGGCCAGCGGTGTGGGCGCCGCCGCCGTGCATGAAGATGCGTACACCGTTTTGCGCCAGGCATTTGGCCGCCAGCAGGTACCACGGCAGGTGACGCTTCTTGCCGGCATACGTCGGCCAGTCCAGGTCCACCGCCAGCGCTGGCGGGTTCAACCGTTCACGCAGGGCTTCAGTGAAACCGGCCATTTCCTCAGCGCTTTCTTCCTTGTGCCGCAACAGCATCAGGAACGCGCCGAGCTGTGTGTCCTCGACCTTGTCGTCGAGCACCATGCCCATGGCGACCCGCGCTTCGATCCGGGTCAGGTCACGGGCGCCGCGCTTACCCTTGCCGAGGATCCGCACGAACTGGGCGAACGGGTGTTCGGCGGGGGTTTCGAGGGTCAGCGCTGGAAAGTCGGTCATAAGCAATTCGTCGGTTTGGGCAGACCCGCCAGTTTCGCGGCGAGTTTGGCAGGGGTGCCTTTGAACAGTCGGTTCAGGTGCAGGCTGTTGCCTTTTTCCGGGCCGAGCTTCAACGCGGTGTATTTGATCAGCGGACGGGTGGCCGGGGACAGCTGGAATTCGGTGTAGAAGCTGCGCAGCAATTCGAGGATTTCCCAGTGCTCCGGGCTCAACTCGATGTCTTCGGCGGCGGCGAGGGCGGCGGCCACCTCATTGGACCAGTCGCTCAGTTCGACCAGGAAACCGTCCTTGTCCAACTCGATGGCGCGTGCGCCGACCGTCATGGAATTCATAGCCAACTGTTCACCTTGTCGTAGTGAATCGACAGCTCGACGAAGGCGGGGTAATCAATGGCCTTGGCCGCGTCAGGAACCGCCAGCGCGCGAGCCTGGGCGTCTTCGGCCAGTACGAACAGTTTCAACGGGCGAGCGTTCAACGCGTTGAACGGCGCGGTGCCGGGCTGCAACGCATACACCGCGTCGCCGGTCAGCAACAACGCATCGTTCGTGCCGATGACGCGCAGGCAACTGGTCAGGCGGTCATCGCCGAACGGGGAATGAGACAACACATGCAAAGTCGACATCAGAGGGTAATCACCTGGTCGTAACGGTCAATGAGTGCAGTGATTTCCTGGGCGGCCAGCACCTGGGCTTCTTCAAGCGAGCGACCGTTGAGGTCCAGGCCCCGTTCGGCAGCGCTTTCGCCACAGACAAACAGGTCTTCCACACCGAACATCGGCAACGCTTGCAGGTTGGCGCTCAGGTCTTTCTGTTGAAGCGCCTTGGCGTCCTGTTTCGCGGCCAGTTGGAACACCCCGTCATCGAGAAACAGCAGGCCGATCGGCAGGTCGAACGCGCCGCCGGCCAGCACGATGTCCAGCGCTTCCCGAGCGCTCGGCCCGGACCAAGGGGCCTGGCGGCTGATGATCAACAAGGATTTAGCCATCTCACGCGCCTCCGAAACAGATCAGACGGCCAGCGTCTTGCACCGCGTCATGCAATTGGCCGAGGCCGGACAATTCCCACGGCGCGCCCACTGCAACGGCGTCACGCTGATAGCGCCCGGCTTCCTCTTCGTTCAACACGCCACGGCGCAGGGCGGCAGCGATGCACACGACGCCGTCCAGTTGATGCTCGGTGACAAAAGCACGCCATTGCTTGGGCAGGTCCTGCTCATCCTGGGGCGTGACCACGCTGCCGGAGGCGTTGTAGACCCCGTCCTGATAGAAAAACAGCCGGACAATCTCATGACCGCCGGCCAGCGCTGCCTGGGCAAACAGCAAGGCACGGCGCGAGGAGGGCGCATGGGCGGCGGAAAACAACGCGATGGCGAACTTCATGACGGACTCGATCAGCAAAACTGTGGCCATGATAAAGCTTTATCGGCGAGGCGGCGAAGGGGGTTTACTCGTAGACCGAGTCGCGGCCATCGCGAGCAGGCTCGCTCCTACAAGGGATTTGTGTCGTACACAGCATTGAAATCCACCGCAGATCTCCTGTGGGAGCGAGCCTGCTCGCGATGGCTGACTCGCAGGCACCGCTCAACGCGGCATATACCCCAACTGCCACCGCCGCGGAATCTTCAGCGACAGCAACCCGATCGCCCCCGCCAGCAACCCGCTGACAAACAACGCCTTGAGCCCCAGATGATGTTCCAGCACCGCGCCCAGCACGGCACCGGCAAACATTCCCGTCCAGGGAATCAACTGAACCCGCCAGCCATTACGCCGCTCACCGAGCATCCAGCGCCCCAGCCCGCGCCCAAAGCGCGACAGGGCGCCGGTGACATAAGTGAGGCCGACCGGCAGACCGTTCACTTCTTCCACTGCCGCGTTGAGCATGCCCATGGCGATGATGGCCGCCAGCAGCGCCGGCAATTGTTCGTCATAAGTCCAGGCCGCGGCGCCGCAGAGCAGCATCGCGATGCACAGCAGCAAGGGCAGCGCCCGGCGGCCACCGAGGCGGCTGACGACAATGCCCAAGGCGTTGCCGACGATGAACGTGGCGACGAGGATCGACAGACGCAGCGTCAGCCCGAAATCACCATCACTGATCGCAACAGCGAGGCGGGTGGTGTTGCCGCTCATGAAGGAGACAAAGTCGCCGCTGGCCATGAAGCCGATGGCGTCAGTCATGCCGGCGAGCACCGAGAGGGCGGCCACCAGCACCATGCCAATGCGTCCGCGCCATTTTTGAATATGCAGATGGCCAGGGCTGGCGCGCGAAGTCGAGAGGGATGGCAACATCGGTGGTAGTCGTCCTCAGGCAGCGACCGTCAGGGTCACTTGGTCAATCCATATAACTCGCAATACTCCAGCCAGTCCATACCGGCCATCTCGGCCACTTCCTTATGCACTTCCAGACGCTGAGTCTCGTAGTCTTCAGGCGTCTCGGCGGTCAATTGCAATGTCAGCTCCCAGGCAAACAGCCCCAGGCGCTCGGCTTCGGCTTCGAAGGCCTCGTGCAAGCGCTCGTCGCGATATTGCGCCGCGGTCTCGCCCTTGGCCTGAGCCAGCAGCGGGTTGAGGTTGTCGAGCTCATTGCGCAGCTCAGGGCGCTCATCGAGAAACTTCTTCAGCGCTTGCTCGTGTTGCTGTTCGGTTGCCGCCATGGTCGCTCCTTGAGGCTGGGGTTACGAAGATTGCTTCTTGCTGGCCTTGGCCGCAGCCGCCAGGCACTCGAGGGCAAACTGCTCGGGGTAGGTCATCTGGATCGGCGTGGTTTCGCCTTTGACGGTCCGTTCGCCGTCGAGGATGTAGCGGATTCGTTTGTCGGTGACGCCAATGCGCTTGGCGATCCAGGACGGTGTCTGACCGATTTGGCTGATCAGCTTGTCAGCGTATTCGGCGGTCGGTTTGTAATACTCGGCGTTGGGTGTCATGACCTTTCCAGAAAAATGAGCCCGAAAAAAGGGCGATGTGACGTTAATGGCGCGACAGGGTGCGCGAATCGTCACTCGGTGTCGCGGTATAAATGAAGTAAAGCAGAACGATACGCCGTGCCACGGTGATACAGTCCGCTTTTTCTTGATGAGCGAACACAATGCGAATTCTGATGGTGGCGCTGGCCGTGACGTTGCTGGCGGGATGCGCCGGCTCGGTGATGAACGATGCCCGCACCAAAGCCCCTTACAAAACCCTGAACTCGGACAAACCGGAAAAAATCGTCGCCCAGTGCGTGCAGTTTTCCTGGCAGGACGAGGCGGTGTTCGGTGTCGATGCCGGCGCGTATTTGCAGCCGGGTGAGAAGGGTGGGTCCACCGTTTACACGCGTTCGGCGGAGTCCTTTGTGGACGTGACCACCGATGCGTCAGGCACCGTGTTGAGTTACTACGCGCAGCAGGATGACTTCGTGGCCAAGCGCCGCCTGGCGGCGCTGGCGACCTGCCTCTGACCTGATGGCCGACGCAGTACCCCCTGTGGGAGCGGGCTTGCTCGCGAAGAGGGAGTGTCAGTCGACATCAATATTGCCTGACACCCCGCATTCGCGAGCAAGCCCGCTCCCACAGTTGTTTGGTGTGGATCGCGCAACAGGGTTATACGTCGTTGATCAGGCGCTTCTGGAAAAAGAAGCGCTTATGGCCCGGAGGATAGTCGACAATCTGCCCCAACTCGCTGTAGCCCAGCTTCTTGTAAAACTCCGGCGCCTGGAAGTCGAATGTGTCTAGCCAGACCCCGATGCATGCCTTCTCCCGCGCCAGGTCTTCGGCCATCCGAATCAATTTCGAGCCTATGCCTTGGCCCCGACCCTGTTCCGGCACTGACAGCAACTCGATGTACAACCATTGATAAAAAACCCGGCCATAAAGACCGCCGAGAATCTCGTCGTGTTCGTCGCGGATCAGCAAGGCAATAGGCTCCTGCTTCGAAACGCCGGCCTTTGAGGCGTTATAGGCGCGCAAGGGCAGCAAGATCGCCTGCTCCTCGGCTTCGGTGGGGTTTTGCGACTGTTCGATTCGCAGTTCCATCAGCTCAATCCTTATGGCCATGAGGGGACAAGACCCGCCAGCCTAACGCGTGTCCCGGTGGTTGTTCCAGCCCCTTGAGTGGAACCCTCACTCGCGCCCGGATGTCTAGCCTATACAGCGTCATTCCAGAACGCGGCCAATGAGGATCACCCGTGAATATTTTTGAAGCCCTGCGTGAAAGTCACGAACGGCAGCGCACCTATGCCAAAGCGCTCATCAAGACCAGCGGCGACACACCGGAGCGGGTCGAGGCTTACAAACAGCTCAAATCCGAACTCCAGGCCCACGAAACCGCCGAAGAGCGCCATTTCTACATCCCGCTGATGGAGTTCGACAACGGTGTCGATCTCAGCCGCCACGCCATCTCCGAGCACCACGAAATGGACGAAATGATGGAAGAACTGGACGAGACGGACATGTCCAGCCCAGCCTGGCTGGCGACCGCGAAGAAGCTGTCCGAGAAGGTTCATCACCACTTGGAAGAGGAAGAGCAGAAGTTCTTCCAGATGGCCGGCAAGCTGCTCGACGACAAGCAGAAAGAGTCCCTGGCCGACCAATACGAGAAGGAATACAAGGCACAGCTTCCCTAGTTGGCACGATGCCCCGATTGCTACCTGGCGTTGTAATCCGTTTGCTACACGGAATGTAGGACTTGGATCAGAGCACTGGTTTTATATCCAGTATTTGCGGCTAATCTGCGAAGGCAGACTCATCCGGGGCACAAATGGGCTGATGGACAAAAAAAGCAGCTCCGTTAGGTTGGAGGCCTCTCCTCAGGAAGGAGAGTTCTCAAATCAACGGAGTGAAAAAAATGAACCAACCACAGACTCAACCTCAACCTCAACTTCGACACGGTCGTGTCACATCCCCCTCCAGCCGCGGTGCGGTCGCCGTAGAGCTGGGGTTGCTGGGTAACTGGCAAGTCAACGAAATGGAAGGCGGCAAGAACTTCCCGTCGCTGACGGCGGGGCCCTTTGCGGCGCCGTATCAAACCGACAGCGACAGTGTCACGCCACCCGCCGACGGCTACATCCTCAGCGGTGGCAAGACGGATGCCCGTGACTGCATCAACTTCACCAACGAGGAATTGAGCCTCAAGCTCGGCCGCCCATTCACCTGGCCTTTGTTGAACGTCGATCCGGGCCAGACCTTCAAGGTCACCTGGGAATACACCGCGCCCCATGTCACCCGTGGCTACAGCTGGTTCATCACCAAGGACGGCTGGAACCCGAAACAGCGCATCAGCCGTGCGCAACTGGAGCCGAAATCGATCTTCGACGACTTCTATACGCAGGTCCCGTACTACAGCCATTCCGCCGAGATGAAGGCCAAGGTCAATCACGAAGTGAAATTGCCGGGCAACAAGAAAGGCCATCACGTGATTGTGCTGATGTGGATCGTGGCCAACACCGGCAACGCCTTCTACCAAGCGTTCGACGTGGACTTCAAGTAAGCCACGGCGATAAACCCCACACGTTCTGAAGGAATAGAACATGTCTACTTTCGACTTTACACTACTGAAATCGCCACTCGCCGATGCGGCTTCGTTAATGCCGAGCATTGCTGGCAAAAAGATCCTCATGGGCTTCTGGCACAACTGGCCCGCCGGGCCGAGCGACGGTTACCAGCGTGGCCAATTCGCCAACATCGCGCTGCAGGATGTGCCCAAGGATTACAACGTGGTGGCCGTGGCCTTCATGAAGGGCAACGGCATCCCGACCTTCAAGCCGTACAACCTGTCCGACGCCGAGTTCCGCCGCCAGGTCGGCGTGTTGAACACCCAGGGCCGGGCGGTGCTGATTTCCCTCGGGGGCGCCGATGCGCACATCGAGTTGCACAACGGCAACGAACAGCCGCTGGCCAACGAAATCATCCGTCTGGTGGAAACCTACGGCTTCGATGGACTGGACATCGATCTTGAACAGAGTGCGATTGATTTCGCCGACAACAAGACCGTCCTGCCTGCGGCGCTGAAATTGGTCAAAAACCATTACGCCGGTGAAGGCAAACACTTCATCATCAGCATGGCGCCGGAGTTCCCGTACCTGACCACTGCCGGCAAGTACGTCGGCTACCTCCAGGCCCTGGAAGGCTATTACGACTTCATCGCCCCGCAGTATTACAACCAGGGCGGCGATGGAATCTGGGTGCCGGAAGCCAATAATGGCAACGGCGCGTGGATTGCCCAGAACAACGACGCGCTGAAAGAGGACTTCCTGTTTTACCTGACGGAAAGTCTGGTGAGCGGTACTCGTGGGTTCACGAAGATCCCGGCGGACAAATTTGTGATCGGCCTGCCCGCCAACGTCGATGCGGCGGCCACCGGTTATGTGATCAACCCGGCGGCAGTGGTGAACGCCTTCAAGCGTCTGGATGCCAAGGGCCTTTCGATCAAGGGCCTGATGACCTGGTCGGTGAATTGGGACAATGGTGTAAACAAAGACCATGTGCCTTACAACTGGGAGTTCAGCCGTCGTTACGGGCCGTTGATCAACGGTAAGCGTCTCTCGTCCCACGAGGAAGGGCTCGCGGCGCCCGAAGTCGCCAGCCAGCCGTAAAAAGAAGCCCGGCAGAGATGCCGGGCTTTTCCGTTTTCGCCTACCATGGCGATCTTCTGACGAAAAAAGGATGCGTTGTGATGGCGAAAACAGCCGAACGGGTCAACATCATCGAAACCCAGGTGTTGTCCCACGACTGGTACCTGCTGAAGAAAATCACCTTCGATTATCAGCGTAACAACGGCGACTGGCAGCGTCAGACGCGCGAGGTGTACGACCGTGGCAATGGCGCGGCCATTCTGTTGTTCAACCGCGAGAAAAGAACCGTCGTGCTCACGCGTCAGTTTCGGTTGCCGGTGTTCGTCAACGGCCATGATGGTTTGCTGATCGAGGTCGCGGCGGGATTGCTAGAGGGCGCTGATCCTGAAGAGCGCATCCGCGCCGAAGCTGAAGAAGAAACCGGTTATCGCGTTCACCACGTGCAAAAAGTGTTCGAGGCCTACATGAGCCCAGGCTCGGTCACTGAAAAACTGCACTTCTTTATCGCAGAATATGACTCGACGTCGAAAGTCAGCGAGGGCGGCGGGCTGGAAGAAGAGACTGAAGAACTTGAGGTCCTGGAGTGGGATTTCGACGAGGCGCTCGAGGCGTTTTATCGTGGGGAGATCTGCGATGCGAAGACCGTCATGCTGCTGCAGTATGCGGCGATGAAAAACATCTTCGCCGCTACCTGAGACCTGAGCCCCGAGATCTGAACCCTTAACCCTGTGGCGAGCGAGCTTGCTCGCGCTGGGCTGCGAAGCGGCCCCAAAATACTGGCTTTGTCGGAGATTTTTGCCAGTGCTGCGCACTGGAGCGGGAGCAAGCTCCTCGCCACAGAGATCGGGGGGCAGTCAGCTTAAAACAGCTCGCCCGTTCGGCTAACCCCGGACCATTCGCAACCCTCCAGCGTCAACAACCGTTCCTTCGCCTCAAGCCCACCCGCAAACCCCGTTAACTTCCCCGATGCCCCAATCACCCGATGGCACGGTGCAACAATCGAAATCGGGTTCTTGCCATTCGCCGCGCCCACCGCCCGGACCGCACTCGGATGGCCAATCTGCTCGGCAATCTCGCTGTAACTGCGCGTCTCCCCAAACGGAATGGTCAGCAGCGCCTGCCACACCTTCTTCTGAAAGTCCGTCCCGGCAAAATCCAATTCGAGCTCGAAGCGATTACGCGTGCCGGCAAAGTATTCCTGCAGCTGTCGAACGGCGCGTAGGAGGATCGGATTGTCCGGGGCTTCGCTCATCGGCCCGAGCCTTACGCGGTTTGGCTTGTCGTTTTCCCAGAGGATGGCCGCCAGTCTTGAATCTTTCGCAACCAGCTTCAGCTCGCCGACCGGGGACGCCAGGGTGGTGAAGGTGTAAGTCATGCCGGCGAACTCCGCAGAAGGGCTGAACAGTGGCCAAGCATACTGCCTCGGCGAGGAGGCGCAAAACGCAATCCCAGCCATACTTGCGTCTGCTTTGAAGCGTTTTCTCCGTTTTTAAACAGAGCCTAAAAACAAAAAGAGACCGACTCATGAAGTTCGAACCTTTTGCCAAATCGCTGATTGCGACCTCATTGGCGCTCAGCTGCCTCAGTGCTTACGCTGCCTCCGTGGCCCCGGTCGCGGCCGAAAACGGCATGGTCGTCACGGCCCAGCATCTGGCCTCCCATGTGGGCGTCGATGTGCTCAAGAACGGTGGCAACGCCGTCGATGCCGCTGTCGCCGTGGGTTATGCGCTGGCGGTGGTTTATCCCGCTGCGGGTAACCTGGGGGGCGGTGGATTCATGACCGTTCAACTGGCGGATGGGCGCAAGACCTTCCTCGATTTTCGCGAAAAAGCGCCGCTGGCCGCGACAGCAGACATGTACCTCGACAAAGAGGGCAACGTCGTGCCGGACCTGAGCACCCGTGGTCACTTGGCGGTTGGTGTGCCCGGTACTGTGTCCGGCATGGAACTGGCGCTGAAGAAATACGGGACCAAGCCCCGCAAGGAAGTGATCGCCCCGGCGATCAAACTTGCCGAAGACGGTTTTGTGCTGGAGCAGGGCGATGTCGAATTGCTGGAATACGCCACCGACGTCTTCAAGAAGGACATCAAGGATTCCGGCTCGATCTTCCTGAGCAATGGCGAGCCGATGCAGGTCGGGCAAAAATTGGTGCAAAAGGATCTGGCCAAAACCCTGCGGGAAATTTCCGAGAAGGGTGAAGACGGTTTCTACAAAGGTTGGGTGGCCGACGCCATCGTCACCTCCAGCCAGGCCAACAAGGGCATCATCACCCAGGCCGACCTCGACAAATACAAGACCCGTGAACTGGCGCCGATCGAGTGCGACTACCGTGGCTATCACGTGGTGTCGGCACCGCCGCCCAGCTCCGGTGGTGTGGTGATCTGCGAGATCATGAACATCCTCGAAGGCTACCCGATGAAAGACCTGGGCTACCACTCGGCCCAGGGTATGCATTACCAGATCGAAGCGATGCGCCACGCCTATGTGGACCGCAACAGCTACCTCGGCGACCCGGACTTCGTAAAAAATCCGATCGCCCACCTGCTGGATAAAAACTACGCGACTAAAATCCGTGCCGCGATTGATCCGAAGAAGGCCGCCATCTCGAGCGAACTCAAACCCGGCGTAGCGCCCCATGAAGGCAGCAACACCACGCATTACTCCATCGTCGATAAATGGGGCAACGCGGTGTCGGTGACCTACACCCTCAACGACTGGTTCGGCGCCGGTGTAATGGCCAGCAAAACCGGGGTCATCCTCAACGACGAAATGGACGACTTCACCTCGAAAATCGGTGTGCCCAACATGTACGGCCTGGTGCAAGGTGAAGCCAACGCCATCGCGCCCGGCAAGGCACCGCTGTCGTCCATGAGCCCGACCATCGTCACCAAAGACGGCAAAGTGGTCATGGTCGTCGGCACCCCGGGCGGCAGTCGCATCATCACCGCCACCTTGCTGACCATGCTCAACGTGATCGACTACGGCATGAACATCCAGGAAGCGGTCGATGCACCGCGTTTCCACCAGCAATGGCTGCCGGAAGAGACCAACCTGGAGACCTTCACCACCAGTCCGGACACGGTGAAGATGCTTGAAAGCTGGGGCCACAAGTTTGCCGGGCCGCAGGATGCCAACCATGTGGCGGCGATCCTCGTGGGCGCGCCTTCGCTGGAAGGCAAACCGGTGGGCAAGAACCGCTTCTATGGTGCGAACGACCCACGTCGTAATACCGGGTTGTCGCTCGGTTATTGAGGGTTGTTTTTCAAAGGGGACAGATCTATTTTCTGTCCCCTGGCCCACCGACTTCTCAAGGAAGGAATCATGCCGACTGCACTGCTGATCATCGACGTCCAGCACGCTCTGTGCGCTGGCGAGTACGAATGCTTTGACATCAAACGCGTCATCGAGAACATCAACGGTCTCAGTGCCAGAGCCCGAGATGCCAGTATCCCGGTGATCCTCATCCAGCACGAAGAAAAGGGCGCCATGCTGCAACATGGTTCTGAAGGCTGGCAACTGGCCGAAAGCCTGAAGACTTCGCCGCAAGACCTTCGCGTGCGAAAAACCACGCGAGACTCGTTCTACCAGACCCATTTGCAATCCCAGTTGCAAGATTTGGGCACTGACCGCCTGATCATCTGCGGCCTGCAAACCGACTATTGCGTCAACGCCACCGTCCGCCAGGCCCTGAACCTGGGCTATGACGTGGTGCTCGCCGCCGACGCGCATTCCACCGTCGACAACGGCAATCTCGCCGCTGAAGACATCATCGCCGAGCACAACGCAGACCTGGCGCACTTGACGGGGCCTGTGGCACGGATCGACGTTATCCCGGCCAGCAAAATACACATCTAAGTACCGAAAATATCGATCAGCTCGCTCAGGAACGCACTCACCAAATCCCGCTGCCGCGCTGAATGCCGAACCGCCGCATGAAAGCCGACCTCATAACGCAGCAGTTCAGGGTTCAGCGGATGCAACTGCCCCAGCTGTTCATGCTTCGCCGCATAGTGCTGCGGCAAAAAGCCCAAATGCTGCCCCGACAGAATGAGCAGCGCCGCGCCGTCCATGCTGTCCGTGAGCACAGTCAGGCGTTCGATCGAGGTGGGCGCGGGCATTTCCGGCAAGGGGTGGCTGGGCCATACCCAGTCGTAATCGCGGACGTCATCCCGGGTCAGCTCGCCCACGTGCTCGAACAGGGGGTGAGCCGGGGCGCAGTAGGCGATCTGGGTTTCCTGGAACAAGGGGAAGTAATCGATGTTGGGCAAGCGGTGCCAGAAATAACCGATCGCCAGATCGATATGGCTGTTGATGATTTTCTCTTCCAGCAGCGACGACGACAGTTCCGTGAACTGGAAATACAAGCCTTCATGCCGGGCCCTTAAACGCACAATGGCCAGGGCGATTTTCTTGTTGGCAACAGGGTCGATCTGACCGAGCAAACCAATATTGATGTTGCCCGACACTTTACGGTTGATGTGCTGAACCTCAACCCGGAAACCTTCGGCCGCCGCCAGCAATCGGCGGGCCGCTTCGACAAACTGGCCGCCCTTGGGCGTCACCGAAAATCCACCCCGACCTCGCTCGCACAGACGAAAACCCACCCGCGCTTCCAGCGTCGCCAGTTGCGCACTGATGGTGGGTTGCGTGGTGTTGAGCGCAGTTTGCGCGGCCGAGATGCCGCCCGCTTCAACGACGGTCAAGAAGACCCGGATCAAGCGCAGATCCAGTTCCGATACAGTGCCCAGCATGGGTGTCCCTCAATGTTCACTCACATAGACGCGGATCTATGTAAACAGTGTGCCTGCGATATTTTATAGCCCTGATCAACGCCCTACATTGCAATGAAACCGGCGCTTTGCCCATAAAAACAACAATCAACTGCATAGGAACAATCGTATGTCAGGGTCCCCTCATTCTGCGCACGCCCTCGAGGCAAGTGGCGGGTTGGCCATCGAAGGCCACTCGATCGATTACATCCCGGAAAACGAACGTCACGCCAAACTCAGCAGCCAGGGCCCTTTCTGGTTCTTGGGCAACTTCCACTTCTTCACCATCTCCATCGGTTTTGTCGGCCCAAGCCTCGGCTTGTCGGCGCTGTGGACCATGGTGGCCGGTGCGCTCGGGATCATGTTCGGCACGATCTTCATGGCCTTCCACGGCTCGCAAGGTCCCGAAATGGGCCTCCCGCAAATGATCCAGTCCCGTGCCCAGTTCGGGTATCGCGGAGTGATCCTGGCCTTGATGGCGACGATGTTTGTGTTCGTCGGCTTCAACGTGGTGAACATCTCGCTGATCATGAACGGCCTCGAACACGTCTTCGGCGTCGACCCGACCATTGTCGCCATCGCCGTGGTGCTGATCGGCGCGCTGCTGTCGATCTACGGCCACGACTTGATGCACAAAGCCTTCAAATGGGCGTTGCTGGCGACCTTGCCACTGTATGCGCTGGTCACCATCGCCCTGATGTTCGGCGCCGGCCAGGAGGGCGTCACTCCAGCGACCGATCTGGGCTTCAGTTGGGTTGCGTTCGCCACGCTGTTTGCCATCGGGGCGAGCTACAACATCTCCTACGCGCCCTATGTCTCCGACTATTCCCGTTACCTGCCGAAAAACACCAGCCGGCCAAAACTGATCGCCGCCATCTTCATCGGCGCATCGTTGTCGGGCGGCTGGATGATCGGCCTCGGCGCCTGGCTCGCGCAGCAGTTGAAAGTGGCGGATGCGCTGGTGGCGCTCAATCAGGTCGGTTCTTCGATGATTCCAGGCCTGGGCAACGTGTTGGTCATCGTCTCGGTGGCGGGTTTTCTGCCGATTATCGCGCTCAACACCTACAGCGCCATGCTGACCTTGTTGACGGGCGTCGACTCGATCAAAAAGATCACGCCGACACCCCGCGCCCGGGTCATGTCGATCTCCGCGATCAGCATCATCCTGTTGACCTGCGTGCTCTCGATCAAAGGCGATGGCATCGCGCTGTTGAACACCTTCCTCGTGCTGCTGTTGTACTTCCTCGTGCCCTGGACCGCAGTCAATCTGGTCGACTACTTCTTCGTGCGCAAAGGGCGTTACGCGATCCCGCATTTCTTCACGCCGAGGGGCATCTATGGCGCCTGGCAATTCCGAGGGATCGTCTCGTACCTGATCGGTTTTGCGGCGATGGTGCCGTTCTTCTACATCTTCGATGCCGCTGCCGGCAAAGAGGTGTTCGTCGGCCCGCTGGCACGCATGCTCGAAGGCGTGGACATCGCCTGGCTGGTGGGCCTGTTGGTTTCAGGCCTGACGTACTACCTCCTCAGCCGTTCGATCGACCTTGAATACGAACGCCGAATCATCGAGTCGATCACCGAGAGCGACATGGTTGCCATGGCTCATCAACCAGTGGAGGAGGGCCGTTGAACAGCGTGAAAAATACCGTGGTCGCCTGCTGCCAGGTGGCACCGAAAATAGGCGACCTCGCTTACAACCGGACCCTGACAGAACGGGCGATTCGCTCGGCGGCGTTGCAAGGCGCCCAAGTGGTGGTGCTGCCCGAACTGGTCCAGAGCGGCTATCTGTTTGCTGATCGTGACGAAGCGTTGTCCTTGTCCGAAACAACCGACGGGCCAACCCTGCGCCTGTGGACGGCGTTGGCGAAGGAATTGAACGTCGTTGTAGTGGGCGGATTCTGCGAGCGACTGCAAGGCGATGAACTGGCCAACAGCGCGGCGATGATCGATGCCCAGGGCCTTCGCGCCGTGTATCGCAAGGCGCACCTGTGGGACGCCGAGAGCGAAATCTTCAGCCCCGGCAACGACGCGCCGCCGGTGGTCGAAACGGTCCATGGACGGATCGGCATGCTGATTTGCTACGACCTGGAGTTTCCGGAATGGGTGCGCCTGCCCGCGTTGGCCGGCGCTGATTTGCTCTGCGCACCGGTCAATTGGCCCGATGGGCCGAGGCCGCCAACCGAGCGCCCGGCCGAGGTAGTGCGGGTTCAGGCCAATGCGTCGGTGAACCGGATGTTCATTGCCGCGTGTGATCGGCATGGGCATGAACGTGGGGTTGGTTGGGTGCAGGGTTCGGTGATTGTTGATGCGGATGGTTACCCGTTGGCTGGGCCGGCGGAGCAGGGGGGAGAGCAGATTTTGCTGGCGACACTTAACCTCGCTGAGGCGCGGAATAAGCGGATTAGTGCGCGTAATGATTTGCATCGGGATCGGCGGTTGGGGTTGTATGGATGTGTTGAGGAGTGAAGCGGTAGGTCGATTCTGTTTCGGTTACTAGATGCCGTGGTTGGGGGGGCTGCCTGACCGCCAAACTGCTTCTGGCCGATTTTCTGCCTGTTACGAAGGACAGAAAACGGCCAGAAGCAGACGTTAGCCCGAGCCGCTTCCGCCAGAATCGGACGGTCAGCCTGGATGGCAGCCCTAACAAATGGAGTTATTATCGGCGTAGCAAATTAGAGCCGATTCAGGTCTATGTTTCTTCAATAACCACCTGTATGAAAAGAGCACGGCATGATGATAGATGATTCAGATTTGGCCGAAATGATTCCTTCCGCGCTAACAGGTGTAACTGTCGGAATCGGTTCGCAGATCCTGCTTTTTGGTGATATGGCAAGCGTGTTAATTCAGTGCCCATTCGTTTGTGATATCAATAGGGTATGCAGGTGGGGGCATGGCGAAGACGTTGCCACCAGCCCTTTACTTTTCGACTTTCTAAACCTCGATGTAGAAGGTTTTTCAATTGATAATTTTGGAGCTTTCACCATCACTTTCAGTACGGAAATGATCTTGAAAATCTTTCCTGAGAAGAATGGATTGGAGTCTTATGTCGTGAGTACGCGGCGGGATATATTTCCGATCTTGGTGTGGTAGCCGGAAGAACGCGTTTTTAGCCTGTCACGACAGACAGTAATCGACCCAAAGCTGTCATCCCAGCGAAGTCACCAAGCTGGTTTCGATACCCGTCACACTCTCGGGCGGTTCGTTGATAAGCATGACTGCATCGTCACCCTGGTTCAGATAGATCAGGTAGTCGCCGGTCTCGAAGGTGATTTTGAAGGCTACAAGCCGAGCCTCCCTGTCCCATCTTTTGTCGACGACTCCTTGAACCTCAGTGATGATCTTTCCTTCAAGAGAGAGGGCGGATAAGCCGGAAAGCAGATTCTCTCTACGCCACGAACAGGTGCTAGCTGCGTCAAGCTCGAAGGGCGCGGGGGTTTCCAGATCTGATAGATCAGCCCCGACACTTTCCCCATCAGCTAACAAGTACATCGAAACGGTCTGATGTTCGCCACACCGCCATACTAACGATCCTATGTCTTCCGGACACTTCTCATCGTTAAAGTAGTACTGGTCATGCAATAACACGGAAAGTCGCTGACCCAGCAGCAAACGCGCATTGCCCAAGTCCTGGGTCATCCTCTCGCGGGAGGCTACATAGCGGTTAAACACTGAGCAGTACCTCTTTAGCTAGTGAGAAGAAGTCGCAGATTCTAGCCGGGTTGGTCTTTGAACGTCTGCTTTTGGCCCAGAGTGTGTCAAAACCCTTGTTAGTGGCTTCCACTCTAGTGTTTTTTCCTACTCAGCCCAGGTCAGACATCAGTTGCTCAGATTCAGTATAAGATTCCGGAAATCAGCAGGTACGCCGACAACGTGGGCTAGAGGCTAGAAATCTGGGGGTTGGATGATTGCAAGCAACGTTTCATATCTTTGTCCGGTTTGTGGATACCCCGGGCTTGAAGAGCCTCCATACGATGAGGTTGACTGCTCTTCGTTTGGCATGTGCCCGTCCTGCGGTACGCAGTTTGGCTATGATGACGCAACATCTGCTCATGCTGATTTGCGGAAATTATGGATCTCTAAAGGAATGCTTTGGTGGAGCAAAGCTCAAGCGTCGCCGAGTGGTTGGGACCCGGTAAGGCAACTACAGGCGGTTGAAAAACGCATCAATATCTGAACAGAGCACCGCTCTTAGCCCTGCTATGATTTCTGAGGATTTCATCGCAGGGATCGCCCATGAAGCGCTTTATCCAAGGTGAACATCGAGGCCAAGAAACCTTCCTTCCCGCGAGCCTCGACGATTACGTCACGGATGCCAATCCGGTGCGCGTAGTCGACATCTTTGTCGACGAACTGGACCTGGTCAAACTAGGTTTCGAGGGCGCCTTACCTGCTGATACAGGCCGGCCGGCTTACCATCCCTCGGTCCTGCTAAAGATCTACATCTACGGCTATCTGAACCGCATTCCATCGAGCCGGCGTCTTGAACGAGAAGCCCAACGCAACGTCGAGCTGATGTGGCTGACCGGGCGTTTGATGCCCGATTTCAAGACCATCGCCAACTTCCGAAAAGACAACAGCAAGGCCATCCGAGGTGTCTGCCGCCAGTTCGTGGTGCTCTGTCAGCAGCTAGGACTGTTCGAAGAAAATCTGGTCGCCATCGACGGCAGTAAATTCAAGGCCGTCAATAACCGCGACCGCAATTTCACCAGCGCCAAGCTGAAACGGCGGATGGAAGAAATTGAATCAAGTATCAGTCGGTACCTGACTACGCTCGACGAAACCGATCGGCAAGAACCCTCGGTCGCTCAGCCCAAGGCTGCTCGTCTGCAAGAGAAAATCGACAAGCTCAAAGCTCAGATGAAAGAGTTGCAGGTCATTGAAACTCAGCTCAACGAATCACCGGATAAACAGGTCTCACTGACCGATCCAGACGCCCGTTCCATGATGACGCGCGGCACTGGAATCGTCGGTTACAACGTGCAGACAGCAGTCGATACCCAGCACCATTTGATCGTTGCGCATGAGGTGACCAACGTCGGTTCCGACCGCGATCTACTCAGCTCGATGGCCAAGCAGGCCCGCGAGGCGATGGCGTCAGATACGTTGTCGGTAGTGGCTGACCGAGGTTACTTCAAAAGCGAACAAATCCTAGCTTGTCACGATGCAGGCATCACCGCCTATGTGCCCAAGCCGATGACCTCTGGAGCCAAGGCTGACGGGCGTTTCAATAACGATGCCTTCATCTATGACGCGGCAAAAAACGAATACATTTGTCCCGCTGGAGAGGCGTTGATCTGGCGCTTTTCCAGCGTTGAAAAAGGCCTGAAGTTGCACCGTTACTGGAGTTCTAATTGCCAGGGATGCGCGCTGAAATCGAAGTGCACACCGAGCAAGCATCGGCGAGTTCGGCGATGGGAGCATGAAGCCGTATTGGAGGAAATGCAGAACAGGCTGAGCAACGCGCCGGACATGATGCGAGTCCGCAAGCGTACGGTCGAGCATCCCTTCGGGACACTCAAACAATGGATGGGCGCCACACATTTCCTGACACGAAAGCTGAACGGAGTAAGTGCGGAGATGAGCTTGAACGTCCTCGCCTACAACTTGAAACGAGTCATGAAAATTCTCGGTACCAGCGGTTTAATGAAGGCGCTGTCGGCCTGAAGAGGTCTGTATTTTGGCCACCCAGCAAGGTAGAAGCGGCGCTAGGGGCTCCCAGACCCTCGTGATGATCCGCAGGACTTGTTGTGAGCAATTACTCAGCTAACAACCGTCAGCGCTGCGCGCCGACAGTGCATCGGCGCGTTTTTACACACTCTGGGCCGATAGCAGACTGATTCAAGAGACCACGTTGCTATCACACTTGCGACGGTCATCTTGTAAATACGGCAATGGCTTCCTGAGTTTTTTCGAAGCTTTCACCGCCTGTAGGAAACGCGCATCAGCTTTTTCAACAACTCTTGAGGGCGCATGTTTAAACACCCTGAACGTTACGTCCTGAAAGCTACAAAACCTTGCGCCGTTGCCTACGACTGCACCAGAATCCGCCTGCTTGTGCGCTTTTGGGCCGCTCGGTAACTTGGTTCGTGTCACTGCCCTTCAGTGATCGGGTTTAGCAGCCCGTCGTGACGAAGCGTATCTGCATCCAGACAGTCGGGTCATTTCATGCCTGCACTTTATGGTAGCTGTGCGCAGGGCGCCCTCGGGCGCGCCGGATTTCGTCTCCGCCGGTCTGCTAACCTGCACACAGCTGCCACCTTACGTTTAGCAGCGTTCGGTGATGGCTCCATATGGAGACAGAAATATGTTTAAGGCCACACCAAACCCACCAGACACCGATCCAGTTTCCCCCTACGAACCCGATTCAAAAAAACTCAACGACGCCGCCGAACGCGCCCTCGATTTTCACTTCCCATCAAACGCCGATATCAAAGCCACCCCGCGTACATCCAGCAAGCTGTTTACCGTGGACCCAGAAGCCACGGCCGAAACTCTGGCGGTTTTTTTGGTCGAGACGCTGGCGTCGGTCGATGTGATGGTCCATCAGTTGGTGGATCATTTGGAGGGTGAGTCGCGTTATGCCTTGCTGGGCATTTCAAACAGCATCATGGTGGCGGAGGTTGCGGCGAATCGGGTGTTGGATAAGGTTGAGCCTTCTGTTTAACCGCTGTCATGTGGCGAGGGAGCTTGCTCCCGTTGGGCAGCGAAGCGGCCCCAAAAGATGGGCCTGCTGCGCAGGCCAGCGGGAGCGAGCTCCCTCGCCACAGGTTGTTTGTTGTTTGTGCTATTTGTTTTCACAAGAACGGGACGCTTGGCGTCCCGTTTTTTTATGGCGCTGGGTCAGCCTCCGGCGCGTTTGTTTAGCGCCTCTTCCGCTGCAGCAATTTCAGCCTGACGCCTGATGATCACGTCGCCTATCGGCGGTCCCTGGAAACGTCGGGCTTCAAAACCGAACCAGACGATGGCCGTCAGCACCAGAAAACCGATGGTGATGTACAGCGCCCAATCGTTCGGTGGCTGGATGCCGATGACGAAGATGATCACCATCGACAGGATCGAGAGGAGGGCGAACACGGTGAACCAGAAGCGCCCCATGTTCCACGGCCCCATGGTCGGCCACTTCGACGTCCCGTAGGTAAACAGACCCAGCACGATAGGGATGATGAAGGAGAAGAACAGGAAGATCACCGTGCAGGAGACCACGATGGTGTAGACCGGCGTTTCACCGACCGAGATCACCGACGATCCCCAGACGAATAACACCGCGAGGGTGGCGCCGGTCCAGATTGCGGCCACCGGGCTGCGCAGGGTCGGTGAGACTGAGGCCAACGCTCTGGAGAAGGGCAGGCCGCCGTCACGGGAGAAGGCGAAGATCATGCGTGAGACCGAGGTCACGGTCGCCAGTCCGCAGAGGAATTGCGAGATGAAAATGGCCACGTACAGCGCCGTTTTTACCGTCGGGTTCACTTGCGTGTCCATCGCCCAGAAAAACACGGTCCAGCCATGCTTCGCCGCTTCGTCCATGCTTGGCAGCATCAGGACAAACGAGCAGAGCATGACCCAGCCGAACAGCAACGACCAGACCACCGACATGACCATGCCACGCGGCACGGACAGGGCAGCATTGCGGGTCTCTTCCGAGGTGTGTGCGGAGGCGTCATAGCCGGTGATGGTGTAGATCGGCAAGAGCAGGCCGAGCATGAAGATCCAGCCGTTCGAGACCTGCGGCCAGACGCTGCCGCCCGCTTCGCCGGAGTAGTTGCCAAAGGTCCACAACCGGGCGAATTCATAGCTGGGCGCCGAGATCAGGCAGACGATGGTCAGCACCAGCGCCGTGGCGAAGATCAGGTAACCGGAGAAGTCGGTGAGCTTCGCGGTCAGGCCAATGCCCAGGTGGTTACACAAGGCTTGTAAACCGGTCAGCATCGCCAGGAAAAACATCCGTGTCGGGATGGTGTCTTCCATGCCCAGTGCCGGTCCGAAGGCGCCGAAAAAGAAGTAGTAAGTGCCGACGTTGATCGCGCCGAGCACGGTCACCAGCCCCAACAGGTTGAACCAGGCCGTCAGCCAGCCGGTGAAGCGGTTACCGAGAATCGAACCCCAATGATAGAGGCCGCCAGCGGTGGGGTAGGCTGAGGAAATCTGCGCCATGGCCATGGCGAAAACCCCGGACATCAGGCAGCCAATGGGCCAGCCGATGCCGATGGCCGCGCCGCCCGCGCCCGAGGTGCCTTGGGCGAGTGAGTTGATGCCACCCGAGAGGATGCAGATGATCGAAAAGGAGATGGCAAAGTTGGAGAAAACGCCCATTCGTCGCGAGAGTTGCTGGGCATAGCCCATGCTGTGCAGCACCTTGACGTCATCGTCGTGCGACGCGTTGGTGCCGGCTTGGCTTGCTGGCTTCATGTTGTGTGCCCCTTCAGGTTTTGATACGCATCCATCCGGATCCCGGATGGGCTGGCTTTCAACCCCTTGTCGTACTGCTCCTTTTCCAACTGGTACACCCTGTCCATGCCCTATGTCTGGACAGGCAATTGCTCTAGATACGGCCGTGATACGCCGCCGCGAAAATGTTTGCCGCGCCTTCCCGGGTCAATGGCAGCGGGTTGCCAACGGCAGAAGGGTCGACAATGGCCATGTCCGCAATAAGGTCAGCCTGTTGCTCATCCACCCCCAACTCGACCAGCGTGTGCGGCACGCCGATGTCTTTGCGGAGCTTCAGGATGAAGGCCAGAAAACTGTCGAAACCGGGCGAGGGCAGGCGCAGATAAGCCGCCAGGCGTGTGATGCGCTCTTCGATGGCCGGGCGATTGAATTGCAATACGTAGGGCATGAAGGTGGCGTTGGTCATGCCGTGATGGGTGTCGTACAGCGCGCCGACTGGATGCGAGAGGGCGTGCATCCCGCCCAGGCCTTTCTGGAATGCGGTAGCGCCCATCGCGGCGGCGGCGAGCATTTGCGCGCGCGCGTCGAGGTCGGACGGGGTGTGGACGGCCCGCACCAGCGCGCTGGCCACCAGGCGTATGCCTTCCACCGCGATGCCGTCGGCCAGCGGGTGAAAACCAGGCGCGCAGTAGGCTTCCAGGCAATGCGCCAAGGCATCCATGCCGGTTCCAGCGGTGACTTTGGCCGGCATGCCGACGGTCAGGGCCGGGTCGCTGATGACCACGCGCGGCATCATTTTCGGGTGGAAGATGATGCGTTTGGTGTGGGTGCGCTCATCGATGATTACCGCCGCACGGCCGACTTCCGAACCGGTGCCCGCTGTCGTCGGTACCGCGATGACCGGGGCGATTTGGCTGGCGTCGGCGCGTGTCCAGTAGTCGCCGATGTCTTCGAAATCCCAGACCGGCCGGGTCTGGCCGCTCATGAAGGCGATGAGCTTGCCCATGTCCAGGCCGCTGCCACCGCCGAAGGCGACCACACCATCGTGTTTGCCGGCGCGCCAGGCATCGAGCCCGCCCGCCAGGTTGGCTTCGACCGGGTTGGGCTTGAGGTCGCAAAACAGCTCGACGCCAAGGCCGGCAGCACGCAAGGAATCCAGCGCCGCCGTGGTGATCGGCGCGCGCCCCAAGCCGCTGTCGGTGACCAGCAACGGTCGCTGGATACCCTGGCTGCGACAGACCTCGGCCAACTCGCTGATGCGGCCGACACCGAAGCGAATGCTCGTGGGGTAGTTCCAGTTCCCGGTCAGGCTCATGGCTCAGATCTCGTGGCGCAAATGGAAGGATTTTGCTCGGGTCAGATGTTCGTAACCCAGGCGCGACAGCGTCACGCCGCGACCGCTGTTCTTCACGCCGGTCCAGGCCAGGGCCGGGTCGAGGTAATCGCAGCGGTTCATGAACACGGTGCCGGTGTCGATCTGGTTACCCAAGTGTTCGGCGGCGGCGAGGTCCTGGGTCCAGATGGACGCGCTGAGCCCGAACTCGCTGTCGTTCATCAAGGCAATGGCTTGGTCATCGCCGGCCACCGGCATGATGCCGACCACGGGACCAAAGCTTTCTTCGTGCATCACCGACATCTGATGGTTGACGTCGACCAGCACCTGCGGCGCGAGGTAGGCGCTGCCCGGTGCGTCGGCGGGAAAGGCCTTCGGATCGATCAGTGCCTTTGCGCCTTTTGCCAGCGCTTCGGCGATTTGGCCGCGTACGAATTCAGCGGCGCCCGGATTCACCATCGGACCGAGGGTGGTGGCTTCATCCAGTGGATCGCCCAGCACGTATTGATTCGTCAGTGCGACGAAACGCTCGACAAACGCCGGGTAGATTTTTTCATCGACATAGATGCGCTCGATGGCGCAGCAGCTTTGCCCGGCGTTGAAGAAGCTGCCGTCTACCAGGTTTTCCACCGCGTGGTCGAGGTTGGCATCTGCGCGGACGTAGGCCGGGTCTTTGCCGCCGAGTTCCAGGCCCAGGCCGATGAAGTGTCCTGTGGCGGCGGTTTCCATGGCCTTGCCGGCGTCGACCGAACCGGTGAAGTTCACCTGGTGCACGCGGCCGGAGGCGATGATCGCGGCGGTCTGGTCATGATTGAGCAACAGGTTATGGAGCAGTCCTTCGGGCAGATTGGCGCGGCGGAACGCTTCGGCGAACCGCTCACCCACCAGCAGCGTTTGCGAGGCGTGTTTGAGGATGACGCTGTTGCCGGCCATCAGCGCCGGAATGATCGTGTTCACTGCCGTCAGATAGGGGTAATTCCAGGGTGCGACGACTAGCACCGTACCGAGTGGCTCACGTTTGATATGCCGTCGAAAACCGTCGACAGGCGTGGGTTCGATGGCTGCCAACGCTTCAGGTGCAATGGCGATCATGTGCCGGGCGCGCTCTTCGAAGCCGCGCAGTTCGCCCGCGCCAAAGCGCACCGGGCGACCCATCTGCCAGGCCAGTTCCGGGACGATTTCAGCCTTCATGGCCAACATCGCGGCCACGGCGGCGCTGCAAAAATCGGCGCGCTCGTTCAGCGGTCGGCGTTTCCATTGCGCCTGGGCCGTTGCGGCAGCCGCCAGCGCCTGATTGATCTGTGCAGTATCGGCGCAGTGACGTTCGGCATAGACCCGGCCATCGACTGGTGAGATGAGTTGAATCATCGAAGTCATGATCGTCTCAATAGCGCTCGAAGCCGCGCTGCAATTCCCAGTCGGTGATGCGGCGGTCGTACTCTTTCTGCTCCCATTCGGCGGTGTGCACGTAGTGGTCGATCACTTCATCACCGAACGCTTCGCGCAACATCGTTGAACCCTGGAGTGCGGCGCAGGCTGCGCGCAGGGTCTTCGACACTTCCGGCAAGTGTTCATCGACGTAGGCATCGCCTTCAAAGGGCGGCGTAAGGGTGAGCTTCTCGTCGATACCGGCCAGCCCCGCAGCGATCAACGCGGCAAAGGCCAGATAAGGGTTGAGGTCGGCGCCGCCGATGCGGCATTCGATGCGGATGGATTTGCTGCTTTCTGCGCACAAACGAAAGCCAGCGGTGCGATTGTCGCGACTCCACACCGCCCGCGTCGGCGCAAACGTGCCGGCCTGGAAACGCTTGTAAGAATTGATATAGGGCGCGAGAAAGCAGGTGATGTCGTTGGCATATTTAAGCTGCCCGGCCACCCACGCGCGCATCAGTTTCGACATGCCGAACTCGGCCTTGGCGTCGAAGAACAGCGGTTTTTTGCCGTTTTTGTCCCACAACGAATTGTGGATGTGGCTGCTGGAACCGGCGGCGTCATAACGCCACTTGGCCATGAATGTGATCGCCTTGCCTTGCAGCTGCGCGATCTCTTTGCAGGCGTGCTTGATGATGACGTGGTGGTCGGCCATGGTCAGCGCATCGGCGTAACGAATGTTGATCTCTTCCTGCCCCGGCCCCCATTCACCCTTGGAGTTTTCCACGGGAATGCCGGAGGCTTGCAGATGCTTGCGAATCGCCCGCAGCACCGGCTCTTCGCGGGTGGTCTGCAGGATGTTGTAATCCTCGATGTAGTGGCCGGCGGTTTTTGGCTTGTGGTAGTTGCGCTCGTGGATGGCCTCGTAGCTTTCATCGAACAGATAGAACTCAAGCTCCGAGGCGAACATGCCGGTGTAGCCGCGTTCGCGCAGTCGCTCGATCTGCTTTTTCAGGATCGCCCGCGGGCTGTGCGGCAGGTCGCGTCGATGGTGATGATCAAGCACATCACACAGCACCAGCGCTGTACATTCCAGCCAGGGCACCCGTCGCAAGGTCGACATATCAGGCTTGAGAACAAAGTCGCCGTAGCCTTTGCTCCAGCTGGCGGCGGCGTAACCCGGCACGGGTTCCATGTCGATATCGTCGGCCAGCAGGTAATTGCAGCAGTGGGTTTCTTCATGGCCGCTGTCGATGAAAAACTCGACCTGGAATCGCTTGCCGACCAGTCGGCCTTGCATGTCGACCATGCACACAAGCACGGTATCGATCTCGCCGGAGGCGGCAGCACGCTTGAGTTGATCAAAACTGAGGAGGGGCTCGGTCATCACGTAGTCCTGCGTGAATAGGTTGGGCCTGTCTGAAATAGCTGTTGCAGACGCTCTCCAGAACAACCCAAAACCTGCAGACGCGAGCATCGTGTGCAATAAGCTGCTCTAAGCTTAGCTTACGGTTGCTGAACGCAAGTTTTCTCGCGCACGTACCGACGTCTCGAACTGCAGCCCCCGGATTACCTGGCTGCCGTAAAAATTTTTACGCTTTCTTTACGATCGGTGTTTTTGCCCGCAACGATACTGGGCGCGATTTTTTCGATCGTCCATGTGCCTTGCTTATCCAATGGCCCTGACAAACTGTATTGCCCAAGGATGGGATGCACTTCCTCCCCGCAATTTGAGAGAAGCGACCCTTGAGTGAGACAGCAACCGTTGCACACGAAGACTCCCCATCCAAAACCTCTGGAGTGGGCTTGCTCGTCGCCGCTGTCGGGGTGGTTTACGGGGACATTGGCACTAGCCCCCTCTACACGCTGAAAGAAGTATTTTCCGGCCACTACGGCGTCCAGGTAAACCACGACGGCGTGCTAGGCATTCTGTCGTTGATCTTTTGGTCGCTGATCTGGGTCGTCTCGATCAAATACGTACTGTTCATCCTGCGTGCCAACAACCAGGGGGAAGGCGGCATCATGGCGTTGACGGCCTTAGCCCGTCGTGCGGCCGCACCTTATCCGCACATGAGCAAGGTCCTGGTGTTGCTCGGCCTGTTCGGTGCGGCACTTTTTTACGGGGACAGCATGATCACCCCGGCCATCTCGGTGCTCTCTGCGGTTGAAGGGCTTCAGCTGGCGTTTGACGGGATAGAGCACTGGGTCGTGCCCTTGTCAGTGGTCGTGTTGGTGGCGCTGTTCTTGATACAGAAACATGGCACGGCTCGAATAGGCATTCTGTTCGGCCCTGTCATGGTGCTGTGGTTTGTGGTGTTGGGTGCACTCGGTGTCTACGGTATTTTGCAGCGCCCCGAAGTCCTGCAAGCGCTTAACCCCGCTTGGGCCGTGCAATTTTTCGTGGTTCATCCTGGCATGGGTGTAGCGATTTTGGGCGCTGTGGTGTTGGCACTGACCGGTGCTGAGGCGCTGTATGCCGACATGGGCCACTTTGGTCGCAAACCGATTTCCCGTGCCTGGTTCATTCTGGTGTTGCCAGGGTTGGTACTCAATTATTTTGGCCAGGGTGCGCTGATCCTGGAGAACCCGGAGGCTGTGCGCAATCCGTTCTATCTGCTCGCGCCGAGCTGGGCACTGCTGCCGATGGTCGCGCTCTCCACGCTGGCAACCATCATCGCGTCTCAAGCCGTGATCTCTGGTGCTTTTTCCCTGACGCGCCAGGCCATCCAGTTAGGGTACGTCCCTCGCATGTTCATCCAGCACACTTCGAGCCAGGAGCAGGGGCAAATTTACATCGGCACGGTTAACTGGGCGTTGATGGTCGGTGTTGTGCTGCTGGTGATCGGCTTCGAGTCGTCCAGTGCCTTGGCCGCTGCCTATGGGGTCGCTGTGACGGGCACCATGTTGATCACCACCATTCTGTCTTCGGCGGTCGTCCTGCTCCTCTGGAAAACGCCGCGCTGGCTGGCCATCCCGATGCTGCTCGGATTTTTGCTGGTAGACGGTCTGTACTTCGCCGCCAACGCGCCGAAGATTTTTCAGGGCGGTGCGTTTCCGGTGATCGCCGGCATTGGCCTGTTCATCTTGATGACCACCTGGAAGCGCGGGCGAAAAATCATCGTCGAGCGGTTGGACGAGACCGCGCTGCCTCTGCCGTTGTTCATCAGCAGCATTCGTTCACAGCCGCCGCATCGGGTGCAGGGTACGGCGGTTTTTCTGACGGCCAGGGCCGATGCGGTTCCGCATGCGCTACTGCACAATCTGCTGCATAACCAGGTTTTGCACGAGCAGGTGGTACTTCTAACCGTGGTGTCCGAAGACAGCCCTCGGGTAAGTGCTGATCGACGCTTTGAGGTTGAAGCCTATGGCGAAGGGTTCTTCCGGGTCAGTCTGCACTTCGGTTTCATGGAGGAGCCCGATGTACCGATGGCCTTGAGTCTTTGTCACTTGAATGAGCTGGATTTCAGCCCGATGCGCACGACCTATTTCCTCAGTCGGGAGACGGTGATCCCTACCAAGCGCATTGGTATGGCGCGCTGGCGAGAAAGTCTGTTCGCGTTCCTGCTGAAAAACGCCAACAGCAACCTGAAATATTTCAGATTGCCGCTAAACAGGGTGATTGAACTGGGGACTCAGGTGGAGATGTAAGGACAAACAAGGAAGCGAACGTGGTCAGCTCACTCACAGAGTTTCTGTGAGTGTCTTGAGGTGCTGAATGAGCTGACCATTGGCACGCAACTGTACAACCTGAGCAGCTCGCTGGACGCTATTACCCGGCCTATGGCATCGTCGAAAAAATACGTCGCACAGCGAACAGGATCAAAGACGATGGAGGAGGGTGATGAGGTCGTTGCCAATTCGGCAATGGCAACGCTAAAGGCATTCAATCTTTGCGTGCTGCACCTTGGTCGGCTTGCTCGAGAGCGTGGCTCATCCCAGTTCATTGCAGAAGGCCTGCAAGCGTTTCGACTACTGGTGCCCTTTGCGTCAGCGTGGTGGGGCGAGATGTCCGCGTCAGCCGTCAACGCGCCCCCTAAAAGCTGGATGCACGGGCGCATCAATCTGCCCGAATCGTTTGCCGCCGAATGGCACAAAAGTGCGGGCCGCGACAAATTCTCCCATGACACTTTGAGTCAACCCGGTGCGGTCGTGCGCGACAGCGGGTTCACCGACCCCGATGAAACGGTGGACGCTTTCGCTCGGCGCCACGACCTCTACCACCCGATGTGCATTACCTTCGAGTTGCCCGAAAGCGGTTTGATGTTCTTCGTTTGTCTCTACCGTGGCATTGATGCTGCGGCGTACAACGACAGCGAGGCCGCATTGTTTTCGGCCTTCTGCGACCACCTGTTGCAGTTGTGGCGGTTTCAGGTGCAAGACATGATTCGCATCGACACCGGCAACGGTGCGACCGACTTCGGCGTGGCGCGCATGGACGGCAGTCTGCTGTATGTGGGCGCAAGCCTGTGCGCCGCCATTCAGCGCGAGTTGCCCGGGTGGAACGGTTCGATGCTGCCGGCCGAGGTGATTGCGCAACTGCAAAAGGCGCCATGCGTGATGCGTCTGGGTCGTTGTGCGCTGACACTGAGTCCGAACGCGGAGCATGTGATTCTCTCGCTCGAAGCGCAGTCACGCGCGGCAGTGCTCGCGCCACGGGAGCGGACGGCGGCGATGCTGTTTGCCGCCGGTCATTCCTATAAAGAAATTGCAAAGATCCTGACCTTGAGCCCGGCGACAGTGCGCACCTATCTGCGCAACTGCTACTTGCAGCTTGGCGTGAAAAGCAAGGTGGAGCTAGGGTCTGTCCTGCGGGACGCAACGCGCCGCGATTAACTCCACAAATCTCTCCAACTCAATGCTCATCCCCTGTAGGAGTGAGCCTGCTCGCGATGAGGGCGTGTCAGTCGACATCAATGTTGCCTGATAAACCGCCATCGCGAGCAGGCTCGCTCCTACAAGAGGCAATTGTGGCAGGGCTATTTGTGTTGCCCCTCCTCATTTGTGGAGGTCCCGCAGGCGGCCGCGCTCTATAGGGTATGCCCTGCAGATCAGGGGCTTGCACGGCAGTCTGCCCGGGCCACTTCCAAAACTATAAAAACAGAGGTGAGGCAGTTGAAATTTTCCAGGCTGTTTATTGCGATTGCGACCACTACGACACTTTCTTCCATGGTGCTGGTGGGGTGTCAGACCCAGGGCTCGACGCCTGCCGACAGGGTGATGCGCAACGGCTACATCTACACCGTCGATGGCCAGAACTCCGTGCAGCAGGCGATTGCCGTGACGGGCGGGAAGATCGTCTATGTCGGCAGCGACGAAGGGGTTGCCTCGTACATCGGCAAGCAGACCCAACTGATCGATCTGGCCGGGCGCATGCTGATGCCGGGCTTCATTGATGCGCACATGCACCCGGGGGACGGCGGCCGCGCGATGACCTTGTGCGACCTGAAATACCAGACAATGACGCGCAAGGTGTTCCAGGAAACCATTCAAGCGTGCCTGGACGCCGACAAGGACAAAGGCCCCGATGTCTGGCTCGAAGTGGGCAGCTGGGATCGCATGGGCATGGACGGACTCGACGGCGACCCGGACAAATCGACGCTGGACGCGCTCAGGACCCAGCGTCCGATCCAGGTCCGTTCCACCGACTTCCATACCGTGCTGACCAACTCCCGCGGCCTGGCAGTGGCCGGCATCAACAAGCACACAGCCAATCCGAGCGATGGCAAATACGTGCGCGACAGCGCCGGCAACCCGACCGGTATCTGCGAAGATGGTGCAGCCGAAGCCATGGCCGCCGTGGTGCCGCCCGCCACCGACGCCGAAAAACTCAACCAGACCCGCGCGGCGCTCGACGCCATGCGCCAACAAGGCATCACCAGTTTCTTCGATGCCTTGTCCGGGCCCGAAAATGGCAAAGCGTTCACTAGCCTGCAGCAGTCGGGCGAGCTGACCGCCCGGGCCTTGCTGGCGATCAAACTGGACCCGGCCGCCGCCGCGGCAGACCCGACAAAAACCATCGCCGACGCCAAGGCATTGGCCACGACTTACGACCAGGGTGAAGCCAAGCCCGCGCCGGGCGTGAGCATGCGCCACGTCAAATTGTTCATGGACGGCATCATCAATGCGCCGGCAGATACGGGGGCCATGCTGACGCCGTATTTGCGCAATGCCGGCACCGAAAAGGCGCCGAAGTGGGCACCTGGCACCAACGTCGGTGAGCTGTACTTCCCGCCGCAAGTGCTCAAGCCGCTGCTGTTGCAAGCCGTGCAGGCCGGCCTCGACCCGCACCTTCACGCCACCGGGGACCGTGCAGTGCGTGACTCACTGAACGGCATCGAATACGTGCGCCAGCAATTGCCCGGCAATGGTTTTCGCCCGGCCATCACTCACAACGAGTCCGTCGACCCTGCCGACTATTCACGCTTCAAGGCGCTCGACGTGACCGCCAACATGTCTTTCCAATGGGCCCAGCAGGCACCGTCCACAATCGACGGCACCAGCGACCACCTGGGTACCCAGCGGTTCGCCCGCATGGAACCCTCGGGCAGCATCGCCCGTGCTGGCGGGCGCGTGGCGTATGGCAGCGACTGGCCCGTCGATCCGCTCGACGAGTTCCTGGCGCTGAAGATCGGCGTCACCCGCTCAGGCGACCCGCAAAACCCCCACAGCTACGGCCCCAAGTACGCTGGCCGGCTGAATGCCGACCCGGCGCTGTCGCGCACGGAGGTGCTGCGCACCATCACCCTCAACGCCGCCGAGCAGCTGAAACTGGACGCGGTGGTCGGCTCGATCGAAGTGGGCAAGTTCGCTGACCTGATCGTCCTCGACAAGAACTTCATGCAGGTGCCTGAGGAAGAACTGGCTCGCAATAACGTGCTGCTGACAATGGTCGGCGGCAAGGTCGTGTGGGCGAAGGCGCCGTTTGTGGGTCTTGAACAGCGGCCGGCTCAAGTCGCTGCATTGAATGCTGAACAACAAAAATAGAAATACCGTCAGCCCCAATGTCAGACAGGTAAACGCAGTCCAGGTGGGAGCGGGCTTGCTCGCGAAAGCGGTGGGTCAGCTTGCATCAATGTTGAATATGCAACCGCCTTCGCGAGCAAGCCCGCTCCCACAGGGATCGCCTTTAACCGCTGGCCATTGGCGTCTACCAATAACAAGAGAACACTGTAATGACCCAACAACGAAGTCCCCTGATCGAGACCCGTTCGATCGATTTCATCCCCGAGGCCGAGCGTCATGGCAGCCTCTACAGCCAGTTCACCCTGTGGCTCGGCGCCAACCTGCAGATCACGGCCATCGTCACCGGCGCGCTCGCCGTGGTGCTGGGCGGTGACGTGTTCTGGTCACTCATCGGCTTGCTGATCGGCCAGGTGCTCGGCGGTGCGGTCGTTGCCTTGCACGCCGCCCAAGGGCCGAAACTCGGGCTGCCGCAGATGATCTCCAGTCGTGTGCAGTTCGGGGTTTATGGGGCGGCCATTCCGATTGTCCTGGTGTGCCTGATGTACCTCGGCTTCAGCGCGACCGGCGCGGTACTGTCGGGGCAGGCCATTGCCCAGTTGATCCATGTCAGCGACAGCGCCGGCATCCTGATTTTCGCCGCCTGCATCGCGTTTCTGACGATCTTCGGCTATCGGGTCATCCACTTGGTCGGACGGGTGGCCAGCGTGCTGGGCATCATTGCCTTCGCCTACCTGTTTACCCGGCTGATGACGCTCAACGATATCGGCTTGTTGCTGGAAAACCGTCATTTCGGCTGGAGCACGTTCCTGCTGGCCGTGTCGCTGTCTGCGTCCTGGCAAATCGCCTTTGGCCCTTATGTGGCCGACTACTCACGCTACTTGCCGAGCAAAACCTCGTCCTGGAAGACCTTTGCTGCCGTGGGCCTGGGCACCGTGCTCGGCGCGCAGGCTTCCATGGTGCTGGGCGTGTTCGCCGCCGCATTGGCCGGCGCGAATTTTCGCGGTCATGAAGTGGCGACCATCGTTGGCCTGGGCAGTACCGGGGTGATGGCCTCGCTGCTGTATTTGAGCGTGGTGTTCGGCAAGGTCACGGTATCGACGCTCAACGCTTATGGCAGCTTCATGTGCGTGGCCACGATCATCAGTGGCTTTCGCAGCCGTCTCGAGATCACCGCCCGCCAGCGCATGGTGTTTGTGCTGCTGATTGTCGCGGCGTCCACCACGTTGGCGCTGCTCGGGCAGTACTCGTTTCTGAACTCGTTCAAGTACTTCATCCTGTTTCTGCTGACCTTCTTCACGCCGTGGAGCGCGATCAACCTGGTGGATTACTACTTCATCAACAAAGAGCGCTATGACATTGCGGCGCTGTCCGATCCGGCGGGCCGTTATGGTCGCTGGAACGTGCGCGGGATCAGCGTGTATGTCGTCGGTGTGTTGATCCAGTTGCCTTTCGTCGACACGCATTTCTATTCCGGGCCGATGGTCGCGCAGCTCGGCGGTGTTGATATTTCCTGGATCGTGGGGCTGGTGGTGCCGGGCATTTTCTACTACCTGCTGGCGAGAACATCAGCGCTGGCGGTGTTGCCTGAGCAGCATTCAAAGGCCTGAATCACCGACTTACAAAGTGAATGCGCCGGTCACCGGCAGGTCTTGAAGCGTCTCCTATACTGATGCGCGTTGACCGGTTCAACACAGATCCCGAATGCCGTTGGAACAGCGACTCGCGTTCCGACGGCTTCCCTACGCACTCACAATCAGGAGAACGATATGACCATCCGCATTGGCGACGAAGCACCGGACTTTACCGTCGAAAGCACCGAAGGCACGCTGCATTTCCATGAGTGGATCGGCGACAAGTGGGCGATCCTGTTCTCGCACCCCAAGGACTTCACCCCGGTGTGCACCACTGAACTCGGTTATATGGCTGGGCTCAAGCCAGAGTTCGACAAACGCAACACCAAGGTCGTGGGGCTCAGCGTCGACCCCGTCAGTAATCATGCGAGCTGGGCCAAAGACATCGAAGAAACCCAGGGGCATGCGGTCAACTACCCCATGATCGGCGACGAAAACCTGGTGGTGGCCAAGCTCTACGACATGATCCATCCGAATGCCAGCGGCGGCGCACGCACGGCCGTGGACAACGCCACGGTGCGTTCCGTGTTCATCATCGGGCCGGACAAAAAGGTCAAGGCGATGCTCATCTACCCGATGAGTGCCGGGCGCAACTTTGATGAGGTATTGCGTCTGCTCGATGCGCTGCAACTGAACGCCAAGCACACCGTTGCCACGCCGGTGAACTGGCGTCCGGGCGAGGACGTGATCATTCCGACTTCCGTCTCCGATGAAGACGCGAAGAAGAAATACCCGGAGGGTTTCAAGACGGTGAAACCTTATTTGCGCACGGTGGCGCAACCTAAGTAATCCATACGGAGACTCCAGGCATGGCCGTCCAAGTCTTGCGCGTCGAGGCAACGCACATCGACACAATCGCCAATCTCTTTGACGCTTATCGAGGCTTCTACGGCCAGCCCTCGAACCTCCAACAGTCCCGGGACTTCATCGCCGAACGCATTGCCCGGGATGAATCCGTCATTTTTTTCGCATCGGACGTCACCGGTGATGCGCTGGGATTCGTCCAGCTGTACCCAACGTTTTCCTCCATCGACGCCCACCGCACCTGGTTGCTCAGCGACCTGTTCACCACCCCCGAGGCCCGGGGGCAAGGCGTGGGGAGGATGCTGATGAACGCTGCCCGAGCTTTTGCGCTGTCGACTGGCGCCAAGGGCATGGTGTTGGAAACCGCCACGGATAATTTCGGCGCTCAGCGGTTGTATGAGTCGTTGGGTTACGTGCGCGACCCGGGTTACTACACCTACTGCCTCGATTTGAAGCAGGGCTGACCAAGGCCTGGCGAACACCCTTATCAGCAACACCAACGTCTCGGCAGCTGCTACAAGGCCCCGCGCTTACCCCGCTTGAACGTGGTTATCCAGCATTCGATTCACCTGTTACATCAACGCAGCGGCAACTTCCACCGCTCGCGCCATTGCTCATATTCCCCCTCAGGCATCTGCACCAACGCCGGAGATTCACGAGGATCCAGCCACTCGAACAACCGCGAAATATCCGCCTGATCCATCGCCGTACACCCCAACGTAGGCGAGGCAGGCCCGCGCCAGATATGGAAAAAGATGCACGAACCTGAACCCGGCGACGCCGGCGTGTTGTGCTCGATAAAGATCCCGTTGCGATACCCAACCTCTTTGCGCATTTGCTCGGAGCTGTTCCAGTCCTTGGCGATCGCCGCGCCGTCGACCAGTTCGTTGTAGCGTTCGGATTTGCTGTCATCCACGCATTCAGTGGTCGATGTCAGCGCGAGATAAGGCAGTTTTGTGTCGGCTGTCGTGTCGTAACCAAACGCAGTCCCGAGTTTGAAGATCCCGGCAGGCGCTTTTCCATCGCCTTCACGTTTGACCGGCCCTTCTACTGACTCAACGTTGCCCAAACCCTTACCCCACGCCATTCCGTTCTTGCCAACCACCACCGCAAACCCATCACCGACTTTTCGAAAGCTTCCTTCAACACGCTCATAGCGCTGGGCGATACCCTGAATGTCATCCCAGTTTTTTGCGGTGACCACAATCAGCTGGTGGCTGGTGTCCAGCACCTCGCTGGCACTCAGCGGCGTAATGGGAAAATCCATCACGTTCTTCGGCGCGCCCTCACCAGCAAAAGTGAAGTGCCACCACTCTTTCGAGTAACCGGCAAAACCCTCTTTCTCCATGGCGCTGCTGAGTCGCTGACGGTTCTCTTTTGCTGTTGCATTGATGGTCGGGTTGGCGGTATGCGCGCGCTCATCGAAGCAATCGAACCCGGTGCCCATGTCGAGTGCGCCGTCGTGCCAGCGCTGGGCATAAGGCGCGGTGCAATCGACTTGTGCGGCCTTGGGTGTCCAGGTATCGGCGGGTAGAGCCTTGGGACCGATGAGTGTCAGGTCCACGGTTGAGCCTCTGGAGTGATTCGACACCCGCGCCACATAACCCAGGCGCCAGAAGTCCTGTTTGTCCACGCGCGGATAGAACTCGGCTTTGAGCGGGTCTCCCGGCTCAGTCGCGAAACGGCCCATATCGGCCACCGCACGGCTGGGGCGATAGCAGTCGAACACCTTCAAACCGTAGCCTTGCTTTTTAAGTGCCTGTTGCACCCGGGCGAGGGCCTGAGCAGTCTCCAGCGACAGCATGCACTCGGCAGCGGCGTAACCGTCGAGCGAGTGTCCGGTGAAGTTGTGGGCGCTGGCGTAGCGGATGTCTTGCTCGATGGTTGGATCAATCGTGCGCAGGTAGACCATGTTTTCGGGTCTGGGCTCGGCACTGGCGAAGCCTGGAAGGATGACGCTCAGCAACAGCAGTGATCGCAGCCACGAGCGGGCTGGCAGGCTGTGGGATTGAACCGGAAATAGTTGCGAGGAGGGCATACGAACCTTCAGGTTTAAGCGCATGAAGTTGTTGTCGAGTCCGGAGGACACTTCAAACGGATCTTAAACCATGACGGCTGGTGTCTGGCTGATTCATGTCTGGGCGCAGGCATCACGACCGAAAGCGCAAAGGCGCCCGCGATGCTGTCGCGGGGGGCGCAAAAAAGGCATTTTGCTGGCCCCGAAGCGTTCAGGTTGTCGTCAAAATCACTTCACTTTCAGGTGGTTAGGCGGAATGCAATTGCGAAGTGTATTTGTCACGATGATCTCGTTTGCCCTGGCCTGCGTTGCAGCCTCTGCCCATGCCAGGGAGCTGGCGTCCAATGAACGCTACATGTGCAGCTGGGGGGCGGGCACGGCGGCGAGGGCCCAGGAACTCAAGCTGGCCGGGGTCTCTCTGTATGCCGCCCGGCAGAAGATACAGGCCTACAAATTCAGCAAGGCGTGGATGCGCATGATGGCGATGGGCATCACCGAGCAGACCTACGACAGCAAGTCGCGCTACAAACCGGCGGATGTCCGGCAGAGTTTTTATGACGAGTGCGTGCGGTACAAATTGGCGCGCAAGTGATAGAAACAGGACCCAAGCCTGATGCCGAGCCAAGGCAGTAACTGGACGTGTAGGAGCCAGGCTTGCCGGCGAAAGCGATCTTGAATACGCCTTCGCCGGCAAGCCTGGCTCCTACAAAAAGCAATTCAAACCCCCGGCATGTTGCGTCACGTTCAATTGAGGCACTGCGCCCCGGCCTTGGCCACTTGGGCATCCTGCTCGGCCTTGACGCCGGACACGCCAACCGCGCCGATCACCTGGCCATCGACGATGATCGGTACGCCACCTTCAAGGGAGGTCAGCAACGGCGCTGACAAAAACGCGTGGCGTCCCCCGTTGACCATCTCTTCATACCCTTTTGATTCACGCCGTCCAAGGGCCGAAGTGCGGGCCTTTTCAGTGGCGATGTAGGCGCCGATCGGGGCGCAACCGTCGAGGCGTTCCAGGGCCAAAGGATGGCCGCCGTCGTCGACAATCACGATGGTCACGGCCCATTGATTGTTCTGGGCTTCGTTGCGTGCAGCGCTGAGAATCCGGCTGACTTCGGTCTGGCTCAGGACGGCTTTGCTTTTCATAGGAATGCTCCAGGGCTCGATGAGGGCAACGCGGCTTCGACCAGTTCGATCCAGTGCCGGACAGGGGTTCGGCCCGCACCGTCGAGGTGCGACTGACAGCCGATATTGGCCGTGACAATGACTTCGGGATGACCGCTTTCCAGCGCATTGAGCTTGTTGTCACGCAGTTGTCGGGACAGCTCGGGCTGGGTCAACGAATAGGTGCCCGCCGAGCCGCAACACAGGTGACCGTCGGGAACGAACGTGAGGTTGAAACCCAGGCGCGTCAGCAGCGCTTCAACCGCACCCCCGAGTTTTTGTGCGTGTTGCAAGGTGCAGGGGCAATGGAAGGCCAGGCGTTGATCGCTGTGAATGCCGAGCGTGTCCAGCGGCTCGTCGCGCAACACTTCAACCAGATCCCTGGCCAGTGCGCTGACCTTTCTCGCCTTCTCGGCATACGCCGGATCGGTGCTGAGCAGGTGGCCGTAGTCTTTGATAAAGGCGCCGCAACCGCTGGCGGTTTGCACAATGGCCTCGGCCCCTTGCTCAATGCTCGGCCACCACGCGTCGATATTGCGGCGGGCGCGATCAAGGCCGGCCGCCTGCGCGTCCAGGTGATAATCGACCGCGCCGCAGCAACCGGCCTCGCGCGCCGGCGTCACACTGATCCCCAGTCGATCCAGGACGCGCGCGGTGGCCGCATTGGTGTTCGGCGACAGACTCGGCTGCACGCAGCCTTCGAGCATCAGCACCTGCCGGGCGTGGCGGGCGACCGGGCGTTGTCTGGCCGGATACACGTGGCGAGGCAACTTGGCTTGCAGCGTGTTGGGCAGCAGCGCACGGAACACCTGACCGCTGCTGACCAGCACTTTGAACAAACCCGGATTGGGCACCACGCTGCGCAAGCCTTCACGCAGCAAGCGCTGGTCGAGCGAGCGTGGCACGGCCGCGTCGACCACCGCGCGGCCAATGTCGAGCAAGTTGTGATAATCGACACCCGAGGGGCAGGTGGTTTCGCAGTTACGGCAGGACAGGCAGCGATCCAGGTGCTGCTGGGTCTTTTGGGTGACTTCGTTGCCTTCCAGCACCTGTTTGATCAGGTAGATGCGCCCCCGCGGCCCGTCCAGCTCATCGCCGAGCAATTGATAGGTTGGGCAGGTGGCATTGCAGAAACCGCAGTGCACACACGTGCGCAGGATGCTTTCGGCTTCTTCGGCGCGGGGCAGTTGGCGGGCCTGTTCGCTCAAGGTGGTCTGCATGGGTCAAAGCTCCGCGTACAGGCGACCGGGGTTGAAGATGCCCCGTGGATCGAGTTGCTGCTTGAGGTTGCGGTGATAGCGCATCAGTGCGTCCGGCAACGGTTGGAACGGGCTGTCGATCAAGCCGTGGCTGTAGCAGGTGACATGCCCGCCGACCTCATCGACGACCTTGCGGATGAACGCCGCTTCTGCATCGGATTTGAGCCAGCGCTGGGCGCCGCCCCAGTCGATCATTTGCAGGCCGGGCAGGGAAAGCCGAGGTGTGTTGTGCGGTACGGACAGGCGCCACAGCGGCTGGTCTTCATCAAAAAAACTCAACCGATGTTCGTTGAGATCCGCCCAGTACGAAGCTTCCAGCACCTCGCCACCCAGTCGGTCGTGCGCCGCCGCCACGGAGCCTTCGCCACCCTCAAGCCGCAGGTGCAGGCGCTGACCGTCGTGACACGCGGCGCTGATCGGCAGCGGTTGCTGCCCCCATTCAGCGAGGCGCAGCAAAGCGCGATCGCTGTCCATTTCCAGGCTGATGCTTAACGCTTGCCGAGGTTTGGGCAGCACTTTCAGCGAGACTTCAGTGACCACACCCAGCGCGCCATAACTGCCGGCCATCAAGCGCGACAAATCGTAACCGGCGACGTTTTTCATGACTTCGCCGCCGAAGCGTAAATGCTTGCCATGGCCGGTGATGACGCGAGTCCCAAGGACGAAGTCCCTGACCGAGCCTGACCATGGGCGCCGTGGTCCGGACAGCCCACTGGCAATCATCCCGCCCACGGTGGCGCCGTCACCGAAGGAGGGCGGTTCACACGGCAGCATTTGCTGCGCCGCGTCCAAGACGTCGGCCAGTTCTGCCAACGGCGTGCCGCAGCGTGCGGTGATCACCAGTTCGGTCGGGTCGTAGCTGACGATGCCGCGGTGGCTGCGCGTGTCGAGCACTTCACCCGCCGCGATACGGCCCAGAAACGCTTTGCTGTTGGAGCCCTGGATGCGCAGCGGCGTGGCGTTTTGCAGGGCCTGGTTAACCTGGTCCAGAAGCGCGCCACTGTCATCGATGTCGTGTTTGCTGCGCATCAGAAACGCTCCAGTTCAGGGAAGGGCAGCTGACCCATGTGAACGTGCATCGCGCCGAACTCGGCGCAGCGATGCAGCGTCGGAATGTTCTTGCCCGGATTGAGCAGACCGCCCGGATCGAACGCGGCTTTGACCGCATGAAACAGGGTCAGCTCATCACTGTTGAACTGCGCGCACATCTGATTGATTTTCTCGCGGCCGACCCCGTGTTCACCGGTGATGCTGCCACCGACTTTCACGCACAATTCGAGGATCTTGCCCCCCAGAGCTTCGGCGCGGTCGAGTTCGCCGGGTTGGTTGGCATCGAACAGAATCAGCGGGTGCATGTTGCCGTCACCGGCATGGAAAACGTTAGCCACCCGCAGGTCGTACTCGGCCGACAGCGCGGCAATCGCCTGCAGCACGCCGGGCAGCTCGCGGCGAGGGATCGTCCCGTCCATGCAGTAATAATCCGGCGAGAGGCGGCCCACCGCCGGGAACGCATTCTTGCGCCCGGCCCAGAAGCGCACGCGTTCAGCCTCATCCTTAGCCTGGCGGACTTCGGTGGCGCCGGCCTGTTCCAGCACCTGGCGCACGCGGTCGCAGTCATCGTGGACGTCGGCTTCAACGCCATCGAGTTCGCACAGCAGAATGGCCTCGGCGTCGACCGGATAACCGGCGTGAATAAAGTCTTCGGCGGCGCGAATGGCCAGGTTGTCCATCATTTCCAGGCCGCCCGGAATGATGCCGGCGGCAATAATATCGCCCACCGCGCGTCCCGCTTTTTCGACGGAGTCGAACGCCGCCAGCAGCACCTTGGCGGTCTGCGGTTTGGGCAGCAGTTTGACCGTGACTTCGGTGATCACCCCCAGCATGCCTTCGGAACCGGTGAACAACGCCAGCAGGTCAAAGCCCGGCGAATCGAGCGCTTCGGAGCCCAGGGTCAGGTGCTCGCCATCGACGGTGAGAATGTCGACCTTGAGCAGGTTGTGCACGGTCAGACCGTATTTCAGGCAATGCACGCCCCCGGCGTTTTCGGCCACGTTGCCGCCGATGGAACAGGCGATCTGCGAGGAGGGGTCCGGCGCGTAGTACAAGCCGAACGGTGCGGCGGCCTGGGAGATCGCCAGATTGCGCACGCCCGGTTGAACCCGCGCCGTGCGGGCGGCGGGGTCGATGTGCAGGATGTTGTTGAAACGCGCCATCACCAGCAGCACGCCTTTTTCGAGCGGTAGTGCACCGCCGGACAAACCGGTGCCGGCGCCGCGAGCGACCACCGGGACGTGAAACTCATGGCAGAGCTTGAGCACGCCCTGAACTTCGGCGATATGGCGCGGCAGTACCACCAGCATCGGCGTGGTGCGGTAAGCGGAAAGTCCATCGCATTCATACGGTTTGAGTTCTTCGCGCTGATGCAGGACTTCCAGGTCTGGCAGGCGATCGCGCAGTGCCTGGAGCAGAGCCGCTCTGTCGACATCAGGCAGAACGCCGTCGACGCGTTCATCGTAGAGGATGTTCATAGGCGGTTCACGACCCTCCGTTTGTTTTTATTAGAGGTCTGTTTGCGGTGAAAGCTCACTTGCATCATTGGCCTGACGCGTCTTACTGTCCATGCGTTGTTTCACTGGTCGAACCAGTTCTTCAAGAGTTATTTCCACGCTTCTGAGAAAAATAACCGTCTAAACATAAGGTTAGGGTTGTATTCGAACGTGGCGGGTTTTGCCGGTGAGGCTGGTCATACCAGTGGGAGGTTCGATGGAGAGTGCGAAAGTGACCCGTAATCCCCAAGTCGCAGACGTGGTCTGTGAACGCATAGAACGCCTGATCGTCGACGGGGTCCTCAAGACCGGGCAATTGTTGCCTTCGGAACGGCGCCTGACCGAAAAGCTCGGCGTCTCGCGCACAGCACTGCGCGAGGGCCTGAAGTTGTTGCGCGCCCGGGGGATTATCAAGACGGAGCAGGGCAAGGGATCCTTTGTCGCTGATCTGTCGGGCCACGGTGCCGCATCGCCGCTGATGCATTTGTTCAGCTCACAACCGCGCACACTTTACGATTTGTTCGAGGTGCGCAGCCTGCTGGAGGGAGAGTCCGCTCGCCTGGCCGCATTGCGCGGGACCGAGGCAGATTTTGTCCTCATTACCCGCAGCTATGAAGCATTGCTCGATGCTCACACGCGGTCGATGGAAGCGAGCGAACACGCCCGGCTCGATCATGCCTTTCACCTGGCGATCTGCGAGGCCTCGCACAACCCGGTACTGGTGCAAACCTTGCGCTCGCTGACGGATTTGCTGCTCAACACCGTGTTCGCCTCGGTCAACAACCTCTACCACCGCGCACCGCAAAAACGTCAGATCGACCGTCAGCACGCCCGGCTCTACAACGCCGTGACCGGCCGCATGCCGGAGCGGGCGCGCAAGGCGGCCATCGCGCACATCCAGAGCATCTGCGAGAACCTCAGGGAAATCGAAAGCGAGGAGCAGCGTCTGGTCCGGGCCACGCTACGGCTCGAAGGGTGGGCGTAAAGGTTGCCGATCCTGTACTGCTGAAAAGCGGCACGACTGTCGTAAAAACGACCTGTTTACGCTGAACGCGAACCCTGGTCACTTTTCTGTTGAACGAGTGTTCAGCTTCGACTATGTTCGTTCCACCTCCCCGGCTGGTAGCGCGGGCTTGCGTTTCTTCTTTTCGAACGAGGCACTGGCATGCGGTTTTCACCCTTTGTTGAGCGGATTTCAGGCGACGGTGTCGCCGCCTGGGATATTCACAATGCGGCATTTGAAGCCCAGCGCCGCGGTGAGGATGTGATCATTCTCAGCGTCGGCGACCCGGATTTTCCCACCCCCGACTTCATCACCGATGCCGCGATTCATGCGCTGCGCGAAGGCGACACCCACTACACCGAGATCGCCGGTCGCCAGGCTTTGCGCGAAGCCATCGCCGCTCGGTACAGCCTGCTGTTCGACCGTGAGGTGACGGCGCCAAACGTCATCATTTCGGCGGGGGCACAGAACGCGCTGTTCATCACCTCGATGTGCCTGCTCAATACCGGCGACGAAGTGATTGCCCTGGACCCGATGTACGTGACCTACGAGGCGACGCTCAAGGCGTCCGGCGCCACGTTGGTACGCGTGCCGTGCTCGGCGGATTCAGGTTTCCGGCTCGATGCCGCCGTGCTGGCCAAGGCCATCACCCCGCGCACCCGGGCGCTGTTCTTCTCCAATCCGAATAATCCGACCGGTGTGGTGCTCAACCGCGAAGAGCTGCAAGCCATCGCCGACCTCGCCATCCAGCATGACCTCTGGGTCGTGGTGGACGAGGTCTATGAAAGCCTGACCTTTGAACGCGAGCACCTCAGCCTGGCAGCGTTGCCGGGCATGGCCGAGCGTTGCGTGGTGATCGGCAGCCTGTCGAAATCCCATGCCATGACCGGCTGGCGTACCGGTTGGATCGTTGCCGATGAAGCCCTCGTGGCTCACGCCGAAACCCTGGTGTTGAGCATGCTTTACGGCTTGCCGGGCTTTGTCATGGAGGCTGCGCTCAAGGCGGTTCAGGCCCATGACGACGTGACCCACGGCATGCGCGACATCTATCGTCGTCGTCGCGACCTGGTAGTGACCAGCCTGTCGGATTGCCCGGGGATTTCAGTGCTCAACCCTGATGCCGGCATGTTCGTGCTGGTGGATGTGCGTGACACCGGCCTGACCTCTCTGGAGTTCGCCTGGCGGCTGTTGCGAGAGGCGCGCGTATCGGTGCTGGATGCGGCAGCGTTCGGCGAGCCGGCCCAAGGCTTTGTGCGGCTCTCGTTCACCCTGGGTGAAGAACGACTGGCCCAGGCCTGCCAGCGTATTCGTGACTTTGTCCAGGTGTTGAAAGGCGAAGCGCCGCGGCCGGTGATCAGCCGTGTCACTTGCGAAGCGACCGCTGAACCGGTCAAGGCCAAGACCATGATCGAAGTCGATGGCCTGCACAAACGCTTCGGCAATATCGAGGTCCTCAAAGGCGTTTCCCTGACGGCCCGCGAAGGCGATGTGATCTCGCTGATCGGTGCCAGCGGCTCGGGCAAAAGTACCTTGCTGCGCTGCATCAACATGCTCGAAGTGCCGGACCAGGGACGCATTCTGGTGGACGGCGAAAGCATTCACCTGAACTTCGATCGTCCGGGCGCACCGCTGGTGGCCGACGCCAAGCAACTGGTGCGCATCCGTTCCAGCCTGGGCATGGTGTTCCAGAACTTCAACCTCTGGCCCCATCGCACGGTGCTGGAAAACCTCATCGAAGCGCCGATCCAGGTCCTGCGTGAAAGCCGTGCGGAGGCCACAGAACGGGCCGAAGCCTTGCTTGAACGCGTGGGGCTGGCGGCCAAGCGCAACGAATACCCGGCGTTTCTCTCCGGGGGACAGCAGCAACGGGTGGCCATCGCCCGGGCCCTGGCCATGCGGCCCAAGGTCATGCTGTTCGATGAACCCACCTCGGCACTCGACCCGGAACTGGTCGGCGAAGTGCTGCGGGTGATCCGCTCCCTCGCGGAAGAAGGCCGGACCATGATCCTGGTGACCCATGAAATGGCTTTCGCCCGCGATGTCTCCTCCAAAGTCGCCTATCTGCACCAAGGGCTGATCGAGGAAACCGGTTCGCCGGACGAAGTGTTCGTACACCCACGCAGCGAGCGTTGCCGACAATTCGTCAACGCTCATCAGACTCGCTGAAAACATCATAAAAAGACGGGGAAAAATCATGGGAAATCGACGTTTGGCAAACTGGATGACGGGCGTGGCTTGCGTGTTACTGGCCGGGATGAGCGCGGCCCAGGCCCAACCGATCAGGTTCGCAGTCGCAGCGGAACCCTATCCGCCGTACACCGAGAAGCAGGCCAGCGGTGAATGGAAAGGCTTTGAAGTCGACCTGATTCACAAGCTGTGCAGCGAAATGAAAGCCGAGTGCGAGATCAAGGAAGTGGCGTGGGACGGGATCATTCCATCGTTGCTGGCGAAGAAGATCGACGTGATTTTCTCGTCGATGTCGGTGACTGAAGAACGCGAAAAACAGATCGCTTTCAGCAAGGCGTATTACGACTCCGTGATTGCGATTGTCGGGCCGAAGGGCACGTCGGTAAAAAAGTATCCGGATGACCTCAAGGGCAAGATCATCGGTGTGCAGAACTCGACGGTGAGCGCCAGCTACCTCAAGCAGTACTACGAAAAAATTGCTGACGTGAAGTATTACGACACCCAGGACTCGGCCAACGCCGACCTGATTGCCGGGCGCATTGACCTGATGATGGCGGACGGCACGGCGATGGCGTCTTTCGTCCAGACCCCGGATGCCCGCAACAGTAACCTCGATTACCTGGGCGCCGTGCCCTATGACCCGATCTTCGGCAAAGGCGTGGGCGCCGGTCTGCGCAAGGATGACACCGAGCTCAAGGCCAAACTCGACAAGGCGATCACCTCGTTGCTGGCCAGCAAAGACTACGACGACCTGTCCCAACACTACTTCGGGACCAGCGTGAAACCCGCCTTCTGACGGCCACGCGAAAAACAACTCCATGGAATGAAATTTTCCTGAGGAAACACCCATCCCCGTAGGAGCGAGGCTTGCCCGCGAAGGGGCCCTTGAAGTCGCCAAAAGCTTCGCGGGCAAGCCTCGCTCTTACAAGAGGGCGGTGGTGCATCAAGGCCACCGATTGGAGACTGAAATGCCAGCCATGTTCGAATTGATCAACTTCAGCGAAACAGGATGGGGCAGTGCGCTGTTGAAGGGTCTTTGGATGACCCTGCAAATATCAGCCGGGGCCTTTGTGGTCGGGCTGTTCATCGGTCTGGTGGTGGCCTGCCTGAAGCTCGGCGCGCCAAAGCCAATTGCAGCGCTGATGCGCGGTTACACGACCTTGTTCCGGGCGATTCCGGAGTTGCTGCTGATCCTGCTGCTGTACTACGTCGGCTCCATGCTCCTCAACTCGCTGATGACGCAGATGGGCTACGGCGTCGTCAATGTCAGCGGTCCGTTGGCCGCCATCGTGGTGCTGGGATTGGTGCAGGGCGCCTACGCTTCGGAGATTTTCCGCGCGGCGATCCAGGCGATTCCCTTCGGCCAGATCGAAGCGGCGAAGGCCTTCGGCCTGAGCGGTTTCGGCCTGTTCCGACGCGTCACGCTGCCGATCATGGCACCGTATGCGATGGCCGGGATGGCCAACCTGTGGATCAACCTGATCAAGGACAGCGCCTTGATCAGCGTGGTCGGCACCAACGAGCTGTTGTACACCGCCAAGCAAGGGGCGGGTTCGACGCGTCATTACTTGTTGTTCTACCTTACGGCCGCGGCGTTGTATTACGCGGTGACGTTGGTGTCCAACTACCTGTCTGGACGGCTCGAGCGGCGTATTCGTCGCTGGATGCCTTTGGCTGAGTGAATGAAATGATTCCAGCGTGGATAGTTGAATACGCGGCGCTGTTGGGCCGGGGACTGCAAACGACCATCACCATTCTGTTGATCTCCAGCGTGTTCGGTTTCGCGCTGGCGGTGCTGGTGGCGCTGGCGCGGATCTCGAAAAACAAGGTGATCGCCAAGGCCAGCCTGTTCTACACCAGCGTGTTGCGCGGTACGCCGTTGCTGATCCAGATATACATCTTCTACTACGGGCTCGGCAGCGTGTTTGCGCAGTTCCCGCTGATACGCGGCAGTTTTCTCTGGCCGTATTTGCGCGACGGTTACTGGTACATCGTGTTCGCCCTGGTGTTGTCGGTGGGCGCGTATGTCGGCGAAGTGATTCGCGGCGGGCTGTTGGCGGTGCCCAAGGGTGAGATGGAAGCGGCCTCGGCGTTTGGCATGACACCGCGCCAATCGCTGCTGCGGGTGCGCTTGCCTCGAGCGCTGCGGTTGCTGTTGCCGACACTGGCCGGGGAAACCGTGATGTTGCTGAAATCCACGGCCCTGGCCTCGACGATTGCGATTGTCGATCTGCTGGGAGCCGCCAACGTGGTGCGGGCGCAGACCTTGCAGGTCTATGAACCGCTGTTGTTGGTGGCCGGGGTCTACGTCTGCCTGACCTTCCTGATCGAGGCGCTGTTTGCCTTTGCCGAACGGCGCGGGACGCCTGTGCGCAGGTCGGTGTAATGAGCACGTCGCAAGTCGTCGACCGGTCGCTGCAAGGCATTGGCCTGTGCACCTTGGGGTACGCGTTCCTGGCGTTGCAGGACGCGGTCATCAAGTGGCTGGTGGCCGATTATTCGGTGGTCACCATCCTGTTCTGGCGCAGCCTGGTGGTGGTCGTCGCGTGCCTGTTGGCCGGTCGCCTGCGCCTGGTCCAGCGGGCCTGGCGTTCGCCGAGCCGGCGCTTGCTGGTGGTGCGCGGTTTGCTGTCGATTGTGGCCTGGCTGCTGTATTACACGGCCGCCCGGGACCTGTCGCTGGCGGAAATGACCACCTTGTATTTTTCCGCGCCGATCATGGTCACGGTGCTGGCGGCGGTGATTCTCAAGGAACGGGCCCGCGGCTGGCAGTGGTTTTCCCTGATCCTCGGGTTTGTCGGGGTAATCATCGCCTGCCGCCCGAGCAAAATCGTCGATCCGTGGCCCATCGTGCTGACACTGCTGGCGGCGATGTGCTGGGCGTTCACTTACATTCAACTGCGCCAGGTGGATGAGCAGACGTCAGTGCTGGAGCAGATGCTGATCACTAACGTGGTGTTTGTCCTGTGCATGACGGTCGCGCTGCCCTGGACGTTCACCCCGGCGCCGACGCCGGCGTGGCTGGGAATGCTGGTTGCCGGCCTGGTGGGCGGTATCGGTCAGTTCCTGCTGTTTGCCAGTTTTCAGCGGGCCACTGCCACCTTGCTCGCGCCGTTCGAGTACACCGGGCTGATCTGGGCGTTCCTGCTGTCGAGCTTGATCTGGGGCACGCTGATGGATGTGTCGCTGATGAGCGGTGCCGGCCTGATCGCGGTCAGCGGCACCCTGGCGATGATCTTCGGCCGTCACGCCTCACAGGACGTCGTCGGCGCTGAATGCTCCGTGACGCAGCCCCTTTATCCAGCAACGACAGATGTGGAGGCCGTTGGCGGGGCTGAAGGTTTCGGGGTTGAGGCACCACTCGATCCAGAGTCCGTCGAGCATCGCCGATAAACCGATGGCGGCCAGGCGCGTGTCGTGGATCACGAAACCTTCGCTGGCGGCCATGTCATCGAGCAACTGGCGCAGCAGATCGAGGTAGGCGCGGTAGCTTTTTTCGTGGGACAGGCTGACGTGTTCGGAGTGCCGGATCAGGCTCCAGAACACCACCCAGACGCCAAGCAATTGCGGGTCCATGACCCTCGGCGAAAAAGAGCCTTTGAGAAACGCGTCCATCTTTTCGGCCGGGGTGGCGACCTGCTGGATTTCCTGGCGCAGGGCGGTGGTCAGTTCGCTGGCAATCTTCTGGTACGTGTCGGCGATCAACGCATCGATGCTGCCGAAATGGTGATTGAGCAGGCCGACGGACACTCCGGCTTCGGTGGCAATACGGCGCACGGAAATGCCGGCATGACCATCACGGACCAGGCAACGCACCGTGGCGGCCACCAGCATCTCGCGGCGCTCATCGGGTTCTGCGCGGCGGTTTTTTGGAGAGGGGGTTGTCACAAGGGAATCCTTGGGTGCAGTGCCAGGTTGGCGAGCTTAGTTGAACATGCGTTCAATCTCCAGTGTCGGCCGCAGTGATGCACCGGTTTTTAACGTTCATGACGGGGGGAGGACAAGCAGATGGCGCAGGATATTTCGTTCAGTGTGCGCAACAACAACGGCGATCCGGTGCAGGTCGGCGCTTGGCGTTTCGAGGGCGACGGCCGCGGGCCGAAGGTGCATTTGCAGGCGGGGGTGCATGCCGACGAAATCGCCGGGATGCTGGTGCTGCATCTGTTGATGCAACGGCTTCAAGTCGTCGAGGCCGAGGGCCGGCTCAAGGGCAGTGTGACGGTGGTGCCGCAAGCCAATCCCCTGGGCATCGGGCAGTTTCGACAGGGGCGGATTCTCGGTCGCTTTCACGATGCGACCGGGCATAACTTCAACCGCGGGTTCGACCAATCGGCGGCGATGGAGCGACCTTCGACCAACGTCCAGCAGTGGCAAAAAAGCCTGGTGCAACTGGCTTCAACCGCAGAGGTGATGCTCGACTTGCACACCGATGACGAAGCCTTGCCGTACCTCTACGTGCACCGCAGTTTCTGGCCCCGTGGTCGCGAATTGGCGGCGGCGATGAAGATGGACGTGGCGATCATCTGGGATGACGGCGGCGACGGCTCCTTCGAAGAAACCATCATTGCGCCGTGGCTGCGCGATGGCATTACCGACCAGCGCATGGCCGCGACCCTGGAGTTGCGCGGGCAGGGCGATGTCAGCGATCGGTTGGCCGAGCAGGACGCCGCGGGACTTTACGCCTGGCTGTGCAGCTACGGGGTCATCGACGAGGCGTTGTCACCCGGTGACTGGCCCGTCGAGGTGATGGAAATGGGGCAGATGGAGACTCTCCTCGCACCGCAACCCGGGGTGTTGATCTTTGAAAAGGAACTGGGCGATTTCGTCGAGGAAGGGCAGCGCTTTGCGCGGATTCTGCGGCGGCCCGGTGATCCGTCTTCCGAAGTGGTGCTGGTGGCCGAGCAAGCGGGACGGATGGTCACGCGCTACCGGGACCGGCTGGTGTCGCAGGGCATGGTGGTGGCGAAATTCACCGGGAGCCGGATTTCACGCAACTGGAGTGGCGGGTTGTTGGACCCGAACTAGGTGCAGAGCATGCGGCCATCCCCGCTGAACACACGCGGGGATGGTTTTCACGCTAGTTCCCATCCGCTACTTTGCGTTCTATCTCGTCTATTTTTCGTTGGAGCGCCTCGGCTTCATTCTCTTCGGGAGGTGTTGTTTCATCGACCTCTTCGGCGTCCCTGTCCTTCCGATCCCTTTCGGTGTCACTGACACTGTCATCGTTGTTCATCGTGCGTACCTCCGTTGACCTACACATTGGATGCAGCACCTGGGAGGGAGTTCGAGATTTTTTCCTGGGGGCAGCCGCGCAAGCAATCCAGGCTTCGGCCTGTAAACTGTCCACGCAAAAGGCATCGACCGCCTCTTTACCACCTCAAGCACGAGATCCCCCATGGCAAACCAAGACATCGCGTTTACTCCTGATCCTGACGCGGATTCCATCTCCTCCGACGTCACCGGCTTCGGCGGCATTCTGGTCTCCACGCAGATTCCCACCCGCGCCGACGGCAGCCTGGAACTGGGCGACATCACACTGCAAAGCGAATGCACGTTGCAGGCGCTGAAGGTCGCGCTAGAAGGCGCCGGCAGCTCCATGGACCGGGTTCTGCACCTGACCATCTACCTCACCGACATGGCCGACCGCGCGGCGTTCAACGAAGTGTACAAGCGCTTTTTCGCCAAACCGTGGCCGGTTCGTGCCGCCGTCGGTGTGGCCGCTTTGGCGGTCGAAGGTATGCGCGTGGAAGTCACCGCGATGGCCGCCAAAGCCTGACGGCGCGGGTCAGGCGTGATGAAAATCCGCCTGACCCAGTTTCAAAAATACCGACCATTCATGCCTCTGGGCGACAACCCTTATCCCTCTACGAAAATTAGTTTCGCCTCGTTTGAAAATCACGCCTCGAAATGTTTTATGAGTTTCACAACCCATTCGCCGTGACCCTTTCGAGGAGTTCCGCATGACCCTGGCCTTCGGCTATTGGCTGCTGGTGTATGCCGCCATCGCCATCGAGGTGAACGCATCACTCATCATTCCGTTGGAACTCCCCATCACCCCCTTCGTCATCTGCAGTAAGGGAGACTGGCACTCCCTGCGAACACTAGGCCTGATGCTGGGTTTCGGGCTCACGATGTTGTTCGATACAGCGCTGGGATAGTTCCAGATTGCAGTGCGTCAGCCAGGGAGCGAATCGATGAACAGACACCTGAAATTCGGCATTGAAGAGGAATACTTCATCACGGACCTGGACACCCGGCGCATGTCCGAAAAGCCCCCCGACGCGTCAATCGAAGCGTGCCAGGCAGTGTTAGGCGATTGTTTCGCGCATGAGATGTTCAAGGGGCAAATCGAAGTCGCGTCCCCCATCTTCACCAGCGTCGAGCAAGCAACGGAGTACCTGTTTTCTGCCCGCACAAGGTTGCGGCAAACGCTCGAACGGTACGGTCTGGGACTGCTCAGTGCCGCAAGTCACCCATTGGCTGATTGGCGTTTGCAGCAGGCCACGGACCACCCTCACTTTCTTCAACTGTTTGAAGACTACCAACGAGTAGCAAGGCGCAGCCTGCTATCCGGTCTGCATGTGCATGTTGAAGTGCCAGGGCATCTGGATCGTATTCAAGTGATGAACGAAGTCTTGCCGTGGATGCCGTTGTTGTTGGGACTGAGCACTTCTTCACCGTTTTGGGATGGCGCCGACAGCGGCTTCATGAGCTACCGGCAGACCGCGTGTGATGAGTGGCCGCGGATGGGCATTCCGGAGTTCTTCGAAGATCAAAGCGCCTATGACGCCTACGTCTCCTTGCTGATTCGTACTGGCACGATCAAGCAGGCGAGCGATTGCTGGTGGGGTTTACGCCCGGCTATGAAGTACCCGACGTTGGAGATGCGCATGACGGACGCCTGTCCGCGCCTGGATGACGTCTTGTGCATTGCTTCTTTGTTTCGTTTGTTGGTGGCCCATGCCATTGATCAACCTCGCCCGGGATCGAGCTATACCCAGACGTCGCAATGGATCCTCAAGGAAAATCGCTGGCGGGCGAAACGGTCCGGCATCCACGCAGCATTCATCATCGAAGGCTACGACCGGCCGTTCTCTGCCGAGCAATGGTTGTTCAGGGCGCAACAGATTCTTGGAGACACGGCGCGCAAGATGGGTGTGGAGAACGTGTTTACTCAAGCCCGCCGAATTCTCAGGGACGGCACCAGTGCAGACCGCCAGCGGGACGTCTACGAGCGAGCCTTGCGCGGGGGAGAGGAGGTTGACGCCGCGCTGTCGCAAGTCGTGGATCAGCTGCTGATGGAAACGTCGCAAGCGTCGTGCATCAGTGAAATGGCGCTCACCTAAGACAATCACCAGACGAACAAGGCCCCTGTGGCAAGTCATGCTGTTCACTTAAACGCAACGCCGTATCTGTGGCGAGGGAGCTTGCTCCCGTTTGACTGCGCAGCAGGCCCTTTTTGGGCGCGCTTCGCGACCCAGCGGGAGCAAGCTCCCTCGCCACAGGGTTCTTGTTCGACTGGAGATTGTCTTGGATCAGTGAAGGTTTGAGTTTTGGAATCCGGGTGAATTGATGACAAGGCGAGATCGGAGCCTGCACTGGTCCAATCCCGCGCGCAGCTATTTCAGCCCTGCAACGGCGGTGTCCGAGGCGGGATCATTCGTTTGCTGCCGGCCGACTCAAACGCCGAAGCAAAGCGCAGCAGCGCTGAATCGTCATAGGCACGACCGGCAAAGGTCAGCCCGGCCGGCATGCCGATGTCCGGCATGACGCCCATCGGTACCGTGACCGTCGGCACACCGAGGTGGCGGATGGCGAGGTTGCCGTTGGCGACCCACACTCCGTTACTCCACGCGATGTCCGCCGACTGCGGATCGACATCGGCATTCGCCGGCCCGACGTCGGCCACTGTCGGGAACAACACTGCATCTAGATTCAGCCGGTCCATCCAGTCTTCCAGGTCGATTCGACGTGTTTCTTCCAGCCCGCGCAGACCGTCCGGCAGCGTGGTGATCCGGTCCCACGGCGTGATGCCACGCTCGGCCATCTTCACGTATTCGTCCATGCCCGCAGCGAGGTCGTCTTCGCGATTGGGCAGGGTGCCCGGGTCGTGGGGGAAGATCAGCTGCCCGTCGACATCGGCCAGGCGGTTCAGTTTCGGATCACCGTTGGCCCGCAGAAAATCATCGAACGCCCAGGCCGACAGGTCCCACAACTCATGGTGCAGGAACTCCTTGGACACCAGGCCGCGGGTGAACACAGTCGGCGCGCCCGGACGATCGCCTTCGCAATTGGAGACCAGCGGGAAGTCGACTTCGACCACCTCGGCACCCGCGGCTTCGAGTGCCTGGCGAGCCTCTTTCCAGAGACCGATCACAGTAGGACGGGTGTTGATTTTCTGCCCCGTCGGGCCACCGATGCCCGGCGCCTCGCTGGTGCCCGCGTCAGGATCGGCGTTGATGTACATGCGCGGCACGCCGAAGCGTTTTCCAGCGAGCGCATCGGTGGTAGCGGCCAGCCCGGCATAGGACGCGGGGCGCACCGAAGCGACGCTCGGAATCGGCACCCAGGGTTGCAGCCGCCACAGATCGCCGCGTGTGTCGGGGTCTTCCGCCACCACCACGTCGAGCACCTCAAGCAGGTCGGCCATGGTTCGCGCGTAGGGCACGACCACGTCCATCGTCGGCGTCAGCGGCCAGTTGCCGCGCACCGAGATCACCCCGCGCGAAGGGGTATAGGCGCACAAGCCATTGTTCGAGGCCGGACCGCGTCCGCTCGACCAGGTTTCTTCGGCAAGGCCGAAGGCCGCGAAACTGGCGGCGGTGGCAGTCCCGGCACCGTTCGATGAACCCGACGCAAAAGGCGCCGTCAGGTAGTCAGCGTTGTACGGGCTCTCGGCCCGGCCATAGACCCCGCGCTGCATGCCGCCATTGGCCATCGGCGGCATGTTGGTCTTGCCCAGGCAGATCGCCCCGGCGGCGCGCAACCGTTCAATGGTGAAGGCATCGCGATAGGCAATCAGGTTTTTGAAGGCCGGACTGCCAGAGGCCGCGGTGAGGCCTTTCACCAGATAACTGTCCTTGGCCGTATAGGGAATGCCATCCAGCGGGCCGAGCGTTTCGCCCTTGGCCCGACGGGCATCGGAGGCTTGCGCTTCCTTGAGTGCGTCGGGGTTGCGAACCACCACCGCGTTGAGCGCGGTTGGCGTATCGGCGCCGTCGTAGGCGTCGATCCTGGCAAGGTAGGCCTGGACCAGCTCAACCGCCGTGGTCTGGCCAGACGCCAGCGCCGCACGCAATTGGGCAATGGACACTTCGGTGACTTCGATCATGCTGTTACCACTGACGGCTGAGGGGGGAGGAGGTGAATGTTTGCCGCTTGCCGGGTCTTGGGCTCAGGAGTATCACTTGTCTGAAAATGGGTGTTCATATCGATTTCTCGTTGCACGGCAATACGCTACAGGGTCTGGGCTTGAAACCTGGGCCGTCTATTTAGCACCAAGGTGGGCGCAGAAGGAAACGGTGAAACGGTTTATGCCTGTCACAAAGCTTCCTGTTCCAGCCATTCCAGGAACTCGGAAAAGCCGCTTGAGCGCTTCACCCGCTTTGGATAGACCAACGTATAACGTCCACCGGTAATGATACGGCCGGCATGCACCCGCGTCAGTTGCTGGGTGAGCAACTCATCGCGTGTGAGCACGGCGTCGACGAGCGCGATGCCCTGACCACATTTCACGGCGACGATCGCAGACTCCAGTGTATCGAACGTCAGATGCGCGTTATCGGCACCGGTCGAGCCCGGGTAATACTCTTCCCAGCGGCGCCAGTCCAGGCGATCCATGCTTGAGTCCACCAGGCGCCCGGTCTTCAGCACCTCTTCGGGGGTCGTCCCGACAAGCAATGCCGGCGAACACACCGGAATCAGCTCCTCTTCCCACAACTCCAGCGCTTCGAAGTCGGGCCAGGTGGCGGTTCCGTAGGCGATCATGGCGTCGATCGATTCGAACGCAAAGTCGGGAAAGCGGTGATACACCGTGTCGACGCTGACGGTCACCTCCGGGTGCAGGGCATAAAACGCCGTCAGCCGTGGAATCAGCCAGCGCGCCGCCATCGTCGGGTGCGCGCGCAGGCTGACACTTCGTCCCACGGTGGCGAGCATGTGCGAGGCATCCGAGAGCAGGCCGATGACCTGTTCCGCCACCGGTACCAGCGACCGGCCTTCTGCAGTGAGCACGATTTTGCGCGTGTGCCGCTCGAACAGACGGTTGTCCAGGCGCGTCTCCAGCTGCGCAATCTGCCGACTCACCGCGCTCTGGCTCAGGTTGAGCTGCTCACCGGCCTTGCCAAAGTTGCCGGTCTTGGCAACCGTCAGGAACGCCTGCAAAAGCTCGATGGATGGCAGTTGGCGGCTCATGTGTCTATGCGCTCCTCGCATGGGATTAATGCAGATACATCACTGTAACTTCAGATGATCGAGGCACATTCTTAGCCGAAATAACAACACGGCGCTACGCGTCATTTCCAACCTGGTGGTCCTCCTCATGAACACTCCAGCAGCGGCACTTGCCAAGGTCTCGGCAACCAGGGACGACCTCCTGCCTCGTGAAGTCGACGTGGCGATCATCGGCGGTGGCCTGATGGGGTGTGCGTGTGCGTACTACCTCAGCAAAGCGGGCGCCAAGGTGCTGGTGCTCGAAAAAAGCCTGCTGGCGGGGCAGCAATCGTCTCGTGCTTGGGGCTTCGTTCGCCAGCAATCCCGTGACGAGGCCGAAGTCCCGCTGATGCACGCCAGCATCGAGCTCTGGCGCTCGCTGGAACACGAACTCCAGACCGACCTGGGATGGCGCAACGACGGCTGTCTGTTCGTCGCGGGCAATGAGGTCGAACGTGACGGATACGAATCGTGGCTGACGGTTGCGCGCAGCTTTTCGCTCGACACCGTGATGCTGTCGCCGCGTGAAGTGGTGAAGAAACTGCCGGGTTACGCGGTCCCGCAACTGGGCGGTTTGTTTACCGCCAGCGACGGTCAGGCGGAACCCACCCTGGTGGCTCGCGCTTATGCAATGCGTGCCCGTGAACTGGGCGCACACATCGTCGAACAGTGCGGCGCCAAAGGCATCGATGTCGCCGCCGGCCAGGTCGTCGGCGTTGAAACCGAGCGCGGCTACGTGAAGGCGAAAACGGTGGTGTGCGCCGCCGGGGCAACGACGTTCCGCCTGCTGAAGATGCTCGGCATCTCCCTGCCGCAGCAGTTGGTCAGGGGTACGGTGGCGCGGACCACGGCCGGCCCGACGCTGAGCGGTATCTCCACGATCGCCAACGGCGTGGGCTTCCGGCAACGGCTCGATGGCAGTTTCAACATCGCCGACGACGCCCATGTCGATGTCGACATGACGCTGGGCCATCTGCGCGCCCTCCATTGGTATGCGCCTTCGCTGTGGGCGCAGCGCAAGTCGTTTCGCTTCCATTTGAACGGTGCGTGCCTGACGGATCTGCACCAGCGCATGCCGTGGTCGGAAGCATCGCGGCTCGGCGCGGGCATTCACCAGCGCAATCCGCTTATCCACCCCAATGAGAAGGGGCTGGGAACCGCCATGCGCGCGCTCAAGGCCGCGTTCCCCGGGCAGGTGAATACGCAGATCGTCGATCGATGGGCGGGCGCTATCGATGTCTTGCCGGACGGCATTCCCGTCATCGACGCGCAAACGTCGCCACGGGGCCTGGCGGTGGCCACCGGATTCTGCGGCCACGGCTTTGCCATGGGCCCGATCACAGGCAAGACCCTGGCTGACTGGATCAACTCTGGCAACCCGGGCCTGGACATGCGCCAGCTGCGTCTGTCGCGATTCGCCGAGGGCGACGTCAAGCCGCCTTCTTCGCTGTTCTAGTCGATACCCACGAACCAACGCGCACGCGCCTTCCGGGGGAAACACCGTGAAACGACCTCTGACACCCGACATCTACTACGATCCAGCGTCGCTGGCAGGCAAAGCACCGCCGATCAGCGACGAAACCGATATTCTCATCGTCGGCGCGGGCCCGGCGGGGCTCGCGGCCGCCTTGACCGCCGCCGGGCAGGGCCTGCGCGTGACGCTGGTGGACGAAAACCCGGTGCCCCTCGAAACCATGGGCGAAGAGGTGCCGCTGCACTTCGGTGGCCGAATGGGCGCCGGGGTCGCTAACCGCAACAGCGTGCTGCAGACGCTGCTCGATGCCCGCCCGGAGATCGTCGAGGCGCTTGAAGCCGGGGTCGACGTGCGGCTCGGCACGGCGGTCTGGGGCCTGTTTCCCCAGCAGCGCACCACGGCGTGGATCGAGGGCGCGGTCGCCGGCCTCGCCGATGACGAAAGTGCTTATCTGCTGCGCTTCAAACAGGTGATCGTCGCCGCCGGAAGGCGCGACATGGGCCTCGCCTTCGATGGTTGGCATCGCCCCGGCGTCATGGGCGTCAGCGCTGCGCATCGGCTGGCGACGGTTTACGAGGCGCTGGATTGCAAGCGCGCCGTGTTGATCGGCAGCGATTCGCAAGCGCTGGTGTCGGCCCACGTGCTGATCAGCCAGGGCGTGCATATCGCGGCAATCATTGAACAGGCCCGGCAGGTGAGTGGCGATCCAGCGCTGCTCGGTCTGCTGGTCGAGCAAGGCGCTCAGGTGTTGACGGGGCATGTCGTTCGCGAGGCGACCGGGGATGCCTTCGGCGTCAAGCGGATTACGGCGGTCTCTGTCGACGCGGCGGGTAGCCCCGTGGGCGGATCTCTGACCGAGATCGAATGCGACACGGTGCTGCTGGCAGTGGCCGCCATTCCCGCGATCGAACTGGTCGAGGCGGCAGGGTGCAGCACGTCATTCCAGGCCGACCGCGGTGGCCATGTCCCCGACACGGATTCTGCACAGCGCACGTCGTTGCCGTTCGTTCTGGTGGCCGGCGACTGCGCCGGCGTCTGGGCATCGAAAAGCCTCGATGACACGATTGCCCGGCGCGAAGGGCGGATCGCCGCATACGCCGCGTTGTCGGCGTTGGGTGTCGACCTTGCTCAGAACGACAAGGCGTCGGTGCCTGACGAGCCGGTCTGTGATGTGGCCGCCAATCGCGAGGCCTGGGTGCGCGCATCCACCGTCCATGCACAGAACGAACCCTTTGTTTGCCTGTGCGAAGAGGTGACGGCCAGCGAAATTCTCGGACAGCAACCGCCGCGCTATCTCGACTGGACACCCGCTGACGCAAATTTGCAAAGCACCATGAAAAACGACTCGCCCAACCCGGATGTGACCAAGCGTCTGACCCGGGCCTGCATGGGACCCTGCCAGGGACGTCGTTGCCGCGAACAGGTGGCGGCCTTGCTCGGCATCGGTGCCGGTTTGAGTGTCGGCGAGATTGCGCTGGCCTCGTTTCGTCCGCCGGTCCGTCCGCTGTCACTGCAACAGATCGGACAGGTCGAGGAAGCGCCACCGATGCATAGCCGCTGGGATGCCTGGTTTGACATGCCGTCACAGTGGACGCCGTTCTGGTTGTGCACCGGCCAGCCAACCGTTGCCAGGCGGCCACAGGATGTCGTCGATCACTTGAACCCGCCGCAGAACGAGGGCTGACACCATGCACGCAGTCAAGAAATCGTCCAACCGTGCGTCCGTCGTCATTGTCGGTGGCGGCGTGACCGGATTGAGCGCCGCCTGGTGGCTGGCGCGTGAGGGCGTCGATGTGCTGGTGCTCGATGCCCACCTGATTGGCTGGGGCGCCTCGGGCCGTAATGGCGGCGGATGCTCGCATCATCACAGCCCGCTGTTTCTCGAAGAACAGCGACTCTGGCCGATGATGGACGAACTGCTCGGTTACCCGACCGAATATCGCCCGGACCGCATCAGTATCGATCTCACCGAACACCAGTTGTCACTCGACAAAAAAGTCGTGGATGAAGCCCAGTATTATGGATTGCGCGTTGACCTCCTGGACCCTCAGGAGGTTCGGGAACTCGTGCCCTTCGCGGGCGACAACGTGTTGGCGGGCTATTACTACCATTTCGGCGGCCACGCCAATCCGCACCGCACCCTGCAGGCCTACGCATGGGCGCTGCAAAATCTCGGCGGTCGTGTGCTCGAGCACACGCCCGTCGTCGCCATCGAACGCCAAGGCGACCACGTGACGGGCGTGCAAACGTCACAAGGCTTGATCGCCTGCGACCACTTGGTGATTGCCGCCGGCCCGCATACCGGTGAGCTGGCGGCCCAACTGGGCGTCGACATTCCGCTGGTCACCGCTCGCGCGGAGATGATCGTGACCGAGCCGCTGCCGTTACTGGCGGTGGGGGGGGTGGATGGCAATGGTTTGTATGGCCGGCAGACCCTGCGCGGCAACCTGGCCTACGGGGGCGGCCCGCACGAATGGGTCGAGCTCGCCGATCTGCGCGGCACACGTCCGCAGTCGACGCCCCTGCAATGCAACATCGCCAAACGACTGGCTGAACTGTTCCCCAAAATCGCTCACAAACGGGTGATTCGCAGTTGGGCGGGTTTCATCGAAAACACGCCGGACGGGCGCCCCGTCATCGACCGTCCCGCCGTGCTGGATAACCTCACCGTCGCGACGATGTCCGGTGTCGGTTTCGGGCTCTCGCCGGCGAGCGGGCATGCCATTCGCGATCTCGTTGTCGACGGCGAGTGCAGTTTTGCCGACCTGTCGACCTTTTCTCTCTCTCGTTTCGCGAGCCTGGAATCGGACTGGCAAGCGATCCAGGGATGGCTGCCGTTGCCTTTACCCCAGGCGTAGAAAGGCTGTTTTGTACTGATGTTGAATCGTTTTATTTGCAACCATCCTCCTGAAAAAAAGGGATCGACCATGAAACGAATATTCCGCAATCTGGCTTTGCTGGCCTCCATCGGCCTGACGTTGAGTGCCTTTACCGCGCCGGCCGGCGCAACAGAAGACAAGCTGCGTTTCGGCGTTGCTGCCGAACCGTATCCGCCGTTCCTCGTCAAGACACCCACCGGGCAATACACCGGTTTCGAACCCGACCTGATCCGCGCGCTCTGCGAGCAGATGAAAGCCGAGTGCGAGATCAAGGAAGTGGCCTGGGACGGCATCATTCCGGCGCTGCTTGCCAACAAGTTCGACGTGCTCTTCAACTCCATGGGCATCAGCCCGGAACGGCAGAAAGTCATCGCTTTCTCGCGTCCGTATTACGAGACGACGGGGATCTTTGTCGCCGCGAAGGACGCCAATCTGACGCTGACACCGGAAGGCCTGGCCGGTAAATCCATCGGTGTGCAGGGCTCGACCACCAACGCCGAGTTCATCCAGACCGCTTATGGCAAGGCATCGAACATCCGCATCTACAACACACAGGATGACTGCAACGCCGATCTGTTGGCGGGCCGTATCGACGTCATGTTCCTCGACAAGCTCGGCGACATCGATTTCCTGAAGTCCCAGGACGGGTTGGCCTACGAGGAGAAAGGCATCGGCAGCGTCAAGATGGACCCCTTGCTCTATGGCCTGGGAATCGGCGCGGGCCTGCGCAAGAGTGACACCGCACTCAAGGCACGAATCGACCAGGCGCTCACGCAATTGCATGACTCGGGCAAGTACACGCAAATTTCGCAGAAGTACTTTCCGGTGGATCTCTGGCCACACTGAAACCTGATCAGCGGAAAGCAACTTGGGGGGATTTGATTCAACGTCCGGCCGCTGCATCGGCCAGTGCAGCGACCACCTGTTTCTCGATTTCCTGCTCATCCATCCCGCGACCGAAATGCTTGAGGTAGCGGCCCTGGCTGTCGAGCAGAAACAGGATTGTCGAGTGGTCCATCATGTACTGGTCCGGCTTATCCCCGGACGGCACTTTCTTGTAATACACGTGATAAGCGTCGGTGATGCGCACGATGTCTTGCGCCGAGCCGGTCAGGCCGACGAAGTCGCTGGCGAAGTAGCCCACGTACTCCTTGAGTTTTTTCGGCGTGTCACGTTCCGGGTCGATGGTGACGAAAACCGGTCGCACCGTGATGCCTTTGTCTTTTTGCAGTTGCCGACTGATACGGGCCATTTTCGCCAGGTCAGTAGGGCAAATGGCCGGGCAGGTCATGAACCCGAAGTACAGTAAAGCCGGTTGGCCAAAGCTGCGTTCGGTGACCCGCTGGCCATTCTGGTTGGTCAGTTGGAACGGCCCGCCGATGTCGGTACGGGTCGCCGCCGTGACGCCGCTCGCCAATCCCATCAGCAGCAGAAGGCCTGCCACGCGCAGCCTGTTCATCGCTCAATACCCTCCCGAATAGGTCAGCGCCAGACCAATCAGCTCCGACATTTGGCCGTCCTCGTTCTGGGTGCCGGCGGATAGCCCGAGCTTGATCTGGCCGGTGATGTTGTAGGTCAGGCTCAGTTCGTTGAGGTAATCCTGGTGATCCGCGCCCCCGGTCGATTCGCGATGCTTGTCGGTGCGGGTCGCGCCAAGGGCCCAGTCGCCGAAATCGAACGTCAGCGAGGTGGTCAGGTAACGGGTGTCATTGCCTTTGATGCCATCTTCATTGTCGACATCGGCGAATTCGATGAAGGGCACGATATCGAAGTAACGCCCCGCCAGCGTCGGCTCCAGGTCAGTGCTTGGCGCGTAGGCCCAGATATAGCGGGCGGAGGCGATCTTGATGGTTTCATCATCTTCACCAGGTGGATTGGCTTGCGTCTCGTCCTCGGCCTTTTTGTTGAACATGTAGCCGAACTGCGTTTCCAGATAAGGCACCGCCGGAATTGCCAGCCAGTTCACGGTCAGCGCATAGGAGTCGAGCTTCCCGGTGTTCGACGGACCGCCGTCGCTGCGCTGGAGCTTTTCGCCATGGCGCAGGTAAGGCCGGCCGAGAAACGAATTGTCGGCGGTGTAGAAACTGACGTTGGGTTCGATCATGCCCAGGCGCTGATCGAAAAACCGATACGCCACCGTTCCGCCGAGCATGCCGTCCAGGTCGTAGGTGCTGACGAAATCTTCGGTGTAGAGCCCGGGCGCCTGGTCCTGCGCACGACCGAACGGCACGTGGTACTTGCCGACACTGAAGGCCGAGTTGGCGTTGTTCTGGTAATAGTTGAGGTCGTTGATCACCAGTCCCACGTCTTCAAAAAAACGTTTCTGCCCAGGTTCCGGCCCCGCTATGGGGTTGATCTCGGTGGAAAACCGGATCTGCTGGTCGTGGGTGAAACGGAAGTAAAACGTGGTGTTGATGTCCGGGTAGGCATCCGTGCTGTTGCGATTGCCGCCCTGGGGCGAATCGGCATGCACGTGGTCATATTGAAAAGTCGCGTCGTAATCCATGCCGACGTTGGGGTATTGCCCGTCATCGGCCAGCGTCGATTCAACGGCACACACCGATCCCACCAGCAAAACAGCCAAGCGATAATTGCTCATGGCGCCCCCCTTTTACTTGATGAGCGGCTTGATCGGCGGGCTGGACGCTTTCGGGGCCTGTCCGGTGTTGCGCAGGTAGGAGCACAACTGATTGTTTTCACCGTACAGCCCGCCCAGGGGTTCGAGCTTGACCGCCTGCTCGTAGTCCTCGGGCTTGACCACCTGGATCGCCTGCATCATGCCGCCGTCCTCGTGTTCGAGGATGTGGCAGTGATAAACGAACTTGCCAAGAATCACCGGATCGCGAAACGGAATTCGCACGGTGATCGAGCCCGTGGCGGGGATGAATACGTTGTCCCGATAGCCGCTGAACTGCACCGGTTTGCCATTGATCTCGGTGACCTGGAAGTCCACCTGGTGAATATGAAACTGGTGCAATTCCTGGGACGGGTTGAACAGGCGCCACTCTTCCACGTCGCCGAGCTTGACCGTGGTGTTGACCCGGTCCAGCTCGAAGCGGGTGCCGTTGATCAAGAACGCGTTGGGGTCGGTGTCCGAATCCTGGAAGGCGAACTGACGTGTCTTGTTCACCGCGATCTTGCTGAAGTCTTCTGCCGGCGGATAGGCGCTGGTGATCTGCCGGGTCGCGACCCGCTCACCGCTGGATCGCAACACCGCGAGTTTGGCCGCCGGGTAGTCATCGCCTGCCGGGCCGGTGTTGCCGGAGCCTGTTTCGATTTCGTAGGAGCCTGCCGGTGGCCCGACCACCAACACACTGAACCGCGCCGATGGCCCGATCAGCACCTGATCGGCGTCGACCCGGCGCGTAACGGTATTGCCATCGCGCGACAACACCTGCACCGACTGACCGTTGATGCGAATCCGGAAATACTGGTTCGCCGCAATATTGATGAAATGCCAGAGCTGGGTTTCGCCGGGCTTGATGTCGATAATCGGCACTTCCTGGCCGTTGACCGTGCGAATCGACGGCGCGCTGGTGATGATCTCGCTGGCGACTTTGCCCGTCAGGGTTTTCTGAAAGTTACGCAAGACCAGGACCTGTTCCTTGATGCCCTTGAGTTCGGGAAACGGATCGAGCATGCCGTCGACGAGGATCGGTCCGGCGATCCCGGCGGACACCTGACGCTGAGAGCCACCATGGAAATGGCTGTGATACCAGTAGGCCCCCGGGCTGTGATTGAGGGGCAACTTGACGTTGTACTCGCCGACCTGATGGGGTTGGGTCACGCGAAAAATATTGTCACCCTGATCCAGGGGCGATACCTGCATGCCGTGGAAATGCAGGTTGGTGATTTCGTCCATGCGGTTATCCAGGCGTATCGCCATGGTGCCGCCCGGTCGCGTGCGAATCAGCGGCGAATCGTAGTCGCCGTTGAACACCAGCGAAACATAACGCTCGTTCCCGACGTTGACCTGCTGTTCGGCCGCCGTCAGCGTGGCGTGCGTCACGCCGCTGGCATCGTAGGTGAACTCGGGATTCTGGCGCAGCGGTTGTGACGCAGGCTCAGCGGACTGCTGTGTCGCACAACCGGTCAATGAAAGCGCCAATACGCTCGCGCAGAATGCAAAGGGGCGGACGCTGAAAGCTCTGGGCATGATCGCGACCTTCGGTGGCTTGGCGAGGAACTGCGTGGCGCAGTGCGCCTGTGCGTTGCCGAAGGGTGATCAGAAGACACCGCGAAAATGCTCAAGGCCACGTCCTGCATGGCGTTGAGAGGTTTGCGCGCAACTTTTCGCAGTTTAGAACAGTTCTCGTTACGCGCAAGTTTCGGGATCCAAGGAGCAGCCTCCAGATGATGAGCAGCACATTTCTATCAGCATCAAAGGTCTTTTTTCGCCTCCTCATCGAGATGATGGCCTTCCTTATGTCGTTCTTTATCCAGTTTCTTCGCTTCTTTATCGATGTCTTTTCCGTCTCGGTCGACATCTTTGTCCACATCACGAACATCTTCTCTGACGTCTTTCGCAACGTCGCCTTCGGCGGTCGCGATGCCCATATGAGCAATCAATCCCGTGGATAACAGGGCTATGATAAAAATCGCTTTGAGGGTTCGCATTGGATGGCTCCTTTTCTTCAACTTTGCTGAGTCGTCGGGAGTTGAAAAATTAGGTGGGATAGCCGGTTATTTCCAACCCGCTGGTCGAGACGTCCGACCGTTTGATATCAGAGGAGACGCAGCATGAAGCGATTCACCGGCGGCTGCCTGTGCGGCAATGTTCGAATCAAAGCGTCAGGACGGCCCTACCGGGTCGGCCTTTGTCACTGTCTCGACTGCCGCAAGCATCATGGGGCTCTTTTCAATGCCAGCGCGATCTTCCCTCAGGAGGCAGTGACGATCGAGGGCGAAACCCGCGACTACGCCGGGCGGCATTTTTGTCCGCGTTGCGGTTCGTCCGTTTTTGCACGTACTGCCGACGAAATCGAAGTGAACCTGGGGTCACTCGATGCCCCTGATCAACTGACGCCAACTTACGAGAGCTGGATCGTGCGTCGCGAGTCCTGGTTGCCGGCGTTTGCGCTCATCAGGCACTACGAACACGACCGTGAGGGGACAGGGCGTTTGGAGGAGTAGGGCGTTCTGCGAAAGCAGTCAGGCCTTGACCCAGCGTTGACGGCTCCAGCTGCTCAATGAATCGACGGCGAACACCAGTAGCAACATGGCCAGGATCACCGTGCTGGCTTGAGCTTCCTGGAACAGGCTGAGGCTGACATAGAGCATTTGTCCCAGACCACCGGCGCCGACGAAGCCGAGCACACTGGCCATGCGGATATTGTTTTCCCAGCGGTACAGGATGTAGGCCAGCAGCTGCGGCAACAGGTTGGGCAGTGTGCCGTAACAGAATGCCCATACGGCATTGCCACCCTGCAGGCGGATGGCGTCTGCCGGTTCGGGCGGGGTGTTTTCCAAGGCTTCGGCAAACAGCCGACCGAGCACGCCAGTGGTGTGCAGGGCCAAGGCGAGGGTGCCGGCATTGGGGCCGAGTCCGGCGGCCAGCACCATCAGCGCCGCCCATACCAGTTCCGGGACCGCGCGCAAGGCATTGAGGACCAGACGCGACGCACTCTGAAAAGGCCAGCCGAAACGCCCGGCCGCGGGCAATGCCAACAGCAGGCCGAATACCGCCGCGAGCAGGGTGCCCAGGGCAGACATGGCAATGGTTTCCAAGGCGCCATGAGCGATGGCTTGCAGATGACCCGCGCTCAGGTCCGGGCTGAGGAAACGCTGAACATAGGCAGCCATCTGCTTCAGATTGCCGGCACCGCCGAGTTCGCCGAGGTCGATGCCCAGGTAGATAAACGAGGCGACTACCGCGGCGCCAATGCCCAGGACCAGCGCCAGGTTGATCAGACGATTCATGTCAGCCTCCAGCGCAGCAGGCGGCTGAGTTGATCGGCGAGCAGCACCAGAACGAGGAAGGTGAGTAACAAACTGGCCACTTCACCCCCGGCGAACATGCGTAACGACAGATCCATTTGCTGGCCCAGACCGCCGGCGCCGACGAAGCCCATCACCACCGAGGCGCGGATGGCGCACTCCCAACGGTACACCGTGTACGACATCAGCTCCGCCGCGACATTGGGCAGGATTCCGTAGCAAAACGCTGCGAGCCGCCCGCTGCCTGAACGCAGTAATGCATGGACCGGGCGCTGGTCGACCGACTCGAAAATTTCCGCGTAGACCTTGCCCAACATGCCGCTGTAGGTAATCGCAATGGCCAGAACCCCCGCGGTCGGGCCGAGGCCGACGGCGCGCACGAACAGCAGGGCCCAGACGATTTCCGGCACACTGCGCAGGAAGATCAGCAAACCGCGTACCGGCCAACGCAGCAGCTGGCCGCCGAAGCTTGGGCGACCGGCACGGGAGGCCGCCGACAGCGACAGGGCGCGGCTGGCCAGCAGGCTGGCGGGGACGGCCAATAGCAACGCCAGGGCCATGCCGGCCGTGGCGATGGCCAGGGTCTGCAGAGTGGCCTGCAACAGCAGCTCGATGAACTCCGCGTCATGGGCCGGTGGCCAGAAGGCGGAGACAAACCGGCCCATCTCTCTCTGACTGTCACTCGATACTAAAACGCTGAGGTCCAACTCGCTGAAGTGGATGCCCGGCCAAAACAGGGCGATCGCCAGCAGGCTGAGGAGCAAGCGGGGCAGGGCGGCGGGATCGCGCGAGGCAGACGTCAGCATCGGGGAATCTGCACACTCAAGGACACGGGAGGCACCGGCGAGGCGTGCAACTGCTCATTGGCGTAGAGCTTGTCGAGCAGCTCGCGGTCGACGGCGCCGGCCGCAAGGTCGAACAGGATCTGCCCGTCACGCAGGCCGATGATCCGCGAAAAGTGCGCGAGGGCCAGCTCCACCGCATGCAGGCTGGCGACCAGGGTGACGTTGTGCTCCCGGGCGTGGCGGCAGAGCACCGAAAGCGTGTGTTCGGCCAGCACCGGGTCCATCGCTGAAACCGGCTCATCAGCCAGTAACACCTCGGGCGCTTGATACAACACGCGGGCAATGCCCACACGCTGGAGCTGGCCGCCGGACAGTTGCTGGCATTGCGCAAACAACTTGTCGCTCAGGTCCAGCCTGGCCAGCGCCGCACGTGCGCCCGGAACATCTAGCGGATGCACCAGGTTCAGCAGGCTCTTGCCCAGGCCCCACTGTCCCAGCTTTCCGGCCAGCACCGCGGTGACCACACGCTGGCGCGGTGGCAGGGGCGGCGATTGATGGATCAGACCGATGCGTGCGCGTAAACGCTGGCGCTGACGGGCAGACAGCAGCCACGCTCGCTCGCCGAGCACCTGCAACTCGCCGTTGTCCGGTCGCAACGCGGTGGCCAGCACGTTGAGCAGGCTCGACTTGCCGGCCCCGGACGGGCCGATGATCGCAACCTGTTCGCCTGCACCGATGTGCAGGTTCACGTCACGCAACGCCTGAACACCGTTGGCGTGAGTCAGGCTGGTCTGGGTCAGGCGCAATGTCATTTCAGCAGTTCGGCGGCGCGTGCGGCTTCCTCGATGCCTTTGTAATTGTCAGGGCTGGTTTCGATGAACCGGCTGGCCGCCTGCAAATCGAGAATTTCCTTGTCCTTCGGGTTCGCTGGATCAAGCGCGAGGAAGGCTGCCTTGATCTTTGCCGCCAGCGCCGGGTCGAGGGTCCCGCGCACCGTCCAGTTGTAGTCGAAGTAGGCCGGGGTGGTCGCAAACACTTTGACTTTGGCAGTGTCGACCTTGCCGGCAGCCACGAGTTTTTCCCACACGCTGGCGTTCAGCACCCCGGCGTCCACCTTGCCGGCCTGGACCCAGGCGACGGTGGCGTCATGGGCGCCGGAGTAGCCGACGCGGCTGAAGTAGGTTTCAGGCTTGATGCCGTCCTTGAGCATGAAATAACGCGGCATGAGACTGCCCGATGTCGAGGACACCGAGCCGAACGCGAAGGTCTTGCCCTTGAGGTCGGCGAGGGATTTGACGTTCGGGTCGGCGGTGATGAACTTGCTGGTGAACTGGGCGTCCTGTTCGCGCTGCACCAGTGGAATGGCATTACCGGTTTTCAGGCGCGCCTGCACAAACGTGAAACCGCCCAGCCAGGCCAGATCGATACGGTCAGTAGCCAGCGCCTCGACCACCGCCGGATAGTCGCTCACGGGCACGAACTCGACCTTCATCCCGAGTTTTTGCTCCAGATAAGCGCCCAGCGGCTTGAACTTGCGCAGCAGTTCGGTAGGGGCTTCATCGGGAATCGCGCTGACTTTCAAGGTGTCGGCGGCCTGCGCCAACAGGCTGCCAAATGTCAGGGTCAGGCCAACGGCCAATGCCAGGGTACGCTTGAGCATGGAAGCTCTCCGGTGAATGAACTGAAAAATATCGATGCGCCTGGCACAAGCTGAACTTGCTTGGCGCTTTGTGAGGGTAGACGAAGCGGGGGCATATTAACCGCTTTTGACCTAGTCAATAGGTGTCGCGAAGGACTGCACAACCATTGCTCGAACTGAACCTTGATCGCACTTTTGGCATTCAACCGGCATTTTAATCTCTCTCATTGTTTTCTGACGCAAACAGGCCGACGTGTACGCTTTTGGGCGAGAGCTACCCGTCCCTGGTTTTTAATGCCTTAAACATGTTTGAGCGCGCGCGTTTAAAGACACTCGGCGTTACGTCCTAACGGCTACAGCGCCTTGCGTCGTTGCCTACGCGTGCGCCAGAATCCGCCGGCTTGTGCGTCTAGGGCATGGGTTCTATCGTGGTCTCGTCACTAAAAACAGTGATGGGTTTGGTAGACCCTCAGCATCGACGCATAGCGTCACCTTCAGCGGTCCTTTCTCAGGACTGCGATTTTATGGTGGCCATGCGTAGGGCTCCTTCGGGGGCGCCGGTTCCGATGCCCGGTCTACCAACCTCCGTATGGCCGCCACCCTCCGTTTGGTAGCGAGAGGGCGATGGCTCCTTTTTAAGCAGCATCGGAGTGTCATCTATGATCAAACCAACTCCCAACCCACCGGACACCGATCCGGCATCCCCGTACGAATCCCTCGATTCGAAAAAACTCAACGAAGCCGCCGAACGCGCCCTCGACCATTACCTCAATCCGGGCGCCCACATCATGGCCTGCAACCACGAACCCGAACCCATGTTCCTCGCCAACCCCAAGTACGACACCGAATCCCTGCTGGCCAACGCCAGCGAATCATTGGGCTCGGCCACCACCATGCTCAGCAATTTCGCGGCGTTGCTGGATAACTCGCATCGCAAGACGCTGTTGGGGATTACCCAAGTGGTGATGTTGGGGGAATTGGCGGTGAATCAGGCGTTGGATAAGGTTGAGGTGAAGGAGTAAGAGCGAACCCTCTGTGGCGGTGGGTTAACCCGTTGCCACAGAGGGGAGGTGACTGCATCAGAATCAAAGGTCCGAACCGGAGGGCATTCGGTTATGAAAGATTTGCACGAAGTAGCCCAGCCCATTGCTCAGGTGTGTTCGTCCCTCTTCCTGATAACCTTCCCGTTCGAAGAACCGTTGCACTGGCGGGATGAGCGGGGCTGCATCGCCCCCTGACGCGAGGCCCCTGCAAAAAAGTAACGACGAATTTACCTCGACACGCACCCTGCGCTTTGGGTCGACTACGGCTCTTCGTGACTGACTGCAGTCGGCCAATCTCTCTCGCCCGCTGCGTCGGCAGCCGTGTCAGCATCTCTTTGAGATAGGCATATGGATCATGCCCATTCATGCTGGCTTAAATATCCAGGCAAATTTTGCCGAAATGCTGGTTGGTTTCCTGATACTTGAACGCTTCGACAATCTCGCTCAAAGGGAAATGACGATCAATAATCGGGCGCATGCCATTAGCATTGATGGCTCGGATCATGTCTTGCTGCTGGCTGCGGCTACCCACCAACACACCCTGCAGACGCACTTGCTTGATCAGTGCCGGTACAAAATTCATTGCACCGCTTACGCCACTCAATATCCCGATGACGGAAATGTGACCAGCAACCCGAATTGCAATCATCGATTGCTCAAGCGTCGCAGGGCCGCCGACTTCGATGATGTGGTCAACACCACGGCCACCCGTTAGAGCGCGTGCAGTTTCGCCCCAGTTAAGGTCTTTGCGGTAATTGATTACATGATCAGCGCCTAGGGCTTTCAGACGTTCAAGTTTTTCGTCGCTTGAAGAGGTAGCAATGACGGTAGCACCGGCCATTTTAGCGAACTGCAGGGCGAAAATTGAAACGCCACCAGTGCCTTGGACGAGCACGATGTCGCCCGGCTTGAGTGAGTCATCGGCCATCAGGGCGCGCCATGCAGTAAGGCCTGCGGTGGTAAGCGTCGACGCTTCAGCATGGCTGTAGCCAGTAGGCGCGAGGGTAAACGATGTGGCTTTGGCCGTCACTTGCTCACGAGCGTAGCCGTCAATGCCATCACCTGGCACGCTGACAAAGCCTTCAACCAGTGGCACACCGTTGATCCACTCCGGGAAGAAGGTGCTGACGACCGAGTCACCCACCTTGAATTCAGTGACATCGGGGCCGACTGTAATGACTTCACCTGCACCATCGGCCATGGGGATGCGTTTTTCGCTAGGGCCCCACATACCGCTGACCACCGCGAAGTCGTGGTAGTTGAGCGAGTTGGCGTGAAGGCGTACGGTGATTTCGCCACGCGCTGCGGCTTGGACTTCGCTGCTGCCAACCACAACGTTTTCATAGCCGCCACCGGGTTGGACGAAGATAGTTTTGCTGCTCATAGGGAGTTCCTTATGTTTTCTAATTACGCGAAATAACGAAATGAAAGCTTAAAAATTACAATTCGATGATCAACCTAGCCGCAAAGTCGTCAATCGCCTGCTCATTGCGTCGGTAGTAGGTCCACTTTCCGATGCGGGTGGTTAGCACGAAGCCTGCGCGCTGCAAGATAGCTAAGTGTGCAGACGCGGTAGAAGGTGAAAGCCCTGCCTTGTGCTGCAAATGGGTTACGCACACTCCTATCGCAGGATCGCCATGATCCTGAGGTGGGAAATTACTAAGTGGGTCTTTGAGCCACTCCATCATTTGCATGCGAGTGTCATTGCCCAGGGCTTTGAGCTGTTCGAGTATCATGGTCGGCAATGCTACGCTTTTTTCCGAAATGTTCAATAAGTAATCTATTACCCTTCGCAAGGGTTTGAAATCAAAAAAACTCATCCAGCCGATTCGGCCCTACTTTTGTAGATGCATTGAATGACTGCTTGGACTAACCCTCTCTGGTAGACATCCCCGGTCTATGTTTGAACGTCCTGGCCCCCCATCAACATCTTGCAACCCTTTCCTCTTTCCGGAGGAAACATCATGCCAAACTCAAATCTTCAATGATGATGGCTCTGGAGTGCCTGCAACCGGCCCAGAGTGTGTAAAAACGCTTCGCCAAATTTGAAGTGTGCGCGTCTACGTTAAATCTGAAATTTATCGGCACGTCAGCAGATGTGGATTTCGCGTAGAAGCGCGATTTTCAGTCCGGTTTTGAGTACCTGTCGCGCTCAAAAACGTTTTTACACAGCCTCGGCCAGAAGCGGACGATCGTGTTCAGCCATTTATCTTAGTTATCTGCGAGGCGGTACAGTGCTTGGGCATGAGATGTCGTCAACCCGGCACGTTGCAGATTTCGCCGACTTTGGGAGCTGGCAAGCGCGGTAGCGGCGATCAAGTGGCAGCCATGCGTCTTGGCTTGCTCAATTCGATGAGATATCAGTGCCCCATGGTAGCCAAGGCCCCGGGCATGCTTTCGGGTGGCAGCCGTTCCAAGGTAGGCAATGCCATTACTGGCCAAATACATTGAGGCTCCTGCCACGACTTTCCCATCAGCTTTCAGGACGCAGATTTTCAAACGTCCGCTCGACGGCTGCTCTGCGAAGGATGCTTGATTCAGCAATCGGTACTCTGGTTTGGTATGAAAACCGCCCGCATGCACATCTGCGAACTGAGCAAGAGTTTTTGACGTGACTTCCTCGATTTCGAATGAGTGACGACTCAAGACCACTTTCTCGATGGCACATGCGAATTGCAAGTGAGTCCAGCCCCTCAAACGCTCAAGCTGCGCGTCGCCTACGAGTGAGTACTGCCCCAACGCGGAAAGTTTCCCGATAAGGGGAGTTACGGCCGAATGTTCCGCTGAATCTTTGAGCAACTTCAATACTGCCTGGGGATCACGGGCGCTGTCGCCGTAGATGCGGTTGAGCATTGGGCTAGGTGTTGCGCTCACCTGAAAACACGGAAAGTCTCCGTTGGAAAAAACACGTGCGCCATAAGGATTTCCGCTTACCCCTGCCAAGTTCTGGACACGCGAACGCAAATACTCGCTTTCTGCGGCCTCAATCTGATGGGCCAGTTCAACATCCATGTAAGTCGTCCTTTTTTGAAGATTTCCAAGGGAGGTAAATTGCATCGAACAATACGCTTGCGTCCAAGTACGTGCCAGTAACTCGCTCTGCTTCACCGTCAGCTTTGGGTCGATTACTGCCTGTCGTGAAGGGCCGTATTCGCCTCATAGCTATCCGCTGAAGAGTCCAAGCCGCTGGGAGCGACTCACACAGCACGTTACTCAAAATCCCTTCATCTGAAGCTCTCCGTCTGATTATTTTAGTCTTTATTTTTGCCGCATAGCCCTGCAATCAGCGAATGACAGTTCCCTATGTCAAAAAAGTCCAGCTGTGTGAAATTAGGTTAAGTGTCTAAGCTATAACTGTTTTTGACCTCGTCGTGTTATTTCGAAGGCTAAAAATCGTTCATTTCTCAGTCGGCGAGAAGTAATATAAGAATAAACTGCTACAATCAAAACGCCCATCCCAGTCATTAAAGTCCTTCCAAAGTTGATTTGTTGTTTATTCAGATGCTCAGGCATTAATTGGAATGGCTATCATATAAATAGTAATTGATTTTTTGGAGTGCGACGTGACAGTTTTTCCAAGCTCATTGACTTCGTCCAATGGTTGCCAAGGTTGCAAAAACACTCTTGAGCTGGATATAGATTTTACATTCGCTTTTCAACCAATTGTGGACGTGCGTGATCAATCAATTTTTGCACATGAGGCGCTGGTGAGAGGCATTAATGGTGACGGGGCGCTGTCAGTGCTGGAAAAAGTAACCGATCAGAACCGTTATCGATTCGATCAGCTCTGCCGCGTGCGTGCTATTTCCACTGCTGCGCAACTTGGAATGACTCAACACCTATCAATTAACTTTTTACCCAACGCCGTTTACCGTCCAGAGTTGTGCATTAGAAGCACGTTGGAAGCCGCCCGAGTTCATAACTTTCCGCTAGATCGGTTGATTTTCGAAACAGTCGAAAGCGAATGCGTTGATAATAATCACCACCTGACCAACATTCTGCGTGAATACCGGGAATTCGGCTTCAAAACAGCAATTGATGACTTTGGGGCAGGATATTCAGGGTTGACACTGTTGGCAGACTTTCAACCGGATCTTATAAAACTTGATATAGCGCTAGTGCGTAATATCCATCGTGATCGCTCCCGTCAGGCTATCGTTCGTGGTGTTGTCATAATATGTGCAGAGCTGGGTATTAAAATCATTGCAGAAGGAGTCGAACACGCCGAGGAACGGGATTTTCTTACCGACTGCGGAGTTTATCTGATGCAGGGGTTTTGGTTCGCCAAGCCTGCGTTTGAAGCAATGGCTCTGGTCGCACCCAACGCGTGGAATAAAGCATAGATTGCCTTAAATGCGCCATGGCCAAGGCGCTAATGATAAAGCTCTTGCCCTGCATCTGAGTATCAATATCAAAATATCCTCCGTAAGGGATCGATAGCTATCCAGGGTGACAGATCAGGGGGCTGCTAAAATACAGTTAGAGGACGGCGCAATAAAAAAATGAGTAGCTATGCTTGGTTTGATACTAGACTCTTTTCGCAACGTTCCGAAGGTAGGCGCTTGAGATGCGAGACATTGGAACAGGGGATAAGGTTAAATTGGCAGGTAGCCATCCGCTCTTCATATTGAATGCTGAAAGGGTAGAGAACTTATTGCTATATGGTAGGGTGAATACAGCCCGACTGGGGTGTTTAAAAATTAATATTGTACTTTGCGAGTGAGTAGGGAAATGAATCTTACGTTCGAAGAAGCATCGATACAAGCATTGTTGGGCGCGCTAGATCAGCTGGATACTCTGAACTTCGGAATAATTGGCTTTAATGACGCTTCAGAAGTGGTAATCTACAATATTTTTGAAGCTAAAAGTGCAGCCTTGCGACAGGCACGTGTTTTAGGTAAGAATTTATTTTTGGAAATTGCTCCCTGCATGAATAACGCCATGGTCGCCCACAGATTTGAGAATGAACCTGAGTTAGACGTGATCATTTCTTACGTTCTGGCGCTTAGAATGCGGCCAATCCCCGTCAGATTAAGACTACTTAAAAAAATTGATAGTAATACCCGCTTCCTACTGGTTGAATGGGCATAAAAATGAGTAGCATTGAGCAGGACAATGACTCAATCGAGTCAGAGTACGAAGCATTACTTTCATTCATGTATCTATCGCCAGTAGGACTGGTAAGAACCGACCCCCGCGGAAAAATTGATATGCTTAACCCCATGGCAACACAATTGTTGATGCCATTGGTTAAGTCTATCGGCCTTGAAAATCTGTTTGAAACACTTTCTTCCGTGGCACCTGAATTACGTAACCTTGTAACGAGTTTTAGAGAATCTTGCGGGTCAATATGTGTAAATCATAGAGTTCACGTGTCGTCCGCAGCCGACGGAGGTATTGTTCTCGCATGTACAATTGTAAAGGTCAACGACGAGGTTCTGATAACTGTTCTGACTGATGTCTCTTGCCAAGTTGCAACTGAAAGGAGACTAAGGCAGACAGACTCATGGCTGGACGCCATCTATACGATTGTTAACGATTTCGCAGTCCTCGGTTTGACTAAACAGGGAATAATTAATAGCTGGAGCCCTTCGGCAGAGCGTTTAACTGGTTACACGGAATCCGAGGCAATTGGTGAGACGTTGCGCCGGTTCTGTAATTTATCCGCCTTGGAAGTTGATATTTTGGATGAGCATCTCACATTCGCACGTGAAGAAGGTTGGCATTCACGAGACTATCTTTGCCAACACAAATCAGGACAGAATTTTTTTGCTCAAACAATGATCGCCGTTCTGCGTGAAGAAGATGACGAGTTTTCTGGCTATACCGTTGTGTTTCGAGATATCACCGAGCGAAAGGTGTCGAGTGATAATCTGGCCAATTTGCTCACTAAAGACCACCTCACAGGCGCAGTTAATCGCGCTCACTTTTTTAACTTGGCAGAGAAAGAGTTTGCTCGGGCAAATCGATACGAGCACTCAATATCGATAATCATGCTAGATGCCGATCACTTCAAGCATGTTAATGATAGCTGGGGGCATCCCATTGGCGACGAAGTTCTTAAGTCTATAGTGAAAATTGCTGAGGGAGTTCTTCGTCCCGGAGATACTATAGCTAGGTTTGGGGGCGAAGAGTTTGTCGTTATGTTGCCTAAGATCAACAGCCTCGAAGCGTCAGTTATTGCGGAGCGACTCAGGAGCAGCATTGAGGCATCTAGTGTCGATGCTGGTGGTGAGGAAATAAAAATCACAGTCAGTATTGGGTGTGCCTCGATGAATGAATCGCGATCCACTCTCAAACAGTTGTTAATCTCCGCAGACAGTGCGCTCTATCACGCAAAATCCAAGGGTAGGAACTGTATAGTTGATATTGATGACTTCTAATTGACGGTACCTCGTCGGTTAACAGGAGATAGGTCGCAAAGCCATTACTGAAGATATCGAGGATATGTATCAGCTATTCCCGGAGCTGAAGGAAAGACGCAAGCAGCAAACGGGCACCATGTCCGGCGGCGAGCAGCAAATTGTGTCCATTGCCCGGGCGATTATGTCCCGTCCGGAGTTGTTTATTTTGGATGATCCGACAATGGACTTTCACCGAAAATGTTGAGGTTTTGCTGGATACCCTTCGAGAGATCCGCTCGCGTAAAACGCCAATCCTGCTAGTCGAACAGAAAATAGTGGAAGCCATCCAGATGGCGACCCGGGTGTATGCGATTTGCGTCGGGGAGATCGTTTCCGTGTTGGCGGGGAAAAGCGTGACCGAAGAATCTTTGAAAGGCATCTATCTAAGCTAGTTCAGGAGTTTCGAAAGGCACGGATCTCTTTACGCTTCACCGGGCTTTGCGTTTTCTCCTGTCCAAGTAGGGGCGGGCCGCTCATCATGAGGCCCCGTTGCCTTACTGGCCACCTTCAATCCAAGCCGAAAGTTCGAGCTGTTTGTCGATGTAAGTCTTTCATGTATGAATCTAATTTTGGTAATTTGAATGGCTGCTTCTGGCCGCAAGCGGAGTGAGATCGAGCTAGCACAAACGATCAGATTCCACGAAAAATCTGTTGAAAAAGCACTTACCCCCATCCCGCCGACGGGCTTTGTGTCCGTTTTTTATGCAAATCCAGATGTTGTGCAAAAGATCCTGTAGCCCAGGCGGGCCATGGGGCTCCGCTGGCGATCGGTCGTTTCATTTTTGTGCAAAGTTTGGCAACGAAATGCGGCGTGATTGCACGGCGTTCTATGAGTAGTCAGCGAGGATAGGAGCGCTAGAGCCGGGGTTTAGAGGGGCGCGCCTTGGAAACGTCCATGGCCCAAGGCTTCTGTAGATAGATTGTTGAACAAGGCACCGTAGCGGGTTCAAGCTCAAGGCTAGATGTCAGAATCGCAGAGGTCGACGGTCATCTGGCCTTTACCATATCGATGAACTCCCACCTTGAAGTCGGCCTGGCAACCCTTGGTCCACGATCACCAGCGGACAACCAACGTGCGTCTGCAGTAGAAAAATAAAAGCAGCATCAGTCGTTCCGAAGTCCAAGGACTGAAGGCCGATTTCTGCCAAGATTTCTACCGTCAACATGCACAGGGTTGGGTCGTCATCAACAAAAATTACCCACCCCGTAAGCGATGGTAGATTGCATCTTTTAACTTCCACGCTCGTTCCTTAATTAGCTCAATTCCACCACAAGGCAGAGAAGTTCAATGTAGGCGCCTGCTTGCTAATCCGCGAAAGTGACAGTGCCATTTTCAGCTGGTCGAGCTCCTAGAATGAAAAAGGCCTTAAAGCGTTAGATATATAAATAGGTACGCTACCATGCTTTTTCCTCGCCCTCGACTATACTAGTCTTCGCCATTAGGAGGACTTACATGAAGTGTTTGATATGCAACGCTGAGGCGCCCTCGCAACTTAGGCCTGGGCTCTGGATTGAAACTCGCTGCGTGGCCGGGTGTGGTCATTTTCGGATATCAGCCGAATTAATGGGCAGGCTGTTCTCATCGAAATCTGGTTTTGATATCTCGCGCACTCGAGCCTGGCTTGAACAGGCTCGCGTGAACTACTCGGTGCCGCAAATATCTGGTTATGACTACAGTGTTTCATTACTTGGAAACAGCTAGCGTTAAATCTCTTCTTTGAACTCTGATGCTGCGCCAGATAGAAGCGTGCAATCTCAAGCGGCTGAGGTGATGGATGCTGTCACGGGCTTGCGTAACTTATCCAGTCGAGACCATTCGTCGAGGCTTTCACGATAGAAGCGCCAGAGATCGAACAAGCCGTAAATTGCAGATGCACTTGAGCGCTGGAATGTTATGCGTTTCGCAAACATCCACCACCTTGTTGCAGCCTTTCGCTTGCATCGCATGCCAGAGCTTGAGATGAGCGTCGACGGAGAGGGCCGTGCCGAAGAGCTGCCGCGCGCGCATATCTACTAAAGCGGGGGAGGCGCCGGAAAGGTGGTCTGTCGCTGCCTGCGACATCTTGGTGGCGCGGAGTTGGGGGACTTCGCATAAAGCTATACGGGTCATCGATCAATTGTGGCCCACTGTTCGCGTTGCATCCGTCCCTGGAGCGCTTACTCGCCCTAGTCTTATGCGAGGTTAGCGGGAGCAATATCCGCTCGCTGACAGGTTTAAGGGACAGCAGGTATTGCCGCATCACTCGTCCTGACGACGGGTGTAATGCAACAGCCGATCGGTTTCGGTCTTGACCACCAGGTAGCACTCGCAGCTGAGCCGTTCAAGGCGCGCTCTGTCCAGAACCGTGATTTGGCCCCGGCTGTACTCGATGACGCCTTGACGCTGCAGTTTTCCCGCCGCTTCCGTGACGCCTTCGCGGCGCACGCCCAGCATGTTGGCGATTAGCTCCTGGGTCATGTTTAGGCGATTGCCGTGCAGGCGATCCAGCGACAACAGCAGCCATCGACACAATTGCTGATCGATCGAATGGTGGCGATTGCACAAGGCGGTCTGTGACATCTGCGTGATCAGCGCCTGGGTGTAACGCAGCATCAGCAGGAGCAGATCACCATGACGGTTGAACTCTTTCTTGAGTTTTTGCCCCGGCAGGCGAAATGCACCACCGGCACTTTGCACCACAGCCCGACTGGAGGTGCTTTCGCCGCCCATGAACAGTGCAATGCCGATCAAACCCTCGTTACCGACCACGGCGATTTCTGCTGACGAGCCGTTTTCCGTGACATGCAGCAGGGAAACGATGGCGTCGGTCGGGAAGTAAACGTGCCGCAAGGTGTCCCCCGGTTCATACAGCACATCTCCCAGCGCCAGACTGACCTGCTCCAGGTGAGGAACAAGGCGCTGAAGGTCGACGGCCGGTAGCGCCGCCAGTAAATGATTGGGGCTTGGATCGGGGGAGGCATGCATGACAGAGCATCCGTGGCGGAACAGGGCGTGCCCGCTCAGGGTACTCCCATGCATGCCATGGCTGGTGATCAATGTCTATTCATCGGCGGCATGCTCGAATTCCAGCGCTTGGGGCCTAGGTGACCGCGCGCGACAATCTACCCGGACCCAATGCTCCAGTCCGCCGTCATCCAGTGGCAGCGCAGCGTCATTCAATGGCTGGCCGTCGAGGGTCATCGAGGTGAAGGTCGAACTGCCCTGACGCACATCAAAGTGGTAGAGGGTTTTGCCGAAGCGGTAGTGCAAGACAAAGCCCGGCCAGTCGACGGGTATCAGTGGTTCGATCCTGAGCGTGCGGCCACTGCGTTGTACGCCCAACAACGACTCGACAATCAGCCGGTACATCCAGCCCGCAGAACCGGTGTACCAAGTCCAGCCCCCTCGGCCGGCATGGGGCGCGGCGCCGTAGACATCCGCGGCCATGACATAGGGCTCAACTTTATAGGTGTCGATTTGAGCGTTGTTGGAAGGCGCGGCGGGATTGATCAGATTCAGCAGTTCCCATGCTTTGCTGGCTTCACCCAACTGCGCAAACGCCATACCCGCCCAAACGGCAGCATGCGTGTACTGACCTCCGTTCTCGCGCACGCCAGGCACGTAGCCCTTGATATAGCCGGGGTCCAGGGTGCCCTTGTCAAACGGTGGATCCAGCAGCAGCACGGCGCGGATGTCACGTTTGATCAGATGCTCATCCAATGCCTGCATGGCCTTGATCTGGCGGACGGCAGAGCCGGCCCCCGACAACACTGACCAGCTTTGAGCAATGGAATCGATACGACATTCTTCATTGCTCGCCGAGCCGAGCATTTGTCCGTCGTCGAACCAGGCGCGGCGATACCAGGCGCCGTCCCAGGCCGTTTGATCGAGGTTGCGTTGCAGTGTCACCGCGCTGTCGCTGCAGCGTTTGGCAAATGCGTGATCACCGTGCTGGCGAGCGGTCACCGCAAATTGCTCCAGCACCTGATAGCTGAAGAAGCCCAGCCAGACACTTTCACCTGCACCCAGGTGGCCGACGCGATTCATGCCGTCGTTCCAGTCCCCGGAGCCCATCAGCGGCAACCCGTGATGACCGCGGCGCAGGCTGTGTTCGATGGCGCGCACGCAGTGTTGATAGAGGGACTCTCGCAGGGGCGATTCACCGGGGAGGTCATAGTAGGACTCTTCTCCAGCCGCCAGTAAGCGTCCTTCCAGGTACCCGACGGGCTCTTCCAGTACACCCACATCGGCGGTCATTTCGACATAGCGGTTGGTGGCGGCCACCAGCCACAAAAAATCGTCGGAGCAGGCGGTGCGGACCCCTCGATTCATCGGCGGGTGCCACCAGTGTTGCACGTCGCCTTCCGCATACTGATGGCCGGCGCACAGCAACAGGTGCGCGCGCACGGCTGCCGGATCGGCATGGATCATCGCCATGCTGTCCTGCAACTGATCGCGAAAACCGATGGCGCCACCTGACTGGTAGTAGCCGCTTCGGGCCTGGAAACGGCACGCGATGACCTGATACATCAACCAGCCGTTGACCATGACGTCGACCGCAGGCACGCCCGTTTCAATACGAATCGCCCCGAGCAATGAGCGCCAGTGTTCCCGTACTTTATGCAATTCCTCGGCGGCCACCAGGCTGCCTCGATAACGCTGCACCAGCTGGGTGGCGGCGTTACTGGAAGACGCCGCCCCCAGACGCAGGATGACTTCCCGGGTATCGCCCTCGCCGAGTTCGATCGACACTTGCAGGGCGGCACAAGGGTCCAGACCGCCGCCCATGCGCCCGGACAGACCGGCGTGCTGCATCGCTGCCGGTGAGGCGAGGGTGCCACTGCGGCCAATGAATTCAGTACGGTCACCGCTGACACCGTGATCGATCGTGTCGGTGTCGAAGAACGCCACCCGCTCGGAAAACTCCACCGAGTAGGCGTTGCGGGCGAAGAAGGCCCCGCTGGCGGGATCCGATTGGGTGACCACATGCATCGCCGATTTGCTGCGCAGATCGCCCAGCACCCATTCCACATACCCTGTGACCGACAATGACCGGCGGCGTCCCGAGCGGTTGCTCAACACTAGCCGCGAGAATTTGATCGGCGCATCCAGCGCCACGTAGATCCATAGTTCGCTGTAAATGCCGTCTTCTTCATGTTCGAACACGCTGTAACCGAAACCGTGACGGGTCTGGTACGGGCCTTGTCCGGGGCAGGGTTGAGGCGCTGCAGACCAGAAGTGTCCGGTCTCTTCATCACGCAGGTAAATGGCTTCGCCGCTGCGATCAATGACCGGATCGTTGTGCCAGGGCGTCAGGCGAAATTCGTGGGCGTTTTCGGCCCAGGTATAAGCACTGCCGGCTTCCGAGACCACCGTGCCGAGATGTGCATTGGCGATTACGTTGACCCAGGGCGCGGGTGTCGGATCGGGCGCGAGCCCGGTGATGATGTACTCACCGCCATCGGCGCTGAAGCCGCCATATTCGTTGCTCAACAGCAGGACGGGACGGTTCGGTCGTACCGATGCCGGCCGAGCCTGAAAATGCCGGGTCGCCACAAACGGCGCGTGCACCGGTGATACTTTGCGCCGATGAATCTGTTCGGCCAGGCCGCCCAGATCTTCGTTCAGCACCAGCCTGGCAACCGAGAGGAACAGCACGCGATCCTCATTCGACATCTGCTGCGCGGGGCGCACAAAAATTCCGCCCGGGCGATCCAGCAGAGTGGCTTCACTGCCTGAGGTGATAAGGCCCAGGATTGCGTCCTGCAGTTGCTGGCGATAGCCCGCCTGATCCTCGTTCCAGATCAGCAAATCGACCACCAACCCTTTTTGTCGCCAGTAGGCGTGGGCCTGAATCAATTGCTGCACGAGGGCAATGTTGTCCAGGCTCTGGATTTGCAGTAACACGATGGGCAGGTCGCCGGAGATGGCCTGCCCCCAAAGCCCCGGCTGATTGCGGCGATTGGCAATCAGCAGCGCATGGTTGGCGCGCATCGAGGCGTTCGCATAAAGCAACGACGAGGCCATCTGCTCGAACAGACGGGCATCGGACAACGAGGCGTTGAGCTGACGCAAAAGCACCTGGCTATGGGTCCAGGACAGGTCGAACACGCGGTCGGCGAGGTGGCGGTCGCGGTATTTGTTGATGAGGTAAAGGCAGTCATCACGGCTGTCGGCGACACCGGTGACCAGGTCGATGGTGGCCTGTTGACCGGGTTGCAGGGTAATCCTGCAGCGAATCGCGATCACCGGATCGAGCACTGGGCCTGCACTGCCTGACAAGCGCTGGCAATCGGCATCAAGGGCGGCAGGTGACACAAGGCTGCGTCCTCGGCCGATGAACCGGGCGCGATCGGTTTCGTACGAGATCGCATCGATGTCCACCCCGTGTGCCGCCAGCAAATGGCACATCCACGGCGTCGGTTCATCGCTGGCCCGGGGGCGGCGGCTACAGATAATGGCCTGAAGCGCTGGCAGTAATTCGGACTGCACGAACAGCTTGCTGAACGCCGGGTGCATCGCGTCGTTGATCGGGGTTGTCAGCACGACTTCGGCGTAGGTGGTGATCTCCAGTGTCTTGGCCGAAGACGCTCGGTTGGTGACATGCAGGCGGCGCAGTTCGATGTCGTCTTCAGGCGAGACAACAATCTCCAGGTGCGTGTCGAAATCCAGGTTGCGCGCACGGAACTCTGCACGGGAATCGCAGAAGATCGCCTCGTGGCTCTCGGGTTGATGCATCGTCGGCTGATGCGCAGCCGACCAGACCGTGTTGCTCTGGACATCGCGCAGGTAGCAGAACATCCCCCAATTGTCCTGTGAGGTGTCTTCCTGCCAACGGGTGATCGCCATTTCATTACGCCGGCTGTAACCACCGCCGCCGCTGGTCAGCATGACGTGGTAGCTACCGTTGGAGAGCAACTGCACGGCCGGACGCTTGCGTCCTGGATCGGAGAACACCCGAAGCCCCGTATCCTGGCCTTGGCCAACATCGCCGAGTACCGGCGACTGTGCGGTTTGCAGGTACGGCGCGGCGGATTTCGGCACCCGCTCCTGGAGCAGCAGCAGGGCTGATCGCAGCGCCGGGTCGGCCTCGAATCGCTGTTGCATGGGTTGATCGAGCAGTCGGCTGGTCAATGCCAGCAAGCTCATGCCCTGGTGGTGAGCCATGAACGACCGGACCACAACGAAGTGTTGGCCGCGGGGTAAGCGGGCCTCGGTGTAATCCACGGCTTCATACAGACCGAAACGTCCAGCGGAGCCTTGCAGGGCGAGGCGTTGCAGGTTTTTGCAGGCCGCATCGGCATCGACCATCAACGCCAGGGCGCTCGCGTAGGGCGCTATCACGACGTCATTGCTCAGCCCGCGCTGGAGCCCCAGGGCCTGAACGCCGAAGGCGCGGTATTGATAATTGAAGTGCGCGTCGACGGTGGAGTAACCCGACTCCGACACGCCCCACGGAATGCCCAGCCTGTTGCCCTGTTCGATCTGCACCAACACGGCGGCGCGGCAAGTCTGGTCCAGCAGGCTGCCCTCGAAGTTGGGCATCACCAGCATCGGCATCAGGTATTCGAACATCGAACCCGACCAGGACAGCAACGTTGGTACGCCCGCGTTTTCACTCAGCAACCTTCCCAGGGTGAACCAGGCGCGTTGAGGGATTTGTCCCTGAGCGATGGCCACGTAATTGGTCAGCCGCACCTCGGACGCCAGCAGGTCGTAGTAACCGGTGTCGAGCCTGCGCTCCTCGGCGTTGTAACCGATGACAAACAGGTCACGCTGGTTGTCGTAAAGCAACGAGAAATCCATCTGCGCTAGCGACGTCGCCAACAACACCAGACGCTTCAGGGTTTCAAGGCGCTGCGCGGCGTCACTGCGGACCCGCTCGATTTCAGGGTGATGCTCTGCGGCCCAGTCGGCGGGGTTCAGGTCGGCCAGTTGACGCAAGGTACGAGGCGATTCAATCGTGACCGAGGGGGCAGGGAGGCGATAGCGCTGCAGTTCTTCTGTCCAGTCGATGCATTGACGGGTAAACGCTTCTCGCCAGTAGAGGCTTTCCTCGTCGGTGTCCGCTTGCTTGTCCGTGACCATGATGCGAACCGTGTGCAGCAGGTCTGCCAGCGCTTCAGGGGTCGCAGCTTGCGAGACCGGTTCAAGGCCTTTTCTCAGTTGCAGGGCGAATTCATCCGACCCCGAGGCGCGTTGGGAATCTGCAAGGATATCCAGGGTATCGCGCAGGCCCTTGATCACGGCAGGGCCGAACATCGGGGCGTCTGCAAGCTGCGCAATGCCGGTGCTCAAGGTCAGCAGCAGGCCCGCCAGGTTACCGCTGTCGACGGTGGAGACGTAATGCGGACGCAGCGGCTGGAGGGTCTGTGTGTCGTACCAGTTATAGAAGTGCTGCCGATAACGCTCCAGCCCGTCCATGCTGTCCAGCGACGCCGCAAGCCGGGACAGCAGCCGTTCGGTGCTCAAGTAACCGAAATCGTGAGCGGCCAGGTGGGCGAGCAGTGACATGCCCATATTGGTCGGCGAGGTGCGATGGGCAATGGCAGGCCTGGGTTCTTCCTGCACGTTGTCCGGTGGCAGCCAGTGATCCTGAGGCCCGACGTATTGATCGAAGAACGCCCAGGTTTTGCGCGCCAACAACCGCAAGAAGCGCAAGTCGTCCGTCGACGGTGCGAACACCGACTGCTTGGGTGCCGAACTGAGCCACCAAGCGATCCAGGGGCCCACTAACCACGACAGCAGCAGCGGACTGGCGATGGCCAGCGTCTGCGGATCCTTCACCAGCAGGGCCAGTGAGATCAGGGCCGACACCGGCGCGATCCACATCTGGCGATAAAGGCCGGACAGTCGGTTTTCGGTGGTGCGCTCCACCTCGCGCGAGGGCTGCCATTGCAAAAGCCGGCGTCTGCTGAAGCCGATTCGCCAGAGCGAGCGCAGGATGGCGTCGGCGCTGTAGAACATCTCGAAGGGCAGCCAGGCGAGCGTCAGACCAGCCCGGGCGAGGTCTTGTGCCAGATCATCCAGCTGCGCCCTGAGGTATTGTCCATAGGGCACATTTGCGGGGGGCTGCATCAGATCGGTCACCGCTCGCAGCAACGGTTGAATCACCATCAACCCGATGACTGTCAGGGTCCAGTTCATTGGCTGACTGCTGGCAAACCAGCCCCATGCGAACATCAGCAATAGCGCCAGCGGTTCCAAGCTGCGTCGCAGATTGTCCAGAATCTTCCAGCGTGCCATGACGCTCAGCCTGTTGCGTACCCACTTGCCGTCGGCGTTACGCGCCCAGGGCAATGTCCACGGCAGCAGTTGCCAGTCGCCGCGAACCCAGCGATGCCGTCGTTTGACATCGGCACCGTAGCGCGAGGGGTATTGCTCGTAGACTTGCACGTCGCTGAGCAGGCCGGATCGTGCATAACACCCTTCGATCAGGTCGTGGCTGAGGATCTGGTTATCCGGCAAGCAACCTTCCAGGGCGCAGGTGAACGCGTCCACGTCGTAGATGCCCTTGCCGATGAAGGAACCTTGGTGGAACAGGTCCTGGTAAACGTCCGATACCGTCCGGGTGTAGGGATCGACGCCGGCATCACTGCCAAACAGCCGGGCGTAGATCGAGCGTGTGGCGCTGGTCAGGCTGATGCCCACTCGCGGCTGCAACACCGCGTAGCCGGAAATGATCTGCTCGCCGTCACTGTCGAACAACGGACGATTCAACGGGTGCATCATGGCCGCCACGCATTGGCGAGCGACATCGCGCGGCAGCAGGGTGTCGGTGTCCAGCGTGATCACGTAACGCACCCCGCGCAATGGCGTGATGTCGCCGACGATGGCGTTGAAGCGTTCCTCTCCACGGCCACGCAAAAGGGCGTTGAGTTCAATCAGCTTGCCGCGTTTGCGCTCGTGGCCCATCCACACGCGTTCGCTCGCGTTCCAGCGACGCGGCCGATGCAGCAGAAAGAATCGGTCGCTGAGTCCGTCCGCGTATTTTCGGTTGAGCAGGGTGATTGCATGGGAGGCCTGTGTGAGCAGCTCGGCGTCTTGCGGTTGAGACTCTTCAGGCGCATCCAGAAAATCGCTGAGCAACGCGAAATACAGGTTGCTGTCGCGGTTGGCGAGAAACCGCACTTCAAGACCTTCCGCCAGTTCGTCCACATCGGCCAGGCTGGCGATCAGCGTCGGAATCACCACCAGGCTTCGCGCGCCATCGGGAATACCGTTGGCAAAATCCATTTTCGGCAGCGTCGTCGGCAACAGACTGAACGTCACCAACCAATTGATCAGGCTGATCGCTAGTCGGCTGGTCATGATCAGGCAAGGAATCGCCATCAGCAGAAGCGCCACATCGGGCATCCCGTCGCGCTGCGCGGAGGATAGTAAAGGCCAGGCGAAGATGAGCGTCAGAACAGCCACCGGCGCCAGATAAAACATCAGCGGTGACTGCTGCAACAACCGTTTCCAGCGCTCATGAAGCGGCACCCTGGCATTGAGTCGTCGCTCCAGCGTCGGCAGCCCTGCGCTGATCAGGTAATACCCGACATGGCGGGCCAGCAGTTCGCAGGGGACTGAAGCGGCTCCTGCTGCGGCGAGATTGATCGCGGCGCGGGCGACCTGGATTTCCGAGTGCTGGGGGCTTCTGCGGGCAAGGCGTTCTATGACATGCCGATAGCTGTCGCGGGTGCTGAAATCCATCGCCCGGTAAATTTCTGCCGGATCCTCATTGAGAATCTGCTCGACATGACTCATCGACTCGACGAACTCGCGCCAGTCCGTAGCGGACAGGAGGCGCAAGCTGCCGATGCTGTTGCCAATCGACACCTGATCCGCTGCCTGTTGTTGCGCATCGAGTTGCACCTGGCGTTCGATGCTGGAGCCTGTCTCACTCAGCATCTGCTCGATCCAGTTCAGCGCCAGGGCCAGTGCCGCGCTTTGGCCCTGCAGGCGGCGGGTGAATTCGGCGACAAAGGCGGCGCTCATCGGCGGTGCGGAGCGGGCCATGTCGGCAACGGTCAGCACCACGCTTTTGATGTCTCGTTCCGAGGTTTCGATCAGGCGTTCGGCCCAGTCATCGGCCAGGTTGCGCTCGTTGGCGTTGGTCATGACCCTCGAGGCCACTCGCCGCAGGTTTTCGATCAACGCCAGACGCAGCATGATCGGTATCGCCCACAGTTCGCCCAGCGCAAGTGGCATCACGGTCTGATAGGAAAAAATGAAGCGGCTCAGGCTTTCCTCATCGACTCGACCGTCGCCGTGGGAGATGGTCTCCAGCGCGATGTCATAGACGCGAGGCAGCCCCGCCGACGGGCCGTTGATCAGGCGTGGCAACTCACGGCTATAGCCTTTGGGCAGGTGCGTTCTGGCGGTGCGAATGTTTTCATCGATCAGATAGTAATTGTCCAGCAGCCATTCCGCTGCCGGCGTCACTCGCCGACTGGAAATTTGCGCGTTGGCCAGCGCCGTGCTGCTGCGTTTGAGCAACTCCTCGTTGTCATCGAGCCTGAGCAGCATCGAGTCTCGTGCGGACAGCGTGGTCAGGCGATGCTGCCCGGCCAAGGCGATGCCGTGACTGGCCATCTGATCGGCGCTGAAAAGCTCCGAGCGCAATATGGGCTCGTATTTGAATCGAGGTGGAGGAAACAGACGGGTTCGCCAAAAATCGGACGAACGAGAAAATACCTTCTGTAGGCGTGTCCATATGCTGTTCATAAGGTCCTGAGCCTGAAACGCATCATACAATTGCGTGCATTTTTATAGGTGCGCCAACGCATTGCGCCAGTACCGAGCAGCGCTTGGTGGACGTAACTTCTCAACTTGAGTGTGGAGACTTGGAGGGCTGTTCGTCTGTTCGCTGGCGAACATAGCCAGCGCTCCTTGGATGCGGTCCACATTCCAGGCGGCATCGCTCGGACGCGGGGCGTGATTTATCCACTCTCTCCGCGTTTTGTCGGCCCCGCATTGGAGGCTAGTCAACCGCAGGGCGCATTTTTGGCTTTGCCGGCCTGATACGGCTATCAGCGCAGACGAGTAATTCATCCGTAACGGTGTTCGATAGAGATGAACTACCTCCTGCATCCGCACTCAACCGCCCGCCGGACAACTGTTCTTCGATGGCGGTGACGCTCGCCTATGGCAAAAACATGGCATCTATCGACAGCTTTAGAATTGGATCACCCAAGCATTTATTTGAACTGGACGCTACGACAGTGGGAATGTTGACGCTAGTATCATTTAAATGTGTGTCAGGATCCGATGGGAGATTGCGACCAAAAGACGGCATGTTTCCCCCGACAGCTGCCCGCCATGATAGGCAGCAGATGGACTGACGCTGACGCTCGCCGGTATCTGCGGGCCCTCTACCACTTCAGGTCTGACCCCAGCGACGCTTTACTACAGAGTCCGGCCATCCTGATAGAATCGATCAGGTTATAGATAACTCTCTTCTGAGAAATGGTATGAATACAAAATTGATGGAAGATGAGATGCGCCGGGCGCTATTCGGTGATTCTGAGCCCTCTGCTCCGGCAATTAACTCAGACGTGCAGGACACAGTCCCGGATGTTGTGATTGTGCAACCGGTGAAGGCAGCGAAGAAAAAGACAGTCTCAAAAGGCTTCACACCTAGGTTGAGAGTTACGCTCCGTGTGGGAAATGAATTTGAAGGCGAGATGCACGAGATGGTACATGAGGCCGATACGCTGAGTTCCCTAGTTGCAGAACAAGAAGCTACTAAGACGGCCAGAAAAAAATTCAAGTTCGTGGAAGTGGTCTCGGTCAACTCGATGTAGTGGGTACTCTCAGTTAGCTCGCTTGCCTGGCATTGAACCGCATTCGGTTACCGCGGGTCACCCAATAGGTTCGTGTCGATTGAAGTCTCAACCATAAGGGGGAGTAGTCGATCCCAGATTGGCTTTAATACCATCACTCCATCCTGACTCTCAATGTTTAACTGGTCGCCAGCCCCAAGCCCCAAAGCTGAGGGTGGCGACAGGCAGAAATCGACCCATAACAGCCGGTCATTTAGGGGGGGCTATCCACTGATGTCCGGCATAAAAATCCTTCTCCATAAGCACGTTTGTACAGTGCCGCTGTAGTGGTCTAATGAAACCGGACACCCATTTAGGCGAGAATGCTCGCCAGATCGAGGTGTCAAATGACCAAACAACGCCGTTCCTTTTCTGCTGAATTCAAACGCGAGGCTGCCGACCTCGTGCTCAAACAAAACTACAGCTACATCGAAGCCAGCCGTTCACTCGGCGTCGGCGAGTCGGCCCTGCGCCGCTGGGTTGATCAGGTTCAGCAGGAGCGCCAAGGCGTCACTCCGCAGAGCAAAGCGCTGACCCCGGAACAGCAGAAAATCCAGGAGCTGGAAGCCCGGATCGCCCGCCTTGAGCGGGAGAAATCGATATTAAAAAAGGCTACCGCGCTCTTGATGTCGGAAGATCACGAGCGTACGCGCTGATCAATCAGCTGAGCGTCCATGAGCCGATTGATTGGCTGTGCAAGGTGTTTGAAGTCACCCGTTCGTGCTACTACGCCCAGCACCTTAGGCGCCGAACGCCTGATGTCGAACGACTTCGGTTGCGCAGCCGGGTGAGCGAGCTGTTCTCGCAAAGTCGCAGTGCTGCGGGCAGCCGCAGCATCCTGTCGCTGATGCGTGACGACGGTGAGCAGCTCGGTCGATTCAAAGTGCGCAGCCTGATGCGTGAGCTTGACCTCGTCAGTAAACAGCCCGGATCACATGCCTATAAACGAGCGACGGTTGAACGGTTGGATATCCCGAACATCTTGAATCGGGAGTTCGATGTTCCGGCACCCAACCAGGTGTGGTGCGGCGACATCACCTACATCTGGGCCCAGGGGAAATGGCATTACCTGGCTGTCGTGCTGGATCTTTGCACGCGCCGGGTGGTGGGCTGGGCGTTGTCGGAAAAGCCGGACGCCGATCTGGTTATCAAGGCGCTGGATATGGCTTACGAGCAGCGCGGAAGACCTCAGGGCCTGCTGTTTCACTCGGATCAAGGGTCGCAGTATGCGAGTCGTTTATTTCGCCAGCGGCTGTGGCGTTATCGCATGCGCCAGAGCATGAGTCGCCGGGGGAATTGCTGGGACAACGCGCCAATGGAGCGCGTGTTCCGCAGCTTGAAAACGGAATGGATACCGACCACGGGTTACCGAACGGCTCAAGAAGCCCAGCGCGATATCAGCCATTTCTTGATGCATCGGTACAACTGGGTTCGACCCCATCAATTCAATGGTGGGCTGGCGCCAGCTCGGGCCGAAGAAAAACTTAACGTCGTGTCCGGGATTAGTTGACCACTACACGCGCTGCCCCTTTAATGCAGCGCCTCTTCTTCTAGGTAGTTACCAAGACATTCAACAAAAGCCAGGAGTTTGCGTGTGTGGCGTCTGTGTGCCGGATAGATCACATGGACTGTAGAACCGAATTGCTCCGGGTCCGGGTCTGTATCGGGGAGCAGTTGCACAAGTTCGCCACGCCGCAGATAGGGAGCTGCACTCCACTGTGGACAAAATTGCAATCCCTGCCCATCCAGCAGCGCATTAAACAGAAGATCATAGTTATCGCTAGATAGGCGTGGCACAGGCTGCAATATTCGCCGGCGCTCGCCTTCATGGGTCAACCACCAGTAATGCGGGTTCAGTGCAGGGTGTCGATAGATCAACCAGTCATGTTGATCGAACGTTTGCGGTAGGACTTCTAGAGGCTTGCGCTCTAGATAGCGTGGGCTAGCGCAAAGTCGGATACGGTTGACGGTCAGTGGTCGGGCAATCAGATCCGGCCCCACAGGTCCGTCACGCACAGCAAGATCGTAGCTGCCCTCAAGCAGGTCCACGAACTCTTCGGTGAGAATTACCTCCAGACGCATCTGTGGGTATCTATCAAGAAAGCGACAGCACACCGCATTCAGAAACGCTGGAGCGTAGGACGGTGGCGCCGCCACGCGCAAGGTGCCACACATCTCCTGCTGGAGTTGGGCAAGATCTTCCCGAGCTTGCTGTAGCTGAATCAGAACCTGTCGAGCGCTTGCCAAATAGATCTGTCCGGCCTCGGTTAGGGCAATTCGGCGGGTAGAGCGCTCAAAAAGACGTGTGCCCAATTCCGTCTCAAGGTGGGTTACCGCCCGGGTCAGAGCCGACGTGGTTTTGCCCAGGTAGGAGGCCGCGCGCGTAAAACTGCCTTGATCTGCCGTGGCCACGAACATAGTGATAGCGCCGAGCTGGTCCATTCGCTTTTACCTTTCTGGAAAGTATGTTGTTCGGGAGGTAGGTATTCTTAACATCGCCTCCTTTGGATAGTCTCCCGAGCACTCTAATAAAAAAAGGTGTTCAGGCGATGAAGAAGTTTCTTGGGACGACACTGGCAATTGCTGTCGCTTTTGCATCAATGGAAAGCATGGCGGCTGTCGACTTGCTCTTTTACAACGCCAAGGTGTTCACGGCCGAGCCGGGTCAGCCGCTGCAACAAGCGGTCGCGGTCGCCGATGGCCGTATCCTCAAGGTCGGGAGTGATGTCGAGATTCTTTCGCTCAAAGATGCCATGACCCAAGTGGTGGATTTGAAGGGTAAGGTCGTCATGCCAGGCTTCATAGACAGCCACAGCCATGCCATTTTTGGCGGCATGAAACTCAAGGCAGCCGACCTTGAAGGACAAATGCTGCCCTTCGACGAACTGGAACAGCGCTTGCGCGCCTGGCGAGATAATGGCAAGGCAAAACACGGCGATATGCTCAGTATCAATGGTTTCCCCTCCACCTACTGGAGTGAAGTCGCTCAATTTGAGAAACACTTCAATCACGGTGAATGGGCTGAAACCCCTATTGCGTTTATCGGCTGGGATTATCACACCGGCTGGGCCAACAAGGCGATGCTCAAGCGCGCCGGTATCGATGCCGAACGGGTCAAGTCGCTGAAAGGCGAAGCCGTGGCGACCATCGGCCATCATGAGGACGGCACCCCCAATGGCTTCGTGGCAGATGCGGGTTTGGCGGCAGTGATGTCTCAACTGCCGTCACCGACCTTTGATCAGTTGATGTCAGCCGGACGTGCCGCGCGTGATCTGAACCACAGCCTTGGGATCACCGCGCTGATGGACCCCGCGGCCAATGCCATGCCAGCCGATGGGTTGTTCGACTTCAAGCCCACAGCACAGACGTTGGGGGTTTTGCCTATCTACAAAGCGTTATCGGAAAAAGGTGAGCTTCAATTGCGGGTAGCCGCGCTGATGGTTGCCAATCCGAAAAGCGCGCCTGCGGATCTGGACGTTCTGGATCAGGTCAGGAAGCAGTTCCTTGGCGTCGAAAATCTCAGCCTGCCGGGCATCAAGATCTTTGCCGATGGCGTTGCTGAGTTTCCTGCACAAACCGCATCGTTGCTCACCCCCTACAAGAATTCAAAGAAAGGCGGGGAGTTGTTGATCGATTCGGCTCATTTCGGTGAGCTGGTCAGCGCCGCGGATGCCCGTGGCTGGCTGGTGCATGTCCATGCGATCGGCGACCGGGCGGTACGCGAAGCGCTCAATGGGATCGAGCAGGCACGGCGTGACAGGCAGAGTGGCGTGACGCATTCGATCACCCATTTGCAGATGGTCAATCCCAAGGAGTTCGCCCGTTTCAAGCCCTTGAATGTCATTGCTTCCATGCAGCTGTACTGGGCCTCAGCGGATGAGACGAGCATCGATTTGCTCAAACCCTACATCAGCGCCATGCAGTTCCAGTTCATGTACCCGGCGCGCTCATTGCTGAAAAACGGTGCGACCATTGCCGGTGCGAGCGACTGGCCGGTCAGCACGCCGAATCCGTGGAAAGCCATCGGCCAGGCGATCAGCCGCAAAGGCCCAAAAGGCATTCTTAATAAAGAAGAGGACATTGATCGGGAAACGATGTTCTACGCCTACACCCGCAACGCCGCTCGGGCGATTGGCCTGGAGAAAGAGATTGGCTCTCTCACCGCGGGCAAACAGGCTGACCTGATCATCCTCGACCGCGATGTGTTCAGCGTGCCCGATGAGCAATTGGCTGACACGCAAGTGCTCAAGACCTACTTTTCCGGGCGCGAAGTCTACAGCCACCCGTAACCGCCCAACGTATGCCTGACCTGTGCCCTTCGGGGCACGGGAAGAACGAAGTCTTGCCTGCCAATAATAATAAACAGGATTCGACCTATGCATCGCCTTGCCCTTACGACCGTTGTCTGCTGCACGCTTATGCCTTTTGCTGCCTGGGCTGTGCCGCTGACTGACGACCTGCAACTGGAGCTCAAGCCGCAGGTGGTCAGCGATTACCGCAGCCGCGGATTATCCATGACACTTGGCGACCCCGCTGCGCAGTTGGAAGCCACCTTGATACACAGTAGCGGTGCTTACGCGGGTGTCTGGACCTCAAACGTCGACTTTGGAATGAACCTGAAAACGCGGCTTGAACAAGATTACTACGCAGGCTTTTTCATTCCATTCAATGACGATGTCAGCCTTGATGTGGGGTATCTCAAGTACACCTATGCCAAGGAAGCACAGTTCAACATGAGTGAGGTCTACGCCATTCTCAAAGCCTATGGCTTCAAGTTCGGCAGTTATTACTCCAACGATTTGAAGAGCTACGTAGGGAAGGACCAGGACACGCTCTACACCTACTTGGGGTACAGCCATGAAATTGTCGATCAGGTCGGTCTGGAGGTGCGCTACGGTCGTTTCGACTTCAAGGATGATGTGTTTTTGTCAAACAGTGGCAAGGCTCGGGGTGATTATCACGAATGGGAAGCCAAGCTGACTCGCAGCGCTTTTGGCGTCGACTGGGGGGTGAGTTACGTCGACACGGACCTTTCCAAGAGCGAGTGCGCGAGTTACTACGGTTACACCGATGTGTGCTCGGCGACTGTAGTGGTCAGTGCCAGCAAGACGTTCTGATCAAACCTTCAGTTAAGAAATTTGCAACTCTTTAAAAAAACAAGGCAGGAGATTTCGATGTACTTGACCCAAGGGTTGCATCGCCATATGCAACAGCGTCCCCAAACACCAGCTATTCGTTACCAAGGTCGTAGTCTGAGCTTTGCCCAGTTGGGCGAACGAGTCGCCCGTCTGGCCGGCGCACTAAAAGGCCTGGGCGTGACCCGCGGCGAGCGGGTGGCGATGCTTTCGCTAAATTCGCAGCGTTACATCGAATACTATCTGGCGGTCCCTTGGGCAGATGCAGTGCTCAACCCGGTGAACATCCGTTGGAGCGCTGCGGAGATCGTCTATTCATTGGACGATTCTGAAACCTGTGTACTGATCGTCGACGATAGTTTCCTGGATCTGGCAGGAAAAATCAGCGCTGCTGCGAAAACCCTGCGCCTGATGATTTATGCCGGCGACGGCGAAACACCGCCGGGCATGCTCAACTACGAAATGCTGATCACCCAGTATGAGCCGGTCGAAGATGCCCTTCGTGGTGGCGATTCTCTGCTGGGCGTCTTTTATACCGGTGGAACCACAGGCTTCCCCAAAGGGGTAATGCTCAGTCATAACAATCTCGTTTTATCAGCCCTGGCCACTTTCAACCAGACCGGGATCAGACCTCAGACTATCTTCTTGCATGCCATGCCGATGTTCCATATAGCCGATCTGTCGGCAATGGTCTCACTGTTTATTAGCGGCGGTACGCATGTGGTGTTATCGACCTTCAAACCGCAGGAGGTACTTGAATGCATCGGCCTGGAAAGGATCAGCAATACCATGCTGGCGCCGACCATGCTGCAGATGCTCCTCGATTGGCGCGAAGTCAATCCCGCTGCGGCCAAACTTGATCTGAGCGCGCTAAGGAAAATCACTTATGGCGCTTCGGCAATCTCCCCGGCGCTGCTCGACCAAGCCCGCCAGTCCTTTTCGGCAGCCGACTTCATCCAGGGCTACGGCATGACCGAACTGTCTCCCTTCGCATGCATCCTCAATGCCGAGTATCACTGCGAGGAGCATCAGCGCAGCGGCAAGATGTACTCGGCGGGGGTGCCGGTCAACTGCGTTGAAATCCGTATCGTTGATGCCGAAGATCGGGAGGTGCCGCGTGGCACCGTGGGGGAGATCGTCGCACGCGGGCCGAATGTCATGCTCGGTTACTGGAACAACGTGCAAGCCACTGCCGAAGCGCTGCGAAACGGCTGGATGCACACTGGCGATGGCGGCTACATGGACGAAGATGGCTTCGTCTATATCTGCGACCGGCTGAAGGACATGATTGTGAGCGGCGGGGAGAACATCTATACCGCCGAGGTCGAAAACGCCATCGTCAGACTTCCGGCCGTTACCCAAGTTGCAGTAATAGGCATCCCCAGCGACAAGTGGGGCGAGACGGTTCACGCAATGATCGTTTGCAAACCTGGAGCACGCATCTCCGAGCAGGAGGTTATCGCCCACTGCCGTGAATGTATCGCCGGTTACAAGGTTCCGCGTAGTGTCGAGTTCCGGGAATCGTTGCCATTGTCCAGTGTCGGGAAAGTGTTGAAAACCGAACTGCGCAAGCCGTTCTGGGAGAACCGCGCTCGTCAAATTGCCTAGAACGCCGGTGCGCAATGCAGCAATTGGCTACTTGAACCGCGATAAATCGCATCGGCAGTAACACTGACGAAGTGCTGATTCAGAAGACTGGTTCGACTTGGCATTGTCTGCACCCTGGATACGGTGCCGATCATCAGGCGACACGCAGCCATAGCTAGCGAAGGCTCTCCTATGGCTTTTTCGCTTGGCTGCAATTGCAGTGGGAAAAGTGCTTTAGGTCGTGAAAAATTTTGGTATTTGACGTGCAACAACGACAGCATCCCTGGAAGGCATCAGTTACTTCGGGGCACGCCCTGAACCTGGTATCCGCAAATAATCAGGCAGAATTGTTATTGTCGACAGACTGCTTTTGGTTTATCGGGGATCTGTGAAATGCACCTTCGGCGTACCATCTGACAAGGTTCGTGAGTGACTGCTTCTGGCCGATTTCTGCCCATCGCGAAGGGCAGAAAACGACCCAAAGGAGACGGTGGCCATGTGGGCTGTGGGCACGGTTTCAGCTCCAATGTAAGCAATGAGGCTAGCGCGCAGGCCCTGCAAATGTGGTGTCCATCGTGTGTCGGTCGTAATCCAGCAGGTATGTATGATGCAGACGATACAGCTGTGAAAGCAGATCTTTGTTGGGGCCGACCACATCCATACCTCTATCGTCGTAGGGAAAAACCATGACGTGCTTCTTCAAATTGAAGAGGTATAAAACGCAGTTGGGTTTAGGCTGAATTGCGGCAAAGTCCCTAGCCAAAGCACACCAAAGAAATGCTTGAAGCAGAGTCGCAGGCGCTTCAAATGCGATGTTGATCCAATACTCCGGCTCCCTTTCGCAAAACCATTCCTCCGGATCTATCTCCTCACTCCAGACTGAGAATTCCGTGGGTATGTTAATGCCGGCAGATCGAAGAGCGTGAATCAGGGGCCGATGAGCAAATCGGTTGCTGCCAGAATGAATGCGCAGACAAGCAACAAGCGTCGCGTCATCAAGGAAGATATCGCTGCAGATCTTTGTTGATTTTCGTAGTGCTGTTAGAAATTGCTCAATCACTCCGCCAGTTTCAGAGAGCTCAAAACGCAGACCTCCTGGATAGGAATAGAAAAGCGGCCTGGCAAATGCTTTACCCCCGAAGATCCTCTCAATTTCAAGTTGTAGATTCACTTGATCCCTTCATGGCTAATAGCCCGACTCCATAGCTTGGGCGGTGCAGACGGATATTACTGTATACGTAAGATCTGAGCTAAGCCGCGAGCGTCCGCTGTTGGCCGATTGCTGCCTGTCGTGAAGGGCCGCAACCGACCCTTTTCGGACGTTCGGTGCAACGTCGGATAGATTCGTGAGCTAGCTGCTGTTTGGCGTTCCGATTCACTAGGCGCTCAGCTCGCCACCCTCGTCGGCACTTTGCGTGCCACCGCGCGCGCTTCTGTCGACCATTGCGATGATCGTTTCGAAGAGTTCGTCCTGCGCCTGCTCGGGTGTGATTTCTCCGGTTGCGGCAGCATGGGACAGGGCCTCGGCTGCACCGAGCATCGCCCGAAGACTCGCGGGCGAGATAGCACCCTCTCTGGTGAATGGGGAGAGGGCCATCCGGCACTTGTTCATGAAGATCGCTTCGTATTCGCGCTTGATCTTTTCCAGCTCCGGTGAACTGGCCAACGCCGCGATCACGCCGGGTATCTCGTTGCCCTGGAGAAGCACGCAGTCGACGTAAGACGATGCGATGACCGTCGCCGTGTCCAGCAAGGTGGATTCGCTTGTCTGAAGCGCGGCGTCCATGAGTGCGGTCTGGCGAGCATCGAACTCCTGATAGAGCGCCGCCAGCAACCCGGGCCGCGTGCTGAAATGGTCGTAAACCACGGGTTTTGTCACGCCCGCTTGCTCGGCGAGCCGTCCAAGCGTCAAGGCTTCCGTGCCTTCCTCCCGGACTAGCCGCCAGGCGACGTCCAGCAACTGGCGTTGCCTCTCTTCCCTTGACATGCGCCGACGCGGCTGCGGACTGGAATTCTGCTCTCTTGTCTCGATGCTTGACATGGCTATATACCAAAAGTAACTTACTAGGCGTAACTTACCAGGAGTATATAAGGTTTGCCCTTTCGCCCTCAATCAGTAGCAGGAGTTTTCGACATGCACGCACTCATCGTTGTCGCTCATCACGATCCCCAGTCCCTCACCCATAGCCTCGCTGCGCAAGTCGCCGAAGGCTTATCCCTGGCCGATCCCGGCAACTCCTTCGAAATCGCGGACCTCTCGGCGGAAGCGTTCGATCCGAGGTTCACTGCGGCTGATCTCGCTGTCCATCACAGGGAGGCACCGCCCCCCGCCGATGTTGTCGCCGAGCAGGCGCGGATCGATCGCGCCGATGCTCTTGTGCTGGTCTATCCCGTCTACTGGTGGTCGATGCCAGCGCTTCTCAAGGGATGGATCGATCGCGTGTTCGCCAATGGCTGGGCGTTCGATTTCAGTTCGGATGCCAAGCTGGTGAAGAAGCTTCGTCACCTGCGGGTTCATCTTGTCGGTGTCGGCGGCGCCGACGGGAGAACCTATGAGTGGCACGGCTATGCCGACGCCATGAAGACGCAGATTGACCATGGGATCTTCGATTATTGCGGCGTATGCGTCGTGACGTCCGAACTCCTGCTCGAATCGGAAACGCAGGGTCCGACTGGTCATATGGACACTGCACGAGCTCTCGGTCGCGAACTTTTCACTGTATCTAAGCGATGCTGTAATAACGGGACAAATCTATTTTCCATGGCCTGAATGTCCGTATATGGACTCCTCCTCTTTGCAAGCCCCCTTCGCTTTGGCGCCCGTGCCGACTGCACACGTATATTCGGCCTCTGACTGCGGCATCGTTTCGATGCAGGGCCATGATGGGCTATTCGCGCGTCGGCTCCCAATCGCTTCTACGTGCTTTGCGCACCTGGACACTTGAGGGTTTTGCCGACGCCGGTTCGACCGGTTTGCCATTGCTCGGGTTGCTTCGCAATCGTGGTGTGGGGGGCTTCTCCCAGGGTGAATAGGTCAGGCCGCTGCCCGATCCGGTTGGTAATCAGTGCCGTTGCGCAGCATCGCCCAAGCCATGCGTGCAGTTTTGTTGGCCAGTGCGATAGCGGCCACATTGGAATGTGAGCGCTCGGCTAATCGGACAGCCCACTGGCTGAGTCGATCGTCTTTGGACTTGGCTGTGCGCAGTGCCAACCGCGCACCGTGGATCATCAGCGTTCGCAGATAAGCATCGCCACGTTTACTGATGCCAAGCAGTCGATCCTTGCCGCCAGAGCTGTGTTGCCTTGGCGTTAGCCCTAGCGAGGCGGCCAACTGTCGACCGTTGGCAAACTGACTGGCATCACCGATGGCAGCAACGAGCGCGGTGGCGATCATCGGGCCGACGCCACGCAGCTGTTGCAAACGGACGGCCGTTGGCTCGCTTGCCGCGATCACAGATATCTCGCCATCGAGCTCGCTCACGCGCTCATCCAGTGCGCGGAGGTCATCCCACAAGCCATTTAGCAGACGACGAAAGCGTGCCGTCAAACCGTCATCTGCATCTTCTAGCCAGCACGGTATTGCGCGACGCAGCATCAGTAATTCCTTCGGTGCAACAAGGCCGTACTCGGCGATCAACCCACGAATCTGATTGGCTTTGGCCGTCCGCTGTTCGATTAAGCCGGCCAGGATGCGATGCGTCGCCTGGATATCCTGTTGTTCGATGGTCTTGACGGCGACGAGGCGCAAGCTGGGGCGGCTCATTGCCTCACAGATTGCCTCGGCATCGTTGGCGTCGTTCTTGTTGCTCTTGACGTACGGCTTGACGAATTGAGGCGCGATCAGCCGCACCCGCAATCCGCGTGCCTGTAGCTGCCGCGCCCAATGGTGCGCACCGCCACAACTTTCCATGCCGATCTCACAGCCGGGTTCGATCTTTTCCAGCACCGTTTGCAGCCAGCGATCGCGCGGTAAACGCTGCCGCCAGACGGGCTGTTCATGACGATCCACGCCGTGAATCTGAAACACGTTCTTGGCCAAGTCGACCCCAATGCGCATAAGCTTCATGTGTGGACTCCTTCTCACTATTGACTGTGGTTTGCACTTTCAGTCTGGCACTCAAGATGCCGAGGTGAGGAGGAGTCCATCCCATTGCTTCTGGCCGATGGTAGCCCTTCGTGACCGACCAATAACTACCGTTCACGAAAGACATCGACCCGGAACGAACAAACCCGCTCCCCCTATCTGAATGCTATGCGTAGATCATCAATAACCTGGTTGATTGACGGCCCTTGAACTTCCGGCGGCTCTGGACTCTCCCCAAATTCACGCCAGATGAACAGCGTGAGTTCCGCTCCGTCAGTCAGTGACTGGGCGTTTTCGTCGCTGGCGAATGTCTGCAAAAGCCTGTACCGGGCATCTTTCCAGAAAAGCGCCTCGACCCAGGGGTACACCGGAATGAAGTGAAAGTGGATGGGATAGCCAGGGTCGTGACCGAATCGGCTGATGTAGAGCCATTTCGGCTTAAGCTGCCATTCAAGGGTTTTCTGGATGTTGGCCATCAGCCCACCCAACTCCGCCAGTGCACCGTCGGGAAGTTCAGCCAGCGAGTTGACGTGGGTCTTCGACCCCAGCATCAGATAGCCGGGAAGCGCCGACGTCATGTGATGATTGAGAAGCCAATGGGTGGTTTCAAGAATGATGAAGTGTGGTGCTACTTCCATGTGCTGATGTCCATGGTCATGGGGCACACAGAGTATCAAGGCATCGACTGTTGTGAAGGCCACCTCTGTGTCTATGCGCTGCTCACATCGGATTAATGCCGATTCATCACTGTTCTTTCAAATGTTCGGGGCACATTCTTGGCCAAATCCCGACGCCGTACTGCGCGTCATTCTCCACCTGACGAAGAGCTAAAAAATGAGCGTATTCACTCACGTTACAGTCGGCACCAATGATTTGAACAACGCCCGCAGTTTCTACGACAACGTCCTGGGCGAACTGGGCCAGAAGCGCATTGCCGACCTCGGCGACAACGGTTCTATCTGGGGCGAAAACGCACCGTCTTTCTTCGTTCTGAAACCGGCGAACGGCGCACCTGCCAGCGTCGGCAATGGGGTGACCATCAGTTTCGAAGCACCGACCCGTGCCGCCATCGACGCGTTTCATGCCGCCGCATTGGCCGCTGGCGGTACCTGTGAAGGCCTGCCGGGACCGCGTGGCTGGGCACCGAACGCCTATGCGGCCTATGCCCGTGATCTGGACGGCAACAAACTGGCGGCCTATTGCTTCAGTCCCGATTAAAACCTGGTACGAGGCGGATGCTGTTCGCTTGAGACAATCTTCGGTCGAGCAAGAAACTGTGGCGAGGGAACTTGTCGGAGCGCCGCACCGTCCCGCTGGGCCGCGCGGCGGTCCCAAAAAAGGCACCGCTGTACGGCCTGACATCCGTTACCCATTCACCACGGCAGACCGCACCTGCTTGGGTGGATCAATCTTGTCCAGCACTCGGTTCGTCGTGATCTCCGCCACCATGATGCTGTTGGAAATGCCCGGCAGGGCGTAGCGCGATTCCCCACTAGATGATCCGCCAACGGGTGGACCGTCACATCGACCGAGGCCTGTGTCTGGACCCGCTGTCATTGGTCAGGCACTGAAGCCACGTATTGACCACCCGCCGATCCAGCTCCTCCCACTCCGCCATGCCCAACACCCGCGTGGTGTTCAACCCGCGCAAATAACCGCGCAGCTGGTTGGCGGTGGCACGGACCAGCTCCGGGTCGAGCGGGTTTTCGCACAGCAGTACGGTTTCGTACTCGATCAAGTACTCGGCCACCCGGTCACGGAAATCGGGCAGGACGGCGTCGCGGATCAGGTCAAACGTTCTCAAGGAGAGGCCTCATCAATCTTTTTCGGTTGTGATTGAGTGTGTACGAGTCTGCACGGTGCGCAACTATTGCTGGAGGCAATAGTGACAATCAAGAAACACAAGTTCTGCTTTGTCGCAATTAACCGGAAAATCGCCCCCATCGAACACCGCCCGTGATGCTGTTCCGTCGCGTGATGAACCGGACTTTTTATTTTCAGGATGACATCCATGCGCCCTTTATTTGTGCTTGCCATGGCGTTTACCTCTTTGTTGCTCGGCGGTTGCGCCTCTGCGCCGAACGACCCGACGCTGACCTTGCAGACCCGCAAGACACCCGCCCAGTACGCCGACTGCGTCGTACCGAAATTGCAGGGCAGTGCGTTGAACCCGACCGTCTCGCAGACCCAGCGCAGCTACCGGATCGTGGTGCCGAGCAAAGTCTCTGCGAACAACGTGCTGGAAGCCTACAAGGTCGGCAGTGGCGGCAAGGTGTTCATCTACGAACGGCATTTGCTGGCCTCGAACTTCCTGCCTTCGAGTTTTGAACGCGCCGCCCAGGATTGCATCTGACCCCGGCCCGTAAACGTTTTTCAAGCGCTCCTTTGGTTGGCCGCAACCAACCAATTTTCTGCCCCGCCCCGCATTTCGGTTGCGGGGCTTTTTTTTGGTTCCTCACGGATCGCGTGGTCGATATCGCGCAGATGAAGGCAAGTTTTTGCAGCACGAAATAATCCTGTCCTCTGGACGAAAAGCATCGTAGTTTACGCGCCATAAATACAAAGACGTCTGGGGTGTAAATGGGCGCTTATCGTTTGCTGTTGGCTATTTTTGTGGCCGTTTCTCATATGGGCAAGACGTTCGCGGGGCTTAACCCCGGCGTGGTTGCCGTTATTTCCTTTCTGATCATCAGCGGCTTCGTAATGACCTCGCTCATCGAGCGCAATTACAAGGCGCCGCAGAAAATCGGTCTGTTCTACCTCGACCGGGCTTTGCGGCTTTACCCGCAGTTCCTGTTCTACTTCCTGGCATCCTGCGCCGTGATCTATTGCCTGCTGCCCGGCACGCCTCAAGCCGCCGAGCTGACGCTCGGGAACATCGCGGCGAGCCTCACTATGGTGCCCCTCGGCTTCTACATGTTCGGGGTTGCTGGGTCGCTGATTTTGCCGCCGGCCTGGTCACTGGGGCTCGAGATGTGTTTCTACCTGGTGATTCCTTTCCTGATGATCTACAAGGCGAGGGACGTTGCGTTTGCCGTGTCAGTCGCCGTATTTATGGTCGCGTGTTTTGGTTTCATAAACACCGATGTGTACGGCTATCGCCTGTTGCCGGGTGTCTTGTTCATGTTCTTGTGCGGCAGCTACCTGTACAAACCGCAGGCGAAGGGATTAGCGATCGCTGCCAGCACTGCCGTGGTGGCTGCCTTGATGTTTGCGGCAATCGAAGCGGGGCTGATTGAGCGCCGGCCGTTTAACGCGGAGGTGACAGCGGGCATAGCGTTAGGCATCCCGGCCGTGTACGTGCTGACGAAACTCAGGTTTCATCGGGTTGACGAGTTCCTCGGGAACATCAGCTATGGCGTGTTTTTGAATCACTTTGTGGTGATGTACTTCCTGCGTGCTTTCTGGCCCGTTGCCTACGACGCGCACATCGTTGCAGCCGTTCTGATCCTGTCGTTCGGGTTGAGTTGCGTTTCGTACTACTGCATCGAACGGCCGGCCCTGAAACTCCGTCATGCGCTTCGGGCTGGCGTGAGGTATGGCGCGGTTAAACCGCAAGGCGGCGAAACAGCGGCTTAGTGCAGGTGAGGGTGGAGTAGCCGTCGGCGTCCATGACGGGGCCCCTTATGTAGCGATCAGCCTCGGTTCACCGAATTTTCCTACCCGAGCGTCTGGGCCGTCTCGGCGTAGCCTACCTGCACTTGGTCTACTAGCTGATGCCTGCGCAGAACATGGAGGTTGCTGAGTTCAACGCTCACCACCTCGACCACACGCTGCTGGCCGGGGATCGGGCCGCGTTCCCTGGCGCAATCATCTGGTGCGGTGGCTTCACTGATCGCAACAGCGCGCAGGCTGCGCTCGGCACCGGGTTGGTGGGCTTGATCGCCTTTGGCAGACCCTTTATCGCCAACCCGGATCTTGCGGAGCGTCTCAAGCACGGCTGGCCGTTAGCCGAAGCGGACCGATCAACGTATTACACCCGTTACGGCGAGGTGGGTTACACGTACTTCCCTGCACATTCCCTCGGGTAATGCTCCACGCAGCCTTCGCCGGATAGCGGGTGGCAGGCGTTCGGTGTCAGGCGGTTCTGCCAACGCCCGCGATTCACCGTCTATTTCCTGGGTTGTGCAGTCTGTGTGCACCCCAGGGATCTGGTCCGGCAATTTAAGCTGATATCATTCGACCGCTGACAAACCGAGTGGAACACCATGAATCGTCAAAAAAAAATAAAGCAGTTATTAAAGGCGCACGCCAAAAAGGCCAGTGCCAAACTGGCACCGGCAAGCAAGTCTAAATACATCAGCAAGGCTGACCGATTGAAGCTCGCTGCTGAATCCAGTCTTGACCCCATCACTTCCTCTGAGAGCGAGTGAGTTACAGGAAACCGTGGTCTGTCGTGTCCAGCGATTTTTTTGCAGCGCGCAGACTCACTGTTCGCGGAGCGCCCAATGCCGCCCATCACCACGCGCCTGGTGGCGCTGTTTGTTCTATGCCTGACGCTTGAAGTGCCAGCCCAGACCAACGCCTGCCCGGCTGGCGAGAAACAAATTTGCCTGGACGGCTGCATCTGCCTGCCAGACATGGGACTGACGGATGACCTCTACCAGATCGCCGCGCCGGCCTTGGCGTTATGGCTGACCCAAGCCCGCGCTGAAGCCGCCACCACTGGCCTGCAACCCATTCCACCGCACATTCGGGAGCAACTGCTGCGCTGGTACGATCCCAGCGTCCTCGATGCCGCGCGCTACAAAGTCAGCGACAACGGCCAGTTCAACGCCGCCACTGCCATGCTGCAAAACCCGGATGTGGGTGCCGTGACGCTGATCGACATCATCCTCTTCCGGGACGCGGAAACCGCAGAACAGAACAACGTGCTCTGGGCTCATGAGCTCAAGCATGTGCAGCAGTTTCAGGAATGGGGGGTAGGCGGGTTTGCCCAGCGCTATACACAAGATTTCAATGCTGTGGAGGCGCCGGCTTATGCCATACAGGCTGAGGTCAGGCGGTCGGTGCGGGACGGAGCTGTAACGGGATCAGTCTTGGAGCCTGTTCCGTAGCACTGCTCACAGCCGCGTTACACTGCGCTCATCTTTCAACCTGATCTGGAGCGGCGCATGAAAGTTGGTGTGATTTCCGATACCCACGGTTTGCTCCGCGCCGAAGCCCTGGCTGCCTTGGCGGGTTGTGAACGGATCATTCACGCGGGCGACATCGGCAACGCCGACATTCTCGATCAACTCAAAGCTATCGCCCCGCTGTACGTCGTCCGCGGGAACAATGACCTGGACGCCCCATGGGCAGAAAAAATCCCCGACCTTCTTCGTTTTGATCTCGACGGATGGGAAACGCTCCTGGTGCATGATATCGCCGACGTCCCGGTCGGGCTCGACTCCGCTACTAAGCTGGTGATCACCGGCCATTCGCACAAGCCACGGATAGAGTGGCGCGGCGAGCAGCTTTACCTCAACCCCGGCAGCGCGGGACGGCGGCGCTTCAAATTGCCGGTGACGCTGGCCCTGCTGGAAGTGCTCGAAACCTCCCTGGAGCCGCGCCTGATCTCGCTGCTCGAATAATGTCTGCGGGCTGGGTCAACGGGATTTTTTTCCAACAAAAAAAAACGGCTCGTTGATAAAACGAGCCGTCGTTGTGAAAGGGCTATTTCAGATCGTCCTCAAAGGTGATCCGCGTCGATCACCGCCTTGGCGAACGCCTGTGGATCTTCCTGCGGCAGGTTGTGACCGATGCCGCCGCTGATCAGCCGGAACTGGTATTTACCGGTGAAGCGCTTGGCGTAATCCTCGGGGGCAGGGTGCGGCGCGCCGTTGGCATCGCCTTCAAGGGTGATGGTCGGCACGCTGATGGACGGCGCCGTGGCCAGTTTCTGTTCGAGCGCCTCGTATTGAGGCTCGCCCTGGACCATGCCCAGGCGCCAGCGGTAGTTGAAGACGGTGATCTCGACATGGTCGGGGTTGTCCAGCGCCTTTGCGCTGCGGTCAAAGGTGGCGTCATCGAACGCCCATTTTGGCGAGGCCAGTTGCCAGATCAACTTGGCAAAGTCATGGGTGTTTTTCTCGTACCCGGCGCGACCGCGGTCGGTGGCGAAGTAAAACTGATACCACCACTGCAATTCGGCCTTGGGCGGCAGCGGGTTCTTGCCGGCCGCCTGATTACCGATCAGGTAGCCGCTGACCGCAACCAGCGCCTTGACCCGTTCTGGCCACAGCGCCGAGACGATGCCGGCGGAGCGCGCGCCCCAGTCGTAGCCGCCGAGAACGGCTTGTTTGATCTTCAGTGCATCCATGAAGTCGATGACGTCACTGGCCAGCGCGGCCGGTTGGCCGTTGCGAAGGGTTTTGTCAGACAGGAAATGCGTATCACCGTAGCCACGGGCATACGGCATCAATACGCGATAACCCTTCGCCGCAAGCAGCGGGGCGACTTCGTCATAGCTGTGAATGTCGTACGGCCAGCCATGCAGAAGAATCACCACCGGCCCGTCGGCCGGGCCAGTTTCGGCGTAAGCCACGTTAAGCAGTCCCGCCTTGATGTGCTTCAGCGGGCCGAACGGGGAGGGTGTTGCCTGAGTGGCGTCGGCTTTGATCGCGGCAGGCTGCGCGGTGGCGGGCGTTTGTGCGTGGGCCTCGCCGAGCGCGCCGAACAGGGCAAACGCCAGGATCGACGAGCCGACCAGGTGGCGGCGAGTCATGCCGGTTTTGTTCTGCATTGCCATCTTCATGGTGATGTCTCCGTTGCAAGGCGTTGGCCAAGGGTTCTGGCTGAGCCCCTTGAAACCTTGAATGCATTTCAACGCGGTGACGTATCTGGCCTGTGTCGAAACGCAGGCCCGGTGAAAACGGATGTATCAAGAGGATAGCCAGACACACTGTGATACATGGCGATGCAGGGAAATTCCGGTTTTGGCCGAGAGACGTCCCGCGCGCGGATTGGTTCACACTTGTTTGCTCAAGCCTTGCTATTCCAGGCCACCGCACACAGCGCCAGTCCGGCCACATTGAGGGTGACGGGATTGAAGGCATCCTTGAGCATGGACGAATTGAAAATCGCGACATCCAGCAGCAGCCCAGCCAGTGCTGTCGAGGTAATAATCAACGGCCAGGTGATGCGTGGCGCGAGCAATATCCATAAGGCCAGGGCAATCTCAGCGACCCCGGTGGCATAGGCAAACAACTCCACCTGATCAATGCCATGGGCTTGAATCATGGTTCGCTCGCCAGGACTCAACCACAACAGCTTGGGTACCAGACCATGGTAGCCAAACATGAACGCCAGGCTTCCCCGGGCGATCCAGTGGATGCGTTTCAAGGCGCTCACGTTGGCGTTTTCAAGAATCGACGCTCATGGTCGGGCGTGGGCAACAGGCACGTGTCGTATTTTCCGAAGAGCCGATATCGATTCAGCGCAATGCGGTCGTAGGCCCAATCCCGCAGTCTGCGCGGGCAGGCGCGCAACAGTCTCAATGGGCGCCAGGCACCGGGTAATTGGGCGATGACTTCAAAGACGGCATCCGAACGCACCCAGTAGTGCCGGTCGCGAATCACGGCCATGGTATCGAATTGATCCAGGGGCAAACCTGCCCACGCCAGCAGGGCCTGCCCCTCGGGCGATTGCACTGCCGCCAGCCGCACGCGCCGGTGGTGGTCGTGGCGGATCAGGAACCTTGCCCAGCCGTTGCACAGCTTGCACACGCCGTCGAACAAGACGACGGTTTCGCCTGGCTGGAGTAATGGCGCGGGAGAGGGGCGGAGGGTGGACGCTGGCATAGAGAGGGGTCCATGGGAGGTATCCCGGATCATACCCGCGTGCCAGCGCGAAAGTCTTCACGGGAAGCGGCAGCCTCTATCGAGACTGCCGTTGTACGGTCAATAAAGGGCCTTGTCATCTTGGTGTCACCTAAGGCGTGGCAGGATCATCACAAACCGTCTTGAACACCCAGCGCAACCCGTCCGCGGGCAGATGAATTTGCCAGGAATCTTCACCATGAAAGGAGATGCCCCTCTGTTTGCGGCCATTGACCTGGGCTCCAATGCGTTTCGCCTGATGATTGGCCAGTCGATCAAACGCAACCAGCAGATCGTGATCCAGGAAGTCAAAACCCTGCGCGAGCCCGTCCGTTTGTCTGAGGGATTCCAGGGCGGTGCGCTGGATGAGTTGGCGTTGGATCGGGGGTGGCAGGCGCTCGCGCGATTTGGCAAAAAACTGCGCGGCTTTGAGGCCGGACGGGTGCGGGCCGTGGCGACCAGCGCGGTGCGCGAAGCGGACAATGCCCAACTGTTTTTGACCAGTGCCGAGCGCCATCTCGGTTTTCGGATTGACGTGATCTCCGGGCACGAAGAAGCCCGGCTGGTGTATGCCGGGGTTGCCCACACGATACCGAGTGCCGCGAGTATGCGGCTCGTGGTGGATATTGGCGGCGGCTCCACCGAGTTGATTCTAGGGAAGGGCACTCAGCCGCTGTTGACCGAAAGCATTGCTATTGGCAGCGGCACCTTTGGCACGCGGTACTTTCAGGGCGGGTGCATTACGGCTCAGGCCCTGCTGGAAGCCGAGCGGGTGGCTACCGTGCAGTTTGAAAAGGTCGCACGTCGTTACCGTGCGCTGGGTTGGCAGCAGGCCATCGGTTCTTCAGGCACCGCGCGGATGCTCGCCAAAGTCCTCAAGGCCAACGGTTTGAATGACGATGGCCAAGACGGAATCACTTACGGCGGCCTTCTGCGCTTGTCGTTGCGTCTGCTTGAAGCGGGGCATGTCAATCAGCTCGGGTTGGCGGGCTTGCAACCCCATCGCCTGAGCAGTTTGCCGGGTGGGCTGGTGGTCATGCTGGCTGCGTTCAAGGTTTTTGGCATCTCGCACATGACACCTTCCGAAGCGGGTCTAAGGGTCGGGGTGCTCCATGGATTGATGGCCAGGCACTGATGGGGTGCTGAGCCCCGGGATTTCTCTGGACGCAAACCGTCAGTCAGCGAGGCCCAAGCGGCGGGCAAACGGCAACTATCCTGAAGCGGGCAAACACCATCCTGAAGGAGCGGCAACCCGATGAAAAAGGAAACGATCGGCGCGAAGGACGGACAGGGTGAAGAGGCCTCTTCGCTGATAGACGCGAGGATCAAGGAGTTGAGTGATTGGTGGGGCGTTCCGGTGTGATCGCATACCGGCATCATCTGCACCGGCGAGACGTAGAAGAACGCTGTGAAGATGACCTTCGCCAAGGGGGCGTCGCTGGAGGATCCTTCGGGGCTTTTCAACGCGAGTCTTGAAGGCAATACGCGACGGGCGATAGATGTGCATGAAGAGGATGAGATTAATGAGAAAGCGTTGAGGGCGTTGATTAACGCTGCCGTCGCGCTCAACACCTCGCGAGCGGCCGCGCGTGCCAAACCGGCGAAATGAGCAAAGAACTAATGCCGTTCAGTGAGTCAATCTCTAAGGTTATGCCATTTCAATCCCCATGGCGGCGGATGGGGCCGATGCTGGCAATGTTTATCAAGCTGGACGACGAGCCTGTTTCAACTGCGCATTCACCGGCTGCGATAACTCAGAGCTGAGGCGCGACGTTTCACCCTATCGACCAAAAGCCACCGCCAACCAAGGGGCGGAAAATCACCTGCTTTAGCTGATACCAATTGGCCATCTCATCCGTTAGAGTGTGCGCCGCCCGAGAGACGGATCCCGGGCACTATCTCATGGAGTTTTTTCAGTGAAGTACGTTAGTAAAGTTGTCGCGGTTGCGCTGTTCGGTCTGGTTTTGGCGGGATGCACCGGCACGCCGATGAATACCCAGCACTATGAAAGCAGCCAGTACACCGTCTTGGGCCACAGTGAAGCGAGCGCCACGGGCCTGCTGCTGTTCGGCGTGATCCCGATCCAGCAGAACAACCGTTTTGTTCGCGCTCAGAACGCGGCGATCAAAGCCAAGGGCGGCGACGCGATGATCAACACCCAGGTGCAGGAAAACTGGTTCTGGGCCTGGGTCCTGACCGGTTACACCACCAAGATCTCCGGTGATGTGGTCAAGCTGAAAAACGTTCAGTAAACCCAATACCCGGTCTTGATTGCGGATGCGCAATTGTGGCGAGGGGATAAATCCCCTCGCCACAGGTTTTGCTCAGCTGAAGATTTTCTTAAGTGAATAGCCTTGCGGTTTAACCGGGTTTTCATCAGTGGAAGCTGGAGGTCATTGGCGTTCCGTCACTCTGGCTTGCTGCGCCACCCGATTCCTTCCCGACCACTTCGCCTGATAAAGCTGCTGATCGGCGCGTTTAATCAGCGCGGTCGTATTACTGTCCGATGACTCGGCCAGGCCGATGCCGATACTCACCGTAACGTGCCCGACCGAAGCAAAAGTAGCCTCGGCAATCGCAGCGCGAATCTTCTCGGCAACGACCTCGGGGCTCTCCGGTTCCTCGACTTCCGGTAACAGCACCGCAAACTCCTCGCCCCCGTAGCGGGCCACGAAGTCGGTGGCGCGGGTGTTGTCCTCAATCAGTCGGGCGAGTTGGTGCAGGACTTCATCGCCGATTGCATGGCCGTGAGTGTCGTTGATCTGCTTGAAGTGGTCGGCGTCGATGAATAGCAACGCGAAGGGCCGTCCGGTGCGTTGAAACAGCAGGTTGCACTCATCCAGTTTCTCGTCGAATCGGCGCCGGTTGTACACGCCGGTCAGTGCGTCGTGGGTGGCCAGTTTCAACAAGTCGGCATTGGCCTGGGTGAGGGCGGCGGTGCGTTGCGCGACCGTGGCTTCCAGCGACGCATTGGCTTCCTGCAATTCGCGCTCCTTGCCGAGCAAGGACTCCGTCATGCCCTGGAGGGACTGGCCCAGCTGGGCAATTTCTCGCACCGAATGATCACGGGGGAAGGTCACCCCGGGCTGTTGGTTCTGAACCTGTTTGGCCGACTTTGCCAGCTGCTCGATCGGGCGACTGAGGTACAGCGCCAGGTAGTACGCCACCAGGCCGAACACGACCGCAGCAATCACCCCCAGCACCAGCAATTTGTAAAACAAAATACGTGCGGGTTGAAGCGCGATATCCAGTGGCTGGCGGACCGCGATGTACCACGTAAGGTCCGTGCTCAAGGGCGTGGGCACCGCGACGACGCTGGTCAGGTAACCGTTGCCGACTGACCAGTCTGCGGTATCGGAATGGTTTCCCCGGGCGACCGGCATGTTCGCCACGCGTTGCCCCATGAGTGCTTCCGGGTAGAGCACTTTGCCGTCGTGGTCGACGATCAGTGCCTCCACTTCGGGCGTCATGTCCTTGCGCAGCACCGCTGCGTCAACAATCCGCGTGACCCAGCTCCAATGGGCATGCGCGCCCAGCACACCGATCACCTGGCCTTTGGCATTGCGGATCGGCGCGGCGAAATCGATGAAGCGCAAAGGCTCGCCACCGGCGGTTCCCTGCAGCAGTTTGGCCAGCAAGACTGCTTCATGAGGATCGCCGGTATAGGCGCCGCGCAACCCGGCCTGGAACCAGGGGCGCTCCTTCACCGATTGATTCACCAGAAGGCCGTTCACGGCTTGCCGTACACGCCCGTTGGCGTCAGCCACGCCCATCCAGGCGTACTCGGCGCGGGACTGCGAACGCAACTCCATCGACGACAAGATATCCGGATCGTCCAGGTCGCCATGCTTGAAAAACGGCGCTCGACTGAGCAGGGACACTTCGAGCTGACGCTCATGCAGTTGCGCGCCCAACAGCTCGGCCGCCGACCTTGCCGTGCTCAACAACGCATTGCCGCTGGCCTGCTTCATCTGCTCGGTGGCGATGTGGCCCACGTAGAAACCCACACTCACCAGCGTGAGCAGCGACAAACCGGCAAACCAGAGAGTCAGGTGGCTTCGCAAACTGGCTTTGATCATGGGCGACACCTGACGGTTTGAGGTCGCAGCATGGTATGCGCAATGGTCGGGTGGGTGCCAGTGGCGGCGCTTTCATGGCCATTGATCGGTACCCGCATTCGCCAGCGCGATGACGTGAAACAGAGTCAGTGGTACAAGTCGGACTGAAGCGCCCTCAGTCGGTACGACCGCGCATTTGCGCGAGAATCCGCGCCGCATCCCGGGCCGGAGGCAAACCGAAGACGCGGGCATAATCCCGGCTGAATTGAGTGGCGCTTTCATAGCCGACATCGAACGCGGCGTTGGTGACGCTTTTAGCGTTCGCCACCAACAAGGTCCGCGCCTGGAGCAACCGCACGCGTTTTTGATACTGCAAGGGGCTTAACGTGGTGACGGCTTTGAAATGGCGGTGGAACGCAGACACGCTCATCGACGCTTTCCGGGCCATTTCTTCGACCCGCAGCGGCTCGGCGAAGGCGTGGCGGATCCACTGGATGGCGAGGCTTACACGGGCCATGGCCGTATCGGGCGCGGCAATTTCGCGCAGCATCCAGCCGTGCGGTCCTTGCAAAACCCGGTAGAGAATCTCCCGCTCGTAAACCGGGCTCAGCGCCGCGATATCCGCCGGCCGATCCATCAATCGCAGCATGCGCACCCAAGCATCCATCAGTTCGGGCGTGACTGGGGCCACGGAAAAACCGGCCTCCTGTTCAGGCGGTGCGGCAGGTTTTGGCAGGTCCGTCAGCAACGTCGCCAGAACGGCAGGGTCCAGCGTCAAGGCGACGGCGAGGTACGGTTCGCCGGACGTGGCCGGGTGCACACTGCCGACCGCAGGCAGGTCGATCGACATCACGAAATAAGTCGCCGGGTCATACCGCAGTGTGCGATCGCCGACGGTGATGGTCTTACTGCCTTGCAGGATCAGGTTGATCATCGGCTCATAGACCGCGGCCAACTGATGCTCGGGAATCGCACCCTGAACCATGGCCACGCGCGCAATGCCAGTCTCTGTAAGCCTGTTTTCGGCCCTGGCGGCGAGGGCTCTGAGTTCATGCAGTTGATTTTCCATGGGGAGACATCTGACCGCAGGGTGGCGCACGACGCAAGTGAAAAGCAGAAACAGGCAGGATTGGAGTAGTAACGGCTGCGCTCGCCCGAAGGTGTAGGGTTACCGTGGTTGCTCATCTGATTAACAGTGGAGCAAGCCATGAGCGTTATCGTCATCACCGGCGGCAGTCGAGGCATCGGTGCCAGCGCCGCAGTGCAATGTGCCCGGCGCGGAATGGGCGTCATCCTGACCTACAAGAGCAACGTGCAAGCGGCCGATTCGGTTGTTCAGCGCATCAGGTCCGAGGGCGGCAATGCCGTCGCCCTCGAACTGGATGTCAGCCATGCCGGAACCTTCGGCGTGTTCGTCGAGGCAGTACGGCAGGCGCTGCAATCGAACTGGCAAACCACCACCCTGGGCGGTCTGGTCAACAATGCCGGCCACGGCCTGTTCAATCCGCTTGAGACGGTCACCGAGGCGCAGTTCGACGACCTGATGAACGTTCACCTCAAAGGCCCGTTCTTCCTGACCCAGGCCTTGTTGCCGCTGATGGAGGAGGGCGCGAGCATCGTCAACCTGACCAGCGCGACGACACGGGTGGTCACCGCAGGCGTGGCGCCTTATGCGGCTTTCAAGGGCGGGCTGGAAGTACTGACCCGTTACATGGCCAAGGAGTTTGGTGAGCGGCGCATCCGTGCCAATGCTGTCTCGCCCGGCGCCATTCGCACCGAACTGGGCGGCGGCTTGAGCGAAGAGTTCGAGACGCTGCTGGCCTCGCAAACGGCGCTCGGTCGAGTCGGCGAACCGGACGACGTCGGTCGAGTGATCGCCACACTGATGTCCGAAGAAAGTGCCTGGATCAACGCGCAATCCATTGAGGTTTCCGGCGGCTACATCATTTGAATCAGCGAGGCGCATCCCATGCTTGATCATGTTTTTATTTCAGTCCGCGACACCCAACGCTCCGTCAATTTTTACATCGCGGCGCTCTCACCGCTCGGCATCACTGACCGGCTGGATTACGACGGCAAGGATGGCCCCCCGGGCCACCCGGACCTCAAGGGTTTCGGCGCGCAAGGCCGGGTGTTTTTCTGGCTGCGTGAAGGCGTGGTCGAGGGCCGGGCTGCGCATGTCGGGTTTGTCGCCAAGAGCTGGGGCGAGGTCGATGCGGCCTATGCCGCGGCGATGAAAGCAGGCGCTACCGACAACGGCGCTCCCGGCGCACGGTTGCATTACGACCCGAATTATTACGCGGCCAACGTCCTGGACCTGGATGGGTACAGCCTCGAATTCGTCTATAAAAACTGGCAGCACCCACAATGAGCAGACTTCTGATTTATGGCGCAACCGGGTACACCGGTCGAATGGTCGCGGCGCAGGCGAAGGCGGCCGGGCTGGACTTCGAAATCGCCGGACGTGACGAGACAAGCGTGGCGGCGCTTGCCCGGCAACTGAGCGTGCCTTATCGCGCCTTCTCGCCAGACGCTCAAACGGTGCAAGCGCTGAGCGGCGTCACCGTCCTGTTGAACTGCGCCGGCCCTTTTGTGCTGACCGCAGAACCCTTGATGCGGGCCTGCATCGAGGCCGGGGTCGATTACCTCGACATCACCGCCGAAATCAACGTTTATCGCCTGGCGGAGCGGTTGGGCGAGAACGCCGGCGTGATGCTGTTGCCTGGCGTCGGCTGGGACGTGGTCCCCACGGACTGCCTCGCTCTGCACGTTGCCCGCCGTGTCGAACAGCCGCAGTCGCTACGGATCGCGCTGCAGGTCGCTGGCTCCATGTCCCGCGGATCGGCCAATAGCGTCGGCGAGATCATCGGTGCGGGATTGATGGCGCGGGTCGACGGCGTACTCGTTCCTGCGCCGGATGCGCAACCGCGTCACTTCGATTTCGGCACCGGGCCTGTGCTCTGCGCGCCGCTGTCGTTCGGTGACCTGGTCACCGGTGGGCACTCAACGGGTATTGCGAACATCGCGATGTTCGTGCACATCAGCGGTGACGCGTTCCCCGAGGGCGACTTGTCCCAACTCCCCGATGGCCCCAGCGAGCAAGAGCGCCTGTCGCATCGGGCCCGTGCAGTTGCCGAGGTGACGGGGGCCGATGGGCAGGTTGCGCGGTCGGTGATCGAGACCCTCAACGGCTACTCCTACACACCATTGGCCGCAGTGGAAGCCGCGCGACGCGTGTTAGCCGGGGAGCGGCGTTGCGGGTTCGAAACGCCGGGTCGTCTGTTCGGTGTGGAGTTTGCCGAGAGCATTGCCGGGACGGTGATCGTTGATCTTTAAGGCTGGTGCTGAAGGCACAGCAAGCGCTCGATCTGCGCCAGCTCCCAGGTGCTGAGCAAACTGACTGGGCCTGTGCCATAACGTTGCCAACTGTCGAGCTCACCCTCGCGGCCGTCCGGGCTCTGGCAACGTTGGCAATGCAGCAGACGGGCGCCATCGACACCGAGGCTCAGGCGCCAGCCTTCGATATCGACGTGCACGTGGCCGGGCTCGGGTTGTTCGTCGAGCCGTATCAGAGGCCGAACGTCCAGCGCGGCGTCGCGCAACTGCTGGTAAACCTCGCGGGCGGTCAGGGGGGGCACAGGGTTCTCCGGTGAAATCGCTGGGGGCACAGGATAGAGGCTGCGCTTGCCGCTGTCAGCGGAGCCTCAAACTTCCTCGACTGCCTGCGGGCGTCGGGCAGGCTGGCCTTCTTCCTCGCGAAGCTCACGGCTCATGTCGTTGCAGCTTTGCGACCAGTCTGTCAGCCACTGCGGCATCGGCGGCGATTGCTCCGCCAGGCCCAGCTCCCGGGCGAACTCGCCGGGGGCGACCGTGCCTTTGCCTGCGCGGAACAGGCCGCGCATCACGACCACGCCGACCACGCGTCCCTTGCTCACGAAGCGGTGCTCCATAAAGCTCCACTTATCGTCCCAGCCCAGCATCCGGGTGTGAATCTCGAACGCTTCGAACAGCTTCAGCTCACGACGGAATTTGCCCCAGGTATCGCCAACGATCGGCACCGCCTTGTTGCGCAGCGCCACCCGGAATGCGCCGCTGCGCAGCACGTAGTCCATGCGTCCCAGGTCGGCCAGGGTGAAATAGCGGCCATTGGTCACGTGGCGGTTGAGGTCGAGATCCAGCGGCCAGACACGCAGGCGGATGACGGTAGTGGCCAAGGCATCAACCGGCTTGCGCCACGGACGACGAAACAGCATGAGAAACAGTCGGAACCAGAGATTCATAAGTACGCCGATGGTTGAATGACCGGTGCACTTTAGGGAGAAGGGATCAGGTAAGGTAGGTGCGCAAATGACTTTTTTCATGCGAAAAGCGCAATTGGATCATGTATGTACGTCACTCGTTTACAGGCGGGCCAATGTTTCGCCGCCAGCGCCACAAACCTGCCACCGCATGTTTGGAGCAGGACATGAAGAAAGCCGCAGCACTCACCCTGGCCTTGGTGCTCACTGCCGGATGTTTCAGCGCGCCAGCACGAGCGGCCGGCGATGCTGAAGCGGGCGCGACACTGTTCAAGCGGATATGCGGCGGCTGCCATCAGGTCGGGAAGTCGGCGCGAGGTTCGTTCGGGCCACAACTCAATGGCATTTTTGGGCGCATGTCTGGCAGCAGCACGGATTATCAATATTCCGACGCCATGAAATCGGCCGGCATCGTGTGGACCCGCGAAACCCTGACCGCGTACCTTGAAGCGCCGAAGGAAGTGGTGCCCGGCACTCGCATGATTTTCTGGGGACTCAGCGATCCGGAAAAGATCGAAAACCTGTTGGCGTATCTTCAGACCTTTCAGCCACAGTAGGGCTCCCGACGTTCGCCAAGGATAAAAATATCGATGCAACGAACCACCTCGCGATTGCTGTTGAGGCCGCCTCGAACCGAAGACCTGGCCAGCCTGTTTGCTATCTACGGCGACCCAGCCACGAACCAATACAACCCGGCCGGGCCTTTGACCGTGATTGGCCAGGCTGAAACGCTGCTGGAAGACTGGATTCGCCACTGGACCCTACACGGTTGCGGGCTGTGGACCATTGCCACCCGTGCTTCTCCGGATTGCGTTCTCGGTTTCGGCGGGATTGGTCTGCGCAAGTTTGGTGAAGTCGAGCGGCTGAACCTCGGTTATCGTTTGGCCGTGGGCGCCTGGGGCCAGGGCTATGCGACCGAGTTGAGCAGGGCGGCGCTTGAATATGGATTCGATGAGCTGAAGGTGTCGGATGTTTTTGCGCTGGTCAGGCCTGCCCACACCGCCTCGATAGGTGTACTGGAAAAGATCGGCATGCAACGTGTCGATGTGCTGGATGACGTACCAGGGCAGGCGCCGAGTTTTGTCTACAAGATCAGTCGGTCCTTGATCGGGGACTGATTTATTTTTGCGCATGAAAAGCCCGGCTGGATGGGTCGGGCTTTCATTGAGTACCGCGGTAAAGCGATGTTGACTTCGATGTGTCAGGGGTAGACCCTTGGTTTCGATGATTTTCAGCGCTGTAACTTGAATGTTCTTTCTGAATATAGACCCCCATCATTGTTTGATCTGATAGTTGGGTTTGCACTTGCATGATGTAGGAGCAATCAATCAATGGAAGTGATGTTGCTCACTTCTGGGAGGCAAGGATGCAGGAAAAAGTTATTTATCTATCTTCGATTCATTGTTTGATTCGGTATCTGTGCGAGCGGCATCACTCGAGTGATTTCGCAATAACAATGCTCGCGCTATTCCACTGCATGCGAGTGGGTTCTGTTGCGCGTTGTAACTATCCGCTTATCTACTTAGTGAAGTGCACTTTCATCTTTCGATAACCCGCCCTCATAGTTTGCATTGCGCGCAGCGGGAAACACATCTGCTTTGAATAATAAAACGGAGAAACCATGGCAAATCCCTACCGCGAACTGCTCACTACCCCAGGCGTCATGGGGTTGGTGATCGCGAGTTCCATTGCCCGTTTGCCCCAGGCAATGATCGGCATCGGCATCATTATCATGTTGGTGCAGCAGACAGGTCTGTATTGGCTGGCCGGCTCGGTCGCGGGCACTTTTACGTTAGCCAACGCGCTGATCGGCCCGCAAGTATCGAAACTTGTTGATCGGCGGGGGCAGAGTCGGGTTCTGCCCCTTGTGACGGCGTTCAGCGTCGGTATGTTGCTGGCGCTGATTATCGCGGTCTACATGAGGGCTCCGTCGGTACTGCTTTTCATTCTTGCGGCACTGGCGGGTACGATGCCCAGCATGCCCGCGATGATAAGAGCACGCTGGACACAGCTGTTCCGTGGCAAGCGGCATTTGCACACGGCCTTTTCCCTGGACACGGTTATCACTGAGCTGGCCTTTATTATCGGCCCACCCCTGGCCATTGGTTTGAGTACCCGTTTCTTCGCCGAAGCCGGACCGTTGGTTGCCGTCTTGCTGCTGGTCATCGGCGTGACGGCTTTTCTGCTGCAACGGCAGACAGAACCGAAGGTGGTTGTCGGCAGCAAGAAGAGCGCAGGTTCGACCCTGCTGATCCCGGGCCTTCGCACCATCGTCCTGGCGCTGCTGGCGATGGGGGTGATTGGCGGATCAATCGATGTGGCCGTCGTGGCCTTCGCCAACGCACAAGACTGGCCAGCGTCCGCCAGCTTCATCCTGGCAGCCTATGCGCTCGGCTCAATGATCGCCGGCCTGACGTTCGGCGCGTTGAGGGTCTCCTTGTCGATTGAAAAGCAATTCTTCGTTGGAGTACTGGTCACGGCGGTCACAGCCGTATTGCCCATTTTCTCGCCGGACGTCTACATCCTTTCCTTGATGCTGTTTGTGGCAGGCATGTCATTCGCGCCAACAATGGTTGTCGTCATGAACCTCGGCACCATCATCGTTCCACCGTCCAGGATCACCGAAGGCCTGACGTGGATGACGACGGGCATCAGCATCGGCGTGGCGCTCGGTGGCGTACTCGCGGGCCTGGTCATCGACGCCTATGGCGCACGGGCAGGGTTCGGTGTGGCCATTGTCGCGGGGATGGTCATGGTGGTGATTGTGCTTCTGGGGCTGCCTAAACTTCGCGCCACGTCAGCGGTTTGCGCTGAGCCGAGCTTTCAGTCATCAGCCAACTAGAATGATCATTCCTTCCCCATTGTTGGAGAACCAGAATGGTCAGCAAAAACACGATTTGCCTCTGGTACGACGGCGCCGCGCTGGACGCCGCGACGTTCTACGCCAAGACGTTTCCTGATAGCGCGGTGGGCACCATCCTTCGCGCGCCTGGCGACTATCCGGCGGGCAAGCAGGGCGATGTGTTGACGGTCGAATTCACGGTGATGGGCATTCCGTGTCTCGGCCTGAACGGGGGCTCGGGGGTCAAGCACAACGAGGCGTTCTCGTTTCAGGTGGCGACCGACGACCAGGCTGAAACGGACCGCTTGTGGAGCGCGATTGTCGGAAACGGCGGCCAGGAAAACGTCTGCGGCTGGTGCCAGGACAAATGGGGACTGTCGTGGCAGATCACGCCACGCGTCCTGACGGACGCCATCAACCATCCTGATCAAGCGGCGGCCAAGCGCGCGTTCGACGCCATGATGCAGATGGGGAAAATCGACGTCGCGGCGATCGAAGCGGCGGTCAAGGGCTAACCCAACCTGACGCTGATTGGTCTACGTTATCGCGCCAGTTGCTCCACCAGCTCAGGCGTCACGTAGTGCGGTCCGTCGAACAGGTACAGCGGGTAACCGTCATAGGCCGCCAATTGCGGCTTGAGCTCGGCGGCGGTCGCGGAGCGGAAACCGCCACCGAAGTTGGGCCGAAAGGCTTCCACGATGATTCGTACCCGGTCTTTGCCCAGACGCTGGCGCAAGGCGTCGGCGTAGGTCCTGGCGACCGGAGCGGTGCGGGCGTAGACACCGACGCCGTCCTGAAAGAACACGCCAATGTCATTCGGCAGCCACTGCTTGAGCCATTCGGCTGTGGCGACCGGGCCGATGTTGGCGCCGTCATACACGCTGATCCATAACGGTCGCGGTAACTTGGCCAGCAGGGCGGGCAGCTCTTTGGCGCGGGTCCAGCTGGGGTCGACTTCGGCGGGGAAATACCAGCCGGTGACGTGCAAGGGCGTTGGCAATTTGGCGATGCGTTCCGAGACCGCAGCCAGTTGCTCGATGTTGTCCCGTGAGCGGTTTTCGCTGAAATAGCCGGCCAGTCCGAGGATGACGTCTTGCGCCCAAGGGGCCTTGGCGATGCGTGCCCAATCGGGCAGGACCGGTACGCTGGGCAGGCCGGTACCGGCAACGAATGCCTGATCGTCGACGACGGTCCACTGCACCAGCAACTCACGGGCCCCCAGCTTTTCCCATTGGCCGTTGATGCCGACGGTCTTGTTGTCCGGCTGCCAGACGATGCCGACGATCCCTGGGGTCTGGGCCTTTTTGTCCGTCACGTAGAGCACGCCGGTCCCGGAGCCGAGAATGACGGCAAGCAACAGACCCGCAACGGTGGCGCGGCTGGCGGTGTAACCAAGAATGTTCACGGAAGGGCCTTGTTGATGCGCTGATGCCATTGGCTCAGCGAGGTGACACCTTTGGCGTTCCAATGGGCTGCGGCATCGGGGCCGAGGTGAAATTGGCCCTCATTGAATTGCCAGACGATCACTTGCGGTTTGTGTTGGGCGAAGTCCGCAGACTCCAAGTATTGCAACAGCGTAGCCCATGGGCCGACATCGCCAGGATTCCAGGTCAAGGCGACGGGACGGTCAAGGGCATTGGAAAGCTTTTGCGTGAAGCCCAGGTAAGGCTGGACAAAGCTGTTGCCGATCACCTGAACCGGTGCCGGTGCGTCATCGATCAGCAAGTCGTTCTGTGCCTGATGGCGAACGGTGTAGATGTCGCGACCAATCGATTTGCGCTTGATCGCCGGCAGGAAGTTGCTCGCCAGATCACCGAATGCGCGTCGGTCGAACCACTCGCCCAGCGCCGCGCCACCGCCGGGTTCGCCTTGCAGGCGGTAACGCTCGGTAATCAGTTGCGCCGTGGCGTCGGCGGTGTTTTCCGCGCTCCAGGCCGTCCAGTGGTAGTCGGCGCGATAAAATGCCGTCTGTTTGCCATGTTCGGTGCGTTGCAGGACGGGCTTGATGTTCAGCGTGGTCAGGCCTGCCTGAGTCAGGTCGCTCTGCAAGTGCTCGTAGCGCTGCATCACGGCCGGGCTCAAGGGCTGATTGGCGGGCAGGCGCGCGGCATAAAACGGCGCTTTCATCGGCACCACCAATACGACCAGACTGATGTGTTCCCGGGCAAGGTTCTGCTGGAGTTGTTTCACCAGCGCAATGTTGCGGGCCGTGCCGGGGTTGTCGACCTTGTTCAAGCTTTCCCAGGCCGGGAACAGCCAGCCGCCTTCGCCGGTGATGACCGCCGAGGCCGCTTCAACGCCGGTGCCCGACAGGCTCAACACCACACCGGCGATCAGGGCGGGAACCGGCAAGCGAGATTTCAAATGAAGGATCATGGCGCGGTCTGGTCGACAAGGCCGATCAGGCGTGGAGCCTGCCGGGAGCCGACCAGGAACAGGCTGTAACGATCGCCGGCCTTGAAGGGCGCCAGCTTGAACGGCAGGCTGTTGTTCTGCTCGCAACTGGCAACCAGCGTCGCCTGCACCGGGTTGATCGTGCGCTGGGCCTGGCCGTTGAACGGCACCTGATTGAACACAGGGGCATGGTTAGCCAGTTTGACCCCGGCCTTTTCGCAACCGCTGGCCAGGTTGTAGACGTTGAGTTCGGCGCGCAAGTCTTTGCCGCGCAGCGGTGGGTCGATGACCAGGCGAGGTGCCCGCGCCGGGTCACTGTCGAGAATCAGCGTGACCCACGCACTTTTCGGCGCGCTCAGGCCCTTTATCTCGCGACCGTTGACGGTCACTTGCAGCGGCTGTCGCGAGTCCACGACCTGAAAAGGACTGGCCACGGTGGCCTGGGCGGAAAGGGCGAAACTCGCGCCCTGGCCCACCTGGACCTGCATGGCGGTGTCGGAGGGGTTGACCACCCGCACCCAGGCCGAACCCTCGGGCAGTTTTGGCGCGTACAGCTGGGCAATTTCAGGGGCGGCATTTGCCCACATCGGGATCAGGCCAAGTCCCAGCCACAAACAGAATCGAATCTTCATGCAAGTCCTCAATAGGAATAAGTCAGGCGACCGAAGACACCTTGCGCGCGATCATCGCCCAGCACCTTGACGCGGTACTGCAAAGAAAAGTCGACATAGGAGCGGGGGGCGTTGTACGCATCTTCACGGAACCAGTAACGGACGTTGTTGCCGACACCGATGCCACCGGCCTTGCCGGACGATGAGTCCGACTTGCCGTCGGAGTCGGTGCCGCTGTTCATCTTCGAGTCGTAATCGAACGCGGCCACCACATGGGGGAACGTCACCCAGCGCGAGCCTGTGCCACCGATGGCATAGCTGCGGCCGACCTGCCATTCGCTGTTGAAATAGTCGCGCGAGTCGTTGACGTAATGCCCGGCTTCAGCGAACAACTGCGAGGTCCACCAGCTGGAGGCGTCTACCCGCAGATCAGTCCCAACGCTTGCGCCATAGCCCAGGCGCAGCAGACAGTCACCGTCGACGTCCGACGATCCCAAGGGGAATGTGCGCTCGACGGCGGCCATCACGTTCAGCGACGTGAAGGGTTTGACCCGCACACCCACGGCGCCTTGCAGCGCATCGAAACCGGTGTCCGAATCGCTGTTCTTGCTCCACAGCGTGTCAGTGACGCGTCCGTAGAGTTCGACAAACCGTGCGTTGCGATAACCCAAAGGACGCCAGGACAGTTCAGTGCTGTTTTGCAGGCTGTCATTGCTGCCATTGCCGCCGCTCGGGGCCGAACTCAGGCCGCTGCTGGTGCTGTTGCCGCGATAACTGGTGGTGTTGGTCAAACCCCAGGTGCGCGAGACATCGGCCACGGCGCGACGGGTGTCGAACAGCTGCTGCGGGGACAGGTCCAGTTCACCGGCATTGTTTGCGTCGATGACACGCTTGAAGTAGTTGACGGCTTGCTCGTCCTCGCTGACCCGCATGGCGTTATAGGCGGCATCCTGAGTGGCGGTCGGGGTGAGACGGGTGTCGGCATCGGCCTTGCGGAACGACGCGTGGGCGCTGTCATCGTCGCCGGCCTGGACCGACAAGTAAGCGATCTGCAGGTCGCTCATCGATTCCAGTTCACCCGTGTCCCGCGCTTGTTGCAGCCGTTCGCGTGCGGTTCGACGCTGGCCGATGGCGCTATACAGACTGGCCTCTTCGTAAGCGGGCAAGTTGCCCAGCGCCAAGGCCTGGGTAAAGTCCTGGCGAGCCCCGGCGTCGTCACCCGATTGCTGGCGCAGACGACCGCGTTGGGCCAGCAGCCGCGCGTCATCGCCGGTGAGCTTGAGGCCCTCGCTGGCTGCCGCAATGGCTTCGGGCACTCGTTTCTGGTCACTCAGGGCGCTGACGAGCAACCGTCGGTACGCCGGATTCTGCGGCGCACGGGCAATGGCTTCGTTGGCCAGGACAACGGCTGAGGCGGGGTCCTTGCTGGCGAGTGCGGCGTAGGCCTGGCCGGCCTTGTCGGTTCCGCTGTCGCGTTGGTTGCCCGGCCAGATATCACAGACGAGGCCGAAAGCCGTTTCCTTACAGTTCAAGGCCGGGGCCGGGAACTGGGCGACAGCGTTCAAGCCATTGTTTTTCTGTCGCAGCGCCATTCTGGCGGCCGTGCGTCGACGGGCCACTTCGCCGCCTTCGTCGTCGGCCAAAGGTTGCAGCTGATCGAGCGCCTGCTGAGGCTCTCCATGAGCCAGCGCGGCGTCGGCGGCGAAGAAACGAATGTCGCGGATTTCCGTTTCCAGCAGACCATCGATGGCCAGAGCCTGGTTCAGGTCAGCCTGGGCTGCCTCTGTTTTGCCCTGACGATCAAGGGCGTAGCTGCGCAGAATCCACGGTGCAATTTCCCCATCGTCCTGAATCAGTGCGCCGGACGCGGCCAGCTCCGCCCCTCGGAAATCCTTGGCCGCTAGCAGGGCGCTGATCAGCAGTTGCTGATTGGCGCCGATCTCCGGTGCCCAAGCGACGGCTTTACGGGCCTGATCCACGGCCAACGGCACTTGGCCTTGCTCCAGGGCGCGATAACCTTCGACCGCCAGCGGTGCTGCCAATTGCCGACGAATCGCTTCGCGGCGCATCAGCAACGTATCGTCGTCCGGGAACACAGCCAGTGCCTGGGTGGTGGCCTGATCCGCGTCCTGCAAGTGTTGTTGACGCTGCAACGACTCGATCAACAGCAATCGATAATCCATGCGCTTGGGTGCCTGAGCGATGGCTTTGCGTGACGCCTGTGTCGCGGCGTCGAAATCATCGCGATCATAGGCCTTGAAGGCCTGGGCCGCGGCGCCAAAGCCGGGCGCCTGACGCGACTGCGGGTAGCGTTTGGGATGATCACGCAGATCCTTGTCCCGTTGCGCCAGCACGATCAGCGTGTTCAGACGGGTGATGTCGGCGCGCTGACGCAGCGCTTCGCGGGCCTTGGCGATGGCCAGGTCGTAGTCTTTGCGCTCGTAGGCACTGTACGCCTCGTTGGCAGTGACATAGGCCGGGCCGGTCAACGGCAATGGCAGCGTCTCGGCATGAGCCAGCGCAGGTATCAGGCTCAGCCCCGTGGCCATGAGGGTCAGCAAGGGGCGATTCATGCCGGAAGCTCCGCAGGGTAGTGGCTGTGCTGACGTGCCACGGCCTTTTCGATGGTGGCGCGGGGCAGCACGCCGCTGTCGACCAGATAGTCGCCGATGCGTCCGTGACGCTGCGGGCGGTACTGCAACATGGTGCGGTTGAACACGTCGCGATCCAGCAGGCCCATTTCGATCAACAGGTCACCCAGCAGTGGCGCGCGGGCATCCGGTACGGATTGGCCTTCGCGCACGTTCATCAGGCGCAACTGCGCGACGATTTCGCTTTCCCGGGCAATCAGCTGCACCGGTTCGCTGCCCAGCACCTCGCTGACTTGTTGCAGACCTTCGGCCGGCAACGGACTGGCCACGGCCAGTTGTGCTCGGCCGTCGGCATTCAAACCCACCGGCACCACACGCCAGCGCAGGGCGAATTCATCGTCCAGGGTAAGGGTCGACGCCTGCGCCTTGTGGGCCACATCGAACACCCGTGGCAGGTCATTCTGAAAAGCGATGGCTTCGGCCAGTGTCTCGTCGTCCAGCCAGCCATTGCTGAGCAAAATCCGCCCCAATGGCATGTGCCGGGTTTTCTGTTCGGCGAGGGCGCTTTTCAGGTCGGTTTCGTTGATTGCCTGCCAGGACAGCAACACGCTGCCCAGCTTGCGCGGGGCGGCAGCGACCAGGTCGGTGGACGGGAAGTCGTGCATGGTCTTGTCCCACACCAGTTTGCGGTTCATGACCTTGCCGACCAGGAACATCCGCCAGGCCCGTGACGCGGCCATGAAGTTGACGAAGTTGCCCACCACCATGCGCGGGATCGACAGCAAACCGTGCTGCCAGCCGTACAGCACGGTGGTGAAATAACAGCGGTGCGCAATGCGCCAGGCCAGCGCGACACCGTTGGCCAGCAGCAGGTAGTAGATGACGCCGTTGGTTTCGAACGGCCTCGGGAAACTCACGTCCCACAGGCCGCTCTGGCGCAGGATGATCAGGCCCAACAGCTGCACCAGAATTACGTAGGCGATGATGCTGACGAACGCCGTCACCACGCCTTTGCGGTCACGAAACAGCAGATAACGGTTGGCCAGCGAACCGTTCCAGCCCATTTGCTCCCAGCCTTGCAGGCCGATGCCCAGTGTCCAGCGGGCCTTCTGGCGGAACGCGGTGCGGAAGGTATCGGGAAAGAATTCGCGCACGCACAACGGCATCTTCAGGGTCGATTCGTAAGGCTTGCGAAACCAGGATTTGCGCAGCACGCGAAACTGCACCGGGAAGCGCACGAAGATCGCATTCATGCCGACCTTGGCCAGGCGTGCGCCAACGTCGTAGTCCTCGGTGAGGCTGTCGGTGTTGAACGGCTGGTTCTGGGTTTCCCCGGCCAGCACACGCAACGCGCGATGTGAAAAACAGGTGCCGACGCCGGCGGAGGGCACCGTGTCGGTCATGCTTTCACGCACCACCAGGTCCTTGCCGTGCCATTCGGCAAATTCATCCATGTAGGTGCCGGCCACCCATTCGTACCAGTTGCGCTCCAGCGACACCACGGGCAACTGGATCATGTCCTTGCGCGGCAGCAAGTAGTTGAACAGCCGCAATTCCATCGGGTGCAGCACGTCTTCGCTGTCGTGCAGCACGACGCCAGCGAAGGTCATGCCGTGGGTTTTCTCGTGCAGGAAAATCGCCTGGATCACCCAGTTCAGACAGTCGGCCTTGCAGGTCGGCCCGGCATGCGGGACTTCCACGCGATGCAACTGCTTGTAGCGTCGACGCATGCGTTCGACTTCATCGATGGTGCGCTGGTCGTTGATGTAGGTGCCGACGAAAACCACATAGTTCTGGTAATCGAGGGTCGACACCATGTTTTCGATCATCGGCGCGATGACGTCATATTCCAGCCAGGCCGGGACCATGATTGCCAGGGGCTGTTCGTCCCGGGCCATCAACTGCTCGGCGGTCAGCGGTCGGTATTTTCGGTCCGCGGTGAACTTGCGAAACAGGCGGCGAGACCAGTACCACAGGTCAATGAACAGGTCATCCAGGCTGGAAATCAGGATCAGCACCGCGACCACGATGGTCGAGAACTCCAGGAAGCTGTAGTAGTGGGCCAGCCAATAGGGCCAATAAAGCGACGTCATCGAAGGGTTCCGTTACTGGCGATTGCGACGGGCGTTACGGCCAGCCAGCAACAGGATGAGAACCAACAGGATGCCACCCGGAATCAGCCACAACAGCGACGGCGTACGCCAGGCGTCGAGGCCCTTGGGTTCTTCGTTGTCGATCAATTGGCTGCCGCTTGGATCTTGAGTGTCGAAGGTGGTCAGGGCACCGTTGTCATCGAGGATCGCCACGTCGCCGCGGGTCAGCAGAATTTGTCTGGCGAAGCGTGGCGTGTCATTGCCCAGCGCGCGATAGACCATGCCGTGCTGGCCGCCGGCATCCACCACTTGCAACGAGGCCAGGTGATTGAGGGGATGCACGTCAAGCAACACTTGATCCTTGTGATTGATGCGCAGACGCCCCTGTTCATCGACTTGCACCGACTCCTTGCTGTCCTTGATCGGCAGCTCGAAGGCGAGGAAGGCCTTGTCCTGCGTGACCGAGGCGTTCGGGTCAGTGACGACCTTCAATTGCGCCCGCAGCGGCGAGACACCGGCGGCATCGGCGACCGAAATCACCTGCGGCAAGCTGCTCGCCGGATGCTCGAGATAGGCCTGCGGCACCAGGAGTTGCGTGTCCTCGGCAAAGCGCGCGGCCATGCCGGAGAAGTCATTACCCAAGGCGGTTTTTTCCAGCACGATGTGGCTGGTCGGCAGCACCGACACCGGGAAGGCTTGTGGCGTTTCCAGGCAGCGATCACTCACTGGCTGACGCTGGAACGACACGCGCAACACGTTGGTCGCGCCCACGGCGTAACGCGGGATGCGCGCTTCGATGCGTTGCTTTTCACCGTTGGCCACCAGCTGCTGCGCACCAATCAGGTAATCATTGAGAAACAGCGAGGCCACCGGCGCGGTGTCCGAAGCGCCGGGCGCGGCAGACACGTCGACCACAGCCTTCACTGGCAAGCGACCGTCGTAAGCCACGCTGCCCAGAGGGAATGACGTGCTCCAGTCAGACTTGGCCAGCACGTCGATGGCGCCGGGATTGCCCCCCAGACGCGACAGGGCTACACGGCCGTCGGTGCTCAACGGCATCTGCGCTTCGCTGATGGTCAATTGCCGACTGCGTGCCAGTTTGTTCCAGGCTGTGCTGAACAAGGCCAGCGCCTTGCCGGTGGCATGCGGCGCAATCATCAGAACCGGGCGCGTGCCGACCAGGGCCAGGCGTACATTGTCTGTGCCATCGGCGGCAAGGCCGGCATTGATATGCGTCTCACGCCATTGCGTGAACGCGTTGGCCGCCGTGGCATCGAGGCCCTGGATCTGGCTTTGCAGCGCGTCGAGGGATTCATTGATCGCTGTGAGCAGTTGCGGGTCGTTGACCGCCAGATCCGCCTGGACGTTCGGCGTCTGGCCCAACACCAGCAATGCGCCGATCTCCGCCGGGTTCGCCAAAGTGTGTGGACCTTTGCCATTGAGGCTGGCGAATGCTGGAATCCCTTGCAGCTCGGCCGGAATGCGCAGGCCGCTCAGGTCGACGCTGTCTTGTACGGCAGGGAAGGGCAGGATTTGACTGCGCTTGCCAATCCGCTCCAGTGCCACGCCCAGACGCCACGCCGAATCGTAGCTTTCAGCGGATAAGGTGCCGGGTGCGACCATGATTCCCGGTTTGCCCGGCAAGGCCGTCCATGCCGCACCAACGTCGCGCAACTGGCTGGCGTCGTAGCTGTAAGTCAGGCGGGTGTCCGGTTCGATACGCAAGACGTTGCCGATGGCGCGTTCGTCTTCGCACAGCACACGGGACACGATCGACGACCAGGCAATGCCCAGACGCACCGAGCCGCTGTCCCGCGCTTTCTTGTCTACGCCCAGCGTGGCACTGGCGTCGCCTTGGGGTTCGCTGAGCCCTTCGGCACGCACCGGATAACCGTCCAGCGACAGCAGCAACGTGTTGCGGCCACCTTCGCCGTTGAGGTAGCTGGCGTCGAAATGCAATGTGGCATCGGTCAGCGGCACGCCCGCCGGCACCGGCAGATACAGTTCGCGGCGGGCATCGGTGGAGCCGAGGATGATCGGTGCGTCGATCCCCAGATCGCTCAAGCGCACCTCACGCTCTTGTCGGGTGTCGGCGTTGAGCCGGTTGATCGCCTGGGTGAGCGGACTGTCCGCGGCCAAGGCAAAGGTCGGCATGAGCGCGAGCAGGCTCACACCACAGGCAAGGGCGCTGAGTGCACCCGTATGGATGGCAACGGAAGACTTCATTCAGGTAGATCTCGAGCTGATAAGGGGAGGAGCGGTTTGGTTTATCGAGAGGTAAAAGCCGGGTAATGCTTCTCGGGCGCAGGCTGTGCAGACGGGTAGTGCAGGAACTTGGGCAAGGCCTGTCCGGCCACGATGAAATCGTCCACCGGGCGGCCCATCAGGGCATCGACGATGCGCGCACTGGCCTTGCCGTCGCCGTAAGGGTTGGCCGCCTGGGAGCAACGACGCCACAGCAGATCGTCATCGAACAGCGCGTTGACGCCGGCGATGATCGAGTCCGGCGAGGTGCCGACCAGGCGCACGGTGCCCGCCGCGACAGCTTCCGGGCGTTCGGTCACATCACGCATGACCAGCACCGGTTTGCCCAGGGACGGCGCTTCTTCCTGCACGCCACCGGAATCGGTGAGGATCACATGGGCCCGTTGCATCAGGCGCACGAAGGCCAGGTAGTCCAGCGGCTGGATCAAGTGCACGTTGGGCAGATCGCCCAGGTGCTCGGTGACCGGGCCCATGACGTTCGGGTTCAGGTGCACCGGATAAACAATCTGGATATCCGTGCGCCGGGCCAGATGGCTCAGGGCCTTGCAGATATCCAGGAAGCCTTCGCCGAAATTTTCCCGACGATGCCCGGTCACCAACAGCACTTTGCGGCCGGCCTGCAGGAACGAGAACTGCCGGTCCAGGCTGGCACGTAGGTTAGTGTCCTGCTCAATGCGCCGTGCGGTCATCTGCAACGCGTCGATCACCGTATTGCCGGTGACGAAGGTGCGACCCTGCAGGCGTTCGTCGAGCAGGTTCTGGCGCGACTCGTGGGTGGGCGCAAACAGCATGTCCGCTCCCAGGTCGATGCAGCGACGGTTCATTTCTTCCGGCCACGGGCTGTAGATATCACCGGTTCGCAGCCCGGCTTCCACATGGCCGACCGGGATGCGTCGATGGAACGCCGCCATCGCGGCGACCATGGCCGAGGTGGTGTCGCCGTGCACCAGCACCCGGTCCGGGCAGGTCATGTCCAGCACCGGGTCGATCGCCCCGTAAAGCGCCGCCGTCAGCGAGTTAAGCGTTTGGTGCGGCGTCATGACATCGAGGGTGTGATCGGCCTTGAGGTCGAACAGATCCAGCACCTGTTTCAACATGCTTTGGTGTTGGCCGGTGATGCATATCTGCGAATCAATGCCGGGTTCCGCAGCGAGAGCTTTGACTAACGGCGCCATCTTGATGGCTTCCGGACGGGTACCGAAGATCGAAAGGATTTTAATCCTTGAATGATGGCGAGCGATGATGCCTTCCTCGCGCAGTTTTAGTGCGCAGCACAATGCAGGCCCAAGTTTCATGGAAACTTGAGCAAGCTGTGTTATCTGAAATTTGATTAATGCCGGGAGATCAGCGTGGGCGCTGATGATCACTTCATGTGAGAGGGTGTATCGCCTGTAAACCCGGAGCGGCCGGATTATTAGCATCGAAGGGGAATGTTTTAAAGAATTATATGAGGTTATTTATTTAAAAAATAAGTTTGAAACTTTTGTAATGATGGTCTGTCTTTTTTTGGTTTTATATTTTTTGAGAAGTTTTTGTTTTGGTTGTTGTTGGAGCTTTAAGTGCTTGTTTATAAACAGATTTATTATTTATTGTCCGTTCGTCGACACGTGTGAATTATTGATTGGTTATGACAGTCGCGATCGCTGTTATTTGCGGTGTGGTTTTCTTGATTGTCAGTCACTTAACTGGCGCCTGAATAATGTCACGATACACTGGATATTCTTTTTGAACCAATAAAGTTTCTTGTAAGCGCGCCTTCTCTCAATAGCACTAGGCCGAGTGTTCTGTTGCTCAATATGAACTTCATCAACGGACTTGGCTGATGATGCTGGCCATTAGTCGAGCCCCCTTTCATATTGCAAGTGCGGGCGACGTCTGGCTCGCTGCCCCCAGGTTACTCAGCAGCCATTCGACGAAGCTTCGCGCCAGCGGATTGTTCTCGCTGTCACGGTGGGTCAGCAAGGCCCAGTTCGGGCCGCGAATGGTGTCTTCCACCAACGGTTGCAACAGTCCGCTGTCCCTCGCTGGCCGACTCAATAGTTGGCTGACCAACGCGATGCCGAGCCCCGCGCACGCGGCGTCCAGCAGCAGGCCGGGATCGGAGAAGTTCAGCCCCTGATCCTTCTGCCCGACATCAATGCCGGCCTCCACCGCCCAATGACTCCAGTCCATTTCCCGCTCCCCGTGAAGGGTGGTGCGCTGCACGACGGGCACCGCCAACAGGTCCGGATGGCAGGCCGGGTAGAGGCGGTCGGCGTGCAGCACCTTGAAGCTGCACTCGGCCTGGGAACTGATGTCGTCACGCACCGCGAGGTCGATGGTCTGGGTGGTCATGTCCGGGACTTCATCGGTGCTGAAAATCCACAGGTCGACCTCCGGATGCTGACGGCGAAAATCACCCAAGCGCGGCAGCAGCCAGTGACGGGCGAAAGTCGGCGTGGTGTTGAGCACCAGTTGGTTGGGTTTCTGGTATTGCCCGAGGCGACGAATGCCGACCGCCAATTGCTGCAATAACGCCTGGGTGGTGCTGAGCAAATCGTGACCGGCATCAGTCAGGCTGACACTGCGCCCACTGCGAAAAAACAACGGTTGCTCAAGGTACGCCTCAAGCGTGCGGATCTGTTGGCTGATGGCCGACTGGGTCAGGTGCAACTCGTCGGCAGCCTTGTGAAAACTGCCCAGTCGGGCGGCGGCTTCAAAGCCGCGAAGGGTGCTGAGCGGAGGCCAGTGCTTGAGCATATTGATAAGTTCCTCTAATCACTTTTCTACAAAATCCATCGTTTGTTGGCCCTGTTTTACGGCCGTAGCATGCATGCCAAGACCGCGAAGGCAGTTTTCATTGAACACAATGACTTAACTCTAGGGTGCTTGTCATGCAGCAAAACGAACTTCAAGACAGTGGCTGGTGGATGCCGGCAGAGTGGGTGAAACATGCCGCGACCTGGATGGTCTGGCCGCACAACCAGGCACTTTGGGAGTCGGGCTGGGGCGTCACCTTGCCGTTGGTGCAAGAGGATTTCGCCCGGGTGGCCAACGCCATCGCCCGGTTCGAGCCGGTGAAAATGGTGGTGGACCCGTCGGCCGTTGCAAGCGCCAAAGCGCTGTGTGGACCCAACATCGAACTGATCCCGTTGGCGGTCAACGACAGTTGGTGCCGGGACTCCGGCCCGAGTTTCGTCTGCCATCCGCAACACGGTCTGGGCGGGGTGAGCTGGCGCTTCAATGCCTGGGGCGGCAAGTCGCTGTATAACCTGGACGAAAGTCTGGCGCGCCGCGCACTCAATCGTCTCGGTGTGCCGCGTTTCGGCACCCCGCTGAGTAACGAAGGCGGTGCGATTCATGTCGATGGCGAAGGCACACTGATCACCACCGAGTCGGTGTTGCTCAACCCTAATCGCAACCCGGGCATGACCAAGGCCGAGATCGAGGAAATCTTCACCCGTCTGCTGGGCGTGAAGAAAACCATCTGGCTGCCGGGTGACCCGGACTACGTGACCGGCGACATGACCGACGGCCACGTCGATGGCGTCTGCGCCTTCGCTCGCCCCGGCGTGTTGCTGGTGGATGCCACCCACGATAAAAATTCGGTGTACGCCGAAGTTGCACGGGAAAACCGTCGCGCGCTGGAACTGGCCACCGATGCCCACGGGCGCACGTTCGAGCTGATCGAGCTCTATGAAGCCACCGATGCCGTCGACACCGAAGCTGAAGTGTTCTGTGCCTCGTACACCAACTTCTACATCGCCAACAACGCGATCATCATGCCGGCCTATGGCATCGACGCCGACCACGCGGCGGCCGAAGTATTGGCCCGGACGTTCCCGGAACGCGAGGTGGTGCCGGTGCGGATCAATCACCTGGCCCATGGCGGCGGCGGGGTGCATTGCATCACTCAGCAGCAACCCGCCTGGCCAGTGCAGGGGGGGATGCCATGACCCTGTTGACGATTGCCACCACCCAGATGCCCTGCACCTGGGACTTGCCGCGCAACCTCGATCAGGCTGAGCAACGGGTCCGCGAGGCGGCGGCGAAGGGCGCCCAGGTCATCCTGTTGCAGGAGCTGTTTGCCACGCCGTATTTCTGCATCGAACAAAGCCATAAGCATTTGGCGCTGGCCGAAGAATATCGATACAGCAGCGTACTCAAGCGCTTTGCTGCACTGGCCAAGGAGTTGGGGGTGGTGCTACCGCTGAGCTGGTTCGAGAAGGCTGGCAATGCGTACTTCAATTCCCTGAGTGTGGCCGACGCCGACGGGCGCTTGCTGGGGGTGTATCGCAAGACCCACATCCCCAACGCCATCGGTTATCAGGAGAAGGAGTATTTCAGCCCCGGCGACACAGGCTTCCGTGTCTGGGACACGGCGTTCGGGCGCCTCGGTGTGGGGATTTGCTGGGATCAGTGGTTCCCCGAGACCGCCCGTTGCCTGGCGCTGATGGGCGCCGAAGTCTTGCTGTTTCCCACCGCCATCGGCTCTGAGCCGGGCTGCGAAACCCTGGATTCCCGTGATCACTGGCAGATGACCATGCGCGGGCATGCCGCTGCGAACATCCTGCCAGTGGTGGCGGCCAACCGCGTCGGTCGTGAGGTGGCGACCACCGATGCGGACTTGCAAATGAGCTTCTACGGCTCGTCGTTTATCTGCAACCACAAGGGCAAGTTGCTCGCCGAGGCCGATCGTGACAACAGCGGCGTGCTGGTGCATAGCCTCGACCTGGCCGCCATGCGCGAAGAACGCCTGAGCTGGGGCATCTACCGCGACCGTCGCCCGGACATGTACGGGGCGTTGCTGAGTCAGGACGGTCGACACCTTCATGCACGCTGGAACACTCAAGGAGTTTGATATGCGTACTCCCCGAAAGCTGTTGCTCGGCGCCTTGGGATGGGCAATCGCCTCGTCGTCGCTGCACGCCGAAGAGAAAACCCTGCGACTCTACAACTGGGCCGACTATTTCGCCGAAGACACCCTCGCCAGATTCACCGCTGAAACCGGGATCAAAGTGATCTACGACGTCATGGATGGCAGCGAAACCCTGGAAGCCAAGATGCTCGCCGGCGGCAGTGGTTATGACCTGATCTTCCCCGGCGACACCGTCGCCGAACGCTTGATGCGCGCCGGCAGTCTGCTGCCGCTGGATCGCGCAAAGCTCACCTCTGTGGACGACATCGAACCCGGTTTGCAAAAGCTGCGCAGGCAGTACGAAACGTCGAGCCAGGCCACCGTTCCTTACACCTGGGGCACCATCGGCCTGACCTACAACGACGAACAGATCAAACAGCGTTCGCCCAACGCCCCGGTCAACAGCCTGGACATGCTGTTCAAACCGGAACTGGCGGCAAAGTTTGCCGATTGCGGTATTTCGATGATCGACTCGCCGGACGAAGTGCTGGCGGTGGTGCTCAACTACCTCGGACGCGAGCCACGCAGCGCCAAGCCTGAAGACCTGGCCGCGGCGAGTGAGTTGCTGATGAAACTGCGACCGCACATTCGCAAGTTCCAGTCGCAACCCGTGACCGATCTGGTCAACGGCAACCTGTGCCTGTCCCTCGGTTACAGCGGCGACATGACCCAGGCACAACGCACGTCTGACAGCGCCGGCAAACACACCCGTTTCGAATACCGTGTTCCCCGCGAAGGCACGACCGTGTGGATGGACACCATGGCGATCCCGGTCGACGCCAGGCACCCGGAGTACGCCTACGCGTTCATCAATTTCGTCATGCGCCCGCAGAACATGGCGGCCATCAGCAACTTCACCGGCTACCCGACTTCCAACGCCAAGGCCCGCCCGGACGTCGATGCGACGATGCGCAACAACCCGGACATTTACCTCGATGAGGCGACCTATGCGCGGCTGATTCCGGGTAAGGACATTCCCCAATCCGACATGCGGGCGCGGATGCGCACCTGGACCAAATTCAAGACGGCGACAGCGAAATGAGTTCACATTCGAAGGATCAATCCCTGCCGACACGGCGGGATTTCATCAAGCAGGTGGCGGTCATTGCCGGTCTCGGCGCCGCTGCCTCCCTCGGCTTCAGCTTTGCGCCCGTACACGCGGCGACTCAGGGTCGTTGGCGCATGCCGGATGAGGGCGACCGACACGAACGGGCCTTCATCGCGTTCGGCGCACAGAGCGCCATCTGGGAGGATTTCACGCCGCATGTGCAAGCGGCCATTGGCCTGATCGCCCGCACCATCGCGCGCTATGAGCCGGTCACCGTGTTCTGCCGCCAGCGCGAGCGGCGTCTGGCCGAAGAACAGTGCGGCACGACTAACATCACCTACGTCACCACCGAGCTCGACGACATCTGGATGCGCGATATCGGCGCCAATTTCGTCATCGACGGCGAAGGTGGGCTCGGCGCCGTGGATTTCAACTTCAACGGCTGGGGCAACAAGCAGCAGCATGACAAGGATGCGCAACTGGCCGCGTTGGTGGCCGACACGGTGGATGCCCGTTACCTGCGCAGCGAACTGGTGGGCGAGGGCGGTGGTATCGAAGTGGATGGCCACGGCACGGGGATCATGACCGAAAGCAGCTGGATCAACCGCAATCGCAACCCCGACTGGAGCAAAGCCGAGGTCGAGCAGGAACTGAAAGACCGTTTGGGGTTGCGCAAAATCATCTGGCTGCCGGGCATCAAGGGCAAGGACATCACCGACGCCCACGTCGACTTCTATGCACGTTTCACCCAGCCCGGTGTTGTGATCGCCAACCTCGACAACGACCCCGATTCATACGACCGAAAAGTGACATTGGCGCATCTGGATATCCTCAAAAACGCCACCGATGCTGACGGCCGAAAGCTGCAAGTGCATACCCTGTCGCCACCGCTCAATCCACGCAAAAGCCTGTTCAACCGCGACAATCCGGATTTTGCTGCCGGTTACATCAACTACTTCCTGGTGAATGGCGCGGTCATTGCGCCCGAGTTTGGTGACAAGGCGGCGGACGCGAAAGCGTTTGACCTGTTGTCGCAGCTCTACCCGGACCGGGAGGTGGTGCAGCTGAATATCGACGCCATCGCGGCGGGCGGCGGGGGGATTCACTGTGTGACCAGTCATCAACCGGCGGCATGACATCGACCCAAAGCGTTCGTTAACAGCGATACCAGCGCCCAAGCTTGGGTGCTGATGGAACGTAAGCACGTCATCAATGACTTCCCCGCTACACAAACGTAATCTTGCCGATTCGAAAATTAAAACAAGACAAAGAATCAGGAGTCATCGATGCAACCGATCCGTCTCGGTCTGGTGGGCTACGGCAAGATTGCCCAGGACCAGCACGTTCCCGCTATCCACGCCAACCCCGCGTTCCAGCTGGTGTCTGTCGCGACGCAAGGGCAGCCCTGCGCCGGGGTCGAGAACTATCAGTCCCTGGGCGAGCTGCTCGACAATGGCCCGCAGGTCGATGCGATTGCGTTTTGCACGCCGCCACAAGGTCGCTTCGCGCTGGTGCAACAAGCGCTGGCCGCTGGCAAACACGTGCTGGTCGAAAAACCGCCGTGCGCCACGTTGGGTGAAGCGATGGCCCTGGTGAATCAGGCACAGGAGCAAGGCGTCAGCGGTTTGTTCGCCTGGCATTCACGCTACGCGCCCGGTATCGAAGCCGCCCGTGCCTGGCTGGCCACCCGCACCCTGCAAAGCGTGCAGATCGACTGGAAGGAAGACGTGCGCAAATGGCACCCCGGTCAGGCCTGGATCTGGCAACCCGGCGGCCTGGGCGTCTTCGATCCCGGTATCAATGCGTTGTCGATTGCAACCCATCTGCTGGCGCTGCCGCTGTTTGTCGAGTCTGCCGAACTGCGCGTCCCCAGCAACTGCCAGTCGCCGATTGCCGCTTCCATCAAAATGTCTGACGCCCGTCACCTCGACGTCCGCGCAGAGTTTGATTTCGACCACGGCCATGAGGAGCTCTGGAGCATTGAGATTCGCTGCACCGAAGGCACCCTGCGACTGGATAACGGTGGCGCACTCTTGAGTATCGACGGCGTGCGCCAAGCCGTCTCGGAGGAGGGCGAGTACGCGGCGGTGTATCGACATTTTCAACAGCTGATTGGCGACAAAACCAGTGACCTGGACCTCCAGCCGCTGCGACTGGTTGCCGACAGTTTTTTTGTCGGCAGTCGGGTATCGGTTGAGCCGTTCTACGATTAACGGCTGCTGGGGTAAAGGTTGAGGCGAGCGTCAGCCGGCGGCTCTCGCATTGATATATTGACATATCGGTAAATTTCGATATCTTCGGGTCATGGAATTACTCGAAATATTCAAAGCCCTCTCAAACCGTACACGCCTTGAAATCTTGAAAGGTTTGAAGGATCCAGCCAAGAACTTCCCTCCGCAGGATGAAGGTGACGTTCTTACGGTGGGAGTCTGCGTCAGTAGTATTCAAGAAGGCGTCGGCCTGTCGCAGTCGACGGTGTCTGATTATCTGGCAACGTTGCAACGAGTGGGCTTGGTCGAAGTCAGGCGCATCGGTCAGTGGACCTACTACAAGCGGAATGAAGCAACCATCAGCGCTCTTGCCGAGATCATAGGGCAAGAGTTGTAGTTTTTTTTACCACAAGATATCGAGAAATCCCGATATCCCTTTTTATCGAAACGAGGATTGACAATGAAAGCGCTCATGCTCAAATCATTTGGCGGCCCGGAATCGTTCGAACTTTGCGACGTTCCCAAGCCTGTGCCGCACACGGGACAAGTTTTGGTCCGGGTGCACGCAACCTCCATCAATCCGTTGGATTATCAGGTCCGACGTGGCGATTATCCTGACTTGGTGCAACTGCCGGCCATTACCGGGCACGACGTATCTGGCGTAGTTGAAGCAGTCGGGCCGGGTGTGACGACCTTCGCTCCAGGAGACGAAGTCTGGTACACCCCGCAAATATTTGACGGGCCAGGAAGTTATGCCGAGTACCACGTTGCTGCCGAAAGTATTGTCGGGAAGAAGCCTCCCACACTCAGCCATCTTGAGGCGGCAAGCCTGAGCCTGGTCGGCGGAACGGCGTGGGAAGCACTGGTCGTGCGTGCGGCGCTGAGAGTGGGGGAAAGCATCCTGATCCACGGCGGCGCGGGAGGCGTCGGTCATGTGGCGATCCAGCTGGCAAAAGCCATCGGAGCAAGGGTGTTCACGACCGTGCGCGAAGCAAACGTTGAGTTCGCACGAAGTATGGGTGCCGACGTGATCATCGACTATGAAAAGGAGGATTATGTCGACGCCATCATGCGGGGAACGGGTGGTCGCGGAGTCGATGTCGTGTTCGACACCATCGGCGGCAATACATTGTCGCGCAGCCCCGACACGCTCGCCCAACTGGGCCGCGTTGTCTCGATTGTGGACATTGCCCAGCCACAAAACGTCGTTCAGGCCTGGGGCAAGAACGCGAGTTATCACTTCGTTTTCACAAGACAAAACCGCGGCAAGCTTGATGAGTTGAGCGCATTGATAGCGCGCGGTCAGCTGCGACCGCACGTTGGTGCCGTCTATTCACTTGCCGACATTCCGCTCGCCCATGCCCTTCTGGAGAGGCCCAACAACGGTGTTCAAGGAAAAATCGCGATTGCAGTCGGGCCGTCGTCCCATCTCGTCAGTGCGTAATTTTGACCGTTGTACTCACTTTTAGGGGAACACCATGATTTATGAAATCGCTCTGCTGCCCGTTCACAAAGAACACATTGAAGCGTTCAGGCGTGCATTTGCCGAGGTCACCCCTTTGCTCAGTCGCGCAAAGGGTTACCGCGGTCACTTGCTCGCGCAAGGGATCGAAACGCCCCAGCTATTCAACCTGATTGTGCGATGGCAATCGCTCGAGGATCACACGCCGGGCTTTGAATCGAGTGAAGACCATCGGCTGTTCATGCTGGGCTTAGAGGAATATTTTTCGGAAGAGCCGACGGTCTATCACATTGAGGGGGGCGCTTTTGCTACAGGCGAACATGATGATCCGAACAGCGCCGTCGGCATGGGGAATGCTGTTGCCTGAGGCGTTTGTAGCTTTGCCGGATCACGGCTCGGCACTGTTAGCGTAAGCCCTTCACAATTTCAAGCCAGCAGCTCGGTGATCCATCGGGCTTGCCGGGCGATGTCTTGCAGTTTCTCCTCGGGCACGGCCTGCCGCGCCCGGGCGAAGTGGGTCAGGGTCTGCTGCTTGTGGCGCAGTATGCGCTGCCACTTGAGCAGGAACGCCGGGCTGCGTGCCTGCATCTGCAGCGGGCCGAAGTACAGCTCCTCGGCGGTGTACGTCACTGGAGCGGCGCGCTCGGCGACGATGATTTCGTAGTCGAAACAGTTTTCCCGCAGCAGTTCCTCGCAGAGGATGCGGTAGCCGTTGTCCATCAGCCATTGGCGCAACGGCTGCTCGCCGCCGTTGGGTTGCAGGATCAGGCGCTCCTGGCCGCTCAGGTGCGCCTTGCCGCTGTCGAGGATGTCGCGGATTGTCTCGCCACCCATGCCGCAGATGCTGATCGCCGTGATCCCGTCTTCCGGCTCGATGGCCGCCAGGCCATTGGCCAGGCGCACGGTGATTCGCAGGTCTTGGCCGCTCTCGCGCACGGTGCGTTCGGCCGAGTGGAACGGCGTCAATGCCACCTCGCCGGCCACCGCCGATGCGATGGCTCCACGGTGCATCAACGCCACCGGCAGGTAGCCGTGATCCGAGCCGATATCGGCGAGGCGCGCACCGGCTGGCACATGCGCCGCCACGCGTTCCAGGCGCATGGACAATGTCTGTTCGTTCAACCACAACCCCTTTTCAACACGAACGACCGGCACTTTGGCCGAATCGGGGCGCCATTCTGTCGAGCAACGCCGTGGATTTCAAATCCCTGCGACCGGGGCCATGGTTCGTCCCCGTGCCTTAGCGCTCGAAGCGAATATGAATTCGCGCACTTTTTGCCATTGTTGAGTTAGTCCGGCTGTTAGAAACGTGCGACTGGCGCAGTGAGGCATCGTGCGCTAACGCGAGGACGCCCCAAAAAAATAATGACAAATCCTACGCACCTCGTACCGTGCGCTGTGGGTCGTTTGCGGGCGTTTGTCACTGCCTGCAATCGGCCAACAGCGCCCTACCTCAACTTCACAAAACCCTCAAAGCAACCGTTCAATGGCAGAATCTCCCCACTTGATCGTTTTGGAGAACACCATGCTTCGTGCGTTTGAACGAAGACTCGACCCCTTTCCTCCTGACGAGGTACCACCGCCACCCGACGGCCTGGCTCGCTTCCTGTGGGCCTGCACGCGGGGCGCCCGCGGTTACATCCTTGCGCTTGCGCTGCTCAGTGCCTGTGTGTCGATTTACGAAGCCTGGCTGTTTTCCTTCCTCGGGCAAGTCGTGGACCTGCTCTCGACCTGGCAGGCGGGCGGTGAAGCGGCTGCGCAGGAAAGTCGCGTGTTGTGGGGCATGGGCATCGTCATGGTGACCAGTGTCGGGCTGGTGGCGTTGCGCACCATGGTGCAGCACCAGATATTGGCGATTAACTTGCCGTTGCGGCTGCGCTGGGACTTCCATCGCCTGATGCTGCGGCAAAGCCTTTCGTTTTTTTCCGATGAGTTTTCCGGCCGAGTCACTACCAAGGTGATGCAGACGGCGCTAGCGGTGCGCGACGTGCTGTTCACCCTGATCGAGATCGCACCCGGGATCGGGGTGTATTTCATCGCGATCATCGCACTGGCCGGCGGCTTCGCTCTGAAACTGATGCTGCCGTTCGTTGCCTGGGTCGTGTTGTTCGGTCTGGCCATGCTGTACTTCGTCCCCCGCCTGGGGAAAGTCGGGCAGGAACAGGCCAATGCGCGGTCGATGATGACCGGGCGTATCTCAGACGCCTACACCAATATCACGACGGTGAAGCTGTTCTCCCACTCCAATCGTGAAGCGCACTTCGCGCGTGCAGCGATGGAGGATTTCAAGCAAACCGGCTTTCGCCAGATGCGCCTGGTCAGCCTGTTCGAGATCGTCAACCAGGCATTGGTGGTGGCGCTGATCATGGCCGCAGGCGGTTATGCCCTGTGGCTATGGCACCAGGGTGAGGTCGGCGCGGGTGCCGTGGCGGCGATCACCGCCATGGCGTTGCGGATCAATGGCATGTCGCATTGGATCATGTGGCAAATGACCTCGTTGTTCGAGAGCATCGGCACCGTACAGGATGGCATGGCGACACTGACCCTGGGCGCCAAGGTGCAGGATGCACCGGGCGCGGGCGCGCTAGTGACCTCTGGCGGCGCAGTCACCTTCGATAAGGTGAGCTTCAACTACAATGGCGAACGCCAGGTGCTCGATGGCCTGAGCCTGAGCATTCGTGCGGGCGAAAAAATCGGCCTGGTCGGCCGCTCTGGCGCTGGCAAATCCACGCTTATCAACCTGCTGCTGCGCTTCTATGACGTCGACAGCGGGGTGATTCGCATCGACGGCCAAAACATCGCACACGTGACGCAAGAAAGCCTGCGCGGCTCCATCGGCATGGTCACGCAGGACACCTCCCTGCTGCACCGTTCTATTCGCGACAACATCGCCTACGGCCGTCCCGATGCGACCGACGCGCAAATTCGCAGCGCCGCGGCGAATGCCCAGGCCGATGGGTTCATTAGCCAACTGAGCGACCGGCAAGGCCGTACCGGCTACGACACCCTTGTGGGTGAGCGCGGCATCAAGCTGTCGGGCGGCCAGCGCCAACGCGTCGCGATTGCCCGTGTGATGCTCAAGAACGCCCCGATCCTGCTGCTTGACGAGGCCACCAGCGCGCTGGACTCGGAAGTCGAAGTCGCCATTCAGGAAAGCCTTGATGAAATGATGCAGGGCAAGACCGTGATCGCGATCGCCCATCGGCTGTCCACGATTGCGGCCATGGACCGGCTCATCGTCATGGATGACGGACGCATCATCGAACAGGGCACTCACAGCGAATTGCTTGGGAAGAACGGCGTCTATGCGCGGCTATGGCAGCATCAAAGCGGCGGGTTCCTGGGTGAGGACAAGGGCGTGTTCGAGGCGATGGATCAGGTGTGAGGGGGGAGGGAGGTACGAATCTATCGGTATGGTTTTTTGGCGGTGCCGACTGGCCTATTACCTCTGTTTTTTTATTGATTACATTGCGTATCAACTGAAATACGCATCAGCGGCATTATCACAGGAGAGCGCCACCACTACAGTAGAGAGGACATTTTTCTCAGGTGCCGAGCATTATGAAAACTGCTTGCCTGACAACGAACAGTGTCCGTTGTTCAAGCACAACCACTGCCGCTCGGTAAAACGGGCTCTTTGTAGAACGAAGACGTGGAGTGGCGTAGCTTTCCCGCTTATGGCCCGGGCAGTGTAGTGGTGCTCCCGGCTAACACTCCGCATTTTCATTGGGCCAGATCGGGGGAATATATTTCTCAGGTGTATGGAGCAGGTCCGCTGGGGCTTGAGTACATTGACCGTCGTGACGACCCTCGTCATGCGTCAAAGTGAAAAGGAGAGGCGGGGCAGGCTCAGCCCTTGGCCCGGTGACGCAAGCGCGAGTATGAAATCAGCATGCTGGTCAGCTCCTGCGTCACCTGGGTGAAGGGTGACACTCGGCGGCTGACCAAGCACACCTCACACGACTCCAACGGCTCCTGAATCGGTAAGCTGATCAGCGACGAGGAAAACAGCTTCATGCCGGGAAGCATGCTGGGTTCTATGGTCAGGTAATCCGTTTCGCAAATGATGTGCAGGATTTCCAGCAGCGATTCGGTCGTGATCGCGATCTTCGGAGGCGGCAAGCCTTGGGCTCTGAACAACTCGATCAGTTGGTTCTCCGCACTGCCTATGACTCCCGCCGGCCGGACGCTGATCCATTCGCTATTGGCCAAGTCGCGCACTGAACGAGCCGCTGCCAGAGGATGGCCCTTTCGCGCAATGACGCTGGTTTTCGAGCTGTAAAGCCGCTCGATGTGCAGGTCGATATCGCACTCGTCGGGACTCAGTGGACCCATCACAAAGTCGAGTCGGCCAGCGCGAATCATCTCGATCAGCATCCTGGTCTTGCCGCTGGCGACGTGCAGCTGCACGTTTGGAAAACGGCGGGTAAAACTGCTGAAAACCGGCATCAGGCACGCGGCCATTGGTTCCGCTGTGACACCCAAGGCGATCTGACCTTCGGGCGTTCCGTTCCATTGTCGGACGTCTTGCACCGCGCGATCGCAATCCAGAATGATCAAGCGTGCCCGGGTCAGAAAAACCTTACCCGCCAGGGTCAGGCTGATGCCTTGATTGGAGCGCACCAACAAGGTGACTCCGAGTTCTCTTTCCAGACTTTGAACTGACTCTGTCAGCGTGCTCTGGGCAGCGTCCAGTTCCCGTGCCGCCGAACGAAAGCTGCCCCTGTCGACCACTGAGCAGAAGGCTCGAAGCTGGATCAACTTCATGAAGCGGTGATCCAGTTGTTGCCGTTGTGGCCACGGGAAGCGCGATGGGCATTGCTCGACAGGGTGTGGCTGCTTCCGGTGTTCATGGCTGAATCTCCAAACGGCAGGGGATGTGGTGGCTTGTTATCGCTATCGATTAGATCGTATGCGATGTATAAATATTCAACTAAACCCCCAGTGATGTCAAAGCGGACGTTGCGCCTTGGCGACGAGCGGTGGTGGGCGGAAAAGCCGAAGGTGATCGCTTTTTCCGTTCTTCTCGACCCCTTGAGTGCGCCTATAAAATCAATCCTGTCAGATAGTTACGTCGCTTTCGTGCTGTTTGGCTTTCACTAAATTCTCAAGGAATCACCGATGAGCAACATCGAAAAAGTCCTGGTTACCGGAAAAACCCACACCGCCCTGAGCAGCGCTGGAAACACTTCTCAGGGGCACAACGGCAACCTCGACATCGAACTCTCGACGCCCGGGAACGCCAAACCGGCCCACGTCTTCGCCGCTACTCAACCGCATCCGACCGCCGAACAGTTGTTTGCCGGGGCATGGTCGGCCTGCTACATCGCCGCCGTTGGCTTGGCCGGCAAAGAACTGAAGGTAACGATTCCAGCCGACGTGTCCGTCGAGGTCGAGATCGATCTGGGTCAAACCGGGAACGCTTACTTCCTGCAGGCGCGGTTCAATGTACGGCTGCCAGGTCTCTCGCATGAGGTCGCTTGCGCTGTCGCACATGCTGCGGACCAGATGTGCCCTTACTCGAAGGCAACGCGCGGCAATATCGACGTTTCATTAAATGTGCAGACGTCGTGATTTAACTTTCTGCTTTGTTACCCAGGCTATAAAAAACACCGATCCGGGTTGTTACAACGCCCGCCATAAATACCTATTTGTCGTTAGGGTCCCGTCAATCAAAGAGGGGATCTACGGGTGGCTTCGCGCCTTGGGAGCCTGATATGTCAAAACACATCAAACAACTTCCCCTGACCAGACGTAATTTTTGCGGCGCTGCTGCAGTGACTTGCGCTGTCGCACCGCTAGGGTTACTCGGTTTATCCATCAGGACTGACGCTATGACTAATACTTCAACAAAAACAAATAGTGTTTTCGCTGAAATACGGCCCTTTCATTTCAGCGCTAAAGAGGCTGATCTTTCAGAGTTGCGCAGGCGTATAGAAGCAACACGCTGGCCGGACAAGGAAACCGTCAATGATTCCTCTCAAGGTGTACAACTGGCGACGATCCAGAAACTGGCCAAACACTGGGCGACCCAGTACGACTGGCGAGTCATCGAATCGAAGATAAACGCAGTTCCAAACTTCGTTACGAATATTGATGGCCTGGACATCCATTTCATTCATGTCGGCTCAAAACACGAGAATGCGTTGCCACTGCTGATGGCTCACGGCTGGCCAGGGTCGGTGATCGAGTTGATGAAAGTCATTGGGCCACTCACCGATCCTGTGGCGTATGGCGGTAGTGCTGGCGAGGCGTTCAGCCTGGTGATTCCATCGATGCCGGGTTACGGCTTTTCGGAAAAACCGACCGTGGCTGGTTGGAATCCCGATCGTATCGCCGATGCCTACATCGAGCTGATGAAGCGTCTCGGATACACCCGGTATGGGGCGCAAGGTGGCGATTGGGGGGCTATCGTTGTCGACTTGATGGCTGCAAAGGCACCACCTGGCTTGATCGGTATTCATTCGAACATGCCCGGCGTCATCCCTCCCGAACTAGATGCGGCGTTGTTTCGCGGTGATCCGGTGCCCAGCGGTCTTTCTGAGGAAGAGAAGCGAGCGGCTGATCAACTCGCCAATACTTACAAGCACATCGGTTACGCGATCATGATGGGTGATCGGCCTCAGTCGCTGACAGGTCTCAACGATTCACCCGTTGGGCTGGCGGCCTTCATGCTTGATCACGATCCTAAAAGCTACGAGATGATTGCGCGTTCGATTGACGGACAACCGGAAGGTCTCACGCCCGATGACGTCCTCGACAACATCACGCTGTTCTGGCTGACCAAAACGGCTGTTTCTTCGGGGCGGCTCTATTGGGAGAACAAGTCAACATTCTTCGCCGTCAAGGGCGTCAACATCCCGGTCGCGGTTAGCGTGTTTCCTGATGAACTGTATGCGGCGCCGAAAAGTTGGTCGGAGCAGGCCTATCCCAAACTTGTGCATTACAACGAGCTTCCCAAAGGCGGGCACTTTGCTGCATGGGAGCAACCGCAACTGTTCTCACAGGAAGTCCGGGCCGGGTTCAAGTCGATGAGGTAAGTGACAGGCCCACAGGCATCGAAGTACTGATCTTGTCATGATCAGAATGGCTCGGTTCGGATCGTTGATCGTCATGCGTGAAAGTGATCCGGACCGTGCGATCAGGGGGAATTCCGTTGAGCCGGTCGTCGGCCTTCACAGGCCTGATAGACCTGAAAGCGACGACCGTAGCAGTGAGCACTTCCGATACCATCGCATGCGACGTATAGTCTGACCTTGCAGTCCTTTCGTCTTTGGCCACAGAGAACGCTCATGAAATCCACCAAAAAGACAGCTGCCCTCGACCTGAAGCTTTCCGACTTCCTGTGTTTTGCGGTTTATTCCTCTAACCTCGCTTTCGGCAAGGCTTACAAGCCAATGCTCGAACGGCTCGGACTTACCTATACGCAATACATCACCCTTGTTGTGCTGTGGGAAGAAGACAACCAGACCGTTGGCAGCCTTGGCGAAAAGCTGTTCCTCGAATCCAACACCCTCACGCCGATCCTGAAGAAACTGGAAGCGATGGGTTATCTGTTGCGCCAGCGCGACCCGGAAGACGAACGCCAGGTACGCATCAGCCTCACAAACGAGGGGCGAAAACTGCGTGAAGGCCTCACGGAAGAAGGCTTCCCGCAAACCGGTCTTGATCCCGACGAATTCGTGCAAATGCAGAAAGCCATTGTGAAATTACGGGACAACCTCATCCGAACTACGAAAGACAGGGAATAAGCCGTTTCGAATAAGCAGTGTGCATTGCCGCAGGGGCCGAGGCGGACCCGACAGCGTCAAAACAAATGAATCGGTCCCGTGCTCGCATGATCGCTAGTGGCTACTTCACTGCGCCTCCCTGCTTGATATCTCCGCAAAAAATATCGACGTTGCCACTCTCCGGAGCCGTTCGCACGACAATGGAATACTCGCCGGAAAGCAGGTCTTGCAGGGCGATCGGTGCACTTCTTGAGAACGACCAGCCGCGCACAGCTTCGCGCTGGGTGTTGACCTTGTCGTTCATTGCAAAGGCCACTGGCCCGGGTTGCTGGCAGCTGCCTTTATGGATGAAGCTATAGAGACGCAAGGGCAGAGTCGCTCCGCTTGGAGCACCACTGATGAAGAAGCTGAGTCCGGTTTGTTTGTCCCAGCTTGCCAGCGTCACGTTGCCGATCTGCCCGGTGTTCTGTCGGGTGGCGACCAAGGGGACAGACACGCCATGGTCTGTTGAAGTGGCGCAGCCGAAGAGGCTTGCGCTGATCATTAGGATTGCAAGTGAGTGTCGGAGGTTCATTGCCAACTCCTGCGTAAGAACTGCAATGGGTGATTAGCCGGTATAGCTCATTTATCGCCGCCCGGTGCTGCTTGTGCCAATTCTCCCTGACGCTCAGCCAACCCCTCCAACCCCTCCACGGAAGGCACAAAAAAACAACCCCCCGGTCACCGTACTGAAATCCAGCAGCCGGTCATAATTGCCCTCCGGCCTGCCCACGAACATGTTCTCTCCAGCATCAGCTCAAGCGGCGCAGGAGAGCGTGCATACTCCCTCTAAAAGCATTTGTTTCAGGCGTCTACGTCCTTCCGTCCCGGGCAATACACCGCCAATCGTCGCCTCCAGCACCGTGACGCCCTTGGCGTTGAGTATTCTGACTTCGGCTTTTGCATGACCGCGCTGATCTGCAACGGCTTACTTCCACCCTCGTCATGAAACGGGTCATTCAGGACAGGCCGCTTCCTTTGTGATTGTGTGGGCGAGGTGCTCGGGTTGCCTGTCGGCCCCCGCAGCACCTCGTCTGAATCGATGCTGTTCAATCAGGCTTTGCTGGCCGCCAGATAGGCGCCGAGGCGTTGTCCCATTTGCTCGCCCAAGGCTTGCAAGGCGCTGAATGGGCGGACCATCACCTCGAACTCAACGATTTTTCCCTGTTCATTGAACCGGATCATGTCGATGCCCTTTAACTCTTTACCGCTGACTTTGGCGCTGAACTCCAGGACGACGCTCAAGCCGTCGGCTGTCGACAGTTCGCGGTGATAGGCAAAATCCTCAAATACATTGACTACCGTGTTGAGAATCATCGATACCACGGCCGCTCCCGGGTAGGGTGTGTGGGCCATCGGCGAGCGGAATACCGCTTGCGGGTCCAACAACTCCGGCAGGGCGCTCAAGTCACCCTTGCGGATCATGTCGTGCCATTGCTTCAGGGAGTGTGCAGCGTTGGGGTGCAGGTTCAGTTCAGACATTTTCAACTCCTGTATTTTTGTTGTTCTGTAGAACGCTTCAGTGTTGCACATGCAGTGTCGCCCGATGGCTTGCCGCAAGACCCTAATAGTGCCGCCAGGAGCGACTGGCGGCTATGCGAATCTACTAAAAGTAGCTCACAAAAAAGCCCGGCGGGTCAGGCCGGGCTTTGTTGGGTACCGCTGTGAAGCCATTCATTCAGGCAACGCGGTTTTCGATCAGACGATCCGAGCCGCCTTCGGCAACGCGGTTTTCGATCAGGCGATCCGAACCACCTTCGGCAACGCGGTTTTCGATCAGACGGTCGGAACCACCTTCAGCAACGCGGTTTTCGATCAAACGATCCGAGCCACCTTCGGCAACGCGGTTTTCGATCAGACGGTCCGATCCACCCTCAGCCACACGACTTTCAATCAGACGATCCGAGCCGCCTTCAGCGACAACCGGGTGAGCAGAGGTAGCGGCGAAAGCGTTAACTGCAAAAACCGAGAATGCGATGCTGAGAAGGAGTTGGCGTTTCATGATTGTGTGCTCCGGGGTGTAGTTGTTTGGTATGGAGGCGATGTTACGCCCCGGAGTTTTTAAGAGAACTTCATTGAGTTAATGGTGACTATTGATGCTGTCAATGGCTGGTCGAGACCGCCGTCGGCCTGTCAATGATCAGCGACACACAGCTCCCCGGTCGCGCGTATCAATGCCTGACCATGCAGCTGGTCCTTGATCAGGCCGGCGCGCGCCTCACCCAGCCAGTCCGGGCATTTCGGGTCTTTGCGATAGGGCGCGAACTCAGCGTATTGCTGCAACAGACGGTTTTGCAGCTCATCCAGTTGGGGCCTGATCTGCCTGGCGAGGTCCGGCCGCGGTGTGTCAGGCGCCTTGCCGGCCGCCCGCCAATTAGCGATAAGCCCGTACTGCACGAGCTTGTTGGCTTCAATCTGTGCGGCGATCAACTCGGCGACCTGTTCCGGGTCCAGTTTGCGTTTAACGGCCATCTTCCTGGCGTTAGCGATAACTTGCGCTTCACGGGCACTGTCCTGGATTGGTTTGCCGCTGTCCCACTTGGTCAGCGCCACCAGATCACCAATGCTCAGGCGCTCGTTCATCGTCACCAGCAGCGGTTGCAAACTCTCGGGCACCGGGGAGGGCGTGCTCGCCTGTGCGCCGCCAGCGAATAAAACGATGAGGGCGCAGGTCAGCAGTTGCGGGATGCGTGGGGAGCGGGGCATAAGCAAAACCTCGTCAGAACTCAGGACTCACACAATCAGGTGGTGTGTATCACATAGGGGCGCCAAGCATACAACGCCTGGAGCGCCCGCTGAGTTAGACTGAAACTCAGAACAAACATACTGATTTCAGTCATCACTGTGCAGATTCATGGACAGTAAGGCTGCATGTTCATCATGAAGCGGGTAGACCACAGTGAACCAACTTTTAGCAATGCGTGCTTTTGTACGTGTTGTGGAAACAGGCTCTTTCAGTCGGGCCGCAGACCAACTGGCGCTGCCACGTTCGACGGTCAGCAAGTTGATAACCGACCTCGAAAGGCATCTTGGCATCCAGCTGATGCACCGAACCACCCGTGCGGTCGCCGCCACATCGGATGGGCTGGAGTACTACAGTCATGCGACGCGTCTGATTACCGAACTGGATTCTGTGGACACCGCTGCGCGAGGTAAAAAGCTCAAGCCAGGCGGACACCTGCGGGTCGATGCGCCAGCCTCATTCGCCAGTTGCCTGCTGATTCCCGCGTTGCCTGCTTTTCATCGCGAGTATCCCGATATCACGCTCGCGTTAGGCATCAGCGACCGGCCAGTGAATATCGTTGGCGAAGGCGTGGATTGCGTGATTCGTGCCGGTGAACTGGATGACATGACGATGATCGGCCGCACGCTTGTCGACCTTCACTACGTGACCTGCGCGGCCCCCGCTTACCTCAAACGCATGGGGAGGCCGTCTTCCCCCAATGATCTCCAGACTAACCATGTTCAGGCTGGCTACTTCTTTGCCGCGACGGGTAAACCGGAACCCTTGATTTTCGAGAACGGCACTCATCGATATGAAGTCGCTGACTGCGAATTTTCGACGAATGACGGCAATGGCCTTAAAGAAATGATGCTCGCGGGACTCGGTATCGGGCAGCACTTCAGGCGCATTGTTCAGCCCTATCTGGACACTGGCGAGTTAGTTGCCGTTTTGGAAGACTGGTCTCGTCCAGCCATGCAGTTTCATGTCCTCTATCCACCCAATCGACATCAAAATGCCCGGCTAAAGGTTTTTATCGATTGGGTGATTCAGACATTCAGAGAAGAGTCGTCCGTCCATTGAAAACTCAAGGAACAATGGCCGTAACGCGGATTTCAATGCGCATCGTCGGAAGACCCAGCACCGCGACTGCGAGTTGTGTCCAGATGGGGGCGTGGTTGGGCATGTAATGGCGATACAACCTGGCCATCGTCTCGTTGACTATCGGGGGGAAACCTCCCACATGATAAGAGTTGACGTGGACCACATGCTCCCAACTGGCACCCGCCGTGGCCAGGGTTCGCCCCAGGTTTTGAAACGCCTGAGCAATCTCATCCTCGATCGATTCGGGAATCTGCAGTGCGTCATTCCAACCGCCCTAGCCTGACGTCTCCACACGATCGCCAATTTTTACGGCTTGCGAGTAGTGCAACGCATTGAGGAGCGTTTCCCCATAGCCGGGGGTAACAAAAAACTCGGGCTTGTTCATTGTGCTTCTCTGTTCAGTTCGATTGTCGGCAGAGCCTTCTACCTGTTGCCGATGCTAATAGACGGAATGGAGGATCAATAGCCGTTAAAACTGCCATGACTAACCATGTGCATGGATAGTTGGATTTGCGTGATGCATAAAAAAACTCAGCCAAGAGCGCGGGTCTATGCTTTAACTCCTCAGATATCCACGTTCTCCGGGAAATCAGACCGCTTGATCCGTCCCCGTCTACAAGTATTTCCTGCGAGGTTTCATGCTCTGGTCGAGAGGATAAACCGATGCACGACTATTACGATTTAGGCACCTACAGTCGCCCGGTGATGACGAGCTCACCCCAGACCCAACTCTGGTTCGATCGAGGTTTGATCTGGTGCTACGGCTACAACCACGACGAATCCATTCGCTGTTTCCACAAGGCAGCCGAACACGACAGCGAGTGCGCGATGGCCTACTGGGGCATCGCCTACGCCTCGGGGCCCAACTACAACAAGCGCTGGGATGCCTTCATAGAACAAGAATTGAAAGAAGCTGTGACCCGTGCCCGACTGGCGACGCACACCGCGCTGGCGCATCTAGACGGCGAAAAAGCCGGTCGAGCAGGCGCTGATTCGGGCGTTGGACAAACGTTACCAGGCTGATGAAGCGATCAGCCTTGAGCAACTCTTCGGCTGGAACGACGACTACGCGGCGTCGATGCGCGATGTCTACAAAGCCTTCCCTGATGATCCCGACGTCGTTGCGCTGTTTGCCGAAGCGTTGATCGACCGCCTGGCAATTATGGGACCTGAAAACCGGTGCGCCGGCACCGGGCGCCGACACCCTGGAGGCGGTGGCCGTGCTGGAGACAGCGCTGCGGCGGATGGAGCAGCACGGCGATGCGCCGCACCTGGGCGTGCTGCTCATGTACGTCCACACGATGGAAATGTCGCCTTACCCGGAGCGTGCGTTGCGCGCCGGTGACGTCCTGCGTGACCTGGTGCCGGATGCCGGGCATTTGCGTCATTGCGGAAACCGAACAGCAACTCTTCATCAATGCCCTGACCCGAGTGTCGCCAACACGTTACATCTTCAACAACACCTGCCTCGACATCCTGGCGGTGGACGGCGCCATGCTGCGCGGCGAAATTGAGTACCGCAATGGTAACTACGACAACGCGTTTGTCTACCTGCGCGAGGCACTGGCATTGGACGACAACCTGCCTTATGACGAGCCATGGGGCTGGATGCAACCGGTCAGGCATGCCCTGGGCGCGCTGCTTCTGGAACAGGGCAGGGTAGAAGAAGCCTTGCAGGCCTATCGGGCCGATCTCGGACTGGACAACACCCTCGCCCGCGCGTCCTGGCATCTGGACAATGTGTGGAGCCTCCACGGTTACGTGGAATGCCTGAAACGCCTGGGACGGGACGCTGAAGCCGCGGCGGCCAAGACTCGGCTTGACCTGGCCATGGCGCGGGCTGATGTGGAGATTACGGCATCGTGTTTTTGCCGGGTGGGTGAGCGATGCTGCAAGTGATGCACAAAAGTCCGACAGGTGAAGCTAATGCCGATGAGGTAAGCCGTAATGCGATCTTTAGCCGCTGGCGAAGCCTGCGTTCGGTTCGGGCCGCGCTCGGCCCCAACAGTCGTGAAATCAGAAGGAGAGCTGTTTCAGGAAGACCAAAAACTAAGGTTCCACGACGGGCGATCTGGAACAGATTGCCGCAAGTGTCGTCGAACATAGCCGTACTGGCCGGTCCCATACCCATGGCATCAGGACAATGTCTTTGTGGGGCTGTACGCTTTTCCCTGGGGGTTGAACCGCGATTTTTTTATCGCTGCCATTGCACCCTGTGCCGCAAGCAAACCGGGGTCGGCCATAATCTCGCCACGCTGGTCAAAGCTAGCGACTTTCGATGGGAAGAAGGGCAGGGCGCGATTCAATGATTGACCCAGGACCTTCTGACATCTGAACCTCGCAGCGAAAGCGAACCTCGGCTTTGGGTCACCCGGAATCAGGCTCATCCTTGAGTCAATGCGCGGTACTAGGCTTGTTGTTTTTTGGGGCTCAGCGCGATCTATACCAGTATCGTTGCAATCGCCATTCGACCCTTGAGCCAGTGGATCAAGGGCCTTTCAAGGCTACGTCGGTGGGAAGGGAAAACAATAGGAACCTTGTTAGTTGCGCTCGGGGTTAATGTAGCTTTTCAGCAGCGACAAGACCGGTTTGACGACCGGCTGCTGTTGGCCGATTGCTGTCTGTTGTCAGTAGCTCGGGCCAGCAGCCTTTCCTGTGAGCCGCGAGGGGGCAAAAGAAAGTAACGTTTGCAGGGCCCTCACGGCTGATCTTGGTTGTTTTCAGAAACGGCGCTGAACAACTTCTCTAATTCGGTGGTATCGGGGGCCCGGTGACATGGACTGCTCACTCAGAAGCAAGCGAGACCCTCCCCTTTACCTGTTGGGTATCAGCGGCCGTCTGGCGACCCACCTTGAACCATGCGGCGTACAACGCAGGGACAAAGAAAATCGTCAGCAGTGTCGCCACAGTGAGGCCGCCCATGATCGCGATCGCCATCGGCCCCCAAAACACACTTCGTGTGAGCGGGACCATTGCGAGTACGGTGGCCAGCGCCGTGAGCATCACCGGACGCGCTCGGTGAATGGCTGCATCCAGCACAGCATTCCAAGGGTCGCGCCCCTCGGCGATCTCGATTTGCACTTGATCGATCAGGATCACCGCGTTCCGCATGATCATGCCTCCCAGAGCGATGATGCCCAGGATCGCTACGAAGCCCAGCGGCGACTGAAACACCAGCAGCGCCGGCACCACACCGATCAAACCCAGCGGTGCGGTCAACATCACCATCCACATGCGGGAGAAGTTCTGCAGTTGCAGCATGAGTAACAGCAGGATGGTGATTAACATCAACGGAGCCACCGCGAGTAACGCCTTGTTGGCCTTGTCACTTTCCTCAACCGCTCCGCCCACATCGATGCGGTAACCGGTCGGCAGCTTGACTTCGATGTCCTCAAGCAACGGCAGGATTTCCTGCGTCACCGATACACCCTGCTCTCCATCCTTCACGTCGGCACGCACAGTGATCGCCATGTCTCGGTTGCGGCGCCACAGTACCGGCTCTTCCAGTTCTGAGCGCACTTGTGCGACCTGCGACAGCGGCACCACAGTGCCCTGGCGCGTGTAAAGGTTGATGTTTTTCAGTGTGTCGAGATTCAAGCGTTCCTCTGGCACGGCACGGGCCACGATGTCGATCAGGTCCTCGCGCTCACGCAGCTGCGACAGGGTTGCGCCGTTCATCACGGTCTGGGTCGCCAATGACATGTCGGCCGGCGTGAGGCCAAGCGCGCTCGCCTTGTCCTGATCAAGCTCCACTTTCAGCGTACGCACCGGGTCGTTCCAGTCGAGCTGGAGGTCGCGCACCTTCGGGTTGGACGCAACCACCTTCTCCACGTCTCGGGCGATCTGGCGCACCTTCTGGGTATCAGGCCCTACGATGCGGAACTGTACCGGGTAGCCGACAGGAGGCCCCAACTCGAGCCGGGTCACGCGCACCCACGCCTGTGGGAATTGTTGGTCAGCCGAGGCCACCAGCCGCGCACGTACCCGCTCGCGTGCATCCAGATCTTTGGTCATCACAACGAACTGGGCAAAACCCGGATTGGGCAGCTCGGGGTTGAGCGAGAGATAGAAGCGCGGCGCGCCAGCGCCGGTGTAGGCGGTATAGAAACGCACGTCTTCGTCCTTCGCCAGGATCTCCTCCATGTGCTTGACCTGCTCGGTCGTCGCGGCGAACGAGGAGCCTTCCTTGACGCGCAGGTCAATGACCAGCTCAGGGCGCGAACTGTTGGGGAAGAATTGCTGCGGCACCAGCTTGATACAGGCCAGAGCAAGCACCAGAGCGCCAACCGTCGCACCGATGACCACCCAGCGGCGCTCAATGGCGGCGTCGATCAGGCGGCGCAGGCTGCGGTAGAACGTGGTGTCGTGCGGATCAGCGTGCTGATGCTTGCCCAAGTCGTTGGGCAGCATCTTGACCGCCAGGTACGGTGTGAAGATGCCGGAACAGATCCACGAGAACAGCACCGCGGCACCGACGATCCAGAAAATGCCGCCCGCATACTCGCCGGTGGTGGACTTTGAGAGGCCGATCGGCAGGAAGCCCACGACGGTGATGAGTGCGCCGGTCAGGCGCGGCATGGCGGTTGACTGATAGGAGAAGGCAGCCGCTTTCACGCGATCCATGCCGGTTTCCATCTTCGCCACCATCATTTCGATGGCGATGATGGCGTCATCCACTAGCAGTCCCAACGCGATAATCAGTGAGCCGAGCGAGATGCGCTCGAGGTTCCAGCCCATCGCCAACATCACCAGCGCCACGCCGCCCAGCACCAGCGGCACCGTGGCCGCGACCACGAGACCTGCGCGCCAGCCCAGGCTGGCCAGGCTCACCGCGATCACGATAATCAGCGCCTCGGCCAGCGCGCGCCCGAAGTCCAGGATTGCATCCTTTACCGTGGTTGGCTGGTCAGCCACCAGCTCCAGCTCCACGCCGTGCGGAAGTTCTGACTGAATCTTGGCGACTGCCGTGTCCATTGCCTTGCCGAGGTCCACGATGTTGCCGTCGCTGGTCATTGTGATGCCGAGCATCAGCACTGGCTGGCCGTTGTGACGTACCGTGTAGGTCGGCGGATCCTCGAAGCCACGTGTAACGGTTGCGATGTCGCCGAGCTTGATCAGCCGGCCGCCCGCGGAGATGGGCACGTTGCGGATGGCCTCTTCGCTGGCGAATTGTCCACTCACGCGCACCATGACGCGGTCGCCGCGGGTGTCAATCTGGCCTGCGGGCAACATCGCGTTCTGGCTCTTGAGGCTTTCGGCGATGGTCAGCGGTGTAATGCCCAGTGCTGCCAGGCGCTCGTGCGAGAACTCGACGTAGACACGCTTGGCCTGCTTGCCGATGAGATCGATCTTCTTGACCATCGGCACCTTCAGCATCTGGCGCTTGATGTCCTCGGCCGCGTCCGACAGGTCGGCGTGGCCGACACCGTCGCCCTTGATGGCGTACATCAGGCCATACACGTCGCCGTACTCGTCGTTCAAGATCGGGCCGATTACGCCGTCAGGCATCTCGAGGCTCAGGTCGTCGAGTTTCTTGCGCGCCTGGTACCAGGCTTCTCGCTGGTCAGCCTTGGAAGTGCCGCCGCGCACGGTGAGCGTCATCCCTGCGTAGCCTTGGCGCGCGTAGGTGACCACCTTCTCGAAGTTGTCGATCTGCTCGAATTTCTTCTCCATGCGATTGAGGACCTGGTCCTGCAACTGCTGGGCAGTGGCGCCCGGCCAAATGACCATGGCGGTCATGGAAGGCACGGAAAAGTTCGGATCTTCGAGTTGGCCGAGCTTGGTGAAGCTGAAGGCGCCGGCCGCTGCGACAATGAGGAGCATGAAGAGGACGATGGCGCGATGGCGCAGCGCCCAGTCGGTGAGGTTGAAGTTGTTCATCGGGCGGCCTGCTGCGTGGTATTCGCGTCAACGATCGCAACACCGGGGAGCGCGACCTTCAGTCCGGACGTCATCTTCTGTACGCCAGCGGTGATGACCAATACGCCAGCCTGCGGCCCGGAGACGAGTACCTCATCATTGCGGTAACCCCAAACTGCCACACGCTCCAGATCGACGATGCCAACCGGATCCTTGCCCGTGGGCGTGACCACCCACAGCGCCGGCTGACCGCCGATCTGCGTCAATGCCGTGGCTGGCACTGCCGCCACAGAGACACTTGTCATGACTCGCTCGGCCATCACCGTGGCGGTGGCGCCCAGCGGCAGCGCCTGCAACGGCTTGAGCCGCGCGCGATAGGTGCGCGTCTGTGCTGCAGCCTGTGGCGACAGCTCACGCAACGTGACATCGAAGATCTCGTTCGGCGCACTGGCCAGCGAGGCCTTGAAACGCGCGTCCTTGAACACGGCCAGTTGATCCTCGGGCACGTCGATGACGATCTCGGATTCGCCAGGATTCGCGATCAAGACAACCGGTTGCCCCTCCGGTACGACCTGTCCGGCCTCAAAGCGGACAGCCGTGACGACGCCGCTGCGCGAGGCGCGCAGCACGGTGTACTTGAGCCGGTTGCGCGCGAGTTCGAGCTTTCGCGCCTCGGCCTCGGCGGTCGCATGCGCGGTTTGGGCATTTGTCTGCGCGCGCTCGGCGTCGGCCGCGCTGACCGAGCCGTCAGCCTTCAGCGCGGTCAGGCGCTGGCGGTCCGAGTCGGCTTGGCGCGTCTGCTCGACGGCAACCGCCCACTGTTGTCGCGATGCTTCCTCAGCGAGGCGGTAGTCACTGTCATCCAGCACAGCCAAGATGTCGCCTTCACGCACAAACTGGCCTACATCGACCTTGCGCTGGGCTACCTTGCCGCCCACGCGGAAGGCCTGGTCGACTTCATGTCGCGACTGTACGGTGCCCACATAGCGACTGATGTCGCGGGCATTGTCGTAGCTGATTGCAGCGGTGTGCACCGGTCGTGGCGCCTGCACGGTGGGCTGGTCGGGGCTACACGCGGACAGCATGACGGCGACGGCCAAGGCGCCGGCCGCGGTAAGGGAATTCTTCAAGGCGGTTCCTCTTTGGAAAACGACAGATACTTAGGAAAGTGGTGGCCGGTCGGCTTTGGCGGATGCGGTTGAGTTGGCGGGTTGTTCGAACACCTGCCAGCCCCCGCCCAGTGCTTTGTAGAGCTGCACGCTATCGAGCAGCAGGCGGGTGTTGCTTTCGTTGGAATTCAGGCGTGCCGCCAGGCGCGCCCGCTGCGAATCCAGCAGTGGCAACAGGTCGATTTGCCCGCGGTTATAGAGCGACTGGGCGCGGTTCTGCGCAGCCTCCGCGGACGCGGCGGCCAATTGCAGCGACCCGGAGCGGCGGCGTTCCTGCGCAAGCGTGACAAGGGCGTTTTCCACATCCTCGAGCGCCCGTACGATGCCGTCCTCGGCGCGTAGCAGCGCCTCTTGTTGAGCACTTTCGGCCGCTTCGTTGATCGCTTGCGTGCGCCCGGCGTTGAAGAGCGGCATCGCCAGCAGGCCCGCTACGTTGGTGAAGCGCGCAGCGCCTAGATCAGCACCGTTCAGGCTAAGGCCCTGACGGCCAAAGGACGCACCGAGGAAGAGTTGCGGGAACCATTCAGCTTTCGCTTGCTGGCGTCGCGCATTGGCGGCGTCGAGCTGTGCCATCAGCGCCAGTACGTCAGGTCGGCGTTGCAGCAACTCGGCGGGTTGGCCGGGCTTGGCCTCGGGCACGTCGGTCAAATCACCTGTGGCAGGCTGGATGTTCGTGGTGTTGAAAGACTGGTCGGCGATCAGCACCGCGATACGGTGACGTGACACCGCCACTTGAGTTTCCAGCGGCGGAATCTGCGCCCGCGCCGACAAGGCATCGGTCTGCGCGCGTTCGACGTCGAAGGCGGATGCCAGCCCCACCTGTTGACGCGCGGCGACCAGACGCAGCGTCTCATCCTGCATCGCCGAGATTGCGCGCAACGTTGCGACCTGGCGCTGTGCTCCGACCAGTGTGAAATAGTTGCTGACGACATCGCTCATCACCAGCAGGCGTACTCCCTGCATGCTGTGTTCCGCGGCTAGCGCATCGGCGTCGGCCGCCGCTGCGCCGGCTCGCAGACGGCCGCTCAGGTCGAGTTCCCAGGAGACGTCCAGACCCACACTGGTGGTCTTGGTATCCGGATAACCCTGTTTTATTGCTGAGTTGTAACCGCTGCTGCGGTCACTGCCGGACACGGATGCACCGACGCTCGGGAGCAGCCAGGATTGGCTGACCGTCTCTCCGGCACGCGCGGCACGCAGGCGCTCGGCGGCAATCTTGACGTCGCGGTTCTCACGCGCGGCTCGCCGCACCAGATCCGTCAGCAGCGGGTCGTGGTAGACCTCCCACCAGGCCGCCTCGGGCTCCATCTCGGAGGCTGTGCTTGCGGCAAAGTTGTTCGGCAGGTCGATTGATGGTTTGACGACTGGCGTGGAACAACCGAATAGGCCGAAGGAGATCGCAGTGCCAAGGGCTGCCGCAGTAACGAAGCCAGTCGTGCGCTCGGTGCGCTTTAAGGTTGTTCGACCGGATTGATGGGACAGCGGATGGGAAGTGGAAAATCGCGACATCAGAGTGAACTCGTGTAAATGCGAGGTTGCATCAGCGTAGGTTCGGGTGCGCGCGAAGTCGTCAGCGAACCGTCGCCGTTCGGTCGCCATGCGCTCATGTATGTTTATGTTGGAAGGAGTCACTCGCGGTCAGTGTCTACCGCCTGTTCACTGACGGCCGACGCTAGATCCGAGCCAATCGACTCTAGCAACTCTTCGGCAGACGAGAACTCGCGTTGACGACCGGTGACCAGGTTTTCGAGGCGGCCAGCTAGGGCTCCCGGCGCGGCATCACTACGTAACTTGACAACGTATGCGCGGCGGTTCGGGTACTTGGATTCAGGGTTCAGGCTCATCACGGACCAGGGGATCAAGAAAGTTCGACGACAGCGTAGGCCGCCCCCTGGGTCGAGTCGTAAGCGAAAGGTCAGAGTTTGGTCGGGACAGCGCTCGCAAAACAGAGGCGGCGATCACCAGAACGCTGGCGGCCACGCGGTTTTAGCCCTCGCTGAGTGAGCGCGATATCAGTTCACCAGGCAAGGAAGGGTAAGCCGTCGCTTCAAGTCGACTTAGTAGCCTGAAGCAGTGAGTGCGCACGTTTCACCAGTTCGGTTCCGTCAGTTTCGGGCAATTGATCAATCAGAGTCGACAATGCCTGATGGTCCTCGGCCGTAGCGTTGTGGTGCTCATACAACTCCACCAGCGCTAGCAGTTCCAGCCACGGTGCTTCCTGGACCCGTGCCTCCTCAACGGCGCGACGCACCGCAACGCTGCCGGCGCCAGGCCGACCCTGAGCTCGAACGATCGCGGCCTCCAGCAGCAAGAGCTGCGGCAGATACACGCGTTCGCCCAGTTCTTCCCCCACCCGGAGTGCTTCGTGCAGTTCGATTTGCGCTGCGTCGTAATCACCTGCCAGTAGTAGCGCCTCGGCGGCGTATCCGAGTACTTCGCTGGCACCGGAGCGCATGCCCAGTCCGGTGTGTTCTTCGTAGGCTTCGCGTATGCGACGGTAGCCGTCGCGGGGTGCACCGTTGCGGGCGTCGGCCCAGCCGCGCCACCAGCGGCAAGCCGTGCGCCCTAGTGCGAGCGAATATTCATCGACGAGCTTCTGCATGTCGTCAGCCAGCGCAGCCACCCGCATAGGGCTCCCCAGCCGTACTTCGATCAACACCTCCTGCCAGGTAGCGACCAGCCATGTCATAGGTTGTCGAAGCGTATGCGCGCGGGTTCGTGCTTGCTGCATATGGGTCCGACCCTGCTTGATAAGGCCAGAACGCACCAGCTCAATGGCCAGCATACCGTGCAGCATCACCTGGGGATCAGCCGCAAAGATCTCGCTTGTCCCGATGTCCAGCGGCTCGGCGATCGCGAGAGCGCGCTCTAACCAGCCGCGAGTCGTTTTCGTGCGACCCTGGAGGTGATGCACCTCGCCCTGAACGATGCACGCCGCCAGCATGAGCTCTTGATCGTTCGCGTTTAGGGAGAGAGCTTCAGCACGTTCTGCCACTTCCAAAGCCTGCGAATAGTCGCCGCGCAGACCGAGCAGATAGCCGAACCCGTGCAGAAGGCGACCACGCATAGGGTGTTCGGGTAGGTCCGCGAGCAGCGTGTACGCCTGTTCGAAAGCCCCCTTGGTTTCGCTGCCGACACCGAACATGTGGAAGGCCGAAACCCCCTGCAACGTGGCCAAGGTAATTTCGAGCGTATCGCGCTCCGTGCCCTCGGGTACCTGCATAAGCAGGAGTAGGGCGCGCTCAGTGAGGCTGATGCACAAGTCCGGGCTGAAGTGCTGTAGCGCGGCTTCTGCGGCCTCGGCGTAGTAGCGCAGCGCGATCATCGGCAGCCGAGCACGGTCAAAGTGCATCGCCAGTTCCGAGGCAGCAACCGGCACACCGGCCGATCGCTCGCGTTCGAGGGCAGTGCCAACTTGGCCATGGAGATCGATGCGCAACGAACGCGGTGTGCGCTCATAAAGCACTTGGCGAAAAAGGGCGTGTCGGAACGAGTAAGGAGGCTCTACCGCCTCGTCAACATCGGGAGCCCGCGATTGTTTGAGCCATACCTGTTCACGTATCAGTTCCTCGCAGGCGGCGATCACCGAAGAGAGATTGCGCTCGAGGGCCAGCGAAACCGTCTCAATCCGGAAGTCGGACCCGCACACCGCAGCCGCGCAGAGGAGTGTTCGTTGCTCCGGATCAAGCTTGGCGATGTAGTGATCGATGATGGCCGCAAGGTTGTCGGGAACCGCCAGATTCGCCAGTCGGGCTTCGATGGTGGTTTCGTCTTCTTTTGCATCCATCACTTCACTGATGATTGAGGAAACGAACAACGGCACACCGTCGGTCCGTTCGTGCAGGGCGCGCACGAAGGCTTCGTCGCGTGCAAGCGAGGCTGAACGCAGCGCCACATAGTCGGCGACCTCGGTTTCGGAAAACGGGTCGAGCACCACTTCCTCGCACAAGCGTTGCAGACGCAGCTCGTGGCGCAATGAGCTGAGCGGATGGTCGAGCGCCACCACTTCGGCAAGGCGGAAGCTTGACAGCCACATGCACCGTGCGGGGCTACGTCGGCGGGCCATGTAGTTGATGAGCTGGACTGTCGCCCGATCACTCCAGTGCAGGTCTTCGGTCACCAGCAACAGCGGGCGCGTCTCTGTGTAGCGGTCCAACAACTCACCGAACTCCCTCAGCATGCGTTCCGGACCGACGCCGGCCAGCTCGCGCCGCAATGCGTCACGCTCCTCTGTGCTACTCAACCACGGCAATTGCAGTAGCCAGGTTGGGGCCACATCGCGCAACAACGCCGGCAGGGCCGGTTCGCTGCGGCAAAGATCGGCCAGCGCCTCCAGCACCGGCAGGTACGGTTCGCCGGCGCCGAAGTGCTCCATGCAATGGCCCCGTGCGCAAGCGATGTCGCCAAGGCCGGCGAGGAAATGTTCGATCAACGTGGTCTTGCCGATCCCCGGTTCTCCAGCAAGCCAGACAACGGCCCGCTGACCGCTACCGGCCCGCTCCCACGCCCGTTGCAGTCTGGAGAACTCGTCAGTGCGACCGATGAATGACGGCAACAGGGGGGTGTCGGTCGCCGTAACCGCCATGGGTGTAGGCGGCATCGAAGCAGCAGGGGGCGAGACGCCAATGAAGCGATAGCCGCGCCGCGACACCGTCTCGATAAAGCGAGGGTGCTTAGAGTCATCGCCCAACACCTTGCGCAAATCGCTGATGGCCGTCTTCAGGACCGAATCGCTGACAAACCGATGCCCCCACACGGAATCCAGCAAGGCGTCTTTGGATACCAATGAACCCGGCTGGCGTGCGAGCACACACAACAACAGAAAAGGGGTCGGCGCCAACGCCACAGCTTTTCCATCACGCAACAAGCAAGCGTTGGCCTCGTCGAGTTCGAACTCGCCAAAGTCAAGCAGTGTAGGGGTCGGATGGGGCTGCGGACGCGCCACGGTTGATTCCTAAAGACTAAAAACATGGTGGTGCGCTGAAGATTCGCACGGGGTTCGATGCTAGAAAACGATAAGCCTGACGTCCTAGTCTTGTGGACCTGACTTCCTGCACCGACTGTTCTCCAACCTTGGCTCGGCCCCCTAACAGGTACGCACTTCAGTCCTGGGCCATTGCTCCCATGACAACGCTGATCGACTCTGAAGCCAAGCGTCGTCGGTCGGAAACTGGCACGCGCGCAACCTCACGCCACGAGCCTTCTTCGCCTTAACGCGGCCAGTTGCACCTGTATTTCAACTCGTCCGGTTGGTCACATCACGGCTCTTAAATGATCTCAAATATTAATGACAAAAACATCAATATTGAAATAAATCTCAATATTGAATATCTTGATTGTGCCTAACGATGAGACCTGTGCGCCTCACGACTTCAATCACAACAAGGGCTCGAGATGAACAACAACAAGAAAGATTCCGAATTGCCTCCCTCTACCGTCGACGTGCTGGTCGTCGGTTACGGTCCGGTAGGTGCGACAATCGCGGCGCTGCTCGGCCGCTACGGGGTTACGACCCTGGTGCTGGACAAGCTCCATGAAATCGTACTGATGCCTCGAGCCATTGCTCTGGACAACGAAGCCCTGCGCATCCTGCAACTCGCCGGATTGTCGGAAGATGCTTTTGAGAAGATCGTTATCCCTGAAGTGAAGATGCACTCTCCGGTCCTCGGACAATTCGGTCGAGCCAATACAGAAGGGTGTATCGACGGCCACCCCAAGCTTGTGACGTTCTATCAACCCGACCTCGAACGAGCGATGCGTGGCCAGGTTTCCCGACTGAAATCAGTGACCAGCCTGGGTGGTTTCGAGCTGGAGAGTCTGGTCGAGGAAGCGGAGTGCGTGGTCGCCACCGTAAGGGATCAAAATGGACACTCGCATCCTGTTCGCGCCCAGTACCTGATCGGTGCGGACGGCGCCAGCTCCAAGGTCAGAGCGCTGATCGGCCAGGAGTTCGAAGGACAAACCTATGCAGAGGATTGGCTGATTGTCGATGCCAAAAACCGGCATCAGACAGCCATTGATCACATTGAGTTTATCTGTGATCCGCGGCGGCCCACGCCGCACATGCCCGCCCCCGGTGGAAGGGAACGCTGGGAATTCATGTTGCAGCCCGGCGAATCCCGGGAGGAGCTGGAAAGCCCGGAAAGCATCGCCCGGCTCATTGCGCCATGGGTCAATCCGTTGGAGTTGGAAATCGAACGCAAGGCGGTGTATCGATTCCACGCGCGTTGCTGCAACCGATTCAGCAAGGGACGTACTTTCCTCGTCGGCGACGCGGCACACATCACCCCGCCCTTTGTCGGGCAAGGTCTCGTAGCGGGCCTTCGTGATGGCGCCAATCTTGCCTGGAAACTGGCTTGGGTTCTTCGTGGCCACGCCGCGCCGGCGATACTCGATTCCTATGACGTAGAGCGCCGCCCGCATGCTCAGGCGATGATCAATCTGGCAAAACTCATGGGCCGCCTGGTGATGCCCAAGAACAAGGTCGCGGCTTTCTTCATCCACGGCCTGATGCGCATGCTGGCGTTGACTCCAGCGACCAGAAGGTACTTCGAACAGTTGGACATCAAACCGAAGAACACTTTCATGCACGGTCTGTTCGTGCAGCATCGGCGGGGTGACAAGCTGGTACGCGGCAGCCTGTTTCCCCAAGCATGGGTTCGTACCCTGCAAAAGCAGATCAAGCTGAGCGACGATGCGCTGGGAGACAACCTGACCTTGGTTGGATTTGGTGTTGACCCGTTGTCACTGCTCACCACTGATCAGATCGTTGCCTGGGAAAAGATGGGCGGTCACTTCTTAGAGGTCAGACCCCGCGGCCAACGCTCCGGTGGCAGCTGTAACTTCATCGAAGATATGAACCATGAGATCTTGCCACTGGCTGCCAAAGGAACGCTCGTTGCCGTTCGTCCTGACCGGATCATCATGCACCACGCCCCTGGCACAGAGGCCAGCAAACTCCTTCGAGACTGCCGGGGTCTGCTAATGAGTGATGACGCCACTCCTGACGGCGTTTCCATTACTATCAACGAGCCGATTAGATTAAGAGCTTGATCATGGATTCCCCCACACCTCCTTTAGAAGCTGCTGTGCCAGAACCTCTCACCAGGGGGCACAAGAAGCGTGAGCGCACCCGTCGCGGTCTGGTCGACGCGGCATTGCGACTTGTTGCACGTAAGGAAGTGGGGGATATCGGATTGTTCGAAGTCGCCGCCGAGGCGGCGGTATCCAACGGCACCATCTACAACTATTTCCGAACGCGTGACGAAGTACTCGAAGCGGTGGGCATCGCCATGGCCGCGGAGTTTTCTGACGCCATTTCTGTCCTGAACGCGGACGTGCAGTGCGGAGCACAGCGGCTTTCGATTGGCGTACGCATGTTTGTGTGTCGTGCTGCGGCTGACCACCAATGGGCGAATGCCCTATTGCGCATCATCCATTTCGACCAGGCCATGCGCTCACGATTGGCTACTCATGTAATGGGTGATCTGCGTGAGGGGCTGCGTGCAGGAATTTTGGCTTATGAGGACGAGGGGGTCGCCCTGGATTTGGTCTTGTCGTGCACAACCGGAGCGATGCGCTCAGTTGTCGAGGGGCGTGCAGTGGTGGAGCACGATGTGCGGGTCGCCGAAATGATTCTCCAGGCTCTGGGCGTAACGCCTGCCAGAGCCAGGAAAATCGCTGGCAAGCCGCTACCGGCCTGAACTGATGTCATCCTTGATTTGTCAGGCTTGATCGATCCATTGCCGATAGCTCTTCGCCTGGCGACGAACCTTCAACTGATTGCAGATCAATGCCATGAGTGGCGACGTCCCGGGTTTTGTCCTTTTTCCTTGGCTCAACAATCCGAGCTGCTTCTTGACCACCGATGCCACTGCAAGCGACGCCAGCGCTTTGTTCTTCCAGCGGACGACAATGGGCTCCACTTTGATGTCCCGACCTGCCATCCACTGATTTGGCAGAGCAGGCTCGATTGCTAAAGCAGTGGCAAGTCCGACCATCGACACCGAGCCGCTCACCACTCGCTCCGCGACCTCCTTTCTACGCACGCCGCCGGTGACCATCAGCGGCATGCGCGCCATTTCTCCTATTTTTTCTGCGAACTCGAGAAAGTAGGCTTCTCGAGCCAGGCTGCTGCCATCGCGGGTCTGTCCCTGCATGGCCGGGCTTTCGTAGCTGCCACCCGACAACTCGACCAGGTCGACCGCCTTGGCGTTAAGCATTTCCACTACGCGAGCCGCATCCGCAGCATCGAACCCGCCACGCTGAAAGTCCGCGGAGTTGAGCTTTACAGCGACGCAAAAGATCGGTGCCACTCGCTGACGTATTGCGTCGATGGTTTGCAGGAGAATTTGCGCACGATTTTCCAGGCTGCCGCCCCAGCTGTCGTCACGCCGATTGGTCAAGGGCGAAAGGAATTGGCTGAACAAGTAGCCATGCGCGGCATGAATCTCCACGCCGGTGAATCCGGCACGCTCGGCCAGCACCGCCGCTTGGGTGTAACGTCCAATCAGCTCTTCAATCTCCTGTTCCTCTAAAGCCCTGGGCAGCACAAACGCTTTTGAAAGTCCGGGGATATCGACCGCTACTGCGGAGGGGCCCCTTGCCGACTGTCCCATTGAAGCCAATAGCTGCCGTCCGGGATGATTGATTTGCATCCAGGCCTGGGCTCCGCGGCTGCGGCAAGCATCGGCCCATAACTTGAATTTGCCCAAGTTCCGGTCATCCTCAAGCACTACGCCAGCGGGTCCGGTCAAAGCGTGACGGTCAACCATGACGTTGCCAGTGATGATCAGGCCGGCTCCACCTTCCGCCCAACGCTGGTAGAGCTTAACCAGCGCTTCGCCTGGAGCGTGTTCCTCATTGGCGAGGTTCTCCTCCATGGCAGCCTTGGCGATTCGGTTCGGAATCACCGTGCCGTTAGGTAATCGAAGTGGTTTGAAAAGATTTGAGCTGGTCATGTTATGTCCTGGTTTTCATCGATGGGCAGAGCCAGGTGCTTGCCGAGAAGACGAGCCTGCGCATTGACATAATTGAACACTAGTGTTCAATTATGTCAACGTGCAGGGCTGTTGATGATCCGGAGACATCGATCATGGCGTCCTAATTATTAGGTTAATCGCCGATTGTCAGACAAAAAGCCAGAATGCTAAAAAATATGGTTGACGTAAAATGAACACGAGTGTTCAATTGCTCCATAAGGTAATCCTGGAGAGAGAACCGTGGAATCCCTGAATCCGACACAGCGCCGTATACATCAAGCTGCCTTTCGCTTGTTCGCCGAGAGAGGCACCTCACAAGTGAACATCCTTGACCTCGCGCAAGAGGCAGGCGTCGCGCGCGGAACGGTTTATAGCAACATAGACAGCATGGAAAGCCTGTTCGAGGCGGTCGCCAGCCATCTCGCGAGGGAGATGCATGAGCGCGTCAACAAGAGCTTCGACTCCCTATCGGATCCCGCTCATCGCCTTGCAAATGGCATTCGATTCTTCATTCGCCGAGCGCACGAAGACTCCCAGTGGGGCGCGTTCATCCATAAATTCGCCATGAGCAATTCGGCGTTGCGCGAAATGTTCAGCAGCCAGGCGACCAAGGATCTTCTGAGCGGGCTTGCCACTGGGCGCTACACGTTTGCGCAGGAGCAATTGCTCTCGGTACTGACGTTGATATCGAGCAGCGTGCTTGGCTCGATTTTCCTGGTGCTGGAAGGGCACCGAACGTGGCGCGAGTCGGGCTCTGATACCGCCGAGCTGGTATTGCGGGCATTGGGTGTGCCGTCAGAGGAGGCTCGTGCGTTGGCGACCAAAGAGTTGCCGGCACTTCCATCTCTCGACTGATTTCGTAACTGACTTAATTGGCAAAACCCCTGGGTTTTCAGGGGGTCGGGACAGCTTTGCCCAAAAAACCGGAAAACAACAACAATGAACAACAAAATCGAATTGCACCGGTTGGCGACGCAACAGCCCACCCGGCATCCGCAGCCGACGGTAAAGGCCCAGGATCTGACGCACCTGATCTTCCAGCGGCCGGACTTGAATGAGGCGGCGCGTTTCCTGACTGACTTCGGCCTGACGGTAAGTCGGCAAGAGGCCGATACGCTCTATATGCGGGCCACCGACGCCACTTCCTATTGTTACCGTGTCCAACGCGCCGAAAATGCCCGTTTTATAGGGTTCGGACTTGCAGTGCAGTCCCTGGACGAACTGGAAAAGCTCACTCGAATCCCGGGTGCGTCATCGGTCGAGAAATCGGAACATCCCGGTAAAGGTTATTACGTCAGGCTGACGGATCCTTCCGGTTTCATTGTGGAAGCTGTCTGCGACCAGACGCCGTGCAAGACGCTGGCCCATAGAGCTCCTCTCAACTGGAATCTGGCGCAGGAACAACCGCGAATCAACGCCACGCAGCGCCCGCCGATTGCTCCCCCTGAAGTCCTCAAGCTTGGCCACATCGTCATTGAAGTGGCCGACTATCAGGCGACCTGTGCCTGGTACACGCAGCATTTCGGGTTTATTCCCAGCGATGTTCAGGTACTCCCCGACGGCACGCCTATTGTCACTTTCATGCGCCTTGATCTCGGTGATATTCCCGCGGATCACCATACGCTCGCGATTGCGCAAGGGTTCATGGCCACCTACAGCCATAGCGCCTATGAAGTCGTCGATGCAGACGCCGTGGGTATGGGGCAGCGCGTCCTGCGGGAGCGGGGCTGGGCGCACTCATGGGGCATCGGCCGGCACATTCTGGGCAGTCAGATCTTCGATTACTGGCAAGACCCTTGGGGCGACAAGCACGAGCATTACTGCGACGGGGATCTTTTCACGGCCACTCGGCCTACGGGCATTCATCCGGTCAGCCCCGAGGCAATGGCGCAGTGGGGGCAGCGCATGCCCAAGAGTTTTACCAAACCCAAGATGAACCTGACCAATGTGCTTCTGCTGATCCGCAACCTGCGACGCAGCCCGGATTTAACGATTCGCAAGTTGATCACGCTGATGCGGATGTTTGGCTAGAGCTGCCGCCATGTCGAACAACTCAACCCGGTTTGGCCGGCGGGACGTGCTTAAAGCCGGTGCTTTGATCGCTGGCGGTGCGTGGGTCTACACCGTTACCAGCCCCGTTTCAGAACAACACCACAGTTCCCGCGCCACCGAACGCGGGACAAACGCCGCTCCAGGAGTACCTTCAATGTCTGCTGTACACGTAGTCCGCTTTGAATTTGAGAACGGTATCCACTGGGGCGTGCTTCGCCAGGGCCGTATCACGGTTGTCCCCGGTGTTTTTGAAACTACTGGTGACTTCATTCGCCAGAACAGTCTCGATGACCTCGCTCAACTGAAAGGTTCGGAGTTGGAAGAGGGCGAAGTAAAACTACTGTCGCCGGTAACCCGTAACCAGCAGTTCGTCTGCCAGGGTGCCAATTACCGTCAGCACATGATCGAGTCAGGCATGGACCCGGATGCGAAGAAATTCAACATGATCTTCACCAAGGCGACGAGTTGCCTGGTGGCGGCTGACAGCGACCTGATCAAGCCGCGCCACGTGCGTTTTCTTGACTACGAGATTGAACTGGGCCTCGTGATGAAACGCTCGATCACCGGCGCTATTGCTGTCACCGACACCAATCTGCATCAGTTCATTGCAGGCGTCGTCATTGTCAACGACTACTCGGCGCGTGACATTCAGATTCCCCAGATGCAGTTCTACAAGGGCAAGAGCTACCGCACTTTCGGCCCGGTCGGCCCGTACCTGTGCCTTCTGGATGCCTCGAACATTCATTACCTGAAAGAACTGCAGCTGCGCCTGACGGTGAACGACCAGGTGCGACAGAACGACAATACGGCAAATCTGGTTTACGGCCCGGCTGAAACCCTGACCGAACTCTCCGCCTTGCAAGATCTCGCTGTTGGAGACTTGATCGCCACTGGTACGCCTGCCGGCTGCGCACTAACGATCCCTTCGCCCGGCAAAATGCGCATTGCAGCCCTGCTGCCCGAAGCCACCAAGTGGAAGCTTTTCCTCAAGGCACAAGAGGGCCGGACGCAGTACCTCAAGGCCGGTGACGTGGTCGAGGCGCGTATTCGCAGCGCCGATGGTGTGGTCGACCTCGGCGTACAACGCAACCGAGTCGTGGGGGAAGCCTGATGGTTGTGCAGACCCTGAATGACATCGAAAGTCTTGAACGAGTCCCCTTGTCGGAGCGTGGTCTGGCTTGCAGCACTTATGAAGCGCTGCGTCAGGCAGCCGAGCGCACCCCCCAGGCACCGGCGCTGAGCTTCTTCGCCGATGCCGCCGATTTCAAGGGTACCCACGAGTGGAACTACTCACAGCTTTTCGCGGATATCACCCGCGCGGCAAATGCCTTCCATGACCTGGGCATAACACCGGGTGAGGTGATTGCCTTTGTTTTGCCCAATCTGCCGGAAACCCATTTCACGGTATGGGGCGGGGAGGCGGCGGGGATCGTCATGGCGATCAACCCTCTGCTTGAGGCCAAGCAGATGGCTGGCTTGCTGAATGCCGCGAAGGCCACCGTGGTGGTGACACTCGCGCCGACTCCAGGCAGCGATCTGTGGCCCAAACTGGCTTCGCAGCTGGATCAGGTGCCCGCGGTCAGGTCGGTCGTTTGGGTCAGTATGGAGCCCTATGTCGCCGAACCTGTGCGCGGGATCCTGAAAACAATGGCACTTAAGGAACGAGACCTACACAGCGGTATCGCGATCCATGATTGGCAATCGCTGATGAATACGCAGCCGCAAACCTGCCTGAAGAGCGGTCGGCGAATCCGTCAGGATGAGTGCTCCTCTTATATCTGTACTGGCGGCACCACCGGACTTCCCAAGATCGCCGCGCGAACCCATGGCTCTGAAGTATTCAATGCATGGGCCGTGGCCGCTCACTTGCAGCCACGCATTGGTGGCCAGGTTATCTTTTGTGGCCTGCCGCTGTTTCATGTCAATGGCCAGCTTGTGACTGGACTGATGCCTTGGACTCAAGGCGACCATGTGATCCTCGGGACGCCTCAGGGGTATCGTGGCGAGGGGGTGATCCCGCGATTTTGGGAGATGGTCGAGCACTTCGGTATCAACCTCTTTTCCGGCGTGCCTACTGTCTATGCCGCACTTCTGCAAAATGAATGGCAGGGCCGCGATCTTTCGAGTCTTCGCTTTGCCATATGTGGCGCCGCCCCCATGCCGGCTGAGCTTTTCCGAGAGTTCGAGAACCGTACCGGGGTGAAAATCCTTGAAGGTTACGGCCTGACTGAGGGCGCCTGCGTCTCGTCAATCAATCCGCCCCATGGCGAGCGCCATATCGGCTCCATCGGGATACGGATCGCCTACCAGAATATGCGCGCGGTCTTGCTCAACGATTCGGGAGAGTACCTGCGCGACGCCAACGTGGATGAGATCGGCCTCATCACGATCAGTGGTCCGAACCTCTTCGAGGGCTATCTGGAGGAGCGTCATAACCAGGGCCTCTGGATCGATATCGACGGTCAGCGCTGGCTGAATACGGGTGATTTGGGTCGCCAGGATGCGCAGGGTTATTTCTGGCTGACCGGACGCAAGAAGGAGTTGATCATCCGCGGCGGTCACAACATCGATCCGAAGCAAATCGAGGAAGCTCTTCAGGCGCATCCCGCCGTCGCCTTGGCCGCTGCAATCGGCAGCCCCGATGCCTACTCGGGCGAGGTGCCGGTCGCCTACGTTCAACTGCGCCCCGGGCAAGTGTGCAACGCCGAAGAACTTGAGGCATTCGCGCATCTGTACATCACTGAGCGGGCAGCCGTGCCCAAACGCATCGAAATCCTTGACGCGTTGCCACTGACTGCCGTGGGCAAGATATTCAAGCCCGCGTTGCAACAGCGGGAGATCGCCAGAGTCGTCCAGCAGGAAGTGGAGCGCCTGGGGCTCTCGGATATTGCTGTTGAAGTCGTGCAGGATAACCGTCGTGGGCAGGTTGCCTGTGTCAGGGCCGGAACTGACCAGGAAGTCCTGGCTCCACTCTTGGGACGTTATAGCTTTCAAGTTGAGTGGGTTAATTGAGTTCCTGATTCGCAATCTGTAAGTCCGGCAGTCATGCCCTGGCGCTATTCAGCCAGGGTGTTTGACACAACATCGATCCACTCCAACTGGCACTGAAAAGTGCACGAAAAGGCGAAGCCTTGCCTGGTGCAATCAACAAAAACAATAAACATGAGGTGGAAAATGAAACTGAATAACCGTCTGATCCCGAGTGTTTCTACTCAGCGTAAGTGTGCAGTCTGGATTGAATTCAGCAGTGCCATCGCACTACTCAGCGCCTCTACCATTGCAAGCGCCAATGGCATTGCGTTAAACGAACAAAGTGCAAGCAGTGCGGGAACTGCTTATGCGGGAAGGTCGTCTTCTGCACTGGACGCCAGCACTATCTTTGGAAATCCCGCAGGCTTGACCAAATTGAAACGTACTGAGATTTCCGGCGGGGCCGCGGTCGTCTCGGTGAGCGACGACATCAGTGATGCGCAGAGCAGTGTCGCAGGCACGAATAAAGGGGACTCGGTACCTTTGGGAGTCGTGCCCTTCGCTTATATGTCGACGCCACTTGATGATCGTTTTTCGATTGGTCTTGGCCTCTATGCGCCGAGTGGTCTGATCAATGATTACGAGAGCTCTTTTCAGGGTCGCTACCATGGCTCCTATAGCACGACCAAGGAAGTAACCCTTCAGCCCACCATTGCCTGGCGGATCAATGATTACGTGTCCATTGGTGGCGGACCGACCATAAACCGTTTTAATGCAAAGCTTCAAAATTACCTGGCCACTGGCGCCCTGAACAACGGCGAGGACACACTGGTCACCATCAAAGGAGATGACACTGCACTTGGCTACAACGTAGGCATCTTGGTTGACTTTACTGAGGCTACCAGTTGGGGGATTAACTATCACTCGAAGGTGGACTACGAACTCGAAGGGCATACTGAGGTTTCCGGCTCCCCGAGCGTTATCCCGCTGGACGGAAATTATGACAACAAGATAGACCTCACGATGCCCGAATCCGTGGACACGTCTATCACCCATCATTTCAATGATCGCTGGACGGGATACCTGGGAACCACCTGGAAACGTTGGAGCCGGATCCAGAAAGTCGAGGCAGTCAACAGCGGTCTTTCCCCCGTGGGCCAGGCGGCTGGCATGAGCACGGTGATCGAAGAAATGAACTGGCGCGACACTTGGTCCACCGCAGTTGGCGCCTCCTATCAAGTGAACCAGCAATGGCTCCTGCGCGCGGGCTACGCCTATGATCCATCGCCTATCAGGAATGCCGATCGCAGCGTGCGCATTCCCGTTGGGAATCGCCAGGCCGTGACCTTGGGTGGTGCGTATTCGCCGAATTCCGATCTGACGATAGACTTTGCTTACGGTTACCTCTGGGATTCCAAAGTCTCAGTAAAGCAGTCGAACAACTCCGGTGTTCAACCGGAATACAGCGCCAATTACGACAATAGTGCGAATGGAGTTTCAGTGCAGGCCACCTTTCGGTACTAATCGGCCTGACTCAGAGCATATCCACTACGAATTGATTGGCTTGCCGGGCCTCCGACCGCACCACCATCCAGATTCCGACCCCGGACACCGCCATGCCTGACACCATTTGCCAAGACAACGGTTCGTTGAACATGGCCCAGGCCCACAGCATCGTAACGGGCGGGCTCAGGTACAAGACGCTGGTGACTCGGGTGGCGCTCGCGCGGCGCAGGCATACCCAGTAAAGCCCATAGCCGCCTAGCGTAGACAATCCCACGGTCCACAGTATGCTCAGGGCAAACCCCGTACTGGGTATCGGCGCGAGGCTACCTTGCGTGCCCTCGATCAGGGCGAATGCAAAACTCGACACACAACATTGCAGCCACAGGTTGGGCAGCAGGTCCAGTGATTCAGCGGCGGGTAGGTGCTTCTGCCAGAGTGTCGCGACGGCGAGCGAAAGGGTGCCGAGCACCGGCAGGCCATACACCCAGAGTGGTGCATGGCCCCACGCCAGTGCGCCAAGCGTCACCACCACAACCCCGACCAGGCCGACGCCCAGTCCTGCCCAGACTTGCCAGTGCAGTTTTTGCCCAAGCACCCCAACGGCCAGGAGCGCGACAGCCATCGGCAGCAGGTTGGCGAACATCGCGGCAAGGCCCGCCGGTACGCCCAGGGCGATGCCTTGTATGACGCCGGCCAGATAGCCGGCCATGGCCAGAAGACCGATACCGGCATTTTTCAGTAACACGGCCGGTGAGGCTTGCCGCAATTGCCTGGCGACGAAAGGCAACAGGATCAGCGTGACCACGACGCAGCGCCAAAACACCACCAACAACGCGGGCGCGTAGTCGATCGAGAATCGCGCGCCGACAAACCCGGAACTCCAGGTCATAATCAATGCCGCCTCGAGCAGCGGCAGTGGCATCGTCCGGCGCCAGGCAGGGGTGGCTTGTTGGTGACAGGGCATCGGTGTGTGCTGATTCATTGCCACAGGCTACGAAATCAGCCTAATCTAATAAATCAAAATAAAGTGCAGCAGTCATTCACGATGAGTAAACCATGACGGCGATACTCGATATCGAGCTGGTACGCACGTTTCATGCGGTGGCGCGGGTTGGGAAATTCAGCGCGGCGGCCGAGCAGCTCCATAAAAGCCCGGCGGCTGTGAGTGTGCACATCCAGCGGCTTGAGGCGGTAGCCGGGGGCCGTTTGCTGAATCGCGACAATCAGTCAGTGTCCCTGACCGCGCTGGGCAAGCGTTTGCTCTTGTCGACGACAGAACTGCTGAGCACCCATGACCGGGTGTTGGCCGACCTGCATGGCACCCATTTGGCGGGACGCATTACCCTTGGTGTCCCCGACGAATACGCCGCCCATGTGATCCGCGACATCCTGCCGACGTTCGCCGCAGCCTGGCCCAACGTGGTGCTGGAGTTGAAGACAGCGCCAAGCGACTCGCTGCGTGATCAAGTCCAACGTGGAAAGCTTCAGACCGCTGTGATTGCCCAACCCAAGGGGCAACTGACTGCGCAGGCGCAAATTCTTGTCGCTACCACCCCTGTCTGGGTGGGGCCGGCAAACAAAGCGCTGACCTCGACGGATCCGCTGCCACTGGCCGTGCATGCGGCACAATGTCCTTATCGGCAAGCCATGATGGCGTCACTCAAACAAAGCGGCCGCAGGCTGCGCGTGGTGTTGGAAAGTCCGTCCAACCAAGCCGTCAGCGCCTGCGTGGAGGCCGGTCTGGCGATCAGTCTGATAGACCGCGCCCGCGTGACAGAAAAAATGCAGATCCTCGACGGTTTGCCCGTCATCGCGGAGCATGCGGTCGTGTTTATCCGATCGCTGTCTTCAGAATCCGATGAAGCGGTGAATCTGCTCTCTCATGCCATGCAACAACACTTTCGGCTTTAGTCCGTGAGCAAGGGAAACTGTCTGGCCCAATCGCCTCTTGTTGAATGGCATTGCGGGCAAAGCTGCACTACCGTGTAGTTGTAAGCGCTCGTGCCGCAGTCCTGTTCTAGTTGAGAGGTAGGTTTTATGAACAACATCATCTACATCGTCGGGTTAGTGGTGGTCGTCGTGGTTGTCCTGTCGTTCCTCGGCTTTGCATAGGTTTCAATGCCTGCACTCCGCCAACACCACTTGGCAGGTGTTCGGCGTGCCACCGGATCGGCCGGCATAGCGGATGCAATTATCCAGGGATTTTTTGCGCGCCATGCTCAAGGTGGTGCCCCAGGCCAGACCACCCTCGCCGGCGGTGGGGAGCGCTTTGGCATAGCAGGCCGAGCCTACGCTTGAGGTTGCATAGCGAGCGGTGGAAGCTTTGTCAGAACATCCCGGGATCAGCGCCAGGCTGATGGCGAGCAGGGAGGGTATGACCCATGACGAGCATTGGCGCGCTGTTTCAACGGTCATCCCATTTCCCCTGTATCAAGAGGCTGCAGGCGTGATTGCGGTCGTGCTCTATTCAGATTAGACGGTGTTGGGCCTGGGCTTGTATCGGTTTCAAAATGCAGCGAGTTTCATAGCGTTAATTCCCCAGCTTTTGCTTGAGTTCGGCCTCACTCCACACGCCGCTGAGCGGGCCGCCCGGCAAACCTTCATTGGCTCGCGACAGCGGGAACAGCACCGGTACAAATCCGGCGTCGCGGACCAGCCGCGCACCGACATCCCGGGCCTGGGCATCGTCGGCGAAAACAGGAATCGCCTTGTCTTTGCCCGACAGGTCTTTCATTGAGGCGAAGCCAATGGCGTTGAACGCCCGCGCCAGGTGCACTCCGGGCAGATATTGCCGGTCCGCCGAGGCGACACCCAGATCCAGCGCCTTTCGCCCGACGTCCCCGTCGCGGCCACTGAAGGGGTTGCTGGTGCTGAACAGTACTTTGCCGTCCAGCTTGCCCTTAAGCTGCTCGGACAGCACCGGCATTGCGCCGTAGGGAACACTCAATACGATCACATCGCCCCATGTAGCGGCATCGCCGACCGTGCCGGCCCGAGCGTTGGGGCCAGCCGTCTTGACCAGGTCCGCCAGCTCTTCGGGGTGGCGTGATGAAAACATCACCGAGTGCCCGGCCTTTACCCATAGCGTGCCAAGCGTACCGCCGACCTTGCCGGCGCCGATCACGCCGATATTGAGGGTGTCTGCCATCGCCTGGCTGGTGCACAGGACCAGGCCGGCGAGCATCAGAGAGAATATTCTGGACATGCACTGGGCTCCTCGGTAGGAAAACGGGTTCGTTTTGCGTGGTTGACCTGAAACTCGCCACGTTCGCTGGCTGCCTGACCATCGATTGCTCGGAATAATCATGCGAAACGCCTCGTTGGTCAGTGAAACGGCTATATCAAGCGCGTTAATCAGCACGTAGATCAACGTTATTATCGAATACGCTTTTCGCGATTAGGCAATGAATGCGCAGACAGGAAGAATAATCATCAGGACATCCAGGGCTCCCCAAAGTGCTACCGGCGATACCTGAAAGAAAATGACATTCACGAAGAGCCCGAGGACAAGAAAAGTCGACAGGGATAGAAGTGCGTAGCGGCCATCCTGTTCGAAGTAAAGGCGAAGCCCGTTTTGCTCGTCCTCACTTCGACTGGGAAGCAATAACGCGGCAGATACGAAAAGCGATAGCGCCAACAGAACGAGCAGTAGAAATTCCGCAAACGAAAAGGTCACTTTTATCGAAGGCAGCGCGTTGACGGCCCACCAGAATTCCAGCTGTGTCGTAACAGCATGATGGCCCAGACCAGCGCGACCCAATCAGGTGCAGCGGCGCGGCGGATGCGGAACACCGTCAACACACCCAGAAGAAGGCGAGTGACGGAGAGCCCCAATATCATCGAGAGTACCGTGGCAACGATTGGGAAGTTGCTCATGACACCTCCTGGTAATTTACGGTACCAACAGACAGTCCTGGGAAGAGGGCAGCTACTGACTGTGCGCAACCGCCGCCAATTGTTCGGTATCCACGCGAACAAAAACGGAGTCTCCAACCGCCGTAAGCACGTCCCCGGCGTAGACCTCGCAGATGACGCGTGTTTTGCGCCCGACATCACCTTCCACTCGGGCACGCAGGGTCAGCGATACGCCCATCGGGGTCGGTTTGATGAACTTGATGCCAAGGTTGCCGGTGACGCAATTGATGCGGGGGAGGCTGGCGACTTCGCGGTTTTCCGTCCGGTAGTGCCAGGCCATCGCCGTCCAGTTTGAATGACAGTCCACCAGCATCGCGATCAATCCGCCGTACACCAGATCCGGCCAGCCGCAATACATGGGATCAGGCATGTGTTCGGCCATGACATGCACGCCATCTTCATCCCAGAAACTCTTGATGTGAAGCCCGTGCGGATTGCTGCTGCCGCAGCCATAACAAACGCCTTCAGGCGCGGCGGTGTCTTGCAGGGAGGTGTCGAGACTGGACATAACGGGGGTTCCTCAAACAGATGGACCAAACCCCTTGGATTTTAACGCTGCAATCGGGGCGCGGTCACTTGGGTAATCCGTCAGTGCTCCTGACAACCGCCGTGCTGTTACGCAAGGTCAACTTGAACGGCAACACCACATGCCGCTGTTCGATCGGTTTCTTCTCGATCAGCGCGATCAACATCTCGACGGCTTTCTGGCCAAAAGTTTCGGCCGGTTGCGAGATGGTTGTCAGGGGCGGGTCGCAGTACGCCGCGAAGGGGATGTCGTCGAAGCCGACCAATGAAATATCCTCCGGGACGCGCAAGCCCTGTTGCTTGATGCGTTTCAACGCACCGATAGCCATTTCATCGTTTTCGCAAAACAACGCGGTGGGACGGTCGGGCAGTTCCAGCATGGCGGCGGCGCCGTCATGACCGGCCTTCAGACTGAAATCGCCATGGCAGATCAGCGCGGCATCCGACGTGATACCGGCCTGTTGCAGGGCGTCCTGATAACCGGCCACGCGATCGCGGGTCAGCGGGCTGCTCTTCGGGCCTTTGATCAGGCCGATCCGGCGGTGGCCCAGGTCGATCAAGTGTTCGGTCATGGCCTTGGCGGCCGCGCGGTTGTCGAGACTGATGGTGGGATGACGGCCGCCCTGAATCACCTCGCAGGCATTGACGATCGGCGGTAATTCGGCGCTGGGGAAGGGCGCTTCGAAAGGGTCATAGGCGCGCAACTGGATCACGCCATCGGCCTGATGGGCATACACCAATTCGGCAAATTCCCGTTCGATTTCCTCGCGACCCTGGGTGTCGCACAGCAACAGCCGATACCCGGCGAGTTGGGCGGCTTGTTGCGCGCCGCTGATCACCTTGGCGAAAAAAGTGTTGGCGATGGTCGGTACCAGAATCACCAGGTTGCCGGTTCTGCGCGAGCGAAATTGCACTGCCATCTGGTTCGGTCGATAACCGGCTTTTTCCACGGCGGCGTTGACCTTGTCGCGCGTGTCGGGGAGCACGCGCTCAGGCGACTTCAGCGTTCGGGACACCGTGGCGACGGAGACGCCGGCCAGCCTGGCTACTTCGCGGATATTGGACAAGACCACCTCGTTATCGAACTGTGCAGGGGCGAGCTTAACGCAGGTCGGCCCACCCCTGAAATGTTCGTAGCGATTCATCCGGGGTTTGACACCTGGTCAAACAGGGCCTAAATTTCCGTCACGATGTAACCGGTTACATCGGCTTTCGGATGCATTCCTGAAAAGCCGCCGGAAGCCGCCTCAAACAGAGAAGCGTTGCGATGAGTGTTGCCGTGAAAAAAATAAGAATGGGCTTTGTCGGTGGTGGGGAGGGCGCTTTCATCGGTCAGGCCCACCGTCAGGCCGCCGGGCTCGATGGCCGTTTTGAATTGGTGTGTGGCGCGTTCAGTCGCGACGCCCGCAACAATCAGGACACCGGCGCAGCGCTGGGGTTGTGCGCTTCGCGTTGCTACAGCGACTGGCGGCAGATGCTGGAGGCCGAGCGCGCGCTGCCGGCCGATCAGCGCATGGAGATGCTGATCATTGTCACCCCCAATCACCTGCACGCCCCGATTGCCAGCCAGGCGCTGAGTGCGGGATTTCATGTGTTCAGTGAAAAACCGGCGGCGTTGAATCTGGCCGAGTTGCTGCCACTCAAGGCTGTGCTTGAGCGCAGCGATCGCCTCTATGGTCTGGCTCACACATACCTGGGTTATCCGATGGTCTGGCAGGCGCGGCAGATGGTTCGCGATGGCGTAATCGGCACTGTGCGCAAGGTGATTGTCGAGTACCCCCAGGGTTGGCTGAGCGAGGATGTGGCGGGGCAGGGCAACAAGCAGGCCGGCTGGCGCGACCTCCCTGAGCAGTCCGGGTTGGGCGGCTGCATCGGTGATATCGGCACCCATGCCTTTTCATTGGCCGAATTCGTGGCGGACCAACCCATCCAGCACCTGTGCGCGATGTTGAATACCCATATTGCCAGTCGGCAACTGGACGACGACGCCGCGATGCTGTTCAAGATGGCCGACGGCGCGAGCGGTGTGTTGATTGCCAGCCAGGTCTGCGCGGGTGAGGAGAACCCGTTGAAGATCCGCGTCTACGGCGAAAAGGGCGGCCTGGAATGGCGTCAGGAAGAACCGTCGAGCCTGATCCATCGTTCCCAGGATCAACCGATGCGCGTGCTGCGTTCCGGTGTCGGCCAACCCTGGTTGTGCGACGCCGCGACCCGGCGCATGCGTCTGCCTGCCGGGCATCCCGAGGGGTATCTGGAAGCCATGGCTAATCTCTACGGCGATTTCGCCAACGCGATTCGCAGCAACGTCGACGGCCACGCGGCCCCCGGCGTACCGGGTATCGACGTCGGGCTGCGCGGCATGGCCTTCATCGAAACCGTGATTGCCAACCATCGTGGTGACGCGAAATGGACCGAACTGGTCTGCCCTCAATGAGCCCGGAGCATTCACCCGTGAAACTTACTTCCCAAGCAGGCCTGCGCGGCCCGGGGATTTTCCTCGCGCAGTTCATGTCCGCCGAAGCACCCTTCGACACACTGGCCAATATTGCCCAGTGGGCGGCGTCGCAAGGCTACAAAGCCATCCAGTTGCCGACCCTGGGCACGCAATACATCGACCTGGCCCGCGCCGCCGAAAGTCAGGATTACTGCGACGAATTGAAGGCTGTCTGCGCCCAGGCGGGCGTCGAGATCAGCGAGTTGTCGACGCACCTGCAAGGCCAACTGGTGGCGGTGCATCCGGCGTTCGACGCCTTGTTCGACGACTTTGCCCCCGCGCACCTACGCGGCCAGCCGCAGGCGCGGACCGAATGGGCCATCGAGCAATTGAAGCTGGCGGCCCGTGCCAGTCAGCGCCTGGGTTTGAAGGCCCACGCAACCTTTTCCGGTGCGCTGCTGTGGCCGTATGTCTACCCCTGGCCGCAACGTCCCAGCGGCTTGGTCGATCAAGGCTTTGCCGAACTGGCGAAACGCTGGTTGCCGATTCTTGATTGCTTCGAGGAGGCCGGTGTCGACCTGTGCTACGAAATCCACCCCGGTGAAGACCTGCACGACGGCGCCTCGTTCGAGCGTTTTCTGGAAGCGGTGGATCACCATCCGCGCGCCGCGATTTTGTATGACCCCAGCCATCTGCTGCTCCAGCAAATGGACTACCTGGGTTTCATCGATCGCTACCACGCGCGCATTCGCATGTTTCACGTCAAAGACGCCGAGTTCCGGCCCGATGCGCGCTCGGGTGTCTACGGCGGTTACCAGGGTTGGGTTGAGCGGCCGGGGCGTTTCCGTTCCCTGGGCGATGGCCAGATCGACTTCAAATCGATCTTCAGCAAATTGACCCAATACGACTTCAGTGGTTGGGCCGTGCTTGAGTGGGAGTGTTGCCTGAAGGACTCCGCCCAGGGCGCCGCAGAAGGGGCGGCGTTCATCGCGCAGCACATGATCACCAAGACGCAGAAGGCCTTCGACGATTTCGCCAGCGTGCAGTCGGACGAAGGTTTCAATCGACGATTGCTGGGGTTGCCCGACGCCTGAATACGATGTTTTTCGCTCCTCTCTCCAACAAAAAAAACAATAAGACGGTGACTGTTATGTCGACGATGACCGCGCGCCTGAGCGCCATGATGTTCCTGCAATTTTTTATCTGGGGCGGATGGTTCGTCACCCTCGGTACGTTCCTCGCCAGTAACCTGGGTGCCAGCGGCGGGCAGATCGGCATGGCGTTCTCGACCCAGTCCTGGGGCGCGATCATCGCGCCCTTTGTGATCGGCTTGATCGCCGACCGTTTCTTCAACGCCGAGCGCATCCTCGCGGTGCTGCACTTGGTGGGGGCCGTGTTGCTGTATCAGCTGTATCGAGCGCCGGACTTCAGTACGTTTTACCCGTTTGTGCTGGCGTACATGATGGTCTACATGCCGACCTTGGCATTGGTGAATTCAGTGGCGTTCCGGCAGATGAGCGACCCGGCCCTCGAGTTCTCCCGCATCCGCGTGTGGGGCACCATCGGCTGGATCGTGGCCGGTGTGGTGATCAGCTTTGTGTTTGCCTGGGATTCCCAGGCCCTGATTTCGTCAGGCGGGCTGCGCAACACCTTTCTGATGTCGGCGATGGCCTCTCTGGTGCTCGGCCTGTACAGCTTCACCCTGCCGCGCACCGCGCCATTGAAACCCGAAGAGGGCCGCAGCGGCCTTAAACAAGTGCTCGGGCTGGATGCATTGAGTTTGCTGAAGGACCGCAGTTACCTGGTGTTCTTCATCGCCTCCATTCTGATCTGCATTCCGCTGGCGTTTTATTACCAGAATGCCAATCCGTTTCTGGCGGAGATCGGCGTGACCAACCCGACGGCGAAAATGGCCATCGGACAGGTCTCCGAAGTGCTGTTCATGCTGCTTCTGCCGCTGTTCATTCACCGCTTCGGCATCAAGATTGCGCTCTTGGTGGGGATGTTGGCGTGGGCCTTACGGTATTTGCTGTTCGCCTACGGTAACAATGGCGACCTGGCGTTCATGCTGTTTACCGGCATCGCCTTGCACGGTATCTGCTACGACTTCTTCTTCGTGTCCGGCCAGATTTACACCGACGCCAAAGCACCGGAGCGTTTCAGAAGCTCGGCCCAAGGGCTCATTACTTTGGCGACCTACGGCCTGGGCATGCTGATCGGGTTCTGGGTCGCAGGGCAGGTGACCGACCACTATGCGCTGACGGGCAGCCATGACTGGAAGCGCATCTGGTTGTTTCCGGCGGGGTTCGCTCTCGCGATATTTTTCTGCTTTGCGCTGGCGTTCAAGGGGCGGCAGGCCGCGGTTGTTCAATCAATCGTCTGAACAGCACCTTGCCCGCATTCGGCGATCAACAGCAACGACTGCGGCACCGGACTTTGCGGGTGCTGCGGTTCTTGCAGGACGGCCAGCCGAAAGCCGGCCATGTCCAGCGCGTTCAGCCAGCTGGACAAGGTGCGGAAGTACCACGGCATGGGTTGCCACTGGCCCTTGAACCCGACGAAGGTCTCTTCCCGCCAGCCATCCTGATAGTCGCCCGCAGCGACAGCCCACGGGTGCAGTGTCTGAATCACCAGCGCACCACCAGGGCGGAGCAGGGCGTTCATGGCGGCGAGCAGCGGAATGATGTCCTGGTGCAACAAGGCGAAGTTGGCGCAGATCAGGTCGTAGTCGCGGCCGATGTCCACCTTCGCCTGCACCAACTCGTCATAGCTCGCCACATGCACCTGCGACGACCCCGACGCCCGCGCCGCCTCGACCAGCGTCGCATCGCCATCCACCCCGACTGCCGTGATGCCTCGTTGAGCCAGCGCGCGCAACAGCCAGCCTTCGCCGCAGCCCAGATCGAGCACGCGCTCGGGTAGGCGGCCCAGCACTGCCAGCAGGATGGCCTGGTCGGTGACCGTGCGGCGGCTTTCGATGGCGCCGCTGCGGATGGCTTCGATCCAGGCATGGGCGTTGTGGTGCCAGCTGTCGAGGAGGGTGGATTCTGAGGCGGCCATGTCGGTGTCTGGCGTTGTGGGTTGGATAGAAGGATAGGACAAGTATCAAGGTTGACTGATTTCTCAGGGGGGCGCCAAACGGGCCGGGTCACCCCCAGCCCGCCAGTCAGGATCAGCTTTGGCAGAACCGAATGCGGTTGCCGAATGGGTCATACACTTCCAGCACTTGCCCCCAACCTTGCTGAACGATATCTGGCCGTCCGTATCCGTAGCGTTTGCCCTGTAATTCGTCGCGCAACAGTTCGATATTGTGCATCGGGACAAATATCGTCGATCCCGGGCTCGCATCGCCATGATGTTCGGAAAGATGGAGCTGCAGACCGTTTCGGCTGATGCCCAGGTACAGCGGCAGATCCGCTTCGAACCGGTGCTCGAATTCGACGCTGAAGCCTAGAAAATCAAGGTAGAACTCTCGCGCCTTGGTTTCGTCAAACATCCGCAATATCGGGATGGCTTTATCGAAGGTAATGGCGTGTTGGTCAGGTTCCTGGGAAAGCATCGCAGACGCGGTGTTCCAGTCCTTGTAGCCCAACTGATGCGCGACCAGTTCAAGCGCGGTTGAGTGAGACGCCGCTTGATTGCGCGCCTCAAGCGAGGCACGCAGCCTCTTGGCCATCTGCTTGGCTTGTTCGATTGAAAACATCGTTCCTCCTGTAGCCAAGGCACTCTGGTGCTCGCGTTGCCAAACCTCGGCTCTCAAGAGATGCGACAGGATTTGGGGGGAGAAGCAATGCTTTCACCTTTCCCTTCGGAAGCGAGCGGCGGGCAGCATCGGCCCGGGGCTGATGATACACAGCGGTCAATGAGTGCGGAAGTCAGGAGCAGGCGAAACGAGAGCATTGGCCTATTCATTAGAAAGCACAACACCGGCGCAAGGCCGGTGTTGTGCTTTCTTCGTGGTGTGCACCTTGGCTGGCGGACAGCCGCGTCACCCACCGGGTGCCTTAGAAGCGGTACTTCGCCGACGCCGTAATGCTGCGCGGTGCGCCGTATGTCAGGGCGCCGTAGGCATCGAAGATGTCGAAGTACTTCTCGTCGGTGACGTTGTTGGCATTCACCTGGCCCGAGAGGTTTTCGGTGAACTCGTAGCGAGCCATCAGGTTGACCAGGGCATAGGCATCCTGCTGGATCTTCTCGGAATTGCCGGCCGGATTGAGGGCGTAGGTGTAGATCGAATCCTGCCAGTTAACCCCGCCGCCGATGGTCAGCTTGTTGAAAGCACCTGGCAGGCGGTAAGTGGTAAAGGTGCGCAGCAACTTGGTCGGGTACAGCGTGTTGACGTCGTCGCCGTTGGCATCTTCGGCCGTGAACTGGGTGTAACCCACCGATGCATTCCAGTCCGTCGCGAGCTCGCCGGAAACTTCCAGCTCGAAACCCTTGCTGGTCGCGCCTTCACTTGCCTCGTAGGCGAAGCCGCCGACCGGGTTTGAAGGATCGATCAGCACGCCGGTGTTCTGGCCCAGATTGTCTTGTTTGATCTGGAAAACCGCCGCGGAGGCGTTCAAGCGGCCACCGAAGTACTCACCCTTGAGGCCCAATTCAGTGCTCTCGCCAACGATCGGCTCCAGTTCCTGGCCACTGCGGTCGCGTACCGATTGCGGCAGGAAAATTTCTGTGTAGCTGGCATACGCCGAGAGGTTGTCGGTGAGGTCGTAGACAATACCTGCATAGGGCGTCAGCTCATGATCGACATCGGTCTTGCTCACTTCCGAGAAGATGTCATCACTGGTCTTCTCGTACCAGCTCTCACGCGCACCAAGGATCACTTTCAAATCGTCGGTCACGTTCAGGCGGGTTGCTGCGTACAGGCCCTTCTGGCGGGTCTCGCTGTAACCGTAGTCGGTCCTCGGGCCCCATACCGGTTCTGCGAAATTACCGTTGTAGGAATCGAAATCGGCGACACCGTCAAAGCCTGTTTGCGCGTCGAGTGAATCGGCGTCGAACTTCTGCTTGCTGTCCACATAGCCGAAGGCCAATTCGTGCTCACGACCCAGGAATGAGAACGGACCATTGAAGCGGATGCCGTAGTCATCCTGGGTGGTCTCGGTCTTGTAGGTCGCCGGGAACGAAAACATCCCGGAGCTGCCGTTCCTGCCTGGGTTGCCGGACAGGTACAGCAGGGAAGAGTCGCCGGTGCGCTCGCCACGGTTGTAGCTCAGATTGACTTGCCAGTCGTTGGCAAAGGTGTGATCAAGATTGACGAAGTAGGTCTCGTAGGTCGTGTCCCACTTGCTCCATTTGGCGGAGGTTGACTTCGAGCGGCTCCAGTTGGTGCGGCCGCCGTCTGCGTACCAGACTGGCAGGCCACCCCACATCGGCGAGTCGGCGTTGCTTTCTTGCCGGCTCAAGCCGAACCAGAGCGTGGTGTCGGGCGTCAGGTCGATATCCATCGTGCCGTAGAGGGTCTGGCGCTTGTTCGAGTTCATATCGATCCACGTGTCGCCCTCGTTGGTCTCCCCGACCAGCCGCGCGCGAACGGTGCCTTCCTCGTTCAGCGCCGTGGACACATCGGCCTCGACACCATAGGTGTCCCAGGTGCCGGCGCTCAGTTCTACAGAACCCTTCAGGTCTTTACTGTTGGCGCGCTTACGCACCATGTTGATGGACGCGGATGGATCGCCGGCACCGGTCATCAGACCGTTGGCGCCGCGTACTACTTCAACGCGGTCATACATGGCCAGGCTGCTGAAAATTTCACCCGAACTCCATGGCTGCTCGTAGATGGTGGGCACGCCATCGATCATCAGCGAGTTGAGTTCAAAACCACGGGCGTTGAACTGCGCCCGGCTGGTCTCGTAGCGGTTGACCGACACACCGGTGGCATTGTTGACCACGTCGAGGATCGTATGCAGATCCTGGTCCTGTATGCGTTGCTGAGTGATGACGCTGACCGACTGCGGCGTCTCCCGCAGCGACATGCTCAACGGCGTGGCCGTGCGTGCCGCCTCAGTCGTGTAGGAGTTGGTGTCTTCGGTGACGGCGCTACGTTCGCGAATGGCCGTCTCAGTGATCGCGATAGGGGCCAAGGTCACAGAGCTTCCAGTCTCCGTCTGCTCAGTCTGCTCCGCCGCCTGCACGATGGGCGCAGTGATGGCGATACCGGCTGCCAGCATGTGCACTGCGAGCGCCAGGGGGCGCAGGGTCGAAGGCAAGCGCGGCGTCACGAAGGTTTGTGTACACGGGGAGATTGGGGCGGTCATGCGGACACTCATTTGGTTTTGCTGTTATTGAGAATCCGTATCATACGCAATAGAAATTGATTCCGTAATGGGATTTATAAGCATATGAGATTTACTATCAAGTGTGCCGCGTCCAGCGTAATGCCGTGCACGCTTGGAGCGGTGCGACGCCGATCGTAGACACTGGCTTGATCGGACCGCCGTCGGATAATGTCGGAGGCAGCAATCGATCCGAGGCCGAATCACCCCAGACCGATACGCTGCCCAAAAAGCGGCGACTTGTTTAGCGCGTCAAGACAGGCGCGATTCGCCTGTCGGGCTGCTCAAGTACACGGCCGTCGCACCGATGCGCGAGAACACCAGCCACACAAACAGCAGCACACTGCAACCGATGAGGAGGGAGGCAACGCCAATCATTGATATGGGCATGTACCGCGAAGAGCGAGTGGTCGCCGGAAGCGCCCATCACCACGCCCAGCGTCACGCCGATAGCAAAGCAGAGGGCTGCGAGCCGAAACCAGGTCCGCGAACGGGGTGTGTGATTCTGGCATTCACCTCATGCGCCCTGAGGCGCGTTCAGTTGCTAAAACAACTGAAGTGAAGTCGCCAAACGGTCCTGTGGGCGACCTCTTGTTGGTTGGATATCGAGTGTCCATTATGAGACTCGTGTCTCACGACAAGACAGGGTCTCATTTCTTCCATGATAAATTCGAAGTCAAGCCCGTCCAGCGGTAGCGGCGATCAGGGCCGCGACAACCAGAAGCGCCGAACGCGACAGGCGCTGATCGATGCCGCCGTCGCCTTGCGCGACGAGGGCCATAACCCGACGGTTGCGCAAGTGGCCGAGCGCGCGATGGTGTCGCGCGCCACGGCGTATCGCTACTTTCCCTCGACGGAGGCGTTGATCGCGGTGCGCGATTTCAGTCGCGCGAGCGTCGAAGACTCACTCGGCGCCGCCGCCTGGGCGGCTCGGGCACTGGTGCGTCAGGCACTGGCGGAGGATGAAGAGGCGCGACGAAAGCGCAATACGATGAGCTCGCGGTCTTCTGCTCCGTGACACCGAATATCCCTAAACTGCCTGTGACCCTGGCCGATACCTATCAAACGCAAAGATGGCCATTGCTCGCAGGCCAATCGCAAACCCCCACCATTTTTCGCGACACCCTCCAAGGACGGTACTTTGAGTCACGTCAACACCCACACGCCTCAAACATTCACCACCGTGTTGCCATTGGTTTGGTTGTCGGTACTGGCAAGCGTATTCATCGCCGGGTGTTCCAGTTCGCCCCCACCGGTCAGCCCGATCGACCGCGACCCTTGCCTGGATGACGGCCCAGTCCACAGCGCGGCCTACGATGCGTGTGTGAAAGATCGGGAATTCGACAAAGCCTTGGCTTACAAAGCACTTTTCGAAGATCTCGGGCCCTCTTTCCAGCAACAGACACTCGCCGAACCGGATAAAGATGACTTTCAGTTATCCGACTTTCCAGACGGAGAAGGCCCGATGACCTTCCGTGTGACGCCTTCGATATCCGCGACTGAAAAGCAGGCGTTGCCGTTCAAAATCAGGGTCACCTGGAAATACGTCTCCAAGACTGTCCGGCCAAAGTCCCGGGACCTGGTCCGGATGGATGAAATGCTAGCCCTGATACAGCCGGCTGTGGAGGAGAAGGGGTTAGCGAAGTTGGTGTGCACGGTCACCGGTGAAAAACGGCGCGTGTGGACCTTCTACACCCGAAACGCCGATGCTTTCATCGCTCGGGCACAGGCCGCCTTGGCACCGACCGGGCCATACCCTGTCGAGTTGAGTGCAGGCAAAGAACCCGCGTGGCGCGCCGACGAGCTCACCGGAGACAACCTGCATCGGGAGATCCGGATCACGCCAAAACGGTGCATGGAATGATGTAAAACGGGATGCGGCCTGCCCATCAAAACAATGGGCAGGCCCGTGCAGTGTAGCTTTCAGCGCAAGGAGCGAAAGGCTGCACGCAGTTCGTTGGCGAACAACTCAGGCTGTTCCCAGGCTGCGAAATGGCCGCCCTTATCGACTTCGTTGAAGTAGATCAGGTTGGGGTAGGCGCGCTCGGTCCAGGTTTTCGGCGCCTGATAGATTTCGCCGGGGAACACTGTCACGGCGACGGGGATCTTGATATCCCGGGTCTTCTGTTCCACGGCGTTGAAGTTGTTGGTGTTGTTTTCCCAGTACAGGCGAGCGGAAGAGATCGCGCTGTTGGTCAGCCAATACAGCGAAATACCGTCGAGGATCTCGTCCTTGGTCAGGGATTTTTCCGCGTCGCCGCCGCTGTAGGTCCACTGGTTGAATTTGTCGAACATCCACGCGGCCAAGCCTGCGGGTGAATCCGACAAGCCGTAGCCGACGGTTTGTGGCCGGGTGCTCATCATGGCGCCGTAGGCCGCGTTTTTGCCGAAGAAGGTTTTCAGCGACTCATAGGCCGCGGTCTCCTTGGCCGACAGACCAGAGGGAGGCCGGGTGCCGTCGTTGATCGCCTTGGCGACATCGGCTGGCACGGTGGCCGGCATGTTCACATGGATCCCCAGCAAGCCGGGCGGTGCCTGGCGTCCCATGGCGTCGGCGATCACCGAACCCCAGTCGCCACCTTGCGACACGTAGCGCTATCGGCCGCCAGGATCTGGCGATCAGCGCAAAGTTCTCCGAGGGTTACAGGGTGCTGGTGCGGGCGTTTGAGCGCAGGGTCGCCGTCAACAATCCGGATGTCGACGCGTTGGCCATCGCCATGGGCATCGTTGCGGCCATGGTCGGCGCGCTCTCGTTTGCACGGGCCACGACGAAGGCGCGGCCGGAAGTATCGGCTCAGGTGCTGCGGGGCGTGCGTCTGATGATCGATGCTGCGCTGGGTAAAACGGTGTAGCGGGAAGTCTGCCGCAAGGGCACCTTGCGGCTGGGGTCTGCGACACAGGACTAACTTTGTGGCACCACCCGCGCTTCGCTACCGGCACCCTCGACATAAACGTTCATGCCTTTGGTCAGCGCCGGGTTTATGGGTTGGGTCACTGAAACCAATACGCCGCTGTTGGTCCGCACGATGATCTGCTGTGCGTCCTTCAGTTGATCGTATTTTCTCTTCTCCGCGTAGTTACCGCCTGCCGCACCAGCCAGCGCGCCGGCGACCATCGCAACGTCCCGACCGGTGCCACCGCCGACCAGGCTGCCAAGAGCGACACCGCCGATGCCGCCTAATATGGCGCCCACGCCGCTGTCGTGGTTGGTCTGCATCTGCGTCTGCGTAATCTGCTCGATTTTCCCCGAGCGAATTTCCATCTCGCCCGCGCCTCCGCTCCCGGCGTCGACCGCGACACAGGAGCACAGCGCCATACCCAACAGCGCAGTCGTCAACCAGTAAGCGATAGTTTTCATAGTCAAACTCCAGGATGTTCGAAGAAGTGATCTCGCAAACGCGTCAACTCACGTTAGACGAAAAAATGGAGCATGGGCCGGATCAGCTGCCGAGGCGTGATCATTGAGTAAATGGAACGCGTAAAAAAGCCCGGCTGATCAGGCCGGGCTTTTCGTTGAGTGCATCGGTAAAGCCATTCATTTATGCAGCGCGGCTTTCGATCAGACGGTCGGATCCACCTTCCGCGACGCGGTTTTCGATCAGGCGGTCGGAACCACCTTCGGCAACGCGGTTCTCAATCAGGCGATCGGAACCACCTTCAGCGACGCGGTTTTCGATCAAACGATCGGAACCACCTTCAGCGACGCGGCTTTCAATCAAACGATCCGAGCCGCCTTCAGCGACAACCGGGTGAGCAGAAGAAGCGGCGAAAGCGTTAACTGCAAAAACCGAGAAAGCGATGCTGAGAAGGAGTTGGCGTTTCATGAGGGTGTGCTCCGGGGTGTAGTTGTTGGGTATGGAGCCGATGGTACGCCGCGGATTTTTTATGAGAACTTCATTGAGTTGATGGTGACTATCGACGCAGGCAATGAATGCGAAAGGCCCGGTCCAGAAGCTTCAGGCTTCGCTGATCTTGCTGATCTTGCTGATACTGGTGACCTGACCATTCCAGACCATCTCGTAATGCGCTGTTTGAATGATTGATAAAACCGGCTTGGGCGTCATCAGCGCCCAGCAATAACTGCCCTGCATCCGCACCGAGTGGTAACGAATGCCAGGACAGCGCGCCTCTTTAACGGACTTGCCCAAGCGCCGCGAGTGGGTGTAATCGTCAGGGTCATAAACCGGATCAGTCAGTGCAATGGCGGCCGCATCTTTCATCGCCACATCCACGAAAGCGCAGGACAACCCCCGAAACACAAACCGCTCATAGTTAAGTTTCGGGACATTTGACCAGTACAGGCTCTGGTGATGCCGCACCTCGGCTAACGCCGTGTCCATGGAGTCCGCCAGGTACAACACCCCAAAACGGCCATCGCTGAACCGCGAACCCGCCGGGTTGACATGGGTAAACGGCGCCGTCGCATAAGAGCAGCCAGGGATGCCGAACGGGATCTGATCCCGCGCAATCAACTCAAGATGACCCACTTCATTCTTCAGCCGGGGATTGGTCAGCGCCTGAATCTGATACAGCACCTCAAACTCGTCCGCATCCGCCACGTCATCAAACATCGCAATCGGTGGAAACTTCGAATTGACCAATCGATAAGCCTGCAACTGTTCGCCGGCCAGTTCTGCCAGTTCGTTCACCGTCACCATTGCGCACCACGCAGCACGTCAATGCGCTTGAAGGTTTCATACAAGGAAATCATGTCGCCCTGAGCCATGATCTCCAGCGGACTGCGCCCATTGAAAAACTCGTTGTGGTTGGCCATCGAAGGGAAGCCGTAAACGTTATCCGGGTTATCAAACACCAGGCGCAGTGCGGCGTGGATGTTAAGGACAAAACTGATGCGTTGCATCTGGTCTGAATCCAGCGCTACGGACCACGAAGGATCGCGCTGCCGGGCGCGGGTGTAGGTGCTTCGGGAGATGCGCAGGATGCGACAGGCCTGATCGCTGGAGGCGCTCCACTTTTCGAGGATGCCGACGGCAGCGCGCAGGCCTGTTACGCATTGGGCTTTGGTAAAGGCTTGTTCCTGGAGGGGCACTGCCATATTCAATAGCTCTTTCTGAATCTGTAGATTCGAAGATAGGTTTAATGAGTCTATAGAGCAAGTCTGCTTCGACCAATGGACATTGAAGTCATTGTTGCCGGTTAAATACTTTTGGCGACAGGAAGGGAACCGATCTCCTCAGTAACGGCTAAATTTTAACGAGGGATATTTCCCCCTTACTGAAGGAACGACCCAATGTTCACATCACGCTCATTGATTGCCGCTGTTACAAGTCTTGCACTGGTCTGCGGCTCGGCAACGGCATTGGCCGATCCGGGTAATGGAAAGGGCCAGGGGAACGGCAAGGGAAACCCGCAAAACGGCCAGGCCCATGGCAACCAGGGAGGCCAGGCCGGCCAAGGCAAAAACACCGGGGGCGGCGAATGGGGTCATGGCCCGAGTATCAATCACAACAGTATTCTGGGGATTGTCGGCGGCTATCGGGACTACTGGAGCCCCGGCCCTGCATTGCCACCGGGTATCCAAAAGAACCTCGCGCGCGGTAAGCCGCTGCCCCCCGGCATTGCCAAAAAACTGGATGGCCGCCTGGTCGGCAGGCTGCCTCATTACGACGGATACGAATGGCAGCAAGCGGGGACCGATTTGATCTTGGTGGCGCTGGCCACCGGGCTGATTTATGAAGTATTGAACGGTGCGTTTGATTAGCGCTTGAGTGGCGAGTGCGATTGGAATCCACTTACAAAAGACCCGTGGTTCATTCCAGGCTCTGATGCTGATCAGAGCCCGCATCCATTGCCGTCCGTCCGTCGCAGGGCCAGGAACCGAAAAGGGATTCTTGCGTCCTATGGCATGCGATATCAACCTACGGAAGCCACCATGCTTTTAAAGAGCAAGAGTCTTTTTGCTGTCATGTCCTGCGCCCTGATGCTTGCGGCTGCGCCATTGCTCCCCGTTGACCTGTCCGTCATGAACTCCGCCTATGCGAAAGAGGGTGGTGGTGGTGGTGGTGGTGGTGGTGGTGGTGGTGGCGGTAACGGCGGTGGCAATGGAGGTGGCCATGGCGGTGGCACGGGTGGCGGTCACAGCGGGTCCGGTCACGCCGGCAACGCTGACAGCAGTGGCCGTGGAAAGGGACTGTCCAGCGATCATGCCGGCAAGGCCGTTCGCGACCGTGGTGAAAGCGGAAACCACTATGGCAGTGAACGCAACGGTGATCGCAGTAAAGGCTCAACGACTTCAGGCATCGCCCAATCCAGAGATACGCGCGGCGTCACCAAAGCCGGTGCGATTTCGACCTCGACTCCAGGCGATCACAACGCGAAAGGGTTGAGTAACGCGGCATCCTCGGGATCAAAAAACCCGTACTGACCCGCGAGGCTGAATCGGTCTGCTGCCTGGCCGGGCGTTGAAGCCGTATCGGTTGATGTAAGCGACTACACCGAAAAAAAACGGGCGCCTTTACGGTGCCCGTTTTCAGTTGTGCCGCTGCTTGAGCGCCGATCAGGTAGCAACCGGCATAAGCTGCAATCCCGGACACTACTTTTGCCAGCACTATTCATCCACGATGATCCCCGATCCCCCTGATTCGCCGGGAACATCCTTCAGCTTCGGCAATCCATCCTTGAGCCGCAGCACCGTCTCCTGATAGTGCACGTGGACAGCCGGCGAGTACGCGAGATCCGGAATGACCGCGGCATACACGTCAATCAGCCCCATCTCGGGGTGGTCCGTAAAGAGGTGCCCGCCACACGTCTTGCACCATTTGCGGTAGCTGCGCGGTGTCTTGTTGTAGGTGCCGATGTTGTCGGCACCCCGAGTCACTTGCACCGCGTCGGGTTTCCACAGCGTGAAGGCATTGACCGGTCCTGCTGACCAATGCCGACACGACTCGCAATGGCAATAGCCCATTGCGGCCGGTTCGCCGCTGACGGTGAACTCGACTGCGCCGCAGAAACAACTGCCTTTGTAAGACCGTTCAATGCTCATGGCATGACTCCTTTATCAATGGCCGATACAGCACGGATGGCTGTCTTCACTCGTCGATGTAGCGAACCGGTATCGCTGGCGAGCGCCGCACGTGCAGTTCGAAAATGTCAGGGCGCGCGTAATGCCCGGTGACGTCGAGCGCCCGTCGCGCCGGCGCGACGAGCGCGACGTCAATGTCCGCATACAGAATGCCGGCCTCGCGGTGTAAGGGACCGGCCACGATCCGGCCTTGAGGACTGACCACCACCGAGTCGCCGTCGTTGATCCATTCCTCCGGATCGGCAAACAGTTGCATGCGCGCCGGAAAGTCCTCGGGAATGTCACTGCCGCGCAGCGCGGTGCCGCTGCCGAGCACCCAACAGCGGCCTTCAAGTGCAATGTGCCGCATCGTGCTGATCCAGCCTTCGCCGGTGTCGTAGGTGGGCGCGATATAGATCTCCACCCCTTGGGCATACAGGGAATAGCGCGCTAGCGGCATGTAGTTTTCCCAGCAGATCAGCGCACCGACGCGGCCGACCGGTGTATCGACCGCACGCAACCCGGACGCATCACCGAAGCCATGCACCATGCGCTCCGGATTGGTCGGCATCAGCTTGCGATGGCGGTTGAGCACTGCGCCATCCGCACCGATAACGACTACGCTGTTATAGAGCGTGCCGCCTCCCGTAGATCGGTCGCATTCATTGATGCCACACACAATCGTCACGGCGTGAACCCTGGCCGCTTCGCATAATTCGCCCAGATCACCGTTGGCGATATCGACCGCGTTGGCCAGCAGCCGCGTGTGCAACTGGCCCATGACAGCCCCGTCCTTGCCCGCCGCCAGCCGCCAGATCCACGACGGATAACCCGGAATGAACGATTCGGGCAAAACGATCAGCGAGGCGCCTGCTGCCGCCGCCTCGGCGACCGATTGCACGGCCCGGGCGATCGTCGCGCTGCGATCGAGCAGCACGGGCGGGCGCTGAATGATGGCTACCTTGGTCATGACGTTCTCCATTGGCTTTTGGCTTTCGAAGGCTTGAGCGTGCGCGGGGCGAAGTGGCCGGGCTAGTTCAAAAAGTGAAGCGTTGCAATTGCGGAGTCCAGGCGATGGAAGAGAGCTACGGCCAGTTCTGCACAGTCGCCCGCGGTGCTGAAGCCCTGTGCGAGCGCTGGACACCTTTGGTGGTGCGCGAACTGCTGTGCGGCAGCAAACGCTTCAATGAGCTGCACCGCGGCGTCCCCCGAATGTCCACCAATCTGCTGGCACAACGGCTGCGCCATCTGGAAGAAATCGGCGTCGTGCACCGCACGGCCGCCGGCAAAGTCTGGGAGTACAGCCTGACCGCTGCGGGCGAAGAATTGCGCCCCATCATCATGGCGCTGGGGCACTGGGGCGCACGCTGGATCGGCAGTCGCCTGCGCGATGACCAGCTCGACGCCGGCCTGTTGATGTGGGACGTGCGGCGGTTCGTGCGCATTGAGACGTTTCCGTCGCGACCGGTGGTCATCCAGTTCACGTTCCGCGACGCACGGCCCGGCGAGCAAGCGTGGTGGCTGGTGGTGGAGCAGGGTGTGGCGGATCTATGCCGCGATGACCCTGGCCGCGAACTGACGCTCGTCGTGGACTCCAGTGTGCGCGCGTTGACCGAAGTGTGGGCGGGCGACCGCACACCGCGGGAGGTGCTTCAGTCGCAAGAGCTGCGTGTGGATGGCGCGGTGAAGGACGCGGAAAATTTGTGGCGCTGGCTGGGTACGAGTGCGTTTGCGGGGACCAGGAGGGCGGCAGTAACTCGGTAGGTTGGCGAAATACCTATCAGTGAGCGAAACAGCGCACCCCGTCGATGCGCCACTCGACTCATAGCCAGTATTCCCAGAGTCGCGCCATCTGCTCCTTGGCTTTCACCGCGAGCGAGCGGCGCTGCCACTTTTCCAGCTTGATTTCGTTCGACTTGGCCAGATCCGCCATGAATGCCGCCTGCATCTTCTTTCCGAACTCGGTGCCCAGCACAACCACGTTGACTTCATCGTTGTGCAGAAAGCTGCGCCAGTCGAAGTTGGTGGAGCCGACACTCGACCACACACCATCGATGACTGCTGTTTTGACGTGGAGCAGCGCGTCGCGGCGTTCGTAAAGCTTGACGTTAGCCTTCAGCAATTCGCTGTAGTAGGCGCGTCCGGCATGAAACACCAGTGACGAATCGGTGCTGCTGGGCAGCACCAGCTTGACGTCGACGCCTCGGGCCGCCGCCTCCTTGAGTGCTGTTAGTAACTGCGGATCGGGCACAAAGTAGGCGTTCGTCAGCCATATCTCGGTCTGCGCGCTATGCAGCGCCGAAATCAGCGTCGCGTAGATCAGGCTGAACGGCTCATCTGGCGAGCTGCCGATGGCGCGAACCACCTCGGTGCCTTTGCGCTCCTGTGGCGGAAAGTAGTGGCGAGCGGCGAGCGGTTCACCTTTCTGGGCCGTCCATGTTCCGATGAACAGCTTCTGCAGTTCCGAAACCACCGGCCCCTCGACGCGCAAGTCGGTATCGCGCCAGGGCAAATCACCATTGGGGCGAGTCTTCGAGTGAGAGCTGAACGAGCCCCCCGAATAGACGCTGCTGATATTGATCCCGCCAAGAAAGGCAATACGGCCGTCCACTATCAGCAGCTTTCGGTGGTCGCGCTGGTTCACGTCCCAGCCCACTTTGGCCGTCGCCGGATTGACCGGGTTGTACTCCAGCACCTTGATGCCCGCTTCGGTCAAACGAGAGAAAAACGCTGAGGGTGTTCCGAGGGTTCCGACGCTGTCACGGATCAGATTGACCTGCACACCTTTGTGTTGTTGAGCGATCAGTGCGGCGGCGAAGCGCTGGCCGACTTCATCATCGTCGAGGATGTAGGTCTCCATGTTGATGTGGTCGCGCGCACCTTCCACGGCTTTGATCATCGACTGGTAGGTGGTGGGGCCGTCCTGCAGCAAGTCGACCTTGTTTCCTTCCGTTAGCGGGCTACCGACAACGGATTCTTCGATGGCGAGGTGCACATCGAAGATGTTGGTTTCTGCGCCGGTGGACTTGAGTCGGTCGAGAATGGCTTTGCTGCGCTCGGCCGACAGAGGTCCGTGTACCCCGTCGAGTTGCACAGGCGCAGAGGGCGCGCGAGCCATGTCGGGCACTATCCTCGGCAATGTACTGCAGGAAATCACCAATGTCAGGAACGCAGCCACGCACAGCACCAAAGGAATACAGGCACCCTTGCATCTGGTTAGAAGATTCATCAGGCCACCTCTTGGCGAGGACGGTGATAACGCTCTGTCCGGGCGTCTTGCGGACGACGCAAGGCGCCTTGATGGACAGGTTTCAGCGCTTGATCAGGGAAACCTTCGTGCCCTCGATGCTGACCCCGGCCATTAACCCTTGCTGGTCAAATATGAACGCGTAGGCATCGTCCTTCAGCGTCGAACTGGACAGGTTCTTCGAGATCCCTTCATCCACTACAACGACGGTGGGCCCTACGCCGATTTCCCAGCCCTTGGTTTCGCGAACATAGTTCACGGCTTTGTCGGTCATCAGGAAAACCACATAGCCATACGACTGGGCACCGGCCTGCAGCCCCCATGACCCCGTTACGGAGTTGTAATAACCCTCAACTGTCTTGCCTTTGAACAAAACGCCTTCGCCATAGCTGCCACCAAACACAAGGCCGGCCTTGATGATTTTCGGGAAGACCAGTATCGCTTTGGCGTTGTGCGACATGGTCTCGGCAAATGGATGAGTCTTGTAGAGCGTTTGCAACGCTTGCCGAGAGTCGGTATTCAGATCCTCGGCGGTTGCCGCAGCGGCAGAGTTCAGGAGGCTCGCTGATGCCAGTGAGACAATCGCGAGGACCATGGATAGGAAGAACCGCATTGACTGAGTCATTTTCGTACTCCGATAAGGGAGCATTGGATGTGAGCAGCAGTCAGCACCTGCCCTGGGCAGAATCGGAGTCTACTGAAATTTATCCGGCGCACCCTAAAGTGTGTGAACGACTGGCTTCGCCCATGAATGAAGCAGGCCAGAGGCCTTTGATCATTGGGCGATGCCATCACCTGCTTTGACCTCTGTAGATGAGCCGGGTTCGTCGGTAACCACCACAACACGGCGTGCGGCACTAACCCGGTGTCTCCTTGGCTCGCTCAGCGACAAACGGTCTGCCAGGCTCTTGGCCTGCTGAGTCGCGGCCTCACGCGCGCGCCGATCAACGTCTTCCCCCAGGATGGTTTTCTCCACAATCACCGAGTGCACATCCGTGACGCCGATGAATGTCAGCCAGGCCTCCACGTAGGGCTTCTGGAAGTCGAAGCGCTCCGCTGGCGTGGTCGACTGCGCCGAAAAATCCAGGCCGCGGGCGTACATCACCACGGCGCGTTTGTTGTGCAGCATGCCTTCCAGGCCGCGCTCCGGGTCAACGCTGAACAGAATGTCCTTCTGCGATACCAGGTCGATGAAGTGCTTGAGTTTGTAGGGGATGCTGAAATTCCACAGCGGTACGGACATCACCAGTACATCCGCGCGGTGCAGGTGCGCAGCCAGTTCTTTCAACGTGTTCCAGGCCTCCTGTTGCTCCGTGTTCAACGGCGTGCCGCTGAGTCCGGCGTATTTGGCCTCCATCGCCAGATCATCAAATTCCGGCAGGGCCATGTTCCAGAGGTCGAGGGTAACGATTTCAGTGTCCGGGGTGTTTGCTTGATAACGCGCAATGAAGCTGCGGGCGACCTCAAGGGAAGCTGAACGGTGCTTGCGTGGAGAACATTGAATATGGAGAAGCGTCGTCATGGCACACCTTGAATGATGAGGGCAGGGCAGGTGAGGAGCATTGCAACATAGTTGTACTTGGAATATAAATCGTGAATACAAACGCGATTAATCACGAATAAAACTATGTTCGATACGTTGCTGCTCAAGACATTTGTCACGGTCGTCGATGAAGACGGCTTCAGCCGTGCCGCCCAGAAGCTGCACCTGACTCAGTCGGCGGTCAGTGGCCATGTGCGGCGGTTGGAAGAACAGATTGGTAAGCCTCTGTTGACGCGTACCACCCGTTCTCAGCAACTGACGGCCGATGGCGAGCGCCTGGTTGCTTATGCGCGCACGATCCTCGCGCTGAACCGTGATGCCTGGACAGACCTGACGCGCACCCCGTTTCATGGACGGCTGCGGATCGGAGTGTCCGAAGATTTTGTCGAGTCTCGGTTGCTGCGCACTGTTCAGGATTTTGCGGCGCAGTACCCCGGGATGGAAATCGAGGTGCAGGTGAACATTCCCGGTTCGTTGCTGGCGCTGATGAAGCAAGGGCAACTGGACGTGGTCATCGGTTCGTTGTGCGAAACCAGCGAAGCGGGATTGCTGCTGTGGCAGGAGCCGCTGGTGTGGGCCTGGTCGGCGCAACCCGTCACCCGCTTACCGACGCCGTTGCCGCTGGCCCTGTTCCCCGCGCCGTGCCCTTATCGCGAGGCCGCGCTGACGAGGCTGGCGCAGGCGGGCATCGCCCAGCGCACGGCAATGTTGTGCAGCAGCACGGCCGGGTTGCGGGCGGCGGCCCTGGCAGGCTTCGCGATAGCGCCTATGCCACTGAGTCAGTTGGGGCAGGGACTGGCGGTTCTTGGGGCTGAACAAGGGTTGCCGCAATTGCCGGATGCGCAATGTCGGCTGTTCGCCTCACCTGAAGCGGATCAGGCGATGGTGGCAGCGGTCACTCAGCTCATTGTGGCGTATTGCTCCACGCGCAGGGCTTGAGAGTCGTTGGCGTAGCGGCTTCCATTCGAGTCAGTGATTGCGAGCAGGCAATCTTGCTTGAATGGACGCCTGTATCTCATAAATGCGGGGCATCTGTGTCTATCGAGAATCCCACTGGAGCGGTACGGTCCACAGATCCTCTGTCATTGATGAGCCACCCATGGATCTAACGGATGTTCCCTTTGGTACGACCGACTGGTCGACTGTCGAACCTGTCCAGCACGCCGGACAGACGGGCACTGCCTATTGGCGAACCTGCCAGTTTGGTTCGACGCGTGTGCGGATGGTTGAATACAGTCCTGGCTATCTGGCCGATCACTGGTGCTGGAGAGGGCATATCCTGTTGTGCCTGGAAGGCGAGTTGCACACGGAACTGGAGGATGGTCGCCAGTTCACTCTTACGTCGGGGATGAGCTATCAGGTGGGCAGCAACGCTGAGGGGCATCGATCTTTCAGCACCACGGGTGCGAAGTTGTTTATCGTGGACTGACTCTGTTACTGACCCTTGTCGATCCATTGCAAAATCAGGAGCTCATCGAAGGACGTTTGTGGCAGCGCTGTGCGGCCATTCTGCCTGTCCAGAGCTTGACTGAGTAAAATCAGCGCGTAAAAAAGCCCGGCTTGTCAGGCCGGGCTTCTTGTTGGATGCCGCAGTAAAGCCATTCATTCAGGCAGCGCGGCTTTCGATCAGGCGGTCGGAACCACCTTCGGCAACGCGGTTTTCAATCAGACGGTCGGAACCACCTTCAGCAACGCGATTTTCAATCAGACGGTCAGAACCACCTTCAGCGACGCGGTTTTCGATCAGACGGTCGGAACCACCTTCAGCGACGCGGCTTTCGATCAGACGGTCGGAACCACCTTCAGCGACGCGGCTTTCGATCAGGCGGTCGGAACCACCCTCAGCAACGCGGTTTTCGATCAGACGGTCGGAGCCACCTTCAGCGACGCGGTTTTCGATCAGACGATCCGAACCACCCTCAGCCACACGACTTTCAATCAGACGATCCGAGCCGCCTTCAGCGACAACCGGGTGAGCAGAAGAAGCGGCGAAAGCGTTAACTGCAAAAACCGAGAAAGCGATGCTGAGAAGGATTTGGCGTTTCATGATGGTGTGCTCCGGGGGTGTAGTTGTTGGGTATGGAGGCGATGTTACGCCGCGGAGTTTTTAAGAGAACTTCATTGAGTTGATGGTGACTATCGATGGCGGCAATGGATGCGCCTCACGCCCGTGCCGCCGGCCATCGAAAAGTCCTCGGAGCTCGTTTTAGCAATAATGGCGAAGCGTGTGCCGGTCCTCGGCCAGAGTTACCGGTGGTCATGAAGCCTCGTTTCAAGAGGTGAGAAAGTCCTGATGGTTGACCTTGCTGCACGGCTCGGGAAACGAACCGCTCATCGCTCAATTCGACCGCTTAGGCGGGTAGTTGCCGAGCAAGCCCCCGGACTTATTGCCCGTTTTGCTGGGTAAGTTGGGCACCAGAAGTCCGTCAACACCACCGTGTCGCAACCGAGCTCGGCGCGGAAGGCGATGTTTCCAGCACCTGCGTGACGGTGCGGATGCGGTAGTCGGCCATGGCTTGAAGGACGTCGAGTGGAGCCTGGGTGTCGATGAGCAGGGAGGCCGGGATCAGGTCGATTCCGGTGAGGGGGATGTATCTTTCCAAAGGTAAAACTCCGATCAAAGCGAAGATTGACTGTCCCTCAATCGTCGCCAAACGATTGGGTGAAAGCTGTACGCAGGTTGGCGAACCGGGATCGGAAGATCGTGTCCCTGGACGTGGTGTAACTCCCGTGTTCTTGGCTGTTGAGTTTGATGCCTCAGTTAATTATGGCTGATAGTTTAGCCGTGGGGTTGTCACTCACCGCCTGGAAGCCTTCCAGCTGCATGTAGCGCTTCTGCAGGCTCCATTCGTCGTTCTGCTCCAGTAGCATGGCGCCGACCAGGCGCACGATGGCGGCGTCGTTGGGGAAGATGCCCACCACGTCGGTTCGCCGCTTGACCTCGGCGTTTAAGCGTTCCAGTGGATTGGTGCTGTGGATCTGTTGCCGGTGGGCCTTGGGAAATGTCATGTGCGCCAGGACTTCGTCCTCGCTGGCATCCATCAGCTGGCTGATTTTCGGGTACTTTTCGCGTAATTGATCCGCCACGACACGCCATTGCCGGCGTGATTCGGCCTCATTGTCCTGGGCAAAGACCGTGCGCAGCAGGGCCGCCACCATGGTGCGCTGGCCTTTGCCCACATGGGCCATGGCATTGCGCATGAAATGGACCCGGCAACGTTGCCAGGTCGCGTTGAGTACCTTAAAGATCGCGGCCTTCAGGCCTTCATGAGCGTCGGAGATCACCAGCTTTACGCCCCGCAGTCCTCGCCGCATCAGGCTGCGCAAAAAATCCGTCCAGAACGGTTCAGCCTCCGAGGGGCCTACGCGCATGCCCAGCACTTCACGACCTCCGTCAGTGTTGACGGCCACGGCGATTATGACGGCGACCGAGACGATCCGTCCGGCCTCCCGCACTTTGACGTACGTCGCATCGATCCACAGATAAGGCCAATCTCCTTCGATGGGGCGATCCAGGAAGGCGTGCACACGCTCATCGATTTCGCCCGCGAGTCGTGAAACCTGGCTTTTGGAAATCCCGGTCATGCCCATGGCCTTGACCAACTCGTCGACCGATCGCGTTGAGACGCCTTGGATGTAGGCCTCCTGAATGACCGCGGCCAAGGCCTTTTCAGCGGTGCGGCGCGGCTCCAGGAAGCCAGGGAAGTAGCTGCCACTGCGCAGCTTGGGGATGCGCAGATCCACGTCACCGGTGCGCGTCTGCCACAAACGGTCCCGATAGCCGTTGCGGCTGTTGGTGCGCTCCATGCTCTTGATGTCGTAGCCGGCGCCGCACAGGCCTTCAACATCGAGTTCCATCATGCGCTGGGCGACAAATTGAATCATTTGCCTGAGCAAATCGACGTCAGCCCCTTTCTCCAGCAGCTCGTTCAGTGAGACAGTAGGTTTGGTCATCGTGGTTCTCCCGGTTCAGGTTAGGTCTTTGCAAACTCAACCTTAGCCAAGAACCACGGTGACCCACTTCTTTCGCCGCAAGGCGCCTTCAGCTGGTTTCAGTTACACCACTTCCAGGGACACGATCGGATCGGAATACCGGCAGACCCGAAGGTCTCCCGCGCACAGCTGCCATAAAGACAGCTTTGCGGGCAAGCAAAAGCGCCTGCATTAAAGCACAGCGCTTTTGCATCCGATCGATCAGGTCGCCAAACCCGAATCGCCATTTTGGGCGACGGGGCGGACTGTAAGCTTCATCGGAGCGACGGGCAAGGTTAGGATTTCCGAGGTTTGTGTAGGAGATTTATGGCGGTCCTAGGACCGTTACACCCCTACAGTGAGCGACTTTGGCGAAGCGTTTTTACACACTCTGGGCCATTAGCTGCCGGTCAGCACGGGCGGAAAGCGGCAAGAAGCAGACACTCAAAAAGCGTCCTGAACGATCAGGTTCTCATGTCATGAAATCATCCAGCTGTCGTACCATCGGCACATCGACAGAACGGAGGTTGATATGGGCAATGGTCAGGGCAAACGAGTCGTTGTCATTGGTGCAGGCATCGTGGGCGCGTCATTGGCGTATCACTTGGCAGGTAAAGGCGCGAATGTCACCTTGGTCGAGGCTGAAGGTATAGCTTCCGGAGTGACTGGCAGTTCATTCGCTTGGATCAATACCTCACACCCCGAACCTGACCCAATTGCGCAACTGCGCGGTTCTGCAATCAAGGAGTACCGCCGACTCGAAACGCAGCTGCCTGGTCTGAAGATACGATGGACAGGTGCCTTGTCTTACAGCGTGATGGCGAGTGGAGCGCTGCCGATCTCAGGTAACCAAGCTTCGGCAAACCTGGTGTCTCGATCGCAGATTCTCGACCTTGAACCAAATCTCAAGAACCCTCCTCAGTCTGCTTTATATGCGACTGAAGAAGGGGCGCTGGATGCAGTGGCAGTTTCGCATGCGTTAATCGCAGGTGCCGAGGCATATGGGGCGAAAACTCTCACTCAGACGCGAGTGCTCGGTTTTGTAACCCAGGGTGCAAAGGTGACCGGAGTCAAAACAACAATAGGCATCATCGATGCCGATATTGTCGTATTGGCAGCCGGGACAGGCATCACGAAGCTGACAGACATGCTTGAAGTGTCCCTGCCAATAGAGGCCTCACCTGCCATTTTCATCCGTTACAAGTCACAACCCAACCTCGTGCACACCCTCATCTCCAGCCCTGAAATGGAAGTGAGGCAAAGTTCGGATGGTGCGTTGCTGGCGGCAGAAGATTACCTGGACGACGCCATGGAAAATCAGCCGGCAGCGATAGCGCTTCGAACTGCCAAGACAATCCAGAACGAACTCCATGGTGTTGTTTCCATAGATCCGGAATGGGCTTGTGTCGGACTTAGGCCCATGCCTGCCGATGGCATCCCCGTCATCGGTTATCTACCAAAAGTGGGCGGCGTCTATGTTTGTGCAATGCACCCTGGAATTACTTTGGCGGCGGTAGTGGGACGCCTTGCCAGCGAGGAGATCATCGATGACAAGGTGTCCAGTGCCCTTTGCCCATGCCGGCCCGATCGATTCTTCCAAGCGTAGGGGATCCTCTTGTGAGACAGCAATCTGCCAGACGCGGCCACTGGGATGTATGTCTCAGAACAGCAGGCAAATTCCACCGCACGTCCAACGTCACTACCTTGTCTTCACCGTGACGAACATTTTGATGCGGTCGTGAATCTCTTGGAATGCATGGCGAAAAGCCTCATGCCTCTCGCTCGTCGTCGGGTCTTCAAAGCTCCACACGATCACCTCACCCGACGATGGCATCCTCGAAGCTTCTTCGGAGGACTTGTCACACAGAGTGATGACGTAGTGAAACTCCTCCCCCTCAAACTCATCGATCGATTTGCTCCGCAGGCCGCTGGTCTCTATGCCTGTGTGTTCGAGAGACTCCAGGGTTCGAGGATCAATTTCGCCGGGTTCCAAGCCGGCACTGAAAGCTTCGAAGTTTGATGAGTCGGTGTGGCGAAGCAGCGCTTCCGCCAACAGTGAACGGACGTCATTTTTCGCGCAGACAAATAGCACCCGAAATTTGTCAGTCATTTCTATCTCCTCCGCTGGAACAGTGATCCGAGAAAACGACATTGCTCAGTTAAGCAGCGTTTTGATCGACCGACTTCAATTCGAAGGCATGCACTATTTCCAAATCTTTCAGTGCCCGCATCATCCGTGCCCGTTGCAGTAGCGGTAAACATGTCAGATTGAACAGCGCTGGTTTAGCTTGCTGCCTCTAGCACGTTCAAAAGATCAACGAACTGGCCTGTCAGCTTGTGATGCCTGTCGAGGTGAATCAAAGGCTGGCACCGTTCATGAGACTCACGCATCTTGACCGAACTGCCGAGATACACGGGGAGAATCGGCAATCCTTCCTTGATGAGTTCTTCAACCAGATTGCGGTGGAAACCCGTGGTGCTTAGATAGTGATTGATGACGATCCCTTCAACGACCAGTGACTCATTATGGTCAGCCTGTAGTTCGGCCACCTGCGCCAGCACCTGATACAACGCCTGGCGAGCGAACGTATCGCAATCAAATGGAATCAAAACCGCATCAGCGGCGATGAGCGCACTGAACGCATAGAAATTCATTGCCGGAGGCGTATCGATGTAAACCCGGTCGTAGTTTTCGGAAATGTCGTCGAGCAGCCGGCGCAGTTTGTTTATCTTGAACTTCGCTTCGAGTTTGGGCTGCAGGTCGGCAAGTTCGCTGCTGGCCGTGATGAGGTGAAGATTGTCGTAGGGTGTCTCTATGATCTGAGCGCGACTTTTTTTTGCAGCAGGCCCTGAAGACAATGTTTGCTTGAAAAAATCCGCAATACCCACCGGGATGTCATTCCCGGTCATGCCAGTGAGGTAATAAGTAGAGTTGGCCTGGGCATCCAGATCGACAACGAGCGTCCGGTAGCCTTCCATTGCACTTGCAGCAGCCAGGTTGCAGACGATGCTCGACTTACCAACACCACCCTTTTGATTGAAAACAACACGACGCATCAACGCCCTTCCTGCGGCAAAAGATTCCAGTCTATCGATTTCCTGCGAATCCACAGCGGCAACTTGATGAATTTTATATTGCAGTCGCTGTGCGCAATGGCGGCAACGAACAGTAGTTCTGCTACGCTCTGCGAACCCCCAAATTTAAACGAGGACGATGATGTCTTTTGTCGACGATTTTGTGGCTCAGATCATTTCACTGGAAGTCTCCCTCTATCACTCGCGCGCCCGACTCCAAGCCAACAGCGACAGCGAAGCCCTGCATGATCTGAGGATCGCGGTGCGGAAAATACGCAGCCTTTTGCGTCCGCTGCGCAACATGCCTGAGGTCTCAGCGTTGAATCTATCTGCAGCCGATGTCGGTAGAGCGACTACCCCCACGAGGGATCTGGAGGTCATCGTTGGTGAACTGCAGACAATGGGCTATCCGCGCCAGGCGACGAGCCGAAGCGCAGCCCTGACAGAACAGTATCGGAAGATCGCCACCAGCCCGGTGCTCGACAAACTATTTGCCGAACTGCATCGATGGCCGGAGATGTTCAGGACAGCCGAGAGAGCCGGCGAGCTGGTTGATGTCAAACGACAAATTGAGAAAGCCCTGAAGAAAAGAATCACTCAACTGATCGCTGGACTTCGGGATAAAGATTTTGATCGGCACGAGCTGAGGATCATCGTGAAAAACGCGAGATACCTCTCCGATGCGTTTCCAACACTGTCACCGCTCAAGGCAAAATCCCGAGCTCAATTGAAGTCGGTACAAGCGTCGCTTGGCTCATGGCACGATCATCATCAATGGTGCCTGCGGGCCGAGGCTGAACCTGACTTGCTCGAAATCGCACCCTACTGGGAAGTCGCGTCAGAACAGGCGCTGGCTGATGCCGAGCTAAAATTGGCGTCGCTGGTTGATCACCTAGAGAAAGACCTGGCGAAGTCTAAAGACTGATATCTAATTGCCTTGAAAGGCTTGACCATTTGGCGCCACTCTTGAGCGTCCGCGATGGGTCGGCTAACGACCTCTGCTCATTGTGACTGATCCACCCTTGTCCTCCCTCAACGTGGAGGACGAGCCATGGACACTCTTGTAAAAAACAGACATCAGCCTTGGAACAAGGGAAAGCTTGTCGGGCAAAAAGCCCCGCTTCGAGTCAGAGATATTTGGGCCATTCGGGTCAGGCTCCAGCTTGCGGAGAAGACACGGGATCTGGCGCTCCTCAACTAGGCTATCGACAGCAAATTGCGTGCCTGTGATTTAACCAAGCTTGGAGTACGGGATATAGCACATGGAGAACATGTGTCGTCACGGGTCATCGTGATGCAGCAGAAAACCCAGCACCCAGTGCAATTTGCAATCGCTGAGCAAACCCGAACCGTTCTGGAGGCTTGGGTGCGACAGGCCCGCCTCCGCACCGAGGATTTTTTGTTTCCGACCCGGCTGCACAGCTCAGATCATCTCTCCACCAGGCAATAGTAAAAGCGTGGGTCACCGCGATTGGCCTTGACCCAAGCATGTACGGTACTCACACGCTACGGCGAACCAAGGCATCACTGATCTATCGCAGGACGAAGAACCTGAGAGCGGTCCAACTCCTGCTTGGTCATACGAAGCTTGAAAGCACCGTCAGATACTTGGGAATCGAGGTCGATGATGCCCTAGAAATGGCGGAACATACGGAAGTCTAACCATCCCTAGTGACGGTCGATGCAAGACCGTCGCTATTCGACCCAAAGCTGTCATTAAATGGAGGTAAGGAAGCGGGTTTCGAGGCCCGCACTTGCTGGCGGTAGCGCATTAATCAATACGACGGCATCGTCGCCCTGGTTAACGTAGATCAAGGAGTCACCGGTCTCGAACGTAACTCTGAATCCGGCCAGCCAAGGCTCTTGCCCGTTGAAAGAGTCAAGAATTCCCTCAATTGCGCAAATTTTTGTGTTCTCGAGGTGGGTTGCTGATAAACCTGCAAGCAGGTTTTCCCTCTTCCAGGAGCAGGTCACGTTCGGCTCTGTTTCGAAGGAAGCCGGAGTATCAGACGGTAATAAGTCCGCGCCTACTCTCTCGCCATCACTCAAAAGATACATGGATAAAACTTCTCGCTCGCCAAAACGCCACTCTAGAGAACCTATGAATCCCAGATCTTTCTCGTCGTTGAAATAGTACTGGTCGTGCAGCAGCACGCTCAGTCGCGTTCCCAAAAGCGAACGTGCGTTTCACAGGTCTCGGACAGCTCTTGCTGGGAACGGGGAGTGGCGACCAGACATCAGGCACCTCATATAGGTGGGAAAAGAGGCAGATACTACACAAACGCCATTACGTCCGCTTTGGCCCAGAGTGTGTAAAAACGCTTCGCCAAAATTGAAGTGTGTGCGTCTACGTTAAATCTGAAATTTGTCGGCACGTCAGCAGATGTGGATTTCGCGTAGAAGCGCGATTTTCAGTCCGGTTTTGAGTACCTGTCGCGCTCAAAAACGTTTTTACACAGCCTCGGCCGATAGCTGCCCGTCGCGGAGGGCATTTGACGACCCACAGCTGACGGTGCCGACCAGGCAGAAATCGGCAAGAAGCGGACGTTGAAACTAGCGAAAATAAATCAGCGAAAATAAATCTATCCCCTTTGCTTCGGTCCCCTTTGCTTCACGGCTTCGTCTCCGGAACGATAAAACTAACCACCGTACTGGTCAGAATTTTATGACTCGGATCAGCCACTTCAAGAAGCACCTTGTGAGCGCCCGGCGTCAGTCCAACCAAAATAATCGGGTCTTCACTGGTGTGCGCCCATGTACCTTTCCAGTCGTCGACGGTCACGTGAAGGTGACCGAGACGTGGTGATACTTCAACAGCCGTTTTGCCAAATACCGGCATGATCCGCGCGTGCTCTGCTCGATACTGGATGATGACCACTCCGCGGGCGAGCGGCGCGGCGAGCGGCGGATAGGCAATGAGTTTTGGCCCCGTCTCAGACTCCAATGGGAGTATGGCCGGTGGCTGATCGGTGTCTGCTACCCCTTGACCCCACGCTGCCATGCAAAAGAACACACCCAAAGCAAGGGCGAATAGATTCCTGAGAGCGAGGGGCATGGTGTTTTTCTCCCGTGTGATCTCTTTCAAGGCTAGATCAAACCGGGCAGTTGTCTATGCCAAAGCTGCCTCGCTCTGCAAAACAGCCGAGAGGGGAGGGGCAGACAATTGGTGTTGAATACGAGCCTTTTAATGACTGTGATCGGCTAAAAATAGCCAGTGAATGGAGCGACGCAAAATGACAGCTAAGCTTCTTTCTACTGTCGGGCTTATTGAGCAGATTGGGCTTTGCGGCCATGGCGTATAACCGCCTTCAGCGGTCACCACGCCGTTACAACATCCTGCCCGATCTTGAGCGTTAGCCCTTCACAACAGCCTCGGAGGGGAGCCAATGAAACGTTTCGTCATGCTCATCGTGATCTCTTTGCTGACCACTGCTTGTCAGAGCACAAATGATAATGGCGTCACCCGACTAGACAATTGTGTCTGCTATAAATCGACCGAGGCACAACATTTGCCAGCATCGCAAATTGCATGGACAGACCCCGAAACGTTGCAAAAACAATTCTCACATTGCATTTGCCGAGCCTTGGTTGACCTGAAGAAGGTGGATGATCCCGGTAAATTTTTCGTGCCCGGAACCGAAATAAGAACGGAACTGAAATAAAACGAGATCGGAAAAGGCGATCACTAGAGGTGGCGTGCGAAGCAGTCCGCAACCGTCTGTGCTCAACGTCCATATTCAACGTAGGGCCCCAAGTAGAAACCTTGCGAATCCCAGTTGATTCGATAAATTACTTCTTTCCCTGGCTTGATCTTGGCAGCAACAGTTTTGATCGCGGCACCCGCACATAATCCTGACTCGGCGAGCCCTGCACCAAGATTCACTTCGCCGGCAGGCAAAACGAACGATGCCTTTTGACCGGGACCTATCTTGGCTGCGCGCTGACCATCAATGTAAAACAGGGCGTTACATCCCGCACCGACAAACCCGTCATCACGGAGAATGGTCAGGCGTCCCGAGTCTTTCGTACCGTGGCTTTTGATCGCGTACATCTCACTGGCTGGCACTGGCCGAGCGTCAGAAACCCGCATAGGTGAGGTTGCGCACCCGCCCAAAGCCAGCAAGAGCGCCCCCGTTGCGATAATCCTTCGCATCACTTGTCTCTCCTGAAAAAGGGCATGTGTGAATGCTCTGAGCATAGCGCCAGCTATCAGTGCGCAAGATACAAGGTGGGTCAATATCTCCAGAAAACTGGAGTTACAAGTACCAACACCGTCAGGATTTCCAGTCTTCCCAGCAGCATTCCAATGGTCAGTAGCCATTTGGCCGAATCAGGTAATGTTGAGAAATTACCGGCCGGCCCAATGATCGTGCCGAGCCCTGGCCCGACGTTACACACCGCAGTAGCGGCACCGCTCAACGCTGTTGTCCAATCAAGCCCAATGAGCGCCAGGCCCAAGGCGATGGCCGCAATAGTGATCGTGAAGAAGAACGAGAAGGTCAAAAGCGAGCGCAGGATCTCCTCGTCGATGGGATGACCGTTGTACTTCTTCTGTATCACGGCTCGAGGATGGATCAACTGCTTCAAGCTACTGACCAGGAGAGCGGCTGCAACCTGAAAACGGAAGATTTTAAGACCACCTGCCGTTGAGCCTGAACATCCACCGACGAAGGTCAGGTAGAAGAAGAGCAAGACAGCGAAGCTTCCCCACAAGGTGTAGTCGCCAACCGCAATTCCGGTGGTCGTGACAACCGAGGTCACGTTCACTGCCACGATACGAAACGCGTCCCACCATCCGTAATCGCTGTGAAAATACAGCCAAGTTCCCACGCTCAGCGATGTGACGAACAGGAACCCAATAAATCCGCGTACCTGGTGATCCTTGATCAGCGCGCGCCGATTGCCCCGCAATGTCGCGACGTACAAGGTGAAGGGCAGGCTGCCCAGAATCATGATGGCCACCGCTACCCAGTGAATCGCTGGTTGCGTCCAATGCCCAAGTGAGGAGTCTGAAGTCGAAAATCCCCCAGTGGAGATCAACGACATTGCGTGGTTGACCGCTTCAAATGGCGTCATTCCAGCGAGCCAGAGCGCCAGGGTTCCGATGCCAGTCAGCCCAAGGTAGAGCAAAAGAATGTACTTGGCTGCCATGTGGGAGCGAGGTGTCACTTTCTCCGACCAATCTGAGGACTCTGTCTGGAACAGACGCATGCCGCCTACTCGCAACAGTGGGAGGATCGCCACAGCCATGCCGATAAAGCCGATACCTCCCAACCAATGCAGCATGGAGCGCCATATCAACAAGCCGGGAGATGAGCTATCCAAACCGGTGAGTACAGTCGAGCCAGTGGTTGTGATACCAGACATCGTTTCAAAGAATGCATCGGTGTAGCTGATATCGCTGATGAACACCATCGGCAACGCTGCGAAGGTGCACACAACTACCCAGCTTCCGGTCGTCAGCAGGTACATATCCCTAGGACGAAGCTGGCCAGTATCCGGGCGTCCCCGCACGATTAACAGCAGGCCACATATAAAGGTGATCAAACTCGACCAGAGAAATGCTGACAGATCGTCGCTACGCTCATAGGCCACCAGTGTGATCATGGGAATAGCCATGCTCACGGCCAGCGTGATCAGAAAAAGTCCTAGGATGAATCCGATAAGCCGAATGGCTGCGAGGGACATAACAAAAGCGTTCCAAATTTTCACCGCGCAGTATCGGATGCCCAAACTGATAACCCCGTAAATTTTGCGTAAAGTTTCTGCAAAAAAACCGTCAGGATCCGTGCGTCAAAGGGCGACGCGCGAATAGCCCATCATTTACTGATGCTGTCCGAATGTGGGAAATCGAACGGGTCGTGCCCAGCCCTCTAGGATTTATTTTAGATAGTTCGTTTCATTCAGTGTCTCCGATCACTCGCGCGAGGTGGTGCAGCATGCGAAGCAGTCCGCAACCGTCTGGGCTCAACGTCCATATTCAACGTAGGGCCCCAAGTAGAAACCTTGCGTATCCCAGTTGATTCGATAAATCACTTCTCTCCCTGGCTTGATCTTGGCCGCGACCGTTTTGATCGCGGCACCCGCACATAATCCAGATTCGGCGAGCCCGGCACCGAGATTCACTTCACCGGCAGGCAAAACGAACGATGCCTTTTGACCGGGACCTATCTTGGCTGCGCGCTGACCATCAATGTAAAACAGGGCGTCACATCCCGCACCGACAAACCCGTCATCACGGAGAATGGTCAGGCGTCCAGGATCTTTCGTGCCCTGGCTTTTAAACGCGTACATCTTGTCGGCCGGCACTGGCCGCGCTTCAGAAACCGGCATGGGTGAGGTTGCGCACCCGCCCAAAGTCAGCAAGAGAGCCCCCGTTGCGATACTCCTTCGCATAATGCTTTCCCTCCTGAAAAAGGGCGAATGTATCAGAGCAGTCAGACTGCTTTGCTTCATAAAGCCATTCGCCCAAAACGCTTTAAATAGATCTGTCACCTTTCATCTTCGTCACCTTTCATCTTCAAGGCTTCTTCGGCGGATAGTTACCGCGCAAACCCCCGGACTTGTTGCCGGTTATGCTGGGCAGGTTAGGCACGACCGGCCGGGACTTGGGCTGAGGGTTGGAGCGGCTACGGGGTTGAGGTTGCTTGCTCATTTTGCGCCTCCTGAATGCAGCCATTCGCGAAAGGGCCTACTCATTCAGCTTAGCTGCTTGGCGAAATGGGCTGCACCGTTCGGCACTTGGGGAAAGTGCTGCAGCCCCAAAACTGTTGACCGCTCCTCGGGCCACCGTTGTATGTCCGCACCACCAGCGCACTGCCGCAACGCGGGCATTGGCGCGAGGCTGATGGATCGTCGCGCTGCTTCAGGCGTTGCACATGCTCACGCCGGGTAGCGAGCGTCGGCGCCAGGCGATCTGCTTGCAAGGTCTGCAACATGGCTGCCACCTGCGCCTCGCTGAACACCGTTTGCTGGAAAGACTTGATGTAACCAACCCAGCCACTGCCTCGGGTGACATTAGCCGGCATCCTGGTCTTGAAAGTGCTTGGGCCGACAAACACGATGACCGAATGCACAAAGTCCGGGCCGATACCCAACGCCGCTTGCAGAGCCTTCAAGTGCTTGTAGTTCTGGCGGTTAGGGTTCTGGAAGGTGTTGCGCTTCTTGTAGATCTGCTGCGTCCACTGAGCCTGCTTCTCACCACCGAAGATCCAGCCTTTCATGTACTTGGTTTCCAGCACGAAAATGCCGAAGGGTGACACAAACACATGGTCGATCTGCGTGGTGCCGTCCGGGGTGATCAGCGTCACGTCATGCAGGCGATGGTAAACCTGACGATCCAATCTAAAGTGCGCATGCAAACGCACCAGACGTTCACCGAACCAGCCTTTGAACAGGCGCGTGTGCAGCAGCGTCCATACCAGCATCAGCGGTAGTAGCCATATCAGGATGTTGAGTAAAGGTTGCAGGATAACGGAGGCGTTCACTTGGCAGTCCTTTGCAGTGAGAGGAGGGGTGTTGAGTTGTCTGGTGCTACGTCCCAGTAAAACATTCCGGACCGCAAACAAAACGGGCGCCAGATAGGCGCCCTTTTTCATTTACTCCGCTGCCTGCGCCCGCAAGCGTCGGCCGATCACATCCATCAAGTCACAGCCATCGCGCAATGGGATGGCCAGCAATTTGGAGAAGTCCGTCAACACCACCGTGTCACAACCGAGCTCGGCGCGGAAGGCGATGTTTTCCAGCACCTGAGTGACGGTGCGGATGCGGTAGTCGGCCATGGCTTGAAGGACGTCGAGTGGAGCTTGGGTGTCGATGAGCAGGGAGGCCGGGATCAGGTCGATTCCGGTGAGAGGCATGTATCTTTCCATAGATGAAATCTCGTTTAAATTGTTGAGACTGCCAACAGATCGTCGCCAAACGAAGAGGGTGGCAGTTGTGCGCAGGTTGGCGAACCGGAAACGAGTAACCGGCAGACCCGAAGGTCTCCCGCGCACAACCGCCATAAAACTGCGGTTTTGCAGATGCGATGACGCCTGCAAATAAGCAGAACGCCCTCGCACTCGTATCTCGGGTCGCCAAACCCGATCGCCATTTTGGGCGACGGGCGGACTATAAGCTTGAACGGGGCGACGGGCAAGGTTAGGGATTCTGAGGTTTTCGTAGGAGATTTATAGCAGTCCTAGGACCGTTACATCCCTTCCGTGAGCGACTGCTATCGGCCCAGAGTGTGTCAAAACCCTTGTTAGTGGCTTCCACTCTAGTGTTTTTTCCTACTCAGCCCAGGTCAGACATCAGTTGCTCAGATTCAGTATAAGATTCCGGAAATCAGCAGGTACGCCGACAACGTGGGCTAGAGGCTAGAAATCTGGGGGTTGGATGATTGCAAGCAACGTTTCATATCTTTGTCCGGTTTGTGGATACCCCGGGCTTGAAGAGCCTCCATACGATGAGGTTGACTGCTCTTCGTTTGGCATGTGCCCGTCCTGCGGTACGCAGTTTGGCTATGATGACGCAACATCTGCTCATGCTGATTTGCGGAAATTATGGATCTCTAAAGGAATGCTTTGGTGGAGCAAAGCTCAAGCGTCGCCGAGTGGTTGGGACCCGGTAAGGCAACTACAGGCGGTTGAAAAACGCATCAATATCTGAACAGAGCACCGCTCTTAGCCCTGCTATGATTTCTGAGGATTTCATCGCAGGGATCGCCCATGAAGCGCTTTATCCAAGGTGAACATCGAGGCCAAGAAACCTTCCTTCCCGCGAGCCTCGACGATTACGTCACGGATGCCAATCCGGTGCGCGTAGTCGACATCTTTGTCGACGAACTGGACCTGGTCAAACTAGGTTTCGAGGGCGCCTTACCTGCTGATACAGGCCGGCCGGCTTACCATCCCTCGGTCCTGCTAAAGATCTACATCTACGGCTATCTGAACCGCATTCCATCGAGCCGGCGTCTTGAACGAGAAGCCCAACGCAACGTCGAGCTGATGTGGCTGACCGGGCGTTTGATGCCCGATTTCAAGACCATCGCCAACTTCCGAAAAGACAACAGCAAGGCCATCCGAGGTGTCTGCCGCCAGTTCGTGGTGCTCTGTCAGCAGCTAGGACTGTTCGAAGAAAATCTGGTCGCCATCGACGGCAGTAAATTCAAGGCCGTCAATAACCGCGACCGCAATTTCACCAGCGCCAAGCTGAAACGGCGGATGGAAGAAATTGAATCAAGTATCAGTCGGTACCTGACTACGCTCGACGAAACCGATCGGCAAGAACCCTCGGTCGCTCAGCCCAAGGCTGCTCGTCTGCAAGAGAAAATCGACAAGCTCAAAGCTCAGATGAAAGAGTTGCAGGTCATTGAAACTCAGCTCAACGAATCACCGGATAAACAGGTCTCACTGACCGATCCAGACGCCCGTTCCATGATGACGCGCGGCACTGGAATCGTCGGTTACAACGTGCAGACAGCAGTCGATACCCAGCACCATTTGATCGTTGCGCATGAGGTGACCAACGTCGGTTCCGACCGCGATCTACTCAGCTCGATGGCCAAGCAGGCCCGCGAGGCGATGGCGTCAGATACGTTGTCGGTAGTGGCTGACCGAGGTTACTTCAAAAGCGAACAAATCCTAGCTTGTCACGATGCAGGCATCACCGCCTATGTGCCCAAGCCGATGACCTCTGGAGCCAAGGCTGACGGGCGTTTCAATAACGATGCCTTCATCTATGACGCGGCAAAAAACGAATACATTTGTCCCGCTGGAGAGGCGTTGATCTGGCGCTTTTCCAGCGTTGAAAAAGGCCTGAAGTTGCACCGTTACTGGAGTTCTAATTGCCAGGGATGCGCGCTGAAATCGAAGTGCACACCGAGCAAGCATCGGCGAGTTCGGCGATGGGAGCATGAAGCCGTATTGGAGGAAATGCAGAACAGGCTGAGCAACGCGCCGGACATGATGCGAGTCCGCAAGCGTACGGTCGAGCATCCCTTCGGGACACTCAAACAATGGATGGGCGCCACACATTTCCTGACACGAAAGCTGAACGGAGTAAGTGCGGAGATGAGCTTGAACGTCCTCGCCTACAACTTGAAACGAGTCATGAAAATTCTCGGTACCAGCGGTTTAATGAAGGCGCTGTCGGCCTGAAGAGGTCTGTATTTTGGCCACCCAGCAAGGTAGAAGCGGCGCTAGGGGCTCCCAGACCCTCGTGATGATCCGCAGGACTTGTTGTGAGCAATTACTCAGCTAACAACCGTCAGCGCTGCGCGCCGACAGTGCATCGGCGCGTTTTTACACACTCTGGGCCAGAAGCGGACGCTCGTTCAGTTAATTCCAAACACCCATCGATAGTGCGCCGCAGTACATAGCGGTGGTGCACACGATAACTTGGGCAATCATGAAACCGAAGCCGGCTCCCAGAAACGCAAAGCCCGCGACAATCCATGGCAAGCTCGTATTTACACGGAACCTCAACAACCAAGCCGAAACACTTGTGCCGACGACCATCCCCGGGACAGAAAATAAATGACCCAACCCAACGAGACCGCCATCACGACCCGAGCTGGATACGATCGCCATGTAGACTAGAAGAGTGACAACCGCTGCGGCTGTCGTTCCAGTTAGAAACAGGGCCCGAGAACGTAGAATCAATCCTGGTAGCAACATTACCACTGGCACTCCAATGAGATACCAGAAGCCTAAGTAAAGCGTGTTGCCACCACTGGATGCGTAAACGAGAACGAGAGTGATCAAAACCATTGAACAGACTAGATCATCCCTAAATCCCATTTTCATTCCCTTGCCTCGCTTTCAGCGTCGTTATTGTTGAAATAGATTAGCTGACGTCGAGGTCTTCGTTCCGTTGCCCGCTATGGGTCTATGACGCCTGTCGCCACCGGCAGCAATGGGTGGAGAGCTGCCAGGCTTTTGCCTTCTTGGGTCACTCAGTCAGAATCGAACCTACTGAAAGCAGATATTTCCATGCCTTGTCGCTGGTAATTTTATTTGGCTCAAGCACACACAACGAGCTCCACAATGGAGGTAACCCTGCCGCCTCCATGTAAGTAGAAAAATCAATGAAGGCGTCCCTGCCTACGGCATCAACACTGAACCAAGTCGCATCGCACTCGGGGCAAAGGTGCAAAATTTCGTCTGTTGCCCGCACTTGAACTTTGATAATCTCGTCTTGCTCACATCTTGGACAAGTCATTGTTTTATCTCATGAAATATGTGGAACATATCATTACGTCCCCGTTTGGTTTTTCACATTATTCTGCTTTGGGGCGAGCATCTGCTTTTAGCCGTTTTCCGCCTGTCGTGACGGGCCGAAATCGACCCAATGCAGCCGTTCGTATGAAACTGAAGTCACTCAAATGGCCTGTCAGTTTCAACTAACAAGATTGCAAGCTTATCTACCCATCAGCATGGATACGGACAACAGGGGCCGACAGTAGTGTTAGCGTTGTTTGGATTCGCAGCATTTTCCTACCCGTTCGGCAAGAACCAAAATCGCGGTCAGCACCGTCCCGAGCGAATGTGCTGACCGTGACTCCGTCTTATCGAACCAGTTCGATCTCACTCGGCCGCCACGCTTTCGTGAAGAACGATTCAAGTGGGCTGTAGAGGCGCAGAATCGTAAACCAGCCCTTGTCTGGCGTGGTCTGAATCCAGTTACCCGCCTTGGCATCAGCGGGTTTTGAGGGGCCGAAGTAGATGGTCGTGGACCCGTCCGCATTCTCGACGGCGGCCGGTGAAGGGTAGGTCTGACTACCGGCGCGCGGGTAGCGCTGCGGCGTCTGGAGCATCGACCGCGACTGGTTGTCGTAGACGGTGAACGACCAGAATTTGGCCGCTGGAATTTTCGGCGGCAAGGTCACTTTGTAGGTCTTGCCGCCATCGAAGGGATTCTTTTGCGCATCGGTGAAGCCCATGAGGTACTGCGAGCCTACATTGGGCAGGCGCATGATCATACCCGGCGAATCCATGGTGTAGCCGTAATAAAAGGCCGTGCGCGAATCGAGCGTTCGCGCACCGGTAGGGGGTAATGGCTTGAACAAGCCTTCCTTGGTGATCATGGGCGGCGGTGTCTCAAAGTTGAAACCTCCCTGCCATAGCATGCTGGCCCACATCGAATTCGGGTAGTAAGCCCAGCCGGGGTATTCGGCGCCACGAAAGTTCAGTGATCGTCCCGCTGCATTGCCCACGGCCGCCGCGTCGGTGAGGATCTTCTTCATCCGCTCGTCCGGAGCAAAGTGCTTGCCCTTGACGATCCCGATGGCCGCCAGTTGGCCAAGGAGTTCCGGGTCGAACGAGGTGGCGGGTTCCAGCTGCACAAGTTTGTCGAGCATCTCGTAATAGGCAAAGTCATTAGGGGGAATGGTGTTGAAAGACTTGCCGCTGCCCTCCACGAATTTTGTCGGCGGTATCGGCGGATTGGGCTCCAGCCTGATCTGGCCGGCGAGCGCCGTGGCGATGCTGGTGCCGTAGCCGCCGGGTGTGTAAGGATAAATCTTCAGCTTGTCTTTGATCAGGTCGACAGCGGGTTTCGGATCATTGTTCTCCATGAAGGCGCGAACGGCATAGAGCACATGATTGGTTTTCGCTCGGCCTACGAAGAAGCCACTGTCTGGCAGCGGACCATCATAGTCAGGCGGCACGACCAGGTACTTTCCTCCTTCGCCCCGATCCGGGCCGGGCGCGCCGATGTCGATGATCCAGCCGAACCACATGTCATTGAGCGTGCCGAGTGATTTGGGTGGCACCTCAACCACCAACGGTCCTTTCGTCAAGTCGAGAACCGAGAGCGTATAGATGGTGTCGGCGTTGGCGGTGAGAAAGAGTGAGTTCGAGTCCATCAGGTCGGAGAAGATGATCACCGTATTGTCTTCAGCCCCAATGCTGTGGAAGCCCTCGCGAATCGCATAGGCTGAGGCGCCTGAAAAACTGTTCATGAACGCGTCGATGCCGCGAGTGAACGCCAAGGTGTCGTAGACGTCTTGTGTGGTTTCCACGCTCGGCGCGCCGTCCTTGAACTCCAACGAGCCGATACGGGTTTCGATGCGATCTGGCGTAGTGATCCCCGGGGGGATTACGGTTGCCGTCTGCGCCGCGCTTATCACAGGCAAAGCTAGCGCCACAAAAGCCGTCAGTACGGCGATTGGTTTGAGAATGTGCTCCATGGCGTTCTCCTGGGGGGCTGCCTAATGCATTGGCTACTCAAACTGAGAGCGTGAATGGTGCAAGGGGATTCTCAAGAGTTCGGGAAACTACATACCCACCTCCCTGCTCATCTCCAAGGTGTGGTGACACTGGTACACCCGGATGCCCCTTTACAGATAATGCGCACAGTTGATGTAGTAGCTCGAAATGCTCGATCAGTTCTTCCTGCAGAACCAAGCATAGGTGCACATTTGCCATCGCTCCAACCGTCGACTGCTTTTGGCCGAAAGCGGAATGTCAGCAAACATTAGAATTCCCATCGTTAGGGTTGCTGGCGCCCAGCTTGAATCTCCACTGCTGGATGGCCGTTTTTGACCCAAAGCTACCAATCATTTGTATCTACAGAGTCCGCCGCAATTCACTGTCAATGAAGCACCTCCTCGTCCAAGTAGTTGCTGAGGCACTCGATAAAAGCCTGGTGCTTGCGTGTATGGCGCTGTGGACTGGATAGATTACATGGACTTTCGATCCGAATTGGTCCGGCTCCGGGATTAGGTCGGGTAGCACTTGCATCAGTTCACCGCGCCTGAGGTAGGGAGCTACGCTCCACTGCGGACAGAACTGCAAACCCTTGCCGGCCAAGAGCGCGAAGAGCAGGAAGTCGTAATTGACGCTCGCCAACCGAGGTGTTGGCTGCGATATGCGCTGGCGCTCTGCCTGACATCCGGTAAGGGTATAGTTCAACTTGACGCCGCCCAAGGGAAGATAAGCCCGGGCCCATAAAATCTCCATAATGATTGGACACTTCATGCTGACCGCTTTTTTGCAGTATCCCGTTTCATTTGGCGACCCAGCAGCAAATTTCAATAAAATTCGCGATGCCGTTGACTCGGCACAATTTGATCTCTTGGTAATGCCCGAACTTTGCACCATCGGTTATTTTCACGACTCGCGTGAGGCATTGTTTCTTCATGCTGAATCGGCGCTCGATGGGCCAACGGCGCAGTTCTTACTGCAACTGTCGGCAGACAAGAATGCAACGCTAATTGCGGGCATCGCCGAGCGTGACGGCGATCAAATCTACAACACGGCGATTGTCGTATCGCGAGGGCGCTGGCTGGGAAAGCAACGCAAGTGCCACCTGTCACGAATAGAAAAGCTCCTCTTCACCTCTGGCGATTCATTAGCGTGTTTCGATGACGGAATCTGCCGTTTCGGCGTTCTTACCTGTTTCGACCTCTGGATGCCAGAAGCCGCGCGGTTGCTGGTGCGCCAAGGTGCGCAGTTACTGTGTTGTCCAGCCAACTATGGTGGGCCTTGGACAACCCAGCTTGCGCGCATTCGCGCAATGGAAAACGCCACTCCGCTTATCTGTGCCAATCGTACTGGTGTGGAAATGTATGCAGGCGCAGAGGCGACATTCAGAGGTGAAAGCCAAATTGTCGGGCCTATGGGAGAAGTTTGGACATCCGCCACAGAAGAGACCTCGCTTGGCTTGTCGATAATCGACCCAGCAGCGCACGTTCTCAAGGCGAATCCTATGTGCGATGACTTGATGGAAGAGGCAAGTCGCTATGCTTTATCAGGCCCACACCAAAAATGAACAAGCCACGTCTGGCGGCAAAGCCAGCAACCTGAAAAAGACGACTTAAACGGCGGATCGGAAGATGCCGTTGAAGCGGATGAGGGTATGAGGGTATGAGGGTATGAAGCTGCACCTGAGCGCGAGACAAGGCTACCAATCGATCCAACCGTGCAGTCGTCGGTGTCGTAGGCAGTTGCTGTGTTGAAAGCCGTTCGTGAACGGCCCCTTCTGGCCGAGCGCGGACATTTACTCACGCTGTCCAAATCCGCGAAATCGAACAGGTGACGCCCAGTCCCCTAGCGTAGAATTTCCAAACGCGAGCCCACCCCGAGACGGATCCTCAATGCAAACCCCCACCACCCAACACCCCCTCTGGAAAACCTACCTCCTTTTCCTCGCCCCCATGGTCCTCTCCAATTTCCTCCAATCCATGTCGGGCACGATCAACAGCATCTACATCGGCCAAATGCTCGGCACCCAAGCCCTGGCGGCCGTATCGGGCATGTTTCCCATCGTCTTCTTCTTCATCGCCCTGGTCATCGGCCTCGGCGCGGGTGCGGGGGTGCTCATCGGTCAGGCCTGGGGCGCACGCGAGCCGCATTTGGTGAAAACCATCGCCGGCACCACGTTGCTGTTAGGCGCAATGATCGGTCTTTCAGCGGCGGTGCTAGGCAGCGTCTTCGCACGACCAGCCCTCCAAGGCCTCGGCACGCCGGCCGACGTTATAGACGACGCGGTGTCTTACGCCCACGTGATGATGTGGATCATGCCGTCGCTGCTGGTCTACGTGCTGTTCACTCAACTGCTGCGCGGGGTCAGCGATACGGTGTCGCCGTTGATTGCGTTGGTGGTGTCGACGTGTATCGGCTTGGCGCTGACGCCGGCGTTGATTCGGGGGTGGTTCGGGTTGCCGATGATGGGGATTCAGAGTGCGGCGTATGCGGGGCTGGCGGGGAATTTGTCGGCGATGGGGTGGTTGGCGTGGCGGTTGATTCGCAAGGGTCATCCGTTGGCGCCGGACCGGGAGATGTTTGCGGCGATGCGCCTGGATCTGGTGATTCTCGGCAAGGTGTTGCGCATCGGTTTGCCGACTGGGTTGCAGATGGTGGTGTTGTCGGTGTCGGAGTTGGTGATTCTGGCGCTGGTGAATCAGCACGGTTCGCAGGCGACGGCGGCGTATGGGGCGGTGACGCAGATCGTCAATTACGTGCAGTTTCCGGCGTTGTCGATTGCGATCACCGCATCGATCCTTGGCGCTCAGGCGATCGGGGCAGGGCGGCTTGAGCGCATGGGGCCGATTTTGCGCACGGGGTTGTTGATCAATGTGTGCCTGACCGGTGGCCTGGTGGTGTTGGGTTATTTGCTGTCGCACTGGTTGCTGGGGTTGTTCCTCACGGAGGATTCGACCCGGGCGATGGCGGAGCATTTGTTGCACATCATGCTCTGGAGTCTGTTGGTGTTTGGCTTCCAGGCGATTGTCGGCGGCATCATGCGCGCCAGTGGTTCGGTGCTGGTGCCGATGGCGATTTCGATTTTCTGCGTGGTCGGCGTGCAGTTGCCGGTGGCGTATGTGCTGGACGGGCAGTTTGGGTTGCAGGGTGTGTGGATGGCCTTTCCGGTGGCGTACCTTGGGATGCTGGTGTTGCAGACGGCGTATTACAAAAAGGTCTGGAAGCATCAGGCGATTGAGCGGTTGGTGTAGCGCCGCGACGTAAAAAATGGGCTGCCGTGCGAACGGCGGCCCATTTTTTTTGCAGGGTGTGCGGTCGTTGCTTATTCCTCGAGGACTTCCGGCGATACCACCCACACGCTGCAGGGCATTTTGTACAGCAGGTGTTCCACCGTGCTGCCGATCAGCCGGCCGAGGCCGTGGTGGCCAACCCGGCCCATGACGATCACGTCGACGTTGTAGGCATCGGCATAACTGGCCAGGACTTTGGCCGGGTTGCCCATCACCATGTGCCGTTGTTCCGGCGGAATGCCGTTGCGTTCGGCCAGAGCGTTGAACGCTTCGCCCTGCGCGTCGTACAGGGTTTTGGCGTTGGTCGAGGAGAAGAATTTGGAGGCGTCGCCGAAGCCGAATTCATCGGCGCCGATGGACGACAGGTCATAGGCGTACACCACGTCGACCTGGGCGTTGCAGGCCGTGCCCAGCTTCACCGCTTCATGCAGGATGCGGTCATTGAAGCCTTCGTATTGGCCATCGCGATGGAACGGGTCGACCGCCGCGACGATCCGGCGCGGCAAGGCGTGTTGCACGTTGCTGACAAAATGCAGCGGCACCGGGCATTCGCGTAGCAGGTGGATGTCCAGCGGCGTGAACAACATCCGCGACAGCAGCGATTCGTGTTCAAGCGCCTTGATCACCAGGGTCATCGGCTGCTCTTTGAGGTGGATCAGGATTTCCTGCAACGGCCGTTCGACCCAGACCACTTCGGTAGTGACGGTCACGCCGATCTTGCGCAAAGGGCGGGCCTGTTCTTCCAGCCACTGGCGATGGCGCTCGACGTACCCGAGGCGCATCTGCTCCAGGGCGTCCCGGTTGACCAGGCTGGCGGTGGCCAGGCCTTCCAGGAAGTCGAACGCGACAATGTGCAGCGCCGCGTCTTCTGCCTTGGCCAGCGCGGCGGCCCGGTCGAACGCGGGGCTGTTTTCCATCAGGGGCGAGGCGATGAGCATGAAGCGTGATTGTTCGGTCATGACAATTCTCCCTTGGGTCTTCACTCAGACGCTGGCCTGAAGTGGCCGCGAGGGTTGGCTGGAGCGTTTACCTGAAGCCCATATTGGCGGACCTCCGGGATGGACCGCTTGATCTTTGTCAAACCTGCGCGTGTCAGCGTGAGGGCGCCCAACGTTTGGTTGCCTGGGCCATACTCAAAGAGGTTGATCATGATCAACCTGGGCATAAACGGTTCGGCGCATGCTGGCGTGAACTGAACGCAGGCGACCCCCGGCTTATCCGGATTGAGAGTCCAATGAATGAAACCCTTGGCGGCATGGCCGGCGCGGCGGCTGCGCTGGGGATCGGCATGCTCATCGGTCTTGAACGCGAACGGCACAAGGGGCGAGGGGACAGCCGTGCCTGTGCCGGTTTGCGCACGTTCGCGATTACCGCGTTGCTGGGGTATGGCGCGATGCAAGTGGGCGGTGGCCTGCTGTTGGGGATCATGGCGACCTGTGTGGCGCTGCTGGTCACCGTGGCGTACTGGCGCAGCCTGAGCGATGACCCGGGTGTGACCAGCGAAGTGGCCTTGCTCACGGTGTTGGTACTGGGCGCGTTGTGCGTCACTGCGCCGGAGCTGGCCATTGCCATCGGCGTGGTGATGGCGGGGTTGCTGGCGTATCGGCAGAAGTTGCACCACTTTGCGCGCAGTCAATTGACCGAAGCGGAATTGCGCGACGGGCTGGTGCTGCTGGTGGCTGCGCTGGTGGTATTGCCGTTGGCGCCGGACCGCTTCATCGGTCCCTATTCGGCGATCAATCTGCGGACCATTTGCACCTTGACCGTGCTGCTGATGGCGATCGGCGCGGTGGGGCATATTGCCGTGCGTACCTTGGGCAGTCGTTACGGCTATGCGATCAGTGCCATCGCCTCCGGTTTTGCGTCCAGTACCGTGACCATCGCTACGATGGGGCACCTGGTCAGCAAGGAGCCCGGCAACATCAAGACCCTCAGCGCGGCGGCGATATTGTCCAATCTGGCCACCTTCACGCAGGTCGGCCTGATCCTGGGGGCGGTTGACCCCGATCTGCTGCGTCACCTGTGGGGGCCGCTGTTGTGCGGGCTCGCTGCCACCGCGCTCTATGGCCTGAGTCTGATGTTTCACAAGCCGGCGACCGGCGCCAGTCAGCCGATCAAGGTCGGTGGGGCCTTCAACCTCAAGTTGGCCGTGGTCGTCACGTTGACCTTGACCGGTATTACGTTCCTGTCGTCGATGATGCTCAGCTACTTCGGCGAAGTGGGGGTGATGCTGACGGCCGCCTTCACCGGTTTCGCCGATGCGCATGCCTCGACGGCCTCGATTGCGGCCCTAGCCAAGTCCGGGTTGTTGCCGTTTGATGCCATTTCCGCGCCTGTGCTGCTCGCGGTCAGCAGCAATTCCCTGAGCAAATGCGTGGTGGCCTGGGTCAGCGGCGGGCGCCGGTTCGCCGCGTATGTGGTGCCCGGCCAAGTGTTGCTGACGCTGGCGATGTGGGCGGGCCTCTTGGTGCACTTAGTGCGCGTCTCGCCCGGCAACTGACAAAGATCAAGTCGCCGGAACCCGGAACGCTCACTCTGAACGTCTGTTCACTCCCATCCCGATGGCCACGTGCCGAGGTGCCCCATGTCGCAGATTCAGCGTTTATTGTTAATCGCTCCCCAAGCCATGACCCGCACGCCGGCCTTCGACCGTGCCGCCGCGTTGGCGCTGGCCATGCAAATGCCGTTGCACATCGTCGCCTTTGATTATTTGCAGGCCCTGGCGGTGGCGGGGTTGTTTGCTCCAGAACAGATCAGCCTGGCTCGGGACGGGTATTTGCAAACCCATCGGCAATGGCTCGCCGAGCAAGCCGCGCTGATGAGCAAGCACGGCGTCGAGGTCACCAGCGAGGTGGTCTGGGTGCAGCATCCGTATGAGGAGATCCTGCATTTCGTCAACGAGATGCCCTTGGCGCTGATCATCAAGGATGCGCAGGAAGAGTCAGCCTTGAAGCGCGTGTTTTTCACGCCGCTGGACTGGCAGTTATTGCGCGATTGCCCGGTGCCGGTGCACCTGGTGACCAGCGCCCTCAACCCCAAGCCGCGCAACGTGCTGGGCATCATCGATGTGTTGCGCAGCGAAGACCAGGACCACGTGTTCAACGACCAGATTATCGACGCCGCGGCGAAGCTGGCCACCGTGTGTGGTGCAACGCTTGAGCTGGTGCATGCGTATGACTGGACGGCCGTGTATGCCCAGGACATTGGCTTCGGCGCGCTGCCATTGGCCGTCGGGGTTTATGAAACCCTGGGCACGGTCCAGCACGAAGCGTTTGCGGCAATGGCTGAGCGCCACGGCGTACCACCGCAAAATCGCCACTTCATCGAGGGCGCGCCGCTGACGAGCATTTGTGATTTTGCCGCCGAGCACCACACCGATGTCATCGTGATGGGGACGGTGCAGCACAAGGGGCTGAACAAGCTGTTGGGCACCACGGCCGAGCAACTGCTGCATCGGGCGCCTTGCAGTGTATTGGCGATCAAACCGGGCCGGGTTTTACAATCCTGAAGGCTGGATCGCCCCGCGATGAGCCGTTGGCCGGCACATCGCGGGGCGATTTTTTACAGGTAGAGACGGTGAATGACCTGACGAGTGTCATCGGGATCATTGTGCGTCTCGAAACCGAGCACTTTGGCCAGGTCGCGCATCGGCGCATTGCTGGAGGCATCCACCGAATACATCTGGCGGAAACCGTTCTTGCGTGCGGCCTTGATCAAATGCTCCATCAACAAGGAGCCCAGGCCCAGGTGCGTCCATTCATCGGCGACTGTCACGGCGCATTCACATACATGTTCGCCCGTGGCGGCGTAGCGGCTGACACCGATCTCGATCAGTTGGCCGTTTTCGTGGACCAGCGCAATGTAGGCCGTGCGCTGTTTGTTGTCGGTGTCCATCAGTTGGTCGAGCAAGGCGGTGCCGGGCTCGTTGATCTGGGCGAGGAAGCGCATGTGCCGGGACTCGGGGGATAAGCGCTTGATAAAGGCGAGTTCACGCTCGCGGTCTTTTTCCGCCAGCGGCCGGATCAGCACATGACGCCCGTCCTTGAGTGCTTCGATCCAGTATTTGCCGGTGACAGCGGCGTAGGCGGCAGCGGCTCGGTCATTGTGGTCTTTGACAGTCAGCATGGTGTGTTCCTCCATCCGGTTTGAAAGGTGGGCGCACGGTGACGAGCCGTTCGGTTACTTCCTTTCTACGCCGTTGGCGGCGCTGGAATCTGATCTGGATCAGAGAGTCGCGACGGCAAGCGTTCATTGGCTCATGTTTGATGTAAATCAAGCGGGAGGAGGGGGCGACGAGCGCAGTCTTGGTTACCTGCCGGCGTTTGACGACCGGTGTCGAGCCGAGGTGTGTGATGGGTCAATATCAACGTTTGTTGCTGATCGCCGACCAAACCCTGCATCAGTCCCCCGCCCTGCTGCGGGCCGTCGCGCTGGCCAGGGCGAGCGGTGCCGAACTGGCGGTGCGGGCCTTTGTCGAGCCGGCGCCGGTGGTGCATGTGTGGGAAGACAAGATTGACGACGCACGCTATCAGGGCTACTTGCGCCGCTACCGTCGCTGGGCGGCCGATGAGGTCGAACGGTTCAATGAGATGGGCCTGGACGTGACCGTCGAAGTGGTTTTTACCACCCATCCGCTGCTGGATATTCTGAAAACGGTCGAAGACTTCAAGCCGGATCTGCTGATCAAGGACGTCACCCTTGAACCGCTGCTCAAGCGGGTGTTCATCACACCGCTCGATTGCCACTTGTTACGCGAGTGCCCGGTTCCCGTGCACCTGGTCAATCAGACGCGTTACGGCTTGCCGCACCGGGTCGTGGCAGCGGTGGACCCGTTCGATCCTTCAACGCAAATCAACGGCTTGAATGACACCATCATCCAGACCGCCAACGCCCTGGCGCTGCAATGCGACGCTCCGTTGCACCTGCTTTACGCCTACGACTTGTCACGGGCGTTCAATGGCGAAGCGCCGTTGGCTGGCGGTGGCTGGGGCGTGGACGTCATCGAGGAACTGCGCCAATCCTTGCACCAGGCCTTTGTCACCCTGGCGGATCGCCACGGTGTGCCGCCGGAGCGGCGGCATTTCGTCATGGGCCTGCCCGTGCCGGTGATCAGTGAATTCGTCGAGCAATACCTGGCGGATGTGGTAGTGATGGGCACCGTACACCGGGCGGGCATCGACCGGTTGATCGGCAGTAATACGGAGCGGGCGCTGTACTCGGTGCCGGGCAGCATTCTGGCGGTCAGGGGGTGAGCATGATCGCGCCCTTGGACAGAACCATGGCGCGCATGACGAAGCTCCGGGCGGACGAGATCAGCGAGGCTGGCGATGACAGCCGGCGATCATTTGCTTGAGTCCTTCCATGTCCTGGATCTTGACGTCGCGGCCGGCGATTTCCACCAGCCCCTGATCCCGCAGGTGCGCAATGCCCCGGCAAATGGTTTCCAGGCGTAGCCCAAGATAGGAGCCGATTTCTTCGCGACGCATTTTCAGCACGAACTCCTTGGATGAATAGCCACGGATGCTGAACCGTTGGGACAGGTTCAGCAGAAAAGCCGCCAGGCGCTCATCGGAGTTCATGTTGCCCATCAACATCAGCATGCTGTGATCGCGCACGATTTCGCGGCTCAACAGCCGGTTGAGGTTGTGCTGCAACGACGGCAGGTTTTGCGCCAGTTTTTCCAGCTGCGCAAAGTGAATGGGGCAGACTTCGCTGTCCTCCAGGGCAAACGCCGTGCAAGCGTGCTCATCGGCACTGATAGCGTCCAGACCGAGCATTTCGCCGGGTATGTGAAAACCGGTGACTTGTTCACGGCCATCGACGGACACCACACAGGTCTTGAATGAACCGATACGCACCGCGTAAAGCGAACGCAGAGGGTCGCCGGTGCGGTACAGCGCGGCGCCCTTTTTGACCTTGAAGCGTTGCACGATCAGCGTATCCAGCCGTTCGACCTCCGCTCCTGACAGGCCAATGGGAAGACACAACTCCAACACACTGCAGCTGGAACACGCGGCCTTGAGGTAATGAACTGGCAGGGGACGAGTTTCAGGCATGGGGGATGACGCCTTCTGGGTGCCTGCTAAGCATAGGCGGGAGGGCCTTCGGGCGTGTTTTTCATTCAGTCGATTGCTGGAGTAATAGACGAACGGGAAAACCCGCTTTCGGCCGTTTTAGTCAACGTAGCGTAGCCCTTGATTTCATTGCGCTTGAGCGGTGGCTTGGAGACTTGATGTAAATCAAGTCCTGAGCGTTCCAGACTCCCAGAATTGATCAAGGGTTGCCGGCCGGTCGGATCTTTTACGGAGAACTTCATGAGCGATTTTCTGAGTGATGAGCAATCGGAAACCCTGGCCGCCGTGACCCTGTTGCGCGAGTACGTGCCGGACTTGCGGGTGAGGGTGGTCAACGTGGTCGACCTGATGGTGTTGCAGCCGTCCTTCCAGCACCCCCATGGGTTGTCGGACTCGGCGTTTGATGCGCTGTTCACCGTCGACAAACCGGTGATTTTCGCCTTCCACGGTTACCCGGCGCTGATCCACCGACTGCTCTACAAACGCACCAATCATGACAATTTCCACGTTCGTGGCTTCAACGAGGAGGGCGCGACCACCACCCCGCTCGACATGGCGGTGATCAACAATCTGGATCGGTATCAATTGGCGCTGGACGTCGTCGAGCGGGTACCACGGCTGCACGATCAGTTGCAAACCGCGCGGTCGCGCTACTGGTCTACGATGGAGCGGCACAAGCTCTACCTCATCGAGCACGGGCAAGACATGCCCGAGGTGCTGTACTGGCAATGGACGCCGGCAGGTCGCTGAGTCTTGCCGCACTGCAGTGCGTGTCGAATGTTCATCTGACGGGAGTCACATCATGAGCCAGTATCAACGCTTGTTACTCATCATCAACCCGGCCCTGCGCCATTCCCCGGCGATCAAGCATGCGGCGGCATTGGCCAAGGCCAGCGGTGCGAGCCTGCATATCGCCGCCTTCATTCCTTCGTTCAAATTGTTGTCGCTGCTGGAGGAAGGTGATCGGGAAATGGCCCGTCAGCGCTACCTCCAGGACCATCTCGACTGGCTCCGGGCGCAGGCCGACACGCTGCGCGACGAGGGCATCGACGTGACCACGCAAGTGGCCTGGGCCGAGGATATGGAGCAAGACATCCTCGATCACGTCACGGAAATGCAGCCCGACCTGTTGATCAAGCAGGTGCAGCACGAATCAGCGCTCAAGCGCGCCTTTTTCACGCCGATGGATTGGTACTTGCTGCGCCACTGCCCGATGCCGGTCTATCTGGTGGGCGAAGGGCATGGCGACGGCTGGCCGCGTAAAATCGTGGCGGCGGTGGAAGTGTTCGATACCGAGTCCCCCGACAACACGCTGAACGACCGGATCATCAGTCAGGCCACAAGCCTCGCCATCCAGTGCGATGGCGAATTGCATTTGCTGTACGCCTGTGACATTTCGGCGGCTTTTCTGGCGGACATGGATGGATTGACCCTGGCGGACCTGACCAAAACGCTGCGCAAGGACCTGCAGAAAGCCTTCGTGAAACTGGCCGGCCAATACGGTGTGCCTGCGGATCGTCGCCACATGGTGTCCGGCCACCCGGTCAAGGCGCTGAGTGAATTTGCCCACGAGCACGAGGTGGATGTGATCGTGATGGGCAAGGTCCAGTCCTCCGGCGTCGACAAGCTCCTGGGCAGCACCACCGAGCATATTTTGTATCAGGTGCCGTGCAACGTGCTGGCGGTTTAGAGGACTCGGGTTTGCTGTGTGCCTTTGGGCAGGCTATTTACGCTTCCAGTACTTCTGCATTTCGAGAAACAGGAAGGACGCCGTCCAGGTGATGAGTACCAGACCGGTCAAGGCTTGCAGGCCGGTCAGGTACTTGAGGTGGCCGACCGGTGAAATATCGCCGAAGCCGATGGTCGTGTAGGTGGTGAAGGAAAAGTACACGCAGTCCATGAACGAACCATCGAAGTGACCCGTCAAAGTGCCCCATTCGCCGGAGCGCACCATCAGGTAATAGACCAGCGCGAAGCACCAGACTTCTATCGCGTGGGCCAGCAGCGCACCGAATACCCCGACGACAATCCTGAAACGGCTCCAGAGTCTGAGGCGGGGCAGCCAGTCGTTCAGGCGTAACAGGCATTCGTAGTGGATGACCACGACGATGATCACCACCAGTGTATTGATCAGTGTGACGGTCAACATGGCGCACCTTCGGCGTTAGCGTGTCAGTGATGGTCTGAGCCTGGGGACGACACAAACCGTAGAGTCCCCGCAGCGTCCGACGGTGCTCTCTGACTGATTCGGCATTGATGACGGATCATCAGTCCAGTCAGTGTTTTCTACCCCTGAACGACAAAAAATCATTGAGCTAAATCAACAATGCTTCTGTGAGCCCGAAGTCGATGGGGACGCCCGCCGAAAGCCTTCCATTAGTTGACAAAGATCAGAGCCTTCACCGGCTAACGCCTGATACTCAAACAACAGCTTTCCAGCCGTCATCAGTCTGAAGAGCGGCACAAACGCCGACAGGAGCCGGGTTTGCGGTAAGGCAACAAGTCGCTCCCAGGACGAGGTAGGTGATGCTGAAACTTAAACGTATCTTATTGATTGCCCCCTCCGAGATGGTCCGGACCCCGGCGTTCGACCGCGCACATGCGTTGGCCAGTGCAACCGGTGCATTGTTGCACATCGTCGCCTTCGACTATTTGCCGGCGCTGGCGGTGGCCGGGCTGTTTGATCACGAGGCGATGGCCCAGGCACCGGAGGGCTACTTGCAGGTGCATCGGCACTGGCTGGAGCAGCAAGCCCGGTTTCATCGAGGCTGCGGGTTTCAGGTCACCACTGAAGTAGTCTGGGCCAAATCCAGCCGGGCGCACGTGCTTGAATACGTCAACGATTTCCATGCGGATCTGGTGATCAAGGACACCCACCATGTCCCGGCACTCGACCGAGCGTTCCATCGGCCACTGGACTGGCTGTTGCTGCGCGACTGTCCGGCCCATCTGCATCTGGTCACCGAAGCCAGAAATCCCAAGCCGTTGAACATCCTGGCGGTCATCGATCTGTCCCATCTGGAGGAACTGACGCAGGGGCTCAACGACCGGATTCTCGACCTGGCCTCGACGCTGGCGGCCTCCTGTGGCGGGGTCTTGCACCTGCTCAACGTCAGTAGCTGGTCGGTGGTGGGCGATGCAACGATGAGTGTGCCGACACGGAGTCTGGATGACAGCCTGAGAGACGCGGTCAACGATGCCCAGGAAGAGGCCTTTGAAGCGCTTGCCGAACACTTTGGCATTGAGCAAGACCGCCGGCACCTGCTGGCCGGTATTCCCCACAAAGTCATCGGACTGTTTGCCAAACGGCACGCATTCGACATGGTGGTGCTGGGTACGACCTATAGCCATGGGATTGACCGGTTCATCGGCAGTACCGCCGAGAGCGTATTGAACCGAGCACCGTGCAGTTTGATGTTCGTCAAACCACGCCCCTGGCTCGACTGAACGGCCACACGTTGCGCCACAGTTAATAAAAATCAACTGCCCTTGAACCGAAAGGAGCGCCCAATAGCGCTTCCATGGATGTTCAAGGAGACGGCCATGGCAATGACATTTCTCGGTGTCGCGGGCACGGTCACTGCCGGGAGGGTTGATACCGGGTGATGCCTCGCTGGTGCACGCACGCACGGCCGCTTTACCGTCTTGGTATTGGCGCAGCTGTTTAACGCGTTGAGCGCGCGCTCTGAGTCAACCAGTGCATTTATCGGACTGTTCGCCAATCGTCGGTGATCGGAGACTGACGACGGCCTGGTCATTGTCGTGAATCCGCTTGCGTGAAAAAGTCCGACTGTTTCAGCAATGAGTGGCGTAAATCAGAGCGGGTCTCTCTTGCACTTTTCGTAAGTATCGCAACAACTAATGGATCCAATAGAATAATCTGCCCCTCATCTAATTTAAGCGGGCCAGTTATCATGCGGCTTGCGGGGAAGTTGCAGGCTTATCATCGTGATGAGTTGCTTTCATTGAAGTAACCGTTTGTCGGTAGTCTGCTCAAAAAATGAACATTCTAGCCTTTGCGCCCTCTGATACTTCAGCATGTCATCATGACCTGCTGCAGTCGCAGAAAAGAAGTGGAAATACAACCTCATGTGCAGTGAATGCAAATGGGGATTTTTTTATCTGAAATTCAGGAGGTAATAACTAAGCCGGTCATTGATTTGCCAGGCAATTCAATGGGCTAAGCAGTGTCGGATCTATGATTTGGCATATCTTATAAAAAGTAAGATCGAACAGGGTTTGAATAGCGGAATACCCTGTTGAAGAATTGATCTGTACTATCGAATAAGGTGGAGAACTTACCGTGGCGATAAATACAATTATGAGCCTGTTAGAAAACAAAGAGTGTATGGAATTTTTGCGGCTGGGCGTTATTTACGTTCATTTGGTGTCGTGTTGTGTGGCTATTGGTCTGGTGTTGACCAGTGATATTGCGATGGTTAAAGATTTGTTGAAACGAAAAACGTCCACTGGGCATGATCATGCTCACATGGAAAGTCTGCAGAAGTCGGTGGTGGTTGCGTTGATCGCGTTGTGGGTGACCGGTATCGCCGTCATTGGTATTGATTACCTGGATAAAGGTATGAATTACTTCATGAACCCAAAACTTCAAGCCAAAGTTATTATTGTCATCTTGCTGACCTACAACGGCATGTTGTTGCATCGCCTGGTATTGCCCGCTTTGCAAAAGGCCGGCTCCTTGCTCGATCTCGGATTCAGCGCACGGATGCTGGCGCTGTTTTGCGGCTCCCTGTCGGCGGTGTCGTGGATGTACGCAGCCATGCTGGGCGTCGGTCGCCCGCTGGCCTGGAAATACTCGCTTTCCGAATTGTTGATGGCGTATCCGGTGCTGATTGCATTGGGTTTCCTGACCATGCTGGTGTTGACTCAGCGAGTCAGACAACAGGACTACGCCGTTATCTCTGCGCGGACCGTTGCGAGCCAATGCTAGGTCCGTTCAGCGCGTAAGTCTTTAAGACTGACAGGGGCGATCTTCTGAGTACCGGGGCCATACAGGCCTGTACTTGGGAGGTCGCCTTTTTTGTCGTCACCTTAGTGCGTAACTTTAAGCGGGCACGGTGTATTGATGTTCGCTAATGAGCTGCAGTGCTTCGCTGCTTGCCTGTCCGTTCGATATCAGTAAAGCTTTGCCGCGCCCGGTCTCGGGCGGGTTGGCTAGATGATCCAATGGTTAAGGAAAGCGTTGAATGGCACTCAGGGTGATGGTGATCGGTGGCTACGGAAACTTCGGCAGCATCGTTTGCAGGCATTTAGTCGCGATGCCAGACGTAGAACTGGTGATCTCCGGGCGCGATTCACGCAAGTTGCAGCGCAAGGTCGATGAACTCAACGTTCAGTCTGGCCGTGTCTGTGAAAGTTGGTGCGGTGATGCCATGGGCAGCGCGTTCGGGTCCACGTTGAGCGCGATGGGTATTCAATGGGTGGTCCATACCGGCGGCCCGTTTCAGGGGCAATCCTATGCGGTCGCGCAAAGCTGCATCGACGCGGGCGTGAACTACTGCGATCTGGCTGACTGCCGCACCTTCGTCAATGGCATTGATGTACTCGACGCGAGCGCAAAGCGGGCCGGCGTGGCCATTCTCAGTGGGTGCAGTTCGGTGCCGACGCTGTCGTCGGCGCTCATCGACCACTATCGTTATCGCTTCAAACGCATCGACTCGATCGAGCATGGCATTTCTTCCTCGGCGAAGATGCCCGGCCTCTCGACCGTCGAAGGCGTGCTGGCCTACGCGGGCAAACCCATCAAGCAGCTCAAGAATGGCCAGGTAAACGAGGTGCTGGGCTGGCAGGACCTGACCCTGCGCAAGATGCCTCAATTGGGGACCCGTGTTCTGTCCAATGTCGATGTGCCGGACATGGATATTTTCGCCGGCCGCTACGGCGCCCAAACCTTGAGTTTCAAGGCAGGCTCGGGCCTGAAGCTCGGTGGCGTGGCCAACTACGTGCTCGCCGAGGCGCGGAGGGTCGGGCTGGTGCGAGACTCTGCGGCGTGGGCGGCAAGGCTGCACCGCTGGGGGACGTGGTTCGAGCGATTCGGTGATGGCTTGAGTGCGATGTACATCGACGTCGAAGGGCAGGGCGTTGATGGAAAACCGCTGTCCATGACCGTGCAATTGACGGCGCACAACGACAAGGGCCCTGAAATCCCGAGCTGCGCGGCCGTGGCGTTGGTGGCAAAACAGCTCGCGGGTTACGAGCCGGCCCCCGGCGCCCGTCCTTGCGTGGGCGAGATCAGCGTCGACGAGTACATGGCCGCGATCAACGATCCGGCTAATCTGCAGCTGTCCGTGCGCTTTTCTGACGAGCAGGCCTGAGCATGCTCTATCTGTGCTTGAAGTACCTGCACGTCATTGCTGCGATTTTCCTGTTCGGGTTCGGCATGGGCTCCTACCTCTATCTGATCGCCGCCAGTCGCACGGCCAACCCGCAAGTGATCGCACACGTGGCCAGAATGGTGGTGCGTTTCGACACCTGGATTACCACCCCGGCAGGCTTCATTCAGATCACCACCGGATACCTGCTGATGAAAGTGGCCGGGCTGCCCATGAGCACTGAATGGATTCTGACCTCGTTGATCATTTTCCTGTGCGTGGGGTCGCTGTGGCTGCCGGTGTTGGTGCTGCAGAAGCGCCTGCACGGGATGGCGTTGAGCGCGGTCGAGACCGGCGAGGGGCTGGACGGGGAATTTCGTTCGGTCTACACCAAATGGTTCTGGATGGGCGTGGCGGGTTTTGCGGGGATGTTCGTGATCGTGATGATGATGGTCACGAAGATGACGCCGATGCAGCTGGTCGAGGCGCTGGTCTAGCGCAATGAGCACCGCCTCACCCTACGACCAGGCTTGGTCGTCTAGTGGGTCTCGAGCCAGTCCTGAAACCGGGTTGCGCCGACGATGGGATTGGCGCCCGGTGTCAGCGACTGGTCATTGATCGGCGCACCGAAGTAAGGAACCGTGTCGTCCGCGACGGCCTGGCGCGGGTCTTGGGTGTGCTTCAAGTAGTCGCTCGCGAACTCGATGAGGGGACGGTTTTCAGGGCCAGCCACCTCGACGGTCTGATTGATTGGCGCTTTCAGCGCGATGTCCGTCAGGGCCGCCGCTACATCCGCCGAGGCCACCGGTTGCAGCGCGGCGGACGTCAAGTGGAGGGTGTCGCCTTCCTCGCGCCCGGAGTGAGCAATGGCATGGATAAACTCGAAGAACTGCGTGGCCCGCACAATGGTGTAGGGAATACCGGATTTCTTGATGAGTTTTTCCTGGGCCATTTTCGCCCGGAAGTAACCACTGTCGAGCATCCGCTCGGTGCCGACCACCGACAGCGCAACATGGTGTTTGACGCCGTCGACCTTCTCCGCCGCGATCAGGTTGTGCCCGGCGGTTTCGAAGAAGTGCAACGCCGCGTGGTCTTCGAACGAAGGCGAGTTCGACACGTCGACCACCACGTCCGCACCTTTCAACGCCACCGTCAGCCCCTCGCCGCTGATGACATTCACGCCTGTGCTCGGCGACGCCGCCAGGGCTTCATGCCCCAGATCCTGCAGGTTCTGGCAGAGCTTGCTGCCGATCAGCCCGGTGCCACCGATGACGACGATTTTCATGCTCTGTCTCCCGAAGCGGTGAGTGCTTCAGTTATTAAAGACCTGCGCGGGTGGCGGTATCGGGCGCTGGTACGCGTTACCGACAGGTGGTCGGAAGTCTCAAGGCCAAGTGGTATAAACGGTAGTTCTTTGCTTTAGTCCAACTGTCTGGCCAGCGAGTGCCACGACCGGAGCGTCCCATGAACTCTCGATTCCCGTCGCTTTGCATACTGGCTGCAGCGTTTGCTTTCGGCTTTTTTCCCTGTGCCGAAGCGGCCAAATACACGCAAGTGAATCAAGCCGCCAGTACGCTCTCTTTTACCTATAACCAGTTCAGCTCGCGGGTGTATGGCACGTTTGGCCAGTACACAGCCACGCTCCACTTCGACACGACGAACCCAACCGCAGGCCGTGCCGCGCTGATCATCCAGCTCGACAGCATTAATGCGGGCAGCGATGACGCCAACACCGAACTGAAAAAACCTGCCTGGTTCGACACGCAGAAGTATCCCGAGGCGAGGTTTGAATCGACCGGCGTGAAAGCACTGGGTGACAACCGCTATTCGATCACCGGCAAACTCACGCTCAGGGGCATTACCCGCGAGGTGGCCGTTCCGGTCCTCCTGAAAGAGGAGAGCGCCATCGGGATCTTCGATGGCCAGTTAACGCTCAAGCGTAGCGATTTTAAGGTCGGTGAAGGTGAATGGGGCGACACGGTTGTTTCCGACGACATCAATATCCGATTTCGGATGGTTGCGCCGCAACGGTAACCCAGCGAGTCCAAGGGGACAGAGCCGATCATCGAACCTGTTGCACGCGACAGGCTTTAACTACAGGCATCCGCTACCGCCTTCTCGGCGCGTTCAATTTCCTGCTTGATGTCCGTGGTGATCCGCTGTTCCTTGAACTTCTGTTCGAGGAATTGCTGGCTCCCCTGGTTTTTCAGCTCTGCGTCGGTGGCGGCGTCCTGTGCCTGCAACTCGGCTGCATGTGCGTCTATGACGGCTTCAACCTCGGCATCATTCTTCGCGGTATCCAGAGAACTGACCAATTTGCCGACTTCCGCCTTTTCGGCCTCGGCGTATGCATCGACCGACAGTCCGGCAGCCATCGCGCGCGCTCGAATTTCCACCGTTTCCTTGTGCTGTTGAGCTGCCTTGCACACCGCATCCCGGCGCGCGCGCTCGCCAGCGTTCCATTCGATAAACCCATACATCGTCACTCCGATCATGGTCAGGGTAATGACGGCGCTGATAAATTGGGCTCTCACATTACGCAACCTCAACAGCCAAGTGGATCCGTATGGGTGATTAATTGCCTGATTTCATTGGAGGCTTCAAAAGCGTAGCAGGACGAACGCGTTGCACGATGACGGCGCAATATCATTTGGCTTAATGACCACAGGACGTGGCGGTGGCTCACGTTGTGCTATTACTTTTCTGACCATTGTCACTGAGGCCTTAAGGGGCGCATTACCGTGATGTGCAGGTACCCACGAGTCGTAATTGTTTGTTTGCCTGAGTGGCAGGGTGCCACAATCGCTTTTTTTGTCGCAGCATCATGATCAGGCGGATCAAATGGGTGGCTCAGGATTTCGGCACGACCAGGATTCTTTCATCGCAGCGCAGGTGCGCAGTGATCGATTGCATCAGCTATTCCACCAGTCATTCCCTGCGATTTTCGGTAGTTTTCTGGCCGCGATCATGCTGTGCGGGCTGTGCTGGGAGCGTTTTGATCACTCCGTCATTTTTACCTGGATTGGACTGCTGACCGCGTCGTCGTTGCTGCGCATCCTGATGTTCGTGGCCTGGTTTCGCTGCCCGGACAGTGAGCGCACCCCGCAACGCTGGGAGAAGAAATACGGGTTCACGCTGATGTTGTCCGCCGGTATCTGGGGGGCGGGCGCATTGGCGGTCATGCCGGCAAACGACCTGCTGGCCCAGGTGTTGGTCATGCTCTTTGCCGTCGGCATGTCGGTCAGTGCGGTGTCGTGTTATTCGGCTTATCGATACATGACGCTGGCGTCCATTGGCCTTGTGTTGTTGCCGTGTACGCTCTGGCTGCTGTTTCAACCGTCAGCGATCCAGGTCGGCATTGCGCTGGCCGTGATTGTGTTCGCCTCATTCGTGGCCAGCGCGACACGCAAACTGTCCGAAGCCCTGGAAACCGCCTTCCAGCTAACCCGCGAAATGGAACGCGCCCATCGCATTGCCACTTACGCCGCACAGACCGATGAACTCACCGGCCTGAAAAATCGCCGCGCTTTTTTCGAGCATGCCCAGCAATTGTTCCAAGACTGCAAACACAACCGGTTACCGTTGTGCGCGGTGATGCTGGATATGGATCACTTCAAGCACATCAATGACACCTACGGACATCAGGTCGGGGATCAGGTGTTGCGGCAAATGGGCGTGATCATCAACCGGTCCTTCCGCGACACCGATGTCTTCGGCAGGCTCGGTGGCGAGGAGTTCGCGATCCTGCTTCCGGACACGTCCATTGAGGTCGCCCTTAACATCGCCGAGCAACTGATCCAGTCTATGGGTGGATTGATGACCGGGCCGGTTCACCGTATATCGGCGAGTCTCGGTGTGGCAGCGATGGATATCGGCGACAACGATTTTCAAAGTTTGCTGAATAACGCGGATAAAGCACTGTATCGAGCCAAGGCGCGTGGGCGTAATCAGGTGGCTGTTTCGGAGTAAACCGGGGGAGGTTGCAGATTCTCCCTCGGCAGGAAGTGACGGCATGTCAGCGCCCACTTCATCACTTGAATAGCCATCAGGCACATCTCAATAAAACCGGTCTTCTTCCTTCATCGCATAAATCCGTCCCAGCGTCCTGGCCGATATTCCCAGGAACAACAACGCCAGCAACACCCCGCCCAACATGATGTAAAACCCCGGACGATTGCCGTTCAATTCGCGGGCAATGCTGTTCTGTCCCGGTAACCAGCGCGAGTAAAGCAGGTCAATGCTGCCGCCGGTTTCATACGCGGTTTTCTGTGCGTAGCGCTCGTCAACGAATTGATCGTCGTGCACCTGGCCGTCGTGATCGGAGTAGCGGTAGTGGATCACTTTGCCGTCGCTGTTCATGAGGATGTTGTCCAGCTGCGTCACCGTGCCGGTTGTCTCCACGGGGCTCAAGCGGATGGCGGCGTAGGCAATGCCCTCGTGCCGGGCCATGCCGGCGAGGATCAACACCACGCAGCAGGCCACGGTGAGCAGGATCACCCGGTTGAACAGGTGATCTTTTTCGGCTTCGCGGGGGTAGTACATTTTACGGTCCTTCGTGGGATGGGCTCACAGGAAGGAGTCGGCGGTCGAGGGCACAACTTTAGTCGCTGCGGTATTATCAGCGGTTGCCTGGCGCCCGTTGAAAGAACGACTGCGGGTTGCGCAATTGTGTAGCAGCCGGACGCAGGCTGCTACAGGTAGGCGGGCGTTTACGCGAGCTTAACGTTCATGGTGATCCGCGCCGTGAACACCTTCTTGCCTTCGGCATCATGAATATCCACAGGCACGATCTTGTCGCCTTCCGTCTGCCAATCCACCGCTTCACCGTCGGCCACCGCCGTCACATCGCTCTTGGCCTTGGCCAGATACTCAACCGTCATCCCTTTCGGAATCCAGCGCGCACCGGCGGGAATGGACACGTCGGTCATCGTCCCGGCCGCCAGTTCGGCGGCGTTGCACATCGCAATCGCATGAACCGAGCCCAAGTGGTTGGTGATCTCCTTGCTAAACGGCACCTGCACCGTGGCATGACCGGGGTGCAACGCCGAGATCAGCGGCTTGATGGTGCTGAAATAGGGCGCCACCTGGCAGGCCATTTTGCTGAACGCTTGCGGGCCGGCGCTGTTGAACATGCTGAGAAACTGACTCATTTTGAAGCCTCGCTGAGGGGTGGTTTTACAGAATGATGTTTCGTAACGGAATAATGTTCTGTTACGGAACAGTATTCTGTCGCGAGGAAATCTGTCAACCTAGCGCAGCTTTCTCACTGGCAGCCGTCTGCCTTGTCATGGATTTTTTTGGCCTGTATCCCGCATGCAAACGTCAGACTTACTCGAGCGCAGCTACCCCGGCAGAAGAGCCGAACTCAAGCGCGACATCTTCAGAAAAGCCCTGGCCCTGTTCAACGAACAAGGTCTGGAAGCCACGACCATCGAAATGATCCGCGCCGAATGCGATACCAGCGTCGGCGCGATCTACCATCACTTCGGCAACAAGGAAGGCCTGGTGGCCGCGCTGTTCTTTACGGCGCTGGACGATCAGGCACAGCTTCGCGACAGCTACCTCGCCGAAGCACAGACGACCGAAGAGGGCGTGCACGCGCTGGTGCACAGCTACGTCGATTGGGTCGACAGCCAGCCCGAGTGGGCACGTTTCCAGTACCACGCGCGATTTGCCGTCACCAAAGGGCCGCTCAAGGAAGAGCTGGCCACGCGAAACAAAACCCGTAACCAAAAACTCGGCCAATGGCTGGCGGAGCCCGGCCGACGCGATGTGCTGCGAGCGTTTCCTGCCGAATTGCTGCCGTCGCTGATCATCGGCCAGGCAGACAGTTATTGCAGGGCATGGTTGTCGGGGAGGGTGGTCGCCAGTCCGAAGGCCTACAGGAAATTGCTGGCAGAAGCGGCGTGGCGATCAATCTGTGACAATAGCCTCGCCGATACCCAGTAAAGCGATCCCGGAGTCAGAATTTCAATGCCACAACTCACCCACTTCAACGCCCCATGCCCGGAGCAAATCAACAGCCAGATCCTGCAGATGGTCGTCGATAACCTGACCGACATCAGCATGGTCGGCATCGCGCCGAGCAACCCGCTGTACAACGTGTATCAGTACGCGGTGGGCTACGAAGTGCATCTGTATCTGGAAGCGCTTGGCGGGACCAAGGGCATTGCGGTCGAGTTGATCGTCGCCACCGACGATGAAGACCCTGAAAAGGTCATCGGTTTTCTGCTGTACCTGCCGGTCAAGGACGATTCCCAAGCGTGCGGCGTCGCCTACATGGCCGTCGACGCGGGTCATCGTCGCCGCGGCGTCGCGCGGTCCATGTTGCAAGACATGATCAACCGCTATCCCCACGCCGAACTGACCTGCACCGTGGCCAAGGTGCCGTGGTTCGAGTCGATGGGTTTTCAGGTGCTGGGCGTGCGCGGCACGCAGGTGCTGATGAACACCCGCAACTACAGCAGCGAAGGCTTGATGGGACTGTTGGACGTCACATTTATCTACAGTTCTTTAGAGGTCCGGCAGATACATACCTACTTGCTGCAAAAACACGGAAAGCGCGCGATGGTCGATGCCGAAAAGCAACGCGACCGGCATCTGGACCAAATGACCCACAACGCCAAGGTGTTTGTGCTGAATCGTTTGGGCCAGGACGCGGCGAACGAGCCCCGTCTGGACTAGACTCATAAGTCCTTTCGGGAGCGCACAGTCGTCGAGCCATGATATTCTGCGCGCCAACTTGGTTTGACCTATTCAGTTTGCCCGTCCAGGAGACGTGCCAACAGGATCAATGTCGCTCAAGTAGCTGAAGCCAATAATGATAAAAAGTCAGTTCAGTAGGGACATATAAACTGAGGTCGATGGAGACACGTCGGCCTTGTGTGCCCACCCTTCAATTCTTGTGTACGAGCACCCACGACGTCCTGCCTGAAGGTCGTGAACCAGGCGCTCCGTGAATGAGGATGGAAGGGCGGATGGCGTTTTATCATAGGTGCTACAGATGTTTAAGAAAATGAACACGGCCCTGCTGGGGCTGGCTTTGTCGATGGGGATCACGTCCGTTCACGCGGAAGAGGCAAAGAAAGTCGATGTACTGCTGATCGGCGGCGGCATCATGAGCGCGACCCTGGGTGTCTGGCTCAACGAGCTGGAACCCGGCACTTCGATGGAAATGATCGAGCGCCTCGACGGCGTCGCCCAGGAAAGCTCCAACGGCTGGAACAACGCCGGTACCGGTCACTCCGCCCTGGCCGAGTTGAACTACACCCCGGAAGACGACAAGGGCAACGTACAGATCCCGAAGGCCGTTGAAATCAACGAAGCGTTCCAGATCTCCCGTCAGTTCTGGGCCTGGCAGGTTCAGCAAGGCGTGCTGAAAAACCCGCGTTCGTTCATCAACTCCACGCCACACATGAGCTTTGTGTGGGGCGATGACAACATCAAGTTCCTGAAGAAGCGCTACGAAGCCCTGCAAGCGAGCCCGCTGTTCGCCGGCATGCAGTACTCCGAAGACCCGGCTGTGATCAAGAAGTGGGTCCCGCTGATGATGGAAGGGCGCGACCCGAACCAGAAAATCGCGGCCACCTGGAGCCCGATCGGCACCGACGTCAACTTCGGCGAAATCACCCGCCAGTTTGTTGCTCACCTGCAAACCACACCGAAGTTCGACTTGAAACTGTCTAGCGAAGTGCAAGACATCACCAAGAACGACGACGGCACCTGGCGCGTCAGCTACAAAAACCTGAAAGACGGCACCAAGTCCGAAACCGACGCCAAGTTCGTCTTCATCGGCGCGGGCGGCGGTGCACTGCACCTGCTGCAGAAGTCCGGCATTCCTGAAGCCAAGGAATACGCAGGCTTCCCGGTAGGCGGCTCGTTCCTCGTCACCGAGAACCCGACCCTCGCCGAACAACACCTGGCCAAGGCCTACGGCAAAGCCTCCGTTGGCGCACCGCCAATGTCGGTTCCGCACCTGGACACCCGTGTCCTGGACGGCAAGCGCGTCATCCTGTTTGGCCCATTCGCGACCTTCAGCACCAAGTTCCTGAAGGAAGGCTCGTACCTGGACCTGCTGACCACCACCACCACGCACAACGTTTGGCCAATGACCAAAGTCGGCATCAAGGAATACCCGCTGGTCGAGTACCTCGCCGGCCAACTGATGCTGTCTGACGAAGACCGCCTCAACGCCCTGAAAGAATACTTCCCGAACGCCAAAGCCGAAGACTGGCGCCTGTGGCAAGCCGGCCAACGCGTGCAGATCATCAAGCGTGATGAAGCAGCGGGTGGCGTGCTGAAGCTGGGCACTGAAATCGTTGCTTCCGCTGACGGCTCGATCGCCGGCCTGCTGGGCGCATCGCCAGGCGCATCGACCGCTGCACCGATCATGCTGACCGTGCTGCAGAAAGTGTTCAAGGACAAGGTGGCTTCGCCAGCCTGGCAGGAAAAGCTGCATCAGATCGTGCCGAGCTATGGCACCCAGCTGAATGGCAGTCCTGCGAAGGTTGCGCAGGAGTGGGCTTACACCGCCAAGGTGCTGCAACTGACTCCGCCGCCGGCGATTGGTCAGGTGGTAGCTCCGGCTGCTCCTCCGGCTGATGCTGATAAGGCGAAGGCGCCGAAGGCTAATGCTGCTAGTGATATGGCTTTGTAAGTAGAAGCGTAATCAGGAAAAGCCCACTGGATCGGAGACGGTCAGTGGGCTTTTTTGTGCTTCAAACTCAGCACATTCTGGACGCGCAATACCCAAGACTGACACCGCCCCTGTGGCGAGGGAGCTTGCTCCCGCTGAGCTGCGGAGCAGCCCCCCGTTCAGGCAATGCTCATTCAGAGCGATACATCAATTCCAAGCGTTCTATCCACTCGTTTGTAGCGCCAAATCTTGCGTAATACTCCATTCTTTCCAGGCCACTCAATTGAGTGAAGAAGGGAATGAAGTAATTGTCGTTGTAGTACCCTTGAGCACCTTGCATCTCTCCACCCCACCAAGAAGGGTTGTACCCTTCAAACGCTATCCATGGGGGAGGAGGGGCAAAATTCTCGCGCAAAATAACATTCATGAAATCGATGCTGTTCGTAACCATTCGAACAGTTGTTGAGTTGAACTCTCTTGTGGAAGTAAAAAATACTAATTGCTCATTTTTTTCATCGTTAACATAGTGCTTTACAGGTAGCTCATTGAATGTTTTTTCAGATGTGTATTTAAAATTTGCTTCGACGAACGCCAGAAATTTATGAGTGTCTGCGTGCTCAATTAAAAATGAAGAATAAAAGGCTGGAATACCCAGCGCTTCTAAAGATGCTGTTTTGGGATTGTAGGGCAGCCGACTGATTTCGCTTGTTGAAGGATCAGAGAAAATGGTTTTGAGCTCTGAAATGGAGTATCCAGCAATTTGCTCTTCTGGTTCTTGCTTCATGAAGGATTTGAAACGACTAAAAAAACTCATCACCAGACCTCAGTCTTGTACGTAATCAGTAAGCCAGGTGGCACCTAAATAACCCGCCGTACCGAAGATAATTCCACCGACAGCAGCACTGACAATTGCTCCTGGGCCCGTTTCTATACCAACAGCGGCACCTGCCGCCAGACCAATCCGTCCTCCCGCGATTGCGGCGCCCCAACCTCCAGCCTGCTTGACTACTTCAACCGAAATCGGTTTGACGCTATTTTGCTTGATTGACTCATCTGTAGCCAACTTCAAGTCATAGGCGGTAAAACCGATGGCAAAAACCCTTACAACTCTCGCTCCCTTAATCAACATGTTTGTTGCTTTGTAGGAGTCTGGGGTAAAGACTGCTTTGGCCGGTACGTTTTCAGCGTGCACCAGTACTTCTTTGTCTATGTTCTTAACCCAATCTGCGATTTGGTCGATCTGGGCGACTTTCTTTGGGGCGACTTTTTTGTATTCGTCGAGTGACTTTAATATCTCTTCGGTGGATACAAGCTTTGCACCTGCAGCTTTTGCTTTTTCTATATCAATGTAAACGGTCTTGCCCTCGAATCGCGGCGACCCGTTTGGAAATTCAGAGCTGGTAGATAGATAGCTGGACGGATATTTTCTGCTGCTAAATACGTGCTCCGCTACTGTGGCGTTGGATTTGGGATCTATAGGTAACATGCCAAATTTTTCCGGCCATACCTCGTGCTTGATTTGAAACGCGGGGAGGTTCTTTGCGACAAGGTGAGGATTATCTGGTGAGGAGTAGATTTTGCGAACTAGAAAGCCATCTTTACCTATTTCATCGACGACAACGAACAAGTGAATGTTGGCAGGCATTGAGTAGCCAGGCACATTGCTAACCGACCCGGCCTGTTGATTTGTAGGGACCTTACAAGAGAACTCAGTCATGCATCGCCCCACTTTTCGAGCGCGGCAACACCTGTGGTGATTTCCAGCGTTTCCTGTTTTTTGGTTGTGATTCGTGGCGTATGTCCTGACTCGTCAGAAAAGCCGGTGTAAACCCGGCCTGCTTCATCTTTGATGTGATAGGGCACATAGGCAAGAGGCTGGCCGTCGCTCCCGAGAATACGAAACTGCTCATTGAACGGCTGCAACCACAGCGGCATAGATAAGGGCGGGACGAAGTCCGCAGGCGTGTGGGCGTTGCCAATGATCACCGTTCCGGAGCCACTCACCACGTTATTGCCGTGGGCGCCAACACTACCGACCGTTGCGGCGGGTTTACCGTTTATAAGAACGGTAGAGGCGACCTCTCCGACAATGGGGCTGCCGCACGCACTTTTGTCGTCTTGGCGAGCAGCAGCCAACCCGTCAAAGAATACGTCGGGAGAGCCAGCGGCGATGGGGTTTACTCCGTGGCCGGGTAGCGGACAGCTTGTAGGATCCGTGACTCGGGCAGCAGGTTTGCCAGCCATTTTGAACATCCTTGTAAAATGTGAAGTGGAGGATTGTTACACAAAGAATCCGCTGACAACCACGGCAATCCTTTTTAGCCCATTCGCGACCTTCAGCACCAAGTTCCTGAAGGAAGGCTCGTACCTGGACCTGCTGACCACCACCACGCACAACGTGTGGCCAATGACCAAAGTCGGCATCAAGGAATACCCTCTGGTCGAGTACCTCGCCGGCCAACTGATGCTGTCTGACGAAGACCGCCTCAACGCCCTGAAAGAATACTTCCCGAACGCCAAAGCCGAAGACTGGCGCCTGTGGCAAGCCGGCCAACGCGTGCAGATCATCAAGCGTGATGAAGCAGCGGTGGCGTGCTGAAGCTGGGTACTGAAATCGTTGCTTCCGCGGACGGCTCGATTACCGGTCTGCTGGGCGCATCGACTGTGGCACCGATCATGCTGACCGTGCTGCAGAAAGTGTTCAAAGACAAGGTGGCTTCGCCAGCCTGGAAGGAAAAGCTGCATCAGATCGTGCCGAGCTATGGCACGCAGTTGAATGGCAGTCCTGAGAAGGTTGCGCAGGAGTGGGCTTACACCGCCAAGGTGCTGCAACTGACTCCGCCGCCGGCGATTGGTCAGGTGGTAGCTCCGGCTGCTGCTCCGGCTGATGCTGATAAGGCGAAGGCGCCGAAGGCTAATGCTGCTAGTGATATGGCTTTGTAAGTAGAAGCGTAATAAGAAAAAGCCCACTGGATCGGAGACGGTCAGTGGGCTTTTTTGTGGGGAATGGTTTTCGAGGAGTTAGATTTATTTGGGCTCACATATCTGCTTTCGGCCAAGGCTGTGTAAAAACGTTTTTGAGCGCGACAGGTACTCAAAACCGGACTGAAAATCGCGCTTCTACGCGAAATCCACATCTGCTGACGTGCCGATAAATTTCAGATTTAACGTATACGCGCACACTTCAAATTTGGCGAAGCGTTTTTACACACTCTGGACCCATAGCTGCCGATCAGCACAGGCAGTAAATAGCCACAATCAGACATCCGTGACGGGTAGCATTCAGCTCGAAGTAGCCTCCCGCACGGTAGTTACGTCAGCTTTTCAATCAAAATCGAGGTGGCTGTGATCGTTATATCTCCAAAATCACCTTCAAGGGATAGAACATTATCAACGATGTTTATCCCTTCAAGCTCCCCGAGTTCACTGGTGTTTTGAACGTTAAGAGCGCCAAGCCTGATAGTTAGCTCAGTGCCGTCCGCGTTCCATGCCATCAGCTTATTTCTGGACCCGTCATCCAGTCTGACAACCATCTCGAAATAGCGATGGGCTTGGTCCACTGTGATCGATAAGACACTGCTTTCTTCAAGTGCGTGAACATCCATGATGAAGCTTCTTTTGTTCAAATCCGCATCCTACTACAGGCCGCTATAGGCGAATGCATGCGTCTGAAATGAAGGTCCGCTTCTGGCCGATAGCAGTCTATCGAGACCCATTGCGGTCGCTGGGTTTAGGGCAAAATTAGGGCAGATTCACGGCCGCCGTAGACCGCAGCACGCTTCCTTGAAAGCACGAAAAAGGCGTATTCAGTGGTCCAGAGCGGACCATGCGGACACGCGAAGGGGTTCGAATCCCTATCCACACCCCAGGGTCATGCCTAAAGACCCATTCTGACCCAATGCGGACGCTGACCAGCATTTGGTTAAGGGGCGGGCTTTAGCCCGTCCCAGTGAGCGAAGCGAACGGTTTGAACCAGTTGTTATGCATGTTTTACTAGCCGTTTCTTTAAATGATACAGGTTAGTCCCGATTGGTCGATCCTCGAGAACACCATAAATCTCATACCCATGCTGCTCATAGAACTGTTTAGCATCAACGGTTTTTAAGAATGCAACTACTGCCCCATTGTTGGCGCCAATCGTTTCTGCTTTTTCCAATAATATAGAACCGACTTTTCTACCGCGATGAGATTCCTTAACCCAAAAGGTATCAATTTCTAAGCCATCCCAGTAACAATTACAGCTTATTGCACCGATGTAGTCGCCTACTTCATCGTGTGCAACCACCATAAATATTTTATCTTCCGATTCTGGCGGTAGATTTGGATATTGAATTCGAAGATATTCTGAAAACCTATTATTCAGAACTCCTTGATCCTTTTCTGTTGGAGAATCCAATATATCAAACTTGATTTCCACTTTATTGCTCCAATCATTCAACTTTGAGGTGCCGTGCGGCTTTTGGCATACCAAATAATTTTGCGACATGCGATGTCGCATAACATTCCATGTTCATGCGTAATCCCTTGAACAATCAAAAAATCGAGTCTGTAAACGCGACATCAAGAGGGGGGAAGCGGCATATTTTTTTGCACAATACTGACGTATTAGCTGCGTGTCCATGGTCTGCTTTTGGCCGAGAGCTGTCAGTTATAAATGACCCAGCAGAAGTCCCTCGAGCCTCTTTTGACCTTTAGGGGGATCGCCTTTACAGACGCATTCCCATCTCGAAAGCACGAGTCTCAAACCCGAACTCTGTGTACATGCGAGCAGCGCGTGCATTGAACGGCCAGACGGACAACCTCAAGTCCTGGGCGTCATTTTCGATAGCCCAGTTTTTAATGAGCTGAATAAGCATACGTCCAATACCTTTCCCCCAAAATTGCTCGGCAACACATACCGATCCAATGCGAACAACATTCAGCGGTTGCATCAGCGGCCCAGAGCTTGCCGACAGGCTGGCGGTAATGAAGGCTGCGGCCTGGTGACCGACATTCGCGATGAATACAACCTGACCCGGTTTCTCGAAAAGACCTGACCAGTGAGGAAGATCGCGCGAAAAGTCTTGGGTGGCAGCCGCGTAAATATCGGGGCGGGCAGCGTGGTGCACCGCGTTAAGCAATTGTCCTAACTCACAAATGCTCAATGCGTCTTCTACCGTTGCTGCTCGGTAAGTAATGGCTTCGTCCATGATGTGCAGCTCTCCTTGATTGTATGGGTGGTTCGCAGGGCTCCCGGTCTTTGTCTCATGGCAGGGATGATATTCCAATGGCTGCTTTTGGGCTGTGGATTCAACCGGTCGATGCAACAGATTGGCTAAATCCGCAGGCCGAAAGCAGCCATTCCGGACGCTCCTGCACGCAAGAGTGATCGCCATGCGTTGAAGGACTATCCATTAGTCATTTGATATGTCGGTAGACCTTTGTTGTACGGACCGAAAATCCTGCCCCCTCATATAAACGATGGGCAGATTCACGATCTGGAGTGGAGGTTAAATCCAGAGTTCTCGCGCCGAGGTCCTGGCTTTTTTCTATTGCTGCTTGTATGAGTGCTTTGCCGACCCCTTGACCTCGAGCACTGGCATCTACTACGACGTCTTCGATCCAGGCACGAATGCCTGTCGGAATGCGAAAATGAATTAGGGTTAGCGCCCCCAAAATGCTTCCTCCACCTGCCGCTCTCACTACCAATAAATCGGAGCACTCTGAATCCACAATCTGCTCCAAATCTTCCATTGTCATCGCTTGAGCGTTTCTGGAAAGCTGTGGGAGAAGGTCATTCAAAGATCTGAGCAGCATAGGATCGGTTTCTTGAACCACCTCGACAATAGCGGATTGGTTTGTCATTAGAGATCCTCAAGTGAAGGGGGGTGAAGCTTCAATGGTTCAATTCGACACACTACCCCAAAGGGTCTGCGAGTGACCGCTTTTGGCCCAGGCTGTGTAAAAACGCCTGCATCATTTTTAGGTCTGCGTTGCTACGTGAAATCTGCCGGAGTTCTGGTCAAATCAAGACCTGAAATTTGCGTGGGATCGCGTTATTTGACCCGATTCAGATCGCCGTTACTGGTTGAGAACGTTTTTACACAGCCTCGGCCCGAAAGCCGCCGTTCACGACCGCCAGCGTTCGGCTAAAAGCGGTAAGCGTCTGCTGATCACCCCTTGCTACGTTGGGCTTTTAGCTGGCGCTACTCCTCGGATAAAAATCGTTTAGTGATCATTGCCACTGCCTCCGCCGGAGACGTCAGGGCTGTATCTATATCAAACGGAGCGTTATCCCACGGCTCATATTCATGATCCAATACAGACTGCCAGGTTGGTGGCGTCAGCCCAGGAATATCAATCTTCCTGGTTTCTACCCGGCGCTGGTGTTCATATTTATCAGAGCAAACCACCTGGATATTCACTAATGGAGCACCAGAGCGTGTAGCGATTTCGCTCCACGCCTTTCGGCTTTCGATTACTGGGTTAACACAGTCGACTATGACAGTGCTGCCAAAACGAAGATTGCTCAGAGCAAGCTCATTAGCGACCATATAACCGCTCCGCCCCACGTCTTGCGCCAGAGCGCCGGAATTTCGGATGGCCTGCTCAATCGTATCGATCCGCAGATACACGGCACTTGTTCTGGTGGCAAGGTCACTTGCGATAGTCGTTTTTCCGGTACCTGGAAGGCCGCTGAAGACAATGAGCATTCTATGTCCTTCGGTTAGTGAGTTAACCCAATCTAGGCCAATAGCTGCCGAAGCTAATGGCAGGTATTGGCCGTCTGCTGCCCGTGGTGTTGGGATGCAATCGGCGCAAAGTAGGCTCACCGTTCAAAAGCACGGTGCATTTAGGCGCCAGGTGCAGCAAACGCTCTACTGGAGATAGAAATAGAATTGCCGTCAGGGTCTTTAGCATTGGCAAAGGAATAGCCGTCCGCCCTGTGCGTAGCTCCAAATTTCAGGCCTTGTGCCATACACCGTTCTTTGAAACTCTTGACGTCCTTGATATCAAAGACAAGCTTGACTGTAACTTGTCCTGTTTTAACGCTTTTCGCTGCCTGATGAGCCATCAGAATTGCCCCGCCGTTTGCAGATTTCAATTCGACGACGCGATCATCGGTATGTCTTTCACTGGCAAAGCCGAAATGACGCTCATAAAAATCGCAGGTAGCTTGGACGTCTCTCACATACAGCATTATCCGATTAAGTAACGGTTCCATATTTTCTTCCCTGATTTCTGCTGACGATGAGATTTGAGAACCAGTGCATCTTCGGTGCTTGCCGTTCGATTGTCGAGTGGCTGCTTCTGGCCGTTTTCTGCCCCTCGTGACGGGCAGAAATCGGCCAGAAGCTGACCTTCACCTCCCGCACGTTAAAAGAACCCTCTTTTAGTGTCTGAGTCCACTCCTATAAATGCTCTGAGGGTGATACCGCGTGACCGAATAGCTCTGACTATCTACACTGCCGAAATAGCCGAAAACACCTTTGACGCACCCGAGATAGCACCTATGGATCTTCAGCATCGCAACAACATAAAAGTGATGGGTGATGGTCCCTCAACACTAATTTTCTCCCATGGCTTCGGCTGCGATCAGACCATGTGGCGTTATCTCGTCAGTCACTTCACCAATCGCTTTAAGGTTGTACTGTATGACCTGGTCGGTGCGGGCGAGTCGGACCTGAGCGCGTACGACCGAGAAAAATACAGCTCACTCACCGGTTACGCCCAAGACTTGAACGACATCGTCGACCAGTACGCCAGCGGCCCGGTCATTTTGGTTGGACACTCGGTCAGCGGCATGATCGGCGCGTTGTCGGACCGCCAGATACCCGGAAGAATTGCGGCCCACGTAATGGTCGGGCCTTCGCCTTGTTACATCGATTCCGATGACTACGTTGGCGGGTTCCAACGTGAAGACATTAATTCACTGCTCGACACCCTCGACAGCAACTATCTCGGCTGGTCCAGCACTATGGCGCCGGTAATCATGGGTGCACCTGGGCAACCGGCGCTGGGCGAAGAGTTGACCAATAGCTTCTGCCGTACCGAGCCCGAGATCGCCAAGCAGTTTGCGCGTGTCACCTTCCTATCGGACAACCGCCAGGATATCGTCGGCCTCCCCACCCCAACCTTGATTTTGCAATCCACAGACGACCTCATCGCCCCGATTGCCGTCGGCGAATACCTGCTCTCAGTCCTTCCCAACAGCACGCTCAGCCTTGTGGCCAACGTTGGCCATTGTCCGCACATGAGCGCGCCAAGCGCATGTTCAGAAGCAATGGACACCTTTCTGTCGACGTGGGTAGGCGAGCATGTCGACTGATCAACCGTCTCTGCCTGACGCGCAGACGCTGTTCGAACATGCCCCCTGCGGCTTGGTGGTCACCAAAGAAGACGGCACGATCCTACTCAGCAATCAGACGTTCAGCAGCTGGATCGGCATCGATACCAAAGCATTGATGGGCCGGCGTTTTCAGGATCTGCTGACAATGGGCGGACGCATTTTTCATCAAACCCACTGGTCGCCGCTGATACAAATGCAAGGGTCCGTCGCCGAGGTAAAACTCGATTTGGTCCATCAGGACAAACGTGTCGTGACCATGCTGCTGAACGGCGTAAGGCGCGAGCACACCAGTGGTGTGTTTTATGAACTGGCGCTGTTTGGCACCACCGACCGTGACAAGTACGAGCGCGAATTGCTTAACGCCAGGAAAATCGCTGAAAACCTCCTACGGGAAAAAACCGTCGCTGAAACGGCTCTCCAACAAGCCCAGTCCGATCTGAATAAAGCCTACGAAAAGTCCCAACGCCGCGCTTCCTTTGCTGAACAAATGGTCGCTATCGTCAGCCACGATCTGAAAAACCCGCTGACCGCTATCAAAATGGCCTCAGATATCCTCGCCCTAGGCGATAACACCGCCAAAGAAGTCAAAATGCTCGGCCATATAAGTCAGTCGGCTGATCGTGCCGAACGCATGATTGCCGACTTGCTGGACTTCGCTATGGCCAGAGTCGGGCGCGGGATTGCTATTTCGCCTGCGCCAGTGGACCTGCACGCGTTCGTTAGTATGAGCGTAGATGAGCTGCGAGTTGCCTTTCCAGAGGCCACGTTGCTGCATCAGTCCGTAGGGACGGGGAGTGCTTATTTGGATAAAGACCGAGTGCAACAAATTATTGGCAACCTCGTCGCCAACAGCGTGGCTTATGGTGATTTGAAACAACCAATCATGATCACTTCGCTGCTTGAGGCCGATCAGGCCGTTGTATCGGTACATAATCAGGGACCGGCTATTTCAGAGTCATTGAAGGCTATTTTGTTTGAGCCCATGACCCGTGGCACTGAGTCTGATGTCGATACACGTAGTGTTGGACTTGGGTTGTTTATCGTGAGGGAAATTGCCAGGTCTCATGGTGGGGACGTTTCGGTCAGTTCAAGTGCGGCGGCAGGTACGACATTCAATACCCACTTTCCAAAGATCCCTATCTGATTATGGAGAGTCACGACACCTCTGCGTCCTAGCTCTTTAGTCGTCTCACTCGAACTGTTTAGATCTCCTCGTCAACAATTGAGAGGGTGTCACTAATGTTGAAAGATCCAATGCCAAAATTAAAAAGCCGTTCGTCCAAACTGAAAGTCGACTATTTGATCGAGTCCCACACGGCCACAATCATTCTTTTCGATCAACACCACCAATCGATAGATCAGCTCGTCCTTTCACACCCTCAATTCAGGAGGTACCTCGTCGCGAGCCACCAGCAAATCAGGGAGCTGAGTTAAAAAACACCGAGAAATGCTGAAAAGAACCAAACCAAGACCACTGATGTTGACCTTTTTGAATGGCCGCAAAGGGTCGGTTAGTGACCTCCGCTCATTGTGACTGATCCACCCTTGTCCTCCCTTAACGTTGAGGACGAGCCATGAACATTATTTCTAAAAACAGACATCAGCCTTGGAACAAGGGAAAGCTTGTCGGGCAGAAAGCCCCGCTTCGAGTCAGAGATATCTGGGCCATTCGGGTGAGACTCCAGCTTGCGGAGAAGACACGGGATCTGGCGCTCTTCAACTTGGCTATCGACAGCAAACTGCTGTGCCTGTGATTTAACCAAGCTGCAAGTGCGGGATATAGCACATGAAGAACATGTGTCGTCACGGGCCATCGTGATGCAGCAGAAGACCCAGCACCCAGTGCAATTTGAAATCACTGAGCAAACCCGAGCGGTTCTGGAGGCGTGGATGCGACAGGCCCGCCTCCGCAGCGAGGATTTTTTGTTTCCGACCCGGCTGCACAGCTCAGATCATCTCTCCACCAGGCAATATGCTCGAATAGTAAAAGCATGGGTGACCGCCATTGGCCTTGACCCAAGCATGTACGGTACTCATACGCTACGGCGAACCAAGGCCTCGCTGATTTATCGCAGGACGAAGAACCTAAGAGCGGTCCAACTCCTGCTTGGTCAGACGAAGCTTGAAAGCACCGTCAGATACCTGGGAATCGAAGTCGATGATGCCCTGGAAATGGCGGAACAGACGGAGGTCTAACCGTCCCTAGTGACGGTCAATGCTAGACCGTCGCTATTCGACCCTTAGCTGCCGCTCATGAAGTCGTGTCCCAACGGAAATGGATGTACTCATCTTCATACTCCGCGAACAGCGAAACGATGAATTCCGTTTTCATTGAGTACATCAATAGCGCTCCTACGAAACCGGTCGACTCATGCAGAGGTTGTTTGAGTGGAGCGACCAATTCAATCGCCTGATCCGCAACCATCTGATTGAAAACAGCTTCAGAGATTTCCTCAAACTGAGCGTCGGAAACGTATCCGGGGAAATAACTTTCACCTCCGGGTCGCCAATCGATCCATTCCGCGTGAAGCCAGAAGTTTAATCCATTCTCTTCTTGCCGCTTGAAGGAGCGGGTTACCCTGATGGTCTCTTGAGATGCCGGGCACTGAAAGGCGCTTGATGGATAGGTGACGTAATAGAGCACGGGACAATCATTGTGCGATCTCCAAAAAAGCAGTTGCTCACTGGAGAGCTGATCAAAGTCGTTTCTGTTGAACATGGAAGAACCTAATGTTTACACCGTACCAATGGGAAGAGCGACCAGTAGTAGCAAAATGATAGCAAATGTTTCGGGAACCGTCAGCTACTGGTCGTCATTGGTCTTTCAACTGCTTTATTTCATTGGGCACCTCATCCCCAAGTTTCTTTGAGTACAGTGCGAAACAGTTCCGAAAGTAATGGCTCAACGTCTTTGCGCTCGGTACGTATCGGCTTGATAGACTCAAGTCGATTCAGTTCACGCTCAATGAATTGTTGGATGGGAATGATCTGGGGTGATAACCCCATCTCCGGAGACGTGCGCTTGATCGCAAGCAAGTCATCAATGGCCTGCTTGAGCCCGGGCTCTCGTTCGATGACACCGCACAGCTTGTCAAACTCTATGGGAGCAGGTGTACCAAACTGCTCCAGCCACCGCACCGATAACAGCGGGCGCAGAACGTAGAAGTATTTTTTCAGCGGTACCTGAGGGGCCTGCAAGTATCCCCTATAGTTGGTTTTGGCCATGCTGCGATAATGGTAGATGCCACTCTCCACCGAATACACCTGCGGCAATAACTCCTTTGCCCGCTCGTGGAAACAGCCAGCATGCTCGTATATGATGGTCGACTGTATCCACTCCACAAAGCCTGGATTGGACTTCCAAAATAGCTTGAGTGCCTTTCGTAGATCCCAGCCATTGATATCCATGTCGTCAATGATCGGATACTCGATGACGTCGCGTTGCTCCTCGAGGCCGACAGAGAGATACCACTCGGGTTTATTTACGTAGATGAAGCGTGCGTCGTAGTCGCTGTTGGGAGAAGCGAATCCCCAGGCACGACTACCAGACTCAATAGCTAATAGAACTTTCACGTCATGCTCGTTCTCAGCACGGCGTAGCCGGTCTCGAACCTCTTCTTGAACAACGATAGAAACCATGAGCCAACTCTAACTAGACGATATTTCGATTGCACGCTACTCATCCCGAGGTGGACTGTCCACTGTCCACTGTCCACTGTCCACTGTCCACTGTCCACTGTCCACTGTCCGCACCTGGCCGATTGCAGCCTGTCGCGAAGGACTGCAATCGACCCAAAGCTGACCAGTCTACGTCTGCTCTCGGCCCAGAAATTGCCGCCGTTGGAATTCGATAACTGCACCAGACTAGCCACTCCCCCGATTCACGCTTACCATACTCGCAACTCGTATTACCGCGGCTGCTGAACCCGGTACTCACGAGGACATGACCATGGCAAGAACCCGCGCCTGGAGACGCACACAGGCCCGTAAATGCGACAATGACAAAGCGGTCCGTCCGCTGAAGTTCAAGCCGGAAAAGAACTGGAAGCTGATGTACACCCGTGCCGACAAGTTGGTCAGGGCACGCCAACTCGGCATGAGCTATCCCATCCGCAACACCCGCCAATTGTTGGATCTAGAGTGACTAACCTCCTGTTCGTCTGCAGCCGTAACCAATGGCGTAGCCCTACTGCGGAAGCAATCTGGCGCCGTCGACCTGGCTTCAGTGCCCGTTCAGCGGGCACTAGCCCGAATGCACGAAAACCCATCGACGCAGCGGATATTCGTTGGGCCGATGTCATTTTTGTCATGGAACGCAAACACCTGAATCGCCTGCAGGCTGAGTACGCTCGCCTGCTTGAACACAAGCGGATTCACTCTCTGGATATTCCCGACGACTTTCGCTACATGGACCCTGAACTGGTGGACATGCTCGAAGTTAATGTGAAGCCGCACCTTTCTACCTAGGCTCGCGCTTCGGAATCCGCATTGGGCAAGCCGGCCGACGCGTGCACATCATCAAGCGTGATGAAGCGGCGGGTGGCGTGCTGAAGTTGGGTACTGAAATCGTTGCTTCCGCGGACGGCTCGATTACCGGTCTGTTGGGCGCATCGACTGCGGCACCGATCATGCTGACCGTGCTGCAGAAAGTGTTCAAAGACAGGGTGGCTTCGCCAGCCTGGCAGGAAAAGCTGCATCAGATCATGCCGAGCTATGGCACGCAGTTGAATGGCAGTCCTGAGAAGGTTGCGCAGGAGTGGGCTTACACCGCCAAGGTGCTGCAACTGACTCCACCGCCAGCGATTGGTCAGGTGGCGGCTCCGGCTGCTGCTCCGGCTGATGCTGGCAAGGCGAAGGCGCCGAAGGCTAATGCTGCGACGGATATGGCTCTGTAACTAGAGGCCTGTCAAAAGCCCACTGAACCGGTGACGGTCAGTGGGCTTTTTTGTGGGGGGGGCTGCAAGGGTCGATTCATCTCGTTCGACGTGTCAGCTTTCGGCTGTGGATTCAACCGGTTGCGCGAAAAAGAAGTGACCAGTTAAGCCTTTAATGCTGATGCCCTGATGCAGGTCATTTCTGCGGAGTTTTTGACTGAAATCAATCGCAAAGGTTATCGAAAACACAAAAAAACAGACATTGTGTTTTTTCAGTGACTACACTTATATATTAAGCAATTAAGATAATTGTGCTATCCAGATGCTATGCGCTTTTAAAACAGCGCTCCTCCATTTAATCCTACTTACGGAATTTGCATGAAGATTGAAATTCTTAAACAGGCAGTTATGGATTCGCGAGATGGCATTACCATCTCCGATAATTGTATTGACGACAATCCGCTGATTTTTGTAAATCCTGCTTTTGAACGCATGACCGGTTACTCGTTTGAAGAAATCACTAACATTAACTGCCGATACCTACAAAAAAACGATCAAGAACAACCTGAACTTGAAATTATTCACAAAGCCGTTAAGGACGGTGAGTACTGCCTCGTAACCTTGCGGAACTACCGCAAGGATGGAACGATGTTTTGGAATGAGCTAAGCATATCTCCAATTCATGATGAAAATGGAGTTGTAACCAATTTTTTAGGTATACAAAAAGATGTAACGTCCCGCATGCTAATACAACAGCAACTTCGCGACGAACATCAGTCCCTCGAAGAAATGAAAGCACACTTCGAGCAGCTATCAATAAAAGACGGACTGACAGGCATTTACAATCGTCGTTTTTTTGATGCGCAGTTCGAAATTCAATGTAAAATTGCATGCCGCAACAGCGACTCATTGACTCTTGCCATGATTGATGTTGATAACTTCAAGTCGTTCAATGATATTTATGGGCATCAAGCGGGCGATGAAGCATTAATGCGTGTCGCTGATAGTTTGAATAAATCTTTTCAGCGAGGCTCTGATTTTGCAGCCAGGTATGGCGGCGAAGAATTTGTAGTTCTTTTCAACGGCATGACGAAAGACCAATCAGCTCGGCACGTCGAAACGCTATGCCAAGAAGTGCGAGACTTAAGAATATCGCACTCCGCGTCCAGCACAGGATACTTAACTATAAGCGTTGGTTTTTCAGTACATTCGTTTGGTCCGCTGCACCCGTATAACGTACTACTGGCCCAAGCCGATAAAGCGCTCTACATAGCTAAAGAACGGGGTAGAAACCAATTTTTTAATCTTTAGGTTCTGTACGAAACCCTGGGGAAAATGGCTTTTGTTCAACATCATGTCGCGCCCTAAAGGCCTGTTTGAGGGGCGATCAGGTCCGTTTGCGGCCGGAAGCAATTGGCCGGTAACTGACTTTCGCGAAATACAATTTCTCTGGCAGAGTTGTTGGTGAATCGGGTGTTAGATCAGGTCGATTCGCAGGAGTAAGTGAGGGCGTTGCTTCAACGTGTCACGCAGTAAAAAGCCACTGAGGCGGTACGATCAGTGGGCTTTTTTGTGTCTGGGATTCTGGTCTTGCAGGTTACGAAATACTCAAAGCCGACGAGTGTTTTGTGGTGAAGGGGCTTGCTCTCACGCAGCTTGAAAAAGTTATGCTGATGGGGCTAGAACGCCTTCAAGCATCAACTCACCACTTGTCTCCTATCCAGGATCTATTTATGCCACTGAGTTTTCACAAGATGCACGCAAATGGCGACGATTTCGTTGTGGTGGACTCACGAAACTCGGCCAATCCAGTGACAGGCACCTTGGCTCGGCGAATGGGTGATCGGAACCGAGGCGTCGGATTTAATCAACTCGCGGTGGTGCTCGATTGCGATGATGCAGATGCGCGCTTGATGTTTTGGAATGCAGATGGCTCCACGCTGGATGTTTGTGGCAGCGCAACGCGCGGTGCCGCGGATATGTTGATGCGCGAATCAAATTCTACGTCGATAGTGCTTCGAACCAACCGGGGTCTACTCTCTTGCGAACGGACCTCCACCGGCGCCATTTCGGTCAACATGGGGCCGCCACTGTTCGGCTGGTCGGATGTTCCCTTGGCTCAGGAAATGGATACCGCTGTTTTGCCCCTTGATGGTGGTCCAACTGCGTGCAGCATGGGAAATCCGCACTGCACCTATTTTGTGGATGATCTTACGGCGATTGATATCGCGACAATCGGACCTAGCCTTGAAACAAACCCTCTGTTTCCACTCAGGACGAACGTGCATTTCGTCCAGATCATTGACCGAAAGCACATCCGGTTGCGGATTTGGGAACGCTGGGGCGGTATTCCGCTCGGCTCAGGTTCCTGCTCGTGTGGCGCCGTTGTTAACGGAATTCGTCGTGGCTTGTTAGACGATTCCGTTGAGGTTGAATGTGATGGTGGCGCCGTAACCGTTCAATGGGATGGCGAGGGATCGGTTTTTCTCAGTGGGCCGGTAGATACAATTTTCTCGGGAGCACTCACGGGTAGCTGGTCAGATGGATAAGTGTCACGATAATCGAAGGATGGAATGGAACATCTCGACTAAGGACGCGACATTTATGGAAACTCCCTTTTCTCAGGTCAGCGAGCGTTTGAACAATCGCCGATTTACGGTAGCGGAGAACGCCCACGGGCTATCCGGTACAGGCACAGTATTTCTTTACCATGTCAAGGAAGATGCCATTTCGGGCACTTACCAAGGCGGCCGGATACGCATCGGTAATCAAGTCGGGCGCGTGACTGGCCCCGATACTATTGAGCTTCTTTATCAATGCTTGACCACGGATGGCGAGATTCTTGCCGGCTGGTCTCGTGGCACGGTCGGCGTGGATCACGCAGGACGTACCACTCTGATGTTTGTATGGGGTTGGTTGTCGGGTGCGACTGGAGGAGGGGAGTCGAGTTACGTCGAACTTGCCGCCTAGCGATTAAGGATTTTTTTAATAATTGCACGTCCATCTGAGCAACCCAAAGTGGATGTTGCAGAGAGGCACCGCATGGCTGCGAATCCGCCGCAGTTAGCCGAATTGTATCTATGACAATTTTTTGAATGTATTGACTGTTTGATTTTACGATGGGCCGCAGAATTTCTCTGGTATGAGGCTCATCATGCACATCGCCATCCTTACCTTTGATGGGTTCAACGAACTCGACTCTCTCATCGCGTTCGGCATCTTCAACCGAGTTCAACAGCCGGGCTGGCGAGTGTCTATCGCCAGCCCCACGGATAAGGTGCTGTCGATGAACGGCCTGAAGATCGAGGCGCAGGCGTCGTTAGAGGACGCCTGCAGCGCGGATGCAGTGCTGGTGGGCAGTGGGAGATTGACCCGGGACGTCGTCGCGGACGACGCACTGATGTCTCGACTGAAATTCGACCCGGCCCGCCAACTCCTGGGCGCCCAGTGCTCGGGCACGCTGATACTTGCAAAGCTCGGCCTGCTGAACGAGGTTCCGGCCTGCACGGATCTGATCACCAAGCCATGGGTTGAAGAGGCTGGCGTGGCAGTACTCAATCAGCCGTTCGTGGCCAAGGGCAATGTCGCAACTGCTGGCGGCTGTCTGTCGTCGCAGTATCTGGCCGCATGGTTCATCGCCCGTCTGGCGGGTATAGAGGCTGCACGCAGTGCGCTTCATTATGTTGCCCCAGTGGGGGAGAAAGACATTTACATAACGCGTGCGATGGCGAACATTTCGCGGTTTCTTTCGCCGCCTTAGACATCACTGCTACGTAAGGTCAAATCGCTCTAACGCATAATCCTTACCTGCCAAGGTCAGTTCAAAAATGGTGGCGCCAAACGTACCTCGGGTCACTTTTTGCGTCACGAGACGTTTGGCCTGGAGTTGCTTTAGACCGGCTTCGACTTCTGACGTGCTGAGTGAGACAAGTTTGCAAACCGAGTTCAAGTTTGCAACTTTTCTGAAGTTCGCATGATAGGCTAAAACTTCCATCAGTAGCGTTTGGTTATCTGTCAATCTTGGAAACTGAGGGTTGTTATTTTTGTAAACCTTTCGCTCTATCTCGTGTAACTCGCCGTCAGTTCCATCAGGGATGCGGACGTAGTAAATCGCTACAGACAGAGAGCTGATTAAAATCGCGATAATCATCAGCAGCGACCAATTTGGTATTGGCGTTTCCAGCAAAAGCCAACCCCCCAGACGTAGCAGCCAGCTCGTGGTATCTGCCATCAATGTCAGGTCGAAATAAGTTTCGAGCGACTTTATGGCAACCCAAGCGACAAGGAAAATTCCAGCCAAGTAGGCCATAGCCTTGGGCGTGAACGAGGAATGCTTGCCTTGTGCTGTCATGCTACTCGTCTCTACCGGAGAAACAGATGCTATCAGCATAGCAGTGGAATAGCGGCCGTCTGGCAACTCACCTGCAAGGTCCAGCTTTTGGCCGTTAGCTGCCCGAACACAAAAAATCTGACGCCCTCCTTGAGGGCCTTATCAAACCAACTGACTCCCGCGCATCCCCCGCGCCGGATCATCCAGCAACCTGAACTGCTCCACCATAAAATCGATCAACATCCGCATCGACGGCAGCATCCCATGCCGGCTCGCAAACACCGCATAAATCATCTCAGTCCGCGGCGCCCAATCAGGCAACACCACCACCAGTTGTCTGCGCTCGATAAAGTCATGCACCAGCGACATCGGCATTTGCGCAATACCGACGCTGTCTATCGCCGCGCACCGCAGCATGGGCAGTCCCTTGGTGATCAGTTGCGGACGATGCTGGATCGTAAATTCCGCGCCATCTTGATGGAACAACGTCCAACTGTAATCACGTTGCGGACTGCCGTGGTGGACGCTGGGGAATCGTGCCAGTTCTTCCGGCTCGTGGGGTACACCGAGGCGGTTCAATAGCGCGGGACTGGCCACCAGGCATTGTGGTCGCGGGGACATGACGCGGTTGACCAGGTCCGAATCCTGAAGGGGAGGCGGGCGGACTCGCAGTGCCAGGTCAACGCCCTCGGCAACCACATCGACCTGGCGGTCACTGGCTTCCAGATGCACTTCGACTCGCGGGTACATGGCCATGAAGCGGGTGATGATGCCGCCGACGCATTCTTCCAGTAACACCGTCGGGCAGGTGACGCGCAGCAAGCCGCCGGGTTCTGTGTGGGTCATGGCGACGGCGGCTTCAGCGGCTTCCGCCCCTTTGAGCATGGCTCGGCAATGGGCGTAATACGTCTGACCTAATTCCGTCACCTTGAAATTGCGGGTGTTGCGGATGATCAAGCGCACACCCAGGCGTTCTTCGAGCAATGCAATGCGGCGGCTGAGGTTGGATTTTGGAATGCCCAGCGCCCGTGCGGTCGGCGCGAAGCCGCCGTGGTCCACCACCATCACAAAGTACTGAAGGTCATTGAGGTCGAGCACTGGGCGGCATCCCTTCGGCCAAAAGAGGCCAACTATACAAGAACGATCGTCCAATGGATGGGAAAGACAAACCCGTTTTTCGGGACTGGTTCACAAGACAGCAAAGCGCCTAGATTGCCGCCGTTCGGTGGGTTCATTAAAGAAGCTTCAGATGTTACGCAGGACGATTCTCGCGATGTCTTTGGGTTTGGCCACACTGGGTTCGGTGGGTTATGCCAACGCTGGCAACGATCCGTCCGTGGTGCTGGTGCATGGGGCGTTTGCCGATGGCTCTGACTGGGCCAAGGTGATCACGTTGCTGCAGGCCAAAGGGGTGAAAGTAAGGGCGGTGCAGAACGGTTTGAATTCGCTGTCGGAGGATGTGGCCATGACCCGCCGCGCGATTGAAGCGGCGCCGGGCAAGGTGGTGCTGGTCGGGCATTCGTGGGGCGGGAGCGTGATCACCGAGGCCGGTGCAAGCGACAAAGTGGCGGCGCTGGTCTACGTGGCTGCCTTCGTCCCTGACGTTGGGCAGACCACGGCCGAGGTCGGCAAGGACTATCCGCCGTCGCCGGGCATGGGCGAATTTGTGGCTGACAAGGCCGGGTATTTGTCGCTCACGCAACAAGGTATCGAGCAGGACTTTGCCCCGGACGTGCCCGCTGCGCAGGGTCGGGTGATGGCCGCCACGCAAGGCGCCATCAATTCCAAAGCGTTCGACGAGCGCATCAGCGTGGCCGCCTGGAAGCAGAAGCCCTCGTGGTACATCGTCAGTGAGCGCGACCGCATGATTACGCCTGACTTGCAGCGAGCACTCGCCCGGAAAATCAATGCCACAACGACGGCGCTGCCGACCAGCCACGTACCGCATCAGTCTCGACCTGCCGACGTGGCCAGGGTCATTACTGAAGCGCTCAACACCACGCGCTGAACGTCGCTATCGATAGGGAAATAAAGATGACTGTGTACAGCAACGTATTCGACTTCGTCATTCTGGGTGGCGGTTCTGCCGGTGCCGTATTGGCGGCGCGTTTGTCGCAAGACCCACAACTGAGTGTGCTGTTGGTTGAGGCGGGCCGAGCCTTTGACCCCGATGAATACCCAGAAGAGATCTACAGCAGCACTATCATCGCAGCCAACGGTGATAAACGTTACGAGTGGGGCTATTTCGCAACCCCGGTCGAGCAACCGCAGGCGGTCTACGCCCCGCGTGGAAAAGTACTGGGCGGAAGTTCTGCCATCAATGGCGCCGTCGCCTGCCGAGCGTTGCCCTTTGACTTTGCGCGCTTCACCGCCAAAGGCCTGAAAGGCTGGAGCTTTGAAGAGGTGCTGCCCTATTACAAAAAAATGGAGCGCACCGCCCATGGCGAAGATAAATGGCACGGCCGAAACGGGCCGCTGCCGATTCATCAAATGTCTTTGGATTACATCACCCCGGTACAGCGCGCAATGGTCGAGGCGGCATGGGCTTGTGGCGCCAACAAAGTCGACGATTTCAATGACCCCGAGGCCAATAATGGCGCCGGTCCAAATCCAATGAACGTGATCAACGGCGTCCGCGTTAATACCGGGATGGCGTACCTCACGCGTGAAGTGCGCGCTCGCCACAACCTGTCGATTCTCGATCAAAGCCTCGTAGACAAGGTGCTGTTTGAAGACGGCAAGGTGCAGTCGGTGCTGTTGGCGGGCGGTGAAAAAGTCCACGGCCAAGAAGTCATCCTGAGCGCGGGTGCCTATGGGTCTGCCGCGATTCTTTTGCGTTCAGGCATCGGCCCCAGGGCAGACCTTGAAGCGTTGGATATTCCTTTGGTAAAAGACGCGCCGGTTGGTGTTCGGCTGCTCGATCATGCGTTCTTCTGGATGAACTTCAGTGGGACAGAAGCGTTGAAGGGGCAGGATCGGCCAGTGGTGGGGGCGCAGTTGTGGACCCACTCGTCCTACGCCAGTTCGGATAAAGAACTGGATATCGGTATTTCCCCCTCGCATCTGCTCGATCCCGCCATCAGTCCAACCGGTGTCGCTTTTTCGCTGGGGCTGGAATTGATGCATTGCACATCACACGGTCGCTTGCGTTTGAACAGTCGCGATCCCCAAGACGCACCTGTCATCGAACTCAATCACCTGACCACTGAAGATGACATGAACCGGATGATCGAGTGCTTCCGTCTGGCCCGCAAACTGGCCAACACGGAACCGCTCAAGAGCCTGATCGTGGAAGAGCTCTATCCAGGCTCAGCGACTGACGACAGTGACGAGCAGATTCGTGCGGCGCTGGCAAAAGGTGTGGGCACCTTGCAGCACCCTTGCTCGACGGCGCCGATGGGCTTGCCGGATGACCCGAACGCCGTGGTGGATGAGGAAGGGTGCGTGTACGGCGTGGAAGGACTACGCGTTATTGATGCCTCTATCTTCCCCGAGATCCCGCTGATCAACTTGAACCCGACCGTCATCATGACGGCGGAAAAGTTGACCGATACCATTAAAAAATCACGTTAATTCGCCCAATAAAAACATTGAGGGGGCATGCCATCTGGAAGGGCATGCCCCCCTCTATTTGGATTACTAAAACTTGAACAAGCTGTCCGAGATGCATTCTTTCGTCATGGTGGTGGACACCGGCAGTATTTCCGAAGCCGCTCGGCGTTTGGGTATCGCAAAATCAATGGTCAGCCTGCGGATCCAGCAACTGGAAAAGCGCTTGGGCAGCATCTTGCTGGAGCGGGGGCGTCAGGCCCGGCTGACGGAGTCGGGCGATGTGTTTTACCGTTATTGCGTGCGTATTCTGGCGGATGTCGAAGACGCCGAAGACGCGGTGCAAGCGTTTCAATCGAGCTTGCGAGGCGTGCTGCGGCTTGCCGCGCCGATGGCTTTCAGCATTCGTTACCTGACGCCGATCCTGTCGTCCTTCGCGGTGCGTTACCCGGAGTTGCAGCTGGACATCGAGTTCGATGACCGCCACGTCAATCTGCACGAAGAACGCTATGACGCGGCCATCCGCATCGGCGAGTTGCCGGACTCCTCGCTGGTCGCCAAGACCATCACGCCCAACCGTCACATCATCTGCGCGAGCCCGGAGTACCTGGCCGCTCACGGCACACCGCAAACCCCGCAAGAGCTGTCCCAGCATTTCGCCATGCTCTATGTGAATCGCGAACCCCACGGCATGTGGACGCTGCCGGTGAACAACACCCTGGAATCGTTCCGTGTGCGCTGCCGGATGCGCACCAACAATGGCCATCAACTCATGGAAGGCGCCAAGGCCGGCATGGGCCTGGCGATTCTGCCGACCTTCCTGGCGGCGCAGGCGATTGTGGCCGGTGAACTCATAGAAGTGCTGGAGCCTTATGCCCCGCGTGGCGGCAATATTTCGGCGGTTTACCGGCAATCCCAGCGAGCGTCGCCCAAGCTTCATGCGCTGACCAGCTTCCTCATCGAACAGATCGGCAACCCGCCGGTGTGGGAGAAAATGCTCGCGGCTGGCCCGCGTTCAATCGTTCTGAAAAAACGAAACGTGGAATCGTCTTTTGCCGGCTTATGAGCCTGCGCACCGTCCCATATGCTTTTCCCCAACAGACGCATTCTGACGTCTGACAGGGAAGAAAACGGATGAAGAGTACCCTTGACAATCCTGCTCGCCGGGCGGTTCTGGCCGGCGGAGTTGTGGCCGCTGCGACGTTGGCGGCGGGCAGTGGTTTGGCGCAGGCGTTGGAGTCCAGCGGTATGGCTGGCAAGCGTGGCGCTGATCGCGCGCCAGTAGATGTGATCATCGTTGGCGGTGGTTCGGCGGGCGCGGTGCTGGCCCGTCGTTTGAGTGAGAACACCACGCGTCAGGTGTTATTGCTCGAAGCCGGCCAAAGCTACAGTCCGCACAATTACCCCGAGATCGTGGCCAGCAGCGACATCGTCGGCGCTAACGCCAATCCTGAATTCGAATGGGGTTACAAGACCCGACCGGGCTACATCGACCACCCCATCGGCGCCTTGCGCGGCAAGGTGCTGGGAGGGAGTTCGGCGATCAACGGCGCGGTGGCCATCCGTGCCCGTGCCACCGATTTCAAGCGCTGGGATCTGCCAGGCTGGAGCTATGAAGAGCTGCTGCCGTCGTTCAAAAAACTGGAAACCCACAGCGGCGGTGCCAGCGCGTTGCATGGCCATGAAGGGCCGTTGCCGGTGCATCAACTCGGCAAAGCCGATGTCACCCCCATGCAGCGCGCGTTCATCTACGCGACCTTCGCCAATGGCTACCGCGTGATCGAGGACTTCGACGGCGCTGACGCCCATGGTGTGGGCCCGTACCCGATGAACATCGTCAACGGCGTGCGGGTCAACACCGGCATGGCGTACCTCACCGACGAGGTGCGCGCCCGCGACAACCTGCAGATCCAGACCGACAGCCTGGTGGACAAAGTGCTGTTCGACGGCAAACGTGCGATCGGCGTGCAATTGGCCAACGGTGAAAAATTGTTGGCCGCTGAAGTGATCCTTTCCGCCGGCAGCTACGGCAGCGCCGCGATCCTCTTGCGTTCGGGGGTTGGCCCTGGCGAAGACTTGCGTGCCTTGCAGATTCCACCCGTCGCCGAGCTACCGGTCGGGCAGAACCTGGTGGATCACCCGTTCTATTACAACGCCTATGCCGCCAGGCCTGACGCAATCGGCAGCCAGTCGCCCGCCATCGGCGCCAAGCTCTGGACCCACAGCCGCTCCGCCGAGAATGGCGAGCTGGACCTGCACATCACCGCCACCCACTTGTTTCCCCATGATCAGAGCCCGACCGGCGTCGGCTTCGTGCTCGCCGTCGCCCTGACGCGGCCACTGTCCCGGGGCAAGGTGACCCTGGCCAGCCGTGATCCGTTCGTGGCGCCGATCATCGACCTGAATTTTCTCGCCGAGCCCAAGGACCGCCAGCGCCTGCTGGATGGCATCCGCCTGGCCCGCAAAATCGGCAGCACGGGGCCGCTGAATGCCTTGATCCATTCCGAGCTCAACCCCGGTCAAGGCAACGACTCGGACGAGGCGTTGCTGGCCAGCGTCAAAGCCAGTCTCGACACCTATCACCACCCGACCTCGACGGCGCCGATGGGCAAGCCGGGGGATGCGCGGGCGGTGGTCGACCTGCAAGCGCGGGTCATCGGTGTGCAGGGGCTGCGCGTGGTGGATGCGTCCATTTTCCCCGACGTGCCCTCGGTCGCCACCAACATCACCGTGATTGCCACTGCCGAGCACATTGCCCGTCTCTACGCTTAATCCTCAGGAACCTGCCTCTATGAACAGCACCCCGGTATTGAACTGGATCGACGGCCAATGGCTGGACTCCGGTGTTTACAAAGACTCCATCGACCCTGCGACTTACGAGCTGATCGGCCGATACGCCGAAGGCGGTTTGAACGAAGCGCAAGCCGGCATCGAGGCCGCGCAACGGGCATTTGCCGAATCACCCTGGAAAGATGACCGCCACTTGCGCGCTCAGGTCTTGCTGGAGCTGGCGGACGCCTTCGAGCGCAACGCCGATGAGCTGATCGACACCCTGGCACTGGAGAACGGCAAGATTCGGCCCGAAGCCGAGTTCGAGGTCGGCATGGTGCCCTCCAAGTTGCGCTATTACGCGGCCTTGACGCGTGCCGAATACGGGCGTGCGGCCGAGCCTAAACCCGGCAAGATTTCCCTGGTGATTCGTCAGGCAGTGGGCGTGGCGGGCATCATCGTGCCGTGGAACTCGCCGGTGGTGCTGATGATTCGCTCGCTGGCCCCGGCGCTGGCAGCCGGTTGCACCACGGTCATCAAGATGCCCGGGCAAACCGCCCAGACCAACTGCCTGGTCGCCCGAATCATGAGTGAGGCGCTGTCGCTGCCACGCGGCGTGATCAATCTGTTCAGCGAGCAGGGCGCAGCGGGCTCCATCCATTTGGTGGAATCACCCCGGGTTCCGGTGATCAGCTTCACCGGCAGCACCAGCACCGGTCGGGCGATTTCCGCCGTGGGGGCGCAACACCTCAAGCGTTTCGGCCTGGAGCTCGGTGGAAAAACGCCGATGCTGGTGTTCAACGACGCCGACCTGGACGCCGCCGTGCCGACCCTGGTGAAAGCCCTGACGGTATTCGCCGGCCAGTTCTGCATGACGGGTTCGCGGCTGTTGGTGCAACGGGATATCGCCACGGCGTTGACTGAGCGTTTGGCCGCAAAACTGGAAGCAGTGCGCGTCGGGCCCGCTGCCGATTCGGCCAGCGACATGGGGCCGTTGATCGATAAGCCCAACGTGCAGCGGGTCAATCAAATCGTCAAAGAGGCGATCACCGCTGGTGCCCAAGTCATCGTTCGCGGCGGCCCGGTGACCGAGGGGCCGTTGGCCAAAGGCGCGTTCTATCGTCCGACGCTGCTGCGGGTCAGTGACCCCGAGATGGCCATCGTCCAGCGCGAGACCTTCGGCCCGGTGCTGACATTGCAGGTGTTCGACAGCGAAGCCGAAGGCATCGAACTGGCCAACAACAGCGAGTTCGGCCTGGCCGCCAGTGTCTGGACCCGCGATGTCGACCGCGCGCTGCGGGTGGCTCGCGAACTGGAGGCGGGCACGGTGTGGGTCAATGACTGGGCCGTGGTCTACGACGAGTTTGAAGAAGGCGGTTTCAAACAGTCGGGGCAGGGGCGTTTGAACGGCGTGGCGGCCATGGATGATTTTGTCGAGTACAAACACATCGCCCTCAATCCCGGTCTGCGCCAGGGCTGAATCTAATGCGGCCCACCCGATTATTGATCGGCGCGCTGCTGGCGGGGACGCTGACCGCGTCCTCCGCTTTTGCCGCCCACGAGAATGATGTGTCATCCATGAGAAGTGCCCCCATGTCCAAGGACAGACTTTACGACGCGTTACTTGACGCGCTGACCGCGACGTTCGGCCACCATCCGGGCTTTCGCGCGACCCATGCCAAGGGTGTTTTGCTCAGCGGAACCTTCATGGCGTCGCCACCCGCGCCGGTATTGAGTCGAGCTGCGCATTTGCAGGGTCAACCGGTGCCAGTGTTGCTGCGGTTCTCCAACTTCAGCGGCGTACCCGCCACCGAGGACGGCGACCCGATGGCCAGTCCTCATGGCCTGGCCATTCGTTTTACCCTGCCGGACGGTGAATCCACGGATATCGTGACCCACTCGTTCGACGGCTTTCCGGTGGCCACGCCCGAAGACTTCCTGAGTTTTCTGCAAGGCATCGCCGCCAATGTCGCCACACCGCCGGACCCGCTGCCGCTGCAAACCTTTCTGGCCAGCCATCCGCGAGCCGAGCATTTCCTTCAAACGCCCAAGCCCGCACCGAGCAGTTACGCCGGTATCGAGTACTTCGGCATCAATGCCCTGGTGTTCACCAACCGTCAGGGTGAAGCGCATGTCGGTCGCTATCGGATTGAACCGTTGCGGGCAGAACCGGCATTGAGTGAGCAGCAAGCCGCCGCGATGCCGGCCGATTATTTGCAGGACGAAATCAGCGCTCGGTTGGGCAGGGACGCTGTGAAGTTGCGTCTGGTGGTGCAACTGGCGGCGCCAGGGGATGCCATCGAGGACGGTTCGATCCCTTGGTCGCGCAGCCACGATGAAGTTGAATTGGGGATTCTGACCCTCGATACGCTTGTCCCGGCCGAGGAACAACAGTCCGCCCAACAGCGCCTCGACTTCAACCCCGGGCGCTTGACCGACGGCATTGCACCGAGTCATGACCCGATGATTCTGGCGCGCGAACGCCTCTATCAGCGGGCCCTGCTCAGGCGGCAACAACCATGAGCATCGACGCCGAAATTGGCGTCAGCGTGATTGTGCATGAGGTCAATCCGCAGCATCAGGCGCTGTATGAGCAATGGATGAGCAAGGCCATCGACGCCCACCGGCAGTTTCCGGGTTACCTGGCGACGGACGTGGTCAAGCCTGTTGGCTCGCACCTGCGTTACGCGATCATTTTGCGCTTTGTCAGCAAGGGGCACGTTGTGGCGTGGCTGGAATCCCAGGTTCGGCATGCGTTGTTGCGCGAGTCCTTGCCTTGGTTGCGGCAGGACTTCCATCGCACTGATGATGATTCGACATTCTGGTTTGAGCCGATGCAGGGGCGGGTGGCTGTTGCGCGATGGAAGCAATGGATTCTGTCGTGGATGATCGTTTTGCCGTTGACGGTGTTCTTGCCTTGGGGGTTGGCGGTGGTGCTTGAACTGGCTGATCTGCGATGGCCGGTCTGGGTATTCAAGGTAACGGTAGCGGGGTTGGTGTCGTTCAATATGGTGTATTGGCTGATGCCGTTGACGACGCGGTTGATGTCGCGGTGGTTGTTGAAATGACAATCGAATGTGGATTGCCCGCAGCCTGTTTAAACAAAAAAATCAGACGCGTTTAAATGAAGCTTGCTGTTACCGCATCGAGGCTACAACGCCTTGCGCCACCCCCTACACGTAAGACAGAATCCGCCGGCTTGTGCGTCTGGGGCGCGGGTTTTATCGTTCCTGGGTCACTGAAAAACAGTGATCGGGTTTGGTAGCCCGGTATAACTAGACGCATAGCGCACCGTTCGCTGACGTGTTCACGTCTGCGCTTTATGGTGGCCATGCGCAGGGCTCCTTCGGGGGCGCCGGGTTCATCTAGTTACCGGTCTACCAACCCGCGTATGGCCGCCACCCTTCGTTTGGTAGCGAGGGTGATGGCTCTTTTTCATGTGTTAACTAGAGAGTTCCATCGATGATCAAACCAACGCCAAACCCACCGGACACCGATCCGGCATCCCCCTACGAATCCCTCGACTCAAAAAAACTCAACGAAGCCGCCGAACGCGCCCTCGACCACTACCTCAACCCGGGCGCCCACATCATGGCCAGCAACCACGAACCGGAACCCATGTTCCTCGCCAACCCCAAGTACGACACCGAATCCCTGCTGGCCAACGCCAGCGAATCCCTGAGCTCGGCCACCACCATGCTCAGCAACTTCGCAGCGCTGTTGGACAACTCACACCGCAAGACCCTGCTGGGGATCACGCAAGTGGTGATGTTGGGAGAATTGGCCGTGAACCAGGCGCTGGATAACGTCGAGCCGAAAGCGTAAATCACCAATCCCTGTAGGAGTGAGCCTGCTCGCGATGGCGGTGGATCAGCCAACACTTCTGTTGAATGTAAATCCGCTATCGCGAGCAGGCTCGCTCCCACATTGGATGGGGTCGTCCCACAGGTTTTGTTATCTCCGCTGCTCTCACAGGCCGCGCGCTGCTCGGCAGCGGCTACACCTCCAGCATCTGATCCGTATTTTCCTTCGCCATCTGCCTCTGTAATGCACCCACCCGCACGCTCACAATGACAGCACGGTCCGCAGTCGCGCAGTCACTGCACCGTAAACTCATAATGTAGGAGGCCCTATGGGCAAGATGGCAATTTTCCTCGGTGGATTTCTGGTGTTAACCATTTTGATTGGTGCGCTGGCCACGATCTCTCCCGTTTAGTCCCTTCCTCCCGTCAGCACACAGCACAACGCCTCCAGACCGGGAGGCGTTGCGGGTTGCGCGCAAGCAATTTGTTTAGCGTCGATCTGCCGTTCTCGGCAATCACTCTGCCCGCCAGCGCCGCGCCTGCACGATCAGCGCCGGTGCAAAGTGCAGCACGACCATCCGCACCAAATGATGCGTCAGGATGAACACCACATTGAGCCCGCCACTGAACGCGACGATGGCGATGGTTTCGATGGCGCCCGGCATGTACGCCAGCCACAACGACAACGGATCGCTGCCCAGCACCCGCCCGGCCACGCCGGCAAACGCTGCGGCGATCAGCAACATGAGGCCGACGGCGAGCAACCCGGCGCGGCCATGGCGGATGAGCTCGGCTAAGGAGATGTCCTTGAATTTCGAGCCAATCAGCACGCCGATCAGAACGGAGGCGGAGTCGACACTCCACTGCGGCAGGTGGAACGCCTGGAGGTAGCCCAGCTTGATGCAGGCGGCGGTGAGCACGATGGCGGTGAGCATGAAGGGCGCCGGCACGCCGACGCTCAACAGCACGCGGCCGAGCAACAGGCACAAGGCGATCAGCGACAGCAGAGTCAGCGCCGTGCTCACGTCCAGCGGGCTGCTCTGGGCAAGCGCCACGTCGACATGCCCGGGAATGCAAAAACTGACCAGCAAGGTGATCGACAACAGTCGGACCAGGTGCACGACGATCACTTTGCTGGACGCGCGTTCAGACTCGATCAAGTCGAAGACGGCGGCGAGTGCCCCCGGGTACACGGATAACAGCGAGTCTTTGAGGTTCCAGCCCGAGACCCTGAACAACCAGAAACCGGCCACGGAGCTCTGGACTATCAGGCATAGCAGCATGAATCCGAGGCTGGGCAACATGGCCGCCACGATGTGGTTGTCCCACGCGGTGAACATCAGGCCGGTCGCGATCCCCAGCACGATTTGCACGTAGCCAAGGCCGAAGGGCAGGGTGGGGGAGAAGCGCAGGTTGCTGGCGATCAGAGCGCTAGCGAGTATCGAACCCAGCAACAGACCGTGGGGGATACCGGCGTATTGCAGCACAGTGCCGACGCCGGTGGCGATCAGCAAACACACCAGGGTTTTCATGAGTCTTCCTTGATTCGTGAAGTACGCCAACGCTTCCATTTGGGTCGTGCACGTTTTCCCACTTAATGGTGTGAGGCGTCAAGTACGCGCGTATCCGCGAACCCTCCCAACATCATTGCCTGGCCTGGGGTGAATGCGGGTTGTGTTCGGTGTGTTTCGGCCCCGCCAATGCCCACGCCACCACCCCAATCAGCGGCACAAATACGATCACTACGATCCACAAGAGTTTGTTGCTCGATTTGCCTTCGGCTTTGCGCACTCGGTTGATTGCCCATAGCTCGACCAGCAACAGAAAGACTGTCAGCACGATCCAGATTGTTTCGATTTGCATGAGTCACCCTCCAGATAGTCTTTCTGTTAGGTGAGTCGTGGTGGGCAGGGTTCATTAAATTTGGTGGAGACTTGAGCCGGGTTGCTCGCGAGGGTGGTCTGTCAGGCAATTCAGCACCGACTGTCAGGGCCTCATCGCTAGCAGGCTAGCTCCCACAGGGGGGGGATGTTCGGAATCTTTGCTATTCGCTGATCGATAGCCGCATCCGTTGCAGCATGGCGTCGCAGGCATGGAGTTGTTCGAGGCTGACAAACTCGTCGGGTTTATGGCCCTGATCCATGCTGCCGGGGCCGCAGACGACGGTGGGAATGCCGGCGGCGTCGAACAGGCCGCCCTCGGTGCCAAAGGCCACGGTGCCGAATGCTCGGGAGCCGCAGAACATGGCGATCAACTCGGCCGCTTCGCTGTGCGCATCAGTCGCCAATCCGGGATACGCCGACAACTGGCTGAACCGTATTTCGCTCTGTTCACTCACGGCCCGCATGCGCGGCAACACCTGTTGCTCGGCATAGGTCTTCAACGCCTGCGCAACTTCACTCGGATCATGCGAGGGCAACGCGCGGATTTCGAAGTCGAAGCGGCAATCGGCGGGAACGATATTCAATGCTTTGCCACCGGAAATCACCCCGGTTTGCACGGTGCTGAACGGCGGGTCGAACCGCGCGTCCTGATGCTCGGGTTCTTTGAGTCGGTTGCCGATCCGCCCCAGTTCACCGATCAGTTCGGCGGCGTATTCAATCGCATTGACCCCCAGCGGCGCGTAGGCGGAGTGGCACGCTTCACCGTGAACATCGCAGCGCATCGCCAGTTTGCTTTTATGCCCGAGCACCGGTTTGAGTTCGGTCGGCTCTCCGATAATGCACAGCATCGGTTTGACCGGGCGCTGCTCCAACTCCGCCAGCAACGAGCGCACGCCAAGGCAGCCGACTTCCTCATCGTAAGACAGCGCAATGTGCACGGGCAGGCGTAGCCTGGCCTTCACCAGCGACGGAACGAGGGCGAGAACACAAGCGATGTAGCCTTTCATGTCCGCCGTACCGCGACCGAACAATTTGCCTTCGCGCTCGGTGAGTTCAAATGGCGCAACAGTCCACGGTTGCCCATCGACGGGCACCACGTCGGTGTGCCCCGACAGCACGATGCCCGGCCGATCCGCCGGGCCAATGGTCGCGAACAGATTGGCCTTGCTGCGCTGCTCGTTGTAGATCAGTTCGCAAGGCACATCAAAACCCGCAAGGTAGTCGCGGACGAACTCGATCAGGTGCAGGTTGGATTCGCGACTGGTGGTGTCGAACGCCACCAGCGTCTGCAGCAAATCGCGACTGGCGCTCATCGGTCGTCTCCGGCGACGCCGTAGCCGGGGGACTTGTCGGGGGCGAGGGCGCGGTCGATGTAGTCCTGAACTTGCGGGCGATAAGCGTCCCAGAGTTTTTCCAGCTGACCGATCGGGTTCTCGTCCGCCCAATCGACCCGCAGGTTGATGATTGGCCAGGTCAGTTCGCCGACCACCACCAGCGCCGCCGAATGCACCGGCCCCGCTTCGCCACCGGCAGCGATGGCGGCTTTCATAGCGGTGAGCAAGCGGTCGGCGAGTTGGCCTTCGCCGTGTTCGAACGCTTCGACCATGGCCTCGATGACCGAACGGTCGGCAAGCATGTTGCCAGCGGCGACGCATTGTTCACCGCAGACGGCGTTGTGGTTACCCAGGGTTTGCGCACCGCTGAAATGCGCGGTCTGGCCGAGGTGGTCGATGGCAGTGATCTGGCGGTATTGGCTGTAGCCGTTGCGGGTCAACACCTTGTCCAGCGCTTCGGCCGGCGCCAGGCCTTGTTCCATCAGGGCTAGCACTTCCGGGCCTAATGAGGGCAGGGTGATGTTTTGTGTGGAGACGGCGCCGACACCCGGCAACAGCCAGGGACAACGGGCGCCGACGGCGATGCTGGAGGAACTGATCGCAATGCCGAACTGACCGGTTTCGGGGCAACGGGCGGCGATGGAGAACGTCATGGGTTTTGCTCCTTGGTTGGCCTTGGAGAAGGTGGTGTCTGTTCTGGCGCCTTCGCGAGCAAGCCCGCTCCCACATTTGGATCGGATCGCTCACAAATTATGTGTTCGCTGAAGATCCCCTGTGGGAGCGGGCTTGCTCGCGAAGGCCGCGACTCGGTCTGCTGTCTTACTCAGGAATCACCGCAATCACATCAATCTCCATCAACCACTGCGGCTGCCCCAGCGCCGACACCACCAACCCGGTCGAAATCGGAAACACGCCTTTGAGCCACTTGCCCACTTCCTGATAAACCGGCTCGCGATACCGCGGGTCAATCAGATAAGTCGTGGTTTTCACAATGTGGCTGAGATCGCTGCCAGCCTCTTCCAGCAATTGCTTGACGTTGCGCATGGCTTGCTCGGCCTGAGCACGCGGGTCACCCAGCCCCACCAGTCGGCCCTCGAAATCCGTCCCGACCTGGCCACGAACATAAACGGTGTTGCCGGCCCGGACCGCCTGGCACAGGTCGTTGTCCAGGCTCTGGTTCGGGTAGGTTTCCTTGGTGTTGAACATGCGAATACGGGTATGGGTTGGCGTGGACATTTTTAGCTCCTGACAGAAAAGACTTAAGCGCTGACCGTGGTTTTGAGGGCTGTCGGGGCCTGCTCAGCCTCGCGATGCGCCGCATCGTGGTAGTCAAGATAAGAGCGCTGAATGGCGATGTGATCTGCCACGTACTTGGCGTCATGCCAGACACCCCAGATGAACGAAGAGCCGCGGCGGGACTGCCACGGCAGGCCGAGGAAATACACGCCAGCCTCGCTCGACACGCCGCGTTGATGCTGGGGCTTGCCCTTGTCGTCGAAGGCATCGACCTTGAGCCAGCTGTAATCCGTGGTAAAACCGGTGGCCCAGATGATCGAGGTCACGCCGGCCTTGGTCAGGTCGAGCTCAAGAACCGGGTTCGTCACGCACTCCGGATCCGGGAACACGTGGCGCGCGTCAGGTTCTTCCGGCAAGTCCAGGCCATTGCGTTCGATGTAGGCATCGGCGGCATTGAGCAGCGTCAGATAGTTCTCATCGCCACGCGCCAGGTTGTCGGCCAGGTTCGGCTGGAATGTCGCCACGCCACCGTTGAACGATTGAGTCAAACCCACCAGCGTCATGCCGCGATGGGCGAGTCCACGGAAGTCCACGGTGCGCCCGCCATGGGCACCGCTGACCGCGATGGTCACGTGCTCGCGTCCAGGTTTCATCGCCGCCTGATCCCACTCGCCCAGCACACCCAGCCACCAGCAGAAATCACGGTTTCGATAAGCGCGAGGAGGGCGGTCGTGGGCGCCGACGGAGAGGTAAACCTTCTTCCCGGCACGCTGCAATTCGTCGGCAATCTGCACGCCGGACGATCCCGCACCGACCACCAGCGCCGCGCCTTCAGGCAGTTGCGCCGGGTTGCGGTAGTCGGCCGAGTGGATCTGCATGAAAGGCTGATCTTTCGGCGCAATCGGCGGGATGACCGGACGCTGGAAAGGTCCAGTGGCCGCCACCACGCGGTTAGCTTCAATTACGCCTTCAGAGGTTTCAATGGTGAAACCCGGGCGACCGACATTGCGCTCGACTTTCAGAACGTCGACGCCAGTGCGGATCGGGGCGTTGAACTTCTTGGCGTAGGCTTCGAAGTAATCGGCGACGCGTTCTTTCGGGGCAAATTCGTCGGGACTCAGATCGTCGAACTCAAGACCTGGGAACCGGTCGTGCCACGCCGGACCATTCGCCACCAGCGAATCCCAGCGCCCGGTGCGCCAGCGCTCGGCAATACGGTTGCGCTCCAGCACCAGGTGCGGCACGCCGAGTTTGCTCAAGTGTTCACTCATGGCCACGCCAGCCTGACCGGCGCCAACAATCAGCGTATCCGTTGTTATTTTTTCAGTGGTCATCTCAATACCCTTCGAAGTTGGAGTGAGGTCGCGAACGGCCTGCCATTTCTTGGGCTCAAGACTAGGGATGACCCTGGTATCGGTAAAATATTATTAAGCTGGCATTTGAGTATAAATAACTGAGGCAGAGCCCTCTCTGGCGCTCGAGTGGATACGCCGCAGTGGCGCTGCGGGTTAACATGGCGCTTTATCAACGCACCAGACAACCGGTTCGGTAACGTAATGGAGTGGATCGAGCATTGATCGAACGACGCCAATTCAGCGGAGGCATGAAGGGCAAGAACCTTCGCTATCTGAATGAACACTCCGATGGGACCCGGCAAACGGTCCGCGCAGGCTTTCTGCTGCTCGAACATTTCTCGCTGCCGGCGTTCACCCAGGCGCTGGATACGGTGGTCACGGCCAATCTGCTACGACCTGATTCGTTCTCTTCCCGCACGTTTGGATTGAATGACGGCGAAGTCGTCAGCGATTTGGGCCTGGTCATTCGGCCCGATGCCCGTATCGATTGTGCAGCGGTCAAAGCGCTGGACCTGCTGGTGATTTGCGGCGGTTACCGGACAGAACTCAAGGCCAGCGAAGGCTTGATCAGCCTGTTGCGCACAGCGTCAGACCAGGGTGTCGGTCTGGCCGGGCTCTGGAATGGTGCGTGGTTCCTGGGCAAGGCTGGTCTGCTTGACGGTTACCGTTGCGCGATTCACCCGGAACATCGTCCGGCGCTCGCGGATTTCTGCAAGGCGACGCAGGTCAGCAGCGAGCCCTACATCATCGATCGAGACCGGCTGACGGCGTCCAGTCCGTCCGGGGCCTTTCACATGGCGCTGGACTGGATCAAAGGCCTTTACGGCAAAGCGCTTGTCGAGGGGATTGAGGACATCCTGGCGTTCGAGGAGTCCCGTTACCGACGTATCAAACCGACGGAAAATGTCTGTGTGAGCGCGCCATTGCGCGAGGTGGTGAAGCTGATGGACGCCAACCTCGAAGAGCCTTTGGAACTGGAGCAACTGGCGGTCTACGCGGGTCGTTCTCGCCGGCAGCTCGAGCGCTTGTTCAAGGAGCAACTGGGCACCACACCGCAACGGTATTACATGGAGCTGCGGATTACCGAAGCGCGGCGGCTGCTCCAGCATACGGAGCTGTCCCAGGTGGACGTGCTGGTGGCGTGTGGCTTTGTGTCGCCGAGCCATTTCAGCAAGTGCTACAGCTCGTATTTCGGCTACCGACCTTCCAAGGAAAAGCGACTCGTTAAATAAGATCAGCCGAACATAAACCTGTGGCGAGGGGGCAAGCCCCCTCGCCACAGGTAAACCTCATTGTCACAAAAGCCGCGTCGCCACACATGTGGATGCCCGCACTTGGGTGAACAGCGTTAATGCATCTTGCTGTGGTCAGCCATGCCGAGTGCCCGGGCTTCGGCTTCCACCTTAATCGTCTCTTTCTCGCCCTTAGCGTTTTCCACGGTCAGGATCAGCGGGACTTTATCGCCTTCCTTAACCTGCGCCGTCAGGTCCATCAGCATCACGTGGTAGCCGTGAGGATCAAAACTCACCGGCTTGCCGGCCGGCAGCGCGACGGAGTCGACCTGACGCATGCTCATCACGTCGTCTTTCATGGTTGATTGGTGGATTTGCACGGTTTTGGCGACAGGCGATTGCACGCTGAGCAGTTTGCTGTCGCTGTCGGCTTGCAGGGTCATGAAGGCCCCCGTCGATGGCTGGCCGGCAACAGTCGCGCGGACCCAGGCGTCGTCCACTCGGGTTTGCGCCGATACCTGCCAGGCCATGCCGATCAGGGCGCATCCCAGGACCAGTTGTTTTACACGTCGCGAGAAAACGGTGTTTGCGTGGGGCGAATTCATTAGCAGACTTCCATGACAGTGAGCAGGTCTTCTGCGCACTCTTGAGCCGTAAGGGACGCGGACAGCCCCAGGCGCAAGTTGCCCCGGGAGTCGAAGACGTAGCTGGTCGCGGTGTGGGAAAGGGTGTAGGTCGAACCGCTCGGGATCTTTTCGAAGAACACGCCAAACTCCTTGGCGGTGGCGGCGGTTTCTTCCAGCGTGCCGTGCAGCGCCTCGAAACTCGGGTCGAAAGACTTGACGTAGGCGTCGAGCATTTGCGGCGTGTCGCGTTCGGGGTCGAGGGTGATGAAGATCACCTGCAGCTTCTCGCCGTCACGGCCCATCAGTTTCTTGGCTTGCGCCGCACGGGCCAGGGTCGTGGGGCAGACTGCCGGGCATTGGGTGAAACCGAAGAACACCATCGGCATCAGGCCGCGATAGCTGGTGAGCATCTTCGTTTCGCCTTCGGCGTCTTTGAGCTTGAAGGTGCGTCCCATGATCTTGTCGCTGAGGTCTTTGCCGTACTTGAACGAGAGCTTGGGGCTGTCATCGCAGCCGGCGAGCAGGCCGAGCCCCAACAAGCCCATACCGCGCACGACCGTGCGACGGGAAAACAACGTACTCATGGAAAAGCATTCCTGTGTTGCGACGGGAAATCTGTAGCGCCTGATGAGTCAGACGAAAAAAGCGGGTGGATATTAACAAACTGTGGCCGTGTTTCGCTCATTGTTGGACGAGGGGTGGTTTTGGTACAGCATCAGAAGCTGCAGAAAACTACGGATCAGAGTTGGACCTGTAGGAGCCAGGCTTGCCGGCGAAGGCGCTCTCAAGTACGCCTTCGCCGGCAAGCCTGGCTCCTACAGGTTCCGATACATATCTCGGCCGAACGGACACATTCCAGATACATAAGTGCGCTTTCATGGCCCTCTCCCTACTCACAATGAGAGCGTTGCCATGTTCCGTAAACTGCAGCAAGCCGCCCGCTTCCTCAGCCAGAGTGCGCGTTTGATGGTCGGCGTCCCCGATTACGACAACTACGTCGCCCAGATGGCAGTCAAAAACCCGCAAGAACCGGTGATGAGCCATTCGGCGTTTCTTCGCGAGCGGCAGGAAGCCCGCTACGGCGGCAAGCAATGCACGACGCGTTGCTGCTGATTACCTGGGCGAACGCCGCGATCAGCACAATATCTTCGCCATTGCGTAACGACTGCTAAGCTTCGACGTTGCAGCGTCCGAGCCTTTGCGGGATCGGGCGTTGAGCGTGGCCATGGAGTACGACTTCAGTGTCAATATCCACTTCAACAGGGGTGGTGAGCGATTGTCGGTAACCTGCACGGAGGCAGGCAATGGTAATCAAGCATGTAGGCCATTCAAGTGCCGAGGGCGTTCCCGAGCCACTCGATCGCGAAGAGATAGAGCGGGGGCTGGGGCTGTTGCTGGCCAGTCCGGTGTTTTCCAAGTCCAGGCGCATGGGCAGTTTGCTGCGTTTCCTGGTCGATCACGATCTTCAATTTTCCAATATCCCGCTCACCGAGCATGCCATCGGCATCGCGGTGTTTCGCCGTGACCCGGCGGTTTACTGTACCGGCGACGATCCGGTAGTGCGCGTGCAGGTGGGTCGGTTGCGGCGCAAACTCGCGATCCATTACGCCACCCTGGGGCAGCAAGACCCGGTCCGTCTGAGCATTCCGGCCGGTTGTTATCGGTTGGCTTACCAGCGACTCAGGCCCAAAACCATCGCGACCCGCCATCCTGTTTTGCAGATTCAGCCGTTTACCTGCATCACCCGCGACGGCGATGACTTCACCAAAGGCTTGTGTGAAGAGTTGAGCTGCCGGCTGTTCGAGTCGTTCGAGCAGGCGCAAAGCCATGGCAACCACGTATTGATGAAGGTGCCACGTAGCAGCGTCACCGCATCGGACGTCATGCGCGCCGGGCGCGGTAATTATTCGCTGGAGGGCAGCGTGCGGGTGGAACCGAGCCGTGTCCGGGCCTCGGTGCGACTGATTGATGTCGCTCAGGGCCGGATTCGCTGGTCAGAGCAGTACGATCGCAATCGACCCTATGGCATCGCGACCCAGGAAGATCTGGCGGAGTCCATCTGTCGGTCGTTGACGGGCTATTTCGCCCGGGGAAACGGTGATGTTCCTTGAGTGGAAGGGGCAACCGCGAGGTTGCCCCCGGGTGCGACGATTACACGGTTTTCCATGCCCCGCCTTCGTAGAGGCGGGTTGCATCGTTAACGACAGTCAGGTCGATTTCGATGGCCTTGGACCGCGACGTGCTGAACATGGTGCTGGTCTGCACGTTCTGTTCGAACCACACGAGAATGGTCTCGACAGGGGTCAAAACGGTATTGCCGGTGACCACCTGGTTCGTGGCAACGTAGATCGGCGTGCTGACCTGCTTGCCGTCGATGCCGACGGACAACTGGTTGATGCCAGGATGGATCGGGCCGTATTCGTTATCCAGGGTGATGGAAATGGCAGGGCCACCGGTTACCGCCGGGCCCAGCAAACCTTCCGGGCTGAGTTCCGATTGTTGTCCCAGACCGATCGTGACGATGTTGGTCGAGACCTTCACCGTCACGTCAGCCTGAAAAGTATTGGACCCGAACAGTTGGTATTGCGGGGTCCAGCTGAAGCCGTTGTTGCTCAGGTACTTGTCATAGGACTGCCAGACAACGTTATAGGCTTCGTTGCCGACTTTCTTGGCAAAGCACAGCTTGTAGCCTGACTGCTTGAGCAGGGTCAGGTCATCGGGTGCGATTTCTATCGTGACCGATTTTTGAGTGGCTGCCAGGGTCGACGTCAACACCTTGCTGTAGTCCGACGTTTTCAGGCTCGCTGGGGCGACACTTTGGAATGACTTGAAGGCCTCTTGCACATCATTGTGAAGTTGCAGAGCTTGATTGCTTACAGCGCTCGACTTACTCATGGCTTTCCTCTTCCTTGGTTGTGTTAGGCAATCAATGGCCAGCGGGCAGCGAATCCGACAAGTGATCGGGCGGCACCTTCTAAACACATTGACGGCTTTACAGTAGGCGCAGGGTTCAGGGCGGCGAAGTGTCTTGGCGTTACAGCGGGGAGGGGTGTTAAACCAGCAAGGTAACAGCCTGCGTAACCGGGTTGTATCAAGGGATCCGCGAGTTGAAACAGCGGGGCGGCCGTGCGCCCGCCCCGCCGTAGCCTTAATGCGCCGGTGTACTCACCTTCGCGTCGGCCCAGACAAAGTTCCAACTGGTTCGTTTGCCCTTGGCAATCTCGATCAGCTTGTTCTCATACACGGTGTGATTGACCGTGCCGGTGTACGTCAGCTTCCGGGCCGCGTTGGTCCCGGTGACCTCCCCGGGTTTGCCGCCAGATTCAGTCATGGCCTTTTTCATATCGGCTTCCGACGGGGCGCTGCTCTGGTTTTTTTCAACGGTTACGAAACTCATGGTGTCACCTCTTCCGTGATGGGGGGATCGGCGGACAGCCGGGGCGAGAGGTTCTCGACCCGGCCAACACACCGAAGCCAATACTCTATTGGCCCGCCGGGCACCGCAGAAGTGACAACACGGTCGGTAAGGTAACACCGCGGATACAGCGAATCGCGCGATGTAACGGCGACGTATCAGCCAGCGACATCACTTCGCTTTCCAGTGACCACCGCCCGATTCGCAATCAATCTTCGATTGGGCCAAGTGTTCCGCGCCGTAGTAATACGTGGTGACCTGAGCATTGTCGGGGATGTTCAGCGACTTGCTGTTCTTGTCCTTACTGGTGGAGTGAGGGTTGGCCAGGGATTCCTGGGTGAGGGTCGCGATGCAGGAGGCCTGATAATGATCGTCGCATTGTTCGACTTTTTTCTTGGTGCTGGTGAGCATGTCCTTGCTCTCGTTGCTGCATGACCAATCGATGGCATTCACCGGCATGCCTTCGTACTCATAGCAACTATGGGACTCGACCACCGGAACGGAAGGGCTTTGGGATCGGGTCAGGACGTCACAGCCTTCAGCGAACACCAGCGTGGGGCTCAGGCTGGCGAGCAGAAACAGCAGTCTACGGTTCATCGGGAATTCCTCTCCAATGGCGCTGCTCGTGATCAAAGATCGGCGCTTACAGGGTTTCGAAAACACGATGAGGCGCGGGGTTCAATTCGTTTTACAAAGCGCTGGGGAATGTAGCAGTTGGCGAAGCCTGCGTTCGGCTGCGCAGCAGTCGTAAAACCTGAGCACGCGGTTCTCCTGAAACCCCGCATTTACCGATTTCACGACTGCTGCGCAGCCGAACGCAGGCTTCGCCAGCTGCTACACGGTGCATGTGGTAAACAAATAGATCCGTCCCCATTTTCACCATTTTCACCATTTGATCCATCACCGCGCGGTAAAAAGGATTGCCCTCTCGCTCACGAGAGGGCAAGTGTCCGGCTTTATGTGTGATGAATCTCCCGATCCTTGGTTTCCGGCATGAAGAATATGCCCAGGACGGCGGTCATCACGGCGATGACAATCGGGTACCAGAGGCCGTAGTAGATATCACCCGTGGCCGCGACCATGGCGAATGCCACCGTCGGCAGGAAGCCACCGAACCAGCCGTTGCCAATGTGGTAGGGCAGCGACATCGAGGTGTAGCGGATGCGCGCCGGGAACAGTTCCACCAGCCAGGCGGCGATCGGGCCGTAGACCATCGTTACGTAGATCACGAGGATGGTCAGGAGCAGCAGCACCATTGGGTAGTTGGTTTTGGCCGGATCGGCTTTCTCGGGGTAACCGGCCTCTTTGAGCGCGGTGCCGAGGGAGGCGGTGAAGGCATCGTTTTTGGCTTTGAAGTCGGCGGCCGGCATGCCGGTTCCCTCGAAGCTCGGGATTACTTTGTCGCCGATGCGTACTTGAGCGACAGTGCCTGGTTCAGCCTTCTCGTTCTTGTAGGGGATGGCCCGCTTCGCCAGTACGGTCTTGGCGAGGTCGCAGGAACTGGTGAATTTGGCCTTGCCCACCGGGTCGAACTGGAACGAGCAATGGTCAGGATCGGCGATCACCGTGACCGGGTTCTTCGCCTGCGCTACGAACACGTCGGGGTTACCGTATTGGGTCAACGCATGGAAGATCGGGAAGTAAGTCAGCGCCGCGATAATGCAGCCGGCCATGATGATGCCCTTGCGGCCAATGCGATCGGACAAGCTGCCGAAAATGACGAAGAACGGCGTGCCGATAAGCAACGATCCGGCGATCAACAAGTTGGCGGTCTGCGGGTCAATTTTCAGTGTTTGCAGCAGGAAGAACAGCGCATAGAACTGCCCGGTGTACCAGACGACCGCCTGGCCGGCGGTGCCGCCGAGCAGGGCCATGATCACGATTTTCAGGTTGTCCCAGCGGGCGAAGGATTCGGTCAGCGGCGCCTTGGAGGACTTGCCCTCGGCCTTCATTTTCAGGAACACCGGCGACTCGCTGAGCTGCAAGCGGATGTACACCGAGACAATCAGCAGCAGGATCGACAGCAGGAACGGAATCCGCCAGCCCCAGGCCTCGAAGGCTTCGGTGCCGAGGATCGTCCGGCAGGCGAGAATCACCAGCAGTGAAAGGAACAGGCCAAGGGTCGCGGTGGTTTGAATCCACGAAGTGAAATAACCACGCTTGCCTTTCGGCGCATGCTCCGCGACGTAGGTCGCCGCGCCGCCATACTCGCCGCCTAGCGCCAGGCCTTGCAACAGGCGCAAGGTGATCAGGATGATCGGTGCCGCCACGCCCATGGTCGCGTAGCCGGGCAGAAAACCGACGATGGCGGTGGAAATACCCATGATCACAATGGTAATGAGGAAGGTGTGCTTGCGCCCGATCATGTCGCCCAATCGACCGAACACGATGGCGCCGAAGGGGCGCACCGCGAAGCCGGCGGCGAACGCGAGCAGCGCGAAGATGAAGGACGTTGTTTCATTGACGCCGGCGAAGAAGTGCTTGGCGATGATCGCGGCCAGGGAGCCATACAGGTAAAAGTCGTACCACTCGAACACGGTGCCCAGGGACGAGGCAAAAATGACCTTGCGCTCCTCCTTGGTGATGCCGTGGTGGGGCGTGCTGCCCGAGGATGTGTTGTCGATTGCGGCCATGAGTCTTCTCCGTCGTTCTTGTTATAGGCCGGAGTACCTAATTACCTTTCTTGCCGCACCCAGGCCCTTGGGCTTATGTCGTCGGATTACGGATTGCGCGAAGCATGCACACAGGTTGACGGCCTCGCATCGCTGCAAGGTTTTCTGAAGCATAATCGGCTTCGCGCAGATATCCACTCGCCCTCACGTTCAATCGCTGGATCAGGCGCTGAGTCAGGCCGCATGGCTCACTACGCAACCATTCGTTTAATCAATAATCACCATCAAGGAATGCAAGTTCTGTTTTTTTGTCATGAGCGGAGGATAGCGTCATACCAAAGTCGCCTCTGAAGGAACCTGCGCGATGAGAATCTCTACCTTGCTGGCCCTTGTCGCCGTATTGACCGGCAGTGTTGCCGCCACTGTGCCGGCCTACGCGGCCGACCCGTCCTGCCATTTCCTGCCGATGGCCGACAGCGCCGCCAGCTTGCAGTCGACTCAATCGGTGGGCGTGCTTTACAGCGAAAACACCCTCAACACGATCGAATACCTCGAGCAGTACCATTCAGTAGCGCTGAACGGCGCGAAGAACCCCGCACTGGATTCGCGCATCAGTAACGCCTTCGTCAACAGTTCCGATCCTGCACTTGCGATCAACTGGCTGATGGGCTCGCTGCAAAAACAATTTGCTTCGGTGACCGTCTACGACAATCTCGACGCCTTGGTGCAAGCCCATCCCGATGTGGTGGTGATGCTCGACACCTACAGCCGTCTGGTGTCCAAACGCAACAACCAGGTTGAAGCGCGATTCCTGGCCAAGTTCTACGACTCGAACCTGCAATACATTGGTAAGGCTGAAGGCTCACGTGAACAGCAGATGCCTTCGGTCTGGGTTCATGGCAAAGCCGCCCCGGAAATTGCTGCGCAGATTGACCAGCAAAATGCGGTGCAGCTGAATGCGTTGAAACAGTTTGATGCGTCGTTGAAGGGGTTGGTGACGGCTGGAAACGGGGCGCGAGTAGCGAGCAACTGACGCACAGTCAAAGTGATCCATGTATCCGCCAAACATATTTGTGAATTCCCCACATCGAGGTCTGACCGCCCCCGCACCTGTGGCGAGGGAGCTTGCTCCCGTTCGGCTGCGCAGCAGTCGTAAAACCTGTGCTCGCGGTTTATCTGAATGATCCGGGTTGCGGATTTTGGGGCCGCTTCGCGACCCAGCGGGAGCAAGCTCCCTCGCCACAGGATATTGGTGAGTTCCACGCATCGAGGTCTCAACGCTGCTTTTTTGAGGAAGGGCGGTCAGGTGATTCTCAGATTTATTCAAGTACGGCGCTCATCAGGTGGCGCACGACCTCGGCCTCCACAGCGCCTTCCTCTCCATCTTCACGAAACACCGCGCAACTCGCCGAGCGGCTGCCATCAACGCAGCGGTAGACCGCAATGATGCTGCCCGGACCGGCTCCCGTATGACCGCTCAAGGTCAGGCCACCCTCCACGGTGCCCTGCATCAATCCAAGGCCGTAACCCGGAACAACCCAGGGCCGGCCAGCCATCGGTCCGCCCAGCGTACGTGCCGTTTGCATCTCACGCAGCAGTGATTGCGGCAGCAAATGCCCATCCAGTAAACGGTCCAGACACAGGGCCGCCTCAGCAAGCGGACCAACCAGCAAACCGTGATAGACCCAGCCCGGGTCGTAAGTGGCGGCGGCTCCCATGTTCACGCCATCCAGATCGGATTGCTTCGTTGCGAGACGTACGCGCGATAAATCGAGAGGGGCGAACACGCGTTGGGTCAGTGCTTCTTCAAGCGTGAGGCCGGTCACGCGCTCAATGAGTCTGGCAACGAACAGATAGCCCACGTTCGAGTATCGCCAGCCGTTTCCAGGTGAATAACGCAACCTGGTCGCATCAAGCCGTTGCAGCATTTCAGCGGCTGACCAAGGTGCGTCATGGAGGGCCACGGCGGCGTGGTAGTCCGCGAGCTCACTGTAATCCGCCAATCCGGCTTCATGCCGCAGTAACTGGCGCAACGTGAACGGGCCTTCAGGCGCAACATCATCCAGACCGATCAAACCATCACGCACCAGCGACATCCCTGCGGCGGCGAGTACCGTCTTGGTGAAACTCCACCACGGCACAGTTGCGTCGGGCTGCTCAGGCGTGAGGAGTGAACCGTTTGAGACAAGGGCGAAATGCATGGAGTGACTGCTCTGGATGGAGGCTTCGGGGGAGTTTGCCAGAAAACAAAACCACGATTGTGTTTGAGCAACGGTTTGGCTAATCTCGCACAAACACGCAAATTCAGGCATAAACATGCAAGATCAGCATTCGGTAACCGAACTGCCTTCTGTCCGCCGGCAAAAAATCCTCCTGATCCTCGAACGCGACGGCAAGGTCATGGCCTCGGAGTTGAGCCAGCATTTCGCCGTTTCGGAAGACACCATTCGCCGCGACCTGTCGGAGCTGCACAGCGCCGGCCTGGTGCAGCGGGTCCACGGCGGCGCGCTGCCTCGTCCCAAGGACACCGGCAAGGATTTCTTCACTCGAGTCGGCGAAACCGATGAAGTGAAAACCCACTTGGCGCAACTCGCTTCACGCCGAGTGCAAAACGGCCAGATTGTGATTTTCGATTCCGGCAGCACCACGCTGCAGATCGCGCGATCACTGCCTGCGGACATTTCCATCACAGCCATTACGGCCTCGCCGATGATCGCGATCACGTTGGCTGAGTACAGAGGCATCAAGGTGATTCTGGCCGGTGGCCAACTCAATCCAGCGACGATGTCTGCCAGTGGGCATGAAACCTTGCGGCTGATCCAGGGCATCAAGGCGGACCTGCTGTTCACCGGGGTTTGCGCGATTCACCCGGACGTCGGCATCAGCTCGTTGCATTTTGATGAGGTGCCGGTGAAGCAGGCGATGCTCGACAGCGCGTCCCACGTCGTTGCCGTGACCACGGCCGACAAACTCGGGGCGGTGGAGCCTTTCGTGGTCGCGCCGTGCAACCGCGTGCATACGCTGATTACCGAGCAGCACGTGGCGTCGGGCGATGTCGGGGATTACCGGAAACTGGGAATTGAAGTGGTGCAGGCCGACGCGTGATGCGAAGCCTGCACGCCAAGGCACTCAACCCTAAACCAGGTATTTGTTGAACCAGGCCACGGTCCTGTCCCACGCGAGTTTAGCCGCGGCTTCATCGTAGCGAGGCGTAGAGTCGTTATGAAAACCGTGATTGCAGCCTGCGTAAATATAGGCCTCGTAGGTTTTGCCCGAGGCTTTCAGCGCTTTTTCATACGCCGGCCAGCCTTCGTTGATGCCCTTGTCCAGTTCACCGTAATGCAGCAGCAGCGGCGCCTTGATTTTCGGCACATCCTCAGCCTTTGGCTGACGGCCATAAAAGGGCACGGCTGCCGCCAGTTCCGGGTAAGCCACAGCGGCCGCATTTGAGACGCCGCCGCCATAGCAGAACCCGGTAATGCCGACTTTCCCCGTGGTCTTGTCGTTTTTCATCAGCCACTCGATGGCGGCGAAAAAGTCATTCATCAGCTTTTCCGGATCGACAGCCGCTTGTAACTCCTTGCCTTTTTCATCGTTGCCGGGATAGCCGCCCACCGAACTCAGGCCATCGGGGGCGAGCGCAATAAACCCCGCCTTGGCGACGCGTCGGGCGACGTCTTCGATGTAAGGGTTTAGCCCACGGTTTTCATGCACGACGAGCACCGCCGGCACCTTGCCGGTGGCTTTGGCCGGGCGCACCAGATAGCCGCGAACATTGCCGTGGCCCTTGGGCGATGGATAGGCAATGTACTCGGCGAGGATGTCCGGGTCGGTGAATTCAACCTGCTCGGCGAGCGCGTAGTTCGGGCTCAGGGAGGCGAGGAGGGCGCTGGCCGTCAGACCGCCGAGGGTGAACAGCGCCGCTCGATCAAGAAACTCGCGCCGGTTGATCTTGCCGTGGGCGTAGTAGTCGTAGAGCTCCAGCAGTTCCGGGGCGAAGTCTTTGGCGGTGAGACGTTCCATGGGGGGCGCTTCCCGTTGGTTCAGGATCTGAATCAGTAAAGCAGTGTTTGGCGCACTGACTCAGTTTTCGAAACAGGACACCAGGAAACGCATCACCGCCTGCACCGACGGGGTGGGCCGAATGTCGCTGTGGACCACCAGCCACACTTCACGCACCAGCCCCGCGCCCACAGTCGCGTGGATGTTCTAATCATTGCTGCGCAGCAGGATCGGCCGATCACCCGCTTGTTGTTGAGCCAGACGGGATTATCGGCCTCGCGCCGCGACAGCGAAGCGTTGTGTCTAATGCCCGCCCACCACCATACTGCTGAACGGCGCCACATAAGCCTGCAACGTCACCAACCCACCGACCAGAATTGCCAGCACAATCGAGTGGAAGAACACATACCGCAGAATCTCCCCTTCATGCCCGTACCAGCGAGTTGCCGTGGACGCGACCACGATCGACTGGGCGTCGACCATTTTGCCCATGACCCCACCGGAACTGTTGGCCGCGGCCATCAGCACCGGGCTGATGCCCAATTGCTCGGCGGTCACTCGTTGCAAGCCGCCGAACAGCACGTTGGAGGCGGTGTCGGAGCCGGTCAGCGCCACGCCGAGCCAGCCGAGGAGGGTGCCGAACATGGGGTAGAAGATGCCGGTCGCGGCGAAGGCCAGGCCCATGGTGGCGTCCAGGCCTGAGTAGCGGGTGAGGAAGCCGAGGGCGAGCATGGCCACGATCGTGATGAGTGAGTAACGCACCACCCACAGCGTTCGCAGGTATTGGCGTGCCAGTTGTGGGATGGAATAGCCCATCAGCAGGCCGCCGACGATGGCCGCCAGGAGGATGCCGCTGCCGGTGCTGGTGAACCAGGTGAACTTGTAGACCGCTTCCTCGGTTTTAGCCGCGGGCACCACGGGTGGCACTTTCTCGATCTGCTGGTGAATGGTGGTGAAGGTCACGGCCGGGGCGAAGATCGGGTTGGCTTCGCGCATCGGTTTGCCCTGTGGATCGAGCTTGGCCGAATTAGTGGCCGGATCGATTGCCGGGCGGGTATCGAACATGTTTTTGAAGCCCTGGGTGCCCCAGGCGAACACGAACACGGTGAGGATGATCCACGGCATCCACGCGCGCATCACCGCCGGTTTCGCGTCGCTGGCGAAGGTCCCGCTGGCTTCGGGTTTTTGCTGATGCTCCTCGTCGATTTTCGAGTTGTCGACGCGCCCGGTCAGGGCGGCAGAGGTGTGAATCGTGGCCGGTTTCCAGACCTTGAGGAAACCGGTCAGGCACGCCATGGAGATCAGCGCGGCGATCACGTCCACCAGCATCGGCCCATGGTAGTTGGACACCAGGAACTGCGGCACGGCGAAACTGACCCCGGCCACCAGAATGGCCGGCCAGATCTCCAGCATCTTGCGCCAGCCGGCAAAGGCCCAGATCAACCAGAACGGCACGAGCACCGAGAAAAACGGCAGCTGCCGGCCGACCATCATCGACAGCTCCATCTCATCCAGGCCGGTGACCTTGGCCAGGGTGATGATGGGCGTGCCCAGCGCACCGAACGCCACGGGCGCGGTGTTGGCGATCAACGCGAGACCGGAGGCGGCCAGCGGCGAGAAGCCCAAACCGATCAGAATCGCCCCGGTCACCGCCACCGGCGTGCCGAACCCGGCAGCCCCTTCAAAGAAGGCGCCGAAACAGAAGGCGATCAGCAGCAGTTGCAGGCGTCGGTCGTCGGTGATGCGCGCAAGGGAATCCTGCAGCACTTTGAACGAGCCGTTTTCGGTGGTCAGCCGATGCAGGAAGATGATGTTGAGGACAATCCAGCCAATTGGCAGCAGGCCGTTGGCGGCGCCGTAGAGTGCCGCCGAGCCGGCCATGTTTGCGGGCATGCCAAAGGCAAAAATGGCGATCAACAAAGCCGAGCCAAGGGCCAGCAAGGCCGCCAGATGCGCCTTGATATGGAAAAACGCCAGGGATGCCAGCATTACCACCACCGGCACCGCCGCCATAATGGTTGAAAGCACCGGGTTACCGAAGGGATCGTAGATTTGTTGCCAGACCATGTTCCACCTCTGCTTTTTATTGTTGGTAGTGCAGGCCCCGGGCGGGGTTGGTGGGATGGAGTATAGGTGGCATTACGCCGCTGTCCCGGCAGGTTCGTCGCGACCGTTCGACACCCATCCCGGCACTGCGAACCCTCGGCAGCTGCTACAGGGGATGTGTGGAGTCAGAAAGGCCCGCAGTCGATTTCAATCGGGTGGGTCGCCATCCATTCCTTGAGATGAGCGACAAAGCTGCGGACAGTAGGGGCGATGTTTTCCCTGGATGGGTAGACCGCATAGATTCCGCTCGAGGGCTCGACGGTCCAGTCGGCGAATGCTTCCGCCAGTTTCCCGGAGCGCAAGTCATCACCGACATGCCAGTCCGCGAGCAGCGCGATGCCATGCCCGTCAAGCGCCATTTGACGCACGACTTCGCCCAGGCCGGATTCGAAACGGCTGCGCATTTTCACGGTTTTCTCAACGCCGTCTCGTGTGAGTGTCCAGCGATTTTCCTTGCCGATTATCAGCCCGTCATGCTGTGGCAACTCTTTTGGCGAGGAGGGCATACCGTGCTTTTCCCAATACGCCGGGGCGGCACACACCAGGCGCCGGGAGGGTGAAATCTTCTGTGCGATCAGGGTTGAGTCGGCCATGACGCCGTGGCGAATCGCGAGATCAACGCCTTCGGCCACCAAATCGACCATCCGGTCCGTCGGGTCCAGATCCACGATGACTTTCGGGTAGTACGTCAAATAGCTGCTGACGACGCCCGACAAGTAAACCAGGGCAAACGTGGCGGAGGTGGTGATTCTCAGGCGACCGCTGATCTCGGTGTCATCGAACAAACCTCGTTCGGCGTCCTGGACGCTGGCGAGGATGGCTTGAGCATGCAGATAGAGTTTTTGCCCATCCGTCGTCGGGCTCAATTTTCGCGTGGTGCGGTTGAACAGCCGTCGGCCGACACGATCTTCAAGGGCGAGCAGGCGCTTGCTGCCGCCTGCGGCTGTCATGCCGAGGCGTTCAGAGGCGGCCCGGATAGAGCCTTCCTCAAAAACAGCGGCGAAAAGGCGCAATTCGTCGATGGAATCCAGCATTGGATTAACAACCATTAGGACCGAAAGATTCAATAACTATCGCCTATTGCTTTCATTTTTTCGATGATAACTTTTATGCCAGTGGCAACTGCCCAGCGAAATAAAGAGGATCACTTCATGAGCAATACCCACGTAGCCCTGGTAGTCGGATCAAGCGGCATCATTGGCAGCGCACTGGTTGAGGCACTGGTCAACGCCCCTGAATGGAAGGTTCGAGCCCTGCGCAAGACCTTCGTCGAAGGCGTCGAGACGATCGATTGTGACCTGAGTGATCCCCGAGCGACCCAGGTCGCACTGGCTTGCGCATCTGACACCACTCACGTGTTTTACGCCGCGTTGCAGACCGACCCGGATCTGGCGCGCGAATCCGAGATCAATGCCGCCATGCTGCGCAACGTGCTGGATGGTTTGAAAGCGGTCGGCGCACCGCTTCAGCGCGTGGTGCATTACCAGGGCGCCAAGGTCTATGGCGTTCATCTGGGGGCCAGCGTGGCGCCGTTTTACGAGGACGACCCACGCCACATTGCACCGAACTTCTACTACGCGCAGGAAGATGTGCTGCGTGAACGTCAAGCCAGCGAAGGACTCGACTGGACCATTCTCAGGCCCGATGTGGTGGTGGGGGATATCGCCGGCAATCCGATGAACATTGCGATGGTGATCGGTGTGTTCGCAGCGTTGAGCAAGGCGGCCGGTGTTCCGTTGCGCTTTCCGGGTTCCATGCGTACCTACCGCGAAGTGGTGGCGCAAGTGACCGATGCCCATTGGCTCGCTCGCGCCAGCCTTTGGGCGGCCCTGGCACCGACGGCGCGCAATGAAGCGTTCAACCTGGTAGGCGAACCGTTCCGTTGGGAGCGCCTCTGGAGCAAAGCCGCGCATGCATTGGGTATGGACGTCGCGCCGCCTCAACCCTTTTCCCTCGCCAGGCACATGCCCGGCAAGGCAAAGGACTGGGCGCATCTGGCCAGCGCCCACAACTTGAACCTGATGCCGTTCAACAAGCTGGTGGGTTGGCCGTTCGGTGATTTCATCTTCAACACCGAGTTCGACATGATTTCTGATATGAACAAGATTCGGCGTGCGGGTTTTACCGAAGTCGTCAACAATGAGGAGATCATGATCAACGCGTTGAAACGGCTTGCACAGAAGGGGGTTATTCCCGATTAACCCGTTACTCGGCTATCACCGACGAGAGGATGCAGCGATGACTGAACGCCATGAGGGACACAAGGAAACGCTTTCCAACGGAAGCAGGATCGAGGTGAAAGCCGAGATATTAAAAGACGGCTCTCTGAAAATGTTCATCGGTGTTTACCGGCCGGACGGCTCGGTCATTGAGGAGGACCATCACCCGTCCCCCCATATGCTGGACATGGAGGCGGCGTTGGATTGGGCAATCGAAGAAGCCAAAAAAATCGGCAACAAACAACACACGTTGTAAGAGCGGTGGACCACCGCTCTGACCATCGCCCTTATTGCGTACCGAACATGGCTGTCCAGTAAATCCCGGCGTCGCTTTTTGGATCAACCGCATAGGCCGCGCCCAGCTCGCGGAACTGTGGGTTCATCAAGTTGGCGCAATGCCCGGGGCTGGCCAGCCAGCCATCGACGACCTTGCGCGGGGTGTCTTGCCCGGCGGCGATGTTCTCTCCGACCTCCTGATAGGTGTAACCCGCCAGTTCAGCGCGATCCCCCGGTGTGCGACCGTCTTGGTCCTTGTGGTCGAAGAAATTGTTATTGGCCATGGCCCGGGTATGCGCTTCGGCCGCGGCCGCCAACGTTGCATTCCAGGCCAGCGGCGTGGTCGCTGCAAACGATTGTTCACCGCACTGGCGGGGTTGGGCGCGGGCGGTATTGAGCAAACCCAGCAGCTTCTGGCCTTCAGCCGCGGCGTCACCCATATGCGCGGTCAATTGCGGTCGCGCGAGCACAATGCGCCAGTCGCGTCCCTCGTGGCTGACACCGACATCGATGAATTGCGGGTTCAACACCACCTGGCAAAAGCTCTCCTTGATCGCCGTCATGGCGGACTGTGCATCACGCGGTCCGGACAACATAATCGCTTGCACGTTGGTCATCGGGTACGACGCTCGAGCCATGGCCTGCTGCAAGTCGACGGGCCCGCTGGCCGACAGGATCAGACGTGAATCGCTCGTCAGAGGCGGCAACACCGATGACGCCTGACTGCCACAACGCTGCACCTGACTGCGGTAAACGTTGATCGACTCGACCAGTTGTGTCTCTTCGGTCGCCATGGCGGTGGCGGTGAACACCAACCCCAGCGGCAACACGGCAAAACGCAGAGCGGATGACAGGACGCGCATGGAAATCTCCCTTGAATTGACTGCGCTCATGATGCGCGATTCCACCCCATGCCGCGCAATGCCTTTTTGCGCTTTGTTGTCCACCTGCTGACATGATTTGGCTACTACACTGAAGCCAAGTCGCCAAACGGGCGCTTCCCTCGACGCCACACAGAGTGTCTCCACCATGCTCCTCAAATGGTCAGCTACGCTTCTCGTCATTACCCTTGTCGCAGGCCAGGTGATTGCCGACGACCAGCAGCAAAAAAACGAAGTGGCTGAAGACAAGGCCCAAGTACTTGAGCAAAAAGCCGCGGAGAAGGGCGGTGATCTGCCCGTACCGAAGTCCGAGGCGATCACCCAGCCTGAAGTCCAGGCCGTCGATCCCGTCGGCAAGTCACCGCTGGACGACCCCATCACCTGCATGGCTCGCTCCATTTACTGGGAGGCCAAAGGCAAGGACACCGCCGACATGGAAGCGGTCGCCAACGTGGTGATGAACCGCCTCGGCCACGAAGGTTTTCCCGACACGGTGTGCGCGGTGGTCAAGCAAGGTTCCGAGACCAAGAGCTGCCAGTTTTCGTGGTGGTGCGACGGACGCCCGGACACGGTCCAGGAAGAGACGCAATATGCCCTGGCCAAGGAAATCGCGCGCAAGGCGCTGAACAAACAGCTGCCGGATCGCACCGGTGGCGCGATGTATTTTCATGACCGCACGGTGAAACCGGTCTGGGCCAAGGAGTACATCAAAACCGCTGAAATCGGGATGTTCCGGTTTTATAAGCCGCATGATGGGTCGGCGAAGTAGGGGGGCAAACCACGTCGAATATCGCCTTGCGTAGGAGTGACGCAGCTTTCTCAGAAGAGGTAGAGAAGGGTGGCAATGATCACAACGATCCCTAGCCCCACAACGATTATTTTTGTTGATGACGTACCGGACACAGGTTGCGCACCCCCATCAGCCCCCGAAGTGCCTTCACTGAGCATGTCGATTGAGGCAGGGCTTACAAGGCTGGTTTGCTCCATAACTTCTGGTTAGAACTTCGCGTCATTCAACGCATCGACAAGGGCCGAACCGCCAATGCCGGTCACACAGTATTTGCCAGACCTGAAAGATGTGGCGACCCGACTTGTCCGATGGGGCCATCACAGGCAGAAAAAAGGCACCTTCATCGCTTGATGAAGGTGCCTTTTGCATAGGCGTCAGGCTTTTACAACTCCTGCCCCAAAAAGATCAACGTATTGCCATGTGCCTCAGCCGCTGCACGCTGGTTGTAACTGTCGCGATGCGAGCAGTTGAAACCATGCTCGGCCTCCGGGTACACGACAATTTCCACGTTGTCGTTGTTCTCGAAACGCTCGGCGATTTTTTCCACGGCTTCCAGGGAAATGTGGCTGTCCTGCTCACCGAAGTGCATCAGCAACGGCACCTCGATTTCATCGGCGCGGTCCAAGTGGTTCTGGATGCCGCCACCGTAGTAGGCGATGGCCACTTCCACCAGCCCGTTGGCGGCGGTGAGGTAGGACAGCAAGCCGCCAAAGCAGTAACCGATGGAGGCAATGCCGCCGTCCAGGCCAGGCTGCGCATCCAGCGCATCGATGGCCAGTTTGATGTCGCTCTGCGCCTTGTCGATGTCCGTGGCGTTCATCAGCTCGACGGCGCGTTTCCAGCCCGCTTCGTCGTAACCCAGTTCGATGCGGTGGCCGTTGCGCCAGAACAGGTCCGGTGCAATCACCAGGTAACCATCGGCGGCGTATTGCTCCGCGACCGAGCGGATGTGTTCATTCACGCCGAAGATCTCCTGGATCAACACGATCCCCGGGCCTTTGCGGGTATGCGGAATGGCCAGGTAAGCGCCGAATTTACCGTCGTCGCTGTCGATCTCGATCCATTGGGTGGTCACGCTCATGGTGGCTCCTATCTACACAAGTGAGAGGGATGAAGCTTATTGCGGTGGTGTGGCCTGAAAGCTGGGCAACGCCTGAATCCGTTTCCACCAGTCATCGAAGCCGTTGACCGCAAACACCTGCGGTGCATCCGGCGTCATTGCCATGTAAGCACAGGCCGGTGCCAGGTAAAAGTCACCCAGGCTCGGATCCTGGCCGGCGACGAAGGGATCGGAGCCTTTGATTTTCATCAATTCACGCAGGACCATTTTCGACGTCTCGATGCCTTTGCGGCGTGATTCCTCGTTTTTCCCTCCGATAAAGTCGGGGAACAAGTGGTAGCCGAACACCGAGCCTAGCGCACCGTAGCCGTAGGAGTCGTAGATACCCATGACCATGTGTGTACGAGCGCGGTCATGGGCATTGTCAGGTGTCAGTGAAGGCCCCGGCAGGACTTCGTCCAGATAGGCCACGATGGCGTCGGTTTCGATGATCCGGAAACCGTCGTGATCGATGACCGGCACCTTGCCGAATGGATGGCGTGCCAGGTGTTCGGGCAGGTGCGGTTCGCCTTTCATCACATTGACCTGCAACTGGTCGAAATCCGCACCTTTTTCCGCAAGCAGCATCTTCACTGTGCGCACATAGGTACTGCCGTCAAAACCGTAGAGAGTGAGGCTCATGGCGAATGCTCCGTTCTTATGGGAGTGGAGGACGCGCCGGGCTCTGGTCGGTCAACGGTTATTGCGACGCCAGAAGAATCGAGCCAACAGTGCATCCAGGCTGAGCTTGCCGGCACCTGAGAGCAACAACGGCATAAGGGCGGCGAGGTAGATCAGCGGCAGCTTGAAGTTGCCGTGCCCCTTGTTGCTGATGGCGTAACCCTGAGCAAGCTCACTCAATGTAGACCAATCGGCCGGCCAGTGAACGGCGGCGGTCGCGACAACGGTGACAACGATCAAAATGATGGCCGAGACCCGCGTTCCGAAGCCGACCAGGATGGCCAGGGCGCAAATCAGCTCGGCCCACATCGACAGTTCCCAGTTCAGCGTGGCCGGCACGTGGTTGAACGGAAACGGGAACGCGTCCTGGATGTCAGCGAACCAGTTCTCGCCGTTCCATTTTTCCAGGCCCGACTCGAAGAATTCCCATGCAATGAACAGCCGCAGCGTCAAAGGCGCGAGCCAGCTGCCGGCACGATCGAGGCTCAGGTGCAGGCCTTTGGCGGCCGATGAAAGTGAGGTGTTCATGAGCTTGATCTCCGTTCAGTCAGAAAGGCGGGGCAGCGGTTGCCCCGCACAATGGGGTTACTCGCCGGCGCCGCACTTGCCTTCGCCGCACTTGCCTTCACCACATTTGCCTTCAGCAGGCTTTTGCGCGGTGTCGGCCTGGACCTGGCTGTAGCCGTGGGCCAGTTGTTTCATGCTGAACGCCTCGGATTCGGAAGCCGAAGCCACGTTGGACAGGGCCAGGCCGCCTGCGATGATCAGGCCGATGGTCAGGGAAGAAGTCGAGAGATTGAACATGGTGATACTCCGTAGCGTTGAGTGAGTTGAGTGCTTTGATCGGCTTGGCCAATCAACACGCACAGTTCATCAAGCGGGTGTATCTGCGATGTGTCTTTGGTGCGGGGTTTTATGGATGGGGTGTGTCACAAGGGCGTCTGTACACACTCCGATACACAGCCCCAGGAACGCTTCAGCCAGAATGCAACCCCGTAGCAGCTGTCGAGCTCCAGCGAGGCTGCGTTAGGCTGCGAAGCAGTCTTAAACCCTGTGCACACGATTCATCCGGACTACCGAGCCGCTTGGTTTCACGACTGCTTCGCAGCCTAACGCAGCCTCGCTGGGGCTCGACAGCTGCTACAAGGGTGGTGTTTCAGGAAACTGTGATCCGGCGCCAACCAACAGCGTCTAGCCTCCGTGTCCCCGCAATCCCACGGGGCGAGACTTCGGAACCCGGCATGCAAGCGCTGTTGAACGAGATCCTTGACGCCGTCCGGCCGTTGATCGGTCAGGGCAAGGTGGCTGACTACATTCCCGCCCTCGGCACGGTGCCGGCCAATCAGTTGGGCATTGCCGTGTATGGCAACGACGGCGAGCTGTATTGCGCGGGCGATGCCGATACGCCGTTCTCGGTGCAGAGCATTTCCAAGGTGTTCAGCCTGGTGCAGGCCATCGATCATTCCGGCGAAGCGATCTGGGAACGCCTGGGCCACGAGCCTTCCGGTCAACCGTTCAACTCGCTGGTGCAGCTGGAATTCGAGCGCGGCCGCCCGCGCAATCCGTTCATCAACGCCGGTGCCCTGGTGATCTGCGACATCAACCAGTCACGCTTTGCCGCGCCGGCGTTGTCGATGCGTGATTTTGTCCGTCGGCTGTCCGGCAATCCGCAGGTGATGGTGGACGGCAAGGTCGCCGAATCCGAATACCAGCACCGTGCGCGCAACGCGGCCATGGCGTACCTGATGCAGTCGTTCGGCAATTTTCACAACGACGTCGAGGCCGTGCTGCGCAGCTACTTCAGCCATTGCGCGCTGCGCATGAATTGCGTGGACCTTGCCCGGGCGTTCTGCTTTCTGGCCAACGACGGGTTCTGCAAACACAGCGGCGAACAGATCCTCACCGCTCGCCAGACCCAGCAGGTCAACTCGATCATGGCCACCAGCGGGCTGTACGACGAGGCCGGCAACTTTGCCTACCGCGTCGGCTTGCCGGGCAAGAGCGGCGTCGGCGGCGGGATTGTCGCGGTGGTGCCGGGGCAGTTCACGGTGTGCGTCTGGTCACCGGAACTGAATGCCGCCGGCAACTCGCTGGCCGGGATGGCGGCGCTGGAATTGCTGAGCCAGCGGATTGGTTGGTCGGTGTTCTAAAGCATTCGGGCCTGAGCGGTTAATGACGCTCCCTGGATTTTCCTATACATTTTCCAGCCGCCCACAGCATGGTGAAACCGCTTCATGTCTCTTGCGCTCGAACGTCTAGTCGCTGGCACGCCGATCCCTTTTGCCGGTAATCGTGTCACTGTCGTCAGCCCCGAACTGGCCGCGCGGTTTCAGCCCGGGGACCATCTGCTGGTGGAGCAGGTCAGCGGCGAATTGTTGCTGATCCCGGTGGCTGACCAGCAAGCGGCCGCCGTCGCCATCGAGCGCGCCGAAGCGGCGTTCACTGCGCTGTCCAGCGTCCCGGATCAGGCGATCAGCGCGTTCTTCGATCTGTTTGCCCAACGTCTGGAAACCCCCGAGTGCTGGGCCTTGATCGAGGCCGCCAACTTGGCCGACATCGAACGCGCCAAGGCCCGCGGACGTTCGACCACACGGCTATTGGCCGATGAGCGCATGCGCCGCGACATGATCGCCGGCCTGCGCGCCTGGCGCGATGCGTCGGCCACCCGCGGCAAGGTCATCAGTTGCGTCGAACACGACGGCTGGAAGGTCGAGCAAGTGGTGTCGCCGCTGGGCATCGTCGCGTTCGTCTTCGAAGGCCGGCCGAATGTGTTTGCCGACGCCGCCGGTGTGCTGCGCACCGGCAACACCGCCGTGCTGCGCATTGGCAGCGATGCGTTGGGCACGGCTCAGGCCATCGTCACTTATGCACTGAACCCGGCACTCAGCGACGCCGGTTTGCCGACCGGCGCCGTGTCGCTGGTCGAAAGCGTCAATCACGCCGCCGGTTGGGCGATGTTCGCCGACCGTCGTTTGTCGCTGGCCGTGGCACGGGGCTCGGGCCGTGCGGTCAGCCAACTGGGCAGCATCGCCCAACAGGCCGGCACCGCCGTCAGCCTGCACGGCACCGGTGGCGCCTGGCTGATCGCCGACAAAGACGCTGATGCCCAGCGCTTCGCCGCCGTGGTGCGCAACTCTCTGGACCGCAAGGTCTGCAACACCCTGAACGTCTGCCTGATCCAGCGCGACCGTGCAGCTGAACTGGTGCCGTTGTGTCTCGACGCCCTCCAGCAGGCCGGCACCGCTCGGGGGCAGGGCTGCAAGTTGCATATCGTCGAGGGCAGCGAGTCGTGGTTGCCGACGCAATGGCAAACCGGCAGCGTTGAGGTGTATCGCGCCGAAGGCTACCAGACCGAGGCACTGGCCGAACCGTTGCCCGAGGATCAGTTGGGCCGCGAGTGGGAATGGGAAGAGACCCCGGAAGTCAGCCTCAAGATCGTCGATGACCTGGACAGCGCCATCGCCTTGTTCAATCGCTACAGTCCGCAGTTCACCGTGTCGTTGATCAGTGAAGACGGGGCGGCGCATGAGCGCTTCTACAACGCGGTCAACGCACCTTTTGTCGGCAACGGGATTACTCGCTGGGTCGATGGGCAGTACGCGCTGAACAAGCCGGAACTGGGGCTTTCGAACTGGGAGAGCGGTCGCCTGTTCGCCCGCAGCGCGATTCTTTCGGGAGATGGCGTGTTTACCATTCGCAGTCGCATGACCCAGACCGATCTGTCGGTCAAACGCTGAGCATTCGGGCACAGGCAGCGATCGCACTATAATTAAGGGTGTGTTCGCGTCTGTGTTCTGAGTGAGGGCTGCGTCATGAAACTTCATTCTTTTCGGCATTACTCCCACGATTTAGAAACGGTCGTGCACGACACGTGGATTACCGGCCGGGTGAAGTCGGCTCGGGCTTTGGCCGAACCGAGCCTCGGCGTGGGCATTTCAGTTCCAGCAACAATGGATTGCGGTTTTTGGGTGTTCTCTCATGTGAAGCAAAGGCGGACCATCTGCCGATCCCTGAGAGGTTTACCCGATGAAACGCATCCTCATGTTGTTGGCCAACGGTGTCGAGCCGCTAGAAATGGCGGCGTTTACCGATGTGCTCGGTTGGGCCAATCTGCTTGGCGACCAACCCGTAGAATTGATCAATGCCGGCCTTCGGGCGCAGATCGTGACGACCTTCGGGCTGTCCCTCAATCCGGCTCATTTATTAAGCGAAGTTGATCTGGACAGCTTCGATGCCTTGGCATTGCCCGGTGGTTTCGAACCTTCGGGCTTCTATGAAGAGGCCTTGAGTGAGCCGTTTCTCGCGGTCATCCGGCACTTTGTCGCGGCCGGTAAAATCGTCGCCAGCGTCTGCGTGTCGTCGGTGTGCCTGGGCGTTGCCGGGGTACTGAAAGGCAAAGATGCCACGACCTATCACCAGGTGGGTGGCAAGCGCAAAAACCAGCTGCTCGAAACCGGTGCGCGTTTTGTCGACTGGCCCGTAGTGGTCGATGGCCGCATCATTACTTCGAGTGGCCCTGGCACGGCAACGGAAGTCGCCTTCGTGCTGCTGGAACAATTGACCAGCGCCGCGAACGCCGCGCATATCCGTCAGAAAATGCGTTTTCCGACACCGTCTCGTCAGTGGTATGAAACGCCGCAAGTGCCTTGATCTGCCCCGTACATCCGACGAACCGCCTTAAGCCGACACGACGAACTACGCTTGAACTCCTGAGCCACAAAAGCCAGCACAGGCTTGCGGGCGAAAGACACCTGTTTACGAAGGCGCAGAGGTCGTCATGAATCAGTCGCAGGAGCAGGGCGCGTCACCCTGGCATGAGGGCGAGCGGCAGTTGCAGGAAAGCGTCGGTGTGGCCGAGCGCATGGAAGTATTCGGGCGCAAGGTGGTGCGCGATTACCTGCCCGAGCAGCATCAACTGTTCTACGCGCAGCTGCCGTATTTGCTGGTGGGCGCCGTCGATGAGCACGGCGTGCCATGGGCGACCCTGATTGAAGGGCCGCCGGGATTTGCGCATTCGCCGGATCCCCACCAGTTACAACTCGAACGCCTGCCCGCCGAGGGCGATCCCGTCCGGCCCGCGCTCAAGGCAGGTGCCTCGGTGGGGCTACTCGGTATCGACCTGAAAACCCGCCGACGCAACCGAATGAATGGCCGCATCAGCACCGCCATCCAAGGCGGTTTTGCCGTGGCCGTCGAACACGCTTTCGGCAACTGCCCGCAATACATTCAACTGCGTGCCGTCGACCCCGGGTCAGTGGGCCGCGCTTCGTCTGCGGTGGCGGTCGAGCGTTTTGATGAACTCGACGAAGCCGCCCGGGCGACTATTGGCAACGCCGATACCTTTTTCCTTACCAGCTACGTAGACCTTGATGGCGATCCGGCAAAACGCTCGGTGGATGTCTCGCACCGGGGCGGCAATGCCGGATTCGTGCGGGTCGAGGGCAACGTGCTGACGATCCCCGATTTCGCTGGCAATCTGCATTTCAATACCCTGGGCAATCTGCTGCTCAATCCTCGTGCGGGGCTGCTGTTTGTCGATTTCGAATCGGGTGATGTGCTGCAAGTCGCAGGAAGCACCGAGATCATCCTCGAGGGTCCTGAAATAGCAGCGTTCCAAGGCGCCGAACGGTTCTGGCGAATGACTGTGGAGCACGTCGTGCGCCGCGCCGGTGTGCTGTCGTTGCGTTGGCAATTTGAAGGATTCTCCCCCAACAGCCTGATGACCGGCAGTTGGCAGCAGGCCGAGGGTCGTTTGCAGGCCGACGCCCTGCGCGATCAATGGCGGTTACTCCGCGTGGCCCGCATCGTTGAAGAAAGCACTAGTATCCGGTCGTTCTACCTGGAACCGACCGACGACGCGGGCTTGCCGCGCTTCGAGGCCGGGCAGCATTTGCCCGTGCGCTTTTGCCTGGCCGAGGGGCAGGCACCTTTGGTGCGCACGTACAGCCTGTCGAGCGCACCGTCGGACAGTTTCTTCCGAATCAGCGTCAAGCGTGACGGGCGGGTCTCGTCGCATCTGCACGAACGCATCCGCGAGGGCGATCTGATCGAAGCCCGCGCGCCTCAGGGTCGGTTCACGGTGAAAGCGGATGAGCGACGGCCGCTGGTGCTGCTGGCTGCGGGTGTCGGCGTGACGCCCTTGTTGTCGATGCTGCGCGAAGTGATCTACGAAGGCGAACGCATCCGCCGCACTCGACCGACCTGGTTTATTCAAAGTGCCCGCAGCCTCGCCGAGCTGGGGTTTCGCGATGAGTTATTCGAGTTGGCTACCCGTGCCAAGGACTCGGTGCGAGCGCTACGCCTGCTCAGTCAACCCGAGGACCATGCCCGTGAAGGTGAGGATTTCGAGGTGGCGGGGCGGGTCGATATCGAGTTGCTCAAGGCGTTGCTGCCGCTGGACGATTACGATTTCTACCTGTGCGGACCCGGTGCCTTTACCCAAGGGATTTACGACAGCTTGCGGGCTTTGCGCATTGGCGACGAGCGCATTCACGCTGAGACATTCGGGCCTTCCACGTTGGTCCGTCTGCGTGACCAACTGAGTCCGGCCCCGGCACAGGTGCCGGCAGCGGACAGCCCGGTGAAAGTGGTGTTTTCAGGCTCGGCCAAGGAAGCACGTTGGGAGCCGGGTGGCGGGACGTTGCTGGAACTGGCTGAAAGCCGAGGCTTGAACCCGGATTTCAGCTGCCGTGGCGGCTCGTGCGGGACGTGCCGCACCCGGTTGCTCAGCGGGCAGGTGCATTATCTGAACCTGCCCGCCGAGCTGCCGGCGCCAGGGGAAGTGCTGATCTGCTGCGCGGTGCCGGCCAAGGGTGATGAGCCCTTGGTGTTAGAGATCTAGCGCGGCCAGCCATCAAGCAGCTTCGACCGCTTTGCCATACACGGCGCAGGCGGTCGGGTGTTCGGCCAGTGATACAAAGTGGCGGCTGCCAGCTTCCAGGGCGTCGATCGAACCGGTCTCGATGTCGTAGACCCAGCCATGCAGGTTCAACTGACCCTTTTCCTGGGCCAGGCGCACGCTCGGGTGCGTCTGGATGTTGGCCAGTTGCGCGATGACGTTTTCCCGGACCATCGAACTCACCTTCGCCGCGTCATCGGCGTGAGGGCGGGATTCGTTGATGACCTTGGCGGATTCAGCGTGTTGCAACCAGCCACTGACGGCGGGCAAGTGATCCATGCATGTGCACTTGGCGATGGCGGTCATGGCGCCGCAGTCCGAGTGGCCGCAGATCACAATGTCCGTCACGCCCAGCACCGCGACTGCATATTCAACCGTGGCCGAGACACCGCCCGGGTGCGGGCTGTAGGAGGGCACGATATTGCCGGCGTTGCGGATCACGAACAATTCACCGGGCTCTTGTTGGGTCAGCAGTTCGGGGACCACGCGGCTATCGGAACAGGTGATGAACAGCGTGCCGGGATGCTGGGTGGTGGCCAGGTGTTTGAACAGGTCGGTGCGTTGCGGGAACGCTTCGTTCTGGAACTTCAAGAAACCTTCAATGAGCGCTTTCATGGTGACGTCCTCTTGACTCGAATCGTTATCCTGTAGCAGCTGTCGAGCAGCGCGAGGCAGCGTTCGACTGCGTAGCAGTCGCATGGGTCTGCGAAGACTTCGTCTTCGGACGCTGCCTCGCGCTGCTCGACAGCTGCTACAGGGAGATGTGTGATTAGAACGGGCGCAGTGGCAGGAACTTGCCGTCGAGGGTGATGACTGCGCGGTGGCCGCCTTCCGGATCTTCGACTTTCTTCATGTCCAGTTTGAAGTTGATTGCACTGATGATGCCGTCGCCAAATTGCTCATGAACCAGGGCTTTCAACGTGGTGCCGTAGATCTGGATCATTTCGTGGAAACGGTAGATGGTCGGGTCAGTTGGAACGCCCGAGAGGCTGCCGCGCAGCGGGATGATTTGCAGGCGGGCGACCGAGTCGGCATCCAGGTCCAGTTTTTCGCCGACCACCTTGGCCGCTTTTTCTGGCAGTGGGTGCTGGCCGAGCAGGGCAGCGGTGACGTAGGCCAGGCTCAGGCCTGTGCCCTCGGCCATGTCTGCGAAGGACAGGTTTTTGCGAGCTTTGGCGTCGAGGATTTTGGCGGTCAGCTCGAGGCTGGTGTCGTTGTAAGCGTGGGACTGTTGCATGGTGTTTCTCCTGTCGGCGTTGTGTTGCTTGGGTGTGAAGCAATCTTCTGCCGATTGATCCATAGCGTCCAAGACCGATATACAATGCTTCGCATAAGCCTTGCCTATAGATGGTGTTCCCATGCTGCTGCGACATCTGCGTTATTTGCTGGCGGTTGCCGACCACGGCGGCTTCACCCGCGCCGCCGAGTCGCTGCACGTTTCACAACCGACCCTGTCCCAGCAAATCCGCCAACTGGAAGACACCCTGGGTGTGAGCCTGTTTGACCGAACCTCGCGCACGGTCAAGCCGACCGATGCGGGCGAGGCCTACATCGAATGTGCGCGTCGGGTATTGGTGGAGCTGGAAGCCGGCAAACGGGCGCTGCATGACGTGAAGGACTTGTCGCGCGGCACCTTGCGCCTGGCGATGACGCCGACGTTCATGGCGTATCTGGTGGGTCCGTTGGTACGCGACTACGTGGCACGGTTTCCCAACATCCACCTGCAGATTTTCGAGTTGTCGATGGATGACATCGAGGCGGGTCTGGCGGATGACTCGCTGGACATCGCCATCGCCTTTACCCAGGTCAGAAATGCCGACATCGAGTCGATCCCGGCGTTTACCGAAACCCTGGGGGTGATGGTGGGGCGGGATCACCCGCTATATGAACGGCAAGCCGCGTTGTCCGCTGAAGAGGTGGCGCAACTGGACTTTGCGCTGTTAGCCCAGGACTTCGTCACCCGCACCCGCATCGATGACTATTTTGCCCAGGAGCAGATCACGCCGAAGGTGGTGATTGAGGTCAACTCGGTGAGCACCTTGCTGGAGGTGATTCGGCACACGGCCATTGCCACCATCCTTCCAGAGCCCATCGCCACCCAGGACCGGGCACTGCGCAAAATTCCATTGCTGGGGGATGCGCCTACGCGCGGGGCGGCGCTGCTTCGGCGCAAGAACAACTATCACAGCGCGGCGTCGGTGGCGTTCATGAGTCTGGTGTTGGGCACGGTCAGCGAGTGAATCAGTCGTCCAGTGATTGGGAGACGCCATTGGGGGCCTTTCCCGTGGAGCTCACGGTCACCGAGTCGTCATCGGCGAGAACGATCGAGATCGTGACGCCCGAACCCTTGGCTTCGAAGCTGCGCTCTTTGATCATGGCTTTGGTCTCGGCTTCTATGTTGTTGATCAACACCGGCCCGTCCTGATCCGCGTGAACGATGATTTTTCCGGGGCAGTCCATGTCGAATGAGGGAACACCTTCGATCTTGTTTGCGTGAGCAATCGTTGCAGTGGATAGCAACAGCAGAAATGTCAGGGTGTTTTTCATCGCAAGTCTCCATGGGCACAGCAGCGAATACGCTTAACGATAGCTGTATTTGCCGCGCACGAGACAAACAAAAAAAGGCCCCGCTCGATACTACGAGCGGGGCCTTTTTATTGATGAGCAGCGGGGGTATCAGTAGAACCGGTCAATCACCCGAACTTCGTTGTGGTTCTGCATCGAGGCCCACGCCTGTTTAAGGGTTTGCAGAACATGACCGATGAAGTCCTTGTCAGCCGCGGCTTTCTTGCCGACATAGCCTTGGCCGCGACGGTACATCTTCAGTCGGGCCAGCAGGTTCTGGTTGTTCTGGTCGAACTCCGCTTCATGGGTGTGCGGCGACAGGCAGTCGATTTGAACCTGGCCCGATTTGCTGATCCACAGAATGTGGCTGTCGTGGCTGTCTTTTTGCGCAGCGAACAGATGAGCCAGTTCATCGATAGTAGGTTGATTGTTCAGATTCATAATATGCCCCTTGACCATTTGGTGATCTTTCAAAGTTGATTCGCTAATACAGGTAGCCCATCGGTTAGTTGATCCCTGGCACCGAAACCAGGACGTCAGCGGTCAGCCGTCAATTCGACGGGGTCTCGCGTCTGTTGCATGTAGTCGTGTTGAATAACTGCTACGCAATAGCGTCACAACGAAGAGAAGCAGCGAAAACCTGGAGGCCACCGCCGACTGTTGAGGGTCGGCCACAAGCTTCATGAGGATTGATCGCCAGCGCTTCTCGTCCTTGTACTGGACGTTCGGGCCAGGTCAGCTTCTTCAATCTGCCTTGTGGGCAGCGTGTATCCGGGAAAAACAGCTCGGCGGTCAGACGAGCTTGCTCAAACATGTTGCTGTACTCCCGATCGGGGAGATGTCTGCATCATGCAAGGGCAAATCGGAGGCGTCAACCGTTATGTAGTGATTATTTTCAGTCACTACATATTGTCGGACAAAGCGCTTTGGAATTAAAAACGGGAGCCGCGAGCTGCCAGTCTGGATGATGGCGGGGAGCGTTGGAAGCGGTAAAAGGTGCAGGGATAACCGTCTACCGGCCGCTGATGCAGGGTGAAACCGTTGCCCGCGAGCTCGGGCATCACCCCGGCCCAGAACCGCCGTGCAGGCGGGTTCGCGTCGATGTGGAAAATCTGCCATTGACCAGGGAACCGGCTCAAGAGGGTGGACACGACAAACCTCGCGACACCTTGGCCACGAAAGCGTCGGCTGATGAACAAGTAGCCGATGTTGTGCTCGGCACCCTCGATATGAACGTCGTCGTCCACCGTCACGAAACCGGCGAGCTCTCCATCCACTTTGATCAGAAACGGCCGGGTTGCGGGGTTACGCCAATAATCCAGTGTCGGCTGGATATTGAAGAAACCGTGCTCGCCGAGTTTCAGCGGTAGAAACTCGCTGAAGTCGTGCATATAAAACTGCATCAGGTTTTCAATCGTTTCCAGTTCGTCGCGGTGTGCGGCATGCAGTTCTATCGAGGGCATGCTGGGTTCTCTCCAGAATCGAAGGGCCGTCCGTGGCCCTTTCGGGATCACTCAGTGAGGCGCGAAGTCGTATGTCCCGCCGGTCTTCAACGCCGCGGCGTAAGCCGGGCGCGCCTGGAAACGTTCAACCCAGGCCGATACATGAGGGTAGTTGCCCAGCTTGCCCTGGGCGCGGGCAATCTCGCCGATAAAGCTCATCTGGATATCGGCGGCGCTGAACGCGTCACCGAGCAGGTAATCGGACTGGCTCAACGCCGTGTCGAGGTAGCCAAGGTAGTTGGCCACTTCGGAGTTGATGCGCGGGTGCAGCGGCGCACCGGCTTCACCCAGACGCCCCACGTACAGGTTCAGCATCAGCGGCAGCATGGCCGAACCTTCGGCGAAGTGCAGCCACTGGACGTATTCATCGTAGGCGGGGGTAGACGGATCGGGTTGCAGGCGCCCCTGGCCGTGACGACGGATCAGGTAGTCGATGATCGCAGAGGACTCGATCAGTTTCTGCGCGCCATCTTCGATGACCGGCGATTTGCCCAGGGCGTTGATCGCTTTCAATTCCGGCGGGGCCAGATTGGTTTTCGGATCACGCTGATACCGTTTCAGCTCATAAGGAATGGCCAGTTCTTCCAGCAACCAGAGAATCCGTTGGGAGCGGGAGTTGTTCAGGTGGTGCACGATAATCATAAACAAGGTTCCTGTAGCAGCTGTCGAGTGAAACGTGGCTGCGATGCCATTTTCAGAAAATGGGGCCATCGCCGGGCTTGAAGAACACTAGACCATCACGGTCCATTCGAAGTGCCTTTAAGCGTTGTTGGCCGGTTTCGCCGTGCGTTTGGCGCCTGTCGACGGCTTGCGCTTGGCGGGCTTTCGTTTGTTTTTCCACGGGGTGGCGCCACGACCCGCCGGGCTCGCGGGCCCACTGATGGTCAGGCTCAGGCCGGCGCAACGGGCGACCTGTTTGCTCATCCATGCGGCCTGTTTGGTGACGAATTCTTCCAGGCTCATCTCGCCGCTTTGCACCATGTCCAGCGCCTGTTCCCAGATGGCCGTGGTGCCGGGGTCGGCGATGGCGCGCGGTACCGCATCGATCAGGCTGAAGGCCGCCGGGGTCGCGGCCAGGGCCTTGCCATTCTTGATCAGGTAACCGCGGTCGAGCAGGCCCTGGATGATCGAGGCGCGTGTCGCCTCGGTGCCGATACCGGTGGTGTCCTTGAGCTTCTGTTTGAGCAGCGGGTCTTCCACCAGTTTGGCGACGTTCTTCATCGCTTTGATCAGGTCGCCCTCGGTGAACGGCTTGGGCGGCTGGGTCCAGAGGTCCTTGAGCTTCACGTCGGCCACCGCGCACTCACGCCCTTCGGCCAATGCCGGGAGTGTTTGCGGCGCCGGTGCCTCGCGACCCTTGGCCGGGGCGAGCGCCTCGGGCAGGGCGCGTTTCCAGCCGGGTTCGACGATCTGCTTGCCGACGGCGCGCAAGGCTTCACCGGCGCAGTCAAAGTCGGCCTGGGTGCGGTCGTATTCATGGTTGGGCAGGAACTGCGCCAGATAACGCGCGCGGATCAGGGTGTAGACCGCACGTTGCTTGCCCACCAGTCGATCGAGATGCTTGGCCGCCGCCGTCGGGATGATGCCGTGGTGAGCCGTGACCTTGGCGTCGTTCCAGGCTCGTGAGCGGCGCTGTGGCTCCAGGTGATCGTTCAAGGCGTTCAGGGACGGATCGGCCTGCCGGAGCGCGGCGAGAATGCCCGGGGCTTCGCTGTGCTGGCTCAGCGGCAGGAAACCGCAATCGCTGCGCGGGTAGGTGATGACTTTGTGGGTTTCGTAGAGCGCCTGGGCAATGTCGAGGGTTTCCTGGGCACCGAGCCCGAGCTTCTTCGAACAGACTTCCTGCAAGGTGCCCAGGTCGAACGGCAAGGGCGCGACTTCACGCATCCGCTCGGTGCGCAGCTTGATCACCCGGGCACTCGCCGCGCTGCTGATGGCGGCGGCTGCTTGCTGGGCCAGCGTTTGATTCAGGCAGCGATCCTGATCGTCACAGACGTCGGATGCTGCGCGCCACTGGGCGGTGAACGCCGTGCCGTCATGCAACAGTTGCACGTCGATGGCCCAATAGGCGACCGGCACGAAATCGGCAATGCTGCGGTCGCGATCCACCACCAGCCGCAAGGTCGGTGTTTGCACCCGGCCCACCGGCAACACGCCCTGATAACCGGACTGACGGCCCAGCAACGTGAACAAACGGCTCATGTTCATCCCGATCAACCAGTCGGCCCGGGAACGCCCCAGCGCCGAATGATAAAGGCTGAAGGTCTCGGCCCCCGGCTTGAGTGCCGCCAGCGCCTTGCGAATCGATGCATCGTCCAGCGCCGACAGCCACAGTCGCCGGATCGGCCCGCGATAGCGGCAATGCTCGACCAACTCCCTGGCAATCATCTCGCCTTCACGGTCGGCGTCAGTGGCAATCACCAACTCATCAGCCTCGCCGAGCAGGCGTTTGACCGCCTTGTACTGGCTGGCGGTGCGCGGTTTGACCGTCATCTTCCATTTTTCCGGAATGATCGGCAGATCCGCCAGCACCCAACGCTTGTAGCGCGCGTCGTAGGCGTCCGGCGGCGCGGTTTCCAGCAGATGGCCGATGCACCAGGTCACCGTGACGCCCGTCCCCAGCCAGCAACCGTCGCCCCGACGCTTGGCGCCGAGTACCGCCGCGATGTCTTTGGCCTGGGAAGGTTTTTCACAGAGGTACAGCTGCATAACCACCATCGTTCATCAAGTGTGCAAGAGGCGCACAGAATGGCCGGTGATGAGCAATGGATCAATCATTATCTGTATGGATGTACAGCAAAGCTGTTGCGTTTGTTTGCGCCAGTCAAAACGGCCCGTTCGGCTGCGAAGCAATCGTGTCGGCGAATTTTGGGTTATACCTGAAACTTCGCAGTCTCAGATTCTGAGGCCGCTGCGCAGCTGAGAGGGAGCAAGCTCCCTCGCTACATGAGCGGGGCGTAAATCTTGCCCCACAGGTCCATCACCGTCATGAGGAATGCATTCCATGAGCACCGGTCCCAGTCCTGTCATCACCATCGCCGAGCAGCCGGGCAGCCTGCTGGTGAAGTTTCATGGTATTCAGGTGGCCGCCTCCTCGCGTGCACTGGTGCTGCTGGAGGCCAATTATCCTCCGGTGTATTACGTGCCCTGGGAGGACATCGACGAAAAGTATTTCGCTCGCACCGACCACACGACCTATTGCCCGTACAAGGGCGACGCCACTTATTACAGTTTGCAGATCCCGGGGCATGAGGGCGCCAACGCGGTGTGGCGCTATGAAGACCCCAAGGTGTCGGTCGAACAGATTCGCGGGTATGTGGCGTTCTATCCCGATCAAGTCAAGTTTGAGGTGCTTAAAGACGTTGAGTGAGGGTTCGTGTTGACGGTCATGCTGGTCACTCACGCGCGATGTTTCAGGCATACCTGCTTTTGTGGCGAGGGAGCTTGCTCCCGCTGGGCTGCGTAGCGGCCTCAAAAACGGGGCAACCCTACCGATTTTTGTGAGTGCTGCGCACTCAAGCGGGAGCAAGCTCCCTCGTCACAGGTTTTCATTGACTGAAGAGAGCTTAGGTGCACAGCTGCCCGTACTAATCGGGCGTTTTCATTTCAGCGAACAGCGCCCACCAGCGTCGATTCATCAATCTGCCCAATCGAAGTCACCCCGGTCAGCGTCATGGCCACGCGCATTTCCTTGGCGAAAATAGCCAGCATGTTTTCCACCCCGCGTTGACCATCGGCCGCCAGCGCGTAGGCCATGGAGCGCCCCAGCAATACGCCTTTGGCGCCCATGGCCAGCATCCGCACGACATCCAGCCCCGAGCGGATGCCCGAGTCGACCAACACCGTCAGGTCATTGCCCACTGCTTGCATGATCGGCGGCAATGCCTGGGCGGTGGAGAGGACGCCGTCGAGCTGCCTCCCTCCGTGGTTAGACACCACAATGCCATCCGCGCCAAAACTGACCGCGTCCCTGGCGTCCTGCGGGTCGAGGATGCCTTTGATGATCATCGGGCCTTTCCAGAATTCACGAATCCACTCCAGATCGCTCCAGCTGATCGAAGGGTCGAAATTATTGGCCAGCCAGCCCATGTAGTCTTCGAGCGTGACGGCTTTGCCCAGGTACTTCGAGATGTTGCCCAGGTCGTGCGGGCGGCCCATGACGCCGACGTTGAACGCCCAGTCGGGGCGGGTCATGGCCTGCAGCATTCGTCGCGACGATGCAAAAGGCCCGGACATGCCCGAATGCGCATCCCTGTAGCGGGCGCCCGGGGTAGGCATGTCGACGGTAAACACCAGGTTTTTCACCCCGGCGGCCTTCGCACGCTCCAGGGCGTTTTTCATGAAGCCCCGGTCTTTGAGCACGTACAGCTGAAACCAGATGGCTTGCTGGCTCTGCGCCGCGACTTCCTCGATCGAACACACCGACACCGTTGAAAGGCACAGCGGGATGCCTTTGTTCTGCGCCGCTCTGACCGCCTGCACTTCACCCCGGCGGGCAAACATGCCGGTCAGGCCGACCGGCGCCAATATGATGGGCATTGAAAGGGGTTGATCGAAGAGGGTGGTTTCCAGGCTCAGGGTTTCGACGTTTTTCAGAATGCGCTGACGCAGACTGATGCCTGCCAGATCGGCGCTGTTGGCCCGCAGCGTGTGCTCGGCATAAGCCCCGCCGTCGATGTAATCGAACAAAAAACGCGGGAGTTTGCGACGTGCAGCCTCGCGGTAGTCGGATGCGGATGAAATGATCATGGGGCCTCGGTCTGGTGAGTGTCGGGGCTGTAAAGCTCGTTGAGCTTAACCTGTGGCGAGGGAGCTTGCTCCCGTTGGCCTGCGCAGCAGGCCCAAACCGGTCGCCTCGGTGTGTCAGAACAATCGAGTTGACTGGTTTGGGGCGGCTTCGCCACCCAGCGGGAGCAAGCTCCCTCGCCACAGAGGCCACAGAGGCCACAGAGGCCACAGTGGCCATAGGGAATTACGGTGACTTCAGTTGGTATCCAGATCCACGTTTTTCGTCTCACGCAGACAGATCATCCCCACCACCAGGCTCACCGCGGTAATCACCACCGGGTACCACAGCCCGTAGAAGATGTCCCCGGTATACACCACCAACGCAAACGACACCGTCGGCAGGAACCCGCCGAACCAGCCGTTGCCGATGTGGTAGGGCAGGGACATCGAGGTGTAGCGGATGCGGGTCGGGAACAGTTCGACCATCAGCGCCGCCAACGGGCCGTAGCACATGGCGGAAATGATGATCAGCACCACCATCAGCGCCACGATCATGGGTTTGTTGACCTGTTGCGTATCGGCTTGTGACGGATAGCCCGCCAAGGTCACCGCACCGCGCAGGGCTGCTTCGTCGAAGCCATCCAGCTTGACGTCACCGACGCTGACCTGCACGCCGCTGCCGGCCGGCGCGGCTTCGCTGGTGTAGGGCAGGCCCTGTTTTACCAGGAAGGTTTTGACCTTGTCGCACGGGCTGTCAAATTTCGCCTTGCCCACCGGGTCGAACTGGAACGTGCAGGTGGCCGGGTCGGCCAACACGGTGATCGGTGCCTGACGGCTGGCCTGGTCGATGGCCGGGTTAGCGTAGTGGGCGATGGATTTGAAGATCGGGAAGTACAGCGCGGTGGCCAGCAACAGGCCGATCATCAGCACCGGTTTGCGCCCGACCTTGTCCGACAGCCAGCCAAAAAAGATGAAGAACGGCGCGCCGATGATCACGCTGACAATCAGCAGACTGTTGGCCAGGGCCGGGTCCATTTTCAGGAACTGCGTGAGGAAAAACAGCACGTAGAACTGTGCCGCATAAAAGGTCACCGCTTGCCCGGCGTTGATGCTGAACAGGGCGATCAGCACCACTTTGAGGTTTTCCCATTTACCGAAGGAATCGCGCAGCGGCGACTTGCTGAGCTTGCCTTCCTCTTTCATTTTCACGAAGGCCGGCGACTCGTGCAGGCTCAAGCGAATCCAGGTCGAGATGCCCAGCAGCACGATGGAAAACAGAAATGGAATGCGCCAGCCCCAGACTTCAAACTGGTCACCGGTGAAGTAGCGGCAACCGAGCACCACCAGCAGCGACAGCAACAGGCCGAGGGTGGCGGTGGACTGAATCCAGCTGGTGTGGAAACCGCGTTTACCCATCGGCGCGTGTTCGGCGACATAGGTCGCGGCGCCGCCGTACTCACCGCCCAGGGCCAGGCCCTGAAGCATGCGCAGCACCACGAGGATGATCGGCGCGGCGATGCCGATGCTCGAGTAGGTCGGCAACAGCCCGACGCAGAAGGTCGCCAGGCCCATGAGGACGATGGTCGCGAGGAACGTGTATTTACGCCCGATCATGTCCCCCAGCCGTCCGAACACCAACGCGCCGAAGGGCCGCACGATGAAGCCGGCGGCGAAGGCCATCAGCGCAAAGATGAACGCCGTGGTGTCGTTGACCCCGGCGAAAAACTGCTTGCTGATCACCGCCGCGAGGGCGCCGTAGAGGAAAAAGTCGTACCACTCGAACACCGTCCCGAGTGACGAGGCGAAGATGACTTTGCGAGTGTCGGGGCTGGTGTCGACGCTGAGCGTGGCATCCAGGGGCTGAACATGTTCTGACATATCGGTATCCCTCACAGTGATTGTTTTTGTTGTTCCACTGTCGGCGCCAGCCTGGTGGGCGGGCGCCGCGCATCCATAAAGCGGGTGAATATCAATCTTTGTAGGAGCGAAGCTTGCTCGCGAAGGTGTCAGACCTGATACACCGCGTCATCGTTCTTCGCGGGCAAGCCTCGCTCCTACGGGTGTGATTCAGGCGTTAGTCAGCAGTTCCTTCTCTGGAGTAAGGCTCCCTGCGCCGGGGTTGAGGATCAACTGCGCCGCCTTCTCGGCGATCATCAGCGTAGGCGAACAGGTGTTGCCCGAGGTAATGCGCGGCATGATCGAGGCATCGGCGATGCGCAGACCGGGAATGCCGTGAACGCGCAACTCGGCATCGACCACCGCATCCACATCGTTGCCCATGCGGCAGGTGCCCACCGGATGGAAAATCGTCGTGCCAATCCGCGCAGCGGCTTCGTGCAGTTCTTCTTCAGTCTGCAAGCTGTCGCCGGGCAAGTACTCGACCGGTTTGAACGCTTGCAGGGCCGGGGCGGCGACGATGCGTCGAGTCAGGCGAATGGCATCAGCCGCAACCCGCAAATCTTCCGGATGGCTCAAATAATTGGGCTGAATCAGCGGCGCTTCCTGCGGATCGGCGGAACGGATCTCCACCCGTCCACGACTCTGCGGCCTTAGATCGCAAACCGACGCCGTGAAAGCAGGGAAGGCGTGCAGCGGTTCGCCGAAGCGTTCCAGCGACAGTGGTTGCACGTGGTATTCGAGATTGGCCGAAGTCTGCTCCGGCCCCGAGCGGGCAAACGCCCCGAGCTGACTCGGCGCCATCGACAATGGGCCGCTGCGGTCATACAGATAACGCAGGCCCATGCCCATCTTGCCCCACACGCTGCCGGCGATCTGGTTCAGGGTGCGAGCGTTTTCCAGTTTGTAGATCAGCCGCAGTTGCAGGTGATCCTGCAGATTGCCGCCCACGCCGGGCAGCTCATGGGCCACGCCGATCCCCAGTTTTTCCAGGAGCGGGCGAGGGCCGATGCCGGAGCGTTGCAGAATGCTCGGTGATCCGACGGAGCCCGCGCACAACACGATTTCCTTGCGCGCCTTGAAGGTTTTCGCCTGACCCTGGTAACGGGTGCTGACCGCAGAGGCGCGGCCGTTTTCCAGCAGCACGCGGTCCACTTCGACGTCTGTCAGCACGGTGAGGTTGGGGCGATTGCGGATCGGTTTGAGAAATGCCTTGGCCGCGTTCCAGCGAATCCCGGCCTTCTGGTTGACCTGAAAATAGCCGCAGCCTTCGTTATCGCCCTGGTTGAAGTCATCGATGCTGGCAATGCCGCTTTGCTCGGCGGCACTGCGGAATGCATCCAGAATCGGCCAGGACAGCCGCTGACGCTCGACCCGCCAGTCGCCGCTGGCGCCATGAAATTCCGAGTCGCCGGCAAAATGGTTTTCGCTTTTCTTGAACAGCGGCAACACGTCGTTCCAGCGCCAGCCCGGATTGCCGTCAGCGGCCCAGCCGTCATAGTCGCCGGCCTGGCCCCGCATGTAGATCATGCCGTTGATCGAGGAACAGCCGCCCAGCACCTTGCCGCGCGGGTAACTCAGGGCACGACCTTGCAGGCCGGGTTGCGCTTCGGTCTTGAAGCACCAGTCGGTGCGCGGGTTGCCGATGCAGAACAGGTAACCCACGGGGATGTGAATCCACGCATAGTTATCGCGGCCGCCGGCTTCGAGCAGCAAGACGCGGTGTTGCGCGTCGGCCGACAGCCGATTGGCCAGCATACAACCGGCCGGCCCGGCGCCGACCACGATGTAGTCGAATTCATCAAGGGAAGTCTGCATCCCTGACCTCGTATTGTTGTTCTTGTTGTCGGTCATCCTAGTTGTTAGCTTTCGTCAAAAGAATGTTAGTTTTTGCGCAGCCGCTGTGCGTTTTCAGACAGCGCCTCACACAGCGTAGCCCCAAGGACGACTCATGTTCGACTGGAATGACCTGCGGTTTTTTCTCGAATTGCAACGCAGCGGGCGTTTGCTCACCGCCGCCCGCCGTTTGAACACTACCCACGCCACCGTCGCCCGGCACATCGAGGCCATCGAAAAGAGCCTCGGCACTGCGCTGTTTGTCCAACATGCTCAGGGCTACGAACTGACCCCGGCCGGCGAAGCGTTGCTCAAACACGCCGAAGCCATGGAAAACGTCGCGTTGCTGGCCCAGGAAGAAATCACCCAGTCCACCGCACCTCTGGGCAAGATCCGCGTTGGCGTGACCGAAGGGTTGGGCATCATGTTCCTCGCCAGCCGCATGAACGGGCTGTTCGAACGCTACCCCGGACTGGAAGTGGAACTGGTGGCGGTGCCGCGCTTCGTCAGCATCCTCAACCGCGAAGCCGAAATCAGCATCCACCTCGAACGCCCGGCCGCCGACATGCTGGTCACCCGCAAACTCACCGACTATCGATTGGCGCTCTACGCCAGCCAGGCCTACCTCGACAAGGCACCGCCGCTGCACAGCCGCGAAGACCTCGGCCGGCACGCGTGGATCGGCTACGTCGACGACCTGCTGTTCAGCCAGGAACTGATGTTCCTCAACAGCTTCTGCCGCAACCCGCAGGTGGTGTTTCACAGCACCAGCGTCATCGCCCAGCAACAGGCGGCGCGCTCGGGATTGGGCATCGCGGTGCTGCCGTGCTACATGGCCAGCGCCGATCCGGAGCTGGTGCCGTTGTTTCCGGACGAGAGCATTGAGCGCAGTTACTGGATCAGCACGCGGCGGGAGTTGCACAAGTCGGTGAGATTGCGGGTGATGTGGGATTACGTGGTGGAGTTGTGTGAGGCGGAGCAGGGGTTGTTGATGGGATAGCGCTTGGTAACCCATCACAAAAGCCTGATCAGCCAAGCAATGACGAAAACAACGCAACACTTGCTCCCGCTGGACTGCGCAGCAGTCCTGGCCTTCAATCGTTGGGTGAAGACAAGGAGCGTCCACCGACACTCCGTCGCGAACAAGGGAGCTTGCAGCATGACCGAAGAGACAAAAGTGAAAGGCCCGGCGTCGTACTTTCCGTCGATTGAGAAAAAGTATGGGCAACCCATCAGCCACTGGCTGGATCTGCTCGGGACAGTGAGCGGCAAGAAGCATATGGAAATCGTGGCTTGGTTGAAGGATGAGCACGGGATGGGGCATGGGCATGCAAATGCGTTGGTGGCGCATTATTTGGCGAGTGCTAAAAAGTGAGCGACCTGTAAACGGCTTGCAAAGTGGTATGGCGGTGACATGGGTGCTGGATGTGCCACCGCAATCGCGAGCAGGCTCGCTCCTACAAGGTTCTGTGTCGACCACACATTTGAAAACGACACCGAACACCTGTGGGAGTGAGCCTGCTCGCGATGGCGTCAGCTGGCCCGCCGCATCCTGCCAGGGATCACTCAAGCACTCGGCGGCAACTCTCGCGTGGTGCGCTGCAGCGGGTTGCGCGGCTGGCTGTCGGGAATGGACAGCGTCGCGCGCAAGCCGCCTTCCGGGCGGTTGGCCAGGGTGATGCGCCCGCCCAGTCGGGTTGCGATGGTGTTGACGATGGTCAGGCCCAAACCCGCGCCATGGGCATTCCCGCGGCTGTAGAAGCGTTCGAACAAACGCCCACGATCCGCTTCGTCAATGCCGGGCCCCTGGTCCTCGACGCTCAGCGAATAGAAGCCGTCCGCTTGACTTAACTGAACCGTGATCACGCCGTGTTCAGGGGAGAAGTTTGCCGCGTTGCTGATCAGGTTGTTCAAGGCGATGTCGATAGCGGCGGCGTCGGCCACAACTTCAAAGCGGCGATCGGTGACGTCGAACGCCAGTTCAAGGTTCTTGCTCAGCAACCACGGCGTGAGCTGCACGAGGCTGTCGCGCACGGTGTCGGCCAAGTCGATGCTGCGCAGCACCGGCGCCATCGCATTGGGTTCGAGGCGGGCCATGGTCAGCAATTGATTGACCAGACGGCTGGTGCGGTCGACGCCGGCAATCAAAAATTCCAGGGATTCGCGGCGCTCTTGCTCGGTGCCGGCCTCCAGCAGGTTTTGCGCATGCACGCGCAGGACGGCCAGCGGTGTGCGCATTTCGTGGGCGGCATCGGCGATGAAGCGCCGCTCGCGGCCCAGCACTTCCTGAATCTGCGCGAGCATGCGGTTGAGCGCCGCTTGCATCGGTTCCAGTTCACTGGGCAACGGCGTCAGTTGCAGCGGCTCCAGCGAACCGCTGTGCCGTGCGCGCAAGGTCGCCGCCATGTCTTCCAGCGGCTTGAGGCCCCAGCCGATGGCCATCCAGATCATCGCCGCCAGAATCAGGCTGCCCAGCACATTGGGCCACAAGGTGTGCCGCACGATCCGGTCCACCAGGTCCGAGCGCACGTCGTCCCGTTCGCCGACCCAGATTCTCAGGTCGTTCTGTTTGTCTTCCAGCAGGAACGCACGCCAGTGGCGGTTGTTCAGGTCCACCACGTCGCTGAAGCCGGGTTTGGTCGGCGGCGCGTTGAAGGAGGGCGCGCTGGCCGTGTGCACCAGCACTTCACCGGTGCGGTTCCAGACCTGAAAGGCCATCTTGGTTTCATAGGGATGGCCATCGACCCTCGGCTCGGCCTCGCCTAGCGCCTTGTTGAAGGCCTGATACAGTTCGGCGTGTTCCTTGCTGGCCATCGGCATGCGCATCACGCCCTGCAACAGCCGGGCGTTTTGCGCGAGTTGGGCATCGTAGACTTCGGCGATTTCGTGATTGCTGTCGTGCAGGTTTAACAGGCTGATCACCGCCAGCCCTACCAGCATCAGGCCAATGATCAGCGTGAGCGTGCGGTGCCGGATCGACGTCATCGGCGCTCCTCCACCAGGTAACCGACACCGCGAATGGTGCGGATCAGGTCGGTGGAGAATTTTTTGCGCAGGTGATGAATGTGCACTTCCAGGGTGTTGCTTTCGGCTTCCTCGTTCCAGCCATACAGCAACTGCATCAGGTGATCGCGGGTCATGACCCGGCCCGGCGGCGAGAGCAATTCGTGGAGCAACTGATACTCCTTGGGCGTCAACGCCACCGGTTCGCCCTGATAACTGACTTGCTGGGTGCCGGGGTTGAGGCTGATGCCGGCGTGTTCGATCAGCACCTGGGCGCGGCCGGCGCTGCGCCGCAGCAAGGCCCGCAGGCGAGCTTTGAGTTCCGCCAGATCAAAGGGTTTGACCAGGTAATCGTCGGCCCCGGCATCCAGCCCGGCAATGCGGTCTTCGGTCGCGTCCCGGGCGGTGAGAATCAGCACCGGCAGGTTGGAGCCGCTGTCACGCAACCGGCGCAGTACTTCAAGGCCGTCCATGCGCGGCAGACCGAGGTCGAGCACCGCCAGGTCAAAGGTTTCACTGAGCAGCGCATGCAAGGCGCTGGTGCCGTCCTTTAGCCAATCGACGGTATAACCTTCGCGGCCCAAGGCCTGATGGATGCCCTCGCCGAGGGCCACGTCGTCCTCAATCAGTAATAAGCGCACACGGACTCCTGTCAGTCGAGTTTCTTGTTCACGTCCACCAGCAACGTTTCGATCTCTTTGCGACGCCCGGCGTCGGCGATTTCCCGGCCTGGCCTTGGAGCAGCTTGCAGGGCCTTTTGCAGCGCGACTTTAGCTTCGCTGTAACGTTTTTCACGGTAGAGGTGATCGCCCCAGAAGTACAGACTATCGATGCCGTTCGGGTTGAGTTGCAAGGCCTGCTTGAGCAACTGTTCGGCCTTGTCCGAATCACCGAAACCGATGGGCCAGCCGGGGACGCGGTCATACAACGCGCCGAGGCTGGTGTAGGCCGAGCCTTGCAGGGCTTTCGGGTCCAGCGTCATGGCTTTCTCCAGATCGGCTTTCGCCGCTTTCACCTTGCTCAGCGCACCGAGCCCACCCTGCGCACCGGCCCAACTGCTGCTGACGATGCCGGACCAGATCCAGGCTTCGGCCACCGATTGGCGTTCCTGAGTGAACGCGGACGCCTGGGCCGCCAGTTTCTCGAACGCAGCGGTGCGTTGCGCCTCCGGGACTTCGTATTGAATGTGCGCCCAGCTTTGCTGGATGCCCTGGAGGCGTTGCTGGTCGGCGGGTTCCAGTGCCCAGACGCTCTGGCTCAGAGCCCCCAGCAGCAGGCCAGCGATGATTTTCTTCATGGTTTGAGGTTCTCGTTGTCGGGCTTCTGACTCAGGCGACGGATCAGCGGCAATTGCTTGCGCAAGCCCCGGTCCACCAGATTGGGCAGCAGGCTGTTGAGGCGCACAAAAAAGCGCTCCGGCCAGCCGAGGTACAAGTCGCGGCGGTCACCGGCAATTGCATGCGTCACCGCGGCGGCGACGGTTTGCGGATCGTCGACGTTGGCCTTGAGCGCATCGTTCAACGCCTGCGCCGCCGGGCTGTTCATGCTGGTGCGGGTGGCGCGCGGGGCGACGTAGAGCACGCTGACACGGGTGTCCGCCAGCTCCCGGCGCAGGGCCTCGGAAAACCCGCGCAAGGCAAATTTGGTGGCGCAATAACTGGCGTAACCGGGGTAACCGATGGAGCCGTAAGTCGAACCGACGTTCACCACCATCGCGCTCTCGGCTTGCTTGAGCAGCGGCAGCAGGGTTTTGGTCAGGCAGATCGGCGCGCTGATGTTCACCGCCAGCATGGCGTGGATGTCGCTGTCCTCCAGCTGTTCAAGCATGGCGAAATGATTGACCCCGGCGGCATTGATCAGCAGGTTGACCCCGCCAATCGCTTCGGCCGCGCTGAACACCTTGCGCCGGTCGGACAGCACGGTCAGGTCCGCGCCGACCCAGCACAGGTGTTGCGGATAGCGCTCAAGCAAAGGCAACAGCGGTTCCTGGTGCCGAGCCACCGCCAGCACCCGGGCACCGCTGGCACACAACGCAGTGGCGATCGCCAGGCCGATGCCGCCGCTGGCACCGGTCAGCACCACGCGAGCTTCATGCAGCTTCATTCAGGGTCTCCCCGTCACGCGGCAAGCCGCGGAACATGTCGGTGTAAAGCCTGTACACCACTTTGGAGGCGTGAATCACCGCTGCCTGATCGGCCGGATCGTCGAGGGTGTTCATCAATTGGCGATAGGTCTGCATGTGCTCGATGTCCAGCGAGCCATGGGAACTGAGGTAACTGAAGGCGCTTTCCGGCAACGCCAGACGCTCGCGGATGCTGCCGGCGGCGTGGGTGGCCAGGGCGATGCTGGTGCCTTCCAGCACGTTGACCATGCCGAACAGGCCGACCGGGTTATCGCGGGCAATCAGGTCGTAGAGGTAGCTGACCATCAATTCAATCGGCATGGACGGACGACCATCGCGCACCGCGTCTTTGTCGCCGCCGCAGGCTTCGATGTCATTGAGTACCCATTTCTCGTGACCGTATTCCTCCTCGATGTACTCGCATACCGCTTTACGCAGCCATTCCAGGCGCGACGGCAATTTCGCCCCGCAGGCCATCATCAACGGCACCGTGTGGCGCACGTGGTAATAGGCTTGCGCCAGGAAGGCCCGGTAGCTTTCCAGGCTGACCTTGCCCTCAAGGGCATCGCGAATGATCGGCAGATTGAACAGTTCATGGCGTTCGTGTTGTGTGGCTTCTTGCAGCGTGTCGAAAAAACTCATGATGCGGATTCCTCGGAAAATACAGATTCAGTCAATTGCGCCCGGTAACGCTCCATGATGGCGTCGCGGCGCGGGCGGCCATTGGCGGTGAGCAAGCCATTGGCGGGGGTGAAGGGTTGATCGAGACGGGTCCAGTGATGGACCTGGGCGTAACCGGGCAAGGCCTCGTTGGCTTGGGCCACCGCAGCGGCCAGTTCGTCGTCGGTGCAGTCCGGGCGATGGGGCCAGAGCAGCGCGTGGTTGTGCGGCATGGCTTCGCCGTAGACGAAGGCCTGGGCGATATGGCGGCGCTGGGTCAATTCCGCCTCGACCCACTCCGGGTTGACGTTGCGCCCGAAACTGGTGACGAATTGATGCTTCTTGCGCCCCTTGAGGTAGAGAAAACCTTCCGGGTCGAACTCGCCGAGATCGCCGGTTGGCCACCATTCTTCGGTGTGCGGCGCCTCGCCCAAGTAACCGAGCAAGGTCGAACCCTTGACCAGCACTTCGCCGTCCTCGGCCAAGCGAATCGTTACGTGGGGCAGGGGCCGGCCGACACTGCCGGGTCGGCGCGCTTCGGGCCGATTCAGGCACACCACCGAGGCGCATTCCGACAGCCCATAACCCTCGTAAACGGGAATGCCGATGCGTTGTGCGCGATGCAGCAATTCCTCGGACACCCGCGCACCACCCACCGCCGCGAAACGCAACGAGTAGGGGCTGAAGGCTTTCTGTTCGGCAGCGCTGACCAACATCAGCAACAACTGCGGAACCAGAATCAGGCTCTCAGGCGCCCGGGTGGCCAGGCAACCGAGCAGACGCGGCACATCAACGCCGCTGGCCCCCTGAATCCCCAGGGTTTGCTGACTGGGCAAACTCAACGTGGCCCCGGCATACAACGCCGCATAGCAACCGAGGTTTTCCAGCAAGATCGCCAAGGGCAACAATGCCAGGTGCTGCTGCGGATCGGTGGGTTTGCTGGCCTGATTCAGTTCGCGAGCGACCGTCATCAGGCTCTCGGCGCTGAGGCACACGCCTTTGGGCGTGCCCGTGGTGCCCGACGTGAAGGTCAGTTTGGCGGTCCCTTCCGGCAGCCGGTTCGGGCCGCTGAACGTGCGGCGCCAGAACTCACCGGTTTTCTCGTAGCCGGCCGTTTGCAATTCGTCGTCCAGCGCGGGTTCGGCAATCACCCGCCCGGCCTGGCTTTGTTCCAGGCAGTGGGCGCGTTGAGCCGGGCTGAAAAAGGGTGGCAGCGTCAGGCACGTCAGGCCTTCGAACAGCGCAGCGAGGTCCCAGAGCATCGCGTCGACGCCATTGTCCAACGCCAGCGCGAGCACCTTGACCTGCTCATCGCGCAGCCGTTGCTGGCGGTACACCACTTCGGCGTACAGCGTGGCGTAATCCACCTTCTGATTATCACCCCACAACGCAATGGCGCTGGTCTTGCGCTCGGCATGGCTGCGCAGGGTCTGTTTGAAACGCTCGGTTTCAGGCGACATGGCTGGACTCCTCAAGAGTCGTGGGCAAACCCAGGCGATTGAACATCCCGATGTTGCGCAAATGAATGAACCCGGCGCGGATGTTGCCGACGTGCACCCAAGGCTTGCTCTCGTAATAACTGCCCCAGTGCTGGCGCTCATCCCCCAGCCGCTCGGGGTCGGCCGCGCACAGCGTCACCGGTTTCAAGCCCAGGCGATGAAAACTGTTCACCAGGCCGACGTTGCCGGTGAACGCCACCCATTCCAGGCCGCCCGTGGCCAGCAGGTAGGTGAGGGCGATGATGCTCATCCGCGCACTGCCGGTGTCGCTGGCGGCCAGATTGCCGACTTCGACGATGCCGGTGCGATCCACCGGGCGGTCGGCCGCAGCGCTGATCAGCGGCTCGATCGACTCGTCCAGATAACGTTCCAGAAACAACGATTCGGCATTGGCCATGCGCACACCAGCCACCGCACACAGCGTGCCGGAGGCATCGCTCATGCCAAACAGCTCCGGCATGAAGTGGCGGATATCGGCACCGTGGGCCTTACGAAAACGTTGCTGGATAAAGGCTTCAAAGACAGGCCGCTCGACGTCGTCCGGCAACGCCCTGGTCAGACTCATCGGCGGCGTTTCGGCCTGGCCGAAGCTCAGGGGTAGAGGAATATTCCATTCAAAGTCAGGCATTGGAAGACGCCTCCCGGGTAAGTGTGGGAGGAGTATCGGAGGCATTTCTTAACGGAATCTGAAGGTAAGAAAAAGATCATCTGCCGCTGTCTTCAGATTGCCTTAAGACTTTGCGGGCAGGGTGTGACCCGTCGGTGCGGTGACACACCGCACCCCGGCCGCACGAATGACTCGGCAGCCGGCAATGACATTCAAGAGGCCCGTTATGACCCGCGACTCAGCAGTACAACGCTACGGAAAACTCTCAATCACCTTGCACTGGCTGATGCTGGCGTTGTTTGTGGGCGTGTACGCCTGCATCGAAATCAAAGGCCTGCTGCCCAAGGGCCAACCGTTGAGAGCCATGTTTCTCGGGCTGCACGGCCTCTTCGGCTTAAGCATCTTCGCCCTGGTGTGGGTGCGCTTGCTCGGCCGCCTGACGCCTCGGCCACCGATTGCCCCGGCACTGCCCAAATGGCAGACCGGCGTTTCGCACTTGATGCACCTGGCGCTCTACGTATTAATGATCGCCACGCCGCTGCTGGCCTGGCTGATGCTGTCTGCTGGCGGCAAGCCGATGCCCTATTTCGAGTTCTACCTGCCATCGCCAGTGGCGGTCGATCCGGACCTGGCCAAGCAATTCAAGTACTGGCACGAACTGCTGGGCAGCGCGGGTTACTGGCTGATCGGCCTGCACGCAGCGGCGGGGCTGTTTCACCACTACTGGGTCCGCGACAACACCCTGACGCGCATGCTGCCCGGCCGATCCGACAATGCCGTCAACCAGCGTCAGCGATAAACCCGAACCCGGTGTCGGCCAGACACCGGACGCGCTCATTACCACCCCGAGCCCCCGGACCTAACACAATCCCCTGTGGGAGCGAGCCTGCTCGCGATAGCGTCAGACCAGACACCCCATATTCAGGCTCGGATATTTTGCTCGACTGTTGATGCACTTAAACAGGTTTCAAGGCCAGCGTTTAAAGACACTCAGTGTTACGTCCCAACGGCTACAACGCCTTGCGTCATTACCTACGCGTACGCCAGAATCCGCCGGCTTGTGCGCCTGTGGGGCGGGCTATATCGTTTCCCGGTCACTGAAAACAGTGATCGGGTTTGGTAGCCCGGTTTCGTATCACGGCGCATAACATCACCTTTTATGGTGGCCATGCGCGGGGCCCTTTCGAGGGCGCCGGGAACTGATACGACCGGTCTACCAACCCGCGTATGGCCGCCACCTATTCGTTGGTAGCGAGGGTGATGGCACCCTTTTAAATAAACTCGTATCAGGAGTTTTGTTCATGATCAAACCAACACCAAACCCACCGGACACCAATCCAGCATCCCCCTACGAATCCCTCAACTCCAAAAAACTCCACGAAGCCGCCGAACGCGCCCTCGACCACTACCTCAATCCAGGTGCCAACATCATGGCCAGCACCCACGAACCCGAACCCATGTTCCTAGCCAACCCCAAATACGACACCGAATCCCTGCTGGCCAACGCCAGCGAATCACTGGGCTCAGCGACTACCATGCTCAGCAATTTTGCGGCGTTGCTGGATAACTCGCATCGCAAGACGTTGTTGGGGATTACGCAGGTCGTGATGTTGGGGGAATTGGCGGTGAATCAGGCGTTGGATAAGGTTGAGGTGAAGGAGTAGGGGCAAGCCCTCTGTGGCGGTGGGGTAGTCCGTCGTCACAGAGGGAGGGCTAGTCGGCAACTGTATCCATGAGGCTTAGCTTTTGGGCGAAATCGACTCATTGCTGGCTGCTATCGGCCCATTTCAGCTAGTCGCGAAGGGCTGCTTCCGACCCGAGTCAGGTGACTGTGTGCCGCCTACTATGGCGCCTACAGCACAACAAGGGATGGATTGGGGGTAACTCAGGTATAGGATAGGGCCTGATTTTTCCTATGCAGACCATTCATATTAAGGGATTAATGAAATGTACAATTTTAGGCCTATCACGTTCGCAATTGTGGTTGCTGCCCTCGCACCGCATGTAATCCAAGCAGCACAGTGCCCCGATACGCAGTATGAGTCTGGGTACAAAAAGAATAAGCCAACAGTGGCCGCGCCTGAGATGGTCAATATTGTAGGTCCGATTTTTCAAGGAGGAAAAGTCGTCTGTCGCGTATCTTTCGACCTGATGTCGGGAAAGAACAATGTGCTTCATCGCGTAGAGTCGGGAACGCTCAACGGTGCCAAATACCGTTTCTACTACACCGATGGCAGCGGCTCAGTACAAGGGCTGCCGACGAACGTGCTTGATATTCTGAAGGACAACTATGATGAAAACTGGGATCTTCGCTGCATGCAAGATGGCATGAGCGATACTCATTATTGTGCAATGTCCAGAACAGGCCTGATCGTAGGTGTCTCCGGCGCTTCGTCCTATTTTGTGCAGATAGGGAATGATCACTTCCCCGGCTCTTCTATAGCCCTGCGCATCGACAAAGCGGCGCCTGTCACCGCTCCTGCTGATCCTGGCTTTTCCCCACAACAGGAGGCTGCTCTAGTAGCCGCGATGAAAGGGGGGACATCTGTGCTGACCAGGTATGTGGAATGGCCACACGAGTCGAACAAAGACCGAAGCATTAGCCTTTTTGGTTTTGGTACGGCATTGCAGATAATCACGACCTTAAACCAAACTATCCAATGAAGAAGATCTCCACACGTTAGCGACCAACCCAGGTATGCATTGCTGTAGTCATTTACTTATATGAGGCTGCTCCCAACGTCTCGGCGTGCCGAGCTGCTGCTATTGGCCGTTTTCTGCCTTTGGCCAGCGGCGGCTTTGGGTCGGTTTCAGCCGATCGCGACAGGCAGAAATCGGCCATTAGCTGCCATTCATGACAGACAGCAGTCAGCCAAATGAAGACCTTGAAAGTGCCTGGAAACCTAGGGCGAATCAAATCCATCATATTATTCATCCGCAATATGAATTCAGGATGAATGCTTTAATCACGCGAAAACAAATCGTCAATTGGATCGATAGCACTAAATAATCGCTCGGACAAACTCACGCGTTGATCTCTATAAGACTCATAATCTGGCTCATGCTCTGTTTCATTAAAATATTTATCGTAGAATCTATCTACATCAACTAAGTCTACAACACCATCAGCCACACTGGATGAATCATTAGCACCCAACTCGACAGCTTTTTCATCCATTAGCTCCATAAATTTTCTGCGAGCTGCTGATTGCGAACCACCATCAGAAAATACCTCTGCATCTGGAAACTCATCTTCAACTGACGCGATTAGGTAATCCGTGATGACTTGGTCATATGCATCGTAAAGCGATTGATACTCTACAACTTCAAAGCATTTGACAAGCTGACTTAAAATCAGTAATTCGTCATAACTTGGGTCATTGGCAAAGGCTCCAGCCAAGAATGCTTCCACAGTCATTTTATCAACACTGCCACTGCGCAGCGCCCATAAAAGTACTCGTGCCGATGCCAAGAAGGATCGGCAACACTTCTCGCCACAAATAAAATTAATCGCTTTTAAAAGACTTTGGTCTGATAAGTTAAATTTTGTACCAAGCTCAGACCTTGAAATACATAATTGAGCTACAAATTCGGCATTAGACCCAAGGAAATTAACATCTAAAACGGATGAAAAGATATGACCTATCACTTCGGTCGCCACCGGCGTTTTTCAAGGTAGTTGTCGCGTCAACCGTCTAACTATGCCGCTATTTTCTCGATCTGTTGCTCTCGATCCGGGTTCAGCAGCACGGTGCCGATCGGCTCCCAGTTACGCGTCTGGCCTGACCATCGTTCCGGTTTTTTCTCCTTGGCTCGTTCGTACAGCTCATGTCGCCGGGCCAAGACCTGATGATCCAGCCCCCGATGCCGCTCAGCCGGTGTGACGAACCGGATACGACTATGCCGGTGCTCGTTGTTGTACCAGCGCATAAAGTCCCTCACCCAAGCGCGTGAAGCGTCCAAACTGACAAAGCCATCCTGCGGCCATTGCGGGCAGTATTTCAGCGTTCTAAACAGCGACTCCGAGTAGGGATTGTCGTTGCTCACACGCGGCCGGCCCCGCGAGGGCGTGATGCCCAGTTCGTACATCTTGCTCAGCAGCGTCACCGACTTCATCGGCGCGCCGTTGTCCGAGTGCAGCACCAGCGGTTCGTGCAAACACTGCTCTGCGATCACGCTGCGTTGCAGCAGTGCGGCGGCTTTCTCCCCGCTTTCTGCGTCGTAGACCTCCCAGCCCACGGCCTTGCGGCTGTAAATATCCTCGATCAGATAGAGGTAGTAATACTTGCCGCGTATCGGCGAGGGCAGATACGTGATGTCCCATGACCACACCTGATTGGGCGCTTTGGCCGCATGCGTCGTCGGTGCTGCGTGCCTTCTGGGTCGCTGGCTGCGGCCTCGATGTTGCTGTTGGCCTGCCGCACGTAGAACGCGATAAAACGTCGACTCCGACGCCAGATAACACGCTTGATCGGCCAGTCGTGGCACGATCTGGCTCGGCGGCAAGTGGACGTACTCCGGGCTGTTACACAGCGTCACGATGGTCTGACGCTCGACTTCGCTCAGTGCATTTCGCGGTGTTGGCCGTGTGACAGTCGTTCGGGCATCTGCCGGGATAACGTCTGTTTCAGTCCACCGCTGCAAGGTTCGCAGCGATAGACCGACTTCCCGGCAGGCCCTGATTTTTCTGGCGCCTGCCGCGACCGCGCTACCCAGCCAGGCAACGAGCAACTGGCGCTCTGGCAAAGACGTTAGTTGTCCTCGTTGTCGTTCGTCCCCCAGTAGTCGTTGAGCTTTTTTCGCAGCACCAACAACGCGGCTGTTTCAGCGAGCGCCTTGTCTTTGCGGCGCAGTTCGCGCTCAAGTTCCTGGATGCGTTTCTTGTCTTTGCGAGCTTGCTCGCGATCTTCTTTTTGCTGGGCTTTATCTGCCTTCTGACCGTTGATGCAGGCCTGCCGCCAGGCCGTAATTTGCTCAGGGTAAAGGCCTTTGCGGCGGCAGTATTCACCCAGGTCGATCTCGGATAAACCGGCGGCTTCGAGCACGACAGCAAACTTGGTTTCGGCTGACCAGTTTTCGGCCAACGACTTGTTTTCGGACACTGCACTTCCTTCAGAACTGAGCTGCTTGCGCCAGTTGGACAAAGACATTTCGCTGACCCCTTCGCGCCGGGAAACCTCGGCCATCGACAGGTTCTGCGGGGGAAGCAGCATCTTGAGTAATGCGGCTCTGCGTTCAGGTGAATAGTACGGCACGACCAGTCTCTTTCCGCCCCCGATATGCTTTTTAAGGAAAAATCGGAGAGGCGACAACTATCCTGACACCGGGGGCCACGCCAGCACTGATTATCTTGTTATCCTGCATATCCTTCAGCGTCTTCAATGAAGATTGTGTCTTCAGGCTACCAAAGCACTGCCGTAAAACAGGGGTGTTACTGGCATATCTGTTGAGTACGAAGTCACCTAAAGACGGGTTAAATAACCGAACAAAAGGCTGATTTTCGCTTACTACTAATCTCGTGAGCATCGAACCAGATAGGTGACGGAGGTTTAGTAGAAAATCTTTTTTTCCAGTAAGACTGGCGGCTCCTGGATTCTCTAGATATCGCGCAAATGCCTCTGAAAGCTCAGGCTCAGTAATCACGCGCCCGTTCATAGCGACCAGCAAAACCAAGGCACGGCCACAGTCATCCAGTTGCGCTTGAAATGGATGATCCCAGACCTGAGACGGATCATCTAGCAAACCAGCTATATGAGCCCAGTAAGACTCGGATGGGACATCCTCCAATCGCTGGGCATCGGTAATAAATCGGATTAGCCGAGGATTAAAATTCCTATGATCAATAATAGTTCGATAACGTTTATGCGAGTACAACTGCTCAACATATTCAGCATCTATTTCAGAGTGCCAGATATGATTGTAAAGAATTCTCGCCTTATCGATCTTCGCCAAAGATTCAAGTGTAATCTCAAACTCATTTCTATTTATATTTGAGTTGTAGAAAACATCGTTTAAAATTTTTCCTTGATTGAGAATAGTAGTTCGAGATGTCAATACAAATCGCTTTTGGGGATTCTTGACTATGCGCCTAATAAAACCAACAATCTTGGCGCCCTCATGGCCAGAAAGCGCTTCTAGGTAGTTGCGGCCCAAAAAATCATCAAAATAGAAAATTTGCTTTGAGTCAGGGTCGAAGATACTCTCAGCCTCTTTAATATCATCAGAAATGACCGAAAGTTCAAAGCCGTCTGCGACGTACTGTAGGATTAGCTGCCCAGCCAATGTTGTCTTACCAATGCCAGCTGGACCCGTGATGATAACAACACTCGTAGATTCCAGTTTATCAATCGCTTGATTATGATTTACCGTAGCCACATATAGCTTAGAGGCCTCAATTATCTCGCCAAGTTCAAACTGGCTCCTATCATGTATGGGCTTATTAAGCATATACGCAAGAACATTCGAACTAGCAATCCAGAGCTTATAGTGCCGTCTTTCAACATCTGGATACTTCGCGAGCATATCACTCAAATCCTGTCGACCCAGTATATCTGCTGGAGACAAAACAAATGGTGAAAGTTTCTGCATCAAAATTTTTTTATCATTAAGTGAAAGCGAGTGAGACAAGGCTAAGATATATCGACTTGGCGATAATTTCTGAACTTTAAGGCTTTCAGAATCCGCAATAGATTTAACGAGCTTTTCTAACGGCGTCGAAATCCAATGCTTACACTGGAGAATCCACTCATCCCCCTCGGACCTAAAAAAGCGCCCATCCACTCCAGCGTCACGTCCGGGCTTGAATCTTTCGAATCTAACCCCTTCCCTCGCGCTTAGCAGGTCAGCGCAAAAGACTTCGAACTCTTTGTCGTTTAGCCGCGAAAAATCGTAATCGCTCACAAAAGCCTCGCTCAGAAATGGACCACATGCCAGTAAACCGCTCAGCATGAAAGTGTAGTTGATGGAAGCCGCACATGAACCATCGCAGTGATAGCAGCAATGATGCGTGCTTTCTTGGGCTGGTCAGCCATATGACTTAGTGCATTGCTCCAATACAGCAACGCGATGTCGAATAACGGATGATCTGACTGGCCGCTTCTGGCCGTTTTCTGTCGGTCGCCACCGGCAGCTATTGGCCCGAATGCTGCCTGTCACGAAGCTGAAATCGCCCCCAAACGAACGACACAAAGAGTAGTTTTTTTGCGATAACGCGAGAGGTCAGTCCTGACGCCATCGCGAGCAAGCCTCGCTCTTACAGAAGAACGGCGTGTCTCAGGCGAGGATTTCGAATGAGGTGCCGGCAAGGCATTCACCAGAATGCGCACTGCATATTTGCCCACATAGTGCTTGCGCGTGGTGAGCTCCTTGAGCTGCTGACCACGACAGCGGAAAAAAGGGATGGATGTATTTTCCAACAAGGACCGAAAAATATACCAATTCCCGTTTTAGCTTCTCAACTCTCGACACCACCTTTGCCTAGTTAATGCCCCTCCATGCCATGGCCACCAATCCACAGGTAGACTCCCTCACTTCTCATAGCATCGGAGGCATCATGAAGTACATTCTCTGGGTCGTTCTTAGCGGCGCGTCGCCCGTTGTATCGATTGATCATGCTGAGTACGAGAATCTGGAGGCATGTCAGTACGCAGCTGAACAGCTCAAGGAAGAAGTCGGGCAGGGGCAGCTCGCTGTTCACACCAGATGCACACCCAAGAAAAAGACAAAATAAAGCGCGGCCATCAGGCGATGTTGTCATTTTTGATGTGCTGGCAAGATGGGGCTGGGAAGAGCGGGGTGGATTTACTTAGCAGGCAATCGGTGCCTGCATGTGTAGCGGCTGACGAGCAGGGCGAGGCTGCGTTTGAGGACGTGGTCTTCGCAAGCCAGTAAACGCGGTTTGCCTGAAAGAACCCGTTGCTTGATTTCACGACTGCTTCGTAGCCGAACGCAGCCTCGTGCTGCTCGGCAGCTGCTACAAACAAGTTATGCGAGGATTTCGAATGAGGTGCTGGCTAGGCGTTCGCCGTTCACCAGGATGTGCACTGCGTGTTTGCCCACGTAGTGTTTGCGAGTGGTGAGTTCCTTGATCTGTTGACCACGGCTAACCCGTTCAGTCGCCTTGCCAGGCAGTGTCAACGCCTTAAGCTTGAACACTTTCGCCGAAGTCCCCCCATTGGCTTTGACGTAATCAATCGCATAGTCGATCACCAACCGCTGACTCTCCGCCACCGTGGATTTCACCGCAAACGACAACGTAATCTTCTCCCCCAACCGAATCACCGCCGGCTCCACCTTCACCCCAACAATCTCAACCTCCGCTTTACCACTCGCCCCAATAATCGCCAGCGCCCGCTGATTCCCCTGCTTAATCAAACTCCGCAACGCATGCTTGGCAATCCACGCCGTATGCTTGTTCTCCAACGACCATCCCTCAATCAAGTCCAGCACCCACTCCGAATGGTCCTTGGTGATGTCATTCAGGTGATTGGCTACCGACTTGCGCACGTAAAGGCTGTCATCCGCCTTGAGGTTGTCGAGAATCGCAGCCGCCAATGTCGGATCACGCTGAATCTGCTCCAACCGAAACGACCACGGTAACCGCGGTCGGCTGCCTTCGCTGGCCAGACGCCGCACGTGTTCGTTGTCATCCAAAGACCATGCCTGCATCAGCGCCAACGACCGCTTCAGATCGCTGCGCAGAAAATACCGAATCGCAAATTCCGAAGAGCCAAACGCGGTGAAGTACTTGAGTGCCTCCATCGATTTCTCGAAGTCATGCGCGCCATACATCGCCACGTAGTGGGGCAGCGAGATGCTGACGAAGCCGCTGTTGAGGCGGGGGGCGAGGGCGCGCAGGACTTCGAGGGATTCGTCGTAGCCCAGCGGCAGCACGGCGTGCAGGCATTCGCTGAGGCGGGCCATGCGCTGCATGATCGACAGGTCGGCGAGGCCGTCGTTGGCCATTTTCAGGAAGGCTTTGGCGTTGAATGCCGGGTAGACCGCTGTCATTTCGGTGGCGATGTGTTTGAGGCGTTCGGCGTTGAAGATTTCCTTCAGGGCCGGGGCAGGTTGTTCGGCGGCGGTCATGGTCGGGTCCGTTCGAGGGGGCCGGTCAGGTTATCGGGGTACTGAGGAAGGCCTCAAGCTTTTCCGCCTGCGCGGTGAATTCGGCGATGCGCGGGAAGCGTGAGGCGTCGACTTGGTCCGGTGTCACCAGGTTGGTGAAGCTCCAGGCGACGGCGAGGGTGATGCCGTCTTGCCCGATCAAGGCGCCGTTTGCCAGAGGCTGTTTTTCCAGTTCGCGCTCAAGCGCTGAATAGGCTGCGGCGAGTTGGCCTTCGACGCGCTCAACCCAAGGCTGGTATTGAGTTTCGGCGGTGCGCAGGTTGCGTTCGTAGTAAAGCTGCACGGACTTTTCGCACGCCGCCAACCCGAACCCGATCAGGCGCCATGCGCGCAGTCGTTGCTTGAGGTCGCCGGGCATCAGGCTTTTGCCGGGGCCGGCGAGGGCTTCGAGGTAGTCGATGATCAGCGTCGAGTCGATCAACACTTCGCCGTCATCCAGCACCAGGGTCGGCGCCTTGACCACGGGGTTGATCTGCTGGAAGTGCTCGAAGTGGCGGAACACTGAAACCGACTCGTGCTCCAGGTCGATGCCCAAGTGTCTGGCGGAAATGGCCACGCGCCGCACGTAGGGCGAATCCAGCATGCCGATCAGTTTCATTGCGCCGCTCCTTCAGGTGTCCATGTCGGGATGGACTACCTTAGCTGAGGTTCGGCGACCTGCAAACGGCGTTGGCTTAATCCTCGAAACCGACTTGCTCGTGTATCTCGTCGACCTTCAGTTCCAGTCGATAGGCCACGGCGATGAACAGCGCCTGGCACAGGCACAACGTCGCGCTCAGCGAGCGGAAGGCGAAAGAGCTGCCTTCGTTGACCAGCAGCACGGTGTCGGCGCGTTTGGCCAGGGGCGAGAGGTTGCTGTCGGTGATGATCAGGGTTTTCGCCTGGTTGTGCTGGGCGATGCGCAGGCAGTGTTGGGTTTCTTTGCCATAGGGCGTGAAGCTGATGGCGATGACCAGGTCATTGGCGCGCACGCTGCGCATCTGCTCGCGGTAACTGCCGCCGAGGCCGGAGACCAGGTGGATGCGTTTGTTGGTGTGTTGCAGGTTATAGACCAGGTAATCGGCGACGGCGAAGGAGCGGCGCACGCCGACCACGTAGATGTTGTCGGCGTTGACCACCAGGTCCACGGCTTTGTCGAAGGCCTCGTCATCGAGTTCCTGCCCCAGTCGCTCGATGCCGGACAGGGTCGCGTCGATGCACTCGCGGGCGAGGTCGCCGCCGCTGGCTTTCTGCGATTTGTTGGCGATCATGCTGCGAATGCGCTGCTGGTAGTTCTGCACCGGCGTGGTCTTGTGCGTGTACGCCTCGCGGAACAGGGCCTGCATTTCGCTGAAACCGCTGAATCCGAAACGCTGCGAAAACCGCACGATGGCCGACGGGTGGACTTCGCACTCGCGGGCGATGTCGCTGATGCGGTCGACCATGATCCGGTCGCTTTGCTGGCTCATGTAGCTGGCGATGCGTTTGAGCTGGCGCGGCAGGCTTTCGTATTCGTTGGTGATCTGCAGCAGCAGACGCTCGGCATTGATCGGGGGGCTGACGAGATCGCTGTCGGGCGTGCTCTCGGTCGTAGCCGGCTGATCGGTGCGGGACATAGGGAATCCTTCTGGCTTGTTCTTATAGGGCTGACGGTTGCGTCTTCCCCTGACAATAGGTTGGCTGTGCGCAGTCTACAGGGTAGGCCGGAATAAAATCTTGAGCTTGCGGCCGGCATGCGGTTTGCTGAAACGATGCACTGTGTCTGGAATGCTTTTGTAAAAGTTTATTGGAAAAAATATTCCACGTAAAAAATATTTGGAATAATTATTGATTGTTCGGTCCCGGTCGTTTTAGTCTGCATCCCACCAAGAGCGTTCGGCGCCTCCATCGCCCCGAACGCAGGCTGATAAAAATAACAGGAGCCAGCATGGGCCAGACTCGTTTTGCCAGTGGGCGTCAATTGGATCTGATTTGCCTGGGGCGCCTTGGCGTCGACCTCTATGCGCAGCAAGTCGGGGCGCGGCTGGAAGATGTTTCAAGCTTCGCCAAGTACCTCGGTGGATCGTCCGCCAACATCGCCTTCGGCACCGCACGGCTGGGACTCAAGTCAGCGATGTTGAGCCGGGTAGGGGACGACCACATGGGTCGGTTCCTGCTGGAATCCCTGACCCGTGAAGGCTGCGACGTCAGCGGCATCAAGGTTGATCCGGAACGCCTGACCGCCATGGTCCTGCTGGGTCTCAAGGACCGCGAAACCTTTCCATTGGTGTTCTACCGCGAAAACTGCGCCGACATGGCGCTGCGGGCCGAAGACATCAGCGAAGCCTTTATTGCCTCCAGCAAAGCCTTGCTGATCACCGGCACCCATTTCTCTACCGACGGCGTCTACAAGGCGAGCCTCCAGGCGCTGGAATACGCCGAGAAGCACAACGTCAAACGCGTGCTGGACATCGATTATCGCCCGGTGTTGTGGGGGCTGGCGGGCAAGGCTGATGGGGAGACGCGCTTTGTGGCTGACCAGAACGTCAGCCAGCATGTGCAGAAGATCCTGCCGCGTTTCGACCTGATCGTGGGCACTGAAGAGGAGTTTTTGATTGCTGGCGGTTCCGAGGATCTGCTCACTGCGCTGCGTAATGTTCGGCGTTTGAGCGATGCCACGTTGGTGGTAAAGCTTGGGCCGCAGGGTTGCACGGTGATTCACGGGGTGATTCCGGTGCGGCTTGAAGATGGGGCGATTTACCCTGGCGTTCGGGTGGAAGTGCTCAACGTGTTGGGGGCCGGCGATGCCTTTATGTCGGGTTTCCTCAGCGGTTGGCTGGAGGACGCCAGCGATGAGCGTTGCTGCCAGTTGGCTAATGCCTGCGGCGGGCTGGTGGTGTCGCGCCATGCCTGCGCCCCGGCGATGCCGACCCGCGCCGAACTCGATTATTTGTTCAACAGCCCGGTGCCGATTACCCGGCCGGATCAGGACGCGGTGCTGCAGCGTCTGCATCAGGTCAGCGTGCCGCGCAAACAGTGGAAGCAACTGTTCATTTTTGCCTTTGATCACCGTGGGCAACTGGTGGAGCTGGCGCACAAGGGCGGTCGCGACCTGAACGCCATTTGCGAACTCAAGCAACTCTTTATCAAAGCCGTGGAGCGGGTCGAAGCGGATTTGCGTGAGCAAGGGATCGAGGCTGATGTCGGGTTGCTGGCCGATCAGCGTTTCGGCCAGGACTCGCTGAACGCCGCCACCGGTCGTGGCTGGTGGGTGGCGCGACCGGTGGAAGTGCAGGGCTCGCGGCCATTGGCGTTCGAACATGGGCGCTCGATCGGCAGCAACCTGATTGCCTGGCCGCAAGAGCAAATCATCAAGTGCCTGGTGCAATTTCATCCCGATGATGAGCCCTTGCTGCGCCTGGAACAGGAAGCGCAGATCAAGGGTTTGTATGAGGCCTCTCTGGTCAGCGGCCATGAACTGCTGCTGGAAATCATCCCGCCCAAGGATCATCCGTCAACCCATCCGGACGTGCTGTATCGCGCGCTGAAACGCCTCTACAACCTGGGGATTTACCCGGCGTGGTGGAAGATCGAAGCGCAGAGCGCCGAGGAGTGGAAGCAACTCGATGAGCTGATTCAGGAACGTGATCCTTATTGCAGGGGCGTGGTGCTGCTGGGGTTGAATGCGCCGGCGGCGGCGCTGGCCGAAGGGTTTCAGCAAGCGAGCCAGAGCCAGACCTGCCGCGGGTTCGCGGTGGGGAGGACGATCTTCCAGGAACCGAGCCGCGCGTGGCTGGCCGGTGAAATCGATGATGAGGCGCTGATCCGCCAGGTGCAGGGCACCTTCGTCGAACTCATCGATGCCTGGCGCACGGCCCGCGCATGACGCAACACCGCATTACCCCTGTAGGAGCGAGCCTGCTCGCGATAGCTGACAGCCAGTCAACATAAATGGCGCCTGACACACCGCTATCGCGAGCAGGCTCACTCCTACAAGGGGCCCGCGCCGTATTCAATGGTTAGGTACAACAAAAAAAGGTGCAGCCATGCCCGCTATCCGAATTGGCATCAACCCGATTTCCTGGAGCAACGACGATTTGCCGTCCCTCGGTGGCGAGACGCCGCTGAGCACTGCTTTGAGCGAAGGCAAGGAGATCGGTTACGAAGGTTTCGAACTCAACGGTAAATTCCCCAAGGATGCCAAAGGCGTCGGTGATGTGCTGCGGCCTTACGATCTGGCGCTGGTGTCCGGCTGGTATTCCAGCCGTCTGGCGCGCCGTTCCGTGGCCGAGGAAATCGACGCCATTGGCAGTCATGTCGAGTTGCTGGCGAAGAACGGCGCCAAGGTGCTGGTTTACGGCGAAGTGGCTGACTCGATTCAGGGCCAGCGCATCCCCTTGGTGGAACGCCCGCGTTTCCACACCGAACAGGCCTGGCAGGAATACGCCGACAAGCTCACCGAACTGGCACGTTTCACCCTGTCCCAAGGCGTGCGCTTGGCCTATCACCACCACATGGGCGCTTACGTTGAATCCCCGGCCGACATCGACAAGCTGATGGCGTTGACCGGCAGCGAAGTCGGCCTGCTGTTCGATTCGGGCCATTGCTACATGGGTGGCGGCGAGCCGTTGCAGGTGCTGCGCAAACACATCGACCGCATCTGCCACGTGCATTTCAAGGACGTGCGCAAACCGGTGGTGCAACTGGCGCGCAACAACCTGTGGAGCTTTCCCGACTGCATCATCAACGGCACTTTCACCGTGCCCGGCGATGGCGATATCGATTTCGCCGCGCTGCTCGATATATTGCTGGCCAACGATTATCACGGCTGGCTGGTGGTCGAGGCCGAGCAAGACCCGGCCGTGGCGCCGAGCTATGTCTACGCGAAAAAAGGCTACGACACTTTGCGTGCCTTGCTCGACGAGAGGATTGCCTTATGAGCCTGCTGGTCAAAAGCAACGCCCGTGGCCGGACGATGGTCGAGTTGGGCAAAGGTGAGCTGGAATACGTTGGCTTCGCTGCTTACCGCTTAAGCCTGGGCGAAACCTTGCCGGTGGCGGCGGGCGATAAAGAACTGTGCCTGGTGCTGCTCAGCGGCCGGATCAGCCTCAAGGGCGAGGCGCCAGGGCAGGGCGCCTTCAATTGGGACAACCTCGGCGATCGCCAGTCGGTGTTCGAAGACAAATCACCGTTCGCTGCTTTTTTGCCGCCGGGCAGTCAGGCCCAGGTCGTTGCGTTGAGCGATGTGCAGATCGCCGTCTGCGCCGCACCGGGCTCAACCGAAAAAGACCTCGGCCCGCGGCTGATCAAACCTGAAACCATGAAGCGCAGCGTGCGCGGCAAGGGCGCCAACACCCGTTACGTCTGCGACATCCTGCCCAACACCGAGCCCGCCCATTCGCTGCTGGTGGTGGAAGTGCGCACGCCGTCGGGACACTCGTCGAGCTACCCGCCGCACAAACACGACACCGACGACCTGCCGCACCAGAGCTTTCTCGAAGAAACCTATTACCACCAGATCAACCCGCCCCAGGGCTTCGTGTTCCAGCGCGTCTACACCGACGACCGCAGCATCGATCAAGCCATGGCCGTGGAAAACAGCGACCTCGTGGTCGTGCCCAAGGGCTATCACCCGGTCAGCGTGCCTTACGGCTACGAGTCGTATTACCTGAACGTAATGGCCGGCCCGAAACGGGTCTGGCAGTTCCATAACGATCCGCAGCACAGTTGGCTGCTTGATCTCTGAACTAAAAAGCCTGAATTCCAACATTCGAACGGAGAACAAGAACAATGAGCGACGCCCCGGTCATCGGCCATTACATCGACGGTCAAGTGCAAGACAGCGGCAGCGAGCGGTTCAGCAATGTCTTCAACCCAGCGACCGGCAGCGTTCAGGCGCGCGTCGGGCTGGCCAGCGAAAAGACCGTGGACGCCGCCGTTGCCTCGGCCCTGAAAGCGTTCCCGGCCTGGTCCGAGCAGTCGTCCCTGCGCCGTTCACGGGTGATGTTCAAGTTCAAGGAACTGCTCGACCGTCATCACGATGAACTGGCCGAAATCATCAGCCGCGAACACGGCAAGGTGTTCTCAGACGCCAAGGGCGAAGTGACCCGAGGCATCGAAATCGTCGAATACGCCTGCGGTGCGCCGAGCCTGCTGAAAACCGAGTTCAGCGACAACATCGGTGGCGGCATTGATAACTGGAACCTGCGTCAGCCGCTGGGTGTTTGCGCCGGCGTCACGCCGTTCAACTTCCCGGTGATGGTGCCGCTGTGGATGATCCCGCTGGCGCTGGTCACCGGTAACTGCTTCATCCTCAAACCCTCCGAACGCGACCCGTCCGCCAGTTTGTTGATGGCGCGTTTACTGACCGAAGCCGGTTTGCCGGACGGCGTGTTCAACGTGGTCCAGGGCGACAAGACAGCGGTCGATGCGCTGCTGCAACACCCGGACATCGAGGCGATTTCCTTTGTTGGCTCGACACCGATTGCCGAGTACATCCACCAGCAAGCCACCTCGCGCGGCAAGCGGGTGCAGGCGCTGGGCGGGGCGAAGAATCACATGATCGTCATGCCCGACGCGGATCTGGATCAGGCCGCAGACGCCCTGATCGGCGCGGCTTACGGCTCGGCTGGCGAGCGCTGCATGGCGATCTCGATTGCCGTGGCGGTGGGCGATGTTGCTGACCAGTTGATTGCCAAACTGCTGCCGCGCATCGATCAACTCAAGGTCGGCAATGGCATGCAGGGCGACAGCGACATGGGGCCGTTGGTGACGGCCGAACACAAGGCCAAGGTCGAAGGCTTCATAGATGAAGGCGTGGCCCAAGGCGCGCAGCTGATTGTCGACGGTCGCGGGTTCAAGGTGCCGGGCGCGGAGAACGGCTTCTTCGTCGGCGCGACGTTGTTCGATCACGTTACGACCGAGATGAGCATTTATCAGCAGGAGATCTTCGGGCCGGTCTTGGGCATCGTCCGTGTCCCGGACTTCGCCAGCGCGGTGGCGTTGATCAACGCCCACGAATTCGGCAACGGCGTGTCGTGTTTCACCAGCGACGGCGGCATTGCTCGCGCGTTTGCTCGCACCATCAAGGTCGGCATGGTCGGCATCAACGTGCCGATTCCGGTGCCCATGGCCTGGCACTCGTTCGGCGGCTGGAAGCGCTCGCTGTTCGGCGATCATCACGCCTATGGCGAAGAAGGCATCCGCTTCTACAGCCGCTACAAAAGCGTGATGCAACGCTGGCCCGACAGCATCGCCAAGGGCCCTGAATTCAGCATGCCGACGGCCAAGTGATTCACCTGTGCGGAGAACAATAACAATGAGCAAACCCCTGCGTTTCGCCCTGAACCGTGTGGTCGCCCCACGTTTGTCACTGCCGGCGTTCATCGACCTGGCGGTGGCCCTCAAGGCTGACGCCATCGAGATCCGCAACGACCTGCAAGGCGTCGAGATCGAAGACGGCACCGCGCCCGAGCGCGTCCGTGAGTTGTGCGCGGCCCAAGGCATCAGCGTGCTGTCGATCAACGCGTTGTACCCGTTTGATGTGTGGAATGACGAGCGCCGGGCGCAGGCCTTCAAACTTGCGGCTTATGCCCGAGAGTGCGGCGCGCAGGGTTTGGTCATGTGTCCGCTGAATGATCGTACCGATACGCGCAACGAAGCCGAACGCGCCGCCGGCTTGCGCACCGCCTTGAGTGAACTGGCGCCGATCCTGCGCGATCACGGCATTCTCGGTTTCATCGAGCCGCTGGGCTTCGAGGAATGCTCGCTGCGGCTTAAACGCACGGCGGTGGAGGCGATCAAGGCTGTCGGTGGGCTGGATGTGTTCCGGTTGGTGCACGACACCTTTCACCATCACCTGGCCGGCGAAACCGAATTTTTCCCCGAACTGACCGGGTTGGTGCACCTTTCCGGCGTCGAAGATGCCGAGGCACCGTTGGCGACAATCCGCGACGGCCATCGGGTGCTGGTGGGCGAGGGCGACATCCTCGGTAACGCCGCGCAAATTGACAGCTTGCTCAGCGGCGGTTACAGCGGCTACCTGTCGTTCGAGCCGTTTGCCGACAGCGTCCATGGCCTGGCCGATATCGAACAGGCGATCGGCGCGAGCATGAACCACCTGCAAAAATCTCAAGGCTAATGAAGATCCCCTGTGGGAGCGGGCTTGCTCGCGAAAGCGGTGTGTCAGGCGACTTAGATGTTGAATGTGCCGCCGCTTTCGCGAGCAAGCCCGCTCCCACGAAGGTTTCTTCGTGTATTGAAGGATCGGTTATGACCACAACAAGACTGACCATGGCCCAGGCCCTGGTGAAATTCCTCGATAACCAGTACATCGAGGTCGACGGGGTCCAGAGCAAATTCATCGCCGGGATCTTTACCATTTTCGGTCACGGCAACGTGCTCGGCCTTGGGCAAGCCCTGGAGCAGGACAGCGGCGACCTGATCGTCCATCAAGGCCGCAACGAGCAAGGCATGGCCCACGCCGCCATCGGTTTCGCCAAGCAAAACCTGCGGCGCAAAATCTACGCCTGTACCTCATCCGTAGGCCCAGGCGCCGCGAACATGCTGACCGCCGCCGCGACAGCCACCGCCAACCGCATTCCCTTGCTGCTGTTGCCCGGCGATGTCTACGCCTGCCGCCAGCCGGACCCGGTGCTGCAACAGATCGAACAGTTCCACGACTTGAGCATCAGCACCAACGATGCGTTCAAGGCCGTGAGCAAATATTGGGACCGTATCAATCGTCCCGAGCAGTTGATGACTGCGGCGATTCACGCCATGCGCGTGCTCACCGACCCTGCCGAAACCGGCGCCGTGACTCTGGCCTTGCCACAAGACGTGCAAGCCGAAGCTTACGATTACCCCGATTATTTCCTGCAAAAACGCGTGCATCGCATCGAGCGGCGTCCGGCCACCGAAGCGATGCTCGGCGATGCGTTGGCGCTGTTTAAAGGCAAGCGCAAGCCGCTGATCATTTGCGGTGGCGGGGTCAAATACTCCGGGGCCAACGCGGCGTTGCAGGCGTTTGCCGAGCGCTTCGACATTCCCTTCGCCGAAACCCAGGCTGGCAAGAGTGCGGTCGTGTCCAGCCATCCGCTGAACGTTGGCGGGATCGGCGAAACCGGCTGTCTGGCGGCGAACCTGCTGGCCAGGGAGGCGGACCTGATCATTGGCGTCGGCACCCGCTACAGCGATTTCACCACCGCGTCGAAATCCCTGTTCCAGCACCCGGACGTGCAATTTCTCAACCTCAACATCAGCCCCTGCGATGCCCTCAAGCTCGATGGCGTGCAACTGCTGGCGGATGCCAAAACCGGCTTGCAGGCCTTGGCCGAAGCCTTGGGCGATTACCGTTCCGCGTGGGGCGATCAACCGCGTCAGGCCAAGGCTCAGTTGGATGATGAAGTCGATCGGCTCTATCAGATTGAGTACCAGCGCCAAGACTTTACCCCGGAAATCAACGACTCCATGGACCCGGCGGTCCTGCGCGAGTTCATCGAGCTGACCGGCTCGTGCCTGACCCAGAGTCGGGTGCTAGGCGTGCTCAACCAAACCCTCGCCGATGACGCGGTGATCGTCGCCGCCGCCGGCAGCCTGCCCGGTGACTTGCAGCGCAGCTGGCGCAGCAAGGGCGTGAACACCTATCACGTCGAGTACGGTTATTCGTGCATGGGCTACGAGGTCAACGCCGCATTGGGCGTGAAGCTCGCCGAGCCTGAGCGTGAGGTCTATGCGCTGGTCGGCGATGGCTCATACATGATGCTGCACTCGGAGCTGGCGACGTCGATTCAGGAGCGCCGCAAGATCAACGTGGTGCTGCTCGACAACATGACCTTCGGCTGCATCAACAACTTGCAGATGGGCAGCGGCATGGACAGCTTCGGCACGGAGTTCCGCTTCCGTAACCCGGACACCGGCAAGCTCGATGGCGGTTTTGTGCCGGTGGATTTCGCCATGAGCGCGGCGGCCTATGGTTGCAAGACTTACAAAGTGAACACCGTTGAGGAGCTGCAAGCGGCGCTGGCCGATGCGCGCTTGCAGACCGTATCGACGCTGATCGACATCAAGGTCCTGCCCAAGACCATGATTCACGGCTACCTGTCGTGGTGGCGGGTCGGCGTGGCGCAAGTCTCCACCAGCGCCCGCACCCATGAAGTGGCCAAGACCCTGAATGAACGACTGGCCAAGGCTCGCCAGTACTGACTGCTCGACAAAAATTCCAACAGGAGATCAGAAATGTCTTTGAAACTGGGTGTTATCGGTACCGGGGCCATCGGCCAGGATCACATTCGTCGTTGCAGCCAGACCTTGCTCAACAGTCAGGTGGTCGCCGTCACCGACATCAATTTGCAGCAAGCCGCCAAGGTCGTGTCCGACCTGAAACTGACCGCCGAGGTCTACCCCGACGGCCACGCGTTGATCAACGCGCCGGAAGTCGAAGCGATCCTCGTCACCTCCTGGGGGCCGAGCCACGAAGCGTTCGTGCTGGCGGCGATTGCGGCGGGCAAACCGGTGTTCTGCGAAAAGCCCCTGGCCGTCACCGCTGAAGGCTGCCGCAACATCGTCGAGGCCGAAGTGGCCTACGGCAAGCGCCTGGTGCAGGTCGGTTTCATGCGGCCGTATGACGAAGGCTATCGCGCACTCAAAGCGGTGATCGACAGCGGCCAGATCGGCGAGCCGCTGATGCTCCATTGCGCGCACCGCAACCCGACCGTGGGCGAGAACTACAAGACCGACATGGCGATTACCGACACGCTGATCCATGAACTCGACGTGTTGCGCTGGTTGCTCGACGACGATTACGTCTCGGTGCAGGTCGTATTCCCACGCAAGTCCAGCAAAGCGCTCGCGCATTTGAAAGACCCGCAGATTGTGTTGCTGGAAACCGCCAAGGGCACGCGCATCGATGTGGAAGTGTTCGTCAATTGCCAGTACGGCTACGACATTCAGTGCGAAGTGGTGGGGGAGACCGGCATCGCCAAACTGCCGGAGCCTTCGCAGGTTCAACTGCGCAGCGGCGCGAAGCTGTCGAACGCGATTCTGATGGACTGGAAGGATCGCTTCATTGCCGCCTACGACGTTGAGTTGCAGGCGTTCATTGATGGCGTGCGAGCGGGGCAGGTCGGTGGCCCGTCAGCATGGGATGGCTTCGCCGCAGCCGTCGCTGCCGACGCCTGTATCGAAGCCCAAAACAGCGGGGCAATCGTCAAAGTCGCACTTCCAGACCGCCCACACTTCTACGCCTAACGAGGATCCCCTGTGGGAGCGGGCTTGCTCGCGAAAGCGGTGGCACAGTCAACATCAATGCCGCCTGATGCACCGCCTTCGCGAGCAAGCCCGCTCCCACAGGGTCCGCGTACAGCCCGTGACTATATAAGGAGAATCCACTCATGCGCATCGGACTTGTCGGTTACGGCCATGGCGGCCGGTTTTTCCATGCTCCGCTGATCAGCAGCCTGCCGGCGGCGACGTTCGTGGGCGTGGTCACTCGCTCCCCGGAACGCCGACAGTTGCTGGCGACCGAGCACCCCGGCGTGCCGGCCTTTGACAGCATCGGCCAACTGGTGGAAGCCGGCGTCGATGTGCTGGTGATTTCCACGCCGCTCAAGGGCCGACCGGCGCTGGTGCTCGACGGTATCGAACACGGCGTGGCGGTGGTCAGCGACAAGCCCTTCGCGGCCGATGCGCAGCAAGCCCAAACCCTGATCACCATGGCCGAGCGCCAGGGCGTGCAGCTCAGCGTCTACCAGAACCGCCGCTGGGACTCGGACTTCCTCACCGTGCGCAAACTCATCGAGTCCGGCGCTCTGGGCCGTGTCACCCGTTTCGAGTCGCGGATCGAGCGTTACTCGCCACAGTCGGTAAACAACGGCAGTGGCGGTGGCTTCCTGCGTGATTTGGGCAGCCACCTGGTGGATCAGGCGTTGCTGTTGTTCGGCGAGGTGACACGGGTGTACGCCGAACTGGATTACCTGGAAAAGGACCAGGTCTTCGACAACGGCTTCTTTCTGTCCCTGACCCATGCCAGTGGCGTCACCTCCCATCTGGCCGGCAGTTGCCTGCAAAACACCCCCGGCCCGCGTTTTCGCGTGACCGGCACTCAAGGTTGTTACAGCGTCGATGGTCTGGACGGGCAGGAAGCCTCGGCGCTCGCCGGGCGGTCGCCGAAATCCGAGGGTGAACGCTGGGGCGTGGAAGAGCATCGCCGCTGGGGCTGGTTCGAACAGGGCGAAGTGCGTGAGCGGGTGCCGTCGGAGCGCGGGTGCTGGAATCAGTTCTATTTGCAGCTACAAACCGCGTTACAGAGCGGTGGCCCACTGCCCGTGGAAGCCCGTGATGCACTGGCGACCACCCGCGTTCTAGACGCTGCGCGGCTGAGCTTTGAGCGCCGTCAGGTGGTGGAATTGGGCGCGTTTGAGCGCCCTGGAATAAAATCAGAATAAAATTCTAAAATGAGTTGATATAGAAATAATATTCCAATAAAGTCATTTCCAGCGAACTGCCTCGCACAGGTTTTAAACGCTTTGCCCGCTTGCCCGCTTACTGAAAATCGTCACGCCTCATCCATAAAACCAACAAGAATGTGGAGAAAGACTTTTCATGAAGACCAAGATCCGTTTTGCCTCACTGGCCTTGTCCCTGATGTTCGCCAGCGGCGCTGCACTCGCCGACATGAAGATCGGCGTCAGCATGTCCCAGTTCGATGACACCTGGCTGACCTACCTGCGCGAATCCATGGACAAGAAAGCCAAGTCCTATCCCGACGGCGTGCAGTTGCAGTTCGAAGACGCCCGCAGCGACGTGGTCAAGCAGTTGAGCCAGGTCGAAAGCTTCATCAGCCAGAAAGTCGATGCCATCGTGGTCAACCCGGTGGACACCGCCGCCACCAAAAAAATCACCGAAGCCGCCGTCAAGGCCGGCATCCCGCTGGTCTACGTCAACCGTCGTCCCGATGACCTGAAATTGCCAAAAGGCGTGGTCACGGTGGCGTCCAACGACCTGGAAGCCGGTGAAATGCAGATGCAATACCTGGCCGACAAAATGGGCGGCAAGGGCGACATCGTGATTCTGCTGGGCGACCTCGCGAACAACTCCACCACCAACCGCACCAAAGGCGTGAAAGAGGTGTTGGCCAAATACCCGAACATCAAGATCGAGCAAGAACAGACCGGCACCTGGCTGCGGGATAAAGGCATGACCCTGGTCAACGACTGGCTGACCCAGGGCCGCAAGTTCGATGCGGTCGTGGCCAACAACGACGAAATGGCCATTGGTGCCGCGATGGCCCTGCAACAGGCCGGCGTCGACAAGGGCAGCGTGCTGATCGCCGGTGTCGACGGTACGCCGGATGGCTTGAACGCGATCAAGAAAGGCAGTCTCGCGGTCTCGGTGTTCCAGGATGCGAAAGGCCAAGCGGACGGCTCCATCGACACGGCAGTGAAAATGGCCAGGAACGAACCGGTTGAACAGGCCGTGTGGGTGCCATACCGCTTGATCACGCCGCAAAACGTCGACACGTTCAAATAGCCCGTCCGCCCCATAACAATAATAAGCACGCAAGGTTGCCACCGCGACCTTGCTGATGGAGTACCTGATCATGTTCGCTTCAGCGACTGCTTCGAGCACCCCGTTGGTGGGTATCCAGCCAACCGCAACACCTGTCGATGAGCCGTACCTGCTGGAGATCATCAACGTCAGCAAGAGGTTTCCCGGTGTGGTGGCGTTGTCCGACGTGCAGCTGCGGGTCCGCCCCGGCTCGGTCCTGGCGCTGATGGGCGAGAACGGCGCGGGTAAATCGACCCTGATGAAAATCATCGCCGGCATCTACCAGCCGGACGCCGGCGAACTGCGCCTTCGCGGCAAACCGGTGGTGTTCGACACGCCATTGGCCGCGCTGCAGGCCGGGATCGCGATGATCCACCAGGAACTCAACCTGATGCCGCACATGAGCATCGCCGAGAACATCTGGATCGGCCGCGAGCAGCTCAACAGCCTGCACATGATCGACCACCGCGAGATGCACCGCTGCACCGCGAAATTGCTGGAGCGCCTGCGGATCAACCTCGACCCGGAGGAGCAGGTCGGCAACCTGAGCATCGCCGAGCGGCAGATGGTCGAGATCGCCAAGGCGGTGTCCTACGACTCCGACATCCTGATCATGGACGAACCGACCTCGGCCATTACCGACAAGGAAGTCGCGCACCTGTTCTCGATCATTGCCGACCTCAAGAGCCAGGGCAAAGGCATCATCTACATCACCCACAAAATGAACGAAGTGTTCGCCATCGCCGATGAAGTGGCGGTGTTCCGTGACGGCACCTACATCGGCCTGCAACGGGCCGACAGCATGGACGGCGACAGCCTGATTTCGATGATGGTCGGACGAGAGCTGAGCCAGTTGTTCCCGGTGCGCGAGAAGCCCATCGGCGATCTGCTGCTGTCGGTGCGCGACCTCAAGCTGGACGGTATTTTCAAAGGCGTGTCCTTCGACCTGCATGCGGGCGAGATCCTCGGCATCGCCGGGTTGATGGGCTCGGGCCGCACCAACGTTGCCGAAGCGATTTTCGGCATCACTCCGAGCGACGGTGGTGAGATTCGCCTCGATGGCGAAGTGGTGCGCATCAGCGATCCACACATGGCGATCGAGAAGGGCTTCGCGTTGCTGACCGAGGACCGCAAGCTCAGCGGCCTGTTCCCGTGCCTGTCGGTGTTGGAGAACATGGAAATGGCGGTACTGCCGCATTACGCCGGGCACGGCTTTATTCAGCAGAAAGCTTTGCGGGTGTTGTGCGAAGACATGTGCAAGAAGCTGCGGGTGAAAACCCCGTCACTTGAGCAGTGCATCGACACCTTGTCCGGCGGCAATCAGCAGAAAGCCTTGCTGGCGCGCTGGCTGATGACCAATCCGCGAATCCTGATCCTCGACGAGCCGACCCGCGGCATTGATGTCGGCGCCAAGGCCGAGATCTACCGGCTCATCTCCTACCTCGCCAGCGAAGGCATGGCGGTGATCATGATTTCCTCGGAACTGCCGGAAGTGCTCGGCATGAGCGACCGGGTGATGGTCATGCATGAGGGCGACCTGATGGGCACCCTCGAACGCAGCGAAGCGACCCAGGAGCGGGTGATGCAATTGGCCTCGGGGATGTCCCAATGCCATTGAGTCAAGGGTGAACACAATTTCTGTGGCGAGGGAGCTTGCTCCCGCTCGAGTGCGCAGCGCTCGCCAGGTCTGGGTAAATCCGAGAGCCAGGGGGCCGCTTCGCAGCCCAGCGGGAGCAAGTTCCCTCGCCACAGGTATGTAGTCGATGCCAGATTTTTTAGAAGGTGAGTGGTTATGAACGCGATACTGGAAAACAAGCCAGCAACGGCACCGGTCAAGAGTCGCCGGCGCTTTCCGACCGAGTTGAGTATCTTCCTGGTGCTGATTGGCATCGGCCTGGTGTTTGAAGTCTTCGGCTGGATCGTGCGCGACCAGAGCTTCCTGATGAACTCCCAGCGCCTGGTGCTGATGATCCTGCAAGTGTCGATCATCGGCCTGCTGGCGATTGGCGTGACCCAGGTCATCATCACCACCGGGATCGACCTGTCATCCGGTTCGGTGCTGGCGCTGTCGGCAATGATCGCGGCGAGTCTGGCGCAGACCTCGGATTTCGCCCGGGCGGTGTTTCCGTCATTGACTGACTTGCCTGTGTGGATTCCGGTGATCGCCGGGCTCGGCGTGGGACTGCTGGCGGGTGCAATCAACGGCAGCATCATCGCCATCACCGGGATTCCGCCGTTCATTGCCACCCTCGGCATGATGGTGTCGGCGCGTGGCCTGGCGCGGTTCTACACCGAAGGCCAGCCGGTGAGCATGCTCTCGGATTCCTACACGGCCATCGGACATGGCGCCATGCCAGTGATCATTTTCCTGGTGGTCGCGGTGATCTTTCACATCGCCCTGCGCTACACCAAGTACGGCAAGTACACCTACGCCATCGGCGGCAACATGCAGGCGGCGCGCACCTCGGGGATCAACGTCAAGCGGCACTTGGTGATCGTCTACAGTATCGCCGGCTTGCTGGCCGGCCTGGCGGGCGTGGTCGCTTCGGCGCGTGCCGCGACCGGGCAGGCGGGGATGGGCATGTCCTATGAGCTGGACGCGATTGCCGCGGCGGTGATCGGCGGCACCAGCCTGGCCGGCGGCGTCGGGCGCATCACCGGCACCGTGATCGGTGCATTGATTCTCGGGGTGATGGCCAGCGGGTTTACCTTTGTTGGGGTTGATGCGTATATTCAGGACATCATCAAGGGACTGATTATTGTGGTGGCGGTGGTCATCGACCAATACCGCAACAAGCGTAAACTCAAGCGCTGAGTCGTAGAACGGACAGCCAATGCGCCACGCCTGACCCGCGTGGCGCAGCCATTTGTCTTCTCTATACAGCCGCTCGATTGAATTTCTTGCTATAAACGCACTCCGATAACCATCGCAAAGGCCGCCATAGAGCACTTTCCGGGCTTTGTCGGACAAATTCGCTGTCTTTTCAGTTGCTGAGGCCTCAAGTCGGCCTTAGACTGCCGGCCCTCGTAAATTGAGTGCCGGGTGGCGCTTGGAATAAACGGCGCCTTTCCGATGGCCAGACCTGGTCCACCGGAACGCTCCCTAATTCGCCTTAATGCACGTTTTTTTATAGAGATATCAATGACAAAGGACAAGTTGCTGGCCATGCCGGCGGATGACTACATGAATGCCGAGCAACATGCTTTTTTCTACGAGCTGTTGCAGAACATGAAAGTCGAAACCCATGAGCGCATCGAACAGAACCGCATCGCCATCGAGAGCCTGGACACTCCAGCCGATCCGGCCGACGCTGCTTCTGTTGAAGAAGAGCGCACCTGGCTGGTGAACGCGATCGATCGCGATCAGCGCATGCTGCCTCAGTTGGAACAGGCTCTGGAACGCATCAAAGAAGACAGCTTCGGCTGGTGCGACGACAGCGGCGAGGCCATCGGCCTGAAACGCCTGCTGATCAGCCCGACCACCAAATACTGCATCGAAGCTCAAGAGCGTCACGAACAGATCGACAAGCACCAGCGTCAGGCCTGATTTCGTAGCGCCCCGCATCGCGGGCAATCCCGCTCTCACGGTTCACGATGAACCTGTAGGAGCGAGGCTTGCCCGCGATGCTTTTTGCCGTCTGCGAAAAGCTCGCGTACTTCTATTGATCTGCTGCAACGCCCACTACTAATGGACCATAGATAATGGCCTTGTAGTGGCGTTTAATGCAGGCACAACAATTAGAAGGTACATGGGGTGACGAAGATGACGAGAGACGGATCTCTGGTTGCGGCAGTGCCTGCACCAGTGTTTTTGCCGAAAAACCTTTGGCTGACGCCAACCCTGCAAAGCATCGCCCTGATGCTCTTGCTGTGTGGCATGGCGCTGGGTGGCTGGTCGCTTTACCTTTGTCTGCCACTGGCGGTGCTGGTGATCTGGCTGCCTCGCCTGCGCTCGCGCGCCACGCCCGAAGCAACAACGGTCGACAGCGCCAGCGCGATCGCCGAGTTGACTCGCGATCTTTCCTACACCACCAGTCATAACGCTTTGTCGGCAGCGGGCGTGGCCTTTTCGGTCAAGCAACTGGCGGACAAACTGCAATCGCAACTCGACGCGGCGGCGCAAATCGTCAGCAATGCCGAAGTGATGATCGCGACCGAACAAGCCACCTCGACACTCAGCCGCGAAGCCCTCAGTGCCGCCAGCGAAGCTCATCAGAGCAGCGCGGCAGGGCGCACGGAACTGATCGAGTCCATCAGCCGCATGCATCAGCTCAGTCAGCGCGCCAGTAACAGCCGTGAACTGATCGAAGCCCTGAGCCTGCGCAGTGACGATATTCAACGGGTCACCCTGGTGATTCAGTCCATCGCCAGCCAGACCAATCTGCTGGCCTTGAACGCCGCGATTGAAGCGGCTCGGGCCGGGGAACATGGTCGCGGGTTCGCGGTGGTGGCGGATGAGGTTCGCGGTCTGGCGGCGCGTACGGCGACGGCAACTTGCGAAGTCGGGGAGATGGTCGCCGATATCCAGCAGCGCACGGCGCAGGTGGTGGAGCAGATCCGGCAACTGTCCAGCGACCTCGATACCGGTGTCGAGCAGGTCGAGCACACCGGACAGCACCTGGAAAACATTGCGCGTCTGGCTGCCGGCGTCGAACATCAGGTCGGGGAAATCGCCAAGGGCGCGGACACCAACCGCGAACAACTCGACAGCCTGTTCCATGCCATCGAACAGATGCGCAGCGACCTGGCGGTCAGCGACCAACAGACCCAACGCCTGGCTCAGGCTGCCGTGCAGATGGAAGGTCAGGCCGAAACCATCAGCGAGCGTCTCGCCGAGGTCGGGCTGGATGACTACCACCAACGGATCTATGACCTGGCCCGCGAAGGCGCCGGCCAGATTGCCGCGCGCTTCGAAGCGGACATCGACCAGGGGCGTGTCAGCCTCGATGACCTGTTTGATCGCAATTACCAGGCGATCCCCAACACCAGCCCGGCCAAGTTTCAGACGCGCTTTGATCGCTACACCGATCAGGTCTTGCCCGCCATCCAGGAGCCGTTGCTGCCGCGCCATGAAGGCCTGGTGTTTGCCATCGCCTGCACCCAGCAGGGTTACGTGCCCACCCATAACAAAATCTTCAGTCAGCCGCTGACCGGCGATACGCAGGTTGATACGGTACAAAACCGCACCAAGCGCAAATTCGCCGACCGCACCGGCATCCGCTGCGGCAGCCATCAACAGCCGGTGTTGTTGCAGACCTACACCCGCGACACTGGTGAACTGATGCACGACCTCTCGGTGCCTATCATGCTTAAAGGCAGGCATTGGGGTGGATTGCGGTTGGGGTACAAGCCGCAGAGTGCTCGCTAGATGCTCAACCTGATAACCGGTGAGCAAGTCTGAAACTCAACTGTGGCGAGGGAGCTTGCTCCCGCTGGGCTGCGTAGCGGCCCCAAGACGGGCCTGCTGCGCAGTCCAACGGGAGCAAGCTCCCTCGCCACAGGTTTATCGCTGACGGAAGACAGGCGGGCTAGTGAACCTGATGCATACGCAAGTTCAGGTCGTCGACCGCCCCAGCCCAATCGGCATCTTCACGCAATTGTTCTTTGAGGAAGCCGGATTGTTGTGGCGTCCAGAAATCGGCATCGATGAGTTTCTTGTCGTTGGCCAAAGGCGAATGGCTGGCGATGAAATCGTCGATGGCTTTCTCGCTGGAGTCCAGACCGAGCTGGTCGAACAAACCTTTCAAGTCGTGTGTAGGTGAATCCATCTTCATCTCCTGGCGGGTCGCGTCGAGTGCGATATCTGAGGTGCGGCTTCATTGCATCTGAGGGGGCCGCGCTTCAGGAGTTCGATTGCGATGTGGGGAAGCAGGAGAGAGCATAGACTGCAAATCCGGCGATCAGGCTTTCAATGCACCTTCATCGACAGCAGTTTTCAGGGCCTGGGCAGCCTCTTTGGCGGCGATGGCGGCGACGTCGGAGGTCTTGAACCAGCGATCTTTTTCGACCTGGTGATACGTCACCGTGGTCAACGGTGGTTTGGCACGCATGACAATGACTGCCTGGAATTCGCCTTCGACCTCTCTGGCTTCGCCCCGGATAAAAAATTCACCGATATCAAATTCCGTCACGTAGCTGCCTTCCCTTGGAAATAGAGTGTTGTGTTGAACGCCGTCCGTCCTGGGGACGGATTTTATTGGTCGGGCAGTATGGCAGTAGTTGCCTGCCGGCGGCTGAGTTAAGTCGCCGGCATGACGAAACGTCTATAGACATGAATGCAGGGGAACGCGTCAGATGCGAGACTCAAGCGAGCGGGCAAGTGCGCAGGCTTCGTTATGGCTGCCGCGGAAACCTCTTACACGACCCGTGGAAATTTCCTTGATATGGAAGAAAGCGTTACCGGCCAGCACGACCTGAAAGCGTGGCAGCAGAAGGCTTTCAGGCTGAAATTCATGCGGCTGGAACACCGCGGGGTGCAAGTGGGTGCAGCTGTTCGCGCGCGTTGCCTGAGGGGAAGCGAAGTGAGTCATGGTGCACATGTGAAGTCCTTTTCATTGTTTTGCCGACGTGTGTACGTCGTTTTGGGTAGTCTCGGTGAGCATCGCTGCTCTAGAATCAGCATCATTGGCTGGCGAATGGTGTTCATCTAAAGCAATTTTTTACTTGCGATATGTCGGAAAAGTGCTTTTTTTAGAGAGTTTTTTCCCTAAAGTTGGTAATCCGGTTTCCTCTGGCTGTAAGAAGGGCGTTTTCCTTCAACATCTGACGACTTTCACAGAGGACGGCGCGAGTGATATTCCAGTAATCTCACTGACCTCGCGAGGCATGAGCGCTCTGCTCGGCTCAAGATTTCAACCCGGGTCTTACGGCAACACTTCGGCATAGCCGCTTTATTCTGCTGTGCGCTTTTTCTGCGTGCGGCATCATTTTCAGATGTGGGGATGTTTCCTTGGCAGTAAGTAATCTCGATATGCATGCTTTGTTCGTGCTGGGTGATTTGCGCGCAAAGCTGGTTAAACAGTTTCAGTCACGTTTCGTTTACATCACCGAACAGAACGCTGAAGGCATTTACATCGCCGAGATCGACACCGAAGAGGCGCTGGTGGTCGATGACAAGCCAGGGCTCAAGCTCAAGGTCGGCGATCATTTCAGCGCTTCGGTTCTGCCCAGTCGTGAAGGCGGCAAGCTCGACATCAAGTTCCGTGAAATCAAACTGACGGTTTACGGGCTGGGCGATTACGCCTTTGTCACCACCGCAGAGGGTCACGCGATTGTGTTCAAGGAAGGTCATAGCGTGGTGATGGTCTTCGCTGCGCACCAGCAGTTGCAGGAAGGCCTGACCAAAACCCTGAAAGCCGTGACCGCTAAAGCAGCCAAGTGGCGCAAAGGCGAACTGATCACGTTCAAGGCCAGTGAGTAATGACCCTGACCCGCGCCGATTTCCACGAACAGAACCAAGCCAGTGCGCACGTCGAAGCCCGGCGACTGTTCGAGCACAAGGCGGTTCTGCAGGGAGGCTGGCTGACGTGGGTGGCGTCACAGATTTACACGCTGCGCCCGGCGGCCTACGCCAGCATGGTAAGAAGAGAGCTGGCACGCTTGCAGGAAACTTCCGAAAATTAAATCACACCCCTCGAAAGCAGGAACCTCTACTACAGTCAGTTGACTGAGTATTCAGAGGCTTGCGGTCTTCTGTCAGGCCATCCTGCTATTGCTGTGAACAGCACGAGGTGCAAAAGCATGAAAGGATTTCGACGGTTATTGGCCGTTGCCCTGGCCACGTTGGGAGTGTTGAGCTCACCCGTTCCGGTCTCCGCGGCACAGGCGCCGATCCACTTCGCCGACCTGAACTGGGAAAGTGGCAGCTTGATCACCGACATCCTGCGGATCATCGTCGAGAAGGGCTACGGCTTGCCGACCGACACCTTGCCCGGGACCACCATCACCCTGGAAACCGCATTGGCCAACAATGACATTCAGGTCATTGGCGAGGAGTGGGCCGGTCGCAGCCCTGTCTGGGTCAAGGCTGAAGCCGAAGGCAAAGTCGCGAGCCTGGGCGATACAGTCAAGGGTGCAACTGAAGGCTGGTGGGTGCCCGAATATGTGATCAAGGGCGACCCGGCCAAGGGCATCAAGCCACTGGCCCCAGGCTTGCGCAGTGTCAGCGACCTGCCCAAGTACAAGGATGTGTTCAGCGATCCGGAAAGCCCGGGCAAGGGACGCTTCCTCAACAGCCCGATTGGCTGGACATCGGAAGTGGTGAACAAACAGAAACTCACGGCTTATGGCCTGAACGACAGCTATGTGAATTTCCGCAGCGGGTCCGGGGCGGCGCTGGATGCTGAGATCAGTTCGTCGATCCGTCGCGGCAAGCCGGTGCTGTTTTACTACTGGTCACCGACGCCGTTGCTCGGGCGCTTCAAGCTGATTCAGCTGGAGGAGCCGCCCTTTGACGCCGAAGCCTGGAAAACCCTGACGGACGCTGACAACCCCAATCCGAAACCGACGCGCTCGCTGGCCTCGAAGCTGTCGATTGGCGTGTCTACGCCTTTTCAAAAGCAGTATCCGCAGATTGCCGACTTCTTCAGCAAGGTCGATTTTCCGATCGACCCCTTGAACAAGGCACTGGCTGAAATGAGCGAAAAACACACCCCGCCACGTCAGGCAGCGGAGGCGTTCATGAAGGCGCATCCTGAGGTGTGGCAGGCGTGGGTGCCGAAGGATGTGGCGGATAAGGTCTCCGCCAGCCTCCAGTGACTATTGTGGCGAGGGAGCTTGCCACAGGATTAGTGCCTGGCATCTGATCCTGTGGCATTCCGACAATGCTTTTAAAACCGCGTCTGCACCGCCAATTCAAAAGTCCGCGGTGTCCCGAGGTAATACGCCGGCGACACATGCGCAAACTCGGCATACACCTCATTGGTCAGGTTTCGCACCCGGCCGGTGACGGTGGTGTGCCGGTCGACCTTGTATCTGAGGAACGTGCCGTAGAGCGTGTACGACGGCACCGTCATGGTGTTGGCGCTGTCGGCGAACACCGAGGCCACATAACGCGCATCGACACCCCCTTGCCATTGCGGCGCGAAGTCATAGGTCAGCCACAGATTGCCGACCCGGTCCGGCACGTTGGTCGGCGTGTTGCCCTTGCGTGAAACCACCACGCCGGCCGCATTCTTCTCGGTGAACTCGTCGTATTGCGCATCAACCCACGCGAAGTTGCCCTCGGCCAACAGCTTGTCGGTGATCCGCAACGAACTGGCCAACTCAATGCCCTTCGACGTCTGCTCACCCACTGGAATGCTGAGAGTCGGGTCCAGTGGATCGGTCACTGCGAAATCCTTTCGCTCAATCGTGTACGCCGCCACCGTTGCCGAACCGCGCCCGTCCAGATAATCGAGCTTGCTGCCGACTTCCCATTGCTTACCCGTGGACACGTCAAAATCCTGCGTGCCGTTGGGCTGTTCGGCGGCGGTGCTGTATTGCACGTAGACATTGGCGGACGGAATGAACTGGTAGGTCAGGCCGACCCGGCCGGTCACCGGCTCCCAGCTGCGCTTGAGGTGCCGGGGATTGCTGGCGGTCACGACTCGGTGGTTGGTCACGTCCAGGTCGATGTCGTCATAACGCAGGCCGGTCAGTAACGCCAGTTTGTCGGTCAGCGCCAGGCGGTTTTCGGCGAACAGGGCTTTGGTGGTGACCTCGTTGGTCTTGTCGCTGACAAAACCCGGTCGGGTGCCGGGGATGTCATAGAAGTGCCCCGGCTGAAAGTTGTTCGGGGCGACGGTGCTGGCGCCTTTGACGTTCAAGGGCGAGTTGGTGGTCTGGTTGACCTTGTACTCGAAACCGCCAGACCAGGTGGTGTCCAGGCCAAGCAGCGTGTTGTCGTGGCGCAGTTCGAACTGGTTGCCGTTCTGCTCGCCCTGATGCCGGACCTGATACACAGTGGAGCGGTTCACCGCGCTGTTGTCGGCGTTGTACTGGTAGGTTTCCAGGTTGCGGTAATCGCGCTGGCTGTCGAGGTGGTACAGGGTGTTGCGCAGGGTGGTGCTGTCGTTGATCCGGTAGTCGATGATCGAGCGAACCCAGATCGTGCGTTGCTCGTAACGACCGTCTTCAACGTTGTAGTTGTTGAAGCGGTTGTGCTTGTCGATCTTCAGCTCGCCGGCCTTGGGGTTGAGCACGGGCGTGCCCCAGTATGGACTGTCTTCGTGCTCATCCTGATATTCCAGCGCCAGGGTGTGGGACAGGTTGGGCGTCAGGTCGCTGAGCAGCGAGAACGCGACGCTCCAGGCATCGCGCTCCTGGCGGTCGATGTAGCCATTGCCGGTGTTGTGGCTGACGTCGAGACGCGCATAGTGCTGCACATCGGCGCCGGCTTCGCTGAGTGCGTGGTTGAGGCCGAACGCGGTCTCGGTGGTGTCATAAGTCCCATAACTGACGCGACCTTCAATCGCTTGCTCTTCGCGGGTCGCGAGTTTGGTCACGTAGTTCAATGAGCCGCCCACGGAGCCGGCGCCATTGATCAGCGACGATGGGCCGCCCACCAGCTCGACCCGATCGTAAATCCACGCATCCACCGGCCGGGCGAGGCCGCTGGAGACGTTGATGCCGTTGAACATCTGGGTGATCTGGCTGCTGGTGAAACCGCGGTAGGAGATGAACCCGCCGAACCCCGGCGGTGCGCTGGCATTGACGCCGGGCAAGGTGTTGGCGGCGTCCTGGAAGTTTTGCGCGCCGTGGCGCTCGATGTCGTTGCGGTCGGCGATGGCCACCGAGGCGGGGGTTTCACGCACGCTCAGGCCCAGACGCGAGGCCATGCCGCTGGATTGATCAAGACTCAACCCCGGCTCAGCCGTCGCTTCGCCATCAATGGTAATGGGTGCAAGGTCGACGGTGGATTGCGCCCAGGCGTTTACAGACAGGCAGCCGCACAGGCTGGCCAGCAGAGGGCTTACTAACAAAGAAGCATGTTTCATCGAGGAATCCTGAATACTTGTCTAGGAAACAGCGCACAGGCAAACGCCACGCGTTGACGCGGTGGGCTGATCGGAAAAGGCGAAGAAATTCAGGCGAAAGGCGGGGCGCGAGGATTGGCCGAGGGCCAGGTGAAGCGGTCAGGGAGGTCGGCATTGGCGACGACGGCCAAGGGCGGGCTGTGTTGCTCTGGGAGGATCGCCAGGGTCAGGCTGGAGTTGAGCGCCGGGCCCATGCCGCCGGTGGAACATAGCGGGCAGCCGAAGGCTTTGGACAGGGTCGGCAGGTTGTCTTCGGATGTGTTCGTTGAGGCCGGCGCCTGGGTGGCCGGATCAACCGAACAGAACTGGCCGCCGACGCCATTGAGCTGCATCCCGACCATTTGCCCGTGACCGATACTGCAGGCAAACACGTTGAACAGGACGCAGCAATAAAGCATCCAGGCCATCAATGTGCGGTCAGTTCGGGCGAGTTTCATGGAGCGGCACTTTACCACCGTCGATGACAAATACCCTTACAAAATCGTTCAATGAGGTTCATCCTGCTGCGACATTTCACGCTGGATGTCTGAATATGAGCCTAATGGTCGCGCAATGGATTGCAGCAATCTTCCTCTTGATCAGCCTGGTCCACCTGTACTGGGCGGCGGGCGGCAAGGTGGGAAGCGAGGCGGCGGTGCCGCGAGTGCCCAAGGAGGGCGGCGCAGGATCCAGGCCGGCGTTCAAGCCGTCAGGGTTTACCACGTTGCTGGTAGCCGTGGGGTTGCTGTTGATCGCGATGCTGGTGTGCCTGCGGGTCGGGCTGTACTTGCCGACGGTGCATCACCGGTCTCTGCAATGGGTGATCAGCGCCATTGCGATGCTGATGTTTGCCCGGGCGATTGGAGATTCGAATCTGATCGGGTTCTTCAAACAGGTCAAGGATTCGAAGTTTGCCCGGCTCGACACCTGGGCGTATTCGCCGTTGTGTGTGGTGTTGGGGGCCGGGTTGTTAGCCGTCGCCTGGATCTGAAAAGCTTCGCGGGCAAGCCTGCTCCTACGGGTTTTGGGTCGACCACACGTTGGTGATTTCCCACGATCCTGTAGGAGCGAGGCTTGCCCGCGAAGAGGCCCTGACATCCAACACAATTCTTCTGAATTAACTCCCGCTTTCTGTGCGCCGACTACTCACCTCAGCCGGCACATCATCCCCCGCCATGCGCTTGCGAAACAGCGCCGCCCGCGCCAGCAGCAATGTGGTCACCGGCACCGTGATCGACAACAGAATCGGAATCAGCCAAGCGTGCAGCACCGGCCCGGACTTGAGCGCCGAAAAGTAAATGATCGAGGCCAGCGCCACACACCACGCCCCCAAGGTCGAGGCCAGTGCCGGCGGGTGCATGCGCTGGAAATAATCCTTCATCCGTACCAGGCCAATGGCGCCGATCAGCGCAAACAGACTGCCGAGCACCAGCAGGATCGCCACCGGAATTTCAACCCACAGAGACAGTTCCGCGTTCATTCGATCACCTCGCCACGCAGCAGGAATTTGGCCAGGGCAAACGAGCCGACGAAGCCGAACAGGGCGATCAGCAGCGCCGCCTCGAAGTAAGTGTCACTGGCGTACCGAATGCCCAGCGCCAGCATCATCAGCATCGCGATGATGTACAGGTAGTCCAGCGCCAGCACCCGGTCCTGGGCCGACGGGCCTTTGAACAGGCGAATCAGGGTCAGGATCATCGCCAGCGAAAAAATGAACAGGCTCAGCAGGATCGCGTTCGACAGCAATTCGCTCATTCGAAGATCTCCATCAAGGGGCGCTCATAGGTCGCCTTGAAGTGCTCGATAAACAGCGCTTCATCATCCAGATCGAACACGTGCAACAACAGGATGCTGCGGTCCAGCGCCAGCTCCGACCAGACCGTCCCGGGGACCACCGTGCAGATCATCGACAGCGCCGCGAGGCCGTTGGCGTCGCGCAAGTCCAGCGGCACCTTGATGAAGCGCGAGCGCGGTGGACGGCGACCGGCGTTGAGCACGCTCCAGGCCACGACGAGGTTGGACACCAACACGTCGCGACCGACCAGGAAGAACAAACGCAGGATCACCCCCGGACGACCAATGCGGATCGGCAGCGGCCGCAGCTTGCGCATCATCAGTGGCGCGCAGAACCCCAATATTGCGCCGAGCAACAGGTTGCCGGGGCTCATCGACAGGTTCAGCACCAGCCACAACAGCCCCAATGCCAGCGACAACCACGGTGCCGGAAAAAGACGCTTCATGGCTGTACCTCCAGCATCGCCGCCTTGGCTTCCGGGCTCGGCACCACACGCGTACCCAGCACCGCCATGACGTATTGCTGCGGGTTGTTCAACGCATCAGCGGCCGCCTGGGTGTAGCGCAGCAGGGGGTCGGCCTTGAAGGTCAGCGCAACGCTCAGCCCCAGCAGGACGATGATCGGCACGCATTCGAAGCGGCGCAGTAAGGGCGATGGCCGCTCTTCGGGTGTCCAGAAACGCTGGATGCCCAGGCGCGAGAAGGCAATCAACGACGCCAGCCCGGACAGGATCAGCAACGCCAGCAAGCCCCACGCCGCGTTCGACACCGGCACATCGGTGCTATTGCCCAACCCCAGCGGGTTGAGCAGGGCGCTCAGCAAGCTGAGTTTGCCAATAAACCCGGACAGCGGCGGCATGCCGATAATCAGCAGCGAGCAGGCAATAAAGCTCAAGCCGAGGAAGGCCATGGTCCAGGGAATCACCTGGCCGACCACGGCTTTCTGTTCGTCATCGAGGTTGATGCCTTTGGGCGGTTGCAGGGACTCCATCGGCCGAGGCAGCAGGTCGCCGTCGTCGAACAGCGGCATTTCATTGGCCGAACGTGAGCGCTCGATCAATTCGGCCAACAGGAATAGCGCGCTCAATGCCAGGGTCGAGCTGACCAGGTAGAACAGCGCCGCGCCGATCAGGTTCGGCTGGGCAAAGCCGATGGCCGACAGCAGAATCCCCGCCGACACCAGAATGCTCAGGCTGGCCATGCGTTCCAGCCGTTGTGCGGCGAGGATCGCCACGCCGGCGCAGACGATGGTCGCCATGCCGCCGTAGATCAGCCAGTCGCCGCCAAAGTACGCCGACGCCCCGGCCTGGCCGGAGAACAGCAAGGTCCACAAGCGCAGCAAGGTGTAGACGCCGACCTTGGTCATGATCGCGAACATCGCCGCCACCGGCGCGCTGGCGGCGGAATAGGCCGGCACCAGCCAGAAGTTCAGCGGCCACATCCCGGCCTTGGCCAGAAACGCCACCGCGAGAATCCCCGCGCCGGCATGCAGCAAGCCGCGATCGGCTTCGGGCACCAACGGGATCTTCAGCGCCAGGTCGGCCATGTTCAGGGTGCCGGTGACGCCATAGATCAGCGCCGCGCCGATCAGGAACAGCGACGAGGCGAGCAGGTTGATCGAGATGTAATGCAAACCCGCCGACACCCGTGACCGACCCGAACCGTGGAGCATCAGGCCATAAGAGGCCGCCAGCAACACTTCAAAAAACACAAACAAGTTGAACAGGTCCGCCGTCAGGAACGCGCCGTAAAGGCCCATCATCTGAATCTGGAACAGCGCGTGGAAACTCGAACCGGCGCCGTCCCATCGCGCCATGGCGAACAGCAAGGCACTGACGCCGATGATCCCGGTCAGCACCAGCATCAACGCCGACAGGCGATCGACCACCAGCACGATACCGAACGGTACCTGCCAGTTGCCCGGCAGGTAGACGCCGATCGAACCGGGCACGCCAGTGGTTTGCGTCCATTGCAGCAACAGCACGGAAATCCCTAGGCCCAGCAGGCTGGAGAACAGGTTGATCTTGGCTTTTAATGGCCGATGTTTCTCGCCCAGCATCAGCATGAGGGCGGCGGTCAGCAGCGGGAGCAGAATCGGTGCGGCGATCAGGTGCGTCATCGCAGTCATTCTTTTGGCTCCCGGCCATCGACATGGTCGGTCCCGGTCAAGCCGCGCGAGGCCAGCAGCACGACCAGAAACAGCGCGGTCATGGCAAAGCTGATCACGATGGCGGTCAGCACCAGCGCTTGCGGCAAGGGGTCGGTGTAATGCAACAAGTCCTGCGGCACGCCGTCCTTGATGATCGGCTCCTTGCCGATGAACAGGCTGCCCATGCTGAAGATGAACAGGTTGACACCGTAGGACAGCAGGCACAGGCCCATCACCACCTGAAACGTCCGTGGCCGCAGAATCAGCCAGACGCCGGACGCGGCCAGGACGCCGATGGCGATTGCGATGACTTCTTCCATCAGACGGCTCCTTTGGTGGCGACGGATCTGGGCAGGGCAGCGGTCTTGTGACCCCGGACCGATTGGTGAGCGAGGGCAGTGAGGATCAACAGCGTCGAACCCACTACCACGGCGTACACGCCGATGTCGAAGAACAGCGCACTGGCGACGTGAATGTCTCCCAGCACCGGCAATTCGAAATGCCAGGTGTGGGTGGTCAGGAACGGATACCCGACCGCCATCGCGCCGAGTCCGGTGACCGTGGCGAACAGCAGGCCGGTGCCCATCCAGCGCAGTGGTCGCAGGCTCATTTGCGCCTCGACCCACTGGGTGCCGGCGACCATGTATTGCAGGATGAAGGCGACCGACATCACCAGCCCGGCAACAAAACCGCCACCCGGTTGATTGTGCCCGCGCATGAACAAGTAGAAGGACACCACCACGGCAATCGGCAGCAGCAGGCGCACCAGCACCGCCGGGACCATCATGAAGCCGAGCGCGGTGTCGCTGGCCTGGCGCGGGTTGACCAGGTCGGTGACCACGTCGGGCGCCAGCAGGCGTTGCTGGGCCGGCAATTGCAGGCTTTCTTTCGGCGGACGGAAGCGGCGCAGCAAGGCGAAGACGGTCAGGGCTACGGCCGCCAACACGGTGATTTCACCGAGGGTGTCGAAGCCACGGAAGTCCACCAGCATCACGTTGACCACGTTGCTGCCGCCGCCTTCGGGCAGGGCGCGACTGAGGTAGAACGAAGAAATGTGGTTGGGCGTCTGGCGCGTCAGCATCGCGTAGGACAGCAACGCCATGCCGCCACCGACGACGGTCGACAGCAACAAGTCGCGGATACGACGGATACGCGCCTTGCGCAGGGTGCTCGGCAGTGGTGACACCTCTTCGATCCGTCGCGGCAGCCAGCGCAGGCCGAGGAGGATCAGCACCGTGGTCACCACTTCAACCGCCAGTTGCGTCAATGCCAGGTCTGGCGCCGAGAACCAGACAAAGGTGACGCAGGTCATCAGGCCGCAGACGCTGACCATGGTCAGGGCCGCGAGCCGGTGATACTTGGCCTGCCACGCCGCGCCGAGGGCACAGGCAATCGCCAGCAGCCACAGGGTCACGAACACGATCGAACCCGGAATCTTCGGCCGGTCACCCCAGCTCAAGCTGCTGTGCAGCATTGGGATCAACCCGGCCAGCACGGCGGCGAGCACCACCAGGAACAATTGGGTTTGCAGGCGCTTGGTGCTGATCCGCCGTTCCAGCCGACGGGCCAGGCGCATCATGACCACCAGGCTACGTTCGAACAGACGCTTGCCGTTGAAGCGGCCAATGAGCGGTGGGTATTTGAAACGCCCGCGCTTGAGCTGATTGCGCAGCAGCAGGTAGAGCACGATGCCGCAGGACATGGCGATCAGGCTCATGATCATTGGCGCGTTCCAGCCGTGCCAGATCGCCAGGCTGTATTGCGGCAAGGTGCCGCCCACCACAGGCAGGGCCGCCGCGGACAACAGCGGGCCGACCACTTGCGCCGGGAAAATCCCCACGACCAAACAGGCGAACACCAGCAGTTCCACCGGCGCACGCATCCAGCGCGGCGGTTCGTGCGGGGTGTGGGGCAGGTCGGTGGCGGTCGGGCCGAAGAACACGTCAACGGTGAAGCGCAGCGAATAGGCGACGCTGAAAGTACCGGCGATGGTCGCCACGATCGGCAAGGTCATCTCGACCCAGGCCGTGGCGTTGATGAACACGGTTTCGGCGAAGAACATCTCTTTGGAGAGGAAGCCATTGAGCAGCGGCACACCGGCCATCGAGGCGCTGGCGACCATCGCCAGGGTGGCGGTGAACGGGATCAGCTTGATCAGACCGCTGAGCTTGCGGATGTCACGGGTGCCGCTTTCGTGGTCGATGATCCCGGCGGCCATGAACAGCGAGGCCTTGAACGTGGCGTGGTTGAGGATGTGGAACACCGCGGCCACGGCGGCCAACGGACTGTTCAGGCCCAACAACAAGGTGATGAGGCCAAGGTGGCTGATGGTCGAGTAGGCCAGCAAACCCTTGAGGTCGTTCTGGAACATCGCACAGTACGCGCCGAGCAACAGGGTGCAGGCCCCGGCGCCGCTGACGATGTAGAACCATTCTTCACTGCCGGACAGCGACGGCCAGAGCCGCGCGAGCAGAAACACCCCGGCCTTGACCATGGTCGCCGAGTGCAGATAGGCCGAGACCGGTGTCGGTGCCGCCATCGCGTGGGGCAGCCAGAAGTGGAAGGGGAATTGCGCACTTTTGCTCAGGGCGCCGATCAGGATCAGGGGTAGCAGGATAGGGTAGAGGGCATGTGCGCGAATCAGATCGCCGGCGGCCAGGACCTTGTCCAGGTCATAGCTGCCGACCACATGGCCGAGCAGCATGACCCCCGCCAGCAAACACAAACCGCCCGCGCCGGTGACCATCAGCGCCATATAGGCGCCGCGTCGCGCATCGGCGCGGTGGTGCCAATAGCCGATCAACAGGAAGGAAAAGAGGCTGGTCAGCTCCCAGAAAAACACGATCTGGATCAGGTTGCCGGAGATCACCAGCCCGAGCATCGCGCCCATGAACGCCAGGAAAAATGCAAAGAACCGCGGCACCGGATCGTCCGGCGACATGTAATAGCGGGCGTATAAAGAGACCAGCGTGCCGATGCCCAGCACCAGCATCGAGAACAGCCAGGCGAAGCCGTCCATGCGCAGAACGAAGTTCAGGCCCAGGCTGGGCAACCAGAAGAATTCTTCACGAATGACGCCGCCGTCGGCGATTTGCGGGTACAAGAGGGCAACCTGGATGGTGCCAATCAACGCCACCAGGCCAGCCAACAAAGATTCGGTATTACGCGCGTTGTGTGGCAGCAAAGCCGCCAGACAGCTGCCAATAAACGGCAGAAGCAGTAGAACTATCAGGGACATAGGCTTCTAATCTGCGGAAGTTTGTGAAGCATCATACGTGCCAGCTCCCGGATCACCAAACGCGAAGCTGTCGCAGAATCCTACAAAGGTAGATGGGAAAAGCCTGATTTACACTGTTTGAAAGGTATGTTTTTGGCAGGTCCGGCCCCTTCGCGGGCAAGCCTCGCTCCTACGGGTTTTGCGTCGTTCGCAAGTTCGGGTATCGACACAAAATCTGTAGGAGCGAGGCTTGCCCGCGAAGGCAATATGGCAGGCACTGAAAATCTTGAAGCTTAACCTTGGGTTTCCTGTTCCAACTCTTCTTCGGTCGCAGCCGCTTTACCCTTGGTCTTCAACTCACTCACAATCACCGCCGCCACAATCAACCCCGCACCCACCAGTGCAATCGCCGGCAACCGCTCCCCGGCGATCCTTCCGACAATCCCGGCCCACACCGGCTCACCCGCATAAATCAACGTCGCCCGAGTCGGCGAGACACTCTGCTGTGCCCAGTTCATCGCCACCTGGATCGCCGCGCTCGCGGCACCCAGGCCCAACGCGCTGCACAGCAACAGCCACGAGAAATCCGGAATCACTTCCTGAGTCGGCACCACCATCAGGAACGCCAGCACCGAGGTGGTCGCCAGTTGCACCACCGTCACCCGGCGCACATCGACTTGACCGGCATAGGTGCTGATCAGAATGATCTCCGCCGCAATCGCGACCGCACTGATCAACGTGGCGATTTCACCCGGACTGAAATTTAACGAAGCGCCCGCAGGCCCGGACAGCAACATCAACCCGGTAAACGCCAGCATGATCCCGAGGCTTGGCATCAGCCCCGGACGCCGCCCCAGCACCAGCCATTGCAGCAACGGCACAAAGGGCACGTACAGTGCGGTAATAAACGCCGACTGACTGCTGGGAATGCTTTGCAAACCCACGGTCTGCAAGCCGTAACCGAGCATGATCGCCACGCCGATAAAGGCACCGGCCTTGAGTTCGAACAGGGTCAGGTCTCGCAGGTGACGCCAGGAGAACAACGCAACAATGATTGCTGCTGCGGCAAAGCGCAGGCCGACAAAAAACATCGGTCCGCTGACGGTCATTGCATGCTGCACCAGCAAGAATGTCCCGCCCCAGACCATGGTGATCAGCACCAGCACGCACTCGGCCTTGCTGAACCGCGAGAAACGGGGAGAAGTGGGAGAGGCGTTCACAGACGTCATGACCTTGCGCGCTACCTGAGGGCGACGCACAATGCGCCGAATGTTGCGCAGTATACTGCCCAACCCCACCGAGTGAGCAATATAGTGCACAAAGATTCTACCCCGCGGGCTTCGGTCCTTCAGCACGTCAGCCAGAACGTCCGACGCCTGCGCCATGCCGCCGACATGAGCCAGGCCGCGCTGGCCGAAAAGTCCGGGGTCAGCCGGCGCATGCTGGTGGCGATCGAGGCCGGCGAGAAGAACGTCAGCCTGACCACCCTCGACCGCGTGGCCGAAGCGCTGGACGTGGCGTTCAGCGATCTGATTCAAGCCCCGGATGCCCGCGACCCGAGCCGCATCAACGAAGTGGCCTGGGCCGGAAAAATTCCTGGCAGCAAAGCCGTCTTGCTGTCCAAGGCCACCGCCACCCGCGAGGTGGAACAGTGGGAGTGGTGCCTGCAACCGGGGGAGGTTTATCCGTCGCAACCGGATGCGGAGGGGTGGAGTGAGCAGATCTATGTGTTCGAAGGCTGCCTGACGTTGATGCTGGGCGATACGCCGCAGCACATTGCTGCCGGTGAGTTTTTCATGTTCCCCAGCAACCAGCCCCATGCCTATCGCAACGATGGGCCGGTGGCTGCGCGGTTCGTTCGTAACGTGGTGATCTGACTGTTCGCCGGTCAACACAGGACAAATACATTACTGTTTTTAAGCTGCAAGTGTTTATCTGATAAGTATCCTAACCTGTTGAAATATAACCGAATCAAGTTAAGGTGCGACGTCTGCTGAAGCTCTGGTGTATTCACCAGAATCCCGGAGTCGGCTCATGACAACTCCAGCGCAATCATGACTTCGGCAACGTCCTGAAGGGCTTCCGATTCGGCAGTGCTTTCTCCCAATCCAAAAGCAACAACTGGCGCTTTCGAAACCCGCATTCGCATCGATCAAGACACGGCACAAATCGACGACAAGACGTTCTACTTTACCGGCGTTGATGACGCGTCCTACTTTGGTACTGCTTGATGAGCCTTCCATGGGTTTGGCGCCTATTATCGTCCAGGAGATTTTCGAGATCGTCGCGCAACTCAATCGTGACGAGCAGGTGAGCTTCCAGATTGCCGAGCAACACATTAACGTGGCACTGAACTACGCATCGACGGCCTACGTCCTCGATACCGGCCGAGTGGTGCTGTCCGGGAGCAGCGAGTCGTTGCTGGCGCGGGGCGATCTGCACGATTTCTATTCAGGCAAACATTGACCGGTGAGAACGCCATGACTCAAACCCAGCGCGCACAGGCGACCGACGCCATCCGCCATGCGGACATCCTGATCGTCGGCGGCGGCCTTAGCGGCACGATGCTGGCGGCGCAGTTGTTGCGATTGCCTGGCCAGCGTTCGGTGCTGGTGATCGAGCCGCGCGCCGAACTCGGCCGGGGCGAGGCGTACAGCGCGGTCGAGCTGGGCCATACGCTCAACGGCAATGCCGCGCGCATGAGTGTTGACCCGGACAACGCCGACGACCTGACCCAATGGCTGACCGGGCACATCGCGGCGGGTGGCTGGCCGGAGTCCGATGAGCAACATTTGCCAGTCAGCGAGTTGTTCCCGCCCCGGGGCCTGTTCGGGGTGTACGTGCAGCAGCGTCTGGCAGAGGCGCAAGCGGTGGGGGCGGTGAACGGTTCAACGGTCGAGCATGTGCGGGCCGAGGTGGTTGATCTGCAAACCCGGGACGACTCGGTGCTGCTGACCCTGAGTGACGGGCAACGTTTGCAAGGCGCTTACGCGGTACTGGCCACGGGGATGTTTCCCGCTGCGCGCACACCGCAGACCGAATCCAGCGGTTTGAACGCGGCGGCGCTGGATCCGTGGGATGTCGCGGCCATGCACCAGCTGGACCCGCAGTCGACGGTGTTGATCATCGGTTCGGGGCTGACCATGGTCGATGCCGTGGTGTCGCTGGAGCAGGCCGGGCATCGCGGGCCGATCGAAGTGTTCTCCCGTCACGGCTTGCTGCCGCACGTGCGCCGGCAACCGCCGGCCTGGGGGGATTTTCTCGCCGAGGATCCGAGCCTTCGCACGCCTCGTCAGCTGGTGCGCGAACTGCGCCGGCATTGCCAGGACGCCATCGCTCAAGGCATCGACTGGCAGGCACCGCTCGACACGGTGCGGGCGCATATTGGCCGGTTGTGGAATCAGGCGACGGACGTACAGCGTCGACAGTTTGTGCGGCACGTGAGGCCCTGGTGGGAAAGCCATCACCACCGCTCGCCGCCGTTGAGTGCCGAGCTGGTGGCACGGCTGCACAAGGAAGGGCGGTTGCGGATTCAGGCGGCGTCGTTCAAAGGGCTGGAATCGACGGTCGAGGGGCGGGTGAGCATCCGCATCCGCCGTCGTGGCGAGGTTGAAAGCACGGTGGTCAGCGGCGCGGCGTTGATCAATTCCAGCGGCATCGAATACGACTGGCGCCGGGTGGCCCGACCGCTGCCGCAGCAACTGCTGGCGCGCGGGTTGATTCGTCCGGGGCCATTGGCGTTGGGGATTGCAGCGGCGGTTGATGGCGCTGTGCTGGACGCTGACGGACAGGTCGCCCAACGCCTGTTCGCCATGGGCCCGCCGTTGCGCGGCATGTGGTGGGAAAGCACGGCCGTCACCGACGTGGCCAGCCAGGCCAAAGCCCTCGCCGAACGACTCGCCCGGTCGCTGTAGCCGCTGTCGAGCTTGCGCGGCTGCGTTCGGCGGCGAAGCCGTCGTAAAACCTGTGATCGCGGTTTACCTGAAACACCGCATAGCCTGATTTCACAACGGCTGCGCAGCCAAGGCCGCTTCAGGTGCTTTGCACTATCCCACCCCCCTGCGGTCGTAGTCTTCACAGGGCGGCGCGTCACTGCGCCGCCGCAACCTTGGAGATCCAATGAGCCAGGACGTCCTGACCACCGAAACCAATCGCCGTCAGTTGCAGCAGATCATCGCCGGTTTGTCCGATGGGGTGATTCTGCTGGAGCTCGATCAGACCATCCTGTGGGCCAATGACGCCGCGTTGGCGATGCATGGCGTCAGTCGGATCGGCGAGTTGGGTGTCAATGCCAGGGAGTACGCCAAGCGCTTTGCCTTGCGTTATCGCAATAATCACCCGGTACCGCCGGAAAACTACCCGCTCAGCCGCGTCGCCAAGGGCGAGACGTTCGCCGATGTGCTGGTTGAGGTGACGCCGACTGACGACGAAGATCGCACCTGGGTTCACAACGTGCGCAGCATGGTGCTGGCCGATAGCGCCGGCGAGCCGGAGTCGCTGGTGTTGATCATGGACGATGTCACGGAATGGGCCAGCGCCGAGCAGCGTTTCGAAAAGACCTTCAACGCCAATCCGGCACCGGCGGTGATCTGTCGTCTCAGCGATTTGCGTTACATCAAGGTCAATGCGGGCTTCCTGGAAATGACCGGCTATACCCGCGACCAGGTGATCGGGGTTTCGACCTATGAGCTGGACATTCTGGATGGGGCCGAAAAAAAAGACCTGGCCATCGAGCGTCTACGCAAGCACGCCACGATCCCGCAGATGCAGGCCGAGCTGAAATTGCCTGACGGCGGCAGCAAGCAAGTGATCGTCGCCGGTCAACCGTTGGAGTTCAACGAGGAAGACTGCATGCTGTTTTCCTTCGTTGACATGGAGCCGCGGTACAAGGCCGAGGTTGCCCTGCGCCAGAGCGAGGAGCGGTTTGCCAAGGCGTTTCGCCTGACGCCCGTGCCGACATTGGTCTGCGATGCCCGGGATCAGGTGGTGATCGACGTCAACGAAGCCTTCCTGGACACTCTCGCGTACCCCAGTGAAGAAGTGCTTGGCAAAACCGTTATCGAGCTCGACTTTATCGACGACAAAGGCGCGCGCACCCGCCTGTTTGCGGCACTGGAAAAGGCCGGAAGCCTGGATCGGGTTGACGTCAAAGTCCGCCGTAAAGACTCGACCTTGATTGACTGCACCGTGTCGGCCGACACCGTGAACATTCAGGACAACCCGTGCTACCTGCTGGTGTTGATGAACATCACCGAACGCAAGCGCACCGAACTGGAGCTGGTGTCGGCGATCGAGGAGGTGATGAAAGACGCTTCCTGGTTTACCCGCACGCTGATCGAAAAACTCGCCAACGTGAAGAACATCAACTCGCCGCAGTTGCCCAGCGTGTCCTTCACCGACCTGACCGCCCGCGAGCGCGATGTGCTCGGCCTGATCTGCGAAGGCCTGGCGGACAAGGAAATCGCAGCACGCCTGAAACTGGCACCGAACACGGTGCGCAATCATGTGTCGACGGTGTATTCCAAGCTTGATGTGCACAGTCGCAGCGAGGCGATTGTGTGGGCGCGGGAGCGCGGTTTGTTCTCCAGCGAGTGGAGGCCGAAGGGGCAGCGATAAGGTGCAAATGCACTAGATGGGGCAGTGCAAATAGATGTTCTGGCGGGCGCTGACAATTCTTAGTCTGTAAGGGTGCGACACGGGTCCTTGACCGGTGTCGTGTCCTCTACGAAAAAGCTTAAGGAACAGTCGCATGCTTGGCCAATTCAACAGGTTTTCAGTCGATGGGGTCAGCCGGCCCATGGGTGAATCGTAATGATTTATCTGACGCAATTGCGCGCGCAACTGGAACAGCACTTTTCCCCGCTGGCTTGTGAATGCAGCGTATCGGGTGACAACTCGGTGACGGTGAAACTGTATCACCCGGTGTCGGGGCAGGTGGATCTGGTGGTCAGTGGGTTGAATGTCGCGCACCTCAGGACCCCGGAAGCGGTTACGGCGTTGATTGAGGAGCTGCGTTATGAGCTTGAGAGCAATAGTCTGGATCGGCGGTCGGATGCAGTTTCGTAGGAACTGTCGTTTTTCAGCGTTGAAAAGGGGCTAAGTGCCTCATTTGCTGGCATTGGCAGCTGACTAGACTATAAGAAATGCGAGGGTATTATTTTCTGTGACCAGTCCGCGGCTTCGCGGCAGGGGTGTCGGGTCGCGGAAAGTGTCGATGACTTATCGCGAGACAGCCTATGAACAGCCTTGGGAAACGTGCTTTTTCGCCTCTGTCGCTCGCCTTCTGCGTAGCGATTCTCAGCGGTTGCGCCAGTCCGCCACCTCCACCGCCCGCCGCTCCACCGCCTGTACCGCAGCGCACGTGTGAAACCAATGAACAAACCGATGTGATGGGCGACGCGAGAGTGACGGAGGAAGTGACCCGGCAAACGACGCTGACCCGTTGCGTCACTCAGTAGGTCTGAGCGACCGCATCGTTGCTTTCTTCGTCGCGTTGAGTACGGATTTGACCCGGCACCCTCACCGGTGCCGAAACCCGTGGGCGCCTGAACCTCAGACGTCCTCGATCCTGACCCAGCGTGATTCGCTTGCCGCCAACCGGATCGCTGTCGCCAGACGTTCCACTTCCCACGCTTGCTCAAAGTCAGTCCCACCCTGTGAAAGGCCGGCCAGGGCCATCACCACGTCATGTACTTCCAGCGTCTTGAGTTCGTTGTACCCCAACTGATGACCCGCAGCCGGGCTGAATGCCGCGTAACCCGGCAGGTTCGGCCCGGCGAGCAAGCGCTGGAAGCCGTCCTGGCCGGCGCGATACAGCCGCAGCTCGTTCAAGCGCTCCTGGTCGAACGCCAGCGTGCCTTCCGTGCCGCTGATCTCGAAACTCAGGTGGTTCTTGTAGCCATGCTTGAGCCAACTGCTGCTGAACGTACCGCGTGCGCCGTTGGCAAACCGCAGCAGCGCGTGGACCTGATCGTCGACCGCAATGCTACGTTGCTCCTGGCTGCCAGCCGTCGCAGGACGCAGCCGGTGTACGGTTTGAGCGTCGGCGCACACCGATTCGACATCGCCCACCAGATAGCGCGCCATTGCCAGCAAATGACTGCCCAGATCCGCCAGCGCGCCGCCCGCGTGCTCAGCATCACAGCGCCACGACCACGGTGAAGCAGGATCGGCCATGAAGTCTTCGCTGAATTCGCCCTGAAAACTGATGATCTGCCCCAGTTTGCCGCTGTCGATCAGCTCCCGGGCCAGCCCGATCATTGGGTTGTGCTGATAGTTGTAACCCACCCGCGTCACGACGCCCGCGGCGTTGGCGGCCTGACGCATGGCGTTGGCTTGCTGCAGATTCACCGCCAGAGGCTTCTCGCAATACACCGCTTTGCCAGCCGCGAGGGCGGCCATGGCCATGGGGTAGTGGAGGTGATTGGGTGTGGTGATCGCGACCAGATTGACCTTCGGGTCATCGATCAGCTGTTGCCAGTCGGTGTGAGCGGTTTCGAAACCCCAGGCGTCGGCGCAGTGCCTTGCGCGGTGTGGATCGGCGTCGGCGAGGGCGGCCAGTCTGAGATTCAGTGGGAGCTCGAACACCGCGCTGACGTTGCGAAAGGCCAGGGCGTGGGCGCGGCCCATGAATCCTGTGCCGATGAGTCCAATACCGAGTTCGCGCATAGCTGGGGGCCTTTTTGGGGTTTTTGTTTTTGGAAGGCTATTTATGGAATATAAATTCTCCAAATGCAATTAGTGGAATAATAATTCGTTTGTCGGCCTTGTTTCGGAGAGGTTGCGAGGCGCTATTGGCAAAATTCGGTGCACCGCCATTCCCGATCTCTACTGCCGCTCTGTCAGATTCTGAAATAAATCGTCTCGTATGAGGCGATCCGAAACATTGTAGGATCTCATCCCCAATTTATTTCAGGTCTATATGAACACCCTTCTGGAGCCTCCCAGTCGCTATTTTCAATCCACACCCTGTTTCAATTCGGTCTCCGCTATTCGGCGCAGGTCTCGTTTTCTAATATCGCTTGACCTCGAAATCCCTGCTGCAGGTCGCTCGGCGATGTCCTTCTGCAAGACGTCCCGTGTCATCTCCAAGGCTTCACCTCCTTGCCGACGCTCGGTGAAACCTTTCTTTCTTGTGCCTTTCGCCCTGAACATCAAATCCGCTCCGTCGAGCGGGCGTTCGTGTGTCCCTGCCATTCACTCATTCGCCCCCACTCTACGAGAGACTGAATAATTCCTATGGAATGGATTGCTGATCCCACGGCATGGCTTGGCCTGCTGACCCTGATCGTGCTGGAGCTGGTGCTCGGTATCGATAACCTTGTGTTCATTGCCATCCTGGCTGACAAGCTACCGCCAGAGCAGCGGGATCGTGCGCGTGTCATCGGGCTGTCCCTTGCGTTGCTGATGCGTCTTGGCTTACTGGCCAGCATCTCCTGGATGGTCACCCTGACCGAACCTTTGTTCGAGGTCTTCGACAAGACGTTCTCGGGTCGGGATTTGATCATGCTGTTCGGTGGTGTGTTCTTGTTGTTCAAGGCCACCATGGAATTGCATGAGCGACTTGAAGGGCATGTGACACAACGTTCAGGCAATGCGGCCTATGCGATGTTCTGGCCTATCGTTGCGCAAATTGTGGTGCTGGATGCCGTCTTCTCGCTGGACGCTGTGATCACTGCCGTGGGCATGGTGGAACACTTGTCGATCATGATGATCGCGGTGATTTTCTCCATTGGCTTGATGATCATCGCGAGCAAGCCATTGACCAACTTCGTCAACGGGCACCCCACCGTCATCATGCTCTGCCTGGGCTTCTTGATGATGATCGGCTTCAGCCTCACCGCTGAGGGCCTTGGCTTCCACATTCCGAAAGGCTATCTCTACGCAGCGATCGGCTTCTCGATCCTGATCGAAGTGTTCAACCAGGTGGCTCGCTCACGCCGCAAGAAGAGCGTCCAAGGTCATCGCCCTATGCGTGAGCGTACCGCGCATGCCGTTTTGCGTTTGCTGGGTGGCCACAAGTTGGGGGCCGATGAAGTCGGCGAGGAAATCGCTGACATGCTGTCAGGCGCAGACGCCGAGCAGGTTTTCCATCGACGGGAGCGCGTCATGATCAGTGGCGTGCTGCAGTTGGCGGAACGCCCGATACGCGGGGTCATGACCCCACGTGCGGAAATCGACCACATTGACCTGGCCGATTCCGCAGAAGACATCCGCACCTTGCTGATGCACTCGCCGTACTCCAGATTGCCGTTGATCCGCGAGGGACGCGTTGATGAGCCTTTGGGCTTCGTCCACAAGAAGGAGCTGCTCAAAGAGCTGTTGGCCGGTAACCAGCCCAACCTTGAAACCATTGCCCGCCAGGCCATCAACTTGCTGGACAGCTTCACGATTCTCAACGCACTGGAACAGATGCGCAAAGAGTCGACTCACATCGCTTTCGTGGTGAACGAGTTTGGTGACTTCATGGGTATTCTGACCATGACTGACATCCTCGAATCCATCGCGGGTGAGCTGCCGGATGCCAGTGAAATTGGAGGCCCGAACATCGTTGCCGAGGAGGGAGGTTTCCTAGTCAGCGGTGCGCTGAATCTCAGCCAGATTCGCGAACACATTGGCTTCCAGGCTAAAGCGACCGATGACTATCAGACGCTCGCAGGGTTGGTCATGAGTTTGCTGGATCGTCTGCCGGTCATTGGAGACAAGCTCAATTGGCAGGAGTGGAGCATGACCGTTGTCGAGGTCGAAGAGCGGCGTGTGACGAGGGTGCTGTTGCGTAAAGAGTGAGCCGGGACTTGCTCGGCAAAAGGCAGCCCTGAGGCTGCCTTTTGTTCATCTGAGCCGTAAATCAGGACAAGAACCCGCCATCCACATTCAACGAAACCCCGGTCGTGTAGCTCGACGCATCGCTGGCGAGGTACAGCACCGCACCGGCCATCTCGCTCGGATCCGCTACGCGCTTGAGTGGGATCTGCTGCAACGCGGTCTTCAAGATCGCGTCGTTCTTCACCAGGGCCGACGCGAACTTGGTGTCGGTCAGGCCAGGCAGCAGGGCGTTGCAGCGGATGCCGAACTGCGCGCATTCCTTGGCGAACACCTTGGTCATGTTGATCACGGCGGCCTTGGTCACCGAGTAGATGCCCTGGAAGATGCCCGGCGAGATGCCGTTGATCGAGGCGACGTTGATGATGCTGCCGCCGCCGTTTTCGCGCATCAGTTTGCCGGCTTCGACCGACATGAAGAAGTAGCCGCGGATGTTGACGTCGACGGTTTTCTGGAAAGCGCTGAGGTCGGTGTCCAGTACGTTGCAGAACTGTGGGTTGGTCGCGGCGTTGTTGACCAGGATGTCCAGGCGCCCGAACTGTTCCTTGATGCCGGCGAAGACCTGGCTGATCTGTTCCATTTCTCCGATGTGGCAAGCGACAGCGGTGGCTTTGCCGCCGGCGGCGATGATGGCGTCGGCCACGTGTTGGCAGCCGTCAAGCTTGCGGCTCGAGACGATAACGTGGGCGCCTTGCTGGGCCAGGAGTTTGGCAATGGCTTCACCGATGCCACGGCTGGCGCCGGAGACGAAAGCGATCTTGCCGTCGAGGTCGAACAACTGAGTCTTGGACATGGGATTCCTTTATAAAAAGTCTTGTTATCGGGCCAGGGGCGTAATCAAAGGCTGGATTTCTGGATGACCTGCAAACTCATCTGCTCCAGCAGTTTGTTCATGTGAATGAACTGCGCGAAGCGTTTGTCCTGGGTCTGACCGTGGAAGAAGCGGTAGTAGATCTGCTGCACGATGCCGGCCAGGCGGAAGAGGCCGTAGGTGTAGTAGAAGTCGAAATTGTCGATCTGGATGCCGGAGCGCTCGGCGTAGTAATCGACGAATTCGCGGCGGGTCAGCATGCCCGGGGCGTGGCTCGGCTGACGACGCATTAGTTGCACCGGCGCCGGGTCTGCGGCTTCGATCCAGTAGGCGAGGGTGTTGCCCAGGTCCATCAACGGGTCGCCGAGGGTGGTGAGTTCCCAGTCGAGCACGCCGATGATTTGCATCGGGTTGTTCGGGTCGAGGATCACATTGTCGAAGCGGTAGTCGTTGTGGACGATGCTGGAGGTCGGGTGATCGGCCGGCATCTTGTCGTTGAGCCAGGCCTTGACCGCTTCCCACTTCGGCGCGTCCGGCGTCAGGGCTTTTTCGTAGCGATCACTCCAGCCCTTGATCTGCCGGGCCACATAGCCTTCGGGCTTGCCCAGGTCGCCCAGGCCATAGGCCTTGTAGTCGACCCGATGCAGTTCAACGAACTTGTCGATGAAGCTTTTGCACAAGGCTTCGGTTTGCGCCGAGTCCAGGCCCAGTTCCGGTGGCAGTTCAGAGCGCAGGATGATCCCGTTGACCCGTTCCATCACGTAGAACTCGGCGCCGATCACCGATTCGTCGGTGCAGTGCACATAGGCCTTGGGGCAATACGGAAAACCGTCACGCAGCTGATTGAGGATGCGAAATTCGCGGCCCATGTCGTGTGCGGACTTGGCTTTGTGGCCAAACGGCGGCCGACGCAGGACGAACTCCTGCTCCGGGTATTCCAGTAGGTAGGTCAGGTTCGACGCACCGCCTGGAAACTGGCTGATCTGAGGCAAGCCACTCAAGCCCGGAATATGGGCCTTGAGGTACGGATCGATCAGGCTGGCGTCGAGTTCTTCGCCGGTGCGGATACGGGTGGACTGGTCAGTAAGCGCCATGCTTATCCCTTCTGCTTATTCTGGAGGCCTGCGATTATTGGCTAATCTAATGCGCGCACCTGGCACCCACAACCACGAACGGCCCTTATAGGTGAGCGTGTTGCCGGGCAATCATTGCTTTTGATACACCTGTTTGAATGACCCTCAGGGCGCAACGTTGCTCGGTGAGGCCGGCAGGGCAATGGGCGTCAACACGGGACTGCCGGAGAAGAATGCCACCAGGTTGCGACCCACCAGCTCCACGGTGCCTTGCGTGGCCTCCGGAGACAACCCTGCGACATGCGGCGTCAGGATCACGTTGGTCAGCGCCTTGAATGCATCCGGCACATGAGGCTCGGCATCGAACACATCCAGGGCGGCACCGGCAATGCGTCGCTGTTCAAGCGCGCTGACCAGATCTGCCGTGGCGATCACCGAGGCTCGAGCGATGTTCACGACGAACCCCTTGGGGCCCAGGGCGTCGAGGACGTGTTTATTGATCAGGTGTCTGGTGCCCAGGCCGCCGGGCGTGGCAACGATCAAAAAGTCCGAAGCACGGGCCAGTTCGGTGGGCGTCGAGCAGAAGGTATAAGGGACGTCGCTGCGATGCTGGCGGTTGTGGTAACTCACGGTCATGTCGAAGCCGGCAGCGCGTTTCGCAATGGCCATGCCGACCGCGCCGAGGCCGAGGATCCCCAGGCGTTTGCCGGCCAGGGAGGGGCGCATGATCTTCGGCCACTCGCCACGGCGTACAGCGGCGTCGCAACGGGGAATATCACGAACCAGCGCCAGCAACATCGCCATGGCATGGTCGGCGACTGAAGAGGCGTTGACGCCGGCGCCATTGGTGACGGTGATGTCTCGGTCGGCGGCGGCTTGCAGGTCGACGTGTTCGTAACCGGCGCCGATCACGCAGATGATTTTGAGGTTGGGCAGGGCGGCGATTTCATCGGCGTAAAGGCCCAATGGACCGCGAGTCAATACCGCATCAATCTGAGGGCCATGCCGTGTGATGGCGGCGGCGCGCTCGGCCGGCGTCGGGGCCAGAATCAGGTGAAAGCCCTGATGTTCGAGAATCGGCAAGTAATCATTGATGGTTTCAACCAGTACCAGAACGGTTGCAGGCATGCTGGGCTCCTGTGGGCATCGGAATGTCGGTTCTCGAAAGTTGCTTCAGATTGCTGATTCCAGAGGAGTTTAGCAACGACAGGGGATTGCACACGCCGTTGATCAGACTGATTCACCTTGCGAGGTCAGAAAATGGCGGGCGGCGTCGAGAATCTCATCAGACAGTTCATTCCCCCGCGTGGCGCGGGCCAGGGTCAGCGCGCCAACCATCAAGGAATAATCCACCAAGGCTTGTTGGCGATTGGCTTCGGGCTGATCCGAACCCATCAAAGGGGTGAGCATCTGCAACAAAGCTTCCAGCCCTTCGGTGTAGGTCTGGTGCAAGCCGCTTTCGGCGGTTTCATGGCACATGTCGCCGGCAAACGCCGTGACCGGGCAGCTTTCGCCCGGATTGTCGCGATTGGCCGCCGACAGGTAGGGCGCGATGATGCTCGCGCGGGCCGAGACGTTGTCATCGTTGGCGTCGATTTTCTGTTTCCAGCGTTCCATCGACTGGGTGAACGCCCGAGTGCAGGCCTCCTTCGCCAGCGCTTCCTTGGAGTCGAAATGGCCGTAGAACCCGCCATGGGTCAAGCCGGCCGCGCCCATCACATCGACAACGCTGATCCCGTGCAGGCCGCGCTCGCGAAACAGGCGTGTGGCGGCTTCAACGATAATCTCGCGGTTGAGTTCGGCTTGTTTACGGGAGACTCGAGGCATGGCGGCTCACAGGTGTTGAGAGTGTATGGGTGACAGCATCATAGGGGGCAGTGGGTCGCGTGTCAGGCCGCTCAAAGGGCGTATTGAGCAATGCCGTTGCCAAACGACCAGTTCTCTTTCTTCACCTCCACCAGATTGATAAACACATCTTCCAGGCGCACCGCCAGTTCCGTGTTGAGGCTCTCGGCGATGGTTTTATAGAGGAGTTTTTTCTGCTCGACGGTGCGGCCTTCGCTCAGGGTGATCTGAATCACCACCAGGCTGTCGGTGCGATTGATGCCCAGGTAGCCGGGATCAAAGATGAAATGCTGTTCATCGTGCTCGGCAAGAATCTGGAAGTTATCGTTTTCCGGCACGCCAATGGCGCTGTGCATGGCAGCGTAAATCAACTGCCCGACACGTTTGGCGAAAACAGGGTCTTGATGCTTTTTGATATCGACGCGAACAAGTGGCATGAGAGGACTCCGCAATCAAGGCTGCCGGTCAGCAGTCAGGATTGAAAGTACAGGACGCTTCTTCTTTATCAAATAGATGTTTTAAAACATCTAATTGGTAAAAGCGCCAGGAAAACTGATCCGCATAACCGCTCCTCAGCTAAGTCTTTGCTTCTGTTGATTAATCCCGGACAATCGCGCCCCTGTTTCGGCCAGGGCGCTGCCCGTCGGATTTTTCCGACTCGTCCTGACCGGGTAGCAAATGACCGGAATGCGGAGATCTCACCGGATGAATGATCAGGCCAATAGCGTCGACGAACGCTATGTAGCGGCGACACCAGCGACTCTCACCAGCTGGAATCGCCATGACACCACCTGGATGCTGGGCCTGTTTGGCACCGCCATCGGGGCCGGTACTCTGTTTTTGCCGATCAATGCGGGGCTGGGCGGTTTCTGGCCGTTGCTGATCCTTGCGGCATTGGCGTTCCCCATGACCTTCTATGCACACCGTGGCCTGACCCGTTTCGTGCTGTCTGGACGCGAAGGCGCGGACATCACCGAAGTGGTGGAAGAACACTTCGGCATCAAGGCCGGTGCGCTGATCACCTTGCTGTACTTCTTCGCGATCTTCCCGATCCTGCTGATCTACAGCGTGGCCCTGACCAATACCGTGGGCAGTTTCCTCGAGCATCAACTGCACATCATGCCGCCACCGCGCGCCGTGCTGTCGTTGGTGCTGATCCTTGGCCTGTTGGCCGTGGTGCGCTGCGGCGAGCAGGTGATCGTCAAGGCCATGAGCCTGATGGTGTACCCGTTCATTGTGGCGCTGCTGTTCCTCGCGGTGTTCCTGATCCCGCACTGGAACGGCGGCATCCTGGCCACGGCGTCGACCCTGCCTGAACCCTCGGCGCTGCTGCACACCTTGTGGCTGGCGATTCCGGTGATGGTGTTCTCGTTCAACCACTCGCCGATCATCTCGGCGTTTGCGGTGGACCAGAAACGTCGTTACGGCGAACACGCTGAAAAACGCAGCTCGCAGATCCTGTCCCGCGCCCACATCTTGATGGTCGTGATGGTGCTGTTCTTCGTCTTCAGCTGCGTGCTGACCCTGTCGCCGGGGCAACTGGCGGAAGCCAAGGCGCAGAACCTGTCGGTCCTGTCGTACCTGGCCAACCACTTCAGCAACCCGACCATCGCTTTTGCGGCGCCCTTGATTGCATTTGTGGCCATTTCCAAATCGTTCCTGGGCCACTACATCGGCGCCAGCGAAGGGCTTAAAGGCCTGATCGTGAAAAGCGGCAAACGCCCGGCGCCCAAGACGCTGGACCGCATGACCGCCGCGTTCATGCTGGTGGTGTGCTGGATTGTCGCGACCCTGAACCCGAGCATCCTCGGCATGATCGAAACCCTCGGCGGCCCGGTCATCGCGGCGATCCTGTTCCTGATGCCGATGTACGCAATCCGCAAAGTGCCGGCGATGGCGCGCTTCCGAGGTCAGGCGTCCAATGTCTTCGTGACGGCGGTGGGCCTGGTAGCGATTACGGCGTTGATCTATTCGCTGACGGCCTGATAGATGCTTTTGGGGCTGTGAGGCTGCTTTCGCGAGCAGGCCCGCTCCCACAGGTTCTGCGCGGTCCTTGTGGGAGTGAGCCTGTTCGCGATTGGAGTGACTCGGTCCTCACGTTGACCAGGCCGTGAGCCGCTCATTTGTTCATGGCATAAAAAACGCTGCTCATCTCTCGATGGGCGGCGTTTTTTATTGTGCAGCAGAACTCACACTCCTGACCCAGCGCACCCGTTGCCCGGGATTAGCGACTAAGCTTGCGCCTGCATCAGCGCGTCGTAGACCGTTTGCCGCAGGATTGCCCCTTTCTCTGGAGACGCTTTATGGCAGGTGCCCACGGCGCATCGGTGCAACCCCGTGCCGATACACCTAACCGCTGGCTCGACGTCCTGGCCGGTTTGTCGATTGCCGGTTTGTTATTGCCCGAAGCGGTTGCCTATTCCAGTATCGCCGCGCTGCCGCCCCAGGCGGGGGTGATTGCGTTGTTTGCCGGGCTGCTTTGCTACGGACTGTTCGGCACCAGTCGTTTCGCCATTGTTTCCGCGACCTCATCCTCGGCAGCGGTGCTGGCAGCCGCCACCGCGACGCTGGCCAACGGTGATTCAGGCCTGCGCATGACCCTGGCGGTCGGCCTGGTGCTGGTGACCGGTGGTTTCTTCCTGTTGGCCGGGCTGTTCAAGCTCGGCAGCGCGACCTCGTTTATCGCCAAACCGGTACTGCGCGGCTTTGCATTCGGGCTGGCCGTGACCATCATCTTCAAGCAAGTGGCGAGCATCGTTGACGTGCACTTGAGCAACGGCAACCTGATCCGTTTCCTGCCGCAATTGCTGGAGCAATGGCCGCAGTGGAATCGGGTTGGCTTGCTGGTCGCAGCGGTGGCGCTGCTGGTGTTGTGGGTGTGCGCACGTTTTCGGCGATTACCGGGAGGCCTGCTGGTGGTGGCGCTCGGCATTGCTGCCGGCCAATGGCTGAACCTGCCGGCCTACGGAGTGAAACTGATCGGTGTGATCGACCTGAGCCTTGAAGTGCCCCGCCTGCCGGTGCTGCCGTTTGCCGACTGGCTGCACCTGGGGGAATTGGCGTTTGCCATGGTGATGATTCTGTATGCCGAATCCTATGGATCGATTACCTCGTTTGCACTCAAGCATGGTGACCGGGTTTCCTCGAACCGCGATCTGCTGGCCCTCGGTGCGGCCAATCTGCTGTCAGGCCTGTTCCATGGCATGCCGACGGGCGCCGGTTACTCCGCGACGTCGGCCAATGAGGCGGCCGGTGCCGGTTCACGCCTGGCCGGTGCGGTAGCGGCGGGGGTGGTGTTGCTGATTGTCTTGACCGTGTTGCCCTGGATTGCCTTGACGCCCGAGCCGGTGCTGGCCGCCATCGTCATTCATGCACTGGCGCGCGGCTTGAGCCTGCAGCCATTGGGTCGGTATTTCATCTGGCGTCGCGATCGTTTGCTGGTGATCTGCGCGGTGGCCGCCGTGTTGGTGCTTGGCGTGCTGGACGGCTTGCTGGTGGCGGTGGTGATCAGCGTGGTGCTGATGCTCAAACAGATGTCTTCGGCGGATATTCAGGTACTGGGGCAAATGGGTGACGGTCATGATTATGTCGATCTGCAACGCCATCCCGATGCCCGGGCAATCCCCTGCGTGCTGATCGTAAGGCCCAGCGAGGCGCTGTTTTTTGCCAACGTGGAGCGCATTTTGGGCGGTGCACTGCATCTGGCCCGGCACGCGCAGCCGCCGGTGCATACCGTCATTCTCAGCCTGGAAGAATCCCCCGATCTGGACGGCACCAGCATCGAAGCGCTGGAAGCGTTCTTTTTGCAGGTGCGGGCGCTGGACATGCTGTTGATCCTGGCGCGGCTCAAGCACGAAGCCAAAGCGGTGCTCGCACAGTTACCGACGCAGGAACTGGAGCAGGTGATTCTCAGTGGCTTGAGCGTCGACGGCGCAGTGCAGCAAGCCCTCAACCCATCCACATAACCTGTGGGAGCGAGCCTGCTCGCGATTGCGGTCTGGCAGCCACATCTATGTCGACTGACAGGCCGCTTTCGCGAGCAGGCTCGCTCCCACAATGGGGAATGTGCGAACCCTGCAGGCATAAAAAAACGCCGCTCATCTCACGATGGGCGGCGTCTTTTACTGCGTTGCAGCGTTAGGCTTGAACGACCGGGATGTTGGCGTTCGCAGCAGCTTCACGGAACTCGGCGATCTGATCGAAGGACAGGTAGCGGTAAACGTCGGCCGCCATGCTGTCGATCTTGCCAGCGTATTCCATGTACTCCTCGACGGTCGGCAGGCGACCCAGGATGGAAGCAACAGACGCCAGCTCAGCCGAAGCCAGGTAGACGTTCGCGCCGTCACCCAGACGGTTCGGGAAGTTACGGGTCGACGTCGACACCACGGTGGAGTTCGGCTCTACACGTGCCTGGTTACCCATGCACAGCGAGCAGCCTGGCATTTCCATGCGTGCGCCGGCCTTGCCGTAGATGCCGTAGTAGCCTTCTTCGGTCAGCTGGTGAGCGTCCATCTTGGTCGGCGGCGACAGCCACAGACGGGTTGGAAGCTGACCCTTGACCTGATCCAGCAGTTTACCGGCAGCGCGGAAGTGACCGATGTTGGTCATGCACGAACCGATGAACACTTCGTCGATCTTCTCGCCAGCAACGCTGGACAGCAGACGGGCGTCGTCCGGGTCGTTTGGCGCGCAGAGCACAGGCTCTTTGATGTCGGCCAGGTCGATTTCGATGATTTCAGCGTATTCGGCGTCAGCATCGGCAACCATCAGCTCAGGGTTGGCAACCCAGGCTTCCATCGCTTGAGCGCGACGTTCCAGGGTACGCGCATCGCCGTAGCCTTCACCGATCATCCAGCGCAGCAGGGTGATGTTGGAGTTCAGGTACTCGGTGATCGACTCTTTCGACAGCTTGATGGTGCAACCGGCAGCCGAACGTTCAGCCGAGGCGTCGGACAGCTCGAAAGCCTGCTCGATGCTCAGGTTGTCCAGGCCTTCGATTTCCAGGATGCGGCCGGAGAAGGCGTTCTTCTTGCCTTTCTTCTCAACGGTCAGCAGGCCAGCCTGAATTGCGAAGTAAGGAATGGCGTGAACCAGGTCACGCAGGGTGACGCCCGGTTGCATTTTGCCTTTGAAGCGCACCAGGATCGATTCCGGCATGTCCAGCGGCATAACGCCAGTGGCGGCGGCGAACGCTACCAGGCCAGAACCGGCCGGGAACGAAATGCCCATCGGGAAACGGGTGTGCGAGTCACCACCGGTACCGACGGTGTCCGGCAGCAGCATGCGGTTCAGCCAGCTGTGGATGATGCCGTCGCCCGGACGCAGGGAAACGCCGCCGCGGGTCATGATGAAGTCTGGCAGGGTGTGGTGGGTGGTCACGTCGATCGGCTTTGGATAGGCCGCAGTGTGGCAGAAGGACTGCATTACCAGATCGGTCGAGAAGCCCAGGCACGCCAGGTCTTTCAGTTCGTCACGGGTCATAGGACCGGTGGTGTCCTGAGAACCGACGGTGGTCATCTTCGGTTCGCAGTAGGTGCCAGGACGAACGCCTTTGCCTTCCGGCAGACCGCACGCCTTGCCGACCATTTTCTGTGCCAGGGTGAAGCCTTTGCCGGTGTCGACAGGTGCTTCAGGCAGTTTGAACAGGTCGGTAGGGCCCAGGCCCAGTTCGGCACGCGCCTTGTCGGTCAGGCCGCGACCGATGATCAGCGGGATACGGCCGCCAGCGCGAACTTCGTCCAACAGCACCGGGGTCTTCATTTCGAAGGTGGTCAGGACTTCGTCAGTGCCGTGTTTGCAGACTTTGCCAGCATGCGGGTACAGGTCGATCACGTCGCCCATATTCATGTTGGTAACGTCGAATTCGATTGGCAGTGCGCCCGCATCTTCCATAGTGTTGTAGAAGATTGGAGCGATCTTGCTGCCGAAGCAGAAACCGCCAGCACGCTTGTTCGGCACGTTAGGAACGTCGTCGCCGAAGAACCACAACACCGAGTTGGTGGCGGATTTACGCGAAGAACCGGTACCGACCACGTCACCGACGTAGGCGATAGGGAAGCCTTGACCGCGCATTTCTTCGATCTGCTTCATCGGGCCAGTCACGCCTTGGGCGTCAGGCACGATGCCTTCGCGGGCCATTTTCAGCATGGCCAGGGCGTGCAGCGGGATGTCCGGGCGGGACCAGGCGTCCGGGGCAGGGGACAGGTCGTCGGTGTTGGTTTCGCCGGTGACCTTGAACACGCGCAGGCTGATCTTGTCGGCCAGCACAGGGCGGTTCTTGAACCACTCGCCGTCAGCCCAGGATTGCAGCACGCCTTTGGCGTGAACGTTGCCGCTCTTGGCTTTTTCCGCGACGTCGTGGAAGGCGTCGAACATCAGCAGGGTGTGCTTGAGTTCTTTGGCAGCCACTGGCGCCAGTTCGGCGTCGTCCAGCAGGTTGACCAGGGTCACGATGTTGTAGCCGCCCTGCATGGTGCCGAGCAGTTCAACAGCGCGTTTCTTGTCGATCAGAGGGGATTTTGCTTCGCCTTTGGCGAGGGCAGAGAGAAAACCGGCCTTTACATAGGCGGCTTCGTCCACACCTGGCGGAATGCGATTGGTGATCAGGTCAACGAGGAAAGCTTCTTCGCCAGCCGGGGGATTCTTCAGCAGCTCGACCAGGCCTGCAGTTTGTTCGGCGTTTAGCGGCTGGGGAACGATACCCAGTGCTGCACGCTCTTCGATATGTTTGCGGTAGGCTTCAAGCACAGTTATTACCCTCATCAGTGGTCCCAAATGGGTGTCCGGGACGCTCATCCCGAAATTGCCGTACTCATGCGCTGCGTGGCGTTGTGGGCCACTTAGCCAGAATTACCGACAATTCCTTACAGAAGCTGCTTTCAAAGTTTTACGCCTGCAGAACGGGGAGCTGATGAGGGTTGGCGTAGAGCTTTTCCCCGCTGGAAAAACCCTTCGCCAACACCGCTCTGAAGGAACGACTGTGCTCGTGACGCTTTGAAAACAGCTTCTAACGGACATTGGCGCCTTAAAAGGCTGGCTGATTCTACGGCAAAAAAAAATTAAAGGTAAGTTAGCCCCTCAAGATTGAGGGGTGATCAATGTTAGACAAAGGGCTAACATGCCGGCCTGTTCTGCTTTCCCGTGTTTTGCCTACCTATGCCCAATCAGACCATCAAGACCCCCTGCGTCGGCCTCTGTTCCACTGTTTACGGTGATCTGGTGTGCCGTGGCTGCAAGCGTTTCCACCATGAAGTGATCAACTGGAATGGTTACAACGAGGAGGAAAAGCGCGCGGTGTGGCTGCGTCTTGAGCAGCTGTTGTCCCAGGTGATGGCCAGCAAGCTGGAGGTTTTCGATCCCCAGCGCCTGCGCTTGCAACTGGAACAGCGCAAGATCCGCTTTGTGCCGCATCAGTCAGAATATTGCTGGGCTTATCAGCTGATCGCCCGTGGTGCGCGGGTCATCAACAATCTGGAAGCCTACGGGATGGTGCTGATGCCGGAGTTTCGCGACTGGAACTTGCCGGAATTGCGTGATGCCATTGATCGGGAATTCTTTTTGCTCTCTGAGGCGCATTATCAGCGCTACATTGCGCCGGGGTTTCTGAAAGACGCTTTTGGCGGCTGAACATTAAGAGCCTCGCGGGCAAGCCTCGCTCCTACAGGGTTTGTGTCGTACACAACGGGTGTGATCAACAAAACCTGTAGGAGCGAGGCTTGCCCGCGAAGGCGTACTACCTGACGCCGCAAATCTCAATGCTGAGTCACAATCTCTTCCAGATGATCCATGATTGCATCCGGCTTCAGCACCAGCACATCGCTCTCCACCGCATCCAGCACCACCTCCGCCGTATTCCCGATCAACGCTCCGGACAACCCGGACCGCGCCACGGTGCCGATCACCGTCACTGCCGCCTGCAGTTTGTGGACCATGTACGGAATCAACACATCCGCCGGGCCTTCCTCGATGTGCAGGTGTTCATCATCGATATCGAACTCGGCCTGGAACGATCTGCACTGCTCGCGATAGCGCGCCTCGATGGTTTCGCTGAGCTGCAACGTCGGGTCAGCCGCGGACAGCATCGGTGACGGATGCGCGCTGACCACGTGTAACTTGGCCTTTGCCAGGCTGGCGATGTCGTAACCGTGATCGACGATCGCGGCGTGCAACGTGCGGTGGTCGCCGTCGGTATTGCCGACGTCGATGGCCGCGAGAATGACCCCGCCGGTCCAGGGTTTCGAGGTTTTGACGAGCAGCACCGGCGTCGGGCAATAACGCAGCAGTTTCCAGTCCGCCGGGGTCAGCAGCGCTTTTTTCAACGGGCTGTCGGGGTAATGCTGTTTGACCACCAGCCCGCAGCCTTCCGCCTGCTGCACATCGACGATGGTTTCATGCAGGCTCTCATTCCAGGCCTGCTCGGTGGTGACGCTGTAGCCGTCCTCGATCAGGGCTGCCTTGAGCACGCCCAACATGCCGCTATGGTCATGCTTGCGATCGCACACCAGCAGATGCAGATGAGCCTGGGTTACGCCAGCAATCAGTTTGGCCCGTTTGAGCGCCAGGCTTTCTGAGTGTTCGGGTTCGATGACCACCAGGATGCTGCGAATGGCTTGCATGATCGGGATCTCCAGGAAGGTAAAAAATACTGCGTTGGACAACTATAGTTGTTCGTCGCCAACCCGGTACTTGATGCATATCAACGGCGGCGACTGGTGGTCTTGCGGCAGGCCGGTATAATCGGCGCCCTTCGATTCAGACCTTTTATTCCGTGAGCCCCATGATCCTTCCCGAAATTCACGAGTTCCTCGGCTGCCGCACCCCCGATGGCTGGGTCCAGGCAGCGCTTGCCGATCAGGAAACGTTGTTGATCGACCACAAGAACTGTGAGTTCAAGGCGGCCAGCACGGCGTTGAGCCTGATCGCCAAGTATCACTCTCATGTCGACCTGATCAACCTGATGTCGCGCCTGGCCCGGGAAGAACTGGTGCACCACGAGCAGGTCATGCGCCTGATGAAAAAGCGCAAGATCGAGCTGCGTCAGCTGTCCGCCGGGCGTTATGCCTCTGGCTTGCGCAAAGTGGTGCGCAGCCACGAGCCGGTCAAGCTGGTGGACACGTTGGTGGTCGGCGCGTTTATCGAGGCCCGCAGCTGTGAGCGTTTCGAGGCGCTGGTGCCGCATCTGGACGAAGAACTGGGCAAGTTCTATTTCGGCCTGCTGAAAAGCGAAGCGCGGCATTTCCAGGGTTACCTGAAACTGGCTTACCAATACGGTGATGCCAAGGACATTGCCCAGGTCATTGACCGGGTTCGCGCTGCCGAGCAGGAGCTGATCGAATCACCGGACGTGGAGTTCCGTTTTCACAGCGGTGTCCCGGCAGCGGCGTGAAAATCTTTGCGTCTGAATTGTTAAAAACTCTTAAGAGTATGAAAGATCACTGAAAACCGGCCCCCGAGGCCGGTTTTTGCTGCCCGTCCTCACCGTCCCGTCACCGATTGGCGCCATAATGCCGCCCACTTCACACAAGGGTTGGCAGACGGTCGTTATGGATAACCTGGGTTTTGGCAAAGTATTGCTGGTGGAAGACGACGAGAAGCTTGCCGGGCTGATCGCGCATTTCCTGTCCCAACATGGCTTTGAGGTCCGCCAGGTGCTCCGCGGTGACCTCGCGTTGGCCGCGTTCCTCGAATTCAAACCGAAAATCGTCGTGCTCGACCTGATGCTGCCCGGGCAGAGCGGCCTGCACGTGTGCCGCGAGATTCGCAGCGTCTCTGACACGCCGATCGTCATCCTGACCGCCAAGGAAGACGACCTCGACCACATCCTCGGCCTGGAGTCCGGCGCCGACGACTACGTGATCAAGCCGATCAAACCGCCGGTGCTGCTGGCCCGCCTGCGTGCGTTGCAACGGCGTCAGGCGCCGGACAGCAGCGTGTGCAGCGCCCTGGAGTTCGGCAACCTGAGCATCGACCGCAGCTGTCGCGAAGTGCGGTTGTCGGGGGAGGTCATCGACATGACCACCATGGAGTTCGAGCTGCTGTGGTTGCTGGCCAGTGCCGCCGGCAAGATTCTGTCCCGCGACGACATCCTCAACCGCATGCGCGGTATCGCCTTCGACGGTCTCAATCGCAGCGTTGATGTCTACATCAGCAAGTTGCGCGGCAAGCTCAAGGACAACCCGCGCGAACCGGTGTGCATCAAGACCATCTGGGGCAAGGGTTACCTGTTCAATCCGTTTGCGTGGGAGCTGTAAATGCTGCGGTTATTTCTTGGGCTGTTTCTGGTGATGACGGTCGGCCTGGTACTGGGGTTGCAAACGGTCGAGCGCACGTTCGATGCGCTTCTCGATGGTCAGATGCAGAGCTACAACCGCGAGGCGGTGCGTGGCCAGGCCTGGTCGCTCGCCGAGCAGTTACGCGATATGGACGGCTCGGACCGGGAGCGCGAACTGGAAGCGGTGCGCCCGCACTATGGCTTGGGCCTGAGCCTGGTCGAGAGCAGTCAACTGTCCCTGACCGATCAGGAGAAAGCCGAGTTGGCCCAAGGGCTGCTGGTGATTCGCGACAAGTACACGCAGTTCATTTCACGCATTGACGAGGGTTCGCAACTGCTCAGCATCAAGCTGCCGGCTGAGCCCAGTCTGATGCCGTTCTACATTGCCGCGGCCTATCTGATGATCGCGGTGATGATCGGTTTCGTGTTGATGTTCTGGGTACGCCCGCATTGGCGAGACCTGGAAAAGCTGCGCCTGGCGGCCGAACGTTTTGGCGATAACGACCTGTCGTCGCGGATCCAGCTGTCCAAGCGCTCGAACATTCGTGACCTGTCCGGGCACTTCAACCTGATGGCGGCGCGCATCGAAGGCTTGATCGCCAATCAGCGCGAGCTGACCAACGCGGTGTCCCATGAGTTGCGCACGCCGATTGCCCGCTTGTCATTCGAACTCGATCAGCTCAAGCAACAAACCGATCCGACCCAGAACCGCGAACTGATTGCCGACATGTACGCCGACCTTGGCGAACTCGAAGAAATGGTCTCCGAGCTGCTGACCTACGCCAGCCTTGAACGCGGCGCCACGGTCATCACTCGGGAAAACATCCAGGCCAACAGTTGGCTGGACAGCGTGGTCGGCAGCGTGGCCCTGGAGGCCGAGGCTGCCGGGGTGCAGTTGTTGATTGTCGAGTGTCAGGTCGAGGAGGTGCGCATCGAGCCGCGCTTTATGGCCCGCGCGGTAATCAACCTGCTGCGCAATGCCATTCGTTATGCCGATGAGCGGGTGGAGGTATCGTTGGTCCGTACCGGTGATCGCTACGAAGTGCGGGTCAACGATGATGGACCGGGTGTGCCGGTGGACGGGCGCGAGAAAATCTTCGAACCGTTCTCACGCCTCGACGCCAGCCGTGATCGCCGCACGGGTGGCTTTGGTTTGGGGTTGGCGTTGGTGCGGCGTGTGTCGCAATCCCATGGCGGGCAGGTGGAAGTGGGGGATTCGCCTTGGGGTGGAGCGTCGTTTCGCATGACGTGGGCGCATCAGGATTGATTGTGTTGTTCTCACTGACGCCTTCGCGGGCAAGCCTCGCTCCTACAGGAGATGGGTAGTTCACAATAGTCGCGAACGACACAAACCCCTGTAGGAGCGAGGCTTGCCCGCGAAGAGGCCATCAGCAACAAAGCATTATCAAAAGGTGTACAGCACCTGCCCACCCAATGAGGTCTGCATCCGCCGCTCGACAATCGGACTGTCCGCCGCATCACCCGCCAGATATTGCACGGCCAGCACTGTCGACACACTCCACTGATCATCAATCGGCATCGACCAGGTCAACGCCGCCCCGCGACTCACCAGTCCGCCGTGGGTGTCATGCGCCCTGAAACGGCTGCGCGAAGCCTGGGCGGCGCTGACGCCATACCAGGTGCGCACGTAATGACTGTCACCAAACTGACTGTTCAGACTGCCCACGACCTTGCCGTAGTCACCCTCATACAACGGCGCGCTGATACTCAGTTTCAGGCGATTCCAGGAAGAGCCAGTGTCGCGATCGTCATCGTCCTCTTCCCGCGCATGTTCGAAACTGGCACCGAGAATGAATGGCCCCATGTTATAGGTCCCGTCCAGACCCAACGCAGGCCGCGACTTGATCGAGCCCATGCCGTTCAGCTCATCCGAGCCTTTGAATCCGGTCTTGCGATCCTTGCGCACATCGCTCGCGCCGATGTACACGCTCAGGCCGAAGTCGTCATCATCAAACGCCCAGCCCAATCCCTTTTCAGAGTCCAGAAAGATTCCATACGGGCTGACCACCTTGCCGCCCAGCAGCGGCGCCACCACGCGCTCGTCGCTGCCGCTGTAACGCGGCACGTTGGCGGCGCCGGCGCGTAAGGTGTATTGCCAGTCTTCAGCGCGTAACGAGTCGGCGGGAAAGAGCAGGCAAAACGAAGGTAACGACAGACACAGCGAACGTAACATGGGAGCACCCGAGGGGAGGTTGGATGCGCCCATGCTAGGCGGCTGCCGGCTGGCAATCTTTGAGAGCTTTGTCGGGAAACTGTCAAAGACTGTGAAGCGGCTTTAGCGGCTCAAGCCCAGGCGTTCATGCCAGTCGGCGATGGACTCTTCGGGATAGACGTCGAACTGCTTGTCCCCGGGACGCAGGTCGGCTTCCACCCACGGCGCCTTGGAGTCGAGCAACAAATGCGTGTGTTGCGGCGGCACCGGCAGCGGGGTGTCGATGGCCGACGCGAACGGGTGAATCAGCTCCGGCCATTCGGGGCTATACACCCACAGGCACGAGCCGCAGACCGAGCAGAAGTGTCGTCCGAGGCTGCTGCGATGGGCACGCTTGTCGCCTTCGTTCTTGAGTTGCGCATGGTAGACCGCGACGTGCTTGCGCCCGCGAACCTTCAGGCTAGCGGCGTCACCGGCAATATTGATCGAGTAACCGCCACCGCCCTGAGTCTTGCGGCAGATCGAGCAGTAGCAACGTTGATACGGGTAGGGGTGGGCGCTGGTCAAACTGAACGACACAGCGCCGCAATGGCAGGAACCTTCGAGCTGCATGGGAACCTCCGACAAAGGTTGGGTTACCCAAGACAGCCTAGACCGTCAGCGCACTTCGACCGGCACCAGAATCGCATCGCCGGTCGCCACCAGTTTCAACTGGTCGCCGGTTTGCGCGAACAGCTCGGCGCGGGCGAACACCTGCTTCTTGCCGGCCTTCACCACGCGGCCCCGAGCGATGAACACTTCACCGACGGCGGGTGCCAGGCAGTTGACCGAAAAGTGCGAGGCCAGCACGTTGCCGGCGACCGTTCCGGCAGCGAATCCGCAAGCCGTGTCGAGCAGGGCGCCGATCAGGCCGGCGTGCAGGAAGCCGGCATATTGCGCCATGTCGGCTTCGCGAAAGGCCAGGGTCAGTTCGGCTTCGCCGCTCGCAGCGGCGGTCACTTCGAAACCGGCCCAGCGGTTGAAGGCTGAGGTTGAGTTGATCTGTTTGAGTGCGTTGAGCATGGCGAATCCCTCCGGTTGAGGCACCAACATGCGCCGGGTTTTGGGGGATGTCATGGTGGATAAGGGAGGGTGATGGGCCGCAGGATTTGTGGTGAATGTGCTGGCCTCATCGCGAGCAGGCTCGCTCCTACATTGGACTTCCAGTGTTCACAAAACCCTGTGGGAGTGAGCCTGCTCGCGATGAACGATAACGCGGTCTCACTGGACGCCGACCCATGCCCAAGGCAGCATGGTCGCCTTCATCACCGGGGCTGAACTCATGCGACGATTGCCTTCCCTGGCAGCACTCAGAACCTTCGAATGCGCCGCCCGCCACGCTCATTTCGGCCGGGCCGCCGCCGAGCTGTGCGTCACCGACAGCGCCGTCAGCCATCAGATCCGTCAGCTCGAAGAGCACTTGGGCGTCTCTTTGTTCATCCGCGAAGGTCGGCAAATCCGCCCGACCATGGCCGCGGGGCGATTGATGCAAAGCCTGCAGCACGCCTTCGAGCTGATCGGCGAGGCCTGCGATGAATTGCGCGACCCGTCGTCGCTGGCGGTCTTGCGCCTGGCGGTCACCGCCGAGCTGGCGCAGAAGTGGTTGATGAGTCGGCTCACGGACTTCTACGCGCGCTATCCGCACATCACGCTGCACCTCTACGAACAACCGATCGACGCCACTGCGCCAGGTGAAGACATCGATCTGGCAATCACCTACGGCACCGGCCCGGTCGACAGCAGCGCGTACTTCGTCCGGCCCTTGCCAGCGTTGCAATTTTTCCCGGTGTGCAGCCCCGGCCTGTTCAACCAGGGCACCCTGAAAACCCCGAAGGATCTGGTTCGTCATTGTCTGCTGCACGACGATCAGGACGGCAAGACCTGGACCGCCTGGCTCACCAGTCATGCCGGCGATCAGCGTCCCGAACGCCAACTGTATTTCGCCCACGCGGGCCTGGCGCTGGAAGCGGCGGCGCAAGGGCAGGGCGTGGCCATGGGCGACAATCTGACGGCTCAGGAAGACTTGCTCAGCGGTCGTCTGGTCCGGCCATTCACCGCCAGCATGACCGCGCTCGGGCAATATGCACTGGTGTGTGAGCGGGTGCGTTTGGAGCGTCCGGCCGTGGCGCAGATGCTGGAGTGGTTCAACGATCAGCTGATCGATTGATGAGTTGAATTCAAGTATTCCGAAATAATCATCGTTGGCGAGGAGGGCGCCGACGACCTTAGCCTGTGGTCACTCCAATCCCCGCTGATGAGGTCTGACCATGGCACGTTTGCTCGATTCCACCCCGAAACTCGACGGCTTCCGCCTGCCCGGCGAATTCGAAACCAAGGCCGGTTGCTGGCTCGGCTGGCCGGAACGTACCGACGTCTGGCGCAACGGTGCCAAGCCTGCGCAGAAAGTCTGGGTGCAGATCGTCACCGCCATTGCCCAGAGCGAACCGGTGACGGTGTGTGCTTCGGCCGCGCAATTCGCCACCGCCCGCCGCCAGTTGCCGCCTCAGGTCCGAGTGGTGGAAATGACGTGCAACGACACCTGGTTCCGCGACAGTGGCCCGTGCTTTGTGGTCAACGACGACAGCGGCGAAGTGCGTGGCGTCGATTTTGAATTCAACGCCTATGGCGGTCTCGACGGCGGCTTGTATTACCCGTGGGACAAAGACGATCAGATCGCCAGCAAAATCCTCGAAATCGAACGCTTTGACCGTTACCGCGCGACGTTGATTGCTGAGATGGGCGGAATCCAGAGTGACGGCCAGGGCAGTATCCTCACCACCGAGCAATGCCTGCTCAACCGCAATCGCAACCAGCATCTGGGCAAGGAAGAAGTGACCAGTCGTCTGATCGATTACCTCGGTGCCGAGCAAATTATCTGGTTGCCACGAGGGTGCAAGTTCGACGAAACCGACGGCCACGTCGACGATCTCGCCTGCTTCGTGCGCCCCGGCGAGGTGGTGCTGCAATGGACCGATAATCGCGATGACCCGCAGTGGGAAATCTATCAAGAGGCCTACGACATTTTGCGCAGCACCCGCGACAGCCGTGGCCGCGAGTTGATCGTGCACAAGCTGCCGCAACCGGATGTGCTGGAGTGGACCGCTGAAGAAGCCGAAGGCCTGGACCAGCAAGACAGCACCCATACCCGTCAGGCCGGGACTCAAATCTGCGCGTCGTACATCAATTACTACGCCGGCAACTCTTCGATCGTGGTGCCGCTGTTTGGTGATCGAAACGATCAGGCGGCGCAGGCGACGCTCGCCGAATTGTTCCCGAAGCACACAATCGTCGGCATCGAAAACTCCCGGGAAATCCTCCTCGGTGGCGGCAATGTCGCGTGCATCACCATGCCGCAATACGCCGCCCCCTCCAGTAACAGGAAGGAAGTTTAATCATGGGCCTGCACAAACTGACTCAAGCGTTATTGCTGGTGCTTGCACCCTTGTGTGTGCAGGCCGCCGACACCGCGAAACCGGTGGTGAACCTGTACATCTGGGGCGAGTACCTGGCCCCGGAGACCCTGACCAACTTCGAAAAGAAAACCGGCATCCATGTAGTGGTCGATCACTTCGACTCCCTTGAAACTGCCGAGACCAAACTGCTGACCGGCCGCAGCGGTTATGACCTGGTGCTGACGGCGGGGCAGCACCTGTCCCGGGCGATCCAGAGCGGGGCGATTCAAACACTGAACCTGCAACGGCTGCCGCACTTTGCCGGCGTCGGCGAGGAGTTCCGCCAGCACATGGCGGCGTTCGATCCGGGCAATCGTTATGCCGGCATCTACGCCTGGGGCACCACCGGCGTCGGCTATCAGGAAGAGGCGATCAAACAGCGTTTGCCCGACGCACCTCGGGACAGTTGGGCGATGCTGTTCGACCCGGCGGTGGTGTCGAAATTTGCCGATTGCGGGGTCAGTCTGCTCAACGATCCGAACGAGGTTTTCGCCGCGGTCATGAAGTACATGGGGCTGGACATCAACCGCCAGAACCTCGATGACCTGAAACTGGCCGAGCAACAATTGGCGAAGATCCGGCCGTACATTCGCTACTTCGACAATGACCTGAACATCAGCGACCTGGCCAACGGCAACACCTGCGTGGCGATGTCGTGGAACGGCAACGTGGCCATCGCGGCCGGGCAGGCCGAGGCGGCGAACAAACCGTTCAAGCTCAGTTACCGGATCCCGAAAGAGGGCACGTTGATCTGGTTTGACGCCATGGTCATTCCCAAGGATGCACCGCACCCCGAGGCCGGGCTGGCGTTGATGGATTACCTGATGACGCCCGAAGTGATTGCGCCGATCACCGACACCATTCACTACGCCAATGCGATTACGGCGGCGGACGGGTTGATTGATCCGGCGATTCGTAATGATCCAGGGACGTATCCGTCGGCGCAGGTGAGGGCTTCGTTGTATAGCAAGAATGACAATGGCAAGGCGTTCAACCGGGCGCTGATTCGGGCGTTCAGTCGGTTGAAATCCGGGTTGTGATCGGCTTTGAGTGATTCGGTGAATGGGCAATCGCCTTCGCGGGCAAGCCCGCTCCCACAGGTTATGTGTCGGGCACAGATGCTGCGTACACAAAAATCCTTGTGGGAGCGGGCTTGCTCGCGATGAACGATAACGCGGTCTACTTGCCCGTCATCCGCCACAAATACCAGGAAGCCACCGTCCGATACGGACGCCACGCCACGCCAATCTCCACCATCTGCTTACGCGTCGGCTGAACCTCCAGGCCCTTCAACCGGCGATACCCCTCACGCACCCCGAAGTCATCCGCCGGCAAAATGTCCGGGCGCTCGAGGCTGTAAATCAGCAGCATCTCAACCGTCCAGCGGCCAACACCGCGCAAGGTGATTAACCGCTCGATCAGCGCCTCATCGTCCATCGCCCGTGCCGTGGTGTAATCCGGCACCACACCGTCCAGAGCCGCCTGCGCAATCCCTTGGATGGTCGCAATTTTGCTCGCGGAAAACCCGCAGCTGCGCAGCGGATCAAAGCCTGTCGCCAGAATCTGCTCAGGCCTTGGAAACGTCGTCGACGGAAACAACGCCAGCAGCCGGCCGACAATCGCATCCCCGGCCTTGGCGTGCAGTTGCTGATAGGCAATCGCCCGCACCAGCGATTCATAAGGATCGCGAGCTGCGTGGGGCTCATGCAGGCAGGGGCCAACGGCGGCGATGTGGCGCCGCCAGTCGTCATCGATGGAGGATAGAAACTCAGTCGCGGGCAGATAGGGGTCGGGCATGACGATCAAGCGTTCCCGGCAGGTTTCAGCAGGGCGTTGATTTCCCCGTAGGTGAAGGCCTTGAGGTGGCTGCTGTCGAGTTTGCCAGTGTCCAGAAAACCTTTGGCCAGGGACGCCATGGCGCCATACAGAAATTCGGCGATGCCCGAGCCGGCACTCAGGCGTCGCACGCCAAGGGCTTGCAGCGCTTTCGGCGACGGCAAACCCGGCAGCCCCAGTACGTTCACCGGCAACGGTGTGCCCTGGCACAGCGCAGCGATCTCATACTCCGCCGTGACGCCCGCCGCAAACAGCCCATCGGCACCCGCCGCCTGATACAACGCGGCGCGCTTGAGCGTTTCGGCGACGCGATCTTCGGCAGGCACCAGGCCCCTTAAGTACACGTCGGTGCGGGCATTGATGAACAGTTTCACCTGGCGCCGATCGGCCATCTGCCGGGCGACTTCGATCTTGCGTGCCAGCAACTCAGGCGGGGCAGCACCGTCCTCGATATTGATCCCCACCGCACCGGCCGCGATCACCGCATCAACGACTTCGGCCACCCGCGTCAGGTCATCGGAATAACCGGCCTCGATGTCGACGGTCAACGGCACCGAGATCACCCGGGCGATGGATTCGACGGTCGATATCAAGCGTTCGAGGGGCAGGGCGTTGCCGTCCGCATACCCATGCGCCCAGGCCACCGCCGCGCTGCTGGTGGCCACGGCTTTGCAACCCAGTTGCTCGACGATGCGCGCCCCGGTCGCATCGGCGACGTTGGTCAGGATCAGTAACCCGTCGCGGTGCAGTTGACGAAATTGCGTGTCCATCGAATGTCCTTCCTTATGACGTTTGCAGAAAATCAGGGGATCAGAATGCGAGTTGTTCGGTCACCTGCACGGCAGCTTTTTCCAGCCGGAGCAAAAACGCCTTGCGCGGTTGCCCTCCACCATAGCCCGTCAACGAGCCGTCTGCACCGATCACCCGGTGGCAGGGCAACACAATCGAAAGACGGTTATGCCCGTTGGCCAGGCCCACGGCGCGGCTGGCGCCGGGCTTGCCCAATGTCGCGGCGATGGTGCCATAGGTGCTGGTCTGTCCGTAGGGAATTTTCGCCAGTTCAGCCCAGACCTGTCGCGAAAATTCGCTGCCGGGCAAGTGCAGGGAAACGGTGAATTTGGTGAGTTTGCCGGCGAAATACTGCGCCAGCTCGGCTTCAATCTGCTGCAAATGGGCGTTGTGTCCCGGCGCCACGGCATAGCCATAGCGGTTTTGCAATTCTTCGACTTCCCGGGTCAGCGCCGGCCGATCCAGAAACTCCAGCAGCACCAGCCCACGGCGTTCGGCCATGGCGATCATCGGCCCCAGCGGTGTGGTCAGGCGCGTGAACAGCAGCGGCTCGCTGTTGGCTGCGCGGCCCGGTGTGATGTGAAAGGATTTTTGAAACGCATCGCGAAAACCACTCAAGGATTCATAGCCCGAGTCGAACGCCGCGTTGTCGATGGAATCGCCCTGTTTGATACCGCCCAACGCCATACCCAGGCGACGGGTGCGCAGCCAGGCGTGGAAGGTCATGCCGAAATGCTGCTTGAACCAGCGGCGCAGTTTCAGCGGCTCGATGCCCTCGGCCACGAGCTGGGCATCGGTCCAGCGCAACTCGGGATCGCTGTCCACCGACTTGAGCAACGCCTGCACCCAATCCGGCGCAATGGCCGCAGCGTCCAGCGGTTTGCAGCGCAGGCACGCGCGATAGCCCGCCGACATGCACTCATCGGCGTGGGCGAAGAACTCGACGTTCTCCGGCTTGGGCTTGCGCGCCGTGCAGCTGGGGCGGCAGAAGATCCCGGTGGTCTTGACCGCAGTAAAGAACACCCCCTCGTAGGCGGTGTCTCGTTCGAGCATGGCGCGAACCATCTCGGCGTGGGGCGGCAGCACAGCGTTTTGTAGGTTCATGGGCTGAGCATAAGGCTCGTTGACCATCGCCTCCACCGGAAAATCGACAGGGAACTTCGCGGCTTCAGATCGACCGTTGATTGACCCGTTTCGACAGCTCTTCGGCGCTCTCTTTGCGTTCCGAATAACGGTCCACCAGAAATTCCTCGCGGCCACGCACCAACAATGTGAACTTCATCAGTTCCTCCATCACGTCCACCACACGGTCGTAATACGCCGAAGGCTTCATCCGGCCAGCCTCGTCGAACTCCATGAAGGCCTTGGGCACTGACGATTGATTGGGGATGGTCAACATTCGCATCCAGCGGCCCAGCACGCGCAGTTGATTGACCGTGTTGAACGACTGGGAGCCGCCACAGACCTGCATCACCGCCAGGGTTTTACCTTGGGTCGGACGAACCGCGCCCATCGTCAGCGGGATCCAGTCGATTTGCGCCTTGAACACCGCCGACATCGAACCGTGGCGTTCCGGTGAGCACCAGACCTGGCCTTCTGACCAGAGCACCAGCTCGCGCAGTTGCTGGACTTTGGGATGGTCGCTGGGCGCATCGTCGGGGAGGGGCAGGCCAGAGGGATCGAAGATCACCGTTTCGGCGCCCATCAGACGCAGAATCCGTGCGGCTTCCTCAGTCAGCAGGCGACTGAAAGAGCGCTCGCGAGTCGAGCCGTAGAGCAGCAGGATGCGCGGTTTGTGGGTGCTTTCAGTTGAAAGCGTCAGCAGTTCCAGATCGAGATTGGGCAGGTCGTCGTTCATCACAGGGCTCCGATGCGGTCCAATTCGACTTTCAGTTCAGCGTCCGAAAAGCTTTGCAGGTCCAGCGCGAAAAACGCTGCAAACCGCTGCTTGATCGTGTCGACGGTGGCGTCAAACGCGGCCTGAATCGCTTGCTCGGTGCCCTGCACGTCCGACGGATCGGCCAGCCCCCAGTGGCTTTTGACCGCCGGGCCAAAATACACCGGGCACGCTTCCCCGGCGGCTTTGTCACACACGGTGATGACGATATCGGGCGGGGAGTCGGCGAATACCGAAGAGTCTTTGCTGTACAGGCCTTCGGTCGAAATACCGAGGTTGTGCAGCGTTTGCACGGCTTGAGGATTGAGCCGGCCGCTGGGGAAGCTGCCGGAGCTCACCGCCGCAAAACCCACGGGTGCCATGTGATTGAACAGCGCTTCGCTCAACACGCTGCGGCAGCTGTTGGCGGTGCACATGAAGAGAACGGTGGTGGGACGCATAGTCATTGCGGCGACTCATATATATGGATATCCGAATATACGGATGCTCGCGGAAAAAACCAACGCACATTTTCCACCTGCTAATGCTTGTGCCGGTGATGGATGTCCGGAAAGTGTGGATGGCTGTGGCGGATCGGCGTGTGCTGATGTTCGTGGCTGTGCGGCTCGGTCCCGTCCCACTTGAACGAATGCTCATGTTGATGATGCTCGTCATGCACATGCCGATGGCCATGGGTGAGCGCCACGTGCTGATGTTCGTGGGCATGATGTTCCCTGAGGTGTATCCAGACGCCCAGGCCCATCAGCAACGACGCGATCCAGAACGTCAGGGACACCGTCTCGCCGAACAGCAGAAGGGCGATTGCGGCACCGAGAAAAGGCGCCGTGGAAAAATAGGCGCCCGTGCGTGCGGTGCCCAGCCCGCGCAAGGCCAGAACGAACAGCACCAGACTGATGCCATAACCGAAGAAACCGACGATCAATGTCGGCCCAAGCACCGTGATGTGTGGCAGTTTTGCGCCCAGCATCAGAGCCAGAGAGCAGTTCACCAGCCCGGCGGCCAAGCCCTTGATGCCGGCGATGAACACGGCATCCGAGGCCGACACTTTGCGCGTCAAGTTGTTATCGATCGCCCAGCAGGCACAGGCTAGCGCAACCGCCAGCGGCCCGATCCAGCTCTGTGACTGTGCTGACTCCTGCGGCCACGCCAGAAGCAATCCGCCGGCGACAATAGCCAGCATTCCGGCGACGATGCGTCGGTCGGCATTCTCTTTGAACACCACCCAAGCCAGCACGGCTGTCAGAACCGATTCGAGGTTTAGCATCAACGAGGCCGTGGCGCCGGAGGTCAGCGTCAATCCAGACATCAATGCCACCGGCCCAAGCACGCCGCCGAATACGATGGCGCCGATCAGCCAGGGCCATTCAGACGATTTGAGGCCGCTGGGCTGCCAGCCCCGGTCACGGATCAATCTGACAATCGTCAGGCCCAGTCCGCTGCCCAGATACAACAGCCCGGCCAGCAGGACCGGTGAGAGGTTCAGGCCTAACACCTTGGCCAACGGTGTGCTCGCTCCAAACAAGGCAGCGGCACCCAAGGCATAGACAACGTTCAGGTTCATTCAAGACTCGGCGAGAGTTGAGACGGGATGTAACGCAGTTTGAACCCGCGTTGCATCCCGTCAACCCCTGGAACTCAGGCCCGACGCGCCATCAACAGCACCGAAGCCGCCGCCGACAACAACCCCGCGCAGCAGCGGTTAAATACCCGCTTGCCCCGGGGCTCGGCAAACCAGCGGCGCATGTGCAGGCCCATGTAGGCGTAGGCGCTAATGGCGATCCATTCCAGCATCAGGAACAACGCGCCGAGCAGCGCGAATTGCGGTGTGACCGCGCGGGTCGGGTCGACGAACTGCGGCAGGAACGCGGTGAATATCAGGATCGCCTTGGGGTTGCCGGCCGCCACCAGAAACTCCTGCCGCGCCAACGCCAATACGCCAACCGACGTTCCCGTCACCGCTTTCTCGACGCCCGGGTCGGCGCGCCACAATTGCCATGCGAGGTAAAAAAGATACGCCGCGCCAACAATCTTGATGCCGTAGAACAGCAACTCGGACGTTTGCAGCACCACCGCCAACCCGGCCGACGCCAGGGCAATCATCCCGGCAAACGCCAGCAACCGCCCGATCCCGGCCACGCACGAGATGCGATAGCCGTAACGGGTCGAGTTGCTGACCGACAGCAGATTATTCGGGCCCGGCGCCATGTTCAGGGCGAAGCAGGCGGGGAGAAACAGCGTAAGCGTGGCGAGGTCCATGACAGGTCTCCGGTAACGAGAGCGGTATTTTTATCATGAACGGCGAGGGGCTTTCCCCGTACAGCGGTGGACGCAAGTCGCCGTACACTTTCATTGCTCGTGGTGAGTGCGCGTCCGTTCATTCAACAGGTTTTGAGAGCGCTTGTTTAAACGACATCGGGTTTACTTCCTGAAAGCTACAAATCCTTGCGCCGTTGCCTACGGCTGCGCCAGAATCCGCCGGCTTGTGCGCCTTGGGCCTGGGCTCTATCGTTTCCGGGTCGCTGCTAATTCAGCGTCCGGATTTGACCGTCCGATTCAATCAAGGCGCACCAGTGTCCAAGAAAAGCTTCCGGCTTTTTTGCGGTGGCTGTGCGCGGGACATCTTCGGGTGTGCCGGATTCCTTGATTTCCGGTCGGTCAACCCGCGTACAGCTGCCACCTCAATTCGTTTGACCGCGAACGGTGGCGGCCCCGCTAATCAAGGAGCATCACCATGTTCAAAGCCACACCCAATCCCCCGGAAACCGACGATGTTTCCCCCTACGAATCCGCCGATTCCAAAAAACTCAACGAAGCCGCCGAGCGGGCTCTCGACTTCCACTTCCCGTCGAATGCCGATATCAAAGCTACTCCGCGAATACGCAGCACCCTGTTTTCCGTGGATCCCGAGGCTACGGCCGAAACACTGGCGGTTTATCTGGTCGAGACCCTGGCCTCGGTCGACGTGATGGTGCACCAGTTGGTGGATCATCTGGAGGGTGAGTCGCGCTACGCGTTGCTGGGTATTTCCAACAGCATCATGGTGGCGGAGATCACCGCGAACCGGGTGTTGGATAAAATTGATCTGCCCAAGTAGGTGCCGCTTGCTGCGGTGAGTGGCTAACTGATGTTTGGCTTTTAATCAGGGCACGAAGTGGCATAGCAGCGACTCGTGCGTTTCAAACGCGAAGAAACCCCCTGGTGGTTTGCCAATCACTGGGGGTTTTTGTTGGCTGCAAGACCGGCCGGCTTCGCCGAGGACCAGTGCGTCACCTCGCAAACCTCCTCGCACCCACCACACACAAAATCACCGCCACGGTAACCCCCAGCATGCCGAGGCTGACGTGCTCGTGAAGCAACGTAGCCGCCAGCGCCAATCCAAAAAACGGCTGTAGCAGTTGGAGCTGTCCGACGGCGGCAATCCCCCCTTGGGCCAGCCCGCGATACCAGAATACAAAGCCGATCAGCATGCTGAAGAGCGACACATACGCCAGGCTCAACCAGGCCGGTGCGCTGATGCCCGAGAACGAAGAGGGTGTCAGCCACCAAGTCAGCGGGGCCACCACCGGCAGCGACAACGCCAGCGCCCAGGAAATCACCTGCCAGCCGCCCAGGGTTTTGGACAGTTTCGCCCCTTCGGCATAACCGAGGCCGCAGGCGAGGATGGCCAGCAGCATCAGGATGTCGCCGGCCGGCGAAGCGGTGAGCCCTTGGGAAACGGCGAACCCGACCACCAGCAAACTGCCCAGGACCGAGAAGAACCAGAACGCTGGCCGGGGACGCTCGCCACCGCGCAACACGCCGAATGCGGCGGTCGCGAGCGGCAACATGCCGACGAAGACAATGGAGTGCGCGGACGTCACATATTGGAGCGCCAGCGCCGTCAGCAGCGGAAACCCGACCACCACGCCCATCGCGACGATGACCAAGGGCAGCATCTGGCTGCGCGCAGGACGCTTTTCCTTGAACAGCCACAACATGCACAGCGCCAGTACGCCGGCGATGGTGGCTCGGGCGACGGTCAGAAAGACTGGGTCAAATTCCAGGACGGCCACCCGCGTCGCGGGCAGCGAACCGCTGAAGATCAGGACGCCGATGAGTCCATTGATCAACCCGCTGGTGTTCTTTTCCATGGTCTGGTTTTGCAGCTTCGATGTGCGTTCCATTGGGCGTTCACTCAAGGGGCGGGATTGCGTTCAACGCATCGTATGGCTGACTATCGATACAATCAAAAAATTGTCATGGATACATTTCCCTATGCCACGCTCCCGCTACAAGTCGCTGGTGGACGCCTTTGCAGCCGATATCCGCTCAGGGCGTTTGCCTCCCGGTACGCGCTTGCCGACTCATCGTCTGCTCGCCGCCAGCCATGGTTTGGCCTTGGTCACTGCCAGCCGGGTCTATGCAGAGTTGGAGGCCATGGGCCTGGTCAGCGGCGAAACGGGGCGCGGGACTTTCGTCCGGGAGACTTCGCTGCCGCCCAGTCTGGGCATTCACCAGCCCAACGTGGCGGCAGGGATGATCGACCTCAACTTCAACTATCCCTCGGTGCCGGGGCAGGCCGATCTGCTGCGCAATGCCCTGCGTCAACTCGCGTTGTCCGGCGACCTGGAATCCCATCTGCGCTACCAACCACACGCGGGGCGCCTGCACGAGCGGGCATCGGTCGCGCGTCATCTGGTGGCGCGCGGGCTGACGGTACAGGCTGAACAGGTGTTGCTCGTCAGTGGCGCTCAGCATGGATTGACGGTGGCGTTGATGGCGTTGCTGCAACCGGGTGATGTGATCGCGGCGGACGCCTTGACCTATCCGGGGTTCAAGGTGCTGGCTGAGACGCTGCATCTGGAAGTCGTGCCTGTTCCTGGGACCGACACCGGGCCGGATCTGGATGCGCTGGAAAAGCTCTGCCGGAGCCGATCGGTGCGAGCCGTCTACACCATGCCGACGCTGCACAATCCGCTGGGATGGGTGATGGCCGCCGATCAACGCGAGCGCTTGGTGGCGATTGCGCGCCAGCACGACCTGCACATCATCGAGGACGCTGCCTACGCGTTTCTGGCCGAAGATTCGCTGCCACCGCTTGCGCAACTGGCTCCCGAAAGAACGGTGTACGTATCAGGGTTTTCCAAGAGCGTCGCCACCGGCCTGCGCGTCGGATTCGTCGCCGCCCCTCTGCAAACCGTGCCCGCACTGGAACGGACGATCAGGGCGACCACCTGGAATACCCCCGGGGTGCTGACGGCGATTGCCTGCGCCTGGATCGATGATGGAACCGTCAGCCTACTGGAAGCGCAAAAGCGTGCAGATGCACAGGCCCGCCAGGCCGTGGCCGACCAGCACCTGGCCGGCCTGCACTTCGTGCGCCATCCATCCTCCTACTTTATCTGGCTGCCCTTGTCGGAAGACGCACGGGCCGACCAGATCGCCATGGCGTTGATGCGCGAGCAGGTGGCGGTCTCGACCGCTGAACCGTTTGCCACCTCCGTCCATGTGCCGCACGCGATCCGCCTGGCGCTGGGCTCGGTGGACATGGGCGCGCTTGGGGTTGCGCTGGAGAAAGTGAAGCGGGTGGTGGGGGCCTATACGTAGCGAAGTCATTACCTGGGTGTGATCACTTCGCGCGCCAGTCGCCAATAACCACAACCATGACCTACGCTTGTTCAAAGACGCATGTTCAGTGAGCAGGGCGTGCTCCTGAGCGAGATTCAATCGACACCCACAAAAATAATATCGGGAGATTCCCTATGCTTGCCTTGTTCCGTCGATCAAGCCGCTTCATTGCAATAGCCGTAACCGCTGCCGCGCTCACTGCACCGGCGTTTGCGCTGGACACCGTCAAGTTCATGGCCCCCGGCTCGGTCGGTGGCGGCTATGACCAGACCGCACGGGATCTGGGCAAAGCCCTGGTCGAGGCGAAGGCGGCCAAATCCGTCACCTTCGAGAACAAAGGGGGCGCCGGCGGCACGCTCGGACTGGCGCAATTTGCCAACAGCACCAAGGGCGATCCGAATGCGCTGCTGGTGGTAGGCGCGATCATGGTTGCGGGTATTGAGCAGAACAAGCCGCAAATTACCTTGAAGGACGTGACACCGATCGCCCGGCTGTTTACCGAATACAACGTGATTGCCGTGCGCAAGGAGTCCGAGTTCAAAACCCTGGAGGACTTGCTCAAAGCCTTTAAGGACAAACCGTCCAGCATCACGTGGGGCGGTGGCTCCAAGGGCTCGATTGACCACATCGGGATCGCCGACCTGGCCAGCAAAATGGGAATCCCGGTCAACAAGGTGAACTACGTGGCGTTCGCGGGTGGGGGTGAAGTGGTTGCTCAGGTTCTGGGTGGCCAGATCAAGGTGATCACCGGTGGTTATGCCGAGCTGGGCCAATACATCCGCAACGGCCAGTTCCGGGTGCTTGCCATCGGCGCGCCCGAGCGCATTGCCGGCATCGATGCACCGACACTGAAAGAGAGTGGCTACGACGTGATCATCGGCAACTGGCGGGGTGTTTACGGTGCCGCGGGCCTCACACCCGAGCAGCGCAAGGACGTGACTGACGCCGTGCTGGCCGCCGCCGCAAGCGTTGGCTGGAAAGCCAATGTCGAGACCAATAAATGGGCCCCCAACGTTCTGACCGGCGATGAATTCGGCAAATTCGTCGACGAAGAACACGTGCGGCTGCATGGGATGCTGGTTGAGGTCGGGTTGATCAAATGAACCCGTCTCGTGGAATCATGCCGGTACAACTGGCGATTGGCCTCGGTGTGGTCGCCATCAGTGCAGTGTTAGCAGTCGGCGCCTACCGTTTTCCTGAGGAGATGGGGTTCGTCATTCTCGGCGCTCACGTCTATCCCTACGCATTAGCGGTGTTCCTCGGCGTCGTCGGCCTGTTGCTGTGTTTTCAGGCCGTCACCGGAGGTTTCCGCGAATTGGCCGATCACGATGACGAGTCTGCCAAAGCGCTGCCCGGCGGCAAACTCGGGGCCGCCTGGGTGACCGCGGGACTGGTGGCCGTGGCCGTGCTGATCAACCTCATCGGGTTCGTTCTGGCGGCCGGGTTGCTGTTTGCCTGTTCCGCTCGGGGGTTTGGCAGTCGCCGCCCGGTGCGCGATCTGGCCATCGGCATTGCCTTGACGTTGCCGATTTACTGGCTGTTCAACACCGGGCTCGGGGTTTCCCTGCCGCCCTTGATCAACGCCTGGCTCTGAGGAGAAAAACACCGTGGATATTCTCTCAAGCCTGGCCATCGGTTTTGCCGCCGCGCTGACGCCGATCAATCTGATGTGGGGGTTTATCGGTTGTTTGCTCGGCACGGCCATCGGCGTCTTGCCGGGGATCGGACCGGCGCTGACCGTTGCGCTGCTGTTGCCGATCACCGCCAAGGTCGACCCCACTGGGGCGCTGATCATGTTCGCCGGGATCTATTACGGCGCTCAGTTTGGCGGCTCGACCACGTCCATCCTGCTCAATACTCCCGGCGAGTCGTCGTCCATGGTCACGGCCCTGGAAGGCAACCTCATGGCCCGCAACGGACGGGCAGGGCCGGCCCTGGCGACGGCGGCCATTGGATCGTTTGTCGCCGGCACCATCGCGACGGTCCTGCTCACTTTGTTTGCACCCATCGTTGCTACGTTGGCGCTCAACTTTGGTCCGGCGGAGTATTTTGCGATCCTTGTGTTGTCCTTCACGACCGTGTCGGCGGTGCTCGGCGCGTCGATGCTGCGGGGGTTCGCTTCGCTGGGGATTGGCTTGACCATTGGCTTGATCGGCCTCGACTCGACCTCGGGCATTGCCCGCTACACCCTGGGCGTGCCGGAGTTGGTGGACGGCATCGAAGTGGTGCTCGTGGCGGTCGGCTTGTTTGCCGTGGGCGAGGCGTTGTACAGCCTGCTGTATCAAAAAGAAGAGGCGTCCGGTCGGCACCGGCTGACGTCTTTGTGGATGACGCGCTCTGACTGGAAGCGCTCGATACCCGCCTGGTTGCGGGGCACGCTGATCGGTTTTCCTTTTGGATCGATTCCGGCCGGTGGCGCGGAAATCCCGACCTTTTTGTCCTATTCGGCCGAACGCAAACTGAGCAAGTTTCCAAAAGAGTTCGCAGGCAGCAAGGGCGAGGGCGCCATCGAGGGGGTTGCCGGTCCCGAGGCGGCCAACAATGCTAGCGCCACAGGGTCCTTGGTACCGCTGCTGACGCTCGGCATTCCGACCTCCGCGACAGCCGCGATCCTGTTGGCCGCGTTCCAGAACTACAACCTGCAGCCGGGACCGATGTTGTTTCAGACCTCGGGCGATCTGGTCTGGACTCTTGTCGCCTCGCTGTACATCGGTAACGTCATCCTGCTGGTGTTGAACCTGCCGCTGGTCGGGTTGTGGGTCAAGCTGTTGCAGATTCCCCGACCGTACCTGAACGCCGGCATTCTGGTGTTCGCCACCATCGGCGTGTACGGCATGCGCCACTCTTCATTCGACCTGCTGCTGATGCTGGCCATCGGTTGGGGCGGGGTGCTGATGCGGCGCTTCGATTTCCCCGTCGCTCCTGTAATCGTGGGCATGCTGCTGGGGCCGATGGCTGAAAAACAGCTGCGCAACGCGTTATCCATCAGCGAAGGAGACTGGATGATCTTTCTGACGCAACCCATCGCCGCGTCGTTCCTCGCGCTGACCCTGTTGGTGTTGATCGTGCCGCATCTGCTGCACGCTCGGGGCATCAAGTTGCATGAGGATGATTAGGCAGTTTTCTTCAATACGCAGGGCAGGGCGCTCAGTACCTTGGGCGCTGGTTTTCCTGAATTGAAGAAGGTGTGCGATGAGTCTGATTATCTCCATGGCGACATTTGCCCTGGTGGCGTCGATAACGCCGGGGCCGGTGAACATTGTCGCGTTGAGTTCGGGGGCGCAGTTCGGTTTCCGCGCCAGTCAGCGGCATGTGGCCGGGGCCACGTTGGGCTTTGTGTTATTGCTGGTGTTGATGGGCCTGGGACTGCATGAGGTGTTGCGCCTTTGGCCCGCGCTGACGCAGGTGGTGCAACTGGCGGGCGTGGGGTTTCTGTTGTTCATGGCCTGGAAGCTTGCGGCGGACGATGGTCGCATCGACGCGAAAGAGTCGCGCAAGGCACCGTCGATGCTGTACGGCGCGGTGATGCAATGGCTCAACCCGAAAGCCTGGCTGGCGTGTGTCGCGGGGATGGGCGCCTTCGTCGCGGACGGCGAGGCGCGGTTGGTCTGGCAGTTTGCGGCGGTGTATCTGGTGATTTGCTACGTGTCGGTGGGGTGCTGGGCGTATGCCGGAACATTCCTGCAGGGTTATCTGAATAACCCGGCAGGCATGCGCTGGTTCAACCGGGTCATGGCGCTATTGCTGGGAGCAAGTGCCGTGTATCTGCTGGTTTCCTAGCCCCCAGGCAACTCACCTCAATCGAGGCCGTGCAGCAAACTGAACTCGTTTTTTGTCAGCGGTGTGAAACGGTTGTTTCGCAGTTGGCTGATGGCGTACAGCGCACGACCGGTACGACCGTTGCCGTCGCCCAAACCGTGGAATCCCACGACGGTCGCCAGCAAATGTTTGTCGAAATGCTCATGGCCGGTGTCCAGTGTTTTCAGATGCTGTTCCATTGCGGCGAAGCCACTGATGTTGCTGGCGTACTTCTTGTCATTGACGCCAATGCGCACGATGTCCGAGGTTGCAGGGGCAATCCGTGCGTGCACCTCTTTGATCACCGCCGGATCGGTCAGCGATTTTTCGTTGCCCGCGTAGTCGCGCAGGACCTGAACGATGCTGTCAACGTCATTGCCGGGGGAGGTCGAACCGTTGACGATCCAGGCGCCGGCCCGCTGCGAATTATCCGTAAAGCCATTCGGGTTGAACGTTGATTCCGCCATGGCCTGGTTGAACGGCGCCTTGCCCAGGTCCTGCTTCAGCACGTTTTGCTGGTAGCCCTTCATGTAATTGACGTTTTTAGCTTCGACCTGAGCAAAGGTGGCCAGTGTGTCGGCATAACCTTGGGCGCCCGATGCGGAACGTGCGGTGGTGTAGCCGTATTGCGATTTATCCAGGACCGCCGCGAACAGGTCATCGACCGCCGTTCGACCAATCAAGGCCTGCAGATCTTGCGCTTGCTTGAATTGGGCCGCCGATTCGATGACCGCATTATTGAACAGATGCTCCAGTTCGAGGTGGGTTGCACTCTCGGGTAATCGAATGTTCTTGTCCCCCAGACGGGCCACAATCTGTTCGACAGTCTGAATGCTGTCGTCCTTGAACAGCGCTCGGCCATGGGCAACCGAGTCCAGCGACATGCGGATCCGGGGCGCCGCGCCGGTATGGTCGACGGCCTTGATCAGGTTGTAGCTGTTCGCGCCGGAGAGGTAACGCAATTGCTGTCGGGCAGCATGTGATGCGGAAAGGGCGCTGCCGCTCAGTTTCGCCACGCTCCGGCCGAGCAGCCGGGCGCCACCCTTGAACAGCTGCGGTACGCCGCTGACCGGATTGACCAGGCTGACCGCGGTACTGGCCACGACTGTGGAGGCAGACAACAGCTTCGAAACCAGGGTCGTGGCTTTTGCACTGATCGCGACGACTTTTACGCCGATAATGGCGAACGACATGACCAGCGCCGCGGCGTCGATGACACACCCCAGAATCGCGCTCCGCTGTCTTGATGGAACACCTGAGGAAAGGTCCTCGATGCACCCTTTGAACGGAATGATCAGGTTCAAAATGACATTGAATACGGCATCGGTACTGGCGATTGCTTTTTCGCGCTCCGTTTCGTCAAGGCTCAGTGTTTTCAGCGCGCCTTTGTTGAAGTACGGGTTCTCCTTGGCAATAAAATCGCTGATTTCATCTTTCCGTTGGGAGCGGAAGTAGCGGTTCGGCGAGGTGGTGTCGGTATTGTCAGAGGGTATGTTGAACTCGCCGAGTTTGTGGAAGACAACCTGAGAATTATGGCCACTACGGGCTGGCAAGTTCTTGAAGTAAGCACGAGCGTCGATGGGGTAGTCCGTGAACACTCGTTTTTCCGGATAGTCATTGCCGTCGATAGCGTTGAAGGGATTCAATCGATAATGTTCGACAAGCGCCTTGTTTAAAACACATTCCATTCTGAGCGGGAAAAGTTCGTAACAACGAAGTTGCGAGTCTTTTTGTGCATAGATGAAGGTTCCATAGGGATATTTTTCGCCTAGTGGAATGCCGTCAAATCCGGCCGGCCCCCACGAATAAATCTGGTAAATAGCCAAATGCCCTTCTTCGATGAACTGCCTGTCCAGGGGACGAAGTTGCGAAAAAGCAATGTTGATCGAGGCAGATAATGCGTTGGTCATCGTATCAATATGGTCGTCAAAGACCGGCTCGTACAGTTCGGCAACAGGCTGCATGTGGACCAGGTGAGGGAAAGACTTGTAAATGCTTTCTCCTGAAATCCGGTCCCATTCCTCAGTATGAAGTTCGTCGCCCATATAAAGGTCTATCACCGATACCTTTCTTCCCGCCCCTCCACCGGTACCGCGATGTTTGACCAACAACTCCTCAGGGTCGCAGTCCGATTCCCAGGATTTCAACTCTTTCAACGCAAGCGCCTTGCGATGGGGTAACGGCTTGCCCAGTTGATTCACGGCGCCGTTGATCATATCGATGTGCTGTTGATATTCCTCCATGGCCAGTGTCACGGCTTCCGCGCTCAGGTTGCCTTCGGCGTCCCGGGAGACAAGCCTGTTCATCAAGGCCCAGGTGATGACCGGATCGACCGATACCGTCGCCGACAGGTTTTTTACGGCCGGGCTCAATTCCGATATCCGGCCAAACCCGAGCAACTGCTGATACGTCATGCTTCGGGAGACGCCCGGAACAATCGATTCGGCGAAATGGACGGCTTGGGTGAATACAACCCAGCCGGGCGTTCCAAGACGTAATTCGGGCGGCAGATCACGGACCAGATATTCCGGCGCCATGCCGCCCAGGATCAGTTCTGCCACCAGCGGCGCAAAGAGTTCATGGAGTTTGCAGGCGGTGACCAGATGCTGTTCAAGTTGCGTGCGCACCTCAGTCGGGCTGGCCAGCAAGTAACGTTTCGAATAAAGGTCGAAACCGGCAAACGTGGTGTTGGCCCGGTCGGCATCGGGGTCCAGATCAAGCAGTATCGCCGCAATGATCAACTGCTCAATAAACTGTTCGGTGGGTTTGGGGGCCGTTTCTTCCGCGAACCATCCCAGGGCATCGATGTATTCTTGCCCGTTGTCGGAGGCCCACACGGCGATGTCGATCAGCCGCGCCATCCGGTAGTTTTGGCTGGTGGGCAATCCATCGGCGGAGCCGCTTTCGAGTCTCAGCGAATCGCCCAGCAGGGTCACCAGTGGGACTTCGCCTGCCGTCTGGTCCTCGGAGATACGGCGAATGATTGCGCGGTTTTCTTCCGTGAGATTGAACGGAGAGTCTTCTGGGGTATTCAGCAGTTGCCAGTAATCTTCGTGCGTCGGGCTGTTCGGCAATGTCGAGTGATTGATCAAGTCGATCAACTCTTTGGCGCTTTCTACGGTGCCCGGCATTGCCAGGCCGTGAACGCGCAACCACTGACTGACCGCCATTTTCTCGGTAGCGGTCACCCATCCACCGGTCAACCTGGCCATGCTTGCCAACAGTTGAAGGTCTTCCTCGAAAGATTGATGGCCGGCGAGCGCGTGAGTGATGTCTGTGCGGGTAGAGAAGTAGCCGACGGTGACAACTTCGGAATCGACGGTACGGCTGTTGACGTTCTCATGGGTGTAATAGAGATGACCCAACTCATCGACTTGAAAGGAACTTGTCGCAGGGATGGAGTGTTCGGAACGGATCTTTAGAAAATCAGGATGACGGATAAGTCTCGAAAGACACATGGCGGCGGGGCGATGCAAGTTATCCAAGTGGGAGTCGGTCGTGCGTGTGACCGATAAGCGGTCCCACGACCAGCCAATAGTATCCATGACATCTTCATCACTGAGGAAGTTGGTAATGGCGTCAGTGACTGTTTGTTTGTCTCGTTGGTTGTTGGAGTGAAGCAGGTTGTTATATGAATTGTTCAAGTGAGAAGCTCCATCTTCTGGTGTCTGGTTTGGGTGTGGCTTGGGAAGGGAGCTTAAATAAGAGGGCGCAGCGCTGTCATTTTAGTTATATGTCTTTGTATGTTTATAGAATGGGTGAAGGTCGCATAATTGCTATGCAAATAAATAACTCTCTAGCGGGATAAGTATTGGCTTAGCCGCGATACTGCCCCGGCGTGGCAGCCAGGTGCTGTTTGAATACCCGCTGTAAATGCGCCTGATCGGCAAAACCCGCTTCCAGTGCTACATCCGCAATCAACTTGCCGCTGCGCAATTGATCACGGGCGAACTGGATACGCCGATTGACCAGAAAGGCATGGGGCGTCATGCCGTAGTGGTGCTTGAAGGCGCGAATCAAATAGGACGGCGACAGTTGCGCCGCTTCGCAAATGTCCTCGAGTTTGAGCGGCTGTGTGCAGTTGTCGCGAATGTAGTCGGCGGCCCGTTCCAGCTTGAAATTGGGTTCGCGCAACGCTTGGTCGACCGGGTTGAGCCGCTGCTGTACATCGGTAAAAAACTCCACCGCCGCACTGTGTTTGCACAACACGTCCTGCCAGGGATCAACCAGTATTTCGTACAAGCCGTTGAGGCCGGCGAACAGGTTGCCATCGCGGGTGTGGGTGATGGAAAACCGCCTGAACGCCGAGTCCTGGCTGAAGCCGAGCTGATGCTGCAAAACGGTCAGCCAGGGCGTCTCGACGTACAGCATCAGGTACGACCACGGCTGGTCGTCAATCGGATTGCAGGCATGCACATCATCAGGGTTCATCAACACCACGGTGCCGGCGCTGACCTGGAACTGCGCTTGCTCATGAAGGTAGGTGCTGCGCCCGGCGGTGATCGCACCGATGGAAAAGTGTTCGTGGGAATGCCGGGTGTAGCAGACCTCGCGGCCATCGGCGATGGATCGGGCTTCGATGAAGGGCAGGGCGTCGTCGCGCCAGAAGCGGGGTGCTGTGTCAGCGTATTTGGCAACGGTGTGCTTCATCGTCAATGTCCTCGGCAGGCCAGCAACGGAGTGTATTAGCTCTCGCCGTCAAAGGCTCGCTGCAAGGCGGCGATGTCGAGTTTTTTCATCTGCATCATGGCTTGCATGGCACGTTGGGATTTCTTCGTGTCGGGGTCTTTGAGCATGTCCATCATGGCGACCCGCACGATCTGCCAGGACTTGGCTGGACCGTAGATCGACATTTGCCCTCAGGCATTGGCGTGATCGAGTCAAAATGACAATGATTTGAGTCATATCGACCATTAAAGAAAGTTGTCGTTATGACTCATGTCGCTTCAAGGTGCTGATTTAAATGGACTAAATAGCTGGCACGAGACTTGATAAGTAAAACGTACAACTGAACTGCTTCAGGAGTACGGAAAAATGTTCGAGTTCTTCAACAATCCTCAGAACGTTCTGCACCTGTCTAGTCGCGTGCTGGGCGCGGGTCTGGCGCTGCTTTTGGCGGGCATCTACGGCGCGTATCTCTACGACGGCCATGTGCCAATCGTGGCGCTGGTAACGATGCATGCCATGACCATCATCGGGCCGACCTTGCTCAAGATCGGCTACGTGATGCGACTGCTGGCCCAGTATCGGTTGAGTACAGGTTTGGCCAGGGCGGTGGCCTGATGCGCAGACTCGCCGCTGCCCCCCTCTTCAGTCTCGGCTTTCGACCCTTCTTTCTGGCGGGTGCCGGGTTCGCCGCGATCGCGGTGGCGATCTGGACATTTTGGCTGTACGGGCGATTGCCCGATGCGCAACCCGTTGGCGGGATGCTGGCCTGGCATCGACATGAAATGCCGTTTGGTTTTGCCACGGCGATCATTGCCGGGTTCCTGCTCACGGCCGTGCCGAACTGGACCGGGCGCCCTGGTCTCAACGGCTGGCCCTTGATGGGGCTGGTGCTGGTGTGGCTGCTGGCGCGGCTGGCCTGGTTACTGCCCGTTCCCGATAGCGTATTGCTGGTGCTGCAAGTACCGTTTCTACCGCTGCTGGCCTGGGCGATCGGACGGGATCTGGTGGCCGCCGGCAAGCGCGATAACTACCCGATTCTGCTGGTTATCACGTTGATGGTCAGCTGTCAGGTCATGACGCTGTGGGGCATAGCGATCGATGACGCGGGTCTGCAACGGCGTGGTGTGTTGGCAGCCTTGTGGCTGGTGGCGGCGCTGATGACGGTGATTGGCGGCCGAGTCATTCCCTTTTTCATCCAGCGCGGCTTGAACCGGGCGGCTACACCCACCGCGCACCCGTTGCAAACCAGACTGTTGCTGCCGAGCAGCCTGCTTGCGGCGATAACGTTTGCTGCCGGATTGAACGGTGCTCCTCGACCCTGGCTGGCCACGTTATTTCTGCTGATGGGCGCGTTGCACGGGCTGCGGTTGTGGCGCTGGCATGATCGGGGTATCTGGCGCGTGCCGTTGCTCTGGTCGCTGTACCTCGCTTATGCCTGGCTGGTGGTTGCTGGGCTGGCGATGGCGTTGTGGCACACAGGCATCATGCAGCAGCAAAGTCTGGCCACGCACGCCTTGGCGGTCGGCGGTATCGGCGGGTTGATTCTGGCGATGATTGCACGGGTCAGCCTGGGTCATACCGGGCGACTGTTGCAGCCGTCGAACGCTGTGGTGCTGGGGTTTGCCTTGCTGGTGATCGCCGGTATGAGCCGGGTGTTTCTGGTACCGTTTTCCGGGTGGGGGCTAGGTCTTTCGGCGCTGCTGTGGAGCAGCGCTTTCGCACTGTTTTTCATGCACTACACTGGCATCCTGCTCAAGCCGAGGCGCTAACGCCCGATGCCACCGCGATCAGCGATCCACTGCGTGGCCATGTCGATGAAAGCGCGCAGTTTCGGTTGTGTCTGGGTACGGCTGGGGAAGTACAGGTACAACGCCGAACTCAGTGGCACAAACGGCTGCAGCACGCGCTCCAGCTGACCGTTCTCCAGCTCGTCGATGATCTCCAGGTTGCAGGCATAAGCTAATCCGAGCCCGTTTCGGGCCGCGCTAATCAATAGCTTGCGATCATTGACGAGCACGCCACTTTCGACACCCACCGTGAAGTCTCGCCCGTCGCGGCGAAACTCCCAGCGATGCGCGCTGCCGGAGCTGGCGAAGCGGAAGCCGATGCACTTATGCCGGGTCAGCTCTTCCGGGCTGATCGGTTTACCGGCCTTGGCGAAGTACGCCGGTGAACCCACCACCGACCACTGCAGGTCCGGTGTCAGGCGCACGGCGATCATGTCTTTCTCGATGGACTCTCCCAGCCGGATCCCGGCATCGAAACCGCTTTCCATGAGGTCGACCGTGGCGTCGTCCAGGGAAATGTCGAGACTGACCTGCGGATAAGCCTCACGAAACAGTGGCATCAGCGGCTCGATCAACAAGGCGCCGGACAAGCGTGGTGCGGTGATGCGCAGCGTGCCCATCGGTTTGTCGCGGAAACCGCTGAGCACCGCCAGCGCCTCGTCGATTTCACTGGCTGCCGGACGCAAGCGGGCGAACAGGCTGGCGCCGGCCTCGGTCAACGCCACCCGGCGCGTGGTGCGCTGGAACAGCAACACGCCGGTGCGCCGCTCCAGCAGTTTGATCGCGTGGCTGACCGCCGTGGGCGTCACCGCCAACCGGGTGGCGGCGAGGGTGAAGCTTTTGTGCTCGGCCACCGCCAGAAACTCGGTCAAGCCATCGAAAGGATCGTGATTCATATCGACGCCATTATGAAAGACAGTTTCATAGTGCTTGTAACACGAGGGCATTTTTCCGACCAATCTTCCTGCGTACCTTGTGCTTACCCCAACCCAAACAAGGAACTCGATCATGACCACTTCCCACACTTTCAAACGTGTCTGGCTCATCACTGGCGCTTCGCGCGGTATCGGCGCCAAGATCGCGGCCGCCGCACTGGCCAATGGCGACGCCGTGGTGGCCACTGCCCGTGATGCCCGCAGCGTCACCCAACGTTTTGGCACTCAACCCGCGTTGCTCGCCGTGTCCCTGGATGTCACCAATGAAGCCCAGGGCGTTGCGGTGGCCAAGGCGGCCATCGAGCACTTCGGGCGCATCGACGTGCTGATCAACAACGCCGGCTTCGGCTTGCTGGGCGCGGTAGAAGAAGCCAGCGCCGATGAAGTGCGCCGCGTGTACGAAACCAACGTCTTCGGCTTGCTGAACATCACTCGTGCCGTGTTGCCATACATGCGCGCCGCCCGCAGTGGGCATGTGATCAACCTGTCCTCGGTGGGCGGTTACGCGTCGGGCCCGGGTTTTGGCGTCTATTGCTCGACCAAGTTTGCCGTCGAAGGTCTTAGCGAGGCGCTGCACGCCGAGTTGGCGCCGCTGGGTGTCAACGTCACCGTGGTTGAGCCTGGATACTTCCGTACCGAATTCCTCGAGGGTAATTCGCTGGTCGAATCCCCGTCCACGATTGCCGACTACGACAGCACGGCGGGTGAGGTGCGCAAAATTGCCAAGGCCGTGACCCTGAACCAGCCGGGCGACCCGGACAAGCTCGCCCAGACCATGATCACCCTGGTAGAAGCGAAAAAGGTACCTCTGCGCTTGCCGCTGGGCAGTGACTGCGTCGCGGCGATCGAAGCCAAGAACGCCTTCGTCGCCAGTGAGTTGCAGACCTGGCGCGAAGTGTCGGTGTCGACCGACTATTGATCGCAATCTTTGTGGCGAGGGAGCTTGCTCCCGCTGGGCTGCGAAGCGGCCCCAAAACCTCCAGACCCGGTTAATCAGTTACACCGAATTGGTCGGGTTTGCGACGGCTTCGCCGCCGAGCGGGAGCAAGCTCCCTCGCCACAAAAGGCACTTCGCCGCACCAGGTCACTTCCATAAAACCGCCACGCCACACAAGCTCCTTCACGACAAAAAACTCATTCCAAGGCCACCCATCGAGGTGGCCTTTTTTTTGACCGGTGGTCGATGAACCGGTCTCCCCCGGCAATTTGCGCTTAGCTGTAGGGATAACCCGAGGCGCGTAGACCCGCCGGCTTTTGTAGGAGCGAAGCTTGCTCGCGAAGAACGATGATTCGGTATACCTGAACGGACGCCTTCGCGGGCAAGTCGGATCGCCGCATCGCTCGCTCCTACAGAAAACCACGACGTCTACATAGAAACGCCCCTTCAGAACACCGTGAGTCTGAGGAAATTCGCAATGCTGACCCTGAACATCAATGGCAAGGATCAGGAGTTGGATGTCCCTGCGGACATGCCGCTGCTCTGGGTCCTGCGCGATGTCGCGTACCTGACCGGGACCAAATTCGGTTGCGGCATGGCCCAGTGTGGCGCCTGCACCGTGCACGTCGACGGCGCGCCGTTGCGCTCCTGCATCACGCCCGCCACCGCGGTGGCCCACGGGCAAAAAATCCTCACCATCGAAGGCCTGTCCACCGACGGTTCGCACCCGGTGCAGCAAGCCTGGGCCGAACTCGACGTGGTGCAGTGCGGTTACTGCCAGTCCGGGCAAATCATGTCCGCCGCCGCGCTGCTGGCGAAGATCCCCCAACCCACCGACAGCGACATCGATCAGGCGCTCTCCGGCAATATTTGCCGCTGCGGCACCTACCCAAGGATCCGTGCTGCGGTCAAACGCGCCGCCGAGATCGGTTGATGCCACGTCGAAGGGAGTCTGAACCATGAACAGCATCAACCCGGTGTCACGTCGCGGTTTTCTCAAAGGCAGCGCGCTGTTGGGCGGAGGTCTGGTGGTGGCGTTCGTCATTCCCGGCGCCCATCGCTTTGCCGTGGGCGCGGAGAATGAAGGCAATGTATTTACGCCCAATGCGTTTTTACGGATCGGCAACGACAACGTCGTCACCGTACTGCTCGGGCACTCGGAAATGGGCCAGGGCATCTGGACCGGCCTGACCATGCTGATCGCCGAAGAACTGGACGCCGACTGGTCGAAAATCCGCGTCGAACATTCACCTGCGTCGGCGGCCGACTACGGCATGGCGGGTTTCGGCGGGATGCAAATCACTGGCGGCTCGACCTCGACCTGGATGGAGTTTGATCGCTATCGCCAGGCCGGCGCGGCAGCGCGCCTGATGTTGATCGATGCGGCCGCCAAACGCTTCAACGTCGCGCCCTCGGCGATTCATACCGAGTCAGGCGTGGTCATTGCCGGCGACAAACGCGCGACCTACGGCGAACTGGCGGACGACGCCGGCAAGCTGCCGGTGCCGGATCCGGCCTCGATCACGTTCAAGGAGGCCAAGGACTGGAAACTCATTGGCAAACCCACCAAGCGCCTGGACACCCCGGAGAAAATCACCGGGCGGGCCAAGTTCGGCATGGATGTGCAATTTGAGGGCTTGATGACGGCCATGGTTGCCCGTTCGCCGGTATTTGGCGGCAGCGTCAAATCTTTCGAAGGCGCCGAGGCGCTGGCCGTGCCGGGCGTGCACAAAGTGGTGCAGGTGCCCACTGGCGTGGCGGTGATTGCCGACCATTACTGGGCGGCGAAGCTGGGGCGCGATGCGCTGAAAATCGACTGGGACCTGGGGCCGAACGCCGGCCTCGACAGCCAGAAATTGCTGGAAGGCTTCCGCAAACTCGCGGCCACGCCTGGCACCTCGGCCAGTAAGGCGGGCGATACCACCGCCGCACTGGGCAAGGCGGCGAAGACCGTCGACGTCGAGTACAGCGTGCCGTACCTGGCCCATGCGCCGATGGAGCCGCTCAATTGCACGGTGAAAATCAGCAAGGATAAATGCGAGATCTGGACCGGCACGCAGTTCCAGACCCTGGATCAGATGATCGCGGGCAAGATCACCGGGCTCAAACCCGAGCAGGTTGAAATCCATACCGAATTCCTCGGCGGCGGCTTCGGTCGCCGAGCCAATCCGACGTCGGACTTTGTCGCCGAAGCCGTGCAAGTTGCCAAGGCGGCCGGCGGGCCGGTGAAAACCGTGTGGTCCCGGGAGGATGACATCCGCGGCGGTTATTACCGCTCGGCGTTCCTGCATCAGGCACGCATCGGCCTGGATGCTGGCGGCATGCCCACGGCCTGGAAGCATGTGATGGTCGGTCAGTCGATCATGGCCTTGACCATGCTCGAGGCCACCATGGTCAAGGACGGGGTCGACAAGACCTCGGTCGAAGGCGTCGCCGACAGCCCTTACCTCGAAGGTTTGGCCAATCACCAGGTGGAACTGCATTCGCCGACTACCGGCATCAGCGTGTTGTGGTTGCGTTCGGTGGGGCACAGCCACACGGCGTTTGTGATGGAATCGTTGATCGATGAACTGGCAGAGGCGGCCGGCAAAGACCCGGTGGACTACCGACGAACCTTGCTCAAGGCGCATCCGCGACATTTGGGCGTGCTGAACCTTGCGGTCGAGAAAGCCGACTGGAAGGCGCCATTGCCGGACGGCCACGCCTTGGGTGTGGCGGTGCATGAGTCTTTCGGCAGCTATGTAGCCCAGGTTGCTGAAGTGTCCCAGGACAACCTGAAAATCCGCGTGCACCGGGTGGTGTGCGCGGTGGACTGCGGGATCGCGGTCAACCCGATGAGCATCGCGGCGCAAATGGAGTCCTGCATCACCTTCGGCCTCGGCTTTACCTTGCACAGCAAACTGACGTTCAAGGACGGCCAGGTGGTGCAATCCAATTACCACGACTATCAGGTGCTGCGGCTCAACGAAATGCCGATGGTCGAAGTGCATATCGTGCCGAGCACCGAAAGGTCCGGCGGTATCGGCGAGGCCGGTGTCCCACCTACGGCGCCGGCAGTGGCCAACGCGGTGTTCGCCCTGACCGGGCAGCGCTTGCGGGAACTGCCGTTGCAACTGTCGGGGGTGTGAGATGAAACGACATCTGATTCTTGGCGCGGTGGTGATGATCGGCCTGGTTGGTTATGCCGAAGACCTGTTTGCTGACGATAAGGACGCCATCAAGGCGTTTGATACGGTGCAGAAAGTCTTTCAAAGTCCGCGTTGCCAGAACTGTCATATCCCGGGCGATTCGCCGTTGCAGTTCGACGCGGGGATCCCCCACGCCATGAGCGTAGTGCGCGGGATGGACGGCAAGGGCGCAGCGGGATTGCCCTGCGCGACCTGTCACGCCGAGGCCAATCCGCCGGCCAGTTACGGGCCAAATACTCCACCGGGGGCGCCGCACTGGAGCTTGCCGCCCGCGGCGCACAAGATGGCCTGGATCGGTCTGCCGGCCGATCAGTTGTGCGCAATGATCAAGGATCGCTCCAGTAATGGTGACCGTGATTTCGCGGCGCTGATCAAGCACGTCAGCGAGGACAAGCTGGTGCTCTGGGGCTGGAGCCCGGGTGAGGGAAGGGCGCCGGTGCCGGTGCCGCACGACATTTTCGTCACTCAATTCAAGCGATGGGCTGACGCTGGTGGACCGTGTCCGGTGCAGGGCAGTTGACCGGCGGTCTGTTAACAGGGAGTCAAACCGGGTATGCACGACTCTAAAGTGCATACCCGCCAATGGAGTGAGTCATGCTGATCCCAGGCAAACCGTTCAAGCGCGGTGCTTGTACAGACCCGTTACGTTCGCCACTGCAGGAGCGTGAGCTGCTGCGTGACCAGGCCCGCAAGGCCGAGCAAGAACTGATGGGCGTGCAGATGGCGAGCATGGACGAGATGACGCTGCTTCCCAACCGTCACGGTTTTACAGCACAGGCCCAACAGGGGATAGACGCCTGCCTGCAACTGGGACTGCCGGCGACGCTGCTGTTTTTCGACCTCGATAATTTCAAGCGAATCAACTATCTGTACGGGCGCGCCGAGGGCGACCATGCCCTGAAGACCTTCGCTGACGTGCTGCGTATCGCCTTTCGCGAAAGCGATGTGATTGGTCGATTGGGCAACGATGAGTTTGTCGCCTTGTTGACGGGTGCAAGCGTTGTAGAACTGTCCGCGATCAAGGCCCGGCTCGAAGAAATACTCGCCGAGCGCAATGCCACGGCGAATCGCAGTTTTGACATTCACTTCAGCATTGGCCAGGTCGAGTTTGATGCTCGGCTAAACCCGACAGCGGAAGACGTGTTGGCCCTGGCCGACAAGGCGATGCACGACACGGGTCATTGTTGAGCGGCGCCTTGCAAAGCTGCAGCAATGTAGGCTGCCGTTCGCAACAGCCGGCCATCGTCCCTGAACTTCCCGATTATCTGTAGCCCGACCGGCAACATGGGTTGGGCGCGCACCAGCGGGATGTTCACCTGCGGCCAGCCAAACGCCCCCCAGAACTTGATGAAGTCCGACGGTCCGGTGCTTTCCAGGCCTAGCGGCGCGACCATCCCGCAAGAGGCGCCGAGCATGGCGTCGAAAGGTTGGCAAAGCTCATTCAAACGGGGCGCAAGCGTGGCCAGGCGCGCCTTGGCAGCGGATTCCTGCTCCCAGGTTGTCGCCGCCGCTCGCTCGAACATGGCCAGTGTCGAAGGGCTCAGTTGAGCACGGTGGCGTTGGAATTCCTTGGCCAGTGAGCGGGCACCTTCGCAATCGTTGATCAGCTGATGGTCGTCGAACACTGCGGCAAACTCTTCGGGCAGCTCCAGTTCGCTCACATCATGGCCGGCGCTACGCAACTGATCCGTGGCCTGCTCCAGAGCGCAGGCCACCTCGGGGTCCACTTGATCCCAGCGTAAGGTGCGGCAGAAACCCAGCCGTAGTGGACGCCGCTCGACGTCGGGCACTACAAAACCGGGAATCAACACCCGTGCCACAAGGTGCAGATCGCGCACCGATCGTCCATACCAGCCCACGGTGTCGAAGCTCGGCGCCAACGGCTTTACACCTTCCAGCGACACCAGTCCCAAGGACGGTTTGTAGGCGAAGAGGCCGCAATAGGAGGCCGGCTTGAGCAGCGAGCCAGCCGTCTGGGTGCCCAGCGCCACAGCAAAGAATCCCGCTGCCATCCCGGCCGCCGAACCCGCGCTGGAACTCCCCGGCGTGCGAGCGAGGTCGTGAGGATTTCGGGTCGGGCCGGTGTGCATGTAGGCAAATTCGGTGGTGTGCGTCTTACCCATGATCAGCGCGCCGGCCTGGCGCAACAGCGTCACGACGTGGGCATCCCGGGACGGTTGATGGTCGGTGTAGATGGGCGAGAAGAATTGCGTGGGGTAGGCGGCGGTGTCGAAGATGTCCTTGATGCCGACGGGGACGCCGGCCAGCAGGCCACGCCCGGTGTTCTGCGCCGCATCGGCGCGTACCTGCCGGTCGTCGAACGAGACGAACGCCTGGATATCCGGCTCCCGCGCCTGAATGCACGCAAGAAAGGATTCGGCGATGGCGACAGCGGTCGTATCGCCATTGACCACCGCTTCACTGAGGGTGGTCGCGTCAAGGGCCGGGCGGTTCATTTGGCGAACAACTGGCTGATGTTTTTAAACGCTTTGAACTCCAAAGCGTTGCCGCACGGGTCGAATAGAAACATCGTGGCCTGCTCGCCCACCAATCCCTGGAAGCGGATGCCTGGCTCGATCACGAAGCGCGTCCCAAGGCCTTTCAACCGCTCGGCCAGCGCCTCCCATTCCGCCATCTCCAATACCACACCGAAATGCGGCACCGGTACGTTATGACCGTCCACGGCATTGGTGTGCGCCGCTTCCTGAGAAGCGTTTTTCGGTGCCAGGTGAATCACCAGTTGATGGCCGAAAAAGTTGAAGTCGACCCAATGGTCGCTCGAGCGGCCTTCTTCCAAACCGAATATGTCACCGTAAAAGCGCCGGGCAGCCGCCAGATCGTAAACCGGTACGGCCAAGTGAAAAGGGCAGAGTTGCATCGGGTTCGCCTCGGGTTCTCAGGAGTTGAAGCAGAGTTTAGCGCTATGATTTTTGATTGAAAGACGATAGTTTTTGCGTCGAGCTCAAATTATTTCGATCAATCGAGAACGCTTATGCTGCGCGAATTGAAAACCTTCATCGCCGTGACGCGCTACGGCACGTTCGCATCTGCCGGGATGCATATCGGTCTGACGCAGTCGGCAGTCAGCGCACAGATGCGCAATCTGGAACAGGCGCTGGGCATCCGCCTGTTTGATCGAACCGGGCGTCAGGCGATTCTCAATGCCGCGGGGCAACGGGCGTTGCCGATGGCGCAGGAGATCCTCGACACGTTTAGCCGGATGGCCGTCAGTGAGGATGTCAGCGAGTACCGTGGCGAGTTGAAAATCGGCGCGGTGGCCACGGTCCAGACCGGGTTGTTGCCTCAGGCATTTTTGCGGTTGAGGGAGCAGGCACCGCTGCTGGAGCCGAAACTGGTGCCGGGCGTGTCGATGAGTTTGTTGAGTCAGGTCGATACCGGTGAGGTAGATCTGGCGATATTGATCAAGCCGCCGTTCGAACTGCCCAAGGAGCTGTCGGCGCAGGTGATTCGCCGGGAACCGTTTGTATTGATCGTGCCGATGGGCCTTGAGGGCGCTGATCCGTTGCAGATCCTCGCGAGCCATCCGCACGTGCGTTACGACCGCAACTCATTCGGTGGACGTCTGATAACACGATTTTTGCGTGAACAGCAGATTGATGTACACGTGGTGATGGAGCTGGATGAGCTGGAAGCCATCGTGAAGATGGTCGAATGCGGGTTCGGCGTTTCACTGCTGCCCGAGGCCGGGCTATGGCTTGAACATGGGGCGAAGGTCAGGATTATTCCGTTGGGCAAGTTGACGTTCTACCGCGAGATTGTGCTGCTGCAGCGTTACAGCCAGCGCACACAGCCGATCCAGCTGTTGTTTGCCAAGTGCCTGACGCAACCTGCCGGCTAAAGCAGGCGTGGCAGCTTATGTGCTGTAAAGAATGAATGTTGGCTCTTGAAGACAGTAAAACTGTTATTTATGACAGTGATATCTGTTTCGGCTTTCGCACTATCGTGGCGCTGTCAAACGGATCTGGCTGTCGGGATGGATGGTTTGTCGGCATCCCCTGATTGCATGGAACCCTTACTTCAGGAGGATAACGGCATGACAGCGCAAGCCAACACGCAGCAAATACCAGGTGATGTGGATGTGGGATTTGCTGACAACGGGATGATCAATATTCCGCAAGACTCCTCTCAATGTGTCGTTGAAACATCTGCCGGGAAACTTCTTTACGTGGCTCAAACAGGCCGTGTCTCATGGGTTTATCGAGCCATGGCTGATGGCACTTCCGATCCGACCTTCCCACCGTTCCCGTGGGACTTCGCCAAAGGTCAATTTGAAAGGACCACACGTTTACTTGCTCGAGAAGATGGCAAATTCCTGTTGATTGGTGACACGGGTAGTGACCCCTTTACCAGGCAGGCTGCGATTACGCGATTCAACGAGGGAGGAAGTCCTGATTTAGTCTTTGGCACAAAAGTGTTGCCTTTACCCATCGATCCTGTCCCTCCGGGGCAGAGTTTGCAGACTTACGAACCTACGGGATGCCTCGCTGCTGACAACCATGTTTTAGTGGCCGCAAGTTACCAATTGGCTGACAACGACGGCGCAACTATCGATTCGGCAGGTAGGGTATACGCCCTTGATGACCAAGGTAATTCCGACACTGATTTTGAAGTCAGATTCGATGGTCTGATTACGACGATCCATAGCATCGGCGTCCTGTCAGACGAGCGCATCGTTGTGTTTGGGATTGTTGGCCATCCGTCATCAGACTCGAACGCGGTCTTGGCTTGCTATAACCGAGACGGCACGTTGAACAAAACCTTCGGCATTGACGGATTTTGGGAGAGCAACGATTCCACTAGTTTTGGTGCGATGGTGGTGGATGATGACAAGATAACCATCGCAGTTGTCACGTCGATTAATGACGATGGCAAACGTTATATTGCCGTGCAACGAGTATTGGGTGATGGCACTTCGGATAATACCTTCAACAATGGAGCGCCGTTGGTGGTTGATCTGGGTACCAGCTTTTTAAACATCCCCTCCATCACCGTACAACCAGATAAAAAAATCGTGGTTGGAGGGAGTGAGGATTTTCCTGAGCAGAAGTTGTACTGGCTGCGCATCACAGATGGCGGTGCACTCGACGCTTCTTTTGGTAACTCCGGGGTGGTTCGGCAGCAAGCTGGCCGCGTGAATGACATTATTGTGCAGCGCACCGGCAATCGAATCATCCTCGCGGTTGATCTGGGCTCAAGTGCAGGTCGAGATCCGAAAGTTTTGGGTATCTTGAGCTAATAGTGTTTTTACGAACGCGCAAGCAAAACAACCCGCCAATCGAGACGGGTTGTTTAATGGCCAAGCGCACCCAAAGGGGATTTGCATCAGGCCTGATAATGCAGGCATAAAAAACCCGCCAGAACCGGCGGGTTTTTTAGTGGCTAACGGAAGATCACTCTTCCAGGCTACCCATCGCAGTGGTGTTGAAGCCACCGTCTACATACATGATTTCGCCGCTGATGCCGGACGCCAGGTCCGAGCACAGGAAGGCGCCGGCGTTGCCGACTTCGTCGATGGTGACGTTGCGACGCAGCGGGGTTTGCGCTTCGTTGGCGGCCAGCATCTTGCGGAAGTTCTTGATGCCGGAAGCGGCGAGGGTGCGGATCGGGCCGGCCGATACGCAGTTGACGCGGGTGCCGTCCGGGCCCAGGGAACCGGCCAGGTAGCGCACGCCAGCTTCCAGCGAAGCCTTGGCCATGCCCATCACGTTGTAATTCGGCATGGTGCGCTCTGCACCCAGGTACGACAGGGTCAGCAGGCTGCCATTGCGGCCTTTCATCATTTCGCGGCCAGCTTTGGCCAGGGCCACGAAGCTGTAGGCGCTGATGTCGTGAGCGATGCGGAAACCTTCACGGGTGGTGGCTTCGGTGAAGTCGCCGTCCAGTTGGTCGCCCGGGGCGAAGCCGACGGAATGCACGATGCAATCCAGGCCGTCCCACTTCTTGCCCAGCTCAACGAAGACCTTGGCGATTTCCTCATCGCTGGCCACGTCGCATGGGAAGCACAGGTCCGGGTTGGAACCCCAGCTTTGTGCGAACTCTTCGACACGACCCTTGAGTTTGTCGTTCTGATAAGTGAAGGCAAGCTCAGCGCCCTCGCGATGCATGGCGGCAGCGATGCCGGATGCGATGGACAGCTTGCTGGCGACACCGACGATCAGTACGCGCTTACCGGCGAGAAAACCCATGTGTTGCTCCTCTCTTTCAGGTTATTGCGCAGTGGCCGGAGCCAGGAAAGCGGCTTCCAGCAACTGCTGTGTATACGGATGTTGGGGGGCGGCAAAGATACTTTGCGCGTCTCCCTGTTCGACCACTTGGCCCTGCTTGACCACCATCAGCTGGTGGCTCAGCGCCTTGACGACAGCCAGGTCATGGCTGATAAACAGATACGTCAGGTTGTACTTGGTTTGCAGTGAACGCAGCAGCTCCACCACTTGGCGTTGCACGGTGCGGTCGAGGGCCGATGTCGGCTCGTCCAGCAAAATCAACGCCGGTTTTAGCACTAATGCCCGGGCAATGGCGATTCTCTGCCGCTGCCCACCGGAAAATTCATGGGGGTAGCGGTTCCGGGTTTCCGGGTCCAGGCCTACCTCCTTCAATGCCGCAATAATCGCTTGTTCCTGTTCCGCCTCAGTGCCCATCTTGTGGATCCGCAGGCCTTCGCCGACGATCTGGCTCACGCACATCCGTGGGCTCAGGCTGCCGAACGGGTCTTGGAACACCACCTGCATCTCCCGGCGCAACGGCCGAACTTCGTTCTGCGTCAGGCAGTCTAGCTGCTTGCCCTCAAAACGGATGCCGCCTTTGCTGCCGATCAGCCGCAAAATCGCCAAACCCAACGTCGACTTGCCCGAACCACTTTCTCCCACAATCCCCAGGGTCTGTCCCAGGGGCAGGCTGAAATTGATGCCGTCCACCGCTTTGATGTGATCGACGGTCTTTTTCAGAAAGCCTTTCTTGATGGGGAACCAGACTTTCAGGTCCTCGACTTGCAGCAAGGGCGGGCCGATAACATTGGTCGCCGGCTTGCCGCTGGGCTCCGCTGCCAGCAGTTCCCGAGTGTACGGATGCTGCGGCGCGCGGAACAACTCTTCGCACGATGCCTGTTCGACGATGCAACCGCGCTGCATGACACATACGCGATGCGCAATTCTTCGCACAAGGTTCAAATCATGACTGATCAGTAGCAATGCCATGCCCAGGCGGGCCTGCAATTCCTTGAGCAGTTCGAGGATTTTCAGCTGAACGGTCACGTCCAGCGCGGTGGTTGGCTCGTCGGCAATCAGCAGCTCGGGCTCGTTGGCCAGGGCCATGGCGATCATCACCCGCTGGCGCTGGCCGCCGGACAGCTCGTGGGGCAAGGCCTTGAGGCGCTTGTGCGGCTCAGGAATGCCGACCATCTCCAACAACTCCAACGTGCGCTTGGTCGCCACTTTGCCGACCAGGCCCTTGTGGATGCCCAGCACCTCGTTGATCTGCTTCTCGATCGAGTGCAGCGGATTGAGCGAGGTCATCGGCTCCTGGAAGATCATCGCGATCCGGTTGCCGCGGATGTGGCGGATGGTTTTCTCTTTCAGGCTCAGCAGGTCTTGCCCGGAATACTCGATGGTCCCGGACGGATGCCGGGCGAGCGGGTAGGGCAGCAGTCGCAGGATCGAGTGCGCGGTCACCGATTTGCCGGAGCCGCTTTCGCCGACCAGTGCCAGGGTTTCGCCGCGCTTGATGTCGAAGCTGACGCCTTCAACCACCCGCTGACAGCGTTCGCCGACGACGAATTCGACGGCCAGGTCGCGCACTTCGATCAGATTGTCCTGATTCATTTCACTTCCTCGGGTCGAAGGCATCGCGAGCGGACTCGCCGATAAACACCAGCAAACTCAACATCAGGGCCAGCACGGCAAACGCGCTCATGCCCAGCCACGGCGCTTGCAGGTTGGATTTGCCCTGGGCCACCAGTTCACCCAACGACGGCGCGCCCGGCGGTAGACCGAAGCCCAGGAAGTCGAGCGCGGTCAGGGTGCCGATGGCGCCGGTCAAAATGAACGGCATGAAGGTCATGGTCGAAACCATGGCGTTGGGCAGGATGTGACGGAACATGATCGCGCCATTCTGCATCCCCAGTGCCCGGGCTGCGCGCACATACTCCAGGTTACGCCCGCGCAGGAACTCGGCGCGCACCACGTCCACCAGGCTCATCCACGAGAACAGCAGCATGATCCCCAGCAGCCACCAGAAGTTCGGCTGCACGAAACTGGCGAGGATGATCAGCAAATACAGGACCGGCAGCCCAGACCAGATCTCCAGGAAACGCTGCCCGGCCAGATCCACCCAGCCGCCATAGAACCCCTGCAAGGCCCCGGCAATCACGCCGATGATCGAGCTGAGAATGGTCAGGGTCAACGCAAACAGCACCGAAATGCGGAAGCCGTAAATCACCCGCGCCAACACATCGCGGCCCTGGTCGTCGGTGCCCAGCAGGTTGTCGGCCGAAGGTGGCGCCGGCGCCGGGACTTTCAGGTCGTAGTTGATGCTTTGGTAGCTGTAGGGAATCGGCGCCCACAGCACCCAGGCGTCTTTGGCCTTGAGCAATTCGCGGATGTACGGGCTCTTGTAGTTGGCCTCCAGTGGGAATTCGCCGCCGAACGCGGTTTCCGGGTAGCGCTTGAGCGCCGGGAAATACCAACCATTGTCGTAATGCACCACCAGCGGTTTGTCGTTGGCGATCAGCTCTGCGCCGAGACTCAGGCCGAACAGCACCAGAAACAGCCACAGCGACCACCAGCCACGCTTGTTGGCCTTGAACAGTTCGAAGCGCCGGCGATTGAGCGGGGACAAATTCATCTCAATGCTCCCGGCTTTCGAAGTCGATGCGCGGATCGACAAAGGTGTACGTCAAATCGCCAATCAGTTTCACCACCAGCCCCAGCAATGTGAAGATAAACAGTGTGCCGAACACCACCGGGTAATCGCGGTTGATCGCCGCTTCGAAACTCATCAAACCGAGACCGTCCAGGGAGAAGATCACTTCCACCAGCAGCGAGCCGGTGAAGAAGATCCCGATAAACGCCGACGGGAAGCCGGCGATCACCAGCAGCATCGCATTGCGGAACACATGACCGTAAAGCACACGGTGATTGGTCAGGCCCTTGGCCTTGGCGGTGACCACGTACTGCTTGTTGATTTCGTCGAGGAAGCTGTTTTTGGTCAGCAGCGTCATGGTCGCGAAGTTGCCGATCACCAGCGCGGTCACCGGCAATGCCAGATGCCAGAAGTAATCGAGGATCTTGCCGGCGGTGCTCAGTTCATCGAAGTTGTTTGAAGTCAGCCCCCTGAGCGGGAACCAGTCCAGATAGCTGCCGCCGGCAAACACCACGATCAGCAGGATGGCGAACAGAAACGCCGGGATCGCATAACCGACGATGATCAACGAGCTGGTCCAGACATCGAAGTGGCTGCCATGTCGCGTCGCCTTGGCGATCCCCAGCGGGATCGACACCAGGTACATGATCAGCGTGCTCCACAACCCGAGCGAGATCGACACCGGCATCTTTTCCTTGATCAGGTCGATGACCTTGGCGTCGCGGAAGAAACTGTCGCCGAAATCCAGGGTGGCGTAGTTCTTGATCATGATCCACAAGCGTTCCGGCGCCGATTTGTCGAAGCCGTACATGTGCTCGATTTCCTTGACCAGCATCGGGTCCAGGCCCTGGGCGCCGCGATAGGCGGAGCCCGCCACCGAGACTTCGGCACCGCCGCCGGCAATGCGGCTGGTGGCGCCTTCGAAGCCTTCGAGCTTGGCGATCATCTGCTCCACCGGCCCGCCGGGGGCGGCCTGGATGATCACGAAGTTGATCAGCAAAATGCCGAGCAAGGTCGGGATGATCAGCAGCAGTCGCCGAAAAATATACGCCAGCATCTGATTACTCCGTGCCCGCAGGGTCGGCTTGCAGTTTGGTTTCGACTTCTACCGCAGGTTTGGCATCGGGCTTGACCCACCAGGTGTTAATGCCGATGTCGTACTTGGGGGAGATTTTCGGATGGCCGATGTGGTTCCAGTACGCCACGCGCCAGGTTTTGATGTGCCAGTTGGGGATCACGTAATAGCCCCATTGCAGCACGCGGTCCAGCGCTCGTGCATGGGCCACCAGACTTTTGCGCGAATCGGCGTTGATCAGCTGCTCGACCAGTTGATCGACTACCGGGTCCTTGAGGCCCATCGAATTGCGGCTGCCAGGTTTGTCGGCCGCGGCGGACATCCAGAACTCGCGCTGTTCGTTGCCCGGCGAGTTGGACTGCGGGAAGCTGCCGACGATCATGTCGAAGTCCCGTGAACGCACGCGGTTGATGTACTGCGAGACATCGACCCGGCGGATCACCAGGTCAATACCCAGGTCGCTGAGGTTGCGCTTGAACGGCAGCAGCACGCGTTCGAATTCGGTCTGGGCCAACAGGAACTCGATGGTCACCGGTTTGCCATTGGTGTCGACCATCTTGTCGTCGACGATCCGCCAGCCGGCCTCTTGCAGCAATTGGTAAGCCTCGCGCTGCTGGGTGCGGATCATGCCGCTGGCGTCGGTCATCGGGTTCTGGAACGCTTCGCTGAACACCTGCTCGGGGATCTTGCCCCGGAACGGGTCGAGGATCGCCAGTTGAGCGGCGTCGGGCAGACCGGTCGCGGCCATCTCCGAGTTTTCGAAGAAGCTGCGGGTGCGCACATAGGCACCGTTGAACAGTTGCTTGTTGGTCCACTCGAAGTCCAGCAGCAATGTCAGCGCCTGACGCACGCGTACATCTTGGAACACCGGGCGGCGCAGGTTGAACACAAAGCCTTGCATGCCGGTGGGGTTGCCGTTGGGGATCTGTTCCTTGATCAATCGGCCTTCGGTGACGGCTGGAGTGTTGTAGGCGTTGGCCCAGTTTTTCGCGGACATTTCCGCCCAATAGTCGAACTGCCCGGCCTTGAGGGCTTCCAGCGCGACGGTGTTGTCACGGTAGTAATCGGTGGTCATCACGTCGAAATTGTAGAAACCACGGTTGGCCGGCAGGTCCTTGCCCCAGTAATCCTTGACCCGCTCGTAGCGTATCGAGCGCCCGGCCTTCACTTCGGTCACCTTGTAGGGGCCGCTGCCCAATGGCATTTCAAGGTTGCCCTTGTTGAAGTCGCGGTTCGCCCACCAGTGCTTGGGCAACACTGGCAACTGGCCGAGGATCAGTGGCAGTTCACGGTTGTTGGTGTGCTTGAACTTGAACAGCACGGTAAGCGGGTCTTCGGCGACCGCCTCTTCGACATCGCTGTAGTAACCGCGATAGAGCGGGGCGCCGTCCTTGGTCAGGGTCTGGAAGCTGAACACCACGTCTTCGGCGCGCATCGGATGACCGTCGTGGAAGCGCGCTTCGGGACGCAGATAAAAGCGCACCCAGCTGTTGTCCGGGGCTTTCTCGATCTTGCCGGCGACCAGCCCGTATTCAGTGAAGGGTTCGTCCAGCCCCTGTTTGGCCAGGGTGTCGTAGATCATGCCGATGTCGTCGGCCGGTACGCCTTTGCTGATGAACGGGTTGAGGCTGTCGAAGCCGCCGAACCCTGCCTGGCGAAAGTTCCCGCCCTTGGGTGCGTCGGGGTTCACGTAGTCGAAATGCTTGAAGTCGGCCGGGTATTTAGGCGGCTCGTTGTACAGGGTCACGGCATGTTGCGGAGCGGCGCAGGCCAGTCCGGCGAACAGCAGACCGCTGGCCTGCAAGAGCAGGGCGCTTAGGGGTTTCATCGATCCTTCTCCGAAGATTTCAGCCACCACGCGGACAGGCCCAGGGTGTAGGGCGGCGTGGTGACGAAGGCGAACCGGTTGCGGTAGGCCAGGCGGTGATAATTAAGGTACCAGTTGGGAATGATGTAGTGCTGCCACAGCAAGACTCGATCCAGGGCTTTGCCGGCGGCCACTTGTTCGTCGCGGGTTTGCGCGGCGAGCAATTGTTCGAGCAGGTGATCCACCACCGGGTTGGCGATGCCGGCGTAGTTTTTACTGCCCTTGACCCCGACCTGGCTGGAATGGAAATACTGCCATTGCTCCAGGCCCGGGCTGAGGGTCTGGTTAAGCGTCATCAGGATCATGTCGAAATCGAACTGATCCAGGCGTTGTTTGTACTGAGCGCGATCGACCGTGCGCAGCCGGGCGTCGATGCCAATGCTGGCGAGGTTTTCGACGTAAGGCTGAAGGATGCGTTCCAGGTTCGGGTTGACCAGCAGGATCTCGAGCTTGAGCGGCTGGCCCTTGGCGTTCTCGATCCGTTGCCCATTGAGCTTCCAGCCGGCCTCGGCGAGCAGCGCCAGGGCCTTTCGCATGGTTTCCCGGGGAATGCCGCGACCTTCGGTCCTGGGCAGGCTGAACGGCTCGGTGAAGAGCTTGGCGGGCAGTTGCTCGCGATACGGCTTGAGCATCAGCCATTCGTGACCGACCGGCAGGCCCGTCGCGGAGAATTCGCTGTTGGGGTAGTAACTCATGGCGCGTTTGTAAGCGCCGCTGAACAGGGTGCGGTTGGTCCACTCGAAGTCGAACATCAGCCCCAGCGCTTCCCGGACCTTGCTCTCGGCGAAAGCCGGGCGCCGGCTGTTCATGAACAGGCCCTGGGTCTGGGTAGGGATCTGGTGCGGGATCTGCGCCTTGATCACGTCGCCGCGGCGCACGGCCGGGAAGTTGTAACCGTTGTCCCAGTTCTTCGCCTGGTGCTCGATGTAGATGTCGAATTCGCCGGCCTTGAAGGCTTCGAAGGCCACATCGCTGTCGCGGTAGAACTCGACTTCCATGCGGTCAACGTTGTATTTGCCGCGATTGACGGGCAGGTCCTTGCCCCAGTAATCCTTGACCCGTTCGAAAATAAGCTGGCGTCCGGGGGTTACCGACGTAATGCGGTACGGCCCGCTGCCCAGTGGTGGTTCGAAGGTGGTGGCCTTGAAATCACGACCTTTCCAGTAATGCTGCGGCAACACCGGCAACTCACCCAGGCGCAGGATCTGCAACGAATTGCCGGCGCGCTTGAAGACGAAGCGGATGCGCCGCGGGTTGAGGATGTCGACCCGCAACACTTCCTGAAGGCTGGTGCGGTACTGCGGATGACCGTCCTTGAGCAGCAAACGGTAGGAGAACGCCACGTCATAGGCGGTAATCGGCGTGCCGTCGTGGAATCGCGCTTCTGGACGCAGGTTGAACACCACCCAGCTGCGGTCTTCGCTGTACTCCACCGATTGGGCGATCAGGCCATAACTGGAGGTCGGCTCATCACCGGACGGCGCGTACTGGCCGGTGCCGACCATCAACGGTTCGTTGAGCTCGTTGATGCCGTATTGCAGGAAATTGGCGGTGGAAACCGGGCTTGAACCCTTGAACGTGTAAGGATTGAGCGTATCGAAGGTGCCAAACGCCATCACTCGCAACGTACCGCCCTTGGGCGCTTGCGGGTTGACCCAGTCGAAGTGGGTAAATCTGGCCGGGTACTTGAGCGTGCCGAACTGCGCATAACCATGGCTTTCGCTGATCGTCGCGCTTGCGGAGGAGCTCAAGGCCAGGCTGATCAGGAAGAGGAGGAGGGGGCGCTTCAAGTCAGAGATCCGATCCAGGCGGCTTGGGCTTTGTGGGCCGTACAGTAACAGCTTGTATCGACTGGAAAAAGACGGGGGCTTAATGCGTTGTTAACGGCTGGCGCTATAGCCCTGTGCATCGCAGAACCTGTGGCGAGGGGGCTTGCCCCCGTTGGGTCGCGAAGCGGCCCCTTACATCCTCTCAGATCAACCGCATTCGCAGGGTTTGCGACTGCTGCGCAGTCAAACGGGGCAAGCCCACTCGCCACAACAGCCCCTGGGTAGTACTTAACAAGTGCAGTAGTCCTCAAACTGCTGGCCAAAAAAAGCCCCTGAAATCAGGGGCTCGTTTTTAGCGTGGCGAAGAAACCGTCAACAACTGACCAGGTTTGAGAGCCTGACCGACACGCGGGTTCCAGCGCTTGAGGTGCTGCATTTCAACGTTGAAGCGCTTGGCGACGATGTACAACGAGTCGCCTTGCTTGACCTTGTATTGGGTCTGCGGCTTCTGTTTGTCGGCTTTGCTGTTGGTCTTGCTGTTCGCCGCCACGACGGTGTTGACGCGACCGCCGCTGCGTTTGGTGGTGTCCTGCATCACCAGGGTCTGGCCGACCTTGAGGTTCTTGCCGCTCATCTTGTTCCAGCGCTGCAGGTCCTTGACGTCGACCTTGTTGGCCTTGGCGATGGCGGCCAGGTTGTCGCCGCGTTTGACACGGTAGGCACGTTTGAGGCTGGCGACTTCGGATTCATCGGCACCTTCGAAGACCGGCTTGAGCGACTTCTTGCTGATCAACTCTTCAGGACGCATGGTCGAGAGGCTGGCAGTCAGCAACTGTGCCTTGGACGTTGGCACCAGCAAATGCTGGGGGCCGTCGATGGTGGTGCGCTGTTTGAAGGCCGGGTTGAGCTGGAACAACTCGTCTTCGTCGATGTTGGCCACCGCGGCAACCTTGGACAGGTCCATGCGCTGGTTGATTTCGACGACCTGGAAATACGGTTCGTTGGCGATCGGGTTGAGGTTCACGCCGTAGGCTTCGGGGGCCAGCACGACCTGGGACAAGGCCAGCAGCTTGGGCACGTAAGCCTGGGTTTCGGCTGGCAGCGGCAGGTTCCAGTAATCGGTCGGCAGACCGAGTTTCTCGTTGCGCTCGATGGCACGGCTGACCGTACCTTCACCGGCGTTGTAGGCCGCCAGGGCCAGCAGCCAGTCACCGTTGAACATGTCGTGCAGACGGGTCAGGTAATCCATGGCCGCGGTGGTCGAGGCGGTGATGTCGCGACGGCCATCATAGAAGCGGGTCTGACGCAGGTTGAAGTAACGGCCGGTGGAAGGAATGAATTGCCAAAGGCCCACCGCATTGGCCCGGGAATAGGCCATCGGGTTGTAGGCGCTTTCAATCACTGGCAGCAGCGCCAGCTCCAGCGGCATGTTGCGTTCTTCAAGGCGTTCGACGATGTAATGAATGTAGAGGCTGCCGCGTTCGCCGGCGTTTTCGAGGAAGGACGGGTTGCTGGCGAACCACAGCCGCTGTTGCTCGATGCGCGGGTTGACGCCCAGGTTGTCCTGCAACTGGAAGCCCTGGCGCATGCGCTCCCAGACATCCTGTGGAATTTGTGGAGTCGGCTTTTCGCTGAGCCAGATAGGTTTCTGCTTGGCGCGAGCGGCGATGTTCGGAGTGTGTGTCGCTTCGGTCTGCGGCACATGGCTGGAACAGCCCGCCAGAGTGGCGGACACAGCCACCGCGATGGCTTGAGCCAGGCGGGTCAATGCGTCTGAATTGATGGCTTTACGAATAGATGACGACATTGGCTGGAAGTAAGTTCCGGGCAAAAATGTCGGGCGATTCTAGAAAGCGTACCCTCTGCGGTCAACCATTCAGAATTTTTGTACCAACGGGGCGGCTACTTAGAACTTATCTTTCCAAGCCCGAAGTACAGCAAAAACCGCACTCGGAGCCCGGTTTTGGGTTCCATTCCGTTCGTCCACTTTTTCTTTAACGGATGTTTCGTCGACACGCAAAAACGGGTTGGTCAGCTTTTCAAGCGCCAAAGTAGAGGGCAGCGTCATGATTCCGGCTGCACGTTGCGCGGTGACTTTTTCCAGACGTGCGGCGGTGTCCCGATTGCCCGGTTCGACCGCTACGGCAAATTTCAGGTTGCTCAGGGTGTATTCATGCGTGCAGTAGACCAGTGTATCTTCGGGCAGGGCAGCGAGGCGGCTCAGCGAGGTGTGCATTTGTTCTGGCGTGCCTTCGAACAGGCGCCCGCAACCGGCGGCAAAAAGGGTATCGCCGCAGAACAGCAGGCCATGATGGTAATAGGCAATATGTCCCAGGGTGTGTCCGGGGACGGCGAAGACGTCGAAGTCCCAGCCCAGCACGCTGACACGGTCGTTGTCCTTGAGCGCCACGTCCCGCGCCGGAATGGTTTCGCTGGCCGGGCCGCAGACTTTCGCGTCTGTCGCTTTTTTCAGCTGCTCGACGCCGCCGACATGATCATGATGATGGTGAGTGATCAGGATATCGCTCAATACCCAGCCCGGATGCGCCGCCAGCCAGGCTTGCACGGGCGCGGCATCACCCGGATCGACCACGGCGCAGCGCTGGGTGTTGTGGTCTTGTAACAACCAAATGTAGTTGTCGGTGAAGGCGGGCAGGGCACTGATCTGTATCATCGTCGGATTCGCCAAGCTGAAAACAATGGCGCATCTTAGAACTTCCTGGCGCGTTGGAGAATGCAATGACCGATAAAGCGTTCGCTCAGGCCGATCCTGAGTGGCTGACGTTGATCAGCGCGGCCCGTGAATGGCTGTCCGGCCCGATCGGGCAATTTCTGCTGGATGAAGAGCGGCGCATGCTCGAAGACGAGCTGGGCCGCTTCTTCGGTGGCTATCTGGTGCATTACGGCCCGTCGGCCCAGACGCCGCCGTCGGCACCCCAGGTTCAGCGCAATGTGCGACTTGGCGCGCCGTTGCCGGGGGTCGAGATCGTCTGCGAAGAGCAGGCGTGGCCGTTGAGCGAGCATGCCGCTGATGTGGTGGTGATGCAGCACGGTCTGGATTTCTGCCTGTCGCCCCACGGCTTACTGCGTGAAGCGGCGAGCAGCGTGCGGCCCGGCGGGCATTTGCTGATCATCGGGATCAACCCCTGGAGCAGCTGGGGCTTGCGCCATGTGTTCGCTCACGACGGCTTGCGCAAGGCGCGCTGCATCTCGCCCTCGCGAGTGGGCGACTGGCTGAATCTGCTGGGCTTCGCGCTGGAGAAACGCCGCTTCGGGTGCTATCGTCCGCCGCTTGCTTCACCCGCCTGGCAGGCTCGTCTGGCCGGTTGGGAGCGCAAGGCCGGTGACTGGCAACTGTCGGGTGGCGGCTTCTATTTATTGGTGGCGCGCAAGATCGTGGTGGGCCTGCGACCCGTCCGTCAGGAGCGGCGCGAACCGATGGGCAAGCTGATTCCATTGCCGATGGCCAAGGTCAACCGTCGTAACATCGAGCCGTAACACACTCTTTATTTCCCGGCCGGGTTTGCCCCGGCCTAGGGCATCGTCGGTCACTGATTGGCGAGCCACCGCATTTTCTGGATAGATTGGCATGAGCGATAGCGTAGAACTCTTCACCGACGGCGCCTGCAAAGGCAACCCTGGCCCTGGCGGTTGGGGCGCGTTGCTGGTGTGCAAAGGCGTTGAAAAGGAACTGTGGGGCGGCGAAGCCAACACCACCAACAACCGCATGGAGCTGATGGGCGCGATTCGCGGCCTGGAAGAACTCAAGCGTTCCTGCGACGTGCTGCTGGTGACCGACTCCCAGTATGTGATGAAAGGCATCAACGAGTGGATGGACAACTGGAAGAAGCGCGGCTGGAAAACGGCGGCGAAGGAACCGGTCAAAAACGCTGACTTGTGGAAACTGCTGGACGAGCAGGTCAACCGCCACAACGTCACTTGGAAATGGGTGCGCGGGCACATCGGCCACCATGGCAACGAACGGGCGGACCAACTGGCCAACCGTGGTGTGGATGAAGTGCGCGGGTACAAGCAGGCCTGACTCAGCGCTGAACCTTTGTGAGAGCGAGCGGGCTCGCTCTCACAGGACCTCACAGTATCAGGATGGCGGTCGCCAGTTTTGGTCTGGCTATCTGCATCCAGGCTTTATAAACATTGCTAATGATTGCTGAAAGCTGCATGAGCGCCGCTCACTTGGCGGCACGCGCGCCGGATCCAGCGAGCGTGTTAACATCGCCGCTTTTGCACGATTGACCCGTTGAGAGCTGAGCGCTGATGGCCACCAGATCCGTTGTACTCGATACCGAAACCACCGGCATGCCGGTGACCGACGGCCACCGGATTATCGAAATCGGTTGTGTCGAGTTGATCGGTCGGCGCCTGACAGGCCGGCATTTCCACGTTTACCTGCAACCGGATCGCGAGAGTGACGAAGGTGCCATCGGCGTCCACGGTATCACCAACGAATTCCTGGTGGGCAAACCGCGTTTCACTGAAGTGGCCGATGAGTTTTTCGAATTCATCAAGGGCGCGCAGCTGATCATCCATAACGCAGCGTTCGACGTTGGCTTCATCAACAACGAATTCGCACTGATGGGCCAGCACGACCGTGCGGACATCACGCAACACTGCTCGATCCTCGACACTCTGATGATGGCCCGGGGACGTCACCCGGGGCAGCGCAACAGCCTTGATGCGTTGTGCAAACGTTATGGCGTCGACAACTCCGGCCGTGAACTCCACGGCGCCTTGCTCGACTCCGAGATCCTCGCCGACGTTTACCTGACCATGACCGGCGGCCAGACCAGCCTGTCGCTGGCCGGTAATGCGTCCGATGGCAACGGTTCCGGCGAAGGCGCGGACAACTCCGCCACGGAAATCCGCCGCTTGCCGGCCGATCGCCAGCCGACCCGGATCATCCCCGCCAGCGAAGATGACCTAGCCCGGCACGTGGCACGCCTGGAAGCCATCGCCAAGTCCGCCGGCGCTCCGTCGCTGTGGCAGCAATTGGTCGAGGCCAAGGCGCAGGCTTGAGCGCAATCTGATGTGACACGGCTTTTGTGGCGAGGGGGGGGGTGTGCCACAGGTCATTTGTTGAGAACCGTGCACACGGCCTGTAGCAGCTGCCGAGCTGCGCGAGGCCGCAGCCTCGCGCAGCTCGGCAGCTGCTACAAGGTGCGCTACACAGGTAACTGCGGAGCAACCTACCTGCAGGGCGCCGCCAAGCTCAACGTCTCCATTTCAGTTGGGGGTTGATGGCCACATGATGGTGCACTCATTGACCCGCTTCAGGGCATCGACGCTCGCCACATCCGCTTCAACCCTCTACCCTGAGCATATTGGCAGGCCACGGTCTGCAGCCTCAGGACACTGAGCCTCATGTATAAAGATTTGAAATTCCCGGTCTTGATCGTGCACCGCGACATCAAGGCCGACACCGTCGCCGGTGACCGCGTGCGTGGCATCGCCCGGGAACTGGAGCAGGAAGGCTTCAGCATCGTTTCGGCGGTGGATTACACCGAAGGGCGGCTGGTCGCTTCGACCCATCACGGCCTCTCCTGCATGTTGATTGCCGCAGAAGACGCCAGCGCCCATTCGCATTTGTTACACAATATGGCTGAATTGATCGGTCTGGCGCGTGTGCGTGCGCCGGACTTGCCGATCTTTGCGCTGGGCGAACAGGTCACGCTGGAAAACGCCCCGGCCGATGCCATGGCCGAGCTCAATCAACTGCGCGGCATTCTCTATCTGTTTGAAGACACCGTGCCCTTTCTGGCGCGGCAAGTGGCCCGGGCGGCCCGAAAATACCTGGATGGTTTGCTCCCGCCGTTTTTCAAGGCGCTGGTGCAACACACTGCCGATTCCAATTATTCCTGGCACACACCCGGTCATGGCGGCGGTGTGGCCTATCACAAAAGCCCGGTGGGGCAGGCGTTTCACCAGTTTTTCGGGGAGAACACCCTGCGCTCGGATTTGTCGGTATCGGTGCCGGAATTGGGCTCCTTGCTCGACCACACCGGCCCGCTGGCCGAGGCGGAAGCCAGGGCCGCGCGCAATTTCGGCGCCGATCACACCTTTTTCGTGATCAATGGCACCTCGACCGCCAACAAGATCGTCTGGCATTCGATGGTCGCTCGCGATGACCTGGTGCTGGTGGACCGCAACTGTCACAAGTCGGTGCTGCACTCGATCATCATGACCGGCGCGATCCCGTTGTACCTGTGCCCGGAGCGCAATGAGCTGGGGATCATCGGTCCGATTCCGCTGAGCGAATTCAGCCGCGAATCGATTCAGGCGAAGATCGACGCCAGCCCGCTGACCCAGGGCCGTGAGCCCAAGGTCAAGTTGGCCGTGGTGACCAATTCGACCTACGACGGCCTCTGCTACAACGCCGAACTGATCAAGCAAAACCTGGGTAACAGCGTCGAGGTCCTGCATTTCGACGAGGCCTGGTATGCCTACGCGGCGTTCCACGAGTTTTTCGCCGGCCGGTACGGCATGGGCACGTCCCGTGGCGAACACAGCCCGCTGGTGTTCACCACGCATTCCACGCACAAACTGCTGGCCGCGTTTAGCCAGGCCTCGATGATTCATGTCCAGGACGGCGGCGCGCGGCAACTGGACCGCGACCGCTTCAATGAAGCGTTCATGATGCACATCTCGACGTCGCCGCAGTACAGCATCATCGCCTCGCTGGACGTCGCATCGGCAATGATGGAAGGCCCGGCCGGGCGATCGCTGTTGCAGGAAATGTTCGACGAGGCGCTGAGTTTTCGTCGGGCCCTGGCCAATCTGCGCCAGCACATTGCCGCGGATGACTGGTGGTTCTCCATCTGGCAGCCGCCCTCGGTGGAAGGCATCGAGCGTGTGGTCACCGAAGACTGGTTGTTGCAACCTGACGCAGACTGGCATGGCTTCGGTGGTGTGACCGACGACTACGTGTTGCTCGACCCGATCAAGGTCACGCTGGTCATGCCTGGCCTGACCGCGGGTGGTGCACTGAGCGAGCGCGGGATTCCGGCGGCGGTGGTCAGCAAGTTCCTTTGGGAGCGAGGGTTGGTGGTCGAGAAGACCGGCCTGTATTCATTCCTGGTGCTGTTCTCGATGGGCATCACCAAGGGTAAATGGAGCACGCTGCTGACCGAGTTGCTGGAGTTCAAGCGCAGTTACGACGCCAACGTCAGTCTGGCTACGTGCCTCCCCTGTGTGGCGCAACAGAACGTCGCACGTTATCAGGGCATGGGGTTGCGGGATTTGTGCGATCAACTGCACGCCTGTTATCGCAGCAATGCCACGGCCAAACACCTCAAACGCATGTACACCGTGCTGCCGGAAATCGCCATGAAGCCGGCTGACGCCTATGATCATTTGGTGCGGGGTGAAGTGGAAGCGGTGTCGATCGATGCCCTGGAGGGGCGAATTGCCGCGGTGATGCTGGTGCCGTATCCACCCGGCATCCCGTTGATCATGCCGGGCGAGCGGTTCACCGAGTCGACCCGGTCGATCATCGATTACCTGTCGTTTGCTCGCACGTTCGACAGCAGCTTCCCCGGGTTTGTCGTTGATGTGCACGGATTGCAACACGAAGACGAGGGCAATGGACGGCATTACACCGTTGATTGCATCAAGGAATGAGGACCTTTCCCAGCATGCAACCGATCATGAATCCCAAATACCCAGGCCTCTCGGTGCGTGTCGCCGATGAGGGTTTCGCGCCCTATATCTGGGGCAGCGATTTCAGTTTTGAAGTCGCGGCCTATGGCGCAGCCGAAATCGGCAAACCGGTGGAGCAGTGGCGGGTGACGCCGATCACCCCTTATCGAAAGTGCTACGGCATTGATCCCGAGGAGTTCAGCAGCTTCCGCGATGCCGCGGACAGTGCGGTGTTCATGGCCTATCTCGATGATGAGCCCGTCGGCCATCTGGTGGTCAGCACCAACTGGAACGGCTTTGCCCATATCGACGAGTTGGCCGTGCATGCGCCGGCGCGCCGTCACGGTGTGGCCAAGGCGTTGCTGGACGTGGCGCAGTTCTGGAGTCGCAAGAAGAAGTTGCCGGGCATCATGCTCGAAACCCAGAACAACAATCTGGGGGCCTGCCGACTCTATGAGCGCTGTGGTTTCGTGATAGGCGGGATCGATCATCTGCGTTATCGCGGCATCGACCCGAACACGGCTGAAGTCGCACTGTTCTGGTATCGCCTGTTCGATAATCCGCTGGAAAACCCGCTCAGCTCGACAACATCGCCACGGCTTGTTCCGTGAGGATGTCCAGCAGCACCTGAACGGCCGGCATGGGCTCGCCGTTTTTCAGGGTCAGGGCATAGAGGCTGATCGGCACCGCAGGTGCCAGCGGGCAGACATCCAGGCCGCTCGATTTGGCACCGAGGGCGGTAAACGGGTCGACAATCGCCAGGCCTTCTCCGGCCTCGACCATGCTGCGCATCATCTGATGAGTCTGCACCCGTGTCTGGATGACCGGGGCAGGGCGCAAGGCATGCAGTTTGTTGTCGAGCGCCGGGCTCAGCGGATCATGACCTTCCAGACCAACCATCGACTGGCCGGCCAGATCTTGCAACGAAATATACTTCTGTTTGGGTTGCAGCCAGCCATGGGGCGCCAACAGCTGGAGTTTGCCTTGGGCAATCACCTGGCAATGAATGTCAGCGTGGTCGGGATCGTGCAGGCTCAGCCCCAGATCGCTTTCGCGTAGCAGCAGGTTTCTGACGATCTCGCGGGTGGGTTGGCTCAGCAGGGTGCAAGGCGCATCGGGAAGGCGTCGGCGCAGGGCGGCGATGCTGTGAGGCAATAACTGTTGGGCCAACGGCGGGGTGCAGATGATGCGCAGCGGGTGCGCCTGATATTGCTTGAGGCTGCTGGCCAGGCGCTGGACCGGCTCAAGCGCGTCGTAGACGTGGGCGATTTCAACCTGAAGCTCCCGCGCCTCGCGCGTAGCCTGCAGACGTCCACGCACGCTGGAAAACAGCATGAAACCCAACTGATCCTCGGCGTCGCGCAAAATGCCTTCGACCTCGGCCACCGGCAACTGCAGCCATTCGGCGGCGGTGCCCAGGTGACCGGTCTGCAAGAGCGCGTGGATCACTTCGATATGACGTAAACGCATGCGTGAAGTCCATGTTCAGCAGGTGAGGGAGTCAGTGACTGAATCCTAACTCAAGTGCGCGCATATGACTTCTGCTCATAACGCGGGGTTATGAGGCGGTGGTGATTTCCGGCCGGCTGCCGACATAGGTGTCGGGCTCGCGCACGATGGTGATGTTCGATTGCACCAGCAAAAACTGGTTGTCGTCGAGCTTATTGACGCGATCGCCAATGGCCAGTTTGTAGGTGGTCACAGGCGCCGAGCCAGTGAGGCCGTCATGCGAGGGGGTGGATTCCTGGAACTCATGCACGGAATAAACGCGGCCTTCCGCGTCTCTTGCATGGAACTGACCGACGAGTACTGCTGCCATCTGCTTAGAACCTCTGGAGATAAATCACTCAATTTGCGGTTCTGTAGACCGTGGTTAAGCGAAGTAAGTTTTCCTACAGGAAAAAAATAGTCAGGGGCGGTAAATTCAACAGCCCACTGGGTGAATCGTCATCTATAACTACAAGTCTTTCCATCGAACAGTCGAGAGTCTTCCATGAGCAACGTCTACACGATCGCCGTACTGGTCGGCAGCTTGAGAAAGGAATCGATCAACCGCAAGGTGGCGCTGGCTCTGGCCGACCTGGCGCCTGCCAATCTCAAGCTCACTATCGTCGAAATCGGCGATCTGCCGCTCTACAACGAAGACATCGATGGAGCTTTACCGCCGGCAGCCTACAGCACTTTCCGACAACAAGTGAGTTCATCCGACGCAGTGCTGTTCGTTACCCCTGAATACAACCGCTCGGTGCCGGCGCCGCTGAAGAACGCGATCGATGTGGGATCGCGTCCGTATGGCAAGAGCGCCTGGAGCGGCAAGCCAGGGGCGGTGATCAGCGTTTCGCCGGGCGCTGTCGGCGGGTTTGGGGCCAACCATCACTTGCGTCAGTCGATGGTGTTTCTGGATGTACCGTGCATGCAGCAACCGGAGGCCTATCTGGGAGGTGCCGGTTCGGCGTTCGATGAGGCGGGTAAATTGTCCGAGTCGGTGAAGCCGTTCTTGCAGAGCTTCATCAATGCGTATGGCAAATGGGTCGAGCAGCATAAGAAGGTGTGACCTAAACGCAGGACATCCCTTGTAGCAGCTGCCTTGTGGCGAGGGGATTTATCCCCGTTCGGCTGCGAAGCAGTCGCGAAATCAAGCAACGCGGTGCATCAGATAGACCGTGCGTTCAGGTTTACGACTGCTTCGCAGCCGAACGGGGATAAATCCCCTCGCTACAGGGCGTTGCTCGTCAGCTGATACTGAAGTCAGGTTATTCAGTCTTTGCTTTACTGCATATTCGAAATTCCATATATTCACGCCTCGTTTGCCCAGAGGCGTGTTCCCGCATGTCCAGTTCCCGTAGCCCCGTCGATATTTTCAAGGCCTTGGCCGATGACACCCGCAGCCGCATCGCACTGTTGATCGCTCGCGAAGGCGAGTTGTGCGTGTGTGAATTGACGGCCGGGCTGAACCTCAGCCAGCCAAAGATCTCCCGTCATCTGGCGCAATTGCGCAGCAATGGTCTGCTGGCAGACCGCCGTCAGGGGCAGTGGGTCTTTTATCGCCTGCACCCGCAATTGTCGCCGTGGGTCATCACGCTGTTGCAAGGTGCACTGGCTGATCACGCTGGCTGGCTGGCCGCTGATGTCGACCGTTTGCAGGCAATGGCTGATCGCCCGGCTCGCTGTTGCTAATCCCCCCGATTGTTTTTTGAAGGCTGTTCCGCATGCTTGTAGCGTCGCTGATTTTCCTGCTGACCATCACCCTGGTGATCTGGCAACCCAAAGGCCTGGGCGTAGGCTGGAGTGCGACATTCGGCGCAGTGCTGGCGCTGATTTTTGGGGTGGTGCACCTGGCTGATATCCCGATTGTGTGGCAGATCATCTGGAACGCCACGGGCACCTTCGTGGCGCTGATCATCATCAGTCTGCTGCTGGACGAGGCGGGGTTCTTTGCCTGGGCTGCGCTGCATGTGGCCCGTTGGGGAAAGGGCAGCGGGCGCAAACTCTTCGCTTATATGGTGCTGCTCGGGGCGCTGGTGTCGGCGTTGTTTGCCAATGACGGCGCGGCGCTGATTCTCACGCCGATTGTGATTTCCATGCTGCTGGCGTTGCGCTTTTCCCCGGCGGCGACGTTGGCGTTTGTGATGGGCGCCGGTTTCATCGCCGACACCGCGAGCCTGCCGTTGGTGGTGTCGAACCTGGTGAACATCGTTTCGGCGGACTTCTTCAACATCACGTTCAACCGCTATGCGGCGGTGATGATTCCGGTCAACTTCGTCAGTGTCGCCGCTACGCTGGCGATGCTGATGTGGTTTTTCCGTCGCGACATCCCCAAGGATTACGACCCCGAACAACTGGAACATCCGTCGACGGCGATCCATGACAAGGCGACGTTTTATGCCGGTTGGGCAGTGCTGGCCATACTGTTGATTGGCTGCTTCGCCCTTGAGCCGCTGGGCATTCCGATCAGCGCCATTTCCGCCGTCTGTGCCGCGTTGCTGCTGGCCATCGCCGCCCGTGGCCACAAGATTTCCACGCGCAAGGTGATGAAAGAAGCGCCGTGGCAGATCGTGATTTTCTCGCTGGGCATGTATCTGGTGGTGTATGGCCTGCGCAATGCCGGGCTCACCGGGTATCTGGCGGGGTGGCTGGACGGGTTCGCAAACTACGGCATTTGGGGCGCAGCCATGGGCACGGGCGTGCTGACGGCGCTGTTGTCGTCGATGATGAACAACTTGCCGACGGTGTTGATTGGTTTGCTGTCGATCGATGCCAGCCAGGCCACGGGGGCGGTGAAGGAAGCGATGATTTATGCCAACGTCATTGGCAGCGACCTGGGGCCGAAGATCACGCCGATTGGCAGTCTGGCGACGTTGTTGTGGCTGCATGTACTGCAGCGCAAGAATATCCGGATTGGCTGGGGGTATTACTTCAAGGTCGGGGTGGTGTTGACGGTACCGGTTTTGTTGGTGACGTTGGCGGCTTTGGCGTTGCGGTTATCCATTTAGAACGGGGTGGCCTCTTCGCGGGCAAGCCTCGCTCCTACAGATTTATGTCGAATGCAAATTCGGCGAACGACACAAAACCTGTAGGAGCGAGGCTTGCCCGCGAAGGGGCCAGTCCAGGCACTACAAATCTTAGCCACTGCCCGCCACATTCGGCCAAAGGTCCGCGACCAGAAACAACCGCTCCGCTTCCTCCCAATCCCCCTGCGCATTCTCGATCAGTCGCACCATCAACTGCGCCGGGGCCAAAGGCTCCAGATCACTGAGCCATGCCTCCAGTTGCTCGGTGTTCCAGGTCTGTTCCGCCGGATAATGCGCCGGCGCCAGCCAGGCATGGCGCGGCAGGGGTTGCCAGCGCCCGAACGGGCGCTGCACGACAAAATCCGCCCAATCCTTCTGATGCAGCCAGCTGCCGCGCAGGTGCTGCGGATGCGCGCCGTGGGGTGGCTCGGCTTCTCCTGGCCACGGATACAGCAGATAACCGCCCAGCCACAGATGTGCGCTGAACTGTTGAACATCCAGCGCCGCCAGCACCTCGCGACTCTCGGGTCGGGCGGAGATGGGCAATTGATGCTGTGACAGATGTGCCAGTTTGCGGTCCAGTCGATCATGACAACCCGGCCCGAGCCACTGCGCCGAGTCCTGTCCGTCGCCATTCTGCGGGCCCAGATAGAGTTTGATCGCCAGTTCCAGGTGATGCACGCCGTCGCGATCGCGCAACAGCATGTCCAGCTCGCCCAAGGTGTGGCCTTCGCGGCGGATCGGCATATTGGCGGCAATCAACTCGATACCCGGCGCATGGCGCACGGCGTATTGCCACAAGCGTTCGTAATACAAGCCCAGTCGCCGGGTCCTGGCCTGTGCCAGCCAATGCAGCAGGTCATAACTGTCACGGTCGAGTTGCTTCAGCCAGCGTTCCAGCTGATCAGGTGCCTGCACCCAGTCACTGCCGGCCAGCGGATGGCGTTGAGGCCACGGGGTGATGTCGAGCATCGGCGGCGCGAGGATGACCCAGGCCAGGTCGCGCACTTCGGGGTGGCGTAACTGGTGGGGTAACTGGAGCAAATCGGGAAATAGGATCATCTTGCGAGCATAGCCCTAAACATGAGTACACCCTTGTGGCTGAAAGGATTTTGTCTATCCTGCGCTTTCGCCCATAATCGTGTTTTTCACCGTCGCGCAGGAACCCCATGGAGCAATTTCGTAATATCGGCATCATCGGTCGCCTGGGCAGTTCGCAGGTGCTGGATACCGTCCGCCGACTGAAACGGTTTCTGCTTGATCGTCACCTGCACGTGATCCTCGAAGACACCATCGCCGAAGTCCTGCCCGGTCATGGCCTGCAAACCTCGTCCCGCAAGATGCTCGGCGAAGTGTGTGACATGGTGATTGTGGTCGGCGGTGACGGCAGCCTGCTTGGCGCCGCGCGTGCCCTGGCCCGACACAATATTCCGGTGCTCGGCATCAACCGCGGCAGCCTCGGTTTCCTGACCGATATTCGCCCGGACGAACTGGAAGTCAAAGTCGCCGAAGTGCTCGACGGCCACTATCTGGTGGAAAACCGCTTCCTGCTGCAAGCCGAAGTCCGCCGCCATGCGGAGGCCATCGGCCAGGGCGACGCGCTGAACGACGTGGTGCTGCACCCGGGCAAATCGACGCGGATGATCGAATTCGAGTTGTACATCGACGGCCAGTTCGTCTGCAGCCAGAAGGCCGACGGCCTGATCGTCGCCACGCCCACCGGTTCGACCGCCTACGCGCTGTCGGCGGGCGGGCCGATCATGCATCCCAAGCTCGACGCTATTGTGATTGTGCCTATGTACCCCCATACCTTGTCGGGCAGGCCGATTGTGGTCGATGGCAACAGTGAGCTGAAAATCGTCGTGTCCAAAGATATGCAGATTTACCCGCAAGTCTCCTGTGACGGGCAGAACCATTTCACCTGCGCGCCGGGCGACACCATCACCATCAGCAAAAAAGCCCAGAAACTGCGGCTGATTCACCCGCTCGACCACAACTACTATGAGGTCTGCCGGACCAAGCTCGGCTGGGGCAGCCGCTTGGGTGGTGGAGGCGACTGATGCTCGATCCCGCGCGTAGCTACGACCTGATCGGTGACGTGCACGGTTGCGCTCTGACCCTTGAGCACTTGCTCGACCGGCTCGGTTACCACAAGCAAGGTGGCGTCTGGCGGCATCCGTCGCGCATGGCGGTGTTCGTCGGCGACATCATCGACCGCGGCCCGCGGATTCGCGAGGCGCTGCACATCGTCCACGACATGGTCGAGGCCGGTCAGGCGCTGTGCATCATGGGCAACCATGAATTCAACGCCCTTGGCTGGGTCACGCCGGCGCCTCCGGGCAGCGGCAAGCAGTTCGTGCGTGAACACACGCCGCGTCATGCGCGCCTGCTCGGTGAAACCCTGACGCAATTTGAACATCATCCCGGCGACTGGCATGACTTCCAGCAATGGTTCTACGAATTGCCATTGTTTGTGGATGCCGGACGCTTTCGCGTGGTACACGCCTGCTGGGATTCCGGCCTGATCGAACCGCTGCGCGCGCTGTTCCCCGACGGTTGCATCGACGAGCATTTCCTCCAGGCCTCGGCCGTGCCCGGCAGTTTCGCCTGCACCGTGTTCGATCGCTTGTTGCGCGGCACCGACATGCGTCTGCCCCACGGGCTGACCATGACCAGCGGCGATGGTCTGACGCGTTCGTTTTTCCGCACCAAATTCTGGGAAGACGACCCGCAAACCTACGGAGACATTGTGTTCCAACCTGACGCCTTGCCCGAACCCGTGGCCCAGACGCCCCTGTCGTCCACCGAAAAAAACACCTTGCTGCGTTATGGCGTCGATGAGCCGTTGTTGTTCGTCGGCCACTACTGGCGCAGCGGAAAACCGGCACCAATCCGTCCGAACCTGGCCTGCCTGGATTACAGCGCGGTGCTCTACGGCAAACTGGTCGCCTATCGCCTGGATCAGGAAACCCGTCTCGACCCGCACAAATTTGTCTGGGTCGATGTCGAGCGGCCGGAGGTGCTGCAATGAGTACGGTTGCCGTTTTACGTCTGCCGCTGGCGGTGGATTTGAGTGGGTTCGTCAAACTGCTGCAACGCATGCAGGTGCCGCATCGGGTCAGCGAAGAGTCGGGCGAACAAGTGCTGTGGGTGCCGGCCAATATCAGCGAAGACGTCCGTTCCTTGTACGAACGTTTTCCGGCGGGCGACCCTGATCAGCAGCTGGACATTCCGGTCGCGCAAACCACTAAGCGGCCTGGTTTCGTCGAGCAGTTGCGGCATGCCAAGGCAACCGGGTTGGTGCTGCTATTGAGCCTGATCGTCGGTGCGGTGACGCTGCTGGGGGAAAACCTCGACACGCTGCGCTGGCTGACTTTCCTCGATTTTCGCATCGTCGGCGAGTACATCCATTTTGTGCCATTGGCCGATAGCCTCGCGGCGGGGCAGTGGTGGCGTCTGGTGACGCCGATGCTGATCCACTTCGGCATCCTGCATCTGGCCATGAACGGCATGTGGTACTGGGAGCTGGGGCGGCGCATCGAGTCGCGCCAGGGCAGCATCAACCTGATCGGCCTCACCTTGCTCTTCAGTCTGGTGTCCAACTACGCCCAGTATTATTTCAGCGGACCGACCTTGTTTGGCGGGTTGTCCGGCGTGCTGTATGGACTGCTCGGGCACTGCTGGATTTTTCAGGTGTTGTCGCCGAACCCGGCTTATCGCCTGCCGCGCGGCGTGCTGGTGATGATGCTGGTGTGGCTGGTGCTGTGCCTGTCAGGGCTGGTCTCGATGATCGGTTTCGGTGAAATTGCTAACGCGGCCCACGTCAGCGGGTTGCTCGTCGGATGCTTGACCGGTTTGTTGGGTGGTTTGTACAACCGCCGTAAACTGGCCGTCTAAACAGTTATGTATTAAAGAGCGGAGCCCTTGATGTCCTCTTTTAACGAAATGATCCAGAACATCACCCCCGATATCTACCAGAGCCTGAAATTGGCGGTGGAAATCGGCAAATGGTCCGACGGTGGCAAGCTCACCGCCGAGCAACGCGAACTGTCGTTGCAAGCGATGATCGCCTGGGAAATCCAGAACCTGCCCGAGGAAGAGCGTACCGGCTACATGGGCCCGCAGGAATGCAGCTCGAAGTCGATCAGCGTGCCGAATATCCTGTTCAAATCGGATGCCGTCCATTGATTGAGATTGGCCGTGGTGCAATCAGCAAAATGTCGGCGCGCCTTGACGGGCCGGACGTGCAGTACGCGTTTCGTCTGGATGACGTCGAGGTGCCGGTCAATCCATTGATCGGCACCACGGTGCGTCTGGAATACCTGGGGGCGATCCATTGTTCCCATTGTGGACGCAAGACCAAAACCAGTTTCAGCCAGGGGTATTGCTACCCGTGCATGACCAAACTGGCGCAGTGCGACCTCTGCATCATGAGCCCGGAGCGTTGCCACTACGACGCGGGCACCTGCCGTGAGCCGGAGTGGGGCGAGAAGTTCTGCATGACCGATCACATTGTGTATCTGTCGAATTCGTCCGGGGTGAAAGTCGGGATTACCCGCGCCACCCAGCTGCCGACTCGCTGGATCGACCAGGGCGCCCGTCAGGCGTTGCCGATCATGCGCGTCTCGACCCGCCAGCAATCGGGGTTTGTCGAAGACCTGTTCCGCAGTCAGGTGGCGGACAAGACCAACTGGCGTGCTTTACTCAAGGGCGACGCGGTGTCGGTGAACCTGGCCGAGGTTCGCGATCAGTTGTTCGACAGCTGCGCCGAAGGCTTGCAAGGTTTACAGGAACGATTCGGCCTACAAGCGATCCAGACTATTGCCGATGTAGATGTCCTCGAAATCCGCTATCCGGTCGAGCAATACCCGGCCAAAATCGTCAGCTTCAATCTGGACAAGAATCCGATTGCCGAAGGCACGCTGTTGGGGATCAAGGGTCAATACCTGATTTTCGACACCGGCGTCATCAATATTCGTAAATACACGGCTTATCAGCTCGCCGTGCATCAGTAAGGACTCCAGCATGCGCACCGAACAACCGAAGATGATCTATTTGAAAGACTATCAGGCGCCCGAGTACCTGATAGACGAGACGCACCTGACCTTCGAGTTGTTCGAGGACCACAGCCTGGTCCATGCGCAACTGGTGATGCGCCGCAATCCCGAGCGTGGCCCGGGCCTGCCGCCGCTGGTGCTGGATGGCCAGCAACTTGAGCTGCTGTCAGTCACTCTGGCTGACAACGAATTGAGCGACGCTGACTACCAGTTGACTGAAAACCACCTGACCCTGCACCCGACCAGCACCACCTTTACGATCGATACCAGTGTCAAGATCCACCCGGAAACCAACACCGCCTTGGAAGGTTTGTACAAATCCGGCACGATGTTCTGCACCCAGTGCGAGGCCGAAGGCTTCCGCAAGATCACCTATTACCTCGACCGCCCGGACGTGATGAGCACATTCACCACCACGGTCGTTGCCGAGCAGCACAGCTATCCGGTGTTGCTGTCCAACGGCAATCCGATTGCTTCAGGTCCCGGCGAAGACGGCCGGCACTGGGCGACCTGGGAAGATCCGTTCAAGAAACCGGCGTACCTGTTCGCGCTGGTGGCCGGTGACTTGTGGTGTGTCGAAGACACCTTCACCACCATGAGCGAACGCTCCGTGGCGCTGCGCATTTACGTCGAACCGGAAAACATCGACAAATGCCAGCACGCCATGAACAGCCTGAAGAAGTCGATGCGCTGGGACGAAGAGGTCTACGGTCGCGAGTACGATCTGGACATCTTCATGATCGTCGCGGTCAACGACTTCAACATGGGCGCCATGGAGAACAAGGGCCTCAACATCTTCAACTCCAGCGCCGTGCTGGCCCGCGCCGAAACCGCCACCGACGCTGCGCACCAGCGTGTCGAAGCGATCGTCGCGCACGAGTATTTCCACAACTGGTCGGGCAACCGCGTGACCTGCCGCGACTGGTTCCAGTTGTCGCTCAAGGAAGGCTTCACCGTGTTCCGCGATTCGGGCTTCTCCGCCGACATGAACTCGGCCACCGTGAAACGCATCCAGGACGTGGCTTACCTGCGTACTCACCAGTTCGCTGAAGACGCAGGTCCCATGGCTCACGCTGTGCGCCCCGACAGCTTCATCGAAATTTCCAACTTCTACACCCTGACCGTGTACGAGAAAGGTTCGGAAGTGGTCGGGATGATCCACACCTTGCTCGGCGCCGAAGGCTTCCGCAAAGGCAGCGACCTGTACTTCGAGCGTCATGACGGCCAGGCCGTGACCTGCGATGACTTCATCAAAGCCATGGAAGATGCCAACGGTGTCGACCTGACCCAATTCAAGCGCTGGTACAGCCAGGCCGGTACGCCGCGTCTGGCGGTGAGCGAGTCTTACGACGCCGCCGCGAAAACCTACAGCCTGACCTTCCGTCAGAGCTGCCCGGCGACCCCGGACAAGGTTGAAAAGCTGCCGTTCGTGATTCCTGTGGAATTGGGCCTGCTGGATTCGAAAGGTGCGGCCATTGCGTTGCGTCTTTCCGGTGAAGCCAGTGCTCAAGGCACCTCGCGGGTTATTTCGGTGACCGAAGCCGAGCAGACCTTCACCTTCATCGACATCGCGGAACAGCCATTGCCTTCGTTGCTGCGCGGGTTCTCGGCGCCGGTGAAACTGAGCTTCCCGTACAGCCGCGATCAACTGATGTTCCTGATGCAGCACGACAGTGACGGTTTCAACCGCTGGGATGCCGGTCAGCAACTGTCGGTTCAGGTGTTGCAAGAGCTGATTGCCCAACAGCAGAAGGGCGAGAAACTGGTGTTGGATCAGCGTCTGATCTCTGCTCTGCGCACCGTGCTGTCCGACGAGACGCTGGATCAGGCAATGGTTGCAGAAATGCTCTCGCTGCCGGGCGAGGCGTACCTGACTGAAATCAGCGAAGTGGCTGACGTTGATGCCATCCATATCGCTCGCGAGTTTGCCCGCAAGCAGCTGGCTGACGGTTTGTTCGAGGCGTTGTGGCTACGTTATCAGGCCAATCGCGATCTATCGAAGAAAACCCCGTATGTGGCTGAGGCCGAGCACTTCGCCCGTCGCGCCTTGCAGAACATCGCGTTGTCGTACCTGATGCTCAGCGGCAAGCCGGAAGTGTTGGCGGCGACGCTGGAACAATTCGAGACCAGCGATAACATGACCGAACGCCTGACGGCGCTGGCGGTGTTGGTCAACTCGCCGTTTGAAGAGCAGAAGGCCTTGGCGCTGGCGAGTTTTGCCGAGCACTTCAAGGACAATCCGCTGGTCATGGATCAGTGGTTCAGTGTCCAGGCGGGCAGCACGTTGCCCGGTGGTCTGGAGCGTGTTCGTCAGTTGATGGAGCACCCGGCGTTCAACATCAAGAACCCGAACAAGGTGCGGGCGCTGGTAGGTGCGTTTGCCGGTCAGAACCTGATCAACTTCCATGCGGCGGACGGTTCCGGGTATCGCTTCCTGGCGGATCTGGTGATCGAGTTGAACGGGTTTAACCCGCAGATCGCTTCTCGCCAATTGGCACCGCTGACTCGCTGGCGCAAATACGACGACGCGCGTCAGGATTTGATGAAAGGCGAGTTGGAGCGGATTCGTGCTTCGGGTCAGCTGTCCAGCGATGTGTTTGAGGTGGTTAGCAAGAGCCTGGCCTGAGTTGGGGGCTTGTTTCCGTGGGGGTGTATATCCATTCCTGCGGTAACGGCCGCTTAGGGTTTCGCCCTTACGGCGACTCAATTTTTTTACAAACGCCTAAAAAAAGTAAGCAAAAAAACGCTCGCCCCGAGCGTCCGGCCCCTCGCCTGGGCTCGGCGTTCCTTCGTTCCGGTATTCATCTGGGGGCATCGCCTCCGGTCGGCTTCGCTTCGACCTCCTCTCGATGTGTGCGGCTTCGCCGCACGGCGCTGCGCGCCCACCCCCCAGATGAACACCTCCGCTCAGCCTCCCGAAGGGGCGGGCAGATCAAGATCAAAAGCTGAAGGCGAGCTAACGCTCGGCCTGATGAGTGGTGAAAAGCAAAAGCCGTACGCCGATCTGCTTTATGTGGGAGTGAGCCTGCTCGCGATGGCGGCCTGACAGCCGACCAATTCCTTGCAGATGTACACCAAACCTTTTGGGAACTGGCCTGCCTGCGAAGACGGCTTGGTAGTCGACCTGTACTTGCGGAGATACGACAACTACCCTGACACCGGGGGGGCTTTGGCTTTTGACGTTGATCTTGATCTTGATCTTGATCTCTCGCCCCTTCGGCAGGCCGAGCGTAGGTGTTCATCAGGGGGTTAGGCGCGTAGCGCCGTGCGGCGAAGCCGCACACATCGAGAGGAGGTCGTCGCGAAGCAGACCGTAGGCGATGCCCCCTGATGGACACCGTAGCGAGGGAACGCGGAGCCTCAGCGAGGCGCCGTACGTCGGGGCGAAGCCTTTTGCTTACTTTTCGGCGTCTGGAAAACTGAGTCGCTGTAAGAGCGAAACCATAAGTAGCCGTTACCGAAGAAATGGATATGTACACCGAACACCGAACACCAGACAAACCCGGAAACCCGAATCACCCCACCTGATACCCAATCATTCACCCAAACCCCATTCCCCCCCAGTTAACAAAACATAACGTGGCGTCGATTGTCAGACCTTTCCAAACCCCGATAGGATAAGCCAGCTTCCGAAGGGGCTCTAGATTGCGCATTTCAGGACTATGCTCCAGAACAGGCAATCCCGATGAGCACCCCTTACGGCGCCCTGAAAGGTTGAATGACCTAACAATAATAATGGGGGAAGGTCTATGAGTGAGCCTGTCATGGGTGTGGGTATCTGCCGCCCGCCGGCGTTACGCAAGTTCGCGTTGCTGGCTACAGCGCTCTCGCTGTTGGGTTGTGCCGTGCTGTCGGCACCTGTGTTGGCCGCCGCTGCGCCAGCATCCGACATTGTTTATGCCGTTGAATCTGCAAAAGCCAGCAAGAGCCTGATGCTCGACGTCGTGCACGCCGGCAAGCGCCTGGTGGCTGTCGGAGATCGCGGGCACATTCTGTATTCCGATGACCAAGGTGCGACCTGGACCCAGGCCAAGGTGCCAACCCGGCAGTTGTTGACGTCGGTGTTTTTCGCCGATGACAAACACGGCTGGGCCGTCGGCCATGACGCACAGATCCTCGCCAGCGAGGACGGTGGCGCTACCTGGACCAAGCAATTCGAAGATTTGAAACGCGAATCGCCGTTGCTCGACGTTTGGTTCCAGGACGTCAACAGCGGCTTAGCCGTGGGCGCTTACGGCGCGTTGCTGACCACAACCGACGGCGGCAAGAATTGGGAAGACGCCAGCGATCGCCTGGACAACGAAGATCAATACCACCTCAACGCCATTGCCGCAGTTAAGGATTCCGGGCTGTTCATCGTCGGCGAGCAGGGCAGCATGTTCCGCTCCGCCGATTGGGGCCAGACCTGGGAAAAGCTTGAAGGCCCATACGAAGGTTCGCTGTTCGGCGTAATCGGCACTGCTCAGGCCAATACGCTGCTGGCTTACGGGCTGCGGGGCAATCTGTTCCGCTCCACCGATTTCGGCACAACCTGGGAACCGGTCGAGCTCAAGGCTGCCCGCGGGGCGCTGGAGTTCGGTCTGTCCGGCGCAACGCTGCTCGACGACGGTTCCATTGTCATCGTCGGCAACGGCGGTTCGGTGATCCGCAGCAACGACAACGGCGAAACCTTCAGCGTGTTCAACCGCCCGGATCGCATTTCCGTTTCGGCGGTGACCGCGGCAGGTAACGGCAATCTGATTCTGGCAGGACAGGGCGGCGTTCGCGTCACCTCGCCAACCGGCGCAGAGAATGGCAAAAACGGGTCGTCCAAATGAGCCGGGCAAATAATAAGAAGGCGGGTCTATGACATCCTTGAGCAGTCATCATCAAGACAAGGCGACGTTTCTTGAACGCCTGATTTTCAACAACCGCCCGGCAGTGATCGTCATCTGCCTGCTGGTCAGCATCTTCCTGTTCTGGCAGGCGACGCTGATCCGGCCGTCCACCAGTTTCGAAAAAATGATCCCCCTGGAGCATCCATTCATTCAAAAGATGATGGAGCACCGCAACGATCTGGCGAACCTGGGCAACACGGTGCGCATTTCCGTTGAAGCCACCGATGGCGACATTTTCTCCAAGGAATACATGGAGACCCTGCGTCAGATCAACGACGAAGTGTTCTACATTTCGGGCGTCGACCGTTCCGGCCTCAAGTCGCTGTGGAGCCCGAGCGTGCGCTGGACCGAGGTGACGGAGGAGGGCTTCGCCGGCGGCGAAGTCATCCCGCAGAGCTATAACGGCTCCCAGCAAAGCCTCGACCTGCTGCGCAACAACGTGCTCAAGTCTGGTCAGGTCGGGCGTCTGGTGGCCAACGACTTCAAGTCGAGCATCGTCGACATCCCGCTGCTGGAGTCCTACCCGGACCCGCAGGACCAGGGCAAGTTGCTGGCGTTGGACTACCGCAAGTTCTCCCACGAACTGGAAGAAAAGATCCGCGACAAGTTTGAAGCGCAGAACCCTAATGTGCAGATCCACATCGTCGGTTTCGCCAAGAAAGTCGGCGACCTGATCGATGGCCTGGTCATGGTGGTGATGTTCTTCGGCATCGCCTTCATCATCACCCTGATTCTGCTGTACTGGTTCACCAACTGCATGCGCAGCACCGTGGCGGTATTGAGTACGACGCTGGTGGCGGTGGTCTGGCAGCTGGGGTTGATGCACTTCTTTGGTTTCGGGCTTGATCCGTATTCGATGCTGGTGCCGTTCCTGATCTTCGCCATCGGTATTTCCCACGGCGTGCAGAAGATCAACGGGATCGCCTTGCAGTCCAGCGAAGCGGACAACGCCTTGACCGCTGCGCGGCGCACGTTCCGTCAGCTGTTCCTGCCGGGGATGATCGCGATCCTCGCGGACGCGGTGGGCTTCATCACGCTGCTGATCATCGACATCGGTGTGATTCGTGAACTGGCCATCGGCGCCTCCATTGGTGTCGCGGTGATCGTCTTCACCAACCTGATCCTGCTGCCGGTCGCCATCTCCTACGTCGGCATCAGCAAGCGCGCCGTCGAACGCAGCAAGAAGGACGCTCACCGCGAACACCCGTTCTGGCGCCTGCTGTCGGCCTTTGCCAGCCCGAAAGTCGCACCGGTGTCGATCATCCTGGCCTTGCTGGCCTTCGGGGGCGGCCTCTGGTACAGCCAGAACCTGAAAATCGGTGACCTTGACCAGGGTGCCCCGGAACTGCGTCCGGACTCGCGTTACAACAAGGACAACAACTTCATCATCAGCAACTACTCCACCAGTTCCGACGTATTGGTGGTGATGGTCAAGACCAAGTCTGAAGGTTGCTCGCGCTACGAAGCCATGGCGCCGATCGACGAGCTGATGTGGAAGATGCAGAACACCGAGGGCGTGCAGTCGGCGATCTCCCTGGTGACGGTGTCCAAGCAGATGATCAAGGGCATGAACGAGGGCAACCTGAAATGGGAAACCCTGTCGCGTAACCCGGACGTATTGAACAACTCCATCGCCCGTGCCGATGGCTTGTACAACAACAGTTGTTCTCTGGCGCCGGTGCTGGTGTTCCTCAACGACCACAAGGCCGCCACCCTGGATCGCGCGGTGCATGCGGTGCAGGACTTCGCCAAGGAAAACAACAAGGACGGCCTGGAATTCATCCTGGCGGCGGGTAACGCGGGGATTGAAGCGGCCACCAACGAGGTGATCAAAGAGTCCGAGCTGACCATCCTGATCCTCGTCTACATCTGCGTCGCGACCATGTGCATGATCACCTTCCGTTCCTGGGCGGCGACCTTGTGCATCGTGCTGCCGCTGGTGCTGACCTCGGTACTCGGCAACGCCCTGATGGCCTTCATGGGCATCGGCGTGAAAGTCGCGACCCTGCCGGTCGTGGCGCTGGGGGTGGGGATTGGCGTGGACTACGGCATCTACATCTATAGCCGCCTGGAAAGCTTCCTGCGTGCAGGCCTGCCATTGCAAGAGGCCTACTACCAGACGCTGAAATCCACCGGTAAAGCCGTGCTGTTCACCGGCCTGTGCCTGGCGATCGGCGTGTGCACCTGGATCTTCTCGGCCATCAAGTTCCAGGCCGACATGGGCCTGATGCTGACCTTCATGCTGCTCTGGAACATGTTCGGCGCGCTTTGGCTGCTGCCGGCGCTGGCTCGATTCCTGATCAAGCCGGAGAAACTGGCGGGGCAGAAGGGCAACTCGTTGTTCGCGCACTAACGTTGCGCAGTACTAAAAGCCGCAACCTCAGGTTGCGGCTTTTTTATGGGCGATGTCTCGTCCTGAATAAGGTTTACACCTTCTGGCTTTTTATCAGGAAGGTGCAATGGATACGGGCGCAAAACGTAGTCAGCGCGATTACACGCTGACTTTTAAATTGTCGGTTGTCGACCAAGTAGAAAAAGGCGAGTTGAGTTATAAAGAGGCTCAGCGGCGTTATGGGATTCAAGGTCGGTCGACGGTGTTGGTCTGGTTACGCAAGCATGGTCGACAAGATTGGAGCCAAGGCGCCTCCATTCGTACGCAGAGGACTCGACCGATGGACGAGCCAACTTTGCCTTTGACCCCCGAGCAGAGAATCAAAGAGCTTGAGGAGCAACTGGCACTAGCAAATCAGAAAGCCAAATTCTTTGAAGATGTGGTTGATGTCCTGAAGAATGACTACGGCGTATCCATTGTAAAAAAGCGGCCCGGCAAGTCGTTGCGCAAACCCAAACCCTGAGTGTCAGCAGGGCTTGCCAGTTTATGGGGATCAGTCGCCAAGCCTTTTACAAGCGTGATCGCGTCTATCGGGCGCGAGTCGATCAAGATCAGAAACTCATCAAGTTTGTGCAGGCAATCCGAGTGCGCCAACCCTGCATTGGCGCACGCAAGCTCCAGTCATTGATGCACGCGGAGCATGAGAAACCTGAGTTGCATGTTGGCCGGGATCGCTTGTTTGAAGTGCTGCGCGAGCACCGGCAGTTGGTTCGCAGGAAACGGGCGTATCACAAGACGACCGACAGCCATCATCACTTTCGCTGCCATCCCAATCTGCTAAAGCCAGGCCCGCAGCAAGTCGTTGCAACCGGTCCGGAACAGGTCTGGGTGGCCGATATTACTTACCTGTCCACCCAGCGTGACGATCCGGTCTACCTGAGCCTGGTCACAGATGCCTTCTCAAGAAAAATTGTCGGTTATCACGTGCATGGCAGCCTGCATGCCGACTCGGTGGCCCAAGCCTTACGCATGGCGTTAAAGACACGTCGAACACGTCAGAAACTGGTCCATCACTCGGATCGAGGAGTCCAGTACTGCTCGGCGCTGTATCAAAAGCTCCACGCCAAGCATGGCATCACGTGTTCGATGACGGATGGCTACGACTGCTACCAAAACGCCTTGGCAGAGCGGGTCAACGGCATCTTGAAAACAGAACTATTACTCCACCGGCCGACAGACTTGGCGCAAGCGGAGCAAATGGTGCGAGAAGCGATCCTGATCTACAACCAGGAACGCCCGCACCTGTCCTTAAAATACAAAACGCCCGATGCGGTGCATCGGGCGTTGGGGTGAAACAGGTGTAAACCTATTTCAGGACTAGACACGATTGAAAACTCAGCGCGGTACCAGCGGTAGAAAATCGCTGTTTGCCAGTTCCTTGCTGATGATTCCATGATGAATATCGATCTTCTGCTTCGGATCCTTGGCCTTGGCCATGGCCGATTCGTAGGTTTCGAAACGTTGTTCCCTGGTTTTAAGATGGGCCTGGGTGTAGTCAGTCTTGGCATCCTCTGCGCTCGCATAGTGAAAATGCCCGTACCACCAGGGTTGATTATCCTTATTCATCAAAACGTACTCCTGCATGAAGTCCTTGCGCCCGGTTTTCAGCTGAACCCGGTTGCCGATGATCCGCGCAAAAAGAGCATTACGCCGCAGCAGAAACTCCACACCCTCGCTGCTGGGCGGCCGGGCGAGGGTCATGCGGGTACGAAGTTCGGTCGCCTTGCTGTCGAGGACGCGCGCTTGATCCCGAAGTCCGCTGATCAGCGAAACGTCAGGATCCCGGCTGACCGGAGGGCTTTCGTGCTGCTCGAGGCTGTCGGCAAACCCGGTCAGTTTTTGTGCCTCACGTTGCAACTGCTCTTCGATTTCCTTGGGGGAACTGGCGCGTTGCGCGTAACCCTCGATCTTTTGCACGTGCTTATCGACATCGGCCAACGCCTTGCGCGCTTCACCTTTGACCTGCTGATACGGGCGTGAGGCCTTGGGCGGTAAGGGCCTGGATTCGACAATTTCTACCCAGACATTGGGCTCGTGTTCGTGGAACGAGGCCAGTGGCTTCTCTTCAAAAGGACCGTTGATGTCGACAATGTCCCCTCCCTGGTTGGCGATTCGTTGGCGAAGATCGCCGATCAACGTGCCCTTGGTAGTTTTGATCACCCGCTTGCGACTGGACCCTGAATATGGATGTTTCACCGTCGGCCTGCTGGTTCCTGGTGCAGTACTGGGCGACTCGTCAGGTTGTGGCTGCAGTTGAATGGCATCCGCCAGCCGTCGCTCGGCATCGATACGCAGCTGATCAATGAGCCCGCGCAGACGATTGAAGGGGTGTGTCTGCAACTCATCGGTACTGAAAATGCCGATCGCCTCAAGACCGTCCTGAGCCTTGTTGTATTGATCGACCAGGTGGTCCAGAACGGCGATTCGGTCGCTGTTGGAGTAGGTGTGCTCCGTTTGCAGTTCGGCATGCGAGCGAGACAGCAACAGCAGGGGATCGAGGGTCTGTTCGAGAACCGCCATGGTGCTGCTTCCAAGCACCTTGAGACTGAGTATTCGCAAGACACTCAGTTGGTAGGATTTGATGCGCAAAGCCGTCATTTCATCTACGGGCCTGTTGCCGGCAAGACGCTTCCAGTATTCGATGCCCGTGCGAGGGATTTGCTTGAGTTCCTGAAGTCGGCTATCGACCTGCTCAAACAGCTTGATCATGGTTTCGTTGATTTCAGAGGTTTGGCGCATGTAGTCGAAGTACCGATCCAGCAGCACTGTGCCTTCGGTTTTCAGCGTCTCATGCAAACGCCCTATGCCTTTTTTCAAGTCCGCGAAGTGTCGATCCAGCGCCTCGCGCTCCAGGTCAGTGATGACGATCTGTTTACGAATGTTGTTGATCAGGTTTTCCGACAAACTGCACAGTTGCACCGGATCCGGGTCGGATTTGGTCAAATCGCTCAGCTCCCTGATTTCGGCCAACAGCGTGGCGTAGGTTTCGGTCTGTTTGCCCAACTCATCAAAGAACCGTTGTCTGTACGTGGCACGATCGACTTCAGTGGTGGCGGGGTCGTTTTGTTTCAGCTGCATCAGGTTTTCGGCGATATCGACGCGCTTCTGCACCCGCGCTTGCTGGTCCACGAATTCCTGACGATTCACTTGCAGCAGGCTGATGCGTTGTTTTGTCATTTCTCGCTGGGCATTGATTCTCGTATTGCGCCCGCCGCCGAGCAGTTTCAGTCCCTGATCCAGGGTCCAACGGCCATCCCCATTGGTTTTGAGCTTGACCCCCGGATGGTCGGGGTGCTCTGGATGTAATAGATAAACCTCGCCGAACCCGGGCGTGATACTGACGCGAAACAGCAGGCCGGCAATGGTGGCGTGCCATTTGTTGTCGATCAGGTACAAGCCTTTGAAGGCACTGGTTGCAACGGGCTCTGGCAACGGAGTCGGCCAGGGAACCCGAATCTCCCGTAACGTATTGAATAACCGGGCTGATGCCGAATCACGGGCGTTCGACAGGTTGAAATCCACCAGGGTATTGCCACTGCCCGGTGGCTCGGACGGCAGCCCCGGTGTTTCCTGGGTGACGGTCGTCCCGGCGCGCCATGAGTACGCCTGCGAAGGACGGCGCAAGGGGGCGAGGGCGCCGGGCACTTGCATCGCCACGCTGTCGGAGAGCGGTGGGGCCCCATCCTCTCGGGCCACATGCAGAACCAGCAGGCCAATGTTCAACAACACATCGATCCATGCCTGGTTTCGTGCGTGTGGATCATCACTGTCCAGTGCTGGAAGATCGGCGATCAGGCTGTGGGCGATTTGCAGCATCCAGCCGACCAGCATGGCGGGGCCGCGTAACAGGGGCAAAATCATGTTGTTGAACACCAGCCAACCCCCCTCGAGGATGATCGCCCAACGGCTCTCGGCATTGGACACCGATTGCCGGTCAGCCAGATCGATCAATGTGCGGGCGTTGCTCGCATACAGACTTGCCAGCAATCGACCTTCTTCCAGCGCGGTGAACCAGTCTCCAGCTGCTTCATCGCCTGCCAGGATCGCTGGATTCGGTTTTTCCGGACGAGTGAATTCGTCGCCCGCATGGAAGTGAACAATGTGGGGTTCGTTGAACCCGTTGTTGTCGTAGATCGGCCGGGCACGATCCGGCAGCCAGGTCAGCACACTGGATTGCAAGAGGCCGGCTTGAGCAATGGCATCGTGCAGGGACTGACGAGTGGGGTATTGGTGCAGGGGTTGCGCGTACAGCGGTCGGTAAAGGATATGCGGGCCGACGGCATTCAGGTCTTTGGGTTCGATGATGAACATGTTGCTGACCACGTCACACGGGGCGCCTGCCTTGCGTTGAAACGCCAAGGGCCTGATAACGACTGCCTGCTCATCAACCATTCGCTCGGCCGCAAGCGCATGGAACAATGCATCGACGTATCGATAGCCCAGGAGGTTGAAGCCGTGCTCACCCTTGATCGCGTGTTCAAGGGCTCGCAGTGGCAAATGCAGGCTCAGCTCCAGACCGAAGAGTCGTAGACGCTCCTTCGCCTCGGGGCTGTTCCCAAGCAGTTGGGCCTCGATGTATTCAGGGTAATGTTTTCCTACATCGACCCGGCTCACCAGTTCCAGCAGATAGGCCTCGGTGGTCCAGTCTTCAATCTGCTGGCTCTCGGTATGGCGGATGGTCATCCGGCCTTTGGGTTTGCTGGCGAGATTGTTGATCGCCAGATCGGTAAGAGACATTTTGACCGGTTCGATGTAGCCGCTGCCCAAGTCACCGACCGGCACATGAAACGTCAGCTCCAGTTCATCGGCCTTGTAGCCTGGCGCCAGGGGCTGGTCCTTGAGCATTTGCTCATGCAGTGCGTTGTTGGCGAACGTATGAAGATCAACGATATCGTCGCCTAACGAGCGACCCTGGGTCTGCTGTTTGACACTGGCCATCGACAACGTGTGCTTGCGCCACGCCATACGCCCCGTGCTGCCTGTGTCCCGCAACCACGCGGGAATCGTTGCCTGTATCGATTGAAGGTGCGCCGGGTTGTTGTCGCTGCCGATAAACCGGGCGGCTACGTCGGTGATCGAATCAAAACGTTTTTCAAGGTCCTCCAGGCGTTGGAGTGCCGGCAGTTTGAGCGCCTCGAGATCTTCCAGTTGCTGGTTCAGGAGCAGGGCAGCCTGGGTGTCGAAGATATTGCCTTCCGGTTTAAAACGTTTCCATGTCATGGAATCAGACATGAAATGTTGCTGAAAACGCTCTCCCCACGACATTCCAAAAGCGTCCAAGGAAGGGAAAGACTCGATGCTGCCGGTCACGCTGCACAATAAATGGGTATCACCGCAGATCACCAGGATGTCGGGAGTTTGCACGGTGATAGAGACGTCCCCTTGGGTCAGTGTGGTTTGAAGCGTGCAGGCTTCAATGATGCCTTTCTCCCAAGGTCGCTGAAGGCGTTCCCGGTTGTCTGGTTGGCGGGCCAGTTCCATGAGGATCTCTGCCTGTAACGCATGGGTTGCTGACAGGCGCGTAGCGGAGGCTTTCAACTCGCCAGCGAGCAGATCCCCCAGCCATTGCCAGCGGCTCACGCCCGTTTCGTCTTTCTCGTTCCAGCAGGTCGTCAATGATTCCTGGAAGCCGATGTAGAGAATGCCGGGTAATTCGCGGATGACCGTCGCGATCACTTGCATGTCGGGCTGCCGGACTGTCGTTTTGTCGACAGTGAGCTTCGAAGGGGCACGGTTTGTGAAAAAACAGCTTCGACCAAATTTCTCGTTCAACTCGGGAAACGCACCACTGGCGAGGTATTCCAGTACCACGTCCAAAAGCAGCGTCAGCCGCCAGGCACCCCCCGGGATCGGTTGGGCAACTTTGGTTCGGTCAGGGTCGAACGCCAGTGTCGGGTATTTTTCCAGAATGCCGCTCTTGAGCATGCGGGCGGTTTGCGAGCGCAAGGTGGGGCGGGAATCGAATCGACTGTTGACCGCGCGCGCGATGATCTCGGCGGAGCCTGTGGTGGGTAGTGCGGCAGATGTCGGCATGATGCAATCCTTTGCATGAATGGCTCCTCAGCGTAATTCAGCGCCCCCGAGTATGTGCGGTAGCCGGTTACCGCACATTGATCGATCAGATAGGCCAAGGGACCCTTTCAGGCCGGAAACAAAAAAGCCGCAACCCGGGTTGCGGCTTTTTTCAGCCCCACAATTGATGCTGAACCCCTGTGGGGGTTATGAGGGATCAGTGCCGAGCACTACATTCAAGGCACTTCGCGCATCATCCAACTGCACCAGCGTTGCATGCCGCGCACCCAGCGCATCGCGGTTCTCGATCGCCGTCAGGATCGCCTTGTGCCGGGGCAGCGCCAGTTCATGCAGGTTCGGCCGCTGGTTGGAATGCTTCAATGCTTCGGCAATCGCCACCGACAGCATGTTGCACAGGTTGGCCAACAGATCGTTGTGGGTCGCATCGGCGATCCGGCTGTGGAAATCCAGGTCCGGCTGCAACAGCGCTTCAGGCGTCGGTGCGGCTTCCATGCGCTGGTAGGCTTCACCGATGGAGGCGATGTCCGCATCGGTCGCGAACTGCGCGGCGAGGGCGGCGGCAGCGGGTTCGATGATGCTGCGCACGCTGGTCAGTAAATCGAAGAACTCATTCTGCGGACTGCTTTGCATCAGCCAGTGCAGCACATCCGGATCGAGCATGTGCCATTCCTTGCGCTGCTTGACCACGGTGCCGACCCGCGGACGGGAATACACCAGGCCTTTGGCAACCAGCACCCGGGTGGCTTCGCGCAGCACCGGGCGGCTGACCGCGTACTCCTCGCACAGCAGGGCTTCAGCGGGCAGTTTGTCACACGGTTTGAAGCGCCCGGAAACGATCTGCATGCCCAATTCCTGGACGATGCGCGAGTGCATGCTTTTGCGGTCGGAGGGTTTGCGGTAATCCATGGGGAACGGCGCGATCCTGTGCGATGGAGATGCCGCGCATGATAACAGGCGCGGCGGGCAATCATCAGACCTGAAGTCGGCGATTGCTCTGTGGCGAGGGAGCTTGCTCCCGCTGGGCTGCGAAGCGGCCCAATCGGTCACCGCGATTTGTCAGAAAGATCGCGTCAATCGATTTACGACTGCTGCGCAGCCGAGCGGGAGCAAGCTCCCTCGCCACAGGTTTTGCTGTGAATGCAGAGTTGAAAGGGTTAGTGAGAGTGGCGCGGGACTTCGGAACCGCGGCAGCCGACCAGGAAGTCGAAATCGCAGCCCTGATCTGCTTGCAGCACATGGTCGATGTACAGCTGACGATAACCGCCCACGATCAGATGTTGCGGCGGTTGCAGATCCGCCATGCGCGCCGCCAGTTCAGCGTCCGGGATGTCCAGGTGCAAACGGCCGTTGGCGCAGTCGAGCTCGATCCAGTCGCCTTCCTTCACCGTCGCCAGTGGCCCGCCGGCCGCTGCTTCCGGGGCCACGTGCAAAACCACCGTGCCATACGCCGTGCCGCTCATGCGTGCGTCGGAAATGCGCACCATGTCCGTCACGCCCTGAGCCAGTAGCTTGGCCGGCAAGCCCATGTTGCCGACTTCGGCCATGCCCGGATAACCCTTCGGCCCGCAGTTCTTCATCACCAGAATCGAGTTGGCATCGACGTCCAGTTCCGGATCGTTGATCCGCGCCTTGTACATGTCGAAGTTCTCGAACACCACCGCACGCCCGCGATGCTGCATCAATTCGGCACTGGCCGCGGACGGCTTGAGCACCGCACCCAGTGGCGCGAGGTTGCCGCGCAATACGCAGATGCCGCCGTCGGCACGGATCGGATTGTCGAGGGTGCGGATCACTTCGTCCTGGCCGTAGATCGGCGCGTCCTTGGTGTTCTCTCCCAGGGTTTTGCCGTTGACGGTCAAGGCGTTCGGGTTGGGGATCAGATTGGCTTCACCGAGGCGGCGCAACACCGCTGGCAGGCCGCCGGCGTAGTAGAACTCTTCCATCAGGAAACGTCCGGACGGTTGCAGGTCGACGATGGTCGGCATGCCGCGACCGATGCGGGTCCAGTCATCCAGGTCCAGCTCGACGCCGATACGACCGGCGATGGCTTTCAGGTGGATCACGGCGTTGGTCGAGCCACCGATGGCGGCGTTGACGCGGATGGCGTTTTCGAAAGCTTCCTTGGTCAGGATCTTCGACAGCCGCAAATCTTCACGGACCATCTCTACCGCGCGCATGCCGGACATGTGCGCCAACACATAACGTCGCGCATCCACCGCCGGAATCGCCGCGTTATGGGGCAGGGACGTGCCCAGTGCTTCGGCCATGCAGGCCATGGTCGACGCGGTGCCCATGGTGTTGCAGGTGCCGGCCGAACGGGACATGCCGCCCTCGGCCGCGAGGAAATCGTCAAGGGTGATGGTGCCGGCTTTCACTTGTTCGCTGAGCTGCCAGACCACGGTGCCGGAACCAATGTCCTGGCCTTTGTGCTTGCCGTTGAGCATTGGCCCGCCGGTAACGACGATGGCCGGCACGTCGCAACTCGCCGCGCCCATCAACAGTGCCGGAGTGGTTTTGTCGCAGCCGGTCAGCAGGACCACGCCATCGATCGGGTTGCCACGAATCGCTTCTTCAACGTCCATGCTCGCCAGGTTGCGGGTGAGCATGGCGGTGGGGCGCAGGTTCGATTCGCCGTTGGAGAACACCGGGAATTCGACTGGAAAACCACCGGCCTCGATCACCCCGCGTTTGACGTGCTCCGCGATTTGGCGGAAGTGCGCGTTGCACGGGGTCAGTTCCGACCAGGTGTTGCAGATGCCGATGATCGGCTTGCCGTGAAACTGGTGGTCGGCGATGCCCTGATTCTTCATCCAGCTGCGGTACATGAAGCCGTTCTTGTCGGCGGTGCCAAACCATTGGGCGGAGCGCAGGTTGGGTTTCTTATCAGACATGATCGATTCTCTTATTGTATGACTATATTGTTCGAGCTACGGCGTAAGATAAGCTCAATTTTGCCTGTTTGGAAGTGTTGTTGGCTAATTAGTAATACTATATAGTCGCTTTCAACGGAGGGATGGCCCTGGCAGTTTTTGCGAGAGGCGTCCCCCGAGGTTCTATAAAAACAACAATCGGAGACCGATCTCATGAGCCAGGAACTGCGGCTTATTCGTCGCATCACGCTGAAACTGATTCCCTTCCTGATCCTGCTGTACCTGATCGCCTATGTGGATCGCTCCGCCGTAGGTTTCGCCAAGCTGCACATGGGCGCCGACATTGGCCTGGGTGACGCGGCCTATGGGCTCGGCGCAGGGTTGTTTTTCATTGGTTACTTCCTGCTGGAAATCCCCAGCAACCTGATGCTCGACCGCTTCGGTGCACGGCGCTGGTTCGCGCGGATCATGGTCACCTGGGGCGCCATCACCATTGGCATGGCCTTCGTCCAAGGGCCGCACAGCTTCTATGTCATGCGTTTTCTGCTCGGCGCGGCCGAAGCCGGGTTCTTCCCGGGCGTTCTCTACTACATCACCCAATGGTTCCCCGTTCGCCATCGCGGCAAGATCCTCGGGCTGTTCATCCTTTCCCAACCCATCGCGATGATGATCACCGGCCCGGTGTCCGGCGGCTTGCTCGGCATGGACGGCATCCTCGGTCTGCATGGCTGGCAGTGGCTGTTTATCGTCATCGGCACCCCGGCGATCCTGCTGACGTGGCCAGTGCTGCGTTACCTGCCGGACGGCCCGCAACAGGTGAAATGGATGGACCAGGCTGAGAAAGACTGGCTGACCGGCGAGTTGAAAAAGGACCTTGATGCATACGGACAGACCCGTCACGGCAATCCGCTGCATGCCCTGAAAGACAAACGCGTGTTGTTGCTGGCGCTGTTTTATCTGCCGGTGACCTTGAGCATTTATGGCCTGGGCCTGTGGCTGCCCACCTTGATCAAACAGTTTGGCGGCACGGACCTGGTGACTGGTTTCGTGTCATCGGTGCCGTACATCTTCGGGATCATTGGTCTGCTGATCATTCCGCGCAGTTCCGACCGCCTGAATGATCGTTACGGGCACCTCGCCGTGCTTTACGTGCTGGGCGCCATCGGCCTGTTCCTCAGCGCCTGGCTGACGGTGCCTGTGCTGCAACTCGCGGCGTTGTGCCTGGTGGCGTTTGCGCTGTTTTCCTGCACTGCGGTGTTCTGGACCTTGCCCGGGCGTTTCTTCGCCGGCGCCAGTGCCGCGGCCGGGATCGCGTTGATCAACTCGGTGGGCAACCTCGGCGGCTACATCGGCCCGTTTGTGATCGGTGCGCTGAAGGAATACACCGGCAACCTGGCGTCGGGGCTGTACTTCCTGTCGGGGGTGATGGTGTGCGGGCTGGTGTTGACCGGCGTGGTCTATCGGTTGCTGGAGCGCAAGCATGTGCTGGCGGCCGACCAGTTCGCGGCCAGTGCCCGCGGCGCGACTCGTACCTGAGGATTTACACCGATCAACTGTAGGAGCGGGCTTGCTCGCGAAGACGGAGTGTCAGTCACCGTTTAAGTTGAATGTGACGGCCCCTTCGCGAGCAAGCCCGCTCCCACAAGGGGTTTGCGGTGTGTTCACGTTTTGTCTATGGGAGAAAATCATGCGTTTAGTGCAATTCGAATTGAGTAACGGCGAGCGCCGGGTAGGCGTGGTCGAGGAGGTGCTGGTTCGTGAAGTGCAGGACGCGCGGTCCGTCCGTGACCTGGCCCTGGCGGCGATCGAGGCGGGTGTCAATCTGCAGCAACAGGTTAAAGCCCTGGGCCTGGGCATCAGCCATGACTACGCAGAGCTGCTGGCGCAACTGCGGATCCTCCCTCCGCTGGATCACCCGGACCCGGCGCACATGCTGGTCAGCGGTACCGGTCTGACCCATCTCGGCAGCGCCTCGGCCCGGGACAAGATGCACCAGCAAGCCGGCGAGGAAGCCGCGATGACCGACACCCTGCGTATTTTCAAATGGGGCGTGGAGGGCGGTAAACCGGCGGCCGGGCAGGTCGGTGTGCAACCGGAGTGGTTTTACAAGGGCGACGGCAGCATCGTCGTGCGTCCGGGCCAGCCGTTCCCGCTGCCGCCATTCGCCGAAGACGCGGGGGAAGAGCCAGAACTCAGTGGCCTCTACGTCATCGGCCACGACGGCAAACCGTATCGCCTTGGTTTTGCGGTGGGCAACGAGTTCTCTGACCATGTGATGGAGCGCAAGAATTACCTCTACCTGGCGCATTCGAAATTGCGCAGTTGCAGCTATGGCCCGGAACTGCGGGTCGGCGAATTGCCCGCGCATCTGGCTGGCACCAGCCGCATCCTGCGTGACGGTGAAGTGCTGTGGCAGAACGAGTTCCTCAGTGGCGAGGCCAACATGTGCCACAGCCTGGAAAATCTTGAGTACCACCATTTCAAGTACAGCCAGTTCCTGCGTCCGGGCGACGTGCACATTCATTTTTTCGGCACCGCGACCCTGTCCTTTGCCGACGGCATTCGCACCCGACCGGGAGATGTGTTCGAGATCAGTCAGGCCGAGTTCGGCGCGCCGTTGATCAACGGGATCGCACCGGTTGAAGCAGCGTTCGAGCCCGGCACCGTCGGCACCCTTTAAAGGAGACACCCATGACCCGGATTCTTGGTCACAACTACATTGGCGGTCAGCGCAGTGCGACCGGCACCGTCAAACTGCAGAGCGTCGATGCCAGCACGGGCGAAGCACTGCCTCATGATTTCTTCCAGGCCACGCCCGAGGAAGTCGATGCCGCCGCCAAGGCCGCCGCCGCAGCGTACTCGGCATACCGTAGCCTGAGCGCGGAACGTCGCGCGCAATTTCTCGATGCGATTGCCGATGAACTGGACGCCTTGGGGGATGACTTTGTCGCGGTGGTCTGCCGCGAAACGGCATTGCCTGCCGGACGTATTCAAGGCGAGCGTGGGCGTACCAGCGGCCAGATGCGTCTCTTTGCCAAAGTGCTGCGTCGCGGTGATTTCTACGGCGCGCGGATTGATCAGGCCTTGCCGGATCGCCAGCCGCTGCCCCGTCCGGACCTGCGCCAATACCGCATCGGTCTTGGGCCTGTCGCGGTGTTTGGTGCGAGCAACTTTCCGTTGGCCTTCTCCACTGCAGGCGGCGACACCGCGTCGGCGCTGGCCGCCGGTTGCCCGGTGGTGTTCAAGGCTCACGGCGGCCACATGGCCACCGCGGAACAGGTCGCTGATGCGTTGATTCGCGCGGCGGAAAAAACCGGCATGCCGGCTGGGGTGTTCAACATGATCTACGGCGGCGGAGTCGGCGAAGCGCTGGTCAAGCACCCGGCGATTCTAGCGGTCGGTTTTACCGGTTCGCTGAAGGGTGGCCGCGCGTTGTGCGACATGGCTGCCGCACGTCCACGACCGATCCCGGTGTTCGCCGAGATGTCGAGCATCAACCCGGTGATCGTGTTACCGCACGCATTGGACGTTCGGGCCGACAGCGTCGCCCGTGACCTGACCGCTTCGGTGGTGCAGGGGTGCGGTCAGTTCTGCACCAATCCCGGTCTGGTCATCGGTATTCGCTCGCCGCAGTTCACCGCGTTTGTGCAGCAGGTGGCGGGCCTCATCGGCGATCAGCCGGCGCAAACGATGCTCAATGCCGGGACGTTGGGCAGCTATGGCAACGGCCTGCAAAAACTCCTTGCACACCCGGGCATCGAGCATCTGGCCGGTAGCCCGCAGCAAGGCCATCAGGCGCAACCGCAGTTGTTCAAAGCCGACGTCGGCCTGTTGATCAATGGCGATGCGGTGCTGCAGGAAGAAGTGTTCGGCCCGACCACGGTGTTCGTAGAAGTCGCGGATCAGGCGCAACTCAGTGCCGCGTTAAACGGTCTGCACGGGCAACTGACGGCGACCATCATTGGCGAACCCGCAGACTTCGAACAATTCGGCGAGCTGACGGCGCTGCTGGAGCAAAAGGTCGGACGGATTCTGCTCAATGGCTATCCGACGGGCGTTGAAGTCTGTGACTCGATGGTCCACGGCGGGCCGTACCCGGCGACTTCCGATGCGCGCGGCACGTCGGTGGGCACGTTGGCGATTGATCGCTTCCTGCGTCCGGTGTGTTTCCAGAACTATCCTGACAGCCTGCTGCCGGAACCGTTGAAGAACGCTAATCCCCTGCGAATCCAGCGCCTGGTGGACGGCAAGCCATCCCGCGACGCCCTCTAGCAGCCTCGCACATGACCCCCTGTGGGAGCGGGCTTGCTCGCGAAAGCGGTATGTCAGTCAACGTAGATATCGACTGATACTACGCATTCGCGAGCAAGCCCGCTCCCACATTGGTTCGCGGTTATGTGTGATGTGCGACCGGCACAGACCTGCCCCCGCATTGAGCTATCATTGCGTCTTTCCCATTCAAAGATTGACTGCCATGACTGCCGCAACCGACACCTTGCTCGCCACCCTCGAACACTGCGATATGGTAGAAATCGACGGGCTGCACGCCTTCGAATTCTCCCTCGATGAAGACGACAATCTGCACATCGAATGCATTGATGGCCGAGCGTCCAAGCACTGGGAGTTCACTCCGGCCGAGGTCAAGGCCGCGACCTTCGATTCAACCCTGCAAAGCTGGCTGATCACCGGCAGTTCCGGCGAGCATCGGCTGGTGTGCATGACCGCGTTCCGCGGTGATGACGACGAGGAAGAAGGGAACGAGAATGCATAAGCTTTGGCCGCTGTTGATGGCCGGCAGCATCGGCGCGATGGGCATTGAGGCGGCGTCGGCCGACGACTATCAGTTGCTGGTCGGCTCCTACACGGCGGGGCAGAGCCAGGGGATTTATCGCCTGACCTTTGACAGCGCCACCGGGCAGATCAACCCCAAGCCGCTGCAAGTGGTCACCAGTGAAAACCCCTCTTGGCTAACCGTTTCCAAAGATCAGCAGCGCCTGTTCGTGGTCAACGAAAACGGCCCCGGCCAGAAAGACCTGGTAGGGCGCGTCAGCAGTTATGCGATCGATCCCAAGACCCATGCACTGAGCCTGATCAATCAGGTGCAGAGCCTGGGCAACGAGCCAACACATTCGAGCCTCAGCGGTGACGCCAGTCATTTGTTCGTCAGCAACTATTCGGTGGTTGAAGACCCGGGTGGCACGTTGGCGGTGTTGCCGGTGGGTGCCGACGGCAAGCTCCAACCCGTAGTGCAGATGAGCAGTCACCCGTCGAGCCGGGTCAATCCGGAGCGGCAGATGTCGGCGCATGTGCATTCGACGGTTTCCTCGCCGGACGGCAAGTACGTGTTCTCCAATGACCTGGGCGCCGACAGGATCTTTGTCTACCGTTTCGACCCTAAGGCCAACCCGCAGCTGCCGCTGGTTGCCGCCACCCCGGCGGCCGTTCAGTTGCCGGCCGGCAGCGGGCCGCGTCATTTGCTGTTCAGCGTCGATGGCAAACATGCCTGGCTCACCATGGAAATGAGCGCGCAGGTCGCGGTGTTCGATTACCAGAACGGCAAGCTTGAGCAAACCCAGATGGTTGATCTGGCGGCGGGTCAACCTGTCTCCGACAAGGCCGCCGCTGCGCTGCACGCCTCGGCCGATGGCAAGTTCCTCTACGTCAGCAACCGTGGCACCGCCAATCAGTTACTGGTGTTTGCCATTGATGCTGCGACCGGCCACCTCAAGGAGCTGCAGCGTCGCTCGGTGGAAGGTGATCACCCGCGCGAGTTCAGCCTCGACCCGAGTGGCCAGTTCTTGCTGATTGCCAATCAAAAGAGCAACCAGATCGTCGTGGTAGAGCGCGATGCCAAGACCGGTCTGCTGGGTAAAACCGTACAGAAACTGCCAATGGATGCCCCAAGCGACCTCAAGTTTCTGGTGCGTCAATAGGCCGCAGGCCCCGGTTGATGGGGCCTGCATCCTAGTATTAATGAGACTGATATCTGCTAATGCTACAAAAGATTTCAAGGCGCCAACCTCGAAGGTTAAGTTTGCTCTACGGCCCCACCGGGCAAGCAAGCCAACTGAATCCGAGGAATACCGCCATGAACTTCAATCTCTTCTCCGTCATCGCCGCTTCTGCCATCTCCGCCACCGTTGCGCTGCCAGCCAGCGCCAACGTTGAAGTCAGCGACAAAAAATCCCACACCCAGAGCTACACCCAGAAATACCTGCAACAGAGCGCCAACTTCTACGCGGCGCTGGATCACAAGACCCAAGCCTGAAATTCAAGCCCTGCACCTTTTATGCAGGAGCGAAGTCACTTGCGTCGATCGGGCTGAACAGCTTCGAGAAACCAGAGTGATGTCGCTCCTGCATAACGCGTTTACGACAGCATCACATTGCCACTAATCAAGCGCTTGATATCACATGGCCATGCGTTTAGATTCGACGCTGAGTTTTTGACTCCTCATCAATAACAAGGATCGACAGCATGGCGATGCGTCTCGCAGTGGTTCTTCTGTTTCTCTATTCAACCCCCATTCTTTCGGCTGCCCCGCCTGTTCCAGACGAGCCGGATGCGGCCCGCGAACGCTTGATGAGTTTTATTGAAGACTGAAATAGACTGGCTTAATGATTAACGAAGCTGATGGTTACTATGGAAAACCCTGAGTGGTTTGCACAGCTTTTTTGATCGATTCTGTGGGCTCTGAAACATGCCCACGGAGAACACCATGGCCAGCTCAATCATCATTTCTGCCAAATACGGCGCCTACCTGGCCATTGGTCTTTACGTGGCCCTGGTACTGGTCGTCAGCGTTTCGGCTCAATTGCAGCACACCGTTGAAGCACCCATTCAGGTCGCTTATCCCGCCATCCAGTTCGAACACCGCGCTCAAGACGTGGTGGTCGATCACGCAGCATTGGCGGGAGTGGCAGGGGCATGAAAGGGGGCAAACTCTGGGTCATCGCCTTCCTGGCATTCATGACCAATGGCGCTTCCCTGTTGGGGATAGGCCAGGGCTCGGCGGGTTCGGTCGCACGGTCCATCGAAGCCAATCACAACCTGGCGCGAAACATTGAAACGGAGAAGTCCTTGGGACTGCTGGCAGGTAATCCGCCTATCAAGCGGCAAGACGATTTTTTCGGGCCGTTCCAGGTGGATTGCTCGGTGCTTGAAATGTGTGAAGTGTTCGCCTAAGAGCCAGCGGCCACTGAGATCCATTGTGGCGAGGGAGCTTGCTCCCGCTGGGCTGCGAAGCAGCCCCAAAACCTGCAACGTCAGCAAGATTGCGTCAGCCGATTTACGCCTGCTGCGCAGCCGAGCGGGAGCAAGCTCCCTCGCCACAGGGGGTGTTCGATTACTTCTGCATCACACCTACAAACAACGTCGACTCCAAAAACCGCTGCAACCACGCCTGCAACCGCACATAAGGCGTCTGCCCGAACCACTCGCGATCGACATGGGCGAATTGCCGTATGAACGGCATCAATGCCACATCCGCCAGACTCGGATGCTCCGCCAGCAGGTAATCGCGCCCCTCCAGCAACTCATCCAGCTTGCGCAAGAACACCTCACCCGCAGCGCGATAGGTTTCCATCGGCTGCTCGGGGTAACGCTCGGCGTACTTGTAGCGATTCAGATGCACCTTGAACGTCTGATCGTTCTCTTCAATCAGGGCGGCGATGTGCGCCTGTCCGGCTGGATCACCCTTGAGCAACCAATCCTGCGGATCGTTCTGCGCCAAGGCCCAGTGCATGATCGCCAGGCTTTCATCGATCACCTGACCGTCGACACTCAGCACCGGGACCGTGCCCTTGGCCGATAGCGCGAGCATCTCGGCAGGCTTGGCTTTCAGGCTGACCTCGACAATCTGCACTGCAACGCCCGAATAGCGCAAGGCCATGCGCGCTCGCATGGCGTAAGGGCAGCGGCGGAACGAGTACAGCGTATTCATTTCACCTCCAGGGTACTCAGGCCATTGCCTTGGCGGTGAACCTGAATCTGCACCGGAATCCGCTCATGCATTTCCTGCACATGGGAAATCACCGCGACCTTGCGGCCCTGGGCTTGCAAGCCATCGAGTGCGTCCATGGCCAGTTGCAGGGATTCCGGATCGAGGCTGCCGAAGCCTTCGTCGATGAACAGCGATTCGATTTTCAGTGTGCTGGAGGCCATCGACGCCAAGCCGAGCGCCAGGGCCAGCGACACCAGGAACGTTTCGCCGCCCGACAACGAATGCACCGAACGCAGTTCGTCGCCCATCTCGGTGTCCATCACCAGCAACCCGAGCATGCTGCCGCCGCGTTTCAGGCGATAGCGCCGCACCAGTTGTCGCAACTGCACGTTGGCGTGATGCACCAGCAAGTCGAGGTTATAGGCCTGGGCGATCTTGCGGAAAGTGTCGCCGGTCGCCGAGCCGATCAACGCATTCAAGCGAGCCCAACGCTGGTATTCGCTGTAGGCCTCGGCGATCTGCTGCGCCAGGGCCTGATTGGCGTTCTGCCGACGCTGATCCTCGGCCTGTTCGGCACGCAGTTCGGCGCAACGGTGTTCGCTGGCGGCGAACAGGTTTTGCAGGTCTGTCAGGGCCGTGGCGAGTTGCTCGGCGTCGAGATTGCCGTTGTGTTGCGCCTGATGATTGAGCAGACGCTGATCCCGTTCCTGCAATCGCACGTTGGCCTGCTCGATGGCTTTTTCGCTTTGCTGCAAGTGCTGCCGCAGTTCGCTGACTTGCTGGTCGTCGACGCTCAGCAGCGCTTCCAGTCCGCCATCGTCGAGCTCCGGATGCAAGGCGCGCCAGTCGGCGATCTTTGCGCTCAGGTCGCGGTCTTCGGTTTCCAAGGCCAGCAGACGTTCTTGTCTGGCTTTTAGTTCAGCGGCCAGTTCGACTAACCGCGTGTGCACGGTTTGCAGTTCCTGATGGGCCGTTGCCTGGGCAGTGCGCGCCTGTTCGACGGCTTGATCCAGTTGCTGCTGCCAGTGTTCGGCGCTGCTGTGTTCGCCCAGCAATTGCGTCAGTCGTTCCTGGCAAGCCTGTTGTTGCTCGGCGAGGACGGTGAATTGCTGCTGGGCCGCTTCCAGTGCCTGGGCGCGGGCCAGTTGGCGATCCTGTTCTTTTTCCAGTGTCTGCTGACGTTGTTGCTGTTCGCCGAGCTCATCGCGCTGCTGGTCGAGTTGCTCCAGTCGCTGGGCAATCTGCCGGTCGAGTTGCATGAAGGTCGCGGCCGGTTCGTTGCGCAAGGCCTCCAGTGTCTCGGCCGGGAGCAGGGTGCTGAAGGCGCTCAGCTCTTCGTCGAGACGTTGGCTGTCACTGCCCAGCTCACGCTGCTGGTTACTCAAGTGCTGCGTCGCTTGCTGGCTTGCCGCTTCGGCACTGCGCAGTTGCTGCTGAAGGCGAGCCGCGTCTTGTTGCAGGGTGAGCAGGGCGGTCTGCCGTTGTTCATCCTGGGTGATGCTCTGGTTCAACTGGCTGTTTTGCTGCGCCAGCCAACTGTCGCGCTTGCTCGCGTCCTGAGCCAGCAGTTGCGTCGACAACGGATGCGCTTCGAGGCTCGGCGTCAGGCCTTGTTGCTGGATGGCGAGTTGCTCCTGCTGCTGCAACAGTTCTTTTTGCTGAGCAATCAAGCCGCCGACTTCGCCACGCAAATCGGTGAGTTTCTCTTTCAGCAGGTCAACGGCCTTCTGCGCGTTGGCCTGCTCGCTTTCATCGTGGCGACCGAGGCTATGCAGCAACGCTTCGGGTTGATGGTAAGGATGGTCGGGGCTGCCGCAGACCGGGCACGGTTGATCGTCCTGCAACTGTGCGCGCAGTTCTTCGACGCTGGCGCTGCGGGCCAAACGCTGACGCTCCAGCAGTTCACGAGTGACGGTCAGGGTCTGTTCGGCGACGACCAATTCGTTCTTGGCCTTCACGCCGTCCTGGGTCAGGCGATCACGTTCCTGTTGGGCGCTGAGCTGGCGTTGCGTCAGCTCCGTGCTGCGCTTGTCGATCTCCTGCTGGCTGGCCCACAGCCGTGTCAATTCCTCGAACGCCCGCAGTTGTTTGCGGTTGTCCTGCAACAGATTGCCCAGCAGTTGGATCTGTTCGGCCACCGCCTCGGGTTCGGCACCGGCTTCTTTGTAGAGCACTTCCAGATGCTGCTTTTGAGCCGCCAGTTCTTCGCCGGTGCGGGCGGCGCTTTGCTCAAGGGCGGCCAGTTCAGCCTGGCCCTTGTTCAGGCGATTACCGATCAGCATCAGCTGTTGCAAGCGATCACGGTAGGCGTTCCACGCCTCGCTCAACGGCGCTAAATGCGTGCTTTGCTCAAGCTCGCCGGCAATCCGCTCCAGACGTGCAGCCACCTGCTTTTGTTGCTCGAGCAAGCCTTGAATCGTGTTCTGCCCTTGAGTGCTGGCCAGTTCCACTTGTTGCTTGTGCTCGGCACTCACACTGGCGTCTTTGACCAGCCGGGCGAGGGTGCTTTGCTCTTCAAAGGCCTGGCGCAGCAACGGAGCTTTTGCCGTGTGTTGGCTTTGGGCGTCGACCAGCGCGGTCTGCGCAACGCTCAAGCTTTGTTCGAGTTGCGCCTGACGCTTGTTCAACTCGGCTTGCTGCTGGGTGTAATGCTGAATCTGCACCGCCAGCGGGGTGAGCTGGGCGGTGAGTTCGGTCTTGCGGGCGAACTGGTGCCGTTGCGGGGCCAGTTGTTCCAGGCGATTGAGCTTCAACCGTTCGCCGGCCAGGCTTTCCCAGTGCTGCCGGGCGCTGGTCAGCTGCTCGGTGGCGCTCTGTTGCTCGTCCTGCAATTGACGCAGGTCCTTGAGCCAGGTGTGCTGCAATTCAAGCTGTTTGAGCTGCGCTTGCTGGGTCTTGAGTTGCTGCTGCGCCTCGTTGAAGCGCTCATCGAGTTCGGCTCGGGCTTCGGGGGACAGCGGCGTCACGCCCGTGGCCTGATCCTGCAACAACTTATGCGCTTCACGCGCCTCTTTAGCTTTGTCGAAGGCGCGGCGACCGAGGCGGGTGTACAGCGCGGTATCGGTGAGCTTTTCCAGCAGTTCGCTGCGTTCGTTGTCGTTAGCCTTGAGGAAGGCACTGAACTCGCTCTGGGCCAGCAGCACGGCGCGGGTGAACTGTTCGAAGTTCAGGCCCAGCACGGCTTCGAGCTGGGTTTTGAACTCGACTTTCTGGCTGGCCAGCAACTGATCCTGATCGATGTCACGCAGACTCTGACGGCTGGCTTGCAGCTTGCCGCCGGCCTTTTCCCGGGCGCGATTGGCTTCCCAGCGCGCGCGGTAACGCCGGCCATCGATGCCGACGAAATCTACTTCGGCATACCCTTCGCCGGTGCCACGACGCAGCAAGGTGCGCGGGTCGCCGGTGCTGATTTCGCCATCGGCGTCCGGCGCCTTGGCAGACACCTGGGCGTTGCTCAGTCGCGGAACGGCGCCAAACAGCGCGAGGCACAAGGCGTCGAGCAAGGTACTTTTGCCCGCGCCAGTCGGCCCGGTGATCGCGAACAGGCCGGCACTCGCCAGCGGTTCAGCGGTAAAGTCGATTTCAAAGGGCCCGGCCAGCGAGGCGAGGTTTTTCAGGCGGATCGCGAGGATCTTCATGGTTGTTCGCTCTCCATCTGCACATCCTGCAACAGCTCGGCAAAGTCTTTCAGCGTCTGCTCATCAACCTCGCTGCCATAGCTATCCTGCCAGGCGCGACTGAACAATTCCTGAGGCGTGAGCTGGTCCAGTTCGATCAACGTGGTGCCGTCATCGACGCCCTCGCGACTGCCGTTGCCGGCATATTCGGCGGCGATGCGCACCAGGCGCACGGCTTTGCCTTGCAGGGCACTTTCAACCTGGTGGCGCAAGTCGGGTTGCGGCTCGTCGAGACGCACGCGAACTTCCAGCCACGGTTGGCGCTGGATATCGGCCAGCAAATCGATGTTCGGCAAGTCGGCCAGTTGCAAGAGGATTTCAGCCAGGGGCGCCGGACCGATGCGTTGCAGGTTGACCGCGCGGGGAATCAGTTTCGGCTCGACGCTGACCAGGGTTTCGCCGTCGAGTGTGACGTCGAGAATTTGATGCTGATAACCGATTTCCGAGAACGACAACGGAATCGGCGAGCCGCTGTAGCGGATGCGCTCTTCACCGTTGACCTTCTGCGGCTTGTGCAAATGCCCCAGCGCGACGTAGCTGATGCTCGGCCCGAACAGACTGGCGGGCAGGGCTTCGGCATTGCCGATGATCAGGCTGCGCTCGGAGTCTTCCGAAACGGACCCACCGGCCATGTGCGCGTGGCTGATCGCAATCAGCGCCTGACCAGGCTTGCGCTTGGCATTGGCCGCCTCGATCAGCCATTCATGAACCTGACCGATGCCGCGCAGGTAGTTGTCACCCAACTGCGCACCAGTCACTTCGGCCGGGCGCAAAAACGGCAGCGCCAGGCACCAGCCAGCGATTTCACCGCTGGCATCCGGCAACGGCAATAACAGCCGCTCGGCGTCCAGTTGACCGTCGTCGAGCCACAGCACCCGGCCGAGCGCATGGGTGCGCAAACGGCGCATCAACGGCGCAGGCAGTTCAATCCGCGAGCCGGAGTCATGGTTGCCGGCGATGATGACGATGGTCAGCAGCGGTTGCTGCTCGTGGGCGCTGACGATGAATTCGTAGAGGCGTTCCTGGGCTTTGACCGGCGGGTTGACCGTGTCGAAGATATCGCCGGCGATCAACAGCACATCGGGCTGGTCCAGCTTCAGTTGAAGCAGCAGCCATTCGAGAAAGCAGCCGTGCTCGAAATCACGGTCTTGGCCGTGCAGGTTCTGCCCAAGGTGCCAGTCGGAGGTGTGAAACAGACGCAAGGCGAACTCCGTAGGAAATAAGGTGATGGCCGCGTGGAAAATGAGGGCGGCGAAAGGGGAGAGAGTTTAATGGCAAAAGACCGGGGATGCTGAAAGCTTTGAAAGTTTGCCTATCGATTGTGTGGGGTTTCAGTATGGTAGGCAGCAGACCGAGGTGACGAGACGGACGGTGTAGCGCACTACCAGGGAGTTTTGAATAGTTAAGGAGACGTCATGACCCAACGGTTACTTCAGCTTGATCATGTGTCGTTCAACCTGCCCGACGGGCGCGTCTTGTTCGATGACTTCAACCACACCTTCAGCGCCCGGACCACCGGCATCGTGGGTGCCAATGGCTGCGGCAAGTCGTTGCTTGGCCGCCTGCTGACGGGGGAGCAACGGCCCACCAGCGGCATCGTCCGCCGCGAAGGTCAGGTATACGCCGTGGAGCAGTTACTGGAGCAAAACCGCTATCCCACCGTTGCCGCGTTGGCAGGTGTCGATCTTATTTTGGCGGCGCTGGATCGCATTGCCCAGGGTAGCGTTGACGATGCGGACCATGCGCTGGCTGTCGATCAATGGGATTGCGCCACACGCCTTGAGGCGGAGCTGGAGAAGATCGGCCTGGGCCATTTGAATGCCGACTCGCACACTGACGTCCTCAGTGGGGGCGAGCGGCAGCGGGTGGCGCTGCTGGGGGCGTGGTTGTCCCGGGCCGACTGGCTCATTCTGGATGAACCCAGCAACCACCTGGACATTGATCAGCAACACCAGCTCGCGCAGCAGATCAATCGCTGGTCCAACGGTCTGGTGTTGATCAGTCACGATCGCGGCCTTTTGGAACACATGAGCGAAATCGTCGAGCTCTCGCCATTGGGGTTGGCGGCCCATGGCGGCAACTACAGTCAATATGTGGCGGCGCGCGAGCAGGAACAGCAGTCGTTCCAGTCGGCATTGCAAGGCGAGCGGGCACAGGCCAAGCGCGAGCAACGTGAGATGGCCGTGCAGATGGAGCGTCAGCAACGGCGTAATGCGCGCGGCGACCGTCAGGCCCGCGACGGCAATCAGACCAAGTTGATCACCAACGCCCAGAAAGAACGCAGTGAAAACAGTCAGGGAAAATTGCGCCTCAATCAGCAAGTGGCCCGGGAGCAGCAACAACAACGTATTGCCGAAGCCCGGGCGCGGTGTGCGCCGGATATCCAGCGCATGATGCTGTCCCCGGAAAGCGTGGTGCCCAATGGCAAGCTGATTGTGCAGCTCAACGACGTCATTCTGCCGTTCGGTCACACGGCGCCGGTCAATCTGACGCTGACCGGGCCTATGCGCATGGCAATCCTCGGCGCCAACGGTAGCGGTAAGTCGACCTTGTTGCAGGTGATCGCCGGCCAGTTGCCGGTTCGCGAAGGCGAAGTCATACGCACCTGCCATGTCGGCTGGCTGGATCAACACGCCGGGTTGCAGCACCCCGAGCGCACGGCGGTGCAATGGCTCTACGAGAGCAATCCGGAGTTGCCCGAAGCCGAGGCGCGAACCCGGTTGGCGCAGATGGGCATTGATGCGGATCGAGCGACGCTCAAGACCAGTCAGTTGAGTGGTGGCGAACGCCTGAAAATAGCCCTGGCGGCGCAGTTGTATGCACTGCGGCCACCGCAGTTACTGTTGCTGGACGAGCCGGATAACCATTTGGACTTGCCCAGTAAAACGGCGCTGGAGCAGATGCTCAATCAGTACCAAGGGGCATTGATCGTCGTCTCCCACGACAGCGCTTTTCTACAGGCCATTCATCTGGACACTGAGTTCCATCTCGACAGCTAGGGACCGTTACTTCGGATAAAGCGGCGGCAGCCCGCTGTCACCCACCGGATCATGAACCCGTTCGGCAATCGGGATCGCCTTGATCGCCCGCCACAGATCTTCGCCTTGCCAGTGCTGGCCGGTTTCGCTGTAGAGCGCGCCGTTTAAGCCGTCCAGTGCGTCGGACAGTGGCACGAAGCGCGCCGCCATATCGGCCAGGGTTTCCGGTTGTTGCCGGGCCCAGGCGTCGAGGGCCTGGCGGGTGGCGTGGGGCTCGTTGGCCTGACAGGCGCGCTTGAGTTCGTCGAGGACGGTGCGTGGGCTCGGGCCGGTCTGCGCAGCGCGCAGGATTGCCGGTTGCCAGCGGGCGCGCCACCAGAGGCCGAAACCCAGCAACGTGGTGCAGGCCAGAATCAATGTGCTGAGTTTCCACTTCCACAAGGTTTCACTGTCGACGCCGGTATTCACTTGCGCGGTGTTAGCCGGTGTATCAACCACCAGGCTCGGATTGTTCGCCACTTGCAGGCTTCGGGCCGGCAGGCTGCTGTGTTCCAGGTGATCTTCGAAGGTGTTCCACCAGACCACTTCCACCGCAGGCAACTCGATGGCACCACTGCGGCCCGGCACCAGCGCTTCGCGATCTTCACGGCTGCCGATCAAGCCGCGCTCAGTGCTTTGGTTGCTCAGCACCGGTTGATCCGGGTAGCGGCGCAGCCCATTGACGTCGGTGGCGGGCAGCGGCGGCAGTTGGGAGCTGGCCAGGCCTTCGGCCTTCAAGGTCAGACTACGAGTCAGCGAATCACCCACCTGCGCATGGTCCGGCTCCGGGTTCCAGCTTTCGCTCAGGTTCAGGCTGCGGGCTGGCAACCAGGGCAGGTCGGCAGGGTACGTGATCGGTTTGGCCTTGACCGTCAGCAGAATCGGGGCGGAGCTCACGCGCATCAGTTTTCCGGACTTCGGCGCCTGGGCAGCGGCGTCCTGAGCGGGCTGCGCGTCGACGAGCGTGGCACTGAATATTTGCGCCGGGATGGTCAATTCGCCGCTGTGTTGCGGGTAGATCGCATAGCGCATTTCGATCACGCCATGACGCAGACCATTGATGGCTTTCTCGTAAGTGCGCGACTCGCCCAGTTGTTCGATGCGCGCATCGGGAATCTGCAACGGGGTCAGGCTGCTGTCGTCGTACAGCGACACCGAATGGTAGATGCGCAAGGTCAGGATGGCCTGGGCTTGCACGTACACGCTGCTTTGGTCGAGGCTCGCGTCGATAAACACCGGGGCCAGTTTGTTCTTGGTGTCCTGGGTTTCGCTTTCGACCACTTGCACGGTAATCGGCTGGCTCTGCACCTCGCCCAGTTGCAGCGATGGAATCGTCACGCTGCCGTTTTCCTTGGGCAGCAAGGTGATGATCCAGCGCGTGGTGGCGCGGTTGTCGCCGTTCAGGGTGGTCAGTTGGTTGACCTGGCGGGTGCCACGCACTTCGAACTGCGGTTCCAGCGGTGCCAGGTCAGGCTTGCCGAATTGGGTGACGTCGTTGGATTCCAGGGTCAGTTCGACCGTCTCGCCGGAGTTCAGGCGACTGCGATCGACACTGGCGACCAGCGCCGCCGCCTGGGCCTGAACGGTGCAAAACAGCAGGGCGAGCATGAAAAGGGTGAAGCGGGTCATCGCGTTTTTTCCTGATCCTGATGTTGTTGCTGTTCGTACCAGAATTTGCGCCTGAGCAATTCACCCGGGTCATCCGGGATCTTGCGCAGCCATTGCTCCAGCGCCTGACGCTGTTCGCCATCGATGTTGTCACTGGCCGGACGCAGCGGTGGCGTGGTGCTTTGCTCGTCCCCCAACTCGCTGCCCGGGACTTCATTGGTGCCCGGTTTCGGTGGCGTGGTGGCCTGCTGCCCGGCGTCCGGCGTGGACTGCTCGACGTCGGATGTCGGATGGTCATTGTCCGCCGGTTGCGTGGCGGCACCCGGTGGCGGTTCTTGCTCGGTGTTCTCGGTCTCGTCATTGGCGGTTTTCTGCGGCTCGACCGGTGGCGGGGTGTTTTTCTGTTTGAGCAGACTTTCCACCAGCGCCTTGTTGGTCTGTGCCGGGCGCAAATCCGGTTGCTGTTCCAGTGCCTGATCGTAAGCATCCAGCGCCGCTTCCAGCTCACCGCTTTTGGCCAGGGCGTTGCCACGATTGTAGTGGGCGTGGGCGTCGTTGCCCTGGGCGAACTGCTGGGCGGCGCCGCTGTAGTCGCCGGCCTCATACAGCGCGACGCCTTGCCACTGCGGATCCTCGAAATGCTGCGAAGCCTTCGCCGGATGGCCTTGCCTGAGCAAATGCAGGCCCCGTTGATCGGGGCGCAACCACAAGTCTTCGAAGTCGAAGGCATAACTGGGTTGCGGCAGCAGGAACAGCAGCGGCAGGCAGAATAGCCAGCCACGACGACCAGCACACGCCGCCAGCAGCAACAGCGGCAGCAGCAACCAGTAACCCTGATCGGCCCAGGTGTCGAGGCGCAAAGTCTGGCCGTCGTTGCGCAGGGTGCGTGGGCCGTCGAGCAGGCCGAGTCCACGCAGGTCGGTGTCGTCCAGACGCGCCGGACGATAGTCTCCGCCGAGGTCGCTGGCAAAGGCTTTCAGGCTGGGGCTGTCTAGGTGCGGCACCAGAATCGCGCCCTGATCGTCCTTGAGGAAACTGCCGTCCTCCTGAGCGACCGGCGCACCTTCGGCAGTGCCGATGCCGAGCATCAGGAACTGCGTCGATTTTCGGTCCAGCGCCTGGCGAATACCTTCACGTTCCAGGTCCGTCAGGGTGGAACCGATCAACAGGATCCGGCCTTCACCCAAATCCCCCTGATTCAGCAGTGCCAGGGCCTTGGTCACCGCGAGGTCCGCGCGATGGCCGGCTTCGGGCATCAGCGAAGGCTTGAGCGCATCGAGCAGATTACGGCTGGTCGACAGGTCATCCGACAGCGGCACCAAGGTGTGGGCGCTGCCGGCGTAGACGACGATTGCAGTCTGCGCGTCGCTGCGGACTTGCAGCAGGTCCAACAGTTTACGTCGGGCCTGTTCGAGTCGGTTCGGCGCAACGTCGGTGGCGAGCATTTCCGGGGTCAGCTCAAGCACAACCACCAGCGGGTCGGCGGGTTTCTGACTGATTTGTTCGACGCGCTCCCAACTCGGCCCCAACAAGGCCAGGACGGTCAATACCCACGCCACGCCAAGGACGACCCACGGCAACTTGTTATCGCGACCGTTGCCACCGCTCAGCAGTGCGGCGTGGAAGGCCGGTGGCAGGATCATCTGCCAGCGTCCGGCGCGTTTTTGCCGATGCCAGAGTTGCCAGAGCAGCCAGCCCAACAGCGGCAACAACAGCAGCCACCAAGGGCGAAACCAGTACGGCCACAGCGCACTCATCGGCGCCTCCGCAGACGCAGGCGTTTGAGCCGCTGGCGCCAGTCAGGCAGTTGCGTCTGCAAAAAAAGGTCCTTGGTAAACAGCCGTTGCAGTGGGTTGTCCGGCCAACGCTCGCGCACCACCAACAACATGCTCAACAACAACGCCAGCGCCAAAGGCCAGTGATACAACGCCTGCGCCGGGCGAGCCTGGGTCGGTTGTTGAGTCACTGGCTCAAGTGTGTCGAGGGTGTCCTTGATCGACTGCAGCTCTTTGCCATCGTGGGCGCGGAAGTACTGACCGCCGGTGGCTTGGGCGATGGCCTTCAACGCCGGTTCATCGAGGTCCAGGCTCGGATTGACCCCGAGGAAACCCAAGGTGCCGCTTTGCTCCGGGTCGGCGCCGATGCCGATCGGGTAGATCTTCACGCCTTCTTTGGCCGCCAGCCGCGCCGCCGTGAGCGGGTCGATTTCACCGCCATTGTTGGCGCCGTCCGTGACCAGGATCAGCACGCGGCTCTGGGCTGGACGCATGCGAAGGCGTTTAAGGGCGAGGCCGATGGCATCGCCGATGGCGGTGTTTTTGCCGGCGATGCCGATTCGCGCTTCGTCCAGCCACACGCGCACGGTGTGCCGGTCGAACGTCAATGGCGCTTGCAGGTACGCCTGGCTGCCGAACAGGATCAGGCCGACGCGATCGCCGTCGCGACTTTCAAGGAAGTCACCGAGCAAGTGCTGAACCAGCGACAGTCGGCTGACGTCTTCGTCCTGCCACTGCATGTCGGGGAAATCCATGGAGCCGGACACGTCCACGGCCACCAGCAGATCTCGACCACTGGCGGCAATCGGCAGCGGTTCGCCCAGCCATTGCGGGCGCGCCGTCGCTATCAGCAACAACAGCCACAACAGAATGAACGGTGCTTGCTGGCGCCAGGCCGGCAGGTTGGCCCGTGCACGGCGGCGGGCCAGGCCTTCGAGGTCGTTGAGGAAACTGACTTTGAGTGCCGGTTCGCCGCTGTCGGCCACCGGCAGCAGGACGCGCATCAACCAGGGCAGCGGCAGCAGGACAAAGATCCACGGCCAGGCGAACTCAAACATGTTTGCGAATCCAGGTATCGACGGCTTGAGTGAGGCCGGCGATGGCCTTGTCGTCGAGTTTGCATTCGGGTTTGTAGGCGCCTTCGACCAGCACCATCCAGCGGGTCAGGCCGGCGGCCGGGCACCGGTTGTCGAGGAACGCCAGCCACTTGCGCCCGTTGAGGGTATGGCTCTGGCTGTAGGGGTAATGGTTGCGGCACAGGCGTTTGAGCAAGCCGTTGAGTTGCTGCAACCAGGCGCCGGCCGGGGCGCCGTCGTAGGGTTTTGGCATCTGCGCCAGTTCGGCCAATGCGGCGATACGCACCGGGTCCAGCGGTTGTTCGGCGCGCACTATCGGGCGTTTGTTCGGAATGAATCGCCGCGCTTTCCACAGACCGAAACCGATCAGCGGCAGCAATAACAGCAACAGCCACCAGCCGGGCGCAGGTGGCCAGAACTCGACGGGCGGCGGCGAGATCAGCGGTTGCAGTTGATCGAGGCTGCTCATCGACCTTTCCCCGGTTTTTGAGGGTTCAGGTACTCGCGCAGTTGCTCGACCATCTCGCTCTGGGTGCTCAGCGGCATCAGCAACACGCGCAGCTTTTGCGCGAGCAGTTCCCAGCGGGCAATACGCGCTTCGGCCTGAGCGCGGTAGGTCTGGCGCAGGTCGAAATTCAGCGTGTCGAGTTCCAGTTGCGCGCCGCGTTCGGCGAAGCGCAGCAGCCCGGCGGCGGGCAGGGCGTGATCCAGCGGGTCGGACAGGGGCAACAGCAACAAATCGCAATGGCGCGACAACAGGCTCAGCTGCTGTTCAGAACCTTCGGTCAAGGCACGTTCATCACAGATCACGATCACCAGGCTGCCGGGGCGCAGCACTTCCCGCGCACGACGCAGCGCCAGGTTGAGGGAGTCGCGGTTCTGCTCGCTTTCGGTGTGCAGCGACTGATTGACCCGCACCAGACGGTTAAGCAGTTGCAGCAGGCTTTGTTTGCTGCGCCGGGGTTTGATCTCGTAGTGCTCGTTGTCGCCGAACACCAGCCCGCCGACCCGGTCGTTATGGCCAAGGGCTGCCCAGCCGATCAGGCTCGCCGCCTGGGCGGCCAGCACTGATTTGAACATCAGCCCGGAGCCGAAAAACAGCCGACGGCTTTGCTCGACCATGATGAAAATCGGCCGCTCGCGTTCTTCATGAAACAGCTTGGTGTGCGGCTCCTGGGTGCGGGCGGTGACGCGCCAGTCGATGGTGCGCACGTCGTCGCCGGCCTGGTAAACCCGCACCTGATCGAAGTCCACACCCCGGCCGCGCAGCTTGGAGTGGTGCAGGCCGATCAGCGGGCTACGCTGGCTCGGCGTGGAAAACAGCTGCACTTCGCGCACGCGATGGCGCATCTCGATCAGCTCGGCGAGGCTGACGCGGATGCCCGGCTCGGGCGGCAGGAGGGCGTTCATCGGGGTCAAGCGACGGCTACGACGTCGAGAATCCGCTGGACCACCCGGTCCTGATCGATGCCAGCGGCTTCGGCTTCAAAGGAAAGAATGATGCGGTGGCGCAACACGTCGAACAGCACCGCTTGAATGTCTTCCGGGCTGACGAAGTCGCGACCGGCCAGCCAGGCGTGGGCCCGGGCGCAGCGGTCGAGGGCAATCGAACCACGAGGACTGGCGCCGTAGGCGATCCACTCGGCCATCTCCGGGTCGAACTTGGCCGGGGTGCGCGTGGCCATGACCAGTTGCACCAGGTATTCCTCCACGGCGTCGGCCATGTACAGGCCGAGGATTTCCTTGCGCGCGGCGAAAATCGCCTGCTGGCTGACCCGGCGCTCGGGTTTGGTTTCGCCGTTAAGGGCTTCGCCACGGGCCTGTTGCAGGATCCGGCGCTCGACGGCAGCATCCGGGAAGCCGATTTTGACGTGCATCAGGAAGCGGTCGAGCTGAGCTTCCGGCAACGGATAGGTGCCTTCCTGCTCGATCGGGTTTTGCGTGGCCATCACCAGAAACAGTGGCGACAGTTCGTAAGTGCTGCGCCCGACACTGACCTGACGCTCGGCCATGGCTTCCAGCAATGCCGATTGAACCTTGGCCGGGGCGCGGTTGATTTCATCCGCCAGCACCAGGTTATGGAAGATCGGTCCTTGCTGGAACACGAAGCTGCCGGTTTCCGGGCGATAGATTTCCGTGCCGGTGATGTCGGCCGGCAGCAGGTCGGGGGTGAACTGGATGCGATGGAACTGGGCTTCGATGCCTTCGGCGAGTTCTTTGATGGCCTTGGTCTTGGCCAGCCCCGGGGCGCCTTCGACCAGCATGTGGCCGTCGGCGAGCAAGGCGATGAGCAAGCGCTCGATGAGTTTTTCCTGGCCGAGAATCTGCGTTGAAAGAAAGGTTCGCAGCGCTAGCAGCGCTTCACGATGTTCCATCGATGACTGTTCCTGGAAAGGGTGACCGAAGACGTTCGAATAACGCCAGGGCTGGGGGCGCTACTTTAATCCATCGCGGGGGGCGACGACTAACGGCATTTTGTGCAAAGAGTGGGAAATGGTTGGGGAAATTGTTTGAAAATTGTAGGGCGGGGCAATGGTGTTGTTCTTTCGGACGCCTTCGCGGGCAAGCCTCGCTCCTACACCAGGACCCGTGCTGGACCTGTAGGAGCGAGGCTTGCCCGCGAAGGGGCCGGCACAGGCGCCGAAAATCAGAGCTCGCTGATATAGGTGCCAGTCCCCTTGAGGATGTTCTGCAACGTTTCTTCAACCTCCGCCAGATCGCTCGCATCGGTGCTGTGAATGATCTCCAGCGAATCATCCCCATTCAACGCATCCGCATCCGCCGCCGCGATTTCGATCAGCAATCGGGTAGGGCTGAGCGTGACTTTCACGCCATCGAGCGTCGAAGGCTCGCCGTCGAGGGTGATGTCCAGCGCGTCCTCGTCCGGGTAACGGGTCATCAGGAACATGTCGCCCTGATCGCTGTGGCAGCAGAGCATGGCCATGTTGTCTTCTTCGTCATCGCACGGGTTGACGATCAAGAGTGCGGTGGTCATTTGCATGGGGGGGAATCCTGGCTCGGCGAGCATTGTGAATGCAATAAAAGGCGATTCTGCCAGCCCTCGGGAATTTCTGCTCGCCTGAGTGTCAGAGTATGTGTCGTGAACACTTGGAGTGTTACTGGTCATTTCTGGTACGGATGTGCCGTAAAACCGGGGATAAAACGCCCGTTTTCCCGCACGGCTGCTAGTGTTGTTCGAGGCGCATGCCGTGAGCTGCGTACCGATGACCGAATATGTCGCAGCGCCGCAAGCACAGGCGTTACCGCACTCGTTAAGCTGCGCATCGAATGGATATCCGTAAAGGCATTGTGCAATTCATCGCACAGGCGTTTTTGCCGATAACCCTCATGGAAGGTGAATGTGACCTGAGTGTCTCGTCCAGCTTCACCCACCTGTCACCCTGTTTCCTCTGCCCGAGAATCAGGAACAGGGTGACGGATCGCCCCGAAAGGGGTTTTGCACGCGACGCTTCCATCAATAACAAGCCCAAGCGGAGTACCACAGATGGCGTTCTTCACCGCAGCCAGCAAAGCCGACTTCCAGCACCAACTGCAAGCGGCACTGGCCCAGCACATCAGTGAACAGGCACTGCCACAAGTGGCGCTGTTCGCTGAACAATTCTTCGGCATCATTTCCCTGGACGAGCTGACCCAGCGTCGGTTGTCCGACCTCGCCGGCTGCACCCTTTCTGCGTGGCGCCTGCTTGAGCGCTTCGATCACGCGCAACCGCAAGTGCGCGTCTACAACCCGGATTACGAACGCCACGGCTGGCAGTCGACCCACACCGCGGTCGAAGTGCTGCACCACGACCTGCCATTCCTGGTGGACTCGGTGCGTACCGAGCTGAACCGTCGCGGCTACAGCATTCATACCCTGCAAACCACTGTGCTGAGCGTGCGTCGCGGCAGCAAGGGCGAGCTGCTGGAAATCCTGCCGAAAGGCACCCAGGGCGAAGGCATTCTGCAAGAATCGCTGATGTACCTGGAAATCGACCGTTGCGCCAACGCGGCCGAGCTCAATGTCCTGACCAAAGAGCTGGAGCAGGTTCTCGGTGAAGTCCGCGTCGCGGTCACCGATTTCGAACCGATGAAAGCCAAGGTCCAGGAAATCCTGAGCCACCTGGACAGCAGCCAGTTCGCTGTCGATCCTGAAGAAAAAGCCGAAATCAAAAGCTTCCTGGAATGGCTGGTGGGCAACCACTTCACGTTCCTGGGCTATGAAGAGTTCGTGGTTCGCGATGAAGTCGACGGCGGCCACATCGTCTACGACCAGGATTCGTTCCTCGGCCTGACCAAATTGCTGCGCACCGGCCTGACCTACGATGACCTGCGCATCGAAGACTACGCCGTGAACTACCTGCGCGAACCGACCCTGTTGTCGTTCGCCAAGGCTGCACACCCAAGCCGTGTGCACCGTCCGGCCTACCCGGACTACGTGTCGATCCGTGAAATCGACGCCGACGGCAACGTCATCAAGGAATGCCGTTTCATGGGCCTGTACACCTCTTCGGTGTATGGCGAGAGCGTGCGGGTCATTCCGTACATCCGCCGCAAGGTCGAAGAAATCGAACGCCGTTCCGGCTTCCAGCCCAAGGCTCACCTGGGCAAGGAACTGGCGCAGGTGGTCGAAGTGCTGCCGCGCGACGATCTGTTCCAGACCCCGGTGGACGAGCTGTTCAGCACCGTGATGTCGATCGTGCAGATCCAGGAACGCAACAAGATCCGCGTGTTCCTGCGCAAAGACCCCTACGGCCGTTTCTGCTACTGCCTGGCCTACGTGCCGCGCGACATCTACTCCACCGAAGTGCGCCAGAAGATCCAGCAAGTGCTGATGGATCGCCTGAAAGCCTCGGACTGCGAGTTCTGGACCTTCTTCTCCGAGTCCGTGTTGGCGCGCGTGCAACTGATTCTGCGCGTCGATCCGAAGAACCGTCTCGACATCGATCCGGTTCTGCTGGAAAAAGAAGTGGTTCAAGCCTGCCGCAGCTGGCAGGACGATTACGCGAGCCTGACGGTTGAAAGCTTCGGTGAAGCGAGCGGCACCAACGTGCTGGCCGATTTCCCGAAAGGCTTCCCTGCCGGGTACCGCGAGCGCTTCGCCGCGCATTCGGCGGTGGTCGACATGCAGCACCTGCTGAGCCTGAACGAAAAAAATCCACTGGTGATGAGCTTCTATCAGCCACTGGGTCAGGTCTCCGGCCAGCGCGAACTGCACTGCAAGCTGTATCACGCCGATACCCCGCTGGCACTGTCCGACGTCTTGCCTATCCTGGAAAACCTCGGCCTGCGTGTACTGGGTGAATTCCCGTATCGCCTGCGCCACAACAATGGCCGCGAGTTCTGGATTCACGACTTCGCGTTCACCGCCGCTGAAGGCCTGGATCTCGACATCCAGCAACTCAACGACACCTTGCAGGACGCCTTCGTCCACATCGTGCGTGGCGATGCCGAGAACGATGCGTTCAACCGTCTGGTGCTGACCGCCGGCCTGCCTTGGCGCGATGTGGCGTTGCTGCGTGCCTACGCGCGTTACATGAAGCAGATCCGCTTGGGCTTCGACCTGGGTTACATCGCCAGCACCCTGAACAACCACACCGACATCGCTCGCGAGTTGACCCGGTTGTTCAAGACTCGTTTCTACCTGGCGCGCAAGCTCACCAGCGACGATCTGGAAGACAAGCAGCAACGCCTGGAACACGCGATCATTGCCGCGCTGGACGAAGTCCAGGTGCTCAACGAAGACCGTATCCTGCGTCGCTATCTGGACCTGATCAAGGCCACGCTGCGGACCAACTTCTACCAGACCGATGCGAACGGCAAGAACAAGTCCTACTTCAGCTTCAAGTTCAACCCGCACCAGATTCCAGAGCTGCCGAAGCCAGTACCGAAGTTCGAAATCTTCGTTTACTCACCTCGCGTCGAAGGCGTGCACCTGCGCTTCGGCAACGTGGCTCGCGGTGGCCTGCGCTGGTCTGACCGTGAAGAAGACTTCCGTACCGAAGTCCTGGGCCTGGTAAAAGCCCAGCAAGTGAAGAACTCGGTCATCGTGCCAGTGGGTGCCAAGGGCGGCTTCCTGCCGCGTCGCTTGCCACTGGGCGGCAGCCGGGACGAGATAGCGGCCGAGGGCATCGCCTGCTACCGCATCTTCATTTCGGGCCTGTTGGACATCACCGACAACCTGAAGGACGGCGCGCTGGTTCCGCCGGCCAACGTCGTGCGTCATGACGACGATGACCCGTACCTGGTGGTCGCTGCGGACAAGGGCACTGCAACCTTCTCCGACATCGCCAACGGTATCGCCATCGACTACGGCTTCTGGCTCGGCGACGCCTTTGCGTCCGGCGGCTCGGCCGGTTACGACCACAAGAAGATGGGCATCACCGCCAAGGGCGCGTGGGTAGGCGTTCAACGTCACTTCCGCGAGCGCGGCATCAATGTCCAGGAAGACAGCATCACCGTGGTGGGCGTCGGCGACATGGCCGGTGACGTGTTCGGTAACGGCTTGTTGATGTCCGACAAGCTGCAACTGGTCGCAGCCTTCAACCACCTGCATATCTTCATCGATCCGAACCCGGAGCCTGCCAACAGCTTCGCCGAGCGTCAGCGCCTGTTCGACCTGCCACGTTCGGCCTGGTCGGATTACGACACCAGCATCATGTCCGAAGGCGGCGGGATCTTCTCCCGTAGCGCGAAAAGCATCGCGATTTCCCCGCAGATGAAAGAGCGTTTCGACATCCAGGCGGACAAGCTGACCCCGACCGAACTGCTGAACGCCTTGCTCAAGGCTCCAGTGGACCTGTTGTGGAACGGCGGTATCGGCACCTACGTCAAAGCCAGCACCGAAAGCCACGCCGATGTCGGCGACAAGGCCAACGATGCACTGCGCGTGAACGGCAACGAACTGCGCTGCAAAGTCGTGGGCGAGGGCGGTAACCTCGGTATGACCCAACTGGGTCGTGTTGAATTCGGCCTCAATGGCGGCGGTTCCAACACCGACTTCATCGACAACGCCGGTGGCGTGGACTGCTCCGACCACGAAGTGAACATCAAGATCCTGCTGAACGAAGTGGTTCAGGCCGGTGACATGACCGACAAGCAACGCAACCAGTTGCTCGCGAGCATGACCGACGAAGTCGGCAACCTGGTCCTGGGCAACAACTACAAGCAGACTCAGGCCCTGTCCCTGGCGGCCCGTCGTGCCTTGCCGCGGATCGCTGAATACAAGCGCCTGATGAACGATCTGGAAGGTCGCGGCAAGCTGGATCGCGCCATCGAGTTCCTGCCGGCCGAAGAAGCCATCAACGAGCGCATCGCTGCAGGCCACGGCCTGACGCGTGCCGAGCTGTCGGTGCTGATCTCCTACAGCAAGATCGACCTCAAGGAAGCGCTGCTCAATTCCCAGGTGCCGGACGACGACTACCTGACGCGCGACATGGAAACCGCTTTCCCGCCGAGCCTGGTGAGCAAGTTCTCCGAAGCCATGCGCCGTCACCGTCTGAAACGCGAAATCGTCAGCACCCAGATCGCCAACGATCTGGTCAACCACATGGGCATCACCTTCGTTCAGCGACTCAAAGAGTCGACCGGCATGAGCCCGGCGAACGTGGCCGGTGCTTATGTGATCGTGCGTGACATCTTCCACCTCCCACACTGGTTCCGTCAGATCGAAGCCCTGGATTATCAGGTCTCCGCCGACGTGCAACTGGAGCTGATGGACGAGCTGATGCGCCTGGGCCGTCGTGCTACGCGCTGGTTCCTGCGTGCCCGTCGCAACGAGCAGAATGCTGCCCGTGACGTCGCGCACTTCGGTCCGCATCTGAAGGAGCTGGGTCTCAAGCTCGACGAACTGCTGAGTGGCGAGATCCACGAGAACTGGCAGACCCGCTATGAGGCTTACGTCGAAGCCGGTGTGCCGGAGTTGCTCGCGCGTATGGTGGCTGGCACTTCGCACCTGTACACCCTGCTGCCGATCATCGAGGCCTCCGACGTGACTGGCCAGAACCCTGCGGATGTGGCCAAGGCTTACTTCGCCGTGGGCAGCGCCCTGGACATCACTTGGTACCTGCAACAGATCAGCGCTCTGCCGGTTGAAAACAACTGGCAAGCCCTGGCCCGTGAAGCGTTCCGCGATGACGTCGACTGGCAGCAACGTGCGATCACCATCTCCGTCCTGCAACAGGGCGACGGCACTCAGGACGTGGAAACCCGTCTGGAGCTGTGGATGGAACAGCACGAAGGCATGATCGAACGCTGGCGCGCCATGCTGGTAGAAATCCGTGCCGCCAGCGGCACTGACTACGCTATGTACGCGGTGGCCAACCGTGAACTGCTGGACCTGGCGTTGAGCGGGCAAGCGGTAGTGTCTGCGCCTGTTACAACAGCTGCCGAGCTGGAACCGGCGGCCTGATCAGGCGTTGAATGAACAAGCCCCGCATTGAGAGATGCGGGGCTTTTTTTTGCCTGCAAGTTTTGTGTTGGCTGATTTGGCCCCTTCGCGGGCAAGTCGAATCGTCGCTCCCACATTTGAAATACATTCCAATGTGGGAGCGAGCCTGCTCGCGATGGGGTCATTAGCCTTAATACAACTTCTGACGCTGTTGCGTTATCAATCATCGAAACTTTATCAGTCGGCCTGGTCAATAAATTACTGAGCGACTGGTCAAACTTTTGCAGTGCCCGCACTTGCACATTCTGTTGTTCGTTAATATCCGCCACGATCTCTTCACTGCGTTTGTAGTCTGCCCATAATGGACTTAGCGCTTTGGCGTCATGCCCCTGCGCAGTGCCGATGTAGTTGAAGTTTGAGTCATAGAAGTCCGCACTCACATTCGCTTCGATATCCGAACTGCGCGATGTGATCAATTGGCGACGGGTGTCGACAATAGCGACCACATCGGGCTTCGCCGCCCTGAGGCTTTGCATGTCCGGGTACACCGTCACCGAGCCGAACTGACGCTGCAGGGATCACTTGACGAAACGTTAATTCGGGCCTTTATATTTATGGCTGTCCCGTCAGCGATCAGTTTTCCAGTGGGATCAACACTTTCTCGTCGGGGGACAACACCATGAATACCAACAGTTTGGCGGGCTTGGTTGTACTTGCATTTTTTGAGACCAAATGTTCCGAGCCGGCCGGTTCGTACATGTTCGCGAAGGTGAGGGGACCAATCCTCCGCATGATTGATGTAGCAGCTGCCGAGCAGCGCGAGGCTGCGTTCGGCTGCGAAGCAGTCGTAAACCCGACCCGCACGGTCCACCTGAAACACCGCGGGGTCTGATTTTACGACTGCTTCGCAGCCGAACGCAGCCTCGCGCTGCTCGGCAGCTGCTACACAGGGTTTGGCGTTAGCGAATCGGGAAGCTGTTGAAGTCCACGGTTCTGGCCAGGTTTTCATCGATCAGGCCAATAAATCCTTGTACTTCAGGGCAGTTGAAATGCGATTGCATGGCCGCTTCCGATTGCCAGCGGGCGCTGACGGTCCAGCGGTTGCTGTCCTCTGGGCAGCGGTCGACCATATAGGAATCACAGCCCGGTTGCTGACGCAGGGTATCGACAATCTTTTGCAGTTGCTTACCCAGCTCTTCCGAGCGGCCGGCGGCGGCCTGCACCTGTACGGTATTGATCACTTTGTTGGACATTGCTCACACTCCTGAATCAGGCCGGGCGAATCCTGCTCATTGAGGGATAACGCTTATGCAGGATAGGCCTGCACCTGTGGACAGCCAATAGCCAATCGCCGGAAAAAGCCGCAGACCAATCGATCAGGCCACCTGCTGCAAGATGTCGCGCAAACGGTCCAGGGCGACGTCGATGTCCAGGGTTTCTATGGCTCCAAAACCCAGGAAAAGCCCGGCCCGTGGTACTTGCTGGTAGAAAAAGCTGTCGATGGCGTAGAGCCCGACTTCGACCTTTTTCGCCAAGTCGATCACCAATGGAAGATCGATAGGCACTTTGCACATCACCACCATGTGGAACCCGGCCGTGGTAGGCACAGGTTCAAGCCAGGGTGAAAGGTCGCCCGCCATGCGCGACAGGATCCGCTCGCGACGCCCGGCATAGATCGTATGGCAGCGCCGGATGTGCTTGAGCAGGCAACCTTCGGCGATGAACTTGGCCAGCGCCCATTGGGGCAGGGTCGAGGTGTGCAGGTCGGTCAGTTGCTTGGCGCGGATGACGGCTTCAAGAATCGCCGGCGGCAACACCGCATAACCGAGGCGCAACTCCGGCAGCATGGTTTTCGAAAAGGTCCCGACGCAGGCGACGATGCCGCGTTCATCCATGCTTTGCAGTGAATCGGTCGGGCGGCCTTCATAGCGAAACTCGCTGTCGTAATCGTCCTCGATGATGATCGCGCCCAACTCGTGAGCTCGCTCCAGCAGTGCAGCCCGGCGCGCCTGACTCATCGGCATGCCCAGCCGGAACTGGTGTGACGGTGTGACGTAAATCAGCCGGGTACCAAGGGGAATCTTGTCCACCTCAATACCCTCGGCATCCACCGGCACCCCGATCACCCCGATCACCGTGGCCCCGTGGGTGCCAAACAGCAGCAGAGCCGGCGGATAGCCGGGTTCTTCCATGGCGACAATGCTGCCTGGACGGGTCAGCACCCGGGAGATCAGGTCCAGCGCCTGCTGCGCGCCGTTGCACACCACCACGTCTTCGTCCTGGCAATTGACCCCGCGGGAAAACGCGATGTGCCGGGCGATCGCGTTGCGCAGTGCCGGCAGGCCTTCGGGCAGGCTGTAGAAACCTTTGGAACCGGCAATCTGGCGCAACGCGTGGGACGTGCAGCGCCGCCAATCGTCCTGCGGAAACTGGCCTTTTGATCAAGATCCGCGCCTCGCAACTCAATGGCTGCGCGTTCTGCACTGACATGCATTCAGTGGACGCGCGGCGCCTTGGCGAGACGGATCGGCGCTTGTATTCGATTGTGGTGTGGCGCGACAGCGGCTTCTTCAACCCTCGCGAACGCGCCGCGCTGGCCTGGACCGAAGCGGTGACATTGCTCTCTGAAAGCCATGTGCCGGACGACGTCTACGCCGTGGCGCGTGAGCAGTTCAATGAAAGCGAAATGGTCGACTTGACCATCGCGGTCACCACCATCAACAGCTGGAATCGCCTGGCGGTGAGTTTTCGGCAAAGCCCCAGCAGCTGAATCGATTTTCCGTTCGGGGTGTCACGTCAGGTTCATAAACGCTGCGCAGGATGAGGTCCTCACGGATAGATCGACAGGAGTCATTGATGTCATTCATGGAATCCACCCCCGCCGCCCGGATCGACCCGGTGCTGGCGCAGTCTTTCCGGGTCAGTGCCCGTTGCGGTTGTTTCATGCAGGCGGCCCGCAGCCTCAATATCAAATCAACCCTGTTGCGCAAACACCTGGCGCAGCTTGAAACGCAATTGCAGTGTTCGCTGTTCAATCACCAGGACAATGGCCTGGCGTTGAGTCATGAAGGGTTGCAGTTGCAGGCGCAATTGATTGCGCTGGCTCATGAGCACGACGTGCCGGTGATCGAACAGCCCTTGATTAGGCTGGCCGTGGCTGAGTCGATTCTGCACGACATTCTGGGCCGCGATCTGGTCGCGCTGTTGCGACGCAACGCCAGCGTGCGCCTCGACATCATTACGCTGGACGGCGAACTGTCGCTGCAAGCCATCAGTGCCGATGTGGTGCTGTGGCTGGCCGGTACTGACTCACCGCTGCCAGGCCCGAGTTTCCCGGTCAGCGAGCCTCAGCGTCTGGCGCGACTGAACTATCTGCCGCACATCGCCAAACGGTATTCGCGGGTGGCGGCCCGCCCCGCCAGCCTCGATGACCTGGCCGACTTCATGTTGGTGCAATGGCAGCCGGATCGTCAGGTCGAGAGTTTTCGACCATGGAACGGCGTGGTCGACCAGCGCCTGGCCGGCGTGGTGCAGTTGCATTCTTATGAGCTGATGCTGGAGATGATTCGTTGCAGCGCCTGCATTGGTTTGCTGCCCAATTACATGAGCCGGTTTGACCGCGGCCTGATCGGGTTATCGGGGGTGTTCGACCAGTCGATGCAGAGGCAGGTGTGGATGGCCGTCAACGCCGAGTCCACGGGGCGGGCAGAAGTGCACATGATCGTCGAACTGATCCAAAACACCTTCAACGAGCGGCGCGAGTGGTTCGAAGCCTGACGCCGATCCACCTGTGGGAGCGGGCTTGCTCGCGAAAGCGGTGGGTCAGTCAAATCAATGCTGACAGACCCACTGCATTCGCGAGCAAGCCCGCTCCCACATTGGATCTCGCCATGCCGCAAGAAGGCATTGTAGAGTGGGCGGCCATGTCTGCATCAAGGATGAGTCACCCATGCCCGCCACCGATTCTGTCATCACCCTCGAACGCTTCAGCGAATCCCACATCGACGGCGTCACCGCGCTCTACAACGACCCGGCCATTACCCGTCAGGTCCTGCAAATGCCGTTTCAATCCGCCGAGATCTGGCGCCAACGCCTGGCGTCGGATAACGAGCGGCTGGTGAAACTGGTGGCGCTGCATCAGGGCTCGGTCATCGGCAACATTGGCCTGGAGCAGTTTTCGCGGATCCGCCGCAGCCATGCCGGCAATCTCGGCATGGCGGTCGCGGTGGATTGGCAGGGCAAAGGCGTGGGCTCAAAACTGCTGGCGGCGGCGCTGGACGTCGCTGACAACTGGATGAACCTGCAACGGGTCGAACTTTCGGTGTACGCCGACAACGAAGCGGCCATCGGCCTCTACCGCAAGTTCGGTTTCGAAACCGAAGGCCTGTTCCGCGACTACGCCGTGCGTGACGGCAGGCTGGTCGACACGTTGAGCATGGCGCGTCTGCGTCGCTCGCCCAGGTCCGACTGACTCAGTCACCCAACGCGAACGCCACCGCCGCCTGCGCATGCAGTTCGGTGGAGTCGAGCAAGGGCAGGGCGCTGTGCTCGGGTTTGATCAACAGGCCGATTTCCGTGCAGCCGAGAATGATCGCCTGGGCGCCTCGCCGGGTCAGCGACTCGATGACCTGCTGATACACCTTGCGCGACGCCTCGCTGATCACCCCGATGCACAACTCCTCATAGATGATCCGGTGCACGGCGTTGCGCTCCTCGGTGTCCGGCACCAGCACCGTCAACCCCCTCGCGCTCAGGCGATCCTTGAGAAAGTCTTGTTCCATGGTGAACGCAGTCCCGAGCAAACCGACTTTCAGCGCACCGCTATCGACGGCGGCTTGACCGGTCGGGTCGGCGATGTGCAAAAACGGAATACTGATCGCTGCCTGAATCTGCCCGGCCACCTTGTGCATGGTGTTGGTACACAGCACCACGCATTCAGCGCCGCCGGCCTCCAGGCGCTGCGCCGCATCCACCAGAATCGCCGCCGCATCGTCCCAGCGTCCGGCGTGTTGGGCCTGTTCGACAGGGCCGAAGTCGACGCTGTACATTAGCAATTTCGCCGACCGCAACGGCCCGAGCCGGTCGCGAACCTGTTGGTTGATGAGGCGGTAATACTCGGCGCTGGACTCCCAGCTCATGCCGCCGATAAGGCCGATGGTGCGCATGATGTGCTCCTGTGGTTGGCAACCCTTTGCGAGAGAGTGTCCAGTGGATTCCGGTTTCGATCTATCAGGAAATTTCACATGCCTGACGTCATGAGCCAGCGTTTGTTCGACGGCAACGTCTGCCTGCAACTCTTGCCCCGTGCGGCGTACAGCGCGCGTGACGCGGCGCAGTCGCAAACCCTCGGGGTGACGCTGGAGCGTCAGCAGGGCGTGCACGCGATCAATTCCGACCATCGGGTGGATTTCGATACCTTGCCGGGTGTTTTGGCTTATACGCCGATCGGCGTCGAGGTGTTCTCCGAGTCCGCCACCGGTGGTGAATACCTGTTGATGCGTCTGTACGAACCGTTTGCCTGTGAACCGTTACCCAGCGTCGCGCACCGTGTGCAGTCTTCAGGCAATCGACCCGCGCTGACCCTGGCGAGAGAGTTGCGGTGCCTGTTGCTCGCCCCACAGCCCGATCTGCTGGCGGTTGAGCAATGTACGCTGGGTCTCATTGAGTTGACCCACCAGAAAGTCGACACCACGCGCCAGGTCAATCCCAGGTCCTTCGCCCGGGTGCTGGAACAGATCGCCGAGCAGTTCCACCAGCCCCTGGCGCTTGCGCAATTGGCCGAAACATACGGGCAGAACCCGCTGCGGTTTCTGCGCGATTTCACCCAGGCGACGGGCCTGACGCCCCACGCTTATCTGGTGGAAATTCGACTTCAAGCGGCACGCCGCATGATCGAACACACTGACCTGAGCCTGGCGAGTATCGCCCTGGATTCGGGGTTCGCTCATCAGTCGCACATGGGCAGCGCGTTTCGCAAATACCTGGCCATGACCCCTAGCCAATACCGTTCACGCTTTTAGTCGTACGCCGGCAGCGCGCATCTGCCATGCTCAACGTCCGCAGCACCGCTTCAACCAAAGGAACACTGCAATGGACGACGTACAGCAACTGGGCGAGATGCTTCGCCACTACGCAGAAAGCGAAGCGCACAAGAAGCAAGTGTTTGAGTCGCAATCGGCCGTGTGGGCGACGCGTATCGGTGAATTGTTCGACCAGATCCAGCAATGGCTGGAGCCGGTCCAGGTGCCGAATCTGCTGGAGGTGAGTCGCGAGGTGTATGTCGCTTCAGGGCCAAGCGTTCCGGCTGAGACGTCGACGTTCAAGACCGAGAAACTGGGCATTGTCATTGCCGGTAAACCGGTGGAGTTCGTGCCGGATGTGATGGGCGCCGGCGGTCAGATTTCGTTGGCGGTGATGGGGTTGACGGCCGCGCGGTATGGCAGCATTTCGTTGGTGTGCCTGCCGCCGTCGATCAGCTGGCAATGGCGCAAGACCAATGGCTTGAAAGACCCGGATACGTTTGCCTTCGATGCGAACTTCCTGGCGCAGCAGTTGCAGAGCCTTATTCCCCGCGAACGCGGCTGAATCCACCAATCCATTGTGGGGCCGAGCTTTTGTGGCGAGGGGATTTATCCCCGTTGGACTGCGCAGCAGTCCCATTTTTGGGGCCGCTTCGCGACCCAACGGGGCGGTGCGACGTTTCGTTAAATCCCCTCACCACAAAGGCTCGCTCCCACGGGTAATGTGCCAGGTGGGTCAGATTTCGAGGTTGCCCCAGCCGGGTTTAGCTTCTTCCGGGGCCACTGCCTTCACAGTCTTCCCCGTCGCCAACTCCACCCGCCGCGCCACCTCAGGGTCATCGGCAAACGGAATCAGGCTGGCATCCTCCAGGCTCTCGGCCGTCTGGTGTTTCAGGCAATACTCGATTGCCAGCCAAAACCCCACGACCCCAAACAGATTCAGCACTATCTCGGTCATCTCAAACCTCACGCAATCTGCGCTTCGCGTTCAGCCATCGCCACGTCTGAAACCCGTACCGTGCGCCACGTGTTGTAGGCCATCAGCAACATGCCGCTGAGGAAGAAAACCCCGCCGGCAAAGCGCACCACGAACCCCGGATGGCTGGCCTGCAAGGCCTCGACGAACGAGTAGGTCAGGGTGCCGTCGTCGTTGATCGCACGCCACATCAACCCTTGGGTGATGCCGTTGACCCACATCGAGGCGATGTACAACACCGTGCCGATGGTCGCCAGCCAGAAGTGCAGGTTGATCAGCGGCGTGCTGAACATTTGCTCGCGACCGAAGACTTTCGGGACCATGTGGTAGATGGCGCCAAACGTGATCATCGCCACCCAACCGAGAGCACCGGCGTGGACGTGGCCGATGGTCCAGTCGGTGTAGTGGGAGAGGGCGTTGACCGTTTTGATGGCCATCATCGGCCCTTCGAACGTCGACATCCCGTAGAACGCCAGCGACAGCACCAAAAAGCGCAGGATCGGGTCGGTGCGCAATTTATGCCAGGCGCCCGAGAGCGTCATCATGCCGATGATCATCCCGCCCCAACTCGGTGCCAGCAGGATCAGCGACATTGCCATGCCCAGTGACTGCGCCCAGTCCGGCAACGCGGTGTAGTGCAAGTGGTGCGGGCCGGCCCAGATGTACAGGGTGATCAGCGCCCAGAAATGCACGATCGACAACCGATAGGAATACACCGGCCGCCCCACCTGTTTCGGCACGAAGTAATACATCATCCCGAGGAACCCGGTGGTCAGGAAAAAGCCCACCGCGTTGTGCCCGTACCACCACTGCACCATGGCGTCGGTGGCCCCGGAATACACCGGATAAGACTTGAACCAATCCACCGGAATCGACAGGTGATTGACCACGTGCAGCATCGCGATCACCACGATGAACGCGCCAAAGAACCAGTTGCCGACGTAGATGTGTCTGGTATTGCGCTGCACCACGGTGGTGAAGAAGACAATGGCGTAAGCCACCCAGACCACGGTCATCCACACCGCGCCGGAGAACTCGATCTCGGCGTATTCCTTGGTGGTGGTGTAGCCCAGCGGCAAGGTGATCAGCATCACCACAATCACCGATTGCCAGCCCCAGAAGGTGAACGCCGCCAGTTTGTCGGAGTACAGCCGCACCTGACACGTGCGCTGTACCGCGTAGTAACTGGCGGCGAATTGCGCGCTGCCGGCAAAGCCGAAAATCACCAGGCTGGTGTGCAGCGGGCGCAAGCGGCCGAAGGTGGTCCACGGCAGGTCGAGGTTCATCTCGGGCCACACCAGTTGCGAGGCGATCCACACCCCCATCGCCATCCCGACGACGCCCCAGACGATGGTTGCCACGACGAATTGGCGGACGACCTTGTAGTTATAGGCCTGTCCGATTGTTGCTGTGCTCATGGTCAATGCTTCCACGGTTGCAAAGTCTTGCCAGGCCACCCGGACTGGCATGTCGTCCACTGTAGAAACCCTGCCGAAAACAAAACAGGCTCAGAAAAACCGAGTTTATGCGGATCAGATACGAGCCCTGCCTGCGGTGATCTGACGCACTCTGATACGGTTTTTTAGTATTCAGGTGAATCTGTAACGTGCTGCGCCGCAGGTTCATAGTCACTGCCACAAGCACCGCCACCCCTGTAGCAGCTGTCGAGCACCGCGAGGCAGCGTTCGGCTGCGAAGCAGTCGTCAAACCAGGCGACTCGGTCTGTCAGGTAAACCGTGGGCACAGGATTTACGACTGCTGCGCAGCCGAACGCTGCCTCGCGGTGCTCGACAGCTGCTACAAATCATGGCTGTGGTGTTTTTGCTTGGGCCGCTGATGGCATTTTGGTAGAGTCCGCGCCTTATCAGGGAGTTGGCAAAGAAAGGAGTCTGGTTTGAGTGTGGGCAAAAAGATTTTGGGGCTGATTGCGCTGTTGCTGATGTTGGCGCTGTGGGCCAGTTATTTTTATGTGTTCAAGGAAAACCGTGAAGGCCAGTTGGGCGCAGCTTTCGACAGTACGGCCTGGTGCGGCACGCCTCCGGCCAGCGATGCTGCGGCGCTTGGCAAGGATCAACTGACGCTGCGCATCACCAACACGGTGCGCGGCGAGTTCATGCTCAGTGGTGCCGTGGTGGTGTCCGAGCGCACCTTCAACCGCTACGATCTGGGCCGCAACGAACTGCGCCTGCGTCTGGAACCCTTGCAGTGGTCGTTCGGTGTCACGCGGATTTTCCTTGAGCAGGTCAAGGTCCAGCCGCTGAGCCGCAACCTCGCGTCGGCCAACAAAAGCGCCTACGCCGAACTCGAGCCAAGGCCCATCGGGGTGCAGGGCCGGGCCACGGATTTTCCCTTCGATACCTACCGTTATGGCTACAAACCGGTGCTGTATTACCTCAAGGGCAACGAGCGCATCGACCTGAGGTTCAAAAACATCACCACACTGATGGAGATGTCGAACACCTTCACGCCGGTCCAGAAGTACAACCGCGTCGACTACATCAACGAACGCAACTCGATGATCCGCGATGAGGACTACAAGGCCTACAGCGCCCACGAGTGCGCGTTCAGCGTCGAGCGCAAAGGCTCGTTTAAGGTGATCGTGCTGCTCTTGTTGCTGGTGATGTGCCTGCCGCTGCTGCACGTGTTCTATCGCGATGAACCGGGGATCGATTTTCTCGCCACGCTGGTGAGTATCGGCGCGATTCGGGTGTTGCTGGTGGGGCCGATGCAAGATTTCCAACTGTATACCATCGACTTTCTGTTCGCCGGCGTGATTATCTTGGTGGGCACGGTGTCGCTGATCAAGGCGATGCGGGCGAACAGCCGGCGGGAGTTGGCGTTGAAGAGTGGGTCGTCCTGGTAATTCCACGGTCCATGTAGCAGCTGCCTTGTGGCGAGGGGATAAATCCTCTCGCCACAAGGCAGCTGCTACGAAAGCGTCACTTCAACGCCGGATCCCCCATGTTCATTTTCTTCCAGCCTTGCAACAGCACCTGCGCCTTCGGTTCCTGCCCGTTATCCAGGTAGTACTGGATCAGCGACAACCGCGCATTGCGGTTGGCCGGCTGCACTTTCAACAACCGCTCCAGCTCTGCACAGGCCTCATCGACCTTGCCGCTGTCGTGCAACGCCACGGCCAGCACGTAGCCGTATTGGACGTTTTGTGGTTCCAATTGCGCGGCTTTGCGCAAGGCCGGCATGGCTTGGGCTGACTGACCTGCGCGCACCAGCGACAAGCCCAGGGTGTGTTGCAGGAGGGCGGCGTCCGGGTGTTCTTTCAGGCTCTGCGCCAACAGCGTCTGCGCGTCCTGGCCGCGTCCATCGGCTTCCAGCCATTGCACCAGCGTGACCAGCGCCGGGTAGAAATCCGGATCACGCTTGAGGGCGGTGCGCAGCAGCGATTCGACTTCGCCGTTGCGCCCGCTGGCCTGGTAGAGCATCGCCAGGTTGAGGTTGGCCTCGGCGCGCTCGGCCAGGCTTTTTTGCACCGCTTCGTATTCGGCAATGGCCGCGTTCCAGTTGGCCTGGGCGCTACCCAATCCGTTGCGCGCGACGCTCAGCAGGTCCCGGGCCGCGACGATCCGCACCGCCTTCACCGGATCGCCCAGCAATGGCGTCAGCAGCGGCGCACGCTCCGGTGGCGGCAGGAACGCGCTGATCGCCCGCACTGCGCTTTCACGCACTTGCGGTGCGGGGTGGCTCAAGTCCTTGGTCGCGAGTTTCAAGGCCTGTTCGCTCGGGTACAGCGGCAGTTCTGCGAGCAATGTCGCACGCTGAATCGCCGGAAGATTGCTGCGCTGAAGCTGCTCGTACAAGGCTTGCGCGGCACCGGGCTGACCGTTGCGAATCAGCCACAGGCTTTCGTCATAGCGTGGCGCCTGCGCGGTAGTTGCGGTGTTCCAGAGCTTGAATTGTTCGGTGACCTTGTCGCTGGCCTTGCCTTGGTGACAGGTCAGGCAGGCGTCCGGCGTGCCGAGTTTTTTCGCCCGCTCCGGATTGGGAATGCTGAAGCTGTGGTCGTGCCGGAAGTCGTTGCCCATGTAGAACTTGCCCGGCATGTGGCAATCCACGCATTGGGAGCCGGGCTGACCTTGAGTGTGGCGAGTGTGTTCGATGGAATCGTAGTTCTTCGCTTGCAAACCCTTGCCGTCGACGCCTGCCACCGAAGTCTTGCCGGCGGTGTTGTGGCATTGCAGGCAAACACCGTTGCCCGGCGCCTTGAGTTCGGTGCTGTGGGGGTTGTGGCAGTTGCTGCAACGCACGCCCTTGTCGAACATTTTGCTTTGGGCGAAGGAGCCGTGTTCGAACACTTCATCCTTGATCTTGCCGTCCAGCGCGTACAACTCGCGGGTCAGGGTGCTCGGCAGGTAGTCGTCCATCAAGCGCTTGCCAACGGTGTAGCCGTCATCCAGCGGTGCGCGGCGCGAATGGCAGCGGGCACAGGTTTCGATTTCGACCGTGGCGTCCTTGTCCTTGAGGTCGACCGCAAAGCCGGCATGGATCAGATCACCTTTCTTCGCCGTCCATTCCAGGTGGTTGGACGCGGGCCCGTGGCACGCCTGGCAACCGACACCGAGGCTGTTCCACTGACTGTCGAAGGTGTTTTTGGCCGCGTCGAAATTGCGCTTGTAGCCGGTGGTGTGACACTCGACGCACATGAAGTTGGCGTTCTGGCTCGGCTTGCTCCAGTGCAGCGGGTTCTTGAAATTCACGCCCTGGCCCGGATAGAGGTGGAACCAGCGGTTTTTCTCGGTATCCCAGGCCACGCCAAGCGCTTGCAAGCGACCTTCACCCACCTCGATCAGGTATTGCTGCAACGGCGCGATGCCGAAGGTGTAGGCCACTTTGAAGTCGGCATTCTTTCCATCAATGCCGGGCGTGTTGACCCAGAACCCGTCATCCTTGCGCGAGAAACGGGTGGTTTCGTTTTGCGCCTTGAACGTGACGTTATTGAAGTCGCCCAGCATCGTCTCGGCATTGGCTTCCTGCATCGCCAATTGGTGATGGGAGCCCTGCCAATCCTTCATCTGTTCGCTGTGGCAGCCCTGACACTGTTGCTCATCGACCATCTTCGCCGGTGTCACGACGACGGGTTGTGGTTTGGCCGGCTGAACGGCCGGCGTACTGACGGGCACGGTTTTGATCGGCGCTGGCGTGCTGCTCAGCAGAAACCAGCCGATCGCCGCCATGGCCACCAGCAATACGCCGATGGTCACGGGAAACAGGTAGCGGTTAATCAGGGTCGGTGGCGAATCAGGGTTTGCCTGTGCTGCTTTATTTTTAGGGTTCGGCATGGCGACTTCCGTAGTCCAGTTGCGTTTGCCGTCAGGCGCGCATTCAAGCTCGGTGCAGCTTTGCCGGATGCTCTGCGTCTGTCAAATGGTGTGGAGGTTAACCCTATGAAGTGATCCCTATTGCACGGGTGGACGCGACGGTCAACAAGGCCAGCGGTACTCCTGACCAGGAGACGGTGCCGGCCACCGAAGCGGTATTCATTGATGGCCTCTGCGTCGGAACGCCGCCCGGGGCAAGCCAGGCGCCCACAAGTTTACGCATCCCCCTGAGGGAGCGTGGCTTGCCCGCGATGGCGGCCTCAAGAACAACACATCACTCAATACTCAGCTCGCGCCAACCGGTTGTAATGGCTGATCAGCGAATCATATCCACGCGTCACCGCATAAAAATCATCACTCAATCGCTGTGGTTCAGCCTTGTTCTTCCAGTCCTTGTGCAGAGCATTCAAGGCATCCAGATACTTCTGTGTCGGCCTGGCGATGTGCGACCAGAGATAACTGGGTACTTCGTTACGTTTTTGCGTTTCCGGCATATGGCGTTGGCCGAACTGCTGCAGGTAATCCAAGGCCAATTGCAGTTCAGCGATGGTTTTAGCCAGTGCCTGCGGCGTCAGGGTTCGATTGTTCACGCCCTCGGTTACAAGGTTCAGCGTGTCCCTGGCCTGGATCATGTAGGCCAGCAAATACCAGTGAATGTCCTTGCCCAGACGCGCTTCGATCAGGTTGAGTTGCTCGCGCCGTTGTTCAAGGTCCAGCCCTTCAACCTGCTGCCTCAGTACCGTTGACGCCGTGAGGTAGCCCTCGGCCCTGGGCCTGAATTGATCGGCAAAAGCGGGCTGCACCTCACTGATGGCGGTCGAAAAACGCGCCTGTCGGTAAAAGGTGATTTGCTGCGTAAGCGGCATTACTTGCTGTAATGCCTGCGCGTAGGCATCGGCTTTCAACGCCAGCGGTGGGTTGTATTTCAGCAGCTTGAGCTTTTCGCTGATTTTCGGCGAACAGATATCCCTTTGAATGGCGGGCGCATCACTGGCACCGTTGTCGTCGAAATCCTGCTGGTTGGCGATCCAGTCTCGCACCGGTTCCGCAGGTTGCTTCGGCGATTTGTACAGTTCGTAGGCCACCCGCCAATGCACGTCGACCCGGTTGATGCAATCGATCACCGTGCTCAGGGCATTGGCCTGCGCGGTGAGCGGAGCGTCGTGTTGATCCAGCCACAAATCGATGCGGGCAACGAATTTCGAAGAGCCGGCCAGCCCCATCAGGATCAGCATCACAATGGTCGCCACCGGGAACAGCCATTTCGGGTTCATGGCTGTTTCTCCTGGCCGTACCACTGCTCAACAGTGGCCGGTGCGTTGCATTCACTGGCGGTGACCGGCATCCGGCTGCACAAGCGTTCGGTCCACTGTTGCAGGCCTTGGTTGCGGTTGACCGTACTTTGGCTTGAGATCACTTTGAACACGCCGAGTACTAAAACCAGCACCAAAATACCCGCGCCTATCAGGATGCGTTTGAGCAAGGGGCTGGCGTGTTGCCAGGAAACGTGCGGTTTGACCTCCCGTCGGCGGATAAGTCCGACACCCGTTAGTGTGATGACGTAAACGATGCTGCCGACCACGCCATACACGTTGCCAATGCCCGCCGCCATCGCCATGCAGGGAATCAAGTCGCGCAGCACGCCAAACGGCAGGGGCATGAGCGAGGGCGAAAGGCGCACACTCAATCGATCGTCCAGCAACCAAAATCGATGGGCAACGTGCGCCGTCAGCCAGTTGAGTACCCAACCGGCGACCGCGAATATCACCGACCAGAACACCGCGACGCCGATCAATCCGCCCAGACGCGTGCCCAACGGCGCGAACTGAATAAAAGAGCCGACCAGGCAGGCCAGGACAATACCCAGGTACATCGGCCAGCTGTCATGGGTATGTTCCCAGTCACGCCAGAAGAACGGTGTACCGCCGGGCAGGTCTGCGCAGATGTCCGGGTGGTTGGCGTACAACGCAGAGCTGAGCTTGCGGCATTGCACCCAATCGTCTTCGCGCAAGCGTCGGGCCAGGGCGCGGCGGTGACTGAACGTGCCAGGCGCCAACAGCAAGTGGGCGGCGCGATGTTTCGGCGTGGCGGCGGGTTCGGCGGCGAGGCGCTGTTGCCGGGCCAGAAATATCGGCGCTTCAAGTCGCTCCGCCAAGCGCTTGCGCTGCTGCGACAACTGTTCGATCAGGTCTTCGTCCAGTTCCAGGCGCTGCCAGAGACTGAACCAGTGAAAGGTTTGCATCGCCCATTCGAGCAGTGCTTCGGACGTCTCGAAGTGTTCGACGCAATGCCTCAGCACCGCATCTTCCATGACATCGACCGCGCCATGCTCAAGGGCGGCGGCATAACGTTGTTCGAGCTCGACACGGCTGACACCGTCCAGCGAACGGGTGACCCGTTGCAACGTGTCGACTTCAACCACCGTCAGCCCAGTCAGGTCCCACGGGGCATCGTCGCCCGAGTCATCCGCGCGCAATTGCTCCCATTCCTTGATGCTCAGCGCGTGTTCATACGCCTCACGCAGACGCTGAAAGCCCTCGGGGTCTTCATCCGGGCGCGTCTGTTTGAGCAGGATTGCGTATTGGCGTTTGATACTGCGTGTATCGGCATCGGCCGGGAGGCCAAGGATGGTCCAGCAATTCATTGCGTGTGCAACTCCATGAAAACCCGCGACGCGATCCAGTAGTGGCATTTTGATCTTGCGCACCCTACCTGTTTCGCGTCAAAAAGTCCTCGGGTCTTACATCAGTCGCCGACGAACCAGCGGTAATGCCAGTCGCCGAAATCGCATGGCCGAGGCTGCCTCCAGGGTGAGTTTCGGTAGCCACTTGCGTATGCGAGTCATCTGACTGGCTCCTTTTGCTCACTAGCACCGCTCAAGCGCGACAAACGTTTATTGCAGTCCTGCGTAACGCTTTTTTATTGCACTTGCTCGGGAGCGGCCGCATCGAACGGATAGATCCGGCGCCATTCGGACGCCATGTCCACGATAGTCCAGCCACGGGTTTTGGCTTCGTCCAGAGCCTTGTCCAGCCGGCCGATCTGCGATTGACGGTCATAGGCCCATTCGCGCTTGGCGTCGGTGTGATGCACCAATCCCATGAAGCGTTTGCCCGGTCCTGCGGCGGTCCATTGCAGCATTTGCAGATCGCCATCGGAGTTGCCGAACGCCAGGATCGGCCGGCGCCCGATCACCGCGTCGATGCTTTCCGGTTTGCCCGGGCCGTCGTCGTTGTGGGCCAGTTTCGGGGTGCGCATGATCGAGGCCTTGCCGTCCTTGAACTGGAACGCGGTGACAAAGGTGGTGCCGATCACTTGCTCCGGCGGTATGCCGTATACCTTCTCGGCAAAGGCGCGCATGAACGCAGTGTCGCCCCCGGAGACGATGTAGGTCTTGAAGTCCTTGCTGCGCAGGTAGTCGAGCATTTCCAGCATCGGCTGGAAGATCATCTCGGTGTACGGCTTGCCGGTTTTGGGGTGTTTGGCCTGGCTCAGCCAGGTCTTGGCGTAGTCGTCGAAGGCGTCGGTGGTCATGCCGGTGTGGGTGGCGCCGAAGATTTTCAGGATGCCGTCCATGCCTGTGGCGGCGAGGGCCTGGTGATCGTTCTCCAACACGGCTTTGAAGGGCTGGGTGGTTTTCCATTCCGGGTGTTGCGGTGCGGTGCGCTTGACCTCTTCGAGGGCAAACAGCAACTCGAAGTACATCGGCTGCTCGCTCCACAACGTGCCGTCATTGTCGAAGACGGCGATGCGGTCTTCGGGTTTGACGAAGTCCTTGCTGGATTGGTCGGTGACTGCCTGGACGAACTCGATGATGTTTTGCTTCGATGGTCCGTCGTTCCACGACGGCAGGGGTTCGGCCGCGAGGGCCAGCAGCGGTATGCTCAAGGCCAGCGCAAGCAACAGCTTCAGCCCGTGGCGTTGGCGGATCGATATCGGGTTCGTCATGGGAAGTCCTTCTCGTAAACAGGGTTAAGTGGGCGTAAGGCGTGAGCAGCAGGAGGCGGGTTGCGCTTGGCCTGACTATGCAGCGTAGCCAAGGATTTCTCAGTTGGCGCAGCGCCTGATCTTCGGTCGGATGCCGGCTGTAACAGGCGCGCAACAGGTTTTGCAGGCGCGGGCCGAGGTTGCCCAGTTTCAGGCCCAGGCGGCTGCGTCTGCCCCAGAGGTACAGGGCGCTCAGTTGTGCCGGTTTGTCATCGATCTGCACCGGGACTTTCCGCCAGGCGTGTCGATCGGGGTGCTCCTGCGGTCTACGGAGTGGGAATTCATGGTTTAGCAGGCACGGGGTTTAGCAGCGGCATTTTCCATTGGCCGTTGGTAACTTCCGGTTTCGGCAGATACAAGCGCAGGACGCCGTAGAACGGGCCTTTGGGAGCTGGCAGCCAGTTAGTCTGCAGGTCCTCGGCCGGTGCCTTGTTTTGTGCGTAAAGGGTCAGGCCACCGTCGGCATCGAGCTTAAGATCGGGCAGCATTCGCGAGTTGATCAGGTAGCGATTCAGCGGGTTGGCCACCAGCAGCTTGTTCTTGCCGTTATACATCGTCAGTGACCAGAACGCGTCGGCCGGGGGTAGGGCGCCTTTGTCGAAATGCAGGGTGTAATCGTGTTTCGAGGCATCGAGTGGCTGGCCGTCCTTATCAACGAAATAGCCAATGTAATTGGCCTCTTGGGCCGAGTTGCCGAAAATCCCCATGTTGGCGCCAGCGTAGCGGTACAGGTAATTGCCCTTGAGGTGATCGCGGGTGCCGAAGAAGTCGCCGCTGGTGACCTGGTGGGTATCGACTTTGTCTTTTTTGAATTGGGCAAATTCGGCCTTGGCGTCGCTGATACCGTCTTCCAGGGCCTGGCGCTGTTCCGGTGTGAAGTCGTGCAGATTGAACGGCTTGCCGGCCTCGATGCCGATGGTCTTGAAGCGCGCAAGCAGGTCCTTTTCCGCGTCCTGCGCCGGGGCGAAGGCCAGCATGAAGTTCAGGTAGCGGAACAGATCAGGGGTATCGCTCATGGTAGGGGTGGGTTTGGGCCAGGCGATCTTCGGCGCGGCTGGCGGGGCCTTCTGTTTGACATAGTGGCTCAGCGTTTCGACCTTGTAGCCTTTCTGGATCGCCTTGACCTTGGCCAGGTCCTTGTCATCGAACAGCTGCGTGCGATACAGGGCGTAGGCGATGTTGGTTTCACTGCGCAACAGGCGATCCATTTTTACCGGTTGCTGGCCCTGCCAGTTGGGGCCTGCGACCATGAAATGCCCGCCGTTGTTGCCCGTACTGCGGGTGCCCAGGTACGCGAAGTTTTGCGTGTAGGCGTCGATCAATTGAACGGAGTAATAACGGTGCCCGTCGATCGGCGGCAAGGTCAGCACAACGGGTTCGGCGCGCAGGTCCATCCACACAAATGAGTAGGGCGTGTCCGCGTTGGGTGTGACGAACGCGGTGTCCATGGCGGTGAACGCCTTCGCGGTGTTGCCGATCCGGTTGAACGGTGCCCTGAAGTTCGCGCTTTTTTTGTCCACGGCCTGGGTGTAGAGGGTTTTGTACATTTCCACCACCGGGAAGCCGTACAGGTAGGCTTCCTTGGCGATGCCGCGGGCTTCTTCGGGTGTGGTGGTGAAGTCGGCCCAGGCGCTGGTGCTCAGGGCGAGCGAGAGCGCGGTGAGCAACAGGCGGTTAGTCATAGAACTTCCTTCTTGAACCCTTGGGCGTCACTCCACGGCCGTGATGTCGTCGAGTGCCGGGCGGGACGGCACTTCGACCACCAGCGGACCGGCGTTGATCCGGAAGATCGCTTCATGGGCCGGCAGACTGGGTTGCATCGCAATCTTGCCGATTCGGGTATCGAGGTCCTGGGCACCGACGCCGCAACTGACGAACATAGTCATCAGGCTGTAGCCGGCCAAGCGAATTGCACAGTACATACGAGACTCCTATTTGCCGAAAGGCAGTTGTGTCGCGGTTGCAACTACTGCGTAATCTCTTTCCTATCAAGCCTGTAGGACACGTTTGTTGAAGTTAGCAGTTAACGTCGGATTCGCCAGCCGGACGGGGGCTTTGGATGTTTGTTCAGGTTTTCGGTATTTTTTGTGCATTGAAATTGAATGCAAACCTGAGGCTTGGGTGATGTGGCAGAAAAGCCATCGCGGGCAAGTCTGGCATCTGCAAGAGAACGCGGTGTGGTGATCGACTTGCCCGCGAAAAGTGTTGATGAGGTGGCGCTGGACGCTTAATTCCCTGCAATATTCAGCGCTTTTTCATCTGCTCGCGAATCCGTTCTTCCTGCTCGCGCAGTTGCGGGGTGAACTCTTCGCCGAAATCTTCCACTCCGTATATCGGACGAATCTCGATCTCCGCTTCGGTCCCGGGCATCGGGTTGGGGCAGCGTTTGACCCACTCGATCGCTTCCTCTTTCGACTTGACCTCCCAAATCCAGTAACCGGCAATCAGCTCCTTGGTTTCGGCGAACGGGCCGTCGATGACCGTGCGTTTTTCGCCGGAGAAACGCACTCGTGCGCCTTTGCTGCTCGGTTGCAGGCCGTCGCAGTCGATAAGGATGCCGGCCTTGGTCAGTTCCTCGTTGTAATTGCCCATCGCGGTCATCAGTTCTTCGGTAGGCAGCACGCCGGCCTCGGAGTCCGGGCTGGCTTTTACAATGATCATGAGTCGCATGGTCTTGTCTCCGCTGGATTGTGGGTGATTCGCTATCTAGTCGAATAACGGCGACTCGAATCGACAACGCCACTGACGGAAGTTACCCGAATGAGCCGATTTAACCTCGACTTACCATTCAGATTGCTGACGACCTTCGGTGTATAGGCGACCCATATAACTATGTACCGCACCGGACCACCGCTCCACCGACATGCTGCGCCCTACAGACAAGGAGTGACTGTATGGCACAACAAATACATAACGATGGAACGTCAGGAAGTGTCGTCATCCGGTCGGGTCCGCCCGCTTCAAGCAGTGGTTCCGGTGGAGGGACAGGCGGCGGAGGGGTTTCAGGCGGGTTCGGTAAATCCAGCAAGAAAAAGAAAAAGGCCCGAAAGCGGGCCATAGAGGCCGCTCGTCAGGCAAAGGAAAAAGCGCACGCGCAAGCTGTCGCCCAAGCGCAAACCGAGGCGGCTCAAGCACAGGCCGTCGCAGCACAGGCTCAGGAGTTGTCTCGCGTCCAGGCCTTGCATCAGTTTCTTGCCGGTCTGGCCCAGCGTCATGACGCTATCAGATCAGAGGCAGACCGAAGCTTTGCGGCTAAGGCAAGTCAACTCGCACCCTCCCTGGAACATGAAATCTCGGGTGTTCGACGACCGCCGAACAGTGGATCGAGCGAGCGTTGGCAGCTCTACATCATCACCAAGGAAAAAAACGAAATCGATGGGCTGATCGCCCGTAAAACCGCAGAGCTCAATGCAAAGAATGCGGTTGCCCGGTCCTTCGATGGACACGATCCTCTCACCCGCACTTCGAACGATTACCTGACACGACTGGGTGAGTTCGGCCAGGCGCTCAACGACGGCCACCAGATCTGGGAAAACGCCTACAACGCCGCCCACGAAGCCCGGCTTCTATCCGCGCAGATAAACGCGCTCACGGATAAATCCAATGCGCTGGGCAGACATCATGCCGAGCAGACCGTTATATGGCGTGAAAGGGAAGCCGTCTGGGAGCGTAACCGGCAGTATGCCGAGCAGCGTGAGGCGCGAGTTCGGTTCAAGCAGCAAGTCGATGAAGATGCGCGAGTTGAACGGGTCAGGCAGGCCAACACGCTGACGGCGCCGGCAACTTCGGTGGCCGCTGGCGGCGGAATGTTTTTGACTCGAGAAAGTGTGTTGGTTGCGCAAGACGTCGCCACTGCACTTGAAAGGGCTGTCCGGGCTGCCATCGATACCCTCATCGATGCCGGACGCATCGTAGTCAGGACAGGGCCAGTATTTGTCACTGCAATGTTTTATTCGCCAACCCTTGGCAATGGCGAGTTGACTACGGAACAGCGCGGGCGTTTGTTGCAGGGCATTGGCGTTCCGGCCCAAGCGCTGGGCTTTACTGACAGTCGGGCGCTGCAGTCAATCGCAGATGCGGGCGGTTCGGCGGAGGTGGCGTACCGGCTCAAACCCGAAGCTGTGCCGGAAGGTACCGCGATTATCGTCACAGGCACCGGTGGTGAGGTTGACGCTCGTGTACCTGTCATCAATGCCGTACTTGACCCGCTGACCGGTGTCTACAGCGCCGAGGTTCCGGGTTCACCGCCACGACTCCTGCAGTTCACACCCGAGTCCACACCTCAGGTGACCACTTCTGGCCAAGCTGGCCTGGCGGTGATGACACCGCAGATCCAGGACATCCCGGCGGGTGTCGACTTGCGCATTCAGGATTGCATCGTTTGCGTGCCTGGCCTGCCGCCGACGTACCTGTCCTTCAACCTGCCGCCCATAGGCTCGGGCATTGTCACCGGGACCGGTCAACCCGCTGCGAATGATTGGTGGAAAGCCGCAAGCCGAGCCCAGGGTGCATCCATTCCTGTGCAGATCGGTGACCAATTCCGCGGCCGCGAAATCAAGTCGTTCAGCGCCTTCGATGAAGCGCTGTGGCGCACGGTTGGCGAACATCCGGCGCTTGTTGCGCAATTCGACGAGGTGAATAAAAAACGCATCAAACAAGGCTTTGCACCCTACGCGCCGAAAAGCACGTGGGTTGGTGAACGGCGTGAGTTCGAACTGCGCTATCAGGAGCGGGCAGAACTTGGCGCGAACCCCTTCAACCTCGACAAGATAAGCATCACCACACCGCAAAGCACCCAGGGGAGGCTGGGCATCACTCCAGCTGTTCTACCTTGGCCGATTCGTCCCGTGGGAGGCGGTACCTGGACACCCCTCGTTCCGCCGGGAGTGGATCTCCTTGGTCCTACAACCTTACCCGTCACACCGTCTATTCCAACGGTTTATCCCGGCACACCGGCCATCCCGGTCCTACCGCAAAACGAGACGTTTCCGGCTGTTGACGAAGGGCAGATTGGTGCCAGTATTCCTGGGTATCCGGGGGATATGGAGCTGCCCTCGTCGGATGTTCTGTTTCTTGATCGGCGAGATGATCCAGGAACCGCTACAGGTTGGGGGGCTGATACTTCGGAAGTTTGGCTCGGGGACGACGCAAGAGGTATGGGCGCACCCATTCCTTCGCACATTGCGGATCAGTTGCGATGGCAGGAGTTCAGGAATTTTCATGGATTCAGGCGGGCGTTTTGGAAGGCTATTGCAGAGGATGTGGCATTGAGCAAACAGTTTAGTGTTCACAATGTAAAAAGAATGCGATCAGGCCTTTCTCCATACCCATTGGGCACTGATCAGGTGGGTGGTCGCAAAACGTTTGAACTTCACCACGAAATTGGAATTGCAGACGGTGGGGAGGTGTATGGGATGGATAACATCTTAGTGATGACGCCCAAGCGGCACATCCAATTACACGGAGGAAAAAATGAAAATGATCTTTAAAAAGAAGTTGGAAGACTATACAGAAGCGGAGTTTTTGACCTTTTTACAACAGTTTAGTAATTATCCGGATGAATTGGAGGGAGACGAGTTGGAGGCTTATCTGGATAGCCTGTTGGTCCATTTTGAGTTAATTACCGAACACCCTGACCGATCAGACGTCATTTTCTATCCCAAGGACGGTCAGGAGGACAGTCCCGAAGGGATTCTGAAAGAAGTCAAAAAGTGGCGGGCAGCCAATAACAAACCTGGCTTCAAACGCGAGTAACTTTCCAGCAATGACTAACTGGCACCTGCTCATAAGGAAATGAGCAGGTGCCATTCTTTTCGGAAGTTTTCCAAAAGACAAAAGGAAGAACCAAAGATGGAACTTAAAGCAACACTCAAGGATTACACCGAGCCGGAATTCCTGGCGTTGGTAAACAGGATCTGGGCGGTTGATTTACCTAAGCAATATCACGACCAACTGATCAATCATTTCGACCGTATCGTCGGCCATCCTGAGGGTGCTGACCTGCTGTTTTACTCAAAAGATGAGTACAACATGAATTCCCCCGAATGGGTCGTCGGTTATGTCAACGAGTGGTGGCAAGGGCAGGGCGTGGCCGCGTTCAAGGGTCAAAGTGCAGCTGTGAGAGCACCAATACCGTATGTGCCGCTGAGTCCCGCGCAGATAGCGCAGCAACGAGCGACCTTGAGCCTGGAAGGTGTTCAAAGAATCGTCGCGGAACTGGCGACATCCGAGCAAGCGATTGAAGTGTCTCTTGGCCTTCTTGAGCAACGAATCAAGCACCTGCATGGCCAACAGATCAATGAAGTGAACATCATCGAGTGCGAGGCAAGTCTGCGAGCGCTGGAAGTGGCCGAGTACGAGGCGCGTAAGGCTGCGCACCAGTATGGATACTGGAAATCGCGCGTCGAGTTCACCAAGAACGCCGCCCTGCGCGATAAGACCGACGCTCGGTCAGAGCAGGCGCTGTGGCAAAGTATCGCGCAACAGATCAGCGCCACCCATGAACGGTACGCAAGGAGTTTGATCGCCATCAACCAGCGTCTGCAGCGCTTGCAAGTTCAGGCTGAAGCATTGCTGGTCCTCGCACAGGCTCAACTTGTCCGTCAGCGCCATAAAGAGGGGGTTGGTCCTACTCAGGCGCCTGGTTTGCTTGTCGCATACCTCGCCTTTGCCAAGGTGCGCCCCAGTATTTTGCTTAGCGGTGCCTTTTCGCAGCCACTGGAGACTCATTGGGTGGCTCTGCAAAAATCCATACGTTCAGCTCTGGCAGAGTTCACCTGGCAGCTCACTACTGAAACCGACGCTCATACAGGTCAGTACGCAGCGGTCCTGCGATTTGAGTTTGTCAGTCGTGCCGAAACCGAGATGTATGGGTTAAGTGTGCCCCTTGCCGAACTTCACCCTATAGAGGGGCAAGACTGGCACGGTCTGGCGAAGTCTCAAGCTGAGGTCGACATGCGCTTCAGAATGAACAGCAGCACGTACACAGCGCCACCTGGTGCAATGTCGCGTGGTTTGAAACAAATACAGACGTTGTTACAGATTTCTATTACCTCGACCAATGATTCGAAAGTGCGAGTGCGCCCGGCTGTTTGGAATGAGCACCTGAACGCGTTCACTTTCACTGCCGACGGACCCGCTCCCCTGACGGTTAACTGGCAGGCGCCGGTCACTCCCGACAGCCCACCTGATTTGGCACCAGCAAGCGAAAAAAGGCTGGGATTTCTCGTGTCTCCACCCGTGCCGTTACTAGAGACCTTCCGCGATGTTCTAGCGATTCAGTTCGATGACTACGTCGTGGTCTTCCCGGCAGATTCAGGTCTGGACCCGCTTTACGTTATGTTCAGAGACAGGCGCGAGTATCCCGAGTTGGCGATTGTTGAAGTAAAGCGCTAGTGCGACTTCGTTCTTGACCTGCCATCAATCTGCCGTCTCGCCAAACAAAGGAATGTTACCGTCTATGCCTGTCCTGGAACTCACCACTCTGATCCCCGGCCGCACGCCTGAGCAAGTCCTCGATTTCTGCCTTGAAGGCGTCAACTTTCCGAAGATCTTCCCGGAGCGGGTTACGTTATTGAGCGATATCGATTTGAGCAACCTGCGCATCGAAGCCGGGCGCCAGTTCCGTTTTCGACACTGGATGTTCAGTGTCATTCCTGCGAGCTGGACCGTGGTGATACGGGAAGTCGGCGAGCACCATTTCATCGATGAAATGCTCAAGGGGCCCATGGCTGCCTTTCGTCATGAGCACCGGGTGGAGGCAGGAGAGGGCGGTACGCTATACACCGACCATGTGACGTATTCGGCTTTCGGTGGCGCGTTTACCGAAGCGTTGCTGGTGAATGCGTATATGCGCCGGATTTTCGAGGCACGGCACCGCAATATGCTGCGGTTGTTGGCCTGAACCCGATTTGTAGGAGCGAGGCTTGCCCGCGAAGGGATCACCTCGTTGCAACAGGCTGACCGCGTTATCGTTCTTCGCGGGCAAGCCTCGCTCCTACAAAGGATTTGGTTTGTATCCAATGTGTGCGACGAGACATCACAATTTGTATCTGTCCATAGGTCGTCGGCCCATTTCGTGGTTAACTTCGGCCTCTTCAAAATTCTCCACAACAACGTCAGAAGGACTCCGTTCATGGCTCAAGTCACTCTTAAAGGCTCCCCGGTTCAAGTCAACGGCCAACTGCCACAAGCCGGTTCCAAGGCGCCAGCCTTTTCCCTGGTTGCTGGCAATCTGTCCGACGTGACCCTGGCGAGCTTCGCCGGCAAGCGCAAAGTGCTGAACATCTTCCCAAGCGTCGACACCCCAACCTGCGCCACTTCGGTACGCAAGTTCAACGCCCAGGCCAACGACATCGCCAACACCGTGGTGCTGTGCATCTCCGCTGACCTGCCGTTCGCTCAAGCACGCTTCTGCGGCGCCGAAGGCCTGGACAACGTACAGAACCTGTCGACCCTGCGCGGTGCCGAGTTCATCGAGAACTACGGCGTGGCCATCGCTGACGGCCCGCTCAAAGGCCTGACCGCCCGTGCCGTCGTGGTACTGGACGAAAACGACAACGTTCTGCACAGCGAACTGGTCAAGGAAATCGCTGAAGAACCGAACTACGAAGCGGCACTGGCCGTTCTGAAATAAGTAAAGCATTACAATTGTTAACGGCCTGAGGGGGCGTTCTCAGTTAATTTCCCCGTCGCGTTGTCGCCTTAAAGCGGGCCAGGCAAGGCGCAGGCCGCTGGGAATGGTTGTTCCCTTTCCAAGGCCTGCAACGCAGGCTGGCCCGCTTTAAGGCACAACCCGAAGGGCCGGGCCTGCTGTTGTGCAGGGCTGCGTTGCTCGAAGCTTATTTGGAATGACCAAACCACGCTTCTCGCGCCTTGCCCTGCACAACAGCAGACCCGGCGCGGCGGGGTAATTAACTGAGAACGCCCCCTCTGTCCAGGCCGTTTTCATTTGTGCTTCAGTGTCTTAGATATATCTCCTGTTACGTAAGCCGAAGGTAAATTGCCGGTAAAGGCGCTTTGCTTAATACCCACCAGTGCTTATCGTTCAGCCTCCTGTAGAAAGAAGCTCACGCGCCCAATGGTTGATCATTCCATGCAATCCTCCGCTTCCCGTAAACCTCGTCGCTGGCTGCTCGGCCTGCTTGTCCTGTTGGTCATCGCTGGCCTGTGCTGGAAATTCTGGCCCGCCGGCACTGCCCAGAAAGACGGTGCTGCGCCGAAAGCCGTGGCCGGCCACACCGGCAAGTCGGGGGGGATGCGTCCGGGCTTCGGCGGGGCGACCGGGCCGATCCCGGTGCGCGTGGCGCCGGCGGTCAAGGGTGATTTCCCGCTGTACTACAAGGCGCTGGGCACCGTCACCGCGCTGAACACCATCAATGTGCGCAGCCGGGTTGGCGGCGAACTGATGAAGATTTCCTTCGAAGAAGGGCAGATGGTCAAGGCTGGCGACCTGCTGGCTGAAATCGATCCGCGCCCTTACCAGAACGCCTTGCTCCAGGCCGAAGGCACGCTGCTGCAGAACCAGGCACAGCTGAAAAACGCGCAGGTCGATGTCGAGCGTTATCGCGGCCTGTTCAAGGAAGACAGTATCGCCAAGCAAACCCTGGACACCGCCGAAGCACTGGTCGGCCAGTACCAGGGCACGGTCAAGACCAATCAGGCGGCGGTCAACGACGCCAAGCTCAATCTCGAATTCACCAGAATCCGCGCCCCGATTGCCGGGCGTGTAGGCCTGCGGCAGCTCGACGTCGGCAACCTGGTGGCGGCCAACGACACCACGGCGCTGGCGATCATTACCCAGACCCAACCGATCAGCGTCGCCTTCACCTTGCCGGAAAACAGCCTCGACGTCGTCCTGGCGCGCTACCGCACGGGCGCCAAACTGCCGGCCGAAGCCTGGGACCGTGGCGACACCAAGTTGCAGGCCACCGGCGTGTTGCAGAGCCTGGACAACCAGATCGACGTCACCACCGGCACCCTGAAATTCAAGGCGCGCTACGACAACCGAGATCAGGCGCTGTTCCCCAATCAGTTCGTCAACGTGCACCTGCTGGCCGACACCCTCAAGGATGTGGTGCTCGCGCCGTCGGCGGCGATTCAGTTCGGCACCAACGGCACCTTCGTCTATGCCCTGGACGGCGACAAGAAAGTCGCGATCCGTCAGTTGAAAGTCGGCGCCAGTGACGGTGAAAACACCGTGATTACCGAAGGCCTGGCGCCTGGGGATCGCGTCGTGTTGGAAGGCACCGACCGCCTGAAGGAAGGCAGTGAAGTGGAAGTGGTCAACGACACCCAGGACGTACCGACCAGCCCGACCGGCCATCTGCAAGGTAAATCGGCGGCCAGCTCGACTGAGCCGGCGACCACCGACAAGGCGAAAAAGGGCGGCGCATGAACATCTCGCGGCTGTTCATCCTTCGCCCGGTAGCCACCACACTGAGCATGCTGGCCATTATCCTGGCCGGCGTGATTGCTTATCGGCTGCTGCCGGTGTCGGCATTGCCTCAGGTGGATTACCCGACCATCCGCGTCATGACGCTGTATCCCGGCGCCAGCCCGGATGTCATGACCAGCGCCGTGACCGCGCCGCTGGAGCGTCAGTTCGGGCAGATGCCCGGCCTGACCCAGATGGCGTCGACCAGTTCCGGCGGCGCTTCGGTGCTGACCCTGCGTTTCAGCCTCGACATCAACATGGACGTCGCCGAGCAGCAGGTCCAAGCCGCGATCAACGCCGCGACCAATCTGCTGCCCAAGGACCTACCGGCGCCGCCGGTGTACAACAAAGTCAACCCGGCGGACACCCCGGTGCTGACCCTGGCCATCACCTCCAAAACCATGCTGTTGCCCAAACTCAATGATCTGGTCGATACACGCATGGCGCAGAAAATCGCCCAGATCAGTGGGGTCGGCATGGTCAGCATTGCCGGCGGCCAGCGGCAGGCGGTGCGGATCAAGGTCAACCCGGAGGCGTTGGCGGCCAATGGCTTGAACCTGTCGGATGTGCGCACCCTGATCGGCGCGTCCAACGTCAACCAGCCCAAGGGCAATTTCGACGGCCCGACCCGGGTCTCGATGCTGGATGCAAACGATCAACTGACCTCGCCCAAGGACTACGCCAACCTGATCCTGGCCTACGCCAACGGTGCGCCGCTGCGCCTCAAGGACGTGGCCGAGATTGTCGACGGCGCCGAAAACGAACGCCTGGCGGCATGGGCCAATGAAAACCAGGCGGTGCTGCTGAACATTCAGCGCCAGCCCGGCGCCAACGTTATCGAGGTGGTCGACCGGATCAAGGCCTTGCTGCCGAGCATCACCGACAACCTGCCGGCCGGTCTCGACGTCACGGTCCTCACCGACCGCACCCAGACCATCCGCGCCTCCGTCACCGACGTGCAGCACGAATTGCTGATTGCCATCGCGCTGGTGGTCATGGTCACGTTCCTGTTCCTGCGTCGGTTCAGCGCCACGATCATTCCGTCGGTGGCCGTGCCGCTGTCGTTGATCGGCACTTTCGGCGTGATGTACCTCGCCGGTTTCTCGGTCAACAACCTGACCTTGATGGCCCTGACCATCGCCACCGGTTTCGTGGTGGACGATGCGATCGTGATGCTGGAGAACATTTCCCGGTATATCGAAGAAGGGGACAGTCCCCTAAATGCTGCGTTGAAGGGCGCCAAGCAGATCGGCTTCACCCTGATTTCCCTGACCCTGTCGCTGATCGCGGTTTTGATTCCGCTGCTGTTCATGGCGGACGTGGTGGGGCGCTTGTTCCGCGAGTTCGCCATCACCCTGGCGGTGGCGATCCTGATTTCCCTGGTTGTGTCCCTGACACTGACGCCGATGATGTGCGCGCGGTTGCTGAAACGTGAACCCAAGGAAGAAGAACAGGGCCGTTTCTACCGCGCCAGCGGTGCAACAATTGATTGGATGATCGCGGCTTACGGCCGTAAGTTAAAGTGGGTTCTCAAGCATCAACCGCTGACGCTGATGGTGGCGATCGGCACCCTGGCGCTGACGGTGTTCCTGTACCTGGTCGTGCCCAAGGGCTTCTTCCCGGTGCAGGACACGGGGGTTATCCAGGGCATTTCCGAGGCGCCGCAGTCGATTTCCTTTGCGGCGATGAGCGAGCGGCAGCAGGAACTGGCCAAGGTGATCCTGGCCGATCCGGCGGTGGAGAGCCTGTCGTCCTACATCGGCGTCGACGGTGACAACTCGACGCTGAACAGCGGTCGCCTGCTGATCAACCTCAAGTCCCACAGCAACCGTGACCTGAGCGCCACCGAAGTGATCGCCCGGCTGCAACCGGAACTGGACAAGCTTGTCGGCATTCGCCTGTTTATGCAACCGGTGCAGGACCTGACCATCGAAGACCGCGTCAGCCGCACGCAATACCAGTTCAGCATGTCGTCGCCCGATTCCGAGTTGCTCAGCCTGTGGAGCGGTCGTCTGGTGGACGCACTGGCGCAACGGCCTGAGTTGACTGACGTCGCCAGCGACTTGCAGGACAAGGGCTTGCAGGTCTATCTGGTGATCGACCGCGATGCAGCGTCGCGGGTCGGCGTATCGGTGTCGAACATCACCGATGCGCTGTACGACGCCTTCGGCCAGCGGCAGATTTCCACCATTTACACCCAGGCCAGCCAATACCGCGTGGTGCTGCAATCGCAGTCCGGCGAGAAGATCGGCCCGGATGCGTTGAACCAGATTCACGTCAAAACCACCGACGGCGGGCAAGTGCGTCTGTCCAGCCTCGCGCACATCGAGGAGCGGCAGGCGCAACTGGCGATCACCCACATCGGCCAGTTCCCGGCGGTGATGATGTCCTTCAACCTCGCGCCCGGCGTGGCGCTGGGGCATGCGGTGGAAATCATCGAACAGGTGCAGAAAGACATCGGCATGCCGATTGGCGTGCAGACCCAGTTCCAGGGCGCCGCCGAAGCATTCCAGGCGTCGTTGTCGAGCACCTTGCTGCTGATTCTGGCGGCGGTGGTGACCATGTACATCGTGCTCGGCGTGTTGTACGAGAGCTACATCCACCCGATCACCATTCTCTCGACCTTGCCCTCGGCGGCGGTCGGCGCCTTGCTGGCCTTGCTGTTGAGCGGCAATGACCTGGGGATGATCGCGATCATCGGCATCATTTTGCTGATCGGTATCGTGAAAAAGAACGCGATCATGATGATCGACTTCGCCCTCGACTCCGAGCGCAATCAGGGCATGGACCCGGAAACCGCGATCTATCAAGCGGCGTTGCTGCGTTTCCGACCGATTCTGATGACCACGCTGGCGGCATTGTTTGGTGCGGTGCCGTTGATGCTGGCCACCGGTTCCGGCGCGGAATTGCGCCAGCCGTTGGGCCTGGTGATGGTCGGCGGTCTGCTGTTGAGCCAGGTGCTGACGCTGTTCACCACGCCTGTGATCTATCTGTATTTCGACCGCCTTGGTCGGCGCTGGGGTCGCAAGTCTGAAGCCGCGGAAGCGGTAGAGCAGCCATGAACCTGTCCGGACCTTTCATCAAGCGCCCGGTCGCGACCATGCTGCTGAGCCTGGCGATCATGCTGCTGGGCGGCGTGAGCTTCGGCCTGTTGCCGGTGTCGCCGTTGCCGCAGATGGATTTCCCGGTGATCGTGGTCCAGGCCAGTTTGCCCGGCGCCAGCCCTGAAGTGATGGCCTCGACCGTGGCCACGCCGCTGGAGCGCTCCTTCGGCGCCATCGCCGGCGTCAACACCATGAGCAGCCGCTCGAGCCAGGGCTCGACCCGGGTGATTTTGCAGTTCGATCTGGACCGCGACATCAACGGCGCGGCGCGGGAGGTGCAAGCGGCGATCAATGCCTCGCGCAACCTGTTGCCGAGCGGGATGCGCAGCATGCCGACCTACAAGAAGGTCAACCCGTCGCAGGCGCCGATCATGGTGCTGTCGCTGACCTCCGACGTACTGGAAAAAGGCCAGCTCTACGATTTGGCCTCGACGATTCTGTCCCAGAGCCTGTCCCAGGTGCAGGGCGTCGGTGAGGTGCAGATTGGTGGCAGCTCCCTGCCGGCGGTGCGCATCGAGCTCGAACCCCAGGCGCTCAACCAGTACGGCGTGGCCCTGGACGATGTACGCAACACCATCGCCAACGCCAACGTGCGCCGGCCGAAAGGTTCGGTCGAAGACGGCCAGCGGTTGTGGCAGGTGCAGGCCAATGATCAACTGGAGAAAGCCAAGGATTACGAATCGCTGATCATCCACTACGCGGACGGCGCAGCGTTGCGCTTGAAGGATGTGGCCAAGGTCAGCGATGGTGTCGAGGACCGCTACAACAGCGGTTTCTTCAACAATGACGCGGCGGTGCTGCTGGTGATCAACCGCCAGGCCGGTGCGAACATCATCGAGACGGTCAACGAAATCAAGGCGCAGTTGCCGGCGTTGCAGGCGGTGCTGCCGGCCAGCGTCAAGCTGAACCTGGCGATGGACCGTTCGCCGGTGATCAAGGCGACATTGCACGAAGCGGAAATGACCCTGCTGATCGCCGTGGCGCTGGTGATTCTGGTGGTGTTCCTGTTCCTCGGTAACTTCCGCGCCTCGCTGATTCCGACTCTGGCGGTGCCGGTGTCGCTGGTCGGCACGTTTGCGGTGATGTACCTCTATGGGTTTTCCCTGAATAACCTGTCGTTGATGGCGCTGATTTTGGCCACCGGGCTGGTGGTGGACGACGCCATCGTGGTGCTGGAGAACATTTCCCGGCACATCGACGAAGGCGTGCCGCCAATGAAGGCCGCCTACCTCGGGGCTGAGGAAGTTGGCTTCACTTTGCTGTCGATGAACGTCTCGCTGGTGGCGGTGTTCCTGTCGATCCTGTTTATGGGCGGGATCGTCGAAAGCCTGTTCCGTGAGTTTTCCATCACGCTGGCGGCGTCCATCGTGGTCTCGCTGTTGGTCTCGCTGACGCTGACGCCGATGCTCTGCGCCCGTTGGCTCAAGCCGCACACGCCGGGGCAGGAAAACCGTTTGCAGCGCTTGAGCCAGCGGGCCAACGAGTGGATGGTCGGCAAATACGCGACCAGCCTCGACTGGGTGCTGCGTCACCGTCGGTTGACCTTGTTCAGCCTGTTCGTGACAGTCGGCGTTAACATCGCGTTGTATGTCGTTGTTCCTAAAACCTTTATGCCGCAGCAGGATACCGGTCAACTGATCGGTTTCGTGCGTGGCCACGACGGTCTGTCGTTCAGCGTGATGCAGCCAAAAATGGAAATCTTCCGCCGTGCCGTGCTCAAGGACGACGCGGTGCAAAGCGTCGCCGGGTTCATCGGCGGCACCAACGGTACCAACAACGCTTTCATGCTGGTGCGCTTGAAACCGATCAAGGAACGCAACATTTCCGCGCAGAAAGTCATCGAACGCCTGCGCAAGGAAATGCCCAAGGTCCCTGGCGCGCAATTGATGCTGATGGCCGATCAGGACCTGCAGTTCGGTGGCGGTCGTGAACAAACCACCTCGCAGTATTCCTACATCCTGCAAAGCGGCGACCTGGGCGACTTGCGCGAGTGGTACCCGAAAGTCGTCACCGCCTTGAAAGCATTGCCGGAGCTGACGGCGATAGATGCCCGCGAAGGTCGGGGGGCTCAGCAAGTGACGTTGATCGTCGACCGCGATCAGGCGAAACGCCTGGGTGTCGACATGGACATGGTCACTTCGGTGCTGAACAACGCCTACAGCCAGCGGCAGATTTCGACGATTTACGACAGCCTCAACCAGTACCAAGTGGTGATGGAGGTCAATCCGAAATACGCCCAAGACCCGATCACCCTCAAACAGGTGCAGGTGATCACCGCTGACGGCGCGCGGATTCCGTTGTCGACCATTGCCCATTACGAAAACAGTCTGGAAGACGACCGGGTCAGCCACGAGGGCCAGTTCGCCTCCGAGAGCCTGTCTTTTGACATGGCCGACGGCGTGACGGTGGAGCAGGGCACTGCGGCGATTGAGCGGGCCATCGCCAAGGTCGGCCTGCCGGAAAGCGTGATTGCGAAAATGGCCGGCACCGCCGATGCCTTCGCCGCCACCCAGAAGAGCCAGCCGTGGATGATTCTCGGCGCGCTGGTGGCGGTGTACCTGGTGTTGGGCGTGCTGTATGAAAGCTACATTCATCCGCTGACCATTTTGTCGACGTTGCCATCGGCCGGGGTCGGCGCGTTGCTGTCGATCTATGCGCTGGGCGGTGAGTTCAGCCTGATTTCGTTGCTCGGGTTATTCCTGCTCATCGGCGTGGTGAAGAAAAACGCCATTCTGATGATCGACCTGGCCCTGCAACTGGAGCGCCATCAGGGCATGGCGCCGCTGGAATCGATCCGCAGTGCCTGCCTGCAACGTCTGCGGCCGATTCTGATGACCACCCTGGCGGCGATCCTCGGCGCGTTGCCGTTGCTGTTAGGGCGTGCGGAAGGGGCGGAAATGCGTCAGCCGCTGGGCCTGACGATCATCGGCGGGCTGATCTTCAGCCAGGTGCTGACCCTTTACACCACCCCGGTGGTTTACCTCTATCTCGATAAACTGCGCCATCGCTTCAACAAATGGCGTGGCGTGCGTACCGATGCTGCTCTGGAAACTCCGCTATGACTGACCGTTCGCTTATTAATCTGGCGACGCCGCTGGCAGCCGCCCGGGGCTCGCGTTTGTTGAGCCTGGCGCTGTGCGTGGCGATGCTCAGCGCTTGCGCTGTCGGCCCGGACTACCAGCGCCCGCCAGCGGCCGCGCCGGTGCAATACAAGGAAGCGGCCGGCTGGCGTCAGGCCAGCCCGAGTGATTCCCTGGCGCGAGGTGCCTGGTGGGAGTTGTATGGCGATCAGCAGCTCAATGGCCTGATCGAAAAACTCAACAGTTCCAACCAGACCGTCGCCCAGTCCGAAGCCCAGTACCGTCAGGCCCAGGCTTTGGTGCGCAGCGCCCGGGGCGCGTTTTTTCCGACGGTGGACCTGACCGTCGGGAAAAACCGCAGCAGCCAGGGCACTGGCAGCAGCAGTTCGAGCCTGACCAGTTCCTCCAGCGGGATTCGCGACACCTACACCGCGCAGGCCGGGGTCAGTTGGGAGGCGGACATCTGGGGCAAATTGCGCCGGGGCCTTGAAGCCGACACCGCCAACGCCGAGGCCAGTTTTGCCGATCTGGCGGCGATGCGCCTCAGCCAGCAATCGGAGCTGGTGCAGAACTACCTGCAATTGCGGGTGATCGACGAACAGAAACGCCTGCTGGAAGCGACCGTCGAGGCCTATCAGCGCTCGCTGAAAATGACCGAAAACCAGTACCGCGCCGGCGTCTCCGGCAAGGACGCGGTGGCCCAGGCTCAGACCCAGCTCAAAAGCACTCAGGCGGATATGGTCGACCTGATCTGGCAGCGCGCCCAATTCGAGAACGCCGTTGCCGTATTGATCGGGCTGCCGCCAGCCGAGTTCAGCCTGGCCGAAACCAAGAACATCCCGGCGTTGCCCGAAGTGCCGCTGGGTCTGCCATCGCAGTTGCTCGAGCGCCGCCCGGACATCGCTTCGGCAGAGCGTTCGGTGATGGCGGCCAACGCCAACATCGGCGTGGCCAAGGCCGCCTACTACCCGGACCTGACCCTGAGCCTCAACGGCGGTTATAGCAGCAGCACCTATGCCAACTGGATCAGCGTGCCGAACCGCTTCTGGTCGGTGGGGCCTCAACTGGCCATGACCCTGTTTGATGGCGGCCAGCGTTCGGCCGAGGTCGATCGGAGTGAAGCGGCCTACGACGAAACTGTGGCCAAGTACCGCCAGACCGTGCTCGACGGTTTTCGCGAGGTGGAAAACTACCTCGTGCAGCTTAAGGTGCTGGAAGACGAAGCCGGTGTGCGCCAGGAAGCACTGGATGCGGCGCGTGAATCCCTGCGCTTGACGCAAAATCAATACAAGGCCGGGGTGATTGCCTACCTGGATGTGGTGGTTGTCCAGGCCACTGCGTTGAGTAACGAGCGTAGTGTGTTGAGCCTGTTGCAGAGCCGCTTGATCGCCAGCGTGCAGCTGATTGCGGCGCTGGGCGGCGGTTGGGACGGTGCGCTCCAGGTGAGCGAAAACAAATAGGACGGCCCCTGTAGCAGCTGCCGAGGCTGCGTTGTGGCGAGGGGGCTTGCCCCCGTTCGAGCGCGAAGCGGTCGTAAATACAGACGACTCGGTGTTTTTGAACCATAGCTAGGGCCGCTTCGCGCCCCAACGGGGGCAAGCCCCCTCGCCACAACGCAGGCTCGACAGCTGCTACAAGCGAACGTGTCGTCATCGGGAGTCAAACAATCGTTTCATCGGGTTGATGGCCATATGATTGCTTTTGTCAGTGCGTTCTTTGACGTAATCAGTACAATCACCCGATTTGCCCTCCCGAGAACGGAAGCAGTACGGTGGGGCGATCGCGAGAAGTCACATGCTCATCGGTAGCTATTCACCCACGCTGGTTATCATTTCGCTCTGTGTAGCGATTCTCGCCTCCTATACCGCGCTCGACCTGACCGAACGCATTGCCACCGCCAAAGGTCGGGCCGTATTCCTATGGACTGCGGGCGGCGCCTTTGCCATGGGCGTGGGCGTGTGGTCGATGCACTTTATCGGCATGCTCGCGTTCACCTTGCCCATCGACCTGGGCTACGACCTCACCCTCACGTCCCTGTCGCTGCTGACCGCGATCCTGTCTTGCGGTTTTGCCCTCTGGCTGGTCAGTCAGCCACGCCTGCCGACCTGGCAACTGGCGTTTGGCGCGCTGATCATGGGCGCCGGGATCAGTGCCATGCATTACACCGGGATGGCCGCCATGCGCATGCAGCCGGGCATCGATTACGACCCGACGCTGTTTGGCGCATCGCTGCTCATCGCCGTCGGCGCTTCCGGCGCCGCGTTATGGATCGCCTTCCGTCTGCGTCAGCACACGCCGTATGTGGGCCTGCTTCGCGCCGGTGCTGCGGTGATCATGGGCCTCGCCATCGTCGGCATGCACTACACCGGCATGGCCGCGGCGCGATTCCCCGACGGCAGTTTCTGTGGCGCCGCCATCAGCGGCTTGAACGGCAAAGGCCTCGACAATCTGGTGCTGATCACCACGCTCGCGGTGTTGAGCATCGCCTTGTTGACTTCGGTCCTCGATGCGCGTCTTGAAGCCCGCACCGCTGACCTTGCGCGCTCGCTGACCGAAGCCAACCGCGAACTGACCCAACTGGCCCTGCACGACACCCTGACCGGTTTGCCCAATCGCATGTTGCTGGCCGACCGTATCGAACAGGCCATGTCCAAAGTTCAGGAACAGGGTGGTTGCTTTGCGCTGATGTTCATCGACCTCGACGGTTTCAAACCGGTCAATGATGCCTTCGGCCACCACATGGGCGATCAGTTGTTGCGTGAGGTCGGTTTGCGCCTGCGCGAGGACATGCGCAGTCAGGACACATTGGCGCGGATCGGCGGTGATGAATTCGTACTGCTGGTGCGGCTCAGCGAGCCAAACGACGCGCTGAGCGTGGCAGCGCGGCAGGTCGGAATGATCGGCAGTTCGTTCCGGGTCGCCGAACACGACCTGCAGATTTCCGCCAGCCTCGGCATTGCGCTGTACCCGGGCAATGGCCAGACGGCCCAGGAACTGCTGATGAACGCCGACGCGGCGATGTACCACGCCAAGGGCACCGGGAAAAACGGCTACAGCTTCTTCGACGCGTCGATGAACAGCAACGCGCGCAAACAGCTGCAATTACTGCAAGACTTGCGCAATGCCCTCGATCACCAGCAGTTCAGCCTCTATTACCAACCCAAGTTCGACGCCAGCAATGGTCGCCCGGTGGGTGCCGAGGCGCTGCTGCGTTGGGAGCATCCGACCCAGGGCATGCTGCTGCCGGACAAGTTTATTGAACTCGCGGAAAAGACCGGGCTGATCATTCACATCGGTGAATGGGTGCTGAACGAAGCCTGCCGGCAGATGCGCGAATGGTACGTGCTCGGCTACACCGAGTGGCGCATTGCGGTGAACCTCTCGGCGTTGCAGTTCTGTCATGCAGGCCTGGTCAAGAGTGTCTCCAAAGCCTTGGCCACGCATCAACTGCCAGCCAACAGCCTGACCCTGGAAATCACCGAAACCACCGCCATGAGCGATGCCGATGCTAGCATGACGGTCCTTCAGGAACTCTCGGAAATGGGCGTCGACCTGTCCATCGATGACTTCGGCACCGGCTATTCGAGCTTGATGTACCTCAAGCGTCTGCCGGCCAATGAACTGAAAATCGACCGCGGTTTCGTCCGCGATCTGGAACACGACAGTGACGACGCCGCCATCGTGTCAGCCATCGTCGCCCTTGGCCAGGCGCTGGGCTTGCGCATCGTTGCCGAAGGCGTGGAAACCGGCGTCCAGCAAGACTTCCTGACCAAACTCGGTTGCAATTCGTTGCAGGGCTACCTGCTCGGGCACCCGCTGCCGGCGGATCGCTTCATGGCCGACATTGTTCGTGGGGAACGAGTGGCGACGGGCGTTGTGCCTGTAGCAGCTGACGAGCCTGCGAGGCAGCGTCCGGCAGCGAAGCTGTCGTGAAACCGGACGGCGCGGTGTATCAGGGAGAATGTGCTTGCCGGGTTTGCGACTGCTGCGCAGTCGGACGCTGCCTCGCGGGGCTCGACAGCTGCTACAGAGACGCCATTACATACGACGTTGGTAGATCACTTGACGTGAGTCCATGCAAAACCGAGCAATGGCGGTTATTCTTGGCCCCGACTGCTTACGCGTGAATGGGGAAAAGTCAGCATGGACAAAGTCATTGTCATCACCGGCGGCAGCCGCGGCATCGGCGCTGCAACCGCGTTGTTGGCCGCCGAGCTTGGTTATCGGATCTGCATCAACTATCAGTCCGACGAATCGGCAGCGCAAAGCGTGCTGGCACACGTTCGGGCACTGGGCGCTCAAGCCATTGCAGTGCGCGCCGACGTCAGCATCGAAGACGAAGTGATCAGTCTGTTCCACCGGGTGGACACCGAGCTGGGTCGAGTGACCGCGCTGGTGAACAACGCCGGCACCGTGGGCCACAAGTCCCGCGTCGACGAAATGTCTGAGTTCCGTATTCTAAAAACCCTCAAAACCAACGTTCTGGCACCGATCCTCTGCGCCAAGCACGCGATCATGCGCATGTCGCCCAAGCATGGCGGGCAGGGCGGCAGCATCGTCAATGTATCCTCGGTGGCCTCGCGTTTGGGCTCTCCCAACGAATACGTAGATTACGCGGCGTCAAAAGGCGCGCTGGACAGCTTCACCATCGGCCTGTCCAAGGAAGTGGCGGGCGAGGGCATTCGCGTCAACGCGGTGCGGCCAGGGTTTATCTACACCGACTTCCATGCGCTGAGCGGTGATCCGGATCGGGTAAGCAAACTGGAATCGGCGATTCCGATGGCCCGGGGTGGGCGGCCGGACGAAGTGGCTGAGGCGATTATCTGGTTGCTGTCGGACAAGGCTTCTTATGCAACCGGGACTTTTGTTGATCTTGGGGGCGGGCGTTAATCCTTAAGATTTGTGTTGTCCAGCCCGGCCCCTTCGCGAGCAAGCCCGCTCCCACAGGGTGTGGTGGTGTTCACAAATAATGTGTTCACATCAATCCACTGTGGGAGCGGGCTTGCTCGCGAAGAGGCCAGGCCAGACAACATCCAACTATCAGAACGACCGCACAATCCGCCCCAACGTCTCCATCGCCTTCTCCGAATCCTCATTCCACGGACTCCCATAATTCAACCGGATACAGTTCCTGAACCGCTGAGTCGGTGAAAAGATCGGCCCCGGCGCGATGCTGATGCCCTGCGCCAACGCCATCTGAAACAACTTCAACGAATCCATTTGCGGTGGCAGTTCCAGCCACAGGAAGTAGCCGCCGGCCGGTTGGCTGACGCGTGTCTGAGTCGGGAAGTAGCGGGCGATGGCGGCGAGCATGGCGCTTTGCTGCTCTTCCAGGGCGTAGCGCAGTTTGCGCAGGTGGCGGTCGTAGCCGCCGTGTTGCAGGTAGTCCGCGATGGCGGCCTGGGCCGGCATCGAGGCGCACAGCGAGGTCATCAGTTTCAGCCGTTCGATCTTCTGCGCATATCGCCCGGCGGCGACCCAGCCGATGCGGTAGCCGGGGGCGAGGCTCTTGGCGAAAGAACCGCAATGCATCACCAGCCCTTCGGTATCAAACGCCTTGGCCGGTTTCGGCGCCTGCTGACCGTAATAGAGTTCGGCGTAGACGTCGTCCTCGATCAGTGGCACCTGGTGGCCGCGCAATAACTCGACCAACTCCTGCTTCTTGGTCTCGGGCATGGTCGCGCCCATTGGGTTCTGGAAACTGGTCATGCACCAGCAGGCCTTGATCGGGTGGCGCTCCAGGGTTTGCGCGAGCACGCCCAGGTCGATACCGTCGCGAGGGTGCACCGGAATCTCGACGGCTTTGAGTTTCAGCCGTTCCAGTATTTGCAGGCAGGCATAGAAGGCCGGCGCTTCTATCGCCACCAGATCGCCGGGTTCGGTGACCGCTTGCAGGCACAGGTTCAAGGCCTCCAGCGCGCCGTTGGTGATCAGCAGCTCTTCCATTGGCAGCATCAGGCCGCCGACCATGTAGCGCAGGGCGATCTGGCGGCGCAGTTGCGGGTTGCCTGGCGACATATCGGTCACGACCATGCGCGGGTCCATGTCTCGGGCGGCGCTCGCCAGGGAGCGGGACAAGCGCTGCAACGGGAACAGGGTCGGGCTGGGAAACGCCGAGCCGAAGGGGACGGTGGTCGGGTCCTTGATCGAGTCGAGGACCGAGAACACCAGTTCGCTGACGTCGACTTCGGTGGATTCGTTGACCTGGCTGCTGATCACCGGCTCCGAGAACGGGCTCGGCGAGTGTGCATTGACGAAGTAGCCGGAGCGCGGCCGGGCGCGGATCAGGCCGCGACGTTCGAGCAGGTAATAGGCCTGGAACACAGTGGACGGGCTGACCCCATAAGTCTGGCTGGCGTAGCGCACCGACGGCACACGCTGGCCAGGGCCGAGGACCCCGGAGCGGATCAGTTCAGCGATGTCGTCGGCGAATTTTTCGTAGCGTTTCATCGAGTGCCTGGATTGAAGTTATTCAATGGGTACGCTGTTGTGGCGAGGGAGCTTGCTCCCGCTGGGGTGCGAAGCGCCCCCAGAATTTACAACTGCTACGCAGTCGAGCGGGAGCAAGCTCCCTCGCCACAGGAGCCCTGCTTTCCACAGGGCACCGCAGTCTAAGGGATCAACGGTTCATCGGCGCAACAAACCGGCTCTTGGCCACGCTATAGATGTCCGGCTCGTCACTGTCGACAATCTTGAAGCTGATCGTCTGCGAGCTGCTGCTAGGCCGTTCGGTGGTCATGGCCACTGACACCGGCACATCGACAATCTCACCCGGCGCCAGGCTCAACTCGGTCTTGCCTTGCAGCACGAAGCTTTCGCCGTCCACTAGGCTCAGTCGATAATTCTGGCGCAGTTGGGTCTTGTTGATGACCTTCAAGCTGTAGATGTTTTCGATCTGCCCCTGGCTGTTCTCGCGGAACAGGCCGCGGTCCTTGCTCACGTCCAGCGACACCATCGGCCGTTCGACCAGGGCGAGGGCAAGGGCGCCGATCATCACCAGCAGCACCGCGGTGTAACCGATCAGCCGTGGCCGTAGCAGATGAGTCTTGCCCCCTTGCAGTTCATGTTCCGAGGTATAGCTGATCAAGCCACGGGCATAGCCCATTTTGTCCATGATCGAATCGCAGGCATCGATACACGCCGCGCAGCCGATGCACTCCATCTGCAAACCGTCACGAATATCGATCCCGGTCGGGCAGACCTGCACGCACAGCTGGCAATCGATGCAATCCCCCAGGCCCACCTCGGCCGGTTTCACCTCGCGTTTGCGCGGGCCACGGTTTTCACCGCGGGCGACGTCGTAGGAAATGGTCAGGGTGTCCTTGTCGAACATCACGCTCTGGAACCGCGCATACGGGCACATGTGCATGCATACCGCTTCACGCAGCCAGCCGGCGTTGATGTAAGTCGCGCCGGTGAAGAACAGCACCCAGAACAGACTGACACCGCCCATCTGCAAGGTCAGCAGCTCTTCGGCCAGGGGCCGGATCGGCGTGAAGTACCCCACAAACGTCAGGCCGGTGAGCAAGCTGATGGCCAGCCACAGAGTGTGCTTGGCCGAGCGGCGGATCAGTTTGTTCAGGCCCCACGGCGCCGCTTGCAGCTTGATGCGCTGGTTGCGTTCGCCTTCGGTGATCTTCTCGCACCACATGAAGATCCAGGTCCAGGAACTCTGCGGGCAGGTGTAACCGCACCAGACCCTGCCAGCGAACACGGTGATCGCGAACAGGCCGAACGCGGCGATGATCAGCAGCGCCGAGAGCAGGATGAAGTCCTGGGGCCAGAAGGTCGCACCGAAGATGTGGAATTTGCTTTCGGAAAGGTCCCAGAGCACCGCCTGACGGTCGCCCCAGTTCAACCATACGGTGCCGAAGAACAGCAAAAACAGAAACCCCGCACCGCAAAGGCGCAAGGTGCGGAACAGGCCGGTGAAGCTGCGGGTGTGGATCAGGTTGTCGCTGGACTTGGCCTTTATCTTTGGACGCAAAGGCTCGTTTTTTATAAATGAGGCAGGTTCTACGGTTCGGACGGGGATTCTTTCGCTCATGGTCTTTCGCTCATCAGCCTCCATCAGGCACGAGCACTATGACCAGCGATCTGTTTGCATAACAGACTCAGGTATTGCAATAAAAAGCGGATCAGATGGGGATTGATCCGCTGCCTGCGACAACTTGATGCACCCCGTCACTACAGGGCGCAGGCGCCTATATCAGGCGCTTGCGAGGCTTGTTGATCCGGGTCAGTCAAATCACCGAATCACTGTCGGTGGCCTTCAAATGCTTACGACCGTCCACTGCGCCTGCTACGGTCAATGCGTCGGCTTCTGCTTCGGTGATGTAAACGCGCTGGCCGTTGAGCTCAACCGCCGACATGGCTTTATCGGAGTCGGTGATGATCGTGACGTCGGGGCACAGACGAATTTCTTCGCCGTTCTCGGTGATGAAAAAGCAAGTCTGGTTTTCGATGCGCACAGTCATGGAGGTGTCCTTTTTTTAGCGGGTTCTAAACTGTTAGGGCGCATCCGAGGGGCATCGTTCTGTGCAACCGATTAATGGTCGGCGCGGTCCATCCTCCCATAACAATCAATCACAAGGATTGCACCATGAACGCCTGGTGGCATGAGGTTTGGGAAACGCTGCAAGCAGAGTTCGCCGACATCGCCGATGCGTCGCAACTGACGCGCATCACCGTTCGGCTGCTGATCGCGGCGATTCTCGGCGGCATTCTCGGTTTCGAGCGTGAACAAAAGGGCAAGGCTGCCGGTGTGCGCACGCACATGCTGGTGGCCCTCGGTGCCGCATTGTTTGTGCTGGTGCCGCAGATGTCTGGCTCCCAGGCCGATGCCATGAGCCGGGTAGTGCAAGGCGTGATCGCCGGGATTGGCTTCCTCGGCGCCGGCACCATCCTGAAAAACCAGGAAGGCGATGAAGGCCACGTCAAAGGCCTGACCACCGCCGCCGGCTTATGGATGACAGCCGCCATCGGGGTTTCCGCTGGATTGGGCCGAGAGGCGACGGCGGTGTTCAGTACGTTGCTGGCGTTGGCGATTTTCAGCGTGATGCCGAGAGTCGTGAAAATGCTCGACAGGGATAAAGACGAGCAGGAGCGGCCCTGACGGATCATTACTCGGGCGCAACGATCACCGGCGGCATCGTGTTCGGTGGCTCTTCCCGGGGTGGCGGTGTGGTGCCGGGCGGCTCTTGCTCAGGCACCGGTTCTGGCTCGGTCTGCGGGATCGTCGGGGTGTCGATGTTCGGATCGGGGGTTTCGGCCGGGATTGGAATACTCATCGTTGATGCCTCCACTGGCACATGGCGTAAGTCGTGCTTAAGTGTGTTGACCGTCATCTGGGTGATTTGATTCCGCGGCAAATGGGCGTGAACTTTTCCCCGTGCTTGTCGCTCGGAACTTAAGTGCCTTCATTTCGAGACCGACGGGTTTCGTGTGAGCGACGACCAGACACAAGAGCGTCCATGGGGCGTTAAGGAGAGATGCTCGATGACTGCTGAAAAACCGACAGAGCTGAACTACAACCCTCATATGCCGCTGTCGCAGGCGCTATTGCTGCCGCGCATCGCCATTGAAAACGTCATGCCGACCCTGGATGGCGGGCAGTTCGCGGCCAAGGCCGTGGTGGGGCAGGACGTGGTGGTGACCAGCAAAGTGTTCGCTGACGGTCACGATAAGCTGGCCGTGCGCATACGCTGGCGTGCCGACGGTGACGAGGCCTGGCGGAGCGAGGTCATGACCGAGCTCGGCAATAACGGCTGGCAAGGCCAGTTCCGCGTCGAGGATCAGGGCCGCTACGTCTTCTGTATCGAAGCCTGGATCGATCAGTACGCTAGCTTTCTGTATGAAATCGAGAAAAAACACATTGCTGGCGTGCCCATCAGCCTGGAGTTGCAGGAAGGGCGAAACCAGGTGAAACAGGCCGCCGAACGCTCGGAAGGGCCGCTGAGCGAAGATCTGGCGGCGTTGCACCATGAACTGTCCGGTCTGCTCGAAGCCGAGCAGGTCGGGTTGTTTCTGCACCACCGTAGTGCTGAGCTGATGGCCCAGGCGGATCACCGCGCTTATTTGAGCCTCAGCCCCGAATTTCCGTTGGACGTCGAGCGAGAGCTGGCCCAGTTCGCCAGTTGGTATGAGTTGTTTCCGCGCTCGATCACCGACGATCCGGCCCGTCACGGCACGTTTAACGACGTGCATTCGCGACTCGCGATGATTCAGGACATGGGTTTTGACGTGCTGTACTTCCCACCGATCCACCCGATCGGTCGCAGCTATCGCAAAGGCCCGAACAACTCATTGACCGCCGGCCCCGATGATCCGGGCAGCCCCTATGCCATCGGCAGCGAAGAGGGCGGGCACGAGGCGATTCACTCTGAACTCGGCACCCGCGAAGATTTCCGTCGACTGGTGGCAGCCGCTGCGGATCACGGACTGGAAATTGCCCTCGATTTCGCGATCCAGTGCTCCCAGGACCACCCGTGGCTCAAACAGCACCCGGGTTGGTTCAACTGGCGCCCGGACGGCACGATCAAATATGCCGAGAACCCACCGAAAAAATACCAGGACATCGTCAACGTCGATTTCTATGCCAGCGATGCGATTCCGAGCCTGTGGGTCGAGCTGCGGGATATTGTGGTCGGCTGGGTCGAAGAGGGCGTGAAGATCTTCCGTGTCGACAACCCTCACACTAAGCCGCTGCCGTTCTGGCAATGGCTGATCGCCGATGTGCGGGCGTTGTACCCCGAGGTGATCTTCCTCGCGGAGGCCTTTACCACGCCAGCGATGATGGCGCGGCTGGGCAAGGTCGGTTACTCCCAGAGCTACACCTACTTCACCTGGCGCAATACCAAAACGGAACTGGCGACCTATTTCACCGAACTCAACGAGTCGCCGTGGCGCGAATGCTACCGGCCGAATTTCTTCGTCAATACGCCGGACATCAACCCTGCGTTTCTGCACGAATCCGGTCGCGCCGGTTTTCTGATCCGCGCCGCGCTGGCGACCATGGGCTCCGGCCTGTGGGGCATGTATTCGGGTTTCGAACTCTGTGAAGCCGCGCCAGTGCCGGGCAAAGAGGAATACCTCAATTCCGAGAAGTACGAGATCCGCCCACGGGACTTTACCGCGCCGGGCAACATCATCGCTGAGATCGCCCAGCTCAACCGCATTCGCCGGCAGAACCCGGCGCTGCACACGCACCTGGGCCTGACGGTCTACAACGCGTGGAACGACAACATTCTGTATTTCGGCAAGCGCAGCGCGGATGGCAGCAACTTTATTCTGGTGGCCGTCAGCCTGGATCCGAATAACGTCCAGGAAGCGAATTTCGAATTGCCGTTGTGGGAAATGGGTTTGCCGGACGATGCCAGCACCCAGGGCGAAGACTTGATGAGCGGCCATCGCTGGACCTGGCACGGCAAGTACCAGTTCATGCGGATCGACCCGGCGCATCAACCGTTCGGCATCTGGCGGATCACAACCTCTTGAAGACACCGAGCTTTCCTGTGGGATGAACTCTTGTGGCGAGGGAGCTTGCTCCCGCTGGGGCGCGCAGCGGCCCTATCTTTGATTGACAGGTTTTGCGACTGCTTCGCAGCCGAGCGGGAGCAAGCTCCCTCGCCACAGGTAGGCGTTCGGCTCAGGGGCTGCACTGAATTTAACAGGAGTTTCAAATGGCGAAAAAACCCAAGGCAGCCACCTTCATCAAGGACCCGCTCTGGTACAAGGACGCGGTGATCTACCAGGTTCACGTTAAGTCTTTTTTCGACTCAAACAATGACGGGATCGGCGACTTTCCCGGCCTTATCGCCAAACTCGATTACATTGCCGATCTCGGCGTCAACACCATCTGGCTATTGCCTTTCTATCCCTCGCCCCGGCGCGACGATGGCTACGACATTGCTGAATACCGTGGCGTCCACTCTGACTACGGCACCATGGCCGACGCCAAGCGCTTTATCTCCGAGGCGCACAAACGCGGCCTTCGAGTGATTACCGAACTGGTCATCAACCACACCTCTGACCAGCACGCCTGGTTCCAGCGTGCGCGTAAGGCCAAACCCGGTTCCGCGGCGCGGGACTTCTACGTCTGGTCCGATGACGATCAAAAATACGACGGCACCCGCATCATTTTTCTCGACACCGAAAAGTCCAACTGGACCTGGGATCCGGTCGCCGGCCAGTACTTCTGGCACCGCTTCTATTCGCACCAGCCGGACCTGAATTTCGACAACCCACAAGTCATGAAAGCGGTGCTGTCGGTGATGCGCTACTGGCTCGACATGGGCATCGACGGCCTGCGACTGGACGCGATTCCGTACCTGATCGAGCGCGACGGCACCAACAACGAAAACCTGCCCGAGACCCACGACGTCCTCAAGCAGATCCGTGCCGAGATCGACGCCAACTACCCGGACCGTATGCTGCTGGCCGAGGCCAATCAATGGCCGGAAGACACGCAGCTGTACTTCGGTGACACCGACAAAAAAGGCCTCAACGGTGACGAATGCCATATGGCGTTCCATTTCCCGCTGATGCCGCGTATGTACATGGCGCTGGCCCAGGAAGATCGCTTTCCGATCACCGATATCCTGCGCCAGACCCCGGAGATCCCGGCCAACTGTCAGTGGGCGATTTTCCTGCGCAACCACGATGAGTTGACCCTCGAAATGGTCACCGATAAGGAACGCGATTACTTGTGGAATTACTACGCGGCCGACCGTCGGGCGCGGATTAACCTCGGCATTCGTCGACGTCTCGCGCCGTTGATGGAGCGGGATCGCCGGCGCGTGGAACTGCTCAACAGCCTGCTGCTGTCGATGCCGGGCACGCCGACCATGTATTACGGCGATGAAATCGGTATGGGCGACAACATCTACCTCGGCGACCGTGACGGCGTGCGCACGCCCATGCAGTGGTCGATCGACCGCAACGGCGGGTTCTCCCGCGCCGACCCGGCGAGCTTGGTACTGCCGCCGATCATGGACCCGCAATACGGTTACCTGTCGGTCAACGTCGAAACCCAGGCCGGCGACCCGCATTCGCTGCTGAACTGGACCCGGCGCATGCTCGCCGTACGCAAACAATCCAAGGCCTTCGGGCGTGGCACGCTGAAAATGCTGTCGCCGAGCAATCGGCGGATTCTGGCCTACACCCGTGAATTCACCGGCGACGACGGCAAGCACGAAATCATCCTGTGTGTGGCCAACGTGTCCCGTAGCGCGCAAGCGGCGGAGCTCGACCTGTCGGCCTACGTCGGCATGGTGCCGGTGGAGATGCTCGGCGGTAACGCCTTTCCGCCGATCGGCCAGTTGAATTTCCTCCTGACGCTGGCGCCTTACGGCTTTTACTGGTTCGCACTTGCTGCGGAGAATCAAATGCCTAGCTGGCACGTAGAACCGGCGCAAAGCCTGCCGGACTTCACCACCCTGGTGCTGAAAAAGCGCATGGAAGAACTGCTCGAAGCGCCGTCACGCGGCACGCTGGAGCAGGGTATCTTGCCGAGTTGGCTGCAAAACCGCCGCTGGTTCGCCGGCAAGGACGCGGCCATCGAGAAGGTTAACCTGGCCTACGGTGTGCGCTTCGGCGATGCGCTGCACCCGGTGCTTTTGAGTGAAATCGAAGTCACCAGCGGCGGCCAGACCAGCCGTTACCAGTTGCCGTTCGGCTTCATTGCCGATGATCAGGTCGGGCCGGCGTTGCCCCAGCAACTTGCACTGTCTCGGGTACGACGTGGTCCTCAAGTGGGTTTGATCACCGACGCGTTCAGCCTGGAAAACTTTATCCGCGCGGTGCTGCAAGGCATGCAGGATAACGCCGTGTTGCCGTCCGATGGCGGCGAGATTTGTTTCGAGCCGACCGCCGAGCTGGCCAAGTTGGGGCTGACGGCCGAATCGGAAGTGCGCTACTTGTCCGCCGAGCAGTCCAACAGTTCGGTGGTGATCGGCAGCAGCCTGGTCCTGAAGCTGATCCGCAAGGTCGCCTCGGGTGTGCACCCGGAACTGGAAATGAGCGCGTACCTGACCAATGCCGGTTTCAGCAACATCTCGCCATTGCTGGGGTCGGTGGTTCGCCGCGACGCCAAGGGCGAAGACAATCTGCTGATGATCGCCCAAGGCTATTTGAGCAATCAGGGCGATGCCTGGGAGTGGACCCAGAACAACCTCGAACGGGCACTGCGCGACGAACTGGCGGACGCCATGTCCGAGCAGGAGCAGCACTACAACGCCCTCGGTGAGCTGAAAGACTTCGCAGGCATGCTCGGCCAACGGCTGGGTGAGATGCATCAGGTGCTGGCGGCCCCGACCGATGACCCGGACTTCGCCCCGCAGGTCACCACGCAAAAAGATGCCCTGGCCTCGGCCAAAGACGTCGCGGCGCAACTGGAGCACTCGCTGAAGTTGCTCAAACAGCATCAAAGCGAACTGAACCCGGCGGACAAAGCGCTGGTCACTCGTTTGCTGGACAACAAAAAAGCCATCCTCGGTCATGTCCAGGACCTGGGCAAAAAAGCCGTGGGCGGCTTGCGCATTCGCGTCCATGGTGACTTGCACCTGGGTCAGGTGCTGGTGATCAAGGGCGACGCTTACTTGATCGATTTCGAAGGCGAACCGGCACGGCCGCTCAGCGAGCGACGCGGCAAGCACAGCCCCTATAAAGATGTCAGCGGCGTGTTGCGCTCCTTCGATTACGCCGCGGCGATGGCGATCAACGTGCACAACGTCGACAACACCGCCGAAGCCCGAGCGGCACGGCAACGGGTCGCCGACCGCTATTTGAATGAAGCAAAACTGGCATTTGTCGACGCTTATCGGCTGGCGGCAGCTAGTCTTGCTCATGCGTGGCAAGATCCGGAAGGCGAGGACGCCGCGTTGGCGTTGTTCGGGCTGGAGAAGGCGGCGTATGAGGTGGCCTATGAGGCTGAAAATCGCCCCACGTGGCTGCCGGTGCCATTGCACGGTTTGTATGGATTATTGAGTGGGCTTAAACCCTTTTCCGATCTTGGTGGAGAGTAGTTATGAGTTTCTCGAACAAGGAACAGGGTCACGCTAAAGAAGCGCTGCTGCCCAGATCGCGGGATATCGACGCGCTGGTACGCGCTGAACATCACGACCCTTTTGCAATTCTCGGCCCTCACGGCGATGACGCAGGTGGGCAATTCATTCGGGCCTATCTGCCGGACGCGCTGAGCGTGCAGGTACTGGCCAGGGACTCCGGGGAAGAACTCGGCAACCTTGAGGCCACCCAGACGCCTGGCCTGTTTGTCGGGCACTTCGATCGGGCTCAGCCGTATCTGCTGCGCACCCGCTGGGCCGGTGGCGAACAGGTGTCCGAGGACCCCTACAGTTTTGGCCCGCTGCTCGGCGAGATGGACTTGTACCTGTTCGCCGAAGGCAATCACCGCGACCTCAGCGCCTGCCTTGGCGCGCAACTGAAGTCGGTGGACGGAGTCGACGGCGTGCGTTTCGCCGTGTGGGCGCCGAATGCCAAACGGGTGTCGGTGGTCGGTGACTTCAACAACTGGGACGGTCGTCGGCACCCGATGCGCCTGCGCCATCCCACCGGGGTCTGGGAAGTGTTCATCCCGCGTTTGCAGGCGGGGGAAACCTACAAATACGAAATCCTCGGCGCCCAGGGCATTCTGCCGCTCAAGGCTGACCCGATGGCCCTGGCCACCTCGCTGCCACCGGATACCGCGTCAAAAGTCGCCTCACCGTTGAACATCGATTGGCAGGATCAGGCGTGGATGCAGTCCCGGGGCGACCGTCATCAGCCGAGTGCGCCGCTGTCGATCTACGAACTGCACGCCGGCTCGTGGCAATGCGAACTGGACGATCTGGGTGAAGTGGCGCGCCAGTACACCTGGCACGAGCTGGGCGAGCGGCTGATTCCTTACGTGAAGGAGCTGGGGTTCACCCACATCGAACTGATGCCGATCATGGAACACCCGTTCGGCGGTTCCTGGGGTTATCAGTTGCTGTCGCAATTCGCCCCGAGCGCCCGCTACGGTACGCCGCAAGACTTCGCGGCCTTCGTCAACGCCTGCCACCAGGCGGACATCGGCGTGATCCTCGATTGGGTGCCGGCGCATTTCCCCACCGATACCCACGGCCTGGCGCAATTCGATGGCACCGCGCTGTACGAATACGGCAATCCGCAAGAAGGTTTCCATCAGGACTGGGACACGCTGATCTATAACCTGGGCCGCACCGAAGTGCACGGCTACATGCTGGCCTCGGCGCTGCACTGGCTCAAGCATTTCCACGTCGATGGCCTGCGGGTCGATGCCGTGGCGTCGATGCTCTATCGCGATTACTCGCGCAAGGCCGGGGAATGGGTGCCAAACCGTCACGGCGGGCGCGAGAACCTGGAAGCCATCGACTTCCTGCGTCACCTCAACGACGTGGTCAACCTGGAAGCGCCGGGTGCGCTGGTGATTGCCGAGGAGTCCACCGCATGGCCGGGCGTCAGCCAAAGCACGCAACAGGGTGGGCTGGGCTTTGACTACAAATGGAACATGGGCTGGATGCACGATTCGTTGCATTACATTCAGCAGGATCCGGTGTACCGCGCCCATCACCACAACGAGCTGAGTTTCGGCCTGGTGTATGCCTGGTCCGAGCGTTTCATCCTGCCGATCTCCCATGATGAAGTGGTGCACGGCAAGCACTCGCTGATCGACAAGATGCCCGGCGACCGCTGGCAGAAATTTGCCAACCTGCGGGCCTATTTGAGCTTCATGTGGGCGCATCCCGGCAAGAAGCTGCTGTTCATGGGCTGCGAATTCGGCCAGTGGCGCGAGTGGAATCACGATCAGCAACTGGACTGGTACCTGCTGCAATACTCGGAACACAAAGGTGTGCAGAAACTTGTCGGCGACCTCAATCGGCTGTACTGCGCTGAGCCGGCGATGCATGACCAGGACGACGCGCCGCAAGGCTTCCAATGGTTGATCGGCGATGATGCGATCAACAGCGTTTACGCGTTCCTGCGCTGGAGCAAGGAAGGCCGGCCGGTGTTGGTGGTGGCGAACTTCACGCCGGTGCCGCGTCAGGCCTATCGTATCGGCGTACCGTTCGCCGGGCGCTGGGGCGAGGTGATCAACAGCGATGCGGCGATGTACGCCGGGTCCAACTATGGCAACAGCGGCGGGGCGTTTACCGAGGAAGAGCCGAGCCATGGGCAGACGCTTTCGCTGGTGTTGAATCTGCCACCGTTGGCGGTGTTGATCCTGAGTCCTGAAGGTTGATCTAGAACCGCTTTCGCGGGCAAGCCTCGCTCCTACAGGTTTGGTGTCGATCATAAAAATTGCGAACGACACAGATCCTGTAGGAGCGAGGCTTGCCCGCGAAGGCGTCGGATCTGACAAAACATATCTTGACGTCAGCCAATCACCACCGCATCCGCACACCCAGACTCCCAATCAACCCGTTCAAATCATTTTCATCCACATCGCTGCTGTAATCGGCGCTGACGTACAGACTCACTGCGGGCGTGACTCTGGCCACCAGTCCCAAACCCACCTCGACCGTCGATGAATTGCGACTGCTGCTGATCTTGTCGACCTGATCAAGGGTTACCGTGTTGCCGGTGTACACGGTGTGCCACAAGTTGGTTCGCACATAGGGTTCGACCCCCAGGCCATTGATTTCGTAATTACCTTTCAACCGTGCGCCGACCCGGCCGCTCCAGGACGTCAGCTCGCTGGACGACGCATTGTTTGAGCCGGCATAGGGCGTATCCAGGGTGACGCGCTGATTGATCAACTGCGCTTGCGGTTCGACCACCCAGTTATCGCTCACGCCAATCGGAAAGCCGCCTTCCACCGACAACGTCACCGCGCTGCCTTCGGTCGCCATCCGTGCGCCCTGGTCGTTACGGCTGTACCCGTTGACCCGGCCGCCACTGGCCGTCAAATCCACGTGCCAGCCCTGTGGCCCGGTCAGGCTCCAGTAGGCGCCGAGGCTCTGGCCTTGAAGGTTAAGGGTGTCGTTGGCAGGGTCGGCGAGTGCGCGACTGGTCAACAGACCGTTGCTGTTGCCTTGTAACTGAGTCATCCCGCCGATCAGGCCGACCCGCTGGGTGTGGCCGCTACCGCTCTGCAGGGTCAGGATCGCCGGGCCTTTGAATTCGGTGCTGCCAGGGCTGGAAAAACCCTGCGCCATGAAATCGGTTTGTGCTTGTCGCGAAGCCTGCCCGTACAGCTGATCCCAGGCCGAAGGCGCGGCATCTTCGATGGTCAGGCGTGAACTTCGTGTATCGGAGGCGGCGCTGAAGTGGCCGGGGTAAGGGGCTGTGATATTGACCGTGGGCAAGGTCATTACCGGAATATCCTGGCGATACCAGGGGGTGGTTTTATCCTCTGCGGGACCTGCTTGCACCTCCATGGACGAACACAGCAGCAGTGAACTCGAGACAGTGCAAAAAGTGATTTTGATCTCTTGTTGGGTGAATGAAGTTTTCATGGGGGTCTACCTTGCAATCGCATGCCGTATCTCGCTTTGGCGTCTCTCCTACCCCGAATGAGGGGCGACCGAATGGATTGAGGCAAGCCGCTGGCCGCCCGATTTCGCGGGTGTCTGGAGGTTTGCCCCGGGTGGAGTTTCCGGGGGTAGTAACGTGAAGCTAAGAAGACCCTTGACAGGTCGTCAAGAAAATGGCCGATAAGTGGTATGTGTATTTTAGGGCTCGCAAGTGACTGATTTCCGGCACACATCTAAGTTCTTGTTTGTTCGAAAATTCGTCAAAAACCCCTCGTTCCAGAGCCTTTGGATAGCGGGCTATCGGTCTGTCTTGGCAAGGTTCAGGGCATGCTGTCCGGCGATGTCTGTGTCTCAATTCTGTCAGTAATGCAGCGCTGAAATGAGCGCAAGGTAATCCGTACCCCCGCACCGGTTTGTCTGTCTGGCGAAAAGGGCAGGCCGCAACCAGGCGGAATATTCAGCCACAAGATTCGGGCGGCTTGCCCAGCGCAGGGACTGGAGCGAAATCAATGTAAACCCAACTCAGTGTCAACTGCCTGACGTGGCGATTGCGTTGAAGAAGCCGCTGAGCAGGGAGGGGAATGACATGAACAGGACAATGTCGTGGAGCCTGTTGTTATCGCTCACCATCGCCGCGGTGTTGACCCGTCACAGATGCACTTCCACCGCCAACGGCAAGTGATCCGACAGGTGCGTCCAGGGTTTACTGCCGAGAATTCGCGGGTTGTGGCTGCTGGCGTTACGCAGGTAGATCCGGTCCAGGCGCAGCAGAGGAAAGCGCGCCGGGTACGTCTTCGCCGGGCGGCCGTTGTGGCGTTCGAATGCTTCGTGCAGGTAATCGCGCCGGGCCAGGGCGGCGTTGCCTTGCAACTGCCAGTCGTTGAAGTCGCCGGCAATGATCACCGGCGCATCGTCGGGCAGGGATTCGAGCAGTAGGCAGAGCAGTTGGAGCTGCAACTGGCGATGGCTTTCCAGCAAGCTCAAGTGAACGCAGATCGCATGGACCTCAGTGTGCCCCGGCACGTCCAGTACGCAGTGCAGCAATCCACGCCGTTCGGGGCCGGTGATCGAGACGTCGAGGTTGCGGTGTTCGCGAATCGGGTATTTCGACAGCAGGGCGTTGCCGTGATGGCCGTTGGGGTAAACGGCGTTGCGACCGTAGGCGAAATCGCTCCACATGCTGTCGGCCAGGAACTCGTATTGCGAGGTCTGCGGCCAGTCGTTGTAACGGGAAGAATGCCGATCGTGCTCGCCGACCACTTCCTGCAGGAATACAAGATCGGCTGACGTACTGCGCACCGCTTCACGCAGCTCCGGGAGGATGAAACGCCGGTTGAGGGCGGTAAACCCTTTGTGGGTGTTGACCGTCAGTACCCTCAATCGATGAATCGCCGGGGGCGAGTCCAAGGGTACTGATTCAACGGCTCGCTGCTCGGAATCGCTGGTCACGTTCACTCCTCTGAATCTGGCTGCTTAGTCATGCGACTGATTCAGCGGCGGGCAGTTCAGTTTGAGCGACACCCATCAATTGTGGGAGCGGGCTTGCTCGCGAAAGCGGTCTGACAGTCAGCACATTAGTTGAATGTCAGGCCGCCTTCGCGAGCAAGCCCGCTCCCACAGGGGCTTTGTGTTGGGTGGGAATGTCATCAGACGAAGACAACTTCATAGGGCAAGCGCATGCGCTCCAGAATCACCCGGGGCAGCAGCGGCGCGATGCCGATGGCCGGTTCGCCGTCGAGCTGGCTGGCGTAGGCGTGGGTGGCGTGGCTTTTGCGTGCGACGGTCCAGGTGTCGAGGCGTATTTTGCGCGCACGATGCCAGGGGAACAGTCCTAGATCACGGGTCGGCCAGTGCCAGGCCCAGACCGGCAGCTCGTTGAGCGTCGCACCGACCATGCTCGCAGCATGGGCGCTGGCGCGGCCGACGGCGTCATGATCCGAGGTGCCGTCTTCGCGCCAGGTACTGAACACCACGTCGCCGGGGCGCAAGTAACGGGCGATGAATTGGGTCAATTGGGTTTCACGCTTGGCCAGGGCGTTGTCGGTAAAGCCGCCGCGAATCCACTTCAGGCTGTGCATCGGCAAACCGAGCCGGCGCAAGGCTTCGACGCTTTCCTGGCCGCGAAACACACTCAGGCGCTTCTCTGACCATTGTTGCGAGCCCGGATGGCTGGCGCTGCCATCGGTGATCGAGATCAATTGCAGGGGATGACCCAAGGAAGAAAGGAGCTGAAGCAAGCCTCCACACATGACCACTTCATCGCCAGGATGCGGCGCGATCACCACGGCACGTGCGCCAGTGGGGACCAGGGTCTCGGTGTTGATGACGGGGATGTTGTCCAGTTGCAGGGCGCTGTTCCAGACCTGTCCCGGCAAGCTGCTTTCGATGAGGGAAACGGGTTTCATCGCGCTACGTCCTTGTTCTGTTTGATAGCAATGTGCAGCGCTCCATACCCTGGATTGCCGCGAGCAGAGTATTGCTCAAGTAAGGCTGTTCGTCGCGTAGCGGTGTGATCTGATCCGGTTTTTTTTAACCAGCCTGTGCCAGGTCTCGCAAATAATCGCCAAAACCACCGCGTGCGCGACTGTCCAGTCGAGCACTGGTCAGCACTTGCGGGTGATGGCTCCAGGCTATGTTTGCGCCACAGCGTTCGAGTTGCCGCACCAATTGCACATCTTCGTCACACGCCAGCGGTTCGAATCCCCCGGCGCGCTGATAGGCGTCAGCGCTGATGCCCAGATTGGCCCCATGAATATGCCGATGACCGTCGCGGGCCTGATAGTGCTGGTGATAGCGAATCTGAGCCGACTCATCGAACGACTCGTGCCACGCCTCCACCGTGACAGTGCCGCACACCGCATCGACGTCGAGGGCCAGTTGCGCCACCAGCCAATCGTGCGCCACACGGCTGTCGGCGTCGGAACAGGAAATCCAGCGTGCCCCGCGCTCCAGCAGAAACCGTGCGCCTGCGGCGCGAGCCTGACCGACATTACGCGCCTCGATCGCCAGACTGTGCACCGGGTAAGCACCGACGATCTCCGAGGACCGGTCGGTGCAACTGTCGAGCACCACCAGCACCTCGACGGTTTCACCGCCAAGCCGCTCGTGTTGCGCGGCGAGCAGGGCCGCTTCAAGGCAGTCTTCGAGCAAGTCTTCTTCGTTATGCGCGGCGATCAGAATACCAATCATCGCAAGCCCTCCAGAGCCGCCACGGAGCGTGGTTCACGACTCCAGAGTTCCAGTAGAAAATCCGCTTCCTGATGCAGGACCAGGCGCGGTAAATGCAAATGTTCGTGCAGCAAGTCATGGACCTGACGTGCATTCAACGGACAGCCGTCGATGGGCGGGCGCCAGTGGCAGGCCAGCAGTTGGCCGTCGGCGGTCAGCGATTGTCCGGCCTGTTCGATCAGGCGTTTCAGGTCGTCGGCGTCGAGGTAATAGCCGATTTCGCTAAGCACAATCAGGTCGAATTTTTCCTCTGGCCAATCCGCAGGCAAGCGACTGTGGCGGACTTCGGCGTGGTCGAACGGGCCGAGTCGGGTGCGAGCGAGCGTCACGGCTGCGGCAGCGGTGTCGCAACACAGAAGACGATTGCAGCGGCTGGCCAGCTCAAAGCTCAGCTCGCCGTTGGCGCAACCGGGTTCGAAGATCGCGCGATAGTGAGGGCGGGGCAGTGCGGCGAGGGTGATTGCGCGTTTGCGCTGTTCATACCAGCGCTGACGGAACGACCAGGGATCATCGTTGCCGGCAAACAGACCGTCGAAATATCGGTCGTCGACGCTCATACAAACACCACTTCAAACGGTTGCAACAGTCGCTCCAGCACATAGGGCGCCAGCACGGGCGGCAAGCCGACTTGCGGGTCACCCTCCAATTGGCTGGCAAACGCGTGGATCGCGTGGCGTTTGCGCGCGACCAGGTGCGGGGCGAGGAGGATTTTCCGCGCCCGGTGCCACGGCACGAAACTGTCTTCAGGTGCCGCCCAGTGCCAGGTCCATACGGGCAATTCATAGACGGTCGCACCAGCGCGTTTCGCCGCTGTGGCGCTGGCCCGGCCCACGGCTTCGTGGTCGCAATGGCCGTCCTCGCGCCACGTGGTGAATACCACGTCGTTGGGGTGCAAGTGACGTTCGATGAATTCGCTCAATTCGCTTTCTCGATCAGCCACCTGGCTGTCCTTGAATCCGCCGCGCAGCCATTTCAGGCTGTGCAGTGGCAGGCCGAGACGCCGCAAGGCTTCGACCGACTCCTGAGGCCGGACCGCGCTCAGGCGCTCCACCGGCCAGCGCTCGGAGCCGGGATGGCTGGCGCTGCCATCGGTGACCGAGATCAATTGCAAGGGTCGGCCGGCGGCGGCGAGCAATTGAAGGAAACCACCGCAGCCCAGCACTTCGTCATCCGGGTGCGGGGCGATGATCACTGCGCGGGCGCCTTCCGGCACCAGGCTCAGGATGTCGATCACCGGTAACTGCGCCAAGTGGCTGGAGGTCTGCCACCTATGAAGCGGCGTGCCCTGGCCGACGATAAGGTTGGTTTTCATAACGTCCATGTTCCGGTAATGACGGTTTGGCCGAGGGCGGCGAGGTCCCGTTCGGCGTGGCTTTGGCGCAGGAACACCGGCAGGTCGGCGATCAATCGAGCGAACTGCCGATCCTTGCAATAGGGACCTGCACCAAGGGCGTGGCCGACGTGTAACAGGACTTGTTCAGCGGCGTGTTCCACCACCGCCCGGACGCGTCGGGCCAGCAGTTCGGCGTCGTCCAGTGGAGCAGCGTCGATCATCAGTGCGCTGACCCGCAAGACCTCGGCAGCGGCATGCAGCGCACTGTCGACGGCGCCGAGGTGGGCGAGGGCGTGGGGTTCTTCACGTTGCGCGCAATGGCTGCGCAGGCGTTCGGCAATGCTCTGTGCCGCACCGTACCAGCAGGCTGCAATGCCGATGCCGCCCTGCCAGAAACCGACCCGATCCAGGTAATCGCCGCGGTAGCCGATGGCTTGTCCTTCGGCGCCTTCGAACACCACTTCGACGCTGCCAGTGGCGCCCATGCCGACGGCTTGCCAGCCCTCATCGGTAATGGTCACGCCGGGTTGATCCAGCGCCACCGCAACCAGTTGCTGGCAGTCCTGATGATCCCAGGCCGTGAGCAATGCATGACTCAACACCGTCGCGCCCGAGCACCAGGCCTTGCGTCCGTTCAGCACCACCATGTGACCTTGCGGACGGACGCGCACCCGCGCCTGTGGAGGTTCAGCGGCCCACATGCCCCACGTGCTACCCGGCGTTGGCGAGCCACCGAGTTGCTGGATGATCGCCAGCGCATCGGTATGGCCTTCGTACAATTTGCACAACCCCAGGTCATGCCCACCGACTGCGGCCAACCGCTGGAATCGCTCCAGCGTCTGGCCGCCGCCCGGCAGCGGAAGCTGATCGAGTCCAGCCTCCACCAGCGCCTGTAGGCACCGGCCTAGCGCCTGAGTATCGGCGTAGTCCGGTGGCTGGCGATCGAGAAAGGCTTGAAGGTCCATTTCACTCTTCTTCCTCATGCTGCAATTCGAACAGCAGCAGCGAACGGCCGGTGACGGAATACTCGTGCCCGAACTCGAAGCGTTCCTGCCCGCGAATCGACGGTTGATTGGTGTCGACCATGCACGTCCAGTGATAGCCGTCCGGCACTTCCGGCAAGGTGAAGTTGACGATGTCGTGGTGCGCGTTGACCACCAGCAACAGGGTCGCGTCACCGCCCTTGCGACGGATACCGGTTTCCTGGGCGCGGCCGTCCATCAACATGCCGAGGCAGCGGCCGTGGGCTTCTTCCCATTGTTCGGTGGACATTTCGCTGCCATCCGGGGCGAGCCAGGTCACGTCCTTGACGCCGATATCCTCGTTGTAATTGCCCACCAGGAAACGTCCGCGACGCAGGATCGGATAGGCCAGACGCAACTTGATCAGGCGTTTGACGAACTTGAGCAAGGCCTTGCCGTCTTCGCTCAGGTCCCAATTGACCCAGCCGATCTCGCTGTCTTGGCAATAGGCGTTGTTGTTACCTTCCTGGGTCCGGGCGAATTCGTCGCCGGCTACCAGCATCGGTGTGCCTTGGGACAGCAGCAGCGTGGCGAAGAAATTGCGCATTTGCCGCTGACGCAGTTCATTGATTTCGGGGTCGTCGGTCGGGCCTTCGACGCCGTGGTTCCAGGACAGGTTGTTGTTGCTGCCGTCCTGATTGTTCTCGTCGTTGGCTTCGTTGTGCTTGTCGTTGTACGACACCAGATCGTTAAGGGTGAAACCATCATGGGCGGTGATGAAATTCAACGAGGCGTAGGGCCGCCGACCGCGCTGATTGAACATCTCGCCGGACGCGGTCATGCGGCTGGCGAAGTCCGCGAGTTGCCCGTCATCGCCTTTCCAGAAGGCGCGCACGGTGTCGCGGAACTTGTCGTTCCACTCGACCCAGCCCGGCGGAAAACCACCGACCTGATAACCGCCGGGGCCGCAATCCCAGGGTTCGGAAATCATTTTCACCTGACGCAGCACTGGGTCCTGGCGGCAGGCTACAAGGAAACTGTGACGTTCATCAAACCCGTCGTGGTAGCGCCCGAGAATGGTCGCCAGGTCGAAGCGGAAACCGTCCACGTGCATTTCCGTGGCCCAATAGCGCAAGGAGTCGGTGACCATTTGCAGTACGCACGGGTGACTCAAGTCGAGGGTATTGCCGGTGCCGGAATCGTTGATGTAGTAGCGCTTGTCATCGGGCATCAAGCGGTAATACGAGGCGTTGTCGATGCCGCGCATGGACAGGGTCGGACCTTGTTCGTTGCCTTCGGCGGTGTGGTTGTAGACCACGTCGAGGATCACTTCCAGATTGGCCTCGTGCAGGTGCGCGACCATCTCCTTGAACTCGGCGATCTTGCCGCTGGCCAGGTAACGCGGGTCCGGGGCGAAGAACGCGATGCTGTTGTAGCCCCAGTAATTGGTCATGCCTTTGTGCAGCAGGTGCTGGTCGTTGACAAAGGCGTGGATCGGCAGCAACTCCACCGACGACACCCCGAGTTTACGAATGTGTTCCAGCACATCATCGACCATCAACCCGGCGAAGGTGCCACGCACGTTCTCGGGGACGGAAGGGTGACGCATGCTGATGCCGCGCACGTGCGTCTCATAAATGATCGTCTTGTCCCACGGCACGCTGACGCGATGGTCGTGGCCCCAGGTGTGCGCCGGGTCGATCACCTTGCACTTGGGGACAAACGGCGCGCTGTCGCGCTCATCGAAACTCAAATCGGCATCGGGATGCCCGATGGTGTAGCCGAACAGTGCTTCAGACCATTTCAGCTGGCCGACCAATTGTTTGGCGTAGGGGTCGATCAGCAGTTTGTTGTGGTTGAAGCGATGACCGTTGGCCGGGTCGTATGGGCCATAGACACGGTAGCCGTAGATCAGCCCTGGATGGGCGTCGGGCAAGTAGCCGTGGTAGATCTCGTCGGTGTATTCCGGCAGTTCGATGCGTTCGAGTTCGACCTCGCCGGTATCGTCGAAGATGCACAGTTCGACTTTGGTGGCGTTGGCGGAAAACAAGGCAAAGTTGACCCCCAGACCATCCCAGGTCGCACCCAGCGGGAAGGGCAAGCCTTCACGGATTCGCGAGGCCTCGACGTGAGGTTCTGGCGCGGCTTTCTTTGGACTGGACATAGATGCTCCTGCAAAAAGGGAATTCTTTGTAGGAGCGAGGCTTGCCCGCGAAGGCGGTGTTTCAGTCACATTCAAATCGACTGACATGCCGCCTTCGCGGGCAAGCCTCGCTCCTACAGTTTTTTCGTGGGCGAGCGAGCCCACGGTGGCCAGCGGGCTGGCCACGAGGTCAAACAGGACGCGATAGTGAGGCGTCAGACAGCAGGCGGTTTGCGCGCTGCTTTAGGCTTCTTCTCGGCAGCTTTTTCGCCAGGCGGAATCACCTTCGAGGCCGCAGCAGGCTTGGCCTTGGCTTTCGGCTCCGGGACCTTGCCATTGGCGGCTTTGGCCGCCGCAGGTTTGGCAGCCGTTTTACTGCCGGCAGCCTTGGGCGATCTTTTGGGGGCCAGGGCTTCGGCTTCAGCGAGCTTGCGCGCCATCTCCCAGTGCCGGGCTTCCTGGCCTTCGGGTTTTCCTTCCGATTCCCAGATTTGATAGGCAAATTCGCGAACGCGTTTATCGTCGGTACTCATCGCAATACTCCTGAACTGAACTCAAGCTTGGGTAAACGTTTGAATAAAGAGATTGACCGGGAAATCCCCCAGCGCGGCGCTGATGTTCAGCTCCCTGTGGTGTGTGACTGTTGTGCTTGAAAAAAGTCCCTTCAGATTTTCCTCAGAGGCGGCGAACGGTAATTTGACCCGCGTATCGCCCCAGCCCAGCGCGTCAACCCGTGGTTCGGCACTGTTTTCCAGCAGCGGGGCGCAACGTATCGGTACGATCACGATGGCCCGTTTTCCCTGATATTCGCGAGCAAAGGCCAGCACTTGGTGGGCCTGGCTGCCAACAACTTCAAGGGCTTGATACGTTCCTCGCCGAAACAGCTCCGCATGCTCGGCCCGCAGGTTCAACACCTTCTTGATCAGGGTTTGCTTGATGCGCCCGTCACGCCAGTTGGCCAACAGGTCGGGCAGATTCAACGGCACCTGCATCGTCTGTTGGCGGCTGGCGTAATCCACCGGCCGGCGGTTGTCCGGGTCCACCAGCGAGAAGTCCCAGTACTCGTTGCCCTGGTAGAGGTCCGGGATCCCTGGCACGGTCATGCGCAGCAAGGTTTGCGCCAAACCGTTAATCGCGCCGGGAGCGGCAATGGATTGAACCGCTTTGCCAAGGGCTGCGCGTAACAGCTCACCCTCCGGGCTCAGCAACAGGCGCTCGATAAAGACCTGCATGGCTTTTTCATACGGCTCGTTCGCCGCGCTCCAACTGCTTTGCAACTTGGCTTCACGCAGGGCTTTTTGTTGCCATTGCCACAGACGCTTGGTGTAGTCCTCAAGTGCGGGCTGATCGTCAACGCGCAGGTCCAGTGGCCAGCTGCCGAGAATCGCTTGATAGAGGATCAGTTCATCGCCCGCCGAGGGCATCTGATCGTCGTCACGCAAGGGCCGGGCGAGTGTTCGCCAAAGCGGGACCTGCTCGGCGTACCAGGCACTGCGTTCACTCAACACCGCCAACCGCGCGCGGGTGTCTTCGCCGCGCTTGTGGTCGTGGGTGGCGGTGGCCAGCAGGTTGTCCGGGAACTGTTCCAGGCGATTGATGCAGACGGCATGAAAATCTGTCACCGGCGCACTGAATTGCTCGGTGCTGAAGCCCACGTCATTGCGCGACAGCAGCACCGCCGAGCGATAGAACGCGGTGTCTTCCACAGCCTTGGCAGCAGCGGGTGAAGTCAGTTGCTGGAACCGCACGCAGGCATGTTTGAGGATCTTGCGCTGACGGCCCACCGGGCGTTTGCACCACGGTTCACCGCCGAGCCAGCCGGCCAGGCAATCGAGCACTGGCCAATCGGCCTCGCCGAGGGTTTGCCGGGCACCGTCCATGGCCTGCTGGAAAAACACATCGTCTTCGGCAGATCGGCCACGCGGGCTGATGTAGGTGCGGTACACCGGGAAGTGCACGATCAGTTCCTGCAACGCCCGACGAATCGCGCCAAGGGTCAGGTCGCGGGTCATCAGGTCGTCCCGGGCCACTTGCAGCAACGCCTGGGCCACACTCTCGAAGTCACCGGCCAATGAGCCGTTGAGAATCTGTTGACGCGCCAGTTGCGCTTCCTGACGGAAGTCGGCGGGCCGTTCGCTGTAGCGATTCCACAGTTCACCGAGATTTTTTGCACCGTCGGGATCGTGCTGCAGCAACGACAACTGGTTCATGAACTCGTAACCGGTAGTGCCGTCCACCGACCAGTCGCGGTGCAGGGTTTCGCCTTCACCGAGGATCTTCTCGACGTAGATTGGCAGGTGCCGGTCGGGCGACAGGGTATCGACCCGACGCCGCAGTTTGCGGCAGTAGCCACGCGGGTCGGCGAGGCCGTCGATGTGGTCGATGCGCAAACCGTCGACCAGGCCTTCAGCCACCAGTTCGAAGATTTTCGCGTGGGTTGCCTCGAACACGGCGGGACGTTCAACCCGCAGGCCGCCCAATTCGTTGACATCGAAAAAACGCCGCCAATTGATGTCATCCGCTGCCGTGCGCCAACTGGCCAGGCGATAGCTTTGGCGTTCGAGCAGGTTGTGCAGCCGTTGGAAACCTTCAGGCGTTTGCGAATCGTAGGCGCCGAGATTTTGCTGGATGCACAGCAGCAGCGCGGGGTCGCTGGCCAGTTCAAGCAGTTGCGCCTTCAACGGACCCGCCAGGCCATGGGCGTCGGTCTGGTAGCTCAAGGCACTGAAGCGGTCCGCGAGAACCCGGAGTTGTTCGTCGTCGGATCGCAGCAGTTCACCGTAGCTCGCCGGGCAGATCGGGAAATGATGTTCGTAGTGCTCGACATAAAACGCGCCACGCTGCGCATCGAAGCGCAAGGGCAGGGTGCCGTCCTGCAAGGCGACGCCGTAATCGCTACCCAGGAAAGGCAGCAGCAACTGGCCCTCCATCAACGGGTCGGGCGAGTGCCATTGAATGTCGAAGAACTCGCCGTAAGGGCTCAGGCGTCCCCATTCCAGCAAATCCAGCCACCACGGGTTATCGCCGCCACCGACGGCCATGTGGTTGGAGACAATGTCGAGGATCAGCCCCATCTTGTGTTCGCGCAGGGTTGCGACCAATCGGCGCAGGGCCGCTTCGCCACCCAATTCAGGGTTGACCGTGGTCGGGTCCACCACATCGTAGCCGTGCATGGACCCGGCACGGGCGGCGAGCAGTGGCGAGGCATAAACGTGGCTGATGCCCAGGCTGGCAAAGTACGGCACCAGCGGCACGGCTTGATCCAGCGTGAAGCCTTTATGGAATTGCAGCCGCAGGGTCGCGCGCAGCGGTTGTATTAACGGATGATTCATTGGTCACGCTCGCCAGCCTGAAGTCGCGCACAGGCGAGCAATTCCAGGCGCCGGGCGGCGTCCGGGTCATCGAGCAGCGCTTCACTGCCGCCGGGCAAGCGCCGCGACCAGTTGGGGTGCGCATCGATGGTGCCGGGCAGGTTGGCTTGCTGTTCGATGCCCAAGGCATCTTCCAGTGGCAGCAACACCAGCGGCGCGCGGGTATGACCGAGGAAGCGTACCGCCGCGTCCAGTATCTGGTCGGTCTCATGGGACTCTTCGCGGAAGTTTTGCGGGTCTTCGCTCAGCACGCGACGCAGGCCTTCACGCTCGCGTTCACGGTGTTGGCGCCATTCTATTTCACCCGTGGCATCGACCATGCCCAGTCGGGCGTTCCAGTCGATATCACGGCCATGCCACCAGCCATTGAGCGTCGGCAGGTCATGGGTGCTGGTGGTCGCGAGGGCGTTGTCCGGCCAGTCGAGAATCGATTTGAAGTGCGAATTGTCTTGTTCAAACAGCAGCACTCGCATGCCGAGGATTGCGCGCGCGATGAGTTTTTCCCGCAGGCCATCGGCGACCGTCCCGAGGTCTTCGCCCAGGACGATCGCCTGATGACGATGGGATTCAAGGCTGAGCAAACGCAGCAGGTCGTCCACCGGGTAATACAGGTAGGCGCCGTCGGCGGGCGGTGAACCGTTGGGGATCACCCACAGCCGTTGCAGGCCCATGACGTGGTCAATGCGCAAGCCGCCGGCGTGGGCGAAGTTGGCCCGGAGCATTTCGATGAACGCCCGAAAGCCGTTACGCACCAGGCCTTCAGGAGAGAACGCGGAAATGCCCCAGCCCTGGCCGGCGCGGTTGAGAATGTCCGGCGGCGCGCCCACGGTCAATGAGGCGAGCAGTTCGTCCTGGCGACTCCAGGCCTGACTGCCACCGCCGTCGGCACCCACCGCCAGATCAGCGATCAGGCCGATGCTCATCCCCGCGCTGCGGGCGGCGGTTTGCGCACGCTCCAGGCAGCGGGTGATCAACCACTGGCTGAACGCGAAGAAGCCGATGCGCCCGGCGTTCTCTTCGGCAAATTCGGCGAGGGCAGCACTGCGCGGGTCGCGCCATTGTTCCGGCCACTCGCGCCAGTCGAGGGTTTCACCCTTGGCGGCGCGGGCTTCTTGTATGGCTTCGAAGCGGCAGTGGTTTTCCAGGGCTTCACCGGCCGCGTGGCGGAAGCTGCTGAAGTCGGCATGCAACGGGTGTTCGCCCTGAACGAAGCCTTCGTACAAGGCTTGCAGCAACCGATGCTTGGCTTCGGCGGCCACGGGCCAGTCAATCAGCGGCTGTTCTTCCAGGTGTTGCAGTTCGGCAGCGAGGCCGGTGGCGTCAATCGCGGTACGCCATGCGCGCTCGCCGAGAATAGCGCCCGGTGCAGCGTAGAGGCTGTTGAGGAACAACCGGCTGGACGGTGAGTATGGGCTGTAACGCTGGGTGTCGCTGCCGAACATCGCGTGCAGCGGACTGATCGCCAACGCCTCGGCACCGCGTTCGCCGGCCACTCGGGCCAAGTCTTCCAGCGCCTGTGTATCGCCGAATCCGCCATCGCCAGGGCGACGCAGCGAGTACAACTGCACGCTGAGACCCCAGGTGCGTGGAATCGGAGTGTCGACGGCATCGCCGACGCTGTAGCAACGGGGCGGTGCCACTGCCAGGGTAAAAGATTGTCCGTCGATGCTGACGTGCTGATAACCGACCGGAACCAGGCCGGGCAGCATCGCCTCGGCATCCAGTTTCAGGTTGAGCCGTGATCCATCTTCAAGGTGGATCTCGCACGGCGTTTCCGGCTCAAAGAAATGCGCGAGGTCGAGGCTGACACCGAAGTCGGCGGTAATGAGCGGCGGCAGGTGCCGGGTCTGTTGCACTTGCTGCAATTGCAGCAGGCTGGCGTCGATTTCCTGTGCGGTGCTGGCAGGGTGGCCGAGTCCGATCAGGACGTTACGCAATACCGAGGGGGCGACTTTCTGCGGACGGCCGTTGGCGTCGATCCAGTCGACGGCCAAACCGGCACGGCTGGCCAGTATTTCCAGTTGCGCATCACTCATTGGCGCTCTCCATCCGGGGGTAGCAAGGGGGCCGCGGCCGTGAGGCTGACTAGCGCGCAATACGGGGCAAGGGTGCCCTGTTCCAACAGGCCGGCTGACTGAGGCGCAGATTCGAACAACAACCTGGCGTCGGCCTGTGGGGAGTGGACCACTGGCGTGTCGCTGAGGTTCAGGTCAATGCGCAGCTGACTACCATTGCCCAATCGCCAGCGCGCCGTCACCGCACCCTCGGCCAGCACCTCGGCCCCCAAGGCCTGAGCCCCCGGCAGATGCGGGATGATGTGGTCATGGCGAATCCGCAACAGCTGGTGATACAGGCCCTGCATGGCCGATTGCCGGGTGGCGCTCAGTTTTGGCCGCGATGCTTCAAAGGTCTGCTGCGCGTTCGGGTCGGGGATCTGTTCGCGCGTATGAGGATCAGTAAAGGCGCTGAACGCTGCAAATTCGTTACGTCGCCCTTCGCGGACCAGCTCCGCCAGTTCACCGTGGTGGCTGGTAAAGAACAGGAACGGCTCTTCGGCGGCGAACTCGTCGCCCATGAACATCAGCGGGATCATCGGTGACAGCAGCAACAGCGCGGTCGCCGCTTTCAAGGCGTCGAGGTTGGCCAGTTGATGCAGACGTTCGCCGAAGGCGCGGTTGCCGATCTGGTCATGGTTCTGCAAAAACAGCACGAACGCGCTGGGCGGCAAGTGACCGCTGGGCTCGCCCCGTGTTGTCCCGTGGCGGGTCACGTGGCCCTGAAATACGAAGCCCTGGCTCAGGCAGCGCGCCAGTTTTTCCGTGGGATTGTCGGCATAGTCGGCGTAGTAGGCGTCGGTTTCACCGGTCAGCAAAACGTGCAAGGCGTTGTGGCCGTCATCGTTCCATTGCGCGTCGAAACCTTCCTCCAACAGGCTGGCCTGGTTGTGTTCGTTCTCGACCGTCAGCCAGACATGCCGCGCCGGATCGGTCTGTTGCCGAACCCGTTGCGCCAGCTCCTGGAGAAAGTCCGGGCTCTCAATGGCGTGCACGGCATCCAGGCGCAAACCGTCGAAGCGGTACTCCAGCAACCACATCAGCGCATTGTCGATGAAAAAGTCCCGCACCTCGCGCCGCCGGAAATCGATGGCCGCGCCCCAGGGCGTGTGCTTGTCTTCGCGAAAGAAGCCCTTGGCGTAGTGATGCAGGTAATTGCCGTCCGGGCCGAAGTGGTTGTAGACCACGTCGAGAATCACCGCCAGGCCATGGCCGTGGGCGGTGTCGATCAGGTGTTTGAGTTGTTCGGGCGTGCCATAGGACGCTTGGGGCGCGTAGGGCAGAACGCCGTCGTAGCCCCAATTGCGATCGCCGGGAAACTGCGCCAGCGGCATCAGTTCGATCGCGGTGATGCCCAAGTCAACGAGGCGCGCCAGGTGCTGCTCGACCTCGCTGAAGCCGCCGAGCGCACCGACGTGCAATTCGTAGATCACCGCCTCGTTCCAGGGGCGACCGGTCCAAGTGCTGTTTTGCCAGTGATAGGCGAGTGGATCGACCACCACGCTCTGATCGCCGATATCCCCGGCCTGCGCGCGGGAGGCCGGGTCCGGCACCTCCAGCTCGCCATCAATGTTGTAGCGGTAGCGCGTACCCGCCGGGCAGCGGGTCTTGATCACGAACCAACCATCAGCCTGAGGCAGTAGCGGCAAGGATTGTCCATCTTCCAGTTCGACAGTGACGTAATACGCATCTGGCGCCCACAAGGCAAAACGCGTGTGTTCTGCGTCCAGCATGATTGCGCCGTGGGGCCAGGTCTCAAGGGTCCGTAACGGCATCGTTGAAAACCTCTTTTTACTGTTTGCCCGATTTACCCAGGGCTTTGGCGACGAGTTGTTCGTAGAGTTCGGCGTAGGGTTCAACCGCCTTGCACCAGTTGAAAGGCGCGGCCATGGCACGGCACCGCATGGCGTTGAGCAGCCCGGGGAAGGCGAACACCTTGAACGCGCGGCTCAGGGCCTCTTGATAGCTCTCGACCGTGGATTCGTCGAACAGGAAACCGGTCACGCCGTTTTCAATGGTATCGGCCAAACCGCCGGTATTGCGTGCCACCGGCAGCGAGCCGAAGCGCTGGGCGTACATCTGGCTCAAGCCGCAAGGCTCATAACGCGACGGCATCAACAGGAAATCACTGCCGGCGAACATGCGACGGGCGTCGGTTTCATTAAAACCGATACGCACGCCGATTTGCCCGGGGAAGCGCAGGGCGAGTTCCCGCATGGCTTGTTCTTCTTCCGGCTCGCCACGACCGATGATCGCGATCTGGCCACCGTTGTCGACGATGTATTCGGAGACCGCTTCGGTCAGGTCCAGGCCTTTCTGATACACCAGGCGCGAGACCACGGCGAACAGCGGGCCTTCGGAGTCTTCCAGGCCGAACAGGTCGCGGACATGGGCGGCGTTGACCGCTTTGCCGTCCCAGTCGCCGATGCCGAACGGGCAGAACAGGTGCGGGTCGGTGGCGGCGTCCCAGCTTTCATCAATACCATTGGGAATACCGCTGAGCAGGCCTTGCTGGGTCTTGGCGGCGAGAAAGCCGTCGAGACCGCAGCCGAAGGCCGGCGTGGTGATTTCCTGGGCGTAGGTGGCGCTGACGGTGGTGATGTGGCTCGAATAGGCCATGCCGGCCTTGAGGAACGACATCTTGCCGTAGAACTCCATGCCTTCCTGTTGCAAGGCATGGTTTGGAATACCGAGTTCAGGGCACGAACCCAGGCTGGTGACACCTTGATACGCCAGGTTATGAATGGTGAAGAGCGTCGGGGTGCGCTGTCCACGCCAGTGCATGTAGGCAGGCGCCAGGCCGGCTGGCCAGTCGTGGGCATGCACCAGATCCGGGCACCAGTGAATTTGTGCAAGATTGGCGGCGATATCGGCGGCGGCGAGGCCCAGGCGGGCGAAACGAATGTGGTTGTCCGGCCAGTCGCGGCCGTTGTTGGCGCCGTAGGGAGAACCTTCGCGCTCGTAGAGTTCGGGGCAGATCAACACGTAAATGACCAGACCGTCCGGCATGTCCATGCGTCCGATCTTGCAGGGTGGCAGTGCGGCATGCCCACCCAGTTCACCGATGATATGGATCGGGTTTTCACTGTGCAGCACTTGCGGGTAACCGGGGATCAGCACCCGCACATCGTGAAGGTGAGACATAGCCCGGGGCAGCGCTGCGGAAACGTCGCCCAAGCCGCCGGTCTTGACCAGATCGGCAATCTCGGAGGTAACGAACAACACTTTCTTTCTGTTCGGGTTCTGACTGGCAGCCGGTGATAGCGTTTTGGTGCCTGGTACGCTGATCGATTGGGCGCTCGGAGCATTCACGGCGCTTGATTCGCCGACCTGCTGATGAGCACGCTCTCCCTGAATATCTAAAGCCGCACTAATCATATGAATCTCCCGTGTTGTTGATCTAATTCTAGGTCTGGCACCAACGGTGATCGTGGCCAAATCCTGTGGCCGGGCGCAAACGCGCTTCGCATCGGTTAGCAAGTGCTGCCCCATGCGCTAATGCAGAAAGGGTGAAGGAGCCATTGCAAGGAATGCACCAGTCGCTGTGGCCCTACCTTTAACCTGACCCTTGGGCAGGACCGAAAGTTTCGAGTTTTTTACCACCAGATGACTGACCGGTTTTACCTCGCGAAAATGAGTCTAGGCCAGATCCTAGAGCGGGGCAGGTCAAGTGGCGAAATTGTTCGACAATCGGTTGGAAGAGGGTAAAGGCACAGCGCTTGTAGGGGGAAACGCACCGACGAAGGGCAGGTTTATTTTCCAGAATGGGTCAAAACGGGACTTGCGGGTCACGGAAGCGGGCGAATTTTGCTGGGGATTGCACCATTGCAGTGCGATATGTTCGGGATCAAGGGCCCCTTCGCGAGCAAGCCCGCTCCCACAGGATTTACGCGATTCCTTTGGGAGCGAGCCTGCTCGCGAAAAATATCAGGCGGTACGCGGTTTGCGCCCTGACACAAAATGACTCACATCATTGAACCCCGGCGTCGAGGAATGTCCCGGTGTCACTAGCGAATCAATAAACGCTTCATCTTCAGCCGTGATCTTTACCGCCTGCGCCTTGGTGTATGCATCCCACTGTTCTTCGGTGCGCGGTCCGACAATCGCCGATGTGACGGCGCTGTTGTTCAACACCCAGGCAATCGCGAACTCTACAATGCCCACGCCGCGCTCCTGGGTGTACCGCTGAATCTGCTGGGCAATGCGCAACGACTCTACCCGCCATTCGGTTTCCAGGATGCGTTTGTCAGCACGACCGGCGCGGCTGTTGGCGTCGGGTTTAACGTCCGGCGCATATTTGCCACTCAACACACCGCGCGCCAGCGGACTGTAAGGCACCACGCCCAAACCATAGTTTTGCGCGGCCGTGATCTGCTCGGTCTCGGCCTGACGGTTGACGATGTTGTACAGCGGCTGACTGATCACGGGCCGGTCGACCCCCAACTGGTCCGCCACCCGAATCACCTCGGCAATCCGCCAGCCACGGTAGTTGGACAGCCCCCAATACCGGATCTTGCCCTGGCGAATCAGATCGCCAATCGCCGACACGGTCACTTCCAGCGGCGTGTTGTGGTCTTCGCGGTGCAGGTAATAGATGTCGAGATAGTCAGTGCCCAGACGCGTCAGGCTGGCATCGAGGCCATTGAAGATATGCTTGCGGCTCAACCCGCTGCGGTTCGGCACACCGTCGACCGGGCCGAAACCGACCTTGGTCGCCAACACCCATTCGTGGCGGTTGCCGGCAATCGCTTCGCCGACGATCTCTTCGGAACGGCCGCCGGTGTAGACGTCCGCGGTGTCGATGAAATTGATGCCCTGGTCCCAGGCCTTGTCGATGATTCGCAGGGAATCTTCGGTGCTGGTCTGTTCGCCGAACATCATGGTGCCCAGTGTCAGGGTCGACACCTGTAAACCCGAATGACCCAGCGTGCGATAGCTCATGACGAAATCCTTTTACCGGTGGGAAAGCTTCAATCAAATACCAGAACGTCTGCGCGCAGAAAAGTGAATTTATCGGCAAAGTGCATGACAACGCTCTTGCAGAAACGCCTGCAACACCTTGACCCGCTCCGAGACCTGCACCCGATGCGGACACAGCAAATTGAACGGCACACTTTCGCCTTGCCAGTCATCAAACAGCGTCACCAGCCGCCCGGCCTTCACATCGGCGGCAACGTCGAGCCAAGCTTTGTAGGCAATGCCATGCCCGGCCAACACCCAGCGGCGGGCCACTTCGCCGTCATCGGTGAGGTAGTCGCCGCGCACCTCAACCTCCAACACTTCATCCTGCCGACTGAAACGCCAACTGTTATAAGGCCGGCCGTTACGCAGGTAGAGCAGGGCGCTGTGCTCGCTGAGGTCCGCCGGCGTTTTCGGCGTACCGTGGCAGGCGAGGTAATCAGGACTGGCGCAGGCCACACGACGATGCCCCGGCAGAATCGGCAACGCCACCAGCGTTGAATCGCTGGGCACCCCGAAACGCAACGCCACGTCGACGGTTTCGCGAAAGAGGTCTGAGTGGCGGTCATTGAGCAGCAGTTGCAGCTGGATATTCGGGTGCTGGCGCTTGAAATCGTCCAGCCACGGCAGCAACACATTGCGCCCGAAATCTGAAGGCGCGGCCAGTTGCAACACGCCGCTCAAGCCTTGAGTTTGATGCTTGAGCGCTTGCTCACCTTCCGCCAGCGCGGCCAGGGCCATACGCACGCTTTCCAGATAACGCCGGCCTTCTTCCGTCAGGCGCATGCTGCGCGTCGAGCGTGCGAACAGGCGGATGCCGAGGCGGGTTTCCAGGCGTTTGAGGGCGATGCTGGCGGCGGCGGGAGTGAGTTCCAAAGTGCGGGCGGCGGCGGAAATGCTCCCGGAGTCGGCGGTGCGGACGAAGATCTCCAGGTCGAGGATCGAGCTCATTGGTAAAAATCCTTTAAAGATCTGGCGTTTTTACCGGGATTTTTTGTGGATTGGCAAGGTGAGGTGCGTAATAAACAGCAATGTTTAACGGACACCTTCAGACACGTACTAAGGCTACATAACCTTGCGCCGTTGCCTACGACTGCGCCAGAATCCGCCGGCTTGTGCGCCTTGGGCCTGGGTTTTATCGTTTCCCCGTCGCTGAATATCAGTGATCGGGTTTGGTAGCCCGGCAATTAGGCGCAAAGCGTCACCATTTGAAGGCCTCTTAAGGTCTCTGTTTTATGGTGGCCATGCGCAGGGCTCCTTCGGGGGCGCCGGGTCCTAATTGCCGGTCTACCAACCCGCGTATGGCCACCACCTTCGTTTGGTAGCGAAGGTGAGGGCTCCTCAGTCTCAATTAGGAGTTTCATCTATGTTCAAACCAACACCAAACCCACCAGAAACGGATGACGTTTCCCCCTACGAATCCACCGATTCAAAAAAACTCAACGAAGCCGCCGAACGAGCGCTCGACTTCCACTTCCCGTCCAACGCCGACATCAAAGCCACCCCGAGAACCCGCAGTACTTTGTTTTCCGTGGACCCTGAGGCTACGACCGAAACCCTGGCGGTGTATCTGGTCGAAACGCTGGCGTCGGTCGATGTGATGGTTCACCAGTTGGTGGATCATCTGGAGGGTGAGTCGCGTTATGCGCTTTTGGGGATTTCGAACAGCATCATGATGGCGGAGATCACGGCGAACCGGGTGCTGGATAACTTTGGTCAGCAGGGTTAAAGCAGGTACTTAAGAGAGCACAAACCTGTGGCGAGGGAGCTTGCTCCCGTTCGGCTGCGTAGCAGTCGTAAACCGGATTACGCGGTGTGCCTGAGAGCTCGCGGTTGCAGCTGTTGGGGCGGCTTCGCAGCCCAGCGGGAGCAAGCTCCCTCGCCAAAAAAGCCTGTGTGGTTACAAAAGTGTGTCTGACCCCATAAGCGTGCGTGCATGTGCAAAATGAGAAACGGCCCGAAAGGGCCGTTTTTTGTTGATCGTTCCCACGTGCAGTAAGGGAATGCTTCCAGGGACGCACCGCGTTCCAGCTCTGGAAAGGGACGCGGAGCGTCCCGGGCGAGGGTGTCCTGAAGTTTGTGTAAACGATCATGCCTTACACCCGCAACGTCCGCGTCATGCGCAGTGCCAACATACTCCCGCAAACAATCACGCCCGCCAGTAGATAAAGCGCAGCATCGGTCGAGCCGGTGCTGTCCTTGACCCAACCCACCAGGTACGGGCTCAGGAAGCCCGCCATCTGCCCCATGGAGTTGATCAGCGCCAAACCGCCCGCCGCCGCGCCCGCGCTCAACATCGCTGTCGGCACCGGCCAGAACATCGGCAAGCCGGTGAGGGCACCCATGGTGGCGATGGTCAAACCGAGAATCGCGATGGCTGGGGTAGTCGCGAAGTTCACGGCAATCAACAGACCCACCGCGCCCATCAGCATCGGCACCACCAAATGCCAGCGACGTTCTTTGCGCAAGTCCGCCGAACGCCCGACCATCAACATGAACAGCGCCGCCAGCAGGTATGGAATCGCACTCAACCAACCGATCACCAGGTTATCGCTGAAGCCCAGGTTCTTGATGATCGACGGCAGCCAGAAGTTGATCGCGTAGACGCCGCTCTGGATGCAGAAATAGATCAGGCCGAACGCCCAGATCGCCGGGTTTTTGAACACGGCCAGCAGCGAGTCGGTGGAGGTTTTCGGTTTATTGGCCAGATCTTCGGCGTGGTCGGCTTCCAGCACCGAGCGCTCGAACGGCGTGAGCCACTTGGCATTGGCGTAACTGTCGCTGAGCAGGAAATAGGCGAGGGCGCCGAGGATCACGGTCGGAATGCCTTGCAGCAGGAACATCCACTGCCAGCCCGCCAAACCGCCCTGGCCCGCAGCGAAGTGGTTGAGGATCCAGCCGGAGAACGGGCTGCCGAGCAGACCGGACACCGGGATCGCCGACATGAACAGCGCCATGATGCGGCCTCGGCGGAAGGTCGGGAACCACTGCGAAAGATAAAGCACCACGCCCGGGAAGAACCCGGCTTCGGCCGCGCCGGTGAACAGGCGCAAGGTGTAGAACTCGGTCGGGGTGGTGACGAACAGCAGGCAGGTCGAGAGCGTGCCCCAGACGATCATCATCAGCGCGATCCAGCGCCGTGGGCCGAATTTGGTCAGGGCCAGGTTGCTCGGAACGCCGCACAGCACGTAGCCGATAAAGAAGATCCCGGCCCCGAGGCCATACACGGTTTCGCTGAATTTCAGCGCGTCGAGCATCTGCAGTTTGGCGAATCCAACGTTGACCCGGTCGAGGTAGTTGAACAGGTAGCAGATGAAGATGAAGGGGATCAAACGCAGGGTAATGCGTTTGTAGACGGCGTTTTTGTCGTCAACGATGGCCTGGGTAGCGGCGGCGCTCTGTGACATGGCGGGCTCTCTCTTTATTATGATTTTTTGCGATGCGCAGGGTAACGTTGATCGCCCAGAGAGTCTCGGCCACCCTCGGGGTTGCTGTCTTTGTGCCTGAGCACAGGGTTTGCCACCCAGCCCTGTGCGGGTGAACAACCCGTCCCATCACGCTTGCAAGGATCCCGATATGTTCGAACTCGATCACGACCTGGCCCAGGACATCGTCGACCGGGCGATGGCCATCCTGCCCTACAACGTCAACGTCATGGACAGCCAGGGATTGATTCTCGGCAGCGGCGAACCGGAGCGCATCAACACCCGCCATGAAGGCGCGCAATTGGTGTTGGCCAACGGGCGGGTGGTGGAGATCGATGCGCAGACGGCGATTCATCTCAAAGGCGTGCAGCCGGGGATCAACTTGCCGCTGCTGCTCGATCAGCGCTTGATCGGTGTGCTGGGAATAACCGGTGAACCCGAGCAACTGCGCACCTATGCCGAACTGGTGCGGATGACCGCCGAGATGTTGGTGGGCCAGCGTAATCAACAGGCCGAGCAGCAATGGCGGCGTCAGCGTTGCGATGATCTGCTGGCGTTGCTGCTGAGTGAGGCGGGGGATTCGCCGCGCTTGCTGGATGAAGCGCAGCAGTTGGGCCTGAAACCGCAAATGACGCGGGTGCCTTATCTGTTCGAGTTGGGCATGGAACACGGTCCCGGGCAGACGGTGGATGCGCTCAGTGCCTGGCTGACTTCGCGTTACCCGGACAGTTGGTGCGTGAGTTCGGCGAAGTCGTCGTTGCTGTGGTGCCGACCGGCGAGTCAGGCGATCGAGAATGAACGGCTGCTGGAAAAACTCGACGGCCTGGGCTGGAACATTTTGCGCATAGCCGTGGGTGGGCAGGCGGATGGGTTGTCCGGGCTGCGTCGTTGTTATCGACGGGTCGGCGACTTGTTGGCGTATGGGCGCGATGTGTTGCCGCGTTCGCGTTTGCTCACGCTCACCCGTTATCGGTTGCCGGTGATGCTGTGGCGGCATCGCAACGATGACGCGCTGGATGAGCTGCTCAAACCCCTGCGCAAAGTCATCGCCAAGGACGGCAACGGCCAACTGCTGGCGACGTTACGCAGCTGGTGCGAGCACGACGGGCAGAGTCAGGCATGTGCGGATGCGCTGGGGATTCATCGCAACAGTTTGCGCTATCGGATGGAACGGATCGCCGAGTTGAGCGGGGTTGATCCGCTGAAACTGGATGGCATGCTCGCACTGTATCTTGGTGTCCAACTTCTCCCGCAAACCGACTGACCGAACCCCGTTTCTGTAGCAACTGCCGAGCAACGCGAGGCTGCGTTCGGCTGCGTAGCAGTCGTGAAATCATGCACTGCGGTGTGTCAGATAAATCGCGCCTGCCGGGTTTACGACTGCTTCGCAGCCGAACGCAGCCTCGCGCTGCTCGGCAGCTGCTACAACAAATGTGTAGGCCGGGAGGTTTTGTAGAAATGAACAATAAACGCCACCCCCGCTTGTGCAGCGGACCGGCGTTATTGTTCAGGGCTGCTGGCAGCATGGAATGCATTGGAACTGGAGAATTCGCATGAAAATCGTCATCGCCCCCGATTCGTTCAAGGACAGCCTGAGTGCCCAGGGTGTGGCCGATGCCATTGCCCTCGGTCTGGCGCAGGTCTGGCCTGATGCGCAACTGGTCAAATGCCCGATGGCCGACGGCGGCGAAGGCACGGTCGAGTCGATTCTCGCAGCGTGCGAAGGTGAATGGCGCCGGACGCCCGTTCGCGGTCCGCTCGGGGCCAGGGTCGATGCGGCCTGGGGCTGGTTGCCGCACACCCACACCGCGATCATCGAAATGGCTGAGGCCAGCGGCCTGCAGTTGGTGCCGCCGGGGCAGCGCGATGCGTGCGTCAGCAGCACGTTTGGCACCGGTGAACTGATTCGTGCCGCGCTGGATGCCGGTGCGCAACGGGTGATCCTGGCCATCGGCGGCAGTGCCACCAACGATGGCGGCGCCGGAGCGATGCAGGCGCTGGGTGTGAAGTTGCTGGACGCACAAGGACAAGCGCTGGCCCCGGGTGGTCTGGCGTTGTCGCAACTGGCTTGCATCGACCTCAGTGCAATTGATCCGCGCGTGGCCGAGGTGCGCTTCGACATCGCTGCCGACGTCAACAATCCCCTGTGCGGTCCGCACGGTGCTTCCGCGATTTTTGGACCGCAGAAAGGGGCCTCGTCCGAGCAAGTCCGGCAACTGGATGCTGCCCTTGGACACTTCGCCGAGCTGTGTGCCCGGGCCTTGGGCAAAGACGTCAAGGACGAACCGGGCAGCGGCGCGGCGGGCGGTTTGGGGTTCGCGGCGAAGGCGTTTCTGGACGCGCAATTCAAGGCCGGCGTGGACGTCGTCGCCGAGTTGGTCGGGCTGGCTGAAGCCGTGAAGGGCGCCGACCTGGTGATCACCGGAGAAGGGCGTTTCGATGCACAGACCTTGCGCGGCAAAACACCGTTTGGCGTGGCGCGTATAGCCCGGGAGCAGGGCGTGCCAGTGATTGTGATCGCGGGGACCTTGGGTGAGGGTTATCAGGATCTGTATGAACACGGCATTGATGCCGCGTTTGCCTTGGCCAACGGGCCGATGACGCTCGAGCAGGCCTGTACTGAGGCACCGCGGTTGTTACGTGATCGGGCCAGTGATATTGCGCGGGTCTGGCGCTGCGCAAAGGCATGACGCCTGACTCCCCAGTCGCGAGCAGCCAGCCAAAAAGCAGGCTTGTCTACTGTCATATCTGACAGTAGGCGGGAGGTTTTTTGCTGCGTAGGCTCCGAAGTTTCAGATTGCGACAGGGATTTTCGCATGTCATCGGCTCTTCCATCCCTCAAGGGGACAATCGCACTGATTACGGGTGCGAATCAGCCGTTTGCCAGGCTTTGTGCGCGGGCATTGGCAAAGCAAGGCGCTCAGGTCGTGTTGCAGGCCAGTCAGCAGGAAGCGTTGGACCACGCCGTAACCTCTTTGCAGCGTGACGGCTGCCAGGCGCTCGGGCTGCGTGTCGACAGCACCGATCAGGAGTCAATAGCGCAGGCATTTGATGACATCGAGCGCAACCTGGGGCCGGTCAGTCTGTTACTCAACCATGCAGAAAACCGGTGGCCGATCGGTAAAGCCTGGATAGCCGATGGCGATCCTGAATGGCGTGTCGTGGACACGCATATGCTGGGCAGCAAGGCATGGTGTGAACAAGCGTTAACTCGAATGAGCCTCCACGGCACCGGCAGGATCATCAACAGCCTGCAGATGGTCGGTGCACAGCAGGGGTTTCCCTCGGCGTTTACCGTCGCGAAGTTCAAGTTGACCGGTTTCACTGAAGATCTGGCGGTTCGCGCCGCGCCTCGCGGCGTCCGGACGTTCGCCTTCTACCCCGGCTTGATTGATAACAGTGGTCTGCTGACGGACTTGATGACGCCATGCCCGGTCACCGGCAGTTCTATGCAGGGGGCGCGTCGCGAAATGGACGGCTCGCAAAAAGGGGTGGGACGGGTGCTCGAACTGGCAGCGGGATGCTATGACGCGCTAAATGGCCAATATCTGACCATTTACGACGATCTCTACGCCATGGAGTGCGCCGAACGCCAGAGCTATGCCCAAGCGCTGAATGCATGGCTCCTGAAGCGCAACGATTCGAAATGAACGGTTCAACAGGTGTTCCGTAAGTGGGTCACCTCTGAAGCATTGAAAATATTTCTCTGCATGCCCTGCAAGAAGCCTCATCCCCAGCCGATACACCTAATAGGCGCACACAAACCTATTACAACAGTGGCGCCCGGCTGAAATCGTGCGTGCCCCAACGCCCGCCACTCCGCCATCACCGCAAGGACGCTCGCCGACTCAATCACCCGAGTATCGTCCTATGTCCCTGCGTAATCTGAATATCGCACCTCGAGCCTTCTTGGGGTTTGCCTTCATTGCCTTGCTTGTCATCGTTCTGGGTGTGTTTGCGGTCAATCGCATGTCGATCATCCGCCAGTCCTCGATCGACATGGGCAGTACCCAACTGCCCAGCGTCGGCTTCTTGGGCAATGTCACCGAAAACATCCTGCGCATGCGCATCTTGTCGTTCCGGATTCTGGTCAACCGCGAGCCGGCCAGTTTGCAGGAAGCTGAAACCCGGATTGCCGTGCTCACCGACAAGGCGCGCAAGGCCCAGGCCAGCTATGCCGAGTTGCCGGCGGGCCCGGACGAAGCGGCGCTGTATAAGGTATTCAGCGCGACGCTGGATAAATACATGCAAGCGCAACGCGAGATGCTGGACCTGTCGCGCCAGAACAAGGTGGAGGAGATGCGCACCTTGATCAATACGCGGATCAAGGAAGGCACCGACCAGATGGGCGAACAGCTCAATAAACTGGTGGCGTACAACCAGGATGGCGCCAAGGCCGCCGGTGTTATCGCGGAAGAAAATTACAACACCGCCGTGAACGGCATCATTGCGGTGTCGGTGGTCGCTTCGCTCATGACTGTGCTGCTGGCCTGGCTGCTGACCCGCAGCATCGTCACGCCGCTCAATCGCGCAGTGCAGGCGGCGCAAACCATTGCCGGTGGCAACCTGACTAAACCCATCGAGATCGACGGCAAGGACGAACCGGCGCGCTTGCTCGGTGCCTTGTCCGTCATGCAAGACAACCTGCGCAGAACCATCGAACAGATCGCCGGTTCGGCGACGCAACTGGGGGCCGCTGCTGAAGAATTGAGCACCGTGACCCAGGAAGCGTCGCGCGGCCTGCAACAACAGAACAACGAAATCGAACAAGCCGCCACGGCGGTCAACGAAATGACCGCCGCCGTGGAAGAGGTTGCGCGCAACGCCGTGTCGACCTCCGAAGCCTCGAACCAGTCGACCCAGGCCGCCCGCGAAGGCCGTGACCGCGTGGTGGAAACCGTCGACGCGATCCAGACCATGACCCATGACGTGCAAAACACTTCGTTGATGATTGAAGGCCTGGCCGCTCAGGGCCGCGACATCGGCAAAGTGCTGGACGTGATCCGTGCCATCGCTGAACAGACCAACCTGTTGGCGCTCAACGCGGCGATCGAAGCGGCCCGCGCCGGTGAAGCCGGACGTGGTTTTGCCGTGGTGGCGGACGAAGTCCGGGCCCTGGCCCATCGCACCGCGCAATCGACGCAGGAAATCGAAAAAATGGTCGCCGGCATCCAGAACGGCACGGGCGAAGCCGTCTCGTCGATGCAGCAAAGCAATCAGCGCACCCAGAGCACGTTGGAGATGGCCCGCGCCGCTGGTGTGGCACTGGAACAAATCACCCAATCGATCCACTTGATCAACGAACGCAACCTGGTGATCGCCAGCGCGTCGGAAGAACAGGCGCAGGTGTCCCGCGAAGTCGACCGCAACCTGGTGAACATCCGCGACCTCGCCACTCAGTCCGCCGCGGGTGCCAATCAGACCAGCGCCGCGACCCATGAACTGTCACGCCTGGCGGTCGATTTGAATGCGATGGTGGCGCGTTTCGTGATTTGAGATAGGGTTGAGACTGGGAGTCCGCGCGCGACAGGAGAATCACATGCGCTATTCAGCCTTGACCCAACGAATCGCCGGCGATGGAGCGGCAGCCTGGCAGATTCATGACCGAGCGCTGGAACTGCGCGAGCAAGGAATCGATGTGCTGCTGTTGTCGATCGGCGATCCGGATTTCGACACGCCGCCGCCCATCGTGCAGGCGGCCATCGACAGCTTGCGGGCCGGTGACACGCACTACCCGGAGGTGCGCGGCAGTCGCGGATTGCGCAGCAGCATCGCGCGCCGCCATCGACAGCGAAGTGGTCAGGCGGTGGACGCCGATCATGTGATCGTGTTTCCGGGGGCGCAGTGTGCGGTGTATTCGGTTGCGCAATGCCTGCTCGATCCCGGCGATGAGGTGATCGTCGCCGAACCGATGTACGTGACCTATGAAGGCGTGTTCGGCGCTTGCGCGGCCAAGGTGGTGCCGGTGGCGGTGCGGCCGGAGAACGGCTTTCGCGTTGACCCGGCAGATGTGGCGGCGCTGATTACGCCGAAAACCCGCGTCCTGTTGCTCAACAGTCCGAACAATCCGTCGGGTGCAAGCCTGTCCTTGAAGACCTGGCAAGCGCTGGCGGCGTTGTGCGTGCGCCATGATCTGTGGCTGATCAGTGACGAGGTCTACAGCGATCTGTTGTTCGAGGGCGAACACATCAGCCCGGCAAGCCTGCCGGGGATGGCCGAGCGCACCGCGACCGTCAATAGCCTGTCCAAGTCCCACGCCATGAGCGGCTGGCGCGTGGGTTGGTCCATCGGCCCGAAAATGCTGGCCGAGCACCTGGTGCATTTGTCGTTGTGCATGCTGTTCGGCATTCCCGATTTTGTGCAGAAAGCCGCGCAAGTGGCGCTGGATGACGACCTGCCGGAAGTGGCGCTGATGCGTGAGGAATATCGCCTGCGTCGCGATCTGGTGTGCGCGAGGTTGAGTGGTTGCCCGGGGATTCGCCCGATCCGGCCGGATGGCGGGATGTTTGTGATGGTGGATGTACGGCCGACCGGACTGTGCGCCCAAGGCTTCGCCGAGCGTTTGCTCGAAGGGTATGGCGTTTCGGTACTGGCGGGGGAGGCGTTCGGGCCGAGTGCGGCGGGGCATATCCGCATCGGGTTGGTGGTGGATCAAGTGAAACTGGCGGATGCCTGCCGGCGGATTGCCTTGTGTGCGGCGGATTTGCTGGAAGCGCGGCGGGCCTGACAGTTTTGTGTGTGAGTGCCGGCCTCTTCGCGGGCAAGCCTCGTTCCTACAGGATCGGCGAAACCCACAGGAGCGAGGCTTGCCCGCGAAGGCTGACTAACAGACACCGAAATCCTGACGCCCGGACCACGCCCCGACATTCACCAGATTCTTCGGCCGCTCCCCAGCCAACGCCATCAGCAGATTATCCACCGCACACCTGGCCATCGCCTCCCGCGTCTCATGCGTCGCCGACCCGATATGCGGCGTCGCTACCACGTTGTTCAGCTTTAACAACGCCGAATCAAGATTAAGCGGCTCATGCTCGAACACATCCAGCCCCGCAGCACGAATCTGCCCCGCGCGCAGCGCTTCAATCAGCGCCGCTTCATCCACCACTTTGCCCCGGGAAATATTGATGAAGATGCTCTCGGGGCGCATCAAGGCAAATTCCTCAGCGCCGATCAACCCTTCGGTCTCAGCCGTCAGCGGCAAAGTCAGGCAAATGAAATCGGCCTGTTGCAACAGCTCCGCCAGGCTGCGGTACTGAGCATTGAAGCGTTGCTCAACCGCCGGTTTCGCTGAGTGGCTGTGATAGATCACCGGCATGCCAAAGCCAAAATGGCCGCGCTGCGCCAACGCCTCGCCAATCCGCCCCATGCCGATGATGCCCAGGGTCTTGCCGTGCACGTCGGTGCCGAAATGCACCGGGCCGATGTTTCGGTTCCACTGACCGGCACGCACCCTATTCGCCAGCTCCACCACCCGCCGGGCTGTCGCCAGAATCAGCGCAAACCCCGTGTCCGCCGTGGTTTCCGTCAGCACGTCGGGCGTATTGCTGAGCAGGATGCGCCGCTCGGTCAGGTAATCGATGTCGTAGTTGTCGACGCCCACGGAGACGCTGGCGATGGCCCGCAGATCGGGCGCCAGATCGAGCAATTCGGCGTCCAGCTTCAGACTCGCGCCGAGCAAGCCGTGGGCACGGGGCAGGGCGGAGCGCAGTTGTTCGATGCCCTCCGGGTTGAGGTTGTCGATCAGTGTCACGTCGGTGTGCTCATGCAGGCGAGCCATCAACAGCGGCGAGAGTTTCTTGTACAGCACGACCTGCTTTTTCATCGTCATCTTCTCAACTTCAAATTCAAGGGTGAGCCGTCACTGGCCGTGGCGCAGCGGCCTTGGTCACGACCCGGTCACTGGCGCCGGGCTTGAGGAAAATCGTCAACACCACCGAGAGCATCAACGCGCCGCTCATCAACAAGTAAGAAGCGCCGGGCGAGCCGGTGGAGCTGTTCAGGTAGCCAACCAGATAGGAACCGCCAAACGAACCCAGCGCGCCCATGCTGTTGATCAGCGCCATGGCCCCGCCCGCAACGTTGGCCGGGAGGATTTCCGGAACGATGGCGAAAAACGGTCCGTAAGGCGCATACATGCAGGCACCGGCGATCACCAGCAGGGTGTAGGACCACCAGAAATGTTCGGCGCCCAAGGCGTAGGAACCGTAGAACGCAATCTTCTGGGGCTTGATTAGCGTTAGAAAATAAGTGCTTTATAAACAATAAATTAAAACACGCTTATCGAATCGTTAGTTCAGGTCGTAGGTTAGGGGGAGTAGATGGAGCTTCTGTGGGCTAGTGAGTCCTTGGTGATTGGCGGTCGACCATATCCAGGCTTTCCGATTTTGCTTTGGGACACCATGGACAGTTGTGTGCCTGCCAACGAGTTCATGCGCCACTTTTTATTGCGGGGAGCCATTGGGTCGCGGAAATCTTGGCCAAGCACGGGGCGTGCACTTTACGACTTTTTCAGTTTCCTTCAGACACATGACCTCGACTGGCGCGATGTGGAGCGTGGCGAGGCCAAGAGTGTTGTCGCGGGTTACCGGGACTACTGCTTGGTGGAGTGTCAGTTGGCTCGATCAACGACCCGTCAACGACTTCACTATGTATGCAAATTCTACGAGTACGCTCAGCAGCAGGGATGGGTGAGTAGACTGCCGTTTGGTTATGAGGAGCGGAAGGTCAGACGGCCCACCGGCTTTCTGGCACACATCAATGCCAGCGGCGGAAAGGCAATGGTGAACGACGTCATGCCGCGTCAGCATCGGGTGCTGCCGAAGTTCCTCAGCATGGATGATATTAAGGAGTTGCTGGGGGCGGCGGAAAATCCGCATCACCGAATGATGATTCGACTTGGACTTCAGACGGGCCTGCGGCGGGCGGAAATCGCCTCTTTTCCGTTGGCGTATGTCTTCGATCCGGACAAAGCCGGCAGGCACGAGCACAACTTTCGGATTCGCCTAGATCCGCACGATGGTCATGGAATACGCACGAAGGGAAGCAAACCGCGTGACATTTTTATCAGTCGACGCTTTCTCGCGGATCTGCACCGATATGTCGTGCAGGTTCGTGGTGAACGGGCGTCACTGAGTCGTACTCAGCACAGATCGCTGTTCTTGAATCAGTCTGGTGAACCCTACGCCGATGATGGTAAACGCATCGAGCGCATTGTCCGAGAAATTGGCAAGCGTGCGGAGATCAAGGTTCATACGCACATGCTTCGCCACACCTACGCGACCCATACGCTGGTCGCCCTTCAGCGCAATGGCAGCAGCCTAGAACCGCTCGTGTTTGTGCAGCGGCAGCTCGGTCATAGTTCGATCCAGACGACGATGGTGTACCTGCACTTGGTCAACGAACTGGCCGACAACGCCGTGCTGGCTTACGACGATGAACTGTCTGACGACTTGGGAGTTGTTTAATGGGGAAGCGCAAGATCTTCTTAAAGACCGACCTCAGTATCCCGCAAGTCGAGCATAGTCACGACGCGAACGGGTCTGTCATTGTTCTCCCAGAGGTGATTCCACCTGTCCGCACAAGGGTCGACTTCGGAAGGAATGCCACTCGCTCGCGCGGCATCGACTTCGCTTTCTGGTATGGCGTGGGTATCGATTCGATTACCTATGCCTGCCAGCGACAGACGGAACGCTTTCTAGCCCAGCAGGACACTGGGGTCGAAGCGAGCTCCGTAGCAAGCTTCTGTAAAGGCGGGTTACGCCACTTCCTCAACTACATGATTTTGCGTGCAACCGCGCTCAGCCGTGAGTTGACCCTGAACGACATCGATCGTGCATTGATTGACGATTTTCTTGGCTACCTTGCTGGATTGGGCATTACCACGCTTAGCCAGAGTACTCACTACACCGGTATGAAGTGTGTCCTTCACGCGTTGGGCCGCAGAGGGATAATTTCGTTGGTCACCACAGGGGACGATGCGACATTTCCGCGAAACCCGTTCCCAAACAGTGGCAAGAGTAAGGGTGAAACGCCCCTACCGAAACGCCAGCGACAAGCGTTCACCTCAGCATTGAAACAGGCGATCCTGCCAATCTGGAATGAAGACGCCTTTGTGACTGGTGAGCTACTGGCTTATGCCTTGTTGACCGTTGCGCTGCACACCGGGCGTAACGCCACGCCGCTGCTGGAGATGGGGCACGATTGCCTGCGCGCTCACCCCAAAGACAACAGTGTCTTTTTGGTTCTCTGGAAGCGCCGCGGACACAGCAGCAGTAAAGTGGCTCTGCGCGCAGAGAGCGCCACTGAGCGTCGGCTGGAGTCGACCCCAACCATCAAAACCAACATTGAACGTCTGATCCGCCGTGTCCTTGCTCACAGTGAAACGCTGCGTGCGGAGGCTCCGAACGACATCAAGGATTGCGTTTGGCTGTATCGCGTGCACCGTGGTCCAGGCGTCGGCACGGTCATTGTCCTGACGGATTCAGCGTTGAAACTAGCGAGCAAAAAATTGGTGACTGATTATGGACTCCTCGATACGGATGGTCAGCCGCTTCGCATCAACATCTCTCGACTACGTAAAACGTTTGCCAACCGAATATTCGAATTGCTCGCGGGTGACCTGATGACCACGGCCATCGCTCTTGGTAACACACCACAGGTGGCCGGACGAAATTACTTGGCACCTAGCGCAGACGCGAGGCGCAACTGGCAGTTTATGGGCGAGATAATGGTTCAGGAATTACTCAGCCGGACCATTGGCGCTACTTACAAAACAACCCCAATGGGGCGCTGTGGTGATCCGGTGAACGGCCAATATGCGCCAAAACGTGAGGGGGAAGCGTGCTTCTCCTTCCTCAACTGTCTGCGATGCAAACATTACGCGGTCACGGGAGACGATTTGCACCGGCTATTTAGTTTTTACTTCCGTGTGTTTGCGGAGCGTACCCGCATGAACAAGCGGCGTTGGGCGCAGGAATACGCGCATATCCCTCGATTGATTGACGACTATATCGTGGCTGAAGGGCTGCGGCGTGGAACCTTCAAATCGCCCGCCGTTGAAGCCGCTCGCGAGCAGGCACGCCGCAATCCTTACCCGTTTTGGTCGTCCGATGTAGTGGAAAGTCTGGAGATGTTTGCATGAGCAAAAGCAATGTGACCATGTTGCCCTGGGCAAGTATCGAACTACAGCCAGGGGATATACGTGAGTTGCCCGAGAGCGACCGCGAAGCACTCATTGTCAGCGCCATTCATGTTGATGGCCACAGGGTCATTCTCAGTCGCTATCGCGATAACATTTGGCAGCTCGAAGGGTTGACGAGCAATGTACCGGACAACATGAGGAACTTGGACTTCAATCGAGTACCCGCTGCGTTTGTAGCGGTAATGAAGTCGCTCCTGTATCGCTACCTACGACGCGGTCGCGCAGGTCAGAAGCGTCCCGTGGCAAGTACTTTGCGCAGTGTTTTTGAAAATGTATTGCCTTTTCTGCGATATCTAAGCGCACTTAAGCTCGGTCACTTCGGCGCTGTAACGCCCATGATCTGTGCAAATTACGTCGCCGAATGTAGGGAGATCCGACAGACGCGTCGCAATCGGGGGCAGGCGCTGTCTCCGGGGGCCCTTGAACGTCGTTTTATGTCAGTCGAGGCGCTTCATGAACTCAGTCAGTACACCAACGACCCAATCCCAAGACATCCCTGGCCTGATACATCGGCGAGAGCCCTGGCCGGTAGAGCCTCCCTCAACAGTGAGGCCGGCAAAACGCCGTTGATACCAGATGAGGTGTTTTGTACTTTGTTCGAGAAGGCCTATGAACAGGTTCAGCACGGTGAGCGTCTGCTCGATCTGCGCGACACCCTCGATAGCGTCGCTGTAGCACGCAAGGGACAGGTGACCAGATCAATTCAGGAGCATAAGGTTCGCCAGCTGACGGCTCTTGGGTGGGAAGGCGGGCTTGAGGCATTCAATCAAGCGATTAAAGATTTGAGAACCGCCTCCTATATCGTTCTGGCCAGCACCTCCGGTTGCCGGAATCATGAGTTGGCCAACGTAAAAGCTGGCGCGCACCACCGTACAGAAGACGATGAAGGCACGGTCTTCCACTGGCTGCGCTCCACGTCGGAAAAAACCGATACCGGCGTGCACGACTGGATGATTCCAGAAATTGCTGTGCACGTGTTGCGCCTAATGGAACGCTGGGCCGAGCCGTATCAGGCTATGATCGATGCTGAGATCTCCGAGCGAAGAAAGCTTAATTCGAGTGATCCGCAAATCGCCACGGCGCAGAAACATCGGCATGCTCTCTTTCTCGGGGTAGCTGCCACCAAGCGTAATCAAGTTCGTACCCTCTCGGGTTCGGCATGGAACATGTGCCTCAAAGCGTTCGCCAAGAGCTGTGGTCTGAACTGGATCTTAGCCAGCCATCAATTTCGTCGTAAATTCGCCAACTATGCAGCACACAGTCAATTCGGCGACCTGCGTTATCTGCGTGAGCATTTCGCACACTGGTCCATGGACATGACCTTGGGCTACGCCATGGATCAAGATTGGGGGCAGCATCTCGATATTGAGCTGTACGAAGACATCCAGTCAGAACTCGAAGACATCAAGTCCGAGGTCGTCGGCACTTGGCTGGGGGACACACCGCTGACTGGCGGCTACGGTCGATCAATCAAGCATTGGCAGCGCGATTCGGCGAACCTCGCGATTTTCAAGAGCCACGCCTCAATGGTGACATCGATTGCTGAGAGCACCGCGATTCGAAGTAATGGTCACGCCTGGTGTACCGCCGACGATGATCGTTGCGTCGGTAACACCATGGAGCGAACGCGCTGCGGCGACTGCAACAACGCCGTGATTGGAGGTGCACACGCTGGTATCTACCAGCGCCTTTACGACAACCTGAAAAGGTTGTTGGATTGCCAAGACATTGGTGACGGTGGTCGTCAGCGCGTATTGCGCGATTTGGATCGCTGTCGTGACGTGCTTATGCAGCTTGGATACGACCCGGAGGAGAACGTAGCATGACCATTAAACGCAAGCCCTCAGACGCCCGCGAGCGGGATTTGCAACTCGCACTTGCACGCATCCTGCGCGGTCGGGCGCATAGCGGTGAATCCAAGGTCACTATCGCCGCGGTGGCGCGTGAAGCGGGTGTTTCAACCGCTCTGATTCACAATCACTACCCAACTGTCGCTGAGGCGATCCGCGAAGCTCAGGGGCGTTCAAGTCGTGCTCAGCGAGATGTGAAACATCAAGATTTTTTGGCTGAACGCGAGAAAAATCGAATGCTCCGCCAAGAGAATGAGGCGCTATGCGTAAAGATTGCCAACCTCGCCTCGATTAACGAAGTATTGATAGCCGAGACCCGAGTTCTAAAGGCAAAGCAGAGCGACCCGAAGGTAATAGATCTGTCATTCGGCAAGTTGTAATTCCGAAACTCCTCCCTCTTGAATAAAACAGAAACGCCGCATCCGTGCCGGTGCGCCGGCTCTTTGAAGTTTAATACCCCTTTTGTCCGTCATTCTCGAGCGATCTGGGCAAGTGTCCGGTGATGCGCTCCACGCTGCCTGCCACCAGTCCCAGCTCAACGTCAAGTTCGGTGCTGGTGACAACCCGCTCGGGCAGTGCATGCCCGGAACGTTTGGAGAGGATAAAACGTCGTGCGGTGCGCTGGCGGGGAAGCTGAAATACTGGACGAGCCCCCTGAAAGACAGGACACCGTTTCCCCCTTAACATAAGGGATAGGCAAACGGTTATGTATATGACTAATAGTAGCGATAAGGGTGGTGAGCTTTTGGGCCAGGAGCGGCGTCGCCGCTGGAGCCCAGAACAGAAATTGGCGATGGTTCGCGAGAGCTTGCAACCAGGACAAAGTGTTTCGGTGGTGGCCCGCCGTAATGGCGTGAATGCCAATCAGCTCTTCCAATGGCGCAAGCTTTATCAGAATGGCAGCCTCTCGGCTGTGAGTGCTGGAGAGACCGTCGTGCCGGCTTCTGAGTTGGCCGACGCACTCAAACAGATCCGTGAGTTACAGCGGATGCTCGGCAAAAAAACCATGCAGGTCGAGATCCTCCAGGAAGCTGTGGAGATCGCGCGCTCGCGAAAATGGATTGCGCACTCACCCTTGTTGCCGGGGGACGACCTGTGAAGCTGATCAGTGAAAGTCTCGGTGTAGCGCGCTCGCAGTTAACGGCTCGACTTAACCCTGCTGCTCTGCCCGACAGACGTCGACGCGTGCAGGACGATGTCGCTTTGGTCGAAGAGATTCAGGCTGAAGTCAGTGAGCTGCCCAGCTATGGCTACCGCCGTGTATGGGGGTTGCTTCGTCGTCGGCGTGAACAGCGGTGTCAGGCGCCGATCAACGTCAAGCGGGTCTATCGCGTGATGCGCGATCATCAGTTACTGCTGGGACGTCGGATTAAACAGCCCGGCGTGGCACGCCGCCATGAAGGCCGTATCGCCGTTGCCACTAGCGATACCCGCTGGTGCTCGGACGGGTTTGAGTTTCGTTGTGAAGACGGCGACAAGCTGAGCGTGACCTTTGCCCTGGACTGCTGCGACCGAGAAGCCATTGGCTGGGTGGCCAGCCCGACGGGGTACAGCGGCGACGATATCCGCGATCTGATGCTGGAGGCGGTGGAAACACGTTTCGGTGAAGAAGCGCCTCCCACCCCGGTGCAGTGGCTGAGCGATAACGGCTCGGCCTACATCGCCGAACAGACACGACTGTTTGCCCGACAGATAGGCTTGCAGCCGGTGACGACACCGGTGCGCAGCCCACAGAGCAACGGCATGGCCGAGAGCTTCGTCAAAACGATGAAGCGCGACTACGTCGCGCACATGCCCAAACCAAACCGGGAAACAGCCTTGCGCAACCTGACGATTGCCTTTGAGCATTACAACGAGGAGCATCCGCATAGCGCCTTGAAATACCGCTCACCACGGGAATTTAGGCGCTTGGCAGCGGCATCAATTTAACGGGGTATTGGTGTCCGGTTTGATAGGGGCCAGTCCAAATACTTTGCACAAGCCCTGCCGCTAGACGTCCGCTTAGGCCGCGAGTCGATACATATTAATAGGGAGTGCTAAGTTGATGCCCTCCCGTCATCTCGGCGATCATCCGTTCGTGGTCCTCGTCATCAAGCGGAATCATCGCAAGTTGTTCAAGCGAGGCGTTTTTTAAGTGAATCGTTCCAGCAAGAAAATGATTCTGGCAAATCTGGATGACTGGCGGAACGGCCATAAACATAGCTATCGCTGACTCAACTGTGTCGCTATCGAGTTGACAGGTACTTGTGTCGTTTATGGTCATTACGACACTTGGCTAAAAAAGAACACAATGGGCACCAGGACCTCTGTGTGATGGAGGCAGGTGTGGCAAACCACGTGTGTCCGAGACTGCACATCCATTGCAGCTTGGTTTGCGTGTCAAAATAGTTTTCTGAAAGGCAACGCCCACCGCGCTCCTCGGCCATGACCCTCATGGCTTTAATATTGCTGCGCATGCTGTCGTAATAGCACTGGCGACACCAGCTACCTTGCATTATGCGGGCGGGGGCGGCATCCCATGTATGACCTTGTGCACAACGCCAAGCAAGTGGCGTGATCCCATTGATGTAACGTGAAGATAAACATTCGCCACCGCTCTGCTGGGCTATGGCTTGAACCTGCTCCAGGGTGTTGCAACGGGCGTCCCTGGCACAGACCGGGCACCAACTCCCATGCTTGACCCCCGCGGGAACTGCCTCCCAGCGATGCCGTTGGTCGCACTCCCAAAGCAAAGCGGTTGCGCAATTGACATAGACATTTGACAAACAGTGTCCTCCCCGCTGAATTGCGATCTGCTGCATCGCTTCCAGCGTGTCGCGTCGCCCTAAGTTGGCACAAGTAGGACACCAACGACCCTGTTTGATAGCCGCAAACGTCGCCTGCCAGCGATGCCCCTGCTTACACCGCCATTCCAAAGGGACACGGCGCGACTCGTACTGAGTTGATAGGCAAAGCCCATCCCTCTCGCCAGCGACATGTTGCGCCATTTCCAACGTGCCGCGTCGTTGCAGGCGAGCACAGACAGGACACCAGCTCCCTCGAACAATGCGGTAAGGGTCGGCTAACCATTCATGACCGTGCGCACAGCGCCAAGACAGTCGCGTAGACGCGTGCTGATAGGCGTCTGACAGGCACCATCCTCCCCGCGACTGAGCCAACTGCTGCATACCTTCAAGGGTTTTAAGGGGCGTTTCAGTCATGTCAGTGCCTATCGGTCACACGGTGAAGAGTTGATCGAGTGCGCGCCACCGGCTGGGCTTATTCACTGCTGTTTCGAGTCGGCAGACGAGTCTGATCCGGAAGCTTTTGGTAGTACTCATGGCGATGTATCGCGGTTTCTTTCGGAGCTGTGAACCCCAAACGAACATGTTTTCCCTGGACGTCCATCAAACTGACTATTATTTCCTCACCCAAACGGAATGTCTCGCCTGGCTTGCAAGTTAGTAGCAGCATTATTACTCCTTATTTGTTATTTATTTTTGCTCGGCAAAATTCCGCTAGCTTAATTATAAGAAAGTGCTATCCGGCAAAAGGGAGGGGGCAAAAGCCCACGTAATTACCTCTCTTCTTGAACTTCAAATTTTCGATTTTACAGGTGACGTTCTTTCGGCCAGAAAAAAGCCACTACTGCGCCTATCAGGCTCAAGATAAACAAAACCTTCGCAGCCGTAAGGAGAAAGTCAAGATCATCAGTATTCCTCCCACTTCCGGTCACGGAGCCTGCAACACCGCCCAACCACAGGAAGGCACTGAGTATGGAAATGGCGAAAAGCACAGCCGCCAATATTCCCAAAAATTTACGCATCGTACTGGTCCTTTAGCTATAGAAGTTTTCGTTGGCTTGTATGGCTCATAACGCCCTTGCTGCGCTTTTAGATGAGGTCTTTCCTTCCGCGACGCACTTAATTAAATCGCCACGGTTGGATTGAATACCGTTACTCAGATTTTCGGTCTGCGATCTGGGTGCTCCGCGTCATAACCTTGTTCAGGGTGGGGTGGAAGGGGGTGGTCTTTCATAAGATCAGGGAGTGGAGGGGCAGAGATGCCGTCAACTTGTTCCAGAAGTTTAGAGTAGAAGTCATAAAGTTTTTTATCTGGGTGGAAACCAAAATTATATAATGGGTCAAGTTGCGAATCAAACGCGCCTTGTAAATTGCTTAATCCCGTAAAGCTCCCCAGCGATGCGGCGCGCTGATAATAAAACAGTGATCGAGGATAGTTTTCTTTCGCTGTTTTATAAAAACTTGCGGTTTTCTCGATGGCGTCTGGATTGTCCTGAGCTCCCGCGCAACGATAATAAAGCTCAGCCATGTCATCATCCTGCTTATCCCTAGGGAGAGCATAAGCGAAGTATTGGCCGATTTGAACTTGGGCTAAAGGACTGCCCAATTGCGCCGCTTGGAACATATACGAACTGGCCATGCGATCCGACTTCAATACCCCTAGTCCATTCTCAACCACCACGGCCCAGTTGTAATAACCCAGCGGGACTTTAAGCTTTATCATGCGCTCGTAGAGGTCCAGCATCTTGTCGGTGTTTTGCTCAACCCCCGGCTGCCCAGGCCAGCCGGTGCGATAAAGTCCTGCCAGGTTATGCATAGCCTTCCAATGGTCTTTGGCAATGGCTTTTTCGTAAAGCTCGACGATGGCACGCCAGTCTTTAACCCCTCGTGCCTTCTCCATAGCACGGCCTTGTTGAAACCAGCCTTCCGCTTCGACATTCAGCGGCGGGTTGTGGTCTTTTTCATAAGCACAGGTAAAGGTTGGATAGGCCATGGCTGGAGCTCCGCTCAACAAAAGAGAAAAAATGAGTACACCAAAGGACATGGCTTTAATCAACGGGATAGGCATATGGCGTCTCCACGTCCCAGAAACGGGTGAGATGAGCCATCAATGGCTTATTTTTGTTTTTGTTTTCCCAATTCGCATCCATTACTTCATTCCATCGTTTAAAATTTTTAGCCGCGTCACATTGCCAGCCATCTTTATTGAATGATTTGCCAGCATGTAACTTCCACAACTCGTCGCGCCATTGCAAGGCCAGATCAGGATCTGGTGCCGCCAGTCCCAATTCGGAATCGGTGTGCATACTGCGTGCGTTAATATTGGCCGAACTGAGCAAGCTGAATACATCGTCCACTATCAATAGTTTTGAATGCACATAGATGTCGCGAAAAAAAGCCCGCTGTCCTTCGAGCAGCCTGCTGCCCGGTTCTGGAGTACACGCAGTAAGCGTGGCGAGGACGACTTTGAGACCGGGAATATCTTTGAGGGTGTAAGGTTTGGGTTCATCTGTATTATCTGCCTTCGGCTTTCCGAGATCAGGAATATCTTCTGGCTCGAGCCCACCAAGACGTTTTTCTAATTCGGGGGTGACGCCCATTTTTTCCAGTTCCGCTATATCACTCTCTAGCCATTTAACTTTATTGAGCTGATTCCTCTGCACGCCGGGATTAGAACTAAGGTGCGCTTTTAGATAAGCCAAGCGGCTACGCTTTTGCAGCATCTCCTCTGTCAGATCGCGCTGAGCCTGCGGCATCAGCTGTTCCTGCCCGAGCTCTTGCAGGGTGGCATAGGTGGTACCGGAAAATTTCGGATTGTTCGGGTTGTTGGTGACCACGAACAGATACAGATCTTGGCCTCGCCCTTTGGCAAGGTAAGCCGCTGCTAGTTCACGCAATTGCTTGGCAAACGCGGGATAGCGGAAATACTGATTTTCCATATAGGCGTAGTTGCGCACGTTTCCTAAAGCGTTGTGGTACAGCTCCAGAATTGAGGTCTCTGCCCCCTCCTGTGGTTGCGTACGGCAAATCTGCGCCGTGACCGTTCCCGCGTCTCTAAAATTGATCGGCTTGATGGCCTGGCGTTGTTCGAGCAAGCCATCCTCAAACCATTTTTTGATCCAGAAGGTCTCTCGGTCCCACGCTGTGCAAAAGTTATGGTTCAGGTCATGCAGTACCGGTCCCTGCACCCGCATGGACAAATCCTGCCAGGGCCCGAAGCCGAGGCTACGCTGCGCCGTTTTGTCGTCGTACAAGTGAGCACTGGTATCCCAGTAATTGCGATGCATGTTGTGGCCCATGACGAAACCCACCGTGTTAGGGGTGTCTTCGTAGTCGACCATCACCATTTTCTGGTGGTGGCTGGCAAAAAAGGTTAGCGCCAGCATATGCCCAAAATTGACGTCCGGTGCTTCCCCTTTTATCAGTCGATAAAGGATCGCCAGTCGTCCCTTTTCCTTGGCCATCTGGGGGCCGCGCATGATCGAGTTAAGTCGGAAATTAGTTTCTGTGGAAAAATCTCGGGTACGAAACTCAACGTTCTGCATGCGGCCATCGTGCAGGCGGTTGAACCATTCCCGGGTGTATTCCTCATCATGGGGGGAATATTTGGGCGCTCCAGAACCTTTAGATGTGTTGTAACCACCCGTCCCGTTGAGTTGGGCCTCGATGTCAGCCAGCATGGTCTGCAACTCACGCTCACGCGTGGGGTTGGGTGGTAGGGAAGTAAACCCGCTACCGTCAACACGCCGTTGAGCCGCGTGCAATTTGGCCAAACGTAATTTATCCAATTCATGCTGATAATAAGTTCGCTGAGATTCCAAAGCCTGACGGTATTTGAGGTCGCTATTGGAGGCTGCGCTCCCATGGGTCATGCCGGAGCCCATTGCAGTACCTCCAGACCCCATGAGCCCATCACCGATGATGGTGTTTTCAGCGAAGTTGGCCACCGGGCTTTTCCAGATCAGGATCCGCGTCTTGACGCCGTGTCGACCTCGAACGTCCAGCATTTCACCGATCCGATCACCGTCGGGCTTGAAACGCATCGCCGGATCAAATCCCCAACTGATGATATCGATGGTTTTTTGGGCCGCGAGGATGGCATCGTAGACGGCGCCGAATGCCCGCTCACCGTTGATCAGCGGCGTGATGTGCATGCCGGTGCGCGGTGGATAAAGTGCTGTTTTGGCGTACCAGTCCATGGTCAAGGTCGTGGACTTATGCTCAGACGGCTTCAGTTGAATCACTTGTTTGCTGTAGTCAGTGGTCATTTCATTGCTCCCTGCAATCAATGGCTCTTCGGCTTGTTTGCCGGGCTCGGCGTAAACGCACGGTAGTCATCCGCCGAAACCAGCGGTTCGAGCTGATCCAGCTTTGCTTGGTAGTCGCGATAGCCCTGACGCGCTAGATGGTGCTTCTGTGAAGCAGATTCGCTGCTGTCTTCTTTGGGCTCAATTTCGAAGCGGTGACCATTCACCAGTTCGATTGCGTAGGCTTGAGTTCCGGGGGCATGTTCAAACCTGATCAAACCATCGGTACCAGTCAGCCCTTCTTGGATAACGGCTCCATCGGCGAACAAGGTATATGGCTCGTCTTTATACCCTGGCATTCCTGGTAGCGGACTCACCACCGCATTCAGTTTGTGTATGACATCCAGGGCGGGTTGCGAGACTGCGCGCGCCAAAAGGTCACCCGCTTTGTCCATATCAACGGGTAACGGAATAACCGGTAATAGTGCCGCATTCTCGGTACCTTGGCCTGGGACTCCTCCTGAATTGATCTTCACCAGTGACCCCACTACGGTAATGCCGCCAGCGTCCAACTTAATAAAACTGCCTCCGGCCTTCAGCGTGAGCTCTACTCCGGCTTCGATCACCATCTTTTGTCCGGCCTTGAGGTGGATTTCCCGACCAGCCTGAATCAGTTGAGCCGTGCCGACTTTGATGTGCTGATTCTGTCCCACCACCAGGTGGTCATCGGCTTTAAGGTCCACCTTGCGGTCGGCGTGGACGGTATGGTGTTCTTCTGCCTTGAGTTCGGTGTAGCTATTCTTTTCCACGGTGTCGTGGCGTTCGTTACCGACGCGGATTTTTTGGTCACGTTCGATGTTCTCGTCCCAGTCGCGCTGGGCATGGATAAAGATTTGCTCCTGATCTTTTTTGTCCTCAATACGTAACTCGTTGAAGCCACCACCACCGGGAGAGCTGAGGGTTTTGAAGACGCTCCGAGTCTTGTTGGCGGGCAAGTCATAGGGGACTTGGTTTTCTTTGTGATATAGGCACCCAGTTACCAGCGGTTGGTCGGGATCGCCTTCGAGAAACGTCACCAGCACTTCCATGCCGACGCGTGGGATGGCGATACCGCCGTAGTGAGCACCAGCCCAGCCGGAGGAAACACGTAGCCAGCAACTGGTCTTGTCGTCGGCTTGGCCTTCGCGGTCCCAATGGAATTGGACCTTGACCCGCCCATACTGGTCGCAGTGGATTTCTTCACCTTGGGGCCCCGTGACTTTAGCGGTCTGACTACCCAGCACGCGGGGTTTCAGGTGCTTCAGGGGCGGACGGTAAAATACGTTCCACGGTATGGCTAGGAAACGGTTGCGATAGCCTTGATGGAAGTCGTCTTTGAGAGCGCTGGTGTCGCTGGTTATCGACTCTTCCAGAACTTGGGGTTGCTTGCCTTCGTGGGTGATTTCAGTCAAAAGCCAGAGGTCATTCAACTTGCTGCGCGGGTGCTCGGAGAGTTCCAGGAAGTGGCCGCTGGCCAGTCGGGTCTGATCACCCCAGCCTTCAGCTTGCTGGTAGTCCGCTCGGTGGCGTTCTAGGGCTCGCTGACTGAGGAGCTTGCCGCGCGTGCGGTCGGTGAAACGGCCCGGATAATCGTAGTCTTCGAGTTCCGGTTCTTCCGTTTTAGATTCAGATTTGGAGCCGGCTTCCAGTAACAGGCGCGGTTTCTCGAAGTCGTAGTCGCGACGGGTGGTTCGGCTGGAGCGGGTTTCCATGCGCAAGTTAAAACCCTTGATCACCGGTTTGTCGGCTACCATGCCACTGCCCTGCACATAGGCGGTGGGTTGGCCGAGTTTCGGGAACACGGTCTGGTCATCGCCGAACACCAGCAGATGGCTCTGAGTGCTGTGCCGGAAGTGATAACTCAGGCCCTCCTCTTCAGCTAAGCGCTGGATGAAGTGCAGGTCTGACTCATCATACTGCACACAGTAATCGCGATCCGGGCACGGGGAGCCAATCTGGAACTGATAGGCGTTGCTCTGGATGCCGTGTTCTTCGAGGATCAGGGCGATGATTTTCGGCACCGAAAGCTGCTGAAAAATGCGCTGATTGATGCGGTGACGCAGGTATTCCAGTTGTGGCACGAGGGACAAACTGTAGCGGGTAAGACGCTTGCCGGAATCACCCTGTGCGACACGATAGATCTGACCGTGAATGCCGCTCCCGAGTGGATCAATTGCCAAAAAAGCCTGCTTGTGCAAAAGCTTCTCCAAATCCAGGTCCGGGTTTTCGCTAACCAACTCCAAGTCGAAACGATAGGGCTGACTGATGCCTTCGGAGCCCTTAAAAGAGAGCACTTGTAAGTCGCTTTGGAAGCCTTCAATGCTCAGGCTGAAGTGCGTTTCATTGGCTTTATTGAACATCCTTTGTTCCTTTGGGCTGCGACATAGCGTGAGCCTTGTGCGCTCACTTAATAAGCGTACAACTCGTTTTTACCGAGTCATATCCAGATGCAAATGAGGCTAAATAGCCGAGAATGGTAGCAAGTCATCAACCGTATTAATGTAGGAAAAGTCCTAAAAACCATCGGAAAGTCTGAAATGGCGAGCGACCTTTAATGTCACCTTTGTTCGGAATTTAAAAAGCGCTGATCGGGTCGCAAATCAGATCAAAGGTGGCTCCGGAAATTTGTGCAGCCCTTTAAGTAGAAAGCTGCTCCCATCGGCGTGGGAAGCGCCCGAGAAACGAATACTGAAATGAGCAGACAAGCACAACGCACCCACTGGCTAAGGTTGCTATTGCCGCGATCAAGGGCGAAGAAAATTTGGCTGAGCTGGCGCAGGAGTTCGGCGTGCATCCCAACCACTGTTTGAACCCAACTTTTAAGGTCGCAATTTGATGCTGGATGCGGTGTTCCCACTTTCGTTCTGGAGCCAACCCGTCATGATGCATCCTGATGCCAATGTATCCGTACCCCGAGCCCGTGGAATTCCGAAAATCCATCGATGGCTTGGTCACCCTCATCGGGCTGAATGGTTATCCTACCAAAGTGGTGGCATCTCAGTTACTCCATTCGCGAGTAGGGGGGAGTGACACGCACTCAGAAAAAATCTAAAAATAGTTACTTACGCTAAGATATTGAATTAATTTAATAAATTAAGAAATAACGGTTAGCTAGGGTCCAGAACTGTTGGAGGCAATCAACAGCGGCGGCCAGACGAAGCGTTTGCGCTTCTGCAGTTTGTCCGAGCCCCAGGACACCAGCAGCATGCCGATCACCGCCGCCAGATACGGCAGCGCCGAGAGCCAGCCGGCTTCGATCATGTCCATCTGCGCACCGGCCTTGAGGATCGACGGCAGCCACAATACGAAACCGTAGACACCGATGCTCCAGCAGAAAAACTGCAGCGCGAGGATGATCACTTTCGGCGAGCGGAAGGCTTCGGCGTAGTTCTTCACCGCTTTGATACCGACCTGTTCGGCGGCGAGGGCGCTTTCCAGGTCATGCTTTTCCTGGTCGGTCAGCCACTTGGCCTGGGCCGGACGGTCATCGGCCAGACGCCACCAGATAAACGCCCAGAGCACCGCCGGCAACCCTTCGATGATGAACATCCAGCGCCAGCTGTAATGCTGCACCAGATAACCTGACACCACCGACATCCAGAGCATGGTCACCGGGTTGCCGAGGATCAGGAAGGTATTGGCCCGGGAGCGTTCGGCACGGGTGAACCAGTGGCACAGATACACCAGCATCGCTGGCATTACCGCAGCTTCGACCACGCCAAGCATGAAGCGAATCACGATCAGCCAATAGGCGTTGGATACGATGCCAGTCAGTGTGGCCAAGCCGCCCCAGAGAATCAGGCTGACGAAAATCAGCTTCTTGACGCTGTGCTTCTGTGCATAGATCGCGCCCGGCACCTGGAAGAAAAAGTAACCGAGGAAAAACAGCGCGCCGAGCATTGAAGACAGGCCGGGCGTGATCATCAGGTCGGCGGCCATCCCGGAGGCGGCCGCGAAGCCGTAATTGGCGCGGTCCAGATACGCCAGGCTGTAGGTGATGAAAACGATGGGCATGATGTACCACCAGCGGCGGGTGGCGAGTGAGGCGGTTTTCATGGTGGTGCTCCTGAGCTTGTTGTTTTTGTCGCAGCAGGTAACGGGTCAAAAATCTTCAGTGACTGTGCGGGCCTCTTCGCGGGCAAGCCGCGCTCCTACAAGAGCGCCGCTGCCCTGGAGGAGCGAGGCTTGCCCGAGAACAGCGGTCTCAAACTCGACGGACATTTCAAGTCGGGTCGGCAACCCCTCCATATCCCCCCGACTCTGTACCGCACGGCTACCAATCCAGTTGGCCCGCTGCACGGCATCGGCGAAGCTGTGGTTTTCGAGCAAGGCGCTGATCATCCCGACGGCAAAGCCATCGCCAGCCCCAACCGTGTCGACCACCGTTGTCACCGGCACGCCGGCGACAAAACCCTGATCCAGCTGCGTGCGGTAATACGCGCCATGCGGCCCGAGCTTGATTGCCACCGCTTCTGCACCCTGATCGAGATAAAACGCCGCAATGTCCGCCGGGTCGTCAAACCCGGTCAGCAAACGGCCTTCACTCAACCCCGGCAGCACCCAATGGGCGAGGGCGGCGAGGCGGTTGATCTCGCTGATCATCAGTTGCTCGCTGGCCCACAGGCTCGGGCGCAGGTTCGGGTCGAAGGACACGCTGCGCCCGGCAGTGCGAATTCGGGTCATCAACTCGAAGGACATTTCCCGGGCAGACGCAGACAGCGCCGGAGGAATGCCGGTGGCGTGCAGATGTCGCGCGTTGAGCAACGACGGGGCGATCGATTGCACCGACAAATGACTCGCCGCCGAACCGCGACGGAAATACTCAACCGCCGGATCGCTGCCATCGTCGGTACGGGACTTGAGCTGAAACCCGGTCGGATGTGCCGGGTCGATGTCGACATGGCTGCAGTCCAGGCCTTCTTTTTCCAGTGTGTCAACGACAAACCGCCCCAGCGAATCGGCACCGACCCGGCTCAGCCACGCCACGTTGAACCCCAGCCGCGACAGGCCGATCGCGACGTTGCTGTCCGCACCGGCAATGCGCTTGTGGAATTGGCCGACGGTTGCCAGATCACCGTTCTGTTCAGCGACAAACATGGCCATGGTTTCGCCGAACGAGAGGATATCGAACTCAGACATGGGCACTCTCCAGGCGGGATTGACCGAGGCGGGCGAGGGTGGCGACATGGTCGGTGGTCAACTGCACCAGGTCATCGCCTTGCAGCGGATATTCCGCCGCGCGCATAACGCCTTGAGCCATGTGGCGCAACAGTTGTTCCCACAGATGCACATCGCTGGTAGCCGGCGGGATGGCGACCAGTTTGCCGTCGGCCCGACGCGCAACGGCTTTGCAATGCACGTAGCCGACATGCCGACCGAGCAGCCGCGCAGCGCTGGCGGCGGACTGGTCCTGCCATTGCCAGTTGCCGATGTCGAAGGTCATTTTGATCGGCAGTCGGTGTTGCTCGACCTCGCCGAAGAAACGTTGGAACGGCTCGATACGACCGCCGTGCAGCGTCTGGTCGTTTTCCACCAGCAGCTGCATCGGGCTTTGCGCGAGGATCCGGCTCAAGGTTTGCAAGTCGTTGTTGTCAGTGAAGTAGCCCAAAGAAACTTTCAGCCATTTGGCGCCGAACGTTTCGGCGCGCTGGAGGGTGGTGAGCAATTGAGGATTGGGTTTCGACTGGCCGGCCTGCCACAGTTCTATCGGTGAGGAATAGATGCTTTCCAGGCCATGTGACTGAGTGGCGTCGGCCAGTTGCAGCGGGTTTTCATCGGTCAGCAACTCTTCGCGCCATTCAATGCGCGTGGCACCGGCAGCCGCCAACACCTCGATAAAACTGCCTTGGCCGCGTTGGCGGACCAGATCGGCGCCGTAGCTCGACAGGCTGATGGAAACGGGTGGTTTATTCATTGTTTTGCACCTCTGAAACCGGTTTCATTTTTGTTCAAAAAAAAGGCTGCTTGAGTGATGTGGTGTTTTTCAGGGCCACTTCGCGGGCAAGCCTCGCTCCTACAGGGGGATGCGGTGCCCTTGTAGGAGCGAGGCTTGCCCGCGAAGGCGTTCTCAAACTGAAACACGCAACGCCGTCGACCCCCGCACCATCAACCGCGCCGAAAAATCCATCGTCCGCACTGGCCCGTCATCCCCGCGCAATCGCTTGAGCAAACACTCAAACGCACTCGCGCCCATCTCCGCCGTAGGCTGGGCCAGCGCCGTTATCCCGCTGCCCACCAGCGGATACCAATCCAGATCATCCAAAGCGATCAGCCCGACATCCTCGAACAGATCGCACTGCAACTCACGCAAGGCATGGGTGGCGGCCAATGCCGCAATGCCATTGGCACAGAACAACGCTTTCGGACCAGGGCCGGGGGTGTCCAGGAAGGTTTTCAACTGCGCAGTCAGCTCGCTACCGGTTTCCACCACCGCACCGGCCAGCGTCGGACGCTGCCGGATCTGCGCCTTGAAACTGCTGACCCGCTCAATCCGCGAGCTGGTGCCGTCAAATGGTTCAGTCACCATCAATACGTCGCGATAGCCGCGTTCCTGCAAGTGGGCGATGGCCATTTCAACGGCGGCCGGGTTGTCCAGACCGACCAGATCACTCTCAAGCTGCTCGACCTTGCGATCCACCAACACCATCGGCATCTCCCGATGCAGTTCGCGCAACTCATCGCGGTGGTGGCCCAGGGTGTTCACGATCAAGCCTTCGATGTTGTACGAGCGCAGCAACGCCAGGTGCTGGCGTTCCTGCTCGTCATCGCGATCGGTGTTGCACACCACCAGGCTGTAACCGTGCTGACGGCAGGCGGTTTCCACCCCGTGCATCACGGCAATCGAATAAGGGTTACGGATATCGGCCACCAGCATGCCGATCAGGCGAGTGCGGCCACGTTTAAGGCCGCGGGCCATCTGGTTGGGGCGATAGCCGAGTTGGGCAATCGCCTGCTCGATGCGCAAGGCAATGGCATCGGAGAGCAGGGCGCGGTCATCGCCGATGAAGCGCGAGACGCTGGCCTTGGAGACGCCGGCGTGTTCGGCGACGTCGAGCATGGTGACGCGGCTGCGCTGGGCGGCGGAGAAATCGTTCAAGGGACGACCTTTCTATTGTTATTGTCAGGTTCAAACGCTTATTGCTGAAACCGGTTTCAGAAGACTCCATTAATGGTCGCCCGTCAAGCAAGGCATTTTTGCCGCATGGTGCGCAACGCACAGAGATTCCGACAAACGGTCTGAATACCTGTCAGATCTGACAGTAGGCGGGTACGAAATAAGCGGGTCTAATTTCTTCCAGTCGTGCAGGAAAATTCCGAACTCGGGAGCAAAAGATGGCTTCAACAAATAGTGGCGGAATTGGAGTACTTGCCTCCCGGTTCACCGTAGAGGGGGTGGATCCAAACGACCCGGAAGCTCTGTTGCCTCCAGACGCTTCAACAAATGGTGTCTACCTGAACATCCCTCTGTGGGAATTTCCATCCGAAGGGGTCGGCAAATCCGACTTGTTGGAAATTTGGGTGCTCGAACCTGGTGTTACGGTTGAAACGCTTTTCTACAGCAATTCTTTTTTGGTTCCTGTAACCATCCCCCCACGGTTCCATTTGCCGGCACAGTATCTTCAACGCGTTGGCGAAATCAGCCTCCGGTATCGGGTGACACTGGGAGATAACGGAAACGAAGACACTTCGTTGCCACAACGTTTCACTTTAAGACGTCCGGTTCCAATCAACCTGAAGGAACCGGTTTTCCCCAATGCCACTCTCTGGGGTTACCTCAATTGCAAAACAATGCCGCCTATGTGGCAGCGGATTCAAGTTTTTATACCGCGACAACCGGGCAAGTTTAAAGGGGGTGACCAGTGCTTTCTGGATTGGGAGTCTTTCAGGAAGCTGAACGGAGTCGACGCCATTCCGAATACATTCACTCGTTTCACCAAGCGGTTGACCGAGCAAGAGGCTGTCGATGGTTTCTACTTCATACTCATGCGGTACAACAGACTTATAAAGCCCATTGATGGGCTCGGTTCGGCCTTGGTCAGATACTCCCTTTATCGTAATAACGTCCCAATGGGAAAGTCTGCCGCGGGGTTGGTAAAAATCGACCGCGTCATTTCCGGGGAGTCAGCATTTTGTGGTCCCTGATGTAATTTGAGGGGACTGCAATAGTTGTAAGTGTTTAACAGCGTTTTAAGTTGAAAGACGTCAGTGCCGGATTTTAGTTCAGGGGTAACTCCCTGATACTCGGAGCATGCAGTCAGCAGTCGCGCGGTTCTCTATCGGGCAATTACGTGTGTGGGTCAATAATCTAACTCATCGATGGGGTATACGAAAATGAATATGCAGGTTAAAACAGGTGGCGGTGTTCTGGCTCTACCACCGACCGTTCTCGACATACTGCCGGATAATCGCCTGACGTATAAGCAATTAAGAGAAGACCGACTCATCAAGGTGCAGTTGGCCGATATTGACGATAAGAGCCCAGACGGCGGCGCTAGAGTCGAACTGCATTTGTTTCCGAGAGGTCAAACCCCTGTCGAATTCGATCCCACTTTTGTCGTCGCAACCCAATTAAAAGCCAACCAGCCCGGAGGCGACTGGACATACCCAATCACGTTCGATGTATCTGTCGATAGACTGAGCGAGCGATTCGACATAAATGGCGAGTACACGGCTTATCAGCTGGCATTCATTATTTATGACGCTTTCGATAACAGTGATACCTCCGGTCCGTTTGCCGACGTTCTGGTCGACTTGACGGCGGCTTATCAACGACAACCAGGCGGGCCTAACGGTACGGGCAACAGGCCTCCTGTGCTGGTCTTGGGGCCTACCTTTCCTGCCGTCATCGACGATAATTGGTTGAATGATCCAGCCAACGCCAATGGATTGAATCTGATCATTCCCACCGCTTATCAAAAATTTGAAGCGGGCCTCGACAGGCTCAACTTCTATATTTCGACACAAACTACTTTTTCATTGATGCAGGGCCAACCAGCCGCCGTAGCAGGCTTCCCTCTGCCCGTTGGGGGCGCAATCAATATTCCACTTGCGTTTCTGACTGCCTTGGACGAGGGCACGTATTTTTACGCCTACAACATTACAGATGCACCAGGGAACATCAGCAACAACTCGCCTATTACCACTATGTTCAGACGGGTCAAGACACCGGCACCGGTACTCGAAGCACCGAAAATCCCCGTCACCGGTACCGACGGCCGTGTACCGATCACTTTCCTGACGGTGGCCTCGCCGACCAAAGCCATCATGGAAATCCAGCATCCACTTAACTCGTTACCCGGTGACCGAATCATCCCGTACATCACCTCAAACGAAGCCGGCGCACCGATCAACTTGCCTGAGCAAGTAATTCCACCCGCGGGCACCCCAGGCCCACTCAGGTTCGAACTGGAATACGACATTTTTGCCCAGCTTTTTGGAGACCCCAATGGGGCCGACGAAGTGGAGTTCGAATACTGGTTTGAACTGTTTCGCCCTACCATCACGCCCAATCCGGTCTCGCCGTCCGCATTTGGCGTAACAGACTTGGCTTATGCCGGACCGGAACAACCGAATCTGCCGGAACTGGAAAACCCTAATATTCGGCCAGTGGTGGTTCAGGGCGCAGGTACAACGCCGCCGCCTCCTAACACACTTGGTCCGGCACAGGCAGGGCTGCCGGCGACCATGAACTGGCCAGTATGGGTTGACGCCAGTCGCCCAGTAACGGGCAGGGAAATTGTAACGTTCTATTACCAGGGCAAACAGGTTGGCGATCCGGTACCTGTGCGAGTGGGCGATACAACCGTCACAACCACATTGCCTTGGGAAACGATTCGGGTTGAGGGTAACGGCACTGTCGCAGGCGGTGACGCCAGAGAGGCATATATAACCGTCGGGTACCCTGGCAGCGATAATGTGATGAAGCAGCAGGTCACGACAAAAGTCGACGTGACCGCGATCGTGATCAATTTGCCGGCACCTCAAATTATTGTTTCAGCCTTCCGGTCGGCAACTGCGTTGGTGCCGGAGCGCGTCGTTACCAGCATCAACTGTCCAAGCCTCAACCACCCGCAAGTGGCCAATGGCCCCATGCCGCCTTATCAACCGCGCCAACTGCGGATCAGGATCCGGCGCGATGCCAATATCCCGACCGGTGCCACGGTGGATCTGGTGTTTGAAGGCCGGGTAACCAACGCGGTGGGGGGGGCTGCCATCCCGAATACACGCATCACCGCCACGGCGACCATGCCGCCGACCGGGGACCTGGAGTTCAGGCTGACAAACTACACGGCGATCAGGACGATCCAGTTGCCAGCTACGGGCACACGTCCTCCAACCCGCTATGCGAATATCGAATATACGGTTAACGGGATTAAGTCTGCAGTCATAGTGCCTGTTGCGCTTTTGAACTCAAGCCTGGTGTATTGCGAGCAGGAGCGTCCTGAGCCAACTCCTTAATCGATACTTCAAGTAAATCTTCCTACTGATGGAGGCGGCACTGGTTGTCGTCTTCATCAATGGAGGTGAAGTGTTGTACGTCCTGATACGGAGCCTCGCACAACAAAAATGGATAAGTCGTACATGCAAAGAGATTTTTCCTACATATAGCTGGACAGGTAGACCGTAGTCTGGCGGCCGTTTCAGTCCGGCTCGCGCACTGTTTGAGTCGGAAACTCGTTCCTGACGGAATGCAATCGAGTAGGACTTAACTATGTGGTCAAAGACGCAACTTCCATTCTCAAAACAATCGATCGGCCTCTGGACATTTTCGTTTATGTCCCTCGTATTAAATTCTTCATTGGTTCAGGGTGCCACCGTTCCAACGGGCACCAGCCAGTCTATCGACTCCAATACTCCTCTCGAAAACTGGCAATTAGAAGCCAACGCCACACTGATCGGTTCCGGTGCCGCAACGCTCGGTATCACCAGTTCTGCGGGAGGAACGATCAACTTGACTAACTCGAGCACCACCTCTGCAGGCGAAGGTGGTTTTGCCCAGGGTATTTTCCTGACCAACGCCAACGCCACGCTGAGCAATTCAACGGTCACCAGTGTTTCGGGCATCGGCATGTCGGCCGTGCGTGGAGTCTCAAGTGTCGGCGGTTCTACAGTAACCCTGCGTGACCAGTCTGTTGTTCGAGGCTTGCAAGGCGGGATTGCGGGTAACCGTTTCAGTGAAATCAACGTTCAGAATTCGACCGTAGAAGGGACGGGCGCCAACAGTTTTGGGATTCGTTTGCTCGAGGGTGCGTTGTCTGCCAGCGGTAGCACGATTACCGGTGGTCGAAACGGCTTGACCGTGGGGACTGACACACAGGCATCAGCGATCATTCCAACAACGATCGTGCTGGACAGAACTCGGGTAGAGGGCAAGAGTGGTTCGGCCATTGTTGTCGGCATCAATGCGCCGAATTTCCCCACCGTGGCCAACATCGAAGTACGCAATGGTTCGAGCCTGATCGCGGGTAACAATACGATTCTTGAAGTCGGCCCAGGTGCCTCGGCCGGTTTTCTGGTTGATAACAGTAACTTGACTGGCAACGTCGTGGTTGCGCCAGGCAGTTCGGCCAACGTTACCTTGCAAAACAATGCGTCGTTGACCGGTGATTTACAGAACGTCACCTCTGCAACCCTCAACAATCGCGCCAGTATGACTGGCAATGTGTTGGGCGCCTCAAACGTGTTAGTCAACAATGCATCGACGGTTACCGGCAATTTTCAAGGTGTCATCAATGCAACGATCAACAATCAGAGCGTGATGACGGGAGACGTGGTGGGCGCCTCAAGTGTGGTGGTCGATCACGCATCCACGGTCAACGGCAACTTTCAAGATGTAGCCAATGTAACGATCAACAACCAAAGCGTGATGATCGGGAATATCAGGGCTGGCGCTGAAAGTGTTTCCAGCCTGACGCTGGATAACGGTGCCAACTTGACGGGGCAGGTGACTGTAGCCAACTTCTCCATCAGCAATCAGGCGCTGTGGCAAATGACCGACAGCCAGTCGGTTAACAATCTCACGCTCAACAATGGCGGCAGGGTGCGGCTTGGAGGGGATCAGGAATACTTTCAGCTGAACGTGGCCAATCTGTCGGGCAGCGGCACGTTTGAGATTGGTACCGATTTCAACAAGCGTATCAGCGGTCTGGTGAACGTCACCGAAAGCGCTGCCGGCGATCATCAGTTGCGGGTGTCCAGCACAGGCCTTGATCCGGTCATTGATTCGTCGATCAAGGTGGTGCAGAGCGTTGCAGGAAGTGCTCAGTACGCCCTCGTAAACGGTCGGGTCGATGTCGGGGCATTTACTTACCGCCTGGTCAAGGAAGGTAATGACTGGTACCTGCAACCCGATAAAACGGTAGTCAGTACTCCGACCCGTGCGGTCATGGCGATTTCCGCCGTAGCGCCTACGGTGATCTATGGCGAGACCGTTTTATTGAACAACCGGATGGGGGATCTTCGCGTCAACGGTGGGCAAACAGGGGGATGGGTCCGCTCTTTCGGTAGTCAATACAGCATCAGCAACAATGCCTACGGTAATGGTTACACCCAGAATCAGTATGGGTTTTCCATGGGGGTCGACACCCCGGTACAGATTGCAGGCGAGCGAGTATTGCTGGGTGTTTTTGCCGGCTACAGTAAGTCGAACCTCGACTTGAGTCTCGGCAGTTCCGGTGAGATCGATAGTACGTCCATCGGCCTATACGGTACCTGGCTCGGCGATAGCGGCTACTACCTGGATACCGTGGCCAAACTCAATCATTTCCGCAACGATGCAAAGGTGACGATGAGCGACGGCAGGCAAACCAAGGGTCATTACGACAACCTGGGCGCGAGTGCATCGGTCGAGTTTGGTAAACACATCGACATCATGGACGGGTATTACGCAGAAGTGTTTACCCAATGGCAAGCAGCCTCCGTGCAAGGCAAGGACTTCAGTCTGGATAATGGTTTGAAGGCTGACGCCGACACGACGCGTTCCATGCTTGGAAAGGCAGGCGTAACCCTGGGACGGGGTATGACACTGTCCAACGGTAGCGTACTGCAACCGCACATTCGGGCAGCCTTCGTTCATGAGTTCGTGAAAAACAATGAAGTACGGGTCAACGATAACAAGTTCAACAATGACCTGTCGGGCCGCCGGTTGGAAGTCGGGGCAGGGGCCTCGTGGACATTGAATGATCGCTGGCAACTCCATGCTGAACTGGATACCAGTAAAGGCGACAATGTCACTAAGGACTTTGGCGTGAACATGGGGGCTCATTACACGTTCTGAGTGTTAAATAAAAAGGGAAGCTTTGGCTTCCCTTTTTATTGCCCTTTTTGTTGATGCCAAATTGGACTATCCCGCTTTCAGTACCTGAAAGTTGCCCTTGAGAAGAAAGGTCTTTCCGTCGGTGTCTGGCAATTCGAGGTCGACTTTGAAGCTGCCCTTGACATGTTCTCCCACGGGCGCTTCCAGCCCGATGCTGCCCGAAATACCTTCGTAGATTGTGTTGTCCGCATCTTTGAAGCTGAAGCTAACATCGTCGCGACTTTTCAATGCGTATTCGCCCGCGGCGAAGTCTGCGGGAATGGAGATATGCAGCTCCCGAGCAGGCAAGCTTTTCGCTTTTGTTTTTGAGGCTGGCCGGTGGATTGCAGTAATTAACACTGCTTCAGTTTGTTTTACGCCCGCTTTGACCCTCTCGATCAGTCGGGATGTGGCAATAAACTCTGGAACTTCTTTATCAGTTGCGAAAGCAGAGGCGGTGACGTAGTTGCCGTCTGCAAAGCTGGTGCGTTTGATCACAGCGTTCATGGATTCGGTCTCCGTTACGGTAAGTAAGGTATCCAAAGGCCATGTTCGGCCCTAATCCTGGATGAACTATAAAAGCCTGTTATTGAACAGGTTGTAAACTGTCATTGTTGACAGTTTACAAGGGCTGGCAGTTGTGAAATCAATCACAAAATGATCGTGCTAGATGTCTGCTGATATGTGCTTATAGCCGCTCGCGGCTATACCGCGACCGGCAACCAGACTGAACAAAGCTACAGCACGCTCCTGCCTCTATTGAAATACGCCCGCATGGGGAAAGTGGGGGACATGACAGCGGGTCCGTAGATGATCCTGGGAGCTGATCCTCGCAAAGGCTGCGTCAAACGTCTGGAAGATTTGAGCAGCGCCTGCGGTATAGCGCCGGCGTGAAACCATAAGCCCGGATGAACCAGCGGCCCAAATGGCTCTGGTCGGCAAAGCCCTATTCCATCGCCACGGTAGCTGGTTGCTCGCCACGGGCCAGCATTCGCCGGGCCGAAGCCAGGCGCAATTGCACCAGATAGGCGTGGGGCGCCAAGCCATAGGCGGCCTTGAAGGCGCGGTCTGGCGGACGATCTTCAGTTCGCCGCCATGCAGGGCTTGAAAGGCCAGGATGGTGGCGTGGGCCAGTCGCGTATCGCTGGACAACGTGCTGGCGAAACTCAATTGGCTGTTGTCGGGCGCATTTTCGAACACCGCACTCAGTTCCCGCTGCAACCACTGCGGGTCGAGGTACAGCATGCGGTAGGTAAAGCCTGCTTCGGTGGGCGCCTCGCCATCGTGGATGTCCCCCGGCTCAAGCAAAAACACCTTGCCCGGTGTGCTCTGATGCCTGGCACGCCGGCAATTGAACTGCTGGACACCTTGCTCGGTCACGCCCACCAGGTAGCGGTCATGCCTGTGCGGATGCTAACAAATTTAACGCCCGCGCCGGGAACGATGACTAGAACGTTTGTGCAGCGGTCAGCCAAACAACCCGGCTGCGATGTTGATCGAGAACCCGAGAATGGCTGTGTTGAACAGAAAACCGATCAATGATTGCGCCAGCACAATCTTGCGCATACTCCGAGTCGCCACGCCCACATCCGACGTCTGCACCGCCACGCCGATGGTGAAAGAAAAATACAGAAAGTCCCAATAGTTGGGCGTTTCCAGTCCTTCTGCGAAACGCAACGCCAAGTCTTTGCCGTTCCAGGTGTAGAACAGACGCGCGTAATGCACGCTGAAAATCACCCCGATCAGCAGCCATGAACCGATGACCGTCAGCGCGGTGAAGCCGTAATGCAGGAGCTTGTGGGTGGTTTCCAGGTCCTTGCTGCCGGCCAGTTCAAAGGTGATGGTCGCGAGGCTGGCAAGCGCGGCAATGCACACCACGAATAACACCAGCCCGGCGTTTTCGTCTTCGATCTCGGCAATGCGCTTTACATCCGAGGCCTTGGCGCGGGCGGCGAGCCAGAACATCAGGATCAGGTAAGTCCAGACGCCGATGTTCCAGCCAATCAGGATTTTGCTGATGATCGAATCGGCCGGAGCCAGAATGCCTGCCGCAACACCGAGGGTGGCGGCGGCCGACAGGCGAGGGTGGCTGCGGGCGAGGAAGGGCATGAAGACTCACGGTCAGGGGCTTTGCAGCACCATAGCCCTGCCGTGAGTGATGCAGCAAGTGGGGGTTTTTACCTTTTATCAAAATGCTCAGGACGGACGCTTTGTGCCGTCGAAATGGAACACGCCTTTTTGCACATGGATGGTTTTTGACCCGTCGGAGAGTTCGGCTTCGAAATCGATGGAACCCGTCAAGGCTCCCTCGGATGAACCCACCGGTGGGACGGAGTTGAGCCGGAGCTTCCCGTCGATGGATAAGTAACTCCGAATCCCGGAGGCATCAAAATCGATGTGCATCGCCCGAACTTCAGCACTGTCCCGGGTGAGTGTGTATTCCTTGTTGGTCTCTAACGTATCGGCGACAAACAGGACGATGACGGCATTCGGGGAGCCGGGTTGTTTGGACCAGGCCCACCAATGCGCAACTGGAAAATTGGTGTCGTTACCAGGTCTCGCGGTCAGGTCAAACTCAACAGCGCTGTAATTTTTCGTGAGCTCGCCGTCTTGAATGTCAGCGGTGAAGCTCCCGGTCGCTTTGCGTTCCATCGACCCCATTAGGCTTGGGTCGAAGCCTTCAAGGTCGAACCCGCCTTCGGTCACAGTAACGATTTGTTCCTCTGTCTCGAACACGAAGGTGGCGGTGGCATGCTCGGTGTTTTCGTCGATGGTAAAAGTCAAACGGCCCGACGTGGCTGTGAACGCCTTGGCGCCCGGTCCATTGAGCTCCCAAAAGGTCGCCTTGACCGTCTTCGGGTTGCCAAAGTCGTCATCAATTTCATAAACCTTGTCCGTTACAGCTCCCTCATCAGGAATGATGATGTCGAGATCGAAAAAACGGAGTTCGTCTTCCTCAACGTTATGGGTGGCCATTGCATACCAGCGACCGTCACCGGGGTCTTTGTATAATTTCATTTTTTTTTCGTCGCCCACAAAATTTCCGCGCTCACCGATATATGCGGTGTACGTTCCGGTAGTGGCGTTTGGTGTACGACTGGCTGGTTTTTTCATCTGGGCATTCCTTCGCTGAGGGTTCATCTCGTGCTCAACGACGTCGTCGAGCGTTGAACCCAGCGTAAAGAGGAATGCAAACCCCGTGAACTGTAAGATCTGTCAGTTCACGGGGCTGTATTGGCTTAAAAAATGCGGTTTATAGAATGAATGGTTCAGTCCGTCTTCTTTAAACGTTTAACCCACTTCATCACCACCACAAAAAACACCGGCACAAACACCACCGCCAGCGTCGCCGTGATCATCCCGCCAATCACCCCGGTGCCGATCGCTTGCTGACTCGCCGAACTGGCCCCGGTCGCAATCGCCAACGGCACCACACCCAGAATGAATGCCAGCGACGTCATCACAATCGGCCGCAGTCGCAGGCGCGCGGCTTGCAGCGTGGCGTCGATCAAGTCATGCCCTTCGTCGTACAGGCTCTTGGCGAATTCGATGATCAGGATCGCGTTCTTCGCCGACAGGCCAATGATGGTGATCAGCCCGACCTTGAAGAACACGTCGTTGGGCATCCCGCGAAAGGTCACGGCGAGCACGGCGCCGAGCACACCCAGCGGCACCACCAGCAGCACCGACGTCGGAATCGACCAACTTTCATACAACGCCGCCAGACACAGGAACACGATCAACAGCGACAGCCCGAGCAGAATCGGTGCCTGACTGCCGGACAAGCGTTCCTGCAACGACAACCCTGTCCACTCCTGACCCAACCCTGCCGGGCCGAGCGCAACCAGCCGCTCGATTTCCGCCATGGCTTCGCCGGTGCTGTGGCCAGGCGACGGCTCGCCGGAAATGCTGATCGCCGGGTAGCCGTTATAACGGGTCAATTGCGCCGGGCCCTGGGTCCATTTCGCCTGGACAAAGGCCGACAACGGCACCATTTTTCCGGCATCGTTACGCACGTGGATCTTCAGCAGATCGGCCACCTGACTGCGCTGATCGCCTTCAGCCTGAACCACCACCCGTTGCATCCGCCCCTGATTGGGGAAGTCGTTGATGTAAGCCGAGCCGACCGCCGTGGACAGCACGTTGCCAATGTCGGCAAAGGACACGCCCAACGCGTTGGCCTGTTTGCGGTCAACTTCCAGCTGCACTTGCGGTGCTTCGGCCAGCGCGCTTTCGCGCACGTTCATCAGGATTGGGCTTTTCTCGGCGGCGGCGAGCAATTCGCTGCGCGCTTTCATCAGCGTGGCATGACCGAGGCCGCCACGGTCCTGCAAGCGAAACTCGAAGCCGCTGGAGGTGCCCAGACCGTCAACCGGCGGTGGCAGCACCGAGAAGGCCACCGCTTCTTTTATTTGGCTCAGCGCAATGTTGGCGCGGTCGGCAATCGAACTCGCCGAGTCGTCGCTGCCCCGATCCGACCAATCCTTCAACGTGGTAAACGCCAACGCGGCGTTCTGCCCGCTGCCGGAAAAACTGAAACCGAGAATCACTGTGCTGTCGCCGACGCCCGGTTCCGTGGCGTTGTGAGCTTCTATCTGCTCCACGACCTGCACCGTGCGGTTTTTGCTCGCACCCGGTGGTAGCTGAATGTCGGTGATGGTGTAGCCCTGATCCTCCACCGGCAGGAACGAGGAGGGCAGGCGACTGAAGCACAGGCCCAGGCCGATCAGTAGCACGCCGTAGATCAGCAGATAACGGCCCGTGCGTTTCAGTGCATAGGCCACCCAACCTTGATAACACTCGGTCAAACGATCGAAACCACGGTTGAACCAACCAAAGAAGCCGCTCTTTTCGTGGTGCTCGCCCTTGGCAATCGGCTTGAGCAGCGTCGCGCACAACGCCGGGGTCAAGGTCAGCGCAAGGAACGCCGAGAACAGGATCGAGGTGGCCATCGACAGCGAGAACTGTCGGTAAATCACCCCGACCGAGCCCTGCATGAACGCCATAGGAATGAACACCGCCACCAGCACCAGGGTGATGCCGATGATCGCCCCGGTAATCTGCTTCATGGCCTTGCGCGTCGCCTCTTTGGGCGACAGGCCCTCGGTGGCCATGATCCGTTCGACGTTTTCCACCACCACGATGGCGTCGTCCACCAGAATGCCGATGGCCAGGACCATGCCGAACATGGTCAGCACGTTGATCGAGAACCCCAGCGCCAACATGGTCGCAAACGTGCCCATCAGCGCCACCGGCACCACCAGCGTCGGGATCAGCGTGTAGCGGATGTTCTGCAGGAACAGGAACATCACCGCAAACACCAGTAGCATCGCCTCGCCGAGGGTGTAAACCACTTTCGTGATCGAGACTTTGACGAACGGTGAAGTGTCGTAAGGAATCTTGTATTCCACGTTCGCCGGGAAGTAGCGCGCCAGTTCATCCATCTTCGCTCGCACCAGGGTCGCGGTGCTCAGCGCATTGGCGCCCGGCGCCAACTGCACGCTGACGGCGGTGGAGGGTTTGCCGTTCAGGCGCGTGCCGAACTGATATTCCTGGCTGCCGATCTCGACCCGCGCCACGTCCTTGATGCGCACGGTGGAACCGTCGGGGTTAGCTTTGAGGACGATGTCGGCAAATTCTTCCGGCGTCGACAATTGACCTTTCACCAGAATGGTCGCGGTGATTTCCTGGGTGGTGCGTGTCGGCAAATCGCCGATGCTGCCGGCCGAGACCTGGGCGTTCTGCGCGACGATGGCGGCGTTGACGTCGGCTGGGGTCAGGTTGAAACCGATCAACTTCTGCGGGTCGATCCAGATGCGCATCGCCCGTTCGGCGCCATACAACTGGGCCTTGCCGACGCCGTCCAGACGCTTGATCTCGTTCATCACGTTGCGCGCCAGGTAATCACTGAGCGCCACATCGTCGAGCTTGCCGTCGCTGGAGGTCAGGGTGATCAGCAACAGGAAACCGGCGGAAACTTTCTCCACCTGCAAGCCTTGCTGATTGACCGCTTGCGGCAGGCGCGACTCCACCACTTTCAGGCGATTCTGCACATCGACTTGAGCCATCTCCGGGTTGGTGCCCGGCTGGAAGGTGGCCTTGATCGTCGCGCTGCCCAGGCTGCTCTGGGATTCGAAATACAGCAGATGATCGGCGCCGTTGAGCTCTTCCTCGATCAGGCTGACCACGCTCTCGTCGATGGTCTGCGCCGAAGCGCCGGGGTACACGGCGTAGATTTCGATCTGCGGCGGCGCGACGTCGGGGTATTGCGCCACCGGCAACTGAGGAATGGCCAATGCACCGGCCAGCAGGATGAATAGAGCAACCACCCAGGCGAACACCGGGCGATCGATAAAGAACTGCGGCATAAAAAGCGTCCTGCTTACTGACCAGAAACCTGGGCAAGTGGAAGAGGGGTGTTGTCGACTTGGACTTTTTCACCGGGCTTGGCGTGTTGCAGGCCTTCGGTGACGATGCGGTCGCCGGGTTTGAGGCCGCCGGTGACGATCCAGCGATCGTTCTGTACCGCGCCCAGTTCTACCGTTTGCTGGCCGACACGCTGCTCGGCGTCAATCAACAGCACTTGGGCAATACCGGCGCTGTCACGCTGAATGGCTCGCTGCGGCACGCTGATGCCTTGCTGATTGACGGCTTGTTCGAGGCGCACACGCACGAAGCTGCCCGGCAGCAAATCGAGGTCCGGGTTGGGGAATTCGCTGCGCACGATGATCTGGCCGGTGCCCGGGTCGACGGTGATGTCGGTGAACAGCAGCTTGCCCGGCAGCGGGTAGAGGCTGCCGTCATCCTGAATCAGCGTGGCTTTGGCCTGGCCCTGGCCCACTTCCTTTAGCTGGCCGGAGCGGAAGGCACGGCGCAAGTCGTTGAGTTCGCGGGTCGATTGGGTCAGGTCGGCATGAATCGGGTTCAACTGCTGAATCAGTGCCAGTGGCGTGGTTTCGTTCTGCCCGACCAGCGCACCTTCGGTCACCAGCGCACGGCCGATGCGCCCGGAAATCGGTGCAGTGACAGTGGCGTAACCGAGGTTGAGCTTCGCCCGGTCCACAGCGGCTTTGCTGGCGGCGACATCGGCGGCGGTTTGCCGGGCACTGGCTCGGGCGTTGTCGTAATCCTGGCCACTGATGGCGTTGCCTTCGATCAACTGGGCGTAACGCTGTTCCTGCAGTTTGGCCTGGAACGCGTTGGCTTCAGCCTTGCGCAGTGCAGCTTCGGCGCTGTCGAGGTCAGCCTTGAAGGGCGCCGGGTCGATACGGAACAGCACATCGCCTTTTTTGACGTCGCTGCCTTCGCGAAAGGTGCGTTGCAACACGACGCCGGCGACCCGGGCGCGGACTTCGGCAATCCGTGGCGCGGCAATCCGCCCGCTCAGTTCGCTGGTGATCGACAAGGGCCGGGCTTCGACGGTTTCGACACGAACCGTGGCCAGTGGCGCCTGCTCTTCGGCGTTCGAGGACTTGCCACAAGCGCTCAGCGTCAACGCCAGCGCCATCAGGCTGAGCTTGGCAAGCAGGTTCTTTGACATGTAATTACCCCAATAATGACTGCCCGCATCCTACGGGGAGGCGAGGAGAGTAGCGGTGAAGCTTTGTTGGTGCTGTGTGAAATTGTGTAAGGGTTTTGCTCACGGGCGTGCGGGGGCGTATATCCTTGGCCGCTTGAAACTTTTTGCGCCTGTCATGCCGCCTTCGCGGGCAAGCCTCGCTCCTACAACTAATCGCATTCCCCTGTAGGAGCGAGGCTTGCCCGCGAAGAGGCCCTAAAGGTCGCCACTGCACTTTCTGGAACACCCATGCCCAACATCCTCCTGGTCGAAGACGACACCGCGCTCTCCGAACTGATTGCCAGCTACCTGGAACGCAATGGCTATTGCGTCAGCGTGATCAGCCGTGGCGACCACGTGCGCGAGCGGGCTCGGGTCAATCCGCCGGATCTGGTCATCCTCGACCTGATGCTGCCGGGGCTTGATGGCCTGCAAGTCTGCCGCTTGCTGCGGGCGGATTCGGCCACGCTGCCGATCCTGATGCTCACCGCCCGCGACGACAGCCACGACCAGGTACTGGGCCTGGAGATGGGCGCCGACGATTACGTCACCAAACCCTGCGAGCCCCGCGTGCTGCTGGCCCGCGTGCGCACGCTGTTGCGCCGCAGCAGCCTCGGTGAACCGCAGACCGCCAACGACCGCATCCTCATGGGCAATCTGTGCATCGACCTGTCCGAGCGCACCGTGATCTGGCGCGAGCAACTGGTCGAACTGTCCAGCGGTGAATACAACCTGCTGGTGGTGCTGGCCCGGCATGCCGGCGAAGTGCTGAGCCGCGACCAGATCCTGCAACGCCTGCGCGGCATCGAATTCAACGGCACTGACCGCTCGGTGGACGTGGCGATTTCCAAGCTGCGGCGCAAGTTCGACGACCACGCGGGCGAGGCGCGCAAGATCAAGACCGTGTGGGGCAAGGGCTACCTGTTCAGCCGCTCCGAGTGGGAATGCTGAGACGATGTTCAGGATCCTGTTTCGCCTGTACCTGGTGACCATCGTCTCGTTCAGTGCGGCGATCTACCTGGTGCCGGACCTGGTGATCAAGGTGTTCCATGAACGGTTCGTCACCTACAACCTCGATTATTCGCGCGGGCTGCAAACCCTCATCGTCAAACAGTTCCACACTGTGCCCGAAACGCAGTGGCCGGCGCTGGCGAGCGAGATGGACAAGGAATTCGCCCCGCTGCGTATCGTCCTCACCCGCTATGACGACCCCGGTTTCACACTCGACGAACGCCAGCGTTTGCAGCGAGGCGAGAACGTCGTGCGCATCGGCGACTGGGGCTGGCGCACACTCGCCGTGGCGCCGCTTAACCAGCAGAGCGTTGTCGAAATGGTCGTGCCGCCGGACCCGATGGACGTCAGCCTGTTGTACTGGAGCATCAACGTCCTGATCGGCGCGACCATGCTCGCCTGCCTGTTGCTGTGGCTGCGTCCGCACTGGCGGGACCTGGAGCGCCTCAAAGGCACCGCCGAACGTTTCGGCAAAGGCCATCTCGGCGAGCGCACGCAGATTTCCCCACACTCCAACATCGGCAGCCTGGCCAACGTCTTCGACACCATGGCCAGCGATATCGAAAACCTGCTCAACCAGCAGCGCGACCTGCTCAACGCCGTTTCCCACGAACTGCGCACACCGCTGACGCGCCTGGACTTCGGCCTGGCCCTGGCGCTGTCCGACGACTTGCCGGCCGCCAGTCGCGAGCGGCTGCAAGGGCTGGTCGCGCACATTCGTGAATTGGATGAGTTGGTCCTGGAGTTGCTGTCCTACAGCCGACTGCAAAACCCGGCACAGTTGCCTGAGCAGGTCGAAGTGTCGCTGGATGAGTTTATCGACAGCATTCTGGGCAGCGTCGATGAAGAACTGGATTCGCCGGACATCGTGATCGACGTGCTGCTTCATGGGCAACTTGAGCGCTTCGTGCTGGACCCACGACTGACGGCTCGCGCCATTCAAAACCTGCTGCGCAATGCCATGCGCTATTGCGAAAAGCGCATTCAGATTGGCGTAAAGGTTTGCCCTAAAGGCTGTGAAATCTGGGTGGATGACGACGGCATCGGCATTCCCGATGATGAGCGCGAACGGATCTTTGAACCGTTCTATCGGTTGGACCGCAGCCGCGACCGCGCAACGGGCGGGTTTGGTCTGGGGCTGGCGATCAGTCGCCGGGCGCTGGAAGCGCAGGGTGGGACGCTGACGGTGGAGCCTTCGCCATTGGGTGGTGCGCGATTCCGTTTGTGGCTGCCCACTTCAGCCTGACGCACGCGATGTAGCAGATGCCCTGTGGTGAGGGGATAAATCCCCTCACCACAGGGCATCTGCTACAGGGGGTTAGCCTGGTAGTTCTGTGGAGGGAATCAATCCGACCCCAGCCACTTGCATACGCTCGATCGCCGCCGCCAATGATCCGTCCAGATCAATCGCCCGGCACGCATCCATTACCACAAACGCATTGAACCCTGCCGCCCGTGCATCCAGCGCCGAGAACATCACGCAAAAATCCAGTGCGAGTCCGACGAGGTAAACGGTGTCGATGCCGCGTTCTTTCAAATAGCCGGCCAGCCCGGTGGTGGTCGTGCGATCCGCTTCCAGAAACGCCGAATAACTGTCGATGTCCGGGTTGCAGCCCTTGCGAATGATCAGTTGCGCGTGAGGCAAGTCCAGATCCTTGTGGAACTCGGCCCCTTTCGTCGCCCGGACACAATGATCCGGCCACAGTGTTTGCGGGCCGTAAGGCAGCTCGATGACCTCGTAAGGCTTGCGGCCGGGATGGCTTGAAGCGAATGAGGCGTGGCCGGGCGGGTGCCAGTCCTGGGCGATGATGACCTGTTTGAACTGGCCACCGAGGCGGTTGATCAAGGGTACGATCAGGTCGCCCTCAGGCACCGGCAGCTGGCCACCGGGGATGAAGTCGTTCTGTACGTCGATGACCAGCAAGGCTGTGCGAGAAGCGATTGGCATGGGTAGGTTCCTCCTTGGAAAAACAGACGCCAAGCATAGGACAACTTCGCTCACACGCTAAGTCGACTTCGCAACAACTTCGCCATGCCTTCCAGTTCCGCCGCCGGGTTATGCCCGATCAGCATCCACGCATGTTCCATGTCTGCCCAATAAACCACATTCATCCTGTGTCGAATTTCATGGGCGAAATGCCGGCTGCCGATGTTTGAACGCTTGGCGCACAAGGCAATCGGGCCATGTGCCGGGTCCAGATAAGTAATCTGCGCGATAGGCATGCCGTCGTATTCGAGGATTTGCGCGCGCTTCAATTCTGACCGAGGCAAGGCCAGTTGCGCAGGCGTCAGGCTCAGGCCCAGGCGCGCGTCGATGGTCCGCAGTTGCGCCCGTTGCGAAACTTCATCGACGGGCAAGTGTTCCAGGGTTTGCGGCACGTACAGCGACATATAGTCGGCGACCAGGCCCCGCCAGTTGCTCTTTTCCTGGCTCAATTGCCAGCCAAGGAACAATCGATCTGCCACTACCCCGCTGACCACCAGGCCCGCCGCCGCAGCGAGGAACCAGCGTCGACTCATGGCCGGGCGTTCAGGCGAAGGCAAGGTGTCGAGCATCGATTGCAAGCGGTCGATGGGCGCTTGCTGGGCGAGTTCGTCGTAGGCCACTTTGAATGGCAGGCTGCTGCGGGCCAGCCATTGCAGGCGCAGGTTGAGTGTAGAGTCTTCGGCGATGGCCGTATCAATGCGGGTGCGCTGGTCGACATCAAGATGATCGTCGAGGTACGCCACCAGTTGCTCGTCTGAAGGTGTCGCGCGCTCGTTCATCGACGTTCTCCCGTAAAAGGGTTCGGTACTGTGTGCAGTGGCGGGTATTCGGCCAGTTTCACCCGGGCGGCGGCGAGGCGGCTCATGACGGTGCCGATGGGCACTTGCAGCACCTCGGCGACTTCGCGGTACGACAGGCCTTCAACGTAAGCCAGGTACACCGTTTCACGCTGGGCCTCGGGCAGGGCGTCGACCCGGCGGATGACCTGGGCGGCGAGCACATGAGTTTGCGCCACGGATTCTCCGTCAAACGACAGCTGGCTATCAGCATCGACGAGGCCCTGACCCTGGCGCACCCGCCGGGATCGCACTTCGTTGAGCCAGATCGAATGCAGAATGCTCAGCAGCCAGCGGTCCATGCGGGTGCCGGGGACAAACTGCCCGGCACGCTCCAGCGCCCGAACGCAGGTGGCTTGCACCAGGTCCTCGGCGACATGCCGCTGCCGGGACAACAGCAGGCCGTAACGCCATAAACGCGCCAAATGCTGGCCCAGTTCAGCTCGTATTGCCTGATCGCTGGCGATGGCGACCTCCGTCTGTTCGGTGTGTCAGGTTTTCGATGAGTCGCTGATGGCTTCGGCCAGGTCCTGGTATTCCTCGCACGTGCTGCCACAGATCGATTTGATCTGCTGCAACTGCTCTTGCGCCAGGTCCAGTCGACCTTTGATCACGTAGGCTTCGCCCAGGTATTCACGCACTTGCGCATACTGCGGATCAAGTTTGACCGATTGCAGGTAATAACCGATGCCTTCGTCAGTGCGCCCCAGTTTACGCGTGGCGTAGCCGCGGTAGTTCAGGGCCTTGGCCGTGTTCGGTTTCTTGAGCGCGTCGAGCAGCGCCAACGCTTCTTCGTAACGACCGTCCTTGGCTAGGCGATAAGCATAGTCGGTTCGGTCGGCGTCCGGGACCAGGCTGCTGGTTTGCATGACGCACTTCTGCGACTTGGTGTCGAAAACCTGGCCTTTGGGGCAGTTGGGCTTGGCCGGGGCGTCATCGTCGCCATTGGCCAGGGCCAGCGAACTGGACAACGCAACGGCGAGCAGCAGCGGGGCGGTGAACACAGCAAAACGGATAGTCATGGGCAATGCTCCGTAGGGAAATTCGTTTCAGTTGGTTCTTCCTGAACCCAGCGAAATACAAAACCCAGCCAATCTGGCTCAGCAGCAAGATATAAAGCACCCGTGCGCGGTCTTCGCCAATACATTTATCACGCCCTGATTGTCCGTTGGTGGTCATGGTGAGGTGGTCGCAACGTGGCGGTGAATCCGGGTTCGGGTTGTTAACGGGCAATTCTCATGGGGCGTTGATTGGAGAACACCGCAGGGTGAACAATTATTCATTTCTTTGTGACGAACATTGCGAGGAACCCTTGGATCGAGGCGCTATGCTCGACTGCACTCGTCGTCGATCGGGAGCACTGCCATGAAAGATCAGGTCCATCATTCTGCCGCTACGGGTTACAAAACGGGGGCCGACGCCTACGTTCGCGGCCGCCCGGACTATCCGCCGCAAGTGGCCGACTGGCTGAGCAATACTCTGGGCTTGAACGCGGACAAAACCGTGATCGATCTGGGCGCGGGCACCGGTAAATTCACCGGGCGCCTGGTAGCGACCGGCGCGCAGGTGATTGCCGTGGAACCGGTGCCGCAGATGCTTGAGAAGTTGTCCGACGCGTTCCCCGATGTGTTAGCGGTGAGCGGCACCGCCACGGATTTGCCGCTGCCGGATGCTTCGGTGGACGTGGTGGTCTGCGCCCAGGCCTTTCATTGGTTTGCCAGCACCGAAGCGCTGACCGAAATCGCCCGGGTCCTCAAGCCCGGCGGCAAGCTGGGCCTGGTGTGGAACCTGCGGGATGCGAAGGTGAGTTGGGTGCCGAAACTGGATGCGATCGTCAACGCGCTGGAAGGCGATACGCCGCGCTACTACACGGGAGCCTGGCGTCAGGCCTTTCCTCATCCGGCGTTCGGGCCGTTGCAGGCCCAGCATTTCAGCCATGGGCACACGGGGGCGCCGGAGGATGTGATCTTCAATCGCGTGCGCTCGACCAGTTTTATTGCGGCGTTGCCCGAGGAGCAGCGGCAAAAGGTCGATGAACAGATGCGGGCGTTGATTGCGGGGGAGCCTGAATTACGCGGCAAGGATGTGGTGACCGTGCCTTATGAAACCGTGGCGTTTGTGGCGGTGAAGGGCAGTTGGATCGACGGTGCGGCCTTCGCGGGCAAGCCTCGCTCCTACAAAGGCACCGTATCCCCGTAGGAGCGAGGCTTGCCCGCGAAGAGGCCAGATCAGACACTACAGAACCTGAGGCAGTCCCGCTTTTGGCCGAACCACTGCCTTACTCCCCCAGGCAATGCCTTGTTATAGTCCGGTCCTCATTTTTGCCCGGTAAAAGGATCACTGCCATGTCTCAGTACACCGCGTTCACCGTCGAACTGGCCGATAAAATTGCCCATGTGCAGATCAATCGCCCGGAAAAGATCAATTCGATGAACGCCGCGTTCTGGAGCGAGATCATCGAGATTTTCCAGTGGATCGACGACACCGATGAAGCCCGGGTTGTTGTACTCAGTGGCGCCGGCAAGCATTTTTCTTCCGGCATCGACCTGATGATGCTGGCCGGTGTGGCCAATGAACTGGGCAAGGACGTCGGCCGCAATGCGCGCCTGCTGCGCCGCAAGATCCTCGCCCTGCAAGCGTCGTTCAACGCCGTCGATAACTGCCGCAAGCCAGTGCTGGCGGCGATTCAGGGCTATTGCCTGGGCGGCGCCATCGACCTGATTGCTGCGTGCGACATGCGCTACGCCGCTGAGGGCGCGCAATTCTCGATCAAGGAAATCGACATCGGCATGGCCGCCGACGTGGGCACTTTGCAACGCTTGCCGCGGATCATCGGTGACGGCATGCTGCGTGAACTGGCTTACACTGGTCGCACCTTCGGCGCCGAGGAAGCGCGCAGCATCGGTCTGGTCAATCGCGTTTACAGCGACCAGGCCAGCCTGTTGGACGGTGTGATGGGCATTGCCCGCGAAATCGCCAGCAAGTCGCCGATTGCGGTCACCGGCACCAAAGAGATGATCAGCTACATGCGCGACCACCGCATCGACGACGGCCTCGAATACGTCGCCACCTGGAACGCCGCCATGCTGCAATCCACCGATTTGCGCGTGGCCATGGCCGCCCACATGAGCAAACAGAAACCCGAATTTCTGGACTGATTAAAAATGACTTCACGCTGGACCACTGCAGTACTGGACACCGATCAACCCGGCGGCTGGGCCGTGGCTCGCAGCCCCGAAGGCTTTCTGTTCGACGACAATGGCGCGCTGTTCCCTCGCGAATGGCTCAAGCGCCAGGACCTGTCGATCCTGGCCGAACATGGCATCGGTCACCTGGATGGCGAACCGGTCTATCTGCTGGAATTGCGCAGTCACAGCGATGTACCGGGCTGCAACTGGAAAGGCTTGCGGGCGTTCATGCTCGACGGCGATCACACGGTGTACAAGGTGCTCGGCTATGCCGCGCAGATTGGCACCTGGTACCGCGAGCATCGCTTTTGCGGCAACTGCGGCCAGGCCGCGACGCAAGTTCCCCGTGAGCGGGCGATGTACTGCGAGCCGTGTGATTTGCGTTATTACCCGCGCATCTCGCCCAGCATGATTGTGCTGGTGACCCGGGGCGACGAAGTGTTGCTGGCTCGTTCGCCACGCTTCGTGACCGGGGTCTACAGCACGTTGGCGGGGTTTGCCGAACCGGGCGAGTCAGCCGAGGACTGCCTGATTCGCGAGGTGCGCGAGGAGGTGCAGATCGAGGTCAAGAACATCCAGTACTTGGGCAGCCAGTGCTGGCCGTTCCCGCATTCGATGATGCTCGGTTTTCACGCCGAGTACGCCGGTGGCGAAATTGTCTGCCAGGAAGATGAAATCGAAGACGCCCAGTGGTTCAACGTGCATGAGTTGCCGCCATTACCGGCGTCGCGCTCGATTGCTCGTTACCTCATCGACGTCTACGTGGCGCGGCGGTTAGGCCACGCTGAACCAGTGCTGCCAAGCTAGCCGCACGGTCAAGCCCAGCACCACGGTGATGAACACCGGACGAATGAACTTCGCGCCGCCGCTGATGGCGGTGCGAGCCCCGAAGAACGCGCCGACCATCACCGACAGGCCCATGCTCAGGCCGATGATCCAGTCCACCTGCCCGGAAAACACGAACACCGACAGCGCCGCGATGTTGCTGACGAAGTTCATGCTACGCGCCACGCCGCTGGCCTTCACCAGGTCAATCGGATACATCAGCATACTGCTGACGGTCCAGAACGCGCCGGTGCCCGGGCCGGCCACACCGTCGTAGAAACCGAGGCTGAAGCCTTGGGTCGATTGCCACTTTTTCTTGATCGGCGCGTCGCTGTCCGGCGGCGCTTTCGGTGTGCCGCCGAACAACAGGTACAGGCCACAGGCAAACACAATCACCGGCAGCATCTTGTTCAGCCATTCGGCCGGCAGGTAATGCGCGACCACGGCGCCGGTCAGCGCACCGACCAGCGTGCCGACGATGGCGTGCACCCACTGCCTTGGATGGAACAGCTTGCGGCGATAGAAAGTGAAACTGGCGGTGGCGGAGCCGAAGGTCGAACTCAGTTTGTTGGTGCCCAGCACCAAGTGCGGCGGCAGGCCGGCGGTCAGCAACGCCGGGGTGGTCAGCAAACCGCCACCGCCGGCAATGGCGTCGATGAAACCGGCGATGAAGGCGACGAAGGCCAGAATGGCCAGGGTGGTGAGGTCAACGCTGAGTTCGAAAGGCATGGAAATCGGCTTATTTGGCGGGGTGCAGCAAGGGGCTGCGGGGAAGGGCCGATATCTTACCTAGATCCAGACTTTGCGGCGACTGGTCTGGCCCCTTCGCGAGCAAGCCTCGCTCCTACGGGATTTATGTCATCCACCCATTTTGTGATGACCACAATCCCGTAGGAGCGAGGCTTGCCCGCGAAGGCGTCCTCCCAAGCGCTACATCACTTTGGCTGCGGCCCATTCCCGATCTGCCACACAAACGGCGGCTCCGTCCCGTTGATCGTCCAGTCCCCAACGATCCGCGCCTTGTAGATCAGCGGATTATGCGACGACACCGTCCGCGCATTGCGCCAATGCCGGTCCAGCGATTTCCCCTCGCGAACATCCGAGGCCCCCAGCGCATTGAACAACTGCGTGGTCGCTCGCAGGATCAGTTCAGAAACCACGACTTGCGCCTTGGCTGATTCGATTTCCGCCGCGACATTCGCCGCCCGCTCAAGCACCCCATCACCCGAGAATCGCGCCAGGTAGGCCCGTTGCGCCGGTTGCGCAGCCTTCAAAGCACTCGCTTCAGCGGCGTACACCCACGCGGCGATGTCACCAACCACTTGCTGAACCTGCGCATCCTGGCTGACGTGCCGAGCATTGCCGTGGCTGTAAATGCGTTTGCGCTCGCTTACCTGATGAGCCACGTCGCGCAATGCCGCGCGACCGATGCCGGCCAGGGTTGCCAGCAGCACCAATTGATAGAACGCGGTCTGGTATTTGAAGCGGGTGGCAAAGTCGATCACGTTTTCGGCGTCGACGTCGGCGTCGATAAACCGCGAGGTGCCACTGCCGGTGGTGCGCTGGCCAAAACCGTCCCAGTCATCGCTCTGCACTATCCCGGGCTGGCGGGTGCGGACCGCGGCAATCACATCGCCGCCGGTGTCGCTGCGTTGGGCATACACGTCGATCCAGTCGGAAAACAGGCTGCCGGTGCTGTAGAACTTCTCGCCATTGAGCCGCCACTGGTCGCCGTGGGGCGAGACTTTGGTGATGACATCGCCGATTGCCACGCTGCCGATTTCAGTCCAGGCATTGCCGACAAGGTCACCGTCGACAAAGCGCCTGAACCACAGATCCCGGCCCGGTCCCGGCGGTGAGTTCAAGCGGTCTTCGACAAAGGCGAAATGCCCGCGCAGGGCCTGGGGCACGTTGGAATCGGCTTCGGCCAGTTCGATCAGCAACTCCAACAATTGCGGCAGGGACGCGCCGCCACCGCCATATTCCACCGGCACCCGCACGGCGCCGAAACCGGCGCCCTTGAGCCATTGAATCGGCTCGAAGGGCAGGCTGCGGGTTTGTTCGCGCTCCACGGCGCCGGCGGCGATGCGCTGGAAAATCGGCCGGAATCTTGAGGCCAATGCCTCATAGTCGGTGCCATTGGACAGAGCGTTGATTATTTGGTGTTCGGTCATGGGAGGGTTCCTTGGGCAGTGAATGCCAAGGGGGATTGCACGGACCATGCCGTGCGCTTCTGGCCAGGTTTTGCGTGGTGTTATCGATGTTCAGGTGTGCCGGACTGTTGTTCAGCCAACAGTGCATCCGCAAACTGACCCAGACCCACCGACATCTGTGGCGAGGGGGCTTGCTCCCGCTTGAGTGCGCAGCGCTCACAAATATTCTGGGGCTGCTGCGCAGCCCAGCGGGAGCAAGCTCCCTCGCCACAGTGGTCTCTCAAGAAAACTGCGCTGGCACGGTTGCTGCTCTGCCCCAAGGACTTCCCAACGTCCCGAGGACATGCCAATGAGTCAGCAAGCCGTCAAATTTGCCTACTGGGTGCCGAACGTCAGCGGCGGGCTGGTGGTCAGCAAGATCGAGCAACGCACCCACTGGGGCATCGACTACAACCGCAAGCTGGCGCAACTGGCTGAAGAGGCCGGGTTCGAATATGCCCTGACCCAGATTCGTTTCACCGCCGGTTACGGTGCCGAGTTCCAGCACGAGTCGGTCGCCTTCAGTCATGCGTTGCTGGCCGCTACGACCAAGTTGAAAGTGATCGCCGCGATCCTGCCGGGGCCTTGGCAACCGGCCTTGGCAGCCAAGCAACTGGCGACCATCGATCAGCTGACAAACGGCCGAGTGGCGGTGAATATCGTCAGCGGCTGGTTCAGGGGTGAATTTCAGGCGATTGGCGAACACTGGCTGGAACACGACGAGCGCTATCGCCGTTCAGAAGAATTCATCCGCTCGCTCAAAGGGATCTGGAGCCAGGACAACTTCACCTTTCGCGGAGACTTCTACCGCTTTGACAACTACAGCCTCAAGCCCAAGCCGCTGGGCCACCCGGAAATCTTCCAGGGCGGCAGTTCCCGCGCAGCCCGGGACATGGCCGCGAGGGTCTCGGACTGGTACTTCACCAACGGCAACACGCCTGAAGGCATCAAGGCCCAGGTCGACGACATTCGCGGCAAGGCTGCGGCTAACCATCATTCGGTGAAAGTCGGGGTGAACGCGTTTGTCATCGCTCGCGACACGGAAGAAGAGGCCCGGGCCGTGTTGGCGCAAATCATCGATCAGGCTGACCCGGATGCGGTGAACGCGTTCGGTGATGCGGCGAAACAGGCGGGCAGGGCGTCGCCAGAGGGCGAGGGCAACTGGGCGAAATCGACGTTTGAGGATCTGGTGCAGTACAACGATGGCTTCAAGACCAACCTGATCGGCACGCCGCAACAGATTGCCGAGCGCATCGTGGCGTTGAAAGCGGTGGGCGTGGACCTGGTGCTGGCGGGGTTCCTGCACTTTCAGGAAGAGGTGGAGTATTTCGGCAAGCGGGTGTTGCCGTTGGTGCGGGAGCTTGAAGCAAAAGCAGCGGCCAAACAGCAAGCCGCAGTCGCCTGAACACCAAAACCCCTGTAGGAACGAGGCTTGCCCGCGAAGGCTGATTCACAGTCAACAAATAAGTGGCCTGTTACATCGCCTTCGCGGGCAAGCCTCGCTCCTACAGGGGATCAGCGGTTACAGACCGAGGTCGGACAGGCCTGGGTGATCATCCGGGCGACGACCCAGCGGCCAGTGGAACTTGCGGTCGCTTTCCTTGATCGGCATGTCGTTGATGCAGGCAAACCGGTTGGCCATCAAACCGTTTTCATCGAATTCCCAGTTTTCGTTGCCGTAGGAACGGAACCAGTTGCCCGAGTCGTCGTGCCATTCATAGGCATAACGCACGGCGATGCGGTTGTCGGTGACGGCCCAGAGTTCCTTGATCAGGCGGTAATCCAGTTCTTTGGCCCATTTGCGGGTCAGGAAACCTTTGGCTTCTTCGCGGTTGTAGGCGAACTCGGCGCGGTTACGCCACTTGGTGTCCAGGGTGTAGGCCAGCGACACGCGTTCCGGGTCGCGGGAGTTCCAGCCGTCTTCGGCCAGGCGAATTTTTTCGATGGCTGATTCACGGGTAAACGGCGGCAATGGCGGACGAACTTCGGCGTTAGACATTTACAGTCTCCCTTTCAAATTAACGTTCAAGCAAGTTGTCGGGCTTGGTTCAAGTGTTACAGGTCCAATAACTTTCGCGCCATGCATTGCGCATTATCGGCGGCACTGTGATCACCCATCACAAGCGCTACGGTAATGGCGCCGTCGATCAGGATCAGCAGCTGTTTGGCCAGCATCTGCGGATCGGTAGCGCCATGTTCGGTGCAGAGCTCGCGCACGTAGTCGAGCAGCTTCTGTTTGTGGTCTTTGGCGACCAGGCGAACCGGGTCTAGCGGGTCGCCGGTTTCACCGCTGGTGTTGATGAACGCGCAGCCACGGAAGCCTTCAGAGGCGAACCAGGCCTTGAGCACGGTAAACAGGTTGAGCAGGCGGTCGGCCGGGGTTTCAGCCTGGTCGACTTCACTTTGGTACCACTTCATCCAGCGCACGTCGCGGCGTTGCAGGGCGGCGACGGTCAGCTCCTCCTTGTTGGCGAAGTAACGGTAGATACTTTTTCTGGAGACGCCGGCGGTTTTCACCAGAAGATCCATTCCGGTGGCGGCGATGCCACTTTTGTAGATCAACTTTTCGGTGACATCCAGAATGATGTCGCGTGTGTCGTTGCTGGTAAGTTCGTTCATGTGGCGAACAGTAGAACGATCGTTCTCCTTGGTCAAGCGGGTATTTTATTTGCCTGTTAAATTGCCTTCGCGGGCAAGCCTCGCTCCTACAGGGGAATACAATCGCCGTAGGAGCGAGGCTTGCCCGCGAAGGCGTCATTACAGACGCTCACAAGACCCAAGCGGATCCATGGTGTAAGCTCTCGGGCTATTCGGAATTGACCCATTGCGAGCCCTATGCCGTCGCTTTTCAAACGCTCTCTGCTGCCTAAACTGCGCAGTTTTCCGCTGACCGCCGATGCCGTCACCATTCTTTCCGGCGCTGCCGAGTTCCGTCGTTGCCTGCTGGAAAAAATCGCCAGTGCCACCCAACGTATCTATATCGTTGCGTTGTACTTGCAACAGGACGAGGCCGGTCAGGAAATCCTTGATGCCTTGCACGCCGCCAAACTGGCGCGTCCAGAGCTGGACGTGGTCGTGGTGGTGGACTGGCTGCGCGCTCAGCGCGGCTTGATCGGTGCCGGCAAACAGCCCGGCAACTCGGCCTGGTATCAAGAGGCGACCCGCACCCACGAAAGTGTTGTGCCGGTATACGGCGTGCCGGTGCAGACTCGCGAGCTGTTCGGCGTGCTGCACTTGAAAGGCTTTGTGATCGACGACTGCGTGATCTACAGCGGCGCGAGCCTGAACAACGTTTACCTGCACAAGTTCGACAAGTACCGCTACGACCGTTATCACCTGCTGCAGAATCACGCGCTGGCCGATTCCATGCAGCACCTGATTCAGCACGGTCTGATCGCTTCCAAAGCGGTGCATCGCCTCGACCTGCCGAACCTGCCGACCACCCGCAGCCTGCGCAACGACATTGGCGATTTGCGCAGCCGTCTCAAGCACGCGGCGTATGACACCACGGCCGGCAGCACGGTGAAGGGCGGCTTGTCGGTGAGCCCGTTGCTTGGCGTGGGTAAGAACAACCCGTTAAGCCGGGTGATCTGCGAGTTGATCGCCAGCGCTCAGCATCAGCTGACCATCTGCACGCCGTACTTCAACCTGCCATTGGCGGTGACCCGGGAAATCAACCGGGCCCTTGGCCGTGGGGTGAAAATCGACATCGTGGTCGGCGACAAGACCGCGAACGACTTCTTCATCCCGCCGAGCGAGCCGTTCAAGGTGATCGCCGCGCTGCCATATCTTTACGAGATCAGCCTGCGGCGCTTTGCCAAACGCCATCAACACAGCATCGACAGTGGAAAGTTGAACCTGCATTTGTGGAAGGACGGCGACAACACCTATCACCTCAAAGGCATGTGGATCGACCAGCGCTACACCTTGCTGACCGGTAATAACCTCAATCCACGGGCGTTCCGTCTCGACCTGGAAAACGCGCTGCTGATTGATGACCCGAAGGGCGAGTTGCTGGAGCCGCGCAGTAATGAACTGGGCGAGATTTTCCAGAACACCACGCGCATCCAGCGGTATCAGGATCTGGAAACGCTGCTGGAGTACCCGGCGGCGGTGGCCAAGTTCCTCAAACGCGTCAGTCGGGTGCGGATAGAGCGGTTGCTCTATCGTATTTTGTAAGGTTCAGTGCTGCCGAGGCTGTGGCCACAACGCCACCAGCAGCAACAGCGCAGCGGCAACCAGGTAGGGCAAGCGCGGATCGACGTCGTAGATCAACGTCGCCGCCAGCGGTCCGATGACCACCCCAAAGCCCTGCGCGGCACCAATGGAACCGGCGGTGGCGCCTTGTTCCGAGGCGTCGACCGCGTTGGCAGCCAGTGCGGCGAAGGACGGAAAGATCAGCCCCATCCCGCCCGCCGACACGAAAAAGCACAGCCATAAACCCCACGCAGCATCCGCCAGGATGCTGCAGGCAAAGCCCACGGCCGCCACCAGTGCGCCCGCGCGAATCAGCCGCAGCGGAGACCATTCGAGCCGCCGCACCAGCAGTTGCGAACAGATCAGCGCGAAACCGACCATGGTCAAGGCGATGCCAGCGGTTTGCGCCGCATCGGCCGGACTCATGCCGAGTCGGTCGAGGGCGAAGAAGCCGACGGTGATCTGCGCAATCGACACACAGAGCATCGCCACAAACGCGACGGCCATTGGGCGACGCAGTCGTGGATCGTTCAGACGAACCTTGCGCGGCGCTTGCCGCAGGTGCAGTTCCTGACCCTTGAGCTTGTAGTGCAGCACCACAAACGCCAGCAACGGCAGGATCGCCATGGCATAGAACGGCAAGCTCAGACTGAAGCGCGACAACAACGCCGCAATCGCCGGGCCGATCACCAGGCCGCAGGCGTTGGCCGCGCCCAGGGCCGCCATGGCTTTGGCGCGGTGTTGCGGCTCGATGTTGTCGGCGATCAGCGCGTTGCCGCCCACCGGAATCGCGGCATAGAACACGCCGATCAGGCCGCGTCCGATCATCAACCCGATAAACCCCAACAGCGCTGACGGCAGAAAACGCAACGAGGCATCGATGAACAGGCACAAGGCCCAGTAGGCGAGGGTGAAGCCGGCCGTGGCGATCAACAGAATCCGTCGTCGGCCATAGCGATCACTGGCCTGACCCCAGGGGCGGGCGAGCAACATCCAGATCACCCCGGACACCGTTACCGCCGCGCCGGCCTGCCAGGTGGCCAGGCCCAACACCCGGGCGATCGGCCCGATCAGGGAGACGAACGCCATCATCGACATGGAACAGGCCATGTTGGCGACCATGAGTGGGCGCAGGTCGAAGGCAGGGGTGGTCATGGTGAGTCTTCCGTGAGCTTTGTTATTGGTGGGGATGTTAGCGCGGGTTATGTGCAAGTCAGGAGGAATATTGGTGAACGTGATAATGCCTTCGCGGGCAAGCTCGCTCCCACATGGATTTTGTGTCGATCACAAATCCACTGTAGGAGCGACGGTGCGACGATTCGACCTGCTCGCGAAGGGGCCCGCTGCAACGCTACAAAAATCAGTTCAAACCCAACTTCCCACGCAACGTGGAAAGATCCTCAGCCAACGTATTCACCGGCCCCACCAACGCCTTGCGGTCGTTCTCTTTCACCTTGTCATACGTCTCAAACCCTCCCTCCTTGGTTTTATACTTCGCCAGAATCTTGTTCACGCTGGCGAAGTTCTTGTCGACCTTGGCAATAAACGCCGCGTCCTGCTTTTCGATCTGCGGACGGAACAGGTCGACGATTTTCTTCGCGCCGTCGATGTTGCCCTGGAAGTCATACAGGTCGGTGTGGCTGTAACGGTCTTCTTCCCCGGAGATCTTGGTCGCCGCGACTTCCTCCAGCAGGGCAGCGGCGCCGCCCACCACTTTTTCAGGCGGGAACGTCAGGCCGGCCACGCGGGTTTGCAGGTCTTTCACGTCTTTGTTCAAGTCATCGGCCAGATCGTCCAGACCCTGGGTGCTGTTTTCCGAGAACAGCGAATATTCAATGCGATGGAAACCGGTGAAATCCTCAGCCTTCACGCCTTTTTCGTGGTCATCGACGCGTGAGTCTATGGAGGCGTCCAGGTCACTGAACAGCTCGGCAATCGGCTCGATCGACTCGTAGAAAACCCGGGTCGGCGCGTAGAGTTTTTTAGCTGAGGCCAAGTCACCTTGTTTCACCGCGTCGGTGAATTGCTGGGTGTGGCTGGCCAGTTGATCCAGTTGCTCGGTGACGTAGATCTTGTAATCCGAAATCGGCTGCACCAGCTCCAGCGGCGCCGTCGCCGCGAATGCCGAAAGCGGGGTATTGAGCAAGCCTAGGGTCAGCAATAACGCGAGGGGCGACTTTTTCATGGGACGGTTCCGTGTTGGGTTTTCAGGTGTTGTTTTTGGGTGATGTGGCGTCAAGCAGCAAGCGACCGATGAAGTCCTTGTCGCCCGTCACACCCGGCAGGGTGAAGAAGTAACCGCCGCCGACCGGCTTGAGGTATTCCTCCAACGGCTCGCCGTTGAGTCGGGTCTGCACGGTGATGAAGCCTTTTTCCAGATCGGCCTGGTAGCAGATGAACAGCAACCCCATGTCCAACTGACCGTTCTTGTTCACGCCGTTGGAATAGTTGAACGGCCGACGCAGGATCAGGTTGGCCTGGGTCGCAGCGGTGCGCGGGTTGGCCAGGCGGATATGCGCGTCGAGTTTGGTCAGTTTGCCTTCCGGGTCTTTGGCGTAGTCGGGGACCTGGGTTTCATGCGCACCGCCCACGGGCGCGCCGGTGGCTTTGATGCGGCCGAGAATGCTTTCCTGTTCCTGCAATGGCGTGCGATCCCAGCGTTCGACGAAGTTGCGGATGATCCGCACCGCCTGATAGCTGCCATTGGCGGCCCACGCCGGTTCCTCGCTGCCCGGTTGCACCCAGACGATGCTGTCCATGGCCTTGGAGTCGTTGGAATCCGGGTTCGCCGAGCCGTCGCGAAAACCCAGGAAATTGCGTGCGCTCTGCGCCGGCACATTGGGTTTTGTCGGGGCCTGGGGCGGTACGCTGCCTTCCTGTTTCCAGCGCACCAGCAGCAGGTCCGGCAGGTTTTTCACGATGTCGCGCAGGGCGTGGATATTGGTGTCGGTGGTGTTGGCGCAGAACTGCAGACTCAGGTCGCCGTGACAGCAATCGGCTTCCAGGGCGTCATTGGGAAAACCGACCATGCGGATAAGCCGTTTGGGCTTGGCACTGGCCAGGCCGAAGCGCTCGTCAAACAGCGACTCGCCCACCGACACGGTGATGGTCAGATTGTCCGGTGCGACCACCGGGCCGAGGATGCCCGAATCCACCGGCGGCAGTTTCGGATCGACTTGAGCCACCGGGCCGCCCTGCATCAGGAAGGCGATGCGCTCGTTGAGGGTGCGGAACAGCCGCTCCAGATCCTCGCGATCACTGGCCAGCACATCAAACGACACCAGCATGCCGGACGCCGGGCGCGGGGTGACGATGCCGGTCTGGTGCTTGCCGTGAAACGCGTGGCGGTCCTCGGTCTTGTCGCTGCTCGGTGCTTCGGTGACTTGCGCGGGGCTTGCGGCCATCGCCGGGCAGCTCAGTGCGGAACCTGCCAGCGCGACACCAGCAGCGCCCATGCCCATCAATACCCGGCGACGCTGGAGGTTGAAGTGTTCTGAATCGTTCATCGTTTTGAGTCTTCTGCTTAAAGGCCGGAAAGGCCAAGGGCGGGATCGATTCCATCGAGTGCGTCGGCCAGCGCCTTGGCCTTGTTGGCGATTTGTTTACGCTGCTCGGCAGTGACCGTGTCGTAGCTCGCGTAGCCGTCCTGGACCTTCAACCCATTGAGTTCGGCGTCGAGGGCGGTGATCGCGCTGTCGATCTTCGGCAGCAACTCGGCGGCGGACTTGGTCAGCAACGGGCGCAACAGGTCGACGACTTTGCGCGCAGCGAAGAGGTTGGAGGCGAAACCGTTCAGGTTGGTGTGGCTGTAGCGTTCTTCTTCACCGCTGCTGGCACGCACATCGGCGAGGCTGTGCAGATTGCGCACGACAATACTCACCAGTTGCTCCGGCGGCAGCGACTGGGCGAGCAGTTGCTGTTTGAGCGTGGTGACGTCGCTGCTCAAGCGCAGGGCAACCGGCGCTAGGCCGTCGAGATTGCGTTGCTGGAACAGCGCGTACTCGATGCGGTGGAAGCCGCTGAAGGCCGGATCCTGCTCGCGTTTCTCGAAGTAATCGGCGCGGGCATTGATGGCGTTGTCCAGTTCAGCCAGACGCTGGGCGGCCGGGGCGATCCGTTGATAGGCGGCGCGGGCGGGCACATACAGCGCTTGTGCCTGGCTCAGATCGCCAGCCGCGATGGCCTGCTCAAGGGCGGCGACGGCTTTGATCAGCGCGCTGCTTTGGCTGCTCAGGTAGACACGAAACTCGGACAACGGCCCCACGAACGCGACCATCGACGGTTTGGCCTTGGCGGCGGCGTCGGAAGCGGCGGTCGCCGTCACGTGCAGAGTGCCGCGCGGGTTACTCAGCAGTCCACAGGTGATCGCGTAGTCGCCGGGCAGCAGGTTGGCATTGATGACCTGGCTCAGGCCCGGCGCGATGTTTTCCCGTTCTTCGACCACCAGCACGCCGTCGAGAATTTCCCACTCCACCGCCCGGTCCGAGCGATTGACGATGCGGAAACTGGCGCGGCCTGCCGGAACGGTCAGCGCATTCGGCTCGCAGCTGTGCGAGTGAATGGTCACCACCACTTCGTCATGGTGGGGCTGGCGCTTGGCCGCCGCTATTTTCGAGGCGTAGTAGAACAGGCCACCGGCGGCGATCATCACGATCACCGAACCGGCCACCGCCCAGTGCAAGGCGCGGGGAGGCGAGGCCTGGGGAGGGGCTTGATTTGGCATGGGTGCCCTTACTGGCTGGAAACGGAAGAGGGTTGTTTAGCGAGTACGGGCGCAGGGAGAAAGAACATCACCAACGCCACTACCAGATAAATCAGATAAGCCCCGAGGGTGCTGACCGTCGGCGCGTCCTGGTAACCGAACATGCCGGCCATCACCGAACCTACCGGGCCGTCCATCGGCAGCGTTGCACTGAAGTCAAAAAGCACGGTTTGCAGGTGATTCCACAGACCGGCTTCATGCAGGGCCTGCACCGAGTTGGCCAGAATGCCGGCCGCCACCACCAGGATGAACAGACCGGTCCAGCGGAAGAACGCGCCGAGGTTCAGGCGCATGCTGCCGGTGTAGATCAGGAAGCCGACAATGATTGCCAGGATCAGGCCGAGGAGGGCACCGATCGGTGCCGCCGGGCCTTCGCTCTGCTGGAATACCGCGAGCAGGAAGAACACCGTCTCCAGACCTTCCCGGGCCACGGCGAAAAACACCATGGCGATCAGTGCCGTGACCTGGTGTTTGGAGCCGGTGAGCGCGTGGTCGAGGGAGACGTGCAGTGAGTGCTTGATCGAACGCGCCACTTTGCGCATCCAGAAGACCATGGAGCTGAGAATGCCGACGGCCACCAGGCCGACCACGCCTTCAAACAGTTCCTGTTGTTTCTGCGGAAATTCGGCGCTGACCAGCTCCAGGCCACCGCCCACCAGCAAAGCCAGCGCAACGGCGAGGAACACACCAATCCATACGGCGGGCATCCACTGGCCACGGCCGGTCTGCTTCAGGTAGCTGGCGATGATGCCAACGATCAACGCGGCTTCAATGCCTTCGCGCAGCATGATCAGAAAAGGAACAAGCATTCAGCACCGACTCGGAATTAGATAGGGTGCTAAGTTGTAACATAATGACACTCATTCCCAAATGGCATTCATTGACATTTACCTGAACCTAACCTGAACAACTCTAAAGATCACCCCATCCCCTGTAGGAGCGAGGCTTGCCCGCGAAGAACGATTACGCGATTTCAGGGCAAGACCGAGTCGCCTGCTTCGCGGGCAAGTCGGATCGCCGCACCGCTCGCTCCTACAGGATTGGGTCGCTGTACGCTAATATGCCGGCACTCAAACAAGATCAAGGCCCACCTCGCTCAATGTCGGAAAAAGACACCATCGCCATTCAACTGGTGCGCGAAGCCCTGTTGCAAAGCTGCGCCCCCGGAGCCGCCACCGACGAGGTATTGAACAAGGTCGGCATCGATCCGGCGCTGCTGCAAACCAGCGATGCCCGGGTCCCGGCCACTGCATATGCGCGGCTATGGCGCTTGCTGGCCCGGCGCGGGGACGATGAATTTTTTGGCATGGACCCGCGCAAGCTCAAATCCGGCAGTCTTGAGTTTCTCTGCCGCAGCTCGATGATCCAGCCGAGCCTGGCGGCCGGCCTGATGTCAGGCCTGAGTTTCCTGTCGTTGATGCTCGAACGCATGCCCGCGCAGCTGGTTCGTCAGCAAAGCCTGGCGGAGATCGTGTTGCTGGAAGACGATCAGGACCCGCGCCGTGCCTTCACCTATTTCACTTACTGGATGATCGTTCACGGCGTTGCCTGTTGGCTGGCCGGGCGGCGCATACCGATTCTGGCCATCGAATTGCGCTGTGCGGCGCCGGACTTCTGCGATGACTATCAGGTGATGTTCTCCGAGAACCTGCGTTTCGACCGGCCCCGCACGCGGATGATTTTCTCCGCCGATTGCCTGGACCTGCCGATCAAGCGCAGCCCGGAAGAGCTCAAGCGGTTCCTGGCCCATGCGCCGGCGAATATTCTGGTCAAGTACCGCGACCCGGAAAGCCTGGCGAGCCGGATCAAGCATGATTTGCGCCAGTTGCCTGCCGAACAGTGGCCGGAGACCGAGCCTTTGGCGCAGCAACTGTGCATGTCGGCCTCGACCTTGCGTCGGCGGCTGGCGGAAGAAGGTCAGACCTATCAAGGGCTCAAGGACAGCGTGCGCAAGGAGTTGGCGATTGTGTGGCTGGCCGAACCGCACATCAGCTTCGCCGAAATCGCCACGCGGTTGGGATTTGCCGATGCGAGCTCGTTCTACAAGGCGTTTCGCAAGTGGTCGGGGTCGAATCCGGGGCATTATCGGAGTTTGATTCTTAACGAAGCCCACTGATCCGGGGTTTGGGTTGACTTGCCCGCGAAGGCGCCAGCACAGGCAAAACCTCTCTTGAACCTTGGCCAAACCAGTCAAACAACTTGATAGCTTTGACCATTGCCCCAATCCCCCCGCGGGGCGAGTATTTCTGTGGTTTTTACGGTTCCCCCAACCTAATAAAAATACAGAGGGATTCTGGCAATGCGCGAATACTTGTCTGCCACATCACAGTTCAATTATCAGCACACCGTCGACGCCGCCCTTGTCGGTGATTTGACTGCCCTCAACGCTTGCGTCGAGTGTTGCGACCGGCATGCCTTGCCGGGGCGCATTGCACTGTTCTGGGAAGGTCGCGACGGCGCCAGCGCGACGTACACCTTCAGCGACCTGCAGGACAAAGCCGCGCGGTTTGCCAACTTCCTCCTGGCCCAGGGCGTGAAAAAAGGCGACAAGGTTGCCGGCCTGCTGCCACGCAACATCGAATTGCTGATCACCGTCTTCGCCACTTGGCGCATCGGCGCGGTCTATCAGCCGCTGTTCACCGCCTTCGGCCCGAAAGCCATCGAGCACCGCCTCAGTTGCTCCGGGGCCAAAGTGGTGGTCACCGACGCGGTCAATCGCCCCAAACTCGTTGAAGTCGCCGACTGCCCGACTATCGTTACCGTCGCCGGTGCGAAAGGCCAAGGCATCGTCCGTGGCGATTACAGTTTCTGGGCCGAACTGGCCAATCATACCTCCAAGTGCGAACCGGTGTTGCTGACCGGCGAAGACCCGTTCCTGCTGATGTTCACCTCGGGCACCACCGGCCCGTCGAAAGCCCTGTCGGTGCCGCTCAAAGCCATCGTCGCTTTCCAGAGCTACACCCGCGACGCCGTGGACCTGCGCCCCGAAGATGCGTTCTGGAACGTGGCCGATCCGGGCTGGGCCTACGGCATCTATTTCGGCGTCACCGGGCCCATGGCGATGGGGCATCCGATCACGTTTTACGATGGCCCGTTCACCCTCGAAAGCACCTGCCGGGTCATCAACAAATACGGCATCACCAACCTCACCGGGTCACCAACGGCCTACCGCTTGCTGATTGCCGGTGGCGACGAATTTGCCAAGTCGATCAAGGGCAAATTGCGCATCGTCAGCAGCGCCGGTGAGCCGCTGAACCCGGAGGTGATCCGCTGGTTCGCCGACAACCTCGGCGTGGTTATTCATGACCATTACGGCCAGACCGAACTGGGCATGGTCCTGTGCAACCACCATGGCCTGGAACATCCAATCCACATAGGCGCCGCCGGTTTTGCTTCGCCGGGCCACCGCATCGTGGTGCTCGACGATGAATACAAGGAACTCGGCGTCGGCCAGCCAGGCATTCTTGCCATCGACCGCACCCAGTCGCCGATGTGCTGGTTCGCCGGATATGAAGGCGCGCCGACCAAAGCCTTCGTTGGCAACTATTACCTGAGTGGTGACACCGTCGAGTGGAACCCGGACGGCAGCATCAGTTTCGTCGGCCGCAGCGATGACGTGATTACCACTTCCGGCTACCGCGTCGGCCCGTTCGATGTGGAAAGTGCGTTGATCGAACACCCGTCAGTGATCGAAGCCGCCGTCGTTGGCAAGCCCGATCCGGAACGCACCGAACTGGTCAAAGCCTTCGTGGTGATTTGTGAGCAATACCGCCCGACACCGGAGCTGGCCGAAGAACTGCGCCAACACGTGCGCAAGCGCCTGGCGGCGCATTCGTACCCGCGTGAAATCGAATTTGTCAGCGAGTTGCCGAAAACCCCAAGCGGCAAATTGCAGCGCTTTATCTTGCGCAACCATGAAATCGCCAAGGCTCAAGAGGCCGCGGTGAAGAACGTTCAAGCTTGAATCAAGGACACAATGATGCAGATCGAAAACAAGGTTTTTCTCGTCACCGGCGGTGCCTCGGGCCTCGGTGCGGCCACCGCTGAAATGCTGGTCGCGGCCGGCGCCAAAGTAATGCTGGTGGACATGAACGCCGAGGCGGTTGCGACCCAGGCTGAACGTCTCGGCGCGCAAAGCGTAGTGGCCGACATCAGCGACGAATCAGCCGCCGAAGCCGCGGTCAAGGCGACGGTAAAAGCCTTCGGCGGCCTCAACGGTCTGGTCAATTGCGCCGGCATCGTGCGTGGCGAGAAGATCCTCGGCAAGAACGGCCCGCACGCGTTGGCCAGTTTCAGCCAGGTGATCAACGTCAATCTGATCGGCAGCTTCAATATGCTGCGTCTGGCTTCGGCGGCCATCGCCGAAACCGAAGCGGATGCTGACGGTGAGCGCGGCGTGATCATCAACACCGCCTCGGCGGCGGCCTATGACGGCCAGATCGGCCAGGCTGCGTATGCCGCGTCCAAAGGCGCAATCGTCAGCCTGACCTTGCCCGCCGCCCGTGAACTGGCGCGTTTCGGCATCCGCGTGATGACCATCGCCCCCGGCATTTTTGAAACGCCGATGATGGCCGGCATGACCCCGGAAGTCCGCGCTTCCCTGGCGGCCGGTGTGCCGTTCCCGCCACGTCTGGGCAAACCGGGCGAGTATGCCGCGCTGGTCAGGCATATCATTGAAAACAGCATGCTCAATGGCGAGGTGATCCGTCTCGACGGTGCCTTGCGCATGGCCGCCAAGTAAGGAGATTTGTCATGACTATTGCCAACGATCCCATCGTTATCGTCAGCGCTGTCCGCACCCCGATGGGCGGTTTTCAGGGCGAACTGAAAAGCCTGACCGCACCGCAACTGGGTGCTGCCGCGATTCGCGCGGCGGTCGAGCGCGCTGGTATTGCGCCTGAGTCGGTCGAAGAAGTGCTCTTTGGCTGCGTATTGCCCGCAGGGCTTGGTCAGGCACCGGCGCGGCAAGCTGCGCTGGGTGCGGGGCTGGATAAATCGACCCGCTGCACCACCCTGAACAAGATGTGCGGCTCGGGCATGGAAGCAGCGATTCTGGCCCACGACATGCTCGTTGCCGGCAGCGCTGACGTGGTTGTCGCGGGCGGCATGGAAAGCATGTCCAACGCGCCGTACCTGCTGGACCGCGCTCGCAGCGGTTACCGCATGGGCCATGGCCGCGTGCTCGACTCCATGTTCCTCGACGGTCTGGAAGATGCCTACGACAAAGGCCGCCTGATGGGCACCTTCGCCGAGGATTGCGCCGAAACCAACGGTTTCAGCCGCGAAGCTCAGGACGCATTCGCCATTGCCTCGACCACCCGCGCGCAGCAGGCGATCAAGGACGGCAGCTTCAAGGACGAGATCGTGCCGATTACCGTGACTGTCGGTAAAGAGCAGGTGCTGATCAGCAACGACGAACAACCACCGAAAGCCAAACTGGACAAGATTACCTCGCTGAAACCGGCGTTCCGCGAAGGCGGCACAGTGACAGCGGCCAACTCCAGTTCGATCTCCGACGGCGCGGCTGCATTGGTGCTGATGCGCCGTTCCGAAGCACATAAACAAGGTCTCAAACCGCTGGCGGTGATTCACGGCCACGCTGCGTTTGCCGATACCCCGGGCCTGTTCCCGGTAGCACCGGTGGGCGCGATCAAGAAGCTGATGAAGAAAACCGGCTGGTCCGTGGACGACGTCGAGTTGTTCGAAGTCAACGAAGCGTTCGCGGTGGTCAGTCTGGTGACCATGACTAAACTGGAAATCCCCCACGAGAAGATCAACGTGCACGGCGGCGCTTGCGCCCTCGGCCACCCGATCGGTGCGTCTGGTGCGCGGATTCTCGTGACCCTGCTCTCGGCCCTGCGCCAGAAAGGCCTGAAACGCGGCGTTGCAGCGATCTGCATCGGCGGCGGTGAAGCCACGGCCATGGCTGTGGAATGCCTGTACTAGGCCAACCTCACCCCTGTGGGAGCCAGCCTGCTGGCGATGAGGGTGTGTCATAAAAGTAGATATTGACTGACACGACGCCATCGCCAGCAGGCTGGCTCCCACAGAGTTTTGTGCCGTACTCCGGATTTTAAGGATTCACCATGATTCCCAACGACGAACAACTTCAGATCAGCGACGCCGCCCGGCAGTTTGCCCAGGAACGATTGAAACCGTTCGCCGCCGAGTGGGACCGCGAACACCGCTTCCCCAAGGAAGCCATCGGTGAGATGGCCGAACTGGGCTTCTTCGGCATGCTGGTGCCGGAGGAGTGGGGCGGTTGCGACACCGGTTACCTGGCCTACGCCATGGCCCTGGAAGAAATCGCCGCCGGTGACGGCGCCTGCTCGACGATCATGAGCGTTCACAACTCAGTGGGTTGCGTACCGATCCTCAAGTACGGCAACGACGATCAGAAAGAACGCTTTCTCAAGCCACTGGCCAGCGGCGCGATGCTCGGCGCCTTTGCCCTGACCGAACCGCAGGCAGGCTCCGACGCCAGCGGCCTGAAAACCCGTGCGCGTCTGGAAGGCGATCACTACGTGCTCAACGGCTGCAAGCAGTTCATCACTTCCGGGCAGAACGCCGGTGTGGTGATCGTGTTTGCTGTCACCGACCCGAGCGCCGGCAAGCGCGGCATCACGGCGCTGATCGTGCCGACCGATTCACCGGGCTACAAAGTCGCACGGGTTGAAGACAAACTCGGTCAGCACGCCTCCGACACTTGTCAGATCCTGTTCGAAGACGTGAAAGTCCCGGTGGCCAATCGACTGGGTGAGGAGGGCGAAGGTTACCGGATCGCCTTGGCCAACCTCGAAGGCGGCCGCGTCGGCATCGCCTCGCAATCGGTTGGCATGGCCCGCGCTGCGTTTGAAGCGGCCCGCGATTACGCCCGTGAGCGTGAGAGCTTCGGCAAGCCGATCATCGAACACCAGGCGGTCGCGTTCCGTCTGGCAGACATGGCGACCCAGATTGCCGTCGCCCGGCAAATGGTGCATTACGCAGCGGCATTAAGGGACAGCGGCAAACCGGCCTTGGTCGAAGCGTCCATGGCCAAGCTGTTCGCCTCGGAAATGGCCGAGAAGGTCTGTTCCTCGGCGTTGCAAACCCTTGGCGGTTACGGTTACCTGAATGACTTCCCGCTGGAGCGGATCTACCGTGACGTGCGGGTGTGCCAGATCTACGAAGGCACCAGCGATATTCAGCGCATGGTTATTTCGCGCAATCTTTAAAAAGAACCTGTAGCAGCTGTCGAGTGAAACGAGGCTGCGATCTTTTGAGGTTGTTTTAACGAGCAAGATCAACGGAACGCAGCCTCGTTTCACTCGACAGCTGCTACAGAGATCGAGCTTTTTGTAAAACAGGAGTTGGTTATGAGTTACGAAACAATTTTGCTGGAAACCCACGGTCGTGTAGGCCTGATCACCCTCAACCGTCCGCAGGCGCTGAACGCGCTGAATGCGCAGATCGTCAGCGAACTGAACCACGCCCTCGATGGCCTGGAAGCCGATTCGAACATCGGCTGCATCGTGCTGACCGGCTCGAAAAAAGCCTTCGCCGCCGGCGCCGACATCAAGGAAATGGCCGAGCTGACCTACCCACAGATCTACCTCGACGACCTGTTCAGCGACAGCGATCGCGTGGCCAACCGCCGCAAGCCGATCATTGCCGCGGTCAACGGTTTCGCCCTGGGTGGTGGCTGTGAACTGGCGCTGATGTGCGATTTCATTCTGGCCGGCGACAATGCGAAATTCGGCCAGCCGGAAATCAACCTCGGTGTGCTGCCGGGTATGGGCGGCACCCAACGCCTGACCCGCGCCGTTGGCAAGGCCAAGGCCATGGAAATGTGCCTGAGCGGACGTTTGATTGATGCGGTAGAAGCCGAGCGCTGCGGGATCGTCGCGCGAATCGTGCCGGCGGATGAACTGCTGGAAGAAGCGCTTAAAGTGGCGGCGTTGATCGCCAAGAAGTCGCTGCCGATTGCGATGATGGTCAAGGAAAGCGTCAACCGCGCGTTTGAGGTGAGCCTGTCGGAAGGTGTGCGCTTTGAGCGCCGGGTGTTCCATGCGGCGTTTGCGACGCAGGATCAGAAGGAAGGAATGGCGGCGTTTATTGCCAAGCGTGAGGCGGAGTTCATCGGTAAATAAAACGGCGTTTTCAATGACGCCTTCGCGGGCAAGCCACGCTCCTTGTATGTTGACCTTGATTCCAACGAAAGAGGTTACGCTCAAGGATTCATACAAAAGCAAGTGCGTTTCTGGGGGAGGCCGATCGCTCCTGAAGGCAGGATTTGCTCCTGACCTTGTCTGTAGAGAGGCCCCCCCGCCTCATTGCCCACCACGAAGAGTATCGAGAAGCCGACAAGTCGGACTTCGCATTACAAGGTTGCAGTGGCATGAAGTTCGAGGTCGGGGGAACCAGGGGCAATCTTACCGAAAGTCAGGGAAGTGAAAAGCATGAATATTCATATCGGCATAGACATTGGTGCGCGCACGTCTGTCATGGGATGGCGGCAGAGCGGTAAAACATCAGGCCAGTGGGACATTCAGCACACGCCCAAAGGACGTAAGGCTGCCGTGACAAAGATGTTAGGTCTCAAACCGCTGAGCGTGGTCATGGAGGCCACTGGCATTTACTACCTGGATCTTGCATTGGAGTTGCACGCTGCCGGCCTGCCGGTCTCGGTGATCAACCCCAAAAGCTTCCACAATTTTGCAAAAGTGATGCTGCAAAACAGCAAAACTGACCAGATAGACGCTCAATTGCTGGCTGAATATGGCGAGCGCATGACTCCCAGGCTTTGGGTTCCGCCTACTACCGATCAAATGACGTTGCGTGCGATTGGCCGCCATATCAATCGGCTGATTGGTCATCGAACACGAGCCAAAAACGAATTACACGCGCTACAAGCGACAGAAACGAGTGTGGAGCTGCTGATCGAGGATGAGAAAGAGGCGATTGCAGGGCTGGACACACGGATTGATCGCTTGAAGAAAGCCGCACGTGATGCCATCGCCAAATGCCCGGATCTGAGTTTGCAGTTTCGCTGCATGCTGGCGGCCCCCGGCGTTGGAGAGGCCTCAGCCATCGCCGCACTGGCTGAGCTGACGACCCTTCCGGTAACGCTTAAATCGGCGCAGGTAAGCCGCTATGCAGGCCTGGATGTCAGGTTGACCCAGTCAGGCACCAGCGTGAACCGGCCAGGGCGAATGTCCAAATGCGGTAATGCTTACTTGCGCGCAGCGATGTTCATGCCGGCGATGACGGCAATCCGTTGTGATGAGAATGTGAAGGCCTTCTACGAGGCTCTGGTAGCGCGCGGCAAGAAGAAAATGCAGGCCATCGGTGCGGTCATGCGCAAATACCTAACCGGGTTATGGGCATGCATGCGTTCCGGAGAAGAATTTAATACGGCCAAGCTTTTTAGCGAAAAACATCTCGCGAAAGCTTGACCGTGAACAGAGTATCTACAGGTTATCGGTGTTCGCATGAACGACTCGTAACCTTGTAGGAGCGAGGCTTGCCCGCGAAGCTTTTAAGGCTTCAAACCAAGTAGTGCTTCAACTCCCGGGCAATCACCATCCGCTGAATCTCGCTCGACCCTTCATAAATCTGCGTAATCCGCGCATCTCGGTAATAGCGCTCCACCGGATAATCTTCCAGATAGCCATACCCGCCATGAATCTGCATTGCCGACGAGCAGACCTTCTCGGCCATTTCCGATGCAAACAGCTTGGCCTGCGAAGCCTCGGACAGGCACGGCTTGCCGGCACTGCGCAACCGCGCCGCATGCAGGATCAGCAAGCGCGCCGCGTTCAGCCGGGTGTGCATATCAGCGAGCATATTGGCGATGCTCTGGTGCTCGATGATCGGTTTGTCGAACTGCACCCGGTCCCGCGAATACGCCAGCGCGGCTTCGAACGCCGCCCGGGCAATGCCCAACGCTTGCGCGGCGATGCCGATGCGGCCGCCTTCGAGGTTGGACAGGGCGATGGCCAGCCCCTTGCCGCGATCACCCAACAGGTTGGCTTCGGGAATCGTGCAGTTGTTTAACGTCACCGCGCAGGTATCGGAGGCGCGAATGCCCATTTTGTGTTCGGTGCGGTCGACGATAAAACCGGCGGTGTCGGTGGGTACCAGGAACGCCGAGATGCCGCGTTTGCCCAAGTCCGGATCGGTGACGGCAAACACAATCGCCAGTTTTGCCCGCTTGCCATTGCTGACGAATTGTTTGGCGCCGTTGATCACCCATTGCCCGTCGCGCAGTTCGGCGCGGGTGCGCAGGTTGTGTGCTTCGGAGCCGGCTTGCGGCTCGGTCAGGCAGAAGCAGCCGATCGCCTGGCCGCTGGCCAGATCTGGCAGCCAAGTCTGTTTCTGTTCTTCGGTGCCGTAGTTGAGCACCGGGCCGCAGCCCACGGAATTGTGGATGCTCATCAACGCGCCCGTGGCGCCGTCGCCGGCCGAAATCTCTTCCACCGCCAGGGCGTAGGCGACGTAGTCGACATAGGTGCCGCCCCATTCTTCCGGCACCACCATGCCCAGCAGGCCCAGTTCACCCATCTTCGCCACCAGACCGTCATCGATCCAGCCGGCCTTCTCCCAGGCTTGCGCATGGGGCGCGATTTCGCCGCGGGCAAAGTCCCGGGCCATGTCGCGGATCATGACTTGCTCTTCGCTCAATTCGATATCGTGCATGGTTCAGTTCCCACTCTGTTCAAAACCGCTGAAGAAACTCGCGACGTGCTCGGCGTCCAGCGCCTGCAAGGTCGGCGGGTTCCAGCGCGGTTGCTTGTCTTTATCGATCAGCAAGGCGCGCACGCCTTCGATCAGGTCGCCGCGCGCGAACCACTGACGGTCCAGGTGCAGCTCAAGGGCGAAACAGTCTTCAAGACTCAAGTGCCGACCACGGCGCAGCATTTCCAGGGTGACGCCCATCGCCAGCGGCGAACGGCTCTCCAGCAGGTCGGCGGTGGACTTGGCCCATTCATGGCTGTCGGCGACCGTGACTTCACGCAGTTGCTCAACAATACTCGGCACATCGGGCAGGGCGAAGAAATGGTCGATGGCCGGGCGCAACGCGCTCAGTGGCGCATCGGGAAGTTGTTGGGCTGCGAGCTTCGCCAGCAGACCTTGAAGGTCCTTTAGCGGCGTTTCGTGCCATTCGAGCTGATCGAGGTGCTCGTCGAGGGTGCTGAGTTTTTCGCTTTCCAGATACCAGTCGGCCAGGCCGCAATAAAGCGCATCGGCTGCGCGAATCTGCACGCCGCTGACGCCCAGGTAAATCCCCAATTCCCCCGGAACCCGTGGCAGGAAATGACTGCCACCCACGTCCGGAAAATAACCGATGGCCACTTCCGGCATCGCCAGACGGCTCTTCTCGGTGACCACCCGCAAATCAGCGCCTTGCACCAGGCCCATGCCGCCGCCCAGGACAAAACCGTCCATCAGGGCCAACACGGGTTTGCGGTAGTGGTGAATGGTGAGGTCGAGGGCGTATTCCTCGACGAAGAAATCTTCGTGCAATGTGTCGCCGTTCTTGAAGCTGTCGTACAGCGAGCGGATGTCACCGCCGGCACAGAACGCCTTTTCGCCAGCACCGCGCAAGACCACCGCGTGTACGTGCGGATCCAACGCCCAGGCGTCGAGCTGGCGCTGCAGGTGGCGGACCATGTCCAGGGTAATTGCGTTGAGGCCGGCGGGGCGATTGAGGGTCAGGTGACCGATGTGGTTGCGGACCTCGGCCAGCACTTCGTTTTGCATGGCATCCATGGACGAAGTTCCCTTCGATGAAACCTGAGCAGTCATCACTAACTCCCTGCTTTTATTGTTCTTTATAGAGAAGCTCGCGCGCGAGCGATCCCGGATCGTACCAGTGCAAATTTGTGATGTACAACTGGGATATATGCAGGTACTTCCTGCATATTTGCATGGCTCTTAAAGTGGGAGGAGTGCGGTCAGGAGCTGTGGCTCAGGACTTCACCAATACTGCGACGTTTGGCACGCAACTCACTGATATCGATCAGTTGTTCAAGGTCTTCCGGCAGACATCGAAGAACGCTTCTGTTTCAGCTCAGATGAGAATTAAACAGCGTTGTTTAATAGACATCTCCAGATACTCTCTCAGGCTACACATCCTTGCGTCGTTGCCTACGACTGCGCCAGAATCCGCCGGCTTGTGCGCCTTGGTCCTGGGTTTTATCGTTTCCCCGTCGCTGAAGAACAGCGATGGGGGGTTGGTAGCCCCGGGTTTCCTGTGAGGTGCTAAGCATCACCATTTACGGCGTTTTTTCGTCTCTGTTTTATGGTGGTCATGCACAGGGCGTCCTCGGGCGCGCCGGTCTCCTCACATCCCGGTCTACCAACCTGTGCATGGCCACCACCCGTCGTTTGGTAGCGAGGGCGGTGGCTCCCAAATACGATGAGAGGAGTTTCACCTATGTTCAAACCAACACCCAATCCACCCGAAACGGACGACGTTTCCCCTACGAATCCATTGATTCCAAAAAACTCAACGAGGCCGCCGAACGCGCTCTCGACTTCCACTTCCCGTCCAATGCCGACGTCAAAGCCACCCCGCGAACACGCAGTACCCTGTTTTCCGTAGACCCACAGGCCACGACCGAAACCCTGGCGGTGCATCTGGTCGAGACGCTGGCCTCGGTCGATGTGATGGTGCACCAGTTGGTGGATCATCTGGAGGGTGAGTCGCGTTACGCGCTTTTGGGTATTTCCAATAGCATCATGATGGCGGAGATCACGGCGAACCGGGTGCTGGATAACGTCGGCCCGCAGGGTTAAGCAGATTCCGTAGACCGCACCTATCTGTGGCGAGGGGGTTTACCCCCGTTTGGCTGCGCAGCCGTCGTAAATCCTTGTTCACGCGGTTTAACTGCCAAAGCTGCGGTGTATGGATTTGGGGTCGCTTCGCGGCCCAGAGGGGATAAATCCCCTCGCCACAGGGTTTTCAGCGCTTTGAAGTACAGAGTTCAGTGACGTTATGTGCGACGCGACAACACTTCACCAATACTGCGACGTTTGGCATGCAACTCACTGATATGGATCAGCTGTTCAAGGTCCTCCGAGGTGACATCGAAGAACGCTTCCATCTCCGCCAGGGCCAGTTTCAAGTCCTGAGCGGTAATGGCCAGGCTGTCGATCGGCGGATGATCGGCCGGCACCACGGCCACCGGCTCGCTGGCACGTTTGGGGTAGCGAATGCGCGTCAGGTTGTTGTACGCCAAGGCGCTGAGCAGCAGGGTCGATGCGCCGAGCATCACCGGGCCGAGGGCTTTCCAGTCCAGCGCGATGGTCGCCGGGTCTGCCAGGACCAACAACAGCGCCAAGGCTCCGGCCGGTGGGTGCAGGCAACGCAGCCAGCACATCAGAATCAGCGCCATGCCGGCCGCCAGGCATGCGCTGCCGAGGGTTCGTCCGAGTACGTGAGCGACCAGCAGCGAAACGACGCCGGCACTCAAATATCCGGCAAGAATCGACCACGGCTGGGCGAGCGCGCCGGAGGAAACGGCGAACAGCAACACGGCGGATGCGCCCAGCGGCCCGATCAAATGCTGGGCCACTTCCATGCCGAACACTTGCGCGCACAGCCAGACGCTGAACAGCGTGCCCAGGGACATGCCGATAGCGGCACGGCTCCACTCGGTGGGGCGGGTGTTGATGGCGGCAGGTAACCAGCGAGCGAGCATGAGGCAAACGATCCGTTGGCTAAAATCCAGGAAAAAAAAAGGCTTAACTGGGAAACCCAGAAAGCCCTTGAAGGTGTTCCAACTATTGGGGGAGGAACGAGGCACAGTGTGCCGTTCATTCCCAACACTGACAAATTCATATTAATGCAGTTTGAGTGCATTATTTTTGCTGTAAAGCGACTCGGCGACCGCTCATGAAACACATACACCCGCCCATGGCCGTCAGCGCGCTCAGTGCGTAAAACATCGTCGGCGCCGGTGTGTGCATCAGCAGGAAACCGCAAATCACCGGGCTTAGCGCACCACCGAGGGCCGCGAGGTTCTGTGCACCGTAGTAACTTCCGCGCAGTTCTTCCGGGGCCAGGGTGTCGACGAAGAGGAATTCGGCGGGGTAAATGATCATTTCACCGAGGGTGAAAATGAACATCGCCACGCACCAGCTCATCAGGCTGTCGGCCAGACTGAAGCCGATCAGCCCGACGATAAACAGGCTGGTGCCGCCGGCGATCCAGTAACGCAGCTGTTCGCGCTTGAGGAAACGGCCGATCTGGTATTGCAGCAGGATCACGCTGATGGCGTTGCAGGCGAGCAGAGCGGCCATGGTTTCCAGCGCCCGCTTGGAATCATGGGTTACCAGCAAGTATTGCGACAAGTACAGGGTGAATCGACCGTGGACCACGGTACTGAGCAGGCAACCACAGGTGAACATGATCAGCGTGCGGTCGTTCTTCAGGGTGATCAGCGTCTTGAGAAAACTCTGGGGCTGGCCGATTGCGGGTGTCTGCGCCGAATCCTTGGGGATTCCGATCATCAGGAAGATACTGAAAAATGCGATGCCGCCGGCAATCAGGAACGGCGCAATCGGGTACACGCCGGCAATCACCACACCGAGCATCGGGCCGGTGGCGTAGCCGATGTTGGTCAGGGTGTAGCGCAGGGAAAACGCCTTGGCGCGTTGGCCAATCGGCAGGTTTTCGCTGAGGATCGCCTTAGAGCCGATCAGGAACAGCGCCGAGGCGGTTTCGGTGATGACCAGGGTGGCGGTGGTCAGGTAGAGGTTTTCGGCGAAGGTCAGCAGCACGAAGCCAATTGCGCTGGAGAGCATCGCAAGGATCAGCAGTCGACGCTTCTCGAGGCGGTCGATGATGTAGCCGCCGTAGAGCGCGAGCAGGGTGGCGATGAACACCGCGATGCCCAGCAGCAAACCGACGTCCTGTTGGTTGAGGCCGAGCTTGTTGCTCAGGAACAGCGTGAGCAACGGGCTGGTGATGGCGCGGCTGACGACGATGGTCAGCGAAACGATCATCAACCGGCGGATTACGAGCGAGTAAGTGGCCACGGTGGGGCAAATGTCCTTATTCAGATTTTTTTGTGTTCGACGTGGAACCGAGTCGCCTTCATTCACGGGCAAGCCTCGCTCCTACGGGTTGTTGGTGTCCGCATGATCAACGCATGACCTGTAGGAGCGAGGCTTGCCCGCGAAGAGGCCCGCACAGGCAAAACACCGATTCAAGCGTGTCCAGCCGCCACAATTTTTCGAGCAATTCTCAACGGATTCCCCGGCGCGCCCAAGGGTGGGTCGACACAAAGACTCGCCTGCCGACCGTCCACGGTCCGCACGCGGATGACGGGCTCGCCATCCTCTGACAGTTGCGGATCCACTTCAAGACGAATGCGCGACATCCAGTCAGCAATCCGAGGGTCGCCCCGTTGTGCCTCGTCGTAGGCCTACAGCCGGCAATGACCATGAACCAGCCGGGCGGCGAGGGCATACGGCAAACTCATCTGTGCCGCCACGAGCGTGCTGACATCCTGCCCACCGCACATATACTGAAGAAAGCCGCACAACGAGAATTCGATGTGATCGGCGCCGACCTGCAGTTGATCCATTAGCAACCCCAACGCATCGCACACCGCCGTTCGCCGGGTAAACCGTGAACGGTTTCGTCGTTCAAAACCTTGGTTAAACGTGGGCCGACTTCAGCAGGCCCCAATGTTTCAAAGCCCATGCGCCGATAAAACGCTTCATTCCATGGCACATCGCGAAACGTGGTCAGGGTCAGACCCTGGAGTTCTCGATCCCGGGCACATTCAATGGCCGCTAACAGCAACTTTCGTCCTGCGCCCCGCCCTTGAAAGTATTGGCTGACGGACAGTTCGTGAATATGCAGTTCGTTGTCGATTTCAACCGCACTGACAAATCCCATCACAGCGCCATCGACCGATTGCGCCACCCAAACGTCATCCGTCTCGATTGCCCGTTGATGGTGTTCAGCATCGGGCACCGCAGCGTCGGCGAGCCAGGCCAGTGAAGGGTCACAACGAAATAGCTCCGCCGCCGAGCGCTCGATGGCGGGGAGGGCGGTGGCGTCGTCAAAGTGGGCACGGCGGACAATAAAATTCATGCGCACGACTGTAGCAGCTGCCGAGCAACGCGAGGCTGCGTTCGGCGACGAAGTCGTCGTAAAACCTGCGCATGTGGTCTTCCTGACGCACCGCATTGCCTGATTTTACGACTGCTTCGCAGCCGAACGCTGCCTCGCGTTGCTCGACAGCTGCTACAGGGGTTGTGACAGTGTAATCAAGCGACGACCTGCGCCGCCGGCCACTGCTGATGTGGAATCGGCAGTTTGCGCGATTCACCACGGCCCATCGGGAAGTACAGGAAACCACTGCGTGCCAGGCGTTCGGCGTCGTACAGGTTGCGTCCGTCGAAGATCACCGGCGCCTTCAACCGTTGCTCGATCAGGTTGAAATCCGGCGCCTTGAACTGCTGCCATTCGGTGCAAATGATTAACGCATCGGCGCCGGCCAATACCGATTCCGGTGTGCCCATCAGCATCAACTTCGACTCGTCGGGATACAAATGCTGGGTTTCCTGCATGGCTTCTGGATCGAATGCGCGTACGCTGGCGCCGGCGGCCCACAGCGATTCCAGCAGCACCCGGCTCGGCGCATCACGCATGTCATCGGTGTTGGGTTTGAAGGCCAGGCCCCACACGGCGAAGGTCTTGCCGCGCAAGTCGCCCTTGTAGAATGCGTTGATGCGCTCGAACAGCTTGTGCTTTTGCCGCTGGTTGATCGCTTCCACCGCTTGCAGCAGGTCGCTGGAGCAGTGCGCCTCTTCGGCGCTGTGGATCAGCGCGCGCATGTCCTTGGGAAAACACGAGCCGCCATAACCGCAGCCGGGGTAGATGAAGTGGTAACCGATGCGCGAGTCGGCACCGATGCCCAGGCGTACAGACTCAATGTCGGCCCCCAGGTGCTCAGCCAGTTCGGCGATCTGATTGATGAAGCTGATCTTGGTGGCCAGCATGCAGTTGGCGGCGTACTTGGTCAGCTCGGCGCTGCGCAGGTCCATGAACATGATGCGGTCGTGGTTGCGATTGAACGGCGCGTAAAGGTCGCGCATCACGTCGCGAACATCATCGCTGTCGCAGCCGATGACGATCCGGTCCGGGCGCCGGCAGTCCGCCACGGCGGAGCCTTCCTTCAGAAATTCGGGGTTGGAGACGATTTCGAACTGCAACAAGCGGCCGACCTTGATCAGGCACTTGTCGATATGCGCACGCAAGGTGTCGCCCGTGCCCACCGGCACCGTGGATTTTTCCACCAGAATCACCGGCTGCTCACGATGCCGCGCCACCGCTTCGCCCACCGACAACACGTAGCGCAGATCCGCCGAACCATCGTCCCGGGACGGTGTACCGACCGCGATAAACAGCACCTGACCATGCTGCACCGCGAGTTTTTCGTCGTTGGTGAATTGCAGGCGTTTGGCTTCGAGGCTTTCACGCACCAGGCTGGCCAGCCCCGGTTCGAAAATACTCACGTGGCCCTGTTGCAGCAATTCGACTTTTTTCTCGTCAATGTCCATGCAGACCACGTCGTGGCCGACTTCCGCCAGGACGGCGGCTTGCACCAGGCCAACGTAACCGCTACCAAATACACTGATTTTCATGAGGCACTCCTGAGTTCGGGCGCGCGCGCTGGACGTGAGTTGATGGTGATGACCCCGAGCATGACCAGGGCCACCCCGAGGGTTTTTGAAAGGCTGAAGGTTTCGTTGAACAGCGGCAGGCTGGCGGCCAGCAGATACACCAGCGCGTAGCTGATGCTCAGCAGTGAATAGGCCCGGCTCAGCGGCACATCCCGCAGGGCGGCGAGCCAGCACAGCATTGACAGGGCGTAGGCCAGAATCGCCCCCAGCACCACGGCGACCGCTGTCGGGTCGATGCTGGAAGTCAGCAAGTGTTCGGGTGACGGCAAGCGCGTCATGCTCCAGCGCATGCCCAACTGCGCCGCGCTGCCGAGCAAGACGCTGCCCATGGCGCAGGTGAGTCCGCGACGCAGGCTCATGTGTGTTGCCCCAGCAGAATCACGCCGCCGATCACCAACGCCACGCCCAGCCAGTGCTGGCGGTCGATCGGTTCGTGAAAGACAAACCGGGCGATTAGGGTGATCAGCACGAAATTCAGGCTCAGCATCGGGTAGGCAATGCCGACTTCAAGGCGCTGCAACACCAGCAGCCAGACCAGCAAGCCCAACCCCAGCGAAGCGAGTGCCAGCCACAACCACGGCGAGCGCAGCGAGCGCAGTTTCTCGTCCCAGGCCGACGGCTTCGCGCGCCAGCTCTCGACGGCGTACTTTTGGGCGATCTGGCCCAGACAGGTCAGCAGGCACGCGGCCAACAAAAGTAGCAGGGTCATGACGCGCCCTGTGGAAAGATCAGAATCACCAGATTGCCTTCTTCATAGCGCTTGCCATCCTTGGGCAGTCGTTCAATTTCTTGCAGCTCGTCCTCACCCTTGACCCGCATGACCACGCCGACCGAGCCGTTCTGCCGCGCCTCGTGCATCCACTGTTGAACTTGATCGAGGTCGACGCGCTGCTGCACCGAGTCAGGATAGGCGAGGCCATATTTCAATTCGCCTATCGTGTTGTACAACGCCACGTCCGGGCGCTTCAGGCGCCAGGCCAGGGCCGAAGCGGCGCCGAGATCGTTGCTCAACAGCTTGCTGGTCTGCGCCAGTTCATCGGCGTGATGGAGGATGAACTGGTCGGGCATCTTGTTGGCCACCACCGAGTCGGGCAGCCCGGCGGGCACCAGACCGATCAGCAGCAGGCTGCCGAAGGCCGGTGCGGCCCAGCATTGCAGGGGTCTGAAGGCTTGCAGCAGGTTGGCCATGATCCAGCCGATCAAGCCGATGAACACCAGCATCAGGTTGTGCAGTTCGTGGTCATACAGCGGCTTTTTCAGTTGCAGATAGACCAGTGCAAGCAAGGTGATCACACCCAGTAGCAAGTTCAGCAAACCGTTGATGCCCAAAACCCGGCCTTGCTCCAGCTTCAGTCGTTCGGCCAGGGTATGGCCCAACAGCAAGGCCAATGGCAGCAGGCAGGGCAAGATGTAGCTCGGCAGTTTGCCGTTGCTCAGGCTGAAAAACAGCAGCGGCATCACCAGCCACAGCAGCAGAAAACCGATGCGGGCCTGGCCCCGGGTTTTCCACGCCTGGCGCAGCGCCGACGGCAACAACGCCACCCATGGCAGACTGAACGCCACCAGTAACGGCAAGTAGAACCACCACGGTGCGTCATGCTGGGCGTCGTCACCGGCAAAGCGACGGATGTGTTCGTGCCAGAAGAAGAACCGCCAGTAATCGGGTTCCTGCGAGTGAATCGCCAGCGCCCACGGCAGACTCACCGCGATCGCCACGACAACGGCCACGGGGCCGAAGACCAGCAACTCACGCCAGCGTTTTTGCCAAATCATGAAGGGCAGGGCGATCAGCACCGGCAGCAACCAGGCGAGAAAACCCTTGGTCATGAATCCCATGCCGCAGGCCAGTCCGAGCACTGTCCAAGCGATCAGCCGCGGGCCTCGGTGGACACGGTCAAGCGCGAACCACAGGGCGACCAGGCTCAGATTGACCCAAAAAGTGAATTGCGGATCGAGGTTGGCGTACCCCGCAGCGCCGGCGATGACGGTGAAACTCATGTACAGCAGCGCACAGGCAAAACTCTTGCGCGGCTCGTTCCACAAACGACGGGCGACCAGGAAACACAGCAACACACTCAGGCCCATGCTCAGCGCCGATGCAAAGCGCACACCGAACAGGTTCTGGCCAAACAGGGCCTGGCTGGCGGCAATTACCCAGTATCCGGCTGCCGGTTTTTCGAAATAGCGCAGGCTCATGAAATGCGGCGACACCCAGTCGCCGCTCAGAAGCATGCCTTGGCTGATCTGCGCGTAGCGGGTTTCGTCGGGAATCCATAAGCCGTGGCTGCCCAACGGCAACAGATACGCCAACAAGAAAATCCCCAGCAGCAGCGGCAATCCCCAGCGTTTGCTCATGCGCTTTGCACTCCCAGCCAGCCTTCCCGGCCTTCGAGAGTGCCGCGCACGACGCGTCCTGTTGGCAAACAGTTCGGGGCTGCAGGAAGCAGATCGCCCAAGGGTTTGAAGCAGATGCCACGCTGGCGCGCATCGGCCAACAATCGACGAAAATCATTGGCCATCAGAATCCCTTCTACTTCGGCGTGGATCGTATAGACGTTGAGTTTTTCAGGAGTGAATCGATCGAGGATGAACCCGTTGAAGTCCTTGGCTGCGACGACAGGGCCGACCACTTCATCGAAGGTCGGCAGGTCCACCGGAATCTGCGGTGCCCCCACGCCACCCCCGGCCAACCTCGGTTGGAACAGACCCTGGCCGCGGCAATCGCTGTTGTAGCGAAAGCCGAACGTTTGCTTGGCCTCGATCACGCGCTCGTCCGCGCGCCAACCGGCAGACGCCGAACACTCGACTGCTTGCCCAAGGATGTCGCTGAGGGTGTCGACGCCCAGGCGGATCTGTTCGATCAACTGCGCCTCGCTCCAACACCCGGCATTGGCCTGCCAGCCATGGTGATCCCAGGCGTGCAGCCCGACTTCATGACCCGCATCCCGGGCCTGTCGCATCAGGTGCCCGAGGTCGCGGCCGATGGGTTTGCCCGGCCAGGCGGTGCCAGCCAGCAGAATGTCCCAGCCGTACAGGCCGGCAGCGTTGGAGCGGAGCATTTTCCAGAGGAATTGCGGGCGGATCAGGCGCCACAGATGGCGCCCCATGTTGTCCGGCCCGACGCTGAAGAAAAATGTCGCCTGGACCTGCGCATCATCGAGGATTTCCAGCAGTCGCGGCACCCCCTCACGAGTGCCTCGGTAAGTGTCGACATCGATTCGAAGGCCTGCCTGCATCAGCGCGATTCTTCTGTTGGGGGCGCCGCCATTTCGAGCATGGCCTCGCGCAGGAAGAAATCCAGCGTGTTGCCGATGGTCTCGCTCATCTCCACCGTCGGCGTCCAGTCCAGCAGGCGCTTGGCGTTGGCGATACTCGGTTTGCGGTGGGACACGTCCTGGTAGCCGGTGCCGTAGAACGCCTTGCTTTCCACGTCGCGGAAACCGGCGAACGGCGGGAAGTTGTCGCGCAACGGGTGCGCTTCAAACTGACGCAACAGCTCTTCGCCCAACTGACGAATGCTGGCCTCGTTGTCCGGGTTGCCGATGTTGATGATCTGGCCATTGCAGGCATCGTTTTCGTTGTCGATGATCCGGGCCAGCGCTTCGACGCCGTCGGCAATGTCAGTAAAGCAGCGTTTCTGCTCGCCGCCGTCGAACAGACGAATCGGCGTGCCTTCCACCAGGTTCAGGATCAATTGGGTGATGGCCCGGGAGCTGCCGATCCGCGCCGAGTCCAGCCGGTCCAGGCGCGGGCCCATCCAATTGAAAGGACGGAACAGGGTGAAGTTCAGGTCTTTCTGGCCGTAGGCCCAGATCACCCGGTCAAGCAATTGCTTGGAGATCGAATAGATCCAGCGCTGCTTGTTGATCGGGCCGACGACAAGATTGGAGCTGTCTTCGTCGAAGTGCTGGTCCTGGCACATGCCATACACTTCGGAGGTCGACGGGAAGATCACGCGCTTGTTGTATTTGACGCAGTAGCGCACCAGCTTCAGGTTCTCTTCGAAGTCGAGTTCGAACACCCGCAGCGGGTTGCGGGTGTATTCGATCGGCGTGGCAATCGCCACCAGCGGCAGGATCACGTCGCACTTCTTGATGTGGTACTCGATCCACTCGGAGTGAATGCTGATATCACCTTCGACGAAGTGGAAACGCGGATGGCTGCGCAAGCGCTCAATGGCATCGGAACCGATGTCGAGGCCGTACACCTCGTAGCGGTCGTCGCGCAAAAGCCGTTCGGACAGGTGATTGCCGATGAAGCCGTTGACGCCAAGGATCAGCACGCGGGTGCGACGTGGCGCGCGGCCGGACTCGGCGCCACGCAACACGGAACCGTCGACCAGCCCCAGTTCGCTGGCCAGTTGCGGACCGCTCAGGTACAAGCCGTTGTCGTTACGCTGGCCGGAGTTGATGACCAAAGAGTCTTCGCCACAGGCAATGCGCAGCGGATCAACGCTGATCACGCGGCCCGGTGCCTGGCCTTCGTTGCCCTTGGCAACTTCTGCGCTCCAGACAATCAGCTTATGTTCGCCCACGGCGCAGAACGCGCCGGGGTAAGGCTGGGTGACGGCGCGGACCAGGTTGAACAGTTCTTCGGCGGGGCGCTTCCACACAAGCTTGCCGTCGGCCGGGGTGCGACGGCCGAACACGGTGGCGCTGGATTCGTCCTGCTCCGTTTCGCTGACTCGACCGGCGAGCAGCGCCGGCAAGGCATCTCGCAGCAGGTCGATGGCGGCCATGCGCAATTTTCCGTGCAGGCTCAGCGCGGTGTCGCTGCGCTCAATGCCTATCCGTTGCTGGGCGATGATTGCGCCGGCGTCGGCGCGCTTGACCATGCGGTGCAGGGTCACGCCGGTTTCGCTTTCACCGTTGACCAGCACCCAATTGGCCGGTGCGCGGCCCCGATAGCGCGGCAGCAAAGAGCCGTGCAGGTTGAACGCGCCTTTACGGGCCGTGGCCAACAGCGGTTCGCTTAGCAGGTGGCGGTAGTAGAACGAGAACAGGTAATCGGGATTGAGCTTGCTGACGCGCTCGATCCACAACGGATGATTGGCATCTTCCGGGGCGTGAACCGGGATGCCCCTGCTCGCGCAGAGTTTCGCCACGGAGCCGTAAAAGGCGTTTTCCTTCGGATCATCGGCATGGGTAAACACGGCGGCGATTTCGAAGCCCGAGTCGAGCAGGGTTTCGATGCCGGCACAGCCAATATCGTGATAGGCGAAGACAACAGCTTTTGCGCTCATGAGAGGACCTGATCGGAAGAAGTGGAAGTGAGGCCGTCGACCGTGACAACCGGAGCTGGGGTGGCGGGCTGGCTACGCAGTACCTTCTCGACGAAGAACCGAGGGCGGGCGCGGACGTCGCTGTACATGCGGCCCAGGTATTCGCCCAACAGGCCCATGCCAATGAACTGCCCGCCGGTGAACACGAAGAGCACGGCGAACAACACGAACGTGCCGTCGCCAGCCCATTCGGCGCCGAAGACCAGGCGCAGGACGATCAGCGCGGTGGCGAACAGCAAACCCAGTCCGGCCATGGCGAAACCGACGATGCTCAGCAACCGCAGCGGCGTGGTGGTCATGCAGGTGATCAGGTCGAACATCAGGTTGACCAGGCGCATGGGGCTGTATTTCGATTCGCCGTGCTCACGCTCGGCATGCATCACCAGGATTTCCGTGGTGTGCCGGGCAAAGCTGTTGGCCAGGATCGGAATGAAGGTGCTGCGTTCGCGGCAGGCGAGCATCGCGTCGACAATGCTGCGGCGATAGGCGCGGAGCATGCAGCCGTAATCGCTCATGGCCACGCCGGTTGAGCGCTGCACGGCAAGGTTGATCAGCTTCGACGGCCAGCGGCGCAGCGCCGAGTCCTGACGGTTGTTGCGTACCGTGGCGACCACGTCATAGCCCAGCTCGGCCTGCGCCACCAGACGGGGGATTTCTTCCGGCGGGTTTTGCAGGTCGGCGTCGAGGGTGATCACCACATCGCCTTTGCACTGCTCGAAACCGGCCATGATTGCTGCGTGCTGGCCGTAGTTGCGGTTGAGAATGACCGCCACCACCGGGCTGCACTCGCGATGGGCGGCGTCCTCGAGGATTCGCGCGGAGTTGTCGCGGCTACCGTCATCGACCAGCACGATTTCATAGTCATGGTGCAACTGCTGGCATGCCGCTTCGGTGCGCCGCAGTAATTCGGACAGGCTGTCTTGCTCGTTATAGACCGGGATGACGATCGACACGCAACGGATCGGATAGGGTTTCACAGGCGTCTGTCCAGGGTGTGTTCGATGGCGTCGACCACACGATTGACGTCATCGGTGGTCATGTCGGGGAACAGCGGAATCGAGCACAGCCGCGCCGAGTTCCATTCGGTGTTGGGCAGGTAAATATTGGGGAAACGCTGGCGGTAATACGTGTGCAGGTGCGTGGCGATGAAATGAATGCCAGTGCCGATGTTCTGTTCCTGCAAAGCCTTCATGAACGCTTCGCGATCCAGTCCGCAGCACTCGGCGTCGATGCGCAGGATGAACAGGTGCCAGGCGTGCTGTTGCGGATACGTCGGGATGGTCAGCGGTTGCACCGGTAAACCTTCGAGGCGTTGCAGGTAGGTGCGCGCCAGCTCGGTGCGCTTGGCGTTGATGTCGTCCAGGCGCTCAAGTTGCACCAGGGCGATGGCAGCATTGATGTCGGCCAGGTTGTATTTGAAACCCGGCTCGATCACTTGGGCCTGGGGTTTGCGGCCGTGGGTCAGGCGATCGTAGGCATCAACGCCCAGACCATGAAACTTGAGCATGCGCACCCGGTTGGCCAGCGCGGTGTCGTCGCTGACGAACATTGCGCCCTCGGCGCAGGTCATGTTCTTGATCGCGTGAAACGAGAAGATCGCCGTGCCTTTCGCGCCGACATGCCGACCTTTATAGAAGGTGCCTGCCGCATGGGCGGCGTCTTCGATGATGGGGATGCCGTGTTGGTCGGCCAATGCGTAAAGCGGATCGAGGTCGAAGGCGGCACCGGCGTAATGCACCGGAATGATTGCCCGGGTGCGCGGCGTGATCGCCGCCTCAATGCTGGCCAGGTCACACATGAGCGTGTCACGGTCAACGTCGACGAAGACCGGTTTGGCACCCAGCAGGCAAATCATGTTGGCGGTGGACACCCACGTCTGGGACGGCGTAATGACTTCATCCCCCGGACCGATTCCCAAGGCCAGTAACGTGATGTGCATACCGCCGGTGGCCGAAGAAAGTGCAATGGCATGACGGCAGCCGACATAGTGGGCGAATTGCTCTTCCAGTTGCTGGGTTTTCGGCCCAGTAGTAATCCAGCCGGAGCGCAGTACTTGCTCTACGGCCTCGATTTCTTCATCGCCGATAGTGGGGCGAGAGAAGGGGAGAAACGCCTCATTCATAAGAATCTCCGGGCGAACGGCTTCCTTCAGCGAAATCGCCGAAAGAAGCGTGTTTTCAAGGGGTTGACTGCCGGAGCAGGAAGCCATCAATTGACTTTCCTGGCCGCGACCGGCAGCGTGACGACCCACAAGGGCTCGTCGGGTTGATTGAAGGTTATGCCCGATTTTGTGAAAGGAACATGAAAAACCGGTCTTCGAATCGTTTATCTGAAAGTCATACAGCCACTGTTCAGACTTCTGCCGTTCATCACGATTTTTGGAAGAAAAGTCCTGCCGAAGTGTTCCGCTTTATATGAACGATGTTTCAATCCTTAGTTGTTTTTTACTGAATTGTTTCCACTCAAGGCCGTTTCGTTTGATTGACTTAGCTAATACCGATCCTGTTGCTTCGAAGACCAACCCGATGACCGTCTACCTGGCCCGACTGGCGCCCTCCAGTCAGTTGACCATGCGTTACGTTTTGCAGGATGCGGCCGACCGTTTGGGTTTCGAAGACATGAGCGTCGAGGAGATTCCCTGGCATCAGCTTCAACCCGACAATGTGATTGCGCTGGTCGCGGCCCTGCGCGAAGACGGGTACGCACCGAATACCTCGTCGCTGTACGTCAATGCGGTGCGGGGGGTGATGAATGAAGCGTGGCGCATGAGTCTGATCAGCCAGGAACATTTACTGAAAATGCGCTCGGTGAAGGGCATTGCCGGCACGCGATTGTCCCAGGGCCGCAATCTCAGGCGCTCGTTGATTCAGGAGATGATGGCGGTGTGTGCCGCCGACCCGCGTCCTCAAGGGTTGAGAGACGCAGCAATCATCGGGATTTTGTACGGTTCGGGTATGCGCAAATCCGAGTCGGTGAACCTGGACCTGGCACAGGTGGATTTCAGCGAGCGCAGCTTGCGGGTCACCGCCAAGGGCAACAAACAGTTGATCAAATACGCGCCGGCCTGGGCCTTTGAAAAACTGCAGGCCTGGCTGGAACTGCGCCGTTCGCACCTCAAGGAAGGCGAGGTGGACGACCCGTTCCTGTTCAACCGTATTCGTCGTGGCAGCCACATCACCCGCGAGCGCATCACCAAACATGCGATCTATTACATCGCCCGGCAGCGCGGCGCGCAGGTCGGGGTGAAGATCATGCCGCATGATTTTCGGCGCTCGTTCATTACCCGGGTGATCGAAGAGCACGACCTGTCGATCGCGCAAAAACTCGCTCATCACAGCAACATCCAGACGACGGCCAACTACGATGTGCGCGATGACAACGAGCGGCGTCGGGCGGTGGACCGCTTCGATCTCTGATGGACTTGATTCACGGTTCACTCAACACATGTGCATGGCCGATGGTCGATACGTGAACGGCGCTGCCAGCGGGCGGCGCGTACATGCCAGAGCTGCGCACCATCAATGATCGACCGTGAGGATCGCCGGCGACGGTAGGTTGCAACTCCACGGTCAAGGTGCAGGTGTTGCCGCTGAAATCCCGCTCGGTCACCACGGCGCGGCATCCGGCAACTTCGGTCGGACTGGGCTGGATGCTGACCAGTTGCAATTGCTCGGGGCGCAGCATGATCTGCGCCGATTTGTTGTTACGGTGATTGTTCACCGGAATACGGCCCAGGTCGCAATGGGCCCAACCGGCCTCGATCCGGGCGGGCATGACCACGGCATCCCCGAGAAACAGCGCGGTTTGTTCATCATCGGGATAACGGTAAAGGTCCAGCGGATGGCCCGACTGCACCAGCCGACCGTCGCGCATGACCGCCAGCTGATCGGCAAACGACAATGCTTCACTCTGGTCATGGGTGACCAGGATGGTGGTGACACCGGCATCGCTCAGCAGTCGAGCGACCATTTTGCGCATGGCGCCCCGAAGGCCGGTATCGAGGGCCGAAAACGGCTCGTCCAGCAACATCAAACGCGGTTGCTGTGCCAACGCTCGAGCCAGTGCCACTCGCTGTTGCTGGCCGCCGGAAAGCTCATGGGGCCAACGTTGGGCCATGCTCGAATCGAGGGCTACGCTGTCCATCAACTCGGCGATTCGCTGTTGCTTCGCGTCGCCTTTGGTTGAAAGCCCGAAACCGATATTGGCGGCCACGGTCATGTGCGGAAACAGGGCGCCGTCCTGGGGAACATAGCCAATCAGGCGCTGATGCGCCGGGACCTCGTGGGTGTCGTCGACGAGTGTCTGACCCTCGAGCGAAAGGCTGCCCGTGTCCGGAAATTCGAAACCGGCGATCATTCGCAGCAACGTGGTTTTGCCTGAGCCTGAGGGGCCGACGATGACTGTTCGGCTACCTTTCGGCACCGACAGGCTGACGCTCTCCAGCGCTCGTTGGGAACCGTAATATTTGCAGATCGAGTGGAGCTCCAGAGCGTTCATCGTCCAGCCGTTCGTTTGGATTGGTGATAAAGAATTCCGGTCAACGGAAGTGACAGCACAATCATCAGCAAGGCGTAGGGGGCCGCGGCGGCATAGTCGATTTCGCTGGTCAGTGCCCAGAAACCGGTGGCCAGGGTGCGTGTGCCGTTGGGGGCGAGTAGCAGGGTCGCGGTCAGCTCGTTGGTGATTGCCAGAAAGACCAATGCGGCGCCTGCGGCCGCACCCGGCGCGGCCAGGCGCAGGGTGATCAGCCACAAGGCCCGGGCGGGCGAGCGGCCGAGGCTGCGCGCCATGTTTTCCAGTTCGACCGGTGCCTGCGCGATGCCTGCACGCAAACTCACCAGGGCCCGGGGCAAAAACATCAGCAGATACGCCAGCAATACCGTGATCGTTGTCTGGTAGATCGGCCGGGCGAAATGGATGGTGATGGTCACCAACGCCAGGGCCACGACGATCCCGGGCAACGAGCTGGTGATGTAGTTGCAGCTTTCCAGCAATCGCTGCAGCCGCCCCGGTGAGCGGATCGACAGCCAGGCAATCGGGATGGCGGCGCAGGTGGTGAGGACTGCGCCGCAAATCCCGAACAGCAGGGTTTGTTCCAGCGCCGGCACAAGCTCCGCCCAGTCCCAGACTTGCGTGCCGCCCGCGATCAGCCATCGGCCCAAAGTGATCAGTGGCACACCCAGTGCCAGCGCACAGGTGGTGATTTGCAGCATCAAGCCAAGCACGGTGGCTTGCGCGTCCAGGCGCACCACCCTTTGCTCACGCGCGCTGCCGGAGCCGACCCGGGCGTAACGCGCCGTACCGCGAGCGGCCGATTCGGCGGTCAACATCACCAGGCAACACAGGGCCAGCACGCTGGCCAGCATGTGGGCGGCAGGGCCATTGAAGGTGGATTTGAACTGATCGAAGATCGCCGTGGTGAAGGTGTCGAAGCGAATCATCGCGTACAGGCCATATTCGGCCAGCAGGTGCAGCCCCACCAATAGAGCTCCGCCGCAGATGGCCAGGCGCAATTGCGGCAGCACCACGCGGAAAAAGATTGCCCGGGGCTTGAGTCCCAAGGATTCGGCCACGTCTTCGATCGCCGGATCGAGCCGGCGCAACGTCGCTGCAATCGGCAAGTACAGGAACGGGAAGTAGGCGATGACTGAGACCAGCACCCCGGCAAACAGGCCGTGAATTGGTGGGGCCAGGCTGACCCACGCATAGCTGTGCACGAAGGCCGGCACTGCCAGCGGCGCGATCGCCAACAACGACCAGCCGCGTCGCCCCGGCAGGTTGGTGCGTTCCGTCAACCAGGCCAGGGCCAGACCCAGCACAACGCACAGGGGAATCGTGATCACCACCAGCAACACGGTGTTGGTCAGTAACTCGCCGACCCGTGGCCGGAAAACCAGGGGCCCCAATGTTGCCCAACCGGTTTGTATCGACACGCCGATGACGAAGGCTATCGGCATCAGCGCGAGTAACGAAACCAGCACCGACAAACCGATCACCCACGCGCCACCGCGACCGGCGAAAACGCCACGGGCGCGGCGTCGCAGGTTGTCGGGTATCGCGGCGGGGATACCCGTTGGCAGGGTTTCAGGCATCAATTAAAGCAGTCCCGCCTGAGTCATCAGTTCCACGGCTTTTTTGCTGTCGAGTTTCGAAGCATCGACCATAGGGGCGTCGAGCTGCTGCAAAGGCACCAGTTTTGGATTGGATTGGGCGTTTTTGCCCACGGCGTATTCAAACGATTTGCCGGTCTTGAGAATCTCCTGGCCGTCCTTGCCGGTGATCCATTTCAGCAGCGCCTGGGCTTGCTCCTTGTGTTTGCTGGACGCGAGAACCCCGCCTCCCGAGACGCTGACAAAAGCGCCGGGGTCCTTGTGCTTGAAGTAGTGCAGGGCGGTGTTCTTGCTGTTTTCGCCGGTCTTGGCCTGGTCGCCGAAGCTGTAATAGTGATAAATCACGCCGCTGTCGATCTGTCCTGCATTGACCGCCTTGAGCACCGAGCTGTTGCCGCGATAGGCGGTGAAATTGGTTTTCATCCCTTTGAGCCACTCCAGCGTGGCCGCTTCGCCCTTGAGTTCCAGCACTGCGGCGACGATCGCCTGGAAATCGGCACCGGCCGGCGATGCACCCCAGCGACCTTTCCAGTCAGGACCGGCGAGGTCCATCAGCGACTTTGGCAAATCGGCTTCGGGCAGTTTGCTCGGGTTATAGACAAACACCGTGGAGCGCGCGGCGATCCCGACCCATTTGCCGTGGGCCGGACGATAAGCCGCATCGACTTGCTCCAGAGTGGTCGGCGCAACCGGTGCAAACAGCCCCGCGTTGTCCACCAGCACCATCGCCGGGGAGTTTTCAGTCAGGAATACGTCGGCGGGAGAGGCGGCGCCTTCCTGCACGATCTGGTTGCCCATCTCGGTATCGTCGCCGTTGCGCACAGTGACCTTGATGCCGGTTTCCTTGGTGAAGCCCTCGACCCAGGCTTTGGTCAGGCTTTCGTGCTGTGCGTTGTAGACCACGATGCCGTCGGTGTCCGCTGCAAACACCTGTCCGACACTGAGCAGAGCGGTGGCCAGCAAGGCTGTTTTGAGGAAGGAAGGAATAGGGGTGATCATTCTGTCGGCAGCTCCTGTTCTTTTTAGAAGTCATGCACGTCGATTCGCTGGCAAATCGATGCGAACCGTCTGCAGGGTGTGAGTCGCAGGGAATGTAGAGCGCAAAATGAGAAATCAACGTCAAAGAGACCATTAATACATGTCATTTTCATTCAGATTAGCAGCACCTCGGCCCCTTGCCCGATGGATCTGAATCAAACGATGTCGTCACTGGGTCGAAGGGCAGCCTTTCGATGTTCCGCCGGCGGCCTGACTGATCGCTGCGGCCAGACGCTTGACGTTGTTCTGATGGGCCACCACCAATTCATCAATGCTGGGGCCTGAAGGGGTCTGCAACGTGCTGCGGCAGGTCACCAGCGTGGTATCGCTCTCGCCGAAGTTACGCAGGCGCCATTTGACGTCGATCAATGCGTATTGCCCTGGAACCGAGTCGAAGCGCTGCACATCCAGGCGCACGGACAGTTTGCGCTGAGGATTGTTGTTGAGCAGTTGATCGACCAAGGCGCTGCGCAATTCATCCACCAGGCTCGCGGCCCACCATTCGGTTTCGAGTATCGCCAGGCCGCTGTTGCCCTGGCGGATAACGATCTGCGGACGATCGACCTGGGGCGGCACGCTGAGGCTTTCAATCTGGATCTCCGCAACACCGCCTCTGGATTGATTACCCAACTGCGCCGGAATCAGGGTGTGAAACTGAATCGGATCACTGCGGCAAGCGGTGAGCAGTAACAGCGCGGTGACCACGGTGATCTTTAGCGGAAAAGCCATGGTGTTACTCCTGTGGTCAGTTGCGCGGTGGCGCCTGCAGATCCATCGGTGCGGCGTTGTTGGGGCGGCCGCGAATCAGCGATTCAGGATGCCGTCCCAGGTAGTCCGAGAGTTCACGCAAGGAGCGCGACATGCGTCCGAGTTCGTCCAGGGTCTGGGTCAGTTGTTCGCGCTGCGGCGAGTCTTCGGCCAGCGTCGAACTGGCTGATTGCAGCGTCTTGCTGACGTCGGCCAGGGTGGTTTGCACGCCCGGCAGGGTCTTGGCGTTGAACTGGGCGAGGCCTTTGCGCAGTTCGACTAGGTTGCTGTCCAGATTGCCGGCAATCCGCTCGATCGGCAGTTTGTTGATCTTGTTGACCATGCCTTCGAGTTTTTCCTGCAACTGTTCGAGGCTGCCCGGAATAGTCGGAATACTGACCGGACGGGCGCTCGGATCGAACGCGACTTTCTCGGCATTGGGGTAGAAATCCAGCGCTATGTACAGCTGCCCAGTCAACAGATTGCCGCTGCGGGCCTGGGCGCGCAGACCGTTCTCGATAAAAGAGCCGATCAGGCGCACGCCTGCGGCTTCATCATTGGGATCATGATTCAGCACCTTGAGCATTTTGGTGTGGGCCAGACCCAGGCGCTGCGGGTAGATCACGACGCCGACGTTGACCGGGAAGCTGCGCTTTTTCGCATCGAAATCCAGATTGATCGACACCACTTTGCCGAACTCCACGCCGAGGAATTCCACCGGTGCATCGACTTTGAGGCCGCGCAGGGCCTGGTCGAAACGCAGGCTCAAGTATTGGCCCTTGCCACTGGGTGGGGCGAGGGCGGTTTGCTGGTCGGGGAACAGTTCATAGGCATACTCTTCTGCCGCCGGTTTATCGTTGGGGCTGTACTCCGGCGCGCGGAAGGCGATGCCGCCCACCAACAGCGATGACAACGACTCGGTCTTCACCGCAAACCCATTGGCGCCGACGCTGACATCAATACCGCTGGCATTCCAGAACCGGGTGTTTTCGGTGACATAGGCGTCATTGGGCGAGTGAATGAACAGGTCGATATTCACGCCTTTGCCGTCAGGGTCCAGCGCATAGCCCACCACTTGGCCGACCGGGATTTTTCGGTAATAGACCGGCGAGCCGATGTCCAGCGAACCGAGGTCCTGAGTGTGTAAGGTAAAGCGCTTGCCCGGCTCGCCATAGGTAATCGGTGGCGGGTTTTCCAGGCCTTTGAAGTTTTTCGCGCGATTGTTGGCCTGGCCGATGTCGGCGCCGATGTAGTCGCCGGAGAGCAGGGTGTCGATGCCCGAGACGCCACCGGCTCCGATACGCGGACGCACCACCCAGAACTGCGAGTCTGCGCGAGTGAAGCTTTCCGCCTGTTTGGCCAGTTTGATCGTGGCGTTGACACTCTTCTGGTCGCTGCTCAGTTCCACGTCCGAGACCTGACCGATCACCACATTGCGGTATTTGACCTCGGTTTTGTTGGCAGTTAGGCCGCTGCCGGTATTGAACGTGACGGTGATGGTCGGGCCTTCCTGCATCATGCTGTGGACCACCAGGGAAATGCCCACCAGTACCGCGATGATTGGCACGATCCAGACCAGCGAAACGCTGAAACGACGAGTCTTGATTGGGGCCTGGCCAGGGGTGTGCGGCCCGTCAGTGGCTTGCGACTTCATCCATGTCCTCCTCGGTGTGTGAGTTTTTATCCTGCTCGTTATCCCAGATCAGGCGCGGGTCGAAACTCATCGCTGCCAGCATGGTGAACACGACCACCAGACCAAAAAACAGAATGCCCGGGCGCGGCTGGATATCGGCCAGGGCTTGAAACTTCACCAGTGAGGCCACCAGGGCTACCACGATTACATCGAGCATGGACCAGTAACCGATGACCTCGACAAATCGGTACAGCTTCGATCGCTCCTTGCGCGCCCACAGGCTGTCGCGATGCACCGTGATCAGCAACAGCATCAGGGCGACGAACTTGATGCCCGGCACCGCGATGCTGGCGATAAAAATGATCAGGGCGATGTCCCAGGCGCCGTGCTGCCAGAACTCCAGCACGCCACTCATGATCGTGCTGTCGGCGCCGTTGCCGACCATTTTGGTGTTCATCACCGGCAGCAGATTGGCCGGGACGTAAAACACCAGGGAGGTCAGCAGGTAGGCCCAGGTGCGGGTCAGCGAGTTGCTTTTGCGGTGATGCAACGGCGCGCCGCAGCGCTCGCATTCGTCGGGATTGAGGGTCATGTCACAGGCCAGTCCGCAGCTGTGGCACAGGCACAGGTTGAGTTCGCTGGCGACCGGAGGCCTTGTCATAAGGTGTCCCACAGGTCGCGGACATCACGCCCGGCGATGCGGATCATCATCAGGCTGAGCACGGCCAGGGCAAACAGACCGATGCCGGGCAGTACATCCAGCAACCCGGCAAGTTTGATCACCGCTACCATCGCCCCTAGCAGACAGACTTCGAGCATGCTCCAGGGCCGCAAGGTTTCCAGCCAGCGCATGCAGAACTTGAAACCGGGCGAGCGCCGGGAGGCGAGGGCATAGCTCAGCACCCAAATCAGCAACAACAGCTGGAAAATCGGTGCGATGATCATCGCGATCGCCGCCACCATGGCAATGAACGTGATCGGCCCCAGGCTCAGGGCCAGCACCGAATCCCATAGGGTTGCGCTGTTTTTAAGGCCTTTTAGGCTGATGCTCATGACCGGGTAGAAATTGGCGAAAATCCACAGCATCAACGCGGTATAGGTCAACGCCAGACGTTGCTCCACCGTCAGGCTGTTATAGCGCTGGAGCACGCCGCCGCAGCGTGTGCACAGGGTTTTTTGATGTTTGGCGAGCGTGACTTTTTCATACACGCAGTCGCAGTGCTCGCAGATGATCAGTTGGTCAGTCGTCGCCATAAGCCGCACTCGCCAGGACGCAGGAAAGTCAGAGCACCCCCTCAATATAGAAGTGCCTTGCGATTGAGCAAATCGAAAGGCTTAAACAACTGATTTACCGCGTTATCGTTCATCGCGAGCAGGCTCGTTCCCACAGGGATCGTCGTCGTTCACAAATATTGTGTTCGCTGAAGATCCTGTGGGAGCGAGCCTGCTCGCGATAGCGGTGGGTCAGCCAAGTTGATTTCTAGCCGAGCATCTCGCGTAGGCGATACCAGAACATGCCTAAGGCCAGCAACGGCGAACGCAGCATCGGCCCGCCGGGAAAGGTCATGTGCGGCACGGCGCTGAACACGTCGAACCCTCGACTGTGCCCGGCATGAATCGCTTCGCCCAACAGCTTTGCGCACCAATGCGTGACGTTCAGTCCATGCCCGGAATACCCCTGGGCGTAGAACACGTTCGGGTGCTGACTCAAGCGCCCGACCTGCGGAAAACGATTGGCCGAGATGCCAATCCGCCCACCCCATTGATAGTCGATGCGCACATCGCGCAGTTGCGGGAAGACTTTGAGCATCTGCGGGCGCATATAAGCCGTGATGTCAGCCGGATCACGCCCGGAATAATGACAGGCCCCGCCGAACAGCAAGCGCCGGTCTGCCGAGAGCCGGTAGTAATCCAGGCCGACTTTCTGGTCGCACAACGCCAGATTCTGCGGGATCAATTGCGCGGCAACCTCAGCTGCCAAAGGCTCGGTGGCGATGATGTAGCTGCCGGCCGGGAGCACCTTGCCGCTGAGTTTCGGTTCGAGTTCTTCCAGATGCGCGTTGCAGGCCAGCACCAGGCTACCGGCGCGTACGGTGCCCCCGGCACACCGAACCTGCACCGTGCTGCCATGGATCAATTCGAGTACCGGGCTCTGCTCGAAGATCTGCACGCCAAGGGAGTGCGCCAGCTTTGCTTCGCCCAGCACCAGATTGAGCGGATGCAAATGACCCGAACCCATGTCGACCAGGCCACCGGCGTAGACGCCTGAATCCACTACTTGCTGCCGGATCTGCTCCGGCCCGACCAGACGGGTTTCATGGGCGTAACCTGATTCCGCCAGACTTTGCTGCTCCGCCTTGAACGCAGCGAACTGCGCCTTGGTGTTGGCCAGTTCGCAGAACCCCCAGTGCAGGTCGCACTCAATCCCGTGTTCACGGATGCGATTGCCCACCAGTTCCACCGACTCGATCCCCGCACGCTCCAGATAGCGCACGCCGTCCGCACCGACGTAACGGGTGAAACCGCTGACGTCATGGCCGATGCCGCGGATCAGTTGCCCGCCATTGCGCCCGCTGGCGCCCCAGCCGATCCGCCGTCCCTCCAGCAGAATCACCGAGAGGCCACGCTGAGCCAGTTCGATGGCGGTGTTGACCCCGGTGAAACCGCCGCCAATCACGCAGACGTCGGCCACAAGGTCCGAGGTCAGCGAGGGGTAGGGCGTCAGGCCATTGGCCGTGGCCGCGTAATAGGAATGTGCGTGTTCGTTATTCATTTGTTGGACTTCACTTTGCTCCAGGAACGGGTCATCAAACGCATGATCGCCTGGGGCGGGGTGGTCGAAACGTAGAGTTTGTCGAGGACTGCCTGCGGCGGATAAACCTCAGGGTTGTTCACCAGCTCCGCGTCCATGTAGGCCTTGGCGGCCGGGTTCGGGTTGGCGTAGCCGACCGAGACGCTGACCTTGGCAATCACTTGCGGGTTCAGCAGGTAGTTGATGAAGGCATGGGCTTCTTTCGGGTTGCCGGCATCAGCAGGAATCGCCAGCAGGTCAAACCACAAGTTACTGCCTTCCTTCGGAATGGCGTAGGCGATGTTCACGCCGTTTTTGGCTTCCTTGGCCCGGTTTGCGGCCTGGAACACGTCACCCGAATAGCCGAAGGCCACGCAGATGTCGCCGTTGGCCAGGTCCGACACGTATTTGGAGGAGTGGAAATAGGTGATGTAAGGCCGGATGCTCAATAGCTTGGCTTCGGCCTTTTTAAAGTCCTCGGGGTTCTCGCTGCGCGGGTCCATGCCCATGTAGTTGAGGATCGCCGGGAACACTTCATCGGCCGAGTCCATCATCGACACGCCGCACTGGCTGAGTTTCTTGATGTTTTCCGGTTCGAGCAGCACTTCCCAGGAATCGATGCGGTCGATGCCGAGCACTTGCTTGACCTTGTCGACGTTGTAGCCGATGCCGTTGGTGCCCCACAGGTACGGCACGGAATGCTCGTTACCCGGATCGTTTTTCTCCAGCAGCGCCAACAGCTTCGGGTCCAGGTTCTTGAAGTTGGGCAACTGCGCACGGTCCAGCTTGAGGAAAGCGCCGGCCTTCACCTGACGGGCGAGGAAGTGGTTGGACGGCACGACCACGTCATACCCGGAGCGGCCGGCGAGCAATTTGCCCTCCAGGGTTTCATTGGAATCGAAGACGTCGTAGATCACCTTGATCCCGGAGGTGGCCTGGAAGTCGGCGAGGGTGGTTTCGCCGATGTAATCGGTCCAGTTGTAGACGCTGACGGTGGGCTGAGCCTGGGCAACGGCACTGAACAGCACGGCCAGCGCGGCCGGCGCGATGGATTTCAATAGACGCATTCGACACCTCTTTAGTTATTAGACTGTGTAGGAGCGAGGCTTGCCCGCGAAGGCGGACTGACTGTCAACGATGATGTTGAATGGACCGGCCTCTTCGCGGGCAAGCCTCGCTCCTACAGGGGAACGCGTGATCTCGCGTGGTTTTCAGACACTGAGCATCAAGAACTCACGCTCCCAGGAGCTGATCACGCGCTTGAAGTTCTCGTGTTCGGCACGCTTGACCGCGACGTACCCGCGCACGAATTTGTCGCCCAGATACCGCCCGATGGTTTCGCATTCTTCCATCTGCGTCAGCGCATCTTCGATGGTGATCGGCAGGCGCAGGTTGCGGCGCTCGTAGGCTCGACCTTGCACCGCTGCACTCGGCTCGATGCGTTCAACCATGCCCAGGTAACCGCACAACAAACTGGCCGCAATCGCCAGGTACGGGTTGGCGTCGGCCCCCGGCAAGCGGTTCTCCACGCGCATCGAATCCGGCGTCGAGGTCGGCACCCGCAGGCCGACGGTGCGGTTTTCTTCGCCCCATTCGACGTTGACCGGGGCCGAGGTGTCCGGCAAGAAGCGACGGAACGAGTTGACGTTGGGCGCGAACATCGGCAGCACTTTGGGGATGTACTTTTGCAGGCCGCCGATGTGGTGCAGGAACAGTTCGCTCATCGTGCCGTCGGCATTGGCGAAGATCGGCTGACCGGTGGCAATGTCGACGACGCTCTGGTGGATGTGCATGGCGCTGCCGGGCTCGTCGCCAATCGGCTTGGCCATGAAGGTCGCGGCAACGTTGTGCTTGAGTGCCGCCTCACGCATGGTGCGCTTGAACACGGTGATCTGGTCGGCCAGGTCCAGCGCGTCGCCATGACGGAAGTTGATCTCCATCTGCGCCGGGCCGTCTTCGTGGATCAGTGTGTCGAGGTCCAGGCCTTGCAGTTCGCACCAGTCGTAGACGTCTTCGAACAGCGGGTCGAATTCGTTAGCGGCATCGATGGAAAACGACTGACGACCACTTTCCGCACGGCCCGAACGACCCAGCGGCGCCTTGAGCGGCAAGTCGGGGTCTTCGCAACGTTGGGTCAGGTAGAACTCCATTTCCGGCGCAACAATCGGCCGCCAGCCTTTGTCGGTGTACAGCTGCAGCACTTTCTTCAGCACGTTGCGCGGCGACAGTTCGATCGGGTTGCCGAACTTGTCGAAGGTGTCGTGGATCACGATGGCGGTCGGCTCGATCGCCCATGGAATCACGTACACCGCGTCGGCGACGGGCTTGCAGACCATGTCGATGTCGGCCGGGTCGAGCAGGTCGTAGTAGATGTCGTCATCGACAAAGTCCCCGGTTACCGTTTGCAAAAGCACACTTTCCGGCAGGCGCATGCCTCGCTCATGCAGGAACTTGTTGGTAGGTGCAATTTTGCCGCGTGCAATGCCGGTCAAGTCACTGACCACACACTCGACTTCGGTAATCTTGTGATCTTTCAGCCACGTGAGGAGCTGATCGAAAGGGGCATTCATAAAGACCTCGTTATTGGTTTTTTTAACGCCGGGGAGGATGGTTTCATCCACCACACACTTCCCCTGAGACGCGTTGACGACTATCTTGGGCGAGCCTTGCGGTTCCATCTATCCACTTTCAGCAGCACCAAAACGCACCAAACGAGTGCGTAAGGTCATTCATGTCAGCGTCCAGTCCAATACAGGTTCAAGCGTTCAACACCGACGATGTCGCCGCGCAGATCCGCGCCACGCCGGGTTGGGTCCAGCATTATCAGCAGATGTCGCCGGGGCATTTCGCCGGGCGCGTGCGCTACCTGGACCTGCAAGGCGTGGAGATTTACGAAGAGCAGATGAACACCCGGGTCGAACAGAATTTCAGCGCGCCCGAGGGTTCGCTGGCGTTCTGTTTCGACCGCAGCGACAACGCGCTGTACGTGTTGAATGGTGAAAGCCGCAACATCTGGATCACCCCGGAGAACTACCAGGAAGTCGCCGTGGTGTTCGGTCCTGAGTTCGTGCAACGTCACGGTTTGAATGTCGCGCGGCTGGAAGGCTTGTTCATGTCTCCGCTGAATTCGGGGCAGAACGCATTGTTCAGCCGCTGGTTGAGCGGCACCTTGACCCGGCTCGCCGAAACGCTCGACCCACCCAGCAAAGAAGCGCTGACCCAGCAACTGCTCGAAGACTGCCTGTACATCCTCGACAACGCCTGCGTGTGCCTCGATCGCGGCGGTCTGCAACGCCGCACCGAAGAACGTGCGGTGATGAAGCGCATTGGTGAATGGGCCGCCGATTCACCGGAAGAAACCCTCAACCTGCTGGAGCTTTCCCAAGTGGCCGGGGTTTCACTGCGTCAGTTGCAGCACGCGTTCAAGGCCTTCACCGGGATGACGCCGACCCATTGGCTGCGCCTGCGCCGCCTCAACAGCGCCCACCGCGAATTGCTCGCGCGAACACCGAATGACACGACTGTTGCCGAAGTGGCGATGAATTGGTCGTTCTGGCATTTGGGACGGTTTTCTAGCAGTTATCGGGCGTTGTTCAAGGAGCTGCCGAGTGAAACGCTAAAACGCCATCACCCGTGCAGGAAGTGATTCGCGAGTTCCTCCTCGCCGACAGGGCGCAACACCTTCCTGAAAGCCCGGCTGCTCTCGTTGTTCAAGCCGTGGGCGCGGGTTTCGCCAGTTCAATACCCGCCGCACCCAATCGTTTGAGGATTTCAAACAACAGATCGCTTTTGGTCGTGCCGACGATTCTCGGGCTGCTGACGTAACCGGTGACCGTCAACGTGATGCCTTCGGGGCTCAGTTTGCTGAATCGAACGAAGGGTGCCGGTTTATCGAGGATGGTTTCGTGCTCCTGGTAAGTGTCGAACAGCAGGTTTTGCACTTGCTCGGGGTCGATGTCCAGCGGGAACATCAGCTCCAGTGTCGCCACCCCTTGGGCGCTGCCGCCGAGGGTGACGTTGCGCAGGTTCTGCGAAATCAGTTGTGAGTTGGGCACGATGACGATCGAGCGGTCACTGAGTTGTATTTCGGTGGCCCTGACGTTGATACGGCGGATGTCGCCTTCGACGCCGCTGATGCTGATCAGGTCGCCGACCTTGACCGGGCGTTCGGTCAGGAGAATCAGGCCGGAGACGAAATTCTTGACGATTTCCTGCAAACCGAAACCGATCCCCACCGACAGGGCACTGACAATCCACGCCAGGTTGGTCCACTGGATGCCAAGGGAAGACAACGTCAGCAGAATGACCAGGGCGTAGCCGATGTTGGCGAACAGTGTGCTGAGCGAGGCACACATGCCGGGGTCCATGTCGGTCTTGGGCAGGAACTCGTTATCCAGCCATCGGCGCAGTGAGCGAATCAGGTAGATGCCGATGAACAGGGCCAGCAACGCATTGAGCAAGTGGCCCGGAATGATGTTCAGTTTGCGCAGGCCGTCGCCCCCGAGAATGGCGAACGTCTGGGTGAACAATTGCCCGAGCGTGGTGCCGACGCCACCGACAAACAGTGAAATGACCGCCAGCAGCAATAACCCGGCGCGACTGACACCGGACAGAATGATCGACACTTGCTCAAGGCGTACATCACCGATTCCGAGCAATTGTTTGAGCGCCTTGCCGCTGGGGCTCTTGGATGAAAACAGGTACTCACAGCTGTCTTTGAACAATTGCATCAGCAAGTAGAAGCCCGACAGGATGATAAAACCCCAGACCAGTTGGTACGTGATGAACCGTGCCAGGGAGACGTAGCCGATCAGCAGCGCAAGCAGCGATACAATCGTCGCAATACCGGCCAACGAATAAATCAGGCCAGCGAGGGTAGTACTCGATTCGGGTGCTTCCCCGGTGGCCGCGACGGCTCTGCGGACTTTGCTGGCACGGCGGAACAACGTGCCGATAATCAGCGTGACCACCAGCGCGACCAAACCGCGACCAAAGAGAATGGCGGGCGGGCTCATGCCCGTGACGTTGGTGATTTGTGCCAGCCCGACCAGAATCAGTAGCGTGACGGCCAGTATTCTGGGGAAGGGCTGGATCGCCAGCGCCACGGGATCGGAGATGGCCGGCAGTCGCCAGGAAGGATGGCGGGTCGACAGCAGCGCCCGGCTCAGACCGGTAATCAGGATGCAAACGTAGATGACTTTTTCGAATTCATCGGCAAAGTTCTGAATCAACGGCGACAACGGTAATTGCCGGGTGAGCGCATAAAACAGCAGTTGCATTGCAATAGCAGTGGTCAGCACCGTGGCCACGACAGAGGCCAGTGCGAGCGAACTCCGACGCAAACGTCCTTCCGGCATTCGATGAATACACACCCAGGTCAGCCCACGCTCGGCGATTCTTCGGCCCCAGGACCAAATCCCCAGGGCCAGTACGATCAATGCGGCGGCAAACAGGCGTTCGCCAGGTTGCCAGGCGGCCTTGATTGCGCTGATGGCTTGCTGGATAAAATCACTCAGCCGCTGGCGGTCCTCCTTCAGCGGATTAAATAACGGCGCCCAGAACCCCGGCCCCAGAATACTGCCGCTGCGCAGCGTGACCTCGGTTTCCAGCAGGCTGCGGCGAATGCCGGCGATTTGAATGATGAGACCGGCGGCGTTGTTTCTAAGCGCCGTCAGGGTTTTCAGATTGGAGTCGACCTTGGTCTTTTGCTCGAACAGATAGGCTCTTTGCGTCGCAATATCGGTTTTCTCGGACGCGACATCCTCTTGCGATACCGGCCCCAACACATCCAGTTGCGCTTGCAGTTGCTTCTGCTCGGGCAGCAGGGATGACTGCAGGCTATCCACATCATTGATAAACAACTGAACGGAATCTTGCAGGCCGACCATCTGGGTCAGGTTATTGGCCAGCGAAATCTGTTGTTTGATTCGGTCAAGGCGGATTTGCAGGTCTTGCAGATCACTCTGAGAGATTGCGAACGACGAAGTGCCCGATACAGCGGTTGGAGTCGCCGGCATGTCGGCGGCCGACAGCGCTCCGCTACTGGTTCCAAGCAGCGTAAGCACGACGAAAATCATTAACTTCAATGCATTACGCATAAGAGTGCTCGACTCTGTTGTTGGTCGCTCAACTTATGAGGGTAGGCCATCACGCCAAAACGATCGAAAAAAATCCGGTTCATCGTCCGGATCCGGCAATACCGCGCTGGGAGTGGATGCCGCGTGATCTACACTCTTGGTTGCTCAACAAGGCCCCGGGGAAGTCAACATGAACAAGCTTTCGTCTATTGGCCTGTGTGTTCTATTGTCGGTTTCATGCACCCAGGCCTGGGCTGAAACAGTCGTGCCGATGCACGGACAGACCTCGCAACAAATCCAACTCGATATTGACGACTGCCATGACGTAGCGCTCAGCCAGGGCTCTGCACCGGTGCCTGCTGCAGGTACAACCGTGGCGGAACAGCCCGGGCGTCAGCATGACGAGTTTTATGAGGGGGGCGATGACGCCGCGAAGCTGGCGTATACAAACTGCTTGCAAGGGAAGGGTTATCAGGTGAACCCTTAAAGGGGGGGGCGCGCCTGCACCGGTCTGATGAATTGCATCCACAGAGAGCAGGTGTTGGTTGAACTACACTTCATGTTGCTGAATCAAGCCCGGAATCAGTCATCAGCGTTTTACCCACGCGGTGTTCTTGCAGAGTGACGGGCTGAGCCTGGAGGTGGTTATGAGCAAGGTATCGCCCATCTGCTTGAGCATCGCATTGGCGGTTACATGCACCCAGGGTTGGGCTGCATCGGTCGTTCCGATGAAAGGGCAGAGTTCGCAACAGACCCAGTTGGACATCAATGAATGCAACAGCATCGCGGCCAGCCAGGCCGCGTCGACGGCGCCGCCTCCCTCCGGAGGGCGCCTGAAAGGTGCTGCCGTGGGGGCCGCCGCCGGAGCGGCCGGGGCCCAGGTGCGTGGTAATCAGCATGACGAGGTTTATGATCGCGTCGATGACGACGTGAAGCAGGACTATCGGCAGAATCGCGCCAAGGAAACTGCCGCCGCCGGCGCGGTGGTCGGCGGTTCGCGTCAGCGTCAGGAGCGCCGGGCGCAGCAGAAAACCAGCGCCGCGAACACCTCGACGGCGTACACCAGTTGCCTGCAAGGCAAGGGCTATCAGGTCAATCCCTGAGCTTTTTGCGGCCGTTGCTCGAGCAGATACACCATCAGGCAGGCATACAACGTCACGGCGAGGAACAAGCCCATGCGCACCGCAAACGCGGTGTATACGTCCTTGCCGGCGATGCTGTCCTGAACCGACTGGCCCAACAGGATAATCAGCGTGATCAGGGTGTTGAGCCAGAACCCCGGGCTGAACCGGGTCGGGCTCAGGGCATAGAGTTTGCGCGCCAGTACCAGGCCGAACAGCAGCATCCACAGATAGAACATCCACAGGTGCACAAACAGGCTGAGGGCGCTCCAGAACAGGATCGCCAGCAGGCCTGCGAGCAAGGTCGACCCGACGAGTTCACGGCCGGCGTTGTGGGCGTTGGTCGTAGAGCTTTGCTGACCCAGGCTGACAGCCTTGAGGATGATCGGCAGGTAACCGGCCGGGTCAATCAATGCCAGCAGGAACGTCGGCAACACGATCAGGGTTGCCCGTAGCGCCACCCGACTGACTTCTTCGGCGGGCAGGGTGGGGGCGGGTGGCGGCAAAGGGGCATTTGGCGGATCCGGGAATAACCCGTGACTGAGCGCCACGACCACAACGGCGAGCAGCAAGCCCTTGACCAGGGCACCGATGACCATCGCCGCCAGATCGAATTCGGCGACGCCGGCCGAGGAAATCATCGTCAGGCCAATCACCAGAAAGGTCACGATCAGGGCATTGCCGCCGCGCAGACCAAAGCGGAACACCAGGAACAGACTCAAGCCGACCAGCAGCACGCCGCTGACGGGGTAATAACGCAGGATCGGAATCAACAACAGGCCAAGGCCCGTGGTCAACATCGCGGCCAGTGCGAGCACCACCCCCGCCTTGAGCGGCAACGGGCGATTGAGCGAGGCCAGCAGGATCAGGCACAGCACAGGCGCGATAAAGGGAATCGGCAAGCCCAGGCCGAAGCTCGTGGCAAGGCACAGCGCCGTGCCAGTGGCGAGACGCAATGCGCGCTGTTCCCGGGGCGTGCGTTTAGTAGGCATAGCTCAGCCAGCTCATGAAACCCACAAACAGCCGGCCCAGCGGGTTCAGTGGGTTGCCTTGAGTAGGGAAAGCCATGACTTCGGCCTGCCCGCCGGCACGGATGGCGCGGCTGTCACGCAAGATTTTTCGGGCGTCTTCGGAGAGCTCGATAATCACCGGAAAACGCTGGGCCGGTCGCAGCCAGTCACGGCTGTTCTGCACACTGGGCAAGGTGCCAGGCGCGGGTGTCTGTCCGACACTGACCCCATAACCGACACTGCGCACGCGTCCGTCAAACACTTCGCCCGGGAATGCATCCAGGACGATCGCCACGGGCGTATCGACTTTCACCAGACCGAGGTTGTTTTCAGTCATGTCCGCGCTGATCCAGACATCGTGGATGGCAATCAGGGTCATGACCGCACCACCGGCCGCGGCGAACTGTCCGGCGTCGGTGCGCAGGTCGGTGACCAGACCCGCCGAACGGGCGCGAATCTGCGTATTGGACAGATCCAGCTCGGCTTTCGACAGCGCCGTGGCGGCGCTACGCAGCAGGGCGTTATCTTCCTCGCTGCCGCCTTCTTGCTCGCGCGCTCGTTGCACTTCGGCGCGGGCGGCAGCGACCTGGCTGACCGCCTGTTCACGATTGGCGCGAGACACTTCGAGCAAACGCACGGAAATGGTTCCGGGGTCTTCGCGGTACAAACCTTCCAAGCGTTGATTGTCCTGTTTCGCCTTGAGTTCGTTGGCCTGGGCAGCGCGCAAGTTGGCTTGCGCCGAGGCGATGCCGGCAGTGCTGGCGCCGATCTGCCGACGGGTCGATTCAAGGTCTGCGCGGGCGCGGTCGACGGCGATCTGGTACGGCTGCGGGTCGACCTCGAACAGCACGTCGCCGGCCTTGACGTCCTGGTTGTTGCGCACGTTGACGCGGATGACCCGTCCGGCAACTTCCGAGGCGACCGGAATGACAAAAGCACCCACCCGGGCTTGTTGCGTATAGGGCGTGAAACGGTCGGCCGCCAGGTACCACGCCAGGCTCAGGAGGATCAGGAGCAGCACCCATTTGATACCTTTTTTCGCTGGGTCGGCGGCAGGCTCAGGTGGCTTGGGGGAGGGCGCCTCGGGGACAGGCTGCGCGGCTTCACTCATGGCTGTTTACCTTGTGGGGCAGAGGGGCGGCGGGCTCGCTCAGCAGGTCGCCCCAGTCGGTGCGTTTTTCCATCTGCTGGCGGGTGGCTTCATCGACTTTGGGCTGGGCGCTGTACCAACCGCCACCGAGGGATTTGTAAAGGGCAATCAGATTGCTCACGGCGTTACTGCGGGCGACCAGGTAGTTGTCCTGTTGGTCGAGCAATGCGCGCTGGGCATCGAGCACGCGCTGAAAGTCCGAGTACCCTTCGCGGTACTGCGCGCTGGCCAGCACCAGCGAGCGTTTGGCCGCCACTTCAGCCTCGCTCAGGATGCGTTCGCGCTCCAGCGATTTGATCAAACCAGTGGCGGCATCGTCCGCCTCGCGCGCTGCTTGGCGGACTTTGTCACGGTAGGTCTCGATCAGTTGCTGCAACCGCGCATCCTGAACGCGCACGTTGTTGCTGATCTGACCATGGTCGAACACGTTCCAACGCAGGCTGGGGCCACCGATAAGGTCCAGGCTTCTGGACGTACCGTTGAGCGTGTCGGCCGACCAGACGATGCTGCCGAGCAAGGTCAGCGACGGATAGAAATCACTTTCGGCCACGCCGATCAATGCGGACTGGGCGGCGACATTCAGCTCGGCGGCGCGCACATCGGGCCGACGCAGCAGCAGATTGGCCGGTACATCCTGGAGTACGGCGCGATCGACCAGCGGGATCAAACCTTCGTTTTCCACTCGCTGCGGTAACGCGCCGGGCGGTTGCCCGATCAGCACGGCCAGGGCATTGCGCGTTCGTTGCAGCTGGTCTTCGAGGCTGGGGATAGTGCTCAGGGTGCCGAGGTATTGGGTTTTGGCCTGTTGGAGGTCGAGTTCCGCTTGCTGGCCGCTGTTGAACAGCTTTTCGGTGATCTCGAAATTACGCTTTTGCTGCTTGGCGTTCTCCTGGGCGACGCGTAACCGCGCCTCGGTGGTGCGCAACGAAAAGTAGGTGTCCGCGACCTGGGCGCGCAGCAATACCAGCACGTCTTCATAGTTGGCCTGGGCCGCAAAATAACTGGCGTCGGACGATTCGATGGCTCGGCTGAAACGACCCCAGAAGTCCAGCTCCCAGCCAATGTCGAACCCGGCGCTGTATTGCCAGAAATGGCTGTCCTGGGGATTGGTACCACCCGATTGCCGGCGATTGAAGTACAAGCTGTCGGCGCTGGCCTGCTGCAGTTGCGGGTACAAACCGCTTTGCGCAATGCCCAACTGGGCACGGGCTTCCATCACGCGCAGGCCGGCGATTTTCAGGCTGGAATTATGAGCATCCGACTCGGCGATCAGCTGATTGAGCAGCGGATCGTTGAAGACCTGCCACCATTGGCGGATATCCGGATTCGTTCCGCGTTGACTGGCGTGTTCTAAGGCCGCGGTGTTCCAGTGTTCGACCCACGTTTCGCCCGGCGGCTGAAAGTCCGGGCCCAGCCGCACGCAGCCACTCAGGCCAAGTACGCCGAGCAAGAGGAGGTGGGCTGGCAGTCTCGGCAAGGAACGGCCTCGATGCATCGCATATCGTCCAACCAGGAAAGGTCACTGGAGCATAGCCGTCCAAATGAACAACCGGCTGCTAAGCTTCTCAAGCACCCTAAAATCTTCTGCGATCACTTATAAGGCAGGACACTCATGAGTAGCCCCCAAGGTCATGCTGAACCCCATTCCGCTGGTTGGCGCTTCAAAGTGGGCATCGCCATTATCTGCGTCATGCTGGGTTCGTGGCTGATGGTGCCGATCGCCGCGGCACTCGACATCCCAGGCTCAAGAATCGCTGCGCTGACCGGCGTTTTGTTCATCAGTAATAAAGTCCTGTTGATCCTGGTCATTGCGGTCATGGGCAAGGCCGGGTTCCAGCAGTTGAAAAGTAAGTTGTTCGGTTACGTGTCCGGGCTTGCGCCGTCTGTAGATGCCGAAGTGGGTCCGATTCGTCATCGAATCGGTATCGTGATGTTTTGTCTGCCGCTGATCTCGGCTTTTCTTGAACCCTACGTCGACACGTTTTGGCCGGGGTTCAGACCGAACTTGTGGCAGCTTCAATTGCTGGGCGATGCCATGCTGGTCGGCAGCTTTTTTGTGCTGGGGGGCAATTTCTGGGAGAAGGTGCGGGCGTTGTTTATCCGCACTGCAAAGGTCGTGAATCCCGGGACGGTGTAAAGCTTGCCTGCTAGCGCGAAATGATCCCGTGATCGATCGCGTATTTGACCAGGGCCGCGGGTTTGTCGATGTTCAGTTTGCGGCGGATGCTCAGGCGATGGGTTTCCACCGTGCGCACACTGATGTCGAGCTCGCGGGCCATTTCCTTGTTGTTCAAGCCCTGAGCCATTTTGTACAACACCTGGCTTTCGCGGGGTGTCAGCTCGTTGTCGGTGCTTTTGTCGGCAATCAGCCGCTGGGCGATTTCGGCGCTGTAGAACGTGCCGCCACTGGCGATGGCTTCGATGGCCGCAATGATTTCCCGCGACGGTGAGTTCTTCAGCACATAGCCGCTGGCGCCGGCGCGAACAGATTCACTGACGTATTCATAATTGTCGTACATGCTCAGCATCAGCACCTTCAGCGACGGGTACTGGCTGCGCAGCACGCGAGTCAGCTCAAGACCGTTCATGTCGCGCAGGCTGATGTCGACCAGCAACAAGTCTGGCTGGCAGCGCCCGACCATCTCGATCGCCTGCGCGCCACTCTCGGCTTCGCCCACCACTTCCAGGGGCGCCATGACCGCGAGCAGCGCTTTGATCCCGTCGCGGACCAGGGAGTGATCGTCGACCAGGGCGACGCGGATCGGGTAGGGCAGGTTCATCGCGGGTATTCACTCTTGTTGTATTGGGGTGGGTCAGCGTTTTGCGCCGGGTATTTTCATCGGCAGCAGCACGTCCAGCTCACTTCTTCCGGGCACCGATATCAGGTCGAAATGTCCGCCAAAATGTTCGACACGCTCACGGATATTACGCAGGCCGATGCCCGCGTGGCGACGTTCGACCTGGGCGACGTTGAAGCCGACACCGTCGTCGACCACCGTCAGCCGCACGGACTCTTGTGACCCATGCAGGGTAATCGAAACGTTTTTAGCTTGTGCGTGGCGTTCGATGTTGGTCAGGCCTTCTTGCACAATCCGGAACAGCGAGACCGCTGCGCCGTCGACCAGGTCACAGTCGAATTCATTGTCGTCATAAGTCACGGTGAGACCGCTGCGCTGCTCGAATTCCGCGGCGAGCTGGCCGATCGCCGCCGGCAGGCCCAGGGTGTCGAGCAACGATGAGCGCAGGTCGTGGGAGAGGCTGCGAACCTCGCCAATCGCGTCGCCGAGGCGCGCCGTGGCGTCTTTTAGTGTGTTTAAACCCTTGTCTTGTCCCTGGCCATTCTCCAGCAGCAGACTGGCCAGTTCGAACTGAAACTTGATGGAGACGAGCACCTGACTGATGCCGTCGTGCAGCTCCCGGGAAACCCGTGAGCGCTCTTCTTCCTGAAGGCTGACGATCCGCTGGGTCAGGCGCTGGAGCTTTTTGTCCGCCAGGCGATGCTCGCTGACGTTGAGCGTCATGCCGCTGGCGAAGACAAACAGCACGGCCACGAGGGCCACTGCGGCAATTGCCAGCATGGTCTTGCGGATGCCTTGGGCCACCTCGTCACGCGCCTGCTGGGTGGCGCGCTCAACGTCTTCAAGGTAGATGCCGGTGCCGAGCATCCAGCCCCAACGGTCCAGCATCACCACGTAAGCGAGCTTGTCGGTCACCTGGCCAGAGGAGGGCTTGTTCCAGGCGTAACGCTGGAAACCTTCGCCGGATTGTGCACTTTTGAGCAGCGCCTGAATCACCGGCAACCCGTGGGGATCTTTCATGTCCCACAGGTATTTGCCCACCAGTTCCGACTGGCGCGCGTGCATCAGGCTGCGACCCTCGCGGTCGTAGACGAAGAAGTAGCCATTGATGCCAAAGCTGAGCTTGCGCAGTTCTTCCAGCACTTGTTGCTGGGCGTGCTCGTCACCGTGGCCGTCGTCGTACAGCGGTGCGATCAGGCTCTGCGCCATTTCCACGTAGTTTTTAAGCTCGGCGCGTTTGCTCGCCAGAATGCTGTCTTCGATCAGCTGCGCCTGTTGATCGCCGAGTTGGCGATTCAGGGAAATCACCAACGCGCAGATCACAGCGATCGCCAACACCAGCGGCAGTATCCCGAGCGCGACGATTTTGTGTTTGAGCTGCATCTTGGCTCCTGACCGGACCGAGGGATGGCGATGGCCCGGCATCATATGCCAAAGATACGCGGCTCCAGTAGCGGCGCTGGACGGAATGACCTGTGGCGGTGGCGTCTGTCAGCTGAAATGCAAAACCCTTGCAGGAGCGAGCCTGCTCGCGAAGGCGGTGTGCCTGCCAACATTGATGTTGGATGTGATGGCCTCTTCGCGAGCAAGCCCGCTCCCACAGGGGCTGGTGATTTAATTGACGGATCAGTACATCTACGTAGAACTACGTAGATGGCATGTACGTAGTAACGCGGATTTATTTGTAGACGGCATGCGGGGATATTGGGCCAGCTCCGCACCGCGGACACAATTATAAAAATTACCGCCGCAGTCACTGGCTGTCGGCAGGAGACACGCTATGCCCCGTCTGGCTAAACACCTCGCCTGGTTTGCCGTGGCTGTCCTGGGAGCGTTTGCGCTAAGTGTCGTGGCCCTGCGCCGCGGCGAAGCGATCAACGCCCTTTGGATCGTAGTCGCAGCAGTCGCTATCTACCTCGTCGCATACCGCTACTACAGCCTGTTCATCGCCACCAAGGTGATGCAACTCGACCCCAATCGTGCCACGCCCGCCGTCATCAACAATGATGGCCTGGACTACGTGCCGACCAACAAACACGTACTTTTCGGACACCACTTTGCCGCCATCGCCGGCGCAGGGCCGCTGGTCGGTCCGGTTCTGGCGGCGCAGATGGGCTATCTGCCCGGTACGCTCTGGCTGATTGCCGGTGTAGTGCTGGCCGGTGCGGTTCAGGATTTCATGGTCCTGTTCATGTCCACCCGCCGCAACGGCCGTTCCCTGGGTGATATGGTCCGTGAAGAAATGGGCCGCATCCCCGGCACCATTGCGCTGTTTGGCTGCTTCCTGATCATGATCATCATCCTTGCGGTGCTGGCATTGATCGTCGTGAAAGCCCTGGCCGAGAGCCCGTGGGGGATTTTCACGGTGATGGCGACCATCCCGATCGCGATGTTCATGGGCATCTACATGCGCTACATCCGCCCGGGTCGCATTGGCGAAATCTCCATCGTCGGTGTGCTGTTGCTGCTGGGTTCGATCTGGCTCGGTGGGCTGATTGCCGCTGACCCGGTCTGGGCCAAAGCGTTTACCTTCACTGGCATTCAGATCACCTGGATGTTGATCGGCTATGGTTTTGTCGCTGCGGTATTGCCGGTTTGGCTGATTCTGGCCCCGCGTGATTACCTGTCGACCTTCCTCAAGATCGGCACCATCGTGGCGCTGGCGATCGGCATCCTGATCACCATGCCCGACTTGAAAATGCCGGCACTGACTCAGTTTATCGACGGCACCGGGCCGGTATGGAAAGGCGGGTTGTTCCCGTTCCTGTTCATCACCATTGCCTGTGGCGCGGTCTCGGGTTTCCATGCGCTGATTGCTTCGGGCACCACGCCGAAACTGTTGGCCAGCGAAGGCCATGCGCGTTACATCGGTTACGGCGGCATGCTGATGGAATCCTTCGTCGCCATCATGGCGATGGTGGCGGCTTCGGTGATCGAACCGGGCGTGTACTTCGCCATGAACAGCCCGGCGGCGCTGGTTGGTTCTGATGCTGTTTCGGTGGCTCAGACCGTCAGCAGCTGGGGCTTTGCGATTACCCCGGAAGCGCTGCAAGCGGTGGCCAAGGACATCGGTGAAACCACCATTCTGGCCCGTGCCGGTGGTGCACCAACGTTGGCGGTCGGTATCGCGCAGATCCTGCACCACGTGCTGCCAGGTGAAAACACCATGGCGTTCTGGTACCACTTCGCGATCCTGTTTGAAGCGTTGTTCATCTTGACGGCCGTCGATGCGGGCACCCGTGCCGGACGGTTCATGCTGCAGGATTTGCTCGGCTCGTTCGTACCATCGCTTAAACGCACTGAATCCTGGACCGCCAACCTGATCGCAACGGCCGGTTGCGTGGCGATGTGGGGTTATCTGCTGTACCAGGGCGTGATCGACCCACTGGGCGGCATCAACACCTTGTGGCCGCTGTTCGGTATCTCCAACCAGATGTTGGCGGGTATTGCGCTGATGTTGGCGACCGTCGTGCTGATCAAAATGAAACGTCAGCGCTACGTCTGGGTGACCATGTTGCCAGCCGTGTGGCTGCTGATCTGCACCACCACCGCAGGCTTCATCAAGCTGTTCGATGCCAACCCGGCGATCGGTTTCCTGGCCTTGGCCAAGAAATACAGCGACGCCTTGGCCAACGGCCAGATCCTCGCCCCGGCGAAGAGCATCGACCAGATGCACCACGTGATCTACAACGCCTACACCAACGCAACGCTGACGGCGCTGTTCCTGCTGGTGGTCTTCAGCATCCTGTTCTTTGCGCTCAAGGTCGGCATTGCCGCCTGGGGCAGCAAGGAACGCACGGATAAAGAAGCACCGTACCAGGCACTGCCGCAAGCGTGAGGGAGGAGGGCGCCAAATGTTCAATGACCTGAGTCGCCTCGGTAAATACCTCGGTCAGGCTGCGCGTCTGATGGTGGGCATGCCGGACTACGACACCTACGTCGAACATATGCAGGGCAAACACCCTGACAAGCCGGTGATGAGCTACGAAGTGTTCTTTCGGGAACGCCAGGAAGCGCGTTATGGGAGTAAGGCCGGGCCGAAGTGTTGTTGAACAATGACACTTAGGTAACTGGTCGCTCTCATGGAGCCCGGATGACCAGCGATAGCGATCTCAAGATCGTAATCGCTGGTCATCCGGGCTTTTTTCTTTGCCTTTGCCGTCGTCGCACTACCTGATTGCTCCCCGGCGAGGCATTCGCATTCGCCAGCGGCTATGCTTTTTTTTCAGCCATTCAGCGCGCAGTTGCCGTGCCTTCAATTCATCGGGCTGCCCAACAAGGGGGCCACCAAGTTATGAGCGACTCCAATGTTTCGCCCCCAGTCCCGGAGCCGGGACGTATTGCATCGCGGGTGAAGGCGGGTGATCAGACCGGTTGGGGTCGTTGGATGCCGGGACTGCAGACACTGCGTGGATACCCGATTGCAGGATTGCGCCACGACATCATGGCCGGGCTGGTGCTGACCACGATGCTGGTGCCGGTCGGCATCGCCTATGCGCAAGCTTCAGGCCTGCCCGGCATTTATGGTCTTTACGCGACCATCGTCCCGTTACTCGCTTATGCGTTGTTCGGGCCTAGTCGGATTCTCGTATTGGGCCCGGACTCCTCATTGGTTGCGGTCATCCTCGCCGTCGTCCTGCCACTCTCCGGCGGCGATCCGCAGCGCGCAGTCGCCCTGGCGGGCATGATGGCCATCGTGTCAGGGACGGTCTGCGTCCTGGCGGGGATCGCGCGTCTTGGTTTTGTCACCGAGTTGCTGTCCAAACCGATCCGCTACGGGTACATGAACGGGATAGCCCTGACCGTACTGATCAGCCAACTGCCGAAACTCTTCGGATTTTCGATCGAAGCGGACGGACCGCTGAGAAACCTGTGGGCCATCGCCACGGCGGTCATGGAGGGCAAGACCAACTGGACCGTGTTCACGGTCGGCCTGTCCACCCTGGCAGTCATCTTGCTGCTCAAGGGCCAGAAACGCGTGCCGGGCATTCTGATTGCCGTGGTCGGGGCGACCGTCGCCGTCGGTGTGCTGGACCTCGCCGAGCGGGCAAATGTGTCGATCCTCGGTTCCCTCCCGCAGGGCTTGCCTTCTTTTGCCATCCCCTGGATCACGACCGCCGATATCGTCCCCGTGCTGATCGGTGGCTGCGCCGTGGCCCTCATCTCGTTCGCCGACACCAGCGTGCTTTCCCGTGTCTATGCCGCGAGGACTCGCACCTATGTCGACCCGAACCAGGAAATGGTCGGGCTTGGCATCGCCAACCTGGCCGCCGGGTTCTTTCAGGGGTTTCCCGTGTCCAGCAGTTCGTCGCGCACTCCTGTGGCCGAGGCCGCCGGTGCCAGAACCCAGCTGACCGGCGTGGTCGGCGCGCTGTGTGTCGCCTTGCTGCTGATGGTGGCGCCGAACTTGCTGCAGCATTTACCCACCAGTGCACTGGCGGCTGTCGTCATTGCATCGGCCATCGGCTTGATCGAGGTCAGCGACTTGCGGCGAATTTATCGCATGCAACGCTGGGAGTTCTGGCTGTCGATCGCCTGTACGGTGGGTGTGGCCGTGTTCGGAGCAATTGAGGGCATTGGCCTGGCAATCGTGATTGCCGTCATCGAATTCCTGTGGGATGGCTGGCGTCCGTATTCCGCCGTGCTCGGTCGCGTGGACGGTCTCAAGGGCTACCATGATATCCAGCGCTATCCCGAGGCGCGGCTTATCCCCGGCTTGGTCCTGTTTCGCTGGGATGCGCCGCTGTTTTTCGCCAATGCCGAACAGTTCCAGGACCGAGTGCTGAATGCCTTAGCTGCATCGCCGACGCCCGTGCGTTGGCTGGTCGTGACGGCGGAACCGGTGACCAGCGTGGACGTGACTTCTGCTGACATGCTGGTTGAACTGACCGAAACGTTGCATGCCGCTGGCATCGAGTTGTGTATTGCCGAAATGAAAGACCCGGTCAAGGACAAGCTCAAGCGGTTCGGACTCTTCGCGCAGCTGGGCGAACAGGCGTTTTTTCCAACAATAGGGGCCGCCGTCGACAGTTATCTGCTGACCCACCAGTTGGATCGGCAAGAAGAGGCTCGATGAAGGTAGACAGTTGCGCCATGGACTAGACTGGCGCGGTTGGTTCACGGTGATAAACGTAATAGGCACGCGTGAGGTCTGGGTCATGGCAAAGGACAAGAAACGCACCAAAAAAAGCGACGACAGGGTGAAGTTGTCAAACAAGGACTACCTGAGTGAACTACGCCGATTGCACGTCGAAGTAGTGAAGTTGCAGGAATGGGTGCAGCAAAAGGGCATCAAGATCTGCATTGTCTTCGAAGGCCGCGACGGGGCGGGCAAGGGCGGAACAATCAAGGCGCTGACCGAACGGGTGAGCCCACGTATCTTTCGCGTTGTGGCGTTACCTGCGCCGACCGATCGAGAAAAAAGCCAGATGTACATACAGCGCTACCTGCCACATCTGCCAGCGGCTGGCGAAGTGGTGATCTTCGATCGCAGTTGGTACAACCGAGCGGGGGTCGAACGCGTGATGGGGTTTTGCACCCAGGAGCAGGCGGTCAGTTTCCTGAAAGCTGTCCCCTTGGTCGAGCGCGCAATCGTCGACTCGGGCGTCATGTTGTTCAAGTATTGGCTGGAGGTCAGCCCGCAGGAGCAGACCCGTCGGCTTGAAGCGCGCATCAAGGACGGTCGCAAAATCTGGAAGCTCACGTCAATGGATCTGAAGTCGTACGGCCGCTGGTATGACTACTCGCGAGCACGTGATGACATGTTCAAGGCGACGGATACCGAACATGCCCCATGGCTGGTGGCCAACTCGAACGATAAGCGACGGGCCCGCCTGAACATCATCACCGATTTGCTCAGCCGCATTCCTTATGAAGAGGTGCCGCGAGAGAAAGTGAAGTTGCCCAAGCGTCAGCGGCCAGGCGGTTATCACGAGCCGGATTACCCGCTCAGACGGATTCCCGAAAAGTTCTGAGCGCGTCGCCTCCTCTTTGATTGGCACTAAAGTGAATAAAACGATTGATAAAAACGTATATAAGCTTTAAACGGGAAGATCACTGGCGTACTGCTAGCAACTTATAAGTGGATATCGCCAGTTTTGGCACAGGGAGCGCTGATGAGTTTTCGTCCATTGACCGACTCCCCGCGGCAATCCGGGATCGCCACGCCACTGAAAAGTCGGACGGATGCTGTCGGCATGGCCTGCAAGGGCGATGAAGAAACGGTAGAGCAATTACTGGCCTCGGCGCGCCACTGGGCTCACACCACCGCATGGGTGGTATACCGTGCCGGCGAACAAATGCATCTGGTCGGGCAGGGTGACCCGCAGGTGAAGTGGCCATCCAGCGTTGCCAATGAAGAGTTTGAAGCCTTTTGCCAGACCCGCCGCTTGCACCGATGGCCGACCGGTCGAGGCGAAAGTGTGCTGGGTTGGCTACTCGCGCCCATCAAGGAAGCCGCCGAACCGGCGCTTGCCGAGTTTGCCCGGTGCCTGGGGATTCAGGTACAGACTGATACCCTTGCCCGTGCGCAAATTACTCAGCGTGTGCTGTATGAGATCACCTACCTGGCCAGTTCCACCCGCGATCGGTCAGTGTTTCTGGTGGGGGTCCACCGGTTGCTGGCCAGCCTGATCGACGCCGAGAACTTCTATCTCGCGCTGTATGACCCGCACACCGGCAAGATTGACTACCCGTATTACGTCGACATCATCGACGTTGATGCCGTGGAGGCCGAACACTACGAATACCTTGATGTTTCGCACCTGTCGTTGACCGGCCAGGTGTTGACCACTGGCCAGCCGCTGCTGATCGACGCCGCCGGCATTCGCGCGGCTGAAGCCGAGGGCCGCTTCTACTGCGTGGGGGATCGTCCCGAGTTCTGGATGGGCGCGCCGTTGAAAAATGCCTCGGATGATGTGTTTGGCATGCTGGCCATGCAGGTCTACGACGTTTCCCGTACCTACAGCGCTGAAGACCGTGCGCTGTTTCTGGTGGTAGCCCGTCACGTGGCCATGGCGCTGGACCGGATCCTGCACCGCGAGAACCTGGAAGGGATCGTCATGCGTCGCACCCTGGAACTTTCGGCACTTAACGACGCCTTGAGGCAGGAAGTGGCAGAACGTGAGCGCGCCGAACATCTGCAGAGCGCGCTGTTCCAGATTGCCGAATTGTCGAGGCAGCCTGGCGATATGGCTGAGCTGTTTCAAACCCTGCATGGCATCGTCGGTGATCTGCTGTTCGCGCAGAACTTCTACATTGCACTGTTCGACGACGCGACCAGTGAAGTGACCTTTCCGTATTACGTTGATGAACGGCAGACGACCTGCCCGTTGGCACGACGTGGACGCAGGGGCCTGACTGAGTACGTTATCCGTCAGCGTCGACCTTGCTTGATTGACGCCGGCGAGGCTGACCGATTGCATGCACACGGTGAAATCGAAATTGCCGAAGAGTGTTACCGGTCATACTCCTGGCTGGGCATTCCCTTGTTCGATGGCGATGTGGTGCGTGGTGTGCTGGCGGTACAAAGCTACACCTCGCAAGTGCGGTATACCCTGCGTGACCAGGAACTGCTGACGTTTGTGTCGCGGCACATCGACACAGCGTTGTCGCGACGCACGGCCGCCGAAGCCATCCATTCCGCCAATCTCAAGCTCGAAGCCCGGGTGCAGAGCCGCACCCGCGAACTCGATCACGCCAATGCCAAGTTGCAACACGAAAACTCCCATGATGCGCTGACCGGGTTGCCGAACCGCACGTTCCTGCAACAGCACCTGAATCAGGCCTGGTCGCGATTCGGCAGCGAAGGCGGGCACTTGGCGGTGATGTTCATCGACCTTGATCGTTTCAAGATGGTCAACGACAGCCTCGGCCACCATTTCGGCGATCTGCTGTTGATGCAGACCGCCCACCGTTTGCGCAGCTGCCTGCGTGACACCGACATGCTCGCGCGACTGGGAGGCGATGAGTTTTCGGTGCTCGCTCCCGAGGCGCCGCTGGACGTGGTGATCGAAATCGCCGAACGGATCCTGGTGGCGTTTGACCTGCCGTTTTTTATCAATGGCCATGAGGTTTTCTCGTCCTGCAGTATCGGCATTGTCAGCGCCGACAAGCAGTTCCATCAGGAACCCGCCGACTTGCTGCGCGACGCCGATGCCGCGATGTACCGGGTCAAGAGTGCCGGACGCGACAGCTACGCGGTGTTCAATCAGGAAGTGCGCCGTGAAGTTTCGGACCAGGTCGAGCGAGAAGGGGCCTTGCGCAATGCGCTCAAACGTACCGACGAACTGCGGCCGTATTTCCAGCCGATTGTCAGCGTCGAAAGTGGCGAACTGTTGGCCCTTGAAGCGCTGATCCGCTGGCATCAGCCGGGCGGCCGAGTGATCGCGCCTGGGGAGTTTTTGCCGAATGTCGAGGGTTTGCGTCTGATCGGTCGACTGGACCTGTACATGCTCACCAGCGTCGCAGTGATCCTGGCACAACCCGAGCACGCCAATTGGCCTGCGGTGCACGTGAACTGCTCCAGCTACAGCATGACGCGCCCGGACTTCGCCAGTGATGTGCTTGCCCTGTTGGCGCAGCACCGGGTCGCACCGTCGCGGATCTGTCTCGAGTTGACCGAAGGTGCATTGGTGGCTGAGCCGGCCATTGCCCGGCAGAACATGCAGCAATTGGCCGACAATGGCATGTCGGAGGCCAAATGGCTGCGAAGCCGCTACAGACCGAAATAAAAACACTGCTTAACTCAGCATTGTTGATTTTCAGTTCACTGAATGAGCGGGGCGAAAGGTATGGCTGACAAATTCCGGGTGCTGTTTATCTGCGCTAAAAACGATGTCCGTTCCTTGCTGGCCGAAGCGCTGCTTCGCCACACCGGCTCATCAAATTTCGAAGCTTTTAGTGCTGGCCTTGAACCCGGTGAGGTTGATTCTCGAACCCTGGAGTCTCTGGAGCACATAGGCATAGAGACTAATGGCTTGCGTAGCAAATCGATCGATGAATTTGAAGGGCTAGAGTTTCATTATGTGATCACATTGTGTGATAAGTCTTCCGAGGAGGCTTCACGGATGCCGTCTTCCGATGAAGTGATCATGTGGAGTTTTGAAGACCCGACGACCAGTGAGAAACGTGAGCCTTTCCGTCATGCACTCCAGGAGATTCACGACCGCATCAAAATGTTCGTCACAGTAAAAACAAGGTCGTGATGTTTCGATATTCAGGAGGAAAAAGCTTCTGAGCGTTGTTGCGCAGGCTCCGTGTTTCTGTGCGGTTGCTGCCAAGCTAACTGTGCCTGGACTTCAGCTGCTGCATTTAAAACGCTCTGAGCCCAGTTCTCATCATCCGGACGCACGACCACGACGCGAAAACCGTGATCATAGCCTTCAATCTGCACGCCCTCGGAATCATCGACATGCAAGTCGATATCGAATGCGGGTGGAAACTTCGAAGGGGAGTTCGAAAGCCCATGCGCTGTCAGGGCATGGTTATGCCGAACACTGTTGACCACACCGTCAACGTGGATACCGTGCAGTAATAACCAGCGCCTGATGTAAGACGGTGTCCGACCGGACGACGTGTAGACCCAGATGCTGCATCCCTGTCGGCGTAACTCTCGGGTCAGATCGCGTGTTCCCCTACGCAATGGCTCGCCCAGCCAACGATGAACAAAAGCCGGCAGCCTGCTGTGCTCGACAGCGCAGTGATGGGCTTGACAGGCCAACGTGTCATCGATATCAAACGAAATACGGATGCGTTGGCGGCTGAACGCGTCCATCGGAATGGAACGCTTGATTGCTTGCCACGCTCGACCTCTGGAAACCCGGCATCTGTCGAGCATCGGATACCTGCTCATCATTCGCCCCCCAGATAGACGGGCACTGGTTTGTCGCTCACAAAAAATTCCTTTGGATCAGGCGCTTGTTCTTCCAGGAAGGCTGCATATTTTTTCTTGATCTTGGGCAATTCGTACAAGGCCTTGACGCCATGTTTGGCGGAGTTGCGGATGACGGATGACGGGTTGAAGTAACCCTCGGCGTTGTCCAGTGTCAGTACGAACGGCGGTAGCCCTGCACGCATGAGCAAGTAACTGACGATCAGCGACCCAGTGCGGTTATTGCCCTCAATGAACAATTGCGGCTTGCTGAGGATCCGTACATAGACACCGGCCGCACGCTTCCAGACAGATTCGCTGCGATACGCACAGTACCAGTTGTACAAGTCCTTTATCCCGCCTTCAACGTTGTTGAAGAAGTGTTCTTCGGTAGCCGCGAGGTGCTGAGCGTACTCCAGACGACGTGCCGGGTCTCGGCCGCAGAGAACGGTGGCATTGATCTCCAGCATCAGGTTCAGTTGCTGAAGATCGAACAGATCGACACCACGGGCGACATAGTCGTCAATCAGCGCATAGCCATCAACCACATTGCGCAGCACTTCGTCAGTCAAGGGATCACGCGGCTCGGTGAAGTGCCTGCTGAGCTCGGCAAAGCGACCCTGCACCTTACGGAGTGCACGCTCGATTGCTGGCAAGTCAAGACGACGCTTTGCGGACATTGGCAATCCTGATTAGAAGTGTTAGAGGTAAAAAGACCGAAGGCATGCCAATGTCGTTTGCCATTGGCTGCTTTCGGTCTTGACCGGACGTTTGTCGATTAGCTGAATTTGCCGCTGATGTAATCGCTCGTCATTTGCTCGCGGGGATTGTCGAATATCTGGGCCGTGGGGCCCATCTCAACCAGATAGCCGGTACGCGTGCCCTGGGAAATATCCACCGAGAAAAATGCCGTCGTGTCAGCGACACGGATCGCCTGCTGCATATTGTGGGTGACCAGCGCGATGGTGTAATCCTTCTTCAACTCGACCATCAATTCCTCGACACGGCGGGTGGCAATCGGGTCGAGTGCCGAGCACGGCTCATCCAGCAACAGGACTTCCGGCTCGGTCGCGATGGCGCGGGCGATACACAGCCGTTGCTGCTGGCCCCCCGAAAGGGACAGGCCGCTGACCTTGAGCTTGTCTTTTACTTCATCCCACAACGCCGCGCCCTGCAGGGCGTGCTTGACGCGATCACCCAGATCGCCCTGGTAGCGATTGAGGCGCAGGCCAAAAGCGACGTTATCGAAAATGCTCATGGAGAAAGGGTTTGGTTGTTGAAACACCATCCCGATGTAGCGGCGCACAACCACGGGATCAACACCCTTTCCATAGACATCTTGCCCGAGGAAATGCACATGGCCCTCGAAACGAAAGCCTTTTACCAGATCATTCATTCGATTGAGGCTGCGCAGCACCGTACTTTTGCCGCAGCCGGAGGGGCCGATGAATCCGGTGATCTTGTTTTTTTCGATTGGCACATGGCTGTCACGTACCGCCATGAAGTTGCCGTAGAAAATCTTGTCCAGCTTGCAGTCCATGACCACAGGTACCTGGGCCTCGAGCGGAGCGACTTTTTGCGCAGATAATACATTCACACTATTTGCTCCCATTCTCAAAACTTTGGCTTGCCGAAAATACGGCTGACGATATTCACGATCAGCACGATCATCACCAACACCAGTGATGCCGCCCAGGCGAGCTCAAGCTGATTGTCGAACGGCATGCCGGAGAAGTTGTAAATCAGTACGGCCAGCGACGCGGTCGGATTCATCACCGCCAGGTTGCCGTCGTGGTAGATCCAGTAGTTGCTGAACAGGGCCGTAAACAACAACGGCGCGGTTTCGCCAGCTGCACGGGCCACCGCCAGCATTACGCCGGTCAGGATCGCCGGCAGGCCGGTAGGCAATACGATTTTCCAGATCACCTGCGATCGGGTGCAGCCCATGCCGTAGGCGGCATCCTTCATGATCTTGGGCACCATCCGCATCGACTCTTCAGCGGTGAGCACGACGATAGGCAGCATCAGTACGGCCAGTGCCACACCGCCCGCCGGTGCCGAGTAGGTACCGGTGGTCATCACCACCAGGGCGTAGGCGAAAACCCCGGCCAGAATCGATGGCAGACCGGTGAGCATCTTGGCGGCGAAGCGCGCGGCGTTGGCCAGCTTGCTGTCCGGTCCCAGTTCAGCCAGAAAGATGGCCGCCATGATGCCGACCGGCACCGCGATTGCAGCCGCGATACCGACCATGACAAAGGTGCCCGCCATCGCGTTGCCGAATCCGCCGCCCGTCTCGAACCCGGTCGGAGGTAGCTCGGTGAACACCTCAAGGCTGAGGCGGGCACCACCCCGCGTGATCAGCATGTAAAGCACGGAAATCAGGGGTACGCTGGCCAGCAGGGCGCCAGCCCAGACCAGCGTGGTAAGCACCAGACTGCGCAGGGCGCGGCCTTCGAATTTGCGCTGCAAGCTTGGCAGCGCGCTGGAGGTGGACGTGAGGTCAGTCATCATTTAGTACCACGCTGGGCATAGACCATGATCATGGAGCCGATGATGTTCACGATCAGGGTGATCAACATCAGGACCAGTGCGGCATACATCAACACCTCGATCTCGGTCGGTCCCGCCTCGGGGAAATTCAGCGCCAACAAGGCGGCCAGCGTATTGGCGGGTGCAAACAGAGAAAGGGAAATATTGTTCGAGTTGCCGACCAACATGGCGAGAGCCATCGTTTCACCCAAGGCCCGGCCCAGACCCAGCACCAGCGAGCCAAAAATGCCGGTGGCAGCGGAGGGCACCATGACCTTGAGAATCGCTTCCCAATGGGTGGTCCCCATGCCATAGGCCGCCTGTTTGGTTTTCATCGGAACGCCCGTGAGGGCATCCTGCGAAACGGCAGCAATGGTCGGCAGAATCATGATGGCAAGTACCAACGCGGCAGGTAGCAGTCCTGGTCCACTCAAAGTCGTACCAAAAAAGGGTATCCAGCCAAGCTCGCTGTTCAGCCAATCCGTGAGAGGTCGAATGGCCGGGATCACCACGTAGATTCCCCACAGTCCGTAAACGACGCTGGGAATGGCCGCGAGCAATTCAACAATGGTGCGAAAAACGGCCGCAAGTTTCGCGGGCAGGAAATCCTGGGTCAGGAAAATCGCCATGCTGACGCCGAAAAAGCCCGCGATCACCAATGCGATGAAGGCGCTGTAGAGCGTGCCCCAGATGGCCGGCAGAATGCCGTACTTGCCCTGGTTCACGTCCCACACGGTCCCCAAAAGGACGTCCAGACCGTGTTTCTCCATGCCTGGAACGGCCTTGCGTCCTACCTCGAACACCAAGGCAAAGACCAGCGCCAGAACGAGAACCACACCTATGCGCGCAAGCGCGCGGAAGGTGCGATCAACCAGGAAATCCTTTGCAGACGGTGGGCGGCAGGCAGAGTCCGGGTTAACCGGTACGACAAATGGCTTGTTCATGGGCTATTCCGGCGTAGGGGAGAACTCTCCGGCGAGGCTAGAAAGCACACGCCGAGAGAGGCCTCGCGAGCGTCACTGGATGTTGGCGGAAGCTTTGCGAACCTGATCGACGACCGATTGCGGCAGGGGGATGTAGCCCATGGAATCGGCAATCTTCTGACCCTCAGTCAGGCTGTACTCGACCATTTCACGCATGGCTTTGGCCTTGGCCGGGTTCTCGTTTTGCTTGCGGAAGATCATCCAGGTGTAGGAAGTGATCGGGTAGGACTTGGCACCATCCGGATCAGGCAGCCAGGCCACCAGGCTTTCAGGCATCTTCACCGCAGCCAGAGCTTCGGCACCGCTTTCCGCGTTCGGCACAACGTAATTGCCGGCCTTGTTCTGCAACTGGGCAAAGTCGACCTTGGCCAGCTTGGCGAAGCCGTATTCGATGTAGCCAATCGCACCTGGGGTCTGGCGTACGGTGGCCGTCACACCATCATTCTTGGGCGATTTGATGAATTTGTCGCTGGCCGGCCAGTTGACGGTGTTGCCTTCACCCAGCGCCTGCTTGAATTCCGGATTGATAGCCGCCAAGTGCTTGGTGAATACCGCGGTAGTACCGCTGGAGTCTGCACGCACGACAACGGTGATCGGCGTAGCAGGCAATTTCAGCTCCGGATTGGCCGCGACGATCTGCGGGTCGTTCCATTGGGTGATCTTGCCCAGGAAGATGTTGGAGTAAACGTCGCGTGGCAATTTCAGCGCTTTAGGACTGCCCGGCAGGTTATAGGCCAGGACGATTTCACCCGCGGTCATCGGCAACAACTGCGCCCCTTCGGCAACCTTGGCGATGTCCTCGTCTTTCATCGCCGAGTCGCTGGCGGCGAAATCAACGGTTTTGTTCAGAAAGTCCTGCACACCTGCACCGCTGCCCTTGGATTGATAATCCACGGTGACGCCAGCGGTTTTCTTGCTGAAATCCTTGAACCAAGTGAGGTAAATCGGAGCCGGAAAACTGGCGCCGGAACCTGTCAGGCGAACGCTTTCTGCAGCGAAAGACACTGAGGTTGCACAAAGAGAAACCGTAATGGCGAGCGCAGCAGACTTCATCAAATTTTTCATCGAAGGAACTCCTTGTGATAGGGGGCTCCGGAACTCTGCAACAATCTTGTTACGCTTTTATGAAAGTCGGATGGCACAAGATCCCGCTGACTGAATTGTCTGCCAGCTCGATATCGCCTTGCACCCGTAGCCGCCTTTGATACGAGCCTGCTTTGAAGCAAAAGTTTTTGTAATTACTTCGTAACAAAGTACGACTAACACTGACTCAGGCCCTTCCCGACGCGAGTTGCTCCCATGCTATCAACCGAAGACACCCTGATACAGCGCATCCACCGTGAGCTGCTTGATCACAGTGACGAAGAGCTGGAACTGGAATTATCCGAAGACGGCACTGACCTGAATGCTCTGTTCGATGAGCAGGTAGAGGAAGGAAGTGAGAAGGAAGCTCGAAGAGTTTATTTCAGCGAACTATTCCGCCTGCAAGGCGAATTGGTGAAGCTGCAAAGCTGGGTGGTAAAGACAGGCCACAAAGTAGTCATTCTGTTCGAAGGTCGTGATGCCGCGGGCAAAGGTGGTGTCATCAAACGCATTACCCAACGGCTCAATCCTCGCGTGTGTCGGGTTGCCGCGTTGCCTGCACCCAATGACCGCGAACGTACTCAGTGGTACTTCCAGCGCTACGTCTCACACCTGCCGGCAGCGGGTGAGATCGTGCTCTTCGACCGTAGTTGGTACAATCGCGCAGGCGTCGAACAGGTGATGGGTTTTTGCAACGCCGATCAGTACGAAGAGTTCTTCCGCACCGTACCAGAGTTCGAAAGAATGCTTGCACGCTCCGGCATTCAGCTAATCAAATATTGGTTCTCCATTTCCGACCAGGAACAGCACCTGCGCTTTCTCAGTCGCATTCACGACCCGCTCAAACAGTGGAAACTCAGCCCCATGGATCTGGAGTCCCGTCGGCGCTGGGAAGCCTATACCAAGGCCAAGGAAGTGATGCTGGAACGCACCCACATCGCCGAAGCGCCATGGTGGGTGGTGCAAGCCGATGATAAGAAGAAAGCAAGACTTAACTGCATCCACCACCTGCTCGGGCAGATGCCCTATGAAGAAGTAGAGCTACCGGTGATCGAACTACCGCAACGCGTAAGACAGGAGGATTACTCCCGCAGTCCGACGCCACCGGAACTCATCGTTCCTCAAGTCTATTAAAGAGAGGCTGGAGCGGGGCGCCCTTCGATTGGAGAGCAGCATTCGAAGCCGGATAGCCTGAACGACCGCCTCGCAAGCCTTCTAATTGCGGTGAAGTCGGGGCACAGTGCCCCGGCATTTATAAGTCAGAAGCGAACGTGGCGTCCCCCTGTAACCCTGAGGTTTTCAAGCGGTATACGTCGACGGTTTTGGACACGCATAAAGCTCGGCCGCCCTATAAAACCTTGATGATGCTGGCTGCGGAGGTGTTGGTCGTTATCAGTGGCAGTGCGTATGCGTATTGGCGGATGAAAACGATGACGCAGAAGGAGCCGGCGCCGATCGTTCACCAGGAACAAATCCCAGCATCGCAGCAAGCGGCCATCTCGTTGGGATCGTCAGTCGAGGATTCCAGACCGGTTTGGACTGAACAGACGATTCAGCCGCTCAGAGCAGCGAAGCTTCTGCAGTAGCGTCTTCGACGCCACAGCAGTTATAACTGAACTAAACAGTCATTTAGTATAGTTATAACTATATAGCATCAAAAGAGTAGGGTAGCTCATCCTTGAACGCTATCTTCCAAAAATGGACGATATCGCTCAAGGTGAGAAAATCAGCATCTGCCAATCAGGGAAAAAACATCAATGGATCATTTCCCAGGCTGGATGCTGGAAAGCGCGCACAGCTACCTAAAAGCAGCCGAGCTTCTGGATGCGCAACATCTACCGCACGTAGCGCAAGTCAATGCAGCGATCGGCATGGAGATCCTGCTAAAGAGCTTTTGTAGTGGTCTAATGAAACCGGACACCCATATAGGCGAGAATGCTCGCCAGATCGAGGTGTCAGATGACCAAACAACGCCGTTCCTTTTCCGCTGAGTTCAAGCGCGAGGCTGCCGACCTCGTGCTCAAGCAAAACTACAGCTACATCGAAGCCAGCCGTTCACTCGGCGTCGGCGAGTCGGCCCTGCGCCGTTGGGTTGACCAGGTTCAGAAGGAACGCCAAGGCGTTACTCCGCAGAGCAAAGCGCTGACATCAGAGCAGCAGAAAATCCAGGAGCTGGAAGCCCGGATCGCCCGCCTTGAACGGGAGAAATCGATACTAAAAAAGGCTACCGCGCTCTTGATGTCGGAAGATCACGAGCGTACGCGCTGATCAATCAGCTGAGCGTCCACGAGCCGGTTGATTGGCTGTGCCAAGTGTTTGAAATCAACCGCTCAAGTTACTACGCCCACCGCCTCAAGCGTCGAACGCCTGATGTCGAACGGCTTCGGCTACGCAGCCGGGTGAGCGAGTTGTTTTCGCAAAGTCGCAGTGCTGCCGGCAGCCGTAGCATTCTCTCGTTGATGCGTGACGATGGTGAGCAACTCGGTCGGTTCAAAGTACGCAGCTTGATGCGTGAGCTTGACCTCGTGAGCAAACAGCCAGGGTCTCATGCTTATAAACGGGCGACGGTTGAGCGGTTGGATATCCCGAACATCTTGAATCGGGAGTTCGATGTCCCGGCACCCAACCAAGTGTGGTGCGGCGACATCACCTACATTTGGGCTCAGGGGAAATGGCATTATCTGGCTGTCGTGATGGATCTTTGCGCGCGCCGGGTGGTGGGCTGGGCGTTGTCGGAAAAGCCGGACGCCGAGCTGGTTATCAAGGCGCTGGATATGGCCTACGAACAACGAGGAAGGCCTCAGGGCCTGCTGTTTCACTCGGATCAAGGGTCGCAGTACGCGAGTCGTTTATTTCGCCAGAGGCTGTGGCGTTATCGCATGCGCCAGAGCATGAGTCGCCGGGGAAATTGCTGGGACAATGCGCCGATGGAGCGCGTGTTCCGCAGTTTGAAAACCGAATGGATACCGACTCTGGGTTACAGAACGGCCCAAGAAGCCCAGCGCGATATCAGCCATTTCTTGATGCATCGGTACAACTGGATTCGACCCCATCAATTCAACGGTGGGCTGGCGCCAGCTCGGGCCGAAGAAAAACTTAACGTCGTGTCCGGGATTAGTTGACCACTACATTTCTTTCTATTCCTGACCTGAACCAGGGAACGACAGGTGAAACCTACGACCTTGATAAGGATGCCATTAAGGCGGCTCACAAACGCCTTCAGGACTCGGGGAAAACCGATCGTAACCAACGTCTTGATGGGCATGATTTGTTGACGCTATTTCATGCCGTTCCTGAACAGATCCGGCGAAGCCTGGCACCGGACAGCCAAGAAGATTGCTTTGAGAGATATCGACGCGTGTTCACCAACAGCCGGTATCCATACGAGTCCAACAGCGCAAAATTTTCTGACCCGATTCTGATGAGGATGCTGCGGTGGACGTTGGCCAACGTGGTTGGATATCACAAAGAGCGTGGATCGCAGGATGCATTCATTATGAGTTACATCGCCAGGCAGCAAGCTGGCCCAGGTGATGCGTAATGCGTAAGAGGCAGTGTCTGCCTTCAAATCTGACCACAGAGCCCCCCAGACCTGTATAGAGCGCTTCGCATAATGTATATTATGTTAAATAGTGTGTCGGTATGGAACTTCTACCAAGGGTTCTTTCAAGCAACCTCGCGATGGTGCGCCAATCGCGGTTTAAGTGGAAAGCCCCTTGCTATTCCCCTCAAACCCTTGATTCCCGAGGGCTTGAGCGCATTCAGCATGCCAATGCGACAGGTTTTTTTAACGAAATCAGTGGAAAAATCTGTTAGGTAAAAATTCGTAAACTACTGATTAACAACAATATTTATTAATTAAGCTCAAATGTAATAGCTCCCTAGCCCAAGGAGAAATTAATGGACTGAGATCCGAAGGTGCGAATCCATGGCTGCCCTGAAACCCACGAAAGACAGGGGTTCCAGCGATTTTTGAGGAAATGAGTGGACATTCCCACCCTCCGTTTCCTGAGACGAAACAAGTGGACATTCCATGCCAACAGAGCGCTGCCAAGGTCTTTCCGTAGACCTGCTGAAACTCAGCGTCCGCTTGCACACCAGCCCCTAAACCGAAGCCTCTCAAAGCCGCTGCAACTTCCTCAAAGCCCCGTAATACCGGGCCAGCGCCATATCCACCATCGTTCGTGTTGCAATCACGCACTGATGCATGCCTGCTCGCCGCCGCTCCTGAACGACATGATCAACAACACGTAGCTGGATCGTGGCCTCCCTCGATGACGCCGTTGTTTATTAAAACAATAAGTGGAAATGCCATGTGCTAATCGTACTTAAAACCCGTGAAACCCACAAAAACAGGGCTCTCTCAGGTATTCAACGAAATAAGTGGATGTTCCAGAGGGCGTTTCCATTTAAAGATTTAAATGGAAAAACCATTCGTGCTTTTCCACTCATTTATTGAGATCTGCCTGGACTACGTTGCAGCGCATATCATTCGGTCAATGCAGAGCCTGAAGCATGAATTACACAACAATTGCCACTGACCGTGTGCCGAGAAAAGCCGCTCCAACAAGCCTAACTCCGCTTTAAGCCCACAAACCCCAAAGAAGCAAAAACAGAATTCAGCGTGTAGCACTACCCTCCCCTTGGGGCCACTTGGTTACTCATTATGCGGGCTGGTGAGAGGCCATGGTTTTGGGCGTGCCCCTGGTCGGGGATGGCTGTCGTAAACCAAGCCTACGCGCAAGGCGCTGGTCTTGGCCCTAGCGGGCTTCCATCCGCACGCCTGCGCGCTATGCTTGCCTGCCCGCCCCTCGACTTCTGGGTTCTGTAACGTAGCTTTGTGCGCTGCAACGTAAGCAGTGTTACAAAGCACGAAATCACTTTACAGACCATTGATTGCATGGCTACTGGAGCTGTTCACGTACGGAGTAATTCAGAATGTTCCATTCAGAACATTGACGGATCAATTTAGTCGCCGATCAGCGGCTGCCTTACTGGTCGCTGGAGATGGATTGATAAATTCGGTCATCACAGACCAAATGGTGGAGCATGAAATCAGTCACATCGAACGCGGATAACGCTGTACTTGGCAAAGCATTTTTCCGGGCTGGCGAATGGCTGTCGCTTGATGATACTGAGCTATCAGCTGTCTTGGACGAGCAGGTTTCCACGGTGCGGCTTCTACGCCAAGCACAATAACTGCTTGAACCTAGCACCGAGGCGTGGGGCGGGCCTTGCTTTTGGTTGAGTTGCATCAGTCATTGCTCGCGCTCGTAGGAAACGAGCAAAATGCAAAGATCTGGCTAAGCAGCGAGAATCTTGGTCTGAGTGGTCGACCACGTGATCTCATCGTATGCCGGACGGGACTGGAGCGAGTTGTCCAATAGCTGCCACGGCTTAGAGCGTGTGAGGAGTCGTCCTAACCAAGATGGCTTCCATTGCGTTGTCATGCTGGTGATCACGGTCTAAAAGAAGCCAGCTTACCAGTGCCCAAAACCTTGCAATGACCGGCTACCAATTCGTCCTCTAGCTCAAGCAAAAAAAGCTCCGGTTAAGAGGACTTGATCTCCGCATAGGGTCGATGACAGTTTCTGTCTGGCCACTGAAGATTTAACACCTCTGCGACATGGCTGAGATACTACAACTCCCGCGTGGGATTGCCGCATGCCGGTTTTCTGCTGCGCCAGAAAACAAGGTTTTAGCCGGGCCGCGTTGGCCCGAAGGAGCGAACACAGAAATCCTACGAGACCGATCACGCGAGCTTTATGGCACCACCTTGGATATCGTCCCTCGCCATTCGCAATTCATTGGCGTCTTGGTTGAGCCGATGAATCAGATTGAACAATCGTTGGCGCAGCACCTCATCTTCGAGCTGCTCAGCAGCACGCATCACATCAAGCGCCGCAACCTCATTATTGGTGGCTACGGAGTCGAGCAGTTTGCGCATGCTTCTTGATGGCCGATTCATCTCCAACCCTCCTAGATTTCGGTGGGCGAATCATATGGCCGGAATGTTTCGTCAGTGTTTCAGTCGTACGAACTGGTTTTAATTACCGGCTCGGGCTGATTTTAGGCTAGCTGGAGGGTGCCCCATGAGGTGTCAATTACCCTATACGTTCATGATGCTGTACACGTCGTTGAACTGCGACGCAATCGGCCACGCGGCACAACCCTCAGTCTATCGTGGGCCGACTTGGCAAACCGAGGCCGGCACCGACAAAGACTGAGGCATGCGTCCTGTTTTTGCTATTTTCAAACTTTATAAAGTCATTTACCGCAGGCGGTTACAGTTAGGGCTTGGACTCCCGTCTTTCACCATCCAATGAGCCAATCACTGACCGCCAACTAGGAGTAACAAATTGCTCACCCGTCCTGACAAAGACGCCCTCCGTGCGATGCTGGAATCGCAGGTCCAAGAAAAACTGCAGCACGATCCAGACGCAGTCACCACTTATGCTGCCAAGCCTGTACCTGATCGAAAGCCATACATCAGCAAACCAACGGTTCAGGACGAAGCATTTCAGAAGGAGATTGAACAGATGCGTGCGGACGCCGAAGCTGGAGTGATATATACGCCTAAGCGCGAACCGGAGGACGGAGGCGCTCCTAGCCTTAAGCTTGATGATTATCCGGATCTGTAAACGTGCCACTGAAAAATCTACAGGCGGGAACGGCTTGCCGGCTCATAGCAACGGAGATCAAATGTGAAAAAGCCACCGATGAAAATCGTCATCGAAGAATGGGATGGTGACGGTGCGATTCGAATTCCGGATGAAGCGTTGCAGGAGCTCGAACTGGATGTCGGCGACTCTGTGTTTCTGATCGAGGAGTTTGTCGGCAACACGCGATGCCTAGTCCTATCAAAAAAACCTCAAATCACGGATCGGATAGACGAACTCGCTGAAGCCTGGGATAGCGGACGGCTTGGTGACGCCCCGGAAAAATGAGGCAGCTGCAATGCGCCTCTCGAATCAATCGTGGCAGGCCAACTGCGGAGTGAATCGCTCAGGGCATATGAAGACTTTGGGTCGAGCCTGGCTTAAGCCCGAATGAGCTATAGCCGATGTAGCTATAGCTCCGCAGCCCAGAAAATCGCCAATTGAATCAGAGATCAGATACTTGCGGGCCGAGAATTGTGTAAAGGCCTGGTTAAGCAACAGTGGTACCCAAGGCGAGCATTTATCGTCCATAAAGCGCTCAAATCACGTAAGGCTCGAACAGCCCCCGGACATTCACCCGCGCCTCCAGCTTCGCGGCCAACAGGTACAAACCTACCACCTTGCGATGCAGAAACAGTACATCCACAGGTGGCGTGTGCCAGAAGTCGCGGTCGGCACCTAGTTCCCAACCCGTATCACGCAGGCGTATGGCCAGGTCAGACGTCGCAAAGTCATAGGCACCTTGATGCCTAAGTGGCTCGCAGGCCTGTGTAATAAGATCAGTGAGCACCGCTCGGTGTTTGGGCAGCGTTTCAGGCTGAAAGTAGCCGACGTCCAGCGCGGCATTGGTGATGGCGGCACGGTCTTCATGCAGGCCTGCAATCAGCAAGCGGCGATAAGCCTCGGTAGTGTTGCGGTCATAAAGTCGCGTGGCGCCGAAGTCCAACAACACCATCCGGCCGGAGCCTTGCTGATAACGGTAATTGGCAAAGTTAGGGTCGGTCTGCACGCACTGGAACTCGAACACCTCGCGAAGAAACAGGCCGAATAGCAACATGATGATCCGGTCGCGCTCTGCCTGGGGCGCGTGCTCTATTGACTCCACCGCTACTCCGTCAACGAAGGACATCACCAAAATATTCGGCGTGCTGAACTGGGCATACGCACGAGGAACCAGAAAGTCAGGACTGTCCGCCAACAGTTGATCAAAGCGCTGTAAGTGCGCGGTTTCTTTCATGTAGTCCGCTTCATCCTGTAGCTGACGCTTGGCCTCTTGGAGCAATGGGCCGATGTCCATGCCCTTAGGCAGCATCCCGGACATGCGCAGCAAGGTAGCAACGTTATCCACATCGCTGGAAATACTCTCGCGCACGCCAGGGTATTGCACCTTGATCGCCAGGCGTTGGCCGTCCCTATCTTTCGCAGCATGAACCTGGCCGATGGACGCTGCCGCCAATGGCGTGAAGGAAAACCGTTCGAAGCGCCCTTCCCACCCCTTGCCCCAGCTTTCGTTGAGGACTGCCACCAACTGGCTCATAGGCATAGGGTGAGCGTCGCAACGCAGACGAGAAAGGATTTCGCTGAACTCGCGCGGCAACAAATCACCTACATCCATCGATAACAACTGCCCAACCTTCATGGCGGCGCCACGCAGTTGCGACAGTTGCTCGACCACCCGATGCACATTGCCCGACGTCAACAGCAGTTCGCTGAGCGCCGGACGTTTGCCCTGAACCCACTGCCGAGCGCCTTCGGCTAGCATGCCGCCCGCGACGCCCGAAGCCAAACTGCCAAAACGCATCAACCGCGATAAGCGGCTGCCAGGCACGGGCAACGAACCGGGCTCACGAGGCTTCATGAATGAAGCGCCTCAACGATCGCGGCAAGCAGCAAGCAGACGCTCGCCACGAGGGTAAGCCGTAATCGCATCGGCAGGTACCAAGCGGGCAAGCTCGTAACCCGCAACAGCTGCCTGTCCTGCCGGAGGTGGACAACTAAGCCGATGACCAACAGCAAGCAACCCAATGGCATTGGCAGTAACGTGGCAATCCAAGCAATAAGCGCAGGAATGACACTCCAGATGAACCGGTCTCTGCCCTGCTCAGCGCTCATGTCTTGCACGGTCATGGCGAAGCCCCAGTGTAAGGCGCCGACAAAGCTCAGGATGACTGCGCCATAGTTAACAAGCGCAATCGCAAACAACGGCCGATAGTCGAGAGAGAACGGGATCAGCAGCGCCAGAAAAATAAACGGCAACAGACCGCCATAACCCAGCAGGCTGACGTGCTTTGGCAGAGAGGTTGAAGGCAACGCGTTCATTTGTATTCCTTGCAGTGAGCGACACTCAAGACTGTAGGCCCAAACGCCCCGCCTGGCCGAGATATTGATGGCGATCCGAAGCTGGGTTCAGCGTAATGAGTCGCTTTGTAGAACTAGGTCATTGCCCCATTCCTTTTAGGGCAAGCAGGCGACGGCATCTGAGGAGCTTCGCATCCTTGAGATCATGCTCAGTGCCTGCATTTCAAGATGGCTGCTCATCACAAACTGTGGCCAATTCAAGAACTGCCATCTGTCTATCCAATGGCTTACTCTGGACTGTCAAACAGTACTTCCTGTGTAACCCTGTGGAGCAGTGCAATGTTCAAAAGTTGGAGTGGTCAGGTCGCATTAGTCAGTGGCGCTGGCAGCGAACATGGGATTGGTCTAGCTATCGCGCGGCGGCTTGGGGACTCGGGCGCAAAGTTGATCATCACCGGCAGCAGTGCCCGTATCCATGATCGCGTCGCGGAACTGAGCGAGGCAGGTTATGAGGCGCAAGGACGCGCTGCAGATCTCACTCAGCCAGCTCAGGTCGTCGAACTGGTGACTTGGGCTGAGTCACTATGGGGGCGAATCGATGTACTCGTGAACAACGCCGGTATGGCGATTCAGGGTGAAGCCGAAACGTTCTCTGAAGTTGCCGATATGAGCATCGATATGTGGAACACTTCGATTGCCCGTAATCTGACCACTGCATTTTTGCTTACCCGCGCTGTGTTGCCGGGGATGAAGAACCGTCGTTACGGTCGCATCGTCCATATAAGCTCTACGACCGGCACCCGCGTTAGCAACCCTGGCGAGGCCGCGTATGCGGCGGCGAAAGCGGGGATTGTGGGCATGAACATGAGCTTGGCGCTGGAAGTCGCGTCATACGGGATCACCGTGAACTCTGTCGCCCCTGGGTGGATCGCAACGCAGTCCAGCACTGCAGATGAAATCACCGCAGCGCAGTATGTTCCCGTAGGGCGTGCCGGTAGACCAGACGAGGTCGCTGCGGCGGTAGCTTTTCTTGCTTCTCCAGAGTCCAGCTACATTACAGGCGAGCTTCTCGTGGTCGACGGGGGAAACTGCCTCTCTGAGAACAAAAGCCCCCGTTGAGGGACTGGAAGCTTAAGTCTTTGAATTTTTGAGGAAGCGACATTTAAGTACGGGCGCCGCCAAGTAAAGAGACGTGACCGGCAAGTGACATCCTTGGGCATTCAAGGGCGCGGCGACACCTCAAAGAAGTGAGGTTGAGCAACTACTCTCGCATCAATGGATGCCGGCCTGTGTAACGATAACGATTATTCAGGCGCTTCTGGATTTACTGGAATCTGTGTGGGGATTTGCCATGAAGGTTTTTTGCCACCCTGACTGTCGAAAGTACGGCGTGCCTTGCGGAAGTCGTCAACGTTTTCAACTACCCAAGTCCAAATAGGGGACATACGGATCAATAGCCCCATTCCCAGCGGGGTCAACTCATACTCAACATGGGGCGGAATTTCACCAAATTCCCGCCGAATCACTAGACCATCACGCTCCATGGTGCGTAGCGTCTTCGTCAACATTCGCTGAGTCACACCAGCCATCTGCCTTTTTATCTCGGCATGGCGCATTTTACCGTACACACCTAATGCATGCAGGATGCCCAATGACCAGCGACTACCTGCGTGAGTGAGGACTTCCCGTCTGACTCCATCATCATCTTCTCTAAGCGTTCGGCAGATAGCTTCTGCTTGGCTAAGAGTTTCATGATCGGTCATTTCTCCCCCTGGTATCACGCGTGTGCCTTCTTACGAGCGTTGCTGAATCGTGCAAGCATTCGCTCATCTTACAGGCAACAGGTCTCAGGAGAAATCATGACCGAAGTGACCCAGCTTTCCCCCCAATCAATTTTAGTTCTAGGCGCCGGTGAACTTGGCCTTCCGGTTTTGCGCAATCTTGCGCGGGTAGCTAAGCGTACGCCCGGCTCCAAAATCAGCGTCCTGCTCAGGGATTCGACCATCAACACTCAGGTGCCGGAGAAAAAGGTAGAAATCGATGAGCTTCGTAGTCTGGGCATCCAAATGGTCGCCGCAGACCTAGTGAATGATTCAATCGATCAGCTTGCTGAAGTGTTCGCACGGTTCGATACCGTAATAGGCTGCGCAGGCATGGTTGCGGGTCGAGAAACCCCGATGAAGTTGGCTACAGCAGCTCTCAAGTCCGGAGTGAAGCGCTACTTCCCATGGCAGTTTGGCGTCGATTTTGAGGTGATCGGTCGGGGCAGTCCCCAGGATCTATTCGATGCTCAGCTCGATGTGCGCGATTTGCTTCGCGCCCAAAACAAAACTGAATGGGTAATCATCTCGACGGGTATGTTCACCAGTTTCCTTTTCGAGCCTGTATTTGAGGTCGTGGACTTCGAAAACGACACAGTGAACGCCCTAGGCAGTCTTGAGAACAGCGTGACGCTCACGACACCAGAGGACATCGGTACTCTGACAGCGGAAATCGTTTTCTTTGAACCTCGCTTCCGCAATCAAATCGTCTACCTTTCTGGCGACACTGTGACATATGGGCAGGTTGCGAGCATCCTTGAACGTGTTCTGGGACGTCCATTCAAACGTAACGTGTGGACTGTTCCGTACTTAACCCAGGAATTGGAGAAAGATCCCACTCATCACATCAAAAAGTACCGCGCTGTGTTCGCACAAGGCAGAGGCGTGGCGTGGCCCAAAGCTGCCACTTTCAACGAGCAGCAGTCGATTCAAGTCACCACCGCCGAGCAGTGGGCTCGGATAAACCTTGTAGACAATTGAACCCAAAGCAGGTAGCCGAACGTTCACGCGCCCGGGATTTACCTGCTGCCCGATAGTGGGTGTTGATGACCGAGGTTGAAAGGTGGAGCACGGTATTAGTAATCCGATGACAAGCCGTTTATTTATCGTATCCATACGGTCTGCCGACGCTTGAGGCGCTCTAAAACGACGAGCTGTTGAGATTTTAGAGCGCACAGCCCGAATCAAGTGTCTTCACCGAACGCTTACGCCGGATGAAGCCTGCCGCTTGAATTTAGCGATTGCTAGAGTCCTGAGCCATCGATACTCCCATTACCACTGAGCGGCTAGCGTTGTCATCCGAGCTCAGTCGTCTTCGTGACTGCCAAGAATGGGTAGGCACCGCTATGCCCCTTCAGCATATCGATCTCGCGAAGCGTTCAGCCGCTGATTTTTTCCAAAGCCACTAAAATACGCGTAGCTCCATTCGGCTCACCGCCTGCCTTCAGTTCGCTAGCCACCTGATGCAGCTGCTGTACTGTCAGGCCAACATTCATGCTGATCTTCAGATGCGACTCCAGCTGCGGCTCTAACCCTGGCATCGCGGCGATGGCCCCGACGGTGGCCAGTTCCCGGTCAGCCCATTCAAGGTTGTCGCGGGCAAAGATGTCGCCAAACAGGTGGCCCTTCAAAAACTGATCGATGGCGGGGGCGAATTCAAACAGCGTCCCTGACACCGGCGAGCCCAACAGCCGGGTTTGATTGTCGGTGCCCAGGTCGAGCAAAGTGCGCCCCGAGGGAACAGGGCCTGGATCGCGTCCCGGCGCATCATGAATACCCCGTGCGGCACGTTCTTGTAGGACTTTCATCAGCAGCGACAGGGCATTGAGACTGCGCGGGAACCCAGCATAGGCATAAAGTTGAACCAGGATCTCTTTGCTCTCGCTAATCGTCAGCCCGGCATCGAGACCGTGATTGAGCGCGTCGTGCAAACGGGGCATATCGCCGACCGCCATGCTGGCGCCGATAGGGGCGATGGCCTGTTGCCTCGCGGTTAAAGTCTGCTCACTCACTATGTGTGTCTCCAGTTTGGGCAAAGTACTGGCGCTGGATATCTGAGCCCAGGCGAAACTGGTCAGGAGTACGAAGCCCAACGTCCTTAACCGGACATGGCAGCGCTTACTTGGCTGGGTACTGTTCATCGCTTACCTTCTCCATCCAACTGACGTTGTTGCCGTTTTTCGTGCCGGTAATAGCCATGTGTGTCATGGCAGTCGAAGGCGCGGCGCCATGCCAGTGCTTAACCCCCGGCGGGCACCACACCACATCACCAGGACGTAATTCTTGCACGGGCTTCCCCCATTCCTGAGTACGCCCTACCCCCGCTGTCACCACCAGATATTGCCCGGCAGGGTGCGTGTGCCAGGCCGAACGCGCGCCAGGCTCAAAGGTGACGTAGAGCGTTGAGGTATTGAGGTCGGCCGTTGCAGAAGTCAATGGGTCGAGCCTTACGCGACCAGTGAAATATTCGGGAGGCCCCGTCACCGAGGCCTGCTCTCCCGCACGAGTGATTTGCTGGCTAGCCGGGTTCTGCTCGGCCGCGACGACTGGCGCGAAGTACGTGGCAGAGAGCAGCGCCAGTGCGGCCAGGGGTAAGGTAGAGCGTGTGGGCGTCATGGAAAACTCCTGTGTCACGTTTAAGTGGGGCTGACGTGCAGCACTTGAGCAGTGCTGGTCGTGCTAACCATGGCAGCCCTAGTCAACGGAAAACGTCACCCGAACATCGTCGCGGCCCAGGGACTCGGCCAGGCCTGCCGGGTTGTTGATGCGGCCGAGACGGGAATAGGAGTAAGACGAGGTGAAGGTTTTATAAAAGACCACCAAGGTGTCTGCACCGTACAAGAGCAAATCGCCGCTGTGGATGGTTCCGGGCCGGGAGGCTTGGGTGGGCAACGGATGCTGCAAGTTGGCGTACTTTTCGTTGTTATGCAGCTCGGTCATGTCCAGGCTGAGCGGCAATCGGGCGACAAGCTCCCGAGTGGTCGGGTTATCTTCAAGGGATATGCCGAAACGCTGTTGGCCGACGGTCATCCACATCGTGGTTTTCTCCATGCTTGTTGACGGGCCTGCGATAGCCGTCGCAGCCGCGAGGGGTAAAACCGATAGGGTCAATGGCATCAATGCCGCCAACCAGAAGCCCTTCCAGCCTTGGGAGTAATCGGTGCCTAGACTGCGCGTATGCATGGCCTTGCTCCGTCGAATGGAGGGTCACCGGGTGTGCGACACCGGCGAACGGGAGGTTAGAAACGTCAATAAGGCGGCTAGCATCAGCAGCGCTGCGCTGGCGATGAAAGTGCTCTGGTAGCCGAGAGTGTCAAACAGTACGCCACCCACGGTGGAGCCCAATGCGATGGACAACTGCACGATTGCCACCATCAGTCCTCCGCCCGCCTCGGCGTGGCGTGGCAAGGTGTGCGCGATCCAACTCCACCAGCCCACTGGCGCTGCCGTTGCGATAAATCCCCAGAGCCCCAGTAACACCGCCACGGCGATCACCCCAGTGCCAGCAGGAATCAGCGTCAAAGCAATCACGGCCATCAGCAGTGAAATCGTACTCAGGGTGCCGTAGAGGCTGCGTCTCAGCACTGCGCCGATCATCGTCGTGCCAAAAAAGCCAGCCACGCCGAGCGCCAATAGCAGCAAGGAAAGCGTCGGCACGTTGACCAGGGTGACTGTTTCCAGAAACGGGCGCAGGTAAGTGAACAGCGTGAACTGGCCCATGAAAAACAGGCCGCTGGCGGCCATGCCCAGCGCCACCGTGCGATTCTTCAGCAGTTTGAAAACATTGCCTGCACCTGGCGAGCGCTCCTGCGTTGGCATACTTGGCAGGCTGATCCATTGCCAGACCAGGGCGATCAGCGCCACCGGAACCAGACAGAGAAATGCGCCACGCCAACCTAAGACCGATCCCAGATAACTGCCCAGCGGCGCAGCCACCACCGTTGCCAGGGCGTTGCCGCCGTTGAAAACCGCCAACGCCCTGGGCACCTGCGTGGCCGGAACCAAGCGCATCGCGGTGGCAGCCGACATCGACCAGAAGCCGCCGATCACCATGCCAATCAGGGCCCGCCCGACCATGTAGGTCAGGTAGTTCGGGGCGAGTGCCACAACGGCGCCCGACACTGCCATCAAACCGGTCAGCGCCAACAGCAGGGTCTTTCTGTTGACGCTGCCGGCGATCCAACTGATGGATAGGCTGGCCAACACAGCAAACGCGCCGGAGATGGCCAGCCCCTGGCCTACCAAGCCCTGGCTCACCTGCAGGTCGTCTGCCAACGGCGTCAACAGGCTGACGGGCATGAACTCCGATGCGATCAGCGCGAACACGCACAATGTCATCGCATAAACGCCGCCCCAGCTACTGGCACGCGTGCCTGTTTCAATGGCGGAGGTAGCGCCCAATTGGGTGTCAGCGCAAGTGTTGTTCATCGTAGATCGAATAGCCTCTGTGGAGCTTGCCGGTTACTTCAGGTGGGTTTGGAAGAACTGGGTCAGCTTGGCGAAAGGGATCAGGTTTACCCGGTCATACAGATCGACATGGCCGGCGTTAGGCACAATGACCAACTCTTTAGGTTCACCCGCCAGGCGGAACGCCTCTTCGCTGAACTCGCGGGAGTGGGCGTTTTCACCTGCGACAAACAGCATCGGGCGGGGCGAAATACTCTCGATATCTACGAATGGGTAGAAATTCATGAACTTGGTGTTGCTGCTCAGCGTCGGGCGGGTGGTCTGTTGCGGCGAGGAGCTTGTTGGAGTGAATTCGCCACGCGGGGTGCGGTAGAAGTCAAAGAACTCGCGCTGAATGGGGTGGGTATCGGTATTGAGCTCCTGCACAGTGCCGCCGGTGTATTCGATCTTGCCGCCCGTGAATTCCACATAACGCTGCTCGGCCGCAGCTGCGATGACCTGCTTGCGCTGCTCAAGGGTTTGCGAATGCTTGAGACCGTTGCGGTTGGCGGCGCCCATGTCGTACATGCTGACAGTGGCGATGGCTTTCATGCGCGGGTCGATCTTGGCCGCGCTGATCACAAAGCTACCGCTGCCACAGATACCCAGCACGCCGATGCGCTGACGGTCGATAAAGTGCCGCGTTCCGAGATAATCCACAGCGGCGCTGAAGTCCTCGGCGTACATGTCCGGCAGCACCGCATTGCGTGGGCTGCCTTCGCTTTCGCCCCAGAACGACAAATCCAGCGCCAGTGTAACGAAGCCCTGTTCCGCGAGTTTTTGCGCATACAGGTTAGAGCTTTGCTCCTTTACCGCGCCCATGGGGTGGCCAACGATAATGGCCGGGCTGCGGGCAGCGTTGGCCAGACCTTTAGGGATGAAGAGATTGCCCACCACATTGAGCTCGTACTGATTTTTGAAGCTGACCATTTGCACGGTCACCTTGTCACTTTTGAAGAAGTTATCTGCACCGTTGGACATATCGGCTCCTGACGCGGTGAATGAACTGAGCAGAAACCCGAGCATTACGAGAAGTCTTTTCATGGGGCGTCCTTTTCAGAGGAAAGCTAACGGCGACGCAGGCAGTTAGCACGAGGCTTGGCCCTCTTTCACACAGAGGGACTGGGATGCCAGCTATTGTTGCTGCATAACTAGATTTTGATTAGCTAATGAGTACTTAATGCGGATATAAGAAGCCCTAATTAATCTCACGAGTGCCATCGCTATGGCTAAACATAATTTCAACGATTTGCTGTCCTTTGTGACCGTGGCGCGCGTGGGCAGCTTTACCCGCGCTGCGGTGCAACTTGGGGTGACCCAATCGGCAGTAAGCCAGGTGGTTTCGGCCCTGGAAGCACGTCTAAAAATTCGCTTGCTTACCCGCACCACGCGTAGCGTTTCTCTGACTACGGCGGGTGAGCGGTTGCTGGAAGCGGTGGGCCATCGCTTTGATGAAATCGAAGCCGAACTGGAAGCCTTGACCGAGCTGCGCGACAAACCGGCCGGCACAGTGCGGATTACCTGCGGTGACAACATCATCAAGACCACGCTGCTTCCCAAGCTGACGCCGCTGCTGCAGATGTACCCGGATATCAAGCTGGAATTCGATATCAACTATGGCTTTCGCGATATCGTCGCTGACCGCTTCGATGCTGGCGTGCGCTTTAGTGACACGGTGGCCCAAGACATGATTGCCGTGCCCATTGGCCCGGCTATACGAATGGCCGTAGTGGCGGCGCCAAGCTATTTCGCCAAAAACCCTGTCCCTGAACACCCTCGCGATCTGGCAGCACATCGCTGCATCGACATACGTTTCCCCACCTATGACGGCATGGACGCGTGGGAATTCGAGCGCCAGGGCAAGAAGCTGAAAGTTCGGGTAAACGGCCAATTGCTATTTAACTCCACCACCCATATCGCCGATGCAGCCGTGAGCGGGCTGGGCATCGCTTACCTGCCCGAGGACGAGTTCGCCTCACAACTGGCTCAAGGGCGCCTGGTTCGGGTACTGGAAGACTGGTGTGAGCCTTTCGGAGGTTTTCACCTGTACTACCCCAGCCGCCGGCAACCCTCCCCGGCTTTTTCGCTAGTCGTTGATGCACTGCGGGTGGATCGGTTGCCACCAGATGACACAGTGACTTCAAGGGATGCGTGACCACGACGAGTCGGGCGAGCACGGAGAAACGCCTCGCGTCAAAATTGAAAGTCGGTTTAATGGCTATGGGATGCTAGGAGCAGACGAAGACTGGTAGTCACGCGAGATCCAGACTGTTCGAAACCACCACACTGGACGATGGCAGCAAGCGATACAGGGTTGTTGATCTTGTCGAGGGAGGGTCAGCCAGCAAGCATGGCGTGTTCAAGCTCAGGGCAGAGGCAGACGCTGTTTGTTCGATTCTGAATGCCTAGCATCCACGACAGACAGGTGTAGGTCGTGCTTCCCCGAGCTCCTGATCCACTCGTTCGGAAACCGGGCGCCTGATGACTATGCAGGAGTGAATGCCTATAGCGCAGTCACGGATTCCCGTTCCGAAAGGACGCTTTGAAGCCGCTCAAGGTTAAGCCGCTGACACTCTCCCTCGGCTTCTTCTCGGGTCTGATAGGTAGTCTTCAGCCGAAGCTTCTCCTCATTGTCATAGAGGTTAAAGCCTATAGGTGCAGTCTGGCAGTAGAAGCGCGATCCGTTACGCATTGATCCCGTTTCCGTTGGGATTGCAGGGACAACAACAAATCTCGACATCCTCTCCAAGCACCTCCTCACTATTAGCGGCTATGAGCCACCATCGCAAGCGACCGCAGTCAATTTCCGATGAGAAGCACGACCGGACATGAGTCGATTGAAGCATCGTAAAAAAGGTTCACCGTCGCTTTTAAGCATACGAGCCCGGGTTCTCGCTGACCAATCCCAGTTCCCTCATCGGGCCACATAGCTTTTTACGAGCCGATCCGTTCGCCGTCTTGGTGCATCACCGAAACCAGACTGCTACTGCCAGCAGCGCTTCGACTTTGCGAGAAGCAATAAACCTATACAAAATTAAATTCGCGTATAGGTTTTCAGCGATGTGTGTCACTCTGCCATCAGCCAGCTATCACCAGCTGCTCGCGCTCGTGCCTCGCCAGGCTGTCGTCACTTTCAAATCGGCGGTAGAGGCACACAAGCAGCCCTTGACATGGATAGCAAAATGGAACCACCAAGTCCTGCCCTTACAGGGTCTATCTAAGAGCTCAGCCCATGAAAAACTCAATCTCACTAGCCTCGCGCATAGGGCTTGGCTTCGCCGTAATTGTGTCGTTGCTCATACTAATCACCGCCGTGGGCATTCAACGTGTGGGTTTTATCGATTCCACCCTGGAAGACGTAAGCAAAAATGCGGCAAAGATTCAACGCTACGCTATTAACTTTCGCGGAAGCGTGCACAACCGGGCCATTGCTATTCGGGACGCAGTGTTGGTGGATAGTGAACAAGACTTAAACGTCCACCTCAATGAAGTTATCAATCTAGAACAGGCTTACTCCGATTCAGCCATACCAATGGATCAGCTATTCGCAATTGCAGGAATAACATCGCAGGAGCAACAGTTGTTACGGGCGATTAAAGACATTGAAAAGCAAACGCTAGCTTCTACTAAATCGGTAATTGCCCTGCGTCGCGCCGGGGATATTTCTGGTGCACAGGCTTTGCTGCTGCGCCAAACCTCCGGTGAATACAGCGAGTGGTTGAAACGAGTGAATGCATTGATTGACTATGAAGAAGCCTCAATCAAAAGCCAACTCAGTGCGGTACAAGCCACCGCTAGTGAGTTTCGCGGACTGATGCTCATGGCCACCGGGATAGCGCTGCTGCTGAGCATCATCCTGGCAATCTCTATTATTCGCTTCGTCAAGTCAACGCTGGGTGCTGATCCGACTCAGGTTGCACAGGCCATCCAACGGTTGGCCGCGGGCGATTTGCAACAAACGATTGATACCGATTATCCGAACAGTGTGATGGGCGTTTTGAAAACCGCCCTCAGCCGCTTGGCTGACACCATCAGTGAAGTACGCATTGCTGCTCAAGAGGTCAACAATTCATCCAGGCATATGTTGACCACATCGTCTGCCAATAACAGCCAAATCAGCCTGCAGACCCACGAAGCCGAGCAGGTGGCAACAGCAATCACGCAAATGGCGGCAACGGTCAATGAAGTTTCGAGCTATGCATCTCAAGCAGCGGACGCAACGCGTCTAGCCGATGCTGAAGTTGTAAGCGGTAATCGCGTCGTTGCGGACACCACTCTCGCTATTGAACAATTAGCCAACACACTTGTTGAAACTACCAATACCGTAGAACAGGTGTCCAAGCGTAGTGAAGAGATTGAAATAGTGATCGAGGTAATCAATTCAATTGCCACGCAAACTAACCTGTTGGCGCTGAACGCGGCCATCGAAGCGGCCCGAGCAGGTGAGCATGGCCGAGGGTTTGCAGTTGTGGCCGATGAAGTACGCTCTCTAGCTAATCGAACTCAGGAGTCGACGCGGGAAATTCGCGAAATGATAGGCACCTTGCAGAGCGGTACTGAAACTGCTGCACAAACCATGCGTAATAGTTGCGAACTGGTAAGCCACACCGTTGCGCAAACCCGCAACGCCCAGACGGCGTTAGCTAAAATTAGCCAGCAAGTCGGCGCTATAAACCACATGAATGCCCAAATCGCCAGCGCTTCTATCCAGCAAAGCGTCGTGGCCGAAGACGTTGCGCAAAATATCACGCGCATCCATAGCTCAACGGTGCAATCGGCAACTGGCTCTCGTGAAGTTGCTACGGCCAGCCAGGAGTTAGCGCTGCTTGCTGATCGTCTTACCCAGAAGGTCGCATTTTTCAGCGTGACTTAGGCGAGCCCGCAGGCTCAGTAATACAAGAACGATTCTATAAAGCCCGCTTACGGAGCGAGTCTTGAGGTCAGCGAGGTGGTCATGAAAGGCTCGCGCCCCTATGTAGATGATCTCTTGGCGATGGTTTGATCATGTTGATCCCAAGCGATAAGCGCGACCAAGAATACAGGCAAACCATCCCCGGGATTGAGCGTAACGACCAATCTCACGGCAAAAGGATAGAACCCATTGTCAGTCCTTTTCTTTCAGCATATCTTGTAAAAAACCTATACAAGGTCGCTTGAAATGTCCAATAAAAAGGATTGGCCACTGACGCTGTACTTTGACGGTCAATGTCCGCTGTGTGCGCGCGAAATCAAGATCCTGCATCGACACGCCGCAGAGAGTCGACTGCTATTTATTGACATCAGCAGCGGTGCGTTCGACGCCAAGGCACTCGGGTTCACGTTCGAGCAAATGCAGTCCTCGCTGCACGCCCGTTTCGCCGATGGCCGCTGGGTAACCGGCCTGGACGCCACCCTGTGGAGCTGGCGAGCCGCTGGTTTGGGGTTTTGGGCAGCGCCACTGACATGGCGTGCCATCCGACCGCTTCTTGCTTTAGGTTATCGCCTCTTCTGCCGCTTACGCCCCCATTTGGCGTGGCTTCCTCACCCTGATGGCCGCCGTCGCTGTGTCGATGACCGTTGCGGGGTGCCGGAGTCAAAACCCGCACCTGACGAGCGGCCCACTTTGAAAACAAAGCAGACCTAGAAAGCTTCGCTTTGTCATGGCCGGACGAAGAAGCTGGGTCATAGCTGATCTGGTGAACAACGTTTTTTCTGGTTAGCAGCAGGCACTCCCCTACTGCCAAGGATTGCCGCCACATTAAGCGCAGCATGTCTGCGAGGAGTCTAAATGAACCCATCAATAGCCGAGCATTACCGGGAAATTCTCGTCGCCGTAGGCGAGAACCCTGAGCGTGAAGGACTGCTGGACACGCCCAAGCGCGCAGCCAAAGCGATGCAGTACCTGTGCAACGGCTACACGATGAATCTGGAGGAAGTCATCAACGGCGCACTGTTCGAATCGCTAAACGACGAAATGGTCATCGTGCGTGACATCGAACTGTATTCATTGTGCGAGCACCACATGCTGCCCTTCATCGGCAAAGCTCATGTCGCGTATATCCCCACAGGAAGGGTATTGGGCCTGTCCAAGGTCGCACGAGTGGTCGATATGTTTGCCCGCCGCTTACAGATTCAGGAAAACCTCACCAAACAAATTGCCGACGCCCTTCAGCACATGACCGATGCCGCCGGTGTGGCTGTGGTTATTGAAGCAAAGCACATGTGCATGATGATGCGAGGCGTGGAAAAGCAAAACTCTGTGATGACGACCTCAGTGATGCTCGGGGCCTTTCGCGAGTCATCTGCTACGCGTCTAGAGTTCCTGCAACTGATTGGGCGACGCAGTTAAGGCCCAAAATCCGCAAAAGGTGTGGGAGAGGCGAAATGAACAGTTCCTTTGAGATGAACTCACTCGGCTACGGCTACCGTGCCTTGGTGATAGGCGCCAGTGGAGCGCTCGGCGCGGCGTTTTGTGAGTTGCTCAACGAAGATCCAAGATGCTCGGTTGTTCGTGAACTGGGGCGCAACAGTGCTCCAGGATTGGATCTGGAAAAGCCCGACAGTATCGCCAGGGCGGCCGCCGAACTAGCTGAAGAAGCCCCGTACCAGTTGATTTTACATGCTGCCGGTCTGCTTCATCGCGAAGACATCAAGCCTGAAAAAAGTTACACCTCTATTGAAGCGGATGCGCTTCAGGCGATATTCCAAGTCAACACACTCGGGCCTGCACTGGTTTTGCGTCACTTCCTGCCCTTGCTTGACCCTCGTGGTGCGATGGCAGTGCTCTCCGCCAAGGTGGGAAGCATCGGTGATAACCGTTTGGGCGGCTGGTATGCCTATCGCGCCTCCAAGGCAGCGTTGAACATGTTGATTAAAACGGCTGCGATTGAACTAGCCCGAACACGCCCTCAGACCCGCTTGCTGACTCTTCATCCAGGTACGGTCATCTCGGGCCTGTCCCAACCCTTTAAAGGCGCTTCTGCCGCCAGGCCCGCAAGCCTCGCTGCCCGCGAATTGTTATCACTGATTGACCGTTTGGCACCTGCCGACAGCGGCAATTTCTTTGCTTATAACGGAGAACGCCTACCGTGGTAGGCAGGGAGTGAACCTTGAATCTGCAAGCGTTGACCGAACGGGCCGCGAATGGCGAAGTACGAGAGTTGGAGCTGCTGTCTCTGGAAGGCGGTGTTTATCTGGCGCGAGTAGGGCTGGATCACGGCCAGTTCACGCTGCTGGACGATACAGCGAAGCCTATGCACCTTCGCTCCATCAATCACCTGCGTGAGCTGTTACAGCTTGTGCCGCCTTTCCCCTGCGTGCTTGTGCAGCAGTGCGTCCATGACGAGATGTGCGGTTCACGTGAAGAGCCCATTGGGCCGTTACGCATTCCTTTTTCGCTGACTGCGCCTTGGTGAGTCACCTTCCGTTGGACTCTGTCGAATGAACAAGACTCACCGACTATGCCTGGTCTTGGGCGACCAGTTGTCTTTTGACCTGGCCTCATTGAAGGGGCTGGACAGCGAGCGCGATACGGTTTTGCTGGTCGAAGTGATGGAGGAAGCCAGCCATGTGCCCCATCACCCGCAAAAAATCGCACTGATCTTCAGTGCGATGCGCCATTTTGCTGAGGCGTTGCAGCAGCGTGGCATCCGCGTGCAATACGTCACGCTCGATGATCCGCAAAATAGCGGATCGGTACCGGAAGAGTTACGGCGCTGGCAATCACTGCTGCAACCGGATGAGTTGCACCTGACAGAATGCGGTGACTGGCGCCTGGAGCAGTCGCTGAAAGATTGTGGCTTGGCGATCCAGTGGCATACCGATACCCGTTTTCTCTGCACCCGACTCGAATTTGCGTCCTGGGCCGAAGGCAAAAAGCAGCTGCGCATGGAGTTCTTCTACCGCGAGATGCGACGCAAGAGTGGCTTGTTGCTCAACGGCGATGGTAGCCCGGTCGGCGGCGCCTGGAACTTTGATGCCGAAAATCGCAAGGCACTGTCTAAAGGGGTTAGAGCCCCCTCACCCCTCCGTTTTTCGGCCGATGCAATCACCCAGGACGTGCTGGCGCTAGTCGCAAAAAACTTTTCCAGCCACTACGGCGCCCTCGACACCTTTGACTACCCGGTGACTCACGCCGATGCCCAAGCTCTGTGGGACTACTTCCTCGACTGGGGTCTGGCAGCCTTCGGCGACTACCAGGATGCGATGGCCAGTGATGAACCTTTCCTGTTCCATGCGCGGATCAGCGCCGCGCTGAATATTGGCCTGCTGGATCTGCGTCAATTGTGCAGCGACGTCGAGGCTGCGTATTGGTCGGACAGAATTCCATTAAACGCCGCCGAAGGCTTTATCCGTCAACTCATTGGCTGGCGTGAATATGTACGGGGCGTCTACTGGCTGAAAATGCCCGACTACGCCGGCGGCAATCTGTTTGGCAACAGCAGACCGCTTCCAGAGTTCTATTGGACGGGCGACACTAAGATGAATTGCATGGGCCAAGCGATCGGCCAAAGTTTGAAACATGCCTATGCCCACCACATCCAGCGGCTGATGGTGACCGGCAACTTTGCACTGCTGGCCGGCATCGCGCCGAGCCAGATTTGCGACTGGTACCTGGCGATCTACTTGGACGCGTTCGACTGGGTCGAACTGCCCAATACGTTGGGCATGGTCATGCACGCCGATGGTGGTTACCTGGGCTCCAAGCCTTACTGCGCCAGTGGCCAATATATAAAGCGCATGTCCGACTACTGCCGTAATTGTGCGTACAAAGTCAGTGAAAGCACGACGGACGACGCCTGCCCTTTCAATTCGCTTTACTGGCATTTTCTAATGCGTCACGGCGACTTTTTGCGCCGCAATCAGCGCATGGGCATGGTATACAAAAACCTCGATCGCATGACTGAATCCAAGCAGCAGGCGCTCTGGGATCGTGGCCAGATACTGCTTGCCAAACTGGATGCCGGGGAGTCGTTTTGAAGAAGAGTGTACTCCCGGTTAAAACCTGTACAGTCTGCAGATTGCCCTTCGCCTGGCGCAAGAAATGGGTGCGCTGCTGGGCTCAGATGCGCTTGGTAAATGCCTATTGAGAATTCATAGCCTACCACTGCAAAAGCACGTCTTTAGTCGCTACAGGTTCAACCGTCGGCACTAAAATTCAGCTTCAACTCGCGTCTGGTAGATGGTCTTCAGTCGCAGCCTCTCCACATTGTCATAGAGATTAAAAGCTCTGGTCGTGGTCTCGCAGTAGAAACTCGTTCCGTTTCGCATGGATCCCATTTCCGTTCGAATTGCCGGGACAACAACAATTCTCGATATCATCTTCACGCCCTCTCCAAGCCCCCTTCACTATTAGTGGCCATAACCCACCATCGCAAACGACCGTTGTCAATTTCCGATGAGGAGCACGAGCGGACATGCGTTAATTGGAAGCTTCGTAAAAAGGCTCGGGATCTACCTTATGGGCGGCACTGCTCTCTCCCTCCGTATCCGCTGGCCGACATCCGAAAGATCAAAATGGTGCATATGATTATTCATTTAATATTTAATTTTTCCAAAGGGCGCCAAATTTTCGGGGATGAGAGCTCTGTGCTCGCCTATACTAAAATTGTTAAATCATGCTGGTGAGCTCGACAAACAAGGCATTGATAAATATGGATATTTAAGAATATTGGTTACCTTGGAGGTTGCTGGTTAAGAAATATTTCTCTGTGATGGTTCGGCGTCGTGACGAGGTTTTGATATGAACGTCTTGTTGAAAGAACTTCAGGCCTATCATCATGAGGCGGCTATAAAAATCGCTCAAATCAAAGAGTTGCTGAGGAAGATGAGGCGTGAATCCGATGGTGCTGCTGACTGCAAGCTGTTGTTCAATATGCTGGAAACCATGCATGGAGATGCAGAACAACAACACCATGAAAATGAAGAACTTATTCGGCTGGCTTTGCTAGGGACTGATGCACCGATCCACCACCGGGTCAAGGATATCGAGCGAGATCATCAAGCATTTGGGCGAATTGCTGGACAGTTGAAGATGTTGGAGGACACAACTCAGGAAACGAGAGTAATTGCTGACACTATCGATGACTTTATCAAAAAATATTTCGATCATATGGACTCGGAGGAAAATATTTTCTTTCCGTTGGCAGATAAGTGGCTGTCAGACGAGCAGTGGCAGGAAATAAAGCGTCAGTGGCATTAATTGGGTCTTACCGTAGACCTTAAAAATTTAGCTACTACTCAACCGCTAAAAATGAGATGTTGTAGTGGTCTAATGAAACCGGACACCCATATAGGCGAGAATGCTCGCCAGATCGAGGTGTCAGATGACCAAACAACGCCGTTCCTTTTCCGCTGAGTTCAAGCGCGAGGCTGCCGACCTCGTGCTCAAGCAAAACTACAGCTACATCGAAGCCAGCCGTTCACTCGGCGTCGGCGAGTCGGCCCTGCGCCGTTGGGTTGACCAGGTTCAGAAGGAACGCCAAGGCGTTACTCCGCAGAGCAAAGCGCTGACATCAGAGCAGCAGAAAATCCAGGAGCTGGAAGCCCGGATCGCCCGCCTTGAACGGGAGAAATCGATACTAAAAAAGGCTACCGCGCTCTTGATGTCGGAAGATCACGAGCGTACGCGCTGATCAATCAGCTGAGCGTCCACGAGCCGGTTGATTGGCTGTGCCAAGTGTTTGAAATCAACCGCTCAAGTTACTACGCCCACCGCCTCAAGCGTCGAACGCCTGATGTCGAACGGCTTCGGCTACGCAGCCGGGTGAGCGAGTTGTTTTCGCAAAGTCGCAGTGCTGCCGGCAGCCGTAGCATTCTCTCGTTGATGCGTGACGATGGTGAGCAACTCGGTCGGTTCAAAGTACGCAGCTTGATGCGTGAGCTTGACCTCGTGAGCAAACAGCCAGGGTCTCATGCTTATAAACGGGCGACGGTTGAGCGGTTGGATATCCCGAACATCTTGAATCGGGAGTTCGATGTCCCGGCACCCAACCAAGTGTGGTGCGGCGACATCACCTACATTTGGGCTCAGGGGAAATGGCATTATCTGGCTGTCGTGATGGATCTTTGCGCGCGCCGGGTGGTGGGCTGGGCGTTGTCGGAAAAGCCGGACGCCGAGCTGGTTATCAAGGCGCTGGATATGGCCTACGAACAACGAGGAAGGCCTCAGGGCCTGCTGTTTCACTCGGATCAAGGGTCGCAGTACGCGAGTCGTTTATTTCGCCAGAGGCTGTGGCGTTATCGCATGCGCCAGAGCATGAGTCGCCGGGGAAATTGCTGGGACAATGCGCCGATGGAGCGCGTGTTCCGCAGTTTGAAAACCGAATGGATACCGACTCTGGGTTACAGAACGGCCCAAGAAGCCCAGCGCGATATCAGCCATTTCTTGATGCATCGGTACAACTGGATTCGACCCCATCAATTCAACGGTGGGCTGGCGCCAGCTCGGGCCGAAGAAAAACTTAACGTCGTGTCCGGGATTAGTTGACCACTACAATGTCACTCACTGGGGCTCTGAAAATGATCGACGCAGAACTGCTGAAACTGGTGGTTGAAGCATCCAACGATGGCATCGTGGTAGCAGAGCAGGAAGGCGACGAAAACATCCTGATCTATGCTAACGCCGCCTTTCAGCGCCTGACGGGGTACAGCGTTGACGACATCCTGTACCAGGATTGCCGCTTCCTGCAGGGTGATGACCGTAACCAAGCTGGTTTGACAGTCATCCGCGAGGCGTTAAGGAATCAGCTCCCCTGTCGCCAAGTCATTCGCAACTATCGCAAGGACGGCAGCGCCTTCTGGAACGAACTGTCGATCACCCCAGTGTTCAACGACACCGATCAACTCACCTACTTCATCGGTATCCAGAAGGACGTCAGCGTCGAAGTTGAGGCCAAGGAACGAGTGCGTGAACTGGAAGCTGAAGTCGCACAACTGAAGACCCAACTGGCTCAATTTCAATCTAAAGCCTAGATGGATCCACACTTGATGGGTTAACGATCCAGTATCCACTCGTAAAAACGTCCCTGTTTCTGAACCAGGGACTGGTGAGTTCTCAAGCAACGTGCCAACCCAACCCCCTCGCAATGTTCCGCTAGAACTCGTGCACTGCCGTAATCGTAATCAGATGGTGCACAAGGTCATGACCCATTCCAGCTATCCGGCGATATGCCAATGGCCCGGCTTTTCGCCGAGTTTGGTGTATGCCGATGCCCTACGTCATCGAAAGACAAACGTGGTGCTTAAGGATGGCTGGGCTGCACGGATGTTCTGGTATAGAACCTCCTGAAAGTAATCGCTCAACTTGAGTATTCGAGCCCGCCAACTGATGGCATTACTGGGCTGAAAGACCATTTTTCGTCTGTCTTTCGCAGAAAACAAACACCCTGAAAAAGTCGGGGGCGTTTGTTGGGCGGGCCTTCAGCCCATTTTCACACAGTCTGTCGAAGGGCCCTTTCTTGTACTCAAACCAAACTCACTTAATAAGCCAAGACTCGACGATGTCCGAGCCGCGTCCGGCTTCCCAGACCTTTTGCTACGCTGACCTCTTTCATGGAGGATTCGCGATGCCAAATTCAGACCTGCTCCCTTCCCTGCTGGACTTGCCCCTGCAAAACCGGACACCAACTCCCCGTTAAATTGATGCCACTGCCAAGCGCCTGAACTCCCTCGGTGAGCGATAGTTCAAGGCGCTATGCGGATGCTGCTCGTTGTAATGTTCGAAGGCAATTGCCAGGTTACGCAGCGCCGTTTCTCGATCCGGCTTGGGCATGTGCGCCACGTAATCACGCTTGATCGTCTTCACGAAGCTCTCGGCCATGCCGTTGCTCTTCGGGCTGCGCACAGGTGTGGTCACCGGCTGCAAGCCGATCTGTCGAGCAAACAGGCGTGTCTGTTCGGCGGTGTACGCCGAACTGTTGTCGCTGAGTCATTGCACCGGCGTGACGGGCAGTTGATTGCCGAAGCGCTTCTCCACGCTTTCCAGCATTAAGTCGCGGATATCATCGCCGCTGTACCCGGTCGGGCTCGCGACCCAGCCGATGGCCTCGCGATCACAGCAGTCCAAGGCAAAGGTCACGCTCAGTTTCGCGCCGTCCTCGCAACGGAACTCAAAGCCGTCCGAGCACCAACGTGTATCGCTGGTTTGCACCGCAATTCGGCCTTCGTGCCGACGCGGCACGCCGGGCTGTTTGATCCGGCGTTCAAGCAGCAGGTTGTGATCACGCATCACCCGGTAGACCCGCTTCACGTGGATCGCGGGTAGCAACTGGGTTTCACGTGCGCGACGCAGTAATCCCCAGACACGACGGTAGCCATAGCTGGGTAGTTCGCTGACCTGTTGCTGGATTTCGGCCACCAACTCAGCGTCGTTCACAGGCCTGCTTCGCCGTGTCTTGGCGATACCGATTGCTTGATTCGAACCGTTAATTACGAGCGCGCCACACCGAGACATTCGCTGACCAGCTTCACTGGTCGTCCCCCGGCAACAAGGGTGAGTGCGCAATCCATTTTCGCGACCGGGCGATCTCCACGGCCTCTCTGAGGATTTCGGCTTCCATCGTTTTCTTGCCCAGCATCCGTTGTAGTTCACGGATCTGCTTGAGCGCATCGCTCAGCTCGGAGGCAGGCACCACGGCTTCGCCCGCGCTGACCGCCGACAGGCAGCCGTCCTGGTAAAGCTTGCGCCACTGGAACAGCTGGTTGGCATTGATGCCATTGCGCCGAGCCACCACCGAAACGCTTTGCCCTGGCTCAAGACTCTCGCGAACCATGGCCAGTTTTTGCTCTGGGCTCCAGCGGCGCCGCCGCTCCTGGCCCAAAAGCTCCCCACTCTTATCGTTGCTGTTAGTCATAAACATAACCGTTTGCCTATCCCTTATCGTAAGGGGGAAACGGTGTCCTGTCTTTCATGTGGCTCGTTCACAAAGGTAAGAAAATGGAACCTGTCGGTCCAATGGCAGGATCTAAAACGCCACAGGTATTGCACTCGGATACGTGCTTGATCGCCGCGAATTACCTTCTGCGATGTTGCTCCCACTGCTCATTGCTCATCGCCAGGCGAAAGCCCAGATGCGACATGGAGTTCATGGGATCTGCGCCCTGCCTTGCGCTGGTTCGAAAGCTCGTGCAGTAGCTGTCGCTACACAAAAATGATCCGCCACGAACGACACGCTGTGGCGCATTGGCCGTCACCCCGAGTTCGGGGTCATAGCTGTCGGAAGGTCCTTCCGGGTTGACTACTGCTTCACCTACCCCTTGTCGATTGAGCCCAACGCGAAACGCGTCGGCACGATACCAGTCGGCGACCCACTGCCAGACGTTCCCGGACATATCGTAGAGCCCATAGGCGTTAGGTCTGTAACTGCCTACCGGCTTGGTGCCAATCTTGAATGTGTTACTGGCCCCGGTCACGGGAAACGGTTGAACCTCATCCCAGGTGTTGGCCATCTTCTCCCCGCCTGGCGAGAAGTCATTGCCCCACGCATAAGTTGCTTGTTCCAGGCCGCCTCTTGCGGCGTATTCCCACTCGGCCTCAGTCAGCAGGCGTTTGTGAGCCCATGCGGCATACGCCTGTACATCTTCACGCGAGACCTGAACCACCGGATGGTTGTCCTTGCCCTCGATGTCACTGTCCGGCCCCAACGGATGACGCCAGTCAGCCCCTGGGACAAATGCCCACCATTGGCTGAAATCATTGAGCGGGATCGGTCTGTCCGTGCCCACAAAAACCAATGCACCTGGCACCATGACACTGTCATCTGGCTCAGGCGTTCCCGGCGGCAGTTGTACTTTCAGATCTTCCCATTTGGGTTTGCGTTCAGCGGTGGTGACGTAATGGGTTTCAGCAATGAAACGGGCGAAATCGGCGTTGGTAACGTCGTAGCGGTCGATCCAGTACCCGTCGAGTCTGACCTTGTGCGCAGGCCCCTCGTTGGGACGTGCCTGCTTATGATCGCTCCCCATCAAAAATTCGCCGGCAGGAAGCCAGACCATTTCCAAGGGACCATTTTTTCCATCCCCCAGCGTCAACGGCACGGGGCCGCGAATGTTCTGGTACACAGCAAATGCCAGGCCGGCCGACAGGATCCCGGCGCAGACGATGGCGATACCCAAACGCCGTTTATTGATAAGCATGTGTGCTCCCCTTGATTTCAGGCAATGCGGCCATTGCCGAACCTTCCTGACATCAAGATCAGGTATAGACAGCACTACTCCAATGTCAACGCCCGCTCGCGAGAACGATGAGATGGACTGGCGAGTGAAAAAATCGGTTCTACACTTCGGGCTTGGGGTTTCGGGGGATTACGGGAGCTGGCCATGGCCATTGCACACTGGAATCAATCTTTATGCCTGCGCCTACGCATCAGTTCAGGGCTGGCAGTCTCCTTGCTGGCCTGTGCTTGCGCCAATGCAGCGACACAGGAAGTCACCGGTACGCCCGGTTCCCCCAGCGCGACCACAACCATCGACGGGCGATACCTCCCCAATCCTCCAGACGCGTTTCGAGGCGTTATCAACCTCGACGCCGAGAGCTCGACACCCTATTGGTCGCCCACCGTCGTTCCGCCCAAAGACGCGCCGAATATCTTGTTGATCATCACCGACGACGTCGGCTTCGGCGCGCCGAGCACATTCGGTGGGATCATCCCGACGCCGGCCATGGATCGCGTGGCGGCGGCCGGGTTGCGCTTCACGCAATTCAATTCGACGGCGCTGTGCTCGCCGACACGCGCCGCCTTGATTACCGGGCGCAATCACCATTCCGTCGGTTTCGGCGTCATCACCGAAATTTCCACGGGCTATCCCGGCTACAACAGCGTCATTACCAAGGACAAGGTGACCATTGGCAAAATCCTCAAGGACAACGGCTATGCCACCTCGTGGTTCGGCAAAAACCACAACACCCCGTCCTTCCAGATCAGCCAGGCCGGCCCGTTTGATCAGTGGCCCATTGGCATGGGCTTTGATTATTTCTACGGGTTCATGGGGGGCGAAACCAACCAGTGGCAACCGGGCAATCTGATGCGCAACACCACCCCGATCCATCCTTACGTCGGCAAACCGGGTTGGAACCTGATCACCGCGATGGCGGATGACGCCGTCGGCTACGTCAATCAATTGAACGCGCTCGATCCGAAGAAGCCGTTCTTTCTTTATTACGCACCCGGTGGCACCCACGCGCCGCATCACCCAACGCCCGAATGGATTGACAAATTCAAGGGCAAATTCGACATGGGCTGGAATGCCACACGCGAGCAGATCTTCGCCAATCAGAAGCGCCTCGGCGTCATCCCTCAGGAAGCCAAGCTCACGCCATGGCCGGATTCACTGAAGAAGTGGGACGAACTGCCTGCGGAGGAGAAAAAACTGTATGCCCACCAAATGGAAGTCTATGCGGCCTATCTCGCGTACACCGACCATGAAATCGGCCGGGTAATCCAGGCGGTCGAGGACATCGGCAAGCTCGATAACACGCTGATCATCTACATCAGCGGCGACAACGGCGGTAGCGCCGAAGGCACCCCCAACGGCACTCCGAATGAGATGACCACCTTCAACGGTATCAACGTGCCGGTGGCCGACCAGATGAAGTATCTGGACGTCTGGGGTTCGGATCAGACCTATCCGCATATGGCGGTGGGCTGGACCTGGGCCATGGACACCCCCTTCAAGTGGACCAAGCAAATTGCATCGCATTTTGGCGGCACCCGCCAGGGCATGGCCATCTCCTGGCCGAACCGGATCAAGGATGTCGGCGGCATCCGTAACCAGTTCCACCACGTCATTGATATCGAGCCGACGATCCTTGAAGCCACAGGCATTGATGCACCGCTCCAGGTAGACGGCATTGCGCAGAAACCCATCGAAGGCACGAGCTTGGCTTACCTCTTCGACAAGCAAAATACCGAAAAGCCTTCTACTCGTACCACGCAGTATTTCGAGATGTTTGGAATGCGCGCGCTTTATCACGAGGGCTGGATGGCATCAACGACGCCCTACCGCGCACCTTGGGACATCACCGTTCAACCACCCAAGGACATCGTCAATGGCGTCAAATGGGAGCTGTACGACATCTCCAAGGATTGGACTCAGAACGACGATGTAGCCGCTGCCAACCCTCAAAAGCTGAAGGAGCTGCAGGACTTGTTCTGGGTGGAATCGAACAAGTATCAGGTGCTGCCGCTCGACGCATCCGGTTTTACCCGCGTTGTTGCGCAGCGGCCGAGCATCGTGGCCGGACGCACCGAGTTCAACTACTTGTCGCCAGTGACCGGGATACTTCCAGGCAACGAGCCCAATGTGTTGAACAAGTCCTACGTCATTACCGCTGACATCACTGTTCCGGACAATGGCGGCGACGGTGTGTTGGTGACCGACGGCGGCCGGTTCGGGGGTTATGCCCTCTACCTTCTGAAAGGTAAGCCGGTGTTCAGTTACAACCTGGAAGGCGTGGCGCGATTCCGTTGGGAAGGCACCGAGGCACTCACGCCCGGCAAGCACAGCATCAGTTTCAATTTCAAATACGCCGGGCCGGGATTCGGTAAAGGCGGCACCGGCGTGCTGTCGGTGGACGGCAAGCAACTGGCTAGCCATACGATCCCCCACAGCGTTCCATTCGTCTTTGGCGTCGATGAGAGTTTTGATGTCGGCTCCGACACCGGTACCCCCGTCGATGACAAGGATTACCAGGTTCCGTTCGCGTTTACCGGCTCGCTGCACAAACTCACCGTCAAGCTCGAACCACCGCAGTTGAATGTGGCGGGCCAGCAAGCAGCTCAGCACAAAATCGGCAACAAGGACTAGGAACAATCAAGCGGGTCAACTCACACGAGACGACCCGCGATTGCTCTGCCGCTGATTGAGAAGCCCTCGATAGCCGTAGACCCGCCCGTCAGATGCTCAATCCAAAAGCAAGCTGCCTTGGCGACGACTGTGTTGTCGCAATTGCGCATTCCACACCACTACTCTTTTACCTGCCAGCCCCTCGTCTGGCATCCAGATCAAAGCGTCAGCCGGCTACCGCTGCGGCGATAAATCACCCCGTCGATGGATCTACGGCTTTCTCAACCGCATCAAGGCCGGCGCAGCGAACTTCGCCTGCAGGTCATCGAAGGACTTTATAGATCTCAGAAATCACCTGCATCGTTGCGTCTTCTATCGTTCCTTCATTGCGGCATAAAACCCAGCCGTGATCTGCAATCGCTCGCTCGAACGCTTCGGTACAAGCGACATGTTCTTCCAGCTTATGGATCACAGTACTGCTCAGCCCACGCCGTCGTGCCGCCGCCCTCGCCCATGAAATTTCAGGGGCGGTGACAACCCCGACATGCAGGTCTGGCACTTGCACGTTTCGATCGATGTTCAACTGTAGAATCTCTGCAAACGGGACTATCCGGCGAAACGCGGCATCAGACGGGTACCAGCGATCAATCAAGATGATGCTGCCTGGTGGCTGTTTAGCCAGCACGTGCTGGGAAATCCAGGTACGGCTATCAGCAAAGCGCTCACAAACCTCCAACTCCAAATCCCGGGTGGGATTTCTGACGAATCTGTTAACGAGGGCCATTGTTTCACCCCTATAGGGATCGCTTTTTTTCTCGCAAAGTCGGATCACCTTTTTGTTGTCAGCCCTCAGTCCTTTCGTAACGGCCTCCAACAGTGTGGTTTTGCCAGCGCCCTTGGGCCCATCTAGAGAAACAAACAGCGGACGATTCATTCTTCACATAACGATTGATATACGGTTTTATTTGCCCTGTTGGTTCGCTGGAACCGCTTGGCGCGAGTAAGCGAATCGAGTGTAGGGCCCTTATGAACAGACATTTATGAGCACTCTAACCTGGTTTCTGCCTGCTTCGATATCGCCTTGGAACAGGCTGCGTGGCGTCTGGCACAAATCCGTGCTCTATGACATGGCCAACGAGATCGTCGCTGAAGAACTGGCGGACTTCTCGCATGGCTGACCACGATGCCGTCACTCTCCAAGTAAACAAAAGCAAGTGCGCCATGATCGACTCACGCACCGCCCCGTATGCCGCACTCGTTATGCGCCTGGCCCTAGGCGTCATGTTCATTGCTCAGGGCCTGACCAAAGTCTTCGTGTTCACTCCACCAGGCCTTTTCGAATCCGTCGGTTTTCCGGGCTTTCTCGCCTACTCTGCCGATACTGGCGCGGCGTGAACCCGGTCAATGCCTTGAACTGCCGAGTGAACGCACTGTGGTCCGTGTAGCCGCACTGCAGTGCGACTTCCGTGATGGGGACCTCGGTGTTCAGCAGACGGTGCGCATGTTCCAGCCGAACCTTTTGAATCATCTGCCGCGGCGTCAGGTGGAACACTCGCTTGCAATACCGTTCCAGTTGCGCCACTGAAATGCCGGCGATCCGCGTCAGTTCACCCAAGGTGATACGGCGGTTGAAATGCGCGCGAATGTATTCATCCACCGCTGCCAGGCGCTGATAGGCCGGGTGCGTATCACTGGCCGATTGCAGGTCAACCGAAATTCCCGCCAGGCCCATGATCTCACCGCTGCGGTTGTATAACGGGCGTTTATGCGTCAGGCACCAACCGGGCTCTCGACTCCCGTATAAGTGCAACTCCAGTTGGTCTTCCAGGACAAAGCCTTGCTCCAGTACACGACGATCCTGTTCGGTGTAACCAGGCCCCAGTTGTGCTGGAAAGACTTCGGCGCTGGTTTTTCCAAGCAGCGGTTGCAACTGTTTCAAACCGCAGCGCTGGACCAGTGTGCTATTGGCCATGACATAACGCGCCTTCATGTCCTTGATAAAGATCGCGGCATTGGGGATCACGTCCAGCATCGGCAACAGAAGTGCCACGCCCGCGAGTAACTCTTCGAGAGTATCGGGGCGATTCAGGTCGTTTCCTTGGCACAGGATCGCCAATGCGTTCTGCGTCATGACGCTTGTTCTCCCACTCTGCGGACAAGCAAAAATCCTCCCTTGCGCCCTCTCCGCTCCGCAGCTGGCCTTCACTGGCCGGTCACTTCGGAGCCGATGCCGAGGCGCGCGCAAGCAGATTGCCCCAAGGTTTACCCCTGTGTCGAGGCCCTCGGCATTGTGCCGATTTCGTCATTTGCAGCCATGGAAAACATCAATCGCAATCGCCCCTGACGCGTTCACTCTATCGGCAGGTTCGGTGGCCTGGTGGTGGCAACCGGCGGACCGGCACACTTCGAAAGGATAGGTAGATGAAACGAGTGCATGTCATCGACTCCCACACCGGCGGCGAACCGACTCGCCTGGTGATGAGTGGTTTCCCCCAACTGCCCTGCCAGACCATGATCGAGAAGCGTGATGCCCTGCGCGATCAGCATGACCACTGGCGCAGGGCTTGCCTGCTGGAGCCCCGTGGCAACGATGTGCTGGTCGGCGCGCTGTATTGCGAGCCGGTCTCGCCGGATGCCACTTGCGGCGTGATTTTCTTCAACAATGCCGGCTACCTCGGCATGTGCGGTCACGGCACCATCGGCCTGGTCAACTCATTGCATTACCTGGGGCATATTGCTCCCGGTGTACACAAGATCGACACGCCAGTCGGCCCGGTCAGCGCCACGCTGCATGACGACGGCTCGGTGACCCTGCGCAATGTGCCCGCCTACCGCTACCGCCAACAGGTGCCGGTCGACGTCCCCGGACACGGCCGCGTCTACGGCGATATCGCCTGGGGTGGCAACTGGTTCTTTCTGGTGTCCGACCACGGGCACGTGTTGCAACTCGACAACGTCGAAGCCCTGACCGAGTACACCTGGGCGATGCTCAAGGCTCTGGAAGCCCAAGGCATCCATGGCGAGGACGGCGCCGCCATCGACCATGTCGAGCTGTTTGCCGACGACGACCAGGCTGACAGCCGCAACTTCGTCATGTGCCCGGGCAAGGCCTACGATCGCTCGCCCTGCGGCACCGGCACCAGCGCCAAACTGGCATGCCTGGCGGCGGATGGAAAGCTGGCCGCCGGTGAGCCGTGGGTACAAGCCAGCATCACCGCCAGCCAATTCGTCGGCAGTTACGAATGGGAAGGCGAGCGTGTCCGCCCGTTCATTACCGGCCAGGCCTTCATGACCGCCGACAGCACGCTGCTGATCGACGAACAGGATCCCTTCGCGTGGGGCATTTGAGCGAACACGCTGCACTTCCCTCTCAAACACATTGAATGAACGCTGCAAGGAGTGACAACAATGAGCGCCAACATCTTCACGGGCTGCATGCCTGCACTGATGACCCCCTGCACTGCCGAGCGCAAACCCGACTTCGACGCGCTGGTGGCCAAAGGTCGCGAACTGATTGATATCGGCATGAGTGCTGTCGTGTATTGCGGTTCCATGGGTGACTGGCCCTTGCTCACTGAGGCCGAGCGCCAGGAAGGCGTGGCGCGTCTGGTTGCCGCCGGTGTTCCGACCATTGTCGGGACCGGCGCCGTCAACAGCCGTGAAGCGATTTCCCACGCGGCGCATGCGGCCAAGGTCGGCGCCCAGGGCCTGATGGTGATCCCTCGCGTCCTCTCCCGGGGTGCCTCGCCGGCCGCGCAAAAAGCTCACTTCGCGGCGATCCTGGAGGCTGCTCCAAATCTGCCGGCGGTGATCTATAACAGTCCTTACTATGGCTTCGCCACCCGTGCGGATCTGTTCTTCGAACTGCGCCGCGAACACTCGAACCTGATCGGCTTCAAGGAGTTCGGCGGTGCTGCCGACCTGCGCTACGCTGCCGAAAACATCACGTCCAAGGACGATGACGTCACCCTGATGGTCGGTGTCGATACGCAGGTGGTCCATGGCTTCGTCAACTGCAACGCCACCGGCGCGATCACCGGCATCGGCAACGCACTGCCGCGCGAAGTCCTGCAATTGGTGGCCCTGAGCAAGCAGGCGGCCAAGGGAGACGCCAAGGCCCGCCGCTTGGCCAGAGAGCTGGAATCTGCGCTGCATGTGCTGTCGTCCTTCGATGAGGGCTGCGACCTGGTGCTCTATTACAAACACCTGATGGTGCTCAATGGCGACCAGGAATACACCCTGCACTTCAACGAATCCGATGCGCTCAGCGATGCCCAGCGTCATTACGCCGAGCACCAGTACGCGTTGTTCCGCCAGTGGTACAAAAACTGGTCGGCAGAGCAGAACGTCGACTGATCCCACCCCTCTCGGCGGCCCGAAAAATGTCTGACTCCCCCGACACACACAACCCGCACGACAACGCGGACATTGCCGTGGTCGGCGCCGGCATTGTCGGCGTTGCCTGCGCTTTGCGGCTGGCACGCCAAGGTCTGCGAGTGGTGGTCATCGACCAACAAGAGCCTGGCCGGGGCGCCTCGTTCGGGAACGCCGGGCATCTGGCGACCGAACAGGTGTTTCCAATCGCCGACCTGTCCATCCTCAAACGCCTGCCCGCCATGCTCATGGACCCGATGGGCCCGTTGCGCCTGGACTGGAAATACCTGCCGCGCGCCCTGCCCTGGTTCACGCGGCTGTTGCTGAACCTGCGCCCGGCGCCCTTCCAACGGACCGTCGCCGGCCTGCGCGCACTCAACGAAAGCAGCCTGGGCGCCTGGCACCGACTGCTGGAGGACATTGCCCGCCCCGATCTTCTGCGCGAGGACGGCTCGTTGCTGGTGTTCGAGCGCCCCGACTCGCATCCGGCGATCAAAGCGCTACAGGCCCGGATGCGCCATCAACACGTCCCGGTCGACTATTGGCAGGCCAAGGCGGTGCGCGAGGCCGCTCCACAACTCAGCGAGCGAATTCAGGGCGGTCTGTTTTTCCCGCGCACCGGGCATTTCCTCGACCCCTACCAAGTGGTCTGCGAACTGGTGCATGCCGCCAAAGCCAGCGGCGTGCATTTCCTCAAGCAACAGGTTCTGGGTGCACACCTGCATGAGAACGGCGTCTCGCTCATCACCGACCAGGGGCGTTTCACCGCCCGCCAGACCCTGATCGCCTGCGGTGCCCACTCCGCGAAGCTGACAGCAGCGCTGACCGGCAAAAAAGTACCGCTGGATACCGAGCGCGGCTATCACCTGATGTTGCCCCATGAACACGGGCGGTTGCCGTTCGCCGTCACCTCGCTGGAGCGCAAGTTCATCATGACCCCGATGGCCGATGGACTGCGCTTGGCTGGCACCGTCGAGTTCGCCGGCCTCGACCGCCCTCCGGTCATGGAGCGTGCCTGGCAGCTGCACCGGCTGAGTAAAGACCTGTTCAAGCGCGACTTGAACGCTGAGGCGGCGACGCCTTGGATGGGGTTTCGCCCCTCCTTGCCGGACTCGCTGCCGATCATCGATCGGGTGTGCGGCGGCAAGGTTTTGCTCGCCTTCGGTCACCAACACCTGGGCCTGACGCAGGCCGCGGTCACTGCCGAGCTCATCGCCCAACTCGCTTCGCCGGCAACCGCCAACCAATCCCATGGATTACCTGCCATCGAACCCTACAGACTGGATCGATTCTGAAGAACGCCCGCCGCCAGGCGGGTGTGGCAACTTTTGAACACTGACTTACACTGCGATACACCCAATGCAAACCAAATAACTGTTCAACGGATCGCCAGGTCCAAGGCAATCCGGGCATCCCGTCATGATCTGGGTAAAGCCAACATGAAAACGGTCACGGCCCATTTCACCTGTCTACTCGCTGCCAGCCTGTGCGTGGCGGCGAGCACCTGCGCACAGGCTGCGTCCCCTCCCGGCATCGACTGCGCCAAGACCAGGGCCTCCGTCGAAAAGCTCATCTGTCGCGATCAACAACTGACGCAGATGGATATCGAACTGACGCGTCTTTATCGCCTGGCGCTCACGGATCAACACTCCGTTCCGCCCCCGGACAAAGTGATCATTGACCAGCAATTCTGGATCGACGCCCGCAACGGATGTACCACCGGGCCGGAACTCAAGGCGTGCATCATCCGAAGTTATGCCGAGCGTGCGCACCAGCTACGCCAGGGCTCGGCCATTGTCAGAACCAAGGACCCAGACCGACTCACCGAAGGCCCGCTGGCGTTTCGTTGCACTGGCTTTAACACGCTGATTACCGCCACCTTCTTCAGTACGCAGCCGGGTGTCGTGTACCTGAAATGGGCGAACACCGCGATCACCCTGAACCAGGTACAGAGTGATTCTGGAGCCCGATACACCGGCAAGGATTACCAGGGCAATTACAGCTTCTGGCAAGACGGCAACGCGGTGCTTTTCCAGAAGCCCGGCTCAAGGGAAATGAGTTGCACGGTCGAGCCGGCTGGATAATTGAACCGTCCTCAAACCATCCCTATTTCCACCACCCCACCATTCAACCGAACCGGCCAGACCCGCAAACGCTGTTGCGGGTACTCCAGGCAACTGCCGTCCTCAAGCCTGAAATGCTGCTTGTAGATCGGTGAGGCCACCACCAGATCGCCCTTGATGCTGCCAACCAAACCGCGACCGATGACATTTGCCCCGGATTGCGGGTCGTGGTTGTCGATGGCGTAGAGGGTCTGCCCCTCAACACCCGGCAGGTAGAACAGCGCCACTTGCGCGCCGTCGAACCAGACGACGACGCCGGAGTTGCTGACCAGGTCCTGTTGCTCGCATACGGTTTGCCAGGCGTCGGTGTTTTCCAGGGAAGCGATGCCTCGGGTAGTGGACTGGCTCATCAGGCAATCTCCTCGGTGACAGGGATAAGGTTGAGTTCGGCGGCCATGATCGGACGCCGTTGACCGCGCTCCTGGACAAAGTGGATGTCCGGGTCCGGGCGTTTGTCGTTGACGAAGGTGCGGAAGCGCTTGAGTTTTTCCGGGTCCTTGAGGGCGTTGGCCCACTCGCATTCGTAGCGGTCGACCACCAACTGCATCTGCGATTCGAGCTCTTCACCCAGGCCAAGGCTGTCGTGAATGATCACGTCCTTGAGGAAACCGAGGCCGCCTTCCAGGCTTTCACGCCATACCGAGGTGCGCTGCAATTTGTCGGCGGTGCGGATGTAGAACATCAGGAAGCGGTCGATGTAACGGATCAGGGTTTCATCGTCGAGGTCGGTGGCGAACAGCTCGGCGTGACGCGGGCGCATGCCGCCGTTGCCGGCGATGTAAAGGTTCCAGCCTTTCTCCGTGGCGATCACGCCGACGTCTTTGCTCTGGGCTTCGGCGCACTCACGGGTGCAACCGGACACTGCGAATTTAAGCTTGTGCGGCGAACGCAGGCCCTTGTAGCGGTCCTCAATGAGCAGCGCCATTTTCACGCTGTCCTGCACGCCATACCGGCACCAGGTGCTGCCGACGCAGGACTTCACCGTGCGGGTCGATTTGCCGTAGGCATGCCCGGTTTCGAAACCGGCTTCGATCAGCTCGGCCCAGATGTCCGGCAACTCGTGCAACTGCGCGCCGAACAGGTCGATGCGCTGGCCGCCGGTGATTTTGGTGTAGAGGTCGTATTTCTTCGCAACCACGCCGATGGCGATCAGTTTGTCGGCGGTGATCTCGCCACCGGGGATGCGCGGCACCACCGAATAGGTGCCGTTTTTCTGCATGTTGGCCATGAAGGTGTCGTTGGTGTCCTGCAGCGGTACCAGCGAGGCGTCCATGATTGGCTGGTTCCAGCACGATGCGAGGATCGAGCCCACCGCCGGCTTGCAGATGTCGCAACCGGTATGGCCACGGCCATGTTTGGCCAGCAGTTCTTCGAAGGTGATGACGCCTTCAACCCGTACCAATGCGTAAAGCTCCTGACGGGTATAGGCAAAGTGTTCGCACAGGCTCTTATCGACGCTGACGCCACGGGCCATCAGCTCATGCTCGAACACCTGCTTGAGCAACCCGGCACAACCGCCGCAGCCGGTGCAGGCCTTGGTTTGCGACTTGAGCAGGCCGAGGTCGGTGCAGCCACCGTCGATGGCCGAGCAAATGGAACCCTTGGTGACGTTGTGGCACGAGCACACCGTGGCCGACTCGGGCAACGCGCCCGGGCCCAGGGTCGGCGCGCCTTCGGACGAGGGCAGAATCAGGCTGGCGGGTTCCGCCGGCAAGGCAATCGCGTTCTGCATGTATTGCAGCAGCGTGTCGTAATAGCTGTTGTCACCAACGAGCACTGCGCCGAGCACGTGTTTGCCGGTCGCATCCACTACCAATCGGCGGTAGCTGGCGGTGGTTTCGTCGATGAACTGATAACTGCGCGAGCCCGGTGTGCTGCCGTGGGCGTCGCCGATGGAACCGACGTCGACGCCCAGCAGCTTGAGCTTGGTCGACATGTCCGCGCCCATGAACGGCTCGGCGGCTTCGTTGCACAGCCGTGCGGCAACACCGCGCGCCATCTGGTAGCCCGGGGCGACTAGGCCAAAAATGCTGCCATTCCACGCGGCGCATTCACCGATGGCGTAGATGTGCGGATCGCTGCTCAGGCAGTGGTCGTCGACCACCACGCCGCCACGCGGGCCGACTTCCAGCGAGCACTGGCGGGCCAAGGCATCTTGTGCGCGGATCCCGGCGGAAAACACGATCAGGTCGGCCTCGAGAAATTCGTCATTGGCGAAATTCATCCGGTAGCGATATTCCTCGCCAGGGCTGATCGATTGAGTGCCACGCGACAGGTGCACGCTGACGCCGAGGCGTTCGATTTGGGCCTTGAGCGCACGACCGCCCTGCTCGTCCAGCTGAACCGGCATCAGGCGCGGGGCGAATTCCACCACATGGGCTTCCAGGCCCAGGCTTTTCAGGGCGTTGGCGGCTTCCAGCCCGAGCAAGCCACCGCCAACCACCACGCCACGTCGGGCATTGGACGCGGCAGCACGGATCGCATCAAGGTCTTCAAGGGTGCGATACACCAGGCGCGAATCACCCTCGGCGCCTTCGATCGGCGGCACAAACGGGTAGGACCCGGTGGCCAGTACCAATTTGTCGTAGGCGACGCAGCCTTGCGCGGTGATCACCTGGCGCCGGGCGCGGTCGATTTCCAGTACCGGCACACCCAAATGCAAGGTGACGCCCGGGGTCTGGTACAGCGAGGCGTCACTCAAGGCGAGCGATTCGGCGTCACGGCCGGTGAAGTATTCGGAAAGGTGCACGCGATCGTAGGCACGCATCGGCTCCTCGCTGAAGACGTGCAGCCGATAGTGATCAAGCGCCCCGCGTTCGATCAGCTGTTCGACACAATGATGTCCGACCATGCCATTACCGATCACGATCAGCGTTTGCAGCGTGTTCAACGCGGCCACATTGGAATTCATAAGAAGCACCCGGCTAAGCCCATCACGGTTCAAAAAGCAAAAAAAAACGCCTGAAACCTTGCGGTTCCAGGCGTCTTTGCCTGTTCTTTTGCGGTGTTGAAACCAGACGTCTCTGCCTGACCCCACCGATGTTGCCCACGAATCGATCGTCGTTGACCGAGGGGGCTGCCCACTCGATTGCGTTCACGGTGGGCCTGATCGATGTAATGCAGCGATTGTGCCAAGCGCTGAATGTCAGTGTATTGCGGCTCCTTCCAGGGTTTTACGGAGATGAACGCTGCGGTTTCTGCCTTGGCTTAGTGCATGCCGCCGCACGAAAGCTTTATTAAAGTGCATTGGCACGCTTGGCTTACAGATACCAGCGATACTCCCGCGCACTGATCTCCTGCATGAACGCCAGATGATCCTGGCGCTTGTTCTCACAATAGACATCGACGAACTCCGCCCCCAACCCTTCGCGCAGCTGCGGTTGATGCTGCATGACGCGCACCGCTTCGAGCATCTCCAGCGGGAAGTCGACCCCACTGTTGCGGTCTTCATTAAGCGGCTGGATCGGTTCGTTGCCCGCTTCCAGGCCATGTTCGAGTCCCACCAGAATCGCCGCCAACACCAAGTACGGGTTGGCATCGGCACCGGCCAGGCGGTATTCGATGCGCAGGTTTTTCGCATCCGATTCCGGAATGCGCAGGCACGCATCGCGATCTTCGAAGCCCCAGCTCGCCCGGGTGGCGATGTTGGTTGTGCCGCCCAAACGGCGAAAGGCGTTCTGGTTCGGCGCGAAGATCGGCATGCAATGCGGCAGCAATTCCAGACAGCCGGCCACGGCATGGCGCAGTGATTGCTGCTGGTTCGCTGCGAGGAGGTTATTGCCGGCGGCGTCATACAGGCTGACGTGCACATGCATACCGCTGCCCGGGTGCTGCAAGTAAGGCTTGGCCATGAAGCTGGCGCGGTAACCGTGTTTCAGGGCGACACCACGGGTGCTGCGACAAAACAAGGCCGCCCAGTCCGCTGCGCGCAAACCATCATCAAGATGGCCGAAATTGATTTCGAACTGGCCCGGGCCGAGCTCGGCGGTGATCACCGTGGTATCGATGCCTTGCGCCCGCGACGCCTCGACCATCTCATCAAGCACCGGCGCAAAGCGTGACAGGCGCTCGATGTGCATGTTCGGCTGATTGTCGGCATCGTCCGTCAGGTCATCCCGGGGGAATTGCGGCAGCCCGTCGCGCAGTTTTTTATCGAACAGATAGAACTCCAGTTCGAACGCCACCACCGGATGAATGCCTTTGCCGGCGAGCCTGTCCAGCACCTGCGCCAGGACCTGCCGCGGCTCGAATACGATCGGGTTCTCGGTGCCGTCCGAGGTGATCAGCATTTGCCCCAGCGGTTGTGCTTCCCAGCTGACTGGTTTGAGCGTTCCGGGCACCAAGCGGCGCAGCGCATCCGGGTCACCGTCGTTAAAGCAGTAGTCGCCAATCTTGAACAACCCGCCTTGCACGCCCAGCAGCACACAGTTTTGCGGCAGTTTCAGCGCGCTGCCGGCTGCGACCTTTTCCAGCATGTCCACAGGGTAGCGCTTACCGTAGAAGTGCCCCGGAATGTCCAGGGAAATCAGGTCGACATAACGTACATCAGGGTAGCGTTGGCGAAAGGCGCGCACCTCGGCCAGCAGATCAGCGTCCATCATGGTAGGTCCTATTGTGGTTATCAGGTGTAGACCCAGAGCACTCGCGTGAGCTGCTCGGTGAGGTTGCCGTAACGGCAACGGGTATGGCTGTCGAACTGAAAGCTGTCGCCAGCGTGCAAGGTGACGGCATCGTCATCGCCCAACCACAGCGTCAACTCGCCTTCGAGCACGTAGCCGCCCTGCTCCGAGCTGTCACTCAAGTGCCGCTCGCCACTGCTTGCGCCGGCTTCGAGGTGACTTTCGAGCATGGAAAACGAAGCGCGCATCTTCGGCGACACCAGAATGTCGGTGATGCCATTGGCGTAATACAGCGTGCGGCGTTCATCTGGCCGGGTGACCCACGGCAGTTCCTTGGGTTTGGGCAGGCTGTAGAAATAGGTGGTCGGCACGCCCAGGGTTTCGCTGATCGCCGTCAGGTCGGCCACGGTGGGCCGTGACAAGCCGCGTTCGACCTGCGAGAGAAAGCCGACGGAACGACCGATCTGGTCGGCCAGGTCCTTCAAGGTGTATTTCTTGTGCTTGCGCAGATCGTGGATAAGGATCGCCAGCGCAGCGATTTCTTCTTGCTTGTTCATGCCTGGAATTCCGCCAAGTGATTCATCAAATGCTGTCGCGCAGTCGATACCACGCCTTGCCGATGGCTTCCAGCGGCGCCGCCAGGTATTTACCGCCCGGGAAGCTGCCGTTACTCAAGCCCTGATACAACGCCAGTTCATCGCTCTGGCCGAGAATCGCGTCGGACACGGCGCGGGCGGCGGCCAACGTCGGAAGCACACCATGCCCGGAATACCCCTGAAGCCAGTAGCGATCACCGCTGCGACCGATGTCTGGTGTGCGCTTGAGCGTCAGGTCGATATGCCCGCCCCAGGCGAACTCCAGCTTCACGCCTTTGAGCTGCGGGAATACCCGTTCCAGAAACGGCCGGGTTGCGCCGGCAATGTCCTTGGGCATACCGCCCAGATACGTGCAGCCACCGCCGAACAGCAGACGGTTGTCCGGCGTGCGACGGAAGTAGTCGAGGACGAATTGGTTGTCGGTGACGCAGACATTGCTAGGCAACAGCGCCGTGGCCTGCTCGGCCGTCAGCGGCGCGGTGGCGACTTGATAAGTGCCCACCGGCAACACGCAACTGGCCAGCTGCGGGTCGAGCTCGTCGAGATAGGCATTGCAGGCCAGCACCAGCACATCCGCGCGAATCGATCCGCGTTCGGTGTTTACCAGGAACTGACCGCCCTGCTCTCGATAACTCAACGCCTTGCTTTGCTCATGGATACGGCCGCCCGCCCGTTCGATGGCGGCAGCGAGGCCGAGGGCCAGTTTCAGCGGGTTCAGATGCCCGCCCTCGGGGTCATAAAGGCCTGCCTGGTAGCGCTCGCTGGCCACCCACTCCGGCAACTGTTCACGGCGGATGAACTGCAAGCCGTTGTGGCCCCACTGGTGACTGGCTTCGTGCTGCCACTCGGTCAGCTGACTGACCCGACGGGGCATGACCGAGGTCCACAAGTGGCCGGCGCGGTAATCACAGTCGAAACCATGGCGAGCCGGCAACTCACGCAGCTCTTGCGCGGCCCAGCGCATGCCGTCCCACAACCGTCGCGCACGCTCGTAGCCCAACGCTGCTTCCAGAGGCGGCATGTCGCACGACCAGCCGAGAATCGCCTGCCCACCATTGCGCCCCGACGCGGCCCAAGCCACGCGGCTGGCTTCCAGCAGCGTCACGCGCTTGCCGGCCAAGGCCAGGCGCAACGCAGTATGCAGGCCGCTGAAACCGGCACCGATGATCACAACCTCAGTGGTTTGCTCGCCGGCAAGCGCCGGTCGGGTGGTCAGGTGATCAGCGCAACTGTGGGCGTAGTAGCTGGCGACATGCTGCGTGGACTGCTGAAACATACAAGCCTCATGAAATTGTGTTTTTATAATTTCATGAAAAAATACAGTATTAATTTCACGCTGGCAACTCAGGTGTGCGGCGATTTATGCCACGGATAGCCTTTCGCGCTAAGTTGAAAGGCGTAATCGAACAGACGCTTCATGTATTCGCCATCGAATTTCTGGTTGCGAGGACAAATAAAATCAGCGCCGATGTGCGCCAGATTGAAGTCTGCGCCATCCTGCTGGGCGATCCGGTAAATGTGATTCAGGTCGCTGATCCCCTGAGTCTGGATCAAGGTGCTGATGGCTCGCCCGCCGATGCTCAAGGTCCGGCGCTTGGTGCCGGACCACTGAGGTTCCAGTTTGCCGTTGCGGATGACATAAAAATGCCGGTCCCGGCGGATGCGCGCGCCGGCCACGCTGTTCAGCGCCATCACAGTGCCCGGCGGATAAAGGAACACTTGAGTGAGGACGCCTCCGTCCACGTGCATTTCCTGAAACTCTTTGCCGTCGACCTCCACATCGATCATGACCGGTGAAACGGCGCCGGGAATGCTCATCGACGCGATCATGATGTTGCGAAACAGGTGCAGCGCGCCCGGTGCTCCGCTGGAAGCAATTGCGCCCATGTTCCAGGTAACGGGCCGCCCGGCATCAAGGTCGGTAGTGCCGATCATCAGCAGTCGTCCTTTGGCGTATTGCGCGGCGATGGCCGCGAGCACGTCGGCGGTGATGTATTTGGCAATAAGGCGCGCCAGGGGCTTGCTGTCCGCGATGCCGTCGCTGGCCAGGCGGGTCAGCACACTTCGCGCATGGAACACGTCTTTCGGACCAATTGCGCTGCAGATCCCCAGGATGATCGGGTCGTACTCAGGCCCCAGGTAAGCGAACGGTGCGACCAGGGCGCCCGCGCTGATGCCGGTGACGACTTTGAAAGCAGGTCGGCTCCCATGCAAGCTCCAGCCGGCGATGATGCCCGCCGCGAAGGTGCCGGCGTCGCCGCCCCCCGAAATGGCCAGATAGTAGGCCAGTGGCAGCGCGTCGGCCGGCAAGTCTGTGTCGGCGAGCGCCTCGACCTCTCGATCGTTTGCCAGGCTGGCATCCCGGATGAACGACGTCAGGTCCCGGTCCAGCCAGTAGCGCGCATTCGGGATGCCCGGGATGACCGCTTGTTCCGTCAGCTCTTGCGGCACCGCATCACGGCGTTGCAGGCACCCTTCACGCAACATGTTCATCGTTGAGGCGCTGGGCCTGGGCAGAAATGGTTTCACAACGCCTCCTCCGGTCGCTGCCATCGACAGAGCTCGCTCGACTGACTGGGTGAAAACCGGCCTCCGCCATCATGCGCGCGCCCTAAACCCATGACTACTTTTCAGTCAGGCGGCGGTCTCCTGAATACCAGCAGTTTGCCGGTGGCTCGCTGCACCACCTTGTCATTCTGATTGAGGGTTTCCATGAACATCGTCACCACGCCCCGGTCGGGCTTGGAACTTGACGGGTCGATGGCCTGCACGGTGCATTGCAGGCGCAGCAGGTCATCGGGGTAAGTCGGCGTCGGCCAGCTCAGCTCGATGCCCAACCCGATGATGCCGTCCGCCAACGGCACGCTGTCCACCAGCAACTTCATGGTCAGGGCGGCGGTGTTCCAGCCGCTGGCGGCCAGGCCGCGGAAAAGGCTCAGCTCGGCGGCTTCAGGATCGAGGTGAAACGGTTGCGGGTCGTACTCCTGGGCGAAGGCCAGCATCGACGCGCGATGGACACGCAGTCTGTCGCTTTCGAATTGCTGACCCAGGCTCAGGTCATCGAGGTAGAGTTTTTCCCAGGAATGTACGGTCATGATTCATCCCTCCGCAGTGCATCAGGAATAGCCGATTTCGCTGAGATCGATGGCCACCAGCAAGGCATCCATGTCGGCCTGGCCGTCCTTCCCGCGTCGGTAGGCACGACGCTTGCCGGGCATGCACAGCCCGTCAGCCTCGATGTAGTCAGACACATACTGGGCGGCAGGCATGCCCCCACTGACGTCTACGTTGTAGTCGTGTCGCCGCAGCAGGAAGTCTTCGCTGAAGTAGAAATCCTGTAGGGCGCTGTGCGTGGCGATGTGGTCAGGGAAGTGCACCCGCAAGCGGCGCCAGTGCTGTGCGCCTTCTTGCCAGGGTTCGATTTCCTCGGTCAGCACACCCGGCCACGTGAACAGAAAAGGCATGGTCAGGTAGGACCAGAGCGCATAACCGTTGAAGTACGCGCGATGCAGTGGATCCCAGGGCGTGTTTTCGTCGTGGTCGCGGAAGGACTCCCGGGGCGTCTGGCGCTCGGCAATCACTTTGCCGTCTGCGGTTTCAATGGCGATTCTGTCGGGAGTGTAGGCCGTCCGCTTGTCGGGCCCGCCGAAGGGGGTCACCGAGGCTTTCTGCTCGTGCAGCCAAACAGTCATCTGGCGAGGTGCGCTGTCCTGGGTCAACCCTTTCGCGCCCCAGAGCGAACCACCGGTCACGAGGGTGGCGCGCACGGTGTTTAAGCTGTTCCAGCGGTCCAGACCACCATGGGCGATCAGTACCTGATCCAGCAGTTGATGATCCTGCGCATTCACAGTGGAGGCCCTCCTCCTTCCGACGGTCGATCCTGCACCCACTGCCAGAATAATTGATAGCCGACGGCAAGGACCACCGGGCCGATGAACAGCCCGATGATGCCACTGGTGACCATACCGCCCAAGGCGCCAATCAGCACCACCGGCATCGGCACATCGACACCGCGCCCCAGCAACAAGGGTTTGAGGACGTTGTCCACCAGGCCGGCAATGAACACATAGATGGAGAAAATGATGGTCACGGTGCTGGCGCCTTCGGTGGCAAAGACGAAGGCAATTACCGGCAGCGTAATCAGCGTCACCGGCAACTGCATGATGCCGAGCAGCAGCACCGCCAAAGCGAGCAGACCGGCACCGGGGATGCCCTTGAAGACAAAACCGAGCCCCACCAGCAGCATCTGGATGAACGCGATGCCGACCACGCCCAGCGCTACCGCACGGATGGTGGCGGTGCAGAGTTCGGCGATTTTCGGGCCCCGGGCCGGGTCGCTGACGCGCGAGGCGATCTGTACCGCAGCGCGGCTGCCGCTTTCACCATGGGCCATGAAAATCCCGGCAATGATCAAGGCGAAGATGAACGTCAGGAAACCCATGCCGACGCCCGCGAGTTTGCCCAATAGGCCCAGGCTGACGTGTTTGATCTGCGGTACGTATTTGGCGGTCAGGTCGGGGAGATTGGTTGAGGCCTGCAGCCATAAATCGGAGAGTGGCTGGCCCACCAGCGGCCAACTGGCGACTGACTCGGCCGGCGGCGGAATGTGAAAGCCTCCGCCCTTGACGATTTCCATCGCCCGTTCGACCGAGTCGGCAATCGAGGTGCCCAGCAGGTAGATCGGCACCATCAGGATGACGATGGCGGTCAGAATGATCAGCGTCGCCACGTGCCCTGGCTTGTGCGTCCCCCGCAGCCGCTCTTGCAGCGGATAGAGGGTGATTGCCAGGATCAGCGACCACAGCATCAAGTCGCGGAACGGGCTGAATATTTCGAAACAGAAAAGCACTAGAACGGCAATCAACCCGGCACGAATCAGCACATCAAGCAGGGTGCGGGTGAGCGTTTTTTCGGTAAAGGGCGTGGGCTCCACGGGTGCCTCCTTGCAGATCACTGCAACGGTTGCGGATCGGTTAGCCCAGCATAGACGCTGAATACCCGGCGCGAGGCCTCAACGCAGTTTCAGTGGATCGACCAGTCCGGCGGCAATGGCCATGCCCACCAGGTCCGGCAGGGTGTTGGCCTGCATGCGCTTCATCACCCGCGAGCGATACAGGTCGACGGTTTTTGCGCTGACGCCCAGTTGCTCGGCGATTTCCCGGGTGGTGTAACCCTGCACCAGCGGCAGCAAGACATCGCGCTCGCGGGGGGTCAGTGTCAGCAAACGGGCTTGCAAGGCGTCATGGCCCTCATTACCCGAACGGTTCGCCGCGCAGTTGCTCAGCGCCTGCTGCACGCTGTCCAGCAACAACTGCTCGTTATAGGGTTTTTCGATGAAGTCATGGGCGCCGGCCTTGAACGCGCGCACCACGATGGGCACATCGGCGTGGCCGCTGACGAAGATAATCGGCAGGTTCAGCTCCCGAGCGCGCATTTCTTCCTGCACGTTCAACCCGCCCATGCCGGGCATGCGCACGTCAAGCAGCACGCAGGCGTCGAGCGTGGCATCACAGGCACTGAGGAACTCTACGCCACTGGTAAACGGCAAGGCCTTGAGCCCGACCGATTCCAGCAACCAGACCGTTGAATCGAGCATGCCCTGGTCATCGTCGACCACATACACCACGTGCTCCGTCACACCTGCCATTGCATTATTCCTGTTGTTGTTTTGTTGGGCCGGCAAGCGGCAAGCGGCAACCCATCAGCAGCCCGACCGGTTGGCGCCGGGCCTGCAATTCACCGCCGAAACCTTCGATGATGCTGCGGCTCATGGACAAGCCAAGACCCAGGCCATCGGCCTTGCTGGTATAGAACGGGGTAAAGATCTGTTCCAGTTCGGGCTCGCTGACACCCGGCCCCTGGTCTTGCACGCGGATTTCCACAGTGGCACCACCGCCCTGCTCCACCGTCATCACGATCAGCGAGGGCTGCCCCGGATGTTGTTCGCGGTTGGCGTCGATGGCATTGCGCAACAGATTGAGCAGCACCTGCTCCAGCAACACCCGGTCGGCATAAACGGGCGGCAGATTATCCGGCAGTCGATCCTCGATTGTCACTTGGCAATTGCTCGCTTCCCAGGCACACAAACGCACGGCCTCACGGGCGACGTCGGTAAAATTCAGCGCCTGCATGCGCCGCTGGCCCTTGCGCAGAAACGCCCGTAATCGCTTGATCACTTCCGAGGCATGGGTGGCGTGCTGGGTGATGCGCTGCAGCCCTTGCGCCACTCGTTCGGCGGCCTGGGGATTGGAATCGAGCGTCTGTAAATAGCGTTGGCTGGCATTGGCGTAATTGACCACGGCGGCCAATGGCTGGTTGATTTCGTGGGCAATGCCCGAGGCCAGTTCCCCCAGCGTGACCAACCGTGCGGTGTGGGCCAATTCGTCTTGATGGCGGCGCTGTTGCACCTCGCGCAATTCGCGCTCGGTCATGTCCCGCGCCACCAATGAGTAATAGCGCTCGCCGCCGGCCGAACGGTGCGCCAGCAACACCAGCGACACCGGCACCGAAGTGCCGCCACCGGGCGGCTGCAAGCGTGCATCGGTGCTCCACACGCCGTCGCGTTCGGCGCTGCTCCAGCCGTCACGTTGCAGGCGCGTCAGGTCAGCGCTGGCAAACAGCTGCGCCAGGGCCGGCATCGGTTGTTGCTCGTCGATGCCGAGGATGCGCCGCGCGGCCGGGTTGAGGTAAGTGACTTGCCCGTCAGGGTCGATGAACAACACCGGATCGGTGTTGGCCTCGACCACTTCCGCCAGGCGCCGCTTGTTCTCTTCGGCCTGCACCCGGGCCGTGATGTCCCGCGACACGCTGACCACTTCGACCACCGCGCCGGTGTAGGTTTCACGGATCGCCCGACTGGCAGTTTCAAACCACAGGTAATGCCCGGCACGGTGGCGAATGCGGTACGTCATGGTGTGATAACCGTCCTGCTCCAGCGCGTCCCGCGCACGCTGCACCAGGTTGGCGAGGTCCTGGCCGTGGAACAGGCCTTGGGCCATTTGTCCGCGCAATTCTTCGGGCCAGTAGCCAAGCAATGTCCAGGATGCCGGCGAGGCATCGAGAAAACGTCCGTCAGGGGTGTGCCGGGAAATCAGGTCGGTGGTGTTCTCGATGATCAGCCGGTACAACCGGCGTGCCGTGGCCGCTTCGCGTTCGGCCAGCACTTGTACCGTGGCGTCGCGGCAACGGGCGAGCACGCGGTTGTCCTGGGGATCGGGAATAAACGTCCAGATCAGAATCTGCGCCTCGAACTGAGCTTCGACCCCTTCGATGGCGCGTTGCTGGTCAAGGCAGGCACGCACCAACACGCGGTGATTGACCGGCAAAAAGCCCAGCACCTCGGTCAGCGGCTTTTCCGCGAGCAAGGCCAGCAGCGCCGCATTGAACTCCAGCGGCCGCCCCTGCGCATCGAGCAACAGACTCGGTTGTGGGTCGTGCCCCAACAGCGGCGACCCCCGGAGCATGCCGTTGACGCTGCTGAGCAAGGTGGTCAACAAATCCTGCACCCAACCCAGCCAGTCCAGGCTCACACCGTCGCAGACTTCCACCAGCAACAGGCCTGCCTGCCCCGCCTGCAAGGTCAGATCAAACACCTGGCCATGGCTGATCGCGGCACGGCGCAATCGGCCGGACAGCCAGCAATCGAGTTGCCGGACCTGGGCCAGGTCCAGGCGTCCGGTCTCGCCCAGCCGATCAAAAAGCGGTTGATCGCTGGCCAGCGACGGATCGCCCAGGCCAGGCGGGAAATGCTGGGCGGCACCTTCGTGGCTGTAAATTCGCGCAGTGGGTTGCCAGCTCAGGTAAACCGCCCGGCGCACCTCGGGACATTCCTGCAACGCACGGCACAACGCATCCGCCCGAGCGGCCAGGGACACGCCCTCGCGCTGCAGGCGCAACCAGCTGTGCAATCGAACGGGAGTCAGGGTCATCACAGGTCCGCGTTGTCGGGGGAGCCAAGAATATACCGGCGCTAGAGGTATCGCCGCATTCATTTGGAGGAGGAAGAATCAAATATAGTACATATACTATACTGCGTAGGTTGTACTTCCATATGCGTGGCAAACTGTTATATAAAGCAGGCCGGACATAAAGGATGACCTCAGCGGCTACGCTGAACAGGTCATCCATAGAGCTAACAATCAGCCACCGAGTACCCGTCATGTCGATCTATGAACAAGGGCTAGGCCCTTCGGCTGTTAATCACATTGCCTTGTCTCCGCTCAGCTTCATCGAGCGCACTGCCAGCGTTTACCCCCACTACCCGGCCGTCATCCACGGTTCGATCCGTCGTACCTGGGCGCAAACCTACACCCGCTGCCGGCGTCTGGCCTCAGCGCTGGCCGGTCGCGGCATCGGCAAGAACGACACGGTGGCGGTGATGCTGCCCAACATTCCCGAGATGCTTGAAGTGCATTTCGGCGTGCCGATGATTGGCGCTGTGCTTAACCCACTCAACGTCCGCCTCGATGCAGAAGCCATTGCCTTCATGCTGCAGCATGGTGAGGCCAAGGTGCTGATCACCGACCGCGAATTCCACGACGTGATTCACGCGGCCATCGGCATGCTCGATCACCCGCCGCTGGTCATCGACGTCAATGACCCGGAGTACGGCGAAGGCAAGGCCGTCAGCGATCTGGACTATGAAGCGCTACTGGCCGAAGGCGACCCGGATTACGCTTGGCAATGGCCGGACAACGAGTGGCAAGCCATCTCGCTGAACTACACCTCCGGTACCACCGGCAACCCGAAAGGCGTGGTTTACCACCATCGCGGCGCGTACCTGAACTCACTGGGCAACCAGATGACCTGGGCCATGGGCAACCATCCGGTCTACCTCTGGACCCTGCCGATGTTCCACTGCAACGGTTGGTGCTATCCGTGGATCATCACTGCAATGGCCGGTGTGCATGTGTTCCTGCGCCGGGTCGATCCGCAGAAAATCCTCACGCTGATCCGCGAGCATCAGATCACTCACCTGTGTGCCGCGCCTATCGTGCTCAATGCACTGGTCAACATGCCGGAATCGGCGAAAGCGGCCATCGACCACCCGGTCAACGCCATGGTTGCCGGCGCTGCACCGCCCGCCAAAGTCATCGGCGCCGTGGAAGAAATGGGCATCAAGGTCACCCATGTCTATGGCCTGACCGAAACCTACGGTCCGGTGACGCTCTGCGCCTGGCATGCCGAATGGGATGAGTTACCGCTGGACGAACGGGCGCAAATCAAGTCCCGTCAGGGCGTGCGCTACCCGACACTTGAAGGCGTGATGGTCGGTGACTCGAAGACGCTGGAACCCACCCCGCGGGACGGTCAGACCATCGGTGAGATTTTCATGCGCGGCAACACCGTGATGAAGGGCTATCTGAAAAACCCGACCGCCACGGCCGAAGCGTTCGAAGGCGGCTGGTTCCACACCGGTGACCTGGCGGTGTGTCATCCCAACGGTTATGTCGAGATCAAGGATCGACTCAAGGACATCATCATTTCCGGCGGCGAGAACATTTCCACCATCGAACTGGAAGGCGTGCTGTATCGCCATCCGGGTGTGATGGAAGCGGCTGTGGTCGCCCGTCCCGATGAAAAATGGGGTGAAACGCCTTGTGCCTTCATCACCTTGAAGGCGGACCACCAGGACGTTCGCGAGGCCGACATCATCAGTTTCTGCCGCGAGCATCTGGCGGGTTTCAAAGTCCCGCGCACGGTGATCTTCACCCTGTTGCCGAAAACGTCCACCGGCAAGATCCAGAAGTACGTCCTGCGCGACAGGGCTAAAGCGCTCTAACCCGAACCGACGTTTTACCCACCCGGCGGCAGGTGTTTTACCTGCCGCTTCGGGCTCGTGCACGCCGAATTCTGCCCCGTCAAAACGCCTATAACAACAAATGTGGAGCCACCCATGATCGACATCCATTCAACCGATACCCAACGTTGTGAACGCATTCGGACCAATCCGAAGTTCCTGCAATTAGTCAGCAGCCGTTCGCGTCTGGCCTGGTCGTTGAGTGCCGCCGTGCTGGGCACTTACTACGGGTTCATGCTGGTGGTGGCGTTTGCCCCGCAATGGCTGCATGCGCCGCTCGCCGAACATCGGATGTTGACCCTGGGCATGCCGGTGGGCGCGGCGATCATCATTTTTTCCTGGCTGCTGACCGGTTGGTACGTCTACCGCGCCAACACACGTTTCGATGCACTGGGCGCCGCCATTCTTGAGGAGAGCAAGTGATGAACCTGCTTCGTAAGCTCATCCTCGCCGCTGCCGGTCTGTTGCCGGCCTCCATCGTCCTCGCGGCCCCGACAATGGGCGCAGTGGAAAAACAACCGCTGAACCTGCATGCGATCGGCATGTTCTTCGTCTTCGTGCTGGGCACGCTGGCGATTACCTGGTGGGCCGCACGGCAAACCAAATCGACGTCGGACTTCTACACCGCGGGCGGTGGCATCACCGGGTTTCAGAACGGTCTGGCAATTGCCGGTGACTACATGTCCGCCGCCACACTGCTGGGGCTGTCCAGCCTGGTGTTCGCCAAGGGCTACGATGGTTTCATCTACACCATCGGCTTCTTCGTCGGCTGGCCGATCATTACCTTCCTGATGGCCGAGCGTCTGCGCAACCTGGGCCGCTACACCTTCGCCGACATCGTTTCCTATCGACTGGACCAGAACAAGGTGCGGATTTTCGCCGCGTTCGGGTCGCTGACGGTGGTGTGCTGCTACCTGATCGTGCAGATGGTCGGGGCCGGTCAGTTGATCAAATTGCTGTTCGGTCTCGACTACCCGGTCGCGGTGGTGATCGTCGGTGCGTTGATGCTGGTCTACGTGATCTTCGGCGGCATGATCGCCACTACGTGGGTGCAGATCATCAAGGCTGTGCTGTTGCTCGCCGGCGGCACCACCCTGGCGGTCATGGCCATGTCGCAGTTCGGTTTCAGCTACGAAACCCTGGCCGACAAAGCCGTCCAGGCCCATGCCAGCGGCTGGAACATCATGGGCCCAGGCTCGATGCTCGCCGACCCGATCAACACCGCGTCGATGTCGTTGGGCCTGGTGTTCGGGATTGCCGGTCTGCCGCACATCCTGATGCGTTTCTTCACCGTGCCGAACGCCAAGGAAGCGCGTAAATCGGTGTTCTACGCCACAGGCTTTATCGGTTTCTTCTTCCTGGTTGTCTGCACCCTGGGCTTTGCCGCGATGGTGATCATCGGCACCGACCCGCAGTACTACGTCAACGGTGAAGTCGGCGGCGCCTTGATCGGCGGCGGCAATATGGTCGCCATGCACCTAGCCAAAGCGGTGGGCGGCAACCTGTTCTTCGGTTTCCTCTCGGCCGTGGCCTTCGCCACCATTCTGGCGGTTGTCTCCGGGCTGGCCCTGGCGGGCGCCTCGGCGATTTCCCATGACCTCTACGCCACCGTGTTCAAGAAAGGCAAGGCCAGCCAGAAACAGGAAATGCGTGTGACGCGCATGGCCACCGTGGGCCTGGGCATCATCGCGATTCTGCTGGGCATTCTGTTCGAGAAGATGAACGTCGCATTCCTCGTGGGCCTGACCTTTGGCATCGCCGCGTCGACCAACTTCCCGGTGCTGATCATGGCCATGTACTGGAAAGGCCTGACCACCAAAGGCGCGATCCTCGGCGGTTTCGCCGGGCTGATCTGCGCACTGGTGCTGGTGATCCTGTCGCCAGCGGTCTGGGTCACCGTGCTCGGTCACGCTCACTCGATCGTCCCCTACGACCACCCGGCGCTGTTCTCCATGCCGCTGGCGTTCTTCGTGATCGTGGTGGTGTCGAAGCTCGACCGCAGCGTGCGCGCCGACAAGGAGCGTGATGCCTACGCCGACCAGTTCGTTCGCGCCCAGACCGGCCTCGGCGCCGCCAGCGCTTCCGCTCATTGATTGAAAGGGCACGGCCTGCCGTTACGGCGCCGTGCCCATCGCACACCTTTTGAGGTTCACGCTATGCCCGAATTCAACGCCCCGCTGCGCGACATGCGCTTTGTGCTGCATGAAGTGTTCGACGCCCCGGCCCTGTGGGCGCGCTTGCCGGCCCTGGCCGACACGGTCGACGCTGCCACCGCCGATGCCATTCTTGAGGAAGCGGCGAAAGTCACTTCGCACCTGATTGCGCCGTTGAATCGCAGCGGCGACGAAGAAGGCGCCCAGTGGCTCGATGGCCAGGTAAGCACGCCGATCGGCTTCAAACAGGCCTACGCCACCTACATCGAAGGCGGCTGGGTGGGCCTGTCCGGTAACGCCGATTTCGGCGGCATGGGTATGCCGAAGATGCTCGCCGTGCAGTTCGAAGAAATGCTCTACGGCGCCAACTCAAGCTTCGCCCTGTATTCGGCGTTGAGCTCCGGCGCCTGCCTGGCACTGGACGCCCACGCCAGCGCGACCCTGAAAAACCTCTACCTGCCGCCGATGTACGAAGGCCGCTGGGCCGGTTCCATGTGCTTGACCGAAGCGCATGCTGGCACTGATCTGGGGATCATCCGCACCCGCGCCGAACCCCGGGCCGACGGCAGTTTCAGCATCACCGGCAGCAAGATCTTCATCACCGGTGGCGATCAGGACCTGACCGAAAACATCGTCCATCTGGTGCTGGCCAAACTGCCGGATGCGCCGGCCGGGCCGAAAGGCATCTCACTGTTCGTCGTGCCCAAGGTGCTGGTCAAAGCCGACGGTTCCCTCGGCGACGCCAACGCCGTGAGCTGCGGTTCGATCGAACACAAGATGGGCATCAAGGCCTCTGCCACCTGCGTGATGAATTTCGACGGTGCCAGCGGTTGGCTAGTCGGTGAAGCCAACAAAGGCCTGGCGGCGATGTTCACCATGATGAACTACGAGCGCCTGTCCATCGGCATTCAGGGCATCGGCTGTGCGCAAGCGTCCTATCAGAGCGCCGTGGCTTACGCCCGTGAACGTGTGCAGAGCCGCGCACCGACCGGCGCGATTGCCCCGGACAAAGTGGCTGATCCGATCATCGTCCACCCCGATGTGCGCCGTATGCTGTTGAGCATGAAGGCCATGACCGAAGGTGGCCGTGCGTTCGCCAGTTATGTCGGGCAGCAACTGGACCTGGCGAAGTTTTCCGATGACGCCAAGGAGCGCGACAGTGCCCAGACGTTGGTCGCGCTGCTGACGCCAGTGGCCAAGGCGTTCTTCACCGACACCGGACTGGAAAGCTGCATCAACGGCCAACAAGTGTTCGGCGGTCATGGTTACATCCGCGAATGGGGCCAGGAGCAGTTGGTCCGTGACGTGCGCATCGCGCAGATCTACGAAGGCACCAACGGCATTCAGGCGCTGGACCTGCTTGGTCGCAAAGTGCTGGCTGACAGCGGTGCCGCGCTGCGCCAGTTCACCGGTGAAATCCGTCATTTCGCCCATCAGCCCGACGCGCCCTACTCCGTGCAACTGTTCGATGCGGTGCAGCGTCTGGAAAACCTGAGCGACTGGCTGCAAGACCAGGCCGCGACCAATCGCAATGAAATCGGCGCCGCTTCGGTCGAGTATTTGCACCTGTTCGGTTACGTCGCCTACGCCTGGCTCTGGGCGCGCATGGCGCAGGTCGCGAAGAAAAAACTCAGCGAAGACCCCAAGTTCTATGGCGCGAAGATCGCCACCGCTGATTTCTACATCCGCCGCCTGCTACCACGCACGTTGAGCCTGGAGCATTCCATTCTCGCCGGCAGTGCCTCGTTGTATGGCCTGAGCGCCGAACAGTTCTAACGATTGAACCGCACGCGGCGCCACGCTCCTCTCGATTCGGCGTCCGCGTTTTTTATTGATAAGCCCTCGTCCACCTGACGAGGGCCGCGGGACCTGTCTTTCCATAATAAAAACAAAGGGGCTTCACCATGGACCGCAACACCCGCACCCTCGCTACCCGCCTGTTGCTGGCCGGCGGCGTCATCAGCCTCTCGGCCCCCGCCGCTGCTGACTTTGTCAAAGACAGTAAGGCCAGCCTTGAGCTGCGCAACTTCTATTTCAACCGTGACTATCGCCAGGACAACGCCGCTCAATCCAAACAAGAGGAATGGGCCCAGGGTTTCCTGCTGCGCTATGAATCGGGCTTCACTGAAGGTTTGATCGGCGTGGGTTTCGATGCCATTGGCCTGGTCGGCGTCAAGCTCGACTCCAGCCCTGATCGCGCAGGTTCCGGCCTGCTCAAACGCCACCGCGACACGAGCAAAGGGGCGCAGGACGAGTACGGCGAACTGGGCCTGACCGCCAAAGTGCGCGCCTCCAAAAGCACCCTGAAACTCGGCACGTTGCTGCCGAAACTGCCGACGGTACTGGCCAACGATTCACGGCTGTTGCCACAAACCTTCAAGGGCGGTCAGTTGACCTCGCTGGAGATTGAAGGCTTGACCGTGGATGCCGGGCGGCTGACCCAGGTCAATCAGCGTGACTCCTCGGACTACGAGGACATGGGCATCACCCGGACCGGCGCCAAGGGCATCACTACGCGGCATCTCGACAGCGACAGCTTTGATTTCGCCAGCCTGAACTACAAATGGACCAGCAACCTCGCCACCGGCTACAGCTACGGCCACCTCGACAATTTCTACAGTCAGCACCTGGTGAGCCTGACCTACGTGATGCCGGTGACGACGGGACAATCGTTCAAGACGGATCTGCGATTCGCCCGTTCCACGGATGATGGCGGCAGCAATGTCGACAACAACGCGATTGGCGCGATGTTCACCTACAGCCTCGGCGGGCATGCGTTGGGCCTCGGTTATCAAGGCATGAGCGGCGACACCGGCTACGCCTACGTCAACGGCACCGATGCGTTTCTGGTCAACTTCGTGCAGATCGGTGACTTCGCCAGCAAGGACGAAAAGTCCTGGCAGGCGCGTTACGACTACAACTTTGCGGCTATGGGCGTGCCGGGCCTGACCTTAATGACGCGCTATATCACTGGCGACAACATCGACCTGGGCGGCAACCGCCCCGAAGGCAAGGAATGGGAGCGTGATACCGACATTGGTTATGTCGTGCAGAGCGGTCCGCTGAAGAATGTCGGGGTGAAATGGCGTAATGCGACGGTGCGTTCGACCAACTTCGGCAGTGATCTGGATGAGAATCGCCTGATTGTCAGCTACACCCTGCCGATCTGGTAAACCCGTTCAGGTTTCACAAAGGGGGGGACTCGCTTGGCGGCGCAGTCCTCTTTTTTATTGTGGATTTTCGCTGTGATGACGGGCCTCATCGCGGGCAAGCCCGCTCCCACAGGGATCTTCAGTGTCCCCAGATCCCTGTGGGAGCGGGCTTGCCCGCGATGGCGGCCTCAGAAGCACCGAAGATATTGCTCCCGACCTACCCCATCCCGCGGCAGTGGCCATAGTAGGTTAAGATGCCTGCAAACCAGGCCCGCCGCGAGACGCCCCGCATGACTGATACCACCCCCCGCCTGATCAAGAAGTACCCCAATCGCCGACTCTACGACACCCACACCAGCAGTCATTTGACGCTGGCGGACATCCGTCAGTTGGTCGTCGATAAAGTTGCGTTTCAGGTGGTCGATGCCAAGAGCGGCGAAGACTTGACGCGCAGTATCCTGCTGCAAGTGATTCTGGAAGCCGAAAGCGGCGGTGAGCCGATCTTCACCAGCGAGATGCTGATGGGGATTATCCAATTCTACGGTCCGTACCAGGGTGTGCTCGGCAGCTACCTGGATAAAAGCATCCAGACCGTCATCGACATCCAGTCGCAGACCGGCGCGCAGTCGTCCGAAGCCTGGAGCGATTTCATGCATCAACAGGCCCCGGTCATGCAGGACCTGATGCGCCAGTATGTCGACCAGTCCAAGGCCTTGTACCTCAATACCCAGAACCTGTTCGGCATGTTTGGCGCCAAGCCCGGCACCGATAACGGGCCGAAAAAAAATGGCGATGGGGAGTAAACCCATCGCCATTTTTTGTGCCGCTGGCCTGAAATGACTTACTTGTTGCCGCTGGTGGCCTTGGTGCCCGCTTCTGGCGCTGCTTTGGTGGCAGCGGCAGTGGCGGCGTCAAAATTGCTCTGAGCCACATCGGCAGCCTGTTTCACCGCTTTCTGTGCGCTTTCAAACACCGTGCCGGCATTCGCCAGGCCCGACTTGAACGCCGCCACGACAGGCTCGGAGCCGGCCGGTGCATTCTTGCTGATCGCGTCAACAAACTCATTGACCTGCTGGGTGCCCGCCTCGACCTGACTCGACGTCAGTTTGGCGATGTCCGACTGCGTGCCCACGATCAGCGCTTGAACCTGACGATTGAACTCGGCCAGACGTTCGGTCTGGACGCTCGGCTGGGTGAACGACGCCTGCAAATCGGCAAAACCTTGTGGATCACGGACGGCCAGCAGCTTGCGCACGCCCTCGAAGTGCTCTTCGGTGGAGTCGCGCAGTGCCTTGAACTGCAACTGGCTCAGCTGTTCAACGCTGGCGAAGACTTTGCCGCTGATCTGCTGCAAAAGATCGAGGTTGGCTTTCTGAGCGGTTTGCAGTTTTTCCGAATTGAAAAAAGACATGCTTGAATCTCCTGGTACTGGAAGGCCCGAATGGACCAGAGGACGCGATAGCGATCCTGCCAGACATCGCGCCAGCCTTGATATTGCAGCGCACAAAACTATTTGGCAACGCCTATTTTGTGCGGCGCACAATAAAGTTCACTTCCTTGACCGTTATTCCCTATACACTCGTGACAATCGAACGGCCGGCTTGGCTGCTATTAGTCAGGGCAACGTTCCCACGCGTGGCGTCAGGAGTTCACAATGGGTCAGGAAGAAAATATTGCGCTGCAAGATGAAGGGCTTTCGACTCTGTCCGGTTTGTTCGAGCACCTGAACCATCTGCAGCGCCTCAACACCCACAACGTGCTTGACGCCGTGCAACAGCGCCAGGCCAAAACCTACGCACCATCAAGCCTTGAACAACTGAGACAGCCGACCCCCGCTGACTGGCAGGAATACTTCACCGACCTTGGCCAACGCAGCGTGCTGTTCTGGGACACCTTGCGTCAGCGCGGCGACAACACCCTGGCTCACGAACGCGCCGGGTATCCGCTGCTGCTCAAGTTCAATCATGAGACGCTGATCGCCGGCGAAGACCTGCCGCGCCCGGTCAACTACTCGCTGCTGCAGATCCTCGCGGGCCCCGGACAACAGCTCGACAGCCAAAAGCAGCCGGTGATCATCATTGACCCGCGCGGCGGCCACGGTTCGGGGATTGGCGGTTTCAAACAGGACTCGGTGATCGGCGAAAGCCTGCGCGCCGGTCACCCGACCTATTTCATCTCATTCAGCCATTCACCACGTCCGGGGCAAACCCTGGCGGACATCGTTGAAGCCCAGGCGCGGTTTATCGAAGAGGTCAGCGCGCGACATCCCGCCAGCGCCAAACCCGTGGTGATCGGCAACTGCCAGGCGGGCTGGGCCTTGATGGGCCTGGCGGCGACCCGCCCGGAACTGCCGGGGCTGATCATCGTCAATGGCGCGCCTTTGTCGTACTGGGCGGGCGTCAATGGGCGCAATCCGATGCGCTATACCGGCGGTTTGCTGGGCGGCGGCTGGATGGCACGCCTGGGCAGCGACCTGGGCAATGACCGTTTCGACGGCACCTGGCTGGTGAGCAATTTCGAAAGCCTCGACCCGGCCAACACCTGGTGGGGCAAGTACTACCACCTGTTCAGCGAAGTCGACAGCGAGGCTCCGCGCTTCCTGGATTTCGAACGCTGGTGGGGCAGCCCGACCCTGCTCAATGGCGAGGAAATCGAGATGATTGTCGATGACCTGTTCATCGGCAATCAGCTGTCCGGCGGCCTCGGTCGCAAAAGCAGCGGGCTTGATCTCAAGCTGATCGAAGTGCCGGTGGTGGTGTTCTGCTCCTATGGCGACAACATCACCTCGCCACAACAAGCGCTGGACTGGATCACCGACGTCTATCCCAGCGATCTCGCCCTGCAAAATGCCGGTCGCACCATCGTTTACCTGCGGCACGCGAGCATCGGTCATCTGGGCATTTTTGTGTCGGGTGAAGTGGCGCGGCGTGAACACCGTGAGTTGTTGGGCGCCGTCGACGCGATCAATGAATTGCCGGGCGGGCTCTATGAAATGCTCATCGAGGACCTGCCGGAATATTCGCAATCGCCCTACGCCGTGCGTTTCGAGCGACGACGTATCGCCGACATTCACGGTGACGTGCAGCCGCCCCGTGACGACGATCGCGAATTCGCGCTGGTCGAGCGTGCCTCTGATTTCAACAACACGCTTTACGACGGATTTGTACGGCCGTGGTTGCGCCAGTTGATCAACGAGCCGACCGCCGAGCTGATGCGCAAGGCCCACCCGTTCCACCAGCAACAGGTGATGTGGAACAGTTTGAATCCGGCACTCTGGTGGCTGCCAGGCAGTGCCGCCCATGTGAGCAAGGATCGACACCCGGCAAGCCCGTCCAATCCATTGCTGGCTTGGCAGGCATTGTTTTCCAACCAGATACAGGACGCCTTGAACGGCTATCGGGACCTACGTGATGCCGCTCAGGAAATGAGTTTTTACGGCGTGTATGGCGCGCTCATAAGCCTCACCGGCAATGCACCGGCACGCAATCTCCAAGCGCACGCCGAGCAGCACGATAAAGTCCTGATCGAACGCCTTCAGGACGCCCTGCCCCTCGGCGGCTTGATGGAAGCCTTGATCCGGATCCTGTTCCTGCTGGGCCGCGATAGCGACGAACCAGGCAAGCAAAGCGTCGAGAAATTACAGGTGCTGCTGCAGGACTACAGTGCCGAGCCGCTGGACCTGCGCGAAACCCTGCGCCTGCAAAAACTGTTGGTCGCCACCCACCCGCAGGAAAGCCTGAACAGCTTGCCCCTGATGCTGGCCGAGGTCGAAGAACGCCAGCAGGTGCTGGCGGCCGTTGCCAATCTGCTGCCGGAGTTGCTGACCAGCGGCGCAGACAACCCGTTCTGGTGTGAGCTTCACGCGCTGCTCGATGTGCCGCTGCCGGGTTTCAGCCTGACTCAACCTCCGGGTGAAGCCGATGTTGTCGAGGAGAAAGCCCCGGCGGCGACCCCGGAGCCGATCAAGCCGAAAACTCCGGTCGTTGTGCCAGAGCCTGTTAAACAAAAGGCCCCGGTGGTCGTCGCTGAACCGATTGCTCCGGTAACGCCGACTAAAACGCGCAAACCGACCAAGAACAAAAAAGCCGCGAAGAAACCTCCTGCACCATGATGAGCAACTTGTGGGAGCGAGCTTTTGTGGCGAGGGAGCTTGCTCCCGCCGGCCGATCCGCGTCCGGGCGAAGCAGTCGCAAAGCTTTTGGGGCCGCTTCGCGACCCAGCGGGAGCAAGCTCCCTCGCCACAAAAGCTTGCCCCCACAGCGGATTCGTTGCTCGCAAAAGGTTCAAGCGCCGTCGAGCACCGCGTCACACCGGCGCGGCTTCCTCGATCTCAAACGATTCATCGGAGCGGTACTGCCCCGGCGTCATGCCAAACCAACGGCTACAGGCTTTGTTGAAGCTGCTGTGGTCATGAAAACCAAGGAGGTACGCGACATGCTTCATGTTGAAGTGAGAGTGGCGCAGGTAGAAATCGGCCAGTTGTCGGCGTACCGCGTTCAGCACGTCCTTGAATTGCGTCCCTTCCTTTTCCAGCGCCCGTTGCAGCGTGCGCTTGCTGATGTTCAACGCCGCTGCGATCGACTCCATGTCGCACTGCCCATGGTCCTGACTCAAGCGCTCGGTGATCAGTGCACGAATTCTGCCGACAATGCAAAAACCAAACAGCAGGTCCAGTTGAGCCTCGGCAAAACTGTCATGCAGCACTGCCAACGCTTCGTTGGCCATGCTCAACGGCCGCATCAGCTCCTGCCCGTCAAACAAAATACTGTCGTAAGGCGCGTCGAAACGCAGATCGCAGCCAAACAGCCGTCGATGCTCGGTGGTGTCTTCGGGTTCGGGATAGGTGAATTCGACGCTCAAGGGTTGCGGTGCGTTGCCGCCCGACAGCTTGCGGCAGAAACCCAGCAATGACGCCAATCCGGCGTCGGTGTACTGACGCGGTTTGTCCGAACCCTGTTGCTGATGGTCAAGCCCGGACAGTCGGTAATGTTGCTGTTCGGCGGTAAAGAAAAGGCTGAACCCGGTGCCGATCAACGGACTGAAACGGACCAGGCGTTCAAGGGCTTTTTTCAGGTTCAAGCTGGACATCATCGTGTAGCCGATGATCTGAAAGCTGCCGGGGTGGAAGCTTCCATAGGCCCTTAAGCCAATGTCTGGGTCGCCCGAGGCCTCCGCGGCCAGTTCCCATAGTCGATAGATGGTATTGCGCTCGCAAAACGCTCCTGGTTGGTCCGCGAGATTACTGTCTAGTCCAGCCTCCTGACACAGACTGGCAACATCCAGTCCTTGAGCCGAGAGCGTATTTACCAGCACGCTGGCATAGCCTGAACTCATTCTATACATGGCGTCCTCAATGACCTGTGGAACCGAACATCCTGTCCGGAGCCATGACTGATCTGCGGTGAATCTAAGACTAACGGATGCGTCAGTTACCAATATTGACCCCAGTATAGGTAATTCTCACCTTTAGCCATTATTTGCGACCATTCGTCGCGCGGATGCAACTAATCCGGACATGGCACCGTTGGACACCAGCCCGTCACCTTCCAACACTTCCGCATCCCCCGCCAATACCGAACAATCCCCCCATCTTGCAGCGCAAAACAAATAAAGGAACGAAGCTTATGAAGTCGCTTGGTCGTATTGCGTTGGTCACGGGTGGTATGGGTGGGATTGGCACGGCGATCAGCCAGCGCCTGTACAAGGAAGGATTCAAAGTCATCGTCGGTTGCAGCGCTGATTCCGCCCGCAAGAACGACTGGATTGCCGGTCAACTGGCGGCGGGTTATCAGTTCGAATGCATCTACGGCGACATCACCGATTGGGAGTCGACGCGCAAGGCCTTCGAGATGGCGCGGGAACAATTCGGCCCGATCGACGTGCTGGTCAATAACGCCGGCATCACTCGTGATGCCTCCTTTCGCAAACTCACCCCCGAAGACTGGAACGCCGTGATCGGCACCAACCTGACAGGCCTGTTCAACACCACCAAGCAGGTGATTGAAGGGATGTTGGCCAAGGGCTGGGGACGGGTGATCAATATCTCCTCGATCAACGGTCAACGCGGCCAGTTCGGCCAGACCAACTACAGCGCTGCCAAGGCCGGCATCCATGGCTTCACCATGGCCCTGGCACGGGAAGTGTCCGGCAAGGGCGTGACCGTCAACACCGTCTCCCCGGGTTACATCCAGACCAGCATGACCGCGGCCATCCGCCCGGACATCCTCGACACCATGATCGCAGCCACCCCCGTCGGGCGCCTCGGCCAACCCGAAGAAATCGCCTCGATCGTCGCCTGGCTGGCTTCCGATGAATCGGGCTACAGCACCGGCGCCGACTTCTCGGTGAACGGCGGCATGAACATGCAGTAGACCGACCAGGGCAAGGACGCCCTGCTCCCGCTGGACAAAATCTTAATGAGGTCACGCATGAACGAAGTCGTAATCGTTGCCGCTACTCGTACCGCCATCGGCAGTTTTCAAGGCGCCTTGTCCGCTATTCCGGCCACTGAGCTCGGTGCCGCAGTGATCCGCCGTCTGCTGGAAGAGACCGGCCTGGATGCCGCGCAAATTGATGAAGTGATCCTCGGTCAGGTGCTCACCGCAGGCTCGGGGCAAAACCCGGCACGCCAGACTGCAATCAAGGCCGGACTGCCGTTTACCACCCCTGCCCTGACCCTGAACAAGGTCTGCGGCTCGGGCCTCAAGGCCGTGCAACTGGCGGTCCAGGCGATCCGCTGCGGCGACGCCGAGTTGGTGATTGCCGGCGGTCAGGAAAACATGAGCCTGGCGCCGTATGTGCTGCCCAAGGTACGCACCGGTTTGCGCCTGGGTCATGCGCAATTGCAAGACAGCGTGATTCAGGACGGTTTGTGGGACGCCTTCAACGACTACCACATGGGCATCACCGCTGAGAATCTGGCCACTCAGTACAGCGTCAGCCGCGAAGATCAGGACGCCTTCGCCGCCGCCTCGCAACAGAAAGCCGCCGCCGCCATCGAAGCGGGCTACTTCAAGGGTCAAATCACCCCGATCCTGATCCCTCAGCGCAAGGGCGATCCGCTGGTGTTCGATACGGATGAACAACCGCGCCCGGGCGGCACGCTGCAAGCACTGAGCAACCTCAAACCGGCGTTCCAGAAAGACGGCAGCGTGACCGCCGGCAATTCGTCGACCCTCAACGATGGCGCCGCCGTGTTGCTGCTGGCCAGCGCCGCCAAGGCCAAGGCCCTCGGTTTGCCAGTGCTGGCGCGCATCAAGGCTTACGCCAGTGCGGGCGTGGACCCGTCGATCATGGGCATCGGCCCGGTCCCGGCCACTCGTCTGGTGCTGGAGAAAGCCGGCTGGAGCCTGGAAGACCTCGACCTGATCGAAGCCAACGAAGCGTTCGCCGCGCAATCACTGGCGGTCGGCAAGGAGCTGGGTTGGGACACCAGCAAGGTCAACGTCAACGGTGGCGCGATTGCGCTGGGTCATCCGATCGGCGCGTCAGGCGCGCGGATTCTGGTGTCGCTGGTGCACGAACTGATTCGCCGTGACGGCAAGAAAGGCTTGGCCACGTTGTGCATCGGTGGCGGCCAAGGCGTCAGCCTGGTCATCGAACGATAAAAATAAGAAACACAGGACTGCTTGCTTGACTGCTGACGCGGTGCCGAATTCCGGCACCGCGGTTTTTTTCTGCCCGGTTTTCCGATGTGGGCAAGGAGTTCCATGGACAATAACGCGCACACCTTCAACACCTTCTGGTCAGGCCAGGTCCCGTTCATTGCCTCCTTTGCAGTGCAACAATTACGCCTGTGGGTCAGCACCAATCCATGGTTCACCGGCCAGGAATACGAGGAGTGGTTCGACCTGCCGCGCACAACCCTGGAAAGCCTGCAAGCCGAGTATCAAATCCAATGGGGTGATCTGGGCCAGCGTCTGCTGACAGGCCAGCCGTTTTCCTTTGAAGATCGACGTTTTGCCAGCGGCAACTGGAGCACACCGCTGTTCGGCTCCCTCGCGGCGTTCTACTTACTCAACGCCGGTTTTCTGCTGAAGCTGCTCGATAAACTGCCGATCAAAGACAAGAAACCCCGCCAGCGTCTGCTGTACCTGGTGGAGCAAGCGATTGCCGCCGGAGCCCCCAGCAACTTTTTGGCCAGCAACCCCGACGCCTTGCAACGCGTCGTCGACACTCAGGGCGGCAGCCTGTTCACCGGCCTGTTGCACCTGGCCAGCGACCTGCAAGAAGGCAAGATGCGCCAGTGCGACAGCGGCGCTTTCAAGGTCGGCGTCGATCTGGCCAACACCCCTGGCGAAGTGGTGTTCGAGAACGAACTGTTCCAGCTGATTCAGTACTACCCGCAAAGCGAAACACAGTACCGGCGCCCGGTGTTCATCGTCCCGCCGTCGATCAACAAGTACTACATCCTCGACCTGCGCCCGGACAACTCGATGGTTCGGCATCTGTTGGAACAAGGCCACCCGGTGTTCCTGATGTCGTGGCGCAACTTCGATCAGGCGCACGCCGCCACCACTTGGGATGACCTGATCGACACCGGCATCATCAAAGGCCTGCAAGTGACCCGCGAGATCAGCGGCGAACAACGCCCCAATTGCGTGGGTTTCTGCATCGGCGGCACGCTGTTGAGCTCGGCGCTGGCCGTACTGGCGGCGCGCGGCGACAAGGACATCGGCAGCGTGAGCCTGTTGACCACGTTCCTCGATTACCTCGACACCGGCCCCATCGACATCTTCGTCGACGAACAACTGGTGGCCTACCGCGAACGCACCATCGGCGGCCAGGAGGGCCCCATCGGCCTGTTCAAGGGCGAAGACATGGGCAACACCTTCTCGCTGCTGCGCCCCAACGATTTGTGGTGGAACTACAACGTCGACAAATACCTCAAGGGCCAAAAGCCGATCCCCCTCGACCTGCTGTTCTGGAACAACGACAGCACCAACCTTCCGGGGCCGATGTACTGCTGGTATTTGCGCCACACCTACCTGCAGAACGACCTGAAATCCGGTGAGCTGGACTGTTGCGGGGTCAAACTCAACCTGCGCGCCATCGATGCACCCGCGTACATCCTCGCCACCCATGACGATCACATCGTGCCGTGGCGCAGCGCTTACGCCAGCACCCAATTGCTTTCCGGGACCAAACGCTTTGTGCTGGGTGCCTCAGGGCACATCGCCGGGGTGATCAACCCGCCAGCCAGGGAAAAACGCCATTACTGGACCAACAATCGGGTTTCGAAGGAGCCCGACACCTGGTTCATGAATGCCCAGGAGCATGCCGGTAGCTGGTGGAATGACTGGTTCGTCTGGCTGGCAGACCAGTCCGGCGAGCGCCAGCCTTCCGTGCTGCACACCGGTAACGCGCAATACCCGGCGCTGGAATCCGCGCCCGGGCGTTATGTGATGCAATGACCGACGGCCCCGCGCACTGACCGGTATTGCGCGGGGCCGTTCTTCGCGCGGCCTCGCAAAAACCCAAACACAGCACATCGACTCAATATCCCCGCCAGAATCTGCGTAACCATGGCCTCCTCACTCACCCGTAAGGACCTCGCCATGGCCATCGCCAAAGCTGTTCCCGGCAAAACCCTGCTGACCCCGACCGACCACACCCTGATCATGATCGACCACCAGTCGCAGATGTCCTTTGCGACCAAGTCGATCGACGCCGTCACCTTGCGCAACAACGCCGCCCTCGTGGCCAAGGCTGCGCGGGGCTTCAAGGTCTCGACCATCCTGACCACCGTTGCGGAGAAGAGCTTTTCCGGGCCGATCTTCGACGAAATCAAATCGGTGTTCCCGGAACACAACGTCATCGACCGCACCAGCATGAACACCTGGGAAGACGAGCGCATCGCGGTCGAAGTCAACAGGTTCGGCAAACAGAAAATCGTCCTCGCCGGCCTGTGGACCTCGGTGTGCATCGTCGGCCCGGCGCTGTCGGCCATCGACCAGGGTTTCGAGGTCTACGTGATTGCCGATGCCTGTGGCGACGTCAGCACCGAAGCCCATGAAATGGCCATGCAGCGCATGATCCAGATCGGCGCCCGTCCAATGACCTCGCTGCAATACCTGCTGGAACTGCAGCGCGACTGGGCACGTACCGAAACCTATGAAGAAACCGTGAAAACCTCGATTGCCAACGGTGGCTCCTACGGTCTTGGCCTGATCTACGCCAAAACCATGTTCGGTGCCTCGGAAGGCCATTAAGCGGTTTTCCTCTAAAAGCGAGCGGCTGCGCACTTTGCGCAGTCGCCGCTGCGTGGTGATTGACGATGAAGTTTGGCAAGCAAGACCTTCGCATCGGGCTGCCCTTTTGGTTGTCGGTGCTATTCGTCGGAACCGCCTTGGCGGATGAACCCGCACAAGGGTTCCTGGACGGCGCGACGGTTGACGTGCTCAGCCGCAACTTCTACCTCAACAGCGACTACCGGTCCCCTTCGCCGACAGGTAAAAGCTATCAAGCCGAGTGGGCTCAAGGCTTTATCAGCGCTTTTGAATCTGGATTCACACCTGGCACGCTCGGCTTTGGCCTGGATGCCCATGCTTTTCTGGGATTGAAACTGGATGGCGGCAAGGGACATTCCGGGACCGGATTGCTGCCCGTGAATGATGACGGCCGTAGCGAAGACAGCTATTCCAGTGGCGGTGGCGCGCTGAAAATCAGAGCCTCCCGAACCACCTTGGCCTTCGGCGAAATGATGGTGGAAACCCCAGTGTTCGACACCGCGGACAAACGCCTGCAACCGGAATACGCCACAGGTTTTCTGTTGAACAGCCGCGAAATCGATGACGTGAATCTGCTGGCCGGGCATTTCACCGCGTTCAAAAACCAGGACAGTTCTTCGAGCAAAGGCAACTTCTACGGCTACGGCGCCAACACCGAAGCCGGCGGCATAACGTTTCTGGGCGCTGACTTGTTCACCCAACGCCCCGTCGGCGGCGCGCTCTATGCCTCAGAACTCACCGACACCTGGCATCAGTACTACGCCAACTTGCACCTGATGCAGCCCGGAGTCTTCCTCGACGCCAATCTCTACCACACGCGAGACACCGGCAAAGCGCTGGCCGGCGCCATCGACACCACTGCGTTCAGTCTGTCGGGCAAGTACACCGTCGACGCCCATGCTTTCACCTTGGCCTATCAAAAAATCAATGGCGATACGCCGTTCGATTTTGTCGGCGGCGACTCGATCTACCTCGCCAACTCGATCAAATACGCCGATTTCAACGGCGCCCACGAACGCTCATGGCAGGCACGCTACGACCTCGATTTGAGCACCTTCGGCATACCCGGCCTGAATTTCATGACGCGTTACGTCATGGGCAGCCAGATCGACGGCACCCATGCGCCCAAGGGTGGCGCCTACAACCCTTTCGATGCGTCCATTGGCGAATACGTGCCGCAACAAGGCGATGGCGGCCGGCATTGTGAGCGCGACATCGACCTGCGCTATATCGTGCAGTCCGGCGCGGCCAAGGGATTATTTCTGCAACTGTCCCATGTGTCGCATCGGGCCAATACGGCGCAGGCGGGCGATGATATTGATCGGGTGTACGTGGTCATCCAGTACCCGCTGAGCTTCGGGCATCTGTGAAGGGAATGTGATGCAGTGACCACCGCTCCCACAGGGATAGTGGGTGTTTGGGAAATGGCGGAAGGCAGCCGGAGTCGAACCTGCCCGGGAACGGATGCCGTCCCCAACCGGGTTTGAAGCCCGGCCGCGCCACCGGGCGCGATTGCCTTCCTTGAAGTCAGTTTCCTGATGGCTGGGCCAGGGCATTGTCGAGACGCAAATGGCGCTTGTCGCCAAAGCGTCGGGTCAGGCCCAGCCGGTCGAAGTTTTCGAGAATCTGGATGCTGCGCTTACGGCCAAGACCCACTGCATCGCGAAACGCCGCGACCTGAATCACCGGGTCCTGCGCGGCCAGTTGCACAAGCATAGCCGCCAATCGGCGGATGATTGCATCGGTGTAGAACAGGTCGCGGACCACTTGATGCACCAGCCCCAACCTCGCCATTTTGCGCAGCAGCAAACGCACAGTCACTTCGTCATGGCCAAGATCGCGCACCCAAGGCGCATTGAACCCGGCCTGTTCGAACAACGGTTGCAGCTGTTGCCACAACGCTTCGTCCTCTTCGCTCAAACGCACCTGATGTTCGGGCAAATGCAGCCACGGCCCGCTGGCAAGCATGGCGCCGCTGGCCAGTAACTCGTCGAGCAGGCTGATGAACGTGGGCCGAGCCAGCGCGGTGCCGGAGAAGCGGCGCAGGCGATCCCGGTCGGGTCCCATCTGATCTGGTTCGAGTTGATGGAAGCGTGCCAGATGCTCCAACAACGGCGCTTTCAGGGACTCCCAACGGTCAGCGCTGAACAGCAACGGACCTTGGCGCGTATCGATCAAGCGAATATCGGCGGGCAGGACCCAGGTGTCACGCGGCCGGTTGAACTGACGCTCCAGACGTTGCGGGTCAAGCCCGGATTCGCTGTTCAGCAGTAACGCAGGCAGCACTTCTTCCAGATCGTTGCGGGTGGCAAGTGCCTGGAGCTGCGCCAATCGCTCGGGACTGCGACGGAGTCGGGTTGGTGCGAACGGGTCGAGCACCCGGCCGCCGCCGAGGGTTCGTCGGGCGCTCTGGTCACGCAGAATCAATGGATCGCCCTTCACCGCCAGCACCGGCGCATTCAGCAGGATTTGCGCGAACATCCGTTCACCCGGCGCAACGTTGGAACCTTCCAGCAGCGCCACGCGCCCCGTGACGTCCTGGGTCCCCAAATGAACATGCACCGGCTGAAAATGCTCGAATGCCTTGGGTTCGCTAGCCAGCAACTGCAGGTCGATGTCCAGGCGCTGAGTCGGTGCATACAGCCACTCGGACACCAGCCAGTGGCCACGGTGAATCTGCTCCAGTGCCAAGCGCTCGGCACTCAGGTTCAGCGCGACTCGCTGACCCGCCAACCCGCTGTCTGCAGCCTGGTTTTGCGCATGCAAGCCACGCACCCGCACGATTTTGCCCAACGGACCGAGCATCAGCGTATCGCCCACGGCGACTTGCCCGGACAGCGCCGTGCCGGTCACCACGATACCGGCGCCGGCCACGCTGAACGCACGATCAATCGCCAGACGAAAGCCGCCACGGGTGCTGCGTTGGAGCACATCACGCTGCGCATCCAGCAAGGCCAGACGCAGTGTCTCGATACCCTCCCCGGTCACGTTCGACAGCGCAATCTGCCGCGCGCCGGCATACGGTCCGGGCGCGAGCAAGCTTTCGATTTGTTCTCGGACGGCCTGCACCCGGCCCGGATCGACCCGGTCACATTTGCTGATCGCCACCAAGGCCCGAGGGATACCCAGCAGTTCGACGATTGCCAGATGTTCGCGGGTCTGGGGCATGACGCCGTCATCCGCAGCGACCACCAGCAATACCAGATCAATGCCCTGGGCCCCGGCCAGCATGTTGTGGGTGAAACGTTCATGACCGGGCACGTCGATAAACCCGGTCAGTGCGGCGCCCGGTTCTAGCGCCGCGTAGAGATAACCGAGGTCGATGGTCATGCCACGTTCACGTTCTTCGCGCCGACGGTCGCCGGCCTGGCCGGTCAAGGCCTGGAGCAACGCCGTCTTGCCGTGGTCGATGTGCCCGGCAGTGCCCACGATCACCTGGGCACCTGCAACTGATCGAGTTGCGCCAGCCACGCGGTTTCATCGTCCAGTTGGCGCAGATCCAGCCACAACGCGTCGTCGTCAATCCGGCCCAGCACCGGGATGGCCAATTGACGAAGCGCCGCTTCAAGGGCCAGTAATTGCCGTCCACGCAATCGTTTAGAAACATTTGGCCGCAGACATAAAGCGGCACTCGGCAGACGAGCCACCGGTTGGCTGCCGCTGCCGATCATGCCCAGCGCCGCCACCACGCTGACGCTCCAGCCATCGCCCACGGCCTGCGCCAATGACGGTTGCAGGCGTTCGGCTTGAGCAAGGATGTCGGCTTGCGGTCGGGTCAACAGGCGCAGACTCGGCAGCCGTTCGGCCAGTTGGTCGGGATTGCGGTACAGCCCCAACACCGCTTCGAGCGCCGCCAGGGTCAGCTTGTCGACCCGCAACGCACGCTTGAGCGGGTTCTTTTTGATCTTCGCGATCAGGTCTTTGCGGCCAACGATCAACCCGGCCTGGGGACCGCCCAGTAACTTGTCGCCGCTGAAGGTGACGATGTCCGCGCCATCGATCAATGCCTGGCGCACCGTGGGTTCGGCGGGCAGCCCCCAACGGGTCAGGTCCAGCAAACTGCCGCTGCCGAGGTCTTCGAGCAGTGGCAGCCCGTGTTTGTGCGCCAGTTCAGCCAACTCGGCCGACGGCACTCGGGCGGTGAAGCCTTCAATGGCGTAATTGCTCGCATGCACCCGCATTACCAGCCCACTGCGCGGGCCAATCGCCGCCTCGTAATCCCGGGCATGGGTGCGGTTGGTGGTGCCGACTTCGTGCAGTTTGACTCCGGCCCGGGCCATGATGTCGGGAATGCGGAAGGCGCCGCCGATTTCAATCAGCTCGCCCCGGGAAATGATCCCTTCCTTGCGCGCGCCCAGGCTGTTGAGCGTCAGCAGCACGGCGGCGGCGTTGTTGTTGACCACGGTTACCGCTTCGGCGCCGGTCAGTTCGCGGATCAGGCCTTCGATCAGGTCGTCACGGTCGCCGCGCTTGCCGCTTTGCAGGTCGAATTCCAGATTGAGCGGGTAGCGAGCGGCCATTTGCACCGCTTCGATGGCCTCCTCGGGCAACAAGGCGCGACCGAGGTTGGTGTGCAGCACCGTCCCAGTCAGGTTGAACACCCGGCGCACGTGGCTGCGATGCTGAAGGGCCAGGCGTTCGCCCACTCTGCCGGCCAAGACGTCGGGGGTGATTTCAACGGCGTCGAGCTGGTTAGAAAGCACCGGTTCGCGCACGTCATCCAGCAGTTGCCGCAGAGTGGCCAGCAGCGCGTCACGCCCATAGCGCTCGGCCAAAGGCAGGCACGCCGGATGGCGCAGCAAGCTGTCGATGGAAGGCAGCCGCAAGGCTGGGCTGGCGGATCTGGCAGGCATCAGGCGCTCCCGCAATCGGTGACTGTCGCGCCTGAGTGTAGCCGTTGTGCTTAATCGCCTCCCGGAGCGAGCAGAAGATTCGGTGCCGGGCGCACGTAACCTTCCTGTTCCAGACGCATGTCCAGTATCAGGCTGGTCAGGTCAGTTGAAAGTGCTTCGGCCTCTGCGTCGTTTTCCAGGTACAGCAGTTTCAGGTAGCTGTGGCAGCCGGGGCAGGTTTCGGCGCGCAACGGCGCCTGATTGGCGGCATGGCGGTCGTCATCGAGGCTGACGTATTCCAGGCCTTTGCTTTGCTCGCAATACACGCATTTGACCCGCACCACGTGCCATTCGCAGGCGCACAACGAGCACACCAGATAACGCAAACCGTTGTGTTTGCCGCGATGACGAATGACCCCGGCCATGGCCGGCGAACCACAGGCCGGGCATTGGCTGAGGCTGTCGCCGGGTTTCAGTGCAAGGCCTGGCGTGTTCAGCAGCCAATGACTGAAAGCCGCCTGCAACGCCGCGCCGAGAAACGGCACCAGCGCCGCCGGCAGCAGCGAATATTGGCCGCTGACCAAGGCGATCGCCCAGGCTTTGCGTTGTCCGTTATTGGCGTTGCGCAAGGTTGTGACAGCGTTCTCGACGGCAGAGTGTGGCGGTGGCGGGTATCGCTGCAACAAGGCGTCGAGATACGGCAACCAGATGTCCTCGCGCACCAGACTGTCGGCGGCGAACGGTGGCAAACCGTGCTGCTGGCACATCCGCAGGCGCTCGGGTTCGAGCGGCGCAGCATTGGGTGGATCGTCAAACAGGCTCTGCTGAACACGGCAAAGGTCGACCACCAATCGCAGGTAATCGGCCAGTGGATGCCCTTCAGCCAGTTTTTCCAGGCGCAGCGCCCGCAACGCGAACAAGTTGTTCGGCGGCAGGTGCAGGAACGGCGGTGAACCCGCCGCCGCTTCGATCTCTCCAGGCTCAAGAATGGTCGCCAAGGGGGTTATCCTTTTTTGCTGATCGGCCGCTCAGGGCGTTCGTCCCGAGTCACGTCCCGATACCAGAGTTCATGGTGCTTCTTCGCCCAAGCGCGGCTGACCCCGCCATGCACCATGGCGCTGACCGAGCCTTTGATCCAGAGGCCGGCATAGATGTGGACAATGATGCTCAACACCAGCACAAAACCCGCCAAGGCATGAAGCAGCATCGCCCAGCGAATCGAGGTGATGCCGAAGTATTCGCTGAAATACGCACGCCAGATCACCAGCCCGCTGAACAGCAACACCAGCATGCACAGCAGCAAGGTCCAGAACAGCAGCTTCTGCCCCGGGTTGTACTTGCCGATCGGTGGCACGCCCTCCTCCTCATTGCGGATTACCCGCCCGACGCGCCGGAGCCACAACCGGTCATTGCTGATAAAGAAGTTCGCCCGAAAGAACTGGATCACCAGGCCGAGGAACAGCACAAACATCACCACGCCCATGAACGGGTGCAGGATGCGCGTCCACGGCCCGCCGCCGAACAGGTGGCTGAGCCAGAACAGCGCCGGATGAAACAGCGCCAGGCCCGACAGCGCGGCCATGAAAAACAGGATCGCCACCAGCCAGTGATTGGTGCGCTGGTTCGCGGTATAGCGCAGGATCTGTCTGCGGATCATGGTCTGTCCTCCCCACGCGGATCAAAGGTGTGCACCGACGGATCGACCTCATGCACCGAAGGATCCTTGAGCGGCGGCAATTCATCCTCCTCGACCAACTGCGGCCCCACGCGCACGTAATGGAAGAACCCGGCCAGCACCGCCAGGCCCATGGCCAATAACCCCAAGGGTTTGCTTACGCCTTTCCACAATTCCACCAGCGGGCTGATTGTCGGGCTGCTCGGCAAACCGGCGTAGAGCATCGGCGTGTCCGCGTGATGCAGCACGTACATGACGTGCGTACCGCCCACGCCCTCGGGGTCGTACAGACCGGCGTGTTCAAAGCCACGACTTTTCAGGTCGACGATGCGTTCCGCCGCGTGTTCTTTCATGTCTTCCTTGCTGCCGAAAACAATCGCGCCGGTCGGGCAGGTCTTCACGCAGGCCGGCTCCAGCCCCACTTCCACCCGATCCGAGCACAGCGTGCATTTGTAGGCCTTATGATCCTTTTGCGAGATCCGTGGAATGTTGAATGGGCAGCCGGTGATGCAATAGCCGCAGCCGATGCAATGGTCCTGATCGAAATCGACGATGCCATTGGCGTGCTTGATGATCGCCCCCGGACTCGGGCACGCCGCCAGGCAACCGGGCTCGGCGCAGTGCATGCAGCCGTCCTTGCGGATCAGCCATTCGAGGTTGCCGGCGTCGGTTTCATGCTCGGTGAAGCGCATCAAGGTCCAGGTTTCTGCGCTCAGGTCCTGAGGGTTGTCGTAGGTGCCGAGGTTGTGGCCGACCTCGTCGCGCAGTTCGTTCCATTCCGAGCAGGCGACCTGACAGGCCTTGCAGCCGATGCACTTGGTAGTGTCGATCAGCTTGGCCACTTCTTCCTGATTGCGTACCGACGACGGCACGGTGGTGGTGGCCGAACGGGCGATGATGTCTTGGCTGGCCATTTAGACTTTCTCCACGTTGACCAGGAATGACTTGGATTCCGGGGTCTGAGTGTTGCCATCGCCGAGGAACGGCACCAGGGTGTTGGTCAAGTAACCGTGGCGCGTGAGGCCGGTAAAACCCCAGTGCAGCGGGATACCGATCTGGTGCACCACTTGATTGTTGACCTGCAGCGGACGAATCCGCTTGGTCACCACCGCCACGGCTTCGATATGCCCGCGCTTGGAGCTGACCCGGACCCGGTCGCCGGCCACAATGCCTTTCTCCTTCGCTAGCACTTCACCGATCTCGACGAATTGCTCGGGTTGGGAAATCGCGTTGAGCTTGCAATGCTTGCTCCAGAAGTGGAAATGCTCGGTCAGCCGGTAGCTTGTCGCCGCATAGGGATAGTCTTTGGCCACGCCGAGGGAATCCCACACCGAATCGAAGATCCGTGCCGCCGGGTTGCTGGTGGCTTTCTTGTTTTCCGGGTGCAGCGGGTTGATGCCGATCGGCGTTTCGAACGGCTCATAGTGCTCGGGGAATGGACCCTCGTTCATCTTGTCGACGGCGAAAAACCGCGCGATGCCTTCTGGGTTCATGATGAACGGATTCATCCCGGCTTCCGGCGGCGAGTCGGCCTTGAAGTCCGGCACATCGGTGCCGCCCCAGGCTTTGCCGTTCCACCACACCAGGCGCTTTTTCTCATCCCATGGCTTGCCTTGCGGGTCGGCCGAAGCGCGGTTGTAGAGAATCCGCCGGTTGGCCGGCCAGGCCCAGGCCCAGCCCAGATGTTGATGCATGCCGTAAGGGTCGCTGTTGTCGCGCCGTGCCATCTGATTGCCCGTCTCGGTCCAGCTGCCGCAGAAAATCCAGCAGCCGGACGCGGTGCTGCCGTCGTCTTTGAGCTGGCCGAAACCGGCGAGTTGCGCATTGCCCTTGATCGTCGCGCCGGTGGCGTCGGTGAAATCGGTAATGGCATAGCCATTGATTTCTCGCGCCAGTTCTTCCGGCGCGGGTTCGCCGGCGATCTTGTACGGCCATGACAGTTTGAGGATCGGGTCGGGATAAGCGCCACCATTCGCTTGATAGCGCTGGCGCAGCCGCAGGAACAGCTCGCTCATGATCTGCACGTCGGTGCGCGCCTCGCCCGGGCCGTCGGCGCCTTTCCAGTGCCATTGCAGCCAGCGGCTGCTGTTGACCAGCGAGCCGTCCTCCTCGGCGAAACAGGTGGTGGGCAGGCGAATGACTTCGGTCTGGATACCCGCCGTTTCCACATCGTTGTACGGCCCGACATTGCGCCAGAACTCCGAGGTTTCAGTGGACAGCGGGTCCATCACCACCAGCCATTTCAGCTTGGCCAGTGCCGCCATCACGCGGTTTTTGTCGGGCAACGCCGCGATGGGGTTGAAGCCCTGGCACAGGTAACCGTTGACCTTGCCCTGCCCCATCAGGTCGAACACTTTGAGGATGTCGTAGTTGGGGATGTCCAGTTTCGGCAAATAGTCGTAAGCCCAGTTGTTCTCGAGCGTGGCGTTGTCGCGGTACCAGGCTTTCATCAGGCTGACGTGGAATTTGCTGTAATTCTGCCAATAGGACAGCTGCCCGGGACGCAACGGCATTTGAGTGCGCTTGGTGATGTAGGCGGTGTAATCCTGCTCGGCATCGCCCGGCAGGGTCAGGTAGCCTGGCAGTGAATTGGACAACAGGCCGAGGTCAGTCAGGCCCTGGATGTTGGAGTGCCCGCGCAAGGCATTGACACCCCCGCCCGGCATGCCGACGTTGCCCAACAGCAGTTGCACCATCGCCGCGCTGCGGATGATCTGCGAGCCGATCGAATGCTGAGTCCAGCCCAGCGCATAGAGAATCGTCATGGTCTTGCCCGGTTGCGAGCACGTGGCGATTTCTTCCCAGATCTTCTGCATGGCATCGACTGGCATGCCGCAGATCTGGCTGGCCAACTGGATGTTGTAGCGGCTGTAATGCTGCTTCATCAGCTGGTACACGCAATGCGGGTCTTGCAGGCTCGGGTCGGTTTTGACGAAACCGTCCTCGCCCAGCTCGTACCCCCAGCCGGATTTGTCGGTGTAGCTGCGCTTGGCGGCGTCGTAACCGCTGAAGATGCCGTCCTCGAAGCCATACCCCGCTTTGACGATAAACGACACGTCGGTGTAATTGCGCACGTACTCGTGCTGAATTTTGTCCTCGGTCAGCAGGTAATTGATCAGCCCGCCCATGAAGGCGATGTCGGTGCCGGTGCGAATCGGCGCGTAATAGTCGGCCACCGAGGCGGTCCGGGTAAAACGCGGATCGACCACGATCAGCCGCGCCTTGTTGTGCGCCTTGGCTTCGGTCACCCATTTGAAACCGCACGGGTGCGCTTCTGCTGCGTTGCCGCCCATCACCAGGATCAGATTCGCGTTGGCGATATCGGTCCAGGTATTGGTCATGGCGCCACGGCCGTACGTCGGGGCAAGACTTGCCACCGTCGGACCGTGTCAGACACGCGCCTGGTTATCAAACGCCAGCATGCCGAGACTGCGAATGACCTTGTGGGTGATGTAACCCGCTTCGTTGGACGCCGCCGAGGCCGCGAGGAAACCGGTGGTCAGCCAGCGGTTTACCGTTTGGCCCTGGTCATTCTTCTCGATGAAGTGGGCATCGCGGTCGGCCTTCATCAGGTCGGCAACGCGATCCATCGCCTCATCCCAGGAGATGCGCGTCCATTCGGTGCTGCCGGGCTTGCGCACCTGCGGATATTGCAGGCGCCCGGGGCTATGAATGAAGTCCAGCAGGCCCGCGCCTTTGGGGCACAGGGTGCCGCGGTTGACCGGGTGATCGGCATCACCTTCGATGTGGATGATGCTTTGCGCGACGTTCTTGGCGGTATCGCCCTGGCTGTACATGATCAACCCGCAGCCGACCGAGCAGTACGGGCAGGTGTTGCGGGTTTCATGGGTGTGGGCGAGTTTGAAATGGCGTACCTGCTCGGCGAAGGCAGGCGCGGGAAGCATGCCCAGCGCGCCGAGGCTCGAGCCCGCAAGGCCGATACCGGCGACCTTGAAGAACTGACGACGGTTGAGGTCCATCGTGCACTCCTGATCAGGTGGATACCCGGTACTTTTGCCGGGTTTTTCTGGACGATCACGGTGGCGGTAGCGTGGGTACCGACACTTGAAACGTTAGCCAATGGGAGAACTGACTGCATGAAAACCGACCATCGGGCAATCCGGATGTCAGCCATCACACCAAACCTGTGGGAGCGAGCCTGCTCGCGATAGCGGCGGTTCTACTTGCATAGATGTTAAATGACCCACCGCCATCGCGAGCAGGCTCGCTCCCACAGGGCTTGGCGATTATCATGGGCGCCATATTCAACCGGCCTTTATGAGACTGAGCATGACCTTCGATTTTGATCAGGTGTTTGACCGCCACAACACCGGCAGTACCAAGTGGAGCCGCTACCCGGCCGACGTGTTGCCGATGTGGGTCGCCGACATGGACTTCGCCGCGCCGCCGGTCATCCTTGAAGCCCTGCGTAAACGCCTGGAACACCCGATGGTCGGCTATAGCGTGCCTCAGGACGATTTGCGCGCCGCCATCGTGGCCGACCTCTGGAACAAATACGCCTGGCGCGTACTGCCGGAGGAACTGATCTTCCTGCCGGGCGTGGAGTCGGGCTTCAACATGGCGCTGAAGGCGCTGGTCGAGCCGCAACAGAACGTCGTGGTTCAGGTGCCGAACTACCCGCCGCTGCGTCATGCACCAGGTCATTGGGGCTTGAACAAGGTTGAACTGGAATTCGACGCGTTGGGTGACGGCACGTATGACACGCCGCTCACAACCTTGAGCAAGGCACTGACCGGCGGCGGCGCGCTGCTGCTGAGCAACCCGCATAACCCGCTGGGCAAGGTTTTCCCACGGGAAGAACTGCAAGCGCTGGCCGACATCTGCCTGGAACACAACGCGTGGATCATCTCCGACGAGATTCATGCCGAACTGTGCTTCGACGACCGCGTGCACATTCCCACAGCATCGCTCAGCCCGCAGATCGCCAAGCGCACCATCACCTTGATGTCGGCGAGCAAGGCTTACAACATCGCGGGGCTGAAAACCTCCTTCATGATTATTCAAGACTCGGCGTTGCGTGCGCGGGTCAATCATGCCCGTTGCGGCATGGTCGACAGCGTCAACCCGCTGGGCATGGAAGCAACGCGCGTGGCCTACAGCGAAGGCGGCCCGTGGCTGGCGGGATTGAAGGCGTACCTGCAAGGCAATCGGGATTATCTGGTGGAAGCGGTTCGCACGCGTTTGCCGGGTGTAATGATGAACATCCCGCAGGGGACGTATCTGGCGTGGCTCGATTGCTCGGCGCTGGGGCTGGACAACCCGCAGCAGTTCTTCCTCGACCAGGCCAAAGTCGGCCTCAGCCCCGGCCTGGATTTCGGCGACAACGCCCGCCAGTTCGTGCGCCTGAACTTCGGCTGCCCACGGGCGTTGCTGGAAGAAGGTTTGGCGCGAATGGAGCGCAGCTTGGTCAACCTCAAGGCCTGACACCTCCGGATCAACACCGCAAATCCCCTGTGGCAACGAGTCTGCTCACGAAGGCGACGTGTCAGTAATGAATATGTCGACTGACACACTGTTTTTCCGACCAGGCTCGCTCCAAAAGGGGATTTTGGTGGATTCGGTTGCGGTACTGGGCGCGGCGTCCCTTTACTCGACGTTCTTGATATTTTTTGGCCTGCCGACGTTCATGCACGAGCGCAAGGAACAAGGCCTGCTGAACGCGGCGTGCGTCTGGGGTCTCGGGCTTCTGGTATTGGTGACTATTCTGGTAGAGATGATTGTGCTGTGGTTCAACGTGCTGACGCCTGAGTACCTGCGCGCGACGGTCGGTTGATCCAAAGCGGCCCAAAAACGCGGTCCCCCCCAGCGAGAACTGAGCATGAGTTTCATTTTATGGGTGGCCGTGTTGGGTGCCGTGCTCCTGACGCTGGCGCTGACCTCGTCCTACCTGCGATGGATGCCGGTGACCACGTCTGCGGTGTGCCTGGTGCTGGGCGCAGCCATCGGGCCGGCCGGGTTCGGGCTGTTGAAGCTGGACACCGCTGACGCTTCGATCTGGATGGAGCACCTGACGGAAGTCGCGGTGCTCTTTTCATTGTTTGTCTGCGGCCTGAAATTGCGCTCGCCGCTCAAGCATAAAAACTGGCGGATCGCGTTCGGCCTGGCCGGCCCGGTCATGCTGTTGACCATTGTCGGCGTCTGCTTGTTGCTGCATTACGCGCTGCAACTGTCGTGGGGCGTGTCAGTGCTGATCGGCTCGATCCTGGCCCCCACCGATCCGGTGCTCGCCGCGCTGGTCCAGGTCAACGACGCGCGGGATGACGACAGCGTGCGGTTTGGCCTCTCAGGTGAAGCCGGGCTCAATGACGGAATTGCGTTTCCGTTCGTGATCCTCGGCCTGCTCCTGCTGCAACACGAGGGTAACCCCGGCTGGTTTGGCGACTGGGTGCTACGCAGCCTGATCTGGGCTGTACCGGCCGGTTTGCTGACAGGTTACTGGATGGGACGCGGCATCGGGCGCCTGACCTTGGCACTGCGGATCAAGAACGATGACAGCACGTTGTCCCCGAACGATTACCTCGCGCTCGCCTTGATTGCCTTGGCGTATGTCGGGGCCGAGTCTATCCACGCCTATGGGTTTCTATCGGTGTTCGCCGCTGGCCTCGGATTGCGGCAAGAGGAAGTCAGCACCTCGGGCAATGCCGAGCTCCCGGCCGAGCATTTGGTCCAGACCGTTGTCGGTCACCAGAACGTCGAACTGCAACACGCGGTGCATGGCGATACCGACAACCTTGAAAACCCCCAGGTCGCCGCGGGCATCATGATGGGTGACATGCTCGCCTTTGGCAGTCTCGTGGAGCGGGCCATGGAAGTGTTTCTGGTGACGCTGCTTGGCGTCGTGCTGATCGCTCACTGGGACTGGCGCGCGCTGCTGGTCGGCGGGGTGTTGTTTTGCCTGATTCGCCCTTTGAGTGTCGCCGTGATGCCGTGGGGCCGATTGCTCGATTGGCGGCAACGAATGTTGATCGGCTGGTTCGGCATCCGCGGCATCGGCAGTCTGTATTACTTGTTCTACGCCTTGAATCACGGGCTCGGCCAGTCGGTGTCGACGCTGTGTATGGACCTTACCTTGTCCGTGGTCGCCTTGAGCATTCTGATCCACGGCATCAGCACGCAACCCACCCTCGCCCGCTATGAAAGGCGTAAGAAACAGGTTATTTGATTTTTTGCCTGCGTATTTAAGGGTGAATCGAACGAATTTTCGCTTTAAAAAATTTGAAATCCCTGTGCAACCCGATAGTCACAACCTTAATTCCGCCTGTTTTTTTCTGCACGGCGGAACCCGACAGGTTCGGTTCCACTGTGGCAACGATGCCGTTTAAAAGGGACCTCAAGCAAATTAAGGTGCCGGTCATGATTCACTGTTCAACCCCTGATCAAATCAAAGCCTGCCGGGCGTTCGCCCTGGAATGCAATCGCCAGATGTTTGAGGAAGCCCAGTCGCTGAGCCGCGGCGCCTTTGAAATGCTTGAGGTCGGCGCTATGGACCTGGAACGGTTTGAGCGCTATCAGGCGATGCGCAGGAAGGCTGATCTAAAGTTTCAGGAAGCGATCGAGCATTTGCGCTTGCTCAACGCGGATTTTCCACCAATCCCGATGTCCGTGAACAACTCCCACCGGTTGCGCCAGCAGTTCGAAGACCGGGCCTGAACTCGAATCAATAGACGCCCGGCGGTTGCCGGGCGTTGTAGTCTGCGGTTCAGCCGCCGGGATTGGTGATCTGGATGTAAACCGCATAACTGCCCAGCAACACCCAGAACGTCGCGAAGATCCACGGCGTGCGCACCGAAAACAACAACGATTTGCGATACCCCTTGTGGGACGATTCCATTTCACTGAACAGCGGTGAGTCATCGTAAGCCAGCCCCATCAGTGGCTCGCTGCGCAACAACTCACTCTGCTTGAAGTGCCAGTGATCGATGATGTCGTAGGCCGCACGAATACCCGGCCAGGCGTTCAGCGAACTGAGCAGGCCCAGCAGCGCGAGGAACGGCGGCACCACCAGGGTGAAGAGTTTTCCCCACTCGGGATTGAGGTTGGACATGCAGGATGCAAAGGCAATCACCAGAAACGATTGCGCCGCCAGGTAAGCGTCGGTTCGATTGGCCAGGATGCTGGTTTCGTACTGGATTTCCCGACGGTAGAAATCCAGGCGCTCCTTGGGTGAACCGAACATCTTGGCGTTGTGTTCGCCGAGGGCGTCTTCGGCCGGGGGCTCGGTCAGTATTCTTGGCACGGAAGTCACACGAGGATAGGGAAAGCGTTTAGAAGAAAGCTGCCTGGACAAAGTTCATCCGGATTTCAACGCCGTGTTGATGCAAATCGCTCGAACGGTGGCTTGCCTTCGTGGTCCTTCATGTACAGATGCTGACTTTCAAGGAACGCGGATGGATTCTCTCGATTGGGTGCAATGGCCGGCGATGCTGGTCACGGTGTTGGCGGCGTGGTTGATCGGGTCGCAAAAACCATCGCGCAGGGTGTGGGGCTTCAGCTTCTTTATTGCCAGCAATATTTTGTGGGTGATTTGGGGTTACCAGACCCAAGCCTACGCACTGATCGTGTTGCAGTTTTGCCTGTGTGCCATGAACTTGCGCGGCTTCAAGAAGAACGCGGACGGTTGAGCGTAACCCCGGTCACTTCATGGCCAGGGCAATGACTTCCACCAGATTGAGTTGGGTGAAGGGTTTGGACAGGCGCGGGAGTTCGATCGCGAAGCCTTCCAGGCGGTCGGCATAACCCGTGGCGAGGATAATCGGCAGCCCTGGTTTCAAGGTTCGGAGGACCCTCGCCAGTTGCGCACCATTCATTTGTGGCATCGCCATGTCGGTAATGACCAGGTCAATGTCCTGCTCGAGTTCGAACAGATCAAGCGCTTGTGCGCCGGACACCGCACTGATCACCCGGTGGCCAAGGTCCTCAAGCAACAGGCCGGTACTGGTCAACACAAGGCTGTCATCGTCCACGATCAATACGCACAATTGATCCACTGACGGTGCTTGCACCTCCGCTGCAGCGGGTTTGTTGACCGAAGCAGACGTGGCGACCGGTATCCACAGTTCGGCAGTCGTGCCTATGTCCTTCTGGCTCTTGAGAACGAATCGCCCGCCCAATTGCTCGATAAAGCCATGCACCATCGACAACCCCAGCCCCGTGCCTTTGCCCACCCCTTTTGTGGTGAAGAAAGGGTCCATGGCCGAGGCCAGGGTGGCCTCATCCATGCCCTCTCCCGTATCGGCGACACTCAGGCACACATAGCGGCCGGGCTCCAGCAATAACGTTGATTGATCGCAGACTTCTTCTGTCCGGGTGCCGATGACGATTTTGCCGCCGTTGGGCATGGCATCCCGGGCATTGGTGGCGAGGTTCAGCACGGCCAGTTCGAGTTGATTGACATCGGCCATGACCGGAACGAGATCGGGGGGAAAACGGGTTTCGAGCTGTACGGAAGGTCCGAGGGCGCTGCGCAACAGGCCGCTGATCCCTTCTATCAGCGCGGGTATCTCGACGGATTCGGACTTGAGTTCCTGACGTCGGGCGAAAGCCAGCATGCGTTGAGTCAGGGACACACCACGCAAGGCACCCTGGGTCGCGTTGTCCACCAATCGAGTGACTTTCGGATTGTCTCCCACGCGTTTACGGACGATTTCCAGGTTGCCAAGGATGACGGTCAGCAGATTATTGAAATCGTGGGCGATCCCGCCACTGAGTTGGCCGATGGCCTGCATCTTCTGCGCCTGGAACAGCGCTTCACGGGTTTGTTCCAAAACCTTCTGTGCTTGTGTGGCCTCGGTGATGTCCCGGGTAATTTTGGCAAAGCCCAGCAACGTGCCCGTCTCCCCCCAGATCGGATCGACCACGACATGGGCAAAGAACCGCGTCCCGTCCTTGCGCACGCGCCAGGCCTTGTTTTCGAAGCGACCCTCTCGTGTCGCCGTCTCCAACGCGCGTTGCGGCTCCCCGGCTTCGCGGTCTTCGGGGGTATAGAAGATCGAAAAATGCTGGCCAATGACTTCTTCGGGCCGGTAACCCTTGATGCGCTGGGCGCCTTGATTCCAGTTGGTCAGGCGTCCGTCCGGGGCGAGCATGTAGATGGCGTAGTCTGTGACGCTTTGAACCAGTAACCGAAACTGCTGCTCGCTTTGCTTGAGGGTCTCTTCGGCCATTTTGCGGTCGGTGAGGTCCCGGGTGATTTTGGCGAAACCCAACAGCTTGCCCGCCGGGTCGCGAATCGGATCGATCACCACGTGGCACCAAAAGTGCGTGCCGTCCTTGCGAACCCGCCAGCCTTCGCCTTCGAAACGACCTTCGCGGATCGCCGTGTCCAGTGCACGCCGGGGCAGACCGATAGCGCGATCTTCTTCGGTATAAAATCGCGAAAAGTGCTGACCGAGGATCTCCGCCTCCTCATACCCCTTGAAACGTTTGGCGCCCGCGTTCCAGCTGGTGATGATGCCATCGGGATCAATCATGTAGATCGCATAGTCCACCACAGAATCAATCAGCAGGCGAAAGCGCATTTCCTCGATGGAGTTGGTTTTGGACTGGTTATCACTCATCGATCACACCTGCGATTATTGTTTTGTGGAGTATGCGACAAACCGTGGGTTTGGTAAGCCAGAAAACGGTCGAGCACTGGAGCGTAGCGTTCAGACCACCTATTCTCGACGCCAAACGCCATTCCTGGCCCATTCAAGGCGCCCCGATGATCCTGATTCTGTTGCCCACGTCAGACTACGATCCCACTGAAAGCAGCGTTCCATGGCAAGCCATGCGCCAGGCCGGCATCGAGGTGCGCTTTGCGTCACCCGAGGGATTGCCGGCCTACGCCGACTCGCGCCTGGTGGACATCGGCTTCGGCCTATTGAACCCGTTGCTGATGACGCGCAGCTGGGCGTAATTCGGCGGAACAGCCACTACGAGGTTTCGTCGTCCGAGATGGCCAGTTGCTGACCGCTCGCTGGCCGGGAGACTGCCATCGCTTCGCTGCCGAGTGGGTTCGCCTGCTTATCGGTACACGTATTTGACGATGTAGGCGTACAGGTCGTTGTAAACAACGTCAGGGACAAGCTGGGCGTACGTCTGGGTTTTGAGTAACGCCAAGTGGCATTCTTTTACCATCTCGTCCCGTTCTATAAGGGTGTGGACATGATTATTGATGATGCTGGCATAGGCGCTGTACACCGTGGGCGCCGTGGATGGCGTCGCGCCAGCGGTTGTGGAGTAAGTGATATGAGCACGCGAGATGCGCTCTTTCAGCGCCCCGAACCCGCGTTCATAAATAGTGATTTGTGAACGGTCGACCGCCTTCGACGCGGTTTCGAAGGCCAGGATGACCGCTTGCACATTCCTCATGGAAGCCTCCAGCGTCGGTAGCGTGACAAACCTTTCCAGCTCGCGGTTTTCCAGGCTTTTGAAGGCTCTTTTGATGCTCGATACGTGAGTGAACTCCAGCGTGCAGCCAACAATATGCGTTTCGAACTGATAGCCGGACGCCGTCGCCAGTGGCGGAAATGTCGCGAAATCGATGCTGTCGAACGCACACTCCATGATGATGTTGTATTTGAGCGTGAAGGCTTCGGTGAAAATCCTGGCGCAGAGCTCTCGGACGAAAGCTTCGGTATGTTCATACGCATGCAGGACGCCGAGCTTGATCATCTCCGCGTATTGAGGGTGCTTTTGTCGGTATTCGGGCAGGTAGAGACGAACATATTTGTCGTAGCGCCGGGTCGGCAGGAGTGTGTTTTCCAGAAGGAAGGTTTTACCCGAGCCTTCAAGCCCGGCGACCACCAGGATTTTGGGCGTTTCCTCGGCCGTGATACCGCGAAACAGTGTGGTTTTGATTGCATTGAACGCGGCAGTGACCTGCTCAGAAGTGTAGGTGTAGTTGAAGTTCGGTGCGGAAGACATGCCTTGATTTCCTTATCAAAGAGCTGGCTGAAAGTGATTGCCTGCCCCTTGAATAAAGCGCTGTTTCACCGTTTGTTCAAATGCGTGTTTCTTTCAAGATATGTCTTTGTTTTAAAAGGTAAAAGGTCCTACGTAACAAAGGTCAAATGTGCCTGCTCGACCGACCACCAACGCGGCAGCAAGTGTTTGACCTTGCTGTCGCCGAACCGGTCATCAATCAACATCACCACCCCTTGATCCTGCTGAGTGCGGATCACCCTTCCTGCCGCCTGCACCACTTTCTGCACCCCGGGATACAGGTAGGTGTAGTCATAACCGGCGCCGAAAATCGCCGCCATTCGATGCTTCATCTGTTCGTTGACCGGATTGAGTTGCGCCAGCCCCAGGGTGGCAATGAACGCGCCGATCAGGCGTGCGCCGGGCAAGTCGATACCTTCACCGAACGCTCCGCCCAACACCGCAAAACCAATACCTTGGCTATGCACGGTGAACTGATCGAGAAAGGCCTGGCGTTGCCCTTCCGTCATTCCCCTGGACTGCGACCACAGGGTGATCTGCGGGTGTCGCTCGGCCAGTAACTGCGCCACTTGCTGCAAATAATCAAAGCTGCTGAAAAATGCCAGGTAGTTGCCGGGGCGTTGGCTGAATTGCCGGGCGATCAGTTCGACAATCGGTTCGAGGGACGCCTGACGGTGGACGAATCGGGTCGATATCTGGCTGACGATGTGCACTTTCAACTGGTCGGCATGGAACGGTGATTCGACATCGATCCACACCGTATCCGGCGGCGTACCCAGCAGGTCCGCGTAATAATGCCGAGGACTGAGCGTCGCGGAAAACAGCACCGTGCTGCGCGCAGCCGTCAGGCGTGGGCGGATGAAACCGGCCGGCACCACGTTGCGCAGGCACAGTTGCGACAGGTGTTGTTTGCGCTCAAGGTCACGCTTGCTGATGTCGAACAGAAACTGCTCATCGAAGAGTTCGGCCACCCGGCAAAACTGCAGCATATCGAAGTAAAAACTCTGTAGGGCGCTGTCCAGGCCCTGTGGATAATCGCTGAGATAATCGCCGATGCTCGCGCTGCACGACGACAGCGCCAGGAGGAGTTTTTCCGGTGCCTTGTCGTATGCCTGATACGGCGCCAATTGCAGATTATGCAGGGCATTCCACTCGCGATTTACCCGCTGCAACGGTTTTTTCAGGGCGTCCGGTGCGGTTTTTCGTACCCCATTGAGGGTCGACTGATCGAGCGTGGCGCTGTACATCTGCCGGCCGCGTTCCACCAGGTTGTGCGCCTCATCCACCAACACCGCGACTTTCCAGTTATTGGCCTGGGCCAATCCGAACAGCAACGCACTGAAATCGAAATAGTAGTTGTAGTCGGCGACCACCACGTCTGCCCAGCGTGCCATTTCCTGGCTCAGGTAATAAGGGCAGACTTCATGCGCCAATGCCACTTGGCGCAATGCGTCCTGATTCAACAGGCGGAGTTCACTGGCGGCCTGGCGGGCGGCCGGCAAACGGTCGTAAAAACCTTGGGCCAACGGGCAGGATTCACCGTGACAGGCTTTGTCCGGGTGCTCGCAGGCCTTGTCCCGGGCGATCAGCTCCAGCACCCGCAGCGGCGGCGCAGCGGCGCTATCCAGGATCACTTGCGCGGCATCCAGCGCCAGTTTGCGCCCCGGTGTTTTCGCCGTGAGAAAGAACACCTTGTCCAATTGCTGCGGCGCCAGGGCCTTGAGCAGCGGAAACAGCGTGCCCACGGTCTTGCCGATGCCGGTCGGCGCCTGAGCCATCAGGCATCGACCGGTGCTGACCGCCTTGAACACCGATTCCGCCAAGTGCCGTTGCCCCGGACGAAAGTCGTCATGGGGAAACGCCAATTGCTGTGCCGCGTGATTGCGCGCGTCGCGATGGGCCATTTCCTGCTCGGCCCATTGCAGGAACAGCCCGCAATGATGCTCGAAGAACGACTGCAGCTCCCCGGCGCTGAAGGCCTCGACCAGGCAGGTTTCCTTTTCGCTGACAATGTCGAAGTACACCAGCGCCAGATTGATCTGCGCCAATTCCAGCTTCTGGCACATCAGCCACCCGTAGACCTTCGCTTGCGCCCAGTGCAATTTCCGGTGGTTGGCCGGTTGCTTGCTCAGGTCGCCGCGATAGGTTTTGACTTCTTCCAGGCAGTTTTGCACCGGGTCGTAGCCGTCCGCCCTGCCCTTGACCTTCAACGTTTTAAACAGGCCTTCCAGGGCGACTTCACTTTGATAACCCTCGCTTCGACGCGAGGCCACGGTGCGATGCCCGACGATGCCCTCCAGTGCGGTCGGCGACGGCGTGAAACGTAGGTCGAGGTCGCCGACCTTGGCGGTGAATTCACACAGCGCCCGCACCGCAATGCTGTAGCTCAAGCGCTCTGCTCCGCCCATTGCACGTAGCAGACGGCGATCGGCATCTGGTGTTCGTGACAGAACTCCAGCCAGCGTAATTGGTTGTCTTGCAGGCGATCGCCGGGGCCTTTGACTTCGATCATGCGGTAGGTCTTGTGCTGCGGCCAGAACTGGATCAGGTCGGGCATGCCGGCCCTGTTGGCCTTGATGTCCAGCAACAGGCGATTGAACCAGTGTTTGAGGTGTTCGGCGGGCAGGCAGTCAAGCGCCTGATCCAGCAATTCTTCGCTCAGCGCGCCCCAGAACACGAAAGGTGACTGCACGCCCCACTTGGCGACGTAACGTTCACGGATGGTCTGGATATAACGCCCGTCCTCGAGTTCGGCCAGACAGGCCTGAAACTCATCTGCTCGACGTGCATGGAAGTCTTCGTTGAGCAGGTCCACCGGCCCGCGCTGGAACGGGTGGAAAAACGCCCCCGGCAACGGAGCAAAAATCGCCGGCCAGCACAACAGGCCAAACAGCGAGTTGATCAGACTGTTCTCGACGTAATGCACCGGCGCCGAGTCCTCCGCCAGGTGCGCCTGAACATGAAATTCGACCGACAGCGCCGGATCGGTCCTGGACAACTGAAGGTCCAGGCGCAGCATTTCACGGGGAGATGGGCGCTTCATTGCCGGGCCGCCCAGTTTACGCCGCAGCCTGGGCAACACACGCAGCACATGCTGATGCTCGGTGGCGCTTTCCGGTTGTTGCTCAGCTTGAGTGGCCAGATGCAAGGCCAACTGATATTCACCACAGCGTTCCAGCACACGAATCAGCCGCACCCGAGCGCCGGGATAGGCGCAGTCGCGGTAAATCGTCAGCGCCGTGGAAAAATCCGTGATGCGTTCGCAGTACTGACCGATCTGGAACAACAGCTTGCCGCGACGGCGTTGCAACCACGGGTTGTCGAGCGCCAGCCCGTTGATCTGCTCGACAATATCTGCCACCGCCTCGCCGGCCTCGAAACGTTGCTGGCATTGGTGCAGGAACAGGCAGGCGTCCACGTCTTCACGGCTGCGCAGGCCCCGGGATTCGGCACAGAATTCGACTTTTTCATAGGTAAAGATGCCGAGGTCGGCCAGCACGAACTCCGACCAGTCCTGATACAGGTTGCCGAAGAACATCAGCCGCAAGCGATCGCACAGGTCCATGATGGTCAGCGTGAACAGCCGGTCGTTCAGTTGCGGGCACCATTGCGCGAAGCTTTGCGCCTCGCAGAACTGCTCGCTCAGGGTCGCCAGCCAATCGGTCTTCTTGCCTTTGGGTTGCTCGATGGCGGCACCGAAGCAGTGAAGAATCTCGGCCTTGAGCAGAACGTCGAACAGTTCCTCGATCTGTAGCGGCGATTGCGCAGAGATCCAGCCTGACGCCAGCAATGGCTCGGCAGCACTGGCAATGTCGCCAATCTCGACGTAACTCAATTTGCCAGCCCTGAAATGCAGGCCCTTGCGCATCACCATCCTGACCAGCAGCGCCCGCGACTCACGAGGTTGTCGACGGAAATCGCGGATGAAGACCTGCTCCTCGACGCTCAGTACATCGGCATAGCGATGCTCAAGCCAATCAAGCACTTGCATGAAGTTGTTCAGGTAATAGAACGGATCGTCGAGAGGATTTGCAGTCACTGGAGAAAGGGCCATGGCGTGCGAGTACTGGTTATGCGTACAGATACCAGCTACAGCGACTCCGGTGCAAACGGAAAAGGATAAGCGGCGGCGCTATTTGGCTATTTTCAGGTGGCCATCGAACTTTCTGCCAATCCACGGCACCAACCGGCATAGCGGCTTTTTTTATGCAGTTGAGAGGTGGGTATGAATATCAAGACTCTGGGTTTGCCCTTGGCAGCGGCGGCCTTCCTGGCCCTGGCCGGTTGCTCCACGCCAACAGTCGTGACGTTGCAGAACGGCACCCAGTATTTGACCAAGGACATGCCGAAAACCAAGACCAAGGACGGGTTTTACGAATTTGAGGATATTTCCGGCGCGAAAGTGAAGGTCAATGCCGACGACGTGGCGACGGTTCGCGAGGAAGACTGAAAACCGGGTTATCGTTCTTCGCGGGCAAGCCTCGCTCCTAAAAGGAATCGCACAACCCTGTAGGAGCGAGGCTTGCCCGCGAAGAGGCCCTTACCGGCGGCAAATCAACGTCAGGCGATTACGATCCCGGAGCCAGACAAACTCTCCAGCCCAACCCCCACCAACGTCACCGAATCCCCACCAAATGTCAGCAGCGTATCCTGCCCCACCGCCGTGGCATGAGCCCGATAGTCATCATTCGGCACGACCCCCTGAACCCCGAGAAATACCAGCTTGTCGTTCGCCTGATACCCCACCACCCGGTCCTGACCAAACGCACCGCTGAACAGGAACGTATCAATCCCGCCCCCCGATTCCATCAGGTCATTCCCCGCCCCGCCCACCAACACATCGTTGCCCTTGCCGCCGATCAAATGATCGTTGCCGTCCAGACCAAACAGCCAGTCGCCCGTCGCATGCGCCTTGAGCGTATCGGCCCCCGCGCCGCCCTTCACCGATGACGCGTATGACGTCAGGTTGTTGCCGACGGCAAGTCCATTGGCCGTCACGCTGTGCGTCACGTCATCCTTGAACAACCCCCACAAGAACCCCGGTTCCTTGGTGACAATGCTGCCGATGTCCCGGGTGATGCTGATGCCGCCATTGGCATCACGAACATAGAGGTTGCCGGCACCGTCATTGGCAAAGTCGAGATTCTTCACCGACTGCTGCAAGTCCAGCACGTTGTTGCCCTTGCCCCCCAACAGGATGTTGTAGCCGCCGCCGTCACGGAAGGTGTCGTTACCCTCACGGCCCTCCAGGTAGTCGTTGCCCTTGCCGCCCTGAATCAGGTCGTTGCCGTCGCTGCCGATGATGAAGGTGCTGCCCTTGTGGGTTTCGGCGTTGCGATTGAGGTCCTGAACCCAGGTGTAGGCGCGCGCCGGGTCCGAGAGGTTCGCGACGATGATCGTCGAGTCCTTGCTGGTGAGGTCGTAGAACTTCGATTCGATCACCCGGTTCATGCCGTCGCCATAAGCGGTCGGCAAGTGCGAGATCCAGGTCGGGATGTTGAGGATGGAGAACGGCAGCACATTCCACGCGGTCGAGGCGTAGTGGTCGTTGAAGCTGACGATGTTATCGGTCGCCGAGGCCTTGGCGGCATCGTGCACACCCACCGACGACAGGTTGAAGGATGAACCGTCGAGGGCCCGAAACACCGGGTCGTTTTCATAGCCGACGTTGAGCACTTTGTCGGTGCTGCTCTGGGTCGGGGACGCGTAGGCGATGTAGTTGGAATCCTTGTAGAACCCGGACCACTTGTCCGTGCTCAAGTCCGCCAGGCTGTTGACCGCCAGCCCGCCGAGGCTGTGGCCGCTGACCAGCACGTTTTTACCTGACAGGCCATTGGCCTGGGCAAATGCCATGACGTCGCCGAGCAGATTGCCGAAGGCTTCGCCCACATAGTTTTTCGCATAATCCTTGGGACCGAAGGCCGCCAGAAGATCGTTGATCACGTCGCCGATGGAGTCGCCGATCAAGGTTTCTCGCGGCCCGCTGGTGCCGCGAAAGGCGATGCCGATTTCGGTGAGATGGCCTTGAGCATCGTACTTCCCGAGGATCTCGACCTGCGCGCTGGTGTACCCGGCCTTCTCGCCGAAGAACGTTCCGCGAGCGTCGACCTTGCCGTCATAACCCAGTTGCGAGGCCGTGATGGGCGTCCAGCCGGCTTTTTGCACGGCCTCCAGCGCAGCTTTTTCCGAATCGGGGTTCCAGGGAATGCCGGGGATCACGCCCTGGGAATCGGTGCCACCCAGCAGCGCGGTGACCAAAGTCGCCGGCAAGCCCAGGCCGAAGCCGTTGTGCTGGTAACCGGTGGCAAAGCCATTGTCGAGGTTGTGATAGGAATACAGCGTGATCGCCATTGCGTCGGTAAACAACGCTTTGGAATCGGCTGTGCCGAAGTTTTTGTAGTCATACACACCCATTGGTATTGCCTCTCTTTTGTTGGAATTGTCAGAGATAGCTCACAACCAGGACGCCTCGTTCACGAGGCGCCCCGGAGCATTTAGTGCATGCAGCTTTTACGCAAACGTGATGCCTGAAGCCGACAGGCTGTCCAGTCCCACTCCCACCAGGGTCACGGCAAAATCGCCCACCTTCAGAACCGTGTCATGGCCCGACTGCGAAGCGTGTTGCTTGTAGTCATACCCCTGCCCCGCGCCCTGAACACCCAGGAACACCAGCTTGTCGTTGCCCTGGTAGCCATTGATCGCGTCAAAACCGAAGGCGCCGCTGAACAGGAAGGTGTTGTTGCCACCCGAACCCTGCATCACGTCGTTGCCCGCGCCACCGACGAAGGTCACCTGGCTTTTGTCGCTGCGCAGCAGGTCGTCGCCGGCATGACCGAACAACCAGTCGCCGTCGACGCTGGCCGCCAGTGTGTTGCCGTAGGCGTCACCGTTGAGCGAGTGGTTGTAGTGGGTCAATTCACTGCCATTGAGCAAGCCATTGGCGGTGACGCTGTAAGTCACCTCTTTGCTCCCCCACCATGACCCCGACTCCTTGCTCACCAGCGCGCCGATGTCGCGGGTCATGCTGATGCCGCCATAGGCATCGCGCACGTACAGGGTGCCGTCGCCGTCGTTGGCAACGCTGAAGTTCTGCAACGGCTTCTGCAATTCGAAGGTGTTGCTGCCCTTGCCGCCCAGCAGAAGGTTGTAACCGCCGTCATCGCGGAACCGGTCGTTGCCGTCGCGGCCTTCGATGAAATCATTGCCGGCACCGCCCTTAAGCAGGTCGTTGCTGTCGGTGCCGATGATGAAGGTGCTGCCGGTATGGGGTTCGCCGCTGCGACCGAGGTCCTCGACCCAGGTTTTGCCCCGGGACGATTCCGCCAGGTTGGAGACGATCAGCGTCGAGTCCTTGTCGGTGAGGTCATAGAAACGCGAGTCGATCACCCGGTTTAAACCGTCGGCATAGCCCAACGAGCCATGGGCCGACCAGTTCAGCGGATTGAGGATGCTGAACGGCACCAGGTTCTGTGCGGTGGAGGCGTATTGGTCATTGAAGTTGACGATGTTGTTGGTCGCCGACTCCTGATGCCCATCGTGCTTGCCCAGCGAACCTGTGCTGAACGTGGTGCCGTCGAGCACCCGGAACACCGGATCGTTCTCGTAGCCGATGTTCAACACGTTGTTGCCGGTCGCGCTCTGGGTCGGTGAGGCGAACGCGATGTAGTTGGCGTCCTTGAAGAAACCGCCCCAGTTGTTGCCGCTCAACTCGGCCAGGCTGTTGACCCCCAACCCGCCGAGGCTATGGCCGCTGACCATGACGTCCTTGGCGCTCAGGCCATGGGCGATGGAAAACGCGGCAACGTCCTTGAGCAAGGTGTCGAAGGCGTTTTTCGCGTAGTTCGTCGCGTAATCCACCGGGCCGATGGCGGCCAGCAGGTTGTTTTTCATGTCGCCGAAGGTGTCGCTGTACCCCAGGCCTCCGGTGCCCCGGAAGGCAATGCCGATACCGATCAGCTTGCCCGCCGTGTCGTACTTGCCGAGCACTTCGGCTTCGGCGCTGGTGAAGCCGTCCTTCTCGCCAAAGAAGGTGCCCTGAGCACCGACCTTGCCTTGATAACCCAGCTGCGCAGCGCCAATCGGCGCCCACGCGGTGGCCGGCAGCGGCTTACCGGTTGGCGTGTACGCATACAGCGTCAGGGCGATGGCGTCGCTGTACAACGCCTTGCCATCCGCATTTTTGTAATCGAACAGTCCCATGTCGTTTGCTTCCTTTGCGTTGAATCAGAACTGCCAGTCGAGCGTCAGCCCCACACCGTGGTCCTTCTCGCTGGAGCCCAGCAGTCCGTTGTAGTCCAGGCTCACCCGCACATCCCGAGCCACTGCCAGACCGGCCCGCGCACCCACGACGGCAGCGTTACGATCCAGAGACACGCTCTGCACGCTGAACCCGGTGTTGCCGTTCACGAAAGCCAGGTGATCTTCAGAACCGGTGTTGCTCAGGTTGTGCTGCCAGCCCAGAGTGCCGGACAGTTCCAGTTGCTGTTTGTCAGACAGGGCAATGGCTTTGCTCGCCCGCAAACCGAGGGTCGAGAGCACGGCGTCGCGGTTGTCTTCGCCACCCTTGAGCGCCGCGGCATCACCTTTCTCGGTGAAGCTGTCGCTGTTGAGGTGCACGTAAGCCAGGTTGGCGAACGGTTCCAGGGCCAGCGGTTGCAGGTCCAGGCGATACGCCGCTTCGGTAAACAGTTGGGCGGTGGTCGCATCGCGCTTGGATTTCTGTTTGCCGCTGACGTCACCGAATTGCAGGTCACGTTTCACATCGATGCGATGCCAGCTGTAAGCGCCGCCGACGCTCAAGCGCAGTGCATCGATTTCATGGCCCAGGTAGGCACCCAAGTGATAGCTGTCGACCGAGGCTGACGAATGCGTGCCATCGCCCATGCTCAACGAACTGTCGCTATACCCGGTGACGAAACCGAGCCGCGTATCTTTAGTGATCAGACCGTCGACACCGGCCAGCAAGCCGCCGATGGAGCTGGTGGAACTGGCGTTGTCATGCCCGCCGTCGCTCTTGCCCCAGGCGCCGAGGACTTTGACCCAGGCGTTGCTGCGGTCATCGGTCGGTGCCGCCGCATCGAACAGATCACGCTCACGCAGGCGTTCGCCGACGGCATCGCGCAGGTAACGGCTGTCGTTGATCAGCAACGTGCCGATCGCCGGGTGAATCTCACCGGACAGTTGCTGGAAGGCTTGTTGCGCGACCGCTGCGGTCGGCGACAGCAACAGGGTTTCATAGAGCGGATTACCCGCGCCCAGTTGCTCGGCAGCGGCAGCGACGGCGCGTTGGTTCGGGGTCTGGCCGACGCTGGCGAAGGACGCTGCGTTGCGCTCTACCGCCAACTGGATGCCAGTGGCCGAGTAGTCAAGGGCGCCACCGATGAACAGGTAGTTCGGCAGGACTGCGCCAAACCGCCCTTCGATCCCGCCGGCCGCTTGCAGAATGTTGTATTGATTGCCGAGCAGGGATTGCACTTCGCTGGTGGTCAGCAAGGTCGGGCTGTTTTCCAGGGACAGGCTGACGGTCGCGCCGTCGATCACGGCTTTACCGCCCGCGATGATCTGGTCGCTGCTGGTGGGCGACAACTCCACGGCGTAGGTCGAGCCGGGCTCAAAAGTCACGTCGCCCGCCACCTGCAAGGTGCCGATGGAATTGCCGGGCGCCACGGTGCCGCCGCTTTTCGCGGTCAGTGCGCCGATGCGGCCATTACCGCCGAGCATCCCGCTGTCGTTGACGGTGACCGCCGAGAGCAGCGAGCCGTTGATTGCCAATCGGCCCTGATTGACCAGGGTCGGACCGGCGTAGGTGTTGGCGCCGGTCAGCACCAGCGTGCCGATGCCCTGCTTGGTCAGGCCGCCATGGCCGAAAATGTCGTTGCGCCACACATCCAGTCCGCAATGCACGTCATTGCACACGCGTTCGGTGGGTTTGCCCGCATCGATAATCGCGCCGATGCCTGGCAAGTCCGCGACAAACTGGCTCGAACCGTAGGCCCCCTGGATGCGGAATTCCTCGGGAATGTCTTGCTCGGTGACCAACATCGCCGGGCCATCGATGCCTTTGCGCAGGTTGATCATGCCCCAGCCGTACAGCGAGTCGACACCCGGTGCGCCCATGTCGGTGGCCGTGGTACGCAGCACGCTGGCGACCTGGGCGCCGGTCATGTACGGAAAGCGTTCCATCAGCACGGCCACCGCACCCGCGACGTGCGGTGCCGCCATGGAAGTCCCGTTTTTGTTGGCGTAGCCCACGGTCAGGTCACTGGCATTGGTGCCGCCGATGACGGCGCTGAAGATCTTGCTGCCCGGTGCCGACACGCAGAAACTCGCGGTGTAGCCGCAGCGCGACGAGAAGGTGCTGATGTTGTAGAGGTCCGGGCTGTTGAGGTCCGGGTTCTTCTGCAAGGCTGCGACGGTCATCCAGTTCGGTGCGATTTCGGGGACGAAATAACCGAGGCCGGCGATGGCGTCCGGGTTATTGAGGTTGTAGTCGTTGCCGGCGGCGAAGATCGTCACGATGCCGCTGCGAGCGGCCGCGATCGCACCGTCATAGGCGCCGCCCTGGCGTGTGCCGAGGATGGGCTGGATCTCATTGAACTGCAGTCGCGCGTCCTGCACGGTGAAGTGCGGATACGCCGGGTCGCGGCCGCCCAGGTCGAAGCGATCGGTGATGCCGATGCCCCAACTGTTGTTGATGATCCGCGCACCGCTGGCGATCAACGCATCCCAACCGGCCTTGTACACCGCACCGTCGTTACCGAGGATGATGCCGTCTTCAGGGCCCGGATCGCCGTTGTCGGCGCTGATGATCTGCGCGTTGTACGCCACGCCGTGCATCGGGTTGCCGTCACGGCTGCCCGCCGCGATCCCGCCGACGTGCGTGCCGTGGGAGCCGAGCTTGCCGTCGTAGCCGACCGTGGGCGAACCGTCATACCGAAACGCATCGCCAGCTTTGACCGGGATGTACGGGTCGGTGTACTCGCGGATACCGCTGGTGACCAGGGTGACCACTTTGTTGGCACCGGAAAACTCCGGATGCTGGGCGTAAACCGGTTGATCGAAGATCCCCAGTTTCACGCCTGTGCCGCTGTAGCCGGCGGCGTAGGCGTCCTGGGCATTGATGGCGCCCAGGCCCCAGTCAGCGTTGAACTCAGCGCTGCGCCAACTGTTGGGATCGCCTGCTTTACCGTTTTCCACGTAGGGCGCCGCTTGCGCGGTGCCTACTGAGGCCAATGCACAAAGCAAGGCAAGGTTGTTGTACTTCTTATTCATCCAGCTACCGTCCTTAGTTGTGTTGCGAAAATCCCTGTGCTTTGAGAAGCACACTTTTATGTTGTGAAGCACTTCTCCTGTAGCAGCTGCCGAAGGCTGCGTCCGGCTGCGAAGCAGTCGTAAAATCAGGCACTGCGGTCCGTCAGATACACCGTGCATGCAGGGTTTACGACTGCTGCGCAGCCGAACGCAGCCTTCGGCAGCTGCTACAAGGGTTCACTTTAAAACTGCCAGTTGAGGCTCAGCCCTACGCCATGGCTCTTCTCGCGGCTGGCCAGTTGGCCGGTGTAATCGAGGTTCACGCGAATGTCCCGGCTCAGGGCCAGGCTGGCATGGGCGCCTACCAGCGCTGCATCACGCACCATGGGCGAGCTCTCCACCGAGAACGACGTGCTGCCGCTGGCAAATGCCAGGTGTTCTTCGGCATCGGTGTTACTCAGGTTGTGCTGCCAGCCGAGGCTCGCGCCCAGTTCAAGCTGCTGTTGGCCGGACAGGTTCACGGTTTTCGACGCGCGCACGCCCAACGTGCTGAGCACCGCCTCACGCGTGTCGCCACGGCTTTTCAGTGCGGCGCCATCACCTTTCTCGGTGAAACCGTCGGTATCGAGGCGCACGTAGGCCAGGCTGGCAAAGGGTTCGAGCGCGAGCGGTTGCAGGTTCAGGCGATACGCCGCTTCGCCGAACACTTGAGTGGTGCCGGCATCGACCTTGGCTTTCTGCCTGGCGCTGACGTCACCGTATTGCAGGTCACGTTTGACGTCGGCGCGGTGCCAGCTGTAGGCACCGCCGGCATTCAGGCGCCAGGCACCGACTTCGCGACCGGCGTAAGCGCCCAAGTGATAGCTGTCGACCTTGGCTGATGAATGAGTGCCCGAGCCCATGCTCACCGAGCTATCGCTATAACCCGTGACCAGGCCGATCCGGGTTTGCTCGTCAATCGCGCCATCGACACCAGCGAGCAAGCCGCCAATCGAGGTGGTGTAACCGGCGGTGTCATAGCGATCATCGGTCTTGCCCCAGGCCCCCAGCGCCTTGATCCAGCCATTGCGTTGAGCGCCTTTGGCATCAACCAGTCGCTCACCGACGGCATCACGCAGGTAACGACTGTCGTTGATCAGCACCGAACCCAGCGCCGGATAGATTTCCCCCGACAACTGCTGGAAGGCCTGCTGTGCGGACGTCGCGGTGGGCGACAGCAACAGGCTTTCGTACACCGCATTTCCCGCCCCAAGCCCTTCCACGGCAGAGGCGACGGCGCGTTGGTTCGGCGTCTGGCCGACGCTGGCGAACGTCGTGTCGTTACGCTCCACACTCAGTTGAATGCCGGTGGCGGCGTAATCGAGGCTGCCGCCGATGAACAGATAGTTGGGCAGCACCGCGCCGAACTGACCTTGAACACCACCGGCCGCTTGCAGAATGTTGTACTGATGACCAAGCAGGCTTTGCACTTGTCGGGTGCTGAGCAGGGTCGGGCTGTTTTCCAGCGACAGGCTGACCGTCGCGCCGCTGACCGTGGCCGTGCCGCCCGCGATGATTCGGTCGCTATCGGTCGGCGACAGCTCCACCGCGTAGGTCGAGCCGGGCGCAAACGTGACGTCGCCGGCGACCTGCAAGGTGCCAATGGAATTGCCCGGCGCAACCGTTGCGCCGCGATTGGCCGTCAGGGCGCCAACACGTCCCGACCCACCCAGCGTGCCGCTGTCATTGACGGTCACGCTGGATGCCAACGAACCGTTGACCGACAGCAGGCCGCCATTCACCGTGGTCGACCCGCGCCAGGTGTTGTCGCCGGTCAGCATCAATCGTCCGGCACCGGATTTGATCAGGCTACCTTCGTACAGTCGAGTGGTGGCGGCAAGATCGCGCGCCATGCCGACAGCGTAATCCGTCTGATCCTGCAGACTGGCACCGGCCGGCACGCCGCTCTCCCAGCCTTTGGTCCTCAATGTCTGTTGCCAGGTACTGCGTTCGGCCGCGTCTTCGCCCTGGCGCTGGATCAGCGCGTTGTCCGAGATGTCGTTGCTCCAGACATCGCTCTGCCCTGCCCCCAGATTGGCGTCGAAACGCCCGAGCAATTGCCCCGGTCCGCGCATCGCCCGTTCAAGGTTGGCCACGCCCCAGCCGACGCGGGTATTGGGCGCCTGGGTGACGGAACCATCGAGTTGGGTAGCGGTGGTCAACAGGGTTTCCAGCGCCTGCTGGTTGGTCATGTACGGATAGCGTTCCATGACCAGCGCCAACGCGCCGGTGGCATGTGGCGCGGACATGGAGGTGCCGGATTTGATCGCATAACCGGCGCCCGGGATGGTGCTGTCGATCTTCGCGCCGGGGGTGGTGATGCACCAATACTTGGCGATCCCACACTGGTTGTACTTCTGCTGGTTACTTTGATCCAGTCCCGACACCGCCAGCCAGTGGCCTTCCAGGTCCGGCTGGAAATACGGCAAGGCCGAACGCACGCTGGCATTCGGGTAACCGCTGTTGCCGGCGCTGAACACGTTGATCACACCGCGTCGGGAAACGTCAGCCGCCGCATCGAGCCAGGTGCCTTTGTTCCAGTGCTGGGCGTAAGCAGCGTGCAGATCGTCGAGGGTGCGATAGCTGACGTCCGGCGGCTGGCTGCCCCAACTGTTGTTGATCGCCCGCACGCCAGCGTCGGCCAAGGCGTTATAGACCGCTTTGAAGTAGCGCGGATCAGGGTTGGGACCGAACAGAAAGCTGTCGTTCTTGTTGGTATTGCCGACGTAGACCTGCGCGTTGTACGCCACACCGTGCATGCCGGTGCCATCGCGGGACGCACCGATGGTGCCGGCGACGTGGGTGCCGTGGGAGTCGTTGTTGGCGTTGAGGGTGCCGTCGACATTGAACAGGGAGCCGTCGACGTAGCTGCCGCTGGCCAGTACCGCGTGGTAACGGTGGGTGGCGAATTCGGGATGGGAGGCATCGAAGCCTGAATCGAGCTCGCCGATTTTCACACCCTTGCCGGTGATGCCGGCGGCGTAGGCTTGGTCGGCCTGCATGCGGGCCAGTCCCCAGTCACGCTGAAACTCCACCGAGCGCCAACTGGCCGCATCGCCCAAGGTACCGTTTTCCTGATAAAGCGCCTGGGCCGAGCCTGGCGCTACTGAAATCCAGAGCAATAGCGTGCCGACCGACATCGGCTTGATCTGTACGTCCATGTTCAACTTCTCGCTTTTTTGGCGTTTTTAGAATTCTGGTTGGGTGTTGCTTTCTTCAGGCTGTCGCTGTTCCTGTGGCGAGGGAGCTTGTCGGAACGCCGCATCGTCCCGTTCGGTTGCGAAGCAACCGCCATCAAGGGCCGCTTCGCAGCCCAGCGGGAGCAAGCTCCCTCGCCACAGGTGGTGTTACGTCAGAAAATTACTGGGGCCTTGGGCCTTGGCCGAATGCCTCGTCCACCTTGGCCAGATCCTGCTCATTCAGTGTTCCGGCGTAGTAATGCAACTTGGTCCAGGCCATCAGGTAGTCGTACCTTGCCTGAGCCAAATCCCGGCGGGTGGTAAATAGTTGTTGTTCGGCATTCAATGCATCCAGGTTCACCCGCTCACCGCCCAGGATGCTTTGCTTGGTCGAAACCACCAGCGCTTCCGCCGATGTCAGGGCTTTCTGATAAGCGCGCAACTTGTTCACCCCCGACAGGCAGGCACTGAATTGCCGACGCAACTCGATCAGGGTTTACCGGGTCTTGCCATCGAGTTCGTACTCGGCCTGTTCCATGGTCCGGCTGGCCTGACGGGTCGACGCCGACACCCCGCCGCCGGCGTACAACGGCACGCTGACTTCAATGCCGATGGTGTTGGTGTCGTAACGTTGGTTGTAGGTGTTGCCGCTTTCCGATTCGTTCTGGCGCACCGAAGCGTAGGCACTGACTTTCGGCAGGTGTCCGGCGCGGTTGCGTTCGACTTCATACCGCGCGACTTCCACCGCCTGACGCTGGGAGGCCAGGTTCGGGTTGTTGGCCACGGCCATCTCGTGCCAGGTGTCGTAGTTGGCCGGCAGTAGGCTGAAGGTCTGGAAGTTCTGGTCCAGCGGTGCCAGGTCCGTGATGTCGACGGCCGGCACGCCAATCAGCGCACCCAGTTCACGCAAGGACGCGTCCTGCTCGTTGCGGGCCTCGATTTCCTCGGCGGTTGCCAGTTCGTAGCGAGACTCGGCCTCAAGAATATCGGTGCGCGTGCCCTCGCCCTGGCGGAACATCTGCTCGTTCTGCTGGAACTGCTGCTCGAAGGCTTTCTTCTTCGCCTGCGCGATGTCGATCTGATCCTGAGCGAACAACGCATGGGTGTAGTTTTCCAGCACCCGAACCAGCAATTCCTGGCTCTTGCCGCGGAAGGCTTCGTCGGCAAACAGCGATTGCGCCACGCCTTTGCGATACGCCGCGTAGGCTTCGTAATCGAGCAATGGCTGTTGCAGGGTCAGGTTCGAGCCGTAGCTGCCGTAGTTGCGGTCCTCAGTGAAGTCCGGCCGACCTTCATTGATTTGGGTAACCTTGGAGGTGTTCCGCCCCTTGTTGTAGGTGTAACCAATCCTGGGCAACAGCCCTGACCGACCAATGATGCGGTTCTCCAAGCCGGCATCGCGTTCCTTCATGGCGCCAAGGAACACCGGATCATTGCGCAACGCTTGCTCGTAGATCTCGAACGGCCCCATGGAGGCCATCACACTGTTGCACGTCAGCAACGCCAGGGTGGCTGCGAGCATTGAAAGCTTATTCATACAGCCGAACATCCTTATTCCTCGGTCAACGCGGAGCCTGCCCGGTCGAGCAGCGGTTTGAACAAATAGTTGAGGAGTGAACGTTCACCGGTACGCACGAACATTTCCGCCGGCATGCCGGGCTTGATCACCAGACCGTTGAGTTTTTCCATGGCCTGGTCGCTGACGCTGCTGCGCAGCACGTAGTACGGCGCGCCGGTTTTCTCGTCGACCATCTGATCGGCGGAAATCAGGCTGACTTCGCCAGGCACGCGGGGTGTGCGGCTTTGGTTGAACGCCGTGAACAGAATGTCCACCGGCAAGTGGGTGCCGACCTTGTCGATCAGGTTGATCGGCAAGTGCCCTTCCACTTCCAGGCGGGTGCCTTGCGGCACAATCTCCAGCAAGGTTTCGCCCTGGCGAACCACCGCACCTTCGGTGTGAACCCCAAGGTTGACCGCGATGCCGTCGGCGGTGGCGATGATTTCGCTGTGTTGCAGATCGAACCCGGCGGAAGTCAGTTGCTCTTCCAGGGTCACGCTTTTGAGTTGCGCGTCGGCCAATTGCGTGCGGACTTCTTTCTGGTATTCCTCGATGTGCTGTTGCAGCTTCAGGCGCGACTCGAGGATGCCCTGTTCGACCCGGCCGCTTTCACCGCTGTTTTCCGCCAATTGTTGCTGCACCTGCGACAGCTGCCGCTGAAACTCCATCAAGCGGTTGCGCGGGATGTAGCCGTTGTCAGCCAGGGGCTGAAGATTGCTCAGTTGTTGTTGCAGCGAACTGGCCTGAGCCGTCAGGTCCGTGCGCGCGCGGCGCATGCCGGCCAATTGCGCGCTGGCACCTTCGATGCTTGCGCGCAAACCCGCCTGCTCACGGGAAAACGCTTCGCGGCGGCTGCTGAACAATTGCCGTTGGCCTTCGAGCACCAGGGCCAGGCGTGGGTCGGGATCGTTGCTCAGTTCAGCGGGAAAATTCACTTGCTTGAGGTTGTCCCGTTCGCTCTGCCAACGCGCCAGGCTGGCCCAGGCCATGCGGTATTGCGCTTGCAGCGATTGCACATCGGCCGCGACCTGGGTCTGGTCGAGCTGGAACAGCGGCTGGCCCTGCTTTACCACCTGGCCCTCGCGCACCAGAATCCGGCTGACCACGCCGTTGCTCATCGATTGCACGGCTTTGCGCTTGCCCGAGACCACGACCGTGCCTTGCACCGGAATACCTTGGTCGAGCGGCGCAAGGCTGGCCCAGGTGAAGAAACTACCGGCACCTACGACCGCCAGAATCCAGCCCATGCGGGCGAAGAATCGCGCATCACGCTCAGGGCGTTCGGCGATGTAATCGTGTTCCATCGTCGCTTCGTTTTCAGTGTTCATGCGATCGCTGGTCATACACCAGAATTCCTTGTCGTAGGCTGATACTGGCGACTCATGTTGACCCCGCCCGGTGCTTGCGCCGGTTTTTCACGTGGCTGGTCCTGGGCGCCGGAGAGTGCCTTGAGCACTTCCTGGCTGGGGCCAAAGGCCTGCAAACGACCGTCGTTGAGCACCAGCAATTTGTCGGCCTGGGCCAGCGCCGAGGACCGATGGGTCACCAGAATCACGCTGGTGCCCTGGGCCTTCATCTGCGCGATGGCGCCGGCCAGTGCCGCTTCGCCTACGGTGTCGAGGTTGGAATTGGGTTCATCGAGCACCACCAGGCTAGGCTTGCCGTACAGCGCGCGGGCCAATGCCACCCGTTGCTTCTGGCCGCCAGACAAACCGCTGCCGTCCTCGCCCAGCACCGTGTCGTAGCCCTGCGGCATGCGCAGGATCAGCTCATGGACGCCCGCCTGTTGCGCCGCTTCGACGACTTTTTGCGGATCCGCTTCGCGAAACCGGGCGATGTTTTCGGCGATGCTGCCGCTGAACAATTCGATGTCCTGGGGCAAGTAACCGATGTAAGGACCGAGGTCGTCGCGGTTCCAGCGATGGATGTCCGCGCCATCAAGCCGCACGGTGCCGCCGAGGGTTGGCCAGACGCCGACCAATACCCGGGCCAGGGTCGATTTGCCGGAGCCGGAGGCGCCGAGCACGCCCAATACTTCGCCGGCACCCAGGCTGAAGTTGACCATGTGCAGGGTCGCCGCACGTTGCCCCGGAGGGCCGGCGCTGACTTGTTCGAAGGTGATCTGCCCCTTCGGCGCTGGCAGCGCCATGGCTTCGTCACTCGGTGGAAAGGCTTGCAGCAGCGAATCAAGACGACGGTACGCGAGCTTGGCGCCGCTCCACTGTTTCCACACCGCGATCAGTTGGTCGATAGGGCTCAGGACGCGACCCATCAGGATCGAACCGGCGATCATCATCCCGGCGGTCATGTCGCCCTTGATCACCAGCAAGGCGCCCAGGCCCAGGACCAGGGATTGCAGGCACAGGCGCAAGGTTTTGCTCAGGGAGCTGATGATGGCGCCGGTGTCGCTGGCCTGATTCTGCAGGCCGAGGAAACGCGAGTGCACCTGGAACCAGCGCTTGCGCAACACGCCGAGCATGCCCATGGCCTGAATGGTTTCGGCATTGTGCAGGTGGCTGGTGGCCAGTTGGCTGGACTTCTGGGAAAACCCGGCGGCTTCACCCAAGGGCTTTTTGGTCATCGCCTCGTTGAGGCACGCGAGGCCAATCAGCACCACCGCGCCCACGGTTGCGAACACACCGAGCCAGACGTTGAACAGGTAGATCACGAAGAGGTAGACCGGAAACCACGGCGCGTCGAAGAAGGCAAACAACGCAGGACCGGTGACGAATTGGCGAATGTGGGTCAGATCGCCAAGGGACTGACCAGCATTGCCCTCGCCCTTGAGCAGGTTGCGCTCGAACGCGGCCTGATACACCCGCAGGTTGAAACGGCGCTCCAGTTGGCTGCCGATGCGGATGACGATGAAGCTGCGCACGATCTCGAGCAAACCGATGAAGGCGAAAAATCCGACCACCATCAGTGACAACATGGCCAGGGTGGTTTCGTTTTGCGAAGACAGCACGCGGTCGTAGACCTGGAGCATGTAAATCGACGGGACCAGCATCAATACGTTAATTAACGCGGTGAAAAAACCGACGCTGATCAGGATGCTTTTATAGTCGCCCAGTGCCTTGAACAACGGTGCGGTGGCTGGGGCCTTCGCCATCTTCATTGATTTTTCCTGAGATGATATTCCTCGCCCGGTTTTGGCGAGATGTCAATTAACTGTCCGCACACGGGTCGAGACATTCTTTGCCAGTCAGCGCTTACAAATGAATAACAACTTTTTATATTTTATTAAAAGTCAGGTTATTGATCTGACGCTTATAACGGCAACTACGCGCTTTATATTCAACACTTGCGTCGGCTCGGTACTTTTCGCTTAAAGCGCAGCGCGCTTGAGCGTAATGATCAGACCCGACTTCAATGTGCTTTGATAAAGCCCTTCATGCTGTCGGCTGAAAAACACAATTCTTGAGCCTTCATCACCGGTGATAGCGATGCCGTCCGGTTCCGGGAACCAGCCAATCGCAGGCTTTTGCAGCCAGGCACCGAGGCATCCAGCGCCCTCACCCAGTGTCTGCGTTGGCTGAAAGTCGATGACGCATACGTTGGACGGTTTGTCTTGCGACATCTGGGACTCTGGTGAGTCATCTTTGGCGTTCAGGGTCGCCTGCCATTTGCCGGCCAGTTCCGAGGGGTCTGCTAATTTCAGGCTGCTCGCCATGGCTGTCTCTCCAAAGAAAATCATCAACGTCGCCAGGAGCCACGCGGTTGTTCGGTGGGTAAAAGCGTTGTGAACCATCGCTTGTTTTACTCCGGCTTGGGGCGGTTGACACAGAGGGCGGCGCATCGGCACCACCCTCCTTATTGCGTTACATCACGCAGCGATGTCCGAGAACGCCGCCTGGCCAACAGTGCTGACCAGGAAATCGGCCACGCCATGCCCGGAGAAGTCCACCGCCAATTGGCTGTTACCGCCCGAAGAGGTCAACACGGCATCGCCTGCCGCACCCGTGAACGAACTCACGAAGTGCAGGCCCGCGCCTTTGGTGATGCCGGTCAGGTCAATCTTGTCCAGACCACTGACAAAATCGAGGATCTGATCAGCTACACCCGGCTTGGAGTCGCTGCTGGCCGCGAACACAAAAGTGTCCGAACCGGTACCGCCCCACAGCTTGTCCGCACCGCCCGCGCCGAAGAGGATGTCGTTGCCGGCACCGCCCTTCAGCTCGTTGGACACGCCATTACCGATCAGCAGGTCGTTACCCGAACCGCCAATCGCGTTCTCGATGGTTGCACCTTTGGCAATGGACACGTTGCCAACCATGCCGCCAACGTCGGAGAACGAGGCCTCATTGAGGTTGATCTTCTGGTTCTGGGTAAAACCAGAGAAGTCCAGCGTGTCTTTGCCGCCCGCATCCCACACCGAAAACACGACCTTGTCAGACGACGAGGACGCGCTCAGGAAATCGCGACCGGCATTGGAGTTGAAACCGTAGGTGGTGTCACCGGTGCGGGTGGTAGTGTTGGCACCGTAGAGCTTCTGGATGGCGGCAATATCGTCCAGCAGCGGACCGGACGCATAGGCTTCGACGCCGCCCTTGCTGAAGTTCTGGTCGGTGTTGCTTTCACTCCAGTAGCTCATGAGGCTGTAACCGCGGGTGTCTTCCGCGTAGGTCGCGTCGTTGTAGGTCGGCGCACCTTCACCGGCGTTGTAGTCGCCGGGGTGAGCCAGGCCCAGGGAGTGACCGATTTCGTGGGTCAGGGTTTGACGACCGTAGTTGTTCAGGTCCGGCGTCTTGTTGGGTGTGTAGCTGCTGTTGGTCAGGTACCAGGAAGTACCGTCATAACCCGCACCGGTGCCAGGCAGGTAGGCGAATGCCGCTGCGCCGTCCTGGCCGCCGCTGTAGTTGCCGAAGGTCATGTGACCATCGCCGCCCGTGGCTTTCTCTGTAAAAGTGACTTTAGCCACGTCGGCCCAGGATTGCATGGCGAGCACGGCCTGGGCTTTCTGTTGAGCGCTGAACTGACTGAAGCCGGTAATCCCGTGCTTGTTCATGGTGCTCGACGACGCCGAGGTCAGGAACGTGTAGGTCAGTTCGATTTTGCCGCTGCCGTCCTTGTCCTGGTAGGCAGCGCCGTCGCGCAGCAATTGGGTCGCTGCCTCGTCGACGGAGTAGGAAGGTTTGCCATTGACCGTGAGATTGCCACCCCGGTCATACTGATGGCTGAAGCTGTCGATCTGGTTGTACGCGGAACTGGGCGCAGCCAATGCTTGCAATGGCGAAAAGGCCTGTTCGGCAAGATCAATAGCGTTGTTTTTAACTTTCGACATAAACACACTTCCTTGTTTAGCAATGGAACAGTTTTTGTCAGATAGCGACAATCTCTGGCGAGATCGTCCTATCACTCGCCCAATGAAGGCGAAAGAAAACTGACACAATTCGAAATCAAACGTCTACATTTTTTTTGACGTCAAATTGTTCTGCCCCGGCAAGTACCCGGAAACAATGCCTGCGCTGTCGAAATATAGTTTGAAGTTGAGGATTTCGGACTAATTGTCTGACAATTTCATATTTAAATATTAAATATGGGTAAGTTGTTTTTTGCCGAAGGCGTCTCACTTTTTCGGACTTATCAATATGAGTGCCAGTGAATTGATATCAGGCGGAGTTATATTGAATATGACATTTTGGCGACTGCTTCGCAGCCGAACGCAGCCTCGCGCTGCTCGGCAGCGGCTACAAAGATTGCGGTGTATACGGATCGTGTAGCAGCTGCCGAGGCTGCGAGGCAGTCGTCAGATATCGCGCCACCACCTACAAGGTTTCGTGCACGCAAAACCTGTAGCAGCTGCCGAGCAGCGCGAGGCTGCGTTCGGCTGCGAAGCAATCGTCAGGCACTCGTAACCAACACGCATCCCACAGCGGATAATCATGAGCCCGCTTCACTAGCCCCGCGCGTATCGGATTGGCGACGACATACCGAGCAAGATCTTTCACGTCCTCCTCTCGCCGTACAGCGCGATCATGATACCCCTTTTGCCATAACCGCCCTCGCCGCCCCAATGCCTGATTGACCGCCAAACTGCTCCGAGATTTTATTCGGCACATCAGCTCCGCCAGTGTCTTGTCGTGCAGCTGCACCAGGCAATGCATATGATCCGGCATCACTACCCAGGTTGAAAAATCGGCCCAGCCGTCTCCTTGGGCCTCACGCAATTGCAAGGCAACCAACCTACCCAACCGCCAATCAGCAAAAAACGGCTGCCGTTGGTCAACGACAGCCGTTAGCAGATAAATACGTCCTGACTCAGTGAAACGACCGGTACGTAGCAGGCCCGCATTTGAACAAACAAGCATTCCATTGCCTCCAGATCCATTGAAAGAAGGCTCGGAATCTACAGCGTCGCCATCAACCCCGACCCGCCGCAATATCTACAAAACATGAACCCTCAACTCCCCGTCCGAATCTTGTTCCACACCCGCGTCCGAATCCGGTCAATGTTCAGCGGCATCGCTTCCAACGCGAACAGCTTGCCCATCATTTCCGGGCTCGGATAAACCTTGGTGTCGTTCCTGATGGCCGGGTCGATCAGGCTGTCAGCTTGTTGGTTGCCGTTCGCGTAGTGCACGTAGTTACTGATGCTGGCCATGACGTCCGGGCGCAGCAGGTAGTTCATGAATGCGTAGCCGGCTTTTTCGTCCGGGGCGTCGGCGGGCATGGCGACCATGTCGAACCAGATGGCAGCACCTTCCTTGGGAATGGCATAGCCGATGTCGACGCCATTCTTGGCTTCTTTGGCGCGATTTTCGGCTTGGAGGATGTCGCCGGAGAAGCCGACGGCCACGCAGATGTCACCGTTGGCCAGGTCGCTGGTGTATTTGGATGAGTGGAAATAGCTGACGTAGGGCCGGACTTTCATCAGCAGCGCTTCAGCTTTTTTGTAGTCTTCCGGGTTCTTGCTGTGGTGCGGTAGCCCCAGGTAGTTCAGCGCGGCTGGCAGCAGTTCGGGGCCGTTGTCGAGGATGGCGACGCCGCACTTTTGCAGCTTGGCCATGTTCTCTGGCTTGAAGATCAGGTCCCAGGAATCCACGGGCGCGTTGTCGCCCAGCACGGCCTTGACCTTGGCGATGTTGTAGCCGATGCCGGTGCTGCCCCACAGGTATGGGAAACCGTGCTCGTTGCCCGGGTCGTTGTTCTGCAACGCCGTGAGCAATACCGGGTTGAGGTTTTTCCAGTTCGGTAGCTGGCTCTTGTCGAGCTTTTTCAGCGCACCGCCCTGAATCTGCCGTGCCATGAAGTGGTTGGACGGGAATACCACGTCGTACCCGGATTTGCCGGTCATCAGCTTGCCGTCCAGAGTTTCGTTGCTGTCGTAGACGTCGTAGCTGAAGGCGATGCCGGTTTCTTTCTGGAAGTTATTCGTGGTATCCGGAGCGATGTAGTCCGACCAGTTATAGATCTTGACGGTCTCGGCGGCGTGGCTGAGCGAAGCGACGAGCGCAAGGGGTACCAGGGTCAGTGTCTTTCGGATCATGAGTCGATTCCTGTATGAGCTGTTGTGCTTTTTATTGGAGGGCCGGCAGGCAATCAAAAGATCAAAATCAAAAAATCAAAACGTAGGTCTTGCGCACGGTTTCCTGGATGTCCCAGATGCCGAGGCTGTTGGCCGGCAACATCAGTGCATCGCCGGCTTCGATGTAGAGGGTTTCACCGTCGTCTGGGGTAAAAGTGCAGCGCCCCTGTATGAAGTGACAGAATTCCTGCGCAACGATCTGCCTGCGCCAGCGGCCGGGCGTGCATTCCCAGACGCCGGTTTCGACGCCGTCGTCGCGTTCGACGCTGGTGGTCGAAGCCATCGCCACCGGCGCTCCCAACGGCACGGCGACGGGGTTCGACGCTTCCAGTTCCAGTGTTGCGGTGTTCTTGAATTGCGTAATGCCCATAGGAGTACCTGTCGATTGAACCTAAAGATGAAGAACGCGCCGTTTACTGCATGAAACCTTCCATGAACCCCGCCACCTTGCTCGCCAGTTTGCGGCGCCAGGGAGCCGTAGCCGGGTTGGCCAGGGTCTGGTCTTCGTGGACAAAGCTGCGGATGATCGCGTTGTAACCCAGCCAGCGGCAGGGCTCCGGCTCCCAGGTCCGGAGCGTGTCCAGACCGCCTTGGGGCATGACCCATGGCTGGTGAACCAGTTCGGTATCGCGCTCAAGAATCAGATCCGCCAGGGTTCGGCCGCCCAGGTTGCTGGCGCCGACGCCCTCGCCGCCATAACCGCCGGACAAGGCAATGCCGCTGGCGTGATCGCAGAGCATGTGCGGTTTGAAGTGCCGGGACATGCCCAGGTTGCCGCCCCACGCGTGGGTAATCTGCACGTTCTTGAGTTGCGGGAAGAGTTCGCCGAACAGGTAGCGCCGCAACTCCACTTCGCTGGTGGTCAGGTCAAAGTCATGGCGCAATTTGCCGGCAAACTGATAGCCGCCCCGGGCGCCGAAGACCAGGCGGTTGTCAGCCGTGCGCTGGCCGTAGGTGACCTGTCGACTGCTTTCGCTGAACGCCTGGCCGCGGCTCAGACCGATTTCGTCCCAGGTCGCGGCAGACAGTGGTTCGGTGGCGACAATCAGGCTTTGCACCGGTAACTGATAGCGGCCAAGTGGTGGCAACGTGACCGAATAACCTTCTACCGCCGGCACGATCCAGCGGCTGCGGACCTGAGCCTTGGCCGTGCGCAAACTCCCCGACTGCCAATGCGTGACTGCGCTGTTTTCGTAGATTTTGACACCCATGCGTTCGACCGTTTCTGCCAGACCTCGCACCAACTTTGCCGGGTGAATGGTCGCAACGTGCGGTGCATAGATACCGCCATAAGGCTTCGCAACTCTGATCTGTTGCGCCAGCTGTTCGGGGCTGAGCCAGCGATAATCGCTTTCGGTCAGACCCTGGCGGTAAAGCTTGTCGAGGTAGCCCCGCAGGCTCGCTTCCTGCTCGGGATAGCGCGCGGCGCAGTACAGCACCCCGCCTTTGCGATAATCGCAGTCGATACCCTCACGTTCGATGATAATCTCGACTTCATCAGGGATGCTGTGCAGCAGATCGAAAGAGGCGCGACGCTGGTCCGGCGGCAAACCGGCCAACAGACGGTCCTCGCCCAGCAAGTTACCCATCAGCCAGCCGCCGTTTCTGCCCGACGCACCAAAACCGGCGGTTTGCGCTTCGATGATGGCAATGTCCAGGCCTGGCGCCAGACGTTTGAGGTAATACGCGGTCCACAGCCCGGTATACCCCGCGCCGATGATGGCCACGTCGACGTCCAGATCGTGTTCAAGCGCAGGACGCGCCAACAGGGGCTCGTCGAGTTGATCCATCCACAAACTGATAGTGCGCCACGCCGACATGCCAGACTCCGCCACTCAAACTTCGATGGCGTCGATCCTAGTGCGTAGGCTCAGGGACTGTCGTGCGCGCGTGCACGCAAAGAAATTTGTTTGACGTAAGCCTTGGGCGACAGCCCTGTGTGCTGACGGAAACAACTGTAGAACGCCGACAACGAGTTGAAGCCGGCAGCAAACGCCAGCTCATCAATGCGCAACGGTGGCATGGTGGCGTCCAGCGCTGCGAGCAAATGCTGCAGCCGCGCCTGGTTGACGTAGCGATAGAAGCTCTGACCCAACACTTGATTCAGCAGATAGGAAATCTGATTACGGCTGTACCCGCACTCCTGCGCGACCCGTTGCAGGTCGAGCTCGGGGTCCAGATAAGGCTGCTGGCGCTGGAAATATTGTTGCAGGTCGTCAGCCATGAAACTCAACTGGCGCGGTGAAAGCCCGAGCCGGCTGGCGGCCGGGCGCAAGTTCGCAGCGGTGTTGCTTTGCGGTTGTTCGCGCACCAGGGACGCGTATTCGTTGACCCGCCAGATCAACCCGTCGCGCACCGTTATTGCTTCACTGGAACGAAACGACACCAGCCCTTCGCCGCCGCGCAAGGTCATCTGGTACTGGATGAACGCGGTGTTGCCGTCCAGCCGTATGCGATCGGAATGCTCCAGCGCTTCATCCGGGTTACGCGGCATGCTGCCGCGCACGTACTCGCGCAACTCATCCAGGCCCATGATCCGGTTCTGAAAAAAGTCGTTGTACTGAATATCCGGGTGATAAAGCGCCATGACACCGTCCAGATCCCGGTGTTTCCAGCACAAGTGGTAGCGCATGACCGTCTCGCCCGTGACCTGGGTTTGCAGCGGGCCATCATCATCGGCGTGCATAAAGGACTCGACGAAAAAAAACCGAGCTTGCCGAAGTTCGGCCACGGCTTCAATGACCAGACCGAATCGCCGTAACGCCACGCAAGGCCCGGCACGTGATCCACATCAAAAAAACGGTAGCAATCGCCAAACGGACTGAAAAAAATCACATGGTTTTCACATCTGGATGCTACTTTTAAAGGCAGTCACCGGTTGAGCCATTGAAGGCTCTTCCCTCCTAACATGAGCTAAAGGAAGCGCTCGATGAAGAAGGCGGGCAACACATGAATAAAGGGTCTTTCAGCAAAGTTACGTTTCCAAACGCCTGCCAGCTGATGCGCTGGCATTTTCATCCCATGGGATTCGAGGCGAGCATGGATGCACCGGGCAGCATGATTGCCCGTCTGTTTGACCGCGCCAGTGGCGAGACCATGATCGCCATTGCAGGCATTCCTTGCGCAACCGTGATGAATGCCGCGGACGTAGAACGAATAATCGAAGCAGTGGAAGACGAACTTGAGTGTTTCATTCCTCCCGTGGCCCTCAAGAGCTATGCCTGAAGGTCAACCACCCAACAAAAAGCCCACATTATGTGGGCTTTTTTTGTGGGCTCGGGTTCAGGCCGGTGTCTGACCTTGACGGTGATCAGAGAAGAACGGCTTGTCCTTGCCAATTCGGTCAGACGCCTTGGGCATATTCGCCGCCTGAGTGTCCTGCCCATCGACATACCAGTAGCAATGACTCACCGCCCGAGTAATGCCGACGTAAGCCAGTCGCAGGATTTCGTCTTTCTGTGCGTTGTCGTAAGGCTCATTGTCGCCCGCCTTGCCAAGTCCCGCTATTCGGTAGACCTGGTTCTTGTAAGGAGAACTGGTCAGGTGCTGGCAATCACCGAGCAAGAACACTGCGTCGGCCTGCAAACCCTTGGCGCTGTGATACGTCAGCTGTTTGATGCGCCGAGCTTCATACGGCAAGCTAGAATCCACATTAACTACAGACTGAATATGCTGTTCAATCAATAACTTATCGCTGCTTTTTCGATAAAGCATCAAGATGGAGTCACCTTGTCGGTAATGCTGGATCAGGCGTTGAGCCATGCCCTGATCGTCGCGATCCATGATGTTCACCGGCAACAGCGCCTTGGGTTCACCGCTAGCCTTGGCCTTCTTTCCTGCAATCGACGGCGCTGCGCGGACGATATGCTCGGCCGCATCAATGATGTGCTGATGACTGCGGTAGTTGTCGCTGAGCATCACTTTCGTCGTGCTCGGTGACGGAAATTCCTTGTTGAACTCCATGAAATACGTCGGAGAACTGCCGCGCCAGCCATAAATGGACTGCCAGTCATCGCCGACGCAGAGCAAGGACGAACGTTGCGCGCCTCGCCCCACATGCATCGCCGGGCCGCGACTGCGGATCTCGGCGAGGCTGGCACGGATCCAGGAGACAATCTGCGGCGATACGTCCTGAAATTCGTCGATCATCAGATGCGACAAAGGCCTTAGCAGCTCATCGCTGAGCAGCTTCAGGTTTTCCGGGGAATGCTCGCTGAACAAGGCAAACATCCGGTTGTAGGTCATCACCGGTGGCTTTTGATCAAGCAAATGATCTTCCAGGGCGCGCCAGAACAGGCTCAGAGCCTCGAAGAAGTAACGGTCCGGGTCATCCTTGGCGAAACTCATCTGGCCAACGGCATTCGGAACATCCAGGCCCAGGTTTTCGATAAACCCGGCGGCAGCCACAAAACAGTCCAGCAAGGGGGCCGATCCCAGCTCCCCTTTGACCTTGTAATCGAAGCCTGGCCCGGCGCTGGCATCGCCTGCAAGGGAAGCCAATATGCGCTTTGAAGATTCGTAACTATCCAGCTATATCAATGGTTTACGACAGAAAGCTTGAAACAGGGTTCGCTTCACCGCCCATTCCGCGCGAACCGTTAACTTGGCATTCGGACGGCTGACTTGTGGATTTTCCCGGGGGTCAAATCCGAGCACTACCCAGGCATCCAGCGTCGGGATGTAGCCGTGACAATGGAAGGTCGCACCATTGATGTCGAATGCGTGCCGATTGGGCTCGATACCTTTGATTGGCCAGGCGCCAGCGCGAAACCACAGGTCTTCAATCGTGTCGCAGAGCTCCTCGTCACGCTTGGCTGCCAACTCGGTCACCGCCATGCGTTTCTGCACATCGGGGTGATCGCGCTCAAGCTCCTTGAGCTGCAAGGCGTGACGGGACAACGGCTTGATCAGCTCGCGAAAACGCTCATCACGGGTGTGCAGGCTGTGAAAACAGGCATTGAGTTGCTGCCGCTGGGCGTCGTTGATGCGCAGGTCGAAGGGATTGCTGTCGACTTCCTCATCGCTGTTTTGCGCGCGATTGCTGAGGTTTTCGAACGCTTGCAGACGCTCGAAGCCCGGCAGGCTGCGAACCATGGGCAGGATCCGCGAGTGGAAGGTACGCACCAGATCCCGCGCCTCTTTAAGGCTCAGCGCCCGGCCCCACAATGCAAAGAGTTCGATCAGCTTATTAATGAAGTCTTTGCGCGACTCGCGGGTGAAGGTCACCACGGTCATAGAGCTCAACTCGAACCCCAGGTAATGAGTCAGCAGCAGGATACGCAATACCAGCGTCGTCGACTTGCCCGCGCCGGCCCCGGCAATTACCGACGTCGAAGGCGTTTCGCTGAAAATCATCTTCCACTGGGCGGCGCTTGGTTGGGCGTGAGGTGGCAGCAGTCGGGCGACATCGGCCTTGATGCGCTTCTTCAGCTCGGCGCTCAAGGGCAGGCGCCAATCGTCGAACAAGTTATCGTCGACATTAGGCGGTCGGTGCTCGGTCGAGCGCGAGTCACGGATCAACAGAACCTGCCGGCCTTCTTCCAGCCCCTCGGCTTTCCCTTCCTTATAGCCGTAATCCACCCCGGCGCTGTGGCCGCTGCGAAAACCGTCGGCTTGCCCGTGCAGCCACGACGCACGGTGCTGCGCACGCAGGCGCGTAAGGCCATGACCAAAGAACCGGGCGGCCAGACGCTTGAGCAGTGGCATCTCGGCCAGGGGACGAAGTTCGGGAGGAAGATCGGGGGTGTGTTGCGGCACGCGGACTGACTCCAGGGTGTGAGGCTGTTGAGGGCTATGGTGTCCGTATTTGCCGTTGAGTTCTAGTGAAATGCTTACAGGTCATTGGCTTATACGATGAAGTGAAGGCTGGGTGAGAATATTTCGAGGTTATTTGATATCAACTTAATCGATCATATTGAGGCATTTTTTACGCTTTTTATCGATTGGTGCCTGATAGATGATGCCCGCCATCAACCACCGGTTCTCGTTTCGTGGCTCGGCGCTCTGCCCCATGACGAACCTTTTCAGGAGACGATCATGCTTGAACTCAGACCTTTCAACTCCCTGGGCGGCGCCCAGCATGGCTGGTTGGATGCGCATCACCACTTTTCGTTCGCCGAGTACCACGACCCGAAACGCATGAATTGGGGCAACCTGCGGGTATGGAACGACGACGTGATCGCCTCGGGCACCGGATTTCCAAAACACCCGCACCGGGACATGGAAATCATCACCTACGTTCGAGAAGGTGCAATTACCCACGAAGACAACCTTGGCAACAAGGGTCGTACCGAAGCGGGCGACGTTCAGGTCATGAGCGCTGGCACCGGGATCGCTCACAGCGAATACAACCTGGAAGCGGGCGAAACCAAGATCTTTCAGATCTGGATCATCCCGAACGAATCCGGTCTGGCCCCCTCTTGGGGCGCCAAGCCTTTCCCGAAAGGCCAACGTGAAGGCTTCGTGACTTTGGCCAGCGGCAAGGCGGGTGATGATCAAAGCCTGCGAATCCGTGCCGATGCGCGGCTGGTGGCCGCCAACCTGAAGGCCGGTGAGTCCGCCGAATATCGCCTGGACAGCGGCCGTCGGGCCTACCTGGTTCCGGCTACCGGGGTCATTGAAGTCAATGGCTTGCTTGCACAAGCTCGAGACGGTGTTGCCGTAGCGGATGAGCAGGTTTTGCGGGTTACCGCGATCGAGGACAGTGAAATCGTGTTGGTGGATCTGGCTTGATCGGGTAAACGCAGGGCAAAAAAAGGGGCGACCGTTGATGGTCGCCCCTTTTTACATCTGAATCTTGAGTGGCCGTGCTGGCGTCTTCGCGGGCAAGCCTCGCTCTACAGGATAGATATCGCCCACAATCATGTGATCGACTCCGCCCTTGTAGGAGCGAGGCTTGCCTGCGAAGGTTCCCTCAATTACTTCGCGGAAATAGCGCCATCCACCAGGGTCTGAGCTTCTGCAACCAACTGCTTGAGGTGCTCATCACTCACAAAGCTCTCAGCGTAGATCTTGTAAATGTCTTCAGTCCCCGAAGGCCGTGCCGCGAACCAGCCGTTCTCGGTCATGACTTTCAAACCACCGATGGCCTGGTCGTTGCCCGGCGCGTGACTGAGGATGCTCTGGATCGCTTCGCCCGCCAGCTGGGTCGAGGTGACCTGATCCGGTGACAGCTTGCTCAACAAAGCTTTCTGTTCAGGGTTGGCTTTGGCGTCGACGCGCACCGAGAACGGTTCGCCGAGCTCGTCGGTCAACGCACGGTAGGCCTGGCTCGGGTCGCGACCGGTGCGAGCGGTCATTTCTGCCGCCAGCAATGCCGGAATCAAGCCGTCCTTGTCAGTGCACCAGACACCGCCGTCCTTGCGCAGGAACGAGGCGCCGGCGCTTTCTTCGCCGCCAAAGCCCAGTGACCCGTCGAACAGACCGTCAGCAAACCATTTGAAACCGACCGGCACTTCGTACAGGCGACGACCCAGGCGCTTCGCCACGCGATCGATCAAGCCGCTGCTGACCACGGTTTTACCCACAGCAGCGTCGGCGCGCCACTGCGGACGGTTCTGGAACAGGTAGTCGATAGAGACGGCGAGGTAGCTGTTCGGTGCCAGCAGACCACCGGACGGGGTCACGATGCCATGGCGATCGTGATCCGGGTCGCAGGCAAACGCTACGTCAAAGCGCTCTTTCAGGCCGATCAGGCCTTGCATGGCATGGCTCGACGATGGGTCCATGCGGATTTGCCCGTCCCAGTCGACCGTCATGAAGCGGAACGTCGGATCGACCTGTTTGTTCACCACTTCCAGGTCCAGACGGTAGTGCTCGGCAATCGCCGACCAGTAGCGCACCCCTGCTCCGCCCAGCGGATCGACACCCAGACGCAGCTTGGCATCACGGATGGCGTCGAAGTCGATTACGTTGATCAGGTCAGCGACGTAGGTGTTGAGGTAATCATGACGATGGGTCGTGCTGGCCTTCAGCGCCTGCTCGTAGCTGATGCGTTTGACTCCGGCCAGCTTGTTGCCCAGCAGCTCATTGGCCTTGGCTTCGATCCACTTGGTGATGTGGGTATCGGCCGGTCCACCGTTGGTGGGGTTGTATTTGTAGCCACCGCTTTGCGGCGGATTGTGCGACGGGGTAATGACGATACCGTCCGCAAGTCCCGAAGTACGGCCGCGGTTGTAGCAAAGAATCGCGTGAGAAATCGCCGGGGTCGGCGTGTATTCATCACCCTCGGCGATCATCACGGTGACGCCGTTCGCGGCCAGCACTTCCAGGGCGCTGGCGCCGGCCGGGGTGGACAGTGCGTGGGTGTCGATGCCGACAAACAGCGGACCATCGATGCCCTGGGCTTCGCGGTACAGGCAGATCGCCTGACTGATCGCCAGAACGTGCCATTCGTTGAAACTCAGGTCGAACGAGCTGCCTCGGTGTCCGGACGTGCCGAAGGCTACGCGTTGGGTAGAGATGGCGGCATCAGGCTGGCCGGTGTAATAGGCCGTTACCAGTCGCGGGATGTCGACCAACAATTCTGCCGGTGCCGGTTTGCCCGCAAAAGGACTGAGTGTCATGCAAAACCTCTGAAATAGAGTGGTTCAGGAATAGGAACGCAGTTTACTGGCAGTTTGACCGCAGCGCGACGTTAACGATCCCGAGCGAAATGTTATCAATCGCCAAAGCCCCGCCCCTGCTCAATCAATCGATTCCAGGCGCAAGGCATCGCCCAGCAAACCCATTGCGGCCGCGAGGTCGTGGTCGCCACCGAAGGTATGGCTCAGGCGCAAGTGTTGCGCGTGCAGCCCCTGGAGACTGAACAGTTCCCCTGGCGCGATGACCACCTGGTGTCTGAGCAGTCGTTGGAACACCCGACGTACATCAACCTGACGCAACGACTGCACCCAGATCGTCGCACCGCCCAAGGGCTCGACGAAGTGCAAGGCATCCCCCAGTCGCTCCTGCAACAACTGGGTCATGTGCACCTTGCGATCCTTGAGCAGGCGCCGCAACACCAGCAAATGCTGATCGATTCGCCCATTGCCGTATAGCCGTGCGATGGCTTTCTGGCGAATAGGTGACAACCGGAATGACCGCAACAGGAAATGCCGCTGCAGTTCGATGCTCAATTGCCGCGAGAGCAGATAACCATAAGGCGCTTCCGGCCCGATGGATTTTTCGAAGGTGGAGAAAACGATCAGCCGATCCGGGTTCAGCAGATCGCGAAACCGCAGGCCGTCGGGCTCGAATTCGAGTTCGCCATAACAATCATTTTCCAAGACCCAACTGCCATGACGCTCCAATAGCTCAGCGATTGACTGCTTGTTGCTGTGGGAGGCGACGCTGCCGCGCGGCATGTTGAGCCCGGAGGAAAGCATCACCAGCCGCACCGGCTCGGTCTCCAGCAGTTGCTTTAGTTGCTCAAGGTCCAGGCAGCCATTGGCCTGCAAAGGCAACTCGATGACCTGGACGTCAGCGTCCTGGAGCAAGCGCAGAATCGTCCAGTCGCAAGGCGATTCAACGATGACCGTGGCATCCTTGAGACACAGCACGGCGATCAGTATCTCCAGGACGCCGCGTAAATCGGCGCCGATGTAGACATCATCGGCGTGCCAGCAGCGTGCCGGGGACGAGGTATAACGTGCGGCCAGGGCGGCGCGCAGTTCCAGTTCACCGCACGGTTGTGAAGTCGTTTGCGGTTGACGCGGATACTGACGCAGCAATTCCCTTTCAAGCAGCAATAACGGGCTATCGAGGGGCTGCAGCAACGCCGGTTCATCCGCGCTCAACACCAGCATCCCCGGCCGCCTGGCGTTTACATAAACCGTCTCGAGCAGGTCATTGCCGCTGCTGAGAGGACGAATGGACGACACGGGCAGCGCGTAATAGCCGGATTTGGCGACCGAATACACCCGCCCTTCCTTTTCCAGCAACGAATAGGCGTATTGAATAGTCGAAATCGATACGCTCAAACGGTCCGCCAATTGCCTTAATGAAGGGAGGCGGACTCGAGTGTCGCTGACGGGTTCGTTGATGAGGTTAGTCAGGTAACGGTAAACCGCCTGATAGGCGAAGTCGGTTTCGCGTGGTCCTTTCATGGGCAATGACCGAACACGCCACGCGCCCTGTGGGGTGGGTGGATGAACGCGGTGACCCCGAGCATTTTCAACGACCCGTTGACCGTTCGCCATCTGCGGCGTTGCCCGCGTCGAGGTCCAGCGCCTGCTCATTCGCATTACCGACTTCCGGCCCTTCGCCCCTCGCCACTGGCCCCATCCGGTAAAGCGTGCCGGTCAAGTTGACGGGCAACCCGCTGACGTCGACCATCCATTGCAGCACCTGCTCGGGCGCCGGCTTGCCCTGCATCGCCCGGTGCAGATCGGGTAACGCGACGAGCATGCCGGGATGACATTGACGTAGAAAACGCTCAAGCGAGGCTCCATTCTCGACAAAGGGCGCGAACAGCAAGCACACCAGTTGAGCCTCGCTCAAGCCGAGGCTTTTCTGGGCCTCGGCCGCCGCCAATTCACGCTGGTCGGACATTGCCGTCGGGTGGCCGAACGTCTCCATTGCCTGCTCGCAAAAGCGCTCGGGAAGTTGTTTGCGACGCATCATGACCAAAGCCTGCTGCACGTATTCAGCAACGCCCGCTTCATAGGTACGGCCGTGAACAAAACAGGCCTCCAGTCCCCGAACGTGCGCGGAAATCGAAAGGCTGACACATTCATTATCGCTAAGCTGTGCGGCCAGTTCGTCAGGCTGAAACCCGAGGAAATCGGTGAGCAGTGGCCAGCGATCTTCCAGATTACTGACCAGCATGTCGTGAATATCGATGAAGGTCGTGCGCCGACACGCCTCAAATGATTCGGCCGGCCGCCACTCGGCCTGGCCATGTTCAGGATAAAACTCGCGGTAGCAATCACTGCCCAGTTCATCCAGTCGTGCGAACAGCTCCTCGTAACCGGATTCAGGGCAAATCGATGCCTTGAGACCGGCCTTTTGCGCCGCTCGGGTCAATCCATCCATGAACTGCTTTTGCTGACGAGGCGTATCGCTGCTGACAAACGCATCGACACCTCGGTCCCAACGGCAGATTTGCCCATAAAACTCGCCCGCTGCCAGGTACCCGTCATCCCACAGATGGAGCGGTCCGTTCCAGGTTCGCCGGTGACCAACCATCAACAGATTGAGACGATTCGACTCGCGGCCTGCATCGGAAACCGGCACCAGGTGGTTGAATGGCAGGACTTCCCGGTTATCGACCATCACCACTTCGACCCGAGGATCGTCGTAGAGAAACAACGCACTGCAACTGCGATGGATGTTTTCAAGAGTCGTCGAGCTTGCGCCGTTCGCGCGCAAGGTCGCGACTCGCAGCTGAAACGTCGCAGGTGCCCGGCCGGCGATGCTCAATTGTGCGGCGCGCAGCAATGCAAGCGTGTAGCAACTGTCGCGGGTCCCGGACTGGATCGCCAATACCTTGTATTCGCCGATACGGTCCATGCCACCTGCGGCGACCACCAGACGCTGAATCATCAACTGCAATGCCGTGCGCTCGGCGCGCGAGAAAAAACTCAGCAATCGCTGCAGTACTTGCTGATAAACATAGTTCATTGCCTGTTCATGGGTATGGGTCATCATTGCTTACCTGTTACGCATAGGTTCGATGTCACGCAAACAACTGTATGCATTGCACAAACGGCTGCCTGACATGATTAAAGTGTTGCGCTTGATATCAAATGCTAACACTTAGTTTTGAGTAATTATTTGAAATGAATCGAGCTTACTTGTAATCCCATCCGTTCGCGATTGCAGCAAAGCCCCGCTGCGCAAGCGCTCTGCGACCGCGCGAGGGATCCTAGGAAATGTCCGACAGCGTCCCACAGACAAGTAGCACGAAAAATAAAGAAAGAAGTCGCCATTAATTTTTCGGCAATTGATCGATCACACGTTATTTGTTGAGTTTGTATTGCCGGAGCGCGCAGAAAAGTATCTATCCAATACCCAGCCATAGCTCATTCCTTGAGATGAAAGTAATCATTCAATTATCGGGGCTTATAGGGTGATTAGAAGATACAGATTGAGAGCAAAAACCAGTTCAGTTGCTGAACTGACTCGTCGTAGATTGGGGGGGGGGGCTCGGTTTTTCGGAGGGAAAATACAAAAGTCCGTGCAAGCACGGACTTTTTTCAGCGGTGTTACGCAGGTTCGACCTGGAGCGCAACCCGTTCGCGACACGGGCATTCGTCCATGTAGCGGTGCGCCTCGACAAACTCGGAAAACGGGAAGACCCGAGTCTTGAGTGGCAGCAGCACGCGGTCAGCGGTCAGTTGGTTGATGTCGCGCAAGGCACGTTGCAGTGCGACCTGGTCCTGGATAATGCCCAACTCCGGCTTGCCGGTGAAGTTGCCGATGCAGTGAACGAAGAACTGAATGTTCTTCTGAAACGCTGCGCAGGCCGGGAACGGCGTCTGGTTACCGCCTTGCAGGCCGTACAGCACCAGGCTGCCACGAGGCGCAAGCACATCGCCGAGCAGTGACATCTGCGGACCGCCGAGGCCATCGAACACCACGTCGACACCGCGGTTGTCGGTGATTTTGTTGATCCGCAGGAGCAGATCTTCTTCCTCGGTGACGATGACTTTTTCGGCACCCAGCGACAACAGGTATTCACGTTCTTCAGCGGTCTTGGTGGCGGCAATTACCCGCACACCCAATGCCTTGCCCAGTTGCACAAAGGACGGACCGGCACAGTGGCTCGCGTCGGTCACCAGGGCAAATTGCCCGGGTTTGACCCGCGCCAGATCGACATAAGCGAAGTAGGCGATCAACAGCGGCGTGTAGTGCACGCTGGCTTCGATCGGGCTGAGCACATCCGGATAGCGGGTCAATGCCGAACGAGGCAGAACGATCTGCTCGCCGTAGACCGGATAGTCGTTGGGGCTTTCAGCCGGGAAGCTGGCGACCTTGTCACCGACTGCCAGGTCATCGACACCCTCGCCGACCGCCGTGACGACGCCGGACATTTCATGGCCAAGGCCAGAAGGCAGGCGAGCGTGAGATGAGGCCAGGTTCTGGCGCCAGAGAATATCGTACCAGCTGATGCCAATCGCCTCGACGCGCACCTGCACTTCGCCCGGCGCAGGGAGAGCGGCCGCATGCTCTTCGCATTTGAGCACCTCGGCTGGACCAAACTTGTGAAAACGAATCGTGCGGGACATCGCAAACCTCGTCAAAGAAACCTCTAATGCCCTGAACTCTATCTGGGCTTTCTACCCAAGACTATCAGTGGCTATTAATAGTCGACATGCCTGTCATTGATTCCGCAGCATCCATTGGATCAACGGTTGTCGTAAAAATCTGCAGTAGCCGTTCAAGGGAAACTGAATTATTCGGTGCAGAGTAGCAGCCTTTCCCCGTAAGATTCATGCCGGCCATTGTTCTCATATGGCCGCTCTCGTCAAGCTTGATGACTCTGCCAGGACTCCAGATGAATCGTAATGACCTGCGTCGTGTCGACCTGAACCTGTTGATCGTTTTCGAAACACTGATGCACGAACGCAGTGTGACCCGCGCTGCGGAGAAATTGTTCCTCGGCCAGCCGGCGATCAGTGCGGCGCTCTCGCGCCTGCGCGGGCTGTTCGATGATCCGTTGTTCGTGCGTACCGGGCGCAGCATGGAGCCTTCCGCCCGAGCGGTGGAAATCTTCGCCCTGCTCTCTCCTGCCCTGGATTCGATTTCCACCGCGGTCAGCCGCGCGGCGGAGTTCGACCCAGCGACCAGTACGGCGGTGTTCCGCATTGGCCTGTCGGACGATGTCGAGTTCGCGCTGTTGCCGATGCTGCTCAAGCGTTTGCGTGCGGAGTCGCCGGGGATCGTATTGGTGGTGCGTCGGGCCAACTACATCCTGATGCCGAGCCTGTTGGCCTCGGGGGAGATTTCAATCGGCGTCAGTTACACCGCCGACCTGCCAGCCAACGCCAAGCGCAAAGTACTGCGCCGCAGCATGCCGAAGTTGTTGCGCGCCGATACGGTGCCGGGGCCATTGAGCCTGGATGACTTCTGCGCCCGCCCCCATGCACTGGTGTCGTTTGCCGGTGACCTGAGCGGCTTTATAGATGAAGAACTGGAAAAGCTCGGGCGCAAGCGCCATGTAGTGCTTGCGGTGCCGCAGTTCAACGGGCTCAGCACGCTCATCAGCGGGACCGATATCGTCGCGACGGTGCCGGACTACACCGCTGACGCGTTGACGGCGGCTGGCGGTGTGCGGGCTGAAGATCCGCCCCTGCCGGTGCGTAGCTTTGAATTGCACATGGCGTGGCGTGGTTCGCAGGATAATGACCCGGGTGAGCGTTGGCTGCGGTCGCGGATTCAGATGTTCTTTGGGGACCCGGACAGCCTCTGATAAAACTAGCTAAATGGCCATAAGAGCCGCGAAATACTTGGCCTTGTCGACTCTGAAACCTTCCATCGCCATCCGTCAAGATCCGCTTTATTCCACCGCATCTGGGGGCTAGTCATGGCATTTGTTGTAATTAAAAAAAAGATGCCCCCTGCCATGAGTGCGAACCTACAGAGCGGCGCTAGAGGTAGCGCAAGGTCGCTGACAGAGTCTGGCAAGTACACCGATGGCGAGGTACCTGCAGTGCTGCCCGTTCTCCGCTGCGCAGTGATCCTGCGAAGAGCCAGTTCTTGCGCCCTAACGCCCAAGGTCGGATCTGGTCTCTACCCAATTATTGTCAATGGGTACGGCGCCATCATCGAGATAGCGCGACAGCGCCGTACAGCGTTTGAGGCTGTAATCCAGAGCTTTACTGATCGCCGAGCCGTCGTGCACGATCTGGTGCTGGGCGATCATCCAGGCATGCAGTATCTTCGGTTCGAGTTCAGGCATTTACAAAGGGAAACTCCAAGTGAAAGCTCGTACCTGCTTCGGTGCTATCAACGGTTACACAACCGCCATGCACTTGCATAATCGAACGAACAATGGCCAATCCCAGCCCCCCAGAGTCGTCGGGCTGATTACGTGATGGGTCGCACCGGTAAAAGCGCTCAAACAATCGTGGTAGATGTTCTGCTGCAATCGGCTCGCCGTGGTTATGCACCGTGATTTCGAGCCTATCCCCCGAAATCTTGCTGCTGACGGTCACTGCTGACGCGGGAGTTGCGTAGCGCAGCGCATTGGCTAGCAAGTTAGCCAATGCTCGACGGACCAAACCTGGATCCCCCAGCAACGGATCCTGGGCCTGGTTTATCAGTTGCACATCTCGCTCTTGCGCCACTCCTTCGAAATACTCACATAGTTGCTCAATGAGATCGTGCAGGTTGATTTGCTCGAATTTTACGCAAGCGTTTGGCTGCTCGGTGCGAGCGAGAAACAGCATGCTGTCGATCATTCTCGCCAGCCTTTCATACTCTTCCTGATTGGAAACCAGCAAATTCTGATAGTCCTCGATAGAGCGACTGCGCCTCAAAGCTTGCTGGGTATGTCCCATCAGGTTGCCAAGCGGGGTTCGCATCTCATGGGCGAGGTCTTCCGAGAAGCGTGAAAGCTGGGCGAATCCGTCCTCAAGGCGTGCAAGCATCTGGTTGAGGGCACTACACAGCAGTTTGAGCTCATTCAGTTCATTGAACTCGTCCAGCCGCAGATGCAGATGCTGCACATCGATTCCAGCGGCGCGCTTGGCCAGCAGTCGCACAGGGTGCAAGCCTCGTTGACTCACCCACCAGCCGAATGCGAAAGCCAACAGCGCGCCGACTGACATGGCCAGCCAGAGCTTGAGTCGGTAGGCCCCCAGCATTTGGTCGCGCTCACTCAACAACTTGCCAGCGATCAGGGTCAAACCGCGATCACCCTGCGTGACATCCTGCCAGGCAAGCCGCACTGGCTCGGAAGAGTGATCGTCAACGAGGCGAGCCTGGGGTGCAGCCGGCAACTTTGGAAAAGTCATACCCACTGGGTTGATTTCGATCAACACCTTGCCGGTGTCATCGACAATCCATAGCAGATTGTCGCGATTGCCCAACATGTTTTCGTAGAGCTTGGGTCGACCTTGCAGTTGCTCGATGCTGTCGCTATCGCTGATCAATGCTTGCATTCGCTCCAGGCGCCCCAGCAGGGCCTGATCATCGCGCCAGGCAATCTCTCGCTGTAAAGACTGATAAAGATAAAAACCAATCGAGCCCAGTAGCAATGCGCTGACCAATGCGAACATGATCGCCAGGCGCAGGCTAAGGGTGTGCGGAAACAGATTCAGGATTGCACCTCAAGCATGTAACCGATACCACGCACTGTATGTATCAACTTAAGTGAGTATGGATCGTCAACCTTGGCCCGCAGTCGACGGATGGCGACATCCACCACATTGGTGTCACTGTCGAAGTTCATCTGCCAGATTTGGGAGGCAATCAGCGAACGCGATAGCACCTCCCCTTCACGACTAAGCAGCAGATGCAGTAGGGCGAACTCCTTGTTGGTCAGGGTGAGGCGCTCTCCGTTGCGCGTTACCTTGCGTCGTAACAAGTCCAGGCTCAGGTCGCCAGCCACAAAATGCTCAACCTCGCGAGGCGGGCCGCGGCGCAGCAAAGTGCGTACCCGTGCCAACAACTCGGCATAGGAAAAGGGTTTCACCAGATAATCATCGGCCCCCAACTCCAGCCCTTTGACCCGATCATCAACCGAATCACGTGCGGTGAGAAACAATACTGGGGTCTGCCACTTACGCCGGATGATTTGCAGCAATTGCCAGCCATCCAACCCCGGCAGCATGACATCCAGAATGATCAGATCGAACTCACTCTCCTGCGCCAAATGCTGGCCGTCCAGCCCGTCAAGGGCGATCTCTACCGCATAGCCCGATTCAGTCAGGGCTTTGCGCAGGTAATCCGCCATTTTCGTTTCATCTTCAACCACCAGGATACGCATTTTTTCCTCCAGGACTGGAGCACAGGCTAGCCCGCTTCGCTGTTTTCTCACATTACATATTGGTAATCAGGAGGCAATCATTCTGACGGGGTGGGCTGGTCATGATGTCTGGCAATGACTCAGAAAGACTCAACCAACCAAGGAAACACCATGCGTACAAGCCTATCGACTTCATTGCTGATCACGCTCGCAATGAGCTCTGCGTTCGCCGTTGCAGCCCCGGATCAGGTTGCGCAACGCAAGGACTTGTCACTCGCAATGGCCAACGATTTGCTAACGGCGGCGCTGACGGCCTGTCACGCCGATGGCCGCTCAGCCGTTGCCGCAGTTGTTGACCGTGGCGGCAATCTGGTTGCTGTGCAACGCGATGACAATGTCGGCCCGCACAACACGTCAGCCGCACAACGTAAAGCTTATACCGCCCTGTCGACCAAGACTTCGACGCGGCAGTTGGCGGAGCGTGCGCGCAGTACTCCGGATGCTGAAAACCTCAACACCCTTGATGAGTTGTTGCTGCTGGGTGGAGGCGTGCCATTGAAGTTCGATGACCAGGTCATCGGCGCCATCGGTGTGGCCGGTGCGGGTGGCGCTGTACACGATGAACGTTGTGCGGAGGTCGCCATCAACAAAGTTTTACCTGCCGTTAAAAACTAAGGACATCACCATGACTGTATTGAAAAGTTTCTTCGCTGGCGCTGTATTGAGTGCCCTTTCAGCCCTTTCAGCCCTTGCATCAGCGGCAACAAATCCATTGAGCGTGCATGTACTTAACTTGCAGGATGGCCTGCCCTCCCCTGGAGTCAACGTCACGTTGGAAAAACAGGATGGGAAAAACTGGGGCATGCTCAACAGCGCGGCAACCAACGAGCAAGGTCGTATCACCGGGCTGTATCCGGAAGGCCGGAGTCTGGAGAAAGGTACCTACCGTGTCACCTTCAAGACTGGTGAGTGGTTCAAGGCGCACAAAACGTCCAGCTTCTTTCCGGAGGTACCGGTCATTTTTGAGGTGGACGGTACCGTTCCTCACTATCACATCCCGTTGCTTCTCAGCCCTTACGGCTTCTCCACATACCGAGGAAATTGATCGTTAAGCGATACCAAATGGATACCGCCCGAAGGTGAAGACAGCCGCCCCTAGTCAAAAGGGCGGCACTGTCGCTTAACTTTTCGGCATCAAAATCTTCAGCGATGACCTGGCCGACTCCTTAGAGTTGGTTCTCGTTTTAGGGGGTAATGCCGGCGACAACTCCTTTCTGATCCTTGACCATGAATTGTGGGCCACTCATCAAAAGCCCTGGTTGGCCATGCTGAGAAAAGGGCATGCGGTCCATTTCACGGCGGAAAGAATGGCGCCCATCCTCAGTCTGTTCCTCGGCGTACTTGATACAAACCTATACAAGATAATGTCATGCGCATAAGGCTGATCAGAAGGCGGTGATGCTTTACTTTGACGATGAATGCCCGCTCTGCGCTCGATAAATCAATGTCCTGCGCAGAGGCGATAATGAGCCCCAACCGCTCTATTTGTCGGCGTCCGTTGTGATGGGCTGGAACCCGCAACATGGAGCTCGCGCGCCGCAAGCTTTAGGTGCTTCGGCCACTAAAATGACTTGAGGCGCAATCCGTGCGCCCCTTTCGGTCGGATATCGAGTGCTCTGCCGATTATGCGACAGCTGCGTAAACCGATAGTCAATTGCCGGTGCTCAATCCCCTACCCGATCAGCGCAATACCCGCGATCAACATGCATTCCTCGTGTTTAACCTCAAATTATCTTGTACAGAATCATATCTTTGTATAGGTTTTACCTTAACTTGATGAAAGTGCCAAGCAGTCCATATCCACTGAGGTACGTATGTTCAACTCGCAAATCAAAAAAGAACTGGCCGCCAGCCAGCAGCGCTTGGCTGACTGCGAAGCCACCCTCGCAGCATTAGGTGGCTCCATGGCACTGATTGAGTTCCAACCTGATGGCACGATCCTCGGCGCCAATAACAATTTCCTGAGAGTAATGGGCTATCGCCTTGAGGAAATTCACTCCCGGCATCACCGCTTATTCTGTACGCCGAAATACGCCAACAGCGTCGCTTATCAAGGTTTTTGGTCACGCCTGAGTAATGGTGAGTTCATAAACGACCGCTTCCTGCGCCTGGACAAACAGGGGCGTGAGATCTGGCTGGAGGCTAGTTACAACCCTGTTTGCGACGCCTCTGGACGGGTGATCAAGGTCGTCAAGATTGCTACTGATGTAACTGCCCGCGTGCAGAAGGAACAAGAGCAGGAGAGCCAAATCAAAGCGATTAACCGCTCCATGGCAACCATTGAGTTCAACCGGCAGGGTGAAGTCATCAGCGCCAACGAAAACTTCCTTGCAGTGATGGGGTACCGCCTCGATGAGATTGTTGGCAAGCACCATCGTCTGTTCTGTGAGCGTAGCGAAAGTGAATCCAACGAGTATCGCCAGTTCTGGGAGCGCCTGAATCACGGCGAATTTTTCTCCGGTAACTTCAAGCGCCTCAACAACCAGGGACAAACCGTCTGGTTACGTGCGACTTACAATCCGGTGTTCGACGCCAGCGGCAGCCTTTACAAAGTAGTTAAGTTTGCGAGCGATATCACGGCTCAGGTTCTCCAGCAGGAAACTGAGTCACGAGCAGCACGCATGGCCTATGAGACTTCATTGAAAACCGACGAGACAGCACACGAAGGCGCCCGAGTGGTGCAGGAGACAGTGGATCTCATGCAAAGCCTGGCTGGCGAATTGAATCACGCAGCCGAAGGTATCAATGATGTCAGTCAGCAGTCGGAAGTAATCAGCAACATCGTGCAGACCATCCATGGCATCGCCGAACAAACGAATCTTCTAGCGCTAAACGCAGCCATCGAAGCGGCTCGTGCCGGAGAGCAGGGTCGAGGTTTTGCGGTGGTCGCTGACGAAGTGCGCAATCTGGCTTCGCGCACAAGCCAAGCCACCATCAAGATTGTCGAGGTGGTGCAGCACAATCGTGAATTGGCCCGGGGGGCAGTGGCCAGGATGGAGGCGAGTAAAGGCAAGGCAGAACAAGGCGTCAAATTAGCCGGTGAGGCTGGTCAAGTGATCCTGGATATTCAGGATAGTGCTCGCCAAGTCGTACACGCGATCAGCAATCTCTCGTCGACATTAGCACGATGATTCAGCCTGCGGCATGTGCAAAATCTTGGCTTGATCGACACATTGATAGCTATTGAAAAATGGGTTTTGAATGAACGAAAAATCATCACCAGTCCCTCTTGGTAGTGCCCAGTCCTTTGCGCAGGCTGCAACACAGAATTGTCATGAACCCGATTGATTGCTCCTCGACGCAAGGCGCATGCTAGAGGGCTAGCCTCAGACTTATATCATTCCGAATGATAGTTACCTTCGCTTCATTCGATTCGTGCGATACCACCCCGCCGCTCATCATCCGCCCATCTCAATACATTGGCGGATGCATCCATGGAACAGTCACTCAAACATTTGCGCTTCCCATTGGCCATGTTGGCCGTACTGGTGATGAGCGCCTGCGGCAAGGCTCCGGAGTCTGCCGCTACCATGCCCGCGGCCAAAGTCAGCGTCGCCAAAGTGCTGGAACAACCGGTCAACGAGTGGGACGAATTCACCGGGCGCCTTGAAGCGCCAGAAACCGTAGAAATTCGCCCACGGGTCTCCGGCCAGATTGATGACGTGGCCTTCACTGAAGGTGCATTGGTCAAAAAAGGCGACTTGCTGTTCCAAATTGATCCACGCCCTTTCCAGGCCGAGGTCCGCCGCCTCGAAGCACTGGTTGCCCAAGGTCGCGCCAACGCCACCCGCAGCGAAAATGAAGCCCAGCGTGGCGAACGCCTGCGTACCAGCAACGCGATCTCCGCCGAACTGGCCGATTCGCGCACCAGTGCAGCTCAAGAAGCCCGCGCCGCCGTCGGAGCCCTCCAGGCCCAACTGGACCTGGCCAAACTGAACCTGAGTTTCACCCGAGTCACCGCGCCTATCAGCGGCCGCGTCAGCCGTGCAGAAATCACCGCGGGCAACCTGGTGACTGCCGACACGACCGCGCTGACCAGCGTCGTTTCCACCGACAAGGTCTACGCCTACTTCGACGCCGACGAACGCGTGTTCCTCAAATACACCCAGCTCGCTCGCCAGGGCAAACGCGGTGCAACCACTCCGGTTTACCTCGGTCTGTCCAACGAAGACGGCAACCCGCACCAGGGCGTGATGAACTTCGTCGACAACCAGGTCAACCCGAAAACCGGCACCATCCGCGGTCGCGCGGTCTTTGATAACGCAGACGGACAGTACACCCCAGGCTTGTATGCGCGCTTGAAACTGGTCGGCAGCGGCACCTACTCCGCCGTGCTGATCAACGACGAAGCGGTCGGTACCGACCTTGGCAAGAAATTCGTGCTGGTGATGGATGCCGACAACAAAACGGCCTATCGCTCCGTCGAGCTGGGGCCGAAGATCGAAGGTTTGCGCATCGTGCGCAGCGGCCTGAACAAGGACGACACCGTCATCGTCAAGGGTCTGCAACGGGTTCGCCCTGGCTCGCCGGTCACCCCTGAAGTGATCCCCATGGCCAGCGAACAAACCCTTGCGGCACTCGCACAACAACGACAAGCGCTGGAAGCCAGCAACCTGCCCCAAGTCGCACCTGCCAAGGTCGCGCCGGGTTCGGTTGTGAAACTGGCTGCTGCGACTCCACGCGGTTAAGGGACGACAACTTCGATGAATTTTTCCCAATTCTTCATTTCACGGCCGATCTTCGCAGCGGTACTTTCGCTGTTGATCCTGATCGCCGGTGCCATCTCGCTGTTCCAGTTGCCGATCAGCGAATACCCGGAAGTGGTACCACCGACCGTTGTGGTCCGTGCAAACTTCCCCGGCGCCAACCCAAAAGTCATCGGTGAAACCGTGGCCGCTCCCTTGGAGCAAGCCATTACCGGCGTCGAGAACATGCTGTACATGTCCTCGCAGTCCACTGCTGATGGCAAGATCACCCTGACCATCACCTTTGCCCTGGGCACCGACCTGGACAACGCACAGGTGCAGGTCCAGAACCGCGTGACCCGGACCGAGCCGAAACTTCCAGAAGAAGTGACGCGCATCGGTATCACCGTCGACAAGGCATCGCCCGACCTTACCATGGTTGTGCACTTGACCTCGCCGGACAAGCGCTACGACATGCTCTACCTGTCCAACTACGCCTTGCTCAACATCAAGGATGAGCTGGCGCGTCTGGGCGGTGTCGGTGATGTGCAGTTGTTCGGTATGGGCGACTACTCGCTGCGGGTCTGGCTCGATCCGAACAAGACCGCTTCACGTAACCTGACTGCCACCGACGTGGTGACGGCGATTCGTGAACAGAACCGTCAAGTCGCTGCCGGTGCGCTGGGTGCGCCCCCTGCCCCGAATGCCACGGCGTTCCAACTGTCGGTCAACACCCAAGGTCGCCTGGTTTCCGAAGAAGAGTTCGAGAACATCATCGTTCGCTCCGGCGACAACGGTGAAATCACGCGCCTGAAAGACATTGCTCGCATTGAGTTGGGTTCCAGCCAATACGCCCTGCGTTCGTTGCTGAACAACCAGCCAGCGGTGGCGATCCCGATCTTCCAGCGCCCTGGTTCCAACGCGATCGAGATCTCCAACGAAGTTCGCGACAAAATGGCCGAACTGAAGAAAAACTTCCCGGAAGGCATGGACTTCAGCATCGTCTATGACCCGACGATCTTCGTGCGCGGCTCCATCGAAGCAGTGGTTCACACCCTCTTCGAAGCACTGATTCTCGTGGTTCTGGTAGTGATCCTGTTCCTGCAAACCTGGCGCGCTTCGATCATTCCGTTGGTGGCAGTGCCGGTTTCGCTGATCGGTACGTTTGCCGTGATGCACCTGTTCGGCTTCTCGCTGAACGCCCTGTCACTGTTCGGCCTGGTATTGGCCATCGGTATCGTGGTGGACGACGCCATCGTGGTAGTGGAGAACGTGGAAAGGCACATCGAGCTGGGAGAATCGCCCGTAGAAGCCACCAAGAAAGCCATGCGAGAGGTGACCGGGCCGATCATCGCGACGGCGCTGGTGCTGTGTGCGGTATTTATCCCGGCGGCGTTCATTTCCGGACTCACCGGCCAGTTCTACAAACAGTTTGCCCTCACCATTGCCATCTCGACCGTGATCTCGGCGTTCAACTCGCTGACACTGTCCCCTGCCCTGGCGGCCGTGCTGCTCAAGAGCCACGATGCGCCGAAAGATCGCTTTACCAAAGTGCTTGATAAACTATTGGGCGGCTGGCTGTTCCGTCCGTTCAACCGGTTCTTCGAACGCGCCAGCCATGGCTATGTCGGCACCGTAGCCCGGGTTATCCGCAGCAGCGGTATTGCCCTGCTGTTGTACGCAGGCCTGATGGTGCTGACCTTCTTCGGTTTCGCCCACACCCCGACCGGTTTCGTACCTGGCCAGGACAAGCAATACCTGGTGGCTTTCGCCCAACTGCCGGATGCCTCGAGCCTGGACCGTACCGAAGACGTGATCAAGCGCATGTCCGACCTCGCCCTGAAACAGCCGGGTGTGGAAAGTGCGGTGGCGTTCCCTGGCCTGTCGATCAACGGCTTCACCAACAGTCCGAACGCCGGTATCGTGTTCGTGACCCTGAAACCGTTCGACGAGCGTAAAGACCCGAGCATGTCGGCCGGTGCGATTGCCGGTGCGTTGAACGGCCAGTTCGCCGGGATCCAGGAAGCCTACATGGCGATCTTCCCGCCGCCGCCGGTGCAGGGTCTGGGCACTATCGGTGGTTTCCGCCTGCAGATCGAAGACAAGGGCAACCTCGGCTACGACGAGCTGTACAAAGAAACCATGAACATCATTACCAAGAGCCACAACGTGCCGGAACTGGCTGCGCTGTTCACCAGCTACACCGTGAACGTGCCACAGGTCGATGCCGCCATCGACCGGGAAAAAGCCAAGACCCATGGCGTGGCCGTCAGCGACATCTTCGACACCCTGCAAATCTACCTGGGTTCGCTGTATGCCAACGACTTCAACCGTTTCGGCCGCACCTACCAGGTCAACGTCCAGGCTGAACAGCAGTTCCGTCTGGAACCGGATCAGATCGGTCAGCTGAAAGTGCGTAACAACAAAGGCGAGATGATCCCGCTGGCGACCTTCATCAAGGTCAGCGACACCTCGGGTCCGGACCGCGTGATGCACTACAACGGCTTCATCACCGCTGAAATCAACGGTGCGGCAGCCCCAGGCTACAGCTCCGGCCAGGCTCAGACAGCGATCGAGAAACTGCTCAAGGAAGAACTTCCAAACGGCATGACCTACGAGTGGACCGACCTGACCTACCAGCAGATTCTGTCCGGCAACACCGCGCTGTTCGTGTTCCCGCTCTGCGTACTGCTGGCGTTCCTGGTGCTCGCGGCCCAATACGAAAGCTGGAGCCTGCCACTGGCGGTGATCCTGATCGTACCGATGACCCTGCTGTCGGCCATCACCGGTGTGATTGCTTCGGGAGGCGACAACAACATCTTCACCCAGATCGGCTTGATCGTACTGGTGGGACTTGCGTGTAAGAACGCGATTCTGATCGTCGAGTTTGCCAAGGATAAACAGCAGGATGAAGGCCTCAGCCCGCTCGCCGCGGTGCTCGAAGCTTGCCGTCTGCGCCTGCGTCCGATCCTCATGACCTCCTTCGCGTTCATCATGGGTGTTGTGCCTCTGGTCTTCTCCAGCGGTGCCGGTGCCGAAATGCGTCACGCCATGGGTGTAGCGGTGTTCTCCGGGATGCTCGGGGTGACCTTCTTCGGTCTGTTGCTGACGCCCGTGTTCTACGTATTGATTCGTAACTTTGTGGAGCGCGGTGAAAAGCGCAAAGCGGCCAAGGCCCTGAAACTGGAGGCGCAACAATGAGCCTGAAAGCCTTCCTGCCGAGCCTTCTGGTGCTGGCCCTGAGTGCCTGTGCCGTCGGCCCGGACTACAAGACCCCAGCCACTGAGCCAGCGAACATCACCACCGCCACCGATGGCGCTGCCGGTCAAAAAAACTTCGACCGCTCGCGTTTCGAAGGCATCTGGTGGCAGCAGTTCGAAGACCCGACCCTCAACCAGTTGGTGACTCAATCGCTGCAAGGCAACCGTAATTTGCGCGTAGCCTTCGCCCGCTGGAAAGCGGCTCGGGCGATTCGCGATGACGTCAGCAATGACGCCATGCCCACCATCACCAGCCGCGCCAGCAGTGATTTGGGCAAGGGTCAGATTCCGGGCCAGACCACCAAACGGGTCAACAGCGAACGTTACGACCTCGGCCTGGACATGGCGTGGGAGATCGACCTGTTTGGGCGTATCCAGCGCAACCTGGAATCCGCCGATGCCGAACAGCAGGCCCTCGAAGCCGATTTGTACCAACTGCAAGTCACCATGATTGCCGAACTGGTGGATTCTTATGGCCAATTGCGCGGCGCGCAATTGCGCGAAAAGATTGCCCTGGCCAACCTGAACAACCAGCAGGAGTCGCGCAAGATCACCGAAAGCCTGCGTGATGCCGGCGTCGGCGATCAACTGGACGTGGAGCGTGCCGATGCACGCCTCGCCTCGGTCGAAGCCAGCGTGCCGCAGTTGCAGGCCGAACAGATTCGGCAGAAAAACCGTATCGCCACCCTGCTGGGTGAGCGTCCGGACAAACTTTCCGTCGACCTGAGTCCAAAAGACTTGCCGGCGATCGCAAAGGCGTTGCCGATCGGCGATCCGGGTGAATTGCTGCAACGTCGCCCGGACATCCTCAGTGCCGAACGCAAACTGGCTTCCTCTACCGCCCGTATCGGCGTCGCAAAGGCTGATTTGTTCCCTCGGGTCAGCCTCAGCGGCTTCCTTGGCTTTACTGCAGGGCGTGGTTCGCAGATCGGTTCTGCGGCGGCCAATGCCTGGGCGCTTGGCCCGAGCATTACTTGGGCTGCGTTCGATCTGGGCAGCGTGCGAGCCCGTCTGCGCGGCGCCGATGCCGATGCCGAAGGCGCGCTGGCGACCTACGAGCAGCAAGTGCTGCTGGCGCTGGAAGAATCGGAAAACGCGTTCAGCGACTACGGAAAACGTCAGCAACGGCTGATCTCACTGATTCGTCAAAGCGAAGCGAGCCGTTCAGCCGCGGACCTGGCCGAGATTCGCTACCGCGAAGGCACCGTGGACTTCCTCGTCCTGCTGGATGCCCAACGCGAGCGCCTGGCGGCCGAAGATACCCAGGCATCGGCCGAAACTGACCTGTATCGCGGCATTGTCGCGATCTACAAAGCCCTTGGCGGTGGCTGGCAACCAGAGACAGTCGCCAGCAAGTAAGTTTTTAAAGAGCTCCTTTGGTTGGCCGCAACCAACCAATTTTTTAGCCCTGCGCCTCATTCGGTCGCGGGGCTTTTTTTTCTTTTTCAGAAGGCGGAGTGAACCTCTGTGGGAGCAAGCCTGCTCGCGATAGCGGTGGGTCAGTCACCATCATCGTTGAATGTTCATCCGTCATCGCGAGCAGGTTCGCTCCCACAAGGGGGGTTAGGGTTGGTTTTGAACTCTTTGGTTTCCCATGACGGTGACGGTGGTCCCGGCACTCAGGTGGTTTTTTGCGACATCGTCAGCATCAATCTGAATCCGCACCGGCACCCTTGCCCGGGGTTGATTATCGCCTTGAAGTACTGGAGCAGCGGTTGCATGGGAATACTCTTCGGGTCATCTCCAGCAAGCGTAGTCACTGCTTCACGGCTTCGACGGGTTTCAATGTCGACGCGACCTGTAGGGAAAATCGCCGACTTTGAACTGAGTCAGGGTTTGACTCACACGCCCGGCTGACCGAAGCTGACAACTTTGCAAAAGCCGCCAGCCCTCGGATTCCTGCATGCCCCAGTCCCGCCGCTACTTGCTCATCAGCCTCTGTGTCCTGCTCGCCTTCGCTCTTGCCTGGTTTTTCTTGCGCAGCACGACACCCGTGGTACCGGAAGCCATCAAGCGCGGCTACAGCGAAGCGCTGACCCAGGCGCGCGCCGGGCAACCGGGGGCCGCACGGGTGCTTTACCAGCAACTGGGCCGCCCTGACCTGTCGCCCAAGCGCCGTGTCTGGCTGCATGCCGAACTGCCGAATTACCCGAGCCCGCAAGCCCTGAAACTGGCGGATGCAGACCTGCAAAACCCTTCGGCCGACGTGCGCATCGCAGCGATCAAAAGCATTGGCGGACTGGTGCCCAGTGGGCAGCGCAGTCTGCTGATCGGACCGTTGCTCGATGACAGCGAACAAAGCGTCCGGTCTGCCGCGATCAACGCGCTGTTGGGTTTATCGCCGGATGACCTGGGCTTGTATTTCGGGCCGTTGCAGCAAGCCATCGATGCCTGGGAACGGGACCTGAAAAGCCTGCCGGAAAGCGCCGAAACCCAATACCAACTGGCCCGTTTGCACGTGCACAATGCCGAACTCAAAGAAGCGCAGCAGGCGCTGGAACGCACACTGCAACTGAACCCAGGCAACCTGCCAGCGCTGGTGATGCAAATCGAAGTACTGGATAAGCAAGGCCAGAGCGACGCAGCCCGGCAATTGCTGGCGAAACAGTTGAAGGCTCAACCCGACTCGGCCTACCTGCAACACGCCTTGGGGCTTTGGTTGCTGCATCACGGGCAAAGCGAGTTCGCCCTGCTTGGTCTGTCCAAAGCGGTCGAGATCGAACCGAACAACAAGGACTATCGCTACGACCTGGCGACTACGCTGCACGGTGAGCAAGAGCTGGAAGCGGCGCAAAAACAGCTGCAGGAAATCGTCCAGCGCCACCCGGCCGACCGCAAGGCGCGGGTACTGCTGATCAATTACTGGAAAGAAAGCGGACAATTACAGAACGTGCAGATCCTTCTGGCGCAGCTGGAACAGCTCAACCCCGATGATCCGGCGTTGCAGCAAGGCTTGTAACGTCACCCTCTGGCAGGTCAACAAAAAGGTTGAACCGTCACCACGGCAAAAGGTCAAGTGATCAGGCAGTCCATTCAGGCACTTCAGGCCTGCTGCCTCGCTTCCCCTAGTCATGAGAGGGTTTTTTTTGTCTGCATCTAACGAGTTGTTCAGTGCAAAAGCCGCCACCGGCATCGAAGGTCTGGATGACATCCTGGCCGGTGGATTGTCCCGCGGCCATGTGTTTTTGCTGGAGGGTGAACCCGGCACCGGCAAAACCACCGTCGCTTTGCATTTTCTGTTGGCTGGCGCCCGTGCCGGCGAGCGCTCGTTGTACATCACGCTTTCAGAAACCGAGCGCGAACTGCGCCAAGGGGCTTTGTCCCACGGTTGGGAGTTGGATGAAAACATTCACATCTTCGAACTGACCCCGCCAGAAAGCCTGCTCAATGCCGAGCATCAGCAAAGCCTCCTGTATTCCTCGGACCTTGAGCTGGGCGAAGCGACCAAACAGATTTTCGAAGTGGTCGAACGGGTCAAGCCGACCCGTGTGGTCCTCGACAGCCTCTCCGAAATCCGCTTGCTGGCCCAGAGCTCGTTGCGTTATCGCCGGCAGATTCTGGCGATCAAGCACTACTTCGTGCGCTACGACGCCACCGTGCTATTGCTCGATGACCTGACCACCGAATCCCTCGATAAAACCGTGCACAGTGTGGCGCACGGGGTGGTTCGCCTGGAAGAACTGACGCCCAACTACGGCGCCGAGCGCCGGCGGATCCGTGTCGTCAAGTACCGCGGTCAAAAGTACCGTGGCGGTTTTCATGACTTCACGATTATGGGCGACGGCGTTCACGTCTTCCCTCGTCTGGTCGCGGCGGAACACCGCGGCGGTTATGTTCGCCAACAATTGACCAGCGGCATCAAGGAAATGGACGCCCTGCTCGGCGGCGGCATCGAGACCGGTTCGAGCACGCTGATTCTCGGCCCGGCCGGCACCGGCAAATCGCTGATCTCGATGATCTTCGCCGCGGCAGCCGTCGCCCGGGGTGAAAAAGCCGCGCTGTTTATCTTCGATGAAGAGCTGGGACTGCTGTTCGAGCGCATGAAAAACATGGGCATCGACCTGCAGGCGCTGCAAGACACCGGCAACCTGCTGATCGAGCAAGTCGACGCCGCCGAACTGTCTCCCGGCGAGTTCTCGCACCGGGTTCGTCGTTGCGTCGATGAGCGCAGTATCAAAACCGTGGTGATCGACAGCATCAACGGCTATCAGGCCGCAATGCCCGAGGAAAACGCGCTGGTACTGCACATGCACGAGTTGCTGCTGTACCTCAATCGCCGAGGCGCCGCGACGTTCATGACCGTGGCCCAACATGGGCTGGTCGGGGACATGCAGGCCCCGGTCGACATTACTTATCTGGCTGACACGGTGATTCTGTTGCGCTACTTCGAAGCCGTGGGCAAGGTTCGCCGGGCCGTTTCAATTATCAAGAAACGCACCGGTAGCCACGAATCGACCATTCGCGAATACCGCATCTGCAGCACGGGCATGACCATCGGTGAGCCTTTGGATGCGTTCCAGGGTGTATTGCGCGGCATGCCGACCTATCTGGGCGCCAGCCAGCCACTCCTCAAGGATGATGACCGGTGAGTGTTGTCGAGGCGATGTCCGAGCGCACGATCATTCTCGCGCCGCTGGGACGTGACAGCCAGATTGCGCTGATGATGCTTAACGAGGCGGGATTCGAAGGTCTAGTGACCCGGGATCTGGTCACGCTGTGCAGCGAGCTGGCGCAAGGTGCCGGCCTGCTGGTGATTTCTTCGGAAGCCTTGCTGGGTTGTGATCTCGAACCGCTGCTGAGCCTGATCGAGGAACAACCGGCCTGGTCAGACCTGCCAATTGTACTGCTGACCCACCACGGCGGCCCGGAGCAGAACCCCGCGTCACGTCTCGGCCCGCAATTGGGCAACGTAACCTTCCTCGAGCGTCCGTTTCATCCGGTGACGTTGATCAGCCTGGTCACTACCGCGTTGCGTGGGCGACGAAGGCAGTATGAAGCCAGGGACCGGTTGATTGACCTGAGCCAAAGCGAACTGCGCCTGCAAAATACGCTGGAAACCCTCGAACAACAGGTCGAGGAACGTACCGCCCAACTGCGTCACAACGAAGAAGCCCTCAGACAGTCGCAGAAAATGGAGGCAGTCGGCCAACTCACCGGCGGTATCGCCCACGACTTCAACAACATGTTGACCGGTATCATTGGCAGCCTTGAGTTGCTGCGCCGACGCCTGGCCCGTGGTCGCACCGACGACCTGGACGGCCTGATTGATCTGGGGGTGACCTCGGCCAATCGCGCGGCAGGTCTGACCCATCGTCTGCTGGCGTTTTCCCGACGCCAGTCGCTGGATTCCAAACCCGTGAAAATGAACACCCTGGTGGCGTCCATGGGCGAACTCTTGCAGCGCAGCATCAACGAAAGCATTCAACTGGACATGCAGTTGAGCGAGAGCTTGTGGGTGGCCGAGGCCGACCCCAACCAACTCGAAAGCGCCCTCCTCAACCTTGTGCTGAACGCCCGCGATGCCATGCCCGAAGGCGGAAAACTGGTGGTCAAGACCTCGAATCAACACTTGGACAAGGGGTTCACGCAAGTCCAAAGCAACCTGCAACCGGGTGATTACGTCGTGCTGCGCGTGACCGACACCGGCTGCGGCATGCCGGAAAGCACCATCAGCAGGGCCTTTGATCCGTTCTTCACGACCAAACCGATCGGCCAGGGCACCGGTTTGGGATTATCGATGATTTACGGTTTCAGCAAGCAATCCCACGGCCACGTCACCATCGAGAGTGAAGTGGGTAACGGCACGACGGTGAGTCTGTATTTGCCGCGCTACAACGGTGATCTGGTTGAGGACACCCTGGTCGATATCGCACACGCGCCTTACGCTCAGGACGGTGAAACCGTGCTGATCGTCGAGGACGATCCGGCGGTGCGCGTGCTGGTCAGTGCAGTGCTGAGTGAGTTGGGCTACGCCTTCGTCGAAGCCGGCGATGCCGACAGCGCGGTGCCGATCCTCGACTCCGGCCAGCGTATCGATCTGTTGATCAGCGATGTGGGCCTGCCTGGAATGAACGGCCGGCAACTGGCGGAAATCGGTCGGCAGTACCGGCCTGATCTGAAAGTGTTGTTCATTACCGGTTATGCCGAGCACGCGGCGGTGCGCGGTGGATTCCTTGACCCTGGCATGCAGATGATCACCAAGCCGTTCACCTTCGACCTGTTGACGGCCAAGGTGCGGGAGATGATCCGAATCTGAAAGCCCCCATGACGGGGGCTTCGGGGCCATTTACGACAGCATTTCCTGCATCAGCTCTTGCAACACATCCAGATCGAACGGTTTGCCGAGGATCGGCGCCTTGCGCGTGATCGGGCTGTCGGTCTCGCGGATTTCCTGCGGATAACCGCTGATAAAAATCACTTTGAGCTCAGGTCGCAGCTTTACGGCAGGCTCGGCGATCTGCACGCCGGAAATCCCGCCAGGCAGGCGAAAGTCAGTGATCATCATGTCCAGGTGCGGCTTGCTCGCCAGTATTTCGAAGGCCTGCTCGCCGTTTTCGGCCTGCAGCACCCGGTAACCCTCACCCGACAAGTAAGCGGACAATACCATCAGAATCGAGGGGTCATCCTCGACAATGAGTACTACATCTTGTGCATCTTCACTCATGGGAAGCCTTTGTTCGGTCAATAGCTGCTGATACGACCATGGGGTCGATCAGAGGTTGCGTTTATCCGGCTGTTTTCCTACAGCGGCAGACAAACGCGAAATAAGGCGCCCTCGTTGATCTTGCTCTCGACGGCGATGGAGCCGCCATGGGCGGCGACGATCTGCTCGGAAATAAACAGCCCCAGTCCCAGCCCCGCGACCACGGTCTTGGCTGACACCCGTTCGAACTGTTGAAAAATACGCTTCTGGTTTTCTTCACTGATACCGATCCCGCGATCCTGCACTTCGACCCGTGCCTGACCCTCGTGACTGTAGACCCTCACATCGATCCGGCTCTTGCCACCATAACGCAAGGCGTTGGTCAGCAGATTTGAAATCACTTGCTCGATACGAAATTCGTCCCAGTTGCCGACCACTGGCTGCTCGGCGCTAAAGGCAACGGAACACTCGGCGGCGTCGACCTGCGGCGCGAAGTTTTGCAACAGGTTGCTGACCAATTGCACGAGGTCGAATCGGGTCGAGCGGATCGACAACTTGCCGGTGCGAATGCGTGACACATCCAGCATGTCTTCAATCAGACGGATCAGGCTTTTGATCTGGCGCTCGTCACGGTCGACCATGGCGTGCATCTTGTCGAGGGTGAACGCCGACGCGTTGTCCCGGGCCAGGTGCATCTTGCGCAACTGGGTTTCGAGGATCAGGCCATTCAGCGGCGTGCGCACTTCATGGGCGACGATCGACATGAAGTCATCACGCATGCGCACCGCTTGTTCCAGCTCATTCTGGGTGGTCTGCAATTGCTTGAGCAGCGCTTCCTGTTCGCGGCGAGCCTGCTCCAGCTCTTCGACTTGTTGCTTCATCGCCTTGCTTTGGCGGTACAGGTCAACGAAGACGTTGACCTTGCTTTTGACGGCGTGAATATCCAGTGGCTTGTGCAGGAAGTCCACGGCCCCGCTTTCGTAACCCTTGAACGCGTAGTTCAGCTCGCGGCCGGCGGCACTGACAAACACGATCGGGATGTTCTTGGTTTTCTCCGTGCCGCGCATTAACTCGGCCAGTTCAAAGCCGTTCATACCCGGCATCTGCACGTCGAGAATGGCCATGGCGAATTCGTGTTGCAGCAGCAACGACAAGGCTTCGTCTGCGGACAAGGCTTTGTAGACTATGCGGTCTTCACGCTTGATCAGTGCCTCGAGCGCCAGCAGGTTCTCCGGCAGATCGTCGACAATCAGCAATTTGGCTTGAATGTTACTTAGCATGCTATTCGTTCCAGCTCGACAAGCAGACGGCCGATGCCGCGTATAGGGAGAATGTGGTCCGGGTGATGCAAATCCAGCGCTGCCCGAGGCATGGTCGCGACCTGGGCTTCGTCCGGGTCCTGCACGATGGTCAGGCCACCGCGATGTTTGACCTGGGCCAGCCCTCGTGCGCCATCACGGTTCGCGCCAGTCAGCAGCACGGCCGCCAGGCTTGAACCATAGGCATCGGCAGCCGACTCGAACAGAAAATCAATGGAGGGACGCGAGTAATGCACGCGATCCTCCAGGCTCAAGGAAAAGCTGCGGTCCTGCTCCACTGACAAGTGATAACCCGGCGAAGCGAAATAAAGGGTTCCAGCTTCCACGTGGGTTTTGTCGCCGGCTTCCTCGACAGGCATCGAAACCCGGCGGGCAAAGACTTCGGCCAGTTGACTGCGGCGCTCGTCGGGCAGGTGCAGGACTACGATGATCGGCAGGACGAAACCTTCACGCAACGGACTGAGAATGTTGAGCAACGCCTCCACTCCACCGGCCGAAGCGCCGATCACGATAGCGTCTATCGAAGGCAAATCCGCTGCATTGTTCATGATTTACGGTAAATCCGTTCTTGTTTGACCAAGGGTACAAACTGGTTGCCGAAGGCCGAAAAATCCGGGGTTTCCTTACTGCCCAGGACCAGGAATCCGCGATGGCAAAGGGACTCATGAAACAGCCCGAACGCACGATCCTGGAGCTTTTTATTGAAATAAATCAAAACATTACGACACGAAATCAATTGAGTTTCTGAAAAGACGCTGTCCGTCGCCAAGCTGTGATCGGCGAAGGTCACGTTCTCACACAATGTCTTGTCGAAAATCGCGTAGCCATACGCCGCTGTGTAGTAGTCGGCGAACGAACGCTGGCCACCGGCCTGCTGATAGTTATGAGTGTAGGCACGGACATTCTCCATGGAGAAAATCCCCTGCTTGGCCTTCTCCAGCGAGCGCGGGTTGATGTCGGTGGCGTAAATGATCGTGCGATCGAGCAAGCCTTCTTCGCGCAGCAGAATCGCCATCGAATAGACTTCTTCGCCCGTGCTGCAACCGGCGATCCAGATCTTGATCGACGGATAGGTTTTGAGCAGTGGCACCACTTCCTTGCGGATTGCCAGGAAATGCGAAGGATCGCGAAACATCTCGCTGACTGGAATCGTCAGCAATTGCAGCAACTGCATGAACGCGGTCGGATCGTGCAGCACCTTTTCTTGCAGGGCTGAAATGGTATTGCACTCGAATTGCACCAACGCATGATTGACCCGGCGCTTGATCGAAGCGCCGGAATAATCGCGAAAGTCGTAGCTGTACTTTAGGTAGATCGCCTCGATCAACAACCGCAACTCGATTTCGCTGTTTCGCGCCACTGTATTAATGCGTTCCACTAAATGCGTTCCATCTTCGGTAACCACACGCGAATCAGCGAAAACAGGCGATCCAGGTCGATAGGCTTGGCCAGGTAATCGTTGGAGCCGGCTTGCAGGCAGCGCTCCTGATCGTCCTTCATGGCCTTGGCCGTCACCGCAATGATTGGCAGCTTGCGCCAGCGCGGGTCCTTGCGGATCTCGATGGTGGCTTCGAAGCCATCCATCTCCGGCATCATCACGTCCATCAACACCAGATCGATGTCCTCGACTTCATTCAACCTTTCAATCGCCTCACGGCCGTTCCGGCCGATGACCACGACTGCACCCTTTTGCTCCAAAGCGCTGGTCAGGGCAAAGATGTTGCGCACATCGTCGTCCACCAGCAGCACTTTGCGGCCCTCGAAGACCTTGTCGCGGCTGCGCGCGGTCTTGAGCATCCGTTGGCGTTCATGGGACAGCCTGGATTCGACTTTGTGCAGAAAAAGTGTGACCTCATCCAGCAAACGCTCGGGTGAGCGAGCGCCTTTGATAATGATCGAACGCGAGTACTTGCGCAGTTCAGCCTCTTCGTCCCGGGTCAGGTTGCGTCCGGTGTAAACGATCACCGGCGGGAACGAGCAAATATCTTCGGTGGACATGCGCTTGAGCAGGTCGTTGCCGAGCATGTCCGGCAGCTTCAGGTCGATGATCATGCAATCGAAAACGGTCGTGCGCAGCAGGTCAAGCGCTTCCTGGGCGAAGCCGACGGCGGTGATCTCGATGTCTTCGTCGCCGATCAGGCGAGCAATGCTGTCGCGTTGCAAATCATCGTCTTCGACCAGCAGCACCCGCTTGACCTTCTGGGTCAGCTTGGCTTCGAGGCGGGCAAACACGTCCTTGAGTTCTTCGCGAGTGGTCGGCTTGACCGCATAACCGATCGCGCCCATGTGCATGGCCGCCTCGACCCGATCCTCCACCGAAATCACATGAACCGGAATATGGCGGGTTCCGGCATGTTCTTTCAGACGCTGCAATACGGTCAGCCCGGAATGATCGGGCAGGCGCATGTCCAGCAGAATGGCGTCGGGAATGAACTCTTTGGCTAGGTCGTAGCCTTCATCGGCCCCGTGGGCGACCAGGCACTGGTAACCCAGTTCGTGGGCCAGATCGTAGAGAATGTTTGCAAAGTTCGGCTCATCTTCCACCACCAGGATGCAACGGGTGGTGAATGGCGCCTTGCTGCGATCATCGTCGAAACGCGGAATGTCGACTTCGGCGATCAGCGGCACCCGCGCGGGCGTTGCCACTCTCGGTTTTGCGGCGACCGGGGTAGCCTGCATCGGCGCGACCGGCGCATCAACCGGTTCTACGTATTGCTGCGGCAGCACCAGGGTGAACACACTGCCCTGCCCCGGCTCGCTGGTGACGCTGATCGAACCGCCCAACAACGCCGCCAGGTCCCTGGAAATCGACAAGCCCAGACCCGTGCCGCCATAACGGCGATTGGTGGTGCCGTCGGCCTGGCGGAAGGCTTCGAAAATGCTTTCCTGCTGGTCGGCGGCGATGCCGATCCCGGAATCGCGGACGATAAAGGCAATGCTGTCGTTTAGCTGGGACGCCACCGTGAGGCTGACGGTGCCTTTTTCGGTAAATTTCACCGCGTTCGATAGCAGGTTCTTGATGACTTGCTCCAGACGCTGGCGGTCGGTGAACAGCATCATCGGCGAACCGGGCTGCAAGTCGACTTCAAACTTCAACTTCTTGTCAGAGGCCATCGGCTCGAACATCCCGCGCAGTCCGTCCACCAGACGCGCAACGCTGGTGTTCTCGGCGTGCATTTCCAGCTTGCCGGCCTCGACCTTGGAAATATCAAGAATGTCATTGATCAGATTGAGCAAGTCATTGCCGGCGGAATAGATCGACTCGGCGAACTTCACCTGCTCGGCGCTGAGGTTTTCCTGAGGGTTTTCTGCCAGCAACTTGGCCAGGATCAGCGAACTGTTCAACGGCGTGCGCAGCTCGTGGGACATGTTGGCGAGGAATTCGGACTTGTACTTGCTCGAGCGCTGCAGCTCTTCGGCGCGCTCCTCAAGCTGGGCCTGGGCCTGGTTGAGCTCGGTGTTTTTCAAGTCCATCGCATCACGCTGATCGGCCAGGATTTGCGCCTGATCGGCAAGTTGTTCGTTGGTCTGCTCCAATTCGACTTGCTGGGTTTCCAGGTGAGCCTGAGACTCCTTGAGAATCCGCGACTGCTCTTCGAGCTCTTCGTTGGCGGTCTTGAGTTCTTCCTGCTGAACTTGCAGCTCTTCGTTGAGTTGCTGGGTTTCAGCGAGTACTTCCTGCAAACGTTGACGATAACGTGCAGCCTCGATTGACGTGCCGATGTTGCCGGCAATCAGTTCAAGCAACTCGATGTCCCGGTCGTCCAAGGGGCGCAGGAAGCCCAGTTCGATCACGCCGTTGACCCGCTCATCGTCGCTGGTGGGCACCACGAGCACGCTATGCGGCAGGCCTTCGCCCAGGCCGGAGCTGACTTTGAAGTAGTCGTTTGGCACCTGATCGAGTCGGATCAGGCGAGCCTGTTGCGCCACCTGCCCGACAATCCCTTCATCACTGTAAATCTGCTGGTTGCGCTCTTCCTGCTCGCGAGAAAAACCGTATGACGCCACACGCTTGAGGCCACCGTGTTCTTCACGCACATAAATAGCGGCGACGGCGGAGCCCAGATATTGCGCGCAGAACTGCAGGATGTTGCGCCCCAACAGGTTGAGGGACAGTTGCCCCAACACCTGCTCGGCCAGTTCGGTCTGGCCGTTGCGCAGCCACGCTTGCTGTTCCAGGCGCCAGGCGCTGGCCTGTTGCGCGGCGAGGTTGGCGCTGTAATTCTGAGAAAGGTTGAGTAAGTCACGACGGCCGATATACGCCAGCAATCCGCTGATACCAAGGATGAACAACAGGTAGAGGGAGATGCTCCAGATCGTGGTGCGGCGCACGTCCTCGTTGCGCGTGGTTCGCAACTGCTGCTCCATGTCGATCACGTCTTCGAATTGCTTGCGGATCTCATCGGTCAGCCGCTTGCCGCGCCCGGCCCTGACGGCACTGCGATAATCGCCGCTGGCGCGCTGCAGATCGATCATTGATTGCGCGTAGGTGGCCCACTCCACCTGCAAGGCCTGAAGCCGGCGCAGACGGTCGGTTTGCACCGGGTTGTCGGCGGTGAGTTCAATCAAGGTATTGAGCGCGACCGCGATTCTCGGCTTGGCCGTCTCGTAGGGATCGAGGAAATGCTCGTCGCCACTGAGTAGAAAGCCACGCATCCCGGTTTCCAGATCAACGGTCAGCTTCACCGCTTCATTGGCGTTATTGATCACCCGGTCGGTGTGTTCGACCCACTGGATCACCGACAGCAGGTAAGTGATCAGCGAAACAAAGAACACCGCACTGAGCACACCGACACCCAACGGCAGGCTGATGTTGCGGCTCAGGAGTTTACGGAATCGTTGCTCATCAACCGAAGACGCAGAGGTCATGGGAAGGCCTTGTCGAACTGTTCAAAACCAAGGAGTTTGCCCCAAAACGGGCACATTGATCCAATTTTCTGACGCGTACTCGGACAAATCCCCGCATTTAGCTGCTCTTGTTCAAAGGAGCGGTTATCCTGCCGACTCTTGTACAGCTATTCTTTTTTGCACAACGCTGGGAACTTGTCGGGATCTGCCACTTACTCATGCTAGAGCCCGGCGATTTCGATCGACCTGCGACCCTGAATTTAACTTGAGAGCCCCCTTATGTCCTCCGACCCGTCCATCATCCTGGTAGTAGAAGACGATGCCATCGTGCGCATGCTGATCGTCGATGTACTGGAGGAACTGGAGTTCAAGGTCCTTGAGGCCGATGGCAGCGAAAAGGCGCTGGAATTTCTCAACGATGAAGATCAATACATCGATTTGATGATGACCGATGTGGGTTTGCCGGTGATGGACGGCCGAGAACTGGCGACACAGGCGCGGATGCTGCGCCCTGAGCTGCCGATCCTGTTTGCCAGCGGTTATGCCGAGAGCATCGATGTGCCGGCAGGCATGCAGGTGATCGGCAAGCCGTTTTCCATTGATCAGTTGCGGGACAAGGTTAAAGGCATGCTTGCTTAATAATTCACTACCTCCCCTTAGACGCTATTTCTCTCCCAAATAGTTTGCCGTAACAACGGCAAACTTTCGCCGCCCATTAATAACTCTGCTTCACTGGCGCATTCTTGATCATTCAATGCGCCTCGCCGTCTTGTTGAAACAAACCATCACACTACCGACCTTGCTTCTTAATTTCGACCGAAAGAGGATTGCAGCCGACTATCGAATCACGCCAAATAACGGAATATTTATGGCCAGCATTACACCCTCATTTGCACCAATACTTGAACAACTGACAACAGTAAATCGCGCTGAAAAAGAGGATTTCAGTCGTGCATTGGAAATTGTGATCCATGGTGCAGAGGATCATCAGGAAGTTGATCTTTCTAGCGTGCAAATCCCACACCGCAGTGGCTCTTCGTTCGATGACATCTACGACCCGGGAAGAGCGTTACTGGAAAGCCTGGTGAACACCCCAGACTTTTCAATGCTCAGCGAAACCCTCGCGATATTTGACACGGAGTCTCGCCTTCGAGTGAGCGCTCAGGGCGACCTGGAAGTACGTCGCCACACCCCATGGAAAAGTGTGAAAGACGAATTCCGGTACTTTCCCAACCTCGAAAAATCGTTGTCATTGATCGGCGAAGTCGCGGCACTGGCAGGTGGTTATATTTACTTTAATGACCCTGTCAGCGTTGAACAATGGCTGAACTTTCATCAGTTCGACATCCCCAAGACTGTCGGTGAAACAAAAAACCTTGTTGGTTTCTTGCACCTCGACTTGCCCGTACCATCTCCGATTGGTAACTACTGGCATGCTCTCTCCAACGCCGAAAATTCTCCGTTTTCGCTAAGCACCGCTGAACGTGAGCGGGTGTTGGCGCTCACCCATCAGGCGTTCAAGCATCCTCATGAAATACTGGAAGAGCTCGCCCGACCTGTAATTGCAGGCAAACCGATTGAAGAGGTGCAAGCGGGAGCCGATTACTTGCTGGACCAGATTCTGGAGACCGAGCGTGCGATCGAATGGGCGCGCGAATACCATGCCGTCGTTGGATGGTATGGCAGCCTTGAAGATCAACCTGTGCGTAAGGAACACCTTCAGTCGTTGCTATTGGCAGCGATCATCCTCGGATTTGATTCATCGGCTGGCCAAATACGCAATCAGATTGCGGGCTATGACCTTTATCAGCCTGGCAACGTTGATCGCAGCCCCCTCGAAATACGCGCAGACCTTGAGGACCATCTCCTCCGTTTGAACAAAGGCGCGGGTCTTGCGACGCCGCTGGCATCATTGGTTCTGCTCGCGGGGATCGCGCCTGAATTTACCGTCAGGGACCTCCCCGAATCCTTGCGCCTGGGCACACCGGCCTGGGTCACACTGAGTCAGGCGGTGGCGCTGGCCGAACTCAATGCCCCCGGCTCATCGCGCTTGATGAGTTACGCTCAGTTGCTGGACTTCGCCGCACTTGAGCCTGTGACACCCGAACTCGCACTACTGCACAGCGTTGTGACCGTTAACCCGATTATCAATTGGGCGGCTATTAACGGCGTCGTTTCGCCTGATGCACAGGGCAATTACGTTGAGCACGTTTTGCAGGAAGCGACCTCTGCTTTCAAACACTATATAGGCGACTTCGACAACGTTATCGGTGCACTGAGCAGTCCTCTTCCCTCGCGGCAGGCGCTAGCGCGCGCTCAGTTGCAGAAAGAGCTTCCAGGGTGCGACTTTCTCGACAAGAAAATCTTTGTACAGGAAGGCAAGGGATTTTATGGCAGTCGGGGATCTTCGTTAATGATGTCCATGGTCGACTTGCACATGTCTGATGAACTGGCAACGGGCGAGTGGGATCGCAGAGGAACGAGTGTCTACACTTCGTTCCCGCAGGTGACAACCTTGTATCCGGTGAGCGAGCTGCTTGAGCCAGCCTTCAATGCTTACTACGAACAACTGGAAACCGGTGTCGTCGCGAACATCAAACTGGCACTGTCGCAGTTGCCTCAACTTGATCGAATTGCACTTCAGGCGGGTGAAATCAGCTTCTATACCCTGCGTAAACCGGTAGCGACCTTGCACAACATGTCGGGCAGCTCGGTCGGCCTGGTGGGCGTCAATACCAAACCAGGGCAACTTAAAGAAACACAGACCGACAAAGACGCCGCCACCTGCCGATACGCAATAGTGCTATGTGCGACTTACCAGGGGCAGCTCAGATGTTATGAACTCTTCACGCTGCGTGGTGAATGTCGAAAAAACCCGGCACTCGGACGCATTCTTGTTGAGTCAGGCACGATCCATTCGCCTTCAAGAGTGGACTTCAAGGGGAGCATGACTGACCCGACTCCAGCGATCAGCCCCCTTTTACTGCCCATCGATTTCAATGCTTACAGCCAAGGTATTGAACCCGTAGCCGGTGTTTCCAGTCGCGCGGTGATTGAAAAACTCGGCGTGTTGCCTGCCCCGTTGCCACTTGCGCTCTCGAGAAGCAGCCCCTACCAGAGTTTTTGCAGTGAGCCATTCAAGGCGATCGCTTCCTTCATCTTCAAACACCGCCCCATGGCCAGTTACGAAGAGTTGTATCGCAACGCCGAAGGTAGAACGGAGCTGGAGCTTGAACGCGAGAAGGCGGAGCGCATTGGCACGTTCATCATCGACCTGGTTGTCCCCTTCAAAAAGTGCATTGAAGACCTCTCATCAGATGACAAAACACGCCAGGCCGAAGGTGCCGTCGGGTGCATCATTGATGGGCTCGCCCTCCTCGGAACGGTGGTCGGTGTCGCCGGGAAGTTTGCCAGTGCTGCCGCCAAAACAGCTTCCCTGACCTCAAGAACTGCTCACTTGGCCAGAATCGGTGCCGTCGCGACGTTCTCTATCTTCAATCCTTTGGACGGAACGCCCCGGTTACTGTTCGGCGGTGCCCGCCTGCTTAAAAAGGGTTTGCTGAGACTAAGTACACAAGGCGCAGCTGCATTGGAGAATGCGACGTTTCAACTGCATCGATTGACGGGCAGCGCGCGATCCTACGACCTTCTCAAGGCAGTGAATCGCAAGGATTTCGGACTCGGCACATGGCGACCGCTCGGCGACGCGGGCGAAGCGGTCCCAATATGGGCAATTCGCGATAGAAACCAGTGGTTCGGTCTTAATCTGCGCACTGGCGAGCCATGGGGGCCGGCCCTGAAGAACTTCCGGATCACCAATGATTTTGTGCAAGTGCCCGGTTTGCATCGGGTCTTGCCTAATAGTTATGCGCGACACGTCATCACCAAGGCGCTGCCCATTGCGTCCAGCAAAATCGACGTTGCAATTGACCTACTGAGTAAGCGAATTCCTGACCGAGACAACACGTTAGTTCTAAAGGCGCTTTTTGGTTCCGACTCTAGAGAGGTGACCGAATGGTATTTGGACGGCCTCAAGGTCATGAAAGACGATCTCAAATCCATCTCGATTAATAATTTCATGGTGGATAGCTCTGGTACGGGTGATGTAATGGCCGGGCTCTATCCTGACAGCTACCGCGCGTGGCAAGCGGCGACGAAGGCCGATCAAGTGCATGAACAATTTATCGTCTTTTATAGCAACGATTCTTAATCGTTACTACCGTCACATGAATTACGACGACAGTGGGATTGCTGACATAGTGGTGCATGAAATATCCCATGGCGGGCCGGGCACCCTGGACTTTTTCTACGCAGACAAAAGTTTAGACAAAGCCGTGATGCTGGGTGACATGGAAGTATCCGAATTGCTCAATCTGGCCAAGGGTGGCGAGTACGTCGCTCCCTCCAGCAGATTTGCCGGTAACGATGTCGGGGTACTTCGCAATCCAACCAAGAACGATCTCGTGCCCTTCATCAAAGAGGCACCCGGCGTGCACAACGCCGACTCCCAGGCTTTGGTGACCGCCCTACTGAGTCAATCGGTCACCCATCCTTCAAAGTTCCAAACCAATATCGCCCAACTGCGCACTGCATTGAATCGAAGCGCAAACCAACGCGTTACCGGACCTGTGCGGATAAACCTCAGCACGTTTTCCATAGCCGTGAAGTAAACTCTCGCGCGGCCTGCCCACAACCAGATGGCAGGCCGCCTTTGTATGGCAGAACAATTCCATCGACGTCGTATCGCGATGATCCTGTGCGGCGAGGTATGGTTTAATCGCGCGTCTCTCGCATCACCCTGCCCACCGCCCGAGTCAAGGAAATACCGTTCATGAATCAGCCCCGCGCAACCAAAGTCCTCGTCATTGGTTACGTCTGGCCCGAGCCTCGATCATCGGCCGCCAGTGGGCATGTGATGCAGATTCTGGATACGTTTCTGCAACAAGGCTGGGACATTACTTTCAGCAGCCCGGCCGGCACCGGTGAACATCGGGCGGACCTGACGGCACTGGGCATTCGCGAAGTGCCTATCGAGTTGAACAACAGCAGTTTCGACGCGTTTATCAGTGAACTGGCCCCGGATATCGTGCTGTTTGACCAGTTCATGATGGAAGAGCAGTTCGGCTGGCGTGTAGAGAAGCACTGCCCTGATGCCTTGCGAGTGCTTGAAACGTCGGATCTGCAAAGCCTGCGGCACGCCCGGCATCAGCGTCTCAAGGATCGCTTGAAGGCCAGTGAAGACAACAATGATTTCAGCGACCTGTTCGCACCGGCATTGCGCGAAGAGTTCGAACTGATGGCCGATACCGATCTGGCCAAACGGGAAGTTGCCGCGTTGTATCGTTGCGACTTGAGCCTGATGATCTCTGAAGTGGAAATCGAGTTGCTGGTCGAGCAGTTCAAGATGCCGCGCAACTTGCTGCACTGGTGCCCGTTGATGGTCGAACCGCCGAGCTTGCCGCCGGCCGTGTTTGAAGATCGGTCGCACTTTCTCAGCATCGGTAACTTTCGACATGCGCCGAACTGGGATGCGGTGCTCTGGATGAAAACAGCCATCTGGCCGTTGATCCGCGAACAGCTGCCCAGCGCTCAGTTGCACATCTACGGCGCTTACACGCCGCCCAAGGCCACTGCGCTGCATAACCCGGCCCAGGGTTTCCATGTCATGAACTGGGCGGAAGACGCCTTGCAAGTGATGTCGGCGGCGCGTGTGTGTCTGGCTCCGCTAAGATTCGGCGCCGGCATCAAAGGCAAGATCGTCGACGCCATGCTGTGTGGCACGCCCACCGTCACAACACCTATCGGTGCCGAAGCGATGCATGGCGAACATCCCTGGTCTGGCGCCGTGACCCGGACGGCACGGGAGTTCGCCGATGACGCAGTGCGGCTTTACAAGGATGACGCGCTCTGGGCCGACGCCCAATCCAAGGGGCAGACGTTGCTGACTGATCGTTATCGGCAGTCGGAGCATGGCCCGGCACTGATCGAAAAGTTATTGTACTGCCAACAACATCTCATACAACTTAGAAGCGATAACTTTACCGGCAGCATGTTGCGCCATCACCACCACAAAAGTACGCAATACATGGCGCAGTGGATTGAAGCAAAGAATCGAACCATTTAGACATCACGCACTATTTATACACACTTTACATTGCCACGACTATTGACCACACCAACAACCCACCCTTATAACTAACACGCCGGATTAAGGTCTGGCCAACTTATCCGGCACAACCTATTAAACTTATAAATCAATGCAAGGACGCATTAAATGAATAACATTGTTCAAAATAATCTGACACCTAATAACTGGATGTCCGGCACTCCGGCCATTGACACGTTGTCGCTCTGTGAATTGACCCTGCCGGGCACCCATAACGCAGGCAGCGACTGGAAAGCGTCCTGGCCACTGATTCCAGGCCCCCATTGGCTGGCATGTCAGCACCAATCGTTTTATTCCCAGCTGTGCCACGGTTCCCGAGCATTGGATATCCGACTCGTGTTCGACGCCAAGGCACCGGGCCTCGGCAAATTCCGAATGCATCACAACGGCAACCGCAATAATCGCACCTTGGGAAACTTGATAACCGATGTGAGGCAATTTCTTGAGGAGAACCCCGATGAATTTATTGTCTTGGATTTCCACGAACTGCAAGGGGATGCGTTTGATTTCACTTTTTTCAACAACATGATGATCCATCTAATGGGTCACCAGATAATCCCCCCTCAAAACCGGTCTCTGAGTCTGCGCCAACTCAAACAAATCAGTTCTGAACAAAGGATTCTGGTCGCGGCGACAGGGCACTGGGAGCTTGATCGAAACGTGTTCCTTGGGCAAATTGAACACAAATGGTCTGGCAGCGGTATCACGAGTGCCGCCGACTTGAAGAAGCACATTACGAGTGTGCTGACATACCCGCCAGGCACGTGGGCACCGTGGTCACTGTCCGCGACCAGTTACAGCGCCCTCGGCGGCCCCGTGGATATACATAAAGAGCTTGATGCGTGGTTCGACCCGGAAAAAAGCGATTGGGCGGCAAAGTGCAACATCATCAACGTCGACTTCATTGAAGAATCGCGAATTGTTTCATATTGCCGAACCGCAAACTTGCATAAAGCCAACAAGCGAACCAATTAGTCGGCCCGCCATTAAATGGCTATATATGTGTAACTATTTCCGTGGATGGCAATCCTGTTGCGCACTTCTATGCTGGGTCATGAAAGCCTTTCACGCAGGGCGATCAACACAGATGTGGCTTGCAGCCAGCTCTGATACATAAACTTCGTCGCCCCACGGAGTGGGCACCTCAACGACAAGGAACTGTCATGACCCATAACACAGCAGGTGCGTTAGACAAAAAAATGGATGAGTAACGTCCTGGATATCCATCGACTAAAGCTGACCGAACTTGTCTGGCCCGGCGCCCATAACGCCGGCATGGATAAACAGGTGCCCAATTATGATGTGGTTATCGGCAACTGGACGACGTGTCAAAACGGTTCATTTGCCTGGCAACTGTCCAACGGCGCCCGGGCCTTTGATATCCGCCTGGGCTACACCGAGGGCACAGACCAGTCGATCTTCTATTTTCATCACAACGGATACCAGTCCCATCGAGTCCTCAATGAACTGATGACAGACGTATCAGCGTTCCTTGACCGTAATCCGGATGAGTTCATCGTGCTGGATTTCCACCAACTCGCAGACGGGGCCAAACCTTTTGACTACCAGAAACTCAATGATCTTTTGGTGAGTCGACTCGGACAGCGAGTGATCCCCCCCGACGACTCCACAAAAACCATCGGCGAACTCAAGCGGATCAGTACTCGTCGCCGGGTGGTGTTGGCGGCGCCCGGACGGCGGGAACTGGATGAGGACTACTTCTGGCCGCCCATCCCACACAAGTGGATCAACAAAAGGTTTACCGACACCGAGGATCTGAAAACCCATATTTCCAGCACGCTAGAAGACGGGCCTTACGAAACGTTCCTGTGGTCGTTATCGGCCACCAGCTACGCGTTTCTGGGAGGGCCTCAAGACATCAAAAACCAGATCAATGATTGGTTCAATCCCACCCGGGACTGGGTAACGCGCTGCTGCATCATCAATACCGACTTTTTCGACGAGTCAGAGATCGTTCGTTATTGCTGGTCCGCCACCAGCATGAAAGCGGTTTACGGCGACGCCTTGCATGATCGGGCACAGGCCTGAAGCCCGGAGCGTTGCACGCTGGCATTACAGGCCTGGAAAGAGGCATGATCAGGGCGCAATGACAATAAAAAGCGCCCTGACATGACCCGAACCGTTAGAGTCACCGATCCTTCCTACGAACTGATGGACGACCACAACGGGTTGTCGATCATCTATCGCCAGCATGGATTCCCCTGCCCTTTGGTGCGTTGGCATTTCCACAAGGAATACGAACTGCACCTGATCGTCGCCAGTTCCGGCAAGGTGTTCATTGGCGATTACATTGGCAACTTCTACCCGGAAACTCTGTTCCTGACCGGCCCGAATCTGCCCCATAACTGGATCAGCCAGGTGGCCGAAGACGAGGTAGTGCCCAAGCGCGACATGCTGGTCAACTTCACGGATGAATTGTTCGAGAGCGGTCATCAGGTATTCGCGGAACTCAAGACCCTGGCGCCACTGCTGGAGCGCGCTCAGTACGGCATCGAATTTCGTTGCAAGCGCACCATCCGCCAGGCCATGACGTTGATGCAACGCATCGCTGACACTAAAGGCGTCACCCGGCTCGGGCACTTTTTCATTCTGCTGGAGCTGCTCGCGGCTTCTGACGATTTTCAGTTGCTGTCGGGTGCCACCACGCCGCAACTGGCGGATGAACACAACATTGATCGCACCAACCGAGCGGTGGATTACATTTTTGCGCATTACGCCCGGGACCTGCCGCTCGAGGAAGTTGCCGAGCACCTGGGCATGAAGCCTACTTATTTCAGCCGGGTGTTCAAACAGGCTACTGGGCGCTGTTTCATTGAGTTCGTCAATCGCCTGCGCATCAGCAAATCCTGCGAGTTGCTGGCCGATGGCGACAAACCGGTGACCGATGTGTGTTTCGAATCGGGCTTCAACAATATTTCCAACTTCAATCGGCGTTTCCAGCAGCTCAAGGGCATGACGCCTTCGCATTACCGGCGACTGGCGGTGCAGCGGTTGACTGAGCAGAATCTGGGTTAAACACTCAAAAACCTGTACAGAATCAATACGGACATGCGGCAAGAAAGCCGCTATCTGCGCCTCGCACCCAAAACATCAGTGCAAAATAGTATCGGTTTTTGTGCGACGGATGATTTGTCACATCCTCAATTGAAGGCTGTAATCAGTGCACATTCTTCCTGCCTTCGGAAGACACAAAAACAATAACTGTCCTTCTGTCCCCCATCGGGCGCAGAAAAGGAGTGCACGATGCAACCTTCTGTAAAAGCTCTGCTTGCCCTTACCTGCATGACCCTCAGCAGCGTCAGCCTCGGCGCTCAGACCCTGACCATCGCCACCGTCAATAACAGCGACATGATCCGCATGCAAAAGCTCTCGAAGACCTTCGAGGCCGAGCACCCGGACATCAAGCTCAATTGGGTGGTGCTGGAAGAAAACGTCCTGCGCCAACGCCTGACCACTGACATCGCCACTCAGGGCGGGCAGTTCGACGTGCTGACCATTGGCATGTACGAAGCCGCACTCTGGGGTGCCAAGGGCTGGCTGGAGCCGATGAAGGATTTGCCGGCCACCTACGCCCTCGACGATGTCTTCCCTTCGGTGCGTGAAGGCCTTTCGGTCAAGGGCTCGCTCTACGCCCTGCCGTTTTACGCGGAGAGTTCCATCACCTATTACCGCACCGACCTGTTCAAGGACGCCGGGCTGACCATGCCCGAGCATCCGACCTGGACCCAGATCGGCGAATTCGCCAGCAAACTGACCAATAAAGACAAAGAACAGTACGGCATCTGCCTGCGTGGCAAGGCCGGTTGGGGCGAGAACATGGCGCTGATCACCACCGTCGCCAATGCCTATGGGGCGCGCTGGTTTGATGAGCAGTGGAAGCCGGAATTCAGTGGCCCTGAGTGGAAAAACGCCCTGAACTTCTACGTCGAGACGATGAAGAAATCCGGCCCACCAGGAGCTTCCAGCAACGGTTTCAACGAGAACCTGGCGCTGTTCAACAGCGGCAAGTGCGCGATCTGGGTGGACGCCAGCGTTGCCGGTTCCTTCGTCACCGACAAGACCCAAAGCAAGGTCAGCGAGCACGTTGGCTTCACTTATGCGCCGCATGAGACCACGGACAAAGGCTCGGCCTGGCTCTATTCCTGGGCGCTGGCGATTCCGACCAGTTCCAAGGCCAAGGACGCGGCGAAAACCTTCAGTGCCTGGGCCACTTCCAAGGAATACGGCGCACTGGTCGCTGAAAAAGACGGCATTGCCAATGTGCCGCCCGGCACTCGGGCCTCGACCTACAGCGAGGCTTACATGAGCGCCGCGCCGTTTGCCAAGGTGACGCTGGAATCGCTGAAAGCCGCGGACCCGAGCAAACCGACTCTAAAACCGGTGCCCTACATCGGCATCCAGTTGGTGACCATTCCTGAATTCCAGGGCATCGGCACCCAGGTCGGCAAGTCGTTCTCGGCGGCGCTGATCGGCCAGACCACGGTCGACCAGGCGCTTACGGCTGCCCAGCAAACCACCGAACGTGAGATGAAGCGCGCCGGTTATCCCAAGTAGCTAACGGCGCGGCGGGGGCAACGGTTCTGGTTTGTCCGGACACCGAGTGGCCTCCATCGCGGGCAAGCCACGTTCCCACAGGTTTGACGCACTCTATGTAGGAGCGAGGCTTGCCCGCGAAGGCGGTGTTCTAGCCGTTGAGGATGCATCGGATGTACCGGCCTCTTCGCGGGCAAGCCTCGCTCCTACCGGTGATCTTCACTTGTCTGTCCTAATCGGTTAAATGCCATGAATATTTCAACTGCCAAAGCTCACATGGACATCCCCCAACCGGTACGTAAAAGCCGGTTGGCCAATCCCGGCTGGTTTCTGGTCAGTCCCTCGGTGGCGTTGTTGCTGCTGTGGATGATCGTGCCGCTGGGCATGACCCTCTACTTTTCGATGATCCGCTACAACCTGCTCAACCCCGGCGAGAACGAGTTCGTCGGGCTGGAGAACTTCACCTACTTCCTGACCGACTCCGGGTTCATGCCCGGCGCCACCAACACCTTGCTGTTGGTGGGCAGCGTGCTGCTGATCAGCGTAGTGCTGGGCGTGCTGATCAGCGCCTTGCTGGAAGCCAGTGAATTTCTCGGTCGCGGTATCGTGCGGGTCATGCTGATCTCGCCATTCTTCATCATGCCCACCGTCGGTGCGCTGATCTGGAAGAACCTCATTTTCCACCCGGTGTCGGGGATTCTCGCCTACGTCTGGAAGCTGTTCGGCGCGCAACCGGTGGACTGGCTGGCGCACTACCCGCTGTTGTCAATCATCATCATTGTCTCCTGGCAATGGCTGCCCTTCGCGATTCTGATCTTGATGACCGCCATGCAGTCCCTCGACCAGGAACAGAAAGAAGCCGCGCGCCTCGACGGGGCGGGGCCGATCGCGATTTTCTGGCACCTGACCCTGCCGCACCTGGCCCGCCCGATTGCGGTGGTGGTGATGATCGAAACCATCTTTCTGCTCTCGGTGTTCGCCGAAATCTTCACCACCACCAACGGCGGTCCCGGTTATGCCTCGACCAACCTCGCGTACCTGATCTACAACCAGGCGCTGGTGCAGTTCGATGTCGGCATGGCGTCCGCCGGAGGCTTGATCGCGGTGGTGATCGCCAACATCGCGGCCATCGTGCTGGTGCGCATGATCGGCAAAAACCTGACAGACAAAGCCTGAGGCCTGCGCCATGACTCTTCAACAATCCCGTCGCCTGCAAAGCCTGCTGCTCGGCACCCTGGCCTGGGCCATCGCGATCCTGATCTTCTTCCCGATCTTCTGGATGGTGCTGACCAGTTTCAAAACCGAAATCGACGCCTTCGCCACGCCGCCGCAGTTCATCTTCACGCCGACGCTGGAGAACTACCTGCACATCAACGAGCGCAGCGATTACTTCAGTTTTGCCTGGAACTCGGTGGTGATTTCGTTCAGCGCCACGGCTCTGAGCCTGCTGATCGCAGTGCCAGCGGCGTACTCGATGGCGTTCTACGAAACCCAACGCACCAAAGGCACGCTGCTGTGGATGCTGTCCACCAAGATGCTGCCGCCGGTGGGCGTGCTGATGCCGATCTACCTGTTGGCCAAGAGCTTCGGCCTGCTCGATACGCGCATCGCGCTGATCGTGATCTACACGCTTATCAACCTGCCGATTGTGGTCTGGATGATTTACACCTACTTCAAGGACATCCCCAAAGACATCCTCGAAGCCGCGCGTCTCGATGGCGCCACGCTGTGGCAGGAAATGGTCCGGGTGCTGCTGCCGATCGCCAAGGGCGGTTTGGCCTCCACCGTTTTGCTGTCGCTGATCCTGTGCTGGAACGAGGCGTTCTGGTCGCTGAACCTGACCTCGTCGAAAGCTGCGCCACTGACTGCGCTGATCGCCTCCTACTCAAGTCCCGAAGGTCTGTTCTGGGCCAAGTTGTCGGCGGTGTCGACCCTGGCCTGCGCGCCGATCCTGATTTTCGGCTGGATCAGCCAGAAACAATTGGTCCGCGGCCTGTCGTTCGGCGCCGTGAAATGAATCCGATCCTTGTAGGAGCCAGGCTTGCCGGCGAAGGCGTCCTTCAAATCGCTTTCGCCGGCAAGCCGTGCTCCTACAAAAGCCCGCCCGGCTCAACTGAATAACAACACGTGGAGGCCCATCATCATGGCCAACCTGAAAATCAAGAATCTGCAAAAAGGCTTCGAAGGCTTTTCCATCATTAAAGGCATCGACCTGGAAGTGAACGACAAGGAATTCGTGGTCTTCGTCGGCCCGTCGGGCTGCGGTAAATCCACGCTACTGCGGTTGATCGCCGGCCTGGAAGAAGTCAGCGGCGGCACCATCGAACTCGATGGCCGCGACATTACCGAAGTCAGCCCGGCCAAGCGCGATCTGGCGATGGTGTTCCAGACCTATGCCCTGTACCCGCACATGACCGTGAAAAAGAACATGTCGTTCGCCCTTGATCTGGCCGGCGTACCGAAGGCTGAAGTCGAGAAGAAAGTCGGCGAAGCGGCGCGCATCCTTGAGCTGGGGCCGATGCTGGAGCGCAAGCCGAAGCAACTGTCTGGCGGCCAGCGTCAACGGGTGGCCATCGGCCGCGCCATCGTGCGCAACCCGAAAATCTTCCTGTTCGACGAACCGCTGTCCAACCTCGACGCCGCGCTTCGCGTGCAAATGCGCCTGGAACTGCTGCGACTGCACAAAGACCTGCAAGCCACGATGATTTACGTGACCCACGACCAGGTCGAAGCGATGACCATGGCCGACAAAGTGGTCGTCCTCAACGGCGGCAAAATCGAGCAAGTCGGCTCGCCGCTGGACTTGTACCACCAGCCGGCCAACCTGTTTGTTGCCGGGTTCCTCGGCACACCAAAAATGGGTTTCCTCAAGGGGAAAGTCACCCGCATCGACAGCCAAAGCTGTGAAGTCCTGCTGGACGCTGGCACCCGCATCACCCTGCCATTGAGCGGCGCCAACCTGAGCGTCGGCGGTGCGGTAACCCTGGGAATCCGTCCGGAACACTTGAACCTGGCACAAACCGGCGACTGCACGCTGCAAGTTACCGCCGACGTCAGCGAACGCCTGGGCAGCGACACCTTCTGCCACGTCGTGACCGCTTCCGGCGAAGCGCTGACCATGCGCGTTCGTGGCGACCTGGCCAGCCGTTATGGCGAAGCCTTGAGCCTGCACCTGGACGCCGACCACTGCCATCTATTCGATGCCGACGGCGTGGCGCTGACCCGCCCGCTGCGTGCAGCGGCCTGATTTAGAGAGCCTTTGATGAAACTCAATAAACAGAACCTCAACCGCCTCGCACCCGAGGTGGTCCTGCCCGCCTACGCGCTGAGCGATACGCGCCAAGGCATTGCACACATCGGCGTCGGCGGTTTTCACCGTGCTCATCAGGCGTATTACACCGACGCGCTGATGAACACCGGCGAAGCCTCGGACTGGGCGATTTGCGGGGTCGGCCTGCGCACCGAAGACCGCCGCGCCCGGGACGATCTGAAAGAGCAGGATTACCTCTTCACCCTGTTCGAACTGGGCGACACCGCTGACACCGAAGTCCGGATCATCGGCGCCATCCGCGACATGCTGCTGGCTGAAGACGGCGCGCAGGTGTTGATCGACAAACTCGCCAGCCCGGAGATCCGCATCGTCTCGTTGACCATCACTGAAGGCGGTTATTGCATCGACGACAGCAACGGCGAGTTCATGGCGCACTTGCCACAAATCCAGCACGACCTGGCCAACCCGAATGCGCCGAAAACCGTGTTCGGCTTTCTCTGCGCCGCGCTCGCCAAACGTCGCGCCGCCGGCACGCCGGCCTTCACCTTGATGTCCTGCGATAACCTGCCGCACAACGGCGCGGTCACCCGTAAGGCGTTACTTGCGTTCGCCGCCCTGCGCGATGCCGATCTGCGGGACTGGATCGCCAGCAATGTCAGTTTTCCGAACGCGATGGTCGACCGCATTACCCCGATGACCAGCACTGAGCATCGGCTGCAACTGGCCGACAAACATGCGCTGGACGATGCCTGGCCGGTAGTCTGCGAACCCTTTGTGCAGTGGGTACTGGAAGACAAGTTCGTCAACGGGCGTCCGGCCTGGGAGAAGGTCGGCGTGCAATTCACCGACGACGTCACGCCGTATGAAGAGATGAAGATCAAACTGCTCAACGGCAGTCATCTGGCCCTGACGTATCTGGGGTTCCTGAAGGGTTATCGCTTCGTGCACGAGACCATGAATGACCCGCTTTTTGTGCGCTACATGCGTGCCTACATGGATCTGGACGTCACCCCGCAACTGCCGCCCGTGCCCGGGATTGATCTGACGGATTACAAGAACACGCTGGTGGCGCGTTTCTCCAATCAGGCGATTGCCGATCAGCTGGAGCGGGTGTGTTCGGACGGTTCGTCGAAGTTTCCCAAGTTCACGGTGCCTACCATTAACCGTTTGATTGCCGATGGCCAGGACACCAGGCGGGCCGCATTGGTGGTGGCAGCCTGGGCTTTGTATTTGAAGGGGGTGGATGAGAACGGGGATGCCTACTCGATTCCCGATCCGCGGGCGACGTTCTGCCAGGCCTTGGTGGCGGATGATGCGTTGATCACCCAGCGTTTGCTGGGGGTAGAGGAGATTTTTGGTACGGCGATTCCCCGTTCGCCGGAGTTTGTGGCGGCGTTTGAATGGTGCTGCAACAGCTTGCGGGAAGTGGGTGTGACGCGGACGTTGGAGCGGGTGTTGGCGTAAGTGCGGCGGTGAAATCACTGCCGTCTTCGCGGGCAAGCCTCGCTCCTACAGATCCGGGATCAACCATCTGATCCTCGCTCGACACTAACCTGTAGGAGCGAGGCTTGCCCGCGAATGGCTTCACCAAGATCGACCTGACACACCAAGGATCTACCATGGAAAACCAACAACTCTTCCTCGGCATCGACTGCGGCACCCAAGGCACCAAAGCCGTGATCCTCGACGCCCACAGTGGCCAGGTCCTGGGCCAGGGCGCGGCCGTGCACGGCTTGATCAGCGGCGCCAACGGTCGTCGCGAGCAAGACACCCGTCAGTGGCTGGAAGCGTTCACCCTGGCGACCCGCCAAGCGTTACTCGCGGCAAACGTCGACGGTCAGGACATCCTCGGCATCGGTGTCTCCGGCCAGCAACACGGCCTGGTGCTGCTTGATGACCAGGGCCAAGTGCTGCGTCCGGCCAAGCTTTGGTGCGACACCGAGTCCACCCCGGAAAACGATCGTCTGCTGGCTCACCTCGGTGGAGAAAAGGGCTCACTGGAACGCCTCGGTGTGGTCATCGCGCCGGGCTACACCGTTTCCAAACTGCTGTGGACCAAAGAACAGCACCCGGACATTTTTGCCCGGATCGCCCGCATCCTCCTGCCCCACGACTACCTGAACCACTGGCTCACCGGCCGCAGTTGCAGCGAGTACGGCGACGCGTCAGGCACCGGGTATTTCAACGTGCGGACCCGCCAATGGGATTTGCAGTTGCTGCGCGACATCGACCCAACCGGACGCCTGCAAGCTGCGTTGCCCGAGCTGATCGACGCCCATCAAGCCGTTGGCACGATCCTGCCAAGCATCGCCGAACACCTGGGCATCAACCCGCAAGCGCTGGTCTCCAGCGGGGGTGGCGACAACATGATGGGCGCTATCGGCACCGGCAACATCAAGCCCGGCGCCATCACCATGAGCCTCGGCTCTTCGGGGACGGTGTACGCCTATGCTGACCAGCCGAAAGTCAGCCCGGATGCGTCGGTCGCGACATTCTGTTCTTCCAGCGGCGGCTGGCTGCCGCTGATCTGCACCATGAACCTAACCAACGCCACGGGGGTCATTCGCGAGCTGTTCGACCTTGATATCGAGCAGTTCAACGAACTCGTGGCACAAGCGCCCATCGGCGCCGACGGCGTGTGCATGTTGCCGTTCCTCAACGGCGAGCGCGTCCCCGCCCTGCCCCATGCCAGCGGCAGCCTGCTCGGCCTGACCATGACCAACCTGACCCAGGCCAACCTGTGCCGCGCTGTCGTCGAGGGCACGACCTTCGGTTTGCGTTATGGACTGGACCTGCTGCGCCAGAATGGCTTACAAAGCCGCAGCATTTGCCTGATCGGCGGCGGCTCGAAAAGCCTGGTGTGGCGGCAGATCGTCGCCGACATCATGAACACCCCGGTGATCTGTACCGAGCAGAGCGAAGCGGCGGCTCTCGGCGCGGCGATTCAGGCAGCGTGGTGCAAGTCCTGGGCAAACGGCAACGAGGACAGTCTGGCGGACCTATGCGAGCGCTGCGTAAAGCTCGATCCGGCCAGTGAAACCTTGCCGATTGCCGACAATGTGGCGGCCTGTCAGCAGGCCTATGAACGCTATCAACAACATGTCGCAACCCTTTAAAGAGCGAACAATTATGTATCTGGTGTGTGGCGAAGCGCTGTTCGATTTCTTCAGTGAAGACGACGCCAGCGGCCTGGCTTCAAAAGTGAACTTCAAGGCGATTGCCGGCGGTTCGCCGTTCAACGTGGCGGTTGGTTTGCGTCGGTTGGGTGTGGAGGCGGCGCTGTTTGCCGGGTTGTCCACCGACTACCTTGGCCGACGCCTGCAGCAAGTGCTGCAGGATGAAGGTGTACTCCCGGACTTCCTCGTGGATTTCGCCGCACCAACCACGCTGGCCATGGTCGCCGTCGGTGCCAATGGTTCGCCCCACTACAGCTTTCGTGGTGAAGGTTGCGCGGATCGGCAGCTCAAACCTGAGCATTTGCCTGAGCTGGGCCCGCAAGTGCGCGGTTTGCACATTGGCTCGTTTTCCTTGGTGGTGCAGCCGATTGCCGACACGCTGCTGGCGTTGGTGCAGCGCGAAAGTGGTAAACGCCTGATCAGCCTTGATCCGAATGTGCGACTCAATCCTGAGCCGAATATCGACCTGTGGCGCTCGCGGATTGCGACGCTGGTTGAGTTGGCCGACTTGATCAAAGTCAGCGATGAAGACTTGAGCCTGTTGTACCCCGAGCAAGATCCGCAGCGGGTGATTGAAGGTTGGCTGCAGCATCGCTGTCAGTTGGTGTTCCTGACCCGGGGTGGTGAGGGGGCGACGGTGTTCAGCCGCAACCATGGTTCATGGTCGGTGCCGGCGAGCGCGGTGAAAATCGCCGATACCGTGGGCGCGGGTGATACGTTTCAGGCGGCGTTGATTACCTGGCTGACCGAGCAGCAGCTGGATTCGGTTGGGGGTGTGCAATCGCTTGAGCGCGGGCAAATCGACGGGATGTTGAAATTTGCGGTGCAGGCAGCGGCGCTGACATGCAGCAAGACCGGGCCGGATTTGCCGTATCGGCAGCAGTTGGAAATGCGCTGAATGTGAAGCCCTGCAACATAGAATCTCCCACATTGGATCGACAGTGAACTCGGGTTTTGTGCTCGACAACGATCCACTGTAGGAGCGAGCCTGCTCGCGATGGCGGTGCAACACACACCGCCAATCTCAGGGTCACCACTCCAAAAGTCTGAAAATGACTGTCAATTCACGGTCGCCGCAAGGGTATGACGCTGTCATGTCCAGGAACGGATGACGCAACATCCCCCGCATTCATTGGCCGATACCGTGTATCTAAGGGTTTTCCCGATAGCCCAACGCATCCACGCCTACGGCATTTGCGCCTTGAACGAGGCGGTTTAATGCTGCACCATCCGCACCAGCTTATTCAAAGGACGGAATTCAAGGCATGCTGGACGCGAACGCAACCCATATTTCCCTGACGCTGGAAGGCGTTTCCGTTGACCTGCAAGTGCTCAGCTTCGTCGGTCGCGAAACCCTCAATCAGCCGTTCTGTTTCGACATCGAACTGGTCAGCGCCCGCCCTGACCTTAAACTCGAAGAGTTGCTGCACAAGCCTGGCTCCCTGACCTTCGGCGCCACCGGCAAGGGCATCATCCACGGTCTGGTCTATCGCATCGAGCAAGGCGACTCCGGCAAAAGCCTGACGCGCTACAGCATCAGCCTGGTTCCGCAACTCGCTTACCTGCGTCACAACCATGACCAGCAGATTTTCCAGCATTTAAGTGTGCCGAAGATCATTGCCCAGGTCCTCGAAGCACGCGGCATCCTGGCCGATGCCTACAGTTTTCAGCTCGGCGCGATCTACCCCGAGCGCGATTACTGCGTGCAGTACGACGAGTCCGACCTGCACTTCATCCAGCGACTGTGTGAAGAGGAAGGCATTCACTTCCACTTCCAGCACAGCGCCAGCGGCCACAAACTCGTCTTCGGCGATGACCAGACAGTGTTCCGCAAGCTCTCGCCTGTGGCCTACCAGCAAGACTCCGGCATGGCCGCCACGAAACCGGTGATCAAGCGTTTCAACCTTCGCCTTGAAACCCGCACCTCCCGCGTCAGCCGCCGCGATTACGACTTCGAAAAACCAAGCATCCTGCCCGAAGGCGCCGCCAAGAGCACCTTCGCGCCGGACCTCGAAGACTACGACTACCCCGGCCGTTTCCTGACCCGTGAGCGCGGCAAACAACTGGCGACCCGCGCACTGGAACGCCATCGCAGCGATTACCAACTGGCCGAAGGCAAAGGTGACGAACCCACTCTGGTCAGCGGCCACTTCATGGCCCTGAGCGAGCACCCGCGCGCCGAATGGAACGACCTCTGGCTGTTGCTCGAAGTCGTGCACGAAGGCAAGCAACCGCAGGTGCTCGGCAAAAACGTCACCAGCGACGTCACCCACAACAAAGACGATTTCCATCAGGGTTACCGCAACACCTTCCTCGCCACCCCGTGGGACGCGCACTTCCGCCCTGCCCTCGAACACCCGAAACCGAAAGTCCTCGGCAGTCAGACCGCCATCGTCACCGGCCCGCCGGGCGAAGAAATCCACTGCGACGAATACGGCCGCGTCAAAGTGCAATTCCACTGGGACCGCGACGGCCAGGCCAACGACAACACCAGTTGCTGGCTGCGCGTCGCCACCGGCTGGGCCGGCAGTGCCTACGGCGGCATCGCCATCCCGCGCGTCGGCATGGAAGTCCTCGTCACCTTCCTCGAAGGCGATCCCGACCAACCGCTGGTCACCGGCTGCCTGTTCCACAAGGAAAACGTCGTCCCCTACGACCTGCCGGCAAACAAGACCCGCAGCACCTTCAAAACCCTGAGTTCACCGGGCGGCAAGGGTTACAACGAGTTTCGCATCGAAGACAAGAAAGGCGCGGAACAGATCTACCTGCACGCCCAGCGCGACTGGGATGAAAACATCGAGCACGACCAGAAAATCCGCATCGGCAATGAACGCCATGACACGGTCGAGGCCAATGTTTTAAGCGAATTCAAGGTTGAAGAGCACCGCATCACCCATCTGGACCGCAAGACCGAAGCGCGGGCGGATGATCACCTGACCGTGGCGGTGACCCAGCATTTGAAGGTGGGGACAGCGCAGTTTGTCGAGGCTGGGCAAGAGATTCATTACCACGCTGGCGAGAAGGTGGTGGTTGAAGGCGGCATGGAACTGACGGCCAAGGCTGGCGGGAGTTTCGTCAAGGTTGATGCGGGGGGTGTGACGATTAGTGGGGCTGAGGTGAAGGTGAATACCGGGGGCTCGCCTGGGGTGGGTTCCGGGATTCAGATTCTGCCGCCGATCACGCCGGGTGCGGCCGCTGCTGCCCTTGCAGGGAAATTGCTGAGTGCTCCGCCGGTTGGCAAGTTCAATGCGGTGGCTGATGAAGCGCCTAAAGCTGCGCCACAGGCGGTGGAAGAAGAGCTTGAGGAAGAGGAGGAAGAGGTTGAGCTGGAAGATATTACCTTGCGAGTTGGGGTGTTCTTCGACGGTACGGGCAACAACCGCAACAACAGTGAACGCGTCTTTGGCTGCTTTGCGCCGGATGTAAACCTGGAGGAAATGGCAGAGGATATCCGTCAGTTCTGCGCCTCCTATGGTTATGACGGTAAGGGAAGCTCCCCGGACAATAGCTACGGGAACGATGTCAGCAACGTGGCAAGGCTATATGACCTTTACGTAAACGATGCAGATAAGACCCTGCCCATTGATGCCAAGACAGCGAGCTTGCCAGTTTATGTAGATGGCATCGGTACTAGCAGTACCGCGCAGGACTCTACATTTTCGCAAGGCACAGGCTTGGGCGCGCAAGGCGTCCGGGCGCGAGTTGAAGAAACTCCACAGCTGCTTCTTCGGGTGATCCGTACCTTCCAAGACAACAATCCCGATAAACGTGTGGCAAAAATCGAGTTCGATATTTTCGGGTTCAGTCGCGGCTCAGCAGCAGCAAGGGACTTTGCAAATGAGGTGTTAAAAGGCAACCAAAGCATCCTTGCCAAAGCGTTGCCAATCGGGTCCTCGGTATTATCTGACAGCTTTGCCTGGCAGCCACAAACAGATGTATCTATAAATTTTATCGGCGTTTACGACACCGTCGCTGCCATTGCCAATCTCCTGGTAGGAGACCTTGACGGGAATAACGCCTACAACCCAGGCATCAACATCTTTGTGGCATCAGATGCGGCTAAAAAAGTCGTCCAATTGGTCGCCCGAAATGAACGTCGTTATAACTTTGCCCTCAATAGTCTTGGTGCGGCGGATATTATTTTGCCGGGCGTGCACTCGGATCTAGGAGGTGGCTATTTACCAAAAGCAGTGGAACGCATCCTGCTTAGCAAGCCGCGTAAAAGCGAGATTGAAGAGAAAGTTCCTTTCACTCAAGCCAATAGTTACAAGCTCGCCCAACAGGACTTGAGAAGGTTTCAAGACCAATTGTCCCAATATCACCTTTCGTTGGAGGTCCGGACATGGGAGGTTCCGTTTCGGAGTACTGAGAAGGGCAATCAAAAAGACATGAAACACGTTTATGCTGCGGTCAGCAGCCAGCGAGAAGTCCGCAGTGATCTGTCCTTGATCTACTTTCGGATTATGCGCAAGCTGGCCGTGGAAAATGGAGTACCATTTGACGAGATTGACGAAAGTGAACCGCGACTTGCATTACCTGCAGAACTCATTCCTATTTCCGAAAAACTGATGGAATACGCCCTGGGGAAAAGCAAAACAACAGGACTTACTCCGCAGGAGGAGGAACTGTTGTTCCAGCGTTACGTTCATTTATCCGACAACTGGAATGCTGCCAAAAATCGAAACAATAGCGACCTGAATATAGTATTCATTAATCGACCAGACGAAAACTACGTACGCACGGTGCACCCAAATGAGTAATTTTATACGTGTCGCTATTGCCGCTTTGCTGCTCAGTGGCTGTGCGCTCGCCAATAGTCAGTCAATGCCTTACAAATCCTGGTACTTAGGGTTCTCGGCCCCCGACTACATGGAGGTTTGGATCGAAACAGCAGATGTAGTCGATATTCAGGAACAGCTGTATCCACGTGCGATGAGTGGGAATGCAGCCATACTAAGGCCCCCTAACAACTCGGGGGACCCCAAAGGCTGGCCAAAAAGAGCGAGCATCGGAAAAGGTAAAAATGTAACAGGGGCAGATTTACCCAAAAAAATTTATGTCCGATGGCAGTCGCTTGCCGAGCCGCAAACTTACCAAATGGTAATTAACATACCGGAGGCAACTCAGGAAATCATGCGCAAGGGGGAAAAGGTTTTCTGCGCAGCTGACGGAAGATGGATCACCGGATATCGGGACTCAGTCGCTATCATGTTGGTTCCGGGAGGTATCGCTAAAGTCTGGGTAGCCGGTCCCTGCATGACACCGATCGAAATTACTAGGGTGAAAGCCGAGATTGCTCCTCTTGGTCCGTACGGGGGAGAGTCTGGAGGTAAACATCGCCCGCTTTCGGCAGTCTCCAAAGCCTATGTCGAAAAATTTGGTGTGCCATATGACTCTTGGAAATGACCAGCCACAACATCCTAATGTGTAAATTTGTTCATATTGCCATCGTGGCATTGTTGCTCAGCGGCTGCACATTTGCCAATAGCGAGCCCTTACCCTACGACGCTTGGCGCTTGGGCTTCTATGAGCCTAGCTATATGGAGGTCTGGATCGAAACAGCTGACGTCGTAGATATGCAGGGTAACGTTTATAGACGCGCCATGAGTGGAAACGCTGAAATGCTCAAGCCCTCGAACAATACCGGTGACCCTAAAGGCTGGCCTGCAAGACCAGGCTGGGGGAAAGGCAAATATGTAATGCGGGCGGACCTGCCGAAAGTAATCTATGTCCGTTGGCAATCGCTGGTCGAGCCCAAAACCTACAAAATGGCTATCGATATTCCTGAGTCAACCAGAGAGATCATGCGAAAGGGTGAAAAGGCTTTCTGTGCCGCCGATGGGAAATGGATTACGGGTTACCGCAAGGCAATTGTTGTAGGTCTGGCCCCTGGCGGCATCGCCAAAGTCTGGGTAGTCGGCCCGTGCTTGACGCCAATTGAGGTTACGCGAGTACAGGCCGAAGTTGATCCTCGAGGGCCATATGAAGGGGAATCCGGGGGAAAACACCGCCCTCTGTCAGCTTTTTCAAAAGCCTATGTCGAAAAATTCGGTGTTCCGTATGGCTCTTGGGAATAACGGCACTGCCCGGTACTTCAAGCATTGCTCCAATGCGAATGCTGAGCCTGACATTAAGTGAAAAAAGCGTGCTGGTGTTTAATCGCGGCGCTGCTGGCGAATCCCGCATTTGCTGAGGCACAGCGGTCAATTCTCAACTGTCCGTTATCCGATGGCACAGATATCTCCTTGCTGGCAGAGGTAAACGCTGATGGCCAGCGTCTACTCGTAAATGTCGATCAAAAAACGTCGAATGCTTTCACCGATATGCCTGACTCCGACTTTGTCGGGGAAGTCGTCTTGGCCAAGTGCGCGTCCTCTAGTCTGATATTTGTCATGGACTGCGGCTCACCCTATTTGAAGGGCGTCGTTTTACGCAAAAATCCGGTCAGTCATTCAATCGAGCGAATCGATTTTGCCGAGAAAGCCCTGCCCCGTTATCTTTATTTGGGGCAACATCAGATGAGGCTGGTCATTCCAAATATCGGGAATGAAGTCTCCACGAAGTTTTTGGTTTATGACTATGTCGCGGGCAAAGGTCAGCCGGACGAGGCTGCCGGTAGTGACGTCGTACCTAATGGCCGTGGCTTCAAGGTCGTACACCTCAAGTAGGCATCAAATAGATAAAACACCCTGCCATAACAAATCCAGCGCCTACGGGCGCTGGATTGTTTGGAGTTTCAGAGGTCAAACAGGCGCCTTCCACCCCATCATCCGCTGCTGAGCCACCTGCAACAGATCAAAACCATCCTGAGTCAGCAGATAAAGCGCATGGGTAATGTGCGGGATATCTTGAACATCCCCGTGCTTGAAGCATTGGCAGTGAAGGGTTTCAAGTAACTGGCTGGCGGCCCGGACCCGCTGTAAGGCGGCTTCGAGAATGTCTTGGGGATTGGCTTCGGTGTCAATCACCAAAGGACTTGAATCGGTAACGTTGCTGTTGATTGAACGGTAGCGATCGGGAAACGGGTTTAGCGTAGGCATAGTAATTACTCGGGTATTAATTAGTAATCGCCAGCACCGTGACCAAACGGTGGGAGGCGGCTGTGTACAGGCTTGGTCAACCGACAACACCCAATCGGCTCGCCCTAAGGCGTCCCGCACACAGCCACCATTGCAACGCACCACGAGGACGTAGAAGTCCGCGGCGCGAATCATGGCACATATATGTGCGGTGTTATCAGGTGACCAAACCTGTCCGCTGATTTTGCAGCGAGCCCAAACAGTAAACGCCGCACCCCATCCGGCGAAAGTCGACAAGGCGTCTGACCTTGTAGGACCAAGCCGAAGATCCCGTAGATCGTTTCCCACGTGAAACCTCTGACAGAAACACCCTCGCGACAGGCGGCGCTCAGCCGGGTTAACCATCCGTTAACCCCGCGGTCCAAAACTTTACTGGACCGCACGCCCTCAGGTTCCTCTGACGCCCAGTGCGGCAGGTTCGACGCTCAATCCGTCGGGCTGACTCAATGTCTGCACTGGAGATTGCCACATGAACATCCGCACCCTGCTGATCACTTCCGCCCTCGCCTGCACCGCATTTACCGGTTTTGCGCTGGCCAACGACATGTCGTCCTCACAAGCCACCCCCTATCACTACGGTATGCCGTTGAACATCGGCAAAGTGGTTGCCCTGACTGAGCCGAACACACCGGAATGCAAAGTGATCACGGCCCAAATGAAGTACATCGATACATCAGGTAAACCTGAAGAAATCAGCTATCAGAAGCTTTCCGACGCGTGCAGTTATCAGAACTGACTGAAAGGTCTGATTTAATACTTTGCGGTATTCCTGTGAGGGGTTCTGGCGCTATGCTCAGCGCTTCCCTCACTGCCGCAAGGATTCGCCATGCAGTTATCGTTTCGCACCGTGTCGACCTTCACTTCCCTTTTGTGTTTATTGCTGGCCCTGGCCTGGGGTTTGATGCCGGACGATTTGCTGGCGATCTGGAGTATTGAGTATTCGTCAGCGGCAGGTTTTGTGGCGCGGCGCAGTGCGGTGCTGTTCGCCGCGTTGGGTGTGATGTTTTATCTGGTTAGAAACGAGGCGCCGTCCGACACTCGCAATGCGCTGAGCACCGGGTTCACCGTGGGTTGTTTTGGATTGGCGATACTAGGTTTCGGCGAATGGCTCAATGGCCATGCCGGGCCAGGTATTTTGCTGGCAGTGGTGGTTGAATCAGCGCTGGGACTGGGGTTTGTCCAGGCCCGGCGCGTGTCAGCAGAACTCGAAACCGTGGGTTAAAGCGCTTTCTTATCCAGGTGCAGAGGCTGAGCATCGACCTGGGACCGGCGAATCATGTCAGAGCGTAACTCGGTGATCAGGTCGTTGATTTCACGACAACCATTCAGGTGCTTGGCATTGATCCCGGTCACCACCAGATCGAGGTGATCGGTCTGACGGTCTGAATACACCTTGATGGTCATCGACAGGTCCGGCGACAACGTGCATTGACAACGTTTGGGCAGAAAACTGCTTTCAATGATGTTGCGTAGTTCCAAGGCAGAAAGAAACATGGCGACCCTCTCCTGATTGTGAAACTGCCAAAAAATTCAACGTCGGTCCGTGCTGAAATCTCCCGCGTTTCTTCCTTATGCAGGGTTTCTACTCTTCAAGCACCAGACCGTCCTCGCCTTCTGAGCTGACTCGTTAATGTCCGGCCAACTTAAGATCTGCTTGAGCATAAAACATGCCGCAAATTTCGCCGTGCAGTTCATCGGTAATTCAATGATTTAACGGACATGCCTGAAAATGGCTTCATGCAATCTGCAAGAAAGGGCAGCTTCAGCCCTGCAATTTGCATACATCCCCGAGCAGGTTTGCATTGGTGGCTGTCGACAGTAAGAATGCGCCTGTCAATCCAGTATCCGCTGACCCTACTCACACGCAAGGAGGCAACATGGGTTCTTTGACCTGCATCACTACCGTCGGGCTGATTGTTGCCACTCTTTCGAGCTTGGCCCATGCGGCGAAGCTCGAAACCGTCGCGCCGTTTCCCAAACCCGAGAGCGGTTTTACCCGCCAAGTCATTCATGTAGCGCCGCAACCGCAGGAAGAAAACTTCCAGGTCGAGGTGCTGGCTGGCAAGACGCTGACGGTGGACTGCAATCGCCAACGCCTGGGCGGTATCCTTGAGGAAAAAAACCTTGAAGGCTGGGGTTATCCCTTTTACCGTCTGGAAAAAGTCATTGGCCCTATGAGCACGATGATGGCCTGCCCAGACGGCAAGAGTAAAAAGGAGTTCGTACCGGTGGTCGGTGACGGCTTCATGCTTCGCTACAACAGCAAGTTGCCGATCGTGCTCTATGTGCCCAAGGACGTCGAGGTCCGCTATCGGATCTGGTCGGCGTCGAGCAAGGTCGAGAAAGCTGTTCAGGAGTAACCAAGACGCCCGCTGCCCCCTCTGCTGATCATCCCAAGGAAGGAAACCATGAAGTCTGTCGCCCTGCCCCTCATTGCCTTGATCGCCTTTGCCGGCTACACCGTTTCCGTGATGCTTCAGGCGGAGCAGTCGTTGATCGACTTTGGCATCGGTTTGATGTCTAGCCCGGATACTGCGCAGGTGGTGATTGATCTTTATCTGCTGGCGACACTTGCGGGCGTCTGGATGTACCAGGATGCGCGCAAGCGTGGGCAGTCGGGGTTGTCGGTGATCCCGTATCTGCTGATCACGGCGGTTTTCGTGTCTGTGGGGCCGTTGTTGTACCTCGTGGTCCGGGGGCTCAAAAATCGTAGGAATTGCGGTGATGCACGCCAGCAAGCTTGATCCAAAGTAGTGTTGTGATGCTGATAGAGCTTGGCAGGCAAGCCTCGCTCCTACATTGGAATGCATTCCCCTGTAGGAGCGAGGCTTGCCCGCGAAGGTGGCCTGACAGTCGACATCGTTATTTCGCCAGCCGCCTGAGCCCAAGTACCATCGCCCCCGCCCCAATCATCATCGCCGTCAGAAACAACGGATACGAAACCCACCACGGTGTGCCCGCCGTCATCATGCTGAACTCGGACATGCCGCCAATACTCGCAATCAGGTTCAGCGGCAAAAACACCACGTTGATTAACGTCAGTTTGCGCAGCAGGTTGTTCATGCTGTTGTTCATCAGGTTGCCCCGGGCGTCGATCAGCCCGGAGAACACCGTGGAGTAGATCTCCGCCTGTTTGTAGCACTGGTTGTTTTCAATGATCAGGTCGTCGATCAGGCCGATGGCTTCGGCGCTGAAGTGTTCCTTGGCCGCGTGGTTGCGCAGCCGCGTCAGCACCGCGCCGTTGCTGTGAATCGCGTTGATGTAATAGATCAGGCTTTCGCTGAGGTTGAACATCTGAATCAGGTGCTGGTTCTGCATCGAGGCGTTGAATTTCTGCTGCAACTCCCGGGCAACCAGCTTGATCACCTTCAGGTGACCCAAATAGTGATGGATGTTGTTGAACAGCAGATCGAGCAGCACATCCAGCGGCGTGTTCAACCGCTGCCGGGTGCCGAGCCCGTGCAGCGGCGCATCGTCGGTGGCGATCACCAGTAAGCGCTGCGCAGAAAACAATAGGCCGCAGGATGACACTTCAAAGGCCAGGCTGCCGGCGCCGGAGTAATTCTCCGGGCGCTTCCAGATCAGAAACAGGTTGTCGGGGTGGAACTCGATGCGTGACACCTCATCGGGGTCCAGGGCCGACGCCAGGGCGTGCTCATCAAGCTTGAAGTGGCTGTGCAACAAATCCCGCTCGGCGGCATCGGGGTTGCTGAACAGCATCACCTCGGCATCCAGACGTTCTACCGACTGCAGCGCCCCGTTGGCCAGTTGAAAGCTTCTGATCATCGGCCGTTCACCAGGCCTGGCCGCGACGTTTCAGTTCCAGGCGACGGACGAACTCTTCCAGTACCAGCGAATACAAATCGTCCTGCAAGTACGCATCTTCAATGCCGGCGTCCATGTTCGGGTTGTCGTTGACTTCGATCACCACCACCTTGTCGCCAGACTGCTTGAGGTCCACGCCGTAGAGGCCGTCGCCGATCAGGTTGGCGGTTTTCACGGCCAGGTCCACCACGGCGCGCGGGGCTTCATGGACCGCCAGGGTGCGGCATTCGCCGTTGATGTCCTGGCCCTTGGCCTTGTGGTTGTAGATTTGCCAATGGCCCTTGGACATGAAGTATTGGCAGGCGAAGATCGGTTTGCGGTTGAGTACGCCGATGCGCCAGTCGTATTCGGTGTAGAAAAATTCCTGAGCCAGCAACAGCACCGAGTGTTCGAACAGTTCGGCGGTCGCTTCAAGCAAGGCTTGCTGGCTTTCGACCTTGATCACGCCCCGGGAAAAACAGCCGTCGGGGATCTTCAGCACCAAGGGAAAGCCCAGGCGTTCGCCGACCCTTTCGAAATCTTCCGGTCGTTCCTTGTAGAGGATTTCGGTGGCGGGCATGCCGAGTTGATGGCTCTTGAGCAGGTCAGTCAGGTAGACCTTATTGGTACAGCGCAGGATCGACGCCGGGTCGTCCATCACCACCAACCCTTCGCTCTCGGCTTTTTTGGCAAATCGATAGGTGTGGTTGTCGACGCTTGTGGTCTCGCGGATCAGCAGGCCGTCGTATTCGGCAATTCGTGCGTAGTCCTTGCGCTCGATCAGCTCGACGTCAATGCCCAAGGTCTTGCCGACGCGCACGAAATTATCCAGTGCCTTCGCGTTGGAGGGCGGCAAAGCTTCTTGCGGGTCATGCAGGATAGCCAGGTCATAACGGGCCAGCCGTCGGGAGCGCGGCACACGCCAGATCTTGCGACTGAAACTGTCCAGGGAGTTGGCGAATTGATCTTCCTGATCTTCGCGCAACTTATGCAAGGCCCCGGACTTAATGCCTTCGATGTGCCAACCATTTGTTCGGCGGAACTCAACTAACAAGATCGGACATGGAAACACTTCAAACAACTGACGCGCCAGGTCCTGCAAGGGTTCTATATTGGTTTTGCCGAAGTACAACGTCAGGGTAAAGCCTTCGGTGTCGCTGTAGAGGTGGTTGCTGAGGGCTTTTTCCAGCGGTTTATCCAGGTCATCGAGGGCCAGGCCGTACAGGGATTTCTTGGTCAGCTCACTGATGGTCCGCACCGACGGAATGACCTTGTGTCCCCGCGCTTCAGCCAACAACGAGCAGTAATAGCCGTGCCCCAGGTACTTGTAGCTGCGGCACAGGTTGATCACCTGGACCCGCTTGCCCTGTTCGTTGTCCCGCGTCTGCTCGAGGTATTCCTGGGCGGTGACGATGTCCTCGCTGGGGAAATACGAGGCCCAGTCTTCCTTGCGTTCGACGATGATAATCAACTGACTTGAAGTTCTGCCTGCGTCATTTAAATAAGTTGCTGCCGGCAAAGTTTGCTCGGATACTTCGCGCCAATGACCTTGTACCGCTGACATAGTGATTGATCCGTTGGAGAACAAGACCTTTCCTATTAAGCACGAACTTTTTCGAAAGTCCCGTTTCGTTGCGCAACTTTTACGGCGGTCATATGAACACTGTCTTTCGCTTGGCGGTAGTTGACGACTTACCCGCACTGCTGGAACTCGAACAGCAATGTTTCACCACGGACCGGCTCAACAGTCGCAGCTTTCTGTGGATGATCACTCGGGCGCACGGGCAGCTGTTGGTGGCCCAGCATGGAGAGCAATTGGTTGGTTATGCGGTGGTGCTGTTTCACCGGGGCACTTCACTGGCGCGGCTTTACTCGATTGCGATTGCGGCCGAGGTGCGCGGCAGCGGACTGGGTAAACAGTTGCTCGAACGCATCGAATCCTGCGCCCTTGAACATGATTGCGCCTACTTGCGGCTTGAAGTGCGGATCGACAACCCCGCGGCGATTGCCTTGTATGAGCGCAATGGTTACCGGCGTTTCGCGCTGATCCATGATTATTACCAGGACCATGCCGATGCGCTGCGCCTGGAAAAGCGCATTCTTGAACACCGTGATTCGCGCAACATCCAGGTCCCGTGGTACCGGCAGACCACCGATTTCACCTGCGGCCCGGCCTGCCTGTTGATGGCCATGGGGGCGCTGCAAGGTGATCGATGCCTGGAGCGTCGCGAAGAACTGCAAATCTGGCGTGAGGCGACGACGGTGTTCATGACCGCAGGCCATGGCGGCTGCAGCCCTCAAGGCCTGGCGCTGGCGGCATGGCGCCGGGGTTTTCGGGTGCGTCTGCAACTGAGCATGGAAGGGCCGCTGTTTCTCGATGGCGTGCGCGATGAGCATAAAAAAGACGTAATGCGTTTGGTGCACGACGAATTCACCACGCAGCTACTCGAGACGGATGTGGAACGAGTGATCGGCGGCCCGCTGAACCTCCCTCGGCTACTGGACGATGGCGGACAACCGCTGGTGCTGATCAGCAGCTATCGGCTGACCCGCTCCAAGGCGCCGCATTGGGTGATCGTCACCGATTGCGATGACGAATTTGTCTACCTGCACGATCCGGATGTGGACCACAGCCAACATCGCCAGCCGATGGACTGCCAGCATTTGCCGGTCAGCCACGGGGAGTTCGACAAGATGTGCAGCTTTGGCCGGGGCAAGTTGCGGGCAGCGGTGATTATCTACTGCCGAAAATAGACCTGTGGCGAGGGAGCTTGCTCCCGCTGGGTGCGAAGCGCCCCATTCAAGCGACTGCTCCGCAGTCGGACGGGAGCAAGCTCCCTCGCCACAAAATCCCCAGAGAGGTCGAATCGGGTTACTTCAGGCCGATTTTGTACAGCCCGCCGTCGTCCTCATCGGTCAGCACATACAAGTAGCCATCCGGCCCCTGTCGCACATCGCGGATGCGTTTGTTGAGTTCGCCGAGCAAGCGCTCTTCGTGAACCACTTTGTCGCCATCAAACTGTAAGCGGATCAACTCCTGACTCACCAGCGCACCAATGAACACGTTGTGCTGCCAGACCTTGAAGCGATCAGCGTCGTAGAACGCCATGCCGCTTAGGCCGGGGGACTTTTCCCAGACATGGTGCGGCCCCACGGTGCCTTCAGCGGTCTTGCCCATGGCTTCCGGGATCGGTTGGCCGGAATAGTTGATGCCGTGGGTCGCCAGCGGCCAGCCGTAATTCTTGCCGCGTTCGATGATGTTGATTTCATCCCCTCCCTGCGGGCCATGCTCGTTTTCCCAGAGCACGCCAGTCCATGGATTGAGCGCCGCGCCTTGTGGATTGCGCTGACCATAGGACCAGATTTCCGGGCGCACGCCGGACTGACCGACAAAGGGGTTGTCGTCCGGCACCTTGCCGTCAGGGTAGATCCGCACGACCTTGCCTTGCAGCTTGTCGAGGTCCTGAGCCGTCGGCCGATCGTTGTTTTCGCCCAAGGTGATAAACAGGTAGCCGTCTCGATCAAACACCAAGCGTGAGCCGAAGTGGTTGCTGACCGACAGCTTGGGCTCCTGGCGGAAAATCACTTTGAAGTCCTTGAGGGTTTTCAGATCCTCGGACAATTGGCCTCGCCCGACCGCCGTGCCGGCCTTATCGCCCGAACCACCGCCCTCGGCGTAAGCCAGATAAACCGTGCGGTCCTGCTTGAAGTCGGGCGACAGCACCACGTCCAGCAAGCCGCCCTGCCCCTTGGCCCAGACCTTTGGCACGCCATTGATGGGTGCCGAAAGCTTGCCATCGTAATCGACCACCCGCAGGTTGCCGGGCCGTTCGGTGACCAGCATGCCCTTGCGATCGGGCAGGAACGCCAGCGACCACGGATGCTCCAGCCCCTTGGCAACTTGCCAGACCTCAAGGGTGCCCTGCTCGCTTTTCATATCCTGGGGCGGTGCCGCAAGAACGGGTGCCGTGGCGCAGATCAGTGCGCTGGCGCAGAAGGTGGCCAAGAGGGTTTTACGCAACATGCACGATTCCTTTTGTCGTTCGAATGGCTGGCAAGAACGCTGTCCTGCCGTTCAACGGTTGTTGGTGTCTGCATCTCGATGAGGCGGATTGGGAATGAACTTGGGCGGGCTGGCGGGAGCGGTTCGGTCCTGGGGATAGCGATTGCCGATGCCGCCGTTATCAAGGGTCGGTGGACGGGGCACCGGGACAGTATTTGGCCCGCGAATGACCGGGGCTGCGGGTTGTGTGCCTTGCATGCTATTGGGATTGGCCCGGCGGATAGGGCTGTTGTAGGGGTTACTGGAATTGCCCGTGGGGCTCTGGGCCAGCAGCATTAACGAAGGTGGCGATGCCTGGGCCAGCTGACTCATCAGGCCACTGAATGCCAGTACGGTGCAGGCGAGCACGAATCTGTTCATGGGAGGCCTCTGGGCCAGCGTGGATAGAATCTTCGATAGCACGCTACGCCCGGGGTTCGGATTTGTTAACTAAAACCTCTTTCATAAGATGTAACACCAGTTGACGGCCCAGCAGGACCGGGCCGCAGCCCGCTGAAACTTTTGCGCCGCGCGGCGGGTCACCTGATCACATCACTCGCGAGTAGACGACCATGGCACGGGCAATCTGGAAAGGCGCAATCAGTTTCGGGCTGGTGCATATCCCTGTGGCGCTGGTTTCGGCGACGTCTTCTCAAGGGGTGGATTTCGACTGGCTCGACAGTCGCAGCATGGACCCGGTGGGTTACAAGCGCGTCAACAAGGTCACCGGCAAGGAAGTCACCAAGGAGCACATCGTCAAAGGTGTGCAGTACGAAAAAGGCCGTTACGTGGTGCTCAGCGAGGAGGAAATCAAGTCGGCGCACCCGTTGTCCACGCAGACCATCGACATCTTTTCCTTTGTCGACGCCGAACAGATCCCCCTGCAAAACATCGACACGCCCTACTACCTGGCGCCGGATAAACGCGGTGGCAAGGTCTATGCGCTGTTGCGCGAAACCCTCAGCAAAACCAATAAAGTCGCCCTCGCCCACGTTGTACTGCATACCCGCCAGCACCTGGCGGCGCTGATGCCGCTGGAATCGGCGATGGTGCTGGTAATGCTGCGTTGGCCGGCGGAAGTGCGCAGTCTGGATACTCTGGAGTTAGGCACTGAAGTGACCAAACCCGAACTGGCCAAGGGCGAACTCGATATGGCCAAACGTCTGGTGCAGGACATGAGCGCAGACTGGAAACCTGAGGATTACCGCGACAGTTTTGAAGACAAGATCATGGCGCTGGTCGAGAGGAAGGCGAACGAAGGCAAGATCGAGGATGTGGAAACGGCGACGGGTGAAGAGGAACGCAAGACGGCTGATGTGATTGATTTGACTGAGTTGCTTAAACGTAGTCTGGGTGGCAAGAGTGCCGGCAAGGCCAAACCGGCGGCGAACAAAAAAGCCACGAAGACGTCTCGTGGCTGATTGTTGTATTTGCAGTGAGTCTAACGGCCCCTTCGCGAGCAAGCCCGCTCCCACATTAGATCGCGGTCTACTGTGGGAGCGGGCTTGCTCGCGAAGGGACCATACGCTGCAACACACCATTCAGATCAATACAAAGACCGCCAGCAACCCACCAAAAATCGCCCACTTCTCAAGGTAGTAAAGTTTGCGATTACGCTTCTTCAGCGCCTTGCCCCGCAGCCGAATCGAGTAGATTTTGGCAAACAGGCGGTTAATACCACCGGTCTTGTCCCCCGCATCATTCGGCGCGCCCGCCGCTGACATCACGTTACGGCTGAACCAGCCATTGAACGCCGCCGCCCAGCGATACTTCATCGGCCGCTCGACGTCGCAGAACAGAATGATGCGGTTCTGCTGGGTGGTGTTTTCGGCATAGTGAATGAAGGTCTCGTCGAACATCACCGCTTCACCGTCGCGCCAGTGGTAGTTCTCACCATCAACGTTAATGTAGCAACCGGCATCGTTGGGCGTTTCCAGGCCCAGGTGATAACGGTAAGAGCCGGCGTAGGGGTCGCGGTGGCGGACCAGTTTGGAACCCGGTGGCAACTCGGCGAACATCGCGGCTTTGATCGACCCGATGCTTTGCACCAACTCAGTGGTGCGCGGGCAGAGTTTCGTTGCCGAAGGATGGCTGTCGCCGTACCACTTCAGATAGAAACGCTTCCACCCGGTCTTGAAAAATGAATTGAAACCGACGTCATCGTATTGGTTCGAGCGCTTGATCTCCCCGGCCCGGAGCAGGTTCTGGCCTTCCTCGCGAATTTCTTCCCAATGCGCCTGCAACGGACTCAGGTCCGGGAAATCGGCCGGATCGAGATAAGGCTTGTTGGGGATTTTCGAGAACAGATAAAGGAAGCAATTGATCGGCGCCAGAAAAGACGAGTGATCGCTCAGTTGGCGGCCCAACTTGTGGCGCACCCGCCCACGCAGGTGGACGTAGGCAATGGATACAACGTAAATAGCGGCAATGATCAGTTTCACAGAAATCGTCACACGTCAGAAATGAACAAACTGCGTCCCCCGCCCACCCAGCGGCCCAGGGATTTTGCACAGCGTCTGAATACGAAAAAGCGGTCCAGGTGGCGCGTCCTTGAGCCTCTGATGAGGGTCGGCGTCAGGTGAAAAGTGGCATATTAGTCTCATTTTGTAACCAATAGTTAACCTTCAAATGTGAAAATCTGTCCGTTGATGCCACCAAAGCGCCCGTGCGGCCTCAACGCCCTATCGTTTAAAGAGCCAGACCAGTACAATCGCCGCCAAACATTACGCGCCCCCCTTGGTTGATGACGGGAATGAACCCCGTCTCAGCGCACTTCGACTCGGGCCAAGCGCTCCAACTGCTGCTGTCCACTTATTGCCAGATGGACCTTCCGCTTCTGACCGGGATGCATTTCCCGTGGTTCGGATACCGGAAACGGGTACTGAATCGGTACTGCCGCAACCCTAGCTACTCTGAATGCTTCGCAGGAAAAACCTTTGATCTCTACAGCTAACATCACGATGCAGTTCGGCGCCAAGCCGCTATTCGAAAACGTTTCGGTCAAATTCGCCGCGGGCAACCGCTACGGTCTGATCGGCGCCAACGGTTGCGGCAAGTCGACCTTCATGAAAATCCTCGGTGGCGACCTTGAGCCGTCCGGCGGCCAGGTCATGCTCGAACCGAACGTGCGTCTGGGTAAATTGCGCCAGGACCAGTTCGCCTACGAAGAATTCACCGTCATCGATACCGTGATCATGGGTCACGAAGAGCTGTGGAAGGTTAAAGCCGAGCGCGACCGTATCTACTCGCTGCCGGAAATGACTGAAGAAGACGGCATGGCCGTGGCCGAACTGGAAACCGAGTTCGCCGAAATGGACGGCTACACCGCCGAATCCCGTGCCGGTGAATTGCTGCTGGGCCTGGGTATCGGCATCGAGCAGCACTTCGGCCCGATGAGCGAAGTGTCCCCGGGCTGGAAACTGCGCGTATTGCTGGCTCAAGCGCTGTTCTCCGATCCTGAAGTGCTGTTGCTCGACGAACCGACCAACCACCTGGACATCAACACCATCCGCTGGCTGGAAAACATTCTGACCCAGCGCTCCAGCCTGATGATCATCATCTCTCACGACCGTCACTTCCTGAACAGCGTGTGCACTCACATGGCTGACCTCGATTACGGCGAGTTGCGTCTGTTCCCGGGCAACTACGACGAGTACATGACCGTGGCGACCCAGTCCCGCGAGCAACTGCTGTCGGACAACGCTAAGAAGAAAGCGCAGATTTCCGAGCTGCAATCGTTCGTCAGCCGCTTCTCGGCCAACGCCTCGAAAGCCAAGCAGGCTACTTCCCGCGCCAAGGCGATCGACAAGATCCAGCTGGCCGAGGTCAAGCCTTCGAGCCGTGTGAGCCCGTTCATCCGCTTCGAACAAACCAAGAAGCTGCACCGCCAGGCGGTCATCGTCGAGCGCATGGCCAAAGGCTTCGACGGCAAGCCGCTGTTCAAGGACTTCAGCTTCCAGGTTGAAGCTGGCGAACGCGTCGCGATCATCGGCCCGAACGGTATCGGTAAAACCACCCTGCTGCGCACCCTGGTCAACGAACTGACCCCGGATGCCGGCACCGTGAAGTGGACCGACGCCGCAGAACTGGGCTACTACGCCCAGGACCACGCGCACGACTTCGAAGACGACTGCAACCTGTTCGACTGGATGGGCCAGTGGACCCAGGGCGGCGAGCAAATCGTTCGCGGCACCCTCGGCCGCATGCTGTTCTCCAACGACGAGATCCTCAAGTCGGTCAAGGTCATCTCCGGTGGTGAGCAAGGTCGCATGCTGTTCGGCAAGCTGATCCTGCAAAAGCCGAACGTGCTGATCATGGACGAACCGACCAACCACTTGGACATGGAATCCATCGAGGCGCTGAACCTGGCGCTGGAAAACTACCCGGGCACGCTGATCTTCGTCAGCCACGACCGCGAGTTCGTATCGTCCCTGGCCACCCGCATCATCGAGTTGAGCCCTAGCGGCGTGATCGACTTCAGCGGTACTTATGATGACTACCTGCGTAGCCAGGGCGTTGTGTTCTAAGCGTTCGCTATAAATGAAAAGCCCTGTCCTTGTGACGGGGCTTTTTGCATTTCAGGGTTGTAGGAATGCGTTGGTACTGAGGGCCTCTTCGCGAGCAAGCCCGCTCCCACAGGGGACGCATTTCAAGGTGGGAGCGGGCTTGCTCGCGAAGAGGCCCTCAATAGCACAGCAAAATTCGAGGCCCGATATAGTTAGCCTGCTTCCTTTTATTTCCCACCCAAGCCATGATGCAGCTCTCCCACCGCCGCCCGCGAACGAGCCGTCATGTCTGTGCAGCAACTGCCAACGCAAAGCTCCATGGCGATCACCCAGCAGATCGTCTCCATCGTTTTCTATACGTTTATTGCCTTCCTTTGCATCGGCCTGCCGATTGCGGTGATACCTGGCTATGTCCATGAACAGCTGGGTTTCAGCGCGATCATCGCCGGGCTGACCATTGGCTCCCAATACCTGGCCACCCTGCTCAGCCGCCCCATGGCCGGGCGAATGTCAGACACCATCGGCACCAAACGGGCGATTGTTTACGGCCTGTCGGGGATTGTGCTGAGCGGTATGCTGACGTTGATTTCAACCTTGCTGCAAAGCTTTCCACTGCTGAGCCTGTTGATCCTGATCGCCGGACGCTTGTTGCTCGGCATCGCCCAGGGCTTGATTGGCGTGGGCACGATCAGTTGGTGCATGGGCCAGGTCGGTGCGGAGCACACCGCGCGCTCGATTTCGTGGAACGGCATTGCTTCCTATGGCGCCATTGCGATCGGCGCGCCGCTGGGCGTGGTGATGGTCGCCGAGTACGGTTTTGCCAGCCTGGGGATCGCGCTGTCACTGCTGGCCCTGGCCGCCTTGTTGCTGATCCGCAATAAACCCTCGGTGCCGGTGATTCGCGGCGAACGCCTGCCGTTCTGGGCGGTGTTCGGACGCATCGCGCCATTCGGTGCCAGCCTGAGCCTGGCCTCCATCGGTTACGGCACCCTGACGACCTTTATCACCTTGTATTACGTCAGCCGTGGCTGGAGCGGCGCGGCCTATTGTCTGACGGTTTTCGGGATCTGCTTTATTTTGTCGCGCTTGGTGTTTATCTCAGCGATCAGCCGTTTCGGCGGTTTCACCTCGGCGATTGCCTGCATGAGCATTGAAACGGTGGGCCTGGTGATGCTGTGGCTCGCACCCTCCACCGCCTATGCGCTGATCGGCGCGGGCCTGGCCGGTTTCGGCCTGTCGCTGGTGTATCCGGCGCTGGGGGTTGAAGCGATCAAGCAAGTGCCCAACTCCAGTCGTGGCGCAGGTTTGAGTGCTTATGCGGTGTTCTTCGATCTGGCACTGGCGATTGCCGGGCCGTTGATGGGCGCGGTGGCGTTGAACCTGGGGTATTCGTGGATTTTCTTTAGTGCGGCGCTGTTGTCGGTGACCGGGCTCGGCTTGACCTTGCTACTCAAACGCCGCGCAATGGCCTAATCGGGCGCTATCTCTGTAGCAGCTGCCGAGCCTGCGAGGCTGCGTTCGACTGCGCAGCAGTCGTAGAATCTGCACCTACATTTTGTCTGAAACACCGCGAAGCTCGATTTCACGACTGCTGCGCAGTCGAACGCAGCCTCGCAGGCTCGACAGCTGCTACACAGATGGGTGGCGATTACTGATCCGCGGTCTGCATCCCGGCCCGAGTCGGCTTTCCCAGTGCATGCGAGAAGAACCGCCCGGCTTCGGACACCATGTTGCGATGGATGTCTTCGCGGTCGACGCCGTCGGCATCGGTGCACAGCGCCGGCATGGCGGCGATCTGCTCTTCGTTGCACGGCGCCATGAACACGAAGTGCCCTGCCCCCGCCAGCAATTTGAAGTCCGGTGCGATTGGCAGTTTGCGCGCCAGGGCGGCGGCATTTTTGTCGAACGCCACCAGTTTGTCGCCATCGCCGCTGTAGAGCAGCACTGGCACATGTACGTCAGCCAGGGTGTGGCGGCCGAATTTCAGGCTCAGCGGCGCCATCAGCAGCAAGGCATGCACGCGCGGGTCCGCCACGGGTTGCAAGTCATCACGGTCGACAATCAGCTCGCCTTGGGTGTTGCAGGCATCGCGGTCGTCCGGGCGTTCCTGGCAGTAACGGCGCAGACGATCCAGGTCAGGCGTTGCGCCGGACAGGATCAACGCGGTCTCGCCACCCGCCGAATAACCGATCACGCCGACCTGGTCGGCATTGACGAAAGGCGCGAGCATGCGATCGCCCAGGGTCGCGGTAATGGCCTCGGAAATCTGGATGGGCCGGCCGTAAAGGTTACTCAACGTACCAAGACGGCTGTGGTCTTTGGAGTTGTCACCGGGATGGATCACCGCGACCACCACAAACCCTTTGCGCGCCAGCGAGGTGGCGAGGTCGTGCAGCGCCAGAGGGGTTCCGGTGTTGCCGTGAGACAGCATCAGCATCGGGAAACGGCCCATGGCGACGCGGGTGTCCTCGCCTGCCTCGACTGTGTAACCCTCGATTTTGCTGGTATGTTCCCGGTCGCTCGAGGGATAGAACGCGATGGCGCGCATCGGCTGCAAATCCAAGGGGTCGAGAAAACTCATCTCATGGAAGCCGACGCTCCAGTGAGGATGCGGCGCAGGCGCGGCGTGCACTGAATTCAGGCTGCTGAGCAGGCATATCAGAAACGTTGCACAAAGACGCACCATGGGATGCCCCACCTTGTCACTGAACCGGAGTCGGTAACCCTCGACTGCATAACCCGGGCCACAATCTGTAATGACCAGAAACAAAAAACTCCGTATCTGGCACTTGCGTGATCAGAATACAGAGTTTTTGGGGTGGTGCTTGAGCTGTTTGAGCTCTTTACGCAAGTCTTACGCGGCGGCGAACAGTTGCTCGCTGATTTGCGTGTGAGCATCGCTCATGGCTTTGGTGCGCACTTCGTCACCGTAGGCCAGGCCATGGGCGCGAACAAACTCAATGTCGGTAATGCCGATGAAGCCGAACAGCACCTTCAAGTACTCTTCGTGCGCAACGCCAGTCGCCTGACCGGCATGCAGACCGCCGGACGTCGAGACGATCACGACTTTCTTGCCACCGCACAGGCCTTCAGGGCCGGCTTCGGTGTAGCGGAAGGTTTGACCGGCAACGGCGATGCGGTCGATCCAGGCTTTGAGTTGGGTCGGAATGGTGAAGTTGTACATCGGCGCTGCAATAACAACGGCGTCGGCGGCGAGGAATTCGGCCAGGGTGGTGGCGCTCAGTTCGGCTTCGTGCTGTTGCGCGGCGTTGCGCAGTTCAGCGGTGGTGCCGGCGGCAACCAGGGTGGTGGCGGAGAAATGGCTGATGGCATCGGCGGCCAGGTCGCGGTAGGTCACCACCGCGGTTGGCTCAGCGGCTTGCCAGGCTTTGACGACTTCGCTACTCAGCAGACGGGAAGCCGAGTTGTCACCAAGAATGCTCGAATCGATATGCAACAGTTTCATAAGGGATCTCCAGGTGAGGATCGCCACCGGGCGATCTGATGGGGATGATCCTACAGATGAAACCAATAGCTGATTAGCCCGCAACAATGCGATAGTTCGTCCCACTGATAGAACAATCGGATTTCCAATCATGCAAGACCTCAACGACCTCTACTATTTCGCCAAGGTGGTCGAAGCCGGCGGCTTCGCCGCAGCCGGGCGTTTGCTGGGAATTCCCAAGTCCCGGTTGTCGCGACGCATTGCCGAGCTGGAAGAACGCCTCGGCGCACGCCTGCTGCAACGTACCACCCGGCAGCTCAAGTTGACGGCGGTGGGTGAACGTTACCTGCGGCACTGTCAGGCGATGCTGCTGGAAGCCGAGATGGCCGATGAAGCCGTGGCCAGTATGTCCAGCGAACCCCGAGGACGCTTGCGGGTGTCCTGCCCCGTCGGGCTGGCCCACGAAATGCTGCCGACGGTGATCAGTCGATTCCTCGAAAAACACCCCCAGGTACAACTGGAAGTCATGCTGCTCAATCGCCGGGTCGACCTGGTGACCGAAGGCGTCGATGTCGCCCTGCGTGTCCGTGAGTTGGGCGATGAAGATCCGCTGCTGGTGACCCGTCGCTTGCGCCAGGCGCAGATGGCGATGGTCGCCAGCCCGGCCTTCCTGCACGGCCGTGAGATCAACCATCCCGAAGACCTGAAAACCTTGCCGGTGCTCGGCGCGCTGGAAGCCGACCGCATGGTGCACATTCGCATGCTCGATCAGCAGGGCAAAAGCTACGACTTGAGCCTGGAAGCTCGATTGGGCATCGACGATTTCATCGTGCGCAAGGCCTGCACGCTCGCCGGCCAGGGGTTCACCATGCTGCCGATGATGTATTGCGAACAGGAACTGGAAAATGGTTCGCTGGTGCAGCTACTGCCCGACTGGTCGTTGCCTGGCGGCTGGCTGCAAGCGGTCTACCCTCATCGGCGCGGGGTGATGCCGGCCGTGCGGGCCTGGATCGACCATCTGATCGAATCATTCAATGCCTGTGGGGACCGATTGATATGAAGGCTGGACGCATGAGCGAAGAGGACGTCGCGCAATTCTGTCTCGCGCTGCCCGGTGCGCGGGAAGACTACAAATGGGGAGGCGTTCGAGTGTTTTCGATTGCCGGAAACAAGATGTTCGCCTTGCAGAACCTGCGCGGCGACTCCTTGGCGTTCAAGGTCGACAAGGATCTGTTTCTCGGGCATTGCGACCGCCCGGGCATTCACCCGGCGCCGTACCTGGCGCGGGCTCAGTGGATCATCATGCAAACGCCCTACCCGCTGGGCCCCGAGGAACTGCAGGCGTTGCTGAAACGTTCCCACCAATTGGTGGTGAGCAAGCTACCCAAGCGCACCCAGGTCAGCTTGCTGCTTTAAAATCCTTTCTTTTAGAACAATGCAAACAGATGGGCGCCGAGGAACAGCTGGTCGATCCAGAACACCTGGTGCATCAGCACAATGAGCCAGAACACCAGCTGAAACGAGACCTTGCGGGTCTTGTGCCGAAACACTTGCTGGGCCAGCAAGGCACCCGGCCAACCGCCCGCCAGCTCCACCGCGTGCAACACGTTCTCCGGTGTCCGCCAGCTGTCGGCGCGAGCCTTGCGCTTGTCGCTCCAGTACAGAAAGAACGCCAGCACGCTGACGATACCGTAGGCCGCAAGCGGAATCAGCGATACCCCCTGCAGCCACAACGACATCGAGCCCGTCAGCGGCAGCGCGCACAGGATCGCCAACACCAGCAGTTTCAGCCGAGGATGCTGGACCCGCTCGCCCCCAGACCTGCGTCCGGGGTTGTTGCGCGCGCTGGAGTCATTCATGGGCGTGCGGCGGCCCAATCGACCCAACCGAACTGCCAGGTGGCCAGGATGAACAGGCCGAACGCGATGCGATACCAGGCGAACGCCGCGTAGCTGTGAGTGCCGATGAACACCAGCAAGCCTCTGACGGCAATCATCGCGAAGATGAACGCGGTGACGAACCCGATCGCGAACACCGGAAGATCAGCCGGCACGAACAGGTCGCGGTATTTGTAGCCTGAATACACCGCCGCACCGACCATGGTCGGCATCGCCAGGAAGAACGAGAACTCGGTGGCCGTCTTGCGCGACAGCCCGAACAACAAGCCGCCAATGATGGTCGAGCCAGAACGCGAGGTCCCGGGAATCATGGCCAGGCACTGGGCGAAACCGACTTTCAAGGCGTCTTTCCAGGTGATTTCGTCGACCGTGTGGGCATGCACTTCGTGCTGACGCTGCTCCGCCCACAACATCACGACCCCACCCACGACCAAGGCCGTGGCTACGGTGATCGGGTTGAACAGGTATTCGTGGATCAGATCGGCAAAAATCACCCCCAACACCACTGCGGGCAGGAAAGCGATCAACAGGTTTGCGGTAAAACGCCGGGCGTTTGGTTGTGTCGGCAAGCCGACGACCACGTCGAAGATCTTGCGGCGAAACTCCCACACCACCGCAAGGATCGCCCCGAGCTGGATAATGATATTGAAGGCCATGGCGCGCTCGCCACCAAAGTTGAGCAAGTCCGCCACAATGATTTGGTGGCCGGTACTGGAAATGGGCAAAAACTCCGTCAGCCCTTCTACAACGCCTAGAATCAATGCCTGCAAGGCGGTCCAAAGTTCCATCAATCCCCCAAAGGCGATGCGCCAAGGCATGCCCCATTAGTTTTTTTTAAGCGTTCATCGCGCCAAGCGTAGCTGAAGTCCCGCGCGCAAAGGATCCAGACGGAGCGGTAAAAATTCCGTGAAAAATCAACTTGGATTCAGGTTTTTCCGCGCGGGGCCGAAATCCTATCAGACAAGCCCGGATAACGCTGCCGCGTAATGAGACTTGGGTCGCATATGCCCGACCGGCAAAGCATGGTTGGATGCTGGCAATCGTTTATTACAAGAAAAAGAAATCGGAGTGACAGCGTTATGAACAGCTTGCGCAGTGTGTCGATCAGCCGACGCTTGTGGCTCATCTTGGTCGTGTCGGTGGTGATGTTACTGACTTTGGGCGTGTTGATGCTCAAGCAGACCCATAGCGACCTTTACCAAGCAAAAGCCCAGAAAACCCAGCACGTGGTGCAGACCGCCAGCGGCATTCTGACTTACTACCACGGCCTGGAAACCGCCGGCACGCTCACCCGCGATGCCGCTCAGAAGCAGGCCCTGACCACCGTGCGCGGGCTGCGTTATGACCAGAACGACTATTTCTGGATCAACGATCTGACGCCAGTGATGGTGATGCACCCCGCCAACCCAAAACTCGATGGGCAGAACCTCTCGGCAATCCGCGACCCGGACGGTTTTGCACTGTTCAACGAAATGGTGGCCGTCGCCAAGGCGAAAGGCGCTGGCACGGTCAACTACCGCTGGCCTAAGCCGGGCGCCAGCGACCCGGTCGGAAAAACCTCCTACGTCAAATTGTTCGAACCTTGGGGCTGGGTGATCGGCTCCGGCGTGTACATCGATGACATGCAGGCCGAGTTCTATGGCCAGGTCTGGAAAGCGTCTTTTGTCGGCCTGGTGATTGCGCTGATCATGGCGTTGCTGGTGATCATGATCGCTCGCAGCATCGTGCGTCCGCTGCAGGCCACGGTGAACGCCATGGCCAATATCGCCAGCGGTGAAAGCGACCTGACCCGCAACCTCGACACCCATGGCCAGGATGAAGTCACTCAGTTGGCCCGGCATTTCAATGCCTTTACCGCCAAACTGCGCCTGGTCATCAGTGAGTTGCAAGTGTCCGCCAGTGCCCTGGGACAGTCGTCCAGAGAACTGGGCAACGACGCCACCCAGGCCCAGCAACGCAGTCAGCAACAGTCCCAGCAAATGGAGCTGGTGGCGACCGCGATCAACGAAGTGACTTATGGCGTGCAGGACGTGGCCAAGAATGCCGAGCATGCGGCCAGCGAAATGCGCGATGCCGAATCCCAGGCGCAGCAGGGGCAGATCAACATTGATGGCAGCTTGCAGCAGATCGACAAACTGTCCGGCACCATCGATCAAGCCGTGGAAGTGATTCGCACCCTGGCGGCTGAAAGCACCCAGATTGGCAGTGTCCTGGAGGTGATCCGCTCCATCGCCGAGCAAACCAACCTGCTGGCCCTCAACGCCGCCATCGAGGCCGCCCGTGCGGGTGAGCAAGGTCGAGGCTTTGCGGTGGTGGCCGATGAAGTGCGCCTGTTGGCCCAGCGTACCCAGAAGTCCACGGCGGAAATCCAGTCGATGATCGAACGCCTGCAAACGCACTCCGAAGCGGCGGTCAAAGTGATCGGCGACAGCAGCCGAGCCTCGCAACTGACCATCGAACAGGCCGGTCTGGCCGGCGCCAGCCTGAATGCAATCGGCCAGGCGCTGCGCAACCTCAACGGGCTGAACGCATCGATCGCCAGTGCGACCCTGCAACAAGCCCATGTGGTGGAAGACATCAATCAGAACGTCACCCAGGCCGCGGGGTTATCCCACAGCACCGCGCTGGCAGCGGAGCAGTCGAGCGTGGCCAGTGTGCGGCTCAAGGATTTGAGCGAGCAGTTGAACGGCCTGCTCAAACAGTTCCGGGTGTAACAACGCCCTTGTAGCAGCTGCCGAGCAGCGCGAGGCTGCGTTCGGCGACGCAGTCGTCGTAAACCCTGCGAACGCGGTTTTACTGGTAAACCGCGGGGGCTGATTTCACGACGACTGCGTCGCCGAACGCAGCCTCACGCTGCTCGGCAGCTGCTACAGACCGCGTGAGCCGGTTCTACTTGGCGTCGCCTGCCGGTACAATCCGCCACCCTCTTTCGTTTTCCCCAAGGAACCTCCATGTCCGGGCTTGAACTGTTTGCCGCCACCCTCGGCGTGATTGCCGTCTGGTTGACGGTCAAACAGAACCCTTGGTGCTGGCCCATCGGCCTGGTCATGGTGCTGCTTTATAGCTGGATCTTTTTTGAAGTGAAGCTGTATTCGGACATGCTCCTGCAAGTGATCTACGCCGCTCTGCAGCTCTACGGCTGGTGGCAATGGACCCGCGCGGGTGAGGCGAATACCGGCCGGCAGGTCAGCCGGCTCGATGGGAAATCGATAGCATTGGGCCTTGCGGCCGGCGCCCTCGGCAGTCTGCTGCTGGGCGCCGCCATGGCGCACTGGACAGATGCCGCCCAGCCGTGGCTTGACGCCGCGCTGACCGGGTTCAGCCTTGTGGCGCAGTTATGGATGGCGCAAAAACGCGTGCAATGCTGGCCGTTGTGGATCGCCGTCGATGTGATTTTCGTCGGGCTGTTCATTTATAAAGACATGTACTTGACCGCCGCCCTCTATGCACTGTTCCTGCTGCTGGCCGTTCAAGGTTGGCGTGAATGGCGCGCCGACCCGGCCTTGCGCGCATGAAGGTGCTGGTGCTCGCGGGCCCGGAATCCAGCGGTAAAAGCTGGCTTTCAGGCGAGATTCACGCCAATTTTGGCGGCATATTGGTCGGTGAGTACGTTCGGCACTTTATCGAAAGCGAAGCCCGCGAAACCCGCTACGATGACATTTCAGCGATTGCGCATGGCCAGCTGACCTGGGAAGACGAAGCACGTGCCAGGCAACCGTCACTGCTGATTCTCGATACGCACCTCTTGAGTAATATCCTTTGGAGTTGCACCTTGTTTGGCGCTTGCCCGACATGGATAGAGCAAGCATTGCTGGCACGGCACTACGACCTGCATTTGCTGCTGAGCCCTGAAACTGTGCCTTGGCATGACGACGGGCAGCGTTGCCAACCGCAACTGGCAGAGCCAGGCGTTTTTCCAGGCCAGCCGTGAATGGCTTGACCTGCACCGCCAACCTTGTCAGGTATTGCAAGGTGACTGGAAACAGCGCAAGGACGCGGCATTCGAAGCAGTGACGCGCTTGCTCAACGCCTGACCCGCAGAACCCGCCCTGCCGCAACTGTCCACTCCTGAAACACCCATTCCTGCGCAAACCCGCGTGCTAAAGCACCCCGAGTGTTCCAGCCAGAAAGTGTTAAGCCACTGATACAACCAGCCTTCAACGCCCCTGACGAGCAATGCCGCCCGCATCGGCCGCGCTTTGGCGTGGCTCTGTCTCAGTGGCGTTACAAAATTTTTTTGACTACCTCGACAATTAAATCCAACCCACTGTTTATAAAAGAAAACCAGAAAGCGGCACACCTTCTGCTCTCTACCTCGCAACGCTGATAAGGGCCAGCGTTCACTTACAGAAGGAATTGCCGCCGTGGGGAAATTTGATAAGCGCATCTTTAGCTTCCTGCTGATCGGATGCGCACTGGGCTCAAGTGTCTGCCTGCCTGTACAGGCTGAAAACGGCATCATTCTTATCAAACGTGATGTCCAACCGCGCAACGCAACTATTCCACCGTTGATTCCCGACCCTAACCCCACGACCGTCAACGCCAACCCGTCCAGACAAATCCTCCAGCAAACAAACGAATTGAGCGACGGCGACTTTGCCAACGTTGCCAGTGGTGCAGGCATCAACCGCCTGGTCACTCAGAACACCAACAACCTGGGCGGCAACATCAGCAACCAGAGCCAACTTTCCAACCTCCCTGCCGGACGTTCGGGAAATGCGGGCAACGGTATTGCCAATATGGTCAATTCAAACGTCCAGCAAGGCCTGGGTGCTCTGAAAATCATGACGGGAGACCGTTAAGATGAATCGTTCGCTGCTGATGATCGCTATGTTTTGCAGTGCATCGACCTTTGCCCAACCTCCCGTCATCAACAACGCCAGCATCGACGGTTCGGGCATGCAGTACCAAGGCAACCTCACAGTCAACCAGGCGGCGGGCGATTTTCAGCAACAGGCCAACGCCCGGGCGATCGCCATTGGTACCAACGCCAGTGCGACCACTCAGATTCGCCAGCGTTTGCACACACAAGTCGACCCCAGAATTGATGCCCAGTCCAACATACAGGGCGACTCCTTCAGCCACGGCAACGGCGTACTGGGTGTCAACCAGAGCACGGGCGCGAGCAACCAGCAAGCCAACGCACTGCGTATCAGCATCAGTACGCAGCCGCAAAGTATCGACGACAGCGTCCTCATGCAACAGAACGTGGCGCTGCTCAACAACTCCGATCCAACTGACTCTGCACCAGGCTTTCGCCAGGTCACTACCAGTGACCAGGCTTTCACCGGTAGCCGTGGGGTGATCCAGTTGAATCAGAGCGCCGGGGTGGGAAACCGAACGGCCAACACCCTGAGCGTACGGGTCGCGGATTGACCCAAAAAGGTAGGAAACAACACTTAACCTAAAATAAGTACGGAGAATCACCATGAAACCTTCGATGGCACTAAAGCCTCTGGTTTTCGCAATTGCTGCGGTCATGGCTGTTGCTGTACAAGCTGGGCAAAACGATCGGCGTGGCAACCACAATGGTCATCACAACGGCGGCCAACAAACCCCTCCTGCAAGAATGGTCCCAATCAACGCGACTGCCAATGCGAACGACCGGCAGAACAGTACCGGCAATAGCATCTGGAATGAAGGGACAGAAAACTCGGCCGAGATGAGCAGTTCGGCCGCAGGCGCGAGCGGCAACGTCGGCGTCAACGTGGCGGCCGGTGCCGGCAACCAGCAAGACAACGCCGCCGCCATCGCCAACGCAGCCTCTGACAACGCCGCGATCGACAACAGCTTTGTGTTCGGCATGGCCACTGCCACCGCTGACGTGAGGCAAGTCAGCAACAATAACCGCGTCGACAACTTTGGCACGACCAACTCTGCCGTGATGAGCGGATCCGGCGGCGGCAGCAGCGGCAACATGGGTATCAACATTGCTGGCGGCGATCTGAACCAGCAGAAAAACACCATGGCAATTGCCAACGCCAACGCACCACTGGGTAACGCAACCGCCACCGCGTCCGCCGTTCAAAACGGTCCTGGCCTGGTTGTGAACAACAACGCTGATCGGACTTATCGTGTGGATACCATCACCGTTACCAATACGGCGAGCGGCAGTTTCTCTAAAGATAAGTCGTTTGAAGCGAGCGGCAGTCAAAGCGCTTCTTCCAGCTGGAACAAAGCCGGTTCCAAAAGCTATGACGCCAGCGGTTCAAAAAGCGTTGATATAAGCGGTTCTCACAGCAGTAATGCGAGCGGTTCCAACAGCAGCAATGCCAGCGGTTCCAACAGCAGCAGTGCAAGCGGTTCTTCGAGTGCTTCGTTGAATGCTTCGTTGAACGCTACGTTGGACGCTACTGCGGCGGCTTCCAACTCCTCTACCGTCAATAATGGCTGGGGCGACCGCACTCGCAGCAGTTCTTCCGACGCATCGTTTAACGCATCGCTCGACGCAACGCTTGATGCATCGATAGACAAGTCGTATGACAGATCGCACGAATCCTCGTACGACAAATCGCGCGATTCTTCCTACGACAGGTCTCGCGATTCGTCGTTCGAAAAATCCTACGACAAGTCGTACACGAAGTCGTCTGACTCCTCGTACGAAAAATCGGGCAGTAAATCGTCCGAGTCTGAGTACGCAAAAGCGAAAAGCTACAGTGAAAGCAGCTCTTATGATTTGAGCAACACCTACTCTTATCAAGTGCTGACTCCAACTGGCTGGGCCAACCCTGTGACCAACACTGCAACCCTGAGCGGTTCGGTGAATGGCGGCAGTGGCAACCTGGGCGTCAACGTGGCGGCTGGTGTGGGTAACCAACAAAGCAACTCGTTGGCCATCTCCAACCAATCGTTCTAAATGCTGTCTCTGGAGGCCCCCTTACGGGGGCCTTTTTCAACACCACCAGAGGGCGTCCCACCATGCGCATTATCGCCTTGGCAGTTTTGCTTTGCGTGGCCAGCGTGATCGAGGCTGCACAAATGCCGCTGTCCATCCTTCCGGGCGGCGCGTTGGTGTACAAGCCGATCCAGAGCGTTCGCGAGCGCAAATTCGCCGACCTGGTACAACAGAAAACCGACTTCAGTTGCGGCGCTGCTGCGCTGGCGACCATCTTGCGCCAAGCCTATTGGCTGGACGTGAATGAAGAACAGATCATCGAAGGCATGCTGGCTAACTCCGATCAAGACCTTGTCCGTGTCCAGGGCTTCTCCATGCTCGACATGAAGCGTTACGTGGAAAGCATCGGCATGCGAGCCCGAGGCTATCGGGTAGCACCGGAAACGTTGAGTGACATCAGAATTCCGGTGGTGGTCCTCATGGATATCCGTGGCTACAAACACTTTGTGGTCATGCAAAGAGTCCATCAGGGCTGGGTCTACATCGGAGATCCGGTACTCGGCCATAAACGTTACAAAGTCGACGATTTCATCAAAGGCTGGAACGGCATCATCTTTGCCGTCATTGGCCAGGGCTACGACAAAACCAATGCGTTGCTCGACCCGCCCATGCCGCTGACCGCCAGGAACCGCGTCAATGCCTTCAGCCCGGTGCAAGACGCAGAGTTGATGGATTTTGGATTCATCCAAAGCGACTTCTTCTAATAACAAGGGAGCACGACGCTCCGGGAGCATCTTATGAAGACTCCAATCTGGCTGGCCGTGGTCTGCCTGGCCGCCAGCCTGCCGACCCAGGCGCAGACGTTCAAACCCATTGAACTTAAGGATCAGGAGTTGGCAACCCTGCGTGGCCGCTATGTCATGCCGGGACGGATCATCAGTTTCGGCATTGCCATGACCAGCACTTGGCAAAATGCCAATGGTGAAGTGATCGGGGCAACGTCCTCGATGCAAATTCAACAATCGACTATCAAGCCGCAGTTCTATGTGTCGATGATCGATGAAAAAGGTAATGGATCAACGCGTTCGCAAGGCTCCAGTACGGGCACCGGTACCGTCACTGGCGGCAGCGGCCTCAATACCACCGAAGGCGTCACTCAAGTCGTGCGGGCTGCCGGCGACAACAATACGGCCTACAACAACGTTGATATCAACGTCACAAAGGCCAACCAGGCGCCAGCAACGCAACAGCAGGGCCAGGCACTGGCCTCAGGCTCGACGCTGGTCGGCGCCAATGGCGCGGGCTCGCTCAGCGTTTCCTCGACCGGTACGGGTGTGCAATTCAACATCGTCGCCAACAACAACCAGGGCAGTACCGTACAACGCCTGGCCCAGGGTGGGCTGATGCAGAATACGACGTTGCTCGGCAGCAGCAACCAGGTCCGCAACGTCACGTCCTTCAATGTCGTGTTGCGTGACAACGTGCCGACAGCGGGATCGGTGAGCGGCAATCTGGACCAGCTCAAAGGTCTTCGCACTCTCGGATTCTGATCTACGCTCAGTCTCATCAGATGTAGTCAGAAGGGACGGCTAACCAATGCAACGATCTTTAACGTTCAGAGCTTTCGTATGTTTGAGTAGCCTGGCCCCGGCCACAATGCTATACGCAGCACCGGACCCCCAGGTCGAAATCCTAAAACAAGAACTCATGGAGTTGAAACAGCGTTACGAAGCACAACAGAACGCGCTGATGGTACTTGAGCAACGCGTTCGCCAAGTCGAAGAAGCACCGGCGACACCAGCTCCCAAACGCCTGACCAAATCCCCCGCAGAACCGACCAGGGGTGGCCAGGCCGTGGCCGCTGGTGCGCCGGGAACCACAGGCAGTTCATATGGCCAATCGCTCAAGGACGATTCGGAGCCTGCGCAAAGCGTTTCCAACCTGTATGACGAAGCCAGCGGTTTCTTCGGTGGCGGCAAGTTCAGCGTCGAAACCGGCCTGACCTACACGCACTACGATACCCGCGCCTTAACGCTCAACGGCTTCCTTGCACTGGACTCGATTTTTCTCGGCAACATCAACCTCGACCGCATCAAGGCCGACAACTGGACCCTGGACCTGACCGCCCGCTACAACGTGGCACAGCGCTGGCAGTTCGACATTAACGTCCCCGTGGTCTATCGCGAATCGACGTATTCCTCCGGTGGCGCTGGTGGCGCAGGCCCGGTGACGTCTGACGCAACCGTTACTCGCGACCCGACCATCGGCGATGTGAACGTTGGCGTTGCCTACAAGTTTCTGGATGAGTCGGCCAACCTGCCCGACGCGGTCGCAACTCTGCGCGTCAAGGCACCGACCGGGGATGACCCTTACGGCATCAAACTGGTCGAAGATCCGAACAACGACAACCTCGCGGTACCCGAGGACTTGCCTACCGGCAATGGTGTTTGGTCGATCACACCGGGCATCTCGCTGGTCAAGACCTTCGACCCTGCCGTGCTGTTCGGCAGCCTGTCCTACACCTACAACGTGCAGGACTCTTTCAGCGACATCAGCCCTCAGGTCGGCTCCAAGGTGAAAGGGGACGTGAAGCTGGGCGATTCCTGGCAGATCGGCGCCGGCATTGCCTTCGCGCTGAACGAGAAGATGAGTATGTCGTTCTCGTTCACCGATCAGTTCGCCCGCAAGAGCAAGATCAGGCCGGACGGTGGTGATTGGCAGTCGATATCCAACAGTGATTACAACTCGGCCAACTTCAACATCGGCATGACCCTGGCCGCCACCGATAACCTGACGATCGTTCCCAACCTGGCCATCGGCCTGACCGACGACTCGCCAGACTTTTCCTTCAGCCTGAAATTCCCGTACTACTTCTGATCCACAACAACAAAGCCCCGCTGCGACTTCAATCCCAGCGGGGCTTTGTGTATGTGTGTGTTGAACAGCAAAAGATCGCAGCCTCGTTTCACTCGACAGCTCCTACAGGATGAACGCATTCCAATGTAGGAGCTGTCGAGTGAAACGAGGCTGCGAGCTTTTAACCTTGCGTCTAACGGATCTGATGCTTGTGCAACAAACGGTAGAAGGTCGGCCTGGATATCCCCAGCACCTTGGCGGCATTGCTCAAATTATCGCTGTGGCGGTTGAGTACATCGCACAAGGCTTGGCGCTCAGCGCGGGTCTTGTAGTCTTCCAGCGTGCCCATCGGCGCGGGAATGGTGTGCTGGCTGATCAGCCCAAGGTCTCGCGCTTCGATCTGCCGGCCTTCGGCCAGTACCAGCCCGCGACGTACCCGGTTGGCCAACTCGCGAACATTGCCTGGCCAGTCATGCTTGCCCATGGCAATCAAGGCATCGTCGCTGAAGCTGCGGGGGCGTCGGCCGGTTTCATGGCTGTAGAAGTGGGAAAAGTGGTTGGCCAACATCGATAAGTCACCATGGCGCTCACGCAGGGGCGCGGTGACGACTTGCAGTACATTGAGGCGGTAGTACAAATCCTCACGAAAGCTTTTTTTCTCAACCGCAGCTTCAAGGTCGACGTGAGTCGCCGCCAACACCCGCACGTCCACCGGAATCGGCTGGCTGCCGCCGACATGCTCGATGTGTTTTTCCTGCAGGAAACGCAGCAGATTGGCTTGCAACTCGAGTGGCAGGTCACCGATCTCATCGAGAAACAGTGTGCCGCCATTCGCCGCCTCGATTCGACCGACCTTGCGTTGGTGGGCGCCGGTAAAGGCACCTTTCTCGTGGCCGAACAGCTCGGACTGGATCAAGTGTTCGGGAATTGCCCCGCAATTGATCGCCACGAAAGGTTTGCTGTGACGCTGGGATTGTCGATGGAGCGTGCGGGCGACCAGTTCTTTACCAGTGCCGCTTTCACCACGAATCAATACCGGAGACTCCGTGGGCGCCAGCTTGCTCAGTAATTTGCGCAGCTCGCGAATCGGCTTGCTGTCGCCAAGCAGCTCGTGCTCAGGCTGATCGATATGAATCGTGCCCTGCCCACGCAGGCGCGCCATGCCGAACGCCCGGCCCAGCGTGACTTGCACCCGGGAGACGTCAAACGGCAAGGTATGGAAGTCAAAAAACCATTCGCAAACAAAATCCCCGACATTTTGCAGGCGCAGGACTTCCTGGTTGAGTACGGCGATCCACTCGGTACCGCTGCGGCTGATCAGTTCTTTGACGGCTTCCGGGCGTTCCAGATGAAAGGGTTGTAATCGCAGAAGGCCAACGTCGCACGTCCGGTCGGCGGCGTTCTCCAGGGAACAGCTGTCAACATCCCAGCCCACAGAGCGAAGACCCGGCAACAGACGATGGCAGTCGTCACAGGGATCAACTACTAACAGACGTCGTAACGCAGGCGTTTCGATCATGACTGTTCCTTGACGCCAAACTTTAGGAAATAGTATTAAAAACAGTCGTTTGGCGGATCTGGCTGTAACATTAGCAAGAATTTGACGCACCCTTGTACCGTTTGATTATAGGGACGTCGCGTTATTAGTTATAAGAACAAGTTTGTTAGTTACCTAACGAATTCAACCTTTCATTCAGCGTTCAAAAATCGACCCTGCACTGAGTATATGAAAGAAAGTTGAAATTTCTTTTGATTGTGTGTGACCTGACCCCCGGTTGAGGGCATCAGTACAAGTAACCAGCCGAACGGTAAGCCCAACCGACGGCCTGTCACTTGATTGGGCATATAGAGAGAAGATCCCATGACCGCCCCGCTCCGTATCAACGAAGCTCTTTTGATTGCCAACCGCGCATTCCAACCTTTTCAATGCGTGGCCTGGGCCCCACAAGACGGCAATGGCGAACTCTGCCTGACCATCATCGACCGCACCATTACCCACATCGGCCGCGCACAGATTCCGTGCAGTGCCTACACAGACCCGACGCAACTTGAACTTCGACTGGAGCAAGCTCGCGCCGAATTGAGCGAGGAAGGTTACACGCTGCAATCGTGGTCGATGCCGCACTAAGGACGTTGGCGGATGACTTAAGTGTCATCCGCCTGTTCTCCTTTATTTTATCGGACTCCTTTCGGTAGTCACTGCGCCCCCCCATTCCAACTTGACCTCCACGAATTACTTGGCAGGCTTGTCAGTGGTTCGAAAAGACACTGTTCTGGCACAAAGCGACCCTCCACCTGTTACTTGTGACAGTTGTGCAATCGAGCGTTCAGGGATTGAATATTTGCACACGCAGTTGCCCACCCGGCCCCCGGGTTCCGGTCAGCTCGCAAGGAGATGCGCGCATGCCCCACCAGACTGCTTTTGCCCGACCTGCAGCGCAGTACTCGGCGGGCCACCTCGATAAAACCTTCGCCTCCAATGGCAAAACCCAGGTGTATTTCGCCGGCAGTACGTCGAGCATCGCCAACGGCGTGGCGATCGATTCGAGCGGTCGCGTACTGGTGGCGGCGAAAGTCGGCACTCGAAGCGGCCATTGCTTTGGCCTGGCTCGCTTGCTTGAAGACGGTTCGGCAGACCTGGCATTCGGCACTCATGGCAGCGTCATCGGGCAATTTCAACGCGGTCATGAGGCCATGGCGGGTAAAGTCCTCATATTGGACGACGGGAACATCCTGGTCGCCGGCTTGCACTATGAAGACGCTCACCGAACGCTGCCGGCCTTGGCGCTGTTCGACGCGCAAGGTCACCCGGTGAGGGACTTTGGCGACAACGGATACTGCGTCATACGCCTGCCGGGGAATCTGTCGCAGGGCGTGCGCGACGCCTGGCTCCCTCCCGGCGTGCCGGGGGCCGAAGTCTGCGACGTCCAGGTACAGGCTGACGGCCGAATCCTGCTGCTGGCCAATCACCCTTTCGAACTGGCCGATCACGTGGGCCTGCTAATTCGCCTCACCGACACTGGCGAGCTCGATACCTCCTTCAACGGCCGCGGCTTTGTCATGGTCAGGCATTTGCTGATGAACACCTGGCTCAGCAGCCTGATGGTGCAGCGGGATGGTCGGATAATGGTCGGCGGATCGATCAACTTCCCTGAGGAAGGCTTGCTGGCGCGCTACCTCCCCGACGGCAGCCTGGATGACCACTTCGCCGTGGATGGTTTCATGACCTTCAATGTCTCGGGTCACAGCGCTCAGGTCAGCCAGATCGTCGAGCAGCAAAATGGCGATTGGCATTGTTTTGGCAGCAGCCGCGACCCGATGCATTGCCTGGCGCTGACACTGCACAGCAACGGTCGCCCGAACGCTCATTGCAACGGGGGCCAGCCACACCTGCTGAAAATCGGCCGCAGCGGCTGCCAGTGGAACGCCGCCCAACTCCAGCCGGACGGTCGCGTGCTGGCGGTTGGCGCCACGATTGGCGGCGTCGAAACCGACTTTCTGCTGGCCCGGTATTTACCTGGCGGACAACTCGATCCTGGCTTTGCCGAGGGCACTTGCTGGGTTCGCACCCGTCTGGGCCGCAGCCTGGACACAGCCACGTCAGTGGCCGTTCAGGCGGATGGAGGCATTGTCGTAGGCGGTTATTCGCTGGACGGCAACTACCGGGCGGTTGTGGTCCGCTATCTCGGTTAGGCCAACGACTTTTCCCACACTTGATCTTCCCTTCGGCTTACGGCAAGTTGCGCGCTTCTTAATACAAGGAGTAGCCGATGTCCGGTTCAATGGCCCAGGCTTTCACGCACAACTTTCTAGGCCACTCACCCCGCTGGTACAAGGCGAGCATTGTCGGCTTCCTGATTCTCAACGCCCTGGTGTTGTGGACAGTCGGTCCGGTGGCGGCCGGTTGGCTGCTGGTGCTGGAGTTCATCTTCACCCTGGCCATGGCGCTCAAATGTTATCCGCTGATGCCGGGCGGGTTGCTGCTGATTGAAGCGCTACTGCTGAAAATGACCACGCCCCAGGCACTCTATAACGAACTGGTACACAACTTTCCGGTCATCCTGCTGCTGATGTTCATGGTGGCGGGCATCTACTTCATGAAAGACCTGCTGCTGTTTCTGTTCTCGCGCCTATTGCTGGGGGTTCGTTCCAAGCCTCTGCTGGCCTTAATGTTCTGCTTTCTCTCGGCGTTCCTGTCGGCGTTCCTCGATGCTCTGACGGTGACGGCGGTGATCATCAGTGCCGCCGTAGGCTTTTATTCGGTGTATCACCGCGTCGCCTCGGGCAATGATCCGCGTCAGGACAGTGAGTTCAGTGATGACCAGCACCTGCCCAAACTGCACCATGACGACCTCGAACAGTTCCGTGCTTTCCTGCGCAGCCTGCTGATGCACGGCGCCGTGGGCACGGCATTGGGCGGCGTCTGCACGCTGGTCGGCGAGCCGCAGAACCTGTTGATCGGCCATGAAATGGGCTGGCACTTCGCCGAGTTTTTCCTGAAAGTTGCCCCGGTGTCGCTGCCGGTGCTGGCAGCGGGCCTGGTGACGTGCGTGCTGCTGGAGAAACTGCGCTGGTTCGGTTACGGCACGCTGCTGCCGGACAACGTGCGCGCGGTGCTGTCCAACTATGCGGCCGAAGACAACGCTGAACGCACTGCACGCCAACGCGCAGCCTTGCTGGTGCAAGGCGCCGCGGCGTTGATCCTGATTGCAGGGCTGGCGCTTCATATCGCTGAAGTCGGCCTGATCGGCTTGATGGTAATCGTGCTGATCACTTCCTTCACCGGCATTACCGACGAGCACCGCATCGGCAACGCGTTCAAGGACGCCATGCCATTCACAGCGTTGCTGGTGGTGTTTTTTGCGGTGGTGGCGGTTATTCACGATCAGCAGCTGTTCACGCCGCTGATCCAGTGGGTGCTGGCGCTGCCGGCAGATCAGCAGCCGGGCATGTTGTTCATTGCCAACGGTTTGCTGTCGGCCATCAGCGATAACGTGTTTGTGGCGACCATTTACATCACCGAAGTGAAACAGGCGTTCATCTCCGGGCACATGAGCCGTGAGCACTTCGAAACGCTGGCCATTGCGATCAATACCGGCACTAACCTGCCGAGCGTGGCGACGCCTAATGGCCAGGCGGCGTTTCTGTTTTTGCTGACGTCGGCGATTGCGCCGCTGATTCGCCTGTCGTATGGGCGGATGGTGTGGATGGCGTTGCCGTATACGGTGGTAATGGGTGTGCTGGGTTGGTACGCCGTCAGTTTCTGGCTTTGAGTTAGCAGGTTTGACGCCTACGCGGGCAAGCCGCGCTCCTACAGGTCAGCGGTGGATCTGTAGGAGCGAGGCTTGCCCGCGAAGAACGATAACGCGGTTTAACCCGCGTTGAGGATATACCGCTCGATCGCCTGGGCCGCGCCGTCTTCGGTATTGGGACCTGTCATCACGTCGGCCTGGCGCTTCACCGCCTCTTCCGCCTGCCCCATGGCAATCGACAACCCGGCACGATGAAACATCGCCGGGTCATTGCCGCCATCGCCCATCGCGGCAGTCTGCTCCAGCGGCACACCCAGAAACTCCGCCAGTGTCGCCAGTGCGGCGCCCTTGTTGGCCTGCATCGCCGTCACGTCCAGATACACCGGTTGCGACCGAGAGACTTGTGCCTGGCCTTCCACTTTCGGCAGCAACTGCGCTTCCAGTTCGATCAACAGTTGCGTGTTGTTGCTGGTGGCGACGATCTTGTCGATGCGCGTCAGGTACGGCTCGAAACTCTCGACCACCACCGGCGGATAGCCGAGGCCGTGCTGCTCGCGCGGGACCATCGGCCCGTTCGGGTCCTTCAGCAACCAGTCACCGCCACTGAATACCCAGATTTCAACCTCCGGCTGATCGGCAAACAGCGCCAACGCCGTCAGCGCAGCCGTGGCCGGCAAATAATGCGCGACCAGCAAGCTGCCGTCCGGATGGACGATCGTGCCGCCATTGAATGCCGCCGTCGGCAGGTCGACACCGAGGGCTTCGATCTGCTGCAGCATGGCTTTCGGTGGACGCCCAGTAGCCAGGCTGAACAGCACGCCAGCCTCACGTAACGAACGGACAGCCTCGATGGTGCGCTGACTGAGGCTGTGATCGGGCAGCAGCAACGTGCCGTCCATGTCGCTCAATAGAAAACGGATGGGTTGTGGCGTGACGTCACTCATCCGAGGCTGTGCCAGACGCGACCGTCGCGGACCAGCAGTTCATCAGCCGCCTGCGGGCCGTTCTCGCCCGCCGGATAGCGCTGCACGCTCGCGTCCTGCTGCCATGCGTCGAGGAATGGCTGCACGGCGCGCCAGCCGTTCTCGATGTTGTCGGCGCGCTGGAACAGCGTCTGATCACCGGTCAGGCAATCGTAGATCAGCGTTTCGTAGCCGGTGGACGGCTGCATCTCAAAGAAATCCTTGTAGGCAAAACCCAATTCGATGTTGGCCATTTTCAGGGCCGGCCCGGGCCGCTTGGCCAACAGGTCGAACCACATGCCTTCGTTGGGCTGAATCTGAATCCGCAGGTAGGTCGGTTGCAGCTCATCGACCTCGGTATCGCGGAACTGCGCGTAGGGTGCAGGCTTGAAGCAGATGACGATCTCGGTGTCACGCACGCTCATGCGCTTGCCGGTGCGCAGGTAGAACGGCACGCCGACCCAGCGCCAGTTGTCGATCATGACTTTGAGCGCGACATAGGTTTCGGTGTTGCTGTCGGGCGCGACGTTGGCTTCCTCGCGATAACCCGCCAAGGATTTGCCATTGAGTTCGCCGGCCGCGTATTGGCCACGCACCGAGTTGGCCCGCGCCTCCTCCGTGGACCACGGACGTATCGCGCCGACCACTTTGGCTTTCTCGCCACGGACCGCGTCAGCACCAAAGGCTGCCGGCGGTTCCATCGCCACCATCGCCAGCAACTGGAACAGGTGATTGGGCACCATGTCCCGCAAGGCGCCGGTGTGTTCATAAAAACTGCCACGGGTTTCTACGCCGACGGTTTCGGCGGCGGTGATCTGTACGTGGTCGATGTAATGGTTGTTCCAGAACGCTTCGAACAGGCTGTTGGAGAACCGGCTGATCAAAATGTTCTGCACGGTTTCCTTGCCCAGGTAGTGATCGATCCGGTAGATCTGGTTTTCCGACATGACCTTGAGCAAACAGGCGTTCAACGCTTCAGCGGTGTGCAGGTCGGAGCCGAACGGTTTTTCGATCACCACCCTTCTGAACGCTTCGGGCGTCTCTTGCAGCAAGCCGGCGGCGCCGAGGCGGCGCACCACTTCACTGAAGAACCGTGGCGCGGTGGCCAGATAGAACACCGCGTTGCCCGTGCCGCTGGCGGCGATTTTCGCCGCCAGCGCCTGATAAGTGCTGTCGTCCAGGAAATCGCCTTGGACGTAGCTGATGCCTTTGGCCAGTTTGGCCCACAGCGTCGGGTCAAGGGCTTCGTCGCCCTTGCCGACTTTGCTGGCCGCTTCGGTGCGGATGAAATCTTCGAGCTTCTGCGCAAAGGCTTCATCACTGATGGCGTTGTGGTCAACACCGATGATCCGCAGTCCATCGCCAAGCAGACCGTCGCGACTCAGGTTGTACAGCGCCGGCATCAGCAAGCGCTTGACCAGGTCACCATGGGCACCGAACAAAAACAGCGTGGTCGGCGGTGCGGGTTCTGCCTTGGATTTATTGCGGATCAGACGGGTCATTTTTTCGAAGTCTCCACATGGCCGCCGAAGCCGAAGCGCTGGGCCGAGAGAATTTTGTCGCCAAAGGTGCCTTGGCCGCGCGAACGGTAGCGCGAGAACAGCGAGTTCGACAGCACCGGTACGGGCACCGATTGCTCCATGGCGGCTTCGATGGTCCAGCGGCCTTCACCGCTGTCAGCCACTGCACCTTCGTACCCGTCGAGTTTCGGATCGCTGGCCAGTGCGTCGGCGGTCAGGTCGAGCAACCACGACGACACAACGCTGCCACGGCGCCAGACTTCGGCGATGTCGGCCACGTTCAGGTCAAAACGCTGATCTTCCGGCAGGTTGGTGCTGGCCTTGGTCTTGAGGATGTCGAAGCCTTCGGCGAAGGCCTGCATCATTCCGTACTCGATGCCGTTGTGGATCATCTTCACGAAATGGCCAGAGCCTGCAGGGCCGGCGTGGATGTAACCGCGCTCGGCGCGATCATCTTCCGACTTGCGGTCCTTGGTGCGCGGGATATCGCCCATGCCAGGGGCCAGGCTGTCGAACAGCGGGTCAAGGCGTTTCACCACCTCGGCTTCGCCGCCGATCATCATGCAGTACCCGCGCTCCAGGCCCCAGACGCCGCCGGACGTGCCGACGTCGATGTAGTGCAGGCCTTTCTCCGACAGGGTTTTCGCCCGGCGGATGTCGTCCTTATAGAAGGTGTTGCCGCCGTCGATGATGGTGTCGCCGGCTTCGAGCAAGGTGCTCAGGGTGTCGATGGTGTCTTCGGTCGGTGCGCCGGCCGGCAGCATGACCCACACCGCACGTGGCTTGGCCAGGCCTGCGACCAGCGCCGGCAGGTCGATGACGCCCTTGGCGCCTTCTGCGGCCAAGGTGTCGACGAAGGCGGTATTACGGTCGTAAACAACGGTGGTATGCCCGTTGAGCATCAGGCGACGCGCAATATTTCCGCCCATGCGGCCCAGTCCAATAATCCCGAGTTGCATGTGCTGATGCTCCCTACTACAAATAATGTGTGTCAAAGGTTATAGCCCAACGCGACTAATGTGGGTTAGTCCAGAGCGTTGGCGTGAAGTTTCCGGGCATTGTGCCCGATCCTGACTGATAACGTCGAAAATCGAACCCAAGACACAACGACCATGAAAAATAAAAAAGTTCCCTTCGGGGGCAAAAGAAATCAAAATCGGCGCCGATAGTAATTCAGCACCCGATGTCGGGGCGGTTTTACAGTTGATGCACGCCATTTGCGAGGTGAGCAATGGGCACAGTACAAGCAGCACGGCCAGCACAAACCCTTTACGTCACGATCCGTCGTGATGAATTGCGCCAGTTGAAAGAAGAGCGCGACCTGTTGAAGCAGGAGCTCGCGCAGCTGCGCTTACTCACACAAAGCTCTTCGGCTCAGCCCTTGCCCGTCACTGCGCGCGCGCCTCACGCCTGATCTCTACGCTTGATTCGGAAACAGCCCCCTGCTGTTTCCGACACCGCCTCCCCGCCTTGCCGTTTGCGGCAACTCACAAAGTTTTCACATCGAAGTGTTGATACTCCGGCTCATTATGGCCGCTCGGTATCCGCGCGGCTTTCGTTCGTCGGCAACATGGAAGACTCCCGACGGGTCGACGTGATTTCCTGGCTGGAGCGATGAATGACTGTGTTTAAACGCAGCACTACGACTGCGAAAGGTTTCGATTGGGCAGGATTTCTCTGGTTGTTCCTGTTCTTCTGGTATTTTTCCGGCATTACCCAACTGCTGATCCAACTGACGGGCACCTCGGGTTTCACCGGGTTCCGCCAGGCCTTTGTAATGAGCGCCATCTGGCTCGCGCCGATGCTGCTGTTCCCTAAACAGACACGCGTCATGGCCGCGTTGATCGGCGTGGTGCTGTGGGCCTGTTCGATGGCCAGCCTGGGTTACTTCTTCATCTATCAGCAGGAATTCTCCCAAAGCGTCATCTTCATCATGTTCGAATCGAACATCTCTGAAGCGGGCGAGTACATGACCCAGTATTTCGCCTGGTGGATGGTGGCGGCGTTCCTCGCCCACACCCTGTTCGCGTATTTCCTGTGGACGCGCTTGCGCCCGGTGTACATGCCCCGCGGTCGAGCGCTGGTTGCCGCCACCGCCATTCTGGTGGCCGTGGTCGGTTACCCGCTGATCAAGCAGACCGCGCGCACCGGCAGCCTGGCCGGTGGCTTCGAGAAATTCGAAACCCGCATCGAGCCGGCGGTGCCTTGGCAGATGGCGGTGGCGTATCACCGTTACCTCGACACCCTGGCCGGCATGCAAGACATGCTCGACAGCGCGAGCAAGATTCCACCGCTCAAGAACCTCAAGGACACGATGGCCAACCAGCCGGCGACCCTGGTGCTGGTGATCGGCGAGTCCACCAACCGTCAGCGCATGAGCCTCTACGGCTACCCGCGTGAAACCACGCCGGAACTGGACAAGCTCAAGGATCAGATGGCGGTCTTCGACAACGTCATCACCCCGCGCCCTTACACCATCGAGGCGTTGCAGCAGGTGCTGACTTTCGCCGACGAAGAAAACCCGGACCTTTACCTGTCCACGCCGTCCCTGGTCAGCATGATGAAACAGGCGGGTTACAAGACCTTCTGGATCACCAACCAGCAAACCATGACCAAGCGCAACACCATGCTCACGACGTTCTCCGAACAGGCCGACGAGCAGGTGTACCTGAACAACAACCGCAACCAGAACGCCGCGCAGTACGACGGCGACGTCATCGCGCCGTTCAACAAGGCCCTGGCAGACGCCGCGCCGCGCAAGCTGATCGTGGTGCATTTGCTCGGTACGCACATGAGCTATCAGTACCGGTACCCGCCGACCTTCAACAAGTTCACCGATCGCAAGGGTGTACCGGACGGCGTGCGTGATGACCAGGTGCCGACGTACAACAGCTATGACAACGCCGTGCTGTACAACGACTTCGTGGTGTCGAGCCTGATCAAGGACTATGCGAAGTCCGATCCGAACGGCTTCCTGATGTACCTTTCGGACCACGGCGAAGATGTCTTCGACTCCGCGGGCCACAGCACGCTGGGGCGCAACGAAGCTAAGCCGACGGCGCCGATGTACACCATTCCGTTCATGGCCTGGGCTTCGCCGAAATGGCGTGAAACCCATGATTGGAGTTTTGCCGGTGACCTGGGGCGGCCTTACAGCAGCTCGCACCTGATCCACACCTGGGCTGACTTGGCGGGCCTGAGTTTCGATGAACTGGACCGCAGCAAGAGTCTGGTCAGCGACAGCTTCACGCCGCGTCCGCTGATGATCGGCAATCCGTATGAGCGTCAGTCGCGTCCGCTGATCGACTTCAGCCTGATGAAACCGAAAAGCACGCCGACCGATCCTGCAGTCGCACAGAAATGATGTCCTGAGAGACCGGCTCCGATCTTTCAATACGGAGAGGAACTTGTGGGAGCGAGCTGTGGCGAGGGGATTTATCGAAACGTCGCACCGCCCCGCTGGGTGGCGCAGCCGCCCCAAAATCCTGGGCCTGCTTCGCAGTCCAGCGGGGATGTATCCCCTCGCCACAGCTCACTCCCACAGGGGATTGCGCCAGCCCGCTGTTCCCGCACGCTAGCTCCCCGAAACATCTTAAAATAACAATAATTCTCGTTTAGACCTAAATCCCCCCTCCACCCTTCGTCTTTGAACAAACGGAATTTTTCCCTCGAAGACAAGGAGTCGGCTGCGATGTTCGCGCCTATCACCCGTTCCATGACCTTTACCTTGGGCCTATGCAGTGCTGCCCTGAGCCCCGACCTGCTGGCTGAAACCGTCCCGGATCAAGAACCGAGCCGCACCCTTGAACTGGGCGCCACCAACGTGACCGCCCAGGGCTTGGGCAGCACCACCGAAAACACCGAGTCGTACACCACCGGTGCCATGAGCACCGCGACGCGGCTGAACCTGTCGATCAAGGAAACGCCGCAATCGGTGTCCGTGGTCACGCGCCAGCAAATGGACGATTTCAAACTCGGCACGCTCTCCGAAGCCATGAGCCAGACCACCGGCGTGGTGGTTCAGCACAACGACTCGGACCGCGTCAGCTATTCGTCCCGCGGTTACTCGATCAACAATTTCCAGATCGACGGGATGCTCAACACCTTCAGCTACATGAAGTCCGATTCCGACACCATCATCTACGACCGTATCGAAGTGGTTCGCGGCGCGACGGGCCTGACCACGGGCGCCGGCGATCCTTCTGCGACGATCAACATGGTGCGCAAACGACCGACCGCACAATGGGCGGCCCAGACCGGTGTCAGCGGCGGCAGCTATGACGATTACTACAGTTATGTCGACGTCGGCGGACCACTGGCCTTCGACGGGCGCCTTCGCGCTCGCGGTGTGCTGGCCTATCGCGACAGCGGTTCCTACCGAGACAAATACGAGCTGCAACGGGAAGTCGGCTACGGGATTGTCGAAGCCGACCTGACCGACGACACCGTGCTGGCCGTGGGTTACGACTATCAGGACAAGCAGGTGCAAGGCACCTCCTGGGGCACCGTGCCCTACTGGAATGCTGACGGCAGCAAAGCCAACCTCGGACGCTCCACCAACATGGCCACACCGTGGAGCTCCTGGCCGCTGAAGGACAAGACCGCGTTTGCCACGCTGGACCAGCAACTGGGCGCCGGCTGGCACCTCAAGGCGGCCTACACCCACCGCGAGAGTGACACCGACGGCAAGATCTACTACGGCGGTGGCGGCTTCCCCGAGGCGGATCGCAGCGGCATGACAGCCAACGTCAGCCACATGGTTGGCACGCAAAAAATGAAGGCCTATGACTTCAACGTGTCGGGGCCTTATTCGCTGTTCGGGCGTGAGCACGAAATGATGATCGGCTATGGCGAAGCCGAACGCGGCGAAGACAACCCTTACACCATTGACGGCGCACGGTCGCCGGATTACGAGAAAGTCCCCGACTGGAAGTACATGGGCGGCATTCCCAAATTCCCGGACACCGTCACCGGCCTGAAAGGCTCCGATGAAAGCACCCGGCAAAAGGCCGGTTACCTGGCCACGCGCTTGACCCTGACCGACGACCTGCACGCGGTACTCGGCAGTCGCTACGGCAGCTGGGAGATCTCGAAAAACACCTACAAATACGACAGCAACCTGCAACGGACCGGTGTCGAAGCCATCAGCCAGCAGCACAACGACATCTGGACGCCGTATGCCGGGCTGCTTTACGACCTCACGCCTGAATACACCGTGTACGTCAGCTACACCGATATTTTCAAGCCACAGGACGACCGCGACAGCAATCGCAAATACCTCGAACCGGTGGTCGGCAGCAACTATGAACTGGGGCTCAAGGGCAGCCTGCTGGAAGAGCGACTTAACCTCGCCACCGCGGTGTTCTGGAGCAAGCAGGACAACGTCGCCGAACGCGACGACTCGGTGCCACCGGACCCGGTCACCGGTGAAGAGTTCTTCAAATCAGGGGGTAAAGGCAACAAGGTCCAGGGCTTCGAAGCCGAGGTCTCCGGCGAGGTCATGGCAGGCTGGAACATGACGGCCGGCTACACCTACACCCACTCGGCCAATGGCGAGAAGCAGCGCAACAACACCGCCCAGCCGTTGAACATGTTCCGCTTCTCCACGGCTTATCGCTTGCCCGGCGACTGGCAGGCACTGACCGTGGGCGGCGCCGTGAACTGGCAAAGCGATGTCTACCGCGCCGCCAGACGCCCGGTCGGCCGTGGCGCCGATGGCGAGATCATCACCGCCAGCACCAACATCCGCCAGGAGGCGTACACCGTGGTCAAGCTGATGTCGCGGTATGAGTTCGACAAGCACCTGTCCGCTTCTCTGAACGTCGACAACCTGTTCGACAAAAAGTATTACGACAACGTCGGGTTCTATAACGGCGTCTATTGGGGCGACCCTCGCACAGTCACGCTGAGCCTGGACTGGAAGCTCTGACGCGGTTAATTCCCAATTGACGGAATCGGCGGATAATGGCTCGGCAACATTGCTTCATGGACGAAAGAGCACCCTATATCCGTAGTGGGAGGCACACCATGAAACGTACCGCGTTGATCCTCGCCAGTCTGATGATGTTCGGTTCGACCGCAGCCTTTGCCGAAGGCGGCGCCGAGCGAATGAGGTATTACTTCGAAACCCTGCACCTCAAACAACAGCAAGCTAACGGCATCGAAACCAGGACTATTGAACTAAGGGTTCCGAACGATCAAACCGCACAAGTGACCGAAACCTATCGGCCGAAATAAACGATGGCAAACGGGCGTCCGGACGGACGCCCTTTTTTATGCCTGTTCGATAGGGTTCACGCGCCCAGCAGCACACCGCAAATCCCGCCCAGCAGCACCAGCAACCATGGCGGGCATCGCCAGAACAGCAGCGCCATCAATGCCAGAAACGCCAACAGAACATCCAGCGGGCTGAGGATCGAAGTGGTCCACAATGGCTGATACAACGCGGCCAACAATAACCCGACCACCCCGGCATTCACCCCGGACAGCGCCGCTTGCACCCGGCCATTACCGCGCAAGCGCTGCCAGAACGGCAGGACGCCGATCACCAACAGCAGCGACGGCAGGAAAATCGCCAAGACGCCCACCAGCGCACCACTCCAGCCGCTGATGGACGCACCGAGAAAAGCCGCAAACGTGAACAGCGGCCCCGGCATCGCTTGCGCGGCGGCGTAACCGGCGAGAAACACGTCATTGCCCAGCAATCCCGTGCTCACCACCTGACTTTGCAACAGCGGCAATACGACATGACCGCCGCCGAACACTAGCGCCCCCGTGCGGTAGAAGCTGTCGAACAAGCGGGTCAGCGAGTCCGGCCAGTGATGCGCGATTAGCGGTAAACCCAGCAGCAAAGCCACGAACAATCCAATCGCCAGCCAGCTTGCCCGTCGACTGACCCGAATCGACAGGCCCTCCCTTTGCGCTGCATTTGTGTTGTTCAGCAAAGCCAGGCCGATCACCGCGGCCACGACCATCACCGTCAACTGCCCGCCAGTCGTTGGCCAGAGCAACACCCCGGCAGTCGCCACCAGCATGATGCCCACTTGCACCGGACCTCGGCATAACGTGCGGGCCATTCCCCACACGGCCTGGGCAACCACGGCGACGGCGACAATTTTCAGCCCGTGAATCAAACCTGCCGGCAACGCCCAGCCACCGTGGGAGATGCCCAATGCCAGCAGCGTCAGGATCAGCGCCGAGGGCAAGGTAAACCCTACCCACGCCGCCAATGCCCCCGAATAGCCGGCACGGGACAAACCCAGCGCCATGCCCACCTGACTGCTCGCCGGGCCCGGCAAAAACTGGCACAGGGCAATCAATTCGGCGTAAGCGGCTTCGCTCAACCAGCGCCGACGCGCCACGAACTCGCTACGAAAATAGCCCAGATGCGCGACAGGACCGCCAAACGAGGTCAGCCCCAGGCGCAGGAAGATCAGGAAAATCACCCACGGTTTGTCTGTTGTCACGGGTGCCCTGCCCTGCGCGTCATCGAGGCTGTTCATGTGGCGTTAAAGGTCCTTGGTCCAGAACAGCATTCGGCCATGGGCCGGGTCGAACATGCCGGGGGCAAATCCGAACTTGCCATAAGACGCCTGCGCGACGGCATTGCCCTCGAGGACTTCCAGAGTGATCTTGCAGCAGCCGCGTTGACGGGCAATATCTTCAACCTTTTGCAGCATTTTCTGACTCAGCCCCAGACCGCGAAACTTGGGCACCACCGACACATCGTGCACGTTGACCAGCGGCCGACAGGCAAACGTCGAGAAACCTTCAAAGCAATTGACCAGCCCGGCCGGCGCGCCCCCGACAAACGCCAGTACGCTGAACGCATGAGGACGCTTGGCCAGTTCCCCCGGCAGTTGTCGCAGGATGTCTTCGGGCAATGGCTGCCCGCCGCCCATCGGGTCTTCGGCGTAGGCATTGAGCACCACACCGATCGCCTCGGCATGCAGCGCATTGGTGTAGCTGGCCTGAAGTACCAGAATTTCTGCGGATTCCATTCCCATCGTCAACGTCCCGTCAAGTTGTCTCGGCGCGTCGCTCGCGCCGGGAGGTCGACGGACATTATCGCGAGGCGCAATCGGCGACAACCCGAACCTCTCTCAAACACCCCAAATCAGCGTTTCGGTCCAGCCCAATTCAGCAAAATCCCCGGCCCTCAGGTGCGATTCACCAACGCAGAAAAACTCGTCCAGTTGCGGCGGCTTGACCGAGGTGTCGCTGAGCATCGCGTGAACCTGACCGCGATGATGAATCTGGTGCTCGAACAGATGCGACAGCAGGCGCAAACGGCTGTCATGTTGCGGCGTGTCCCGGGCAATGGTCACGATTCGCCCCAGGTCGGCGTCGCGCAATTGTTCGCAGTAGGCAATCAGGCGACGGTCGACATGCGCTTGTTCACGTTGCAGGTCGGCGGCCGCCGCGAACGGTACGTCCTCGGTGAAAAACACATAACAATCAGGATGCGGATCGTCCCCGCGCAGTTCCCGCTCCAGCGCATCCACGTAAAACCAGTCGCAGGTCAGGATGTGGTTGAGGGTGGCGATGAGGCTGGGAAAGAAGCTTACTCGCGGTGCTGCCAGTTCCGCCGGGCTCAACTGATTCCAGGCTTTGGCGAGTCGGTAATTGGCCCAGGCATTCTGATACGCCATGGTCAGCAAATGATGAGACAGGGGCTGATTCATGTTCGCGGCTCCCGACAATTAGGCTTCGGCGAAACGTTGCAGCTGCATTTCCTGTAAACGGCTTAACGTGCGGCGGAACGGGAATTCCAGGTAACCCTCGGTGTACAACGCCGTCATCGGCACCTGCGCTTCGAGGTACAGCGGCACCTTGCGGTCGTAGCACTCGTCCACCAGCGCAATGAAACGCCGGACACCGTCGTCATGCACCGACAATTGCGGCAGCTCGCGATCACCGGCGGCGACCCGTTCGGCACCGTCTTCCGTGCCTCGGGCGATGCGTCCTTCGCGTTTCTGTGCGCTCAAATTTGGCACGTCGCTCAACAGAATAGCGCTGAAGGTGTCGCACAGCGCCATGAAGTCCATCGCGGCGAACGGTTGCTCGCACAGGTCGGCATAGCGACACCAGAGTACTGTCGAACTGGCCTGCACCACATTGATCGAGCGGAAACCGACCGTGATCGGATCGCTGGACGTGGGCTGGCCTGCGGTCAACGCGTTGAACACTTCAGCGAGCGCGCTGGGCTGCCCGGGCGCCGCTACCCAATACCGTTGCAGACCCGCCCCGGGATGCAGGCGATGGTCTTCGCCGCCGTCCACCGCGATTACTTGCATGTGCTTTTTGATCGCCTCGATGGCGGGCACGAAGCGGTCGCGGTTGAAGCCATCGGCGTACAGCTGGTCCGGCGGTTGATTGGAGGTGCAGACCACCACCACGCCCTGCTCGAACATCACCTGAAACAAACGCCCGAGAATGATCGCGTCACCGATGTCGTTGACGAACAACTCATCGAAACACAGCACCCGCACTTCGTGGCTCAACTCACGGGCCAGCGCCTGCAACGGGTCGGCAGTGCCGGTCAGCTGGAACGAGCGCTGATGCACCCAACCCATAAAGTGGTGAAAGTGTTGGCGTCGGGCCGGGACCTTGAGGTTTTGGTAGAACTGATCCATCAACCAGGTCTTGCCCCGTCCGACCGGGCCCCAGAGGTAAACGCCAGTGATCGGCGTGCGCCCTTCATGCAAGGCTTCGTGGCATTTTTGCAGCGCCCACACGGCATGTTCCTGGGCTTCGTCCTGGACGAAGCCCTTCTGTTCGATGGCGTGTTGCCAGGCGCTTAAGGGAGAGTCGACATTCATGCGCGAGAGTATACGTTTTCCTGTAGCAGCTGGCGGAGCCTGCGTTCGGCTGCGCAGCAATCGTAAATCCTGCGCCCTCGGATTATCTGATAGACCGCAGTGCCTGAATTCACGGCTGCTGCGCAGCCGAACGCAGGCTTTGCCAGCTGCTACAGGATCGCGTTCGGTTTACAGAGAGATGTCCAGTCGGGCGATCTTGCCCTGCTCGTTGAGGCGGAACATGTAGCGCAGTTCCAGCGGACTGCCGGGAAAGGTTCCGGAAATCAGGTTGTGCACCAGCACTTTGCCGGTGCGCAATTGAACGTCGAGCACTTCGACCCGTGGTTCATACCGTTGCGCGGTGTCTTGCATCCATTGGGCGATGGCTTGCGTGCCGATCCGGTGCTGGCCCTCATCGAACACGTTGGCATCCTCGGCAAAAAAGCTGCCGACCCGCGAGGTGTCGCGGGCGTTGGCGGCTGCAATGTAGGCGGCGATGGCGGGCGCCAGTGAAGAGGCTGGATTGGACATGGGTGCGGCTCCTTGTTGATTGATTCTGGAGCCATGCTAGAACAGGTCTGTGTCAGTTCTTGTCAGGAGTGAAACGCCCGGCTTCATCCAGTTGCATGTGCTTGCGCCAGGTACGCAACAGGTCGCTGCGCCGCCCCGGATAGCGCTCGCCCTGCTCATGGGCGGCGGAGATGCGGTCGGTGCGAAAGGTGCGGTAGGCACTGCGTAACTCACACCAGGCGACAATGATCCGCACCTCATTGAGAAAACCCAGCGCCAGTGGCCAGATCAGCCGCTGACTGGGCACCTGCTGAGCGTCCGCATAATCGATGTTCAGCTTGGACTGATCGCGGATGGCCTGGCGAAACACGTTCAACGGCACGGCATTTTGCGGATATCCATAGCCGCGCGGGCCAGGCAGCACCGTCGGGTTGCGCAAGGCATCCTGAGCTTCAGGCGCCAACACGGCAGCAATCTTGGCCAGGGCATCGGCCGCCGCTTTGCTCAAGACCTCGTCGCCACGCTGATCGACGTATCGCAATCCGAGCACGATGGCTTCGGTTTCGTCGGCATTGAGCATCAAGGGCGGCAGGAACAATCCGCTGCGCAACACGTAACCGACACCGGCTTCGCCGAAGATCGGTGCGCCCAGCGCCGTCAACTCGGCGATGTCGCGGTACAGCGTGCGTTCGGAAATCTGCAATTCACCGGCGAGCGTCGCGGCCGTGGCCGGACGACTTTTGCCTCGCAGCACTTGCAGCAACGTGAGTAAACGAGTGGTACGCGACACGATCGGCAGGCTCTTTCCTGAAAAGTCGTCGGAGCTTAGCAGAGGCTGCTGTCAGAAACTGGCAGGAGCTCATTGCCCGGCGGTCGGCCCTTTTGCCCTGAATGGAAAAGCGTCTTGACGGACAATATTACTCGCATCATATTAAATACATGTTGCTAGACATTTAAATCACCCCCGGCGTCGTTCTTTAGGAGTTACCTCATGCATTACAAAGTCTTCGGCCGCAAAACCGGCTTGCGGGTTTCGGAATTGGCGCTGGGCGCCGGTAACTTCGGCACTGGCTGGGGGCATGGCGCCGAGCGTGACGAAGCCAAGCGCATTTTCGACGGTTACCTGGAAGCCGGCGGCAACTTTATCGACACCGCCAACGGTTATCAGGCCGGCCAGTCGGAAGCCATGCTCAGCGAATTCATCGCGCCGGAACGCGATCGCCTGGTCATCGCCACCAAATACACCATGGGCACCACACCGGCCGCAGGCATTTCCCACACCGGCAACAACCGCAAGAACATGGTCCGCGCCGTGGAAGAAAGCCTTAAACGGCTCAACACCGATCACATCGACCTGTTTTGGGCGCACATCAGTGACGGCGTGACGCCGATGGAAGAGATCCTGCGTGGCTTCGACGACCTGGTGCGTGCCGGCAAGATTCACTACGCCGGGCTGTCGAACTTCCCGGCCTGGCGCATTGCTCGCGCCGATGTCTTGGCCGAAGTCCTTGGCTTTGCGCCGATTGCAGCGATTCAGGCCGAATACAGCCTGGCCGAACGCACCGCCGAACGTGAGTTGTTGCCGATGGCCGAAGCGCTCGGGCTGGCGGCTACGATTTGGTCGCCGTTGGGTGGCGGGTTTCTCACGGGCAAGTACCGCAGCAATGATGACAATAACCGCGCCGCTAAACTCGGCATGCTGATCCACACCGAGAAAAGCGCCCACGAAACAGCCCTGCTCGACACCTTGCTCGCGGTGGCGGCAGAGCTTAACGCCACGCCGACCCACGTGGCCATTGCCTGGCTGCGGGAGAAGGCCACGCGTTCGACGACGGCGCTGATTCCGATTCTCGGTTCGCGGACTCGTGAGCAACTGGATGCGACATTGGGCGCGTTGACCGTGCAATTGAGCCCGGATCAATTGTCGCGGCTTGATGGGGTCAGCGACGTGCCGAAGGGTGTGCCACATGAAACGATTGCCGGTTCGGCGGCGCGGTTTACCGGCGGTGAAACCCTCGACCTGCCAATCATTCCTGTGGCCTGAAAAAGCTTCGCGGGCAAGCCTCGCTCCTACAGAATTGCGGCGAACACAAAGTCTGTGAACGCCACAAATCTGTAGGAGCGAGGCTTGCCCGCGAAGACGTCTTACCGGTCTATTTTGTGCCTGGCCGCATACAGGCACAGCATCTCCATCGCCAATGTCGCCGCTGCCAGTGAGGTAATGTCCGCGTGGTCGTAGGCCGGCGCCACTTCCACCACGTCCATCCCCACCAGATTGATCCCGCGCAACCCGCCGAGAATCTCCAGCGCCTGCACCGTGCTCAAACCACCACACACCGGCGTTCCGGTGCCCGGTGCAAACGCCGGGTCGAGGCAATCGATATCGAACGTCAGGTACACCGGGTTATCCCCCACCCGCGCACGGATCGCCTCGACAATCGCCTCACACCCTTGCCGATGCACCTGCCGCGCATCCAGCACCGCAAAGCCCTGGTGATCATCATTGGTGGTGCGCAAACCGATCTGCACCGAACGTGCCGGATCCACCAGGCCTTCCTTGGCCGCGTGCCAGAACATCGTCCCGTGGTCGACGCGCTTGCCCTCTTCGTCCGGCCAAGTGTCGCTGTGGGCGTCGAAGTGAATCAGCGACAGCGGACCATGTTTGCGCGCATGGGCCTTGAGCAGCGGGTAACTGATGAAATGGTCACCGCCGAACGTCAGCATCGCGCAACCGCCGTTCAGGATGTGCTCGGCGTGGGCCTCGATGCTTTCCGGCACCGAGTGCGGCGAGCCGTAATCGAAGGCGCAATCACCGTAGTCAATGACCGCCAGATGATCGAACGGGTCAAACGTCCATGGCCAGTGACGTTCCCAGGCGATGCCGGTCGACGCAGCGCGAATGCCGCGCGGGCCGAAACGCGCGCCGGGGCGGTTGCTGGTGGCGGTGTCGAACGGCACACCGCTGACCACTACGTCGACGCCGCGCAAATCACGGCTGTAGCGACGACGCATGAAACTGGTGATACCGGCGTAGGTACTTTCGGCGGCAGTACCAAAGAGGCTGTCGCGGGTCATGGCCTGATCGTTTTGCATCGGGACGTCCATGGTGATCTCCTATTATTTATTGGCGGCTACGGAAAGTGGTCCACAGGCGAGTGCGCGAGCGCATGTCCTTGAGGCTCATGCTGCGGTCGGCGTACAGCCGTTCGCGGGTGTCGGCCAGGGGGTAGATGTCCGGGTCGGTCCGCACGGCTTCGTCCACCAGCGGCGTCGCTGCCTGGTTGGCCGTGGCAAAGAACAGCGTGTTGGTCAGCGCCGCCACGGATTCGGGGCGCAACATGAATTCGATGAACGCCCGAGCTGCCTCGGGGTGCGGCGCGTCCTTGGGAATCGCCAGGTTGTCCTGCCAGACCAGCGTGCCTTCCTTCGGAATCCGGTAGGCCACCTCGAACGGTTTGTTGGCCTTGCGCGCCTGATCAGCGGCCATGCTGGCGTCGCCGTTGTAGGTCAAGGCCAGGCACACGCTGCCATTGGCCAGGTCGCTGATCTGCCGCCCGGTGGCGACGTACAGCACATTGGGCTGCAGCTGATGCAACAACGCCTCGGCGGCTGTCAGATCTGCCTTGTCGGTGCTGTAGGGATCTTTACCGAGATAGTGCAACGCCAGGCCAATCACTTCCTGTGGTGAGTCGAGAATCGCAATCCCGCAGTCCTTCAGCTTGCTGGCGTATTGCGGCTTGAACAGCAGATCAAGGCTGTTGAGCGGCGCATCCGGCAAACGTTTTTGCACCGCTTCGACGTTAAGCCCCAACCCCAGCGTGCCCCAGGTATAGGGCACGCCATAACGATTGCCGGGGTCGACGGCCGCCAGTTTTTCCAGCAGGTCCGGATCGAGGTTGGCGTAGCCCTTGAGCCCTTCGTGAGGAATTTCCTTCAGCGCACCGGCCGCCAGCCCACGGGCCAACACGCTGGAGGACGGCACCACCACGTCATAACCGCTGCCGCCGGTGAGCAGTTTGGTTTCCAGCACTTCCGAAGAATCGAACGTGTCGTAACGCACGTGGATGCCGGTTTCCTTTTCGAAGCGCTGCAAGGTTTCAGGCGCCACGTAATCGGCCCAACTATAGAGGTTGAGGGTCTTCTCCTCAGCCTGGGCCGACGCGGCCATGGCGAGAAACAGCGCGGGTAAACACAGCTTGGATAGAGGAGCCATGACAAACACCTGACCAGAGGAAGTGGTTGCAGCGTGCGCGCTCGGATACATTGGCGAAATATCAAGTTTGTTAACCTGACTTTATTGCGGAGTAATGTTTGATGCTTGGTCAACTCCACGACCTCGACCTGCAACTGCTGCGCTTGTTTGTCCGCGTGGTCGAGTGCGGCGGTTTCAGCGCGGCGCAAGGTGAATTGGGTTTGAGCCAGTCGAGCATCAGCCAGCAAATGGCCAAACTCGAAACCCGGCTCGGCTATCGCTTGTGCAGTCGCGGCAAGGGTGGATTCCGGATCACGCCCAAGGGCGAACAGTTGCTGAGCGCAACGCGCGGGCTGTTTGAATCCATCGAAGCGTTCCGTCATCAATCCAACGGCGTGGCGGGTCGCTTGATCGGTGAAGTGCGTCTGGGCTTGTCGGAAGCCCTTGATCAATCGGTGCTGAAAAAAGTCGCCGATGCGATCCGGCGGTTTCGCGAGCGGGACGAATCGGTGCGCATCGAGTTGATGAGCGCCATGCCCGGCGACATGGAACGCTTGCTCCTGCAACAACGGCTGGACCTGGCGATCGGCTATTTCTCCCAAGTGCAAAGCGCGTTTGACTACCGCGAACTGTTTACCGAAACCCAACACTTGTATTGCGCCCCCGGGCATCCGCTGTTCACCGACGATGCGCCAGACGATCGGGCGTTGCAGGCGTGCGACCGGGTCGATCATCCCTATCGTTTTCTGCGCAGTGACGAGCCGTTTCAAGGCAAATTATGTTCGGCACGGTCCGAGCAGGTCGAAGGCACCCTCGCCTTCATCCTGTCCGGCAAGCATGTCGGCTATTTACCCGAACACTTTGCCCGCAGCTGGGAAGACAAAGACTTGCTGCGCGCCGTGCGCCGGGATGACATGAGTTTTGATGTGGCGTTTCATCTGGCGCGTCATCGCGCCCAGGTGCCGGGGGATGCACAGAAAGCCTTTGAAGAGGATCTGCTCGCCGCGTTTGCATGAAAACGCACGGACCTGTGGCGAGGGAGCTTGCTCCCGCTGGGCCGCGAAGCGGACCCCAAATCGGCTGACGCGGTGTTGAGTCTGTATTGCGACTGCTGCGCGGCCGAGCGGGAGCAAGCTCCCTCGCCACATCTCCGTGCGTATCGTTTGCCCTCGGTGCGCGCTGCTGGCATCCTGCGCCTCCATTTTTTGACCTGGCCCCTGGCGCTTTCCTCGTGACCTCATCCGAACACGCAAAACCCCAGCCCCGCTCCGATCTGATCTACGGCCTTAACGATCGCCCACACCTTAGCGCCACGGTCTTCGCCGCCCTGCAACATGTACTGGCCAGTTTTGTCGGCATCATCACGCCCACCCTGATCATGGGCGGTGCCCTTGGCCTGCAAAGCGAAATCCCGTACCTGATCAGCATGGCGCTGTTTGTCTCGGGCCTGGGCACGTTTGTTCAGGCGCGTCGGTTTGGCCCGATCGGTTCCGGCCTGTTGTGCCTGCAAGGCACCAGTTTCTCGTTCATCAGCGTGATTCTCAGCGCCGGGTTCATGGTCAAGGCCCGGGGTGGCGGCACCGATGAAATCCTCTCGACGATCTTCGGTGTGTGCTTTTTCGCCGCGTTTATCGAGGTGGTGTTGAGCCAGTTCATCGGCAAGCTGCGGATGCTGATCACCCCCGTGGTGACCGGCACCATCATTACCCTCATGGGCCTGTCGCTGATCAAAGTCGCCATGACCGACATCGCTGGCGGCTTCGGCGCAGCGGACCTTGGCGCGGCCAGTCATCTGGCGTTGGCGGCTCTGGTGCTCGGCACGATTGTGGTGTTGAACCGGGTCGATGTGCCGTTCTTGCGCCTCGGCGCGATTGTCATCGGCCTGACCCTCGGTTATGTCGTGGCGTGGTTGATGGGCGATGTCAATTTCGCCAGCCTGCCTGACGTACCGCTGATGAGCGTGCCGGTGCCGTTCAAGTACGGCTTCAATTTCGATTGGGTGGCGTTTGTGCCGGTGGCCGTGATTTTCCTGGTGTCGCCGCTGGAAGCCGCCGGGGACCTGACCGCCAACTCGATGATTTCCCGGCAACCGGTCAAGGGGCCGATCTACATCCGCCGGATCAAGTCCGGCCTGCTGGCTGATGGCCTCAACTCAGCCATGGCGGCGGTGTTCAACAGCATGCCGATGGTGACCTTTGCACAAAACAACGGCGTGATTCAGCTCACCGGCGTGGCCAGCCGCTACGTGGCTTTTTTCATTGCGGGCCTGCTGGTGCTGCTGGGGTTGTTCCCGATGATCGGCGCGGTGCTGCAATTGATGCCCAAACCGGTGCTCGGCGGCGCAGAGCTGGTGATGTTCGGCACCGTGGCGGTGGCCGGCATCAAGATCCTCGCCGAAGCCGGTCTGCATCGGCGCAACATGCTGATCGTGGCAATTTCCATCGGCATGGGGCTGGGGGTCGCAGCGGTGCCGGAAGTGCTGCGCGAGCTGCCAAAGGCGCTGCACAACATCTTCGAATCACCGATTACCGTCGGTGCGTTGTGCGCTATCGTGCTGAACATCTTCCTGCCCGAGGAGTTCATCGAGCTGGAAGAGGATGATTTCGATCCGGAAGCTTCGATCTTGCAGGTCATGGAAAACCCCGATGTCCCGGCCAAGGGTGAACCTGCACGGCCTGCGGCGGTCGCACACAGTTGAACCGCTAGAAAGGCTCGAGGGCTGAGCCGGTGGCGGGTCAGCCCTTTTCTTTATGAGAGCGTTTACATGCGCAGCGTCCACGCCATCATCCTTTCCCTGCTGTTGCTCTCCCTGAGCGCCTGCGCCCTCTTCCCCCATCGCGACCCGTTGAACATCAATGTCGTCGGGATCGAGCCGCTGCAAAGCCAGGACATGGAAGTGCGCTTTGCCGTGAAAATCCGCGTGCAGAACCCCAACGAAACGGCGATCGACTACAGCGGCGTGGCGCTGGATCTGGAGGTCAATGGCCAACCGCTGGCGTCCGGTGTCAGCGATCAGTCGGGCACGATTGCACGCTTTTCCGAAACCGTGCTGAGCGTGCCGGTGAGCGTTTCGGCGTTCTCGGTATTACGCCAGACCCTGGGGCTGAGCCAGACACAAACGCTGAACAACCTGCCTTACGTGCTGCGCGGCAAATTGGCCGGCGGCTTGTTTGGCACGATGCGTTTCGTGGACACCGGCAAACTGAGCTTGCCGGGGACAGCCGGAACTCGGTAGTACCGACAATGAGTATCCCCTGTAGGAGCGAGCCTGCTCGCGAAGACGGAGTGTCAGTCAATACATGTGTTTTCTGACACACCGCATTCGCGAGCAGGCTCGCTCCTACAGGGGTGATGCTGTTCAACCAGTGACGGTTATGCAGTGAAGCGAACGCCAGGCCTGGCGCGTTCATCGACGGTCAGCTCGAACACATCCGGGCGCGCGTAGTGACCGACGACATCGAAGTCATACCGCGCGCGGACCAAATCGTCGGTGTCTATTTCAGCGGTGAGCAACCCGACCCCGTCACGCAACGGACCCGCCAGAATGTCACCCATGGGCCCGACGATCACACTGCCGCCCGCAATCAGCGGCCGATCCGCCGGCCAGTTGGCGATCTCCACGCCCAAGGCTTGCGGTGAGTCCTGAACCTGGCAAGCGCTGACCACAAAACAACGGCCTTCATGGGCGATGTGGCGCATGCTGACCTGCCACATCTCCCGCTCGTCCACCGTCGGCGCGCACCAGACCTCGATGCCTTTGGCGTACATCGCAGTGCGCAGCAGCGGCATCATGTTTTCCCAGCACACCAGCGCGCCAATCCGCCCGACCTGGCTGTCGATCACCGGCAACGTCGAGCCATCGCCCTTGCCCCAGATCAATCGCTCGGTGCCGGTCGGCATCAGTTTGCGGTGTTTGGCGACCAGCCCGGCCTGCGGATCAAACAACAGCGCCGTGCAATGCAACGTGCTCCCGGCGCGCTCAATGACGCCGATCACCAGGTTGGCCCCGGTGCGGGCCGACAATCCGGCCAGTGCTTCAGTTTCGGCGCCGGGCACGTCGATGGCGTTGGCAAAATACCGGGCAAACGCTTCACGGCCTGCTGGCAACCGGTAGCCCAGTTGAGTGCCAAACGCCTCGCCCTTGGGGTAACCACCCAACAACGCTTCCGGCATGACCACCAGCGCGGCACCGGATTCGATAATCGCGTTTTCCCACGCAAGAATCTGTTCAAGGGTTTCGGCCTTGCCGCCGGGCGAGGCGCCGATTTGCAACGCTGCAACAATAGACTTGGGCATGGCGGTCACTCCGAAAGCAATGAGGTGTTGCTCATTCTGATGCGTCACCGGATCATGAATAAAGCCCGATTCACTGCTGAATGATATGAGCCAAATGAATATCACCACCGTTGACCTCAACCTGCTCAAAGTCTTCGAAGCGCTGCATGAAGAGTCCAGCGCCAGCCGTGCGGCGTTGCGCCTGGGCGTGACGCAATCGGCCGTCAGCGCGGCACTGCGGCGGCTGCGCGAGTTGTACGGCGATCAATTGTTCGTGCGCACCGGCCGTGGCCTGGCCCCGACGCTCAAGGCCAATCAGTTGAAACCGGTGGTGAGCGATGCGCTGAACAAATGCCGTCAGAGCCTGGCAATGGTCGATCCGGCGGCCAATCATTACGACGGACGTTCGGTCACGGTGGGTTTGTCGGATGATTTCGAGGTGGCCTACGGTCGGCGATTGATCGAAGCCATTGCGCGCAGTGCGCCGAAATTGCGCCTGATCTTTCGGCAAACCCACAGCCAGATCGTCGCCCAGGCATTGATGGAGCGCAGCATTGATCTGGCGATCACCGCGGGCGGGTTCAGCGAGCGGTTGCTCAGTCGCCAGGTGCTGGGTGAAGGCGGTTATCTGTGCCTGGTGGACCCACTTAGCCTGGCCCCAGGGCAACAGACCCACACGCTTGGGGAGTTCGTCGCCCGCGAGCACATCCTGGTGTCATCCGGCGGTTTCATCGGGATCACCGATGAGGGGCTGGCGGCGCTGGGACTGAGTCGGCGAGTGTGTGCCTCGACGACGCACTTTGCGGCGTTGCCACACTTGCTCAAGGGCAGTCAGGCGGTGGCGACCATTCCGGCCCACGCTGCTCAAAGCATTGCGGCGCTCTGCGGTCTGGCGCTGCTGCCCTGCCCTTTGGCGTTACCGCGCTACCCGATCGAACTGGGCTGGCGCACCAGCACGCAGCTCGATCCGGTGGTGTTGAAAGTACGCGAAGCCATTGTCGCAAGTTTTTCCTGAGGCGGGCCTTACTTGGCGGCCATCAAACGGTTCACTTCGCTGCGCACCATGTTGGCGAATTCCGGGGGCGACATACCATCGAGTTCGGCGCGGACCCATTCAGCCCATTTGCCTTTGCGCTTGGCACGCTCGCCAAACAACCGCGCGGCTTCGCCCTTGGATTTGCCAAGGTTGCTTTGCCAGAGGTCGAACAGACGGGATTTCTCATCTTCAAGCGCGGCGCGCTCAGCCAGGGGTTTGTCGGCCAGATTGAAGCTCATGGGAGTTACCTGCTGCGTAAAATAGGCGACATCTTACACTGTAGGACGAAATGTCCGACTCGGGATTTTTCCTCGGCGTACAGTCAATGCGCAAATTCGCTGCAACTTTTTCAGTCGCCGCAGACTCCATTGTTCACTGCCCATTTACCTGCAAGGAGTACCCAATGGCCCGGAAAACTGCCGCACAAGTTGCCGAAGACCAGATCAAGGATCAGGCATTCAGCGAACTTCAAGCCCTGATCGAAGAGTCGGAAAAACTGCTCAAAAGCAGCGCTTCACTGGTGGGTGAGGAAGCAGAGACCCTTCGCGGGCAAATCGCCCAGAAACTTCAGCAGGCCCGGGACTCGGTCAGCAGTGTGCGTGACCGCACCAAACCGGTGGTCGACGCGACCGAGACCTACATCGGTGGCCATCCATGGCAAACCGTGGCCATCTCAGCCGGGTTCGGCCTGGTGGTCGGGTTGTTGCTGGGCCGCCGTTAAACAGAATAACATCGAACCTGTAGGAGCCAGGCTTGCCGGCGAAGGCGTATTTGAAATCGTCTTCGCCGGAAAGCCTGGCGCCTACAAAAAATCGTTTCAGAGCCCTGCCAGTTCTCGCAGGTTTTCCAGCGTCTGCGCATTCAGCTGGATGCCTTGAGCGTTGGACTGAGCTCGCTGGTGATGACGTCGATCACCCGGCAGGCGCTTGAGCCCCACGCCGTGCATCTGACGGACCAGTTCCTGGCTGCGTTCGGCGAAATTCTGCCCGGCCGCCTTGCTCGGGTCGATCACGATCAACAGTTGGCCGGTCCACGGTGTTTTGGCCCCGGGATGATTCTTCCAATCGAACTCGAAGGAAAAATTGCCGCCGGTCAGGGCCGCTGCCAACAGCTCTACCATCATCGACAACGCTGAACCCTTGTGCCCACCAAACGGCAGCAATGCGCCACCCTCAAGGATCGCCTTCGGGTCCTGGGTCGGCTGGCCAAGGCTGTCCACGCCCATGCCCGCCGGCAAGCGTTCACCTTTTTGCGCGGCAATCTGCACATCGCCATGGGCAATGGCGCTGGTCGCCAGGTCAAAGACAATCGGATCACCGTCAGCCCGGGGCGCGGCGAAGGCAATCGGGTTAGTGCCGAACAGCGGCCGATCGGCGCCGTGGGGCACCACGCACGTCATGCTGTTCACTACGCTCAACGCCACTAGCCCTTCATAGGCAAACGGCTCGACATCCGGCCACAGTGCCGCGAAATGATGGGAATTGCGGATCGCCAGCACCGCAATCCCGGCGCTGCGGGCTTTTTCCACCAGCAGAGCCCGGGCGGCCGCAAGCGCGGGTTGGGCAAAACCGTTAGCCGCGTCGACCCGGACAAACCCCGAGGCAACGTCCTCGACCACGGGCACGGCCTGGCCATTGACCCAACCGCTCTTGAGTGTCGAGACATAACCTGGAATACGAAACACGCCATGGCTGTGGGCGCCATCGCGTTCAGCGCCGGCGCAGTTCAGCGCCAGGGTCTTGGCGACATCGGCGGAGGTACCGTGACGCAGGAAAATTTGCTCAAGCAATACAACGAGCGCGTCGAAATCGAGCGATGGGGTGGTCGAACTGACGGCCACTTCGGGCGTTGCGGTCATCTGAAGCTCCAGTTTTATTATTGAATACGGGCACCAGGGGAAACGAGGTTGCTCGGCAACCAACAGCAGACGTCGATTAAGCGCTGTTTTACCGGCGTTCTGTCAAGTCTCGAGCGCCTGTTCCGCTCAAGCAATATGTACCGCACCGAAGCACTCCGCTGACCTTAGTGTTTTTCCTCAACCAATAGCCTGCGATGGCCGCTGATTGCAGCCAATGAGGAAAAACCATGACTGAACCCGTAGAGCCCTATTTTTTCGAAGAAGCAGAACGCGCAGCCAATGCCAGGCAACGCGGCGAGCGCGAAAACGCGCTGAACTTCACCCTCGATGACCTTAAATGGTTGAAGCACGTCTATCTGGCCACCAACGCTGCCCGTATCGCGCAAAAAGATTCCATGCACGTCTGCCAACTGTTGCTGAAGGTGACGGGCAAAACGGATATTCCATTGGCCGGCGCCTTTGCCATGAGTCGGCCCAATGAGGGAGAGGTCACGCTCTACACACCGTGGAAGGGCTTGATCAAGTTGGCGGACATGGCCAGCCTCAAAAGCAAACTCAAACAATGGCTGGTGCAGGCCGATGGCAAGCGCGAGCTATTGCGCTTTCTCTCCATCGAACAACGCAGTGCTCTTCCCGTCGCCACCGCGCCCGACATTGCCACGAAAGACATCGAAGGCGCGGTGTTCCAGGACCAGCAACTGACCCTCGATAACAATCAGGAACAGAACATCAAGGCGATGAAGGCTGAGCTGCTGAAGACGCCAACCCTGCAATCGATGCTGGACGACACCCTCAAGCACGCGTTGCACAAGGCATTCCCCACGCTGGACCAGCGCCTGACCCGGCTCAAGAGTTTCGTGAAGACAATTTCCGCCTTCGACGGCAACGAAGACCTGCACACGATTTCCTCGATCCCCCTGAGCGATGCACTTCTGCACGTTTACCTGACCAATCAGTGGCCAGCCGGCGATTCAAGGGTCTTCGCCAATCCCGAGCACAGCGTGAGCAGCGACGCGGATAACCGGGCGTGGGCAAGCGCGGTGAAAGAAATCGCGCAGAGCTTCACGCCGCATTTGCACAGCCTGCTCGCCTTGTTCTGGAACACGCCCATGAGCACAGGCCTCTCCCGCTTGGCGTTTTTCACCGAGGGTTTGCGGGACACCTTTCACCTGAAGCTCCTGCTCCAGCGCCAGAACGGCATTTTAACCACGCAGGAATACCTGCGACTGATGAACGTCAGCCTCCCGCCTGACGCGCACGATCAACTTCGCATCGAGAAAATACGGGTGACCGGCCCCTTCAAGCATTTTGCGGAGCTGGCCTCGATCTTGATGATCGGGGGCACCAACACCCTGAGCTTTCTGTACTCCCCTTCCCGAGGCATCGAAGCGACGAGCAATCTGCCGGAGGTCAAGAAAATCGTGCTGGAAATGATGAAAACCGAAGGGCATGAAGACACCTTGCTCAATTTCATGTCGCTGGATGAACGCGCCACCTTTCTTGCATTGGAGCCGGTTGAGCGCCTGATTGATGGCAAACCGGTGATCGGCCCGGTGTTCAAACAGTTGATGGCCGACATCGTTGGCAAGCAACGGGACAACCTGTCCCATGCGCTGAGCCGCTTGCGCGAAAGTGAAGGTACGCTCGACCCCCATGCCTTGCTCGACAGCGCATTGGATATCCGGGGATTGATCGATCACCGTCTTCTCGCTCCCGACCCTTCAGGGCGCTGGAGTACACGCGTGGATCGGCGCGGCGGCGCGCAACCAGCCATCGTGCGCGCCGAGTCGGCCAAAGAGGAGCTGTCGCTGCTCAACTCCGTCGAGCAGGCGCTCGATCAACTCCTGGAAAAACACCCGGGCATCTCCACGGCAACTCGCACGATCGCGGACGCGGAGCGCGTCCTTGGGTCCTCAGTGGCGAGTTTGCAATCGACATTTACTCACACGCTGTCAACCGCATTGCGCAGTGAACTGAAGCTGCGGGCCGTGTCGCGCACGTTGGGTACGACGGAACAGGCGATCATCAAAACCGTGCTCGATAGCCCGATACACCTGCAAAGAGCGGCATTGAACGGTTTTTTGCCGGATGTATTTTCCCTGGCGCTGAAAGCCGGCGAGGCGACGGAGCCGTTGAAACTGGCCAGTTGTTTTGTGCTGACTGAACGAGGCGGCCTGGACCCTGTGCATTCGGGCAAGGCGATTTTGTGGACACCCGCGTTGGGCTTTGAAGCCTTCAAGGGGTTGACGCCGTTGCTGACCGAATTCGGTGAACGCCTTGCCGACGTCAACCATCGCTCAATGCTGCTGGAGAACCTTGGCCGCACCGAGCGTTTGCCTGGCCAGACTTACACGCTGGCGCCGCTGCAGCGGGTCTACGGGCACTTCCTTGATTATCTGCAAAAGCCGTATGTGCACCTGGACCAGGCGTGCCTGACCGATGCGCTGGCAACAAAGCTCTCCGCGACGCCTCTGACCAGCCTCCTGGATCTCGTTTCGCTGCGTAAGCCAATGACAGGGCTCGACCGTGCCATCGACATAGCGCGGTCACTGACGACCCGACAAAAGCTGCCAGCATGGCTGGCCCACGCGTCCGTGAAAGACCTGATAGTGCACGCCGAACTGCTTCAGCAATACCTCGACAACGTTAAAGACGACCAGGATTACCTGACCGGCATACGGTCACTGCAACGCACGGCACACCATGAACTTGAAAAACAACTCAAGGCAGACACCTTCAACATCGACCCAGACAACGTCCAGGTGCAAATCAGTGCGCGCCCGACATCAGCGGCCCGCACTCAAACACTGACCGACTTTGCCTTGACTCACCTCAAGCAGCTGGATCAGCTCCATTTCAAACTGGTATCGCTTGATAGCACCGTGATTCCCGAGGGCATGGACGAACGCTACATCAAAGATCTGATACGAGACCTCAATCCGGGTGAGCATCAGCAGAAAATAGTGAGCGAGGCCCTGGCTGACACCCCGGGGAACGCAGACCGCAGGAGGCGCTTCTACACACAATTGCCCTGGCAGTTGATGCACTACGCCCACGCGGAAAAACTGCAGGAGCGTCTGAGCGACACCGGGTTTGATCTGATCCGGCAAGTCATGGACATGCCTGACGCCCTCGCCCGTGCAGCGGTCGACGGTGCCCTCGCGTTCATCCGCCCGCTTGAGTTCCTCGGTATCAAGCTGGGCCAATCGATCAAAGTGCCCGGTGTCTATCTGATCGGCTCGACGACGGATCACACCGCCCCCCAGGTGCTGATTGCGCCTCACAGCCCCCTGCACGGAGTGAAAGAATATGAAAATGAAGCCCAACTGCTCACAGAACTGAAGACCCGCGGACCGTTGCTCGACTGGTTACTCCTGAATCTGCAGAACCCTGACCGGACGCTGCTGGAAACCCGGATGGCGACCACCCATCAACGCGTTGCCAGAGCCTCGTCGTCGAGCACCACCACGCTGGCCTCCAATCCGATCAAGGGGAACCTGTTCAAACACCTGCTAAATGACAACGCCGCCTTGCTGGGCCGTTTGCTCGGTTGCCAGTCCGATGACCGAAAACAGAGCGAATGGGCAACCATCAAGCAGGTGCTGGGCGAAGACCTGCACGAAGCCTGGTCGTTTTTCATGGGCAAACTCGCCTACCCGGAAACGGTGTGGCGCAGTTACCGCGACATCAAACAATCCGCCGAAGACCTTCAAACCCATAAATGGGGCGCCGCCATAAAAGCGTTCATCAGCGGCATGGCCGAACTCTCCACACTGCGCCAAACACTGGGGGATCAAACCCTGCTGTCTTCGACACCCGCCCCGCCGGCGCCGGAAAACCCCGATAACCGGCTCAAATGGCAGGACATCGATGTCACCGGCCCCGAGCGCACGAAACTCAAGCGCCACGAAAGCATCAATGTCGACCTGGGTTCGCTGACATCAGACGCAACGCTTGGGCTTTACACCCACCCGTCGACAAAACAGCACTACGGGCCGGTTGAAGGAAAGGTGTTTCCGGTCATCAAGCGCGGCAACCACTGGCGCATCGGCGACACACACACGCTGGGCCCTCGTCTGCGCCAGAACGAATCGAAGCAATGGCTGCTTGATGAGCGAGAGGCGCTTCGCTTCAGTCTGTTCGGACGATTGAAGACCGCAAGATCGGTTTTTGAAGGCATGAACGTCGATGCCGTAGGCATGTCGCGTATCCGTCGACTGTTTCCGCAGAAGGCCCGTCAGATTAACGAAGCGCTGGACCTGGCAACGACCTATGCCTGGAACAGCTATCGAAACCTGCAACTGCTCAAGTCCTCCGACGACACCGTCACGCCCGTGCACCAACTCATCATGGCTTTCCTCGGTGTGCAGCTCGTGCTGCCCGCCCATGTCGAGCAGATTGAAAAAGTCATCGGCGACGTTTTCGCAGCACTGCTGGAGCCATCACTGAGAAAACCGAAGTCCAGCCGATTTGCCGTCGGCAGGGTGACCGAAGGCGCACAAAACACATTTGCCTTCATCGTGGCGAGAGACACAAACCGAAGAATTCACCTTGCAGAAAAATTCTTCAATCCCCAATTCGACCACTACCGCCAACACCTGACCGACACGGCCTTCCCTATCCACACCCATGCCCGAGCAGTGACCTTGATTCATGAGCTGTCGCACATGGCCTGTAAAACCGAGGACATTTCTTATCTCGATCCCGGCAGACCGTTCACCGACTTGATCGGAACAGCCACTCCGCTCGCCACTGAACTCAAAAGCGCCTTGTCCGACATGCAGAAAACGGCACTTTCGATCCAGACCCCGTATACCCGGCTGTTCATGACCCTGGATCCTGATACCGGTGCGTGGGAAGATCCGGGCAGTACTTCTTTTGAAGAATCCGATCGGGTAAAGGACCATATTCTGGCGTTGACCGGCGCAGAAAACCTGAGCGGAGCCCGCGAAACGTTCAAGAAAAACCCACTGATCAGGCTGGACGTACAGTTGAGTAACGCCGACAGCGTGGCCTGGCTGGTCAGTCATTTGGGCCGTGAACTGCACGTCAGCACGCCCTGACGTCAAAAATAATTCTCATTTGATGGTTAATTGCCATGACGGCTGTTCTCGCAGACTTCCCCTCAAGGTTAGAATGCACGAAATCAGGATGAGTCAATGACCGACAATTCTCTCTCGCAAGCCGAATATGACGCCATCACCGATGCCGCTGCGCACTGGTGCATGCGTCTGCACGCCGTCGACTGCACCGCCGAAGAGCGGATCGCCTTCGAACATTGGCGTGATGTTCATCCGCTGCATGCGTTCGAGTACGAAGCCATGCTGGAGATCTGGGAAGTCGCGGGGGATTTGCCGCGTCCCGAAGCCGTCACATCGGTGGCTCGCTTCAAACCGGCCACGCCTTGGCGCACGGTCGGCATCGCCGCCGCCGTGTGCGCCCTGGCGTTGCCGCTGGCGGCTTACAGTGGCTGGAACATGGGCTGGCTACCGAATTCGTATCAGCATTTCGAAGCGAGTGACACGGTCCGCCAGGTCACCCTGAGCGATGGCAGCCAGGTGGAACTGAACCTGGGCAGCGAGCTGACCTTCAGCAACTACAAGGATCAGCGCCGGGTCACGCTGGAGAAAGGCGAGGCCTTCTTCAGCGTCAGCCACGACCTGGCTCATCCTTTTATTGTCAGGGCTGCGGACGGCAGGATTCGCGTCACCGGGACCAAATTCAACGTCTGGATGTATGAGGATCAGGTACGAGTGAACCTGATTGAAGGCTCGGTGCTGGTCAGCAGCAACAATGACCTTTCGGGTGATGGCTTGCGCCTGGAACCGGCGATGCAGGCGCGCTATAAACATGGCGACTTCACCCCGCAAATCAATCAGACCTACCCCAACGACAATGCCTTGGCCTGGCGCAGTGGCAAACTGGTGCTCGATGATCTGGCTCTGAACGACGCCCTGCCGTTGATCAACCGTTACCTGAGCAAACCGATCATGGTCGCTGATCACAGCACCGGCTCGATTCGTGTGGGCGGCATCTACAACATCAAGGAACTGAACAACCTGGTGGCTTCCCTGCCCAAGGTGCTGCCGGTCTACCTGACCCGTAACAAGGAAGGTAATACGGTGCTCAATTCGATCCCGCAACAAACCCCTAAAAGCTGAAAAGGCCGCACCCCTCAAGGGGATGCGGCCTTCTTTATTGCTTGAACCGCCCTCTTCTTACTGAGCGGCCACCTTCCCGGCTTTTTCATCCTGCTCGCGGATCGTCTGCGCCTGGTACTGTGGATCTGCCGTGATCTGCTGCTCGGTAAACGGCAACAGGCTCAGTTGCTTCTTCGAAAAGGCAACGGTCTGATCCCGTGAATACTTCGACGTCGGGTCGCTGGACAATGAGAACGCCAGCAGCCCCTGGGCGTGCGGCCCTTTGTCATCAAAGGTCACCACTTGCAAATAGCTGGTGCCGCTGATGACTTCGAGTTTGCCATCACTTCTCGGCACACTCTGGATGGCGTTGTACACGCCCAGCGTGCCTGGCCCGCCATGGATCGGTGTCTGTTGGCCGCCGCTGCTGACCACCTGAATATCGCCCCAGCGGCTGTCGTCCTTGAGCCGCAGTTTTTTGACCTGTTCCACCGACGCCAGCATCGCCTCGCGAATCGCTTTGGTGGCCTGCGGATTGTCGAGCGCCAAGCCACGGGGCGTGTGCTGCGGATCTTTCGGATCGAACGCCACTCGCCAGATGTCCGGGACTTGCTGCAACGGCTCCATCACGTTCTGGAAGTGTACAAACCCGAGCCCGCTGTCCAGATTCGCACTGCGGTCCCACACCTTGAGACTGGCACACAACGGTGCGAGCGTTGCCGCATCGGCGCCCAGATCGCTGGCGCAAAACTGCAGCAAGTCCGGCATCACCTGCCCGGCCTGGTAAACCTGATCGTCCATCACCATCCGTTGCAGATCCGCCGCCGAGACCGGGCCGGACTTGCTCAGCGTGCTCAAGCGGTCCAGGGCGAACCGCGAGCGCAGCCCCAGCGGCTGGCCTTCCTGGCTGATCAGGGGCGAGAAACCGGTGAGCGGTTGCGCCGGGTTGGCCATCCACGCTGAATCGTTGGAGTGTTGTACGTAGTCTTTACGCAGCAGTTGCGGCAACTTGTCCGCCGCATAAATACCTTTTTGCGCCGCGTTCGGGTCGATGTCCCAGGCACAGGCGCTGTTGGAACCGTCGAGCACGATCATCTGCAACCCGACGCGCGGATCGCTGCACTTGGCCAGTTTGTCGGCACTGACGTTCGGCACCACCGACAGGTTCATGTACAGCGTCTGCCCCTGACTATCCACCGCCAAGGTGTTGACCCACGGGATGCCCTGAAGCGTGTGCACCGAGGCCTGCAAATCCTTGAGGCTGGTGGCCTGATTCATGGCGAACCACTGCTGCAACACCCGGTCATTTTCCAGGTTGGCATCGCGCAGGCTGTAGGCGTACTGATTGTCCCAGTCGAGTTTGCCGGGCCACTGCACGATCGGACCGAACTGCGAGCTGTAGACCACATGGGACACTGCTTGGGTCTGGCCGTCGGGCTGTTTCACGTTCACCGTCACGGTCTGCTTGTTCATCGGCAGCGACTGGCCGTCGAGCAGATAACGGGTCGAATCCTTGGGATCAAGTTGCAGGCGATACAGGGTGAAGTGCTTGGACGTGTCCACCGTATGGGTCCACGCCAGGTGCTGGTTGAAACCGATATTGATCATCGGCAGCCCCGGCAACGCCGCGCCCATCACATCCAGCTTGCCGGGAATGGTCAGGTGCATCTGGTAGAAGCGCATCCCGCCGAGCCACGGGAAATGCGGGTTGGCCAGCAGCATGCCGCGACCATTGAACGAACGCTCGCTGCCGACTGCCACTGCATTGCTGCCACGATCCAGCGCGAACCGCTGCATGCGCGTGGCCGCCAGTTGAAACGACGACCCTTCGCCCACTGCCTGAGCAACGGCCTTGGGTGGCGCAGCCCCCGCCAGCGCTTCGGCGAACTGCCCTACTCCACCTTCGACTAACAGGCGGCGGGTCAACTTGACCAGGTCCTGCGAGGTGATGTCACGTACCCATTCACCCTGGCACTGCTGCGGCAAACCTTGTGCACGGCGCTCGGCCAGCGCGCGGTTGTACCCGGCGACATAACCTTCGACCAGATCACGCACTGGCGGGGTTTGCGCCTTCCAGAACCCGGCAACGGCTTCAGGGGTATTGAGCCAGGTGAAAAACAGGTCGCTGACCTGATTTTCGCGTTCCTCGACCGTCAACTGGTCCGGGCCGAAATAGCGTGAGCGCTCGCCATTGACGGTGACAATCTCATTGGCCAGCAAGCACAGGTTGTCCTGAGCGTAGGCGTAACCGATGCCATAGCCGAGCCCACGCTCGTTTTCGGCACGAATATGCGGCACACCAAAACTGGTGCGGCGAATGTCGGCGCTGGCCTGCTCCGGCGCACTGCGTGCATTTGCCGCAAGACTCAGTCCCACCAACATGCCCGCAAGGCTCAACCTGGTTAATTGCCTGGAAATAATCACGCTCGCTCCTGATCGAAAAGACAAACACCCTGCGTCAAACACGCATCGCGCCTTCCCCTAGGAACGAAACCCACAACAAAAATTTAGGCCGCAAAAGGCACTTTATCCCGCCTTCTCACAGGGCGATGACATGACGGTGACGAATTTTCTACATTCGAGCCTTCATTATTTGCGGTGCTCATACGTCTTATTGAATGAGAGCACCCATCACATTTCCTGGCCGGCTCGGAAAAGGAGTTTTTGCATGTACAACTCGCAACTGCCAATGGACGGTAGTCACGCGCCAAAAGGCTCAGCCATGGGCTCTGGTGTTTTCAGTCAACGAGGCGAGCGCAATGGCAACGAGCGGATCAGATTGCTGCTCAAGAGCTATGGTCTGCGAACCAGCCTGATTCGCCTCAAGGTTATCGACGCCTTGCTGACCGCCGCCGAAAGTGAGCGCAGCCTGGGTGTTCGCGGCGTGCACAGCCATTTGCTGGACCTGGATATTCCCCTGTCCTTCCTCAGTGTGCGAGAAGTGTTGAAACGCCTGTGCAGTGAAGGCGTGATCACGCTCAATGCGGACAAAAGCTACAGCCTGCATCCGCACGCTGTAACCCTGCTTCACCGCGACTGATCAGCTCCAGGTGCGTCGTTCAAGGCTTGACCTTGCGACGCATCACGCCATTGATCACCACCACGATCACCGCCACGCCGATGGCGATGTACTGAAACAGCTTCTCACTGATGACGCCTGCGTTTTGCAGATACGAAAGGCCGAACATGATCCCCAATACCACCAGGGAGATCAGAATCGAGTATTTCAAACGTTGCGACTGAGTCATTGCGAATTCCTGAACCTGAAAAATGTGTCCGGTTTGTATCCAAAAGCATGCCAAGCCCCTACCTTTGTGCGGGAATTGGACGCTGCAAACGGGGTCTCATGTTACAGCCGATGAAGAGATTTGGCTTTATTGCGGCGATAACCATGAGGATCTTCAAATGTTCCGTCGAATCACACGGTTGATTCCCTTGCTCGCGCTGCTGACGCTGAGCGGCTGCATCGTTTTCCCCCACGGCGGCTGGCACGGCGACCACCATTATGATCGCGGCGGACCGGGTTATTACCAGCATCGATAACGTATGACGCGTAAGTAATTGAACATCCACTTGTAGGAAAACGCATATCCCGTTCACGACTTAACCAATGCCCGCCCCGTCGCGGGCATTTTTCGTACATACACTTTCACTTATTTTTTACTGCCCGTACCCCATCGAAACCTGACGAAAACTATTGAAGCTTTCAGTCTTAATAGACCGTTTGAGGTATTCATACTTGCTTGATTAAGCTTGGCGCATCGCAATAAGACCCGCTATTTAACTTCACGAAGAAGAACAGGGATGCCATGCACCAACCGCTCATAAACATCAGCCCCTATCAGGTATTAGGCTTTTGCCTTGCCATCACTTTTTTTGAACTTCTGACGTATATGGCCAGCGACATGATCATGCCGGCCATGTTGACCGTCACTCATGATTTGAATGCCAGCGGAAGACATGTCCCCTACGCCTTCAATCTCTATCTGGCGGGCGGCATACTTCTGCAATGGCTTATTGGTCCGCTGTCGGATCAGTTCGGTCGCCGGCCGATGTTGCTCATGGGTTGTGCGGTATTCTCCCTGGCCTGTGCCGCCATGTTCAGCGTGCAAAGCATCTATGCGTTCAACGGCTTGCGGCTGATTCAGGGCATGGGGCTGGGGTTTGTCATCGCGGTCAGCTATCCAGCCTTGCAAGAAGTGTTCTGCGAAGCCGACGCGGTAAAAATCATGGCGTTGCTGGGCAACGTTGCATTGCTCTCTCCACTGCTGGGGCCGCTGCTCGGCAGTCTGCTGCTGGAATGGCTCACCTGGCGGGAGCTGTTTTTACTGCTGGGCATTAGCGGTCTGTTGGTGTGGCTCGGGCTTTACCTGTTCATGCCGGAAACCGTGGGCACCTTGCGTCATGACGGCCAGCGACTGGCGGCGGTGCCGTTCGAATGGCGCGGCACCGTGCGCCGTTATGCCGCGTTGCTCGGCAACCCGCGATTCCTCAGCGCCTCTGTCGCGCTGGGGGTCATGAGCCTGCCATTGATTGCCTGGATCGGGCTGGCGCCGCTCCTGCTGATTCACAATCAGGGGCTTTCACCCTTGCAGTACGGCCTGTGGCAGATCCCGGTGTTTGCGGCCGTCATTCTCGGCAACCTGATACTCAATCGATTGATCGCCGACACTGAATTGCCGCAACTGATTCGATACGCGTTGTGGCCATTTTGCGGTGGGCTCATCGCCTTGCTCGCCAGCAGTTTCTACGGTGCGCCCACGCCTTTGCTGATCAGCGTCCTGGCCCTTTACGCCATTGGCCTTGGCATGAGCAACGCCGCACTGTACCGGCTTGCGCTGTTTTCAAGCGACGACAGCAAAGGCCTGGTCTCAGCCATGATCGGCATGATTTCAATCGCTGTCATGGGCGGTGGCGGCTCACTGATTGCGGCGGCTGGCGCCGGTGAAAGCCACGAATCCTTCGCCCTGATGGCGGGTATCGCAGGGCTCATGTGCCTGCTGCCCCTGCGCCTGTTTCTGCGGCGCTCCCACCTCCCGCTTGCTGCCTGACTCCACCCGATAGGTCCATTGATGATCCATTTACCCCACACCGATGCGCTTTGCGCGTTAACGCAACCCTATTGCCTGGATTCCGTGCCTGAAGGCCTGTTCGACAGGGCCATGGGGGAAATCAGCCTGTTTCATTGTCAGCACACGCCTGGCTACGAGCGCTGGCTCAACAGCAACGGGCTCGTCGCACAAGACCTGGAGACGCTGGATGACTGGTCAAGACTGCCACCGATTTTCGCTCACTATTTCAAACGTCACCCGTTGTTCGGCTCCACAGGTGAAGGTGCGCTGGAACTGACATCGTCCGGCACCAGCGGCCAGAAAAGTCGCCTGCGTTATGACCAACGCAGCATGGCCGCCGCCCAAGGCATGGTGAGCCACATTTTTCGCCATTACGGCTGGGACACTCCGGACAGTCCCTGCAACTACTTGCTGCTGAGCTATGAACCCAAGGCTGCGATCACCTTGGGCACCGCCTACACCGACCAGTTTCTGTGCAGCTATGCGCCGGTCAACCGCATCGCCTATGGATTACGCCTGACGGGCAACGGTCACGCGTTCGATGTGTTTGGGGTGATCCGCGCCTTGCAGGAATTCGCCGAAGAAGGTTTTCCGGTGCGAATTCTCGGCTTCCCGGCGTTCCTCTCCCACGCGTTGCAGCACATGGAAGACACCGGCGTCGCGAATCTCAAGCTACCGGTCGAGTCACTGGTGTTTCTCGGGGGCGGTTGGAAAACCCAGGCCGCACAGGAAATTCCTTTGTCGCAACTGTATGAACGCATCCACCGTCAATTGGGCATCGATCTATCCCGCTGCCGGGACGGTTACGGCGCTGTCGAGCATGCCGTGCCCTACATCCAGTGTGCCCGGCAGCATTTCCATGTGCCGGTTTACTCGAAGGTCTTCGTGCGCAATCCGTCCGATTTCTCTGTCCAGCCCTACGGCCGACGCGGCTTGCTGGAGTTCGTGTCGCCGTACATTTCTTCCAGTCCTGCGCACGCCGTGGTCATGGGGGACCTGGCAACGCTGCACCCCGGTGCCAGCTGCGGATGCGGCTTGCAGACTGACTGGTTTGAACTGCATGGACGCGCCGGTACGACCGCCAGCCGAAGCTGCGCAATGGCCGCGTCTGAACTGATTGGAGGAGCCTGATATGTACTTGATCAATGGTGAACTGCGAGACGATGTCACTCTCGAGACAGCCCTCGAGCAACTGCACCCACAATTGCCACGGCTGCTGAATGCACCGATCGACAGCGACACCGTCATCGACGCAGCGGCCCGATTTGCCCTGCAATTACAAGCTGGCAGGCTGGAGGTGCCCCTCGACAACGATCAACGATTGGGGCTTGTGGACTTCTGCCAGCGCAGCAACCTCATCACCAAACTTGAACGTGAGCTGGGTGTGCAGCCGCGTTCGTTGCGGCGTATCGATTACCGGCAAGCCTGTTTTGAAAGCTGGCATCCGCTGGGGCTGGTGGTACACATCACGCCGGGCAATGCGCCGATGCTCGCGTTCTGCGCGGTCCTGGAAAGCCTGTTGGCCGGCAACATCAACTGGTTGCGCCCCAGTTCCAGCGATGAAGGATTGACCGCCCGGTTACTCGCGGCGCTGGTGCATTGCGACACCAGTGGCAAGCTGACTGATTACATCGCGGTGCTGCCGGTCAGCACGGCTCAGATAGCGCAACTTTGCACCCGCGCAGATGGCGTCGCCGCTTGGGGCGGTGAACAAGCACTCAAGGCGATTCGTCAGCAGATCCCGGCCGGGTGTCGCTGGATCGATTGGGGCCACAGGATCAGCTTCGCCTACCTGTCGCCCGACGCGGCGAGTGCGTCGACGCTGGACTCTTTGGTGGATGAAGTGTGCAGTCTGGATCAACAAGCGTGTTCCAGCCCGCAATGGCTGTTGGTGGACAGCAACGATCCGGCGGTTTTGCTGGACCTGGGTGAACGTCTGGCCGAAGCCTTTACACGTCGCGCCTCACATTGGCCGGCGCTGGTTCCTACAGACCAGGAGGCTTCGGAAATCACCACCCGCACCGCCATGGCGAGGCTGGAACACAGCTTTGCACAGCAGACCGGTCAAGTCTGGACCGGCCCGGGATGGCGCGTCATCTGGGATCACCACCAGACGCTCGCGCCCTCGCCGCTGTTTCGTACACTGCTGCTCAAACCGGTGCCGCAACACCTGATCACCGAGACGCTATTGCCTTGGCGCACCGTCCTGCAAAGCTGCGCGTTGATGTGTTCTCCAGCGCAGACACCCGGGCTGGTGCGCACACTGGTCAATGCCGGCGTCACGCGTATTGCCCCGTGCGGGCTGATTCATGACGGCTACCCCGGGGAACCCCATGACGGCGTCTACGCGCTGTCGCGCTTCAGTCGCCGCCTCTCGGTGAGTCTGTCGCCTGAGGCAGTGCCTGGCCGGGCAACGCTCGACGCGCTGCCAACCGCTGCGGATACATGCCATGAGCCGATCATGGACAAAAACACCTTCATGACCCAGCCGATCAACGCCATGGCACAGCTGTTTTTCCGCTCTGGGGGAAGCAGTGGCACGCCGGCCCTGGCGGGGTTCAGCTATCAGGACTTTCAACGGCAGATGCGCGCGGCGGCTGACGGCCTGTTCGCCGCCGGTCTCGACCCGTCAACGGATCGGGTGATGAACCTGTTTTACGGCGGCAGCCTGTATGGGGGCTTCTCCAGCTTCACCAAGGTCCTGGAATTGATGGGCGTTACGCATTTCCCCATGGGGGCGCCGCACGATGATGACTTCAGCGAAATGGCCCGAATGATCGTGGATCATCGCGTCACCGTGCTAATCGGCATGCCGAGTACGTTGCATCGCTTGTTTTCCAACGAACAGAGCCAGCTTCGCGCGTACTCGGGCATCAGCAAAGTGTTCCTCGGCGGTGAGCACCCGGGCCAGGCCAGCCTGCGCCTGATGGAAAGCTGCGGAGTCTCGACGATTCGCTCCGCGATTTATGGTTCGGTGGACGCCGGCCCGCTGGGGCATGCCTGCACGGCAACGGCAGACGGCATCTTTCATTTGATGTGCGATACCCAGCATCTGGAAATCGTGCATCTCGAACACGATTTCCCGGTGCAAGCCAATGAGATCGGCCGGCTGCTGTTCACCTCCCGGGCCCGGCAAGGCCAGGCCGTGCGCCGGTATGACGTTGGAGACACCGGTCGCTGGATAACCGGAGCCTGCCCTTGCGGGCTCGACTCGCCGCGATTCGAATTGCTGCAGCGCCACGGCAAGTTGATACGGATGGGCACGGAATTCATTTCACCGTCGTCGCTGCGGGACAGCCTCGGCCTGCCTGTTCAATTTGTGCTGGACCACGCCTGTGATGGCAGCGAGCGGCTGAAGGTTTTAGTGAACCTGGAGGCCGAAAAGGCTTATGAAAAGTTATTGACCCACGCCGCACTGACCAATGCCGTGAACGCCGCGCTTATCACGGTAGAAGTTCACGAGTGTGCTGAATCCCGATTCACTAGAAACAAACACAGCGGAAAAATACCATTGGTTATCGACAACAGAAAATAAACATATCGATAGTCTTCAAACCGTAGAAACACCTGATAAAAAAGAGAACCCAGTGAACACAACTTATTCGCTTGAACAACTCTTGCCTTACATAAGGCAACACTCAAACTTCTATCGCAAACTCCTGCAACGCTTACCGGCCGAAGGTATTACTTTAAAAGACCTGCCGCTGACCAACGCGGCCGACTATTGGGCTGACAGTAACGACCTGACTGAATGGCCCGTGCTGACGGGCCAGATCAATAACGGATTGGTGTTCAAGACCGGGGGATCGACCAGCCACGGCAAACTGTCGGTTTACTCCCAGAATGAATGGCAAACGCTGGTCAGTACCTTTGGAGCCAGTATTTCCTCTCAACTGGAGAACGGCGACCGCGTCGCCAACCTGTTCTTTTCAGGCGATCTCTATGCCAGCTTTCTGTTCATTCACGACTCGTTGGCGCACGTCAACCGGTCCATCTGTGAGTTTCCGTTCACCGGCGAAGTCAGCATGGATGTCCTGGCGGATGCGCTGGATCAACACCGGATCAACGTGCTGGTCGGCGTACCCGCGCAGTTGCTGCGCTTTGCAGCTTACCTGGCCCAGCATCGACGAGTGCTGTGTGGGGTTGATACGTTGCTGTACGGAGGCGAAAGCCTGTTCGGCCAGCAGTTGGCCATCCTTACGCAGGTATTTCCCAACGTGCGCATCGCCTCAATCGGCTACGCCAGTGTCGATGCGGGCTTGATCGGAGCCACCTGCCGAGACTGTGCCCTGGGAGAGCATCGGGTGTTTGAACCCCAAACCGTGCTGGAAATCGTCGATGAACTGACCGGTGAAGTCATCGAAGAGTGCGATCGCACCGGATTGTTGGTGGTGACCAACCTGACACGCCGTCTCATGCCACTGCTGCGCTATCCCGTAGGCGACCGCGCCTGCTGGCGTGAGCCGGGCACAACCCCGATGCGCAAATTCGCCCTCAAGGGACGTAGTGCCCATAGTCAGCGGGTTCGTGTGGGGTCGGCGTCGTTGTTGATCGATGAAATGCTGCAAATCGTCCAGCGCGTTGCGGGCACCGACCAATGGCAATTGCGCATCGAACATGACGGATACAAGGACATCGTCAGTGTTAAATGGGTGCCTGACGCTAACGCCGTGGCCACCGCACCGCTATGCCAGGCGCTGTATAAAGCGCTTGTGGCCCATTACCCTGAGCTCGAGCATCTGAATCGCGAAGGGCTGCTGGAGTTGCGAGTGCTGTCCTGCGCCGTTACCGACCTGAAGCTGCACCCGCGCTCTGGCAAACAGATGCGGGTCCTGGATTTGCGCACTTATGACGCGCAATCGCCGGAGACTGCGTGATGTCTCATCTTATTTTTCGTCGCTACCGCCCTTCCGACGCCCGCGCCGTGAGCCAGTTGTTTCGCGAGGTTTATGGCGATCATTACGTTCAACCGGATGTTTACCTGCCGCACATGATCAGCCAGCACACCGCCGACGGCCGCTGGAAGTCGATGCTGGCGGTGGATGATGTGCGCGTTCTGGGGCATGCCGCGTTGTGCCATGAATCGTCCTCGCAGAACGCGGAACTGGCCCTCAGCGTGGTGCATCCCGCCGCGCAGGGGCAAAGTATCGCTACCCGCCTGGGCCGGGAGTTACTGTTGCAGGCCGGGCCACTGGGCTTCAACAGCGTCTTGATCAAGCAAGTGACCCACCATCCGTACACGCAACGCATGGCCGCAAATATCGGCTTCCACAGCACGGGGGTGCTGCCCGACTACGTTCCTTCGCCCTTCGCCGAACCGCACCCGGAAACCATTGTGATGGGTTGCCACGTTGTCGAAGGGCATGCGCGCCCTCTCCCCGACATTCCCTGGCCCGAACGCTACCGGGGGTTTATGCAGCACCTGAGTTGGCTGTTTGGAACCCATCCGGAAATGGCCACACAACCGTCGATACCCTTGCAGATCAAGCAACACCATCACCGCTTCGACATGGTCATTCACCGCTTGACCAAACGTCTGCTCGAGCAGATCCGGCAATTGCCCGGTCACTGGATGATCTCTGCCCAACTTGCGTTGTCGCGAGACTTCGCCGAGGACTTGCGCAGTTTGACGACGCTTGGCTTCACCTTCACCGGGTTGATGCCCGCTCCCGGCAGTCATGGATGGTTCGCCCTGTTTCATCGAGGGGTGCGGCCTCGGTCTCTCAATCTGCATTGCCCCTACATGCAACAGTTGCACGACGACTTGCAGCGAAACACCGAAGTACTGGGCAACGCTCGCTCAGCCGCTTGAGTCTTTTCGGTAAAACTCATTGCCCGGCTGCGCGCAAAGCTCCACCAGCCAGTCGACAAATACCCTCACCCGCCGGGACAACTGGCGGTGTGGGGGATAGAGCGCCGTCAGCGGCATCCCGGGGGGCGGCGTCGCTTTCAATACTTCGCACAAACGCCCTTCCTTCAATTGGCGGGCGACGTGGTAGTACGGCGTCTGGATCAGTCCGTAACCCGCCTCACAAGCGGCCAGGTAACCGTCGGCACTGTTGACGGACACGTGCTTGGGCAGATCGATCAGTTGGACCTGCCCGTCGACCACGCACTCCAGCCCGTAGCGCTTACCGGTGGTGCTGGAGAAATACTCCACCATTTGATGGCTCTCAAGGTCAGCCAGATTTTGCGGGGTTCCATGACGCGCCAAGTATTCGGCGCTGGCGCAGGTGATCTGGTCGAGCATGACCAGCGGCCGCGCCACCAGTGAATCATCCAGCGCCGCCCCCCCGCGCAGCACACAATCGACGCCTTCACGAATCAGGTCGACAGGTCGGTCATTCAAACCGATATCCAGTTCGATCAACGGATAGCGGCGGGTGAACTGCGGCAATGCCGGGATCACGATCAAACGCCCGATCCCGGACGGCATGTCCACTCGCAGCAGGCCTTTGGGGTTGTGGCGGGCGGCGGAAAACACCGCTTCGGTTTCCTCCAGATCGGCCAGCAACCGCACGCAACGTGGGTAATAGGCTGCGCCGTCGAGGGTCAGGCTGATCTGCCGCGTGGTCCGTTGCAGCAGTTGCACGCCAAGGTGAGCATCAAGTTGCTTGATCAGGATGGTCACCGAAGCGCGGGGCAATTGCAGGCTGTCCGCCGCTTTGGCAAAGCCGCCCAGTTCGACGATTCGGGTGAACACGCGCATGGCGTTAAAACGGTCCATTGTTAGGCGTTCCGGTTAATTATTTAGAAATTGCAAACAGTGATAGCAGTTTTAGCCGGTTTATCTTGGTTCTGTCGAGGTCAACACTAGGGCTTACACCACAGGGAGTTGATTTCATGCAAACACGTCAATTGGGCAAAAACGGTCCGCAGGTTTCTGCCATCGGTCTGGGCTGCATGGGCATGACCGATTTCTATACGACCGGTGTCGATACCCGCGAAGCCACCGCCACCCTGCATCGGGCGCTGGAGTTGGGGATCAACCTGCTCGACACTGCTGACATGTACGGTCCGCACACCAATGAAGAGCTGATCGGCAAGGCCATCGTCGGCAAGCGCAATCAGGTGTTCCTGGCCAGTAAATTCGGCATCGTCCGCGATCCGTCCAACCCCGGCGCCCGGGGCGTCAACGGCCGACCGGAGTACATTCGCGCGTCTATCGACGGCACGCTCAAGCGCCTGGGCGTTGAAACACTGGACTTGTATTACCAGCACCGGATCGATCCGCAGGTGGCCATCGAGGAAACCGTCGGCGCCATGGCCGAGTTGGTCAAAGCCGGCAAGGTGCGTTACCTGGGGCTGAGTGAGGCATCAGTGGCCACGCTGGAACGGGCGCACAAGGTTCATCCGATCAGCGCCCTGCAAAGTGAGTATTCGCTGTGGAGCCGCGACCAGGAAGAGAACGGTTGCCTGGCCGCGTGCCAGCGTCTGGGCATTGCCTTCGTCCCTTACAGCCCATTGGGTCGGGGCTTTCTGACGGGTGCACTGAAAAGCCCGGATGACTTTGCCGCCGACGATTACCGTCGCTTCAGCCCGCGCTTTGAAGGGGAAAATTTCGCGAAAAATCTGTTACTGGTGCAGCAGGTACAAGCCTTGGCAGCCGACAAAGGTGTGACGGCGGGCCAATTGGCGTTGGCCTGGGTGTTGACGCAAGGTGACTACCTGATCCCGATTCCTGGGACCAAACAGCGTAAATACCTTGAAGAGAACGTTGCTGCACTGGAGGTCAAGCTGAGCCGCGACGAATTGCACACCCTGGAAGCGATCTTCCCGGCCAATGCGACCGCAGGCTTGCGTTACCCGGAGGAAGTCATGAAGTTGCTTGACCGGTAACCGAAGCCGGCCCACTCGGGACGTGAGTGGGCCAGCTAAAAACGTCAGGCCTTGGCGTTGACGCCCTTGTCGGTAGGCACCGACGTGCCATTGCCCTTGCCGTAAGTGTGCAGGTTCTGCAGAACGTAAATCGCCGTCTTGTATTCCGGGATCAGCCCTATGGCGTACTTGTCGCCCTTGATGCTGTTGTTCTGGATGGTGTCGAGTTGCGTGGCGAAATACTCCAGCGCATTGAATTTTGCATCCGGGTCGTTCTGCACCCCGAACCGGTTAAATTTGTCACCGGCATTCATCAGTGTCATCGCCGTAATATCGGAAATCAGACCTCGACCTCTGAGGAAGGCACTGAGATTGCCCAATTGTTTGGCCGAGACATTTTCCGGATCGAAACCTTTTACGTTTCGGTGGATTTTCTGCTCATCCATTTTCGCAGTATTAAGCGCGTTTGGATTGGTCCCCACCAGTGCCAGCATCTGCTTGACCCTGGCGCTGTGGGTGACAGGTTTGCCCCCGCCCGTATCCTGAACCAGCAACCCTGCCTTGGGCGTCCAGGCCCCTGTATAGCCGATAGTCATGAATGAACTCCCGACTGCGTGACCATAAAAAATTCCTTGTTTAGTCCAGTTTTAGAGCGGGCAAGTATCAGCGTGGCAACTAGCCATACCAACAATTATTTCCAGTTTTTACAATTTTTGTACATATTAGATACAAAGCACCAAGTGCCTTGTTTCATGGGTCTACACAGACTTTTTAAAAGTGGTCTAGACAACTAATCAGCCTCTTTGTACGTCTTGGTTAGTTTATTTGTATCAACATCGACACTGTTCGCCCCCTGACCGCTCGTCACCCCGCCCCTTTCTAGCACGCCAGTACCTAAAGCTCGCCCCTTGCAAGCCGATAGCTCTTCGAAGCGCCGATTTTCATACAGAAAAACCACAATAAGAACGCTGCACAAGGACCGGTACCATGCCCGCATTCCGCACCATCCAGGCTCGCTACACGCTGTTTCTGGTCCTGTTCATCCTGCTGTTATTCGTCCTGACAGTCGTCGGCATCAGCCAGTTGGTCGCCCCCAAGCTTCGTCACACCGAAGAACAGGTGGCCCTCAACCGCATCGCCGAAGTGGCCGAGCAAATTCAGGGCGAACTGAACAAGGTTCAGGCGCAACAGCGCAGCATCACCCAGACCATTCCGTTGCTCGACAGCGCCGCCATCGACACGGTGCTGCCAGGCCTGGTCGATCAGTACGGCGAGTTGAAAGTGTTCGGTGGCGGTATCTGGCCGTTACCCGGCCAGCGTGAGGCCGGACGCAACAAATTCAGCACCTTCTGGCACCGCGACGCCTCGGGCAAGCTGGCGGTCAATACGTTCTGGAACAGCGATGCCGCCCCCAACTATTACGACCAGACCTGGTACAAGGGCGGCATGCAAACCCCGCGCGGCCAATGCGCCTGGGCGCCAGCCTATAAAGATGACGCCAGCGCCGAGCCACGGACCAACTGCGCCATGGCCATTCAGAAAAATGGCGCGGCGTATGGCGTCTCGACCATCGACGTGACGCTGGGCTTCTTCAATGACTTGATCGCGCGCAAGGAAAAAGACCTCGGCGCCGAAATGCTGATCGTTGAAGCCGACGGCAAGATCATCAGCAACAGCTCGCGGATCAGTGGGCCGATCGTGCTGAAGAACATCAGTGAACTGGCCGGCAACTCGCCATTCGCCAGTCAAGTGAAGGCCGGCCTGCAAAACCGTGATCAGTCGCAGCGGGTCGAGTTCGACAACAACGGTGAAGCCAACACCTTCTTCATGCGCCCGATCGAAGGCACACCGTGGTTCCTCGCCACGGCCCTTCCGACCAAGCTGATCACCGCCCAGCGTGACGATGTGCTCAGCACACTGAGCCTGCTGCAAATCCCGATGGTGATCCTGCTGGTGTTGCTGCAGATCTACGCGATTCGCCAATTGATTCAGCGGATGAAAATCCTCAAAGCCAACATCGACGCCCTGTCCGCGGGCGATGCCGACCTGACCAAGCGCATCACCATCCGCGCCGAAGACGAACTGGGCGCCATCGGGCACTCGGTCAACGCCTTCATCATTTACTTGCAGAACATGATCGGCGAAGTCACCCAGGCCACCGGCGCCATGGCATCCAGCCTGGACAACCTGCAACGGACCTCCGCCCACACCAGCCAGATTCTGGTGCGTCATGCGTCTGAAACCGATCAGACGGTCACGGCGATCACCGAGATGAGTTCGACCGCCGAAAGCGTCGCACAGAACGCCGCCGAAACGGCGGCCTTCACCCAGCGCGCCAACGAGAACGCCGACCGTTCACGGGTCGTGGTCGGTGAAGCGTCCAGCAGCGTGATCGCCCTGATCGATGAAGTGGCAAGCGCCACCCATAAGGTCGAAAGCATGCAGGAGGATGCGCAACGCATCACCGAGATTCTCGGGGTGATTGGCGCCATTGCCGGGCAAACCAACTTGCTGGCGCTCAACGCCGCGATCGAAGCGGCCCGGGCCGGTGAGCAAGGTCGCGGTTTCGCGGTCGTCGCCGATGAAGTCCGCGCCCTCGCCGCCCGCACGCAAGCCAGCACTTCGCAAATCAATGAAATGCTCAAGCGCCTGACCCAAGGCGTGAGTTCGTCAGTGACCGCCATGGAAAATACCCAGGCCAGTTGCCAGTCTGCCGCCGATGCCACGGCGCGGGTCAACACGGGCCTGGATGAAATGGCCGGCTCGGTCAGCCACATCAACAGCCTGAGCACGCAGATCGCCACCGCCGCCGAGCAGCAAAGTGCGGTGACCGAAGAGATCAACCGCAGCATGGTGCAGATCCGCCACATGGTGGATGAACTGGTGAAAAGCGGCCAGGCCAGCGAGCTCAATACCCAGCAACTGCTGCAAGCCAATGCGCGTGTCAGCTCGATCATGGGGCGGTTCAAGGTTCGTTGACTGTTGCTGAATGACACAAACTCCCTGTGGCCGGGGAGTTTGGTCTGGTGAGGAGCTTTTGTGGCGAGGGGACTTGCCCCGTTCGGCCGCGCAGCAGTCGTCGATTGTTATGGGGCCGCTTCGCAGCCCAACGGGGGCAAGCCCCCTCGCCACAATGGTTCAGCGTTGGCAGTATTACTTCGAAACAATCTCTTGCCTAGACGTTAGCTAAACTGGTCAAAATGCATCTTTTTTTGGCCACAATCCAGAGACGAGCCCCCCATGCGAACCCACCTGCGTCTGGTCGCCCTGAGCGCCCTATTCATCTCTTCCCTGGCACAGGCCGCCGACCTGGTCCCGATCGAAGTCCACCGTGACGCCAACTGCGGTTGCTGCAAAAAATGGATCAGCCACCTGGAGGCCAACGGCTTCAAGGTTGAAGACCGCGTCGAATCCAACATGAGTGAATTCAAGCAACAGCACGGCGTGCCGCCGCGCCTGGCGTCCTGTCACACCGGTCTGATCAACGGCAAGTTCGTCGAAGGCCATGTTCCAGCAGATCAAGTCCTGGCCTTGAGCAAACGCGATGACTTGCTGGGTGTCGCGGCGCCGGGCATGCCCATGGGTTCGCCCGGCATGGAAATGGACGGCATGAGCGATGCCTATCAAGTGATCGGCCTGAAAAAGGACGGCACTGACGTGGTGGTGGCGGACTACCCGGCCCATTGATCGGCGGCGCCTACATCGGGCTGTTTTTCGCGGCATTCGGTGCCGCGACCCTGCTGCCGTTGCAATCCGAAGCACTGCTCGTCGGGCTGTTGCTCAGCGAGCAGTATTGGCTATGGTTGCTGCTGGCCGTCGCAACGCTGGGCAACGTCCTCGGTTCAGTGGTGAATTGGTGGCTTGGCTGTCGCATCGAGCGGTTTCGCGACCGGCGCTGGTTTCCGGTCAGCCCGCGCCATCTGGAACAGGCCCGAAAACACTATCAACGCTATGGTCATTGGTCATTGCTGCTGAGTTGGGTGCCGATCATCGGTGACCCGCTGACGCTGGTGGCCGGCGTCATGCGCGAGCCGCTGGGGCGGTTTTTGCTGATCGTGACCCTCGCCAAAGGTGCCCGTTATGGCGTGCTGGCCCTGGCAACGCTGGGCTGGATCGGTTGAACGATCGGCGGCGGCGATTGCCTGTGTTTAATGTCGCCCTAATCATGTCGATCCAGCATCGGCGGGTTTCCTATGGAGTTCACCCATGTCCCTTGCCCTTTCCCGTTGGCTGTCCTGCCTGTTTCTGACCGCTGCACTGCCTGTTCTGGCGCATGCCGAAGGCCCGGAATACGGACCGGAACTCCAAGGGTTCGAGTACCCCTACACGGTCAAGCACTTCGCGTTCGAGTCCCAGGGCAAATCCCTGCAGATGGGTTACATGGACGTCGCCGCCCACGGCAAGGCCAACGGGCGCAGCGTGGTGTTGATGCACGGCAAAAACTTCTGCGGCGCCACCTGGGACAGTTCGATCAAAGCCCTGAGCGAAGCCGGTTACCGGGTCATCGCGCCGGACCAGATCGGTTTCTGCACCTCCAGTAAACCAGACAACTATCAGTACACGTTCCAGCAACTGGCGACCAATACCCAGCAACTGCTCAAAGCCCTTGGCATCCAGAAGTCCAGCGTGCTCGGGCACTCCACCGGCGGCATGCTTGCCACGCGCTATGCGCTGCAATACCCCGATCAGGTCGAGCAACTGGCGCTGGTCAATCCCATTGGCCTGGAAGACTGGAAAGCCCTCGGCGTGCCGTATCGCACTGTCGATCAATGGTACGAGCGCGAACTGAAGCTCAGCGCCGACGGCATCCGCACCTATGAACGCAACACCTATTACGGTGGCCGCTGGAAGCCTGAATTTGATCGCTGGGTCGATATGCTTGCCGGCCTGAACAAAGGCCCGGGGCACACGCAAGTGGCCTGGAACTCGGCGTTGATCTACGACATGATCTTCACCCAGCCGGTGTATTACGAATTCAAGGACCTGAAGATGCCGACGCTGTTGCTGATCGGCACGTCCGACACCACGGTCATCGGCAGTGACATTGCCTCCCCGGAGGTCAAGGCGAAGCTCGGTCATTACGACGTGCTCGGCAAGCAAGTGGCAAAACTGATTCCGCAGTCCACACTGGTTGAATTTCCCGGCATGGGTCACGCGCCGCAGATGGAAGAACCGGCGAAATTCCACCAGGCATTGCTCGACTGGCTGAACAAAACCAATCCAGTGCGTTAATGAGGTAGCTGATGGCGGTGCAGATTGCGGTAATCGATGATTGGCAGGACGTGGCCCGTGACGTGGTCGACTGGTCCGTGCTGGGCAGCCTCGGCGAGGTGAGTTTTATCCATGACTACCCCGCCGACAACGCAACCCTGGCTGAACGCCTGGGCAAATTCGAAGTGATCTGCGTGATGCGCGAACGCACTCGCTTCGATGAAGACCTCCTGCGCCAGTTGCCAACACTCAAACTGCTGGTCACCGGCGGCATGCGCAATGCTGCGCTGGACCTCAAGGCCGCCACGGCATTGGGCATCCAGGTCAGTGGTACCGACAGCTACAAACACGCCGCTCCGGAACTGACCTGGGCGTTGATTATGGCGTCGACGCGTAACCTCGTGGTCGAAGCCAATGCCTTGCGCGCCGGGAAATGGCAGCAAGGCCTGGGTGGCGACTTGCACGGCAAGACGCTGGCAATCCTCGGCCTTGGCAGCATCGGCAAACGTGTCGCGCAGTTTGGTCAGGTGTTCGGGATGCGGGTGATCGCGTGGAGCGAAAACCTGACAGCTGAACGTGCCGCTGAAGTGGGCGTGACCTATGTCAGCAAGCAGGAACTGTTCGAGCAGGCCGATGTGCTGTCGGTTCATCTGGTGCTCAGTGATCGCAGCCGGGGGCTGGTCGACGCCCGGGCGCTGGACTGGATGAAACCCTCGGCGCTGCTGGTCAACACCGCCCGCGGGCCGATTGTCGATGAAGCTGCGCTGATCAAGGCGTTGCAGAAGAACCGGCTTGCGGGGGCGGCGCTGGATGTGTTCGACGTGGAGCCATTGCCGGTGAATCATCCGTTCAGAACGCTGGACAATGTGTTGGCGACGCCGCATGTCGGGTATGTCAGTCAACAGAACTACCATCAGTTCTTTTCACAGATGATCGAGAACATTCAAGCGTGGTCGGCGGGTGAGCCGATTCGTCTTCTGAGCTAGGACCGCAGCGCCGTTCTCGCACTCGATCGATATTGATCTGTTAGTCAATACTGAACGCGAAAACCACGTATCCTCTGCGCCCGTTTCACGTCCAACCTCGCGAGGGCAGTTTGTCTAAAGGTATCGCTTTATCGGTCTCGGCCTCAGTGCTGTTTGCCGTCATGTATTACTACACCTCGCTGCTCACGCCCTTGAGCGGCGTGGAGATTTTCGGCTGGCGCATGCTGCTGACTGTGCCGTGCATGACCGTGTTCATGGTGGTTTCCGGCGAATGGAAACGAGTGCTCGAGATTTTTCGGCGCATCGCCGGGAATCGGAAACTGATCGCCGGCCTGATCGCCTCCTCGGCCTTGCTCGGCGTGCAGCTTTGGCTGTTCATGTGGGCGCCGCTCAACGGCTACAGCCTGGATGTGTCGCTCGGCTATTTCCTGTTGCCGCTGACCATGGTGCTGACCGGGCGGATCGCCTATGGCGAGCGCCTCTCGTATCTGCAAAAAATCGCCGTGGTGCTGGCCTGCCTCGGTGTGATCAACGAGGTGTATCAGGTCGGGGGTTTTTCCTGGGCAACCTTGCTGGTCTGCATCGGCTATCCCCTGTATTTCATCCTGCGCAAGCGCCTGGCCGCCGACAACCTTGGTGGTTTATGGCTGGACATGGCGTTGACGCTGCCGGTGGCGTTCTGGTTTGTGCAGAGTGGCGAACAGGGTTTCGGCGTGTTTGATCAACACCCGTGGTTGTCGCTGCTGATCCCGATACTCGGGGTGATCAGCGCGTCGGCGCTGGTGGTCTACATCATCGCCAGCCGGTTGTTGCCGTTCAGTCTGTTCGGGCTGTTGAGTTATGTAGAACCGGTGTTGCTGCTGGGCGTTGCGTTGCTGCTTGGGGAAAGCATCAAGCCCGGGGAGTGGCTGACCTACATTCCGATCTGGCTGGCGGTGGTGGTGCTGGTGTTTGAAGGGTTCAAACACCTGGTTCGGCATCGCAAACCTTAAGCCCCACACAAAACCAAATGTAGGAGTGAGCCTGCTCGCGATAGCGCCTTCACATTCAACATCAATGTTGACTGAAAGGTAGCTATCGCGAGCAGGCTCACTCCTACAGGTTTAGCGGTGTAGCGGCTTACTCGGTAGCGAGTACGCCACGACGAACCTGATCCCGCTCGATAGATTCGAACAGTGCCTTGAAGTTGCCTTCGCCGAAACCATCGTCGCCTTTACGCTGGATGAATTCGAAGAATACCGGGCCCATTAGGGTTTCCGAGAAAATCTGCAGCAGCAGACGCTTGTCGCCCGACTCGGACGAACCGTCCAGCAGAATCCCCCGCGATTGCAGTTGATCGACCGGCTCGCCGTGGTTCGGCAGGCGGCCTTCGAGCATTTCGTAGTAGGTTTCCGGTGGCGCGGTCATGAAGCGCATACCGATGCTTTTCAGGTGATCCCAGGTCTTGATCAGGTCATCGCTGAGGAAGGCCACGTGCTGGATGCCCTCACCGTTGAACTGCATCAGGAACTCTTCGATCTGCCCGGCGCCCTTGGACGATTCTTCGTTCAGCGGGATACGGATCATGCCGTCCGGGGCGGTCATGGCCTTGGAGGTCAGGCCGGTGTATTCGCCCTTGATGTCGAAGTAACGGATCTCACGGAAGTTGAACAGCTTCTCGTAGAAGTTGGCCCAGTACGCCATGCGACCGCGATACACGTTGTGGGTCAGGTGATCAATGATTTTCAGACCGGCGCCGACCGGATTGCGGTCAACACCTTCGATGAACACGAAATCGATGTCGTAGATGGAGCTGCCTTCACCAAAACGGTCGATCAGGTACAGCGGTGCGCCACCGATGCCTTTGATCGCCGGCAGGTTCAGTTCCATCGGGCCGGTTTCGATGTGGATCGGCTGGGCACCGATTTCCAGCGCACGCTTGTAGGCCAGTTGCGAATCCTTGACGCGGAACGCCATGCCGCACACCGACGGGCCGTGCTCGGCCGCGAAGTACGAAGCAACACTGTGCGGTTCGTTGTTGAGGATCAGGTTGATCTGGCCCTGGCGATACAGGTGCACATCTTTTGAACGGTGGGTCGCGACCTTGGTGAAGCCCATGATCTCGAAGATCGGCTCCAGGGTGTTCGGGGTCGGCGATGCGAGCTCGATGAACTCAAAGCCCATCAGGCCCATTGGGTTTTCGTATAAATCTGCCATTTTGGCGCCTCATCATTTTTTAGAATTAACGGATCGTTAGTTGCTAAGAATGCTGAAGCCGGCGGGTGGCGCGCAGGAGATGCCCCGCACGCTGCGGGCGAGGAAGTCACCGTAGATCAATTGAAACCCAAAACTTTTCATTGTCGACCCAAGGCTGATGCGGGCGAGGCTTCTGCTGACAGAAGACGATTATTATTGTATGCGTAACCCGATTCTACACAGCGTAAATAGGTTTGTCCGCCTTCTGTATCAAATCCCCTTTTTCCCTGCTCGCGCAAGGGGTTTGTTGCACAGGTAAATCCCTGAAAGAATCAGCCCTCCTCCCAGGCACATCACCAGCGTCAACTGCTCGTCCAACAACAACGCGCCGAGGATCACCGCGGTCAGCGGATTCAGGGCAATAAACACCCCCGAACGCGTTGCCCCGATGCGGCGAATGCCATCGTAATAACCGATGTAGGCCAGCGCCGAGCCCAATACGCCCAGGTACATCAGGCTCAACCATTGCTGCGGACCGAGACTGATGAGCGCGCTGACACTCAGTTCACCCCGTACTGCACTGGTCACCCACAGCATCAGCGTGCCGAGCAGAATCGAATACGTCACGGTCTGCACCGGCCCCAGCGAGTGATTCAGCTCTTTGGAGAATAACGAGTAAATACCCCAGCCGAGCACGCAGCCGAAAATCAGCAGGTCGCCGACCCAGGCGTCGGCATTGTCGGCCAGCAGCTGCGGATTTCGACTGACGATCACCAGACTCGCCCCGACGATGCACACCGCAATTCCGATAACCTTTGCCCGACTCAAGCGCTCCTTGAACAGCAGCCACGACGCCAGTCCGATCACGGCGGGGTTCAGCGCCACAATCAATGACGCACGCGATGCATTGATGTAATGCAGTCCATAAAAGAAGCACAAGTTGTAGAAGAAAATGCCGAAGAACCCCAGCAGCGCCAGTTGCAGCCACTGCCTGGCGCTCGGTTTCGCCAGTGGCACGCGGGCCAGCAGAAAAAACAGCAGCAATGCCACGCTGGCCAGAAGGAATCTCAGGCTGGCGGCGAACAATGGGCTGAGGCTGTCCGCGAGAAACCGGCCGGCCACAAACGTCCCGCCCCAGATCATGGTGACAGCAGCGAGTTTCAGGTAAACCGGCACGTCCGAAGAGGTTGTTTGCGCATAAGCAGTCATAAGGCGTCAGGGCTTCAATCCAGAAAAGATGACGTATCATTCGACTAATGCATGATCATCGTAAAATGAGTAAAGACTCATGACCCTGACACAACTCGAGATTTTCTCGCTGGTCGCCGAACTGCGAGGTTTCACGGCGGCGGCCAACCGGCTGGGGATTACCCAATCGGCGGTGTCTCACGCCCTGAAGTCGCTGGAACAGGAATTGGGTGTCGAGTTATTCCGGCGCCATCAGTCACAAGTCGAACCGAGCGACATCGGTCTACAGCTCTTATCGCGCGCCCGGGCAATGCTCGGGCTGGCCAACACCTTGCGCCAGGAAGCGGCCGATGCTCGCGGGATGAAGCGTGGCACCCTGCGCATCGGCTCGTTCGGCCCGACCTCGTCGATCAAACTGCTGCCACAGATCCTGCAGCACTACCGCGCCACTCACCCCGGTATCGAAGTGCACATCGACGAAGGTCCGGACCGGCAGATTATCCAGTGGCTGGAAGAGCGACGAATCGATATCGGCTTCGTGGTGCTGCCTGAAGAACGCTTCGATACCTTCACGCTGATCGAAGACCGGATGGTCGCGCTGCTGCCCTCCGATCATCTGCTGGCGGGTCGCGACAGCTTGAGCCTGAGCGACTTGTGTCACGACCCGTTCGTGCTGACCGAAGCCGGGTCTTCGGAGCTGGTTTCACGGCTGTTCAGTGCGGCCCGGCTGACACCGAACATCCGTTATCGCTGCTCGCAGTTGCTCAGCACCCTCGACACCGTAGGCCGTGGTGACGCCGTGACCGTGGTCGCCGAAGGCTCATTGCCCGACGACAACGACAGCCGCTATGTGAAAAAACCGCTGTCACCCGCCGTCAATCGGCAGGTCGGTCTGGCAGTGCTCGACCAGCGTCAATCGTCGCCCGCAACGCTGGCGTTTATCCAGCTGGCTACAAGCCTTGATTATCGTTGAGCGGCATAAGTATCAACGGCCATCTATCATGCCCACTACCTGAACTCTTTTTGGGAGGCGTGCCGTTGTCCTCCCAGCATTTGAGAGCCGTATCCCATCGTCACAGGCTTTGCGAATGCCACTGAACGCCAAGACACACAAACGCGGCAAACGAATGACTGTAACCCTTCTGAGCGGGGTGCTCCCGGTGCTGCTGGGGAGCGTCATTCTCTATATGCAGGCTGAGCGCACACTCCAGCAAAGCACCGCGCTGACGGCCGAAGAAGCCATCCGCCAATTTGAATTGATGCTCGACAATAACGCCCAGGCCGCGCGGGAACTGCTGCCGCTGGCCGGCCAAAGCTGCAATGACGTCAAATTGGCCCTGCGCGAACAGGTCACTCGCGGTCCATTCGTGCGCGCGACAAATCTGGTGTGGGACGACAGCATCTATTGCAGTTCTTTGTTCGGTGACTACCAGAAAAAGCTCAGTGCCGGCGACTACTCCAAAGGCCGGTTGCTACTGATGAAAGGCAACCTGGTCACGCCTGACACAGCAGTATTAGTGTATCGAGTCGGTGAAGGAAAACAGGGAGCTTTGAGTACGCTGGACGGTTATCACCTGAGCAACGTGCTGCGCATGATTGGTCGCAAGACGATCCTGTTGCTGCAAGTCGGTCCCAACTGGTTATCCGCCGACGGCAAGGTTCACGAAGATGCCCTGCCCGTCCCGCCCGTGGCCGAAAGCAAACTGACGTCCACGCGCTATGCCTTTACGGTCGCGGCCGGTTTCCCCGAGGGTGAAACCTGGCGCTACATGAGCAGTGAATACCCGTCGCTGTTCAGTTTGCTGATCTTCTTCGGCGTGGTCTCGGGCGCAATCGGACATGTCCTGCAAATGCGCTCGTCGTCCCCCAGCCATGAAATGCAGCGCGCACTGGAGGCCGCCGAGTTCATTCCGTATTTTCAGCCCGTGGTGCACGGCGATACCAAAACGTGGTCCGGGGCCGAGGTGTTGATGCGCTGGAATCATCCAAAGGAAGGCCTGGTGCGCCCGGACCTGTTCATTCCTTTTGCCGAGCATTCCGGGTTGATCGTGCCGATGACCCGCGCCCTGATGCGGCAGACCTCTGCGCTGTTGGCGCCTGCCGCTGCCTCGTTCGACGGACCGTTTCACATCGGCATCAACATCACCGCCAGCCATTGCAAGGACCTGGACCTGGTCCAGGACTGCCGGGAGTTTCTCAGTGCCTTCGCGCCCGGTGCCATCCACCTGGTGCTGGAGTTGACCGAGCGTGAACTGATCGAGCCGACGGCCATCACGCACCAATTGTTCGAGCAGCTCCACGCCTTGGGCGTGATGATCGCTATCGATGACTTTGGCACGGGTCACTCAAGCCTCGGTTACCTGCGCCAGTTCAATGTGGACTTCCTGAAAATCGATCAGAGCTTTGTCGCTATGATCGGCGTTGACGCACTTTCCCGGCACATTCTGGACAGCATTATCGAACTCTCGGCCAAGCTTGATCTGGGGATCGTGGCTGAAGGCGTGGAAACCGAGGAGCAAAGTGACTATCTGGCTGCCCAGGGTGTGAACTTCCTGCAAGGTTATTTATTTGGTCGACCGATGCCCGGCGCAGAGTTCATTAATGCATTAAGGCACCATTAACCAGCGGTTTTAAGCGCCGAGGCAACGAAGCGGCGCACCAAATTGAATCAAAAGACTACTGTAGTTACATGAAGAAAAAGACAGGATTTACTCTTGGCCAATTAACTACTACAATTTTTCATGCCTGTGCACAATTGGCAGGTGAGCCACTATCACCGAGTCGCTTCAAGGCTCTTGGCTTATAGCTTTGTTTGCGGTTGGTATCAGCCAAACACACTATTGGAGTAATGAATTTGTCCAGACTCGCTGAATTTCGTGCCGCTGAAAAGGCCCTTCAAGAACAGCTCAAGCAGCTGGAATCGCTGAAGAATGATGCCGGGCTCAAGAAAGAAATCGAATTCGAAGAAAAGCTCCAGGGGCTGATGAAAACCTACGGCAAAAGCCTACGCGACATCATCGCCATCCTCGATCCGAACCCGGCAAAATCCGGTCTGTCGGCAGCAGCCCCTAAAACCCGCCGCGCTCGCGTGGTCAAGGTTTATCACAACCCACACACTGGTGAACTGATTGAAACCAAGGGCGGCAACCACCGTGGCCTGAAAGCCTGGAAGGAACAGTACGGTGCCGCTACCGTAGATTCCTGGCTGCGAGGCTAAGCACTCGCGGTGATAAAACAAGCCCTGCCAACGCAGGGCTTTTTTATGGACGACCTCTAAATTCTAAATGCGACGAGGAGCGTCGTTTAATTCGCTACTTGTCGACTAAACTTTATGCTTAATCCGTTTGGGTATCTAAAGATTTCAGATCGCGCTGAAATCTGCAGTCACGCAAACCCTCATCTAAAGTTTCAAGCTGTTACGAGCCGCCGCAATTTCATCCTCACTTGCCTTATAAGCCTCAGCCTGCCCCGCGTAGGAAAAAACATAAGCCTTATCGGCGTCCACCGCCGCGACCAATGTTTGCGACAGCACATGTCGACCATTCTGTGTAATCGTGCAGGTAGTTTCCAATCCTGATAAGCGGCTCAAGGTCGCCGGATGAATTTTGTTGCAGACACTTTGATAGCCGCCTTGAAAAAAGTCCTTCTGCACCGACTTGCGCATCTCCAGCAACACGCCCTCCAGATTGACCTGATGACCGCTTTCTACTTGAGTCATGGTCAACTCCATCACCATTACCGGCGTGCCACCCTGGTCGACTTTCACCGCGCGCTGCCGGGATACCCCTGGTTTGGCATCATCTTGCGGAACGGCTTCGACCTCCCAGCCATTCGGCCAGGTCACCACCGGTGCATCAGCATGGGCGCTGGTAACAACTGACAGCAGACAGAACAGCAGGAAAGTCGATTTACAGAATCGGATCATTGCAATGAGCACTCACGGATTGAACCGTAAAGTCTGAGCCTCACCCGCCCGTCAGGCAATAGCCCACTCTTTGCGTTTGGTGATGTCCCAGCCCTTGCGTATCATTGTCGCCATTCGTTAGCCCCACTTATTTTCCGGAGGGCCCATGAGCCTGCACGAATTGAACACTTTCCCCGGCGTGACTGCTCAACCTGACACCGCCACCCAGAAGTTCGTCTTCAACCACACCATGCTGCGGGTCAAGGACATCACCAAGTCCCTGGATTTCTACACGCGCATCCTGGGTTTCTCGCTGGTGGAAAAACGCGACTTCCCGGAAGCTGAATTCAGTCTGTATTTTCTGGCGCTGGTGGATAAAAACCAGATTCCGGCCGATGCTGCCGCCCGTACCGAATGGATGAAATCGATCCCTGGCATTCTCGAACTGACCCACAACCACGGCACCGAAAACGACGCGGATTTCGCCTATCACAACGGCAACACCGACCCGCGCGGCTTCGGCCATATCTGCATCTCCGTGCCGGACATCCGTGCGGCTTGCGAACGTTTCGAAGCGTTGGGCTGCGATTTCCAGAAGCGCCTGAACGACGGGCGCATGAAGAGCCTGGCGTTCATCAAGGACCCGGATGCTTACTGGGTTGAAATCATTCAGCCAGCTCCGCTCTAACTCCACCACTAATCCCCCTTGTGGGAGCGAGCCTGCTCGCGATGGTTTCGGTACATTCAAAATGGATGTGACTGACCGTCCGCTATCGCGAGCAGGCTCGCTCCCACACTGGGAATGTGTGAAGCACAAAAAACCCCATGATCGCTCATGGGGTTTTTGTGTTTTCAGCGTTGGCGTTTAAGCCGGCGCGGAGGTGCGGATCAGGTGATCGAATGCGCTCAGCGAAGCCTTGGCGCCCTCGCCTACTGCAATCACGATCTGCTTGTACGGCACGGTGGTGACGTCACCGGCAGCGAACACGCCCGGCATCGACGTTTCACCCCGGGCATCGACGATGATCTCGCCGCGAGGCGACAGCTCGATGGTGCCTTTGAGCCAATCGGTGTTGGGCAGCAAACCGATCTGCACGAAGATCCCTTCCAGCTCTACGTTACGCAGCTCATCAGACTGACGATCCTTGTAGCGCAGGCCATTGACCTTCTGACCGTCGCCCAACACTTCAGTGGTTTGCGCACTGGCGATCACGGTGACGTTCGGCAGGCTGTGCAACTTGCGTTGCAAGACCGCATCGGCGCGCAACTGCACGTCGAACTCCAGCAGCGTGACGTGGGACACGATGCCCGCCAGATCGATGGCCGCTTCGACGCCGGAGTTGCCACCGCCAATCACCGCCACGCGCTTGCCTTTGAACAGCGGGCCGTCACAGTGCGGGCAGTACGCCACGCCTTTGTTGCGGTATTGCTGCTCGCCCGGGACGTTCATTTCACGCCACCGCGCACCGGTCGCGAGGATCACGGTTTTGGCTTTCAGGGTCGCGCCGCTGGCGAAGTGAATCTCGTGAAGCTCGCCGCGCTTGCCCGGCACCAATTTGTCGGCGCGCTGCAGGTTCATGATGTCGACGTCGTATTGCTTGACGTGTTCTTCCAGCGCCACCGCCAGTTTCGGGCCTTCGGTTTCCTGCACGGAGATGAAGTTCTCGATGGCCATGGTGTCGAGCACCTGCCCACCAAAACGTTCAGCTGCCACACCGGTGCGAATGCCTTTACGAGCAGCGTAGATCGCTGCCGAAGCACCGGCCGGGCCACCACCGACGACCAATACGTCAAAAGCTTCCTTGGCGCTGATTTTCTCGGCTTGACGCTCGATGCCGCTGGTGTCGATCTTGGCGAGGATTTCTTCAAGGCCCATGCGGCCCTGGCCGAAGTTCACGCCGTTAAGGTAAATGCTTGGCACGGCCATGATCTGACGATCATCGACTTCGGCCTGGAACAACGCGCCGTCGATGGCGACGTGGCGGATGTTCGGGTTCAGCACCGCCATCAGGTTCAGCGCCTGGACTACGTCCGGGCAGTTCTGGCAGGACAGCGAGAAGTACGTCTCGAAGCTGAACTCGCCCTTGAGAGAACGGATCTGTTCGATCACTTCAGCACTGGCCTTCGAAGGGTGGCCGCCCACTTGCAGCAGGGCCAGCACCAACGAAGTGAATTCATGGCCCATCGGGATGCCAGCAAAACGCAGGCTGATAGCGGCACCCGGGCGGTTGATCGAGAACGATGGTTTACGTGCATCGTCACCTTTATCGAGCAACGTAATCTGGTTGGAAAGACTGGCAACGTCTTTGAGTAACGCGAGCATTTCCTGGGATTTCGCACCGTCGTCGAGGGAGGCAATGATCTCGATCGGCTGGGTGACCCGTTCCAGGTATGACTTCAACTGGGCTTTAAGATTGGCGTCCAACATACGGGCGATTTCCTTTTTGAATTCGTAAAAAAAACGCCCGAGCGAATCTCGCCCGGGCGTTTTTGAGGGCGGTTGCAGCTTACTGAGGTGCGGAAACCCGCCCTGATGATGCTTTCACAGACTTAGATCTTGCCGACCAGGTCCAGGGACGGAGCCAGAGTGGCCTCGCCTTCTTTCCACTTGGCTGGGCACACCTGGCCTGGGTGAGCAGCGACGTACTGGGCAGCCTTGATTTTGCGCAGCAGCTCGGAAGCGTCACGGCCAACGCCGCCATCGTTCAGTTCAACGATTTTGATCTGGCCTTCTGGGTTGATCACGAAGGTGCCACGGTCTGCCAGGCCAGCGTCTTCAATCAGCACGTCGAAGTTGCGGGAGATCGCGTGAGTCGGGTCGCCGATCATGGTGTACTGGATTTTGCCGATGGCTGGCGAAGTGTTGTGCCAGGCAGCGTGGGCAAAGTGGGTGTCGGTGGAAACGCTGTAGATCTCGACGCCCAGTTTCTGGAACGCGTCGTAGTTGTCAGCCAGGTCTTCCAGTTCGGTCGGGCAAACGAAGGTGAAGTCGGCCGGGTAGAAGAACACGACAGACCACTTGCCTTTCAGATCAGCGTCCGACACTTTTACGAAGTCGCCATTTTTGAAGGCGTCAGCTTTGAACGGTTTAACTTGGCTGTTGATGATAGGCATCGATGACTCTCCGTCAGGGTTGAAAAGTTTGGTTGAGAAGTTGATGGGGTGAATCCTACCCACTCGATCGCCGCCTGGCTCATTGGCAAAGCTCATGCTGCTGATTGGTTTTCGCTATTAGCGGACAGTATTAATAGAAGAAAACGTTATCTAGCGCGCCAAAGGCTTTTCAGCGACTCGGGCCATCCCGAGAAACGGGCTCACTTCAACATAGCGCATGGCAGACTTCACATCCTTCCAACCCACATAACTCATCAACGATTTCAGGTCCCAACCACTCTGATGAGCCCAACTGGCAAAACCGCGTCGCAGGGAATGGCTGGTGTAGTGGTCGGCCGAAATGCCGGCACGTTCCAGGGCCTGGCGCAGCAAAGGGATCACGCTATTGGCATGCAATCCCTCCTCGCTTAAATGACCCCAGCGGTCGATTCCGCGAAACACCGGCCCACGGACCAGCGCAGCTTCCGTGATCCATTGGATGTAGGCGTTCACCGGGCAGAGGCGCTGCAGGGCGGGAGTCTGGTAAGTCTTGCCGAGGTTCTCGCGATCGCTCTTGCTGCGTGGCAGGTAGAGGGTGATGCCCGAGCCGGCGCTCGCCTGCACGTGTTCGATCTGCACGCGACACAACTCATCGCTGCGAAAGCCACGCCAGAAGCCCAGCAAGATGAGCGCAGTGTCACGTCTGGCGCGAAGCAATCCCGGCTGATCGTTTTTCTCCCTGGCTGTTTGCGCCTCCTGCTCCAGCCACGCAACCACTTGCTCCAGATGCTGCAGTTGCAATGGCTCGGCCTGTTTCTCCTGGGCCGGGTGCAGCGCACGGATGCCCTTGAAGACCTTGCGCACCACCGGCGACTTGGTGGGATCGGCGAAACCCTGGCTGTTATGCCACTGCGCCAGCGCTGACAAACGCAGCTTCAGCGTATTGATCGCCAGCACGCCCGCATGGGCCACCAGGTAACGCGCCACGCTGTCACTCGTCGCAGGCAGGAAACCACCCCAATTGACTTCGAAATGCTCGATGGCCGCCCGGTAGCTGCGACGCGTGTTGTCGCGGGTGGCGGCTTGCAGGTAGCGATCCAGATCGGTCATGGGCTTATCTCTCGAAAATGTACCGCTTTGGTGAAGTAAAACCTGTAACACGGCGTATCACGCGGGGTAATACCAGTATATCCCGCATCAACAATTTACATTTTTTATCTTCCTATTCATGATGGTACACTGCGTACTTTTGTGGCATGTACCACAGTACGAAATCGTAGGAGAACACATGGCTCGTGGCGGCGTAAATAAAGCGGTAGTGCAGGCGGCACGTTTGGCAATCCTTGCCCGTGGCGAAAACCCCAGCATCGATGCAGTACGGATCGAGATGGGCAATACCGGCTCAAAAACCACCATTCACCGCTATCTGAAGGAGCTGGATGACGGCAGCGAACGCGCCGAAGCGCCTTCAGAACCCATTGATGACGAGCTGGCAGGCTTGGTCTCGCGTCTGGCGCAGCGCCTCAAGGAGCAAGCGCAAGAACCCATCGACCAGGCACGTGCGCAGTTCGATCAGCAACGAAAGGCGCTGGAAATCCAGCTGACCGAAGCCCGGCAAGCCAACACTGAACTGCACCAGCAATACGAGATTCAAAGCCTGGCACTCACCCAGGAGTCCGAAGCGCTGCAAGAAACTCGCTCCATCCTGCAAGCCGAGCAAACCCGCAACGCCGGACTGAACCAGGCATTGGCCGATTTCGAATTACGCTTGCAAGACAAGGATGAGCAGATACGCTCACTGGAAGAAAAGCACCTGCACGCGCGCGATGCCCTGGAACACTACCGCAACGCAGTCAAAGAACAACGCGAGCAGGAGCACAGCCGCCACGAAGGTCAGGTGCAGCAGATTCAGATGGAATTGCGCCAGGCCCAGCAAAGCGCATTGGTTCGTCAGGACGAAATCACTCAATTGCACCGCGACAACGAGCGCTTGCTCACCGAAAACCGTGGAACACTGCGTGAACTGGGACTATTGCAAGAGCAACTCAAACACACCCACAGCCGCCAGGATCAACTGCTGGAGCAGGTCAACCGCATCGACAGCGAACGCACCCTCCTCCAGGAGCGTTTACGTGCCGCGCTGCTGGAAAGTCAGTCGCTCAAGCAAAGCGTCGACGAGCAGTCGCAGTTAAACAAAGCGCTGGAAATCGATTTGCTCAAGACTCAGGCGAACCTCGATGAAAGCCTGCGCCTGGCCGCTGTCATTGCAACAGCGCCAGACGCATCAGAGAGCGAAAAGAACGATTAACCGGCTACCGGTGTGCGCATGGTGACGAACTCTTCGGCGGCTGTAGGATGCACGCCGATGGTTTCGTCGAAATCGCGCTTGGTCGCGCCAGCCTTCAAGGCAATCGCCAGGCCCTGAACGATCTCACCGGCATCCGGCCCGACCATGTGGCAACCCAAAACCTTGTCGGTCTTCGCATCAACCACGAGCTTCATCAGCGTGCGCTCCTGGCACTCGGTCAGGGTCAGCTTCATCGGGCGGAAACGGCTTTCGAAAATCTGCACCTCGTGGCCAGCTTCGCGCGCCTCTTCCTCGCTCAAACCGACAGTGCCAATGTTCGGCAGGCTGAACACGGCAGTCGGGATCATCTTGTAATCCACCGGACGATATTGCTCCGGCTTGAACAAGCGGCGCGCCACTGCCATACCTTCAGCCAGAGCGACGGGGGTCAGTTGGACACGGCCGATCACATCGCCAAGCGCCAGGATCGACGGCTCCGCAGTCTGATACTGATCATCGACCTCGACGAAACCTTTCTTGTCGAGTTTGACGCCGGTGTTTTCCAGCCCGAGGTTGTCAAGCATCGGCCGGCGCCCGGTGGCGTAGAACACACAATCCGCCTCCAGTTCGCGACCGTCCTTGAGTGTCACCTTCAAGCTGCCATCGGACTGTTTGTCGATACGCTCAATGTCGGCGTTAAATTGCAGGTTCATGCCGCGCTTGGTCAGCTCTTCCTGCAAATGCTTGCGCACCGCACCGTCGAAGCCGCGCAGGAACAGTTCGCCGCGATACAACAGCGTGGTGTCGGCGCCCAGCCCGTGAAAGATCCCGGCGAACTCGACAGCGATGTAACCGCCGCCCACCACCAGAACGCGCTTGGGCAGCTCTTTGAGGAAGAACGCCTGGTTGGAACTGATCGCGTGTTCATGCCCCGGAATCTCCGGAATCTGCGGCCAGCCGCCGGTAGCAATCAGGATGTTCTTGGCTGTGTGGCGCTCGCCATTGATTTCGACCGTGTTCGGGTCGACGATTTTGGCGTGGCCTTCATGCAAGGTCACACCGCTGTTGACCAGCAAGTTGCGGTAAATGCCATTCAGGCGATTGATCTCGCGATCCTTGTTGGCAATCAGCGTTGCCCAATCAAACTTCGCCTCACCCAACGTCCAGCCAAAGCCGGAAGACTGCTCGAAGTCTTCGGCGAAGTGCGCGCCGTAGACCAGCAACTTCTTCGGCACGCAGCCGACGTTCACGCACGTACCACCCAGGTAACGGCTTTCAGCCACAGCCACTTTCGCGCCAAAACCGGCAGCGAAACGCGCAGCCCGTACACCGCCGGAACCGGCGCCAATTACATAAAGGTCAAAATCGTAGGCCATTTTCAATCTCCTCGGCAGGCAACCAGCATACCCGCAGACGCTTATTGAGCAAGCTTCTGCCGTTATACAGATGGACAACACCAACCGTTCGAGCCTTACGCTTTCGATCAATGACATTCTGCCGGCTGAGCTTTTGGTAACCGCAACGTGCGCCAGGCGATGAGAATCGCCATGAACGCCAGGCCGAAAGCGACCCACGAAACCAACGCAATTCCACCTTCAAATGCACCTCCTGCCTGCTGCATCAACTGTTGTGCCTGATCACCCGCCAGACCTGACGCCACATGATGAGCACCAGACAGCGTCTCACTTGCCAGCGTCGTCTGAATGTCGCTCAAAAACGTCGGAAGCTGCAGGCCTGCGCGGTAGTAGGCCGTGACCAGACCGCCAAGCACGGTCGTTCCCAGCACCACGCCTACTTCATAAGCGGTTTCACTGATGGCGGAAGCAGCGCCCGCCTTTGCCGGTGGTGCTGCCGACAAGATCACGTCATTGGAAACCGTCGCGATAGCGCCTACTCCGATGTTCAGCAACGCGAACGCCGCTACCAACACCGCGAGGCTGCTGCCCATGCTGGCCACCAGCAAAAACGCCGCGCCGGCAAAGGCCATCAGAACCGGTATCAACACATGCACGGGTACCCGCTGCGCGACCGGCACGACCGCCATCCCGACCACGATAGCCATGATTTGCCCCGGCACCAACGCCAGACTCGCACTCAAGGGCGACATCTGAAGGACAATCTGCAAGAACTGCGTGGTGAAGAAAACGAAGCCGACGAGGAACGCAAGACTTATCAGGTTGATCAGAACAGACCCGCTGAAGGTGCCGTTGCGAAACAGGGTCATGTCCATCAGGGGTACAGGAAGACGCAACTGCCGCCGAACGAACATCCAGCCCGCCAATGCACCGACCACAAAGGTGCCCAGCATGACCCCGTCAACACCCTCACTGGCGCCATGTTTGATACCGTAAACGATGCCACCCAGTGCGACCATCGACTGGAGAATGCTGATCGGATCCAGTGGACCCGACGCATCACGCTCCGACTCCGGGAGCAATAACGGCCCCAACACCAACAACGGAATCAGGACTGGAACCGCCAACAGAAAAATCGCGCCCCAATCAAAGAACTGCAGCAACACCCCGCCCACCAAAGGCCCGAGTGCCGAGCCGACCGTCAACGTCGTTGCCCAGATCGCGACTGCTACTCTGCGTTCTTCTCGATCCTCGAACACCGAACGTATCAACGCCAACGTTGAGGGCATCAGCATCGCCCCGAAAATCCCCATACAAGCTCGCCCGACAATCAGTTGAGTGGCTGTATCGGAATATGCGGTTAGCACCGACACAATGGCAAAACCCAAGGACCCAGCCAGCAACAACTTACGATGACCAACTCGATCTCCCAGGCTACCCATCGACACCAGCACTCCCGCCAATACCAGCGAATACGCATCGATCATCCACAACTGCTGACTAGCACTCGGACGCAGGGCCTCAGCAATCTTTGGTAACGCGAATCCAAGCACCGTGTTGTCAACGGTTACCAGCAAGACGGGCAGCATCAGCACGCTTAGGCCTAACCAGCGTTTTGATCTTGCTCCGCTATGAATCGCCGCATCTATCGTCATTAGCCCAACTCCCTGTTACCAGCGAAAAATTCACGAAGCGTTCAACAATGCTGCGCGGACTAACCCTTGAACACTCCCTTGCCAAGGTTTAGTCAGTTTCATTAATGACAATGCGTAATCGATCGGGCAACAGGAAAAGTATTTCCTGGCGGAAATGATTTGCTTTTAAGCGATCAAAAAAAACCCCGAACAAGTCGGGGTTTTTCCAATAGAAGTGAGTCAAACGCTATCAGTAAGCCTTGCCAGTCTTGTAGAAGTTCTCGAAGCAGAAGTTGGTCGCGTCGATGTAGCCTTCAGCACCACCGCAGTCGAAACGCTTGCCTTTGAACTTGTAGGCCATGACGCAGCCGTTCTGGGCTTGCTTCATCAGGGCGTCGGTGATCTGGATCTCACCACCTTTGCCTGGCTCGGTTTGTTCGATCAGGTCGAAGATGTCCGGGGTCAGGATGTAACGACCGATGATCGCCAGGTTCGACGGTGCATCTTCAGGTTTTGGCTTCTCGACCATGCTGTGAACACGGTAGATGTCGTCGCGAATCATCTCGCCGGCAATCACGCCGTACTTGTGAGTTTCTTGCGGGTCGACTTCCTGGATGGCAACGATCGAGCAGCGGAACTGCTTGTACAGCTTGACCATCTGGGTCAGGACGCCGTCGCCTTCGAGGTTGACGCACAAGTCATCCGCCAGCACCACGGCGAACGGTTCGTCGCCGATCAGTGGGCGACCGGTCAGAATCGCGTGGCCCAGGCCTTTCATTTCGGTCTGGCGCGTGTACGAGAACGAGCAGTTGTCGAGCAGCTTGCGGATACCGACCAGGTATTTCTCTTTGTCGGTGCCTTTGATCTGGTTTTCCAGCTCGTAGCTGATGTCGAAGTGGTCTTCCAGGGCGCGTTTGCCGCGACCGGTGACGATGGAGATTTCAGTCAAACCAGCGTCCAGTGCTTCTTCGACGCCGTACTGGATCAGTGGCTTGTTTACCACCGGCAGCATTTCTTTGGGCATGGCTTTAGTCGCTGGCAGGAAGCGAGTACCGTAACCGGCTGCTGGGAACAAGCATTTCTTGATCATATAAGTCCTTGAAAGGGCTGTGTGTACGAGTTTCGGCGCAGTCTAATCAGGCGGCGTGCACCTTACAATGCCCCGCGCTGGCTAACCGATGCCATCATAGAGAAATATTCCCGCGGATAGTTCCATCCGCATTTTCACGCGGTCAAATCAGCGTAGCTCAAAGAGGCCGACAAACTGGACCACCATACGCTTATCGCCCCCCAATGCGAGCATTTGCCGGTATCATGGCGACTTTGAACCAGTGAACGAGACAGACTAGATGACCGTAGCAAAAATCATCAACGGGTACACGGTCGACAAAGGAAAAGATGGCCAGTGGCACATTACCGCCGCAAATGGCGAAGATGTTTCCGGGCCGTTACCCAGCGAAGCGATGGCGATTGAAGTGGCGTCGGTGCTCGACTACACCCCCCCCGCGCCGAAGCGACGCGGCAAGAGTCAGGACTGATCTCCTGCGGCATTCGCAGAGCCCTGCCATCCAGCAGGGCTTTTTTGTGGCCGGGTGCAAACAAGTGGCCATTCGCTATAACCTTTTGATGCCAGCGCTGTCACAGCGCTTAGCCCCATCATCCTGACGACGACAACGACATGACTAAATTTTTGCCCCTGATTGCGATCCTGGCTTTGACCGGTTGCGCCACTTCCGAAACGACTTACCTGAACAACGGCGAGCAAGGTCTGGCAATCGACTGCTCCGGCGAAGCCAATTCCTGGGCCACCTGTTACGAAAAAGCCGATGCCTCTTGTGCGGGCACCGGCTACCGGATCGTCGGTACCGACGGAACGCCTTCCACCAAGGAAAGCGACAAGACCCTGGGTGTCGATGTCGGTAACTTCAAGAACCGCAGCGTCGTGGTGGTCTGCAAGTAAGGCGCCCTGCCCTACATGTGAATTTCGGCGAATTTGATCCCGAGGCTGCGCACAGTCTCGATCAAATCGTCGAGACGGCCAAACGATTCGACCTCATCATTATCATCCACCAGGAAATAACTGCGCCCGGCGCTTTTCTTGAAAAACACGATCCACTCCCCGGGGTTCGCCGGATTTTGAATGACGTGGGTGGCAGAGATCAGTCCCTCTGCATGGCGTTCCCGTATCTGCTCTCGCTTCATGCTCGGCTCCAGAAATGACAATGCCGCCAAAGCATCGCTTTGACGGCATCAGTATCGACAGTGACCAGTCTATCAGCCAGAAATACACGCATTGGCGGCTTTCTGAACGTCCTTTGGACGCACCGGCACATTGGACATACGCTCGTGCAGCTTAATACCGCTGCCACCCGAGCGGTCTTCTATGTCGAATACGGCTGCCGGGGCCGACGAAAATTTCGCCGGCACGATGACGCGCATCCCGTCCTTGGTTGACTCCAGTTGCAGGGCGCCACGACTGTCGGCCAGTTTTTCAACCAGGCATTGCGCGTATTCATTGGGCTTTTTGCCTGAGATGACGTTCATGGTTGGCAGCGTCTGGTTGATTTCCGAAACACTCGCACAGCCACTCACTACCAATGCCAACGGCAAGACCCACACACCCCACTTCATACAAAACCTCCGATAAAGACCCTCCGACAGCACAAATGCTGATTTTCTCCGAGGCTCGCAGCGTTTATCGCTCATTAAATTCCGAATAACTGTTTTTAATTGTCAAAGCGAACCTCGACGACCGGATAATAACCTGTTCGGGCTGATAAACTGCGCCAATCGCCCATGCTATCGTTTTGATTTTGTAGAAAAAGCCCTTCTGGAGGCGCCTCATGAAATTTATCCACCAGCGCGAGCACCTCAACGAAGACGACATCGTCGTCATCCAGTGCTCCCAAACATGCAACATCCGCTTGATGAACGACGCCAACTTCCGCAGCTTCAAGAACGGCGGCCGTCACACTTATCACGGCGGTGCGTTCGATACTTTCCCGGCCCGGATTACAGCGCCGAGCACCGGTTTCTGGAACATCACCATCGACACGGTCAACCGCCGGCCGATCAGCGTGACCCGCAAACCGACCCTGACACACTCGATCAAGATCATCCGTCGTTCCAGCACGAAACTGAGCTGAGCCACGTTCCCACACGAATAAAAGCAGGTATGACCGTGGCCCAAACGACCAAGTACGTCATCAAATACAAACTCAACGGCGAACGCCGCTTCGAATTTGCCCAGCTCGAAAAAGGCACTGAAGAAGAAGCCAAGGCCGCGCTGGACGCCATTCATGGTTCGAGCGAAGACGTCATCAGCGACATCGCCGTCAGCAAAGCGCTGTAGCCCGACCCGGCACCCGGAGCGACAACAAGGACGTCATGCTCCGCGCCCGTTTTGAATTCGACCGCAAACGCCGGAGTGTTCACTCCCTTGGCGCTCCCTAGACTGGCCACCTCGACCTTTGGTTAAGGAGTCAGAACATGTCTACTTCCCCGATTCGCTATCTCAGCGGCACTTCCAGCCTTGGCGTCTTGTTGCTGGCGTTCAGCACCGAGGGCCTGTGCGCATTGCTACTCGGCGACGACTTGATCACGCTCGAACGCGATCTGGCGCGGCGTTTCCCTGCCCCGCCACCCCCGCAGCGCGATGAGGGTTTGATGCCAGCCCTGGAGCAAACCCTGCGCCACCTCGAAGACCCACACACCGCACTCAATCTCTCGCTGCACCTGAGCGGCAGCGTATTTCAACGGCGAGTCTGGGAAGTCCTGCGGCAAATCCCTGTCGGCGAAACCGCCAGCTACCGTTATATCGCCCAATGCCTCGGTCAGCCCAGCGCTTGTCGGGCGGTGGCGAACGCCTGTGGAGCCAACCCGGTGGCCGTTATCGTGCCTTGCCATCGGGTGTTGCGCCAGGACGGCAGTCTTGGTGGTTATCGCTGGGGACTGGAGCGCAAACGGCAATTGCTCGATCGTGAGGCTCAACGATGATCGAGCAAACCCTCGATGCGCTGGACTGGGCAACCCTGGAGCAACAGCTCGATCGGGATGGCTGCGCCGTCATCAGGTCGGTGCTGAGTGTGGAGGCCTGCGACGAGGTCAGCGGCCTCTACGCCCAGTCAATGCCCTTTCGCTCTCAAGTGATCATGGCGCGTCACGGTTTTGGCCGTGGCGAATACAAGTATTTCAACTACCCCTTGCCGGACACGGTCGCCCGCTTGCGCAGTGCGCTCTACCCTCGACTGGTGCCGATCGCCAATCGCTGGTACGAATGCATGGACCTGGCGACCCGTTTCCCAGGAACCCACGAAGCATTTCTGCAACGCTGCCATGCCGCCGGTCAGGAGCGCCCGACTCCGTTGTTGCTGCAATATGGCCCGCAGGACTACAACTGTTTGCATCAGGACCTGTACGGCGAACATGTGTTCCCGCTGCAGGTGGCGATTCTTCTGTCAGAACCGGACGAAGATTTTACCGGCGGCGAGTTTGTGCTGACCGAACAACGCCCGCGTATGCAGTCACGCCCGCAGGTGATCGGCCTGAAGAAAGGCGATGGTGTGATCTTTGCCGTGAGCCAACGCCCGGTCAAAGGCATTCGCGGCTATTACCGAGTGACGATGCGTCACGGCGTGAGTCGCCTGCACAGTGGAAAACGGCATACCCTTGGAATCATCTTTCACGATGCGTTATGACCCCATGAGCCCGACCACCTTCGATCTGTTTGCCGATGCCGAACCCGAGCAGGAGCCCAGGCGCGAGCAGATCGGTGAACAGTCCTGCGTCCTGCGCGGCTTTGCCCTGCCCCGGCTGGAGCAGTTGCTGCCGGCACTGGAAGCGGTTCTCGCGGCCGCACCGTTCCGGCAGATGGTCACGCCCGGCGGCTTTACTATGTCGGTGGCCTTGAGCAGTTGCGGCACCTGGGGTTGGACCACTGACCGCAGCGGTTATCAGTACACGCGCAATGACCCACAGACCGGACAACCCTGGCCCGAGATGCCTGACGTGTTTTTCGAATTGGCACAAGCGGCGGCACGGGAAGCGGGGTTTGCAGATTTTATCCCTGATTCCTGCCTGATCAACCGCTATGTTCCCGGCGCCAAGATGTCATTGCACCAGGACAAGAACGAAGGTTCCTACGCCGCACCGATCGTGTCGGTGTCATTGGGACTGTCTGCCATGTTCCTGTTCGGCGGGTTTGAACGTAGCGATAAAAGCCAGCGCATACCGTTGCTGCACGGCGATATCGTGGTCTGGGGCGGCGTCGATCGTTTGCGTTATCACGGCGTCTTGCCGATCAAGGACGGCCATCACCCGCGACTGGGCGAGCAACGGATCAACTTCACCTTTCGCACTGCCGGATGACACCCTCGAATTCAACCGCAAGACTCGGAGTGCGGCGGCGTTGCGGGCTGGTTAATCTGAAAAAAACGGGTCAACGGACATGAAGCCATGACAACTCATTCGACAAACATTGCCGCCGAGGACGATCCTCGCTGGGCCGCCGTCGTTGCACGGGATCCCGCTGCCGACGGGCAGTTTGTCTATGCCGTGAAAACCACCGGAATCTATTGCCGCCCCAGCAGCCTGGCGCGCTTGCCGAAACCGCAGAATGTCGAATTTTTCGACACGGCGGAACAAGCCCGGGCGGCGGGTTATCGTCCGAGCAAACGGGCCACAAAAGATCAAAGCGACGTCGCCGCACAACACGCGGCAACCGTAGCTGCCGCCTGCCGCCACATCGAATCCGCCGAAAATCCGCCTGCGCTAAATGAACTGGCGCAGGCAGCAGGCCTGAGCAGCTTCCACTTCCATCGCGTATTCAAAGCGGTGACTGGGCTGACACCCAAGGGGTACGCCACAGCCCATCGCTCTCGCAAGGTTCGCGAATGCCTGGCCGACGGCGGCTCGGTGACCGATGCCCTGTATGACGCCGGTTTCAACTCCAACAGTCGCTTCTATGAGTCGGCGGACCAGTTGCTGGGCATGAAGCCCGGTGATTACCGCGCGGCGGGCCAGAACAACGACATCCGTTTTGCCGTTGGCCAGTGTTCCCTGGGGGCGATCCTGGTGGCGCAAAGTGAACGCGGCGTTTGCGCGATTCTGTTGGGGGATGATCCGCATCAACTGGTCTGCGATCTACAGGACAAGTTTCGGCGTGCCAATCTGATAGGCGCCGATCACGCGTTCGAGCAGTTGATTGCCAAGGTTGTCGGTTTTATCGAAGCCCCGGCGATTGGTCTGGACTTGCCGCTGGACGTGCGCGGCACCGCTTTTCAAGAGCGGGTCTGGCAGGCGTTGCGGGAGATTCCTGCGGGCGGCACCGCCAGCTACGCCGATATCGCTCAACGTATCGGCGCCCCCAAATCCGTGCGCGCCGTGGCACAGGCCTGCGGCGCGAACAGTATTGCAGTGGCGATCCCGTGCCACCGCGTGGTGCGCAGCGACGGCAACCTCTCAGGCTATCGCTGGGGTGTCGAGCGCAAGCGTCAGTTGCTTGAACGCGAGACCCTGTAATCAGCGATTCACATCGACCACCACCCGCCCGCGCAATTGCCCGGCGAGCAAGCGCGGCGCGGCGTCGATGGCTTCGCTCAAGCCGATTTCATGGCTGATCAGTGGCAGCAACGCAAAGTCCAGGTCCTTGGCCAGCCGATTCCAGGCTTCCACCCGCTTGGCTTTGGGCTGGGTCACGCTGTTGATCCCGGCCAGTGTCACGCCACGCAAAATGAACGGCGCGACGGAGGCCGGAAAGTCCATGCCTTGTGCCAGACCGCAGGCGGCGACTGTGCCGTTGGCCTTGGTGCTGGCACAGGCGTTGGCCAGCGTGTGGCTGCCGACTGAGTCAATCACCGCCGCCCAGCGCTCCTTGGCCAGCGGTTTGCCCGGCTCGGACAGCGTCGCGCGATCAATGATCTCGCTGGCACCCAGTTGCTTGAGGTAATCGTGTTCGGAGGTGCGGCCCGTGGACGCTACGACTTTATAGCCAAGCTTGCTCAGCAGCGCGATGGCGAAACTGCCCACGCCACCGTTGGCACCGGTGACCAGCACTTCGCCCTGCTCAGGCGTTACACCGTTATGTTCCAGCGCCAGGATGCACAGCATCGCCGTGTAACCGGCCGTGCCGATTGCCATGGCTTGAGCCGCGGTGAATTCCTTGGGTAGCGCAATCAGCCAGTCGCCCTTCAGGCGTGCTTTTTGCGCCAATCCGCCCCAGTGCCCTTCGCCGACGCCCCAACCATTGAGCAGGACCTGGTCACCGACCTTATAGTCCGGATGATCACTGACTTCGACCGTACCGGCCAGATCGATCCCCGGCACCATCGGGAATTTCCTGACCACCGGGCTGCTGCCGGTGATCGCCAGGCCATCCTTGAAGTTCAGTGTGCTGTACGCCACGCGCACCGTCACATCGCCTTCGGGCAGTTGATCGTCATTGATCTCTTGCAGTGTGGCCCGGTAACCACTGTCGTCTTTGTCGATCAAAATGCCTTTGAACATCATTGCCTCTCAATGGAATCAATCCGGTTGTGGGGGCATTGAAATACCACAAAGAAACATCTCGCCGTACAAGACTTTAGCCAAACGAACGAAGCGCCGAGCGTTTCCATGACGTGCGGCTATCATTTTTTTTTGGTTCTCCACGGATTACCGGAAAACGTCCCGGATACAAAAGTCGACTGGCCCTGCGTCAGCCATTGCTGGTAAAAAACCGGTTCTACCCGTCGGAGAATCATTGAAATGAGCCAATGGCCAGACACCCGCATTCTTGACCTGCTCGGCATTGAACTGCCGATCATCCAGGCTCCCATGGCCGGCGCTACCGGCTCGGCCATGGTCATCGCCGCGAGTAACGCCGGCGGCCTGGGTTCGATGCCCGCAGCACTGCTGAGCATCGAGCAGTTGCGCGAAGAGGTGAAAGCGATCCGCCAACATAGCCAGCGACCGTTCAACATTAACTATTTTTGCCACCAGACGCCGGCCGCCGATGAGCCGCGGGCTCGGGACTGGAAGCATTTGCTGGAACCGTACTATCGAGAACTGGGCGTCGATTTCGAAGCGCCCACACCGGTATCCAATCGCGCGCCTTTTGATAACGCCGCTTGCGAAGTGCTCGAAGAATTCCGCCCCGAAGTCGTGAGTTTTCACTTCGGCCTGCCGGAAAAATCGCTGCTTGATCGTGTAAAAGCCACCGGGGCGAAAATTCTCTCATCGGCGACCACGGTCGAAGAAGCCATCTGGCTGGAACAACATGGCTGCGACGCGATCATCGCCATGGGATACGAGGCAGGCGGACATCGTGGGATGTTCCTCAGCGATGACTTGAGTAGCCAGGTGGGCACATTCGCCCTCGTGCCTCAGGTCGTCGATGCAGTGAAAGTGCCAGTGATTGCAGCGGGCGGGATCAGTGATGCGCGGGGGGTGGCGGCAGCTTTTCTGCTGGGCGCTTCGGCGGTGCAGGTGGGGACGGCTTACCTGTTCACGCCGGAAGCCAAGGTCAGCGCGTCTCACCACAAGGCGTTGCGCACGGCCAAGGAAAGCGAGACGGCGATGACCAATCTTTTCACCGGCCGCCCGGCACGAGGAATCCTCAATCGGGTGATGCGCGAACTCGGGCCAATGAGCGATAAAGCCCCGGCATTCCCTTTGGCCGGTGGTGCATTGATGCCGTTGCGGGCGAAGGGTGAAGCGGATTTCAGCAATCTCTGGGCTGGGCAGGCATTCACGCTGGGCATTGAAATGAGCACGGCGGAGCTGACTCGGCGTTTGGCGGAGGAAGGTTTGGCCAAGTTGCTTCGTCGGTAAGGCACGCTGTTGTAGCAGCAGCCTTGTGGCGAGCAATCTCAGTACCGACACATTCCGTTTACAGGCATTTCGCTATATATTCCGATATATAGCGTTTCATCCCCTCATTGCATTTGCCTGTCACGGAGCCGTTTCATGACCCTGCGTGCCTCACGTTTTGCCCCGACCTGCCTCGCAAGCCTGCTCGCCGTCTTCGCTTTCGGTTCCGCCCAGGCGGACGAAGTCCAGGTGGCCGTCGCCGCCAACTTCACCGCGCCGATCCAGGCCATCGCCGCCGATTTCGAAAAAGACACCGGACACAAACTGGTCACCTCCTTCGGTGCAACCGGCCAGTTCTACACCCAGATCAAGAATGGCGCGCCGTTCGAAGTGTTCCTCTCGGCCGACGACACCACCCCGCAAAAACTCGAAGCTGAAGGCGACACCGTCAAGGGTTCGCGCTTCACCTACGCCATCGGCACGCTCGCACTGTGGTCAGCCAAGGAGGGTTACGTCGATGCCAAGGGCGAAGTGCTGAAAAAGAACGAATACAAGCACCTCTCCCTCGCCAACCCGAAATCTGCGCCCTATGGCCTGGCAGCCACTCAGGTGCTGGCCAAACTGGGCCTGACTGACAAGGTCAAGGGCAAGATCGTTGAAGGCCAGAACATCACCCAGGCCTATCAGTTCGTTTCCACCGGCAATGCTGAACTGGGCTTCGTGGCCTTGTCGCAGATCTACAAAGACGGCAAAGTCACCGGCGGTTCGGCCTGGATCGTTCCGGCCGACATGCACGACCCGATCAAACAAGACGCGGTGATCCTCAACAAGGGCAAGGACAACCCGGCCGCCAAGGCGCTGGTTGACTACCTCAAGGGGCCGAAAGCCGCCGCCGTTATCAAGTCCTACGGTTATCAACTCTAAATGACGCTGACGAGTGCCGATTTTTCCGCCATCTGGCTGACCCTGAAACTGGCGTCCCTGACGACGGTTATCCTGTTGATCATCGGCACTCCGATTGCGTTATGGCTGTCGCGTACCCGCTCGTGGTTGCGCGGCCCGGTCGGGGCGATCGTCGCCCTGCCTCTGGTCCTGCCGCCCACGGTGATTGGCTTTTATTTGTTGTTGGCGCTCGGCCCTAACGGCTTTGTCGGCCAATTCACCCAGTCACTGGGGCTCGGCACGCTCACCTTCAGTTTTGCGGGTTTGGTGATCGGTTCGGTGCTGTACTCGATGCCGTTTGTTGTCCAGCCGTTGCAAAACGCCTTTTCCGCCATTGGCACTCGCCCACTGGAAGTGGCCGCCACCTTGCGCGCCAATCCCTGGGATACCTTTTTCAGCGTGATTCTGCCGCTGGCCAGGCCCGGCTTCATCACCGCGGCCATTCTCGGTTTCGCCCACACCGTCGGCGAGTTCGGTGTGGTGCTGATGATCGGCGGCAACATTCCAGACAAGACCCGCGTGGTCTCGGTGCAGATCTACGATCACGTGGAAGCCATGGAATATGCCCAGGCCCATTGGCTGGCCGGGGCGATGCTGGTGTTCTCCTTTGCCGTGTTGCTGGCGCTCTATTCCAGCCGTAAAACCAAAATGGGCTGGAGCTGATCGATGATTCATACGCGCCTGAAACTGCGTTATTCGGGATTCGCCCTTGAGGTGGATCTGCAATTGCCCGGCCGCGGGGTGACGGCACTTTACGGTCATTCCGGTTCAGGCAAGACCACGTGCCTGCGCTGTATGGCCGGTCTGGAGCAGGCCGAACAGGGCTTTATTCAGGTCAACGATGAAGTCTGGCAGGACAGTGACAAGAAGATTTTCGTACCGCCGCATAAACGTGCGCTGGGGTATGTTTTTCAGGAGGCCAGCCTGTTTCCTCACCTCTCGGTGCTGGCCAATCTGGAGTTCGGGCTCAAGCGCATCCCCAAGCGGCAACGCCGGGTCGACATGGCGCATGCCACTGAATTGCTGGGCATTGGTCATCTGTTGGACCGCCATCCGCAGCACCTTTCCGGCGGCGAACGGCAACGAATCGGCATCGCTCGTGCGCTGCTCACCAGCCCGAAACTGTTGCTGATGGACGAGCCGTTGGCGGCGCTGGATAGCCAGCGCAAAAACGAAATCCTGCCTTACCTGCAACGCCTGCACGATGAGCTCGATATCCCGGTGCTGTACGTCAGCCACTCACAGGATGAGGTCGCCCGACTGGCCGACCACCTCGTCCTGCTCAGCGACGGCAAGGCGCTGGCCAGCGGACCTATCGGCGAAACCCTGGCGCGTCTCGATTTGCCCCTGGCGCTGGGCGACGATGCGGGCGTGGTGATTGAAGGCCATGTCAGCGCCTATGACCCGCACTATCAGTTGCTGACGCTGCAACTGCCCAATACCGACCTGAGCATTCGGGTGACGCACGCTCCGATGACCCAAGGCCAGGCACTGCGTTGCAAGGTCCAGGCACGGGATGTCAGCCTGAGTCTGCAAGGCGACGAGCACAGCAGCATCCTCAATCGCTTGCCGGTCACGGTGATCAGTGAAATCGGCGCCGATAACGCCGCCCACGTGCTGATCCGACTAAATGCTGCCGGCACGCCGCTGCTGGCACGCATCACCCGCTACTCCCGGGACCAACTGGGCGTGCACCCCGGCCAGCAACTCTGGGCGCAGATCAAAGCGGTGGCCGTGCTGGCGTAAATTCGTCGGCACCACGGCGACCGAGCGTGGTCAATGGCTGTACAGGCCCCCTGACTTCGTCGCCAAGGATTTCTTGCCATGTCCGATACCACGCTGCCCGATGTGCTGCCACCCGACCTGCACTATGTCGATGACACGCAGCCTGGAATCACCCGCAAACTCTTGCGTGGCAAATTCTGCTACTTCGATCCCGCAGGCCAGCGCATTACCGATCCTGACGAAATCAAACGCCTCAACGCCCTTGCCGTGCCGCCGGCCTATACCAATGTGTGGATCTGCGCCGACCCACGTGGCCATTTGCAAGCCACCGGACGTGACGCTCGCGGTCGCAAGCAATACCGTTATCACGCGCGTTGGCGCGAAGTGCGCGATGCCGACAAATACTCGCGCCTGCGGGACTTTGGCCTGGCGCTGCCGAAACTGCGCAAACAGCTTGAAGCACTGCTGGACGCTCCGGGTTTCAGCCGAGATAAAGTCATGGCCACCGTGATTACTTTGCTCGATGCGACGCTGATCCGGGTCGGCAACACGCAGTACGCCCGGGAAAATCGCTCCTATGGCCTGACCACCCTGCGCAGCCGTCACGTCGAGGTCAACGGCAGCGCGATCCTGTTCCAGTTTCGCGGCAAGAGTGGTGTCGAGCACCAGATCACCGTGAAAGACCGACGCCTGGCGCGCATCATCAAGCGCTGCCTGGAGATTCCCGGGCAAGACCTCTTCCAATACCTGGACGAAAATGGCGAGCGACACACCGTCAGCTCCTCAGACGTCAATGCCTACCTGCAAACTCTCACCGGCGCCGACTTCACGGCCAAGGATTACCGCACTTGGGCAGGTAGCGCTCTGGCGTTGTCGGTGTTGCGCGAGTTGCAGTGGGAGCCTGAGTCGGACGCGAAACGGCATGTGGTGGAGATGGTCAAGAACGTTGCCAGGCAACTCGGCAACACCCCGGCGGTGTGCCGCAAGTGCTACATCCACCCGGCTGTGCTCGAAGGTTTTATGCTTGGCGCATTGGCCGAACTGCCTCGGCCGAGGCTGCGAAAAGGCCTCAGGGCGGAGGAAGTCGGACTGGCCATGTTTCTGGAGAAGATGATCGCGGCGGCCGAACCGACGAACTGACTGGCCATTTTTTGCACGATCACAAAGAACTTCTATAGTTGATGTGGACATGAATCAGCTGCGGTGACGCCATGGAAGACATTTTCGTTGTGAAGCGATGCAACAAGATCATCATTCATGGCCGTCGAGCCGGAGAAACCGGCCACCCGCCACCCGACGCGGAAGTCTGGTTTCGAATTGCCGATACCCGCACTCTTGGTTTCATCGGTGATGGCTTCGATCTTGAAGAAGAAGCCCAACGTGAATGCCAGCTGCTCAATGCCAGGTCACAAGTGACGGCCCGACAAGCCTGAAGTCCGGGTCTATACTGAAAACAGCTGACGGACCAGCGACCCCATCGGCAGAAAGCTCGCACCCAGCGGGCTTTTTGCTGCTATTTGTCAGGTTTCTTGAACGGAGGTGTTTGCCATGTCCGAAAAAGAGTCCATCACCACCCTGCTTACCCTGCTCGACTCCCGTCAGGCTCGACTTGCCGCAGCCTGCAAGGAGATTGCCGACTGGGTAGATCATCAAGGAGGGCATCCGACAGCCCTCAGAATTCGTGACCGCCTGAACGACATTGAAAAAGACGCGCCACTGATTCGAAACACCCTGTCTTCGTTAAAACCGGTCGAACCGCCTCTTCCTCGGTTCAGATGATTCGATCTGGACCCGCGATTCGCGAACAGGGCCTGATTCAGGACGCATGAACGGTGACTTCATCGTCGCCGTACCCGTGCCTGTCTGATAATTCTGCGCTTCACACCCCACCCGGCCTGGCGCTGGGCTTTTTTTTGCGACCCTCTTTTCACGTAACGTTCACAACACACGCCTTACAGTGAGCTACTCCTTTGAAGTAATCCCCTGGTCTGCCCGCATGCAGACCTTTTTTTTGCCCGTCGGACAGCCAACGAACGTCGTCGTTAGCTGGAGGTCAAACGATCACACGTCGCGAAGGAGACGCTCCATGGTCACTCACTTCAAAGTCAGCGGGCATCTGGCCTGCGGTCACAAAGGCAGTAATCTCACATCAACCAGCGAATTGACCCGCGTAAAGTGCAGAAGCTGCCGAAACACGGACGCGTTCAAGGACGCGCGCAAAGCCGAACGCAACGCAGCACGCCGTGCTGCACGCAAGGCCAAAGTCACTCACACCGCCAATGACTGGCGAGCAGCCTGGGTAGAACGGCTTACCGCCATGGCCGGGTTGCAACGGTTACCCCGTGGTTTTACCGGCCAGCCTTTTGTTTAGAGGGCTGACTCGATAGCTGGGTCGACTTTGCTCGACCCAGTCCTGTCGATGACTCGGGCGTATTCATGCTCGCGGGCTCCATGATTTCAGCGAGCGACATACGCTTGAACGCTTCAAACAACCGCCGCCCCTCTTCAGGCTCACACGAAATGGCCAGGCGCATGGTCGCCTCACCCAGCTGCCAGATCAGAAAAGCAGAATCAGCAACCCGCCGCGCATCGCTGCCTGGAAACACCCGCAGCATCGCATCGGCCAGCAAGCCGCCCGCCACACGACTCTCCTCCAACTCCAACGCCAGCAGTTGCTTGTCTGCCTGCATGCCTGACCAGATATCACGCATCGCAGGTTCGGCCTGAACGATCTCGTAATACTGATCCAGCAGGTCCGAATAGGCATCCGCCAACCCTTGCGCATCCTGCACCGTCAACAGCGCCTCTTCGATACAACGACGGCTTGCGGCGTTATAGCGCTCGGCTAGCGTGCGAATGACCGAGCTTTTGTCAGGGAAGTACTGATAAAGCGACCCGATCGAGATCTCGGAGCGTTCGGCGATTTCGCTCATTTTTACCTGGTCGCTGCCCTTGGTCGCGATCAGTTGAGTCGCCACCGCCAGGATTCGCTCCTGCCGCTCGCGACTGCGTTGTTGCGTGGGATTGCGGCGGGTCGGCTCTGCAACAGATTGCTCGAGCCCGGAGGCGGCCTTCTTTCGCACTGGCGTGATTCCTGATCAATAACATGACAAGCACTCACCTTAGCACCACCCACGAACGCCCCCAAGTGGTTGCATCCGTATGTCGGATTCCTCTCTAACGTTGGTTGACGGCAAAACATGAGCGATTATCATCTTTTTAACGTGAGCATCACTCACATTAACCCGATGGAGTTGAACGCGATGAAAACCACTCAAGAAACCTTCCTGGTTCTCGGTGCGACCGGCAAAACAGGGCGCAGGATTACCCAGCATCTCAAAGCAGGGGGATTGGCCGTGCGCCTCGGTTCTCGCGAGGCGAATCCACCCTTCGACTGGGAAGACCGGACGACCTGGGATGCAGCACTTGATGGCGTTCACGCTGTTTACATTTCTTATCAACCGGACCTCGCCGTCCCTGGCGCCCTCGAGACAGTCCAGGCGTTTACCGACCAGGCCGTCAAAAGCGGCGTTGGCAAACTGGTTCTGCTGTCCGGGCGCGGGGAGGTTGAAGCGGAGCAAGCCGAAAGCGTCATAAAGAACAGCGGGGTCGACTGGACGATCCTTCGGGCCAGTTGGTTCTTCCAGAACTTCAGCGAGGCGCATTTTCTGGAGCCCATTCTTGAAGGAGAACTGGCCCTCCCCGTCGGCAATATCGCGGAACCCTTCGTCGATGTGGAGGACATTGCCGAAATTGCTGTCAAGGCGCTGACCCAACCGGGGCACTCACGCCAACTCTATGAGTTGACCGGGCCACGGGCACTGACTTTTGCCCAAGCGGTCGATGAGATCGCTCAAGGGACCGGGCGCGAGATCAGTTTCATCGCCGTACCGCCGGATGCCTATCGTCAGGCCCTGGAACAGGCACAACTTCCAGCCGGGTTGATCAACCTGGTGCTGTACCTCTTCACGACGGTACTCGACGGTCGCAACACTCCACTGGCCGATGGCGTTCAGCGCGCACTTGGCCGACCCGCGCGCGACTTTAGCGATTACGTTCGGCGCACCGCTGCTACGGGAGTCTGGCAGAACCAGGTTTGAGGTCGGCGAGGTTCTTCTGTCAAAAATTGCGAAGCAGAAACGACAAAGGCCTGCGTGAGTGTCCTCATGCAGGCCTTTGATAGATATGGTGCCCGAAGCCGGAATCGAACCGGCACGCCCTTACGAGCGGGGGATTTTAAGTCCCATGCGTCTACCAGTTTCGCCATTCGGGCGGTAGCGCGGTGAAGTTGTCTGGCTTGTGCAACAGAGGACGAAATATATACATCCCGTCCCGGTGAAGCAAGTTCGCAGATACCCTTTTCAAGACAAAATCTTGCAAGGCTGCGCAAATAAAAAAGCTCCGTAAATCATAGATCTACGGAGCTTGTTTATAGTGGAGGCCGAGGTCGGAATCGAACCGGCGTAGGTGGATTTGCAATCCACTGCATAACCATTTTGCTACTCGGCCTCAAACATTTGCTGTCATGTAGCGCGACATCAAATGCGTACAAACTTGGAGCGGGAAACGAGACTCGAACTCGCGACCCCGACCTTGGCAAGGTCGTGCTCTACCAACTGAGCTATTCCCGCGTCTTGGTGTGGCGCATTCTATAGAATCCAGAAGCCCCGTCAACCCTTTGATTCAAAAAAGTTTTATTTCTTTTCCACGTCGGTCTTCAGATGCGGCCAGGCAGCCCGCAGGTATTGGACCATGGACCACAATGTCAGGCCGGCAGACACCAACAGCAAGGCATAACCGATCAAGACCCAGAAGGTGAAGTCCGAGGGATTGGCCAGCAGGATCACCAGCGCCAGCATTTGCGCGGCGGTTTTCCATTTGCCCAGGTTCGACACGGCGACGTGAGCGCGTGCACCCAGCTCGGCCATCCATTCACGCAGTGCCGAGACGACTATCTCGCGACCGATGATGACCGCAGCGGGCAGCGTGAGCCAAAGGTTGCCGTGCTCTTGCACCAGCAGCACCAGCGCAACGGCCACCATCAATTTGTCCGCTACGGGATCAAGGAAAGCCCCGAACGGTGTACTTTGTTCCAGACGACGGGCCAGATAACCGTCCAGCCAGTCTGTGGCGGCGGCAAATGCGAAGACCGAGGCGGAGGCCAGGTAGCTCCATTGGTAAGGCAGGTAGAACAGTAAAATGAAGATTGGGATGAGCAGGACGCGTAGAACGGTAATCAGATTAGGGATATTCATCGGCACAACTGGCTACGAGGTGAGGTGGCATTCTACTCGCTGTGCAGATTTGCATAAATCAACTCTGCGAGCTTTTTACTGATCCCGGGTGCTTTGGCGATCTCTTCGATGCTGGCACGAGATAGCTCCTGCAATCCACCAAAATGTTTCAACAAATCGCGACGGCGTGTCGGCCCGACGCCTGCAACACCCTCAAGCGTCGATGTGCGCCGGGTTTTGCCACGGCGCGCACGGTGCCCGGTAATGGCGAAACGGTGGGCTTCATCGCGTATCTGTTGAATCAGATGCAGCGCGGGGGAATCACCGCGCAAGGTAAATTCGTGGGCCGCGTCGTTGAGGTACAGGGTTTCAAAGCCGGCCTTGCGCGTCGCGCCCTTGGCCACGCCCAGCAGAATCAGATCAGGCACCGCCAGCTCATTGAGCACGTCGCGGGCCATCGACAGCTGACCCTTGCCACCGTCCACCAACAGGATGTCCGGCAGCTTGCCCTCACCATCTTTCAGTTTGCTGAAGCGCCGCGTCAGGGCCTGATGCATGGCCGCATAGTCGTCGCCCGGGGTGACGCCTTCGATGTTATAACGACGATAGTCGGACTTGATCGGGCCTTCCGGACCGAACACCACGCACGACGCAACGGTGGCTTCGCCGCTGGAGTGGCTGATGTCGTAGCACTCAAGTCGCTGTGGCGGCTCGTCCAGGTTCAACACTTCTGCCAGTGCATCGAAACGCGCGGCGACGTGTTGACGGTTGGCCAGCCTCGCGCCCAACGCCTGCTCGGCATTGGTGACCGCCAATTGTTGCCAGCGCGCTCGCGTACCGCGCACCCGGTGGCTGATGGTCAACTCGCGACCGCGCAGCTCTTCGATGGCCGCAATCAGGGTCGGAAAGTCTTCGTGAACGACGTTGACGATCAGTTCGCTCGGCAGGTCGCGCTCAGGACTGGTAATGAAGTAGTGGCCGAGAAAGGCAGCCATGACCTCGGAAACGTCTTCGTCGATGCCGACCTGAGGGAAGAAGTTCTTGCTGCCCAGCACCCGCCCACCGCGCACGCTGATCAAGTGAACGCAGGCGCCGCCCGGATTGACGAATGCAGCGATCACATCGATATCACCGGTGCCCCCTTCCATGCTTTGCTGATCCTGAACCCGACGCAGCAGTGAAATCTGGTCACGCAACTCGGCGGCGCGCTCGAACTCGAGGTTGATCGCCGCTTCTTCCATGCCCGCGGACAACTCGTCCGTCAGCGCATTGCTGCGGCCTTCAAGGAACATGACCGAATGACGAACGTCCTCGGCATACACCTCAGGCTCCACCAGCCCGACGCACGGGGCCTTGCAGCGCTTGATCTGGTATTGCAGACAAGGGCGCGTGCGGTTCTTGTAATAGCTGTCTTCGCACTGGCGAACAAAAAACGTTTTTTGCAGCAGACTCAGGCTTTCACGAATGGCGCCCGCGCTGGGATACGGACCGAAATACTTGCCCTTGGCCTTTTTCGCACCACGATGGATGCTCAGGCGAGGGAACTGGCCATCCGAGAGAAAGACGTAAGGGTAGGATTTGTCGTCGCGCAGCAGGATGTTATACGGCGGACGCCACTCCTTGATCAGCGTCTGTTCAAGCAGCAAGGCTTCCGTTTCGTTGGCCGTGATGGTGGTCTCGACCTGGGCAATGCGGGCGACCAACGCAGCTGTCTTGGGCGCGAGACCGGATTTACGGAAGTAGCTCGACAGGCGATTTTTTAGATTCTTGGCCTTGCCGACATACAGCAGGCGAGCATCGCTGTCGAACATGCGGTAGACGCCGGGGCGCCCACTGACGGTCGACAGAAAAGCGCCTGGATCGAAGGCTTCGGTCATTTCAGAGGCTGGCATCGACCATGCCGTGACGCACCGCCAACAGCGTCAACTCGACATCACTGCTGATCGAGAGCTTCTCGAAAATGCGGTAACGGTAAGTGTTGACCGTTTTTGGCGACAGGCAGAGCTTGTCGGAAATGATCTGGACTTTCTGACAGCCGACAATCATTAATGCGATCTGGATCTCGCGTTCCGACAGAGCGTCGAAGGGCGAATCGTTGGTCGGCTGAAAAGACTTGATTGCCAGTTGCTGTGCAATCTGCGGGCTGATGTAGCGTTGCCCGGCAAACACCAGGCGAATGGCCTGGACCATTTCTGGCAACCCGGCGCCCTTGGTCAGATAACCCGCGGCACCGGCCTGCAGCAGCCGCGTAGGAAACGGATCTTCCTCACACACGGTGACCGCGACGACTTTGATATCCGGATGACTGCGCAATAACTTGCGCGTGGCTTCAAGACCGCCGATCCCGGGCATCTTGACATCCATCAGCACCACATCGGGTTTCAACTCACGCGCTTTAAGCAGGGATTCCTCCCCCGACTCAGCCTGGCCGACTACTTGCAGGCCATCGATGTCAGCCAGCATTCGTGTAATGCCTGTACGAACGAGATCATGGTCATCGACTACTAGCACCCTAATCAAGCAGACACCTCGCGATATGGTCTTATTGGGTTGCCGGACACCTTAGCAAAAAGCGACTGGCAGACCTAGCGGCAAGCACTATATAAAAAGTTTCAATACATCTTGAAAGGCTTGGCGCCAGCGTGTTTCAGCGATGGAGCTCATCGACATCGCGCTGCATTCTCAGGAAACACTCGTCTTGGCCGACTACCCTCAGCCCTTTTCTCTCGTACAGCGCTTTGGCCGGATTCGTTTCAAAAACTGTCAGGCGTAAGGCCGGACGCCGTTCCTTGCACGCCATGGCGAATACCTGATCGATCGCCCAGGAACCGGCACCCCGCCCCTGAAACGCTTCCAGCACGTGCAACTCGCGGATATAAAGGGCTTTTGCATCACGACTCAGGCTCACATAGCCCTGCAAGACATCGTCACGAAAGATCAACCAGTTCTCACGCCCCGCCCAGGCAACATCAAAGGCTTCGTCCTGCCATAACAGATCATGCCGAATGTAATAGCCGAGCATGGTTCGGCAGGTCAGGTCGCGCGCGAAATCCAGATCCTGGGAGGTTGCCGGACGCAATTCGAACCCCATCAAGCCTCCACGACCGTCACTACGTGCCCCCTCCAACGGTCAGCGTCTCGGCGCGCAACGACCAACAGACTTCCCGTGCCGGGTGCCGCTGCAATCAGCGAACCGTCCGACGCCCAGATCGCACTGCGCCCTGCCGACACCCAGCCACCGGTCGCACCGCCATGGTTTGCCATTAAAACGGTCATCGAATGGGTACCGGCATAACCTTGCAAGATTTCGGTATCCGGCGCGTAACCGTTTTCGGTGATGAGTACGCCTGCGGCATAAAGGTCAGCGCCTTGTTCCGCCGCCGCTGCCGCGTGACTGGCGTGACAAAAATCCGCGCACACCGCCAACGCGACTGTGTCGGTACCGATCTTCAACGTCGAACCACCCGTTCCCGGCGCAAACGCCACCTCCTCGCCCGGATGCAAATGCTGTTTGCTGTACACCCCGAGCGAACCATCGGCGCGCAGGACCAACGCACCGATCAGAACCGGCGAATCATCCGACAGACGAATCGGCATTCCGACCACACTTGTCACACCCACTTCCCGCGCGAAATCCCGCAGCGGTTTCAGCACCTCGGCATTCGGGTCAATTGCCAGCTCAGCCGCCAGCCCTCGCTCGTACCCGGTCAGCGACAATTCGGGAAAAATGAGCAACTGGACGCCCTGCTCCGCGGCAACCAGCATGAAACGCCGATGCCAGGCCATATTGGCGGCGAGATCACCCGCGATGGAGATCGACTGTGCAGCGGCGATGGTCAGTGTCGTCATGTTTCGTCCTTGTGAGGTGACAGGTTGGGCGGAACACGAAGTGTGTCATAAACCCTGATGCGCTCAAGCGATAGAAAACGCCGCCGGGGCTCGATAGCATTTTCTGATTGAAACCGCGCACCGGCCTCTAGTAAGCTCGGCTCATCCATCGGAGACAGACCATGTTCAACGCCCTCTCACAGCTTCGTACCGCCAGCGCCTCGCGCTCGGTTGCGGCTGCCCGGGCGACTGACGTTTGTGCTCCGGTCAGCTTTTATTTTGGGTATTGGTTTAGCCACTGGCGCGCCTGATACCCACACGGCGCCCACTTTAAACGGGTCGCCACCAGAGAATTCTCAACCCCCGGTCGGCTTCCCGACCGGGGGTTTTGTTTTTTCAGCCCCGGATTTTTTAGCGACACACCAGACAACCAGAGGATTCACGAAATGAACTACGCCACTTATTACCGTTACGACAGTTTTACCGCCTGGCGATTTAGCAGCCTCCGCTCGGGACAGCCTGCCGCCTCCGATCGGTCACCCACAGGTGGCAAGCACACACACGCAGCCAATCCGGCCAATTGTCGAACACCCCAGTAGGGCCGAGCGCGCGGGAACGAACCCGCCGCCAGCCCAGGAAGCCTGAATATGAACTCGTCCGTCTCTGCTCTGCCGCTGTCCACCTTGAGTCCCGCCAATGAAGCGCTGACCCTGCGTCTGCCCAGCTCGTTGCAACTCAAGCAGCAACTGCCCCTCAACAACGCCCTGACCCGACAAGTCGCCGCCCACCGTGACGCGGTCCGCGCGATCCTCAACGGTGAAGATTCCCGTCTGCTGGTCATCGTCGGCCCTTGCTCGATTCACGATCCACAGTCCGCCCTCGAATACGCGACCAACCTCGCTCGCCTCGCCGCCGAAGTCAGCGACGAGATGCTGTTGGTAATGCGCGCCTACGTCGAAAAACCCCGCACAACGGTCGGCTGGAAAGGCCTGGCCTACGACCCGCGGCTTGACGGCAGCGATGACATGGCCGGCGGTTTGACGCTGTCGCGTGAACTGATGCGCGAAATGCTGCGCCTCGGTTTGCCGATTGCCACCGAGCTGTTGCAACCGATGGCGGCCGGCTACTTCGACGACCTGCTGAGCTGGGTTGCCATCGGAGCCCGCACCACCGAGTCACAAATCCATCGGGAAATGGCCAGCGGCCTGGGCATGCCGGTCGGCTTCAAGAACGGCACCGATGGCGGCGTGGCCGTTGCCAGCGACGCCATGCGCTCGGCCGCCCACCCGCATCGCCATTTCGGCGTCGACAGCCAGGGACATCCAGCGGTCATTCAAACCCCAGGCAATCTTGACACCCATCTGGTATTGCGCGGCGGTCATCGCGGACCGAACTATGATCGCGACAGCGTCGCTCAGGTGAACAACGACTTGACCCGACTCAAGATCCCGGCACGGATCATGGTCGACTGCAGTCACGCCAACAGCGGCAAAGACCCGGCCCGCCAGCCAGCCGTGTTCAACGATGTACTTGAGCAACGCCTTCAAGGTGATCGATCGCTTATCGGCATGATGATCGAGAGCCATTTGTTCGAAGGCTGCCAGCCATTGAGTCCATCGCTGCGCTACGGCGTATCGGTAACAGATGGCTGCCTTGGCTGGGCCGCAACCGAACAACTGTTGCGCCAGGCCGCCGACCGGCTTCGGGCACAAAACAGCGTTCAACACCCGGCATAACCACTGCCGACCTTCCAGCCCTCGAATGAGGGCTGGGCGTCTGAAAAGCGAATCAGTTGACAGGTAAACGGCGTAAGTACAGTAGGCCGTTGCATTGATGCGCCTCACAAACGACAAAAAGATGTCCAAATATTCCGAACCGGACCTCACGCTCTTTCGGACTTTCCTACGTTTTCTATACCTTTTTCATCAGCTTACAGCGGATTCCTCATACATCGCCGAGCAGCTGGTGTGCTTTAGAGTGAGCCCATATTCACATCTCTGAACCACAGCGAAAAAGGAATGAACATGCTACGGAATGCAACCACCCAGTATCCAATCCTGCTGATCCACGGGCTCTTCGGCTTTGATCGCATTGGCAAAGTCGAACTTTTCCATGACGTCAAGCAGGCCCTCAGAAGTGCCGGCGCAAGAGTATTTATCCCCCACCTCTCGGCTACCCAAAGCAACGAGGTGCGTGGCGACCAACTGTTGGCACAGATCGAACGGGTGCTGGAAGGAACCGGCGCCCAACAGGTCAACCTGATCGGTCACAGTCAGGGTGCCCTCGCGGCACGTTACGCAGCCGCCATCGCGCCGGAGATCGTCGCGTCGGTGACCTCGGTCAGCGGCCCGAACCACGGCTCGGAACTGGCCGACTTCCTGCGCAAGGCCCTCACGCCAGGACGACTACCGGAACACGTCGCGGCAACGGTTGCGACGCTGTTTGCTGATTTCCTGTCGCTGCTCAGCGGCCACCAGACATTGCCGCAAAATGCCATCGCCGCGCTGAATGCGTTGACCACTGAAGGCGTGGGTGCTTTCAACGACAAATACCCGCAAGGACTGCCGAAAACCTGGGGTGGCAAGGGCCGTGAACTGGTTAACGGCGTGCGTTATTACTCCTGGAGCGGAACATTGCAGGGTGACCTTCTCGATAAAGGGCTGGAGGCGGTCAGTCCGCTGCACGGTTTCCTCCAGGCCTTCTCCCGCTACTTCACCACCGAGGCGGAACAGAATGACGGCATGGTTGGCCGCTATAGCTCCCATTTAGGCAAAGTTATCCGTTCCGACTATCCGCTGGATCATCTGGACAGCCTCAGTCAAACCGCCGGCCCGCTGCGCAAGGGCATCGACCCGATTGCCTTGTATGTGCAGCACGCCGAGCGCCTGAGAAATGCCGGCCTATAATTCGTCCGGAACTTTGACGAGAAATAGGCCACTGAATCCGGTAGGCTCCGCACTTTACTGAACATTGAAAGGAGAATTTTTTCATGGCTAAAGCCACTGCCCGTCACATCCTGGTTGCCTCGGAAGCCAAGTGCAACGAACTCAAAGCGCAGATCGAAGGCGGCGCTGATTTCGCCGAAGTTGCCAAAGCCAACTCCACTTGCCCGTCCAGCCGTCAGGGCGGTGACCTGGGTTCGTTCGGTCCAGGCCAGATGGTCAAGGAGTTCGACGCCGTCGTCTTCAGCGCACCGATCAACGTGGTGCAAGGCCCGGTCAAGACCCAATTTGGTTATCACCTGCTGGAAGTGACCAGCCGTCAGGACTGATCAACGCTCTGATATTCTGCACAGCGGCCCGCCTTTTGGTGGGCCGTTGTGTTTCGGATATGTAATACGGCTGGCGAGGGACGCGCCGCTAGCGTACAAATTGCGGTTATCGACCACCCGGCTCTAAGGCTGACAATGCGACTGGCTTTCCCCACTTTGTTGTTCACTGCCGTGGCCCTGCTATTGGGTGCTGCCGGTGTGAATGCAGCACCGCAACATGCGTTGACCGTGTACGGCGAACCGGCGAAGTACCAAGCCGGCTTCAGTCATTTCGCCTACGCCAACCCGCGAGCCCCCAAGGGCGGCACGATGCGTCGCTCGGCCATCGAAATCGGGCATTTCGACCATATATTGCCGTACATCGACAAAGGCATTGGCGTCACGCAGATCGACGGCTTGCTCTACTCGCCCCTGGCCCAGCGTTCGCTGGACGAACCCTTTACCGTGTACGGCCTGGTGGCACAGAAAATGGAGCGCTCCGACGACGGTATGTCGCTGCGCTTCTACTTGAACCCGAAGGCACGTTTCGCCGACGGCACACCGATTACCGCCCAGGACGTGCGCTACACCTTCGACCTGTTGATGACCCAGGGCAGCCTGCGCTATCGCACCCAGTTCGCCGACGTCAAAGGCGTCGAAGTCGAAGCACCGCTAACGGTCCGGTTCGACTTCAAAAGCAACGAAAACCGCACCCTGCCCCTCGACATCGCCACTTTGCCGGTATTTCCCGAACACTGGTGGAAGACCCGCGACTTCGCCAATGGCGGTGGTTATGAGGCGCCATTGGGCAGCGGCCCTTACAAGGTGGGCAAAGTCGATTCCGGTCGCAGCATCACCTTCGAGCGCAACGCCACCTGGTGGGGCAAGGATTTGCCGGTCAGCCGCGGCCTCTACAACTTCGATCATTTCAGCATTGAGTACTTCGGCGATACCGACGTCGCACGCCAGGTCCTGCGTGGCGGCGCCTACGACTACAACCGCGAATTCTCCGCGACCGGTTACTCCATCGGCTACGAAAGCCCGGCCCTGAGCGACGGCCGCCTGCAAAAAGCGCATCTGGCCACAGAAGCCCCGCAATCGGCCCAGGGTTTTGTCTTCAACCTGCAAAACCCGATGTTCCAGGACCGCCGAGTGCGCCAGGCCCTGGCCATGCTCTGGGATTTCGAGTGGAGCAATCGGCAGATGATGCGCAACCTCTACATCCGCCAGCAGAGCTTCTTTTCCAACAGCGACCTCGCCGCTCGCCACCTGCCGGATGCCGGCGAACTGGCGATTCTCGAACCGCTGCGCGGGCAAATTCCCGACGAGGTCTTCACCCACGTCTTCGAAGCGCCGAAAACCGATGGCAGCGGCGTGATTCGCGACAAACAACTGCAAGCGCTGGGCTTGCTCGAGCAGGCCGGCTGGAAACCCGATGGCGACCATTTGGTCAATGCCGAAGGCACGCCGCTGAGTTTCACCTTCCTGGTCAGCCAGAACGGCATGGACCGGTTGCTGCTGCCTTACAAGCGAACCTTGAAACAGATCGGCATCGACCTGAATATTCGCCGCATCGACTCGTCCCAGTACGTGAATCGCCTGATGAGCCGCGATTACGACATGATCGTCACCGGCTACCCGGTCACTACTTCACCCGGTGGCGAGCTGTTCAACTACTTTGGTTCGACCTCAGCTCACGATCCCGGCGCCAACAACTACATGGTGCTGAAGAACCCGGCGGTCGACACCCTGATCAACGGGCTGGTCCGCGCCGACACCCAGCCGCAAATGCTGCGTTACGCCCACGCACTCGACCGGGTGCTGCAATGGAACTACTACTGGATTCCCAACTATTACCCGCCGGGCACTTCAACGGTGTGGTGGAACCGGTTCGGCATGCCCAACGAGCAGGCCAGCAATGACGAAGCCATCGAAAGCTGGTGGGAAGTGAGCACCACGCCACTGACCAACCAGCAGATGACAGCCGAAAAAATCCGCCGAGGCACACCCGGAGGGCCGCATTGATGTGGGCTTATATACTGCGGCGCCTGCTGCTGATCATCCCGACGCTGGTGATCATTCTTCTGGTCAACTTCATCATCGTCCAGGCCGCGCCCGGCGGTCCGGTGGAACAGGCCATCGCGCACTTGCAAGGCATCGGCGGCGCGAGTGTCGGCGGCGGCTCTGGCGAAACCCTGTCCGGCACGTCCCGGGCCAGTCGCGGCCTCGACCCGCAATTGATCAAGGACATCGAAAAGCAGTACGGCTTTGACAAGCCGGCACCCGAACGCCTGTGGCTGATGCTCACCAGCTACGCGCGCCTGGACTTCGGCAAGAGCTTCTTCCGCGGCGCGACCGTCACCGACCTGATCCTGGAAAAAATGCCGGTGACCATTTCCCTCGGGCTCTGGGCGACGCTGATCACGTACCTGGTGTCGATCCCGCTGGGCATCCGCAAGGCCGTGCATCATGGCAGCCATTTCGACATCTGGAGCAGCACGGCAATCATCATCGGTTACGCGATGCCGGCGTTCCTGTTCGCGATGTTCCTGATCGTGGTCTTCGCCGGTGGCACCTCGCTGAACTGGTTCCCGGTGCGCGGGCTGGTTTCGGACAACTTCGAATCGCTGTCGACCGTGGGCAAGATCGCCGACTACTTCTGGCACCTGGTGTTGCCGGTGACGGCGCTGGTGATTGGAGGTTTCGCCACCCTGACGATCCTCACCAAAAACTCGTTCCTCAATGAAATCACGCGCCAGTACGTGGTCACCGCGCGGGCCAAAGGCTTGAGCGAACGACGCGTGCTGTACGGCCATGTGTTCCGCAATGCGATGTTGCTGGTGGTGTCGGGGATTCCCCAGGCGTTCATCAGCGTGTTCTTCGCCGGCTCGCTGCTGATCGAGGTGATTTTCTCCCTCGATGGCCTGGGGCGCATGAGCTATGAGGCTGCCGTGTCGCGAGATTATCCGGTGGTGTTCGGCTCGCTGTTTATCTTCACGCTGTTCGGGCTTTTGATAAAACTGATCGGCGACCTCTGCTACACCCTGGTCGACCCGCGTATCGACTTCGCCGCGAGGAACGCCTGATGTTCAAGCTCTCGCCATTAGGCCGTCGCCGCTTTGAACGCTTCAAGAAAAACCGCCGGGGCTGGTGGTCGCTGTGGCTGTTCATCGGTCTGTTTTTGCTGACGTTAGGCGGCGAGTTGATCGCCAACGACAAACCGCTGATGGTCAGTTATCAGGGCCAGTGGTACTTCCCGGTATTCAAGCGCCACACCGAGCAGGAGTTTGGCGGGCAACTGCCGTTTCAGGCTGATTATCGCAGCGACTATGTGCAGAAGCTGATTCACAAGGACGGCGGCTGGATGCTGTTCCCACCGATTCCGTTCAGCGATGACACGCCCAACTATGAACTCAATAAACCGGCACCGAGCCCGCCCTCGAGTGTCAATTGGCTAGGCACCGACGACCAGTCCCGGGACGTCATGGCCCGGGTGATTTTCGGTGCACGGGTGTCGATCCTGTTTGCGTTGATGCTGACCTTTGTCAGTGCGCTGATCGGCATCGCCGCCGGCGCCCTGCAAGGCTATTACGGCGGCTGGGTCGACCTGTTGGGTCAACGCTTGCTGGAGGTCTGGTCCGGGCTGCCGGTGCTGTACTTGCTGATCATTCTGTCGGGGTTCGTCGAGCCGAATTTCTGGTGGCTGCTGGGGATCATGGCGCTGTTTTCCTGGCTGGCGCTGGTCGACGTGGTGCGCGCCGAGTTCCTGCGCGGGCGCAATCTGGAATACGTCAAAGCCGCCCGAGCGCTGGGCCTCTCGGATCGTAAAGTGATTGTCCGGCACATTCTGCCCAACGCCATGAACGCGACCTTGAGCTACCTGCCGTTCATTCTCACCGGCGCGATTTCCACCCTTACAGCGCTGGATTTCCTCGGTTTCGGCATGCCGGCGGGCAGCGCATCGCTGGGCGAGTTGATCGGCCAGGGCAAGCAGAACCTGCAAGCGCCGTGGCTGGGACTGACAGCATTTTTCACTTTGGCGCTGATTCTTTCCTTATTGGTTTTTATCGGCGAGGCGTTGCGCGATGCGTTTGATCCGCGCTTTTGAGCCGTGCTCTTGAGCCGTGCTCTTGAGCCTCGATCGTAAAATGGGACAGCTGATATGAGTACCAACCTGATCGAAATCCGTGACCTCAGCGTGGCCTTCAATGGCCAGACGGTGGTGCGCAACCTGTGCCTGGACATCCACCCCGGCGAATGCCTGGCGTTAGTGGGCGAGTCGGGCTCCGGCAAATCGGTGACGGCCCACTCGATCCTGCAACTGCTGCCCGAGACCGGCACCCAGACCACGGGCAGCATTCGCTATCGCGGCAAGGAACTGCTCGGCGCCCCGCCCCAGGTGTTGCGTGAGTTGCGCGGCAACCGGATCGCGATGATCTTTCAGGAACCGATGACCTCGCTCAATCCGTTGCACAGCATCGAAAAGCAGATCGGCGAAACCCTGCTGGTGCACAAGGGCCTGACGGGCAAAGCGGCGCAAGCGCGGATACTGGAGTTGCTGCATCTGGTCGGGATCCAGAAGCCCAAGGAGCGGCTCAAGGCTTACCCCCATCAACTGTCCGGCGGCCAGCGGCAACGGGTGATGATCGCCATGGCTCTGGCCTGCGAGCCACAGTTGCTGATTGCCGACGAACCCACCACGGCGCTGGACGTGACGGTACAGCGCAAAATTCTGATTCTGCTCAAGTCCTTGCAACAGCGGCTCGGCATGTCGCTGCTGCTGATCAGTCATGACCTTAATCTGGTGCGCAGCATCGCTCAGCGCGTGTGCGTGATGAAGGCCGGGGAAATCGTCGAAGAGGCCACGTGCGAAACGATCTTCACCGAACCGAAACATCCCTACAGTTGTTTGCTGCTGAACGCCGAACCGGAAGGCGGAGCCCTGCCCCGGGACGAGCGCGAGAACGTGCTGGAAGTGGACAACCTGCGTGTGCAGTTTGCCCTCGGTGGCGGCTTGTTCCAGCGCAAGACGTACCTGAACGCGGTGGACGGCATCAGCCTCAACATTCAGCGCGGTAAAACCCTGGGCATCGTTGGCGAGTCCGGCTCGGGCAAGTCGACGCTGGGCCAGGCGATCCTGCGCTTGCTCGACTCCGAAGGCAGCATTCGCTTCCAGGGCGAAGCGCTTGACGGTCTGACGCAAAAGCAGCTGCGGCCCTGGCGCAAGAAAATGCAGGTGGTGTTTCAGGACCCCTTCGGCAGCCTCAGCCCGCGCATGTCCGTGGCGCAGATCATCAGTGAAGGGCTGGAAGTGCATAGCCAGCTGACGGCGCAAGAGTGCAAGGCCGAAGTGATTCGCGCGCTGGAAGAAGTCGGCCTCGACCCGCAAAGCCGCGATCGCTATCCCCACGAGTTCTCCGGCGGACAACGTCAGCGCATCGCGATTGCCCGGGCGCTGGTGCTGAAACCGGCGCTGATTCTGCTCGACGAACCGACCTCGGCACTGGATCGCACCGTGCAAAAACAAGTGGTCGCCCTGCTCCGCCAGCTTCAGGAAAAACACGGCCTGACCTACCTGTTCATCAGCCACGACCTGGCGGTGGTACGTGCCCTGGCCCACGACCTGATCGTGATCAAGGACGGCAAAGTGGTGGAAAGCGGTGCCAGCCACGACGTATTCGATTCGCCGCAGCATCCGTACACCAAAGAGCTGTTGGCGGCGGCGCATCCGCGGTAGGCATAATCGCGGCCATCGCGGGCAAGCCTCGCTCCTACAGGTTTTGTGGTTACCGTTGAATTTGTGGCTCGACGCAAACCCTGTAGGAGCGAGGCTTGCCCGCGAAGAGGCCCGCCAAGACAACACACATTCTGGACATGAAACCCATGAACACCACCGAAAGCCTCAAGGACTACCAGCGCGTTCGCCTGCTGGCGATCCGTTCGCTGTTCGAAATCATCGAGCAGTCCAGCGAAGGCACGGTGATTGTCGACCGCGATGCGAACATCGTCTGGATGAACGAGCGCTATGCCCGACGCTTCGGTCTGGAGTCCGCCGAAGGGGCCATCGGCAAAGCCTGCGAAAGCGTGATACCGGGCAGCTTGTTACGTGAGGTGGTTCGCACCGGCCGCCCGATCTTGCTGGACATGCAGGACACGCCAAAAGAACCGTTGGTGGTCATGCGCTTGCCGATCCACGACGACGCTGGCGCCGTGATCGGCGCCATTGGTTTTGCGCTGTTCGACGAACTGCACAGCCTGTCACCGATGCTCAAACGTTACCTGAGCATGCAGGAGGAACTGGCCTCCACCCGCTCGTTGCTGCGGTCGCGGCAAACCAAATACAACTTCGCCCACTTCATCGGCACCAGCGCCGCCAGCCTGGAAGTCAAACGCCGCGCCCGGCGCAGTGCCAGTGCCGAGTCACCGGTGCTGTTGCTCGGCGAAACCGGCACCGGCAAGGAGCTGCTGGCCCAGGCGATCCACGGTGCATCGCCACGTGCGCACAAAGCCTTCGTCAGCATCAACAGCGCGGCGATTCCCGAGTCGTTGCTGGAAGCCGAATTTTTCGGCACAGCGCCGGGCGCCTTCACCGGCGCCGATCGCAAGGGCCGGGCCGGCAAGTTGCAGATCGCCCAGGGCGGCACGCTGTTTCTCGACGAAATCGGCGACATGCCGCTGCCGCTGCAAAGCAAGTTGCTGCGCGTGTTGCAGGAAAAGGAATTCGAGCCGGTCGGTTCCAATGAAGTCGTCCAGAGTGATGTGCGAGTGATTGCAGCCACCTCCACCGATCTGGAAGCGGCGATCAAGCGCGGCGAATTTCGCGCCGATTTGTATTACCGCCTCAACGTGCTGCCGATCAACGTGCCGCCCCTGCGCGATCGTCTTGATGACTTGCCAGCGCTCAGTGAAGCGATCCTTGAGGAACTGCGCAGCCAGCATGAGTTGAACACCGAAGCCTTGGATCTGCTGGGGCAGCATGCCTGGCCGGGGAATATCCGCGAACTGCGCAATGTGCTGGAACGCGCGGCGCTGCTCAGTGACGACCTGGTGCTGAATGGAGGGGACATCCGCGCGGCAATCGGGACGTTTACGCCGGTGGAGCGTGTGGCGCCGAGTGTCATTGAGGCGGTCGCGCATGAGACGTTCAGTGAGGCGCGGGAGCGGTTTGACCGGCAGCTGATTGAATCTGCCTTGGCGCAATGCGGGGGCAAGGTGATTGACGCGGCGGCGCGGCTGGGGCTGGGGCGGTCGACTTTGTATAAGAAGATGGTGGCGTTGGGGATTGTTGAGTCTCCATAAGGAGACATGCATCTCCATTGGTAGACAGGACCTCTTCGCGGGCAAGCCTCGCTCCTACGGGGCACGGGCGCTTCCATTTGCGGGCCCGACCAAAAACCTGTAGGAGCGAGGCTTGCCCGCGAAGGCATCCGCACGGGCGGAAAAAATCTCAGATTAGAGACAAATCATTCAACATCACCTTACCAAAAAATAAATATCCTTATATTTCAATACGTTGCATTCATGGCACGAATCTCGCTAAAGCCCTCTCCCACAAAAGATCCACCCTACAAAAATAACAATCCAGGAGACACACCATGAGTGTGATCATTGCCTTGGCAGCCCTCACGCTGCTGATGCTGGCTGCTTACCGTGGCTACAGCGTTATTCTCTTCGCCCCGATTGCCGCCCTCGGCGCCGTCTTGCTCACCGACCCTTCCGCCGTCGCCCCTGCTTTCACTGGGGTGTTCATGGAGAAAATGGTCGGCTTCATCAAACTGTATTTCCCGGTGTTCCTGCTCGGCGCGGTGTTCGGCAAGCTGATCGAGCTGTCGGGTTTCTCGCGCTCCATCGTCGCGGCAGCGATTCGGCTGCTCGGCACCCGCCAGGCCATGCTGGTGATCGTGCTGGTCTGCGCCCTGCTGACTTACGGCGGCGTGTCACTGTTTGTGGTGGTGTTCGCGGTCTATCCGTTTGCCGCTGAAATGTTCCGCCAGAGCAACATCCCCAAGCGGCTGATCCCGGCGACCATCGCCCTCGGCGCCTTCTCGTTCACCATGGACGCCCTGCCCGGCACCCCGCAGATCCAGAACATCATCCCCAGCACCTTCTTCAACACCACCGCGTGGGCGGCGCCGTGGCTGGGTGTGATCGGCGCGATCTTCGTGTTCAGCGCCGGCATGCTGTTTCTCCAGCGCCAGCGCAACAAGGCTCAGGCCGCCGGTGAAGGTTATGGCACCGAACTGCGCAACGAGCCTGAAACCGCGCCCGACATCAAACTGCCGAACCCGTGGATCGCCCTGTCGCCGCTGCTGGCCGTCGGCATCATGAACCTACTGTTTACCCAGTGGATTCCGCAGTGGTACGGCAAGACCCACAGCCTCGCGCTGCCGGGCATGGCCGCCCCGGTCACCACCGAAATCGCCAAGCTCACGGCGATCTGGGCGGTTCAGGCGGCCTTGCTGGTGGGCATCATCATGGTGCTGGTGTTCGGCTTCAAGGCGATTCGCGGCAAGTTGGCTGAAGGCAGTCGCAGCGCGGTCGGCGGCTCGTTGCTGGCCGCGATGAACACTGCGTCGGAATACGGCTTTGGTGCTGTGATCGCTTCCTTGCCGGGCTTCCTGGTATTGGCCGACTGGCTCAAGAGCATTCCCAATCCGCTGGTCAACGAAGCGATTACCGTAACCCTGCTGGCCGGCATCACCGGGTCGGCGTCGGGCGGCATGAGCATTGCGCTGGCAGCCATGGCCAATGACTTCATCGCTGCGGCCCACGCTGCCAACATCCCGCTGGAAGTGCTGCACCGGGTGGCCTCGATGGCCAGTGGCGGCATGGACACCCTGCCGCACAACGGCGCGGTGATTACCCTGCTGGCGGTCACCGGCCTGACCCACCGTGAAGCCTACAAAGACATTTTCTGTATTACGCTGATCAAGACCCTGGCGGTCTTTGTGGTGATCGGTACTTTCTACGCCACTGGCATTGTGTGAGGTATACATGACGACTCTTTCGGGCAAGACCGCACTGGTCACCGGCTCCACCAGCGGCATTGGCCTGGGCATTGCCCTGAGCCTGGCCAAGGCTGGCGCCAATCTGATCCTCAACGGTTTCGGCGATGCGTCCAAGGTGATTGCCGAGGTCGAGCAATTCGGCGGCAAGGTCGGCCATCATCCGGCCGATGTCAGCGACCCGGCGCAGATCGCCGACATGGTTGCCTACGCCGAGCGTGAATTCGGCGGCGTCGACATCCTGGTCAACAACGCCGGAATCCAGCACGTGGCGCCGGTCGAAGCGTTCCCGGTAGAACGTTGGGACTCGATCATTGCGATCAACCTGTCCTCGGCGTTCCACAGCACCCGCTTGAGCCTGCCGGGCATGCGCGCCAAAGGTTGGGGACGGATCATCAACATCGCCTCGGTGCACGGCCAGGTGGGCTCGGTGGGTAAAGCCGCCTACGTCGCGGCCAAACATGGCGTGATCGGTTTGACCAAAGTCGTCGGGCTGGAAACAGCGACAACGAATGTGACCTGCAACGCCATTTGCCCGGGCTGGGTGTTGACGCCGCTGGTGCAGAAGCAGATTGATGATCGCATCGCGACCGGGATCGAGCCGCAACAGGCGCAGCATGATTTGCTGGCGGAGAAGCAGCCGTCGCTGGAGTTCGTCACACCGCCCCAATTGGGTGAACTGGTGTTGTTCTTGTGCAGTGAGGCCGGAAGCCAGGTGCGCGGCGCGGCGTGGAATATTGATGGTGGGTGGTTGGCGCAGTAATCAGTCAACACCCCCCTGTTATGATCGTTCCCACGCTCTGCGTGGGAATGCAGCCCGGGACGCTCTGCGTCCAAAGAGCCGAACGCGGAGCGTCCGTTGAGGCATTCCCACGCGGAGCGTGGGAACGAGAGAGGCAAGCCATGTCCGACACCCTCTGGCAACCCAGCGCCGAGCGCATCAGTAATACCCGCATGGAGGCCTTCCGGCGCTTCATCGTAAAGCGGCACAACATCCACCTCGACGACTACCCCGCCCTGCACCAATTCTCCATCGACAGGCGCGAAGCCTTTTGGCAGGCGATCGTCGACTTCTTCGACATCCGTTTCCACGACCAACCAGACGCGGTACTGGTGGAAGGCCCGCAAATGCCCAGCGCCGAGTGGTTCCCAGGCGCCACCCTGAATTTCGCCGAGCACTTGCTGCGCCGTCGCGACGATGCCGTGGCGGTAATTGCCATTGGCGAGAACGGCCAGCGTGAACACCTGACCTGGGTCGAACTTGCCGAGCATGTCGCCGGTTTTCAGAACAGCTTGATCGCCGCCGGTGTCGGCCTCGGCGACCGTGTCGCCGCGTGCATGCCCAACACCTGGCAAACCCTGGTGGCCATGCTCGGCACCACCAGCCTGGGGGCGATCTGGTCCTGTTCATCACCGGACTTCGGCACCCAGGGCGTCATTGACCGTTTCGGCCAGATCGAACCGAAAGTGCTCATCACCTGCGCCGGTTATCGCTATGCCGGCAAGGACATCGACCAGACCGCCAAGGTCAATGAAATCCTCGAACGCCTGCCGTCCTTGCAGCAGTTGATCGTGGTGCCATATGCCCGGCCACAGGCACACATCGAGCATTTCCACACCCGGGCCAACGTGACGCTTTGGGATGATTTCTACGACATCGGCGGCGAGCCGGATTTCGTCCCCGTGCCTTTCGCCCATCCGCTGTACATCCTCTATTCCAGCGGCACCACTGGCGTGCCGAAATGCATCGTCCACAGCACCGGCGGCGTGTTGCTGCAACACGTCAAGGAACACGGGCTGCATTGCGACCTCGGCCCCGACGATCGGCTGTTTTACTACACCACCTGCGGCTGGATGATGTGGAACTGGCTGGTCTCGGCCCTGGCCGTGGGCAGCGCGGTGGTGCTGTACGACGGCTCGCCGTTCCATCCGGATCCCCACCGCTTGATCGACCTGATCGACGATGAACGCATCAGCGTCTTCGGTACGAGCCCAAAATTCCTCGCGACCTTGGAAACCCATGGTGTCAAACCACGCGAGAGCCATGACCTGAGCAGCCTGAAAACCCTGCTCTGCACCGGTTCAGCGTTGTCACCACAGAGTTACGACTACGTTTATCGCGACCTCAAGAGCGACCTGTGCCTGGCCTCGATGTCCGGCGGTACCGACATCGTTTCGTGCTTTGTGAACAGCAATCCTTTTGAGCGAGTGCGTCGCGGCGAAATCCAGGGCAAGAGCCTGGGCATGGCGGTTGAAGTCTGGAGCGACGACGGCAAGCCTGTGATCGGCGAGAAAGGTGAACTGGTGTGCACCCGGCACTTCCCGGCCATGCCCATCGGTTTCTGGAACGACCCTCTGCAGGAAAAGCTGCGCGCTGCGTATTTCAGTCAGTTCCCCGGCGTCTGGGCCCAGGGCGATTACGCCGAACAACTGCCCCACGGCGCGATGATGATCCACGGCCGCTCGGACGCAGTGCTCAACCCCGGCGGCGTTCGCATCGGCACGGCGGAAATCTATCGTCAGGTGGAGAAGGTCCAGCAGGTGCTGGACAGCGTGGCCATTGGTCAGCAATGGCAGGATGACGTGCGGGTGGTGCTGTTCGTGAAATTGCGCGACGGCGTCGAACTGGATGAGGCCTTGCAGCAGCAGATCCGCCAGGTCATCCGCGCCAACACCACGCCGCGGCATGTACCGGCGAAGATCGTCGCGGTGACCGATATTCCACGGACCATCAGCGGCAAGGTCGTTGAGCTGGCGGTGAGGAACGTGGTGCATGGACAGAAGGTGAAGAACACCGATGCGCTGGCCAATCCCGAGGCGCTGGAGCAATTTCGGGATCGGCCGGAACTCGCTTTTTAAACGGTTCTATTGAACGCTCGTGCCAGGCCTGCCAGTGCCAGAGGCAGGCCTCTGCGCAGGCACGGAATGGTTCAACGTGATCCGCACCGGATCGACGATCGCGCTATCGGGATTTGCTTCCAGTGTGTTCCGCAGGAGCGACATGTTGCGGTCAAACCCGGCCTCGTCGGTGTGCAACTGGCTCAGCAGCGAAGTGACCACCGCCAGTGAGTCGGCGTTTTCAAAGGCTTTGGAACTGGCGTGACGGGCATTGCCTTCATCTGTCACCGCAAGCCGGCCGGAGGCCAGGTTCAGCAGCGACGCCACGTCCAGCGACTGTCCACCGCCGACGTTGCCAGCGTCGCGGGCATAGGCGACATCACCGATCTGCGCAGGCCCGTGAAACAGCTCATGGATCAAGTCGTCTGCGACGACTTCATGGTTGAATCCCAGGCCAATGAAGTGCCGGTTGAGATTGGACGTATAGATTTCAATGAACTTCGCGTCGGATTGCCCGGCTGCACCTTTCCACTGTTGGTAAGCGCTCGTGTCGAAAGCGGCAATGTGGTGGGTGTCCTTAAGTGGATCAAGGATGAAGTTACTGATGGAAACGCCCGCAAAGTCGGCCCTGACCGCTCTCAAATAGTTCAACAACTGATTGATTGCATCGTTCGAGTCGCTTCCCATCAGCAGTCTGGCAACCAGATTGCGCTGCGACTCAAAGTCACGATGGGTCAAGGCATTGATCGCGTTTTCGATTTTCGTCCGGGCCCGCGGCAGACTTTCTTCGATGAACTGCCGGGTATAACTGACAGGCAATGTCTTGGTAGATCGCGGCAAGCGGACAGGAGCCACATAGGCAAAGTTGTCGAGTTTTGGTCCCCAGGCTTTGCCCAGACGGTCGAGGGCATACCATTGAAAATTGTTGCGGGCCGCCACCACCGTGAGTTTCTCGCCGATTGCACCACGGGGTCGCCAGGTACCCTGTCCGGCGTTGACGTTACTGGCTGCGCGGACCAGGTCATAGGATTTGTGGCTGCCATGGAGTCTGCCCAACTGGGACTTTGCCAGTCCGAGAAGCTCTTCAGTCTGCCTGCTGAACCGTAACGTGCCCTTGTGGATGAGTTTCCCGGCACCATAAAACACCGTTGGCACATCATCCACGGGGTTGAACAGGGAAACGGACGTCACAAACGCCAGTTTGGTCAGGCGGGCGCCTTTGGACGACAAGGAGATCGCCTTCGACGAGATGCTCAGCGCTTTGGCGCCAGCCCCCACAAATGCGCCGCCCAAAGCCATAGCGTCCATGACGCAACCGTAGATCCCGTCAACGACCTTATTGTGTTCTCCAGAAGACAAATCCTCGATGCACTTCTTGAACGGAACCACCAGATTCACGATGTAATCTGCAGTCTCTTCGCCATTTTTGCGTTCTGTTTCAAGTGCTGTCGGCACCGTGGCCATTAACTCGATTTCGTCAAATGTGCGCAACGGATGATTGTTCACAACGAACTCGGCAATTCGCAGCAGCTGCGGATTACCGAAATTACGGTAGTTACTCTGCTGCCGCGCCGTCACAGACGCTGGTGCGGTGAGCTCACCCAGTTTTTCAATAATCCCCATGGTGGTGCTGGCGTCATTTTCAGCGAAAACGCCGCTAGTGAATTCAACAACCGAAAGAGGCAACAATTCGGGAGTCGCAGGTCGCAGGGGCGCATTCAGCTCCCCGTTAAAATCCATTCGGGCGGCAGTCCGCAATTTGCCCGTTGAGGTTATCAGCGAGGCCAGCGTGGTGTTTTTCCGTAATTCACCCCGCAAGGTAAACAACTCATAACATGCAACCGCATTGCCGTGGGCAGCGAACATTACAATGCCAAAACGCCCCTTCACAGCATCGTTACTTTGCTGGGTTTCGTAAGTCGTTGAAATGGGCACCGGCGATAGTGAGAAGTAAGACTCGGTTCTGATCGCTGGAAGACGAACGGTAAAAAAGGTGATCTTACCTTTTAGAAAAATCTCCAGATCATGGGCAAGCATGTGTGAAAGGGCCAACTTCACATTGGTCGCCAGCGCTTTATTCAAATTACCGAGATAATCCCGTAACAGGCGATGGTATTCGACATTGTTGGCCGGCAGGCTCCGTAACCTTGGAAAGCGGCTATAAAGGCTGGTGACGGAGGGATCGTAGTGAGTGGGTCTTTTTTGATTGGTCACACCAGCCAACAAATCAGGCGTTCTGGAAATAACGTTGCCGGGAAAGACCGCGCGGAAATCCCACTGGCCAACCGCGAGATCGGCCGACATGTGCAAGCCGACCATCGACATGGGATTGGGGGATGCATAAAGGCCGGGGTGTTGATAAAGCACTTTGTCGTCCAGGAAATGACACTCCGGCACCGCTCCTTTCAACGCTTCGCGCGCGATGGTTTCGCGGTTGGGCATGGGGATGGAATAGACGTTCGCCAGATGGGTGAAGTTCTCCGCGTATGCCTGGAACGCCGTGATTGCCCGCTCGGTGGTTTCCTTTGCCGCTTGAGTAAGCTCGCTTGCGCTGATAACGCCATTCAATAGCGCCCAGTCAACGATCGGATCGATCATTGCCAACTCCCGCAGTCGGGACAGCGGTTCGCTGACAGGCTCCAGTTCGATATAAGCCATGATCTGCGCATACGTCAGCACACGCGACGCACCTTTCCTGACCGCTTCCGCCAGAGCAACGCCATGGCAAAAGGTGACCCAGGCAACCGAGCCCATCGTCATCGATGCTGGCACGCCCTTGACCAGAAATTCCGGCGCGATGTCCGCCAGCAGCAGATGACACGCCAGCGGCGCCGCGGCAGGATCAACCCAGCCTTTGGTATAGAGAAAGGCCTGCAACTGCTCGCGCACCATGGCCGGCGACCGCTCAACGTTGCTCGGCGCATATAAAGCGAACCCGGCGATACGCTTTCGGTCTTGGGTGCTACCCAGAGACGGATAAAGATCCAGCAACAGGCTGGTTACCAGCAGTTGCTCAAGATCTTGTGAAGAGACGTCTTGCCCGGATTGCGCGCCGAACCAGGCCGACTCCTCCAGGAGTTTCCTGGCACAGGCTTGGGCCACCGGATGCTTGATCAACTGAACAATCCGTTCAGCGGCATTATCGTGCGTCGCAATGACGCGCCCCGTTTCGCGGAACAACTTATCCAGCAGTTTGGTGTTTTTGGCGACACGCTGGGTGACCTGCCGAATGGCGTCGCGCTGCTCAACCGACAAGACGGCTAACGACGGATCATCCGTAACAAGCTGCCCCCAATAGTTACCCAACTCATCAACCTCAGGATCGAACTCGAAAAGCGCGATCAGGTTTTTTGTTTCGCTGGCATTCCTTGGAACCGTCAGGCCATGAAACTTCATCCATTGGTCCACATCGACGAAATCTTCGCTATAAATGTAACCACCGGCTTGTTTGGCAATATCACCTATCACCAGAAGCTTCTGACAATAGTGGGACTCCTGGACGATATTCACGTCGACGACGTCCCACACTAACCGGTCTTTTCGGAATATCTCAAGCCCGCCGGTTTCGTTGATACGGGTCGCTGCCATGTTCTCGGGGCGGTGGCGACGGAGTTCGTCCATCACGACCGTGTAGTTGGCCAGGTTATTCCATGCCACTCGACCCGGCATATGGACTTCATACAGCGAAGAACCTTTCGCCAGCTCAAACTCGTAGCCTTGCCAATGGTAGGGCCCTTCGTCCTCTTGATCCTCGAAGACACTTTGCAATAAGCGCACAACCACCTGCCGCTCAGCCGCATCAGCCTTTAACCAAAGATGTTGAACTTCGGAAACCGCCCCGGACAACTGATAGTCTTTATATTTAAACTTAGAAGACACCTAACAACCTTATGAAATTAGTTAACTGATTAGTTCAACGAAGGTGAATCCTGACTCATCGAAGAATAACTAAACAGTAAAAAGTCATAAGGCAATATTTCATAACCACTCACACTAACAACACAATCAATCCATCAATCCATCAATCCCCAGTCTCCACTCGGCGCATTAACGGTCGAAGCCCCTGTACCATAAAGTTTAAGACGCAATTTCAGATTGCTCAGCGAGTCCGCATGCTTTAGCGCCTCCTCCTCACTGATTGCGCCTTCCACCACTAGTGCATACAGTGCGCCATCAAACGTCTGCATACCGAACTCAGCAGACTTTTCCATGATGTTTTTAAGTTCGTCCAGTTCATTGCGTCTAATCAAGTCAGCAACCGTCGCTGTTCCCAACATCACTTCCACTGCCGCCCTGCGCTGACCGTCGCGGGTACGCACCAGTCGTTGGGAAACAAACGCTTTCAGATTGTTGCTCAAGTCATGCAGCAACTGCATCCGCCGCTCTTCGGGAAAGAAATTGATGATGCGGTCCAGCGCCTGATGGGCGTTGTGCGCGTGCAACGTAGAGATCACCAGATGACCGGTATCGGCAAATGCCAGCGCATGCTCCATGGTTTCGCGGTCGCGAATTTCACCGATCAGCACCACGTCCGGGGCCTGGCGCAGGGTATTTTTCAATGCTGCATGAAAACTGCGGGTATCAACGCCGACCTCGCGCTGGTTGATGATCGACTGCTTGTGCCGATGGATGTACTCGATCGGGTCTTCGATGGTGACGATGTGGCCAGTGCTGTGCCGGTTGCGATAATCGATCAACGCCGCGAGGGAGGTAGACTTGCCGCAATCGGTGGCACCGACGAACAGTATCAATCCTTGTTTGAGCATCACGGTTTCGAGCAGCACCGCCGGTAGTTTGAGGTCTTCGAAACGCGGGATGTCGAGCTTGATGTTGCGTGCCACGATTGACACATCGTTGCGTTGCTTGAAGATGTTGACCCGAAAGCGACCGACACCCGCCAAGGAGATCGCCAGGTTCATCTCCAACTCCCGGTCGAACTCCAGGCGCTGTTCGGCGTCCATGATGGACTTGGCAATCGCCGCAACGTCTCCCGGTTTGAACGGCTGATCGGTCAACGGCTTGAGCACGCCGTCGAACCGTGCGCTGGGTGGCGCGCCGGTGGAGAGATAGAGATCGGATCCGTTCCGGTCAGCCAGTATCTGCAACAGTGCATCGATTTCCATGGCAAAAAGCACCCGCGAAGCATTCAATGAAAAAACAATGACCCATGGCGGGTCATCCAGCGTCTACCGCCCTGCAAGGATAGTAGACGCCGCCACACCGACTTAAGCGCAGGACAATTTGATGAACGCATCACCGACGGGCAGCGATGCCCAGGCCCTGATCGCCAGACTGGACTGGACACGCACCCCGCTGGGCGCTGCCAGTACCTGGCCACAGAGCCTGCGTACCGCGGTCGACATCGTGATTCATTCACCGATGCCGATGCTGTTGCTCTGGGGGCCGCAGCTCACGCAGATCTACAACGACGGCTTCGCCCTCCTCGCCGGCAGCAAACATCCACACGCTTTCGGACAACCGACGCACCAGATCTGGCCAGAACTCCAGGACTTTACCGACCCCATTTACAGCGCCGTCCTACAAGGCCAGGTGCGAACCTACAGCGAACAACGCTTCAACTTGCAGCGCGACGAAGGTGATTCCGACTTCTGGCTGGACCTGACCTACAGTCCGATCCGCGATGAAAACGCTCAGGTCGCCGGCATTCTGGTCACTGCCATCGAAACCAACGAACGCCGCCGCATCGCACTGGAACTCGAACAGCGGTCGGCCGCCAGCCTCAAGGCCCAGCACGAAACCGAACAGCGTCTGCAATTGGCTCTGGCGGCCACCGACGCCGTCGGCACCTGGGATTGGGACATCGGCGAAGACCGCTTCATCGCCGACGCGCGCTTCGCCGAACTGCACAACATCGACCCGCTGCTCGCCAGTCAGTTGCCCATCAGCGCCTACCTCCAGGCCGTGCACCCGGAAGATCGCGCAATGGTCGCCCGCAGCATTAAATATTCCATCACCCACGGCACCGAATACGCCGAGGAATATCGCCTGCTGCAACCCAGCGGTCACCTGCGCTGGGTGTTTGCACGCGGTCGCTGCTACAAGGACCACCATGGCCGGCCGATCCGGTTCCTTGGGGCTGCCCTGGATTTGACCGAACGCAAACTCACCGAGCAAGCCCTGCGCCAGAGCCAGACCGAGCTGCAGCTGATCATCAACGCCATGCCGATCCTGATCAGTTACGTCGACCGCAAAGAGCGGTTTCGCCTGAACAACGCCGCTTATCTGGACTGGTATGGCCTGACACCGCAGGAACTCTACGGCCGCACCATTCGTGAAGTGTTGGGCGAGGACGCCTATGCCCTGCGTGCCGAGCACATTGCCGAGGCGCTGACTGGCAAGCCGTCCTGTTTCAGCATTGATGCTCCCCACCGGGATGGCAGCACGCGGCATGCGCTGATGAACTACCTGCCACGTCACGGCCCGGATGGCGCGGTGAATGGTTTCTACATCTTCGTGATCGACGAAACCGAGCGCAAACAGACGGAAGAGGCGCTGCGCAATCTCAACGATACCCTTGAGGAACGGGTCGCCGCCCGTACCCAGCAACTGGCCGAAGCCAACCAACGGCTGCAAAACGAGATGTGCGAGCGCGAACGCGCGGAAGATGCCTTGCGCCACGCACAGAAAATGGAAGCGGTCGGGCAGCTTACCGGCGGCATCGCCCACGACTTCAACAACATGCTGACCGGGATTATCGGCAGTCTCGACCTGATGCAGCGCTATATCGCTGACGGGCGAACCGCCGAGATTGGCCGATTCACCGAAGCAGCGGTGTCCTCGGCCAATCGTGCTGCGGCCCTGACCCATCGCCTGTTGGCATTCTCCCGGCGTCAGTCGCTGGATCGCAGGCCGCTGAACGCTAATGATCTGGTGCACTCACTGGAAGATTTGCTCAGCCGCACCAAGGGCGAACACATCGAGCTCAAGCTGCTGCTGGCCGACGAGGTCTGGCCGGTGAGCACCGACGTCAGCCAACTGGAAAACGCGCTGCTCAACCTCGTCATCAACGCCCGGGATGCCATGCCCGATGGTGGCGAGTTGCTGATTGAAACCGCTAACGTGCACCTCGACGGCAGCGACATCACCACATTGGAATCGGTCAAGGCCGGGGATTACGTGAAGATTGCCGTCAGCGACAACGGCAGCGGCATGACACCGTCGGTATTGGCCAAGGCCTTCGACCCGTTTTTCACCACCAAGCCCATCGGCCAGGGCACTGGCTTGGGTTTGTCGATGATTTACGGATTCGCCCAGCAGTCGGGCGGGCATGTCAGCCTGTTCAGTTTGCCGGGCAAGGGCACCAGCGTGCGCTTGTACTTACCGCGGTTGCACACAACAGAACCGCAAAACGTCTTGCTGCCGTTGACCGGTGCGGCGCCGGCGGCGATTGCCGGTGAAACCGTGGTGCTGGTAGAGGATGACCCGGCTGTACGGATGCTCGTGCTCGACCTGCTCAACGAGCTGGGTTACCACGCCCACGAAGCCGAAGACGCGAAGACCGCCCTGCCCTTGCTGGAGTCGGACCTGCGGGTCGATCTGCTGGTGACTGATGTGGGCCTGCCGGGCATGAACGGCCGACAACTGGCGGAGATCGCTCGTCAGTACCGCCCCGAACTCAAGGTCCTGTTCATGACCGGTTATGCGGAGAAAGCCGCCGAACGCCAGGGTTTCCTGGAAGAAGGCATGGACATGGTCGCCAAACCGTTTTCCATCGACCTGTTGGCCAACAAGATTCGCACGATGATCGGCCAACCGGAGTGAGTTGAGGCATAATCGCGCGCCCCCGCTGGCACCAACATAGCCACCACCGTTGCAAGGTATGCCCCCATGAAAGCTCAAGCCCGCCATATTCTGGTGAAAACCTCGGAAGAAGCCGAGCAGCTCAAGCAACGCATCGCCAAGGGCGAAGCCTTTGATGTGCTGGCCAAAAAGTACTCCACCTGCCCGTCCGGCAAACGCGGCGGCGACCTGGGTGAAGTGCGGCCCGGGCAAATGGTCGGGGTCATCGATGCAGTGATCTTCAAAAAACCGCTGCGGGTGGTGCATGGGCCGATCAAGAGCAAGTTCGGGTATCACCTGGTGCAGGTGTTTTACCGGGACTGATGGGTTTGGCTTGAAGGCCCTGTGGCGAGGGAGCTTGCTCCCGCTGGGCTTCGTAGCGGCCCCAATTTACGGATGCTGCGCCCCCGAACGGGAGCAAGCTCCCTCGCCACAAAAGCTTATTTCAATCTTTGGGGATCAGCGCTCCGGGCACTTGAATCACCCGACTCGCCAACCGATGCCCCGCTTCAGCGGCCTCAACCGCACTCCCGCCCTTGAGCCGACTGGCCAGATACGCCGCGCTGAACGAATCCCCCGCCGCCGTGGTGTCCACCACCCGTTCGACCTTCTGCGCGGGCACCTCGAACGACTCGCCATCACAGCGAATCAGACACGCCTCGGCACCACGCTTGAGCACCACTTCGGGGGTGCCGATCTGCTCGTAAGCGGCAAACACCGTCTCGCAATCGGAAAAATGAAACAACGCTTGCTCGTCATCGACCGTCAACAACGCCAGGTCAACATAGGGCAAGACGCTGCGATAAGCCGCCCGCGCCTCTTCGACTGTCGCCCACAAGCGTGGCCGGTAGTTGTTGTCGAACACAATCCGCGCATCCCGCTGCCGGGCCTCAATCAGGGTTTCCAGCAACTTCTCTCGACCTTGCGCGCCGAGCACCGCCAGGGTGATGCCGCTGAAATACAGCACGTCGTAATCCGGCAGCGCCGCCAGGATCGGCGCGGCGGCCGGGGTCGTGAAGCAATCGCGCACGGCCGCTTCGTTGCGCCAATAGAGGAAACGTCGCTCGCCGGCAGCGTCGGTCTGGATGCAGTACAAACCGGGCAGTCGACCAGGCAGGCGCTGGACCATGCCCAACCCGATGTTTTCGTCGGCCCAGGTCTGGCACATGGCATCGCTGAAACTGTCGTCGCCCAGCGCGGTGACGTAATCGACGACGCCGCTCGTGCCGAGTTCCCGGGACAGGTAGACCGCGGTGTTCAACGTATCGCCGCCGAAGCTCTGTTGCAGCGTGCCATCGGCGCGCTGTTGCAACTCGATCATGCACTCGCCGATCAGGGCGATGCGCGGGGTGTTGGGGCCGAGGGTGTTGATGGTGTTCATTGTTTTTGTCGTCTCTGGTGTAGCGATGTTGTCTGGGAGCCCGTTATCGCCAGCAAGCCGGCTCCTACAATGGAATGCGTTTCCCCTGTAGGAGCCGGCTTGCTGGCGAAGGCCGCACCTCGGTCTCTCAACCTTTAGAAACAGGTTTCCATGGTTTCGATGACGTTCATCTGCTCATCCACCAGACACCCCGTGCGCCACTTGTCGAACGTCAGGCACGGGTGCGAAGTGCCGAACGAAATGATGTCGCCCACGCGCAACTCAACCCCCGGTGCCACAGTCATGAACGCGTGCTGGTCCATCACCGCCGTCACTTTGCAGGCGCTGACATCGTCGCCGGTGGCAGGCACCACGCCGGCCTTGTAACGTAGCAGCGGCACCGGCAAACCGGCGTCGTAAGCCACGTCGCGTTTACCCAGGGCGATCACCGCGAAACCTGGCTCCGGCAACGACTGCACATGCGCCCAGACTTCCAGCGCCGGGCGCAGGCCCTCGTGCAGATCGCTGCGGCGTTCAAGCACGCAGCATTGCGCTTCTTTGTAGATGCCATGGTCGTGAGCCACGTAGCTGCCCGGGCGCAACACGCTGAGGAAACGTCCAGCCGCGTTCTGCGCTTCGAAGGACTCAGCGATCAAGTCGTACCAGGCTGACCCCGACGCGGTGATGATCGGCTTGGGAATGGCGAATGCGCCGCTGTCCTGCAACTGCACAGCCAGGCGCACCAGAGAGGCGGCGAATTCACGAATGCCCGTGACCGCATGATCACCGTGGATCACGCCTTCGTAGCCTTCGATGCCGGTCAGCGCCAGCGCCGGTTGGGCGTTGATGGCTTTGGCCAGCGCGATCACTTCCTCTTCACTGCGGCAACCGCAACGACCGCCGACCACGCCGTACTCGATCATCACGTTCAGGCGCACACCGCGCGAGGCGAAATACGCGCCCAGGTCAGCGACGTTGTCCGGGTGATCGACCATGCAATGGAAGTCGAACGTCGGGTCCGCCAGCAAATCGGCGATCAGCGTCATGTTCGGTGTACCGACCAATTGGTTGGCCATCAGCACCCGACGCACGCCATGGGCATAGGCCGCGCGGGTTTGCGTGGCGCTGGCCAGGGTGATGCCCCAGGCGCCGGCGTCCAGTTGGCGACGGAACAGCGCAGGCGTCATGCTGGTTTTGCCGTGGGGCGCGAGTTCGGCGCCGCTGTTGCTGACAAACGCCTGCATCCAGCGAATGTTGTGCTCCAGCGCTTCGCGGTGCAGCACCAGCGCCGGCAGGCTGACGTCGCGTACCAGGCTGGCGCCGGTCTGGGCAAAGCCCTTTTCCACGGCGGCGGTATTTTGGGCAGAAGACATGGTCGAACTCCTCACATTCACGGCTGCAGACAGCCGCTGTTATTCGTTGATACGCCGGGCCAGGCTATTGGCGCTTTCGATCAGCACCCGGCGATAGTCGTTGTAATTGTTCTTGGCGTCGTCCCGAGGGGCGACGATGCACAGGGTCGCAATGGCCACGCCACTCGGGTCTTTGACCGGGGCGGCGAAGCAATGGGTGAAGGTGTCGGCGACGCTATCGAAAGAGAAAAAGCCATCGATACCGGCCTGACGGATTTCCTTGAGAAACTGCTCCAGCGGCAGGCGTTCGCCGTCGGGCAGGATGAAGTCGTCGTGGTCGATAAGGTCGATGATCTCCTGATCACTCAGGTGCGCCAGCAGCAGGCGCCCGGACGCGGTCCAGGGGATTGGGGCGTTCTCGCCGATGTCCGAGGAAATACGGAAATGCCGCTCGCCCTCTTTCATCAGCGCCACGGTGTATTTGCGCCCGTTGAGCAGGCACATCTGCGCGGTTTCATGGGTCTGGCTGACGATTTCCTGCAAGGCGTGATCGGCCTCGCGGGTCAGGTCGAAATGGCGCAAATGCGCTTGCCCGAGAAAGTACAGCTGACGGCCGAGGTAGACGTGACCGTCCTTGCCCACGGGTTCGAGAATGCGTCGTTCCAGCAGGGAAGCAACCAGTTCGTAAATCGTGGATTTCGGGCTGTCGATGCCGCTGGCGATTTCATTCGGGCGCAGCGGTTTACCGACTTCCTTGAGGAAATCGAGGATGTCGAACGCCCGGTCGAGACCGCGTGCCCGGCGCTTGATGGTGTCTTCGGTCATGTCAGTGGTTCCCATAAAAGTGCCGGGAGTTTAACCAGAGTGCGGTGGCGACTGTTAGGCCGCCATCTCTGGCAGGTCAGCTCCCACATTAGATTGCGTTCCCCTGTGGGAGCTGGCCTGCCAGCGATGGGCGCGCCGCGGTTCAGGCCTTTTTCTTGTACGCGATGCAGTCGATCTCGACCTTGCAGTCGACCATCATGTTCGCCTGCACGCAGGCCCGGGCCGGTGCGTGCTCGCTTTTGAAGTACTCGGAGAAGACCTTGTTGAAACTGGTGAAATCCCGCGGATCCTCCAGCCACACGCCAGCACGCACCACGTCTTCGAGGCCATAACCGGCCTCTTCGAGAATAGCGATCAGGTTCTTCATGGTCTGGTGAGTCTGCTCGACGATGCCACCGGTAATGATCTCGCCGTCCACCGCCGGCACCTGCCCGGAAACGTGCAGCCAGCCATCGGCTTCAACGGCTCGGGCGAAAGGGCGAGGCTGACCGCCAGCGGCGGTGCTGCCGGTGCCGTAACGAGTAATGCTCATGAGTGTTTCTCCTGATTGAAAATGGAAATTTTAAAACCGCGTGTTCTTGAGAAATTCAGCCAGACGCGGCGATTGCGGGCGTTCGAACAGTTCCTTGGGAGGCCCCTGCTCTTCGATCCGCCCCTGATTCATGAAAACGATCTTGTCCGATACCTCGAAGGCAAAACGCATCTCGTGGGTGACCAGCAACATGGTCATGCCCTCATCGGCCAGGCCCTTGATCACGTTTAGCACTTCGCCGACCAGTTCCGGGTCGAGGGCCGAGGTGACTTCGTCAAACAGCATCAGGCTCGGGTTCATCGCAATTGCCCGGGCAATCGCCACACGCTGTTGCTGACCGCCGGACAACTGGCCGGGGTAGTGATCGCGGCGTTCCAGCAAGCCAACCCGCTCCAGCCATTTTTCCGCCAGTGCCACGGCTTCGTCCTTGTGCAATTTTTTTACCTTGAGCAAGCCGAGGGTGACGTTTTGCAATGCGGTCAGGTGCGGGAACAGGTTGAACTGCTGGAACGCCATGCCGGTCATTGCCCGGTGCCGGGCGATGACTTTTTCCGGGTGACGCACACGCTTGCCGTTGACCTCGTCATAACCGATGGACTCTCCATCGAGCACAATCTGCCCGCCCTGGAATTCTTCGAGCATGTTCACGCAACGCAGCAGCGTAGTCTTGCCCGAGCCGCTGGAGCCGATCAGTGTGACCACGTTGCCGCGCTGCATGCTCAGGTCGACGCCTTTCAGCACTTCAAGCTTGCCGTACTGTTTGTGCAGGCCGCGAATGTCCAGCAGGGCCTGGTTTTGTGTCGAAACTTGAGGTTGAGTCATGGCAAGGCCACCCGCTTTTCAATGTGCCGGCCGAGTAATTCGATGGCGTAGTTGATGACGAAAAACAGAAATCCGGCGAACAGGTAAAACTCGAGGGTCATGAAGGTGCGGGCGATGATCTGCTGCGTGCTGAGCAGCAATTCCGCCACACCAATGACCGACAGCAAGGTCGAGGCCTTGACGATTTCGGTCGACGAGTTGACCCAGGTCGGCAGGATCTGCCGTAACGCCTGGGGCAACAACACGTAGCCGAGGGATTGATAAAACGTCAGGCCGATGGCCTTGCTCGCTTCCATCTGGCCACTGGGCAACGCTTGCAGAGCGCCGCGCACAATCTCCGCCACGTGGGAGCCGCAGAACAGCGTCAGCCCCAAGGCGCCGGCCTGAAACGCGCTGATCTGCCAACCCACCGCGGGCGCCATGTAGAAGCAGGCCAGCACCAACACAAACACCGGCGTGCCGCGAATAATGTCCACGTAAAACCGGAACGGCGCGCGCATCCAGAACTTGCCGTACGTCAACACCAGACCGGCGACAATGCCGACCATCGTGCCCAGCAAAATCGCCAGGGCCGAGACCTGCACACTGGTCAAAAAGCCCTGCCACAGAACTTCCCGCGCCACCCACAACTCATGCAACCAACTTGGGGATTCGTACATGGGGGCCTCCTATCGGCGGATCGCCAGACGCTGCTCGAGGTAACGCAGCATCATGGCAATGAGGTAACAGGCCGCCACATAGAGCGCAGTGGTCACCAGCCAGGTTTCGATCACCCGGTAGCTCTCGACATTGATCTTGCGCGCGTAATAGGTCAGCTCCGGCACCGCAATCGCGGCGGCCAGCGAGGTGTCCTTGAACAGCGAAATGAAGTTGTTCGACAAGGCCGGCAGCACATTGCGCAGCATCACCGGCACGGTGACGTAGGCCTTGACCTGCCACTCGCCGAGACCAATCGCCAACCCGGCTTCACGCTGGCCCTTGGGAATGCTCAACAAGCCGCCACGGAACACTTCAGTCAGGTACGCCCCCGCATACAGCGACAGGGTGATGATGAACGACGGGATCTTGTCCAGACGGATCCCCAGGCTCGGCAAGGCGAAATAGATCAACAGAATCAACACCAGAATCGGCGTATTACGGATCACCGTTACGTACACCGACGCCAGCCCCCGCAATGCGCGGTGCTTTGACAGCAAAGCAAACGCCATCATCAGGCCGATCACGCAACCGATGGCGATCGACACCAGCGCCAGCTCAAGGCCCAGAGCGAGCCCCGCCAGCAAGGTGTCGAAATCGCGCCACACGGCGGCAAAGTTCAACTGATAGTTCATGGTCAGCAGTACCTTGAACGGGGCGCGTCATCAGCGCCCCGCTCTCACGGGATCATTTGAATTCGACAGGGAAACCGATGGCCGGGGTCGGCAGGTCTACGCCGAACCATTGCTTGAAGGACGCCGCGTAAGTCGGGAACTCAACGCCGGTCATGGCTTCATGCAGGGTGGTATTGACGAAGTTCAGCCAGTCCTGATCGCCGCGTTTGACCGCGCAGGCGTAAGTCTGCGGGCTCCAGGCGTAGGCCGGGCTGCGATAGCGGCCAGGGTTCTGCACCATCAGGTATTTCACCGACGATTGATCGGTGGCGGCGGCGTCGGCACGGCCGGAGTTCACGGCCTGATACATCAGATCAACGCTGTCGTACTGATCGACCTTGGCCTTGGGCAAGGCTTGATGCACCAGCTCTTCGGCGTACACGTTCTGCAGCACCGCCACGGTCACGCTGTCATTGGCGGCCTTGAGGTCGTCGATTTCCTTGTACTTGCTGCTGGCCGGCAGCAGCAGGCCAACGCCTTCGCGGTAGTACGGCAGCGTGAACGCCACTTGCTGGGCCCGGCTGGCGGTCACGGTGATGAACTGGCAACTGATGTCGACCTTGTCAGTCAGCAGGTTGGGAATCCGCGCATCGGAGGACTGCACCACGAACTCAACCTTGGCCGGGTCGTTGAACAACCCCTTGGCGATCATGCGCCCGATGTCGATATCAAAACCCTGCAACTTGCCATCCGCTCCCTGGAAGTGCCACGGCGCATTGGTACTGCCCGTGCCCACAATCAGTTTCCCACGGGCCAGCACGCTATCGAGCTTGCTGTCCGCCGCCTGGGCGACGCCCATGGCAGCAGCCGAAGCTGCGACAAGAAAAATACACGCTTTAAACAAGGAAGGTCGGCGATGCATGGCAAGCACTCCAGGGTGATGTTTATTCCGTTATACCGGACATTGGTATGTAACAGCGGAATAGACAGCAGAAAGTGTGCCACAGGTTGTGAGCGGAATGTTGGGGAGATTGAAAAGTGATTTGAATCAAATGGATGGGTGAACGTTAAACATTGACGTTACGAAACGCACAGGGGAATGAACGCTACCGTTGGCTACAACGGTTCGGGTACTTGCACCACATTCGTCGTGAGGCGATTCAAATTGGAGAAGTGTGGTACCTGTAATTTCTGACAGTAGACTCACCCGCCTCCGCGCCTTTAACGTCGACAGACGCTCAATGCACAGAGAAAAAAGGAGGTTTCAATGCGCTCGGTAAACGCCCTCAAACAGCTGGCTCCGGTCTATCGCAAAGCCCTGAAAACCTGGCGCCCAGTGATTTTGTACTTCGGCAGCCAGCACTGTCCGGCCTGCGAAATGGCCGGGCCGATCTTCCGTCAGATTGCCGAGGCCTATCGGCATCAAGCGCACGTCTACATGCTGAACACCGATGAATCGCCTCGGCATCTGTGCGTCACCGGGACTCCGACCGTGCTGTTTTATAAAGACGGGAAACTGGTGAAGAAGCTCAAGGGGATTGGGACTGAACAAACGTTGAAAGAGGATTTCGCCAGGCACATTGGCAAGGTGAAACCGGCAAGGGTGAAGCGTAAACCGACGCATGATCTTGCTTGGTTGCGGCAGACCTTCCGCAGGCTGTGCACGGTGCCTCGCGCCACTGAGCGGTTTAATCGTCGGGTTAGCTGTTAGGTTGGGGCATTTGTGAGGTTTGGTAGATTACTTTCGCGAGCAGGCTCGCTCCCACAGGGATCTTGTGAACACTGAAGATTCAATGTGGGAGTGAGCCTGCTCCGGGCGGCGTTCCGACGAAAGTTTTTCCCTTAGCGATTTTTCACTTGCTCGATGTACCGAGCCACCGCCGCCGACTTCTCGAACCGCCGATGAATCAACGACAACCACGACGTCGCCTCGCAGCCCTTGATCGTGCGGTACACCACGCCGGGCAACCCGACATGCCCGACCACCGACTTCGGCACGACCGCAACGCCCTGCCCCAGCGAAACCAGCGCGATCACCGCCACCAGCCCACCCGGCTGTGCGCCCAGTTTCGGTGCAAACCCGCCGTCGGCGGCGACTTGCAAAGTGCCGCTGATTTGCTCCGGCAAAATGAACGTCTCGTTTTGCAAATGCTCCGGAGCAATCTCCGGCAGTCGGCACAACCAGGACTCGGAAGACAGCGCCAGCACAAAGCCTTCTGAGTCCAGACGAATAGCCTCCAGGCCGTCGGGCAGGGTCATCGGTGAACGGACATAACCCACATCGAATCGCCCCTCGACCACCATGGTCGGCAATGACGCCATGGGGCTTTCCCGCACATTCAGGCTGACGTCCGGGCACTCACGACTGAAGGCCTGCACCTGTTTTTGCAGCAACCCCGAGTACACCGCCGACGCCACGTAACCGAGTTCGATATGACCAATATCCCCACGTCCGGCCCGCTGTGCATTTTGCTGAGCGAATTCGAACTGTCGCACCGTCGCCTCGGCCTCGATCATTAGCGCGGCACCGGCCTCGGTCAGGCTGACTTCACGTGTCTGGCGCACGAACAGTCGCGTGCCGAGCTCGTTCTCCATGTCCTGGATCTGTCGAGTCAAGGTCGGCGGTGCGATACCGAGCTGCTCGGCGGCGCGAGTGAAATTGCCTTGCCGGGCAACGGCCAGGAAATAGCGGAAATGCCGTATGTCCATGGGTGTATTAGCTCAAAGGTAATGAAGACCCGATGCCTGGCTAACAAAGCCGATAATCGGCCGCGATAAGCTCATTGGCAATCACAGTAGAGAGCCAACGCCATGTCCGTCAAACCCCTTTTCGCCGCCGCAGCCAACGATCTTGCCCAAAAGGCAATCACGTCATGAGCCGGGTTAGTCCACGCCTGACACTGCTGACGGCCTCCGGCGTGTGCTCGCTGATCGTGCTCGACACCAACATCGTCGCCGTCACCCTGCCGACCATCGCACGGGACCTGGGCGCAAACTTTGCCGACATTGAATGGGTGGTCAGCGCGTACATGCTGGCGTTCGCGGCCTTGTTGCTGCCAGCCGGCAGCATCGCTGACCGTTTTGGCCGGCAGAAAACCCTGCTCTGGGGGCTGGGGATTTTCATCCTTGCCTCCATTGGTTGCGGCGCGGCGCCCACGGCGTTGTTCCTAGACATCGCGCGGGCGGTCAAGGGCGTCGGCGCGGCATTATTGCTGACGTCGGCCCTCGCCTCCATCGGCCACACCTTTCACGATGAAGTCGAACGGGCTAAGGCCTGGGCGTTCTGGGGCGCGTGCATGGGCGTAGCGATGACCGCCGCACCGACGGTCGGCGGGGTAATCACCGAATACATCGGTTGGCGCTGGATCTTCTACCTCAACCTACCGGTGGGCGCGTTTTTGATGATCATGGTATGGCGCGCCGTGCCGGAATCCAGGGACACCCAATCGGCGCGCCTCGATCCCTGGGGCAGCCTGGCATTCAGTGCGAGTTTGCTGTGCCTGATCTGGGGTTTGATCGAAGCCAACCGGATCGGCTGGAGCAACCCACTCACCTACGCCCGGCTCATCGGTGGCGCACTGCTGTTGGGGTTGTTTGTGCTGATTGAGCGGATGCAGCAGCGGCCAATGGTCGACCTGCAATTGTTCAAGCATCCGCGTTTCATCGGCGCCCTGCTCGGCATGTTTGCCTATGCCGGTTGCGCCCAGGTGATGATGACGCTGCTGCCGTTCTACTTGCAAAACGGCCTGGGCTTCTCGGCCATCGCGTCGGGGCTGGGAATGTTGCCGTTTGCCGTGACCATGCTGATTTGCCCGCGAATCGGTGCGCGGCTCGCCCATCGATATGCCCCGGCCACGCTCATGGCGGCGGGTTTGACCCTGGTCGGTAGCGGCAACCTGCTCAGCGCCTGGGCCGTCAGCAGCGGCGGCTACCTGCCCTTCGCGCTGGCCATTGCTGTGACGGGCGCCGGTGCCGGCCTGCTCAATGGCGACACGCAGAAAAACATCATGGCCTGCGTCCCCCGCGAGCGCACCGGCATGGCCTCGGGCATGAGCACCACCATGCGTTTCAGCGCGATCGTGCTGGCCATCGGTGTCTTTGGTGCGTTGCTGTCCAGCCATACCGAACTGTTGTTGCGCACCGGCCTGTCGACGCAGGGCACGCAATGGCTCGGCCAGACCCAAGGCATTGCATCACGGGTGGTCGCCGGTGACATGACGGCGGCGATGAACCTGCTGCCGGAAACCGCGCGTGCGTTGGTCGAGCCACTGGCGCGTCAGGCCTTCGTCGGCGGCTTCAGCCTGCTGCTTCTGGTCGCCGGTTTGCTGGCTTTGCTGGGGGCACTGGTGGTCGGCACGCTGATGCGCAATCCGATCCCGGCACCGAAAAGTTTTTCCCTGAGCCTGGAATAAACCCCAACGGGGCTCGTCGTACTGCCACTGAAATCGTTCAGTAGCCACTACGAGAGCCCCATCATGAAACGCATTCTGTCCGCCCTGTTTCTCATCAGTCTGAGCGGTGTTGCAGCGGCCGCTTCCGTCGACAATTCCAGCACGCCGAAAGTCGAGGACTACAAGTATTCGACGCCGCTCCATATCGCCAAAGTGCTCAACATGACTCGCGACGATGGTTGCGGCCCCCTGCCGCGGGAGATGACCTACATTGATACTGCGGGCACCACCCACGTCCTGCGCTACCAGGCCTTTGGCGAAAACTGTCTCGGGCAGAACTAATGCTTGATCGACGCCAGCACCCGCTCGGCATTCTCACCGCAGGCCATTCCTTCGGGCCGTGCCTGGATGTTTTCGATCAACCCCAGCAGCTGCGCCTTGCTCTGCGCCAGGTGCAGTTGCATCGCTTCGATCTGTTCGACTTTGCGCCCCAGGCTCGCCACCAGTTCATCGTGCTTGAACTCGCCTGTCACCGTGTCCGGCAACAATAACTTCAGCTCTTCGAGGCTGAACCCGGCCTGCTGTGCGCACTGGATGATCTTCAGGGTTTGCAGGACTTGTGGCGGGTAACGTCGATAGCCGTTGGCCAGGCGTTCCACTTGCCGGATCAGGCCTTGAGCCTCATAAAAGCGAATGCGCGATGCATTCAACCCGCTCAATTGCGCCAATTCACCAATCTTCATCCCGGCCTCATCTGCCTGCTTGACATTAAAGTTAACTTTAAGCTTAGCCTCTCTGCATTACTGATGAGGAGTCAAGCATGTCGCCCTTTCAAACGCTGAATTTGCCCAACGGCCAGACCCTCGGCAATCGCATCGCCAAAGCCGCGATGGAAGAGAACCTCGCGGATACCGGACAAGCGCCATCCAGCGCACTGTTTCAGCTATATCAAGCCTGGGCCGAGGGCGAAGCGGGTCTGCTGCTGACCGGCAACGTGATGATCGATCGCCGCGCCATGACCGGCCCCGCAGGCGTGGTGCTGGAAGACGAGCGACATCTTGAGCAGTTCCGTCAGTGGGCCACCATCGGCCGCTCCGGTGGCGCGCATTTCTGGGTGCAGCTCAATCATCCCGGCCGCCAGACCATGGCCAACCTCGGCCAGCAAGCCTGGGCGCCGTCGGCCGTGGCGCTGGATCTGGGTTCGTTCTCCAAGCTGTTTGCCGAACCCAAACCGATGTCGGAAAGCGATATCGCCGAGGTCATCCAACGCTTTGCCACCAGTGCTGCACTGGCGGAAAAAGCCGGTTTCACGGGTGTGCAGATTCATGCGGCGCACGGTTACCTGATCAGCCAGTTTCTCTCGCCATTGACCAACCGTCGTAATGATCGTTGGGGGGGCTTACTGGAGAATCGCGCCCGGCTGTTGCTGGCCGTGGTCAGTGCTGTTCGCCAAGCCGTATCGCCACAGTTTTGTGTCGCGGTAAAACTCAATTCCGCAGACTTCCAGCGCGGCGGGTTCGACGCCGACGACGCCCGGCAAGTGATCCAGTGGCTCAACGCTCAACAGATCGACTTGCTGGAACTCTCCGGGGGCAGCTACGAAGCGCCGGCCATGCAAGGCGAAGCCCGCGACGGCAGAACCTTGGCCCGGGAGGCGTACTTTCTGGAAATGGCCGGCGAACTGGCCAGCGTTGCGAGCATGCCAGTGATGGTGACAGGCGGGATCCGACGCCTGGCCATCGTCGAACAGGTGCTCGACAGCGGCATCGCCATGGCCGGCATTGGCACGGCGCTGGCCATCGAACCGCAGCTGGTCAAACGCTGGCGCGAAGGCCAGAACAGCCACCCGCAATTGCCGCCGATCCGCTGGAAGCGCAAACCGCTGGCCGCCCTGGCGAGCATGGCCGTGGTCAAGTTCCAACTGCATCGCCTGAGCCGCGGGCGCAAGACCCGGCCACAGATTTGGGCGATATGGGCGTTGATTCTTGATCAGCTGTACATCGCCCGGCGCACGCGTCAGTACCGGCAGGCGATGGGCAAGTAATCTCAAATCAGGGTGAGTCATGGTTGCCGCAGCGTTGTCCTCTTTTAACCCCCGAGGACAATTCATTGATCACTGGAGCACCCCATGGCGAAAATCACCCTTGCCCGGCAACTGGCAACCACCCTTGAACAGGCCGGCGTGAAACGCATCTGGGGCTTGACGGGCGACAGCCTGAACGGCCTGACCGAAGCCCTGCGGACCATGGACAGCATCGAGTGGATGCACGTGCGTCACGAGGAAGTTGCGGCGTTCGCTGCGGGTGCCGAAGCGGCGGTCACCGGGGGACTGGCGGTGTGCGCTGGCAGCTGTGGTCCCGGCAATCTGCACTTGATCAACGGGCTCTTTGACTGCCACAAAAACCATGTACCCGTGTTGGCCATCGCCGCGCAGATTCCGTCCTCGGAAGTGGGCCTCAATTACTTTCAGGAGACCCACCCCCAGGAACTGTTCAAGGAATGCAGCCACTTCATCGAGCTGGTCAGCAACCCGGCGCAGATGCCACAGGTGCTGCACCGGGCGATGCGAAGTGCAATCCTCAATCGCGGTGTCGCAGTGGTGGTGATTCCAGGCGATGTGGCGCTGCAGGAAGTCGAAGACAACCTCAAGCCCTGGCCGGCGCTGTCGAAACCTCGCACCCTCCCCGCGCCTCACGACCTGGATCGGCTGGTCGAATTGCTCAATCAAAGCAAAGCTGTAACGTTGATGTGCGGCGCCGGCTGCGCGGGGGCTCACGATCAGGTGGTGGCGTTGGCCGACGCGCTCGGTGCGCCAGTGGTGCATGCGTTGCGCGGCAAGGAGCACGTGGAGTGGGACAATCCGTTCGACGTCGGTATGACCGGGCTGATCGGTTTCAGCTCTGGTTATCATGCGATGCTCAACTGCGACACGCTGGTGATGCTCGGGACTGACTTTCCCTATCGGCAGTTCTACCCAACCGACGCCACCGTCATTCAGATCGACCATGACCCGCAAGCCCTCGGGCGGCGCGCCACGCTGGATTTGGGCATCACCGCCGACGTCGGCGAAACCCTCGCCGCGTTGCTGCCGCGCCTGCCTTATCGTGGCGACCGGAGCTTTCTCGAGTCATCCCTCAAGCACTATCAAAAGGCCCGCCAAGGGCTGGATGACCTGGCTCAGCCGTCGGCGTCGGGCCGGCCGATTCATCCGCAGTACCTCACTCGCCTGCTCAGTGAGCTGGCCGATGACGATGCAATCTTCACCGCCGACGTGGGCACGCCGACCGTTTGGGCCGCACGCTATTTGAAAATGAACGGCAAGCGTCGACTGCTCGGCTCGTTCAATCACGGCTCCATGGCGAACGCGATGCCCCAGGCCATTGGCGCGCAAGCGGCGTTTCCCGGGCGACAGGTGATTTCGCTGTCCGGCGATGGCGGTTTCAGCATGTTGATGGGGGATTTCATCTCGCTGGCGCAACTGAAGCTGCCGGTGAAAATCATCGTCTACGACAATGCCTCGCTCGGGTTCGTGGCGATGGAAATGAAATCCAGCGGGCTTCTGGATACCGGCACCGACCTGCACAATCCGGACTTCGCGGCGATGGCCAATGCCATGGGGATTCTGGGGATACGTGTCGAGGAATCCGAAGCGCTGGAATCGGCCTTGCGCCGGGCGCTGGCGCATGACGGGCCGGTGCTGGTGGACGTGGTGACCGCGACCCAGGAACTGGCGATGCCACCGACGATCAAGCTGGAGCAGGCCAAAGGGTTCAGTTTGTACATGCTCAAAGCGGTGATGAGCGGGCGTGGGGATGAGGTGATTGAGTTGGCGCGCACGAATTGGTTTCGCTGACGCGCCTGAACCGAGTCGCCCCTTTCGCGAGCAAGCCCGCTCCCACACTGGATCTCTGGCGTTCACAAAATCCTGTGGGAGCGAGCTTGCTCGCGATGGGGCCAGTGAAGTCAGTGATTTACTGCCCGGAAAAACGCAATCTCGACAGCATCCGCAAATTCCCCTCGACATAATAATCACCGGTCCAGCTGTCATCCGCCGCCAACGGCTGGACCTGCTTGAGCGCCAGTTTTTTCGCGTAATAGCGAAACCGGTAATGCTCATAAAACCGCAGCAATTCCAGACCATAACGATCGGCCAAATCGGTATCGCCGCGGATGATCAGGTAGTTTTCGTCATTGCTGTTACTGGCCGCCGCACTGAGGTTATGACTGCCGCTGATGATCGTTGGCGTATCGCTGGTGAAATCCGTGACGATGGCTTTGGTGTGCACCAGCAGGTTGCCTTTCTGGCCTTCCTTGCTTTCCATGAGCCAACCTTCCAGGCCGGTATTGAGCAGCGCCACCGTGGTGAATTCGGCGCTGCGGTCGGCATGAAACCCGGTGATTTTGCTCGCGGAGTTTTGCAGGCCGTAGCGCAAGATGTCGTCGTGGGGCTGGCCGAGCAACGCGTTGAGGATGGCATCGGGCAAGGTGAACGCGGTGACGAACAGCAGGTCTTTTTTTGCCGCATTGATGATGTCGACGAACTCATGCAGGTCGTCCTGACCCGAGCGCGGTGAGAATCCGGCGAACAAAGGTTGGGTCGGGTCCATCGGGTTGTGTTCGGTAATCCACTGCCGCGTAGCACCGACATCCTCTGGAGTGCTCCAGACCTGCTCGAACGTTTGCAGATAACGGGCACCGACCTGAGCATCGTCCAGCACATGCACCACGTTGGCCTGACGGTAAATGCCGTTGGGGGTGAAGTTGGTGCTGCCGCAGAGCACCGCTTCAGGCTGACGCAGACCCGCTGCATCGAGCCGGCTCAGGACCATGAACTTGTTGTGGAAAATGCTGTGGGTGACGCGCCCGCGCTTGTTTGCCGCCGGGATCTTTTCCAGGCTGGCCTCGTTCATGGCGGTGGTGTCTTCACCCGGTTGCGCGTGATACAGAACACGAACGTGCACGCCGCGCGCCTGCGCCGCGTTCACCGCCTCGACAATCACCGGCAACTGATACTCGTAGATGGCGACATCCAGTGCCCACTCGCTGCCGACGGCACGTTCGATAAAACCCAGCAAGCGGCCGAGCAGTCCATTTTCCAGCCATTGGCGCGGGGCATCGGGCCAGGCTTCGAGGGGCAATCTTTCCTTGCCGCTGAGGAGCGCGTCGAGCTCGGGAAACTTGCGCTGGAATGCCTGGCTGGCGGCCACTGCGCGGTTGAAATTGACACTTTGGTTGCCAGGGTGGCCGTCGTCGGAAGTGACCGTCACCTCCAGGAACTCACCCAGTTGCGGCGCATCGGCGCTGCCGTAAGCCAGATAGACCCGGTATTGAATCGTCAGCCCCGGATTGACCGCGTAATCGGCCCAGCGGAATTTCTGTAACGGCGCGATATTGCTCGGGGTGGCGTGGAATTGCGGAAAGGTATGGGACTTGCCCGGGAACGTCAGGCTATTGAACAAAAACAGCCAGGGTTTATTGCCCTGCTGCTTTTCGATGGAAAAACCCAGCAGGCCTTTGCGACGGGGTTCGGCCAGATCCATGGCCAACAGCACGCCGTTGGTGCCGGCGTAGGCTTTGACGCGGAAATCGTTCTGAGGGTTAACGGCAAGTACGCGCATGATTCATTCCTTTGATCGAATGGCTCTCAGAGCATAGGGCAGCGATCTCGAATTGCATGATTATCCGGAATCGAGGTGATGCCATCGCGAGCAGGCTCGCTCCCACAGGGGTTTTGTGAACCCAAGGAGACTCAATGTGGGAGCGAGCCTGCTCGCGATGGGGGCCTTGCAAACAACATAGCCCTTAGCCTGAAATCAGCTCATCAATGTGCCGATAATCCGCTTGCAGCGCTGCCGCCATCTGTCTGGCCCGACCTAGCCGAATCGGCCCGCGCTCGATATCAATCAATAACCCCGGGCAATCCAGCACCGGTAACCCCGGCCATTCCTTCAATCGCCCATCGGTCAGCAGCAACAGCCTTTGCCGTTCCGCGGGAAAGCGTTTTTGCCGTACCGCCAGCCAACGCCCCGCTTCGCCCAGCGCCGCCAGCAGCGGCGTACCGCCGCCCGCGCCCAGGCCATCAAGCCAGTCGCGCAGCCCCGCCGAAGCCTTCAAGCCTTGCACCTGCCACTTCGGCACATTGCCGCTGGCAGTCAGCAAGGCCAGGCGAGCGCGTTGGCGATACGCATCGTCGAACACCTGCGCGAGCAAACCCTTGGCATCGCTCAACGCCTGATGACGGCGGGTCGAGGCCGATGCGTCGACGATCACCAGCCACAGTTCATGCGAGGAACGCGTGCGCAGGTGGAACAGGACATCTTTGTACTGACGAGGTCGGCCGTTGAGCAAAGTGCCGGGCCAGTTGATCGAGCCACTGCGTGCGGCGTGGCGCTTGCCCTGTTTACCGTTAGCCAGCCGGCCTGCGCGGGTTCTGGCATCCGCCCCCGCGTCAGATCGAGGGCGAATGCCTAGGGCTTTTTTGGCCAGCTCGGCACTTCACGGCGGGCGCCGACCGGCAGCGCCTGAGCGGGCATTTCGCCCCATTGGCCCTGGCCTTCGCTTGGGTTGGAAGATTGCGCCGAGGGCGACTGATTGTGTTGCGGCGCTGGTGGCGATTGCTGGCGACGACGATGACGCAGGGCAAACTCGGCGACGGCGTCGATGTCTTCCTCTCCGATGGCGCTCGCCCCTCGCCATGCGGCGTGGGCACGGGCCGCGCGCAACCAGACCAGATCGGCGCGCAGGCCATCGACCCCGGCAGCAAAACAGCGCTCGGTAATCTGCGCCAGTGCTTCATCATCCAGGGGGATGCTCGCCAATGCGCCGCGCGCTTTCTGGCAACGTTCACGCAGGAACTGCTGCTGGCTTTCCCACTCGACGCAGAAACCCTGGGGATCGCTGTCGAAATCCAGGCGCCGGCGAATGATCTGGCCACGTTCGGCCGGTACGGTGTGACCACTGAGGGCGACGTTCAGGCCAAAACGGTCGAGCAGTTGCGGACGCAGCTCGCCCTCTTCCGGGTTCATGGTGCCGATCAGTACGAACTTCGCCGAATGCCGATGGGAAATGCCGTCGCGCTCGATCAGGTTGGTGCCACTGGCGGCCACGTCGAGCAACAGGTCAACGAGGTGATCGGGCAGCAGATTGACTTCATCGACGTACAGCACACCGCCGTCGGCCTTGGCCAATACGCCGGGGGAAAATTGCGCGCGGCCTTCGCTCAGGGCGGCGTCGAGATCGAGGGTGCCGACCAGCCGTTCTTCGGTGGCTCCGAGGGGCAAGGTGACGAATTGACCGCTGGCCAGCAAGTCCGCCAGGCCTCGGGCGAGGGTCGACTTGGCCATGCCGCGCGGGCCTTCGATCAGCACGCCGCCGATCTTGGGATCGATGGCGGTCAAGTAGAGCGCGAGCTTCAGATCGTCGGCGCCGACCACGGCGGAGAGCGGGAAATGTGGGGTGTCGGTCATCTTCAATACTCGGTCATGGTCCGTAACAGCGATCTCAAGAACACACTCAAAACCTGTGGCGAGGGAGCTTGCTCCCGTTCGGCTGCGAAGCAGCCGTAGATACTGACACTAAGGTATGCCTGACAAAATGTGCATTCAGGTTTTTGGGCTGCTGCGCAGCCCAGCGGGAGCAAGCTCCCTCGCCACAGGTCCATTTCAGCTGTCTTCTTCTATATCCAGCAACAGGTTTTCCAGCGCCTCACGATACGCGCCCGGTTCCTGCCACATCCCCCGCTGCTGCGCTTCGAGCATGCGCTCGGTCATGTCGCGCAGCGCATGCGGATTATGCTCACGCACAAAATCCCGGGTTGCCGGATCGAGCAAATACGCATCCGCCAACAACGCATATTGATGATCGTCGATCAGCCGGGTCGTGGCGTCGAATGCGAACAGGTTATCGACCGTCGCGGCCAATTCGAACGCGCCTTTATAGCCGTGACGCTTCACGCCGTCGATCCACTTCGGATTCGCCGCCCGGGAGCGGATCACCCGGTTCAGCTCTTCCTTCAAGGTACGGATCTTAGGCAAGTCCGGCTGACTGTGGTCGCCGTGGTAACTGGCCGCCGCTTCGCCACTGAGGCTTTCCACGGCGGCGAGCATGCCGCCCTGGAATTGGTAATAGTCATTGGAATCGAGCAGGTCATGCTCGCGATTGTCCTGGTTTTGCAGCACCGCCTGAACCTGGCTCAGGCGCTGGGCGAATTGTTCGCGGGCGGCGGTGCCTTCATCGGACCCGCCGTAAGCGTAGCCGCCCCAGTTCAGGTAAACCTCGGCCAGATCTTCGCGGCTTTGCCACAGACGACCGTCGATGGCGCCCTGCACGCCGGCGCCATAAGCACCAGGTTTGGCACCGAAGATGCGCCAACCAGCCTGACGCCTCGCCGCGTCTTCATCCAGCCCCGACTGGAGCAACGCTTCACGCTCGGCGCGCACTTTGGCGGCCAGCGGGTTGAGGTCGTCCGGTTCGTCCAGCGCGGCGACCGCTTGCACGGCGGCGTCGAACAGGCGGATCAGATTGGCGAAGGCATCGCGGAAGAATCCGGACACGCGCAAGGTCACATCCACACGCGGACGGTCGAGCAAGCTCAGCGGCAGGATTTCAAAGTCATCGACCCGCTGACTGCCAGTGGCCCAGACCGGACGCACACCCATCAACGCCATGGCCTGGGCAATGTCGTCGCCGCCGGTGCGCATGGTCGCGGTGCCCCAGACGGACAGGCCGAGCTGGCGCAGGTGATCGCCGTGGTCTTGCAGATGCCGTTCGAGAATCAGATTGGCCGACTGGAAACCGATGCGCCACGCCGTGGTGGTCGGCAGGTTGCGCACGTCCACCGAGTAAAAATTTCGCCCGGTCGGCAGCACGTCCAGACGACCGCGACTCGGCGCGCCGCTGGGGCCGGCCGGGACGAAGCGGCCGCTCAAGGCATCGAGCAGACCGCGCATTTCTGCCGGACCGCAGGCGTCCAGACGCGGGGCGACGACTTCGCACAGGCTGTCGAGGATGGCGCTCACTTCAGACCAACGTGCCTCCTGTGGGAGCAGGCATTTGTGGCGAGGGAGCTTGTCGGAATGCCGCATCATCCCGCTGGACTGCGCAGCAGTCCCATTTTCTGGGTCCGCTTCGCGAACCAACGGGAGCAAGCTCCCTCGCCACAGAGCCTCGTTCCCACGGGGTTCGGCGTCGGTATTCAGAGTTTGCGCGATGAGTTGAGCGGCGAACAGTTCCAGACGCTCGCGGGTATCGCCCGCCGTGCGCCAGGCCTCATCGTTAAGCGATTGCAGTTCCACAGGACGCGGCCCGATCCACGGCTCGGCCAGCGCACAATCCAGCGGATCAAACCCCAGTTCGAACGCCTTGGCCAACGCCCGCAGCAGGCTGGATTGCGCCCCGCGACCGTCGCCACGGGGAATGCGCAACAAGGCCAACAACGTGTCGATGCGCAAGCGGCCGGTCGGCGACTCGCCGAAGATGTGCAGGCCATCGCGGATCTGCGACTCTTTCAGGTCGCACAAGTACGTGTCCAGCCGTGGCAACCAGATCGCCGCATCGGCGTCGCTGTTGAGCTTGTCGTCCAGTTGCAGTTCACGGTCGATGTGCGTCTCGCGCACCAGTTGCAGGATGTCGCGCTGCAATTCACGGGCACGGCGCGGATCGAGCAACTGTGCTTCGTAATACTCGTCGGCCAGCAACTCGAGGTTGCGCAGCGGACCGTAGGTTTCGGCGCGGGTCAGCGGCGGCATCAGGTGGTCGATGATCACCGCTTGCGTGCGACGCTTGGCCTGGGCGCCCTCGCCCGGGTCGTTGACGATAAACGGATAGATGTTCGGCAGCGGCCCGAGCAGCGCGTCCGGCCAGCAATTTTCTGACAGCCCGACGCCCTTGCCCGGCAGCCATTCGAGGTTGCCGTGCTTGCCGACGTGGATGACGCCGTGGGCGCCATAGGTGTTGCGCAGCCAGAAGTAGAACGCCAGGTAGCCGTGAGTTGGCACCAGGTCCGGGTCGTGATACACCGCGCTCGGATCGACCTGATACCCCCGCGCCGGCTGAATGCCGACGAAGGTCAGGCCAAAGCGCAACCCGGCGATCATCATGCGTCCGTCACGGCACATCGGATCGCTTTCGGGCGTGCCCCAGCGCTCCAGCACCGCTTGCTGATTGGCTTCGGGCAATCGGTTGAACATCAGCCGATAGTCGTCCATTGCCAAACTTTGCGCGCAGGGACGCTGATCAATGGTGTCGAGGTCGTTGCTGACACCGCCGAGCAATTGTTGAATCAACGCAGTGCCGCTGTCCGGCAACTCGTCGGGCAACGGATATCCTTCAGTGTGCAGCGCCCGCAGGATGTTCAGCGCGGCGGCCGGGGTATCGAGGCCCACGCCATTGCCAATGCGCCCATCGCGGGTCGGGTAGTTGGCGAGGATCAGCGCGATGCGTTTTTCGCTATTCGGCACTCGCGCCAGGTCGATCCAGCGCCGCGCCAGCTCGGCGACGAAATCCATGCGCTCCGGTTGTGCTCGATAGCACACCACGTCCGACTGACTGCGCTCGCTGCGCCACGCCAGGTCCTTGAAGCTGATCGGCCGGCTGATGATCCGTCCGTCCAGTTCCGGCAGCGCGATGTGCATCGCCAGATCACGCGGGCCGAGGCCCTGTTCACTGGCAAGCCAGCCCGGCTCGTTGTCCTGGGCGCAGATCGCCTGGATCACCGGAATGTTGCGTCGAAACGGCCGCAGATGCGGCGCTTCGGGGCTGGATTGAGCGAAACCGGTGGTGTTGAGGATCACCCCCGCCTCGACTTCGTCCAGCAGGTCCTCGACCACCGTCAGGCAGCCGGGCTCTTTCAGACTGGCCAGCGCAATCGGCAACGGATTTAAACCCGCCGCCTGCAAACGCTGGCAGAAAACATCGATGAACGCGGTGTTCGCCGCCTGTAAATGCGAGCGATAAAACAGCACCGCCGCCACCGGTTGACCGGCCTGCCAATCGGCTTGCCAATCGTTAAGGTCAGCGGGGCTCTTTTGCGGGTGGTAAATCGCCGTGCGCGGCAAGGTTTGCGGCTCGGCCCAGGCGTAATCGCGATCCAGCCAGCGATTGGCCAGGCAGCGGAAAAAATCCAGGGCATTGGCCATGCCGCCCTGCCGCAAAAACTGCCAGAGCCGGTCGCGGTCGTCGGCGGTCACGGTGCTCAGGTCACTGAGTTCCGGGTCCGGCCGGTCATCCCCCGGTACCAGAATCAGTTGCACACCGCGCTGGGACAGCTCCACCAGACGTTCGACCCCGTAACGCCAATAGGCGATGCCGCCGTGCAGCGAAATCAGAATCACCTTGGCATGGCGCAGCACTTCGTCGACATACAGGTCGACCGATGCGTGATTCTGCACCTGCATCGGATTGGCCAGGCGCACGCTCGGGTAATCGTCCGGCAGTTGCTGCGCCGCTTCGGCAAGCAGCGCCAGGCTGGAATCGCCGCTGCACAGGATCACCAGCTCGGCAGGGGTTTGTCCAAGGTCGGCAATGTTGTCATCCGACACGAAACCGCCGGGCTGGGTCCTGAGCAGGTGCATGGCTTAAACGCTGAGCGCGGCGCGCAATTGCGCTTCAAGCAAAGCGGCGTCCAGTTCCTGGCCGATCAGCACCAGGCGCGTGGTGCGCGCTTCACCGGCGCCCCACTGACGGTCGAAATGCTTGTCGAAACGCGTGCCCACGCCCTGAATCAGCAGGCGCATCGGTTTGTTCGGAATCGCCGCGAAACCTTTGACCCGCAGAATGCCGTGCTGGACCACCAGTTGGGTCAGCGCGTCCAGCAGCAGGCTTTCGTCGGCTTGGGGCAGTTCGATGGAGATGGAATCGAAGGCGTCGTGATCGTGATCGTCTTCGCCTTCATGGTGGTGATCGTGATGGCTGTGCCGGCTGTCGATGTGTTCTTCGGAACCGGCGCCGAGGCCGATCAACACATCCAGTGGCACGCGGCCGCTGCTGGCTTCGATGACTTTGACGGCTGGCGGCAGTTCTTCGGCGACTTCCAGGCGCACACGGGCCAGGTCTTCCGGGCTGATCAGGTCGGCCTTGTTGAGGATCACCAGGTCGGCGCTGGCCAGTTGGTCGGCGAACAGCTCGTGCAGCGGCGATTCGTGGTCCAGGTTCGGGTCGAGTTTGCGCTGGGCGTCGACCTGATCCGGGAAAGCCGCGAAAGTGCCGGCGGCAACGGCTGGGCTGTCGACCACGGTGATGACCGCGTCAACGGTGCAGGCGCTGCGGATTTCCGGCCACTGGAAGGCTTGAACCAGCGGCTTTGGCAGGGCCAGGCCCGAGGTTTCGATCAGGATGTGGTCGAGGTCGCCGCGACGGGCGACGAGTTCGCGCATCACCGGGAAGAATTCTTCCTGGACGGTGCAGCACAGGCAACCGTTGGCCAGTTCGTAGACGCGACCGTTGGCTTCTTCTTCGGTGCAACCGATGGAGCATTGTTTGAGGATTTCGCCGTCAATGCCCAGCTCGCCGAACTCGTTGACGATCACCGCGATGCGGCGGCCCTGCGCGTTGTCGAGCATGTGCCGCAGCAAGGTGGTTTTACCCGAGCCGAGGAAGCCGGTAACGATGGTGACGGGGAGTTTGGCCAGTGTTTTCATCGGATGCCCTTTGGCAAGGTGGCGGGCATACGGGACGACAATCGCTGCGACGGATGCGCGCGCGGAAGAGTTCGCCACCGGATCACCCCGCCCGGTTGTAGTGAGAATCTGTGTCGAGGCAGGTCTCCTGGCTGACGGTGTGCCGGGCTTGAGGGCCTGGCATTCACTGCGCCTTCCCGCGAACCCGCTGAACAGGGTTTGCAGTGGCGTGGCAGCGAACATCACCGTTCACAGTTGCGGGGGCAGCCGCGGCATCGACCGCGTTCCCTTCTTAGCTTCGGCAAATGCCGAAGAACCTCGAAAGCGCAAGGCTACGCATGGTGTGGGGGCGGGTCAATGTCTTGTGGTGCCCTCACCGGCCCCTTCGCGGGCAAGCCTCGCTCCTACAGGATGGCGGTGCTTTTGTAGGAGCGAGGCTTGCCCGCGAAGAATTCACCTCGGCATCGAAATGAGAACCCATGCCAATTGACGCCAAACCCCCGCCCATGCTCTCCTACACGCCTTGTTACGGGTGCCCTTCACAGGGTGAAACGGGAAACCGGTGAATCATGTGCTTTACTCAAAGCCATGTCAGTCCGGTGCTGCCCCCGCAACGGTAAGCGAGCGAAGCGTCAGATCCACTGTGCCAGCAGTTCGGCATGGGAAGGTGATGCTTGCAGGTTCAGGCGCAAGCCTTGGCCCCTCGTGAGCCCGGAGACCGGCCCGCAACACAAAGTGACCTTTACGTCACCGAATAACAAACCCGCGGTGGGCGGGCGCTGTTTGAACCTCTGCGCGCCCGACTCGCAGGGGTCTTCCATGCGCTCTATTCACCCACTGACAGACCAGAGGGAAGCGCCATGTCGATCATCAGCAGCACCGGCCACAGCACCGCCAGCACCACCACGACCCTGAGCCAACGCCTGACCACCGCCGTATGCGCGTCGATCCTCGGTGCGTGCCTCGTGTATTTCGCCGGTTTCTCGCACATCGAAGCGGTGCACAATGCCGCGCACGATACCCGTCACAGTTCAGCCTTCCCGTGCCATTGAGACCTGCCGACATGATCAAGCGTATTGCGCAAACCGCAGGTTTCAGCGGGCTGCTGGCCGCCCTGTTGCTGACCCTGCTGCAAAGTTTCTGGGTCTCTCCGCTGATTCTGCAGGCCGAAACCTACGAAAAATCCGAGCCGGCCGCTGTTGAAGTTCACGAACACGCCGCCGGTGTCGCCGCTCACACTCACGACGCCGAAGCCTGGGAGCCGGAAGACGGCTGGCAGCGTGTGCTGTCGACCACGGGCGGCAACCTGGTGGTCGCCGTCGGTTTCGCCCTGATGCTCGCCGGTCTCTACACCTTGCGTGCACCGACCAAAACCTCCCAAGGCTTGCTTTGGGGCCTGGCCGGTTACGCGACCTTCGTGCTGGCGCCGACCCTCGGCCTGCCGCCTGAACTGCCGGGCACTGCCGCGGCTGATCTGGCCCAACGGCAACTCTGGTGGATCGGCACGGCCGCGTCCACGGCGGTCGGCATCGCGCTGATCGTGTTCAGTCGTCACTGGCTGATGAAGATCCTCGGCGTGGCGATTCTCGCCGTTCCGCACGTGATCGGCGCGCCGCAACCGGAAGTGCACTCAATGCTCGCTCCGGAAGCGCTGGAAGCGCAGTTCAAAATCGCATCGCAGCTGACCAACGTCGCGTTCTGGCTGGCCCTGGGCCTGATCAGCGCCTGGTTGTTTTGCCGCAAAAGCGATGGCCAATACCACGCATGATTGTTACTCGCACAGCGCCGACTTTAGTCGTCGGCCTGGGCTGCCAGCGCGGCTGCCCTGCCAGTACGCTGCGGGCGTTACTCGATCAGGCGTTACAGGCTCATAAAATCGGACTTCACCAGATCAACGCCCTGGCCAGTATCGACCTGAAGCGCGATGAACCTGGCCTGGTCGAACTCGCCGCACAACTCGCGTTGCCGCTGATGTATTTCAGCAGCGAGCAATTGGAAGGTTACAAACCGCAACTCAGCCATCATTCGGACATCGCGTTCGAACGCACTGGCTGCTACGGCGTGGCGGAAAGTGCCGCCCTGGCCCTCGCCGAACAACTGGCCCAGGCACCGGCGAAACTGCTGATTCCGCGACAAAAATATGCCCAGGCCACCCTGGCGTTGGCTTGCGTTGCGTAAGATCCCCGATAATCCCCGCCTTCGATCATGAGCAATCTTCATCTGAAGCCTTGCCCAAGCCCTTTTTCTGACAGACTCTTTATTCAAAGGAACGGACGATGACCGTCTACTTCATTGGCGCAGGTCCCGGCGACCCGGAACTGATCACCGTCAAAGGCCAACGGCTGATTCGCAGTTGCCCGGTGATCATCTATGCCGGCTCTTTGGTGCCCGCCGCCGTGCTTGAAGGCCATTGCGCCGAGCAGGTGGTCAACAGTGCCGAATTGCACCTGGAGCAGATCATCGAACTGATCAAAACTGCCCATGCCAACGGCCAGGACGTGGCGCGGGTGCATTCGGGTGATCCGAGTCTGTACGGGGCGATTGGTGAGCAGATTCGCTATTTGCGCGAACTCGACATTCCATTTGAAATCATCCCGGGCGTGACGGCGACTGCCGCGTGTGCAGCGTTGTTGGGGGCTGAACTGACGCTGCCGGACGTTTCACAAAGCGTGATTCTGACCCGCTACGCCGACAAAACCGTGATGCCGGCCGGTGAAGAACTGGGGAGCCTGGCCCAGCACGGGGCGACCATGGCGATTCATTTGGGGGTCAATCATCTGGAGAAGATTCTGGCGGAGTTGCTGCCGCATTACGGCGCAGACTGCCCGATCGCGGTGATTCACCGGGCGACGTGGCCGGACCAGGATTGGGTGGTGGGAACGATTGAAGACATTGCCGGGAAGGTTGCAGCGAAGGGTTTTCGGCGCACGGCGCTGATTCTGGTGGGTCGGGTGTTGGGCAGTGATCAGTTCAGCGAGTCGTCGCTGTATCGCGCCGGGCATGCGCATCTCTACAGGCCCTGAGCCAAGCACAACTCTGTGATAAGGGGGGCTTCCTGTGGCGAGGGGATTTAGCGAAACGTCGCCACAGGTTATCGATCACCCATAAAAAAACGGCGCTCACGGGGCGCCGCTTTTTTTAGTCTGCAGCAAACACCTTACTCAGTAGTAGGCGTTTTCTTTCTGCGTATGGTCCGTCACATCGCGTACACCCTTGAGCTCGGGAATGCGCTCAAGCAAGGTGCGCTCGATGCCTTCGCGAAGGGTGACGTCGGCCTGGCCGCAGCCCTGGCAACCACCGCCGAACTTCAGTACGGCGATGCCGTCTTCGACCACATCGATCAGGCTGACCTGGCCGCCGTGGCTGGCCAGCCCCGGGTTGATCTCAGTTTGCAGGTAGTAGTTGATGCGCTCGTTGACCGGACTGTCAGCGTTGACCATCGGGACTTTGGCGTTGGGCGCCTTGATCGTCAGCTGGCCACCCATGCGGTCGGTGGCGTAGTCGACGACCGCGTCATCCAGGAAAGCTTCGCTGAATGAGTCGATGTAAGCGGTGAAGCTTTTGAGCCCCAACGCGGTGTCTTCAGGTTTCTCTTCGCCCGGCTTGCAGTAGGCAATGCAGGTTTCGGCGTACTGGGTGCCAGGCTGGGTGATAAAGACGCGGATGCCAATACCCGGGGTGTTCTGCTTGGAGAGCAGATCAGCCAGATAATCGTGGGCGGCGTCGGTGATGGTAATAGCGGTCATGGAAACTCCTCGCAGGCTTGGGCGCAGTTTACGCCAATCATCGCGCCGTACAAAGTCCTAGTATTTTTGTCGGGAAAGAGCCGGAACAGCGTTGTTTGCCGATTCGCCGTCGATCCGCTCTTTAAGCCACCGATAGCTGCATTTTTCTACATATTCGTAACTTGCCCAGGAAGCCACGCCGATGGTCAACGCGCAAAAGGCGAACATCACGTAGGGATTCACCCCATAACGCTGTGCGACAAACCCGCCGACAGACAGCACCAGCACGTGCATCAGGTAAACCGAGTAGGAACAATCGCCAAGCACCTTGAACACACGGGTGTTCTCGAAAAAGCGTTCCAGCGCCATGCACGCCATCACCAACACCGCACCGGGCACGCCCCAGGCCAGGAAGCGTGGCTGCGGTGCCAGGTTATAAATCGCCAGCAACGCGCCGCCAATCCCCAGCAAGGGCAGCCAGAAACCGGGTTTGATCCAGCCGCGCCGGTAGATCATGCCGATGGCGATCCCCAGCAGAAACTCATAAACAATGTCCGAGCGGTAGAACTCGCTGATCCAGCCATATCCGGTCCACGCCTGGCACACCGCAAACAGCAACGCCGCGACGATCAGCAGCCGAACTTGCAAGCGGAACAGCAATGCCCAGGCAAACAGCACGTAGAACAGCATTTCGTAATTCAGCGTCCAGCCGACATTGAGGGTCGGATAGATCCCGTAGCCACTGGGATTTTCCGTAGGAATAAACAACAGCGACAGCAGGAAATGTGGCCAGTCCACCGTCTGATCCGGCAACACAGGCTGTGCGAACACGACCACCAGCGCCATCAGCACCGTGTACAGCCAGTACGCCGGCACGATGCGAAACAGTCGGTACAAGAGAAACCGCGCGGGCGGCAGCGATTTACCTTCGGTGGACAGGAAGATCACCAGGCCACTGATGACGAAGAAGATATCAACGCCCACCGCGCCCTTGTCGATGAACATCTGCCCCACCGGGCCACGGGCCTTGAAGTCGAAGAAAATCTGCATGAAGTGGTGGCAGACCACCGTCCAGGCCGCAACGGCGCGCAGTGCCTGTACTGAAATCAACATCAGCGCTCCTCCCGACCGCAAACCCAAAACCACTACACATCCCTGTAGGAGCGAAGCTTGCTCGCGAAGAGGCCGGTACATTCAACATCATTGTTGGCCGTCGATTGCCTTCGCGAGCAAGCTTCGCTCCTACAGGGGAATAGCGGTGCCTATTGAGTCCGACACCGGCCAGCAGTCAAAGGTCGATCAAAGATTCTCGTACCGGTTCATGTCCAGCACGCCCTCTTCCACCGGCTCGGTTTCGTGGAGGTAGCGACTCAGGTCGTGGAAGTAAAACCAGAACTGCGGATGGCTGCGGCGAATGCCCCAGCGTTCGACGATTTTCTCGAAGCGGTGCGCGTCCTTGGCGTTTTCCATCGCGTCGACAAAATCAGGCACCTGGTCGGCGGGAATATTGAACATGAAGTTCGGGTAGCTGCTGAGCACACCCGGGAAAATCGTCAAGGTATCGAGCCCCGGCTGATAGCGCAGCGATTCACCGAGCAGGAAGGCCACATTGCTGTGGGCCCGGTTGCGCAGCAGGCTGTAGACCTCGCGCTTGCCGCTCGCCGTCGCGATGCGCAGCATGGTCGCTTCCGGCAACTGATCGATGACCCTCAAACCGGCCGCAGGGCGTGAAGTCAAGCGACTCAACGCCTGCTCGGCGCTCTGCAACGCCGGGTCGATGTTCGGTCGCGAGCAGTACGCGCCATCGCAACGGTTGATCGGATCGGGCCTTGCATCGAGCTCGCCGTAACGGGCCAGCAGTTGCGTCGCGAAGTCACGCTTGGGGTCCTTCTCATCCAGTTTCAGGGCCGTCGGCTTGTCATTGTCGATGGCCTCGTAATCCGCCCACATCTTGAACTGGCCACCGTTCTGGTACCAATCATCGAGGTAATCATCCCGCGAATTGGCCGGCATCAGGCGCAGGAAATTCTGCTCCGCGCCGTTGCGGATCAGGTCGAAGTACAGGCGTGTCTGGGCCTGGTGAGACACGTTGCCGAACACGTCGAAGTTGACCACCAACTGATAATACGTGCGTTCCAGCAGCGGATAGTCGAACAGCCAGATGGTTTGCGGCACTTCACCGATCAGGCCCTTGTTCACCGACGCGCTGTCGAAATGCCGAAAGATACTCAGCAGCGCGTTGTCGTTGCCCGCCCACAGGGTCGACCAGCTTGGCGCCGGCAGATCGGCGTAATTGTCCCGGCGTAGCGCTTCGTACTCGTTGCGCTTGTCGCGGTAGTCATGCCACAGGCCCAGGACGCTGCCGACGTCGTCGTTTTGCCCCGGCATCGCCAACAACGGCGTGGCTTGACCGCGGTAGTTCGGGTCGGTGATGTAGAGGTCGTGTTCCGGCGCCTGGAACAACGCCCAGAAGTTGTCACGAATCACGTCCGTGGCGATCTGGCCACGGCAGACCGGGCCGCGAATGAAGGTGCGGACGAAGTATTCGGCGTTATCGAGCATGAACTGATAACGCGCCTGAGCCGGGATCGCTTCAAACGTGCTGAACGGGTTGGCCCGGCGTTCTGGTCCGTATCCCGGCAAGGCATCGACCTGCCAGTTGCCGCTGTAAAAAAGGCTTTTGATCCGCGCCATCTTCGCCGCGCTCAGCGGATAGGTGATGTGGGTCTTGTGCACGATCACGCCCTGCACCGGCCACAAACGGTAATAAATCCGGGTGCCCGGATCGTCATTCGGGCGGCGAGTGTCGATCAGGTCGATCGGCTGTCCGGTCGGGGTGCGCGAACGCACCCATTGGAAGAAATGCCCGGGTTCACCGTCCTTGAAGTAAATATGGGCGATAAACCAATGCTCGAACAACCAGCGGCCGACCAGACTTTGCCGGGCGCCCGGGGCGTTGAGCAGGTTTTCCCACTGCACCACCTGCAAGGCTTCCCTCGCGCTCGGGACGAGGCCTTGCTCATCGATGGGCGCACCAGAGGCCAGCCAGCGCTGGAGCGTCTGGTATTGCTGGTCGGTCAGGCCGGTGACCGCCAGCGGCATGCCTTCTTTCGGGTGGGTACTGGCGTAGCCGTCGAACTCCGCCGGCATGGCGCACATGTTTTCCCGGTTCAGGCCCAGGACGATGTCTTCCGGCAACTTGGCGTTGGGTTGTATCGGGGTTGTGTGACCCAGCTCCAGCATTCGCGCCATCAATGCCGCCTGGCTGCCTTGGGCGTCGAGTACCGAATAGAAGCCCTTCTGCTGCCAGGCACGCTTGCCAAAGGCGTCATAAAACAACCGGGTCGGCGCCGCGGCCTGGCTGCGTTCGCCGTCGTAGACCGGAGTTTGGGTCGCGCCACGCGCCACCCCTTCACCGCTGCCCAGATTGAGCTGACAGGCGGAGTCGTAGCAGGCATGGCAGGCCACGCACTTTTCGGTGAAGATCGGTTGAATGTCACGCGTGTAGGAAATCACCGGACCCTGCGCAACGGCATCCCAGCTTATAAGCAGCATCAAAATGCTGGTGATGACGCGATACGACATGTCCCTGGTCCCGATCCTGAAAATCGCCGCGATTCTACCGTTCCGGCCCTCGCACCAACATGAGCGATATTCATGCAAATCCGGGACATGCTCTAAAAGCGCACAGGTTTGCTATTATCCCGGCCCTTCGTCATGGTCTTTCCGAGTAGTCCCAATGTCCGATCGCAGTGTTCGCCTTCAAGCTCTCAAGCACGCCCTCAAAGAGCGCATTCTGATTCTCGATGGCGGTATGGGCACGATGATCCAGAGCTACAAGCTCGAAGAGAAGGATTATCGCGGAAAACGCTTCGCTGACTGGCCAAGTGACGTCAAAGGTAACAACGACCTCTTGGTGTTGACGCGCCCGGACGTGATCGGCTCCATCGAGAAAGCCTACCTGGATGCCGGCGCCGACATTCTGGAAACCAACACGTTCAACGCCACTCAGGTTTCCCTGGCCGATTACGGCATGCAAGGCCTAGCCTACGAGTTAAACGTAGAAGGCGCACGCCTGGCACGCAAGGTGGCCGACGCCAAGACCCTGGAAACGCCGGACAAGCCGCGCTTCGTCGCTGGCGTGATCGGGCCGACCAGCCGCACCTGCTCGCTGTCGCCGGACGTGAACAACCCCGGCTACCGCAACGTGACCTTCGATGAATTGGTGGAAAACTACACCGAGGCCACCAAAGGCCTGATCGAAGGCGGCGCCGACCTGATCCTGATCGAAACCATTTTCGACACGCTGAACGCCAAAGCCGCGATCTTCGCCGTACAAGGTGTGTTTGAAGAGTTGGGTATCGAACTGCCGATCATGATTTCCGGCACCATCACCGACGCCTCCGGCCGTACCCTGTCCGGCCAGACCACCGAAGCATTCTGGAACTCGGTAGCCCACGCCAAGCCGATCTCGGTCGGCCTGAACTGTGCCCTCGGCGCCAGCGAATTGCGCCCGTACCTGGAAGAACTGTCGAACAAGGCCGGCACCCACGTTTCGGCGCACCCGAACGCCGGCCTGCCGAACGAATTCGGCGAGTACGACGAACTGCCGTCGGAAACCGCCAAGGTCATCGAAGAATTCGCCCAGAGCGGTTTCCTCAACATCGTTGGCGGCTGCTGCGGCACCACGCCGGGCCACATCGAAGCCATCGCCAAAGCCGTGGCCGGTTATGCGCCACGTGTCATTCCGGAAATCCCGAAGGCTTGCCGCCTCTCGGGCCTGGAGCCGTTCACCATCGATCGCAGCTCGCTGTTCGTCAACGTTGGCGAGCGCACCAACATCACCGGTTCCGCCAAATTCGCCCGTCTGATCCGTGAAGACAACTACACCGAAGCGCTGGAAGTGGCCCTGCAACAGGTTGAAGCGGGCGCCCAGATCATCGACATCAACATGGACGAAGGGATGCTCGATTCGAAGAAGGCCATGGTGACCTTCCTCAATCTGATCGCCGGTGAACCGGACATCTCCCGTGTGCCGATCATGATCGACTCCTCGAAGTGGGAAGTGATCGAAGCCGGCCTCAAGTGCATCCAGGGCAAGGGCATCGTCAACTCGATCAGCATGAAAGAAGGCGTCGAGCAGTTCATTCACCACGCCAAACTGTGCAAGCGCTATGGCGCCGCCATGGTCGTGATGGCGTTTGACGAAGCCGGCCAGGCCGACACTGAAGCGCGCAAGAAAGAGATCTGCAAACGCTCCTACGACATTCTGGTCAACGAAGTCGGTTTCCCGCCGGAAGACATCATCTTCGACCCGAACATCTTCGCCGTGGCCACCGGCATCGAAGAACACAACAACTACGCTGTGGACTTCATCAACGCCTGCGCCTACATCCGCGACGAACTGCCATTCGCGCTGACCTCGGGTGGCGTGTCCAACGTGTCGTTCTCGTTCCGCGGCAACAACCCGGTGCGTGAGGCGATCCACTCGGTGTTCCTGCTGTATGCGATCCGCAACGGCCTGACCATGGGTATCGTCAACGCCGGGCAGCTGGAGATCTACGACCAGATCCCGGCGGAACTGCGCGATGCCGTGGAAGACGTGGTGCTCAACCGCACGCCGAACGGCACTGACGCCCTCCTCGCCATCGCCGACAAGTACAAGGGCGACGGCAGCGTCAAGGAAGCCGAGACCGAAGAGTGGCGCAACTGGGACGTCAACAAGCGTCTGGAGCATGCGCTGGTCAAGGGCATCACCACGCACATCGTGGAAGACACCGAAGAATCGCGCCAGTCGTTCTCGCGTCCGATCGAAGTGATCGAAGGCCCGCTGATGTCCGGCATGAACATCGTCGGCGACCTGTTCGGTGCCGGCAAAATGTTCCTGCCGCAGGTGGTGAAATCCGCCCGCGTGATGAAACAGGCTGTCGCTCACCTGATTCCGTTCATCGAGCTGGAAAAAGGCGACAAGCCGGAAGCCAAGGGCAAGATCCTGATGGCTACGGTGAAGGGCGACGTGCACGACATCGGCAAGAACATCGTCGGCGTGGTGCTGGGCTGTAACGGCTACGACATCGTCGACCTCGGCGTGATGGTCCCGGCGGAGAAAATCCTGCAAGTGGCCAAGGAGCAGAAGTGCGACATCATCGGCCTGTCCGGTCTGATCACACCGTCGCTGGATGAAATGGTCCACGTGGCCCGCGAAATGCAGCGTCAGGATTTCCATCTGCCGCTGATGATCGGTGGCGCGACCACCTCCAAGGCGCACACGGCGGTGAAGATCGAGCCGAAGTACAGCAATGATGCGGTGATCTACGTCACCGACGCCTCCCGCGCCGTGGGCGTGGCGACGCAGTTGCTGTCCAAGGAATTGAAGCCGGCGTTCGTCGAGAAGACCCGCCTGGAGTACATCGATGTTCGCGAGCGCACTGCCAACCGCAGCGCCCGCACCGAACGCCTGAGCTACCCGGCCGCCATTGCCAAGAAGCCGCAGTTCGACTGGAGCACTTACGAGCCGGTCAAACCGACGTTTACCGGTTCCCGCGTGCTGGACAATATCGATTTGAAGGTGCTGGCCGAATACATCGACTGGACGCCGTTCTTTATCTCCTGGGACCTGGCCGGCAAGTTCCCGCGCATCCTCACTGATGAAGTGGTCGGTGAAGCCGCCACCTCGCTGTACGCCGATGCCCAGGAAATGCTCGCCAAACTGATCGACGAGAAACTCATCAGCGCCCGTGCGGTGTTTGGCTTCTGGCCGGCCAACCAGGTGCGCGAGGATGACATCGAAGTCTACGGCGATGACGGCAAGCCGATTGCCAAACTGCATCACTTGCGTCAGCAGATCATCAAGACCGACGGCAAGCCGAACTTCTCCCTCGCCGACTTCGTCGCGCCGAAGGACTGCGAAATCACCGATTACGTGGGTGGTTTCATCACCACCGCCGGGATCGGCGCCGAAGAAGTGGCCAAGGCTTATCAAGACGCTGGCGATGATTACAACTCGATCATGGTCAAGGCACTGGCCGACAGACTGGCCGAGGCCTGCGCCGAGTGGCTGCACCAACAGGTCCGTAAGGAACACTGGGGTTACGCCAAGGACGAGACGCTCGACAACGAGGCGCTGATCAAAGAGCAATACACCGGCATCCGCCCTGCCCCGGGCTACCCGGCCTGCCCTGATCACACCGAGAAAAGCACCCTGTTTGCCTTGCTCGACCCCGAAGCCCGCGAGATGCAGGCCGGCCGCAGCGGCGTGTTCCTCACCGAGCACTACGCTATGTTCCCGGCAGCAGCGGTCAGCGGCTGGTACTTCGCTCACCCGCAGGCGCAATACTTTGCAGTGGGCAAGATCGACAAGGACCAGGTGCAGAGCTACACGTCCCGTAAAGGCCAGGAACTGAGCGTGACCGAACGGTGGCTGGCGCCTAACCTCGGGTACGACAACTAACCAAGCCTCCTGGCCACAACACCGTGGCCAAAGAAGATCCCCTGTGGGAGTGAGCCTGCTCGCGATGGCGGTGCAACAGTCAACTAAGAAGTCGACTGTTATGCCCCCTTCGCGAGCAAGCTCGCTCCCACAGGATTCGTGTGCATTGTCTATGCTTGCCTGACACACATTCATGACGAGGGATTTATGGACGATCCAGTCGACAACAAACCACCGACGTTCTGGCAAATGCTGCACAGCATCATGGCGGCGGCGTTCGGGGTGCAGAGCGGGAAGAACCGGGCGCGGGATTTCACCCACGGCAAGCCGAGTCATTTCGTGATTCTGGGGATTCTGTTCACGGCGGTGTTTGCATTAACGCTGTTCGGCATCGTGCAGTTGGTGGTGCACCTGGCGGGGCGTTAGCGCATCAGGGTTTGCAGGCTGAACGGGTAGCGATAAGACGTCGGCCGCCCCTTGGCCGACAGACGACGGAAGTTCACCCCGTAATTCGGTGATGCGCCCATGGCCAACAATCGTTTGGCCTGGGCCTTGTTGATCAGTTGCAGTAACGGAATCAGCCGGTCGCGCCCGCCGTACTGGTCCAGATCCACGCCCCGCTCCAAGTCATGCAATTCCACCAGCGCCCAACCGCCCAACGTGAAATGCCCGCCCAACAACACGTTCAGGCGACCGTCAACCATCGCCTGCAGTGCCGAGGGCGATGTGTTCACCGCGCTGAACAAGGCATCTTTGCCGGGCACGCCACCCGCCTCCGAATACGCTTGCATCGCGCCAAACGCCATTTCGTCATTGGCAGACCACACCAACGAGACTTTCGGGTAACGTCGGAACAGCAATTTGGCCTGTTCATAGGCCCGGTCCCGGTTCCAGCCGCCGTAAACCAGTTGGCGCAAACGTACTTCCGGGTGCTCGGCCAAGGCGCGCAGCATGCCTTGTTCGCGCAGTTGCGACGACGGCGTGATCTTCAGGCCGGAAAACGCCAGTAATTCGATGATCTGACCGGGCGCCACGGGTGGATGCTGGCGAATCAGCTCCTTGAGCATCAGGTAGCCGCCCTCTTCATCGTTCGGCACCAGGCTGCCCAATCGATCAGCGCGCTCCCCCAGCAGGCTCAGCTGATTGGGCGTCAGCGCAGCGTTGACCGTAAACAGCTTGACCCCACTGCCTTGAGCCAGGCGCAGGATTTGCGGAGCGACATATTGTTCGTTGACGAACACCAGATAATCCGGCCGCTGAGGGCCTTGCAGCGCCAGGCGGGCTTGTGCCACGGTGAGTTCGGGCATGCGTTGGGAATAGAGAATGCGCAGATCAATGCCCAGATCCTTGGCGGCCGCCTGCATGAATTGCGAATAGCTGATCCAGAAGGCCTCATCCGTCTTTCCCGGATTGAGAAACAACACCGACTCTGCATGCGCGACAGGACCGTAAGCCGCGCCAAGCATCAGCAGGAAGGTGTAGACAAACTTCAACATTTACGTCCGAGCCCCCGGAAATTTCGCCGCGCATTATAGCCAGCGAAGACCCGGCGAACGGCGTTTATTCCGGTTTTCCTCCGACAATCGTCGGAACCGGGCCCGGACGGGGTCGGTTATTGATGACTGACCCAATATACGGCGGTGCCCACGACCAGGATGATCAGGAACAGAATCGCCCAAGCATCGACCGTGCTATCAGGTTTTGTCGCTTTGGTAGGGTTGCTCATTGCATCGCCTCTTGTCGGTTTTATCGGTGATTGCATAAAGACTCGACCACAGTAAAGACGACGATTGCCCTCACGACAAATACGGGTTTATCAATAACAGATCTTGTTAGTCGTTTTGGTTCTTTACATATACTCAAACATCACTTTTGCGCATAACTGCAAACTGGTATCTTGCCCCGGCTCCGTAGGGAGTGCGCGGCCGTGCGCGCAGAATTGCCGAGGCAGCATCGGAGACCTCCAGGCGAAAAAACGCAACGGGATCCGACCGGCCCAAGCCTGAGAACAGGACTTATATGTACGTATACGACGAGTACGATCAGCGGATCATCGAGGACCGCGTCAAGCAGTTCCGTGATCAGACCCGACGCTATCTGGCAGGCGAGCTGAGCGAAGAAGAATTCCGCCCCCTGCGCCTGCAAAACGGGCTCTATATCCAACGCTTCGCGCCGATGTTGCGGGTGGCGGTGCCTTATGGCCAGCTCACTTCGCGCCAGACGCGGATGATGGCCAAGATTGCCCGCGACTATGACAAAGGCTACGCCCACATCAGTACCCGGCAGAACGTGCAGTTCAACTGGCCGGCGCTGGAAGACATCCCGGACATCCTGGAAGAACTGGCGACCGTGCAGATGCACGCGATCCAGACCAGCGGCAACTGTCTGCGCAACGTCACCACCGACCAGTTCGCCGGTGTCGCCGCCGATGAGCTGATTGACCCGCGCCCTTGGTGTGAGATCGTTCGTCAGTGGACCACGTTCCACCCTGAATTCGCCTACCTGCCGCGCAAATTCAAGATTGCCATCAACGGTTCGACCTCTGACCGTGCGGCCATCGAAGTCCATGACATCGGCCTTGAGCCGGTGCACAACGCTGCCGGCGAACTCGGCTTCCGCGTGCTGGTGGGCGGTGGACTCGGCCGTACACCGGTGGTGGGCGCGTTCATCAATGAATTCCTGCCGTGGCAAGACCTGTTGAGCTACCTCGACGCCATCCTGCGGGTCTACAACCGCTATGGCCGTCGTGACAACAAGTACAAGGCGCGGATCAAGATTCTGGTCAAGGCCCTGACGCCTGAAGTCTTCGCGCAGAAAGTCGACGCGGAAATGGAGCACCTTCGCGGTGGCCAGACCACGCTGACCGAGGCTGAAGTGCACCGTGTCGCCAAACACTTCGTCGACCCGGACTACAAGGCCCTGGACAACCAGGCGGCCGAACTGGTCGAGCTCGACAAAGAACACCCGGGCTTCGCCCGCTGGCGCACCCGCAATACCCTGGCCCACAAGAAGCCGGGCTATGTGGCGGTGACCCTGTCCCTGAAGCCGACCGGTGTTGCACCGGGCGACATCACCGACAAGCAGCTCGACGCGGTGGCCGACCTGGCCGATCGTTACAGCTTCGGTCAACTGCGCACCTCCCACGAGCAGAACATCATTCTGGCCGACGTTGAACAGTCCCAACTGTTCGCGATGTGGGGTGAGTTGCGCGAGCAAGGTTTCGCCACGCCGAACATCGGCTTGCTGACCGACATCATCTGCTGCCCTGGCGGTGATTTCTGCTCGCTGGCCAACGCCAAGTCGATCCCGATCGCCGAGTCGATCCAGCGTCGTTTCGAAGACCTGGACTACCTGTTCGACATCGGCGAGCTGGACCTGAACATCTCCGGCTGCATGAATGCCTGTGGTCACCACCACGTCGGCCACATCGGCATCCTCGGGGTGGACAAGAAAGGTGAAGAGTTCTACCAGGTCTCCCTCGGTGGCAGCGCGAGCCGCGACGCCAGCCTGGGCAAGATCCTCGGCCCGTCCTTCGCCCAGGAAGCCATGCCTGACGTGATCGAGAAACTGATCGACGTGTACATCGAACAACGTACCGAAGACGAGCGTTTCATCGACACCTATCAGCGTATTGGTATCGACCTCTTCAAGGAGCGCGTCTATGCAGCGAATCATTAAGAACAACGAAGTCGTCGACGAAACCTGGCACTTGTTGCCCAAGGACTTCAACATCGACGAGATCAGCAACTGTGACGACCTGATCGTCCCGTTGCAGCTGTGGCGCGAGCACAGTCGTATGCTCAAGGCCCGCGATGGCGGTCTGGGCGTGTGGCTGGATGCCGATGAAGAAGCCGAGGAAATCGGTGACGACGTCGATCAGTTCAAGGTGATCGCGCTGAATTTCCCAGCCTTCACCGACGGTCGCAACTACTCCAATGCGCGCCTGCTGCGTGACCGCTATGGCTTCAAAGGCGAATTGCGGGCGATCGGCGATGTGCTGCGCGACCAACTGTTCTACCTGCATCGCTGCGGTTTCGACGCCTTTGCATTGCGCGCCGATAAAGACCCCTACGAAGCCCTGGAAAGTCTCAAGGACTTCTCGGTGACCTATCAGGCCGCCACCGACGAACCGCTGCCGCTATTCCGTCGCCGCTGATATCGGCAAAACCTTGAGCCCCGCCTGGGGCTCAAGGCACTCTCCTTCCCTTAGAAACCGGCACGCGCCTCCAGCGCCCTGAATGCCGCCATTGGGTAATCGAAGCGCCCGCTGCCGCTACTTATTCGACCCCATGTTTCGTCCGTAGCATCGGCCTCTTGCATCAATCGCCAGACACGGGCCTGAAGTGACAGGTAGCTGACCCGAAAGTCGGCTGTCAGGCTCAGCCGGTCTATGACGGCTAAAAACCGTGTGCCGGAGGGTTTACCTGCCAATCGCTGCCACAGGGCTTGCCGGGACTGTTGCAACGCTTCGTCGCAGTCGCGCAACCACACCGTCGGCGAACCATAATCTGCGCTCGGAGCGCTCAACCACAGATTGACGCCCGTCTGTTCACGATGACTGATCAACCGGTGCAGCGTGTCCTCGTCCGTCAACGGATTGCCCCATAGCAGCACGCAGTCGTCCGCCACCGCCTGATTGATGACCGCGGGCGGAACCCGGGTAATACGGTTGTCGCGCAAATCCAGCATCGTCAGGTACGGCTCATCCTTGATCCCGACCGGGCAGCGGCTTATCCCGGTGTTCCTCAGGTTGAGCTTGCACAAGTTGTTCATGCCCAGCACCACCGGCGGTACGCCCAACGGGTTGTCGCTCAGGTCGAGCGTTTGCAGGTGGGTCAGATCACTCAACTGTGAAGCGGCCCGCTCAGTGAACACCAACTCCGTGGCTCGCAGATTGAGTGAGAGCAGTTGAGGCAATTGGCCGATGACAGGTGGCAAGGCGCGCCCTGCGTCGCCTCCCACGAAGAAAGGACGCAAGTCGACACCTTCCAGATTCAACACTTCAAGGTTTGGAAAGCTCTCCAGGAACCCGTTCAAACTGTCGTGCTCGGTCAGGTGAAAACCTTGCATCGACAATTCGATGACATCGTTGAACCTGGCATTCAGCGTGGGTAACCGGTGATAGTCCTCGAAAGCCAGGTCCAGCCTGACACCGCGCAGTTGTCCGTCGGCAAAGACACGATCCTGCAGCGGCCCGCGTTTTTGCCAAATGGCGACAAGCTCCTCGGCGAGCTCTGTCCTGACACCTCTCTCCTGTTGCAGGGCGGCGTGCACCAGGTGGGCATTGTGCACGGCGATTTGCGCAGGGCTCATCCCCTCCGCCTCTTCATCCCCCAAGGCCACGAAGGGGATGTCCATGTCGGCAATGTCTTGCGCGGCTTGATCGACCCAATCGGTCAAGTCGACGTTGAGCTGTTGCAGTTGCAGATTCAGCTGGTCGATATAGGCCTGCACCCTGCCCTCCGCGAGCAGCAACACCTGATCAATGCCCGCGTCGTTGATATTCGGATAAATGTCCTTGATCTGCAACTTGATCGCTTGCAGCTTCAGGGCGTCACCCTGAGGGGTCGTCGGGTAGCCCCCGCCGCGCAGCCCCTGTGGCTCGAAGGTCATGCCTCTGTCCAGCCTTTGCAGACCGAGCAGGGTTTCAGCACGGGGCAATGCCCGATCGCTCAGTTTGAGCCGCAACGCGCTGGCCTGATCTGCTGACGAGAGGTGCAACGCCGAGCGTTCCTCGTCCGTCAGCACGCCAAGGAGCGCGTCGTAGAAATCCGTTTGCCGGCCTTGGCGCAGGTAACGGTTTCCCACCTTGATGACGTTTCGGTAGTGAGAGGTGTCAAGGGGGCCGCAACGGTCAATAACCCGGCCAGTGGACGAACCGTCGAGTACCTCGATTCGCAGGTCTTTTGGCCAGCCAGGCAGATTGTTCAGAGAGTGCAATGCGAGGGTGTCCGTTTCGGCGTTCGCGACCGAGCGCAGATAGAAGCCTTCATAGGCTCGATCGAGCCGTACATGCTGTTGGTATTGCCGCGCCTTGCCGTCAAGACGTGCGAATAGTTGACGTGCCTGCGCAATATCGGGCGCCTGCTGGATGTCCACCCCATAACGGTCGAGCAGTTGCTCAATGGCGATTGTCGGCAAGTCGGGATATTGCTGCTGAAACAGCCGGACCCACTCATGCTCCGACCCTTGAAGTACCGCATAACGCTGGCTGAATTGCGCAGTATCCCCGGCCTGACCGAGATCCTGATCGATCTTGAAACGGCTGATCGTGTCTGCCAGTAAAGGGGTCGGTGGCCGCCCCGTCTGCATCAACCGCAGCATGTCGTCGTCGACCGCGCTGACCTTGGCGATCTGCGCCAGGACCTCATCGCTGAAGGAGGCCACCGAGGGGCCAATTCCACGGATCAGCTCGATGCGGTGGCTCAAGGGCGTCGGCGCAACGGCCGGTTCCGACGCAGGACGGGCGTCCGGCTCTCCTGGTTCAACGTCAGGCTCGCGGACGCGCTCCGCCATGCTATCGGCCTCGACAGCGTCCCCCTTCAGCGCCGACTCGGCACCCAGCATCGGCAACGCATTAAGCAAGCCAAACACCGTGCGCGTCCGGCCTTCCGAGCGTTGGCCCGGCGTTTTTCCGTTGACCGCCTGATTCAAACCATATCCGGCGTCAATGAGCCCGGCCAATGCCAGCAACCCCTCGCCGCCGGGGACAAACAAGGCGAGCGGGCCGAACCGGTTGACCCATTGCACAACGGGTTCGACGACAGCGCTCAACTGATCCCGGTTGACCTGCGCATCGTCCCGGATGGCCTGGATCTCTGACTGTGCGGCCTGCTTCATCGTCAGTACCAAGCGGGCAAAAGGATCGGTCGCGACGTTTGGATCGTCGTAGCCGATGTATTCGTTCGGGTCCCAGTAGCCGTCGTTGTTAAAGAAGCCGGCGTTGTTGCCCAGCCAGTGCTTTGCCGGATAAAGCGCCATGCCATCCAGCGCCGTCAGGACACCGGCGTGAAACGTTCCATCCTCGCGATCGTCTTCAGCAAAGTGACGGGCCAGCGCCTGCCGTGCCTCGCTGGACTTGCCCTGTGTGACAACCCATTGGTGCAGTTGCGCGGTATCGGCGAATTCATGCAGCGGGGAAGAATTGCCGGGGATGTACACCAGCAGGCGGGCACTGGCGGTGTCACGAAAGACCCAGATATCGGTCGCGGTGTAGCGGTAGAGTTTCAGAAGGCCGAACTTGACGGTTGAAGGCACGCGAGTTGGTGCTTGCAGTTGCTCCAGGGTCAGCGTTTCCCAAGGCTGATCGGCGGGCAGACCTGACGCCCGCATCGCAAGTGCCAGACCTTTTTGCGTCAGGCGTTGTTCATGTCGCTGCAACCAGGCCGCCATAACGAACGCCGCTTTGACCGACGTTCTCAATGCGTAAGGCCTGGACGCCACCAGCACAGCGTCGGCTGGCCATGCCTGATCGAGAGACGCTTGATACAGGTCCTTCAATTCCAGCTCCCAGACCCACTTCTTGAAGTCGGCGGGCCGGAGATTGATCTGCGTCAGCGGCCCATACACTTGCGGGGTGGTTTGACGGTAGATGCCTTCATAGGTCCGGTGATTGCCGCTGCCGTGATCGGCGAATTCATCGACGTGCTCGACGATCCGCACCGTCGGCCCGACGTCCGGCGGCGTGTACAGGCCGAACGCCGTCTCGGCAAAACGCCCGTCACCCACGGTCTGATAGTTGGACAACAGCGCTTGCAGCAACGACCGGGAACTCGCTACTCGCCCCTGCTCGATACCGTTCTCGGCAGGATGGCCCTTGTAGTGGTAATCGAGCGTGACCAGCTGGGCTGTCTGCGGGTCGATGTCCGCGCCCCACTTTTCCATGATCAAGCGTTTGCCAAACTGGCCAGGGGATTGTGGCAAGGCGAGATCCACGGCGGCTTTGAGCTCGGTGCGCATTTGCAGAAACGGCGCGGGATGGGGGCCGGCAACACTATCGTCGGGTTCATTCATGGTGCATTCCATTGCAGTCATTTCGGGACCATCACCCTACCCGGCCTGAGTCCAGTCGGATGCCGGAGCGATCGACGATAGCCCTGGGAAAGTTCGCTATTCTCCCGTGGACTTTTCTGAAGGCAAAAAAAACCGTGGATATCCACGGTTTCATTTTTTTGCTCGGCGTAGAAAATTACCAGAAGCGTTGCTGAGTCAACCGGCTCCACCAGTTCAGCAAGACGCGATCGACCGACCCACTGGCCGCCATGCCGATGCGCTCTTGCAGGCTTTTGCGTTCGGCGTAATGCAAGTGGTACAGCTCGGACTTCTTCGCCCGTTCAGCGAGGTATTCGTCGCTGGTCTTGAGTTCGTCCACCAGTTGCTTGTCCAGCGCGGCGATGCCGAGCCAGATTTCACCGGTGGCAACTTCGTCGATGGCCAGTTGCGGGCGATAACGCGAGACGAAGTTCTTGAACAGCTGGTGCGTGATGTCCAGGTCTTCCTGAAACTTCTCGCGACCTTTCTCGGTGTTTTCGCCAAACACAGTCAAGGTGCGCTTGTATTCGCCAGCGGTCAGGACTTCGAAGTCGATGTCATGTTTTTTCAGCAAGCGATTGACGTTGGGCAACTGCGCCACGACGCCGATCGAGCCCAGAATCGCGAACGGGGCGCTGATGATCTTCTCGCCGATGCACGCCATCATGTAGCCACCGCTGGCCGCGACCTTGTCGATGCAGATGGTCAACGGCACGCCGGCATCGCGGATTCGCGCCAGTTGCGAGGAAGCCAGGCCGTAGCTGTGAACCATGCCGCCGCCGCTTTCCAGACGCAGTACCACTTCGTCTTTGGGCGTCGCCAACGTCAACAGCGCAGTGATCTCGTGGCGCAGGCTTTCAGTGGCCGACGCCTTGATGTCGCCGTCGAAATCCAGCACGAACACCCGCGGCTTGGCCTCGGGCTTTTTCTTTTGCTTTTTGTCGGTTTTAGCCTGGGACTTGCGCAAGGCCTTGAGCTGGTCCTTGTCGAGCAAGGTTTGCTCCAGGCGTTCGCGCAGCTCTTTGTAGAAATCATTCAGCTTGCTGACTTGTAACTGGCCGGCCGACTTGCGCCGACCTTTGCTGCGCAGCGCCGCGAAACTGGCCAGGACCACCAGAATGGCGATTACCAGTGTCACGGTCTTGGCCAGGAAACTGGCGTACTCGGACAAAAACTCCACAGTGACTCCTTCAAAACGATGCGCGGCTCAAAACACGCGCGGGACAACGCCAGCATACCCATGCTCCGCCTCGGCGGCCAGCCGTGAAACCTCTGGCAACAGGCCTGTAACGGGCATTTCAAACAAGCGTATGTTTTTTCATTGACAGCTCACCGCCATCCTCATAACCTCGCCAAACCTTCAACGTACCGGGATGACGCGGACGTGGGCAGTATTTATCTGATTCGACATGGCCAGGCCTCCTTTGGTGCAGACGACTATGACGTCCTGTCGCCGACCGGTGTTCGCCAGGCAGAAATCCTCGGCCAGCACCTCGCCGAACTGGGTGTCAGCTTCGACCGCTGCCTCTCGGGCGACTTGCGCCGCCAGCAACACACAGCCACCAGCGCGCTGGAACAGTTCGCTGCCGTGGGCCTGCCGGTGCCGACCCTGGAAACCGATTCCGCCTTCAACGAATTCGACGCCGACGCGGTGATCCGCGCGCTGCTGCCGGCCATGCTGGAAGATGAGCCCGAAGCCCTGGACATCCTGCGCAACGCCGCGCAAAACCGTGCCGAATTCCAGCGCATCTTCGCCCTGATCATCGAGCGCTGGCTCGCCGGCACCTATGACACGCCGGGGCTGGAAAGCTGGCTGGGTTTTGTCGAACGCGTGCAGGCCGGTCTTCATCGCATTCTCGAAAGCGCCGACAACACCCAGAAAATCGCCGTGTTCACCTCCGGCGGCACCATCACTGCCCTGCTCCACCTCATTACTCAGATGCCGGCAAGGCAGGCATTTGAACTGAACTGGCAAATCGTCAACACCTCGCTCAACCTGCTGAAGTTTCGCGGTCGCGAGGTGGCACTGTCTTCTTTCAACGGTCATGCGCACTTGCAACTGTTGAAGGCACCGGAACTCATCACGTTTCGTTGAGTCCGGACTATTGTGACCCTGGCTGTAATCACCCAGCTCTATTTACCCAAGAAAGGATCGAACCATGACCTCCGTAGCTGATGCCGTACAAGCAATGAAAGCCAAGTTCAACCCAGCCGCTGCTGCCGGTCTGGACCTGGTATTCGGTTTCCGCATCGACGAAGAAAAGAACTTTTCGCTGATCGTTAAAGACGGCACTTGCGACCTGCAAGAAGGCGTGAATCCAGACGCGCAAGTGACCCTGGTCATGGACGCTGAAACCCTGGAAGGCATCGTCGACGGTTCGACCGACGGCATGCAAGCGTTCATGGGCGGCAAACTGCGCGCTGAAGGCGACATGATGCTGGCCATGAAACTGTCCGAGCTGTTCCCGAGCTAAGACAGCGGCTCCCGGTCTTCGGGAGCGCGCCTAGCTACAAACGAATCCCGCCCTCGAGGCGGGATTCGTCGTTTTCCGCCCTCGGAAAACGGCTATCTGTGGATTTGCCGTCTATATTCCTTCTGGCCGCATGCGTCAGACATCGGCTGTTTGCCCCCGATCAATTTGTGCGGAGCACTGCCATGAGCCCACCTGACGAGCACGACGGTTTCAATCGCCGACGTGTACTGCAAGGCCTTTCGGCAGGCGCCGTCGGTGCCTGGATCAGTCCTCTCATCGCAGGGAGTAAAACCATGCCCGATACCCCGGCCGACCTCATTCTGTACAACGGACGCTTGCACACCGTCGATCGCAAGAAACCCCAGGCCAGCGCCGTCGCGATCAAGGACGGACGCTTCGTGGTGGTCGGCAGCGACGCCCAGGCCATGGCCCTGCAGGGTCCCGGCACACAAATCATCGACCTGCATGGCCGCACGGTGATTCCCGGACTCAACGACTCGCACCTGCACTTGATCCGCGGCGGGTTGAATTACAACCTTGAACTGCGCTGGGAAGGCGTGCCATCACTGGTCGACGCCCTGCGCATGCTCAAGGATCAGGCCGATCGCACGCCCACGCCGCAATGGGTGCGGGTGGTCGGTGGCTGGAACGAATTCCAGTTTGCCGAGAAGCGTCTGCCAACGATTGATGAACTGAACAAAGCCGCACCGGACACCCCGGTATTCGTGCTGCACCTCTACGACCGCGCCCTGCTCAACCGCGCCGCGCTGAAAGTGGTCGGTTATACCCGCGACACACCGAACCCGCCGGGCGGAGAAATCCAGCGGGATGCCAACGGTGATCCCACCGGCATGCTGATCGCCCGCCCGAACGCCATGATTCTCTACTCGACCCTGGCCAAGGGACCGAAGTTGCCGCTGGAATATCAGGTCAACTCGACCCGCCAGTTCATGCGCGAACTCAATCGCCTCGGCGTGACCAGCGCCATCGATGCTGGCGGCGGTTATCAGAATTACCCGGACGACTATCAGGTCATCCAGCAACTGGCCAAAGACCAACAACTCACCGTGCGTATCGCCTACAACCTGTTCACGCAAAAACCCAAAGAAGAGCTGACCGACTTCAAAAACTGGACCAGCACCTCCCATTACGGTCAGGGCGATGATTTTCTACGGCATAACGGCGCCGGGGAAATGCTGGTGTTTTCGGCGGCAGACTTCGAAGACTTCCTCGAACCACGCCCGGACTTGCCGCAAACCATGGAACAGGAGTTGGAACCGGTGGTGCGCCATCTGGTGGAACAGCGCTGGCCATTCCGTCTGCATGCCACCTACAACGAATCCATCAGCCGCATGCTCGACGTGTTCGAGAAGGTTAATCGCGACATTCCGTTCGACGGTTTGCCATGGTTTTTCGATCATGCGGAAACCATCACCCCGCAGAACATCGAGCGGGTCAAAGCCTTGGGCGGCGGCATCGCCATCCAGGATCGCATGGCTTTCCAAGGCGAATACTTCGTCGACCGCTATGGTGCCAAAGCCGCCGAACACACGCCGCCGATTGCGCGGATGCTCGCCGAAGGCATTCCGGTCGGTGCCGGCACCGATGCCACGCGGGTGTCCAGCTACAACCCCTGGACGTCGATGTATTGGCTGGTCAGCGGCCGCACCGTTGGTGGACTGGAGCTGTACCCGCAAGGCTTGAGCCGCGATACGGCACTGGAACTCTTCACCCACGGCAGCGCCTGGTTTTCTTCCGAACAAGGCAAGAAAGGCCAGATCAAAGTCGGGCAACTGGCAGATCTGATTGCACTGTCGGCGGACTACTTCCACATCGACGATGAAGCGATCAAATGGATCGAGTCGGTGCTGACCATTGTCGACGGCAAGATCGTCTACGGCAGTGTCGAATTCGAGAAACTCGGGCCGCCGCCGATTCCTGTGGTGCCCGAGTGGTCGCCCGTCGCCAAGGTGCCGGGCCACTGGAAGCCCTTGGCGCCACTGACGGCGCAGGTGCATCAATGTGTCGGTGCCTGTGCGGTGCATGCGCACAGCCATGAGCGGGCGCGATTGTCGTCAGCGCCGGTCAGCGACTTTCAGGGGTTTTGGGGCGCGTTTGGCTGTTCGTGTTTTGCGTTTTGAACAAAGACTTCGCCAACACCGCCGATCACTGTGGGAGCGGGCTTGCTCGCGAAAGCGGCGTGTCATTCAATATTGATGTCGACTGACACTCAGCCTTCGCGAGCAAGCCCGCTCCCACAGGGGGGGCTGCGTTGGGCGGGAAATCAGGGTTGTAGCAACAACGCAATCAGCGCGCTCCATCCCGTCTGATGGCTGGCTCCCAATCCGCGTCCGGTTTCCCCATGAAAATACTCATGGAACAGCACCAGGTCGCGGCTGGCGGGGTCCGCCTGCAAATGCGGATACGCCGCCATTGACGGCCGATTGCCTTCTTCATCGCGAAGCACAAGCCGGGTCAGTCGTTGGCTCAAGCTGTCGGCCACCTCTTCCAGTGATGCCAGAAACCCTGACCCCGTCGGGTATTCCACTGAAAAATTCTGATCGTAGTAGCGATGAAACTCGCGCAGGGACTCGATCAGCATGTAGTTGATCGGCATCCACACCGGTCCGCGCCAATTGGAGTTGCCGCCGTACAGGCGCGATTCCGATTCTGCCGGTTCGTAATGGGCACAGAGTCGTTCGCCATTGATTTGCAGGCCGAATGGCTGTTCGGCGAAGGCTTTGGACAGTGAACGAATGCCGAACCCGGAGAGGAATTCGCTTTCATCGAGCATGCGTTTGAGCAGGTTCTTGGTCCGTTCGCCCCGCAACAGCGCCAGCAGCATCCGGTTGCCTTCCCCAGGTTCGGTCCAGCGTGACACCAGGCTGGCGAGGTCCGGGCGGTGACGCATGAAACCGAGCAGTCGCTCACGCAAGCCGGGCAACCCTTCATGCTCGTGCTGCTCCAAAACCTGCACGGCGAACAGCGGCATCAGGCCAACGATCGAACGTAAGCGCAGCGGTTCATTCACACCATCGGGGCGATGCAGGACGTCGTAGAAGAACTGATCCTGTTCGTCCCACAAGCCTTCGGCATCGGAGTCGACCCGGTTGATGGCCCCGGCGATGTAGAGAAAGTGTTCGAAGAACTTCACCGCAATATCGACGTACACCGCGTTACGCTTGGCCAGTTCCAAAGCGATGCGCATCAGGTCCAGCGCATAGGCGGCGACCCACGCCGTACCGTCGGCCTGGTCGAGCTGATAGCCGGGCGGCAACAGCGCCGAGCGGTCGAACAGCGCAATGTTGTCCAGCCCCAGAAAACCGCCCTGGAACAGGTTGCGGCCTTCGGCGTCCTTGCGATTGACCCACCAGGAAAAATTCAGCAGCAGTTTGTGGAAAATCCGCTCGAGGAAATCCATGTCCCCGGTTCCGGTCAGCGCCTTGTCCTGCTGATACACCCTCCAACAGGCCCAGGCATGCACCGGCGGGTTGGCGTCGTCGAAACGCCACTCGTAGGCCGGCAACTGGCCGTTGGGGTGCATGAAGCGGTCTTTGACCAGCAGCAACAATTGATGCTTGGCAAACCCGGGATCAATCAGCGCCAAAGCCACTGCCTGAAAGCCCAGGTCCCACGAGGCGTACCACGGATACTCCCAGGTGTCTGGCATGGAAACGATGTCGAAATTCGACAGGTGGCGCCAATGGGTATTGCGAATATGCGCACGGCCGGGTGGTGGCGAAGGTTGAGCCGGATCGCCGTCGAGCCACTGATTGACGTCGAAGTAATACAGCTGTTTCGACCAGAGCAATCCGGCCAGCGCTTGACGCTGAACGTTGCGCGCATCCGCATCGCCGATGCCGGATTGCAGGGCCGCGTAAAAATCATCGGCTTCGCTGCGACGCCGTTCGAACAGGGCTTTGGCGTTGACCCGAACCGCACCGGTCGGCGCAAAACGCAAGTATATGCATCGGCTTTGGCCGGCTTCAAAATCCAGGGTGAAGTGCGCCACCACCCGGGTTCCAGCGTCAAGGCGGATCGCACCGTTGTCGCCTGCGACCAGAAAATCATTGATGCCGTCCTTGAATGGCCCCTTCGCCGCCACGCCATCGAGTTTGGGGAAGTTGCTTTCGTTGTTGCAGAACAGCCATTGGCAGTCTTCTTCGCCCCAGGCGCTGACCTGCCGGTCGGGGAGTTGTGGGTGTCGGGCCAGGACCTCATCGCCGTTCAGCGTGAGGCTCGGGAGCGGCCCGTCCGCCGTCCAGCTCCAGGTGTTGCGCGCCCAGAGCTGCGGCAACACGTGGAGGCGTCCCGGCTGATCGGATCGGTTATGCACGGTGACGCGCATGAAAAGATCATCGGCCGCGTGTTTGGCGTACTCCACGGCCACATCAAAATAACGGTTGTCCTCGAATACGCCGGTGTCGAGGATTTCGTACTCGGCGTCCGCCAGTCCACGGCGGGCGTTTTCAGCCACGAGGTCGGCGTAGGGAAATTCGGCCTGCGGGTATTTGTAGAGCATGCGCATGTAGGCATGGCTTGGCACGCCATCGACGTAGAAATACAGCTCTTTGACGTCCTCGCCGTGATTGCCCTCGGCGTTGTTCAAGCCAAACAGGCGCTCTTTGAGAATCGGGTCGCGCTCGTTCCACAGGCCCAGCCCCAGGCACCAGTGCTGAGCCTTGTCGCAAAACCCGGCAAGCCCGTCCTCGCCCCATCGATAGGCTCGGCTGCGGGCATGGTCATGGGGAAAATAACGCCAGGCATCGCCATCGGCGCTGTAGTCCTCACGTACCGTGCCCCATTGGCGTTCGCTCAAGTAAGGCCCCCATGCGCGCCAGGCCTCGGCGTCGCGGCCGGTCAGGCGTTTGCCTTCAACCGTATCAAGGATGTTTGCTGCGTGCTTTGCCGTCATGGGGGGCGCCGTTGGGCTAGAGACGGTTGCAGTGTAGTGCTTCGGCACGCCACACAACTGAACAGACCCTGTAGCAGGCTCGCTCCCACAGGGGCTTCGCCAGCTGCTACATCAGCCCGCACCGGCAGGATCCGTTTACAATGCCCACACCTCCCGCACCGGCCGCCCCATGGACATCGATCTCGCTCGCACCTTTCTGGAAATTGTCCGCCACGGCAGTCTTGCCGCCGCCGCTGAAAAACTCCACGTCACCCAGACCGCAATCACGGCGCGTGTGCAAAAACTCGAGAGCCAGCTGGGCAGCACGTTGTTTGTGCGCAACCGTGCAGGGGCGCGGCTGACGCCCAATGGCGAGGCCTTTGTGGTGTACGCCAATCAACTGGTCGAGACCTGGGAAGCCGCGCGTCGGGACTTGCCGTTGCCAGACGGTTACCGCGATGTGTTGCATATTGGCGGCGAGGTCAGTCTGTGCAATCCGCTGATGCTCAGTTGGGCCGGTGAACTGCGCGAGAAGATTCCCAGCCACGCCCTGCGCATGGAAATCCGCGACGGCGAGAACCTGTTGCGCCAACTGGAACTGGGGGTGCTGGACGCGGCGCTGGTCTATCAGCCCGAATATTGGCCGCGCCTGCAAGTCGAGCAGATCCTCGAAGAAAAGCTCATCCTGGTACGCCTCGCCGGGCGGCCCGATCCTTATGTGTATATCGACTGGGGTCCGGACTTCCGCCGCCAGCACGATGCCGCCCTGCCGGAAAAAGCCAAGGCCGCCCTGAGCTTCAACCTCGGCCCCCTGGCCCTGCAATACATTCTGGAGAATGGCGGCAGCGGCTACTTCCGTACACGCGTGGTGCAGAGCTACCTCGAAAGCGGCGTGCTGGAGTCCGTGCCCAAAGCTCCGGAATTCAGTTACCCGACGTACCTGGTTTACTCGCGCGATCGCGACTCGGCGACCCTGCAACGGGCCTTCGATTTATTGCGTGAAGTGATCAAGACCGACGACGACTGGTCCCAGCGCTGGAATCCGCTGACCTGAATACACCGGATCATGGCGCTTAAGTCATCCAGGTTTGCTCAAGCTTGCGCGGGCAGATCAGCTAATCTGCTGGTTATAACAATAAGCAGAGGTGAACGCAGTGAGGCAGACCACCCAGGCATTTCGCGACCGCTATCGCGCTGACATCCATCCGCGCTACAACCCATGGCTGCACGGGGCCTTTGTGCTGCTGTTCGGCGTGCTGGCCATCGGTGGATTCTGGAGCACCGTGCATCAGGTCCGGCCGCTGGAATGGCTGACGGTGCCGTTGACGCTGTTGTTCTTCAACTTCGGCGTGTACCTGGTGCATCGGCACTTGGGGCATCACAAAAAGAGCTTTGCGCGGATGTTCTACGCCCGCCATGCCGGCGACCATCACAGCTTTTTCGCTCCCGGCCACATGACCTACGACAACGCCCGGGACTGGCGGGTGATTCTGTTTCCCGCCTGGCTGATCGTGGTGCACACCGTGGTCTTCACCCTGCCCGTCTGGTGGCTGCTCAAGCAGGTCGATGCCAACGTCGCCGGATTGTTTGGCGGCTGTCTGGTCCTCGGGTACCTGATGTACGAGGTGTTTCATGCCTGCGAGCATTTACCGCCGGACAACCCGGTCACACGTCTGCCGTGGATCCGCCAGATGCGCCGCTTGCATGAACTGCATCACCGCCGCGAGCTGATGCAGGAACGCAACTTCAATATCGTGTTTCCGCTGATGGACTACCTGTTCGGCACCCTGTACTGGGAGCCGGAGCCTGCCCCCCTGCCCCTGACGAGAACGACCATGACCCGCATGCAGCACCAGATCGCTATCGCTGGAAACCCGATTGACGTGCTCGCCTATGCCAGCACCGTCACCCGTTGGCCGGAGTGGCATCCGTCGTCCCTGAAGGTCGAGGGCCAAGGTGGGCCGCTGCATGCCGGCCAGCGGTTCGAGGAGGACATCCTTGCCGGTGGCCGCACGGGGCATTTGAGCTGGGAGGTCAACGAATACCTGCCGGGACGCCGCTGGAGCGCCGGCGCGCGCGGTGATCACGGGTTGTCGCTGGTCGTGACCTACGAATGCGAGGCGCAAGGCGAAGGCACACGTTTTGTGCGGACCCTGGAGTATCAGTTCTCGGGCCTGGCGATGCGCATCACCAATCGATTGCTGCTCAAGCGACGTATCGAGCGTGAATCCGCAGCGTCGATGCTCGCGTTGCGCGAAATGGCGCAGAAAAACCTGACCCCCGCAGGAGTCAGCGTGTGAGAAGAACCTTCAGGTTTCGCCATCTGCTGTTGCTGCTGATCATTGTCCTGGGTGCTTTTCTGCTGTTGTTCCCCACCAAGGTTCGGCCGGTGGCCTGGACTCCGCCGCCGGCGCCCTCTCTCACCAGCGGGGTGTATGCCGACAACCAGCGGCTCAAAGGGGTGGAGCGTGTCGGCCCGGCGGACATCGAAGGGCCCGAGGCGCTGTTGTTGGAAGATAACGTGCTCATCACCGGGCTGCACGACGGCCGGCTGATCCGTACCAGCCTCGACGGCAAGGACACCAAAGTGCTGGCCGATACTGGCGGCCGGCCTCTGGGCCTGGCGAGGCACCCGAACGGACTGCTGGTGATCGCTGACGGCGTCAAAGGGTTGCTTTCCCTGGATGCCCAGGGCCGGTTGATCGCGCTGTCCACCGAGGCGGGCGGCGTGCCCTTCGGGTTTACCGATGACGTGGCCATCGACAAATCCGGGCACTACGCCTATTTCAGCGACGCCTCGAGCCGCTGGGGCTACGGTAAAGACGGCGAGGCGATCATCGAGCACGGAGGCGACGGCCGTTTGTTGCGCTATGACTTCCAGACCGGCAAGACCACGGTGTTGCTGGACACGCTGGAGTTTGCCAACGGCGTGACGCTAGGGCCGGACGACAGCTTTGTGCTGGTCAACGAAACCGGCGCTTACCGCATCACCCGCTTCTGGTTGAGCGGGCCGAAGGCCGGAACCCACGAGGTGTTCATCGATAATCTGCCGGGGCTGCCGGACAACCTCGCGTTCAATGGCCGCGACCGCTTCTGGGTGGCGCTCTACGCACCGCGCAATGCGCTGCTCGACGCCACGGCACCGCACCCGTTCGTGCGCAAAATGATTGTTCGGGCATTGACGGTACTGCCCAAACCCATGGATAAGCGCGCCTTTGCACTGGGTCTGGACCTGGACGGCAAGGTGATTGCCAACCTGCAGGATGCGAGCATGGGTAATTACTCGCCGATCACGACGGTGCGCGAGTATGGGGACTGGTTGTACCTGGGGTCACTGAAGGCAACAAACATGGCGCGCCTACCCCTGACCACCGCCCTCCAGAAATAACCCCAAAACCTGTGGGAGCGAGCCTGCTCGCGATGGCGGTCTGACATTCAACATTGATATTGACTGGCAGGACCTCATCGCGAGCAGGCTCGCTCCTACAGGGGGTATGTGGTGGTTTTGCCTAGCGGGGGTCCATATCGTTATCGCGCACGGCGTTGTCCGTCTCTTCAAGCACCCGCTCAGGGTCCATCGCGGTGGTGTCGACTTCATCCAGCGGGCGCACACCTTCGTTGTTCGGCAATTCGTCGATACCCGGCTCGTCTTCGGGGTTGACCGTCGTGCGGCCGGGGCTTAGCGGTTCGGGATGGGTCGGGATGGGGTCGTACCCGCCCTGCTCTTCACTTGGAAATTTGGGCTCGTTCATAAGGCACCTCGCAACGAGTCGAAAAGGTCGGACTCTGATCTTTCGAGGTGCCGGTATTGATCACCGTTCCAATTTTTCAGTCACCGGTTGTCGGTGGCCGGGTTCGGTGCGTCAGGAAGACGCCTGGAGTTGTTTGACAATCTTGTCCTTGACCTGCACGCGCGTCTCCTTGAGCTTCTTCAGTGCGTCATCGCTGGGCGCATCCGATTGTGCGGTTTCAGCCTTTACTACCTCGGCGTCCGCTTGCGAATACTTGTTGATCAGTGAATCCAGTAACGGATCCTTGGAGCGTTTTTGCTGGATATCTTCCTTTGAAAGTTTCAGGTCCTGATAAAGGTCGTGTGGCACCGGCATGGAACACCTCCGTTTGTTGATCGGCAGCAAACGCGATCGATTGCGTTCGCCAACTATCAGAATGGCCTTGGTTGGCTGGTTCTGTCGACCGCCTATCAGACCAGCGGTGTCCGTTCGTCGTCCTGGCGCAAACCCGATAAAACCTTTGATCGAGCGCCTGCCTCCATTGAATAACGATCACCACGATCGCTGACCCGAAACCTGTGTGGAGAATGACCAATGGACGGATTCACCCTGCGCCACCTCGCCCTGGCAGTCGCCTTGAGCACCAGCATGTGCACAGCTGCTTTTGCCGCCACTTCCAATGACTTTGTCGACAACGCAGCCGCAGGTGGCATTGCGGAAATCGAGACCAGCCGACTGGCGCTGGAAAAAAGCTCATCGGCCGACATCAAGGCATTCGCCAACATGATGATCACCGATCATTCCAAGGCCAATGATGAACTGGCGGCCCTGGCGAAAAAGAATGACATCGAGGTGCCGGACGAGACGACGCTGGTCAAACAGGCCAAGGAAAAAATCCTCGACATGCGTGACGAGTCCTTCGACGCGGCCTATGCCAATAATCAGGTGAAGGCCCACGAAGACACGATCAAGCTGTTCGAAAAACAGGCCAATACGGTGACGGACGACAAAGTCAAAGGCGCCACCGAGCTGAAAGGCTTCGCGCAAAAAATGCTACCGGCACTGGAAAAACACCTGGAAATGGCGAAAAAGCTCCAAGCGGCCCACCCCAGCAAATAACCCGTAAAAAGAAGGCCGCATCGATTGATGCGGCCTTTTTGCATGCTGGCTGAACTAGCCGCCATCGGTATCGATGTCGGCATCCGTGTCATCGCCGGGTTTTGGCCGGTCCGGATTCGGTTTGAAACCGGGGCTAAACTCATTGTCATTGTCGGTGTGTTGATTCTTCTGATCCACCGCCGCATCGGCGCTTGGCGAGCCGGTGGATTGGCTCTGAAGCTGCTCCGCTGGCGCGCCCTCACCCGGCGTCTGCGGGTCGATCGCCGGGTCGTTGCGGTCGACCGGCGCCCCCGATTGATTCTGCTGTTGTGTCGATTGGTCTTTCATACGCACCTCGCTCATGACGGCCAGCCCGCGATTCAAACAGCCGGGGCCTTGAAGGTTCGAAGCCATCCCGGGACAGGGGTTCAATCCAATGGGTGGCCTATCGCCGTCGACGGCTGTGCCGGGCTGGCGCGAAGGCTTGCCGATCCTGTTCATGACCGGCTACGCGGAGAACGCGATCAACCGTCAGGTGTTTCTCGGTGATGGCATGGAGATGCTGATCAAGCCGTTTCAGATCAATGAGCTGCTGGACAAGGTCCGGCGCACGATCGATTGCGCCTGACACCGATCCTGTAGGAGCGAGGCTTGCCCGCGAAGAACGATAACCGGTTATGTCTGATTGACCGCGGCGCCCAATTCGCAGGCAAGCCTCGCTCCTACTAGTTAAGGGTCCGGGCGAGGAACGGTGCCGTCCGGCTCTTCTTGCTCCTGGCCACTTTCTGCGGCGTGCCGGCAACGACAATCTTCCCGCCCTGATCCCCCGCCCCCGGCCCGATATCAATCACCCAGTCACTCTGCGCAACCACGCGCATTTCATGCTCCACCACAATCACCGTGTGCCCCGCCACGACTAGCGTATTCAGCTGCTCGAGCAGCCGGTCAACGTCCCGTGGATGCAAACCGGTGGTGGGTTCGTCGAGCACATACAACGTCGCCCCACGCTGGTTGCGTTGCAGCTCGGTCGCCAATTTGATGCGCTGGGCTTCGCCACCCGAGAGCTCCGTGGCTGGCTGACCAAGGCGCAGATAACCTAGGCCAATATCGCGCAGCACTTCCAGAGAACGGCGAATGCCCGGTTGCTCGGCGAACACCTCGACCGCTTCGTCCACCGTCAATTGCAACACTTGCGCAATGTTCAAACCTTGCCAGATGATCGCCAGCGTCTCGGGGTTGTAGCGAGCGCCGTGGCAGGTCGGGCACGGTGCATAGACACTGGGCATGAACAGCAACTCAACGCTGACAAACCCCTCACCTTCGCAGGTCGGGCAACGGCCCTTGGCGACGTTGAAGGAGAACTGCCCGGCGTCGTAGCCCTCGGCCTGCGCCTGGGGGGTGGCGGCGTACAGTTTGCGCACGTTGTCGAACAGCCCGGTGTAGGTCGCCAGGTTCGAACGCGGCGTGCGGCCGATGGGTTTCTGATCGACCTGCACCAGGCGCTTGATCGATTCCAGCCCGGCCGTGACCTGACCGCCGCTGACTTGCGGCGCATCGTCCTCAAGGCTCAGCTCTTCAGACTCGTTACCGTTGGCAGCACGCCCCAGATGCGCACCCACCAATTCCAGCAAGGCCTGACTGACCAGGCTTGATTTGCCGGAACCGGAGACGCCGGTCACCGAGGTAAAACACCCCAAGGGAAACTCGACGCTGAGGTCGTTCAGGTTATTGCGCGTGATGCCTTCCAGGCGCAGCCAATCGCTCGGCTTGCGACCGGTTCTGGCTTCAGTGACCTGCTCGGCGAAGAGGTAGGCACGGGTCTGGGAGTCCTTGACCTCGGCCAGTCCTTGGGGCGGACCGCTGTAGAGGATCCGACCGCCGTGCTCGCCCGCCGACGGGCCGACATCGATCAGCCAGTCAGCACGGCGCATGGTTTCCAGGTCGTGCTCAACCACAAACAGGGTGTTGCCGGCAGCCTTCAAGCGTTGCAGCGCTTCGAACAGCGCTTCACCATCGGCCGGATGCAGGCCGGCCGACGGTTCATCCAGCACGTAGATCACGCCGAACAACTGCGAACCCAATTGAGTGGCCAGGCGCAGCCGCTGCAACTCGCCGGACGACAGCGTCGGCGTGCTGCGGTCCAGGGCCAGATAACCAAGACCCAGATCGGTCAGGGTGCTGACCCGCTCCAGCAAATCCTGAGCGATCCGTTGCGCGGCCAGGCGTTTCTCCACCGAGAGGTTAGGCGTATGCCGCACGTCCGGCGCGCTGACATGGCCGCTGGCGCCGTGGGCCACGCGCTGTTCGCGGGCCTCGCGGGTCTGGCGGTGAGTCAACACCTCGCCCGCCTCATCGGCCTGTTCAAGGTAGCTGTGCGCCGCCACCGGTTTCAGCACCTCGGCCACTTGCAGTAACGGCATCTGCGACAGCTCGCCGATGTCGTAGCCGGCAAAGGTCACCGACAACGCCTCGCGCTTGAGCCGTTTGCCGTCGCACAACGGGCACGGGCTGCCGAGCATGAATTGTGCGACGCGCTTCTTCATCAGCGCACTTTGCGAGTGGCTGAACGTGTGCAGGATGTAGCGTCGGGCGCCGGTGAAGGTGCCCTGGTAGCTGGGCTCCATTTTGCGTTTGAGCGCCACTTTGGTTTCTTCCGGGGTGAGCCCGGCATACACCGGCACAGTCGGTGTTTCCTCGGTGAAGAGGATCCAGTCACGCTGCTTTTTCGGCAGCTCGCGCCAGGGTTTGTCGACGTCGTAGCCCATCGTCACCAGAATGTCGCGCAGGTTCTGCCCTTGCCACGCCGTGGGCCAGGACGCCACCGCCCGTTGGCGGATGGTCAGGCTCGGGTCAGGGACCATCAAGGCTTCGGTGACTTCATACACCCGGCCCAGGCCGTGGCATTCGGGGCAGGCGCCCTGAGGCGTGTTGGGCGAGAAGTCCTCGGCGTACAGCATCGGCTGCCCCGGCGGATAGCTGCCGGCCCGGGAGTACAGCATGCGGATCAGGCTCGACAGCGTCGTCACGCTGCCCACCGAAGACCGCGTACTCGGCGTGCCGCGCTGTTGTTGCAGGGCCACGGCCGGTGGCAGGCCTTCGATGGAATCCACATCCGGCACACCGACCTGATCGATCAGCCGCCGCGCGTAGGGCGCCACGGATTCGAAATAGCGGCGCTGCGCCTCGGCGTACAGCGTGGAAAACGCCAGCGACGACTTGCCCGAACCCGAGACGCCGGTGAACACCACCAGGGCATCTCGTGGAATGTCGACGTCAATGTTCTTGAGGTTGTGTTCCCGGGCACCGCGTACCCTGACCATGCCGGAAGGAGGATTGGAGGTGCGCGTTGAAGACATCGTGAGCCCTTGAATAAATAACTGAAATAAACAACTCCCCTGTGGGAGCAGGCCCTGTGGTCAGCCGCTCAGGACCGTGTGGATCATGTGTGTCAGTGCTTCGGGCCCGTAAGGTTTGCTCAGCAGATGGGTATCGGGGCTGAGCTGGTGATTGCGCGAAATGATGTCCCGGGTGTGGCCGGAGGTAAACAGCACCGCCACCGGGGGATTTTGCACCTTGGCCCAGGCTGCCAGGTCCGAGCTTTTGATCAGTCCGGGCATGACCACATCGGTGAAGATCAGGTTCACCGCCACGCCATCCAGCAACATCTGCATCGCCTGGTCGCCGTTGGCCGCGGTCAGGACCTGATAGCCCTCCTCGCTCAGCAACTCCACCGCCGAGCTGCGCACCGCTTCGTTGTCCTCGACCACCAGAATGGTTTCGTGCCCGCCCCGTTGCGGTGAATCCCGCAGCGTTGTTTCACTGGGCAACGCACGCATGCTGCGCGGAAAGTAAAGCTGTACCCGAGTGCCCTGCCCGACGACGCTGGAAATCTCGATGTGCCCGCCGCTCTGTTTGACGAAACCGAACACCATGCTCAGTCCCAATCCCGTGCCCTGACCGTCGGCCTTGGTGGTGAAAAACGGCTCGAACGCCTGCCCCAGCACTTCGGGCGACATTCCGGCGCCGGTATCGGCCACCGCGACACGCACATAATCGCCCGCTGCGATGCCCTTGCCGGCGCAGAATTTACGATCGAGCGCCACATTCCCGGCATTCAGCTCAATGGTCCCTTCGCCCTGCATGGCGTCACGGGCATTGATCGCCAGGTTGAGAATGGCGTTTTCCAACTGGTTGCGATCGACGTTGATGTACCAAGGTTCTTGCGGCACCTGCACATCGATCTGGATGGTTTCCCCCAGCGCCCGTTGCAACAGCTCACCCAGCCCTTCGAATATCTGTTGTGGGTCGCACACCGCCGGCGACAACGGTTGGCGGCGGGCAAACGCGAGCAATTGCGAAGACAGTTTGGCGCCGCGCTCGACGGCCGCAATCGACGCACTGACCCGGCGCTGCACGTTCGCGTTGTCCGGCTCACTCCGCGCCAGCAAGTGCAGGTTACCGGCGATCACCTGCAGCAAGTTATTGAAGTCGTGGGCCACGCCGCCGGTGAGACCGCCGATGGCTTCGAGCTTCTGCGATTGACGCAGTTGCTCTTCAGCCGCCAGCCGCGCATCGACTTCGTCGGCCACGCGTTGCTCCAGGTTGCGGGTGAATTTGAGCAAGGATTCTTCGGCCATCTTGCGTTCGTGAATATCGATCAACACGCCAGGAAAGCGGAAGGGTTCGCCCTGCTCGTTGAACTCGCAGCACCCACTGGCCTGCACCCACAAATAGCTGCCGTCAGGGCGCAAGACCCGGTACTCGGCATTAAAGGCCTCGCCGGTTGCCACTGACTGATTGACCTGCTCCTGGACCCAACTGCGGTCGTCGGGGTGAATCTGCGCTTCAGCAATGTCGGTGGGCAGGTCGGCGAGGTTCTGCTCGGCAGGGTAGGAAAAAGTCCGGGCGAAACGCTCGTCGCCGGACAACACATTGCCCTTGATGTCCCAGACGAACGAGCCAAGCAAAGCCCCGGCATTGAGCGCCAGGCGCACCCGTTCATTGTCGGCGCGATAAGCGTCTTCGGCTTCCTGGCGCCGGCGTTCGGAAATCACATGTTCAGTGGTGTCGACGACCATTGCCATGACCCCGGCGGGGAACCCTTCATCATCGGCGACAGGGCTGTAATAGAGGTCCAGCCAGACGTCTTCAGGGACCCCGTCGCGCAGCAATTCCAGCTGTTTATTGCGATAGGACAAAGTGCCGCCTGCCAGGCACGTATCGACCACATGTCGATTGAACTCGGCCACTTCCGGCCAACCCAGCTCGACCGGGGAGCCCAGCAGATATGGATGGCGGCCACCGGCAAACGTCGAGTAGGCATCGTTATAGATCATGTAGCCCTCGCGCCCCCAGAGCATCACCATCGGCAGTGGCGACGCGAGCATCAGCCGCACCGAGCTGCACAGACTGGCGGGCCAGGTGTCGATGTTTCCAAGCTCGGTCTGGCTCCAGTCGAACGCGCGGATGCGCCCGGCCATTTCACCGTTCCAGCCGGCACACCCGTGGCTATCAGATAGAAACTGCATCGACTGGCTCTGTGTCCCTGTGAGTGGCTGACATGCGGAATCGCTGTGCGAGGACGGCGCGGGCCCGTTTGTTTCGAGCATCGCCGACGCCAATGGTTTCATATGAGGTTAGCCGATTCTTGATCTTCGGATTTGTTGTGGACTTGCCTGACAAAGAACCCTGTAGCAGCTGAGCCTGCGGGGACCTCTGTGGTGAGGGGGCTTGTCGGAACGCCGCATCGCCCTGTTCGGCTGAGAAGCAGTCGTGAAAATCGGTGCACGCGGTGCCATTTGCTCCCGGCTTCGACGAGTTGACGGCGGCGGGGCTGACAGCGATTACCGGCACCAGGGTCAAATGCCCGCGCATCGGCGAGGCGCCGGTGGCGGTGGCGGTGGCGTGTCGGCGGATGATGGCGCTGTCCATCGGGCAGTCGCGGGAGATTATCTTCGGGGAAGTGTTGATGGCGCAGGTGCGGGACGAATTGATCGACCCGAAAACCTTGTACATCGATCAGCTAGGGCTGGATGCGATCGGGCGCATGGGTGGGCATGGTTATGCGCGGACCCGGGATTATTTCGATTTGCCGACGCGGTCATTGCAGGCATGGACGGATGCGCCTGGAGGCGGGAAGCGGTTTTGGCCTGCCACCAAATAAACTAAAATCACCTAATACTGTGGCGAGGGAGCTTGCTCCCGCTGGGCTGCGTAGCAGCCCCAAAATCTGTCAGCGCGTTTCTTCAAATAGATCGCGTCTTCAGTTTGACGACTGCTGCGCAGCCGAGCGGGAGCAAGCTCCCTCGCCACAGGAGGCACTTCACTACAGGAGCTTCCTTAGCTGATCGTTCCTACGCTCTGCGTGGGAACGATCTCACTAGGTTCAGTCAGTACCGTATTTCGGCGAACGCGGTCCGTACAGCAACCCCGCCGGTTGCCCGGCCGACAGCAGTCGCGCACTGGCCACACCGGCAATCGGGTGACCGGCGTCGGTGGCGCTGTTGATCACTTGCTTGACCGCTGCCGTAATCAGCATGCCAACCAAACCACCGCCACCGTTGTTGCCGCCCTCTTCGCTCGAAGCCCGGGCCGAGCCGGTCCAGAGGGTGGTGCCGCTCTTGAGGTCCACCAGCTTCGCGGTGGCGGTCACCACGGTTTCGCTGCTGATGATCATGTAGCGCGTGCCGTAGTCCGTCACGGTGATGTACAACGCCGCATCGGCACCGAAGATTTCCTGCAGCTTGTTGGCCGGTGCCTGGTGAATGTCCGCCGGTGTGGTCAGGCCATTCTGGCGGAATGTCTCATCGACCAGGGTGATCGGCAGCACGTAGTAACCGGCTTCCGCCAACGGATACGTAACCTGCGACAACATGCTGTAGGACGCCTTGACGTCCGGCGAGTTGTTCAGCGGCGGTAGCACCAGAATGGTTTTCGGACGGGCTTGCTTGTACGCCGAATAGTCCACGGTCTTGGGGCTGACGCAGCCACCGAGCACAGCCAGCGCCAGCAACCCGGCCAACAGTTTCAATGAGCGCGCGATCATTGGGTGTCTCCGGTCTTGGCGTTTTTAAGCAGAAAATCCATGTACGGCGTCGACTCGGGAAACAGGGTTTTCTCGGTCCTGAACTGCTGCACCATTTGATCGTCCTTACCCATGCTCAGGTACAACAGACCCAAGTGAGCGTGGTAGCCAGGCGGCGGCGTCTTGCCGGTGGACTTGATCTTCTGCAGGTCGCGCTCCAGCGCTTCGGCCTGAGCTTCCTTGGGTTCTTCACCCTTGAAGTACTCGTAGACTTCCGGCTGGTAGCTTTCCCACTGGTAAAGGGTTTTCGGGCCGGCGCAACCGGCCAACAGGCCGCTGACCAGCAATGTCGACGCCATCAGCGCCCACGACACATACGTCTTGAACATGCTTGTACCGCTCCTTGTCATCAACCTTGATCAGTTACCCGGTTTCCATGCCCCGGCGTTCATCCCGTCCACCAGGCGATTGATCGCCTCGCGCATGGCCAGGTCGAGCACTTTGCCGTTGAGGGTCGAATCGTAGGCAGCGGTGCCACCGAAGCCGATGACTTCACGGTTGGACAAGGCGTACTCGCCCGCGCCCTGAGTCGAATAAACCACTTCGGAAGTGCTGATGTTGACGATGTTCAGGTTGACCTTGGCGTAGGCCACCTGGGTCTTGGCGCGACCGAGAATGCCGAACAGCTGGTGGTCGCCGGTTTCTTTGCGGCCGAACTCGGTGACATCACCGGTGACCACAAAGTCGGCACCCTTGAGGCGCTGAGACTGGCCCTTGATCGCGGCTTCCTGCTGGATCTCGCCCATGTTGTCGCGGTCCAGCACGCTGAAGCGGTTGGTTTGCTGCAAGTGAGTGATCAGGATGGTCTTGGCCTGACCGCCGAGGCGATCCACGCCGTCGGAGAAGATCCCGCGCATGTAGCTCGAACGGTTGTCGAACTTGCCGACCGCCATGGGTACACGAACACCGGCATACGCCACGCTGGCGCTTTCTACTTTTGCGACCGGCAAGGCGCGCGAGCTTTCGGTCGCACACCCGGCCATCGCGCCGAAAAGGGCAATCGCTGCCGCCGATACCAACATCCGAGAGATCATTCTCACTGTGCATTCCTTCTGAAAAAACGGTTATCCCGGCACGGCCATAGCCAACCGCTGCGGGTTGCAGCGGCGAAAAAGCGAGGGGGAATCAAATCGATAATCGACGTGCGGGACGTCGGCGGCCGGCATTATGCCAAAGTGCCATCACTGAGAACAGTGTTTAATTTTTATTGGCGTCAGTGATTTGGCAACACACGTCCCTGTAGCAGCTGTCGAGTGAAACGAGGCTGCGATCTTTGACTTTTCTTTTTAAAAACAAGATCAAAAAATCGCAGCCTCGTTTCACTCGACAACTGCTACAGAGGGTGTTGTATAGGCACAGATCAGCGGAAATCCCGGCTACGCACGCTGATGCCGTCCAGCAAGGGGCTCAGGTCGCTCAACCGTCCGGCAATCAGGTGCCGCACCTCGCCTTCCTTTTCCCAGCGGCCATCGACCTTGAGCAATTGCGAGCCGACAAGGACCTTTCGCTGCCGGTCGGCGAGGTCGCGCCAGACGATGACGTTGATGTTGCCGAACTCGTCTTCCAGGGTGACGAAGGTCACGCCACTGGCCGTGCCTGGCCGTTGCCGGCCGGTGACCAGCCCGGCGACGCTGACCGGTCGCCCGTGTTCGACCTCCATCAGTTCTTTCGAGCTGCGGCAACGTCGGGCTTTCAACTCCGCGCGCAGCAACGCCAGCGGATGCGGACCGAGGGTGGTGCCGACACTGTTGTAGTCGGCCAGCAAGTCCTCGCCCACCGTCGGTTTGGGCAGATAGATCGCAGGTTCTTCCTGACTCGGCAGGCCGGCAAACAAACCGAGTTGTTTCTGCACCCCCGCCACTTCCCAGCGCGCCCGATGCCGGTCACCGGCCAGGCCACGCAGCGCGCCGGCATCGGCCAGTTGCTCCTGGGCACGGGCATCGAGTCGCGCGCGCTCGCCCAGGTCGGCGATGTCGACAAATACCCCCCTCGCCCTCGCCGCCTCGATGCGCCGGGCATCGTCCTCGCGAAAGCCCTTGATCATCCGCAGCCCCATGCGAATCGCCGGCTGCGCGCCGGTGATCGGTTCGAGGCTGCAATCCCAGTCGCTGGCGCGCACGTCAACCGGGCGAATCTGCAAATGATGCCGGCGCGCGTCCTGCAGAATCTGGTCCGGGCTGTAGAAACCCATGGGCCAGCTGTTGATCAGCGCACAGGCGAAGGCCGCCGGCTCGTGGCATTTCAACCAGCAACTGGCGTAGGTCAGCAAGGCGAAACTGGCGGCGTGGGACTCGGGAAAACCATAACTGCCGAAGCCTTTGATCTGTTCGAAGATCTGCGCGGCGAACTCGGCCGTGTAGCCGTTTTTCTTCATCCCGGCGGCCAACCGGTCCTTGTGCGGTTCCAGTCCGCCGTGGCGTTTCCAGGCGGCCATGGAGCGACGTAACTGATCAGCCTCGCCGGGGCTGTAGTCGGCGGCGACAATCGCAATCTGCATCACCTGTTCCTGAAACAGCGGCACGCCCAGGGTGCGCTTGAGCACGACTTCCAGTGCCGGGGACGGATAAACCTCGGGTTCCTCCTTGTTTCGCCGTCGCAGGTACGGATGCACCATCCCGCCCTGGATCGGCCCAGGACGGACGATCGCCACCTCGATCACCAGGTCATAAAAGGTCCGGGGCTTGAGCCTCGGCAGCATCGACATCTGTGCCCGGGATTCGATCTGGAACACGCCGATGGTGTCGGCGCGGCCGATCATGTCGTAGGTTGGCGAGTCTTCGGCCGGGATCGTCGCCAGGCTCAAGTCCAGATGGCGATGACGGCGCAGCAGATCAAAACAGCGGCGAATCGCGCTGAGCATGCCCAAGGCCAGAATATCCACCTTGAGCAATCCGACCGCATCGAGATCGTCCTTGTCCCACTGGATGATGGTGCGCTCGGCCATGGCGGCGTTTTCCACCGGCACCAGGCTGTCCAGCGGCTGCTCGGAAATCACGAAGCCGCCGGGGTGCTGGGACAGGTGGCGAGGGAAGCCAATCAGTTGCCCGGTCAAGCTCAGCACCCGGCGCAGCACCGGGCTTTCGGGGTCAAAGCCGCCTTCAAGCAGGCGCTCCACGGGCGGTGTTGCATCGCTCCAGTGGCCACAGCAATCGGCCAGGGCGTTGATCTGATCCGGTGGCAAACCCAGGGCCTTGGCCACATCGCGCACCGCGCCGGCCGCGTGATAAGTGCTGACCACCGCCGTGAGCGCGGCGCGGGTCCGACCATAACGCTGGAACACGTACTGCAAGACCTCCTCGCGGCGTTCGTGTTCGAAATCGACGTCGATGTCCGGTGGTTCATTGCGCTCTTTGGAGAGAAAGCGTTCGAACAACAGCGTGGTGCGATCCGGATCGATTTCCGTGATGCCCAAGGCAAAACACACCGCCGAGTTCGCGGCAGAACCCCGGCCCTGACAGAGGATTTCCTGCTCACGGGCGAACCGCACAATGTCGTGCACCGTGAGGAAGTAGCTTTCATAGCCCAGCTCGGCGATCAGCTCCAGCTCCTTGTCGATCTGCGCCAGCACTTTGGCTTGCGGACCGTCTGGCCAGCGCCACGCGATCCCTTCATCGGTCAGATGCCGCAGCCAGGACGTGGCCGTCTGACCTTCTGGCACCAGCTCGCGGGGATACTGGTAACGCAACTGGCCGAGGTCGAAGGTGCAACGCCGGGCAATGGTCAGCGTTTCATCGAGCAACGCTTGCGGGTAGATCGATTGCAGGGCATCGAGGCTGCGCACATGCCGCTCGCCGTTCGGATGCAGCCGCAACCCGGCCTCGGCCACCGGCAAGTGATGACGGATCGCGGTCATGGTGTCCTGCAAGGCGCGCCGTCCACGGGTGTGCATGTGCACATCGCCGCTGGCCACCGCTGGAATCCGCAGCTCCCGCGCCAGGGTCAGCAGGGCGTCCAGTCGCCGGGTGTCGTCTTGCCCGCGATGCAACTGCACCGCCAGCCACAGGCCATCGGTGAACGTCTGCTTGAGCCAGTGGCCGCTGGCAAAATCATCGACCGCGTCCGGCACCCACAACGCCAGCAACCCCGGCATCGGCGCGCTGAAGTCCTCGCGCAGTACTTGGTACTGGCCTTTCTGCGTGCGGCGCCGTGCTCGGGTAATCAGCCGGCACAGGGTCTGATAACCCTCAAGGTTTTCCACCAGCAACACCAGTTTCGGGCCGTTCTCGATGCGCATTTCGCTGCCTATGATCAGCGAAAGCTCCACGGATTTGGCCGCTTGCCAGGCGCGGACGATACCGGCCAGGGTGCATTCATCGGTGATCGCCAGTGCTTGATAGCCGTGCTTTTTCGCCCGCTGAAACAGTTCAAGGGCACTGGAAGCACCGCGCTGGAAACTGAAGTTCGACAGGCAGTGCAGCTCCGCATACTCGACGCTCATGCGAACCAGCCTTGCAGCCACAGCGGGCCGCCCTCACCCACCGCACGGTAGGCCCAGCCCTGCTGGCCGGAACGGGTTTCGATCAGGTAGTAATCGCGGCGCACGTCGTCGCCGTCCCACCAGCCGGACTCGATGCGCTCCGGCCCCATGAGGATCCGTGTCGAGCCTTCGTGTACAGCCTGCGGTTCCGTCAGCAACCAGCCCGGACGCTGCACGCCCGCCAACGCCGCGCAGAGTTGGCTGTCGTCCCGTGCCTGCCACGCGCACTCTGGCCGGTGATCGGCCTGGAAACGCAAGCCGTGCACCGCGTCATCCCCAAGCCGTGCACGCAAGCGTTCGCGCAGTTGCTCCCAGGGCAAGGATTGCTGCGGACGGTCGTCGAACAGTTCCTGACGCTGTGGGACAAAGCTGGGCAGGTCTTCGGCGCGCAGCCGGAAACCGCGCACCGGGGCCTCGACCTGCACCTGTTCCAGCCGTCCCCGGGCCAGTTCGAAGAGCATCGCCGGATCGCGCTCGGCGCTGAGCAAGCCGACCTTGATCACCGTGTCCGGCAAGCCGGCGTGCTCCAGGTGCAAGTCGAAACGCTGCACGCCACTGTCCCGACCGCAGAGGAAGGCCGACAGATCGCCGGTCAGCCGACGCAATGGAAACAGCAGCGCCTGATGGGATTGCACATCGAAGTTGAGCTCGATGCGCACATCAAACCGGTCCGGCGGCAGGTAGAACGCCAGCGCCAGCCGCCGCTCGCCGAACAGCGCATCCAGGTGCTTGAGCACTTGCGCCTCGAAACGTCGCGCCAGGCTGTTGCGCGGCAACGCCTGAACCTGGCTCAAGGTGCGCAACCCCATGCGCGACAACGCCGTGGCCACCGCCGGCTCCAAGGCAATCCGGTCAACCGGCAATTGCCCCAGGTGATAGCGCAAGGCTTGATCGTCCGGCACCACCAGTCCGTCATACATATTGGCCAACACCCGCGCAGCCACCGGGTTGGGCGCGGCGACGATCCGATGCCGAAAGCCCAGTTCGCCGAGTTCAGCGCGCAACCGCGCCTCGAACTGCGGCCACGGCCCGAACAACCCCAGGCTGGATTCGATTTCAAACACCACGGCACGCGGGTAATGCACGCTGACCTGAGAGCTGAATCGATAGGCCCACGCCGCCAGGAACTGTTGCCAGTGCTCGATCTCAGCGACGTCGTATTCGGCCGTGACAAAACCTTTGCTCAAGGCTTGCGCGGCGGTCATCGACTGCCCCGGGCGCAAGCCCAGCGCCCGCGCCGAAGCGTTGACCGCTTGCAACACCCGACGCTGTGCCGGGCCGGTCAGCAGCGCCAACGGTTCATCGGGATCGGGGCGCTGACGCAGTACCGCGTCCAGCGCCAATTGCGGGAAGAGAATGCACACCCAACGCATGGCAACCTCAATGCCCCACGGAAAAGGCAATCGGCGCCGACCGCGCCAACCCGCCACGACACTTGAGCACACGCAATTGTGCAGGCCGGGCATCGATGGCGATGCGCAGTGCGGCTGGCGAAGGGTTGATGGCTTCGTTGATCGAGCGATAGGCGAACGCCAGGGTCGAGCCGGTTTCGGCCGCCACCTGCAAGCGCCGCAGCGCCCGGTCATCGGCCTTGCGCGGCCAGCACAGCACCGCGCCGCAACTGCCCGAACGCAGGCATTGTTCCGCCGCCCACAGCGCATCGCGCTCGCTGGCCTGGATGATCGACAACTGGCGCAGATCGACCCCGGCGTTCTGCCAGGCCTGGGGATACGGCACGTAAGGCGGCGCCACCAGCACAATGCGTTCGCCCGCCGCCGACAGCCGCGCCAGGGCCGGCCACACCAGCTGCAACTCGCCAACGCCCTGCCCGGCCAGGAGGATTTCAGTCAATGCCGCTTCCGGCCAGCCGCCGGTAGGCAACGCCGCGTCCAGCGCGGCATGCCCGGTGGGTTGCGGGCTGACAGCCGGTGGCGCAGGCCGGCCCTTCCAGACCTGGCCGCCATTGAACAGCGTGTCTAACGCAACGACGGCGCCCATCACCCTTGCCTCACCAGACCGCAGAACACCCCTTCGATGGCCAGGTCCTGATTGGCCTCGACGATGATCGGCTGATAGGCCGGGTTGCGTGGCAACAACCGGACAACGTCGCCGACCCGTTCGAAACGCTTGATGGTGACTTCGCCATCGAGCCGCGCCACCACGATCTGGCCGTTTAGCGCTTCGGGATTGCGGTGCACGCCCACCAGGTCGCCGTCGAGAATGCCGTCCTCGATCATCGAATCACCCTGGACCCGCAGCATGTAGTCCGGCACCCGCGAAAAGATCGACGGGTCGAGCAGCAAGCGGCTGTGCACTTCGGCATCAGCGCCGATGGGCGTCCCCGCCGCGACCCGCCCGAGTACCGGGATGTCCAGCAACTCGGGCCGCGCCGGTTGCCCGAGCAAACGGATGCCCCGGGCCTGGTTGGGGTTGACCTCGATAAAACCGGCCTCGGTCAGCGCCAGCACATGCTTGCGCGCCACGCTGCGGGAGGCGAAACCAAATGCCTCGCTGATTTCAGCGAGGCTCGGGGGCTGACCGTGCTCCGCGATTCGATCGCGAATGAAGGTCAGGATGGCAGTACGTCGGGGCGTTAAAGTCGTCATGGAGTACATTTGTACTCTTTCGGCATTTTCCTGGCAAGGACCGCCAGTCAGCTCAAGCCACGCGACGCCAGAAACCCTGCGATGTAATCGATGAAAGCCAGCACTTTGGCGGTTGCCCGCCGATGACTGGGGTACACCGCCAGGATGTACGAACCGAAGCTGTCGGGATCAATGGCGTAATCGGCCATCACCCGCACCAGCCGGCCATCGGCGATGTACGGCGCGGCACTCCACAGCGGCGTGTGCAGAACGCCGCGTCCGGCCAGTGCGTTGGCCAGCAGCAGGTCGTAGTTGTCGCTGCGCAATCGCGGCGACTGCGGTTGCGGCAGGCTCAATCTTTGCCCGCCGCGCTCGGCCCACCAGAATTCGCGGCTGAGCAACGGATGACGGTAGAGCAGCCATTCGTGGTCATCGAGGGTGTCCGGCGTGACCGGCAACCCCTTGCGCGCCAGATAATCAGGGCTGGCGCACAACGCCAGCCGATTGCTGCCGACGACGCGAGCAATCAACCCCGGCAAATCGTCATGACCCTCGCGCAATGCCAGGTCGTAGCCGCTTTCCAGCAGGTTGACGAACTCATCGCACAGGTCCACTTGCAGGTTGATCTGCGGGTATTGCTCCAGGAAACCACCGCACACCTGATCGAGAAAAGCCTGCCCATACGCCAGCGGCGCGGTGATCTTCAGGTTGCCGCGCAGGCCATGCTGCAACTGCTCGATTTCCTCGCCGGCCTCGTCCAGCCGCTGCAGGACCTGGCGCGCGGTTTCCAGATACAGACGCCCCGATTCGGTCAGCAAAATCCGTCGGGGGCTGCGCTCGAACAACCGGGCGCCGAGCTCCGCTTCCAGGTGATTGACCGCTTTGGTCAAGGCTGACGGAGTCTTGCCCAGATGCTCGGCGGCGCGACTGAAACTGCCGAGTTGCGCCGTGACCACGAACATTTTCAATGCACCCAACTTGTCCATATTTTTTCCATTCAGGCAAAAACGTTTTTCGTGAGCGAGGCGTTCTGCTGGCCATGACAAGCCACTAATCTGGCCATCAGACGCAATAACAAGGAAACATTCAATGAAAAGATTCATCCCGAATCTATTGATGGCCGCCGTCAGTTTTGCCTCGATGGAAGCCATGGCAGCGGCCGATCTAGTGCTGATCAATGGCAAGATTTTCACTGCCGACCGCGCCCATCCGAAGGTGCAAGCGTTGGCAGTGCAGGACGGCAAAGTGCTGCAAGTCGGCAGCGATGCGCAGATCAAGGCCCTGATCGCGTCAGGCACCAAAGTCGTTGACCTCGGCGGAAAAGCCCTGATGCCTGGCCTGATCGACAGTCATTCCCACGCCATATTCGGCGGTCTGGAAATGGCCTCGGCCAATATGAAAGACGAGGTGGTCGACCTCGACGAACTGGAAAAACGCCTGAAAGCCTGGCGCGATGACGGCAAAGCCAGGCATGGCGATGTGCTGGGCGTGGCCGGAATGAGTTCGGCTTATTGGGCCCAGGCCGAAGCTTTCGGCAAGAAATTCAACAGTGGCGAGTGGGCCAAGGTGCCCGTGGTGTTCACCGGCAGCGATCACCACACCGCGTGGGCCAACAACGTGATGCTGGAGCGCGCGGGCATTGATGCCGCGCTGCTGAAGAAACTGCCGGAGGCGGAAAAAGACACCATCGGCAAACTCGCCGATGGCAGTCCCAACGGTTTCCTGGTGGACGCCGGCTGGGATCGCGTCGCCTCAAAGATGCCGGTGCCAAGCCCCGCCGACATGTTGAAAGCCGCGCAATCCGCCGTGCGCTACAACAACAGCCTGGGCATCACCGCGTGGATGGACCCCGCCGCCAACGCCGCGCCCGGCGAGCCGGTGTTCGCGCTCAAACCCACGGAGAACACCGTCGGCGTCCTGCCGGTGTACAAAGCGCTGGCCGAAAGTGGCGGCATGAGCGCCCACGTCGCCGCGTTGCTGGTGGCCAATCCGAAAAGCGTGCCGGCCGATCTCGACACCCTGGACAAGGTCCGCCAGCAGTTCCAGGGCATCCCGAACCTGACCTTGCCCGGGGTCAAGATCTTCGCCGACGGCGTGATCGAATACCCGGCGCAGAGCGCGGCGATGATTGATCCGTACAGCAACTCGCACAAACAGGGTGAACTGCTGATCGATCCGAAGCACTTTGGCGAATTGGTCAGCGCCATCGATCAGCGCGGCTGGCTGGTGCACATCCACGCCATCGGCGACCGTGCGGTGCGTGAATCGCTGAACGGCATCGCCCAGGCGCGCAAGGATCGTCAGAGCGGCGTAACTCACTCGATCACCCACTTGCAAATGGTCAATCCAAAAGAGTTTGCGCGGTTCAAACCGCTCAACGTCATCGCCTCGATGCAACTGCTGTGGGCCAGTGCCGACGAGTACACCCTGGACATGATCAAGCCGTATGTCAGTGCGCTCGCCTTCCGTTATCAATACCCGGCGCACTCGCTGCTTGAACAAGGTGCGACCATCGCCGGCGCCAGTGACTGGGCGGTGTCTTCGCCGAATCCGTGGAACGCCATGGCCCAGGCCATCACCCGGGAAGGTCCGCTGGGCGTGCTGAATGCCGATGAGCGCATTGACCGCGAAACGATGTTCTACGCCTACACCCTGAACGCTGCGCGCACCATTGGGCTGGAGAAGCAGATCGGTTCGTTGAGCCCCGGCAAGCAAGCCGATTTCATCGTGCTGGACCGCGACGTGTTCAACGTCGACAACAAAGCCCTGCATGACACCCAGGTGCTGCAAACCTGGTTCGCCGGTCGCGAAGTCTACGCACCGACGCTCTAAGAAAATCATCTGTAACCACTGCCCGCACCCCGCGTTTGTCGCCGGGGTTCGGCGCAGCCTTGCCGTAAAAAATCTGCCCATAACAATCACAATAACGGGACGCACCCCATGAAAGCTTTCACCCTGTTCGCCCTCGGTTCCTTGAGCCTTCTTCCCTTGAGCAGCCAGGCGCTGCCCTTGAATGACGACTTCGCTCTGCTGGTCGACCTGACCCTGGCCAGCGACTACCGCACCCGGGGCATTTCGCAAACCCAGAACGATCCTGCGGTGCAGGCCGGTTTGACCCTGGCGCACAGCAGCGGCCTGTACCTCGGCGCATGGAGTTCAAACGTCGATTTCGGCGGCGGTTTGAAGACCCGACAGGAAGTCGATTACTACGCCGGTTGGCTCTGGCAGGCGACCGATGCCGTCAGCCTGGACCTCGGCTATCTCAAATACGCTTACCCCAGGGAAAGTCAGTTTAACCAGGGCGAGACCTACGCAATCCTCAGTGCTTATGGCGTGAAGCTGGCGGCCTATTACTCCGCCGATGCACCGGGCATCGACAGCAAGCAGAGCTCGCTGTACAGCTACGTTGGCTATGAAACCGAGTTGCCTTACGACACCGGTCTGAAACTGCGATACGGCAACATGGATTTCAAGGACCCGCACCTGTACTCGATGTCGGGCCATGCCGAAGACTCGTACCGCGAATGGGAAGTCAAACTGTCCCACGAACTGGCCGGTGTGATGCTGGGCTTGAGTTATATCGACACTGACCTGTCGAAGAGCCAGTGCACCAGCAACTGGGGCTTCGACGATGTGTGCAGCGCCACGGTGGTCGCAAGCATCAGCAAATCCTTCTGACCCCCACAAATCCTGTAGGAGCGAGGCTTGCCCGCGAAGGCGTCGTGTCAGCCAACGTTGATGTCGTCTGGCACACCGCCTTCGCGGGCAAGCCTCGCTCCTACAGGGCTGAGAGGTAGGGCCATGGGTAGATTCCGCGCTCATGGCCGTCGCTGAAGATCAGTTGCAGGCCGTAACCTTGTTGGTTGAGTTCGATCACTCGGATGCGCTTATCGACTTTCACCGTCAGCCCCTGCAACCGAAACGCCCGGCACTGCGAACATGGGCACTGCCGGCGCAACTCAACATGATCCAGCAACTGCTCGCGCCCGTCCGGCCAGTTCAATCGCAGTTGCTGTTTACTCTGGGAATTACCAATCGCCAGCGGGTTCATAGCAGCTGGCTCAAGGCGATGCGCACGGCTTTGCGCACTTCCGGGTCACCGTCGTCCTTAGCAGCCTGCAAGGGTGCGATGGCGCCTTTATCGTTCAGTTCGCCGAGGGCCAGCGCGGCTTCCTTGCGCAGGTTGCTGATGCGGTGGCCGAGGGTCTCGATCAGCGCGTCGAGGGCCGGGACGTAACGTAAACGGCCGAGGCTGCGGGTGGCGCGCAGGCGGACTTGCCAGTAATCGTCGCTCAAGGCGTCGACCAGGGCGGCACCGGCGTCAACGTGACCGACCTTGCCCAAGGTCGTCGCGGCTTCTTCGCGCACTTGCCAGGCTTGGTCTTGCAGGGCCTGGCGCAGCGCCGGCAGCACTTGCACATCGGAGGCCAGACCGAGGGCGCCGGTGGCGGCGCGGCGGACTTCGGTATCCGGGTCGTCGCTGGCCAATTTCGCAAGGGCCGGCAAGGCATCGAGCTGTTTGAGCCAGCCAAGGACGCCGACGGCTTCGCGACGAACACCGGCGTCCTCATCGTTCAAGGCGTCTGAAGCAGCCGCGGCGGCATCGGGAAAACGCAACTCGCGCAAGGCCCTGAACGCGGCGATGCGCACGCTGATGTCGGCATGCCCGGTCCACGGCAGAATCACCCTCCCCGCAGCATCGCTCTTGAGCAGGCTGAGGCTTTGCGCGGCGGCGGCCTGCACCGCCGAGGATGGATCAGTCAGGGCCTGGCACAACGCTTCGACCACCGGCTCGTCCTCCCACGCTTCAAGCAATCGCGCGGCTTCGGCGCGGACCTCTTCGGTCGGGTCTTCTGCCAGGCGATTGACCAGCCACAGCAAACCGTCCGGCTCTTCGAGGTCGGCCAGTTCGATCAAGGCAATTCTGCGCACGCCTGGATCTTCATCGGTAAGGCGCGGTTGCAGGGCAAGAATGTCATCGTTGTCGGTTACATCGAATAGAGAGGTCATAGGGCAAATCGCGGCAGTTTGTTTTCAGGAGGAAGTCCGAGAGGGTTCAGGCGCGGTAACTGCCGACCGTCTTCGTGACGCAGTAATTCGAGGCAATGGCGTTTCAAGCGTGAGAACTCGTGGCTCGTCATCAGTTCGGTGGTGCGTGGCCGGGGGAAGTCGAGGTGCAGGTCTTCGATGATTCGACCGGGGCGCGAGCTCATGACCAGCAGGCGATCGGCGAGGAACAGCGCTTCGTCGATGTCGTGGGTGACGAACACCACGGTGGTGCGAATCCGCGTCCAGATGTCCAGCAGCAGTTCCTGCATGTTCAGCCGGGTCAGCGCATCGAGGGCACCGAAGGGTTCGTCCATCAGTAACAGACGCGGGCGATTGATCAGCACCCGGGCGATCTCAACTCGTTGTTGCATGCCGCCGGAGAGCTGGTCGGGCCAACGGTCGGCGAAGCCTTCCAGCCCCACCAGCGCGAGGATTTCATCGGCGGCCTGGTGGCGCTCGGTTTTGTCGATACCGCGCATTTTCAGGCCGAAGGCGACGTTGTCGCGCACGGTGCGCCAAGGGAACAGAGTGTGGTGTTGGAAGACCATGCCGCGCTGGGGCGATGGACCTGAAACCTGCGCGCCGTCGACTTTCAATGTTCCGGTATACGACTGCAGATGCCCGGCCAATGCGCCGAGCAAGGTCGATTTGCCGCACCCGGACGGCCCGAGGATGCAGACGAATTGCCCCGGTTCGATCTGGCAATCGAGGCCTTGCACGGCCTCGAAGGCCTGCTGGCCTTCGCCGAGGACGATGGACAGTTGGCGGATGTCGATCCGCCCTTCAGGGGTTTGCATCACGCTCATCAGGCTTTTCCTCGTGGCCGGTGCCACGGCGTGAACAGCCCGCCGAGACGTTTGATCAGCAGGCTGCTGACCATCCCGAGTACGCCGATCAGCAACATGCCGACGACGATGTCGGCGTAGTTCTGGATGGTGTAGGACTCCCAGGTGTAATAGCCGATGCCGTATTGACCGGAGATCATTTCTGCGGTCACCAGGCAGAACCACGAAGTGCCCATGCCGATGGCGAGGCCAGTGATGATGCTGGGCGCAGCGCCTGGCAGGATCACCTCCAGCAGAATCGCCCGGCGCCCTGCCCCGAGGCTTTTGGCCGAGGCAATCAGGCGTGGGTCGACGCCTTCGACGCCGTGCACGGTGTTGAGCAGGATCGGGAACAGCGCGCCGGTGAAGGTGATAAAGACCATCGACAGTTCCGAGGAGGGGAACATCAGGATGGCCAAAGGGATCCAGGCGACTGCGGGGATTGGGCGCAGGACTTCCAGGGGTGACAGCAATAAATCTTCGGCCCATTTCGAACGGCCGACGGCCAGGCCCAAAGCGATGCCGATGATCAACGCTGCCAGGTAACCGGCGAAAACCCGGCTCAGGCTGCTGCTCAAGTGTTGGGCAAGCTTGCCGGAATCGCCGAGGCCCAGTGCGGCTTCGATCACCGCCAGTGGCGTCGGGACATTGGCGAAGGTCACCAGGCCGAGGTTCCAGTGGTGGCTGGCGGCGAACTGCCAGAACAGGAGGCAGAGCAGCAGTGAGGCGGCTCTTGGGATCCAGCGTGTTATGGATCGGGACATAGATCTTCCTCTCAACCGAGTTCACTGTGGGAGCAAGCCCTCTCCCATAGGCGATCTCCGGTGAATCTGGTATTTGCATTCAACTTCGATCCCTTGTGGGAGCGAGCCTGCTCGCGATGGCGGTGGGTCAGTCGACATTGGGGTTGAATGTCAGTCCGCCATCGCGAGCAGGCTCGCTCCCACAGGGGGATTGCGGTGTTTAAGGGGTTAGCGAACGGCAACGGCCTGGGTGGTGGCATCGGTGAAGTCGAGGACTTTGCCGCCCTGAGCCGTGGCGAATTGTTGGGCCTGGCCTTTGAGCAGGAATGCGCTGAGGCGGCCCTTGGCATCGCTGGCGAACCACGCCTGATCCGCCAACAACTTGATCCCGCTGTCACTCGCCTGGGCATACACGGCGCGGATGTTTTTACCTTCCGACTTCAAACCGGCCAACGCAGTGAACGCCGACTCCGCCGACGCGTACTGCCGGACTTTCGGTTCACCCCGCACCCAGATTTCCGCGACATGGCTGAAGTCGGTGATGGCTTTACCGCTCAACGCATCCACCGCTTTGAGCGGCGTCTGCCCGTAGTTGGCCAGTTGCGCGGTGTAATCCAGGTTCGACGCCTTGAACGCGGCACGGATGTATTGGTCATCGATAAAGGTATTGAGGTCGAGACCGCGATCCGCCTTTTTCAACAGCTTGAGGGTGTCGATGGCAGTACCGACGGCCTGACGGTATTCGGGCTTCCAGCTCAGGTCGCGGGTTTGCACGCCCAGCGGGCCATGAAACAGGTAATTGACCTCGGCATCGACGCCGGTGACCTTGGCGATCAGCTCGCTGTACTTCTCCGGCTCAGCGGCCAGTAACTGGTTGGCTTCGATGCTTGCGCGCAGGTAAGCGACGACGATTTCCGGGTACTTTTTCGCGTAGCTCTGATCGACCAGTGCGCCATGAAAAGTCGGTGCGCCGGCCTGGGAACCGTCATAGATCTTGCGGGCGAAACCACGGCTGGGGAACAGTTCGGCGAACGGCACAAAGTCAGCGTGGGCGTCGATTTTTCCGGCCTGCAATGCCGAGCCGGCGACTTCCGGTGGCTGGGCGACGATGTTCACGTCTTTGAGCGGATCCCAGCCTTGCGCCGCCACGGCCCGCAACAACATGCCATGAGCCGTCGAGGCGAACGGCACGGAAATGGTCTTGCCCTTGAGCTCCGCCAATGACTGCACGCCCGACGCGCTCGGCACCACGATGCCATTGCCGCTGCCCTTGATGCTGCCCGACAGCACGCTGATGAACAGGCTGTGTTTGCCGGCGGTTTCGAACGCCACACCGTTGAACGAACCGGGGAAGTCGGCCATGGCGCCGAAGTCGAGTTTACCGGCGACCATCTCGTTGGTCAGGGGCGCGCCACTGGTGAAGTTCTTCCACTCGACTTCGTATTGGGCGTCCTTGTACTGGCCGTCGTGGGGCAGGTATTTGTCCAGCAGGCCAAGCTCGCGAATCAACAGACCGCCGGCGGCGCAGTTGATCGTGGTGTCCTGGGTGCCGATGGCAATGCGGATGGTTTCGGCCGAGGCCGACAGGGTGAATGAAGCCAGTACCAGACCGGCAAATGCGGCACGCAGCAATGTTGGCAAAGACATGGTGAATCCCCTCGAATCATTTATAGGATGTTCGTCTCCGCCACGATCAGGGCGTGGTGGGAAACGAGGGGTGTTGGGTGAATCCAGCGTCCGGTGTTTCCGGATGGCTTTGGGTTGTCTGGGCGGGCCTCATCGCTGGCAGGCCAGCTCCCACAAGGTTCTCTGCTGCCAGCGAAATCTGTGTCCCACTGCAAATCCCTGTGGGAGCTGGCCTGCCAGCGATGGCGTCCCGTCAGTCAACGCAACAGGTACGGGATTTCGACTTTCACGGCCCCGGTCGGGCAGTCCTTTTCACACGGCATGCAGTACCAGCATTCGTCAAACGCCATGTAGGCCTTTTGCGTGGCCGGGTTGATTGCCAGCAGGTCCATCGGGCAGACGTCGACGCACACGGTGCAGCCTTTGTGGGCGATGCAAAGGTCCTCGTCGACCGTGACCGGCGCGTTGGAGCGGAAGAAGATTTCCTGGGGTTGGTAGGCCATTTTTCGGTCTCTCTTTCTGTGGTGCTCAGGCAGCAAAGGCGCCGACCCGCAGTCGGTCGTAGGCCTGCATTTCTTCGGCGTCGAGCGGGATGATGTAAGGCTCGACGGCTTTCTTGAAACTGGTCATCTGGCCGTCGTCACCCTTTTTCAGATGGCAATGGCAGAACCAGTCGCTGTCGTTGCGTTGCGGATGATCGACCCGATAGTGGTAAAGCCCCCAGCGACTTTCAGCGCGAAACAAGGACGCGCGGGCGGCCATTTCGGCGCAGTCGCGGATCATGCTGACTTCCATGGCGCGCATCAGTTCGTGGGCGTTGTGGGCCTTGATCTGATCGAGATCGCGCTGGATATCGCTGAAGCGTTGCAGGCCGATTTGCATCTTCTTGGTCACTTTCGGCGGTTGCAGGTAGTCGTTCACAAAACGCCGCAGCTTGTATTCCACTTGCGCGGGCGGCAGGCCGTGTTCGCGATCCAGTGGCGCGTAGACCCTCAGTTTTTCCGTTTCGATCTGCCGGGCATCGACCGCTGAAAACTCGCGTCCGGCGACAAAATCCGCCGCGTTGGTGCCGGCAAACCAGCCATAAGTGAACGCGCCGAGCATGTAGTTGTGCGGCACGGCGGCCATGTCACCGGCCGAGTACAAGCCCTTGACCGAAGTCTCGGCCTTCTCGTTGACCCACACGCCGGACGCCGAGTGACCGCTGCAAAAACCGATTTCCGAGATGTGCATCTCGACCATCTGCGTGCGGTAGTCGGTGCCGCGATTGGCGTGGAACTGGCCGCGGCTGGGGCGTTCGTTGCTGTGCAGGATCTCTTCGATGTTCTGGATGGTTTCCTCGGCCAGGTGATCGAGTTTGAGGAACACCGGGCCGTTGCCGCTTTCGAGTTCCTGGTGGAACTCCCACATCATCTGCCCGCTCCAGTAATCACACTCGATGAAGCGCTCGCCCTTGTTGTTGGCGGTGTAGCCGCCCAACGGGCCGGTGACGTAAGCGCAGGCCGGGCCGTTGTAATCCTTGATCAACGGGTTGATCTGGAAGCATTCGAGGTTCGCCAGTTCGGCGCCAGCGTGATAGGCCATCGCGTAGCCGTCGCCGGCGTTGGTCGGGTTTTCATAGGTGCCCATCAGGTAACCGGATGACGGCAGGCCCAGACGTCCGGCCGCGCCGCAACACAGAATTACGGCTTTGGCCTTGATCACATGGAAATCGGCGGTTCGGCAGTCGAAACCCATCACGCCGTTGACCGCGCCCTCTTCGTCCGTCAGCAATCGCGTGCAAACCAGCCGATTGGTGATGCTGACCCGCGCCCGCTTCAACTGGCGGTACAACACTTTCTTGATGTCGTGCCCCTCCGGCATCGGCAGCACGTAGGCGCCCATGTGGTGGACCTTTTTCACCGCGTAGTCGCCGGTTTCGTCCTTCTCGAACTTCACGCCCCAGCGGTCCAGCTGCTCGATGGTTTCGAAGCTGTGAGTCGCGTAGGCATAGACGGCGGCCTGATTGACGATGCCGTCGTTGGCGATGGTGATTTCCTTGGTGTATTGCTCCGGTGTCGAGTGGCCGGGAATGATCGCGTTGTTCAGGCCGTCCATGCCCATGCTGATCGCACCGCTGCGCTTGACGTTGGCCTTGTCGATCAGCAACACGCGCAGATCACGGTTGCGTTCCTTGGCCTTGATCGCTGCCATCGGGCCAGCGGTGCCGCCGCCGATCACGACGATGTCGTATTCCTGTTCAAGCGTGTTTCGCGTCATGCCTGCGCCCCTTTTTGCCGGTCGATCCGCAAGCGGTACTGGAAGGCATCGCCGCGGTAGTAAAGGTGTTCGAAGTCCACGGGCAGGCCTGCGGCATCGTGGGTCAGGCGCTCGATGCGCATGATCGGCGAACCGGCTTCGACGTTCAGCGCCTGGGTCAGGTCGCTGTCGGCCAGCACGGCGTCGATGGCCAGATCGGCATGACCGAGGGCCAGGCCGCAGTCGTTTTCGAGGATCAGAAAAATGTCGCGGGTGACCAGGTCAGCCTTCTCCAGCCGTTCGCCGATGGCCTTGGGCAGGTAGGTGATTTCCAGGGAGATCGGCTCGCGGTTGATCAGCCGCACGCGCTTGATCTGCGCCACGGTCTCGCCTTCGGCCACCTGCAATCGCTCGGCAACGAGCTTGTCGGCCGGGATGAATTTGAAGCTGCGCAGGCGGTTGATCACCTCGTAGCCGCGACCGGTCATGGACTCGGCCAGGCCTTGCAGGGTGCTGACGTTCTGAAAGGTTTTCGGCTTGGCGACGAAGGTGCCCTTGCCGTGAATCTTGAAGATCAGCCCTTCCTTTTGCAGATCGCCCAGGGCCTGGCGCACGGTGATGCGGCTGACTTTAAACAGCGCGCCGAGTTCGCTTTCGGAGGGCATCTGACTGTCTTGCGGGTATTCGCCGTCGAGGATGCGGGCGCGCAGCACATCGCGCAGTTGCGTGTGCAGCGGGATGCTGCTGAGGGATAGAACGTTATCGGTCATGGCAGATCACTTGTTATAACGAGTTATGACGTGATCTTAGAGAAGCCGCGCGGGCATTGAGAAATACTGATTAAGCATAAGGTTAGATTAACCAGACAACCGCGGACTCTGTAGCAGCTGCCGAGCAGCGCGAGGCTGCGAAGCAGTCGCAAATCCTGCATGCAGGGCGCACCTGACACACCGCGTTGTCTGATTTCACGACGGCTTCGCCGCCGAACGCAGCCTCGCGCTGCTCGGCAGCTGCTACAACTGATTCGGTTTCAGCAGTGAGATTGCCTGGCTTCAGCCGCGCTTGAGGATCTGGTCCATCACCCAGTCGGTTTTCAGCGCGTGTTCGGCCATCGCCGGATGCTGCGCCTCGCCCCGGATATGCGCGTTCATGCCCAGCACGTGATGCCACTGGATGTGCTCGTGATGGTCGATGTGCAGGCTGAGATGTTCATCCGCCTCAAGCTGCACAGGGTGCTCATCGAACACCGAAAAACTGATCCGGCCCTGGCTGCCGATCAACTCGACCCGATCTTCGCGCCGGTCGGCGACGAAATTCCAGCAGCCCATGCCCAGGGCTCCCGAAGCAAACCGCCAACTGGCGCTGACGGCGTCTTCGGCGGCATACAAACCGGCCTGCCGCGCAGTGAAACCGGCGACCTCAACGATGTCCCCGAGCAAATACTGAAACAGATCGAAGCCATGACTGGCCAGGTCAGCAAAGTAGCCGCCGCCGGCAATCAGCGGGTCAGTGCGCCAATTGTTGGCGCCCCCCAGATCGTTCGGCGAAGGCGTCTTGGTCAGCGTCCAGGACAGATGCCGCACCTCGCCGATTCGCCCCTCCTCCAGCCATTGCCGCACTTGCGCGAAGCGCGGCAGCGAGCGCCGGTAATAGGAAACGAACAGGTGCAATCCAGCGTCGGCAAAGACCTTTTGCATCTCGCGGCTTTGCCCGGCATTCAGCGACATCGGTTTTTCGACGCAGCAATGTTTGCCGGCGGCGGCGACCTGCAAGCTATAGGCGTGGTGACTGTCGGGTGGTGTGGCGATGTACACCGCGTCCACCTCGGGATCATTGATCAGCGCTTGCGCGTCGGTGTAGACCCGGGCGATGCCGTGGCGGGCGGCGTAGTCGGTCACCGCGTCCAGACGCCGCCCCATCACCGCCACCAGCGCCGAACCGGGGACCTTGTAAAAGGCCGGCCCGCTCTTGCGTTCGGCGACACTGCCACAACCGATCATGCCCCAGCGCACTACGTCCATGTTCTCTCCTTGATCCTTAGCCGATGCGCAACGCGCGCAGGTCCAGATGACCGTCCTTGAGTGGCGGGCACCAGTAGTAACCGCCGGTAATCGGGCGGCTGATGCGGTACAAACCGTCGGTGATGCCGTCTTCCAGTCCGCTCATGCGTCGCAGTTGGGCTTCGAAGGCGTCGAGGGAAAAACCGAACGCGAGGAACATCAGGCCGGCGCGATCCCCTTCGATCCACGGCATCGAGCGACGGACCACGAACGCTTCGGGGGCGAAGCTTTCCTGGGCGGTGCGTTTGACGTGGGCGGAAATCGGCGCGTCATCAAGTTCTTCGTTATCGCTCAAGCGACGGCCCATGATGTTGTCCTTTTCCTGGGACGGCATCGCGTGGAAGCCTTTCAGATCATGCTGCCACTGCTGGATCGCCGCGAAGCTGCCACCGACCAGGCCATCAGCGCCCTCGCCCAACAACGCGGCGGCCACGGCGGCTTCGTCGTGCGGGTTTTCGGTACCGTCTTCGTAGCCGGTCAGGTCGTGGCCAGTCATGTGGCGGAAGGTTTCGTTCATCTGCACCAGGCGCAGGGCCGGTGCCAGCGCGGCTTCGATGGCGTTGCTGCGATTGAGCAATTCACCGCGGTCGTCGCCGTGCAGCCAGCACCAGAGCGCGTGCTGGGTCGACGGGTTGTCGACGCCAACGCCGGTCAGCGCCGGAAACGGTCGCAAGCCATCGATCTGCGCGTGCAGCGCCTTGACCAGGGATTCACCAAAGCCGACCACCGCCGATTTCCCGTCCACCCGTTGCATCAAATTGTCGAGCGCGGCCGGCAATGCTTCGGCGGATTCGAGGGCGAAGAACATATGACGGGCTTGAGGCGGAACGGGGGTGGCGAGAATGCCCGGCTGGTAGTAACTCATATGAACTCCTTGAAAAAGAGCGCGGAGTTTAACCGGGGATGAGCCTTTGTGTGCACTCCTGTAGCAGCTGCCGAGCAGCGCGAGGCTGCGTTCGGCTGCGCAGCAGTCGTAAATCCTGTGCTTACGGTTTTCCTGACACACCGCAGTGCCTGGTTTCACGACTGCTGCGCAGCCGAACGCAGCCTCGCGAAGCTAGGCAGCTGCTACGAAGGATGGTCAGCGCATGTTCGGTCAGGCGGCGGCGCAAGGTGCGGCTACTCATGTTCGGGTCGGCGGCGATCTTCTTGATGTGACTGCCCTCGGTCGTGCGGCCCCAGCAGACGCAGGTATTCGCTGAGCAGCGCCGCGCAGACGCCGCCCACCAACGCCAAACAGAGGCTAGGCTTTTCAGAGACTCGACTGTCCCGCACGGTTGTCCTCTCGCGGGTAACACCTTTTTTATTGCGATCTGGCACAGGTCAACACTAAGGTACCGACGCGGGTGGGGTTGAGGGCATTGGGGGCCAACAAGGGGGGCATCTGAGGCCATGACCGAAGGTGGCTGCACTTCCACGATCGAAAACCCTGAACCGCCGAACGATGAGATGAGTCATGACAAGCGAGGCCGAGGTCTGCTAAAACGATTCATCAGTTCATCACACAATCCAGACGGGGTAGCGACATGACCACAGCACATATCCTTGGCAACCTGTTTCCCGACTCAAGTGACATCCCGGAAAAATACCGCCTCGACGGCCAGACCGAGCAGCGTGAATACCTGGTCGACGGCGAACTGAAAACCTGGTCCGGCCCCCTCGCCCAAGTCCGCAGCCCGGTGTACCTGACCGGCAAAAATGGCGACGAACAAGTGATCCTCGGCAGCACGCCGCTGCTCGACGCAGAAACCGCATTGACCGCGCTGGACGCCGCCGTCCGCGCCTATGACCGGGGCCAGGGTCTGTGGCCGACCATGCGCGTGGCCGAACGCATCCAGCACGTCGAAACGTTTCTGGGCCACATGCGCGAACAGCGTGAGGCGGTGGTCAAGCTGCTGATGTGGGAGATCGGCAAGAACCTCAAGGACTCGGAGAAAGAGTTCGACCGCACCTGCGATTACATCGTCGACACCATCAACGCCCTCAAGGAACTCGACCGTCGCTCCAGCCGCTTCGAGCTGGAACAGGACACCCTCGGGCAGATCCGCCGCGTTCCACTGGGTGTCGCCCTGTGCATGGGCCCTTACAACTACCCGCTGAACGAAACCTTCACCACGCTGATTCCGGCGCTGATCATGGGCAACACCGTGGTGTTCAAACCGGCCAAGCTGGGTGTGCTGTTGATACGGCCGCTGCTGGAAGCCTTCCGCGACAGTTTCCCGGCCGGGGTGATCAACGTGATCTACGGCAGCGGACGCGAGACCGTCAGTGCACTGATGGCCAGCGGCAAGATCGATATCTTTGCGTTTATCGGCACCAACAAAGCCGCCAGCGACCTGAAAAAACTCCACCCCAAACCTCACCGTTTGCGCGCAGCACTGGGCCTGGATGCGAAGAACCCGGGCATTGTGTTGCCGGAAGTCGATCTGGACAACGCGGTGAACGAAGCGGTAACCGGCTCGCTGTCGTTCAACGGTCAGCGTTGCACCGCCCTGAAAATCCTTTTCGTCCATGAAGACGTGGTCGAGTCGTTCATCGAGAAATTCAACGCCAAACTGGCCACTCTGAAACCGGGTATGCCATGGGAAAGCGGAGTAGCGCTGACCCCACTGCCGGAAGCGAGCAAGGTCGATTACCTGCACTCGCTGGTCGCGGACGCGGTCAGCAAAGGCGCCAAGGTCGTCAATCCAAATGGCGGTGAATCGCGAGCGTCGTTCTTCTACCCGGCGGTGCTGTTCCCGGTGACGCCGCAGATGCGCGTCTACCAGGAAGAACAATTCGGCCCGGTGGTGCCGATCGTGCCTTACAAGCATCTCGACACGGTGATTGACTACGTCCTGGAATCGGACTTCGGCCAGCAATTGAGTATCTTCGGCACCAACCCGGTTGCGGTCGGTCGACTGGTGGACACCTTTGCCAACCAGGTCGGCCGGATCAACCTTAACGCCCAGTGCCAACGCGGGCCTGACACCTATCCGTTCAATGGCCGCAAGAACTCCGCCGAAGGCACATTGTCGGTGCATGATGCGCTGCGGGTGTTTTCGATCAGGACGCTGGTGGCGACCAAGTTCCAGGAATCCAACAAGGAACTCATCAGCGAGATCATCAGCGGACGCAGTTCGAGTTTCCTGACCACCGATTACATCTTCTGAGGACACCGAGCCTGAACACGTTCAGAGCCCATCGACTGCCACCGCTGCTGCGCCGGTTACTGCGTCCGTTGCTGGACCCGTATCGGCGCTATCGCCACGCCAAGCTGATCCACGCGGTCCGCGTGTCGCTCGGCTTGCTGGCATCGATCATGCTGACCACCGGCATCAACCTGCCCCACGGTGAGTGGGCGTCGGTGACGATGCTGGTGGTGATCGGCGGTTTGCAGCACCACGGCAACATCGGCAAAAAAGCCGCGGAGCGCGCCATCGGTACGTTGATCGGCGCCGCTATCGGCCTGCTGCTGGTGGCGCAACAGGCCTGGCTCGGGATGCCTTGGCTGACCTATTTTGTGATGTCGGTGGTGTGCGGGTTTTTCTCGTATCACGCCATCGGCAAGGGCGGTTACACCGCTCTGCTGGCGGGGATCACGGTGTTTATTGTCGCCGGGCATGGCGACAACCCGATCTCCGACGGGCTGTGGCGCGCTGTGGACATTCTGATTGGCGTGGCCCTGGCCCTGGCCTTTTCTTTCGCCCTGCCGTCGTATGCGGTTTTTTCCTGGCGCTATAACCTGGCCAACTCGCTGCGCGATTGCGCGACGATTTACGGACGCATCATCGATGGTCAGTCCGTCTCCGATGACGAACACCTGAAGCTGATGAATCGCCTGAACGCGGCGATGGTGCAATTGCGCTCGCTGATGCCGTCGGTGTCCAAGGAAGTGAAGATTTCCATGACCGAACTCGATGCGATTCAGCGTCATTTGCGCATGTGCGTCAGCACCCTGGAGATCCTTGGCAACACCCGGCCGGATGCAAAGGATCGCGACGCCGTGGCGCATCTGCGGTCGAGTTTTAAAGCCGAGCACCGGCAGATTCGTGTGCAGCTGATCGGCATGGCCCGGGCGCTGAAAACCAGCGCAGCGCAGCGGCTCAGTCGCCCCATCGATTTGCCGGTTGATTCAAGTCTTGAAGCACCGGCCTACAACCCGTTGGGCTATCAATTGTTGATACGCCAGTTCGCTTCGAACATCGACGAGATGCGCCAGCGACTGGCGAAGACCGCGCCGCGCTGGAACATCTAACGCACGCTTATTGAGTCACTGCCCGACGAGACTTCAAGCCCCAGCCCTGCTGCATGCCTGCGGCGGCCAGCAGAATCGCGGCAACGCCGATCCACTGCAGCGGCTCCAGGCGATGACCGAAGGCAAACCAGTCAACGAAAATCGCCGCAATCGGGTAGATGAACGACAGCGTACCGGTCAATGTCGTCGGCAGTTTTTGAATCGCGCCGTACAGCAGCACATACATCACGCCGGTGTGGACGATGCCCAGCGTCACCAGGCTGGCCCAGGCGCTGGGTGCTTGCGGCAACGCCGAAAAGTGCGCAAAAGGTGCGAGCAACAGCACCCCGGTGCTGACCTGGACCAGGGCAATCAAATGCGGTGGCGTGCCGGTCAGGTGTTTGATGATCAATGCTGCAATCGCGTAGAGAAACGCAGCCCCCAAGGCCAGACCGATTCCCATCAGGTAATCGTTGCCCCCTGCGCCCTGCTCGCCATGAGCGCTGACAATGGCCAGCATCCCGAGAAACGAAATACCCAGCCAGAACAGCTTTTGCAGGGTGATTTTCTCGCCCAGAAACAGCGCCGCCAACCCGACTAGCATGAACGGTTGAACGTTATAAACCGCCGTGCCAATGGCAATCGAGGCACGGGAGTAAGAGGCGAACAACAGCACCCAGTTGCCGACAATTGCAACCCCGCTGAGCACCGCCAGCAGGAAGGTGGTGCGGGTCAGAATGCCCGGGCGCAGGAAGCCGAATGCCGCGCAGATCAACAACAGCGTGCCCGCGCCGAACACGCACCGCCAGAACACCACGTCCAGCACGGGCTGCCCGGACACCAGCACGAACCAACCGATGGTCCCGGAAATCAGCATGGCGGCGGTCATTTCGAATGAACCGCGACGTATGTTTTTGTCCATCATCAGACTCCTGTGATTGAGGCCAAATTATGACAATCCGTCCAAGGGCATCTCCAGCGCAAAAAGCAGGCTAAACTCGGCTTCTGCCTTTTTTATCAAGGCGTATTCTGTCAACTGCCTAACAGGGGATTTGCCATGACCGACGACATCGACCAAGTGCTCATCACCGCATTAATGGACGACTCACGCCGCTCGCTCAAGGCATTGGCGCAGATCAGCGGCCTGTCCTCCCCCAGCGTTGCCGAACGCCTGCGCCGACTCGAAGAGCGTGGCGTGCTCAAGGGCTACACCGTCGAAATCGACCCCAAGTGCTTCGGTTATCAACTCCAGGCCATCGTGCGGATCCGCCCGTTGCCGGGCCAGTTGCAGGAAGTCGAACGGCAGATTCAGGCCATCCCTGAATTCACCGAGTGCGACAAAGTCACCGGCGATGACTGCTTCATCGCCCGGCTGCATGTGCGCTCGATGGAGCAACTGGACACCCTGCTTGATCGCCTAAACACCCACGCCGAAACCAACACCGCCATCGTCAAGAAGACTCCGGTCAAACGCCGCTTGCCACCGATGGCGTGAGTGCGATTTAGATTCGAAACGCGTAAATTGACTGTTTTCCGGCGAAGGATTGGCGGTATGAAATTTCAGGTGATTTTACTCGCGGTGGTTATGCTGGCGGGTTGCGGCACGGTTCAAACAGTTGTGCGCGGTGATGAAGTGGCGGCGAAGAGTCTCAAGGATCAGAAAAGCTACTGCGGTGCGGTTCCCCGAATCTACAGCGGCGTGACCTATGATTTCTGCATGCTCAATGCGCCCCTGGAAAAAGGACGGGATGCGCAGGTGCATGACAATGCTCCGGCCATTGTGCTGATCGACGTGGTTCTGTCCGGCGCGCTCGATACCTTGCTCCTGCCCTATACCCTCTACCGTCAGCAGGCCGATGGCAGCATTCTTGTTGACTGACCCCGAATTTCAGTCAATAAAAAACCCGCCTAGGCGGGTTTTTTACTTAAAGCCTGCGATCAATCATCGCGACTCATGATGCCGAACAGCTGCAACAAGCTGACGAACAGGTTGTAGATCGATACATACAGGCTGATGGTCGCCATGATGTAGTTACGCTCGCCGCCGTGAATGATGGCGCTGGTCTGGAACAGAATGCAGACCGAGGAGAACAGCACGAAACCTGCGCTGATCGCCAGTTGCAGGCCGCTGATCTGAAAGAAGAAGCTCGCCAGCGTCGCACCCAGCAGCACGAAGAAGCCTGCTGTGATGAAACCACCGAGGAAACTCATGTCCTTGCGGGTAATCAGCACGTAAGCCGACAAACCACCGAACACCAGCGCGGTCATTGCGAAAGCCGAACTGACGACTTCAGCACCGCCCTGCATGCCCAGGTAGCGGTTGAGGATCGGGCCGAGCAGAAAACCCATGAAACCAGTCAGGGCAAATGCCGACACCAGGCCCCAGGCCGAGTCACGGAGCTTGTTGGTGAGGAAGAAAAGCCCGTAGAAGCCGATCAGCACCACGAAAATATTCGGGTAGCCAACACGCATCTGCTGAGCAACGAACGCCATCACGCCGCTGAATGCGAGGGTGAGAGCGAGCAAGCCGTATGTGTTGCGCAGGACGCGGCTAACCTCTAGCTGCTCAGCCTGCACGCTGTTATTAACTGCGTAATCCTGTTCGCGCATGGCGACACTCCTGTTGGTTTGAAACGTTCAGTCGCAAAGATCATAACAGACGCTCTGTAACAAGCCATGCAGAGAGTTTGACAGTGTGTTTCATTCAGGTATTATGGCGCCCGCAACGCAAACGGAGGTGTGGCCGAGTGGTTTAAGGCAACGGTCTTGAAAACCGTCGACTGTAACAGGTCCATGAGTTCGAATCCCATCGCCTCCGCCATATTTGTACCGATAGAGCCCTGATTATTCAGGGCTTTTTCGTTTCTGGCTTTTGATGAAACGCCTACAGCCCATACTGCAGCCCTTGAGGTGTAAGTTTGGCCAGATGTCGGAGGTTAAGAATGCACGAGGGCTCCCTTGCGCTTGGCAAGATAAGTAACGGTAAGCCAGCCAGAAGCCAACGCCAGCAGCAACGCACACGTCGACAGAATCCCGCCTACCCAATTGGGTGCGGCATAACCGACCCCTTGGGCGATCACCCAACCGCTCAGCCAGGCGCCGATCGCGTTGCCTAGATTGAACAACCCGATGTTCACGGATGCGGCCAGGTTGGGCGCACCGGCAGCACACGCCTTGTCCATCACCAGGCGCTGAATCGGCGACACACTGGCAAAGCCAAAACCGGCCATCAGAAACACGCACAAGGCTGACGCAACGCGGCTTTCCACGACGATGAAAAACGCGAACAGTACCAACGCCTGTCCCGCCAAGGTCACGTACAACAAGGGCATCAAGGCGCGGTCGGCGCGCGCCAGGACACTATCTGTCCCAGCCAGGTGCCGGCTGGCGTGCCGATCAGATTCGCCAGCGTCAGACCGCGGAACATGAAGGCAATGGCGCTGATGCGGCGGTTAGGTGCCACCAACTCTTAAGCGAGGATCGAGCCGATGCCGATGAAGGCGCCGTGAGTCAGCGAAGTGACGACTCAACCGGTCAGGGCCCAGGCAAATGTCGGAGCGAGCGCGGTCAATAAATTGCCCACGATGAATGCTGGTACAGACACTGCGCGACGTGGAGGCCCGGGGCTTGGTCACGCGGTACGTTCACACCGTCGTGCCGCCCAAAGTGGAATACGAACTCACGCCCCAGGGTAAAACCTTCGCCGAAGCCGTTGAAATGCTCTCTCGCTGGGGGGAGGAACATCAGCAAGCACTGGACGACCTTGAAGCGAACTTGGCCGGTGCTCAGGTAAACCTCGACCCTTCGTTGGAAGAAAGTTGAAAGGCCGCCTTCTCATCAGGGTGGAAGGCAGCCCGGCAGATTTATTCCGACGCGTCCTGGCTGAACTGGATACCGGCATTGCCGCCGGTTTGGATGAACAGATCGACGAAGCCGGGGACGGTCTCGCTGCGGTTCCAATCGCGCTGAAGCTCGCAGAACAGGCCCATGGTGGAGATTAGCTTGCCGCCCGCTTGTTCGATGCGGCGCAATGCCGCTTCGTGTCCGGCTCCCGAAGTAGCGCCGGACGCGTCGACAATCGCGTAAACCTCATAACCGGCGGCAAGGGCGTCTAGTGCAGGAAACAGTAAGCAGGCATCCGACCATAGCCCAGCCATGATCAGCTTCTTGCGACCGGTCTGCTTGACCGCTTGAACAAATTCGACATCTTCCCAGCTGTTGATATTGATGTCCCTGGAGCCTGATATCCAGCGCATTGTGCTCCTCGACGGCCCGTCGGTGCTTGGCGAGACGCGGTTCGCAGGTGTCGCCTTCTGAGCGCACTACTCTTATGGAAGTCGGAGGGGATTATGGAGCGCTTACCATCCAACACCCCTCCCCTGAAAACGGCCGTGTCAATTTTCAGAAAAGGCCTAGTGATGAGGGTTTCATCTTCAAGGCTCAACCGGCAGAACCAGCGATAAGCCAAGCTCAAATGGGCCTTTTCGCACAACCGCCGTTCTGAGCAAATACCGTAGCAATAGCCCACGATCAGCATACGAATCAGCAGTTCAGGATCAATCGGGCTGTAGACATCGGTGAGGTGAAGGCGCAACTGGCTCAGATCGAGACACTGATCAATGCTGCGCAGAAGGGCAAGGAGCAATCAATAGTTGGCGCAAACCCAGCAGGCACTCCGTACCAATCTCCGGATACTTATTTCGAGACAAAACAAAACCCCTACCTGCATACGCAGATAGGGGTTTCGGAATTTAATCTTGACGATGACCTACTCTCACATGGGGAAACCCCACACTACCATCGGCGATGCATCGTTTCACTGCTGAGTTCGGGATGGGATCAGGTGGTTCCAATGCTCTATGGTCGTCAAGAAATTCGGTAGCCAGGTCGTTCTCCTTACGGATTACGCTCCAGCGAATGGGTATGTGATAGATCTCGGTGTTTTGTGAGTTTTTCGAACTTTCGGTTCGTTTCGTCTTCACACACCGCAATCTGGTGCTCTTTCGCTTTTCAGCTCAAAGCTTGCAAATTGCTTGGGTGTTATATGGTCAAGCCTCACGGGCAATTAGTATTGGTTAGCTCAACGCCTCACAGCGCTTACACACCCAACCTATCAACGTCGTAGTCTTCGACGGCCCTTCAGGGGACTCAAGGTCCCAGTGAGATCTCATCTTGAGGCTAGTTTCCCGCTTAGATGCTTTCAGCGGTTATCTATTCCGAACATAGCTACCCGGCAATGCCACTGGCGTGACAACCGGAACACCAGAGGTTCGTCCACTCCGGTCCTCTCGTACTAGGAGCAGCCCCTCTCAAATCTCAAACGTCCACGGCAGATAGGGACCGAACTGTCTCACGACGTTCTAAACCCAGCTCGCGTACCACTTTAAATGGCGAACAGCCATACCCTTGGGACCGGCTTCAGCCCCAGGATGTGATGAGCCGACATCGAGGTGCCAAACACCGCCGTCGATATGAACTCTTGGGCGGTATCAGCCTGTTATCCCCGGAGTACCTTTTATCCGTTGAGCGATGGCCCTTCCATACAGAACCACCGGATCACTAAGACCTACTTTCGTACCTGCTCGACGTGTCTGTCTCGCAGTCAAGCGCGCTTTTGCCTTTATACTCTACGACCGATTTCCGACCGGTCTGAGCGCACCTTCGTACTCCTCCGTTACTCTTTAGGAGGAGACCGCCCCAGTCAAACTACCCACCATACACTGTCCTCGATCCGGATAACGGACCTGAGTTAGAACCTCAAAGTTGCCAGGGTGGTATTTCAAGGTTGGCTCCACGCGAACTGGCGTCCACGCTTCAAAGCCTCCCACCTATCCTACACAAGCAAATTCAAAGTCCAGTGCAAAGCTATAGTAAAGGTTCACGGGGTCTTTCCGTCTAGCCGCGGATACACTGCATCTTCACAGCGATTTCAATTTCACTGAGTCTCGGGTGGAGACAGCGCCGCCATCGTTACGCCATTCGTGCAGGTCGGAACTTACCCGACAAGGAATTTCGCTACCTTAGGACCGTTATAGTTACGGCCGCCGTTTACCGGGGCTTCGATCAAGAGCTTCGCGTTAGCTAACCCCATCAATTAACCTTCCGGCACCGGGCAGGCGTCACACCCTATACGTCCACTTTCGTGTTTGCAGAGTGCTGTGTTTTTAATAAACAGTCGCAGCGGCCTGGTATCTTCGACCGGCATGAGCTTACGGAGCAAGTCCTTCACCCTCACCGGCGCACCTTCTCCCGAAGTTACGGTGCCATTTTGCCTAGTTCCTTCACCCGAGTTCTCTCAAGCGCCTTGGTATTCTCTACCCAACCACCTGTGTCGGTTTGGGGTACGGTTCCTGGTTACCTGAAGCTTAGAAGCTTTTCTTGGAAGCATGGCATCAACCACTTCGTGTTCTAAAAGAACACTCGTCATCAGCTCTCGGCCTTAGAATCCCGGATTTACCTAAGATTCCAGCCTACCACCTTAAACTTGGACAACCAACGCCAAGCTGGCCTAGCCTTCTCCGTCCCTCCATCGCAATAACCAGAAGTACAGGAATAT
>NZ_CP166795.1:0-2885000 GCF_059695935.1 Pseudomonas sp. LBUM1660 | reverse complement strand
GGTCGCCTTCGCCACTGGTGTTCCTTCCTATATCTACGCATTTCACCGCTACACAGGAAATTCCACCACCCTCTACCATACTCTAGCTTGTCAGTTTTGAATGCAGTTCCCAGGTTGAGCCCGGGGATTTCACATCCAACTTAACAAACCACCTACGCGCGCTTTACGCCCAGTAATTCCGATTAACGCTTGCACCCTCTGTATTACCGCGGCTGCTGGCACAGAGTTAGCCGGTGCTTATTCTGTCGGTAACGTCAAAACACTTACGTATTAGGTAAATGCCCTTCCTCCCAACTTAAAGTGCTTTACAATCCGAAGACCTTCTTCACACACGCGGCATGGCTGGATCAGGCTTTCGCCCATTGTCCAATATTCCCCACTGCTGCCTCCCGTAGGAGTCTGGACCGTGTCTCAGTTCCAGTGTGACTGATCATCCTCTCAGACCAGTTACGGATCGTCGCCTTGGTGAGCCATTACCTCACCAACTAGCTAATCCGACCTAGGCTCATCTGATAGCGCAAGGCCCGAAGGTCCCCTGCTTTCTCCCGTAGGACGTATGCGGTATTAGCGTCCGTTTCCGAGCGTTATCCCCCACTACCAGGCAGATTCCTAGGCATTACTCACCCGTCCGCCGCTCGCCACCAGGTACAAGTACCCGTGCTGCCGCTCGACTTGCATGTGTTAGGCCTGCCGCCAGCGTTCAATCTGAGCCATGATCAAACTCTTCAGTTCAAACATCTTTGGGTTTTTAAGAAACCCTAAACTTGGCTCAGCAATCGTTGGTTACATCTTTGATTTCTCGCGGAGTAACTTGTGATGCTGATAATCTTTTTGACTATCAGTCTGACTCCACAAGCACCCACACGAATTGCTTGATTCAGTTGTTAAAGAGCGGTTGGTTAAGATCTTTCGTCTCAACCGAGGCGCGCATTCTACAGCGCATCCTTTCATATTGCAACCTTAAAAGTTTCTGATTTTACTAGGAAAATCAATTACTTAAACCAGAACAAGCATCAATATGCTCGTTAGCGGGAGGCGAATAGTACAGCATTGAAATACGTGGTCAACCCCCTCATCTAAAAATTCTGTTTTTCTTCATCAAGTGAGTGGCGATCGAGATCTCAGGGGTCCAGTTGACCTGTCATGCTTCAACACGCGCACCATTACAGTGCAGTTCACTGGCGCAAAGCCGTTTCCTCGACTAGGGTTTCTACCGAATTGAATGGCCCTGTTACCCCGCGGGTGTGTGATCAAGGAGGATAAATGACATCGATTCACAAAGCCGAGAAAACCTATCGCACCTGGTCCAGCCCTATCCTCCTTGAGCTCAAGGAAAGAGAGCATCAGTTGGACCCTGACGCCCGCCAGGCACTTCATAACGTCCTGGCAGAACGAAGGCTGATAAACATCGGCAACTCTTCTGGCGCCGATCGCCGCCGCCCGAATTCCTGATGGCTTCCCAGCCAGCAACTGTTTAGCAGACCGGCCTGTTCATCGGATACTTCAAACGCTCCCTTGCGGTGATGGCCAGTAGCCGCTACACGTTAAGGTGAATTCGGAAGGAGTACGCGAGGATGATTCCAAGATTCGTTGTGGTTCCTGCAATTCCCACGGAAACGGGATCAACGCGTAACGGAACGCGCTTCTACTGCAAAACCGCCCCCATAGGGTTCAACCTCTATGACAATGAAGAAAAGCGCAGGCTGCCCACAACCTACCCGACACGGACAGAGGCCGAGGAAGAATGTTTGCAGCTCAATAACGAATGCCTTCAATGCATGCTGGCTGAGCGCCCCCGCGTCAACATGCCCTGAGCGCGTGCAAGACTGAATGAAGGCAAAACATCGCTTATTTATTGAAGCAGACAAAAGTCCGAAAACAGAAGGAACTGGCACTACGCCATTAATGTCGTAGTGGCAGCACCTGGAGATTCGGATGACCCGCCCTCGATATTTTCAAATCACGTATGGCTTCAACAAGACTCGGCATATTTTTATTCAACCCGACGCCCACATGACTGAGGCAGACGCTTGGTACTACGCCTGCCTGCATTCGGGGATAGGGCTTTCGTATGGGGACAATCACGATCAACAAGACTTTGATGCGCTACAAAGCCACGCACAGGAAAATGGCTTGATGCAGGTTAGGTGGGAGGAGTTGCCGTAAATAACAGTGTGCGGCCCAGCTAAGTGCCGCCGCCCACGCCCTCTATCGCTTTTGCGAACGCAGTACCCGCCTCCTTCACTAACTTGCGCCATTCCGAACTGTTGATCAGCCCGGTACGTTCCATCTCGTCGGCGGCCTTGAGCAACTCGTCGTACTGTCCTTCAGCATCCATGCGAATTTCCGGTTCGTTCAGGAGCTTGTACCAGGCCGCCAGGGCTTGCTTCTTTTGATCATCATTCATCGCCAAACTTCCAAAGACAATTTTCACTTGGAAGTTTTCCAGCGAATGGCCGTTCCTCGATTCCGACATACGGCGCTTACACGACATTCACGGAGTGAGCTTTACAAGCAGCTGCGAACCGCTTTACGCATCGCGTCCGACTTGGCCCACGGCGGCCCCTGATATAGCGATACTCGACTGCCGTCCTTGTATTTCACGATGTCCAGAATCTCGTCAGCCGTAATAATGCTGGGAGCGTTGATCCGGTAGCCATTGGAAATCGCAGTCTGAGTCGTTCTTGAAACCTCCTGCTGCCACAGCGGCAACAGACACGCGGCGTATTCTTTGGGCGCCTTGTTACTGTACTTGCTGACGTTAGGCTCACCTGGAACCAGGGATGCCGGCAATGAACAACCCGCCAGCATCGCCATCGCTACTCCCCCAATCAACATCCGCATGGCGCTTCCTTATCCTGAAAAAACGGGAATGTAACGCGTAGCGATCCAGACATCCATCTATAGAATCAGCCCTCAGAGGGTTACGTTGTGATCGCCGGAGTCAGGATAAGACCGTTCGTTCAAATACGTCATCCATCGCTCATGCGCTTCATGTTGCCATTGAGTGACCCGTTCCCACTCCGGCCCGCTCAACTGATGGGCCGAAATCAGCGTCATCATCTCCGTAGTTGCTGCGTCCAGTTCAACCATCAGCTCATGCGCATGGAATCTGAAATCATCGGTGCTGGTCATTTGAAGTTGCCTCGCCCTAGCGAACATTCGCCACTTCGGTACGACATCACACCCGTTCGTTCGCGCTCACTCTCCCGACAAGCGGCGCACCTCCCATGCATTGGACAGCAGATGAGCAAACGCCCCACCCGTTAATTGGGACTACTCTTTTGTAGCGGGGTATCAGCAGGAGGTCATCATGTGGCTCAACGAAGATGAAAACGAACTTCGGCGTGATCTGCAAGGACTTGCGTCGGACCTGAGGTGGTCGGCAGTGGAACTCTTGCGCATCGCAGAGCAGCTACGCTTGGCCGGCAATGATGTGGATGCGCAAGCGGCCATGAAGTTGTGCAATCTATTTCAAGGCGATGAAGAGCGACTGGCGGGTTATGCAGAAGAAGTGAAGGCCAAAATCATCAGTCGGACGAAATCTCCGAAAGCTCACTAACGGGAGCCTTGGCATGAACACGCCTCTATTGGCGCTGGTCGTCGTGCTGGCGGCGACGGGTGGTTGCAGCACTGATTCACACGTTTATCGGGACCAGCCGCTGGTCGCCAAAGTCGAGACCGGCATGAGCAAGGATCAGGTTCAGCAGATTGGCGGTCAGCCTTTAACGATAACGGAGCGCACGGTGGTGCCTGGCACGTGCTTTGACTACAAGTTGACCCAGGCAGGCCAACAGAAGCCCTACAACATCAGCTTCGATGACCGGGGTAAGGTCGACCACAAAAGCTTCATGACCTGCGCGGAATGGAGTCACGCACAACAGAAAGCCAGGGAACCCTCTCGCAGTACGGGTGGCGGAGGTTACTAGCCAACAATGGGTGGCAAGCTAGCCGGAAGCGGGTTTGTTACACGTGTCCCGCCATTTATCCGCGAACATGTTAATAGCTTGGCTTTTGAGTTCTGGAGAATCGAGGACCGGCTGGTTGTACGCTTCGTTGATCAACATGGCGCCCAACTTGTCGTGATCAGGATTACCCGACTTCACGGCCAGCAGACTTTCTTCCGATTCGCCATTTTGCCGAGACTGCATGATCGATCCGGCCAATGTACGGAAAACATCGCAGACCTTTTGATTGGTGTGGATTTCGCCCTGCGTCTGGGCTTGAACCTGACCGACACCGGCAAGGTAAAGAGCAGACAACATTGCCAGAGCAGTCCAGCGACCTTTCAACATGCTTTCTTCCTTGAATTGAAAGCGGCCACCCTATCATCCAAATGTCACGTTTAAAATCTTCCCGCCCCTGGTTTCAAGACAAAAAAAGCCCCGGCATCCCAGGGCTTCAAGCTTGCGTTCATTCTGGTTTCTGGCTTGGAGTCGATCGAACCGCTCTTGCTCTGTAGGCTGGAAGCGCTGCCGCAAACGCCAGTGCCTCCTCTTTGCTGCCAAAAGCACCGAGACGGTCGCCTTTGGTGCACACCCGCCAGGGGCCGTTGTTTACGCTGAGTACGTCATAACCGTTCATGTGCATTTTATTCAGCATCGGAACGCTCATAGTCACCTCCTTTTCGGCAGTGATAAGCCACGATTGACCTGGTTACCTTACACCCGACCCTTACCCAAGTGCCGACCAGACGTCGTGTCAGATTTTCGACGCTCCTTTGCACTTTCTAGCGCCTCCTTGGCTCCAACCCTTTGAAACAGAAGCCTGGGCCTGAATATTGCATTTTCATGACTGTTTTATGACAGACGGCGGTTTAGTAACACATGAAAGTACGGGCAACAGTCATTTGCGAGCAGGATCGGCATGTTCTCCTGGTGCGCAAACCCAGGTGTCGCTGGACCTTGCCCGGAGGAAAAGTCGAGCGCGGCGAAACCACTGCGGGCGCCGCCATGCGCGAACTCCAGGAAGAAACAGGGCTGGGCGTCGACGGTTTGTTGTACCTGATGGAACTGGAAACGGGCAGCACCCGGCACCATGTGTTCGAGGCATCGGTCCTCAACTCGGACGAAGCCCGGCCACAAAATGAAATTTTCGATTGCATGTGGTATCCGCTGGACGCAGTCCAGAACCTGAACACAAGCGACGCCACGCTCAAGATCGTCAAAGCCTTTCAGCGTCGGCTGTAAGTTTGCGCAGTCGTCTCAGCCCAGGTCGCCGCCGCCCACCGGCATGATCATTCCGGTGATGTACGACGCCTCGTCGCTGGCCAGAAACAGAATAGCGCCGGCCTGCTCATCCAGCGTGCCATAGCGTTTCATTAAACTGCTGTCGAGCGTCTGGCCAACAACTTGCTGATACCAGACTTTCTCTTCGGCGCTCTGCTCTGCGCTGTTTCGCGGGATGACCCGCTGCGGTGCTTCCGTGCCACCGGGCGCGGTGGCATTCACGCGAATCCCACGACCGGCAGTTTCAAACGCCAGGCATGCGGTCAGCGCATTGACACCGCCCTTCGCCGCGCCATACGGCACGCGATTGATGCTGCGGGTGGCAATGGATGAAACGTTGACGATGGCACCGCTGCCTTGTTCAAGCATGAACGGCAGCGCGGCATGGCAGCACCATAATGTCGGAAACAACGAACGACGGACTTCGGCCTCGATCTGCTGTTCTTCGTAGTGCTCGAAAGGCTTCGCCCAGATCGTGCCGCCCACGTTGTTGACCAGCACATCCAGACGCCCAAAACGCTCGACGGCAGTGCGCATTACGCGGCTGCATTCGCTGTAGTGCTCAAGGTCGGCGGTCAAGGCCAGCACCTGACTGCCTGCCCCAATTGTTGCTGCACCTCGAACACCAGGTCCGAGCGATCAACCAAAATCAACCGCGCACCCTCAGCGGCCATGCGCTCGGCCACCCGCCGGCCAATGCCTTGCGCCGCGCCGGTGATCAGTGCGACTTTGTCTGTGAATCTGTTCATGTGTACCTCGTGACGAAGGATGCCGCTCCCACATGGGATCTGTGTTCGCGCACCGGCTGGACTCAAGCCGCGCTGGCAGCGAATTTTTCGTAGTAGAAGTTCGCAGGCGCGACGCCTTGTTCGCGAATGAACTGACTGACCGCTTCAACCATCGGCGGTGGGCCGCACAAGTAGACATCGACGTCGCCCTCGTTCAAATGCCGAGGCTCGATGTGCTGGGTCACATAACCCTTGAGCGGATGCTGGCTGTCGGGGTTGGCGACGCAGGCACTGAAGCTGAAATTCGGGATGCGCGCGGCAAACGCTTCGAGGCGATCCAGTTCCACCAAATCAAAATCGTTGGTCACGCCATAGATCAGATGCAGCGGATGCTCGCTGCCCTGCTCGGCTATTTTCTCCAGCATCGCGGTGAACGGCGCCAGACCAGTTCCACCCGCCAGCAGCAACAACGGCCGGCGAATGTCGCGTAGATAAAAGCTACCCAGTGGCCCGGCCAGACGCATGCTGTCGCCCGCCTTGGCCATACCGGTAAGGAAGCTGCTCATCAAGTCGCCGGGCACGTTGCGGATCAAAAAACTGACTTCGCCGTCACGCTGCAGCGAGCTGAACGAATAAGCGCGGGTCTGCTCGCTGCCGGGAATCCCGAGGTTCACATACTGGCCCGGCAGAAACGCCAGTTTGCTCAGGGCTTCGCCCTTGATCGACAGCGCGATGGTGCTGTCGGACAACTGCCGCACGGCGCTGATGGTGGCGTCGTAACTGGCCTGCTGGGTACGGCAGACTTGCGATGAGGTCGGCACTCGCACCACGCAATCGCTCAAGGCACGCATCTGGCAGGTCAGAACAAAGCCCTGCCGCGCTTCATCAGCGCTGAGCGCGTCGTCGATGTATTCCTCACCCAAGTCGTAACGGCCGGCCTCGGCGAAACACTTGCAGGTCCCGCAGGCGCCGTCGCGGCAATCCAGTGGAATGTTGATGCCTTGGCGGTACGCGGCATCGGCCACGGTTTCGCCCACGTTGGCGTCGATAAACCGGGTGACGCCGTCTTCAAAATTGAATGCAATGGAATGAGTCATGACGGCCGCCTCAGAGGTGGTAGACATCGATGACCTGGCGAACGTAATCGTTCTTCAGGATCACTTTCTTGGCCTTGATCAGCGGGTTTTCACCGCGCACATCGAGGGTGTAGAAACTGCTGCCGAAATAGCTGTCGACGGTCTTGTAGCGAAAGCTCAGGGTGTGCCAGTTGAAGCGCACTTTGCACAGGCCGTCGGCCTGCTCAAGCAGTTCGATGTTGCTGATGTTGTGCGAAGTGCGGGTGTCTGGAACGCTGGCGCTGGAGCGTTCGGTCTTGATGCGGAAGATGCGGTCTTCCAGACCGGTGCGGTGGCCGTACCAGATCAGCGATATTTCCCGCTGCGGGTCTTTGGTCAACTCGTCGTTGTCGTCCCAGGACGGCATCCAGAACGAGGCATCGGCGGCGTACATCTCCAACCAGTCGTCCCATTGCTTGTCATCGAGGTAGCGCGCTTCGCGGTAGAGAAAATCGCGCACGGCGTCATAAGTGAGGATCATTACACGGCCTCCACAGCAATCAATTCGGGCTGTTCGGTGGCCAGGGCCCTGAGCATGGTTTGCTGCCAATACTTGTGTTGCAGCACGAACAGGCCTTCGTCTTCGGTACGCACGCCGCTGAGCAGCGGGTGCAGATCAATTTCCTTGGCCGCCTCATCGGCACCTTCGACCCAGTGCTCGGCGCCGCGGGACATGTCATTCCACGTCGTGACGCTGCCTTGATAGCTGGTCTGGCACGAGCGAAACTCTTCCAGATCGTCCGGGGTGGCCATGCCGCTGACGTTGAAGAAATCCTCGTACTGACGAATCCGGCTCGAACGGGCGTGGTCGCTTTCGCCTTTGGGGGCGATGCAATAAATGGTGATTTCCGTGCGGTCGACCGAGATCGGTCGGGCGATGCGGATCTGCGAGCTGAACTGGTCCATCAGGTAGACGTTCGGGTACAGGCACAGGTTGCGCGAATTTTCGATCATCCAGTCGGCGCGCGCCTGGCCGAAGTCCCGGGACAACTCGTCGCGGCGCTCGTACAGCGGGCGATCCTCGGGGTTGGACCAGCGGGTCCAGAGCAGCATGTGGCCCTTGTCGAACGAGTAGAACCCCCCGCCCTGCTTGGCCCAGGCCCCGGCGCTCATGGTCGGATTGCTGTCGCCGGCCTCACGCTGTTTGCGCTGGTTCTGGGTGGCGGCGTAGTTCCAGTGCACGGAGCTGACGTGATAGCCGTCGGCACCGTTTTCGGCGGTGAGTTTCCAGTTGCCTTCGTAGATGTAGCTTGAGGAGCCGCGCAGCACTTCGAGGCCATCGGTGGACTGGTCGACGATCATGTCGATGATCTTTGCCGACTCGCCCAGGTGCTCAACCAACGGCACGACATCGGAATTGAGGCTGCCGAACAGGAAGCCGCGATAGGACTCAAAACGCGCAACTTTGGTCAGGTCGTGAGAGCCTTCGCAATTGAAACTCGCCGGGTAACCCGCGCCCGCCGGGTCTTTGACCTTGAGCAGTTTGCCGGAGTTGTTGAAGGTCCAGCCGTGGAATGGGCAGGTGTAGGAGCTCTTGTTGCCGGTCTTGTGCCGGCACAGCGTCGCACCGCGATGGCTGCAGGCGTTGATGAAGGCGTTGAGCACACCCTCCTTGTTGCGCGCGATGAAGATCGACTGCCGCCCCATGGTGGTGGAGTAGAAATCGTTGACGTTGGGGATCTGGCTTTCGTGCGCCAGGTACAGCCAGTTGCCTTCGAAGATGTGTTTCATCTCCAGGTCGAACAGCCGTGGGTCAGTGAACATCTCGCGCTTGCAGCGGTAGATGCCCTGTTCTTTGTCATCTTCAAGCAGGGAGTGAAGGTATTCGGGTCGCAGGGACATGGCCGCCGCCTCCATTGTTGTTATTCAGGCAGGGCCATGCTAGGTCGGGGGGATGGGGTGGACTATCCGATGGGTGCAGACGTGTATCCGGTTACTGCAAACGGCCCACTTCCCTGCAGCAGCTGTCTAGCCTGCGAGGCTGCGTCCGAGTGCGCAGCGCTCGCCAACAGGACCAGCGCGGTCTGTCTGAAATACGGCGTAAACCATTCTGCGAGCGCTGCGCACTCGGACGCAGCCTCGCAGGCTCGACAGCTGCTACAGGGATTTGTGGTGGGTCAGTGGCGGCGCTTGAGGGTGTCGGACGGTAATTCGCCGAACTGTTTGCGGTAGTTGTCAGAAAAGCGTCCCAAGTGCAGGAAGCCGTAGTCCATGGCCACCTCCGTGACATTTCGCACGTTGCAGGTCGGGTCGTTCAAGCACCGGTTGATGCATTCGAGCTTCTTATGCCGGATGTAGTTTTGCGGCGAGGTGCCGGCGTTGCGCTCGAACAAGCCGTACAGCGAACGCAGGCTCATCCGCGCCTGGCGCGCCAGCTCTTCACTGTCAATGTCCTGCTTGAGGTTGCGCGCGATGTAATCGGCAATCCCCTCGAACGTCGTCGTCGGCGAGCCGAGGCTGCCGCGGATGACGTTGGTTTTCATCAGGCTGAGCATCTTGCTGACGATGATCTGCGCGTAGTGCTCCTGCACCCTTGGTACCTGCTCGGTGGCCTCGGCTTCCTGGCAAATCATCGCCAGCAGACCAACGAAACCTTCCAGCTCATCGAGCTGATAACGGTTATCCAGAAACCGCACGCCCTGCCCCGGATAGCGCCAGCGTTGCTCCTCGCATACCGACTCGAACAGCCGAGTGGGCACCTTGAGGATGAATTTTTCGCAATCGTCGGAGTACGTCAGGTCCACCGGATCGTCGGGGTTGATCAGCAGCAATTCACCCGGCGCAAAGTAATGTTCCTGACCGTGACCGCGCCACAGGCAGTTGCCGCGCAGCAGCACTTGCAGGTGATAGATCGTTTCCAGCGCGCCCGAGGTCACCCGCACGCTGGCGCCGTAGCTGATGCGGCACAGGTCAAGGCTGGCGAATTTGCGATGATCGAGGCTGGCCAGCGGACGGCCGACCCTGGGCATCAGGATGCAATGATTGCCGACATGCTGATTGACGTAACCCGACACCGCGTAAGGGTCGGCTTGGTCGAATACTCTGCTGCGCTGACTCAACAGTTGCGCGTGCATCATCGGGTCACTCTCGTTGTTATAGGTGTTGTCGGGCCATTCTAAGGCAGTACCTGCAACGGTGTGTCAGTGGGCTGACTTGTGGAAGGTTCTGGCCCTATCGCGAGCAGGCTCGCTCCTACACTTGACCGCCTTAGCCCTGAATAAACTCGGTCAACTGTAGGAGCGAGCCTGCTCGCGATAGGGCCATCAGCCTCAACATCAACGTTGAATGACACTCCGCTTCCGTCGGAACGCCGCCCGGAGCAGGCTCGCTCTCACATGGAGAGGCGATCAATCCTCGAGTGCGCGAACCCGCTCGTGGCGTTGCTGCTCGTCAGGTTGCGCGGAGGCCTGCAAGGTGAAATCGAAGTCGATTTCGGCAAACCGGCCGCTCACGCCATGGGCCGCTGCTCGCTGCGGGTCGTCGCTGAAGGTGATGTGGGCGATCAGCTCGTCGCGGGTGGCGTAGGCGAAATCGTCGTGCAGGTACTGATCGCCATCGAGATTGATCTGGGTGGTCAAGTGACGATGGTCCGGCGCAGAGATAAAGAAGTGAATGTGCGCCGGACGCTGGCCATGACGGCCCAGTTGATCGAGCAATTGCTGGGTCGGGCCGTCCGGCGGGCAGCCGTAGCCCGACGGCACGATGCTGCGAAAACGATATCGACCCTCGGCATCGGTGACGATGCGGCGGCGCAGGTTGAACTCCGATTGCGTGGTATCGAAGTAGGAATAAGTACCGCCTGTGTTGGCGTGCCAGACATCCACCACCGCACCGGCCAATGGCTCGCCAGCGGTGTTGCGCACCTGGCCTTGCATGAACAGGACCACGCCCGGATCGACGCCGTCGTCGAGGCGCGCCTCACCCTCGGACAGCGGCGCACCCGCCACATACAACGGGCCTTCGATGGTCCGCGGCGTACCGCCCGCCTTCCCCGCCTGCTCGTCTTCGGCGTCCATCAGCAAGTCCAGGTAGTGTTCCAGGCCGAGCCCGGCCACCAGCAAGCCGGCTTCCTGACGCGCGCCCAGCACGTTGAGGTAATTGACCGTTTTCCAGAACTCTCCCGGGGTCACGGCGAGGTCTTCGATGATGTTCACCGAATCACGCAGAATGCGGTAAACCAAGGCTTTGACCCGAGGGTCGCCTGCGTCGTTGAGCAAACCGCTGGCGTCTTCGAGAAACTTCTGGGCACTGGCAGTGTGGGAAATCTTGACGTTCATGTTTTGGGGTTCCTCATCTTGTAATTATGGGCGTAGCGAACTGAACAGACTCGGTTCAGCGGTCATCCTCGCGAATGGACGAAGGATGCCGGCACATCGCGTCGATCTCGATCGACATGTACGGAAACAGCGGCAATTGCATCAGCAAGTCGTGCAGCTCCTGAACACTGTCAACGTCGAAGACGCTGTAATTGGCATAGTGCCCGGCGATGCGCCACAGGTGACGCCACTTGCCTTGCTCTTGCAGGCGCTGGGCCAGTGCTTTTTCATCGGCCTTGAGCTGAGCGGCGAGCTCCGGGTTGATGTCGACCGGCAGGTTCACGGTCATTTTTACGTGGAATAGCATGATGCTCTCCTCAGGCTTGATGAACAGAAGTGGAGGTTTTGTCGCGCCGGAAAAACGCCACGCGGTCTTCATCCAGGCTCAGGCCAAGGCCCGGTGTTTGCGGCACATGCAGCGCAAAATCGCGATAGACCAGCGGCTCGCTGAGCACGTCTTCAGTCAGTAGCAACGGGCCGAACAGCTCGGTGTCCCAGGCCAGTTTATTCAGGGTGATAAAGGCATGGGCCGAGGCCAGCGTGCCGATCCCTCCTTCCAGCATAGTGCCGCCGTACAGGCCGATACCGGCGGCTTCGGCGATGGCGGCGGTCCTGAGCACGGCCCGTGGCCCGCCGTTCTTGGCGATCTTCAGGGCGAACACCGACGCGGCGCCTTCGCGCGCCAGATTGAAAGCGTCTTCCACGCACTCGATGGATTCATCGGCCATGATCGGCGCCGGGCTCATGGCGTTCAGGCGCACCATGCCGGCGCGGTTGTTGCGCGAGATCGGCTGTTCGATGAGGTCGATGCCGTTGCTGCCCAGTATCCGGCAGGCGCGCAGTGCGACTGCCTCGTCCCAGGCCTGATTGACGTCGACCCGCACACTGGCGCGATCGCCCAGGGCTTTCTTGATGGCAATGACATGGGCCAGGTCGCCGTTGACTTCGCCGGCACCGATTTTCAGCTTGAAGATCCGGTGGCGGCGCAGGTCGAGCATTTTTTCCGCTTCGGCGATGTCCTTGCCAGTGTCGCCGCTGGCCAGGGTCCAGGCCACCGGCAGCGCATCACGAACGCGACCACCCAGCAACTCGCTGACGGGCAGCCCAACGCGTTTGCCCTGGGCGTCGAGCAACGCGGTTTCAATACCTGATTTGGCAAACGTGTTGCCACGGATGCTGCGCTCCAGGCGCAACATCGCCGCATTGATATTGCCGCTGTCCTCACCGATCAGCAGCGGCGCGAAGTGCTTGTCGATGTTGGTCTTGATGCTGTCCGGGCTTTCATTGCCATAGGCCAGGCCACCGATGGTGGTGGACTCGCCGATGCCTTCGATGCCATCGGCGCAGCGCACGCGGATGATCACCAGGGTCTGTTTCTGCAGGGTGTGCATGGCCAGCTTGTGCGGGCGAATGGTCGGCAGATCGACGATGATCGTCTCGATCGATTCAATGGCAGTTGCACGCATGTCGATACCCGTCAGGTTCTTGAAGTTCTGAAACGGATTCTCATACGGCTTTTTGCCTAGGGCCAATATAGAATTGGTCTGGCTCGATACCTTAAAGGTATCCAACTACTCAATGCCTGGAGGCACCATGGAATTGCGTCACCTGCGGTATTTTCAGGTCGTGGCTCAAACCCTCAACTTCACCCGCGCCGCCGAACGGCTGCACATTGCCCAGCCGCCCCTGAGCCGGCAGATCCAGCAACTGGAAGATGAACTCGGGGTGTTACTGCTCGAACGCGGCCGCCCGCTGAAGTTGACCGAAGCCGGGCGTTTCTTCCATGAACGCTCCACCGCCCTGCTCGAACAACTGGCCAAGGTTTGCGACAACACCAAACGCATCGGTCTAGGGGAAAAAACCTGGCTGGGCATCGGTTTTGCGCCATCAACGCTGTATGGCGTGCTGCCGGAACTGATTCGTCGCCTGCGCAGTGGCGAGCCTCTGGAGCTTGAGCTCGGGCTTTCGGAAATGACCACGCTGCAACAGGTGCAGGCGCTCAAGGCCGGGCGCATCGACATCGGTTTCGGGCGGATCCGCATCGATGACCCGGCGATCATCCAGACGGTATTGACCGAAGACCGGCTGGTCGCCGCCCTGCCCGCCGGCCACCCGCTGCTGGCCGGGCCGATCAGCCTGCGCCAACTGGCCAAGGAACCCTTTGTGCTGTACCCCGGCAATCCGCGCCCCAGCTACGCCGATCATGTGATTGCACTGTTCGAGTCCTACGGCGTGAGCATCCAAGTGGCGCAATGGACCAACGAACTGCAAACAGCAATCGGTCTGGTGGGGGCCGGGATCGGGGTCACGCTGGTGCCCGCGTCGGTGCAGTTGCTGCACCGCGACGACATCGGGTTCACGCCGTTGCTGGAAGACAATGCGACCTCGCCGATCATTCTCAGCCGACGGGTGGGCGATGTGACGCCGGGGTTGAATCATTGCTTGAAGATGATTGATGAGTTGCTGCCCCGCTAACCGGCAAAGGCCCGACGCCCGGCACGCAGTTCGGTGCGTAATTCGCCAACAAAGTCGGAGATCGCGCGAACGCTGGTCAGCTTGGCGGGCGATACGCAGGGAATCAGCAAATCGATGCGCCCGGTGGCCCGGTCGTACACCTTGATCCGCAACAATCCATTGGGACTCACTGTGCAATCGCAGGAAAGCGGCTTAAAACCGGACTCTACTATGTTGCAAAGGACTGAAATGGGAACCATGACTGACGCCTCCGTGGCGTGGGATCGTATTCGACCCGTTCAGGATAGATCCACTTTCGCCCGCCTGCGTCAGCCTCACCTCACAATATGTGTTAGCTGCTTCTCATTTTGCTGAGGTTTTAATCAGCATCAGCGTCCCAGAGCCAGTTCCATATGCCCGGTAACTTCACGGTTTGGTCACTGTCGGTCACGGTACGCGCCAATGCCGCCCGTTGCAGCGCCGCCGTGTCATCGTAAAACGGCTTTTGTGCCACCGTCACCCCGGTGGCACGCGCGCTGTCGAGCAGGATTTGCAGGTATTCGCGGGCATGCCGGGCGGTATAACGATTCAGGTCGTGGAAGGTCACCACGACAGGCACCACACCTTCCACCGTCGGCAGTTCGCCCAGCGCAATGCGTTCGCGAACTTCCGACAGTTGCCGCAGCATGTTGGCCCGCCGCCGGGGGCTGGCGTTGAAGCCCCAGATTTTGCCGTCATTGGCGCTCAGGTCGGTCAGCAACAGGTGCATGCCGTGCCGCTGATAGGCGGCGAACACACGTTTGTCGTAATTCCAGAACGGCGGGCGCACCAGGGTGGGCGGTGCGCCAGTGATTGCGGCAATGTCAGCACTGCCCTTGCTCAACGATTGCTCAAGTTCTTCCGGGCTCAGCGAGCGGTGATTGGTGTGCGAGTGGGTCGCGGTGTGGAAACCCAGCACATGTCCTTCAGCCTGCTCCCGGTGCATGACCCCGCGTCCGATGTCACTGTCACCGGCCCGTGGCGCGCCTGTCTGCACGAAGAACACCGCTTTGATCCCCGGTTGCACCGGGTTCTGCGCGAGGCTGTCGAGCACCGTCATGCTCGGGTTCCAGAAACTTGACGCGCTGGGACCGTCGTCGAAGGTCAGCACAAAGCGGATCGGTGGCTGCGTGCGCAGACGCTGCTCGGTCTGCGGGGTCAGTTCGATCGGTGAAGCGATGCAGCCCACCAGCCCGACAGCGATGGCGAGCGCAGTGAGAACCTTGAACAACTGTTTCATGGTTTGCCTTGGGCCAGACCGTAATGGTCATCACGTTAAAACGGCAAAAACCCTTCGCCCATTGATCCCTTGTCAGCCCGCAGGTTGCTGAGGCCGAGGTTGGATCAGGGTACACAGTGTTTGGTTCCAGCGCTCACCCTCGTGGCTTACTGCGCCAGCGACTGCTGGAACGAGCTGTCGATAATCGGCGCTGTCGCTAATGCCGTTGGCAGCGCCTTGACCTTGAACAGGAAGTCCGCGGTGCTCTGCAGATCCTTGGCCGCCTGCGCATCGACCGGGCCGACGGTCATGTGGGCCTGACGCAGCCAATGGCGCGACACGTTCTGGTCGAGGTTGGCCTTTTTCGCCCAGAGATCGGCGTATTCGTCGGTGTGGTTGTCGACCCAGGCCCGGGCTTTTTTCAGGCGCACCAGGAAGTCGGCAATGGCTTCGCGCTTGCTGTCGATCGACGGCGTCGAAGCAGCGATGGCGCTCAGGCCGGGCATGAGGTTTTTCGCCGTGAGAATCGGTCGGGCGCCGGAGAACAGAATCTGCTGGGAAATGTACGGTTCCCACACCGGGAAGGCGTCGATGCTGCCTTGCGGTAGCGCGGCGGCGGCATCGATGGGCATCAGTTTGATGAAGTCGACGTAGTCTTCCGGTAGATCGGCTTTTTCCAATGCGCGCAGGGTCAGCTGCTGGCTCCAGGCACCCGGCCAGTAAGCGACTTTCTTGCCCTTTAGATCGGCAATGGTTTTGACCGGTGAGTCCTTGGGCACCAGCAAGGCGATGGTGTCGGGGTTCTGCCGTGACACGCCGATCAACTTTACCGGTGCCTGTTTGGCTGCCAGGAACAGGAAGCCGGAATCACCGAGAAAGCCCAGATCCAGGGCGCCAGTGTTGAGTGCTTCGGCCAGCGGAGCGGCGGCCTGGAAGTGCTTCCAGTCGACGGTATAAGGCGCCCCTTCCAGCACACCCGACGCTTCCACCGAAGCGCGAACGTTGTAGTAGTTCTGATCCCCGACGTGCAACACGACGGGTTCTGCGGCGTAGCTCAGTGGCGCGGCAAACAAGGCGCTGGTCAACAGACCGCGCAAGAATCGGGACAGGTTCATCGGGGGCTCCAGGAACGTTATTTGTATAGACCCTAACGCTCTTACAGCTCAGATTATAAATTCGATTTATGCATAAGCTCATGACCAGCAAACAGCGCTGTTGGCACAGCAACAGTGACTCATCAGACTGTTTTCACCCGTACAGCCAATCCCCTTGTCCTCGCCGCCAAAGCCCTGGAAAACCTGCAACTGCAAGACATGGCACAGAGCCTGCAATATTCCTTTTATGCAGGAAGCATTGGTAAAAAATAATTATTTGGACATAAGAATCTCACCGCCTTGCCCGGAGCTGTGCCATGAAACTGACCTTCCGATTTCCTGACTTTAGGTACCTGCTGGGTGCCTGCGCCTTGACCCTGAGCCTGCAACCCGTGGCGCAGGCCGCCGAAAGCGTACCGGCAGAAGTGCACTTGGACTACGCCTATTACTCGCCGGTGAGCCTGGTGCTCAAGCACTTCGGTTTCCTCGAAAAAGCCCTGCCACAGACCAAGGTCAGCTGGGTGTTGAGCCAGGGCAGCAATCGCTCGCTGGAATACCTTAACAGTGGCGGCGTCGACTTCGCGTCGTCCGCCAGCCTGGCTGCTGTGCTCAGCCGCGCCAACGGCAGCCCGATCAAATCGGTCTATGTGTACAGCCGCGCGGAATGGACCGCCTTGGTGGTGCGCAAGGATTCGCCATACAAAACCGTGGCGGACTTAAAGGGCAAGAAAATCGCCGCCACTAAAGGCACCGACCCGTACCTGTTCACCTTGCGCAGCCTGCAACAGGCAGGCCTGAGCAAGGACGATGTCGAGCTGGTGCATTTGCAGCATCCGGACGGTCGCACCGCATTGGAGAAAGGTGACGTCGACGCCTGGGCCGGCCTTGATCCGCACATGGCGGCCAGCGAAGTCCAGGCCGGTTCGCGCCTGTTGTATCGCAACACCCACTTCAACAGCTACGGCGTGGTCAGCGTCACCGACACCTACGCCAAAGAGCATCCGCAGACCATCGAAACCGTCTTGAGCGCCTATGAAAAGGCCCGGGACTGGGCGGTGAAAAATCCTGAGGAACTGGCGAAGTTGCTCGCGAGCGAATCCGGTCTGCCGCTGGAAGTGGCCAAGCTGCAATTGTCCCGCACCGACCTCAGCAGCCCGCAATTGACCGCCAGGGATGTGATTGCCTCCAAAGCCGCCGCACCGATTCTGGTCTCTGAAGAACTGGTCCGCCGTGGGGTGAATGTCGATCAGGTGATCGATCAGTTGATCGACACCGGCTTCAAGGAAACCGTGGCCCGTCAGTAACCATTGCCACTGTTGAAACCGAACCCGCGCCCGTCGCGGATTCGTCGTGACCGGAGAACCCCATGACCAGCAAAAGCAAAGAACTGCCCGCGAGCCTGACATTGCCTGCACCCCGCCGACTGAACGAAGCCTGGCAATTACGCCTCAAGGGCCTGGCGCTGCCGGTGCTGATCGTTCTGGTGCTGGAATTCGTCGTGCGTATCGGCTGGTTGCCGTCCTATCAGATGCCGGCCCCAAGTGAGATCGCGTTGACCCTCAGTGACCTGGCCGAGGGCGCATTGTGGAAACACATCAGCGCCAGTCTGTTGCGGGTGCTGCTCGGTTTCGCCATTGGCGCCAGCCTGGCCCTGGTGTTCGCCGCGTGGGTCGGTTTGAGCCGCGAAGCCGAAGCCTGGCTGGAACCGACGTTCGCCGGATTACGCTCGATTCCGAGCCTGGCTTGGGTGCCGCTGTTGCTGCTGTGGCTGGGCATCGACGAGACCTCAAAAATCGTCCTGATCGCCATCGGCGCATTCTTTCCGGTGTACCTCAACGGCGTCGCGGCGATCCGCGACATCGACCGCAAACTGGTGGAAGTCGGGCAAATGTACGGCTTCAGCCGGTGGCGCCTGATCCGGCGAATCCTGCTGCCCGCCGCCCTGCCCGGCCTGTTTACTGGACTGCGCAGCGGTATGAGCCTGGCCTGGATGTTTCTGGTGGCCGCCGAGCTGATCGCCGCCACCAAGGGCCTGGGCTATTTACTCAGTGACGGTCGCGAGACTTCCCGCCCGGACATCGTCCTCGCCGCGATCATCGTTTTGGCGCTGCTGGGAAAACTCAGCGACGGCATCCTCGCCGGCCTGGAGAAACGCTTCCTGTCCTGGCGCGACACTTTCAACGGCCAAAGCGCAGAGGATTGAGGCATGACCGACCACCTGCTGGACATTTGCGTCGAGCGCAAAACCTTCGCCGCCATTACGGTCCTCAAGAACGTCCATTTACAATTGCAGCCCAGGGAAACCGTCAGCCTGCTGGGTCCCAGCGGCTGCGGCAAAAGCACCTTGCTGCGGATCGTCGCCGGTCTGGAAAAGGACTTTCAAGGTGAGCTTCGCAACAACGCCGGGGAAGTCGCCTTTGTGTTTCAGGAACCCCGGCTGATGCCTTGGCTGACGGTTGAGCAAAACATCGGTTTCAGCGCCGACAGCCATTACGACAAGGCCTGGGTCGCGCAATTGATCGAAGAAGTCGGCCTCGGCGGTTTCGCTCATGCGTTGCCGAAAGCCTTGTCCGGCGGCATGGCGCAACGGGTGGCGATCGCCCGCGGCCTCTACTCGCGGCCACAGGTTTTGTTACTCGATGAACCCTTCAGCGCAGTGGACGCTTTCACGCGAATGAAACTCCAGGACCTGCTGCTGCAACTGGCCGAGCGTCACGCCATCGCCTTGCTGCTGGTGACGCACGACGTCGATGAAGCGCTGTACCTCAGTGATCGCGTCTTGGTGATGGACAATCGCCCGAGCAGCATTCGCCAGGAACTGGCTGTGGAGCTGTCACATCCTCGTGATCGGCGGCACCCGTTGCTCGCGCAATTGAAGGCGTTGTCGCTGACCGAGTTGCAGCGTGCCCATGTGATTTGAAGACTAAGCTGAACGCTCCAGCCAGCGCTTTCCAGCCAGAGGTCAGCCGATGTGCGGACGACTGTCGCAATACCGTGGCATTCACGACTTTGTCGCGGTGCTGAGCATCCCCGACGCGCTGATCAACCATGTCGGTGATGAACCCCTGGCCCGCTACAACGCCGCGCCCACCACTCAGCTCGCCCTGCTGCACCTTGAGCCTGACGGGTTGCACGCCGATTCGGTGCGCTGGGGATGGCGGCCGCACTGGGCGAAGGACCGGGCGCCGCCGATCAACGCCCGGGTCGAGAAAGTCGCTCATGGCCCGTTCTTCCGGGCGATCTGGCCGCACCGTGCGATCGTGCCGATCGACAACTGGTTCGAATGGGTGGATGCCGGCGACGCGACACGGCAGCCGTGGCTGATTCGCCGACGGGATCGGGCGCCGATCTGCTGCGCGGCGATCGGCCAGTTTCCCTCTGGTGGGAATGAGCAAAAGGAAGGCGACGGTTTCGTCATCATCACGGCGGACAGCGCTGGCGGCATGCTCGACATACATGACCGGCGTCCGGTGGTGTTGTCTGCAGAACTGGCACATGAATGGCTGGACCCGGCCACGCCCAAAGAGCGTGCCGAGCAGATGGTGCTAATGCAGGGTGAAGTCAGCGAAGTGTTCGAGTGGTATAGGGTCGATAAGGCAGTGGGAAATGTCAGGAACCAGGGTGCAATGTTGATTAATGAGCTAATTTAAATTGGATCCATTCCCGCAACTAAGTAACCGAACGACCTAAACGTTACACCGACTGTTTCACCGCAGAAACACTTGCCGGCATTCGGCAAAACGACGTATTAACCGCTTGTCTGACAAATGAATCATCGTACATACATTTAGTAACGCTAAAGTTAGCATGCGCGCCGCATTTCCCCTGGCATTACTCAATTGACCAAAGAGTCAATAAACAAGGAAATCCCTAAATCTAACAAGCATTGCAGAGAACTAAGTTGCGCGACGATCTTGTAATTAATCAAGTCAGCGGTCTGGACTGCGTGTACCTGTCGCTGACAGAACGCTATCAACTTGACTGTTTTATCGGGCAATACATAAAGACCCGAAACCTGCGTTCCATCCCCAATATCAACGACATCCTGCGTTCAACCCTCGCAACCTATTCCGGCAAGCCGCCGGTGATGGTCAACGAACTGAATGCCTGGATCGACAAGACGTTGGGCTATCGGGCCTCCCACCCGGATTTTCCGTCACTGGACGATCTTTGAAGTGATGCGCGGATCAGATCACCAATAGCTGAACGATTCGTACATCGCTGCACTCTGAAGAAGAGACCCATCAGGGTCTCTTTCTTTTTCAGCCTTCTCAATTCTGGACAGCGCCTGCACCGCAGATCTCTCTGAATCTCCTATTCAACGACTGAGCCAATGCCTTGGCTGACCTCAGGAGGAATACATGAGCGAACTCGTTCCCTATGCCGTGCACTATCTGCTCGGCGGCGTTCGTCAGCACTTTTTCAAGCTGGCCGAACAGTTCTCCGATGTGGACGCGATTCGTTCAGCCTCGGCGCATGCGTTTCCGCAATCCGACCGAAAGATCGCCGCACACGCCTCCCCCGAAACGGCTCGCTTGAGTGCTCAACGATTGGGTATCACGCAGATACGCTGGAATGAGGCGATCTGACGGCCTCACCTGCCCCGTTTGATCGCGAATTACTGTTCAATCAAGCACAGTACTTCAGGCACACCTGCTTTCGTGGCGAGGGAGCTTGCTCCCGCTGCGCTGCGTAGCGGCCCCAAGAATGTGGCAACTAATGCCGATTTTGTGAGTGCTTCGCACTCAAGCGGGAGCAAGCTCCCTCGCCACAGGTTTCTTGCTCGACTGAAGATCGTCTTGAGCTTGATAGCGGTGGGATATGCGGACCAGTCAGGGCTACAGCGGCGGCTCTTGGTCACGATCTGACAGTTCTTTACCATCGTCGGGGTGCTTCCAGTCCGGCGTCGAGCGCCTTTGCCGCTCAAGCTCGTCTTCGCTGGGCTCATCCTCATCATCCAGACCAGGACGTTTTGGTTCATTGGCCATACTCACCTCGCTTCCTGAAGAAATCCCCTATAAGCGTAGAACAGTTTCCAAAGCGCGACTCAAAGCCACCAACGCAGCCAAAAGAAAAAACCCATGCTCAACAACATGCTGAGCAAAGTGTTGCGGGTGTACAGCACCAACCCCACGGCCACCAGCGAACTGATCAGGTACGGGTTGTCCCACTGCAGATTCAGCTGTTTGTCCGGCATGAACACAATCGGTCCGCAGATCGCGGTCAACATCCCCGGCACGGCAAACCCGAGGAACTGCCGGGCATTGCTGCTCAAGCGCAGCGGCAGTCGAGGTTCAAGGAACACGTAGCGGTTCAGGAAGACGAGCACGCCCATCCCGAGAATCACAGCCCAGACCATCATGTGCGCCCCCCATGGAATTTGTTGCAGATGAAGCCGGCGGTCATGCCCGCCAACCCCGAGAGCACCAGCGCCGAGCCCCATTGCCAGTAGCTGAACAACACCGAACAAAACAGCGAAACCGCGACGCAGACCACTGTTGGGACGTTGCGCACCACCGGGGTGATCAGGGCAATGAAGGTCGCGGCGATGGAGAAGTCCAGCCCCAGGTGTTCGAGGCCAGGAATGCTGCTGCCCAGGACGATGCCGGCCAGTGTGAACAGATTCCAGGCGATGTAAAACGTCAGGCCCACGCCCAGGGCAAACCAGCGATTGAACTGCTGTTTGTCATGCTGGCTGGTCAGGGCGAACAGCTCGTCAGTGAGCAAAAAACCCAGCCCCACGCGCCAGCGGCCCGGCAGCGGTGAAATCACCGAGCGCATGCTCATCCCGTACAGCAAATGCTGGGAGGTCAGTAACAGCGTGGTCAGCAGAATCGAAAAGATCCCGGCGCCGCCCTTCAGCATGCCAATAGCGACCAATTGCGCGGCACCGGCAAACACGATGCTCGACAACCCTTGACCTTGCAGGGGCGTGAGATTGGCCTCAATGGCCATGGACCCGGCCAATAGCCCCCAAGGCGCAGTCGCCAGGGACAACGGCATGATCGCTACGGCGCCGCGAAGAAAGGCGTTGCGCGGCATGAGTGAGTTCGACATAACGCTCTACAACCAGGGGAAGACGCCACACTCTGCCAGCCGCGACGTTCAATGGCTTGAACAATCTTGCGCACTTGCGGGCAGCGCACGCCGAAGGGTTCTGAACCGCTGTAAATACAGAGAACCCGAGTACCATGGAGCCATTCGCCTAACGCGTCAGGGAGTCGACATGCTTTACCGGATCGCCGCCGATGGGCTGGTGCTGTTTCATTTGCTGTTCATTCTGTTCGTGCTGTTCGGCGGGCTGCTAGTGCTCAAATGGCGCCCGCTGATCTGGTGGCACCTGCCCGCCGCTGCGTGGGGCGTGAGCGTGGAAGTCTTCCACCTGATGTGTCCCCTGACTCAATGGGAAAACGTCATGCGCCAGGCCGCCGGGCAAACCGGTTACGGCGGTGGTTTCATCGAGCACTACGTGTGGCCGGTCATCTACCCCGCCGGCCTGACACCGGCGATTCAACTGGCGCTGGGCAGCGTGGTGCTGGCAATCAACGTCGTGGTCTATCTTCGGCTGATCAGGCGGTGGAAATTACGCCGGGCCGCCTGAAACACCCGCCGAGGATAGAAAATGCTGTCGATTGAAGACCTGACGTTGCTCGAAGCCATCCGCGAAACCGGCAGCCTGTCGCGGGCCGCCGCTCACTTGGGCAAAGCGCCTTCAACCGTGTCCTACGCCGCGCGGCAACTGGAGGAGCGCTTCGATGCGCTCCTATTCGATCGGCGTCGTTACCGTTTGCAGCTCACCCCCGCTGGCGAGTTGCTGGTGAACGAAGCGGCGCGACTGATGCAGGATGTCGCCCGGCTGACCCAACGGGTGCAACAAGTGGCCAATGGCTGGGAGAGTCGGCTGTGGATCGTCACCGACGAATTGCTCGAGTTCGAAGCCCTGATTCCGGTGATTCACGAGTTCGATGCGCTGGAGTCCGGCGTACCGCTGCGCATCACCCACGAAGTACTCAAAGGCGTATGGGAAGCCCTGCGCGAAGGCCGCGCGGACTTGATCATCGGCGCTACCAATGAGCCGCCGGCCATTCCCAGCCTGCGCTGGATGCAATTGGGGCAAATGGAATGGGTGTTCGCGGTCTCGCCCAAACACCCGCTGGCCAAGGCCAGGGAACCGATTTCACGGGCGATGGTGGCGCAGCACCGAGCGATTGTCGTGGCCGATTCATCCCGGGCCACGGAAGGCAGCACGTATGGAGTCTCCGGCGGCCAACCGGTCCTCGCGGTGCCGACCATGCGCGCGAAGATTCTCGCCCAGTGCGCTGGACTGGGCGTAGGCTGGTTGCCCCGGCATCGGGTCGGCGCGTTACTAAAAGACGGAACGCTGATGGAAAAACAGATGGCTGATCCGCGAGAGCCCAACATCCTGTACGCCGGCTGGCGCGGCGATCATGACGGCCGTGCGCTGGGCTGGTGGCTGGAAAAACTCAAGCAATCGTACCTGTCCACCCAATTGGTCCAGGGCAGTGACCGCTTCGTTTGAAGTCAGTTTGCGATGACGCTCATGTTGCGCCCACTGGCCTTGGCCACATACAACGCTTTGTCCGCAGCGCTGACCAGGTCGTCGGGCTGATCCTGCGAGGCCGGGTTGTAAGCGCAAACCCCCACGCTGACGGTCACCGTACCCTCCGCGCATTCGCTGTGTTCGATCCCGGCCTGCTGGACCGCACGACGAATTTTTTCGGCGACCAGAAACGCCCCCACATAGTCGGTGCCGGGCAGCACCACCGCGAACTCCTCGCCACCATAACGGGCGGCCAGATCGCCAGGGCGTTTGATGTTGTCCTTGATGATCGCGCTGATTTTGCGCAGACACTCATCACCCGCCACGTGCCCATAACGATCGTTGAAGCTCTTGAAGTGATCGACATCGATCATCAGCATGGCGAGGTGGGTCACCGTGCGCCGGGCCCGGCCCATTTCCGCGAGAATGAACAGATCGAACTGACGCCGGTTGGAGAGCCCGGTGAGTGCGTCTTCGAGCGCCAGCAATTCAAGGCTGCGGTTGACCTCGATGAGCTTTTCCTGGGCATCGAGCAACACGCTTTGAATGTGGTTCTGCTGCTTCATGAAGCGAATGAGGCGATAGCCGAGCCCTACCAGAAACACCAGCAGCAACAGCACGATGGCGGCACTGAGGATTGACTCCTCACGCCAGCCGGCAAGGACATCATCCTTGTCCAGCGCGGCAAAGATAATCAGCGGATAACCGTCGACCCGCCGAAACCCCACCACTCGCTCGACACCATCCACATAAGACTTGACGGTTGCCGTGCCGGAACTGCCCTTGGGCAACAGTTGCGTGAACAGCGGCCCCTTCGCGACGCTGGTGCCGACTTCTGCTTCGTTGAATGGCCGGCGAACGACGATGCTGGCGTCGTCGGCGATCAGGTTGATCACGCCGTTTTTGCCCATGTCGATGCTGTCGTACAGCCCGAGGAAATGGTTGAGGTAGATCGTTGCCAGCGCCACACCGGCGAAGCTGCCATCCGGATGATTGATCCTGCGTGACACGGTCATGATCCATTCGCTGGTCGAACGACTTTTGATCGACGGACCGATATGCGGGCCGCGGTCAGGATGATCGCGATGGTAAATGAAATATTCACGGTCGGAATTGTTCGCGCCGGGTATATCCGCACCGTTGGAATTGGCGATCCACCCCCCTTTTTCGTCAAATACGAACAAGCCATGGAGCTGAGTCAGCTCACTGCGCTGGGCGGCGAGCAAACGTCTGAATCTGGGCAACTGCGCCGGGGCCACGCCCTCGTTTTCGACGCGGTCCACCAAGGCAAACAGCAGCGTATCGGCTTGTTTGATCGACGACTGCGCTTGTGACGCCAAGGTCTGGGCGAGGTTGGACATCGTCACTGCTTTGTCATGCAAGTGGTACTGACGCGAGTTCCAGACTTCCCAGATCACAATGGCCGTCAAAGACAGGCACACGGCCACGAGCAAAACAACCGCGTAACGGACCCTGAGCCTGGACTCAATCTGCTCCGGCACCCAAGGCGCGGTGGGCCGGGTGTGTTCAATACGGTCGTTGATGGACGGGTGTCCCATGACGCTCCCTGAATCGTTATGACATGGCGAATTTTCCCGTTCGCCCTTTTAGCGCCATCCAGTCGTGTTTGACACTCGGACCGCTAGGCCCCACCAGAAACAAGATAGGCGATTCGCTCGCGTTCTGACGGGTTTGTGTGGGGGTGTCGAGGCCGCCCCACGGGATTTACTTCGGCGGCTGCTTCACCGCTTCAAGCCAGGCGGGATTCAACTGCGTCTGTTCGGTGTCGAGGCCCAGCGCTTCCATCCGCGCCTTGTGTTGCTCCATTTCCCGGCTCAATTGCCCATGGTCGCTGGAGTTGCCGTCCAGTTCGTGCATCTGGCTCAAGCCCAGATGGTAGAAACGCAGCAACTTCATGGCCGTCGGATCACCCGTCTCCACCGCCGCTGTCACCTGATGCATCACATTGGTGATGCTCATCAGGCTGCGCTTGAGTTGCCAGCCGTACACCGCTGGCGCCATCCAGGCCTGAGACCAGAATGTGCCGCGCATCAGCGCCGCCATCAGCAGCACCGCGACAAACACGCCGCCAACATTAAATCGCAGGTTGTCGCCCCCTGGCTCGCCAAACAACGCCACCGCCGCGGTGGACAGCACCATCGCCAGCGCCAGGAATATCAGCGCAATAATGACCGTGCTGCGCCGCGTCTGCTTTCGAAAGAGTTCGGCGTTCATCGGCTGGATTTCGAACATCGTGACGGGGTTCCTTGCATCAATGGTAAAAGGATCGGTGAGCGAAAAGACTGCGGGGCATTATCGCCCCTGTGCAGGATTTAGCTATGCTGGGTGTCTCTTCATCTTTTCATCGTCACCTTGGAACATGGCGATACAGCGCAGTTCGTGCCATCTTCTTTCATGGATACACACTATTCGGATGCCATTCGCCTGTATGAACAGCATCGTTTTAAGGATCATTGAATGACCCAACGACAAGTAATCAACGCCTCCGTCAGCCCTAAAGGCAGCCTGGAAACCCTTTCTCAATGTGAAGTACAGCAACTGAGCGAAGCCGGATCCGGCAGCACTTACACCTTATTCCGCCAGTGCGCCCTGGCCATCCTCAACACCGGCGCCCACGTTGATAACGCCAAGACCATCCTCGAAGCCTACAAAGATTTCGAAATCCGCATCCACCAGCAGGACCGCGGTGTACGCCTGGAACTGCTGAATGCCCCGGCCGACGCCTTCGTCGACGGTGAAATGATCGCCAGCACCCGGGAAATGCTGTTCAGCGCCCTGCGTGACATCGTCTACACCGAAAACGAACTCGATGCCCAGCGCATCGACCTGAGCACGTCCCAAGGCATCAGCGACTACGTCTTCCACCTGCTGCGCAACGCGCGCACCCTGCGCCCGGGTGTCGAGCCGAAGATCGTGGTGTGCTGGGGCGGTCACTCGATCAACACCGAAGAATACAAATACACCAAGAAAGTCGGCCACGAACTGGGCCTGCGCAGCCTCGACATCTGCACCGGTTGCGGCCCTGGCGTGATGAAAGGCCCGATGAAAGGCGCGACCATCGCCCACGCCAAGCAACGCATCCACGGTGGCCGCTACCTCGGCTTGACCGAGCCCGGCATCATCGCCGCCGAAGCGCCTAACCCGATCGTCAACGAACTGGTGATCCTGCCGGACATCGAGAAACGCCTGGAAGCCTTCGTCCGCGTGGGCCACGGCATCATCATTTTCCCGGGCGGCGCCGGCACGGCCGAAGAGTTCCTGTACCTGCTCGGCATCCTGATGCACCCGGACAATGCCGGCCTGCCCTTCCCCGTGGTCCTCACCGGGCCGAAACATGCCGCGCCGTATCTAGAGCAACTGGACGCGTTTGTCGGCGCAACGCTGGGTGACGCCGCGAAACAACACTACGAGATCATCATCGACGACCCCGCAGAAGTCGCGCGCCAGATGACTCAAGGCCTCAAAGCGGTCAAACAGTTCCGCCGCGAGCGCAATGACGCGTTCCATTTCAACTGGCTGCTGAAAATCGACGAAGGCTTCCAGCGCCCGTTCGACCCGACCCACGAAAACATGGCCAACCTGAAACTCAGCCGTAACCTGCCACCTCACGAACTGGCGGCCAACCTGCGCCGCGCGTTCTCCGGCATCGTCGCCGGCAACGTCAAGGACAAGGGCATCCGCCTGATCGAAGAACACGGGCCTTACCAGATCCGTGGCGATGCAGCGGTCATGCATCCTCTGGATCAACTGCTCAAGGCCTTCGTTGCGCAGCACCGGATGAAACTGCCGGGTGGCGCGGCTTATGTTCCGTGTTATCAGGTGGTTGCATAACAAAGCTAATGTGAGCCGTAACCTCGCGAGCCGGCCTTGTGGGAGCGAGGCTGCTCGCGATGAGGCTGGCACATCCAACATTGATGCTGCTTGATCGACCGCCATCGCGAGCAGGCTCGCTCCCACAGGTTGACGGGTACATCGGGGGTAAACCTGGTCAGCCCGAAGGCCGCCAAGGTCAACCGCCCTGATTGCCACACGCCGCAAACTTGCTGTAATCCAGTACCTTCTGCGTACCACTCGAATCCAGATACGTCATCCGCGCATTCACAATTCCGCAATTCGCCCCGCCGTCTTCTACAGTAGAAATCACCTTCTTGATATCCAGCTGGGTACTGTGGGCCTGAGCATCCGCATGGGCCGAAAACGCTGCAACGTTCAGGACAGCAAAGAAGCCAGCGGCAACCCGTTTGTTCCAGTTCATGATGATGTCCTCTAAGTCGATGGGCAGTGGAGCGAGGCAAGTCGTCCTGTCTCGATGGAACCCATTTAATCGGCCTGAGGTATCCGCCATGTGTCCTAAAACCGGGACTATTAAGGCGTAAGGTGTCACACAAGGCACCCGATACAGTGAGATACAAAGGCCGGCAGGCAGGCAGGCAGGCAGGCAGGCGCGGCGCGGCGCGGCGCCCTAGAATGCGCGACAGGCGAATAACAAGAGGGTTGAGCAATGGAACACGTGAACCACATCCTGATCGTCGATGACGATCGCGAGATCCGCGAACTGGTCGGTAATTACCTGAAAAAGAACGGCCTGCGCACCACGGTGGTCGCCGATGGCCGACAGATGCGCAGCTTTCTTGAAACCAACACCGTGGACCTGATCGTGCTCGACATCATGATGCCCGGTGATGACGGCCTGCTGCTGTGCCGCGAGCTGCGCTCGGGCAAGCACAAAGTCACGCCGATCCTGATGCTCACCGCACGCAACGACGAAACCGACCGCATCCTCGGCCTGGAAATGGGCGCCGACGACTACCTGACCAAACCGTTCGCCGCCCGCGAATTGCTGGCGCGGATCAATGCCGTGCTGCGCCGTACCCGGATGCTGCCGCCCAACCTGCTCATCACCGAAAGCGGCCGGTTGCTGGGTTTCGGCCGCTGGCGCCTGGACACCACCGCCCGCCACTTGCTGGACGAAGACGACACGATGGTTGCACTCAGTGGCGCCGAATACCGCTTGCTCCGGGTATTCCTCGATCACCCGCAGCGAGTGCTCAGTCGCGACCAGTTGCTCAACCTTACGCAGGGCCGCGACGCCGACCTGTTCGACCGCTCCATCGACTTATTGGTCAGCCGTCTGCGCCAACGGCTGATGGATGATTCCAGGGAGTCGACCTACATCAAAACCGTACGCAGCGAAGGCTACGTGTTCTCCTACCCCGTGGAGTTGCTCGGCGCGCCGTGAAATGCTCCCTTTGATGACCATAGGGGTTTTTGTATCCGTCTGTATAAGAACCCCGATCCGATACGTAGATGCCGATTTCAGCGCGTTCAAACACACATCACCGATACACCCGAGCGTTTAACTGTGTTCACCGGATAGCAGCTGCTACCGCCCCACACACACTCAAGCGCTCGGAGAATCACCCATGTTCAACTTCTCGAAAGTCTCGTCCCTGGCACTCGGTCTGGCACTGGTTGGCGGCCTCGGTCTGTCGAACCTGGCATCGGCCAATACCGTCAACGTTGCGTCCCACAGCCAGATCCAGCAACTGTTGGTGGAAGGTGGCTCGGACCGGTTGCAACAGAATCGTGTGGCTGAAGGTGGTTCCGATCGCCTGATCGAGAACCGCGTCGCGGAAGGCGGCGCTGATCGTCTGCAAGAACAGCGCGAACGTGTCGCGTCGATCAGCCCGAAGAATGCCGTACAAGGGGGTGTGGTGGTCGCGGAGAATCGCCCTGAGTTCGGTTCGAAATATCAGCGCTACTGATCAAGCTCTACGAACCGGCAGAGATCAAATGTGGGAGCAGGCTCGCTCCCGCAGTTATTTAGTGTTTACAACGCCCCTAAATCCTCAAGTTTGACGAAATGGTCCGACAAATTCTCGGGACAGTTGAATGAGCGCGTACTAAGATTTGCACCTCATTCGATCAAGGACGATTCATGAAGCGCATTGCCGGTTGCCTGCTGTCTTTCCTGACATTCACTGCGGTGGCGGCCGATTTGAACCTGCTCACCGACAACCATCCGCCCCTGCATTTCCAGCAAGGCAACACAATGGTGGGGTTTGGTGTCGATGTGGTGCAGGCGCTGGCCGAAAGCGCCGGAGACCGGGTGCATCTCCAACAAGTCCCTTTGCTGCGCGCCTTGCGTGTCGCCACCACAGAGCCTGCCACTGGCGTATTTACTGTGTTGCGCACCGCCGAGCGCGATGGCCAATACCAGTGGGTCGGCCCGTTGATGGAAGTGGAAACGGCGCTCTATTCCGCCAACGGCACCCAAAAACCGGTGCACAACTTGCAGGACGCCGGCAGCCTGGGGCGCATCGTCGTCCCGCGAAAATGGCTGGTTTACAGCTATTTGCAGAAACAGGGTTTGAACAATTTATACGGCGTGGAAACGCCCGAACAAATGATGCGCCTGGCGCGCCTGGGTCGTACCGAATTCGTGGTGGCGGACACCCTCTCCATCACCACCCTGGCGCGGGAAGAAGGCCTGGCGCCCAGTCAGTTGCATTATCAAATGCCACTGATGAAGCAAGGCACCTACATTGCGTTTTCCCCGCTCACCGATGCTCATCAGGTGGCGCGCTGGCAGCAGGCGCTGGATGAGATGAGACGCGACGGACGGCTCGAACAACTCAAGCAGCGTTGGCTCAGCGACACCACACCCCGCTGACAGTGGATCAACGCGCTCGATATCAACTATGCGCAAGGGTGTTTTTTCATCGCGACGCTCCAGCACTACAGTGGCCACATCTTCTCCCCACACTACTGGAGCAACATCATGAAAAGCATCATTGGTCTTGGTTTCGCCCTGTCGGTTCTTGGCGCAGCATCCGCCATCGCTGCCCCACATGCCACCTCGCAAGTCGTTGCGGCAGCCAAAGTCAGCCAACCGGCAACACTGAACGTGAACACTGTCGGCGCTGATCACAAAGACAGCCAGGCCAGCAAACTCTACGTCGCTGAAAACCGCCCTGAGTTTGGCTCGAAGTATCAGCGTTATTGATTAACAGCTTTGCGCTGCTTGAAACAGGAAACCCCGGGTAGATCCGATCTACCCGGGGTTTCTTCGTATCAGGTAATCACCGCTACGGACGGGGGATTCAATAAGGTGACGATCCAGCACCGAGGTTTGTGACGCGCCCGCAGAAATCGGGATCTTTCGTCGTAGGGTTTTCTCGCAAGCACTGCTCTAAGCTCAAGCAAGCGTGTGCTTGCAGGCTGATTTTTTTACCGGCCAGGAGAATGGCGATGATGCTCGATACGATTAACTTCACCCCGTGGTCCGCGTTGGCCGGTGGTGCGCTGATCGGCTTGGCGGCGAGCGTGATGATCGTAGCCAATGGACGGGTTGCCGGGATCAGCGGATTGCTGGGCAGCCTGATGTCACCCGACGATTCCGGTCGAGGTGAAAAAGCCTTGTTCATCCTCGGGCTACTGGTCGCCCCCCTGCTATGGGCGTTGTTTCAGGTATGGCCGACCATTGAATTCAAGACGGGCGCCGTGGGGCTGATCATCGCTGGATTGTGTGTCGGGATCGGCACCCGATATGGCTCGGGATGCACCAGTGGCCACGGGGTGTGCGGCATCTCGCGACTGTCGCCCCGTTCCATCGTCGCGACGTTGAGCTTCATGTTCACAGGCTTTGTGACCGTGTTTGTGATGCGTCATCTGTTGGGATTTTGAGCATGAAAAAACTGACCGCTTTCCTCGCCGGCCTGGTGTTCGGCATCGGCCTGCTATTGGCCGGTATGGCCAACCCGGCGAAGGTGCTGGGGTTTCTCGATATCACCGGTCGATGGGATCCCTCCCTGGCACTGGTGATGATCGCTGCCATTGCGGTGGCCTGGGCGCCGTTTCATTGGGCGATGAAACACCCCACCTCTTTGCTGGGCGCTCCGATGCAATTGCCGGTCAGTCGTGAACTGGATCGACGCTTGATCGCTGGCAGCCTGCTGTTCGGGGTCGGTTGGGGCATTGCGGGCATCTGCCCCGGGCCCGCGCTGGTGTTATTGCCAACCGGGCATTGGCAAGCCTGGGTATTTGTCATCGCAATGTTCGCGGGGATGCTGATCTTCAAAGTGCTGCAGGCGCGCCACTGAGTCACCGTAGATCGTAGACTTTGGCGGCGCAGGTGCTGCCAAAGTCTACGATCGTGTTCGCGCTTCAGGCCGCCAACTGGCCGCTGGCAATCGCCGCCGACGCTGCCAGCATGGCTCGCAACAACACCGCACACCCAGCTGCCAGATCATCCGGCGCGGCGTTTTCGATTTCGTTGTGGCTGATGCCGCCTTCGCACGGTACGAAGATCATCCCGGCCGGGCCGAGTTCGGCGAGGAAGATCGCGTCGTGCCCTGCTCCGCTGACGATGTCCATGTGCGACAGCCCCAGGCCTTGGGCAGCCCCACGTACCGCGTCGACGCAGCCCTTGTCGAAGTACAGCGGCGGGAAGTCCGCGGTGGGTGTCAGTTCGAAGGTCAGGCCGTGTTCCTCGCAGGTGGTTTCGATGACTTCATGGACTTCGGCGATCATCGAGTCCAGGCGCGCCGGTTCCAGATGACGGAAGTCCAGAGTCATGCGCACTTCGCCGGGGATGACGTTGCGTGAGCCGGGATAGGCTTGCAGGCAACCAACGGTGCCGCAGGCGTGCGGTTGATGGCCGAGGGCAGCGCGGTTCACTGCGCCGACGATCACTGCGGCGCCAACCAAGGCATCCTTACGCAGGTGCATCGGCGTCGGGCCGGCGTGGGCTTCGACGCCACGCAGTTTCAGATCGAACCATTTCTGGCCGAGGGCGCCCATGACGATACCGATGGTTTTGTGTTCGTCTTCGAGGATCGGGCCTTGCTCGATATGCGCCTCGAAATAGGCACCGACGGCATGGCCGCTGACCTTGCGTGGGCCGGCGTAGCCGATGGCATTCAACGCTTCGCCAACGGTGACGCCCTCGGCATCGACCTTGGCCAGGGTTTCTTCGAGGGTGAATTTTTCCGCGAACACGCCGGAGCCCATCATGCACGGGGCGAAGCGCGAGCCTTCTTCGTTGGTCCAGACCACCACTTCCAGCGGCGCCTCGGTTTCCACGCCGAGGTCGTTGAGGGTGCGCAGCACTTCGACGCCGGCCAGTACGCCGAAGCAGCCGTCGAACTTGCCGCCGGTGGGTTGGGTGTCGATGTGGCTGCCGGTCATTACCGGCGGCAGGTTCGGATTGCGCCCGGGGCGACGGGCGAAGATGTTGCCGACGGCGTCGATGCTGACGGTGCAACCGGCCTCTTCGCACCAGTTGACGAAGATGTCCCGAGCCTGACGGTCCAGATCGGTCAGGGCCAGGCGACAGACGCCACCCTTGACCGTGGCACCGAGTTTGGCCAGTTCCATGAGCGACTGCCACAAGCGGTCGCGGTTGATGTGCTGATGGGTGGACTGCAGAACGTCTACAGCAGCGTTCATGGTGATCTCCTCAGGCAGTTCTTAGGAATTTTTTCAGGCAATTTTTGGGGCGTCTGGAAGGCCGTCTTCGCGAGCAAGCCCGCTCCCACAGGGGAATGCATTCCCCTGTGGGAGCGGGCTTGCTCGCGAAGGGGCCATCCCTCACACCGGAGATTTCGCGATAGACGGGTTAGGCCGCATCGAGCACAACCCGTAATAAATCAGCCCCCCCAGCGCCGAACCGGTAAACCAGCCGTAACTGTAAAACCAGCTGAACGCATCGCTGCCCAATGACAGCAGCGTCAACGCCACCGGCACGCCAAACGCGATAAACCCGAACCAGTTCCACGCCGGGTACACGTCATCGCGATACAACCCAGCCAGGTCCAGTTGCTGTTTCTTGATCAGGAAATAGTCCACCACCATGATCCCGGCGATCGGGCCCAACAGGCTCGAATAGCCCAGCAGCCAATTGGAGTACACCGTCTCCAGGCTCAAATCCGAGACGATCAACCCGAGCTTCTTCAACAACTCATGGGCCATCAGCGCCAGGCCAACCAGTCCGGTGAGGATCACCGCTTTCGTGCGGTTGATAAGCTTGGGCGCAACGTTCTGGAAGTCATTGGTCGGCGACACGATGTTGGCCGCTGTGTTGGTCGACAACGTGGCAATGATGATCAGCGCCATGGCCAACGCGACCCAGACCGGGCTCTGGATATGGCCGATCAGGGTGACCGGATCGGAGACGGTAACGCCCACCAGTTTGACCGAGGCGGCCGTCATTACCACGCCCAGCGATGCGAACAGAAACATGGTCAGGGGCAAGCCGATGATCTGCCCGACGATCTGATCCTTCTGGCTTTTCGCATAACGGCTGAAGTCCGGAATATTCAGAGACAAGGTGGCCCAAAACCCGACCATCGCGGTCAGCCCGGCGGCAAAGTAACTGACCACGCTTGCCCCTTCTGGGCGCTTGGGCGGGATCGCCATCAGTTCGGTCATCGACACGTTCGGCATGGCCCACACCAGCAGCCCCACGCCCACCAGCACCAACAACGGCGCCGAGAGGGTTTCCAGCCATTTGATCGAGTCCGCACCGCGAATCACCACCCACAGGTTCAAGGCCCAGAACACCATGAAGCCAATCACTTCACCGGTCCCGCCGAGGGCTTTCCAGCCGTCGAACACCGAGCCGAGAAACAAGTGAATGGCCAGCCCGCCAAACATCGTCTGTATGCCGAACCAGCCACACGCCACCAGCGCACGAATCAGGCAAGGAACGTTGGAACCGAGGATGCCGAAGGACGAACGCAGCAGCACCGGAAACGGAATGCCGTACTTGGTTCCGGGGAAGGCGTTCAGGGTCAGCGGGATCAATACGATGATGTTGGCGAACAGAATCGCCAGCAACGCTTCGCCGACGCTCAAACCGAAATAAGCGGTGAGCACGCCGCCTAGCGTGTAGGTCGGCACGCAGATCGCCATGCCAACCCACAGGGCAGTGATGTGCCATTTGTTCCAGGTTCGTTCACGCACCTTGGTTGGTGCCATGTCGTGGTTGTAACGGGGACTGTCGAGGACGTCGCTGCCGGCTTCGAGCTCAAACAAGCCGTCGCGCTCGGTCACTTGCGATCTGATCTGTTGCATGGCCGCTCCACTGTTCTTTGAATTATTTTTTGCTCATCAGGGGCTGGTGGCATCAATAAGCGTGCCGGGCACCCCGTTTGCGCATCGGGCAGTTCCACAAAAACTTCGCAACCAACTGATGTTTATCAGTTTTTATATATCGCGCCGATAAGTCCCCGATTACTTGCCTGTTCACTCAGGCCGAATGCCAGGCAAGTTGTCCGAACCGTCAGGACTCAATCTGGTGCATGGGTCCTTTTTTCAAAGTCGCGCATCAACCATAGACCATCCTCAAGCAGCTGATTTCACATAAGAAATCTCGTTCATTTTAAGAACCTGTCAAGTGCGTCAAAATGGTTCGAGGCCACACCATTTTGGTGATTATCAGTTTTAATCGTTATTTATCAACATGTTAAAACAGAAATAAGCTTATAAAAAATATTCTTGCTCATTCCATAAACTCAGACTAGTTTCTATTCCTGACAGCGCTGACAGGAATACACCTGTTTGCGCAGGCTTCATATAAAACATTTAGAACCGACATAAGTCGGTCATTGCCTGCGAGGAACTCGGAATGTCTCTGTTGATCCGTGGCGCCACCGTTATTACCCATGATGAAAGTTATCGCGCCGACGTCTATTGCGCCGACGGCGTGATCAAAGCCATCGGCGACAATCTTGATGTACCGGCCGGAGCCGAAGTGCTCGACGGCAGCGGCCAATACTTGATGCCCGGCGGCATCGACCCGCACACGCACATGCAACTGCCCTTCATGGGCACCGTGGCCAGTGAAGACTTTTTCAGTGGCACCGCGGCAGGCCTTGCCGGTGGCACCACGTCGATCATCGACTTCGTGATTCCCAATCCGCAGCAATCCTTGATGGAAGCCTTTCATCAGTGGCGCGGCTGGGCCGAGAAGTCGGCATCGGATTACGGTTTCCATGTCGCCATTACCTGGTGGAGCGAACAGGTTCGCGAGGAAATGGCGGAGCTGGTCTGCCAGCACGGGGTCAACAGCTTCAAGCATTTCATGGCGTACAAGAACGCGATCATGGCGGCCGATGACACCTTGGTGGCGAGTTTCGAGCGCTGCCTGGAACTCGGCGCAGTGCCGACCGTGCACGCGGAGAACGGTGAGTTGGTGTATCACCTGCAACGCAAATTGATGGCCCAGGGCATGACCGGGCCCGAGGCGCATCCCCTCTCCCGGCCCTCCCAAGTGGAAGGCGAAGCCGCAAGCCGGGCGATCCGCATTGCCGAAACCCTGGGCACGCCGCTGTACCTGGTGCATGTCTCGACCAAGGAAGCGCTGGACGAAATCACTTACGCCCGCAGCAAGGGCCAGCAGGTCTACGGCGAAGTACTCGCCGGGCATCTGCTGCTGGACGACAGCGTCTACCAACACCCGGACTGGCAGACCGCCGCCGGTTACGTGATGAGCCCGCCCTTCCGTCCTCGCGGCCATCAAGAGGCGCTTTGGCATGGATTGCAATCAGGCAACCTGCACACCACCGCCACCGACCACTGCTGCTTCTGTGCCGAGCAAAAAGCCGCCGGCCGGGATGACTTCAGCAAGATCCCCAATGGCACCGCCGGTATCGAAGACCGCATGGCTGTGCTTTGGGATGAAGGGGTCAACACCGGCCGTCTGTCGATGCAGCATTTCGTAGCGCTGACCTCCACCAACACCGCAAAGATTTTCAACCTCTACCCGCGTAAAGGCGCGATTCGCGTGGGTGCGGATGCAGACCTGGTGCTGTGGGACCCAGAGGGGACGCGGACTATTTCGGCCAAGACCCACCACCAGCAGGTCGACTTCAACATCTTCGAAGGCAAGACCGTGCGCGGCGTGCCGAGCCATACCGTGAGCCAGGGCCGGGTGGTCTGGGCCGATGGTGATCTGCGCGCTGAGCGTGGCGCCGGGCGGTATGTCGAACGGCCGGCGTATCCGGCGGTGTTTGATTTGCTGAGTAAGCGGGCTGAGTTGAACAGGCCGACGGCTGTGAAGCGCTGAGATCGAGGCCTTCGGCCTTCGCGGGCAAGCCTCGCTCCTACAGGGGAATGCATTCCAAAAAGTAGGAGCGAGGCTTGCCCGCGAAGAGGCCGGCCCAGACAACACGAATACCAATGCCCATCAGAGGCAGCACCTCAATAACCGTGAGGAAAAAAAACCGTGATCAAATCCCTGAACCACCTCCCGCATCCCTATGAGAATGCGGCCGCCCTCGACGGCCATTTCACCGACCTGGCACCACCACTCAATGACCGTCAGGCGCATCTGGAAGCCTCGCGCTGCCTGTATTGCTACGACGCGCCGTGCGTGAATGCCTGCCCGAGCGAGATCGATATCCCGTCGTTTATCCGCAATATCCATCAGGAAAACGTTCAGGGCGCTGCGCAGAAAATCCTCTCGGCGAACATACTCGGTGGCAGCTGCGCCCGGGTGTGTCCGACGGAAATCCTCTGCCAGCAAGCCTGCGTGCGCAACAACGACCACGAGTGCGCACCGGTATTGATCGGCCTGTTGCAACGTTACGCCGTCGACAACGCGCACTTCAGCGAACACCCCTTCCAGCGCGCCGCCGCCACCGGCAAACGCATCGCCGTGGTCGGTGCCGGCCCGGCCGGTTTGTCCTGCGCTCACCGCAGTGCGATGCATGGCCATGACGTGGTGATTTTCGAGGCCCGGGAAAAGGCTGGCGGCCTCAACGAATACGGGATCGCCAAGTACAAACTGGTGGATGACTACGCGCAGAAGGAGCTTGAGTTCCTGCTGCAGATTGGCGGCATCGAAATCCGCCACGGCCAGAAACTCGGCGAGAACCTGACCCTCAGCGAACTGCATCAGCAATTCGACGCGGTGTTCCTTGGCCTCGGCCTGGCCGCCAGTAAACAACTCGGCTTGCCTCACGAAGACGCACCCGGCCTGCTCGCTGCCACCGACTACATCCGCGAACTGCGTCAGGCGGATGACCTGAGCCAACTGCCGCTGGCGGACCATTGCATCGTCCTCGGCGCCGGCAATACGGCCATCGACATGGCCGTGCAAATGGCCCGCCTGGGGGCTCACGACGTGAATCTGGTGTACCGCCGTGGTGTCGAGGAAATGGGCGCCACCGGCCACGAGCAAGACATCGCCAAGGCCAATCAAGTGCGCTTGCTGACATGGGCACAGCCCGAAGAAGTGCTGCTCAATGACCAAGGCAAGGTGCGCGGCATGCGCTTCGCCCGCACGCATCTGGTAGAAGGCCGCCTGCAAACCACCGGCGAAACCTTCGAGCTGGCCGCCGACGCGATCTTCAAAGCCATCGGCCAGGCTTTCGATTCCAGCGCCCTCGCCGACCCTCTGGCACGTGAACTCAAGCGCCAGGGCGACAGGATCCAGGTCGATGAACAGCTGCGCACCAGCATCCCCGGCGTGTATGCCGGCGGCGACTGCACCAGCCTCGATCAGGACCTCACCGTGCAAGCCGTGCAGCATGGCAAACGGGCTGCCGAGGCCATCAACGCTCAACTGATGCTCAACGTGGAGGCTGCGTAAATGGCCGATCTTTCGATTGTCTTCGCCGGCATCAAGTCCCCGAATCCGTTCTGGCTGGCCTCCGCGCCGCCGACCGACAAGGCCTACAACGTGGTCCGAGCCTTCGAGGCCGGCTGGGGTGGCGTGGTCTGGAAAACCCTGGGTGAAGACCCGGCGGCGGTCAACGTGTCGTCACGTTACTCGGCGCACTTCGGTGCCAACCGTGAAGTGGTGGGTTTCAACAATATCGAGCTGATCACCGACCGCTCGCTGGAGATCAACCTGCGGGAAATCACCCAGGTCAAAAAGGACTGGCCGGACCGCGCGCTGATCGTTTCGCTGATGGTGCCGTGCGTCGAAGAGTCGTGGAAATTCATCTTGCCGCTGGTGGAAGCCACCGGCGCCGACGGCATCGAGCTGAACTTCGGTTGCCCCCACGGCATGCCGGAACGGGGCATGGGCGCGGCGGTTGGTCAGGTGCCGGAGTACGTCGAGCAGGTCACCCGCTGGTGCAAGACGTATTGCTCGCTGCCGGTGATCGTCAAGCTCACGCCGAACATCACCGACATCCGCGTCGCCGCCCGCGCGGCCCATCGCGGCGGCGCGGATGCGGTGTCGCTGATCAACACCATCAACTCGATCACCAGCGTCAATCTGGAGCGCATGGTCGCCAACCCTGCCGTCGGCAGTCAAAGCACCCATGGCGGTTATTGCGGTTCGGCGGTGAAGCCGATTGCGCTGAACATGGTCGCCGAAATCGCCCGTGATCCGCAGACTCAGGGCCTGCCGATCTCCGGCATTGGCGGCATTGGCAGCTGGCGTGATGCCGCGGAATTCATCGCCCTGGGCAGCGGCTCGGTGCAGGTGTGCACCGCGGCGATGCTGCATGGCTTCCGCATTGTCGAAGAGATGAAGGACGGTCTGTCACGCTGGATGGACAGTCAGGGTTACGCCAGCATCCCGGAATTTTCCGGCAGCGCGGTGGGCAATACCACGGACTGGAAGTACCTGGACATCAACTATCAGGTGATTGCGAAGATTGATCAGGACGCGTGCATTGGCTGCGGACGCTGCCACATTGCTTGCGAAGATACCTCGCACCAGGCAGTCGCCAGCCTGAAACAGGCGGACGGGACGCATAAGTACGAAGTGATTGAGGATGAATGCGTCGGCTGCAACCTGTGCCAGATCACCTGCCCGGTGGAGGATTGCATCGAGATGGTGCCGATGGAGAACGGCAGGCCATTTCTGGATTGGAATCATGATCCGCGAAATCCCTACCATGTAGCCGTCTGAGATCTGCATCGCCTGAGCCTACGCCTTCGCGGGCAAGCCTCGCTCCTACAGGTTTTGTGTCGATCCACGATTAATTAATCGACGCTGGCCCTGTAGGAGCGAGGCTTGCCCGCGAAGAGGCCGTCAGCTGCACCGCAAACCTCAAGGCTCCAACCCGATCCCCCGCAATATCACACTCGTCACCGTCTGCACCGCCCGCTCGAACTGCATGTCCGACAGCGGCTGATGGTCATTGAGGATATTCACCTGATGATCAAAGTCCGCGTAATGCTGGGTCGACGCCCAGATCATGTACAGCAGGCTTGAAGGCTCCACCGGCAGGATCCGTTTGTCGTCCACCCACTGGCGGATTTTCGCTTCTTTCATCTTGGCCCAGTCGTACAGGCTCTCGTCCAGCGCCACGCCCAGGGTGGGGGCGCCGTGGATGATTTCATTGGCCCAGACTTTCGACCCATAAGGCCGGCTGCGGGAGTGGTTCATCTTGGCGCGGATGTAGCTGCTGAGCACCACGCGCGGATCGTCGAACAGCTCGAAGCACAACGCGTCCTGCTTCCAGACTTCCAGCAGATCGAACAGCACTGCGCTGTACAGTTCGGTCTTGGTGCTGAAGTAGTAATGCAGATTAGAGCGCGGCAGTTGCACTTGCGCGGCAATGTCGGCCATGGCGGTGCCGCCGAAGCCTTTTTCGGCGAAGACCTTTTCGGCCCCCAGCAGAATTTTCTCGACGTTACTGCGACGAATCTCGATCTTGTGATTGCCCATGAGGGCTCCCTGACAACAGCGTTGGCCAAGACTAGCATCCGCTCTACCACGCGGCGACAAGGGAAACGGAAACTTCGTACACCCAGGTGCTCGCAAGTAAACTGACGCGCCTTTCGACCTGCCTCCGAGGTATTTACGATGCTGCTCAAGAAAGCGCTGACCACCGCCGCCCTGCTCGGCTCGCTGCTCACCGCATCCTCGGTGTTTGCCCACGCCCATTTGAAAGACCGGACCCCGGCTGCTGACAGCACAGTGGCCTGGTTTTTTTCTGCATCAAACCCGGTGAACGCACACCACATACCCGGCCGGCCGGGGTTGCGCCTGCTGGAGCAAGGTCAATCTGCCGAACTGGGTTTCAGCCTGCACTACCGCAAACTTGACTAGCCCAACATCTGACTCAGCACCGCACGCAACTTGCCGGGCTTTACCGGTTTATTCAGCAGCGGCGCGCCAAGTCGCTGCAACGAGCGCCGACATTGGTCGGTGCGGTCGGCGGTGATAATCACCGCTGGAATCGTCTGGCTGAAATGCTCGCGCAAATGCCGCACCACATCACTCCCCACCACCCCGTGATCGAGGTGGTAGTCGGCCAGAATCAGTTCCGGCGCCCGTCCCTGCAAAGCCGCCAGCGCTGAGTGCTCATCCGTGGCAATGACCACCTCGCAGCCCCACTGCCCGAGCAGCGCGTTCATGCTTTCAAGAATGCTCACTTCGTTGTCCAGCACCAGCAGGCGCCGGCCCGGCAACGGATTGCCGGTGCCCGGCAGCGGCGCTGCCAGGCTGATCGGCAACGGAATCTCATGGGAAATCGGCACGTCGATGCTGAACATCGAACCGCGTCCCGGCCGCGAGAAAACTCCGATTTTATAGCCGAGGATCTGGGCGATACGCTCGACAATCGCCAGCCCGAGCCCCACGCCCTTGCGGTCGGCGGCGCGCCCGACATCCAGCTGGTTGAATTCGAGGAAGATCGAGTCCAGCCGGTCCGCCGCGATCCCGCGCCCGGTGTCCCACACTTCCAGGCGCAGCATGTCGCCGCGCCGTCTGGCCCCCAGCAGAATGCTGCCCTCATCGGTATAACGGCAGGCATTGCTGAGAAAGTTACGCAGGATGCGTGTCATCAAGCGCAAGTCGGTATGAATGGCGTAGTCGCCCATGTGAACCCGCAGGTTCAACCCGGCAGCCTCGGCCACCGACTGGAATTCCGAGACCAGCGGCGCGAGCAATTCGTCGAGGCGGTACAACGCGACGTCTGGCTTGACGGCGGCCTGGTCGAGCCGGGAAATGTCCAGCAAGTCGGTGAGCAAATCTTCCGCGCCTTCCAGGGCCTGGTGCGTGCGCTCCACCAACACCTGCTCGACATCCGGCAATTTGCGCTCGCGCAACGTCGATATCAGCAAACGGGCGGCGTTGAGTGGCTGCAGCAAGTCATGGCTGGCAGCAGCGAGGTATTTGTCCTTGCTGCGATTGGCGGCTTCGGCGGCATCCCGGGCGTCGCGCAAAGCTTCTGCGATCTGTTTACGCTGGGTGATCTGCTGTTGCAGGTTGCGATTGGCTTCCAGCAATTCGTCGGTGCGCGCGGTGACCCGCTGCTCCAGTTCGTCATTGAGTTGTAGCAGGCGCTGCTGGGCTAGTTTGCGTTCGGTGATATCGGCGACGAAGCCCTCCACCAGCCCTTCCTGATCGGGCTTGAGCAGCAGGTTCATCAGCACATCGAGGCTACTGCCGTCCTTGCGCCGCAACTGGGTTTCATAACCGTGCAGGCTGCCCTGATGCCGGAGGATCTCGCCGATGTTCTCCAACTCCCGGGCACCGCCGACAAACAGGTTGCTCGCCAGGTCCGCCAGTGAAAACAGCACCTCTTGCGGGTCCTGATAGCCAAGCATCCGCGCCAGGGCCGGGTTGGCGGCGCGCATGCCTTCCATGAGGCTGGCCTGGAAGATCCCGTGCACGGCGTTTTCGAACAGCCATTTATAGCGATTGCGCTCGGCTTCCAACTCGTCCAGCCGTGCGGCGAGTTCCGGGTAATGGCTCTTGCGCGCCGAGTGGCGGCCTAATCCCAGTAGCCCGGCGAGCGCGCGTTGCTGCTCGTCAGAGGGCTTCGCCATAGACGACCTCGACATCACGCTGGCTGGATTCGCGCGGGTTGGTGAGGATGCACGGGTCGTGCATGGCGTGTTGCGACAGGAACGGAATGTCCGCCATGCTGACCCCGTGCAAACCCAGGGTTTCATGGAAGCCGATCGCGTGTTTCAGGGCGATCAGGTGTTCGACCAGACGCCCGCAGATCTGCCGGTGATTGAGGCCACGGCAATCGATGCCGAAGGTCTCGGCGATCACCTTGAAGCGATCCGGCGCTGAACTGTAGTTGAACGCCACCACGTGTTCGACCAGCACCGCGTTGCACAAGCCGTGGGGCAAATCGAGGAAGCCACCGAGGCTGTGGGACATCGCGTGCACCGCGCCCAGAATCGCGTTGGAGAACGCCAGCCCGGCCTGCATGCTGCCGAGCATGATTTTCTCGCGCAGGGCAATGTCCGTCGGGTTGGCGATCATCTGCACCAGGTTGCCGTTGATCAGGCGCATCGCTTCCAGGGCGTGCGGGTCGGTCAGCGGCCCGTGACCGGTGGAAACGAACGCTTCGATGGCATGCACCAGCGCATCGATGCCGGTACAGGCCGACAGGAACGGGTCCATGCTCAGGGTGGTTTCCGGGTCGATCAACGACACGTCTGGCACCACGGCTTTGCTCACGATGGAGAATTTCATGCGTTCTTGCTGGTTGGAAATGATCACGAATTGCGAGACATCGGCCGAGGTGCCGGCGGTGGTCGGTATCAGGATCAGCGGCGGGCTGGGCACGCGGATGGTATCGACGCCTTCGAACTCAAGGATGTTGCGCCCGTGGGCGACGACGATGCCGATGCCTTTGCCGCAATCCATCGGACTGCCACCACCGACCGCGACGATCACATCGCAGTGGTTTTCCTTGTACAACTCGGCGCCGAGCATGACCTCCTCGACCCGAGGGTTGGGCGACACGTCGCTATAGAGAAAGTAATCGATGCCCTGGGCTTGCAGGCTGGCTTCAACATCGGCCACCCAACCGGCGGCAATCACACCGGGGTCGCTGACCACCAGCACCTTGCGCGCACCAAAGGTCTTGGCGCAGTTGCCGACGTTGTGCCGGCAACCGGCACCGAAGATGATTTCAGGCGAAACGAATTTACGCAGCTGGCTGAGACTCTGGCTCATTGGAAAGCCTGTTTTTATTGTTTTGAAGGTAGAACCACACTAACCCATCCCGCCGCGAATGCAATCAGACCAATGGGTAGCGTTTGCCCGGGGATTTTGTGTCCACCGCAGATCCCTTGTAGGAGTGAGCCTGCTCGCGAAAGCGGTGGGTCAGGCAATGTAGATGTTGAATGTGCAGGCCTCTTCGCGAGCAGGCTCACTCCTACGGGGGATGTGTGTCGTCCTTGATTCAGCCGCGATAGATCAGCCGCGAAGCCTTCTCGTTACGCAATGTCAGGTGTTCCATGCCCTGCCCCGGCGCGTCCGCTTCGTCGCGGGCCTTGAGGATCACCCCGTGGTGCGCGGACTTGCTGCACACCGGGTCGGCGTTTTCGGCATCGCCGGTCAGCATGAACGCCTGGCAGCGGCAGCCGCCCAGGTCCTTGTGCTTTTCATCGCAGGAGCGGCACGGCTCTTTCATCCAGTCATCACCACGAAAGCGATTGAAGCCGAAGGATTCGGTCCAGATGTGCGAGACGCTGTGCTCGCGCACGTTGGGGAACTCCACCGGTAACTGGCGGGCGCTGTGACAGGGCAACGCCGTGCCGTCCGGGGTGATGTCGAGAAACAGGTTGGCCCAGCCGTTCATGCAGGTCTTGGGGCGCTCTTCGTAGTAGTCCGGGGTGACGAAAATCAGCTTGCAGGGATGGCCCTGCGCCTCAAGCCGCTCGCGATATTCGTTGGTAATGCGCTCGGCACGCTGCAATTGCTCGCGGGTCGGCAGCAGGCCGACGCGGTTGAGCTCGGCCCAGCCGTAGAACTGACACGTGGCCAGTTCGACGAAATCCGCTTCCAGCTCCAGGCACAGGTCGATGATCTGCGCGATCTGGTCGATGTTGTGCCGGTGGGTGACGAAATTCAGCACCATCGGGTAACCCTGGGCTTTCACCGCCCGGGCCATGGCCAGCTTCTGGGCAAAGGCCTTGCGCGAACCGGCGAGCATGTTGTTGACCTGCTCGTCGGCCGCCTGAAAGCTGATCTGGATGTGGTCCAGCCCGGCGACCTTGAAGTCGCGGACTTTCTGCTCGGTCAGGCCGATGCCCGAGGTGATCAGGTTGGTGTAGTAACCCATATCCCGCGCCGCTTTGATCAGCTCGGCCAGGTCCTGACGCACCAACGGCTCACCCCCGGAAAAGCCAAGTTGCGCCGCGCCCATCTCCCGGGCTTCGCGGAACACCCGAATCCATTCTTCGGTGCTCAATTCCTCGCCTTGCTGGGCGAAATCCAGCGGGTTGGAGCAATACGGGCATTGCAACGGGCAGCGATAGGTCAGCTCGGCCAACAGCCAGAGCGGCGGACCGGGATGTGTCACGATCTGGTTCACAACGCGATCCCCCTGTGCCAGACGTTCTCGGCGGTGACGGTGTGATACGGCGCACGGCCCAACTCGTAGGCCATGCTCATTGCGTCGAGCATGCTCCACAGCACGTCGAGCTTGAACTGCAGAATCTCCAGCATACGTTGCTGACCTTCGACAGTGACGTAGTGCGCCAGGGTGATGCGCAAACCATGCTCGACATCGCGCCGCGCCTGGCTCAGGCGCGTGCGGAAATAGTCGTAACCGGCCGGGTCGATCCACGGGTAATGCGTGGGCCACGCGTCGAGACGGGACTGGTGGATCTGCGGCGCGAACAGTTCGGTGAGCGAACTGCTGGCCGCTTCCTGCCAACAGGCGCGACGGGCGAAATTGACGTAGGCGTCCACGGCGAAGCGCACGCCGGGCAGCACCAGTTCCTGGGAGAGGATTTGCTCACGGTCCAACCCCACCGCTTCACCCAGCCGCAGCCAGGCTTCGATGCCACCTTCGCTGCCGGGGACGCCGTCGTGGTCGAGGATGCGTTGCAGCCATTCACGGCGCACGTCGCGCTCCGGGCAGTTGGCGAGGATGGCGGCATCCTTGAGCGGGATGTTCACCTGGTAGTAGAAGCGATTGGCGACCCAGCCCTGAATCTGCTCGCGGGTAGCGCGGCCGGCGTACATGGCTTGGTGGAACGGGTGGTGGATGTGGTAATAGGCGCCTTTGGTGCGCAGGGCTTGTTCGAATTCGGCTGTGGACATTGGTTGGTCAGTCATTGCGGTTCTCCGGATTTCGCGGTGTTACGGCTGACGCCTTCGCGGGCAAGCCTCGCTCCTACAAGGTTTCGCCGACCGCAGAAGTGGCGCACGCCACAAAACCTGTAGGAACGAGGCTTGCCCGCGAAGAGGCCATGAGCTACAGCACAAGACTCATCCCATCAAAAGCCACTTCAATCCCCCGCCGCTCCAATAACGCCCGCTCAGCCGAGTCTTCATCGAGGATCGGATTGGTGTTGTTAATGTGGATCAGCACTTTGCGCTGGCGTGTAAACCCCTCCAGCACTTCAAGCATCCCGCCAGCACCGCTTTGCGGCAGATGCCCCATTTCACTGCCCAGGCTATGGCCGACTTCGCACACGCGCATTTCGTCGTCGCGCCACAAGGTGCCGTCCAGCAGCAGGCAATCGGCGCGTTGCATCCAGCTCAGCACTTCGTCGTCGATTTGCCCAAGGCCCGGGGCATAGAACACGCTGGCGCCGCTGCGCCGGTCTTCGATAAACAAACCGATGGTGTCGCCCGGTTGCGGATTGCCGCGATTGGGCGAATACGGCGGCGCGTTGCTCACCAAGGGAATCGCGCGAAACTGCAGGTGCTCGCAGGCCGCAATGCTGAACGGTTCACGGTCCAGCCCGACCGGTTGCCACTGCAAGCCACCGTTCCAGTGCTCAAGCATGGTGAACAAGGGAAAGCCACTGCTGAGGTCTTGATGAACGCGTTCCGTGCACCAGACCGAATGCGGACACCCTTCACGCAAGCTCAACAGGCCGGTGCAATGGTCGATCTGGCTGTCCAGCAGGACGACCGCGGCGATGGCCGTATCGCGCAAGCGGCGGGCCGGTTGCATTGCCGGGAAACTTTCAAGCTGAGCACGAATGTCCGGTGACGCATTGCACAGCACCCACTCCACACCGTCGTCGCTCAGGGCAATCGACGACTGCATGCGCCGTTGCGCCCGCAGGCTGCCATTGCGCATCCCGGCGCATTGGCGGCAGTTGCAGTTCCATTGCGGGAAACCGCCACCAGCGGCGGAACCGAGAACACGAATGTGCATGGGAGGCTCCAGAAGGCAGGCCCGGCCAACGCGACGGCTGGCCGGGTGGACAATCAACGGTTGGCGAAATACATCGTCACTTCAAAACCAATGCGCAGATCGGTAAACGCGGGTTTATTCCACATGGGTCAATCCTCTTCTTGTGCCGGGACATTCCGGTAAAGCCATTAATGCACGTGGCGCCAAGTGATCGAATGCTACTTTGGAACGAGGTGGCGGCGTGCGTTGGTAGGGGGTGTTAGAAGGCGTAGGCATTACACAAAACAGTGTGGCGAGGGAGCTTGCTCCCGCTGGGTCGCGGAGCGACCCCATTCCCGACAACCCGGTGCATCAGGCACACCGGGGGGGCCGGGATTGCGACGGCTTCGCCGCCGAGCGGGAGCCAGCTCCCTCGCCACAGGTACCCGTGTATGTCTAGAAGAACCCCATCGGGTTGATGTCGTAGCTCACCAGCAGGTTTTTGGTCTGCTGATAATGGTCGAGCATCATCTTGTGGTTTTCACGGCCGACACCGGACTTCTTGTAGCCACCGAACGCCGCATGCGCCGGGTACAGGTGGTAGCAGTTGGTCCACACACGACCGGCCTTGATCGCCCGGCCCATGCGGTAGGCGCGGTTGATGTCGCGGGTCCACAGACCGGCGCCGAGGCCGAACTCGCTGTCGTTGGCAATCGCCAGGGCTTCGGCTTCGTCCTTGAACGTGGTGACGCCTACTACCGGGCCAAAGATTTCCTCCTGGAACACGCGCATTTTGTTGTGGCCCTTGAGCAGGGTCGGCTGGATGTAATAACCGCTGGACAAGTCGCCCTCCAGACGCTCGGCCGCGCCGCCGGTGAGCAGCTCGGCACCCTCCTCCTGGGCAATTTTCAGGTACGAGAGGATCTTGTCGTATTGCTGCTCGGACGCCTGGGCGCCAACCATGGTTTCAGTGTCCAGCGGGTTGCCGCGCTTGATCTTGACGATCTTCGTCATCACCACTTTCATGAAGTCGTCGTAGATCGATTCCTGCACCAGAGCCCGGGATGGACAGGTACAGACTTCGCCCTGATTGAAGAACGCCAGCACCAGGCCTTCGGCGGCTTTCTCGATGAACTGCGGCTCGGCTTGCATGATGTCTTCGAAGAAGATGTTCGGCGACTTGCCGCCCAGCTCTACAGTACTTGGAATGATGTTCTCGGCCGCACATTTCATGATGTGCGCACCAATCGGCGTGGAACCGGTGAAGGCGATCTTGGCGATGCGCTTGCTGGTGGCCAGCGCCTCACCCGCTTCGCGACCGAAACCCTGGACGATGTTCAGCACGCCGGGTGGCAGCAAGTCGGCGATCAGCTCGGCGAAGACCATGATTGACAACGGTGTCTGTTCGGCGGGTTTGAGCACCACGCAGTTGCCGGCAGCCAGGGCCGGGGCGAGTTTCCACGCGGCCATCAGCAGCGGGAAGTTCCAAGGGATGATCTGCCCGACCACGCCCAGCGGCTCGTGAAAGTGATAGGCGGTGGTCAGCTCGTTGATCTCGGCGGCGCCGCCTTCTTGAGCGCGGATGCAACCGGCGAAGTAACGGAAGTGGTCGGCGGCCAGTGGAACGTCGGCATTCAGGGTTTCGCGCACGGCCTTGCCGTTGTCCCAGGTTTCGGTGACGGCGAGGATTTCCAGGTTCTGTTCGATGCGGTCGGCGATTTTCAGCAGCACCAACGAACGATCCTGGGCCGAGGTCTTGCCCCAGGCATCCGCCGCCGCATGGGCTGCGTCGAGGGCTTTTTCGATGTCGGCGGCGTTGGAGCGAGGGAATTCGGCGATCACTTCACCGGTGACCGGCGAGGTGTTGGTGAAGTACTCGCCATTGACCGGGGCAACGAACTCGCCGCCGATGAAATTGCCGTAGCGCGCTTTGAAGGAAACGACGGCGCCGGGTGTTCCAGGTTGTGCGTAAATCATGGTGGGCCTCTGTCTGGGTCGATGCCTGTCGGGCAAACAGGCGATGAACCGATAGTAGAGAGCCCCGCGTGCCAGACGAATGCGCCGTTGGCAGGGGGATTCTCGTTATTTGGTAGTAGGTTTCACACAAATCCCCATGTGGGAGCTGGCTTGCCAGCGATGAGGCCAGAACATCCAACATTGATGTCGACTGTCAGACCGCTATCGCGGGCAAGCCCGCTCCCACAGGGTTATGCGGCGGATTCAGGTTAATCAGTGCTTGGCGACGAGGTCTTTGGGCAATTTGAAGGTCCAGAGCATCCCGCCCTGGTTGAAGTCCTTGATGCGCTTGGCCACTTCACCGCCCCACAGCGGCACAGCACCGCCCCAGCCGGACAGCACCGAGACGTACTGTTCGCCGTCCATTTCCCAGGTCACAGGCGAGCCGAGTACGCCGGAGCCGGTCTGGAATTCCCAGACTTTCTCGCCGGTCTTGGCGTTGAACGCCTGCAGGAAACCTTCCGGCGTACCAGTGAACACCAGGTTGCCCTTGGTGGTCAGCACGCCGCCCCACAGCGGCGCGAAGTTCTTGTGGCGCCAGACTTCCTTGCCGGTTTTCGGGTCGATGGCGCGCAGCACGCCGATGTAGTCTTCATTCAACGGCTTGATGGTGAACCCGGCACCGAGGAACGCCGCGCCTTTCTTGTAGGCGATGCCTTCGTTCCAGATGTCCATGCCCCACTCGTTGGACGGCACGTAGAACAGCCCGGTGTCCTTGTTGTAGGCCATCGGCATCCAGTTTTTCGCGCCGAGGAACGCCGGGGCAACGAACACCGAACTGCCTTTGGCTTCGGTGCCTGGCGCACCAGGGCGGCTGGCTTCGTTGTAGATCGGCCGGCCCTCTTTATCCAGGCCGGTGGCCCAGGTGATCTTGTCCACGAACGGGAAGCCGCGAATGAATTTGCCGTTGGTGCGGTCCAGCACGTAGAAGAAACCGTTACGGTCGGCGGTCGCAGCGGCTTTGATTTCTTTGCCGCCTTCGGTGTAGTTGAACGACACCAGCTCGTTCACGCCGTCATAGTCCCAACCGTCGTGGGGCGTGCTCTGGAAGTGCCACTTGATGGTGCCGTCGTCCGGGTTGAGCGCCAGGCGCGACGATGAGTAGAGGTTGTCGCCAGGACGCAGGTACGAGTTCCACGGTGCCGGGTTGCCGGTGCCGAACAGCAGCAGATTGGTTTCCGGGTCGTAGTAACCGCCGAGCCAAGGTGCCGCGCCGCCGGTTTTCCACAGGTCACCCGGCCAGGTCTTGCCGGCTTCGCCGCCGGAGATGCCGTTCTCTACCGCTTTACCGTCCTTGTAGGTGTAACCCATGTGGCCTTCCACCGTGGGTCGGGTCCACAGCAGGTCGCCGTTTTTCGGGTCGTAGGCTTCGATCTTGCCGACCACGCCGAATTCACCACCGGCCACGCCAGTGATCAGTTTGCCGTTGATCACCAGCGGCGCGGCGCTGATTGAATAGCCTTCTTTGTGGTCGGCAACTTTCTTGCTCCAGACCACTTTGCCGGTGTCCTTGTTCAGGGCCACAAGCTTGGCGTCGAGGGTGCCGAAGAACACCAGGTCGCCGTACAGCGCGACGCCACGGTTGATCACGTCGCAGCAGGGACGGATGTCATCGGGCAGGCGCGCATCGTATTGCCAGAGCTTCTTGCCGGTGCGCGCATCCACCGCAAACACCCGCGAATAGGAACCGGTCATGTACATCACGCCGTCCTTGATCATCGGCTGTGCTTGCTGACCGCGCTGTTTTTCCCCGCCGAAGGAGAACGCCCAGACCGGGCGCAAGTCCTTCACGTTGTCGACGTTGAGGGTGTCCAGCGGGCTGTAGCGCTGACCCTGGACGCCCAGACCGTTGGTGACGATCTGCTCCGGGTTCTTGGGGTCCTGGAGAATGTCCTGGTCGGTGACGCCGGCCAGCGCGGTGGCGGACAACAGCATGGCGCTGAGCAGTAAGCTCAAGACGAAGGGTTGGCGACGTGCGGGTTCGGTCATGACGGCTGCCTCTGCGGTTTTTGTTATACCCGGGAAATTTTCCCGGTCTGGTGCAGATTCTTCGGCGCCGCCGCCTTTGGAACAATTGCCCGCAGTGTTGAGATTGCTAGTTCCTTAGTACCGGGTCGGAGGAGATCAACACCGAATTGGGTGATCGACACCAGTCCCCTGTGGGAGCGGGCTTGCTCGCGAAGGCGGTGTATCAGTTGATATTAATATTGCCTGACACGACGCCTTCGCGAGCAAGCCCGCTCCCACAGGGATTTGTGTGAGTCATTTGTCGGCGGTGGAATCGACTCGGGTCATCTGTGCGCGCTCATAGCGCGGATACAGATGACTGACGCTGCGAATCAGCTCATAGCGACTCAGGCTGATGCCAGCAAACCGCTCGGGAATGGGACTGCGGATCATCTCGCTCATGTCGCTGCCATTGGAGGCGCCGTCGCGCATGATCTGATCGAGCCAGCCAAGATAGTCGCGCATTTGCTCGAACGGTTGCGGATCGCTGACCACTGGTCCATGGCCGGGCACGATCAGCGTCCACGGCAGGCCTTGAAGTGTGGCGATGTCCGCCAGCCACACGGACAGCCCGGGACTGTTGGGCGTGGTCAGCGCCCGTTGGTAAAACACCAGGTCCCCGGCAAACAGCACGCCGGTTTTCTGGTCGAGAATAGCCAGATCCGCACCGGTGTGCCCACCCAGGCTCAGCAGGCGCAGATCGTGATTCCCAAAATTCAATACGCCGGGGTTCAGCGTCCGGGTCGGTAGCACCACTTCGGTGCCGCGCATCCAGTCCCCCACCAGTCGATACATATTCTCGGCCATGGCGTCGCCCTGCCAATGCAACAGCTCGGTGGTGCCGGCCAATGCACCGATCGGCACATCACTGAAGGCCTGGTTGCCCAGCACATGGTCCGGGTGGTGATGGGTCAGCAGTACCTCAATCACCGGCTTATCGGTGGTCGCGGCAATGGCTTTGCGCATCGCTTCGCCATAGCGTCTGGACGGCCCGGTGTCGATCACCACCACCCCGCGTTCAGTGACGATAAACGCGGTATTGACGATGTTGCCGCCGTTGGCCTTGGCGAAATTGTCGGTGCTGCCTTCTAGCAGCCAGGTATCTTGGGCGATCTTTCGGGGCTTGAGCACGTAGTCGAGGTCCGCCAGTGCCGGCAGGCTCAGGCTCATGAACAACAGCAGCATCCAGCGCATCACGCGCTCCTTGGGGTCAGGGTATGGCCGCATCGAATTGATTGCCGCTGTTGTCACGCAGCAACAGACGCGTCTGCCCTGCCCCTTCGATGTCGAAGGCCAGGTTGGGGTTTTCGCTGACGGCGGGAAACAGCTCCAGTCGGGCCAGCAGCTGATCGTTCCCGTCGCGCAGCTCGGCATGGTTGATGAAAAATTCCGGGATGCCGCTGACCATGCCGTTGTCCATCGGGTGCGCCACTTGCAAGCGCACCCGGCTGAACTCACCGCGCGGATAACGACCGCCCAATACTTCGCCGAAGTGGTCTTCCCAGCCTGGCTCGGTGCGCACGACGCTGGGCGCGGTGCATCCGCCGCCCGCCGCATCGATCAACGTAGAGCCGACATGCCAGAGCCCATCGCGGGTCAGCACCGCCGCGCGCAACGGCGTGGCTTGCTCGATACGGATGCGGATCGACAGCCACGGCAGCACGCGGTCTATCGGTTGGAAATCGACAATCTTCGGCAGCGGATTGAGTTCCGCCCAAGCGAGGATTTTCACCACCTCGCCTTTGAACGCCCGGGCGTCGATTTCCAGCGGCACTTGCCGGGCATCTTCGGCGAACGGCGGCGCCAGCAGCTTGACCCGGTTATCGAACACGAACGGCGCATTGCCAAGTATTTGCTTGTGGTAGAAGGCCCACATCACCGAGGGCACCGGGTCTTTGCCCGGTTCGATATCGCCAGCGTGCGCCGCCAGGGGCAACCAGCAGAGCAACAGGCAACTCGCTCGCCAGTTCACGGTTGGTACATCTCGGGCACGTCATAGCGCAGGCCGTAATGACCATAAATGGTCTTGACCACCTCCTCGCGGATCAAGCCCTCCAGCGCCTCTTCCACGGCGTAGGCCAGTTGCCGGTTGCTTTCGTGCACCGCCATGCCGATCTCCCAGAGTTGCTTGCCCATGTTCGGGTAGGCGTTTTCCGCCAGCGCCACTTGCGGATCGTGGGCTTCGTGCACTTGCCAGTCGATCTCGCCACGCATGGCCATCACCGCATCGACTTCACCGGCCTTCATCGCCGCGAAGGCTTGGGGTACACCGGGATAGTGGTGGGTTTTGCCGGCGAGCATGCCGTTGAACACCGAGGTCAGGTAGAACGACGGCACGCTGTCGACTTCGACGCCAATCGGGTGGTGCTCGAACACCGCGACGCTGCCCACCTTGTCGAGACGGCGGCGATCATAGGCGACTTGCCATTGTTCGTTCTGGTACGGCCCGAACATCACCACATGACCGTTTTCCAGCTCACCCAGTTCGTTGCGTTTTTGCGCGTAATCGCGATCGTAGGGCACGCGCATCATCAGGTCGGCCAACTGCAAATCGTGCAGCTGACTGGCCCGCCAGATGTAGTCCCGCAGGTCGTCATCGAGCTTCTCGCCGGCGGGCGCCCAGATCAGCGTCAGGCGCACGCCAAGCGCTTTGGCCAAGGCTTCGGCGAGTTCGACATCAACCCCGCGAGGCCGGCCGGCATCTTCAAAACTGTAGGGAGCGAAGTCCTTGTAGACCGCCACTTTCAGCTCCCCAGCAGCGATCATTTCGTCATAGGTACGGACCTGCGCCTGCACGGCCTGGCAGCACAGCAACACGGCGCTGATCAACACAGCGAGCAGGCGCATGGATTACTCCTCGACGTGAACGGTGTCCAGGTAGGTGCGCACAGCCCATAACGCTTCCTGGCTCAAGTAATCCGCCATCTTCGGCATGTAGACCCGGCCATCTCGTACCGCACCGTTACGCACGCGTTCGACGAACCATTCATCACCCGCTTCACCGACATCGAGCATGCGCAAATCGGGGGCGATGCCGCCGGACTTGGCTTCCAGGCCATGACACGCGGCGCAGTTCTGGTTGTACGCCGAAGAGCCGATTTCCACGGCCTTATCGTGTTCCGGGGAGCTGCGATACGGGTTCACCGCCGCCCAACCATCGGCATCCACCTGCAAGCCGGCGTCCTTGATCGGGGTCAGCCCCTTGGTTTCGATGGCCTGGGGCACCACGTTGCCATGGGCCCAGACGGAGCCTGCACTGATAAAACCGGCCAGCAGTCCGGCAACGAGCAAGGCGTTGCGTTTTGTTGTCATTGTTATGCCCTCAAGATTGCACGCAAAACCTCGTTGAAGAGGCTATGGCACCTATCTTGGTACCGGCCTCGGACAATCCCCATGCTGCTTTGGTGGCCGCCGTCTAATCCCTTGGTAGCAGGGCTTGCGACGCACACCCAAATCAGGTGCCGTTCGGGAAGTCTTCCCGGCCACAGCGGGACTTTTTCCGTATCCGGCAACCGGCCGGGCGCACCACCCTGTGCAGGCCAAAACCTCCACAGGGAACTGCAACCATGACAATAAGATCGTTACCCGCCCTTTCCCCTCTGTCTATCGCCGTGCAGGCTTTTCTGCTGGTGGGCAGCCTGTCCCTGAGTACTGCAAGTTACGCCGCAACCGCACCTGCCACGCCCACCCGAAACGTGACGTGGGAAGACATTGCCAACGATCACCTGACCACCAAGGACGTGCTGCAATACGGCATGGGCACCAACGCTCAGCGCTGGAGCCCGTTGGCGCAGGTCAACGACAAGAACGTGTTCAAGCTGACGCCGGCCTGGTCCTATTCGTTCGGCGATGAGAAGCAGCGCGGCCAGGAATCCCAAGCCATCGTCAGCGACGGCGTGGTCTACGTCACCGGTTCCTATTCGCGGGTTTTTGCCCTGGATGCCAAGACCGGCAAGCGCCTGTGGACCTACAACCACCGCCTGCCGGACAACATTCGTCCGTGCTGCGACGTGGTCAATCGCGGCGCGGCGATCTTTGGCGACAAGATCTACTTCGGCACCCTCGATGCGCGCCTGGTCGCCCTGGACAAGAACACCGGCAAAGTGGTGTGGAACAAGAAGTTCGGCGACCACGCCGCCGGCTACACCATGACCGGCGCCCCGGTGCTGATCAAAGACAAGATCACCGGCAAGGTGCTGCTGATTCACGGCAGCTCCGGCGATGAGTTTGGCGTAGTGGGCCAGCTGTTTGCTCGCGACCCCGACACGGGTGAAGAAGTCTGGATGCGGCCCTTCGTCGAAGGCCATATGGGCCGGCTGAACGGCAAGGACAGCACCACCACCGGCGACGTCAAGGCACCCTCTTGGCCGGATGACCCGACCACCGAAACCGGCAAGTTCGAAGCCTGGAGCCACGGCGGCGGTGCCCCTTGGCAGAGCGCCAGTTTCGATCCGGACACCAACACCATCATCGTCGGCGCCGGCAACCCCGGCCCGTGGAATACCTGGGCGCGCACCGCCAAGGACGGCAATCCTCACGACTACGATAGCCTCTACACCTCCGGCCAGGTCGGCGTCGACCCGAGCACCGGCGAGGTGAAATGGTTCTACCAGCACACGCCAAACGATGCCTGGGATTTCTCCGGCAACAACGAACTGGTGCTGTTCGATTACAAGGACAAGGACGGCAAAACGATCAAGGCCACCGGCCACGCGGACCGCAACGGTTTCTTCTACGTAGTCGATCGCAACAACGGCAAATTGCAGAACGCGTTCCCCTTCGTCGACAACATCACCTGGGCCAGTCACATCGACCTCAAGACCGGCAAACCGGTGGAAAATCCAGGCCAGCGTCCGGCCAAACCTTTGCCGGGCGAGACCAAGGGCAAGTCGGTGGAAGTGTCGCCGCCCTTCCTCGGCGGCAAGAACTGGAACCCGATGGCGTATAGCCAGGACACCGGGCTGTTCTACATCCCGGGCAACCAATGGAAAGAGGAATACTGGACCGAAGAGGTCAACTACAAAAAAGGCTCGGCCTATCTGGGCATGGGTTTTCGCATCAAGCGCATGTACGACGATCACGTCGGCTCCCTGCGCGCGATGAATCCCACCACCGGCAAAGTGATCTGGGAACACAAGGAAGCGCTGCCCCTGTGGGCCGGTGTGCTGGCGACCAAAGGCAACCTGGTGTTCACCGGGACCGGCGACGGTTTCCTCAAGGCTTTCGACGCGAAAACCGGCGCGGAACTATGGAAGTTCCAGACCGGCAGCGGCATCGTCTCGCCGCCAATCACCTGGGAACAGGATGGCGAGCAGTACGTCGGCGTGACTGTCGGTTATGGCGGCGCGGTGCCGTTGTGGGGCGGTGACATGGCCGAACTGACCAAGCCGGTGGCTCAGGGCGGGTCGTTCTGGGTGTTCAAGATTCCGAGTTGGGACAACAAGACTGCGCAGAAGTAATTCGCTTGCCCCCTGTGGTCACAGGGGGTTTTCTGTTGCTCAACAAGCTTTTCTGTGGCGAGGGAGCTTTTGTGGCGACGGGGTTTACCCCCGTTGGGTCGCGAAGCGGCCCCCTACATTTTCCAGGGACACCAAGTTGCCTGAACTAACGACTGCTTCGCAGCCGAACGGGGGTAAACCCCCTCGCCACAGGAACTCAATTAACCACAAGTTTTTTGTGTATCCAGTCGCCCTCCACCTTTCGAGGACCTGCCATGAAGTATCTGTCTCTATTGCTATTGCTAACGGCCCTTCCAATCTACGCCGCCGACAACGGCGAAGACACCCCACTCATCATCAACGGCTGCACCATCGCCGATCACAGCCAATGCCCCGGCGCCAATCTAAAAGGCGCGAACCTGAGCAATCAGGACTTGCGCAACATGAACCTCAGCGGCGCCGACCTGCGCGATGCCGACCTGCGGCACGCCCGACTTGACCTCGCCAACCTGGAAAAAGCCCAACTGCAAGGCGCCAACCTGACCCGCGCCAGCCTGCAACAAAGCAACCTGCGCCTGGCGGATTTCACCGGTTCAACGTTGATGGCGATTCAGGGTTGGGGAATGTTTGCCCAAGGTGCGCAATTCCAGGACGCCAACCTGAGCGGGGCTTGCCTGCAATTCGCCCGCCTCTCCGGCGCGAGAATGCACAACGCCAATCTGCGCGCCGCAGACCTGGAAATGACCTGGCTGAGCAAGGCAGACCTCAAGAGTGCAGACCTCAGTGATGCCAATCTGCAAGAAGCCAAATTGAGTGAAAGCAATCTGGAGCAGGCCAACCTCAGTGGTTCGCGGCAGCATTATGCGAATTTTCAGGATGCGAATATGGAGGGCTGCACGGGTTGCCCGACAACCTGGAACAAATAAACTGAACACCACCCCCCTGTGGGAGCGAGCCTGCTCGCGAAAGCGGTATAGCCGTCAACTGAGAGGTTGAATGTGCCGGCGTAATCGCGAGCAGGCTCACTCCCACATTGGATATGGGTTGGTCGCACGACCGAGTCAGCCCGCCTTGCGCACCACCCCCATATCAATCCCCAAATGCACCAGTTCGGCATGGGACGTGACCTGCAATTTGCTCTTGAGCAAGGTCAGGTGGTTGGAGACGGTCTTGCTGCTGATGCTCAACTGCTCGGCGATCATTCGCGCAGGGGTGCCTTTGGCGAGCATCACGAAAATCTCCAGTTCGCGCTGGGTCATGCTCTGCAATCGCGGGTCGCTGGCGTCCTGTTGCGGGTGGCACGCCAGTTGGGTGGCCAGGGGCTGTTCGATGTAAGCATGGCCGGCGAGGATCCGCTGCACCGCCTCGATCAGCACTTGCGGCGCCGAGCTCTTGGTCAAGTAACCCGAGGCACCCGCGTCCAGCGCCTGGCGTACCAAGGGCAGTTCATCGTGCATGCTGAAAAACAGCACCCGCAGTTGCGGCAGTCGTTGACGCAAACGCCGGGTGGTTTCCAGCCCGCTGATCCCCGGCAAGCCGAAATCCATGATCACCAGGTTCGGCACGGCTTCTTGAACCCGGATCAGCGCTTCTTCGCCGGTGGCGGCTTCACGCACTTCCATGGCCGGCAACAACGCCCGCAACAAACTCGCGTAGCCCTGACGGACCACCGCATGGTCATCGACCAGCAGAATATTCATGACGCCTCCAAAGGCATGCTCAAGGCCAGCGCCCATCCGGCGCCGGGGTGGCTGATGATCCGCAATTCGCCGCCGAGGCTGCGGGCGCGTTCGCACATCGAATACAAACCGACGCCGGGCCGCTGTGGCTGCATTGCGCCGCGCCCGTTATCGCGAATCAACAGGTGCAGGTGCGCGCCGCGATGTTGCAGGCGAACCCGCACCCGGGTGGCCTGCGCGTGCCGGGCGACGTTGGTCAGCGCTTCCTGCAAAAGGCGATAGAGATGGGTTTTGTCCGACGCGGACAATGGCGGCAACTGCACGCCGATCCGCAGCTGGCAATCAATGCCGTGCCGCCCCTGCCATTGCTCCACCAGCAGGCCGAAGGCTTCGGCCAACGGCAGGTGTTGCAGCACCACCGGATAGAGGTCATGCACCAGCGCCCGGAAGCCCTGTTGCAGGTGCTCGCAATTGTGTTCCAGCTCGCGCATCGTGCGCGCCACTACCACGGGTTGATCCGTCACCAGCCGCAACAGGCAGGCCTGCGCGCGAATCCCTGCCAGGTACTGGCCGAGATCATCGTGCAGGGTCTGCGCCAGATGAGTGCGCTCCTGTTCCTGCACCGCCAATAACGTCCGGGTCAGATGCGTATTGTCGGCACGGGCCTGCTCCAACGCCGCGGTCATGCGATTGAAATGCACCGCCAGTTGCCGCGCCTCCGGCACACCTTCCGCGCGCAATCGCACCTTGAGCTGGCCGCCCGAGACCTGCTGCAACGCGCGCAACAATTCGTCGAGCAACCCCATGCCCCGGCGCACGGCCCAGCGGATGGTGAACAGACTCAAGACCAAGGCGAGGCCACACAGGCCCAGCAATTGCTGCAGCGAATCCCAGACTTCGTCGATTTCATCCCGCGGATCGACCGCAATCTGTACGCGCCGGCCATCGTGCAAACCCAGGACTCGCGCACTGTGCCGGGCATCGGCGAACAACAGACGCCCGAGCCACGCATCGAGCCCGTCCTGAACCGGCAGCCGTGCCGCTTCGCCGGGTTCCAGCCAGCGCACCCGCACATGCCGCAAACTGCCCGTCAACCGTGGTTGCAAACTGGTGGGATCACGCTCGGCGGTTTCGCTCAGGTACTCGACCACCGCCTCGGCGGATTTCAGCTCGCGCTCCACATCCGCCAGCGCCTGATGCACCAGCAACCCCATGCACGCCAGGGTGACCAGGGCGAAAAATCCGCAGACCCAAAGGTTGATCCGCCACAGGGCCGACACGGTTAGCGCCCCGGTGTCGCGGGCAAGATCAGCAACGGCGCCGGGCGGGGGCCATGGAGCTTGTCGACACCGATCAGGGTCAGGATCAACAACAACGGCAGGAGCAGCGCTTTGAGAATTCGCATGGTCGATCTCCTCCAGTGTGATGCCCGTGATTGCCCATGCTAAAACCGCGCCGCCCCGGGCGAGCTACTACCTTGGTACTGCCTGACTGGTACTTTCTGCATATTTCATTCTGCCTCGCAGGCTTCCTATGCTGGCACTACCTGTAATGGAGTGCCGTTATGCGAAAGCTTGCCCCTTACGCCCTGATCTACCTGCTGGCGATTGCCTGCGCCGCCGGGCTCGCGACGCAGAGCCAGGCGGCGGATGCGCCGTTGCAGGTGCAGATCGGCTACCTGGGCTATCGGCCTGACCCCGGCCCGCTGCTGTCCAACGTGATTCCCGAGCCGGTCGATGCCGGGCTTCGCGGCGCCGAACTGGCGATCACCGACAGCAACAGCACCGGTCGTTTTCTCAATCAGAGTTACAGCCTCGTCACCGCCAATGCCGACAGCCCGGATGCCCTGATCGAAGCGGCCAAGGTCCAGCATGCACAGGGTCTGCGCCTGTTTGTGGTGAATGCGCCGGTGGAGACACTGCGCCGGCTCAGCGCCGTGCTGCCCGACAGCTTACTGTTCAACGCCGGTAGCCCGGATGACAGCCTGCGCACCACCGACTGCCTGCCAAACGTGCTGCACAGCCTGCCGAGCCGGGCGATGCTCGCCGATGCCCTGGCGCAGTTTCTGGTGGTGCGTAAATGGCAACGGGCGCTGCTGATCGTCGGCCCGACCCCGGACGATCAGGCCTATGCCGCCGCCCTGCGCCGCGCCGCCAAACGCTTCGGGCTGAAACTGGTGGCGGAAAAAGCCTGGAGTTTTAACAACGATCAGCGCCGCAGCGCCCAGGCCGACATGCCGCTGTTCACCCAGACCGCCGAATACGACGTGGTGCTGGTGGCGGACGAACGCGGCGATTTCGGCGAGTACGTGCCCTACCAGACCTGGTACCCACGGCCGGTCGCCGGCACGCAGGGCCTGACCCCGGTGGGATGGCACAAAACCGTGGAAACCTACGGCGCCGCTCAATTGCAGAAACGCTTCGAAGCCCTGGCCGGGCGCTGGATGAATGACCGCGACTTCGCTGCCTGGATCGCCGTGCGCAGCATCGCCAGTGCGGTGAGCAAACTGCGGCAGGTCGATCCGCTGGCGATCCGCACGCTGGAAATCAGCGATCAATTGCCGCTGGACGGATTCAAGGGTCGCAAGCTCAGTTATCGCCCGTGGAACGGCCAGTTGCGCCAACCGATTCCCATCGTTCAGCCCCGGGCCTTGGTCAGCACGTCGCCGCAAGACGGTTTTCTGCACCCCGTCAACGAAATGGACAGCCTCGGCTACGACAAGCCCGAGGTCAGCTGCCGCTTCCCCTGATCCGCCACAACAACTACAACAAAAAAAAGGAATCCATCATGCGCCGCACCCTGCTCTCTTGCGCCTTGCTGCTCGCCGCCGGGCACGCCGCCGCCTCTACCGCCTGGGTCTCCAACGAAAAAGACAACAGCCTGAGCCTGATCGACCTGCAAACCCTGCAAGTCACCGACACCCTGCCCGTCGGCCAGCGCCCGCGTGGTTTGCTGCTGTCCCACGACAACAAGCTGCTGTACATCTGCGCCAGCGACTCGGACCGGGTCCAGGTGATGGACGTCGCCACGCGCAAGATCATCAAGGAATTGCCATCGGGCAAGGACCCCGAGCAGTTCGCCCTGCATCCCAACAATCGCTGGTTGTACGTTTCCAACGAGGACGATGCGCTGGTGACGGTGATCGACACCGAAACTTCCAAGGTGCTGGGCCAGATCAGCGTCGGCGTCGAACCCGAAGGCATGGCCGTCAGCCCCGACGGTAAGTGGGCGGTGAACACCAGCGAAACCACCAACATGCTGCACTGGATCGACACCAGCACCCAGACCCTGGCTGACAGCACCCTGGTGGATCAGCGGCCGCGTTTCGTCGAGTTTTCACCTGAGGGGTCGCAACTCTGGGCCTCGGCGGAAATTGGCGGGACAGTGACGATTCTCGACGTCGCCACTCGCAAGGTCCTCAAGACCCTGACCTTCCAGATCAAGGGCGTGCACCCGGACAAAGTCCAGCCGGTGGGGATCAAACTCAGCGCCGACGGCAAGTACGGTTTCGTCGCGCTCGGGCCGGCCAATCATGTGGCGGTGATTGACGCCAAGACCTTCGAGATTCTTGATTACCTTTTGGTTGGCCGGCGCGTCTGGCAGATGTCGTTTACCCCCGATCAAAAGCAGTTGTTGGCCACCAACGGCGTCAGTGGCGATGTGTCGGTGATTGATGTCGACAGCCTCAAGGTCACCAAATCGGTAAAAGTCGGGCGCTATCCGTGGGGCGTGGTGGTGACGCCATGAACGCACTGGAAGTCAGCGAACTGAGCTTCGCCTATGGCGCGCGAGAGGCCTTGCGGCAGGTGAGTTTCAGCCTGGCTCCCGGGCGATTCGCGGCGTTGCTGGGGCCGAACGGCGCGGGCAAATCGACGCTGATTGCCCTGCTCACTCGGCTCTATGATTTGCAGCGCGGAGACATCCGGGTTGGCGGCTGTTCGTTGCGCAACGCGGCACGTCCGGCGCTCAAGCAATTGGGTGTGGTGTTTCAGCAAAGCACGTTGGACCTGGACCTCAGCGTCGAGCAGAACCTGCGTTATCACGCCGCGCTGCATGGCATGTCCCGGCGTCAGACCGGCCTGCGGGTCGACGCCGAGTTGGCCCGCCAGGCGCTGACCGATCGCCGTCGCGAACGGGTCCGCGAACTCAATGGCGGTCACCGTCGACGGGTGGAGATCGCCCGTGCCTTGCTGCATGAGCCACGGCTGTTGCTGCTCGACGAGGCCAGCGTAGGCCTCGACCCGGCCAGCCGGCTGGCGCTCAATCAACACATTCGCGGTCTGTGCCGCGAGCAGCACATCAGCGTGCTCTGGACCACCCATTTGCTGGATGAAGTGCAGCCGAGCGATGACTTGCTGATTCTTCATCAGGGCCGCCTGGTGGCCAGCGGGCGAGCTGATGCCTTGAGCCAGGAACATGGCGGCGACCTCAGTTCAGCCTTCACCCGCTTGACGACATCAGGAGCCGCCCGATGAATGCGTATTGGCAATGCTTCAGCGGCATCGTGCTGCGTGAATGGCTGCGTTTTGTGTTGCAGCGCACGCGGTTTCTCAGTGCCTTGGTGCGGCCACTGTTGTGGCTGCTGGTGTTCGCCGCCGGTTTTCGCGCGGCCCTCGGGATCGCGATCATCGAGCCCTACGACACTTACATCCCCTATGAGGTCTACATCATCCCGGGGCTGGCTTGCATGATCCTGCTGTTCAACGGCATGCAGGGTTCGCTGTCGATGGTTTACGACCGGGAGATGGGCAGCATGCGAGTGCTGCTGACCAGCCCCCTGCCCCGGACTTTCCTGCTGTGCAGCAAGCTGTTGGCCACTTCGCTGATTTCGCTGTTGCAGGTGTATGCCTTTCTGGCCATTGCCTGGGTGTACGGCGTGCAGCCACCGGCCATGGGGCTGTTGCTCGCCTTGCCGGCGTTGTTACTGGTGGCGTTGATGCTCAGTGCGCTGGGCCTGCTGCTGTCCAATGCGATCCGGCAACTGGAGAACTTTGCCGGGGTGATGAACTTCGTGATCTTCCCGCTGTTTTTCCTGTCGTCGGCGTTGTATCCGCTGTGGAAGATGCGCGAGTCCAGTGAGTGGCTGTACTGGCTGTGCGCGCTGAACCCGTTTACCCACGCGGTGGAGCTGGTGCGGTTTGCCTTGTATGAGCGCTTCAATCCGCTGGCGCTGGCGGTGTGCGTGGGGCTGACGTTGCTGTTCGCCCTGCTCGCCGTCCTCACCTTCAACCCGCAACACGCCGCCCTGCGCAAAACCAACTGACACCAAAACCCTCTGTAGGAGCCGGTTTGCTGGCGATCCAGACAATGCGGTGTATCTGTCACACCGCCATCGCCAGCAAGCCGGCTCCTACAGGAAATTTGTGTTGAACACGGGGGGAAATTACTACTTTAGTACTGGTTTTCCTGTCTATCGTCGCATTCCCAATGCCCCGAGACTGGCATGTAATGGGTTCATAACTATAAGGATTGAACCCCATGCCGCGTGCCCAACGTTGTCTGTTGCGCCCTTCCCTTGCTGTGCTATCGCTGAGCCTGTTGCTGGGCGTCGCGCACGCCGATACGCCGCTGTTCTCCGCCGACGGCTATCGGATCAACCTCTATCGCAGCCCGACCCCGAATCAGCTTCAAGGCGCGGCCATCATCGACACCGCCGCCCTGCAAACCCTGCTCACCCAGACACCTCGTCCGGTGTTGATCGACGTCTACCGCCGCCAATGGCTGCAAGGACGTTTCATCGAAGACCAACCCCACGAGAACCTGCCCGGCAGCCATTGGCTGGCCAATACCGGCGACGGCGACCTGACAGCTGACTGGCAGGGCTATTTTGCGCGTAACCTGAAGGCATTGACGGCAGGAGACCATGCGCAACCGCTGGTCTTCTACTGCCGCGCCGACTGCTGGCTGAGCTGGAATGCGGTAAAACGCGCCGCGGCCATGGGCTATAAGACACTGTATTGGTATCGCGACGGTCTGGATGCCTGGCAAGGCGCCAATCTGCCCGTGACGCCCGCCCAGCCCGAGCCCTTCCCCTGACCTTTACGCGTGCGTGTTGTTGCCACACCATAATGAAAATAATGAGGTGAAAGGCTATGTACAAAATTCTGATCGCCGACGATCACCCGCTGTTTCGCGAAGCCATTCATAACGTCATCAGCGATGGTTTTCCGGGCAGCGAGGTGATGGAAACCGCCGACCTGGACAGCGCCCTGCTGCTGACTCAGGAACACGACGACCTGGACCTGATCCTGCTCGACCTGAACATGCCCGGCATGCACGGCCTCAATGGCCTGATCAACCTGCGCAACGAGGCGCCGACCATTCCGGTGGTGATCGTTTCAGCCGAGCAGGACAAGCAGATCGTGCTGCAAGCCATCACCTATGGCGCGGTGGGTTTCATCACCAAATCCTCGCCCCGGGTGCAGATGACCGAGGCCATCCAGCAGATCCTCAATGGCAATGTGTACTTGCCGCCGGACATCATCCGCACGCAAAAATGCGGCACCCACCGGCGCATGAATGACAACCCGAGTTTCCCGCCGGAACTGCTACAGGCCTTGACCCGCAAGCAGTTGCTGGTGCTCGAACGCATGACCAAGGGCGAATCGAACAAGCAGATCGCCTACACCCTGGAAATCGCCGAAACCACGGTCAAGGCGCATGTTTCGGCGATTCTGCGCAAACTCAACGTGCACAACCGGGTGCAGGCGATTCTGAGTGCCGGGGATATTGATTTCGGGTCTTATCTGCGGCGTTGAAACCGCGTCGATTTCATCGCGAGCAGGCTCGCTCCCACATTGAACTGCATCGGTCACAGAATCTGTGTACGACGCAGATCCACTGTGGGAGCGAGCCTGCTCGCGATGAGGCCAGCACAATCACCAGAAAATTCAGGGCCGGCCTAGCAGATGACTCATCGCGGTCTTGAGCTTCATCGGCCTTACCGGTTTGTGCATCAACGTGTGCCCCAACTCACGAATCTGCTGCTTCAGCTCATTGCTGTAGTTGGCGGTAATCATCATCGCCGGGATTGCTGAACCGCGCCGGGCGTTGATCCGGGCCACGGCATCGACGCCGTTCTGCTCGTCATCCAGGTGATAGTCGGCGATCAGCAGGTCGGCTTCCTCGTGATAGTTGTCCACCTGCCGCGCCAAGTCTTGCTCCGACAGGGCCGTGACCACCCGGCATCCCCACCCTTCCAGCAACGTGCGCATGCCCGCGCATATTGCCGCGTCGTTATCCAGCACCCACACCCGCGCCCCGCGCAGGCGTTCCAGCATCGGCTCACTCATCAGCAATGCCGGTTGAGCCTTGGGAGCGGTGGCGCTCAACGGCACTTCGACGGAAAACATCGAGCCTTTGCCCGGCCACGACCGCACGTGTATGCGGTGACCGAGAATCCCGGCAATTTTTTCGACAATGGCCAGCCCCAGACCCAACCCACGGTCCTGGTCCGGGCGCTGCACATCGCCGCGCTTGAACTCCTGAAAAATCTCTTCCAGCCGATTTTCGGCAATGCCCATCCCACTGTCCCAGACCTCGATCGTCAACCGCTGATGATGACGCCGACACCCGAGCACCACGCGACCGCTGTAGGTATAACGAATGGCGTTGCTCAACAGATTGCGCAGGATCCGCGCGAGCAACTGGATGTCGCTGCGCACCAGCGCCGAACACGGAATGAAATGCAGCTCCAGCCCTTCACTGCTGGCCACCTGGGTGTACTCGGCCGCGAGGTTTTCCAGCAGTTCGCTCAGGGCGAACGGCGCGATGTCGGCCTTGATCACCCCGGCATCCAGTTTGGAAATGTCCACCAGCGTGCCCAACAGGTTTTCCACGTCCTCCAGCGAATTGCTGACATTGCGCACCAAAATCGCATTGGCCACCGGCTCGCGCCGTTCCAGCAAAGCGCTGGTGAACAGTCGTGCCGCGTTCAGCGGTTGCAGCAGGTCGTGGCTCACGGCGGCAAGAAACTTGGTCTTCGACAGGTTGGCCTGCTCCGCCTCAAGTTTGGCCTCGCGCAAACGCGATTCCACGCGTCGGCGCTCGTCGATTTCGCGCAGCAATTGGTCATTGAGGGTGGTCAGTTCGGTGGTGCGTTCGCGCACCCGCAACTCGAGATTCTGATAGGCCTGGTGCAGCGCCTCGGCCGTGCGGCGGCGCTCGGTGATGTCGCGGATCAACACGAAAATCCCCACCACTTCCCCGGTGGCCAGGCGATTGGGCACGTAGGAGCGCAGCATGTAGCGTTCCTGATTGTTGATGTTGGTTTCGGCGAACTCGAAGGTCACGCTCTCACCGGCCAGGGCCCTGGCCACGTAGGCCTCGAGGCGCTGGTAATGCTGCTCGCTGTGAACTTCGCGCAGGCTCTGCCCGAGCATCACGCCGCGAGGCCAGCAGTACCATTCTTCGTAGACCTTGTTGGTGAATTCATAGACCAGATCGGCATTGAGGTAGGCAATCAGCGCGGGGACATGGTCGGTGATCAGGCGAATCCAGCGCTCGCTTTCGCTGAGGGCTTCGGCGTGCTGGTAGCGTTCGGTGATGTCGGTGAAGGTGTTGACGAAGCCGCCTGTGGGCAGCGGATGCGTGCGAATTTCCAGCACCCGGCCATCGTAGAGGCGCTGCTCGCATTCCTGCACGTGCCGCCCGTTGGCATCGCGACTGGCCGGGGTCAGCAGGTTCAACTCGCTGTCGGCAATCACTTCGGCAAACGGCCGATGGGCCGCCACCGGAGCCAGCCCGCTGAGTTCGAGGAAACGCCGGTTCCACAGTTCCAGGATGCCTTCGGCATTGACCATGGCCACGCCTTGGGACAGGTTGTCGACCGCCCGTTGCAGCAAGTGCGATTTCTGCGCCACGGCTTGCTCGCGGCGCATGGTTTCGCTGAGTTTGACGTCGGTTATGTCGGTAAAGAGGATCACCCGCCCACCTTCCTGGGTGGGCCGTTCGCTGACTTGCAGCCAGCGGCCGTCCTGCAAGCGATAGATGAGGTTTTCGTCAGCATGCCCGCGCGGTTCTTCAGTGAACAACCCGGTGACGGACATCAGGCGCTTGACCTCGACCAGGCGCATGCCGGCGTTGATGCGCACCCGGCTGTTGCTCCAGAACGCCTTGAAACGGCTGTTGAACAAGACGATGCGCTGGTCGGCATCGAACAGCACAAAGGCATCGGAGATGCTCTCGATGGCATCGATCAAATGCTGATGCGCGGTTTCCGCCCGCAGGCGCGCTTCGCTGAGCAAGTGATTGCCCGACTTGAGTTCGGCCATGGCCTGGTTCAAGGCGTCGGTGCGCTCACGCACCTGTTCGGCCAGCACCACCGAATGCTGGAACGCCGCGTAGGGATCATTGCCGCGCGTGACGCCGGATTCGATCCGTTCGATCAGCGCGCCGTTGATGCGCTGCAGTTTCTGATTGTCGTGGCGCAGGCTGGCGAGCTGCGCCTGGAGCTCAGCGATGTCCAGGGGACCGGCCTCGGGCAATGGCAACCCCGGTGAAGGTCTGGTTGATGTGCATGCCATTGAACTGTTCTCCGTAGGTGTTGAAACCCATCACCCGTTGGTCACGCAAAAACGTGCCGATCTGCTCCAGGCTGCCGCCGTCTTCCAGTTCCAGACGCCTGAGAAAGCAGTCGCAGCCGATGGTCAGCAGTAGATCGCCAAGACGCTCCTGCAAGCCTTCAAACAGGGTTTGCAGGTTCGGCAGCATCGGGCCGGGAGTCATGACGGTGAGGACGATGCCGTTTTCCACGGCGCAGTAAAAACTCAGGCTCAGGTCTGGATGGACCTGCTGGATCGCCCGCACGTAATACTGATCGTTGATCCGCACCGCCAAGGGGTGTGCGGCAAAGACCCGGTGATCGAGTTCGGCCACCGGCACGCCGATGTGTCGGGCGTACTCCTCGGCAGCCGGCTCGGCGTTCAGTTCAAAGACCCGGCGCGAGGCGCTGTCGGCTCCGGTGACCACCAGTTTCTCGGCTCTCGGCAAGATGTGGTGAGTGGTGAACACCTCGAAATCCAGCCAGGTGTTAACCAGCACCACCACCGCCGCGCCGCTGTGGAACTCGCCATTAAAATAGACGTGGGTGTGGGTCAGGTAGTTGTCGTCGCCGGCCGAACCGCCGAAATGCGGGATGTCGCCCAACGCCGCGCTCAACGCAGCGAGGACCATTTCTTCACGGCTGGACAGACCATCGAGCAAGGTCAGGGCAAAGCTGTTGCCCTTGATCGGCGCCAGGGTGTTGCTGCGACAGCCACTGACCAGGCGCTCGACCATTTGCTGGGCGTCGATCAGGCTGAAGCGTTCCATCTCGCAGATCAGTTCGGCGTCGATGGAAAAATGCCGATGGTCGAACCCCACCGCCGTCACGCAATTGCGGCCGTAGCCCAAGGGCGTGATTTCCCCGGCGCTGGTGCAACCCACCAGGCGAATGCCGCCGAAGCTCTGTTGCAAGGCCTGGCCCAGCGCCTGCAAGTCGTACTCGGCGGAGCAGAAGAACAGCACGAAACCCAGATGCGGGTGCAATAACTGCCGCGCGAGCTCCTGAGCCACTTCTTGGGCATCGGTGGCCTGGGACATGCCGCTGACCACCCCTTCACTCTGGACCTGCTGCATGACCACCCCCGCAGGTGCGCGTGTATGAGACACGAGTGTACGAAGCCTGCGGGCTGCGACGTATGCTACTTGGGTAGCGGTCAGGCGCTTCGATGGGATGAGAGTCGGCGGGGCGGGCGCTTGATGGCTGATGCTTTTGTGGCGAGGGAGCTTGCTCCCGTTAGACTGCGCAGCAGTCCCCCAACCGGCCGATGCGCGACCAGAATAGGGACCGCTACGCGCTCCAGCGGGAGCAAGCTCCCTCGCCACAGGGGTAGGGTTCGCAGATCAGCTTGTTACCAGTTCAACACCGCCCCCACCGCAAAGGTATCGGTGTCTTCGTTCTGGGCGCTGGTGTCGTGGCCGTTGATTTCGAACTGGTTGTACTCGGCCACGAGTTTGAGGTTGTCATTGACGTCATGGAACAACGCAATGCCGCGGGTTTCATAGTCCGCGCCGCTGCCGACCACACCATTGCCGTCGTCATTGGTCTTGCCGTAAGACAAGGCCAGGCGGTTTTTGCCCAGTTTGTACGAGCCCTGCAGCAAGTAACCGTCGCTGTCGACGTTGCGCAGGGTCGGTTCGCCGGCGTTGTTGGTGAAGAACGGATTGATGCCCTTGGCCTGGAAACCGGAACCGGTCAGCGACAACCCACCCATCTTCGCCTGCACACCGTAGCCGACGCCTTTGGAGGTGACGGACTGGACGGTGGAGTCGGTGTTGTCCGAGGTCTGGTAGCTGCCGTTGACCCAGCTGTAAATCTTCGCGCCGGCGACGTCGAACTGATAGGTGACCTCGCTCTCGGTACGCGGGTTCTCCTGGTACGCCTTGCCCAACGAGCTGCTGTCGTTGGTGTCCACCGGATCGAGAATCCCCACGGCCACCCGCAAACCCTCCATCACTGGGGTGCGATAGGTGATCTGCGAGGTCGGGAACGGGTACGGATAACCGGTGCCGATATTGCCGAACGACACGCCGCCACCATCTACCAACCCCAGGGTATCGCTGACCTGGCCGTAACCGGCGAGCATTTCATCGAGCAGAATGTTGGAGCGGGCGAACAGGCCAAAGTCCTTGCCGATCAGCACCTCGCCCCATTGCGGATTGGCCACGGTGCCGTAGAACTGCCGCACGTCGATGGCGGTGTCGGTGCCGTTGGTCTGGCTGTCGTTGATGGTCACCCAGAAGGAGGCCCGGGCGCCGAGCTTGAGGTCATCGACCTGCTTGCCCATGTTGAAGCCCAGGTAGTTGGGCAGATAGCCCATTTTCACCCGTGCCTGACGACGATCGTACTGGTCGCCGGCACGGTCTACATCGCTGTTCACGTAGAAGGCGTTGATGTAACCGTCGGTCGAGAACGTGGTCTGGTCCTTGTCGTACAGCACGATCTCGGCCTCGGCCATCGTGCTCAAACCGAGGGTCGACAGGCTGACGATAAAGGCAGGCAAGTAGCGATGCTTGAAGTTCTTATTGTTGTGCATGACGCGCTCCGCAGCGGGGGACTGGATGTCGGAGGCGATTATCGAAAGGTGACCGGCGGCGGCATACGCTGCCTTGGGGGCGGTTTTGAAGTGCTTTGGAGTGGCCGGTGATGCGCGGAAAATTCGGTGTAAGACCGGGTCGCGCCAAGACCCGGAACTTAGGATGTACGCCTGCCCGGCAGACTGGCGGCCACAGGAACCGGTACTCCCTAGGCGCCCGCTCTGAACAGCATGTAAGCGGCGACCACGACACACACGCTGGCGAAACCGACTTGCAGGGCCCGCGCCGGGACGCGCGCGCTCAGTTGTCGGCCGACGATCATGCCGATCACGCTGGCAACAATGAACGTCGCACCCAATGCATCAATCCTGACCCCGGCATGAAACGCGCCGATCACCCCGATGGCGGAAATCAGGCTGATCACCATCAAGGACGTGGCGACGATGCCGCGCATCTGCACATCGGTCAGTTGCTTGAACGCCGGGACGATCAGGAAGCCGCCGCCCACCCCCAGCAGCCCTGAGACCACACCGGTCACCGCGCCCAATGCCGCGAGGGTCGCGGTGCATTTGGCGGTCCAGGAAAAGCGCCCGGTCTGCTGATCGAGCATGCAGTTCTTCTGGCCCCAGTTGGCGTGGCCGTGGTCGCTCGGTCCTTCTTCCTGGCGCTCGCGACGCAACATCCGCCAGGCCACCATGACCATCAGCAGACTGAACAGAATCATCAGGATTTTTTCCGATAACTGATGAGCGAAGTAGATGCCCACCGGCGAAAAAATCGCCCCCAGCAGTGCGATCAACAACGCGGCGCGATAGCGCACCAGGCCATGGCGCAAACCATCAATGGCCCCGACCGCCGCCGCACTGCCCACCGCAAACAACGCCACCGGAGCGGCCTGAGTCATGGTCAAACCCAGCCCCAGCACCAGGGCCGGCACCGCCAGAATGCCCCCCCCTGCCCCGGTCAATCCCAGGACCAGGCCCATCACCACCCCAAAAAAACTTGCCAACAACATAAAACGCTCGAGATCTGTGAAAAATAGCCGGGAACGCCCGGTATCGATGACTGACAGGATAGAGCCCGTGCGGCTTTTTTCCTTCATCAATTAACACGGGGGCTGGTCAGCGCAGGGAAAATGACACTACCCTCATGCCTTGTCCTGAAAGAAGCGGCCACCATGCCTGCCTTGATTGAAGCTTTTTTAGACCCTGCCTCGTCGACCTACAGCTACGTGATTTACGAAGGTGACGGCGGCCCATGCGCCATCGTCGACCCGGTCCTCGACTACGACCCCGCTGCCGGGCGCACCGCCACCACCCAGGCGGATAAAATCATCGCCTTCGTTCGCGAGCATCAGCTGCACGTGCAATGGCTGCTGGAAACCCACGCCCATGCCGATCACCTGTCCGCCGCACCATATCTGCGGCGTGAGCTGGGCGGCAAAATCGCTATTGGCCAGTCGATCAGCAAGGTTCAGGGCGTGTTTAAGACCCTGTTCAACCTTGAGCCGGAATTTCGCAGCGACGGTTCGCAGTTCGACCATCTGTTCGCGCCGGACGAATCGTTCATGATCGGCAACCTCAAGGCCACGGCCCTGCATGTGCCCGGCCACACTCCGGCGGACATGGCTTATCTGATCGACGGTGATGTGATTCTGGCGGGCGATACCTTGTTCATGCCGGACGTGGGCACTGCCCGTTGCGACTTCCCCGGCGGCAACGCCCACCAAATGTTCGCCTCGATCCACAAACTGCTGGCCTTCCCCGCCAACGTTCGGCTCTACGTCTGCCACGACTACCCGCCCGAAGGCCGCGAATCCCGCTGCATGACCACGGTGGGCGAGCAACGCAAAAGCAATATCCACGTCCATGACGGCATCGATGAAACGGCATTCGTCGCCATGCGCACCCAGCGCGATGCCGGGCTGGGCATGCCGACGCTGCTGCTGCCGGCGATTCAGGTGAATGTACGGGCGGGGAATCTGCCGCCGGCGGAGGACAATGGCGTGACCTACCTGAAAATCCCTCTGAATAAACTCTGACTTCCCCCTCTGCAGCAGCTGTCGTTGTGGTGAGGGGGATTTCGCTTAGTTGTTGAGGGTCAAGCCGTTGGCGGGTAATGGCAGCGCGGTTTTGTAGCGCACCTGCTTGAGCGCAAAGCTCGAGCGGATGTTGGCCACACCTGGCACTTTGGTCAGGAAGTCCATCATGAAGCGTTCCAGCGACTGAATGGTCGGCACCAGCACCCGGATCAGATAGTCCGGGTCCCCCGCCATCAAATAGCATTCCATCACTTCCGGGCGATCCGAAATCGCTTCCTCGAAATGCTGAAGCGCCTCCTCTACCTGTTTCTCCAGGCTGACATGAATAAACACGTTCACGTGCAGCCCCAGCAGGTCGGCGTCCAGCAGCGTCACTTGCTCGCGAATCAGGCCCAATTCTTCCATTGCCTTGACCCGGTTGAAGCACGGCGTTGGCGACAGGTTCACCGAGCGTGCGAGGTCGGCATTGGTGATACGGGCGTTCTCCTGAAGGCTGTTCAAAATGCCGATATCGGTACGGTCCAGTTTGCGCATGAGACAAAACCACCTGTTTTTTATGTTTATGCAGGTTTTTTATCCTCAAATGATCTCCGGCGCAACGAAACAGAGATAAATATTCTTCTGCGCCGGGCCTATGATTGTTGTAGGACAAGATTTCTTTTATCGAAGAATGACGGTCAGCTCACTACAAGAAATTCACAAGATCGAGCGTAGAAGCCATGAACCAAGCGTATGAACCGCTGCACCTGCACGTTCCCGAACCTTCGGGCCGTCCTGGCTGCAAAACCGACTTCTCCTACCTGCGTCTGACCGATGCAGGCACGGTGCGCAAACCCCCAATCGACGTTGAACCCGCCGACACCGCCGACCTGGCCAAGGGCCTGATTCGCGTGCTCGACGACCAGGGCAATGCCCTCGGCCCATGGGCTGAAGGCGTGCCGGCCGAGATCCTGCGTAAAGGCATGCGCGCCATGCTCAAGACGCGGATCTACGACAACCGCATGGTCGTCGCCCAGCGTCAGAAAAAAATGTCGTTCTACATGCAGAGCCTCGGCGAAGAAGCCATCGGCAGCGGCCAGGCCCTGGCCCTGAACGTCGATGACATGTGCTTCCCGACCTACCGTCAGCAAAGCATCCTGATGGCACGCGATGTACCGCTGGTAGACCTGATCTGCCAACTGCTGTCCAACGAGCGCGATCCGCTCAAGGGACGTCAATTGCCGATCATGTATTCGGTCAAGGACTATGGCTTCTTCACCATTTCCGGCAACCTCGCCACCCAATTCGTACAAGGTGTGGGCTGGGGCATGGCCTCGGCGATCAAGGGCGACACCAAAATCGCCTCGGCCTGGATCGGCGATGGCGCCACCGCTGAATCCGACTTCCACACCGCCCTCACCTTCGCTCACGTTTACCGTGCGCCAGTGATCCTCAACGTGGTCAACAACCAGTGGGCGATCTCGACCTTCCAGGCGATTGCCGGTGGTGAAGCCACCACGTTCGCCGGTCGTGGCGTCGGCTGCGGCATTGCCTCCCTGCGGGTCGACGGCAACGATTTCGTCGCGGTCTACGCCGCCTCTGCCTGGGCCGCCGAACGCGCCCGCCGCAACCTCGGCCCGACCATGATCGAATGGGTCACCTACCGCGCCGGTCCTCACTCCACTTCCGATGATCCGTCCAAATACCGTCCTGCCGACGACTGGAGCTACTTCCCGTTGGGCGACCCGATTGCGCGCCTCAAGCAGCACCTGATCAAGATCGGTCAGTGGTCCGAAGAGGAACACGTCGCCGTCAGCGCCGAACTGGAAGCCGAAGTGATTGCCGCGCAAAAAGAAGCCGAGCAGTACGGCACCCTGGCCGGTGGCCAGATTCCAAGCGCCGCGACCATGTTCGAAGACGTCTATAAAGAGATGCCGGAGCACTTGAAGCGCCAGCGTCAAGAGTTGGGGATCTGACATGAACGACCACAACACTAATATTGAGCTGGAAACCGCCATGACCACGACCACCATGACCATGATCCAGGCCCTGCGCTCGGCCATGGATGTGATGCTTGAGCGTGACGACAACGTGGTGGTGTTCGGCCAGGACGTCGGTTACTTCGGCGGCGTGTTCCGCTGCACCGAAGGCCTGCAGACCAAGTACGGCACTTCCCGGGTGTTCGACGCACCGATCTCAGAAAGCGGCATCGTCGGCGTTGCCGTGGGCATGGGTGCCTACGGTCTGCGTCCGGTGGCCGAGATTCAGTTCGCGGATTACGTTTACCCGGCCTCGGACCAGATCATTTCCGAAGCTGCGCGCCTGCGCTATCGCTCGGCCGGCGAGTTCACCGCACCGATGACCCTGCGCATGCCTTGCGGCGGCGGCATCTACGGCGGCCAGACCCACAGCCAAAGTATCGAAGCGATGTTCACCCAGGTCTGCGGCTTGCGCACGGTCATGCCGTCCAACCCTTACGACGCCAAAGGCTTGTTGATCGCCTCCATCGAAAACGATGACCCGGTGATCTTCCTCGAGCCAAAACGCCTGTACAACGGCCCGTTCGACGGCCACCACGACCGCCCGGTAACCCCGTGGTCGAAACACCCGGCCGCCCAGGTCCCGGACGGTTACTACACCGTGCCGCTGGACGTTGCCGCCATCGCCCGTCCCGGCAAGGACGTGACCATCCTGACCTACGGCACCACCGTTTACGTGTCGCAAGTCGCGGCGGAAGAAACCGGGATCGACGCTGAAGTCATCGACCTGCGCAGCCTTTGGCCGCTGGACCTGGACACCATCGTCAAGTCGGTGAAGAAAACCGGCCGCTGCGTGATCGTTCACGAAGCGACCCGCACTTGCGGCTTCGGCGCCGAACTGGTCGCCCTGGTGCAAGAGCATTGCTTCCATCACCTGGAAGCGCCGATCGAACGCGTCACCGGTTGGGACACCCCCTACCCGCACGCGCAAGAGTGGGCGTATTTCCCTGGTCCGTCCCGAGTGGGCGCGGCGTTGAAACGGGTTATGGAGGTCTGAATGGGCACGCACGTTATTAAAATGCCGGACATTGGTGAAGGCATTGCAGAAGTTGAATTGTCGGTGTGGCACGTCAAGGTCGGCGACATGGTCGTCGAAGATCAGGTGCTGGCCGATGTGATGACCGACAAGGCGATGGTCGACATCCCTTCGCCGGTGCATGGCAAGGTGATTGCGCTGGGCGGACAGCCAGGCGAAGTCATGGCGGTGGGCAGCATCCTGATCAGCATTGAAGTCGAAGGCGCAGGCAACGTTAAAGAGTCGGCTCAGCCGGCACCTGTTAGAGAAGCACCGGTTGCGACGCCGAAGGTTGCAGCGGTGGTGGAAAGCAAGCCAGTCGCTGCTGCAGCGCCACGAGCTGCCGTTTGCCAAGGCCCAATGGTGGCTCGCGAGGCCGACGAGCGCCCGCTGGCCTCCCCGGCCGTGCGCAAACATGCGCTGGACCTCGGCATCCAGTTGCGTCTGGTCCGTGGCACCGGCCCTGTCGGTCGCGTACTGCACGAAGACCTCGATGCTTATCTGGCCCAGGCTCAGCAGCCGCAATCGACCGTGGCCGCCGCTTACGCCCAGCGTAACGACGAAGAGCAAATCCAGGTGATCGGCATGCGCCGCAAGATCGCCCAGCGCATGCAGGACGCTACGCAACGCGCCGCTCACTTCAGTTATGTCGAAGAAATCGACGTCACCGCCGTAGAAGAACTGCGCGCACACCTCAACGAAAAACACGGTGCAACCCGTGGCAAGCTGACGTTGCTGCCGTTCCTGGTCCGTGCCCTGGTTGTCGCCCTGCGCGACTTCCCGCAGATCAATGCCCGTTACGACGACGAAGCTCAGGTCATCACCCGCCTCGGCGCGGTTCACGTGGGCATCGCCACCCAAGCCGACATCGGCTTGATGGTGCCGGTGGTGCGTCACGCCGAAGCCCGCAGCCTGTGGGACAACGCTGCCGAAATCTCCCGTTTGGCCACGGCCGCACGGAATGGCAAGGCCGCCCGTGATGAACTGTCTGGCTCGAGCATCACCCTGACCAGCCTCGGCGCCTTGGGCGGCATCGTCAGCACCCCGGTGCTGAACCTGCCGGAAGTGGCGATCGTCGGCGTCAACAAAATCGTCGAACGCCCGATGGTGGTCAAAGGCCAGATCGTGATTCGCAAGATGATGAACCTCTCCAGCTCCTTCGATCACCGCGTGGTCGATGGCATGGACGCGGCGCAATTCATCCAGGCCGTTCGTGGCCTGCTCGAACAACCCGCCACCCTGTTTGTGGACTAATTTTAATGGAGCAGGCATGCAAACCTTGAACACCACGCTGCTGATCATTGGCGGCGGCCCTGGCGGTTATGTGACGGCGATCCGTGCTGGCCAGCTGGGCATCTCGACCATTCTGGTGGAAGGCGAATCGTTGGGCGGTACGTGCCTGAACATCGGCTGCATTCCGTCGAAAGCGTTGATCCATGTCGCCGAACAGTTTCACCAGACACAACACCACAGCCAGCACTCGGCGCTGGGCATCAGCGTCTCCGCGCCAACTCTCGACATCAGCAAGAGCGTCGAGTGGAAGGACGGCATCGTTGATCGCCTGACCACCGGTGTCGCGGCGCTGCTGAAAAAGAACAAAGTCCAGGTCATTCAAGGCTGGGCGAAAGTGATCGACGGCAAAACCGTTGATGTGGGCGACACGCGAATCCAGTGCGAGCACCTGGTGCTGGCCACGGGCTCGAAAAGCGTGAACCTGCCGATGCTGCCGATTGGCGGACCGATCATCTCCTCCACCGAAGCCCTCGCGCCAACATCCGTGCCGAAACGCCTGGTCGTGGTCGGTGGCGGTTACATCGGCCTGGAGCTGGGGATTGCCTATCGCAAACTCGGCGCTGACGTGAGCGTGGTCGAGGCGCAAGAGCGCATTCTGCCGGCCTACGATGCCGAACTGACCCAGCCGGTACACGACGAACTGAAAAAGCTCGGCGTGAAGCTTTACTTGAAGCACAGCGTCCAAGGCTTTGATTCTGCTAGTAATACTCTGAAAGTTCTGCAGCCGGGTGGCGATACCCTGAACCTGGAAACGGATCAGGTGCTGGTGGCCGTCGGTCGCAAGCCGAACACCCAGGGCTGGAACCTTGAAGCGCTGAATCTGGACATGAACGGCTCGGCGATCAAGATCGACAACCGCTGCCAGACCAGCATGCGCAACGTGTACGCCATCGGCGACCTGAGCGGCGAACCGATGCTCGCGCACCGGGCCATGGCTCAGGGCGAGATGGTGGCCGAACTGATCAGCGGCAAATCCCGCGAGTTCAACCCGACCGCCATCGCTGCCGTATGCTTCACCGACCCGGAACTGGTGGTCGTCGGCAAGACCCCGGACGACGTCAAGGCGGCGGGCCTGGACTGCATCGTTTCCAGCTTCCCGTTCGCCGCCAATGGCCGGGCGATGACGCTGGAATCCAAAAGCGGCTTCGTGCGCGTCGTGGCGCGGCGTGACAATCATCTGATTGTCGGCTGGCAAGCGGTGGGTGTGGGCGTTTCGGAGTTGTCGACGGCGTTTGGCCAGAGCCTGGAAATGGGCGCTCGGCTGGAAGACATTGCCGGCACCATCCATGCGCATCCGACGTTGGGTGAAGCGGTGCAGGAAGCGGCGTTGCGTGCCCTTGGCCATGCGCTGCACTTGTAACTGCGATCAACTGTGGCGAGGGAGCTTGCTCCCGCTGGGTCGCGAAGCGGCCCCTCGCTGACTTCCTGACACACCGCGTCGTCCGGATTTGCGGCTGCTTCGCAGCCGAACGGGAGCAAGCTCCCTCGCCACAGGATTTCGAACAATGAAGGATCGGAGGCAAACTTCATGAGCAAGCTAAGAAATCTGCCAATGATCCGATAGTCCGGGCTGCGAAACAGGCCCGGAATGAAGTATTGTTGTCCCCATCCAGAAAAACGTCAGAAGCCTTGAACCGTTTCGGCGGTTGTTAAGTGATAGAGGGTGTCATGGGTAACGAAAGCATCAATTGGGACAAGTTGGGTTTTGACTACATCAAGACAGACAAGCGCTATCTGTCGCACTGGCGTAATGGCGAGTGGGACGCAGGCACCCTGACCGAAGACAACGTGCTGCACATCAGCGAAGGCTCCACTGCCCTTCACTATGGCCAGCAATGCTTCGAGGGCCTGAAGGCCTATCGTTGCAAGGACGGTTCGATCAATCTGTTCCGCCCGGATCAGAACGCCGCCCGCATGCAACGCAGCTGCGCCCGCCTGCTGATGCCGCAGGTGTCCACCGAGCAGTTCGTCGAAGCGTGCAAGGAAGTAGTTCGTGCCAACGAGCGTTTCATCCCGCCTTACGGCACAGGCGGCGCGCTGTACCTGCGGCCATTCGTGATCGGCGTGGGTGACAACATCGGCGTGCGTACTGCGCCCGAGTTCATCTTCTCGATCTTCGCCATTCCGGTCGGCGCCTACTTCAAGGGTGGCCTGACCCCGCACAACTTCCTGATCTCCAGCTACGACCGCGCGGCCCCACAAGGCACCGGTGCAGCCAAGGTCGGTGGCAACTACGCGGCCAGCCTGATGCCAGGTTCCCAGGCCAAGAAAGCCCACTTCGCCGACTGCATCTACCTGGACCCGATGACCCACACCAAAATCGAAGAAGTCGGCTCGGCCAACTTCTTCGGGATCACCCACGACAACAAGTTCGTCACGCCGAACTCGCCGTCGGTACTGCCGGGCATCACCCGTCTGTCGTTGATCGAACTGGCCAAATCGCGTCTGGGCCTGGAAGTGGTTGAAGGTGACGTGTTCATCGACAAGCTGTCCGACTTCAAGGAAGCCGGCGCTTGCGGTACCGCTGCCGTCATCACGCCTATCGGCGGCATCAGCTACAACGACCACCTGCACGTGTTCCATAGCGAAACCGAAGTCGGCCCGGTCACCCAGAAGCTCTACAAAGAGCTGACCGGTGTGCAGACGGGTGACGTCGAAGCGCCAGCGGGCTGGATCGTCAAGGTTTGATCTGACATCCGTGGCATCGAAGCCCTCCATTGCCTTGGCGATGGGGGGCTTTTCTATGAACGATCCCCGGCTTCTCCCCGCGCAATACGTTTGCCTCCCCTGCCCTTGATTCCGCTCGCCTGGCCGTCCTGTTGCTTACCCGTGCGTGCCTGGGTGATCAGCCCCGGAATCAGCGCGCCTTCCGGCAGGTTTTTCCAGAACCGTGCCGGCAAGTGACCTTGCATGACCTTCGGATTCAGACGCGCAGGATTGAAGATGTGGCTGTAATAGGTCAACCACATCTCGCTGTGTGGGTCGTCGACGTTCTGTGCCAGCTGCTGCCATCCCACCGGGCACTGGCGTTGGTGGATCAACTGCTCACCGTCGTAGTAGACCCCGTCCCTGGGCGTCGCAATCAGCCAGCGATGCCGGCCCATGCGCCCGATAAAATGTTCACTGGCACTGTGCAGGATGTCGTGGGCCGGTTCATGCCAGGCGACGTATTGAGGGCCCTCACTTTCAGGCATCGCTACAAAACGCACAAATGCATGTAAGTGATGAGCCTCACGCTGTACCTGTTTGACTCTTCTATGAAATTCACTGCCTAGCTTATCGCCGGCCAGCATCGCGGTACGGTCACCATGACTGACCCGCCACAGCACTTCGTACAGCAGACTCCAGCGTTGATCACCCCGATAACGAGCGGCGCGCTCAAGGGTGTCCAACAGCGTTCGCGGTATTCGGGCGTGAAACGGACCCTGGGTTTGAGGTGGCGCATCGTCGCTGACGAACAGATCGGAGACGCCTTCACTGGCCCAACTCACGCGGCTCGGGTCGACCTCATGACTGAGCAGCCAGCGTGCCTGCTGACGCCAGGTGTCGAACAGGTCATCGCAATCCAGACTGATCATCCCCATAACCCCATTTGTTGCGGCTGCGGCCGGTCGCGCAATTGCTGATACAGCAAATGACTGGTGACCTCGGCCTGCTGCGGGTGGTAATCGCTGGTGATGAAGAACGGCTTGGCTTTGGCCAGCACGCAGCGCATTCGGGCCAGGTCTTCGTAGCGAATACGGCGCTGACGGCGCAACTCCACCAGCCGCTCGGTGGTGCGCAGGCCGATACCGGGAATGCGCGCGATCAACGAGGCCTCGGCGCGATTGAGGTCGAGCGGGAAGACCTCGCGGTTCTCCAGTGCCCACGCCAGTTTCGGGTCGATGTCGAGCGCCAGGTGCCCGGGCCCCTTGAACAACTCGCCTGCGGTGAAGCCGTAGCTGCGCAACAGGAAGTCCGCCTGGTACAAACGGTGCTCGCGCATCAGCGGCGGCGCGGCCAGCGGCACACTTTTCGGGCTGTTGGGGATAGGGCTGAATGCCGAGTAATAGACTCGCCGCAAACTGAAATTGCCATACAGCGCCTGGGCGCTGTGGAGAATAGTGCTGTCATCGGTGTCATCGGCGCCGACAATCATCTGCGTGCTCTGCCCGGCCGGGGCAAATTTCGGTGCGCGGGGCTCATTGAGCACGGTCTGGACACCGGTGTAGATGGTTTTCATCGCTTGTTTGATCGAGCCCAACTGTTTCTCCGGCGCCAGGGTTTGCAGGCTGGCGTCAGTGGGCAGTTCAATATTCACGCTCAAGCGATCGGCGTAGCGCCCTGCTTCTTCGATCAACGCCGGATCGGCTTCGGGAATGGTCTTGAGATGGATATAACCCCGGAACTCATGGTCTTCGCGCAGCAGTTTGGCCACGCGGATCATCTGCTCCATCGTGTAATCGGCCGAGCGAATGATCCCGGAACTGAGAAACAACCCGCTGACACAGTTGCGTCGGTAGAAATCCAGGGTCAGCGTCACCACTTCTTCCGGCGTGAAGCGTGCGCGCGGCACGTCGCTGGAACGTCGATTGACGCAATACTGGCAGTCATAGAGACAGAAATTGGTCAGCAGAACCTTCAGCAACGACACGCAGCGCCCGTCTGGTGTGTAGCTGTGGCAAATGCCCATGCCGTCGGTCGAGCCCAGTCCGCTCTTGCCCTCGGAACTACGCTTCGGCGCGCCACTGCTGGCGCACGACGCGTCATACTTGGCGGCGTCGGCGAGAATGCTGAGCTTATCGATGAGTTCCATGGGTCACGCCTTTTACTGTGTGGATATACAGTATAGGGTCGACCTTCAAGGCACAAGCTGTCAACGAACCCTTGGTCGGGTCAGATCACATCCTGTGCAGGCAGCGGTTGGCGTTGATCGCGGACGGGTTGCACGGTTGGCTGTGCCAGCGTCAGGTCGAACCGTGCACCAAATTCCTTGCTCCCCAGCGCCGTCAATGCCAGCGCCCGGCTGTCCAGATCCTGCGTCACCCATTTGCGCTTGATCGCCGTTTGCAGCACCGCCGCCCCCAGCGAACCGCCCAGATGCGGGCGGCGCATGCTCCAGTCCAGGCACGGGCAAGCAAAGCGGCGACGCAAGGTGCTCAGGTCGTTGACTTCGATACCCAGCCCTTGCATCAACATCTCGCCACTCTCACTCAGGCGATAAGCCTGCTCGTCGGTTTCCAGCAACCAGCCTTTTTCAAGCATCCGGTCATGCAGCAACACCGCCAGCGTCCCGGCCATGTGATCGTAGCAAGTGCGGGCGAATTGCAGCCGATCCGGTGTACGCGAGTTGAACGTCGGGGCAGTGTTCTGGCCGATCACCATCAGCGCCTCCAGCGCTTGGGCCACTCGCTTGTCGGCGAGGCTGTAATAGCGATGGCGGCCCTGCACGTGCAAACGCAGCAGCGCCAGCTCCTTGAGCTTGGCCAGGTGCGCGCTGGCGGTGGAAGCGCTGACTTCAGCAATCGCCGCCAGCTCGGTGCTGGTGCGCGCGTGGCCATCCATCAGCGAACAGAGGATTTTCGTCCGGGCCGGTTCCGCGATGGCCGCAGCCACTTGAGAGACGCCGATGTCGTGTTGTTCTACGTTCATATTTCGCTCCCGGACGAATCGAGACCCTGTCGAGCGGGAGATAGTAGCAACACTTTCCCCACCACGAACAAGGCTGCGACCCATGGACCCGATCATCGCTGCGACTCATGCCGATCCCTATCCCTATTACGCCCGGCTGCGCGCCGAGGGTGGGCTGGTGTTTCACCAAGCACTGAAATTGTGGGTGGCGAGCAGCGCCCAGACCGTTGCTGCGGTGCTGGCGCATCCGGATTGTCATGTTCGGCCGGCCGCTGAGCCGGTGCCCAAAGCGATTGCCGACGGCATGGCCGGCAAGGTATTTGGGCAATTGATGCGGATGAATGAGGGCGAGCGTCAGCGTTGCCCGAGGTCGGCGATTCAGCCGGGTTTGGCGATGATTGATGTGGACGAGGTCAATGCGCTGGTGAGCGCGCGGCTGATCACGCCGGATGCCGATGGACTGTACAACGCCATGTTCCGCGGGCCGGTTTGCGTGGTGGCGGCGTTGTTGGGGTTTTCACCGGCGCAGGGCCGGACGATCAGCGAATTGACGGCGGATTTTGTCGCGTGCCTGTCGCCGCTCAGCGATTCGCTGCAATTGGAGACTGCCCACGCTGCAGCGGAGCAGTTAAGGGGGTGTTTCATTGAGTTGCTGGATAATTCGGGCAATAAAAGCTCACTGCTCGCCGGGATTCGGGCGCGCTTCGAAGGCGATCCGCAAACGTTGATTGCCAATCTGATTGGACTGTTTTCCCAGGCATATGAAGCCACTGCCGGGCTGATTGGCAATGCGATATTGACACTGATTCGAAACACATCGTTATTACGCGATTCGACGCACGTTGACGACTTGATCGCCGATGTTCAGCGTTTCGACCCTCCGATTCAGAACACCCGACGGTTTGTTGCGGCATCGTGTGAGATCGCGGGTGTGAGCCTCAGTTCGGGCGATGTAATTTTGGTGTTGTTGGCCTCGGCGAACCGGGATCCGCAGCTCAATGATGATCCCGACGCGTTCATTCTGGATCGCCCGCAACGGCGCAGCTTTACCTTTGGCGCCGGACGGCATCAATGTCCGGGGCGGCAGTTGGCGTCAAGCATTGCCAGCGCTACGTTACGGGAGATCCTGGCGCATCACCCTGCGCTGGATCGATTGACCTGGGAGTACCGGCCTTCGCTGAATGGGCGTATTCCGGTCTTTCGCGACTTGCCGTAAGACCGCGTCATCGTTCTTCGCGAGCAAGCCCGCGCCCACAGGATTCTCTGTCGTTCACAACTATTGAGTCACCGGAGATCCCCTGTGTGAGCGAGCCTGCTCGCGATGAGGGCCTAAAAACCGCTACATCATCTGGATCCGCAGTTCACCGCCCTGTCACCCAATCGATCCGCAACAAACTCGACAAACGCCTTCAGCTTCGGCAGTGACTTCCTCGAGCGTGGATACACCATCTGCACCGGCTTGGGCGGCGGAACATAGGCGCCCATGATTCGAACCAACTCACCGCTCGCCAACGCCGCCGCCACCAGAAAATCAGGCTGCATCAAAATCCCCTCCCCGGCCACGGCCGCCTGCAACAACACCTGACCGTCATTGCTCTTCAACACCGCGCCTTCAGGCCAGGGCACTTCGCTGGTGCCGTTCCTCAGGGGCCAGGCAAACCGGTTGTTCCAGGACGTATGAGTGAGAATTCGGTGCCGGTGCAAGTCCTCGGGGGACTTCGGTTCCTGCCATTTTTCCAGGTACCGGGGCGAGGCGCAGATCACCATGCGATACGGCGGCAACGGCGTGGCCAGCAGGTTGACGCCAATCAGCTCGGAAATCCTGAACGCCAGATCGAATGACGTCTCGTACAGATCGATCACTTCATTGCTCAAAATCAGCTCGACCTGAATCTGCGGATAACACTGCATGAATTCGGCCACCAGCGGCCCGACCAGGGAAACGCCGAGACTCATCGGCGCGGTGATGCGCAGCAGGCCGCTGGGCTCCAGGTTGGACGCTTCCACCCGACTGAACGCGTACTTCACCTGTTCCAGGGCCAGTTTGGCTTCTTCGTAAAACAGCCGCCCTTCGGCCGTGATGGATTGCCGCCGGGTGGTGCGTTTAATCAGCTGGGTAGGTCGGGGAACGTCGATCGTCAAATCGTATTCGGTCTTGTCTGATCGGGACACGTCAGCGGACAGCACCGTACGATTGACCCAGGACGCACTGACGTTATTGGGTAGCAACGCCGTCGTTCACGCGTCAGAGATTGTGATTGACGGCAGTCAGCTGGGTGACGGTTACGGACTGCCGACGCCCGCCATGCTCGACGCGGTGCGCCTGATGGCTCGCGCTGAAGGCGTGTTGATTGATCCGGTGTATTCCGGGAAGGCGTTTGCCGGGCTGTTGGGTGATCTCAGGCAAGGACGCTTCCAGCGCGGTGACAATCTGCTGTTTGTGATGACCGGAGGAACGCCAGGTTTGTATGCGTATCGGGAGACGTTTCAGCTCTGATCCGAAAGGCTAGCGGGAATCTGTGGTGAGGGAGCCCTCCCTCATCATAATTTGCAACACCAATCCAATATTTCAGAAAAAACCTACATCCATTTAATGCCCATTGCTATAGCGTCCGCATCGTTTACAAAAGTTGAAACAAGGACGCTCATGACTAGCAAGACAGACACACCTGCAGCTCAACTCCCAGCGTCAGGCGACGGGCACCAGGCTTGCAACACCTGCCAGGACCCATCGGGAATAGATCTGCAGACCCACTATGTTTTTTGGATCAGTGGATTCTCAAAAGGTGATGATGAGGGTGACTTCTTAAGGTACGAACTGACCGTTCTGCCTGAATTTGAAGACGTGATAATGAGTGTACTTGGCTGGAACTGGACGAGCCCCATGAAAGACAGGACACCGTTTCCCCCTTAAGATAAGAGATAGGCAAACGGTTATGTATATGACTAATAGTAGTGATAAGGGTGGGGAGCTGCTGGGCCAGGAGCGTCGTCGCCGTTGGAGCCCAGAGCAAAAGCTGGCGATGGTTCGCGAGAGTCTGCAACCAGGACAAAGTGTTTCGGTCGTGGCCCGGCGCCATGGCGTGAATGCCAACCAACTCTTCCAATGGCGCAAGCTTTATCAGAATGGCAGCCTCTCGGCGGTCAGTGCCGGAGAGACCGTAGTGCCGGCTTCTGAATTGGCCGACGCACTCAAACAGATCCGTGAGTTACAACGGATGCTGGGCAAGAAAACCATGCAAGTCGAGATCCTTCAGGAAGCCGTGGAGATTGCTCGGTCGCGAAAATGGATTGCGCACTCACCCTTGTTGCCGGGGGACGACCTGTGAAGCTGATCAGTGAAAGTCTCGGTGTAGCGCGCTCGCAATTAACGGTTCGACTCAAGCCAGCTGCACGGCCCGCAAGGCGTCGTCCAAGAATGGACGATGCCGCTTTGGTCAAAGAGATTCAGTCTGAAGTCAGTGAGTTGCCCAGCTATGGCTACCGCCGTGTGTGGGGTTTGCTCCGTCGTCGGCGCGAACAACAAAGTCAGGCGCCAATCAACGTCAAACGGGTCTATCGCGTGATGCGCGATCATCAGTTACTGCTGGAGCGTCGAATTAAACAGCCCGGAGTGGCGCGCCGCCATGAAGGCCGCATCGCAGTGGCCACCAGCGATACCCGCTGGTGCTCTGACGGGTTTGAGTTTCGCTGTGAAGACGGCGACAAGCTGAGCGTGACCTTCGCCCTGGACTGCTGCGACCGCGAAGCCATCGGCTGGGTGGCCAGCCCGACGGGGTACAGCGGCGACGATATCCGCGATCTGATGCTGGAAGCGGTGGAAACACGCTTCGGTGAAGAACCGCCTGCCACCCCGGTGCAATGGCTGAGCGATAACGGCTCGGCCTACATCGCTGAACAGACACGCCAGTTTGCCCGACAGATCGGTTTACAGCCGGTGACGACACCGGTGCGCAGCCCGCAGAGCAACGGCATGGCCGAGAGCTTCGTTAAAACGATGAAGCGCGACTACGTCGCGCACATGCCCAAACCTGACCGGGAAACCGCCTTGCGCAACCTGACGGTTGCCTTTGAGCATTACAACGAGGAGCATCCGCACAGCGCTCTAAAATACCGTTCACCGCGGGAGTTTAGGCGTTTGGCAGCGGCATCAATTTAACGGGGTATTGGTGTCCGGTTTAGCAGGGGCCAGTCCAGGAACAATCTTGATGAAAGCGCCTATGGAGATTGTTTACTGACTGCCGAACAAATTATAAAAATCGCCATAGCCATTGATGTGCAGCTACCGACTGACCTGGACCTGTTCATAGGCGTGCGGGAATAGTGGGGAAAGCTGTTTGATTGCGGCGAGGGGCTTGCCTCCTCGCTGCACATGCCATTTCTGCCCACGCGCCAATCAATCATCCCGCGTCAGCACTTCCAGCAATTCGATCTCAAAAATCAAATTCGAATTCGACGTGATCGCCCCCATCGTCCGCTCGCCGTAGGCCAAATGCGCCGGCACCAGCAACTTGCGCTTGCCGCCGACCTGCATGCCCATGATTCCCTGATCCCAGCCTTTGATCACCCTCCCCGTGCCAATCACGCACTGGAACGGTTTGCCACGGCTGTAGGACGAATCGAATTCGGTGCCGTCTTCCAGCCAGCCGCGGTATTGGGTGGTTATCATTGCGCCTTTGACGGCGGCTTTGCCGTCGCCCACTTCAAGATCGATTACCTGCAATTCATCATTCATCACGTTCACTCTATTGTTCCCTCACCCGACAGGGTGTAATGGGCGCCGTTTTCCCAGAATTGTGCGCCATTGGCAACCCATACGAGCGGTTCCCGGCATTAACCTCAACTAAGATAAGCAACACCACGGCACACGGACCAATACGACACGATGGCAATTTTTGAATGAATGACGTCTGGCCCAGTGCGGCCATCGGCTCAGTGATGCTTGCCCTGATCATTGCGCTGATCTGCCGCGAGCGCTCGCTGCGAAAGCAGTTGGCCGAGCATCGCGCGCTGATTGCCAGCCTGTCCGAAGGCCTGCACATCCGCCAGGACGGCGACGCCGAGCGTTTCAAGCGCAGCCAATACTTCGCCCGCATCGGCACCTGGGACTGGGATGTCGACACCGACAAACTCTACTGGTCGGACGCGATCTACGGAATGTTCGGTTTCAAGATCGGCGAGGTGACGCCCTCCTACGCACTGTTCTGCGCCTGCGTACACCCGGACGACCGGGCCAACGTCCGGGCCGGGGAGTTGCGATGCCTGGAAACCGGTGAAAACCATGACGAGGAATACCGCGTGGTCTGGCCCGACGGCAGCATTCGCTGGCTGCGGGAAACCGGCAACGTGGTCAAGAACGACCATGACGCCACCATCAAGATGATGGGTGTGGTACGCGACATCACCGAGGAAAAAGCCTCGGCCAGTTACCTGCAACACCTCGCTCATTACGACCCGTTGACCGGCCTGCCCAATCGCCTGGTGCTTGAAGAGCGCCTGTGCGAAGCGCTCGAACAGGCACGCGTCAGCGCCACACGGGTGGCGTTGGTGTTTGTCGATCTCAACGGGTTCAAGGCAATCAACGACCACTACGGTCATGCGGCCGGCGACCGGGTGCTGATCACTACCGCTACGCGGTTGAAGAAAATCCTGCGCTCAACCGACACCGTCGCCCGGATCGGCGGCGATGAATTCGTGGTCATTCTGCAAGGGTTGCCCCAAGGCGTCAGCCTGCAAGACGAGGCTCGCACCATCTGCCAGAAAATCTTCGTTGAACTGTCACCGCCGATCACCATCGGCAACGACCAGCGCCACATCGGCACCAGCCTGGGGGTCGCGGTGTTCCCGGACCACGCGCCGAGCATGGACCGGTTGATTCATATTGCCGATCTGGCGATGTATGAGGCTAAGCGGAGCGGGAATAATCAGTACCGGTTGGGCACTGAAAGCCCGGTGCGCGCTCACAGCGAATAGTCCGTTCGACCTAACGCTCCACCGGCGTGATGTCCACAATCGTGCCGTTGGTGACCATCACCATCATGTATTTGTCATTGATCTGCACCCACTGCGCCTGTTCCTTCGGTGCTTTCAGGCCTTTCGCTTTCCAGTTACGCAGTGCTTTTTCAGTGCGTTGGTAGACGTCCGGCGCGCGGTCGCCGACCACCAGTTCGCGGGTGTTATTGACACCGGGCTGGACGGTTTTTGCGGGTGGGTCATCCGCCTGAACGAGGGGGCTGATACCGGCGAGGCCTGCGACAAGGGCGAGGCTGGCGATAAGGGTCTTGTTGTTCATCGATGAACCTCCAGTAAATTCGTGGCACCTGTACTCCGACTGCGCCTGTGTTGAATCATTCCTTACTGTCGGGATGATTCTGCAGTGGACTGAGCGTATGTAGCTCGGGGGATGGCGCATATTGAGGGGTTTATCTGAGTCACTGGTTGTCCATTCGGCCGCTTTCGCGAGCGAGCCCGCTCCCACAGTCGACCGAGTTGTCCAGACGAACACGGTCAAAATGTGGGAGCGGGCTTGCTCGCGAAAGCGACCTATCAGTCAACATCAATTCATGCCCATGGCTGACGCCCGAAGCCTCACCCTTTATCCTTGGCACTCCGCCGTACCGAGTAGATGGAGTTTTGTCATGCCCCATGAAGGCAACCTGTTGCAAGCCGCTGTCGTGTTTCTGTTCGCAGCAGTGCTCACCGTGCCCTTGGCCAAACGTCTGCAATTGGGAGCCGTGCTGGGTTATCTGTTTGCCGGGGTCATTATCGGGCCGTCCGTACTGGGTTTGATCGGCAATCCACAAAGCGTCAGCCACATCTCCGAGCTCGGCGTGGTGTTGCTGCTATTCATCATCGGCCTGGAATTGTCGCCGCGTCGCTTGTGGGTGATGCGTAAATCGGTGTTTGGCGTGGGCCTGGCGCAGGTGTTGCTGACCGCTTCGGTGATCGGCGTGCTGGCGCTGTTTGTCTTCGGCCAGCCGCTGAACAGCGCCATCGTCCTCGGCCTTGGCCTGGCGCTGTCGTCCACCGCGTTTGGCCTGCAAAGCCTGGCCGAGCGCAAGGAACTGACCAGCCCTCATGGACGCTTGGCGTTCGCGATTCTGCTGTTCCAGGACATCGCCGCGATCCCGTTGATTGCCATGGTGCCGCTGCTGGCGGGCGGCGATCACACCACCACGGCGGCCGAGGATTTGAATCACGGCCTGCGGGTGTTGGGCAGCATCGCGGTGGTGGTGATCGGCGGGCGGTATCTGCTGCGTCCGGTGTTTCGCGTGGTGGCCAAGACCGGTTTGCCCGAAGTGTCCACTGCCACTGCGTTGCTGGTGGTGATCGGCACGGCGTGGCTGATGGACCTGGTGGGCGTGTCGATGGCGCTCGGGGCGTTCCTCGCCGGGTTGCTGCTGGCGGACTCTGAATACCGTCACGAACTGGAAGCGCAGATCGAACCGTTCAAGGGCCTGTTGCTGGGGCTGTTTTTCATCAGCGTCGGCATGGGCGCCAACCTGAGCCTGCTGCTCAGCGCGCCGATCACGGTGCTGGGCCTGACCCTGTTGCTGATCGCAATCAAACTGCCGCTGCTGTTTGTAGTGGGCCGATTGGCCGGCGGGTTGGGCAAAGTCAGCGCAATACGCTTGGGCATTGTGCTGGCGGCCGGTGGTGAATTCGCGTTTGTGGTGTTCAAGATTGGTCGCGACCAGGGTTTGTTCGAGGCGCGCCTGTACGATTTGCTGGTGCTGACGATCACCCTGTCCATGGCCGTCACACCGCTGTTGCTGCTGCTGTGCGCCCGCCTGTATTCGCCGAAGGTGCAGCCCGTGGTGGTGCCGGAGAAATTCCGCGAAATCGACACCGACACCCCGCGCGTGGTGATCGCCGGCATGGGCCGGATGGGGCAGATCGTGGCGCGGATTCTGCGGGCACAAAACATCAAGTTCGTGGCGCTGGACACCTCGGTGGAAACCATCGAACTGTCCCGCAGCTTCGGCGGCGTGCCGGTGTTCTACGGCGATCCGATGCGCCCGGAAATCCTCAGCGCGGCCAAGGTCGAGCAGGCGGAATACTTTGTCATCGCCACCGATGACCCGGACACCAACATCAAGACCGCCGAGGTGGTGCACAAGCTCTATCCGCACATCAAAATCATCGCCCGGGCCCGTAACCGTCAGCATGTGCACCGGTTGGTGGACCTCGGCGCCGAGGCGATTCGCGAAACCTATTATTCGAGCCTGGAAATGAGCCGCCGCACCCTGGTCGGACTGGGCCTGACCCAGGCGCAAGCCGACGCGCGGATCAAGCGCTTCAAGCATCACGATGAACAGGTGCTGGAGGCTCAGCATGCGGTTTATGACGATGCGGCGAAGGTGCTGCAGACCGCCCAGGAAGCCCGGGCGGAGTTGGCGCGGTTGTTTGAGGCGGATCAGATGGAGGAGCGGGAAGCGGGTAAGGTTTGAGTTATTGGGTGATGGTGATGCCGCCTTCGCGGGCAAGCCTCGCTCCTACAGGGGGCACCGGACCTGTAGGAGCGAGGCTTGCCCGCGAAGAACGATAACGCGGTCTAATGTCAGGCCAACTTCTTCAGCTCAACGGTCTGCACCTCAAACCGATCCGCCAAAAACGGTGAGATATCCAGCGGCAGCGATTCGTTGTTAACCAGCTTATCCAGCAACACCCCGGTAATCGCCGACGTCAGAATCCCCGTGCGGAAATGCCCACAGGCATTGAGATACCCCTCCACCCCGTTCATCGGACCCAAGATCGGCAACTCATCCGGCGACCCCGGCCGCAGCCCTGCCCAGGTCCGTTTGAGGTTGACGTCCGCCAACTCGGGAATACACCGCACCGCCCCCTGCACCAGCCCGGCAATTTCCGGGTAGGTGGTGGTCACGTCGAAGCCTTTATCCTCCGTGGTGCTTCCAATCAGGATCTCGCCATTGTCCTTCTGCGCCACATAACAATCGCTGGTGGTCAGGCAGCCGTTGAGGATTTTCGGCAGGCGCTCGGTCAGCAGAATCTGCCCCTTCACCGGTTTCACCGGAATCCGGATGCCGGTGGCCTGCTCACTCAAATCCGCCGCCCAGGCGCCCGCTGCGTTAATCAGGGTGTTGCAGTGAAACACCCCGGCCTCGGCCGTTTGCACACCGCTGACCCGGGATCCATGGTGCAAGACCCCAGTGACGTTGGTGTTGAAATACAGGTCCACGCCGTTCTGCCGCGCGCCTTCGGTGTAGGCATCGGCCAGTCGGAACGGACTGACTTGGTGGTCGCAGAGAAATTCCAGCGCCCCGCTCGCCTCATGGCTGACACTCGGCTCGGCCTCGCGCAGCGCCGCCTGATCGAGCCAGCGCACCTGATCGGCCAGGTGCGGAATGCAGGCGACGATGTGCTCGGCGTAGAGGCGGTCCTCTTCGTCATAGATGACGAATTTCAGGCCGGTCTTTTCGAACTTGAAATCCATCCCGTGATGGTCTTTCAACTCCTGGTGCAGCGCCGGGTACATCGCGTTGGACTGCAAGGCAAAATCGAAGAACGACGGCGGCAGGATGTGCGGCGTGTTGGAATCCACCACCACCGCCGAACCCTGGGCTTCGCGCTTGCGGCTGGCCGACATCATGCGAAAGAAAATCACCCCGCAGCCCAGCCCCACTGACTCGCCAATCGCCCATAAGCCGCCGGCTGATGCGCGGGTTGCGTTGCCCGGGCGCTTGCAGTCGATCAAGGCGACCTTGAGGTTTTGGCGCTTGGACAACTGATAGGCGCAGGACGCCCCGATCACACCGCCACCGGCGATGACCACGTCATAAAACTTACTCATGATTGGCGGCCTCCATGCCGACGCAGGTGAATGCAGAAAAGGGAATCGGATCGATCGGGAAGCGCGGCCGCAACCAGCCCACATCCTGGCGGCCAGTGACTTCGCGCAAGCGGTCGGTGCAATAGCCGACGCACATCCGCCCCTGGCAATCGCCCATGCTCACCCGAGTGCGCATTTTCAGGCTGGCCAGGTCTTGCACGCCCTGCTCCAACGCCCGGTCGATGTCGGCGCGGGTCGCGTGTTCGCAACGGCAAATCACCGTGTCGGCGGCTGGCAGCGCGGTTTGCCCGGCGCCGCGCTCGGTGTAGCGATCGACCGCCGCGCGAAAGCGCACGATGGCCTTGAGTTTCGACAAATAACGATTGCGCCGTACCAGGGCCAATTCCGCGTCCAGCACGTCCCGTTGAAGCAGGATCGATGTGGCCGCAATCCGTCCCGCGAGCATCGCCGCTTCGCCACCGCGAATCCCGCCCATGTCACCGGCCAAGTGCACGTGAGGCTCACTGCTTTGCTGCCAGATATTGGCACTGGCCCGCAGGTAACCGTCATCGCTGAAGCCATGGTTCAGGCCCATCTGCTGACTGAGTTGGGTGCGCGGAATGAAACCGTAACCGACCGCCAGGGTTTGCGCAGCAACCTGCTCGGCACGGCTCAGGTCTGGCACCCAGGTGCTGGAGTACGGCGCCACGGTCACACCATTCAGCTCTCCTTCGCCCTGCGCCGCCACCACGCCCCAGCCGTAATGCATCGGTATGCCATGCAGTTTGAGGAACGCAAGCATGCTCAAGCCATCGAGGAACAACTGCGGTTTGTTCAGCAGTGACAGGCTTTCCCGAGCGATCTTGCCGAACGCGCAGGCCTCGTAAACACCGGCGACGGTCACGCCGGACGCGTGCAGCTGACAGGCCACCAACGGCAATAAAGGCCCCGTGCCGGCAATCACCACCGGTCCCTGAGGCTTGACCACCCCGCTCTTGATTTGTAATTGCAGGCCGCCCAGCAGGATCACGCCGGGCAAGGTCCAGCCAGGAAACGGCACGCTGCGTTCATGGCAACCGGCGGCGAGCAGCAATTGCGGATAGTCGACTTCCTGCAGCTGCTCCTCGCTGTCCAGCACCACCAACGCGCGCGTGCCTTCGGCGCCGACCACGCGGTGATTCAGGCGCACATCGATCAGCGATGCGTGCGCCTGAAATTCCCCATGCAAACTGGCCAGTGCTTCCGAGTAGCGCGGCCCCAGATAGTCGAGTTGCACGCCATCGCGCAACGGTCCGCGATAGACCACGCCGCCCAGCCGCGACGCTTCTTCAAGCAACGTGCAACGCACGCCGTGCCGGGCCAGTTCAATGGCCGCCGCCATCCCTGCCGGCCCACCGCCGACGATCACCGGAAGCAGGCTCATACACCCTCCTGCTCAACGAGGCGGTTGACTTGGGTTTCGACCCGCATGCCGTCACGCACCACGGTCTGGCAGGCGCGACGTTTGTGCCGGCCATTGATTTTCACCAGGCAGCATTGGCACACGCCCATGCCGCAATAAGCGCCGCTGATTTGATCGTGATCGTTTCGGGCCACCTGGCGCAGGCCAAGGGATTGAATGACCGTGAGAACGGTTTCACCGAGGGCGGCGCTGACCGGCTGGCCATTGATGTGCACAGTCATATCCGCACGCGACAGCGGCTGGATATCGAAGGTTCTTTCTAAACGTGGCATTGCGATGTTCATCCATGAGAGTTCAGGTGAGGTTCCACAGCTCCTTGCTGCACTACACCTTGCGGGCCAACGGCTAGGCAAAAAGCTCGCTCCGGTACTTCGACAGCGCAACAGGGTGCGCGTCAAAGCAATGTAGTCGAAGCCGCAGAAGGGGCTTGGATCTTTTACGGTAGGAGATATCGCGCAAGGGAATATTGATCCAGGCCAGTGAAAGACGCCGCACCCCAACCTGTCGATCAGTTGGAGAACACGTACTCGCCCTTGACCTTTTTCGAGCCCACGAAGCCCAGGTCCGGGAACAACAGGTTTTTCACCCAGGCGACGAAGATCACCATGCCCAGGGTGATTGCGACGCTGACCACCGTCATCACCGGGTCTTCTTCATAGCCTTTGAACATCCGCGAAATCTGGCTGACGGTCAGAATCGCGTAAATGGTGTACGCCTGTGCCACGTTCTTGTGGAAACCCCAGGCAAACGCCAGCGGCACCAACGCCGCAAACAGGGTAAAGAACACCACGGCACCGGGGCCGATCATCGCGCCCAGGTAAAACCCGGAGACCGCACCCAGCAATGCCTGAATGCAGGTCAGCGCGATCAGAAGGGTGACCTTGCGTGAATGCTTTTCCCGCAGGGCCGGATCCGGCCGGGCACCAATCCAGTAAGCCAGCACCCGATCCTTGACTGCCCCACCTGAGAACGCCTTGAACGTCTCGGTTTTGGAGCGCCCGGCGTCGAGCATCGCCAGCAGTTGCCGTTTGATTTCCTTCTTGTCCAACGTCCTTCTCCCCTTCTTGAATCAATGCAAAATAAATGTGGGAGCGAGCCTGCTCACGAAAGCGGTGCATCAGGCGACATCATCATCGACTGAAAGTCCGCTATCGCGATCAGGCTCGCTCTCACAGTGGTGCATCTTCGCTTTATTGGACGCCAGAAAGCAAAACGCCGCTTCCACCAGAGGCGGAAGCGGCAGAGGCATGAGCCTCAGTCGATCAATGCATGAACAGGGCGATCAGGATGATGATCGGGATGGGCACGCCAAGAAAGAACAGCAGTAATGAGCGCATGGTAATTCTCCTGGGTTAGCGAACAGGGGGCACCGAGGTGGTGGTCACATAAGCGTCAGTTTCCACATACTCCACGGCATCCCGACGACGACCGCCGAAGGTCGCGGCAAGGCTGGCGAAAAACGCGCCGATCAGCAGCGCAATGAACATCCACAACGAAGTCCAGGCAGCGACTTTGGCGGCGGTGTCAGCCGCTTGTTGCGCAGCGAGCTTGGCGTCGGCCACGGCTTTCTGGGTGCGCGCATAGACTTCATCGACACGGCGTTCGGCATCGGCCTGGGTCAGGTTGGTGCGCTGGGCGACCAATTGCGCCAGGTAAGTCCGGTCTTCGGCAGACAGTTGACCGTCGTTGCTCAGGGAGCGGACGAAGATGCGAGTCACGGTGCTACGGGCGGCGTCATCGCTGACGGCAGCCGGACGATCATCGCGAAACAGGCTGTCAACGAAGTAGCCATACTGGTCGCTGTCGGTATTGCCCGCAGCGGTGCCAGCGGCCTGAGTCGCGGCACTCGCCGCGCCACCGACCACACTCGCCCCGGCTTGCACGCCGCCGCTGACAATGCTGCTGACCGAGCCGACGACCAGCGTTGCGGTCACCAGCGTGGCCACGCACCAGGCCAGGAAGCCATGGGCCGTGTCACGGAAATAAACTTCATCGCCGTGCATGTTGGCCCACTTCACCCGCAGTCGACCGGCAATGTAACCACCGAGCCCGGACGCCACGATTTGCGTCACCGCCAGCCACACGATCGTTGAAATGCCCAGGCCCTTGGCACTCACGCCTTCGTTGGCCCACGGAGAAACGGCCGAGAATCCCAGGCCAAATCCCAGCAGCACCAGAATCAGCGACAACGCCGCCGCTGCAGCGGCACCGGCGAAGATCGCGCCCCAGGACACACCCGAGAGCGTGCTTGATTCTTCTGCGGCAGGATAGAAACCATCAGAGGATCTATTCATTGTTGTATCGCTCCAGGCAGGAAAGATGGTGTTACAACTCTTCAAAGAAGGAAGTGCAGTCACCGTGCCAGTCGCGACAATCCAATAAATTGTTTAATTTCAATGCCTTACAAAGTTTGAACTTCCAGTTTTCATGCAAATTGCAAGGAACGGGCAATAGCAGCGGGTTTTCTGCATTGAAGATCAAAAGCTCGCAGCCTCGTTTCACTCGACAGCTGCCACATAGAAATGCGTATCCCTTGTAGCAGCTGTCGAGTGAAACGAGGCTGCGATCTCTTGTCTTTCCTTTACGTGAAGTTTTATTTAGAAAGTCGGCAAGCATTTATGGGCAAAATGCCCCCTCACTCCGCCATGAACTGACTATCAGGCACGCCCTATGACCCGCATCTTGACCATCGAAGACGACGCCGTGACCGCCCGGGAAATCGTCGCCGAACTCAGTAGCCACGGCCTCGACGTCGATTGGGTCAACAACGGACGCGAAGGCCTGGAGCGTGCGGTCAGCGGCAACTATGACCTGATCACCCTCGACCGCATGCTGCCGGAGCTCGATGGCCTGGCGATTGTCACCACCCTGCGGACCATGGGCGTGGCCACGCCGATCCTGATGATCAGCGCCCTCTCCGACGTCGATGAGCGGGTGCGCGGCTTGCGCGCTGGCGGCGATGATTACCTGACCAAGCCGTTCGCCACCGATGAAATGGCCGCCCGGGTCGAAGTGCTGCTACGTCGCCAGAACACCGTGACCGCTCAGGCGACTACGCTGCGAGTCGCCGATCTTGAGTTGAACCTGATCAGCCACGAAGCCAGCCGCGACGATCAGCTGCTGACGCTGTTGCCCACCGAATACAAGCTGCTGGAATTCCTCATGCGCAACACCGGGCAGATTCTGTCGCGGATGATGATTTTCGAAGAGGTCTGGGGGTATCACTTCGACCCCGGCACCAACCTCATCGATGTGCACATCGGCCGGCTGCGCAAGAAGATCGACCCGCCAGGCAAAGTCCCATTGATTCGGACCGTGCGAGGCTCGGGTTATGTCATTGCTGAACCCCTCTAACGGCTGGCGTTCATCCAGCAGCCGCCTGCTCGCGCTCTACAGTTCGCTGTTCGTGATCTGGAGCGGGATTCTGATGGGGGTCATGTACTACGAGGTGTCCGCCTACCTGGACAACCTGGCCAAGCACTCGCTGATGCAGCGTCAGCACCTGTTTTCGCACTTTCAGGGCGAACAATTGGCCGACGCCCTCGCCGTCAGCATGACCTTCGATATTCGCGGTATCGACGCCTATGGCCTGTTCGACGCTCAACACCGCTACCTCAGCGGTGCGCTGCAGCGCATGCCCGAGGGCTTGCCGCTGGATGGCAAGATCCACATGCTCGGCGACTGTGCTGAATCTGACAGCCCGAGCCTGCCCGCCGACAGTTGCGACGCGGTCGCGACCCAGACCAAGGACGGTCGCTGGCTGGTGCTGGTGCGCGACAACGGTTCGCTGTTTGCGGTGACCCGGATCATTCTGCACGCGTTGTTCTGGGGCGTGACGCTGACCATCCTGCCCGGCATCGCCGGTTGGCATTTGCTGCGACGGCGCCCATTGCGGCGGATTCGTGCGATTCAGGCGAGCGCCGAAGCCATCGTCGCGGGTGACCTGACCCGGCGTTTGCCGCTGTCCAACCGCCGCGATGAACTGGACATGCTCGCCGCCATCGTCAACGCCATGCTCGAACGCATTGAACGGTTGATGAACGAGGTCAAGGGCGTGTGCGACAACATCGCCCATGACCTGCGCACACCGCTGACGCGCTTGCGGGCGCAGTTGTACCGGATCCAGCAGCAGGCGGATGACGGCTCGACGCTGGCCGTGCAGCTGGACTCGGTGCTCGGTGAAGCCGATACCTTGATGGCGCGGTTTCGTGGATTGCTGCGGATTTCCGAACTGGAGGATCGCCAGCGGCGTTCGGGTTTTGTGCAGCTGGATCCGGTGCCGTTGTTGCAGGAGCTGCATGACTTTTACCTGCCGCTGGCGGAGGAAGGCGAGCTGGTGTTCAAGCTGCAATTGCCGGCATCGTTACCGATGTTGAACGGCGATCGGGCGCTGTTGTTTGAAGCCGTGGCGAACCTGCTGAGCAACTCGATCAAATTTACCCCGCCCGGTGGCGAGGTGATCTTGCGCGGGGTCAATGACGCTGGGCACTCGCGAATCGAAGTGCTCGACTCAGGACCCGGCATCCCGGAAAGCGAACGTGAAGCGGTGTTCCAGCGTTTTTACCGTGCCGAAGGTGGTAATCAGAAAAGCGGGTTCGGCTTGGGCCTGTCGATCGTCGCGGCGATTGTCAGCATGCACGGGTTTGCGCTGGAAGTGGGCACCAGTGAACTGGGCGGCGCGAAGTTGGTACTCGATTGTGGGGAGAACCTGATTCCACAGACCTGAAGCCCCGCACCATTGCGTAGCAGCTGCCGAGCCTGCGAGGCTGCGTTCGGCGACGCAGTCGTCGTGAAATCAAACCCTGCGGTGTATCAGGAAAACCGCGTTCGCAGGTTTTACGACGACTGCGTCGCCGAACGCAGCCTCGCAGGCTCGGCAGCTGCTACAAAGGTTGCGTTGTACTGCTAGGTTGGGTAGTTCGCCCGCAGGGCCTCGAGCCCGCCCTGATAAATCCCGGCAAACAACGCCTCAACCTCTGCCTCACTGACACCGACGGGCGCAAACCGCCCCGACCACGTCACCCGAGCCCCCTGCCCTTGTGCCTCGACCTTGATCGTCGCCAGGTACTCCGTCGCCGGAAACGGCGCCTGCAAAATCGAGTAGCTGTAAGTCTTTCCGGCGTTATCAAACGTCTCCAACCGCTCAACCACCACCGCCCCGTCGGACGTTTGCAGGCTGCGCACCCGCCCGCCTTCACTCAGTTCGCTTTTCGGGATAAACGGCAGCCAGTCCGGTAGCGTGTCGAAGCCGCCAATCAATTGCCACACCTCATCGGCCGAAGCCGGAATGTCGATAAACGCTGATGCCTTTGCCATGTAACCCTCTCTCTCAATCAATAAATTCAGATAGCCATGCTGTCGACGACGCCGCCGTCGACCCGCAATGCCGCGCCCGTCGTGGCCGAGGACAGCGGTGAGGCGATGTAGGCCACCAGGTTCGCGACTTCCTCGACATTCGCCACACGCTGGATGATCGACGTCGGCCGGGCCTTGCGCACAAACGCATCGGCTTCTTCCCGGACGCTGCGCCCCGATTCGGCGGTGGCGTCCTTGAGCATCTGCTCCAGGCCATCGGTCAGTGTCGGGCCGGGCAGGATCGCGTTGACCGTCACGCCAGTCCCCGCCAGCCGCTTGGCAAGGCCGTGGGACACCGCGAGGTTGGCGCTTTTGGTCACGCCATAATTGAGCATGTCGGCCGGGATTGCGATGCCGGATTCCGAGGACAGGAAAATCACCCGGCCCCAGCCCTGCTTGACCATGTCCGGCACGTAATGCCGGGACAGGCGCACGCCGGAGATCACGTTGACCTCATAGAAACGCGTCCACTCACTGTCTGGCGTGTCGAAAAAATCCACCTCGTTGAAGATCCCGAGGTTGTTCACCAGGATGTCCGCTCGCGGTTCAGCGGCGAACAACTGCTCGGCACCTTCGGCCGTGCCGAGGTCGGCGGTCAGGCCACGCAGTTGCGCGCCCGGCACGCTCTGGCGAATGCTCGCCAGCGCCTGTTCGACCTTGGCCGTCTCGCGGCCGATCACCACCACCGTGGCGCCGGATTCGGCCAGCGCCTTGCTGATGCCCAAGCCAATGCCGGCGGTGCTGCCGCTGACAATGGCGAGTTTTCCAGTCAGATCGATCTTCATGCTCAAACTCCTCAGATTGGCAATGGAGCGCGTTCGCTCACCAATTTCGCATCGCGCATCGCCTGCCAGAACGCAGTGGGAATCACCGCCGTCAGAGCGGCAACGTCTTCAGCAATCCGGTCCGGACGGCTGGAGCCCGGAATCACTGCCGCCACGGCCGGGTTGGCCAACGAGAATTGCAAAGCGGCGGCCTTGATGTCGACACCGTGGGCAGCCGCAATGCGTTTGATCTGCTCGACTTTGTTGACGATTGCCGGGCTGGCTTTCTGGTACTCGAAATGGGTGCCACCGGCCAGAATGCCCGAGCTGTAAGGACCGCCAACCACGATTTCGACATTCTGCGCCAGGGCCGCGTCCATCAGACGTTGCAAGGCCCGGTCGTGGTCGAGAAGAGTGTAGCGACCCGCGAGCAGAAAACCGTCCGGCTGCGCTTCGGTCAGATCAAGAGTCAGTTCGCAAGGTTCGACCTTGTTCACGCCCAGCCCCCAGCCCTTGATCACGCCTTCTTCGCGCAAACGGGTCAGCACTTTGAAGGCGCCAGTGCGGGCCTGGTTGAAGTATTCAAGCCACTGGTCGCCGTAGAAATCCTGGGCGATGTCGTGCACCCAGACGATGTCCAGGCGATCGGTCTGAAGGCGCTTGAGGCTGTCTTCGATGGAGCGCATCGTCGCGTCGGCGCTGTAGTCGTTGACGATCTTGTTCGGGCGGCCGTGTTCGAACACCCCACTCTTCTCGCCCAGGTCACGGGCCGAGGCGTCTTCTATTTCGTCCAGGATGACGCGGCCGACTTTGCTGCTCAGCACGTAGTCGTCGCGGTTGTAGCGGGCCAGCGCGGCGCCCAGGCGAATCTCCGACAGGCCCGAACCGTAAAACGGCGCGGTGTCGAAGTAACGCACGCCAGCCTCCCAGGCCGCGTGCACGGTGGCCTGAGCCTCATCTTCAGGAATGGCGCGAAACATGTTGCCCAACGGGGCGGTACCGAAACCCAGCGCGCCGGGCAGTTTGTCTTTCAAGCTCATGGTTCAAATCCTCGTCAGTTTCAGAGGTCAGTTGAGTGACCGTTGGGCAGATCCTAGATTGCGATGATCGGACCGTCCAAGACATAATGTGCAGTACTTAAGTCCTGACAGGTCTGACATGATCGACATCCGCCAATTGCGCTACTTCGTCGCCGTCGCCGAAGAAGAACACGTCGGTCGCGCCGCCGAACGTTTGCACATCTCCCAATCGCCCCTGAGCCGGCAGATCGCCCAGCTCGAAGAACGCCTGGGCCTGACCCTGTTCGAACGCAGCCAGCAGCGCATCCGCCTGACCTGCGACGGCCAGACCTTCCTCGCCGAAACCCGCGCCCTGCTGACCCATGCCAGCCGCCTCGAATCCCTGGGCAAACGCCTCGGTCGCGGCGAAGAAGGCGGCCTGTGCATCGGCTACATCGAAAACGCCATGCACGCCGGCGTCTTGCCCAATGCCCTGCGGGTGCTGCGCGTCGACCGGCCGAACGTGCACGTTGCGTTGTACAACCTGCGCTCCGCCGAACAGCTCGAAGGCTTGCGCCAGCGTAGTCTGGATATCGCTCTGGTCAGTGAGCCGCCTGTCGCCGACGATCCGGATTTGTTGGGTTTCCAGGTACTGGATGACCCGATGTTGCTGGCATTGCCTGAGCATCATCCACTGGCTAACCAGACAATATTGACCCCGGCCGACCTCGCCAATCAGGAGTGGATCGGTGTGCAGCACCACCAGAATGTCACCAACCGCCAAGACTTCGTCAGCGCCTGCATCCGCGCCGGATTCACCCCGGATATCCGCATGGAAGCCACCGGCCCCTTCACTGCATTGGCTCTGGTCGCCTCGGGACTGGGCATCGCCATGATTCAGAAAGGCTTGAGCCGCAATGCACCGCCGGGCGTGGTCCTGCGGGAAGTGCCGTGGATTTGCTTCACAAGACCGCTGTGGGCGGCGTGGCACCGGATCAATTTGCGGCCGCTGGTGGAGACGTTCAGGAAGGTGCTGACGGAATCGGAGCCGGTTCACAGCAGCTAAATTTGCGCTGGGTCGACGGGCCTCTTCGCGAGCAAGCCCGCTCCCACATTTGGAATGCGTCCCCCTGTGGGAGCGGGCTTGCTCGCGAAGGGTCCGGCCCGAACAGCGCAAATCCCACGCATGAGATTTGTTCATCGCGGTTTTGTGCTTTGACCCACAGATGAAGTGGTGGTGACCTCTCAATCTGTGCAACCCACAAAGCTGGGTGGATGAATAGATGCTGTCGCGTTCGTCTGTTTAAGCCAGAAACGGTGCTTGTTTAAACACCCTCAAAGATACTTCCTGAAAGCTACAAATCCTTGCGCCGTTGCCTACGGCTACGCCAGAATCCGCCGGCTTGTGCGCCTAGGGGCCGCTTGGTAACTTGATTCCCGTCACTGCTCATCAGTGATCGGGTTTAGTCGCCCGCGTTAACTCAGTTGTGCATGCATCTGTCATGCAGGTCTTCGTTCCTGCACTTGATGGTGGCTGTACGCAGGGCGCCCTCGGGCGCGCCGGATTGCTGAGTTTCCCGGTCGACTAACCTGCGTGCAGCTGCCTCCCCTTACGTTTAGTCGCAAGAGGGGTGGCACCCAACCTGGAAACTCAGCATATGTTCAAAGTAACGCCCAACCCACCTGAAACCGACCCGGTCTCCCCCTACGAACCCGATTCAAAAAACTCAACGAGGCCGCCGAGCGCGCGCTCGACTTCCATTTCCCATCAAACGCCGACATCAAAGCCACCCCGCGAACCCGCAGCACTTTGTTCTCCGTAGACCCCGAGGCCACGGCCGAAACCCTGGCGGTTTATCTGGTCGAAATACTCGCCTCGGTCGACGTGATGGTCCACCAGTTGGTGGATCACTTGGAGGGAGAGTCGCGCTACGCCCTGCTGGGTATTTCCAACAGCATCATGATGGCCGAGATCACGGCGAATCGGGTGTTGGATACGATTGATCTGCCCAAATAAGTGCCGCTTGCTGTGGTGAGTGAATAACTGACGTTGAATTGTGCAGCGGTCCCTTTTTTTGGGACCGCTTCGCGGCCCAGCGGACAGATAAATAGATGCGTCCCCTTTTCTCGTGGAACTCACAAAACCCTGTGGCGAGGGAGCTTGCTCCCGCTGGGTCGCGAAGCGGCCCCAAAACCTGTAACCGCGATCAATCAGGTACACAGCATGCACAGGATTTGCGACTGCTGCGCATTCGAGCGGGAGCAAGCTCCCTCGCCCCAGGCTTTGGTGCTTTACTGAAAAGACCCCAAAACCCTGCGAGTAACCCCACATGAACCGCAACGACCTGCGCCGCGTGGACATGAACCTGCTGGTGATTTTCGAAACGTTGATGTTCGAGAAGAACCTGACCCGGGCCGGGGAGAAACTGTTCCTCGGTCAGCCTGCGGTCAGTGCTTCGCTGGCCAAGTTGCGCGATCTGTTCGACGACCCGTTGCTGGTGCGCAATGGCCGGGTGTTGGAGCCGACGCAGCGCGCCCTGGTGATTCTCAAGGAATTGCAGCCGGCGATGGACACCATCTCCGGCGCGGTCAGCCGGGCCAAGGATTTCGATCCATCCACCAGCCGCGATGTGTTTCGTATCGGCTTGTCCGACGACGCCGAATTCGGCCTGTTTCCGCCGCTGCTCAAGCAAATCCGCGAAGAGGCGCAGAACGTCGTGGTGGTGGTGCGACGGGTGAATTACCTGCTGATGTCGCCGATGCTCGCCTCCGGGGAAATTTCCGTCGGGATCAGCTACACGACGGAACTGCCGGCCAATGCCAAGCGCAAGAAACTGCGGGATCTGAGCGTGAAGATTCTGCGTGGCGATAACCGTCCCGGTCCCCTGACCCTGGATGCGTATTGCGAACGCCCTCACGCGCTGGTGTCGTTTTCCGGGGATTTGACCGGTGCCATCGACAACGATCTTGCGCGCATCGGCCGTTCGCGGCGCGTGGTGCTGGCGGTGCCGCAGTTCGCCGGACTGCGCGCCTTGCTGGCCGGCACCGATATGCTGGCCACGGTGCCAGATTACGCGGCGTGTGCGCTGATCGAAGGCAGCAACCAGTTGCGGGCCGATGACCCGCCGTTTGACATCGTGCTGTCCGAACTGTCCATGGTCTGGAACGGGGTCAACGATAACGATCCGGCAGAACGTTGGTTGCGCTCGCGAATTGCGCAACACATGTCGGCTGAACTGCCGGTGCTCTGAGCGCGTTGAAATCCGGGTCGGTCTCGCGCAGGAAGATCGGCATGTCGGTCATCGGTGGCATCGCCGGGATGTCGAAATACATCTGGATCACCCAGCCACGGTGGTAACTGGCGTGATTGACCACGTGCAGCAGCATCGCGCCGGCGCTCATGGTGCCGCTCTCGCCCGAGACAAACGTGAACTCGACGGGCTTATCCAGCGACCTCTCGGTCTGTCGGGCACTCCAGTTGCAATACCAGTGATCGATCTCCTTTTGCGCCATGCGCAAACCAGCCAGGTCGGGATGCAGCAGATCGTGTGAGGTTTTGAAGCCGTGCCCTCGGCCTTCGAGGTGAGCCTGCCAGATGCAGTCCACGACGTAGATGTGGTTCAGGGTGCCGATCATGTTTTTGAACACCGACACCCGCTCTTTGTTGACCTCCCCCGGCGGCAGCGCGGCCAGGCTGTCAAAGAGGCGCTGATCGGCCCATTGCTGGTAATCGGCAAGCATGCGGGCAGTGCGTATGTTGATCATCAGAGTTCTCCCATTACGATGGGCGCACTGGCAAGCATAGACCGCTCGGCGGGTGGCAGCGTGAACGCTGATAACCGGCACTTCACCGCAACGCGGCGGGTGTAGCAGTTGCTGCGTTCGACTTGTAGCAGCTGTCGAGCCCCGGCGAGGCTGCGTTCGGCAGCGCAGCTGTCGTGAAATCAGGCGACGCGGTTTTTCAGGAAGTCCCCATTCGCAGGTTTTACGACGACTTCGTCGCCGAACGCAGCCTCGCCGGGGCTCGACAGCTGCTACAAGGATTGCGGTGTCAGGCGTTGCACCAGCCGATCAGCCAGCGCCAGGCCGACCACTCCGGTGCCGACCACCACGCATTCGATATCGACGCTCACCTGCTTGCGCTCCTTTCAAGCCAAACAATCAGAACGTTCCCGGGTAACTGCCGCCGTCCAGCAACAGGTTTTGCCCGGTGAGGAAACCGGCCTGGGCGCTGCAAATGAACGCGCAATACGCACCGAACTCATCAGGCTGGCCGAAGCGCTGGGCTGGTACGTTTTTGCGCCGCTGTTCGCTAACGCTCTCGACGCTGGCGCCATTGGCCTCGGCGGCCGCGCTCAAGGTCTTGTGCAAACGCTCGGTCTCGAACGGTCCGGGTAGCAGGTTGTTGAGGGTCACGTTGTGCCCGGCCAGCCGCGACTGCCGTGCGAGCCCGGCGATGAATCCGGTCAATCCGCTACGGGCGCCATTGGACAGCCCCAGCACATCAATCGGCGCTTTGACGGCGCCCGAGGTGATGTTGACGATGCGTCCGAACCCGCGCTCGGCCATGCCGTCGACGCACGCTTTGATCAGCTCAATGGGCGTGAGCATGTTGGCATCCAGCGCCTTCAGCCAGTCTTCGCGCTGCCAGTCGCGGAAGTCCCCCGGCGGCGGGCCACCGGCGTTGTTGATCAGGATGTCGACCTGCGGGCACGCCGCCAGCACCTGTTTTCGCACCTGCGGATCACTGATGTCGCCGGTCACCGTGCGCACGTCAATGGACGGCGCCAGGCTGCGCAATTGTTCGGCGGCGACCTGCAAGGCTTCGCTGCCGCGCGCGTTAATCACCAGGTTGACGCCCTCCTTCGCCAAGGCGCGCGCGCAAGCCAGACCCAGCCCTTTGCTGGAAGCGCAGACAATCGCCCAGCGCCCCGATATAGCCAAATCCATGAGGGTGCTCCTGTGGTGTTGAGTGAATAAGTTGGTGGACGTTTCTACGTTACCACTGCTGATGTCAGTGAATTGCGACCGGGTTGATGTTGACCTGGGTCGAGCCTTTGTACAGTGGCTGTCCGAGGACGAACATGAATTCCCAGGCCTTGTCCTTCACTAGCGCGCGGCTGTCGATCAGCTCAAGGTTGTAGATGCCGTTCTTGGCCAGCATGAACTGGTTGACCGGGAATTCCTGGCCGTCTTTCGCCGGATAGATTTCCGAAGCCCAGGTGTCGCCGCCGAACGCAACGATCTGTTTGTCCGCCAGCCATTTTGCCGCCGCCATGCCGATGCCCGGCTCCACGGCGAGGAATTTCTCGTTGTCCTTGCCCAGCAGTTCAAGCCAACCGGTGTTGAACAGCACCACGTCGCCTTTCTGGATGCTGATGCCTTGCAGGTCCAGTGCCTTCTGAATGTCGGCCACGCTGAACTCGGTTTTCTCCGGCACGATGGCGCTGCCGTATACGGCGGTCATGTCCAGCACCACGCCACGGGTGACGATGGGCGGGACTTTTTCGATGCCGAGTTTTTTCACGCCTTCAACGGTGACGAAGTCCGCAGCACGGTTGCCGTTGTAGTAGACGTTGTCGATGCCGATGTGGCCGATACCGTTGAGTTGGGTACCGACACCGGTCCAGCCGACCACCAGTTCATCGTTGAAGGTGAATTTGTTCGGCCCCATCGTGGTGCCGCCCGCTTCGCCCGGCTGGATGTTGGTCAGGTGGAAGCTGCGATGACGGAAGGCTGGCAGGGTTTTGTCGATGGGCACGGCCAGCGGATAGGTTTTGCCGGTCTTGATCAGTTTGGAGGCGTTGATCACCGACTCGGCGTTCAGCAGGTTCAGCGCGCCGATTTCGTCGTTGGCGCCGTATTTCGAGGGATACCATTTTTCGCTATCCGCCGCGTGGGCGGCATGGAGGGTGAACAACAGGGCAAACGGCAGTACCAATCGGGTGAGCATGAGCGGGTCCTTGTGAGGTTGCAGTGGACCCAAGGTACGCAGCCCGTCTGCGCCGAAACAGACAGCTATCGACAATACAATTGTTCTGGATAGTCACGAGTGACACCTGTGGGAGTGAGCCTGCTCGCGATAGCGGTGGGTCATTCAGCATCGACGTTGGCTGACCGATCGCTATCGCGAGCAGGCTCACTCCTACAGGGAATGTTGTAAGCAGGAGGGCATTTAGGGGGTTGGTGGCCATTTCGTCGTTTGAAGGTTGAACTCAGTGCGGATTTGGCGATGAAGAACGCATGCGTTTTACCTTTCAGCGCAATCTCGGAATTTCGCCGAGGGATTATCGCAAACGTTTCTCTCGTTAATCACAGGTTGCAACTAACTGTCATTTAGCTGAACCGCTTTCAACTTCAATATAAAGATTCGACGTTTTTCCATTCAACTCGGCATTTAGCGGGCATTGAAGGTTGACTTCACCGACCTCCCTGAGTAAATTGCCCGGGCCTTCGACGAAGGCCTTTTTTCAACTCACAAAAGAATCCAATGGACACAGTATCTAGTCGCTGTCGGGTCACTGCGAATTCGCGGAACCTGGCACATAATCCGGTCAATGACGGGACTCGACTTATCGGTCGGGTGAGCTGCGCCAGAGCTTGATGCTCCTCCGTAACTTGCCTCACCGGCGTCCGTCCGGTCCAGAGGCATGTTATGAACTTCAAAACCACCGTAATGCCGGGCGTGCGCGCCTTTGCATCGACCATGCGGGTCAAGCTGTGCCGTGAGCGTCTGTTGACGACACGGGTCAATGCCCCGTTTTCCACCCCTTCTGCCCCTGCCAAGGCACACCCTCGTGCCAACTGGCGCGTCTGCCCGATGACGGGCCGGCTTCAGCAACGCTGGAACTTCGACGACAGCCAGGAACCACCGAGTCGGCGCATTGCGCGAATGCTCGGCCTGACCCGCGGAGCCCGCACATTCAGTTGACCTGAAGGCACTTCAAAGTCCTTCCAACAACGTTTTCCTTAATAGGGAATTCGGCAACTTCTTATTGCCTGTTAAAACACTAAGTTATCGGAGTTAGTTATGGATGAAGCCAGTAGACGGTTCGCTGCGTATCAACTTTCCATTGATACGCAGCGAACGTTAAAACACAAGAAAACAACACTTTCGAAATTGATCGCCTGTTTGCGACTCGACATACATTCGCTCGCCTATGAATAGATGAGCGGCCCGTGTGTCGTGCCGCAAGACGGCGGCAGGAGCACACACAATGACGACTGTAAAAACGCCGGATACTCGCGCCAAAGGCGCCAGCAGCGACAACGCCAAACTGTCGATGCGCGCCGCTCGGGAAGCGCAAAACGGCCTGGCCGTGACCCTCTCCAATCTCAACGCCACCCCTGACGGTTTGACTGAACTCGAGGCCGAAGGCCGGCTGGCCCGCGCAGGCTTCAACGAAGTCGCCCACGACAAGCCGCCTCACGCCCTCGCCCAACTGCTCAAAGCCCTGAACAATCCCTTCATCTATGTCCTGCTGACCCTGGCCGGCATCAGTTTCTTCACCGATTACTGGCTGCCGATCAGCCAGGGCGAAGGTGACGAGGCGGACCTGACCAAGGTCATCATTATCATGACCATGGTCACCCTGAGCAGCCTGCTGCGGTTCTGGCAGGAATACCGCTCGGCCAAATCCGCCGAAGCCCTCAAAGCCATGGTCCGCACCACCGCGACCGTGCTGCGGCGCGGACAAAAAGGCAACGGCCCGGTGCTGCGCGAAGTGCCGATGCGCGAACTGGTGGCCGGCGACATCGTCCAGCTCAGCGCCGGCGACATGATCCCGGCGGACATCCGCCTGATCGAATCCCGCGACCTGTTCATCAGTCAGGCGGTGCTGACCGGCGAAGCCTTGCCCGTCGAGAAGTACGACACCCTGGGCGACGTCGCACAGAAGTCGGCGACCCGCAGCGCCGCCGATCAATCCAACCTGCTGGACCTGCCGAACATCTGCTTCATGGGCACCAACGTGGTCAGCGGCACCGCCAAAGCGGTGGTGGTCGCGACCGGGCCACGCACCTACTTTGGCTCGCTGGCCAAAGCGATTGTCGGGTCGCGGGTGCAAACGGCCTTCGACCGCGGGGTGAACAGCGTCAGCTGGTTGTTGATCCGCTTCATGCTGGTCATGGTGCCGATCGTGTTCCTGCTCAACGGCTTTTCCAAGGGCGACTGGAGTGACGCGTTCCTGTTTGCGCTGGCAGTCGCGGTCGGCCTGACCCCGGAAATGCTGCCGATGATTGTCAGCGCTAACCTGGCCAAAGGCGCGATGGCCATGGCCAAGCGCAAAGTGGTGGTCAAGCGCCTCAATGCGATCCAGAACTTCGGTTCGATGGATGTGCTGTGCACCGACAAGACCGGCACCCTGACTCAGGACAAGATCATTCTTGAGCACCACGTCGACAGCAACGGCCGGCGCGACGACACGATCCTCGAACTGGCGTGGCTCAACAGCCATCACCAGAGCGGTCTGAAAAACCTGATGGACCAGGCCGTGGTGCAGTTCGCCAACGCCAATCCAAAATTCAGAGTGCCGTTCGCCTACAGCAAGGTCGATGAGTTGCCGTTCGACTTCGTCCGTCGGCGCCTGTCGATCATCGTCAAGGACAGCCGCGACGATCACCTGATGGTGTGCAAAGGCGCGGTCGAGGAAATGCTCAGCATCGCCAGCCACATTCACGAAAACGGCACGGTCGTGGCACTCGATGCACAGCGCCGCAAAGACCTGCTGGCCCTGGCCAACGAGTACAACGAGGACGGTTTCCGGGTGCTGCTGGTCGCCACCCGCGAGATCCCGAAAGCACAGAGCAAAAACCAGTACAACACCGCGGATGAGCGCGAGCTGGTGATTCGTGGCTTCCTGACCTTTCTCGATCCACCGAAGGAAACCGCGGGCCCGGCGATTGCCGCGCTGCGCGACATGGGCGTGACCGTCAAGGTGCTGACCGGCGACAACGCCGTGGTGACTTGCAAGATCTGCCGCGAAGTCGGGCTGGAACCCGGCACGCCGCTGCTCGGGCCAGACATCGAGAACATGGACGACACCACCCTCAAGCTGCGGGTCGAGGAGCGCACGGTGTTCGCCAAGCTGACGCCGCTGCAAAAGTCCCGGGTGCTCAAGGCGTTGCAGGCCAACGGTCACACCGTGGGTTTCCTCGGTGACGGCATCAATGACGCCCCTGCCCTGCGCGATGCCGATGTCGGCATTTCGGTGGACAGCGGCACCGACATCGCCAAGGAATCGGCCGACATCATTCTGCTGGAGAAGAGCCTGATGGTGCTGGAGGAAGGCGTGCTCAAAGGCCGCGAGACCTTCGGCAATATCATGAAGTACCTGAACATGACCGCCAGCTCGAACTTCGGCAACGTGTTCTCGGTGCTGGTGGCCAGTGCGTTCATTCCGTTCCTGCCGATGCTGTCGATCCACTTGCTGCTGCAAAACCTCATGTACGACATCTCTCAGCTGTCGTTGCCGTGGGACAAGATGGACAAGGAATTCCTGCGCAAACCGCGTAAGTGGGACGCGAAAAACATTGGCCGTTTCATGCTGTGGATCGGGCCGACCTCGTCGGTGTTCGACATCACCACCTTCGCCCTGATGTGGTACGTGTTCGCCGCCAACAGCGTAGAAATGCAGAGCCTGTTCCAGTCCGGTTGGTTCATCGAAGGGCTGCTGTCGCAGACATTGGTGGTGCACATGTTGCGCACCCAGAAGATTCCGTTCTTCCAGAGCACGGCGGCGTTGCCGGTGATCCTGATGACTGGATTGGTGATGGCGCTGGGTATCTACATTCCGTTCTCGCCACTGGGCACCCTGGTCGGCCTGCAACCGTTGCCGTGGGCGTACTTCCCTTGGCTGGTGGGCACCCTGCTCAGCTACTGCGTGTTCGCGCAGATCATGAAGACGATCTACATCCGCCGCTTCAAGCAGTGGTTCTGATGGCCTGAGCCCCCGAAGTGCGGGGGCAAACCCAAATCACCTGAACACCACAATCCCATTGTGGGAGCGGGCTTGCTCGCGAATGCGGACTGTCAGTCAACATCGATGCTGAATGACCCACCGCATTCGCGAGCAAGCCCGCTCCCACAGGGAGACGCGCTTAACCCTACTGATAAGGGAGAGTCCTGATGTCGGGAACGACTCTACTGATCAACCTCGCAGGCTCCATCGCACTCTTGCTCTGGGGCACTCACATGATTTCTTCGGCGTTGTTGCGCGGCTTCGGCACGCCACTGCGTCAGTGGCTGGGCCACAACTTGAACAACCGCTGGATGGCGCTGCTTTCGGGTATCGGCATCACCGGCATCCTGCAAAGCAGCACCGCCGTCAGCCTGATGGCGACGTCGTTCACGGCCGCCGGCACCCTGGGTCTGGCGCCCGCGCTGGCGGTGATGCTCGGCGCCAATATCGGTTCGACCCTGGTGGTGCAACTGCTCAGCGTCGACGTTTCAATCCTCACACCCATCGTGTTGCTCGCGGGTTTGATGGTGTTCCGGCTGCGCGATGACTCACGCTACGAAAGCGTCGGTTGTGCGCTGATCGGTCTGGGGCTGATGTTGTTGGCCCTGCGCATGCTCGGTTCAACACTGGCGGATGTCGAAGGCACACCGGTCTTCCAACTGATCATGCAGAGCCTGGACGGCGATCTGCTGATTGCATTGCTGGTGGCGCTGATCCTCACGTGGCTGTGCCATTCCAGCGTCGCCGTGGTGTTGCTGATCGTCTCGCTGGCCGCTACCGGTTTGCTGTCGGCCACCACCCTCGTCGCGCTGGTCCTGGGCGTGAACATTGGCGGTGCGCTGCCTTCGGTGATCAATGCCGGTTCCAGCGTCGGCCGACGCTTGCCGCTGGGCAATCTGCTGGTGCGTGCGGTGGGTGCCCTGGTGGTGTTGCCGTTTGCCGGGCTGCTGGCCGAGTTGAAGCTGGAGCCGTCGGTGCTGGTGGTGTCACTGCACACGGGTTTCAATCTGCTGCTGGCGCTGGTGTTCATCGGCCTGACCGATGTGCTCGCCAAAGGGCTCACCCATCTGCTGCCGGCACCTGAGCGGGATGTCGATCCGGGCATGCCGCACTACCTGGACGAAGCGGGCCTGGAAGTGGCCAACATCGGCCTGTCCAACGCGGCTCGGGAAGCGCTGCGCATGGCCGACATGCTCTCGGCGATGCTCGGCCGACTGGTGCAGCTGTTCCACACCTCGGCGCCCGCCTGTGCCGATGAAGTGCGGCGCATCGATCAGTCCCTGGACCTGCTGGGCGCAGCCATTCGCGCTTACCTGGCGGACATCGGCAAGGAAGGCATCAGTGACAGCGATGCCGATCGCTCCCAGGAAATCCTGCTGTTCGTGATCAACCTCGAACATGCAGCGGACATTCTTTCCAGCAGCCTGACGCAGTTGGCCATGCGCCGCTTGCGCCGTGGCGAACAGTTCTCGGCGTTCGAGCTGGGCAACATCGCGCCGCTGCACGACGCGCTGCTGGAAAGCCTGAGCCTGGCGATCACCGTGTTCCTGCGTGAAGACATTCCCACCGCGCACCACTTGATCCATCGCAAGGAGGCCGTCAGAAGGCTCGAAGCGCACGCCAGCCGCGAGCACTTTCGCAAGTTGCAGGAGGACAAAAACACCTGGGCCGAATCCGGCGACATCTTCCAGCGGGTCTTGCGCGATTACCGCCGCGTGCATCACCACATCGCCGCCTTGGGCTATCCGCTGCTGGAGCGTGCCGGCGAGCAACCGGTCGAGAGCACCGACCTGACCAAGGAGAATCCCTCATGCGCCTCTTGATCTGCGCGGGCCGCTATTACGCCGACAGCCGTCTGTGCCGACGGGTCCTCGACGCCTTCCAGCGCCTGCACCCGGTGCGGGTGCTGATCCATGGCGGCAATCAATTCCTGGGCGGCGATATCGAAGAGTGGGCCCGGGAGCACGGTGCCGACATCGTGCGCTACCCGCCCAACTGGCAGCGCCACGGCAAGTCGGCTGAACGCCTGCGCAACCACTTCATGTTGCTCGACAGCCGACCTGACGTGGTGATCGCCCTGCCCGGCGGCGAAGACACCGAAGAGCTGGTCGCCCAGGCCCGGACGGCCGGTTTGCAAACCTTATCGGTAGCGGATCGGGGCTGACCATTCTCAGCCACAACGCGATCGTGTAGCAGCTGCCGAGCTGCGCGAGGCTGCGTTCGGCGACGAAGTCGTCGTGAAATCAGCCCCCGCGGTGCGCCAGTAAAACCGCGTCCGCAGGGTTTACGACGACTGCGTCGCCGAACGCAGCCTCGCGCTGCTCGGCAGCTGCTACAGGACCGCGTTACGGGCTGATCGCTAACCAAAAAACTTCGAGGTAACACTTATGCAAAAACCTACTCACCTGTTTGCATCCTTCGTGCGCAGTCTGCCAGCCCCTCAAGGCCGGCGTCTGCGACGCAATTTGTTGTTCGTCAGCGTCACCGTGGGTCTGATTGCGGTGCTCAGCGTCATCTCCCGCGCCAACGCTGCCGGCGGTGCGTATGCGGTGGATGACGCCGGAATCAACGCGCCCGGAGAATGCAACATCGATGCTTGGTATCAAAACGGTCGGCACGGTTCATCCAGCACCAGCGTGGTGTCACAGGATTGCACGTTCAAGGGCCTGCCCAACGTGCAACTCGGCGCCGCCGTGCAGCACAGCCGCGATGACGGGGACTCGGAAACCCAGTTGAGCCCACAATTCAAGGCGCAAATATTCTCACGGGAAGACCTTGGCCTTGCATTGGCGCTGGCGGGTTCGACTCACTTTGCCTTCAATCGGGCCCACGCCTTCGATGGCGCCGACCTGAACCTGCCCTTCACCTACCAACCGATCGAAACCCTGCGCCTGAACCTCAATGCCGGCTGGACCCATGCCTATGACGATGGCGAGCACAACCATCGCTGGACCTGGGGCACCGGCGTCGAATACGACCTGGCCCGTTCCCTGACGCTGATTGCTGAACGCTACGGCCAGCAAGGCGGCGAACAGGCGTGGCAGGCCGGGCCGAGGCTGCATGTCGGTGAACGCATCGACGTGGATCTGGTGGTGGGCCGCAACCTGACCGGGGAACGAGATCAGTGGCTGACCACCGGAGCAACGCTGCGTTTTTGAACGATAGGGCGCGCAGAACGGATCGACAGGGAACTCCTGACGATCGCCGGGCATCCTAAATGATGAGGTACTTCCTTTTTTGCTTCACGCTTCAGAGGACATCGCTATGCGCCGTCTGATTATCATCTCCTCATTCATGTTGTGTTTGCCCGTCGGTTCGGCCTTCGCCAAAGTGGACGCAGGCGATGTCGCCACCTCTGCCGGGGTTTCCGCATCGCTGTATTCGACGTTCAAGGATAACAAACTGGCGATTCCCGCCCGTGATGACGCCTCCAGCTTCGTGGCCAGTGGCGGTACGATTCGCGGTGTGTACTTGGAGTCGGTGTTGAATCAGATTCGCCAGGAAAATCCCGGACTCAAAGCCAGCGACGAAGAGCTGGCCAGAGCCATCCTCATCCAGGAAGGCGCTGCTGCGGGCCAATGAAGGTTGAAAAGGTAACGGTGGGGCTCGCGACAGCCGGATAGTGTGCAGCCCTGCCTTGCTTCACCCCGCGGACAAGCGCGCCCATCCGGCCACCAACTGCGCGCTGATGCTGACCCCGCCACACACCACAATCACCACGTCATGGGCTTCGGCGATCGCCGGATGGTCCAGATACGCCACCGCCAATGAAACACCGCACGCCGGTTCGACCAACTGGCGCAGGTCGTTGGCGTAACGCACCACGCCCATGATTGCCTCGTCATCACTGAGCACCACACATTCGTAAGAAAAGTCGAGGAGGTGCTGCACCGGCCACGCGGCCACTTTGGCAGCGCCCAGCGATGTCGCGACGGTGTCGATACGCGCCAGCCTGACGGGATGTCCGGCCTCGATGGCGGCTGCAAAGGATGCCGCACCCTGGGTTTCACAGGTGATGATCCGGCAGTCCATGCGATGGTGGCGAATCAATCCGGTCAGCAGACCCGCCAGCAAACCGCCGCCGCCCACCGACGTCACCAACGCATCGACTTGAGGGCAATCCTCGAGGACTTCATCGATCAGGGTGCTGTGCCCTTCCCACAGCACAGGATGATCGAAGGCAGGCACGTACTCGGTATCCGCATCCTGTGAAAGCGCTTTGGCCCGTTGATTGGCCTCGTCCCAGACCTTGCCGTGAACGATCACCTCGGCACCGGTTTTACTGATTCTGGCGCGGGTGGTTTCCGGGGTGGTGTGCGGCACAATAATGCAGGCTTTCAGGCCTAGGGCAGCAGCGGCCATGGCGGTGGCAAAACCGGCGTTGCCACCGGACGGACAGACAACTTTACGTTTGCCCTGGGCCTTTGCCTGACTGCACAAAAGGCCCATGCCGCGCAATTTGAACGAGCCGCTGGGTTGCAGGTTTTCCAGCTTGAGCCAGATGCGCCGGGTCGGCGTTGACAAGCCTGGGTGCAGAATCAAAGGCGTTCTGATGTGAAGCATTGTGTGCTCCCTTTGGCAGCACCGGCTTGTCGAGGTTTCGACGAGCCGGTGATGAACGATCCTTATCCAAGCTTAGTTCACCCTGCCCCAGGGTTATCGGTTTACCGGTAACGCGGTGCCGCCGATGAGTGGCCGAACGAGCCTGACAGCACTTGGCGCTGGGCCTCGTAAGCGTCCCATTTGTCGCCTTCGTGCAGGCCCGGAATGGTCACCACTTCACCCTTCGCCAGGCCGACCAGCGCGGCATCGACCATGTCCTCGGCGGACATCACGATCTCTTGCGGCAGGTTTTCCACCGGGTTGCCCGCCTCGCTCCAGAAGTCGGTGGCGGTCGCGCCAGGCAGCACCGCCTGAACGCGAATGCCCTTGTCGGCCAGTTCGTGATGCATCGACTGACTCAGGCCCAGCACGAAGGCCTTGGTCCCGCCGTAAACGCCGTTGAGGATTTCCGGAGCGACGGCGACGATGGAGGAAATGTTGATAACGGTGCCGGTGCCCCGGTCGACGAAACCAGGCACCACGGCATAGGACAGACGCATCAGCGCGGTGACGTTGAGGGTGATCATGTCTTCCATGTCGTCCACCGGGCTGCCGAGCAACGGCATCACGCCGCCAACACCGGCGTTGTTGACCAACAAGGTGATGCTCGCGTCGTTGCGCAGAATGCTTTCAACCCGCAGCAGGTCGGCCTTGTCTTTGAGGTCGGCAGCGACCACTTCCACGGCGCGGCCGGTTTCGTTGCTCAGGTGGTTGGCCAGGGCATTGAGTTTGCCCTGGCTGCGGGCGACCAGAATCAGGTCGTAACCCTGCCGGGCGAGACGGTCGGCGTACACTGCGCCGATACCCGAAGAGGCGCCCGTGATCAGGGCAGTGCCTTTGGTTGAGAGAGCCATGTTCAATTTCCTTCACAGTGAGGCGATAAGGTCGCCGGGTGTGATCATTTATAAATGGACTGACACTCGTCTCAAATGACGTTTAAAGTACGTTTTTCGGACATTGGCTTTTGAGGGCACCAACATGACTTCCGTGGCGTTCGTGGTTTTCGAGGGGTTCCAGTCCATGGCGCTGGCGGCGATGCCGGTGTTCGAATACGCCAACTTCAGCGCTGGCGAAGCGCTTTACGAGGTCAGCGTGATCTCTGAGGAGGGGCGTTCCCTGCGGGCTTCCGGCGGTTTGAGTGTCGGCACCCAGGCGTTCGATGAGCGGGTGTTCGACACGGTGATCGTGGTCGGCGGCGATTCTATCCTCGAGCAGGCGCCCGAGGCTGTGCTGGCGTACTTGCGCGACAACGTGAAAACCGCCCGGCGCACGGCGTCGATCTGTTCGGGGGCATTCGTGCTGGCCCAGGCCGGTCTGCTCGACGGACGGCGGGCGACCACGCATTGGGCCTATGCGCGAGATCTGCAAGCGCGGTTTCCATCGATCAAAGTGGAAGAGGACCGTATTTACGTGGTCGACGGTTCCATCTGGACCTCCGCCGGCATGACCGCTGGCATCGACCTGGCGCTGGCCATGGTTGAAAAGGACCACGGCGCCGACCTGGCCCGTGCCGTGGCGCAGAAACTGGTGATGTACCAGCGCCGCGCGGGCGGCCAGTCGCAGCATTCGGCCTTGCTGGAACTGGAGCCCAAATCCGACCGCATTCAGACCGTCCTCGGCTACGCCCGGGAACACCTGACATCGGCGTTATCGGTGGAGCAACTGGCGGAAGTGGCACGCCTCAGCCCACGGCAATTCAGCAGGACCTTTCGCGCCGAGACCGGGCAGTCCCCGGCCAAGGCCATCGAAAACCTGCGCCTGGAGGCGGCACGGCAAATGCTCGAGCGCGGACGGCTGACCCTCGACCAGATCGCCGCCGAGGCCGGCTTCACCGACCGTCGCCGCATGCGCGAAGCCTTCCTCCGGGCGTTCGGCCAACCGCCGCAGGTGATTCGGCGTAATGCCAGGTCGCCGATGACGGCGTGAGCATTAGCGGTCAGGGGGCGGACGAGGGATTTCTTGAACCCGTTAAATGGTGTTGAGGCGGATTTGACCGCCGGAATCTACGTGCACGGTCATCAAGTCATAATTGACCAGCGTGGCATGCACCGTCTGAATCGGATGGTCATGAGTCGAGGTCATTATCACAAGATCCGCCCCTGCCGCCTCTGCCGCAAGAATCCCAACGGCGGCATCTTCAAAGATCAGGCAGTCAGTCACCTCGACACCTAACCGTTGAGCCGCCAGTCGGTAGCCTGCAGGATCCGGTTTGCCGGCACTGACATCTTCGGCGGTAACCATGACATCAGGCTCGGGAATCCCCGCCGCCGACATCCGCCGCAACGCCAGCGCCTTCGGTGCAGAGGTCACGATCGCCCATTGCTTGGCTGGCAAGGATCTGAGGAAGTTCGCCGCGCCGGACACCTCGACAATCCCTTCCACGTCTTCGATTTCCGCTTCGGTAATCCAGTTGGCTTCTGCCTCGGCATCCACCCCGGGCAACGCCAGACGGTTGATGGTGTCGATGGCGCGGGCGCCGTGAATGGTCGGCAGGAAGGACTCGACATCCACGCCGTGGCGCAGGGCCCAGGTGGTCCAGATCCGCTCGGCGGCGGCAATGGAGTTGAGGACGGTGCCGTCCATGTCGAACAGGAACGCGCGATACGGCGTACTAAAAACGGATTCGTGGGCAGACAAGGATGAGCTTCCTTCGTGTGTCAGGCAGGTCCGTCAATGTACACGACCTACACCGACCGCCGCGACTTGAAGGCCCCTTCAACACAATCCAGCAGTTGCCCCAACGCCCAGGGTTTCTTGATGAACGACACCGCATGCCGCACCCCGGCGGATTCGGGGGTTTCAAAACCGGACATGATCATGATCGGCTTCTCGGGCCATCGATCGCCGAACTCATTGGCCAGATCCGCGCCGTTACGCTTTCCGGGCATGGTGATGTCCGTGAGCAACAGACCCACCTCGTTCGCGTGCAACTCCAGGTAAACCGATGCGGCGTCCGCGCTAGCGTGCGGTTCAACCTTGAAACCTTCCTCCTGAAGAATTTCGCAGAGAAATTCCAGAATCAGCGGGTCATCTTCAACCACCAGAATCAACCCATCAGGAAGCTGCTCGCCCGCCATCGATATTGGACACATGACCTTGCCACTCCCTGATCGCATAAATGATTTCGCGGGCTCAAATCCGCTGCCTACAGGTATGAGCAGCGGACTCGGCGGAAATTCATTTTTGATACAGGAAGGTGATGAAATCAGGCGTCCTGCAGAATCAGATCGGCTCCTTTCTCCGCCACCATCAACACCGCCGCGTGGGTATTGCCGGAGGTTACGTTGGGGAAAATCGATGCATCGACAATGCGCAAACCGTCCAGACCATGGACCTTGAGACGCTTGTCGACCACCGACCGCTGCTCGTCCGCGCCCATCGCGCAGGAGCCGCACAGGTGATAAATCGAACCGCTGTTCTCCCGAAAATACTGCAGCATCTGTTCATCGCTTTCGATGGCCGGGCCGGGCAGCACCTCATCGACGGTGATGCGTTTGAGCGCCGGCGCCTGCATGATCTTGCGCATCAGGCGGCTGCCCTGGATCACTTCGTCGATGTCCTTTTGCGTGCTCAGGTAATTGGGGTCAATCAGTGCGGCGTCCCGCGGGTTTTTCGAGGCGATCTCGATGTGCCCGCGACTGGTTGGCCGGCACGGGTTGAAGCACAGCAGGAAGCCTGAGTACGGTTCGGGCTTGAGGCTGGCTTTGTTGTTTTTCGGGATCTGGTAAGACAGCGGGTTGAAGTAAAGCTGCAGGTTCGGATGGTGCTGCTGCTCGTTACCCCGGAAGAACCCGCCGGCCTGGTTGACGCTCATCGCCAGTGCGCCCTTGCGGGTGAACAGGTATTTGAGGCCCAGTTTGAACTGACCGAACAGCGAGCTGAGTTGGTCATTGAGCGTCGGGATGTTGGCCTTGTAGTAATAACTGGCGCACAGGTGGTCTTGCAGGTTCTGCCCCACCGCCGGCAGGTGTTTGACCAACGGGATGCTGTGCCTGGCCAGCAGCGCCTGATCGGCGACACCGGACAATTGCAGAATCTTTGGCGTGTCCACGGCACCGGCACACAGAATGACTTCCTTGCTCGCGGCGAAGGTGCGCACCACGCCGTGCTGGGTGATGGAGATCCCGGTCGCACGACCATTGTCGAACAGCACCCGGTCCACCAGCGCGTAGTGCTCGACCGTCAGGTTCGGCCGGCTCAATGCCGGATGCAGGTGCGCAAAGCTGCTGGAACAGCGTTGGCCGTTGCGGGTGTTGACATCGTAGATCCCCGAACCTTCGAATTTCGGCCCGTTGAAGTCGTCGCTGTGCGGGTAGCCGAGTTCGTCGCAGCCTTTGAGGAACACATCGCAGATCGGATGGGTCTGGCCCTTCATCGGCGTGATGCTGATCGGGCCGCTGCCGCCGTGGTATTCGCTGTCGCCCAGCGGATGGTTTTCCAGTTTGCGGAAGTACGGCAGCACATCCTTGAAACCCCAGCCATCGTTGCCGTTGGCGGCCCAATCGTCGAAGTCATGGGCCTGGCCGCGAACGTAGATCATCGCGTTGATCGAACCCGAACCGCCCTGGACCTTGCCACGCGGGGCATAGATTTCGCGGTTGCCCAGCTGCTTTTGCGGCTGGCTGTAGTACATCCAATTGAAGGTCGGGTTGTAATACATTTTGGCAAAGCCGACCGGGATCTTGAACCACAGGGAACTGTCCTTGCCACCCGCCTCCAGCAGCAGCACCGAGTACTTCCCGGATGCCGAGAGCCGATTGGCGAGAATGCAGCCCGCGGCGCCAGCGCCAGCGATGATGTAGTCGTAAGTCATGCACGGTTACCGCGTAAGTCGTTGTACAAAAAAAACCGAGCGCCCCTCCTGTAGGAGCGAAGCTTGCTCGCGAAGGCGTCGCATCAGTCAACATTGATATTGGCTGACCCACCGCTTCCGCGAGCAAGCTTCGCTCCTACAGAGGGATTGAGCCCTCTCCCGTCAGCCTCTGGCTGGCGATGTGTCTTTGACGTCTGCCGGGGTCGGTGTCATTTGCAAATGCAACCGCTCACCGGTGTACGGCGAATGCCGGCGCACCACGTCCATATTCAGCTCTACACCCAGACCCGGTTCGGTGGACGGAATGATGTAGCCGTCCTCCCATTGCAACGGTTTTGTCAGGACTTCGGCATGGAAACCGCCCCAGGTCATGATGCTTTCCTGAATCAGGAAATTCGGCGTGCAGGTGGCCAATTGGAAACTCGCCGCCGCGCCAATCGGCCCGTTGTAGAGATGCGGCGCGATCTGCGCGTAATAAGCCTCGGCCATGCTGGCGATTTTTTTCGCCTCCAGCAGACCACCGCAACGAGCGACGTTCATTTGCAGAATCGACGCGCCGCCAGCCTGCAGTAATTTGAAAAATTCGTACTTTGTGGTCAGCCGTTCGCCGGTGGCAATCGGGATGCTGGTCTTGGCCGCGACTTGCGCCATGGCTTCTTCCTGTCCCGGCGGCACCGGTTCTTCGAACCACAACGGATCGTATTTCTCCAGGCGTTTGGCCAGGCGAATCGCCGAGGACGGCACCATCTGCCCGTGCGTGCCAAACAGCAAATCGCACTTGTCGCCCACCGCTTCGCGGATCTTGCGGCAGAAGGTTTCGCAACGTTCCAGCACTTCCAGGGAAATCTGGTGCCCGGAGTACGCGGTGTACGGTCCGGCCGGGTCGAACTTCACGGCAGTGAAGCCTTTGTTCATGTTCTCGATGGCGCACTCGGCCGCCAGGTCCGGGTCGTCGTAGTCGTACTCCCCCTTGCTGTTGACCGGGTACAAATAGGTGTAGGAACGCAGGCGTTCATTGACCTTGCCGCCCAGCAATTCGTAGACCGGCTTGTTCGCCGCTTTGCCGATGATGTCCCAGCAGGCCATCTCCAGGCCGCTGACCACGCCCATCATGGTCAGGTCCGGACGCTGGGTGAAACCGCTCGAATAGGCCTGACGGAAGAAGCGTTCGATGTGGTGCGGGTCGTGGTTGAGCAGGTAGCGTTCGAACACGTCTTCGATGATCGGCAGCATGGCTTTGGGGCCGAAGGTCGCGGCGTAGATCTCGCCCACGCCTTCGATGCCGCAATCGGTCTTGAGCTTGACGAACAGCCAGTACATGCCGCCGATGTGCGGTGGCGGTACGGCGACGATATGGGTTTCAAGGGCGACGATTTTCATCTCAGGCACCTGTCTTGTTCAAAGATTGACGATTGATTCGAGCGCGCAGGGTCAGGGCCGCCAGGGTCCCGAGCAGGCCGACGAAAGCGATGTAACCGAAATACAGCTTGTAACCAAAGGCCCCCGGGAAATGTTCGGTGAGGTAGCCGTTGATCAAGGGAATGAAAGCGTCCGGCAGGTACCCGACGACCGAGACAATGCCGATGGCCAGGCCGGTGATGCGCAGCGGAATGTTGCAGGTGTCGAGGATCGCCCAGTACAAGCCGCGAATGGCATAAGTCATCAAACCAATGAAAATCACCGTGCCGATCAACAAGCCCATGCTGTTGAGTGCCGGGAACACGATCAGGCCGACCATCGCCAATGTTGCCAGGAACAGCGCCACGATCAGCACCGAGATGTTCGAGAACTTGTCACCGAGCCAGCCACCGCCGATCCCGCCAATCGGGCGCATCCACAACTTGATGGTGGTGATGGTGCCGGCCATGACCGCGGTCATGCCACCGCCCTGCAAGTAATCGGAGAAGCTGTAAGTGGCCCAGAAGATGTGATAACCGCAGAACACAATGGCCGTCACCAGCCACAGTTCAGGGATTTTCACCAAGGTGGTCAGGTCGCTGAGCAGGTTGTACTTGCCCTTCTCCACCGCCGCCGTGTCTTCCATCGACTTCGGGTCCTTGATCAGCACCAGCACACAGCCGATGGCGATACAGGTGAAGGCGTAGAGGTAGACCACGTGCTTGAAGCCTTCAGCGGCGGACTCGCCACGGGTTTCGGTGGCGAAGGCAAACAGCCCCAGCGCGACGGTCGCCAGCAAGGCTTCGACCAGTCCGCGACCGCCATCGAGGATGCCGAAGAAACGCCCTTGTTCAGTGTGATGAGCGATCATTTTCACGCGTTTGAGCACCGAGGCCCAGAACGTCAGGCCGGTGGTCAGGCCCCAGCAACCGAAGATGATCATCAAACCGGTCATCGACGGCGCGGTGGAATACCAAAGGCCCAGGGCGCCAGTGGCGACCAGCGAGAAGAAAATCAGGAATCGTGGGGCAATGCGATCCGCCAACCAACCGCTGGGCAGATACGACAACAGGAAAATCGTGCCGAGCATCGAGTACAGATAACCCAGTTCGCTGTGGTTGATCTGGAACACTTCGAGCATGGTGGTCTGGTAGACCTGGCGCAGGTACAGGATCGGATAGATCGCACCGGCGGCCAGCACTAATAGCATCAGTTGGAAATAGCGACTTCCCTTGTCACTGTGGACTTTTGAACCCGCGTTCGAACCCTGAACAGCGGCAGCAGTGGATGCATGCTTGGACATCTAGGAGACCTCGGGCAGCCCGGTGGTCCGGGCGCCCCTGATAATTGTTTTTATGGGTGCAGCGTGAGGCGTGTTGCGGGTGGATCAATACTTCATCACCACAAGACGGGTCTGGGTGAATTCGAGCATGCCGTGCTTGCCGTCATCGCCGCCCAGGCCCGAGCGTTTCCAGCCGGCGTGGAAGCCTTGGTACGGGTCCGCCGGGGTGCGATTGACGTACAACTCGCCGGCCTCGATGGCGTTGGCGACTTTCATCGTGGTGCGGTAGTTCTCGGTGTACAGCACCGAAGACAGGCCGAACTGATGGTCGTTGGCCATGGCCAGCGCTTCGTCGATGTCGCGGTACTTGAGTACCGGCAACACGGGGCCGAAGATTTCTTCCTGGATGATTTCCATGTCCTGACGGCAACCGCTGAGCAGGGTCGGCGGGTAAAAATGGCCGGGGCCTTGCGGGATAAAGCCGCCTGTTTCCAGTACAGCACCGTCGGCGACGGCGCGCTCGACCATGGCGTGGATGTTCTGTTGCGAGCTGGCGTTGACCAACGGCCCCATCAGGCCGGCATCGGTGGCCCGGTCGCCGAATTTCACAGCGCTGATTTTGGCTTTGAGCAGGGCGAGGAATTTTTCGTAGACGCTTTCCTGAACATAGACCCGCTCCACCGCCGTGCACAACTGGCCACAGTGGGTGGTCTTGGAGGCGACTATCGCGCTGGCGGCGGCTTCAAGATCGGCATCGGCCTCGATGATTGCCGGGGTTTTTCCGCCCAGTTCCAGCGACGGCTTGGCGATGTTGGCCTTGCAGTAGTCGAGCACGATGCGCCCGGCGTTGACGCTGCCGGTCAGGGTGATCAAGCCGACGGCTTTGTGAGTGCACACCGCAGCGGCGGTGGCGTGGTCCATGGTCAGGATGTTGACCACGCCGGCCGGCAAACCGGATTGCTGCACGGCTTTGGCGATTTCGAACGCAGAGGTCGGGGTGTTGTTGCTCGGACGCACCACCACGGTGTTGCCGGCAATCAGCGCCGGGGCGATTTTGCGCAGCAAGGTGTAGACCGGGTAGTTGAACGGGATCAGGCAGGCGACCACACCGATTGGCTCACGGTGCAGAAAGAGGTTTTCGTTGGGGGAGTCGCTGGGAATGATCTCGCCTTCGATCCGCCGCGCCCATTCGGCGTGATATCGGGTGATCTGCGCCGCGTAGCGGGCTTCGTTGCTGGCATCAGCCACGCTCTTGCCGGATTCGGCGGCGAGGGCTGCACCGATACGATCGGCACAGGCATCGAGGGCGTCGGCGAAGGAGCGCAGGTGTTCGGCGCGTTCGATACTGGTGAGTTTGCCCCAGACTTTCTGGGCTGCGGCGGCGGCTTCGACCGCATTGACCGCTTCATCGGCGGTCGCGGCCGAGACGTGGCCTACCAGCGCTTCGGTCGCCGGGTTGAAGACTGCGATCAGCGCTTCGCCGGCAGGTTCTATGAAGTGACCATTAACAAAATTTCGCTCGAGTCGCATGTGCATCGCCCATCGTTGTTTTTATCCAGTGAGACGCAGTCTTGGCATCTGGCATGAGTTGAACAAACGATTTATTGAGCGATGTAACATTCGAAAAATACAGGTTACCCCTGCAGCGTCATGATCAAATGTGGGTTGGGCGTGGTCAGTTGGCGGCGGTCGAGGGCTCTAGCTGCCGTTGCGCCAGCCAGATCTCTTCCTGCAACCACTGACTGAACACCTGCAACTGCGGCATCAATGTCTGCTCCGGCCGGGTCACCAGCCAATAGGATTGATGCCCTTCGACATGTACGTTCAGCACTTGGGTCAACTGCCCGCTGGCCAGCTCCGGGGCGACCATGTGCCAGTCGGCGATGGTGATGCCCAACCCGTCGACGGCCGCACGGATCGCCAGGTCCAGCAGGTCGAACTCGTAGCCGCCCTGGGTATCGACGCCGGTAATGCGCGCCGCGCCCAGCCAGTGTTTCCAGGTCAGGTAGCGCTGGTCTTCCCGGGCCAGGACGTGCAACAACGTCAGGCGATTGAGATCTATGCCCTGCCCGCTCCACTCCCGCGCATACAAGGACGGCGCGCACACCGCAATGTGCCGTTCCTGGATCAGCAGCGAACTGTCCAGCCCGTCCCATTCGCCGTCGCCGAAACGGATCGCGCAATCGAGCGTGCTGGTTTCGGCCAGGCTGTCCTGCAACCGTGTGGTGATGCTCAGTTCCAGTTCCGGATGCTTTTCCCGCAATCGCCCCAGCCGCGGCATCAGCCAGCGATTGGTGAAGGTCGGCGGCGCGTTGATGTGCAGGCGATTGGAATGGGTTTTCTGCTGGATGCTGCGCACAGTCAGTTCGATCTTGTCGAAGGATTGATGCAGTGCCCGCAGCAGAATTCGCCCGGCGCTGGTCAGTTCGAGGTGATGGTGGCGGCGTTCCAGCAGCGTCTCGTCGAGCTGTTCTTCCAGCTGACGCACCTGGCGGCTGACGGCGCTCTGGGTCACGTTCAACAACTCGGCAGCGCGGGTGAAGCTGCCCGTGCTGCCAGCCACTTCAAAGGCTTTCAGCGCGTTGAGGCCGGGCATTTTGCGTTTCATGGAGGGCTCTCAATAGGGGTTACAAGGCACAAAGCATCCCACGCTCGCCGTGTATTGTCCTACAGGATTTTCTAACTAACATGCATTTGACGAAGGTTCTATCGCGCTTTTTATCGTTTGTTCAACGCATCGCTGATCGCAAGACTGGCCGGCATCTCTAATAAAAATAACCGAGAGCTGCCCCATGCACTTCCCTGCTTCCCTGCGCCTTAGTCCGTCTTGCCTCGCTTTACTCTGCACCTTCGCAGCGCCTGCCATGGCGGTACAAGTGACCGACAACCTGGACCTCGGCGGTGCCATTCGTGCCCGCTGGGATTACGATCCGGACCGTGACATCCAGAAGTTCGGCCTGGACACCGTGTTCCTCAGCGCCAAGTACAACTCCGACACGTGGATCGGTGAGGCTCAATACCGTTTCTACGGGCGGTCCTACCCTTACCAGTACACCAAGAACTACGGTGACATCCAGTTCGCCAAGTTCGCGTGGGCCGGCTACAAGTTCAACACCGATCAGCAGGTGCAAGTGGGCCTGAACACGGTGCCATTTGGTTTGCAGCCGTACTTCGGCAGCACGTTCTACGAAACCCTGGGCAACGTCATCGGCCTGGAAGATGTGCAACAGGTTGGCGCCAAGTACATCCAGCAATCGGGCGACTGGAACCTCCAGGCCGGTTACTACCTGCGCCCGGCGTGGCAAGGCAAAGGCACCAGCAACGGGGTCACCTACTCCAGTGTGGTGTCCGAAGCCGACAGTTACGTCGCCGACGGCAGCGACAACCAGGAGCGCAACACCGTGGTGCTGCGCGTGGCCAAGGCGCTGGACCTGGGACCATGGAAGTCTGAAATCGGCCTTTCTGGCCTGACGTCGTCGCTTCAGAACAGGGACACCAATGACGATGGCCGGCGTAACGCCGTGGCCGTTCACTATTTGGGCAAGAACGGTCCCTGGGGTGTTCAGCTGCAAGCGGCGCGGCAACAGATGTCGCCGCGCAACGCCGGCACTGATGAACTGGTGACGCTGGGCGGTTACGACGGCACGTACAACGTCGCCAGTCGCGGCAATCTGTATGTGGCGGATGTGAGTTATGACGTGGCCGGCAAATACCTGTTCGATCAGGTCAGCGGCGTGAAGCTGTACGTCAACTACAGCGCCTTCGATAAATCCGCCAACGACTTCAAGACCTCGCAACGGATGATCCTCGGCACCTCGTTCTCGTTGAGCAAACTGTGGATCGCGACAGAATGGATCTACGGCAAGAACGATCCGTACATCGGCGGGAGCAGCTATACCCAGAGTCTGGGTGCGGGTGGTAGTGACCAGTGGGAAAACCAGTTGTATATGAACATCGGCTATTACTTCTGATCCGGCATTTTTGGCGTCCTTGAGGACGCCATCGCGGGCAAGCTCGCTCCCACAGGATCACCGAACCTGTGGGAGCGGGTTGCCCGCGAAGACGCCCGTCCAGACAACACTTGCATCAGCCCCTTCCTGATAGTCAGATAGGCACCACAAACCCATCCAAAAACAATAAGCCGACCCGACGCAACACCCGAGGCCGGTGCGGAGCCATCCTCCCATGCGTCAACTGCCCTCGCTCAACATGCTGCGTGTCTTCGAGGAAGTCGCGCGGCATCGCAGCTTCAGCCAGGCCGCCCTGGGCCTGAACGTCACTCAGGGTGCCGTCAGTCGCCAGATCAAACAGCTCGAAGACTACCTCGGCGTGGCGCTCTTCATACGGACGCCCCAAGGCTTGTCACTGACCGAAACCGGCACCGCCCTCTCCCCGCATCTGGCGGAGGCCTTCGACCACATCGAACGCGCCCTGCAAGCCGTGCGCGTGCCGAACCTGCGTCAGCGCTTGCGCATTCTCGCGCCACCAACCTGGGCCACGCGCTGGTTGTCGGCGCACTTGCGCGTGTTCTGCCAACGTTACCCGGACATCAGCCTGAGCGTGACCAACCAGGCCAGCCACGACAACCTCGCGGAAATTGATTGCCACATCCGCTTCGGCCTCGAAGCCGCCAGCCATTGCAGCAGTCAGTTACTGGTGATGGAACGGCACATCGCGGTGGCCAGTCCGGAACTGTTCAACGATGGGCAACCACCGGACCTGAGGCAGTTTCCGTTGCTGCACATTTTGCACGACGGCAAGCGCTTGAAAGTCTGGGAAAACTGGCTGGCGGCGATGGACCGCGACGATGTGGATGCCGGGCAAGGGTTGGAATTCAGCACACTGGATCAGGTGATCCATACCGCGCTGGCGGGGGGTGGATTGGCAGTGATTGATCGGCAGATGATCGAGAAGGAACTGGCCAATGGCAGTTTGTTGCCGATCACCCCGGTGGAAGTGATCGGACCGTATGGCTATTGGCTGGATGTGGCGAACGACAAGCAAGGGTTGTCGAAAGTGCGGTTGTTTACCGATTGGTTGGCATTGGTCAGTAATCCCTGATCACCCGCACCTGTAGCAGCTGCCGAGCCCGCGAGGCTGCGTTCGGCTGCGAAGCAGTCGTAAGATCAGGTTACTCGGTCCTTCAGGTTGACCGGGTTGTCTGGACTACGACTGCTGCGCAGCCGAACGCAGCCACGGCAGCTGCTACAGAAGACGGTGGTGAGGCTTGATTAGATCGGTGCCGCGACTTTTACTGCCCCCGTTGCACTCCCCTCCACCGGACTCTGCGCCTTGCACGCCTGGCTCAACGTCAACGATTTAGTCTCCGGCGCCCAGGCCCAGGACAGCAACGCCCCCAGCGCCAGGATCGCCGCCAGAATGCCCATGGTCGGGCTCAAGCCGATACCCGCCACGCTCACCGGCAACAGAAACGTACTCACCGCCGAGCCCAAGCGACTGACGGCTGTCGCCAGGCCAATTCCGCTGGCCCGCACTTCGGTCGGGAAGCTCTCGGCCGGGAATACCCCCACAAGGTTGCTCACCGCCGACAACACCAGGGTAAACAAACCAAACACCAACACCATCAGGAACGCCGCGCTGCTCGGCAACACGGCCAACATGAACAACGCGACCGCCAGAATGATGAACGAGTTGATCAAGAACCCGCGGCGGGAGAATTTAATCGTGCACCAGATGCCGATCAGCGCCCCGAGGATCAGCAGCATGTTCAGCATCAGCTCCGTGCCAAAGCCTTCGGCCAACCCCATCTTTTGCAGGATCGACGGCAGGAAGGTGTAAATGGCGAAGTACGGCATCACGATGCAGACGAAGAACAGGCAATTGAACGCGGTGCGTTTGCGGTATTCACGGCTGAACAGCACGGCGTAGCCGGAACGGGTTTCGGTGGATTGGGTTTCGTCGAGCTCGACGTTGTCACCCAGGTGTTTCTTGACGATCGCTCGCGCCTCGGCGATTCGACCCTGGTTCACCAGCCAACGCGGCGACTCCGGCGTGCCAATGCGGGCAATCAGGATCAGCGCCGCCGGGATGGCCGACGAGGCCAGCATCCAGCGCCAGGCATCGTCGCCGAGGCTGAGCATGGCGGTGCCGACGAACGTAGCGGCAACGTAGCCGAAGGTCCAGATCACGCTGAACGAACCGAGCAGCACACCGCGATGTTTCTTCGGTGCAAACTCGGCCAGCATGGCGTGACCGACGCTGAAATCACCGCCCAACCCGATACCGATCAACACTCGGCACAGGAACAGTCCCATGGCTGTCTCGGCGTAGAACTGCATCACCGAGGCAATGGTAATCAGCACGAAGCTGACCAGGAAGATTTTCTGCCGGCCGACCTTATCGGAGATCCAGCCAAAAAACAGACTGCCGAGAAACAGGCCGATCAGTGCCGAAGCGCCAATCAAACCTTGCCAGAACGCATCCAGCTGCATTTGCGGACTGAGCAACGTGAACGCGATACCGATCAGGCCGAGGATGTAGCCGTCGGTGAAGTGTGCGCCGAAGGTCAGTCCGGCGATTTTGAGGTGAAAGCGCCCGATGGGCAGGTCGTCGATTTTTACCGGTTGTACGGACATGTAAGTCTCCAATTGTTGTTATTGACGGAGAAATGAAACCGATAGCTTTTTGTGGGAGCGGGCTTGCTCGCGAAGAGGAAGTGTCAGTCGACATTTATGTTGCCTGACACGCCGCTGTCGCGAGCAAGCCTTCCCCCACAAGGTTTGGCGCCGTTACAGGCCGCCCATTAACAGGTATTTGATTTCCAGGTAGTCATCCAGACCGTACTTCGAACCCTCACGACCGAGGCCCGATTCCTTGATGCCACCGAACGGTGCCACTTCCGTGGAAATGATCCCTTCGTTGATTCCGACCATGCCTGCTTCCAGGCCCTCGGCCATGCGCCAGACACGGCCGATGTCACGACTGTAAAAGTAAGCAGACAAACCGTAGGGCGTGTCGTTGGCCTTTTGCAGCACTTCGGCTTCGTCCTTGAAGCGGAAGCACGCCGCCACCGGCCCGAAGGTTTCGTCCTGGGCGATCAGCATGTCGCTGGTGGCTTCGGCGAGGATGGTCGGTTCATAAAACGTACCGCCGAGTGCGTGGCGACGACCACCGCACAACAGCTTGGCGCCCTTCTCCAGCGCATCGCCGACATGCAGTTCAACCTTGGCCAGCGCCGCCGCGTTGATCAGCGGACCTTGCTCGGTTTCACCGTCCAGCGCACTGCCGACGCGCATCGCCGCCACGGCTTCAGCGAGCTTGCCGGTGAATGCTTCGTACACGCCGTCCTGGATAAAGAAGCGGTTCACGCAGACGCAGGTTTGCCCGGTGTTGCGGAATTTCGAGGCCATGGCGCCTTTGACCGCAGCGTCCAGATCGGCGTCGTCGAAGACAATGAACGGCGCGTTGCCGCCCAGTTCCAGCGAGACTTTTTTCAGGGTGTCGGCGGCCTGACGCATCAGCAATTTGCCGGTGCGCGTGGAACCGGTGAACGACAGTTTGCGCACGATGCCCGAGGCTTGTAGCGCCCCGCCAATCGCCACGGCATCACCGGAAACGATGTTGAACACACCGGCCGGAATGCCCGCCTGCTCGGCCAGCACCGCCAAGGCGAACGCGGACAACGGCGTCTCTTCCGAAGGTTTGAGAATCATCGTACAACCGGCCGCCAGCGCCGGGCCGACCTTGCGGGTAACCATCGCCAGCGGGAAGTTCCAAGGGGTGATCGCCGCAACGACACCGATGGCTTCCTTGACCACGATGATCCGCGCGTCAGCCTTGTGGCTTGGGATCACGTCGCCGTAAGCGCGCTTGGCTTCTTCGGCGAACCACTCCAGAAAACTCGCGGCATAAACCACTTCGCCCATGGCTTCGGCCAGTGGCTTGCCCTGCTCGCGGCTGAGCAGCGTCGCCAGATCCTTCTGGTTGCTCAGCATCAGCTCGCTCCAGCGCTTGAGCTTCTGGCTGCGTTCCTTGGCGGTCAACTTGCGCCAGGATGGCAATGCACGGTTGGCGGCATCGATGGCGCGGTTGGTTTCTTCGGCGCCTGCCTTTTGCACGTCGGTAATCAACTCACCGTTAGCCGGGTTGAACACCGGGTAGGTCGAGCCGGCGCAGGACCACTGACCATCGATGAAATTGCCATTGCGGATCAGCGCGCTCATGCCACAGCCTCGGTCAGGTTGAAGCGTTCAAGACCTGGACGGGCCGAACGCAAGATTCGTTTGCCGGCGGTGTAATCGTTGATCACGTCGCACGGGGTGTAATTGCGTTCCAGTTCATGCAGTTCTTCGGCATCGAGTCGGGTTTCCAGCGCCGCCAGCGCACTGTCGAATTGCTCGGTGGTGTCAGCGCCGACCAGCATGCAATCCACGCCCGGATGATTGGCGACCCAGGCCTGGGCGATCTGCGCATTCGACACACCACGGGCACGGGCCACGCGCTGTACCGAATGCGCGATCTGGAACGAGGCTTCGTCGCTGTACATCTGCTGGGTAAAGAAGTCGGTCTGGTTGCGGGTCGACTGCACGTCACCGGTCAACAAGCCACGGGCCAGCGGGCTGAACACCGAGACGCCCAAACCCTGGTCGCGGCAGAACGGAATCATCTCGCGCTCTTCTTCGCGGTAGGCGCAGTTCAGTTGCAGCTGCATGTTGATCGGCTTGACCCAACCATTGCGTTCGCAGGCCATGAGAATCTTCGCCAACTGCCCGGTGAGCATGGTCGACACGCCAATGTAACGGGCCTTGCCGGAACGCACGATGTCGTTCATGGCGCTCATGGTTTCTTCAACCGGCGTGTTCACGTCGAAGTAATGCAGCATGAACACATCGACGTACTCCATGTTCAGGCGCTTCAGCGAGGCGTCGATGCTGTCCATGATGTGCTTGCGCGAATGGCCGCTGGCGTTGATCCCGGTGCGGGTGCCGTAGCCGACCTTGGTGGTGATCACCAGGTCCTCGCGACGGGCCAGGCGCTTGACGATGCGCCCGACCACTTCCTCGCCGACGCCGGCGGAATAGAAGTCGGCGAGGTCGATGAAGTTCACACCGTTATCCAACGCGTGCGCGACGATCGGCTCGCTCTTCTTCTCATTGAAGATCCACGGTTTCCAGTCCGGGGTGCCCATGTTCATGGTGCCCAGGCACAAGCGGGAGACTTGCAGGCCGGAGTGGCCAAGACGAATGTATTGCATGGCGCGGACCTCAGGCTTTTGGCGTGTAGAAAGGGTTGCTGATGTGATCGACCACATCCGCCAGTTGCGCGGTTTCCGGTTTGCCGGTCAGCGCGGCACGGATGGCCGTGCGGCAGGCGTTGTAGTTGTTCAGGTAGACCGCATCCAGGTCATCGCAGGCCGGGTTGACCCAGTTCGCGGTGACGATCGCCCACTCATCCTCGGCTTCCGGCGGCAAGGTGCCGTCGAGCAGCGCTTCCAGAACAGCCTTGGCGATCCCGGCCTGCGACGCGCCCCAGGTAGCGTTGCCATGCAAGTCGCTGCTGATCGCAGCCTTGTTGACATAAAGGGTCATCGGCTTCACCGGAATGTTCGGCTGGGCGATCACCATGAACGGACAATGGCCCTGGCTCGGCGACGCCAGGCTATTGGCAAACGCCTGTCCCGCCGGACCGTTACGCGGGCCGATCAGAATGTTGATATGCGCGGCGTTTATGCCCGGGCCTTCGAAACCTTCACCGATGTACAGGTCGAGTTCTTTCATGGGTCATTACTCTTCAGTGATTTTTTGGATGATCAGAAATGCACGCAGACTGTGGAGGTCGCATGGCAAATGTCAGGGGGCGAAGAGCGCGGGTCGTGGCGTAGAGATTCAGTCATAGGTGCAAACGCTCTTTTTTGTTGTTGATGAGCTGTGTTTGCAATTTTTTAACATTGGGGGATTGAGGGGCTGTAACCATTAAATGTCATGGGGGCATGAGGTTTGGTAATGCCCCGCAGAAACCCGGCGCAATTGTGTTTAAAATGCCGCCCCCATCAAACTGCTGGCCCTGCCCGATGAACGCTGACGCTCTCTCCACCCTTCACGACCATTTGCTGAAAGCCCTGGCCGATGCACCCGCAGAAACCCGTCGGTTGTTCCATGGCCGGGGCCGGTGCTGGCCTGGGCTGGAGCAGTTGACCGTCGACTGGCTGGAGGGTATGGTGCTGGTGTCGCTGTTCAAGGAACCTGAAGCGGCGCAGCTGGAAGATTTGAAGCGGTTGCTGATGGCGGTCACTGAATCGGCGCAGTGGCAACAGTCAGGGGCGCAGACGCTGTTGCTGCAACACCGCTACCTGCTGCAAAGCACCACCGAATGGCTGCTTGGGGACGTGATCGAGGAATTGATCATCACCGAGGGCGGTCTGCGTTATCGGGTGGATCTGGGTCGCAAGCAGAACACCGGGTTGTTCCTCGACATGCGCTACGGTCGCGACTGGGTGCGGGCCAATGCCGACGGCAAGCGCGTGTTGAATCTGTTCGCCTACACCTGCGGCTTTTCGGTCGCGGCCATCGAAGGTGGCGCCGAACACGTGGTCAACCTGGACATGTCCAGCCCGGCGCTGAACCGTGGTCGTGACAACCATCGGCTCAATGGCCATGCCATGAGCAAGGTGAGTTTTCTTGGCCATGACTTGTTCAAGTCCTGGGGCAAGGTGATCGGCAAGGGCCCTTACGACCTGGTGATCATCGATCCGCCGTCCTTTCAGAAAGGCAGTTTTCTGCTGACCAAGGATTACCAGCGCGTGTTGCGTCGGCTGCCGGAGTTGCTCAGTCCCCAAGGGACGGTGCTGGCGTGCATGAACGATCCGGCGTTCGGGGCGGACTTCCTGATTGATGGCGTGATGCGTGAAGCGCCGGGTTTGCGGTTCGAGCGGCGGCTGGAGAATCCACCGGAGTTTCCGGATGCTGATATTGAATGCGGGTTGAAGGCGTTGGTGTTCACGCTGAAGGACTGAGTGCTCCTACAAGGGTTCTGGTGTGTGGCCACTGTTTGGGTCAACGCGGCTGTAACCGTGTTTTGCCGGCGTCCATGTGCTCAACGGCAACACGCCAATTGAGCAAGGCCCAGGGCGGTTGGACCGTCGGTGCGATCGTCCAGGCCAACCATGGCATTCGCAATGAGCTGCGCGTCGACGGTTACCCGGTCGGTCGCTATATGGAACAGGCTGACTCACCGTTCCTCAAGGCATCGCTGCCTTATCCGGGGATGGGCTCGATCGTCGTTTGCCTGGCCACCGATGCGCCGCTGCTGCCGCATCAATGCACGCGCCTCGCACAGCGTGCCAGCCTCGGGCTTGCCCGTACCGGCGGCGGCAACGAAGACCACAGCGGCGACATTTTCATCGCCTTCGCCACCGGCAACCAACACGTGCCACCGGCCGCTTACGAAGGGAAAGGTGCGCCCACCTGCAACAACCTGAGCATGGTCAACAATGACCACATCAGCGAGTTGTTTTTGGCCGCGACTGAAGCGGTGGAGGAAGCGATCATCAACGCCCTGTTGGCGGCTGAAACGACGGAAGGTAACGGCCACACCGTGCCGGGTCTGGACGCGAAAACACTGCTCAAGGCATTGAGTCAGGCCGGTTGGCCGGGGGAAACAGTCGGGATCTGAATACGCTTTAACGAAGACGCCCGATGCAGTGCATCGGGCGGCTATCGCTTATTTTTCCAGGATCAACAGCGGTGTGTCTTTTTTCACGAGGTACGTCGCCAGCTCCGAGGCTTTGCCGTCACCGACGTTCTTCGCGACATGCGCAGTGCCTGCGGGGATGTACAAGGAGTCGCCGGCTTTGAGAGTGATCGGCGCCCGCCCTTCGAGTTGATACTCAAACGTGCCCGAGATGACGTAAGCGACTTCCACGCCAGGATGTGAATGCTTGGGGGAAGTGACGCCCGGGTCGAAATCGACACGCACCTGAATCACCTCACCCTTGGAAATATCGAGGTCCTGGCGCACCAGGTCCGTGCGGTGCAGGCCTGTCTGCCAGCTTTTTGCCGGAGTGGCTTGCGCCGGCGCTTTGGCTTCTTCAGCCGCGAATGCGTTAAGTGATACGGCGGCAGCCAGGGCGATGCCGAGCAGGCCTGCGGTGTGACGGGATTTGATACGGGACATCGCAATTCTCCAATGATTGCCGCGGTTGCGGTGGCTTCATTAAGAGGTCGCGGTGTATCGCGCAAGTGTCGAGAACAGCATGGTTTTGTATGCCCAGGTAACTACCGGCGCCGGGGATACGTTCAGATACAAGCACGTGGGTGCTTCAGTGCGATACGCCCAGTTTGGTCACGATGTCTTCTGGCTTGAGACGTCGTCCGTCCGTTGAAACCAACTGCAGTTTCTGGATCGGCTGACGATCCTGTGCGTCGACCATGACGGATCCCGCTTCGCCGGGTTCGTACAAAAACTCGTTGCCCCACTGCGACAAGGCAATCAGGACGGTTTGCAAGGCCCTGCCCTTTTCAGTCAGCACGTATTCCTTGTAGATGCTTCCATCAGCCGCCGGCGCCATCCGCAACACACCTTCTGCCACCAGTCCCTTGAGGCCGGTGCCTCGATTATTTTGAACGGATCGGTGCATGCGGTCATGGGATGGCCGGGTTACAGCGCCTACGCAGCAAGCAAGGGCGCCGTTCGTTCCATGACACGGGTGATGGCCGCAGAATTTGCGCCGCGTGGCATTCGCGTCAACCAGATTACACCCGGGGCTGCACGCACACCGGTATGGAACCCCCACACGGTGAAAGTGGGTATGGATGCACTGGAGGAAAAACTGAACACCACGATCCCGCTCGGTCGCATTGGCGAAGCTGAAGAAGTGGCCACCGTCGCCTTGTTCCTTGCCTCCAGCGACTCTTCAAACGTCGTAGGCGCAGAGATTGTCGTCGACGGCGGTGCAACCAGTTCGCCATTGGGCGCACCGGCTCACCGAAAAAACTGGCAGGCGTAACGGGTTTGTATCGATGTGTATGTTCGCTGGCGATCTTACACAGCGATACACAACCACCGGATCAGGACACACAGGCACTACATAAAGGTGGAAAAGTGGGGCCTCTCCCGCTCGTCCGTAACGCGGCGACATAAACGGTGAGGCCCCCAACCCTTTAGCAGGAACCCGTCATGATCAATGAAATCGACACCGTGCTGTATACCGGCAAGACCCACACCACCGGCGGCCGCGACGGCGAATCGAAGAGTTCGGATGGACGTCTGGACATCAAGCTTTCCCCGCCTGGCTCTTCAGGGGCTGGGACCAACCCGGAACAGCTGCTGGCTGCTGGCTGGTCGGCCTGTTTCATCGGCGCGATAGGTAAAGCGGCTGCTGCGCTGAAGGTGACCTTGCCAAGCGGCGTCGCCGTTGATGCCGAAGTGGACCTGGGCAAGTCCGACAACGCTTTTTTCCTCCAGGCACGCCTCAATGTCAGCCTTCCTGGTCTCGATCCTGTCGTCGCACGGGCGTTAGTGGATGCCGCGCATCAAACCTGCCCGTACTCCAAAGCGACCCGTGGCAACATCGACGTCACCCTCAATCTGGTTTAAGCCAGGCCCACATTACGGCCTGCCTTCCCAGCAGGCCGTACCGGGTTGTTCGCTATAGCATTTATCCATCCTGCCGCCCTTGACCAAGGACGAAATCGGTCTAAAAAGTCCGGTTTGCGTTTCGCAGGCTTTGCTATTCTAAAACCTGTAGGTGAAGACGCAGACTGATGCGCAAGAGGATAGCGAGGAAGCGTGGGGCGCGCTCCTAAGGGTACACGGTTAGAAAGATCTCCGAGGTGAGGTCCAGCCCTTATGCCGTGTGAAGCAGGACAGCACAAAACTGTTCTGTCAGAAGCCTGATAAACCTTGTAAGCCAGAGACCAGCGCTGGCCACCTACTCGATTTCGAAGCCCGCCCTGTGCGGGCTTTTTCGTTGTGCGAAGAACCGGGAGCCAATACCACTTCCTTCCCATCCGACCGTTCGTCGCCAAGCAGGCCTCTCCCCTATTGACTTCAATGGGCGGCTGCGCGAGTATTATTTCAATCGCATACGATACAAACGTATACGCCATACAATCAAACCCTACTGCACCTTTGAGGATTCATCCCATGAGCAAGATCGAAAAAGTCCTGGCCTCCGGCAAAACCCACACCACCATGAGCAGCACCGGTACCACTTCGCGCGGCCATAACGGCAGCCTCGACATCGTGCTTTCGTCGCCCGGCAGCGACAAGCCCGTTCATGAATTCAAAGGCACCCAGCCACACCCGAAAGCCGAGCAACTGTTTGCCGGTGCCTGGTCGGCCTGCTACATCGCCGCCGTCGGTCTTGCCGCCAAGCAGCGCAACGTTGAGCTTCCCTCCGATTTGTCCGTCGATATCGAAGTCGACCTGGGTCAGACCGGCGACGCTTACTTCCTCCAGGCACGCCTGACGCTGCGCGCTCCAGGTCTGGATCAGGCCGTCGCGACAGAAATCGCCCACGCCGCCGACCAAATCTGTCCGTACTCCAAAGCAACACGCGGCAACATTGACGTGGCCCTGAACGTTCTCACGGCCTGATACAGCGGGAAGCGTTGATAACAATTGGCTTTCTAGAAACACCATATATGTCGTATGCGACTAAAGCGCATACGAATACAAACCTTATTGAAACATTCAGGTAATCATCCATGAGCAAGATCGAAAAAGTACTGGCCACCGGCAAAACCCACACCACCGCCAGCAGCACCGGCAACACCTCGCGCGGTCACAACGGCAGCCTCGACATCGCCCTCTCGTCGCCCGGCAACGCCCAGCCTGCGCACGTGTTCGCCGCCACCCAGCCGCACCCGGCCGCCGAGCAATTGTTCGCCGGCGCATGGTCGGCCTGCTACACCGCCGCTGTCGGGCTGGTGGCCAATGACCTGAACGTGGTGCTGCCGGCGGACATGTCCGTCGACATCGAAGTCGACGTCGGTCAGACCGGTGCGGAATACTTCCTTCAAGCTCGTTTGACCCTGCGCGTGCCCGGCCTGGCGGACGACGTTGCAAAGACATTGGCGCACACCGCTGACCAGATCTGCCCGTACTCGAAGGCAACCCGTGGCAACATCGACGTGGACTTGAACGTCCTCACGGCGTGATGCACCGCACGGCGGGTTCGACGTTGCCCCGCACGTCGACCCGCCGGAAGGCAGAAACGAGGTTCTCGGGCGCGACCGGTCTGATGCAGAATGAGTTCACGCCACTGCAGACCTCGATCGAGCCCCTGCGCACCAACCTGATCACATCAATGAACACTGAGGAGTAAGCGATGACCACGCAAACTGAAACCGCCCTTCTGGCCGGCGGCTGCTTCTGGGGCATGCAGGATCTGCTGAGGAAACAAAAAGGCGTGCTGTCGACGCGCGTGGGTTACTCCGGCGGCGACGTGCCCAATGCCACGTACCGCAACCATGGCACCCACGCCGAAGCGATCGAGATCGTATTTGACCCGGCCATCACCAGCTTCCGCCAGATCCTTGAGTTTTTCTTTCAGATTCACGATCCGTCGACCGCCAATCGCCAAGGTAACGACATAGGCCTCAGCTACCGCTCGGCGATTTTCTATCTGAACGAAGAACAGAAGGCAGTGGCCAAGGACACCGTGGCCGATGTGGATGCATCCGGTCTCTGGCCCGGCAAGGCAGTCACCGAAATCGCGCCCGCCGGCCCATTCTGGGAAGCAGAGCCGGAGCATCAGGACTACCTCGAAAGACTGCCCACCGGTTACACCTGCCACTTCATTCGGCCGAACTGGACACTGCCCAAGCGCGCATGACGCGGTAAAGCCAGGGTTCCGGCAGCGGAACCCTGGCAGCAGGGCCGTCAGGTATTGGTTTTCAGTTTGGTCCACAACCGTGTGCTCAACCGTGCAATCGCGGCGGGCAGGTCCTCGACGGTGAACAACTTGTCCATCACGTTTTTCGGCGGGTAAATCGCCAGGTCCTGCTTCACCGCCGGATTGACCAGCGCATCCGCTGCCAGGTTCGGGTTGGCATAGTGGATGCTGTTGCTGATGTTGGCGATGACGTCAGGCTTCAACAGATAGTTCATGTAGGCGTAGCCATTTTTCTCGTGGGGCGCACTCTTGGGCATGACTACCATATCGAGCCACAGGGTCGAGCCTTCGTCCGGGATCGAATAGGCGATCTCGATGCCGTTGTTGGCTTCCTTGGCACTGGCGGCCGCTTGCACCACATCACCGTTAAAGCCGATCACTGCACAGACATTGCCATTGGCCAGGTCGCTGACGTACTTGGACGCATGGAAATACTGGACGTAAGGCCGGATCTTGAGCAGCGCCTGCTCGGCTTTCTTGTAATCCGCCGGCTCGTGGCTATGCGGCGGTAATCCGAGGTAGTTGAGAGTGATCGGCAGGATTTGCGTCGGGTTATCGATAATCGCCACGCCACATTCACTCAGCTTTTTGATGTTGTTCTCATCAAAAATCAGGCTCCAGGAATGGGTGACGTCGGTGGTGCCGAAGATCGCCTTGATCTTCTCGACGTTGTAACCAATTCCCGCCGTGCCCCACATGTACGGATAGCCGTACTGGTTGCCCGGGTCATTGACCTCGAGCTTTTTCAGCAGCGCCGGATCGAGGTTTTTCCAGTTGGGTAGTTGGCTTTTGTCGAGTTTCTGAATCGCACCGGCCTTGATCAAACGCGACAGAAAATGGTTCGAAGGGCTGACCACGTCATAACCGGTATTGCCGGTCATCAGTTTTGATTCCAGGACTTCGTTGCTGTCGTGAATGTCGTAAGTCGCCTTGATCCCGGTTGACTGGGTGAAGTTGCTCAAGGTGTCGTCGGCGATGTAGCCGTTCCAGTTGGAAATATTGACCTCTTCAGCCGCGTAGCTGGCGGCCGAAAACGTCGTGAGCGCAACCATCAGGGAAATAGTAGGGGCCTGCATGTTCAATCACCTTTTTGTTCTTTTGGGGTAACCGGAATCTAGATTTCTGTCCTGGCCCGGATGGCTTCGACGCGCATGCGAAACATCGCGCCGATGTCGAGCAACGGGCGCGGCGGGAGCCAGCCGGGTTGGGCTCTCTCCATCACGGAATCGAGCAACGGCGAGCCAGCACCCGAGGCCAGTTCGGCGAGCAGTCGGCCCCAAAGGGTGCCGCGCGCCACGCCCGAGCCGTTGCAGCCGGCCACGGCAAACACGCCCTCTTCCACCCTGGAAAAAAACGGCTGCCCGGAGCGTGACGCACTCAGGTGTCCGGTCCAGGTGTGCTGGATATCCTGCTCGGTCAGCCACGGGAAACGTCGCTGCAAACCCAGCACATGGTGCTGGCGACGGATAGCCAGTTCATGGCCGGACAAATCCCGCGAACGGTATTCTGCGGTGTTGCGGATCATCACCCGGCGATCGGGTGTCAGGCGCACCGTGGCACCGAGCGGACGGGTGGACAGCACGCCCCAGGGCTCGACACTGCCGATGTTGCGAAACTCTTCGTCACTCAACGGCCGCGTAAGGCTGGCGCTGAGTTCCATGGCAAAGGTGCCACTGTCCTGGATACCCGCGCGCGGCACAAAGGCGTTGAGGCAGATCAGCACCTGCTTCGCCTCAATGCTGCCATCGATGCCGCTGGCCCGCACACGCCCTTTACCCAGACGATCGAGGCCGGTGATGTCGGTGTTTTCGTAGACGGTCACGGTCTCTGGCAGCGCTTCCAGCAAGCCCTTCACATATTTCGCCGGTTGCAGCAACGCGTTGCCCTTGCCGCACCAGATCGCGGCGCGGTAATGCCGGGTGCCGAGTTTCTGCTTCAGCTGCTCGCCTTCGAAATACTCCGCCGATGCGCCGAGCGCCCGCAGGGTGTGCAGCTTGGCGTCGATGTGGGTGAGCTTGGCGGGATCGCTGACGGCGAAGAAATAGCCCGAGTCCCGGAAATCGCATTCGATGCTGTGCCGGGCAATTACCTTGCGCACTTCCGCACTGGCGGCACGGGAAATCGTGGTGTCCACTTCAAACCCGGCAAACCCGGAGTTGCCGATCAATTCATCGTTGGCGGGGTGTTCGTGGGCCACCACAAATCCGGAATTACGCGCCGAAGCGCCTTGCGCCGCGCGTTGCCTGTCGACCACCACGATGCGCGCCTGAGGGTGCATCTGCGCCAGTGCATGGGCGGCACTGAGGCCGGTAATGCCGGCACCGATGATCAGCCAATCGGCTTTTTGCGCGCCGATCAGACCATCACGCGCCGGGGCACTTCCTGCTTGCGCGATCCAGCCACATTCATTATTCATGCGTCACCTGCCTAGACTGTCGTTCTGCTCGCCGGCACATGCGGTAATTGCATAGGCAATGTCTGATGGCGGCGGCTAGGGCTAGAATCTATTAGGTCTTCGGTGCTACAACCAACGTTATAAACTCATTGAGCCATTCATAAAACGCATGGATAAGATTCGTCACGTTCCTTCCCTGCAAGCCATGCAGGCCTTGGTGGAAGTTGCTGATTCGGGCAGCTTCACCCAAGCGGCGCATAAGCTCTGCCTGACCCAAAGCGCCGTCAGCCGGCAAATACAGCAGCTGGAAAGCCACTTTGGTGTGCCAATGTTTGTCAGGAGCAGCCGCAGCATTCGCCTGACACCGGAGGGCGAACAGGTGTTGGCCTGCGCACGCACTATTCTCGATCAACTGAAAACCCTTGAGGATCGGCTGTCTCCGCAAAAACGCCCGTTCCGCATCCGCATGCATGTGTCGCTGGCGGTGCGTTGGTTGTTGCCGAAACTGAGCGATTTCTATCGCTGTCACCCGGACATTTCCCTGTCGATCGAAACCGTTGCGACCGAGATTGTCGAGCCGGCCAGCGACAGCGACGCCTACATCCTCTACCTGCCCGAACCGTCCAGCGATTCCGCCTGCCTGACCCTGTTCGAGGAAGCGCTGGTGCCGGTGTGTGCACCCGGCCTGGCCAGCGCAACCCGGCCGCTGGCGTCGGTGGAGGACCTTGTGCGCTTCCCGCTGCTGCACCGTTCGGCTGACCAACAGGCCTGGATCGAATGGCTGGCCGCCAATGACGGCAAGCCGCTGGAGGACTATCGGCACATTCCCTTCAACCTCGACGAGTTGGCGCTTGATGCGGCAGCGCGTGGGCTTGGGGTGGCGGTGACCGATCTGACCCTGGCGCAAGAATCGATTGATCGCGGGGTGCTGGTCGTTCCGTTCGGCAGCCCGTTGAAGACCCGAGGCGTCTATTCGCTATGCCTGCAACCTTCGGCGGCGACTCATCCGGCGTGCGCGCAGGTCATGCAGTGGTTCGCAACTCAGGCTGAATGATGCAGGTATGGATACCTGTGGGAGCCAACCTGCAGGCGATGAGGGTGTGTCAGTCAAAGAATTGGTGACTGTCAGACCGCTATCGCGAGCAGGCTCACTCCCACAGGGTTTTTGTGTTTATTCAGGTTTCTGGCTGTACTTCACCGCGCTCTTCCAGCAAGCGCACAAACATGGTCAGGCTCTGGGACACCGTCCCTCTGCGCCACACCAACCAAGTGCGCAAATACCGGAAGGACGGCGACAATGGCCAGACACTCACCGTGGTGCAGCCCGGCATGCTTTCGAGCATGCTGCGCGGCATCAGCGCCAGGCCGGCTCCGGCGCTGACGCAGGCCAGCATGCCGTGATACGACTCCATTTCGAAGATTTTGCCGGGTACTGCCGAGTCCTTGGCGAACCAGCTTTCGAAGTGGTGGCGGTAGGAGCAATTGGAGCGGAACGCATAGATGTTTTCGCCGTTGACCTCCCGCGCGCGGTGGATCGGGGCATGGTTGAGCGGCGCGATCAGCACCATTTCTTCCTCAAATGCCGGCACGCCTTCCAGTGCCGGATGCAACACCGGTCCGTCGACAAACGCAGCGGCCAGTCGGCCCGACAGCACACCGTCGATCATGGTCCCGGACGGTCCGGTGGACAGGTCCAGCTCGACCTTGGCGTGCTTTTGGTTATACGCGGCCAGCAGCTCGGGGATGCGCACCGCCGCCGTGCTTTCCAGCGACCCTAGCGCAAAGGTGCCCTGGGGTTCCTCACCGGCCACCGTCGCCCGGGCTTCCTGCACCAGATCGAGAATCCGCCGGGCGTAATCGAGAAAACTCCAGCCCGCCGGCGACAGGCGCAGGCGGCTTTTCTCGCGGATAAACAGGTCCACGCCCAAATCTTGCTCCAATTGCTTGATCCGTGTCGTCAGGTTCGACGGCACTCGGTGGATGTGTTGGGCGGCCACGCTGATGCTGCCGTGTTCGGCCACTGCTTTGAAAATTTCCAGCTGAACCAGATCCAACGTCATTCTCCAAACGTGAACGATATGCTCAGCATTATTCAGTTTCAAGAAAACAAACGCCACCGTAACCTGAGCGTATTCCCACCTAGCAGGACGGTGCCATGACCAACGTTTCCAACCTCACCCACGCCATTTCGATCAACCCCGCCACCGGCGAGCAGATCGGCCACTACCCGTTTGGATCCGATTCGGCGCTGCAGGCTGCACTGTCCCGTGCCGCTGCCGGATTCCGCGTCTGGCGCAGCACAGCGGTTGCGCAACGCTCACAGCTTTTGATCGCTCTGGCGCAAGCGTTACGCGGTAACGCCGCAGCGATGGCGAACATGATTACCCTGGAGATGGGCAAGCCAATCACCCAGGCCCGCGGTGAAATCGAAAAATGTGCCCAGCTCTGCGAGTGGTACGCCGAACACGGCCCGGCCATGCTGACCGCCGAGCCGACCCTGGTTGAAGGTGGCAAAGCACGCATTGAATATCGTCCGCTCGGCCCGATTCTCGCGGTGATGCCGTGGAATTTCCCGATCTGGCAAGTGCTGCGTGGCGCCGTTCCTGCGCTGATCGCCGGCAACACCTACGTGCTCAAACATGCGCCAAACGTGATGGGCAGCGCTTACCTGCTGCTGGAAGCCTTCAAACAAGCCGACTTCCCTGAAGGTGTGTTCGAGGTCATCAACGTCACGCCGGAGGGTGTTTCCACGGCGATCGCCGATCCGCGCATCGCAGCGGTGACCCTCACCGGCAGCGTGCGCGCCGGCATGGCCATCGGCGCGCAGGCCGGTGCTGCGTTGAAGAAATGCGTACTGGAACTGGGCGGTTCGGATCCTTTCATCGTGCTCGACGATGCCGACCTCGACGAAGCCGTCAAAGCCGCCGTGATTGGCCGTTATCAGAACACCGGGCAAGTCTGCGCAGCAGCGAAACGCTTGATCATCGAGCAAGGCATCGCCGAGGAATTCACGCGCAAGTTCGTCGAAGCCACGCGCAAACTGGTGGTCGGCGATCCACTGGCTGCCGACACCTACATCGGCCCGATGGCTCGCTTTGACCTGCGTGATGAACTGGATCAACAGGTGCGCGACACCCTGGAAGAAGGCGCGACGTTGTTGCTGGGTGGCAAAAAGGCTGACGGCCCGGGCAACTTCTACGAGCCTACGGTCTTCAAGGATGTCACCGACCAGATGACCTCGTTCAAGCAGGAACTGTTCGGCCCGGTGGCCTCGATCATCACCGCGCGCGATGCCGCCCATGCGCTGGAACTGGCCAACGACAGCGAATTCGGCCTCGCCGCAACGATCTACACCGGCAACGTGGAACGTGCCCAGCAGATGGCCGGCGAACTGGAAACCGGCGGCGTGTTCATCAATGGCTACTGCGCCAGCGATCCGCGCGTCACCTTCGGCGGCGTGAAGAAAAGCGGATTTGGCCGCGAGCTGTCGCACTTCGGCGTGCGCGAGTTCTGCAATGCGCAGACGGTGTGGCTGGATCGCCGCTGATCGTCTCCAGCGATAACTTGCGCCTAACCGACGATATCGATCAATTGCTCGCGCTGCGCACCGGTCAGCATCGGCCCGAAACCGGCGCCGGCGTTGTCCGCCATGTAGCGCGGGTTGCCGGTGCCGGGAATCACGCAGGTCACCGCTGAATGCGACAGCAAGAACTTCAGCGTCATCTGCGCCCAGCTGTTGACCCTCACGTCCGCCGCCCAGCGCGGCAAGGGTTTGTCCTTCAATCGGGTAAGCAGGTTGCCGCCGCCAAACGGCCGATTGCAGATCACCGCCACGCCGCGCTCGCGACATAGAGGCAGGATGCGTTTCTCGACGCCACGGTCATCCAGCGCATAGTTGATCTGCAAGAAATCCAACGGTTCAGCCTTGAGCACCGCTTCCACCTCGTCATAGGCCGAGGCCGTGTAATGGGTGATGCCGATGTAGCGGATGCGCCCTTCTTCCTTCCATTTGCGCAAGGTCGGCAGATGGGTTTGCCAGTCCAGAAGGTTGTGGATCTGCATCAGATCGATGCGATCGGTTTGCAGCAGTTTGAAGGACTGCTCCATCTGCGCGATGCCTTCTTCGCGGCCACGGGTCCAGACCTTGGTGGCCAGGAAGGCCGGCGAACGCGGCTCATAAATCGACAGTAACTCACCGGTCGTCTGTTCGGCCCGCCCGTACATCGGCGAGCTGTCGATCACCGTTGCGCCTTTCTCGAACAACGCACGCAGAACGGCGGGCAACTGCTTGTAGGCGGGGCTCGACGGCTCGACATCAAACCCGCGATAGGTACCCAACCCGACAATGGGCAATGGCTCGGAGCTGGAAGGAATGGCGCGGGTCAGCATGTTCTTGCCTCCTGTGTCCTTCGACGGCGTGGTTGCAGCAAAGGCTGGGCCGAAGGTGAAAACCGCCGAAGCACCGGCAGCCAGCGTGAGTATTTGGCGACGCGTGTATCCATCAGTGTGGCTCATGGAATGGCCCTTCCACCTTTTTGCTGTCAGCCCGTTGTTCCTGGCGCCTGGCGAGCCACAGGCATAACCAGCCCCACAGCCCGGCAAACGGCACGATCACCAGCGCCACCAGACCAAAACCGGCGCCCAGTGCCGTCAAGCCGACCGACAACCAGCCACTGGCGGCGTCTCCACCGCGGTACACCAGGGTTTCGATCACATTCTTGGCCTTGTACTTTTCCTCGCGGCTGACCACGGTCCACAACACCTCCCGTGCCGGCCGCACGATGGCGAACTCGACCGCACGACGCAGCCCCTGCGCCAGGGCGACGGTGGCGGGCACGGGCGCCAGGGCCATGGCGGTAAACGCCACGATGGTCGCCAGCGGCAATGCCACCAGCGCCCCGCCGACACCGACCAAACGAATCAACGGTGCTGTCAGCAGCAGTTGAAAGATCAAGGTCAGCGCCGACACGATCAAATCGACCACGGCGAAGAATTGCGTCCGGCTGGCCACATCAGCATAGCTACCCGCCACAATCCGTCCCTGCTCGAAATACAACAAGGTCGCGGCGCTGGTGTGCAGCAGCATGAACAACACCAGCCCCAGCAGATAAGGCGAACGCACAATCAACGTGATCCCGGCCAGAATGCTGCCGCCCATGCGTCGATCATCCAGCAAGCGGCTGCCGGACTGCGATCGGGTCCGAGAGAGCAGCGCCCGATAGCAGCGCACCGCGACTTCCAGCAGTAGCGCCGCCGCGACGGTCAACGCCACCGGGCCCAGGCGCGCGGCCATGGTTGCCGCGAGCAACGGCCCGATGAACGTGCCCAGGGTGCCACCCGCCGCGATGAACCCGAACAGCCGTCGTCCTTGTTCGCTGGAAAACCGGTCGACCAGCACGCTCCAGAAAATGCTGACGATGAACAGGTTGTAAATACTGATCCAGACAAAAAACACCCGCCCGACGGCGACCGGCGCGATGTGATTGGCGATCAACACACCAAACACCAGCATCGACGCGGCGATCACGCGATAGATCAACGGCACGAAACGCGTGGCCGGCAGCCGCGACGCCAGCGCACCAAACACCGGGACCATCAACAGCATCACCACGAAGGTCGCCGTGAACAGCCACTGTAATTTGTCGGCACCGCCCTCAAGGCCCAAGGCATCGCGCAGCGGTCGCACCAGGTAATAACTGGCCAACACGCAGAAATGGAACGCAAACCCCAGCATCAGGGCGGTTCCTTCGCCGGGCTGGACGTCGAGCCACTTTGCAGCGATGGGCATGGGCGCCCTCCTCTGTAGCCGGGCTCTGTGCCCCGCTACCGATGAACTAAACTCTGGCACCGATCCAGTGGATTGGGTTCCTGAGCCCAGAGCCGTCAATGTCGCCCACTAAAGTTAGCCGAATGCCACGAACCCTGGTGTTAATCGTCGTCATCCTGGCCGCGTTGTACCTGGCGCTCTGTGCGGCGCTGTTCGTGTTTCAGCGCGCGTTGATCTACTTCCCGCAGCCCAGTGCCATCGAGACACCCGAAACGCTGCTCAAGCTGACGGTAGACGACGCGGACGTGCGGGTGTCGGTCAGGCCCCACGACGGGCCGAAGGCGTTGATTTATTTCGGCGGCAATGCCGAAGATGTCTCTCGCAACCTGCCCGGGTTCGCCCAGGCTTTCCCGGACCATGCGATCTATTTGCTGCACTATCGAGGTTTCGGGGGAAGCTCCGGCTCGCCTTCGGAGGAGTCGATTCAGCGCGATGCCATGACCTTGTTTGACAAGGTCTACGACGCTCATCCGCACATCGCCGTGGTCGGGCGCAGCCTCGGTTCGGGGGTCGCTGTGCGCCTCGCCAGCCAGCGCCCGGCCTCGAGCCTGATCCTGATTACGCCTTACAACAGCCTGGAAGATCTCGCCGTGCGCCAGTTCCCGTGGTTCCCGGTGAAGTGGCTGCTACAGGAGCGCTTTGAATCCTGGAAGTACGCGACGCACATCACGATACCCACGCTGCTGATCGCAGCAGAGCACGACGAAGTCATACCGCGCTCAAGCACGGAACAGCTCTACTCGCATTTTGCCAAGGGCGTGGCCACGCTGCGGGTCATCCCGGGCGTGGGCCATAATTCCATTTCCGAGAGCCCCGAATACCTGAAATTACTCGGCGATGAGTTGTGAACCTCGTATCTGCGCAGGCGGAACACCATGATAGTCAGACCCAAACCGACTTTTCTCAACGTAGCGAGTGCGATAGCGCTGGGAGAAACACAGCGACCTCCGGCACTCGAACCGGTGGATTTCGTGTTGGGGTGAAGCAACGACTCAGACCTGATAGAAGTCGCGATACCACTGCACAAATTGCCTCACGCCTGCATCAACCTCCGTGTGGGGCGAGAAACCGACCCAGTCTGCCAGCGCCGACACATCGGCCCATGTCTTGATGACATCGCCCTGTTGCATCGGCAAATAATTGCGCTGCGCTGTTATGCCCAACACCGTTTCCAGGCATTCGACAAAATCGAGCAACGCGACCGGTTTTCCACGCCCGATGTTGAAAATACGGTTGACGCCAATAGCCTCGTTGTCCGGGACCGGCGGCTTCGGAAGCAACCGGGCGATGCTTTCGACAATGTCGTCGACATAGGTGAAGTCACGCGCCATCTGGCCATGGTTGAAGATATCAATCGGCCGGCCCTTGAGCATCGCTTCGGTGAACGTGAACAGCGCCATGTCAGGACGCCCCCAAGGACCGTACACAGTAAAAAAACGCAGGCCGCTGGCGCGAATCCCATAGAGATGGCAGTAGCTGTAGGCAAGTAATTCATTGGCGCGCTTGCTGGCGGCGTACAGCGAAACCGGTTGATCCACCGGGTCGTCGACGCTGAACGGGAGTTTGCTGTTGGCGCCATACACCGAACTGCTCGACGCATAGATCAGGTGCGCAGGCCGATAGTGTCGGCAGGTTTCGAGCACGTTCAGGAATCCCACCAGATTCGATTGCGCATACACATCCGGGTTGTCCAGCGAATAACGAACCCCCGCTTGCGCCGCCAGATGCACGACCTCGGTGAACCCACTGTCTTTGAATAACGCCATCAAAGCCGGTTTATCGACAATATCCATCGGCTGAAAACGGAAACCGTGCAATTCGCTCAGTTGCTTGAGCCGAGCGTGTTTCAATTCCACGCTGTAATAATCGTTGAGGTTGTCGATACCAACAACTTCTCGCCCATCCAGGCACAATCGTTTGACCGTGTGATACCCGATGAAACCTGCCGCGCCAGTCACGAGAATAGTCATAATGCCGCCCCCTTGCCCAACTACAGGTAGTTAGTTATAGCGTTGCAATTACAATGGATCCAGATTTCATAACAGGCCCCATTATTGGGGTATCATCCCGGACTGCCCTGCCCCTCTGACGACTATTAATAGCTAAAAAAGTTTAATCCGCCCGGCGGAAATTAAATTGGCTTTAAAAACAATTGGTTGCGCAATAGCGGCCGCACTATTGGATGGAAGGCATGTTTTTTGACAAGGAACGTTTGACAGTTTGTCGAGAGTGGTCAATAAATACACGGCGTGATGAAACAGGATACGCGTGCAGTTTGTTCGTTTATCGCTGATCATCAGACAACTTCTGAAGTCTTTGTTTTTTGCGGCCCCTTCGTATGGACCGTGCGGTAGCTTTGTCTTCAGATTACGATTCAAGCTATATATCCGACAGGCTGTCAGATATAGCGCATAGTCATTACCCCAGTGTTACGCCCATGTAACACACCCTGACTCATTATTGACACACACCCCCGCACTACACACAAAAAAAATAACGCTGCCTGACCTAACTACTTCTCGGGTCTTAATAGAGCCACTGCCTGCCTAAACTTTCGATCTTTACGGAGTTTACCAGCATGCTAGCAATCCGTTCCGAACGCTCTAACTGGTACCTTCTGCAATGCAAGCCTCACCAGGATGAACGTGCCCATCTCAACCTGCTTCAACAAAACTATGTCGTCTTTCACCCCCAACTGTTGAGTGAACGCGTGATTCGCGGCAAACAACAGCAGGTGCGGGAATCCCTCTTTCCTGGGTATCTGTTTATCCATCTTGGCGGTAATGACAACTGGGCGCCCATACGCTCTACTCGGGGCGTCAGTCGTTTCGTCGAATTCAATCATGGTCCTGCGACGGTGGCCGAGAACGTCATCGAGCATCTGCGTGCGCGCTGTTTCGATTCAACGATATCCCACGATGACCCACCCCTTACGCCCGGCGACCACCTGCAAATAATCCGCGGCCCACTGTCGACACTCGAGGGGGTTTTCATCACCTCCCACGGGACTGAGCGCGTCATGATCCTGCTGCAGTTTCTAAATCGGGACCAGGCGATCTGCATGCCGTTAATTGATCTCGAACGTCAGCACCCCTCGCTTCAACCCAATATCTGACTGATAGCTTATTCCAGGAGCCATGACATGGCCTTGAATTCACGCTGCCCTTTTGCACTGATCATGGCCTCCCTCTACCCTGGATTGGCCTGGAGTATTGATCCGGCACCTATTGATGTTTACGGGTTCGATTTCACTCCCACCTTTCTGTTTTCAGAAAGCTATGACGATAACTTTCGAGAATTGGAGAACAACAAACAGTCCTCGATGATCACGAAGCTGGCGCCCTCCTTCGAACTCAAGGCCGAAGATCGCAACAGCGCCACCCGACTGACCTGGCAACCCACCCGTTACATTTACCACGACGAGTCGGATGCCTCGAACACCGCACAACGGGTGCGGGCGGACAGCATCATGGAGTTCACCGACCGGCACCGTCTGAAGCTCGACGCCGAGTATCGAAAATACGAGCGCACGGAATCGACGGCGGTCGAAGGCGTCAATGACAAGATCAACAACAAACGGGTGGGTGGCCTTTACACCTATGGCGCCAAGAGCGCTGACAACCAGATCGATTTCGGCGCGAGTTACGCGGAACTTCGCTACGACAACGCCGACGGCGTCAATGACGACAAAGAGCGCAATACCACCGCCCTGACCAGTACCTGGTATCACCGCATCGGTAGCAATACCCGTGGCCTGCTCGAGTACGACCACACCAATTTTGACTATCTGGAACCCAACAGCCCGCGCAGCAGCAAATCCAACGCGGTACTTGCCGGTGCCGTCTGGGACATTACCGCAAAGACCACCGGTAAAGTCCGTGTCGGTTATGAGAAAAAGGACTTCGACAGCAGCGAATCCAAAGACCTCGACAACCCCACGTGGCAAGTGGACTTGCAATGGAAGCCCCGCACTTATTCAACGTTTACCTTTGTGGCCCGCCAGGCCCTCGCCGAGGGGGACGATGGTGCCGATGCCGTCAAGTCCACCTTCACCCAGGTCGGTTGGCGCCATGGCTGGACCGAACGGATCACCACGGTGGCACAAGCCGGGTACGGTCGTTATGTCTACGAAGGCCAAAGCCGCACGGACAACTTACAGGACTACAACCTGGCCGTGGTGTACGCGATGCGTCGGTGGCTGGATATCGAACTTGGCTATCGGTTCCGCGATAACGACTCCGATGCCGACAACGAAAGTTTTACCCGCAACGTGGTTCAGATCAGTTTTAACGTAAGCCTCTAAGAGGGTTTCGACATGAACTCACATACGCTTGGCTTGTTGTTCGCACTGGCGGTTGTACCCAATACGTATGCAGCAGACCCCGGCACTCAATACAAACTGGCCGCTGGCGATGTCTTGCGCATCATCGTGTTCGGCGAGCCGGAGCTGAGCATTAAAAAAATCCGCCTCAGCGATGCCGGCACATTTTCGTATCCGTTCCTGGGTGAGATTTCCGCCAAGGGACTCACACCCGGCCAGGTCGAAAAGATCATCGTCAACGGGCTTAAACAAGGCTATCTGAACGACCCGAAAGTCAGCTTGAGCCAGATCGAATACCGCTCGTTCTATATCAACGGCGAAGTGAAAAAACCCGGCAGCTATCCCTTCATACCCGGATTGACCCTGGAAAAAGCCATCGCTCTGGGTGGTGGACTGACCGAGCGAGCCTCCATCAAACGCGTGACCATCTTGCGCGGTGATGACGGCCCGACCCTCACCGATGAGGTCACGCGAAACACCACGATTGCCCCCGGCGACACCATTTCCATTGCACAAGGCTTTTTCTAATCATGGACAACAGCCCTAGCACCTACGTCGAACGTCCTCTTCAAACGCATCTGCATCAGCAGTACAGCGAAGACAAGGACACCATTGATCTTCTCAAACTCTGGAGGGTGATCTGGCGTGCCAAATGGAGCATCGGCTGGCTGGTCCTGCTGAGCGGTTTGCTGGCGGCCGTTGTGGTCTCGAACATCACGCCGCAATACGTCGGCAGCACCACCTTGCTGTTCAATGATAAAACACCGCCGCTGATGTCCTTCCAGCAAGTCAAGGACTCAGGCAGCAACGCCACTGATTACTTGCAGACACAACAAGCGCTCCTGCAGTCGCGGGACCTTGCCGAACGAGCGGTGAAAAAACTCGAACTGACGACCAACCCGGTCACCGACCCGCGCCAGCAACCGAAGCCATGGTTCACGCCGCGCCAATGGCTGGCCGACCTTGACCTTGATCAATGGATCCCGGGACTGGGCCTGTTGATGCCGGTGAAAGATACGCCAAGCGAAGAAGATGTCTTCAATCAGGTCACGCAGAACCTCATGCTGCACACCAGCGTCAAGTTCGTCGGCAAGAGCCAATTGCTCGAAATCGAGGTCGAACTGCCAGACCCTGTTCTGGCGGCTGGGGCGGCCAACGCGCTGGCTCATGGCTTTACCGACAGCCAGCTCGACACCAGCGAAAAGTCCTCGCAGACCACCACCGCGTGGATGAACACACGACTGGTCAAGCTGCGCGACAACCTGCGTATTGCCGAGAAAAAGCTTCAAGGCTATCGGGAGGAGCAAGGCCTGGTGGACGTTGGCGGGGTTGCCACCATCAGCGCCAACGAACTGGAAATGACCGGCAATCGCATGGTCGACGCCCGTCGCAACCGCGCCGAAGCCGAGAGTGAATACCGGCAGGCGAAAGCCCTGAGTAACGGCGACCTGAGCCGACTCTCTAGCGTACCGGCGGTTTTGAGTAACCCGCTGGTCCAGCAATTCCAGGCGGATCGGGCCAAGGCGCAAGCCAAGGTCGATGAACTGTCCGGACGCTATGGTCCGAAACACCCCAGCCTGATTTCCGCACAGTCGGAATTGCGCGCCGCCACCACCAGCCTGCAATTGCAGGTGCAGCAGGTCGTCGCCGGGATCGAACGGCAATACCAGCTGGCCTCGGCCAGTGAAGCTTCGCTGCGCCAATCCTTCAACAGCAACAAGGCTCAGATCCAGGACATCGCCCGCAAGGAATTCCAGTTGCGCGAGTTCCAACGTGAAGTCGACAGCACCCGCGCACTGTATGAAACCTTCGTCACCCGCTTGAAGGAAACCGCGGCCACCGCCGACATGGACTCCACCAAAGTGCGCATTGTCGACCCGGCGATTGTGCCTGTGGAAGCGAGCAAGCCCCGTAAAACATTGATTGTGGGGATCGTCGGGTTAGTGGCAGCGGTGATCGGTGTCGCGTTGGCGCTGCTCTTCGACAGCCTGAGCAACACCTTTAAAACCGACGAGACGATTGAAAGCACGCTTAACATTCCTCTGCTCAGCGTGGTGCCGTTGGTGATGAAGAAAAGTCGTCGGCAACTGGCGCGCTTGTTCGAAGACAACGACAACCCGCGCTTTTCCGAGACCATTCGCAACCTGCGCACCTGGCTGATGTTGCAGAGCAGTGATATGCCGTCGCAAGTGGTACTCGTGACATCGACCGTCGCCGGTGAGGGTAAAAGCACCATTGCCACCAACCTGGCCAGTTCCCTCACTTCGCTGGAGCGAGTGTTGCTGATCGATGCTGACATGCGCCAGCCAACCCTTTCGCTGAACTTCGATTTTCCGCCTGACAGCCCGGGGCTGGCCAATGTCATTGCGGGCACCGCCAGGCTTGAAGACTGCATCGTTTCGGTGGGCAATCTGGACATGCTCCCGGCCGGCATGGTCATGCCCCCTTCGCGGGATCTGTTCACCGCGCCGCGCCTGCCTTCCCCCGCCGAATCGCTTAACCCGTCACGCCAGCCTCCGCCGCAGGATCTGCTCAGCTCGCCGCGCATGGCGCGCATGCTTGAGGCGCTGAAGTCGCGTTACCGCCACATCATTATCGACTCACCGCCTGCGGAAATGATCAGCGATGCACTGTTGCTGGCCCAGCATTCGGATGCGGTGATCTATGTGGTCAAGGCCGACAGCACGCCGATCAGTCAGGTGCAGAGGGGCATTGCCATGTTGCAGCAGAGCCATGTGTCGGTATTTGGCACCGTGCTCAACCAGGTAGACCTGCGCAAGGCGCGCAAGTACGGCTACCACCATTCCAAGACGTTTTATAACTACGACTTCGCCCCCCGGTAACGGCCGACGTTCGAGCCTGTCGCTACCCCTCTTTCTGCCACCACAACACGTTGCTTCACCTCTGCCGAGCTACGGAAAAGCCTGCGGGAGCCACGCCGTGCGCGTCCATCAGCGCTGATGCATTAATTCTGCCTTGAGGTTAAGCCCATGACACCGCTCTATACCGCTCACATGACACACCGCCGAGGCCTGACGTTCTGGGGCCAGTGGGTGTGTGCGTTGACGCTGGCGACCTCGTTGCTGATGCTACTTGTGTATTGGCGCGTCGGCAGCCTGACCAGCGAATACCGCATCCTGTTGATTCTGACCGTGCTCGGCTCGGTGCCGATCTACAGCGTGATGCAGGTTTACCACAAGCGTCATGGCCTGGTGGTCGGGCTCGGCCGCTTACTGGCCGGCTGGTTGATCCTGCTAGCCGTTCTGGCGGCTATTGCGTTCATTACCCAGACCAGCGCGATTTACTCGCGTCAGGTCATCGTGGTCTGGGCGGTGCTGGGTTTCCTCGTCCAGGCGATGAGTTTTCTGCCACTGCATTACTTCGCCCGACTGCACTCGCGGATGGTCTGCAACGAGCGTCGTTCAGTGATCATCGGAACCTGCCCGACCGCCCATGAGCTGGCGAAAAAACTCTCCAGACCGAACCGCGCGCTGGCACTGGGGTTCATCGCCGCCGCCGATGACAGCGGCCCGGCCCCCAGCATTCTGCCGCTGCTCGGCCACGTTGACGCCATCCGCGAAATCATCACGCGCCTGGAGGTACGCCGCGTCTACATTGTCCTGACGATGGCGCATGCCGCCACCATCGAAGCGCTGTACATCGACCTGCTGGACATGAATGTCGATGTGGTGTGGATCCCGGATTTCGGCAGCATGGTATTGCTCAACCATTCGATCTCGGAAATCGAGCGAATGCCTGCGATTTACCTTAACGAGAGCCTGATCAGCTCGCACCCCGCCAGCCTGTTCTGCAAGGACCTGTTCGAACGCAGCCTGGCCGCCCTGGCCATTATTGTGCTCAGCCCGTTGCTGTTGGTGGTGGCGGCTACCGTCAAGCTGACCTCCGCAGGCCCTGTGCTGTTCAAGCAGAATCGTCACGGTTGCAACGGTGAAGTGATCAAGGTCTGGAAGTTTCGCTCGATGCGCGTCCATGACGATCTCGACGTGCATCAAGCCACCCGTGACGATGAACGCGTCACACCGTTCGGCCGCTTTCTGCGCCGCAGTTCCATCGACGAACTGCCACAACTGTTCAACGTATTACTCGGCCAGATGGCCCTGGTCGGGCCTCGCCCGCATGCCGTCACCCACAACGTTTACTACACCGGCAAGGTGCGCGCCTACATGGCCCGGCATCGCCTCAAGCCGGGCATCACCGGGTTGGCCCAGGTCACCGGGCATCGCGGGGAAACCGAGACGGTGGAAAAGATGCAGCTACGCGTCGCCCAGGACCTCAACTACATCAACCAATGGTCGCTCTGGCTCGACATCAAGATCCTCATCAAGACCCCCTTCACGTTGTTCTCGAAAAACATCTACTGACCCCTGCCCCATCGTTGATCACTGTCACGCCGACCCGAGGTTTGATCATGAATGTGAGCGTATTTGGTATTGGTTACGTGGGCCTTGTCCAAGGCGCCGCACTGGCAGAGGTCGGGCACAGCGTGCTCTGCGTCGATATCGACGCTGCCAAGGTAGAGGCCCTGAAGGAAGGGACGCTGCCCATTTACGAGCCCGGCCTGAAAAACCTGGTCCGCGACAATTACCACAGTGGACGACTGCAGTTCGGCACCGACCTGGCGAGCGCTGTTCACCACGGCGATGTGCTGCTGATCGCTGTCGGTACGCCGCCTGACGAAGACGGCTCGGCCGATCTCAAATACGTATTGAGCGTGGCAAAAACCATTGCCCTGAACATGGACCGTCACCACATCATCGTCGACAAATCCACCGTGCCGGTCGGCACCGGTGACCTGGTGCGCGCATGCATCGAGCAGGTGCTGGCCGACAACGATCGCAGCGACCTGACATTCGACGTGGTCTCCAATCCGGAGTTTCTCAAGGAAGGCTGCGCGGTCGACGACTGCATGCGCCCGGACCGGATCATCATCGGCACCGACAGCCCGCACGCCGAAAGCGTCATGCGGGAACTGTACGAACCGTTCAATCGCAGCCGCGAAAAAATCATCGTCATGGATGTTCGCAGCGCCGAACTGACCAAGTACGCCGCCAATTGCATGCTGGCGACCAAGATCAGCTTCATGAACGAAATGGCCTGCCTCGCCGAAAAACTCGGTGCTGATATCGAGCGGGTGCGCCACGGCATCGGCTCCGACCCACGCATCGGTTATCAATTTATCTACCCGGGCCTCGGCTATGGCGGTTCGTGCTTTCCCAAAGACGTGAAGGCCCTGATACATGCCGCCACCCACGTCGATTTTGACGCCAGGCTGCTCAAGGCCGTCGAAGCGCGCAACCACGAACAGAAAGCCAGCCTGTACAGCAAGATTTTCAATCACTTTGACGGTGACCTTCGCGGCAAAACCTTTGCCCTGTGGGGGTTGAGTTTCAAACCTAACACCGACGACATGCGCGAAGCCCCCAGCCGGGTATTGATGGAGGCTTTGTGGCAGGCCGGCGCCAGCGTGCAGGCGTTCGACCCCAAAGCCATGGAAGAGGCCCAGCGCATTTACGGTTCGCGCGATGACCTGACGTTGGCCGGCACCAAGGAGGCCGCCCTGAAAAATGCCGACGCATTGGTCATCGTCACCGAGTGGCAATCGTTTCGGGCGCCGGACTTCGACTTGCTGAGTCAGCGACTCAAGCAACCGCTGATTTTTGACGGACGCAACCTGTTCGATCCGCAGCGTATGAGCACACGTGGCTTCACCTACGTATCCGTGGGCCGAAAGACCCTTCCAGCCCTTTGAACGGAGCCGCGCCATGATCAGGCTGGAATTAGTCGGGCAATTCTCACCGAAGTTACTGGAGGCCAACCAGGCCTATTCCTTCATCAACTTTGCGTCCATCGGCAGTGTCTTCGAGCAGGCCCCGGGCGCCGTCACTTATTTTTGCGACGGCATGCTGATGTCGACATTCATGTCGCGTGTCACCGGCAGGAGGATCGGACGGGTCAGCTTTGACTTCACGTCTATTGCCGACCTTGTACTCAGGGGCGCTGAGCAACTGGACAAGCGCGTCTATTTCGTCGGCGCCCGGCAAGCGGAACTGGACCTGTTCGTCAGCAAGATCAAGGCCCTTTACCCGCGGCTGGTCATCGCCGGTTACCACAACGGTTACTTCACAGCGTCCCAGGCCGAGGGCATTCGGGCCGACATCTGCCGCAGCGAAGCGGACATCCTGATCGTTGGCCTGGGTGCCGGACTGCAAGAGCAATTCGAGCAGGACGCCTTGCGCGCGGGGTTTCGCGGAGTCGCATTCACCTGTGGCGGGTTCATTCGCCAGGAAGCCCTGGCCACACGCAACTATTACCCGGCGCTGATCAATCGCCTGCATCTGCGCGCGTTTTATCGCATGTATCGCGAGCCCCATACGATCAAGCGCTACCTCATCGACTACCCGAACAACTTTGTGCACCTGTTGGCGCTCATCGCGTCACGCAAAGTCGCCATCAGCGTTGAGGAGTGACCATGCATATCCTGTTTATTCTCAAGGATTTCAAGTCGGGCGGCGGTGTCGAGCGCGTCCAGCAACGGCTGTCCGAGCAATTTCTCAAGGATGGCCAGCGGGTGAGCTTTTTCGTCATGAACGGTGAGACGCCGGACACTGAAGGCGATCAACGCCACAACAACGGCGGTGGGAACGGTATCGTCGGTCTGCTCAGATCGATCGTCCTGTTGCGCCGGCTCATTCGTCGCGAGGACGTCACCCACCTCATTTCCGCCAAAGAACAGGCCAATGTCTGCACCTGGTTCGCAACCTTGGGCAGTGCCTGCAAAGTCATCTATAGCCGGCACATAACGCTTAATTGCACTGAGCAGAAAACCGGCCCTTCAAGCCTGCGCCTGCTCTATGCCTTGTACCTCTGCGGCAGCGGAAAAGTGGTGACGGTCTCCACGGCATTGCGCCAGTCTCTCGTCGACTTACTCCCATGGGGTCAGCAACGAGTTACCTATTGCCCCAACGCGGTCATCACCGAACAACTGTTTCAAGCCTCACAAGCGCCGCTGCCCGCCGGGTTACCCGGCGACTACTGGTTGGGGCTGGGTCGGCTGACGGAACAGAAGGGTTTTCACCTGTTGCTCGATGCTTACGCCATGGCGTTGCACCGCCAGGCGCTGCCGGATTTGGTGATCGCCGGCGACGGCCCGTTGCGCGACGCACTGACCGCTCAGGCGCATCGCCTGGGCATCGCGCACCGGGTGCACTTTACCGGTTTCCTGAGTAACCCCTATCCACTGCTCAGGCATGCACGCCTGTTCATTCTGAGTTCCCTCCATGAAGGCATGCCGACCGTACTGATCGAGGCGTTGGCGCTGGGTACGCCCGTGCTGGCATGCGACTGCGAGACAGGCCCCAGAGAACTGCTGGACAACGGCCAGCTTGGCCAACTGGTCAAGGCCAACGACATACCGGCGTTGGCCAATGGAATGCTGCGAAGCCTGACATCACGGGATCACGTTGCTCCAAGCGAAAAAATGGTCACTGACGCCCTCCGCCCGTACACCAGCCAGCACGCGGCGCAGGCGTATTACCAGGTATGGAACCAATGAAAAAATTGCTGATTATCCTGCATGACCTCAGCGCGGGCGGGGCTGAAAAAATGATGACGCGCCTGGCCGGAGCGCTGGTCGACGCGGGCAATGACGTGACGTTATTGATGCTTACCGGCGGCGGCATCAATGCGGCGCACCTCGACCCACGCGTCAAAAAGGTTGAATTGCGCAGCCCGCGCAGCTTTCGTGCGGTGCCGGCACTCGCGCGATTTCTTCGCGCCAATCGCTTTGATGCGCAACTGGCGGCCCTCACTCACGTCAACGTGGTGGCGATCGCCGCAGCCGTGCTGTCCGGCACGCTGGCACGGCTGCACGTCAGCGAGCGCAATGCCTTTTCCCATGACAAACACGTTAACCCCGACTTCATGGTGCGGGTCGCGTATCTGGTGGCACCGCTGCTGTATCGGCTTATTCCCAACCCGGTGATCTGCGTTTCGCGCGGTGTCGCCCAGGACCTGATCGATACCACCCTTGCGCGCCGTCAGGACGTGACCATTGCCGACAACCCGGTACTCGACAACGACTTCCGCGACAAGACGCCGGGGCTGCCAAGCCACCGCTGGCTGTTGGAAAAGTCCAGCTTGGTGATTGTCGCCGTGGGTCGCCTGGCGCCGCAAAAAGGCTTCGACACCTTGATCACAGCGTTCGCCGCGCTGCCGGATAGTGACGTCCGCTTGATCATTTTTGGTGAAGGCACACTCAGGGTTCGATTACTTGATCAGGCACGCACATTGGGCGTCGCCGATCGCGTCGACCTGCCGGGTTACACCCATGATCCCCTGGCAGAAGTGGCGGCGGCCGATTGCTTTGTGCTGTCGTCACGCTTCGAGGGCAGTCCCAATGCGCTGGTAGAGGCGTTGTCCACGGGCACGCCGGTGGTGGCGACCCGCTGCCCTCATGGTCCCCAGGAAATTTTGATCGGCGGCTTGGTTGCGCCGCTCGTCGCCGTCGACGACCCGCTCGCACTGGCGCAGGCGATTGCCCTGCAACTTTCCACACCGCGGAATTTGCAGCGTCATTCCCGCGTTGAGGCGGCCGCCCGATTCATGAATGCCAGCGCGGTGCAGACCTACCTCGCCGCGATGCTCGGGAGTCCAGCATCATGAAACCACTGGAGATTAGATATTCGACGTTACGCGATGGCTTCACCTTGTTCGGCGTGCTGTTTTACATCCAGGTGATCACGTTTGTCCTCGGACTGGGTGGCGCATCCAGCTTCGGCGACGTCGGTAAAGACCTCGAAGGCAGCGTCGCCAACCAAGTCTGCGGCCTCATCACGCTGTTGGTGCCCTTGTTCTTCTTCATCCGCAACAAGGTGTTCCTCAGCAAAACCTTTTACCGCAGCAACTTCTTTCTGCTGGTGTTCATGCTCTGTGTGATCGCCTCGATTGGCTGGTCCTACGACCCGATGCTGACGTTCAAGCGGATTATCGCGATGCTCAGCGTGGTATTTTTCGCCGGTTTCATTGCCTATAACTACCCGCTTGAAAAAATCACCTTCATGCTCGGCTGTGCCATCGGCGTGGCGGCGTTGATCGGGTTGATACTCGCCGTGGTCATGCCTGGCGTCGCGTTCTTATCCGGAGGTATTCGCGACGGCGCATTCAAGGGGATCTTTACCGAAAAGAACGCCGGCGCACGGCTCAACGCGATCGCCATCCTGCTGTTGCTGCCGATGATCCGCCAAGGCAACCGCTGGGCCCTCTTCTGCTCGTTTTTTTCACTGATCGCCATCCTGCTCGCCCAGTCGGCGACCGGCGTGGCATTGATAGTTTCCGGTACGGTGAGCTACTGGTACTTCCTCACCCTGATCCGCTTACGTATCAACCGCTCGCAGTGGCTGTTCTTCGGTTGCACGCTGGTGTTCCTGCTGGTTTGCCTGTTGCTGTACAACCACATTGCGTGGCTGCTGGAGATCGCCGGCCGCGACCCGTCACTCACTGACCGCACGTTGATCTGGGAACTGCTCGCGCCTTTTATCGACCAGCAGTGGCTCAAGGGGTACGGCTTCGGTGCCTTCTGGGCCAGCCCCGACGCCGACGCTTTCATCACTCGCTGGGGCTACATCGGCAACGCCCACAGCGGCTACATGGAGACCCTGCTCAACGGCGGCTTTATCCAGCTGACCGCGCTGGTGCTGCTGCTGGGCGAAGCGCTGTTCAAACAGTACCGCGCCGTGACGGCGAACCAGTCGGCACAGTTTCGCGCCAGCGCACTAGTGATCATCGGTTTGTTCGTCGTCACCAACTATGTGGCTTACGTGATCCCCAACTACCGCTCTGCCGAGTTTCTGGTGTTTTGCACCCTCGCCCTGTCCTTTCGGCGTCACCACGCGACCTACCCCGAATTATCACCGACAACCCTGCGCCAGCGTTCGTCTGGTGAGGGATTACCGCGCGACTCAGCCCAGGCGTAACAAAAGGAGAAACACCCGTGCCCAATCAAACCTCCCCTTCACCGAGTTCAGTGTGCGTCGTGATACCGATGTACAACGGCGCCGACAGCATTGAGCAAACGCTGGCATCCCTGGCCGATCAAACCCGATTGCCCGATCACGTCATCGTTATTGACGATGGTTCCACCGATGAGGGACCACAACGGGTCAAAGACTTCGCCGCGCCGTTTCGCCTGACGCTGTTGCAGCAAGCCAACGAAGGTCAGGCCAGCGCCCGAAACCACGGGATTCGGCACTCTCAAGAGACGTTTGTGGCGATGCTCGATGCCGATGACCAATGGCGTCCGCAAAAACTGGAGCTACAACTGGCACTGTATGACGAACTCAGTCGTCAGGGACGGCCGGTGGGGCTGATCGACTGCTACACGCAGGTCAACTACAGCGACGGCAGGCGACAACTGGACAACATCCGCAAGAGCGGCATGCATTTTTACGATTTCATCCACGCCAACGTCCTCAATGGCGTATCCGCCGCGCTGGTCAAGCGTGACGTGATGATGCAACTCGGCGGCTTCGATGCCGGCCTGCGTTACTGCGAAGACCGCTTCATGTGGACCCGAATCGCCGAACACTGGGAGATCCACACGGTGCCCCAGGTGCTGCTCGAGCGCACGGTCAACAGCGGCAACATGACCGCGCAACCGAAAAAGCACTACCAGAACAAGATCCGGTTCATCGAAGTCTATCTCGCCCGCTATGGCGCTCAGCTCAGCAAGCAGCAACAGATCGATTTCGTGCTGGGCAACCACACCGACTTTCTCAATACCTTTTCCCGAGGCGGCTGGCATGTCGAGGTGATCGATGTGTACCAGCGAATGCTGAGACATTCCTGGCAAACGCTGTTCTTCGACCACGGCAAACCGACCTTGCGCTACCTCTATGCCCGCGCCAGATCATTGCGCAAGCCAACGGTGTCCACCACCGCTCATTGAACCGGTATCCGCCATGGCCAATCGACGACTCATTTCCCTGGGCTGGATCTTCACCGAAAAATTCGGCCTGATTTTCCTGTCGATGATTACCTTTGTCGTGTATGCCAGGCTGCTGTCGCCCGCCGAACTGGGGGTGGGCACGATCATCATTGCCATCGTCGAGTTGGTCGGTCTCATCTACTCCTCGGTGCTCGAAGATCCGCTGGTACGGCTCGAACGACTGGAAGATAAACACATCTCTACCGCGTTCTGGGCCGCGGTACTGGTCAGCCTGGCCTCCATCGTCGTCATCTCGGGGGCGGTGATGCTGTATACGCCCGACCCGATGCTGCAATGGATGACGGCGGTGGCCTCGGTGAAAATCCTGTTCACCATGATGGCGCGTGTCTATGTGGCGCAAATGCGCCGTAGCGGCAACTTCAGGATGCTGGCGTCACGCACGTTAATGGGCAAGGTGTTCGGCGGAGTGGCCGGCATTGCTGTCGCACTCTGGGGATTCGGGGCATGGGCAGTGATTGCCCAGGCGGTGATCATGGAGTGGGTGTCCATCATCGTGTTGATGCGCGGTGACCGGCGCCGCATTGCCTTTCTTATCGACGGTCCAGTCTTGCGCGAACTGTTGAAGGCCGGCGCACCGGTTGCAATCAACGCACTGAGTTCTCAAACACTTCAGCGCGGGGTCAACGTGGTGCTTGGGATGACGGCCGGCGCGAACGCGGTCGGCATGTTCAACATGGCGATGCGCATCATCGATCTGCCACGCACTGCGATATATAACGGCCTGCTGAGCTATGCGCTGCCGGTGTTCGCCCGGCGCAGCGCAGAGCCGTTGCGACTGCTCGGGATCATTGGCGACTCAACCGCCGTGAGCGGCTTTCTGTTGACGCCGCTGTTCATGGGTATCGCGCTAACGGCGAACGACCTCATCCTGTTGATATTCGGCGCCAAGTGGGCCGAAGCCATTCCCCTGTTGCAAGTGCTGGCCTGCACGGCGGCCATTGGCAACACCGCCATGTACGCCACCACCGCACTGGTAGCGGTCAACCGCAGCCACCTCACGATCAGGGCTGAAGTGGTAACCACAGTGCTGGCGCTGGCGCTGGTCTACTGCTTCGGCAACGTTTATGGCGGCATGGCCGCGGCCCTCGCTCTACTGGCCCGGATGTTGATCATCACACCGCTGCAAGTCCGCGGACTTAATGCGGCCATCGGTTACGGCTGGCGCCGGTTCTTCGACTCCAATTACCGCAGCGTGATTGCCTCACTCGTCATGGCAGCAACCGTCTTGTATGTGTCACCGCAGCTAGGTTTTCAAGGCTACCTGCACCTGATCTGCAACATCGTGGTTGGCGCGCTGAGCTATGCCGTGGCGTATAGCGTCATGCACCCGCGCTGGCCGCAAGAATTCAAATCGGTTTTCACCACCCGCTGAATTCAATCCCTGAGACAGGAAGACCTCACCATGCGCAAAACTACGTTGATTACTGGCGGGGCCGGCTACATCGGCTCCCATACCGCTTTGGCGCTCATCAATGCCGGACACAATGTGCTGGTGCTCGACAACCTGTGTAACAGCTGTCGAGAGTGCATCGCGCGCCTTGAGCAACTGACCCTGACCCGGGTCGATTTCATCAATGGCGACATCCGTGATTCGATCCTGCTAGACGACATCTTCAGCCGCTATGACATCGATGCCGTGGTGCATTTTGCCAGCCTCAAATCCGTTGAAGAAAGCGTGCGCAAACCACTGGACTACTACGCCAACAATGTCGCCGGCACGCTTAACCTGTGCCGGGCAATGGCTCGCAACGACGTATTCCAATTGGTGTTCAGCTCATCAGCCACGGTGTACGGCGAGCCCACACGAACACCGATTGCCGAAGATTTCGGCACCGGCAAACCGGTCAATCCCTATGGCCGCACCAAGCTCATGATCGAAGAGTTGCTCACCGATTTGTGCCACTCCGATCCACGCTGGAGCATCGGGTTATTGCGCTACTTCAACCCGATTGGCGCTCACGAAAGCGGGATGATCGGCGAAGATCCCAGAGGCCGACCCAACAATCTGTTGCCATGCCTGACACAGGTCGCCATTGGCCGGATACCCGAACTCACGGTGTACGGCAGCGACTATCCCACCGTGGACGGGACCTGCGTGCGTGACTACATCCACGTGGTCGACCTTGCCATCGGCCACCTCAAGGCGCTTCAGGTGTTGCAGCACCACAACGGCATCAATTTCTGGAACCTGGGCACTGGCATTGGCTACAGCGTGCTGCAGATCATCCATAGCTTCGAGGACATCACCGGCATCACCATTCCCTACCGCTTCGCCCCGCGACGCGAAGGTGACATTGCCAAATGCTGGGCCGATCCCAGCAAGGCCGGGCGGGAACTGGGCTGGAGCGCACAACGCGATCTTCAACAGATGATTGTCGATACCTGGCGGTGGCAGTCGTGTAATCCGCAGGGGTATCAGTCTTCATTCGAAATTCCAGCGCTGATTGCGGTCAAATGATGTTTAAAGGATCGCTGCTGGTACTGCTGCTGTCGATTTCGATGGCTTGCAACGCAGCACAAGCGTCCCCCGGTGCACCCAACACCGGGCTCGTGCTGTGGCTGGACGCGGCCGATGCGTCAAGCATGACCCTGGATGCGCAGAACCGCGTCCAGCAATGGAAAGACAAATCAGGCAAGTCCAATCACGCCACAGTCGACGATGCCGCCTCGCAGCCACAGCGGATGGCAAACGCCGTGAATGGTCATTCGGTTGTGCGATTCAGTGGCGTGTCGGCGTTTCTGGGTAAAACCATCCGCAGCGCCAAAGGCCCTGTGACGGTATTGATCGTGTCCCGTCGACCGCCCGAACAAGCCGAGGTTGATCCCTGGCAACGCTTGTTCAGCTCAAGCCCGCAAAACGCCCACAACGATAACGTCTTGCCGAATTTCGCCATCAGCCTGCAACAGACCACCGCGTATGAACCGACCGTTTCCGTTCTGGAGCTTTACGATGTGCCGATTGGTCCGTATGCAGTCGGGCGCAATGCCGTCGGCAATTCCGATAACTTTCGCGGCGACATCGCGGAAGTGTTGGTGTACGACCGTGCGTTTGCCTCCCTCGCAGAACGCCAGCATGCATTTCAGTACCTGGCGGATAAGTGGTCCGTTGCCATTCCCAAACAAGCCGATACCTGGACCCGTGTCGGACCACTAGGCACATTGCCGACCCGGACCAACGCCAATCTGCCGTTGTCCGATCAGGCCAATGCCGGTCAGTGGACGCTCAACACGACACTGTCCGACGACTTCAATGGCACAACCCTCGACCGCACACGCTGGCACGTTAACAACGCCATCGGGAACGAGTCGCTCGGACGTAAACCGGCGCTTTACACGCCGAACAATGCCACCGTCAACAATGGCAACCTGAACATCGTCTTTCGCAAGGAAACCTTGCCGCAGAAGTACGTCAAACTCGGTTTCAAGGACTACACCTCAGCGATGGTCCGGACCCTTGAACGCGGCTTTTACGGATACTACGAAGCACGTGCCAAACCCATGAACTCGGCAGGCTCCAGCGCATTCTGGCTCGCGTGGACAGGCATGGCCGACAACGCCACCGAAATCGACATCTTTGAAATCGCCGGCAAGACCAAAGACGCGGCCCTGGACCGTTCGTACAACATGAATGCCCACCTGTGGGCCACGCCGCAAAGCACCGAGCACATCGCCGATGGCAGCGTCTGGATCAGTCCGTGGCGCCTGGCGGATGCGTTCCATATCTACGGCTTCGACTGGCAGCCCGACACCCTGCGTTGGTACGTCGATGGCGTGCTGGTCAGGGAATCGAAGAACAACCACTTCTTCTTCCCCATGGAGATCGTCTTTGACAGTGAGGCCATGTGGAAATGGTTCGGCGTGGTCGACGATGCTGACCTGCCCTCTACCTTTAGAGTCGACTACGTCAAGGTGTGGCAACGGCGTCGATAGCCGTCCAACCGTCGCCTGACTGACGTCGGCTCAGGTGATAGATACGACCTGTTTATGCTGGCAGCGTCACCGTCCTGAACTTTCGTTCGACCGTATGGGTCGACCGAGTTCCAGCCCCCTGCGTGCAACCGACGATTCCCGTACCGGGCGTCTCAAACGGCTCACGGACGGCGGTTAAAAAACAAAAAATGGATGATCACGATGAATTGCCTTATCTGTGTCGGCGTGGCGGAACGCATTCAGTGTCTAGGCCCGTGGGAGGAAAGGGATTGCCCGGACTGCGGTCGCTATCGGGTTTGCGATGAGCTCCTTTTGTCCTTGATGGATCAGGGCCAGATCTTCGATATAGACAAAACCAGGCGCTGGCTCGACAGCCGACGCAAAAAAGGCATGACACCTTCAATTGAAGTCCACGAGGCGCTACTGCTGCTGTAGCGGTCGGCCAGGGTCAAATTTCAATCGGCAGCGTGGTCAGTTTCCAATTCGCGCTAACACGTCTGGAGCGCATCGACATGATCCAACGCCGGCTGAAAGAACTGGATTTGCTGCGTTTCCTCGCGGCAATTGCAGTCGTGTTTTTTCACTATGCTTTTCGCGGGTATGCAAAGGGCGACCTGTCTGTAATGCCCTACCCGTTATTGGCCGAACCTGCGAAATATGGTTATCTGGGCGTAGAACTTTTTTTCATGATCAGCGGATTCGTTATTCTGATGACCGCATCGAGCAATAATCTCAGGGTATTTTTTATATCCCGTGTCGTTCGTCTCTGCCCTGCATTCTGGGTGTGCTGCACCCTCACATTCCTGATCACTCTTGCCATCGGACAGCCGAGATTCACGGCTGATTTTTACCAATACATTATTAACATGACATTCCTTGGCGACTTGATGGGTGTGCCGCCGATTGACGGGGTCTACTGGTCCCTGTTTGTAGAAATAAAGTTCTACGTGATGATATCCATTGTGTTGGGCTTCAAGAAAATAGAAAAAATAGAGACTTACCTCGTGCTTTGGCTATTGGTCTCAGCCACCGCAGAAGTGCTCGCTTTTGAAAAACTGCGCTCGATATTAATTACCGATTACGCGGCCTATTTCATCGCGGGTGCGACGTTCTACATTATTTGGGCCAAGGGATTCACGACGACACGTGTGCTCCTGTTGGCAGGTGCATTGGCATTGGCCAACTACACGGCCATTGTCTGGGCCAAACTGCTCGAATCAAAATATTCAACCGAATTCGATCTCCTGATCGTATCCAGCATGATTATCTTGTTCTTCATGACGTTTCTTTTGATCGCAACGAATAAAACGGCAGCCATCGGAGCATTGAACTGGACTGCATTAGGCGCGCTCACTTATCCACTTTACCTGCTCCATCAAATGATCGGCTTTATGATCTTTAACGTTGCTTATCCGGCGATGAACCCGCACCTACTACTGTGCGGCACCATCGCCTTGATGATAAGTGCGTCTTATGTCGTCCACAAAAAGATAGAAACCCCCATGGCCAGGTACCTTAAAAAAATCCTTTCAGTGTCCTTCAAACGTGTCGAGGCTGATTAGCGCCGCATCTGGACGGCAGACCATCAGGCGTCAGGACCTTGTTCCCTGACGCCAGCCAACGCCCTTAAATCATCGGCGAACTGCTCACCACGCGCAGTGCCAATCCTTCGTAGGCATCCAGCGTAATGGTGAAATCACCCTCAGGGGTGAGATCACCTTCGACTCGCTCGTTGATGATGTCGACCACCGGCCCCGGCGCGATATTGGGCAGGTGCAAGGTTTCGGTGATCGGCGTCGAGCCAAAGTTCAGCGCGGTGATTTGCGTGCCTTTGCCGGCCGGCAATTCATGGACCATGACCAGCAGCCCAGGGTGCTGGACATCCGGAATCAGAATCTGCCGACTGGCGGCGATATCGTAGGCGCGGCGCGCGGCGAGGATTTTTCTGAGTTGCGAGACGAACGAATCCGGGTCTTTCAATTGGCTGGGCAGGCTGCCATACAACGTCTTCGGACGTGGCATCAGACCCGCGGACAGCGGCGCATCCGGATTGAGGTCCACCAGATCGTAGGCGCCACGATGAATCCAGCGGGTGTCGCCATCACCCATCAAGTGCTCGACCTGTTCAGCCGGCAACGGCAGCGCGCCGACCAGGTCCCAACCCGACAGCGCAAACACGCCCGGTTGCATGGCGTTGTACATCACCAACAGCAAATGCACCTGGCGGATCTGTTGAATGTCCGCCGCCGTCATCGCGTCGAGATCACGAATCCCCAGCGCTGCCGTGATGATGCTGGCGGTGGTGCAAGACACGCCGTTGGTGACAAATTTCAGATTGTAGGGCGCGTGCTCGCCCGCCAGACGTTCGTACATCTGCTCGCGAATGTGTTCGCGCAAGATGTTGCCCGGAAAGGTCTGGCCCTGGTAGAGGTAGGTGTCATGGGCATGCAGCGTCCAGAAATGCACCAGCTCCAGGGTCAGTTCATCGTGGTTTTGCAAGGCATGGATCAGCGAACCCGGGTCGATACCGAGGGTATGCATCTGGCGCAGCATCAAGCGCAGGAACTCGGTGTCGCCCATCAGCAACGCGTGCTGGTAGGCCGGTCGGGTGATGAAGTCATACGAGAGGTCGGCGCCACCGTGGGACATGTTGGCAATGTCGTCGACGGTCAGGTTGAGCTCCTGAAAACTGAAACCACCGGCCTTGCGGATAGCACCGGCCAGCAACTGGTTACCGGTGATCGATAACGGATGGCTTTCAGACCAGGCCGTGCCGTCGAGCGTGCGCTCCACGCCGAGGAATCCGTTGGCGTCCAGGCGCAGGATTTTCGCGCCCATGACGTCAATGGCGTGCAGCGCATCACCGATGATCATCTGCTGCGCGGCGAAGGTCGGGTCCAGCCAGTTCAGTGACGGCTGACCTTCCTTGAAGTAATGCAGATAGACCCAGCGTCGCGGCTTGCCATCGACGCCGATCACGACCGGCGTCGCGCTCCAGTCGGTCTCCTTGACTCCGGGTTCGAAGAAGATCACCCGCTGCAACTGGCCGACAATATAGTGCTTGTCCCGGAGCACGTCGACCTGCAGCGGACTGAGGTTTTGCGCATCACGACCGTCGGCAATGTCCGGCAGCAACGGCCAGTCCTCTTCGCGGATTTCGACCATGTGGTAGAGACCCGGATAGTCTTCATAGGCCATCTCGGCCAGGCGGAAATCCGCGCCTTTGCCGGTGTGCGAAGGGATCACGTCATCGATGATCACCGCATTGTGCGCGGCGGCCATGCGCACCAGTGCCTGGAGCTGCACCTCGGTGCCCAGTTGCGGGTCGATCTCGAAACTGATGCGGTCAAAATTGCCGTCAATGGTCGGTGTGCGTTGGGTGCCCGTCAGGCCGCCCGACATTTTCAGCGGCCCATTGTGAATGCCTTGAATGCCGATTTTCGACAGGGCATGCCATAAGGTTTCATCGCCCAGGGCTTCCAGCACGCTGCCGTCTTCACGGGTGACGATGGACGCCGGGTAGGCGGTGAACCACACCGAGGCCAGGGCTGACGCATCACGGGGCCGGGTATGGGCGTAAGGCTGTTGCCACAGCCGACCTTGCCCCGAATAGAGTTTGGCCCGTTGCCTGGCGGCATGCAGCATCGATTGCTCAACCAGCCAGGTCACATGGTTTTTGTCAGCTGCGGTCATAAAAGCAGTCACCTGTTGTCGGGGTAAATGTGCGCGTGGCCATCCCATGCATACCTGCAGCGGTGGACCCGTCCTTTTCATATGAGGCCCTGAGGCGGCATTCGTTGCATTGACGCATGACGAAGCAGCACCCGCCCCCAGTGGCAAGCCATACCTGGGGATTGTTGAAGTTGTCTCATACGCTGTTGATCGGCGGGCTGATCATGCGAGTGGTCGGGATCATCCTGGCCTACGGCTTTGACGCCTGGATTTACGCCACCACGCGTTCACTTTTCAAGGCGGGCAACGCGATGGCGAGCGCCAGGCCAATCACCCCCGCCGCGACCGCAAAGGTGATTGCCATGCCATGGGCGAGCGCTTCCGGGGCTGCGCGGGTGACGTCGGTTGTCGATGCCGCCAGCGCAAACACCGCGCCCATCACCGAGGCGCCGGTGATGAGCCCGAGATTGCGTGACAGGCTGAGCAGTCCGGCAATAACGCCGCGCTGATCCTGGCTCACGCCGGTCATGATCAACGTGTTGTTGGCCGCCTGAAACAGCGCATAACTGGCGGTGATCACGGTGATGGGTGCGAGGTAGCCGAGGACACCGAAACGCGTCGGCATCATCGACAGCACACAAGCGCCGAACGCCATCGCGACGAGCCCCAAAACGGTCATGCGCTGTGCGCCAAAACGGTCCACCAGATGGCCGGCGGGCACGCCAGTCAACGCGGCAACCAGCGGGCCGACGGACAACGTGAGCCCGACCAACACGGCATTCAAACCGAGTGCGCCCGAGAGATAAAACGGCCCGACCACCAGCGTCGACATCATCACCGTCGAGACGAGCATGCTCATGGCCAGGCTCGCGCTCAATCCCCGATCACGCAACAGCGCCAGTTTGATCAGGGGCGATGCAACCGTCGCCTCGACGAACAGGAAAACGCCTGCCCCGGCAACAGCGATCAACAGTAACGCGAGGTTGAGCGAACCCCAATCGCCTTCACCCCCTGTCATTGCCAGCGCATACGCACCGAGCGTCAGGGCCAGAACCAACGTGCCCGCCAGGTCGAAACCGCCGCGCAGAGCCTTCGGCATTTGGCGATCCGCAGGCAAGTAGAGATACGCGAGCACACCGTTCAAAACGCCCAGCGGCAGGTTAATCAGAAAAATCGCCTGCCAGCCGAAACCAGAGATCAACACGCCGCCGAGCGATGGCCCTAGCGTGGTGCCGATCGCCGACACCGTGCCGAGCAATCCCATGGCGCTGCCGGTCTGCGCCTTGGGCACCGTCTCACCGACCATCGCCACGGTGAGCGCCAACATGATTGCCGCGCCGAGGCCTTGCACCGCTCGCGCTGCGACCAGCCACCCCAGCGAAGGCGCGAGACCACAGGCCAGTGAAGCCAAGGTAAAGATGCCGATCCCGCTCAACAGCAAGCGACGGCGACCGACGATGTCGCCCAAGCGTCCAACGCTGACGATCAACGTGGTGATTGCGAGCAGATACGCGAGGACGATCCACTGGATTTGCTGGAAAGAAGCGTCGAGTGCCTGGGACACGACCGGCAAGCCAGCATTGGCGATGCTGGTGTCGAGTGAAGGCATCAACATCGACAGCGACAGGCTGGCGAGCGCCCAGCGAGCCGAGCCGGATGGCGTGGTGAGTTTCATGGTTGGGCCCTTGATGAAGTGTCGGCCTTCAGCGTATGCCCGCGCCGGGCATGGCGGAAGACGCACCACTTGCACTTGATACCTGCACGCAACGCCATGTCATCGCCCTGCCGTGCTAACGTTGAACCATGACGACTCCCGACCTGAACCTGCTGATCACCCTCGATGCGCTGCTCACCGAAGGCAGTGTGGCGCGTGCCGCCCAACGACTGCGGCTGAGCCCTTCGGCGATGAGCCGGGCGCTGGCTCGACTGCGTGAAACCACTGGCGATCCCCTGCTGGTCCGCGCCGGACGCGGCCTGGTGCCGACACCCCGAGCACTGGAACTGCGCGAACACGTCGCCCAACTGGTGCAGCACGCCGAAGCGGTACTGCGCCCCGCCGAGCAGCTCGACCTCAAGCAACTGGCGCGTACCTTCACGTTGCGTACCAGCGACGGCTTTGTAGAGAACTTCGGACCGGCGCTGATTGCCCGGCTCAGCGAAGTAGCACCCGGGGTACGGTTGCACTTTTTGCAGAAACTGAACCAGGACAGCACGCTGCTGCGTGACGGCACGGTCGATCTGGAAACCGGCGTTGTGGCGGACACCACCAGCCCGGAAGTGCGCACCCGCGCGTTGTACCAGGACCGTTTTATCGGCGTGGTACGCCCGGGGCATGCACTGAGCAAGGGCAAGATCACGCCCGCCCGGTATGCGGGCGGCAGGCATGTTCTGGTCTCTCGGCGTGGACGGGACCAAGGGCCGATGGATGATGCGTTGAACACGCTTGGACTGACCCGTGAGATCGTCACCATCGTCGGCGGTTTTTCCGCCGCGCTGGCGCTGGCGCGGGCCTCAGACCTGATCGCTACGGTGCCCGAACGCCACACCCACACGCTGCGCGCCGGCCTGCACAGTTTTGCCCTTCCGGTCGCCACGCCAGTGATCACCATTTCAATGCTCTGGCACCCGCGAATGGACGCCGATGCCGCGCACCAGTGGTTGCGCGGATGTCTTCGGGAGGTGTGTGCGGGGTCGCTGGATTAGCAAACTGATTTTTGTCGCCGCCGGGTCTAGACTCTATGCGTTGCTTCGGGCCACACCGGTCGGGCCAGCGATCTGGATAGAAGGGAACGTCATGAGCGACAAAGACAATTTGCGTAAGTACTCCTCTCAAGTGGTCGACGGCGTGGAGCGCGCGCCCGGCCGTTCCATGCTGCGGGCCGTGGGCTTCACGGATGAGGACTTCAAGAAACCGCAGATCGGCATCGCCTCGACGTGGGCGATGGTCACGCCGTGCAACATGCACATCGACAAACTCGCTGTTGAAGCGGAAAAAGGCGCGAATGCCGCGGGCGCCAAGGGCGTCATTTTCAACACCATCACCATTTCCGACGGCATCGCCAACGGCACCGAAGGCATGAAGTATTCGCTGGTGTCGCGGGAAGTGATCGCCGATTCCATCGAGGTGGTGGCCGGTTGCGAGGGCTTTGACGGCCTGGTAACCGTAGGTGGTTGTGACAAGAACATGCCGGGGTGCCTGATCGGCATGGCGCGGCTCAATCGCCCGTCGATCTTCGTCTATGGCGGCACCATTCGCCCGGGCGCTGGCCATACCGACATCATTTCCGTGTTCGAGGCCGTGGGTCAGCACGCCCGCGGTGACATCAACGAGATTCAGGTCAAGCAGATCGAGGAAGTGGCGATCCCCGGCCCCGGCTCCTGCGGCGGTATGTACACGGCCAACACCATGGCCTCGGCCATTGAAGCGTTGGGCATGAGCCTGCCCGGTTCCAGTTCCCAGGACGCCGTCGGCAGCGATAAAGCCTCAGACAGTTTCCGCGCCGGTCAGCAGGTCATGGAGCTGCTCAAGCTGGACCTCAAGCCGCGCGACATCATGACTCGCAAAGCTTTCGAGAACGCCATCCGCGTGGTGATCGCCCTCGCCGGCTCGACCAATGCCGTGCTGCACCTTTTAGCCATGGCGCATGCAGTGGATGTCGAGCTCACGCTGGACGATTTTGTCGAGCTGGGCAAGATCTCCCCGGTGGTGGCCGACCTGCGCCCCAGCGGCAAGTACATGATGAGCGAGCTGGTGGCCATTGGCGGCATCCAGCCGTTGATGAAACGCATGCTCGCGGCCGGCATGCTGCACGGCGACGTGCTGACGGTGACCGGCAAGACCCTGGCAGAAAACCTGGAAAACGTGCCCGACTACCCCGAAGGCCAGGACGTGATTCTGCCGTTCGACCGCCCCGTCAAAAAGGACTCTCATCTGGTGGTGCTGCGCGGCAACCTCTCACCGACCGGCGCGGTGGCCAAGATCACTGGCAAGGAAGGTTTGCGCTTTGAAGGCACGGCGCGCGTGTATCACGGTGAAGAAGGCGCGTTGGCCGGAATTCTCAATGGCGAAGTCCAGGCCGGCGACGTCATCGTCATTCGTTACGAAGGGCCCAAGGGTGGGCCGGGCATGCGCGAAATGCTCTCGCCCACGTCGGCGGTCATGGGCAAAGGCCTGGGCAAGGAGGTCGCGCTGATCACCGACGGTCGCTTCTCCGGCGGCTCCCATGGATTCGTGGTGGGGCATATCACGCCGGAAGCCTTTGAAGGCGGGCCGATTGCGCTGATTGAAGACGGGGACAAGATCACCATTGATGCTGAAACCCGGCAGATCACCGTGGACGTCTCCGATGCCGAACTGGCCGAGCGCAAGACCCGCTGGGTGCGCCCGCAATCCAAGTACAAACGCGGGGTGCTGGCCAAGTATGCGAAGACCGTGTCCAGTGCGTCGGAGGGGGCGGTTACAGATAAATATCTTTAAGGAATGGGTTCTGCGTTGTCTGATCTGGCGCATTCGCGAGCAGGCTCGCGAAGAGGCCCTTACAAATACCGAAAATCAATGGATCAGCACACAAGCCTCAAAGCCGAAACCGATCCACCGACTGCGACAACTTGCCCGCCAGGCTCGATAGTTCATCGGTAGTCGAAGCCGTCTGGCCAATAATCTTGCTGTTGCCCTCCGACATCCCGGCAATCATGTCCACCTGATGGGCAATTTCGTTACTGGCCAGGCTCTGCTCGCCGATTGTGCGGGTGATGTCATTCACCAGCTCAGTGGTATTGAGCGTGGCCTCGAGGATTTCGCGGATCGCGCGTTCGACGTCGGCGGTTACGGCCATGCCTTTGTCGACCTGCGCAACGCCCGCCTCCATGCTGGTCACCGCCTCGCGGGTGCTTTGCTGGATGCGCGAAACCATGCTGGCAATTTCCTGCGTGGAGGCGCTGGTGCGTCCCGCGAGACTGCGGACTTCGTCGGCCACTACGGCAAAACCACGGCCCTGTTCACCGGCGCGAGCGGCCTCGATCGCGGCGTTGAGGGCCAGCAGGTTGGTTTGATCGGCGATGCCCTTGATCACCTGAATGATGCTGAAAATCCCCTCGGACTCCTTGTCCAGCGTGCGGATCACCTGGGCTGACTGCTGCGCCGAACGCGCAATGCCGTCCATGTCATTGACCACCTGATGAATCACGCGACCACCATCCTTGGCCAGTGCCTCGGCCTGGTTGGCCATGTTCAGTGCGCGTTCCGCGTGACGGGTGATCTCCTCGATGCTGGCAGTCATTTCGCTCGCGGCAGCGGCCATGGTGCTGGCGGCGACGCTTTGCTGCTGGCTGCTGTCGGCGACCTGATGGCAGCCACTGCTTAACTGCACGCTCATGCCGCTGACGCCATGCGCATTGCTGCGAACCACCTCGATCATGCCGCGCAAGTCGCGCTGCATGGTCGCCAGACTGCGGATCAATGCGCTCGCTTCGTCATTGTGGGTCGGTTCGACGATCGGCTCGCTGAGGTTGCCGTGGGCGATGCTTTGGGCGATGCGGCTGGCGGTCTGCAACGGCCCCATGATGCTCAGAATCACCCAGCGTCCCTGGATAAGCAGTAACAACAGGCTGCTGATCAGCACGATACCCAGGGTGAAGTTGGCGCTGCTGATGGCCTGCTCGGTGCTTTTACTGGTCTGCTGGGTGTTGGTTTCGATCACCTCGCTGAGGGCCGCCATCTGGTCCTCCAGTTGGCTGAACGCGGTATTGAACGTGCCGAGTTCCTTTTGCGCGGAATCCGGATTTTCCAGCGCCAGACCGACAATGCGCTCGGCCGCGCTGATGTAGGTGTCGAGGCTCGGCTTGACCTTGTTCAGGCCGGCCTTGATGGTGTCGTTGACCGGCAGCTTGAGGTTTTCACCCAGCACTTCACGAAAATGCGCCGCATGCTCCTCGATGGAACTGCGCACGTCGGCTTTGCTGCTGGTGCTTTTGCCCAGCCCGACCACCATCGCGGACAGCACATCGGCGCGCAGCGCGTCGTGCATCATGTCGGCTTCGAGGTGATTGCGCAGCGCGGTCATGCTGACCTCGTTGTCCTTCACCGCTTCGGCCATCCGGGTGTTTCCCACGTAACTGACCAGGCTCACGATCAGCGCGGTGAGCAAGCTCGTACCAATCAGCAGCAACAAGCGTAATTTTATAGACATGGGGTAGCCCTCTCGGTACGTCGCTTTTATGAACACGTTATCGGCTGCGCCGGCCACTCTTTGAAGCCTGACGTCGGACTTTCGGTGTTTTGCGACATGCGGTAGGTGCCGCTGGTCCTCGGTGTGATTGCGCGCCGCCGCTTTCTGATCGCTGCAGCCATCGCCAAACCTTGAGCCAGACCGCTACAGTATCGCGACGAAAATCAAGGAACCTATGAACATGGATGAGCTTCACCAAGGCAGCTGCCTGTGCGGCGCCGTTGAATATCACGTATCCACAGAGCTGAAAGCCGTCACCCATTGCCACTGCAAACAATGCCAGAAGGGCCACGGAGCGGCCTTCGCGACGTATGCGAGCGCGCCCAGGTCGGCGGTTTCTGTCGTGGCGGGAGCAACGGCGCTCAAGGGTTACGAATCGTCCAAAGGTGTCACACGTCAGTTCTGCTCCCACTGCGGCTCGTCGCTGTTCTGGTCTGATTCGAAGGGGAAGTTTTCGGAGTGGGTTTCGATAGCGATCGGTACGCTGGATACGCCTTTTACGGCGTTGAAGCAGAAACATACCTGTATTGAATCCAAAGCGTGCTGGTACGAAGCCGATTCGCTATAGGACTAGCGCTTGCGCGCCAGACGTTGCTGCCAATTGCCGCCATTGGCGCGCTGGCATTGCTCTTCAGAATCAAACTGCACGAGGGCTGGGACCGACCTGACGTGAACATCCGCTTCGCTTAACGCTGTAGCCGTCAGTTCGACCATACGCTCGCCCTGCCCGCTGGCCAGCGCCTGATCCTTATTCGCCTGCGTATCGAAGACCCAAATCACCCTCAGGCTGGAAGGAAAATCGTGGTAATCGACTTCGTGGGTCAGCCATTCGAATCCGACGATTTGCGCTTTGGCCGTTTCACACGCTTCTGTCAGGGTGGCCACCAAACGACGCTCGATGCGTGCCTGATCGCGTTTGCTTAAACCCATGGGGGATCCTTGTGATGGTCGAAATTCTGGACTGGTTTCAATCGAGCACGCCTTCGGGCACTTGATGCTCCCTGCAAATCAAACCGATTTCGCCGGACTCCAGGGGTTCCTGAGTCAGCCCACAAAAGGCCCCGCCAGCCACTGTCTGATGGAAGCGACAAGATCGGCAAAGCCCGAAACCCGGTACATTTTCCCCTTGTTGAATAGTCCTCAACAACTCCAGCAGCAGCCCTTCCAGATCCTCTGAACGAGCGCCCATGCGCTTGGCGGCAGCGACCAGAAACTCCGGCGGCAGTACGTCGTCCAGCAGGGCTCTGGCCAGCGCGGTCAATTCCAGGTGCACGCTGCGTTTGTCTTTGGCGTCCGGAGTCTTTATCAGCAGCCCATTGGATTCCAGCGCCTTGAGCGATTGCGACACGGTGCCCTTGGTCAGTCCCAGGTACTCGGTGACCGCCAATGGCGTGTTGGAGTAACGATTGCAGCGGCCCAGATACATCAGCGCGCTTAATTGAATCGGCTGCAGATCCGTCAGTTTCGGGTGCTCGCGAAACCAGACGCGCGTCAGGCTCGACAGTCTTTCCAGCAGATCGAACAACACGGCAAATTCCATAATCGACAGGGGCGATAAATAGTATCGAATAAAAACCATATTGACAAAAAGCGGCCTTGTCGTAGGCTTGGTATCGATTCGAAACAAACCCACCCCTGACATCTGGAAACCTGAAGGAGAGCAAATCATGAGCGTCAAAGTGTTCGATACCCACGTGCGTACCAAAGACGGCCGCTACTTGCATTTCGATGTATTGATCGACAGCCACGACCCTGAACTGGCGAAGTCCTATGCCCGCCGCTTCCTTGATGAACAGGGCGTTCAGGACGAAGATATTTCCCAGAATGAATGCCGGTTCTGCCACGTTGAACCGAGCAATCCGGTCGTCGCTGAGGCGATCAGCAAGCAAGGTCACTTCATCATCAAACTGCAAGGTTGCCAGGAGTAACGAAATGAACGCGTATCAGCCTTTGAACTGCGATCTGCACGACTACCTGGAGATCGCCTGCCTGCGCGGTTATCGACTGGATATCGAGCTGAACGACGGCACACGCCTGGTCGCCAAAGCGCTGACGACGCGGACCTCCAGCGACAAGGAAGAGTTTCTCTGCCTTGAAACGGCTGACGGCCCGCAGGACATCCGTCTGGATCAGTTGCTGGCCGTCACGCCGCTGGACGCCAATGCACAGTTTGGGCGGGTAGTGTTCCAAGGTGCGGTGTGCATGTTTTGAGCGCCCACACGAGTGTTTCAACACAGCACGGCCCCGCATCACCCATGAAAATTTCAATGGTTTTGGGCCCTACCCCATCGAACGCCGCCAAGCGTTTCTCGGACGCCTGGCGGTTTTCACTGGCGCGCTGAATGTTGCCGATTCTCCCGCGTGGTCAGATCTGTGGCACTGATGGTTTTGTTCATGCGAGTAGAGCCCGAATAAATCAGGCGCTCACCCTTTTCAAGCGCTCGGTGATAATCCTCACCCGCGATGGCTCGCAGATACGCTTGATCGGCCTCCACCCTGAGGTCCCGCCATTCCTGCCAACTCACGATTCCCAGGCGATCCATCTCGTCAGACTGACGAATCAGTTCTTCGTGATAGGCATCGGGACACTCCATGCGCAGCTTCAAGTCCTCAAGGACGAGATGCCAGGCGTTGAGCGCACGCAGCTTTTGCTCTTGCGCCGGAGTCAGCAGATTGGCAAACGAGTGCATGGCAGCGCCCCTCGAAAGTTCTTTCAGAATGGATCAATCCATCGTGAATGCGGTTCAGGTACACCGACCAAAGGCAGGTTCTTAAATGCGACGCCACCAATGACGAGGCGCATCGCGATGCTGACTGAGTTTTCGTCAAGCAGCTCAAGCGTTTGCGCGGCACTCCACAAGGCATTGGCGATGTAGCGACAGTTGATCAGCGCGGCCAGGTAGCCAGCTCTTTCGGGCGTCGTCGGGCTAGTGGCGTAAATCGTTGCAATGCCGCTTAGAACTGTCACCAGGGCCGCAAGCGCCACGTTTCACGAAGCCAACCCCAACAACCCCCGCTTCATCGGTCGCTGGACGGCCGACTCCAGCCTGCTTTCGTTCACATTGGCTGACATGAAATCGATTCCCAAGTCTTACGTAATCAACGGCACAGCCATTGCCCCCTCGCTGGTTGCCAAGTTTGCCGGGCCTTCCATGCCTACCTTTAGCGACGGCTTAGCGTCCGGCGCTTCCGACGAACTCAAAATCCTGATGATCAAGGACAATGAGATAACGCTTGAGGGTAAAAGCCCGGCAGGGAATGCCTTCACCCTAAAGACGTACAGACAGCACTAGGTTCCAGGTGGGTTCTGGTCTGAAAGCTTCTGTGTCTGTGCTGCCGTATTCGCGGGCAAGCCACGCTCCCACAGGGGGATTTTGTCGATCACTCCTCATGTGAACGACGCAAGTCCTGTGGGAGCGTGGCTTGCCCGCGAAGAGGCCCAAACAAACAACCCACACCCCAATGACTCGACAGTGACAGCCCCGGCCTTTGCGACCAACGGCAAAATGTCTTACAGCCCGCCTCAAACCCTCTAGTCCGGCAGTTTCAGATACCCAATCAAACTCCGCGCCTCGACATGGACACACGCTACAAATACCTGCTTACAATTTAGCCAGTCATAAAACCCGATCCTGTACTAACGAGTGGTACGTTGGGCGCCTTATCGGGCCCGAGATGCCAACGTAGTCATGCGCATCAATCTTCCTAGTTTTCCTGCCTTCTGTGCTTACCTTCTACTGTCCTGCCTGTTTGCGACCGCGTGGATCATCAATCCTGCCAATACGCACTCTTCCTTTGCCCAGATCAGTCCCGTGATGGCAGTGGCCGGAAAAGTGGCCAAGCCCATCTATACCAGCCGTTTCGCCTCCTCCGGGCTGGTGGATTTCGTGCATTCCTCAGCGGTCACCGCACTGCCCGACGGCAGTCTGATGACGGTCTGGTTCGCCGGCTCCCGAGAAGGCGCAGCCGATGTGCAGGTGCGCTCCGCCCGGTTCGACTCGAAAACCGGCGAATGGGGGGCGGAAAAGGTCCTGGCGACGCGGGATTCGACCCAACAGGGCACTCGAAAATACATTCGCAAGCTGGGCAACCCGGTGGTGGCCCTCGCGCCGGATAATCGGGTGTGGTTGTTCTACGTGTCCGTGTCCATGGGTGGCTGGGCCGGAAGCGCGGTCAATGTGATGGTGTCCGACGACTTCGGTGAACATTGGTCCGCTCCGCGCCAACTGATCACCTCGCCCTTTCTGAACATCAGCACCCTGGTCCGGTCGGCACCGGTGTTTCATGCCGACGGTTCCATCGGCCTGCCGGTCTATCACGAGTTCCTGGGCAAGTTTGCCGAGTACCTCTACCTGAGCGCAGACGGCGATGTGATCGATAAATTCCGCATCAGCCACGGCATGAATTCATTGCAACCCACGGTGGTGCCGCTGGACGGCCAGCGCGGCATCGCCTTGCTGCGTTATGCCGGCAACACCCACCACCGTGTTCTGGCGACCCGCACTGAAGACGCCGGGCAAACCTGGAGCGAGCCTTATCCGCTCGACCCCTCGAATCCGAATTCCTCGCTGGCCGCCGTCGCAACACCCGAACACGGGTTGCTGGTGGCGCTCAACGACCTGCGTGAGGGGCGCTTCAAGCTGAGCCTGTATGGAACCGACGCCAAAATGGACGATTGGCGCTCGTTGCGGGACCTGGACAAATCCCCGGATCCACTGGGCGCGCCATTTTCTCCCGAAGCCTACAAGGAGATCATTGGCAGAGAATTCTGCGGGTCCAGCGGCGCACACCGCCAATCACTGGAAGCGGAGTTCCTGGATAACCTCGACAACCGTGTCTGTAAAAACCAGGAATGTGAATTCGAATACGAATACCCCTACTTCATCCGCAGTCCTGACGGCATGTATCACTTGGTTTATTCCTGGAACAACACCTTCATCAAGCACGTTACCTTTAACGATGCATGGCTTAACGAGCGTCTCAAATGATCAGCCTGTGGCAAGCCCATGTCAGCTTCGCAATGATCATCTTTCTGGTGCTGCCTTCGTTCGGCCTGCCCAGGACCTGGCGGATCGCACTGCTGGCCGCGTTGCTGGCCGTCAGCTTCATCTCGCTGGACGGGTTGTCGTTGGCCGCCTATTTGCGCAGCTACATTGATGACCTTGCGATTACCACCCTGGTGTTCATGGCGTGGGGCTGCTTGCGTCGGCTGAAGATGCTGCCACCGGCACGGGGCAAGACCGGCGTATTGATCCTCTTCGCCGCGATGGCCGTGGTGTTGTACCCGGCCACTCTGGGCATGAGTGATGTGGACCCCTATCGGTTAGGCTACAGCCCGCGCCCCATGTTGATTTTCTTCGCCGTGCTTACGCTGGGCCTGTTTTACCTGCGCAATGGCCTGGCCGTCTTGATGCTGGCCAGCGCAACCCTGGCCTTCATCGCCGGGATCAAACCTTCGCAAAACTATTGGGATTACCTGGTTGATCCGCTGCTGGGTCTGTACTGCTGCGGGGCACTGCTGACGCTTTCCCTGCGCTGGACGTATCGCCGCTCAAGCAAGCGGCGTGGTGCGGTGGCCGACGAATTCAAATCCGTTTGAGATTTAACGACTTTTTAACAGGGGAACAGGGATGGGTTGGCTGCACTCGAGACGTTTACATTATTGGCTAGGCGCTACAGCGATTGCGTTTGTGCTGTTTGCACTGCTGAGGGTGGTGTTCTTCTTCGGCTTTTCCGGGTTCGAACCCAAAGCCCTGATCGACACAAAGAGCGTCTGGGAAACCCTGAGCATCGGCTTCAGTTTCGATCTGCGCCTGGCTATTCTGACGATGTTGCCGTTGGCGTTGCTGGCCTGGATCCCTCGCTGGAACCTGCTCGGCAGCCGTCTGCTGCGCCGCATCGCACGCGTCTACCTGATCGCAGCCCTGAGCGTGCTGTTGCTGATCTACATCATCGACTTTGGCCATTACGCCTACTTGGGCGTGAGGATCAACGCCACCGTGCTGCGCTTCATCGAGGATGCGCAGATCTCCCGCGACATGGTTTGGCAGACTTACCCGGTGATCTGGATTTCACTGGGTTGGCTGGCGACGGTCGCGCTGGTGACACTGGCCCTGGTGCGTCTGGAACGCGTCACGCTGGACCGCCCTCGCAAGGCCATTCGCAAGCTCTCCGCGACGTGGGGCGGTGCGTTGATGGTCGTCTTGGTGCTGCTGGGCATTTTGGGTCGTGTCGAAAACATGAACCTTGAAAACCCCGTTCCGTTGCGCTGGAGCGATGCGTTCTTCTCGGGTAATAACCAAATCGCCGCGCTGGGCCTGAACCCGGTGCTGTTTCTCTACGATACGGGCAAAGTCGGGCAGTCGCGTTATGACGAGGCGCAGGTGCGCGAACATTACGCGGTCATGGCCAACTACCTGGGCGTCGACAAGCCCGACCCGCAGACCCTTGATTTCGTGCGGCACCAGGCGCCCCAACCGTATAAGATCCCGGGCTCGCGTCCCCCGAACGTGATGTTCATCATGCTTGAATCGCTGGGCACCAGTGCCGTCGGCGCTTATGGAAACCCGATCAATCCGACGCCCAATCTCGATCGGCTGGCCACCCAGAGCTGGTTCTTCGAGCACTTCTACGTGCCAGTGACGGGGACCGCGAAAACCGTCTGGGCCAGCATCAGCGGGGTGCCTGATGTCACTCGCCAGGAAACCGCGACGCGTAATCCGCTGATCACCCAGCAAAACACGCTGATCAATGCGTTCACCGGTTACGAGAAGATCTACACCATCGGCGGCAACTCCGGCTGGGCCAATATGAATGCCCTGATCCGCCAGAGCATCGACGGCGTGCGTTTGTTCGAAGAGCGGGACTGGAAATCGCCGGTGGTGGATGTCTGGGGTATTTCCGATCTGGACCTGTTCAAGGAAACCGACCAGATCCTGCAAGCACTGCCCAAGGACAAACCGTTCTTTGCCTATGTGCAGACGGCCGGCAATCACCGCCCGTTCACGATTCCAAAAAGCAATGACGGCTTCGAGGTCAAGCACCCTACCCTGGCCGAAGTACAGGCCGCTGGATCGCGCAGTGTCGAGCAGTACAACGCCGTGCGCCTGCTGGACTTCAACCTCGGCCGCTTGATGGAAATCGCCAAGGCCGGCGGTTGGTACGAAAACACCATCTTCGTGATGTTTGGTGACCACAACACCCGGATCGCGCAGATCCCGTTCCTGGCTCCGGCCTACGAGCAACTGGGCCTGGAAAGCAACGCGGTGCCGATGATCATCCACGCACCAGGCCTGATCGGAACGCGCGAGGTCAAGGAAGCGGTCGGCCTGGTGGACTTGCTGCCTACCGTGGCGGGGATGGCCGGTCTTGAGTTTCGCAACAGCGGCATGGGCCGTGATATCCAGCAGCCCGCGCCCGAGGGCGAGCGCGTGGTGCCACTGGTGTTGCGTGAGGGCACGTTCCCGCTGATTGCCGGCGTAACTCAACACTACATGGTGCAGATGGAGCACGACGGCAGCTCGCCGACCCTTCACGACCTGGCCTCGATGACACCACGGGACAACGTTGCCGAGAAAAACCCTGAAGAGTTCAAACGCCTGTCAGCGCTGACCCGGGCCATGCATGAAACCTCACGGTTGATGCTGTACCAGAACGTTCGAAAGTAACCGCTCAAGCCTGCAAACCCGCGTCTATGCTCCAGATAGACGCGGGCCTCCCCGCGACATCCGTAAAAGACTCTGCCTATCACTCCCCAATACTCCACCTATTAGCTGACTTCCCGAGTGGGGTCTAACCTGTATCCAGCGCTGGCGGAACAAGCTGGCCGGTTTAGTGCTGATAAGGAGACAGGAATGAGTCCGAAGCTTGACTAGGCCATCCGTGGGCCACCGCCGCAGTACAGAATCCCGTGTGGTCCAGACAATCAGTTGATCCAACTGTGGGTCCTGCAGCCTATGTCATTGAGTTCGCTCGTTGCTATCTCACGCCCACCCCGGGCCGATAGCCGGATGAAACACGACCAAAGGTAGCTCACACATGGCAAATGAATCGAAATGCCCGTTCAATCACGCCGCTGGCGGTGGCACGACGAACCGCGATTGGTGGCCGAACCAACTGAATCTGAAGATCCTGCACCAGCACTCGTCCCTTTCCGACCCCACGGATGAGGGTTTCAACTACACCGAAGCATTCAAGACCCTGGACTTTGAGGCGGTCAAGCGCGACCTGACGGCGCTGATGACCGATTCACAAGACTGGTGGCCGGCGGACTTCGGTCACTATGGGCCGCTGTTCATACGCATGGCCTGGCACGCCGCCGGCACGTACCGCACGGGCGATGGTCGTGGCGGTGCCGGCTCGGGTCAGCAGCGCTTTGCACCGCTCAACAGCTGGCCGGATAACGTCAGCCTCGACAAGGCGCGCCGGCTGCTCTGGCCGATCAAGCAAAAGTACGGTCGTAAAATCTCCTGGGCCGACCTGATCGTCCTCACCGGCAACGTCGCGCTGGAGTCCATGGGCTTCAAGACCTTTGGTTTTTCCGGTGGCCGTGCGGACGTCTGGGAACCGGATGAAGACGTCTACTGGGGCTCGGAAAACAAATGGCTGGGCGGCGACACCCGCTACGGCAAAGAAAACGCTCCCGTGGAAGCTCCCGGTGACGGCCCTCTCGTCGCCGAACCCGGTAAAAACGAGGAGAGCCGTACCGAGCACGGCCGCAACCTCGAAAACCCGCTGGCCGCCGTGCAAATGGGCCTGATCTACGTCAACCCCGAAGGCCCGGAAGGCGAGCCAGACCCGGTCAGATCCGCCTTAGACATCCGTGAGACCTTCGGCCGCATGGCAATGAACGACGAAGAAACCGTGGCGCTGATTGCCGGCGGCCACGCCTTCGGCAAAACCCACGGCGCCGGACCTGCCGACAACGTCGGCGCCGAACCCGAAGCGGCGGGCCTCGAAGCCCAGGGCTTTGGCTGGAAGAACAGCTTCGGCACCGGCAAAGGCCCGGACACCATCACCAGCGGCCTGGAAGTGACCTGGACCACCACGCCCACCCGGTGGAGCAACAACTACCTGGAAAACCTGTTCGGCTTCGACTGGGAACTGAGTAAAAGCCCGGCCGGTGCGCACCAGTGGGTCGCCAAAAACGGCGCCGGTGCCGGTACCATCCCGGATGCTTTCGACCCGTCCAAACGGCGTAATCCGACCATGCTGACGTCGGACCTGGCCCTGCGATTCGACCCGATCTACGAACCGATCTCGCGGCGTTTCCTGGCCAATCCGGATCAGTTGGCCGACGCCTTCGCCCGTGCCTGGTTCAAACTGATCCACCGCGACATGGGCCCCCTCTCCCGCTACCTTGGGCCAGAAATGCCCAGCGAAGAACTGCTGTGGCAGGACCCGATCCCGGAAGTCGACCACGCGTTGGTCAACGACAGTGATGTCGCAGCGCTCAAGAACAAAGTGCTTGCTTCGGGCCTGAGCGTCTCGCAGCTGGTATCGACGGCTTGGGCGGCGGCGTCCACCTTCCGTGGCTCCGACAAACGTGGGGGCGCCAACGGCGGTCGCCTGCGTCTGGCGCCGCAGAAATCCTGGCAAGCCAACCAGCCTGAGCAACTGGCGAATGTGCTGGCGAAACTCGAGAGCATCCAGAGCGAGTTCAACAACAGCGGCAAGAAAATCTCGCTGGCCGACCTGATCGTGCTGGCGGGTAATGCAGGTGTCGAACAGGCGGCAAAAAATGCCGGTCACAGCGTCACGGTGCCGTTCACACCAGGGCGGATGGACGCCTCGCAAGAGCAGACGGATGTCGAGTCTTTCGGTTTCCTCGAACCCATCGCCGATGGCTTCCGTAACTACCTCAAATCCCGCTACACCGTGTCGGCCGAGCATCTGTTGATCGACAAGGCGCAACAGCTGACATTGACCGCGCCAGAAATGACCGCGCTTGTGGGTGGCCTTCGCGTGTTGAACACCACCGTCGGGCAATCAAAACACGGCGTGTTCACCCAGCAGCCAGAGGCGTTGACCAACGACTTCTTCAAGAACCTGCTGGACATGGGGGTGGAATGGAAACCGACCTCGGAGGCTAACGAGGCGTTTGAAGCACGCGATCGCAAAACCGGTGAAGTGAAGTGGACCGGCACGCGAGTTGATCTGGTCTTTGGCTCTCATGCGCAATTGAGGGCGCTGGCTGAGGTTTACGCGAGCAGTGATGCTAAAGAGAAGTTCGTGAAAGACTTCGTGGCGGCGTGGACCAAGGTGATGAACCTGGATCGGTTCGATGTGAAGTGATGCAAACGTTAAATCCATGAGGCCTGGAATGGGCCACCTTGATCCGGTGATTCGGATGGGGGTGGCCCATGGTTTTTTGACTGGACTAGACGCCCTTTGCTTCAAGCGACACCCACCACCAGATGACGGATCAAACTCCACCTTCAATCGAACCCCTCCCAACCTGAAAGGTCTGCTGATTAGTACCTCTCTGGAATCAGATCCCATGTCTGCGCACCATAGCCTTGTCGTACTCGCTCGGGGCGGATATGCCGCTCGAGGCGTTCTTTACCTGATCATTGGCATCTTCGCGCTGCTGGCGGCTCAAGACTCGACAAAACCAAAGGACAGTCACCGGAGCCTAGAGGCCGTGTTAAGCCAGCCTTTCGGTTACGTTTTAGTCGGATTAGTGGTGGCAGGCCTGCTCGCCTTCGCCTGTTGGCGAGTGTTGCAAGCCCTGCGCGACGTCGATCATCACGGTAACAATATGAAGGGGCTGGTCATTCGGGCAGGACTGTTTGCAGGAGGTTTGGTCAACGGCGCGCTGGCGTTTTTTGCGCTGGGCTTACTCATCAGCGGCATCCAAAGCTCGGGCAAATCCGGCGGTGGGCAAACCAAGGATTTGCTGGCGAATCTGTTGTCCTGGGAACACTCAAATGTATTGGTGTACCTCGTCGCACTCATCCCTCTTGGCGTAGGCATCGCTCACATCATCAAGGGCTGGAAGTCGTCGTTCGAGAAATATTTTGAAGCGGACGAAGACGTCATGCGCTACGTCCGCCCAGTGTCTCGGTTCGGCCTGATCGCCCGGGGCATCGTCTTTATCGAGATCGCGCTGCTGCTGATCATCAGCGGCTCCCGCTATAAAGCCATGGATCCGCCCGGCATGAAGGAGGCCCTCGATGCGCTGCAGAATCTACCGGCCGGCGGCGTCATCTTGATGGTGATGGCCCTGGGGTTGATCGCCTTTTCGGTGTACAGCTTGTCCGAAGCCGTCTGGCGCAAGATCAACATGGATGTGCCTGGCGTACCGGGCGCCTAGCGGCATGAACGGCCGACAGGGTTTTGCCCCCCCCACACAGCGGACCTCAACCAAGGACTGATGATGACTTTTCTGATTTTTCTTTTAGCCTGCGGTGCTGCGGCCAGTACAGGCCTTCTTTTCAAACCGGGCCAGTGGTACGAATCACTCGTCAAACCGAGCTTCACGCCACCCAACTGGCTGTTTCCAGTCGCCTGGTCGATTATCTATCTGCTGCTCGCCTGGGCCGGGTACCGGTTGTCCCTGATACCTGGAAGCCAGGTGGTGCTGGCGTTATGGGCGGCGCAGATTGCCCTGAATACGCTGTGGACACCGGTGTTCTTCGGCGCGCACCGCCTTTTCGCCGGTATGGTGATCCTGACGCTGCTTTGGCTGGTGGTCGCAGCCATGGTGGTGATGGCGATGCGGCTAGATGTGATCACAGGCTTGATCCTGTTCCCCTACCTTGTGTGGCTTTGTGTGGCGGCGGCGTTGAATTTTTCCATCTTGCGCAATAACCGCTGATGACGAACTCCGAGTGGCCAACTCGACCGCTGTCGATTCACGACTCGCCGTCGACAAGTCTCACCCGGTGGCAGTCTGAGGGTCCCAGTTTTTGTCCGCTTGATGAACGAACATCCATCGGCATCAGGGTCTGGCCGGACGCGTTGTCCAACAGCACAGAACGCGTCTCCTGCGGCTCGAACAGGAAACGTTCGCCCCATTGCCTCATGCTGATCACCACTGGAAAGATCTCACGTCCTTTGTCCGTCAGGACGTACTCCTTGTAGGCGCTGCCATCTGACGCCGGTCGAACGTCGAAGACCCCGACTTCAACCAACGCTTTCAGTCGTGAGGCCAGAATATTTTTGGCCACGCCCAAGCTCTTCTGAAATTCGCTGAACCGGCGAATGTCGTCAAATGCGTCGCGAAGGATCATGAGCGACCAGCGATCCCCAATAACCTCAAGTGTTCTTGCTACCGGGCATTCGCTGCTTTGCGGTGAAGTGCCTTCGACCATCGTATTGACCTTTTGGATAACGGTTGCCAAGTCTGCCGACCAAGCTGGTTGCAATTTGAAACTTGATTCAGCAATAATCGAATCCAGTTGTTAATTGCAACCAGCTTAACGCCATGGAGGCGTTCATGACAGCAGATGCCGACACAATAGCCAAACGTAGCACCGGGCAGCCTGCAGGATTGCCGCCTGCGGAAACCGGAGAAAACAGTAGGACTGACCCTTCTTCGGGGCTTTCTCCGTCACTCACGTTATTGTTTTCTGTCACCTGCGCGCTGGCCGTCGCCAATGTTTACTTTGCCCAACCTTTGCTCGCTTCCATGGCTGAGAGTTTTGGCGTCACCTCAGGATTGATCGGGGTCGTGGTGACGGCCACTCAGGCTGGATACGCGCTGGGGTTGCTGTTCATCGTACCGCTGGGCGACAGGGTCAACCGTAAACGGCTGATTTTGACTCAAGTGATGCTGTCTGCCCTTGCGCTGGCGGCCGTCGGCGCTTCACAGCAGTGGCTGGCACTTTTGGGCGCCATGATTGTGATGGGCTTACTCGCCGTGGTGGTTCAGGTGCTTGTCGCCTATGCCGCCGCGCTCGCAACGCCCTCACAACGCGGGCAGGCCGTTGGGACCATAACGAGCGGAGTTGTCCTGGGCATTCTGCTGGCGCGGTTTATCTCTGGGCTGATTGCAGATCTAGCGGGCTGGCGCGCCGTCTATTTCGTGTCCTCAGGATTGATGCTGACCCTCGCGGCGGTCCTGTGGAAAGTGGTGCCCGCCACGGCGTTGCCACGTAATCAAGACACCTACCCCGCGCTGATCCGGTCGCTCTTCAAGCTGTTCATGACCGAACCGGTTTTGCGGATCAGGGGCCTGTTGGCCTTGTTGATCTTTGCCGCTTTTTCCGTGCTGTGGACCTCCATGGTGCTGCCGCTGAGCGCTCCGCCACTGTCGCTTTCACACACGGCCATCGGCCTGTTTGGCTTGGCAGGCGTCGCCGGTGCCCTGGCTGCCAGAAGAGCCGGCCAGTGGGCCGATCGAGGTTTGGGACAACGGGTGACCGGCCTTTCGCTGGGGCTCCTGACGCTTTCCTGGTTGCCCATCAGTTTTGCCCAGACGTCCCTGATCGCGCTGGTCTGCGGTGTGATCTTGCTCGACTTCGCGGTGCAAGCCGTACACGTTACCAACCAGAGCCTTGTTTTTGCCGCACGACCCGACGCCCAGAGTCGCATGGTCGGCGCCTACATGTGCTTCTACTCGGTCGGCAGTGCGCTGGGGGCGGTCGCCGCGACCCAGGTTTATGCGCGCTGGGGCTGGACGGCTGTGAGCCTGCTGGGCACATTAATCAGCGCTGCTGCTTTGGCGCTTTGGGTTTTTACGAGTCATCTATCACCGACCAATCAAGGACGATCAACATGAAAGCCAGACACCTGCTACTCGCCATCTCGATTACGGCCATTTGGGGTGTGAATTTTTCAGTGATCAAACTGGGCCTCACCACCATTGACCCGCTGATTCTTGCCGGCATTCGCTTCACGCTTTGCGCACTTCCAGCGATCTTTTTCATTCCGAAACCTGATGTGCAGTGGCGCTACATCATTGGTTACGGCCTGGTCTTCGGCATAGGACTCTGGGGCGTTGTCAACCTTGGCATCAAGTCGGGCCTCTCCGCAGGCATCGCTTCGCTGGTGCTTCAGTTCAGCGCGTTTTTCACGATCCTGCTGGGCTCATGGGTATTCAAGGAAACCATTTCCCGCTACCAACTGGCGGGCATGGGCATCGCCTTCTGTGGCTTGTTGAGCATCATCTCGATTGTTGACGGGACAGTGACGACGGCCGGGCTGATCCTGGTGCTGCTGGGCGCGGTGGCCTGGAGTGCGGCCAACGTAATCAACAAAAAAGCCAGGACCACTCAGGTCTTTGCTTTCCTGGTGTGGTCCAGTGCGTTTTCGCCCATCCCTCTTTTCGCGCTTGATTACGCGGTCAACGGCTCGACGGGTTACAGCGCATTGGTGAATCAACTCGACTACCGTGCCGTCCTGTCGATCCTGTTCCAGGTCTACCCCAACACCCTGTTCGGCTACTGGGTGTGGAATTCACTCCTGAAACGATACCCAGTGTCTACCGTCGCGCCGTTATCGTTATTGGTGCCGGTATTCGGACTGCTGGGTTCAGTCATGATTTTCAATGAGCCCCTGTCATTCAACAAAATCGTTGCAGTCGTTCTCATCGTATCGGGGCTTGGCGTCGGCTTATACGGACAGCGTTTCCTCAGCGCCGTGCTCAGGCGAGCAGACCGATGCCCGTCGTGAGAGTTAGCCACGCGCCCGTCGACGGAGATCGACCGTACTCGTCGCTGTACCTGGCATCAACCGGGTTGATTCACGACCGTAATCTGTGTCAGTCCCACCCACCCAGCCTGCTCCAGAATCTGCGCCGGCGTCGCGTCCGCGGTGGGCATGATCAGGCTGTTCTCACCGTCCCCATAATGCAGCTGGAGCAAGTGCATCGCTGCCTCATGGACGGGTAACTGAGGCTGCTCCAGTTCGAACAGGTGTGTGCGGGGTTCGCCGTTGAACAGGTAATCCAGGGTCCATTCATGCATGGTGGGATCCTCTTATGGAAAAAAGAACTGCTGATTATCCTGATCCGTTGGACAGCTCATGGTTCAACTGTTCGTCCACGAAACAGCCACACGAAAATTCTTCTAATGCTGAGGCAGCGGTCGTTACCATGAACACCGGTTCAACAGGAGGAACGCAATGGAGCTGAAGTTCAGTCACGTCGATGTACTGGTCAAGAACCTCGAAGAAGCCTGTACTTACTACGCACAGATACTGCAAGCCAGGATCTCTAAAACCCTTGTCTGGGAACGCGGTGGCCTACACGTGCGCTACGCGATTGCGTTGATCGGTCAGGAGCGATTCATGCTGGTTCAACCGCTGGCGGGGAACCTGAAGGCGCTTCTGGATTGCGCGGGCGAAGGCATGATTTACCGCCACTGCTACTCCACACCGGACATCGAGAAGGCCTATGACGAATTGATAGCCGCAGGTGTTCAGCCAGAAGACGAGAATGGAAAACCACTCGCCCGCGCGAACCTGCAATCTCCGTCCGGGACTCGCATCATCTGGCTGCCAAAGCGCTTCGGGCACTTCTCCATCGAGATATTGGAAGACAAGGCGTTGGAGGCCTTTATCGAGGATGCGTTTGCCTGAATGGGGCTGCGGTGAATGTCCGGTTTCGCCCGGGCGGGGCCTCGATTGTCCTTTCCGAGTTGACAGTCAAACCGTTTTCACCCTCTTTTTCCCTTTCCTGTAGATCATTAATCTGAGCCCATGTTGAACGAAGCCACTTCCCCCTCCCGAGAAAGGATTTCATCATGAGCAAAGCCACTTACAACCGCCTGAACAAAGACGACGCCGTAGTCCTGATGATCGACCACCAGACCGGTCTGATCTCGCTGGTGCAAGACTTCTCGCCGAACGAGTTCAAAAACAATGTGCTGGCCCTGGCTGACGTCGCCAAATTCTTCGAACTGCCGACCATCCTGACCACCAGTTTCGAACAAGGTCCCAATGGTCCGCTGGTCCCGGAGCTCAAGGAAATGTTTCCGGACGCGCCCTACATTGCCCGTCCTGGTCAGATCAACGCCTGGGACAACGAAGACTTCGTCAAGGCGATCAAGGCGACCGGCCGCAAACAGCTGATCATTGCCGGTGTCGTGACCGACGTGTGCGTGACCTTCCCGACGCTGTCGGCCCTGGCTGAAGGGTTTGAAGTATTCGTGGTCACGGATTCTTCCGGCACCTTCAACACCACCGTGCAACAGGCTGCGTGGAACCGCATGACGCAAGCCGGTGCGCAAATGATGAACTGGTTCTCGGTCGCCTGCGAGTTGCAGGGCGACTGGCGCAACGACATCGAAGGCTTGGGTAACTTGCTGTCCCAGCGCATCCCGAACTATCGCAACCTGATGAACAGCTACTCGGCATTAGCCGCCCGTCAGGCGTAAGACCTGACACGCAAAAACCAAGGCCCGCTTTTGCGGGCTTTGGCAATCTTTTGATATTTCATATCCGAAAATCGTGTAGGAAACCACCCACTGTGGCGAGGGAGCTTGCTCCCGCTGGGCGACGAAGCCGCCCCAAACCCCGCCAAAATTTTAAACATGCCCACATCCCGTAGCCGCTGGCGAAGCCTGCGTTCGGTTGCGCAGCAGCCGCAAATCCGGCACGCAAGGTCTACCGGACACTAAACAACCGCTGACGATGCGAGTGCCACGCAATTGAACGGAGGTTCGTTTTAGCAGCTACAAATACCCTAGCTCTCGTCCTACAACCCCATTTGCAGACATCCAAGTCGCCCCTTATAGTTCGCCCCGTCGCTGACAGCCGTCGCGATGGGATTCGCAGCCCTAAAAGAAGATCACCAATACCGTCAGACATGACACGGCCGGTTTCCGTCTGTGAATTGGTTATGACGACTTTGATTCATTTTTTTTAGGACTAAATCATGTCAACCCAAAACCCTCCCCGCCGTTTCACCCCCATGTCCCAACTCGCCACCGACTACCCCGTCCTGCTCATCGACTACGACGCCCCGCTGCGCGAACTCCACAACTGCCTCAGCGAACGCCTCAACGCGGTCCTCAAATACCTCAACCTCATGGCCTGCACCAGCCTCCCCGACTACGCCGAACACGACATAAACACCGTCACCAACATCGCCCGGATCATGATCCAGGATGTGAGCGATGTGTTCCGGGTGATTGAGCAGCGTGGGTTTGATGCGCCCAAGGGCCAGTGATCAACGTTGAGTCGTAAAAAAACCCGCACTGAGTTGCGGGTTTTTTGTGTTGTTCAGGCCTGTCGAGTTGGCGAGAGGATTGTCTTCTCTATCAGCGCGGCGATGTCCTTCGCACCAAAACACCGGAATTTAACGCTGCCAGCACCGGTATCCAGACGGATGATCTTCGTCATGAACCCGCCTTCAATAGTGACCTTTCGGATGAATGCCAGTGGAAGTTCAATATCCAGCGTCCCGCCCTGAACGAGGCGGTTCATGGCATTGGCACTCTAACGAACCATCGATTGGGTCAGCTCCATCTTTCCGCCAACCCAAAGTCCTCCGTATGCTTCCTTGAAGGCCTCCAGCACATCGCCCAACGCGTCCACATTGCCAGCCTCAGCCATGGAATATAAATCGTCCACGTTGTCGTAATTCACCTCGGCATCGGCGACCAGAAAATTCACCAACTTCGATTTCAAAACCTGTCCAGTCATCTTTGCCTCTCCATTATTGGAAAAGGCGACAGGTCTATTTATTCAAATAGTTCTATCACCTTTTTCCTGTCACCTTTTTTCTTGCCTTTTCTGCCTGGAACTTTACTACAAAATGATGTCGATATGATGGCGCACCACGACATCTTGTCAGTGGGGCTACCAGAGTCAGGCTGATTCCTGGCAAACCATGGACGCGTGTAATGAGACTAATCATTGCTGTGCTGTTGATGCTTAGCGGGTATGCCTATGCGGGTTGTGCCAACATCGATGACAGTGACCAACGTAACTACTGTAATGCCAAACAAAGTGGCGGCAGCTGCGCGATTATCAACAACGCTGACTTGCGCAATACCTGCTACGCGGAAACCGACGGTCGTAGTTGCGCCCTCATCAGCGACAGTGACCAGCGCAACTATTGCTATGCAAAACAAGATGGCCGTAGCTGCGCGATTATCAATAACGCTGACTTGCGCAATACCTGCTACGCGGAAACTGACGGCCGTAGTTGCGCCCTCATCAGCGACAGTGACCAGCGCAACTATTGCTATGCAACACAAGATGACCGTAGCTGCTCGATTATCAGCAACAGCGACCTGCGCAAACAATGTGAAGCCACGAAGCCATGAAGCCCGGCTCACAGAGCGAGTCTTGAGCCTATTCTTCAGCCACATAAAACCCGCATCACTGCGGGTTTTTCATAACCTGTTTTTACCCCTGCCCGCCTTCCCCAATCAAAGTAAAAGTCCCTTCACCATTGGCACACACGCCAACTGGAGCCCTGAAGGTGAATGGTAAATAGCAGGTTCGTCACCCACGAAACCGCAGCGCCGGTAAAAATCAGCCGCGTTCAACGTAGCGTCCAGATTGACCGCCTTCAGGCCCAACTCCCGCGCCAGGCATTCCAGATGGCTGAGCATCTTCAAGCCGATGCCTTGTTGCATGAAACCCGGCAGCACAAAGATCGCGCCGATTTCGCTGTTCTCCAGATCAAGCATTCCAGTCGCCACCGGCTCACCCTGAATACAGCCCAGGTAAAAGTGTTTGTCCATCAGGTCGCTGTAACCGTCCTTGGCCGCGCCTGCCGTCCAGGCAAGCATCTGTTCTGCGGTATAGGCGCCGATGCATTGGTGCCGTATCGCTTGAAGACGAATATCGAATGCCATTTGGGCATCGCTTGGCTGAGCGCGTCTGATCTCGAACATTTCATTCTCCTTTAGCCATCGGTGGACGGAGAACTAAAAAGCCCCGTCCATCTCTGGCGGGGCTTTGGGTAACTACGTCAATTCCGGTGAACGCGTGACCTCACGGCCCGCCAGCGGCGGTCATGGAGGTGCACATCATGTTCAAGCGGGGGATGTAGGTCATGGGGCGATAGTGTTTTGGATGAACGGGGTTGTCAATTTTGATGGGGAAATAAATGCGTCCCCTTTTACGCTTTTACTTTTTACCTAGAAACCAGCCTCCGTGGCGAGGGAGCTTGCTCCCGCTGGACGGCGAAGCCGTCCCTGCCTCCCCACCTCACGAATTTGTACTATTTTTATAGACTCTCTGGTTTGACCTGTTCCTGATCAGAACGGGCTGACGGTCATCAATGATCCGTAACAGGAGATCGCATCATGAAGCGCTTGCTTGGGGCTCTTGGATTCTCATCGTTACTGGTGGCATCGGCGGTGTTCGCTCATCACGGCTGGAGTGAGTACGACTCGAGCAAAGCCTTGCAGCTGGACGGAACGATCGAGGAGTCCGGTTATTCCCACCCGCACGGGTTCATTCGCCTGAAGACCGACGACAAGACTTGGAGCGTCGTGCTTGCGCCGCCATCGCGCATGGAAAACCGCGGTCTTTCCAGGGAAATGCTGAGTGTCGGCAAGCGGGCTACGGTGGTGGGCTATCAAAATCGCAACAACCCCGATGAACTGCGCGCAGAACGCATCACGGTCGACAACAAAACCACTGAGTTACGCTGATGCAGACAACCAGCACCAGCGGTGGATCGGGTCTGGACGGCTGGCTGGACTATGTGGGTGACTCGCCACTCGGGTCGGCCATGCGAAGCGAGTTATGGCTGTATCCGATCGTCGAGGTGGTTCACATCCTTGGCTTCGTGGTGCTTGTCGGCTCGGTCGTCATGTTCGATCTGCGGGTTCTCGGGCTGTCGAAAGGTCTTCCCGTGACGGCACTGGCTCGCCACCTCCTGAGATGGGGAGTCGCGGCCCTGCTGTTGATCGTCCCGGCGGGGCTGATGATGTTTTCAGCCCATCCGCACGACTTCGCATCCAACGGCGTTTTTATTCTGAAGCTGTGCTTGATCGGTATTGCGGGGCTCAATGCGGCTCTTTTTCATGTTGGTGTGTTCCGTTCAGTAGACCGGTGGAACACCGACACCGCGGCGCCTGGAATAGCAAAAATCCAGGCGATATTTTCGATTATGTTATGGATCAGCGTGGTGCTCTGCGGACGATTGCTGGCCTACACCTGACAGGACAACATGAAAAAAAGTACCAGATCTATGTATCAAATAGATCCGTCACCTTTTAACAAAAAGCTAAATCATGAACCCGTTCGAATGAATCCTGAGCCAAGGCCAGCGTGCCTGATAACTCTTCGCTTTCTGTTCGAATAAATCCGGCTGGGGAGTTTTCGGGTTGATACGAAGAATCCCCTGCTCCGTGTCGGCCAGACCGTTGGGTGCATAGACCTCACCCGTTTCGATATCCAGCCCGATACACGTGCCGGCGATCAGGTAGCGATCAATGCCGTCGGTAGTCGACTGAAGCCGAGGATAAGATCCGCCGAATCGCTGGCTGTACCAAAGGTGGACACGAGCCTGGTTCCTGATTTCGACGCTAACTCCGAGATCCTGAAAGAGGTGCTGAGCCGAGTTGATGACCTCATTCTCGGCCGCCCAGGACAAATCCTCATCGAAATAGAAAACGTCGTAATCCTTGATCCCCCACGCTGGCGGCAGGTTCGACTGATGATTCCAGACGGCCTGAAAAAGGCAGCCGGCCGTGAGCATGCATTGGTTCAAACCCAGTGAAGGCAAGCGCGAGGTGATTTCAGCGTTTACTGGATTGGTCATCGCGATGCTGACCAACTCGTCGGCAGTCAATGTCATTTTCGCTCCTTGAAAGGTAATCGCATCCTTGGCGATCAATACGTTAAACAGCGCCATTTCTAATGACCGAGCATCAGTCCAGCAGTGCGACTTTCTTCAGCAACTCGAATAGCCCAGCAGGAACCAGCGGCGTTTCGCCAGTAATACTGTCGAGCGCCAGCCACTTCGCAACAAAGGCAGCGCCATCGCTTTCTTGAGCATCCAGGTGAGGCAGCTCATAGACGCTGGCATCCACGAATTTCGCATCGTAGACCTGCACGATTTCGTGCCCGGGCGTACCGGCATACGTGAAGATGTTTTCGAGTGTGCCGAGCAGGCGAACATCGGTAACGGATAAACCGAGTTCTTCATCGACTTCACGTAGTACGGCTTGGGCGCTGGTTTCGCCAAACTCGATTCCGCCACCGATTGGGCGCAAGAATGGCTTTCCAGTAACGGGGTCGAGTGCTTCGTTGACCAGTATCTTGCCATCGTGATGGAAGATGCAGAGTGCGAGGGCTCGGATGCGGGGTGTAGTCATGAGGTGAAGTCCATTTGCTTTGATCAAACCCTGAAGCAGGTGCGTCCATTGGGCATGGGTGGTGGCAGCGAACGCAGCCTTCGACAGCGGCTACAGGGTATCCTTTTTGATATCAGAAGTTAGCCGGGGTGTTGGCGCTGATGATTTCCGCCTCATCCGCCCCAATATTCCGAAACCGATGCGGCAGCGTCGTCGGAAAGTAATACCCGTCGCCAGCATTCAGCACACTGATCTGCCCATCAACCGTCAACTCAACCGTCCCCCGCGTAACCAACCCACACTCCTCCCCTTCCGAATGCACAATCGGCTCTTCCCCCGAACTCGCCCCCGGCGCGTACTGCTCGCGCAAAAAGCGCATCTGCCGGCTCGGCACGGGCGCGCCAATCAGCAGCAATCGCAGCCCATGACGGCCAAGATCCGGCTGTTCATTAGCCCGAAACACGTATTGATGCTCGCGCGGCGGTTGGTCGAAGGTGAAGAAGTCCGCCAAAGACATCGGTATGCCTTCGAGCAGTTTTTTGAGGGAGCTGACGGAGGGACTGACGCGATTCTGTTCGATCAGGGAGATGGTGGCATTGGTGACGCCGCTACGCCGGGCCAGCTCGCGCTGGGACATTTTGTAGCTTTCGCGTACTAATTTGAGTCGTGAGCCCGTGTCCATGACAGCCTTATGCGAGAAATACTTAAGGGTTATGGGGGTGGATGGCGGGCGACTTTTGGCCGCGAAAGTACCGCTTCCCTGTCCCGGAAATGTGAAAGGCGGGTATTAAATCACGTTTGTTGGTGTTGCTCAGCAGGTTCGATAACTGGTTAGTGAAAAAGCTGAAGTTGCTCATGCCAGAACGTTTGGCGATGTAGGTTTTGGGGGTGTCAGGTGGCGATGATGGTGGCTGATTTGGCGTCATCGCGAGCGGGCTCACTCCTACAGTTTTGGCCGGGGCGTATGCACATTTTGTGCACGTCATAGATCTCCTGTAGGAGTGAGCCTGCTCGCGATGGCGGTGTGTCTGGCGACGTCGATGTTGACTTTGCCGCCGTCTTCGCCAGCAAGCTTGGCTCCTACAGGGATTGCGTTGGGCTTAGATACCGAACCGATCACGCAGTGCGTAGTACGCGGCGCCCATGGCGGTGAGTGGCGCCTGGAAGGTGCGGCCGCCGAGCATCGGCATGTGCGGGAGCGAGGCGAACGCGTCGAAGCGTTCGGCGTCGCCGCGGATCATTTCCGAGATCAGTTTGCCGGCCAGGTGCGAACAGGTGACGCCGTGTCCGCTGTAGCCTTGCATGTAGTAGGCGTTTTTCTCGATGCGGCCAAATTGCGGCATGCGCGACATGGTCAGCAGGAAGTTGCCGGTCCAGCGGTAGTCGATCTTCACGTCCTTGAGTTGCGGGAAGGTCTTGAGGATTTTCGGCTTGATCAGTTGCTCGATGTCGTCCGGTTCGCGGGCGCCGTAGACCACGCCGCCGCCGTACAGCAGGCGGTTGTCGGCGGTGAGGCGGTAGTAGTCGAGCAAGTAGTTGCAGTCTTCGACGCAGTAGTTGTTTTTGATCAGGCTGCGCGCAACCTTTTCCGACAACGGTTCAGTGACGACGATTTGCGAGCCGCACGGCATGCTTTTGCGCGTGACGCGGTTATCGAGGTCTTGCGGCAGGTAGGCGTTGCCGGCGATCAGCAGGTACTTGGCGCGCACAACGCCTTTGGCGGTGCGCACGGTGATCGGTTCGCCGTAGGTGATTTCCACCGCTGCCGATTGTTCGTAGATCTTACCGCCCAGGCCGATGATGGCCGAGGCTTCGCCGAGGGCCAGGTTCAGCGGGTGGATGTGACCGCCCTGCATGTCGAGCAGGCCGCCGACGTAGTTGTCGCAACCGACTTCGCGCTTGATGTCCGCCGCGTCGAGCATGGTCAGGTTTTTGTTGCCGTAACGCTCCCAGCTGTTTTTCTGTTCGGCCAGGCCTTTGAGCTGCTTTTTGTTCAGCGCGGCGAAGATGCCACCCGGCTTGTAGTCGCACTGGATGTCGTAGTGCTGTATGCGCTGACGGATGATGTCGGCGCCTTCGAAGATCATGCTGCCGAGGACTTCAGCGGTCTTGTCGCCGTAGCGCTCTTCGATGACATCGACGTCGCGGCTGTAGGAGTTGACCAGTTGGCCGCCATTGCGACCGCTGGCACCGAAACCGACTTTGGCGGCTTCGAGTACGGTCACGCTGTAGCCCGCTTCGCAGAGGAATAGGGCCGAGGACAGACCGGTGTAGCCGGCGCCAATGATGCAGACGTCGCAGTCCACTGCTTGTTCCAGGACGGGGAAGTCGCCGGTGAAGTTGCGGGTAGCGGCGTAGTAGCTGTTTACGTGCGTTTGTTTCATAGATTTCTCCGATGGCCACCGGCAGCGTGCCGGCGACCGTCGCTTTTTTTATAGGTATTAGAGCTTGATCCAGGTCGCTTTGAGTTCGGTGTATTTGTCGAACGCGTGCAGCGATTTGTCCCGACCGTTACCCGACTGCTTGTACCCGCCGAACGGCGCGGTCATGTCGCCGCCGTCGTACTGGTTGACCCAGACGCTGCCGGCGCGCAGGCCACGAGCGAAGGTGTGGGCCTTGCTCAGGTTGCTGGTCCACACACCGGCGGCCAGACCGAAGATGCTGTCGTTGGCGATGGCCAAGGCTTCTTCAGCGGTGTCGAAGGTGATCAGCGACAGCACCGGGCCGAAAATTTCTTCGCGGGCGATAGTCATGGCGTTGGTCACGCCGTCGAAAATTGCCGGTTCCACATACAGGCCGCCGGTGCTTTCAAGGGTGCGGCTGCCGCCAGCGATCAGTTGCGCGCCCTGGTCTTTGCCGACCTGGATATAGCGCAACACGTTATCCAGTTGACGCTGGTCGACGACTGCGCCGACGGTGGTTTCCGGATCCAGTGCGTGCCCCGGTTTCCAGGCTTGCAGGGCTTCCACCAGCAGCGGAATGAACTGCTCGCGGATCGAACGTTCCACCAGCAAACGCGAACCGGCGGTGCAGACTTCGCCCTGGTTGAAGGCAATCGCCCCGGCCGCTGCTTGTGCTGCCGCGCGCAAATCTGGCGCGTCGGCAAACACCACGTTTGGACTTTTTCCGCCGGCTTCGAGCCAGACGCGTTTCATGTTGCTTTGCCCGGCATAGATCAGCAATTGCTTGGCAATCGCGGTCGAGCCGGTGAAAGCCAGCACATCGACGTCCATGTGCAACGCCAACGCCTTGCCGACGGTGTGACCGTAACCCGGCAGGACGTTGAACACGCCTTTCGGGATGCCGGCGTCAAGCGCTAGTTGGGCGATGCGAATCGCGGTCAGTGGCGATTTTTCCGACGGTTTGAGGATGAACGAGTTGCCCGCCGCGAGTGCCGGGGCGAACTTCCAGCTGGCCATGATCAACGGGAAGTTCCACGGCACGATGGCGGCGACGACACCCGCAGGTTCGCGGGTGATGAGACCGAGTTGGTCGTGCGGCGTGGCGGCGACTTCATCGTAGATCTTGTCGATGGCTTCGGCGCTCCAGCGGATCGCGTTGGCGGTCGCCGGGATGTCGATGTTCATCGAATCGTTGATTGGTTTGCCCATGTCGAGGGTTTCGAGCAGGGCGAGCTCTTCCTGGTTGGCCAGGATCAGGTCGGCGAAGCGAATCAGGATGCGCTTGCGCTCGGCCGGGGCAAGGTTGGCCCAGATACCGGACTCGAAGGAGCGGCGCGCGACGGCGACGGCGGCATTGGCGTCGGCTTCATCGGTGCTGGCGACGTTGGCCAGGAAACGGCCATCGACCGGGCTCATGCACTCAAAGGTGGCGCCGCTGAGTGCCGAGCAGTACTGGCCGTCGATGAATGCGCGGCCTTCGATAGTGAGGGACTGGAAGCGTTGTTCCCAGTCGCTGCGAGTGTTTGTCATGGTTGTGACTCGACGCAGAGGAATAGTTGATCGTGTTAACTGCTGGCATGAGCGATGAGCAACCTGTGGCGAGGGAGCTTGCTCCCGCTGGGTCGCGAAGCGACCCCTCTTTCTACCTAAAAAGAAGGGGACTGCTGCGCAGTCCAGCGGGAGCAAGCTCCCTCGCCACAGGTTTAGTGTCAGCCCGTTAAACGGTGTGCAAGTACCAGTTGTACTCAAGGTCCGAGATGGAGTTCTCGAACTCGGCCAGCTCGCTTTCCTTGCACGCCACGAATACGTCGATGTACAGCGGGTCGATGTATTTGGCCATGACTTCGCTGTCGTCCAGTTCGCGCAGTGCATCGCGCAGGTTGTTCGGCAGGCTCTGCTCGTTCTGCTCGTAGCTGTTGCCTTCCACCGGGGCGCCCGGTTCGATCTGGTTGGTCAGGCCGTGGTGAATGCCAGCCAGTACAGAAGCCATCAACAGATACGGGTTGGCATCGGCGCCGGCGACGCGGTGTTCGATGCGTACCGAATCCGCGGAACCGGTCGGCACACGCACCGCCACGGTACGGTTGTCGATGCCCCAGCTCGGCGAGTTCGGTACGTAGAACTGCGCACCAAAACGGCGATACGAGTTGACGTTCGGGCACAGGAAGGCCATCTGCGCCGGCAGGGTCTCGAGCACACCGCCGATTGCGTGTCGCAGCGCGGCGTTCTGCTCGGGATCCTCGCTGGCAAAGATGTTGTTGCCTTCTTTGTCGAGAATCGAAATGTGCACGTGCAAACCGTTACCCGCCTGGCCCGGATACGGCTTGGCCATAAACGTGGTGTCCATCTCATGGTCGTAGGCGATGTTCTTCACCAGACGCTTGAGCAACACCGCGTAGTCGCAGGCCTTGATCGGGTCGTTGACGTGATGCAGGTTCACTTCGAACTGCGCCGGGGCGCTTTCCTTGACGATGGCGTCGGCAGGAATGCCCTGCTCTTTCGCGCCTTCGAGGATGTCTTGCAGGCAATCGACGTATTCGTCCAGGTCGTCGATCAAGTACACCTGGGTCGACACCGGACGCTTGCCCGAGACCGGCGAACGCGGCGATTGCGGACGACCGTTCACGTTGTCCTGGTCGATCAGGTAGAACTCCAGTTCGAACGCGGCGCAGATAGTCAGGCCAAGTTCGTCGAACTTGCGCACCACATTGGCCAGCACTTCACGCGGGTCAGCGAAGAACGCCTCGCCTTCCAGTTCGTGCATGGTCATCAGCAACTGCGCGGTTGGACGCTTTTGCCACGGCTCAATGCTCAGAGTGCCGGGGATGGGAAAGCAGATCCGGTCAGAGTCGCCGATGTCCAGACCCAGGCCGGTGCTTTCCACCGTGGAGCCGTTGATGTCCAGAGCAAACAGAGACGCCGGCAGGTTGATGCCTTTTTCGTAAACCTTATGAAGACTGGTGCGTTCGATGCGCTTGCCGCGCACCACACCGTTCATATCCGCAATCAGAAGGTCGACGTACAAAACCTCAGGATATTTCTTAAGGAATGCGTTTGCTTCGTTGAGTTGAACGGTACGCAGAGGGACCGACATGATGCACCTATTAGCTGTTAATTATTATGTTCACTACCTTGTTGCGAGCCCAGTCAACCCGAACGGCAAAGTGAAGTCAATAGCGAACACCTGGCCTTTCCACCTATATTTTCTGGCCTTTTTGGGGGGCTTGAGTGCCAGAACGGTCTTGAGCGCCGTGTAAACCCTCAGGATCGGACGATCGGCGTTTAGAATTTTTTACATGAGAGTTGTTAATTAAAATCAACAAGGCTAAGCTCCGGAAAAGCTCGTTCAAGTGTGAAACTTCGAGGTGATAAAAATGGCATTCAAGCCATTGATCGGCGTTACAGCGTGCGTCAAACAGATTGGCCTGCACCCCTACCACATCAGCGGCGACAAGTATTTGCGTGCTGTCTGCGTTGCGGCTTTGGGGCTGCCTGTGATCATTCCATCCCTAGGCGAATTGACTGAAATCGAGGATGTGCTCGCGCATCTCGACGGTCTGCTGCTGACCGGCTCTCCCTCGAATGTGGAACCCTTCCACTATCAAGGCCCGGCCAGTGCCCCCGGCACGGATCACGATCCGGCGCGGGACGCCACCACCCTTCCTTTATTGCGTGCAGCCATTGCGGCGGGCGTGCCGGTGCTCGGCATCTGCCGCGGTTTTCAGGAAATGAACGTGGCGTTCGGCGGCAGCCTGCACCAGAAGGTGCACGAACTGCCGGGCATGCTCGATCACCGGGAAGCGGACAGCCCCGAGCTGGCGGTGCAATACGCCCCGGCGCATGCGGTGACGGTGCAACCGGGTGGCGTGTTCGAAGCGCTGGAGTTGCCGACCGAGTTCATGGTCAATTCGATTCACAGCCAGGGCATCGACCGCCTCGCGCCAGGCCTGCGCGCCGAAGCGATTGCGCCGGACGGTTTGATCGAGGCGATTTCGGTGAAGCACAGCCAGGCGTTTGCCGTCGGTGTGCAATGGCACCCGGAATGGCAGGTCCTGTCGAACCCGCCCTACTTGAGCATTTTCCAAGCGTTCGGTGATGCGTGCCGGCGACGGGCCGCGTTGCGTAAAACCCGCTGAGTCAAAACCCGTTTACTGCCCCCGCGAGTCAGGCGGGCGTGTCTTTGCGCGCCCGTGACTTGCGACAACAACACACTGCGATAACAACAAGTACCACCAGGCAGCCAGGACGGCGGCGCCGAATAAGCCCGAGCGGTATGGATCAGGCGAGCGCAATCCTTGTAGGAGCGAGGCTTGCCCGCGAAGGCGGTGTATCAGGTAACGATGATGTCGACTGACACTCCGTCTTCGCGGGCAAGCCTCGCTCTTACAGGGTTCGCGCTTCGACTGAAACTATCCGGGCTTGCAATCAACTATTAAGTCAGGCCGCGTTGGCCCGACGACTGAAACCTGTTGGGAGTTTCACATGGCAAACGCCTCCAGCATCTACAGGAAGGCTCTTGAAGGTCACCAGACACCAAAAAAGGTGCTGGTGAAAGTCGACCGCGTCACCAAGAAGTTCGACGAAACCACCGCAGTGGATGATGTCTCGCTTGAGATCCATCAAGGTGAAATCTTCGCCCTGCTCGGTGGTTCCGGCTCCGGCAAATCGACCCTGCTGCGCATGCTCGCAGGTTTCGAGCGCCCGACCGATGGCCGGATTTTCCTCGACGGTGTCGACATCACCGACATGCCGCCGTATGAACGGCCGATCAACATGATGTTCCAGTCATACGCCTTGTTCCCGCACATGACAGTGGCGCAGAACATTGCCTTCGGCCTCAAGCAGGACCGTTTGCCCGCCAGCGAAATCGACGCCCGCGTTGAAGAGATGCTGCGCCTGGTGCACATGACCCAGTACGCCAAACGCAAACCCCATCAATTGTCCGGTGGCCAGCGTCAGCGCGTGGCCCTCGCCCGCTCCCTGGCCAAACGTCCGAAGCTGTTGTTGCTCGATGAACCGATGGGCGCACTGGATAAAAAGCTGCGTTCGCAGATGCAACTCGAGCTGGTGGAAATCATCGAGCGGGTCGGCGTGACCTGCGTGATGGTGACCCACGACCAGGAAGAGGCCATGACCATGGCCGAGCGCATCGCGATCATGCACCTGGGCTGGATCGCGCAGATCGGCAGCCCGGTCGACATTTATGAAGCACCGGTCAGCCGCATGGTCTGCGAGTTCATCGGCAACGTGAACGCCTTCGAAGGCACGGTGGTGGAAGACCTTGAAGGTCACGCGATCATTCACAGCCCAGACCTGGAACAGAAGATTTACGTCGGTCACGGCGTCAGCACCTCGGTGCAGGACAAGTCGATCACCTACGCGATCCGCCCGGAAAAAATGCTGGTCAGCACCCTCAAGCCGGACACTCGCTACAACTGGTCCCAAGGCAAGGTGCATGACATCGCCTACCTCGGCGGTCACTCGGTGTTCTACGTGGAGTTGCCTGGCGGCAAAGTCGTGCAATCGTTCATGGCCAACGCCGAACGCCGTGGCGCGCGACCGACCTGGGACGACCAAGTCTACGTGTGGTGGGAAGACGACAGCGGCGTGGTACTGCGCTCATGAAAACACTCAATCAGCAGTTCATGCGGCTGATGCCGAGTGGTCGAAAGCTCGTCATCGGGATTCCTTTCCTGTGGCTGTGCCTGTTTTTCCTGTTGCCGTTCTTCCTGGTGATGAAGATCAGCTTCTCGGAAGCGGCGCTGGCCATTCCTCCTTACTCCGAGATCTACACATTCGCCGAGCAGAAATTCCAGCTGCTGCTGAACATCGGCAACTACTCGCTGCTGACTCAGGATGAGCTGTACATCTCGGCCTACTTCGGCTCGTTGAAGGTCGCGTTTTTAAGTACGTTGATGTGCCTGGTGATCGGTTTTCCGATGGCCTACGCCATCACCAAGGCCAGCAAGGAAACGCAAAACGTTTTGCTGTTGCTGATCATGATGCCGACCTGGACCGCGATCCTGATCCGCGTCTACGCGTGGATGGGCATCCTCAGCAACAACGGTTTGCTCAACGGGTTTTTGATGTGGACCGGGCTGACGGATCACCCGATCGAGATCCTCAACACCAACACAGCTGTTTATATCGGTGTGGTTTACGCCTACTTGCCGTTCATGGTGCTGCCGCTGTACGCCAACCTGGTCAAGCACGATCAAAGCCTGTTGGAAGCGGCGTCTGACCTGGGCTCAAGCAACTTCAACAACTTCTGGAAAATCACCGTGCCGCTGGCCAAGAACGGCATCATTGCCGGCTGCATGCTGGTGTTCATTCCGGTGGTCGGTGAGTTCGTGATTCCGGAGCTGTTGGGCGGCCCTGAGACACTGATGATCGGTCGCGTGCTGTGGCAAGAGTTCTTCAATAACCGCGACTGGCCAGTGGCATCTGCCCTGGCGGTAGTGATGCTGTTGATCCTGATTGTGCCGATTCTGCTGTTCAACCGCAGCCAGGCCAAAGAGATGGAGGCACGGGGATGAAACGTTTCGGATTTTCAAAGTTCATGCTGATTTTCGGCCTGTCGTTTATCTACCTGCCGATGTTGATTCTGGTGATCTACTCGTTCAACGCTTCCAAACTGGTCACTGTCTGGGGTGGCTGGTCGTTCAAGTGGTACGCCGGCCTGCTCGACAACACGCAACTGATGGGCTCGGTGGGGCGCTCGCTGGAAATCGCCTGCTACACGGCGATTGCGGCGGTGGCGTTGGGAACGTTGGCGGCATTCGTACTGACTCGCGTGACGCGCTTCAAGGGTCGCACCTTGTTTGGCGGTCTGGTAACCGCGCCGTTGGTGATGCCGGAAGTCATCACCGGTCTGTCGCTGTTGCTGCTGTTCGTGGCGATGGCGCAGTTGATCGGCTGGCCGATGGAGCGCGGCATCGTCACCATCTGGATCGCCCACACCACGTTCTGTGCGGCGTATGTCGCGGTGGTGGTCTCGGCGCGTTTGCGTGAGCTGGATTTGTCCATCGAAGAAGCGGCGATGGACCTTGGGGCGAAGCCGTTCAAGGTGTTTTTCCTGATCACCATTCCGATGATCGCGCCGTCACTGGCGGCCGGCGGCATGATGTCGTTTGCCCTGTCGCTGGATGACCTGGTGCTGGCGAGCTTCGTGTCCGGACCGGGTTCGACGACGTTGCCGATGGAAGTGTTTTCGGCGGTGCGTCTGGGGGTGAAGCCTGAGATTAACGCCGTGGCCAGTCTGATTTTGTTGGCCGTATCGATCGTGACCTTCATGGTCTGGTACTTCAGCCGCCGCGCCGAAGCCTCCCGCAAACGTGCGATCCAGGAAGCGATGGACCAGACCGCGAGCGAATCGTGGCAGCAACCTGAAAAGCGAATGGTGGAAGCCACGGCGTAATGCCGTTGTTGATGAGGTAACTGAACTTCATCCTGTGGCGAGCGAGCTTGCTCGCGCTGGGCTGCGAAGCGGCCCCAAGATTTCTGGCAACCCTGCCAATTTGTGAGTGCTGCGCACTCAAGCGGGAGCAAGCTCCCTCGCCACAGGTTTTGCGTGTACTCCATAGGTTTTGTATTTGCTGCACTGGTTTTATGTTCACTGCATGTTTGCTGTGTGTTTTTGAATAAAAAGAGAATGGAGTTGTACCGATGAAAATGTTTGGCAGGACTCTGCTGACACTGTCCTTATTGGGCGCGATTGCCACCGTTGCCCAGGCCAATGACAAGGTTCTGCGCGTCTATAACTGGTCGGATTACATCGCCCCGGACACGGTCAAGAAGTTCGAAGACGAGACCGGCATCCGCGTGACCTACGATGTGTTCGACAGCAATGAAACCCTCGAAGCCCGCCTGCTCGCCGGAAAATCCGGCTACGACATCGTGGTGCCGTCCAACAGTTTCCTGGCCAAGCAGATCAAGGCCGGGGTCTATCAGGAACTGGACAAGTCGAAGCTTTCGAACTGGAAAAACCTCAATCCTGTGCTGCTGAAAAACGCTTCCGCCAGCGACCCGGACAACGGCCACGCGTTCCCGTACATGTGGGGCTCGATCGGCATTGGCTTCAACCCGGCCAAGGTCAAGGAAGTGCTCGGCGCCAATGCACCGACCAATTCCTGGGACTTGCTGTTCAAACCGGAAAATGCGGAAAAGCTGAAAGCTTGCGGCATCAGCTTCCTCGACTCGCCTACCGAGATGATCCCGGCGGCCCTGCACTACCTGGGTTACCCGGTGAACTCGCAGGACAAGGCTCAGATCGCCGAAGCCGAAGCACTGTTCATGAAGATTCGGCCGTCGGTGGCGTATTTCCATTCGTCGAAATACATCTCCGACCTGGCTAACGGCAACATCTGCGTCGCGGTCGGTTACTCCGGCGACGTGCTGCAAGCCAAGGCGCGTGCCCAGGAAGCGGGCGATAAAGTGAAGATCGATTACAGCATTCCGAAAGAAGGGGCCGGCAGTTTCTACGACATGGTCGCGATCCCGAAGGACGCGGCGAACGTGGAAAACGCCTACCTGTTCATGAACTTCCTGATGCGCCCGGACATCATCGCCGAGATCACCAATAACATCGGCTACAGCAACGCCAATGCGGCGGCCACGTCGTTGGTGGATGAGGCGATCCGGGATGATCCGGGGTCGTATCCGCCGCAAGCGGTGATGGCTACGCTGTATGCGATTCCGGATATGCCGATCGGCGTTCAGCGCGTCATGACCCGGGGCTGGACGCGGGTGAAACTCGGGAAATAATTGCGCGCGCGTCTGTAGGAGCGAGGCTTGCCCGCGAAAGCAGTGTTCCAGTCACCAACAATGTTGAATGTGACGGCCTCTTCGCGGGCAAGCCTCGCTCCTACAGGGACACAGCATTGACCCAAAATATGGGGTGATCTCTCGATTTCCGTTCACGCAGCGCCTTACCACCGCTGCACTCCTCTCTGACGAACGGCCTCACCTGGCTTCCTCGGTTAAGGTGAATTTAGGCGCCCTCCTCGGGCGCCTTTTTTTATGCGGGGACGAGCGGCCATTCGGCCAGCGCTCGATACCGTCCTTTGTGGGACTCAAACAGGACAAAGCGATCAGCCCGCAGAGAGAATTCAGGCGGTGTCGCGGACTCAGGCACCGGCATTCGATAATCACGCATCAACGTCAGGTGCGGCCGAAACGCCTTCGGCGCCTCCTCAACGCCAAACGGCAACATCGCCTGCTCCAGCGCATACACCAGCCGCAACAACTGCGGCGGTGCCTGCTCCGGCGCCAGGACCAGCACCCCTGCCCTGCGCCAGACCTCCATTCGATCCAGCGCCAACCTCAGCGGAGTACCCGGTATGCGAACCTTTCCGGCCGCCGTGCAGATCTCGCCAATCTGCGCCACCGCCACAGCCCCCAAGAACAACAACGTCAGGTGAAAGTTTTCCGCTGGCACCGGACGCCCGCTGCGCAGCTCAAGGGCGCTGCGCCACTGGGCAATGACCTTGCGTTGCGCCGGCGGGCAGTTGAGTGCGAAAAACAGCCGCTTGAACGGTTCACGGGATTCGTCAGTCATGCCTGGCAGCTCCTGACATGCACGTTATAGTTGAACCAACCGAATCAACGGGAGGGGGCCATGCGACAGATCATCAGCAAAGAGCCATGGTGGGCAATGCCACCGAAACCGGGGCAGGATGAGTCCGAGCTGGAATGGGGCTGGCTGGTTCACTATAGCGAGGGTGAGCCGCGCTTCGAATTCGTCAGGGAGCGGCCGACGGACAGCGAGATCCGCAACCGCAAAAGTTGCAGGATCACCCCGACGCCGGAGTGATCCTTTCGTCGGGATCAGGCCTTCACGATCATTTCAAAACCACCAAAGACCAGGCGCTGGCCATCGAAGGGCATCGGATTGACGTCCGGCTGCATCCGCGGATCGTTCATCATTTTGTCCATGCCCGCATTACGGGTGGCCTTGTCCGGCCAGATAATCCAGCTGAACACCACGGTTTCGTCTTCCTTGAGTTTCACCGCCATGGGAAACGACGTTACTTTGCCGTCCGGCACATCGTCACCCCAGCATTCGGTGACGCTGAGCGCGCCGCATTCCTTGAAAATAACCGCAGCGGTTTCGGCGTGTTTCTTGAATTTTTCGCGATTGACGGTGGGGACGGCAGCGAGGAAGCCATCAACGTAGGACATGGTGTTTCTCCTTCGGTTATGGAACGGTCTGCTGGGTAGTCGTTTCCATCGGGCTCCAATCGACAGCGCCGCCGCCCGAACTGACCGACGGCACGTCGGCGCTCCCCGCCAGGTTGCCCTCGATCTGCGCCGCCATGTACAGCGTCCCCGCCATAACACCGGTGGTCGGGTTCTGCACCAGTTTCATCCAGGCCTTGTCGAACGTGTTGCCCAGGCTGCTGCGAATCAACGCTTCGCTGTCCGGCCGGTCGTTGGCCTGAATGATCGCCCGAACGCCTGCTACCCCTACCGAAATCAGGGCGCCGGCCAGTTTACCGGCTACCGCGGCCACCGCACTGGCCGCCCCTCGCGGGGCCATCTCGGCCTCCATCCGCTGGCTGGCGCGCTTGGCCACCGGTGCCATCGCCGTATCGGTCGAATCAACGCCCTTGTCGCCGCCTGCCTTGTGGATTTTCTCGATCAACGCCGCGTACGCCGGCAACGTATTCAGCGGTTGGGTGTGCACGACCTGATACAACGAAGCATCGCGCGCAGGCGGCGGTCCCAGTGCAATCGCGGGGATTTTCTGGATGCGGCCATTGAGCTGGGCCATCGGCACGCCGTGGCGCTGGGAGATTCGCTGCAATTCTTCCTGAATAATGTCCACGTAGAAGGCTGTTGCCAGGCCGAGGATTGCGTCGGGATCGATCTCTACTGCGACCGGCGCCAGCACGCGCTCCTGATATTGCTCCAGCAGGTAGGCCGCCAGGCGCTTGGCCGAGGCATCCTGCTCGCCCTTGGCGCTGAGGCTGTACCAGCTGACCTTCACCGATAGCCATTCCTGGGTCCAGTAACTGCTGAACCAGGGAATGAAGTTCTCTTCGGTCAGTTGATAGACCCGCGTGCGCCAGTAATCCATGGCGCCGCGAGCGTAGATTTTGGTCTGTTCGGTGGCGGACTGCGACGCGGCGACAATCTCCTGGTCCACCTGGCGCCAGGTGCTCTCGGACACCACCACGATCGGCGCCACCACCGGGGCACGCACGGGCGTGGCGCAACCCGCCAACACCACCATCACGGCGACGATCAGCGAACGCAGGTTCAAGATCGCGGTTCCTACAGAGTTCCCCGGACGGTATGTCCGGTGTTCAAAAGCGTATTTATTTGAGTATAGGCGGCGGTAATTGTTCGCTTGGGATTGGGGGTGTTTTCAAGGGCCTCATCGCTAGCAGGCTCGCGCCTACAGTGGATCGCGGTGAACTCAACATTGTGGGAGCGAGCCTGCTCGCGATGGAGCCCTGAAGATCACCATCAACGGCGTCGATACTCACCATCGCGACGATTGCCTTCCGCTAAAAAACCGCCAAGCGCAGGATCACCCCATCCCAAGGCAAAACTTCACACAGGAGGGGAAAATCATGTTGATCCATCTACTGACCTGCCTGGCCCTGACGGGCGTAACGCTGACTGGTTTTTCCTACATCGTCCTCGCCGAGGAGCGCAGATCATGATCCACGCCATCAGCCTTTCCGTAAGCTTCCCGGTGTTCGGCAACAACTTCTATTCGCAGGCATTCGTCTCTCGCAAAGAGCTGTCACTGGTGTTCGACAAAAACTTCGAGGCGTTGCTGATACCGGCAGCCGCGAACCACTTCAATAACGAAGTGGTCGGGCTCAACGATCAGTTCCGGTTTCTCAATGACATATTGGTTGAACACCTGCTGGAGATCGAACTGGCCCAGAGCGCACCCCGGTCTTCGCGTCAGTTCACGTTTTAGGATGAGGCGGGCCGACGAACGGCCCTCACTTTCCCGCTATTGCCTCCGCCACAGAAAAACCGGTCCGCGCCATCGGATTCAAGCCCCGATACGCCGACACCGGCTGGCAGCGTGACACTTTCCAGCACCTCCCCGGTGTTCGGATCTACCCGCCGCAATTCACCTTCCTCACCTTCCCAAGTGCCGTGCCACAGCGCGCCGTCAACCCAGGTCACGCCGGTGACGAAGCGGTTGGATTCGATTGTGCGAAGAATCTTGCCGGTGTCAGGGTCGATTTGATGGATCTTGCGTTCGCGATACTGGCCCACCCAAAGCGTTCCTTCAGCCCAGGCGAGCCCTGAGTCGCCACCGCCGCCGGGCGCAGGAATGGTGCCGAGTACACGGCCATTCAAAGGATCGATCTTCTGAATGCGATCCTCGGCGATCTGGAACAGGTGCTGGCCGTCAAAGGCCGTTCCCGCATGCGCGGCGACATCGATGGAACGAGGTGTCTTACCGCTTGCCGGGTCGAGGGCGTTGAGTTTTTCTCCAGAGGCGAACCAGACGTGCTGACCGTCATAAGAAACGCCATGCACGGTGTCGACGCCCGGAAAGGGTCCGTATTCGCGGATGATCTCGGCAGATGATTGCTTCATGGTTGCATCCTCTTCATTGGGTGGTGGGATGGATCCTAGTCACCCGGCACCCAAGCTGTGAGTAACAAAGTCGTCGCGAATCCCGGCAGCGGCGGCGCCATCCAGCGCCGGGCGCGCCCACGGCCAAACGACTGCACTTTGCCCGCCGCCGCTAGCGAATCAAGGGCCCGTTGCACAGTGCGCTGACTGGCCTTCAGCGCCAGGGCGAGCGCCGAACTCGACCATGACTCGCCATCGGCCAGGAACGCGAGCAGCGCCGCCTGCGGCTCTTCGACGGGCCGCGCCAGCACCACAACGTCGTCAGCACCCTGTGGCTGCAGTGCAAACCCGCGCTTCGTCGCACTGATACCGGCCAGAGGCTTCAGCGCTGTGCGAAGCCGACCGATTTCGACGCGCAGCCTTGCTCGATGGGATTCATCGGTGAGCTTCAAGCGAAAGGCCTGGGTGATCAGTGTTTCCCTCGCCACGTCCGCGGGCCAGGCTTCGGCCAATGCCCGCACGAGGGTGAACAACACCGGGCGTTTGGACAGGGATATCGACATTCCCGCGCCGCGCACGCCGTATCGGCACGCGTCCACTACCAGTGACGGCGAACCAAGCAGCGCTTCCACCTCATCCAGCAACAGGGGTCGCTCCTTGCCACGGGCTATCAGCCGCGCAGCGGGCGTGTTGAGCACATGAACGGCGTGTGCAACCTCGGCAGTCAGCGCAGGAATGCCGGCGTCGCACGCAGCGCGTTGAGCCCTTTCGAGCGCAGACCGCGCCCTGTTTGTTTCGAGTCGCCGCACGGCGATCCCGGCCACCACCAATTCATGAACAACGCGTAATGCCGGTGGCAGCGGCGCAGGGTCGAGCTCTGCGAGCAAACTGTCGACCTCATCAAGACGCCCGATCAACAACAAACGGCGAATCTGCAAATACCGCGCATGGGCCGCATTCAGGCCGTCGCCATGCGCCTGCAAGGTCACTCGCGCCGCTTCGAGCGCCTTCACCGGCCAGCCGAGATCCCGTGAAGCCAGGGCGATTTCGGCCTCGGCCACCACGCACCGCGCCCGTGCCACCGGCGCTTTCGCACCGAAGGCGCGTGCGGCGCTGCGCACCAATGCCTTGGCCCGGACCAGATCGCCCAACTGCGCCATGGCGATGCCGCGAAGCGCCAGCGCAGGTGCATCGTCGCGCAAGGCAACCCGGTTCAACGCACCGAGGGGATCGCCCGCCGCGAGTGCGTGCGCTGCGGCGGTGATCAGTGAGTCCATTTGAATTGCGCCACAGGTGTCACTCCCACGGTCGGTGCCCGTAAATGAGTCTATCTCACCGCCACCAAACCTGTGGGAGCGAGCCTGCTCGCGAAAGCGGTGGGTCAGTCGCTATCGATGTTGGATGTACCGGCCTCTTCTCGAGCAGGCTCGCTCCCACAGGGAATGTGCTTGACCGACGGGGGTGGTCATCGCGGACGCTTGACGTCTTGCAACCACTCGCGCGGGCTGGCACCGGTTTTGCGCCGGAACGCCCGGGCCAGCGCCGAGGGGCTTTCGTAGCCGACTTCATCGGCGATCAGCGCGATGGACTTGCCTTCACGCAAGCGTTTTTGCGCCAGGCTGATCCGCCAGCTCACCAGATAGTCGACCGGCGTCTGCCCCACCACCGAGCGAAAGTAGTCGGCGAAACTGGCCCGGGACATGTTGGCCGCCGCCGACAGTTCGGCCACGGTCCAGGCCTTGCCGGGCGAATCGTGCATCAGGCTCAAGGGGCGCGCCAGGCGTGGGTCGGCGAGACCGGCCATCATCCCGGGGGTCTGGTCACGACTGGTCAGGATGTGCCGCAACAACTGAATCACCAGCAGTTCGAACAGCCGATCCATCATCGCTTCGCGACCACAAATGCCGCCGAAAGCCTCGCGGAACAGCCAGTCCAGCGTGCCGGCCAGGGTCGGGATGCTGTCGAGTTTGAGCACCATGTAATCAGGCAGTGCCGCCGCCAAGGCATTGCCCGCACCGCCGTCGAATTCCAGGGACGCGCACACCAGTTGCGTGCCCGAGGCTTCGCTGGCGAACAACCGATGACGATAAGGTCGCGGGAAAAAAATCAGCGTCGGCTCATTGAGCTGCAGGTCTTTCTCATCAGCCAGCTTGAGCGTCAGTTCGCCGGCCTGAAGCAAATGCAGGTGCCCGGTGGCCTGTTCGCCATCAAAGGACGTGACGCCGCAAAAATCCCCACTGTGAAAGGTGCCGGCACTGACACCGAAATGCGTGAGCAAGGTGGACAAGCGATCCATGGAACGACTCCCCCGGGGACAAATCTGGACGATCTGTCGCATATCCTCGACGATTTGCACCCTCAAGGCCAGCAATGATCCATAGCATGGACCCCGTACCCAGCGCACACCGCGCTTGAATCGACGGAGTCTCACCATGAGCCGCATCGCCCCCCTGAACCTTGAACATGCCACCGATACCACTCGCCCGTTGCTGGAAGGCGTGCAGAAAAAAATCGGCTTTTTGCCCAACGTCTTCAAGACGCTGGCCCATGCCCCCGCCGTACTGTCTGCTTACCTGCAACAGTCGGTGGCGCTGGGCAAAACGTCCCTGAGCGCCCCTGAAAAAGAAGCCATTTTTCTGGCCACCTCTCAGGTCAACGGCTGCGACTACTGCCTGGCGGCGCACACGCTGTTCGCCGGCAAGGCCGGGTTGTCGGCGCCAGACATTCTCAGCGCCCGGCAGGGGCAACTCAATGCATTCGCCACCCTGGCCCGACAAATCACCGAAAGTCGTGGCCACCTGAGCAACGAGCAGATTGAAGCGGCGCGTGCAGCCGGCATCACCGACGCCAAGATCATCGAGGTGGTCGCCCACATTGCGTCGCAGACGCTGACCAACTACCTCAACAATCTGGCCCTGACCGAGATCGACTTCCCTGCCATCGATGCTTGAGGCGGATGTCTGACCCGAGGAGTACACCCCATGAGTACCGTGACGCTTTACACCACTGACACCTGCCCTTATTGCCGCAATGCCAAGACGTTGCTGGCCAGCAAAGGCATCGCCACCCGGGAAATCAACGTTCAGTCGGACCCCGGAAAATTCCAGGAGATGCTCACCCGCAGCGGTCGTCGCAGCGTGCCGCAAATATTCATCGGTGACACCCATGTCGGAGGCTTCGACGACCTGGCCAAACTGGACCGCCAAGGTGCCTTACTGTCGATGCTGGCCTGAACCAGTCTCGGATGATGAGCGCGGGTTCGCCATCATTTTTCGGCACAGGCGATCAAGGGCACCGAGCGGGCCCCGACTGAAATCGACAACTTGCAGATCTGGCAAAAGAAGGCTGGCAAATGGTTGCTGGTCGGTCGGCAAGCCTTGCGCACGGGAATAAAAAATCCCGCTCAAGATGATTTGAGCGGGATTTTTTACGCAAGCAGTCTTATCGAGACAGCACTGCCAATCTCTTAGGCAACAACCGGAATCATCGGATCCGCAGCCGCCAGTGCGGTGGCACGGTCAGCGGCCGGCGGATAGATCCAGAGCGTGTTGATCTGGGTCTTGAGCGACTTGCCTTCCTGCTTGACCAGTTTGACCTGGCGATCCCAGCCCTCGGTGTAAACCGCGCCCCAGGCACCCAGGTCCAGACAGGTGACGTACTTGGGCTGACTGTACGCCGTCGGGTCCACGCCCAGGATCTGCGCAGCGACGTTGTTGCCAGCGTGACGCCCCAACGAGATCGCGTGTTGGCAGGTCATCATGGCGTAGTTGCCGATGTCATCCGTGGCGGCATAAGCCACATCGCCGGTGGCGAAAATATCGTCCTGGCCGATGACTTTCAGATGCGCATCGACGTGCAGGCGACCGAGGTGATCGCGTTCGGCCGGGATCTGCTCGGTCAGCGAGCTTGCCCGTACACCGGTGGTCCACACCACGGTCTTGGCGTCGATGCGCTGGCCATCGGCCAGGGTCACACCGTTTTCATCGACGGCAACGACCGACGACTTCAAGCGCCATTTCACGCCCAGCTCAGTGCTGGCTTCGGCGATGGACTGGCTGATTTCGCTGCCCAAGGACGCCCCGACTTTTTCACCGCGATCGACGATGATCACTTCGATGTCGGCCTCTTCACCGAGGATGGCCCGCAGGCGCGCCGGCATTTCCGTCGCTGTTTCAATCCCGGTAAAGCCGCCACCGGCCACCACGACTGTGTTGCGCGCTTTGCTTTCTGGCAGGTTGACCAGGGATTTCAGATGGTTTTCCAGGCGCACGGCTTGTTCGATCTGGTCCACGTCGAACGCGTGTTTGGCCACGCCCGGGGTGTTGGGCAGCGCAAGACCACTGCCGGTGGCCAGAACGAGTTTGTCGTAGCTGCACACCTGTTCGGCACCCGATGCATCGGTGTAGCCGACTTGTTTTTGCTGCACGTCGATGGATTGCGCTGCGCCCTGAATGAACTTCACACCGACGGCCTCGAACAGATCGCCCAAGGGTGCGGCCAGTTGATGAGCATTCGGTTCGTAGAAACGCGGACGTACACGCAGCTCGGCCTGAGGCGCCAGTACCGTGACTTCCACGTCGTTTTGATTGTGGATGTCCAACAGGCGCGTGGCGCTCAACGCCGTCCACATGCCACCGAAACCTGCGCCGATAACCAGAATGTGCTGTTTCATTGTTTTAACTCCGAGGAAGACCAAAGATTGAACTCGCTGCCGAGCTGACAACGGCGACTATAGTGATCCTAGTTACTAGAAGCAACGCCCTTCTATCGATGGTTATCATCACAAATACAGACACCTCGAAAGTCTACACAAAAGCTTCTATATATAAGAAGCACGGGACAGATAGACGATTTAGGCCATGCCGATGGTTCGTTGCGCCCCCGACCATCGGCTGGTAACATTGGCGACTCATTCAGTCGGAGATAACCATGTCTCTTTACAGCGCGGGCGTTGAGTACGGCATTCACTGCCTGCTTTTTCTGGTGGGCGATTACGGCGACAGCCGTGAGGCAAGCGTGCGCGACCTCGCTGAGCTGCAAGGCGTGCCGCTGGACTACCTGGCGAAAATCTTCACTAAGCTGGCCAAGGCCAAACTGGTCGTCGCGACCGAGGGCGTGCGCGGCGGGTTCAAGCTGGCGCGGCCGGCGGACGAAATCAGCGTGCTGGACATCGTCAACGCCATTGATGGCCAGAAGCTGATCTTCGATTGCCGTGATATCCGTGGGCGTTGTGCGCTGTTTGAGGGCTCCCCGCCGACGTGGGCAGTGGAAGGTCATTGCTCGGTTCACGCCGTCATGATGACCGCGCAGCAACGCATGGAAGACGCCCTCGCCCAGCAGACCATTCTCGACCTTGCCCGCAGGGTCGGACGTAAAGCCCCGGCCGAGTTCGGCGCCCAGGTGGACAACTGGATCAATGATCGTCGGGAAAGGAAAACCGTGACCGGCACTCAGCCCGATGGCGAACAGATCATCCCGGTGACCGATATTTCCGACTGACGATTCGCCTGGGGCGCTCTATGATTAAGGCCAATGACGACCTCTGCTCCGATTCGCTCACCCTGCCCGCCCGGCGCCTGCATTTGCGGGCGAGACCCGTTGCTGGAAACACCGGGCGCGGACGTGCGCATCCTGTTTCTGACCCGGCAGGAAGAAAAGCGTCTGCTCGATCGTCTGGAAAACCTGCAAAGCCTGGCTGACCTCGAACGCTTGCAAAACCGCATGTACGCACAACTGGGCATCCGCGTGGACATCGTCCCCAGCTTCAACGAAGTGCGTACCATGCGCGGCATCGGCATCACCCTCGGCGAGTTGCCGGGCTTGTGCCGCAAGACCCGCCAGTCGATCCCGGCCGCGATTCGCCGCAGTCTGGAGAAACGCCCGGAGATCGCCTTCGAGATCCTCAACGCCAATGACCTGTTGCGCGACGCCTGAGGTCCGAACCGATGAATCCCCTTCTCGAATTCCCCGTTACCGACGAAATACTGACGTCCTACGCACTGGCGATCGGTACCGATTTGTCGGGTTATCGCAATCACATTTACCGGGTGCTGAACTTCTACCGCGCGATCAGCGGCATTGAAGGCCTGCCCTCCGAAGCCGTGCAGATCGCCGGGGCGTTTCACGACCTGGGCATCTGGACCGATCAAACCATCGATTACCTGGAACCCTCGGTGCGCCTGGCCACCGACTACCTCGCCAATCGGCAACTGTCGCACTTGAGCGGCGAAGTGACGGCACTGATCCTGGAACACCACAAAGTGCGGCCCTACGGTGCCGACCATGCGCTCAGCGTCGAGCCCTTCCGGCGCGCCGATGTCATTGATGTGTCGCTCGGACTGCTGACGTTCGGCCTGCCACGGGCCTACATCAAAACGGTGAAGGCGGCGCTGCCCAATCATGGCTTTCACGGGATGCTGCTCCGGCAAACCGCACGGCAATTCCTGCGCTCCCCGCTCAAGCCGCTGCCGATGTTTCGCTGGTGAAACAGGCGTTGACGGCGGCGTCGTTCAATCCTTGAAAAGGCCATTAAATAGGATCAGCGGTCATACGCGAACGACAGGGCGCTGCTATGCCTTCTCATGGGAGAAAGGGTTTTACACCAGCCAGAATAGAGCGCTGGGAACAGAGGCGTAATCGTGGCCCCGGCACCAGCCAGGTGCGCGAAGACAAACAGGTGCCAATCCGTAGCAGGAGGTGGCAGATGTTATTCATAGTCAAATGGTCGATCAGTGCGGACAATCGCAACAAAGCCATCGAGCGTTTCCTCAAGACCGGGGGCGCCCCACCGGCCGGCGTCAAAATGCTCGGACGCTGGCATGCCATAGGCGGTTCGAGCGGTTTTGGCGTGGCGGAGGCGAACGATCCTATAGCGATTCAAAAGTGGGTGCTGGAGTGGAACGACCTCATGAAGATGGAAGTTCAGGCCGCACTGACCGATGAACAAATGGCGCCGCTGCTGGCAGCCGCTACCGGCAAGTAACCGTCAGGGGGCGACGAGCGCTGCTCGCCGCCCCTGGAGTGAATTCGATCAACGGCGATCATTGCCGAGGCTACTGAACTATCACTTTTAATCGATGATCCTGCCTATCGCACTTTGCGCAACAGGAAGTGCGATAGCGCCGGAATCAGCACCAACGCCCCGATCATGTTCCAGATGAACATGAACGTCAGCAGGATGCCCATGTCCGCCTGGAACTTGATTGGCGACCAGGCCCAGGTGATGACACCGGCGGCGAGGGTAATCCCGACCAATGCCACCACTTTCCCGGTGAACGCCACGGCGTTGCGGTAGGCCTCGGTCAGCGACAAACCGGCACGTTGCTGCGCCAGTTGCACGCTCAACAGGTACAACGCGTAATCCACGCCAATCCCCACGCCGAGGGCGATCACCGGCAACGTGGCGACTTTGACGCCCATACCGAGCCAGACCATCAAGGCCTCGCAAAGTATTGAAGTCAGCATCAACGGCACCACCGCCACCACCACCGCGCGCCAGTTGCGGAAGGTGATGAAGCACAGCACAATGACAGCGCCGTACACGTACAACAGCATCGTGCGGTTGGCGTCGCGCACAACGATGTTGGTCGCCGCTTCAATCCCGGCGCTGCCGGCGGCGAGCATGAACTGACGCTCGCCGTTGCTGTGTTCACGAGCAAACGTTTCGGCCACTTGCACCACGCGGTCGAGGGTTTCGGCCTTGTGATCCGACAGATACGCCACGATCGGCATCATCGAGCAATCATTGTTGAACAGGTCCGGACTGCTGACCGACGCCTGCTGCGCGCCGTAGTTGAGCACGTCCTGGTTGCGCGCGATGGTCAACATCTTCGGGTTGCCTTCATAGGAACCCGCCGTGATCTGGCGCACCGCATTGACCAGCGACACCGTGGTTTGCACCCCCGGTTGCTGCTGCAACAGCCAGGCCAGACGATCGGCTTCCACCAGGGTTTCGTATTTCAGGCAGCCTTCACTGGGGGTCTTGAGCATGATCGCGAACTGGTCGCTGGACAGAGAATAGTTGGCCGTGATGTAAGCGTTGTCACGGTTGTAGCGCGAGTCAGAACGCAGTTCCGGGGCGCCAGGATCGAGGTCGCCGATCTTTAGATGTTGGCTGACAACAATTCCGCCCACCGCCAACAAACCCGAGATGACGACGGCAACGGTGGCCCAGCGGCGTTCGGTGAACTTGTCGAGGAAACTCCAGAGCGCCCCCATGCCTTTGCCGCGCAGTTCCTTGTTCTCTGCACGCAGACTGCGCTCGGCCGCCTTGCGGCTCACGCCCCAATACGACAGCAACACCGGCAGCAACACCAGGTTGGTGAAGATCAGCACCGCGACACCGATGCTGGCGGTAATCGCCAGGTCCTGAATCACAGGGATATCGATCAGCATCAACACGGCAAAGCCCACGGCGTCGGCCAGCAACGCGGTCAGCCCCGCCAGGAACAGACGGCGGAAGGTGTAACGTGCAGCAACCAATTGATGAGTGCCGCGACCGACGTCCTGCATGATCCCGTTCATCTTCTGCGCGCCGTGGGAGACGCCGATGGCGAACACCAGAAACGGCACCAGAATCGAGAACGGGTCCAGCGCAAAACCAAACAGTGCGACCAGGCCCAATTGCCAGACCACTGCAATCACGGAACAGAGGATCACCAGCGCCGTACTGCGCACACACCGGGTGAAGTAGAAAATGATGGCCGTGGCAATCAGCGCGGCGGCGCCAAAATACAGCATCACTTGCATCAAGCCATCGATCAGGTCGCCGACCAGTTTGGCGAAACCGATGACGCGGATCTTGATCGGGCCTTTGCCCTCCTCGCCCACAACGCGAACGCCACCTTCATACTCGTACTTGTTGCGCAGCTTTTCTTCGAGGGTTTTCGAGAACTGGTGGTAGTCGATGCCCTGCCCGGTGACCGGGTCTTTCTCCAGCAGCGGCACGAAGATCATGCTCGATTTGAAGTTGTTGCCGATCAAACTGCCGACGATGCCCGAACGGGCGATGTTCTGCCGTAACTGCTGAACGCTCTGCGCCGAACCGTCATAGGAGTCGGGCATCACCGGGCCGCCCTGAAAGCCTTGCTCGGTGACTTCGGTCCAGCGCACCGCCGGTGTCCACAGTGACTTCATCCACGCACGATCGACACCCGGGGTCACGAACAGTTCGTCGTTGATCTCTTTCAAGGCGTCCAGATAGTGCGGATCGAAAATGTCGCCATTGCTGCTTTCAACCACAACCCGCACGGCATTGCCCAGACCGCGCAAGGCCTGGCGGTTCTCCAGGTAGTTTTTAATGAAAGGCTGGCTCTGCGGGATCATCTTTTCGAAGCTGGCATTGAGCGTCAGCCGGGTCATGGCGAAAAAGCTCAGCGCCACCGTCACCATCAGGCAGGCCAGCACCACCCACAAGCGGTTGTTGAAAATCAGCCGTTCCAGGGCGTTACCAGAGCGTGCGTCGAAGCCCTTGAGCTCGCGGATGACCGGCATTGTTTCAAGTTCGTAGTGACCCATCATGGAGTTCTCTTTGTAATGCCGGGCTTATTCAAGGGGAAACTGCCGCAGGCCACGGGTGCCTGCGAGCACCAGCGAGCTGCCAGTGGCCACTTGCGCGGCGGCCACCGGGGCCAGCGAGGTGTTCGGTTTGATCTGGAAGCTTGCGCCGTCATCGACACTGACCAGCACGTGGCCGGCCTGGCTGACCAGCACAATCCGGCCATCGGCAGTGACGCTGCTGGCGGTAATGCTCAGAGGTAGACCGAGGTCGATTTTGCTCCAGCTCGCTCCACTGTCAGTGCTGCGAAAGACATTGCCACGCAGACCGAAGACCAGCGTGGCTCCCGGTTTGCCGGTAATGCCGAAAAAGCTGCCGTTGTACGGCGTAGGGGTAGCGTTGAAGCGGCCACTCGCGCGGTCCAGCTTCATCACCAGGCCTTGTTCGCCGACCACGAACAAATCGGCACCCACCGGGCGTAGGGCGTAGAGATTCAGGGCACTGGGGTTGTCGGTGTGTTCGAGCAACGGTGTCCAGCTGCGACCGCCATCGTCGGTGCGGAAAATCAGGTTGAAGGCGCCAATGATGTAACCGACCTGTTCGCTTTCGAACCAGACATCAAGGAAAGGTTTGTCGGCACCGTCCTCGACCATGCGTTGAGCGTCGCTGACCCGAGCTTGCAGGTCTGCGTTGTCGGGTTGGTTGGCCAGTTGATACTGGTAGTAATCAAGCAGAATCGGCCCGACCTGACGCCCGTCCAGTTGTCGGCTCCAAGTCTGGCCGGCGTCGATGCTGTGCAGGACCACGCCATCGTGCCCGACTGCCCATCCTTGTCGAGGGCTTGGAAAGTGCACGGCAACCAAATCCGAACTGACCGGCACCTGTGCCTGCTGCCAGTGCTGGCCGGCATCATCGGAATATAAAATGTGCCCGCGTTGGCCCACGGCAACCAATCGCTCGCCGGCCAGGGTCAACCCGGTCAACGTCGACTGCGCGGCCAGATCGCTATGCAGTGCAGGCGTATCGAGCACACCGGCAAACTCGCCAGCGATCACCGGCCGGGTAAAAGGCACGGCCAGGGAAGCTGACAGCGCGGCAAGCAAAAACCACTTGATCATCGTCATTATTATTTTCTCAGTGCACACCACAGTTCCCTTGTGGGAGCGAGCCTGCTCGCGATGAGGCCAGTACATTCAACGCAGAGGTCGACTGTCAGACCGCTATCGCGAGCAGGCTCGCTCACACAGGGGGGATTGCAGGGTTTAACGGATGCCGGTGCCGGCCAGCGACTCGGCGGACCATTGCGCCTTGGACAGCGGATCGATGTACTTCAGGCCACCGTAAGGGCCGTAGAAACCGTTGACGTTGTAGGCGCCGGAAATCAGGTCATAGAGCATGTGGTTGATCGTGTCCGGGGCCTGCACGTCATAGCTGTAAGTCAGGTGCGAGAAGCCGCCACGGTAGAGCTGGCCACGGGCGTCATACTCGTCGGAGGCCAAAGCGATCCAGCTGTCTTCGTCGAGGTAGAACGTGCGCTTGCTGTAGATGTGGCGCTTGCCCGGTTTAAGCGTGGCTTCGACCACCCACACGCGGTGCAGCTCCCAACGCAGCAGGTCGGGGTTGACGTGATTGGCCTTCATCACATCGGCCGCGTCCTTGTGGTAGCTCAGTTTGTAGGTGTTGTACGGCACGTAGAGTTCTTTCTTGCCGACCAGTTTGAAGTCGTAACGGTCCATCGCGCCGTTGAACAGGAAGGCGTCGTCGTAAGTCGCGGCGCCGACGGTGCCGGGGTTTGGCGTGTCGTAGGCCAGGTCCGGCGCCAGCTTCACCCGACGTTGCCCCGGCAAGTATTGCCAGGCGCGACGCGGCTGAGTCAGCGGGTTGACCGAATCCATGAGCAACAGCGCTTCACCGGCACGGCGAGCCGGGCCGGAGTACGCGAGTTTGATCTTGTAGAACACTTCATCGGCCGACACTGGACCGACCGGGCGTACCGGCGAGTACAACGGGTATTCGATAAAGAAATTACCGGTGGAACTCAGGGACGCCGCGCCGGAGGAGTCAACGTTCCAGGAATCGTACTTGTTGGTCATGGCCACGCCTTGATAACGCAGCAAGTGGTTCCACATCGCTTCGTTACCGTCGGCCGGGATCGGAAACGGCACACCCGGCAGGACGTTTTCCAGTGACAGGCCACCGTCGGTGGTCTTGGCGGTCACGGCATTTTTAGCGGTGTTGTCCAATACCCCTTTGGGCAGTCCAACGCTGCGATGGGTCGGGTACACGTCGAGACGATAGGACGGATAACGGCTGAGCAACGCCTGGGCCGTCGCGGTCAGTTTGTCTTTTTGCTCGGCGAGGTTCTGAGCAGTGATCACCAGGCGCGGCTTTTCCGCCGCAAACGGGTCCGGGCGGAACGAGTCGCCGGTTTTGAAATCGGCTGGAATCGTCGTCAGCCCGCCCGTGTAAGCGGGAATGCTGCCATCGGCGTTGGCGGCTTTGTCAGCCCCTACCGGCGTCAGGCTGGTGCCGAGTTTCGCAGCCTGGTCGGCGCTGACGGCCGCATGGGCGGACCCTGCGACGGCCAGCGCCAGTGCGGTAGCCAATACTGATTTGATGAAATTCATGAGTGTCTCCTGTTAACGCACAGCTCGAAGATCAGAGGGTGGTTTTAAAAGTGAAAGTGACCATGCCGCGATCCTTGAGCTGGGCCACGGTACCGGCAAACGCAGAGGTCTGGCCGGGAACGCAGTTGTATTGACCGTTGGCACCCGGAGCCGCCCCATCGCCTTGCGTACCGGCGTTGCCGGCAGAACCGCAGGTGTCGAAGTCGCCAAAGTTATCGACGTACTTGAGGTCGAAACGGTACTGGCTGCGCACATCCATGCCGACGCCGACCGAGTAGCTGCCGGTGCCTTTGTTGCCGCCCAGTTGCACGGCGGACTGGCCCGCGAGGCCGACGTTGTAGCTGACCGGCATGAACATATCGATGCCGGGGAACACCTGATACCAGGTCGGGTTGAAGTTCATGCCGAGGATGTAGTTGTCCTTGGACACCTTGTCGACACCGCGGTACCAGTCTTCGCCCTTGAACAGTTGCTTGTTCTCGGTCACGTCCAGCCAGCGGCTATAGCCGAGCTCGACCAGCAATGAAGAGGAATCCCAGAACGGGGTATCGCCGAAGGTCGTCAGGCCGTTTAAAACCGCATGCACGGTATTGCCGCGAGCCACGCCATTTTCACCATCAAAGCTGCTGATGAAACCCGGGCGCCCTGCTGCGCCCAGCGTTGGGTTGACGGTGGCCGGAACGCTGGACAGCGGCATGTTTTGGCGGTAGTTGAGGTCGAAACCGACGCTCACGCCTGCGATGCTTTTGGCCAGGCTGAAACCGTAGACGTCGATGTCGTCGACGTAGAACTGGTTGTAACTGCCAGCGTTGCCGGAAATCAACTGCGCCGGCCCGACGGCGGTCGGTTGCAGCACCAGATTGGGCAGGATGTCCGAGGTTTTTCGGTAGTAAACACCCAAGGTGCCATCGAGCCACGCCGGGCTCCACTTGGCCATCAGACCGAAGTCACCGTGGTTGTCAGGCGTGTACGTGTGGCCATTGGTGAGTCGCAGGAACTGATTGGCGCCCAACGGACCGGGTGTACCGAAACGAGGATTCTGCGCGGCGATCAGCGACAGGTTGTGGCCGCCGCTCTGGATCCCGTCGTTGAAGCCCAGGTACGTGCCTGACTCTGGCAACCGCGCGGCGTCCCAGTCGAGGAAATATTGCGCGGCCAAGGTCAACTCCTGGTTGACGGTGAGGCTGGTGGACAACTGGTTTCGCGGAATGAACAGCTCTTTGGCTTCAGTGCCCGGCACGGCAAGGGCCTTGGACAAATCCAGACCCGACTGGCCATAACTGTTGCCGTGGGCAAAAGCCAACACGCTTTCGCCCCAATAAAGGGTGTGCTTGCCGGCCTTGCCGCTCAGCAACGACTCGTCGCCGACCTCGGTGCTGCCGAACACGAATGCGTCGAGGATTTCCGCCGAAGGACCGTTGTAGTAACGGTCGGCATAACCGCTCTGGTGACGCGAATCGGGTCTGCCGTCATTCAGTTGATTGGTCGAGGGGTTGAAACTGCCGATATCGTCATACGCATGGTCGTACCAGCTGTTGGCACTGACCCGAAAACCCATCTGTTTTTTGTACACCACATCCAGCTCCGAGAGGATGTCGAGGCGCTGGGCGACAGGGCTGCCGGACGAAAAATTGCGATCGCCGTCGTTGTTGTTCCACGAGTTGGCAAGTTTGGTATTCGGCGCTTCGACCCGCTGGGCGTAGTTGAACTTGAAGGTGTTGTCGAAACGTACCGACAGGTCCTCGTTCCCCGTGTCGAACTCGAATGCCTGCACTGGCGTCATTCCCAACCCGGCGAGAACCGCCGAGGCCAGAAGCCCGCGTCGCAGATTGGTTGGGCAGATCTTATTGTTGTTATTCATCTAGCGTGCTCGCCTTCTCTGTGGTTTCACGAAAAGTCATTCAAGAAAGTGCCGGATCCAGGGGTGCGTTCTGCTCTATGGAACGCAGGCCGGATCGGTCGAGACTGTTGTATCGCGAGCAGTCGGGGGGGTGCCGGTCAATTGGGCCAAATCATCGGTCAGCTAAACAATTTCAGCGGTAAAGCAATTTTTGTAGCAGCTGGCGAAGCCTGCGTCCGGCTGCTACGGATCGCGTTATGACTTAGCTGATCGACGTTGCGGAGCCTGGGGAGTTTTTTGTGCAGGAAGGATGTTTCAGGGTTGCTGGCGATAATCCGTCGGCGACAACCCGGTCCAGCGTTTGAAGGCGCGGGTGAAGTTACTGGTGTCACTGAAGCCCAGCAGGAAGGTGATTTCGGTCACCGGGCGTGATGCCTGGCTCAGATAGCTGCACGCCAGTTCCTTGCGGGTGTCATCAAGCAGTTGCTGGAAATGAGTGCCGCGCTGGGAGAGCTTGAGCTGCAATTTGGTCGGGCTCATGCACAACGCGCTGGCGACCTTGTCTCGAGTGCAGTCGCCGTTGGGCAGGAACTCGATGATTTTCTGGGTGACCCCGGTGATCACATCATGCTTGTCCAGGCGCGCCAGATAGCCAATCACGATGTTGTCATTGACTTGAGCCAATTCTGGACAGGACCCGGTCAGCACTTGCTGCAGGTCTATCTTGTCGAACACCAGCAGGCTGGACGGCTGCTTGAACAACACCGGCGCACGGAACAATGCTTCATACGGGGCCGCGCCCTCATGCGGCATCGGCCGGCGCATTTCCACGCGCACGGGCTTGAACTCTTGCTTGTAGAGCAAGCGCATCACCCGGATCAGAAAGGCGAAGAACGCATCTTCCGTCTCGCCGCAGAGCTCGACCAAGTGGTCGAAACGCAGCAAGACGTGCTCGTCGGTCTGGCTGACGTTGGCCTTGGCAACCTGGGACACCAAACGGAAATAGCGCTCCAGGCGTCGGCAGAAATCCATCAGGGACCCGCTGGCAGCCAAGGAATAACCCAAGGCGTGCAAGTGGGTGAGATGGATATGCTTGGCCACGGTCAGGCCAAAATACGGGTTGTTGGTCACATCGACACAGGCGCGATACAAACGCGTCATGGTAGTGGCCGGCAAGCGGGTCATCGGATCGGTGGACAGGCCCAGCGGGATGCCCGTGGCGGTGAAAATCCGTTTGCTGTCGATGCCACTGGCGTCCAGCGCCCGCGCAATAGCCACGGTATAGCTGCCGATGGTGGAGGGTTGCAGCGCGTCTTCTTGCAACGGAATTTCGGTACCGAACGTATCCATTTTCGAACCTGACATGGGCCTGACTGCTGGGGATGCGAGAACCGATACTCGCCCCCGGATCTGTATCGGTCAATCACCGGCATGGCGCTTCTGCGTGATGTTCCAATGCTTGGCGCGATAGTCACCTTTCCCAGTGACCGTTGAATTCATTCTATTGACCGGTGTCGACCCGGCGTTCTGCACACAATGCGTTGAGTTGTGCATCGAACAAAGAGAATAACGCATGAACGAGAACACGCATTTCGATTACATCGTTGTGGGCGCGGGTGCTGCCGGCTGCGTGGTCGCCAGTCGCTTGTCGGAAGATCCGAACAGTTCCGTCTGCCTGCTGGAAGCCGGTGGCCCCGACACTCATCCGCTGGTGCACATGCCGGCCGGTGTCGCGGCGATGGTGCCAACCTCGATCAACAACTGGCAATACCAGACCGTGCCGCAAACCGGCTTGAACGGCCGCACCGGTTATCAACCACGGGGCAAGACCCTGGGCGGCAGTTCTTCGATCAATGCCATGGCCTATCACCGCGGTCACCCGCAAGACTTCGACCGCTGGGCCGCCCTGGGCAATCCTGGCTGGAGCTATCGCGAGGTGCTGCCGTTCTTCAAGCGCGCCGAGCACAACGAACACTTCAAAGACGAATTGCACGGCCAGAACGGCCCGCTGAATGTGCGTTTCCACTCCTCGCCCAATCCCTTTGGCGAAACCTTTGTCGAGGCCGGCGTACAGGCGGGTTACCCGGCCTGCCCCGATCAGAACGGCGCGAGCATGGAAGGTTTCGGTCGTGTGCAGGTCATGCAAAAGGACGGACAGCGTTGCAGCGCGGCCAAGGCCTACCTGACGCCAAACCGCCACCGGGCGAACCTGCACATCGAAACCCACGCACACGCCACTCGTCTCTTGTTCGACGGCAAGCGCGCGGTGGGCGTCGAGTTCATCCAGAACGGCGTCAAGCGCACCTTGCACGCGCGTCACGAGTTGATTCTGAGTTCCGGGGCCTTCAATTCGCCGCATCTGCTGCTGTTGTCTGGCGTGGGGCCGATTGGCGAGCTGCTGAAGTTCGACATCCCGGTGGTCCATGAACTGCCGGGCGTAGGCCAGAACCTGGTGGATCACATCGATTACGTGCATTCATACCGTGTGAAATCCCGTCACCTGATCGGCCTGTCACTGGCGGGAGCCTGGGACATCGCCAAAGCGGCGATCCGTTACTGGCGGCGACGCAGCGGTCCGCTGACCACCAACTTCGCCGAGGCCTGTGCCTTCGTCCAGACCTCTGCTGAGTTGCATCAGGCGGACATCGAACTGGCCCTGACCATCGCCATGTTCGCCGACCACGGTCGCACGCTGTATCGCGGTCATGGCCTGAGTATTCATGCTTGCCTGCTGCACCCGAAAAGCGTCGGGCAACTCAGCCTGGCCAGCGCGGACCCCATGGTCCCGCCACTGATCGACCCGGCCTTTCTCACCCACCCGGACGACATCAAGACATTGATCAAAGGCTATCGCATCATCCAGAAGGTGATGGCGACTCCGGCCTTCAAGGCATTCAACCCAACAGATGTCATTGATGAGCCGATGTTCACCGACGCCGAAGTCGAAAGCGTCCTGCGCAACCGGTCCGACACCCTCTATCACCCGGTGGGGACTTGCAAAATGGGCAGCGACGCCATGGCTGTCGTGGATGCACGCTTGAAGGTGCACGGGCTGGAAGGCCTGCGTGTGGTCGATGCCTCGATCATGCCGACTATCATTGGTTGCAGCACCACCGCCGCCACGGTAATGATCGGCGAGCAAGCCGCCGAATTCATCCGACAGGACCGCGCAACCAGCGCCTCTCTTTCCTCAAAGGACGATCATGAATCCAGTACCCGCCCTTACCCCGCATAAGCTTCTTGTAGTTTCTGCGGTTATCGAACTGGCGACCGGCGCGGCGCTGCTGCTCACGCCGGGCCTTGTCTGCAACCTGTTGCTGGGGATGACCGCGACGGACGCGACCGACCTGGTCGCCCGCTGTTTCGGCATCGCGCTGATTGCGCTCGGCATCGCGTGTTGGCCCAAAGCGGCCAACCCGGCCGCGCTGCGTTCGATGCTGTTCTACAACGGGGCGATTGCGTTGTACCTAGCGTACATCGGCGTGTGGGTCGGCGGCGGGTTATTACTGTGGCCTGCGGTGGTGTTGCATGCCGTGATGACCGCGTTGTTTCTACGTCGTTAACCTCCCCCACCTCTAAATTCATCCAAAGGAGTACGCACATGGGCGTATTGGACGGCGTTCGTATCGTCGAAATCGCCGGCATCGGCCCGGGGCCGTTTTGCGGCATGTTGTTGGCGGACATGGGCGCCGAGGTGATCCTTGTCGAGCGCTCGGTTACCAAGGGCGCTGACATGCTCGACCTTGGCAAGCACGCTATCGTCAATCGCGGCAAACAATCGATTGCCCTGGACCTCAAAGACCCTGAAGCCGTCGACGCGGTGTTACGCCTGATCGAGGGTGCCGACGCATTGATCGAAGGCATGCGCCCCGGTGTCATGGAGCGCCTGGGCCTGGGCCCCGACGTGTGCCTGGCGCGCAACCCACGGCTGGTCTACGGGCGCATGACCGGCTGGGGCCAACACGGTCCACTGGCGCAGGCCGCCGGCCACGATCTCAACTACATCGCGCTGTCCGGCGCCTTGTGGTTCAGTGGCGAGGCTGGTCAGCCACCGATGGCGCCTCCTACGTTGGTGGGCGATCTGGGTGGCGGTGCGCTGTACCTGGCGATGGGCATTCTGGCCGGGATCATCAACGCCAGCACCAACGGTGTCGGTCAGGTGGTGGATGCGGCGATTGTCGATGGCAGCGCCAACCTGATGAACCTGTTGCTGTCGGCGCACGCTGCCGGTCAGCAGCCACTGGAGCGCGGTCGCGGGCTGCTCGATGGCGCGCACTGGGCGCGTACCTATGCGTGTGCCGATGGATTGTTTGTCAGCGTGCAAGCCCTTGAACCGCAGTTCAATGCGCTGCTGTTCAGCAAGCTCGGACTGGGGGACGACCCGGACTTCAAGAGCCCCTACGATCCACGTTTGTGGGGGCCATTGCGTAAGCGACTGGAAGCCGTGTTTGCCAGCCAGCCACGCCAGCACTGGATCGATCTACTGGAAGGCACCGATGCCTGCTTCGCCCCGGTATTGACGCCGGTCGAAGCCCTGCACCATCCGCATATGGCCGAACGTGGCGTGTACTCGCGTGAGAACGGCGTGTTGCAGGCGGCACCAGCGCCACGGTTTTCAGCGACGCCTTCGGCGGTTGGCAAGGTGCCGACCCGAGGGGAACACAGCACAGGCATTCTGCGCAAAGCAGGCTTGAGTGAAGAGCAGATCCATCGACTGATCTGACCTCTGTAGCAGCTGGCGCAGCCGAACGCAGCCTTCGGCAGCTGCTACAGGTCGCGTTCACCGCCACGGGATTTTTGTCGTGCAACGCATGTGTAGCAGGCATGCTTTTGTGGCGAGGGAGCTTGCTCCCGCTGGGCTGCGCAGCGGCCCTAAAAAGAGGGACTGTTACGCAGCCCTACGGGGTGATGCGGCGTTCCGACAAGCCCCCTCGCCACAAAAGCCCCTCGCCACAGGGTGTTCTTCAAAGGTTCGCCTCAGTCTTTCAGGAACACCGCCACAGGACTGTCTTCGCGTAAGGCATGACAGGTGTTGAGCAACTGGCCCCTGGCGTTGCGATACGCTTCGACGTCGGCGGGGGTGCGCGGCGCGACCAGGGAGCGGGCCATGGGGATGGTCTGAAACGCCGTCGTAGCCATCGGCAGCAACAACTCTGTCAAATGCACACAGCCACCGACCCCGCCAAACAGCTCTTTGATCCGACGCGAAAACCCCGGCCCGACCCGCTCGCCGAGCAATTTTTGATAGCCCGGCATTGCCCCGCGACATTGGCTGGTGGGAACGTCAGGCATGGCCACATTTACCTCACGCACAATAAAGTCATCGTTCAGGGTCAGACGAATCAGCATCCCATGATAGGTCTGCCCCGCCGCCACGATCTGGCCTTCCGCCAGGGCCACGGGATGAGTCTTGCTGTCGTTCAATCGCCCTTCGATATCCCACAGGCCATCCGCACGCAAATAGCCCAGGCACTCAACCTTGCGCCGATGAATCAACCGGCGCCCCCACTCGTCGACCTCGTCAATCATCATTCAAGCCGCCCTCTTGCGACGGCGATGCCATACCAACGCGCCCACCAGCAACGCGATGATCGCAACGACCGGCGGCGCGGCAGCCTTGAGCTTGGGCATGACCACGTGCTTCAAGGCATACAGCTGCCCCTGGTGCATGTAGTCATAACCCTCGGGCATCGGCAGCACACCGTTGGCGCGGGCGTATTCAGCGTAGTCGGCCTGCATGCTCTGGAAGCGTTCCGGCATCTGCTGCTGCAAGTCGATCACTTCGCCGGGGTCGGTGGCGATGTTGTAAAGGTGCCATTGCTCGTTGCCCACCGGCTTCAGGCTTTTCACCAGTTTGTAATCGCCTTTGAATAGCGCTGCACTGCCGGACAGTTCATAACCAATGGCCTGATCCTCGGGATGCACGCGCTCGGCATTGCCTTGCAGCACCGGTACCAGACTGCTGCCAATCAACGGTTCGACGGCTTTACCCTGGTAATGGCCGCCGTGGGGTTGGATACCGGCCACCTCCAGCAGCGTCGGGACAATGTCGGTGACATGGGTGAAGGTTCTGGCAATGTGATTGGCCTGGATGCCAGGCACCCCTGAAACGATCAACGGGGTGCGCAACCCGCCCTCGCCCGCAAAGAATTTGTAGCCGCTCAAGGGCGAGGCCGCCGCGCTGGCCCAACTTGGACCGATGCTGGTGAAGGCGCCCTTGCTGCCCAGGCGATCAAGTTGACGGGTGTAGTTCATTTCCAGCCACACCCGCAGTGCTGGAAGGGTGTAAGGGTCGGTGGGTTCACTGCCGTTATCGGACAGGAACACAAACACAGTGTTGTCGTACTCGCCGGTGGCTTTGAGGTGAGCGATCAGGCGGCCGATCTCCCGATCCATGGTCTCGCCCATACCGGCATAGACTTCCATGCGTCGTGCTTCGTAGCGTTTTTCCTCCTCGCTCAGAGCATCCCAGTCCGCCGTACTGGCCATCGTCTGCAGGCCGACATTCGCGGGCATCAACCCCAGTTCCACGGCGCGGTCGCGACGGGCCTTGCGCAAGGCGGTCCAGCCTTCGTCATAGCGACCGCGGTAGTTGTCGATGACGTCCTTGGGCGCCTGGACGGGAACGTGATTGGCCTGAAAGCCCAGATAGGCGAAAAACGGTTTGCCGTCCTGTCGATCCGCGGCGATGTAATCCATGGCTTTATCGACGATAAAGGTCGAGGAGTAATAGTCCTTGGGCAGGTGCGCCGGCTGCCCGTTCTCGAACCAGGCGGCCTTGTCGTAAAGCGGTGCGTAGGGTCGTTCTTCCCAGTTGTCGGAACCACTGTCGGCCTGGATGAACGAGCGATCGAAACCACGATTGCCCGGCAAGGTGTCAGGGGTTTTGCCCAAATGCCATTTGCCAGTGATGTAGGTGTGATAGCCGCCATCCCTTAGCAGGCTGGCCACGGTGATCGCATTGTCGTTGAGTACGCCGCTGTAACCGGGCTTGCCCAGGTGTTCATCGGGCATGGTTTCCGGCATGTTGCCGACGCCGTTGCGGTGGTTGTCGACGCCGGTCAACAGCATCGAGCGCGTGGGCGAACAGGAGGCCGTGACGTGAAAATCCGAGAAGCGCACACCTTCGCGGGCAAGGGTGTCGATGTTGGGCGTGGCGATTTCGCCCCCGAATGCGCCCACATCGCTGTAGCCCCAATCGTCGGCGACCAACACGACGATGTTCGGGCGTTTGGGCGATGCGAAACTTTGGGTGGCGAACGTTAGGCAACACATGGCCAGGGCGAGCGGCTTCAACGGGAGCATTCAAGGTTTCCTTGTTTTTGTGGGAGCGGGCTTGCTCGCGAAGAGGCCCTTACATTCAACATTGATGTTGGCTGACATACCGCTTTCGCGAGCAAGCCCGCACCCACATTTTTTGATCTGTGTGTGGCTCGATTCAGGGTTTCAAAAGAGCGCCGATGACCCGACGAAACAGCTGTCCGTAGGGCGGGCGCAAAACGCCCATCACGTCCCATAGCGGTGGCTTGAACACCGAGCGCTCCAGGCTGAACGCCTTGAACCCGTACCCGCCCCGGTAACGACCAAATCCCGAGTGACCACAGCCCCCAAACGGCAAATCCGTCTGGAACAGGTGCTGCATGACTTCGTTGATACACGCGCCGCCCGAATGGGTACGCTCCAGCACATGCCTGGCTTCGGCGCGGTTGTTACCGAAGTAATACAGCGCCAGGGGACGCGGGTGCGCATTGATGTAATCGAGTGCTTCGTTGATATGACGGTAGCAGCGAATCGGCAGCAACGGGCCGAAGACTTCCTCTTGCATCACCAGCGTCGTGTCCGGCGGATCAACCAGCAAAGTCGGTGCGATCTTGCGCGAAGCGCTCAAGTCTTCGCCGGCCGGATTGACCTCTATCACCCTGACGCAGTGTTCACGGGCATCTTGCAGACAGGCTTGCATGCGCCGGTATTGCCCGGGCGTCGCCATGGCCGTGTAGTCCGGATTGTTCAGCAGGGTCGGGAACAGGCGCTGCAATTCAATCTGCATGAAGCTCATCAAGCGCTCGAGGTCATCTTCGTGCACCAGCACATAATCCGGCGCGATACAGGCTTGACCGCTGCTGACGCCCTTACCGCCCCAGATGCGTCTGGCGGCGTTTTCCAGGTCAGCGCCGCGACCAATGATGGTCGGCGATTTACCACCGAGTTCCAGCGTCAATGGCGTCAGGTGTTCCGCTGCAGCGCGCATCACCAGGCGCCCGACCCGAGGGCTGCCGGTAAACACCAGATGATCGAGCGGCATCGCGGAAAACGCCGCGCCCAATTCAGCACCGCCGATAAAACCGGCGACTTCGCTGTCATCGAACTGCTCCGCCAGCAGCTCGATCAGCAGGCTTGCCGTGGCCGGTGACTGGTCGGAAAACAGAAGAATCGCCCGGTTACCGGCTGCCAGTGCTTCGGCCAAGGGTCCCAGCGCGATGGCAATCGGGAAATTCCACGGAGAAATAATGCCGATCGTTCCCAATGGCTGGAAATGAATTTCAGCCCTGGCACCCAGCCAGCCGCTGCCCAGTTCGGCTTTGCGGCGCTGCGGCCGCATCCAGCGGTGAACATGGTCGCGGGCGTACTTGAGCCCCTGGACCGGCAACAGAACATCGGCCATTAAGGATTGGTCATGGCTGCGCCAAGTGAAGTCACTGGCCAGCGCCTCGCACAACTGCTGCTGATTTTTCAGCAACAGATTGATGACCCGGTTGATGCGTTCGATGCGCAACTCAGCCGACGGTGGGCCTTCGGCCAAAGACGCGACTTGCTGGCGGGCGAGAACAGCACGGACCCGCTCGGACGCATTACCGACGTGGGTGAGTGCATCGGCAGGCAGGTTGCCGTCGTGCAGCGCAGAGTGCATGTTCGGACTCCTATCGTGCGGGGTCATTGGGACCGACCAGTTCGAAGTCTGGAGAGAACTTGTCGAGCGAGCCGAGCGCGTCATAGACCGCTATTTTGCTGCCGTCGATCTTCAGATCCCCTTTGAATACCGCCTCGATCGGCGACACTTTCTCCGCGAGAATGGCGTTCAGTGTCTCGCGTGTCAGGGTCAGGGTGGCGTCGGCCTTGTCGGCGTTGTAATCGGCGATATAGGTCAAGGCCGAGTTCTCCAGATTGAGCGTATAACGCGTGCCAGACGAGCCGACATCCGTGAAGTTCCAGTTGAGGACAATGTGCTTGCCCTCGACATCACGGGCCTTCAGTCGCACCCCCAGGTAATCGAAAATATTATCGAGGGTCAGCGCCCGAAGCATGTCAGGGCTGGCGGTACGCAGTGGCGAAGCGAGTTTTTTGCCACCGCTGCGATGCTCCATGGCGGCGGCCAGGTAGCTGTTGCGCTCGACCGCCGACTCCGCCTGGTAGCCCAACTGCTCCAGGGCATCGGCCGCCAACTCGCGCGCCGCCGTGTTGTTCGGTTCGGCATAGATCAAATGACTCATGGCTTGTGCCACCCAACGGTACTGACCGTTGGCAAAGTCCGTGCGAGCACGGTCCAGCACGGCTTGCGCGCCGCCGCCGTACTCGACGAATTTCTTGCCGTAATCACCGTCGGACAACGCGTCGAGATTGGCCGGATTGGCGTCATACCAGCCCATGTATTGCTGGTACACAGCCTTGGCGTTGCGCTGCACCGAACCGTAGAAACCATGGGTAAAGGTTTCGTTGGCCAGGCTCACCGGGACGTTATTGCGCATGTATTCGGCAATTTCGACGGGCTTGTAGCCCTTGTTGATCAGGCGCAACGATTGGTCGTGCAGCCACTTGTACAGGTCCCGTTGTTTGGACAAATAGTTGACCACACGCTCATGCCCAAACACCGGCCATCCATGTTGGCCCACCAGGATGTCGGAACCCGGGGCGAACCGATGCAGGGCCTCATTGAGGTATTTCGACCAGGCCAGGCCATCACGGATTGTCGCCCCACGCAGCGTGAGTAACTGATGCTGGGTCGGCAGCGCCAACTCACCGGTATCGAGCACTTTGAACTGCGGGAAATAATGGATGAACTCCGCTGGCGCCTCGGTGCCGGGAGCCAGCATGTTGACGATCTCTACGCCATCGATGGTCAGGGTTTGAATCGGCTGGCTGAGCTCGAGGGTTGGCGGGATCAGGGTGATGGTGCCGTTGGACAAGGCCTTGGCTCCGCCCAGGTCGATCTGGCCCTGGGCACTGCGGGGCAACGTCGTACCAAACTGGTATTCGGCGCGTCGGCTCATCGCGTTGCCGGCCATCACGTTTTCGGCCACCGCCGTTGCCATGAACCCCGCCGGAGCGATGATCTGCACCTTGCCCGACTTCACGTCCGCTTCATCGACGATGCCGCGAATCCCGGCGAAGTGATCGACGTGACTGTGGTTGTAGAGCACCGCCACCACCGGTTTTCTCGGGCGATGCTGGTAATAGAGCTCAAGCGAGGCACGGGCCACTTCAGTGGCCAGGTTGCAGTCGACGATGATCAGGCCGGTCTTGCCTTCGATGATGGTCATGTTGGTCAGATCAAGACCGCGCACCTGGTAAAAACCGTCGGTGACCTTGAACAACCCGTTAGCCATGCTTTTGCGCGCCTGCTGCCACAAGCTCGGGTTGACCGTGGCTGGCGCATCGGCGCTGCCGAGAAATTCGTAGCCCTTGAGGCTGTACACCACGTGACCGTCGGCGGCGGTGGTTTCGGCGTCGGGCAGGCTGGCGATAAAACCGCGCTGGATGTCGTCTTCCACCTGCGGGTCAACGGCCGGCATGGTGCGTGCCGTGTTCGCATTGGCAGCCATGGTGGCCGCCGTCGCGGCTTTCTGGCCACCCTGCCCTGCGCTGTTGTCGACCGCTTGCAGATGAATGCCGCTTTGACCTCGCGACCATTGCAGCCCCCCGACAATGCTGGCGGTCAACACTGACACCGTCAGCACTACACGGATTTTCTTCATCGCACGATCTCTCTCTGATTGTTGTTCGAATATCGTTTCGATGGTGCAAGCAAGTGCGCCCGGGCTGCTGGTCTTCTCGATCAATTCGTCTGTCTTCACAGGGTCGGACAAGCACACATGACCCTGTGGCGAGGGAGCTTGCTCCCGCTGGGCTGCGAAGCGGCCCCCTCTTAGCCCTAAAAAAGAAAGGGACTGCTGCGCAGTCCAGCGGGAGCAAGCTCCCTCGCCACAGGTCAACACCAGATCTGATTCATAGCCATCCCCCTGCGGACAACCGCTTTCGTTGCAATGACCTGCGACAGCGCCGCGTGCGTTCCTACTATCGGCCCATCAACGACGCCAACAGAGCGCTAACAATAAGGGGAGTTGTCATGAGTGAAGATGTCTTGCTGTATGAAATCGTCGGCCCGGTGGCGCGCCTGACGCTCAACCGGCCACGGGCCATGAATGCGCTGAACCTGGCAACACTCACCGAGCTTGAACACTGCCTCAACGACATTGCGAACAATGACGAACTGCGGGTGGTGATCCTCACCGGCAATGGCCCGGCCTTCTGCGCCGGTGCCGATCTGAAGGAAGTCCTGGCCGGCGCCACGCTGCCTGCGGGCGAAGCCGACTTTCTCGACCGTGCCAATCAAGTCTTCGGGCAATTGCGCAATTTCCCCAAACCGGTGATCGCCGCGCTCAACGGCGTGACCATGGCCGGTGGCCTGGAACTGGCCATGTGTGCCGACATCGTGGTCGCGGCGCAAACCGCCACCCTCGCCGACGCCCATGCCAACTTCGGCGTCTACCCCGGTGCGGGCGGCGCGGCGGTCCTGCCGCGCCTGATCCCGCTGAACATCGCCATGTACCTGCTGATGACCGGCAAATCGCTCTCGGCCACCGAAATGAAAGGCTACGGCCTGGTGTGTGAAGTCCACGCCGACGCCGAACTCGCCGACGCCACCCTGGCCTTGGCCAGCCAGATCGCGAAAAAGAGCCCTATTGCCCTGCGCCGCATGAAAGAAGTAGCCCGCGCCTCGGCTGACAAGTCCCGCGACGACGCCTTGCAGCACGAGCAAGTGATGTTGCGCCAGCACCTGCGCACCGCCGATTTCCAGGAAGGCTTACAAGCCTTCAGCGAAAAACGCGCACCGAATTTCAAGGGCCGCTAGGCCGCCACGCCCCCCCGAACCAACAGGAACAGACAATGAACGATATCTACGTAGTGGGCGTTGGCATGACGCCGTTTGGGCGGTTGCTGGAGCGCAGCGTCTACGACATGGTCGACGAAGCGGTTGGCCTTGCGTTAAAGGATGCCGGCGCCACCACCTCTGACGTCGGCTCGGTGTATTACAGCACCATGACCAATGGCATGTTGCAGGGGCAGACCGGTATTCCGGGCCCGATCGCCATGCGCCGCATCGGCATCGAAGGCGTGCCGGTGTTTTCGGTTGAGAACGCCTGTGCGTCCGGCTCCTCGGCGTTCAACCTCGCCACGCTGGCACTGCGCGCCGGCCAGTGCGACATCGCACTCGCGGTGGGCGCCGAGAAAATGAATATCCCCGACAAGGCCAAGATGTTCGCCGTGTTTGATGGCGGCTGGGATGTATCCACCGTCGAGCAGAACAAATACATCCTGCTGGCCATGGGCGAAGGCATCGAGCCGCCGCCGGGCACCGTTTCCGAACGTCCTTACAGTGTGTTCATGGACGTGTATGCCGCGATTTGCCGCAACCACATGTTGCGTTACGGCACCACTCAGCGGCAGATCGCTGCCGTCGCGGCGAAAAACCATCAACACTCGGTACACAACCCGCTGGCACAGTTCCAGCAGGCCTTCAGCATCGACGAAGTCCTCGCCTCGCCGCCGATCTGCTACCCGCTGACCACCCTCATGTGTTCGCCGATCAGCGACGGTGCCGCCGCCGTATTGTTGTGCAACGCCGACGGTCTCAAACGTTTGAAAAACGCCGGCGACCGCGCCGTTCGCGTGCTCGCCAGCGTGGTCCAGACCGGCACCAACCGTGGCCTGGACGAACCGGAAAAAATCGTCGCCCACCTGGCCGCGAAAAAAGCCTACGCCATGGCCGGCGTCAACCCATCCGACGTTGACGTCGCGGAAGTCCATGACGCCTCGGCCATCGGTGAAATCCTCAATGCCGAATCGCTGATGCTGGTGCCCTTCGGTGAAGGTGGCCCGGCCGCCGAACGCGGTGATTTCACCGTCGGTGGCCGTATGCCGATCAACCCGTCCGGCGGCCTCGAATCCAAGGGCCATCCGATTGGCGCCACCGGTCTGGGCCAACTCCATGAACTGGTCACGCAACTGCGCGGTGAGGCCGGCAAGCGCCAGGTCGAGGGTGCCCGCATTGCCATTCAGGAAAACGGCGGTGGCCTGTTCGGCATCGAAGAAGCCGTGGTCGCCGTCAACATTCTCGCCAACAAAAACATTTAAGGAGAACCCCATGGGACACGTCATGCGCACCCCGGAACAACTCGAAGCCGTCGAGAGTTTCCGCCGTTTCCTGGCCGACAAGATCGACCCGGTGTTCAACAAGGAATACCGCGACAAATTCATGCCCAAGGAGAAAATGGCCGAGATGATGCGCCAGCTCTCCGAGTTCGGCATGGTCTCGGGTGCGGTCAGTGAAGCCAATGGCGGTTTGGGCCTGGACTGGCCGACCATGACCATGTTGTTCGAAGAAGTTGCCGCCTGCTCGGTAGACCTGTCGACGCCGGTGGTCATCAACTCCTTCGGCGCACAGATGCTGGAAAAACTCGCCCCGGATCATCTGCGCGAGCGTTACCTGCCGGGCCTGATCAGCGGCGATTCGTTCGTCAGCGTCGGCATTTCGGAACCGGATGTCGGGTCCAACGTGCTGGAAATCAAGACCCGCGCCCGTCGCGACGGTGACGACTACATCATCACCGGCGAGAAAACCTGGATCAGCAACGGCTCCTATTCGGATTTCCTGATTTGCACCTGCCGCACCGGCGAAGACCCGCGCAAGGGCCTGACGCACTTCCTGCTGGACCGCAAAGAACACCCGTATGAAGTGCAGAACATCCACAAGATGGCCTGGAACAGCCAGTCCACCGCGCAGATCTTCCTCAACGACGTGCGCGTTCCGGCCAGCAACATCATCGGCGGCGAAGGCCAGGCACTGAAAAACACCCTGTCGTTCTTCGAACGCTCACGGGTATTTGTGGCGGCTCAGGGCCTGGGCATCGGCCGTCGCGCGCTGGAAGAAGCCGTGCGTTACGCCAAGGAGCGCAAGCAGCACGGCAAGGTGATCGCTGGCCACCAGTTGATCAGCGCGATGCTCGCGGAAATGGCCACCCATGTTGACGCTGCACGCCTGCTGACCTACCGCGCCGCCGAGATGATCGGTGCCGGCATCCCGGCAGAAATGGAAGCGGCCATGGCCAAGTATTTTGCCTGCGAGGCGGCGGTGACCATCGCCCGCCAGGCCGTGCAGATTCATGGTGGCGCCGGTGTCACCACCGACTTCCTGGTCGAGAAACTCGCCCGTGAAGCCATCATCGTGCCGATCCCGGAAGGCACCACGCAGATCCAGCAACTGATCATTGGCCGCGCCCTGACCGGGGTCAACGCGTTCTGATCAACCGTTTGTTCGACACCCAACAATAACAACCCGGCACCCATGGTGCCGGGCAACGAACAAGGACACTTTCATGCGTATTCAAGACAAAGTCGTTGTGATTACTGGCGGTGCATCGGGCCTGGGCCTGGCGACCGCTCACTACCTCGTAACAGAAAAAGCCGCTTGCGTGGCGATTTTCGACCTGAACATCGAGGCCGGGGAAAAAGCCGTGGCCGACATTGGCGCAGATCGGGCGATGTTTGTGCAGACCGACGTCAGCGACGAAGCCTCGGTGCAAAACGCGGTCAATGCGGTCATCGCCCGCTTCGGTGCCATTCACGTGTGCATCAATGGCGCCGCCGTACCCAACGGTTTCAAAGTGCTGGGCAAGGAAGGCAAGGCAGCGCCCCTTTCGCGCTTCGCCCTGGCCACCGCGATCAACCTCAACGGCGTGTTCAACGTCATGTCCAAGTGCGCCGAGCACATGGCCAACAACGAGGCTGAAGCCGGCGAAGAGCGCGGCGTGGTGATCAACGTATCGTCCGGTGCCGCCTATGAAGGCCAGGTCGGTCAGTGTGCTTACGCCGCGACCAAGGCCGGCGTGATAGGCATGAACATGCCTGCGGCGCGCGAGTTGGGTGAGATTGGGGTGCGCGTCAATGCCATCGCACCAGGTCTGTTCCTGACCACCATGGTGGCCGGTCTCGACGAGAAAATCCTCGACTCCCTGAAGGCCCAGATGGAAGCACCCAAGCGCCTGGGTGACATGCGCGAGTTTGCCCATTGCTGCGCCTTCCTGATCGAGAACGCCTACATCAACGGCGAAACCATTCGCCTCGATGCCGCGTCGCGCATGCGTGCCCGGTAAACGCCTCGATTTATTGCGTCAGTCATACAGGGCCAACACGCCATGAAAATGAATTTCAGCCGAATCATGCGCCTGCTCGCGCTGCGTCATCGCGACCAAGAGGCGATCGTCAACGTAGAGCGCAATCGGCGTTTCACCTATGAGCAATACCATTTGCTGACCAACCGCGTGGCCGATGTGCTGCGCAACGTGCTGCAGGTTCGCACGGGCGAACGCTTCATGCTGATCCTGGAAAACGACAACCTCAGCCTGATGATGTTTCCCGTCACGTTCAAGCAGGAAGGCACAGTGGTCATGACCAACCTGCGCGATCCGCTCGACGAACATGCGCGACAGATCGATCTGGTCAGACCGCGAGTGGTATTTCTCGAAACCCGCTTGCTCGACAGCTACTACGGCATGCTGCGCAGCCGGGGTTGCGACATCGTCGTGATGGACCCGCCCACTGCCGAGCAAGCCGACCTCCCCGGCGTTCACAACTTCTGGCCAATGGTGGAAGCAGCCTCCGATCTGGACACCGACGTCACCCTGGATACCGACCAGCACATCTGCATGTTGCGCTTCACCGGTGGCACCACCGGCAAAGGCAAGTGCGCGATGTACTCCATCGACAACTGGATGGCCTGCCGCGACGCGGCGTTCATCAATACCGATCTGGGCTTGTCCAGCGCGACACGACTGCTGCACGTCTCGCCGTTGTCACACGGTACCTTGATGCTGTTCTTCCCTACGGTTTATGGCGGTGGCACCAACATCACCCTGAATCAGCTGGACATGGAAAGCTGGCGGCAGATTGTAGAAAGCGAGCGCGTCACCCATTCCTTCCTGGTACCGACCGTGCTGTATCGCTTGCTGGAGCTGCAACGGGCCGATCCGAAAGACTTCTCGTCGCTGACAACGCTGATCTATGGCGCCGCACCGATGAGTCCGGACAAGCTGGGTGAACTGGTGGAGTGTTTCGGGCAGATTTTCGTGCAGGGTTACGCCGCCACCGAGTCACCGATGATTATTGCGGCGCTGGACAAGGCTGCGCATCAACCGGGTGATGCTACCGCCCTGCGCCATCTGTCCTCGGCAGGCCGACCCACGCCTGGCGTTGAAGTGTTTATCGCCGACCCGGACGGTCAACCGCTACCCGTTGGCGAAACCGGAGAAATCCGTATCCGGTGCAAAGCCATCATCAAGGGTTATTACGAAAACCCGGAAGCCACGGCGGCGGAGTTCGACGATGGCGCGTGGAAGTCCGGTGACTTGGGCTATATCGACAGCGACGGCTTCCTGTACATCGTTGACCGGCTCAAGGACATGATCATCAGCGGTGGTTTTAATGTGTATGCAGTGGAAGTCGAGGCCGCACTGGCAGCGCACCCGTCGGTGCTGATGGCGGCAGTCGTCGGCATTCCGCACCCTGAATGGGGTGAAGCGGTGCATGCCGAAGTGATCCTGCGTCAGGGTGAATCGGTCACTGCAGAACAATTGATCGCACAAACCCGTACCCGGCTGGGTGGCTACAAGGCGCCGAAGTCGCTGGTGTTTGTCGATGAACTTCCGACCTCGGTGGTCGGCAAGGTTTTGCGGCGGCAGGTCAGGGAAAAGTACTGGCAGGGTTCGTTGCGCAAGATCAGCTGAGGTTCGGTGCAGCGCTTGTTCTGTGGAGCAGGCGCTGCACCGCGCGCAGCATTCACTTGGGGAACAAAAACGTGACCGCCGCCCTTACGCCCCATCCCCGGGCCCCGTCTTCCGGGCTGTCGGCCCAGTAGCGTGGCCCGACCTGGATCGTAAACGGTTGCCCCGCCACTTTCAGCAGTTGGGTGACCGTCGCATTCACCGGGACAGCCCACTCCTTGGTTTGCCAGTTATAAATCGACTCGGTGTTGACCCCGAAGGTGGTGTAGGTGGCAGTGGTGTATGACAGGAACGGCTGCAGGAACGTCTGGTTGACCTTCTGTGCACCATTCGATCCTTCACCGTTCAGGCTCCAGACGTGATTGGCCAGAATACCTCGGGTCCATCCGTTCGATTGCTTCAGTGCCACCCCTGTGGGGCCAAGCCCCCATTGGCGACTGCTTAACAGACTGTCGCTGCCGCTGGGAATCAGAATCGCCGGCCCGCCCCCGAGGATCCAGCCACTGTGCGTCGGCGCCTTGGGAGAGAAGAAAAAGCTCTGAGTCACGTCGCCGATACCCGACTTGTCCGCAGCGCCATTCGGGGCCAGGCCATGCTGATCAATTATCGGCAAAATCGTGCGCGAGATCAGGTTCCATTCGTTGTTCAATTCGAAGGGCAACACCGGCTGAATGTTGGTCACGCTGTGCATGCCCTCGCCCGATGCACCCATCTTCTGGTCCCAGGTGTACTGGATCGGCAGGCTGTACATCGCCGCAATCGGGTTGAGGGCCTTTTTGGCAAGTTCGGCAGAATCTTCCGCCTGTGCCAGCCCCAAGGGTGCCATGCAGACACTGCAACAGCACAGCAAGTAATTCGGTTGCTTGATCAACATGTCTCAACTCCGGATTACGGCATCGGTACCACGGTGTAGAACACGCCATTGGCACCGTAGGCAGGCCGCACCCACGAATTACCGCACTGATAAAAAGTCCCGCCTGAGACCGTCCTCAGCCCACACCCGGAAGGAAGGCTGACGAATGTGGTTCCCATGGGCATGGTCGGCGGCGCGGAGGCCGTCATTCCCGCGTTATAGCCAGCACCGTAGGCGTTGTTGTTGGCATTCTCATTGGCCGCAGTGGCGACGGCGGCTCCAGCCACCACCCCTACAGCAGCTGCGGCAGCGGGGTTCACACCTTGGTTGTAACCGCAGTTGTAGCAACCACTGCTGGCATAAACAGCGGTCGGCGGATGGTAGTAACTGGTGCCGTAGGTCGCCGGATGGTAGACCGTCGTACCCTCTCCGCCGGCATGGTAACCACTGGCACTGGCGCCATACTCACCCTGAGCATGCCATGCACCCTCGCCCCCGGAAGCCGTGCCGCCTTCGGCTCCGGTGCCGTGCCACGAACCCTCGCCGCCGGAGGCGTTTCCACCATTCTCGTCGTGGGCGTTCCAGCTACCGCCACCGCCCGAAGCCGAGCCACCGCGATAGCCTGAGCCACTCCAACTGCCACTGCCGCCGGACGCCGTCCCGCCTCGATTACTCGATCCACTCCAACTACCACTGCCACCCGACGCCGAGCCATAGTCACCGGAGTGACTCCAGGAACCACCGCCACCGGATGAATGACCGAAGCTGGACGCGTGCGACCAGGCCGCGGCTTGATTGCACGTGAGTGCCGCAACCAACAGGCCGGCGAACTTAAAGGTCGATCTGTTCATGTTTCAGTCTCCTCGCTCAGGGTGTTGCGACCGGTGGTTTGACCCCTTGCGGGGCACGTAGGTCGGGCGGTGGAGCAAACTGAATCCTGTGCGCATCCTCGATATGCTCGGGCTTGAAAAAATCCGCAGGCAGCGACGATTCAAGTTTCCAGTCGCTGAACGCGACCTGATGCCGGGATTGAGTGGGATCATCACGAAACACCGCACGCAACAAGCGCGGCAGCTTGTCCTGCGCGCCGATCCAGGCTTGGACGAACACCACATCGTTGGCGTAAGCAATGACATCCGTCGTGGTATCGCCTACCACTGTGGACTGACCGATGTAAAACGCCAGGCGCATATCCCTTTTCAGATCCTTGTAGGGATCGGCAACGATGACATCGGTAAAAGGAAAATAGATAGCCGCACGCTGGTAGGCGGCCTCAAGGGTTGCATCGATGGTGGCAGGCGCCTGCGCTTGTGCCAGCAGTTTTTCTTTCGGCTCAAAGGCATAGGCTCGCTTGCCGTCGTAATAGAACTCGGTCGCAGGGCCATCACCCGAGGTCAACACGCGCAGGCGATCGGGGCGCTGCACGTTCACGAGTGCCACGGTGTTGTAGGCCAGGGGTGGCCCCAGACGGCTGGGTTTCTCGTAAGTGGTGACGGCTTTGAAGCTTAAGCCTCGGGTGCCCGCAAGCCTGGCGCTCATGGACTTCAAGACCTCCAGCGCCTTGGGCTCCAGTTGCCCCTCCGGGGAACCGGCTGCCAGGGTTTGGGCCGCGTACAAGGGGGGGACGAACACGCCCATGATCAGGCCGAAGGAGAACAACCGGAAAAGATGCAGGTGGTGTGACATCGCTTGCTCTCCATAGAGGTCGTGTCAGGGATTAAAGCGTAGCAACGGTGTTTGCGCTGCAACGGATTATTTTCCGTTCCTTGCGGACATCTGAGCTGAAACCCGGTGTGATGACGCGGGCACTTTCATGAATTAGATGTCACCTGCCATTCGAATAGCCGACCACGCTGTAAAGCCCATGAGACAAGTGCTTACGGTCGGCAGTTTTTTACTGGAAGTTTCCCAGTACATACCTACTCTCTTGCGGGGGATACGCATTTAAGAAAGGTCGGGGACCTGTCTTTGATATTTACGCCAGTACGCAGGAGCTGCTCATGAACCAGACCAAATTATCTCGGTTGTTTGCTGTTTCGATGTTGTTGTCTGCAATAGGTCTACCTGGCATCACCCAAGCGGCCGACAAACCCGCTCCTAACATCGTGGTCATCATGGGCGACGATATTGGCTGGTCCAATATCGGCGTTTACAACCAGGGCATGATGGCCGGCCGGACCCCCAACCTCGACCAGCTCGCCGCTGAAGGCATGCGGTTTACCGACTACTACGCCGAAGCCAGTTGCACCGCCGGGCGTGCCAATTTCATTACCGGTGAACTGCCGATCCGCACTGGCATGACCACGGTCGGCCAGGCAGGTTCTCCGATTGGTATTCCCGCTGAAGCCGTCACCATTGCCACTGCACTCAAGGCCATGGGTTACTCCACCGGCCAGTTTGGCAAAAACCATTTGGGCGACTTGAACGAGTTCCTGCCGACCGTGCACGGGTTCGACGAGTTCTTCGGTTACCTCTATCACCTCGACGCCATGGAAGACCCGGCGCACCCCAATTATCCGCAAGAACTTCTGGCCACCGTTGGCCCGCGCAACATGGTCCACAGCTGGGCCACCGCCACCGACGACGCCACGGTGATGCCGCGCTGGGGCAAGGTCGGCAAACAGAAAATCGAAGACGCTGGCACGCTCTATCCCGAGCGGATGAAAACCGTCGACGACGAAATCCGCGACAAGGCCTTTGCCTTTCTCGACAAGGCCAAACAGGACAACAAACCGTTCTTCCTGTGGCTCAACCCGACCCGCATGCACATCGTCACGCACCTGTCCGACAAGTACGAAGCGATGCGCAATTCGCAGAATGGCTGGTCGGAGCAGGAAGCCGGCATGGCGCAGCTCGATGACATCGTCGGCGACGTCATGGCCAAGCTGAAAAAAGACGGCATGGATGACAACACCATCGTGATTTTCACCACTGATAATGGCGCGGAAAACTTCACCTGGCCGGATGGCGGCACCACACCGTTTGCCATGGGCAAGGGCACCATCATGGAAGGTGGATTCCGGGTTCCGGCTATCATCCGTTGGCCTGGCAAGGTGCCGGCCAATCAGATTGCCAACGGCATCATGTCCGGGATGGACTGGTTCCCGACCCTGGTCGCGGCGGCCGGCAACCCCAACATTACCCAGGAACTGCTCAAAGGCAAACAACTGGGCGACCGCACCTACAAGGTGCACCTGGACGGCTATGACCAGACGCCGATGATCACCGGCAAAGGTCCGTCGACCCGTAACGAAATCTTCTACTTTGGTGAGAGTGCGCTGGGCGCGGTGAGAATCGGCGACTACAAATATCGCTTTATCGACCAGCCAGGCGGGTGGATGGGCGCCAAAGTGGCGGTCGACGTGCCGATCCTGACCAATCTTCGCCTCGACCCGTTCGAGCGTATGGGCTGGCCGGAAAACCAGGCGGCTCAAGGCTCCCAACAGTACTTCGACTGGTTCAAGTACCAATTCTGGCGCTTCGTGTTCGTTCAGCAACAGGTCGCCAAACTGGCTGAAACAGCGATTGAATACCCACCGATGCAAAAAGGCGCGAGCTTCAACCTCGACTCTGTCAAAGCCAAAATCGCCGCGGCTCGGGCGGAAATGGCCAAGTAGGCCGTCGATAGACGGGTGGCCAACAGCGGCCACCCGCGTTCGTGAAGGACATTTGCCGAGGTAGCGCCATGCAGCTAAAAACAGCCACCCTGCCGACCCTCACCCTGCTTGCGCTGTGCTGCCAGCAAGCCCAGGCCGGCGGCATCATGCTCTATGAAATCGGCACAGATAACGCCGGCCTGGCCAACGCCGGTGCCGCCGCCCGGGCCCAGGGCCCCTCAACAATTGCCAGCAACCCGGCGGGCATGAGTTATCTGCCAGGTACGCAAATTACCGGCGGATTGCAGGTGCTCTATGGCGACCTGAGCTTTGATCGCGACTCAAACACCAACGGCACGGGCAACGGCAGTGGCAACGGCAGTGGCAACGCCCTCGACCCGATTCCCGGCGGCAGTTTTTTCATCAGCCATCAACTCGATGACCACTGGAGCGTCGGTTTTGGCAATTACGGCGACTTCGGCTTGGCGGCCAATTACGACAACGATTGGTCCGGGCGCTATTTTGCGCAGAACGTCAGCCTCGCCGGTTTGTCGTTTGTGCCCAGCGTGGCGTATCGCTTCAACGAGCAATGGTCCGTCGGCGTCGGTGTGAAAGCCATGTACGGCATGCTGCAAGCGCAAACCGCGATTGATCGCTCGCCCTTCGGATTCACCGACCGCAGCGACGGCCAGTTCAAATACAAGGACAACGATTGGGGTTTTGGCGCGAATGTGGGGGTGATCTACGCCCCTCAACCCGCCACGCGTATCGGCCTGGCCTACACCAGCAAGGTCGATCTGGACTTCGAGGACGGTCTGGATATCAAAGGCAATGGCCCGGGGCTGGATCGTCTGGACGGCCTGAACACCCAGCTCGACATGACCGTGCCACAAACCTTCACCCTGAGCCTGTTCCAGCAACTTGACCCGCAATGGGCATTGCTGGCCTCGGTCAACTGGCAGGACTGGTCTGAGTTCGGTGAAGTCGCCGTGCAGGTCGACACCACGGCAGCCGGCGCCCGATCAACCACGATCGACGCCGACTACAAAGACACCTGGCAACTCGCCTTGGGTGCCCAATACCAGGCCACTGCGCAACTGTTATGGAACGTCGGCGTGGCGTATGACAGCAGCGCCGTTTCAGACAACAACCGTACATTTTCCGCACCCATGGGCGAATCCTGGCGCATTGCGACCGGGGCCACCTATGCTCTGAACAAGGTCACCGACATTAACGTCAGTTGGGCCATGGTCTGGCTTGGCGACATGCCGGTGGACCAGACCAAGTCCACGTCGGGCGTTCGAACTTCCGGTCAGTTCGACAATGCCTGGATTCAAGCGGTGACCGGAAACATGACCTGGCGCTTTTGATGCCCTGCAATCGAAAAAAAACGACTACATCCATGGAGTGAACACCACAATGAATCTGTCCCGGAAATTGTTCATCGGCGTTGCATTGACCAGCCTGCTACTCAGTGGCTGCACCTCGAAAGTCACCGAAAAGGACCAGTACTCAGGCTTCCTGTCCAACTACAACAACTTGCAGCAAGTCACCACCACCAGCGGCGAAACCGCGATGCGCTGGGTGAGCCCGTCGTGGAATCCGAATGCTTATGACACGGTGGCGTTCAACACGCTGGAGCTCTACCCGGCGCCACAGCCCAACGAGCGGGTCAACCAACAGACGCTGAGCGATATACAGGGCTACATGACCAGCAAGGTCAAAGGCATTCTGGGCCAGAAATACCGGGTGGTATCGAGCGAAAAATCAGCGCCTAAGGGTTCAAAAACGCTGGTCATGCGCGCGGCTATCACCGGGGTGAATGCCGAAAACGAAGGCATGAAGTGGTACGAAGTGGTTCCGGTCGCCGCCGTTGTGGGTGGTGTTTCCGCTGCCACTGGCCACCGTGATCAGGACACCACACTGTTCATCGAGGCGGAGTTAATTGACGCCAGCAACAACCAGACCGTGGCCAAGGTTGTGCGCAAAGTCTTCGGCAGCACACTGTCGAATGCTAGCCAGCAAATCACTGCCAAGGACTTCAAAGCGGCGATCGATAAACTCGGTACCGATTTGCAGGCGTTCATCAGGTAATCACCGCTCCACTGTAGGCGCTGGAGAAACCTCGGGCCGCGCTCGCCAGCGCCTACATCGACCGCTTAGCTTTCATCCCGACCCGCCGACGCATGTCGGCGGTGACGGTTTGCCGGGTTTTCTTCAGGTCCGCCCAAGGTTCATCACCCACTTCGACCAGTCGCTCGAGCACGTTGTGGATGTTCCACTGATTGCCGCCCTTAAGCTGCGCCACCTCTTCCCGAAAAATCGGCACTGACACCGGCATCCCCTCGCGGGTGCGCACGGCGTAGGCGCAAATGGTCGTGGCGCCAAGGCCATTGCGCAGGTAATCGATGAAGATCCGTCCGACGCGATTCTTCGGTCCCGACACCGCCGAAAAGCGCTCCGGCAGCAACGTCGCCATGTGGCTGACAATCGCGTGACTGAAGTCCTTCACCTCGTCCCAACCGAGCTTGCGGGTCAGCGGTACCACCAGGTGAATTCCCTTGCCGCCGCTGGTCTTGAGGAAGGCCTTGAGCCCCAGTTCATCCAGCACCGACAGCGTCAGCTGAGTCGCCTCGACCATGCTTTTCCACGGCAGCGCCGGATCCGGGTCGAGGTCGAGGACGAAGCGGTCAGGTTTGTCGAGATTCTCCGTGGTGGCGTTCCAGGTGTGCAGTTCCACGGTGCTCATCTGCACGGCGCCAATCAGCGCTTCGGCGTTGTTGATGATCATCACCGGTTGGCCGGTGACATCCTTGTCCAGTGTCGTGATGCCCGGAATGGCCAGGCGCTCGGCGTTTTTCTGGAAGAACAGTTCGCCGGCGATGCCGTCCGGGGCGCGCACCAGCGCCACGGGCCGATCCTTGAGCTCGGGCAGAATCCATTCGGCGACGCTGGCGTAATATTCCGCCAGCTGCACTTTGGTGGTGCCGCTGCTCGCATCGATCACCCGGTCCGGATGGGTGATACGCACCTTGCCGTCGCCGAGGCCGATTTGTGAGGGCGCGGGCGCTGCCTTGGCCGGTTTCTTTTTCGCAACGGCGGCCGGTTTGTCCGCGGCGGCTTTCCTGCTGGTCTGGGCTTTCACGGCTTTCGGACGCTCCTCGGTGATGCCTTCAGCAGGCTTGTCATCGCGCAAGCCATGGAATACGGCATGGCGCACCGACCCGTCCTTGGTCATCTCGGCGAATGCGACTTCGGCGAGCAACACGGGTTTGAGCCAATGCACACCCTTGGCGTCGAAACCGGTCGGCGGGTTGACCACCGTTGGTTTTTTCACCTGCAAGGGTTTGAGCTGTTCGTAAATGCGCTTGAGCGTGGTCTCGTTGAAACCGGTGCCGACCTTGCCGGCGTAGCGCAACTCGCCGCTGTCGCGGTCATGCAGGCCCAACAGCAACGCGCCGAAGGCATTGCGCGCGCCTTTGGGATCGGTGAAACCGACCACGACGAATTCCTGCCGATGCTTGCACTTGAGCTTGATCCAGTCACTGCTGCGCCGGGACACGTAAGGCGACCCCAGGCGCTTGCCGATCAGCCCTTCCATCTGCATTTGGCAGGCGCTGTTGAGCAGCGCTTCCGGCTCTTCGCCGAACGCATCGGAGAACCGCAGCAGCGGGTCTTGATTGGGTTTGAGCACCGTCGCCAGCGCGACCCGCCGCTCCTCGACCGGCACCTCGCGAAGGTCCACGCCATTGAGGTAGGGCATGTCGAACAGGTAATAAAGGATGTTGCCGCTGCGGTTGGATTCAAAGGCATTTTGCAGCGCCTGAAAGTCCGGCACGCCCTGTTCGTTGGCCACCACCATTTCACCGTCGAGCCAGGCGGATTCGAGGCCCAGAGCGGCCAGCGCCTCGGTCTGTTTTGGCAGTTTGTGGGTCCAGTCGTGGCCGTTGCGGGTAAAGAGTTTCACTTCGTCGTGGTCGATGCGGGCCATGATCCGGTAGCCGTCGAACTTGATCTCATAACTCCACTCGCCCTGCGGGGCTTTTTCCACCAGCGTCGCCAGTTCCGGTTTGAGCTGGTCGGGCAGCTTGGCCTTGTGAGCGCCGGTGAGTTGCGCTGACGGCTCTTTAGCCACGACCTTGCGCACCGGCTTCTTCACCGGTTTGGGTTTGTCGGCGGTCTTCGCCTTTCTGGGGACAATGGTGCGGTCACTGAGCACGCTGTCGGGCTCGGCGGCGACCACGTCGTAATCGCTCTCCGGTTTCGCAGCGCTGTCCTGATGCTTGATCAGAAACCACTGCTCCTGCTTGCCCGGCATGTGCGTGCGCACCAGGTTCCACAAGCCGCCAAGTTTCTCGCCTTGCAGCTCGAACTTGAGCTTACCCTTGGCATAGGCCTTGGCCGGATCTTCCTGGGGGATCCACACGCCCCGGTCCCAGACAATGACGTCGCCGGCGCCGTAATGCCCTTCGGGAATGCTGCCCTCGAACGTGGCGTAATCGATCGGATGGTCTTCAACGTGGACCGCCAGGCGCTTGACCTTGGGGTCCAGCGAAGGGCCTTTCGGCACGGCCCAACTTTTCAGTGCGCCATCGAGTTCCAGGCGAAAGTCATAGTGCAACCGCGAGGCATCGTGCTTCTGGATACAGAACTGCAAGGCATGGTCTTTCGCGGTTTTCTTGCCCGAACGTTTCGCGGCGGGTTCAGAGGTCGCCGAGAAATCGCGCATGCGGTTGTAATCGTCCAGATTCTTGTTCATGGCGCACCTGCTGGCTCGACGCGTCCCCCAATGCCTGGGCCGATGCGCGTGACGATCAAGGCCACGACCGCAATCCGCTCCACCCGTTGATAGCCCGGTGTCAGCAACTCTTCACCGAACACATCCGGGTCGAGTTCGCGATAGGTCCAGCCGAACATCGGCGATTCGAGGCGCGGGGTCAGTGCCTCGAGAAACGGATCCTGGCCATCGATCATTGCCACCCCGGTGTACAGCACCAAAGAGCCACCGGGTGCCAGTCGATACAACGCTTGCTCGACAATGCGCAATGACAACTGCGCACCGAGCGCGCCGCCGCCATGGCGATAAGCACGTTCGGCGGGATCGGCCATGTAGGGTGGATTGGCGACGATCAGGTCAAAATTGCCATCGACATCCTGCAGCACATCGCTGGCCTCGACCGTGACGTTAGCAACTTCGGCAAGCGCCGCGTTGACCGCCGTCAGGCGCAATGCTGCGGGATTGATATCGACGGCCAGCACCTCGGCATCGCGGCGTGCACGGGCAATCACAATCGCCCCGACACCCGCGCCGCAACCAATGTCGACGGCACGCCGGATCGGCGCGAAGGTTTGTTGAAGATGGGCATGGATCAGCTGCGCGAACCGGTAGCTGTCCGGCCCGAAAAACACCGCGTCCGCCGCGTCGGTGGGGAACCCCGAGTGCACGAACAGCAAATCATCGAGGCTGGACCAGCGCACGCGGCTTTTCAGTCGGCCGTTGCTTTCTTGCAGCACTCCCGCCTCCTGCAACTGCCGCTGTTCATCGGTCGACAGCAGATCCGGTTCAAACGAGCGGGACCAGCCGAACACATCGCGCAAGGTCCGGGCGTTTTGTCCGAAGGCGCGGTCATTGACCCGCTGGTGGGTGAGCGGCGTCGGGGTGATAAACCGGTAACCATCGGCCTGCAAACGGCGCCCCAGCTGCACCAGCGCCAGATCGGCAGCGCCCAGTTGCTCTTCCTGATTCATGCCGTGCTCCTATCGCAGGCTGGATTTGAGTTCGATGAACCGTCGCGTGGCCATCAGGCCGGCCGGGTGGGAATGCCGATGGGCCGACAGCCACGGGATCAGCACCGGCATCTGCTCGTGCGCGGCGAGCCCGTCCAACGCGGTTTGCAGGCTTTGGATATCCGGGTCGTTGTCGGGCACTGCCGGTTCTGTCGCGACAGTCGTGCCTCGGCGAACCGCTGGGGCTGAGCGCTCAGGCGTCCAGTCGCCGGCAATCCAGTCATGCAGCAGCTGTTTTTCATAAGGACTGAACACACCGAACATGGCGGCGCCGTCACCCTCGATCAATTGCCAGAAACGGCTGGATTGAGGGTCCTGCCGGCGCTTGATCCAGCCCTTGTTTTCCATGGCGGCAAGGAACCCTGGTAACTGCTCCGGCGCCGACAGCCATTGGTTGACAGTCTTGCCTTCAAAACGGCAGTAGTCGGAATGCATGTGCTGGCCGAACGGGCGCTTGCGCTCAAGCATGTTGAGCAACTCGGCGTCGAGGTCGAACGATTCGATGATCGCGCGACTGCCCTGCCCCAGATCATTGAGCCGATAACCCAGCGCGACCCGGCGCAGAAAGTCTTCGCGATCGCCTTCCACCGGCAACAGTTGCAGCACCGACTGCACGGCTTTTTGCGCATGGCCGGTGCTGGCATTGTCGATGGTGACGTGCAGAGTGAAATAGTACGGATCGATGCCCAATTCGCTGAGTTCGTAGGCGCTGATCAGCAAATGCAGCGGAAGTTGTTCGTAGCCGAGGTTGTAGCCGATCACCTCGGGCAAAAACTCGTCAGCGGATTCGCCCAGTGCCAGTTGTATCGCGCCTTGCAGGTAATGCTCGTCGGCAATCACCCCGGTGTCTAGCAGGCCATGTTCGGCGAGCAGCTTGCGGTAAATCACCACATGATTCTGCGCCGGGTTGCCGTCGCCGAGCTCTTCCAGATAGGTGCAGATCAGCCCTTCGAAACGCGGGTCGCGCCACTGACGCAACAGGCCATACAACCAGGCGCCGTCGACCAGCTTGGTCGGGGCAACGGCGTGCAGGAAAAACAGCGCGTGCGCCTTGTTGGTAAAGAACTGCCGGGGCCCGCCTTCCTTGCGTTGTCGCAGGTAGTCGGCGTATTGGCGGGCGACGTCGACGCTGTGTTGTTCGACGAACGATTGCAGGGCCGACAGGTCCGTCGGCATCTCTTGAGGCAAGTGAGTGGCGTGTTCGAGCTGCGCCTCGAGAAAGCTTCGGGCGAGTGCGCGCCGTTGCTCGGGGTCGTCGCCCAGTAGCAGGTGTTCATAGGCTTGTTTCAGGCTCCCGGCGGCCGGGATCGGGTGTTCGTGGGCGGGCCGCGATTCAAGTCGTGTCAGGGCAGTCATGGGCGCATCTCTCGGTCTGAGGCCAGTGGCAGGACGCTGAATCAACACGTCTCTACATCAGCAGAGCGATATTCGCGGAAAAAAATTCAATCGGCGTTGAAATCGCCCTGACGGACGGGCCTGTGCAGCGGCGCCCGGCTGGCGCACCAGGCATATACTCAGCGGGTGTTGACTCATCTTCGGAGAGCAATCATGCGAACGGTGCACGTCATCGAGCAATCGCCGGCGCCGGTGAACGTCGTGGGCGAGGCGATCACCATCCTCGCGGGCGGCGACCTCAGTAAGCCCTTTGAAATGCATATCCAGGAAGGCGTGCAAGGCGGTGGTCCGCCACCGCACTTTCATCCGTGGGACGAAGCGTTTTATGTGGTCGACGGCCAAGTCGAAGTGACCGTGGCGGGCAAGTCCACCACCGTCTCGGCCGGGGGTTACGTGCATATCCCCGGGGGTTCGATCCACGCCTACAAGAACATCAGCCCTACCGCGAAGATGATCGGTGTGGTGTCGGATCCACGCGGCGGGCAGTTTTTTGCGGCGGTGGATCAGCTACGGGTGCCGGAGGATTTGCCGCGGATACTGGTGATTGGCGAAGCGCACGGGGTTATTTTCCTGGTACCCAAACCTGCTGTTTGACCGCGTTATCGTTCTTCGCTAGCAGGCTAGCTCCCAAAGGGATCTAGCGCACACCGCAGACCCACTGTGGGAGCTAGCCTGCTAGCGAAGGCGGCCTGAAAGACAACCCGATGTTTGCGGGCACACGTTACGCCACGCCGCCCTTGGCCTGCTGCTCCAGATGCACTTGCAACTCAGGATCAATCTTCAGCGCCGCAGCCAGCTCATCCAGATAGCTGCGCTCGGCAACCTGCTGATCGTCTACCAGCATCACACTGGCCAGGTACATTTCCGCCGCCATCGCCGGATCCGTCGCCGATTGCGCGACATCGGCTGCATCCAGCGGCCGGTCAACTTCGGCATCCAGCCATTGTTGCAATTGCGGGTCATCGGTATGGCGGCCGATTTCGGTACTGATCATGTGTTTCTCAGCGTCGTCGATCCGTCCATCGGCCTTCGCTGCCGCGATCAACGCCCGCAGCACAGCATGACTGTGGTCCTCCACTTCCGGGCCAGATAACAAGTCGACCGTGCGCGGTGCCTGTTGCGGCGCAGCCGCCTGACTGCGTTGCCACGCCTGATACGCCTGGAACGCCATCATCCCCAGTGAAGCCAGGGCCGTATAGTTGGTGCCGCCACCCGAGCGGGTCCGGGTCGAGCCGCCCATGGGTGAGCCGCCGCCGAGCAGGCCACCGAGCAAGCCACCCAATCCGCCGCCGCCCGCACTTGAGCCCGCGCCACCGCCCAACAAGCCGCCGAGCAATCCACCCAGACCGCCGCCGAGGCCTCCCTGAGCGGATGCGCCACCCTGTTGCGCCCCGGGGCCCTGGCCGGCCCGCAGGAGTTGTTCGAGCAAATCGCTGGTGTTCATGACGACGTCCTCATCGATGGGAGTGACCCGGTCAGGCAACAATAGTCCTCGCCGGCAAATGCGCCACCACCGTCGGGCTTGTGGCGAGGGAGCTTGTCGGAACGCCGCACCGTCCCGCTTTAGTCCGTAGCACTCACAAAAACCGGCGTTGTTGTACATTTTTTGGGGCCGCTTCGCAGCCCAGCGGGAGCAAGCTCCCTCGCCACTAAAACGGGTGTGACTGAAACACCGCGCCTGAGTGAACAGCACTACAGATTAATCCGAAGTATTTTTTGCCGGCCCAGCTAAGATTTACAGACGGTGAACCTTATTCCCGGATTTCCGGTCGATACCTGCAACCGAACCGCTTTGCCGCCGCCCTTGATAACGAGGGTGATGACTGGCTTGCTTCACTTTCTGGAGAACGCCCCCGTGATATCCACCCTACACATCGCCAGGCTCAAAGCATGGGGCGCCCATGGTTTTACCGCCACCGGCGTGGTCACTGCCTTCCTCGCCACCCTCGCCTTGCTGGAAAACCAGGCCACCAATTGCTTGCTGTGGCTGGGCGTGGCCCTGATCGTTGATGGCCTGGACGGTGCCCTGGCGCGCAAGGTCAATGTGCAGTCGGTGCTGCCGAGTTTCGATGGATCGATCCTCGATCTGGTAATCGACTACCTGACGTATGTGTTTATCCCCGCGCTGTTCATCTATCGCTACATCCCGTTGCCGGACTACACGCTGCTGCTGACCGTGTCGCTGATTCTGGTTTCGTCGCTGTTTTGCTTCTGCAACGTCAACATGAAGAGCAAAGACAACTACTTCCAGGGCTTCCCCGCCGCTTGGAACGTAGTGGCCCTGTGCCTGTACATCATCGCCCCGTCGCCGTGGATTACCTTCCTGACCGTCATCGGCCTGGCCTTGCTGACCGTGACCCGAATGAAGTTCCTGCACCCGTTCCGCGTGCGCAAGTTCATGCCGATCAACATCGCCGTGACCGCCATCTGGCTGCTGTGCAGCTTGTCGCTGGTGGTCAACCATCCGGTCGTCAACCCGATGGTCATGGGGCTCTGGCTGCTGATGTCGGCTTACTTCCTGGGGATCTGCATCTGGCGCACCGCCATGGAGTGGTTCGACGGATCGCGCCACAAGTAACGCGGCATGGCCATCCGTATCGTTCGACTCGGCTCGCCGCACTTGCCTGATGAAGGCTTGCGGATCGGCACGGTACGCCGCCCACCTCGCGGTGTACCGAAGGCCGAGTTCGCCCGTCGGGACTTTTATGATGTGTGGCAGCCACTGCTGTCGCCGAGCGCTGAATTGGTGGCCGAAGCCAAAGCGGCCGAGGATGACAAAGCCTGGGAGGCCTTTCGGCGCAAGTTCAAGGCGGAAATGAACCAGCCCGCAGCCAGTCAGTTGCTGGATCTGCTGGCTGCCCTCTCCCATCAAACCTCGCTGGCGGTTGGGTGTTATTGCGAGGATGAAGCGCATTGCCATCGGTCTGTGTTGCGGGAGCTGCTGGCAGCACGCGGTGCCCGGATTGCCTAGTTCCCCCTGTGGGAGCGGGCTTGCTCGCGAAGGCGGCGTGTCAGTCGATAATGATGTTGACTGACACGCCGCCTTCGCGAGCAAGCCCGCTCCCACAGGGTTTTCAGGGTGTTCAAAGGACTGAGGTAGCACTATGAAACCGCAAATACGGCCCGCCACCCCGGCTGACGCGTCCGCCATCAGCCAGGTCATCATCCGGTCGCTACGCCAGTCCAATGCCCTGGACTACCCACACGACATCATCGCGCAGGTGGAAAAAAGCTTTTCCACCGAGTCCATTCGCGCGTTGTTGAGCCAACGCCAGGTCTTCGTCGCAACAATCGACAATCGTGTCGTGGCCACGGCCAGCCTTGATCGCGATGTTGTACGCAGCGTGTTTGTCGACCCCGCTCAACAAGGACGCGGCCTCGGGAGGCAATTGATGGCCACGATCGAGTCCATCGCCACAGAAGCGAAAATCGAAATATTGCGTGTCCCCTCTTCCATCACCGCAGAAGCCTTCTACTTCAAGCTGGGCTTTCGAAAAGTCCGCGACGAATTCCACGGTGCCGAGCGCACGATCATCATGGAACGGCGTCTGTCCTCCCTCTGACTGGCACGCCCACCCAACCTGCACCAGTCTGACGGACGGGAGGTCGATCATGGTCAATACTTAAAGACTGCTATCTCTTCGTTCACCCACGGGAGGTTTGCCATGTCTGGTCAATCACGCTTCATGCTGGTCGCCTCGCCACTGATGGAACACAGCCCCGCCTTCGACAGGGCTGCGGCGCTGGCCAAGGCCGAAGACGCGGCGTTGCACATCGTGGCGTTCGATTACCTGGAAGGCCTGGCCACCGCCAGCCTGGTCAACGAAAAGGCCCTGGAACAGATGCGTCTGGGCTACGTCGATCGACACCGCCAGTGGCTCGAAGAACAGGCCCGGCCCTTGCGCAAGATTGGGGTGCACGTCACCACGGAGGTGGCGTGGGTCGAACGCCCGCTGGAAGAAATCCTGATTCACCTCAAAGAACAGCCGATGGACGTGCTGATTAAGGCGTTGGAGCATGAATCGCTGCTGTCGCGGTTGATGTTTACCCCGCTCGACGTGCATTTGCTGCGTGAATGCCCGGTGCCGCTGCATTTTGTCAGCCATGCGGTTCACGCCCTGCCACGTAGGGTCGTCGCGGCGGTCGACCCTTTTCATCGCGACGATCACTACAAAACGTTCAATGACCGGATCCTGCACGAAGCGTCGAAACTGGCGAGTGCCTGTAACGCCGAGCTGGACGTGGTGTACGCCTACGACCTTTCCTCCATCAGCGCAGACGAATTCGGCTTCGACAACGGCTCGGCGTTTTTCAATTCCGGCAAGGCCAAGACCCTGTTCGACTACCAGGAAGACGCCTTCAATGAATTGGCCGAGCGCAACGGTATAGCGCCCGAGCAGCGGCACATGATCATGGGCAACCCGGCCAAGGTATTGACCCGCTATGCCGATGCTTATGACGTCGACGTGATTGTCATGGGCCGGGTCGGCCATCGCGGCCTGGGCCGGTTGATCGGCAGCACGGTGGAGCACCTGCTGTACAAAATGCCCTGCAGCGTGTGGGTGGTGTACACCGAGCGGGTGGATGAGTGACCGCCCCCTGCAAAACACCGCATATCCCCTGTGGGAGCGGGCTTGCTCGCGAAGGCGTCGTGTCAGTCGATACGAATGGTGCCTGACACACCGCTTTCGCGAGCAAGCCCGCTCCCACATTGGGATTGTGTTGATAGGTCAGCGCCGGGTGATGACGACCTCCAGGTATTCACTCGGCACCACCAGCGACTTCTCTCCCGCCCGGTTCATCTTGTTGATCAGTCCGGTCAGGTCGCTTTCCAAGGCCTGGCCACTCTCGGGAGGCAGCGCCGCGAAGGCTTTGTGGACCGGGCCGTACCAGGTGCGGAATGTGTCGATGAAGTGCGCCGCCGAGCGATAGCGGAAGTTGAAGGTGCGGCGCGTCACCTGCACCTGGAAATCGCGCTCATCAAAGTGCGTGTGCAACCAGGCTTCGGTTCCCCAGTTTGAAGGCGGTTGCGCGCCTGCCGGTGGCGGCAGATGCTTGGCCAGGGTCTTGAACATCTGGCCGACAAAACCTTCAGGCGTCCAGTTGGCCAGGCCGATGCGACCGCCGGGGCGGCAGACCCGCGCCAGTTCTGAAGCCGCTTTGGCCTGGTCCGGCGTGAACATCACACCGAAGGTCGAGAGCACGGCATCGAAGCTGGCGTCCTCGAACGGCAGCGCCTCGGCATCGGCGACCTGGAAGGTCACCTCCAGGCGCTCGGCCCGGGCCCGGTCTTCGCCGCGCTCCAGCAGCGCCGCCACGTAGTCGGTCGAGGTAACGTTGCACCCTCGGCGTGCGGCGGCGAGCGTCGCATTGCCGTTGCCGGCGGCCACGTCCAGCACAAGCTCGTCGCAGAGCAAGTCACAGGCTTCGGCCAGTTGCTCGCCGACGATCTGCAGGGTGGTGCCGATCACGGCGTAGTCGCCGCTGGCCCAAGAAGCCATCTGACGGTTTTTCAGGGCAGTGAGATCAACGGGGGTACTCATTAAATCTGCTCCGTAAGGATTGGAACGCAGGCCCGGCTTACTCCGCCGTGGTCGGATCAATGATGTTCGTGACCTGGGAAATGCGGTTGGCCGGGAAACCGCTCTGCCTGGCGTGCTCCTGAATCAGCGCTTCGCTCGGCGAGATGTACACGCAGTACAGCTTGTCGCCCGTGACATAACTCTGCAGCCACTGCACCTCCGGCAAATCGCGCAACGCCCGGCAGGACTTTTGCGAAGCCGCTTTCAAATCCCTTTCTGACAGTGTTCCAGCACCCGGGATCTCGCGTTCTATGACGAACTTTGGCATGGCAACCTCTCATTGTTGTTATTGATGACAGGGTCGGCAGTGGCCCTGTAGGCAAACTATCGCTCCGGCGCGGGCCGGCGTCCTGCCCGATCGTCGGGCAACACTGCCCGATCGTCCGGAGAATTCACGTTACGCGGCAACGCGCTCACAATCAGAAAGCCCTCAGCCGCACGGGAAGCCACCATGGACGCCCTGTCCCAAACCCTGCGCGTCGTTCGCCTGGTCGGTGCGATTTTCATCAATGCCAGGTTCACGGCGCCCTGGTGCTACCAGTCGCCCAGCGCCGACACGGCCGCCCCCTTTCTGGAGCCCGGTGCCGAGCGGGTGGTGATTTTTCACTTGATCACCGAAGGCGAGTGCTTTGTCGAGATGGGAAACGATCCGCCGCTGCGCCTGACCGCCGGCGATGTGGTGGTGTTCCCTCAGGGCGACGCCCATCGCATGAGCTCGCAACCGGGGCTGACGCCGGTCACGGGCAAGCGGCTGGACGTGGTGCTGGCGCGCCGTCCCCGGCAACTGAGTTACGGCGGTGGCGGCGCGGTCACGCGGCTGGTGTGCGGTTATCTGGCGTGCGATACGCGGTTGGCGGGCATGTTGCTGACGGGGTTGCCGGCGGTGGTCCGGGTCAATGTGCGCGGCTCAAATGCCGGAATCTGGCTGGAATCATCGGTCCGTTATGCGCTGGCCGAAGCACGCTCGCCCAGGCCCGGCGGCGAAGGTGTGCTGGCGAAACTGGCCGAGGTGTTGTTCATCGAGGTGTTGCGCCTGTACATGAACGAACACGGTGAAGGCCGGACCGGTTGGCTGGCGGGTGTGGGCGACCGGATTGTCGGTGCTGCCCTGAATGCGCTGCACAAAAAACCCTGTCACGCCTGGACCCTGGATGAACTGGCGCGGACCGCCGGCACGTCAAGGTCGGTGCTGGCGGAACGCTTTGCGCAATTGGTTGGGAGTTCGCCGATGCAGTACCTGACGCAATGGCGGATGTTGCTGGCGGCCAACCTGTTACGCAGCAGTAACCGTTCGTTGATGTGGATTGCCGAAGAGGTGGGCTACCAGACCGACACGGCCTTCAGCCGTGCCTTTCGTCGAGAGTACGGCGCGCCACCGGCGGCGTGGCGGCGCAATCAGGAAAAAAAACCAATGGCCCACGGCGCGCAGCCTATGAGCCATTGATGTCAAGGGTTACGCCGAAGGTGCCTTGGCCTCTTCCAGCAGTTGCTGAATCATCTTTTCCTGGGTTTCGTAGGCGCCTTCACCGAAGTGGGTGTAACGCACTTGGCCCTTGGCGTCGATCAGGTAGTGAGCGGGCCAGTACTGGTTGTCGAAGGCGCGCCAGATCGCGTAGTTGTTGTCGATGGCCACCGGGTAGGTAATCCCGAGCTCTTTGACCTGATCCTTGACGTTGTCGATGATGCGCTCGTAACCGTATTCAGGGGTGTGGACGCCGACGACCACCAGGCCATCCTTCTCGTATTTCTTCGCCCAGTCCTTCACATACGGCAAGGTGTGCTGGCAGTTGATGCAGTCGTAGGTCCAGAAGTCCACCAGCACCACTTTGCCTTTGAGCGAATCATTGCTCAGCGCTGGCGAGTTCAGCCACTGAACGGCACCGGACAGCGACGGCATGGCGCCTTGGGCGTTGTCCATGGAGTCGGCCTTGGCCTTGCTGACGAAGTAGTCGACGATTTTCGGCACGGTTTCCAGCACGCCTTTCTCGAGGGTGCTGACGCCTTCGGACGAGGTGCCGGCCAGCAGTGTCCGGTCGGCACCGGTGGAAATCACCGCCACGGTGGCCAGCACGGCAACACCGGCACCACGACGCAGCCAACCGGTGACCGGGATCGACGCCTTCAAGCGATTGACCAGGCCGCGACCGGCGAAGATCAAGGTGCCCAGGGACAGCGCGCTGCCCAGGCCGTAGGCCAGCAGCAACAGGCTGGTCTGTGCGTTCGCACCCTGGAGCATGGCACCAGTGAGAATCACCCCGAGGATCGGTCCGGCACACGGTGCCCAGAGCAGCCCTGTGGCCACACCGATCATGACCGAACCCAGCGGGCCAGACATTTTGCGGGTGTCGGGATCAAGGCGATTGCCCAGCGCCACGAAGGGACGGGCCATCCAGTCACCGACACGGGCGGAAATCAGCGACAGGGCGAACAACGCCATGACGATGAGGGCGACGTGGCGACCGGTGTTGTTGGCTTGCACCACCCATTCGCTGCTGACCACGGCCAGGCTGGAGATCAGGGCAAAGGTCAGGACCATGCCGCCGAGGGTGAGCAGGATGGATGAACGCGTGCGTTTGACACCGGCGAACAGGAACGGCACAACCGGGAGGATGCAGGGGCTGAGGACGGTCAATATGCCGCCCAGGAAAGCGATGAGAAACATGGGATCACCTAAACATGAGAGGGGGTGGGCGATTCACACCAATCCCCTGTGGGAGCGGGCTTGCTCGCGAAGAGGCCAGTACATTCAAAATTAATGTTGACTGACACTCCGCTTTCGCGAGCAAGCCCGCTCCCACAAGGATTGATGGTGGGCTCAAAACAGTGTTCAGACCGCTTGGTTATCCAGCAACTGCCCCTGTGGCGTGCGGCTAGCGCCGTTCTCTGCCACCAACTGACCTTGCGGCGTGCGGCTTGAACCGTCCTGTGCGAGGAAGGCATGACCGCCCTGCTCCGCCACCGGCGTCAGCTGGAAGCAGGTCGCGCTGCCACAGCTTTTCTGTTCAACAGCGGCATTGGCATGGGCCGCCGCGCCGGCTACGGAGAAAGCAACAGCGGTCAAAAAGCGGGTGACGTTATTCATGGTGTTCTTCCTGTTTCAAAGGGGGTTGGCAATTGGTCAGCGAAGGACTCAGTTGTCCGCGTTGCAGCCGTCGGCAAATTTGCGGTAATCCAGCACCTGGGTTTTGTGCTGGGAGTCCAAGTAAGTCAGCTGGGCATTCACAACCCCGCAGGAAGGCGTGGCGTCCTCTTTCAACGACACCACTTTCTTGATGTCCAGGTGGGTGCCGTAGGTGTAGGTTTTAGCGCTGACATCGGTGGCTTCGGCACGGGCCGACAAGGTGCAGATGTTCAGGGCGGCAAACAGGCAAGCGGCGTAGATGGCTTTGGTGTTCATGGTGATGTCCTCAAGGCTTCAATGGCTAGGTCGTTCAATTGAGCCGAGGCGGTGTGGGTTGCCTCGATGGAACCCATTAGAAGCTCGCGAGGTATCTCGTCTGTGTCGAAAACAGCCGCGTGTAAATCGGTACGTATCAAAGTCGGCCCCTGATACAGAGCGATACAAAACCCCTGGAAAATCGTATTTTTGCGTTCGCGTGTATCCGCCGCTACGCCAGATACACTGCAATACAAAGGGCTGCGGGCGAGCGGGCCAAGGCTCGATAGACTGCGCAACATCCCCCATTGATAGAGGCCTGGCCCCATGGAACACGTCGATCACATTCTCATCGTGGACGATGACCGCGAGATCCGGGAACTGGTAGGCAACTACCTCAAGAAGAACGGCCTGCGCACCACGGTCGTCGCGGATGGACGCCAGATGCGCAGCTTCCTTGAGTCCACGCCGGTGGACCTGATCGTGCTCGACATCATGATGCCGGGCGACGACGGCCTGATGCTCTGCCGCGAATTGCGCGCCGGCAAACACAAGGCCACGCCGGTGCTGATGCTCACTGCCCGCAACGACGAAACCGACCGCATCATCGGCCTGGAAATGGGCGCCGACGATTACCTGGTCAAGCCGTTCGCCGCCCGTGAACTGCTCGCCCGAATCAACGCCGTACTGCGCCGCACGCGGATGCTGCCGCCAAACCTGGTGGTCACCGAAAGCGGTCGTCTGCTGGCGTTCGGGCGCTGGCGCCTCGACACGTCGGCCCGGCACTTGCTGGATGAAGACGGCACCATGGTCGCGCTCAGCGGCGCGGAATACCGTTTGCTGCGAGTGTTCCTCGATCACCCGCAGCGGGTGCTCAATCGCGACCAACTACTCAATCTGACCCAGGGCCGCGACGCCGACCTGTTTGACCGTTCCATCGACTTGCTGGTCAGCCGCTTGCGCCAACGCTTGCTGGACGATGCCCGGGAACCGGCCTACATCAAAACCGTGCGCAGTGAGGGCTATGTGTTTTCCCTGCAGGTGGAAGTGCTCGGTGCGCCGTCATGAACGTCACCCTTCGTTGGCCCCGCACCCTCGCCTCGCGCCTCTCGCTGATTTTTCTGATCGGCCTGATCCTTGCGCAGGCGCTGTCCTTCGGTGCGCAGTATTACGAACGTTACGAAAGCGCAAAAAACACCATGCTCGGTAACCTGGAAACCGACGTCTCGACCTCCATTGCCATCCTTGACCGCTTGCCGGCCGAAGAACGCATGAGTTGGCTGCAACAACTGAACCGCCGCAACTACCGTTATTTGCTCGACGAGGGTTCGCCGGGCGTGGCCATGAGCGATACGCCCATCGCGATGACATCGATCAAGGACGCCATCGGCAAGGATTACCCGATGACCGTGACGGACATTCCCGGCGAGCAGAAGCATTTTCAGGTGCACCTGAAACTGGCGGACGGCAGCCCGGTGACCATCGACGTCAGGCCATCGATGGTGCCGTTGTCGCCGTGGTTGCCCATCGTTCTGCTGGGCCAATTGGCGCTGATGATTATCTGCACCTGGCTGGCCGTCAAAATCGCCATCCGCCCCCTCACTCGCCTTGCCGAAGCGGTGGACAACCTTGATCCCAACACCCATGCGGTGCTCTTGGACGAAAAAGGCCCGACCGAAGTCGCCCACGCCGCCATCGCCTTCAATTCGATGCAGGCTCGCATCGCCGCGTACTTGAAGGAGCGCATGCAACTGCTGGCGGCGATTTCCCACGACCTGCAAACCCCGATCACCCGCATGAAGCTGCGTGCCGAATTCATGGACGACTGCAGCGAGAAAGACAAACTGTGGAGCGACCTCAGTGAGATGGAGCATCTGGTGCGCGAAGGCGTGGCGTATGCCCGCAGCGTTCACGGCGCCACTGAGGAGAGCCGCCGCACCGACCTTGACTCATTCCTCGACAGCCTGGTGTTTGACTATCAGGACGTGGGCAAGGACGTGCAACTGGGTGGCAAAAGTGCTGCGGTGATCGACACCCGGCCGCATGCCTTGCGGCGGGTTTTGGTGAACCTGACGGATAACGCACTGAAGTTCGCCGGGGCCGCCGAGTTGTGGGTGGAAGCGAAAAACGGCCTGCTCTCGGTGAAGGTCATGGATCGCGGACCGGGCATTTCCGAAGAGGACCTGGCCCACGTAATGGAACCGTTTTATCGGGTAGAGAATTCGCGCAACCGCAGCACCGGCGGAACCGGTCTGGGGCTGGCAATAGCGCAGCAATTGGCGTTGGCGATCGGGGGATCGTTGACGTTGAGCAACCGTGATGGCGGTGGGTTGTGTGCGGAGTTGAAGTTGCCGATTTAGCTTTTGTAGGAGCGAGGCTTGCCCGCGAAGGCCGTTAAGCGGTTCCACTTGAGAAACGAGTTATCGTTCTTCGCGGGCAAGCCTCGCTCCTACAAACGGCCCAATGGCGCAGGAAAGCCTTTATATTGTCGGGCACCGTCGCGCAACGTGCCGCGGTGGCGCACCCGATAGCAACCGACACTTATATGGATATTGGCAAATGGATGACAACCGAAGGCCCATCAAGACGCGCTCTGCGGGCTGGGCGAAACACATCACCGACCTTCTGGTGAAACGAGACATTTCCCCCAATCAGATCTCCGTCGCCAGCATCGCCTTAGCGCTCGCCGGGGCGGTGGCACTGAATATCGATAACGGGCTCATCGGCTCGATCCTCTGCGCCGTCGGCATTCAATTGCGCCTGCTGTGCAACCTCTTCGACGGGATGGTCGCGATCGAGGGCGGCAAGAAATCCGACATCGGCAGCCTCTACAACGAGTTCCCCGACCGCATTGCCGACAGCCTGCTGATCGTCGCGCTGGGGTATGCCATCGGGTACGCCGATCTCGGCTGGTTTGCGGCGCTGGCCGCGGCACTGACGGCTTACGTCAGGGTGTTTGGCGGCTCGATTGGCCTGAAGCAAAGCTTCATGGGCCCCATGGCCAAGCAGCACCGAATGGCCGTGATGACCGCAGGACTTCTGTTGAATGCCGTCGAGGCCACCGTTTATGGCACTCACTACGTGCTGTTGATCGCGCTGGTCATCATCGCCGCCGGATCCGCCGCGACCTGCGTCACGCGAACTTTGGCCATCTCGCGCCAGCTCAAGGGGACTCACCATGTGGATCAGTAACGCGCTGATTTCTGTTCTTAGATTCCTCATCGGCGTCACGGCCCGATGGGAAAGCCCGCCGGACCTGACGCGCCAGCGCATCTATTTCGCCAATCACTCCAGCCACATGGACACCCTGGCAATCATCGCCGCCCTGCCACCGGAAGCCCGCGTGAACGTGAAACCGGTCGCGGCGGCGGACTACTGGGGCAAAAACCGGTTTCTGTCGTACATCTCGCAGAAAGGCCTGAATGCGGTGCTGATCGAGCGCAACCCGGCGCCCGGCGTCAACGTGCTGGAGCCGATTTTCGACGTGGTGCGCGCGGGCCATTCGATCATCATCTTTCCGGAAGGCACGCGCGGCAGCCAGGCGTTGCCCGGTCCTTTCAAATCGGGGCTGTACCGCTTGGCCGAGGCGTTCCCCGAGGTTGACCTGGTGCCGATCTACCTGGAAAACCTGCATCGCTCCATGCCAAAAGGCAAACACGTCCCGCTGCCCATCATCTGCACGATCCGTATCGGCGACCCGCTGCAACGGATCAGCGGCGAGGAAAAACAGGTGTTTCTGGACCGGGCGCGTGACGCCATCGTGAGGCTGTCGGAATGAATCTTGATGAAAAGTTTTTGTGGTTCTTCGGCGCCATTGCCGGCCTGTTGGCCGTTGCTTCGATCATCGGCCGGATACTGGCCAGGCGCGCGACAACGGAAGGCTCGATCTCGACCATCGAAAACCTCAACCAGCGCGTGAATGCCTGGTGGGGCATGGTCATCATCTTCTTCGTGTCCTACCTGCTGGGCGGGAACGCTACAGTCATCCTGTTCGGCTTCATTTCACTGTTCGCGCTCCGGGAGTTCATCACCCTGACGCCGACCCGACTGGGCGACCATAACGCGCTGTTTTCGGCGTTTTTCATTCTGATCCCGCTGCAATACGTACTGATCGGCACGCACTGGTATTCGCTGTTCACGCTGTTGATTCCGGTGTACGCCTTCCTGTTGTTGCCGGCGATTGCAGTGCTGAGTCAGGACACGGACGCGTTTCTGGAACGAGCGGCCAAGATCCAGTGGGGGGTGATGATTTGCGTCTACTGCATCAGCCACGCGCCGGCCCTGTTGCTGCTGGACCTGGAAGGGTTCAAGGGGCAGAACGCGCTGCTGTTGTTTTACCTGGTGTTTGTCGTGCAGTTGAGTGACGTGTTGCAGTACGTATTCGGCAAACTCTTCGGCAAGCACAAGGTTGCGCCGCTGGTGAGTCCGTCGAAAACCGTGGAAGGATTGGTCGGTGGCGGCCTTTCGGCAACGCTGATTGGCGGGTGCATGTTCTGGATGACCCCGTTCAGTTTCTGGCAGTCGCTGATGATGTCGTTTGTCATCGTGGTGATGGGTTTTCTGGGTGGGCTGGTGATGTCCGCCATTAAACGCAGCCTGAGCGCCAAGGATTGGGGGACCATGATCAAGGGTCATGGCGGCATGCTGGATCGGATGGATTCGATTTGCTTTGCGGCGCCGATTTTCTTTCACCTGACGCGCTACTTCTTTTCCGCCCCATAAAATAGACACCACTTGACCCTGTGGGAGTGAGCCTGCTCGCGATAGCGGTGTGTCAGATTACGCTGACGTCGACTGACACTCCGCTATCGCGAGCAGGCTCACTCCCACAGGGTCAAGTGGTGATTGGGAGATTGTGGTGTGTCAGGCTTTTATGCCAATCACCCCTTCCCCATGCATCTGCCGCAACAACGCCGCCCCGCTCTCCATGAACACTGGCGAGCCGGCAGCACCCGCCTCCACCGCCAATGCTTCCAGCTGTGCCTGCCCGTCCAGCTCGGGAAATTCCTCGACCCGCTGCAACAACCGCCACGCCAGCGGGCTCAACTCGGAAAACTTCACACTCCAGTCTTCAGCCCGACGCACCAACAATAACGTGGGTTGAGGCGGTGCACTGTCCGGCTGATGATCCGGCCCCACCAGCTGCACCGGCCAGGCATAGGCCAACGGCCACGCCAGCGGCGATACCTGCAACGGTCGCTCCAGAATCAACGCCACATCACTCGACGCCAACGGCTCGGCTTCGGACTGTTGCAACGCCATTTCAACCCACTCGTAATGCGCCAGTTCCACCATGAACGGCGGCCACTCGCCCTCGCTCAACGCCTGCGGACCGGAGGCCAGGTGTTCGACAAACTCCTTGGCGATTTCACCGAATTTCGGCGTGCGCGCGCGGTAATCCCGCAGGAAGATCCGTACCAGCGAACGCCAGCGCTCATCACCGAGAATCTTGATCAGCACCGGGAAGGTCCCGCTGAGCAGCAACGACAGGTTGGAAAAAATCAGGTCGCGGTAAACCTGTGCCCGCGCCACATCCATCCCGGCTGGCGGCGCGTGGTGATCGGGATCTCGCAGGTACAGGCCCAGCGTGGATTGCTGTTGATGCAGCGAGTGCTTATCCACGGTTCACCCCCTCGGTCTGCAGCCGGCGAATGGTCTGCAATTCAGCCACCAGTTCAGAAAACCCGGGGAAGTTGAAGTCCCGTTCCAGCAGCGTCGGTTGTGCGCCAAACCGGGCGTAGGCCTGGGCCAGCAACGACCACACCACCGGTTTCACCGACGCGCCATGGGTGTCGATTTTCAACGTGTCGGACTCATCGAAGTGCCCGGCCACGTGCATCGCCACCACCCGCCCCGAATCGATGCCCGCCAGAAAGGTCTGCGGATCGAAGCCGTGATTGATCGAGTTGACGTAGACATTGTTGACGTCCAGCAGCAGGTCGCAATCGGCTTCACGCAACACCGCGTTGGTGAACGTCACTTCGTCCATGTCCTGCTGCGGCGCGGCATAGTAGGACACGTTCTCCACCGCCAGACGCCGGCCGAGAATGTCCTGGGCCTGGCGGATCCGCGCGGACACGTGGTGCACCGCTTCTTCGGTAAACGGCAACGGCAACAGGTCGTAAAGGTGACCGTCATCGCTGCAATAACTCAGGTGCTCGCTGTACAGCGGCACGTAGTAATGATCGAGGAACACCCGCACTTCCTGCAAGAACCCGACGTCCAGCGGTGCCGGCCCACCCAGCGACAGGGACAAACCGTGACAGGACAACGGAAAACGCTCGGCCAGGGCACGCAACGCATGACCATGGGCGCCACCGATGCCGATCCAGTTTTCCGGCGCGACTTCCAGAAAGTCGAAATCGCCGGTACGGGCGGCCTGAAGGTCCTTCATTAAACCGCGACGCAAGCCAAGCCCGACGGTCGCGTTCGTTGAGGTGATGGGGGTCTGCATGGTGTCGGTCTCATGGTTGCCAGTACGGAATCACAGTTAACCGAAGCGATGTATCAGCCCTGTGTTCCGGTCCGGCAGAAAATCGCAGCGCTTGTATCGCCGGCGGGTCTGTACACACTTGGGTACAGACCCTTGTCAGGCGTTACGCCAGGTCGTATTTCTCGCGCACCAGATGGCCGATGCCGATGCGATCGAGCACGTTCATCGGGCACAGGAAGGTCACGCGCACGGTGCCTGGCAAACGGCTGATGTCGATCGAGCCGGTGATGGTCGCGCGGTTGAGCACTTCGTCATACGGCAAACCGGTGACCGACGCGGCACGTTTCAAGCCGTTCTCGACGGCGACGTTGAGGTTCTCGCCGCTGCCGATAAAGGTGATCGGGCCGCTCTGCTCGATTTCATGCTGACCCCAGCGCTCGCCCAGTTCACGGACTTTCTGCCGCTGTTCGGCATTCATGGGCCGCGCCATCGGCGGCAGATCGTCGAGGTTTTGCAAGAGGATCGGCCCTTCCAGCGTCAGGTTTTTTACCACTTGCACCACCACTTCGGTTTCCCCGGAGCAATCGGTGGCGTGCCCGGCGATCTCGCCGTTGCCCTGCTGGGCGTGCATGTCGCCCATGTACACACCGGCCCCCGGCACTTTCACCGGGCAGATCAACACGCAGCCTTCGCGGATCGAGTTGGTGTCCATGTGGCCGTCGGTCTTGGCCGCGTGCAGCTCTTCGCGGGTCATGCCGAAACGGTGCGGTGCATTGATCAGGTATTGGCCGAAGTCGGCGCAGTTGTGCGAGTCGGGCAAGTCACGGGACGGCGTGGTGCCGATGTTGCCGAGGAACGGGCGCATGTGCGCGGCAACCCCGGGAATGTCGGCGCGGGCCAGGGACAGGATCGAATGCTGGGCTGCGAACTCCGGCAGCGCCGACATTTGCGAAGCATTGCCGGCCAGTCGGTTGGCGACGTCCTGATTGACGGTCAGGCTGACCTGATTCTGCGCATCGAACACGATCACGTAGCCATGGCTGAAGCGAAATGCGCTGACCTCGGCGCCGCATTCATTACAGCGAATCGACTCCTCGCCAATGCCTTCGACATGGCTGGCCGGATGGTCGGTGCCGCATTTGGAGCAGAACTTGGCGACGAACGGGTCGCCGTTGTAGCGGCCCTCAACGAAGCTCATGACGCCGGACGACGTCGCCAGCGAGGTGACGCGCATGCTTTTGATCTTGATCGCCACCGCGTCGCCGACTTCCGCTCCGGCGATGGCCACCGGTTGCGTCACTTCGTGGCCGCCCTCGAAGGCGGGCGTGATCATCGGGCCCCAGCAACCCGGCGGTGTACCGGTGATCAGGGTGCCGCCGTCGGCCAGAGGGCCGAGCATCGGCTGGCTGGGGCCGATGATGCCCTGGGTGTAGTGATCGACGCGCAGGTGGTTGACGGGAGCGGATTTCAGGTCGGTTTCAGGCACGAGCGTGGTCATTGTTGTTCCCTTCACGGAGTCACGAGCGAAGATGGCCGCCTGTTGCGACGACCCTGAAAAGTGCCTCGACAGCCCCGGGTTTCGGGCGCTGGGTAGCCTTTACAGTTCATCGCAGGTTTGTATCTGGTCTGTGTTCGGTGGGAGCCGCGAATGAAGTGGAATGTATCGGGACGGCGGTTGGATACAGTGCGATACACACCGCAAATCCTTGTAGGAGCGAGGCTTGCCCGCGAAGACGGAGTGTCAGGCAATACTTTTGTCGACTGACACTGCGCCTTCGCGGGCAAGCCTCGCTCCTACAGGGGATTTGTGTCGGTCTGGGGAATGGGGCTTTCGTCGCTCCAGGCCGCGACGCACGGGGCTCGGACTAAACTTGTTGCACGCGGGACGTGCACAGCGTCCTGTTCATTCCCACGACCACCGCCCAGAGGTACACGCCTCGATAAACAAGGCCTCTGGACCGTGATCCTGCTGAAGGAGCACACGTGATGGACGAGGCCCGACTCAATGATTTCATGGGCAAACTGGTAAACGACATGGGCGGCGCGGCGATGCTTGCCAACGTCATCCTCGGCGAAGAGCTCGGCCTGTACCGGGCCATGGCCGACAGTCAGCCGATCACCCCTGAAGCACTCGCCGACAAGACCGGCTGCAATCCCCGCCTGCTGCGCGAATGGCTCAGCGCCCACGCCGCTTCCGGTTACATGGAACACGAGGGCGGCCAGTTCCGCCTGCCCGAAGAGCAAGCCCTGGCGCTGGCGATCGAAGACTCGCCGGTCTATATCGCCGGCGGTGTCGGGGTGGTCGCGTCGTTTTTCCATGACAAAGACAAACTGGTCAACGCCATGCGCGGCAACGGCGCCCTGGCCTGGGGCGACCACCATCCGTGCATGTTCAGCGGCACGGAGCGATTCTTCCGCCCCGGGTACAAAGCGCACCTGATCGCCGAGTGGCTGCCGGCCCTCGACGGCGTGGTCGCCAAACTGCAGGCGGGGGCCAAAGTGGCGGACATCGGCTGCGGCCACGGTGCCTCCACGGTGATCATGGCCCAGGCGTTCCCGGACTCGCGGTTCGTCGGCTTCGACTACCACGCACCCTCCGTCACCGTTGCCACCCAACGCGCTGAAGAAGGCGGCGTTTCCGGGCGCGCGAGGTTCTTTCAGGGCACCGCGAAAAGCTTCCCCGGCGACGACTATGATCTGGTCTGCTATTTCGACTGCCTGCACGACATGGGCGACCCGGTGGGCGCGGCAAAGCACGCTTATGACGCACTGAAACCGGACGGCACGGTGCTGCTGGTGGAACCGTTTGCCAACGACTCGCTCGACGACAACGTCACCCCGGTTGGGCGGTTGTTCTACGCTGCGTCGACTTTCATTTGCACACCGAACTCACTGTCCCAGGAAGTCGGCCTTGGGCTCGGCGCCCAGGCGGGTGAAGCGCGGTTGCGCAAGGTGTTTACCGAGGCGGGATTCAAGAGTTTCCGGCGGGCCACGGAAACGCCGTTCAACCTGATTCTGGAGGCGCGCAAGTAACCACGCCGCTCACTGCCCCCCTGTAGGAGCTGTCGAGTGAAACGAGGCTGCGATCTTTTGACTTTGATTGTTTAAAAACAAGATCAAAAGATCGCAGCCTCGTTTCACTCGACAGCTCCTACAAGGGATCGCGTTCGGCGGGTTAGCAAGTGCTACGCTGCAAACACTCAAGATACCCGGAGTGTTGAACATGCTCGACCGCCGCATCCGCGAACAACTCGATCGGCTCCAGCAACTGATGGCCGAGCAGCCGTTCATGGTCCTGACCGGCGCCGGCATCAGCACCCCGTCGGGCATTCCGGACTACCGCGACAACCAGGGCGTGCGGCGTGGCCGGCAACCGATGATGTACCAGGAGTTTCTCTCGGCCCCGGAATCACGGCGCCGCTATTGGGCACGGGCGATGCTCGGCTGGCCGCGCGTACGCCAGGCTCAGCCGAACGTGGCCCACGAAGCCCTGGCCAGTCTGCAAAGCAGCCGGCAGATCAGCGGGCTGATCACTCAGAACGTCGACACCTTGCACGATCAGGCCGGCAGCCATGACGTGATCGAACTCCACGGCAGCCTGCACCGGGTGCTGTGCCTGGACTGCGGACAGCGCAGCGAGCGCGATTCGATCCAGCAACTGATGGAAGCGCAGAACCCCTATCTGGCCGGGGTCGATGCGGTGCAAGCGCCGGATGGTGACACGCTGCTGGATCCGGCGTTCGAAGCGCGGTTCCAGGTGCCGCACTGCCCCCACTGCGCGGGCGAGCGGATGAAACCGGACGTGGTGTTTTTTGGCGAGAACGTCGCGCAGGTGACGGCAGCCAAGGCCATGGCGGCGGTGGAACAGGCGGCGGGATTGTTGGTGGTGGGGTCGTCGCTGATGGCGTATTCGGCGTTTCGCTTGTGCCGGGTGGTGGCGGATCAGGGCAAGCCGTTGATTGCGATCAATTTGGGCAAGACTCGTGCGGATGACCTCCTGGAGATGAAGATTGAGGCGTCGTGCGAACAGCTTTTGCCCTTGCTGGCCCAGCGCTTCTCTTCCTGATCAACCCAAAACCCTGTAGGAGCGAAGCTTGCTCGCGAAAGCGTTGTGTCAGTCGACTTCAATGTTGAATGTGCCGGCCTATTCGCGGGCAAGCCTCGCTCCTACAGGGCGATGATCAGGGCATGGACACTTGTTGTCTCAGGTTTTCGGCTTTGAGAATATCGAACAACGCCTGCGCCGCCGCCGACAGTTCAACTCCAGGCTTGGTCAGCACCCCGATCGCCCGTTCCACCACCGGGTCGCGCAAGGTAATGCAGCGTGCGCCCAACTCGCGCATCTGCCCGGCGCACAACGCCGGCACGGCGCTGACGCCCAATCCGCTGGCGACCATTCGCCCGACTGTCGCCAACTGATGGCTTTCAAACTCCACCGGCAACTTCATCCCCCGGGCCTGCAAGTGTTCTTCCAGCATCACCCGCACCGTCGACGGACGCTGCAAGGTAATGAACGGTTCCTTGAGCAAGGTCTGCCAATCAATGTCGTGCCGTTGCGCCAAGGGCGAATCATCCGGCACCACGGCAACGAAACGGTCCATATACAACGGAGTGAATGCCAGCGATGAACTCTGCGTCGGCTCAAACGCCACCCCCAGCTCCACCTGCCGGTCGCGCACCATTTCCAGCACTTGCTCGTTGATTACATCGTTCACCGTGACGTTGACCTTGGGATAACGGGCGCGAAAGGTCTTGAGGATCGGCGGCAGCAGATTGCCGGCAAAAGATGGCATTGCCGCCAGGGTCACGCGTCCGCGCTGAAGGGTGAAACGCTGGCGCAGTTCATCCTCGGCATTGTCCCAATCCGCAATCAGCCGGCGAGCCAGGGGCACCAGCGATTCGCCTTCCGCCGTGAGCGCCACATTGCGCGTGTTGCGCGTGAACAACCGCCCACCCAACCCCTCCTCCAGGGCCTTGATGGTCAGGCTCAAGGCCGATTGCGACAGGTGCAACCGCTCGCACGCCACGGCAAAGCTCAGGCTCTGGGCCACGGCCAGGAATGCGCGGATCTGCTTGACTGTCATGGGCGCCGGCTCCAACGTATTACAGATGAGTGATTGGTGAGTTTTATCTATCAATCAACCTTAAAAATCAACTTAACAAATGAATCCTTCAGCGAGACACTCCTACCCCATACGGCTAGCCAGCCGCCCACAAAGAATAAAAGAGGTGCATATGGCAGGTTTCGACAAGCGCGTGAGTTCCTATGAGGAAGCTCTGGCAGGTCTTGAAGACGGCATGACCGTGATCGCCGGCGGCTTCGGCCTGTGCGGGATCCCGGAAAACCTGATCGCCGAGATCAAGCGCAAAGGCACCCGTGACCTCACCGTCGTTTCCAACAACTGCGGCGTCGACGGTTTCGGCCTCGGCGTGTTGCTGGAAGACCGGCAGATTCGCAAAGTGGTGGCCTCCTACGTCGGTGAGAACAAACTGTTCGAAGACCAACTGCTCAAAGGCGAAATCGAAGTCGTCCTGACCCCCCAAGGCACCCTCGCCGAAAAAATGCGCGCAGGCGGTGCCGGCATCCCCGCTTTCTTCACCGCCACCGGCGTTGGCACTCCGGTTGCCGACGGCAAGGAAGTGCGCGAATTCCATGGCCGCCAGTACCTGATGGAAGAATCCATCACCGGTGACTTCGCCATCGTCAAAGGCTGGAAAGCCGATCACTTCGGCAACGTGATCTATCGCCACACCGCCCAGAACTTCAACCCGCTGGCCGCCACTGCCGGCAAGATCACCGTGGTCGAAGTCGAAGAAATCGTCGAACCCGGCGAGCTGGACCCGTCGCAGATCCACACCCCTGGCATCTACGTCGACCGGGTCATTTGCGGCACGTTCGAGAAGCGCATCGAACAGCGCACCGTGCGTAAGTGATCCCCTGCCCCCGGACCTGAAGGAAAAATAACAATGGCACTTTCCCGCGAACAAATGGCTCAACGCGTCGCCCGCGAAATGCAGGACGGCTTTTACGTGAACCTGGGCATCGGCATTCCGACCCTGGTGGCCAACTACATCCCAGAAGGCATGGAAGTCATGCTGCAGTCGGAAAACGGTCTGCTCGGCATGGGCCCCTTTCCTACTGAAGAAACCATCGATGCCGACATGATCAACGCTGGCAAACAAACGGTGACCGCACGTATCGGCGCTTCGATCTTTTCCTCGGCCGAGTCCTTCGCGATGATTCGCGGTGGTCATGTCGACCTGACCGTGCTGGGCGCCTTCGAAGTCGACGTGCAAGGCAACATCGCCTCGTGGATGATCCCCGGCAAACTGGTCAAGGGCATGGGCGGCGCCATGGACCTGGTGGCCGGTGCCGATAACATCATCGTCATCATGACCCACGCGTCCAAGGACGGTGAGTCCAAACTGCTGTCCAAATGCAGCCTGCCGCTGACCGGCGCCGGGTGCATCAAGCGTGTGCTGACCGACCTGGCTTACCTTGAAATCGAAAACGGCGCGTTCATTCTCAAAGAACGTGCGCCGGGCGTCAGCGTCGAAGAGATTGTCGCCAAGACCGCCGGTAAACTGATCGTGCCGGATAACGTTCCGGAAATGCAGTTCGCTGCCCAGTGAGGAATCATTCCATGCAAGACGTCGTTATTGTTGCCGCCACCCGTACCGCCATCGGCAGTTTCCAGGGTGCGTTGGCCGGTGTTTCCGCTGTTGACCTCGGTGCTGCGGTGATCCGTCAGCTGCTGGCGCAAACCGGCCTGGACGTTGCCGAAGTCGATGAAGTCATCATGGGCCAGGTGTTGACCGCCGGTGCCGGGCAAAACCCTGCACGCCAGTCCGCGATCAAGGCCGGCCTGCCGTTTACCGTGCCGGCGATGACCCTGAACAAGGTCTGCGGCTCGGGCCTCAAAGCGTTGCACCTGGCCACCCAGGCGATTCGCTGCGGCGATGCCGACGTGATCATTGCCGGCGGCCAGGAAAACATGAGCCTGTCCAACTACGTCATGCCCGGTGCCCGCACCGGTCTGCGCATGGGTCACGCGCAAATCGTCGACACCATGATCAGCGACGGCCTGTGGGATGCGTTCAACGATTACCACATGGGCATCACCGCCGAGAACCTGGCGGACAAGTACAACCTGACCCGCGAGCAACAGGACGCCTTCGCTGCGGCCTCGCAGCAGAAAGCCACGGCCGCCATCGAAGCCGGGCGTTTTGTCGATGAGATCACGCCGATCCTGATCCCGCAGCGCAAGGGCGATCCGCTGTCCTTCGCCACCGATGAACAGCCTCGCGCCGGCACCACCGCTGAAGCGCTGGGCAAACTGAAACCGGCCTTCAAGAAGGACGGTTCGGTGACGGCCGGCAATGCCTCGTCACTGAACGACGGCGCCGCCGCCGTGATCCTGATGAGCGCTGAAAAAGCCAAGGCCCTGGGCCTGCCCGTGCTGGCGAAAATCGCCGCTTACGCCAACGCGGGCGTCGACCCGGCAATCATGGGCATCGGCCCGGTATCGGCCACTCGTCGTTGCCTGAGCAAGGCCGGCTGGTCCATCGACCAACTGGACCTGATCGAAGCCAACGAAGCCTTCGCCGCGCAATCCCTGGCGGTGGCCAAGGACCTGGAATGGGACTTGAACAAGGTCAACGTCAACGGCGGCGCCATTGCGTTGGGCCACCCGATCGGTGCGTCGGGCTGCCGGGTGCTGGTGACCTTGCTGCACGAAATGATCAAGCGTGACGCCAAGAAAGGCCTCGCCACCTTGTGCATCGGTGGTGGTCAGGGCGTAGCGCTGGCGATCGAACGGGCGTAAAGCGTTCAACAGACTGCGCGGGGACCCACGAAGAACCGCGCGGCCTGGTAACACCCTCGGTGTTCCTGTGTTGCATGTTTTGTGGCGAGGGAGCTTGCTCCCGCTCGAGTGCAAAGCGCTCGCAAGATCTTCGACAGTTGCTGATATTTTGGGGCTGCTTCGCAACCCAGCGGGAGCAAGATCCCTCGCCACGGTCAGTGTCTGCATGAGCTGACTGTCATCAGAAGCACCGGGGTCTTCTTTGCCCAGCCGTCAGGCAAATTTCACCAGATTCAGGGCTGGCAACGGGCCGCCTGGAAACTGCACCAGCTTCGCTCCCACACTCAGCGCCCCAAGATCAATCCCGAAGAACCCCAACTTCTCGATCAGCGCTGCCACTTGAGCTTTCGCCTCGGCGTCATCACCCGAAACAAACAGCACCCGCTGCCCGCCCTCCGCTGCCGGATCGCTCTCCAGCAAACGCGCTTGCAGATGATTGAACGCCTTGACCACCCGCGCACCGGGTACCCATTCGGTAAACACTTCGCTGGACATACGCCCCTGCAAATCCACGGCTTTGAAGGACGGCGCCTCAATCGAGTTATTGGCATCGATGACGATCCGCCCGCCAAAATCCGGCAGACCGGCCAACGCTGTCGGCAATTTCGACCAGTTCACCGCCACCAGCACAATCGGCTGCGCGGCCGCTTCTTCACGGGTGCCAGCGCGTGCCGATGGCCCGAGTTCTTCCACCAGTGAAGCGAGCGTTTCTGGCCCACGGCTGTTGGCGATCACGATCTCAATGCCTTTGCGTGAAAGCGCCCGGGCAAAGGCTGAGCCAATGGCGCCGGCGCCGATGATTCCAATTTTGATCATGATGGTTCACTCCGAGGGGGTTGTCGTTGGAGTGAATACTGCGCTTGCCATTAGGGCTTGATTAGACGGTAATGCCTTGAATCATCTTCAAGCATTGCTAGCAGGTGCCAGCCATGGAAACCCTTGCCAACCTTGAGTCGTTTGTCCGCAGCGCCGAGACCGGCAGCTTTTCTGCGGCGGCCCGCGTGCTCGCGCTGACACCTGCCGCTGTCAGCCGCAACGTGGCGATGCTCGAACGCAACATCGGTGTGCGGCTGTTCCAGCGCTCGACCCGCCACCTGTCGCTGACCGAGGCTGGCGAGCGTTTTCTGGCGAGCATCGGTGGCAATCTGCAGGCGTTGCAGTCGGCGATCAGCGCGGTGAGCAGCGATCAAGGTGAACCTGCCGGGGTGCTCAAAGTCAGCCTTGCGCCGACGTTTGGCATCGGTCATGTGCTGCCGTTGCTGCCGCAATTCCTCAGGCGCTACCCACTGATCAAACCCGAATGGCACTTCGAAAACCGCCAGGTGGACCTGATTGCCGAAGGCTATGACGCGGCCATCGGCGGCGGTTTCGAGCTGACACCCGGGGTCATCTCTCGAACATTGGCGGCGGCGCATGTGGTGGCGGTGGCCTCACCGGACTACCTCGCAGGGCACAGCCTGCCCGCCAACCCGACCGACCTGGCCCGATTGGAGGGCATCGTGATGCGCGGCACCCGCACCGGACGGATCCGGCAGTGGGTCATGCAGGACGGCGCAGGCAATGAGGCGCAGGCGATTCTCAACGAAAACATCGTGCTCAACGACCCGGCCGCCATGCGTGAAGCGGCGATCCTTGGGCTGGGCGTGTCGCTGCTGGTGTTGCCGGACGTGGCCGCGAACATCCAGCGCGGCGAACTGGTGCGCCTGCTGCCCGACTGGCATGCCGATGCGGGGCCGATTTCGTTGTACTACCCGAGCCGGACGTTGATGCCGGCCAAGACCCGGGTGTTTATTGATTTTGTGGTGGATGCATTCCAAATGAAGACCGAGTAATCGTTCATCGCGAGCAGGCTCGCTCCCACAGGGGTTTGTGCTCACCGCAGATCCACTGTGGGAGCGAGCCTGCTCGCGATGAGGCCAGCCCAGTCACCCCAAAAACTGGAAGATTAACCAACTATTCGCCCCACTGATCACCCCAAACAACCCCCACGCCAACACCCGCGTCGGCCAGCGATTCACAAACGGCCCCATCAATTTGTGATCGTTGGTCATGCGAATCAACGGGTACAACGCAAACGGCAACTGCAAACTCAACACCACCTGACTCAACACCAGCAACTTGCCGATTGCGTTATCGCCCATCAGCCAGACGCCGATGAACGCCGGGATCAACGCCAGCCCCCGGGTAATCAGCCGCCGTTGCCAGCAGGGAATCCGCAGGTTCAGATAACCCTCCATGATCACCTGCCCCGCGATGGTCCCGGTAAACGTCGAACTCTGCCCCGAAGCCAACAGCGCCACGCCAAACAACACACTGGCCAAGGCGCCGCCCACCAGCGGGTCGAGCAAGTGATAGGCGTCCTGGATGTCCACCACATCGGTATGCCCGCTCTTGTGAAACGCCGCCGCGGCGAGGATCAGGATCGCCGCATTGACCAGCAGCGCCAGCGCCAGGGAGCCAATGGTGTCAATTCGCGCCAGTTTGACCGCGTCCTGCTTGCTGGCCAGGTCCTTGCCGATCATTCGGGTCTGTACGATCGAGGTGTGCAGGTACAAGTTATGCGGCATCACCGTGGCCCCGAGAATGCCGATGGCCAGGTACAGCGGCGCGGCATCGCCAATGGCTGACAGGGACGGCGTGAAACCACGGGCCACGTCCGGCCAGTACGGCTTGATCAGCAGCAACTCGACGAAGAAACACACGCCGATGGTGCTCACCAGCACCAGCATGATCGCTTCCAGGCGGCGGAAACCACGGTTTTGCAGGGCCAGCACCAACAGCGTGTCAAACGCGGTCAGCGCGATGCCGACAGTCAGCGAACAACCCAGCAGCAAGTGAAAGGCCAGCGCACAGCCGAGCACTTCAGCCAGATCGGTGGCGATGATCGAGATTTCCGCCAGCACCCACTGGGTGCGGGCAGTCCGCGTGCTGTAGCGCTCCCGGGACAGTTGCGCCAGATCACGACCGGTGGCGATGCCCAGGCGCGAACACAGACACTGCACCACCATCCCCGCCAGACTCGCCAGCAGCACCACGAACAACAGGCTGTAACCAAAACGCGAACCCGCCTCGATGGCGGTCGCCCAGTTGCCCGGGTCCATGTAGCCGATGGACACCAGTAAGCCAGGACCGGCAAAGCGCAGCATTCGCTTGAAGAATGAGGCGCGAGGATCAACGGCCACGCTGCCCGCCACTTCCGGCGGGCAAAACGGCGCCGTGGCGACTTTAGGCAAACTGAATTTCACGCAAACATCCGTCGACAGGTGGAAAAGCGCAGCTTAGACGTTTCAGCCCACGCGCCCAAGGGGCAGATGCCCGGGTATCAGGCGCCGTGGCGGCGGAAGAACAAGGTCACCTGGCCCAACTCAACACCGAACTTGGTCATGGCTGAGCGATTGGCCATGGTGTTTTCGTCCAGCAAGTACATCCAGTCGTCGAAATGCACCTGGTAGACCTTGTCGTCCACCGGCAGGCTGAGTTCATAGCGCCAGTGCAGCGCGTTGCCGGCGACCTCACCGCGGGACTCGCCGACCACATCGCCCGCCGTACCGCGCCAACGGCCGGGGCCGTCAGGGTACAACGTCCAGACACGGGTCTGCTTCGTACCGTCGCTGTAGGTAAAGGCTTCATGCATGATCAGGTTCTGGCCGTCCATTCGGCTGTTGATCAGCACATGAAAGCGCTTGATCACCTCGCCCGAGCGCTTCTGGAACATTCCCCAGCCATCCACTCGCCCGACGAAGAACCCGGGTAGATCGAGCTTGGGGTTTTGCTCGCTGTAGCGCTGCACATCGACGCTGCAACCGGCCAGGCAGACGCACAACACCAACAGCAGATTCTTCAGCATGTCATGCACCTCAAGGCTTGGCGCTGCCCAGCAACTGCTGGCGCAACTCGGGATTACGTGTACGTGGGTCGAGCCAGATATCGAAAAAGGCCCGGGCGAATTGCGGGTCTTTCACTTCGTGTTGCGGCTGCTGGCCGACAAAGAACCGCGCGCCCTGCCCCGGCAAATAAACGCCGGTAATGCGGGTGCCAGCTTTTACATCGACGAACGACTGTTGCATCTGCACCTTCCAGCGCTCGAGTTGCTCGGCGCTGACCGAGGCGCCGGACAACCGCTTGATTTCATCGACACTGGCCTGCACCAGATCATCGCGGGAAATGCTGCGCTGATAGATCAGTTCCAGGGCAAACGGCTGGTCCGGCGCCAAGGGCCGGGCCGCACTCCAGAGCCGAGCGTTGTAAACATCGAACCCGAACACCCGAAACTCGCCGGTGCCGATGATCTGCGCACCGGGCAATGCCTCCTGCCAATTGGCCAAGGCCTGGGTGCCTAACAATCCCAGCAACAACACACCGTGGTGCAGGCGTAATCGAGGTCTGTTCATCGCGTTCTTTTCACCTTGGGCATCTGCTAAAAACTTATACGCAAAGTATGATTTTGTACAATTATTTGAGCCGCAAGCTTTGTATACAAAAGCTCCTCATTCCTAGAGCAATCCACCGTCCGCAGTGCTAACGTTAGCCCACACTCAGGTCGGAGACGTGTGCGTGTTGATGCTTAAACTGCTGGTGATTCCTGGTTTTCTCTTGTTGATTTCACTGGCTGGCAAACGCTGGGGCCCGAGCGTGGCCGGTTGGCTGTCGGGATTGCCGGTGGTGGTCGGGCCGATTCTGTTCTTCCTTGCCATCGAACAAGGTCAGGTGTTCGCCGCTCAATCAGCGACGGCGGCGTTGTCGGCGATGTTCGCGATGATTGCCTTCTGCGTGACCTACGCCCAAGTCGCTCAACGGGCGGGATGGCCATGGGCGTTGACGATTTCACTGCTGGTCTGGGCCGCCGTGGCCGTGGTGCTCTCGATGATTCCACCCTCGCTGGTGTTCTCGGTGATTGCGGCCGCCACCGCGCTGCTGGCGGCGCCGTACCTGTTTCCCAGCGCGCAACCCATCGTTACAGGCCCGGCGCCGAAGTCCGACAGACTGCTGCTGCGCATGATTGCCGGCGCCCTGCTCACCCTCGCCGTAACATTACTCGCCAGCACCGTCGGCGAAGGCTGGAGCGGTCTGCTCGCAGTGTTTCCGGTGCTCGGCAGCGTGATGGCGGTGTTTTCCCAGCAAACCCGCGGCCCGGCGTTTACGGCCGCATTGCTGCGGGCGACGGCGACCGGCATGTATTCGTTCGCGGCGTTTTGCCTGGTGTTGGCGCTGGCGTTGCCCGACATGGGCATGAGCGCGTTTGCACTGGGTGTGGCGGTATCAGTGGGAATGTTGGGCATCACCCGGCGCTTGCTGGCGCGACCGGCCCACCCGACGACCGAGACTGGACGATCAGCGATCAAACGCTAAGCTCCTTCACATCCAGAGGGCCAGGATGTCGCCCGCTACGTGCTGAAGGAACAGACATGAGTCTCGCATCGTCCCTCGTCCGTACTCCCCACTCAGCCACCGCCGTTGGCGTGATCGCGATAGTTCTCTGGTCCTGTCTCGCGCTGTTGACCACCCTCACCGAAGGCATTCCCCCCTTTGAACTGCTGACGCTGAGCTTCGGCATAGCGTTTGCGGCGAGCCTGGTCATTCTCGGTCGACGCGGGCTCGCCGGCTTCAGTAGCTGGCGACAGCCCTGGGCCGTATGGGTGACCGGGTTCGTGGGCATTTTCGTTTATCACGCGCTGTATTTTTTCGCGCTAAAAGTCGCCCCGGCGGCCGAAGCCAGTCTGATCAACTACCTGTGGCCGCTGTTGCTGGTGCTGCTCTCGGCGTTCTCGGCCGGGGAAAAGCTGCACAAACGACAAATGCTCGGCGCACTGCTGGGACTGGCCGGCACCGCGTTCATCATGCAACAACATGGCCCGGAAGCTGGCGCATCGATGCCCATCGCCGGTTATCTTGCGGCCTTCGGCTGTGCGTTGATCTGGGCCGGTTACTCGGTGATCAACCGACGGTTCAACGACGTGCCCAGCAGCATTATCGGTGGGATCTGCGGTATGTCGGCCGTGTCCGGCCTGATCTGTCACCTGGCCTTCGAAACCACGGTGCAGCCTGATCCCGGCCAATGGACCGCGATTGTGGTGCTCGGCCTCGGGCCGGTGGGAATGGCGTTTTTTGCCTGGGACCACGCCACCAAACACGGCAGTCTGGCGACACTGGGGGCGCTTTCCTACCTGGCGCCGTTGATTTCGACGTTATTGCTGCTCGCCGTGGGACGCAGCCATGCCGGTCCGATCCTGATCGTCCCTGCCGTGTTGATTATCGCCGGGGCGGTGATCGCCACGTCGAGAGCAAGCGATAGAACCTCCGCAACTCGTTCGATCGTTCCGAACGAGTAGAGCAATAACCTTGTACGTCAATCGAACAGGTTTGCCCCACCATCAGCCTCAGTTCCTAACCCACTGACTGAGGCCTACACTATGAAATTCTTTTTCCACCCTTCGCCGAACCCGATGAAAGTTGCTCTGTTGCTTGAAGAACTGCAAACGCCCTACGAATTGATCGGCGTTGATACGTTCAAGGGCGAACAACATCTGGCGGCTTTTATCGCAATCAACCCGAACGCCAAGGTTCCGGCCCTGATCGACGGTGAGGCCACTGTGTGCGACTCCCAGGCCATCATGCTGCACCTGGCGCAAAAGCATCAGCGTTTCCTGCCGAGCTCCGTCGCTGGCCAAGCCGAACTGCTGTCCTGGCTGATGTTCATCGCCACCGGCCTGTCGCCGTTCTCCGGTCAAGCCGTGCATTTCCTGCACCACGCGCCGGAAGACCTGCCCTACGCGAAAAACCGCTACCTCAAGGAAGTCGAACGCCACTACCGCGTGCTCGACCAGCGTCTGGCCGATCATCAATACCTGGCCGGCGACACTTACAGCATCGCCGACATGGCACTGTGGGGCTGGGCCAGCTACGCGCATTACATCCTCGGCGAGAACGGCCTGGCGGCCTACCCGAACGTCCAGCGTCTGTTCGATGAAATCAGCGCCCGCCCCGCCGCCCAGCGTGCGCAGGGTTTGAAGGAGAAGCTGGTGCTCAAGGCCGAATTCGACGAAGAAACCCGTCGTAACCTGTTCCCGCAGAATCAGGCGTAAGAATGTTTGGAGGTGAATATTTGTGGCGAGGGAGCTTGCTCCCTCGCCACAGGGGAGCCTACAACCGTTATTGCGCGCTGGAATGCATTACAGCCTCCATGGGATGATCGCACCCAAAGCGCGATCATCCCTGGAGTTTTTGAATGTCATTGTTGAGTAAAAAAGCCGTTGTCCTGTTACTGACGGCGGCCGCCAGCCTGGGGGCTTTGAATGCCTATGCCGCCAAGGCCACTGCCAGCGACAAAGCGCCTGTACAAGAGGTCTCGATGCTCGGTGGCAAGTTCAAGTTCACCCTGCCCAAGGGCTTCATCGCCAACCCGCTGCCGGCCGGCGACGCGGCTGCCGGTACTGCCGGGGCAACGGGCACCATGTACACCAACCAAGCCACCAAAACCGTGGTAATCGCCGCCGAAAACACCATTCCCGGTGGCGCCAACGTCAAGGACAACGACGGCCAGTTCCTCGATTCCGCAGCGGCCGACTTCGCCACTGAGCAAGCCAAGGCGCTGCCCGACTTCACCAAGCTCAGCGAAAAAAGTCTGACCCAGAAAGGCACCGGCCTCGGGTTGCGGCAGATTGACAGCACCGCCACCCAGGGCGGCGGCAAAACCCTCGGCACCACACTGATGGCCGCGTCCAACACGCGCATGGCGATCGTTCAGGTGATTTCCCGCCTCAGCGACAATGGCGGCCACGAGACGCTGGTCAAACAGATCGTCAGCGGCAAATAAGATTCAAGGGTTGAGGCGCTGCAACCAGGCGCTCAAATCCTGTATTTCGGTGGCACTGATGCTGTGACCGACACCCGGGTAGGCATGAAACTCAGGCTTGAGTGACAGGCTCTGCAACAGGCTGTCGGCCTCGGTGCCGTCGATGTACGGCAAGCGTTTGTCTACCGTGCCATGACCGATGAAGATCGCCAGCTTCTGGCGTTTTTCATCCGGTTTCAGTTCGGATTTCAGCACCGGCAGAATCCGCCCGCTCAGGGCCGCAATGCCGCCAACCGCTTCGGGATGACGCAACGCCACCTCGTAGGACATGATCGCGCCCTGGCTGAAACCCACCAGGAACACCTTGTCGGGTTCGGTGTGATATTTCTTCGCCGCCTGTGCGATGAAATCCAGCAGCACCTGGCCGCTGGCCTTCAAATCATCGGTCTCACCGTTGTAAGCAGCGTTGCCCTTCTCGCGAAACCACTTGTAACTACCCTCTTCCATCGTCATCGGTGCCCGCACGGACAGGAAGTTGTAGTGCGCCGGCAACTCATCCTTGATGTCGAACAGATCCTGCTCGTTACTGCCGTAACCGTGGAGGAAAATCACCAGGGGCTGGTGGCGGGATTCGGGGTTGGCCTGCTCAAGATATTTGAGCGGCAGATCAGTGTGCAGCGGGGTTTCAGCGTGGACGGTGGTGCAGGACAGCAACGTCAGCAGAGCGAGAAACTTCAACATAAACCTTCCTTCACGGAGCGCAGGATTCGGGGCAGAGCCTAACACCGTGAAGCTTGCCGGGGGATTTTCGGTGTGGCTGATGCCGCCTTCGCGAGCAAGCCCGCTCCCACAGGGGAATGCATTCCAAATGTGGGAGCGGGCTTGCTCGCGAAGAGGCCCGGCAAGGCACCGAAGATTCTGCAACTAATCGTTGACCAGTTTCCCCACTCGAATCGGCTCACGCCCCGCCACTTTCGCCTGCCACGTTCCCGGCTGTGTATACCGCCCGCGATCAATCGCAAACAACACACCGCTGGTGCCGGCGCGCACGGTGGTCACGCGGTCGCTGAGCGGATCAACCACCTCAAACAGCGCATCGCCCTTTTCCACCCACTCACCTGAATCACGCAGAAAACTGACGACTCCGTGATGCGGTGCAAACAGGTATTCGGTGCCCTCGAACGGCATGCCTTCGCAGCACTCGCTCGGTGCCGCAGGCCAGGTGCCGGTGATGAAACCCTGCTCGGCGAGGAACCCGAGAATCGCCTCGCAATTGGCCTGGGCCTGATCGACCCGCGTATCGCCCATGCTGCCCAGTTCCAGCGTCGTCGCCAGGTTGGCCGGCGGAATCGCCGCCTCGGGGAAGGCCCGCGCCAGGCGCAGCCACGGCGACGAACAGGACTCATCAAATGAACTGCCACCGGAATCTTCACAGAGCAACGCCACCCCGGCCTTCAGACGCGCGGCCAGGGATTGCCACTGCGGCCAGTGTTGCGGCAAGGCGTACAAATGAATGGCCGCGTCGAAATCACAATGCAGATCCAGCGTGATGTCGGCGTCGCAAGCGTGGCGAAGCAACAGGCGGTGCATGGCTTCCAGTTGCGAGGCCGGTGCCGGCAAGTCGTCGAGGACCCGACCCATGGTCTGGCGAATCAACGCGATGTTGGCCTGCGCATCTTTACCCAACTGGTCGCCAATCAACGCGGCCACCGGAGCGCTGAGTTCAACGAAGGCGCGGTTGAAGTTCTTGCCGCTGCCCAGCTCGAAGCGACCCATGTGACTGCCTTGCAGGTGCTGGTCAAGGCCGATTGGATTGGCTACCGGCACCAGCTCGATCACGCCCTGCAACTGGCCCTGGGTTTCGAGTTCGGCCAAGCGCTTCTTCAGCTCCCAGGCCGTGCGCATGCCGGGCAACTCGTCAGCGTGCAGGCTGGCCTGGATGTAGACCTTGCGAATGCCCGCGCCGTAACGAAACACGCTGAGGGTGCGTTCGGTACCCAGGTGGCTCCAGGGCAAAGGATGGTCGATGCGGTGCATGGGAACTCCTGAATGGCTGAACGGCGAAAATCACCTGTGGGAGCGGGCTTGCTCGCGAAGGCGTCGTGTCAGGCAATATCAATGTCGACTGACACGACGCCTTCGCGAGCAAGCCCGCTCCCACAAGGGGACTTATTTCAACAGAGAGAGCGCATAAAAAAAGTGGCAACCGCGTCAACGGTTGCCACTTTTTTAAACGGCTTGATTACTTGCCGTAAACGTCAAAGTCAAAGTACTTGTCTTGCACTTGCTTGTACTTGCCGTTGGCGCGGATTTCGGTGATGGCGGTGTTGAATTTGTCCGCCAGCGCGGTATCGCCCTTGCGCACAGCAATACCGGCGCCGCCGCCGAAGTACTTGGCGTCTTCGTAGGTCGGGCCGACGAAAGCGAAGCCTTTACCGGCGTCGGTTTTCAGGAAACCGTCGTCCAGGTTGACCGAGTCGGCCAGCAGCGCGTCAACGCGACCAGACACCATGTCCAGGTTGGCTTCCTGCTGGGAGCCGTAGCGAACCAGGTTGATACCGGCCGGCACCAGCACTTCAGTGGCGAAGCGATCGTGGGTACTGGCGCGCAGCACACCAACTTTCTTGCCCTTGAGTTCGGTCAGCGGGTCCTTGATGTCGGTGCCTGCCTTCATCACGAAACGAGCCGGGGTGTGGTAGTACTTGATGGTGAAATCGACGTTCTTCTTGCGATCGTCAGTGATGGTCATGGACGACAGGATCGCGTCGATTTTCTTCACTTTCAGTGCCGGGATCAGGCCGTCGAACTCTTGCTCGACCCAGGTGCACTTCACTTTCATCTGCTCGCACAGTGCGTCGCCGATATCGACGTCGAAACCGGTGAGTTTGCCGTCAGGGGTTTTCATCGAGAATGGCGGGTAACCGGCTTCGATACCGATGCGGATCGGCTTTGCGTCATCAGCCACGGCGGTCAGGGACAACATCGACAGTGCCAGAGCACCAAACATCACTAGCTTCTTCATTTATAACTCCTGTGTGCGGAGGCTTTTATTGGCAGCTTTCGAATGACTTTCGGTCGGTGACGATCGAAGTGGCCGGCAGTCTAGAACGGCTTACGGAGGGCCAATTGTGTATAAGCGACAAATATTTATAGAAAAGTTGCCACCCCATTCAAAGCCCTTGAAGCGTGCGCCAAGTCGGTGCAAGGACTGTAGGACAAGCGCTTTTTTCAGACAAAACCTACACGCAAAAACTACAAGAGAGCCCCGATGCCCACATTGAATCTGATCCAGCACCACCCCGCCGAAGGTCCTGGCGCCATTGCCGATTGGGCCAGGTCCCGAGGATTGACGCTGGACATCTTTCGCGCCGATCTCGGTCAGTTACCGTCGGTAAGTGCGGCACCCGTGATTGTGTTGGGCGGACCTTATGAATCCAACGCCGGGCCGGCATGGCTGGAAGCAGAACGGCAGTGGCTGGCGGCAAGCCTGGATCAGGGCGCTGCAGTGTTTGCGATTTGTCTGGGGGCGCAGTTACTGGCGTTGACTCTGGGTGGGACGGTGCGGCGGATGGATCGAACCGAAACCGGCTGGACCATCGTGACGTTCGTCGATGGCCGGACGCTGAAGGTGCTGGAGTGGCACGAAGACGCAATCGACTTGCCGCCTGATGCGCAGGTGCTGGCCAGCAGTGATCAATGTGAACAGCAGATGTATCGCGCGGGGCCGACTCGGGTGGGCTTGCAGTTTCATCCGGAGTGGGATGCCGAGTCAGTGGCGACGCTCAATGCGCACTTTGGAAATGAGTCGCCGTTGCCCCGGGGGGAGCAGGACAGCGCCGCCCATGCCGCCGTGTTCGAGTGGTTGCAGGCGACGCTGGATGAGTGGTGGGCAGCGTCCTCAAGCAGTCGCTGAACTTAACGATTGATGGGGTTCTATGGCGAAGTAGGGCTTTTGTGGCGAGGGAGCTCGCTCCCGCTGGAGTGCGAAGCGCTCCCAAAATCTTCGAAAGTTACCGAGATTTTGGGGCTGCTGCGCAACCCAACGGGAGCAAGCTCCCTCGCCACAGAAGCTCCCTCGCCACGATGGTTCAGCGGTGTCTGAATATCAGCATTCGCAACCGATGGCGGTGGCAGGCCGTTGCACCACAGCACTCAATTCCAACCCCTCATCCAGCCACCCGGTCACGCCGCCGATCATCTCCTTGACCGGGTAACCCAGCGCCGCCAGTTTCACCGCCGCCTTGTGCACACCGTTACAGTGCGGCCCGGCGCAATAGACCACGAACAAAGTGGAGGTCGGGTAGTGCACCAGGCCCTCGGCGGTGAGCAGGCGTCCAGGAATGTTGATCGCGCCGGGCACATGCCCGCGTTCAAACGCCAACGGTCCGCGCACATCCACCAGGACAAAATCCACATCGCCGGCCTGTTGACTGCTGTACACGTCGGAACAGTCGGTTTCATAGGTCAGACGGTTACTGAAGTGCATCAGGGCAATGGCCGAAGGGGCTGCGGGAATGGCGCGGACCAGGCTGGTCATGGGCGGTACTCCAAAGTCTTGAGTGGGTGTGAGAAGACTTTATCCACCCGACGCTTGCGGCTACAGTGGCGTACAAGACACTTACCGGGAACTTTCCGCCAAATGCAACCGAACCCTGGATTGGTCGCGATCCTGGCCTACGACGGCCTCTGCACCTTTGAATTCGGTATCGCCGTGGAGATCTTTGGCCTGGCGCGGCCGGAGTTCGACTTCCTTTGGTATGAGCATCGTATCGTCGCTGTGGATCAGGGCCCGATGCGTGCCATGGGCGGCATTCAGGTGCTGGCCGATGGCGGCATGCAACTGCTCGAAGACGCCCGCACAATCATCATTCCCGGTTGGCGCGACCGCAGCGCGCCGGTACCGGAGCACTTGCTCGCCGCCCTTCGACAAGCACATGCGCGGGGCGCACGATTGCTGTCGATCTGCTCCGGCGTGTTTGTGCTGGCGGCGACCGGTCTGCTGGACGGTCACGGCGCCACCACGCATTGGCGCTACGCCGCTGAGTTGGCCGACCGTTTTCCGAACATTCTGGTGGACCCGGATGTGCTCTACGTCGATTCCGGCCAACTGATCACCTCGGCGGGCAGCGCGGCGGGGATCGATGCGTGCCTGCACCTGGTGGCGCGGGATCTAGGTACGCAAGTGGCGAACTCGGTGGCGCGCCGCTTGGTGATGTCGCCGCAACGCACCGGCGGGCAGGCGCAGTTTATTCCTACGCCCGTCAGCCCGACGCCGCGCAGCGATTTGTCCCGTGTCATGCAGTGGGCGCGGGAGCGTTTGCACGAACCGCTGGAGGTTCGCGAACTGGCGAACGAGGCGGCCATGAGTGAACGCACGTTCCTGCGCCGGTTTACCGAGGCCACGGGCCTGCCGCCCAAGGCGTGGTTGCAGCATGAACGGCTGGGGCGGGCGCGGGAGTTGCTGGAGAGCACCGGGCAAAACACCGAGCAGATTGCCGAGCAGTGTGGGTATCGCTCGGTGGAGAGCTTTCGCGTGGCGTTTCGGGGGGTGGTCGGCGTGCCGCCGTCGGTGTATCGGGAGCGGTTTGGGCGTGGGGGCAAGGCAGTTTTTTGAGGTGCGCTTGAGGGCCTCTTCGCGGGCAAGCCTCGCTCCTACAAAGGCGACGCAATACCCGTAGCGAAGACGTCAGCCCAGACACCGCTGTCCTCAGGGCTTACGCAACAGGTAGGTATCCATAATCCACCCATTCGCCACCCGCGCCGCCTTGCGTACCCGCTCAATCTCCGGCGCCACGTCCTTGAGCTTGCCGCTGATCAAAACCTCATCCGGCGTCCCCAGGTAAGCCCCCCAATAAATCTCCGTCTCCTGATCCGCCACCTGATGGTAGGAATCTTCGGCATCGAGCATCACCACCAAGCTGTCGGCATCGCTCACCTGCCCCGCCGCCAGCCGACGGCCGGTGGTGATTTCAATCGAGCGGCCAATGCGATTCAGTGGCACTTTGTGCTGCGCCGCCAGCGCCTGAACGCTGGTGATACCGGGGATTACCTCATACTCGAACGCACAGCGGCCCGAAGCCAGGATCGCCTGCAAAATCCGCAGGGTGCTGTCGTACAACGCTGGATCGCCCCACACCAGAAAACCGCCGCACTGCTCGTCGGATACTTCCTCATTGATCAGCCGCTCGAAGGTCTGCTGCTTGGCGAGGTTCAGATCGTCGACACTGGTCTTGTAGTCCACCTCCCCGCGCTCGCGCTCCGGGCTGTGGGCTTCGACGAAGCGGTAGTCGTGATCGGTGATGTAGCGCTCGCAAATCTCACGGCGCAGGTCGATCAGTTTGTCCTTGCTCTGGCCCTTGTCCATCAGGAAAAACACGTCGACGAGGTTCAGTGCCTTCACGGCCTGCATCGTGATGTACTCGGGGTTGCCGGCGCCGATGCCGATGACCAGAAGCTTTTTCATCACATTGCTCCTTCAAGCAAACGCAGGCGCCAGCGGCCGGTGAACCGCAACTCGATGGCCGACAACGGTTCGACGTCAATCAGGTTGAATGCCTTGGCCTGCAACACCTGCGTAAGTGCCGCGCGAATGACAAAGGGATGGGTGATGGCAAGGAAATGCCCCGGTGTTGCCTCAAGGGACTGGAGCCACTGCGCCACGCGCTCAGCGAGTTGCGCAACCGACTCACCGCCATGGGGCGCCGAGGTAGGATCGTCGAACCAGGCCTGCAGCGCCACGGGCTCGGACTTTTGCAGGTCTTTGATCCGCACCCCGCTCCACCGTCCGAAGTCGCAATCCCTCAGTGCCGAGACGATTTCAACGTCATTGCCAAACAATTCGGCCGTCTGCTGCGTCCGTAACTCCGGCCCACAAAGCAAGCGTGGAACCCCCTCGAACTGGCCGCTACGCGAACCCTTGGCCGATTGGTCATAAAACTCCAACGGCTCATTTGTAGGAAAACGCGCCAATTTTTGTGCGACGGTTCGAGCGTGGCACATCAGGGTCAAACGGGTTGCCTGCACGGTTTATCACCCTGTCGATGAAATGGAAAACGGCTCGATGCCGCCGATAATGACGCAATTGTGCCCCAAGAAGCGCGATCCAGGGCGTTTCCTTTGAACCAGCAATCACGGGACACAGGCAAGTTGAATGGTTGAAATTCGGCAATCTCCGACAACCTTATGGGCGATGGACTACAAATCCAGTCGACTTCCTCGTAGCCCTCAGCGCACGGGCTTTTCGCCCCATTTTGGGGCCTGGAAAAACCACGGAAAAATTCACTAGACATGTAGCATGCGCTACATAAATACTGTTTTAGCGATTTATGAAACAAAACCGACATACCCATCCAGCAGGAGCCCGGATGCCCTCTCTCAGAGACCTGATCACCGATCCCGGCCTGGACCTTACGCCGGCAGAACGCAAAGTCATCCGTGCCTTGCTGGACCAGTACCCGCGTAACGGACTGGGACCGATGTCACGCTTGGCCGAACATGCCGGTGTCAGCGACCCCACCATTGTGCGGATGGTGAAAAAACTGGGTTTCGGCGGTTATGCCGATTTCCAGGATTCCCTGCTCAGCGACATGGATCACCGCCTCCGCTCCCCCAGCGCCTTGTTGCAGCTTCGCTCTCATCAGAAAGGCGACGCCTGGAGCCATTATCTGGCGGACGCTCATCGGGGGCTGGTGGACACCCATGCGCTGACCCAACCTGAGGATGTGCGAATTCTGGTGGAGTGGCTGCTCGAAACCCGCCATCAGGTTCACTGCTTTGGCGGGCGCTTCAGCAGTTTCCTCGCCAGTTATCTGCTCAACCATTTGCGCCTGCTGCGCCCTGGCTGTTTCGCCCTGGAAGACAACGCGCAACTGCCGGACCGGCTGTTCGACGTGCAGCGTCAGGACGTGGTGCTGGTGTTCGACTATCGCCGCTATCAGTCACAAGCCCTGCGCGTGGCCAATGCGGCGAAAAGTCGATACGCCCGGGTGGTGTTGTTCACGGACATCTATGCTTCACCGCTGCGGGAAATGGCCGACCTGATTATCAGTGCGCCGGTGGAATCGGTGTCGGCCTTCGACACCATGGTCCCGGCGCTGGCCCAGGTCGAGGCGCTGATTGCCTGCCTGACCCTGCGCAGCCCGGAGCTGGCCGATCGCCTGGAAGGCATCGATGCCCTGCGAACCGATTTCGACACCCACCTGCTGGAGGATAAATAAGGATGTTCACGTTCCCCCATCACTCGCCCCGGGACTTGCCGTTCACTGCCGATCACACCGCGCTGTTGCTGGTGGACATGCAGCGTGCCTGGCTCGAACCGCAGTTCGACCCGCACCTCAACGGACCGGACGGCGAGTACTTCCTGACCCGCACCCACATGCAGGTGGTGCCCAATCAACGCCGATTGCTCAGTGCCTTTCGCAGCGTGCGGCAAAACGTGCTGCACACGATCATCGAAAGCCTGACCGCCGATGGCCGCGACCGCTCGCTGGACCACAAACTCTCGGACATGCACTTGCCCAAGGGCAGCCCCCCGGCGCGGATCATCGACGACCTGACGCCGACAGAAAACGAAATCGTTCTGCCCAAGACCTCCTCCGGGGTCTTCAATTCCACCAACATCGACTACGTGCTGCGCAACCTTGAAACGCGGCACTTGATCATCGCCGGCATCGTTACCGACCAGTGCGTCGACATGGCGGTGCGTGATGCCGCCGACCGTGGCTACCTGGTGACGCTGGTGGAGGATGCCTGTGCGACCTACACGCCCGAGCGTCATCAAGCCTGCCTGAACGCGATCAAGGGTTACTGCTGGATCACCGACACCCAGACCGTGCTCGGCCGGTTGCAGGAGATGCAACCATGAGCGAACGCCTGTCGCCGCTGCCCATGACCACCCTCGTCACCACCGACCTGATCGGCGTGACCCGTGGCCGCTCGTTCCCGACCGACGAACTCGAACATTACCTGGCGACAGGTTGCGGCTGGGTGCCGGCCAACAGCGCCCTGACCCCGCAAGACATCATCGCCTCCACCAACCCGTGGGGCGCTTATGGCGATTTGCGCCTGATTCCCGATCTGAGCAGCCGGGTGACGGTCAGCAATGGCCCGGATGCCACGGCTCCGGCGCTGGACTTCATCCACAGCGACATTCACGAAACCGATGGCCGCCCGTGGGGCGCCTGTCCACGCACGTTGTTGCGCAATGAAGTGGAGCGTTATCGCGCCGAGCTCGGTTTGCAGGTCAACGCCGCGTTCGAACACGAGTTCAACCTGAGCATCGACGCGGCCGATCAGTTGGCGTTCTCCCTTGAGGCTCAGCGCCAGGGCGCCGAGTTCGGTGGCTGGCTGCTCAGCGCCCTGCGCGCTGGCGGTGTCGAACCGGAAATGTTCCTGCCCGAATACGGCAAGCATCAATACGAAATCACCTGCCGCCCTGCTATCGGTGTGGCGGCGGCGGACCGTGCGGTGAACGTGCGTGAAATCACCCGCGAGATCGCCCGGCAGATGGACCTGGACGTGAGCTTTGCGCCGAAGACGTCCGAGCATGCCGTGTGCAACGGCGTCCATCTGCATGTCAGCCTGCTGGACCTGGACGGCCAACCGCTGATGTACGACGCCGGCACGATCAATGGCCTGTCGACCCTCGGCCAGCACTGGGCCGCCGGCATCCTGCATTACTTGCCGGCTCTGTGCGCGTTTACCGCACCGACACCGGTGTCCTACGAACGCTTGCAGCCGCATCACTGGAGCGCGTCCTACGCCTGCCTCGGCCAACGCAACCGCGAAGCGGCGCTGCGGATCTGCCCGACCGTGAGCCTGGGCGGAAAATCGGTGGCGGCGCAATACAACCTGGAATTTCGCGCCATGGATGCCACGGCGTCGCCGCACCTGGCCATGGCCGCACTGCTGATCGCCGGTCGCCTGGGCATCGAGCAACGCCTGGCCTTGAACGCGATCACCGATGAAATCCCCGACTCCCTGAACGAAGAACAACGCCAGGCCCGTGGCATCGTCGCCCTGCCCGCGTCCCTTGCCCAGGCGCTCGAGTGCCTGCGCAACAGCGAGGCGCTGATCGAAGCCCTGCCGAGCGCGTTGATGGACACCTGGTTCGCCCTTAAAACCGAGGAGTTGACGCTGACGGAACAGCTGTCGCCCGCCGAACGCTGTGAGCACTATGCACGCCTGTACTGAATCCGCTGAACTCGGTCTTTTTACCGAGCCCGCGTACACCCTGAGTCGCGAAGACTCAGCGCACCCGTTGATTCTGGTGTGCGAACACGCCAGCCGTTTTATTCCACCCGGTTTGAATGACCTGGGTTTGAGTCACGACGCGGCTCGCGAGCATATCGCCTGGGACATTGGCGCGCTGGCGCTGGCTGAAGGTTTGTCCCAGGCACTGGGGGCGACGTTGCTGGCGGCCAATTACTCGCGACTCTTGATTGACCTCAACCGCCCGCGCCATGCCCCGGACAGCATTCCGTCGCAGAGCGAGATGTATCAGATACCGGGCAATCAGGATCTGGACGAGGCCGCGCGCGAGTACCGCCGCGAATGCCTGTTCAAACCGTTTCATGCCCGGCTGCAAACCTTGATCGACCAACGTATCGCCCAAGGGCGGCCGGTCCGGGTGGTCGGCATTCACAGCTTCACACCGATTTACCATGGCCAGCCCCGCGCGCTGGAAGTCGGCGTGCTGTTTGGCGAAGCCAAGGGCTACGCCCAACGATTGATTGACGGGTTGAGCCAGCACCCCTTGAAGGTCGCCGGTAATGAGCCGTACAAAATCAACCCGCTGGGCGACATGACCGTGCCGGTGCACGGCGATGCACGGGGACTGGAATCGGTATTGATCGAGGTGCGCAACGACCTGTTGCGCAGCCCTGAAAACGTCCGTCGTTGGGCAGGTTATCTGGCTCCGCTGTTATAAATAATCGTGTCAAACCCGCAGCGTGCAGCTGCTTTCATCCCAAGGAGTAGGGCTTCATGGAAATAGAAGAATTCGGCTACAAGCAAGAGTTGAAACGTAGCCTGTCGCTGACCGACCTGGTGGTGTACGGGATGATCTTCATGATCCCCATCGCCCCGTTCGGGGTATACGGTTACGTCAACGCCGAAGCGCCCGGGATGGTGCCGCTGGCCTACATCATCGGCATGGTGGCGATGCTGTTCACCGCCCTGAGTTACGGCAGCATGGCGCGGGCCTTTCCGATTGCCGGCTCGGTGTATTCCTACGCGCAACGCGGCCTCAACCCGCACGTCGGGTTTATCGCCGGTTGGCTGATGCTGCTCGATTACCTGCTGATTCCGCCGCTGCTCTACGTGTACGCGGCCATGGCGCTGAATCACCTTTACCCGGACATTCCCAAAGTCGGTTTTATCCTGGCGTTTCTGGTCAGCGCGACCTTCGTCAATCTGCGGGGCATCACCTTCACCGCCCGCATGAACATTGTCTTTCTGCTGGCGCAACTGGTGGTGCTGGGGATCTTCCTGTTCTACGCCTGGAATGCGCTGCACAGCGGCGGCGGCAACGGTCAACTGACCCTGGCGCCGTTGTATAACCCGGACACCTTCAATTTCGCCCTATTGATGCAAGCCGTGTCGATTGCGGTGCTGTCCTTCCTGGGTTTCGATGCGATCTCCACCCTCGCCGAAGAGATCAAGGGCGACCCGGGGCGCAGCGTCGGCAAGGCAGCGCTGATTACGCTGCTGGTGATGGGCGTGATCTTCGTCGTGCAAACCTGGATTGCCACTGACCTGGCGGCCGGCATGGGCTTCACCTCCGCCGACACCGCGTTCTATGAAATCGCCGAAATCGCCGCCGGCAGCTGGCTGGCAACCCTGACCGGCGTGGCCACGGCCCTGGCCTGGGGCGTGGCGGTCGCCATCACGTCGCAAGCGGCGGTATCGCGCCTGCTGTTCGGCATGGCCCGGGATGGCAAGCTGCCGAAAGTGTTGGCGAAGGTTCACCCGAAACACAACACCCCTTACCTGAGCATCTATCTGGTGGCCGTGCTGTCGCTGGTGATCTGCTACCTGTTTATCAACTCGGTAGACACCCTCACCTCGCTGGTGAACTTCGGCGCGCTGAGCGGTTTCATGTTGCTGCACCTGACCGTCATCAATTACTACTGGCGTCGGCAGAAGTCCGGCCAGGTGATCCGTCACCTGGTCTGCCCGGCGATTGGCTTCATCATCGTCGCGGCCATCATGTACAACATGGGTGTCGATGCACAAAAACTCGGTCTGATCTGGATTGCCTTGGGCCTGGTGTATCTGTTTTTCCTCAACAAGCTGGGCGCCAGCACGGCGTTGCCCGACCCGAGCAACGGCTGACAAGAAAAAGAGCGGCGTCTGACAGGAAATCAGGCGACCGCCGATTTAATGCGTGGAAACCGACAGTGATAGTCAGGTTCGGCACACAGCGCCGAACCCTTTGATACAGGAGTACATCCATGCTGGTCTTACGCCCAGTCGAGTTGACCGACCTGCCCCAGTTACAGCAACTGGCGCGCGACAGCCTGGTCGGTGTCACGTCCTTGCCGGACGATACTGAACGCCTGCGCCTGAGGATTCTCGACTCCTGCGCCTCGTTCGACCAAGACGTGAAGGCTCATGGCCCGGAGAACTATTTCTTCGTGCTGGAGGATCTCGCGGCCCGGCGTCTGGTGGGGTGCTCGGAAATCCTTGCCACCGCCGGCTTCAACGAACCGTTCTACAGTTTGCGCAACCGTCACTTCACCAGCACCTCCCGAGAGCTGAACATCGAGCACGGCGTACCGGCGTTGTCGTTGTGTCAGGACCTCAGCGGCCACACCTTGCTGCGGGGCTTTCATATCGACACGGCGCTGGTTCGCACAGCGTTTTCGGAGTTGCTGTCCCGGGCGCGCCTGTTGTTCATCGCCGCCCATTCGCAGCGTTTTGCGCAAGCGGTGATCACCGAGATCGTCGGTTTCAGCAGCGATGAAGGGCAGTCACCGTTCTGGGATGCGCTGGGCAAGCATTTCTTCGACTTGCCCTACGCCGAAGCCGAACGGCTCTGCGGTCTGGAGAGCCGGACCTTCCTCGCCGAATTGATGCCGCAATACCCGATCTACGTGCCGATGTTGCCCCAGGCTGCACAGGACTGCATCGGCCGGATCCACCCCGATGGCCAGGAGGCCTTCGATATCCTTGAGCGCGAGGGATTTGAAACCAACAGCTACATCGACCTGTTCGACGGCGGCCCGACGCTGTACGCGCGCACCTCGAACATTCTCTCCATCGCCCAAAGTCAGACCGGTACGGCGCAACGGACTTCGCCGATCGATGCGCGCGGCCGTTACCTGGTCAGCAACGATTCGCTGAAGGATTATCGCGCGATCGTCGCCGAGCTGAATGTCCAGGCCGGGCAACCGGTGGGGTTGAGCGCCGAGATGTGCGCCGCTCTGAACGTGACCGATGGCAGCCCGATCCGGCTGATTGCCCTGTGAGCATCACCCGGCCCCGTGCCCAACGACAGCGCCCGAACTGGCGCGAAGAAGGAGCTGCATCATGATTGTCCGCCCGGTTCGCGTCACCGACCTGCCCGCCTTGATGGATCTGGTGCAACAGGCCGGCCCCGGCTTCACCACCCTGCCAGCCAACGAAGAACGCCTGGTGCACCGGGTGCGCTGGGCCCAACGGACCTTCGCCGAGCAGGTCGAGCGTGCGGATGCCGATTACCTGTTCGTGCTGGAAGATGACGATCAGCAAGTGATCGGCATCAGTGCGCTGGCCGGTGCCGTTGGCATGCGTGAGCCCTGGTACAACTATCGGGTCGGGCTGACGGTCAGTTCGTCGCCGGACCTGGGCATTCAGCGGCAGATTCCTACGCTGTTCCTGAATAATGAAATGACCGGCCAATCGGAAATCTGCTCGCTGTTTCTGCGCCCCGACCAACGCCACGGCAGCAACGGTCGGTTGCTGTCCCTGGGGCGTCTGCTGTTCGTGGCCGAGTTCCCGCACCTGTTCGGCGACAAGCTCATCGCCGAACTGCGCGGCAGCGCCGACGAACACGGCTGTTCACCGTTCTGGGACAGCCTGGGCCGGCACTTCTTCAAGATGGATTTCAGCCACGCCGATCATCTGTCGGGGCTGGGCAGCAAATCGTTCATCGCCGAACTGTTGCCGCGCCAGCCGCTTTACACTTGCCTGCTCACCGAACAGGCCCAGGCTGTCATCGGCAAGGCGCACCCAAATACCGAACCGGCGTTGAAGATCCTCAAGGCCGAAGGTTTTGTGCATCAGGGTTACATCGACATCTTCGACGCAGGCCCGGTGATCGAAGCCCCGGTCGCGAAAATCCGCACCGTGCGCGACAGCCAACCGCTGGTTTTGGCCATCGGCACGCCTGACGAGCAGGCCCCGGTGTGGCTGATCCACAACCGCCGCCTGGAAAACTGCCGCATCACCACCGCCCGGGCCAGGCTGGTGGGCAACAGCCTGATCGTCGACCGACTCACGGCCAAACGCCTGCAACTGCAACCGGGCAACTCTGTGCGGGCGGTGCCGCTGCCCAATCAACAGCAGCAGGCGGTGGCGGCGTGAACGGCCGTTGCCCAGCCGGTCTGTAAATTCGTCATCATCTTCCCCTCGTCCGCGTGATAGCCTTTTGTTCCTTCGGCGTTGACACCTTTGCTCAAGCCTTTCCATTCCTTTGTATTGGTGGAACTCATATGTCCAGGCTTTCTCATCAAGATTTACGCCGTAACTTCCGCGAGCTGTTTGCTTCCAACGCCTGCTATCACACGGCGTCGGTCTTCGACCCAATGTCGGCCCGCATTGCCGCTGACCTCGGTTTTGAAGTGGGAATCCTGGGTGGCTCGGTCGCGTCGTTGCAGGTGCTGGGCGCCCCCGACTTTGCCTTGATCACCCTCAGCGAGTTCGCCGAACAGGCCACGCGCATCGGCCGTGTTGCTCAATTGCCGGTCATCGCCGACGCCGACCACGGCTATGGCAACGCGCTCAATGTGATGCGCACCATCGTCGAACTGGAACGCGCCGGCATCGCCGCCCTGACCATCGAAGACACCCTGCTGCCGGCGCAATTCGGCCGTAAATCCACCGACCTGATCGGCGTGGCGGAAGGGGTTGGCAAGATTCGCGCAGCTCTGGAAGCCCGGGTCGACTCGGAAATGGCGATCATCGCGCGTACCAACGCCGGGATCCTGCCGGTTCAGGAAGTCATCAGCCGCACCTGTCATTATCAGCAGGCCGGTGCGGACGGGATTTGCATGGTGGGCGTGCGGGACTTCGATCACCTCGAACAGATTGCCGAACACCTGAGCGTGCCACTGATGTTGGTCACCTACGGCAACCCGGCGCTGCGCGACGACAAACGCTTGGCCGAACTGGGCGTGCGGGTGACCATCGACGGTCATGGCGCGTACTTTGCGGCGATCAAGGCGACTTACGACAGCTTGCGCGAACAGCGTCAGATCTTTGCCCAGGCCTCGGATTTGAGCGCTACCGAACTGACTCATACCTATACGCAGCCTGAGGAATATATCCGTTGGGCGGAAGAGTTCATGAGTGTGAAGGAATAGCGCTGCAGCAGGTGCACCGCGACAGTCACGCGCGCTGTAAGAACTCGATTTTCACCAACACCAAAAACCGCTGTGGCGATCCGACAAGCCCCCTCGCCACAGGGGACCATCGAGCCGCTTTAGTGCTTCGCCAACTCCATAATCATCCGCGACAGCAGGTAAATCCGCGGCGCCACACTCTCCACCTCCGCGTACTCTTCAGGCGTATGAATATTGCCGCCAACAATCCCGAACCCATCCAGCGTCGGCGTGCCCACACCGGCCGAGAGATTGGCATCCGCCGCTCCGCCGCTGCCTTCTTCCGTCAATTTTCGGCCAATCTCCCCGTAAATCCCCTGCGCCATGGCCATCAATCGATCCGATTCCGCCGTCTGCGGCATCGGTGGCAAACCGCGCTGTAGCGTGGTCGTGACTTCGGTTTCAGGAATCAGCTTGTCCTTGGATACCCGCGCCAGGTCCTTCTCGATCCGGTCGAACTCTTCCGGCACCGCCGCCCGCACGTCAGCCTTGGCCGTGGCCTGGTCCGGAATCACGTTGGTGCGGTCGCCCGATTTGATCACGGTGAAGTTGATGGTGGTTTTCTTCTCTGCATCGCCCAGTTTGCCGAGCTGCAGAATCTGGTGCGCCGCCTCCATCGCCGCGTTGCGTCCCAGCTCTGGTGCAACACCGGCATGCGCGGCTTTGCCTTTGACTTCCACCACCGCCGTCGCGCTGCCTTTGCGCCACACCACCAGGCCATCCGCCGGGCGGCCTGGTTCTAGGTTGAGGGTCACGTCGTGGGCCTTGGCGGTTTTCTTGATCAGGTCGGTGGCGATGTCCGAGCCGGTTTCTTCGCTGGCGTCGAGCAGGAAGGTGATTTGCGCGTAGTCCTTGAAGTCAAGGTTTTTCAGGACTTTCAGTGCGTAGATCCCGGCGACGATGCCGCCCTTGTCGTCCATCACGCCCGGCCCGTAGGCGCGGCCATCCTTGATGTGGAACGGGCGTTCGGCGGCCGAGCCTTCCTTGAAAACCGTGTCCATGTGCGCCATCAGCAGGATTTTCGCCTTGCCGGTGCCTTTGAGAGTCGCGATCACGTGGCTGCTTTTGTCCGGCGTGTTGGGCACGAGTTCGATGGTGGCGCCGAGTTTTTTCAACTCGTCGATGCCGATGTCGCGCACTTGTGTCAGGCCGGGGTCATAGCCGGAACCGGAGTCGATGTTTACCAGCCGCTCCAACAGTTTCAGGGCTTCACCCTTGTACTGCTCGGAATCGGCGAGGACTTGTTTGTGGGGTTCGGCAAAGGCTGCAGAGGAGAATGTACTGAGGGCGAGGGTCAGGCCAAGGCTGGTGGCCAGCAGGGAACGAGGGAGATTGAGCGTCATGAATCGATCCTTGTTTCGTGTCGGAGGGCAAAAACACCCTACCTGACTGCGACGCAAGGCTCTAGACCGAATGCGACACACACAAACCTGAGGCCGATGATTACTGGTGGGAGCGAGCTTTTGTGGCGAGGGGACTTTTGCAGGCCCTCAGACCGGGTCGAGCAGTTCGTGATGGGGTTTGCCGTCTATGCGGCAGATAACGCGGTTGCGGCCGGTGGTCTTGGCTTCGTAGAGCGCCTGGTCGGCATCGTTGAGCCACAGGGTGGCGTCGGTGTGTGACGGGTCGAATGCCGCCAGGCCAATGCTTAGACTGACTTTCAGCGCCGGGTTCTGCTCGTAGCCCAGGGTCGCGAAGCGATCACGCAAGGCGTCCATGGCAGCCGCAGCGCTATCGAGGGGCAAATCCGGGAGGAGCACGCAGAATTCGTCGCCGCCATAGCGCCCCGCCACATCAGTCGCCCGCAAGTTCTGCTTGAGCATTTTGCTCAGCTGTCGCAGCACAATGTCCCCGGCGACGTGGCCGTAGGTGTCATTGATGGTCTTGAAATGATCGATGTCGATCAACGCAATCGCCCCGCCCTGCTGCTGGCGTTGGCAACGCTGGAATTCAACTTCCAGCTGGTCTTTCCAGGCGCCATGGTTCAGCAGGCCGGTGAGGCTGTCGGTACGGCTCAGGGCCAGCAGTTCGCGTTTTTGGCGGCCCAGGGTGGTGGCCTGTTGAAAGCAGATCCAGCCTAGCGCCAGTGGATACAGGATCAGCAGGGGCAGGCAGGCGTACAGCTGCAACGGGCTGGTTTGCGTGACGAAGGCCGGTGTGAATACCAGCAGGCCGACACCGATCCCGAGAATCTGCGCGACCGTGCCCACCAGCAGGAACCGCAAACCACCGATCGCCACGTTGTTCATGGCCATCATCGACAGCGTCGCCGCGCTCGGCAGCGGATTGAACTGCATGGCGGCGACCCAGAATCCACCGAGAAAGGCATCGACCAGGATGTTGCGATGTTCGGCGTGAAAGGGCACCTTCGCCCGACGCGCCCATTGATAGGCAACATGTGGCCAGAGCACGCCATTGAACAGCATCAGCCCCCAAACCCACGGCGCCGGGTTGAGTGGATACATCGCCGCGCCTACGCACAACAGCCCCAGGGCCAGGCCCAGGGTTCGCGATGTATAGAGCCTTCTGGCCAGTGAAAGCCCTTTTCCTCCCGTTTTTCCCATAAGGGCCTCTGCGTCACACAACGGAACCTGACCACACAAGGGTTGCGGGTGTGCTGGGAGTCTATCAGGGCAACGTTAAATAGCCATCACCGGCGGGCAGCCTGAAAACCAAGCGCTCGGTCCTACAGGTTATGTGTGCAGTGTTTGGGCTATACATGAAGGGAGAGTCGGATAAACAACGATAAAGGAGGCCCATGCAGACCTTTCAGGTGTTGATCATCGGCAGCGGTTTTGGCGGTCAGTGCGCGGCGATCAATTTGCTCAAGGCAGGCATCGACGATTTTCGTCTGCTGGAACGACGGGACTTTTTTGGCGGCACCTGGTGCCAGAACACCTACCCCGGCGCGGCCGTCGATGTGCCCTCGCCGCTCTATTCGCTGTCCTTCGCCCCTTACCGCTGGACGCAAATGTTCGCCGATCAGGCTGAACTGCACCACTACACCCAGTACGTAGTGGAGCACTTCGGCCTGCGGGACAAGGTCGAATTGCAAGCCAATGTCGAGCACATCGAATGGGACGCCGACGGCCAGCACTGGGCTGTCCACACCGGTGCCAAAGGCACGTTTTACGCGCAGTTCCTGATCAACGCGACGGGGCCGCTGAGTCAGCCGGTGGTGCCTCATTTCGAAGGTCTGGAACGCTTCCAGGGCAAGACGTTTCACACCAATAATTGGGATCACACCTTCGACTACCGGCACAAACGCGTCGCCATCGTCGGCAGCGGCGCCAGTGCGGCGCAGGTGATTCCGGCCATTGCCCCCGATGTCGAACACCTGCATGTGTTCCAGCGCACGCCGCATTGGGTATTGCCACGGGCCGACCGCACCTTCGGGCCTTTCCAGCGTTGGCTACTGGGCCTCAAACCGGCGTACAAACTGCTGCGCTGGATGCTCTACTGGCAGTTCGAAACCCGGGTGATTGCCTTCAAATACTCGAAACCGGCAATCCGTATGGTCCAGCAACACGCCCTGCGCTTCCTCAAACGCCAGGTGCCCGACCCCGAATTGCGCCGCAAACTGACACCGGACTTCACCATCGGCTGCAAGCGAGTGATCGTCTCAAGCACCCTCTACCCGGCGCTCGGCCGCAGCAACGTGACGCTGCACAGCCGCGAGCAAGGCATCGCGTCCATCGACGAAACTGGCATCGTCACCCAGGACGGTCAGCACATCGACCTGGACCTGATCGTCTGGTCTACCGGGTACGACGCCACCGACGGGGTGATCTCCTACCCGGTCACCGGTAAAAACGGCACCCGGCTCAAAGACGTCTGGGCCCAGTACCCACGGGCGTATCTGGGCACCAGCCTGCCGGACTTTCCCAACCTGTTTATCGTCACCGGGCCCAACACCGGCATCGGCCACACCTCGGCGCTGTTCATCATCGAATCCCAGATGAATTACATCCTCGACTGCATCCGCACGCTCAAAGAACACGGTTTACGCAGCATCGAAGTACGCCCCGAAGCAGAACGTACCTACACTGAGATGATCCACCGTGAAATGGAGCGCACCGTCTGGAAGTCCGGGGGCTGCCACAGTTGGTATCAAAGCAAGAGCGGTCATGTGATCGCCATGTTCCCGGGGTTCAGTTTCAGCTATCACCGGTTGACCCGGGCGCTGAAACCCGCAGACCACATTTTGTCCTGATCACGTAAAAGGAAGATGCCTGATGCTTGTGTTGGTTGTCCTTATCGCGGTTTTTGTGGCCTGGAGCTGGCTGAGTTACCCGGCCATCGGCTACTGGCTCTATGACCTGAATATGGCCCTGGAAGCCAAGCTGTATCGCCTGCACAAAATCGTCGTACCGATCACGGAAATGACCGTCTCGACCTGGCAAGGTGGGCCATACGAAGCGTCCAGCAGTGTGTTGATGCTGCACGGCTACAGCGCCGACAAGAACATCTGGCTGCGCTTCGCCCGGCACTTTGTCGGCAACTATCGGGTGATCATCCCCGACATCGCCGGCCACGGCGAAACCGGGTTCAAGGCCGGTGGCGGCTACGACATCCCGCTGCAGGCCAAGCGGATGATCCAACTGCTGGACGTTTGCGGAGTCGAAAAAGTCCATGTGATCGGCAACTCGATGGGCGGTTACATCGCGGCGTGGCTGGCGGCGACTTACCCGGACCGGATTGCCTCCGTCGCCCTGATCGACCCGGCCGGCGTCACGGCCCCCGAGGCCAGTGACCTGGAGCGACATCTGGCCAAGGGGCACAACCCGTTTTTGATTCATTCACGGGAAGAATTCCGGCACTTCTACGCCATGACCATGGCGGAACCGCCGTGGGTGCCGGGCGTGGTGCTGGACGCCATCGCCCAGCGATATGAACAGAGTCGCGATGAGCTGGAAGAAATCTTCAACGACTTTCGCGCCAGCCCGCCGATGGAACCGAAACTGCCCGACATCAAGTGCCCGGCGCTGCTGCTGTGGGGGCGCAAGGACCGTCTGATCGATGTCAGCAGCGTGGCCGTCTGGAGCAAAGGCATTGCTGATTTGCGCGTGGACATCTGGGACCACATTGGCCATATGCCGATGGTCGAACAACCGGCCAATACCGCGCGGTTGTATCGGGAGTTCCTCGGATCGCTGCGCTCGGAAAGCCGTTCGCACCTGTAATCCCGGCCCCAATGTAGCTGCCCTGTGGCGAGGGGGCGGCTACAGATCGGTTGTGCGTCAGTCCTTGGCAGAATGAAGTCCGTAAGATTCTTCGTTTGTCGGCGTTGCAGAAGGCTGCGATCTTTTCCTACATCCTTCACGTCACCGCGCCAGGAATTTTTTTCATGAGCCACCCAAGCTTCGTCAGCCCTGACCTGATCCGCCAACGCTTTTCCAAAGCGATGTCCGACATGTACCGCGAAGAAGTGCCGCTGTACGGCGCGTTGATGAAACTGGTGGAGCAGACCAACCGTCACGTGCTCGACAGCGATCCGCAGGTGGCCCGCCAGCTGAACAGCACCGGCGAAATCGAGCGGCTGGACCTGGAACGTCACGGCGCAATCCGCGTCGGCACCGCTGGCGAACTGGCCACCCTCGCCCGATTGTTTGCGGTCATGGGCATGCAACCCGTGGGCTATTACGACCTGACCCCGGCCGGTGTCCCGGTGCACTCCACCGCGTTCCGCGCCGTGCACGAAGCCGCCTTGCAAGTCAGCCCGTTCCGGGTGTTCACCTCCCTGCTGCGCCTGGAACTGATCGAAGACCTGGAACTGCGAGCCTTCGCTCAATCGGTGCTGGATAAACGCCAGATCTTCACCCCGACAGCCCTTGCCCTGATCGACCGCGCCGAAACCGCAGGCGGTCTGACCGAACAAGAGGCCCAGGACTTCGTCGAGCAGGCGCTGGAAACCTTCCGCTGGCACCACAGCGCCACGGTCACCGCCGAGCAGTACCAGAAACTCAGCGCACAGCATCGCCTGATCGCCGACGTAGTCGCGTTCAAAGGCCCGCACATCAATCACCTGACGCCGCGTACCCTCGACATCGACATCGTCCAGGCGCAAATGCCCGCCCACGGCATCACGCCCAAAGCTGTCATCGAAGGCCCGCCTCGCCGCCAGTGCCCGATCCTGCTGCGCCAGACCAGTTTCAAGGCGCTCGACGAGCCGATTGCCTTCACCGACCAAGCCGGGACACGCGGCAGCCACAGCGCACGCTTCGGCGAAATCGAACAACGCGGCGCGGCGCTCACGCCGAAAGGCCGGGCACTTTACGACCGCCTGCTTAACGCAGCCCGTGATGAGTTGCAGGACTTCCCCAACGAAGCCAATGCCGCACGTTACAACGCGCTGATGACGCAGCACTTTGCAGAATTCCCTGACACGTATGAAGGCATGCGCCAACAGGAACTGGCGTACTTTCGCTATTTCATCACGGAAAAAGGTCTGGAGGCGGATGAGCTGAAATCCTTGACCCTGGACGACCTGCTCAGCGGCGGGTATTTGCGGGTCGAACCGTTGGTGTATGAAGATTTTCTGCCGGTCAGCGCGGCGGGGATTTTCCAGTCGAACCTGGGGGATGCTGCGCAGGTGAATTATGGCGTGCATTCGAACCAGCAGGCCTTTGAACAGGCGCTGGGGCGGCCGACCAGTGATGAATTGGGGTTGTATGCCGAGACGCAGCGGCGCTCGATCGAGCAGTGTTTTGCCGCGTTGACTCCCGCTATCTAAGGCGCGACACGGACCTGTAGCAGCCTGCGTTCGGCTGCGCAGCAGTCGTGAAATCAGGCGCTGCGGTTTGTCAGATAAACCGCGTTTACCGGTTTACGACTGCTTCGCAGCCGAACGCAGGCTTCGCCAGCTGCTACAGGTCCGGTGTTTAGGCTAGTTTTGCCAACAACGCCTCAGCCGCAGCCTCGGACGACGCAGGGTTCTGGCCGGTGATCAGCAGGCCATCGGTGAGCACATAACTCGCCCAATCCGCGCCCTTTGAATACTCGCCCCCCTTCTCCTTCAGCATGTCCTCCACCAGAAACGGCACGACCTTCGTCAGTTGAACCGCCTCTTCCTCAGAATTGGTGAAACCCGTGACTCGCTTGCCTTTGACCAATGGCTGGCCATCCGCACCTTTGACGTCACGCAACACACCCGGTGCATGGCAGACCGCCGCGACCGGCTTGCCCGCCTTGATGAACGCTTCAATCAGCGAGATCGAATAGCTGTCTTCGGCCAAGTCCCACAATGGACCGTGACCGCCGGGATAAAACACGGCGTCGTAATCTTCGGGTCTGACGGTGCTCAGTACAGCCGTGGAAGCCAATGCGGACTGCGCCGCGGAGTCTTTGCGAAAGCGATCAGTGGCAGCCGTTTGCGCATCCGGCTCGTCGCTTTTCGGGTCCAGCGGCGGCTGGCCACCCTTGGGCGAGACCAGGGTCAGTTGTGCGCCAGCATCCTTGAACGCAAAGTACGGTGCGGCGAATTCTTCCAGCCAGAAGCCGGTTTTCTTGCCCGTGTTACCCAATTGATCGTGGGACGTTAAAACCATCAGGATTTTCATGTCGTTCACACTCCACTTCCAGGTTGTTCGGACGCTCGACGGCGCTGTTTTTATGGACCACCCGGCCCGTCGATTCGTTGCACCGGATGCCACATGCCTTTCAGTGATGGCGCAAAGCCTTGCTGCGCAAGAAGTTGCGCACCCCTTGTGTCGAATGGCCCTCGCGAGGCGCTGATCGCCCGGCCTGTCAGGCCTTCCAGTCAAGTGCGCAAGAAGTTGCGCAGTGGTGCGCAAGTTCTTGCGCACATTCCTTCGTATTGCTGATTGGCCATCTTTCCAAGGATCTACAAACAACCGCAAACACTTGATTTACTTAGCTTTGTCCATTTCTGGCACGGACCTTGATTACAGTCAGGCACCCACCGGGCGATACCGCCTCCCGGGCACCTCACTTTATTCAGCAAGGAGCACATCCATGGCTACTCCAGCGTACATGTCCGTCACTGGCGAAAAACAAGGTCTGATCACTGCCGGCGCGTTCACCGCCGACTCGGTTGGCAACACTTACCAAGAAGGTCACGAAGACCAGGTCATGGTTCAGGCTTTCAGCCACGACGTGATCATCCCGCGTGACCCACAGTCCGGCCAACCGACCGGTCAGCGCGTTCACAAGCCAGTCGTGATCACCAAGGTCTACGACAAGGCTTCGCCACTGCTGCAAGCCGCTCTGACTTCCGGCGAGCGCATGAGCGAAATCGTTATCCAGTGGTACCGCACTTCGGCTCAAGGTACCCAAGAGCACTACTACACCACCAAACTGGAAGACGCGATCATCGTCGCCATCAACAACAAAATGCACAACTGCCAGGATCCGTCGAACTCGCACTTCACCCACCTGGAAGAAGTACAGTTCACCTACCGCAAAATCACCTGGACCCACGAAGTATCCGGTACTTCGGGTTCCGATGACTGGCGTCAGCCGGTCGCCTAAGTCAGGCCGACCGTCACAAGCATCGGCCAGCTCTGCTGGTCGATGTTGTTTCCGCCCTTCCAGAATTTCGCGTCCGTTGACCCGGTTTCCGGGTGTCAGCGCATGCCGCAGCACTGCACGAGGAACAAGGGATGTTCGCGCCGGCCAATCAGACTCACTTTGCCCTGACCATCGAAGGTCTTTCCAGCGACTTCCAGGTCTTTTCCCTGCAAGGTCGGGAAGCCATCAGCCAGCCTTTTGTGTTTGAGGTGGAGCTGGTCAGTGAACAGCCGTCCCTGGACCTCGAAACGCTGCTGCACAAACCGGCCTTTTTGCAGCTCTCGCCTGACGGCAGCGGCATCCATGGCCAGATCTATCGCGCCGCCCAGGGTGATTCCGGCAAACGCCTGACCCGCTACGCGGTGACCCTGCGCCCGCAACTGTCCTACCTCGCGCACCGCATCAACCAGCGCATCTTCCAGAACCTCAGCGTGCCGAAAATCATCGGCATGGTCCTTGAAGAGCACGGCATCCAAAGCAATGCCTATGAATTCAAAGTCGGGGCGATCTATCCCGAGCGCATTTACTGCGTTCAGTACGATGAATCGGACCTGCAGTTCATCCAGCGCCTGTGCGAGGAAGAAGGTATCCACTACCACTTCCAGCACAGCGCCACGGCCCACAAGCTGGTGTTCGGCGATGACCAGACGGTGTTCCCGAAACTCGCACCCGTGGCCTACCAGCAAGACTCCGGCATGGTCGCCAACGACCCGGTGATCAAGCGCTTCGACCTGCGCCTGGAAACCCGCACCAGCCGCACCACCCGCCGCGACTACGACTTCGAAAAACCGCGCATCACCCTCGAAAGCGAAAACCGTGGCGACGCCCTGCCCGACCTCGAAGACTACGACTACCCCGGTCGTTTCATCGACCGTGAGCGCGGCAAACACCTGGCCAAGCGCAACCTGGAACGTCACCGCAGCGACTTTCAACTCGCCGAAGGCAAAAGCGATCAGCCGTTGCTGGTCAGCGGCCATTTCCTGGCCCTGACCCAACACCCGAAAGCCAAATGGAACGACCTGTGGCTGCTGACTGAAGTCCTGCACGAAGGCAAACAGCCGCAGGTGCTGGAAGAGTCGGTAACCAGCGACACCACTAGCCTCAAGGGCGATTTCCACCAGGGTTACCGCAACCGCTTCCAGGCCACCCCGTGGGACGTGCCAAACCGCCCGCCGCTAACGCAGAAAAAGCCGCGCATCCTCGGCAGCCAAAGCGCCGTGGTCACCGGGCCCAAGGGTGAAGAAATCCACTGCGACCAGTACGGTCGGGTCAAAGTGCAATTCCACTGGGACCGCGAAGGCCAGGCCGACGACAAAACCAGCTGCTGGCTGCGCGTCTCCTCCGCCTGGGCCGGCGCCCACTACGGCGGCATCGCCATCCCGCGGATCGGCATGGAAGTCCTCGTCACCTTCCTCGAAGGCGACCCCGACCAACCGCTGATCAGCGGCTGCCTGTACCACAAGGAAAACGTCGTCCCCTACCCGCTGCCGGCGAACAAAACCCGCAGCACCTTCAAAACCCTGAGCTCCAAGGGCGGTGGCGGCTTCAACGAACTGCGCATCGAAGACAAAAAGGGCCAGGAACAGATCTTCCTGCACGCCCAGCGCGATTGGGACGAAAACGTCGAGCACGACCAGAAAATCCGCGTCGGCAACGAACGCCACGACACCGTCGAGCAAAACAGCTACAGCGAATTCAAGGCCGAAGAACACCACACCGTCTACGCCGACCGCAAAGTCGAGGCCAGGGCGAACGACCACCTGACCGTGGGCGTCAATCAGCACATCAAGATCGGCACCGGGCAATTCATCGACGCGGGTCAGGAGATTCACCTGAGCAGCGGCATGAAAGTCGTGTTGGAAGCGGGCAGTGAACTGACCCTGATCGGGGGTGGCAGCTTTATCAAGATCGATGCTGGTGGCGTGACCCTGAGCGGGCCGGTGATCAACATGAACTCGGGGGGTGGGCCGGGTAGCGGGACGGGGGCTGCGCCGTTGTTGCCGGGGGTGTTGAAGCAGGCGGATGCGGATAAGGCTGGGCAATTGTTGGTGCCGGCACAGCGGCAAGCGCTGATGCAGAAGAAGCCAATTTGCGCGATTTGCGAGAAGGCCAAATTGGAGGCGCAAAATGCTTAAGTCCGAGTGGCCACTGGAAAATGGGTTGCCTCAAGGATTGCCGTGGAATGGCACGGTCGGTTTGCTGCTGGATGGCGTCAGCGTCGAAAAACTGCCCCAGCACCTTTATCAATGGTCGGACGATCCGGTGTTCGAGCCCCTCTATCTCGGCACCCAATGGGCTGCATTGGGCGACGTTTCGCCGTGTCTGGTTCAGATAAAAGCGCAGAACAATCCCATCCTCGCGAAATTTCTGGCAGAGCCCCGCCAGGAATGGGGCTACCTGGTGTTCAGCGATCAACCCTGGGCACAAATGGTCGAGCACTTTCGCTGGCTGACCAGCGTCATGCACCCTCAGGGTGAAGAAGTCCTGCTGCGCGTCGCCGACCCTGCCGTAACCCACGCATTGCTCAGCCACGCCGAGAGCATCAAGGCCCCTACCCTGTTCGGTCCTTGTTCGCAGATCGTCTCCGCCGACGCGGCGCTGGGGTGCTGGCACATCAACCAACGACCGGGCAAAGCAGCCGAGCCGAATCACAGCAAACGCTACCGCTTGAGCAACGAACAACTCAGCCAGCTGGATGAAGTAAATTTCCGCAGCATCGTCCTGCGCCTCGACGCGCACATGCGCGAATACTTTCCGTCCTATCAGTCGCAATCGACGCCGTTGCAGCGTTGGGAACACCTGCACGCTTTGGCTTCGACCTCGTATGATCACGGCTTCAACACCGAACTCGACATCACACTTTATGCCAACATTCACGGGTTTCTCGGTGAGCGAGCGCTGGAGGAGCATCCAGATCTGGATGCAATACTGAAGACCCCTTCGGAACAAACGCCCGCTCAGCGACTCGAACGGGTCGCTGATATTGCCCAGGAACGGGCTGAAACCCCGCTAAGGAGCCAAGGATGACAACGCCAACATCAACCGGCAAAAGCCCGAACCACGTTGCGAAAAGCCGGGACGACGGCAAGTGTGCCATGGGCGGCTGCTCGCTGATGAAGGCTAAAATCCAGCTCATCCCACTGCGTTACGGTCTGGTCGAACGACTCGACCCGTCCAGCGCACTGGCGATGCCGTACATAACAACTTCTCGCCCACTAGGCATTCGCTTGATGCGCGACGGATGGCTCTACGTCATCGTCGACAAAAAACCTCAAGCCGTCATGCACGAATACCGAATCCAGAACGGCATCGTGACCCAACTGCTATGGGAAAAAGGCGAAATCACCGCCAACACACGCGAAAGCAACGTGGGCGAAGCCGTGCTGGTCTTCCCGCGTTTGAGCAAGCTCTACGTCAACTACTCCGAAGTGCAATGGACCGCCGCCAAATGCGCGCAGGTCATCAAGCACAAGTCTGAACGTGAGTACTTCATGCAAAAGGTCGATCTCACCAATGCAGACCCTGAGAAAGGCGCCGCTAATCTACTGACTCCAAGTCAGGCGGAAAAGTGGATTGCGGAGATTGCGGAACAGCCGAGTAAAGATCCAGCGGCCACGGGCGCTAAGCCTGAGGAGAACAAAGACTATCTCTGGGAGCAAGCGTCGCACTTCAAAAAGACTCAGCTGGGTGCGCTGAAAAAACAGGTCAAGGCAGAAAACGAGCGTGACCATCTTTATATGGTCATACAGGATGACATCGGCGTGCTGCGCGATCTCGCTGAGCATCAGGATTTGGTCACTGGCTGGATCAGTGACTGGAGTGACGCTGAGGCCAATCAAAAGAAGTATGTGTTTGGTTGCTACATCGAAACGTTGTACACCGTAACCGGCGAAACCATTCTGAATGCCGCCCAAGGCGACCCACGTTTTGCCAAACTCAAGGACGAAACAAGCGAAGAGCAACGGCAATCCATCGTCGACTACGTCAACGTTAAAAATCAAACCCAGTACTCAGGCGCTGGTACGCATCGTGGGGCTATTGCAGCTTCAAAGTCGCGGATGCGTACGAGTCTTGGACCTTTGCATTCCAAGTACGAAGACCTGATCGAGACTATCGAAGAAAATGCGGATGACGCGCTCGACGGCGCGAAAATGGGGCAACAGGGCATCAACGATCTGATTGATCGGCCCGCTATGGAAGCCTTTCTGAAACAGCAACGCGCCCAACTCAGTCGTTGGAACAAACGGCTGGACCTGATCAGTGACGATCGAGCAAATCTGATCAGTGAAGAACGCTTCCAACGCTCAGCCTGGTATTTCGATCCCAAATTTGGCGATCAACTCGACACAACTCTCGCTACTGAATATGCCTGTATGAGAGACATTTGCCGGACAGACAAAGCGACTGAAAAGCTTGCCGATCTGATCGAGAAACAGCCGGGTTTTACCGTACCAACCTTCTTCACATTGAGCTTGACTGATCAGAAGGATATGCACGCAAAGGTCACATCGTTCATCAAGTCCCTGCGCGATACCTATATGGCCAAGGACGACTATCAGGGTGCGCAGGCACTCAGCGGAAAATTTGGCAATTTGCTCACGCAGAATCTCGCAGCAGCAATGCAATTGAGTGAAAACGGCATTGTGCTCGGTCAGTTGCGCGACACGGCGTATGAGCCGGCAAAGCAATTGCGCCTGGCAGGAGCGCTGGATGAGGCCATGCAAGCGCTACGCAGTGGCCAGCCGCTAGATCCATCAAAAGTATTGCGCCGAATTCCTGGTTCGGCCTGGATAGATGTTCTGCGAGCCTTCGGTAAGGGAGGTATTACGTTGGAGTTTGCCTCTGCGAATCAAATTGCCACGTTCAAAGCTGATATAGCCAAACTGACAGATCTGCGCCAGCAAATGACCTCGCTGAAAAATCAGATTCGGCAAACCCTGGCTGATGAACGTAAAGGAAGGTCACCAAAAGGCGGTTACAAAACCTTGGTATCTCGCCGCAAAGCCATTCAACAGACTGTCGCTCCCCTTGAAGGGCGGATAGCTCAGGCCATGAGTCCCGTTGGTGACGGACCGGGCAAGGCGGCCTTCAAGATCAAAGGGCTTAACAATGCTCAGGTGCTTGAGTTTGAGCGGATGGCCGATGACTATCGGCTCAAGCGTCCGTATAAAGGTTTGACTGGAGAAGTTTTCAAATCAGTGGGTGGCGATGTGTTTGCTTCGGCTGCATTTGTCATGCAAACGATAAATTTCTACCAAGTTTTTATCGAAGCACGTTCTAAAGCCGTGTGGGATACCGCAGATACTCTATCTTTCTTTAACGCCCTATTTTCTACGGTAGGAGGCGGTTTGGCTGCTGCACAGGGTATTGCCATTACAAGTCTTTCTGTCGCTATCAAAAATTACACAAGCGCCGCCGGCAAAATCAAATTGGCCGCCAAATTAGGGAAAATCACCGGAGCATTGAGCCCATTTGCCTACATATTCAGCGCAGTTGCCGCAGGAACAGGTATGTATGGTGAAAAAGGATCGGCTGCCAAATGGACAGAGGCGTTACGTTCAGGGAATGGTGCCAAGTTGACAGGCGCCAGCATGACATTAGCTGGTGACTCTGGACAACTTGCGCTCAATGGTTGGGCCTTCGCCAGGAGTGGCCAATCAATTTATGAGGCGTTTACCACTGTAAATCAAGCACGTGCGCTGGTTTGGGTCAAAGCGGGTGGTCAACTGTTGAGCATTGCTGCCAAAGCCAACTTGATTGGCCTGGTGCTTACTGGTCTGCAATTGGGCGGAGAGTGGCTGTACAACCGAAACAACAAAACAGCTTTGGATACTTGGTTGCAAAAAGGCCCTTGGGGTAAGCAGAGCGCCAACCGCAGTCTGATTGAGGAGCGCCTACTGCTTGCCGACATAACGGCAGCACCGCAGGTAGCGTTGCAGACGATAAACAACAAGCCTATGGCGGTACTGCGCATACCGGGAATTACGGCTCGTGAACTAAATGATGTAGAGTTTGGCGTGAGCGCTTACTGGCTGACAAACCACCAACGTAATGATTGGGAGGCATGGAGCGAGCCGCTGCTTTATCAATTCAACTTGCTCAGTGCTCCGGATGAACCGCTTAGATTAGGCATGGACATTTTCCAACACGAAGCCAATGCCCAACATGGTTTGGCTATCGCCCTACGCTATCACCCCGTTGCTGGCGATAAATCCTTCCGAGAGAAACGCTTCGAAACTACGACGTTGAACGCGCAAAATGGCAAACTATTTTCGGCTGTCTCTGTTTTGAAGTCGCGCACAACCGATGCCCCATGGCTATTGGTCAACAGCGACTTCCTGTAGCTGCCCGACTCACCACTTTCCGGTTGAATAACATGCCATCCAAATCAATGAATAACGATGAATTTAATCTCAAGCACCAGCGCCCCGTCGCTGGTGAATCTCGACGTTTTATTACTGGCGAAGCAGTGTTTTTCTCGCCACTCCCCGTCCCTACCGGCCAAATGCCAATGGATTTGGGGGGAAGCTTCCTTGATGTCAACGACACTTACCTGGACGTAGGTAGCAGTAACGTCAATAAGGCATTCCAAACCAGGGTTATGATCGCAAGCAGCATGCTCATACTGATTGTGGGTTTAATAATCGGCCCCTTCATCGCCGGGCTAATGAGTTTCGGTGATCCCTATGGCAGATCATTTACACATATTTTCATAGAATTTTTTCCTACCGGCGCTGCAATCGGCGCTTGGGGAGCAGCAGGAGCCACAGTTCTGGGGCTCTACGTTGTCATCAGCACTACCCTAGCCAAAGTCCATACCCGTCCGATACGCTTCAATAGACAACGCCGCGAAGTCTGTTTTTTTGCTAATGGTTCTGACGAGCCGGTCATCCAACCTTGGGAAGAAATGGTGTCCTGGCTTTCTGTCAGTACTGGTGTGACTGGGGTCGGCGTCATGAGTACTTATACTTTTGGCATGGCATTTGACGACCCTAAAACAGATACCGTCCATTTTGTGAACCAGGGAGTAATGACTCCAGTTCATGGTTTGGGTAAATGGGAGGCGATACGTGTTTACATGGAAAGAGGGCCACAACACTGTCCCGGTAAAGCACCGTACGAAGGCCGGCATACGTTTGATAAAGAGCGCGGAGATATGATTGAGGAGTACCAACATAATGAGCGCTCCGCGTTAGGTGTTGGCTGGTGGTATTTCACTCATGTAATCACCTTATGGCGCTTTCCGTATTGGGTTGCTGAATGGGATCATCGTTTCAGTATGAAATCTCTGCCGGACTCCATTGCTGAGTGGTCAAAGTCTATACCGACTGAGCAATGGGCCAAGCCGAGCCATGCATTGAAAGAGCAAAGTGCCATGATCGAAAAGGCTTTTGCTCAGGGACAAGATTTCATGACGTACTTCAAAGCGAACCTAAATGAAATCAAGACAGAAGAATCGATAAATAATTGAATGGTATCGATGAGTCGCGTCCTTGATGCTTAAATATAATCGACTACCTCATGCCGGACATGCATTTTATGGTTATCCGGCATGACACCTACTTCTCCACAGTACGACAAGTTCGATATTCGACAGCAGCGCCCCATCGCTGGTGAATCTCGACGCTTTACTAATGGCGATGCGGTGTTTTTCTCGCCACTACCCGTTCCGACCGGACAAATCCCAATGGATCTCGGCGGAAGTTTTGTTGAAGTCAACGACACCTATCTGGACTTGGGTAGCAGCAATCTCACCAAGTCTTTCCAAGCACGATTGGCGGTGTCACTCCCTACAGTCGTAGTTATTGTTTGTCTATTTGTTCTCCCAACTTTGATGGGCTTCGCTGCATTCATAAATCCCTTCGGCAGAAGCTTTTGGTTTTACTTCAATGATTTTTTTGAGTTCGGAATATCACTAGCGCTCTGGTGTGGAGGGGGAGCAGCGCTGATCGGCCTGTACGCGATTATCAGCACCACAAGAAACAAAGCCCGCGCCCGCCCCATCCGATTTAACCGTCAACGCCGAGAAGTCTGTTTCTTCCCGAATGGCTCCGACGACCCCGTGATCCAGCCTTGGGAAGACACCGTTGCATGGATCTCTGTCAGCACCGGATTCACTGGAGCAGGCGTAATCAATAGCTACACCTTTGGAATGGCCATAGATGATCCCAAGGCCGATACGGTGCACTTTCTCACACAGGAGGTCATGACTCCTGTTCATGGAATAGGCAAATGGGAAGCCATACGTGCTTACACGCCTAGAAGCCCACTTGCAGGTAATGAAAAATTTGAAGGCCCAGGAAATCATCTACCGGGAGGGGCGCCAGAGATGGTGATCGATTCTATCCCTACTACCGATGCGCCTGGTGTGTCTACCATGACAGAGATTTTACTGAAATGATTACAATCCATGCTTATGTCACAAAATCCGACAGCGATTTTGTTAGAGTTAAGATTCTAGACGCAAAAACCAAAGAAAAACTTATCGATATTGGCTTCACAAACGATATCGATCTTAACGAATATAAAATCAACACACCAACCGATGAAAAAAAATCTGACGTATTTAACAAACTTAGAGAACTTGATTTTTATTTTTCTGATGGTAGAGAGTGGTGTCCTGCAGAAGTATTTGAGAGACAAGGGACTTTTAAAAGGAACTTTTAAAATGATTAGCTGGACTAGCCCTGACAAATACATTATCACAGTCGACAAATGAACCGCAAAAATGCAAAAAAAACAAACAGACGGGAAGCCCAAGATAAAAGCAAAAAGATTTATTTTCGTGAAAGAAAATAAATTCTTCCACTTTTGAGAGGATGACTGGGGAAAAACCCAATGAAAACCATGTTCGAGACTGCCCTAGATCAACATGAAATCTCCGAATTCTTCAAAGGAAATGGTATCTATTTTGCTAGAGGATCCGACTGGGGTGATCATCTACATGTAAGTAACTGGGCAGAAATATGCAATGTACTTAAAACCCAGAAAGCTACACGAAACTTACTGACGACTATATTTGAAGAGTACGCAAGATACCTCAATGAAAATTACGAAGATGCTGAAGGTCTACTTTCGAATATAACAGCCTATTACATAATAAAAACAAGGCATCCATTTCTATCCGACGACAACTACGACCTGATCAAAAGCATCGACAACAAAAGCAAAGAACAAATAGGCCGCCTATTTAGACTCCTAAGAAAAGAGCACGATATAAAAACCAAAGAGTTACAAATGCTTTCATTCGAACAACGGCTTCAAAAACTAAAAATAAACGGCTGCCCCATTGATCTTGAAAGTCTTTGAATGGCAGAAATCCGCCATTTTTTTTAGATTAGCCCACTTTTAAGTTGGAACCAATCTTATGACTGGAAACATCCTCAGTGATCAGCAATTTTGAAAAAGCATTAGACAGAGATGAATTCCCAGACTACTTCAGAGGATCCGGCATCTATTTCACAAGAGATCCTGACTGGGGTAATCAACTACACATCATCAACTGGCAGGGGCTTTGCGGCTTTCTCAAGACACAAAAAAATCCCGTCTCTATTCTAAAAACCGCGTTTGAAAAATACGTAACTACCGTAACAAACAGTCTAGAGGACGCAAACGACCTTCTCGAAAATATAGGGTGCTATTACTATATGCGAAAAAAGGCCCCAGTCTTATCTGAAAATGGTTTTGACCTAATTCTGAATATGCCTAGCAATGAAAAACAAATAATATCTAAACCCATGAAATTCCTGCATCAAGAAATAAGTAAAACGACGGACATACAGGACATCGAACTCTACAACAGTCGACTATCAAAGCTTATTCATGATGGCGGCCCTTGCGATATAGAAAGTCTTTAGAGATAAAATGAAACTCTATGACACGCTAACAAACATTTCCGAACGTTTCTCTATCGGTATAGAACTGGAAACTGAAAGGCTCTATGTCTCGATACCCGTCAGTAATCGCCTGGTGGATTACGAAGAGTATTATCAGATAGATAGAGTTGCTTATGATCTCTATATGTCTAATCCAACTGCAGCTTTAGATTTTGTTAAGCTCTGCAGGAACCGGGAAGTCGATAACCTGCTCATCTTTGCGCCTGGCACAGATCGTGGAGAGACTACATAAGTTCTGAATAACTCAAAAAAAGCCCCATAACCCACGTCTAAAATGGTTTCACACATGACAGGAGCCTTCCGATGCCTTTTGCGGATCTGCAAAATGCGGTTAAGTTTGCCGGGTTCACCGTAATCGGGTTCTCGGACCAGCGCGCATTTTTCGGCTGCTGGTCGTTGACTGTCGAAGGCCATGGAACAACCTACCTGATCGTCAATGAAGGACGCGATGGTTGGATGATTTGTTATCGCGCTAGTGCGGTGGGAACACTTACAGAGCTGGACAAGAAAGAATCGGCTTGGATGGACGATACCGATAAGGCAGCCCAATGTCTGACTTGGCTCTCTGGCCTTCCGTAACCCACAAAACGCCAAGATCCCGAAAAATCAGAAAAAGTTAGACAGTCGCCACTCGCAGAACATCTACCCTATAAATCAAACAAGCAGGATCTCTCGTGAATAAACACCAGATCAGTCTTTCAAACGGTTGGATTGCCGAATTCGAGAATCAGGGTGAATTTCGAATGTCAGCTGAAGGCTGGAATTTGGTTCTGCAGGGACCGGATCAGCGAAGCATCCAGTACTTCAGAGACAAGATCATTGTCGTGAATGATGACGATGGTACTCAGGCAAAATCATGTATTCGCCTCTCTGACGATGGCGTTTACGGTTATTTGAGCACTGGGCTGGATCAAGGTTGGGTGATTGATTTTGCACGAGGCATGATCGCTCCGCACAGGGTAAGCATCTCCCACAGCCATGACGGATATGATGAAAGCATCTCAATGTTCGAACAACCTGCCTTCAAACGTGCACGCGAGTATATAAGTGTGACCGGCAAGTATATTTATCTGACCTTCCCCCTCACTAAAGATGAAGATTTCCCTAAGGTATGGGAGGAATATCTGCGGATTCGGCGACGTCAACTGGACGAGCTTTACTTCAGGAATTGATCCGAAAGTACTGACTCAACCCTTATAGACCCGTGCTTTGGAAATCCCCCGAAAACTCTATCGACTTTCGAAAAAAATCGCGATCTTATGGTCTCCCGTATTTTTATCCATTCACGGTCAGCAAACTTTCCTCAACCTCATACTTAACAACCACCCGATTCTTATAAAGCCGCTCATTCTCCAACACCTCACTCCCCTGCCCCTTACTCCTGACCTCCCGCCAAATCTCGTTCTCCCGAAACACCCGCCCACCCTCGCGCAAAAATCGATGCCCAACCTGATAAACGTGATACCGAAACTCCCGCACCCGATCACACAACAATTCCCCCTCCAACTGCTGCTCGCCCACCTTCAACTTCAACTGAAAATGCCGATCCGTCGGGTTATGCAGCACCAAATCAACGTAGTTATAAAAAATCGCCGCCCCTGACCCAAACGGCAGCACCCGTCCTTCATCAGGAAACGGATCGAAGCTGTGGTTCGAGCGTTCAACCACCACCAGCGGCGAGTGAATGGCCATCCAGTGGATCAGGTTGCTCAGTTGGCAGATGCCGCCGCCGATGCCGCTGCGTGCTTCACCAAATGACAGTTCCATGCCTTCGACGTAACCGCGTTTACGGGTCGGTCGGCCCACCAGGCGGCAGAAGGAAAAGTATTCGCCGGGTGCGATGACTATGCCGTTTATCGATGACACGGCCAGTTTGAGGTTGATGACTTTGTTGTGTTGCAACGCAATATCGGAGTTGCCGAGTTTACGAATCAGCTTGGAGGTGTGTTTGAGGTAGCGAAACGGCAAGCGGGATTCGGCGTTGATCGATACGGCGTATTGCCGGCTGGAGAAGCGCCAGGCTATTTGCCGAAAAAGTCTTTTTTGCCACACGCGCAGCCAGTAGAAGACTGGGTGATAGAGGGAGAGTGGTTTCATCCGTGTCAGAACGGCGGTAGCCGTTTTCATCCTTGATCTGAAAAATGCCGCGCATCTTAACGTATCGCACCAATAAGGTGTTCGCCCAGTGTAATGGCCTCGGCAATCCATGCACTGGTAAAGAGCCCTGCCACTGGGCGAACGGGAAGTATTTTAATAGAAGTCGGGGAAGTTGTCCGCATACATAATCATGAAATTTATCGATACAACATTAATTAAATGTCATCTTAAATATTATTTGTACGACAACCAAAACTCACCAGTTCGACCATAAAAACTGATTGTTCTTATACAAAAAAAATGTACAAGAACAATCAATATATAGAGCTAATACTCAACTTCAGTGTTTGCTGGTCACTGTGAGGATGTCGGTGTAGGTCACGACGACACTCTGTCCAACTTTCAGGTCTTTCAATTTTGCTTGAACTTCGGGCCGTACAACGTCGATGGTCTTGGACTGGCCAGCAGGATTTTCGAAGGTCAGTTGGTTTTTCTTCACATCGATTTTTGTGATTTTCAGCTGAACCTGCACCTGACGATAGGCTTCGCCGCCCGGGTTGTCGCTGCCGGGGGCGGCGCGGACTTCGCCGGTGCGCTCGACACTGCCTGGCAGGCCTTTATCGATGTCAGTGTCGAGGTAGGCGGCGACGGCGCTGGTGACTTTCACGTCGACTTGATCGCCGACTTTCAGGTTATCGAGGTTTTTGGCCTTCTCGGTCAGTTGCACATGGACCTGACGACCTTCAGGCCCTTCCAGGACGACCTGGCGTTTAGCCGCATCGACCGAGACGACTTTGGTGGTGACCTCGTCCGCTTCCACAACGGCAGACAGCGGAATGTCCGCAGCCATAGCGCCAAGGCTGGTGGCAGACAGCAAGGTAGCGAGGGTGATGGCTTTAGTCAGTGCGTGGAGTTTCATAAGCATACTTTCCCTTCGATTGGGTGGCAGCAGACGGCTCTGGCCCGAAGGTCAGCGCCGACTGTGCAACTCAGCATAGACGCAGTTCAGGGAGTTTTTGCAGTTTCTTGAGCGGTGGATTCGCCGCTGTCGGTGCCCTTGCCGCTTTCCTTGCGCCGGGTCGGGTCGGTGGGGCGCAGGGCGTCGTTGTCGCGCTCGACTTCGCCTGGTGGTCGTGGTTCGTCGGGGTGTTTTTCGGTGTCGGGTGATGGGGGGTTCATGATGGTTCTCCTCAGGCTTCGGGATCATCGACTTCTTGTGCGACGTTCACCGCAGGCGAGTCTTTGTGGGATTGCTCGGCCTTGGCCTTTAAGGCCTGCCACTGCTCCAGATCAATGGCGCCCTGACCCAGCAAATCGTCGGCCACCCGCAGCAGTTCGCTGTAATGGGCGTCGGGGGATTGCTGCCAGTAGGCCTTGTCTTCGAACAGGCGCTGCCAGGCATCGAGGTCGGGTGGTTTGAGGTCTTCGCTCATGGGTGAGTTCCTGCGAGGCGTTCAAACGGTAGAGGCTTGCGCAACGGTTGGAGTTCCGGGGGATTTGGTGGGGAGCTAGATCAAGAGATCGCAGCCTCGTTTCACTCGACAGCTGCTACAGGGGGGTCAGTAGCCGGTCATTTCGAGATATCCGGTGCCGCCGTTGAATTGCACGGGGCCTTCCCAATAGGGAATGCGCAAATCCATCCAGGCATTGGGGTTGAGCGCCGAGATGGAGATGTCGAGATGTTTGGAGGGGATTTTAATCGCCCAGCGCACCGGCATTTGACGCCCGGCGACTTTTGCGGTGTCTTGCGGTGTGAGGCTGATGTCGGAGGCGTGCAATGACTGAGTCTGGCCTTGAGCGTCGATCCAGGTGCCTGTGAGATAAGGCGCGCCGTCCTTTTGCCGCATGCGATAAAGCATGACCTGTTCGCCGCTGTCCAGGTGCAGCGAAAACCAATCCCAACCCGTTTGATTGGCCGTCAACGGCTGGCTGCTCCATTCCCGATCAAGCCAGGCTGGACCGCTGACCTGATAAGTCTTGCCATCGATTTCCAGCGCGCCACTGGCCTGGAAAAACGGCTGGCTGTAGTAATACGACGCCTGCCCTTGTTCGGATTTCTGACTGAAACCCTTGTCGCCCTGAAGCACCAGCGGACGAGTAGATGTCAGCCGCAATTGGTAGCTGAAGCCCTTGTCCCGCGCGCTGAGTTGCAAGTCCGCCAAGGCGTCGGCACCTTGGCTGCTGAAGCGCCAATCGTCGATCCAGGCATTGAACGGCGCCAGACTCACCCCCGCCTGACCTACCCCGCCACGGGCATAGCGTTCGGCAGCGTGATGGGCCGTTGCCGACGTCACGGCCGCGTGCCCCAGCCAGATGGTCTGATTGCCCCAACCCGACTGCTCCGGCACAGCTTTCAACGCGCTGCGAAACAACGTCCATTGCACGCCAAACTCGCGCCCTTGATCGTCCTTGAGGTTGGCGGTGACGTACCACCATTCGATGCGGAAACCATCGTGGGGACCGTGGTCTGCCGGAAAGCTGAACACCCGCCCGGGCACCACCGGTGTGAATACGGAAGCCTCACCACCAAGACCTGCGAAGCCCTTCTCTTCAGGCACCGAGTTATCGCAGCCGCTCAGCAACGCCAATAACAAAAGGCCGACCTTAATCCTCATGAGCAAACGTCCTCAGCAAGTCCGCCGGCTGCGTGCGATACAGCGAATACAGCGGCCACGCCGACGCCAGTAACGTTGCGAGCAACGCCAGCCCCATCAACTGCACCAGTTGCAATGGAAACACCCGCAACGGCAATCGCCAGCCAAATGCCTGCACGTTGATCACCGTGTCCAGGCACCACGCCAACGCGATCCCCAACGGCAACGCCAGCACCAGCGTCAGCACCGCCAGCAACCAGGTTTGCCCGAGGTTGAGCAGCATCAATTGCCGCCGCGTCACGCCCAGCGCCCACAGCGGCGCGAGTTGGCCGAGGCGGCTCTGGCTCTGGGTCAGCAGGCTGATGAACAGCGCCACACCGGCGACGGCCAGGGTCAGGCTGTTGAGCGCGGCGGTGGCGGCGAAGGTGCGTTCGAACACTTGCGTGGACCAGCCCTTGAGCCGTGCCTGATCGACGATCCGGCTGTCGTCCAGGGCGAAACGTGTTTGCAGCGTTTTGAGGAATGGCGCAATCAACGCTGGCTCGATGCGCAGGTTGAAGCGATTGGGCGTGAGTTGCGGCCACCCGCGTAACAGATGGTTGCCGTTCACCAGGATGTGGCCCTTGGGATTGCCGTAGTCGGCGTAAATCCCGATGATCCGTGGCGACCACGGACCGCCCGGCGTGGGGATGGTCAGGTGATCACCGAGCCGCACCTTCAAGCGCCGGGCCAGTTGTTCGCTGAGCATCAGCGCATCGTCCTTGGCCAGGTGGTCCCAGGGGTTGTCGCCCAAAGCTTCCAGCAGCGGCCAATGCTGGCGGTAGGTCGGGTGATCGATCACGCCGAAGATATCCGCCGGCCAGCCTTGTAGCTGGATCGACACCTGCCAGTTGGGCAGCACGGCGGTCAGTGAAGGTTGCTGTTTGAGCCAGCTGTGCAGCTCTCGGGACTGGGCCGGGTTTTGCGGATTGACGTAGAGTTCGGCGATCAGGCGTTGTTCGAGCCAGTCGTTGAAGGTCTGGCGGAAACCGGCGGTCATGCTGCCGGCGCCGATGTTCGCCGCCAGCGCCAACAGCAGCGCCATCAGGGCCAGGCTCAGCGCCGGCAGTTGCTGACGGCAGTCGGCGAGAAACCATTGGCCGAGCACCGAATGACTGCGGCTCAACGCCAGGTTCAAGACCAGATTCAGCAGCACCGGCAAGGCCAGTGCGGCGCCGATCAACAGCGCCGCCATCAGCACAAAACCACTGGCCAGGCTGTCACCCCGGAACCAGGCGATGAGCACGATGACCGCGGCCAGTGCCGCGACCCAACCCTGACGCCGTAACCAGCGCGCGTGCGCCTGATGCCAGGCTTGCGGATCGGCCAGGGCCAGCAACGGCAGGCGTGCCGCCCGCAACAGACTGTTGGCACCAGCCAGCAACGCGCCGAGCAGGCTCAGGCCTACACCGCTGAACCACCACCACGGACTGAGGCTCAACTGCCCCGCCACTTCGGCGCCGTACAAACCGCGCAGGCTGGCAGCCACATCCGGCAACAGCACGCTGGCCAGCAGGTAGCCGCTGGCGACGCCGGCAATGCCGCCGATCAGCGCCAGCGCTCCCAGTTCAACCACCAGACACGTGATCAGCATTCGGGCGCTGACCCCGCAGGCGCGCAGGGTTCTGAGCAAACCTCGACGTTGCTCCAGCGCCAGCCCGATCGCGGCGTGAACGATGAACAGGCCGACCACGAAGGACAGAAACCCCAGGGCATCGAGGTTCAAGTGAAAGCTTTCAGTCAGCCGCGATAGGTTGTTTTCTTCACCGCTGGTTTTGAGCTGCAACTGGCCTTTGTATTGATCGGGCAGTGCGGCGCTGAAATCCTTGGGCAACAACAGGCGCGACAGTTGCTCCGGCAAACCAAGAATCTGCTGGGCGAAGCCGATGTCGACCAGCAACATGCCAGGGGCCATATCGGGTTGAACATGCAGCGGCGGCAGAATCTCGCCATTAGAACTCACTGGCCGTTCACCTTCGTGCAGACCCAACGCCTGCAAGGTTTGCGGCGAGATCCAGGTACGGCCCGGCGGGGTGAAAAACTCGACAATCTGCTCGATCGCCAAGGATCGCCCCGCCACCGCCGAGCCGGCCGGCAGCGACACCGGTTCGATGCCCATCAGCTGCAGACGTTGGTCCTCATGGCCCTTGAGCGTCAACCGCCCTTGCAGCACGGGCGATACCGGCCAGCCCGCGCGGCGCAGGTCGACAAACACTTGCTGGGAGAAGGTCGCACCACTGGGCGCAATGAGGCTGGCTTGCGGTTCGCCGCCGATCAACTGACTGGCTCGAGCATAGCTGTCACGCGCCTGGCTGTTCAACGCCTCTACGCCGGTCAGCAGGCTGGTGGCGAGCCAGAGCCCGGTCAGCACACTGAAAAATTGCACTGGGTGTTGCCACCAATGGCTGAGCAGCGCCCGCAGCGTTTCGCGAAAGACGCGCACCTCAGTGCTCGTCCGCGCCAGCCAGACGGCCGCGGTGCAGCACCACTTTTTCCGCCAGCCGTGCGGCAACCCGATGACTATGCGTAACCATCAACAAGGTGGTCGGACTGTCGTCGAGCAATTCCAGTAGCAACTTCAATACTTCATCGCTGGTGGCTTCATCGAGGCTGCCGGTGGGCTCGTCGGCCAGCAACAATTTCGGCTTCGACGCCAGGGCGCGGCCCAAGGCGACTCGCTGCTGTTGCCCACCGGAGAGCTGCTCCGGATAACGCCGCAGCAAATCACTCAAGCCCAGTCGCTGGACCAGGTGCGCCTGCCAGCGCGGATCATGCCGCCCGGCCAGGCGCGCCTGAAACGCCAGATTGTCCTCGACGCGCAGGCTGCCGATCAGGTTGAACTGCTGGAACACCAGGCCGATTTCGGTCCGCCGCCAATTCGCCAGTTGCCCTTCGTTCATCTGGTCCAGCCGATGTCCGCCGCTTTGAATACTGCCGCGATCGACCTTGTCCAGGCCGGCGATCAAATGCAGCAAGGTGCTCTTGCCACTGCCCGACTCACCCATCAGTGCCAGGCTACTGCCGGGTTTCAATTTCAGGTCGACACCTTGCAGCACCGGCAGCGGACCTTGCGCAGTGGCGTAGCTTTTGAAGACGCCCTGGACCTGAAGCATGAGCAAACCTGTTTGATGAACGTGGAGGCAAGGATAGCGGCCTTGCATGATTTTTGTCCGGTGCGTATCGCAGGGCTGACCGCGTCCTCAGTCTCGCAAGAGACCCGGCCAGTTTCCGTCATTCACCGGAATGGGCCCCTCCAGTAATTTGTGTGTGGTAAGTCTGTATCGGAGATACTCGTTGTTAGTCAGAAAAATATAGTAATAACTATCGAGAATTGTCCGGTCATTTTGCACCGCTGTAATCAGTCGATTCTTGTAAGGCGCAAGCCCAGGCCAGGTCGCTTCGGAAATCGGTTCGTAAACCACCCTTTTTTTATTAAGGTCAAACTCAAGGCAACAACCGTTGTTTAACAGAAAATCAAATTTTCGAGGAAACAAGGCCGTCGGATTCAAAGTCCCGGCGACAATCCGAGAGAAGTAGGGAAGTAGCGGGTGCCAGATCGAGTCGTACACAGGCTCTATACTGATCACCCGGTCAGCGTCCTGATCGTATTTGCAAAACGTTGGAACATTACCCTCATAGTAGAACAACCATAATATGTCTAAATCAAAGCCGAAGACCCCGGAGGAAGCCACACCAGCGGTGGAAAACCCGAAAATCAGCTTCTTGGCATGAAGATGGAAGTCATGCCAGTTGTCACTGGTAATGTCACGTGGGTACCCGTCAAGGACCTTGTTCTCGCTAATTACAAATCGTGAGTAAGTGTTCGTATCCTTGAAGAAAAAATAAATCTGATCTTTCCCGGCGCGCCAATCGACGGCAACAAAATTTTTGAGTAATGGCATATAAGCGTGTCTTTAATTAGTGGGTGTTAGATGCGACCAACACTAACGCAGAGCAGTACTTTTTTTATAATGCTTTTATCATCCAGATTGTTTCAATAAAGAACAAAACAGTGAGCCGCGCTTTCAGAGCCGGATCTAATGGTCTGACGCCTTATCGAGCAGTCTCCGGGCGGCGATCCGACGAAGAGACTCGTCCTCCCAACCAAAATCCTCACTGCCCCACCGCCACACTCGTAGCCGCCTGCCCCGGCGTCACAATCCTGTTCAGATCAATATGCTTCCACTCCGGCTTCGCCCCCAGCCGCGCGTTGAACCGATAGTTGAACGTAAAGTCGTCCGCAGTTGGCACGCTCAGTGGCTTGCCATAAACCGCCTCAATCCCCGCCAGGTCATACCCCATCAACTGCAGCAGCGTCGGAAAGATGTTGTAGTGACTCGACCGATCCTTGTTCGCGGCCAGCGCCTTCTGCCAATCCAGTGTGCGCAACTGATCGCCTTGAATCACCACCAGCGGCACCAGGCCCTCCTCCGCCACCGGATCACCGCCGCAGTGCAAATTCAACCCGGGATTGCCCCGTTCATGCAGGTCCTGCCCATGGTCCGAGGTGTAGATCAGCAGCGCATTGCTCATGTCTGCCTGGGCAAACACCCGTGAGAAAAACTCCCCGACGTTCCACAGCAAGGTGTTCTTGTAGGCATTGCGATAGAGCACCCAATCGTCCGGCTGACCGTTGAAACCATCGCGCTTGCCGGTGTCCGCGATCTCGACAAATTGACCACGAGGCAAGGTCGGACGATAGGCCATGAACGCATCCGGGTATTTGTCGTGCACCGGGAAATGCGCGCCCACCTTGTTGACCACCACCAGCTCGGGCTTGCCGTCATTGAGCAAATCGATCAGTTTCGCCGCGGCCGCCATGTCGCGATCACGCACGCTGGTCTGGTCGAATTGCACAAACTCGTCGATGTCCTTTTTTTCGTTCTCGTTCATCAGGTTCTGCAAGTTGCCACCGGTGCGCTGGGCATCGATGTACACGGTGCGCAGACCAGCCTTCTTCGCGTACTGCCAGATCGACGGCATCGTGCTGTTGATGCGCATGTAGTCGGCGCGAGTGCCGCCGTAGCGCAGGGTGATGTTGGTGTCGGCGCTGCAATTGGCGATGGACGCGGCGTAACCGTAATTGAAGATCGCGACGCCTGGGCGCGGTTCCTTGAGGTTGCTGTGCACACCGAACGGGGCGTTGATGTCCAGGTAGTTGCCGGAAATGCTTTCGTCGATGACCAGCACGATGTCGTGGCCCAGCGGTGCGTCGTTGCGTGCCAGGCTCACAGGCTCGCGCGGGCCGACGGTGTTGTGCAGGGCTTCATAGGTGAACAGGTTCAAATAGGCCAGCGGCGTGTACATGATCGGCAGGCCACGGGCGCCTTCGCCCGCTCGCACGAACAACACCGCACTGAGCAGCAGCACCCCGAGCACCGGCGCCGCCACCAGCAACGCACCGGGCAGCGGCATTCGCCGACGCGGCTTGAGCCCGATACCAAACAGCAGCAGCAAGCCGCCGACCACCCCGCTGATGATCGCGTCGCGGTACTGGTACGCCGCCTCCTGAATGAATCCGCCGGAATACACCAGCGACACGAAGCTGCTGTAGGTCAGGTAGTCGGCCGTAACGCGGGTATAGACATCAAAAAATACCGCCGACATAAACATCGCCAAGGCAAATAGATGACGGATCAGTGTCTGGCGAATGTACGCGGTCATGAACAGTGCCACGGTCAGCACGATAAACATCCCGCCAAACAGCAGCACCGGGAAACCCATTCCCATTGCGCTCAGGCGTTCCAGGTAATAGTCGTAGTTCTTAACTAAATAGAGAACTAAGAGCAGTTCTTTGAGGTATCGAATCATAGTATTTCCGATGCTCGAGGCCGTCCGTTGGCCAATAGATTGTCGGCCATTTTTTGACACTAGCACCGGGCCATCAAAGCGCAAGAAATGTCGGGTTTTTTCACAAAGCGTCAAAAAAACGTTGACTCAAATCTGACACACTCGAACGGCTACAACCCTTGTGTTTCATGCCCTACGACCGTTTATCGTTTTCTTCAGAATGTGAAAAACCCGTCAAAACCGCGGCAAATCCAGCAGCGGCAAGCACTTGATGGCAAAACGCCCCAAAAATGGGGCTGTTATAGCAGTGCAACATGTCATTTTGCTGACACGTTTTCCCAGTGCTGGGCTATACCCCTTTTGACAGTCTTATTTAAGTTCTTTCAACCGTCTTACGAGGCACGCCAATATGGACGTGAGCGTATTTGGTACGGGCTACGTCGGCCTGATACAAGCAGCGGCACTGGCCGATGTCGGACATCGTGTCTTATGTGTCGACATCGATCCGAACAAGATCAAGCAATTGCAACAGGCCGTGCCGCCGATCAGCGAACCGGGGTTGTCCGGCACGCTGGAAGAGAACATCAAGGCCGGCCGTTTGCTGTTCACGACCCAGGCCAGCGATGCGGTCGAACACGCCGAGCTGATTTTCATCGCCGTCGGCACGCCCGCCGATGAAGACGGGTCGGCCGACCTCAGTCACGTACTGAATGTGGCCCGCCAGATCGCCAGTTACATGGAAGCCGATCGCACCCTGATCATCAAGTCCACCGTGCCGGTCGGCACCGCGGACCAGGTGGCCGCCAGCGCCAACGAAGAACTGCTGCGCCGTGGCAAGAGCGCCCTGAACGTGCGGGTGGTGTCCAACCCCGAGTTTCTCAAGGAAGGCAGTGCCCTCGCCGATTGCATGCGCCCGGACCGGATCATCGTCGGCACCGACGACGAGGAAGCCCGCGGCCAGCTCAGCGAGCTCTACGCGCCGTTCTGCCGCAACCATGAAAAGATCATGTTCATGGACAACCGCAGTGCCGAGCTGACCAAGTACGCGGCCAACGCGATGCTCGCCACGCGCATCAGTTTCATGAACGAACTGGCTAACCTCACCGAGTTGCTGGGTGCTGACATCGAAGCGGTGCGCAAAGGCATCGGTTCGGACCCGCGCATCGGCTACCACTTCATCTACCCGGGTTGCGGCTTTGGTGGTTCGTGCTTCCCCAAGGATCTGCGCGCCCTGCTCCATACCGCTGAACACAACGGCATGCCCTTGCGTCTGTTGCGCAGTGTCACCGACGTCAACGACACTCAGCGCCACATCCTCTTCAGCAAACTGAAGGCGCAATTCCCCAACGGGCTGGCCGGCAAATCCATCGCGATCTGGGGCTTGGCGTTCAAGCCTAACACCGATGACATGCGCGAAGCCCCCAGCCGTTACCTGATGGAAGCACTGTGGGCCGAAGGCGCGAGCGTACAAGCCTATGACCCGGAAGCCATGTCCGAATGCCGACGCATTTACGGCTACCGCAATAACTTGCACCTGTGCGCCACCCGCGACGACACGCTGGAAGACGCCGACGCCTTGGTGATCTGCACCGAGTGGAAGAACTTCCGCGTGGTCGACTTTGACCTGCTGGCAAGCAAACTGCGCTCACGGGTCATCGTCGACGGTCGCAACCTCTACAACCCGGAACAGGTGGCGGCGGCCGGGTTGCACTACAGCGGCATCGGCCTGCGGCACATCGTTCCCGAGGCGCCGCGGCCATGAAGATTCTCGTCACCGGCGCGGCCGGTTTCATTGGTGCCCATTGCGTGTTGCGGCTGATCCGTGACGGGCACCAGGTGTTCGGCCTCGACAATTTCAATGATTACTACGACCCGCAACTCAAACACGACCGCGTGGATTGGGTGCAGGAGCAGGTTGGCGCTTTCCAGCTCGCGACGGTTGACCTGGCCGACGGTCCGGCCATCGAGGCCCTGTTTGTCCGTGAAAAACCCGAAGTGGTGATTCACCTCGCGGCTCAGGCCGGGGTGCGTTACTCGCTGGAGAACCCGCGGGCTTACCTCGACAGCAATTTGAGCGGGTTTCTCAACATCCTCGAAAGCTGTCGCAACCACCCGGTCAAGCACTTGATCTATGCCTCGTCCAGTTCGGTGTATGGCGCCAACCAGCACACGCCTTATTCGGTGAAGGACGGCGTCAACCATCCGCTGTCGCTGTACGCCGCGACCAAGAAAGCCAACGAGCTGATGGCCCACAGCTACAGCCACCTGTTCGGCATTCCCTGCACCGGCCTGCGTTTTTTCACCGTATACGGGCCTTGGGGCCGGCCGGACATGTCGCCGATCCAGTTCGCCCGGGCGATTGCCGAAGGGCAGCCACTGAAGTTGTTCAACTACGGCGAACACCAGCGCGACTTCACCTACATCGACGACATCATCGAGAGCATCGCGCGGCTGATCGACCGTCCACCGCAAGCCAACGCCGAATGGGACCGTGAACAACCGGACCCGGCCAGCAGCATGGCGCCGTGGCGGATCTTCAACATCGGCGGGCAACACCCGGTGGAGCTCAAGGATTACCTGGCGCTGCTGGAAAAACACCTTGGACAAAAAGCCCTCGTCGAGTTGCTGCCGCTGCAGCCGGGCGACGTGCTCAACACCTGCGCCGATGCCAGTGACCTGGCTCGGGCAACCGGATTTCAGCCTTGTATCGAGCTGGATGAGGGACTCGGGCGCTTCATCGCCTGGTTCCGCGATTACTACCCACTGCCTATCGCCCACGCGCCGCTTGCGGCTGAACTTCAGCGGAGGATTCTATGACTAGACATGAAAAAACGGTGCCCCTGCAACAGATGCGCCGAGACAAACGTCTGGACCCGGAGCATCGAATGCGCCTCGATACCGCGATCCATATGCAGGGTCGTGGCTGGATGACCGGTCGTGACGGCGGTCGGCCGTGGACGCTGTCACGTACCAACCGCGTTGTCGCCTGCTTCGGTGCGCTGGTGATTCTGGTGCTGATCTCGCCCCTCCTGCTGGGCTTGGCACTGGCGATCAAATTCAGCAGTCAGGGACCGGTGATGTTCGTGCAAAAACGCACGGGCTACCGCGGTCGCAAATTCGGCATGTACAAGTTCCGCACCATGGTGGCCAACGCCGAGGAGCTCAAGGAGTCCCTGCGTCATCTGAACAAGCACGGGGCCGACGCAATCGATTTCAAGATCGACAAGGACCCGCGCATCACCGGCATCGGTGGTTTCCTGCGGCGCAGCAGCCTGGATGAGCTGCCGAACCTGATCAATGTGGTGACGGGCGACATGCGCCTGGTGGGCCCGCGCCCAACCTCGTTCAACACCTACCGCTACAAGGACAATCACCTTGCACGCCTGAGCATCTACCCCGGCATGACCGGCCTGTGGCAGATCTCCGGGCGCAGCAATATCGACTTCGACCAGCGCGTTGAGTTGGACCTCAGCTATATCGCCGAGCAGAGCCTGTTGCTTGATCTGAAGATCCTGTTGAAAACCCCCTTCAAAGTATTCAGCGGCCACGGAGCGAGTTAAATGGACGGTTCATCAGCCAAAAGCCTAAGCATTGCCAACCCGAGCGAGTCCAACCTGACGTCGACCGTGCTCGATCAAGATCTGCGGATCCTATTCCTCACCGCCGCCAACCCCGGCGCAGGCACCACCACCAGTGCCCTGGCGCTGGCCAGCCAACTGGCGCAAATGAGCAGCGGCGAGGTGCTGCTGGTCGATGCCAGCCAGTCATCGACCAACCTCACGCAGCAGATGGGGCTGAGCAAGGAGCGCGGGTTTCGCGACTTGCTGTTCAACACCCAGAGCCCGCCACTGCTGCAGGACTGCGTGGTGAACGTCTCCAGCCTGCCCTTCCACATCCTGCCCAACGGCCGGTTTGTGCGCGGCACCGAACACCTGACACCTGAACGCCTGGGCCCGTTGCTCGATCAGCTCGGCAGTCAGTATCGCTTTGTGGTGATCGACGGCGACGCGGTGTATTCCGCCGCCGACACCATGATCATCAGCACCCAGGTGGACGGCGTGATCATGGTCGTGCGCTCCGAAGACACGCGCTGGGAAGTGGCCCAGGCGGCGGTTCAGCGCCTGACCCAGGCCGGGGCAAAACTGGTGGGCAGCGTCTTCAACCGGCGCAAGTACTACATGCCCAAATGGCTCTACAAAAACCTGTGAGCAATCAGAAAAGGATGACGACATGAACGCCAAAATGCTTGTCCTGCTGTTGCTGCCGCTTGCAGGTTGCTCCAGCACTTCCGAAACCCAGAACATGCCGGTGAATATCCTCACGGCCTCACCGGCCAACGCCCAGGCCACCGACATGCCCAAGGTCGAACAGACCTTGCGGCCACAGGATGTGCTGGACGTGATCTTCCACATCAGCACCAGCGGCTCGGACGCCTACCGCATCCAGTCCGGTGACCAGATCGGCCTGAACTTCACCGCCGCCAGCCAGCTCAACGGCAATCAACTGGTGCTGCCCGATGGCAGCATTGAACTGCCGGGCGCCAATACTTCGGTGAAAATCGCCGGGCTGACGTCCGAACAAGCACGTGAGGAAATCCAGCGTGCCTACCAGCGCAAACAGCTGTTCCAGCCTAACCGCAACCAGCTGTCCGTGCAGATCATCAGCCCGCTGAGCAACGAATCTAACCTCAAAAGTGCCCTGAACCACCCCGCTACCGGCATGAGCCGGGAGATCACCGTGGGCACCGACGGCTACGCCAGCTTCCCGGAAATCGGCGCCGTGCCGCTGCAAGGCATGACCGTCAATCAACTGGAAACCTTCCTTAATAAACGCTACGCACAGCTGCCGGGGCGGATGACCGTCGATGTGCTGCTGAAGTCCACGGCGGGTAACGAAATCTACGTGCTGGGCGAAGTCGGTCAGCCAGGTTCCTACCCGATCCGCCGGCCGGTCTCGGTGCTTGAAGCGCTGACCCTGGCCCGTGGCAGCAACACCAAGGCGCGGCTCGATTCGGTGATGATCATGCGCCGCAACGGTAACCAGGTGCAGGCCGTGCGCTATGACGTCGAAAAAGCGCTGGCCGGCGATGCGTCACAGATCGCCTACCTGCAACCGGACGACATGCTCTATGTGCCGAAGACCAAACTGGCCAGCGCCGGTGAACTCGCAAGGCAACTGGCAGACGTGGTGTTGTTCCAGGGCGTGGGCTTCAGCTTCGGCTACCGCGTCGACAACAAAGACAGTGACAGCAACTAACTCTCAGGTGACCGACCATGAATCCAAAGGAAAACTACCTGCACGAGTTCTTCAGGATCTTCTTCGCCAACAAGCAGTTGGTGAAACGAGTCTTCCTGCTCTTTGCAGTGATCGCCCTGGTCTTGCCGCTGATGCTCAAACAGAGCTTCGATATCACCGCCCAGGTGATCGTGCAGTCCAAAAAACTCTCACAGGGAGACGCCACGACGTCCCTCAACCAGGAGAACGCCTCATTCATTCCACCGTCCCTGGCGGACATGGAAACCGAGAGCAATATCCTGCGCTCGCCGGCGTTGATTCGGCAGACCATCAGCGAGTTGCGCGACAAGGGTGAGTACACGCTCACCCCTGGCGTCTTCAACAAACTGGTGACCCAGCCGTTCAAACAGTACGTGACCACGCCGCTGCGCGAATACGTGATCAACCCGATGAAAACCACCCTGGGCCTGGAAACCGATCCGGTGCGCGACACCACGCTGGATGCACTGACCCAAGAGGCAATCGACAGTCTGAAAATCGAAACCCTGCCGGGCTCCAACGTGATCTCCATCATCTACAGCTTCGACAATCCAACCCAAGGCACCAATTTCGTCGCAGCCTTGCTGCAGAACTACCTGACGAGCCGTCAGGCACTGCAATCGATCGACTTGCCGCAGTCGTTCTACGAAACCAAGAAGAAGCAATACCAGGTGCGTCTCGATGGCCTGGAAGGCACTCGGTTGGGCTTGCTTGAAGCGGTTGGTTCGTCCGATCCGAAGGAAGAAATCACCTTCCGCCTCAACGCCATCAACACCGAGGAGCAAGCGCTCAACCTGTACCGCGATCGCCTGCTGCAAAGCCAACGCTGGCTCGACTACCTGAAAACTAGCCTGGCTGCGGCGAGCAATTCGAAACTCAACGACTACACCTTCCCCTACACCTTCACCACCACCGTGGACAACGTGGCGTTTGAAGACCGCGAGATCAAACAGATGGGTGAGGCCCTGACCACACAGGTCAGCCGCTACATGAACGACCTGGCGATCTTCCAGCCAAGCAGCGAACCGATGTTGCTGACCCGCGAGCAAATCGCCCGTACCCGTCAGCAGTTTCTGAAAGTGGTCAGCAACCGGATTCAGGAGCGCAACACTGACCTGGCGATTGTCAGCTCGGTGATCGACCAGAAAACCAAGCGCATTGCCGAGTTCAAGGACCGCATCCACCAGTTGCAGGAAACCCAGAGCAAACTGCGGCAGATGGACACCGAGATCAACGCGTTGCACGCGGCGTTCTCGACCTATGCCCAGCGCTTCGCCGAAAGCAGCAGCGCACGCTCGCTGGACAACGACCTGTCCAACGCACGGGTGCTCAGCCCGCCGTATGAGCCCACCGAAGCAGCGTTCCCGAAACCGATGCTGATCATTCCGTTCGGATTGTTCACCGGTCTGTTGCTGGCGATTGCCCTGGTCTACGTGCGTGAGTTCTTCGATCACCGTTTCAAACACCCAGCGCAAATCACCCACGAACTGGGCTTGCCGGTGCTGTTGGTGATCAACGATCAAAACGTGGAACCAACCAATCCACACAGCAACTGGTCCGTGCCTGGCCTCGTGCATTGGGTGCGCAATTGAACGCGCCGCTCATCCCTTCCCTGCCGATCATTCATTTGCTCAGCAGCGGTGGCTTCTACGGGGCTGAGCGGATGCTGCTGGACCATTGCCTGGCGACGCCGGGGCAGCACCAGGTGCTGTTTCTCGATGCGCCGCCAGACTTGATCGCGCGGTTTCGCCAGGCGGGGGTCGACTGCCGGGGTTGCGCGGGGTTGGGGGAATTACTGGCGCATTTGCGCCAGCGCCGGGCGGAACGGCCGTTGATCAATACGCACAACTTCAAGGGCCTGTTGTTTGGCTGGGTGGGCGCCACGTTGTTGCGCCTGCCGCTGGTGATTACCCAGCACGGTTTCACACCGCGCAGCCGCAAACAGAAGTTCTACACCTGGCTGAGCCTGCAACTGTGCCGCACCGCGTCGGTTACTCGCGTGGTCTGCGTTGCCGAAAGCATCGCCGTGCTGTGCCGTCAGGCCAGCGTCCGGGCGGAAAAGCTGCAGGTGATTCCCAATGGTTTACCGGCGGCTACCGGACTGTTGCCGCACAACGTGGGCCGCCAGCGTTGGCTGGCCGGTTACGTCGGGCGGCTGAGCAGTGAAAAGGGCCCGGACTTTTTTCTCGATGCGCTGATTCCACTCTGCCGGCAACACCCGCAACTGGACGCCGTGATGCTCGGCGACGGCCCGGAACGGGAGACGCTGCTGGCGCGTATCAACGAAGCGGGTTTACAGGACCGCATCACCCTGCCCGGTTACCAGACCGACATGAGTGTGTGGTGGCGACAACTCGATGCGCTGGTGATCAGCTCGCGCACCGAAGGCACGCCGATGATTCTGCTCGAAGCGATGCAAGCCGGCGTGCCGGTGGTGGCGTTTGGCGTCGGAGGGATTCCCGATGTGCTGCAAGACCGGCACAACGGCCTGCTGGCGACACCCGCTGACAGCGCCGCCCTCGCCCGCCAGATCGGCTCGTTGCTGACTGAACCGGCCATGGCCCGCGACCTGATCGACAACGCAAAACGAACGCAATTGGACCGTTACGACCTCAAGGCCCTGGCCGAACGCTGGTCGCAACTTTATCTCCGTACTGCACGGGAGGCACGCGCGTGATCTTTCCGCTCTCGATCGTCAGTTTGTTTGGCCTGGTCTGCCTCGGTTTGTTGGCCAGCCCTTATCCGTATCTGGCGCCGGGGGCGGTGCTGGGCCTGGTCGGTGTCGCGCTGCTTTACCGAAAACCCTCTTGGGGTTTGCTCGGGATCGCGGCGCTGGTGCCGTTCGAAGGTTTCTTCAAGGACAGTTCGCTGTCGGGCACCAAGTTCCTCGGCGCGTCATTGGCCGTGATCCTGATGCTGCAACTGGCCATCCACCAGATTCCCTCCGAACGCCTGCGCAGCAACATCTGGCGCTACCTGATCTGGTTCATGGTCTTGTACCTGCTGAGCGTGCTCAACACCGATAACATGGGCATGTCGTTGGGGCATCTGCGAGAACTGAGCGTCGGCCTGGTGCTGTTTGTGATCACCTTGCTGATCGGCCGCGAGCTGAACATGGACCTGTTCGCCAAAATGGTCACCCTCAGTGTCACGGCGACCTGCGTGCTGGCGATGTTCTCCAGCAAATACCAGGACCAGGGGCGCGCCGCCGGCCTGCTGGAAGACCCGAACGCCTTTGCCATGCTGATCGCCTTCGCCGTGCCACTCGCCTTGCTGCTGGTGGTTCGCAGCCCGCACTTCCTGCATCGGTTGTTCTGGGTCGGTTGCTGCATTTTGCTGCTGGGCGGCATGACCAAGACTGAATCCCGTTCGGGCCTGGTGGTGCTGTTCCTCAGCCTGATGATCGGCGTCTGGCACTACCGCCTCGAGCTCAAACGCATCCGTCCACGGCATCTGGGGTTCGCCATGCTGGGCCTGGTGATCGTGATTCCGCTGGCCCTTTATGCGATGCCGAAGGGCTACATCGAGCGCATTCAGTCCTTGAGCATTTTGAGCGCCGGCGCCAAGAGCCAGGACCAGTCCCTGGGCCGTCGCGCCTCATACATTGTGGTCGGCAGCGAGATGATCCGCGAGAACCCGTTGCTGGGCACCGGGCCCGGAACGTTCCCGCTGCACTACGCCACCACCGGTTATGCCAAGGCGTTTTCGGCCAACCGCAAAATCGGCGACCTCTACCGTCGCGCCCACAACACCTACTTGGAAATCTTCAGTGAGCTGGGGATTCCCGCCGGCCTGTTGTTCGTCGGCATGCTCGGCCTCGGTTTGTACAACCTGGTCCGCGCCCGTCGTGCGTGGATGCAGCGACGCAACCGCGAACAGGCGGATTTGCTGACGCACCTGAGCATGAGTTTTCTGTCGCTGGCGCTGTTTTTGATGTTCCTCAGCGCCCCCAACCAGAAGTACGTGTGGATCATGCTCGCCCTGACCAGCGTGCTGCGTTTGAAAGCCGAAGAAAGCCCGCACCTGGAGGCCAAGGCATGAGCCGCATCAGCATTGTCATCCCGATGTACAACGAAGCCCGCCACATCGCCCGGACCCTGCTGGCTGCGCAACGCGCCGCCATCGCCGCCGGGCTGGAGTGCGAGCTGATCGTGGCCGACAACGGCTCGGAGGATCAGGGCCCGCACATTGCCCGTCAACTGGGCGCGCAGGTGCTGGTGCTGCCGGGCTTGATGATCGGCGCCTTGCGCAATCGCGGCGCCGCTGTCGCTACCGGAGAATGGCTGGCCTTCATCGATGCCGATGTCGAGTTGCCCGAGGACTGGCTCACGCTGTTGTTGAAAATCGAGCCCGCTGTTCAGGTCGACGTCCTCGGGCTGGATTTGCACACACCGGCCGAAGCCCCGTGGTACGCCAACGCCTGGCAACGTCGCACCTTGCGCCCGAACAACGAGACGGTGCAGACGGTGCGCTGGCTGCCCAGTTCCAACCTGTTGATGCGCCGCCCCTGGTTCGACAAGGTTGGCGGCTTCGATGAAACCCTGCGTACCGGCGAAGACAAGGATTTCACCATGCGCCTTTCCCATGCGGGCGCCCGTCTGCTCTCGGTCAATCAGACCGTCGCCTTGCATTGGGGTTATGAGGGCAGTTGGCGAGAATGGATGGGCAAGGAATTCTGGCGTCAGGGCAGCCATCTGCAGCTCCTGCGCAGCCACGGGATGAGCATTCGATTGCTGCGCTTCCCGTTGATGTCACTCGCCGCCTGGTTCCTGGATTTCCTGGCAATCTCCGCACTGCTCGATGGCTTCCCTCATCATGCGGCGCTGATGTTGTTGCTGACCAGCATTCCGGCGCTCGCCTTGAGCATGCGTCAGACCCTCAAACACCGCGATCCGCTGTTGACCCTGCAACTCTGGGGCCTGCACTGGGTGCGCCTGCACCTGGCCGGCGCCGCGTTCATCCTCAGTCTTTGCCACTGGAAAGCAAGGAGGCCTGCCCGTGCCTGAATTCATTTTCTGGTTGTGCCTGTTGTTGCCGGTCTACGCCTACCTGGGTTATCCGCTGCTGCTGACTTTGCTGGCGCCGTTGTTTGCGGCGCGACCTCCTGCAATCGCTGAACCGCTGAACATCAGCATCGTGATTGCCGCGCACAACGAGGCGCGGCACATCGAACACAAGTTGCGCACGTTGCTTGCTCAGGATTATGAGCCGGCCTCGCTGCAGATCATTCTGGCCAGCGACGGTTCGACCGATGACACCGTGGCCTGTGCGCACAAGGTCGTCGACCCGCGCATCACCATTCTCGACCTGCCTCGCCAGGGCAAGGCCGCGACCCTGAATGCCGGCGTGGCGTTGAGCACCGGAGACATTCTGGTGTTCACCGATGCCGACAACCAATGGTCCCGCGACACCCTCGGCCATCTGCTGGCGCCGTTGTGCGATCCGCAGGTTGGCGCTTGCGCCGGGCACATGGTGATCCCGGTTACCGGCGGCGGTCTAAGCATCGGCGACAGTATCTATCGGCATTACGAAGGCTGGCTACGCAGGGTGGAAAACCGCACCGGCTGCATGGTCTCCGCCGACGGCGCCCTGCTCGCCCTGCGCCGCGAGTTGTTCCAGGAAGTGCCCGCCGAGGTCAACGATGACTTCTTCATCAGCACCTGCGCGCCGGTGGCGTTCAAGCGCATTGTCTATGTGCCCGAGGCGCAGGTGATCGACCATGGCGTCGATGAAGCGGATAAACAATTCCGCCGTCGTCAGCGGGTCACTGTCGGGGGGCTGCAAAGCCTGGCCCAGCGCAGCGAGCTGCTCAATCCGCTGAAGCATGGCCTGTATTCGATTGCCTTGATCAGCCACAAGTTGATCCGCCGTCTGGCGCCGATCCTGTTGCTGCCGCTGTTGCTGAGCAATTTCTGGCTGTGGGAAGAACACGGTTTCTATCGCCTGAGCCTGGTCGCGCAACTGCTCGGTTACGCGGTGGCCATCGCCGGCCTGCTGGATTCGCAACACCGGCTGCCCAAACCTTTCCGCCTCGCCGCGTTCCTGCTAGTGACCCTGGCCGGGATGAGTATCGGTTTGTGGCAGTTCCTGCGGGGGCAGCGGTACGCCCAGTGGAACCCTGAGCAAAACCGTTGAGAGGATTGAGCCATGGCGATCAAACAATTATTAAAACGCACCAGTGGCTGGCTGTATCTCAACTCGCCGGTAGGCCGCAATCAACTGCAAGGCGCCGGGGTGATCCTGATGCTGCACCGGGTGCTGGCCAGCGACCACGCCGCCGACCTGCCCCATCGCAATGAGCTGTGCGTCGGGCCGAAGGCCTTCGAACACTTGCTGGTGTGGCTGAAAAAACACTTCGATTGCGTGTCGTTGATGGACATCTTGCAACCCGGCACGGTGAGATCGGATCGCCCGAAAATCACCCTGACCTTCGACGACGGTTGGCGCGACAACGCCTTGAACGCCTTCCCGTTGCTGCAAAAATACCAGGTGCCAGCGAGCATTTTTCTCTCCACCGATTTCATCGGCAGCCGCCAGCGGTTCTGGTGGGAGAGCATTGGTGAAACCCTCTGGGGCAGCCACGGTGAACGGGCGCGGATGCAATTGATCGACTGCCTGCGACAGGTCGGTCGGCCATTGCCGGTGGCCTTCGATGAACTGGATGTGGAGCGTCGCAGCCTGGCCTTGCTGCACTTTCTGCACAGCCTGAAATCCCTCAGCCCTGCTGATTTGAATCGCCTGACCGACGAGTGCCCGGACGAGTCATTGCCCCAGGCGCTGGACTGGCATCAGGTGCGCATGCTGGAAGCCTCGGGGCTGGTGCGGTTCGGCCCGCACGGTGCAAGCCATTCGATACTCACCGGTCTCGACGATCAGCGTCTGCATGAAGAACTGAGCCGCAGCCGCGACGCCTTGCACAATGGCTGTAACCGGCCGCTGCCGGTCTACTGCTACCCCAACGGCGACAACGATGCGCGGGTGCGCGAACACGTTGCCGATCATGATTACCCGTTCGCCCTGGGCACAGGCACCGGGATTTATCGGGGCACCGACGACCCCTTCAACCTGCCCCGCTTCGGCGTCAGCCAACGGGTGGCGCGTAATCCGCAGCTGTTGTCCTGGCGCCTGTACCGCGGGGCCCGCGCATGAACCGCAGCCATTACCTCAAGCATCTGGCCCTGAGCATGGGCACCAAACTGGCGATGATCAGTTTGCGACTGATGCGCAACGTGTTGCTCGCACGGATCCTCGGGCCGAGCGAACGGGGTTTGTTTGCCCTGCTCAGCACCCTGCCCGACCTGATCAGCGCCGCCACCAGTGGCGGGCTGAATTCGGCGGTGGGCTTTCAAGCGGCCAAGCAGCGGCCCATGGGTTTGCTACTGAGTCAGGTGCTGGTATTTGGTTGCTTGTTGGCGGGTCTTTTGACCTTGCTGGTGGTTGCCCTGGTGCGTGAGTTCGGCACTGAACTCGACATCACCACGCAACTGGGCCTGCTCGCCTGGCTGTTGCTGCTGGCGGTGCCGCTGACCGTACTGAAAAGTGGCCTGCTGACGTTGCACAACGCTTCCGGTGGCGTGGTGGCATTCAATGCGTTGCGCCTGGTGGAATCCCTGGCGCCGCTGCTGCTGTTTCTCGCCTTGTTCTGGATGTGGAAAGACTCCGCGCTGGAAGCGGCGCTGATCAGTTGGCTGGCAGGCATCAGCCTGGTGGTGCTGGCGGGCTGGTTCTGGCTCAAACGTGCTCAGCCCCTGAAACTGCAATGGGACCGCGCCAGTCAAAATGAACTGCTGCGCTACAGTGCCCGCAGCCATCCGGACCTGTTGTTCCAGCAAGTGATCCTGCGCTCCGATTACCTGTTCATCGGCGCCCTGCTCGGCAGCACCGCGCTCGGGCATTACGCCATGGCCAGCGCCGCCGCCGAGTTGCTGCTGATCGTCCCGGAAGCCGTGACCACGCCGTTGATGAAACGCCTGCTGCAACAAGAAGAAGGCATCGATAAAGTCACGCCGCTGGCCCTGCGCCTGACCGCCACGGTGATGCTCGGCGCCTGCGTGACCATGGCCATGATCGGTGAATGGCTGATCGTGACGTTGTTCGGCGTTGCCTATCAACCTGCCTACCCCGCCTTGTTGGCGCTGCTGCCGGGCCTGTTGGGTCTGTGCTACGCGAGCATCCTGCGCCTGGACTTGCTGGGCAAAAACCGTCCCGGCTCGATTTCGCTGTTGATGGGCCTGGGCGCCTTGCTGAACCTGGCGCTGAACCTGGTGTTGATTCCGGCCTACGGGATCGTCGGCGCGGCGGCGGCATCGTCCATCGCCTACGTCGCGGTGACCCTCGCGCTGTTGGTGATGTACTGCCGGTTGAGCGGCGTGCCGGTCTGGCAAACCCTGATCATCCTGCCCAGCGATGTAGCGCCGATGCTGCACATGCTGCAACGGAAGTCGGCATGAAACGCCTGGTCCTGCTGTTGAGCCTAGGCCTCGCGCTGAGCGCCCAGGCGGCGCCCATGCGTTGGGCCGACATTCGCGATGGCAGCCTGTACCTGCAACCGGATCGCCCCGACACCCTGACCATTCGCTGGGCGCCAGCGTGGCAGGCGGACGCCAACGAAGAACGCCTCTACCTGCTCGATGGCCAAGGCAAACTCCAGGGCGAGCGCCTGATCGCCGCCAGTGAATCGCGCGGCAGCCAGAGCTGGTCGTTGGCCCCGAGTGCCTCAAGCTATCAACTGGAAATTCCGGGCTACAGCTTCCGTCGCTATCGGGTTGAACACGACGAACGCACGGTGGCGCTGTTCGCCCCGGCCAAGGTGCATTTCAGCGCCGAAACCCACAATGGCGATGAGCTGTATTTCAAGGTGGCGCCGGGTGAACACGCGGTGCTGGCCGGCAAGTTCCACGGCGGTGTCAGCGGCCTGCAAGCGCAGCGCGTGGGCGACGGCAAACAAGTGGCGCTGACGCTGAAACCGTATCGAGGCTATTGGCAGTTCGACAAGGTCGAGTTGCCCGTCGCCACCGAACCACAGGTCTGGCGCCTGCGCCTGCAAGGCAGCGGCAAAGCGGCGTTCTGGCTCGACGGCACCGCCAACCTCTTCGCCCAAAATCCGCAGCAGCTCAAGCCTCTACGCGAGGACGATGGCCAGGTCCGACTGACGTTGCACAATAAAATGCTGGGGCCGACCCCGAACCTGGGCATCGCCCTGCCCTACGTCAAGGTGCCGGAATCGAGTTATGCAGTGCTCGATGCACTCAAGCCACAGGCGGGGACTTATTACAGCTTCGTCGACATCACGGCGAAGAATCCGCACTACGAAGATGATTTCCGTCGGCTGTATCAGGACCGTTTCGGCATCACCCAGGACATCACCTTGTTGGCCGGGAGCCAACGCCAGGCTGACCTGCGCGCCGACACCCAGAGCAACGCCGGGCTCGACGCCTGGCTCGCAGCGACCCGCGCCCTGGGCGGCAAAGGCACGCACTACATCGGTTTCGCCGACGAGCCGAACCTCAATTACCCGGACTACGCCAACTACCAAAGCATCTTCAACAGCATGGCCCGGCAAGTGCGCAGCAATCCCGCCAATGCCAAGGCTGGCGTGCGCATCGCCATGCCCGCCAGTTCGCGGCTGGTAAACGGCCCGTTTGCCGACAACGCCGCCGACAAGCGCGGCATCGATTGGGCTAAACGCTTGCTGGCCGAATCCGGCGACAACATCGACGCCCTGGCCTGGCACGAATGGATGATTCGCGACCTGCTGGCAACACGGGTCTACCGTGACAGCGTGCGCCGCGCCGCCGAGCTGGTCGGCCTCGACGCCCAGGGCCGGCCGCGCAAAGCCTTGCTGCTGGACCAGACCAACATGTCCAGCGGTTCCAGCCTCAGTCCTTACGATCAGGAAACCCACTTCGCGTCGTTGTGGTGGGCGTCGGTCGTCATCAATTCGTCCCAGGACGGTTTGCTGGAAATGCTGAGTTGGTTCCAGGCGGCTGACGAACCGAACTACCCCAAAGGCATGTTGCGTGTCCTCGGCGACGATCGCTTCGAGCTCAAGCCCGTGGGCCTGGCTCAGCAGTTCATCCGTGAAAATTGGCTGCACAGCGTGATGCTCCTCAGTAACGACGCCTTCGAGGTCGACGTGCTGGCCATGGCCGAGGACCAGAAGCGCAGCCTTCTGGGCGTCAACAAAGCCACACGCTTGCAACGTGTGGCCCTGACTGGGGCCCAGTGTCCGCTGGCCAACGGTTCATTACGCTATTTCGGTGCCGACAACCGCGCGCGCGACGCACCCTTCAATTGCCAGGACGGTCGCGTCAGCTTCGAGCTGCCAGGACGGACCCTGTTCAATCTCAGCTGGAGCGACTCATGAATTGCCAACTATTGCATTGCGACCCCGGCCATTGGCCGCGCCTCGCATCACTCCATTCACGGCCGAGACCGTCAGGAGTCAATAACATGAGCGTTTTGCAGAAACTCAGCCAACACATCAGACAAAAAGGTTGGCGCGCCACCCTCAATAAAATCTGGAAGCACTACGTGTTTTCCCACCAGGAACTGTTGTGGATGGAGCGCGACCTTGTCAGTCCGGTGCCGCCGCACAAACTCAGGCCCTACCCAACGCTGCAGGTCGTCAGCATCACCCCGGAGAACGCCGTGGCGTTCACCCGTTACTTCGGTGACCGCGTGGACACCATGGCCGAGCTGGCCCGCGAAGGTTATACCGGACAGATGCATCTGGACGATCAAGGCGACGCCGTGGCCTTCATCTGGGGCGCGGCACGCAATTATTACGACAAGCACTATTACGGCTGCTGGTTCCCGGTGAAAGAAGGCGAGTTCTTCGAATTCGGCGGCGAGCTGACCCGTGCCTACTGGGGAACGGCGCTATCGATGGACCTGCAGACCGAACTGTGGAAAACCATGCACGCCCAAGGCTGCAACAAGGTGGTGGACGTGTGTGAATGGCACAACGTGCCAGCCCAGAAATTGCACATACGCACGGGGTACAACGAGCAAGGGCGGATCATGAACGTCTACGAGCTGTTTGGTCGCTGGCGCTTCTACCGCGAAACCCATTACAGCGGCTCACGCCTGGATGCATTGCGCAAACCGGCACGTGAATCCGCCACAGCAGCGGTGACCTGACCCTATGGCAGCACGATTCGAATGGCGCACTTCACTGTGCGCCGCTGACTTCCCGGAAACGGCTTATGAAGCGTTGCGCCTGCGAGTATCGGACCACACGCCGTTCAACGCCCTCGCCTGGATGCGTGCGTCCGAACAGGCCCTGACCACCGGGCAACGCTTGCATGTGTTGCTCGGCTGGCAGGGTCATGAGCTGGTCTTGTGTTTGCCGTTGGTGGCCTCTGTCGAGCGTTTCGCCAGGCTGCCGTTTCGCGTGCTGCATCACCTTGGCTACCCCCTCGCCGACCGCCTCGCGCTCCTCGCAAAAACGGACTCGGAGAATATCCGCAAGGCACTGATCGAGATCCGCCGACAGCTTCCCCATGCCCTACTGCAACTCAACGAGTTGCCAGAACCGGTCGGCGAAGAAAGCGCACTGACCGAGTGGATGACCCACAGTTCGACCGGTGAACGACGCCTCAGCTGTCGGGTGCCGGTGCACGTAATCAGCGACGCGGACCACCAGGAGGTCTCGGGGGACCCGCGTTATAAACTGCGCCGCGCACGCAAACGCATCGCGGCGTGTGGCGCCCAGGTTCGGCGGATCACGCCCGACGCGTCGACCATGGGCCCGTTGTTGCAGGCCATCAGTGAAGTCGAAGCGGTCAGCTGGAAAGGCGATGAAGGCGTCGGGATTTTTTCCGATGAACGCCACCGACAATGGATGGACCGGGCCTTCACTGCCCTCGCCGAACAGGGACTGGTGCGGGTCGTGGTGCTGGAGCTGGACGGGCGCTGCATCAGCTACCGCCTCGGGTTGCTGGAGCAAGGTCGGTTGTACGATTACAACCTGGCGTTCTTGCCGCAATACGCCGATCTGGGCAGCGGTCGGGTGCTGCTCGACGAGTGGATTCGCTGGGGGCTGGACGAGCACTGGCGCTGGATCGACGCTTCGCGGGTGAGCCTGGAAAACTCCAGCCATCAACTGCACGAACGCATGACCGGGCAACTGGAACACTGGCGCTGGAGTTTCTATTCCTGGCGCCCCAGCGGCCTGGCGTTGGGCCTGGGCCTGAGACTTTGGCAGCGGCTCAAACCCTTGTTGCAGAAATGGCGAGCCAAACGTGCCGCAGAGACCATTGCCGCTGCACCGGCGCCCCTTGCCGCGGTGGTCAAAGCAGCGAAGCCAACCGACACAAACAGGGAGAGCGACCATGCCTCGCCAAGTCATAGTCAACGCTGACGATTTCGGTCTCAGCCCGTGCGAAAACGCGGTGATCCTCGGTGCCTTCCAGGCCGGGGTGATCAGTTCCGCCACGGCCATGGCGAATATGCCGGCCTTCGAAGCGGCATGCGTCATGGCCCAGCATCCGTTGCTCAAGGACCGGATCGGCCTGCATTTCAACCTCACGTATGGGCGTCCGTTGAGTCAGTCGATTCTGGGTCGAAGGAACTTCTGTGACAGCAACGGGGTTTTCGATCTCAACCTGTCCCGCCATCGCCTCTGGCTTAGCCGGGGGGACCGCGACGCGGTGCTGGAGGAGCTCAAAGCGCAATGGCAACGCTGCGTGGACAACGGTGTACGGCCCAGCCACATCGATTCCCATCAACACGTTCACAACATCTGGCCCATCGGTGAAATCGTCGCCCGCTTCGCCGCGAGCCAAGGGGTGGCCGTGCGCCTTGCACGCAATCTGGGGCAAAACCTGAGTGTGCCCAAGCGCGTGTTCAAATCCTTGCTCAACAGTCGTTTGCAGAGTCTGGCCGGTGTGACCGCGGATTATGTGTGCACGCCAGTGGACCTGCGCAATGACGCCATGCCGACCGACGGCGTGCTGGAAATCGTGGCTCATCCGACTCAGCTTGGCGCTGATTTCGGTGATGCCTATTTGCAGCCAGCAGAGTCACTGACCCTTGTTATAGAGCGGCGCCTTCAAGGTGTGCCGCGGGTTTCCTATGGCGCTGTAAACAGCCATTTGGTGACCGGTGAAGCAGCGCTCGAATGAGTTACATACGTTGCAACATATTCAAAGCTGGCGCTTTGATATGAACTTTCAAGCTTGATCTATACCCATCAAAAGCGTTTCCACCCACACCCTGGCCTTGGCTAAGGAGAGCGTCATGAGCATCATCGAAAAGCTTCGCGAACGCATAAAACAAAAGGGCTTGAGCCGCACGTTCAACACGCTGTGGAAACGCTACGTGTTCTTCCACTGGGAGCTTTTATGGATGGAGCGCGACCTGATCAGCCCGGTACCGCCGCACAAATTGCGTCCCTATTCGGGACTGCGCAGGGTGACCATCACCAAGGAAAACGCCACGGCCTTTGGCAAGCATTTTGGTGACCGCGTCGAGACCATGGCCGAACTCGCCACCGAGGGTCACACCGGGCACATGTATCTGGACGAAGAAGACCACGCTGTTGCGTTCATCTGGGGCAGCACCCGCGACTACCACGACCGTCACTATTACGGCTGCTGGTTCCCGGTCAAACCTGGTGAGTTCTTCGAGTTCGGCGGCGAAATGACCCGCCCCTACTTCGGCACCAGCCTGTCGGTGGATGCTCAGGTAAACCTCTGGGCGGCAATGGCGGCCAAAGGCTGCAACAAGGTGGTGGACGTCTGCGAAACCCACAACATCCCGGCCCTGAAGCTGCACATCCGCATGGGCTACCACGAACAGGGTCGCGTCACCCACGTCTACGGCCTGTTCGGCCGCTGGCGCTTCTACCGCGAAACCCGCTACACCGGCTCACGCCTGGATCCGCTGCGCAAACCGGGACGGCCGGTGGTGACGGGAGCGGCGAACGCCTGATTACCGGACCAGAGACCGAGTCGCGGCCTTCGCGGGCAAGCCTCGCTCCTACAGGAGATCTCCAGAACACACAGATTTTGTGCTCGACGGGATTCAAATGTGGGGAGTGAGCCTGCTCGCGATAGCGGTGGCACATACAGCATTGAGGTGACTGACAGATAGCTTTCGCGAGCAGGCTCGCTCCTACAGTGGATCTTCAGCGCATGCGAATTTTGTGTTCGCCGACGATCCAATGTGGAAGTGAGCCTGCTCGCGATAGCGGTGGCACATACAGGATTGAGGTGACTGACAGATAGCTTTCGCGAGCAGGCTCGCTCCTACAGTAGATCTTCAGCGCATGCGAATTTTGTGTTCGACGACGATCCAATGTGGGAGTGAGCCTGCTCGCGATAGCGGTGGCACATGCAGCATTGAGGTGACTGACAGATAGCTATCGCGAGCAAGCCCGCTCCCACAGTGGATCTCCAGCGCACACCGATTTTGATTTCCACGACGATCAACTACAGGAGGACCGGGTGATTTCGCTCGCGAGAGCGTGATACGTCCCACACATCTCTGGGAAAAGCCATCCGTAGTGAAGGAAGCGCCTGACTGCTCATTCGTATCCAAGTGGATACATTTGAGCAATGAATTATATTGTTCAACAAACTAGATCTTCGTGGCATCGCATACCTCAGTTCTTGACTTGCGGGCGAAGGTTGCTATCGCTCGTCGCATTGATCGTGCCTCTGCAGGTAACCTGGATGATATCAAGCCGGTGGGAGATGGCGTTTCCGAAATGCGCGTGGACGTCGGTGCCGGCTATCGGGTCTACTTCACTTTGCGAAACAGTGTCGTCATTGTGCTTTTGGCTGGTGGTGATAAATCTTCGTAAACCGCCGATATCAGGCGGGCGAAAGAATTGGCAAAGGAGGTTTTAACATGAGCCAGACTTTGACTGCTTTTGACATGGCGGCGCTGCTGGACAGTGACGAAGCCATTAGCGAGTATCTTTCACAAGTACTCGCAGATGGCGATAACGAGGAATTTCTTCGTGCTATCGGCTACGTGGTGAAAGCGCGCGGAATGACACAGATAGCCAGAGATTCAGGTATGGGCCGCGAAAGCCTGTACAAGGCTTTCGCGCCAGGTGCAAAACCACGCTTTGATACAGTTTTGAAGGTCATCCATGCCCTCGGCATTGATCTCTGTGCGCAGCCAGGTCATTCGATAAATCACTCGGTACTTTGAGAGATTGTTCTGGCTAGGCTGCTCGCTTCACCCCCACCCACGTAAAACACAACGGCATCTGCGCCGGCTGCCGCTCATACCGGTCATAGAGGTCCTCGCGGTTGGAATGCGGGTACTCCTTGAAGTGGCTGATCTGCAGCCCCGCCTCGATGGCACCGGTGAAGATGGCGCCCAGAGTGTGGACGAACCAGTAGGACGACGCGGCTTGCTGGTCGACTTTGCCTTCGTAGACGATCGGCTGGTCCTGCACGAACGGCTCGCTGCGAAAGTATGAGCTGTCCAGACGATAGGGATCCGCGGCCTCGGGATCGACCATTTCCAGGAAGGGGTGGGTTTCGTACACCACCAACGCACCGCCGGGCTTGAGGGTCTGCGCGACATGGTGGAAGAATTCGCCGATGTCGGGCATCCAGTTCAAGACGCCGATGGTGATCAGCGCCACGTCGAAACGGTCATGCAGATCAGCCGGCAGGTGATGAATGTCGGCCTCGATGAATTCGGGCTCATGCGGCGAGCGGGACGCCAGTTCCCGCGCCTGATCGAGAAACGCCTCGGACTGATCGACCCCCACCACGCTGCGAGCGCCCAGCGCAAACAGCGAAATACTCTCCCGCCCGTTGTTGCAGCCCAGTTGCACCACGTCCTTGCCATCGACGCCGACCTGCTCCAGCACACCGCGAAGTGTGTCATCGATGCAGCTAAAATCGCGATGACTGACCGCCTTCACCAGGGCCTGCCAATCGGGGGCATCCTTGTGGTGTCGGGCGGAGTCGTTCCAGGCATCGCGGTTGCTGGCGATGGCATTTTCTTTGGTCGGCATTTCCATTGCACTCCAGAATCCGGGTCTTTGTTGACCGGCACGAGTCTAGATCAGGGTGCTGAAAAACCCCATTGGGTGTTTGTTGGAATGTTGTAATCCGGGCATCGCGAACGCGTGCCCGTAGGGCAGCTATAGTTAATGGCCTTGGGGAAGTGCGGGAAAACCGATTTCGCAGGTGTTGCCATGAAAAAAACTGATCTGACGCTGTTGTTCGCCCTCAGTCTGACCGCCATCACCGGCGCCCAGGCGGACGATACTCTGACACCCACCACTGACTACAGCAGTGAGTTCAATTATTACGGCGCCGACCAGCCCTTCGCCCACCCGGTGCCACCCTCCCTGAGCTCCGTGCCACCTCGGTCGTACATCCCGACAGCGCCTCGGGACTTCATCCCGATTGCCAGCCAGCATGACTTCTCCGACTCACGATTGCCGACCGTCGCGGATGCGTCCGTTCGAGTCTTCATCCGTTCCTACGATGCGGAACGCGGTGTCTACGTCAACGAAGAAATCCTAGACCCCACGTGCGTGCTCGAATGCCTCATCCGTCAGGGAGCTACGTTGCAGTGAAGGCTGCAACAAGACTCACCACTGACGTTTGTCCGGGCGCGCGAGACCGAGTTTCTCGATCCGGTAACGCAGCATGTCGCGGCTCAGGCCCAGCAAGCGTGCGGACTTGGTGACGTTCCAGTCGGTCTTGTCGAGCATCTTGCGCACCATGTCGCGCTCGACTTCCGGCAGGTTCATCGACTCGGTGCCGTTGTAGACCGGACGCGGCTCGTGGTGCTGCGGCTCCTGCTGAAACATTTGAGGATCATCCACCAGGCTCAGGCAGACATTGAGCTGATGGGAAGCAATCGTATCGCTCTGTGCCAACAGCACGGTTTGTTCGAGCATGTTGCGTAATTCGCGCACGTTGCCCGGCCAACTGTAGCTGAGCAGCAACTCTTCAGCCTGATCGCTGAAATGCAGGTTCGGCTTGCCATAGCGTTTGCCGTGGATCGCCAGGAAGTGCCGGGCCAGCAACAAGATGTCTTCGCCACGGGCATACAGACGCGGCACCTTGATCGAAATAATGCGCAAACGGAAGAACAGGTCACGACGAAACTTGCCCTGTTGCACCATTTGTTCAAGGTTGCAGTTGGTCGCGCTGATCACCCGCAAATCGACCTTGCGCTCCTTGACCGAGCCCACGCGGCGGATGGTCCGGTCTTCCAGCAGCTTCAGCAGCTTGGCTTGCAGCAGCAGGTCCATTTCCCCTACTTCATCGAGAAACAACGTGCCGCCATCGGCTGCTTCGACCAGGCCGGTACGACGGTCCTTGGCGTCGGTGAAGGCGCCCTTCTCGTGGCCGAACAGTTCCGATTCCACCAGGTTGGACGGGATAGACGCGCAGTTGAATTCGATGAATGGGCCCTTTGCGCGCGGGCCGTCAAAGTGCAGCGCCCGGGCCACCAGTTCCTTGCCGGTACCGGTTTCGCCTTCCACCAGAACAGGCGGCAGGTCGGCGTTGGCCATGCGCCGCTCGGCGTCGAGCAACTGGGCGATGGTGTTTTTCAAGTAGTGCATCGGAGCCGACTCGCCGATCAATGCCTGTACGCCTGACTTCTGCGCCTCGCGCTCCTGATAAAACGAGAGCGTGCGCTCCATTCGATCAGTGGCCAGGGCCTTGTCCAGCAGCAGCTTGAGCTCCGGCAAGGCCACCGGTTTGGTGACGTAATGAAAAGCGCCCTCTTTCATCGCGACCACGGCATCTTCGACGTTGCCGTAGCCGGTCATCATGATCACTTTCAGATCCGGCGCGCTGATGCGCAGCTTCTGGATCAGGTCGTGACCGCTCATGCCCGGCAGCGAGTTGTCGGTCAACACCACATCCGGGGTGAACGTACCCAGTTTATCCAACGCCTCTTCAGCCGAGTGGCAGACCGTCACCTCGAAGTCTTTGCGCTCCAGGTAGGTCTGAATATTCTCGGCCAGGAGTTCATCATCCTCGACCAGCAGTATGCTGTGCTCCATATTCCCCTCCGGTTGCCACTTTAAAATTGAGACAAACGCGGGTTCCTTCCTGCTCCTGGCTGGTCAGTTCGACCGAGCCTTCGAAACGCTCCATTATTCGTTTGACGAGGGCCAGGCCAACGCCCAACCCTCCCTGTTTGGTGGTGAAAAACGGCTTGAAGACCATCTGTTGCTGCTGCTTGGTCATGCCTTTGCCGGTATCACCCAAGGTCATCCGCACCTGTCCCGACCGGGGCTGTTCAATATCGACGCTGAGCATGCCGCCCTTGGGCATGGCCTCCAGGGCGTTGGCAAACAGGCTATTGAGAATCTGGGTCAGCAGCACCTGTTGACTGACGACCGGGGGGCAGGTCTGCGGTGTAAAGCGCACCTCCACGTTCGAGCGTCGGATCAGCGCATCGAAAGCGCTCAGGGTGTCATCGATGGCCAGCACCAGGTCCACCGGTTCGAAATCGTCGTTCATGGGCCGCAACGACACCAGCAGCTCCCGGACCCAGCGTGACATGCGATCGACCTGGTTGATGATGTCGCCGATGTTCTTCTGCGCACTCTGGCTGGCGATTTCCTGGGCCAGTTCGGCGCTGGAGCGTATGTTCGCCAGCGGATTGCGCAAACTGTGGGCGACGGCCGAGGACATTTCCCCCAAGGCGACAAAGGTCTCGTTAGTGATCAATTGCTTTTGCTGGCTCTGCAGCAACATCGACGCACGCCGCACGATCCAGAACAGCCCAAGGTAGATGACCAGGCCGCCGAGCAGGGTCGCCAGCCAGATCGCCTTGAAGCCACGCTGGATGCGCGCCACAAGGTCCGCCGGTTCCTTGTAGATCTCGACCATGGCGATGACTTTGCTCTTGTCGGCATTGAACATCGGGATGTAGTTCTCGATGAACAGGTACTTGGGCTCGCGCAACAGCATCTGTTCGGGACGCTCCTCGTCGATCTGGTGATAGCTAGTGGAGACCGGTTCTTTCATTTCAAAGGATTCGTCCAGTTCTTCATCGCCTTCGACGCGCATGCCGATCATCTGTGGATTGGTCGACCAGACCACCGTGCGATCCAGGGCGTACACCACCGCCAGCAGCGAGTCCGGCAAGTGTTCGACGTGATCGAGAAACTCAATGCGGGCAGCGGCACGGGCACCCGGGTCGACGTCGGGATAGGCGTTGTCATCGCGCGGATCGAGCATCTCGCCCATGGTTCTAGTGGGCGTGATGCCGGCATGACGAATTTCCCCGTCACCGATGGCCTGGATGAATTGCGCAGTGAGCAAGGAGTCCCGCTCGACGCTCTCTTCGACAACAAAACGCGTGGACACATAACCCAACCCCAGCGCCACGGCGGCGATGATGAAAAAACTGCCCAGGGAAAACCAGCGCAGCAGATTGAACTGTCCACTTCGACCCTGGCCTTCTGCTGCCGATGAGTCCGGCGCAGGTACTTTTTGTTGTTTCAGTATCTGCATGGGTATTGTCCAGAATGCTTGCATCAAGCCTTTTCAGTTGAGTCTCGGATCAGTGTAGGTCGCATTGATCGTGGTTGACGGCTGCACTGATAGTATTTCGCCGCTATTGCACTTGCGCCGCCTGCAGCGGCTGCTGGCGCTCAGTTTCTTCCTGCAAAAACCCCATAATTGATTGCGCAGCGTTCTCATCCAGGCGCAAGTTGGGCATCGGGCGTGTCGCTGAGCGGATCAATGCTGATGGAGTAGAAGAAGACGTCCTTCCCGACCCTGTCCCCCAGCAACTTCTGCACCTGACGCAGGCGCGCGGTTTCCAGCGGGCAGGAGTCGCTGCACGAAGTAAATATGAAATTGATCACCACCACCTTGTCCTTGATCAGGTCATCGAAGAAACGCACCTGCCGACCGTCCTGATCGGTCAGCAGGGTGTTGGGGAAGTAATCGCCGCCCCAGGGTGTCGCCGATTCCGTCGGCGACAGCACCCCTTCGTGAGCGAGCAGCACCTGACTGGCCAACAAACAGGTCACCAGGACCAGAATCAGGTGCATGCCCAAGGCGCGGGAGCGCGGCGTATGCGCTGGTGTGTCGGCTCCCCTCCTCTTCATGGCTTGACCACCACTTTAGGGCCGAAACCATCGCCATTGCGGAAGGTTGGCAGCGCGGCAGAGTTGACGTAGCGCACCCCATCCCAGCTCGGCAGCGGTGTCGGCATCAACTGGAATTGCCCGGGCTTCTCAATGTCCCAGCGCAGCAGCATCGAGTTGTCTTCATGCTGAGTGTTGTGACAGTGCTCCATGTACGTCCCGGCAAATTCGCGGAAGTTGATCGCCACCTCGACGCTGTCCAGGCCATCCTTTTCCGAGCCGATGCGGTACACGTCCTTGCGTGCCCATTTTTCCCATTCCGGTGGTGCCTTGCCGCCGCGGCTGAGGATGATGCCCTCCTCGAAGTGCACATGCACCGGATGGCTCCAGCCGATACCGCCGGCCTTGATGTTCCACACTTCCAGGGTGCCGAAACCGCTAACACCGGCATCGGTCGGGCCGCTGGCCAGTTTGGTCGCGGTGTTCAAGCGTCGCGGGTCCATGTGGAAGCCGAAACCGCCATCGGTCTTGACCGTCCACGGCGCTTCATCGGTGCCGTCGGAACGGCCGAAGGTGAAGGTGCGGTGGCGCGCCTGGGCCAGCAGAACCTTGTCGGCCGCATTGTCGCGATGGATTTTCAGCGGGATCATCACCAGTCCCTCGGCTTTACCCGGCTTGGCCGGTTCGTAGGCCGCCGGGTCCATGGCCAGGTCCTGACCGGTGTAAGCCTTGACGTTCAGTTGCAAGACCTTGCCCACGCCCGGATCACCCTTGTCCCACTGCGGTCCCTTGCTCGATGGCTTGATCACCGCCAGGTATTTCTGCGACAGCACATCGGCCAATGGCACAGGTTCTTTCGGGCCTTTGCCGTCGTCATGCACCAGCAGGTTGACCACGAACACCTTGTCACCAGGCTTGATGCCGTTTTTCGCGAAGTTGACGAGGATGTCGAAGCGCTCGGCGATGCCCTGGGTCGGAAGGATCGCGTTGTGATTCTGTTTATCGCCGTCGGCATCCAGGTCCATGGTGCCGTCGAACGGCACGCTGTGTTCCATGATGTTGCCGTCGTTGGCAATCATGTGGAACGGCACGCGGGCATAGGACACACCGGAGTTTTTCGGGCCGGGAAACTCGCCGCTGCTGCCCTTTACCTCACGGACAATGGCGAACTTGAAGTACCGCGACACCGAGCCGTTGAGGATGCGGAACCGATAGCTGCGGGCGCGAACGTCCAGCGTCGGTTTCCACTGCCAGTTGACCAGCACCTGGTCACCGAGGAAGCCGTCGGTGTTGAAGGGGTTGAACCACAGCTGCCCGGCCTGATCCCAGGCCTTGTCGGCGAACACCAGGTTGACGTCGTAGTCGCGGTTGCCCCACGGCAGCGCGCTGCCGCTGGGGAGACGCAGGTTGACGCCGTCGTTCACCGATTCGTTGCCACGGTCCAGGGCGCTGTAGTAATTCATCATCGCCGCGTTGCCCTTGTAGACGTTCTGCGCGGTGAAATCGAGCATGTGGTCGTGGAACCAGTGGGTGCTCATGGTTTCGCGCCAGTCGCCGCGAATCTTGATGGTGCCGTGGTCGCAGGTCTTGCGACTGGGGCTGACGTCGTTGGTCCACAGGGTTTCCCCCGGCGAGCAAGGGAACGCCGCGCGCGGATCATGGGCGTCGGTGTTGATGCTGTCGTAACCGGCCAACTGGATCGGCCAGCGATAGTCGTAATACTGCCCCGGGAAGAAAAAAGCGTTGGCATAGCCGTCGCTTTCCGCCGGTGCGTGACCGTTGTGTTCATGGGTGCTGATGGTGTGCAGGCCGAAGCCCATGTTGGCCGACGGGTCGATCGGCAGACCGTTGTAATGGCGCATCAGCACCGGCTGACCGTAACGCACCATCAGCAGTTTTGGCGGCAAGGTGCCGTCGAAGGTCCAGACTGAGTTGTGGTTCTGCACCGGCATACTCGGGTGAAAACGCGGGTCGACGCCTTTGGCCGTGCCATCCGTGGCCGGCACACCGGCGACGTTGTGGTAGAGGCCACCGGGGCCGAACTCACCCAGCGCATAGCCGTGCATTTGATGGCTGTCACGCCAGCCGCTGTTGAGCCTCGCCCCGGTTTGCACGGTTTTGTAGGCCGTTTGCGGGTAGAACTCGTTCCAGCGCTGATGCGACCAGCCTTTTCCTGGCGGACGACCTTCAGCAGAAGAACCGATATGGCGGTTGAGAAAATACTCGATCTGCGCCTGCCAGGGGTTGCGGTCCACCACGTTCGAGAACTGGCTGGGGAACGGCGTCAGCCCCGGTTGACGCATAAAGGCGTCGAGCGCCGCGCTCGGTGGCGCACTGCGCGCTGCGTTGGTGGGGTCCTGCTGTGGCAACGGGCCAACGGCCGCCGGTGGAAAGCCCAACGGCGCCGCCGGTGTGGTGGGGTCGAGTTTTTCCGGGCCGAACTCTTCGAACAGCAACAATTGCTGAGTGAACGGCTGAGCGCCGAACAGCGGGCTCGGCTTGCCATTGGTGGGGTAATTGAAACTGGTCTGCACCGTCGGCGGCAGGACGTTTTCCTGACGCGTCGTGTCGCGGCTGCCTTTGACGCCATCGGGCAAATCGAAGGAATCCTTGTTGGCCTCGGGCATGGTCAAGATGGCGCTCAACGCCGCCGCTTCGTCAGTCGGTTCGTCGTAATACCTCGAAGGATCGTTCGGCTCGGGCTCTCGTTCGTCATCGATGGGGCTGGCACGCAGAGTCGCTGTGCCCAGTGTCATTGTCAGAAGGACGCTTAGAGGCGTTATCAGGCCGAACCATTTGAAGGGGAACCGCGCTTTTCTGTCCATCACCAGCCGCCTCGAAGTCGTGAAGGGGGTAGTGGTGGAGTTGCAAGGACCTCGCCAAATTTGTAACAGTTTTATACAAAAGTATTAACGACAAATAAAACAATGGCTTATCAGCATCAATATGCCATGACCTGGCAAAACGACTGGGGCTTGACACCCGGTAACGGGGAAAGTTCACACCCGGTTTCAGGGAATCCGCTTGAACGACAGGCGGACACTCGTGCCCTCGCCTTCCCGACTACCGAGTGTCACCGCGCCGCCAAAACGCTCCATGATCCGTTTCACCAGCACCAGCCCGACACCCAGTCCGCCTTGCTTGGTGGTGAAGAAAGGCCGGAACGCCATGCTGCGCTGTTCTTCGTTCATGCCCTTGCCGGTGTCGCTCACGACAACGCAAATCCCCCGCGTATCGGTCGGCTCCAGGGTGATGGTCAGCGTACCGCCCCGGTCCATCGCTTCCAGGGCATTGGCCAGCAAACTGTTGAGGATCTGTGTGAGCTGCACCTGCTGGCTCAACACCATTGGCGTCTCTTTCGGCTCGAACACCACCTGCACCCCGGCCTTGGCAATCTGATACTCGAAGGCCATGAGGCTGTCATGCAACGCCGCCACCAGGTTCACCGGCTCGGCCTCGTCGTTGAGCGGGCGTAGCGACTGCAGCAATTCCCTGACCCACTTCGACATGCGATCCACCTGACCGATGATGTCGTTGATGTTTTTATGGGCCGGGCCACTGTCGAATTCCAGGGCCAGTTCGGCGCTGGAACGGATGGTCGCCAACGGGTTGCGCAGGCTATGGGCAACCGCTGAGGACATCTCCCCGAGCGCGACGAAGGTTTCGTTGGTGATCAATTGTTTTTGCTGCTCCGCCAGCAGGATCGCCGCCCTCCTCACGATCCAGTACAGCCCCAGATAAATCAGTCCGCCGCCCAGGGCCGTGGCCAGCCAGATCAGCACCAGCCCGCGCTCCATGCGGTCGATCAGGTCCTTGGGTTCCTTGTAGATCTCGACCATCGCCGTGACCGTATCGCCATCGGCATCGAACAGTGGAATGTAGTTCTCAATGAAGATGTAGTTCGGTGACGTGACGAACTTCTGCTCCATGCGGCTTTTGTCGATGCTGTGATAGCTGGCTGAAACCGGAGTCTTCGAGGAAAAGGCCTGGTCCAGATCGTCGTCGGCATGGATCGTGGTGCCCATCAGCGCCGGGTTGGTGGACCAGATCACCATGCGGTCAGGGGCATAAATGTTGGCCAGGATCACGTCCGGCAAGTGCTCGATATGGTCGAGGAATTCGCCACGGGCACTGGCTCGGGCCAGTGGGTCAACGTCAGGGAAGTCCCGGTCTTTGCGCGGGTCCAGCAATTCGCCCATGGTCCGCACGTTGGGGATCGAGACATGGCGCACCTCGGCCGAGGCAATCGCCTGGATGAACTGAGACGTGAGCAACGCATCGCGCTGCACGCTTTCGGTAACCACGAAACGCGTGGACACCGCCCCCAGTGCCACGGCCACCGTGCCGATCACCGCCATGCTGATAAGCGAGAACCAGCGCAGCAGATTGAACGACTGATTGCGCGAGCTCAGGCGGATATCGCCCTCTTCTTTCTGGAGGGTTGTGGTCTGACTGGTCATGGACGTTGTTCCCGGAAACTCCCTATAGGGTTATAGCCCACTGCTCGATGTTTGCCCGGAATCGGGTGTTGTCCCCCCCACCGATTCCCCGCATACCCCACTGCCCCCATCTACCCCCAATGCTGGGGACAGTCGCCCGCTTCCACCCTCAGCCCCGTGAAACCGTTTGCGCGCTCCACGCCTTCACTGCGGGCCTCTGCCGGGCGTTTTGAAAGATTGGTATGGAAGTTGCCAAAACCCACACAACTGACCCATCCCTACGGGGCAGGTACTCTGATAGAGGGAATACTCATGCACCCTTTACTGTCCAAAACGGCGGCCGCCCTGGTCGTCAGCGCTCTCGCCCAAAGTGTTGCCCTGGCAGCGCTGTTTGCCGTCGACCCCGGCCCCTATGTACCCGCCAACGGCTCGTTCGCCGCCTGGTATCAGGACTCCCATGGTCGAACCCTTGATCTATGCCTGTCCAAGGCGCTCAGTTCGCGAGTCCCGAGTGCTCCCGGCGCTCCCTCGTACATGTGCCTGCTGGGGGCGACCCCCGGCGTTTTCGACGACACGCAGCCGATCGTTTTCCCGAGCAACTTTCCCGATGAGGCGTTCTGGTTTACCGGCGACGGAGCAATCGTCGATGCCGCACGGGGCATCGACCTGACCTATGTCAGCGCCGTGGAAGCCGCCTTCGCCGCTGAAGAACCGGTAGAAGGCGACCAGGTCAGTTTTGGCCGCATCCGCATTCGGGTGGACGTGCCCACGGCCGGTGTCTACACCATCACGCACCCCTACGGCGTCGACATCTTTGACGTTCCCGCCGGTGGAACTCGCGCCATCAACATGACCCGCGACATCGGCATCGGCACGCCGAAAACCTACGACGGCGCCCTCAAGAGTGACATCGGCCCATTCCTGCGCAGCGTCAACGGCCCCTACACCGAAACCAACCCGGTCACCGGGGCGGCCGAGCGATTCGTTGGCGATCCGAATCTGGAAGAAGCCTTCACCGGCAGTCCTTTCAATACCAACTACATCCGCATCGAAGGGCCTAACGGTCTGGACTTGCGCACAACGGTCATGGCCATTTCCGGCAAGTTGTCGACCGTGGTCCGGCCAACTCCAATGATCACCGAGCGCAGCACTTACTCGCGCAAGGCCGGTGAAAGCGCACCCGTGGCGCAGCAGGACGTGTTCGTCATGGCCCCGCCGCCTCCGGCCACCGTGACCCTGGACAGCAACAGCCCGGCGCTGCACCTGACCGAGGCTGATACCTCCGGCCACTGGTACGCCCAGTCCTCAACCAACCCGACATTACCCAGCAACCTGGTGGTGACAGCCGACAACCACCTGGCCATTCCCAGCAGCACCCCGACCACGCTGTCAATGCCACTGACGGACCTGGTGGTAATCCAGACCGCCCAGTACAGCTTGAGCACCGCGCAAATCACGGTAGTGGCTTCGACCAGCGATGAAACCTCGCCACCGGTACTCACCGCCACCACCGGCACCGGTGTCGCCATCGGCGCCCTGAGTGGCGATGGCGCAGTGAAATCCCTGGCGACCGGCATCTCGCCGATTCCACCAGCCAAGGTTCGAGTGACGTCATCCAATGGCGGCAGCGACATCGAAGAAGTGGTCATCGTGCAATGAACGCACACATGCCCGGATCCTCATCAGGAGGCATCATGAACAAATTGCCACGCCTGGCGCTCAACGCCTTGGGACTGACTTTATCGCTGTCCGGCAGCGCTTTCGCGCAGCTCAATGCCGTCGACCCCGGCCCTTACACCTTCGCCACCGGGAAATTCCCGATGTGGTATCAGGACAACAATCTGCTGTCGCTGGAACTGTGCCAGTCGCGGGCAACCAGCTCACGGTCGCCTGGGGCACCGGGCGCGCCTTCCTACATGTGCATCCTCAATCCGGAACCCGGGGTTTTCGACGACACCCTGCCGATGGTGTTTCCGGATAACTGGCCACCGGAAGCGTTCTGGTACCTCGCCGAAACCACCATCGCCGATGTCGGAGGCTATGGCGTGGATGCCTACGTGGCCGGCATCGAAGCGGCCTTCGCTGCGGAAAACCCTGTCGACGGCGATCAGGCAAGCTTCGCGCGGATTCGTCTGCGGGTGAACGTGCCTGTCGCCGGGACCTACACCATCACCCACCCGTATGGCGTGGAAACGGTCAACGTCACCACACCGGGCCGTCGGGCGATCAACATCACCCGCGACATCGGCATCGGCGTACCGGGCAACTTCTCGGGTGCCCTCAACGGGGAGGTCGGGCCATTCCTGCGCAGCGTCAACGGCCCCTACACCGAAGTGAATCCGGACACAGGATCCATCGAGACTTTCGTCGGCGATCCGAACCTCACCGAAGCGGTCACCGGCAGCCCGTTCAATAACAACTTCCTGCGTGTGCAGGGGCCTGCCGGGACCATCCAGACCACCCTCTTTACCGTGTCCGGCAAAGTCCTCGACAACCGGGCGCAAACCCCGGTGGAAATCGGCCGCGCCACTTACCGCCGCACCTCGTCAGGCCCGGGCAACAGCAGTACCCGGGTAGAAGTGTTTGGCAAATCGACCAACGGTTCGAGCCTGTGCTTCCGCGAAACCGTGGCTCTGGTGGTCGGACCACCGCAGAGCCCTTGCCTGACCAACATGCTCGGCGACAACAATGGCCAGTTCTTCGGCCAACGCCTGACGGGTACCACCGTGCCTCCGGTGGTGGTGGTCACCGCCACCAACCCGGCCGGCACCACCCGGCCGACGGCGGTGTCGAGCAAGCTCACTGACCTGGTGAAAATCCAGACTGCTCGCTACAACTGGAGCAATCACAGCCTGCTGATCGAGGCCACCTCCACCGATGAAGTGGCAGTGCCAGACATGGTCGCGCAGGGATACGGACGCCTGTCGAAGTCCGGCACCCTGCAACGACTGACCATTGCAGATCTGACTCAGCCACCGGCTACCGTCACGGTCAAATCGGCCGCAGGCGGCAGTGATACCGAGCTGGTCGTAGTGGTCGGGACTGCGCCGGATACCGGTGAGAACCAGGCGCCGCTCTCGGTAGCCGACACCGGCAACACCAGCTTCGGCGTGCCGATCACCCTCAACCTGCTGGCCAACGACAGTGATCCCGACGGCAACACGCCGCTGAGCATCACCGCGCTGACCCAACCGGCTGCCGGGCAAGGCACCGTGGCATTGAGCGGCAGCACGGCGGTGGTCTATACCCCACCGGCTGTGGTCAATGCGCCGCTGACCACGACCTTCACCTACAAGGCTCAAGACGTCAAAGGCCTGGCCTCGACCGCTCCGGCGACCGTGACCATCACCGTGGCGCCGAACCAGCCTCCAGTGGCCGTCGCCGACAGCATCGCGACCCTGGGCGTGGCGATACCGATCAACGTGCTGGCCAACGACACCGATCCGGAAGGCAACGTGCCGCTCGCCGTCGCCAGCGTGACCCAACCGGCAACCAATCGCGGCTCCGTCAGTTCCAACGGCACCGTCATCACCTACACCCCACCGGCCACGGTCACCACGGCCTTCACCACGACCTTCACCTACGTCGCCCGGGACAGCTTCGGCGCCCTGTCGACACCGGCGACGGTCACGGTGCAAGTCTCGCCACGGCCTGCTGCGGAAACTTTCACAGTGACCGGCGCCACGGTATCGGCCCGCTCCAATAACCGCTTCACCTGGGACTTTGCGGGCACCTCATCGGTGATCACCGGCAACACCATCACCGTGCAGGTCACCACCCCGACCGGGCTGGTCACCCTGGGCACCACCACGGTGCCGGTGACCGGTCGCTGGCGGTTGACGGTGAACAACAGCACCACGGTGATCCCGTCGGCTAATCCAACGGCGACCATCCGCTCGTCCCAAGGCACCGTGCGTACCGTGACGGTCATCGCCAACTGAGCCCTCGCCCCACCCGCCGATTCGGTGGGTGGGGCCGGCCTCTTCCCACAGGACAACGCCATGAAAACGCCGACCGCCGCCCTGCTCTGCCTGCTTCTGCTTTGCAGCAGTGTCGGCGTGCGCGCCGACGATTTGATGGAGAACGACGACCTGGCACCCTCCGCCGACCTCGGCGAATTGCCTCCACTGGTTGGCCAGCACGCGCTGATCGACCAGAACGGCCAGGCCAACGTGGCGCTGGTGCAACAGAACGGCCAGTCGTTGCTCGGCACCATCGTCCAGTCGGGCAGTAACCAGGAAGCCTGGATCCTGCAACAAGGCAGCGACCTCATGGCAATGATCACCCAGCAAGGTTCCGGCAACGCCGCCTCAATCACGCAAAACGGCAGCCACAACCGCGCGCAGATTTCCCAGAATGGCAATAACAACGACGCCAGCATCGACCAGGCCGGTACGGGGCTTTCAAGCGCCGTGACCCAGTCGGGAAATGGCATGAGCGTTTCGGTCAAACAATATCGCTAAAGCACTGCACCACTTGGAGGTTTCATCATGTTCAAACTGACGCCCCTCACCGCCGCCATACTGGTCATTGTCAGTGCCCAGGCGATGGCCGACGACAGCGTTTCCACCCAGGATCAGGTCGGCACCGCAAACATTGCCGAAGTGAAACAGACCGCGGCCCCGTTCAGTACCGCAGCCCAACAGCAACTCGGCCAGGGTAACGATGCCATGGCGGTGCAAGACACCGCCACCGGCACCATCAACCAGGATCAGGTCGGCGACTTCAACGCCAGTTACGGTGAGCAACTGTTCGAGAACGGCAGCACCATCGTCCAGCAACAGGTCGGCAGCCTCAACACCAGCCATGCCAGCCAGTCGATCGGCATGGGCGAAAACCAGGCGCTGCAACAACAGGCGGGCAGTGGCAACTTCTCTTTCCTCTATCAGGACAGCCAGGAAGCCACCAAAGGCCAGACCTTCCAGTTCGGTGACGCCAACGAGGCCAATATCGAGCAGATTCAACTGGGCATCGCCAACAACGCGACGATCATCCAGTACGGCACCGCCAACTACGGCACCGCCGAACAGATCGCGCACATGGGCGGCGAGATCGGCATCAACCAGGCCGGCGAAGGCAACTATGCCTATGGCGACCAGCGCGACGGCAATGGCGGCGTCGTGACCATCAACCAGTTCGGCGACTTCAACGCCACGGAAGTCTGGCAAGGCGGGCAAACCGCCAGCGAAGCCACCGTCAACCAGTACGGACAAACCAACGAAACCGTGGTCGACCAGAGCTTCGGCCAAAACAACAACGCCCAGGTCCTGCAAGTCGGCGACGTCAACGCCATCTACGCCGACCAGTTCGACTCCGTCGGCTCGGTGCTCGCGCTGTACCAGCAAGGCACCGGCAACGTGCACTTCACCTACCAGAGCGGCGACAGCCATGTGCTGAACGCCACCTCCGTGGGTACCGAAAACAAGGTCTACGCCAGCAACTGGAAAGGCCCGCAACTGGGCGGCCAATTCGGCAGCAACCAGCGCGCGACCGTCACCCAGGCGGGCAACGGCAACATCGCCAGCTTCAACCAAGATGGCGTCGGCCACATCATGACCACCAACCAGACCGGCACAGGCAACAAAACCACCATCAGCCAGGCCGATTCCTACAACGAGCTGTACTTCGACCAGAACGGCAGCGACAACATCCTGATCGCCGACCAGCGCGGCACCACCAACCTGGCCCAGGGCACCACCAACGGCACGGGCAACACCACCGAGTTCGACCAGTCCGGCACGGGCAACCAGGCGTTCACCACGCAACTGTATGGCAGCGACAACATGATTACCGTCAAACAGGCTGACACCATGAACGTGGCGTATGTGACTCAAGGGGGTACCGGGAACACGGCCAGTGTTGATCAGAGTGGCGTGACCCAGATGGCGACTGTCCAGCAGTTGGGCAGTGACAACCGGGCGACTGTGTTGCAGCAGTAATCGCGAGGCATAAAAACCGCGGCCCTTGGGGGAGGGTCGCGTTTTTTTTTCGGTACGTCTGTGGCGAATTGGATGCCTGACAAGCCGCTTTCGAACGATTACGCGGCCCATCTGATGAACTCAAACTGTGGCGAGGGAGCTTGCTCCCGCTGGGCTGCGCAGCAGACCCAAACCCAGCAACCACATGTCCACTGACACACCGCATTCACCGGTTTTACGACGGCTTCGCCGCCGAGCGGGAGCAAGCTCCCTCGCCACAGAAACCCTCTCACCACAGACTTAGCGTTTACGCCTGCGGATCAATGTTATCCAGCGCTCGGTTCACCGCCAGCTCGCCCAGCATGATGATTTGCTGAAGGGCGAGCATTGTGTTCCGTTGCGGGCCTTGCAACTGGCTTGCGAAATCACTCGCCATCACACTGGCCGAGGCCAGAGATTCGCAAGCGTTGACCAACAGGGTTTCGGAGTCGATATCCGGGGCGATGAGGTAAATGGTGCTGGGCTTGTGTGGTGGGATCGCGTTTTTCAGCGGATTGAGATAGTGATCCAGCGCACGGTCGGCAGCTTCGTTGAGCTTTTTGGGATCGAGGGGATCGTAGGGGGAAACGTCGTCGGATTGCGGGGGATTGGGTGTGGCTTTGAACATGGTGAATCTCCTTTGGAAAATGGCGCCACCAGAACCTGTCGCTAAACAAGTAAGGGTGGCGACTGTATGCAGGTTAGCGAACCGGTCAAAGGCACCCGGTAGACCCGAAGGTCTCCCGCACACAGTCACCATGACGAAATTGCAGACGTCAAAAGTCTGCTAGAAAGTCTGGAGCACTGATGCACTTTGAATGGTCCGAGTCGCTAAACCCGACCGCTGATTGGCAGCGATACGGAAACGATAAAGACCAGGGCCAAAGCGCACAAGCCGGCGGATTCTGGCGCAGTCGTAGGCAACGGCGCAAGGATCTGTAGCTTTCAGGAAGTAACTCTAAACACTATTAAACACACCCCTCAAATCCACACACATATCCCCCTGTGGGAGTGAGCCTGCTAGCGAAGGCGGTGTGTCATTCAGCATTGATGTTGGCTGATACGCCGCCATCGCGAGCAGGCTCACTCCCACAATAAAATTGGGTACATCAGCAAAATATGGGTCGGCTGTCAGGCCGCCATCGCGGGCAAGCCCGCTCCCACAAAGTTCTGTGTACACCCGCAAGAAAATGGTCGGCTGTCAGGCCGCCTTCGCGGGCAAGCCTCGCTCCTACAGGGATCAGCGTGCACCATCCGCTTCTCACCACTCATTAGGCCGAGCGTTAGCTCGCCTGCTCTTGATCTACCCGCCCCTTCGGGAGGCCGAGTGGAGGCGTTCATCTGGGGGGGGTGTAGTGGTCAACTAATCCCGGACACGACGTTAAGTTTTTCCTCGGCCCGAGCTGGCGCCAGCCCACCGTTGAATTGGTGAGGCCGAATCCAGTTGTAACGATGCATCAAGAAATGGCTGATATCCCGCTGAGCTTCTTGAGCAGTTCGATAGCCTAGGGTCGGTATCCATTCTGTTTTCAAGCTGCGAAATACTCGTTCCATCGGTGCGTTGTCCCAGCAATTTCCCCGGCGACTCATGCTCTGACCTATGCGATATCGCCACAACCGCTGACGAAACAGTCGGCTTGCATATTGCGACCCTTGATCCGAGTGGAATAGCAGACCCGGAGGCCTGCCACGCTGCTCGTAGGCCATATCCAGTGCCTTGATCACCAGTTCGGCGTCCGGCTTATCCGACAGTGCCCAGCCCACTATCCGCCGAGTGCACAGATCCAGAACGACAGCCAGGTAATGCCATTTTCCTTGCGCCCAAATATAGGTAATGTCGCCGCACCAGACTTGATTGGGCGCGAGCACATCAAATTCACGGTTCAAGGTATTCGGGATATCGAGTCTTTCTACTGTCGCTCGTTTATAGGCATGTGAGCCTGGTTGTTTGCTGACTAAATCAAGCTCGCGCATCAAGCTGCGCACTTTAAATCGCCCGAGTTGCTCACCGTCTTCACGCATCAATGCCAGGATGCTGCGACTGCCCGCAGCACTACGGCTTTGCGAGAATAATTCACTGACCCGGCTGCGCAATCGAAGCCGATCAACGTCGGGCGTGCGGCGCCGCAGGCGCCGGGCGTAGTAGCACGAGCGGGGCACATCGAGCACCTTGCACAGCCAGTCAATCGGCTCATGGGTACTCAGCTGGTCAATCAGCGCAAACGCTCGTGATCTTCCGACATCAAGAGCGCGGTAGCCTTTTTTAGTATGGATTTTTCTCGCTCAAACCGCGCGATCCGGGCTTCCAACTCCTGAATTTTCTGCTGCTCTGGGGTCAGCGCCTTGCTTTGCGGAGTGACGCCTTGGCGCTCTTTCTGAACCTGGTCAACCCAGCGGCGCAGCGCTGACTCACCAATGCCGAGTGAGCGGCTGGCTTCGATGTAGCTGTAGTTTTGCTTGAGCACGAGGTCGGCAGCCTCGCGTTTGAATTCAGCCGTAAAGGAGCGGCGTTGTTTGGTCATCTGACACCTCGATCTGGCGAGCATTCTCGCCTAAATAGGTGTCCGGTTTCATTAGACCACTACAGGGCGCGTAGCGCCGTGCGGCGAAGCCGCACACATCGAGAGGAGGTCGAAGCGAAGCCGACCGGAGGCGATGCCCCCAGATGAATGCCGGAGCGAGGGTACGCCGAGCCTAGGCGAGGGGCCGGACGTTGGGGCGAAGACCTTTGCTTCCTTTGGGGCGTTTGCCAAAGGGAGTCGCCGTAAGGGCGAAACCATAAGCAGCCGTTACCGCAGCAATGGATATGTACTCAGTCAACAAGAACCAGGTCGGCCCGAAGGCCGCCTCGGCTCACTCTTCCTCACCCTCCGGCACAACCTTGTTCTGAGTCAGATAACGATCCAGCGTCGCATTGTTGTCAGGTGAAGAATTATCCCCCGCCACCTGCCACAAACGCCGTTCGATCCCCTGGGCCAAAAGGTGCCCGACGGCCGCCTCGATCGCCGACAACACACACAACTGCGCCGGCTCGTTGGTGGTGTAACCCACCTCAGCCTCTAGCAACTTCTTGAACTCGATAAACTTGAACACCCCGGCACTGCGGCCCACGGAGTAAATCGTCTTGCTGGTCATGACGTTGGCCAACACCTGACCACTGCGCACATCCACTGCCCGCAAGTTGACCGTGACCTGATCGACCCGATACTCCCGGGAAATATCGATCCCCAAGTAGCGCGCCCCTTCCCCGCCACTGCGCACATTGGTGTCGTAGGCGATGATCCCGCCTTCGAGCATCATGTTCGCCGCTTGCAGCGGTGGCAGTTCACCCTGGATGTTCACCGGCGTATTGGCCTTCTTCTGCGAGGCGCGGATGATCTTGCGCTCGGTCAGCAAGTTCTGCAGCCCTTCACGTTCCAGCACCACAAACCAGCCACTGGCCTGCAACGCATCCATCAACATGCTCGCCGCGCCCTGGGTCACGCTGGTCGAAAACGAACTGGCCGGGGTCGGTTTGTACTGCCCGGTCTGATCCCGGAAGCCGTACACCACCGCCATCAACCGGCCCTTGGGTCGCGGCATGTTGATCAAGTCGTAATAGGTCGACGCCCGAGGTGTCAGGGTCGGTGATTCGGTGTCCTGCTCGGCACCCACGTTCTCGCGCAAACTGCACCCTTGCAATGCCGCCAACATCAGCCCCAGCGCAATTATTTTTTTCATGTCCGTCTCTCCCCATCGACCCGAATCCCCGTCAAGGGGCGAGGCCATTCACCTGGATTTCCGAAATTTCACCGGTCGCTCGGTCGGTCACTTCAATGGTCAGTGCGCCCGAGTCGTCGACGACGTTGACGATAAAAGCATCGGTAGACAGGCTCCCGGTATTGCCCGTGGAGATGTTGTCCAGCAACTGCCCCAGCAGCCGTGATTGCAACTGGCTGGTGAAGCGTTCGAGGGCCGAAGTCCCGGCCACCGACGTGCGGTTTTTCAGGTCAGGATCGTCGTAATCGTTTTGCGCCTGGGCGTTGTTCAGCAACCAGGTACCGTTCAACGGGTTGCCGCCGAACGAGGGGTTGATGGGCGTGTAAACCAGCTCCGTGGCCTGCACCAGGCTGCAACTTCCCAGCCCGATCAACCAGAGCCCGAGGTTCCGTGAGACAGTTTTCGTTTTCATAATTCGTCCCTCTCAAGGTCCGTAGTGTCCTGTAACAAGGCTTCCAGCTTGCGCTGAACAATCTGCCCGCGAACCCAGTCGGCGGCGTCATAAGCCTCGTCCTTGAGTTCCACGGTGTTCGGCGGCAGGAAGCGCCGATAAACCAGTCGCTGCTGATATTCCACGGTCACCAGGCTGCCCCAGCGTGCCGAAGGTCGTTCGCGTACCACCAGGTTGAAATCCATCGGGCTGGTGGCGCGCAAGCGTTCACTGAACGAGTAGTAAAAGTCGTGGCCGATGTGCGAAATCGTGTCATCGACGATAAAGCCCAGCATCTCGTCCTCCTCGCCGGCACTAGCGAAGGACGCTACACACGCCAGGATCAAGGCCGGCAGCCAGTGTCTGTTCAAGGCATCACCGTTCCAGTGCCTGAGGCGTGGAGGACTGGTTTTTCGCCGGGCCCGAAGCGCCATCCAGGAAGGCCTTCTCGGCCACAAACTGCCAGTCCTTGTAGCTCGCCATGCCGGTGAAATCCGACCACTGGCTGGGAAAGTCCGACTGCTTCAGCGGCGTGTCCGTAGAGGGGCTGTTGATGCCTGTGATGCGTCCGTCGAAACCGCGCATCAGCGTCCATTCACCGCCACCGATCGGGTCCGGGTACAACTGGCGAATATGGTGTTTGGCGTTAGGAAAACGCTCGTCCTGCAACAGGTCTTCAAGCTCTTTCGGGTACTGCGCCAGGCCCGGCGAACTGCGGTAATAACTGCGCAACGCCTGGGCGTATTGGGTGCCGACCCAGAGCAACTGGCGCTCACGGTCACGGCGCGAGGCGGTCGACCACAATTCGCCGGCACTGGCCAGGCCCATGCCCATCAACATGATCAGGAAGAGCACGCCCAGGTAAGTGAACCCGGCCTCGTTGGCGGGCTTACCACTCGGAATAAAGGCTGCCATCACGCGCCCTCCCTGTGGCACCGCTTTTGATATCGGCGACCCCGCCCGGTACGCCGTCAGGCGGCGCGACCAGCACCCAGAGGTCCTTGCGTTCGGAAATCGGGTCCATCGGCGGGTTGCGCAGGTAACGCTGCTCCACCAGTTGTTCGAGGGAATCGGGATAGCGTCCGGTGTCGCCGTAGTAGTGATCCAGAGCCTCGCGCATAGCCGACAGGCTCTGGCGCAGTGTGGTTTCTTTCGAGGCCTCGAGGCTGTTGAAATAGCGTGGCAAGGCGATGGTCATCAGGGTCGCGATGATTGCCATGACCACCATCAGTTCCAGTAGGGTAAAACCCTTTTCCCGACGCATGATTCACCACTCCTTGTACGCGATGCCGTTGAGACCCTTGCCGCGTGCATGGGAGTAAACGTCGAAGACGTCTACGCCCTCCCGCGGGTTTTGAGCCGTGCTGTCGTAGGAGCGCAAGCCCCAGCCACCGTCGTCGTCACGCTTGACCGGCGTCAGCGGGTCATGGGGCACGCGCCGTAAAAAGTAGAACTTGGCACCCTTGGCGCTGCGCACATCACGCACGCCTTCCACCAGCACTTGCAGGTCCGGTGGATAGCCGCTGCTGTTCAGCGACTTCTCGATGTAGCCGGCATCGAAGGCGCGTTTGTAGGCGTCGATGGCGTCGCGGATCTGGTACAGCGCCGTGCGCAATTCCTGTTCTTTGCCCCGGCGCACCACGGTCTCGGTCAGCGGCGCGGCCATGCCGGCCAGCAGGCCGATCAGGGCCAGCGTCACCACGACTTCGATCAAGGTAAAACCACGTTGCGAGGCGTTCATGATCAAGGCTTCTCGATAACGACTTGGGTGGTGGAAGCGACCGGCCGATCGATGTGTTCATTCTGAATCGGCGTCTGCATCCGGCGGTCAGGCGCCTGGATGTGCATGCTGGTTTCGGTGCCGGTGGGGAATTCCATGTCCGACGGGCTTTGGTACGGCAGGTTGCGCACGATCCGCGGCGTGATCGACAACACCAGCTCCGACTTGCCGACAGTGTCCTTGTTGCTGCCGAACAATCGGCCAAGACCTGGAATGTCGCCAAGGCCCGGAATCTTGTTGCCGGTGGCGCCATGGTCGTTACGCACCAGGCCAGCAAGGATCTGGGTTTCGCCGTCATGCAAACGCAGCGTGGTCTGGGCGTTGCGGGTGTCAACCTGAACCGGAATCGTGCCCTGGCGAGTCGGCTCCAGTGGTGTGGCGTTACTGACTTCGAGTGCGATCTTGATCGCCACTTCGTTGTTCAGATGGATGGTCGGCTGCACTTCGAGCTTCAGACCGACGTCCAGATAGGTGACGCTTTCGGTGATCACCGGACCTTGGGTCGACGGCACGGAGGTGGCGCTGATGATGGGCACACGCTGTCCAATGTGGATGCGCGCCTGTTCACGGTTACTGACGCGAATCACCGGGCTGGCCAGGGTGTTGATGTCATTGTCCTGAGCGTTGATCTTGGCCTGAGGCGACGGCGAGATGGTGATCCGGCTGGAGTTGATGCCTTTTAGTTGATCGAGCAGGGTCACGGCCGAGCCGTCGCTGTTGACCACGCCAAAGGTGTTCGGCCATTGCAGACCCAGGTCGAGAATGCGTTGGGTGGCGACTTCCATCACCTCCACTTCCAGCACCACTTCCGGGTTGGACTGGTCCTGGGATTGCAGGAGTTTCTCGGCCATGCGCACGGCGTCTTCGGTGTCGCGCATGGTCAGGGTGTTGAGGCGTTCATCGACGAACACGTCACGGGTCTTGAGCATGGTTTTGATCATGTTCAGCGCGGTGTTGGCGTCGATGCTGGTCAGGTAGAACGTGCGCATCACCAGTTCTTGATAATCCTTGAGCTTTTGCGGCGAGTCGGGGTAGATCAGCAAGGTGTTTTCGTTCACCACTTTCTGATGCAACTGGTTCTGTTGCAGCAGCAATTCCACGGCGTCTTCGATGCGCACGTCACGCACGAAGATGGTGGCTTTCATGTCCGGGCGCAGGTCCTTGTCGAAGATGAAGTTCAAACCGGCGACTTGGGACAGCACTTCGAAGATGGTTTTCAGGTTGGCATCGCGAAATTCCAGGGTCACCGGCCGGTCGAGGCGGGTGCGCAGTTGCGGATAAGGAATCACGTTGCGGCTTTGCACCAGACGGATATTGTCTTGCAACTCCAGGGCGCCGCCATTCTTGGGGTCCAGTTCGAGGATCTGTTTCACCTGACGGTCGGCGCCGTAGATGTCGCCGCGACGCAGGTCACCCCGGGCCAGTTCAAGTTTGTCATCGAGACTGCGCATGTGCTCAAGTTGGCGCATTGAATCCTGGGCGCGGCGGTTGTTGGGTTCGATGGTCAACACCCGGCCATACTCCAGGCGTGCCGAAGCGAAATCACGCTGGGCGCGATCCATGTCGGCCTGGGTCAACAATGCCGTCACCGCACGCGCACGGCCGCTGGTCAGGGCCAGGTGCAGTTCGGTATCCCGAGGGTTTTCCTTCAGCCCTTCCTCAATGCGCGCCAGGCCGGCTTCGTACTGCCCCGACTCCATCAGGTCGGTTGCTTCCTGCTTGGCGACCTGCGCCGAACTGCACGCAGCCAGCCCTACGCATATACAAAGGTTCATCAACAAACGGGAACTGTTCATTGCGTGCTCCCCACAGACAAGGTCTGGGACAAATGCAGAGGCAGGTAGACAAAGCTGAGTTCCACATCGGAAATCCCTTCGATCCGCCAGGTGTCGTCGATCACATCCCCTTTGCGCACGACGTATATTTTTTCGCCGTTCTGCAAAAACACTTGCAGGTCAGAACGGTCATTCAGCTTGCCGACGAACTGGAAAGGCATCGGCGGTGCGCTGGGGACTTGCACCACCGGGGTCTGGTTGACGGGTTGTTCGGTGACGCTGGCAAGCTTGGGCGCCACCTTCCAGCTGCGGGCCGCGAACAGGTCGCCAGACGGGGTCAGGTCTTTGATCACGGCGGGTTTGCCAGTGGCCGCGGCGGCTGGAAGCGCGCCGCGGATTTTGCTTTTGGCGGGCGTTGCCACGGCCGCGTCTGAAGCGTCGCCGTCGTCCGCCGGCATGAAGTAATCAGGCCCCCAGGTCAGCGCCGCGGCCACGCCGAAGAACGCCACCCAACCCACTACGCGCTTGGTATTCATCATGACCTCGACAGGTAAAGGGTCATGCGGATCCGCCCGGTCAGGTCGGTGTCGGCGATTTTTTTACGCTGAAACTCCACGTCCTCCACCACCACGGCCGGCAACTGGCCGAGCAACGCGTGCAGGAAGCGCCGCAGTTGCGGGTAGCTGCCACGCACCGGCAGCAGAATCTGATAACGGGCCAAGTGGGTCTTGGGGTCGATGCCCAGCGAGTATTCACCGCGCGCCAAGGTGATGTGCTCCTGGGCCGCCAGCGCGTAGATCTTGTCGATGGCCACGGTGGCTTGGGGCTGCGACGGAAGCTTGCTGCGGAAGTCGTCGAGCTGACGTTGCGGCACCACCGGGGCGGCGACACTGCCGTCTTCAACCTTGGCCAGGTACTCGCCGGCTTCGCGGGTCTGCTGGCTGAGGGTTTGCAACGAATTCCAGTCCGGCATCAGGCCACCCAGGGCCCAGGCCAGCGCCAGCAGCAACATCGCCAAGCCAGCCAGGCCGGGCACGCCCAGGCCTTGGAGGTATTCGTGGACGATCAATCTAGGGATTTGCATCGCCGATCTCCCAGCTAGCCGACAGGTTGAATTGCACCGGTTGTTCCGGCGATTTCACGACAATTTCGTGGCTGAGCAGCGACACATCGGAGAGCTCGTCGCTGGCTTCGAGACGGCGGTGGAAGTCGAGCATCGCTTCCAGGTCCCGTGCTTCGGCGCTGATGCGCACTTGGCCCTTGCGGGCATCCGGGGTCAGGGTCAGCAAGGCGATGTTGTCTCGGGGCATCGCTTCGAGCATGGCGAACAGACGTTCCCAGGGCCGGCGCAGTTGCTGCGAGACCTTGCGCATTTCCGCCAGGTTCTGTGCCTGTTCGCGGGTTTCGGCTGGGCTCAGGGTGACTTTGCTGCCGGTATCGCCGGTGAGTTCGCGCTGGGCGTTTTGCAAATGGCCTTGCTGTTGCGAGGCCTGTTCGGCTACGTGCTGCTGGGCGACAAAACAGGTCACGACCAGCACCACGCCACCGGCCAGCAGGCTCCAACCCAATGGGCCCGAGCGGCGGCGTGGCTGGAAGTCGAGCGTCAGGGCGCGCAAGTCAGGCCACCGCCCGAGACATCACGTACAAACAATCGTGTACGGCTGTCCGGTCTTCTTCGAGGGTGCGCAAGTGCACACCGGGTACGTCAGGCTGCACCTCGATGCGCGCCGGTGCGTGCAAGTAAACGTTCAGCGGCCGCTCGCTGGTGGAGGCCTGCAACTGGTTTTCCCGGCCGATCAGCGCGGTCAGTGCGGCATCGCTGTCGCTGCTGCCCACCGAACGCACCGAGGTCCAGCGCCCTTCCCTGGCCAGCAGCAAGACACTGCGCACCGGCTCGGCGACCACGAACAGGAAGTCACCGGCGTCGAGGCTTTTATCGAAGTGATTGAACGCCGCCATCAGGTACGGCTGCACCGAACGAAGGCGCAGGCCGCGACCGCTGACCAGGCTGCGCAGACGCGTCAGCAAGTCTTGCGGCAGCGCGGTGGCGATCCGGTCGTAGCCCGCAGGTTCGGCCGACAGCACCATGCTCCAGGGTTGGGACGGCACGCCGTAGAGGTCTTCGAAACACAGTTGGGCAAACCCGAGCAATTCGTCGGGACTGCTGATTTGTTCGCTCCAGGGCACCAGGCAGAAGCGGCTGAAGTGACCGGAGACCACCACGCTCAATTCCGCACCGGCTGGCGCGTGTTCGCCCAGCAAGCGGTCGAGGGTTTCGAGGGCGACGGTCCAGGCATGGAAGCCTTCGTCGATAAAGCCGACGCTGCCCAGCCACAAGGTGTCGCTACCCTTGCGCTGTCCCAGGCCGACACCACTGGCGCCGAGCACGGCGACATAACGATCACGAGACAAAAGTGACACGATTGATCTCCTCGAGCGTGGTCCGCCCCTCAGCAACCAGTTCCAGAGCGGACTCGCGCAACAAGCGCAAGCCACGTTTGCAAGCGTGTGCCTTGATTTTCGCAACGGGTTGGCGCTCGACGATCATCTGCCGCAGTTCGTCGTCCAGGTGCAGCAGCTCGGCAATCGCGGTCCGCCCGCGATAACCGGTGCCCCGGCAATGGCCGCAGCCTTTGCCGTGAACGAAGTGGTAATGATCGACTTTTTGCGGATCGAGCCCGGAGAGGCGCAGCTCTTCATCGGTCGGGTTGCTCGGCGCGCTGCAACTGGCGCACACCAGGCGGATCAACCGCTGGGCCAGTACGGCATTGAGTGCAGAGACGAGACTGTAAGGGTCGATTTCCATCTGGGTGAACCGACCGATTACGTCGAACACGTTGTTGGCGTGAATGGTGGTGAACACCAGGTGCCCGGTCAGGGCTGATTGCACGGCGATCTGCGCGGTGTCTGGGTCGCGGATCTCACCGACCATGATCTTGTCCGGGTCATGGCGCAGGATCGAGCGCAGACCACGGGCAAAGGTCAGGCCTTTCTTTTCATTGACCGGGATTTGCAGCACGCCCGGCAGTTGATATTCCACCGGGTCTTCAATGGTGATGATCTTGTCCACGCCGTGGTTGATCTCGGTGATCATGGCGTAGAGCGTGGTGGTCTTGCCGCTACCGGTCGGGCCGGTCACCAGGACCATGCCGTAGGGTTCGGCGGCCAACCGGCGCAGCTGGCGCAGGGTGTCTTCTTCAAAGCCCAAGGCCTGCAATTGCACGCCGCTGACCTTGTCCGCCAGGTCCTGTTTGTCGAGCACTCGCAGCACCGCGTCTTCGCCAAAAATGCTCGGCATGATCGAGACCCGGAAGTCGATCTGCCGGCCGCTGATGCCAATCTTGAAGCGACCGTCCTGAGGCACGCGTTTTTCGCCGATGTCCAGTTCGGCCATGACTTTGACCCGGGAAATCACCTGCTCGGCGAACTCGCTGCCCTGGATTTTGCTGATGTTGTTCAGCACGCCGTCGATCCGGTACTTGATCACCAGGCCGCTGCCGGTGGTGCCCAGGTGGATGTCGCTGGCGTGCATTTTCAGCGCGTCGTAGAGGGTCGAGTTGACCAGCTTGACCACCACGCTGGCGTCTTCGCTGATGCTGGTCAGGGACAGGCTTTGCAGGGTATCGATTTCGACATTGGCGTCGGCCTGGGCGTTGAGCGATTCCACCGCGTGGAAGCTCTCTTCATGACGGGCCAGGTAGGCTTTCAGGTCGTCGGCGTGCACCAGATACAGCGGCGCGCCGTGCAGGCAGTCGTCGATCCAGGCCAGACGAGCCGTGTCGAACGGGTCGGCGAACACGCCAATGACCGCATCGTCGTGACGCAGCAGGATGAATTCGCGCTTGAGGCATTGGGCCAGGGTGACCCGGTCGAACACCGGGGTGGCTTGAAACAGGGTGTCGGTGTCGAGCACCGGATAATACAGGGTAGCGCCGAGGCACTGGATGAAGGGCATGGGGGCCAGTTCGCACAACACCCCGAGGGCCTCCAGAACCCGCTCGCCGGTACTGGTTGCCCGGGCCCGGGCCTGGGCCAGTTGTTCACTGGAAAAGCGAGACGGTACACATTCCAACAGCGCCGGTTCTACGGCAAGGGATAGACGGTCCATGGCATGCTCTCCAACGCCGGGGGCTTTGAGCCCTGTCGACGCGGCAGGCCATTGCGGCGTATGCCGGAACGTCTTGTCGCGCCACTACTCCCCGGTGAGCAATTGTTGGTCGTCTGGTGCCTTGGAGGTCGATGAACTTCGTCGACGATCTGCCAGCACCCAACTGCCGTCGTACAACTGCAGCGGGAAGCTTTCGGTCCTGCTCTGGCGTCGTTCGACGAATCCTTCGGATGGGCTCGCGCCTGCTCGGTATTCGCGCTTCATCCCTAGAAGATCACAGACTGCACGGGCCAATTCCGCCAACGGAAACGGTTTGAACAGGATATGGCTGACGCCCAGTTGCCGGGCCCGCTCACAGACTTCAGCGGTTGGGTGCCCGGTAATCAGCACAAAATGGCACTTCCTGTTCTGGCGGACGGCATCGAGCACCTGAAAGCCTTCCATATCGGGCAAGCGGTAATCGAACACCATCACATCGGGTGAAAAACGTTCGGCTTCGCCGATGGCTGTTTCACCGTTGTGAGCTATCCGGACTTCCAGCGCTTGCGCCTGCAGGTAACCCTGGAGGTTTTCCGCAAGAAGCTGTTCGTCTTCAACAACCAGTACTTTGTTTAACAAGGTGGACTCCTTGAAACCGCAGGTCCGATATTCGTGCCTGGGAGTACGCGCCTCACTTAGGCTAACGCACACTTCATGCCAGACTGAGCGCCGGTTTTCGACCGCTTCATCTCTATGATTTTCATGAAAAAATCTTTTCGTTCAGGAACCCCGTCCCCCAAAGGCGGGGAAGCGTCCGGATTTGCCCTGAAGCTTTCCCCACATTTGGGGGGGAACCTTCAATCGTCGTCAATCCGCTCGATTCGATTGCTTGATCGCAACTGCCCCAGAACCTGTAGACGAGCCTGGGACTTTTGCTGTCGGGCAAGGTAAGCCCGAACCATTTCAAGTCCCTGAACTTCTGAGACATCGGCCGCCTCCTGGTGGTTCTGCAGGTAAATCAAATGCCAGCCCAACGGTGTGCGCACTGGCGCGCTGACGGCCCCCGGCGTCAGGGCAAACGCCACTGCTTCGAACTCCGGCATCATGCGCCCACGAGGAAAATAGCCCAGATCTCCGCCTTCGGCGGCGGAGGCATCTTCGGAGCCGGCCCGGGCAACGCTGGCAAAGTCCTCGCCCCGGCTGATTTTCACCCGCATCTCTTCTAAGCGTAGCCGGGCTGCTTCAACTGTGGCGGCATCGGCCCCCTGAGGCACTTTGACCAGGATGTGCCGCGCCTGGATCTGCTCAGGCCGGTTCATCTCGGCACGGTGTTCCTCGAAGAACGCGCGGACCTGTTTTTCGTCCGGCTCAGCGACATTTACGAGGTCGGCAAAGACTTGCTGGGCGGCGAGCTCGCGGCGTGTGTACTCGGTAAAACTGGCTTCATCGAAACCGGCGTCTTCGAGCCGGCGGGCGAACACTTCGGCACCGCCAATCGCTTGCCGGGTCTGCTCGACCTGGCTTTTTACCACTTCATCGTTGATCACCACCCCGCGCTTGACCGCTTCCTGCCACAGCAACTCCTTGTCGATCAGCACGTCGAGTGCTTTCTGGCGCAATTGCTTGTACGCCGTGGGATTGCGAATGCTACCGACTGCGCGGCCCTGGTCCTCCAGGTATTCGGCGAAATAGCGCTCGAGGCGGAACTCGGAAATTTCCTCGCCATTGACCCGCGCGGCAGCCGGACCGTTGTTGCAGAAGGCCACGGGGACCCACAACGTCAACAGGATCAGCAGTGTCTTGAGTTTCATTATCAAGTCTCCCGTCAGGGTGTCGCGGCAATGGGTTTGTACGGTGCGACCAGAAAGAAGCGCTGGTCGGGCAAATCTACGGTGACGATATGGGCACCTCTCAAGCCCAGTCGGCGGCCCGGACCGAAGCTGAGCAGCGGGGTCAGCCCGGTGTCGAAATCGTGCAAACCTTCCAGGGCACTGATGAGTTTTTCGCGGCTGGCGTCGCGTCCGGCCTGCTTCATGCCTTCGCTGAGCAGCAGCATCGAACTGTAGGCGCCGACTTGCAGCACCGCGTGCTCACCACCGAGCCCCTGGTGCTCGCGCAGTTGCGTCAAGGCCAGGCGCCCGGCCAGCGTCCAGTCACTGGGGACGAACGGATAGGCCAGAAACACCCGCCGGGAAAAACCGCTCGGCAATTGAAACAGGTCGCCTGCCACCTGATTCGACGCGGCGAACAGGTAAGGCACCTGCCCCGCCGTTTGCAGGCGCTCGGCGAGTCGACTGAAACCGACGCCGCTGCCCAGGTAAAACACCGATCGCGAGCCCAGCGGCAACTCGTCCTGCACCAAGTTGTAGGCCTGCAGGCGCACTTGCTGCCAGGCGTTCTCTTGCAGGTACTGGCCGAGGTTCTGCGCCGCCAGCCGTTGGCCCGGTTCGTCCGGGTAGACGATCAGCGTCGGTCCCTGGAGCAAGCGCAAATTGGCGGCACCGTAGTCGGCCAAGGCAATCAGTTGCTCGCGCAGCCCTGACAGCGGTTCGAAAATCTGCCGGCTGGCCGGGGCCATGCCCTGCAGCGAGAGCGGCCCGATCAGCGGAATACCGGCGCGTTCCAGCCGCGTGACCAGCTCCGTGTCGAGCGCAGGTGCCAGTGGTGCGATCAGGGCGAACACCTGTTCCTGCTCAATCAAGCGGTCCAGCGCCTGTTCGGCACTGGCGCGGTCCGGGCCCGGATCGAGGATGGTCAGGCGCAATTGCCGACCATGAATCCCACCCGCCTCGTTAATCCGCGCCACGCTGCCCTTGAGCACCGCCGCCATCGTGGCGCCCTCCGTGCTCAACGGTCCCTGTCTGGGCAACAAGGTGCCCAAGTGCAGGCTGTCGGCGGTCAACCCGGGGTCGCGGTCATCGGCCACGCGTTTGAGGTAGGCCGTGAGGTTGCGCTGATCATTCATCGACAGCACGAACCGGGGCATCGCCGGGTCGAGCCGATTATTCGCCGAATCGCGCCCCTCTTGGATTGCCCGGGCCAGTGTGCCCTCCGTGTAGGCCGGGTAATTGCGACCGTTGATCTGCTGACCGTAACTGCTGGAGAGCCGCGACCAGCTGATGTCCGGCGGCCGTACCCCGCCTTCGGGTCGCCCTTGGGCATCGGCGCCATGGCAATTGGCGCATGGCAGGCTCGTGGCGGGCAGCAGCATGTCCGCCGCGCCCACCCGAGCCATGACCGGCTCGCCGCTTGCGGACACGCCCTCGCGATACAACCGTTTACCGGCGCTTTCGCTGGGGTTCAGCGGCAACGCATTAGCGGTGAAGCTGATGCCGCCAATCAGTAGCAGGCCGAGGACGAGGGCAATTTTCATGGCGCGTGCTCAACGACCGGCCACGGGCATTGTCAGCAACTGCAAGCGCTGGGCAATGGCGGCGGCCGGTGCATCGGGACGGATCTTGCTCCAGCGCTTGTTGGCCACGTCACCGACAATCAGCTGCGTCGAGTGCTGCTCGGGGGTCGGCACAATCTGGCCGATGCGCCCCAGTACAAGGTCCATTTGCGCCTTGTCGCCGGTGAGAAAAAGCCAGTGGGGGCCATCGACGCCCTGCTTCAAGGTGTAAGCCTTGAGTACCGCCGGCGTATCGCGCAGCGGATCACTGGTAAGGGAAATAAAGGTAATGCCATCGGCCTTGTCGCCCAGCACTTCACGGACTTCCTTGAGCTTTTGGGTGATCAGCGGGCAGGCATCGTTGCAACTGGTGAAAATCACGTTCAGCAGCACCACGCGGTTTTCCAGCGCGTCACTGTAAAAACGCAGCGTGTTGCCGTTCTGGTCCTGCAACGGTGTGTCGGTGAACCAGGTTTTCGCATCCCGGGTACCGGTTGCCGGTTGCGCGGCGGCCACGGTAGGTGCGGGCTCTGTGTGGCCTTCATGGGAAAACGCCATGAAGCTGATCACACAAAAACACATCGTAAGGAAGATCAAGGCGAGCGCTTTCATGGCTGGTGCTCCATGGCAATGGCGGTGCGTTTGGCGTGGGCGTTGCGCTGGCCGCTGAGTTTCTCGACCTGGCGGGTCAGCACGGCCGGATCGGTGAAGCCGTAATAGCGAGTCCAGTGGCGGCTGTTGCCGTCCCCCACCAGAATCAGCGGTTGATGACTTTTGAAGTCACCGCTGAACGAACCGAGGCCCTTGAGGGTTTCGTTGATCGACTGCGAGCTGCCGGTCAGCCAGCTCCAGCCCGGCCCCTTCTGGAAACTGCGGGCGTAGTCATTGAGGCGCTTGGCGTCGTCGCGCTGCGGGTCGATGCTTATGGATACCAGCTGCACTTCGTCACCGACCCGGGCGCCAAGTTGCTTCTGCACCTTGCCCATGATCGAGGACACCACCGGGCACACCGTGGTGCAACTGGTGTAGATGAAACTCATGACTACGATCTTGTTAGTCACCAGGTCCTTTTCCAGACGCACCGGCTTGCCATTCTGGTCCACCAGCGCGACGTCGGCGAATTTGACCTGGGTGCTCTCCGAACTGGCGCTTTTGGCCGGCATGTCGTGCCCGGCGTGTTCATCCGCCGAGTGCGCCAGGGCTTGGCCGATGCCGACGGCCAACAGGCAGAACGTCAGCAGTCCACGGTGTGCGAATCGGTTCATGTCGGTTTCCTCTTCAGTGGGCATCGCCGGGAATCACCCGAACGCTGGCAAAGGTCTTGTCATCGAAACTCGCGCCAAGGGACGCCGCGCGAACGTGCAGGTACCAGGCGCCGTTCTGGTCGAGGGTCACCGGGGCTTCATAGATGCCGTTGCCCACTTCAAGGGCCGCGACCTGTTGGGCCCGGGAAGTCGGGGCGCGGAAGTAGCGCACCTGAACGTCCTTGACCCCGCTGCGCTGTGCCTTCTGTTTGCCCTGGACGATGCGAAACCGCACGGTGTAGGGGCTGCCGAGGGCGGCCGTGGATTTATCGAGCATGAACTCGACCTTGGGCACGCCGGGAAGCGTGGCAAGGTTCGGGTCCGGCTCAACCAGCGCCGTGAAGCAATGGATGATGTTCGGCTGGTTGAGCAGGAACGCCACGTCGAAACGCCCGGCGGCTGGCAGCTTGATCCGCGAACTGTAGAGCCCTGGCTCGACCTCGCGCAGGCTGCGGTTAATGACCATGGCCGCCCGCGCCACCTGTCCGCGATTGGGGTAGCCGGACATCGGCGCGTTCATGCCTTCGGCGTAGAAATAGGTGGTGTTGTCCACCGGGTTGACCACGAACACCGCGTTGTCGTCCCGCGACACCGCCAGGCTCGAGGCCAGCGGCAAATCACCGGCCAACCGTGGCACCTGAGGCCCGGCCTCGAAGCCCTGGCTGATCGGCGTGCGGCCTGCCCCCAATGACGACAGGTTAATCATGGTGACCTTGGCCGAGGCCAGTCCGCGTATGTAGGCGTAGGCCTTGGTGAACACCACTTGGTAGGGTTCGGCGGACACGTCCAGCTCGTGGATCATCGAATCGGTGGCCGCGTCGATCACCGCCACCTGGTTTTCCAGGGTATTGAGGACGATGCCAAAACGCCCGTCCGCGCTGAACCCCATCGGGCCCAGGCCCTGTTTCATCTTGATCACCCGCCGTACCGCGAGGCTGGCGGTATCGATCACGGTCACGCTACCGTCCTTGCCGTCGGCGACATACACCGCCTGTGACAGCGGCGAGTACGCCACCGACAGCGGGTGCGAGCCGGTCTTGAGTTGCTTGCTGATGGTCAGGCTGGCGATGTCGATGATGCTCAGGGTGCCGTCGTCGCGGTTGCTGACGAAGGCAAAACGGCTGTCTTTGCTGAAGGCGATTTCATGGTGCCCGGCCCCGGTGGCCAGATGTTTGAGTGGTTTAAGGCTGCGGGTGTCGATCACCGTGACCCCGGACTGCTCGGCGGTCTTGGCATTGTTGCCGACCCACAGCAGGCGCTCGTCCGGTTGCAAGGCCACGCGCACCGGGTTGCTGCCGGCGGCGACCGAGTCGACCAGTTTGAACTGCTCGCTGTCGATCACCGCCACTGCATCGGCGGTCGGCATGGAGACGAACACCCGTTTGTTGTCCTTGGGCGTGACCCAATCCATCGGCGGTTGCTTGATGTCAATCCGCGACATGGTGCTGGTAATGCCGCCCACCGAAACCGACGGGTCGACCACCGAGACGCTGGCGTCGCGGTTCATCACCAGCAGGAAGTAGCTGTTCAGATCCAGCATTGGCCGCGCGCCGATGCTCGATTTCAGGAAGACCCCGACCCGGGATTTGCAGCTTTTCTCCCGACCCTGGGCCTGGTCGGCGGCAATGGTTTCCGGGTCCAGCCAGGCGCCGGGATTGATGCCCGACAACGGCTGACCTGAAGCACTGTCGCTGACGCGGAACTGCACGTCGGCAAACTCGCCTTCACGCAACACGCCGTCCTGGGCCAATGACTTGACCTCAAGCGCCACCGAAATCCCGTCACGGGAGAGGTTCTGACTGCTCCAGGTGTCCGGCAGTGCGACTTCGCTCAGCAGGTTGGGCGGCGCGGTGCGCCAGACGCCGAAGCTGATGAGTGCCACCGCAACGACCAGCGCGCAACCGGCGATTTTTGTAGTCCTGCTCATAACCCTCTCCCCTTACAGATCTGTGCCTGCCTTGTCCCTTGTAGGCGCGAGCGGTGCGGCGATCCGACTTGCCCGCGAAGGCGTCATCTGTGACACCACCTACACCGAGGTGAACCCTTCGCGGGCAAGCCTCGCTCCTACAGGGATTGGGGGGTGTCAGCCACCCCCCAATCCCTGGCTTTACGGTGCCGGTGCCGGTTCTGGCTCGTTGGTTACCCGCAGCAACCCCCAAAGCCCGGCGGTGTTGCCGTAGGCGCCGTAGTCGCGGAACAGGTAGTCGCCCGGTATTGCGTTGCTGCCCCCGGCGCTCGGGAGCATGAAGCTGAAGTGCGCCGCCGGCAGGATGCTTTCACGAGCGCCGATGTACATCGACATCGGGTTGTAGCCGAACCGCACCGAACCCACCCCTGGTGTCATCATCGGATAGCCACCGGAGTCGCTCTTCTCTGACTGGAACGGGTTGACCGACCAGACGTGACCGTCCAACTGAAAGGTCGAGCCACGGCTGCCACCGGTCGGCATCAGAATGTGGGTGCGGAACGGTTGTCCCGGTTTCACATACAGCACCGGTGTCTGAGGATCGCCCCCGATCAGCGCATTGCTGTACGCCATATGCGCGTTAGGCACGTCCCCGTAACCGGCGCCATCGGCGTGCCCGAACGGCGCATCCGGCGCCAACCCGAAGCGGAACCAGATCGGCTCGGCCTTGTAGTTGATGGCCATGCTCGAGTTGTCCTGCGGATCGGTCGGTACACCAAAGCCTTCGGCGGCAATGCCTTCCACCGGCCGACCGTTGGCCCAGCGGATGTTCAACGCTTTCTGCCAGACCATCGCAAAGTCGCGGTAAGTGGTCTGCCCTGGCGCCGTGACCGTTGCGTTGGTTTTACGCGCATCCTCAACCCAGGTCGCGCCGGCTGGCAGGATGGTCATCGCCCCACCCAAGCCTTTCTGCGGTTGTTTGATGAGGTCCGCCGGCGTGATATTCAGTCCGCCGAACTCCACCGCCGTGGCGTTGATGTTGTCGACACTGCGGCCCAGTTGCGAGATCGGTTTGCCTTCACGCTCCAGGTGCCCGGCGTAGTACTGATAGGTACGCGTCGGGTACGCGCCGACATTCCCAACACGCGGTGGCACGGTCTGGATCGGGTTGGCGCCGACGTTGGTGCCATCGGATTTGGTGATGTCATACGCCAGCAGTTGCGCATGCAGACCAACGTGGCTCGACGGCCGCAGCAGGTTGTTGGTGAAGATGGTCGAGCCCTGGCCATTGTTGCGATCTCGCTTGACCAGCCCTTGCATCACGGCAGTCTGGGTCAGGTCGGGCATGATCACAGGCAAGCGGTTTTCCAGGGTGACGTTGATGCAGTCACCCGCCGCCGCGCGCAATACCAGCGGCTCTACCGGTACACCGGGTTTCATTTTTCCGGTGACCGGATCGAGGTCGGATTTGCGCACGTACAGGATCGCAGTCGGATCATGCAACGGGCCGCTTTGACCGCCGATGGTAATGGTTTCGCCATCTTCAGGATCGACCACGGTGACCTGAGGGATATTCACTGGCCGCGAGTTGAACACCAGGGTGCCACCCGCCGGATTCAACGGCCCACCCACGTGTTGCCCGATACCGGCCGGATCGCCGATGGTCAGGTTCAACGGATTGCGCAGGATGTCGTTGGCCAGCGCCGCAACCACTTCATAGTTGCGTTGCACGGTCGGCCGGGTGCCGATGCCGTTGGGGTTGGCACTGATCCGTGGGCAGGAGCCATCGAATGCCACGGTATTGCGCATACCCATCGGCTTGGGGTTGTTAGGCACGGCGAACAGATCGCTGCGCTGGGCCGTGTAGTTGCGCATCACGCCCCAGATACCGTTCCAGTAACCTTCAATCGAAGCGTCCATCGAGTACAGGTAATCCCCCGTGGTCGCCGCCGAACTGGAGAGCATCGAGACCGGCGCGTTGAAGCCCATCTGTTCGGAGATACCGACCATCTGCGACGAGCGCCAGCCGGAGTTGGAGCTGTTGCCGAAGCCGGAACCACTTTGCAGCCATTTCACGCCGTGCAGGGTCACGTTGTGCTCTTCTTCGTGACCGCCGGCATGCACCCGCAGCCGCACGTTATCACCGGTGTAAGTGCGCAACATTGGAGTGAACGGGTCACCCGGTTCCGCGCCGCCACGGTTGACGTGTGGCGGGAACAGCGTGGTGCCGCCGGTTGGACCGGTGGCCGAGGTGACCAGGTTAGGTGCCAGGTTCATCGCCGGGATGGCGCGGTCGGTACGGCTTTGCATGGCATACGCCAGGTCGCCGCCGAGGCCGTCGGCCTGCATGCCGCGCTTGCCGTCCGGGCCGACCTTGTTCGGGTCGTACACCCGCAGGGCCAGCGGTTCGTTGCGGTAGTTGACCACGAACATGCCAGGGTCATCGACCGAGATCGCCTGTGGGCATGGCCGAGTCGGACAACCCGGCACCATGCCGCCCTGCACTTCAATGATGCCGTCGAGCAAGGTGCTGGCGTTGTTGCGCACCGGCGGGTTGATCGCGTAGCGGAAGCTGTCCGCGGTGGCCGGGAAGGCTTGCGGATTAGGCACGCCGTTAGGACCGGCGCCCACATACACCCCGGCTTCATAGGCGTGCTGGAAGTCGCTGTATTCGAGGAAGAACTCACGGAAGCTGTCGTTCTTGCCGTCGCCGTCGATGTCCCCGGTGGACACCACCGCCTGCCACGAAGTCGGCCCGCCGTCCTGGCGCGCGCCGCTGTACAACGGCTCGCCGGTTTCAGCGTGGAACCAGGTGGAACCGGCCGGTTCAGCCAGCACGGTGGCGTACAGGCCAATCTGCTGGTGCGTCGATGGGCCCAGGTGGTCGTGGGTGAAAATGGTCCCCAGGCCACGGTCGACACCTTTGGCGTTCACCACCGGATCGACGAACCAGCGCTGCATCGCCGTGCGCGCCCCGACCCAATCCGCCCGGCCAAACTGACCGAAGTACGGGTGATTCTTGGCTTTCGGGCAGGCCGGTGTGCCGTCCCGTGGGTCGGTGCCTTCGCACTGGTTGAACTCGCGAATGGCGTGGATGCGTTCTTGCACGGCACCTGGGGAGAGGACGCCGTCTTCGTAGTTCCAGCCGTTGGAAGAACCGTCGGCAGACACCAGGTCCCATTTCGGCAGGTGAATGTGCTGACCGATCACGTCAGTCGGTGTGCGCACCTGATAGTCGTCCATCTCATAGATGGCCGGCACCAGGTTGGTTTGCTGGTACTGCACGCAGTCGAAGGTGTTCATGCGCATCACCAAAGGCTCTGGCGGACGCTGCTTGGTGATGACCGGCCAGGCGTCTTCCCACAGGGCCAGGATGCGCGCTTGCGGGAAGTGGTAGCCGACCTTGTTGTACACCGCATCGAACTGGATGTTCGCCGCTTTGTAGACCCGTGGACGGTCGGCGGTGAAGGTCGAGGAGCCTTTGTAGGACATGCCGTCGATGCGTTCACCGCTGGCGAACTCGCCGGTGCCGGCGCTGCTGGTCAGGCGTTTTTGCCGGTCATCCATGCAAGGTTCGAAGTAAGGCGCGCCTGCCGTTGGCAACGCGCCGTTGGTGCGGAAGTTACGCGCCACGATTTGACTCCCGGGCAGCACCGCGAAGCTTGGGTGGTCTTTTTTGGCATGGAAGGCCATGGCCGCCTGTTCGACTTCGGTGCCTTCTTCCGGCATGTAAATCGGTTTCGCCCGGGTCACTTCTTTGGAAAAATCCAGAGACGTAGTAATGGTATTCGCCGCGCCACCAGCGGAGACGCCGTCCAGGGTATGGCGTCCCAGGCCGCCGTCCCAGCCACCGGACTGAGCCGGGTCGAGATTAGCCCACAAGGCATTGCCGCTGGACTTCAAGGCCTGAGCCTTGGCGGCGTCGAGCATGTCCAGAGGCGGGGTTGGTGGACGTTGGCCGACCGAACTTTCCATGCCGCCAATCCAGAACGGGTAGCCAGGGTTTTTCAGGCTGCCGTCGGCATTGCGGTTGGCTTCGCTGCGATCCACCAAGGCCAGGGAACCGATGGCCTGAGCGCCGCCGCTGCCGCTGCCGCTGTCATCATCGTCATCGTCATCGTCATCACCACCGGCCACCAGGGTTTCACCGATTTTCGGTACGACCGCGACTTTGCCTGGCATCGGTGCCATGGCTTTGCCCGGCAGCGGCACGACAGCGGGAATTGGTGTGCCTGCAACGATCTCGCCATCGGGTAAGGCCCGCGCACCGGTTGCCGGTTTACCGCTGCGTAGCGCGTAAGGCTCACTGTGAAAACCGTCGGCGCCCTGTTCGGAAACCTCAAGTCTGGTGCCTTCTTCAAACACGTCGTGCACCCGCCACATGCTCCACATACCTTGTGCGAAGTGCGGATAGAAGTGGCAGTGGTAAATCGCATCGCCCGCTACGCGGTTGCGGTTGCCCGAACCACCATTGGCGATTTCATAGGTGTAACCGGCGCCCGGGCCGATGCCTTGGGCATCCACATAGTCGGAGTTGTCGTCGTTGGGGTTGAACAACCATTGATGGCCGTGCAGGTGAAAGACGTGCTGCTCGTGGCCGTTGTGGGTGTTGCGGAACTTGATGAAGTCACCGATGTAGCTGTGGTTGACGTTGGACGGCTCGGACGGATACAGCGCCATGGTCGCCTTGACCCCGATCTGATCGGCGCGCGGTACCTGCCCTGGAAGAATGCCTTCCAGGCCAGCGTTCGCCGGCACGTCCACCAGCATCGCGACGTCGCCAACGGTGTGCGAGCTAAGGAAGAATTCTTCATAGGCGCAGGACAGGCAATCGTGCATCGGCCCTACGCCTAAACGGTTGGCCACCACCTCGGCGCCCATGCCGCCGGAGCCATAGTTGATCATGAACGAGTCGCGGGTCGGCTCCAGCACGTGGGCCATGACCGGGTCTGCCCAATAAGCGGGGAATGCCTGGGTCGCGGCGGTTTCATCCTGGAACTGCGAGGCGAAATCGCGGAACGGTTCCAGCCGGTTCGGAATCGCCGGGTTGCGTTTACCGATGGCTTCCAGCGGATAGGTCGACGGAGGGAAGCTGCCGTCGGCGTTGCTGCCCATCACGATCGCGTCGCTTTCGCTGGAGATGATTTCATTGCCGTCGACCATGTTGATGATCGGTGTGCCGGCCTTGCCTTCACGGATCCATGGTTCGCGTTGCGGGTAGCGTGCCTGGTAATCGACGATCGGTTGACCGGCCGGGGTGCGGCCGGCGCTGGCCAGGCGCATTTCTTCTTCGGTTATGGTGTTGCGGTAGCTGCGCCTGCCCTTGGGCACCACCACGACCTGACCGAACAGGCCATTGGCAACGTTGCCCGCATCGCCTTCGCCGCCGAAGGTGGCGCCACGGCTGCTGGCGGCGAACGCCCCTTCGCGCTCGGCGAACAAGGTGTAGGAACGGGTGCCGCCGGGGGCGACCAGCGAATTGCCGTTGCGCCCGGTGTACGAGGCGATGTCGTCGATGCTGTTGACCGCTTGCAGGCCGTTGACCTGGAAGCCGACATGGCGGTCGGTGACCTGCTCATCGACTTTGAATTCGTCCACGTTTCCGATTTCGACTTCACCCTCGATCTCGCCCTCTTCTTCCTCGCCATCGTCGTGCGAGCCGGGGTTAGCCTGATACGCCAACAGGTTCTGCAGGTTGATCGTCAGGCAGTCACCGGCGGCAACCCGCAACACCAAGGGGCGCGGACGCTTGTCGGGCCGCAGCGAGACTTTGCCCGGCACTGCCGCGCCGCCCTGGGCCAGGGACACACTGTGGTCGTCGACCACGTCGCGGCGCAGGGCGAACATCATGCCGTTAACGTTTTGCGCGCCGAGGCGGTTGAACATCAGCGGCTGATCCAGCGCTACGACGTTCGCCACCAGATTGCGCTCGCAGCGCAAGGCCGCCTCGGCCATCTCAATGCCGAACATCGACACCACCAACAGCGCAAATTTAAACAAGGACGACGCGTAAGGTATGCCGGTCATTATAACGGGCCTCGCTGTGGGTGCTCACAGGGAACAATTCTCGACAAATCCCCTTGAGCAATCCGCATGCCATAAAAAATTCAGTTAGTTTTCAGCCGCTTGAAGCAACCATTTGATAACTCGGGGGATATTCCCCACTTATTCCCCACTTTTCGGCCCAGTCTTTGTTGCCCCACTATTGGGGGACGTTCCCCACACTCGCCAATCACAGCGGTGCATCCACGGCCAGCCCCTGCAAGCGGCGGTATTGGCGTAAGACACTGGGCACATAACGCTGGGTTTCAGCGAACGGAGGGATCACCCCGCCACGGCTCAACACCGCTTGTGGCCCGGCGTTGTAGGCCGCCACGGCGAGGGTGATGTCGTTGTCGAAGAGGGTCAGCAGGCGCTTGAGGTATTTGGCACCACCCTGGATGTTCGCCTTGGGGTCATAGACGTTTTTCACTCCCATCTCCCGCGCGGTATCGGGCATCAATTGCATCAGCCCACCGGCGCCTTTAGGGGACGTCGCATCCGAGTTGTAGCGGGACTCTTCGCGGATGACAGCGTGCAACAGCGCCGCCGGCAATTCATTGGCCGTGGCGGCCGCCGACACCAGCTCTGCATAAGGTTGCCTGGCAATCATCTGGGGCTGCTGATCAAGACCGACCAGCGAGGATTGGGGCTCGTGAATGACCCGTTCATAGGTGCGGCCGGGACGGTGAACATTGGACAGTACGTAGCTGCCCTTGGCGTCCACGGATACGAACACATCGGCCTGTGCGACGCTCGTCAGCAGCAAACAGCCGAGCAGTCCTGTGGTGAGTGTTTTCATTATTGTGCCTCCCCTGCCCGGCCCCGAAAAATGGGGGTAATGCCCCAATGGCCGGTAGTAAACAAGCCATACGCAAGCACTGTGCCGGAAGCGCAAAGGCCCGCAATACAGGGGTTGTGGAAGAATGACTGGGGGTGAGCATGGCAATTGCATACGCCTTCAGGGCGACCCTTCTGCCGACTGTGTGAGGTCATCATGAATCAGCGTTTGTGTTCCGCCCCGCGTACTCAAAGCGGGTTCACCCTGCTCGAACTGTTGGTGGTGCTGGTGGTGCTGGGGCTGTTGGCCGGCATCGTCGCGCCGAAGTACTTCGCCCAACTGGGCCGCTCCGAAGTGAAGGTGGCCAAGGCGCAAATCGAAGGCCTGGGCAAGGCGCTCGACCTATACCGCCTGGAAGTCGGCCATTACCCGTCGACCGAACAGGGTTTGCAGGCGCTGGTCACTGCGCCAAGCGATGAAACCAAATGGACCGGTCCTTATTTGCAGAAAAAACTGCCGCAGGATCCGTGGGGCCGCAACTACAACTACCGCTACCCCGGCGAAAACGGCGAATACGATCTGCTGTCCATGGGCAAGGACGGCCAACCCGGCGGCGAAGGCGAGAACGCCGAAGTCACCAGCTGGCAATGACGGGGGTGGCGACCATGCGCTTTCATCTCAAGGCAGTGGGCAAGGCCGGCGTGGTCTCGATGACCGTAGAGGCCCCCGGCCACAGCGAAGCCCGGCGCATCGTCGAAGACCAGGGTTTGCGCGTGGTCAGCCTGCACGTCGAGCGGCACTGGCGCGCGTTGCGTTTGCAGAAGCGCGAGACCTTCAACCTGGTGTTGTTCAGCCAGGAACTGACCACCTTGCTCAATGCCGGCCTGCCGTTGATCGATGCGCTGGAAAGCCTGGCGGAAAAAGAGAACGCGCCACAGGCCCGTAAAACCTTGAGCGAACTGGTGCGCCTGCTTTATGAAGGCAAATCGTTCTCCCAAGCGCTGGCCCAGTTGTCGGCTGTGTTCCCTCCGCTCTACGTGGCGCTGGTGCAATCCAGCGAGAAGACCGGCGCCGTGGGCGATGCCCTGGGCCGCTATGTCAGCTATCGCCAGCGCATGGACGAGGTTCGGCAAAAAATCGTCAGCGCTTCGATCTACCCCCTGCTGTTGCTGGTAGTGGGTGGTGGCGTGGTGTTGTTCCTGATGGGTTACGTGGTGCCGCGCTTCAGCCTGGTGTTCGAAGGGCTGGGGTCGAATCTGCCGTGGCTGTCGCAAGTGCTGATGAGCTGCGGGATGTTCCTTCACGCCCACCAGGGTGAATTCTTCGGCACATTGGCGGCGATCATCGTCGCCCTCGGCTTTCTTCAGCGACAACCGGCCTTTCGTCGGGGCGTCGACCGTGTGATCGAAAAACTCCCGGCGGTCCACCAACGCATCTTCATGTACGAACTGGCGCGCTTCTATCGCTCCCTGGGAATCCTTTTGCAGGGCGGCATCCCTCTCGTCACCGCCATGGGCATGGTTCGCGGCCTGCTCACCCCCGCCTCCCGCGTGCGCCTGGACCAGGCCTGCGAACGGGTACGCGAGGGGCAATCGCTGTCGACCGCGCTGGAACTCAATCACCTGGTGACCCCGGTGTCCCTGCGCTTGCTTCGAGCGGGCGAACAGTCCGGCAACCTCGGCCAGATGATGGAGCGCAGCGCTGACTTCTACGACGAAGAAATCAGCCGCTGGATCGAATGGTTCGTGCGGCTGTTCGAACCCTTGCTCATGACCTTCATCGGCCTGCTGATCGGGGTCATCGTGATCCTGATGTACATCCCGATTTTCGAGCTGGCCTCGAGTATTCACTGACCTTCTGGAACAGGGTCGAGTTGTACCGTTCATCGTTCATCCACGTTGCACCTGAATTAATCAGCGCGCTGCGGTGTTCACCCATTGAATCGAGCAGCAAGTTGCATTGTTCATCAACGTTCCAACCTGAGTAACAAGACGGAGAACGACATGCACATCAACAAGCTTTTACTTGCAGTAGCTATTGGCGCAGTTCTGTCGGCGTCTACCGTATTGATTCCGGACAGTTTGTCCGGGGTGTCAAGTGCCCAGGCCAAGGATGGTGGTAGTGGTGGCGGCGGCGGATCGGGCGGCGGTGGGGGTGGTTCTGGCGGTGGCGGTTCTGGCGGTGGTGGCGGTGGTCACGGCGGCGGTTCTGGTGGCGGCGGCGGCGGTCACGGCGGCGGTGGTTCCGGTGGCGGAAGCGGTGGCGGCGGCAATGGCGGTGGTCACGGTGGCAGCGGCGGCGGTAGCAATGGCGGCGGCCATAGTGGAAACGGCAGCGGCGGCAACAGCGGCAGCGGTCACAGCAGCGGCGACCATGGTTCGGGACACTCCGGCAGCACAGCCTCCTCCGGACGCAGTGGCACTCACGCCGAACCCGGTGACGACCACGGCGTGCATCGTTCCGGCGAAATCGGTGATGACCACGGCGTACATCGCTCCGGCGAAATCGGCGACGACCACGGCGTACATCGCTCCGGCGAGATCGGTGACGACCACGGCGTGCATGTCGGTGGCGAGCCAGGCGATAACAAAAGAACCTGACAAACACTAACCTCAAAAACGCCACAAATCCCCTGTAGGAGCGAGGCTTGCCCGCGAAGGCGTCGTATCAGTCAACGCTTGTTTTGAATGTCACGACGCCTTCGCGGGCAAGCCTCGCTCCTACAAGGGATGGTGGGAGCCGGTGTGCTACAACCCACACTCAACCCGATCCAGCCGCTCGCGCAAAAACTCAATCAACGCCTGCACCGGCCGCGAACTCTGGCGATGCTGCGGATACACCGCCGACAACGTCAGCGGTTGAGGACGAAACTCATCCAGCACCGGCACCAGCCGACCCTCCTTCAGCGCCGAACCGACAATGAACGTCGGCAAATACGTAATCCCCATCCCGGCCACCGCCGCGTCCTTGAGCAACTCCCCGTTATTGACCCGCATCCTGCCCGTCACGTTGACGCTCAGCGGCTTGCCCTGCCCTTCGAAACGCCATTGCACCTGACGACCGTGGCCATAAGGCAGGCAGTCATGATTGTGCAAATCTTCGGGTTTGAGTGGCGTACCACGCTCGGCCAGATAAGCCGGGCTAGCGCAGTACACCCGCTGGATGGAGGCGATGCGGCGGGCGATCAGGGTCGAGTCCTCCAGGATGCCGATGCGCAACGCCAGGTCGTACCCCTCGCTGAGCAAGTCCACCGGCCGATCGCTCAAGTCCACTTCCACCGTGACATCGCGGTAGCGCTGTAAAAACAACGGCAGCAGACACCCCAGGTGCGCCAGCGCAAACGACAACGGCGCACTCACGCGAATGGTGCCGCGCGGCTCGGTGGTCTGGCCGGCGATGCCCTGCTCCACTTGCTCGACTTCACCGAGCAAGCGTAACGCCGACTCGTAATAGCTCTGACCCAGCGGCGTGACGTCCAGGCGCCGCGTGGAGCGGTTGAGCAAGCGCACCCCCAAACGCTCTTCGAGTTGCATCAGGCGACGGCTGACGAACTGCTTGGACAGGCCCAATTGATCGGCTGCCGAGGTGAAGCTGCCGGAGTCCATGACCTGGCAAAAAATACGCATATCTTCGAACGGGTTCATTGTCACGCCCTGGTTGACAGTCAGACACTTTATAGCCGCTTTTTCCCTTTGGGGCGACCTATTAATCTGTGTCCACGGTGTTGCTGAGGCCTGGACCCCAGCGCCAGCAGCGACCCGACCTCAGGTCATCAAACTCTAATTAATTAAAAAGGATTTGCCCCATGAACATCGTCAACAAAACCCTGACCGCGTCCCTTCTCGCCCTCTCCATCGGCAACGCATTCGCCGCCGGCAGCCCGGGTGTCGAACACACCACCCAGGCTTTCCTCGAAGCCCTCGCCGCCGGCGGTGGCAAGCCGCTCGAGCAGTTGAGCCCGAAAGATGCCCGTGCGGTACTGACCGGAGCGCAAAACTCGGTGAAGGTTGATCTGTCGGGTGTAGACGTCAGCGACCGTGCGATCAAGGTCGATGGGCAAACCATCAACTTGAAAATCGTCCGGCCGGCCAAGGTCAAAGGTGAATTGCCGGTGTTCATGTTCTTCCACGGTGGCGGTTGGGTGTTGGGCGATTACCCGACTCACCAGCGTCTGATTCACGACCTGGTGGTGGGCTCCGGCGCGGTCGCGGTGTATGTCGATTACACGCCATCGCCGGAAGCGCACTACCCGACCGCGATCAACCAGGCTTACGCCGCGACCCGTTGGGTGGCCGAGCATGGCAAGGACATCGGCGTCGATGGCCAGCGCCTCGCGGTGGCCGGCAACAGTGTCGGCGGCAATATGGCGGCGGTCGTCGCGTTGATGGCCAAGGAACAGAAAACCCCGGCGCTGCGCTTCCAGTTGTTGATGTGGCCGGTGACCAATGCGCAGTTCGACAGCGGCTCGTACCAGCAATTTGCCGAAGGCCACTTCCTGACCAAGAGCATGATGAATTGGTTCTGGGACAACTACACCACCGACCAGGCCGAGCGTGCGCAGATTCATGCCTCGCCGTTGCAAGCCAGTGCCGAACAGCTCAAAGGCCTGCCCGCCGCCCTGGTGCAAACCGCCGAATTCGACGTGTTGCGTGACGAAGGCGAAGCCTATGCCCGCCACCTCGACGCGGCCGGTGTGCCGGTCACGGCTGTGCGTTACAACGGCATGATCCACGACTTCGGCCTGCTCAACCCGCTGAGCCAGATTCCGGAGGTGAAAGCGGCGGTTCGCCAGGCGGCACTGGAGCTCAAGACTCACTTGAACTGAGTCACCTCGCCTCGCCACACAACCAAGTGTGGCGAAGCTGCTTGCCCTTGTAGCAGCTGTCGAGCCCGGGCGAGGCTGCGTTCGGCTGCGAAGCAGTCGTGAACCCTGTAGGCGTGATTTTCCTGAAAAAACGCATCGCCTGATTTTACGACTGCTTCGCAGCCGAACGCAGCCTCGCCGGGGCTCGACAGCTGCTACATGAATCGAAAGTGATCCTTAGTCGGAGTTCCCCATGTCCTTTGTCCTCGCTCACCTGCTGTCCTGGAGTGCCCTGCTGCTGGTGATCGACGCCGTGCTCTGGCACCTCGCGCCGTTCAAGCATCGCGTCACGCGGGTTGGCGTGCGGTTGACGCTGTTTGTGATGTTCAGCGCACTGGTCATCAATGCCGGTGTGAGCCCGTTGCAGGCGCCGCTGTTCGCCGAGGATCGCGTCGCGCAATTGGGCGCCACGGCGTTGGGGATTCTCTGGTGGCTGTACGCCGCGCGGGTGCTCACCGAAGTCATCGGCCTGGTGCTGATGCGCCGCATCGGTCACAGCGGTCGCTTGTTGCAGGACGTCATCGGCGCGCTGGTGTTCCTGATCGCCATCGTCGCGGCGGCCGGTTACGTGCTGGAGCTGCCGGTGAAAGGCTTGCTGGCGACATCCGGTGTCGTGGCCATCGTCGTCGGCCTAGCGCTGCAAAGCACCTTGAGCGACGTGTTTTCCGGGATCGTGCTCAACACCACCAAGCCGTATCAGGTGGATGACTGGATCATGATCGATGGCGTCGAGGGCAAAGTGCTCGACATTGACTGGCGCGCCACGCACCTGCTGACCAGCGCCGGCAGCACCGCGGTGGTGCCGAACTCGGTGGCGGCCAAAGCGAAGATCGTCAACCTCAGCCGGCCGACCAACATGCACGGCGTGTCGATCAGCATTCAAGTGCCCAACCACATTCGCCCGCGTCGGGTGCTGGATGCGCTGGAGCGCACGCTTCAAGGCAGCAGCAGTTTGCTGCTCACCCCTGCGCCGAAAGTGGTGCTCAAAGAGGCTGGCGAAACCCTGTCCGAATACGTGGCCAGCGGTTTTATCGCCGAGCTCGGCAAGAAGAGCGACGTGCGCAACCAGCTGTTCGACCTGGCGCACCGGCACCTCGAAGCGGCGGGGATATCTCGGCAGATCGATGGTGTGATTGAACCGACGACCCGTGCGCGGGCGTTGCTGGATGAAGTGAAGGTCTTCCGTTCCTTGAGTGAGGACGAGCGCGATCAAATGGCTCAGTCGATGGTGGCGCAGCAGTACGCGGCCGGCCAGGTGGTATTGGGATTGGGCGAAGTGCCGGACAGCCTGATGGTGATTGCTACGGGGGTGGTCAGCGCTACCGTGCCCGACGGCACCGGGCAAACCGAAGCCGGGCGCATGGGGCCGAGTGAGGTGATGGGTGAACAAAGCATCCTGACCGATACGCCGTCCCAGGCGACGTTCACAACGCTGACCTCGTGCATCATTTACCGGATCGACAAAACCCTGACCCGTGGTTGCATGGAGCAACGGGTTGAAGTGGGTCGGGCGTTGAACAAGCTTCAGGCAGTGCGGCAGCAGAACAGCCGGTTGGCGTTGATGGCCAAACCGGTGCAAATCAAGAAAAGCGGCTTCCTCAGCTGGCTGCAGAAGCGCCAACAGGCCTAGTTTTTGTGGCGGCCTGAATGTTGTGGTGGAGTGCTTTTGTGGCGAGGGAGCTTGCTCCCGCTGGGCTGCGAAGCAACCCCTTTTTGGTGAGCGCTGCGCGCTCAAGCGGGAGCAAGCTCCCTCGCCACAAAAAACCTCACCACAAAATGGTGTTGTGCCAGACAAAAAAATGCCCGCACAGTCGCGGGCATTTTTATGGATCGCCGAGCTTACTTCGAAGTCAGCGCCACGTAGCTGTTCATCAAGTTGCGATAGTTCGGAATGCGCGGCGACAGCAGGTTCGCCAGGCCTTCCATGTCGTTGCGCCAGTCACCCTGCAGCTCGCACGCCACCGAGAACCAGTTCACCAGTTGTGCACCGGCCGCCGACATGCGTGCCCAGGCCGCTTGCTGCACGGTTTCGTTGAAGGTGCCCGAGGCATCGGTCACCACAAACACTTCAAAGCCTTCCGCCAGTGCCGACAGCGTCGGGAAGGTCACGCAAACGTCGGTCACCACACCGGCGATGATCAGTTGCTTGCGGCCAGTGGCTTTAACGGCTTTGACAAAATCTTCGTTGTCCCAGGCATTGATCTGGCCTGGACGCGGGATGTACGGCGCGTCCGGGAACAGTTCCTTGAGCTCAGGTACCATCGGGCCGTTCGGGCCGTTTTCGAAACTGGTGGTGAGGATGGTCGGCAGTTTGAAGAACTTGGCCAGGTCCGCGAGGGCCAGCACGTTGTTCTTGAATTCGTTCGGCGAGAAATCCTGGACCAGCGAGATCAGGCCGGTCTGGTGGTCGACCAACAGGACTACGGCATCGTCTTTGTTCAGGCGTTTGTACGGAACGTTGCTCATGTGAAACTCCTCGATGGATGGGTATTACGCAAGGCGCCGACGCGGTACATCGGCGCGTTTTGTGATCGTCAGAACGCGAAGCACGAACAACCGAACGCACCCCAGAAACCCGCAAAATCACTGACCGGCGCGTTCGACAAACGGGCCTTTTCATGGCTGTGGGCATGCACGCCGCACGGCCCGCTGCAATGGTGGACCTGCGCCTGCATCGGCGACGTCGGACGCCAATGACCCGGCACCTTGACCACCGGCGACCAGTCCGGCAGCACCGGCACGCTGGCTGGTCCGAGTTTTTCGAAATCACCGGCGGCGTACACCACCTTGCCGCCGACCACGGTCAACACTGACTCGATCCACTTGATCGCTTCCTCATCGACGCTGAAAAAGTCCGCGCTGAGCGCCGCGACATCCGCCAGTTGGCCGACCTTGATCATGCCTTTTTTGCCCTGTTCGGAAGAGAACCAGGCGCTGCCGTGGGTGAACAGCTCCAGCGCGGTCTGCCGGGACAGGCCCTCGGCGTGCAGTTCCAGGCCGCCGACGGTGCGACCGCTGACCATCCAATACAACGAGGTCCATGGATTGTAGCTGGACACCCGCGTGGCATCGGTGCCGGCGCCGACCGGTACACCTTCGGCCAACATGCGCTTGATCGGCGGCGTCGCTTCGGCCGCTTTGGCGCCGTAACGCTCGACGAAATACTCGCCCTGAAACGCCATGCGATCCTGAATCGCGATACCGCCCCCCAGCGCCCTCACCCGCTCGATGTTTTGTGGCGTGATGGTTTCAGCGTGGTCGAAAAACCATGGCAAACCGTTGAACGGAATGTCGCGGTTGACCTTCTCGAACACGTCGAGCATGCGGCTGATGGATTCGTTGTACGTGGCGTGCAAGCGGAACGGCCAGCGCTGCTCGACGAGGTGACGGACCACCGGTTCCAGCTCGTCTTCCATGGTTTGCGGCAGGTCTGGACGCGGCTCGAGGAAATCCTCGAAATCTGCCGCCGAAAACACCAGCATTTCCCCGGCGCCGTTGTGTCGCAGGTAATCGTCGCCCTGATGCAGGGTCACGCTCGACGTCCAGTTTTTGAAGTCGGTCAGCTCTTCTTTCGGCTTCTGCGTGAACAGGTTGTAGGCGATGCGAATGGTCAGCTGCTGGTCCTTGGCCAACTGCTCGATCACCTGGTAATCGTCGGGATAATTCTGGAAACCACCGCCGGCATCGATGGCGCTGGTCAGGCCCAGGCGATTGAGTTCACGCATGAACTGGCGGGTCGAGTTGACCTGATACTCCAGCGGCAACTTCGGCCCCTTGGCCAGCGTCGAGTACAAAATCATCGCGTTCGGACGCGCCACCAGCATGCCGGTCGGCTCACCGTTGCTATCGCGCACGATCTCGCCACCCGGCGGGTTCGGCGTGTTGCGGGTGTAACCGGCCACGCGCAAAGCGGCGCGGTTGAGCAAGGCGCGATCGTACAAATGCAGGACAAACACCGGGGTGTCCGGCGCGGCCTGATTGAGTTCTTCGAGGGTCGGCATGCGCTTTTCGGCGAACTGGAATTCGTTCCAGCCACCGACCACCCGCACCCATTGCGGCGTGGGCGTGCGATCGGCCTGATCCTTGAGCATGCGCAAGGCATCGACCACCGACGGCACGCCTTCCCAACGCAGTTCGAGGTTGTAGTTCAAGCCGCCGCGAATCAGGTGCAAGTGCGAGTCGTTGAGGCCGGGAATGACGCAGCGACCCTTGAGGTCGATGACCTGCGTGCCCGACCCGCGCATGGCCATCGCTTCGGCGTCGGTGCCGACCACGACGAAGCGACCTTCGCTGATCGCCACCGCGCTGGCGCGTGGGTTTTCACGGTCAACGGTATGAAACTGGCCATTGAATAAAATCAGATCGGCGTTCATCGCGTTTCCTTGGACGGAGTGGATTGAGACAGCCAGGGCGCGAACAGACGCGTCGCCATCGGCATGAACAGGTAAACCACCGAGAGGACGATGGTCAGCGTGATCAGGAACGTGGCGACCACGTAATTGGACAGGATGGCGTTGAGTTGCAGCAGCGGGCCCCAGAGCAGCGGCACCAGCAAGGTGTGCGGCAGAATCACCAGCAACGTCACCACGGCCTGCTTCCAGCGCGGCGGTGGCGGCGAAGCGGCTTCGGCTTGCGGCGCGAACCAGAATTCATTGACCGGGTTGACCTCGGTCTGGTCGCCATCGGCGAGCATCGGCGTGGCTTCGTTGACCAGAACTTGCCGTTGCGGCGAGTCGAGCCAACGCTGCATCGCGTCAGTCGAGCAAAAGCGCAGCACGCAGGTGTACATGTCCAGGCCCGCGTTTTTACCGCGCATCACGTCCACGCCCAAGTGCCCGTCCTGCTGCCCGGCGATGCTGACAATGTTGCGCAACCAGGCTTCGTAGGGCACTTCAAAACCGGCCTTGACCCGGTGCTTGATCACCAGGGTCACGACTTCCTCGAAACGATTGGATTCAGGCATAACGCAAAGCTCCGGCAAGTCGGACATTGAGCGCCAGCCGTCCCGGCCCGGCGATAAGAAGGCTGGTGAACACAATCAACAGCAGCCAACCGAACTGCCCTTCATCGAGACTCCATTGCGCGTGCACCACCAGCAGCGCAATCAACAGCACCGCCAAAATCGGCAGGCACGCCAGACGCACCAACACCCCGGCGATAATCAGCAACGGGCACAGCACCTCGGCAAAAATCGCCAGCATCAGCGTGACGTTCGCACCCAGGTGAAATGGGTCTTCGATGACTTGCAGTTGAGCGCTGTAGTTAAGCAGCTTCGGCAAACCGTGCACCCACAGCAGAAACACACCGCCACTGACCCGCAAAAACAACAGTCCGAGATCCTGCGCCCGCTCATCCCATCGCGACGTATTCATGGGCTACCTGCACAAATGAAAAACCACCGGCGTTCATGCGCCGGGACCTGGTTTGATAGTGCCGGGACCGGAGCGGGGGAAATTGGATGTGTGTGCTGTTTTTGTGGATGAGCCGGATCTTCATCGTTCGGCAGATTTATGCCGGGCACAAAAAACGGCCTCAATAGAGGCCGTTACTTATCATCTAATCCATGGCCGTGATGCTGGCCCCTTCAAGGCGTGGCCCGGACGATATATTCACGGACATCAAAGACCACCACCCTCGCGGGATCAGGGACCTGATCCATATTGATCCGGAAGCGAATGGACAATGTGCTGCCATCCCTCAAGTGCTGCAGATAGCTGTACGCAATAGTGAGGCTGTAGCTATTGGACGTGGCCCAACTTCGGTAAACCGTGTTGTTCGTGCCGATCCATGGGGTGAGATTGTGACTGGTGCCGCTGCCGTTTTCGCCCTCCAGATCCAGCCAGACTCGCTGTCCAGTGGCAATATGCGGCCAGCCGCCGAACAGGAGAGTCGCCCCGGCCATTACATCTTGCAGAATCAAAACGTTTGTCCCGTTCGCCTGGGTTATCACCGGAGCAATGAACACAGCAGCCGGGAGAGGCCGCACATTAATAGGAAACGGTTGTGAGGTCACCGGAGGCGATACCCCACGTTCATAGGTGTAGGTAATTTCCACCGTTTTACCCAGACTAAACGCCACCAGTGGAACGCGCAGCGCTATTTCTATCGGCCCGGTGCTGACGGCCACGAAGGTGTTTGTCGTCTGCGAACCCGCCGCTGGCGTGCCTTGCGCAGCAGTCCAGGTCACCCTGATCCTGTCGTTGACTCGAATGTCGTAATTCACGATGGCGGTCAGACTTCGCGTTACTGCCAGAGGATCCAGATCGATGTTATCGAGCGCTTCTTTGATCCTCAACTGTCGATCGTCCCTCAACACGTTGATCGTCCATCGGTTGGACACATCACCATTGCCGTACAAGGCTTGGGCCTTGAATTCGTGTGATCCTTCAGTCAATGCGGCCACTCGGTATTCCCAACGGCCGGCATCGGCCCTGACCGTACCTATGGGTGTTTGCCTGTCAAAGACTTCCACCTCTTCACCCTCCATGGCGGTACCGTCGATCGTCACGGTGGTGTGCACGGTGTCCTGCCCATCGGCAATGTCCTGACCGAGTGGATTTTTCACTGACTTGATCAGGGGTGCTTCCGGCGTGATCGTTGAGTCTGTCCTGACGATGTAATGTCGCGGAGCAAACCTCATTGCGACCGCTTCATCCTGACTTCGACCCAGTGTCGCCATAAGCTCTAACGTCAGAATACTGAGATTCCTCAGCCCCTTGAGTGGGGCGGCGTCATGGTTTTGCGCATGAAAGCCTCTCAAGATAAAGGACTCGTCGACAACGATGCCTGGCCAATACATGACTTCGAAAGCACTGCCGTTGGCATTAGTCCCTCTGAGCCGTAACCAGAAGGTTTGATTGTAAGCAATCAGAGGCCATCCGTTTATTCGCAGGGTGAATTCGGTCAGATTATTCACATCCAATTTCAAACCTTCACCACCGTTGTCCGCCTGCGGGATAAACGGTCTGGGCAAATCACCTTGCGCCAATGGCAGCACATACAAAATCAGTGGTTGCGAGGTTTTGGGCTCCAAGTCGCCGCTGATGACGGTGTAAGTCAGCGTAATCGTTTGGCCCAGATTGTATGTCACCAGCGAATTGGGGATTCTAAGCTCCACAGGGCGTGCATTACCGACCAGGACGAAGTCCGAGGTATATGAACCCTCCGCCGGCGTCCCCGGCGCCCCCTGCCACTTCACGCTAAAACGGTCCGTGGGTTGCATTTCATCGTTCAGGACGACAGTAAGGGTATGCCTGACCGGTACTGGATTCAGGAGGGTGAAGGCCGGGTTTTCCTTGATGTACGGGGGCGGCAGGTCGTCGGTGACTAAGCTAGACGGACTCTTCATCATTCGCTCTCTGTGCGGGATTGACCTAGCCCCCGCTTTCGGGGGTGCGAGCCTATCTCACATCGGATAGAGACCAATGGCTACTGTCAGAACTTACAGGTCGACAGCTTTTACAGACGAATGGCATGTGTGCCAGACATAAAAAACGGCCCCTGCCGAGACCGTTTTCAATCGACGAAGCTACCGCGGATCAACACCGTCCAGCGCCCGATTCACCGCCAGCTCGGCCAGCATGATGACCTGCTGAATCGCCAACACCGTATGCCGCTGCGGACCCTCCAGATGCCCGGCAAAATCACTGGCCAGCACACTCGCCGATGCCAGGGATTAGCAAGCGTGGGCCAGCAGGCTTTCGTTATCGATATCAGGGGCGACGATGAACATTGTGCTGGGCTTGCGGATGACGGGGGCTTTGAGGGCAGTCGGATTGAGGTAGTGATCCAGTGCGCGGTCGGCGGCTTTGTGAAGCTTTTTCGGATCGAGGGGATCGTAGGGGGAAACGTCGTCGGCTTCCGCGGGATTGGGTGTGGCTTTGAACAGGGTGAATCTGCGTTATACCTGATGGAACCACCAGCACCTGTCGCTAAACAAGTAAGGGTGGCGGCTGTACGCAGGTTAGCGAACCGAGAGGTATAAGACCCGGCAGACCCGAGGGTCTCCCGCGCACAGCTACCCTATCGAAACTGCAGACATGCGCCTGCAATAAAGATGGAGCGTTGTTGCGCTTATACCTGATCAGGTCGCTAAACCCGATCGCTGATTGGCAGCGATGCGGAAACGATAAAGACCAGGGTCAAAGCGCACAAGCCGGCGGATTCTGGCGCAGTCGTAGGCAACGGCGCAAGGATCTGTAGCCTTCAGGAAGTAACGTTAAACACTATAAAACACACCCCTCACATCAACACACGTTCCCCTTGTGGGAGTGGGCTTGCTCGCGAAGGCGGTGTGCCATTCAGCATTGATGTTGACTGGCACTCCGCCTTCGCGAGCAAGCCCGCTCCCACAGTGGAATGATGTGTACCAGCAAGAGACTGGTCGGCTGTCAGGCCGCCTTCGCGGGCAAGCCTCGCTCCTACAGGGATCAGCGTGCACCATCCGCTTCTCACCACTCATCAGGCCGAGCGTTAGCTCGCCTGCTCTTGATCTACCCGCCCCTTCGGGAGGCTGAGTGGAGGCGTTCATCTGGGGGTTGGGCGCGTAGCGCCGTGCGGCGAAGCCGCACACATCGAGAGGAGGTCGAAGCGAAGCCGACCGGAGGCGATGCCCCCAGATGAATGCCGGAGCGAGGGTACGCCGAGCCTAGGCGAGGGGCCGGACGTTGGGGCGAAGACCTTTGCTTCCTTTGGGGCGTTTGCCAAAGGGAGTCGCCGTAAGGGCGAAACCATAAGCAGCCGTTACCGCAGAAATGGATATGTACACAACCACCAAGAACCTGGTCGGCCCGAAGGCCGCCACGTTCAAGCCGAAACCGGCAAAGGCCTCGACATGAACTCACTGATCCGCGACCGCAACCACCGCTCCGCCGGATCATTGTCATGCACCCCGCTCCAGGCCATCGACAACTGCGCCGCATCAATGGGAAACGGCGGATCCTCCGCCCGCAACGCACACCCCTCAACCAGCGCACACGCCGCATAATCCGGCACCGTGGCAATCATTTCAGTACCGGCCAGTAACGCCCGCAAGCCACTGAATTGCGGCACGCCCAACACCACCCGGCGGCTGCGGCCGACTTTGGCCAGATCCAGATCGATGTTGCCGCTCAAGTCGCCGGAAAACGACACCATGGCATGCGGTCGTTCGCAATACTCGTCGAGCGTCAGTGTCCCCGGTCGCTTGTCCCCGCGCAGCACTTTGCAGGGGATGTCCCGCAACTTCTTGCACTTGGCATTCGCCGGTAAATCCGTGGTGTAGCTCACCCCCACGGAAATTTCTCCCGACGCCAACAATGCCGGCATCAGCAGATAGTTGGCGCGACGCACCACCACGACGATCCCCGGCGCCTCTTCCTGCAGTTGCCGCAACAACGGCGGAAACAAACCGAACTCGGCATCGTCCGACAGCCCGATGCGAAACACGTCGCAGCTGGTCGAGGGATCAAATTCCTTGGCCCGGCTCACCGCCCCGGAAATCACATCCATCGCCGGTTGCAGCTCCTTGAGAATCGCCAGTGCCCGCGCCGTCGGCTCCATGCTACGGCCATTGCGCAGCAGCAACGGATCGTCGAACAGATCCCGTAACCGCCCCAGCGCCGCACTCACCGCCGGTTGCCCCATGAACAATTTTTCGGCCACACGGGTGAGGTTCTTCTCGAACATCAACGCTTCGAAAATCACCAGCAGGTTCATGTCGACACGGCGCAGATCGTTACGGTTCATAGGCACGGTTTCCTTGTGTGTTCAGCCAGGCATGAGCGCTTGAGACTTTACTCGATCAAAGGCACTTTCGCCGCACGTTTGTAAGGCCCGTATTCGACCGGCACCCACTGGAAGTGCTTGCCCTCTGCTGCGATGTGACCGATGCCCGGAAACGGCAAGTGCGCCGCCGTCACCCAGGTCTTACTCGCCGCCGCCTCACTGAACACCTTGGCGCGACTCTTGATCGCCTGCTGGCTGTTGACGTCAAAACCGATCGACACTTGCGGGTGCTCGAACTGCACGGCGAGGTTATGCACCAGATCGCCCATGAACAGAATGCTTTGCCCCTGCGAGGTAAAGCGGTAAGTAGTGCTGCCCGGCGTGTGCCCGGGTTCCAGCTCGGCCTCGACCACGCCCGGCACCGGCGACTGACCGGCGGCGAAAGTCTTGAAACGGCCTTCGGCCACATACGGTGCGGTCGAGTCCTGGGCAATTTTGAAATACGGCTTGGCGCCCTCGGGCGCCTTGGCCAGGGCTTGCGGATCAAGCCAGTAATCGGCCTCTGCCTTCGCAGCAAAGACCGTGGCGTTGGCGAAAACCGGCTTCTGCTGGCCGTCGACCAGCCCGCAGACGTGGTCCAGGTGCAAGTGGGTCAACAGGATGGTGTCGACTTGCGCGGGCTCATAACCGGCGGCTTTCATGTTGTCCGAGAGCTTGCCGGCCGTTTCGCCGATGCACTGGCCGGCGCCGGTATCCACCAGGATCAGTTGCTTGCCGGTGTTGATCAGAAACGCGTTGAACGCGGTCTGCACCCCCGGTGTTTCAATCGAGCGACGGGCCAGCAGCGCGCGGATCTGACTCTGGGTCAGGCCCTTGAGCAGTTTGGACGACAGGTCGTTGTAGCCATCGAACAGTGCCGTGACTTCGTAATCGCCCACCGCCAGGCGGAAGTAGCCCGGCACTTGTGTGCCGATCTGCGCCGGTGCCTGCGCCGAGGCAATACCGGACGCCAGCGCGACCGCGAGCCCCAGTGCGCAAACCAGAGAATGTTTCATGCCTTCACCCTTGATCGAGTCAGAAAAGCGGCGATGTGAACGCCACCGGATGAGGGCGATTTTGCACGGATCGTGCCCGTGGAAATTGCAGCAATGTGCTGAGTTAGCGCCGTTGCCCCGCCAGAGCACCGATGGAAATTAACAACGTTTAACTCGCCTGCCAGAGCCCTGCGCCCAAGAATGAAGCTCACCGACACGGACATCTGTCATGGCCTCTTCTCAGCAAAACCTCGCCTGCGCGACTGTCACTGAAACGCGAAAGAAAACCACCGGCGGCCTGACCCCGTGGCGCGAAAGCCTGGTCAAGCAACTGATCCTCGAACGCCTTGGTGAAACCGTTGAAGTGACCGAACTGGCCCGCGCCTGCGCCCTGTCGCGCAGTCATTTCTCCCGCGCATTCAAGTGCAGCACCGGGCTTTCGCCGCAAGACTGGATTCGCCACCAACGGATCGCCCGGGCCAAGCAGTTGATCCAGAGTACCGACCTGACACTGACGCAAATCAGCCTCGAATGCGGCTTCTGCGATCAGGCGCATTTCTGCCACATCTTCACCCGCAGCGAAGGGATCAATCCGTTTGCGTGGCGATGCCGTGTTGTGCGCGCCCTCTCTCGCGGGCCGTTGTAGCAGCGAGCGGTGCGGCGATCCGACTTACCCGCGAAGGCGCCCGTAAAATCGTCTTCGCCGGCAAGCCTGGCTCCTACAAGTCTCATGTGAATCCACACCTCGCCCCCCCCCAAAAACCTGTAGGAGCGAGGCTTGCCCGCGAAGGCGTCCGTAAAATCGCCTTCGCCGGCAAGCCTGGCTCCTACGGATCGCAGGGATTTCAGCCCAACGGGGTCAGGCGCTCCAACGCCTCGACCACGCCAAACCCATACGCCGGATCAGCCTTGGTGCAGTTGTCGATATGGCGCTGACGAATCGCCTGCGGTACGCCGTTCATGGCCCGCGCGGTGTTGTCGAACAGCAGCTGTTTGCGCACCGGGTCGAGCAAGCGGAACAGGTTCCCCGGCTGCTCGTAATGGTCCTCTTCCAGCCGATGATCATAGTGCTGCGCGAAGCCTTCCAGCGGCAGCGGCGGCTCGGCCAATTCCGGTGAATCCTGCCACTCGCCCAGGCTGTTGGGGAAGTAACTGGCGGTGCCTCCGAGGTTGCCGTCGGTGCGCATGGCGCCGTCGCGGTGGTAGCTGTGAGCCGGGCAGCGCGGTGCGTTGACCGGGATGTGATTGAAGTTCACCCCCAGGCGATAGCGCTGGGCATCGCCATAGGAAAACAGCCGCGCCTGAAGCATGCGGTCCGGCGAGAAGCTCACCCCCGGCACGACGTTGGCCGGCGAGAACGCCGCTTGTTCGATTTCGGCGAAGTGGTTTTCGGCGTTGCGGTTGAGCTCCATGACGCCAACTTCGATCAGCGGAAACTCGCCGTGCGGCCAGACTTTGGTCAGGTCGAACGGGTTATGCCGATAGTTGAGCGCCTGCGCTTCTTCCATCACCTGGATGCACAGTTTCCAGCGCGGAAAATTGCCCTGCTCGATGACTTCGTAGAGGTCGCGCAGATTGCTTTCGCGGTCCTTGCCAACCACCGCGGCAGCCTCAGCGTCCGAGAGGTTTTCGATACCTTGCTGGCAGACAAAGTGAAACTTCACCCACACCCGCTGGTTGTCACTATTGATCAGGCTGAAGGTGTGGCTGCCGAAGCCGTGCATGTGGCGGAAACTGGTGGGAATCCCGCGATCGCTCATGACGATGGTCACCTGGTGCAGCGCCTCCGGCAGCAGGGTCCAGAAGTCCCAGTTGCTGGTGGCATTGCGCAGGCCGGTGCGCGGGTCGCGCTTGACCACGTGGTTGAGGTCGGAGAAACGCAGCGGGTCGCGGAAGAAAAATACCGGCGTGTTGTTGCCGACAATGTCCCAGTTGCCTTCGTCGGTGTAGAACTTCACCGCGAAGCCACGGATGTCGCGCTCGGCATCCGCCGCGCCGCGTTCGCCGGCCACCGAAGAAAAGCGCACGAACAACGGCGTTTGCTTGCCCACTGAACTGAAGATATCGGCTTTGGTGTAACGCGTGATGTCATGGGTGACGCTGAACGTGCCGTAGGCGCCCGCGCCCTTGGCGTGCATGCGCCGCTCCGGGATCAGCTCGCGGTCGAAGTGGGCGAGTTTTTCCAGCAACCAGATGTCTTGCAAGAGCGCCGGCCCACGAGGGCCGGCGGTCTGGATATTGAGGTTATCGACCACTGGGGCGCCAGTGGCGTTGGTAAGCTTTTTCATGAACTGGACCTCGACGGTTATCGGCGCTCATCAGGAACAAAAACCGGCGCGGATCTATGCCCGCGCCGGGGAACATCAACCCTTGAGAAACGCCAGCAGATCAGCGTTGAGCTGATCCTTGTGAGTATCAGTCAAGCCGTGAGGGGCGCCGGGGTAGACCTTCAACGTAGAACCTTTCACCAGTTTTGCTGAGGCGATGCCTGCCGCTTCGAACGGCACCACCTGGTCCGCATCGCCGTGCACCACCAGTGTCGGGATGTCGAACTTATTCAGGTCTTCGGTGAAGTCGGTTTCCGAGAACGCCTTGATGCAGTCGTAGGCGCTCTTGTGACCGGCCATCATGCCTTGCATCCAGAACCAGTCGATCATGCCCTGGGACGGCTTGGCGTCCGGTTTGTTGAAGCCGAAGAACGGTCCGCTGGCGAGGTCGATGTACAGTTGCGAACGGTCGACCAGGGACGCCTGACGAATGCCATCGAACACTTCGATCGGCAGTCCGCCAGGGTTGGCTTCGGTCTTGAGCATCAGCGGCGGCACTGCGGAAATCAGCCCGGCCTTGGCCACGCGGCCGGTGCCGTGGCGACCGATGTAGCGCGCCACTTCGCCGCCGCCGGTGGAGAAGCCGAACAGCACGGCGTCTTTGAGGTCGAGCAACTCGATCAACTGCGCCAGATCATCGGCGTAGGTGTCCATGTCGTTGCCGCTCCACGGCTGACTGGAGCGGCCATGACCACGACGGTCGTGGGCGATCACCCGGTAGCCTTTGGAGGCCAGGAAGATCATCTGCGATTCCCAGCTGTCGGCGTTCAGCGGCCAGCCGTGGCTGAAGACGATGGGTTGGCCGGTGCCCCAGTCCTTGTAGTAAATCTCGGTGCCGTCTCGGGTCGTGAACGTACTCATGCGATGTCTCCTTTGCGAGTGTTGGGGGTGTATCAAAGCGGTGAAGGGTTCATTCGTTCAGCCAGCCGCGCCACCCGCTCGCCCAGGTGCGCGGCGGTGCAACGGTCTTCGGCAGGTGGGGCGAGGTCCGGGGTCTGTTCGACATTCGACTGGGCCATGGCGCCGAGTGAACTGCCGAGGCGATTCATTTGCCCGTCGAAGGCGCCGATGCTGGAGCGCGCCGGCAGCAGGTCGAGGCCGACCCAGATCATCGAGTGCTGCGCGGCGAACACCGTCATCTGCAGCAAGGTGTTGAGTTTGTCGCCGCACAGGCAGCCGGAATTGGTGAAGCCGGCAGCCAGCTTGTCGCGCCACGGCTGGGCGAGGTAGAACGCCGCCGTGGACTCCATGAAGCCTTTGAACGGTGCAGACGCGCTGCCCATGTAGGTCGGCGCACCGAAGATGATGGCGTCGGCGCTATGCAACCGTTCCCAGTGCTGGTCCACTTCATCGACCGGAACCAGCAGGCAGGTGCTGCCCACGTGCCGTTCCACACCCAGGGCCACGGCTTCGGCCATGACCCGGGTGTGCCCGTAGCCACTGTGATAGACCACCACCACGTTGCTCATTGCGGTGTCCTCATGACAAGTTGATCCCTTTGCAACACCGCCGCCCTCTGTAGGAGCGAGCCTGCTCGCGATGGCGGCGGCACATCCAACATAGATGCAAGCTGACCCACCGCTATCGCGAGCAGGCTCACTCCCACAGGTTTCGTGGCACATTCAATTTCGATGCAAGCTGACCCGCCGCCTTCGAGAGCAGGCTCGCTCCTACAGACCAGCGGGTGTTGAAGCAGCAGAGTTTTGGGCGTAGACCAGACGCAGGACGAGTTAAACGTTGTTAATTTTCATTGGCGCGCCAAAAGCCTGAACACCTGCTTTGCTGCGGTTGCACCCAGTAAACACGGCACCCGCCCGTGGCGCCGGGTGCGGGCAGTCGCCGCGAACACCCGACAGTCACTCGAACCCTCGTTGCGTTGCCGGAAAAACCTGACGAATATGCTCGAAAACCGCGAACCAGACGGCTGCAAGCAGGAGCGACACGTTGACCCTTTCCCCCGAGCAGGCCATCCATTTCGGCCCCTACCGGATCTATCCCGGACAACGCCTGGTACTGGAGGCCGACCAGCCCCTGCGTCTGGGCCGGCGCGCCATGGATATTCTGCTGATCCTGCTGGAGCACGCCCCAAACGTGGTCAGCAAACAGCAACTGATCGCCGGGGTCTGGCCCAAAAGCGTAGTCGAAGACATCAACCTGCGCGTGCACATGGCGGCGCTGCGCAAAGCCCTCGGCGACGGCCAGGCCGGCCAGCGCTATATCGTCACCGTCGCCCAGCGCGGCTACAGTTTTGTCGCGCCCTTCTCGCTGGAACCGATCCATCAGCACCCCACGAGCGAGAGCCTAGAGCCGAGCGCCCATAACCTGCCCATCCGCCAGACGCGCATGATCGGCCGTCAATCGCTGGTCGAGAGCCTGGTCACGCAGCTGCCACGCCAGCGCTTCATCACCCTCGTCGGCCCCGGTGGAATCGGCAAGACCACCGTGGCGTTGCGCGTCGCCGAACTGTTGATCGGTCGCTATCGGGACGGCATTCGCCTGCTGGACCTCGCGCCGATCAACGACCCGTCGCTGATCACCGCCCATCTGGCGACGCTGCTGGATTTGTCCCTGCACGACGCCGAACCGATGAGCAGCCTTGCCGCGTTCCTGCGCGAGCGGCGGATGCTGCTGGTGATCGACAACTGCGAGCACCTGATCGACGCCGTCGCGCTGCTCTGCGAAAGCATCCTGCGCGCCGCGCCGCACGTGCACATCCTGGCCACCAGCCGCGAGAGCCTGCGGGCCGAAGGTGAGTTCGTCCAGCGTCTGGAATCGCTCGATTGCCCACCGCCCATCGCTGTTCTGGACCGCGCTCAAGCGCTGACCTTTTCTGCGCTGCAACTGTTCGTCGAGCGGGCCATGGCCAGCCATGACAGTTTCGAGCTGAGCGATCACGAACTGCCGCTGTTGATTGAAATCTGCCACCGTCTGGACGGCATTCCGCTGGCCATTGAACTGGCGGCAGCGCAAGTCGGCCACTTTGGCCTGAGCGGTTTGCTGACCCAGCTGCAAGGCAGTTTTCGCCTGCTCACCCAGGGCTGTCCGTCGACGCTGGGCCGACACCAGACCCTGCGCGCAACGCTCGACTGGAGTTTCGAACTGCTGAACGCCTGCGAGCAAACCTGCCTGCGCCGACTGGGCGTGTTCAGGGGCGGCTTCACGCTGGAGTCGGCCGCGGCGGTGATCGTCGGCGAGCACATCGAGCCCGGCGAGGTGTTCGGATCTATCACGCAACTGGTGGCCAAGTCGCTGCTGAACGTGGAAGTGGGCGACGAAGCAGTGTTCTACCGCTTGCTCGACACCACCCGCAGCTACGCCCTGGAAAAACTCGACCAGACCGTGGATCTGCCGGACACGCGAAAACGCCACGCTGAACGTTGCCTGGCCTTGATGCACCAGGCGCAAACCGACTGGGAGCTGATTTCCACGGGCCTGTGGATCGAGCGTTACGCCCGCAGTCTGGATGACATTCGTTCGGCCCTCGACTGGGGCTTGAACGCTCAAGGCCCGCAGGCGCTGGCGATCCGGCTGACCGCGACCTCGACGCCACTCTGGCAGGAATTGTCGCTGCTCAAGGAGCATGGCGTTTACGTGCGCAAAGCGCTGGCCTTGCTTGAGGCAGCCCCCACGCCCTGCACTCACTTGCAGATGTCCCTCAAGCTCGCCCTTGGCAGTTCCTGCTACCACACCCAGGGCGGCACGGACGAAACCATCGCCGCGTTCGTCAGCGCCAGAACCCTGGCCAGGCACAACAACGACATGGCCGGTCAACTGCGGGCGGTGTCGGGGCACATGGCGGTCAACCTCAGTTGCGGCCATTACCAAATGGCACTGGAGCAGAGCCAGCTGTTCGACCGTCTGGGTGCAGAGGGCGACGCCGTGTTGTCGCTGAGCACGCATCGCTTGCGCGTCCTGGCCCTGCACTTTGCCGGCAATCAGCAACTGGCCCGGGTGAATGCCGAACAGGTCATCCAGCGCATGGCCCACAGCGGACACCTCAACCGCTTCACCCACGGTTTCGGCGTGCAATACGATCAGAGCGTGGCCGCCCTGACGATTCTGGCGCGCATCCTCTGGCTGCAAGGTCACCCGGAACAAGCCTGGCGCACGGCCCGCCAGGCACTGGACATCGCGCTCCAGATCAACCACGGCACCTCCATTTGCTACACCCTGGCGCTGGCCGGCTGCCTGATCGCCCACTACAACGGCGACAACAAAACCGCCCGCAAGCTCTTACGGCTGCTGCTGGAGCAGGCGCAGAAACATTCGGTGCTGCTGTTTTATACGTGGGCGCAACACTATGCGCAGGTGATTGACCAGGCTGAAGCACCGTCAGCTCCACCACCGGGCGCCGGGCTGATCAAGGAAATCATGGTCACGCTGGACACCGCGTTCGTCGATGAAGCCTTGTTGCAACGGGCCGATACGGGGGCGGCGGGATGGAGCACGGCGGAGATATTGCGGGCCAGGGCTGATGCGTTGCTGGCCGATGACAATCCGCCACAGGTGGATTGTTTGAGCGGACGCTATCGCGAGCAGGCTCACTCCCACACAAGCGCGGTGGCGGAAGAAGTATTGGTTCGGGCGTTGAATGTGGCCAGGCATCAGGGCGCCCTGGCTTGGGAACTGCGCAGCGCCACCTCGCTGGCGCAACTGTGGCAGCGCCAGGGCTTGTACCGGCAAGCCCATGAACTGCTGGCGCCGATCTACAACCGGTTCACCGAAGGTTTTGCCACGCCGGACTTGAGCAAAGTCCGTTGGCTACTCGACGAGCTCCATGGGCAACTGCACGCCTGAGACCCAGCGCGCACGGCTGATGTAATGCGAGTAGCGCCGCTCGAACGTGCGCAGGTGGCCGCTGTGCTCGAGCTTCTCCAGCGCATAGGTGCGCGTGGTGTTGAGCAATCGATAACGCGTCGTGCCGTTGACCTGATCCATCGAGAGCAACGACTTGGCGACCAGCCGCTGTACCAGCGTCGCCAGTTGATTGGGCTTGAGCACCTCGCAACTGCTCACGCCAATCGCCGCTTCGAGGGTGAAGGACATCTTGAAGACCGAGAGGCGCTGCAACACGATTTGCTCCAACGGGCTCAGCCGTTCATAGCTCCAGTCCAGCGTCGCCTTGAGGGTTTGATGCCGGGGCACGGCCGTGCGCCGGCCCTGGGTCAGCAGTTGAAAACAGTTATCCAGTTGAGCCTGCAAACCGACCAGCGCCAGCGCATCGATCTGCGCCGCTGCCAGTTCAATGGCCAGCGGCAAGCCGTCGAGCCGACGGCAGATTTCCCGCACCGCCTTGAGGTCCTGTTCGCGCAAGGCAAACCCTTGTTGAAGGGCTCGGGCGCGACTGACGAACAACTGCACCGCCGAGTAGCCCATGGCCTCGGCCACGCTGTGCAACGCCGACCCGGGTGGCACGGCCAGGGACGGCAAGCGCTGAACCGTTTCCCCCGTCGCCATGAGCGGTTCACGACTGGTGACGAGGATCGACAGCCGAGGCGCCGACGCCAGCAAATCGTCGACCAATGTCCGGCAGCGTTCCAACAGGTGTTCGCAGTTGTCGAGCACCAACAACATATGCCGATTCGCCAATACATCCAGGGTCGTGCCGACTTCCAGCTCAAGGGTTTGAGTCAGATGATCGACCACTTGCGCGGGGTCATCGAGCGCCGCGAAATCAACCAGCCACACGCCATCCTGATAGTGCTGCAACAGCAGTTCGGCCACGCGTAGCGCCACGGTGGTTTTGCCGATACCGCCGGGACCGACCAGGGTCATGAGGCGCCGAACCGGCAACTGCCGGACCAGGCTGCCGACCATCGAGTCTCGACCGGTCACGGGGGTGAGCCGTGCCGGCAAATTGTGTTGATTTTTTTGTGCGCTCTCAAGCGAGACCAAAGTACCCGCAGGCACCCGCTCCACCGGGGCAATAAAGCTGTAGCCGCGCTGGGGAATGTTGACGATGTAGCGCTCACCATCCTGGCCGTCGCCAAGGGCCCGACGCAGCGCCGCAATGTGCACGCGCAGGTTGATTTCTTCGACCACGGACGTCGGCCAGACATGGGCAATCAACTCGTCCTTGCTGACCACATGGCCGGCGCGCTCGACCAGCACCTGGAGGATATCCAGTGCCCGACCGCCCATGCGCAGCGGCCGATCACCGTCCAGGATCAGCCGTTGCCGCTGGTGGAATGCGTAGGGGCCGAACCGCAGCACCGTATCGCTGTTTAAATCTCTGAGGCTGTTCATGCACGTTTGCGTGCTGAAAACCTGGCTCGGCTCACAGTGCAGAAATATCCATCGCACCCACCTTCCAGGCTCCCGCACCTCCATTGCAAAGAGTTCATGGCTATCTTGGCAGGCCTCGGTGACGGTACAACTGCCACGGGGGGAGCGTCACGGCCATTGCGGTGCGCACCACGGCCAAGAACGCTCTAACTGAACTGTTCGCGGTATTGCGTCGGGGTCAGTCCGAGCTTTTCGGCGAACAGGAATCGCATGTGCCGCACGCTGCCAAAGCCACTTTTGAAGGCCACGGTCTTGAGTGGCAAGTCGCTGGTTTCCAGCAGATTCCTGGCGCAATCGATGCGCGCGCTTTGCAAAAACTCCATGGGCGTCATGTTCACGTCCCGGGCAAACATCCGGGCGAAGTGCCGCGTGCTCATGTTCGCCAGGCTGGCCATGCGTTCGATGCTGAAGGCTTCGTCGAGGTGTTCGAGCACATGGTTCTGCACGCGGGTGATCGGCGTTTCATGCGGCGCGACAGCGGCCATCAACGGGCTGAACTGCGCTTGCCCGCCCTGGCGCTTCATGACCACCAGCAACACCTTGGCCACGTCCTGGGCAACTTTCTTGCCGTGGTCTTCAGCGACCACCGCCAGTGCCAGGTCGATGCCGGCGGTGACGCCGCCGGAGGTGATGAGGTTGCGGTCCTGAACGTAAATCTGATCGGTTTCCACCGTCGCCTTGGGGAAACCTTTGATCAGTCGCTCGGTGTAATGCCAGTGGGTGGTGACGCGATAGCCGTCCAGCAGACCGGCATGCCCCAACACGAACGCGCCGGTGCAAATCGAGCCGTAGCGCCCGGCGCGATTTACAGCGTCTTTGAGCCAACACAGCAACGGTGGATGTTTTTCGTTGTAGGCACCCGGGCCGCCCGGTACGAGCAACAGGTCATAGGCTTGATCGGCCTGATCGATGTGCAGATCGGCCTGCACGATGACGCCGTTGGAAGCGCGCAGTGCGCCATGCTCAGTGCCAATGGTCGCCAGCTCATAACGGTCATCCGCTGCCAGGTATCGATTGGCGATGGAAAACACTTCCATGGGCCCGGCCATGTCGAGCAGCAGAAAGTCCGGAAACAACACCATAGCCACGGTTTTCATGGGTTCACAATCACTGAAGTCAAAAGAAGATCCATCTGCCAACACCCATCCCTGTAGGAGCGAGGCTTGCCCGCGATAGCGGCGTGTCAGTCAGCATAAATGTTGAATGTAATGACGCCTTCGCGGGCAAGCCTCGCTCCTACAGGGTTTGGTGCAGGCAGCGTGTGCATTATGGCCAATGTACGGCGCCAGCGTCGGAGAAGATTACCTGATTACACGCTCAGCACTGTCAACCCATACGAGACAGTATTTCTATTTCCATCTACTTATTGCACCAGCCAGTAACCATTAACCTTCTCCTCACTCGGACGAATCAACGTCCCCACAGGAGATTTCATCATGCTGACCCTTCGCAAAGCCTCGGATCGCGGCGCCGCCAATCACGGTTGGTTGAAGTCGTTCCACACCTTTTCCTTCGCCAATTACCGCAACCCGAAAGAGCAGGGCTTTTCCGACCTGCTGGTGATCAACGATGACCGCGTGGCGGCCGGTAAAGGTTTTGGCCAGCACCCGCACCGCGACATGGAGATTTTCTCCTACGTGCTCGAAGGTGCGCTGGAACACAAGGACACCCTGGGCACCGGTTCGGTGATCCGTCCCGGCGACGTGCAATTGATGAGCGCCGGCAGCGGCGTGGCCCACAGCGAGTACAACCATTCGGCCACGCGGCCGGTGCACTTCCTGCAAATCTGGATCGTGCCGGAAGTCAGTGGCGCCAAACCGCGTTATCAGCAAGAGCATTTCAGCACCCAGAAAAAACGCGGGCGCCTGCAACTGATCATCTCCCCCGACGGGGCCAAGGGCTCGCTGAAGGTGCGTCAGGATGCTCGGGTGTATGCCGCGCTGATCGACGGCAAGGAAAGCGCCACCCTGGAACTGGCCGCCAACCGCTACGCCTATGTGCACGTGGCCCGTGGCAGCGTCGAACTCAATGGTGTGCAGTTGCAAGAAGGCGATGGCGTGCGGGTTCGTGATGAGCAGGTGCTGGCGTTGAGCAACGGCGTGGATGCCGAAGTGCTGGTGTTTGACCTGCGCCCGCAGGAACTGCCGGAAATGCCATGACCTTCACGCGATCCCTGTAGCAGCTGGCGAAGCCTGCGTCCGGCTGCGCAGCAGTCGTAAACCCTGCACATGCGGTGTGTCATGAAGACCGCAGTGTCTGGTTTTACGACTGCTGCGCAGCCGGACGCAGGCTTCGCCAGCTGCTACAGGGTTTCGCGTTTTATTCGCCGGTACCGGAAAACACCGCGACAATTTCATCGATGACCGCACGGACGCTGGCGGTGTGCCGTAAGTCCGCGTGGGTCACCAGCCAGACGTCATACGGCACCGGTCGTGTGCGCTCCGGCCATAGCCTGACCAGCCCGTCCCTCTCCCCCATGTACACCGGAATTTCCCCGACCCCAAGCCCCGCCGCGATGGATCGGCGCACCAGCAGACTGGAACTCAGACTCGCCACAATCCGCCCGCGCCCCAACGGTTCCGAGACCAGGGTCATGTCTTTGTTGCCTTGCAGGTACGGCTGATACACCACCAGGTCATGCCCTTCGAACGCCGAGCCTGGCGCTGGCACGCCATGGGCATCCACGTAATCCCGAGAAGCAAACAAGCCCACCGGCCAGCGTGCGATGCGACGGGCGATCAGGTCCGGGTTGTCCGGCCGGGTGTTGCGCACGGCGATGTCGGCTTCGCGTTTGGCCAGGCTGAGGATCTGCGTGGAGGCGTCCAGTTGCACGCGCACGTCGGGGTGCTGTTCATGCAAGTGGGCCATGGCCGGGATCAGAAAATCGATGGCCAGGGAATCGGTGGTGCTGACCCGCACCAGCCCGGTCAGTCGATCGTCGAGCCCTTGAATCCGCCGCTCCAGCTCCATCGCTGAATGCTCCATTTTTTCCACGGCCGTCAGCGCCGCCTCCCCCACTGCCGTCAGCGCATAGCCTTCATAAGTGCGCAGAAACAGCGTCGCACTCAATGACTTTTCCAGCGCCGTGATCCGTCGGCCGACCGTGGCCTGATCGACCCCCAGCACCCGCGCCGCGCCCCGGAGCGTCGACGCTCGGCACACCGCCAGAAACACCCGTGCGTCATCCCAATTCATACCGCTCCCCCACTGATGCACAATTGCATCACCATAGCGCAAACACGCTGCGTTATTACATCAATTGATCGGGATAGTCTTGAGGCCAGCTTAAACCTTTCAGGACCTTTCCCATGCACAGCACATCGACCACCCCGCGCAGCGCGATCTGGCTGCCGATCTTCGCCGGCCTCAGCGCCAGCCTGGTCAGCATCGGCCTGGCGCGGTTTGCCTACACGCCACTGATTCCCTCGTTGATCCAGGCGCACTGGTTTTCCGCCAACGACGTGGTTTACCTCGGCGCCGCCAACCTCGTCGGTTACCTGATCGGTGCGCTGATCGGCCGGCCATTGGCAAACCGCACCTCGAACAAAACCGCGTTGCGCCTGATGATGCTGGCCGTGACCTTGTCGTTTTTCGCCTGTGGTTTTCCGTTGTCGGTGAGCTGGTTCTTCGGCTGGCGTTTGCTGTCCGGCGTTGCCGGCGGCGCGATCATGGTGCTGGTGGCGGCGACGGTGTTGCCCCATGTGCCGACGTCCCGCCGAGGTCTGGCCAGCGGTGCGATTTTCCTGGGCATCGGCCTGGGCATCGCCGGCTCGGGGACGATTGTGCCGCCGCTGCTGAGCCTTGGTTTGCAGCAAACCTGGTTTGGCCTGGGTCTGCTGTCACTGCTTCTGACGGCCACGAGTTGGTTCGGCTGGCCAAAAGAGGCGCATCATCAAGCGGTTGAGGTATCGATCGAGCAACCCACCACGCCGACCGACACAGGGGTTTACCTGTTGTTCGCCCAATACGCCTTCATGGCCGCCGGGCTGGTGCCGGCCATGGTGTTCCTGGTCGATTACGTGGCCCGCGGCCTCGGCGCCGGGCCGCATGTCGGCGCGCTGATCTGGGTGATATACGGACTGGGTGCGATCATCGGGCCGGTGAGTTACGGTTTTCTGGCCGATCAACTCGGTGCGAAATTGAGCATCCGCCTGGTGCTGGTGGTGCAGGCGATTGCCGTTGGCCTGCTGTCGATTTCCAGCTCGTTCACGGCGCTGGCCTTGCTGGCCGTGATCCTCGGTTCGTTCCCGCCGGGCATCGTTCCTCTGGCGCTGGCCCGGGTTCACGAACTGCTGCCGAACCATCACCAGCAGCAGATTGCCTGGAGCCGCGCGACGGTGTCGTTCGCCACGTTTCAAGCGATTGCAGGGTTTGCGTATTCGGCGCTGTTCAATGCCAGCGGCGGTCAGCATGGGTTGTTGTTTGTGATTGCGGCGGGCGCGATTGTGGTTGCACTGTTGCTGGAACAGGCCACTCGGTTGCTGAAAATCAAACAATGTGCGGGCTTGCTCGCGAAGACGTAGGCAGATCCAGCATCAATGTGGCTGACACACCGCTATCGCGAGCAGGCTCACTCCTACAGGGGGTCGGTGGTTTGGACTGAATTATTGGTTCACTGATGCGATCCCATTTACAGATGCTTTCCCGACAGGACTCCAACATGACTTTGCCCCACACCATGACCCTGATTGAAATCACCGAACCCGGCGGCCCTGAGGTGTTGAAGCCGCGCCAGGAACCGGTGCCCACGGCCGGCGCAGGCGAAGTGCTGATTCGTGTGCACGCCGCCGGGGTCAACCGCCCCGATGTGATTCAACGCGCCGGCAAGTACCCGATGAAACCCGGCATGAGCCCGATTCCCGGGCTGGAAGTGGCCGGTGAAGTGGTCGCCATCGGCACCGGCGTCAGCGAATTCATCGTCGGCGACAACGTCTGTGCGCTGACCAACGGCGGCGGTTACGCGCAGTATTGCGTCGCACCGGCCAGCCAGACGCTGCCGATCCCTGAAGGCATGGATTGGGTGCATGCAGCGGCCGTCCCGGAAACGTTCTTCACCGTGTGGGCCAACCTGTTCGATATAGGCGGCGCCAGCAAAGGCCAGCGCGCGTTGATCCACGGCGGCACCAGCGGCATCGGCACCACGGCGCTGATGCTCTGCCGCGAGTTCGGCGTCAAGGCCTTCGCCACGGCGGGCAGTGAGCAAAAGTGCGCGGCGATTCGCAAACTGGGCGCCGAGGCGATCAACTACCGCGACCAGGATTTCGTCCAGGTCATCCAGGAAAAAACCGCCGGCAAAGGCGTCAACGTGATCCTCGACATCATGGGCGGCTCGTACCTGAATCAGAACATCGCGGCCCTGGGCATGGAAGGTCGCCTGGTGATGCTCGGCTTCCTCGGCGGTGCCCGTGCCAACGATGTAGACCTGATGGCGATCATGGGCAAACGCGCGACGATCACCGGCTCGCTGATGCGCTCGCGCACCCGTGAAGAAAAAGCCTCGATCGCCGAACAGCTGCGCGAGTACGTGTGGCCGGTACTGGCTGCCGGGCGTTGCCTGCCGATGATCGACAAGGTTTACCCGTACACCGACGCGGCGCAGGCCCACGCACGAATGGAAGCCGGCGATCACATCGGCAAGATTGTGCTGCGCATGGACTGATCCCCTGTGGGAGCGAGCAAGCTGGCTCCCACAGGTCGAAAAGATTCCTGTCCGCACCACGCGTCTGTTAAAAACCGAGCTTAAGTTTTTTTCGGCGAACGACGCAAATGCCCGCTCCCCTTCTCACTCGCCTGCGCCGTCGCTGGCTGCCGCTGCTGTGCATGGCCGCGCTGGTCGTCGGCTTGCCCGTGGGTTGCGGCGTCCTCAAATACAAAGAGCGCGAATTGTTGTTCCGCATCGAGCCGGGCACCGCCGGCTGGTATCGCGGTTTGCCGCAGGACGTTCAGGAGTTCGATATCAAGCCTGCCAGCTTCAAGGCCGGGCAAAACCTGCATGCCTGGTGGTGGCCGGCCGCCCGTCGCGATGCGCCGTCGATCCTGTATTTGCACGGTGTGCGCTGGAACCTGACCGGCCAGGCGTTCCGCATCGAGCAGTTGCGGGCCATGGGTTATTCGGTGCTGGCCATCGACTACCGTGGCTTCGGCCAGAGCAAGGGTGATCTGCCGTCGGAAGCCAGTGTCTACGAAGACGCCCGCGTCGCCTGGGAGCGCTTCAAGGCGATGCAACCGGACGCCAACAAGCGCCTGATCTATGGCCATTCCCTCGGCGGCGCGGTGGCCATCGACCTCGCCGCAGACCTGGCGGCGCAGGCGAAAAAGGACCACAGCGCGATACCGGTGCGCGGTCTGGTGATCGAGTCCACCTTCACCTCGCTGGGCGATGCCGTGGCGCAAGTGGCCGACAGCAACCTGCCGGTGAAATGGTTACCGGTGCGCTGGCTGCTGTCGCAGAAATTCGACTCCATCGACAAGATCGTCGACATCGACATGCCGCTGCTGGTGGTCCATGGCCTGGCCGATCCGCTCATGCCCTCGCGGTTCAGCCAGCAACTATTCAATGCCGCCAACGAACCCAAGCGCCTGCTGTTGATACCCGGCGGTACGCACAACAACAGCATGAGCTTGGGCCGCAGCCAATATCGCCAGGCCCTCGAAAGCTTGATGAAGGCCAAACCAGCGCAAATCGCCGGGCCTAGCGGTAACCCCGGGCTTGCAGGTTGAACAGCTGCGCATAACGCCCGCCCGCCGCCACCAGACTGTCGTGATCGCCGCGCTCGAGGATCGCTCCCTGATCCAGCACGATGATGTGGTCGGCATTGCGCACGCTGGAAAACCGGTGCGAAATCAGCAACGTCATGCGGCCTTCGGTGTGCTCGCTGAAATGCTCGAACACCGCCGCTTCCGCCGCCGGGTCGAGTGCCGAGGTCGGCTCGTCCAGAATCAGGATGTCGGCGTTACGGCGCATGTAAGCGCGAGACAGGGCGATCTTCTGCCACTGCCCGCCGGACAACTCCTGGCCACCGGCAAACCAGCGCCCCAATTGCGTGGCGTAACCTCGATCCAGCCCCTCGATGAACGGCGCGGCCATGCCTTCGGTGGCCGCTTCCTTCCAGCGTTGTTCATCGTTGAACGCCAGCGTATCGCCGACGCCGATGTTCTCGCCGACGGAGAACTGGTAGCGGATGTAATCCTGAAAGATCACGCCGATGCGCCGGCGCAGCGCGTCTTCTTCCCAGGCCTGCAAATCGCTGCCGTCGAGCAGGATACGACCCTGATCGGGCCGATACAGACGGGTCAGCAACTTGATCAGCGTGGTCTTGCCCGATCCGTTCTCCCCCACCAGCGCCATACTGCGCCCTGGCACCAGGTGCAAGTCGATGCCTTCAAGAGCCGCTCGGCTTGCCCCCGGATAACGGAAGCCAACGTTCTCGAATCGTAAACCGTCACCCGGCACCGCCCCCACCGTGAGATGCCCGGCATCGGCCACCACCGGTTCGGCCAGATATTCGTAAAGGCTCGACAGGTACAACCCATCCTCGTAGAGACCGCTGATGGCGCTCAAACTGCTGCTCACCGCCGTCTGCCCCTGCTTGAACAGCACCAGGTACATGGTCATCTGCCCGAGGCTGATTTGGCCGTGGACGGTATCGACCACCACCCACGCATAGGCCAGGTAAAACGCGGCAGTACCGAGCAACCCAAGGACAAATCCCCAGCCATCGCGGCGCAAGGTCAGGCGCCGGTCCTCGGCATAGAGACGGGCAAACGTCTCGCGATAACGCTTCAACAGCAGCGGCGCGAAGCCGAACAGCTTGACCTCTTTGATGTAGCCCTCGTGGGAGAGCAGCGTCTCGATGTAATTCTGCTGCCGACTCTCCGGCGCCCGCCTCGTGAACAGCCTGAACGCATCCCCGGAAAAATGCGCCTCGGCGAAAAACACCGGCAGCGCCCCCACCACCAGCAGCACTAGGGCCCACGGCGAAAAATGCACCAGCAACACGCCGAAGCTGATTAAAACGATCAGGTTCTGGATCAACCCCAACGACTTCATCACCAACGCCAAAGGCCGCGTCGACGCCTCGCGCCGCACCCGCACCAACTTGTCGTAGAACTCGGAATTCTCGAACTGCACCAGCGACAACGTCTGGGCCTTCTCCAGAATCATCGTGTTGACCTTCTGCCCCAACTGCACCCGCAACAAAGACTGCTGAACCGACAACGCCCGCTGCGTCCCGGACAGCAACGCCAGCACGCCAGCCTCGAACAGCACGTAACGCACCACCGGCCACAACGGCGCACTGCCCTGCTGCGCGTGCAATTGCATGGCCAAAACCACTGCGTCGACGATGCGTTGGCCCAACCACGCGGCCAGGGCCGGGAGGACACCGGCGATCAGGGTGGCCAGGACCAGGCCGAGGAACAGCCCGCGAGACGTGCCCCAGACCAGGAGCAAGGCGCGTCGGGCCTGGTCGAGTAGTGAGGTGAAACGGGATAGTGCCGCAGGCATGGATTGGTGAACTCGGCAAAAGAAGGTCGCTGAACACGACAATGTCGTCATGGTACTTCAGCCAGAAACTCCACAGACGAGAAACAACTGTGGCGAGGGAGCTTGCTCCCGCTGGGTCGCGCAGCGGCCCCAAAAAAGGCACTGCTGCACACCCAACATCGGTTACCCACTCACCCCAGCAATCCGCCCCTACTCGGGCAAATCAATCTTATCCAACACCCGGTTCGCCGTGATCTCCGCCATCATGATGCTGTTGGAAATACCCAACAGCGCATAACGCGACTCACCTTCCAAATGATCCACCAACTGGTGAACCATCACATCGACCGAGGCCAGGGTCTCGACCAGATAAACTGCCAGGGTTTCGGCCGTGGCCTCGGGGTCTACGGAAAACAGCGTGCTGCGTGTTCGCGGAGTGGCTTTGATGTCGGCATTCGACGGAAAGTGGAAGTCGAGCGCGCGCTCGGCGGCTTCGTTGAGCTTCTTTGAATCGAGTTCGTAGGGGGAGACCGGATCGGTGTCCGGTGGGTTGGGCGTTACCTTGAACATTGGCTCTAACCTCATCTATGAGTGAGGCTGCAACCTGTTCGCGACTAAACGAAATGGAGGCAGCTGTGCACAGGTTAGTCGACCGATGAGCCAAGAAATCGGCGCGCCCGAAGGCGCCCTGCGCACAGCCACCATCAGGAGCAGGATGGGATACCCGACTGATAGAGACATCGTGCGACTTGACTACAACGGGCGACTAAACCCGACCACTGATGAGCAGTGGCAGGGAAACGATAGAGTCCGGGGTCAAACCGCACAAGCCGGCGGATTCTGGCGCAGCCGTAGGCAACGGCGCAAGGTTTTGTAGCTTTCAGGACGTAACGTTGATGGGTTTTAAACAAGCACCCTTTCATGGTTAAACAGCCGAGTCAGGTCGCTCACAAAATGCCCGCTCAAAACCCTCACTGAGAATCCTGAAACCGTGCCCGATATCGCCCCGGACTCTCCCCCGTCCACTTCTTGAACGCCCGATGAAACGCACTCGGCTCCTGAAACCCCAGCTGTTCAGCAATGTCACTGATACTCGCCCGACTCTCACGCAGCTGCTCAAACGCCACCCCGCGCCGCACTTCGTCCTTGATCTCCTGATACGAGCACCCTTCCCGCTCCAGTTTGCGGCGAAAGGTGCTGGGGCTCAGGTGTTGTTCCAGGGCGAACGCCTGCAAGGTTGGCCATTGGCTGTAATGGCTGTTGCGCAGGCGCTGATGGACTTGCGACGCCAGGCCGTGCTGGTTGCGAAAGCGGATCACCAGCCATTGTGGTGCCGTGCGCAGGAATACTTTCAGTGAGGCCAGGTCCTGGACCACCGGCAGGCGCAGGTAGTGGCTGGCGAATTCGATTTCAGTGCGTTCGGCGCCGAAGGTCAGGTTGGGGCCCCAGAGCAATCGGTCGTCGCTGAGGGAAACACGCTCATGGCGAAAGTCCGCGCGGTCGATGGGAATGCGCCGCCCGCCGAGCCAGCACAGCAGGCTGATCATCAACACCAGGAACGTCTCTTCACCGAAACGGCTTGCGTCTTCGTTTTGCGCGTGGGTGTCCAGGCTGATGATCGCGCGTTTGCCGCGCACGGTCAGCGTGCCGCGAAAGTCGCGCAGGAACAGGGCGAAGTTGGCCAGGCACTGGCGCATGGCTTTGTGCAGGTCGGGTTCCTGGATCAAGCCGCGACAGATCAGCGCGAAGCTACCGGGCGGCATGCCGTGGGAGTCGAGGCGGAAAAATTCATCGTTCATTTCGCGGATCTGAATCAGCCATAGCGCAGCAAACGCGCTGGCCGGCACGCGTGCGGTCGGCTGCTCGATCAATGCCGGGGCGATGCCCGCTTCTTCCAGCGCAGCTCGCGAACGCTGCGGATTGTGCCCTTGCCCATGGATCATTGCCTGCACGAAGTAGGCCGCCACCGAGTCCTTTTCCCGCATTTGAACGCTTCTCTCCCCATCGCCCGAATGGCAAAAAACACCAGCACCGTTGAACAGTTGCGGCATAGAACAACCGCACTGCCGGTTCTAGACTCGCGGCCAATAGTACGCCTTCGGCCGTTGCGGCGGCCAAGGTATCGCGGGGTTTGATCGGAAGGACGGAACATGAATCTGCAAAACATCGGCGTGATCGGCGCGGGCACCATGGGCAACGGCATTGCGCAAGTCTGCGCCTTGTCCGGCTTCAACGTGACCTTGATCGACATCTCCGAGAGCGCGCTGCAAAAGGCCCTGGCCACCGTTGGCAAAAACCTCGACCGGCAGATTGCCAAGGAAACCCTGACCGAATCGCAAAAGCTCGACGCCCTCGCCAGGATCCGCACCAGCACCGACTACAGCAGCCTGCACAACGTGCAGCTGGTGATCGAAGCCGCCACCGAAAACCTCGACTTGAAACTGCGCGTGCTGCAACAGATTGCCGCGCAGGTCAGCGCCGAGTGTGTGATTGCCTCCAACACTTCGTCGCTGTCGATTACGCAACTGGCCGCCAGCGTCAGCCAGCCTGAGCGTTTCATCGGCCTGCACTTCTTCAACCCGGTGCCGGTGATGGGCCTGATCGAAGTGATTCGCGGCCTGCAAACCAGCGACGCGACCCACGCCCTGGCGCTGGCCATGGCCACCACCCTCGGCAAAACCGCGATCACCGCCGGCAACCGCCCGGGCTTCGTGGTTAACCGGATTCTGGTGCCAATGATCAATGAAGCGATTCTGGTATTCCAGGAAGGCCTGGCCAGCGCCGATGACATCGACGCCGGCATGCGCCTGGGCTGCAACCAGCCGATCGGCCCGCTGGCGTTGGCCGACCTGATCGGTCTGGACACCGTGCTGGCGATTCTCGAAGCCTTCTACGACGGCTTCAACGACAGCAAATACCGCCCCGCTCCGCTGCTCAAGGAGATGGTCGCCGCCGGCTACCTGGGACGCAAGACAGGACGTGGCTTCCATGCCTATGCCTGAGCGTTGCTCGCGCTTCGCCGAGTACCGGGACATCGTGCTGGAGTTGTTTGCCAGCAAGGGGTTCGGGCAGGTCGGCATGCGTGAGCTGGCAACGTGCCTGGGGCTGTCCCCGGGCTCGTTGTATCACCATTACCCGAGCAAGCAGCACTTGCTGCTCGACCTGATCGAGGAGTTCTACGAAGAACTGCTGTCGACCCTGGGGCGCATCGATCAAAAGGCCTCGGCGAAACGCGACAAACTGCCCAACCTGATCCGCGCTCACCTGAATCTGCACCGGGAAATGCCTTGGCATTTTCGCCTGGCGGAGCGCGACAGCGGCTGCCTGAACGACGAGCAACAAGCGCGTGTTCAACAATTGCGCGAGCAATACGAGCGCACGCTGCTGAAGATGCTCGGCGCCCCATCCCGCCTCGGCGAACAGGGTTTGATGGCCGCCGGACACGCCATCGCCAACTTGCTCAACAGCGCACCCGGCTGGCTGGCGCAACATCCACTGGATGAAGCGCAGCGCGATGAGCTGCTGGAAAACCTGGTGACCGGCGCCGTCGAGCGCTTGCTGCGCCCGTCGCCTGCCATGCGTGCGGTGGCCTGAGCTTTCAAGCAATAAGCCCCGCCCCTCCCATAAAAAAAACGTCTAAACAAACCCGGCACGAGCCCACGTCTAACGCTTTGCTACTTGGAGTCCATTCATAGACCAATGTGGGCCTCCAGTCCCACGGTTACCGGGAGCAAAAAATGAAAATCAATCCCTACCTCATCTTCAACGGTGACTGCAAAGCCGCCTTCACTTTCTATGAGCAAGCCCTGCAAGGCCAGATCGAAATGATGATGACCTTCGGCGAAAGCCCGGCGCGCGAGCACTTTCCCTCGGACTACCACAACTTGATCATCCATACCCGTCTGGCCGTGGGCGATCAGGCGATCATGGGCTCGGACACCACACCGGATCGCCCCACGGATGACATGAGCGGTTGTTCGGTCTCGCTGAACGTCGACAGCATTGCCGAAGCCGAGCGCGTCTTCGGCGCGTTATCAGAAGACGGCAACGTGCAAATGCCACTGGAAAAAACCTTCTGGGCGGCGCGTTTCGGAATGCTGGTGGATCGGTTCGGTGTGTCGTGGATGGTGAACTGCGAAAAGGATCAGTGACCTTTCAGGTGTAAAAAGCCCGGCCTGAAAGGGATGGGCTTTGTGGAAACTCCCGGACCGTCTGCTACCGTCAACAAGCAACCCCGCCTAGCAGCGACCCTTTGGAGGAAACCACCATGCCTGCTCATGACGCGCTCTGGTCCACCCGTTTGAAACTGTCACTGCTGGCGGCAGGGCTGACCGCCACCCTGTTGGCGCTGAGCGGTTGCGCCACTGTCGATGCGCAGACCACCGCGTATGTGGGCGTCGAGCATCCTGCGCCGACGCTGGCCAGCGAAGTCGTGGTGTTGCGTACTGAACCGCTGCGTCCGCACATTCGATTGGGGGAAGTGCTTATTGATGCGAGCGTCGACCCCGCCCCGCCAATTACCGACGTAGAGCAAAAACTCCGGGAGGAATCTGCCAAACTCGGTGGCGACGCGGTGGTGGTGGTTTATGACCATATTCAGCCGGTGGCCGCCTATGTCAGCGGACCGTTGTGGAGTCGTGACATAGAAACCATTCAGGGCCGAAAACTCAAAGGAATTGTCATCAAATACCAGTAATAACCGCCTCCCAGATGACAATGGAGACTGAACTTGACTGACTTGGTCGTTGCCCTGATCGTGTTCGCTTGCCTGTTCGGCGCCGCCTTACTTGGCTCTTACGTGCGGGAGCGATTGCCCAGTCAACACCTGAGCGATGACTCCATCGCCGTCGTAAAGCTCGCCACCGGCCTGATCGCAACCATGTCGGCGCTAGTTCTGGGTCTGCTCGTCTCGTCCGCCAAAAGTACTTTCGACACGGCCAACGCCGAACTGGAGGGCGCAGCGGCCGAGGTAGTTCAGTTCGATCGGGTGCTGGCCCGCTATGGACCGGACACTCAAGAGATCCGCACTCGTCTTAAGCACAATTACGCTGAAGTCGTGCAAATGCTTGCCTCGCGCAACCGAACTCAATTGGAAAAACTCGACGCCCCCGAAGCGATAGCCCGCTCTGAGGCGCTGCAACGCCAGGTGGAAGCACTCTCTCCCACGACCGACAGCCAGCGTACACTCAAGGCGTCCGCCTTGCAGATCATGGATACTGTGTTCGCTGCACGCTGGCTGACCCTGCTTCAGTCCAATCAATCGATCCCGCCTGTCATGCTGGTTATTCTGACGTCATGGCTGGCGATAATCTTCGGATCATTCGGGTTGTTCTCTCCGCGCAATGGCACGATTGTCGTGGTGTTGCTGTTATGTGCGCTGTCGACCGCTGCGACGATTCTGCTGGTTGAAGAGCTGAATCGACCATTGGATGGGTTTATCAGTGTGTCGCTTGATCCGATGGGGCATACGCTGAATCGACTTGGACAATAAGCAGGTGCGGCGCTGGAAGAGAACCTTCGCACTCGAATCTCGGCCCATAGCCTTGCGCTTTGTCATCGAGGGTCACCTGACGTTCAGTTCAATCGCTGGCTGTTTCATCTTCATTCTTACGCGCAAAACCTAACCCTTCACGCAAACCACCTGGCGCAAGGTGTGCACCACCTCAACCAGTTCGCGCTGGGCGTACATGACGTGGTCGATGTCTTTGTAGGCCATCGGGATTTCATCGATGACGGACGCATCCTTGCGGCACTCGACGTGGGCGGTAGCGCGGATCTGGTCTTCGACGGTAAACAGGTTTTTCGCTTTGGTGCGGCTCATGACGCGACCGGCGCCGTGGCTGCAGGAGCAGAACGATTGCTCGTTGCCGAGCCCGCGAACGATGAAACTTTTCGCCCCTATCGATCCCGGAATGATCCCCAACTCGCCCTTCTGCGCCGACACCGCGCCCTTGCGGGTGACCAGAATCTCCTGACCGAAATGCCGCTCTTTCTGCACATAGTTGTGGTGACAGTTGACCGCTTCCAGTGCGACGTCGAACGGTTTGCTGATCACTTTGCGTGTCGCCTGAATCACCGCGTGCATCATCAGCGCGCGGTTCTGTCTGGCGAAATCCTGGGCCCAACCGACGGCTTCGACGTAATCATCAAAATGCCGGCTACCTTCCTCGAAGTAGGCCAGGTCGCGGTCCGGCAGATTGGCGATGTGCTGGCGCATGTCGGCCTGAGCCAGTTGGATAAACAGGTTGCCAATGGCATTGCCGACCCCGCGTGAACCGCTGTGCAGCATGAACCAGACCCGGTTGGTTTCATCCAGGCACACCTCAATGAAGTGGTTACCACTGCCCAGCGTACCCAGGTGCCCGCGATTGTTGGTGCTGGCGAGTTTCGGGTATTTGTCGGTGATCGCCTTGAACCGTGGGTCCAGCCCAGCCCAGGCCTGATCGGCCTGCTTGGGGACGCTGTCCCAGGCACCTTTGTCCCGCACTCCACGACCAACGGTGCGGCCATGGGGCACCGCTTTTTCGATTGCGCAGCGCAATCCATGCAGATTGTCCGGCAAATCAGCGGCGGTCAGAGACGTGCGCGTGGCGATCATGCCGCAGCCAATGTCCACGCCGACAGCGGCGGGAATGATCGCGCCCACCGTCGGAATCACACTGCCGATGGTCGAGCCCTTGCCCAGGTGCACGTCGGGCATCACCGCCAGGTGTTTGAAGATGAACGGCATCTTCGCGGTGTTGATCAATTGCTGCCTGGCTTCGTTTTCTACCGGGACGCCTTCGGTCCAGAGTTTGATCGGTTTGCCGTGGGCGACTTCCAGCAGTTGGTAGCTCTGCTTTTGCATGATGTCCGGTCTTTTCTCAACTGCCTGCACCGCCATGTGCTTCCTCAAAAAATTAATCTTTCCAGCTGTCTGCCTTGTTTTTCAGCACGCCCAGTTGCTGGAGTTTCTCGGCGCAGATAAAGGTGCGTTGTGGTACTACGGTAAAGTCGATTTCGGGGTCTGCGACAATTTTCTCTACCCACGGCAAGGATAGTTTCGATTGCTCCACGCGGATATAGGTCTGCGCAGCGGCGGGCTTGTCGGCCTTGATGATTTGCTCGGCCTCGGCCAGCGCCGCGTAAAACGCTTTGTAGGTTTTCGGGTTCTCGTCGTGGAATTTCTCGCTGATGTACAGCACGTTGAACGTGGCCTGACCACCCAATACGTCGTAGGAACTCAGCACCTTGTGTACGTTGGGGCTTTGCAATTCCTGGTACTGAAACGGCGGGCTGGAAAAATGTGAGTTGATCTCCGAGCCGCCGGCAATCAGCGCTGACGTCGCATCCGGGCGGGCGAGGCTGATCGAGATGTCGTCAAACTTTTTGTAGTGTTCAGCGCCGAACTGCTTGGCCGTCTCGATCTGCAACGTGCGTGACTGGAAACCTACCCCCGCCGCCGGCACCGCGATGCGATCTTTTTCAGTGAAGTCTTTGAGGCTCTTCACGTTTGGATTATTGGTCAGCAGGTAATTGGGCATCGACCCGAGCGATGCGATGGCCTTGACGTTCTGCTTGCCCTTGGTCCGGTCCCAGATGGTCAGCATGGGCGGCACGCCGGCCGACACCACATCCAGCGCGCCGGCCAGCAGCGCCTCGTTCAGAAGTCAAAACACAGAACCTGTAGGCGCGAGGCTTGCCCGCGAAGAACGATGACGCGTAACACCTGAAAAACCTCGGTGCATTCTTCGCGGGCAAGCCTCGCTCCTACAGGATTTTCGTCGTTACCGGCATTAGCCGAGGCCACAGATGTTGGATTTCGAACGGGTTCTTCAGAGCTTGGCGATCGACACCTCGGTGGATTTGACGAAGGCAATCACTTCGCTGCCCACTTTCAATTCAAGGTCGCGCACCGAGCGGGTGGTAATCACCGAGGTAACAATGCCGGACGCAGTTTGCACGTCGATTTCGGACACCACTTCGCCCTGTACGATTTCCTTGATGACGCCTTTGAACTGGTTGCGGACGTTGATCGCTTTGATGGTCATGTTGAGGCTTCCTGTCTGGTATCGGACACATCCGCATGGATGCGCAGGCCTTCAAAGTGCACCAGCCAAACAAACTACAAAAGGAATATATAATTATCTATTTATATCCATATGGAATATATAGCGCGTGGCGTCGTGTATTTGCGCGTCTATGTCTGGAGCAACCAATAACTCCGTGACAACCATTCGTCGCCTATGAAATCCGGCGCACAAAAGGCGGCCCTGTCTGGCTTAGCGATTGCACAAGCCGGTCTTGTAGCCCCAGAACGACGTAATTCTGACGCGGCAGCAATCTAATCAACGCTTGGTCAGTCCCCCCGGAGATGTAACGTGTCAACTCTCAATGAAATCGCAGCGAACCACGCGAGAAAAATGGCTATGGCAAAGGCAGAAGAGTCGACTGGACTGAGTGAGCGACACCTTCAAATCGTCGGTAGTGTCGAAATTCGCACCCCTGATGAACAACCACACCTTCCACTGCACTTCATCACCGTGGCGCAGGACAACCACCTCGCCCAAGTGGCCGGCTACTAACACTGCCCCTGACGATAAAAACCCGGCGCAATGCCGGGTTTCCTTTAATTCCTTGTCATCAACCCGAAGTCCTATCGCTAAAGCCTTGCCCGCGATTTGCGCCGACGCGGCCTAAACTCAACTGAACACGAACTCGCCGGCGATTGGCGGATGAGGCACTGCCATGTTCGAAATCTCAGAGGTGACGCGGGTGAAGCACTTCGCCGCAAACACGGTTGGCCGAGATTACGCAGTCGGCGACGTACACGGTCACTTCACTCGGTTGCAGGCTGCTCTGGATGCAGCCAGATTCAACTCCAAGGTCGATCGCCTGTTCAGCGTTGGCGATCTGATTGACCGCGGCCCCGAATGCCGCGCCGCGCTCGATTGGCTGGACAAGCCGTGGTTCCACGCAGTGTGCGGCAACCATGACGACTACGTGGTTCACTTCGATAGCTGTGACGTTGATAGCTGGATCTTCAACGGCGGCTTATGGTTTACGGGCCTGTCGCTGTCTGAGCAGAAACAGTTCGCCACGAAGTTTGCCGAGTTGCCTATCGCAATTGAAGTCGAAACAGCACAAGGCCTTATTGGGATCGTGCATGCCGACTGTCCGTTTCCATCATGGGGGCAGTTGGTCGGTGAATTGAAATCGCCAGAGAGCAGCCCGCGCCTGATGCAGGTGCGGAACCGTTGCATGTGGTCACGAAGCCGGCTCGAGCAGAGGGAGATGCAGGGCGTTGAGGGATTGCGTGCGCTGATTGTCGGGCATACGCCCATTCGTAAGCCCGTCAGGCTTGGCAATGTGATGCATATCGACACGGCTGGCTGGAGGCCGGATACGGGCTATTTCACACTTTTGGATCTCGATACGCTGGAAGCCGCGGCTTGACGTTTTTTTGTCAATTCAAGTGTCCCTCCCTTGTACCGCTCGTCTTGGCATCAGCACCTTCATCCTCCGCGCTCTTCAAATGCATACATCCACTCGCACGGTAGGCGCAAACCATGAATAGCAAAATTGCCGCTCTTACACTCGCAAGCCTCCTGTCGGTCTGCTCGCTTTACACGCTCGCGGCCGAGAAGGTCACGGAGGACGCCACTATTCCACCAAGTGCTCTTCCGGGGCTTAACCAGGGGGGTGAGTCCAACAAGGAAAAGGCCGACAAAAAGGGTGAGGAAGCTGCGGGGTCCAATTCTGGTGCGGAGTCGGAGGAGATCGAAAAAGATGCGGCTAGCTCGAGTGGCTCGGGCGATGAGAAAACAAAGCCGGAGCAGTAAGCGGTGAGCCCCTAGTCCGTATTAGTGGAGCGTCGCAACCCTGCGACTTTCGCCAATCCTGATTCGGTCCAGTGCCCGGTTTAGCGAATCCAAGGCATCGAGGAGGGCTTTCGCCTCAACTTCCCGGCCTTCACCCCAAAGGCGTTCTGCCATTTTGTTCAGGGCCTGGATGGAGCGCTCGATTTCAGCAGCAGTCGCTGCTTTGTTTTCCGGCTGTTTCTTCAACATTGAGTAACCCTTCTGCAGGGCAGTGCTTGCTTCAATTGCCAGCTCAAGCGAATCGGTCACGGGAATACATTGATCTGATCCGTTGAGCCTATAACGCCAGCCACGGTTGTCTTTCCGCTCTGGTGCAGCTTATCGCGATCATACGCTGGTAGAGGGCTATGGCCCGCGAAGGCTCCCGAGACTGGAACAGTGACGAAACCCCCATCGTATCGCCAGAGCCCAGCAACTCGAAAAGATACATGTTGCTGAGGTTCTTGCATTGCTCCAGGCGGTCAGCTTCGGTCGTGGGCATTGGCACCGCATCGACCTGCTTCTCAAATTCAGTCTTTTCCTTTGGGGCACTGCTACAACCAAAGAGAAACGTCGCCAGCAAGAGACTCGCAATGTGAGGTATGCATATCTTCAATTCCATTTGAGTCCGGCGCCGATGCATTAATCTTTATTTGGACCGAATAACGATCGTCGATGCGAGCATGTCACCCAATCGTTTCCGCGAGCCAAAAAAAATGAATATCCAGTCAAAAATACTCAGGAAAGGCGTCGTGATGTTTCGCATGAAAGATTGATAGAGATTACAACTGAGGTAGCTGCGCTCATCAATCACTGACATGCCCAACAACTTTTTGCCAAGGCTTTGGCCGTTCGGCATTGCATCGGAAAACAGGTAATACGCCACGCCCGAGCCGAGAGCGAGCGCGCCGACCACAGTAGACGGCAAGCCAACAAAATCGGCGGATCGCCCTATGACGAAAAAGAGAAATACAGTGATTATCGAGTCAATCATTTGCCCACCCCATCGACGCCCCAGACCGGCGAGGTTTTTCGGCTTCTGATACTCGCCTTGGGTATTGCTTACTTCCATGCGCTGGCACTCCGTGGGTATGTGAATCAGAGAATATCGGCGCCGCCCAAAAATTATTTAGCGCACCCGACCGAAGCACTGAACCCTTGGGCCAAAGTTGGGTATCAGCAACCGATTCGCGTGGACCGGTGCTGACAATTTTGAAGAGGAAGCAGTGTGAGTTAGCAGCGGATTTGGCACCGACCAGGACCTTGCAAGAGATTCCGAGCTGACCGCTAGAAGCCGCGGCCGACGGATCTTTCGAGGGTTCAGCGGCACTCAATCGGTGCCAACTACCTGCAAAATGGTTTGTCACCAAAACAGCAAGAAGTCGGGTGAATTTGCGGTCTGTTTGGCACTGCGGTTTGGGCCCAAAAACGTCGAATTTGGAGGTATAGGTCAGGCTCTCGGACGCGATGGTTTGATTCCAAATCGGCCCCTGGGCCTTGTGATCAAAGGGTCGTCAGAAGGCCCACAGCCCGTCAGCAATCAATTCGAATAGGATGCGCCCTCCCCGCGCTCTGTTCCGTTTCCCTAGCGCACAATCGGAAGTCCGGCTTTCGCTGCTTCCGTTTGTCTTCAAAGGCACGGCCCGCGTGACGTACAGCCGGTTTCGCTGATTTAGGATGGTGACCTTTAAGAACGAAGAATCGGAACTGAGCTTCCAGGGTTTAGCGCCGCGGAGCCCTGAGGAAAAACGGCCTAATCGCCCGGAAACAGTGCGCTTTCCAAGGCTATCTGACATGCGAAAAAGCTGAGAAAGGAAGAGAATTATCAAACAGGATTGGTGCCAAAGGCAGCGCGAAAAAGGGCCAAAAACGGCGTGAACTCACATGAGAGCCAGTCGTTTTGTAGGGGTAAAAACGACAAAAAATAAAAAAGGGTCGCGAGATAAAATCTCGCAACCCTTTGAATTATATGGTCGGGACGGAGTGATTCGAACACTCGACCCCTAGCACCCCATGCTAGTGCGCTACCGGACTGCGCTACGCCCCGACTAGGCGTGAAACTCGTTCCTCATCTCGAAGAACGCTCAAGAATATATCGCAAGCTTTTGAAAACTGGAAGTATTCAAATGCAGGAAATTATTTCTTGAGAACAACCAACACATCTTCCAACTCAGCAATCATCTGCCGAATCATCTGTTTGTATTGAGTGGTGTCGTCTTTGGCTTCATCACCGGACAAACGCAAGCGTGCGCCACCGATGGTGAACCCTTGATCGTAAAGAAGCGCACGGATCTGCCGGATCATCAGCACGTCTTGTCGCTGATAATACCGGCGGTTTCCGCGGCGTTTGACGGGGTTGAGTTGAGGAAACTCCTGCTCCCAATAGCGCAGCACGTGCGGTTTTACGGCACACAGCTCGCTGACTTCACCAATGGTGAAGTAGCGTTTGCCTGGGATGACGGGTAGCTCGTCGTTATGACTTGGTTCCAGCATAAGCCTCAACTCGGGCCTTCAACTTCTGCCCTGGACGAAAGGTGACCACACGGCGAGCAGTGATCGGGATTTCTTCACCCGTTTTCGGATTGCGGCCAGGCCGCTGGCGTTTGTCCCGAAGGTCGAAATTGCCGAAACCGGACAATTTGACTTGTTCGTTGTCTTCAAGAGCGTGCCTGATTTCTTCAAAAAACAGTTCGACCAATTCCTTGGCCTCCCGTTTGTTCAGGCCCAGCTCTTCATACAGACGTTCCGCCATCTCAGCTTTCGTCAGAGCCCCCATACGTCACTTCCTTAACGTGGCGTTCAACCTTTGTTCGAGCGAGGTGAGGATGTTTTGCGTCGTCGTATTCACCTCATCGTCATTAAGAGTGCGCGATGGATGCTGCCAGGTCAAGCCGACTGCAAGGCTTTTTCTATCAGGATCAATACCTTTACCCTGATACACGTCAAATAGCCTGAGGTCTGTGAGCCATTCGCCTGCATTTTCACGGATTACGTCCAGTACGGCACTGGCCGCAACGTCCGTGGCCGCAATCAGTGCCAGGTCACGACGCACTTCAGGAAAGCGCGATAACTCCTGGAATTTAGGCATTTTTCCCAATGCCACTTCGGCCAGAACCAGCTCGAAGACAAAAACCGGGCGGTCGAGACCGAGGGTTTTCGACAATTCAGGGTGGATAGCGCCGACGAAGCCGACCAGGCGACCTTCACGCTCGATGCGCGCGGTTTGACCCGGGTGCAACGCAGGGTGTTTGCCCGGCACGAAATTGAACGAACCCAGTGCACCGGCAAAGCCCAGCACCGCTTCCACGTCGGCTTTGACGTCGAAGAAATCCACGACATCGCGACCCTGAGCCCAGCCTTCCGGCAGACGGCTACCGCAAACAACACCCGCAATCATCGGCTCTTGCTTGAGGCCTTCCAGCTGACCAACGAAACGCAGGCCGCTTTCGAACAGACGGACGCGATCCTGTTGACGGTTCAGGTTGTGCTGAAGCGCCTTGACCAGACCGGGCCACAAGGACGAGCGCATGGCCGCCATGTCGTTCGAGATCGGGTTGGCCAGCAGCAGCGGCTCTACACCCGGATTAAACAACTCGAATTGTTTCGGATCGATGAAGCTGTAGGTGATCGCTTCCTGGTAACCACGCGCCACCAGCAGGCGACGCAGTTCAGGCAGATCGCTACGCGCTTCGGCTTTGGCTTGCGGTGCCAGGCGAGCTTGCGGGTAGCGAACCGGCAGACGGTTGTAGCCGTACAGACGGGCCAGCTCTTCGATCAGATCGACTTCCAGGCTGATGTCGAAGCGGTGGCTTGGCACTTCAACGCGCCACTGCCCTGCCCCATCGGCAGCAATCTTCAGGCCCAGGCCGCTGAGCAGACGCTCGACTTCGGCCGACTCCATTTCCATGCCCAGCATCTGAGTGATGCGCTGCGCACGCAGGGTGACCGGAGCAATCTTCGGCAGGTGCTGTTCGCTGACGGTTTCGATGATCGGGCCAGCTTCGCCGCCAGTGATTTCCAGCAGCAGGCCAGTGGCGCGCTCCATGGCTTCACGGGCCAATTGCCAATCCACGCCACGCTCGTAGCGGTGCGAGGCATCGGTGTGCAGGCCGTAGGAGCGGGCCTTGCCAGCGACGGCAATCTGATCGAAAAACGCGCTTTCGAGGAATACATCGCGAGTGGTCGCGGTGTTGACGCCGCTGTGCTCGCCCCCCATAACGCCGGCGATCGCCAAGGCGCGGGTGTGGTCGGCAATCACCAGCGTATCGCTACGCAGATTGACTTCCTGACCATCAAGCAGCACCAGCTTCTCGCCTTCTTCGGCCATGCGCACACGGATGCCGCCATTGATTTCGGCGAGATCGAACGCGTGCAGCGGTTGACCCAGTTCCAGCATCACGTAGTTGGTAATGTCGACGGCCGCGTCGATGCTGCGCACGTCGCCACGACGCAAGCGTTCGACCATCCACAGTGGCGTAGGCTTGGACAGATCAACGTTACGGATCACACGACCCAGGTAACGCGGGCAAGCGGCTGGCGCCAGCACTTCGATCGAACGCACTTCGTCATGCACGGCTGGCACGACAGCAACCACCGGGCGGGTGACTTCAGCGGCATACAGCGCGCCGACTTCACGAGCCAGACCGGCCAGGGACAGGCAGTCGCCGCGGTTCGGGGTCAGGTCGACCTCGATACTGGCGTCGTCCAGGCTCAGGTACTCACGAATGTCCAGACCGACCGGAGCATCCGCCGGCAACTCCATCAGACCATCGTTGCCTTCGCCGACTTGCAGCTCGGCTTGTGAGCACAACATGCCGTTGGACTCAACGCCACGCAGCTTGGCTTTCTTGATTTTGAAGTCGCCCGGCAGTTCGGCACCGATCATGGCGAACGGGATCTTCAGGCCTGGGCGCACGTTTGGCGCACCGCACACAACCTGGAAAGTCTCCGAGCCATTGCTGACCTGGCAAACGCGCAACTTGTCGGCATCCGGGTGCTGCTCGGTGCTCAGCACCTCGCCCACTACCACGCCGCTGAATTCACCGGCGGCCGGCGTAACGCTATCGACCTCAAGACCGGCCATCGACAGACGAGCAACCAGCTCGTCGCGACTTACCTGCGGGCTTACCCAGCCACGCAGCCATTGTTCACTGAATTTCATCCTGCTCTCCTAAGAATTCGTTACGACTAGCGAAATTGCGCGAGGAACCGCAAGTCGTTGTCGAAGAACAGACGCAAGTCGTTCACGCCGTAACGCAGCATGGCCAGACGCTCAACGCCCATGCCGAAGGCAAAGCCCGAAAACTCTTCCGGGTCGATCCCGGACATGCGCAGCACGTTCGGGTGAACCATCCCGCAGCCCATCACTTCCAGCCAGCCAGTCTGTTTGCAGACGCGGCAGCCTTTACCGCTGCACATCACGCATTCCATGTCGACTTCAGCGGACGGCTCGGTGAACGGGAAGTACGAAGGGCGGAAACGCACCGCCAGTTCTTTTTCGAAGAACACGCGCAGGAACTCTTCGATGGTCCCTTTGAGGTCGGCGAAGTTGATGTCGCGATCGACCAGCAGGCCTTCGACCTGATGGAACATCGGCGAGTGGGTGATATCGGAGTCGCTACGGTACACACGGCCCGGGCAGACAATGCGGATCGGCGGTTGTTTCGATTCCATGGTGCGGACCTGTACCGGCGAGGTATGAGTGCGCAGCAACATGTTGGCATTGAAATAGAAGGTGTCATGCATCGACCGGGCCGGGTGATGGCCTGGGATGTTGAGCGCTTCAAAGTTGTGGTAGTCGTCTTCGACCTCAGGGCCTTCGGCGATGCCGTAGCCAATGTGGGTGAAGAACTGTTCGATACGTTCCAGAGTACGAGTAACCGGATGCAGACCACCCGAGGTCTGGCCGCGGCCAGGCAGGGTCACGTCAATGGACTCGGCAGACAGTTTGGCGGCCAGATCGGCCTCTTCAAACAGTGCCTTGCGGGCATTGAGAACCTCTGTGACACGCTCCTTGGCGACGTTGATCAGGGCGCCGACTTGCGGACGCTCTTCTGCCGGCAAATTCCCCAGGGTCTTCATCACCTGAGTCAATTCACCCTTCTTGCCAAGGTAGTGAACCCGGATTTGCTCCAGGGCATTGATATCTTCAGCGCTTTGCACAGCCTCTAGTGCTTGAGAGACGAGCGCGTCCAGGTTTTCCATGTACAGACTCCAGATACAAAATAGGGGAAGAGCTTGAAGGCTCTTCCCCTATTTATGACGTTTAACACCTGGCCTCACAGAGGTGAGGCCGGGTGACTGTCGGGGGTACTTAAGCCAAGGTGGCTTTAGCTTTCTCGACAATCGCAGCAAACGCCGCTTTTTCGTTCACTGCCAGATCAGCCAGAACCTTACGGTCGATCTCGATGGACGCTTTTTTCAGGCCGGCGATGAAACGGCTGTAGGACAGACCGTTGATACGTGCACCAGCGTTGATACGAGCGATCCACAGAGCGCGGAACTGACGTTTTTTCTGACGACGGTCACGGTAGGCGTATTGGCCTGCCTTGATTACCGCTTGCTTGGCAACACGGAATACGCGCGAGCGAGCGCCGTAGTAGCCTTTAGCAAGTTTCAGAATTTTTTTGTGACGTTTACGGGCAATGACGCCACGCTTTACACGAGCCATGAGTTACTTCCTCTATTCTTGACTAAATTAACGAAGGCGCAGCATGCGCTCGACTTTTGCCACGTCACACGGTGCCAGCAAGCTGCTACCGCGCAGTTGACGCTTACGCTTGGTCGACATTTTAGTCAGGATGTGGCTCTTGAAAGCGTGCTTGTGCTTGATACCGTTAGCAGTTTTCAGAAACCGCTTAGCAGCACCACTTTTAGTTTTCATTTTTGGCATGTTCGGATACTCCGCATTCAGTTGATAAACATAATCAGAAGGCCTGCCGTGCCCTATTGATTACTTCTTCTTTTTCGGGGCGATGACCATGATCAGTTGGCGTCCTTCCATCTTAGGATGCTGTTCGACCGAACCGTACTCGAGCAAGTCACCTTCAACTCGCTTGAGGAGTTCCATCCCCAGCTCCTGGTGGGCCATCTCACGGCCGCGGAATCGCAAGGATACCTTGGCCCTGTCCCCATCACTCAGGAAACGTACCAGGTTGCGCAGTTTTACCTGGTAATCCCCTTCCTCCGTCCCTGGACGAAACTTGATTTCTTTAACCTGAATCTGCTTCTGGTTTTTCTTGGCTGCGGCAACCTGCTTCTTCTTCTCGAAGATCGATTTGCCGTAGTCCATCAGTTTGCAAACAGGGGGTACTGCATCGGCGGAAATTTCCACCAGATCCAGTTTGGCCTCTTCAGCCTTAAGAAGCGCGTCTTCAATTGACACAATCCCAAGCTGTTCACCTTCAGCCCCAATTAACCGAACCTCGCGTGCCGAGATATTCTCGTTGATCGGGGCTTTCGGTGCAGCTCGTTTATCTTGTCTCATTTCACGCTTAATAGTAATTACTCCGAATCTGGGCGACCACGCCGGGAAACCGCTTGCGCGAGAAACTCAGCGAACTGGGCGACGGGCATCGAGCCCAGGTCAGCACCTTCACGAGTACGCACAGCGACAGTCTGCATCTCGACTTCCCGATCTCCGATAACCAAGAGATAAGGAACCTTGAGCAAAGTATGCTCGCGGATTTTAAAGCCGATCTTTTCATTTCTCAAGTCAGACTTGGCACGAAATCCGCTTTCGTTGAGGGTTTTTTCGACCTCGGCGGCAAAATCGGCCTGTTTGTCAGTGATATTCATGATCACTGCCTGGGTCGGAGCCAGCCACGCAGGGAATGCACCCTCGTAGTGCTCGATCAGGATTCCGACGAAACGTTCGAAGGATCCGAGGATCGCCCGGTGCAACATTACCGGGTGCTTGCGACTGTTGTCTTCGGAGACGTATTCGGCTCCCAGACGGACAGGCAGGTTAAAATCGAGCTGAAGGGTACCACACTGCCAGACACGGCCGAGGCAATCTTTCAGCGAGAACTCGATCTTCGGACCGTAGAACGCACCTTCGCCCGGCTGCAAATCATACGGCAAGCCAGCGCTATCAAGGGCTGCAGCCAATGCAGCTTCGGCGCGATCCCACAGTTCGTCGGAACCAACACGTTTTTCCGGACGAGTGGACAGCTTCATTTCGACGTCTTTAAAGCCGAAGTCGGCATAAACGTCCATGGTCAGCTTGATGAAAGCGGCGGATTCGGCCTGCATCTGCTCTTCAGTGCAGAAGATGTGGGCGTCGTCCTGAGTGAATGCACGCACACGCATGATGCCGTGCAGCGCACCCGATGGCTCGTTACGGTGGCAAGCACCGAATTCGGCCAGACGCATCGGCAACTCGCGGTAGCTCTTCAGGCCCTGATTGAACACTTGCACATGGCAAGGGCAGTTCATCGGCTTGATCGCGTAGTCGCGGTTTTCCGACTGCGTGGTGAACATGTTGTCGGCGTAGTTGGCCCAGTGCCCGGATTTCTCCCACAGACTGCGGTCAACGACCTGCGGAGTCTTGATCTCCAGATAGCCGTTGTCGCGCTGAACCTTGCGCATGTACTGCTCGAGCACTTGATACAGAGTCCAGCCGTTCGGGTGCCAGAACACCATGCCCGGCGACTCTTCCTGAGTGTGGAACAAGCCCAGGCGCTTGCCGATCTTGCGGTGATCGCGCTTTTCAGCTTCTTCGATGCGCTGAATGTAAGCCGCCAGCTGCTTCTTGTCCGCCCACGCGGTGCCGTAAACGCGCTGCAACTGCTCGTTCTTGGCATCGCCACGCCAGTAGGCGCCAGACAACTTGGTCAGCTTGAAGGATTTCAGGAAACGCGTATTCGGCACGTGCGGACCGCGGCACATGTCGACGTATTCTTCGTGATAGTACAGGCCCATGGCCTGCTCGTTCGGCATGTCCTCGACCAGGCGCAGCTTGTAGTCTTCGCCACGGGCCTTGAACACTTCGATCACTTCGGCTCGCGGAGTGACTTTCTTGATTACGTCGTAATCTTTTTCGATCAGCTGCTGCATGCGCTGTTCGATGGCGGCCAGGTCGTCCGGGGTGAAAGGACGTTCAAAGGCGATGTCGTAATAGAAGCCTTCGTCGATGACCGGACCGATGACCATCTTGGCTGTCGGGTACAGCTGCTTGACCGCGTGGCCAACCAGGTGGGCGCAAGAGTGGCGAATGATCTCCAGCCCCTCTTCATCCTTTGGCGTAATGATTTGCAGCGTGGAATCGCTGTCGATGATGTCGCTGGCGTCGACCAGCTTGCCATTGACCTTGCCGGCCACGGTGGCCTTGGCCAGACCTGCACCAATGGATGCGGCGACCTCGGCTACGGAAACCGGGTGATCGAATGAACGTTGACTGCCGTCGGGAAGAGTAATAGTTGGCATGGCGCCTCCTCTCCTAGTGGTGACCCCTACCAAAGGTCACGTGGGTTGGGATGAGCCAGTACAAGATCCGATCCAGGCCATTCAATGACGAACGCCTGCCTTACAGCGGCAGGAGCCTTGCGGCCAACCGGAAAACCGAATCAGAGTGACTGGGATTCAAATCAGGGTTATTCGCGCCGTTGCCGCCACCGGGACTGAAGGTCATCCGGAGCCTGCAAAAGCCCGAGCGAGGCATGCTAGCACAGATGAACGGTCGTCGATGCAACGAGGCTTTGTGTCGGGGCAAATCATGCAATTTATGCCAGAGTGCTGAACTTGAACCCTGCTTTCCCTCTCAGATAACAAGACATTGACCCACAAGGAGCATCCCAGCATGCGTCTGAATCGTTTGTTCGCAGTAGTCGCCCCCATCGTTTTGCTGCTGCCACTGGCCGCCCATGCCGATTGGCCCAAGGGCGAACGCGAGAAATACATGGCTCAGTGCACAGAAGCGGCCACTCCGCAGATCGGCGCTGCAGCAGCGAAGTCTCACTGCGCTTGCGGCGCTGATTCGATCAAGTCTTATCCGGCGGGTGACATCCAGGCATTGATGGACAATAAGGCCAGCCCGGAATTGCAGCAGAAAGCTCTGGGGCAGATAGCCAAATGCAAGGCTAATGTACCGGCGAAAAAGTGACAAAAAAGTCCTTTTGACTCGGCTTATCGCTGATAAAAAGCGCTGCATTTGAGCTTTTTCGTACAATTTATGCAGGTTTTACAGGTTTTTTTATCGTCTTTACTTTCGGCTGAAAGCCTTGTAAAACGGGGCCTTCAGCTACATCAAGCAGCAAACGGAACGCGACTGCAGGGCAAACAGCACGTCCGGGGGGCTCCCAAAGCGAACATTTCGACTATGATACCCCGGTGTGCCCAGTTGGCCTGAGCAGCACAGCACTACTGAAAATATATGTTTCTTGGAGATACACCATGTCTAATCGCCAAACCGGCACCGTTAAATGGTTCAACGATGAAAAAGGCTTCGGCTTCATCACTCCTCAAGGTGGCGGTGACGACCTGTTCGTACACTTCAAAGCTATCGAAAGCGACGGTTTCAAAAGCCTGAAAGAAGGCCAAACCGTTTCCTTCGTGGCTGAGAAAGGCCAAAAGGGTATGCAAGCTGCACAAGTCCGCGCTGAGTAATTTTCAGCCGCACTAAAAAAACCCCGTCCATGTGACGGGGTTTTTTATGGGCGAAGCAAAAGCCTGAAGCGATCAGCCGCAGTTGACGCGGGTAACCATCCGGCTGGCATCGGTGTTCAGGTTCAGGCGATCGGAGCGGTATTCCAGCGTCACCATATCGTTAGGCGACAGGAACCGTGCGTTCTGTGCGCCTGCACGGGTACGCGCCTGCTCCAGCAGTGCGGGCGAAGCCGCTTTGCCGATGGCGAATTCGGCTGCCTTAGCCTCACAACGGCTGTGACCTGTGTCAGTCGTCGCTTCAGGGTCTGCTGCCGACTCAGAGGACGTGCTGCTGCAACCAGCCAACAGAGTGACGGCGAACAAAGTACCCAATGATGCGAACTTCCAAGGCATGAAGCCTCCTTTTTTCCAATAGTTAAGCTGAGATCTTGCGACCGCCAATCCGGCATTTGGTTTCAAGGTGAGTGCCATCACCCTGCCCTCGAACCGCACGAGCGGCGAGTTTGCCTGAGCAGCGCCTTGTCGTTCATCACTCAATCGTGACTGAATATGAACGGCCTTCAATAGACATCGATGTAATCGTAGAGCGGGTTCGGCCAGTTCTCTTTCAGCGCATTGAAGATCTGCATGACCCAGACCTCGTCGCTGGCCGCGACCAATCCTACATAACCGGAACCCTTGGCCCACGTCTCCAGACGAAACAGTAGCCCGCTGATATCGGTGCCGCCTACAACGCCAGATGAAATGTAGGCAATTCCGCCCTTGGTCACCCGCAGCTGCGTGTGTTCATCGTCACTGGCAGAGGCCAGCAGCTGGCGCACCGCCTCAAGGGTCAAGCCGTCGGGTGTGTTCAAATCGATCTGCACAGCGCGGTCCTTGAAAATTCATCAAAGACCAAGTGTCGCATAGCGTTCTTCTCATGCCTAAGTCGGAGTGTCAAAAGCCGCGCAAAATGGTTAACTCGATACCCAGACTTTCCCGACTTCACGAGCGCCATCATGTCAACCATAAGCATCGACGCCAACATCACCGTCAAGTGGCCGCAGGGTCACAGCTCTTACAGCCCGGGCAGCCCGGAAGAGTTCGCAATCATCGGCATCGATCTATTGGTCAAGGAACTGGGAACCGAAGCAGCCAGGAAATTTATCGCGCAGATATTCGAGAAATACCCCGCCGACTATATGGGCCTGACAGAGAACGAGCGGGCGTAAAACCCGCAGGCTGGCACCTGCGGGTGTGCAGCTTACTTCAGACGAGCCAGACGCTGGGTCAGCAGATCAAAGAAACCCTGGGCATCGCCGTTTTCAACCCAGAACGCGTTCTTCGGCGCTTTCAGGCCGTCATACCAGTCGACGATGGTTTGACCGAAGGTCGGGCCTTCGCGGCTATCAACGACCACATTGACCGAACGACCGGTGAACAATTCAGGCTTGAGCAGGTAGGCGATGACGGTTGCGTCGTGCACCGGGCCACCCGGAATACCATAGTGCTCCATGTCGCCTTTGACGTATTCATTGAGAATGTCGCCCACCAGTTTGCTGGCATTGTTGTTAAGCGCGGCAATCTGCTTCAGGCGCGCGTCGCTGGTGAGAATCTTGTGGGTCACGTCCAGCGGCAGATAGGTCAGCTTCACGCCGCTTTTGAGCACCACTTCCGCAGCCTGCGGGTCGGCGAACAGGTTGAACTCGGCCACTGGGGTGATGTTGCCGCCGTTGAAATGCGCGCCCCCCATGATCACCACTTCCTTGATGCCCTGAACGATTTCAGGTTCCTGGATCAGCGCCAGGGCCAGGTTGGTCTGTGGACCGAGCATCGCGATGGTGATGCTGTGGGGTTTGGCGGCCTTCAAGGTGTCGATCAGGTAATTGACCGCATTACCTTCGGCCAGGCCTTTCTTCGGCTCGTGCACGGTGACGCCCGACAGGCCCTCCTTGCCATGGATGTTCTCGGCATAGATCGGCGTACGCATCAGCGGCTTCGGCGCGCCCGCGTAGACCGGCACCTCCTCGCGCCCTGCCCACTCACGGGCCAGTCGCGCATTGCGCGAAGTCTTGTCCAGACGCACGTTGCCCGCGACGGTGGTCAGCGCACGGATACTCAATTCTTCCGGCGATGCCAACGCAAACAGCAAGGCGACGACGTCGTCGGCACCGGGATCAGTGTCGATGATCAAATCGATCTTTTCCGCCGCCTGGGCGCTCGTTGCAGTAATCAGGGACAAAAGCAGCAGACTCCGGAGCAGGTGGTGCAGTTTCTGAGCATAGCGGTGCATATCGCACTCCTTGTGCGTGGGGGAACAAATCTGTGTACAGCGGGTTAGAACGTCACCCCCGAGACCAGCACGATGTTGCAGTACGGCGCACATTCGCCGGTACGAACAATCGCTCGCGCCTGTCGGCTGAGGACTTTGAATTGCTCATGGCTGAGCAGCTCACGCTGGCCCAGCGCGCCTTTGGCATTCAGCTCATCCAGCGAGCTCAAGGCGGGGGGTTGTTTGTCCAGAATTTCCTGGGCCAGCACATGGTGCTCAACCTGCATTTCGCTGAGCACGACCTTCAAAGTGCTGACGAAATCCGGAATACCCTGGGTCAAGGCCAGATCGATCAGTTCAACGCCCGGCGGTACGGGCAGGCCGGCATCGCCGATCACAACCATGTCGCCGTGGCCTAGGGAGGCGATCAATCGAGACAGCGCGACGTTGAGCAAAGGTGTCTTTTTCATGGTGCTTTGAACGCCTGTACATCGGACAAGGTGGGAATCGAGGGTTGCGCGCCGGCACGAGTGACTGAAAGCGCCGCAGCGACCTGACCGAAACGGATTGCTTCAGCTTCAGTTTTACCGGATGCCAGCGCAGCGGCGAATCCACCGACGAAGGTGTCGCCAGCCGCAGTGGTATCGACAGCCTTCACCTTCGGTGCCGGGAAATGTTCGAAACCTGTGCCGTTGGCGAACATTGACCCTTGAGCACCCAGGGTGATGATGACCTTACTGGCGCCCAGCGCGATCAAACGGGTTGCGGCGGTTTCGGCGGACGCAAGGGAGTCAACCGGCAAACCGCTCAGAGCCGAGGCCTCGCTTTCATTGGGAATCAGGTAATCGATGGACGCATACCAATCCGCCGGCAGCGGACGACTGGCCGGCGCCGGGTTGAGGATCACGATTTTGCCCAGCTCATGGCCGCGCTTGAGGGCATGACCCACCGTGGCATCCGGCACTTCCAGCTGACAAATAATCACATCCGCCGCCTGCAGCACTGCATCGAACCGGTCGATCACCTGTGGTGTCAGCGCACCGTTGGCACCGGCAACGATCACAATTGCGTTCTGGCTGTTGTCATCGACCACAATCAAGGCCACGCCGCTGGAGCCCTCGACAGTGCTGACGGCCTGGCAGTCGATCTGCTCGGCCAATAGGGCCCCGCGCAGTTCCTCACCGTAAGCATCGCTGCCGACACAACCGACCATCGACACCTGCGCCCCCAGCCGCGCCGCGGCGACCGCCTGGTTAGCGCCCTTGCCGCCGGAAACCGTGGCGAACGACTGCCCGATCAGCGTCTCACCGCCACGGGGCAACCGTGGAGCCCGGGTCACCAGGTCCATGTTCAGGCTGCCTATCACCACTACTTTTGCTGGCATACATCACTACTCGTCAATTCGGTTTCAGCGGTATTCATCGAACACACCGGCAAGCGGCGCAGTCGATTCTCGCAGGACAATACTGGGCGTCACGATCCGTTGATCGGTGGCCATGGCGGGTGACGCGATCCGACGCAACAGAACCTCGGCCGCCATCTCACCGAGCTGCAGGATCGATTGGCCCACGGTGGTCAGCGCCGGGTAGACATAACGGCTCATCTGGATATCGTCGAAGCCGATCACGGACAGTTCGGTCGGCACACGCACATTGCGCTCGGCAGCCGCTCGCAGCACGCCGATACCGATCATGTCGTTACCGGCGAAGATCGCGCTAGGCGGGTTCTTTTCCAGCAGAATCGCGGCGGCGTTGTAACCGCCCGTGCTGGTGAAGTCACTTTCCAGCATGCGTTCGGGATGCACTTCCACCCCCGCCTCTTTCAAGGCTCGGCAAAAACCGGCCAGACGCATCTGCGCCACGCTGGTACCCGCCGGGCCGCCAATGGTGGCGATGTCCCGATGACCCAGCTCAAGCAGATGACGGGTGGCCAGGTAGGCGCCGTATTCGTGATCGATTCGCACCAGGTCGGCATTTACACCTTCCAGCCCACGGTCGACGATGACCATTGGCGTGCGCACGCCGGCGAGACCTTCTGCCAGCCCCGCGTCACCACCGGCCGAGGCTACGATCAACCCGTCGATGCGCTTTTCCAGCAGCACGCGCAGGTAACTGCGCTGTTTGTCCGGATTGTCGTCGGAGTTGCATAGGATCACGCAGTAGCCGTTACGCTCGCAGTAATCCTCGATGCCGCGCGCCAGTTCGGCGAAGTACGGGTTGAGGCTGTTAGGCACCAGCAAACCGATGGTCGCCGTGGTCTTGGCTTTCAATGAACGGGCCACTGCGCTCGGCACGTAGTCCAAGGTCTTGATCGCAGCCTCGACTTTGATCCGCACCTCTTCGCTGACCGGCCGGGTCTTGTTCACCACATGGGACACCGTGGTGTAGGAAATCCCCGCGAGCGCCGCTACATCCTTGATCGTTGCCATGACTCAGGTCCGCCGGCTTGCGCGCTGACTGCGATAAGTATCAAGCACCACCGCCACCACGATCACCGCGCCGGTGATGATGCGTTTGGTCGGCTCGGTCGCGCCGATCTGCGCCAGGCCCGCCGCCAGTACGGAAATGATCAGGACCCCAAAAAATGTGCTGATCACCGAACCACGGCCGCCCATCAGACTGGTGCCGCCGATCACCACCGCGGCGATCACTTGCAGCTCCAATCCGGAGCCGGCATTCGGGTCCGCCGCTTCCAGACGTGAAATCTGGAACAGCGCAGCAATACCGGCCAGCAGCCCCATGAGGCTGAATACCAGGATCTTGTAGGGTTTTGGATTGATCCCGGCCAGACGCACCGCTTCTTCGTTGGTGCCGATGCCGATCAGGTAGCGACCGAACACAGTACGGGTCAGCACAGCCTGAGCAATGATGATGATCAGCAAGGCAATGATGAACGACGGCGAGATGCCGAAGGCAATCGGGTTGGACAGCCAGGCGAAGGCGTCACCGATGTAAGCCGTGCGCGAACCGGTCATCTGATACGCCACGCCACGGGCCATTTCCAGCACGCCGAGGGACACGATGAACGATGGAATTCGCCACGCCACGGTGATCGATCCGGTAATCGTCCCGGCCAATGCCGCGATCGCCATCCCGAGCAGCGCTGCAGGCAGGACACTCCAGCCCCAGCCGAGAATCGCCACACTGACGGCCGACGCCGCGAGCGCCAATACCGAGCCGACCGACAGGTCGATACCGCCGATGATCAGCACGAACGTCATGCCGACCGCCAGCACCATCAAATCGGGAATCTGGTTGGCCAGGGTGCTGAAAGTGTCGTAGGACAGGAAATGGCTGCTCAATACCGAGAACAGCGCAACCATCGCCAGCAAGGCACCGGCCAGGCCCAGATAGGTACCCAGGCCGTAGAAATTGCCATTACGTTTGCCGGCAGAAGATGCAGTTTTCATGGAAGATCCCTAGGCGCTGCTTCGTTGAGCAACGCATCACGTTTTTGGTAGCCGGCGAACGCGGCGGCAAGCAAATCATCCTGGGTCCAGCTGTCGCGCTCGAAGGTGTCGATCAGACGCCCCGCCGACAACACGCCGATCCGGTCACAGATCAGCATCAGTTCACGCAGATCGCTGGACACCACCACCAGCGCTTTGCCCTGTCGGGTCAGCTCACCGAGCAGCGCATAGATGTCGAACTTGGCGCCCACGTCGATGCCACGGGTCGGCTCATCGAACAGCATTACCGAGCAGTCACGCTCCAGCCAACGTCCGATCACGACCTTCTGCTGGTTGCCACCTGACAGCTCGGAGACCAGTTGCGTCGGGCTCGAACTGCGGATGCGCATGGCGTCGATCTGACGTTGGGCCAGGGACATTTCGTCAGCGTTGTTGACGATGCCGCCACTGGAAATCACCGGCATGTTGCCCAGCGCGATGTTGGCGCTGATCGATTGAGTCAGCAGCAGGCCTTCGCCCTTGCGGTCCTCGGTGATCAGGGCGATGCCATGACCGACTGCATCGGCCGGCGAACGGATGCTCACCACCCTGGCCGGCGAACCCAGCGCGACGGTGCCGCTGTCCGCCGTGTCGGCACCGAAGATCAGGCGCAGCAACTCGGTGCGCCCAGCCCCGATCAATCCGGAAATCCCGTAGATCTCGCCGGCGCGGACTTCAAAGGACACATCGCGAACTTTGTCCGAGCGGGTCAGCCCTTTGACCGTCAAGGCGGGAGCGCCAATCTTGCGTGGCCCCAGGTCGATGTGTTCGCCGAGTTCACGGCCGACCATCAACGTGACCAGTTGCTCGCTGTTGTAATCGGCCATCGGCTCGACGCAGACCAGGTTGCCGTCACGCAACACCGCAATGCGCTGAGCCACTCGCGCCAGTTCTTCGAGGCGGTGGGAGATGTAGATGATCGACACGCCCCGAGCTTGCAGGCGGGTGATCTGTTCGAACAGCATCTCGACTTCACGGGCGGTCAGCATCGCCGTCGGTTCGTCGAGGATCAGCACATGGCAATCGCCGATCAGGTTGCGCGCGATCTCGACCATTTGTTGGTGGCCGATGCCGAGTTCGCCGACCAGCGTGTCCGGGTCGATCGCGTCAAGCCCGACCTGAGCCATGGCCTCGATCGCGGCTTTGCGCAGTTGCTTGCGGCTGATCCAGCCGCCATTGCTGGGCAGATTGTCGAGAAACAGGTTTTCCGCCACCGACAGGGTCGGCAACAGATTGAGTTCTTGCATGACCATGCGGATGCCCAGGTCTTCGGCCTGGGTGCGGCTGCCGGGGCGGTATTCCTGCCCCTGAAATTGCATCTGGCCGGTGGTCGGTGTGACCAGCCCGCCGATGATTTTCGACAGCGTGCTTTTGCCAGCGCCGTTCTCGCCGGTCAGCGCCAGCACTTCACCGCGCATCAGCGTCAGATCAATGCCGGTCAGGACGGGTTGGGCGTAGGTCTTGCCGATGCCGCTGACCGAGAGGACAGCGTTCGGGGCGCAAACTGACATAAAACTCTCCATGCGCTCGCCCGGACGGGCGAGCACCGTTGTGTCGGCAGAAGGGTTACTTGGTGACCAGCTCTACCGGAGTTTCGATTACGCCATTGGCGCCGCTGTCGACCTTCTCACCTTTGATGATTTTCAGCGCAGTCTCGATACCGAACACGGCTTGCCTGGCGGCAAACTGGTCAGCGGTAGCCAGGACCCGGCCGTCTTTCAACATCGGCTTGATGGCGTTGATGTTGTCGTAACCGACCACTTGCACCTTGCCGGCCTTGCCTGCCGCACGCACGGCGGAAACGGCACCGACGGCCATGCTGTCGTTACCGGCCAGCAGGGCTTTGACTTCCGGGTATTCGCTGAGGATCGAGGCGGCAACCTTGTTGCCCTTGTCGATCTCCCAGTCACCGGACTGCAACGAGACAACCTTGATCTGCGCCGCTTCCATCGCGTCCTTGAAGCCTGCGGTGCGGGCCTGAGCGTTGGTGGTGGTGGACACGCCTTCGATGATGCCGACTTCGTCACCGGCCTTCAGCTGCTTGGCCAGGTACTCGCCAACCAGACGCGCACCTTTGCGGTTATCCGGGCCTACGAACGGGACGGTGATGTTCTTGCTTTTGACCACGGCCGGGTCGAGCTGGTTATCGATGTTGATCACGGTGATACCGGCATCGATGGCTTTCTTGATCACGGGAACCATGGCCTTGGAGTCAGCCGGCGCGATGACCAGCGCATTGACCTTGGCCAGAATCATTTGCTCGACGATGCGTGTCTGGCCCGCAGTATCGGTTTCGTCCTTGATGCCGTTGGAGATCAGTTCGAAATCGCCGGAATGGTCTTTCTGATACGCCTTGGCACCGTCTTCCATGGTCAGGAAGAACTCGTTGGCCAGGGACTTCATGACCAGCGCGACTTTGGGTTTTTCAGGGGTCTCGGCGAATGCCGAAGAGACAGGCAGCGCGGCGGATGCGGCGGCCAGCATAGCGACAGCAAGAAGACGTCCAGCGAATGGCAGCTTCATGGGTTCACTCCGATCTTATGATTATTGTGAGCAACGCTTGCGCTGGCGTAAGCTTCATTGCGTCCGTCAATGGACCGAGCCATCAAGAACGGCGCGCAAACGTTTGCGTAGACCGAACTATGCGAACCCTGCCGGGATTTGTCAACGACCTGTTTTGTGTCTCTGTTGGCAAAAACCAACCCTGCCCATCACGCGGTCGTGCTGACCAGCGCGCCAGTGCTGGAGTCCTTGGCCAGTTCTTTCACCAGATTGCCCGTCACCTGGGCCAACGCGCCATTGGTATCGGCGATCTGCCCCTGGATCGACATGACAGCGGTGGCTTTGGCTTCCTCGGTTGGATAAGTCGCTGCCTGAGCGGCCGCCAATTGCTGCTGTTGTTCGCGCAATTGCTGTTGCAGTTCCTGCATGCGCTTGAGCAGCACCTGCACCGCAATACTTTGGCTGCTTTTGGTCTCGGATTTGCTTTCGCTCTGAGCAGCACCACCGGTTCTGACCTGATTCTCTTCTTTTCCCGTCAGTTGAGTCGACGCTTCTTCAGTCGCTTCGCTCAAGGCATTGATCGTTGACGGAGTCTTGCCACCGATGGTGATTGCGCTCGCATTTGGAAAACCGACAGAAAAAGACATGTGAACTCCCGAAAAAAATCCTTGAAGGGGCATCGACCTGTGCGCGAGTTTCTTTAGCACTGATTTTCTTTCTGGCAAGGCGATGTGCTCACCAGAGGTCGTAGGCCTTTTCGGAGAGCCGAACGCGAAACCTAAACTTATTCGGAAACCCGGACACAGGGCTGTTTAACGCCGGTAATCTACTGGGTAAATATTGATATAAATCATCATGTTAAAAGTTTTTATAATTCAACGTATGGGTGGTACAGATCCTGCTCTTCACCTAGACCCCAAGCGTTCAGATCTGCCTGGGGCGTATCTAGATGAACTTGCATCAGCACCGTCTCACTACTAGAGAGAAAATAATGAAATCTGCCTTCAACACCTTTATTCCGGGCGCTTTGGCCCTCCTGCTGCTCCTGCCTACCGCTCTTCAGGCAAAAGAAGTCGAAACCCAACAGAAACTGGCCAACGTGGTGATCCTCGCCACCGGCGGCACCATTGCCGGCGCCGGCGCGAGCGCTGCTAACAGCGCGACCTACCAGGCGGCGAAAGTCGGTATCGAGCAGCTGATCGCCGGGGTTCCAGAGCTCAGCAAGTTGGCCAACGTTCGCGGCGAACAGGTCATGCAGATCGCCTCGGAAAGCATCACCAACGACAACCTGCTGCAACTGGGTCGTCGCGTCGCCGAACTGGCCGACAGCAAAGACGTCGACGGCATCGTGATTACCCATGGCACCGACACCCTGGAAGAAACCGCGTACTTCCTGAACCTGGTGGAAAAAACCGACAAGCCAATCATCGTCGTCGGCTCCATGCGCCCGGGCACCGCGATGTCGGCTGACGGCATGCTGAACCTGTACAACGCCGTTGCCGTCGCCAGCAGCAAAGAGGCACGCGGCAAAGGCGTCCTGGTGACCATGAACGACGAGATCCAGTCGGGTCGCGATGTCAGCAAAATGATCAACATCAAAACCGAGGCGTTTAAAAGTGCCTGGGGCCCACTTGGTATGGTGGTTGAAGGCAAATCTTACTGGTTCCGCCTGCCGGCCAAGCGTCACACCATGGACTCGGAATTCGACATCAAAACCATCAAGAGCCTGCCTGACGTCGAAATCGCCTACTCCTACGGCAACGTCAGCGACACGGCCTACAAGGCGCTGGCTCAATCCGGCGCCAAAGCGATCATCCATGCCGGCACCGGCAACGGTTCGGTCTCCTCGCGCGTGGTCCCTACCCTGCAAGCCCTGCGCAAGGACGGCGTGCAGATCATTCGTTCGTCCCATGTCAATGCCGGCGGTTTTGTCCTGCGTAATGCCGAACAGCCTGACGACAAGTACGACTGGGTCGTGGCACATGACCTGAACCCGCAAAAAGCCCGCATCCTGGCCATGGTCGCGCTGACCAAGACCAACGACAGCAAAGAGCTGCAACGGATGTTCTGGGAATACTGATTCGCCCTCGCCCGACCGATTCCGGTCGGGCACTGCATTCACCACTCGCCAGCCTGGGCGAGTGGTTCATACCCTGTCCGATACTCCGATAAAAATTTTCCCCTCTTCCTACACCAAACGGAAAAAACTGCTGTCAGAGGATTTTCTTGAATTTTAAGCAGTTGCGAAAATGCCTACAGTTAAATACTGTATGCACGTACAGCTTAATAAGGATAATCCCGTGGCCACCACCCCTGCTTCTCCTGATGCCTATCAACGCATGGGCATTCGCGTTCAAAAAATCATCAACTCCCCCACCGCTCAGAAAGCCAAAGCCGCACTGATCTTCCGTCTACCGGACGAACCTGTGGATGAGTGGGAGCAATTGCTCGAAGAAATCGATGAGAACGACAACGTCACCCTCGCCTATCGCGACGATGGCGGTGTGCAGATTTTCTGGGTTGTGCCGAAGGAAGATTGAGTCAATGAGTGTCCGCTGGTTTGCTTTGCTGTTTCTGTTCATCACCCTCGGCGCCCAGGCTGGCGCCCCTCGCACCTTCAACGAAGCCAAGAAAGTCGCCTGGAAGCTTTATGCGCCGCAATCCACCGAGTTCTATTGCGGCTGCAAATACACCGGCAACAAGGTGAACCTCGCAGCCTGTGGGTATGTGCCGCGCAAGAACGCCAAGCGCGCTGCCCGCATTGAGTGGGAGCACATAGTTCCCGCCTGGCAGATCGGCCATCAGCGCCAATGCTGGCAAGAGGGCGGACGTAAGAACTGCACGCGGTACGATCAGGCCTATCAAAAGGCCGAGGCTGATCTGCACAACCTGGTGCCGAGCATCGGCGAGGTGAACGGTGATCGCAGTAATTTCAGTTTCGGTTGGCTGCCGGTGCAATCGGGACAATATGGCTCGTGCCTGACTCAGGTCGACTTCAAGGCGAAGAAGGTCATGCCCCGCCCTTCCATTCGCGGCATGATCGCCCGGACGTATTTCTACATGAGCAAACAGTACGGTTTGCGCCTGTCGAAACAGGACCGGCAACTGTACGACGCGTGGAACAAGACCTATCCGGTTGAAGCCTGGGAACGTCAGCGCAACCAGAGCGTCGCGTGCGTGATGGGTCGCGGCAACGAGTTTGTCGGGCCCGTGGACATGAAAGCCTGCGGCTGATCGACCGCGGAAAACCAAAAAGGCCTCGGGTATTTATGCCCGAGGCCTTTTTACGTTTCTATCCGCCGCTTTTGTTGTAGCGCCAGTAGCCCATCAGATTGAGTGACTCCCGAGCGATGCCGCGCTCCTTGATCAAGAACTTGCGCAGGCTCATCACGGCCACCGTTTCCCCGGCGATCCAGCCGTAGAAACCGTTACCGGTAGAGCCGGAGGTTTCCCAGAGAATCTCTTCGTCGACATCGACCTCGGCCAGTTCCACTGTTTCGTGAGTCTGCGAAGAAGTAACCGGCAGCTCCGCACGACGGACCGCTTCGACCATCAGCGCACCAGCCGCCTTACCGCTGGAATGATCCCGGACCAGCCACCGCACTGACAGCCCTGGCCATTCAGGAACCGGCAATGCGTCTTCTGCACTGTCCACCTCGAAAAATGCCTGAGTCGTCGGCGGCTCCGCCAAGGCAGCCATCTGGTCCAGAATGCCAAGAGCAGCGGGCAATGCCGTGGCATCGGCCACCAGCAACAGATGCTTGAGCGTGTGAGGCGGCTTCCATTCGAAACCTCCCGCGTCTTGCGCTGAAAACTGACGATCAGGTGCAACAATCTGGATGGGCTCGCCCGCTACCGACCGGATTGCCCAACGGGAGGCCGGACCGGTTTCACCGTGCAACACGAAGTCGATGTCCACTTCGCCTTGCTCGGCCCGCAAATGCCGGATGGTGTAAGTGCGCATTGCCGGACGCTGGTTGGCCGGCATAGAACGGTAGCGCGCATACCAATGCTGGTCATGAGCCAGTCTGGCAGGCGACCCGTCTTCGGCTGGAAAGAACAGTTTTACCCGCTGATCCGGCGCCCAGGTGGCCATTTCGGTGACCATCGGACCGGCCAGGGTCACGCGCATTAAATGCGGACTGAGGGTCGTTTTGTGCGCCAGGACCGCGTCGAAGATTTTGTAAGGGGTGGCGGAGGCCATGGAGAGCTCCTTCTGGGAATCGACAGTGACTACGCTCAGAGACGAGTCAATGTGGATCCCCTTTAAGGTGCTTCGACAAACGGCTCCCACGAAAAGAACTGTTACTGGGCTACGGGACGCTCAAGCACCAGCACTTCGATGTTCTGTTTCTTGGCCCGGGTAAGCGCCGCGTCCACCTCAGCCTGCTTGGCTTCGGCCTCGGCTTTCGAATTGAATGGTCCGACCAGAATCCGGGTCTTGCCGTTTTCCTTGACGATGCTGGACACAAAGCTGTGTTCGATCAGCCAGCCGCTCAGGTCGCTGACAGCTTGGGGCGTTTCGCCTCGCACTTCGACATCCCATTGCGGCCCGGTGACTGCCGCCGGAGCGGAAACGACTGCCGGCTTCGGTTTTTGAGCGTCAACGCCCTTACCTTGATCGCATCCAACCAGTGCCAGTACTGCGATTACCAAGACCATTTTGCGCACAACGTGTCCCTCTGAATGCTGAAAGCGGCGATTTTAGCATTCATGAATACTTCCCGAGTGCCGCAAAATGGGCGCAAAACAACGAGAATGATGGTTGCGGCCTCTGTATAGTTACGCCTTGGGAATTAATGCAGCATCTGCGCGTCAGAAAGAGGCACCCAAACCGTGAGACTTCGCACTAATCTATACATACCACCGACCTCTGCACTGTTCGAATCAGGTGCCCTACAAAGCAATCAAGGAGAAGACCATGCTGATACTCACCCGCAAAGTCGGTGAAAGCATAAATATCGGTGACGACATTACGATCACCATACTGGGCGTGAGCGGCCAGCAAGTCCGGATCGGGATCAACGCGCCGAAAGATGTCGCAGTGCATCGCGAAGAAATCTATCAACGCATTCAGGCTGGCCTGACCGCTCCAGACAAGCCCCAAACTCCCTGAATCCTGTTGCAGTCAGTAGCCAGCCCGTTCAGTCCCGGACAACGGCTGGCTAAAGATTCAAGCGCCGTGTCGCCATCCGTTCGCCCCTTCCTGCCAAAAACGTAAAGCCGATATTAACGGCATGTCCCCCGCCCTGACTGTCAGACGTTTCGGATTAACCCCGAGGAAGAAGTGATCAGACTCGGCTAACCAAACGTCACGCCGCGCGCCATCCCTGTGGCAGCCACGACCATCAGCAACACCAGCAGCCCTTCGACATGACTGATCCGAGCAAACAGCTTCGCGCCCCCGATATCGATCGCCGCGCCACGGCTCAGCGCGATCCGCCATTTGATCAGCGTGATCATCGGCGCCACTTCAAGCAGCAGGATCAGCACGAAGAGCGTCATCTTGAGATGGAACAATGGCTGGTGAAGGTAGTAGTCAGTACCTTTTTCATACCCGCCGAAGGCTCGCATCCCACCAGTGACCAAGAGCAGGACGGCAGAAATGCCCCACAGATTATCGGCCATCAACACCCGGCGAGCCTCCCCCGACCCGGCCGCCAGACGGCTGAATGCGGTTCCCCGCGTCAGTACAGCCCAGAACCCCAAGGCGAAAGCCAGCAAGTGAATTGCCGCAAGTGACCAATGAACCAGCATCGATTGACTCCTATCAGACTGAGTTTGAGTTTGGCCAGTCAGTAGTAGTCCAAAAAACCGTGATTCGCCCGTGTTTGCACAGGAGGCGTTCCGCGCTTCTCCAGAGAAGCGGCACGGGCATACAGACGACTTTTTCAGAGCGAAGGCAAGCAGCGGAGGTGTCCTTGTGATGTTCGAGCGAACCAGGACAAATCTCGGGCAAAAAAAAATCCCAAGCAGCTGATGGACGCTTGGGACTTAAAAATGCATAAACCGTGGTGGTGAACGCGGGGCGATCTTACCTAAAACCGACACTTGTAACAATATATTTTGAGGACCGTTCGGTTAATAAATTTCATAAGTGCTTAAATATCCACACTATTTTTGTGGACCATGATCAAGCCTGCAAAAGCCAGTGTCGTAACTGGCGCTTTTTCAGAGCGAAACAGAGAGCCCGACACTAGGGCTGGGCTCTGGTTATTTTCGGTTTTCCATCATCTTGTCGGCAAGAGCCTTGGCTCTTTCGATCAACAAGTTCTGCCTGTCTTCATGAGTAGCCCCTCCTACAACCGGTGCCGTCAGATTGCTTTCCGCAATCAACGCAGCGCAGAAGTATTGAGCCCAAACAGCCTTGTCCTCGGACGTCTGCTTATTCGTTTGGTCGGCGATCATATGCGGCTCCTTTTGGTGAGATAGCACCGTTATCTTACGCCCGAATCGCAAACAACCTCAGCCGCTGAAGGCAAAAGCAAATGCCGCCATCCATAAACTTTCCGACGCACGACAGGTTCATTTCGAAGGACTCGTTAACCTTTTTAAAATTCTTGCCGATGTCTCTGGCTTAGGGCATAGGAGCAACACAGATGAGAAATAATCAACCCGTTACACAACGCGAGGTTGCCCTTGGACCTCAACAGAAACTCATCTCGACAACGGACTCACGAGGGGTCATCACTTACTGTAACGACGCCTTCGTAGAAATCAGCGGTTTCAACAAGTCAGATCTGATAGGCGCCCCTCAAAACATCGTTCGTCATCCTGACGTGCCATCCGCCATATTTGCCCATATGTGGAGTGCCCTCAAACAAGGCAACCCTTGGATGGGCATCGTCAAGAACCGCTCCAGGAATGGAGACCACTACTGGGTCAACGCCTACGTCACACCAATCTTTGAAGGGAGTCAGGTCGTTGGTTATGAGTCGGTTCGGGTGAAACCGAGTATCGAACAGATCCGCCGTGCCGAGGCCCTCTACAAACGAATCAGTCTGGGCAAGTCTGCAGTTCCCGGCAGCGACAAATGGCAACCCGCCTTAATGGACTGGCTGCCGTTCCTGACCATGGGTTTAGTGGGTACTTTGGGCGGTGTTTTCCTCAGCCCTCCGTTGGCAGCATTGGTAGCTGTAGGAGTATCGGCTCCAATGGGCCTGATTGCTTCGCGCCGGCAAAAGCGCGGTGCGCTGCATCTGCTGGGAATGGCAGAGGCTTCCACTTCCGACCAACTGATTGCGCAAATGTACAGCGACGAACGAGGTCATCAGGCGCGTCTTGAAACAGCCTTCGTCAGCCAGGCATCACGCCTCAAGACTTGCCTGACACGGTTACAAGACACCGCAGAGCAACTCACCGGACTGGCCGGGAGATCTGATGCTCTCGCCTCCGACAGTTCACGTGGACTTGATCGCCAGAGAATCGAAACCGAGCAGGTGTCGGCCGCCGTCAATCAGATGGCAGCGACCACCCAAGAAGTCGCAAGCCACGTCCAGCGCACCGCCGACGCCACCCAGGAAGCCAACGTGCTGACAGGCCGTGGACGCGACGTAGCCCGGGACACCCGCGACGCCATTCAGCGCCTCTCCAATGTGGTAGGCGAGACAGGCCAGACCGTCGCGCAATTGGCTAAAGACAGCAACGAAATCGGGACGGTCGTCGATGTGATCAAAGGCATTGCCGATCAAACAAACCTGCTGGCACTCAATGCCGCAATCGAAGCTGCACGCGCGGGAGAAATGGGTCGAGGTTTCGCGGTCGTCGCGGACGAAGTGCGCCAATTGGCACAGCGCACAACTGAGTCGACTACCCAGATTCACGGCTTGATTTCCAAGCTACAGGTCTCTTCAAACAATGCCGTGAAGACTATGGAAAGCGGCCAGCGCCAGGCCGAAGAAGGAGTTGCGTGGGTGCTGGAGGCCGATAAAGCCCTGATCGGCATCAGCGAAGCCGTCGCCAACATCACCGATATGACAACCCAGATAGCGGCCGCGACTGAAGAGCAATCAGCCGTCGCAGAGGAAATCAGTCGCAACATCACCACCATCGCAACCCTCGCCGATCAGACGTCTGAGCAGGCCAGGCATTCCGCCGAGGTGACTAAGGAGTTAACACAGACGGCCAAAACTCAGTATTCGCTGGTTGAGCGCTTTAACCGATAACCCCTGCTCTGACTGATCGGAGATCGGTATAGAAAAAAGCAGGATGATCAATCCAGTTTTTTTCAGACAGTAATCAGCTCGATGCTCAGGATCGGCTGTGGCGTCAGCGCATGGGCCCGTGCGCTACGGCCGAAAAGCTCACTTATCTCTCTGCATCCAGCCGATCAACATAAAAGCGAGCCCTGGAATGAGTAGCCCGGGCGCCATGTAACTGAACGTCGCCTCGCTCAGCAAGCCGGTCAAGCCAAAGCTGAATCCGCAGATTGCCAGCGGGATGCCGGTTAGAAACATCGGATTTCGAAATGCCTTATCCATAGCAATATCTCCTTAAGAATTTCGCTTACTAAACTATACCGACTGCCGGTGAGCGGCGGGATTTGCTAAACGCAAGACAACAAAAAAGGGCCCACCTTTCGGTGAGCCCTTCTAGACCGCCCAGCAGAGCGGATTTTGTTTGGTAGGCGCGATTGGACTCGAACCAACGACCCCCACCATGTCAAGAGCCACCATGCTAGGCGCTAAGCCGCGAAGCTTATGGCCCTAAGAGAACGCCCATTCACATTATGAGGCGTCAACAATGGCTAATATCCGCTCCCTACCGTCAGGAAACTGGAACGCTCAGGTGCGTCTGAAAGGGAAACCTGCTCAGTCCAAAACCTTCCCTACTCAAGCACTGGCCCAAGCATGGGCTGACCAGCTTGAAGCTGTCACCAAGGAACACCAGACCCATACGCTTTACACCTTGGGCATGACCTACTGTGAAACCCTACTCAAAGGTAAGGGCAGCTATGACCATGCAATCAAGATCGTTGACCAGCTCTTTGCTGCGTTCCCTCAGTCAATCCATGACATCACCCCTCAGCTAGTCAATGACTTCAAGCTGAAGCGTCTACAGACGGTCAAGCCTGCTACCTGTCGTATTCAGTTAGCGTTCATGTCCCGTTTCTTCAGGTTCGCTAAGCGCGGCCTGCTAATCGACATACACAACCCCGTAAGTGACATAGCCCTACCTAAGCCAGATAAATCTAGCGACAAGGTAATTGGACTGGCCCCTGCTAAACCGGACACCAATACCCCGTTAAATTGATGCCGCTGCCAAACGCCTAAACTCCCGCGGTGAACGGTATTTTAGAGCGCTGTGCGGATGCTCCTCGTTGTAATGCTCAAAGGCAACCGTCAGGTTGCGCAAGGCGGTTTCCCGGTCAGGTTTGGGCATGTGCGCGACGTAGTCGCGCTTCATCGTTTTAACGAAGCTCTCGGCCATGCCGTTGCTCTGCGGGCTGCGCACCGGTGTCGTCACCGGCTGTAAACCGATCTGTCGGGCAAACTGGCGTGTCTGTTCAGCGATGTAGGCCGAGCCGTTATCGCTCAGCCATTGCACCGGGGTGGCAGGCGGTTCTTCACCGAAGCGTGTTTCCACCGCTTCCAGCATCAGATCGCGGATATCGTCGCCGCTGTACCCCGTCGGGCTGGCCACCCAGCCGATGGCTTCGCGGTCGCAGCAGTCCAGGGCGAAGGTCACGCTCAGCTTGTCGCCGTCTTCACAGCGAAACTCAAACCCGTCAGAGCACCAGCGGGTATCGCTGGTGGCCACTGCGATGCGGCCTTCATGGCGGCGCGCCACTCCGGGCTGTTTAATTCGACGCTCCAGCAGTAACTGATGATCGCGCATCACGCGATAGACCCGTTTGACGTTGATTGGCGCCTGACTTTGTTGTTCGCGCCGACGACGGAGCAAACCCCACACACGGCGGTAGCCATAGCTGGGCAACTCACTGACTTCAGACTGAATCTCTTTGACCAAAGCGGCATCGTCCATTCTTGGACGACGCCTTGCGGGCCGTGCAGCTGGCTTGAGTCGAACCGTTAATTGCGAGCGCGCTACACCGAGACTTTCACTGATCAGCTTCACAGGTCGTCCCCCGGCAACAAGGGTGAGTGCGCAATCCATTTTCGCGACCGAGCAATCTCCACGGCTTCCTGAAGGATCTCGACTTGCATGGTTTTCTTGCCCAGCATCCGTTGTAACTCACGGATCTGTTTGAGTGCGTCGGCCAATTCAGAAGCCGGCACTACGGTCTCTCCGGCACTGACCGCCGAGAGGCTGCCATTCTGATAAAGCTTGCGCCATTGGAAGAGTTGGTTGGCATTCACGCCATGGCGCCGGGCCACGACCGAAACACTTTGTCCTGGTTGCAGACTCTCGCGAACCATCGCCAGCTTTTGCTCTGGGCTCCAACGGCGACGACGCTCCTGGCCCAGCAGCTCCCCACCCTTATCACTACTATTAGTCATATACATAACCGTTTGCCTATCTCTTATCTTAAGGGGGAAACGGTGTCCTGTCTTTCATGGGGCTCGTCCAGTAATCAGTGCTGGCGAGCTTAGACAGTTACTCAACAAGCTATCCCCCACCATGGCTCTCATCGTAGAGCTTGCCTATGAAACCGCTATGAGACGCTCAGAAATACTCAAGCTCACGACTCACTGTCTTCACCTGGAGGATCGAATTGCGGATGTGATTGATGGTAAGAACGGCACTAGGTCTGTGCCCCTAACCATCAGAGCCATAGAGTTGTTGAAAGAAGCTCAGCGACTGGCACTAGCAGACAGAGCACACAAGGGAAGACTGTTCACTGTGACGCCTCATAGCGTCTCACAGGCTGTCAGACTGGCAAGGAACAAAGCAGGCTTAGACAATAGCGTTAGGCTTCATCAGCTCAGACATACCCGCATAACCAATGTAGCCAAGAAAGGATTTAACAACGCTCAGATAATGATTGTGTCGGGACACAGGGACACTAGGTCTGTAGCTAGGTACTCTCACTTGAATGCTAAGGATGTACTTCACTTAATTGATTGAAGCCCCTGCAAGCTCACAGGAGCGACGACAAGCAGCCAATCCCACCGACATATCCATGTAGCCTAACAGCCCCTTCACAGGGGCTTATAGGAGTAGTGAGTAATGGGATGATGAAGACTCAGGGTTACCCGTAGAAAATAATTTGGGGGACCGTTGTAGTCTTTCCTCTCAAATATAAGTATATATTATATAAATATAAAGATTGCTTCCTCACACTGCTTTCACAGAGTAAGTAGGTTGCGGTCTTTTTTATTGCCTAAATGGTGACCACCCATATCTTGGGCATTGGAGAGTAACAATAAAAAGAGAATGCGATGGACATAGATAAAATTATAGAAAGCAAGATCATGCGCCTAAACACTACTGAACGTAAGCTAGTGTGGTTGATGATCAGGAACAAGAGTAACGATGGCTTACGCTGGTGTGAAATCCCCATTGATGAGTTCTGCTCAGCGACAGGCAAATCATCTAGCTCTTGTAGCAGAACCATTCAATACCTAGTAGAACACGAACTCATTGCCTTACGAAAGGTAAGGCTCGGCTCCTCATATCGTAACCAATTTAAGTTAATTCCCTTGGAGTAAGACAAATGAAAACAATTACTATGACAGATGTTAACGAGCTTGCTCGACGTACAGGCAATAGCCCTATGGGCGTGCTCACTGATTTAATCGAACAAGGCTACCAGCTTACTGAGGAAGCTCCCCAATCAAAAGGCAAACCTCTTAGCTCTGCCAAGGACGCTCTCTCACTATGGAAAGAATCTAAGCAGCGTGTAGCTGATGAAATGTATAAAGGTGACCCACTTGTTCGGCAACTGATGGACGCTGACAACGCATCTAAAAGCTTCGCGCCTCAATCTCAGAAGAGCATCCTTCAGCGTGATGAACAAGGCAACGTGACAGGCACATCTAAGAGCATGCTAACTGGTGCAACTATGAGAGAGCAAGCTGAGCTTATGGCCGCTATCCGTGCCACTTACAATCAAGGAGATAACTAATGGGCAATACATATCTAACTGAAGCAGAACAACAAGCCCTACAGGAACGACGCTCTGAGCTAGGCGCAATGGATTGCAGCATTGAGCAAAAGAACCGAATCATCTCAGGCATACGTGACTACAAATTCGTAGAATATGGGATGAGTCAGTATGGCTACTATCAAGTTCTGAATATCAAGGGGAATAAAGTACCTCACGAGCTAACAGGTAACTTCACGCATCCAAGCTACATTATCAAGCTGGTAGACAACCTACTTAAAGAAGGGAAACTGATTGAGCCCAAGTGAGTCAAGGGTTATACACGTAGCAGAAGCTACACCGGGCACAGGCAAGACAGAGCAATTCATCAGAGAGCTAGATTCCGACCCTTACAAACGCTACCTCTATGCTGTACCTACCAAGGTACTGTCAAAGGATGTCGTCAGACGCATTCAAGCAATCGGCATTAATCACATTTGCGTAATCAATAGTGACACTCACAAACATGTCACGGACACTGTGGAATGTACGTTGCTTGAAGATGAACCAAAGGTTCTTATCATCACTCACAAGACCTTACTAGACCTTGATCCTTGCTACCTACAAGACTGGATTGTGGTCATTGATGAAGTCCCTTCGGTCGCTAACAATCTTACAAGAGATATTGGTGACCACGCTTACACTAACTTCCTAGAGAAATTCATTGAGATTGATAACGACTCGACCAAAGCGTCTATCAAACGAGGAATGACCAAGGAAGCTCGGGCTATCTACTCAGATGTAATCGATGACAAGGGGATGTCAACCATCACTACTTGCCTAGGGGCACTACTCAGGGGCAGGGCTGATGTATTCATCAAGGAGTATCTCAGCAAGAAAGAAAGTAAATGGAAGTGGCAAGTCAGGGTGATTGATTACTTTGACTTAAGCGGAATTTATGAGCACGCCTCTGAGACACACATCCTTGGAGCCAACGTCACAGGCACCCTCGCCTATCAACATGCCCTCACCAAGGGTTACACCATTGCAGCGTCTAAATTCACACCGGAGTACAGACGCTATAAATTTGATAGTTACATCTACCCATTAATTGGGGGCAGTAAGGTTAGCAAGACCATGCTTCTTACGCTCCCTGATGGTGCTGTAGCTGAAGAATGGAATGATAGGGTCTATGGGCATACGCTGTTACGTGACGCAATAGAATTCGTGCAAGGCGAACCCCTGCTTGTCCAGGTTCACGAGTGGTGCAAGTACCCTTTCGACGATCACCCTAATGTAATACGCATTCCTTTTGATGCGAGGGGATTGAATGGATACTCAGACGTACACAATACGCTGTCACTAATCCACGGCAACCCTAATCCTATTGACGACCAGAACAACTCTGAGATGCTAGATAAGATGGATATCTCTTCAGTAATAGGTAAGCAAGCCCTGCGTAACGAACGCTACAGAGAGTTGATATTTCAAGCCGCTACCCGTAGTAGCATCAGGACATTCAACAACGATAGACCTACAGTTCACTTTGTACCTACAGAGGAATCAGGATTGCATTTAGCATTTGATCTTAGAGGGTGTCACCACATCTTAAAGGATCTTACTAGACCAGCACCTTGCACGCACTCTAGAAGCAAGCTAGAAGATAATATTCTGACTGCCAAGGCACTATCCTCTGAAGGCCTATCAATCAGAAAGATAGCATCAATCATGGATGCCAGCAAAAGCATTGTATCCAGATGGATTAAGACTGCTAACTGACAGTTCAAACTGTCCACTTTCTCTTAGAGTATCTTTAAGGGATTGTGGACACTTACTACTTAACAACCAAAATCAAAAGCAACGTCGGCACAGCCGACAAAGAGCACGCATTAAAGAGAGAATCAAAAGCAGAACACCCACTAGCAATCCGCTATTGATCTTTCTTATTTGCGTATGCCACTACGTAGCGTGCTCTTGATCTTGCTTCTGTCACGCAGTGACGTTAAGCCATACCTATCAATGGATAATTACAATGTCAGATTCAGACATAATCAGAATACCTAGCTTCACCTCATTCGCAATCAAAAATATAGTTATCTCAAGGGGTTTAGCCAAAGAGATTATTAACAAGCGTAACGATCATCAAGCGTTATACGCTATTTCTCTTAATAATCGTATTTCTCTGCAAGCTGTAGGTTATATCTCCAGATGCAGACTGCAAGAAATTGAGGAAGCGTCAGCTATCTAGACTGTGACTTACCTACTAACTCTCCTGCTATGCATTCAGTACACTCAGCTATTAATCTTACAGATAATGCAGAACTATAGCGTTCTAGCCATAGCCTTAAACATCATCTGTTATTCAATCACTTTGATAATCACAATTCAACATACAAGATAGAGAGCACCATGAAACTTACAGATAAAGACAAGACCGAATACATTGAGACCAATTCACACTGTGACTTGGCTAAACGCCTAGGCGTAACCATGCTTACCCTAGATATTTATGCAGAGGAACAAGGATGGAAGGAGGAACACCGTATCTACTGGCATGATAAGTCCATTGAGATATTGAAACAGGAGCTAGTCAACGGAAACATAGCAGCGGTTAAGGAAATGCTTAAGGTAACTGGTAGCGTAAGACCAGTAGGACGCCCAAGGAAAGCAGATGTAGAGCGTGAAGTGGCGATTAGCAAGCGCATTGCTGACGAATATGAAGCTGACGTACAGAGACTCAGCCTTGTAGGCGGCAAATAGAATAATTATTTATTAAAACAGAGGGGGTGCATTGGCGTAGAGGTAGAGCGACCAGATTTACTTCTAATAGATAAAATAAAAGAGAAAGCCGATTACGCCTACGATCAAAGCTAATGCTCCGAGATTCCAAACCAATCGAATCAGTATGACCTTGAGCGTTTCCACGTATTCATCCTTCTGATGGACATAGCAATCCTACGATGCGTTCGCTCTGCCAGGTGCTTACCTAGTGCCCCTCAGGGGTGCTCAATGCGTTACCACACTGGCCGTTCTTCACAGAGGCTTGCGCCTCCTGTGCCTGATAGTTCAGCTACCAGTAACCTGCCCTCCTAACAACGCCAGAAGGGGTAAGCGCTCCACCTCTGAGGGTGGCATCTCGGCCTGTCTACAAACCACCGGCTCGGTCTTCTGAGCGTTCACACCATCACTACACCATCGAAGGTTCGCTATGACGCTACTGACGTTGAAGCGCCTCACTCTCTGAGACGTACAGTTCAGCATCTACTAGGCCCGTTTGCCTAATAGACTTATAGCGTGAAGGCACTACAATATCAAGGTAGGAAAATCGAATTCATACGGAGCACCTCAGTGGACAACCCGACACCTCAAGATTTAGCTCAATACATACAGATGTTAAAACAGCTAAAGGAAATTACACCGATTAGTAATCCGTGGATTCCTCTATGGGCAGCTATAGCTGGCGGATTAATCGCGTCGATACCGAACGGTTTAGGAGCCATCTGGAGAGCACGCTTAACTCGCAAATCAGTCGAAGTCGCACTGCTTGCCGAGATTGCCAACATAGCACTAATAATAAGAAAACGAAATTACGTAAATCAACTAAAAGAAAGACGTGATTCACTCATTGAAATCAACAATCAAATTGCAAGCACTCATTATGATAGTGAGACACAGCCTAACCGCGCCACTCAAACTTTCGAAGTAACAGTATCTAATGACTACTACAAAATATACAAATCAAATCTAGACAAGATAGGCATCATTAACAGTAAAAAATTATCCAAAATCATTAGTTTTTACAGCCTCGTAGAATCAGTAATGTTAGATGCGAAACCGACAGGAAACCTTGGAACAACAGGCTCCGTCGAGGACTACACCGAAGTCATTATCTTTCTTGAGGATGCTTTAAAGCTAGCTGACGAACTTAGCGCGCAACCTTAAATTTCCGCTAGAAATTCACGAGCAGTAATGCATATATATAGCCCCCTCCCCCAACCCCCTTCCCCACCCCTGTTAAACAAACCCTCACAGGAATTCCTACAGCATCACCCATGGGCGTCCACGATTTAACACACAGCGTTGGGTATAGAGCGTGGCCGATAGGCGTCTATCGCCTCACAGCAGGCACGTAGCTCAGTTGGTTAGAAGCCTGCCCTTGTGAGGGACGAACAACGGGCAAGGGAGTGAGCTTGCGAACGTACCACCACCTAGACAAGATAGTGCTCTAGCCATACGTATCAATAGGTTAGGGAGAGTCGTTCACAATTCTGAGTGTGAACAGAGGCAGGCATGAATGTACGTTCACATTGCCTTGTGTGAACGAAGCCTATAATTTGTGAACGTTTTCTTAGGCAAAGAAAAAGGGGAACCCTTTCGGATTCCCCTTCACACCGCCCAGCAGAGCGGATTTTGTTTGGTAGGCGCGATTGGACTCGAACCAACGACCCCCACCATGTCAAGGTGGTGCTCTAACCAACTGAGCTACGTGCCTGCTGTGAGGCGGCATTCTACGGAATTCCGGAGGGGTGTCAACACCTTTTTCGAGCTAACCCTATGAATATGCAAAATATTTAATTTCGGGGCGGTTAAGAAGATTTTCCGGTGGCTGGCGGTCGATTTTTAACTCGGGTAGGATCGATGCACTCGTAAAATATATTAAACAGAGGCAGCCGGATGTCGAACACCCCCTACCCCGAATCCTATTACGCCGCGTCGGCCAATGCGGCTCCGCCGCGTCCGGCCCTGCAGGATGACGTAGAGACTGATGTCTGTGTGATCGGTGCCGGTTACACCGGTCTGTCCTCTGCGCTGTTTTTGCTGGAGAACGGTTTCAAGGTCACGGTACTGGAAGCCGCCAAGGTGGGTTTTGGCGCGTCGGGCCGTAATGGTGGCCAGATCGTCAACAGTTATAGCCGTGACATTGATGTGATCGAGCGCAGCGTCGGTCCCAAGCAGGCTCAGTTGTTGGGGCAAATGGCGTTTGAAGGCGGGCGGATCATTCGTGAGCGGGTCGCCAAATATAATATCCAGTGCGACTTGAAGGACGGTGGCGTGTTCGCTGCCATTACCCCCAAGCAGATGGGGCATCTGGAAGCGCAGAAACGTCTTTGGGAACGGTTTGGTCATACGCAGCTTGAGTTGCTGGATCAAAAGCGTATCCGTGAAGTGGTGGCCTGCGATCAATACGTGGGCGGCATGCTCGACATGAGCGGCGGGCACATTCATCCGCTGAACCTGGCGTTGGGCGAAGCGGCGGCGGTCGAGTCGCTGGGCGGTACTATTTATGAGCAGTCGCCAGCGGTCCGCATTGAGCGCGGCGCGAATCCGGTGGTGCATACGCCACAGGGCAAGGTCAGGGCCAAGTTCATTATCGTGGCCGGCAATGCTTATCTCGGCAATCTGGTGCCGGAGTTGGCGGCCAAGTCGATGCCTTGCGGGACTCAGGTCATCACCACCGAGCCTTTGGGCGATGAATTGGCCAAGCACCTGCTGCCGCAGGATTACTGCGTCGAGGACTGCAATTACCTGCTCGATTACTACCGCCTGACCGGCGACAAGCGTCTGGTCTTCGGCGGCGGTGTTGTCTATGGCGCGCGGGATCCGGCGAACATCGAAGCGATTATCCGGCCGAAGATGCTCAAGGCATTCCCTCAGCTCAAGGACGTGAAGATCGATTACGCCTGGACCGGCAATTTCCTGCTGACCCTGTCGCGCCTTCCTCAGGTCGGACGAATCGGCGACAACATCTACTATTCCCAGGGTTGCAGCGGTCATGGCGTAACGTACACGCACCTGGCGGGCAAGGTGCTGTCCGAAGCGCTGCGTGGCCAGGCAGAGCGTTTCGACGCGTTTGCCGATCTGCCGCACTACCCGTTCCCCGGCGGACAATTGCTGCGCACACCGTTTGCGGCGTTGGGCGCCTGGTATTACGGGTTGCGGGACAAGTTCGGGTACTAAGCAACACCACAATCCCATGTGGGAGCGGGCTTGCTCGCGAAGGCTGTGTACCAGGGGCACTGATGTGGACTGACACACCGCCTTCGCGAGCAAGCCCGCTCCCACAATGGGGATGGGTTAGAGCCTATTCCGCGCGATACCGCTACGGATTCGCAGGATGTCGGCGAGTACTGCCAAAGCAATTTCCGCCGGTGTCTTGCTGCCCAGGTTCAGCCCGATGGGCGCATGAATCCGCGCCAATTCCGTGTCCCCCAACCCACCAATCCTGCGCAACCGCTCGAAGCGCTTTTGCGAGGTCTGCATGGAACCCATCACACCGATGTAAAACGCCTCGGTGCGCACCGCCTCCATCATCGCAAGATCGTCGATCCGCGGATCGTGAGTCAAAGCCACCACCGCGGTGTCGCGGTGGCAGCCGCCCTCAGCGATAAACACCGACGGCAATTGACGGCGAACCTCGACGTTTTCCAGCACGACCCCTTCCAGCACGTCGTCCCGTGGATCACAGAGAATCACCTCGAAACCGAGGCCAACCGCAAACTCCGCACACGCCTGGGCGACGCTGGAATACCCCGCCAACAGCAAACGCTGAGCCGCGCCGATCCGCACGCGCACCCGGTCAATCTCACGTTCGATACGCACGCCCTGTTCACGGTCAGTGAACAAACTGCGTGCACCGCTGGCCAGATCAACCTCGCGGATCAGCCGGCGCTGGCCCAGCAACGCCGACTCCAGTTCCCGTAGATGAGCCTGAACCTCGCACTCGGGTTCAAGCGTCTCCACCAGCACATCAAGCACGCCGCCGCAGGGCAGACTCACGCGCGAACGCGGATCGTCGCCTTCGCCATAACGGACCACGCTGACCGCATCAACAAACGCGCCCTCGGCGACGCGTTCGAGAAAGTCCTCCTCGACGCAGCCGCCGGACAGCGAGCCGATCCAATGCCCGTCGTCGTTCACCGCCAGCAACGAGCCCGGCGCGCGCGGCGCCGAGCCATACGTAGCGAGCACCGTGCACAGCCAGATGCGCTGCCCGGCCAGCGACCATTCCAGCGCCCGACGCACGACTTGCAGATCGAGATGCTGCATGTCAGTGCGCCTTGTGCTCGAGCGGCGGCGTATCGGCGCGCAACGTCTGCACGTCGTTCACCGCCAGATCACCCGTCTGACCACCCCACCCTTGACGCAGGTAGTTCAGCAGATCGGTGAGTTGCTCGTGGCTGAGCTTCTCGGCGAACCCCGGCATCGGTTGCATGTGTTCGAACCCGGCGAATTTCTGCTCACCAATGCCGTCGTCGATCACTCGCACCAGGTTGCGTGGATCTTCCAGGCGCAGCGTGGTGTTGCCGCGCATGGCCACGGCGATGTGCGGCTTGCCCTCGCCGCCGACCGCGTGGCAACCGGCGCAGACGTTCAGGTAATCCTGGCGACCCCGTTGGGCGCTGGCACTGAGCTTGTCCAGCGGCACGTCGGTCAGTACCTTCGCAGCCGGTGGTTGATCGCCGAGCAGGAAGGTCGACATCGCCGCCAGGTCCGGGTCATTGAGGCCTTGGGTGCTGTTGTGGAACACCGGGAACATCTCGTTGAACATCGTGCCCTGGGCGCTCATGCCGTGTTTGAGGAACGAGCTCAGGTCCTGATGATTCCAGCCGCGAGCCGCCAGGTCATTGGCCAGCAGGCTTGGCGCCAGGTAGCCGTTGAGCAGGCCGCCGGTCATGCGTTTGTCCTGCTGCATCGCGCCCGGCAAACCGCGCGGGGTGTGGCATTCGCCGCAGTGACCGAGCACATCGACCATGTACTGACCGCGCTTCCAGGCGTCGCTTTTACCGTCGGCCGGTTCCAGCTTCACGTCCTTGCCGTAGAGCATGTTCCAGCCCGTCAAGCCCAGGCGCACGTTGAACGGAAAGCTCAGGCTCGTGACCGGCGCTGCACGTTCGATGGGCTCGACGGTTTTCAGGTAGGCGTGAATTGCGTCGGAATCTGCGCGCGGCATCAAGTGATACGAGGTGTACGGCATCGCCGGATACAGGTTCGCGCCATCACGACGCTTGCCCTCGGTGAGCGCGGCGAAGAATTCGTCATCGTTGTACAAACCGATGCCGTGCTCTTTGCTCGGCGTGATGTTGGTGCCGTAGATCGTGCCAAACGGCGAGACGATCGGCAGGCCACCCGCATACGGCGCGCCACCCGGCGCGGTGTGGCAGGCCATGCAATCCGCCGCACGGGCAAGATAGGCACCACGGACGACTTGATCATCCGCATGAGCCAGCAACACAGGCGCAGCCAGACCAACCGCCAACGCCAGGCGGGACAGTAAATGCTTCATGCTCAACCCTCCTTGACCAGGCCGAGATCAGTCAGCACGTTGCGCGTCGCGCTGTAATAACGCACGTAACCAGTGCAGCGGCAGATGTGGTGACCAAGGCTGTCCTCGATGACTTTTTCCAGCTGGCTTTTGACGATGGGCTGACGCTGCAGCTTCTCTACCAACACCGTCGCGGCGTTCACGAAACCCGGTGCGCAGTAGCTGCACTGGAAAGCGAATTCATCGACGAAGCGCTGTTGAATTGGATTGAGTTCGGTGACCTGGCCCTGCTCATCGCGGGTCGCATGGCCCTCGATGGTCCGAACTTTTTTGCCTTCGAAATAGTGCGCACCGGTGATGCAGGTGCGCACTTCTTCGCTGGTGCCGTCCGGGTTGTCGACGATCACTACGCAGGCGTGACAGATACCCTGGCCGCAGCCCAGACGCGAGCCGGTGAGGTTTTTATATTCGTGCAGGTAGTCGATCATCGGCAGGTCATCAGGGATGTCCACCGGGCCGACGGATTGACCGTTGAGGGTCAGTTGAAGCGGGCGGTTAGCCATTGAGGGCCTCCTTGATGCGTGCAGAAGTGATAGGCAGGTCGCGGACCCGTTTGCCGATGGCGTGGGCCACGGCGTTACCGATGGCGCCGACCACCGGGATCATCACCACTTCGGCGATGCCCTTGGATGGATCGCTCGGCGACAGCGGCGGCAGGATCTCGGCCGTCTGTTTCCACACCGCCACGTGGCGCGCCATCGGCAAGCGATAGCGGTTGAAGTTCCAGTCACCCTCCCCCGGCCCGCCTTCGTACAGGGGCATCTCTTCCATCAACGCATGGCCGATGCCCATGGCGATTCCGCCTTCGAGCTGGCCCTTGACCAGTTCTTCCACCAGCACCCGACCGCACTCGACCCACGAGTGGTGGTTGAGCACTTGCACTTCGGCGGAGCCCTTGTTCACTTTCAATTCCACCAGCGTCGCGACCGGGCTGTAGTAAGTCACGGCTGCGTTGTTCAACTGGGTGTCCGGGTAATGCACGTTCTGGCGATCCAGCAAATGGAAACCGGCGCTGTTCATCTGCGCCTTTTTCACGCTCGGCGCTCCGTCGCCGTACTTCACCGCCAGGCCATCCAGCGGCAGACGTTCGCGCACGCCGTCGATGCTGAACTCGGCTTCGGCCCAGCTCCAGCGGTTGAAACCGTGCACGGTCGCGCCGGTCACCAGGCCTTTTTCGTGGGCGTGTCTGGCCAGCTGTTCGAAGCTCAGCGGCTGCATGCCGTTGGCGGTGAGTCGGCCGTCGACCCAATGCGCATCTTCACGGCGCACCACATACGGGTTGGCCTGGCCGCCGTAAGGGCCCTGGCCCCAAATCTGCAACGCCGCCGGCCACAAACCGTGATTGAAAAGCACGCGCGCCGCTTCGCGGGTGGCGTGGCTGAAGTAGTAGGCGGAGTTGGTCGCCGATGAGGCCGACGCGAGCTTGCCGACCCAGCGCGGATTGCGCAGCACGTTGTCCTGCTCGGCCTGGCTCATGAGGTAAGGGTTGCCGCCGGTGATCAGCTGCAACTCTTTCCACTCGGTCTCGCCGGTCTTGACTTCAGTCGCCGGGACGCCAAGGAAATCCGCCACGACCAAGGCTTGCGAGGTGGACATGCCGGTACCGATTTCGATACCGATGTGGCGCAGGGTGATGTGCCCATCAACGGTAAACTCGATGCTGGCCATCGGTGCTTCGGAACCGGTGCCGAAGTCTTTCTGGCAGATGGCAAAACCGACGCCGTACCAGTTGTCCGGGTCCTGGGCTTCGCGCTGCTTTTTGATCGCGTCGCGGTTTTTCCAGACTTCGTGCACGGCCGCTTTGTCGAGTATCTCGTGCAGGCGCAACGCACCGGCCGGGACCGCGCCCTGGGTGTTTTTCATGCCCGAGACCATGGCGTTTTTCTTGCGCAGATCAATGGCGTCGATGCCGAGGCGATCGGCAATTTCATCGACCATCATCTCGGTCGAAGCCATGCTTTGCAGCGTGCCGTAACCGCGCATCGACCCGGCTTCAACGGCGCGGGAATGGTAGGCGGTGACCTGCAAGTCGTTCTGCGGCATGTAGTAGATTGACTGCGCCGCCGTGGCGCCAACTGCCGCTACTGAAGGGCTGTAGTTGATCCGTCCGCCGCCGTCGACGTTCATCTCGGCGCGAAAAATCTTGAAGCTGTGATCGGTCTTGTCCACCGCCAGTTGATAGCGGATATCGAACGGGTGACGCTTGATGCCGCTCTGGAACTGCTCGTAACGATCGTTGGCCAGACGCACCGGCACACCGGCGCCGTACAACGCCGCAAGCGCCGCGTAGTACACGAAAATGTTGTGATCTTTGGAGCCGTAACCGACGGTGTAGCCTGGGTGCATGTTCAGGTTGGCCAGGCCGAAACGCGACGGCGCGATCATCTTCGCGGTCTCGGTCGCGGTTTCCAGCGGGCATTGGGTGGCGACGACAAAATGCAGGGTCTTGGTCGCGGGGTCGTACCAGCCGTTGCCGTTGTCCGGCTCCATCGCGGCCGGTTCGATCGACGGGGTTTTGTAACGCTCGTCGAACACCAGCCAGTTATCTGGCGGCGTGTCGATTTGTTGCTTCATGCGCTCGGCGTAGAACAGGCCGCGCTCGGTCAGGTTGCCGTGCAGGTTCGGTTGGGAATTCCACACCGGGCGACGGTTTTTCAGCATCGGGAACAGGATCGAATCCTTGAGGCTGGCGAATTCGTCTTCGTCCGCCGAGGTCGCCCCGCCGACGCGCACGTAGCGGAAACTGCCGTAGGGATCGCCTTCGTAGAACGGCACTTTGTCGCCGTAACGAATCGCTTTGTCATTGTATTTGAGTTTGGCCTTGGCCTGGCGGAAACGTTCGAAGTCGTTCCAGATCAGGATCGCCACAGGATGGCCTATGAACATCGGCACCTTGCCTTCCGGCAGCAGCGGATCGGGTGCGTGTTCTTCCGGGAAGGCGATGCCGTCCTTGTCCAGGTCGGCGGCGGTGACGATGCGGTCCGGCTGCAATTCGGCGCCGAGCCACGTCAGGTCGTGGCCGGCATAAATGCGATCGGCCTTGGTGGTTTTCAGCAGCATGGCGTGGCCTTGCTGCTGCGGCCAGCCCGGCATGTCCTTGGCGCGGATGTCGCGGGCAAACACTTTGCTGCCGCAGACCTTGGACAAGGCATCGTTACGCGAGCGCGCCTTGCCGTTGTTGCCGAGCCATTGCTCGGACGGCACGGTCACGCTGTTTTCCATCAAGGCCGCCAGCGCTTGGGTGCTGAGCGGGGTAAGCGTCACGCTCACACCCGCCACCAGCCCGCCCTGAAGGAACGAGCGCCGGGATATTTCACGGTTGGACATGGATCATCCTCTGGGCGGTTATGGGTCCGCCCTTCTGGTTATGTTCTGGGGATCTCGAGTCTTGCAGAAGCCCTTTTTGACGAGGCAAAGGGCTGTGTTGACAGTGCAAAGCTGACCGAAAGGTTAACTTTATAGATTTATGCGCTTTTAGAAAACAACGGGTAACAAAAATCTGACCAAAGAATCAAAAAGCCGCCGCTTTTCGACGGAGCAAATCGATGAACAAACCCAACTCTCGGCTGATGTGTTCGCCCTTGCGCAGCAGCAATCCGAACGGCGCCAGCTTCACATCCAGCTCTACGGGAAGCGCCACCACCAGACCCATTTTCAGGTAGTCGCGCAACGCGGTTTCCGAGAGCACCATGATTGCGTCGGTCAGTTGAATCAGTTGCTGCATGGAATACACCGAGCTGCATTCGATGATGTCGGCGGGCGTCGGCAAGGCCAGTCGTTGCAAGGCTTGATCCAGCCCGATGCGCGCCGGACTGGTTTCCGGCTGCAGGATCCACGGCCAGCCGCTGACCAGTTCCGAGAGTTCGAGTGTTTCCCGTTGCACCAAGGGATGACCGGCGTGAACGACAACCAACAACCGTTCGTTGCCCAGCTGTTCGAACTCGTAATGTTCGCTGTCGGTGGCGGCGTTGCGACGGGCAATGGCGAGGTCGATGCGGCCCTGTTCCAGGAGCTGGATCACCTGGTCGCTGGTGTCGCCCATGATGCGGATGCGCAACTGCGGATTGAGCGCCTTGATTTCAGCGATCGAGTCCATCACCAGGTCCGGCGCAGCGCCCATGATGGTGCCGATGGACAGATACCCGTAACCGCCCTGCTGCCGCGCGATCAGGTCTTCGGCGCAGCGGTCGAGGCCGCTGATGGCGGATTCGGCGAAGCGAATCAACTCACTGCCCAGCGCCGTCGGCCGCATGCCGCGCGGCAGGCGCTCGAACAGGTCGCAGCCGAACATGTCTTCAATCTCATGCAGCATCCGGGTCGCCGCCGGTTGCGACATGTTCAGGCTTTGCGAGGCGCGGTGCAGATTCTGACTGCTGCTGAGCGTCACCAGCATGTGCAAATGCTTGTAGCGCAGGCGGTTGAGCAGGCTGCGGGAGATGATCGGCGTGGTCATGACGGGCCTTTTGTATCGATACCTTGAAGGTATCAGTTGTGAGCTAGATTCGATTTGTAACGCATCGATCCACGGCCGTACAGTCTTTCCCATAAGAACAAATGCCCTACCAAAGGAAAACTGCGATGAAGACTCTACCCGCGCCTCTGCTCGCCAAAATTTCCTGGCGGCTGCTCCCGTTTCTGCTGCTGATGTACATCATGGCCTTCCTCGACCGCGCCAACGTCGGGTTCGCCAAGCAAGCCTTTCAAGCTGACACCGGTATCGGTGACGCCGCCTTCGCCTTCGGCGCCGGGGTGTTCTTCGTCGGTTACGCGCTGCTTGAAGTGCCGAGCAATCTGATCCTGCACCGCGTCGGCGCCCGTCTGTGGATGTGTCGGATCATGGTCACCTGGGGCCTGGTCTCCGCCGCCATGGTCTTCGCCCACAACGAAACCACTTTCTACGTCCTGCGCTTTTTGCTGGGCGTAGCCGAAGCCGGTTTCTTCCCCGGGGTCATCCTCTACCTCACTTATTGGTTCCCCAGCGCCGCTCGCGGCAAAGCCATGGGCTTCTTTTACTTCGGCGCGCCGCTGGCGTTCATCTTCGGCAGCCCGTTGTCCGGCCTGCTGCTGGAAATGGATGGCTTTGCCGGTTTCCACGGCTGGCAGTGGCTGTTTGCGGTGGAAGGCTTGATGGCGACGGTGGTGGGCGTCTGGGCCTATTGGTATCTGGACAATCGCCCGGCCGACGCGAAGTGGCTGACGGTTGAAGAACGCCAGCAAGTGCAAGGCATCCTCGATCAAGAAGACAGCCACAAACAGAATCACGGCCGCAGCCTGCTTAACGTTCTGTGCCAACCCTCAGTCCTGTACTTGTGCCTGATTTATCTGCTGATTCAGGCCAGCGTCTACGGCGTGGTGTTCTATCTGCCCACCCAGGTCGGCGGACTACTGGGCACCAAAGTCGGGTTCATGGTCGGACTGGTCACGGCGATTCCATGGATCTGCGCGATAGTCGCGGCGTACCTGATCCCCGGCTACAGCGACCGCACCGGCGAACGTCGCCGCACCGCCTGCCTGACTTTGCTGATGTCGGCAGCCGGGATCGCCTGCTCGGTGACCTTCGCCAGCCCGTTCCTCGGCATCGTCGCCCTGTGCTTTGCCGCGTCCGGCTTCATCGCCGTGCAACCGGTGTTCTGGACCTTCCCTTCCAGCTACCTCGCCGGCAGTGCCGCTGCAGCCGGGATTGCGTTGATCAACTCCTTCGGCGCCCTCGGCGGCTTCATCGCCCCGGTCCTGAAAAACTGGGCCGAAGGCGCCTTCCATTCACCGGCCGCCGGTTTATACGTGCTGGCCGGCACCACCGTCATCGCCGCGTTGCTGGTGCTGGGCATCCGTTCACCCGTCCAGAAGCCTTCCAACACACCGGCCACCGTTTAACCTGAGGAGTCACACCATGGGCATTCCAACCATCAAACACGTCCGCGCCTTCACGTTGAGAGGCGGCGGCGCGGATTACCACGATCAGGCGGACGGCCACTGGATCGACGATCACATTGCTACGCCAATGAGCAAATACCCCGAGTACCGCCAGAGCCGCCGCACCTTCGGCATCAACGTGCTCGGGACCCTGGTGGTCGAGATCGAAGCCAGCGACGGCACGGTCGGTTTTGCCGTCACCACCGGTGGCGAGCCTGCCGCGTACATTGTCGAAAAACACTTGGCGCGTTTCCTCGAAGGCGCTCGGGTGACCGACATCGAGAAAATCTGGGACCAGATGTACCAATCGACCCTGTATTACGGCCGCAAAGGGATCGTGATCAACACGATCTCCGGCGTCGATCTGGCGTTGTGGGACTTGCTCGGCAAGATCCGCAAAGAGCCGGTGCATCAATTGCTCGGCGGTGCGGTGCGCGACGAGTTGCAGTTCTACGCCACCGGCGCCCGTCCGGACCTGGCGCAGAAAATGGGTTTCATAGGCGGCAAGATGCCCTTGCACCACGGCCCGGCCGAAGGCGAGGAAGGCCTGCGCAAGAACCTCGAAGAACTGGCGACCATGCGCGAACGGGTCGGCCCGGACTTCTGGCTGATGCTCGATTGCTGGATGAGCCTGGACCTCAACTACGCCACCAAGCTTGCGGTCGGCGCCCACGAATATGGCTTGAAATGGATCGAAGAAGCCCTGCCGCCGGACGATTACTGGGGTTACGCGGCCCTGCGCAATAACGTGCCCAAAGGCATGTTGGTGACCACCGGCGAACACGAAGCGACCCGATGGGGTTTCCGCATGCTCCTGGAAATGGGTTGCTGCGACATCATCCAGCCGGACGTCGGCTGGTGCGGCGGGATCACCGAACTGGTGAAGATTTCCGCCCTGGCCGACGCCCACAACACCCTGGTCATCCCACATGGATCGTCGGTCTACAGCTACCACTTCGTCGCCACCCGGCATAACAGCCCGTTCGCCGAGTTCCTGATGATGGCGCCAAAGGCCGACGAAGTGGTGCCCATGTTCCACCCGCAATTGCTTGGCGAACCGGTGCCGGTGAATGGCCGCATGCGCCTGTCGGCACTCGACCAGCCAGGTTTCGGCGTGACCCTCAACCCAAAATGCCAACTGCATCGGCCGTATAACCGCTGAGAAAGGACACCGCCATGAACATGCCTCACAACGCTTTCAAGGCCGCGTTGAAAAACCCGGCGACCCAGTACGGTATCTGGGCCGGTTTCGCCACCGGCTACGCCGCCGAAATCGTCGCCACCACCGGTTATGACTGGATGCTGATCGACGGTGAACACGCGCCAAACACTGTGCCCGGCGTACTCGCGCAATTGCAGGCGGTGGCGCCCTACTCCACGGCGCCAGTGGTGCGTGCGGTGACGGGCGATGCCAATCTGATCAAGCAACTGTTGGATATCGGTGCGCAGACGCTGATGATCCCGATGGTCGAAACCGCCGAACAAGCGGAGGCGCTCGTCCGCGCCATGCGTTACCCGCCCCATGGCATTCGCGGGGTCGGCGGCGGCTTGACCCGCGCCACGCGCTGGGACGGCGTGCCGGACTACCTGAACACCGCCCATGAGCAGTTGTGCCTGATTGTTCAGGTGGAATCGCGAATTGGCGTGGAAAACGTTGAAGCGATCGCCGCCGTCGATGGCGTCGACGCGGTGTTTATCGGCCCGGCGGATTTGTCTATCGGCCTCGGCCATGCCGGCAACCCGGGACATCCTGAAGTTCAGGAACGCATTCAGCACGCAGTGAAAGCAACGCTCGCAGCCGGCAAGGCTTGCGGCATCCTCGCGCCGAACGAAGAAGACGCGCGCCGCTATCAAAGCTGGGGCTGCCAGTTCATTGCCGTGGCCATCGACATCAGCCTGCTGCGCCAAAGCGCCACGGCCACCCTCGCCCGTTACCGCGCACCGGCCACCGAACACGCGCCGTCGCGCACTTACTGATCAGCCAAGGAGTCGCCCCAATGTCGTCCGTGCCTGTGTACGAAAACTTCATCAACGGCCAGTTCGTGGCCAGCGCTGCCCATCTCGATGTGATCAACCCGGCCACCGGTGTCGTGCTGTCGAAAGTCCCGGCCTCGACGGCCGAAGATGTCGACCGCGCCCTTGCCGCCGCGCGCGCCGCGCAAAAAGACTGGTCGCGCAAACCGGCGATTGAACGCGCCGGGCATCTGCGCCGGATCGCCGCCAAGCTGCGGGAGAACGTCCAGCACTTGGCACGCACCATCACGCTGGAACAAGGCAAGATCAGCAGTCTGGCGGAGGTCGAGGTCAACTTCACCGCTGATTACCTCGACTACATGGCCGAATGGGCCCGGCGTATCGAAGGCGAGATCATCACCAGCGACCGTCAGAACGAAAACATCTTTCTGTTTCGCAAACCACTGGGCGTGGTCGCCGGGATTCTGCCGTGGAACTTCCCGTTTTTCCTGATCGCCCGCAAGATGGCGCCGGCCCTGCTGACCGGCAATACCATCGTGATCAAACCCAGTGAAGAAACCCCGAACAACTGCTTCGAATTCGCCCGGCTTTTGGCCGAAACCGATCTGCCGCCCGGCGTATTCAACGTGGTCTGCGGCGATGGTCGAGTGGGCGCGGCGCTCAGTGCGCACAAGGGCGTGGACATGATCAGCTTCACCGGCAGCGTCGACACCGGTTCGAGAATCATGGCCGCCGCGGCACCGAACATCACCAAACTCAATCTGGAACTGGGCGGCAAGGCGCCGGCCATTGTGCTGGCGGATGCCGACCTTGATCTGGCAGTAAAAGCCATTCGCGATTCGCGGATCATCAACAGCGGCCAGGTGTGCAATTGCGCCGAGCGGGTGTACGTCGAACGCAAGGTCGCCGATCAGTTTATTGAACGCATCGCAGCGGCAATGAGCGCCACCCGCTACGGTGATCCGATTGCCCAGCCAGAGGTGGAAATGGGGCCGCTGATCAACCGTCAGGGCCTGGACAGCGTCAACCGCAAAGTACGCACAGCGTTGAGCCAGGGCGCGAGCCTGATCAGCGGAGGGCAGATTGCCGACCTACCGAACGGCTTTCACTTCCAGCCCACGGTATTGGCCGGTTGCAGCGCTGACATGGAAATCATGCGCGAAGAGATTTTCGGCCCGGTGCTGCCGATCCAGATTATCGACGACCTCGACGAAGCCATCGCCCTGGCCAACGATTGCGATTATGGCCTGACCTCGTCGATCTACACTCGCGACCTGAGTAAAACGATGCAGGCGATGCGCGAGCTGGATTTTGGCGAGACTTACGTCAACCGGGAGAACTTCGAGGCCATGCAGGGCTTTCATGCCGGGGTACGTAAATCCGGGATTGGTGGGGCGGATGGCAAGCATGGGTTGTATGAGTACACCCATACCCATGCGGTTTACTTGCAAGGCTGAGTCTTGCATTGAACCTGTGGCGAGGGAGCTTGCTCCCGTCTGGGTGCGAAGCACCCCCTAAGGGGCCTGCTGCGCAGTCCAGCGGGAGCAAGCTCCCTCGCCACAAGTTGCTCTGCGCTTAAAAGTCGACCGTTGCCGAAAGCAGGTAGGTCCGCGGCGTCGAAAGCGTCAACCCAGGCTCGCTGTCATCCGACGCACCGGCCGAACTCCAGTAGCGTTTGTCGGCCACGTTCTCGATGTTGGCGCGCAATGTGATGTTCTTTTCCTCGACCTTGAACGCGTAGCGTGCGCCCACGTCGAATCGCTCCCACGAGTCGATCTCCTTGTTGTTCGACTGATCCAGGTATTGCGAACTGGAATAGATGCCGCGGCTGGTGAGGGTCAGGCCCTGCACGGTCGGCACGTCCCACTCGGCGCCCAGGTTGACGTTGTATTTCGGCGTGGCCGGCGCCCGGTTGCCGTCGAAGGTGCCATTGGTGGTGCTGGTCAACTCGCTGTCGATGTACATGACACCGCCAAGCAGGCGGAAACCCTCGAGCGGTTCACCGAACACGCTCAGCTCCACACCCGTGTTCTCACGCTTGCCGTTCGGACCGAAGACCCGCGTTGTGGCGTTGGTCTCGTAGGCCGGCTGCTTGATCCGGAACACCGCCGCGGTGAGGGCAAACGCGCCAGCGTCATACTTGGCGCCGACCTCGACCTGGCGGCTGATGAACGGCGGGAAAATCTCGTCTTCGTTGATAGAGGTCGACGGCGCGATTTTGCCCTGGCTCAGGCCTTCCATGTAGTTGGCGTACAGCGACAGCTTATCGGTGGCCTTGAACAGGATGCCGCCCGAGGGTGAGACCTTTTCCTCGTCGTAGGCGGTGTCGCCTTTGACGTTATCCGACCAGTCGTCAACCTTCACCCGCTGCCAGCGCGCGCCGAGAGTCAGCAGCAGCCGGTCATCGAAGAACCCCAGGGTGTCGGACAACGCCACGCCGCTGAAGCGGTTTTCGGTATAGACCTTCGGATCCTGTCGCGTCGGCCTCACCGGCGTCGGTGTTTCCACGGGGTTGTAGAGGTTGCTGGGGGCCGCCGCGTAACGTGCGCCGCCATTCTCGAAGTCCATGTAGAAATAGCTGGCCGCCAGGTTGACCTCATGGCTCACCGGGCCGGTATGAAACCAGTTACGCACTCCAGCCGTGGCCGTCCGGACGTTTTCGTCGCGGGTGAAATCACGGGGTTGAACGCTGAAATCGCCCTTGTCGTTGGTGACCGCCACGGCATGCCGGAGGAAGTCATGATTGCTTTTACGCGCGCCCACACCGCCATACAACATGACGGAATCGCTGACATCGAATTCGCCGTTCACCGTGCCGAAGGTGTCGTTGGTGCTCGCCTTGCTCCACGGCTGCGCATAGTTGTTGCGCACATCACTGGCACGCGGAACCTGCGCGTTGGCGTTGACCTGCACGCGTTCCTGCGGCGCATCGGTATCACGCTCGGTGCGGCCGATGTCCGTCGAGAGACGCAGGCGTTCACCGCGAAAGTCCAGGCCCAGCACGGCCATCTCGCGGTCGACATTCTGCTGATCCCATTCGGTGTCGCCGGACTGCTTCACGCCGTTGAAGCGAATGCCGAATTTGTTGTCTTCACCAAAGCGCCGGCCGACATCCACGGCACCGCCGACCTGGCTGTCGGAAGCGTACATACCGGTAAACGAAGTGATGGGCTTGTCGGTGGCGCGCTTGGGCACCACATTGATCCCGCCACCCACGCTGCCCCGCGGCGAGATGCCGTTAATCAGCTGGCTCGGACCTTTGAGGACATCGACACGATCGGCCATCTCCATGTCGATCGTATAAGTCGGCAACACGCCGTAGAGACCGTTGTAGGCAACATCACTGTTGAACAGGCTGAGCCCGCGAATGGTGAACTGCTCGTAGCGCCCACCCGCCGGGTTGGTGGCGCGAACCGACGGATCGTTGGCGATCAGGTCGCCCAAGGTCCGCGCCTGTTGGTTCTTGACCACCTCGCTGGTGTAGGTGGTCATGCTGAACGGCGTTTCCATGAAATCCTTGGAGCCCAGCAAGCCTTGCGAACCGCGACGCGCGACCTGGCCGCCGGCATACGGATCGCCATCCACCGGGTCGATGGACCCGAGAATCGAGGTCGCGCCGAGTTGCAGACCGCTGCCTTCGGGTGCCGGGGTCAGGATGTAGGCCTGCTCGCCCACCGGTTGCAATTGCAGGCCGGAACCCTGCAACAGCCGGGCAAAGCCCTCCTCCACGGCGAATTCGCCGGACAGACCAGGGCTGTTACGACCGCTCACCAGCGCCGGGTCAACCGAAAGGTTGACGCCGGCCAGACCGGCAAAACGGGTCAGTGCTGCACTGAGGCTGCCTGCCGGCACCTGATAACTGCGTCGTGGCGCGTCTTCGGCCCAACCAGCGGTGATGAACAACGGACAGGCACTGAGGCTCAGCAACAGACTCAAGTGCATTAACGGGCGCAGGCGGGATGAAGCCAGACGCGGACTCGATGGGAACACTGCGGGCATTGAAGAAGCTCTCTTATTTCGTTCACTTGCCTTGAATGACAAGCGACGCGAAAAAAGGGGACACACTTCAAACACTATTTTTGCGCGGCAGCAGCGTGACCCAATAACGAGTACGCGAATGCACCTCCAGCGGCAAGCTGGCCGCCAGCAGCGCCAGGATACGATCAGTGTCTTCCAGGCGAAAACTGCCGGTGACGCGCAGGGATTCCAGTTCTGGCTCCCAGCGCAGCACGCCCGGGCGATAGGTGCTGAGTTCGCGCAAAAAATCCCCCAGCGGTTGGTTCTGTGCCATCAACACACCGTCTCGCCAGCCTGGAGCAAGCACGTCGAAGGGTTCCACAGCGCCGGCACCTGCCGCCTGAAGGCTGACTTGCTGGCCTGCGCGCAATGAAAAGACCGATCCGCGCAAAGGCTGCAACTGCACCGCGCCGTTGAGTACCGACACCCGGCAACCCGTCTGCCACTGGCGAACACACACTTCGCTTTGACTGACGACCACCTGGCCGAAGTGGGTCTGGATTGTCAGCGGCGACGTACCGGGGACTTTCAGGGCTATTTCGCCCTCCAAGAGCTTCATTAGCCGGGCGTTCAGATCGATATCGACGGCGCTCGCGGTGTTCATTTGCAGCGAGCTGCCATCGGCCAACCGGACCTTCTTGCCCTCCCCGGTCGCCGTCCTGAGGTCGGCGCCCCAGACATCCAAAGGCAACTGCCGACTGATCAGCCAAGCGGTCGGCACCAACGCCACCGCTCCCACGGCGCGCTTGAGCACCGTGCGCCGGCTCGGCTGCGGCCGATCCAGACTGGCCATCGCCAATGCTGACGGCAGGTCGGCGAAGCGTTGACGCAAGAGTTGCGCTTTCTGCCAGGCTTGTTCGTGGCTGCAATGGGTGTCGCGCCAACTCTGCAACTCGGCACGGTCCCGCTCATTGGCAGTACCCGACTCCATGAGCGCCAGCCATTGCGCGGCAGCCCGTATGACTTGGCTAGCGTCGGCCGACAGTGCGGAACGGCTCATAGCGCCACCAACAGGCAGTGCTCGTAGGCTTGGGCCATGTAGCGCTTGATCGTGCGCTCCGAGACTTGCAGGCGTTCGGCGATCGCCTGGTAACCCAGGCCTTCCAGTTGGCTCCAGAGAAACGCTCGTCGAACCGGGGTCGGCAACCCATCGAGCAATTCGTCGAGGGCCTGCAGGGTTTCCAGCAGGATCCAGCGCTGCTCGGGGGATGGCACGCAGTCTTCAGGCAGCAACGCCAGTGCATTGAGGTAAGCCTGTTCGAGGCTGCGGCGCTTGTAGAAGTTGGTCAGCAGCCGTTTGCCCACGGTCGCCAGGTAGGCGCGGGGCTCTTGCAGATCAGCAATGTGCTGGGAACTGGCGAGCACGCGCACAAACGTATCCTGGCTCAGGTCCGCGGCATCGTGACCATTGCTCATGCGCTGTCTCAACCAGCTTTCGAGCCAGCCGCGATGGTCGCGGTACAAGTCATGGAAGGTTTGCTCCTCCGGCATCGCTGCATCGCTCATGTCAAGAAGCCCTGTGCCAAGGAGTTATCGTAAATGAGAGTGATTCTAATTAATGTCGGACGTGTGAAGGAAGCCCTTTATGCATCGGCTGAGCAGAAAGGTTTGATTGGGGGGGCATGGAGGGAGGAAAAGCCAAATCGCAGACACAAAAAACCCCGGTCTTTCGACCAGGGTCTTTGCTATCGACTCGAAGATTGCCAGCGGCTTTCTTCGTAGCTCCAAGGCGTTCAGTGGGCCTTGGGGCAGATATGGCGCAGCGGACGGGACTCGAACCCGCGACCCCCGGCGTGACAGGCCGGTATTCTAACCGACTGAACTACCGCTGCGTATCGCTTTGAGCTGACGCTCAATTAACTCGTCTGATTGAAAGCTCCGAGACTTTTCAATCTCTCTTTCAATCTCGAATCAGGGCAAGCCTGACTCGGAAAATATGGCGCAGCGGACGGGACTCGAACCCGCGACCCCCGGCGTGACAGGCCGGTATTCTAACCGACTGAACTACCGCTGCGCGTCGGTGGAGGCTTTTAAAGGCTTCCATCTTGCTTTCGCAAGACTCTCGGATTTGGTGGGTGATGACGGGATCGAACCGCCGACATTCTGCTTGTAAGGCAGACGCTCTCCCAGCTGAGCTAATCACCCGTTTGCATCTCCGAGGCCGCGAAATTTACGCAGGTAGCGAACCTAAGTCAATAGCAGGATTGAAGTTTTTCTGAAAAAGACAGAATCGTGTCATTCGGCACCGGTGTTGCAAACCGTCAGGCCGCCTGCTCGCGAAGGCAGCGGCACACTCAACCTCAATGCCGAAGACAGCCCCTGCCCCGTTACTTGCTGTAAATCATCTTCTTGGTCATGCCGCCATCGACCACAAACTCCTGGCCCGTGACGAAACCGGCATTCTTCGACAGCAGCCACGCCACCATCGCCGCAACGTCTTCGACAGTCCCTACCCTGCCCGCCGGATGCTGGGCATGGTCGGCATCGGTCAGGGGTTCGGCACGCCGTGCCGCCGGGTCACGCGCATCGATCCAACCGGGGCTGACCGCGTTAACGCGAATTTCCGGCCCAAGGCTGATGGCCAACGCGTGAGTCAGGGCCAACAGGCCGCCCTTACTTGCCGCGTAAGCCTCTGTGTCCGGCTCGGACTGCCCGGCACGGGTCGAGGCCAGGTTGACGATCGCACCGCTGTGAGCGCGCAGATACGGTGCACAGTGTTTGGCCAACAGCATCGGCCCACTGAGATTGACCGCCAACACCCGGTTCCAGTAAGCCAGATCGAGGCTTTCCAGGGTGATGTTGTGTGGGTCGGCCACCGCTGCGTTACACACCAGCGCATCCAGGCGCCCGAATTGCCCCAGCACCTCGGCGACGCCCAGCGCCACTTGCCCCTCGTTCGAGACGTCCATGGCGATGAACCAGGCGTTTGCGCCCAGCACTTTAGTCACTTTCGAACCACGCTCTCGATCAAGGTCGGTCAGCACCACCTGCCAGCCTTCGCTGATCAGCCAGGCCGCGATCCCCAACCCGATGCCGCGAGCGGCACCGGTGACCAGTGCAACGCGGCCATGGGTGCCGGTACCCGGCGTCGCCAACTCGATCACAAGGCCGCCAACCCGCGTGCCAGATCGGCTTGCAGGTCAGCGACATCTTCCAGACCGACCGCGATGCGGATCAGGCTGTCACGAATGCCCGCCGCTTCACGTTCTTGCGGCGCCAGTCGGCCGTGGGAGGTGGTGCTCGGGTGCGTGATCGTGGTTTTGCTGTCGCCCAGGTTGGCGGTGATCGAAATCAGACGGGTCGCATCGATAAAGCGCCAGGCGCCCTCTTTACCACCCTTGACCTCGAAACTCACCACGGCACCGAAACCTTTCTGCTGGCGCAGGGCCAGCTCATGTTGCGGATGGCTCTTGAGGCCGGCGTAATGGACTTTCTCGATGCCGTCCTGCTGCTCCAGCCACTCGGCCAGTTGCTGAGCGTTGGCGCAATGCGCCTTCATGCGCAGGCTCAGGGTTTCGAGCCCCTTGAGGAAGATCCAGGCGTTGAACGGGCTCAGGGTCGGCCCGGCGGTGCGCAGAAAGCCCACCACTTCTTTCATCTGCTCACTGCGACCGGCGACAACGCCACCCATGCAACGGCCCTGGCCGTCGATGAACTTGGTCGCCGAGTGCACGACGATGTCCGCGCCCATCTTCAGCGGTTGCTGCAACGCAGGGGTGCAGAAGCAGTTGTCGACCACCAGCATCGCGCCTTTGGCGTGAGCGATTTTCGCCAGCTCGGCGATGTCCACCAGCTCTGCCAATGGATTGGACGGCGACTCGACGAACAGCAATTTGGTGTTGGCCTTGATCGCCGTGTCCCAGCCGGACAAGTCCGCCAAAGGCACGTAATCAACTTCGATGCCGAAGCGCTTGAAGTATTTTTCGAACAGGCTGATGGTCGAGCCGAACACGCTGCGCGACACCAATACGTGATCGCCGGCGCTGCACAGGCTCATGACCACTGCCATGATCGCCGCCATGCCGGTGGCCGTGGCTACCGCCTGCTCGGCGCTTTCCAGCGCGGCAATCCGCTCTTCGAACGCGCGCACGGTCGGGTTGGTGTAGCGCGAGTAAACGTTGCCCGGCACTTCACCGGCAAAGCGCGCGGCCGCGTCGGCGGCAGTACGGAATACGTAGCTGGAAGTGAAGAACATCGGATCACCGTGTTCGCCTTCCGGCGTGCGGTGCTGACCGGCGCGAACGGCCAGGGTATCGAACGCTACGCCTTCGAGGTCGCTGTCCAGCCGACCGGCATCCCAATCCTGACTCATGCTGTCACTCCTTGCCTTGCTCGGTAGTAGATACAAAACCGGCCTTGAGGCAGGACACCATTGTAGGAGCGAGGCTTGCCCGCGAAGGGGTCGTCACATTCAACATTATTGTTGCCTATGACACCGCCTTCGCGGGCAAGCCTCGCTCCTACAGTACAGGCCGGTTCTTACTCAGTTGTTATACAGATCGATGATCGCGCTGACTGCCTGCGTCTTGACCTTGGAGGCATCGTTACGGGCCTGCTCGATCTTGTTCAGGTAAGCCTCGTCGACGTCGCCGGTGACGTACTTGCCGTCAAACACCGCGCAATCGAAGTTTTCGATCTTGATCTTGCCGCCACCGACCGCTTCGATCAAGTCAGGCAAGTCCTGATAGATCAACCAGTCAGCGCCAATCAGATCAGCAACGTCCTGGGTCGAACGGTTGTGGGCGATCAGCTCGTGAGCGCTCGGCATGTCGATGCCGTAGACGTTCGGGTAGCGAACGGCCGGGGCTGCAGAGCAGAAGTAGACGTTTTTCGCGCCGGCTTCACGGGCCATCTGGATGATCTGCTTGCAGGTGGTGCCGCGAACGATCGAGTCGTCCACCAGCATCACGTTCTTGCCGCGGAATTCCAGTTCGATGGCGTTGAGCTTCTGGCGCACGGATTTTTTCCGCGCCGCCTGGCCCGGCATGATGAAGGTCCGGCCGATGTAGCGGTTCTTCACGAAGCCTTCGCGGAACTTGACGCCCAGGTGGTTCGCCAACTCCAGCGCTGCGGTGCGGCTGGTGTCCGGGATCGGGATGACCACGTCGATGTCGTGTTCCGGACGCTCGCGCAGGATCTTCTCGGCGAGTTTCTCACCCATGCGCAGACGGGCCTTGTAAACCGACACGCCGTCGATGATCGAGTCCGGACGCGCCAGGTAGACGTGTTCGAAGATGCACGGGGTCAGGGACGGGTTGGTCGCGCACTGACGGGTGTGCAGCTTGCCGTCTTCAGTGATGTAGACCGCTTCGCCCGGTGCCAGGTCGCGAATCAGGGTGAAACCGAGCACGTCCAGGGAGACGCTTTCAGAGGCGATCATGTACTCGACGCCTTCGTCGGTGTGACGCTGGCCGAAGACGATCGGGCGAATGCCGTGCGGGTCGCGGAAACCGACGATGCCGTAACCGGTCACCATCGCCACGACCGCATAACCACCGACGCAACGGTTGTGCACGTCAGTCACCGCGGCGAACACGTCTTCTTCGGTAGGCTGCAACTTGCCGCGCTGGGCCAGTTCGTGCGCGAACACGTTGAGCAGCACTTCCGAATCGGAGTTGGTGTTGACGTGGCGCAGGTCAGATTCGTAAATCTCCTTGGCCAGCTGTTCAACGTTGGTCAGATTACCGTTGTGCGCCAGGGTGATGCCGTAAGGCGAGTTGACGTAAAACGGTTGAGCTTCGGCCGAGGTCGAGCTGCCCGCGGTCGGGTAACGCACATGGCCAATGCCCATGTGACCGACCAGGCGCTGCATGTGACGCTGATGGAACACGTCACGCACCAGGCCATTGTCCTTGCGCAGGAATAACCGGCCATCATGGCTGGTCACGATACCGGCAGCGTCCTGGCCGCGGTGCTGGAGGACGGTTAGCGCGTCATACAGCGCCTGATTGACGTTCGACTTACCGACGATACCGACGATGCCACACATGCGACGCAACCCCTACTTAATGGATCTGAACTGAACACAACTCACTGAGGCGTTTTGGCCGTCGGCAAGAGGTGCTCCTTGAACGGTATCTCAGCGGGTACGCTGATACCGCTGGCAAGCCACTGACTGCTCCACCCGAGGATCAGGTTTTTGGACCAGTCTGCGACCAATAGAAATTTTGGCACGAGCTGTGACTGTTGCCACCACCCGTCCTGCTGTACCGGCCCCAGGCTCAACAGCCCGACCGCCACGACCACCAGCAGCACGCCACGTGCGGCGCCGAAGGCCATGCCGAGGAATCGATCGGTCCCGGACAACCCGGTGACGCGAACCAACTCGCCGATAAGATAATTGATCATTGCGCCCACGATTAAGGTGGCGACAAACATGATGGCACAGCCCGTGATCACACGAGCCGATGGCGTTTCGATGTATCCGGCGAGGTACTCGGACAATGAACCACCGAACATCCAGGCGACGACTCCTGCGATGATCCAGGTCACCAGCGATAATGCTTCTTTGACGAAGCCGCGGCTCAGACTGATCAATGCGGAGATGGCGACGATTGCAACGATCGCCCAGTCAACCCAGGTAAATGGCACAGTGCAGCCTACAGACGGATAAGGCGGCGCATTTTAGCAGAGCGCATGGCTGTCGGTAAGCTGCGATTGTCAGTGCATTTCAAATCGGGGCGATAGTTTTACGCCTATCGAAGCTGCACCCGCCCCTGTAGCAGCTGGCGAAGCCTGCGTCCGGCCGCGTAGCGGCCGTAAAATCAGACAATTCGGTCTATCCGGCACACCGTGCAAGCAGGGTTTGCGGCCGCTTCGCAGCCGGACGCAGCCTCGCGGGCTCGGCAGCTGCTACACGGCGCCGATTGATTCGTTAGTTGCGCTCAGGCTGGAAACGCACCACAAACCCCTTGAGGTTCTTCTGGCGGCCCAACAAGTCGCGCAGACGATCGGCTTCGGCGCGCTCGATCAGCGGTCCGACAAACACCCGATTCTTGCCATCGGCTGTGCGGATATAGGCGTTATAGCCCTCACTGCGCAGGGTTTTCTGCAGGCTTTCGGCACTTGCACGGCTCGACAGGCTGGCCAGTTGCACTGACCAACTGACCGACAGGCCATTGGCATCGACGCGGCTTTGAGTCGTGTCCGGTTTGCCCGGTGCAGCCGCAATTGGCTGGGCAGGCGGCGTAGTCGGTGTGGCAGGCTTGGCGACAGGTGCGGGAGCGACCGGCTTGGCAGCAGGAACAGGCACAGGCACCACTGGCGCACTCGGTGCAATCGGCGTGGACGGCGCGGCTTCTTGCTGAGCGATTTCATCATCACTCGGCACAGGTTCCTGAGGCAGCGCTTGTGGCTCGGGCACCACCACTGGCTCGACCTGCACTGGCGGCACCGAGGGTGCTTGCGGCGCAGCCGGCGCTTCGACCGTCACCTGACGCTGCTCATCCTGACGGGAAAACAGCATCGGCAGGAAAATAACCGCCAGCGCCACCAGAACCAGGGCGCCAACCATGCGCTGTTTGTATGCCTTATCCAGCAATGCCATTTGCCGCTTCCTCCGTGGAGCGCCGGGCCAGCCATTCAAGGGCCTCGGCGACACAATAAAATGATCCGAACAACAGAATCTCGTCGTCGCTCGTCGCCAGTGCGCACTGCCCTTCCAGGGCAGCGGCCACACTGTCATAGGACGTTACCGCAGCGCCAAGGTTCTGCAGCGCCGCCTGCAAATCGGCCACCGGGCGCGCACGTGGTGAATCCAGCGGCGCGACAGCCCATTGCTGGACACTAGCATTCAACTCACTGACAACACCATCCAGATCCTTGTCCGCCAACAATCCAAACACTGCCAGACGCTTGCCGACCGGCGGACGGCTGGCCAGACGGCGTGCCAGATACTCGGCCGCATGCGGGTTATGACCCACATCCAGCAACAAGTTCAGACGTTTGCCCTGCCAGTCGAACTGACGGCGATCAAGACGACCGACCACCCGCGTTGCTGTCAGCGCATTAACAACTTGCGTATCGACCCACGGCAAACCGAGCAACAAGTAAGCCTGCAAGGCCAGTGCGGCGTTTTCCATCGGCAGATCGAGCAACGGCAAATCGTGCAGCTCGACCACACGCCCTTGAGCGTCCACACCACGCCATTGCCAATGGTGATCGGTCACACCGAGGTCAAAATCGCGCCCACGCAGGAAGAACGGGCAATTGAGCTCGCGGGCTTTATCCAGCAGAGGTTGCGGAGGATTCAGGTCACCACAGAGCGCAGGCGCGCCCTGGCGGAAGATGCCGGCTTTCTCAAAGGCCACGGATTCGCGGGTATCGCCCAGGTAATCGGCGTGATCGACGCCAATACTGGTGACCAGCGCCATGTCGGCATCGACCACGTTGACCGTGTCCAGACGCCCGCCCAGGCCGACTTCCAGCACCACGGCATCGAGCCCTGCCTGTTGAAACAGCCAGAACGCCGCCAGGGTGCCCATTTCGAAGTACGTCAGGGAAGTATCGCCACGGCCCGCCTCGACCGCAGCAAAGGCTTCGCACAACTCGGCATCAGTCGCTTCGACGCCGTTGACCTGCACCCGTTCGTTGTAACGCAGCAGGTGAGGAGAATTGTAGACACCAACGCTCAGGCCCTGCGCCCGCAGCAACGAAGCCACGAATGCACAGGTAGATCCCTTGCCGTTGGTGCCGGTGACCGTGATCACCCGAGGCGCCGGCTTGCCCAGTCCCATGCGGGACGCTACCTGTTGCGAGCGCTCCAGGCCCATGTCGATGGCCGAAGGGTGCAACTGCTCAAGGTAGGCGAGCCACTCGCCAAGGGTACGTTCGGTCATAGGTTGGCAGGTACCGGTGGAACCACGATCGGCTCGATGGGTGCGGCAACGAATTTCGGCGTCGGCAGGCCCATCATTTGTGCCAGCAGGTTACCCAGGCGCGGACGCAGTTCCTGACGGTGAATAATCATGTCGATTGCACCGTGTTCCAACAGGAACTCGCTGCGCTGGAAGCCTTCCGGCAGCTTTTCACGCACGGTCTGTTCGATCACGCGTGGACCGGCGAAGCCGATCAGGGCTTTCGGCTCACCGACGATCACGTCGCCGAGCATGGCCAGACTGGCGGAAACGCCGCCGTAGACCGGATCGGTCAGCACGGAGATGAACGGAATGCCTTCTTCACGCAGACGCGCCAGTACCGCAGAAGTCTTGGCCATTTGCATCAGGGAGATCAGGGCTTCCTGCATCCGCGCACCACCGGAAGCGGCGAAGCAGATCATCGGGCAACGGTTTTCCAGCGCGTAGTTGGCGGCGCGGACAAAACGCTCACCCACGATGGCGCCCATCGAACCACCCATGAAGGAGAATTCGAAGGCCGACACCACCACCGGCATACCCAGCAGGGTACCGCTCATGGAGATCAGCGCGTCTTTTTCGCCGGTCTGCTTCTGGGCAGCGGTCAGGCGATCCTTGTACTTCTTGCCGTCGCGGAATTTCAGACGGTCAACCGGCTCCAGGTCCGCGCCCAGTTCGGCACGGCCATCGGCGTCGAGGAAGATGTCGATGCGCGCACGGGCGCCGATACGCATGTGGTGGTTGCACTTGGGGCAAACGTCCAGGGTCTTTTCCAGTTCCGGACGATACAGCACAGCCTCGCAAGACGGGCATTTGTGCCACAGACCTTCAGGCACCGAGCTCTTCTTGACCTCGGAACGCATGATCGAAGGGATCAGTTTGTCTACTAACCAGTTGCTCATGCTTTCTTTCTCCAGTACCGGCGGCCCGAACGCTCTGGTTCGCAGCCCCGCGTATGCCCTTGAGCTAAATTCATGTGTGTGGCGATGATCGGTGGATGGCCGGGTCAGTGAACGTGACCTGCGTACAACCCCTCGATCCTCAGCCGTGCCTGCTTTGTGCAGCGCAGTGCATTTTGGGACGGCGGCAGTCTGCCAGCCGTCACATCAACTACGTGCTACTACGTACCGCCTTGATGAATGCCTGAATCTTTGCGTGATCCTTGATGCCCTTGCTCGCCTCTACCCCGCCGCTGACGTCCACCGCGTAAGGCCGAACCCGGGCGATTGCCTCAGCCACGTTATCCGGCGTAAGGCCGCCGGCGAGGATGATCGGTTTGCTCAAGCCTTGCGGTATCAGAGACCAGTCGAACGCCTCACCGGTTCCGCCGGGAACACCTTCGACATAGGCATCGAGCAGGATACCGCTGGCACTTGGAAAAGCATCGCAGGCTGCCGCGATGTCGTCGCCGGCCTTGACCCGCAGCGCCTTGATGTACGGGCGGTGCCAGCCTTCACAATCGGCTGCGGTTTCGTCGCCATGGAACTGCAACAGGTCCAGCGGCACGGCGTCGAGCAGTTCGCCCAACTCGCAGCGGCTGCTGTTGACGAACAACCCCACGGTGGTCACGAACGGCGGCAGCAACTTGATAATGTCGCGCGCCTGCTGGAACGTCACCGCCCGCGGACTCTTGGCGTAAAACACAAACCCGATGGCATCCGCCCCGGCCTCGACCGCCACCAACGCATCTTCTATGCGGGTAATCCCACAAATCTTGCTGCGAACGGCTGACATGTCGATAAAACCTCAGGGCAAATCCGAGAAAGTCCCGGATGGTAACAAATGCGTTCGAGGGCGTCAGCCGTCAAGTTCAGAGAAGCCGGTGAGGAAGTGTGGGCCGATGTAACGCTCGGGCAATTGAAACTCGTCGCGATACTCGACCTGCACCAGGTACAGGCCGAACGGGTGCGCCGTCACCCCTCCAGAACGACGGATCCGGCTCTCCAGCACTTCTTTCATCCATTCCACCGGGCGCTCGCCGGCACCGATGGTCATCAAGACACCGGCGATATTGCGCACCATGTGGTGCAGGAAGGCACTGGCGCGGATATCCAGCACGATCATCTTGCCGTGACGCGTGACACGCAGGTGATGCAATTCCTTGATCGGCGACTTGGCCTGGCACTGACCGGCGCGGAAAGCGCTGAAATCGTGCGTGCCGACCAGATACTGGGCAGCCTCGGCCATGCGTTCGACGTCGAGCGGACGGTGATTCCAGGTGATTTCTTCGTTGAGGTGCGCCGGGCGGATCTGATCGTTGTAGATCACGTAGCGATAACGGCGGGCGATGGCCTTGAAACGCGCATGAAAATGCGCCGGCATGACCTTGGCCCAACTGACGCTAACGTCGTGGGGCAAGTTGATGTTGGCCCCCATGACCCAGGCCTTCATCGAACGCTCGACCGGCGTATCGAAATGCACCACTTGGCCGCAGGCATGCACGCCCGCGTCAGTGCGCCCGGCGCAGAGCAGCGACACCGGTGAATCGGCGACTTTGGACAAGGCCTTTTCGAGAGTTTCCTGCACGGTGAGCACACCGGAGGCCTGGCGCTGCCAGCCGCGGTAACGCGAACCTTTGTATTCAACGCCCAACGCGATCCGGAAAAAGCCGTCGGCCACCATTTCGGCGGCCGGGTTATCTATATTTGCCAAGGAGTCACAGCCTGCTGATGTGCGCAAAGGCGGGCATTATAAGGCCGCCGCAACGGGACGCCAGTGCAACAGTCGATACGGTGCTGAATGTGACGCCCCATCGCACACCCAGAAAAAAAACGGCAGCCTCACCGGGCTGCCGTTCTGTTTATTGCCTACCGATCACTCAAGCCAGATGCGAAAGCATCTCCTTGGCTTCACTCTTCTGGCCCGCATTCCCCTCGGACACCACCTCGTTGAGGATGTCCCGAGCGCCATCGTTGTCGCCCATGTCGATGTAGGCCTGGGCCAGATCGAGTTTGGTGGCGACTTCGTCGGTGCCGGAGAGGAAGTCGAAGTCCGGCTCGTCCGCTGCAGAAGCCATAGCGTCTTCCGCAGTGAAGGTCGGCTCACTCATGCTCTGGGACAGACGATCCAGCTCGGCGTTGACGTCATCCAGCTCAGCGGCAAAGGCGTCCTTGACCTCAGGTTCGGCCGGGGTGGCATCCATTTCATCGGCCAGCGACAAGTCGAAATCCGCGGGCAACTCCAGGTCGTCCTGCGGAGCTTCAGGTTTCACAGGCTCAACAGGCAAGTCCTTCACGCCTTCGTCGAGATCCAGCAGGAAGTCATCTTCCGCGAGCATCGCCGGTGACGGGTCTGCCCCCAGATCCATGTCCAGGTCGAAGTCCGACAGGTCGTCGAGGTTTTCCTTGATTTCGGTCTGCTCTTTCAACACCGATTCGAAGCTCAGGTCGTCGTCCAGCGGGAATTCTTCAAGGTCAGCGACAGATTCCGGTTCTGTTGACACCACCGCCGGAGAAGCATTTTCCAGATCATCCAGGCTCAGGTCGAAGGCACTGTCCAAGTCATCGGCCGGTGCTTGCGGCTCGTCCAGCAGCAAGTCTTTGACATATTGCGCGTCAAGCTCGGCAGCGATGGCGGCAGCAGCAAGACCACCGGCAGCCGCGACAGCCATTGCAGGGAAGCGGGTTTTCAGCTTTTCGACCTGGGCGAAGTTATCACCGTTGGCGACCAACTGACGCTCCTGGGCAACAAATGCATCGCGATCGCCCTGCTGACCGTAGACTTCCATCAGCTTCAGGCGCAGGTCGCTGCGTTGTGGCTCTTGTTTGATGCCGTCTTCGAGCAGCGCAGCCGCCTGGTTCAGACGACCGGCGGTGATGTGCGACTGAGCCTTGGTCAGTACGTCGTCATCGCGCTCGGCAGCTGGCGATACCAGCGGCGCGGCGATTGGCGTCGTCATTACATCCGGAACTGGAGCTGGAGCTGGGGCTGGGGCAGGCGCAGGGGGTGGCGTTGGTATCGGCGCGGTGGCGAGCTTCACACTCGGCGGCGGCACTTCCAAACCTTCGAAGCTGCTTTCCGGCAGGTCCTGCTCAGCGGAGAATTCCTTCTCTTCTTCCAGGGCTCGCGCCATGCGCAGGTGTTTCTCGGCTTCTTGCTGGGCCTTGCGGCGACGCGCCAGCAACAGCAGCAAGAGCAGCAGAACCACCGCACCACCGCCTACCAGGCCCAGCAGGACCGGATTAGTCAGCAGTTCATTGAATTTCTGATCGTCAGCGGCGACTGGCGTCGGCTCGACTGCCGGCTCGGCAGGCACGGGTGCCGGAGCGGCTTCAGGTGCCGCCGCCTCGGGCGCAGGCGCTGCCGGAGCAGGAACCACTTCAGTCGGTGCCGCCGCAGGGTTGGCGGCCAGTTCAGCAGAGATTGCCGGAGCGGTCGCTGCTGGAGTCGAAGCCGGTGCTCCCGCTGCGCCTTCAGCCTGCAACTTGGCCAGTTGATTATTCTTCAGCTCGATCAGGCGTTGCAGCTTATCCAGCTGACTTTGCAGATCGGTCATGCGGCTTTTCAGTTCGGCGTTGTCACGACGGGTCGTGTCGAGGCTTTCCTGGGTGACTGCCAGCTTGTTGTTCAAGGCCTTGGCATCACCTGCCGCACCTTTGCTACCGCCTTTACCGGTTTCGGCAGAGACCAGGCTCAGGTTGTCTTTCGCCGCTTGCGACGGCGCGGCGTCAGCGCGGCCACGCTTGGTGGCATCGAGTTGCTGCTGCCCGGTGCCGGGCTTCGCCACATAACGACGACCCTGGCGCCATGCGGTGTTCTGCGCAGCGACTTCAGCGATTGCCTTGGGTTGCGGCAGGTTGGTGCTCTGCGCCTGATCCGGCATGCGCAGCACCTGACCGGTTTTCAGCCGGTTGATGTTGCCGTCGATGAAAGCATCCGGGTTCAGCGCCTGGATGGCCAGCATGGTTTGCTGGACCGACCCGCCATTACGCGCCTTCTCGGCGATTTCCCACAGGGTATCGCGCGGCGTGGTGGTGTATTGGGACGGCTTGGCGGCACCGGTCACCGGCGCAGTGACCGTTTGGGTCGGTGCAGGCTGCGCAGCCGCTTCAGCGGTCTGCGGGGAGAATTTGGACGGATCGAGCAGCACGCTGTAATCGCGCAGCAGACGACCGTTGGGCCACATCACCTGAACCAGGAATTTCACCATGGGTTCGGACAGTGGTTTGCTGGACGTTACACGCAGGATGCTTTTGCCGCTGGCGTTGAGCACGGGCGTGAAGGTCAGGTCGTTGAGAAACGCCTGGCGATCGACACCGGCCTTGGCGAAATCTTCGGGCGAAGCCAGGCTCGGGACCACTTCTGCGGCGGTGAGGTCCTTGACGTCGAGCAGCTCGATTTCCGCCACCAAAGGTTGGTTCAGCGTCGACTTCAGGGTCAATTCCCCGAGCCCGAGGGCATGCGCCATACCGGAGGAAAGCGCCGAGGCGGCCGCTATTGCTAACACCAGTTTGCGAACTTGAACCATAGCCTCATCCTTTGTTTGAACATTCCTCGGCCAGCGAGAAGGTGTTGATAGCCGCTGCCGTAAGGCATTGCGCGCGGCGACGAAGGGTCGTCACGCGCGATCATTTCATTGATGCCCCGGAAAGCCCCGAAGGGTGGCTCACCATCAGCAATCCGGCCAAGCATAGCGCTCGACCGGACTCATTCGAAAAATTGTTGCCAAGTATCTTTTACAGCAGGTCTTTTATCAACAATTCAGCCACCTGCACAGCATTGAGCGCGGCGCCTTTACGCACGTTATCTGACGTCAGCCACAAATTAAGTTCCGACGGGTCGTCTATTCCGGCGCGAACCCGACCAACGTAGACCACGTCCTGCCCTACCGCATCGCCTACCGCCGTCGGGTAATCGCCGGCTTCCACCAGTTCGATACCCGGTGCGTCTTCCAGCGCCGCGTTGACTTTCGCCAGGTCCACAGCGCTCGCCGACTGCAAGGTCACGCTAAAGCTATCGCCAAAAAACACCGGGGCTTGAATGCAAGTGACCGAAATCTTTAATAAAGGCAGCGCCATGACCTGACGCAGCTCACGCACCAGGCGTTTTTCCAGCAGCGTATGACCCTGCTCATCAGGCTTGCCGACCTGAGCCAACAGGTTGAAGGCCATCTGCCGATCGAAGAAGGTCGGCTCCAGCGGACGCACGTTGAGCAGCTCGGCGGTTTGCCGAGCCAGTTCGGTCACGGCTTCTCGGCCCTGAGCGGAGACGGCCAGGCTGGCGGTCAGGTTGATGCGTTGCAGGTCGAGCAAACCGAGCAACGGCGCCAATACCACGGCCAGCGTTGTGGCCGACGGGCTTGGGCTGCTGACCTGGAATGGTTTTTTCAAACCGGCCAAAACGTCGGCGTTGGCTTCCGGCACCACTTGGGGCGCCTGATCGGCCGGCAAGGCGCCGGACAGGTCGATCAGCGAGCACCCGGCGGCGGTGGCGCGCGAGGCGAAACTCAAAGTCACTGCCGGACCGGCAGCGAAGAACACCAGCTGAACCTTGCTGAAATCGAATTCGTCGACTTCACGCACCCGCACGTTCTTGCCGCGAAACGGCACCGAATGCCCGGCGGATTCGCTGCTGGCCAACAGGTGCAGGTTGCCGACCGGAAAGTCGCGTTCTTCGAGAATCTGCACGAGCGTTTCGCCGACAGTACCGGTGGCGCCGATCACGGCAATATCAAAGGACTGGCTCATGGTTCTACCTCTGGCGAAACGGGGGGGAGCGGCACTTTACCGGGTGGTGGGCATGCAGGCAATTCGGCCGGGATTTGGGGCGCCTGTGCCGGCCTCTTCGCGGGCAAGCCTCGCGCCTAAGGGTTTTGTGTCGGTCGCGAAATTTTGAAACAACCGCGATACCTGTAGGAGCAAGGCTTGCCCGCGAAGAGGCCCTTCCTGACAACACACCGGGCATAAAAAAACCCGCACCTCTTTCAAGGCACGGGTTCTTTCATCGCTTCAATCGATCAACGCTCAAGCAGGATCCGCAGCATGCGACGCAGCGGCTCGGCCGCGCCCCACAACAGTTGGTCGCCGACAGTGAACGCGCCGACGTACTGCGTGCCCATGTTCAGCTTGCGCAGACGGCCAACCGGTACGTTCAGGGTGCCGGTGACTTTCGTCGGGCTCAGTTCCTGAATGCTGGCTTCGCGGTTATTCGGCACCAGCTTGACCCAAGGGTTGTGCTGGCTGATCAGCCCTTCGATGTCGGCAATCGGCACGTCTTTGTTCAGCTTGATGGTCAGCGCCTGGCTGTGGCAGCGCATGGCGCCGATGCGCACGCAGATGCCATCGACCGGGATCGGGCTCTTGAAGCGACCGAGGATCTTGTTGGTCTCGGCCTGGGCCTTCCACTCTTCGCGGCTCTGACCGTTCGGCAGTTCCTTGTCGATCCACGGGATCAGGCTGCCGGCCAACGGTACGCCGAAGTTTTCGGTCGGGTACGCGTCGCTGCGCATGGCTTCGGCCACACGACGGTCGATGTCGAGTATGGCGCTGGCCGGGTCGGCCAGTTGATCGGCGACAGCGGCGTGAGTCGCGCCCATTTGCTTGATCAGTTCACGCATGTTCTGCGCGCCGGCACCGGAGGCCGCCTGATAAGTCATGGCGCTCATCCACTCGACCAGACCGGCTTCGAACAGACCGCCCAGGCCCATCAGCATCAGGCTGACGGTGCAGTTGCCGCCGATGTAGTTCTTGGTGCCCGCGTCGAGCTGCTGGTCGATGACCTTGCGGTTCACCGGGTCCAGCACGATCACCGCGTCATCCTGCATGCGCAGGCTGGAAGCGGCGTCGATCCAGTAACCCTGCCAGCCGGCTTCGCGCAGTTTCGGGAAGACTTCGCTGGTGTAGTCGCCACCCTGGCAGGTCAGAATCACGTCGAGGGTTTTCAGCTCTTCAATGCTGTAAGCGTCCTTGAGCGGAGCAATGTCCTTGCCCACCGACGGGCCTTGGCCACCGACATTGGAAGTGGTGAAAAACACCGGCTCAATAAGATCGAAATCCTGCTCTTCCAGCATCCGCTGCATGAGCACGGAACCGACCATACCGCGCCAACCGATCAGACCTACACGTTTCATCGCAACTACACCTTCTTTAAAAAGTGGGCCGCTGCTTTCAAGAGTGAAAGTTGCAGCGGGCCGGAGAGATTACAGATTCCGCAGCGCGGCGACTACTGCATCGCCCATTTCCTGCGTACCGACTTTAGTGCAACCGGCCGACCAGATGTCGCCCGTGCGCAGGCCCTGGTCCAATACCAGACTGACGGCCTTCTCGATGGCATCGGCCGCATCCTGCAGGTTGAAGCTGTAACGCAGCATCATCGACACCGACAAAATGGTCGCCAACGGATTGGCAATGCCTTTGCCAGCGATGTCCGGCGCCGAACCGTGGCACGGCTCGTACATGCCCTTGTTATTGGTATCCAGGGATGCCGACGGCAGCATGCCGATGGAACCGGTGAGCATCGATGCCTGGTCAGACAGAATGTCGCCGAACAGGTTGTCGGTGACGATCACGTCGAATTGCTTCGGTGCACGCACCAACTGCATGGCGGCGTTGTCGACGTACATGTGGCTCAGTTCGACTTCAGGGTAATCCTTGGCCACTTGCTCGACGATTTCACGCCACAGTTGGCTGGACGCCAGGACATTGGCCTTGTCCACCGAGCACAGCTTCTTGCCGCGCACCATGGCCATGTCGAAACCGACACGGGCGATGCGGCGGATTTCGCTCTCGCTGTACGGCAGCGTGTCGTAGGCCTGACGCTCGCCGTTTTCCAGGGTGCGGGTGCCGCGTGGTGTACCGAAATAGATGCCGCCGGTCAGCTCACGGACGATCAGGATGTCCAGGCCCGAAACGATTTCAGGCTTCAGGCTCGACGCCTCAGCCAGCTGCGGGTAGAGGATCGCCGGGCGCAGGTTGCCGAACAGGCCCAGTTGCGCACGAATCTTCAGCAGGCCGCGCTCTGGGCGGATGTCACGCTCGATGGTGTCCCATTTCGGGCCGCCCACGGCGCCCAGCAGCACAGCGTCGGCTGCGCGCGCACGGTCGAGGGTTTCGTCCGCCAATGGCACGCCGTGCTTGTCGATGGCGGCGCCGCCGATCACGTCGTGGCTCAGTTCGAAGCCCAGGCTGTACTTGTCGTTGGCCAGTTCCAGAACCTTGACGGCTTCGGCCATGATTTCCGGGCCAATACCGTCACCTGGGAGAATCAGAATCTGCTTGCTCATGCTTTCCTCATGTCATCAGTCGGTGCGCCCAAGGGCGCACCCGGGAAAATTCTATCGTCCGGAGCCTATCTTTCTGCAATCAGCACCAGCACATCGGTACTGAACGAACCATCGGCCTCAATCTCAAAATATTCGCGCACTTCATTGCCCATCGATTGCTGCAACTCGCGGATCGCCGCGCGCATCACTTCTGGCGTGCGCATGCGCTCGACCCAGGAGTTGTACTCCAGCCGCAAACGTTGACGGGTGGTGCTGCGGGTATGCAACCCCGCTTCGCTGACCTGACGCAACCACTCGCCGGCGGAATAATCGCGCACATGGCTGGTGTCGCGCAGCACTTCGACGCTTTGCAGGTAAGTGTCAAACAACGGACTGCCCGGTGACAACACGTCAATGAACGCCGCCACCCCACCCGGTTTCAGTACCCGGCGAACTTCGCGTAAGGCCAGGCCGAGATCGCTCCAATGGTGCGCAGAATAACGACTGAAGACGAAGTTGAACTCACCATCGGCAAACGGCAGGCGCTCGGCGGCACCGTTGACCGTGGTCACATTGCTCAAACCACGGTCGACAGCGGCGGCGGTGACCACGTCGAGCATCTGCTGGGACAGGTCGTAGGCCACCACTTCCTTGACCAGCGACGCCACGTGAAAACTGACGTGACCGGCGCCACAACCCAGGTCCAGCACCCGTGCATCGCCCTGCCCGGCCAGTTCGGCCTGTAGCAGCGCGAATTCGGTGCCTTGAGCGTGTACGGCGCTGCTCAGATAGGCCGAGGCCTGTTCACCGAATTGCTTTTGGACGACCTGGCTGTGCTGGGCGGTGCGGGTCATGGGGACTTCCTTTTTGGGGTGAGTCTTGGGGTGTATGGGCGGGCCTCTTCGCGGGCAAGCCTCGCTCCTACAGGGGGTCGCATTTCAACCGTAGGAGCGAGGCTTGCCCGCGAAGGCGTCATCACGCCTTACGCAAACTTACGCATCGCGAAACAACCACGGCTGGCTCGCCCGATGCTTGGCTTCAAACGTCGCAATCGCCTCATGGTCCATCAACGTCAGGCCGATATCGTCCAGTCCGTTGAGCAGGCAATGCTTACGGAAGGCGTCGATTTCAAAGCTCAATACCTTGCCATCCGGACGGGTCACGGTCTGGGCTTGCAGATCAACCTGCAACTGATAACCCGGGGTCGCTTCCACCTGCTGAAACAGCTCATCCACTTCAGCGTCGCTCAAGATGATCGGCAGCAAGCCATTCTTGAAGCTGTTGTTGAAGAAGATATCGGCGTAGCTCGGCGCGATGATGCTACGGAAACCGTATTCTTCCAGCGCCCACGGCGCGTGTTCACGGCTGGAACCGCAACCGAAGTTTTCTCGGGCCAGCAATACGCTGGCGCCTTGATAACGCTCGGCGTTGAGGACGAAGTCCTTGTTCAACGGGCGCTTGGAGTTGTCCTGATACGGCTGCCCGACATCGAGGTAGCGCCACTCATCGAACAGGTTCGGGCCGAAACCCGTGCGTTTGATCGACTTCAAGAACTGCTTCGGGATGATCTGGTCGGTGTCGACGTTGGCACGATCCAGAGGCGCGACAAGACCAGTGTGCTGGGTAAAAGCTTTCATGCTGCGCTCCTTTAGATCAATTCACGGACGTCGACGAAACGACCGTTCACCGCAGCGGCGGCGGCCATGGCCGGGCTCACGAGGTGGGTACGACCACCGGCGCCCTGACGGCCTTCGAAGTTGCGGTTGGAGGTCGAGGCGCAATGCTCGCCCGACTCCAAACGGTCCGGGTTCATCGCCAGGCACATCGAGCAACCCGGCTCACGCCATTCGAAACCGGCGTCGAGGAAAATCTTGTCCAGGCCTTCCGATTCAGCCTGGGCCTTCACCAGACCCGAGCCCGGCACCACGATGGCCTGCTTGATGGTCGAAGCGACTTTGCGGCCTTTGGCGATTACTGCCGCAGCACGCAAATCTTCGATCCGCGAGTTGGTGCAGGAACCGATGAATACGCGGTCCAGCTGGATATCGGTGATCGCCTGATTGGCGGTCAAACCCATATATTTCAAGGCGCGTTCGATGGAACCACGCTTGACCAGGTCCATTTCCTTCGCAGGGTCCGGCACGTTCTGATCCACGGCCAACACCATCTCGGGCGAAGTGCCCCAGCTGACTTGCGGCTTGATCTGGGTGGCGTCGAGTTCGACGACGGTGTCGAACGTAGCGTCTTCATCAGTCACCAGATCTTTCCAGGCTTCGACGGCCAAGTCCCATTCCGCGCCTTTCGGAGCGAACGGACGGCCCTTCACGTAGGCCACGGTTTTTTCGTCAGCGGCCACCAGGCCTACGCGAGCGCCAGCCTCGATGGACATGTTGCAAATGGTCATGCGGCCTTCGACCGACAGATCACGAATCGCGCTACCGGCGAACTCGATGGCATGGCCGTTACCGCCAGCAGTGCCGATCTTGCCGATCACGGCCAGGACGATGTCCTTGGCGGTCACGCCGAACGGCAATTTGCCTTCGACCGACACCCGCATATTCTTCATTTTTTTGGCGACCAGGCACTGAGTAGCGAGCACGTGCTCGACCTCGGACGTACCGATACCGTGAGCCAACGCGCCAAACGCGCCGTGGGTCGAGGTGTGGGAGTCGCCGCAGACCACAGTCATACCCGGCAAGGTCGCGCCCTGCTCCGGGCCGATGACGTGGACGATGCCTTGGCGAACGTCGTTCATCTTGAATTCGACAATGCCGTATTCGTCACAGTTGTCGTCGAGGGTCTGAACCTGCAAACGCGAGACCTGGTCGGCAATGGCTTCGATGCCGCCCTTGCGTTCCGGGGTGGTCGGTACGTTGTGGTCCGGGGTCGCGATGTTGGCATCGATGCGCCAAGGCTTGCGCCCGGCCAGACGCAGGCCTTCAAAGGCTTGCGGCGACGTCACTTCGTGAATGATGTGACGATCGATGTAAATCAGCGCGGAGCCATCGTCGCGCTGTTTGACCAAGTGCGAATCCCAGAGCTTGTCGTAGAGCGTTTTGCCGGCCATCAGACGGTTTCCTCATCAGCTTGTTTCTATGCCCCGGGCCGTTTGCATAACCCTTTGGCTTGTGAGGTCGATCCTAGGGGGTTACATTAAATAACTCAAATTCATATTTTTCATGCTTTGGATAACCAACTGGAATACCGCAATGGACCTCGCCAACCTCAATGCTTTCATCGCCATTGCAGAGACCGGAAGCTTCTCCGGCGCGGGAGAACGCCTGCACCTGACGCAACCGGCGATCAGCAAGCGCATCGCCGGGCTGGAGCAGCAATTGAAGGTCCGGCTGTTCGATCGCCTGGGCCGTGAAGTTGGCCTGACCGAAGCCGGTCGCGCCCTGTTGCCACGGGCCTATCAGATTCTCAATGTGCTGGATGACACCCGCCGCGCCTTGACCAACCTGACCGGCGAAGTGACTGGGCGCCTGACCCTGGCCACCAGTCACCACATTGGCCTGCACCGTTTACCGCCCTTATTAAGGGAGTTCACCCGACGCTACCCACAAGTTGCGCTGGATATTCAGTTTCTCGATTCGGAAGTGGCCTACGAAGAAATCCTCCATGGCCGCGCGGAACTGGCGGTGATCACCCTCGCCCCGGAACCTCATTCCTTGGTCAAAGCCACGCCGGTGTGGGACGACCCCCTGGATTTCGTGGTCGCCCCGGAGCATTCGCTGATCAGCAACGGCCCGGTCAACCTGGCGGACATTGCCCTGCATCCGGCGGTGTTCCCCGGAGGCAACACGTTCACTCATCACATCGTTCAGCGCCTGTTCGAGGCTCAGGGACTGACGCCGAACATCGCCATGAGCACGAATTATCTGGAAACCATCAAGATGATGGTCTCGATCGGCCTGGCCTGGAGCGTTTTGCCGCGAACGATGCTCGATGATCAAGTTGCGCGAATACCCTTGCCGGGCATACAACTGACTCGCCAGCTAGGCTATATCCTGCACACCGAACGGACGCTGTCGAATGCGGCACGGGCCTTCATGGCCTTGCTGGATGCGCAAATCGATCTGCCAGGGACTCTCGGCTAAGCTGTGCTACTTCTATAGAGCCTCGAGTCACTAAATCTGACACCTCACTCAGCCAAGGCTTGCCAATGCCGAAATCTGTTGACCGTATTCCGCCGATGCCACGTATACAGGCGCTTGACCCGAAACGGTCCGAGCAGAGCTGGGAAAGCGCGCCGCAGTTGCTGGCAGCCCTTAACGGCGCGCGTCTGGGCGCCTGGTATTGGGACATTGAGCGCGGGCAGATCAGCTGGTCGCGGGGTACTCAGGCGTTGTTCGGCTTCGATCCCCGGCAACCGCTGCCGGCGGATCTGGAATACCTCGACTTGCTGCCGCCAGAGGATCGGGCGAAAACCATTCGCGCCTTCGACGCGGTGATCGCCGGCGCCCCGCTCGAACAGGCGATGCACCACCGCATCCGCTGGCCCGACGGCAGCCTGCACTGGCTGGAGATCAACGGCAGCCTGCTGCCGGATAAAGACGGCCGGCCACGGATGATTGGGGTCATTCGCGAAATCACCCATCAGCGCCAGCGCGAACAGGCGCTGAGCAGCTCGGAAAAGCGCTTTGCCACGCTGTTTCACTTGTGCCCGAACATGGTGCTCCTGACCCGCCAGGAAGATGGCCTGATTACCGAAGCCAATCAGTATTTCGAAAGCCTGTTCGGCTGGCCGGTGCAGGACGCGATTGGCCGAACCACCGTCGAACTGGGCCTCTGGGTGCACCCGGAACAACGGGACGTGCTGGTCAAGGCGACCAAGGCCAAGGGCGAACTGATCAGCATGGAGGTGCAGTTTCGCGCCAGCAATGGCCAGATCCACGACGGCATCCTCAGCGCACAAAAGGTCGAACTCGAAGGCCAGCCGTACCTGCTGAGCACTTTCCTCGACACCACGGAACGCAAAGCCGCCGAACACGCGCTGAAAGACAGCCAGGAACGCCTCGACCTGGCGCTGGATTCGGCGCAACTCGGCACCTGGGACTGGCACATTCCCAGCGGCATGCTTTACGGCTCGGCGCGGGCCGCGCAGTTGCACGGACTGGAAGCCAAACCCTTCCATGAGTCCTTCGACGCGTTTTTCGAAGGTGTGCCCGACGAAGAGCGCGGCAGCATGCGTGACGCTTACCGCAGCCTGCGCGAAGGGCCCGCCGGCAATTATCAGCTGACCTATCGCGTGCAGCTACCGGACGGCAGTTCACGCTACCTGGAAAGCCGTGCCCGCCTCTACCGAGATGAAAACGGCACGCCGCTGCGCATGGCCGGCACCTTGCTGGACATCACCGATCAAGTGGAGCGCGAACAACGGCTGGTGGCCTCCGAGGAGAAATTCGCCACGCTGTTTCAGGTCAGTCCTGACCCGATTTGCGTCACGCGCCAGGACACTGGCCAGTTCATCGAGATCAACTCCAGCTTTACCCAGACCTTTGGTTGGACCGCCGCCGAAGTGATTGACCGCAGCGCCGACGAAATCGGCCTGTGGGACGCGTCGGCGAAAAGCCAGCAACGGATCGAACAGGTCATCCGCGAACAGGGGCTGAGCAATGTCGCGATCGTCGCCCAGCACAAAGACGGGCAGTCTCTGACCTGCGTGATTTCCAGCCGGCAGATCAGTGTCGGCGACGAGCCGTGCATCGTCACGACCCTGCGCGACATTACCCAGCAGCAACGCTCCGAAGCGGCACTCAAGGCCAGCGAAGAGAAATTTGCCAAGGCGTTCCACTCAAGCCCCGATGCGATCACCATCACCGAGCGTGACACCGGGCGCTACCTGGAGGTCAACGATGGTTTCTGCCGCCTGACCGGCTACCGCGCCGACGAAGTGGTGGGCCGCACGGTGTATCAGGTCGGCATCTGGGCTGAAGAAAAACAACGCTCGGCGCTGTTGGCCGAGTTGCAACTCAAGGGCCGGGTGCACCATCAGGAGATGCTCGGCCGCAATAAGCGCGGCGAACTGCTGACCGTCGAAGTCTCCGTGGAGCCGATTACCCTCAACGAGACCGCGTGCCTGCTGCTGACCGCCCGGGACGTCAGTCTGCTGAAAAATGCCGAAGCGCAGATCCGTCATCTGGCCTACCACGACCCGCTGACCAACCTGCCGAACCGCGCGCTGTTGATGGATCGCCTGAGCCAGCAGATCGCCCTGCTCAAGCGCCACAACCTGCGCGGTGCGCTGCTGTTCCTGGACCTCGATCACTTCAAGCACATCAACGATTCCCTCGGTCACCCGGTGGGCGACACGGTGCTGAAAATCATCACGGCGCGCCTTGAAGCCAGCGTGCGCATGGAAGACACCGTCGCGCGCCTGGGTGGCGATGAGTTTGTGGTATTGCTCAGCGGCCTTGAGGGCTCGCGTAACGAAGTCAGCGCCCAGGTTCGAGAGTTGGCGGACACGTTGCGTGAACTGTTGTCGGAGCCGATGTTCCTCGACGGCCAGCGCCTGCAAGTGACGCCGAGCATCGGCATCGCGCTTATTCCCGACCACGGCTCGACGCCGACCGACCTGCTCAAACGCGCCGACATCGCGCTTTACCGCGCCAAGGACTCGGGCCGCAACACCACGCAGATGTATCACAACACAATGCAGAAGGCCGCCAGCGAACGCTTGCGCATGGAAACCGATCTGCGCCTGGCCCTTTCCCGCGGCGAGTTTCATGTGCATTACCAACCCCAGGTCGACGCCCGGGGCAACCGCATTGTCGGCGCCGAAGCACTGGTGCGCTGGAACCACCCGGAACTCGGCCCGCAATCGCCCACCGAGTTCATCAAGGTGCTGGAGGACAGCGGGCTGATTCTGGAAGTGGGCACCTGGATCATCGACGAAGCCTGTGGGGCCTTCAAAAAACTGGTTGCCAAGGGCCTGGTGAACCCGCTCAGCTTCAGTCTCTGCGTCAACATAAGCCCGAGGCAATTTCGTCAAAACGATTTCGTCGAACGCATCGAACACAGCCTCAGTAGCCACGGCCTGCCCTGCTCGCTGCTGAAACTGGAAATCACCGAAGGCATCGTCATCCAGAACCTGGAAGACACCATCAGCAAAATGCGTCGCCTGAAGAAACTCGGTGTGAGCTTTGCGATGGACGACTTCGGCACCGGTTACTCCTCGCTGACCTACCTCAAGCGCCTGCCGGTCGACACGCTGAAAATCGACCAGTCGTTCATCCGCGATGCCACCACCGACCCCAACGACGCCGAAATCATCCGCGCCATCGTCGCCATGGCCCGCAGCCTGGAACTGAAAGTGATCGCCGAAGGGGTGGAAACGCCGGAGCAGCTGGAGTTTTTACAGGGGCTGGGGTGCCATTTTTATCAGGGGTATTTGCACAGTCGGCCGTTGCCGGTGGAGGAGTTTCAGAAACTCCTCAAATAGCGGGTACAAAAAAGGGCACCGAATGGCGCCCTTCTCATGGCCCTGACTCGTTACTGCAGAGCGGGTTTTTGCGTCCCGTTGATCGGGATGCGTTTGGCTTTTGCCTCTTCCGGCACGATGCGTAGCAGGTCGATACTCAACAGACCGTTACGCAAGTCAGCGGCCTTGATCTCGATGTGATCGGCCAGGCGGAACGAAAGCTTGAACGCACGCTGGGCGATGCCTTGATGCAGGAAGGTCACACCTTCGGTGGCGTCGCGTTTGCCGCCACTGATGGTCAGCACACCCTTCTCGACTTGCAGGTCCAGGTCTTCTTCCTGGAAACCGGCTGCCGCCACGACGATGCGGTATTGGTCATCACCGTGCTTTTCAACGTTGTAGGGTGGGTAGGTGCTGCCAGGCTCGTTGCGCAGGGCAGTTTCGAACAGGTCGTTGAAACGGTCGAAGCCAACCGAGGAACGGAACAGTGGGGCCAGGGAAAATGCAGTAGTCATGGTTCAAATCTCCTGAAAACAATCAGCAAGGTTTTTTGTCTCCGCGACCCGAATTCGGCATCGCGTAATCCCTAGATAGGGATCGCCGATTGCATTTCAAGAGATTATTTTCAGATTTTTTTCAGGCCGCTTCCGACACCTGCAATCCCAGCAAACGGGAAACCTGATCCAGTTCGGTCTCTCGACGCAACACGGTAAATAGCTCCACCGCCTCAGGATAATTGCGGGTCAGCATCGCCAGCCATTGCTTCAAACGACCCGGCGATTGGCGTGCTGTCATCTGCGCCTTGGCTTGCAGCCAGAAGTCCTGAATCAATGGCAGCAACTCGGCCCACGTCATCTCGACCACTGCTTCACCGGCCCGCGCAGCTGCGATTTGCCGAGCCAGGTCCGGACGCGACACCAGGCCGCGACCGAGCATGATGTCTTCCACGCCGCTGATCTCGCGGCAACGGCGCCAGTCTTCAACGCTCCAGATGTCGCCATTGGCGAACACCGGAACCTTGACCACTTCCTGCACGCGGGGGATCCATTCCCAATGAGCAGGTGGCTTGTAACCGTCGGTTTTGGTCCGCGCGTGCACCACGATGTGCGCCGCGCCGCCCTCGGCCAGCGCTGTTGCGCAGACCAGCGAACCGTCCGGACTGTCGAAGCCCAGGCGCATTTTCGCGGTGACCGGAATGTGCGCCGGCACCGCGCGGCGGACGTGCTCAACGATTTCGTTGAGCAGCTCGGGTTCTTTAAGCAGGACGGCGCCGCCACGGGACTTGTTGACCGTCTTGGCCGGGCAGCCGAAGTTCAGGTCGATGACTTCGGAACCTAGCTCGCAGGCCAGCGCGGCGTTTTCTGCCAGGCACACCGGATCGGAGCCGAGCAACTGCACCCGCAGCGGTACGCCGGATGCAGTGCGGGCGCCGGTCAGCAATTCCGGGCCGAACTTGTGGTAATAGGCAGGCGTGAGCAGTTGATCGTTGATCCGAATGAACTCGGTCACGCACCAATCGATACCGCCCACACGAGTCAGCACGTCCCGCAGGATGTTGTCGACCAACCCCTCCATGGGCGCCAAAGCAATTTGCATGAAAAACACACTCGACGAAAAACGTGCGGCAGTTTACTGGATTCTCTGTCGAAAGACTTGCATCTGCCTCTGTGGCGAGGGAGCTTGCTCCCGTTAGAGTGCGTAGCACTCTACATTGCAAGGGACCGCTTCGCACTCCAGCGGGAGCAAGCTCCCTCGCCACAGGATCGCGTCAACTTGGAACTTGCAACGCCGGGCCGTAGCCTTCAATGAACTCGGCCGGCATGCGCTTGGGCTTGCCCGTGGACAGTTCGATGCAGACGAAGGTGGTTTGCGCACGCAGCAACGTGGTGTTGTCGCTGGGGCGCTTCAACTGGAAGTGGCGGGTCATTTTCAGGCGCTGATCCCAATCGACAATCCAGGTCGCCAATTGCAATTCATCGCCCTCATAGGCGGCGGCCAGGTAATCGATCTCGTGCCGCACCACCGCCATCGCCCGATCCAGCCGACGATATTCGACCAGGTCCAGGCCAAGCCGTTGCGAGTGGCGCCAGGCACAGCGTTCGAGCCAGGTCACGTACACCGCGTTGTTTGCGTGCCCCAGCCCGTCGATGTCCTCGGCGCCGACTTCCAGATCAATGATAAATGGCGTTGCCCGATCCCAGCCCATGCTCACTCCCGGTCAGATGATGTCGACCGGGGCAGTGTAACGGATGCTCAGGCCGATTGGCGCGATTGCAGGCTGCGACCGGCCAGCAGTGATAACACGCCATCAATCACCCGAGGATCGGCCAGCACCCGCTGATGACCGCCCCTCTCCAGGCGCAACAAACGGCTGTCGAACCAGGCTTCGTTGATCAGCTGCGATTCCTTGACCGGGACATAGCAGTCATCTTCGGCGTGGACGATCAGCCCCGGCATGTCGAGCTGATAGTGCGCGACATCCAGCGTTGCAGCGCGCATGCCGACGTCTTTCTCGACCTGGCGAATAAACGCGGAACGCGCTTTGGGCGGCAGCCGCACGTAGCGGGCAAAACCGCGCAACACCCCGAGAATCCGCGCCGGTGCAGCGATGGTAACCAGGGTTTCGGTGCGCAAGCCCAACTGAACGGCGAGCATCGCACTGGCACCGCCCATGGAGTGGCCAATGACGGCTTGCAGCGGCGGCAACTCGGCGGCCGCTTCGAGCATGGCCCGGGCAAACAGCACGACATTCGCTTCGCTGCCCGGTGAGCGACCATGAGCAGGACCGTCCAGCGCTACGACGGTGTAGCCGGCATCGACCAGCGCCGTGATGAGACTCGCAAACTGCGTCGGCCGCCCTTCCCAACCGTGCATCAGCAGCACGGCCGGACCTTGCCCCCAGCGCAGCGCCGAGAGGCCGAAGCGCAAGGTGATCCGTTCGGATTTCGCCAGCAGCGGCAATTCCCAGTCACGCGGTGGTAGCTCTCGCGGCGTCATGAACGCCAATCGCATTTTGCTCGCGACCAGTTTCGGTGCGAACCAGCCCAAGGTGCCATTAACGCCACGAACCCACTTCAACGTGCTCATCGCTCTCACTCCTCAGGCCAATGCCTTCAGGTCATAGCACCGCCGACTTGGCAGCGCGCAGCAATCGATCGGACAACTCTCCTGGCCCCAGCGCCCGCGCCAGAGCCAGACCACCGACCATCAAGGCCATGTCGGCCAAGGCTTTGTCGGTGTCTTCCGGGCTGGCCGCCAACTGCGCGACCATCATTTCCACATGCTCATTCAACGCCACGCGAAACGCGTCCGGCAGGCGCCCCAACTCACCGACAGACGCCGGGATCGGGCACGCTGAATCCGAGGAATCACGGTGTTTGCGTGACAGGTAAAACGCAGCCACCAACGCACGACGCTCTTCGCCGGTCAATTCGGCGTCCATGTCGGCGATCAAGCCACGGCGGTGACCGAGCAGTTGCTTGAACGCTTCCAGCATCATGGCGTCCTTGCTTTCGAAGTGCGCATAGAAGCCGCCAACCGTCAGGCCGGCTGCGCCCATCACTTCGCCCACGCTCGGTTCGGCCGGGCCGCGCTGAATCAGCGCTGCGCTGGCGGCCTTGAGAATGCGTTCACGGGTTTGAGCTTTTTTATCGTTCATCGTTGCCTCCGAATATTACGACTAGAATATTATTCTCATAATAATTTTACGCAAGTCGTGGACGTGACCGCTGGTCTGAAGAACAGTTTGAAAGAATTAGGGGATTTGGCCAAACGCCAGACAAACAAAAGGGCCATTCAATAATTGAATGACCCCTATAAAATCCCGCAGAGCGGGTAATCGTGGCGTCCCCTAGGGGACTCGAACCCCTGTTACCGCCGTGAAAGGGCGGTGTCCTAGGCCACTAGACGAAGGGGACGCAAAACCTTCTATACAACTGATCAGTGCTGAGAGCTGATCGATTCAAGGCCGGTGTGGCCAGACCTTGAACTGTAAAATTGGTGGAGCTAAGCGGGATCGAACCGCTGACCTCCTGCATGCCATGCAGGCGCTCTCCCAGCTGAGCTATAGCCCCGGATTTTTCGCCTCGCGGCGGAGCGACATCTTGCAACATCGCTTCTGTAAAACTGGCGTCCCCTAGGGGACTCGAACCCCTGTTACCGCCGTGAAAGGGCGGTGTCCTAGGCCACTAGACGAAGGGGACGCAAACCCTTCTATACAACAGATCAACGCTGAGTGTTGATCGCTTCAAGGCCGGTGTGGCCAGACCTTGAAGTGTAAATTGGTGGAGCTAGACGGGATCGAACCGTCGACCTCTTGCATGCCATGCAAGCGCTCTCCCAGCTGAGCTATAGCCCCTCATCGCTGAGGACGGGGCGAATCTTAATGGCGCTTCGGAAAGCTGTCAAACTTATTTTTAAAATATTTCAAAGTTTTTTGCCGACATAACAATCACTTACCGCCAAACCCCGTAAATCCGAGGCCGTATCCGTTCCTGTAGCAGCTGCCGCAGGCTGCGTTCGAGTGCGCAGCACTCGCGATTCAGCCACCCCGCCCTTTCAGACAGATTGTGTTGCTGCCATAAGGGGCTGCTGCGCAGCCCAACGCAGCCTTCGGCAGCTGCTACAGAGAACAGTGGGAATCAGGCGATATTGCCCAGGAGTTTTTCCCACTCCTTGTTTTCCTTCTTCGACACACCGCCCAGCAGGTCAATGGCCTGACGCAGACGGAAACGCGTCAGGTCCGGACCGAGGATCTCCATCGCATCCAGCACAGACACCGAGCTGGCCTGGCCAGTGATCGCAGCAAACATCAGCGGCATGGCGTCACGCAGCTTCAACTCAAGGGATTCGACCACGGCTTGAATCGTCGCAGTGATGCTGTCTTTCTCCCACTGACGCAGGCTTTCCAGCTTCCACAGAATCAGTTGCATCAGCTGACGCACCTGATCGCCCGAGAGTTTCTTCGACTCGAACAGCTTTGCGTCCGGGTTCACGCCACCGGCGAAGAAGAAACCGGCCAGCGGTGCAACCTGGCTGAAAGTTTCGACGCGGCCCTGCACATGCGGGGCGATCTTCATCATGTATTCAGGATTGAGGGCCCAGGTTTGCAGGCGCGAAGCGAACTCTTCCACCGGCAAATCACGCAGCCATTGGCCATTGAGCCAAGACAGTTTTTCGATGTCGAAAATCGGCCCGCCGAGGGACACGCGGCTCAGGTCAAAGTGATCGACCATTTCCTGCAGCGAGAACTTCTCGCGCTCGTCCGGCATCGACCAGCCCATGCGGCCGAGGTAGTTGAGCATCGCTTCCGGCATGAAACCCATGCGCTCGTAGAACGTCACCGAGGTCGGGTTCTTGCGCTTGGACAGCTTGCTCTTGTCCGGGTTACGCAGCAGCGGCATGTAGCACAGCTCCGGTTGTTCCCAGCCGAAGTATTCATAAAGCAGGATCAGTTTCGGCGCCGATGGCAGCCACTCTTCACCGCGCAGAACGTGGGTGATGCCCATCAAGTGGTCGTCGACCACGTTGGCCAGGAAGTACGTCGGCAGGCCGTCGGTCTTCATCAACACTTGCATATCCATGCGATCCCACGGGATCTCCACGTCGCCACGCAGCATGTCCGGCACTACGCAAACGCCTTCACTCGGCACTTTCATGCGGATCACGTGCGGTTCGCCGGCGGCCAGGCGGCGCGCGACTTCATCCGCAGACAGCAACAGCGCACGACCGTCATAACGCGGGGTTTCGCCACGAGCCATTTGCTCGGCGCGCATCTGGTCCAGCTCTTCGGCGGTGCAGAAGCACGGGAAGGCGTGGCCCATCTCGACCAACTGCTGGCAGTACTTCTGGTAGATGTCGCCGCGTTCGCTTTGACGATACGGGCCGTGCGGGCCGCCAACGTCCGGACCTTCGCTCCAGTTGATACCCAACCAGCGCAAGGCGTCGAAAATCTGCTGTTCGGATTCCCGGGTCGAACGCAACTGGTCGGTGTCTTCGATCCGCAGGATGAACTCACCGCCATGCTGCTTGGCAAAGCAGTAGTTGAACAAAGCGATGTAAGCGGTACCTACGTGGGGGTCCCCGGTAGGCGATGGCGCGATGCGCGTGCGGACGGTGGTCATGGCAAGTCTCGAAATGAAGATAAAACAAAGGGCGAATGGTAACAGGCGACACCCGCCCGGCTCCAGTCAGCAGGGCATTTAAGCCAAGGTTGCGCCTACAACGGGCCTGAGCCGCGATGAATCACGGATTATCAGCCGATGGCATTTACCCACCATGGACTGTATGCCAGATTCATCTGCTGATAACTTTCCTTACAATTTCTCGACTACAGTCTGCCCCATGCCTGCCCAACTCAAGCGACGCCTGTTTATTTTCCTGCTGATCGTCCTGCTGATTGCCGGGGGGGTCTTTGCCCAATGGTTCTTCAAGGGGCGGTTTTATGAAAGCACCGACAACGCCTATGTCCAGGGCGAGATCACCCGTGTCTCAAGCCAATTGGGCGCGCGCATCGATCAGGTGCTGGTGCAGGACAATCAGCACGTCGAGAAAGGTCAGTTGTTGATCAAGCTCGAAGGCGATGACTTCCACCTCGCCGTCGACCGCGCCAATGCCACCCTCGCTACCCGACAAGCCGAACGTTTGCAGGCACAAAGCAAGCTGACCCAGCAAGCCAGCCTGATCGCCGCCAGCGAGGCGCAAGTCGCCTCCAGCCAGGCGAGCCTTGGGCGTTCGCAGATCGACTTGTCCCGCGCGCAAACACTGCGCAAACCCGGTTACGTCTCGGAAGAGCGGGTGACCACCCTCTCCGCCGACAACCACATAGCCCGCTCGCAAGTGACCAAGGCCCAGGCCGACGCACAAAGTCAGCGCCAACAAGTCAACTCCCTGAGCGCCGAAATCAAGCGTCTCGATGCCATGATCGCCAACGCCAAAACCGACCTCGCCCAGGCCGAACTGAACCTGACACGCAGCGAAATCCACGCCCCCATCAGCGGCCTGATCGGCCAGCGCGCCGCTCGCCAAGGCCAATACGTGCAGGCCGGCGCTTATCTACTGTCGATCGTCCCGGACCAGGACATCTGGATTCAGGCCAACTTCAAGGAAACCCAGATCGGCCACATGCAGCCCGGCCAGAAAGCCACGCTGACCTTCGACGCCTACAGCGACACACCGATCAATGCACGGGTCGACAGCCTGTTCGCCGCCTCGGGCGCGCAGTTCAGCCTGCTGCCGCCGGACAATGCCACGGGCAACTTCACCAAAGTCGTACAACGGATTCCAGTCAAACTGACCTTCGCCGCGGACAACCCGCTGCACGGCAAGATTCGCCCAGGGATGTCGGTCACCGCCAAAGTGAACATCAAAGACGCCCCTGACGATGGCCGGTGACCAACTGATCCGCCCGATTGGCGAACCGACCCGACGCGACTGGATTGCGGTGATGAGCGTGATGCTCGGCGCCTTTATGGCCGTGCTGGATATCCAGATCACCAACTCGTCGCTCAAGGACATTCAGGGCGCATTGTCGGCGACCCTGGAAGAAGGCTCGTGGATTTCCACCTCCTACCTGGTGGCGGAAATCATCATGATCCCGCTGACCGCGTGGCTGGTGCAGCTGCTGTCGGCGCGACGCCTGGCAGTCTGGGTTTCATTGGGATTTCTCGCCGCCTCCCTGCTCTGCTCCATGGCCTGGAGCCTGGAGAGCATGATCATTTTCCGCGCGTTACAGGGCTTCACCGGCGGCGCACTGATTCCGCTGGCATTTACCCTCACCCTGATCAAACTCCCGGAACACCACCGCGCCAAAGGCATGGCGATGTTCGCCATGACCGCGACGTTCGCGCCCTCGATCGGCCCGACGCTGGGCGGCTGGCTGACGGAAAACTGGGGCTGGGAGTACATTTTCTACATCAACATACCGCCAGGCCTGATCATGATCGCCGGCCTGATGTATGGCCTGGAGAAGAAAGAAGCGCACTGGGAATTGCTGAAAAGTACTGACTACATGGGCATCCTCACGCTCGGCGTCGGCCTCGGTTGCTTGCAGGTATTCCTGGAGGAAGGCCATCGCAAGGACTGGCTCGAGTCGAACCTGATCGTGACCCTGGGCAGCATCGCGCTGGTCAGTTTGATCACCTTTGTGATCGTGCAGTTTTCCAAGCCCAATCCGCTGATCAACCTCAGCATCCTGGGTAATCGCAACTTCGGTTTATCGAGTATTTCCAGCCTCGGGATGGGCGTCGGCTTGTACGGCTCGATCTTCCTGCTGCCGCTGTACCTGGCGCAGATCCAGAACTACAACGCCCTGCAAATCGGCGAAGTGATCATGTGGATGGGCGTGCCGCAGCTGTTCCTGATTCCGCTGGTGCCAAAGCTGATGAAATACGTGTCGCCGAAATGGCTGTGCACGCTGGGCTTCGGGCTGTTCGGGTTGGCGAGTTTTTCTTCGGGAGTGCTGAACCCGGACTTTGCCGGGCCGCAGTTCAATCAGATCCAGATCATCCGGGCGCTGGGCCAGCCGCTGATCATGGTGACCATCTCGCTGATCGCCACCGCTTACATCCTGCCGCAGGACGCGGGGTCGGCGTCGAGTCTGTTCAACATCCTGCGCAACCTCGGCGGCGCGATCGGCATCGCCCTCCTCGCCACGTTGCTGGATGCACGGACAAAGACCTATTTTGACTACTTGCGCGAATCCATCGTGCCGAGCAATCCGCAGGTGGCGGAGCGAATGGCGTCGATGACGGACCGGTTTGGCAGTGAGACGGCGGCGCTGGGCAAGCTGAGCGAGATTGCGCATCAGCAGGCCTCGATCATGGCGTACAACGATGCGTTTCATTTTGTCGGGATTGCGCTGGGAATCAGCATGATTGCGGTGTTGTTGACCAAGGCGTTGCCGGCTGGGCTCAAGGCTGGCGAGGCGCACTAGCCCCGATTGCGGTGGTGATCTTTCGGTCGCCTTCGCGGGCAAGCCTTGCTCCTACAAGGTTTGTGGCGCGCCCGCGAAATGTGAACGACGCAAAACCTGTAGGAGCGAGGCTTACCCGCGAAGAAGCCCGCACACTCACTGCAAATCTCAGACAGTAATCAACCGATCCCGCAACTTGCCAATCTCATCGCGCATCTGCGCCGCTGCTTCAAACTCCAGATCCCGCGCCAGCGCGTACATCTTCTCTTCCAGGGCTTTAATGCGCTTGGCGATCTCGCCCGGCGAGCGCAATTCGGCTTCGTACTTGGCGCTTTCCTCGGCGGCCTTGGCCATGCCTTTGCGCTTCTTGCTGCGCGAACCCGGCACGGTGGCGCCTTCCATGATGTCGGCCACGTCCTTGAACACGCCTTTGGGCGTGATGCCGTTGGCCAGGTTGAAGGCGATCTGCTTGTCGCGACGCCGCTCGGTTTCACCAATCGCCCGCTCCATGGAACCGGTGATGCGATCCGCATAGAGAATCGCTCGACCATTGAGGTTGCGCGCCGCCCGGCCAATGGTCTGGATCAACGAGCGCTCGGAGCGCAGGAAGCCTTCCTTGTCCGCATCGAGGATCGCCACCAGCGACACCTCCGGCATGTCAAGGCCTTCACGCAGCAGGTTGATCCCCACCAGCACATCGAACGTGCCCAGACGCAGGTCGCGAATGATTTCGACCCGCTCCACCGTGTCGATGTCCGAGTGCAAGTAACGCACCCGCACGCCGTGGTCGGCCAGGTAATCGGTCAAGTCTTCGGACATGCGTTTGGTCAGGGTCGTGACCAGCACCCGCTCCTCCAACGCCACGCGCTTGCCGATCTCCGAGAGCAAATCGTCGACCTGGGTCAGCGCCGGGCGGATTTCGATTTGCGGGTCCACCAGGCCGGTTGGGCGCACCAGTTGCTCGACCACGCGACCGGCGTGTTCCGCCTCATAGTTGCCCGGTGTGGCTGAGACAAAAATGGTCTGCGGGCTGATGTTTTCGAACTCGTCGAAACGCATCGGCCGGTTATCCAGCGCTGACGGCAGGCGGAAGCCGTATTCCACCAGTGTCTCTTTACGGGAACGGTCGCCCTTATACATCGCGCCAACCTGCGGCACGCTGACGTGGGATTCGTCGATCACCAGCAAGGCGTCGGCCGGCAGGTAGTCGAACAACGTCGGCGGCGCCTGGCCGGAATCACGACCCGACAGGTAGCGCGAGTAGTTTTCGATACCGTTGCAATAACCCAGCTCGAGGATCATTTCCAGGTCGAAACGGGTGCGCTGCTCCAGGCGCTGGGCCTCAACAAGTTTATTGTTGGAACGCAGGTAATCCAGGCGCTCCTGCAATTCGACCTTGATTCCTTCGACGGCGCCCAGCAGGGTTTCCCGTGGCGTCACATAGTGGCTTTTCGGGTAGAAGGTGAAACGCGGCAACTTGCGGATCACTTCGCCGGTCAGCGGATCGAAGGCCGACAGGCTCTCGACTTCGTCATCGAACAGTTCGATGCGGATCGCTTCGAAGTCGGATTCCGCCGGGTGGATATCGATCACATCGCCGCGCACCCGGAAGGTCGCCCGGGCAAAATCCATGTCGTTGCGGGTGTATTGCAGGTCCGCTAGGCGACGCAACAACGCGCGCTGATCGAGCTTGTCGCCGCGATCCACGTGCAGCACCATCTTCAAATAGGTTTCCGGACTGCCCAAACCGTAGATGCACGACACCGTGGTGACGATGATCGCGTCCTTGCGTTCCAGCAGCGCCTTGGTCGCGGACAGCCGCATCTGCTCGATGTGGTCGTTGATCGAGGCGTCTTTCTCGATGAAGGTGTCCGACGACGGCACATAGGCTTCGGGCTGGTAGTAGTCGTAGTAGGAAACGAAGTATTCGACGGCGTTGTTCGGGAAAAACGCCTTGAACTCACCGTACAACTGCGCGGCCAGGGTCTTGTTCGGCGCCAGCACCAGAGTCGGGCGCTGCACCTGGGCAATCACGTTGGCGATGCTGAAGGTCTTGCCCGAGCCGGTCACACCGAGCAACGTCTGGTGCGCCAGCCCGGCTTCGATGCCCTCGACCATCAGGCGGATGGCTTCCGGCTGATCGCCGGCGGGCTCGAAGCGGGTGACTAGCTGGAATTCAGACATGTATACCTCTGATATCGCGCCAGCGCGGTCAAACCGGCAGCAACGAGAAAGGCCGCAAACGACTGACGTCGCCCGAGGAAAAAACTGGATTGTGCTCAATGTGGAGCCGATTGCCTGCGCTTTCAAGGCAAACGTCCTACATCCCTTGAAGTCTTTGATGCCGACATTCGACTAACGGTCGAAAAATAATCGAAAAAACTTCACCTAAAAGCCGAATCGTCTGTCGCCATCAATCGCAGATGGCCTCTATACTAGCTCCCCGTTTGTGCACCGCTCTAGTGCATTCGGCTGGAGCGCGACACGTCCCTCCACACTCCATTCAGAGCCGCCGCAAAAATGAGCCTGTTCTCCGCTGTCGAAATGGCACCACGCGATCCAATCCTGGGCCTCAACGAAGCATTCAACGCCGATCCACGTACCACCAAGGTCAACCTGGGGGTCGGTGTTTATTGCAACGAGGAGGGGCGAATTCCACTCCTGCGCGCCGTTGTCGAAGCCGAGACGATTCGCGTCGCTCAACACGCGTCCCGTGGCTACTTGCCGATCGACGGCATTGCTGCCTACGACCAGGCCGTACAGAAACTGCTGTTTGGCAATGACTCGCCACTGATCGCCGCTGGCCGCGTCATCACCACCCAAGCCGTTGGCGGCACGGGCGCCCTGAAAATCGGTGCCGACTTCCTCAAGCAACTGCTGCCGAACGCCGTCGTGGCAATCAGCGACCCGAGCTGGGAAAACCACCGCGCCCTGTTCGAAACCGCCGGTTTCCCGGTGCAGAACTACCGCTATTACGACGCCGCGACCCACGACGTCAATCGTGCCGGCCTGCTCGAAGACCTGAACGCCCTGCCGTCTGGCTCCATCGTTGTGCTGCACGCCTGCTGCCACAACCCGACCGGCGTGGACCTGAGCCCGGCGGACTGGAACAACGTCCTGGACGTGGTGAAAGCCAAAGGTCACGTGCCGTTCCTCGACATGGCCTACCAGGGTTTTGGCGATGGCATCGACGAAGACGCCGCTGCCGTGCGCCTGTTCGCTGAATCGGGCCTAACGTTCTTCGTTTCCAGCTCGTTCTCAAAATCCTTCTCGCTGTACGGCGAGCGCGTTGGCGCCCTGTCGATTGTCAGCGAATCGAAAGAAGAAAGCGCGCGCGTGCTGTCGCAAGTCAAACGCGTGATCCGCACCAACTACTCCAACCCGCCCACCCACGGTGCAAGCATCGTCGCCGCCGTGCTGAACAGCCCGGAACTGCGTGCTCAGTGGGAAGAAGAACTGGCGGAAATGCGCCTGCGGATTCGCGGCATGCGCATTCAGATGGTGGACTTGCTGGCGAAAAACGCACCACAGCGTGATTTCAGCTTCGTCGGTCGTCAGCGCGGCATGTTCTCCTACTCCGGCCTGACGGTTGAGCAAGTCACTCGTCTACGCAGCGAGTTCGGCATCTACGCCCTGGATACTGGCCGCATCTGCGTGGCGGCGTTGAACCAAAGCAACATTGATGCAGTGACCAAGGCCATCGTTGCGGTGATCTGAGTCTCGCGCGGTATGAAAAACGGGAAGCCTTGGGGCTTCCCGTTTTTTTATTTGTCGCTGATAAGTGTCAAAGCGCTATCGGCGCCCTCTAAACTCCACACAACGATGCACCTGTAGAAGCGAGGCTTGCCCGCGAAGCTTTTAGCGTCAGTGATGACGCCTTCGCGGGCAAGCCTCGCTCCTACAGATTATGTGTACACCCGAGAATTCTGAAGAGAGCCCACATGAAAAACGATGACCTACGCGCCGACCGTGACGAGCTGGACCATTTCGTCCCTCGCACACCGGCCAAACGCGGTAACAACCTGGTGCTGCAAGTGGCCGCTGGCGTATTTCTCGGCGGCCTGGCCTTGTGGCTGGTGCAACTGGCCGCCACGATGCTGTACGCCAAGCTGATGCTCGCCACGGTCACCTTCGGCGGTTAAGCCAGTTCGGTCGCACGCTGACTGGCGGCATCGTCATAGGCGACGTAGAGCGATTCAGCGACCTGACTCTTGATCGCTTTGGCGCTTTCCAGACCAAGAACAAAGCCTTCAGCCTTGCCGCCCGCGCGGTTCAAGTCATCAGCGGTGCTGGCCTGAGTGATTGCGTCAAACAGCTTCTCGGCGTGCGGGCCGACACCTTTGGGCAAGCTGATCTGAGCGATGCTCATGCGAACACCCCGTTGTTTGGAGAGGTGAGGACTGGGTGATTCATGGCACGTACCTTTTCGGCGAATGGCCGGCAGCGCGTGTAACCACTTCCGGGCGGCCATGGTAGACCTCTGAGGCGATTCTGGTAACCGCCCGGGGTCGATAAACCACCGTCCGTCCCCATGAATTCATCAAGTTGCCAAGGGATGCTTGACTTCTCTTTTTGAATCAGTAACATACACGCCATTCCGCGATAGCTCAGTTGGTAGAGCAAGTGACTGTTAATCACTGGGTCCCTGGTTCGAGTCCAGGTCGTGGAGCCAGACAGCAATATCAAAAAGCCCCTGAATCGAAAGGTTCAGGGGCTTTTTTGTGGGTGGTGGAAAAGCAAAAGGCCGATCTGCCTATTCAACAGATCGGCCTTTTTAGCAGGTGAGGCCGTTAAACATGCTCACTGCTTTTGGCGTGAGCCGCTCGATGCTCACCCGAATCATGCGCCGCTTCCACCACCGGAATCTCGTTCCCGTCGCAGTCACGCAGTTTGCCTTCGCTGAAGTAATCCCCTTCACGCAAGGCCGCCAGATCCTGGTAACGCAGAACCCGCTCGGTACCGGCCGCAAACACCGATTGCTGATCCGAGTTACCGGCAGTGAGGTGGTTGAAAGTCAGGTTGAGCACGATGGCCATGATCGCCGAGGAGCTGATGCCCGAGTGGAAGATGGTCGCGAACCAGCTGGGGAATTGGTCGTAGAAGTTGGGTGCGGCGATCGGGATCATGCCGAAACCGATGGAGGTGGCGACGATGATCAGGTTGACGTTGTTGCGGTAATCAACCTTGGACAGCGTGCGGATGCCGCTGGCGGCCACGGTGCCAAACAGCACGATGCCGGCGCCACCCAGTACCGAGGTGGGTACCGCAGCGATGACCCGGCCCATGAACGGCAGCAAACCGAGTATCACCAGGAACAAGCCGCCGGTGGCGACCACGAAACGACTCTTGATGCCGGTCACGGCCACCAGCCCGACGTTCTGGGCGAAGGCGCTTTGGGTGAAGGAGCCGAAGATCGGCGCGATCATGCTCGACAGCATGTCTGCGCGCAGGCCGTTGCCCAGGCGTTTGGAGTCGACCTTGGTGTCGATGATTTCACCGACGGCGAGGATGTCGGCCGAGGTTTCCACCAGGGTCACCATCACCACGATGCACATCGACAGGATCGCGGCAAAGTGGAACGTCGGCATGCCAAAGTGGAACGGCGTCGGGAAGCCGAACATCGGGCCTTGCGTGACCGACGAGAAGTCCGCCATGCCGAGGAACACCGCGATGATCGTGCCGATCACCATGGCCAGCAGGATCGACAAGCGGGAGATGGTCGCGCTGCCGACCTTGCTCAGCAGCAGCACCAGCACCAGCGTCACCGCGGCCAGACCGATGTTGGCCATGCTGCCGAAGTCCGGGGCGTGGCTGTTGCCGCCCATGGCCCAGCGCGCGGCCACTGGCATCAACGTCAGGCCAATGGTGGTGATCACGATGCCGGTTACCAACGGCGGGAAGAACTTGGTGATTCGCGAGAACACCGGCGTGATCAGCAAACCGATCAACGATGCGGCAATCACCGCCCCGAGAATCGACTGAAAGCCGCCCTCCCCGCCGCTGCTGACAATCGCCACCATCGTCGCGACACCGGAGAAAGACACACCCTGTACCAGCGGCAACTGACACCCGAAAAACGGTAAACCGAGGGTTTGCAGTAATGTCGCCAAGCCCCCCGCAAACAATGAAGCAGCAATCAACAAACCGATGTCCGCCGGCGACAGCCCGGCCGCCTGGCCAATGATCAAAGGCACCGCGACGATGCCGCCGTACATGGTCAGAACATGTTGCAGGCCGTAAGCCATATTCGCGCCGACCCCGAGGTTTTCGTCCTCAGGCCGTTGGTGTGAAACATGGGGCGTTTTCATGGTTGGGGGGTTCCCTGGTTTTTGTTATGCGCACACTGTATGCAAGACTCAGGACAAATGTCTATAGAGTTGTATACAACTAATCAGTCAGATAATGGACATATGTCCATAGCGCCCTTTTGCTGCGCGGGTTCCCCCCCTAAAAAATCTTGAAATACATCTACTTTCGACATGCATATTAAAGATGCATAGCTGCGCCTTTCGACATCTTGTCTCGAGGCCGTACCGATGAAAGACCAATACGATTTCAGTACCTCCGAACTGGATCACCGGTCTATTGGCAGGATTGGCGATTGCCGGCCTCGCCTGTCTTCACCCAAAGCTGCGACTGCTCTGGTATTTCTGGATGGTCGATGGGGCGCTGGTCGGACTGCTTACTCACTGGGCCTGGCGGGCAAACGCAACAGAGCAAACTGACGAACTCAACCTGCGCCAGACATCGTCACCGCCCTGAAAACAATCGAGCAACTCACGTTTCACCCTGCATTGAGGGCAAGATGCCGACACGGGTATCTCAGCCTTCAGTCTGGCTCAATCAACCGCCCAAGCACCTGCCTCAACCCCGCATGCTCCGGCACCCGAATCCCGAACTCACGCGTCAGCAACCCAATCAATTCCTCCACCTCCGTCACTTGCTGCCGTTCGCTCTCGGCGCCCACCCGGTGAATTGCAAAACTGCCGTTGTTCAACGTGCGCCTCCAGCCATCACCGGTGCGCGCGACCATCAGTTGCTTGGTAAACGACGATTCGGGATGGGTCGAGACGTACCAGTTACCAACGGTGTAATCGATGTCTTCCTGGCGTTGCAGGTCGAAGATGTACATCGGCCGCCACTCGCCGCTGACGTTGGCACGCAAGGTGTAGCCGTCTGCATGGCGCTCGATGCGATACGGCTCGTGAGGAGTGCGCTGGGCAACATCGGTGTCGAGCATCAACGGAGCGGTGGGCACCATGCCGCCGAAGCCGACGTCGGTGATGTAGCGCACGCCGTCCAGCGTGACCAGGCTCAAGCGGTGCGTGCGGGCAGTCCAGGCGCCTTCGGGCTGACCCATAACGACTCGGCCGGTAATGCCGCGTGCGTCAAAACCCAATTCCTGAAGCAAGGCTAGAAACGCGTAGTTGAGCTCGTAGCAATAACCGCCGCGCCCTTCGTGCAGGATTTTCTGTTCGATGGATGGCAGGTCGATGCGTACCGGTTCGCCAGAGAGCGTGTTGAGGTTTTCAAACGGGAAGGCCCCGGTGTGGCGCAGCTGAAGTTGGCGCAAGGTGTCCAGGGTCGGCGCCGGGGGCGCGTCGAAACCCAGGCGTTGCAGGTATAACGCACGGTTCGTCAGGCGTGGCTCGCTCATTGCTCGGTCCTTCTGCAGGGGGCCGCGGATCTCTCCGCCGATGGGCGCCATGTATAAGGGATAAAGCGGTTCGACTGACAATTGATTTAGCCAATCGCTCACCCTCTGAACATCAACGCCGTTTGCGCGAACTCAAGCGAATCCACGTCGGCGCATGGTCACTGGCGTGCGGTTCGTTGCGCACCCAGGCATCGACCCCGGCCTCGTGCAGATAGGGGCTCAGCGCCGGGTTGAGTAGCAGGTGATCGATGCGCAACCCCGAGTTCTTCTGCCAGTGCTGCCGAAAATAATCCCAGAAAGTGTAGAGCCGATCCTCCGGGTACAGATGACGCAGGGAATCGGTCCAGCCCTGATCCAGCAAGCGCTGGAAACACTCGCGACTTTCTGGTTGCAGCAACGCGTCCTTGAGCCACGAGCGCGGGTTGTAGATGTCCAGGTCGGTGGGCACCACGTTGTAGTCGCCGGCCAGCACCACCGGGTGTTCGCTGTTTTGCAGGTCCTTGGCATAAACAATAAGCCGCTCGAACCACGCCAGTTTGTAGTCGAACTTCGGCCCGGGTTGCGGATTGCCGTTGGGTAAATACAGGCAGCCCACCAGAATCCCGTGCACCGCAGCTTCCAGGTAGCGACTGTGCGTGTCGGCGTCATCTCCCGGCAGACCTCGCCGACTCTCCAAAGGTTGCGCATCACGAGCCAGAATCGCCACCCCGTTCCACGACGACTGGCCTTGCCAGATGGCGCCATAGCCAATGGCCTCAAGCTCGGCGGCCGGGAATGCGCTGTCGACCGACTTGAGCTCCTGCAAACAGGCAATGTCCGGTTTTTCTCGCTCAAGCCAGGCCAGCAGATTCGGCAGCCGGGCACGCATGCCGTTGACGTTGAAAGTGGCGATTTTCAGGTTTTTCATAGGCCGGGGCTCGCAACGGATGGACGATATCCAGTTGTGACCGGAGCGCGCCATGGCAGTTGCGACGACAACCGACACAGGCGACTAAAGGTCCCCCTTACAACGGATGCTCGTCACGCGATGCCTTGAGCAATGGCAGCAGCGCCTGGTTTTCCATCGGCCGGCTGAGGTAGAAACCCTGCACCTCATGGCACTCGTCCGAGATCAGGAAGTCCAGTTGCTCCAGGGTCTCGACGCCCTCTGCGGTCACCGTCAGCCCCATGGCCTTGCCCAGGTTGATGATCGCCTGCACCACCGCACGGTCGTTACCGGTGCCGCTCATGGACGAGATGAAGCGCTTGTCGATCTTGATCCCGTCGAACGGATACGTGCGCAGGTAACCCAGCGACGAATAACCGGTGCCGAAGTCGTCCATGTTCAGGCGCACACCCAGCTCCTTCAGCGAGTTCATGGTCGCGAGAGCGCCGTCGACATCGTTGAGCATCACGTTTTCAGTGATCTCCAGCTCCAGTCGACTGGCCGGCAAACGGCTCTGGATCAACGCTTCCCTGACATCCTCGACCACGTCACTGCGGACAAACTGCACGGGCGACAGGTTGACCGACACCATCAGCTCACCCGGCCAGGTCAGTGCCGTCTCGCACGCTTCACGTAAAACCCAGCGCCCCAAGGGCACGATCAGATCGGTCTGCTCGGCCAACGGAATAAACGCATCGGGGCCCAGCAACCCCTGCACCGGATGCTGCCAGCGCAGCAACGCTTCGACCGAGACAATCTGCTTGCCATCGACGTGATAACGCGGCTGATAGTGCATCACGAACTCGTTGTTCTTGATCGCCTGGCGCAGGTCGTTTTCGAGTCTGCGGCGATGCTGGATCTGATCGTTCATGTGCGGCTCAAAGTAGCACCAGGTTTTCTTGCCGTCGGATTTGGCCTGATACAGCGCGATATCGGCACACCGGATCAGCTCCTCCGGCCTGTGCCCCTGACGCCGGCTCAAGGCGATGCCGATGCTCGCACCGATGTGCAGCGTGTGATGGTCATAGTGGATCGGCTGGTGCAGGCTTTCGAGGATACGTTCGCATATCCGGTCGATTTCCGTGTGGATGTCCATGCCATTGAGCACCAGCACAAACTCGTCGCCACCCAGTCGTGCGACCAGGTCAATGTCCCGTGTGCACTCACGCAAACGGGTGGCCACCTCCAGCAATACCGCATCGCCGGCCGGGTGGCCGAGGGAGTCATTGATCGGCTTGAAGTTGTCCAGGTCGATCATCAACAACGTCAGCGGCGCCGAATGCTCCTTCAGCACCAAAGCGTCTTCGAGGTAACGCGCCAGTTTGTTGCGATTGGGCAGGCCGGTCAGCGCGTCGTGCAATGACAGATGCTGGATCTGCGCATGGGCGGCGACTTCATCGGTGATGTCACTGGCCGTGCCGCGGTAACCCAGCACCGCGCCTTTGCTGTGGATCGGCCGCGCCGACACCCGGCAGACACGTTGCTGCCCCGACTGGTCGCGATAGGAACAACGCAGGTGACTGACGCTGTACTCCTCGTCGAGCTTGTTCAGCCACTGCGACAACGGCGTAGTGTCGCAATACAACAATTGCTCGATGTCCTGCCCCAGCCATTGCTGATCGGAAAAACCGGTGACGGTGCCGAAACGCCCCGACAGGTACGTGATGCGATGCTGGTCATCGATTTCCCAGATCCAGTCGGAAGCGGCCTCGGCCACTGCACGAAAACGTTCTTCACTGGCCTCCAGTGCCTGGTTCGATAAATCGAGATTGATGTAACTGGCATCCACGTGCCCCGACGTGCGTAACACATAACGAAAGAAGTAAGCCGTCAACAACGCGAGAATCAATAGCGCGCCGCCTAGTGGCGGCAGCAGTGACCAAAGCAGCTGATGGCCTGGCTGCTCGAGCCGCGACACCAGGCTATAACCGGTGCCCGTGAGTGCCACCGCGGGCTGACCGGGAGCAAGGGTGTTGTCAGGTGCGAGGCTCAAGTCATGCAAACCGTAGTCGGCACTCAAGGCGTTGAGCTTCTCCGGACTCAGTTGATCGACGAACACCAGCACTGACGTGCTTTGGGGATCGACCGCCGGCCTTTCGTCATTGGGCTCGATCGCCGCCGCCGTCAACAGCGCGGGCTGGCCCTCGAAGAGCGTGAACCGGCTGATGGGGACAAGCAGGCTTTCCTGGCCCTGCACTTCCTTGATCAGTGCCGCCATCGCTATTGACAGCCGGGCCGCTGCGTCGTCCTGGACCTGAAGGCCGCGCACCACGGCGTATTTGGTTCGCTGATGGTCGACCACAAAAACGCCGTCGTAATGATCCATGGTGAACAGGGTTTTACCCAAGTTCTGCTCAGCGTAAGCCCACCGCGCATCGACTTCGCCATTCAAATGATCGTAGGCGGTCGTCCAGGTTGCATAACTGGCGACGTAGTTTTTCGAGGCTGAGATGCGGTTTTCCAGCGCACGCTGGGTGTAGAACGTGGTCTTGGCCAGGTCCTGGGCATCGAGCCGGCCAGCAATGTTGAACAAGGCAACCAGGGCAATCAGCACCCCCAATACAAATACCAGCCCGACGGACCAGACCAGGTTCCGTGTGATCGGCGTATGGCGCGCTGGTGCGGCAGTGGTCGTGGCGGTCAATTCCATGCATGGGATCCTGTCAATCGATTGCCTGCGTCCATTGACCATAGCAGCCAGGGTCCAACATCGCGCCACGACTATTGCCAATCGGCAGCCGCTACCCTGTAATGGCGCGCATCACCCGCGAACCTTTTTATGCCGAGAACCTCTCGCTCATGGACACCCTGGACGGTCAACGAATCACCCTGCGCGCCCTGCAACCCAGCGACGCCGATGCGCTGGTCAACGCCGCCCGGGATGGCGAATTGTGGAACCTGACGGTCACCGTCGTGCCCTCCCCGACCACCATCGACAGCTACCTGAAAAAGGCCCTCGACGGTCGCGAGGCGGGAACGGTCCTGCCCTTCGTCATCGTGCTCAAGGACACGGGCGAGGTGATTGGTTCGACACGTTTCTGGAAAATCGACCGCCTCAACCGCAAGCTTGAAATCGGCAGTAGCTGGATCTCTGCGCGCTGGCAGAAAACGTTCGTCAACACCGAGGCCAAATACCTGATGTTGCGTTACGCCTTCGACGAACTGGACTGCGTGCGGGTGCAATTCACCACCGATGAAAACAACCAGAAATCGCGCAACGCGATCTTGCGACTCGGCGCGCAACAGGAAGGCATCGTGCGCCACGAACGGATCATGCCGGATGGCCGCAAACGCAACTCGGTGCGGTTCAGCATCATTGATGAGGAATGGCCGTTGGTGCGGGAGAATCTTGAGAAGAAACTGGCCGAATACAACCTTCGCTGACACCTTAAACCACTGAGGGAGCGGGCTTGCTCGCGAAGAGGGAGCATCATTCAATATTCATGTCGCTTGGTATACCGCTTTCGCGAGCAAGCCCGCTCCCACAGTGATTGATGTTGCACGCACTTTCAGTGATCGGCGCACCAACCCTAAGATCAACGCATCGACCATTCGTCATCCCGCCAACACCCATCGCCCTCCTCATCACACCATCTTCAGGTAACGACTCATTTTTGGAGACGTGCGCTGATGAACATCAAAATCACCACGCTGTTGTTGCTCGGTTTGCTGGCCGCGGCAATAGGCACCACTTTCGCAGCCTCCGGCGATAACGCTGACGCGACAGAGACCAGATTCTGGTATGGCGGAGGCTCAAACATGGCGCCCGACAACTATCCCGACCAACCCTCGCACCGATATACCCCCGATCGGGGCAAAGGCGGATATGGTTCATCGAGAGAGGGCAATGGTGGAAATGCCGGAAACAGTGGCTCGGGTGCGGGCGGTGGCACGGGCGCTGCCGGTGGGGGCACCGGCGGTGCAGGAGGCGGGACCGGCAGCTGGACACGTAGAAGCAGCCAATGAGGTGAAATCGTCAGCAGTTTTCTATTGAGTGCACTTAACGTAATTGCCCTGAACGCCGATGGTATCGGCGCTCATCGACCCGCCGTGACCACAGGAGCATGGATGGCAACCGGCCCGGCTTTTTTGCCGATCTGAGACAACCGCGTCACGGTGTAGCCCGCCTGAATCCTGTTCACCGTCGCATAGTCCACTGCCCCGCTGACCTCAGTCCTACCAATGATCCAGACGAAGGACGCAGGCGCCGGCAATTGACTCAAGCCCGCCGGCACCGTTCCGGTCCATCCCGGTGGTGTCACCAGAAACTCACCGGCCTTTGTGCCCGTCGCATACCCACCCGGCGAGACGAGAACATCGCTCCACATGTCGAGCATCGGCAACACGTAAAAACGCCCGGCGGTGTCTGGCGCGGTAATCACCAGTGGCTCCTTGGTCAAATCGAGCCAGGCAATGGAATACAACGAGTCGACGTTCGACTGCACCACGTCTTTGAAATCTTCGGAGGGGTACTGCGGCACAGTCACAAAGGCGTTGGCTTCTTGCGGTGTGGCTGCCGATTGAGCCTGGCTGGCCTGCGGCAAAACAATGGAAACAGCGAGGGTTAGAGCAACGGCTGTCAATGCTTGAGGTATCAACATTTTGGCGATCGTCCGTGCTGTGGGGAGCCCCGTCGGGTTCGACAGGGCTATCGGAACTCTAGACGATGAAAACAGAAGGATCTCGCAGGTAGACAGACGGACAAGCGACTGTTGCAAGGCTGAAACAACGGCACAAATCGTCTCAACGATCTGAGCGCATCAACGCCTCCACGCCGCCCTCCAGCGACAACACGGCTGCACGGTTTCGACCGGAGTGCTTGGCCTGATACAACGCCGCGTCCGCTCGCTCGATGAACACTTCGATGCTGTCGCGCCCGGTCGGCACAAATGCGTAACAGCCAAGACTGACCGTCACATAACCCGTGGGTGAACCGCTGTGGGTGATGTTCTTGTCCATGACGCTACGGCGGATCTGTTCGGCAATCACCAACGCACCGTGAAGGTCGGTGTCAGGCAGCAATACCGCAAACTCCTCACCGCCATAACGCACCGCCAGGTCGGATTTGCGGTGACAGCAACTCTTGATTGCCCGTGCCACTTCAGCCAGGCAGTGGTCACCTGCCACGTGGCCGTAGGCATCGTTGTAGCGTTTGAAGTAATCGATATCAAGCATGATCAGGCTCAGCGAACTCGACTGCCGGGCGCCTCGGCCAAACTCGATGTCCAGCGCCTGCTCGAACAGTCGGCGATTGGCCAGGCCCGTCAGGCTGTCGTGAGTCGCGATCAGCTTCAGGGCTTCCTTGGCCTTGCGCAAATCGGCCTCGACCCGCTCACCGACGCGCACCTGGCGAACAAACACCCAACCGAACAGGCCCACACCCAACACCACCAGGGCAACGATGACGCTGGATTGAAACGCGGTGCCGTACCAATCCTTGAGAATAGATTCCCTGGACGATGCCGCCGAGACCACCAGCGGATAGGCATCGAGTTGACGGTAGCCATACAAACGCACAACGCCATCGATCACCGAGCTGATCATCGCGTTGCCGGCGGGCGCGTTGGGCAAGAATTTCTGAAAGATTTCGCCCTTGGCCAGGGACGTGCCGATCAGCGACTCCACGAAAGGCCTTCGCGCGAGCAACGTGCCGTCGGTCAACGCCAAAAACATCGAACCGTTGTCATCGATGCTGAAGCTTTTGAAGAACTGATCGAAATAGGCCATTTTGATTCCGGCCAACACCACGCCCTGGAAGTTGCCGTTCTTGTCGTTCACCCGTTTGGACACCGGAATGATCCACTCGCCATTCTCCCGACTGCGAATTGCCGGCCCGATGTGCGCGAGGGTGGACGCGTTCTGCTGGTGGAACGTGAAGTACTCTCGATCCGACACGCCCGGACTGCGGGTCAAATCATCGAACGAAGTCACGACCCACTGCCCTTGCTTGTCGAACAGAAAGATCCCGTGCAACTGCTCCAGCGCCTGAACCCGCCTGGCAAAGGTTTTCTGCAAGCGTGGCTTTTGTGCCGGGCCGTAGCCATCAACCTGAATCCAGTCCACGAGACCGGTCAACACCAGGTCGGCTTTCATGAAGGTGTCTTCGGCCTGCTGTGCCATGGCGCGAGCCAGGTTCGAAGACGCGACTTGCGCCACGTCCAGCGCGTGGCGCCGAGATTGCTCCAGTTGCAGATAAAGCAGACCACAGAGACAGAGGCACACCGTCGCAATAAACAACACCGCTGCCCTGAGCAGAGATAACCGTTTCAAAGCGTCGCCCGGAATTTGCTGCGGGTCTTGAGTGTGGATAGGCAAAAGCTCGTCCTGTAAGGGCAAGGCATGGGCAAAGGCCCAAAGCCCTTATTTTTTGTGAGCTTAGTCTACGCGGGGGTGAGGGGCAATTGTCCTTTGGCTAGCCGCCGCATTGCCCTGTGCAAATGCGCCCGCGCGCTTTCGGCATCGCCCAAACGCATTTGCTCGTAGGCCCGCTGGGCAACTTCGTGGGGCACCGGCTTGAGTTCGCGCTGGGTCGCCATGGCCATCAGCTGCACTTGTGCGGCACGCTCCAGGTAATACAAATCATCCCAGGCTTCGGCGATGGTCGGCCCGGCGACAATCACCCCATGGTTCTTCAGGAACAGGATGTCGGCATTGCCCATGACACTGGCAATCCGGTCGCCTTCGGATTCATCGAGGGCCAGGCCGTTGTATTCCTCGTCCACCGCCGTGCGGCCGTAAAATTTCAGCGCCGTCTGGCCCAACCACAGCAGCGGCGGACCTTGCAGCAAGCACAACGCCGTGGCGTGAGGCATGTGGGTGTGGAACGCCACTTTCACCCTCGGCAGCTGTTTATGCAGCCGGGCATGGATGTAAAACGCGCGGAACGCGAACGGCCTGCTAGGGTGTGTGCCATGACGAGGTCTCCTTTTTACCAGTCGAGGGATGTGAACAAGGGCACGACCTGACCCAGCGTGCTCACAATATCGCGTCCGGCTGGTAATCCGGCAGCAATTGCCGACCCGTGCCGCGGTCGATCCATATGCAGCGAAAGTACATGTCGCGGGCGGCGGTGTGATCCAGCGTCGGGCTCGCGCAGATATGGACCACTTGATCACAGCTGACGCCGAGCTGCTCTTGAGCGTAGTCAAACAGTCGCGGATTCGGCTTGTAGGCACCGGCCTATGACGCAGGGCAAAACCAGGATGGCTTTCAGGAGCTACGATTACTCTTACATCACGACAGGGAATCGAAATGAGTAAGGCAGACGAACTCGCGGCGAAGCTGAAACAGACCCGGCCTACCAGCGCGGAGCAGATGATCGACAGTTGGCCCGGCCAAGTCTACGAGTTGTATGAGCAGATCGAAGTGTGGCTGCAGCCGTTGATTGAGGTAGGCCTGATTCTGCGGCGCAATCCCACGCATGTCTTCGAGTGCGATTCAGAGGGTGCGACTTACGACTATGCGATCGACCAATTACTGATCGAAGGCAATGACCACAGCCTCATCTTCGACCCTGTTGCGCGCTTCACTGAAGATGGCGCCGGGCGTGTCGAGATCCACTCGAAAGGCAAAGAACTCGCGCTGCTGCGCACGGTGGACAAGCATGGCGAGACGCATTGGTGGTTGCAGGTGATTGAGCAGGCCGCACAACAACTGGATGCAGTTGCGTTGACGGAAAACAATTTACTTTCGGTGGTGCAGGAAGGTCTGCAACTTTAACACCCGGACGAACAACGAAGGCAGATCACCAAAACCGGAAAGCGGAAAGCGAGCGGAAAGCGAGCGGAAAGGTGACGGACTTATTAAATCAAGCCCACTCCCCTACTGCCGCGCCGGCCCCGCCGCCACCGACCCCACTGCCGTATGCAAATCCAGCACAGGCACCGGCGACGGCCGATTCAGCGCCCGCAACACCGGCGCATCGTAACCATACACATCAGGCTTGAACGCCACTCGCCCGTCACTGCCCAAATCCACGGTCCAGTACGCCAGCAACACCGGCACTTTCACCGGAAGCCGAATGTTCTCGGTCTTGCCGCTGGCCAACTGCTTTTGAATGCCTTCGCTGTTCCACCGGACCGGGTCGTTGAACAACAACTCCACAAGCTGCAGCGGATTCTCTACCCGAATGCAGCCCGAGCTGGTCGCTCGGACAGTTTTGGCAAACAACTCGCGGTGCGGTGTGTCGTGGAGGTAAATCGCATAGTCGTTGGGAAACCGGATCACCACCTGGCCGAGGGAGCTTTCTGGACCGGCGTCCTGACGCAACGTGAGGCCGCGCGGGTTGGTCCAGTCGACGGTCGACGGGTCGAGCACATTGCCTTCCCGATCAAGCACTCGAATTCGGTTGGCGGCGAGGTAACCGGGATTGCTCTGAACCTTTGGCAACATATCTTCCTTGAGGATCGTCGGCGGCACCGTCCAGGTCGGGTTAAACGTGATGTAGGTAATCTGCGCCTGGAAGACCGGCGTATTGCGAGCCGTTTTACCGACCTGCACCCGGGATCGCCAAATCGGCAGGCCATCGCGGTACATCGCCACCTTGTAGCCGGCAATATCGACGATGACGAACGTGCCCTGAAGCTTGTAGAGCAGCCAACGCGCGCGCTCCATGTTCACTCGTACCTGATCGATGCGCGCGTCAACGGGCACGTTCAGCGCCGCCAATGTTGTCGCCCCTGCCATGCCGTCCGCACCCAGGTATTGCTCGTTTTGATACTTTTTCACAGCCGCGGTGACGGCGCCGTCGTACTTCGTGCCATGGATCAATCGTGGATCGAGGAAACCTGCCGCGACCATCCGCGCGCGCAACTGCGCGACCGCCGGTTCGTCCATGCCCGGTTTGAGCGAATGGTCGACCACCACTTTCGGCCAACCGCCCCGGTCCCGAATGCCGCGCAGTTGCGCCAGGGCCTGACGCAAACCGACGTACACCGCTTCTTGCGGCGGCGCCTGGGCAAACGCCTTGGCCACGTCGTGACTGTCAAGCGCGGCGAAGAAAGCATTGACGTCGTCCCGTGGATCGACGTCATTCGAATCAAAATTCCAGTGAATGTCGAGCCGCGAAGGGTCGACCTTGCCCCGCCGCAACTGCAGCAGCGCGGTGATAAAAGTATGGGTGGTCGCCAAATCAAAAGCTGCCCGCTGCTCGGGCGTGACCGGTGTCGTCTGCATCGTGGTCTGCGACCGGACTAATTCATCGATATGAAAGTCCGCCGGGGTCAAGCCATCGGCCTGAGTCGCGTTCAGGCTGGCGATCAACTGCGCGACATCACTTTCATTCGTCCACGCCGCGCGATAGGCACGATGTGTATAAAAATCCATGACCAGACGGCTGACGTCCACCCGCCGATTGCGTGGCGCAGTGAGCAATGGTGGAAACGCAGATTTCAGCGGTTCAAGCGAGGCCTGAATCGCTTGACCGACGTTATCGTCCGCTGCGGCCTCGATAATGGAGGTAGGCGCATTTAGCGGCTCGATCGACGACGTTTCCGCAAGTGCTGTGCCGCTGATCAGAAAGCCCATAAAAAATACGCGGCTTATGACGAATAACCTTGTTAAAAGCACCATGAATAATCCTTAATCCCCCGCATTCAACGCCCGGCTTACAACGCACTGCTAGACTCGAACTTAACATGATGAGACATCTATATGGCGCCACTACGTTTTGGCTATCTACTTTCGGCCCTGCTACTGACGGCAATGTCTGCACCGTCAGCCTACGCCGATTCGCTCGCGGCCGCCCTCATCAAAGCGGCCCCGAAAGCTAACGCCAACGTCATCAACCTCGCCGTTCGCGCCTCGCAATGCAGCATCGCTCAAGGCAAAGCACCTGTCCAAAGACTGGCCGTCATCGACTATTCCCTGCCTTCGACCGAACAACGTTTGTGGGTGTTCGATTTAAAGAAGCGCAAATTGCTGTTTCATGAACTGGTGGCTCACGGTCGAAACAGCGGCGAGAACATGGCGGTCAACTTTTCCAATCAAAACGAAAGCTTCGCTACCAGCCTCGGTTTGTACCGCACACAGTCAAGTTATGTCGGGCAGAACGGTTACTCGTTGCGCATGGAGGGCCTGGAGCCGGGTTTCAATGACAACGCGTTTGACCGGGCCATCGTGATTCATGGCGCGCCTTATGTGAGTCCGGTCCTGGCCCGTGCGAATGGGCGGATTGGCAGAAGCCTCGGTTGCCCGGCGGTCAGACCGGCGGTTGCTCGTCGACTGATTGATTCGATGAAAGATGGGCAGCTGTTGTTCTCTTACTATCCAGATCAGCGTTGGCTGAAGTCTTCTTCGTATATCAATTGCGGCGGCTCCACCGTGGCTGATACGTCCGAGCCCAAAAAACACCTTTAAGAAAGGGCGCCCGCTCAGTGAGCGCCTCTCTCCAGTTTCACCGCGCCTACACCCGCGAAACTGACAAAACTGTAATCTTAGCCTCAGCCTTCTGAAAGCCGCCGCCCGTTAACCTCGTCGTCAAGCTAGCTCCAAGCTGACGGATGGGGAACACAACGGCATGCATTCCAACACTACAAGACGCACCTTCGTGAAAGGGCTGGCTGCGGGCGGGCTGCTTGGCGGCCTCGGCTTATGGCGCACGCCGGTCTGGGCAATCACCAGCCCTGGCGAACCTCAGGTGTTGGCGGGCACCGATTTCGATCTGTCGATCGGCGAAACCCCGGTCAACATCACCGGCAACCCGCGCACCGCCATGACCATCAACGGCGGCATTCCCGGCCCGCTGCTGCGCTGGCGTGAAGGCGATACGGTGACGTTGCGCGTGAAGAACAAGCTCAAGGTCGACACGTCAATTCACTGGCACGGCATCTTGCTGCCGGCCAACATGGACGGTGTACCGGGCCTGAGTTTTCACGGCATCGAACCGGGCGGTCTGTACGTTTACCAATTCACAGTCCGGCAGAACGGCACCTACTGGTATCACAGCCATTCGGGCCTTCAGGAGCAGTCCGGCGTTTACGGCCCGTTGGTCATCGATGCCAAGGAGCCAGAGCCGTTCCAGTACGACCGCGATTACGTGGTGATGCTGACCGACTGGACCGACGAAGACGCCGTCAGCCTGATGAAGACGCTGAAAAAACAGTCGGATTACTACAACTACAACAAGCGCACCGTGGGTGACTTCATTCACGATGTCAGCGAAAAAGGTTGGGGGTCCACGGTCGCGGATCGAACGATGTGGGCCGAGATGAAGATGAACCCCACGGACATCGCCGACGTCAGTGGCGCCACTTATACCTACCTGATGAACGGCCAGGCACCCGACATGAACTGGACCGGTGTATTCCGCCCCGGCGAGAAGCTGCGGCTGCGGTTTATCAATGGTTCCGCCATGAGCTACTTCGACGTGCGCATCCCCGGGTTGAAAATGACGGTGGTCGCAGCCGACGGTCTGCACATCAAACCGGTGAGCGTCGACGAGTTTCGCATCGCGGTGGCAGAGACGTTTGACGTGATTGTCGAGCCGACCGAAGCGGCTTACACGCTGTTCGCGCAATCGATGGATCGCACGGGTTTTGCACGGGGCACGCTGGCAACGAAGTCTGGTTTGTCGGCGCCAATCCCTGCCCTGGACCCTCGACCGTTGGTGACCATGGATGACATGGGCATGGGCGGCATGGACCACGGCAGCATGGGTGATATGGCGGGCATGGATCACAGCAGCATGGCCGGCATGCAGTCTCATCCGGAGACGGAAAAGGACAACCCGCTGGTGGACATGCAAGCCATGACCACCTCGCCCAAGCTCGACGATCCCGGACTGGGCCTGCGCAACAACGGACGCCGAGTCCTCACCTACTCTGACCTGCGTAGCTCCTTCGAAGACCCGGACGGCCGCGAACCCGGCCGCACCATTGAGCTGCACCTCACCGGCCACATGGAGAAATTCGCCTGGTCGTTCAACGGCGTGAAATTCTCCGACGCCGAGCCGCTGCGCCTCAAGTACGGCGAGCGCGTCCGGATTGTGCTGGTCAACGACACGATGATGACCCACCCCATCCACCTGCACGGCATGTGGAGCGACCTCGAAGACGAGAACGGCGAGTTCATGGTGCGCAAACACACCATCGACATGCCGCCGGGCACCCGGCGCAGCTATCGGGTCACCGCCGATGCGCTCGGCCGCTGGGCCTATCACTGCCATCTCCTGTACCACATGGAAATGGGCATGTTCCGTGAAGTTCGCGTGGAAGAATGAGGCGCATCCCATGACCCGATTGACTCCTATCTCTTTGACACTCGTAACCGTGGCCCTGACGCTCTCTTCGACAATGGCCGCCACTGACGACATGCAGGGCATGGACCATAGCCAGATGACCGGCATGGACCACAGCCAAATGCAAACCATGGATGAGGGCCAGATGCAGCCCGCCGCACCGACTGAAAGCCGCACGCCGATCCCGACGCTGACCGATGCCGACCGCGCCGCCGTGTATGCCAGCCCGACCGGCCACGGCGTGCATGACACCGCACTCAACTACTACTTCCTCGCCGATAAACTCGAATGGCAGGACGCGGACAACGGCAGCGTCCTGGCCTGGGACTTATCAGGCTGGGTCGGCGGTGACCTCGACCGTCTGTGGCTTCGCTCCGAAGGCGAACGCACCAACGGCAAGACCGAAGACGCCGAAATCCAGGCCCTGTGGGGCCATGCGATCTCCCCGTGGTGGGAGGTGGTGAGCGGCGTGCGCCAGGATTTCAAACCCGGCGCCCCGCAAACCTGGGCCGCCTTCGGTGTGCAAGGCATGGCGCTGTACAACCTTGAGACCGAAGCCACAGCCTTCATCGGCGAAGGCGGCCAAACCGCTGCACGACTTGAGGGCGACTACGACATCCTGCTGACCAATCGGCTGATTCTGCAGCCGACTGCCGAACTCAACTTCTACGGCAAAAACGACCCTCAACGAGGAATTGGTTCGGGGTTATCCAACACCGAGGCCGGCCTGCGGCTGCGCTACGAAATCCGCCGGGAGTTCGCGCCTTACATCGGCGTGACCTGGAATCGCACCTACGGCAAAACCGCCGATTACGCCAACGACGAAGGCGAGGATCGCAGTGAAGCGCGCCTGGTCTTCGGCGTTCGGCTGTGGTTTTAAACGCGTCAACTCAAAAACCAAAAACCAACCGTTTAAAACGGTAAGAGGCCTCGCATGCGCATGATCAAAACCACCGTTATTGCCCTGGGGCTGCTGATGAGCGCACTCGCTCAAGCCCATCCGAAACTACTGTCCTCCACCCCCGCTGAAGGTGCAGACATCGCAACACCCGCCAAAATCGAACTGCACTTTTCTGAAAACCTCATGACCCAGTTTTCCGGCGCGAAACTGGTCATGACCGAAATGCCCGGCATGGCCCACGCCCCCATGCCAATGAAAGCCAAAGTCTCCGGCGGCAGCGACCCGAAAACCATGGTCATCACCCCTCTCTCGCCACTGCCCATCGGCACCTACAAAGTCGAATGGCGAGCGGTGTCTTCGGACACTCACCCGATTACCGGCAACGTTACGTTCAAAGTGAAGTGATTGATGAGCGACTCGATCGGCATTGCCCTACGGTTTGGCTTGTACGTGGATTTGATGCTGCTGTTGGGCTTGCCGCTGTTTGGGTTGTACAGCCTTAAAGGACAGGAACGCGTGTCGGGCGCTGTGCTGCCATTTCGGTTGATGATGGCGGGGACGGCGGCGCTTGGGGTGCTGTTGTCTGTCGCAAGCATGGTGGTGATGGCGAGCGCCATGAGCGGTGAAACGGACTTTGCCGAGTTGCGTCCACACATCGAGATGATGGTGTTGGAAACGGACATGGGCCTGGCCTGGGTGGTGCGTATTGTCGCACTGGTTGTTGGCGGATTGACGGTGATGCTAAACCATCGCGCCCCTGATGTTAGCTTGCTGGTTGCGGCTATTGCTGGCGGTATCGCCCTCGCCTCTCTCGCCTGGAACGGTCATGGGGCGATGGATGAAGGCATCCGCCGTGTCTGGCATTTCACTACCGACATCCTGCACTTGCTGGCTGCTGGGGTGTGGCTGGGAGCGCTGGTGGCGCTCGCGTTGATGGCGAAAAATGTTCTGCAAACCGAAGAGCGCATCCGACTGCTGGCCCGCGCAGTGAAACGATTTGAATCGGTGGGCGCGTTGATTGTGGTCGTCATCACCGTCACGGGTGTTGTGAACTATCTCTTCATCGTTGGGCTGAAGCTTGATGAAGTATTTCAAAGCACCTACGGGATTTTGCTGTTTATCAAAGTCGCCTTGTTTGCGGGGATGCTGGTGCTCGCCGCGTTGAACCGGTTTCACCTTGGACCGTTTTTGCAGAGGTCGTTGCGCAACGGGCAGTATCGGGTAGCGGCGAATGCACTGCAGCGCAGTGTGGTGATGGAGTTGGTTGCGGCCGTCCTGATTGTGGGGCTGGTGGCCTGGCTGGGGACGTTGAGTCCAGAGATGGAAATGGGTGCGGAGTAACGTAAAGGAGCGCCACTTGATATAGATCAACGACAGTCACCTACACAGCGCTAAGCTCAAGATAACCCTCAGATCGGATACCAGACATGCACGGGTTCCGCATTCATCTACCGCTGCTGATCCGCCAAGTGCTCGCACTGTGGCTCTTAGCCTTTGCGGTAGCGGCGAGCCAGGGTTGTCTTAGCCTGCCGCCCCATGATCTGAGCGCCGCCCATGAAATCACCAGCAGCGCTGGCCATGACGACAGCCATGAGCAGCATGCCAGCGGCTGCCTGCAATACTGCGAACACAGCGCCACAGCACTGAACCCCGCACTGACCCTGCCCACCTTCGAACACACCCTTTGGGCCGCCCTGCTTCTGTTGCCCGTCGTGTTTCTGAGTGCCCACTCCCCGACGCCGTTCGCGTTCCTCGCCTTGCACCGTCCAGCGCCGCCCAGACCGCCCGTCCGTCTGAGCTTCGTTCGTTTCAACGATTAAAACCTGCCCGGCATGCCGGGTGTCCGGCCGCACGCTTTGGCTGCGCATCTTCAGCGCAGCTCGCTACTTCCTGCACGTCTTTGACTTCCTGGAGATTGCCATGCACAAGCACCTTAAAACACTCGTTGCCGCACTGCTCATCAGCAGCCCATTGGTTGCCCTGGCCGTCGACGAACATCACCCCGACACACCACCCACCGCACCGGCCACCACCCAGACCCAGCCCAAACAAGACAAGGCCATGAGCGAACAGATGCAAAAAATGCAAACGTCCCACGAAAAAATGGCCGCCGCCAAAACCCCGGCCGAACGCCAGGCCGCCATGCAAGAAGGCATGGCTACGATGAAGGACAGCATGGGCATGATGCACAACCATTGCCAAGGCATGGGCATGGGCATGGGCAAAGGCATGTCCGGCGACAAGGACAACTCAGAACAGATGATGGGCATGATGATGAAAATGATGGATCAGCAGTCGAGCATGATGAAGATGCCGATGGCGCAGTAACCGCCTGAAAGAAGCGCTTGACCTTGCCATCGTGGCAAGGTCAACCCTCGAACCCTGTCATCACACCACCGCCACACACGGCGAAAGAGGTTCACGCAATGAACGGTACAGAATTGCAAGTCGAAGGCATGAGCTGCGGCAGCTGCGTCAAACACATCAATGCTGCATTGCAACCGATCGCCGGGGTGGGTGAGGTGACTGTCGATCTGGCGTCCGGCCGAGTCAAAGTGACCGGGGACACCGACAGCAATGCCCTGTTATCGGCACTGAATGAGGCAGGGTACCCAGCAAGCGTGTTGACAGGAGAAATCCCCGACAGTATCAAGAAAAAGTCGGGGTGCGGCGGCTCCAGTTGCTGCTGTCACTGAGTCCGAACGGTCAGGATGACATCGAGGCCAGACCGCATTTTGCAAACACAAAAATGGGCGCTCCCACAATGAGCGCCCTTTTTCGTCGTGGATAGCAGCCGAGAAACTGTTCCACTACACTCCATTTTCTTCAAGTCCCCCCTCATAAAAGCCCGCAAAAATGAAAACCATAAAATGCACACTGATGCTCGGTGGCCTGCTCGCGATCTCCTGCGGCGCTCAGGCACAGGACGGCCCTTCGCACCTGGACAGCATCATCCAGCAAGGCCAACTGCGCGTGTGTACGACGGGAGACTACAAACCCTATACCTACAAAGCCGAGGACAGCGAATACTCGGGCATCGACATCGCCATGGCCCGCTCATTGGCCGACAGCCTGGGCGTCAAGGTTGAATGGGTGCAGACCACATGGAAAACGCTGATGCCCGACATGCTGGCCGGCAAATGCGACATCGGCGTCGGCGGCATCTCGGTCACCCTGGAACGCCAGAAAAAAGCCTTCTTCAGCACCACACTGGATGTCGACGGCAAAATCCCCTTAGTGCGCTGTGAAGATCAGGCGCTGTACCAGACCGTCGAACAAATCAACCAGCCTTCGGTTCGTTTGGTTGAACCGGCCGGAGGCACCAACGAAGCGTTTGTTCACGCGTTTCTGCCCAAGGCGCAATTAAGTCTTCACGACAACGTGACCATCTTTCAGGAACTGTTGGATAAGAAAGCCGATGTGATGATTACCGACGCGTCGGAAGCGCTGTATCAGCAGAAACTTAAACCCGGGTTGTGCGCGGTTAACCCGAGCCAATTCATGCAATACGGTGAGAAGGCCTACTTGCTTCCACGCGATGACATGACCTGGAAGTTATACGTCGACCAATGGCTGCACCTCGCCAAGGTGACCGGCAACTACCAGAAAGTCCTGAGCCAGTGGATAGCAACGCCCGCCCCAAAATAACCGCCACATCCCATAAAAACAGGTCCACTAACTCCGAGCACCTTTGCAACAGGACTCGCCTCAAGCCTCGAGGCCTCATTCCTGATAAACTCCCGCCCTTCGCCCCACCTATTCCCAGACGCCCCAATGCCCCCAATCACCACCACACCCGCCCCGCTCTCTCGCCGCTTCTCCGTGGCGCCCATGATGGATTGGAACATCTAATCCTGAAAGCCTTATAGATAAAGGCTTAAAGCAAACCTTCTTTTCCAGCGTACCACTTTCGTACCACCCACTTATTTCCGACCGCACATAACCAGCGAATACCAGTAATTCTTGTCGCCAGTGTCTGTCGATCCAATCCCAGCCATTACCCATATCCCCGATTGTGCTCGAGTACTGACGCAAAAAAGCCCTACACCCTCGAACTGGGGTGTAGGGCTTATGTGGACGGAACATTCGGTGCACTGAGCTGCTGGCCAGCAGCCGGCACATCAGTGAGCTTATGTTGAAAATCAGTCAGGCGTTCAGCATCCCCTTTCCTTTAGGCAAATTACTGCTCATCCATCCCTTGCGCTCATAGAAAATTCATCTGCTTTAAACTGTTAACTGCTCTACTATGATGCTCTCCAACCAGATTCAACTAGCCAGATCCAGTCAAGGAAGAATGCCGTGAGATGTCTTGCCATCTTTGCCTCAGCCCTGCTGTCCACCAATGCATATTCCGCCAGCCCTACATCAACCAACGACGATGAGTTTTATAAGGACTATTCGGTCGTAAGCGCGGAAGGCAAACTGCCCATACGCAACGTTGTGGTAAAGAGGGTCACTGAACATTTCACGTCGTATCGAGGCTTTCAGCTCAACTGCGTGAGTCATAAGCTCGGTGAGACCGGGTTTTACAGCTCGCCCGATGCGGCACTGCGTGAGTTATCTACCCTCAAGCCATCAGACAGAGCCTTCAAATTGCTGACGAAGGAAGTGTGGGCAGCTGCGTGCGGGGCTGAACAGCCCACGGTGGTCAGCGATAGCGCTCAACCAGACAAAGCATCGTAAGCCCTCTCGCAAGCCCCCCCTGGCTCTGGCTTGGCCAGCGGCCTCAGCCAGGGTCGCCCTCCCCCTAGTTAGGGCGCGCAGTTCGTCGTCGCCCGCTCGCCCTACGTCCAGATCTCGATTACTGTATATGCAAACAGTATCTATTTGGTGTTGCCGTGGATCCGTATGAAATCGAAGACACCAGCGACTGGCTGGGATGCCCGACCGAGCTTGAGACTTGCACCCACTATCTGCGCATGCTGGAGAATGAGGTGCAGGAACTGACCCTTCAATTGCGCAAAGCTCGCGAAGACATCTTCGGCCTGGTGCAGATGCACGCTGATGCCACCAAAGAATGCGGGGCGATGCGGGCAGAACTGTTGAAGGCCAAAGCCGAACTCTTGGACGCAAACCGCAGAGCTACCAATATTGAGACGAAATTCAACTGGGAACTGATGGCCAAAGGGAAGCTAGTCAGCCACCTATACGACCAAATCACCACGCTGACTGGCGCTGACCCGCGCAAAAAACTGCCACTCCGCTAAACTGATGATCCAACAAGAGGACGCCACCGGCACCTCAGTTATCAATACTAATAGAAAGGGATGTGAGCAATATGCAGGTGGCCAACGCAGACAAACTTTTAGCGTTAATCACAGAATATGGCCAACTGAAATCCGATGTTAAAATTACACCTCAGGCTAGAGGACAGGCATTAAACGGACTAATCGCAAGAATGCTATTGTGCTGGGGCCTAGATGCCGAGCCTAATATCCGGCGCCGGGAGGGCAAAGGAGAAATTGATGTTGCGGTCAATATCAACTCTCGGCATTTTGTAATAGAAGCAAAATGGGAAAAAAAGAAAACTGACTTTAAAACTGTAGCACTACTAAAGAACAGAGTTAGTCAGCGCGTAGTTGGAACCTGCGGTCTAGTAATTTCTATTGCGGGCTTCACTTCAGAACTTATTAGGGACGCTGCCGCTGGTGGCTTGAATGTCATATTGATGGACAAAAATCACTTAGAGGCGATGCTTAGCGGCTTTGTGCCTCCACAAGAAATGATTGAGCAACTAGTAAAGAAGGCATCACAGGACGGCATTCACTATTCAGCCCTACACAACTTGTATCCACGTCCGTTTTTTTCTCAAATGAATCCGAGCTTCGGAAACACAATAAGCTTTTCACACCCGACAGACAACACTGCAACTCACCAGCTCAAAACTTGCATGAGCGACCTTCCTTTTGGACAGTTTGGAATTGTCGCAAAAAGCAACGATGAAATAATATTGACCACAACCGAAGGTCTTTTCTTAGCCGACCTCGAAAATAAGAACATTAAACCTCTGCTCAACTTTCCCGACTGCTCGGGAAACACGTTAATAGACAAAAATGGTGCGATTTATATTCGACGAAATTCCGGAATAGGGAAGTTGGAGAATGGAAAGCTAACCTGCATTGGCGGAGCGATCATTGGTGGATCAAACCTCATGGAGCATCCTGACGGCTCCCTCAGGGTTTTTTCAATGAACCGCCATGCGGCACCTGATGAAGGCGCCCGAACATTTATCGCAACTTTTGGAAATGAACTAGGAACACAGTCGACCGCATATACTAATGAAGCCCCACACCAGTTCATCTCGACATGCTATACCGCCGATGGAAACTTGATATTAGTTGGGCACGCTGGAATCGCCCTCCTAGCCGAGGACACACGAACCGTACTGCTCGACTTTAAAGACAGCCCCCTCTGCAATACAAATGGAATATTCAGAATCTCAGATTACGAATTTTACATATGCAGCAACAACACAACCATCTGGAAATTCAACAGCAAAACCAACAGTTTAATACCAGCAAAAAAATACCCGCTAATGGGCGGATGCTTCACCATCTGTGACAGTTTACAGAACGGGGGTTATTTATGGGGTAACTACCGAAACGAAGCGCAAGAACAAAAATGCTGCGTACTCAAATGGTCATCCGAACAGACAGTTTCATAGCGGTAAACCGTGCCTGATTGTCAGTCAATTTGGTTCCGCGGCTAGTATCATTCCTTTCGTGTACCGAGAGCGACCGCTCGTACATATTCCTGGCACGCTGAGAGAGCAATCAGTCCTTGATCCCCAACATCGGTGATTTCGATAATTCGTTGAGCATGCGCTGGGTCAAGTCGGACGCGCGTTCTTCCATGAACCACGCCGCCGGCTTCGGAGGAGGCAGGCACTGAACAGCCACTGGCTGGATCTGTGGTGTCAAGGAGGACTGACAACCGTAGATCAGTAGTTGCAAGGCGATCACGCAGGCGAGCCTGGTCCTTTTGTGCATTGGTCAAAGCCTCGTGGTGAGTTTGGTCGCTGGCAGCAAGGCGCTGCTCAAGCGCGAGTCGCTTGTCCTGATCGGCGCGCACCTGGGCTGCCGCGACGGCACTGATGGTGGTCAGGTCGGCTTGGTGCAGACCGGCCTGCTCGGAAAGCTGCTTGCCATAACGCCAGTTCTGCACCTTCCACACTCCCGCTGCAGTCAACAATAGAAGAGCGAACACTCCAGCAAGCGCCGCTTTCAGCGCCCCAGGAGTCATGGAACATCCTTAAAGAAGATGTGGTGCCCGTGATGCAGTGTCTGTGTGGCACCCTTAGTCCAAGTCGGCGCCTTCGGCATGGTGGTTGCGTAGTAGTGCGTCGCGCCACCGGTAGGATCCGGCACTTTTCCATCAATCACCTGGTCAGCAGCAATCCGCGCCTGGGCGAGCTCGCGGAACGGGATAGCCTTTGCGCCACTTAGGTACGGGAAGTTCGAGTCGTTCTTGTTCCAGCAGCTGAACTGGTACTTCGCTTGGCACACGCCGGCATAGCCCTCGCCCCACCAATCCGGCTTGCCATCGCTGTGCAAATCAATCTCCACACGGTTGCGAATCGTCCAGGCCACGGCAATCTGACCGGCCAGGCTTTCACCGCGCGCCTCACCCCATAGCGTGCGTGCGAGGATGTCGCGGTCTTTCTCGGTTACAGGCATAACTTTCTCCAGGCAAAAAAATACCCGCTCGATGGCGGGTGCATTTCGTTCGGTTGAGTCAGGCTGGGACAACGGGCCAATCAACCGTTTCGGGGAAGGTTGCCTGATCCTCGATGCGATTCAGCGCCACCCGGTACTGCTTCCACTTCTTGAGCAGGGCAATATCCGCCGGCGTGGCGTCATCGACATCCACCGCGTCCTGCAAGGGCCCAATCTTCGTCGTGGCCAGGGCCATAAACGAATCGCGTTGTGACAAAGCCGTCGCCACCAGTTCGTCGCGAGTCGGTGCCGGGAGGTCTGCCAGCATCGGCATTCCCTCTGGGCCAGCGACAATGATTTTGTCGTGAGGCCGGAATGACATCACTTCAGCGTACAGCTCGTCCGTGATCTCGAGAGCGTCTGCGGGGAAAGCCGCGTAGTTCGCCGGGTCATCGTAAAAGCCGCCGCTGGAGGGTGAATACCACATAAAAAGCTCCTTAATAGCTGATAGCGACCCATTGCGCGTTGGCGACAAGGGAACCGCCTACGGTGGTCGAACCCTTGGTCAGGGTGGCGATGTTGTACGCGGTGAACCCAGCAGAGACCGCTTGGTAGGTCCAGAGCCCCACATTCGGATTGCCGTTTGAATCTTGAAGCCCCAACCAAAACAGTTGGTTGGCAACTGCCACCGGGAACGCGATGTTGACGCTGGTCGCCGTGCCGGTGGACTGCCCCCACTGAATATAAAAATCGCGCTTAACGCCGGCGACCATGATCGGGATCTTGATAAATCCGTTGGTCGCCAGGGTGCCGCCGAGTTGCCCCAACGCCAGGCTGTGGCGGCTAAGGGTCGCATCGGCGACTTGCACCGGGCCACCAGCAGACTCGATCACGACCCAGGATCCGGTGCCGATAGAACTATTCCATTGCAACCACAGGTCACCGTTCGCAATAATCTCGCCGCCTTGTAGGGCCGCATGCGAACCGCCGACGATAGGCTTCGCGCCCAGTCCGTCTGGGTTAAATGTGCTAGCCCCGGTGTTCGCCGTTTTCGCCTTTACTTTCAAAGTAAGGCCATCGGTAAGCGCCCCGAGTGCCGGTGAAAACGTTGCCACGTATGTGTTCGCCGCTCCAGTGTCCAACGCGTATAAGCCGGCGCCCGCCTGCAGGAGTTTCTTGATGGCCAGGACCAACTGATTGTTGGTGTTTTCAACTGGAGCAATTGCCCCTGCCGCGAGTACCGCCAGTATTTCTTCAGTAACCGCATTGCCCCACGCCGAAGGAATCAGTGATCCCGGCGTGCCGGTGGTGGGGTTCTCATCAATAAACTTGCCGTCTACCAAGCCAATGCTCGGCACACTAATAGGAAAATCCACGTTCTTACCCCTCAGTCATAATTGATATGCACAACGGTATGCGCCGGCGCCGGCCGACGGATCGAGCACTCCAACGGGTTGCCAGGGTTGGCCCCGAAACGCTCCCCCCAGTAGCTCACGCCAAAGCGGCGGCCTTGCTTCTGGCGCCCGCCGGTGTTGAGCGTCCACATGAATTGCGCACGCCACGTGCCGAAATGCGCCGAGCCAAAACGAGAACGCCCCATACGGGGCGCTCGGTGTTCAGTGATGGTCGCGTCAGGGTAGCCCTGGCTCACAGCGATCTCGATGAAGTACGCCGGGCTCTGCCCCCCGACCTCAACGAGCCGCCGCCGAACAGCCAAGCGGCGATCCTCAAAAGCGGGGTTAGGGCCGAGGCACTCGTCAGGCAGCCCCATTACCGCTTCCCAGTCAGGAACAAGTTCACTCACGCTCGCAGGATCCATCTCGTTCAACAGGTCCACCGCCCGGGCATCCACGCGGGAAAACTCAAGGGCGACTCCGGTCAGCACCAGATCAATTTCCGGTACCAGGTCCGGATCCCATGCGGGCCCTGCGGGCAACAACCCACGCAGCTGAAGTCGGTATTGTTCGGCGGTTCTGGCTATAGCCATGTGATACCTCCGAACGTCAGCAGTTGATTGGAGGCCGCGACGACATCAGCCGCCGGCACAATAAGGTCATGGTCGGTCTCGCCGGACGATCCACTGATGGCTTCAGCAATGTGGGTCAGCAAAAGTGTTTCGCCTAACCCGGCTTCACGGTCATGCAGATCAACCAGCTGATCCTGAATCGCCACCCTCACCGCAGAGGTATCCGGTACCGCGTGGATGCTGTACAGCACAGGAACCTTGACTGGCGGCAAGACGTAAAGCTCTGCCGTCACGGGGCGCCTGAATGGCGATTCGATGTAAGCCTTCACCTCGGCCAGCTGCGTTGGATTCGGGATTGGCTCGAAATCCCCGTCGCGCATTACGAACAAGCCAACGGTGCCAGGCCCCAGATAATTACGGCGACACCAGGCGCGGGTGATTCCCGGTACCTCCAAAGCCCAGGTTTCATAGTCGTCCGCCGAGCCACCGTGCGGGATTACTCGATAAGACCGAACCACCCTAGCGCGTAATGACTCAACGCTTTCTTTGGCGATGCCCCCCACCACACCAGGCGCCAGAACGGTGAACAGGTTGGTCACACCCGCAACCGGCTGGACCAGGGCCAAGGTCAGCCCCGCATCAGCGTTGCCCAATACGCCGGCGTCAACGGCCTCTACCGTGGTGGTGTTCAGCCCGGCCACGGTGGTGACGCCTGTCGTCACTTTGTAGGTACGCCCATCCCCTGCTTGCAGCACCACATCAACGTCCAGTACGGCGCCTGCCGCCGCAGTGAAGCTCACCGGCCCCTCTGCAGGTTGAGCAGGCTTACGAGGCTGATTCAGTCGCAGCAGCGCGATACGTTCCAACGTTTCTTCGTCGGCCCGATCAGGCAATATCTGTTCAGCGATCCAATCGAGATAGCCGTACAAGCCGTAGGCCGTGCCACCCAAGGTTCTGGCCAGCACCTGGGCATCGGAGCGGCGCAGCGAGTCGCTGGCCAGATCACCCTGGGTGCGCCCAATCAAGACAGGTAATGAAGGCGTTTCAAACGGCATAGATCACCTGCCAAGAAGAGGGTTGTTTGATTTCAAGCCGAGCACCGCTGGACACCGTTAGCGTGGGAATCAGATTCAACCGGTTGATATCGACCTTTTCACTGGCAATGGCGACGTCGGTCACGTGCCCATCATCCAGCAACCATTGCAGGGCTTCGCGCGCGTAGGCCTCTGCATCGCGTTGTGTTTGCGGTGTCAGCTTCACCCGCCGCAACAGCCACAAGCGCGAACCGATACGGTCATCGGCAATGGCTGGGTAACTGTCACCCCACCAGCCGAAGCGCTCGTCGTCATCGATACGGTCATCTGTTTCGGCGCGGCGCCAGGTGTAAAGGCTGATGATCACTGCACGAATGAGCGAAGCCTCAAGATCAGAATTGATGACCATGATCAACCTCCCGCGATCGGTGCGCCGCTCTGGCCACTACCGGCTTGAACGCCACTGTGAGGGTGATGAATCTGGCTGACACCAGCTGCCACCTGATCACCTTGTGAAACAATATCCCCGGTCTGGTTGATCACCGGGCTGTCGATGTTCACCGCCGTCGTCGCCTTGATGTTGAGCGTGCCTGTCTCTATGTCGATGATCCGGCCACGCTTGAAATGAATCCGATCGCCTTCGTCGGTGTAGATAGCCACCTCACCAGGCGCCAGACCCTGTATGCGGTACCGGCGATCAGCCGCCACCAAAACCACTGCATGGGATCGGTCACCGCCGATGAACGCGGCGAGCACCTCGGCCCCGGGCAACGGGTTGCTGGTGAGTCCATATGGCTCGAAATGTTCGGCGCCGTCTTTTAGCTCGCCGGCGGTGAGGCGAACTTGTAGGCCCTGGAGCTTCTTGGCTGCATCGACCAGCACGACCGTGCCGCGAGCCAGCATAGTTTTCAGGTTCATTTTTTGGGCTCGTAGTCAGCAGGGATGAGGTATTCGAAGTTGTCGCCTTTGCCGCCCTTCTTCACTTTCCGTTTGCTGTGCGGATCCTTGGGCTCAGGCTCAAAACTCTCAGGCGGCCCCAGCTCCAGCTTGGTGATCGTCCCCTGCTCGCTCAACGTGTAGGTGATGCGCGAGATCAACATGTCGCGATTCATGCCAATGATTGGGTCGATCACGCGGGTGATCATGTTGTGTCGCCAGAGCTGACCATTGGATTGACGCCAGCCCTGCACCACATAGGTGACGGTCATCGCCTTCCCCATACGGCTGCTGCGCTCCCAATTGGCCCGGGCACTCGCGAGCTCATTGGTCACTTGTCCGGATTCCTGAATGATCAAGACGCGCTTGCGGGTCGTGCGGTCATCGGTCAGGACGGCGGAAACTTCCGCGGCGTCAGGGCCGAACTCATCGTCGGTCCCGCTCTTTTGTCCCAGCACCTGGTACTCGGAAAATACGCCGGAGAAATCGAGCGGCGCCTCGCCGGTCTTGACGTTCTTACCGACCTCCACCGCGTCAAAGGTACGCCCGCCACTGCCGGGGCTGGCCAGCACTGCCGCACCGCGCGCGTCGTCAGTGGAGAACACCCGAAATAATGTCAGCAACCTGTCGATAGAAGCGAATGCCGTCTCTCCTGGCTCGATGGTGTGGTCGGAAAGTTTTCCGCCCTCAGGGATCTCGCTGGTGACCGCGATGCCATAAGGCGCAGCCAACGCCTTGACGATGGACAGCACCGACTGGTTGTTCCATTGACCCGGCTTATTGACTGCCGCGCAGTCGACCAGGTCCGCGGTCAATGATCGGCCACTTATGGATTTGGTGATTTGTTTATCGTCATGGCTGACCGGCGTTGCGAATACCCAAGCGGTCAGCACCAGGTCATCACCGATCCGCACCTGGCACTTGTCACCCTGCCGGATTGGAATGTTCTGAATCTGCCCTGGCCACTTCCAGGTCAACGACACGTTGAAGGAACGGGCCTGATCTTCAAGCCCGGCAGTAATTTCCACGGATTTCCAGCCGAAGTAATCCATGCCGCCAACCGTGAGGGTGACCGCGTTTTGATCATCACTCATGGTTACCTCTGGGCGATTTTGATGGGCACTGAGGGCACGAAGCCCGGGTGCTGAATGCGGTTGCGCTGAACAACCTCTGGCGCCCGTGTGGCATCACCAAAACGACGATAAGCAAGCACCAACGCCGACAAGCTTTCCGCAGGGGTGACCTCAACGAGCTTCACGCCCGACTGCGCGACGGCCGTCAGGTGTTTCACCACGGTTTGGCGGAAAGTGTTTAACACCAGATAATGCGCCGGGTCGGCCTTCAACGACGCCTCATGAATGGCTTCATTGAGATTATCCCGCAGCTCGATCACATCATCGGCGACCGGCACGTCCGGCCGCACAATCGGCTGCACCGCCTGCTGATCAACCGACGGCATCGACTCTATTGACTCTGGCTGCGTGGCCACAGGCAACTCGCTGACGATCAGGCCGATCTGCACCAATGTCGAATCCTGCACCAGGTTTGCCGCCGCCTGCGAAGCAGTGATCGCATCGGTTCCGCCAACAGTGCTTACGGTGTTGATGCTGCTGACAGCTTCCGTTTGCTGGGTGGCTTCGGCAACTGCCGCGCGATAACCGCCGCCAGCATTACCGCCTGAGCTAGACCGACCGCTCGAACTTGAGCCAAAAAAATTGAAGCCTGAAAAGCTGCTGAAGTAGCTGGAAAAGAGCGAGGACAGCGAACCGGGGGAATTGATCAGCGACTGCGCGAAACCCGTGACATCCGTGAAGACACTCAAGAACGGCGCGAACTGCTGCTGGATGACAGAGAAGACGTTCGTCAGGCTGTTGCGCATTTGCATCAGCCCCAATCGCGCCTGGTTCACTGTGCCCATGGCGGCCTGATACCGATTGAGCGACGACGTCAGCAGGCTTTCAGACGAATTCACCACCTGAGCTTGCGTGTTGACTTTGGCCGCCGGTGTCTGCAACGGCATGTCCGGATAGAACGTCAGATCAAAGCTGATCATGCCGCCGCCCATGAGGTCGTGAGACATATCGCACTCGCCGGCCTTGACTTGCATTTTCCCAAGCCACGGGTGGACCAGCTCCCCACCACCGGGAGTGTTCAACGCTTCGATCAACTTGTCTCGACGCTCGAAACAATCATCACCGATGACCCATCCCGTCATCTTGTGCACCTGGGACTGTTTGCCCAACTGCTCGAAGAATGGCGTATCCCGCTGCGGAAATTCGTGCAGCTGTCCCTTCATGCCAACCGGCACCGACGTCTGGGGGATCAAGAAGCTGATCCCCCGGAACGAAGCCGGCAACAACTTATCACGCCACGTCGCCGTCATTGGTTAGGCCTCATAATGCCAATAGTTCGGGTACCGACACTGGGCTTGATGTTCAGGCCCGGCTGGTTGGTTTTGGCTTGATCAACGGTGGTACCCGGCGGTGCGCCGTTGAGATTGATGTTGAGCTCACCATTGAGTTTCGGCGCCTGATTGGCCGATGCCTGCTGAAGCAGGCCGCTGGATTGGTTGGCCAGATTCGGCCGACTCAACAACTTGTCAGTGCTCGGGATGCCTGCCGCGTTTTTCATCATCCGTTGATAACGCTGGGCACCTTCTACTGCCCCGGCTTCAACGAACGCGCCGTCACCACCGCCCGGTCCTGCGTTGCGTACGCGCTGCTCTTCGGCGAACTCGTTAGCTTTGTTGGTGGCGGTTTTGATGATTCCCTCACCACCTTCGCCACCGCCGAAGTACTTCATCATCGGCTCTATAATCGGTTTCAATCTCGCCCATAGCTTCTGGAACCACTCAGTGATGGGTGCCCAGTTCTTGGCAATCATCCCGAGCGGCGTCCACTCAAACATGCGCCCGAGGAAATCCATTACCGGCGTGGAGACGGCGACAAGAACATCCCAAAGCGCCGAGAACAACTCAGTCAACGGCCCCCAGTTTTCCATCACCATCGGGATCGGAGTGAATGCAAAGGCCTGCTTAAACCAGCCCCACAGGATCATGGCCGGACCTTTGATCTTTTCCCAGATCGCCTCGAAGTACGGCGCAACGGTCGCCCAGTTGGCAATCAACAGGCCGGCCGCGAGCGCGATACCTCGAACGATTATCCCGATCGGCGACATAGCGGTGACGGCACTGAGGATCTTGGTTGCAACCACAGCGCCCATCACCGCAACACGCAGCACACCGAAGGCAACGCCAGCGCCCAACACCCCACGAATAACGCCAGGGTGTTCACCGGCAAGTGAAGACATCTGGGAAATGGCCGGCCCGATCTGATCCATGAAGTCATTGAACGGAGGTAGGAGACCAGAACCCACTGCCACACCCAAGCGTGTGACCTTGTTGGTCAGCAGCTGCATGGAGTTGGCAGTGGTCGCGGACCGCGCTGTGTACTCCGCCTCCATGGAGCCAGCGAACTTCCCTTCCGTGCCCACGGCCTTGAAGCTGGACTTCAACAGATCGAGGTTGGTCAGCAGTGGCGCGATAGCAGACACCGACTCGGTACCGAAGAGCTGCGTCAGTAACCCGGCCTGCTTCGCCGGATCGACCTTGGCGATGCGCTCCAGCACATCTTCGATCGTGCCCTGAGCATCCTTTTGCATGCTCTTCGAAACTTGCTTCACATCCAACCGCAGCGACTTGAAAGCCTCCGATTGTTGTTTGGTGGCCGCGCTGCCCTTGGTCAGCGACAGCATGAAGTTCTTCATGCCCGTTGCCGCTACTTCACTCGGGACACCCACGCCCGCGAGCGTGGCACCCATCGCGGCAACCTGACCTGCTGACAAGCCGGCGATGCCACCCAACGAACCGATACGGGTCACGATGTCGGAGATCTGTGCGGCCGACGAAGGACCGATGTTGCTCAGGTAGTTGATCTTGTCAGCCAGGGTAACGACTTCCGGCTGCGTCATTTTGAAGGACGTGCGCCACTTGGCCATCATGTCGCCGGACTGATCGGCGGTCTGATCGAAGGCGATGCCCATTTTCACCGCGTCCTCGGCGAACTGCTTGAGCTCACCACGGGCGAAACCGGCCTGGCCACCGGCGGCAACAATGGCCGCAATGCCACTCGCTGCCATCGGCATTTTCTCCGACATATCAAGCACGTCCTGCCCCATCTGCTTGAACTGTTCGGGCGTGTCGAAGGTAACGACCTTCTTCACATCGGCCATGGACGTTTCGAATTCCATGGCAGCACGGGCACCAGCAATGAACGGCGCCGCAAAGGCGCCGCCTTGCAACATATCCTGGAAGCCGATGTTGCCAAGGCCTGAGCTGTTCATCTGTTTGCGGAAGCCCGCAACGTTCTTACGGATCCCGGTCAGTGTCGGCGACAGCTTGTCGACGCCGGTGATCAACGCCTTGAGCTGGAACTTGTCCGCCATCACTGCACCTGCTGAAGTTCGTTAATGCGTTGGGCGTGCTCAAGGCATTCCGTGAGCGCATCCAGTGGCCTGGCCATCATCTGTTCGGGGTCAACTTTCCAGAACCAGGCCAGGTCGTAGGCGACTGAAATCAGGTCGTTGATGGAGCCGACGCCGCACTCATGAAAAAACCGGCGACCGCCCAGCTCAGCGCGTTGAGGTCAGCCAGGTCCAGCTGGTTGACCGACGACGGCGGGATGCCGGCGCAGATCGCGATGTATTTAGCTGCGACATCCATGTCGAGCCCGACCTCTTCGTTCTTGTCGATCCGATACGGCAACGCCTTGATAGCGCGCACTTCCTGTACGGTCGGCCGACGCAAAGTCAGCTCAGTCAGTGGCTCGCCGTGGGCCTCGATGGCCGCCTGAAGTTTCACTGTGCCCGTCATTGCCACACCCCTTTGATGCCGTCGAATTGCAGTTCAATGGTGCCGTCATCGCCTTTCGACGTCGGCTCGTCGACCAGGTACGCACCCGAGAGCACATAGACCTTGCCGTTGTTGAATTCACAGGTGACCGTCATATCCGTGCCTTCGGTCAGCGTCTTGATCGAAAGCGCCGGATCATGGATGACGGTCATTTTCAGATAGGGCGCCAGCTCCTCCTCCTTGTAGTAGCCCGGATAAACCGTCTCCCGTTTTTTATCCATCAACGGCGCTTCGGCGCCACCGGTGACGGTCAGCTGCATTCCGTCCACCTTGATGTACGCCGTGCCCGCTACTTTTTTGCCCATGGGTTGAATCTCCAGAATGAAAAAGCCCGCTCGGGGCGGGCTTGGTGATCGTGGTCAGCGTTACGCGGCGGCGTCGTACTGGAGGCGGAACTGGTTGAGCAGCGCAAAAATGCGCAGGCCGTTGATGTAATCCGGCGGGAACAACACGTTCACTCGGCTCGGGTCATTGCTGTCGCGCTCCACCACCAGGTGCTCAGCGAACAGGTCAGCGTTTTCCACATGACCTTCCTGTTCGAGCTTGGCGTACTGCGCAATCAGCTCGCCGCGGATGGTGCTCGGCGTGACGATAGGCTGGCCGGCGCCGAAGCGCGTACCATCGCTGGCCAGCTTGTGGCGGCCGTACTTGCTGGTAATCACGCTCTGCATGCGCCGGATGATGAACGCCGACTGGTGCATGGTCTCGCTGTCCAGGTACGAGTTGTCCGCCTGGCCATACGCGTTCTTCTGGTAGGTGGTGATCGAGCGCTGGATGCGCACGTAGCCGCCTTCGTAGTAGGCCGTTGCAAGGCCGTAGGTCAGCAGCGATTGGCGCTCCGTGAGCGTGAACCGCTCGCTGGCCGGTGCCGGATCCAGCCCGGGTAGCGAGCCGCTTTGCGTTGGCCGGCTGGCATCTGCCGAGATGAATACCGAAGTGCGCGCCGCCAATGCCGCTGCCTGCACCCATACCGGTTGGGGCACACCCGGCTCCACTGCCTGAATGGTCATGTGCTGATCATTGCGTGCCTGGCCTGCCGCCACCAGCGTACCCAAGGTGCCACGCTTCGCCGTGTAGACGTGGCCGAACAGTTGTTTCGCCCAGCTCCAGCGGCCGGTGTTGTCGTCCATCGCATCTTTCCACGCGTTCAGCGTGGTCGTGTCCGACCAGGGCACGCAGATGAATTCGAAAGGCTCATCGCCCAGCGCCGCTACAGCATCGATCTGGTCAGGCGCACCGACGCCTCCCGTCATCAGGGTTGCAACAACAGTCAGGCCCGTAGGGGTCGCCTCGCCATTGGACTTGCCAAGGCGATTCAGGACCAGACCAATGTCGTTGCCGCTCTCACCCTTCCACTTACAAGTGAGCGTGACGACTCCCGCGACAGCCAAGGCGGTGACTGGCAGGTCTGGCGTGGCGTTGATCTTCACGGCCAATGCCGACGCCGCGATGGTCGGAGTAGCCGCCGCAACAACGACCGACTGCACACGAACACCACCGACGTACAGGTTCAACAACCCCGGCTCGGTCGCGGCACCGGTGATAGTGACCGTCGCTGTTGCAGCGGTACCGGTAGCGTTTTGAAGCGGCAGGCACCAGATCTCGCCGATCGGATCAGTCTTGCGCCAGGTTTCGTACATCGCCGCCAGCATCGAGCCTTGCCCGCCGATGTCCTTGGCCAGACCCAGGCTCGACACCAGCACCAGTTGGCCAATGCTTTCGCTGGTGGCGTCATCGTTGACCTGGGCGACAATCAATCGACGCATGGCCGACGACGCACTGTTGGCCGCCGAGTTATCCATCTCCGCATAGAACAGCGGCACGCGGATATCGGCGGGGATGCTACTGAATCCGATAGCCATTATTGCGCTTCCTCGGGTTTCGGCGTGGTGACGCCCTTGGTGGATTGGGCTTTATCAGCCTTGAGGGTTACGTCCCCATCCGCTTGGCGGCGGCGCCACCATGCGTTGTCTGGGACTTCCCGGCCTTCAACAGGCAACAAGTCGCCAGCCTCCGGATCGGGCACAGAGCGGCCAGAGGCCGGCACCACAGTGATGCGTTTGGTCATGGTGTTACGTCTCCTGAGAATTTCGCTTCGATGCGCCCATCCGGGCCAGGTCGCTGCAGGTTTGGATCTGCCGGGTCGATGCAGTCCATGTCGAAGTCAACGCCGGTGAACGGCGGCAAACCGTCGATTTCGAGTTCGTGCCAGGTTTCGGCGGGTTCGTCTTTGCTGTTGCGGCCAAGCTGGAACTCAGCGACAAAGCTGTAGCGGTAGATCACACGGGCGCGGTTGATAACAATCAGCTCGCCGCCGGCGTACTCAATAAACTCGTATTCATCAGTGGGCTTCCACCCGACCAACGCTCGCCACAACTCCTTGCGCAGACCGTGCAGCAGATCCACCGCCTGCTGGCCGCGCTCGTCGCGAGTATCTAAAACGACGATCACATCGAACTGATCGGTGATCTCCTGCCGCACACCGTTTTGAACGTCGTTCTTTGTAGCTTGATCGCCGGTGGAAATGACGTAGGCAGACGGTCGATGTAACTGTTCGCTGTTCGCTACGGCCTCAAAATCGATCCCGCCTGCGACTCGACCACCGTACGACGGGCAGCGCTGACGCAGATGAGCTACCAGTGAAGTGATATCCATTGAGAGAATTCCGGACGTAAAAAAACCCACCTGAGTGGGTCTGTTTAAAATGAGCGCCGTTGTGGAACCGCGGTCTATTCACTTCAGCGAATCGGCAAAACCGCGGGTGAGCACTTGCTTGACTCGACTCGATCCGAGCTCAAGGGCCTTCTCCATAAAGTTACCCCGGGGGTCCACTCTCCAACCTTCAAGCTTCCTGGCTTCGGCCAGCTTGGCCCTTGCGCCAGCTGCACGTCTATTTTTCCTGCCCTTCCCCATACCAGGCGCCAACCGTTTTATCGCCTCACCTTTGCGCACCCCGTAATGCAGGTACGCAGGATAGAAGGCATCCATGCCCGATATTTTCTGCGGGGAGATACGCACCAGAAAGCCGGACCGGCTGACTTTGTATTTGATCGAGCGTCGAAGCGTCCCGCTTTTCTGACCCGGATACTCTTCAGCTTTTGACGTTTGCTTGCGGTTGACCAACCCCTTTGCGAGCCGCTGAATCAGCACGCCCGCGAGCCGCATGGATTTTCGAATTTCCTTTTTTTCGAAGTCGAGTTTTCCATACGAATCGAACGCACCAAAGTGCATATAAGCCGCAGGTCTATTCTCCATAAATCCCTCCGCCTTGCTGCGTCTGGCCCAGCTCTTCAACCTCAAGAACGGTAAAACGCGTTTTGCCGTTCATGTTGAAGCCGCGCTTCACCCTGTATTGCGTGTCACCGTGGACCACCTCAAATGCGGTAGTGATGCCCTTGCGATAACGCAGGACGACGCGATGAGTGACTTTTGAATCGGTTTGAACACTGCCCGAGTAGATGGCAGACCCCACAGGTTCGATCTTTGCCCAACGAGGGTTGAGGTCAGAAAAAACGGACTCAAGCCCCATGTCATCAGCAGGCACATCATCACGTCGACGCAGGGTCACATGCTTATCAAGCTCGCCTGCACCTGGTTCGCGGTAGGCCATTTAAACCCCCATCTTCACCCGGTACGGGTGCAGCAACGACTTTGAACCCATGGGCAATTCAACGACCGATGCGACGTTGACGCCGGTCACACTGTCCTCGCGATTGGCATACAGATGACCGAGGATCAGCAAGCACGCCGCCGTAATCGACGGCGCAATCACAATTGGATCATCGCCGGCTAGACCGTCGAGGACCGCCGCAGCCAAGGCGGCGGTATCGGCGTAGAAGCTGCGCTGCAAATACTGCGCGGCACTGTCCTCGGCAGCAGCGAGCAACACCTCGACATACCCCCGATCTTCAGTTTCTGCGCGCAAATGCTGCATCGCCAGATCAACCGATATCGCTCCCATGATCAGTTCGCCTTCTTTTTCTTCGACGCGGCGGTCTTGCCCGGGGCCGGATCGTCATCGCCCCCCACTGCATCCGGCGGGGTCAAACTCAACTGCCCAGTGGTCAGCGCCATCGAGTTAACGACGGGCTCCTCGTCCAGGGTGACAACCGGTTCAGCGTCCGATTCATCGAGCGCGGCATAACCCTTGGCGATCAGTTCGCGGCCGTGCTGATCGTGTGTTTCGAATGACCGTCCCTCAACCACCGTCTTGCCGCCGAGGTATAACGGTTTCAGCGTAATCAGTTTCATGGTGCTCTCCAGTTGGCCGCCCGGAGGCGGCCTTGTGAGGATCAACCGCCTGCAGGTTCAGGGGCGGTGAACGGGCCATAGACGAAGGCTTCCGGACGCTTGACCACCAGAGCCAGTCGCTCTTCGCAGCGGATCGTGATCATGTTCTTCTCGAAGTCATCGGCGTTTTCAGTGCTGATCACCACGTTCGCGTCCTCGCGATCGAAGAGCTGGGCGCCGGTCTGGAAGGCACCGGTGAGAAACTTCCCTTCGAAACCCACCGCTTCGGTGGCCACCACCGGCAAGCCCCAGAGCACAGGACCGGCCAGGCCCAACGGATTGGCCAGGATGTAACGACCGAGCGTGTCTTTCGTCAGCTCGATTTTTGCCCAGTCCATGAAGTGCAGGACGTGACCACTCGAAGGCAGGCGGGCCAGTTGGCATTGCAGCATCGCCAGGCGCAGATCATCGATACCCGACTGGTGATCGACTTCGAACGCCGGATCGTAAACGGAGGCTTGTGGCACGATGCCGTGCAAGTGAACCCCGGTACCGTCGGCGAACAGAATCTCCTGCTCTTCGACGTACTTCAGCCCATAACGCATTTCGATATCGATGGTCGAACCGAGTTGCGCAAAGTCGTCCAGAATCTGTTTCGACGCTTTGAACAGGTGAGCGATGGTGGACACCCCGGTGATCTTTGGGGTGAACGTAATGCCCGAATACGGCTTGGCCGTTCCTTCCGCCACAGCTCTGGCCGCGTTGACAAAGCCAGTCTGTTGCACCCAGAAGATGGCCGGCGAGCCCGTCTTACCAGGTGCGATCAGGTCGCGGATGAACAAGCGCTGTTTCGGCGAGACATCGATGCCCGGGATACGCTGTGGCTCGACAACACCCGCCGGGACATCGCCGGACAACAGCGCCGCGCTGACCGGAATGCTCAGTCGCTTGTTACCTTCCACACTCGCCGCGAACGCCTTCAGCGCTTCGCTTTTGATGATGGTGCCACCCAGGGTTTCGCGGGACTGACCAGAGGCCTGTGTCGGCAGCCGGGCGAATTCCTGTTCGATCTCACCCAGTTGCGACTTGAGCAGTTTCTCGGCCTCGGACAACGAGTTGAATTTAAGGGCCAACTCGTCGACGGCCGCTTTGGTTTCTGAGGAAAGATTGCCGGCCTTCTTCGCTTCTGCCAGTGCATCTTCAGCCTTTTTGCTGAATTCGCTGCTGGCCTTGGCCAGTTCGGCGGAAACGTTCTTAAGCAGTTCGGTTGTATCGGTCATTATCAAGCTCCAGGGACAATAGAGGCTGCCGCTTTGAACTGAGCCAAGGCTCGTTCGAACTCAGCAATTGCTTCGGCCGGAATGGCCGGGGGTTCGGTAGCGCTCGGCGTACCCGGACCGGTAGCGCTGAGCGTGCCGGTCTTGATGTCTTGAATCAGGGAGCGCCGCTCACTGCGCGGCATTCCCTGTTTTGCGAGGATGACGTCCAGCCGGCGAGCCGCGATCTGTTGCGGGCTACCGGCCTTGGCGTCATGTTTGGTTGCATCGGAGGGCAGCAGCTGGTCGGCAAACCCTTCCTCGATCGCGACGGATCCGGCCATCCAAGTTTCAGCATCCATCAGTTTCTGCATGGCTTCGGTGGGATCACCGGTACGTGCGGCATAGATGTCGGCCAGGGCGATATCGATCTGTTCCAGGAAGTCCGCGACTTCCCGAATGTCGTTACGGTTGCCACCGACAATCGTCCACGCGTTATGGATCATCAGGAAGCCAGCGCGGGCGATCTGGACATCATCGCCAGCCATCGCAATAAAGGACGCAGCGGAAGCAGCGAGGCCCAGCACCTTCACGGTTACCTTGCCTTTGTGTTCGCGCAGTAGGTTGTAAATCGCCAACCCCTCGAACACATCGCCGCCTGGTGAGTTGATATTGACGGTGACATCAGCGCCATTCATCGACCGTAGTGCGGCGCTGATGCGCTTAGCCGTCACACCCTCCCCGGTCCAAAAGTCATAACCGATCGGGTCATAAATCGAGATGGTGTTCTCTTCGTCTGCCGCCGCCCGGATCTCGGGGTTCCAGCGCTCAAGCGCTAAGGGCAACATGTCGCAGGAAACATCCGCGCGCGGCCGGGCCGCCGGTGCCGCCGGAAGCGTTTTGATTGTCATGAAAACTCCGAGAGTGTCAGGCGGCTTTTTTCAGCCGGTCGATAGAGATCAGCGCGTGGGCCATGACGGTGCCGTCAGGGTCACCAGCCTGGAGAGCCTTGGCCGCTTCGCTGTAAGCCAATTGAATCGAGGCCTTGTCGCCCGCGTCATTGGCCACCATCAGGTCCTGCATGAACTTCGCGGCCTTCGCCGATAGCCCGCCGTTTTGACCCAACCATTCCAGCGAAACCATGGCGCCTTGCACGGTGTAGACCTCGCCACCCGGGATCGGCGGCAGGTTTTCTTTGCGCCGGACTTCGTTGCGGTTCATCCAGCCATTTGTCAGCGCTCCGTTGTAGTACGCAGAACGGCCAGCGCTATCTGCACGAAGAAGCCCCTCAACCGAGAACTCGGCGAAGAACTCGTCGGAGTCCTGATCACCGATCAGGCAACGGGTGATTTCCTGCTCGATGTTGACCAGCAGCGGGCGCAGGCAGTTGGTGAGGAAATGCAGGTTTTGCGATTCGGTGCTCGCCGCCCAACTGCTCTGCTTGTCCATGTGACCGACCATGAAAGGGGGCACCTGGAACCAACGGCAAATTTCCTCGACGTTGAAGGATCGCGTCTCCAGCATCTGGGCCGCTTCAGGATTCATCGTGATGCCCTGATACTTCAGGCCCGCCTCCAGCACCATGGTTTTGCCAGCGTTGGTCGAGCTGCTGAACGCGGCCAAGCTGGCCCGCAACAACTCACGCTGCTTGTCAGTGAGCGTGCCAGCGCCTTGAGCGCTGCCACCCTCGACCGTCAGGAAGCCGGAGGCTTGCAAGCCGTTGGCAAAGACCTTCGCCGCGGCTTCTTCCGCCGACATGGCGGCGCCGATGATGTCGCGCCCCGTGGTGATCGGCAGCATGCCGCACACGCCATCAAGACCGAAGCCACGGATGTGCACCAACGTCTTTTCGGGGATCACCCGCCTAGTACCGTTTTCGGTGTAGCTGTATTCCAGTCGCCCATTGGCCAGGCGCTCGACCTTCATGCACTGAGGCAGCAGCGGAATCAACGCCGTAATGCGGGTGCCGATCATTTTCTTTTCAATGAAGGCATTGCCACGCAAACAGATGCTGGCCACGACCATCAACATGAACCGCTGCGGGGTCATCTCGATGTTGGGTGAGCGACAGAGCACCCGGTACAACGGATGGTCTGTGGCCACTTCTCGTGACCCGTCCGGCATGCGTCGGTACAGCTTCAACGGTAAGGTCGATACCGATTCAGACAGTAGTCGGACACAGGCCCAGACGGTAGACAGACGCAGCGAACTGTCGACGGTTACCGACTTTCCGCTGCTGGATGTACCGATCCATTCTTGCCAGAACGCGGTGTTGTTCAAGCCGATCGGCACGCCCAGCCATTGCTGGAGGGCGGCACGAACTCGCCCGGTTTTCGTTTCCCGCGCCATTAGATTCCCACCATGATCGGATTGTTGTAGAAGCCATCGCGGTCGCCAGAAACAACAGGCTGAGAATCTGCCGCACCAATGCTCATCGCCAGCGCAACAACGCCATCGATTCGACCGGTGCTTCTACGCTTGGCAAATATTCGATTGTCTTTCTGGTCCGCATCCAGCACCGCGCTGGCTGCGTTCCAACGCAGCACAGGGTTGGTCTTAATCTTGATGCTCTTTTCGGTGAGCAGTGTTTCTGTCAGCTCAATAGAGCGAGGCATCCACAGCCCGGTTTCTTTCGAGACGGTGTAACCCTGACCATGCGGCAGCAACGGTACGTCGATACCTTGAGCTTCAAGTTCAGGCGTGAAGTACTTGATGCGGTACGGGTCGAACGCGATGCCTTGGATGCTGTATCGCACCGCCAGCTCGCCCACGCGTGCAGCGACTGCCGCATAGTCGACAGCCATACCTGGTGGCGCATGCAGGAAACCGCCACGCACCCAAGCGTCGTAGGGCACACGATCGACGCGAGCCCTGTCGAGCATGCTGTCTTTGGGCGTCCACAGTTCAGCGACTGCCAATTTCAACCGTGGGAAATACAGCACCAGGGCCGTGAGATCTCGCGAACCGGACAGGTCGAGGCCGCCATAACAAGGCTCTCCCTCGGGAATCTGCTCGAGATCGTAATCATCTTCGCAGGCCATCCAGATGTTTGCGGCCAACCAAGGGTTCGCTGCATCCACCCATTCACAGAAGTTGAGTCGGCGCACGCTCGACTCTTTCGAGGGCATGCCGCGAGCTTCAGTGACCTGCTCGCGCAAGTACTTGAGCCCCGGCACCCCGCCGTTTGCATCACCGGGCTTGCCGAAGGCCAGGCTAGGGTTCGACTTGTACCAGCAGCCTTCGTCCTTGATCGGGTCATCACCCGGATCAAGTGAGCAGATGAAGGCAAAGAAACTGTCGTCCTGCTTATCACCCTTGCAAAGCGCGATGCCGTATTCGTGGTACTCGTAACAGATCGTCGTACGGTCGTGACCGCTGTTGGTGATCATCACGATCATGGCTTGGCGCCGGCTTTTGGTGCCGGCCCGCATCATGTCCACGACGGTCCGCGTTTTGTGTTCGTGGATCTCGTCGAGTAAAGCGATGTGAGGTCGCGGCCCCGATTGGCCATCGTCAGCACTAATGGGGCGAAAGAAGCTGCCTGATGCCGGGTGTGCAAGGTTCCAGACTTTCTCACCGCGCCCCGACTGCTCGATTCGGTCAGCCAGCAACTGCGACTGATCGACCATTGCCACCGCGTCGCGGAACAGGATCATGGCCTGGTCTTTTTTCGTCGCAGCGGCATAGACCTCGGCACGGGCTTCGCCATCGGAGGTCATGCCCAACAAGCCGATACCGGCCGCCAGCGGCGATTTTCCCGACCCCTTGCCGGTTTCGACGTAGGCAGTTCGGAACCGGCGGTATCCATCGGCCGCTTTCCAGCCGTACAGCGAGCCGATAACGAAGGCCTGCCAGGGGTTCAAGATGAATGGCAGCCCCTCATATTCACCACCGTTGAGGCACAGCACGTTTTCGTAATAGCCGATGGCACGCTGCGCAGCGGCCAGATCCCAACGCAACCCACGTGATGGCCCGAGCCTCAGGTCGTTGAGGTGCCGCTGGCAGGCGTTGCGTACGTCGGGACCGGCGATGATGCGGCCGGCCAGCACATCATTTGCGAAGGCGGCGGTGCGATCAGAAGTATGTGTCGACGATTCGTTTTTGGTCATTGGGGAAAAGCTCTCCCTGAGGCGCCGCGGGCTTCAGTGATCGGCGGGCCATGGGCGAGAATCCGAACTTACCGCCGGCGTCATTGGCGCGGCGCTCCGCGTCGTTTCGCAGCTTTCGCCAGATCGAAAGGTCTTGGGCGCCGGTGCGGTAGGTCTGCACGTCACCCTTGGTTGAGCTGGACAGGCTTTCGTTGAGCTCCTGAATTTTCAGAGTCCAGCGTCGGTAGTCCGACACGGCTTCGCAGTACTGAGCCATGACCTGCATGTCCATCTTGGAGATGAGCCCGAGCGTCACCAGGTCAGGCACCACCCGCTCCCACTCGCGCCGCGCATCTTCGTCGAGCCAGTCAGGCATCGGCGGCGCTTCAACCGGCATGACCGGCTGGCTTTGCTCACGCAGCAGGTCGCCGCGGTTCTTCTTGCTGCGATTGCCATTGATCAAATGGACGACGGCCGGCAGGGCTGGTCGCCCGGAGTTCTCGTTTCCGGCCATTTCAAACCTCGAATTTCACACACGAACACCTAACGAACCGAAGGGGTACCCCCCCATTTTTCCCGCTTTTGTGTAAAGACCATGGCGAGGGGTCAGCGAGAAAAAAGGTGCAGACTTTTTGCCCACCCCCCCCTAGGGGCGTTGACGTGCCGCACCATCTCGGTGCATAGAGGTCAGGGGGGCACAGCGCACCGCATGGGAGTCAGCCCTGAGTCCAGTGGTGGCCAGGGTCCAGCGGTATCCCCTGCTCGCTGCATCCGATCTCATGCCCGCGCTTCTCAACGCGCTGCTTGGTCGAGTCGTGATGCACCTTGCAGAGCGCCTGCCAGTTGCCTTGATCCCAGAACAACTTCTGAGCCCGAGCAATGGCAGCCTTGTTGCCTGATTTGATTGCGTCCTTCAGCCCGTGCCGGATCTTGTGGTCTACCACCCGAGAGGCAGCAATCAACCCCTGCTGCTGGCACATCACACACAGCGGGTGCTTCAGCAAGTAGGCGGCTCGCGCCTTCTCCCATCGACTGTCATAAACCCGAGGCTCATTCGCCGACGGCTTAGCACCAGGCCTGCTCATTGGCTAACCCGATCCACTGCCTCAATCGCTTTGTCAGCAGCTTGAGTTGCAGTGGTCGCAGCCTTCGACGCCTTGTCAGCAGCAGAGCCGGTCTTGCGGGTCAGCTCATCCAGCCGCATATCCCGCTCAGCCATCGCGGCGTCATAGGCGCGGCGGATCTCCTCGACCTGCTTGGCCTGCTTTTCAGCGAGCGCCCACGAACAGGCCTGGTAACCCAGCACCGCACCACCACCGACCAGAATGACTGCGATGGCCCAGACTTCAGTCCGGCGCCACCAGCGGCGAGCGATAAATTCCATTGCGCATCTGTCCATCAGTTGGCACCCCCAAGTTGCTGCCGCAGACGGGCAATCTCTTGGCTTTGCGACGTGACCTTGTCCGTGAGTTGGGAGACTTGGCTGGTCAGCGCATCAATGCGTCCTTCCATCCGGCCAACTGAGGCAGCGAGATCGTTACGCTCTTTAGCGAACTGATCAGCACGAGCCTCTGCCTCTTTTCGGGCGGTGCGTTCGGAGTCGAGCAATTCGTTCAATCGCCGGACAGTACCGATGTCGGCGTTGTCCATTGCCCGGTCCGCGGCGTCCTTCGACAGGAAGCGGCGAAGCCAGAGCAGCCCGCCAAAAATTACGGTGGCACTACCGCCCAGCCATGTGGCCGTGCCGGGGCCGAGGTCAGTAGGGTCCATCGCTACTCCATGAATAAAGTGATCTGCGAACGCAGAAACCCAGCGGGCCGAAAATAAAAACCCCGCCGAAGCGGGGTGTGGTGACCGGCTCAGGGAGGCCGGGTGAAGCTGCACAGCACGTGCGAGGTCAGCGCCAAGGCGCAAATTCCATATCGTGGAGACTTTTTACCCCCTCAGTACGGAACCGAAAAGGGGGCATTTTCGGTTATCCGACTTGACGCAACTTTGACGCAGCTTTGAGAAGACTTTGAGGCATTCCGCCCCGACCAGTGGCAAGCCACTTGCGTGCCCCAGCTCGATCAGTGAGCACCTGCAACAGTCTCTGATGCAGGCAGTGCACCTGGTCGTAGTAGGTCTGCTTGGCGCTGGATGCCATCCCTACCAGGTGCATCTGCATCAACCATGTCGGCGCCGGATCATCGCCATATCGCAACGCAGCCAGCCGCTGCAACATCACTCCCCGATCATCCTGCCGTGCGATCTCTGCCAGGGCCGCTGTGATCTCTTGGGCAACGCTATCAGGCCCTGCACCAGCACCGAGAATGATCCGTGACCCGGGTGTACAGCGTGGCGCACAACCACCCCATTCCATGATCGTTGCCATCGGACTGCCCATGCCGCCGCTCTCACCGTTCTTACGGCACTGCTCTCCCCAGTGGCTCAACAGCACTTCAATTTCTTCGATCATCACCAGCTCCCCCGAACAAACCGAACCCGACACAAAAAACCAACAACCCGACACAAACCTGACACACCTAAAAACCTTATAAAACAATGCCTTAAAACAACTGTGTCAGGTGTGTTAGGTGTGTTGGGTAGTTCTTCACGCATTAAAAAACAAAAAGAATGTTGTTTTGAGTTGGACTGTTGATGAGGTGCGTATGCCTGCGCACGCGTTAAACCTGACACACCTGACACGGACCGATCCAAAGCCAGTAACAGCGCGGCCTGTAGCTGTGTCAGGTTGCCGTGGCCAGCCTGAAACAGAGGAAACACACCTGACACACGATTGGTCGTCATGCCGCCGCACTCCCCTTGTCAGCAAACTTCACGTGATCCCAGCTATCCACACTCCAGCCGCCAGAACGAGCCTGATCTCTCCACTTGGCCACAGCCGTTCCGAGCGCGCCAGCGGTCATGGATGGGGCGGGGGAAGGCGCCGGGTCAATGCCAGACCAAGGAAAGAAGAAGGTGCCGAACGCCCGCCGCGCCCCCTCCATCCAAGGCACGCGCTGCACCTTGTCCACCTCAGTCGAAATGAACCCGCTGAATTTCGTGTGACTCAACGAGTGCTCTTTGTTCCGGTGGCACCATTCCAGGAAGAGCGCGTACAAATCACTACTCACGCAGATATCGAAAGGCGCACCGAGCAAGCCATGACGCCACTCACGGAGGAAGGTCTGCCAGCTGGCCATGCTCAGTTCCACCAGCCGCTGGCGGGCATCAGTATTGGGCGGACGTGTACGCTCATCGAAGTCGCCCAGCGGATAGCTGAGCAGGTAGTCGTAAAGTGCCTCTACTCCGCCATTCGCCAGTTCGTGCGCGACCTTCTTCTGAGCATTGGCAGGTAGCGTGCCCTTGGGCCACACCACCAACATGCGCCGGTCGTTCTCACCAATAGGCCAAGGCATGATCTCGTTCGAAAGGAACACAGCGTTCATGTGGTTGGCCTCCTCCCAACCGTTCACAAACTTCGACTCCATGCGGACCGTTTTGCCGGTGACCATGTGCTTGATCTTGCCAACCTGGTTGTATCGCTGGTCCCGGCTGACGACCTCTTCGAACACGCCGTAAAGCTTGTTCGACTGCCACACAGTCCAGTTCGACTCAAGCTGTGCCTGGCCGACAGTTGCGCCGCAGTCACCGTAGATCTGACCCATGATGTCGCTGAACAGCAAGCTTTTGCCGCTGCCTTCCATTGTCGAATGCAACAGCACGGCGGTATCCATCTTGGCACCGACGTTTTGCAGCGGGTATGCCAGCCACTTCGTCAACCAGTCAGTCGCAGCCTTGTCGCCGTTGCACAAGAACGGAATAAGCGACTTCAGCGCGCGACATTTCTCCAGATCGCTATCGGGCACCAAAGGCAAACCCTCGAAAGTGTTGATGTACACCTCGGGGTCTTTCGTCATGCACGGATCGAACACGATGTGTTCCATGTCCACCGTGCGACGATCCGGACTGTTCAACCACATCCCGTACGCATCACCCAGGGACATTTTCAGCGCGCCCTCGGGAATCCGCCGGCGCTTTTGGATATCCCACGAGTCCTTGGTGCCATCGATGTAAACGTAACGCTCAACAGGCGCCATCCCGTTGCCGCTGACCTGTTTGAACTTGGCCTCGGCCTTCGCCTTGTTGGCCAGGCGCTCAGCCATGTCATCGGCGATGACCTTCTTCACCGGCAACTCCAACCAGTCTTTGGCCAGCGGTTTGGTCACAAGCATTTCGAAAGCCGATTTCTTGATGATCACTCGCTTGAAGGTGTCGAAGATCGCTGTCTTACCCTCAACCAAAGCAAACCGGGTGAAGATCCGTTCAGCCGTCCACGGATTCCCCCCGCCCCCCTCTGGAGCAGCAGCGCCGTTTTCGGCGGGCTCTTCCAAAGATGGGGCATGGGGAAGATCGTTCAGTTGGGCAGATGCAGCAGACAGTGCCGCCGCGTCGAGCTGGGCACGAACAACATCAAGACCTTGCTCGATGTGCAAATCATTCCAATCCTTGGCCATCAGGCAGCCTCCCCAAAATAAGGAAACGCAGCGAAGCCACCAACCTCAACGGCAGCAGCTTCTGCTTTAGTTCGTCCGGGATTGCCAGGTGCGTCCGGATCATCGTCACCCGCAACAACAATTGCCGCCTCCGGATGAAGAGAACGAATGGACCTGACGACATTGACCAGGTTGCCCGAGTCAACGGCCATCGCTACCGGCCACCCACTTGCCATGTGCACACTGGCAGCAGTCGCGTAGCCCTCGGCAGCCGCAACGACAACCGGCGAATCAACAACGCCCAGCACATGAAAGCAGCCCGACTTGCGGCCGTATTTCGGAAACAGCTTGGTACCCTGCCCATTGATCGATTGAAGGCTCCAAAGCTTGCCCGCCAGATCCCGCAGCGGAATCGCAATGCTGCCGGGCTTAAACATCAGGAAGCTCAGTGATGCCGGACGTGGCTTAGGCAGGTTGTTGAAGAACTGCATGGCGTTGCTGCCGGACCACACCTGGCAGCGCTTGTTGTGGTCATCGATGGACAGAATCACGGTGGTATTGAAAAAGCCGATACCGAAGGCACCGACTTGTTTTCGTTCCAGATAAGCGCTCTGCCCCTCTGGCCGGCAGTGCTCGTTCCAGATCCGCTGACAGCTTTCCGCGACCAGTGAACGCATCTGCTCGAGTAACGCCTCATCAGCCTCGACTTCAGCCTGACGCTGTTTGCGCCGCGCCTCCGCCTCCGCCGCGAACCGCTTCTTTTCCTCGGCGGTCATTTCAGTTTTTTCAGGACGCCAGCCAGCATCGTGTGCCTGCTTGATCACAGTACCCATGCCGGTACCGCCCTTTTTGAATGACTTCCAGACGGACAAGGCCGCCTTACCGTCGTAGCTTTTACTGCTCTGGCTCCAGATATTCCAAGGGCCGTAACCGTCCTGGCCAAACTCAGCCTTCAAGCCCATACCAACCTCGACCCACGTATCTCGTGAGTCCGGCGATATGTATTGAAGAAGATGCGGCAGATCGGAAAGCTGTAGAGGGATTTTGTCGTCGCTCATCGCCGCGCCTCCCGCAACCCCTGACAGTGGACGCAGGTTTCGCAACCTTCAATCGTCTGCTGTCGAAGCAACGGGATAGGTTCTTCGCAGTCTTCGCAGAACTGCGCGCTGACGCGGCTCGTAGGCACACGACGATTGCGATGGATGGCAACGTCGAGCAGGTATTGCGCCTGATCATTGGCGCGATCGATATCGTCAGCCATCGTTGCGGTCCTCCATCGCCTGACGTGCACCGGCCATGATGCCGAGGACTTCCCGAATCACGTCCATGCCCTGCTTTTCAAGGTCAAGGACTTCGCGAAGCTCCCAGACGTTGTCGGCAGCGCCATCGTGCATCGCGGCAACGAACTCACCGGTCTCGCCGAGCAACTTGCCAACCGCTTTCAAGGCATCACGTGTCGCCGGTACCGGCACAGGGCGATACCAGACCGCCCCCGCCGGGCGCATCAGCGCGTCGAGCAGACGGGCATCGCCAGTCAGCCTGATCAGCTCTTCCAGCTCATCAGGATTCAGCCACCGGCGCTCTTCATCAAGCTTGAGTTTCTTCTGGAGGGTGTCGTTCTCCAACACCATGTCAAAGGCAAGGGCAGTGATTCCGCCCTTGTAGTCACGACCAGCGCGATAGATCGCCTGGCGCAAAGGAAGGACCGGACCAGCGTCCGGCAAAAGATCTGTGCGACTCATAACCGTAAATCCCCTGTTTACGGTGTAGCCATAGTTCAGGTCTGAACCTATCCTACAACCACGACCGATATGCATGTGCTGTGTGTCGTCGTAGCTGAGCTGGGGGATCTTTGGTGAGAGGCCCCAGCTCGGCACCCTAATTAAGCAACTTTCTACTTCTGAAGGTCTTGCGGTACACAGAAAACGTCCGGACGAAGTCGGAACCGAGAAACTCCGGTCATCAACTCGGCCCGCACCACAAGCTCTGCGGGCAAATATCCCCGCTTCAGCCAATATGAAACGATCTGCTGCGAAACCACACGTCCCGGGCTCGACATGGCCTGCGCAAAGGCAACCTGACCTTTGGCAGCCTCGACAGCTTCAAGGAGCGCCAAGCGCATCTCATTAGAGTGGTTCATGGTGGATCTCGCGCAGAAAGTACAAACAGAAATTACAGCTAAATTTGTATTTATGCAACAAATTAGCGTGTTGGATAGGATACAAAAACATTTGTATTATTCAGGGATGACTAAAGCCTCCAAAAATCCGTCGGCCGTAGCAGCGTTGTTTAAAGCTCGCCGAAAAAAACTCAAGCTCAGCCAGGTCGCACTCGCCGAAAAAGTGAGAGCTCTCTTGGGGCCCGAAGAAACGTTCAGCCAACAGACCTACGCTGCATTCGAGGCGGGAGACACCAAAAACACCCGCTTCTCTATCCAGATCGCCCAGGTACTCGGCATCTCAATTGATGAAGTTGCCGCCTTGACCGGCGAACGAAGAACATCAACCACCCCTGAGGCGGTCATGCTCGGCCCGATTGAAGTATGGGATGACGAGACACCACTAGATGACGATGAAATCGAGGTTCCATTGCTCAAAGAAGTGCAGCTTTCGGCGGGAAGTGGCAGAGCTGTAACGCACCACCAGGTAAGGTCCAAGCTGAGATTTGGCAAGCTAACTCTACGCAGACAAGGCGTCGAACCTGACAACGCAGTCTGCGTCACCGTCTCAGGCAACAGCATGGAGCCCGTACTTCCAAACGGCAGCACCGTCGGCGTTGACCAGGGGAAAAAGGAATTTAAGGACGGGGACATTTACGCGCTCAGCCACAATGACGAGCTCCGCATAAAGATGCTCTATCGCTTGCCGCTCGGCGGAATCAGGATGCGAAGCTTCAACAGAGACGAGTACCCCGACGAGGAGTACACGCCGGAAAGAATTCACTCGGAGTCGATAGTCATCATCGGCCGAGTGTTTTGGTACTCCGTTCTACGCTGAAAACGAACAAATCAAAGCCCGCTTATAGCGGGTTTTTTTTCACCCAAAAACCAAATACAATTTTGCCTGTTGACCTAAATACAAATTAAATTGTAGTCTTGCTCTCGTACCCCTCTCACCAAAGAGTACGAGCCATGCAAACCACACAGCACAGCAACACCCGCTGCCCGGTCTACTTGCACCCAGCAGCCGCTACCAGCCTCGCAGCCGTTATTGCCATTCAGCAGAACACCGGCCTACTGGTCATCACTAACACGCGCGCCAAGCCCCGCAGTGCCCAGCTCATCGGCACCACTGAAACCTCTCCATGGGGAGGTGACGCAGCATGAGGCAACTCTTAATCGGCCTTGCCGGCCTTGCTCGCACAGGCAAAACCACTGCGGCCAGCCACCTCGTGAGCGTTCACGGCTTTCAGTCTTACGCCTTTGCGGATCCGTTGCGCGAGGGCCTGATGAACATCTTCAACCTGAGCCCCTGCGACTTCGACGACGACCGCAAAGAACAGCCCATTGGCTGGCTCGGACGCTCCCCTCGCGAACTGATGCAGTCATTGGGCACTGAGTGGGGCCGCAACCTGGTGCATTCAGAGCTTTGGTTACTGCTAGCCGAACAGAACCTCGAATTCCTAGGGCAGACCAACGACACCGCTACCGGTTTCGTGATCAGCGACCTGAGATTCGAGAACGAAGCTGACTTTGTTCGCAAGCGCGGCGGCATCGTGATCCACGTCCTTCGCCCGGACGCTACGAAGGTAAATCCACACGCCAGCGAATCAGGCATTGCCATTCAGGACAACGACCTCGTGCTGCACAACGACGGCGCCCTTGACGACCTCATTGGTCAGATGGACGAGTTCTTCACCGCCTTGACCGCACGCGTCGACGACGCAGCCTGAGGACAGCGCCATGAACCGCACCCTGGACGAAACCGCCGCAGTACTCGGTCTCAAACCCCGCAAATTTCGCAGCCACCTTCGCGAGCTCCGTGTTTTGACCCAAAGCGGCGAGCTCGCCAGTCAGCACCGCGATCGTGGCCACCTGTTCTCAGATCCACGCAGCCGCTGGAACGACAACATCAAAGGCTACAGCCACTACGCAGTAGTGATGGTGACTGAGCGCGGCGTCGAGTGGCTGGCAAAACAGCTCGGCATCGGCATCAAGGCACAGAACAAGGATGCTGCAGCATGAAAACAAACTACTTCAACGCATATACCCAGGCCCTCGGCGCCCTACGGTTGATCCCGATTTATCTGGACAGCCCGGGTGTGGTCAGTCGAGCCACGCTCATCGGCGCCGCCAGCGAAGCCATTGACCTGCTGGGCAACATTCCCTGCCGCACTCTGGAACTGGCCGAAGTCTTTCGCTGCGTCAACGGCGTGATTCTTGAAGGGCAAGTGGCCTACGTCACCCCAACCAACTCACCGGAATACCCATTCGGCGCCGTAGTCGCTGACGGAAACGGCCGGATCTGCGCTGCTGCCATGGGCAAAAGCAAAGAAGGCCTCGCCGAAATGATCCGCCTGAAGTTGGTGCCCCGATCGGAGGGGCACGGGGAGGAAGCCGCGTGAGCAACACACTTGACCTATTGCGCCGCCAGTTCGCCACACCCTGCCCGACGCTGTCGGCGGTACGCGAACAGTATTTCCCGCACATCCGGACCGACCGCTATCTGCTGACGGAAATCAAGGCCGGGCGCATCGCGCTGGTGGTAAAGCGCCTGCATGGGTCCGCACGCGCACAACGCGTGGTGTACCTGCACGACCTGGCCGACTTCCTCGACGCCCAAGCAACCAAGGAAGCAGCCTGACTCACCGGTGACCCCTGCCGACCAGGGGCAAACAACTCGCATTCAATGAGGCACAGCACATGAGCAAAGCACGCCCCTTCATCGACACGCTACGAGACATCGAGGCCGGCGGCCTACTCGATGAATTGAGCGAGGCCCAGTACAGCCTGATCGATGCCATTCGCCTGTCCGGCAAAGCCGGCAAGCTGGTGATCGAACTGAACTACAAGCCCGACGGGCGCGGCCAGATGAACATCAAGGCTGACGTCAAAGTGAAGGAACCGGTTCTGTCCCGCGGTACTTCCCTGTTCTTCCTGACCCCCGAGGGCAACCTCACCCGCCGCGACCCACGGCAGCAAGACTTGCAGCTTCGCCCTGTGATTGAAGAGGAAGGCCCTGCAAGCCTTCGCAACGTTTCGCAGTAAAGCCTCTCACCAAAATGGAGCACATCCAATGCAGCAAGCAATTCAACATCTCGTGACCCTAGCCCAAGCCCTGGGCAAACCGATTGACCATGACGATCTGGCCGCACCATTCGCCCTGATTCCCGACGGCGTTGACATTAAGTCTCTGGAACATCTGCAACACGCACCAACGCGTGTCCGCCAGAAAATCACCGTGCTTGATGCCGACAGCTTCATTGCCTACGTCAACCGATTTGCTACTGCGGCAACTGCGGTCTTCTGCAACGGGCCCGAAGGCCGCACATTCTCGGCGGTGATCGACTACCACCAACCCGATTTGCCAGCCTGGAGCGATCACACCGCAACCTATTGCTGCCCCATCACTGTCGAGTGGGGCCGCTGGAAAGCCGGCGATCGCAAGCGCATGGACCAGGCCACATTCGCCGAGTTTGTTGAAGAGAATGTGAAAGACATCGTCGTACCGGACGACACACCAACAGCGCCAAGCGCCGCCGACATGCTGGAGATCAGCAGAACACTGGAAGCGAAGAAGAACATTTCATTCCGCCAAGGCACTCGACTGGACAACGGCCAGGTCCAGTTGACCTACAACGAAGAAATCGACGGCCGTGCCGGCGAGACCGGACAGCTCAACATTCCCGAACAGTTTTTCATCGGCGTGAAACCTTTCCTCGGCGGTGACGCCTTCTGCGTCCCCGCGCGCTTTCGCTATCGAATTGTCGATAGCCGCCTGCAAATGTGGTTCGAGCTGGTACGACCAGAAAAAGTACTGGAAGAGGCCTATAACGCGGTCCGCACAAAGATCAAAGGCGCGATCAACGACGTACCACTGTACGAAGCAACCCGGTAACTAACCCCGAAGCTATACCCCGCTGCCGTCCTCTCACCAAAGATCCGGCGGCGGGCTCTACTGAGGTACACAGCACATGCAAAATGAAACTAGCATCATCCTCTTCGGCCTTCTGGTCGGCTGGCTGCTGACATCCTTCTACTTTTTCAAAGCAACGAAGCGGGTCAATCGCCGTAGCAGCGACGATCTCAAGCAGTATCAAGCTGATCTGTACGATGCCAAGCAGCGCTACCTTGCACTGTATCGGCAGACCTTGTCGTTCGGTACCTTCCTTACCCGAGAGGACGCGCACGTACTGCTCAACACGGCGGACAGCCTGCGTCTCGCCCAAGAAACATGGAAGGCATTCCCTGGCACCGAATTAGTAAACGCGAAAGCATATGCCCAGCAGATCCAGATCAAAAAACTTGCAGACCGAGCGCTATCGACGCTTTCGGTTGCGGATAAGTTGAGGACCGATTTCAACCGCAAGGAACTGAGTCTCGGGCGAGGTGCAGCATGACTTGGATTCTGACCCACAGCGGTCGACAGTTCGATCTGCTCGCTCCCACAGCAGCCATGATCAGCCCGCACGACATAGCCCACGCACTTGCCAACCTTTGCAGATTCAACGGCCACACGCGCGAACACTACAGCGTTGCCCAGCACAGCCTAATCGTGTGTGACCTGGTACCGAAGAAGGACCAGCTCGCGGCGCTGATTCACGACGCAGCCGAGGCATACCTCGGCGACATGACCAGCCCGCTCAAAGCGCTAATGCCCGAGTACCGCGAGGCTGAGCAACGGGTCTGGCTCGCCATCTGCGAACGCTTCAACATCCCCCAAGCCCTGCCAGAAAGCGTTATGCGAGCCGACATTGTGGCCCTTGCTACCGAACGCCGTGACTTGATGCCGCAACACTTCGGCGAATGGCAATGCCTCAAGGGCATCCCGGTAATGCCTGAGCGTATCACTCCGATATCCGCCCAAGTGGCGAGCATGAAGTTCTTCAGCCGCCTGATGGAGCTGATGCAGTGTGACCACCGCCGGAGGATGAGTGCATGACCGCATTCAAAAAGCACCCCTTCGACTTCAAAACTCAATATGGTTTGGGCTTCAACGCTCAGGATGAAGAGATCGTTGTCGACTTCTTCTGCGGTGGTGGCGGCGCCGGTACCGGGCTGGAAATGGGATTGGGCCGCGCGGTGAATGTCGCGAAGAACCACAGCCCTCAGGCAATCAGCATGCACACCGTCAATCACCCGGGCGCCGTGCACTACACCACCGACGTGTTCGACGGTGATCCGGATACCGAGTGCGGCGGCAAGGCCGTTGGTTGGTTCCACATGTCACCGGACTGCACACACCACAGCCAGGCAGCTGGCGGCCAGCCGCGCAAGCGCGAAATTCGCAACCTGTCGTGGATAGGTCTGAAGTGGGCCGGCAAGAAAAAGCCCCGCGTCATCAGCCTGGAAAACGTGAAACAGATCCTCCAGTGGGGCCCGCTGATCGCCAAGCGTTGCAAGTCGACCGGGCGGGTTATCACCTTGGACCTGGTACCGCACCCGACCAAACCCAAAAGCATGATTAACCGCATTGCCGAGCCGGGCGAAGTCGTTCCGGTTCACCAGCAGTTTCTGGTGCCTGACCCGAAGCGGCGCGGCCAGACCTGGGCAACCTTTGTCGCCGAGCTGCAGCACCTGGGCTATGTCGTCGAATGGCGTGTCCTTAAGGCCTGCGACTTCGGCGCACCGACCAGCCGCGAACGCCTCTTCATGATTGCCCGCTGTGACGGTGAGCCGATTTTCTGGCCCGCGCCGACACACGCCAAGCACCCGGTAAAGGGCCAACAGAAGTGGCGCACCGCTGCTGAGTGCATCGATTGGACTGTGCCGACCAAAAGCATTTTCGGACGGCCAAAACCACTGGCCGACGCCACGCTGCGCCGAATCGCCAAGGGCATGAAGAAGTTCGTCATCGATGCAGCCGATCCGTTTATCGTGCCGATCGCCAACTGGTCCGGTGAAAGTGTTCAGTCAGCGCACGACCCGCTGCGCACTGTCACCTCTTGGCCGCGCGGTGGTTCGTTCGCCATGGCCAGCCCAATCATCGCGCCAGCCACGCACCAGGGTAGTGACCGGATCAACGACCCGCACGCCCCACTGCCGACGGTGACCTGCGCCAACCGCGGCGAACTGACGCTGATCAGCCCGGTGCTGGTCGGTGCCGGTGGACCTGAATACTCAGGCAATCCGGCCGCCGTCGATCAGCCGGCCGGGACCCTGATGCCCCAGAACCATCGCGCGATCGCCGCGGCGCACCTGGTGAAGTTCCGGTTTGCTGATGAGGGCAAGGCTCTCAACGAGCCGCTGCCTACCATCACCAGCGGTGGAAACTACCAGCGCCCGGCCGGCGCCGCTCATGCAATGGGTATCTCGACGGTGTTCATGGCCCAGATGAATGGCGGCTTCAACACTACCGCCGCCAAGAGCATCGAAGACCCAATGACCACGGTGACCAATACCGGCAGCCAGCAGCAACTGGTGACCGCCAACCTGGTGCACCTGCGTGGCAACTGCGATGCGCGGGACACTGCCGATCCGCTGCACACCATCAGCGCCGGCGGCACCCACCACGGACTGGTCACCGCGTTCATGGAGCGTCAGTTCGGTGCCAGCGTAGGCCAGGCGGTGGATGAGCCAGCACCAACTATCACGGCAGGCGGTGGCGGAAAGAGCTCGTTGGTTGAGTTCCAGCTTTCTCCGGAGGTTGAAGCCGGTGCACTCCGGGTCGCGGCATTCCTCATCAGCTACTACGGTACCGAGAACGTGAGCGGCGCCGGCGAGCCAGCACCGACCATCACTACCAAGGACCGACTGGGCCTGGTCACGGTGACCATCAAGGGCACGCCATACGTGATCGTCGACATCTGCCTGCGGATGCTGCAACCGGCCGAACTGTACAAAGCTCAGGGTTTCCCCGCCGACTACATCATCAGCCACGGCGCCGACGGCAAGCCGTTCACCAAAACCCAGCAGGTCCACATGTGTGGCAACAGCGTCAGCCCACCGCCGATGGCAGCGCTTGCCCGGGCAAATGATCCATGGCGACAAGCACAAGTACTTAAGGAGGCCGCATGACAGCCCTTCGCCGAACGGTCCGAATCCGCCAAGGGCAAATGCCGCCCCTCGATCTGCAAACCATCTGCGACAAATGCGACAAGTCGCGGGCACACGGTAACCACGAACAATGCAGCAAGCTGCGCCAAGCCGAAGGCATAGCGCTCCGTGCAGGAGTCACCCAATGAATACAGCCTTCATACTGATGGCGCAGTACAACGGTCGCGCAATCATCCCACTGGACCAGGTGTGCAAGGACTACTTCACACACCTGACCACCGAAATGTTCCAACGCAAGGTGTTGGCGGGGCAGATCAAAATCCCGATCACCCGCCTGGAACCCAGCCAGAAAAGTGCAAAGGGTATTCACATCACTGACCTTGCCGCCTATCTCGACTTACAACGGGAAGCGGCAGTCAAGGAATGCAACCAGCTCAATGGCTTAAAACGCGCCTCTTAAGCCATTTCAATGAAGCGGCGCCTAGTTGCACAGGCGCCTTCAATATCTTGTCATGCCACTCCCATCCCGAGTATTGATCTCCCCTGCCACGCAGATGGGTATAGCGCCTCAACGAGTTCCAATCCCGGTGACCTGAAACGCTGGCCACACGCGGAATATCCCAGTCCATTTCAAACAAACGACTAACACCGTCGTGCCTCAGATCGTGAAAGTGCAGATCATTAATATCGGATAACTTGCAGGCCTTCGCCCACGAAGTAGAAATAGACTCCGGGCTATAAGGGAAAATATCGTCACCGGCTTTGGGCATTGTTTGAAGAATCTTCCACGCCTCATCCGGCAAATAACACCACACGTCGTTGCCGATCTTTTGCCCAGGATTTTTCATATCCCGAACCATCACCCGCTGACCAGCCTCATCAACATCAGTCCAGCGAATGCGCGTAATCTCATCAAGGCGCCGAGTGGAAAAGATCGCGAAGCCCACCACCTTGAGCATATTGATGGCGCTGCGCCGGCGCGCCTGCATTTCTTCGTAGTAACCAAGGATCTTGTTTAACTCGTCCAACGACGGGCGACGATCCCTCTCCCGGCTTTTCATGTTGTAGCCGAGCTTGCGCAGCACTTTCCGTGCATCACCCATCGCATGCGGGTCAACTTGATACCCCCAAGCCGGACGAGCAATTGATAACACTGCGCCGAGGTGGGCCAGATCGTTGCCCGCAGTTTGAGGCTGCACCCCGCCACCTGCTTTACTCATGCGCCAAAGCGCGTAGTCCACCAGTTGCTGACTATTCAATTCGGAATCGAGCAACTTGCCGAAGTCTGTTTCCGAAATGGCATTCAACGTGGCGCGCTTAGTTTTCCCAAGCGGCCGCGCCTTCTCCATTTCGTCCAGGTAGCGAGCGATCATGTCACTGACCGTGACGCCTGCTCGGTTCGCCCGCTCGATCGCACCAGGCTCATCTAGCTCCGCACCGCGCTTTCGCGCCCAGGCCTGAGCCGCCTGTTTTCGGGCGAAGGTCTGGCTCTCTTGGTAGACTTGCACTCCGTCGCGCTTGATGCGGATCTGAGCGGTGTAGCTCACAGTCCCATCCGCCAGTTTTCTTGCCCTGATAGTCGCCATATTGAAAGTGGTACGCGTCAGTTTTGAAGTGGTACATCGTACCACCGACATACGAAAAACGCCCGAAAACACCCTAAAACACGCTGAAAATACGTAGACCGAAATGCAGCCAAACACGCACTCCAGACCAGTAAACATAAGCCCTGCGCTATCTCGACGGTTCAGTGTTGCACCTATGATGGATTGGACTGACCGCCACTGCCGTTTTTTCCTACGTCTATTATCGAAAAACGCCCTCCTCTACACCGAAATGGTCACCACCGGCGCACTCCTCAACGGTGATCACGAACGCTTCCTCCGTCACAACGAAGCCGAACACCCGCTGGCCCTGCAACTCGGCGGCAGCGTCCCTCTCGACTTGGCCGCCTGCGCCCGCATGGCCCAGGACCACGGTTACGACGAGGTGAATCTGAATGTCGGCTGTCCGAGTGATCGGGTGCAGAACAATATGATCGGCGCGTGCCTGATGGGGCATCCGCAGTTGGTGGCGGATTGTGTGAAGGCGATGCGCGATGCGGTGTCGATTCCGGTGACGGTGAAACATCGGATCGGGATTAATGGGCGGGACAGTTACGAGGAGTTGGTTGATTTCGTCGGGACGGTTCGGGATGCCGGGTGCACGAGTTTTACGGTGCATGCGCGTATTGCGATTCTGGAGGGGTTGTCGCCGAAAGAGAACCGTGACATTCCGCCCCTGCGTTATGACGTGGCGGCGCGGTTGAAGGCGGATTTTCCAGAGCTGGAGATTGTTCTTAACGGCGGGATCAAGACGCTGGAGGCCTGTCACGCGCATTTGCAGACGTTTGACGGTGTGATGTTGGGCCGCGAGGCGTATCACAATCCTTATGTGATGGCCGAGGTGGATCAGCAATTGTTCGGCAGTACGGCGCCGGTGATTAGCCGGGCGGAGGCACTGGCGCAGTTGCGGCCTTATATTGCGGCGCATATTGATGCGGGCGGTTCGATGCACCATATCACCCGGCATGTGTTGGGGCTGGGCACCGGTTTTCCGGGGGCACGCAAGTTTCGGCAGTTGTTGTCGGTGGATATCCACAAGGCTAAAGAGCCTTTGGCGTTGCTGGATCAGGCAGCTGAGTTGCTTGAAGGGCGTTGATCCGTTTTATCTTTTAAATACCAGGCTGGTGGGTCCGCAGCCTGGTTCAAGTGTCAGAGCGCTGCTTCAGTCCAGTTAACCCAACCGAATGCCCATGTGGCCAGGATCACCAGACCGAATGCAATTCGGTACCAGGCGAACGCGGCGTAGCTGTGGCTGGCGATAAACTTGAGCAAGCCGCGCACGGCGATCATGGCGAAGAAGAACGCGGTGACGAAGCCCAAGGCGAAGACTGGCAGGTCGCCGGCCTGGAACAGATCCCTATACTTGTAGCCTGAGTAGACGGCGGCACCGACCATGGTTGGCATGGCCAGGAAGAACGAGAACTCGGTGGCCGCCTTGCGCGACAGTCCGAATAGCAACCCACCGATAATGGTCGATCCAGAGCGTGAGGTGCCCGGTATCATCGCCAGGCATTGAGCGAAACCGACCTTTAACGCGTCGGTCCAGCGCATGTCGTCAACATGGTCGACATACACCACATGTTCGCGCCGCTCAGCCCACAACATAATGATGCCGCCCACTACCAATGCCACCGCCACGGTGATTGGATTAAACAGATACTCGTGGATCTTATCGGCGAACAATACACCCAGGACAACGGCAGGCATAAAGCCGATCAATAAGTTCAAGGTAAACCGTTGCGCATTGCGTTGGGTTGGCAAGCCTGTGACGATCTCGAGAATCTTGCGCCGAAACTCCCAGACCACGGCCAGGATGGCCCCCAGCTGAATGATGATATTGAAGGCCATCGCACGCTCACCGCCGAAGCCGAGCAGGTCCGCAACAATGATTTGGTGCCCTGTACTTGATATGGGTAAAAACTCTGTCAGTCCTTCCACCATGCCTAAAATCAATATCGTTACGGTAGTCCAAAAATCCATTAATCCCCCTCATCCACAAAAGCAAATCTGCTGACGAACTCACGGTTTTATCGCCAACGAGTCAGTAAAACGCATTCAGCCCTGGATTTAAACTCAACGTTAACAAATGTCATAACCTCCCCCCATGAGCCAGGACGTTATATAACAAGAAATATCAGTTAGTTCGAAACTAAAGACATACTCAAACTAGCACTTAAAGCAGCCTAATTCTGGCAACTCATACGCTCCCCATAAAAAATCCAACTACGGCGGCTTCAGCCACCCACCCAGGCTTATTGAACTGGAAAAGCGGGACATTGCGCGAAAAGATGGCACAATGATGCCCCTTTGCCACCGTGCATGCCAAGCATCCCGAGCACAAAGGATCTCGCCAGATTGGCCAACAATGTTAAAAAAATTGTGACGTCTGCTTGAAAACCCGGGAAATGTTACCAATTGTCAGTCACAAATGAGAATTGGTGCATTAACATCCAAATGTCAGCACCCAGCCGAGTCAAAGCATGATGCTTACAGGGAAATTAACGAATACCAGCCACAGCCACACAAAGGAGGTGACGGGCATTCTCACCATTGGGCGGACCCATAGTTTAGCTGAGGGTTTCAGGACATTAGTTGCAAACTATGTAGCGCATGATATACCCGTTGACACTACGTGTTACAACAACTTGTATAGAAAGAACAAGGACTCCCATTCATACCGTGCAGTATTCATTGTCATTGACAGCCCTCGGGTGTTTGATGAAAGCATCGCCTTGGTGGAAAATATGCGTGCCGACAACCAGGCCCTTATTATCTTTGTAGCCATCACCGGCAAAGGCACCTACAACAAGATGAAATACTATCTTGCCGGCGCCGACCACTGCATTAAATTCAGTACGTTTCCTGAAGATAACCCGGACGTACTTTCCGAGTTTTTTAATAGCGCAGAATGGCACAAGCAGCACAATCTGCTCTTGGACCCGATGCGTATGTGCCTGATTGGAGACTATAAAAAGCTGGATGTATCGTTTCCGGAAATGAAAATTCTTGAAGCATTTTCCGAAACAAGAAACCAAATATTGAGCCATGATGAAATCGCCAGAATCATGGGTCTGAATATAACTTTTTATGACCCAAGAGCTTTGGAAAAATCTATCAGCCGCCTTCGCGGCAAGATAAAAGGCATGTATGGCACCAACGCCATTCAAAGTATTCGTGGGCATGGATATCGTCTTGTCAGGGGTCTGATCTCGACCGCCTGATAATTAATATGCAGGGAGTTATCGCATTATGAGCGCAACGATGAGCGCGTCACACATCTATCGTGCGAGTCATTATCTGTCTCGACAATTGATCCTAACTCGTGACGACTGCCCATTTGGCAGCGAAATCAGAATTCAGTTTGACGACAGTCAGGCTCATGCATCCTTTGCTGCACCGCAAGAGATGAACGGCATTTACAGTCAAGTGCTCATGCAGACCCGGCTGATTGCCTTTTCGCTAAAAGATCAAAATATATCCATTAAAAACAAATACTTAAGTCGCAGATTTGTTTGCGTTGGACAATCAGACCTCACCGATTCCGCACTGACGGAAGAATTGATACAGTCCAGCGAAGCCCTGCGCAATTTTGGCCAGACACTGGTTATCGCTTTCAATGAACTACCCCTTTCGGCAGTCAGCTTCATTGATAAAAAGAAAATCCTCAACAACGTATATCTGCTGAAGGATCACGGCGTAGAAATCGCGTTCGATGGCTATAACTTCGAAGATGAAAGTATCGAAATATTTACAACCCTGAATATTTTCGACTATATAAAGATCCCCCTTTCAGCCCTAGACTTGAGCCTTAAACTGACAGGCAACCCCGATTTATTCAACCGACTCCACGACCGCATGACCATGCTGACTCACACCACCAAAGTCGCCTTTATAGCCGACCGAGTAGAGCATGCTGCTAGCCATTTACTGGCACGCGCACTGCCATTTGATTACTTTCAAGGGAGCCATTACTCCCCTGCCGACAACCTATTAAACTAAAAACCGAGTGTGCCCCTTCAGGAGAGAGACATGGAAAGCAGTACACCCCTCCCCAGAAAATATTTTGTCGTCGTTACTCATAGTCCGGCATTACAACTTGAGCTTGAAGCATTACTATCGAGCGCGCGCTATAACTCATTCGGTACGCCACAGGCAAAGATGTTTGTCGAAGGTGTTGCCCTACCCTCTTCCGCCCCCAAACTCATGGAGTTTATTTCCCCTCACCTGGACAGGATTGTCCCTCCTGTTATCAGGAATGATACACAGCGCATACTCTCGACATTCGAATCCGAGTGGCGAGCGGCCCAGTCCGATACACGGTGCAATAATATTTCCTCACTGGCAGATGAAGATCGGGATGACACCAGGGATTCACTCTCCAACGTGACGGCGAGACCACACTATCCTTATTCCGAAGCCTGGCGACTGAGCAATGCCAATGGCGCTTTGATTAAAGATGATGTCGAGATTGTATTGACTGGTCTTGAAGCCACACTGGTAAAAAAGATGCTGCACCATGATGACCGGGTAGTCAGCAAAGATGACCTTATTCGGAGCATTGGCAGAGAACCCGAACATTATCGAGGCCTGGAAATGTGCCTGAGCCGGCTACAGGAAAAGTTTAAAAATGCCAGTAATGGCGAACGTCTTTTCCGAGCAGTCAGAAATCGTGGTTATTGCCTGATTCAAAAAATCATACGGGGGAAAAGTCTCACCTGAGTTAATGAAATGCCACCAATGGTAGTGCATACAAAAACAACAAAAGCACCCCACCATTTCACCCTCCAGCGCGTCCCGTGCCCTCAGACAAATCCCGCCCTCCTCACCCTTGAATCCACTTAAATTATCGACCTTTTCTAACACCTCGCCATCTCAACATAATCGCCAGATAAACAAACCACTCGTTAAAAGTCGTCAGACAGCTTTCTGCCCAATAAATTAATCTATTCACTGACGAGCGCGCCGCACAGTGGCGTTTCGACCGTCAATGTTTTGCCCTCTTATAAAAATAATAATGTTTGTTACATCAACTTGGCTCTTGTCTGTCGACACGCGAATGGACGTATTTTGGGGATATCGCATGGTTAACAATCTTCGTATCAATCGAAATACCCACCTCAAAGGATTGACCTTCTGGGGACAATGGGCACTGGGTCAGGGCTTTGTTGTGGCCCTGTTGTTTCTATTGGTTTATTACCAGACCGGAACGGTAGAGTTCTATTATCGGGTGTGCGCAATTCTTGCGGTACTTGCCTCGGTGCCCGCCTATACATGGTGTGGCGTCTATGCGAAGAAAGATAACTACCTTGAGGGATTGGGACGTTTGTTGATGGGCTGGACAATGACCCTGGCGGCATTGGCCTGTGTGGCGTTCATCTGCAAGGCCGATGAACTGTTCTCCCGTCAACTGATCCTGGTATGGGCAGCCTGCGGTTACCTCGGGCAGGCACTGTTGTACGTTCCGCTGCACGGTTTCTCGCAATACTATCAACGCTCACTTCAAAGCGAGCATATAACCCTGATCGTCGGTACGGGTGAGTTGGCGCTGGGACTCGCCAGGAAGCTGCGTAGCCTGGAACACTTCCCGCTGGTGGGGTTGGTCAGCACCGACACCACGCTCCCGCTGGCGATGGGGTCACCGCCAATCGTAGGCCCGCAGGAGCAGTTGCTGGAGTTGATCAAGGCCCATGACATCCGACGTTTGTACATCACGCTGCCCCTGAGTGAAGCGGCAAAAATCGAAGCCATGTATGTCGATTTGCTGGGGGCCAACGTCGATGTGGTCTGGGTGCCGGATTTGAACAGCCTGACGCTGCTCAATCACTCGGTAAGGGTCGTGGACGGCTTGCCGGCGATCTACTTGAATGAAAGCCCGTTGACCAGCCAGCCAACCGCCGCGCTGAGTAAAAGCTTGCTGGAAAAGAGCGTGGCGCTATTGGCCATTGTTCTTCTAAGCCCGCTGCTGTTACTGATTGCCCTGGCCGTTAAACTCAACTCCCCAGGCCCGGTGTTCTTCAAGCAGGACCGCCACGGCTGGAATGGCAAGGTGATCCAGGTCTGGAAGTTTCGCTCGATGCGCGTGCACGATGATCTAGAGGTCAAGCAGGCCAGCCGTAACGATTCACGAATCACTCCGGTTGGACGCTTTATCCGTCGCACTTCTCTGGATGAGCTACCGCAGCTGATCAATGTGCTGCAAGGCCATATGGCCCTGGTCGGACCACGTCCCCACGCCGTTGCACACAACGATTACTACTCCGGGAAGATTCTCGCCTACATGGCTCGCCACCGAATCAAACCGGGGATTACCGGGCTGGCTCAAATCAACGGTTGCCGTGGCGAGACCGACACCATCGACAAGATGCAAAAGCGTGTGGAGATCGATCTCAAGTACATCAATAACTGGTCGTTGTGGCTGGACCTGAAGATTCTGGTAAAGACTCCCTTCACGTTGCTGTCAAAAGACATCTATTGATCGTTTGAATGCCAGGCACCGCAAAATGACAAGGGGACGCAAGTCCCCTTTTTCATGGGCGTCTATTGGGCGCTGAGTCGCACTCACGGCCCTGCCACACCAGGCCCCCTGATACGCGGCAACACCTGTTCAAGCCGGGAGCTGAGTCAGCCCCCGGCTTATTGTTGCAAGTGTGTCGGTTTAACGCAGAGAACCCTGCGCAAGATGGCGCTGCTCACTAAAAGACCTTCCAGGTAGTCCCCTTCCGGTCGACCGCGATTCGATCTACAGCGCTATTCGCCCTGCAGATCGCGCGCCTTCACTCAGTGATCTTGTCGAAGTTACGGTAGAACAAGTCGCTGTCACGGCTATCGGTCATCGAGTGCAGCCAGTAACTGCGATTGAGCCGTGCACCGCCGTCCCGGGTCAGCGGCGACCAGACGATATTGGCCCGACGCATGGTCGACATGCTCATCAACTCGTCGAAAGGAATGGAGATGTAGATGCCCTTGTCGAAACTGCCTTCACCGTATTCCGCTTTTGTCGCGGTGGTGAGCGTGGCCCAGGCACCGAATCGCACACCATTGCGGAACTCCCGCGACAGGTCGACTGTGGCGCCCCAATCCCGCGCCAGGTAACGCCCGACACTGACGGCTGCCTGGGTATCGAAAGGCAAGTCGGTATAACCGGTAATGTGGCCGGTCACGGTCGAGTAATCGCGCAGGCCAAAGCCCTGGTTGAACTCGCGCTGACGCACGTAGTTCAGGTCTGCACCCACCGACCAACGCTGGCCTGCCGGACGGAACAGCACCTCACCGCCCACACCGGCAAACATCGACTCCAGATAGCCGCCGTAGACCATGCCATACAGGTCTTTATCCAGTTGCTCGGCGTGGCTGAGCTGGAACGTGGGCATGGTGACGTCAGAGGTCGTCAGGTACTTGCGCAGGTCCGTCCGCACCCGGGGCAAGCCACTCGGTGCATCGTAGGTAAAGTTGTCGTAGTTGTTCACCAGATTGGCGCTGAGCAGGCCGCTCCACCAGGTGTTGCGCGTGAAGCGATACTCGGCGTCCGCATCGGCGCTCAACTGATAGAGCAAACCATCAGGGCCACCGACGTTCTGTTTGTAGCCAAGTCCGAAGCCATAGTTGAAGGGATCGCGTGTCGCCGTATAGAGCGTAGTCTCGGTGTGCGGCATCGCACCGTTGACCTCAGTGGTGCGGTGCAAGGTTTGCAGCGGCTCCTCGTTGTTGACCACTTCGCGAAAGGTCTCGCGAGGCACGCTGGTTTCTTCCAGCGGCATGTCGTAACGCTTGTTCACCAGGGTGAACCAGTCGATATCATCGCTGACGCTGTTGTCCAGAATCCGGCTGGCGCGGCCGACGGCTTTTGCCGAATGGAAATAATTCGTCTGCTCGCCGTACACAAACAACTCGGGGCCGCGCTGAGTAATGCGCTCGACTTTATAGCCCGCATTTTTCTGCAAGCGTTGCGATACGTTGGCCCAGTTGACCTGATCCGGTGAAGTGGCGGGTGCCTGCGTCGGCAGACGCTCCGCTGGCGGATCGTAAGTCTTGGCTGGTGCCTTGCGGTTGACGAAGTTGGTGTGCAGGGTGATGCCGAACATCGCGGTATTGCCGCGCTCCCAGCCAGCGCTGAGATCCACCGAATCGGTCAGCTTGAACACTGCACCGATGTTGATAGGCGAGTCTTGCTTGATGGCGTTGTCTTTCGGCTCGTTTTTATAGTCGTTGCCTTCGTACTCGAGCTTCAGGCTGAGCGGGTCCCACGGTGTCTGGTAGGTCACGCCGCCAAACAATGAAGGTCGTCCACGGAAATAAGCATTGGTATTGACGTCACCGGTGCCCTCGCCGTCCGGCCGGGTCTTGAAGCGATCCGCCGCCCAACCCAACGGGTTGTCGAAATCGCCTCGATTACCGATGTATCCCCAGGCAATACCCGCGCTGAAATCAAAGTCGTCATAGCGTTTGTTGGCGACCAGGAATTCGCTGGAGAACAGACCGGTACCCCCGACATCGCGAAAACCCAGGGCCAGTTCAGGCGCCCAGTGGCTTTCTTGCCACAGGCGGACCTTGAGGTCCACGGCCTTGTCTTTATAACTCTGGTCGCCGCTCAACGACTCCGGGCCATACCGGCGGTTGGTGATCGCGGTATAGCGAAACGAGCCTTCCAGCCATTCAAATGGCTGCAATGAAACGCTGTAACGGGTGTAGGGATCGGTTCGACTGGCATTCACACTCAACTCGCCAGCCGGCGCCATTCGGGCCGTCGGCGTTTGCATCAAGCCCACGCCGCCGAAATCATTTTGAGTCAATCGCGGCTCTGCGTGAGCCAAACCACACGGCAACAACAACAACAACAACAACACTGCAGCAAAACGTAAATTCAAGGAACCACCTCAGCCAGTTGCGTGGCAATAAATTCGGCCAACTGCTGATTCAGTTCAGGTATAGGCGGATTAAGATCATCGGTTTTGACAGGCACCAGGATTTTGCTGCCCGCGGCTGGCACCTGCCCGCTTTCGCGATTCCACGGCGCAATGCCGACCCGGCGCGTAACGCCATCGGGCTGAACGATCCAGAGGTAATCGGCTTCGGCATCGGCCAGCGGTGAACACCCTTGCAGGTAATCCCGCGCCTCTTGCAGCGGGCGATAGGCGAGCCGGCACGGTTCGGCGACAGCGCCCAGCACTTCAACCACATCGGAACGCATCGGGTAGATCAGGCTGTCGCCGTCATCGAGGCGGAAGTTGCGAGCGAACCCGACCTCTACCGCGATCGGATCAAGGACCACCACCTGGCGTCCTGTAACCGGCATGCGGCTGACTTGCTCGTACAACTGCAACGCCAATGCCGCCCGGCTGGGGCGATCGAAGAGCAATGCGGTGCGTTGCAGCACCTTCAGATCGAACAAGACCCCAGCCTTGAGCCGAGTCTGCTCCTCAAGCAATGGTTGTCGCAGCCAGGCGGCCGCCAGCCAGTAACCTTCAGGATTGGGTTGCGCCAAACGCATCACGTCCAGCACGCGCCCCCCGGGTTGCAACTCGACCGCCCCCGGACTGCGCACATCGCCGCTGACGTTAACTGCCGCATTCACGCCACCGGAGATCAACAACAGGCACGTCCATAACATCTTGGGAAACTTCAACGGACAGCCCTGCGCTCAGAGGTCAACTGCACGATCTTCACCCTGAGTTGCCCTGTCAGTTGCTGTTCACTCTGGAGGATGAAACCGTTATCCGGATCGACCCAATAATGATTAGTCGCGCGCAGGCCAATAGCCGGTGCTTCTATCTGCTCATCGACACGCAGCACGGCGTATTCCTTGTCCAGGATCCTGAGGGTTTCCATGGGTTTGCGGGTGAAGCGGCTGCTCACGGCAACACCCACTTCGTAACCTCGATAGAGATCGATCCAGCGCTGGCTGGTGTATCCGTCGGGCAGTCGGTGAAGGCCTTGCTTGAACGGCGATTGCGCTTCGATACGGGTCCCGTCCAGGTCACCCTCGAAGCCCAGTCCGACAGTGCGAACCGCCAGGCCGTCGCGCAGCAACAGCACCTGCTTGCCGGACGCGACCCAGTACTGCAAGTCGCCTCGCTCACGCACCATCGCCAACACCCCTTCGCCGGAAGGGGTCGTCAACTTGAGTTGCGGATACTGAACCTCGGCCACTTGCGCCGGGGTCAATTCCAGATCGTCTGGCCCGGTGACCACGGCTTTGAAGTTCGCCAAGGTGGCCTTCATCAGCGGATTACATCCACACAACAGCAAGGCCGCCATCAAGCAGACGCTAACTTTCAACGTTCTCACAGTGGGACCAGACCTTATCTGCTGTTAGCTTCGCTTAAGTTGTTTTGTGCCGCCGCGCCCATACCGAGAATCGAGGCCGATGGCACCAATTGACTGATGAAGCGGTTCCAGCGGGTGACGTTGGCAGGGCCCACGTAAACAATGTCCTGGGGACGAACATCGAAGTGAGTGGCAAGCGCCATGGCCGAAGGCGATTCGGCTTGCAGTTGATAGATTTTGGCGGGTTCTACATCGAGGTTTTCCACGCCCCGGATGACGTACACGGCGTTGCCGTTTGAAGTGGTCTGGTTCAACCCGCCTACAGAGCCAATGACGTCGGAAAGATTCATGGTGCGGGTCTTGAACGTCAATGCACGCGGCTGATTAACCTCGCCCATCACGTAGATCTTCTTGCTGTCGTTGTACGGCAAATACAACTGATCGCCGCCTCTGAGATAGACCTTCTGCAACTCGGCATGCTGTTGATTGAGCGCGTCGAGATTCAAGGGATAAACCCGCCCGTTTCGCGTCAACAGCAACCCGGACAAGTCCGCATTCAGCGGATCGACACCGGCCGAACCCAAGGCTTCAACCACGTTGAGCGGGTTGGTGGAAATCGCTTGAGGGCCTGCTCTCAATACGGCGCCCGACACCACCACTTTCTGACTGGCAAAGCGCAACACGGCGACGTCCACTTGCGGGTCCGAGATGAAGGTCGACAACTTCTCGGCAATATCGGATCGCAGTTGCTGGATAGTCTTTCCGGCGGCTTGGACTTCTTTGATGTAGGGGTAATAAAGCGTGCCATCGGACCGAACAAGACGGCCGTTTGCATCGATTTGCTGTTGCGCGCCAGAAGGTGCGGTCAGCTCGGGGTGATCCCATACCGTGATGTACAAGACATCGTTGTTACCAATGCGGTATTCGTCGGGCGTGGTCAACAATTCCGGGGGCAATGACTCATGTACCTGAGTGGCCCTGTCCATGGCGATGAGCTTGGGGGTGATCGGAATAAGCTCAACCCGACTGTTTTCGCTGGCGCCTTCGCGAGTGATATCGCTGGTGCTCATATGTTGACCCGGCGAAAACATACAACCTTGCAAAGCAATACTTGCCAGCATTAAAAAAGGAACACTACGAATCATAATGGCACTACGCTATTCAAGGGCAAACCCAAAACAAGATCGCCCAGTGTTAGCCGGGCAATCTTGTGTGACACCTGCGGTATTTCTCAGTTCGTGCCGGTGGTCCCGGTAGTGCCAGTAGTCCCGGTACTTCCGGTTGTTCCACCATTGGAACTTCCACCGCTGCTGGAGGCAGCCACTGCACCTGAGACCAGCGCGGTGCTGGCCAATGCAGCTTGTGCCGCCGTTACATCACCCAGTACTTTTGTATCCAGTGAAAGAGGTGCTTCTACTGCGAAAGCCCCGCTGCTCATCATCGACAACACGGCAATTACCATCATCTTTTTCATATCAAACTCCTTCCTGCGTGTTCTTTATATCTACGGACTTGCGGGACGGGTTTCCAGTCAATTTTCCCGACCATAATTAACATCGCGTCCTGATATAACAGTTCAGCAGAAAACCCAGGGGCTGGAGCTCCCACAAGCCTTAGTCGAGGTAACCCTTGGGATGATTCGATTGCCAACGCCAGGTGTCCGTCATCATCTCCTGCAAATTCCGCGTGGCCTTCCAGCCGAGCTCATTCGCCGCTTTGGAAGGATCGGCCCAACACTCGGCGATGTCGCCCGAGCGTCGTGGCATTACCCGATAAGGCACTGGCCGCCCCGAGGCCTGTTCAAATGCCCGCAGTACCTCCAGAACGCTGTAACCGTCGCCCGTGCCCAAGTTCCAGATATTGATTCCGGTGCGCGTCGCGATCGACTGCAACGCCTTTAAGTGCCCGTCCGCCAGATCCACCACGTGGATGTAGTCGCGCACACCGGTGCCATCGACGGTGGGGTAATCGTCACCAAATATCGACAGTTCCTGCAGACTGCCGACGGCCACCTGGCTGATGTAAGGCACCAGGTTATTGGGAATCCCGCTGGGGTCTTCGCCCATGTGACCACTGGCGTGAGCACCAATCGGGTTGAAATAACGCAGCAGCGCGATGCTCCAGCGCGGCTCTGCCGCACACAGATCCTGCAGCACGTTTTCGATGAACAGCTTGGATTGCCCGTAAGGATTGGTCGGCGTGCCTGTAGGAAAATCTTCACGAATCGGCATCTGCTCGGGCGCGCCGTACACCGTGGCCGATGAACTGAACACCAGGCGGAATACGCCGGCCGCGGACATCGCCTGACACAGCGTAATGCTCCCGCAAACATTGGCCTCGTAATACTCAAGCGGCTTGCGCACGCTCTCGCCTACGGCCTTGAGCCCGGCAAAATGCAGGACAGCATCGATGGAATGTTGCTGAAAAATCCGGTCCAGCAATGCCCGGTCGCATACGTCCCCGCGAATCATTGACGCAGATTTTCCGCAGATGGCTTCAATGGCATGCAGGGACGCGTCAGAGCTATTGCAAAGGTTGTCCAGTACAACCACGTCGAAGCCCGCCTCAAGCAGCGCAAGTGTGGTGTGAGAACCGATATAACCGGTTCCACCCGTTACCAGAATCTTCATAGAGCGGTCCATAGTGGGGTATTGAAGTGCTCAATTACAGGTAATGTTAAATGCGCACATCACCCATTGACGCCAACACTTATTAGCACTTCAGAACAACCAACACTATTGACGGACACCGACTAAAATTAACTAAAAGCCATCAGCCCCGACAACTAATAACATTTACCCTGTTCTTCACTCGCTAATAATTGCCAATAAATCCCCACTCAGGTATTAAAGTACAACTTCCGCAATACATCAAAACTCACAGCCACGCTCGACACTGTTTTCCGTGCGGCTGCGAACAATGACTTTCCAGGATATATCTATGATTCGTAAATGCTTGTTCCCCGCCGCCGGTTATGGCACGCGCTTCTTGCCTGCTACTAAAGCCATGCCGAAGGAAATGCTGCCGATCGTCAACAAGCCTTTAATCCAGTACGCCGTTGAAGAAGCTCGGGACGCCGGTCTGCAGCACATGGCAATTGTGACCGGCCGGGGCAAACGTGCGCTGGAAGACCATTTCGATATCAGCTATGAACTGGAACACCAGATTCGCGGCACCGAGAAGGAAAAGTTTCTGGCCAGCACCCGGGAGCTGATTGAAACCTGCACGTTCGCCTACACCCGTCAGGTCGAAATGAAAGGCCTGGGGCACGCGATTCTCAGCGGTCGTCCCTTGATCGGCGACGAACCGTTTGCCGTGGTGCTGGCGGATGACTTGTGCCTGAACCTGCAAGGTGACGGCGTACTGGCGCAGATGATCAAGCTCTACAAAAAATTCCGTTGCTCGATCGTGGCCATTCAAGAAGTGCCCCGTGATCAGACTCACAAATACGGCGTGATCGCCGGCGAGTTGATTTCCGAAGGCATCTACCGGGTCAACAGCATGGTCGAGAAGCCGGCGCCCGAGGACGCCCCGTCCAACCTGGCGATCATTGGCCGCTACATTCTGACCCCCGACATCTTTGATTTGATCGCCGACACCCAACCGGGCAAGGGCGGCGAAATCCAGATCACCGACGCGCTGATGAAGCAGGCGCAAAATGGCTGCGTGCTGGCCTACAAGTTCGAAGGCATGCGCTTTGATTGCGGCGGTGCAGAAGGCTATATCGACGCCACCAACTTTTGCTATGAGCAGCTTTATCTCAACGGTCTTTGACCCACCCATTCACCCAGGCAGGCCACTATGACCACTGCAAAACGCTCGGTAGACATCGAACAGAAAGCGAGCAACGTCGGGGTGATGGCCTGGCTGTCAAAAACCCCGTCGTTATCCTCCACCTCGGTGGCCTGGTTTGGCGCAACCTTGTTGGTTGAGCGCATCGGGGTGTTCCCCTCTTCGGGCGATATCCATCGCCCGGTCAGGGACCCGTTTGCACTCTTGAACCATCTGAAAAATCTATACGCCCACCAGGCCCTGGATATCGATGAACGCGACGGGCTTAAAGTGATTTTCAATGATTGGCGATTCCGGGTTCGCGTGCGCTACAGCGACCCGGCAATCGTCATCAAAATTGAAACGCGATGTGATCCTGATTTGATGCCTGTGAAAACCGCAGAGCTGCTGAGCCATCTGGAACGCTTTGAACGGTGAATGATTATTTCAAAGCGGAACCACACTGACCCGGCGACTCACTGACACCTGCGACAATCAGGCGATACACGTAATCGGCAATCAGCCGACCGCCCGAACCCGGGATGGGATGGATGTTGTCCGGGCCGATCATGGGGGTCGGCCCGCCACTGGCGTAGCGTTTGAAGTCGGGACCGAACGTGCATTGCAAACTCGAATACACAATGTTTTCCGAACGCGCCCAAGGCTCAAGTACCTGGGCGTACTCCGACATCGGATAAGCACTGGAGCGCGTTGTGTCCTGACGCAGGATGACGTTAATGCTCGCCGCCGGATGAACTTCGCGAATCATCCGCACCAACCCTTTCATGTTCTCCAGATAGTCCTTGGGCTTAACGCCAAATCCCTGATCATTACCGCCTAGCATGATCAGGTAAACGTCCGCCGGTATCTTTGAAACGACGGCCTTCCATTGGGTTTGCCATGGGGGATCGCTTTTATAAAAGTCACCTGAGGCGGCGCCAGAAGCGGCGAGTTTGGAGACCCTGACGCCGCCCTGATTATTGGCCAGCCACAGACCAAACAACGTCGGCGCACCTTTCACGACTTCGAGCCTTAACGACCATTCATCATTGGCGGGGACGCTAAGTTGCATTTCCTGAACCCCTGATCCGGCCATCGTCAAAGGATGCCAGGTGTCTGAAGGTGTCCACCGATAGCGCATCTCACTTGATTTGCCATTGCCCAGGTAAAGCAATTTGGCATGGGCGATAGACGTATCGATGGCAGTCGTTTCGTTGGAGTCCAGCTCAACATAAGCACCGACCTGGCCGGTAACAGTGCGGCTGTCCGGACTTGCCTGGCCAAGACTGGAAACGTCCCAATCCCCACCGAAGTACTTCTCGCTGCTGCGGGTGTATTTGAAATTCGTACCACCGAGCGCGGCACCGTGATTGAACCCGACATAACCAGGCCCGGCGAAACCAAAATCTTTCGCCAGGTGCTGAGTGAGGGCATTGAGATAAAAGTCCTGCCCCGCGCTGTAACTGTCGCCAATCACCGAGATGGCCAGCACCTCCACCGCTTTACCCTTGGCCGTTGCGGCAAGCCGCTCGCGTGAACTTCTCACTTCGACAACGGGAGCAGGAACGGGGCGCACATCATCGACATCTACCATTGACTCATCCCTCTATCAGGAAGTCGGCTGAATGCGCTCAGGATTGAGGCACCTTCAACCCGACCTCTGGGGCCTTTTTGCGGGTAACACGCTCGCCCAAAAACAGAACGGAAGTCAGGGTGAAACGGCTGAAAACGTTCGACAACAGCACGGGCCCCAACAATCCACACAGCACGCCGCCTGCGACCAGAACGCTGTCGTCCGTGACGCCCAAACGCCCCAAGGCGAACCGCGAACTGGCGGCAAACAGCACGTGAAAAAGGAAAATGGCGTAAGAATATCCACCCAGCCAGATCAAGGCTTTCGAGCGCATGTCAGTCGACAGTAGCGCGACACAGGACATACAGCCAACGAGCAAACCGACAACGCTTCTACGATCGACAATAAGTTCGCGATCCACGGCGGCGACATACAGCAGCACAACCGATATAAAGATGAACACCACCGGACCGATCACTTTCAGCGATTGCTTCAAGGCACTGACCTTTTCGTGACAAATCATCCCCGTCACAAAAAACGGCAGCAAATAGACCGCGCCATTGATGCCAAACGCATCAACCGGAAAGACCGGCAACAAGAACACCAGCGCCGAAAACAAGAACAGCAGATACAACCGCGTCGCCGTCTGCAACAGACCGCGCCACTGCAGAAAACCGACAAACACAAAGATGATGAAGACGGCCTGCAAAAACCAGAAATGGTTAACCGGTATGTAGAACGACAACAAGGCGTCGAGCAACCCGACCTCCTTGTTAACCCCAGGCCCTACAACCTGCAGCACCGAAAACGGAATACCGACAAAAAACAACGGCACGATCAACCTTCTCACCTTGCCAACGCAGTAAGCGGAGAAGTCATTGCCTCTGATTTTGTATATCGAATAGATGTAGCCCGATATGAAGGTGAACAGCGGCATCCTGACGTACACCATCGAATCCGCCAACACCCGAAAAGGTGACCCCAGATCTATTTTCAGTCCGCCGCCCAGCGGCCCTATCACGTGATAGAGCACCAGCAGCAGGCATGCCAGGCCTCTGAGCGTTTCTATTTCCAACGATTTTTTCTTGCTTTGCATAAACCACAAACCTCAGCTCAAGACGCTTGATTCAACCGACTCAGGTTTTTTTGAGCGCAACTGCAATCCCAGGCCCAGAAACAGCACCGGCACCACCATGGAGAAATGTCGGGCAAACGAGCCGAAGTCAGGCTCGAACAACCCCTGCACCAATAAAAAGGACAGTGGGATCGCAATCAGCTCTTTGACTTTCGGCTCGATGGTTGAGCCTTTGTAATGACTCGACGTGATCATTTTGAACATCAATAACGAGGTCATCATCATCAGGACGACGAATATGATCTGCCCCAGGCCGGAGAGCAGGATCAACTCCACCGGGAAAGACAGCCTGAAAAAGATGCTCATCGAGTCCACGGCCTGCGACACGAAGTCACCGCCGTTAATCCACGAAACGATCAATGACTTCGAGCCTTCTTCACCCAAAGTCCGCTGTTCATTGTTACTGGCGCGAATGGACGAAACCGAATAGCCGACCAGCAACTGAATGGCCGTCGCGATCACCAGGTAGAACATAAACAACATCACGAAAAAGCTGAAACGCGACACATGCTTCTTCATCACGCACACGCCGACCCAGACCAGCGAAAACAATATCCAGTAGGGTCGGATCAGCACGCCATAAAACAGCGCAGAGAGGAAAAAGCCCGCGCGGTAGCGTTTCGAAAAGGAGAAAAACAGAATGGCGATCACCGCCACCGAGACAATGATCTCCTTGGTCAGGTTATCGAGGAAAAACGACCTGACCACCCCCCAAAGGCACAAGGTCAGGAAGAGCGTTATCGGTATTCTTTTGAAGATGAAGATCGGGATGGAGGTCAGAAACAGGTTGCACAACATCCCGTAGGCCCACGCATTGGTCAGGTTGATACCGGTGGGACGCAGCAGGTAGGCGGAGCACTCGTAAGAGGACCGGTCTGGTGAAAACGGATTCCAGAAATTGCAATTATCTGAACGAACGTATGACGTCCACAGGGTCATGGCATCCGGGCCAGGATCGCGGTGCATCAGCAGCGGCATCGCAATAGACAGAAAAAGACCACACAGCAGAATCAGGAATGAAATGGGCGAATCGAGTTTTCTTCCGCGAAACTCTATGGACGGTAGAGAGATGGCCATTACAAGGCCCCCTTCGACCGGGCAAATCTGGTCAGCAACGCAATGACGGCCAACTGCACCGTGATCGAAAAGACATTGCCCCACGCCGCGCCGTAAATTGAATAGTGCTTGATGAGCACATAACTGACGGGCAGTGAAATCGCCAGGCAGATCGCCGCACTGGCTAATGAGACCCGACTGTTCTTTGAGGCAATAAGACCTCCCCACACGATGTCGCCGACGGCGCGCAGGGCAAAAGAGAAAATCAGGATCGCTAAAATCCGGTTATCCGGGCGCGGGACTGCCGCGTCCACGTAATCGAGCAGGATGTTGAAGAAGGCATAAATCAGCACAGCTACCGCGCAGGAAACAATCAAGGAGCGCAGCACCCATTGATTAACGAACAATTGCCGAACCGTCAGCGCCTGCTGGTTATTTTTATAACGCTTGGCGAGCACGGGAATGCCCACCACTGCAACAACGGCGTAGGACAATGCTTGCAACGTGTTGGCGGCAGACCAGGAGTAAACGTATTTGCCGAGGCTGGCATACGGTTCAATGTCCAGAATCAGAAAACGTTCAGCGTACTGACTTAATGCGATCAGGCCGCCGCCCAGATAAAAGGGCAACCCTGCTCTCCAGACGGAAACCGTGGTAACGGCACTGACGTCCCGGCCCTTATGAACGTTAACCACAATGAAGTAACCGGCCACGATGACCAACAGGTTGGTGGCCACCCATAACCAAAGCACACTGGCGATGGTGGACACTACGCCCGCCATCAGTCCGCCCACGGCAAGGAGCGCCCAGAGGCCGGTCTTGATGAAAAACAACAACGCGCCCCAGTTGGCCTTTTGTGCGGAAAAGACAAACGAGTTTATTTCGAAGGACAGATGCTCGGTGAGCAGCAACAGCGTGACGCACGCGATCAACGCGGCACTCGCCTCAACATCGCTGAACAGTGAGTAAAGCGCGACCGTGACCACCGATAACAACAAACCAACGGCCAGGTACAGAATCAGTACCTTATCAACGACAAGCTTCGTACTGCCCTCCACGCTGATCAGCCGGTTGATTTCAGAACTGAACCCGACGCTGTAAAACTTCGAGGCGATCAACGAAGCGGCCACCACCACCCCGTAGAAACCCAATGCCTCGTAACCCAGGTAATGCGTGATGGCCAACACCAGCAAGAACTTTGCGCCTAATGCACCTCCGCGTAGCAACAGCCGAAATATCATCGAACAATCCCTTTGATAATCGTGTCCATCAGCTCCGTTTTGGCTTCGATTTCTTTGCAGGTGTCCGTCAGTTTTTTACCGAATCTGGACAACGCGTTCGGGGCGTAAACAGTGTCAATGATCGTGTCGACATTTATGTCCCCGCCGTTGATTACCCAATCTTCCACGCCCATATCCTGATAGGCGCCAAAACCTTTGCGTTCATAGCTGATATGAAACGCAGGTACGCCGGCGAGTAAAGACTCGATGGCTCCGTGCAGCCTTACGGAGATGACCAGGTCGGGCTGATACTTGGACAGGGTCGCCTTCAAAGGCAAGAGGTCCTCGGTAATGCCAAGTTCCCGATAGAACGCCCCGTCATCGTTGCCACGGACGGCGCTTTGAACAGCACATACCACTTTGCTTTTCGCCCTTAGTCTCTTCAAAAGAAGCTTCAAGTTGGCAACGTAGGCGATCTTTTTCTCTTTGCTCCATTCCGGCGGCTTGCGTAAAACCACGCAGACCACGGCCGGCGATGACGCGCAGCGGGTGAACTTGGGTTGCACCAGAATCTTTTTCGCCAACGCCTGGACCGCCAGGTCTGGCGCTCGATAAACATTTTCATTGGATTGGAAAATAGCCGACGACCTGTTGTCGCGGACAAACACCGCATCGGCACTGGCATAGTGTTTTACGATCGCGCTGCTCTCACCGTGGAACGGGCCGATACTTTGCGGCAGGTAAACCGACGGCACCTTGCTCAAGATCGCCGTTTCGAGCTGTTTGGCATGGCCCAGTTTCAGCTTGATGTGTTCAAAGGCGCTCTTTGACCGCATGTACCCACCGCCCACCCCGACGATCAGATCGCTGGTGCTCAAGAGGTCAGCGAGCGGTGCGTAAGACTGTTTAAGGAAAACCGCTTCCTTCACGCGTCCCAGTCCTTTAGCCGCCATGACCGGCGCGTCATACCGCTTATAGGGAAGGTAACTGAATGATTGGGGGTCTGATGCAACGACATTGATTAACGTGTCGGCACCGAAGTTTCGCAGCACCAAGGCAATTGCCAAATCCACCAGGAGGCCATCACCGGAATTGGATGCACTGTAGCCATGCAAAATAGTAACGTTCATATCTTGATATCTACTTAATAAGTTTGAGCGGAATACACGTCATAGGTTTGCTGGATCATCAGCGTTGCGCTGAACCGTTCGCGCACCCGCTTGCGGCTTGCGGTGCCGAGTTCCAGCAACTTTTGTTTCTTGATGTTCACTAAGATGTTGCCGAGCGCCTGGTGATCGCCCGTCGAAAATATGTAGCCCGTGACGTCGTGCGTAACCAGTTCAGGGAGCGAAGTGCAGTCACTGGCAATAACGGGCACGCCCATGGCCATGCCCTCAAGGGGAACCATGGCAAAACCTTCCCAGCGACTGGGGACAATCAGGGCATCGGCGGTTTTATAGAGAGCATTGACTTCGGCCGGGGTCACCCAAGGCAGGTATTCAACGGCGTCAATGACAGGGCACTCTACCGGCTCCTCATTCACCGCACTCCCGACCACCGTCAGTTTCAAGTCGGTGCGCTCGACTTCCGTGAATGCCTTGAGCAGGACATCAAAGCCCTTCTGGTAGTCCAGTCGACCCACAAATAAAAGTTGAATATCCGTGCACTGACTGGACAGGCTCTCATCGTTTTTATAATGAATGCCGTTGTAGATCAGTTTCATACGGTGGCGGTCGATACCGAACGAGGCCGCTTTATCCAGTTCATACTGGCTGACACAGATAATGACATCCGTGACTTTTTGCAAAAGCCGCTCAATCAGTGAATACACTTTCTGCTTGGCGGGAGAGCTTTCCATCAAGAACGAAAACGCGTGCGGGCAGTAGATGATTTTCGGTGACCGCCAAGGGCGCAAGATTAAACACACACATCGGCCAATGACCCCGGAAAACGTGCTGTGCAAGTGCACGACATCCGGTTTTTCCTTGAAGATCACTCGGACGAGTTGCCAGGCAAACCGCAGCAGGGAGACGACATCTCTCTTGTTTCGGGAGAAGGTCCTGATGTCTTTTTCATCAATGCCATGCAGTTCTTTTCTCTGATCGAACGGAATCAAATACACCAATTCATACTGCTGGGCGTCGCCCTTGGGAGGGGTTGATATCGTCCGGATGACCGTCGCAACGCCACCTTTAATCGTTTCCGCCACATGTAGTATTTTTTTCACAATCCACCCAACTCCATTATCGTAGTCACAAGGCAACAGGGACCGGAGAATGGTTAGTCCACCCTCAGTCCATTACCTGGCAAATAGAACTCGCATTACGACTTGTCAGAGGCGTACTCGTAGTTGTAATAGCCATAACTGCCATTACCGTAATAACTGGACGCTCGTTTCTCGACACCGTTGAAAATCGCGCCTTTCAATTCGATGCCGTTTTGAGCAAACCGACGAATCGTCAATTCGATCTCTTTGGCTGGATTGACGCCGAAGCGCGTCACGATCAGATTAATGGCGGCTTCACGGCCAACGATGGCCGCATCTGTCACGGCCAGAAGAGGTGGCGTGTCGATGATTACCACGTCGTAGAGTTCGCTCAGTTCAGTGAGGAGTTCTCTGAAGTTGGCATGCATCAACAGCTCGGACGGGTTGGGCGGTACTTGTCCACGACTGATGAAATGCAGGTTATCGACTTCGAGTTTATTGATCGCTTGCTCGATACTGCAGCGCTTGGTCAACAGATCGGACAAGCCATTGCTGATCGGTGTCGCCAAGGTCTTGTGCAGATGACCTTTGCGCATATCGGCATCGATCAGCACGACCCTCTGCCCACTTTGAGCGATGACCGCGGCCAGATTAGAAGAGACAAACGTCTTGCCTACCTGAGGGCTCGGACCGGAGATCATGATCCGGTTGTTGGTCGCATCCAGCCCTGCAAAATGCAGGCAGGTTCGCAGGCTACGTATCGATTCGATGGACAAGTCGGTGGGGTTACGCAGGGCCAATAGAAAAGACTGGCTGTTGGCGCTGTCGCCCAGTCGGACTTTTTTAGTGTCCTCTTCTTGTTGCAGGGTGCTGTAAGGAATGGAGGCATAAACCGGCAGACCCAGTTGCTCGATGGCTTCCGGCCCTTCGAGTCCTCTGCTCAGCGATTTACGCACTAACACCAGCGCTACACCGACAAAGCCACCCAGCAAAGTCGCAATCAGTACGATCAGGGCTTTACGCGGTTTGACCGGGGTGGTGATGTCGACGTCCGCCGTATCAATCAACCGTGCATTGCCGACCGCCCCTGCCCTGACGATGTCGAGTTCTTGGGATTTGTTCAGCAACTGGGTATAGATTTGTGTCGCCACTTCCACATCACGGGTCAGGTTCAACAGCTCCTGCTGTGTAGCCGGAAGCCCCTGGACTTTCTTTTCCAACCCCTGTCGCTGTTTGTTCAAATCCCCCATCTGCGCCATCAATGCGCGGTAGGCCGGGTGCTCCCGGGTGAACTTTCGATCCAAGTCCGCTTGCTGGAGTTTCAGATCCGAGATGCGCGTATCCAGCACCACCATCTGTTCCAGCACAGACTTGGTTTCGAGGGAGATGTTGACTGTGTTTCCGCGGGTCTGATAGCTGTTCAGTGCGTTGCTGGCTTTGACCAGATCGTCTTTGACTTGCGGTAATTGTGCCTGAAGAAACTCCAGACTCTGGGCAGCCTCGGCAGAAGTACGTTGCACATTCTGCTGCACATAAAGCCTTGAGATCTTGTTGAGAATCTTCACCGCCAGGGTGTAGTCGGTGCTGGCCAGAGCCAGACTGATGATGCCCGATTCTTTACCTTGCTCGGAGACATCGAGGGCGTCCTGGTAATTCTGAATGGTGACAATGCGTGGATTGCGCACGACTTCAAATTTAGTGCCCGGGTTCGCGGCCATGCTCGCGATAAGGACCTCGACACCCTCCTGCGCGATGGCTTCGCCTGTGGCGCCATCGGCCAACAAACCGCCGTTGTCATCGTAGAGTTTGAATCGATTCTGCTCTTCGGCAACCAGCATCAATTTCTTGCCCAATAATTCAGCCGGCAGATCAAGCTGTTCGATATCAAGGCGCTCGCCGCCCCATGCATAACTGTTCATGCCAAAGCGCGGTGGCGAGACACTTTCAGTGGGGCTGCTTTTATAGCGCCGAGCAAGAAAGCCGCCGACGACGGGAAAGGTGTTGGGCGTAATCACAATATCAAGATGCAGATCATCGACCGTTTTACCGATAACCGCGCGAGACTTGATAATGCCGATCTCGGTCGCCGCCGGTGATTGTCCACCGAGCATGCTGCTGATATCCGAGAATCCCAGCATGTCGTTCTTTTTCGGCTCGACCTGGACCAGGGCATTTGCCAGATACACGGGCGGCGATAAAATCGAATACGCGGCACCGGTCACCATGAACGCCCCGGTGATGGCACCTATTAACCATTTATGGTCAATCAATGTGCCTAATAAACCGAGCAGATCAATCTCGTCTCTGTCTTTATCCCGGGTGCTGATTACTGACGGTAACTGCATAAGGTCTATTCTTTTACCATTATTACTAATCTGAAAATCATCCATTAACGTCCGAGGCGCTGCGCCCATGAGCAAACGGCATCTTCAATCAATGCATGGGCATGGACAAACGCAGCTTTTCCTTGACGATACGGGTCCTTTATTTCGCGTTCACTCTGCCACTTCCCCAGAAGAAACACTTTGCCCCTGGCGTGTGATGCAATCTTTAGTACGCCCTGTACATGCTCTTTTTCCATGACCAGAATGAGGTCTGATTCATTGACAATGGCGGGCGTAATCTGCCGCGCTTTAAACCCTTGGTCTTCGTGCCCCTGTTCTTCAAGAACCCGAAGTGCGTCGGGTTCCATAGACTCACCCACCCGCGCGTTCAATCCCGCGGAGGTCACTGAGATACCCGAAGGTTGCAGCGCATGGCGTAGCAACAGTTCAGCGGTAGGACTTCGGCAAATATTGCCGACGCAGACCACAAGAATCTTTCTGAACAAGGCTACTCTTCCCGTGTAGTGTCGATTCAGCCCACGTGTAGCGAGGATATAAGTGAGCCAACAAGACCGTCCCGCACTCTGAGAGGGATCCATCATGAAAATACTTTCGCATTAAATACCACGACACACAAAAAACGCCCAACCAGAAAACCGGACCATAAATAACACCTGCGCCAGGGAAGTTATTTATCCGACCAATATTAACAATGGGCGTCTGTGATGGAAGATTGATGGTATCGCTGTATTAATTGACTAATGATATTTTCCCCTGCCCCCTACCTGGGACGACTATAGGAATTGCCCGTTATGCCCTCCACGTGTTTTCGACTGATTGCCACTTCAACGCTATTTATACTTGGCGCCGTCGTTCCTGTTTACGCCAGTCAGGCTTTTTCAGCGCTGGCTCAGGACAGCAAGACAATAGGCGTTCAGGTGAAGATCCAGAATTTCTCGACCGCTGACGCCCATCAGATCAAAGCCTCAGGGTTCGGCTTCGTGCGCCTTGGCGTATGGACAAACAGCCTGGGTAACCCGGCGTATCAACACCAGATCAATGAAGCCTTCGCTGCTGCCAAATCCGCCGACCTGCCAGTATTGATGACCGTTCGCTCCACTAAAGCGCTAACCCACAAAACGCAAAGCAGTGGCAGAGATCTCGCCGCTGCGGGAGATTCATTCGCCAACTCGGTCATCGGTCTGGAAAACGCCTTCAGTACGCAGCTTGTCGCCATTGAAATCTGGAATGAACCGGACTTGCCAAAATACTGGCCTACCCAGGATTTTGAAGTAACGTTTGTGCCGTTCATGAGCGCAGTGTGCAACGCGTTACAAAAGCGGGATCACTCAACCCCCCTGATCGGGTTTGGATTCGCGAAGGCCCCCACCAAAGACTCCAGGGCGACCGTCGCACTGACTGAAATCTTGAAGGAACACCCACAATGCCTCAGCGCTGTTTCTTATCACCCGTATGGCATGTCGGGCACCGAGATCAGCCGTGCTCAAGCGTTTATCCTTGATAACTTCCAAGTGCCGGGGGTGATTACCGAATGGGGAGTGCCATCGCTCAGTTCCATCGGAGGCACTGCGGGACAAGCATCGCGCATTACAAGATTCATCTCGGATGTCAAAAAACTGAATATACCGCTGACTTCCCTATACGAATGGAAAAACAGCGACTCTGGCAGTAATGATCGTGAGCGAAGTTTTGGATTAAAGTCGTCCGATGGAACATCAAAACCTGCGGAAGCCGCCGTCAAAATGCTATTGAAGTAACCTGTCGAATGACCGCGCACACCGTTAACAGGGGCTTTTATTAATCCATGCTGCATAACTCGCGGCGTCCATTGCCAGTGACTCCTCCACAAGCACCTCGAACAATACGGCTTGCGCTTCAAACCGCAGGTCATGTTTGGACTTCTGTGAGTCGTTCATTTGTTCCATCAACACGCGAGTGACTTGACTGGGCATGCTGTGTTTCACTCGATTTAGCCAGCCGGGAACTTTCTTTGCGGCTTTCACTCTTCCCATTTCAACCAGACCCGTCATATTGTCCGGATGGTTCTTCTTTGATGCGGCCATCAGCTCTTCAAATACTTCGGTCAATTTCTTCAAGACATAACCGAGAATAAAGTCATCGAAGGCCTCCACAATTGCAGACACCCGCTCCCCTTGTGAAGTCATTTCCCCATCCAATACCTACATTTATCCACGCCACATTACACGCCATCCGAGTGGCACTAATTGACATCTTATAACGGGTGAACTTGACCATTTTTAACACCGGTTGGCGCCCGAATGCAGGTATGCCAGCTCAGGCGCCAGAGTTGCCACAGAGCCGTCAACGGTCAGTTGCTTTGAACCTGCGCGCGGTTTTGGCATCGTATTTACCGAGACCCGCGCCCCACCTTTCAAACATCCGTTCTCCGGTTGTTGCCAACGGGGCCACCGATACGTACATGCGCCCTTGAGTGGCTGTCAGCGCTCGGGTAATGTCATTAGACCCATAGGACAGAGCACGCCCATGACTTCCAAGCTGGAACAACTCAAACAAATGACCACCGTAGTTGCCGACACCGGCGACTTCGAAGCTATCGCTCGCGTAAAACCCGTCGACGCTACCACTAACCCTTCCCTGCTGCTGAAAGCGGCGGCCATTCCCGGGTATGCCGAGTTGCTGAACGCCTGCGTTCACGACTGCAAGGGCGATGTGGGCCTGGCCAGCGACCGCTTTGGCGTGGCGGTAGGCCAGGAAATCCTGAAGGTTGTACCGGGCCGCATTTCCACTGAAGTGGATGCGCGCCTGTCGTTCGACACTGACGCCGTATTGAAGCGTGCGCACCGTCTGATCGACCTGTACGACAAGGCTGGCATTGGCCGTGACCGTGTGCTGATCAAGATCGCTTCCACCTGGGAAGGCATCCGTGCCGCCGAGACGCTGGAAAAGGAAGGCATCCAGACCAACCTGACGCTGCTGTTCTCCTTTGCTCAGGCGGCGGCGTGCGCTGACGCCGGAGTGTTCCTGATTTCGCCGTTCGTGGGCCGCATTTACGACTGGTACAAGAAGGCCAATGGAAACGACTACACCGGTGCGGATGATCCGGGCGTGCAGTCGGTGACGCGTATCTACAACTACTACAAGGCCAATGACTACAAGACCGTGGTCATGGGTGCGAGCTTCCGCAACCTGAATCAGATTGAGCAGTTGGCCGGGTGTGATCGCCTGACCATCAGCCCAGACCTGCTGGAACAGCTGGCGGCGGACACTGGCAAGCTGGAGCGCAAGCTGGCCCCGGGGCATGCGGGAGAGGCGCGTTTGAGCCTGAATGAAGCGCAGTTCCGCTGGTTGTCCAACGAGGATGCGATGGCGACCGAGAAACTGGCTGAGGGGATTCGTCAATTCGCTCGCGACCAGGAAAAACTCGAAGCACTGCTGCAAGCCAAGCTGTGATCTAGTTCAGCTCAATGCAAAAAGGGCGAACCCTTACAGGTTCGCCCTTTTTTGTGCGTCGCTTATGGAATCAGTGACGCTCGAGGGCGTTCACCAGATCATGAAAGGCTTCACGGTTGGAGTCGTTCAGGCCCATGAGGATTTTGTGTGCTTCGAGCACTTTGATCCGCACGACTTCCTCGGACTGATCCTGGTCTGGCAGGTCGGTCAGGCATTCAGGGCACGGGATCGGGCGGTCAACGATGTTGAACACTTGCTCGAAGCCCATGGACTGCAGCAGACGGGTGATGTCTTCGTGGGTGGTGACGACGGTCGGCAGCAGGCCGACCTTTTGCCGCGACAGGATCGACAGTTTGGCAAGCAAACCAAGGGTGGTGCTGTCGATGCTGCGGGTTTCGGTCAGATCGATCACGATCGCGTTGAAATTCAACGCGGTGAAGATCCGCTCAATAGTCGCATCCAACGCCGAACATAGGGTCAGGCGAACTTCACCGACGAACTTCAGGACGAAGGTGCCGTCCTGTTCGGCGAACTGGATTCTACCGGTACTCATTAAAGATTCCTGCTCAACACCAACAGGGCGATATCATCCGGCATCTCCCCTAGCGTGGCCAATCCAAAAACCTGCCGCAGACCATCCAGGCTGCCGCCCGCTGCTTTGACCCGTTGGGGCAAAGCCGCTTCTTTTTCTTTGAGTGTAGGTTCTGGCAAAAGGTCCAGAATGCCATCGGACATCAGCGTCAGGCTGAATGTTGGCGGCAGCTCCAGCACGTGGTCTTCATAGGTGGCTTCATTGAAGAGGCCCACCGGCAGACCACGCCCTTCCAGATAACGAACACTGTCTGGCGTGTACAACACAGGCAACGGCAAATGACCACCGATGCTATAGGTCAACAAACCTGTCTCCTCGTCGATGACACCACCGACCATTGTGACGTGTTTACCCAGCTTACAACTGATCAGGCCTCGGTTGATATGACCAAGGACCTCTGAAGGCTTGAATTCCGGCAATGTGCCGCTGCGCTTGGATTCGAACAGCAAGCGCGTGGTCATGAACTTTAGCAGCACGGTGACGAAGGCTGAAGAGGCGCCATGACCGGAAACGTCCGCCAGGTAAAAAGCTACCCGACGCTCATCGACCCGAAAGTAGTCAACGAAATCACCCGACAGGTACAGCGACGGGATGATCTGGTGGGCGAACTGGAACTCGTCGATGGTCCAGGGGCTGACCGGCAGCATGTTCATCTGCACCTGGCGACCGGCGTTCTGGTCTTCCTGGAGCAGGTTCAGGCTGGCGGCGAGCTCGCGGTTGGCCTTTTCCAGCTTCTCGCGGTAGCGCTGGTTTTCCAGCAGCAGGCGCGCACGATCCAGGGCACGGCGCACAGAGTGCTCGAGCACAGCCAGATCTTCGAGAGGCTTGATCAGGTAATCCGCCGCACCCAGGCGCAAGGCCTCGACCGCGTCGTTCATCACGCCGGCACCCGAAACCACGATCACCGGGGTTTGCGGCGACAGCTCGGTGACCTGGCGAATGAGTTCGAGTCCGCCCATCTGCGGCATGCGCAGATCGCAGATGACCAAGTCGGGCTTGTCTTGCTCGAATACCTGAAGACCCTGCTGGCCATTACTGGCCTGCAGGACACTGAAACCACTGTCTTCCAAGTAGGCCGCGAGGCTCGCGCGCACTACTTCGTCATCATCGATTATCAGCAACGTGGCACTGGTTTTTGGCATGTGGGCAAACGGCGCCAGAATTAGGTTGGCGTAGCAGGCAGGGGGTTTAGCCCGGCTCACACTACTGGATTCGCTTTCTAGCCTCTCTACTGCACTGTTATCGAGCGTTTGCCCTACACACAGGTACACCAGAGGTGCCCTTCTAAGGCGCAGACGGTACTCCCATCCGCGGGGCGTTTCAAGCTCACGCCGATGGTCGCTTGACGTCTTTACTTGTCAAATCACCGGGAGTTATAAGAACAGGCAAAACCGTAACCCAATGGAAGGATGAAGCCCATGAGTCAAACCGATCGGGACTACAGCGAAAAGCGCGATTTCATCCGCATGCGGGTCGATGCCGATGTGTCGCTGATTCACGAAGGCGATGAGGTGCCAGCCGTCTGCATAGACCTTTCCAGCAGTGGCATGCAGGTTGAGGCACCCAACCTGTTCAAGGTCGGTGACCGGCTCAGCGTGCGCATCGATTCCGATCACGTAGCGCTTAAAGGGCTTGAAGCCGACACCGAAGTTGTATGGGTGAAAGAACAGGACGATGGCAGTCAGAAACTCGGGCTTACAATCTTGAAGATGAAATAAGCTCGGATCCAATCGAAAGAAGGCGGCCGATTGGCCGCCTTCTTCATTTTACGGGTCGAGATCAAAAATCGTCTTCGACCTGGCCGTCTTTGACTTTGAACTCGCGGTTCTGCAAATACGCATTGCGGATGAAGGTGTATTTGTCGCCGCTGATCAACTTCTCGCTCGACAGCAGACTTGCGCGGGTGTCGACAATGTTCAGGCCGAAGATCGAGTTACGCACGGGCACGTCGTTGATATAGCGGTACGGGCCGGTGTAGCCGTCGACGTACCTGGATGGAGCATCGCGCAACGTGCTTGGGCCCAACAGCGGCAACATCACATACGGGCCGCTGCCCACGCCCCAGTAACCGAGCGTCTGGCCAAAGTCTTCGTCGCTACGATTCAGGCCCATTTTAGTGCCGACGTCGAAGAAGCCCAGCAGGCCGAAGGTGGTGTTGAAGATCAGACGCGCAGTGTCGACGCCAGCCGCGGCCGGTTTAGCCTGCAAGACGTTGTTGGCAAGGTTGGTGACATCACCGACGTTGCGAAACATGTTGTGAATGCCGTCTTCCAGAAACTGCGGCGTCACGAACTCGTAGCCTTGAGCGATTGGCTTGAGTGCATAAGTGTCGACGAAGTCGTTGAACTGAAAGATTGGACGGTTGACGCTTTCCCAAGGGTCTTCTTCCGTGGCAGCCTGGGCTGCGAACGGAACCACCAAAACGCTGGCACACACACAAAGCTGAGCTAGACGATTGCTCCAGCGCATAGAAAACTCCTTGGATTGTACTGGCATGGGCGCTTGGCCCAGGCGATAAGCTGGCTAGTATAAGACGGAAAAGCCGGTTTAGGGCAGCCTCGCGCGTGATGACCTACGGATGATTCGTCCTGACTGAGAGCACTTCACATCAGTGTCATGCAACTGTCACCGGCAGCACCTAGCCTTGCCGTTATTTCAGGGACGTTGATATGCCGCACGCCGAAGCCTTGCCCCTTGCCGCACCCAGCCTGACCGCCGTACTGTTCGGGCTCAGTGGTTGCCTGGTGGATTTCGGCGCCCGGATGCGCCAGCACGACACTCACACGGCCGAGCACGCCGAGGTCACGCCCGGCGCGCTGGACAGTCTGAACAGCTTGCAGCTCCAGCAGATTCCTTGCGCCTGGCTCGACGAGTTGCCCCCCGCCCTCACCCACTCCCTGGCCAGCGCGTTGCCTTCGTGGATCAAGCCTTCGCAACACCCAGCAACAATCAATCCATGGCCGGCGCCGAACGCTTGCTGGCAAGCCTTGATGGCATTGAATGTCGAACAACTCGATGGTTGCGTGCTGGTCAGCGGCGAACCGCGATTGCTGCAATCGGGACTGAATGCCGGGCTGTGGACGATCGGTCTGGCGTCCTGCGGTTCGCTCTGCGGTTTGGCACCCGGTGAATGGCAGGCCTTGAGTCAAAAGGAGCGCGAACACCTGCGTGGTAAAGCGACCGTGCAATTGTTCAGCCTGGGTGTGCATTCGGTGATCGATCACCTCGGTGAGCTCGACACCTGCCTGGCGGACATCAGCCTGCGTCGGCTCAAGGGCGAAAAGCCCTGATCGAGATCATGCAGGCAAGACAGGAGTGGATTAATCTAAAGGGAAGCCATAGACCTTTGGCACGCTGCTGCGGTCTATGCCAGTGCCTATCGATAAAAGGAAGAACGCCATGCCTGCCCGCGAACTGCAACAACAACTCAATACTCTGCGCGAGCAATTGGAACAGAATCCGCCGCTGACGGAGGCCGAGCGCGAAGACCTGCACGCGCTGATGCAACAGATCGAACTCGAGCTTGAGCTGGAAACCAAAACCAAAGACTCCAACCTCGCCGACAATGTGAACCTGGCCGTCGAGCGCTTCGAAATCGAACACCCTACCCTCGCCGGCACCTTGCGCAACATCGTGCAAGCCTTGGCCAACATGGGGATCTGAACCCGCCAGATGCAAAAAGCCCTGCTATCGCTAGCGGGGCTTTTTTCATTTTTACAATTCGCAATGCAATCCCCTTGTGGGAGCGGGCTTGCTCGCGAAAGCGGTGTGTCAGTCGACATAAATAGCGCCTGACACTACGCTTTCGCGAGCAAGCCCGCTCCCACAGGGGGTACTTTATTGCCGGACCAGACGATGGTTCGGCAGTTGCATTTCTTCAGTACTGCGATACGGGTTGATGTCCAACCCACCGCGTCGCACATACCGCGCGTAGACCGTCAACTTCTCCGGTTTCAGCAACCGCTGCAAGTCGAGGAAAATCCGTTCCACGCACTGCTCATGGAAGTCCGAGTGCTGACGAAAGCTCACGATGTATTCCAGCAAACTCGCGTGATCCAGCGCCGCGCCACGGTATTCCACTGCCACGCTGCCCCAGTCCGGCTGACTGGTGACCGGGCAGTTGGATTTGAGCAAATGGCTGTGCACGCTCTCTTCGACAATGCGCGAATCATCGCAACGCAACAATTCCGGGCGCGGATGCTCGTAGTTACTGACGCTGATGTCCAGATCATCGATGCACACACCCGGCAACGCCACGACGCCTTCGGCTTCGACCTCCTTGAGGCTGCGAATCCGCACGCCAACCGGCTTGCCGGCAGCGGCCGACAGGTCTTTGACCAGCGTCGCTTCAAGGGTCGGGGTATCGGCAAATGGCGTCTGATTCAACGAGTTCAGGTACAGCTTGAACGACTTCGATTCGATGATGTTCGGCGAATCCGCCGGGATGCTGAATTCGCCAATCGCCACCACCGGCTTGCCGGACGGCAACAGCCACGACAGCTCGAAGCAGTTCCAGAAGTCCACACCCTTGTAAGGCAGGGTTTGCGCCGTCAGGCCCAACTCCGCCCATTTCGCGGTGCGCGGGATCGGGAACAGCAAGGACGGCGTATAAGTGGCGATGTATTCGCTGGACTTGCCCAGCGGCGAGAGTTCGGCTGCGGGATGCATGGCGGAAACCTGACTGAATAATCAGCGGATTCTACCAGCCTTTGCACCCGCCTTTGAGTGCTTACTGACTGACAGTCAGTTTGCCGACCATGCCCGCCTGGTAATGGCCGGGAATGTTGCAGGCAAATTCCAGGCGGGTGGCCTTGCTGAAGGTCCAGGTCAGCTCGGCCGTTTTTCCCGGTTCGACGAGGACGCTGTTCGGGTCGTCGTGCTTCATCATCCCGTGGTCCATGCCAGCCATCGAACCGTGGTCCATTTCCTTCATGCCTGTAGGCGTCAGCATGCCGCTCTGCTGCATCTTCATCATTTCCTGCTGATGCCTGGCGTGCATCGCCGCGTCGCCGAGGTTGAATTCGTGCAACAACTGGCCTTTATTCACCAGCACAAAACGAACCGTCTCACCGGCTTTGATATCGATCGCCTTGGCCGTGAACGACATGTCACCCATCACCACCTCGACACTGCGAGTAGCCTTGGCCGCCGGGGCTGGCTGACCGAAATCGTAGGTATGCGCCGGCGCTGCCCACACCGGCAAGCTCAGAGCCAGCAAACACGCGGCCAGCCCCAGAGATTTGCGCAAAAACATAGTCGTACTCCAACAAGATAAGGTTCAGCCTGTGGAAAACTCTAAACTGTCACCACTGCCCGCAACCTGACATGCAGATTACAACTTTGTCAGGTTGACCTGTATTAACGCTGCCCACGGTATAAAGCGTTCGTTCCACTTGCCTCGAGTTGCCCATGAAACTGCTGATCGTCGAAGACCAACCGAAAACCGGCCACTACTTGCGCCAGGGCCTGACCGAGGCCGGTTTCAACACCGAGCTGACAGCCGACGGCAGCACCGGGCAACAACTGGCTTTGAGTGGTGACTACGCGTTGTTGATCCTTGATGTGATGCTACCCGGTCGCGATGGCTGGCAAATCCTGCAGGCGGTGCGTGGCGCCGGCCTCGATACGCCAGTCCTTTTTCTGACGGCGCGAGATGCGGTGGAGGACAGAGTCCACGGCCTCGAACTCGGTGCCGACGATTACCTGGTCAAGCCGTTCGCCTTCTCCGAATTGCTGGCTCGGGTCCGCAGCCTGTTGCGACGCGGCAACGCTTCGCCTCAGGAAACCAGCCTGCAACTGACCGACCTGCGCCTGGACTTGATCCGCCGCCGGGTGGAGCGCGGCGGTCGACGCATCGACCTGACCGCCAAGGAGTTCGCCCTGCTGGAAATGCTCCTGCGGCGCCAGGGTGAGGTGCTGCCCAAATCACTAATCGCCTCCCAGGTCTGGGACATGAATTTCGACAGCGACACCAATGTTATCGAGGTCGCGATCCGCCGTTTGCGCCTGAAGATCGACGATGAGTTTCCCAACAAGCTGATTCATACCGTGCGCGGCATGGGTTATGTCCTTGAAGAGCGCCCTGCCTGATGCGTCGACTCTCGCTGAGCAGTCGTCTGGCGCTGCTGTTTGCGGCCTGTACCGCCGTGGTTTCACTCTTTGCCGGGGTATTGTTCAGTCGCGCCAGCGAGGCGCATTTCATCGAGCTCGATCAGCAATTGCTGGACGGTAAATTGATGAGTTTGCGCCGCGTACTGCATGACGTTCAGTCGAGTGAGAGCGAAATCAAACTGGCTGACGAGCTGAGCCGGGAGGCGGACCTGTCGCTGCGAATCACCGGCAGCGATGGCCAGCGCTGGTATGACAGCTCGGCGCGCCTTCCGGTAAAGCTCCCGCAAAAAACGGGCTTATCCAAGCTGAACGACAACGGCACCGATTATCGCGTGCTGAATGCGCCGTTGTTTGTCGACCGGCCTGACTCACCGCAACTGACCTTGCTGCTGGACATCACCCATCACCAGCACTTTCTGCAACGCATGCAGCACCTGATCTGGCTGACCGTCGGCTTGTCCGCCCTGGCCACCGCGTTGCTCGGTGCGTGGGCGGCACGCAGTGGTTTACGCCCGTTGCGGCGCATGAGTGCGATCGCCAGCGGCGTTTCGGCGCAATCGCTCAATGCCCGGCTGCCCGAAGAGAATATGCCGTCGGAACTCACGGAATTGGCCGACAGCTTCAACGCCATGCTCGGACGCCTGGACGACTCTTTTCAACGGCTCTCGGCGTTTTCCGCTGACATCGCCCACGAACTGCGCACGCCGTTGTCGAACCTGCTGACCCACACCCAGGTCACCCTCACCCGCCCTCGGCCTATCGAAGATTACCGTGAAGCGCTGCACAGCAACCTCGAAGAGCTGCAATGGATGGCGCAGTTGGTCAACGACATGCTTTACCTGGCCAAGGCCGACCATGGGCTGCTGACGCCCAAGCGGGAGTCGCTGGAACTGGCCGCAGAAGTGGATGTGTTAATGGAGTTTTTTGCGCCGCTGGCGGAAGACGCCCGGGTGACATTAAGTAGTGAGGGCAGCGCGCGGATGGAGGGTGACCGCAGCATGTTGCGGCGGGCGCTCTCCAACTTGCTGGATAACGCGCTGCGGTTTACGCCCGCTGATGGCGAGGTGCGGGTGCGGATTGTTGATCAGGTCAAAGGCTTGAGTTTGACGGTCGAGAACAGTGGGGACGGCATTGACGGGCCGTTGCTGCCGCGTGTGTTTGATCGCTTCTACCGGGCTGATGCAGCGCGACAGGAAGGCAGCAGTGAACATGCGGGGTTGGGGTTGGCGATTACTCAGTCGATCATCCGCGCCCATGGCGGGCAGATTCGTTGCGAATCGAATGATGGGTGGACGCGGTTTGTGATTGAGTTGCCGAGGGGGGATTGAGGCCAGCAGGTCTGGCCCCTTCGCGAGCAAGCCCGCTCCCACATTGGATCTAAGTCAGCTCGGTCAAGTGTGGGAGCGGGCTTGCTCGCGAAGGCGGCATCAGGGCTTACGAATACCGCAACGCGTGAGCCGGCTCGATCTTCGCCGCACGCCAGGCCGGGTAGACCGTCGCCAGGAAGCTCAAGATGAACCCGGCGGAGCAGATCAGCAACACATCCCCTCCCTGCAATTCCGATGGCAAGTTACTGACGAAATACACATCCGAACTGAAGATGTGCTGGCCACTGACCCGCTCCATCCAACCCACCAGCTCACTGACGTTCAACGCCGCAATCACGCCGAGCACGCCACCGATCAAGGTACCGACAACGCCGATCACCGTGCCCTGCACCATGAAGATCGCCATGATCTGTCGCGGTGTGGCGCCGATGGTGCGCAGAATCGCAATGTCCGCGCCCTTGTCGTTCACCACCATGATCAACGTAGCGATGATGTTGAACGCCGCCACGGCGACGATCATCAGCAACAGCAGGCCGATCATGGTTTTTTCCATCTTCATCGCACTGAACAGACTGCCCTGGGTGTGGGTCCAGTCGTCGGCCCGGTAGGCGGTGCCAAGACCCGAAGCCACATCGCTCGACACCTTCGGCGCCGCGTACAAATCCTTCACGGCCAGGCGCACGCTCTGCACCTGGTTCGGAGCCCAGTGCTGCATCTGCGCGGCATCGGCGACGTGGATCAGCGCCATAGAGCCATCCAGCTCGGCGCCGACCTTGAACACACCCACCACATTCAGCCGCTGCATGCGCGGGGTAATGCCGCCGGGTGCACTGCTGACTTCCGGCACGATCAGGGTGATCTTGTCACCGACATTCAAGCGGAAACGCCGCGCGGTGATCTCGCCGATCACCACGCCGAACTCGCCCGGCTTCAACGCATCGAGACGGCCCTGAACAATGTGCTGGGCAACGATCGACACCTTGCCTTCCTGCACCGGATCGACACCGCTGACCTGAATCGGCTGCATCGTACCTTTATAGGAAAGCATGCCTTCCATCTCGGTGAACGGCACGGCGGCGGTGACTTCCGGGTTTTTCATCGCCGCGGCGGCCACGGGCTGCCAATCGTCGATCGGGTTCACGCCGACGATGGTAGCGTGCGGCACCATGCCGAGGATCCGCGAGCTCATTTCGCGCTGGAAGCCGTTCATCACCGACAGCACCACGATCATCGCCAGCACGCCGAGGGCGAGGCCGATCATCGAGGTCATCGAGATGAAGGAAACAAAGCGATTGCGGCGCTTGGCGCGGGTATAGCGCGTGCCGATAAAGATCGATAACGGTCTGAACATTCGCTGGGGCACCGTATAAAAATAAAAGACCCGACGTACTGTTCAGCACGCCGGGTTTCGGCCAATCAGATGGGCGTCAGGCAACCTTCCTGCAAATGCAGGACGCGATCCATCTGGCGAGCCAGGTTCATGTCGTGAGTCACCACCAGGAACGCCGTGCGCATCGAAGTGCTGAGTTCGAGCATCAAATCCTGAATGCCCTGGGCGGTGTGGGAGTCGAGGTTGCCGGTCGGCTCGTCGAGCATCACCAGGCCTGGCTTGTTCACCAGGGCGCGGGCGATGGCCACACGCTGACGTTCGCCGCCGGACAGCTCCGAAGGCTTGTGCTCCAGACGATGGCCCAGACCTACCCGCTCCAACAATGCCGTCGCACGCTGACGCGCTTCCGGGATCGCGGTCTTGCCGATCAGCAGCGGCATGCAGACGTTTTCCAGCGCGGTGAACTCAGGCAGCAAATGGTGGAACTGGTAGACGAAACCCAGTGACCGGTTGCGTAAAAGGCCGCGTTTTTTCTCGCTCAACGCCGACAGCTCCTCGCCGTCGAGCCAGACGCTACCCTTGGTTGGCGTATCGAGACCACCCAACAGGTTGAGCAAGGTACTTTTGCCCGAACCCGAGGTGCCGACAATCGCTACGCGCTCACCCGGGTGCAGCTCCAGCTGCAGACCGGCCAGGACTTCTACCGACTCCGGGCCTTCCTCGTAGGATTTGCCCAGGTTGCGGCAGCTCAAGATTGCTTTATCACTCATACCCAACTCACTCATAACGTAGCGCCTCCGCAGGCTGGGTGCGCGCGGCACGCCAGGCTGGATACAGGGTGGCGAGGAAACTCAGGATCAACGCCGCAGAGCAGACCATCAACACGTCCTGGCTCTGCACTTGCGACGGCAGGTAATCGATGAAGTACACGTCGGCGTTCAGGAACTTGTGGCCGATCAACCCTTCGAGGGCCGAGATCGCCGCGCTGACGTTCAACGCAGCGAAGATCCCGAACACAGCGCCGATCAGCGTACCGATCACACCGATGACCGTGCCCTGGACCATGAAGATGGCCATGATCTGCCCCGGCGTGGAGCCCAGGGTGCGCAGAATCGCGATATCGCCCTTCTTGTCATTCACCACCATCACCAGCGTGGAAATGATATTGAACGCCGCGACGGCGACAATCAGCAGCAACAGCAGGCCGATCATGGCTTTTTCCATGCGGATTGCCTGATACAGGTTGCCGTGGGTGCGCGTCCAGTCACGGGCATAGAAATGGTCTTCGCCGAGCTGCTGGGCGATATTCCACGCCGTGCGGGGGGCCTGGAACAGGTCGTCGAACTTCAGGCGGATGCCCTGGACCTGATCCGGCTTCCAGCGATGCAGCTTCGCCAGGTCCTGCAGGTTGGTGACGCCCAGATACCCGTCGATCTCACCGGCGCCGACATGGAAGATGCCGACCACGGTAAAGCGCTTCATGCGCGGGAACATCCCGGCCGGGGTCACCGTGACTTCCGGCGCCACGAACGTCAGCTTGTCGCCGATGGCCGCGCCGAGTTTGGCGGCTGCCTTGTCACCGATGACAATGCCGAAGCTGCCGGGGGTCAGGTCGTCGAGTTTGCCCTGCTGCATGAAGTTATCAATGATCGAGACCTGGCGTTCCAGCGCAGGGTCGATGGCATTGAGCAGGACTTTGGAGACCTTGCCGTTGTTGGTCAGCAAGCCCTGCATCTGGGTAAACGGCGCAACAGCCGTCACCTGAGGGTTCTGCTTGACCTTTGTGGCCAGGCTTTGCCAGTCGCTGATCGGCTCACCGGACTCAATGGTCGCGTGGGGCACCATGCCCAGCACGCGGGTGCGCATCTCATGATCGAAGCCGTTCATGACCGACAGCACGACGATCATCACGACCACGCCGAGGGCGAGTCCGATCATTGAGGTCAGGGAAATGAACGACACAAAATGATTGCGACGCTTTGCACGGGTATAACGCGTGCCAATAAATACGAAGAGAGGTCTGAACATGTCGGGGCTTGTTCGGAGGGAAAAGGAACGTCCTTGTGGCGGGGGTCGATAACCAGCTTTACACTCAGACCACCGCCGCTACCATGGGTTCGCCATGTCGACATTAGATGAAGAAGATCGCCGCGAATACTACCGTATCGAGGACACGATCGCACTGGAAATTCGGCCCCTGTCCGCTCCCGAAGCCGCAGGCCAGGAAGTGTTGCAGGATGCTTCCCCTCTGTTCAACTTGCTCAGCGAACTGCACCTGAGCGAATTCGAGTCGCAACACCTGCTGCGCCAGATCAGTGAGCGTGACCGCAACCTCGCAGCGTTCCTGAAATCCCAGAACAAACGCATCGATCTACTGAGCCAGGTGATCGCAATCACCGTGCTCGGGCAGATCGGCGAGCCGCAGCCGGTGATCATTTCCGAAGGCGGCATCGACTTCCAGCACCCGACGCCCATCGCCGTGGGCGCGCACCTGTCGGTCAAACTGGTGCTGATGCCGCAAGCCCTCGGCCTGTTGCTGCGGGCTCGCGTCACCCATTGCGATCGCAAGGCCGGCGCCTATGACGTCGGCACCGAGTTCGAATACCCGACCGACGCCCAACGTCAATTGCTGGCCCGCTACATTTTGCAGAAGCAGGCCCAGGAACGACGTCTGGCCCGCGAAAACGAATCAGGCATCTAATTTAAGGAAGAACCGTGACCCTCATCTACGGCCATCGCGGCGCCAAGGGCGAAGCACCTGAAAACACGCTGACCAGTTTCCAGCAATGCCTCAAGCATGGCGTACGCCGCTGCGAACTGGACTTGCACCTGTCCATGGATAACGAGTTGATGGTCATCCATGACCCGACGCTCAAGCGCACCACCGACCGGCGCGGCAAGGTCGTCGAGCATACGGCGGCCGAGCTGGTGACCTACGACGCACGCAAGGGCGGCCCGGGTTCGATCAAGCCCTGCCCGATCCCCACGCTGGAAGAGTTGTTCGAGAAATGCGATTTCGAGCATTGGCAGCTGGAAGTCAAAAGCGCTTCTCGCACCCGTGCCGCGACGACCGTGCTGGCGATTCGCGAAATGGCTCAGCGTTTCGGCCTGCTCGACAAGGTCACGATCACGTCAAGTTCACGTGAAGTGCTGAAAGCCGCACTGGACCTGGTGCCGGACGTATCTCGTGGTCTGGTGGCTGAATATGCGTGGCTCGACCCGTTGAAGGTCGCCCAGAGTTATGGCTGTGAGATTCTGGCGCTGAACTGGACCCTGTGTACGCCGGAACGCCTGCAGAAGGCGCAGCGTCAGGGGTTGCATGTGTCGGTATGGACAGTCAACGAGCCCGCGCTGATGCGCAGACTCGCCGACTTCGGCGTTGACAGCCTGATTACAGACTTTCCCGGTTTGGCCAGCGCCACCCTCGAGAATTGCTGAAATCGGTCTCCCCGGCCGGCTCAGGCCACCGGCCGGAGCCACTCAAAAAAGCCGGTTGAGGCCATCGTAAGCCGCTACCCGATAGGCTTCGGCCATGGTCGGGTAGTTGAACGTCGTGTTGACGAAGTACTTCAGGGTGTTCAGTTCGCCCGGCTGGCTCATGATCGCCTGACCGATGTGAACGATCTCCGACGCCTGATAACCGAAGCAGTGAACGCCCAGCACTTCCAGGGTCTCGCGGTGGAACAGGATTTTCAGCATGCCCTGGGGCTCGCCGGCAATCTGTGCACGCGCCATGCTCTTGAAGAACGCCTTACCCACTTCATAGGGCACCTTGGCCTGGGTCAGCTCCTGCTCGTTCTTGCCGATCGAGCTGATCTCCGGGATGGTGTAGATGCCGGTCGGTACGTCGTTGACGAAGCGCCAGCTGTTGTTATCGACGATGCTGCCAGCAGCCGAACGACCCTGGTCGTGGGCGGCACTGGCCAGGCTCGGCCAACCGATCACGTCGCCAGCACCGTAAATGTTCGGCACGCAGGTGCGATAGGCTTCGTCGACTTCGATCTGGCCACGGCTGTTGACCTTCACGCCGATATTTTCCAGACCCAACTGATCGGTGTTGCCGGTACGACCGTTGCACCAGAGCAAGGCATCGGCCTTGATCTTCTTGCCGGACTTGAGGTGCAGGATCACACCGTTGTCCACGCCTTCGACGCGGTCGTAGTCTTCGTTGTGGCGAACCGTGATGTTGTTGTTGCTGAAGTGGTAGCTCAGGGCCTGGGAAATTTCCGAGTCCAGGAAGCTCAGCAACTGACCGCGGTTGTCCACCAGCTCAACCAGTACACCCAGGCCACTGAAGATCGACGCGTATTCGCAACCGATCACGCCAGCGCCGTAAACAATGAGTTTGCGCGGGGTGTGGCCGAGGCTGAGGATGGTGTCGCTATCGTAGATGCGCGGGTGATGGAAATCGATGTCCGCCGGGCGATAGGGACGCGAGCCGGTGGCGATGATGATGTGCTTGGCCACCAGTTTTTCGACCACGCCGTTGGCGCAGACCACTTCTATGGTTTGCTCGTCGGCGAAGCTGCCGGTGCCGAAGAACACGTCGACGCGGTTACGGGCGTAGTAGCCGGTGCGCGAGGCGACTTGTTTGGAAATGACTTTTTCAGCGCATTTCAGCACGTCCGGGAACGAGAACCAGCGTGGCTCACCAATGGCCCGGAACATCGGGTTGGTGTTGAACTGCATGATCTGCCGGACCGAGTGACGCAGTGCCTTGGACGGGATGGTACCCAAGTGGGTGCAGTTGCCGCCGACCTGGCGACGGCTATCGACCATCGCCACCTTGCGCCCTGCTTTGGCGGCGTTCATTGCCGCGCCTTCTCCCGCTGGGCCGGAACCCAATACCACCACGTCGTAGTTGTAGACAGCCATGCGTACTCCTCAGAACAGGCCGCGGCGCCCTCGGCACCTGCGGCTAAATCACGCCGATCTGTGGCGTGAAGGAACAATTTGGGGCCAATGCAGAACCCGGACACAGTCTATAGAAGCGTCAACGCCGGGCACATTAACCCTTGGTCGCGTCGTAGGCTAGTTTTGCCTGCACTACAACGCCAGTCTTCAATGCGCGAACCGTCGCAATCATTCGGTTTTGCCGCCGCTGAGGCGTTCAAAAGCCTGATTGGTTCGTGTGACGAAACCTGTATCGGCACGGATCACGAAAAATGCGCCGATATCGTGTTTTTCTGCGTAGTCCCAACCGCGCTCCGGGCCGAGAATCAGCAACAGCGTCGATAGGCCATCGGCCATTAACGCTGAAGGATTAATCACCGTGACTGACGCCAGTGTGTGTAAGACCGGCGCACCGGTGCGGGCATCGAAGGTGTGCGAATAGCGCCGACCGTCCTGCTCGAAATAGTTGCGATAGTCGCCGGAAGTGGACAGTCCGTAGCCGTCGACCGCGATGATTTTTTGCGCCACTTGCTGATCGTCCCGGGGCTCTTCCAGCGCGATCTTCCAGGCTGAGCCATCGAGTTTTTTGCCCGCGGCCTTGAGCTCGCCGGTGACTTCGGCCAGGTAGTTGCGGATGCCCATCGCTTCGAGTTTTTCGGCAATGGTATCGACGGCGTAACCAGCGGCGATGCTGTTGAAGTCGACTTCGACGGCGGCGTCCTTGCACAGCTGATCGCGGTCGATGCGCAGGTGTTGGTAGCCGACCCTTTGCCTGACTTCGGCGAGCGCCTGGGCCGCGGGGACTTTTTCCTCACGGGCCTGCGGGCCGAACCCCCAGAGGTTGAGCAGCGGTTCAACCGTCAGGTCGTAGGCGCCTTCGCTTTGTTCGGAAAGCTGCTCAGCGACGCGGACCAGTTTGAGGATCGACGCGGGCATTTTCTGACAGCGATGGGCGGGCAGATCGTTGAAAACCTCGATGTCCGAGTCGCTGCGGTAGGTGGACATTTGCTGATCGATGTCGGCGAGGATCTTTTCGGCCTGCACCTGGACTTCTTTTGGAGCAGGAAGACCGGGGTGGTGCACGTATTTGATTGAATAAGTGCTGCCCATGGTCGGGCCGCCGAAGGTTTCCATGGAGTCGCCGTTGCCGCAGCCCGACAACACGCCTATCAGAACCAAGAGAACGCCCCGCCGCCCTTTCAACAATTCCCACACTCCCCAGAGCAACCCCTGACACACCGCCAAGGCCAGCCATTATGCGATAGAAATTGTGGGAGCGAGCCTGCTCGCGAAGAGGGCGTGTCAGATGACATCGTTGTTGTCTGGCACGCCCTCTTCGCGAGCAGGCTCGCTCCCACATTTTGATCTGCGTTGTCCGTGGACTGTAATTCTCTCCAGTCCGCAATCCACACCGCGTAATGGCTACATCGTTTAAGCAGCAAGCTAACTAGTTGTTGCCTAACGATCTTCATACACATATCGTTACAAAACTGTTCGCCGAGGGAGACTGCCTTCATGGCGGCGGCGAGGACGCGTCTAATCCAGGGATTTCCGACAAGATAGCCACAGAGAGTACGAACAAATGTCCTCCAATACGGGCAAAGGCAAAGCGATTTTTCGCGTTGTCAGCGGTAACTTTCTCGAAATGTTCGACTTTATGGTCTACGGCTTTTACGCCACGGCCATCGCCAAAACCTTCTTTCCTGCCGACAGCGCTTTCGCCTCCCTGATGTTGTCGCTGGCCACTTTCGGTGCTGGCTTTCTGATGCGCCCGCTGGGCGCGATTTTCCTCGGTGCCTACATCGACCGTCATGGCCGCCGCAAAGGCTTGATTATCACTCTGGCGATGATGGCTGCCGGTACGGTGCTGATTGCCTGCGTGCCGGGTTACGCCACCCTCGGCGTGGCCGCGCCGCTGCTCGTGTTGTTCGGCCGCCTGCTGCAAGGCTTCTCGGCCGGCGTGGAACTGGGCGGCGTATCGGTGTACCTGGCAGAGATTTCCACACCGGGTCGCAAGGGCTTCTTTGTCAGTTGGCAATCCGCCAGTCAGCAAGCCGCGGTGGTGTTCGCCGGTCTGCTGGGAGTCGGTTTGAACCACTGGCTCAGCCCCGAAGAAATGGGTGACTGGGGATGGCGCGTTCCATTCCTGATCGGCTGCATGATTGTGCCGGTGATCTTCGTGATTCGTCGTTCGCTGGAAGAAACCCCGGAATTCCAGGCGCGTAAACACCGCCCTACCCTGCGGGACGTCGTCCGCTCGATCAGACAGAACTTTGGCATCGTCATCGCCGGCATGGCGCTGGTGGTAATGACCACCGTGTCGTTCTACCTGATCACCGCCTACACCCCGACCTTCGGCAAAGCCGAACTGCACCTGTCGGATCTGGATGCATTGCTGGTGACGGTCTGTATCGGTCTGTCGAATTTTTTCTGGCTGCCGGTCATGGGTTCCGTGTCCGACAAGATCGGGCGCAAACCCCTACTCCTGGCGGCGACCATTCTGGCGATCCTCACGGCCTATCCCGCCCTGTCATGGCTGGTGGCGAACCCGAGCTTCAGTCATTTGCTGATCGTCGAATTGTGGCTATCGTTCCTGTACGGCTCGTACAACGGCGCCATGGTGGTGGCGCTGACCGAGATCATGCCGGTGGAAGTTCGTACCACTGGTTTCTCCTTGGCCTACAGCCTGGCGACTGCAACGTTCGGCGGGTTTACACCCGCGGCGTGTACGTACCTGATCCATGTGCTGGACAACAAGGCTGCGCCGGGGATCTGGCTCAGTGGCGCGGCGGTGCTGGGGTTGATTGCGACGCTGGTGTTGTTCAAAGGCAATCGGCATGAACTGCGGACTGCGCAGGCAGCGGTGGCTGGCGGCGCCTGATCTATAGCCTTCGCGGGCAAGCCTCGCTCCTACAGGTCGTGTGCGATTTCAGAGTTGACGCATAACCTGGAGCGAGGCTTGCCCGCGAAGAGGCCTGCACATTCAACACACTTGCCACTGACAAACTGCACAAACAAAAACGCCCCGACCAAAGTCGGGGCGTTTTCATGTGCAGCTAAGGCTTAGCGCGGGAAGGCTGGCGGGTTTACACCGGCCATGTCTTCCATCACGCGAACCACCTGGCAGCTGTAACCGAACTCGTTGTCGTACCAAACGTACAGAACAACGCGGTTGTCTTGGGTGATGGTTGCTTCAGCGTCCACAACGCCTGCGTGGCGCGAGCCAACGAAGTCGGTGGACACCACTTCCTGCGAGTTGACGTAGTCGATTTGCTTGTGCAGATCGGAGTGCAACGCCATGTAGCGCAGGTAATCGTTCATCTCTTCACGGGTGGCGGCTTTCTCAAGGTTCAGGTTGAGAATGGCCATCGACACGTTTGGCGTCGGAACGCGGATCGCGTTACCGGTCAGCTTGCCGGCCAGCTCAGGCAGGGCCTTGGCAGCAGCGGTGGCCGCACCGGTCTCGGTGATCACCATGTTCAACGCGGCGCTACGGCCACGGCGATCGCCTTTGTGGAAGTTGTCGATCAGGTTCTGGTCGTTGGTGTACGAGTGAACCGTTTCAACGTGACCGTTGATGATGCCGAACTTGTCGTTGACGGCTTTGAGCACCGGCACGATGGCGTTGGTAGTGCAGGAAGCAGCCGATACGATCTTGTCATCAGCGGTGATTTCACCGTGGTTGATGCCGTGAACGATGTTCTTCAGCTTGCCTTTACCCGGCGCGGTCAGAACAACGCGATCGATACCCGGGCAAGCCAGGTGTTGGCCCAGGCCCTCGGCATCACGCCATACACCGGTGTTGTCCACCAGCAGCGCGTCTTTGATGCCGTACTGGGTGTAATCCACTTCAGTCGGGTTTTTCGCGTAGATAACCTGGATCAGGTTGCCGTTGGCGGTGATGGTGTTGTTGGCTTCATCTATGGTGATGGTGCCGTCGAACGGGCCATGAACCGAGTCGCGACGCAGCAGGCTTGCACGCTTGACCAGATCGTTCTCGGCGCCCTTGCGGACAACGATGGCGCGCAGACGCAGACCGTCGCCACCACCGGTTTTCTCGATCAGGATGCGCGCCAGCAGACGGCCGATACGACCGAAGCCGTACAGAACAACGTCGGTGCCTTTGCGGGCGGAAACGTTTTGCTGACCAACGACGTCAGCCAGTTCTTCACGGACGAACTGCTCGGCAGTACGGCCATTGCCTTCGGCTTTGAACTTGACGGCAAGCTTGCCGAGGTCAACCGAAGCAGCGCCGAGCTTGAGCTCGCTCATTGCCTTGAGCAGCGGGAATGTTTCGTGGACGGACAATTCGCTGTCATCGGACTGACGATGACGAGCAAAGCGGTGAGCTTTGAGAATCGCAATGACTGAACGATTGATCAGGCTGCGGCCATAGATCGAGCTCACCACGTTGTTATTGCGGTAGAGCTGACCGATAAGCGGAATCATCGCTTCTGCGAGTGCTTCACGGTCGATCCATTCACCAAGACACTGGTCGGGCTTCTGAGTCACGGGAACCTTCCACATGTAGGGGCAGAAAAAAGGGGCTACATTATGCCGCCGAGTGACTCCCGTAGCAATGCGCGCCTGTCGTGCGATCCGTAACAAAATCAGGTTCAAAAAAATCACGCAGCGACGGAGCCCAGTAAAACCGCGGCTTACAGCGCAGTCAATTTTTTGGAGATACCGCTGTCTTATCCGTAACCCTCCGTAACACTCGGTCGTTTTGCCACTACATAATCATCAATTTCCGGTGAAAAACCGGCGAATTTTGTCTTTACCACTACATTTCGCCAAACCTGCGTAATAGACACAGTCTGCAACTGACAGGCGGCACCTGGGGCCGCTACAATTACCGACTTTGTCGCAACGCTTGGAGCTCAACCTTCCGTGCCCGTTCTGCGTCTACCGCTTCTCCCTGCCGCGGCAGGTAAACAGCACTGGGGCAACCTGCCCGGTGCCGCCCTGAGCCTGGCCATCGCCGAGGCTGCCAGCGCTGCCAAGCGCTTTACCCTGCTGCTGACCGCCGACAGCCAAAGTGCCGAACGGCTGGAACAGGAGCTGAGTTTCTTCGCCCCGGATTTGCCCGTGCTGCATTTCCCGGACTGGGAAACCCTGCCTTACGATCTGTTTTCGCCACACCAGGACATCATTTCCCAGCGCATCGCGGCCCTATACAGGTTGCCGGAGCTGAGTCATGGCGTATTGGTCGTGCCGATCACCACCGCGTTGCATCGCCTCGCGCCGACCAAGTTCCTGCTCGGCAGCAGCCTGGTGCTGGACGTCGGCCAGAAGCTTGACGTCGAGCAAATGCGCACCCGGCTTGAAGCCAGCGGCTATCGCTACGTCGACACGGTGTACGAACACGGCGAATTCACCGTCCGCGGCTCGCTGATCGATCTGTTTCCGATGGGCAGCAAACTGCCCTTCCGTATCGACTTGTTCGACGACGAAATCGAGACACTGCGTACCTTCGATCCAGAAAACCAGCGCTCCATCGATAAAGTCGACACCGTTCGCCTGCTGCCCGCGCGGGAATTCCCGCTGCAGAAAGACGCGGTAACCCGCTTCAAGGCACGCTTTCGTGAGCGTTTCGATGTCGACTTCCGTCGCTGCCCGATCTTCCAGGATTTGAGCAGCGGGATTACACCGGCCGGTATCGAGTACTACCTGCCGCTGTTCTTCGACGAAACCTCGACGCTGTTCGATTACCTGCCCCAGGACACGCAAGTGTTTTCCCTGCCGGGCATCGAACAGGCGGCGGAAAACTTCTGGAACGACGTGCGCAATCGCTACGAAGAACGCCGCGTCGATCCCTCTCGTCCTTTATTGCCACCAGCCGAGCTGTTCCTGCCGGTGGAAGACTGCTTTGCGCGCCTGAAGAACTGGCCGCGTGTGGTAGCCAGTCAACAGGACGTGGAAACCGGCGTTGGCCGCGAGCGCTTCCCGGCGCGTGAACTGCCGAACCTGGCCATCGAAGCCAAGGCCACTCAGCCGTTGGCGGCTCTGGCCGGTTTCCTCGACGAGTTCCCCGGGCGCGTGCTGTTTACCGCCGAGTCCGCGGGCCGTCGTGAAGTGTTGCTGGAATTGCTCGAACGCCTAAAGCTGCGACCGAAAACCGTCGACAGCTGGCCGGACTTTGTCGCGAGCAAGGAGCGTCTGGCGATCACCATCGCGCCGCTCGACGAAGGCCTGGTGCTAGACGATCCGGCCCTGGCGCTGGTGGCCGAAAGCCCGTTGTTCGGTCAGCGCGTGATGCAACGTCGCCGCCGCGAAAAACGCGCCGATGCCAACAACGATGCGGTCATCAAGAACCTTACCGAGCTGCGCGAAGGTGCGCCGGTGGTGCATATCGATCACGGCGTCGGTCGCTACCTCGGGCTCGCAACACTGGAAATCGACGATCAGGCCGCCGAATTCCTCACGCTGCAATACGCCGAAGGCGCCAAGCTTTACGTGCCGGTCGCCAACCTGCACCTGATCGCCCGCTACACCGGCAGCGATGACGCCCTGGCCCCGCTGCACCGTCTGGGCTCCGAAACCTGGCAGAAAGCCAAGCGCAAAGCCGCCGAACAGGTGCGCGATGTGGCGGCAGAATTGCTCGACATCTATGCCCGTCGCGCCGCTCGCGAAGGTTATGCCTTCGAAGACCCGAAAGCCGATTACGCAACCTTCAGCGCCGGTTTCCCATTCGAAGAAACCCCGGATCAGCAAACCACCATCGACGCAGTCCGCGCCGACATGCTCGCACCGAAGCCGATGGACCGCCTGGTCTGCGGCGATGTGGGTTTCGGCAAGACCGAAGTGGCGATGCGCGCGGCATTCATCGCGGTGCATGGCGGTCGTCAGGTCGCGATTCTGGTGCCGACCACCCTCCTCGCCCAGCAGCATTACAACAGCTTCCGCGACCGCTTCGCCGACTGGCCGGTGAGCGTGGAAGTGATGAGCCGCTTCAAGTCGACCAAGGAAGTGAACGCCGCGGTCGCGGACCTCGCCGAAGGCAAGATCGACATCGTCATCGGCACGCACAAGCTGCTGCAAGATGACGTGAAGATCAAAAACCTCGGGCTGGTGATCATCGACGAAGAGCACCGTTTTGGTGTCCGTCAGAAAGAACAGCTCAAGGCCCTGCGCAGTGAAGTCGACATTCTCACCCTGACCGCCACGCCGATTCCGCGCACGTTGAACATGGCGGTGTCGGGCATGCGCGACCTGTCGATTATCGCCACGCCGCCAGCCCGCCGCCTGTCGGTGCGGACCTTCGTCATGGAGCAGAACAAGAGCACGGTCAAAGAGGCCCTGCTGCGTGAGTTGCTGCGCGGCGGTCAGGTCTACTACCTGCACAACGACGTGAAGACCATAGAGAAATGCGCCGCCGACCTCGCCGAACTGGTACCGGAAGCACGGATCGGCATCGGCCACGGGCAGATGCGCGAGCGCGATCTCGAACAGGTGATGAGCGACTTCTACCACAAGCGCTTCAACGTGCTGATCGCCTCGACCATCATCGAGACCGGCATCGACGTGCCGAGCGCCAACACCATCATCATCGAGCGTGCCGACAAATTCGGCCTGGCGCAGCTGCACCAGTTGCGTGGCCGGGTCGGTCGCAGTCACCACCAGGCTTACGCGTACCTGCTGACCCCGCCGCGCCAGCAGATCACCCCGGACGCGGAAAAGCGCCTGGAAGCGATCGCCAACACCCAGGACCTCGGCGCGGGCTTCGTGCTCGCGACCAACGACCTGGAAATCCGTGGCGCCGGCGAACTGCTGGGCGACGGTCAGAGCGGGCAGATTCAGGCGGTCGGTTTCACCCTGTACATGGAAATGCTCGAACGCGCGGTGAAGTCGATCCGCAAGGGCGAACAACCGAACCTCGATCAGCCGTTGGGTGGAGGTCCGGAGGTAAATCTACGAGTACCGGCGTTGATTCCAGAAGCCTACTTGCCGGACGTTCACGCCCGACTGATTCTCTACAAGCGCATTGCCTCGGCCACCGATGAGGAAGGCCTCAAGGACCTGCAAGTGGAGATGATTGACCGTTTCGGCCTGTTGCCGGAGCCGACCAAGAACCTGATGCGCATCACAGCGCTGAAGCTGCAAGCCGAACTGCTGGGCATCAAGAAAGTCGACGGCGGCCCTCAGGGCGGCCGGATCGAGTTCGCAGCGCAGACGCCGGTCGACCCGCTGACCCTGATCAAACTGATCCAGGGCCAACCCAAACGCTACAAATTCGAAGGTGCCACGATGTTTAAATTCATGGTCCCGATGGAAAGCCCGCAAGAGCGCTTTAATACTGTAGAGGCGCTGCTTGAGTGCCTCATTCCGAAAACTGCTTGAAGGACGCCGCATGCGCCTGTTTCGTTTACTGACCTTGCTGACCACCCTGGTCGCCCCTTCGGTGTTTGCCGATGACCTGTATCAGGTTGAAATGATCCTGATGCGGCAAAACGCCGTGCCTGCCATTGTCAGCAAAGCCGCACCGGAAAACTGGGCTGCCGGCGCCCAGCGCATCAGTCCCGACAGCTTCCGCACGCCGAGCCTGAATTCCGAAGTGGAAAAGCTCACCGCCAGCAATGAGTACTCGGTGTTGCTGCACAAGGCGTGGCGCCAACCTCTCGGTGAAGAAGCCACCAAAGTCGCGATCAGCGAAGGCACCGAACAATTTGGCCAGTTCCCGATCGAGGGCACGTTGAGCCTGAAACTCGGGCGTTTCACCGACGTCGACGCGGATTTCTGGGTCAACCAGATCGACGCCAACGGCATGGTCACTGCCAGCGAACGCCTGAAGCAGGAAAGCCACACCAAGAACGGCCAGCTGAACTTCCTCGACAATGGCCACCTGGCCCTACTGATCAAGATCACCTCGCTCACCGCCCCTGCGCCTCGGCCAGCCCCCGATGAAATTCCGGACTGATTGAGTCCTTATGTCAGCGACCCTGAGCAAACCCCTGGCACCTTCCTGGGTCAGCCGATTCAAGGAGCAGAGCCTGGAGCGTGGCCGTCGCTACGCGCTGGAGAACCGCGTCAGGATTGTCGAGGCTGGCGACGCCACGATCATTGCCGCCTGCGAGGGCTCGGGCGGTAACGTGTACCGTCAGACCATACACCTTCGTGAATCAGCCAAAGCGACCTTGCTGATGGTCGACGCCACGTGCACTTGCCCGGTTCACGTCAACTGCAAACATTGCGCGGCAGTACTGCTGAAAGTCCAGGACACCCTGGCCTATCCCGCCGCCGCACAAGACGCCGATCTGCTGGAAAAACTTCAGGCAGTGCTGGAAAACCGCAGCCCGAAAGCGCCTCCGCAAGTGTTGGTGGACAACGTGCAACCGATACCGCGCCTGTGGCTGGCGAGCATCGAGTTCAGCGCCTTCGAACCACGCAACGGCAAGATGCAGCGCTACATCCAGCATCGGGCGGCGCTGTCGTTCAGCTATCTGGATGAATACGTTTCCGGGCAGAAGAACGCCGATGTACTGATTCGCCAGGAAACCCAGACGCTGCGGATAAAACGCCACCCGGAAGTCGAACAGGCCTACCGGGAGCAGCTGCGAATCCTCGGCTTCAAGATCGCCACCCGACAAAGCAAGGCCTTGCCGGAAAGCGCTGGCGAACTCTATGAAATGGTCAACGACAGCGCCTGGTTGACCTTCACCCTCAATGAATTGCCGAAACTGCGCACTCAAGGTTGGGAGCTGCAGATCGACGAAGATTTCGGCTTCGACCTGACCGCCGTGGACGATTGGTACGCCACCGTCGAGCAGGCACCGGAGCGCGACTGGTTTGATCTGGAGCTGGGGATCATCGTCAACGGCGAGCGCTTGAGCTTGCTGCCGATCCTGCTGAACCTGATGCGCTCCCACACCGAAATCCTCAATCCGGAACGCCTCGCCCGACGTCGTGACGACGAACTGATTCTGGTGAACATTCCCAACCGCCCGAATTCCGAGTACGGCCCCTTGCAGGTCGCCCTGCCCTTCGGCCGGTTGAAACCGGTGCTGGCGACACTTGGCGAGTTCTACCTGCAAGAACCCGGCGAAACCACGCTGCGCCTGAGCAAGGCCGACGCCACGCGCCTGAACCCGCTGGAAGGCATGCCGCTGCTTTGGGAAGGTGGCGAGCAGATCCGCACGTTTGCCCAGCGCCTGCGGGACATCAAGGACTACACCGCAACCGCACCGGAAGGCTTGAACGCGACCTTGCGTCCGTATCAGCTGGAGGGCTTGAGCTGGATGCAGTCGCTGCGGCAACTGGAAGTCGGCGGAATTCTCGCGGACGACATGGGCCTGGGTAAAACCCTACAGACCCTGGCGCATATTCTTAGTGAGAAGAACGCCGGACGCCTCGACCGGCCATGCATGGTGGTGATGCCCACCAGCCTGATCCCGAACTGGCTAGACGAAGCGGCCCACTTCACGCCGCAACTCAAAGTGCTGGCGCTGTATGGCGCCACTCGCAAAAAGCATTTCAACCATCTGACCGATTACGATCTGATCCTGACCACCTATGCGTTGCTGCCCAAGGACGTCGAACGCCTGGCCACGCAGCCATTGCATGTGCTGGTGCTGGATGAAGCGCAGTACATCAAGAACCCCAACAGCAAGGCCGCTCAGGCTGCGCGCGAACTGAATGCGCGCCAGCGCTTGTGCCTGAGTGGTACACCGCTGGAAAACCACCTCGGCGAGCTGTGGTCGCTGTTCCACTTCCTCTTGCCTGGCTGGCTCGGCGACGTGAAAAGCTTCAACCGCGATTACCGCGTACCGATTGAAAAACGCGCCAGTGAAGTCAGGCTTCAGCACCTCAATGGTCGGATCAAACCGTTCCTGCTGCGCAGGACCAAGGAACAGGTCGCGACTGAGTTGCCGCCGAAGACCGAGATCATCCATTGGGTCGAGCTCAACGAAGCCCAGCGCGATGTGTATGAAACCATGCGCCTGGCGATGGACAAGAAAGTCCGCGATGAAATCACTCGCAAAGGCGTGGCGCGCAGCCAGATCATCATTCTTGAAGCCCTGCTGAAGCTGCGCCAGGTGTGCTGCGACTTACGCCTGGTCAACGATGCCGTGCCGCCGACTCGCGGCAGCACCTCGGGCAAGCTCGACAGCCTGATGGAAATGCTGGATGAGTTGTTTGAGGAAGGTCGGCGGATTTTGCTGTTTTCGCAGTTCACGTCGATGTTGGCGTTGATCGAGGTCGAACTGAAAAAACGCGGTGTTGAATACGCGTTGCTGACGGGACAGACCCGTGACCGACGGGCGCCGGTGAAAGACTTTCAGAGCGGCAAGCGCCAGATCTTTCTGATCAGTTTGAAGGCGGGTGGCGTCGGCTTGAATCTGACGGAAGCAGATACAGTGATCCACTACGACCCGTGGTGGAACCCTGCGACGGAAAACCAGGCGACTGACCGGGCGTATCGCATCGGCCAGGAGAAGCCGGTGTTCGTCTACAAGATGATTGCCCGCGGAACGGTGGAAGAGAAGATTCAACACCTGCAAAAAGAAAAATCCGACCTGGCAGCCGGCGTGCTGGATGGACGCAAGACTGGCGACTGGAAGTTACAGAGCGACGATATTGAAGCGTTGTTTGCGCCGTTGCCGGATAAGCTCGAAAAGCGCTGAAATCTGCGGCGCCTGGTAGATCGCCATCGCGGGCAAGCGACGCTCCCACAGGTTCAGCGATCATCCTGTGGGAGCGTGGCTTGCACTCGATAGGTTCAACTCGTTTTCATTTAAGAGATCGGAAATCAGGACTTGAGATTTGGCAACGGCGCAAACAGCGCCTCAATGTCACTCTGCTCAAGCTTCCAGCCACCCGTCGTTCCACCTTCAAGCACCGCCCCGGCCAGTGCGGCCTTCTCCAACTGCAATGCCTGAATTTTTTCTTCTACAGTGCCACGGGCTATCAGCTTGTAGACAAACACAGGTTTGTTTTGCCCGATCCTGTAGGCCCGATCAGTCGCCTGGTTTTCGACCGCAGGGTTCCACCAGGGATCAAAATGGATGACTGTATCCGCAGCTGTCAGGTTCAGACCTGTGCCGCCAGCCTTCAAACTAATCAGAAACAGCGGCACTTTACCGCTCTGAAAATCCTTGACCGGTGTGCGCCGATCCGTCGTCTCACCCGTCAACAACGAGTAGCCCTGACCACGTTGCTGCAACTCTTCCTCAATCAAGGCGAGCATCGAGGTGAACTGTGAAAACAGCAAAACCTTGCGGCCTTCATTGAGCAACTCTTCCAGCATCTCCATCAGGCTGACCAGTTTCCCGCTGCCAGAGCGAATAGCCTTGGCGGTGAGCGGCGTTTTGATCAACCGCAGATCGCAGCACACCTGACGCAGCTTGAGCAATGCATCGAGGATGATGATTTGACTGCGCCCGACACCACTGCGGGAAATTTCGTCACGAACCTTCTTGTCCATTGCTACGCGCACGGTTTCATACACATCCCGCTGCCCATCGCTGAGATCAACCCAATGCACAATCTCGGTTTTCGGCGGTAATTCGGTTGCCACCTGATCTTTCTTGCGACGTAGCAAAAAGGGCCTTATCCGGGCGGTCAGATGCTGCATCCGTTCGTTATTGCCGTGCTTCTCGATTGGCGTGCGGTAGTCGCGATTGAAGGTTTTGCTGTCGCCAAGCCAGCCAGGCAGCAAAAAGTGAAATTGCGACCACAACTCGCCGAGATGATTTTCCAGCGGGGTGCCGGACAGACACAATCGCTGGCGGGCCTGTAGGTCTCGGGCTGCTTGAGCCGCTTTGCTGACCGGATTCTTGATGTTCTGCGCCTCATCGAGAATCAGCACACTCCAGACCTGAGGCTGCAAAACCTCCAGATCGCGCGGCAACAGCGCGTAGGTGGTCAGTATCAAGTCGTATTCGGCAAGACTGGCAAAGTCTTTTTGCCGCGCCGCACCATGCAGTGCCAATACCTTCAACTGCGGGGTAAAGCGCTGCGATTCGTCGAGCCAGTTGGGGATCAGGCTGGTGGGCATCACAGCCAGTGCCGGACGATCAAGCCGCCCGGCCTGTTTTTCTGTCAGCAGATGAGCCAGGGTTTGCAGGGTTTTCCCCAGGCCCATGTCGTCGCCGAGAATACCGCCGACCTCCAGTTCTCGAAGGGTTTGCATCCAGTTCAGCCCTTCCAGCTGATAAGGTCGTAGCGTCGCGTTCAGGCCCTCGGGCGCCGGGACATGAGCATGGATCGACTCCCGTAAACGCTTTGCAAAACTGCGCAGTCGTTCACCGCCCTGCCAGACCAGCGGAATGCCTTCCAGCGCACTCAGCCGAGCCGCATCTGGAGCACTCAAACGCAACGAGTCGCCCAGATGTTTACCCAGGTACAACTCGCCAAGGGTCGCCATCAGCGGTTTTATCCGGCCAAAGGGGAGTGCGACTTTGCCACGGGGTTTGCCACCGAAACGCCCATCGCCAAGTTCAATCAGTAGCTGTTCGTCATCATTGCGCTGGGCCAAGCTCGCAGGTTCCATCAACTGTGGCTGGCTACGTAGCAAATGCAGCAGGATGGGCAACAGGCTATGACGCTCGCCGTTGACGACGATGCCCAACTGCAAATCGAACCACTGGCGCCCCGACTCCTCCTCGACTTCCGCATACCACTGTTCGACGGGGTGCAAGTTGAAGTGAAAGTTATCGCTGATATCGATCAGCCAATTTTTCTCCCGCAGCGCCGGGATGCCATCTTGCACAAAGGCAAGCCAGGCCGCGTCATCCGGCAGGGCGAACATTTCTCCCGGACGATCCAGGTTGCTTTTGCGAGTGGCCTTTTTAAAACCGTGTTTTTGCAGGGCTTGGCGCAAGGCTTTTTCGGCGACTGGGTTGCGCTGGATGCGCTGGGTTTCGGTACCCGAAAGGATCAGCACCTCCGGGTTTCGGTCCGACGTCGGATGGCCGTTGTAGGTAAACGCCAATGCAGCCCGGTGCTCTGGCTCGTACTGCCAGCGGATGTAACGCTTGCCGCTGGCGAGCGCCAGGTGAGCCTGAGGAAAAATGCCTTCGACCACCCGTTCCGTCAGGGCGTGCGGAGGCGGTGCTGCCCGGGTCGCAGCGGTCATCCGGTGGCTGAACTGCATCGCCTGACGTGCAGGAATATCGGGAGCCAATGACAAGTGACTGGCCAGCTTTTCATCCAGCTCGTTGAACAGCGGTCCGACTTGCAGCCGCTCGCGATCCAGATAATACAAGGGTTCCAGGGCCAGGATCGTTTCCACTGGCGCTTCGTCGCTGCCCCATTGAGGACGAAAACTGCCATTGGATTGTTCGGCCCAGGAAAATTGACCTGTTCTCCGCATGCCCGGGGCCAGGGGTTGCGGTTGTTCGAGATCGAGGAAAAGGCGCGAGGTTCGCAACAGCATTTCGATAAGTTCGGCGCCACTGCTGCCTTCCAAGGGGTAGCCGGCGTAATAGGCGTGGTGGGAGTGAACGGCGACCAACAATCTGGCGATCCGTAGATCCAGTTCAGTCAGGTAACCAGGTTGCCGAATCAGCGTATCCGACAGCGAGTAGACCGGCTTGATGTCTTGCAGGCGGCCGTCCTTGAGCTGACGGGCCTTGAAAATTTCCAGCGTCCATTTCCCGACAGAGGGTGTTGCCCTGAGTTTGTAAAACAGGCGCGTGCCTGCTCCCTGCGCCGACTCGTCAGGGGGACTGCTTGCAGAAGGAATACCGTCGATCCAGCGCTCCAGTTCACGATTCAAGTGAACCTGGACGGCACTTTCAGGCGCGTTAACGGGATGTTCTTGCAGGTGATAGATGACTGCGGCGCAGTGCTTGCAATTGAACATGACAGGACAGGAACAAACGCATTGGAGCTGCGCTTGCCCACGCCGATCTTCAGTGAGCTCAATGACCTGCTCGTATGCCTGCGTCTGGGAGCCGATGCACGTAGCGATAACCATAAGGTCATCGATTTGATGGATCGTTATCCGATCCTCATCCGCGTACCTGCGAGCTTTTTCCAGAGCACGATGGCTGAACACCTCTGCCCAGGGTAGCGCATGAAGTTGCTCAGTTATTGTGGTCATGAAATCAACACCGCTTGAGACTCATTGAATCGTAAAGCAGCCAGGTACCTCATCCGACCGCTGATACTCAACCCGCCAACACCCGCGCCAGCGTCGACTTGACCTTGCCCATCCCGTCCTGCAACGCCCGCTCGATCTCGGCCATGGTGATCACCGCCGTGGACTTGCCCGCGGCCGGGTTCACCACCAGCGCCAGACACGCATAATCCAGTTCAAGCTCACGCGCCAATGCGGCTTCCGGCATGCCGGTCATGCCGACGATGTCGCAGCCGTCGCGTTCCAGTTTCGCGATTTCAGCGACGGTCTCCAGACGTGGACCCTGAGTGCAGGCATAGACGCCTTGACTGCTGTAATCGACGCCTTCGGCCGCCAACGCCCCAATCAATTGTTGACGCAACGGTTCGCTGTAGGGAAAGCTGAAGTCGATGTGGGTGACGTGCTCCAGGTCATCGGCGAAATAGGTGTGTTCGCGACCGCTGGTGTAATCGATCAACTGATGCGGCACGCAGAAATGCCCGGTGCCCATCGCGGCATGAATCCCGCCGACGGCGTTGACCGCAAGGATCGCTTCGGCGCCGGCCTGTTTCAGCGCCCAAAGGTTGGCGCGGTAGTTCACCTGATGCGGCGGAAAACGGTGCGGGTGACCGTGGCGGGCAAGGAACAGCACTTCCTTGCCGGCGTATTCACCGATCTGCACTTCGGCTGAAGGCGCGCCATAAGGGGTATCCACCGCCAGTGACTGACGAATGTTCAGGCCTTCGAGCTGAGTCAGGCCGGTGCCACCGATAATCGCGTAAACCGTCATAACGAAAAGTCCTTATTCAATCAGTTGAGCTTCTTTAAGCGCGCCGATGGCGGTCAGCCAGCGCGGGTTCTGACGGTATTCGGTATTGGCATACGCCTGGCAACGCATCCGCGCAATGCGTTCGGACGGTTTGACCTTCAAGCGCTGGGCAGCGCTCAAGGCCAGCTCCGCTGCAGCCCGGTCGTTGCACACCAGGCCCATGTCGCAGCCGGCGGTCAACGCGGCTTCGATACGGCTGGCGGCATCGCCCACCACGTGGGCGCCGGCCATGGACAGGTCGTCGCTGAAGATCACACCATCGAATTGCAGCTCGCCGCGCAGAATGTCCTGCAACCAGCGGCGGGAGAAACCGGCGGGCTGGGAATCGACTTGCGGGTAAATAACGTGGGCAGGCATCACGGCGGCCAGTTGCTTGCTCAATGTGGCAAACGGCACCAGGTCGTTGGCGCGGATTTCATCGAGGCTGCGTTCGTCGTTCGGGATGGCAACGTGGGAATCCGCCTCGGCCCAGCCGTGACCGGGGAAATGCTTGCCGGTGGCGGCCATGCCAGCGTTGTTCATGCCGCGGATAAATGCACCCGCCAGCAGTGCGGCGCGCTCCGGGTCACCTTCAAACGAACGGGTGCCGACGACGGCGCTGCGCTGGTAATCCAGGTCCAGCACTGGGGCGAAACTCAGGTCGAGGCCGACGGCCAGCACTTCGGTGGCCATGATCCAGCCGCACTGCTCGGCCAGGTATTCGGCGTTCGGATTGTCGGCGATGGCGCGCATCGCCGGCAGTCGCACGAAGCCCTGGCGCAGACGCTGAACGCGACCGCCTTCCTGATCCACCGCCAGCAGCAAGTCGGGACGAATGGCGCGGATCGCAGCGCTCAATTCGCGCACCTGGCGCGGGTTTTCGATGTTACGAGCGAAAATGATCAGGCCACCCACTTCGGGCTGACGCAACAATTGGCGATCTTCGGCCGTCAGCCAGGTACCGGCGACGTCCACCATCAACGAGCCTTGCAGGCCAGCAGTCATAGAGATTCCTTGATAACGAAAAACCCGGCTCGCACGCGTTCGCCGCCTTGGGCTGTGCCCGGCAGGTCGGCGATATCAATGGGGAGCGGGTTCAGAACGAGAGTCGGCATGGGCGGCTAGCTTAGCGGATGTCAGTCGCCGCGCCCACCCATGCGCGGTTAAACCTTGGCGGCAGCCGGGGCTGACTTGCTGCGCGGACGCAGTTGCGCGGTGGCCATGGCCGCGTCGGTGACACCGGTTTCGGCACGCATGCCCGCGGCCAGGAACGGCACCATCAGACGCATCACTTGCTCAATGGAGGTGTTGACGCCGAAATCGGTCTCGGCAATGGCCCGCAACGCCTTGATCCCAGACATACTGAATGCCGCGGCGCCGAGCATGAAGTGCACGCGCCAGAACAGTTCGATCGGCGGAATACGCGGCGCGGCTTCGTTGACCAGCATCATGTAGCGGCGGAACACCTTGCCGTACATGTCTTCCAGATAACGACGCAGATGGCCCTGGCTCTGACTGAACGCCAGCCCCAGCAAGCGCATGAAGATAGACAGATCGTTGCCGCTGCGCGGCTGCACGACGAGGGCTTGCTCAACAAGGATTTCGAGCAGCTCTTCAAGTGTCGGCTTGTTTTCAGGCTTGGACTGACGCCGCTCCAACTCTTTATCAAGGCTCAGGCAAAAAGGCCCGAGAAAGCGCGAGAAGACGGCTTGGATCAGCGCCTTCTTCGAACCGAAGTGATAATTCACCGCCGCCAGATTGACACCGGCCTTGCTGGTAATCAGGCGTAACGAGGTTTCGGCGAAACCTTTTTCCGCGAACAACTGCTCTGCAGCATCAAGAATGCGTTCAACGGTTTCCGACTGGGCCATGGCTACTCCGCCTGACAAACACTTGTTTGAAACATACGTTTCAGCCTGTGCGTTGTCAAGCCTGCCGGTTCGTTTTGGGAATGGTCGGTCAGCTATTTAACCATACAAAGGTACGGCTTTAATCAGGAGGCTGATTGACCGTCCAGCAGTCCGCGAAAAAAGGGGCATTGCCAAGACCGTTTCACTGTATATAATCCCAGTCACTGTATAAAAAGACAGAGCGATCAATATGCTAAAGCTGACGCCACGCCAAGCAGAGATTCTGGCCTTCATCAAACGCTGCCTCGAAGACAACGGCTACCCACCGACCCGTGCGGAAATCGCTCAAGAATTGGGTTTCAAGTCGCCTAACGCGGCGGAAGAACACCTCAAGGCGCTGGCCCGCAAGGGTGCGATCGAGATGACCCCGGGCGCTTCCCGCGGCATTCGCATCCCAGGCTTCGAAGCCAAGGCCGATGACTCCACGCTGCCGATTATTGGCCGAGTAGCTGCCGGTGCGCCGATCCTGGCCCAGCAGCACATCGAGGAGTCCTGCAACATCAATCCCGCCTTCTTCCATCCGCGCGCTGATTATCTACTGCGCGTTCATGGCATGAGCATGAAGGATGTCGGCATTTTCGACGGCGACCTGTTGGCCGTCCACACCACTCGGGAAGCGCGCAATGGCCAGATCGTCGTGGCGCGGATCGGTGATGAAGTGACCGTCAAGCGCTTCAAGCGCGATGGAAGCAAGGTCTGGTTGATTGCCGAAAACCCTGAATTCGCCCCTATCGAAGTCAACCTGAAAGATCAGGAACTGGTGATCGAAGGCTTGAGCGTCGGCGTTATTCGCCGCTAAAGGAGGCTTTATGCAGTTCCCACACACATCACAGCAAGCCCAACTGCCGTTGTTCGAGGCATTCATGGTGCAGCCGTTAGCGCCGATCCTGAAAGACGTCGTCGAGTCGCCCTGGAGCGCCGAACCCGAAGTCTTCAGCGAGCTTTCACTGCGTGGTGCGGCCGGGAATTGCCTGAACCTATTGGCACCGATTCTCCGGGAACTGAGCCAGGATCAAGACGCGCGGTGGCTGACACTGATCGCCCCGCCCGCCAGCCTGACTCAGACGTGGTTGCGGGACGCTGGCCTTAACCGCGAACGCATCCTGCTGCTACAACCTCGCGGCACTCAGAGCGCTCAGCAGTTGACCTGCGAAGCCTTGCGCTTGGGCCGCAGCCATACGGTTGTCAGTTGGCTCAACCCTTTGAACGCAAACTCACGGCAACAGTTGATCAGCGCAGCCCGTACCGGGGATGCGCAGAGTCTGAATATTCGCTTGGGTTAACGTGTCAACAATGCGCGCAATGCATAGCGCGGGGCTTCTCAAAGGATAGAGAAGCCGGTTCGTAGCCGTATCAGCAAAAAGCGACGAATGTGGGATCAGTGAAGAACCCGCGAACTTTCATCCGTATTGAATTCGCCTTCAACCAGGCGTCCTGCCATCTGGACACCGACGCTCAACATCGCCTTGGCGACTTCCACGTGCTGGCCCTGCAGGAAAGCCTTGGCATCCTCGGAGAAATCCAAAGTAACCAGAGAACCCTCGTCCTCGGCCCTGCGCAGCTCGATCCGGCCGTCTGGTAACTCGACAATTTCTAGAAAGGACGTTGGCATAAAGGTCTGTTCTCCACGAAAGGCGGGGATTATATAGGCATCGGCCAGGCTTCGCTCGGTAACTTGACCAGCAGCGCTTTTAACCGCACCGCCGGCTCTCAGTCGATCAGCACTCGTTCAAGCCTTCGCGAAACCGGATCGCCAGCCCTTTCAGGTTCTGACGCCAGCTCTCCAGCTCTTCGCGACTCAACTCCTCAGGCGCGTCTTCTTCATCCAGGTTAACGGCCAGGATGAGCGGCTGAGTCACGTCGCCCTTGGGCTTATGAGGAGCGCGAGGCGGTTGAAACATCGCCGTATGAGCCGCCAACAACTTGGCCAGCCAGGTTTCCGGATTTTGGGCCAGCTCGACCAGCTCAGCCATCTCGGGAATGGCGATGGATTCCAGCACTTCGCGAGTCAACAGCATCTCTGCCCGAGGAGCATTGGCCTGAGGCAAGCGGTAGAAGCCGGCGATTTCATGGCACAGCCCCAACAACGCACCGTACAGGTGAAACAACGCCGACTCGCGCCCAGCTTGAATCAACGCAAGGGAATTCATCGCCCGCCCCTCTTCGGCTCTGGCGAGCGCTTCCAGCGACAGGCCGGCGAAATAAATCTTCTGGTTGGTACGGGTATAGAGTTCGTGGGCCATGACGGCAGCCTCCACAACGAAATAATTGCTTAACGCAGGTCAGACAGTGTCGTGGATCAGCCGATCCGACCGCAAGTACAAAACAAAAGGCCGCATGAAAACCCGAGGGTTGTCATGCGGCCTTTTATGTACAGCCTCTTTTACGCCTTGGCTGCCGGACGCTTGTCTTCAACCGTCCACTTGCCGCCGTCGTAGTACGCCTTCCAGCCAGTCGGCTTACCGTCGACTTCAGTCTGCACGTACTGCTCTTTGGTCTTGCGGCTGTAACGGATTACAGCAGGCAGGCCGTCCGGATCTTTCTTCGGTGCTTCGCAGAGGAAGTGGTACTTCGGATCGATCTCATCCTTGTGCGGCACAATTTCGATGACCAGCGGAGCACGCGTTTCGCGGTTTTTCGGGAATTGGCTGGCCGCCAGGAACAGGCCGGAAGCACCGTCGCGCAGGATATAAGTGTCGTTGACCTTTTCGCATTTCAGCTCAGGCATCTTCACCGGATCCATCTTCGGCGGCGCCGCATCACCGCTTTTCAGCAGCTTGCGGGTGTTTTTGCACGTCGCATTGGTGCAACCGAAGAACTTGCCGAAACGGCCGGTCTTGAGCTGCATCTCGCTGCCGCACTTGTCGCATTCCAGGCTCGGACCTTCGTAGCCCTTGATGCGATAGGTGCCCTCTTCGATTTCATAACCAGCGCAATCCGGGTTGTTACCGCAGATGTGCAGCTTGCGCTTCTCATCCAGCAGGTAAGCGTCCATCGCCGTGCTGCAGATTGGGCAACGGTGCTTGCCGCGCAATACCAGGGATTCAGATTCACCCTCGTCGTCGGCCGCGATTTCATCGCCCGGTACCAAGTTGACGGTGGCCTTGCAGCGTTCTTTCGGCGGCAGGCTGTAACCCGAGCAACCCAGGAACACGCCGGTCGATGCCGTACGAATCTGCATCGGACGACCGCACAACACGCACGGAATGTCAGTCATCACCGGCTGATTGGCGCGCATGCCGCCTTCGGCGCTTTCGGCTACTTCCAGTTTCTTCTTGAAGTCGCCGTAGAACTCGTCGAGCACGTTTTTCCAGTCGCGTTCGCCTTGGGCCACGTCATCGAGGTTCTCTTCCATGCCGGCCGTGAAGCCGTAGTCCATCAGATTGGAGAAGCTCTCGGCCAGGCGCTCGGTCACGATGTCGCCCATCTTTTCCGAGTAGAAACGACGGTTGTGCAGCGCGACGTAGCCACGGTCCTGGATGGTCGAAATAATCGCCGCGTAGGTCGAAGGACGACCGATGCCTCGTTTTTCCATTTCCTTGACCAGGCTCGCTTCCGAGTAACGCGCCGGTGGCTTGGTGAAGTGCTGGGTCGGATCAAGCTTGATCAGCTTCATCGCGTCGCCCTGGGCCATGTCCGGCAGCACGTCGTCATCGCCCGGCTTGGCGATTTGCGGCATGACGCGGGTGTAACCGTCGAACTTCAGGATGCGACCCTTGGCACGCAGCTCGAAGTCGCCGGCACCGACGGTGACCGTGGTCGACAGGTATTGGGCTGGCAGCATCTGGCAAGCGAGGAACTGGCGCCAGATCAGCTCGTAAAGGCGCTCTGCATCACGCTCCATGCCCGACAACTTGCTTGGCTCGGTGTTGGCATCGGACGGACGAATCGCTTCGTGAGCCTCTTGTGCGCCTTCCTTGCTGCTGTAGACGTTCGGGTTTTCCGGCAGGTACTTCTTGCCGAACTCGCCTTCAATATAGGTGCGCGCCATCGTCACGGCATCGACCGAGAGGTTGGTGGAGTCGGTACGCATATACGTGATGTAGCCGGCTTCGTACAAACGCTGGGCCATCATCATGGTTTTCTTCACGCCGAAGCCCAGGCGGTTACTCGCGGCCTGTTGCAGGGTGGACGTGATGAACGGTGCCGACGGCTTGCTGCTGGTCGGTTTGTCTTCGCGCTTGACGATGCTGTAGCTGGAAGCCTTGAGCTTATCCAGCGCAGCCATGGCTTGGGCTTCGTTAAGCGGCTTGAAAGCCTCGCCTTTCTCGCGGGCCACGTCAAAGCGCACAGTCGCGCCCTTGGCGGTGCCGAGGTCGGCGTGAACTTCCCAGTATTCTTCCGGGTTGAACGCACGGATTTCACGTTCGCGTTCGACCACCAGCTTCACGGCAACTGATTGCACGCGACCGGCGGACAGGCCACGGGCGACCTTGGCCCACAGCAGCGGCGAAACCATGTAACCCACCACACGGTCGAGGAAACGACGCGCTTGTTGTGCGTTGACACGATCAATGTCCAGCTCGCCCGGTTTGGAGAAGGCTTCCTGGATCGCTTTCTTGGTGATTTCGTTGAACACCACGCGCTTGTAGCGGCTGTCGTCACCACCGATGGCTTCGCGCAGGTGCCAGGCAATGGCTTCCCCCTCGCGATCCAAGTCGGTTGCGAGATAGATGGTGTCAGCATCTTTGGCGAGCCGGCGCAGCTCTTCGATGACCTTTTCCTTGCCCGGGAGGATCTCGTACTTGGCTTTCCAGCCATGATCGGGATCGACACCCATGCGCGAGACCAGCTGCTTGCGCGCTTTCTCTTTCGGCGTGAGCACCGGACCTTCACCCGCGGCGGCCTTGCCGCGCTTGGCGGCAGGCTCTTTGCTGGCGCTAGCCGAACCGCTGGTGGGCAGGTCTCGGATATGGCCGATACTCGACTTCACCACGTATTGGTTACCCAGATACTTGTTGATGGTCTTGGCCTTAGCCGGGGATTCCACAATGACCAGCGATTTGCCCATGGATCAGAAAATTCCTGAATTCTAGAAGTGAAAGGCGGTTGGCGCCTGACGCGGCACCGCTATATATAGTGGCTACAAGGTGAGGTCAAGCGCAGGGTCTTGCGCGCACTCAGCTTATGGCTTCGAAAAAAGGCTCGGTTCAGCTTGCACCAAAGCAAAGCGCGGTACCTGTTCGCCGTCAACCTCGACCGACTCCAGGAACATGCTCAAGGGACGCACCCAAAAGCCGTAATCGCCATACAGGGCTTGGTAGAAGACCACTTCTTCTTCGGTTTCCGAATGCCGCGCGATGCTGAATACGCGGTACTGCGGACCTTTGTAATGCTGGTAGAGCCCAGGTTGTATCGGCATGGTTTGGCCCTCACTCAAATCTTTTAAAAATAAAAACAAAAAATAAATTCAGAAAAACAAAAACCGGGGCACTTGGCCCCGGCTTCCGTCAACGAAACGCTTAAACGCGTTCGAAGACGGTGGAGATGCCTTGGCCGAGACCAATGCACATGGTGGCTACCCCGAAGGTGCCGCCATTCTGCTTCATCACGTTCAGCAGAGTGCCGGAGATACGGGCACCGGAGCAACCGAACGGGTGACCCAGGGCGATCGCGCCGCCGTGCAGGTTAACCTTCTCGTTCATCTTGTCGAGCACTTTCAGATCTTTCAGCACTGGCAGGGCCTGTGCAGCGAAAGCTTCGTTGAGCTCGAAGAAGTCGATATCGTTAATGCCAAGGCCCGCACGTTTCAGTGCTTTCTGAGTGGCCGGTACTGGACCATAGCCCATGATTGCCGGGTCCACACCTGCCACCGCCATCGAGCGGATAACCGCCAGCGGCTGGATGCCCAGGTCCTGTGCACGCTGTGCCGACATCACGATCATGCACGAAGCACCATCGGTGATCTGCGACGAGGTACCGGCTGTCACGGTGCCGCCCTTCGGATTAAACGCTGGCTTCAGAGCTGCCAGGCTTTCCAGGGTAGTTTCCGGACGAATGGTTTCGTCGTAGTCGAACAGTTTCAGGAAACCGTTCTCGTCGTAGCCCTGCATCGGGATGATTTCGTCTTTGAACTTGCCTTCCAGGGTCGCCTTGTGAGCGAGCTGGTGGGAGCGCACGCCGAAAGCGTCCTGTTGTTCGCGAGTGATGCCGTGCATTTTGCCCAGCATTTCAGCGGTCAGGCCCATCATGCCCGAGGCTTTCGCCGCGTACAGGGACATGTGCGGGTTCGGATCGACACCGTGCATCATGCTCACGTGACCCATGTGCTCGACGCCGCCGACGACGAATACGTCACCGTTGCCCGTCATGATCGCTTGTGCGGCAGTGTGCAGCGCGCTCATCGACGAACCACACAGGCGGCTGACGGTCTGGCCGGCAGCGGTGTGCGGGATCTGCGTCATCAGGGACGCCATGCGCGCGATGTTCCAGCCCTGCTCCAGGGTCTGGTTTACGCAGCCCCAGATCACGTCTTCGACTTCGTTCGGATCAACCTTGACGTTGCGCTCCAGCAATTTGCTGATCAGGTGCGCCGACATGTCTTCGGCGCGGGTGTTGCGGTGCATGCCGCCCTTGGAGCGGCCCATCGGAGTACGACCGAAGTCGACAATCACGACGTCTCTTGGATTCAAGCTCATAAAATTTCACTCTCGCTCAAGTGTTGGGACGCTTAACCGAAGAACCGTTGGCCGGTTTTGGCCATTTCACGCAGTTTTGCGGTCGGGTGGTACAGCGCGCCCAAATCAGCGTACTGGTCAGCCAGGGCAACGAACTCGGCAACACCGATCGAATCGATGTAGCGCAGCGCACCGCCACGGAATGGAGGGAAACCAATACCGTAGACCAGACCCATGTCGGCTTCGGCGGCGGTTTCGACAATGCCGTCTTCCAGGCAACGCACGGTTTCCAGGCACAGCGGGATCATCATCCAGTTGATGATGTCTTCGTCAGTGACTTCGCGCTGCTCGTAAACGATCGGCTTGAGCACTTCCAGCACCGACGGATCGGCCACTTTCTTTTGCTTGCCTTTCTTGTCGGTCTCGTAAGCGTAGAAACCCTTGCCATTCTTCTGGCCCAGGCGCTTGGCTTCGTAGAGCACGTCGATGGCCGAACGACGGTCGTCTTTCATGCGGTCCGGGAAACCCTCAGCCATCACGTCACGACCGTGGTGGCCGGTGTCGATGCCGACCACGTCCATCAGGTACGCCGGGCCCATTGGCCAGCCGAATTTTTCCATGATCTTGTCGATACGGACGAAGTCCACACCGGCGCTGACCAGCTTGGCGAAACCGCCGAAGTACGGGAACAGGACGCGGTTGACCAGGAAGCCCGGGCAGTCATTGACGACGATCGGGTTCTTGCCCATTTTCTTGGCGTAGGCAACGGTGGTGGCAACGGCCAGTTCGCTGGACTTCTCACCACGAATCACTTCGACCAGCGGCATCATGTGCACCGGGTTGAAGAAGTGCATGCCGACGAAGTTTTCCGGACGCTTGAGGGCCTTGGCCAGCAAGGTAATGGAAATGGTCGAGGTGTTGGACGCGAGGATGGTGTCCTCTTTGACCTTGTCTTCGACTTCGGCCAGAACGGCTTGCTTGACCTTCGGGTTCTCGACGACGGCTTCGACGACCAGGTCAACGTGACCGAAATCACCGTAGGACAGGGTCGGACGAATGCCATTGAGCACTTCAGCCATTTTCGCTGGGGTCATGCGACCTTTATCAACGCGGCCGACCAGCAGCTTGGCGGCTTCAGCCAGGCCCTGCTCGATGCCGTGCTCGTTGATGTCCTTCATCAGGATCGGCGTACCTTTTGAGGCCGACTGATAAGCGATGCCGCCACCCATGATGCCGGCGCCCAATACAGCAGCCTGCTTCACGTCCTTGGCGATTTCGTCGTAGGCCTTGGCCTTTTTCTTCAGCTCCTGATCGTTCAGGAACAGACCGATCAAGCTCTGCGCGGCAGAGGTCTTGGCCAGTTTGACGAAACCGGCGGCTTCGATTTCCAGCGCCTTGTCACGACCGAAGTTCGCGGCTTTCTGGATGGTCTTGATCGCTTCGACCGGTGCCGGATAGTTCGGACCGGCTTGACCGGCCACGAAACCCTTGGCGGTTTCGAAGGCCATCATTTGTTCGATGGCGTTCAGTTTCAGCTTTTCCAGCTTCGGCTGACGCTTGGCCTTGTAGTCAAACTCGCCGGAGATGGCGCGCTTGATCAGCTCCAGGGCCGCTTCCTGCAGTTTCTCAGGGGCAACCACTGCATCGACGGCGCCTACTTTCAGCGCGTCTTCAGGACGGTTTTCCTTACCGGCGGCAATCCACTCGATGGCGTTGTCGGCACCGATCAGGCGCGGCAGACGCACGGTACCGCCGAAGCCCGGGTAGATGCCCAGTTTGACTTCCGGCAGACCGATCTTGGCCTTGGTGGACATGACGCGGTAGTCCGCCGCCAGGCACATTTCCAGACCGCCACCCAGAGCGATGCCGTTGATCGCGGCGACAGTCGGGACGTTGAGGTCCTCGAAATCGCTGAAAATCTTGTTGGCTTCCAAGTTGCCAGCAACAAGCTCTGCATCAGGCAGCTTGAAGTTCTCGACAAATTCGGTGATGTCGGCGCCGACGATGAAGACGTCCTTGCCACTGCTGACGATCACACCCTTGATCGAAGCATCTGCCTTGATAGTGTCTACGGCCTGACGAAGTTCGTTCAGGGTTAGACGGTTGAACTTGTTGACGGACTCACCCTTGAGGTCGAATTTCAATTCGACGATGCCACTTTCAAGAGCCTTAACCGTGATGGCTTTACCTTCGTAAATCATCAACTGATCTCCACGATATGGAAGCTGAACAGTACACGTCGGACGCAGGCGAATGGCTTGGCAGGGACGCTTATCGTCGATGCTACGCCAATCCACCCGGCACACCCGCCAACGCGATAGTCGGGATTCTGTAGGAGCGGTCTGAAATACAAACGCTCAATTCATACGCCCGTTTGATTTGGGTACGTCACCTTCACGGAATTTCCGGCAATTGTCAATCGCCCAAAATACGGGTTGAAACGCGACTTTCCGGTCATTTCCGTACTGCGAAGATCTTCAACACGCCTAAGCATGTGGAGTCATTCATAGGATCAATAGTTAGAAAAGTCGCCCTAATTCACTGCAGCCTTTGTTTAACAGGCTACGCTGGCGGGACATTCGGAAAAAAAATTGAACACTTTTGGCGAACACCAAGCGTAAGATCTGCGCCACAAAGAATTACCGGCCTGCCTGGCCAACCCCAGCCCGATGATGATGTCGGGCTTTTTATTGCCTGTCTGTCGGAGGTTTCGCGCCATTGCAGCGCGAAATGTCCGTGAATCATGCCAGCGCTTTCAGCACCGCATCGATGTCTTGCAAAACCGTCGCTTCGCCCTTCTCGCCCCAGTACAGAGTGATCATCTGCTTGTCCGCTTCAACCTTGTAGACGTTGGCTGGCAATTTTTCGAAATGATTGAGCAGCGCTCGATCTTCGCAAATCTCCTGCCACTGGTTCACCCACACACCCGGCGACTTTTGCCAGTAACTCCAGCACGCTGGTTGATTGCCACGACGTGGCCGATGGTACTGGGCGCAAGGGCTCGGCGGCTCCTGGCTCAGCCAGTGCGGCCACTCCTGGGGCGCAAGCTGCATGGCCAAGCCGATTCGCCGCGCTTCCATGCGCAAGGCCATACGTCCGCTCTGTCCACGGGACGGCCGCAACCACGCCAGCGGACTCAGTACCACCAGCAGGATTGACACCACTATCCAGACCGTCATATCTGTACTCCCGATTCTTGATGGGCGCTTTGAGTCACTTTGGAACCATTGCGCTTGAAACCAGCCATACTTACCAATATTGCAATCCTCAGGAGGAGCACCTCATGCCCTACCACCATATTCTGGTCGCTGTAGATCTAACCGAAGAGTGCGACCCTGTAATCCACCGTGCTCGCGAGCTTTCAGTGAGCAATGGCGCGAAATTATCCTTGGTCCACATCGTCGAACCGATGGCCATGGCCTTTGGCGGCGACGTCCCCATGGACCTGTCACAACTGCAACAGCAGCAGTTTGATCAGGCCAAGGAACGTCTGGACCGACTGATCCTGAAATATCCTGAACTCACCAAAGAATACAGCCACCTGACCTACGGCCAGCCACGCCAGGAAATTCATCACCTGGCCAAGGAACAAACCTGCGACCTTATCGTGGTGGGCAGCCATGGCCGACACGGCCTGGCATTGCTGCTGGGCTCGACGGCCAATGACGTGCTGCACGGTGCGCCATGCGATGTGCTCGCGGTGCGCCTGATCAAAAGCTGACAACCCGTACCCTGTGGGAGCGAGCCTGCTCGCGATGAGGCCCTGTCAGTCAACATTGATATCGACTGACAGGGCCTCATCGCGAGCAGGCTCGCTCCCACAGGGGATCTATAGCAACTTGTAGATCGCATTCCATACGAAAAGCCCGGCGCTCATCACTGAGCGCCGGGCTTTTTTGTTACGGGATCAATCAGGCATCCAGCTCGGCCCAACGCTCGACCATCACGTCGAGTTCAGCCTGCAACTGCTCAAGCTGAGCAATCACGGCAGCGGTCTCGGCTGCAGGACGTTGGTAGAAACCGGCATCGGCCATCTGCGCCTCGACGGCAGCGATCTGCTGTTCCATGGCTTCGATCTGGGCCGGCAACATCTCGAGCTCACGCTGCAATTTGTAGCTGAGCTTCTTCTTCGCCACCGGCGCTTCGACTGCCGCAGCAACCGGCGCCGCATCCGCCGTCACGACCGCAGAGGTCAGGTCGGCCTTGCCGGATTTGCTCTCGGTCACGCCCAGCAGACGCGGCGAGCCGCCCTGACGCAGCCAGTCCTGGTAACCACCGACGTATTCGCGCACCTTGCCTTCACCTTCGAAGACCAGGGTGCTGGTGACCACGTTGTCGAGGAATGCCCGGTCGTGACTGACCATCAGCACGGTGCCGTTGAAGGTCAGCAAGACCTCTTCCAGCAGCTCGAGGGTTTCCACATCGAGGTCGTTGGTCGGTTCATCGAGGACCAGCAGGTTCGCCGGCTTGCTGAACAGTTTGGCCAGTAACAGACGAGCACGCTCACCACCCGACAGCGCCTTGACCGGCGTGCGGGCACGCTGCGGGCTGAACAGGAAGTCGCCGAGGTAGCTCAGCACGTGGCGGCTCTGACCATCGATATCGATGAAGTCGCGACCTTCGGCCACGTTGTCGATCACGGTCTTTTCCAGGTCCAACTGATGGCGCAACTGGTCGAAGTAGGCAACGTCAATGCGCGTCCCCTCTTCCACTGTGCCGCTGGTAGGCTGCAGACCGCTAAGCATCAGCTTCAGCAGCGTGGTCTTGCCGGTACCGTTGGCGCCGAGCAGACCGATACGGTCGCCGCGCGTCAGGACCATCGAGAAATCCTTGATCAGGAACGGGCCACCCGGGTGAGCGAAGCTCACGTTCTCGAGGACCATCACCTGCTTGCCGGATTTGTCAGCGGTGTCCAGCTGAATGTTGGCCTTGCCGGTACGCTCGCGACGTTCGCTGCGCTCGACGCGCAAGGCTTTCAATGCGCGTACGCGGCCTTCGTTACGGGTACGACGGGCCTTGATGCCCTGACGGATCCAGACTTCTTCCTGGGCCAGCTTCTTGTCGAACAGCGCGTTGGCAGTTTCTTCAGCGGCCAGGGAGGCTTCTTTGTGCACCAGGAAACTGGCGTAGTCGCCGTTCCAGTCGATCAGGCCGCCGCGATCCAGTTCCAGAATGCGCGTCGCGAGGTTTTGCAGGAATGAACGGTCGTGCGTGATGAACAGCACGGCGCCCTGGAAATCCTTCAGCGCTTCTTCGAGCCAGGCGATTGCACCGATGTCCAGGTGGTTGGTCGGTTCGTCGAGCAGCAGCAGGTCCGGTTCGGAAACCAGGGCCTGGGCCAGCAGGACGCGACGGCGCCAGCCGCCGGACAATTCGGCGAGGGTCTTGTCGGCGGGCAACTGCAGACGGCTCAAGGTGCTGTCGACCAGTTGCTGCAAACGCCAGCCATCGCGGGCTTCGAGGTCGTGCTGGACGTGCATCAGCTTGTCCAGGTCGGCGTCGGTGACGATGTTCTGGCTCAGGTGGTGATACTGCGCGAGCAGCTCTCCGACACCGTCCAGGCCTTCAGCCACGACGTCAAACACGGTCCGCTCGTCGGCTACCGGCAATTCTTGCGGCAATTCGCCAATCTTGAGGCCGGGCGCGCGCCAAACGGAGCCTTCGTCGGGCTTCTGGTCGCCCTTGACGAGCTTCATCATGCTGGACTTGCCAGTGCCGTTGCGGCCGATGATGCACACCCGCTCACCACGGGCGATCTGCCAGGACACCTTGTCCAACAACGGCATAGCGCCGAAAGCAAGGGACACATCGCTGAATTTGAGCAGGGTCATGAGCTTCTCCAAAAACCGGGCGCGCATTCTACCTGACTTGAGGCTTCAGAAGGCCGGCAATTTCAATGTCGAAGCACTCTGCATGACAATTGTTGCGAACTTGTGCCGAGAGGCCGGCAAAGCTTTCGCCTGCTGCTGGCAAAAGGCTAAGCTACAGATAATTCAGTGCAGGTTAAGTCTGCACTTGTCGTGATTTCTATGCCCGGACGTCTCATGCGCAGTCGCCTCTTCAGTTTTTTATCTTGCTTGCTTCTTTCTGCCGCTGCCGTTCAAACCGCCCAGGCGGTGGACCTGTCCACCCAGCGCCAATATTACGATGAGGCCAAGCGTGCCTTGGCCAAGGGCGACACCGGCCCTTACTTTCGCTACAGCCAGGCCCTCAGCGATTATCCACTGGAGCCTTATCTGGCCTACGACGAGCTGACCGCGCGGCTGAAAACCGCCAGCAATGCCGAAATCGAAAAATTCCTCTCCGAACACGGTGACCTGCCTCAGGCCAACTGGATGAAATTGCGCTGGCTGCGCTGGCTGGCCGAACGCGGCGACTGGGCGACCTTCGTCAAATACTACGACCCCAAGCTCAATTTCACCGAACTGGACTGCCTGAACGCGCAGTACCAAATCAGTCATAACCAGAAAGCCGAAGGCTACGCCAACGCGAACAAACTCTGGCTGACCGGCAAATCCCAGCCCGCCGCCTGCGACGCGCTGTTCGGGCAATGGGCCGCCGAAGGTCAACTGACCGAACAAAAACGCTGGGAGCGCGCCAAGCTCGCCGCCCAGGCGCGCAACTATCCACTGGCCAACAGCCTGGTCAACGGTATGGCCACCCTCGCCCCGCGCGGTCGATTGCTGGTGGATGTGGCGCAGAAACCTGAACTGCTGAACCAGCCGTCGCGCTTCACCCCAGCCGACGAACCGATGTCCGACGTGGTCAGCCTCGGCCTGCGCCGCCTGGCCCGCCAGGACCCGGACAAGGCCATGGACCTGCTCGACGGCTATGCCAGCAGCATGCACTTCTCCCGCGATGAAAAAGTGGCGATTGCCCGCGAAATCGGCTTGACCCTCGCCAAACGTTTCGACCCTCGCGCGCTGGAGGTGATGACCAAGTACGACCCGGAACTGCGCGACAACACCGTGTCCGAATGGCGTCTGCGCCTGCTGTTGCGTCTGGCCCGCTGGGACGATGCCTATCAGTTGACCCGTCGCTTGCCGCAGGATCTGGCGATCACCAACCGCTGGCGCTACTGGCAAGCCCGCAGCCTGGAACTGGCGCAGCCGCAGAACCCGGAAGTGCAGACGCTGTACAAGAACCTCGCCCGCGAGCGCGATTTCTACGGTTTCCTCGCCGCCGATCGTTCGCAGTCCCCTTATTCGTTGATGAACAAACCGTTGGTGATGAGCCAGGCACTGATGAACAAAGTGCGCAACACACCGGGCATTCGTCGCGCCCTTGAATTCCACGCCCGCGGGCAGATCGTCGACGGTCGTCGCGAGTGGTACCACGTCAGCCGTCACTTCAGCCGTGACGAAATGGTCGCCCAGGCGAAACTGGCCTACGATCTGAAATGGTATTTCCCGGCAATCCGCACCATCAGCCAGGCGCAGTACTGGGACGATCTGGACATCCGCTTCCCGATGGCTCACCGCGAGACCCTGGTGCGTGAAGCCAAGGTTCGCGGTTTGAACTCGAGCTGGGTGTTCGCCATTACCCGCCAGGAAAGCGCCTTCATGGCCGACGCCCGTTCCGGCGTCGGCGCCAGCGGCCTGATGCAGCTGATGCCCGGCACCGCCAAGGAAACCGCGCGCAAGTTCAGCATCCCCCTGGCTTCGCCGCAGCAAGTGTTCGACCCGGACAAGAACATCCAGCTCGGCGCCGCTTACCTGAGCCAGGTCCACAGCCAGTTCAACGGCAACCGCGTCCTTGCCTCCGCCGCCTACAATGCCGGCCCCGGCCGCGTACGCCAGTGGCTGCGCGGTGCGGACCACCTGAGCTTCGACGTGTGGGTGGAAAGCATCCCGTTCGACGAAACCCGTCAGTACGTTCAGAACGTGTTGTCGTACTCGGTGATCTACGGACAGAAACTCAACTCGCCACAACCGCTGGTGGATTGGCATGAGCGGTACTTTGACGATCAGTGATCGTGATTTGACGCGCAAAAAAAAATGCCCGCATTGAAAAATGCGGGCATTTTTTATGATATTCAAACGCTGATCAGTACCGCACCGCCGTCCGTTCGCCAAGCTCGGTCAGGCGATACCTTTGAACTGGACTGCGAGGGGAATCGGGATCAGTCATTTCAATGAAGCCGACAGCTAATGCCGGCTTGAGATAGTTAGCCCTAAAGGTTGCCTTGTGAGCCAGCCCGACCTCAGCCATCAGATCGTTAACCCTGAGTGGAGCGCTTCCACGCAGGGCAATGAGCAGTTTCGCTACTTGGTCGGTTACTTGGTCGGTTACTTGGTCGGTCGCCGGTTCGCTTTGGGCAGCCTCACCAAGCGCAACGCTCAACGCCTGCAACATGAACTCGACAAAAAGCGTTGATTCAGCCATCTGATCGGCTGTCGACAACGCAGCGTAATAGGCGTCTTGCTGCTCTCGAATCACCGCTTCGACTGGCAGATAAGCCAACACCGGCCGCCACTGACTGAGTATCAAGGTTTGCCAGAGTCGCCCCATCCGCCCATTTCCGTCGGCGAAGGGATGAATAAACTCGAACTCGTAGTGGAAGACGCAGCTGACGATCAATGGGTGCCAATCCGTATGGCTGAGCCACGCCAGCAAATCGTCCATCAAATGCGCAACACGACTCGGCCGCGGTGCCATGTGGACTAATTTTTCGCCACGATAAATACCGACACCGGCTTGGCGAAACCGCCCACAGTCGTCAATCAATCCGCCCATCAGCAACTCATGCGCCCGCAGCAGGTCGGCCCGGTTGCTCGACCGCCATTCAGGCATGGCTTCATAAGCCGCAAAAGCGTTACGCACTTCCTGGATTTCTCGCGGCAGACCAAGAACCCGTCGCCCTGCCAGAACGGCAGTCACCTGCTCGATGCTGAGCGTGTTGTTCTCGATCGCCAAGGAAGCCTGAATCGTGCGAATTCGATTGCTACGACGTAGTTGAGGCGTCTGCAAGCGTTCGTCCACAGCCGTCAGCTGACCGATTTGTTCGCTGATCCCGGCGATCAACGCCAGCATTCTGGTGGTCAGGGTCAACGGTGGTTGATAACGGCTCATATCCTCATCCAGGCTCGCAACTGAGGCCGACATAATGCCCGAACCCGATCACATTCAGCAGCTCTCATTCATGCCGCTTCGTGCCCATCACTAAACTGCAACGCCGCCAGCCGCGCATACAGCGCATTGCTCGCAATCAATTCCTGATGCGTCCCTATTGCCACCAACTTCCCCTGATCCATCACCGCGATCCGGTCGGCATTTTTTACCGTGGCCAAGCGGTGGGCGATGACCAGGGTGGTGCGGTTTTTCATCAGGCTCGGCAGGGCTTGCTGGATCAGGTGTTCGCTTTGGGCGTCGAGGGCGCTGGTGGCTTCGTCCAGCAACAGGATCGGCGCGTCCACCAACAGCGCCCGTGCGATGGCCAGGCGTTGGCGCTGGCCGCCGGACAACCCGAGGCCGCCGTCGCCCAGGTGGGTCTGGTAGCCATTGGGCATTTGCTCGATGAAGTCGTGAGCGTAGGCGATTTTCGCCGCTTCCTGGACCTGGGCCAGGGTTGCCGTCGGGTTGCCGTAGCGGATGTTCTCTTCGATGCTGCCGAAGAACAGTGCCGGGTTTTGCGAGACCAACGCGAAGCAGCGACGCAGGTCGAGCGGATCGAGTTGGGTCAGCGACACGCCATCCAGCAGGATCTGTCCCGAGGCGGGATCGTAAAAACGCAGCAGCAGGTCATACACGGTGGATTTACCGGCACCGGACGGGCCGACCAGAGCGAGGGTTTCGCCCGCATTGATGGTCAGATTCAAGCCATCGACGGCATAGCTTTCCTGTCGCGACGGGTAGGAAAAGCGCACATCGCGCAATACCAGATTGCCTTCTACCCGATCAGGCAAGGTGACCAACCCTGAGGCTGGCGGCTGGATGATGTTTTCCGAGCGCAGCAATTCGGCAATCCGCTCGGCCGCACCCGCCGCTCGCTGCAACTCCCCGATCACTTCGCTCAATGTGCCGAAGGCGCTGCCGACGATCAGACTGTAGAAGACGAAGGCCGCCAGTTCACCTGCCGAGATCCGTCCGGCGATCACGTCCATCCCGCCGACCCACAGCATCACGCCCACCGCGCCCAGCACCAGCACGATCACCAGCGTAATCAGCCAGGCCCGTTGGAAAATACGTTTGCGCGCCGTGGTGAACGCCTCCTCCACGGTCACGGCGAAGCGTTGCTCGTCCTGGACTTGATGGTTATAGGCCTGCACGGTTTTTATCTGGCCGAGGGTTTCGGAGACGTAGCTGCCGATGTCGGCAATCCGGTCCTGACTCAGGCGCGACAAGCTGCGTACCCGACGGCCGAAAATCAGGATCGGCGCGATCACCAGCGGCAACGCCACGACCACGATGCTGGTGAGTTTGGGGTTGGTGATAAACAGCAAGACGATCCCGCCGATCACCATCAGCAAATTGCGCAGGAACAACGACAGCGAAGAACCGATCACTGATTGCAGCAACGTGGTGTCGGCGGTCAGCCGTGATTGGATCTCGGAGCTGCGATTGTCCTCATAGAACCCCGGATGCAGATAAACCAGGTGGTTGAACACTTGCTTGCGGATGTCCGCGACCACACGCTCGCCGATCCACGACACCAGATAAAAGCGCGCAAAGGTGCCTATCGCCAGCCCGACTACCAGCACCATGAACAGGCCGATGGTCTGGTTGAGCAAATGCGCCGATTGGGTCATGAATCCCTGATCCACCAGCAAGCGAATGCCCTGCCCCATCGACAAGGTGATGCCGGCGGTGATGATCAGCGCGAGCAAGGCGCCAAGGGCCGGCCAGCGATAAGGGGCAAGAAAACGGCTGGTCAGGCGAATCGCGCGGCGGTGACGGGCAGAGAGCATCGGGTTATCCAGTACGCAATTGATGGGGCCAGCCTATACCGCTTAAGTGGGGTGGAACTCTGTAAATCACAATGAGTCAGGTTAATTATGACCACAACGACTATCGCCTAGACGCTATTGGTCTAAAGTCCGGGTGGCAACACTGCGCTATTTCTGGTGGACTGATGTTGCCGCCCTGGAAAGATCGCAGGGAGTTGTCACAGCCCGGTCACCTGGCGGTTTTAAAGTAGGTACACAACCTGATGAGGAGACAGGCCATGTCCTTGCAAAACAGCAGCGAAGACAAGATTCAAGTGATCCGCACACAGCCAGACCAGTCTCTGGGTTGCTCAATTATTGATAAGGATGGGCGCGAAGTACCGATCACTGAAGACATGATCCAGCAAGCCTGCAGCGAACTGGATAAGCGATTGGTCAAGCCTGCCGAACAAAAGTGATATAGCCACCGTCTTCTTGACCCGGCCCTGATGGCCGGGTTTTTTGTGGGTGCTTATCCGGGAATTGCGGTGCAGCCATTCGCGGGCAAGCCACGCTCCCACAGGTTTTGAGTCGTCCACCTATTTAGCGAACACCCAAACCCTGTAGGAGCGTGGCTTGCCCGCGAAAGGGCCAGCTCCATCTCTAGACAGCCGTTGCACCCAGCGCCGCCACAATCTTCAGCAACTCAGGCGAATCCCCCTCGACCCGCACCTGCAACCCATCAATCTCCCGGCGCGATGGATAGTTTTTGCGCAACGCATCAAACGCCGCACGCTGCTCGCTCACGCTGCCTACAAGACTGCGACGGAAATCTGCATCGTCCCGGCGCGGGTCGTACACGCCGCGGCACAGCATCGCCAGCGCCCAGGCGGGATCGCTCTCAGCGTGCAGGGTCACGTGCGACAACCACGGCGCTGGCAGCAGATGGCTCAAGCTGACCTGGGCCGGTTGCCCGATGAATTCGCAATACGCCTGATAGATCTGCGCCGTCCCCCGTTGTTTGCCATCAAGGCTGTAGCCGGCGATGTGCGGCGTTGCCAGCACGCAGAGTTCAGCCAGCGCGACATCGACTTCAGGTTCGCCTTCCCAAACGTCGAGCACCGCTTGCAGGTCTTCGCGTTGCAACAACACCTGGCGCAGGGCGGCGTTGTCGATCACTGGGCCACGACTGGCGTTGATCAGCCAGGTGCCAGGCTTGAGTTGATTCAGACAATTTTTATCGAACAGATGCCAGGTCGACTGTGCGCCGTGTTTCTTCAAAGGGGTGTGCAGACTGATGACGTCGCACTGCTCGATGATCTGTTCAAGGCTGACGTAATCGCCACCTTCTGCGGCTTGCCTTGGCGGATCGCAGACCAGCACGTTCCAGCCCAGACCTTGCAGAACCTTGACCAATCGGCCGCCCACTTCACCGGCACCGACGATGCCATAGGTGCGCTGAGTCAGGTCAGCGCCTTCGATTTCGGCCAGGGTCAGCAAACTGCCGAGCACGTAGTCGACCACGCCCCGGGCATTGCAGCCGGGCGCGCTGGACCAGGTGATGCCGGCCCGCTGAAAGTAATCCAGATCCAGGTGATCCGTGCCGATGGTGCAGGTGCCGACAAATCGCACCTTGCTGCCTTCGAGCAACGCGCGATTGACGTTGGTCACTGAGCGCACCAGCAGCACATCGGCCTGTTCGACGGTGGCGCGGTCGATGGAGCGTCCCGGTACCCGGCGGATTTCGCCGAATCCTTCAAAGAAGGCATCGAGCAGCGGGATATTTTCGTCGGCAACAATCAGCATGGCAGGCTCCTTTGGCGGGTTGGCAGTGTAGGCGGAGATGACTGTAGTGGGCCAGCGGGCATTAAGGTCACTCCATACCCTGTGGCGAGGGAGCTTGCTCCCGCTGGACTGCGCAGCAGTCCCAAAACCTTTGCACGCGGTGTGCCTGTTGAAACCAGGTCGCTTGAATGGGGGGGCCGCTGCGCGACCCAGCGGGAGCAAGCTCCCTCGCCACAATAATGCTCGGCATGAAAGCGGGTCGATGATTACAAATAGCTAACACAGCACTTTTCCTGACCACTGCGTCAAGGCGTAGAATGCGCCGCCTCGTGCATCAAAATCTTTGGACGTTTCGCTCTTGAATTCTGTGACTGACCGCCCCGCCGCTACTTCCCTCACCCGCCCGGCCCGGGTGCGCCTGGAGCTGAAAAACCTGCTCGGCCTGGCGCTGCCGATCATGATCGCGCAACTGGCGACCACCGCTATGGGCTTCGTCGATGCCGTGATGGCGGGACGGGTTGGCCCGCGTGATCTGGCGGCCGTGGCGCTCGGCAACTCGATCTGGGTTCCGGTGTTTCTGCTGATGACCGGCACCTTGCTGGCCACCACCCCGAAAGTCGCCCAGCGCTTCGGTGCCGGCACCCACAGCGAAATCGGCCCGATCGTGCGTCAGGCGTTATGGCTGGCCTTCGTGGTGGGTTTGATGGCGACCGGCATGCTGTTGAGCGCCGAACCGATCCTGCACATGATGAAGGTCGATCCCGAGCTGATCGGCCCCTGCATGCAGTACCTGCACGGTATCGCCAGCGGCTTGCCCGCCGTCGCCTTCTACCATGTGTTGCGTTGTTTCAGTGACGGCCTGGGGCGTACACGCCCGGCGATGGTCCTCGGTCTGTGTGGGCTGGCGCTGAATATTCCGCTGAACTACATCTTCATCTATGGCCACTTCGGTGTGCCGGCCATGGGCGGTGTCGGGTGCGGCTGGGCCACAGCGATTGTGATGTGGGTGATGGCATTGGGCATGGCCGGCTGGGAGCGCTGGGCGCCGGCGTATCGGTCGAGTGAGTTGTTCAGCCGTTTCGACTGGCCGCAATGGTCGGTGATCAAACGCCTGCTCGGTATCGGCCTGCCGATCGGTATCGCGGTGTTCGCCGAGTCGAGCATCTTCGCGGTAATCGCCCTGCTGATCGGCAGCCTCGGCGCCACCGTGGTGGCCGGACATCAGATCGCCCTGAACTTCAGCTCGCTGGTGTTCATGATCCCTTATTCCCTTGGCATGGCCGTGACCGTGCGGGTCGGCCAGGCACTCGGACGCGAGGAGCCGCGCGAAGCCCGCTTCGCCGCCGGTGTCGGCATGGGCACGGCGCTGGCTTATGCCTGTATTTCGGCGAGCGTGATGCTGTTGTTGCGCGAACACATTGCAACGATCTACACGGCTGATCCGACGGTGATTCGAGTGGCGGCGATGTTGATTGTGTATTCGGCGCTGTTCCAGTTTTCCGACGCGATTCAAGTCACCGCCGCCGGCGCCCTGCGCGGTTATCAGGACACGCGGGTGACGATGATCCTGACCCTGTTCGCCTATTGGGGCATCGGTTTGCCGGTGGGTTACGCCTTGGGCCTGACCGACTGGTTCGGCACGCCGAGCGGCCCGAGCGGGCTGTGGCAGGGTTTGATCGTGGGTCTGAGCTGCGCGGCGCTGATGCTGTCGATCCGCCTGACGCGCAGTGCACGCAAGCGGATCCGCATCAGTCATTCAGCGGGCTAAGCGAGTTTTTTGCGGATCCAGTAGAGGTAGGTGCCTGCCTCTTCGTGCTGCGCGACCAGTTCGTGGTCGAGAAACACGCAGAACTTGGGAATGTCGCGACGGGTCGAGGGATCGGTCGCGATCACCTTGAGCAGGCCGCCGGGTGCCAAGTCACGGATGTGCTGGTGCAGCATCATGACTGGTTCCGGGCAGTTGAGGCCGGTGGCGTCGAGGGTGCCGTCTACCGGTGTATCAAGCATTTCACTCATGATTCACTCCTGAAACTGGCCGGCATTGTCGCGCATTGCCGGGTGTTCGGTCATCTATGTCGTACACCGCACCCCCTGTGAGCGAGGCTTGCCCGCGCAGGGGCCCTTGAGGACGCCAAAAGCTTCGCGGGCAAGCCTCGCTCCTACAAGGGGGTGCGGTGTGTATCAGCGGGATTTCGGTTTTTTCACATCAATGCGGCGCAGGTGACAAGTCACTTCTTCGCGGTCGTGATACAGCTGCTTGCAGCCGATCTCGACCCGAATGCCGCGCTCCTTGAAGCCATCGGCAATGCGCTCCAGCAAACGCTTCACTTCTGCGTAACGCTGTTTCATCGGCAGCTTGAGGTTGACCACCGCTTCGCGGCAATGCCCCTCGCCAATCCATTCTTCAAGCATCGCGGCGTTGCGCGCCGGTTTCTCGACAATGTCGCAGACCATCCAGTCCACCGGCTGCTTGGGCTTGAAGGTGAAACCGTCGGCCATCAAGTGCTGCACCAGACCGGTGTCCATCAAGCTTTCGGCCATCGGGCCGTTGTCGATCGCGGTCACCAGCATGCCGCGGTTGACCAGTTGCCAGGTCCAGCCGCCGGGGGCGGCACCGAGGTCGACGCCGGTCATGTCGCTGTGCAGGCGCTCATCCCATTGATCGCGGGGGATAAAATGGTGCCACGCCTCTTCCAGCTTCAACGTCGAACGGCTCGGCGCTTCACGGGGAAACTTCAGGCGCGGAATGCCCATCGGCCACATCGCCGAGTTGCTGGACTCGGCCAGCCCCATGAACACTTCGCGGCCGCTTTTGAAGGTCAGCAGCAGGCGCGGCTTGTGTGCATCTTCGACCAACTTGCCGGCCGCCATCAGCGCCTTGCGCAGGTGCCCTTCGAATTTCTTGCAGAAGTTCGACAGTTCCTTGCCATCGTTGGTGTCGACCATTTCCAGCCACAGGCTGCCGCACAGCGGGAAGTCCGCCATGTGCGCGAGGATCACGCTGATGCGGTCGGTTTCCGGCAGATCGATGAAGATCCCGCGCGCCCATTGGCGCGGGAAGATCAGCTCGGCAAACCGCTGGCCGCGCATCAGGCGCTCGGCGCCATCTTCTTCGGTGCAGATGAATTCAGCGCAGGCGCTGGCGGTCTTGGCCTTGGCATAACCGGCCACGTTCAGCCGTGCGGCGTGTTCGGAAATCTCGGAACAGACTTCGCTTTCGAAGCCCGGCCGGCAATGCATAAAGAGGGTGTTCATTCTTACTCCTGGGCAGTTGGCGAAGAATTCAGCCACTGCGCGATGCCCAGGCTTGCGTTGAAGCAAAGCCTGTCACGAAAACCGGCGCATGATAGCCGAGTTCGGAACCTCGGACTTGTCGATAGAGTCCAGTTATTAGCCAGCTACTTAAAACAGGGCTAGTTTTAATGCTCTGTCCGTCCCCTCAGTCCGTAGCCGTGCGGACTCAAAGGAGTGATCGCAATGCCGTCCCTCGATAGCCTGAACACCCTTAAAACCCTGCAAGTCGACGACAAGACCTATCACTATTTCAGCTTGCCGGACGCCGCCAAAAGTCTGGGCGACCTGGACAAGCTGCCAATGTCGTTGAAAGTGCTGCTGGAAAACCTGTTGCGCTGGGAAGATGAAAAAACCGTCACCGGCGCCGACCTCCGGGCGATTGCCGCCTGGCTCAAGGAGCGTCGCTCCGACCGCGAAATTCAATACCGCCCCGCGCGGGTATTGATGCAGGACTTTACCGGCGTGCCTGCCGTGGTTGACCTGGCCGCCATGCGCGCCGCCATGGCCAAGGCCGGGGGTGACCCGCAGCGAATCAACCCGCTCTCCCCCGTGGATCTGGTGATCGACCACTCTGTGATGGTCGACAAATTCGGCAGTTCCAGCGCCTTCGAACAGAATGTCGACATCGAAATGCAGCGCAACGGTGAACGTTACGCGTTCCTGCGCTGGGGCCAGAGCGCCTTCGACAACTTCAGCGTGGTGCCTCCGGGCACGGGCATTTGCCACCAGGTCAACCTGGAATACCTCGGCCGCACGGTCTGGACCAAGGACGAGGACGGCCGCACTTACGCCTTCCCCGACACGCTGGTCGGCACCGACTCCCACACCACCATGATTAATGGCCTCGGCGTGCTCGGTTGGGGCGTCGGCGGGATCGAAGCGGAAGCGGCGATGCTCGGCCAGCCCGTGTCGATGCTGATTCCGGAAGTGATCGGTTTCAAACTCACCGGCAAGCTCAAGGAAGGCATCACCGCCACCGACCTGGTGCTGACCGTCACGCAGATGCTGCGCAAGAAAGGCGTGGTCGGTAAATTCGTCGAATTCTATGGCGATGGCCTCGCCGACCTGCCGCTGGCCGACCGCGCGACCATCGCCAACATGGCCCCTGAATACGGCGCCACCTGCGGCTTCTTCCCGGTCGACGACATCACGCTCGAGTACCTGCGCCTGTCCGGTCGCCCACTGGCAACCGTGAAACTGGTCGAGGCCTACAGCAAAGCCCAGGGCCTGTGGCGCTTGCCGGGCCAGGAACCGGTGTTCACCGACACCCTGGCGCTGGACATGGCCAGCGTCGAAGCCAGCCTGGCCGGGCCGAAACGCCCACAAGACCGGGTTTCGCTGCCAAATGTCGCGCAAGCGTTCAGTGACTTCATCGACCTGCAATTCAAACCCACCAGCAAGGAAGTCGGTCGCCTGGAAAGTGAAGGCGGCGGTGGCGTCGCGGTGGGCAATGCCGATCTGGCGGGCGAAGCCGACTACGAATACGACGGTCAGACCTATCGATTGAAAAACGGCGCAGTGGTGATCGCCGCGATCACCTCTTGCACCAACACCTCCAACCCGAGCGTGATGATGGCCGCCGGTCTGGTGGCGAAGAAAGCCGTGGAGAAAGGCCTCAAGCGCAAACCGTGGGTCAAGAGCTCGCTGGCCCCCGGCTCGAAAGTGGTCACCGACTACTACAAGGCCGCCGGCCTGACCCAATACCTGGATGAGTTGGGTTTTGCACTGGTCGGTTATGGCTGTACGACGTGCATCGGCAACTCCGGCCCCTTGTCGGAACCGATCGAAAAAGCCATTCAGGCCGCCGACCTGACCGTCGCCTCAGTGCTGTCGGGTAACCGCAACTTTGAAGGTCGGGTGCATCCGCTGGTGAAAACCAATTGGCTGGCGTCCCCGCCGCTGGTCGTTGCTTATGCGTTGGCCGGTACGGTGAGGACCGACATCAGCAGCGAGCCGCTGGGCAACGACAAAGACGGCAATCCGGTGTACCTGCGGGACATTTGGCCGAGCACCAAAGAAATTGCTGACGCGGTGAGTCAGGTCAACACCGCGATGTTCCACAAGGAATACGCCGAAGTGTTTGCCGGTGACGAGCAATGGCAAGCCATCGAGGTGCCACAAGCGGCGACGTATGTCTGGCAGGACGACTCGACTTACATCCAGCATCCGCCGTTCTTCGATGACATCGGCGGACCGCCGCCGGTGGTCAGGGACGTCACAGGGGCCAGGGTCCTCGCGCTGCTGGGTGACTCGGTGACCACCGACCACATCTCCCCCGCCGGCAACATCAAGGCCGACAGCCCGGCCGGCCACTACTTAAGCGAGAAAGGCGTGGAGCCGCGGGACTTCAACTCCTACGGTTCCCGTCGCGGCAATCACGAAGTGATGATGCGCGGCACCTTCGCCAACATCCGCATTCGCAACGAGATGCTCGGTGGTGAAGAAGGTGGCAACACGATCTACATCCCGACCGGGGAAAGGATGCCGATCTACGACGCGGCCATGCGCTATCAAGCGTCGGGCACGCCGCTGGTGGTGATCGCAGGGCAAGAATACGGAACCGGCTCGAGCCGCGACTGGGCGGCCAAGGGCACCAATCTGCTGGGCGTGAAAGCGGTCATCGCCGAAAGCTTTGAGCGGATTCACCGCTCAAACCTGGTGGGCATGGGCGTGCTGCCGTTGCAGTTCAAGCTGGATCAGAACCGCAAGAGCCTGAACCTGACCGGCAAGGAGACGCTGGATATTCTTGGTTTGACCGGCGTCGAGCTGACACCTCGGATGAACCTGACGCTGATCATCACCCGTGAAGACGGCAGTCGCGAGAAGGTCGAGGTGCTGTGCCGGATCGATACGCTCAATGAAGTGGAATACTTCAAATCGGGAGGGATCTTGCATTACGTGTTGCGGCAGTTGATTGCGTCGTGATCCACCGCTGACACAGACACCGCCTTCGGGCGGTGTTTTTATTTGGGTTGCGAGCGTCCCTATAATCCTGCGCCAAAAGTGCAGACAGCACTGATCTAAATGTGGGAGCGGGCTTGCTCGTGAAAGCGGTTTAGCTGTCGACGATGATGGTGAATGTTATGACCTCTTCGCGAGCAAGTCGGATCGCCGCACCGCCGCTCCCACAGTGGATCGACTCAAACCGAAAAATTTCGGACACAAGGACTTCAAATGATTGCCCTGCCATGGACTTACCTGGCCCTTCTCTCCCTCGGTTACACCCTCGCTCTGACCTTCGGCCACCTCGGTTGGCTGGCCGGCATCTCCGTCGCGTTGCTGCTCGTCGCCGGTTTCGCGGTCCGCCAGCAAAAACTGCCCATCGCTCGCTACCTCGGTCACGGCGTGTTCATCATCCTCGCCCTGGCGCTGGCGATGCACTGGCTGCCCGGTTTCTACAACGGTCGCGGCATCGACCCGCAACGCTTTACCGACGATGCCGTGCCGTTTTCCATGTACCTGAATCAAGACAAGCCCCTGATCGGCTTTTGGCTGTTACTGGCGTGCCCGTGGATCGTCGGCCGGCGTTCGCTGCGGCTTTCGATCTATGCCACCGCCCTCGCCCTGCCCCTGAGCGCCGTCCTCGCCTTGGGTGGTGCACTCTTGCTGGGCATGATCAGTTGGGCGCCGAAGTGGCCGGATCAAGCCGGGGTGTGGGTGCTGAACAATCTGCTGCTGGTGACGCTGGTGGAGGAAGCGCTGTTTCGCGGTTACGTCCAGGGTGGGCTGAGCCGGCACTTCAAACACCTGCCCTATGGTGAAAACCTGGCATTGCTGCTCGCCTCGCTGTTGTTCGGCCTGGTGCACGCGGGCGCGGGTTGGCAATGGGTGCTACTGGCGAGTCTGGCAGGTGTCGGCTATGGTCTGGCCTACCGTTTTGGCGGATTGGGGGCGGCCATCGCCACCCATTTCGGCTTGAACCTGCTGCATTTCGCACTGTTCACCTACCCGATGCTCGCCGGCTGATGCAATGGCCATTTTGCGACGCGCCACTGATTATTGAAAAATATTTCAATAAAATCCTGACACCGCCGACAACCTCTCAAAGCCTTGCGGATTGAAAAAGCCATGCGTAACAACCAGCCCACCACACAGCGCGAACGGACCTTCCCGGCTCAGCAACGGTTGATTTCCACCACCGATGCCAAGGGCGTGATCACCTACTGCAACGACGCCTTCGTCGAAATCAGCGGGTTTTCCCGCGAAGAACTGATCCGTGCGCCGCATAACCTGGTCCGTCACCCCGACGTCCCGGCGGCGGTGTTCGCGCACATGTGGGGCACACTGAAACAAGGCTTGCCATGGATGGGCATTGTCAAGAATCGCTGCAAGACCGGTGACCACTACTGGGTTAACGCCTATGTCACACCGGTGTTCGAAGGCAATCAGGTGATCGGTTACGAGTCGGTGCGGGTCAAACCCACTGCCGAACAGATCCGCCGTGCCGAAGCGCTCTACCAGCGCATCAATCTGGGCAAGTCGGCGATTCCTTCAACAGACAAATGGCTGCCGGTGCTTCAGGACTGGCTGCCGTTCATTCTGGTCAGTCAGCTGAGCTTCATGATCGGCGCCACGCTCACGTCCCAATGGGGCTTTGCGCTCGCCGCCGGACTCTCGGTGCCGTTGGGTCTGATGGGGTTGAGCTGGCAACAGCGTGGCCTCAAGCGCTTGCTGCGGCTGGCCGAGCAGACCACCTCCGACCCGCTGATTGCGCAGATGTACACCGACAGTCGTGGCGCCCAGGCACGTCTGGAGATGTCGATTCTCAGCCAGGAAGCGCGTCTGAAAACCTGCCTGACTCGCCTGCAGGACACCGCCGAGCACCTGACCGAGCAAGCCAAGCAGTCCGACGCCCTGGCTCACAGCAGCTCCAGTGGCCTGGAACGTCAACGCGTCGAAACCGAGCAAGTGGCCACCGCCGTCAATCAGATGGCTGCCACCACGCAGGAAGTCGCCAGCCACGTGCAGCGCACCGCCGACGCCACTCAGGAAGCCAATCGCCTGACCGGTCGCGGTCGCGACATCGCCGGGGAAACCCGCGAAGCCATCCAGCGCTTGTCGGTGGTGGTCGGTGAAACCGGCCTGACCGTGACCCAACTGGCCAAGGACAGCGACGAAATCGGTGGTGTGGTCGATGTGATCAAAGGCATCGCCGACCAGACCAACCTGCTGGCCCTGAACGCCGCCATCGAAGCGGCGCGTGCCGGTGAAATGGGTCGCGGTTTTGCGGTGGTGGCTGACGAAGTACGTCAACTGGCGCAACGCACCAGCGAATCCACCGGGCAGATTCACGCGCTGATCGCCAAGCTGCAGCAAACCGCCAGCACCGCGGTGCAAACCATGGAAGCCGGGCATCGCCAGGCTGAAGAAGGCGTGGCGCGGGTACTGGAAGCAGATCAGGCACTGGTGGGGATCAGCGAAGCGGTGGCCAACATCACCGACATGACCACCCAGATTGCGGCGGCGACCGAAGAGCAAAGTGCTGTTGCCGAAGAAATCAGCCGCAACATCAGCAACATCTCGCAGCTGGCTGACCAGACTTCGGAACAGGCTCAACACTCGGCGTTGTTGAGTGAAGAGCTGACGAAGACGGCGAATACCCAGTATTCGTTGGTGGAGCGGTTTAACCGCTGATTGATGCACGAATGTAAAAACCCGGATAGCGGAAGCTTCCGGGTTTTTTATTGCCATTTTCAAAGTAAAGGTGGCTGGCAGACCGCTATCGCGAGCAGGCTCGCTCCTACAGTGGATTGTGGTGATGCACAAATCCCTGTGGGAGCGAGCCTGCTCGCGATGAGGCCCATACCGCCACCGCATACATCACTGAAGAAATGCAGCAACCTTCTGCGCCGCAGCCGCCAAATGCTGCTGATGCGTAAACCCCGAAGCCTTCAACGGCTTCAAATCATGGTCCCCCGCGACCAGCCAAAACACCTCAATACTCGGTGCCAACGTGTAAGCCTCAACGGCCTCACGATTCCCCAGCGCATCCCGCTCACCCTGCACAATTAACGTCGGCGTCTTCAGCGCCGCCAGATGATCAACCCGAGGCTTCTCCGGTTTACCCACCGCATAAAACGGATAACCGAGGCACACCAGCGCATCCGCCTCCAGCTCATCCGCCAAAAGACTGGCCATCCGCCCGCCCATGGACTTGCCGCCAATGGCCAGACGCCCCGTGACATGGCGTCGCACCTCGGCATAGACCTCACGCCAGCACTCGAGCAGTTTCGGTGCCGGATTCGGTGGACGCTTGCCCCCATCAACACGCCGCTGCGCCATGTATGGAAACTCGAAGCGCAACACGTTGACGCCTTGAGCCGCAAGGCGCGCAGCCATGTCGTTCATCCAGCCGCTGTCCATCGGCGCACCGGCACCGTGGGCGAGGATCAACGTGGTCGATGCAGGTCCTGAGGCGGCATTCCACAACCATCCATGATCCTGCATACACCGCGCCCATTGATCCCCGTCAATACTGGCCTTGTGCTCTTTGTCCATGCTTGCCTCGCTTTTAGTCTGCCTATAACTCCAGGCGAAGGAAGCGTCTGCCTTGCGCGGCTTACTCGCAAAGACGGGCCTTCACTTCGGCTGAACCGTGGATGGGGAACCATGAACACTTCTATCAGTACCGCCTACAACTACAAGGTGGTCCGCCAATTCGCCATTATGACGGTGGTGTGGGGCATCGTCGGCATGGGGCTCGGGGTTTTTCTCGCAGCCCAATTGGTCTGGCCTGAACTCAACTTCGATTTGCCGTGGACCAGTTTCGGCCGCTTGCGCCCATTACACACCAACGCGGTGATCTTCGCGTTCGGCGGTTGCGCCCTGTTCGCCAGTTCGTTCTATTCGGTGCAGCGCACCTGCCAGACCCAATTGTTTGCGCCGAAAATCGCCGCGTTCTGCTTCTGGGGCTGGCAACTGGTGATCCTGCTGGCGGCCATCAGCCTGCCGCTGGGTTACACCAGCTCCAAGGAATACGCCGAGCTGGAATGGCCGATCGACATCCTGATCACCATCGTCTGGGTCGCCTACGCCATCGTGTTCTTCGGCACGCTGGCCAAGCGCAAGACCAAACACATCTACGTCGGCAACTGGTTCTTCGGTGCGTTCATCATCACCGTGGCGATTCTGCATATCGTCAACAACGTTGAGCTGCCGGTGAGTTTCACCAAGTCCTACTCGGTCTACGCCGGTGCCACCGATGCCATGGTCCAGTGGTGGTACGGCCACAACGCCGTGGGCTTTTTCCTCACCGCCGGTTTCCTCGGGATGATGTACTACTTCGTGCCGAAACAGGCCGAGCGTCCGGTGTATTCCTATCGCTTGTCGATCGTGCACTTCTGGGCGCTGATCACCCTGTACATCTGGGCCGGTCCGCACCACTTGCACTACACAGCGCTGCCGGACTGGGCACAGTCTCTGGGCATGGTGATGTCGCTGATCCTGCTGGCACCCAGCTGGGGCGGGATGATCAACGGGATGATGACGCTCTCGGGCGCCTGGCATAAATTGCGCAGCGACCCGATCCTGCGCTTCCTCGTGGTATCCCTGGCGTTCTACGGCATGTCGACCTTTGAAGGGCCGATGATGGCCATCAAGACGGTCAATGCGCTGTCGCACTACACCGACTGGACCATCGGCCACGTTCACGCCGGCGCTCTCGGCTGGGTGGCGATGATCTCGATCGGCGCGCTGTACCACATGATCCCGAAAATCTTTGGTCGTGCGCAGATGCACAGCATCGGCCTGATCAACGCGCACTTCTGGCTCGCGACCATCGGCACCGTCCTGTACATCGCTTCGATGTGGGTCAACGGCATCGCCCAGGGCCTCATGTGGCGCGCAGTCAACGAAGACGGCACGCTGACCTACTCCTTCGTCGAAACCCTGGTGGCCAGCCACCCAGGCTTCGTCGTGCGACTGGTGGGCGGTGCGATCTTCCTCAGCGGCATGTTCCTGATGGCTTACAACACCTGGCGCACCGTGCGGGCCTCGCAGCCTGCCGAAGTCGCCGCTGCCGCGCAGATGGCCTGAGGAGTCCGCCATGAAACACGAAACAATCGAGAAAAACGTCGGCCTGCTGATGCTGCTGATGGTCCTGGCCGTGAGCATCGGCGGTCTGACCCAGATCGTCCCGCTGTTCTTCCAGGACGTGACCAATAAACCGGTGGAAGGCATGAAGCCCTACACCGCCCTGCAACTGGAAGGTCGCGACATCTACATTCGCGAAGGCTGTGTCGGTTGCCACTCGCAGATGATCCGACCGTTTCGCGCCGAGACTGAACGCTACGGGCACTACTCGGTGGCCGGGGAAAGCGTGTGGGATCACCCGTTCCTCTGGGGCTCCAAACGCACCGGGCCGGACCTGGCAAGGGTCGGCGCACGTTACTCGGATGACTGGCACCGTGCGCACTTGTACAACCCGCGCAACGTGGTGCCGGAGTCGAAAATGCCTGCCTACCCTTGGTTGGTCACGCAAGCGGTCGACAGCGGCCACACCGAAACCAAGATCCGCACCATGCGCACCCTCGGCGTGCCGTACAGCGATGACGACATCAGCGGCGCCGTCGCCAGCCTCAAGGGCAAGACCGAAATGGACGCACTCGTTTCTTACCTGCAAGTGCTCGGCACTGCCATCAAGAGCAAGAGGTGAGCCATGACCATACCCTTCGAAATAGTGACCGTGATGAGCAGTGGAATGATCCGCGGTCTCGGTACGGTCGTGGTGTTCGTGGCCTTCGTCGGCCTGACGCTGTGGGTGTTCAACAGCAAGCGCAACCCGGAATTCGCCGAAGCGCGCCTGTTGCCGTTTGCCGATGAGCCACAACCCGATAGCACCCAAGAACCTGTCACAAGGAGTACCCGGCCATGACCACCTTCTGGAGTACGTGGATCTGCGTACTGACCATCGGCAGCCTGATCGGCCTGACCTGGCTGCTGATCGGCACCCGCAAGGGCGAAACCAAGGGCAGCGTCGACCAGACCATGGGCCACAGCTTCGACGGCATCGAGGAGTACGACAATCCGCTGCCGCAGTGGTGGTTCATGCTGTTCGCCGGCACGCTGGTGTTTGCCGTGGGCTATCTGGTGCTTTACCCGGGCTTGGGCAACTGGAAAGGCATCCTGCCGGGTTACGAGGACGGCTGGACCGGCGTCCACGAATGGGAAAAGGAGATGAACAAGGCAGACGCGCGATTCGGGCCGATCTTCGCCAAATTCGCGGCCATGCCCGTTGAAGAAGTGGCCAAGGACCCGCAAGCACTGAAAATGGGCGGTCGCCTGTTCGCGTCCAACTGCTCGGTGTGCCACGGCTCGGATGCCAAGGGCGCTTTCGGCTTCCCGAACCTGGCCGACAGCACCTGGCGCTGGGGTGGTGATGCCGAGATGATCAAGACCACGATCATGGGCGGTCGCATGGCGGCAATGCCGGCCTGGGGTGAAATCCTCGGTGACACCGGCGTGAAGAACGTGGCCGCGTATGTGCGACATGAACTGGCGGGCCTGCCATTGCCGGCTGGCGACACCGCCGATCTGCAAGCCGGACAGCAAGCGTTCAGCACCACGTGCGTAGCCTGTCATGGTGCAAACGGCCAGGGCACTGAAGCCATGGGCGCGCCGAACCTGACGCAACCGGCCGGATTCATCTACGGTACAAGCCTGGCGCAACTTCAGCAGACCATCCGCCATGGCCGTCAGGGCCATATGCCGGCGCAGAACGAATTGCTCGGCAACGACAAGGTGCAACTGCTGGCCGCTTACGTGTACAGCCTGTCCCACGGTCTGAATACCGAGCGTTTGCAAGCCGAAGGCAAACGCGAATAAATCTCGACCGCTCTACTGCCGCATTCTCCCGGATGCGGCAGTTCCCTGCCTCTTTGCGACCAAGTGTCGCACCCCTCCGTTGGTCCTCCTTTCGGTTCACCTGATTCGGGTCTAAGCTTGATCGATGCGAACTGGCATGAGCCGGTTCCAGGTCGACTCAACCCGATGTGTTCGACGAATCTGCTCGATGACAGGCCGCAAAGGCTGGTAGATACCGGCTGTCGTGCCAATTGCCATCGGTCACCCGATCGTTGTGTTTGAACACACCCCGTAACATCTGACCTGACCCCCTCATCTTTTTCGTTCACTGCGACATTTTGTCCGAGGCCGATTTTGTCCTTACGCGGCGCATGGAAAGGCCGCAGAATCAGCTTTTGAAAGCATTGACCCAGGTCATGGCGCGTTGCAATGACCCCCCGCTTTCTACATACTTGCGGCCGATTTTTACTCCTAATAAAACACCCAAACCGTGGAACCTTAGAATGAGCACAGCAATCAGTCCGACTGCTTATAACTATAAGGTAGTCCGCCAGTTCGCCATCATGACGGTGGTCTGGGGGATCCTTGGCATGGGGCTTGGTGTCTTCATCGCCTCACAGCTTGTATGGCCGGAATTGAACTTCGGTCTGCCGTGGACGACTTTTGGACGCTTACGCCCGTTGCACACCAACCTGGTGATTTTTGCCTTCGGTGGTTGTGCTCTGTTTGCCACTTCTTATTACGTCGTGCAGCGAACCTGCCAAACGCGACTGATTTCCGACAGCCTCGCGGCCTTCACCTTCTGGGGTTGGCAAGCGGTCATTGTCGGCGCGATTATTACCTTGCCGCTGGGTTACACCACCACCAAGGAATACGCGGAACTGGAATGGCCCCTGGCTATTCTGCTGGCCATCGTCTGGGTGTCCTACGGACTGGTGTTCTTCGGCACCATCACCAAGCGAAACACCAAGCATATCTATGTGGGTAACTGGTTCTACGGTGCCTTCATCGTCGTGACGGCGATGCTGCACATCGTCAACCACGCGTCCCTGCCGGTCAGCTTCTTCAAGTCCTACTCGGCCTACGCCGGCGCGACTGATGCGATGATCCAGTGGTGGTACGGCCACAACGCGGTCGGTTTCTTCCTGACCACCGGCTTCCTGGGGATGATGTACTACTTCGTTCCGAAGCAGGCCGAACGTCCGATCTATTCCTATCGCCTGTCGATCGTGCACTTCTGGGCGCTGATCACCCTGTACATCTGGGCCGGTCCGCACCACCTGCACTACACCGCGCTGCCGGACTGGGCTCAGTCCCTGGGCATGGCGATGTCGATCATCCTGCTGGCTCCGAGCTGGGGCGGCATGATCAACGGCATGATGACCCTGTCGGGCGCCTGGCATAAGCTGCGCACCGACCCGATCCTGCGCTTCCTGGTTGTGTCGCTGGCCTTCTACGGCATGTCGACCTTTGAAGGCCCGATGATGGCCATCAAGACCGTGAACTCGCTGTCGCACTACACCGACTGGACCATCGGCCACGTACACGCCGGTGCCTTGGGCTGGGTAGCGATGATCTCGATCGGCGCGATCTACCACATGATCCCGAAACTGTTCGGTCGCGCGCAGATGCACAGCATCGGCCTGATCAACACGCATTTCTGGCTCGCAACCATCGGTACCGTTCTGTACATCGCTTCGATGTGGGTCAACGGCATCACCCAAGGTCTGATGTGGCGTGCAATCAACGACGACGGCACCCTCACCTACTCGTTCGTCGAAGCGCTGCAAGCCAGCCATCCTGGTTTCATCGTTCGCGCCCTGGGCGGTGCGTTCTTCGCCAGCGGCATGCTGTTCATGGCCTACAACGTATGGCGTACCGTACGTGCCTCGAACCCGGCTGAAGCCAAAGCTGCTGAACAGATTGCTGTAGTTGGAGCTCACTGATGAAGCATGAAGCAGTCGAGAAGAACATTGGCCTGCTGGCCTTCTTCATGGTTATCGCCGTCAGCATCGGCGGCCTGACCCAGATCGTTCCGCTGTTTTTCCAGGATGTAACCAACAAGCCGGTCGAAGGCATGAAGCCTCGCACCGCCCTTGAACTGGAAGGCCGCGACATTTACATCGCCAACGGTTGTGTCGGCTGCCACTCGCAGATGATCCGCCCGTTCCGTGCTGAAACCGAACGTTACGGCCACTACTCGGTTGCCGGTGAAAGCGTCTGGGACCACCCGTTCCTGTGGGGTTCCAAGCGTACCGGTCCGGACCTGGCCCGTGTCGGCGGTCGTTACTCCGATGACTGGCAGCGTGCGCATTTGTACAACCCGCGCAACGTGGTGCCCGAGTCGAAAATGCCGGCCTACCCGTTCCTCGTGGAAAACAAGCTCGACGGCAAAGACACCGCCAAGAAAATGGAAGTCTTGCGCACGCTCGGCGTCCCTTACACCGACGAAGACATCGCCGGCGCCAAGGATGCTGTGAAGGGCAAAACCGAAATGGACGCGCTGGTGGCCTATCTGCAAGGCCTGGGCACCATCATCAAAAGCAAACGGTGAATTGGATGGATATCGGGATGATTCGTGGCCTGGGCACCGTTGTTGTGATGGTGGCCTTCATCGGTCTGGCGTTGTGGGTATTCAGCCCCAAGCGCAAGTCGGAGTTTGAAGACGCGACCTTGCTGCCTTTCGCGGATGATCCCGAAGCCATCAAGCACGTCGAGCAAGCTTCTAGGAGTAACAAAGAATGACTACGTTCTGGAGTCTGTACGTCACAGTCCTCAGTCTCGGCACCATCTTCGCCCTGACCTGGCTGCTGCTGTCCACCCGCAAGGGCCAGCGCGCCGAGCAGACAGAGGAAACGGTTGGCCACTCCTTCGACGGGATCGAGGAGTACGACAACCCACTGCCGAAATGGTGGTTCATGCTGTTCGTGGGCACCATCATCTTCGCCTTGGGCTATCTGGTGCTGTACCCGGGCCTGGGCAACTGGAAAGGCCTGTTGCCGGGTTACAACTACCTGGATAACGAGAAGCAGACCGCGTTCGCCAACGGTCAGACCGGCTGGACCGGCGTTCACGAGTGGGAAAAGGAAATGGCCAAGTCGGACGCCAAGTTCGGTCCGATCTTCGCCAAGTTCGCTTCGATGCCGATTGAAGAAGTGGCCAAGGACCCGCAAGCCCTGAAGATGGGTGGCCGCCTGTTCGCCTCCAACTGCTCGGTCTGCCATGGTTCCGACGCCAAGGGCGCCTATGGCTTCCCGAACCTGACCGACGCCGACTGGCGCTGGGGCGGTGAAGCGGAAACCATCAAGACCACCATCATGGGCGGCCGTCATGCGGTCATGCCAGCATGGGCTGAAGTCATTGGCGAACAAGGCGTTGCCGACGTTGCCGGCTACGTGCTGACCAACCTCGATGGCCGCAAGCTGCCGGAAGGCACCAAGGCCGATCCGGTTGCTGGCCAGAAGCTGTTTGCCGCCAATTGCGCGGTGTGCCACGGTCCGGAAGGCAAAGGTACGCCAGCCATGGGCGCGCCGAACCTGACTCACCCGGCAGCGTTCATCTACGGTTCGAGCTTCGCTCAACTGCAGCAGACCATCCGTTACGGCCGTCAAGGCCAGATGCCTGCGCAAGAACAGCTGCAAGGCAACGACAAGGTTCACCTGCTGGCCGCTTACGTCTACAGCCTTTCTCATGGTGAGAAAGCGCCTGCGGAAGATGCTCAGTAAGGCATACGCTTGACGCAACAAAGAAGGCCCCGCCAGTGATCTGGCGGGGCCTTTTTCATGGGCGACTGGCCCAGATCGACTTCACCGGCACCGTATCCAGCAGCTTTCGGCTCTGCCATTGATTGTTCTTCACCAGGTTGATCTGCAACTGCTTGCGATCCTCCGAGAAACTGGCAACCAGGTAGGTTTGCTGAGAAGTAGCGCCGCTCAAGTACATCGGCACGCCATTCACGTCATAGGCATCGCCACCTTGATCATGGAGATGGCCGGCGAAAATAGCAGTGACCTCATACTTCCTGATCATCTGGTAAAAGCGCCGCGCCTGCTCACTGTCACCCATCATTTCCATTGGCTTGTGCATGTTGATAATGATGGCGTAACCCTGAGTCCGAGCGACTCTCAAATCGTTTTCAAGCCAATCCAGGGTACTGGTGATGTCGAACGTCGTCGGGTTTAACGCATGAGAAATCCTGGTGGCATAGGTCGGCTCATTATTGAGCTGCACCATATGGACGTCACCCATGTTTTTGGAATAGGCGAGACTGCCGGAATACAGCCGACTCAGGAAATTACCGGTAACTTTCAAATCAAAATTATCAACCTTATTCTCATGATGCTCTTTAAACTCCACGATACTACCGGCCGCACAGTTATTACTGAAACAATCATCCACGTTATTCTCATAATCGTGGTTACCCAGGCCATACAAGAAATCGCCATTGAAGTATTTTTTCAACATCGAATTCATGTAAGAGCGCTGCCAGCCGTGACCGAAAGCGGTGATGTCGCCATTGATCATCAGTGGCACATGGGATTGCGCATGGTTTTTCCGGAAGTCGACAATACTCGCAAACTGGGTCTCCACCAGCCATTTCGAGCGTTTATCGAAATCCGCCTGGGACTCGGGCTCTCTGCGATCGAGTTTGTCCGTCCACGGATATTGCGTATCCGACGCGAAGATCATATGACGTGGAGCACCTTCTATTGAATAGGCCAAAGGCGCCATAGACAGCAGGCAAACGCCCAGCACAAACCGCTTAACTTTCTTAGAAATCATAGAATTCCGTTTCCATTAATATTAGATAAAGTGCGCAACCAGCAAGCCGCGCCCAACTAACTTATTGGAAACAGACGAAAACCTCAAACAACCAACTAACCTCAATTAAATAAATATATTTCCGCCACACACCGACGAACAACCACCCCACCAAGTTAAACTTTGTTAGTTATGAGTTTTGCTGGATTAAAACTGCAATGCGTCAAACTATGAAGTTACTGCTGCTATGGCGTGTATTCCAGCGGCAGACCTCCCGGACGGATGAGGTGCGCAGCTCGCCTTCACCTCGTCGGCCACGCTACGGCCAGGAATCGCCGCACCTCTGATTCTGCATCACGAAAAAACGTCCATAATCCACAAGTCAATTGATTCAAGTCACTACACCATCAATTGAATTTGCCCAACGCGACCAAAGGTCGCACCCTTGAACTAGAGCGACAGGCGTATCATTGCGCCACTGCAACACCTCTTTTTGACCGCGGTCGGCATGTACTGACCGAGGCATTTTCCACTGCCGTGGGATGCAATGATGAGCAATCAGATTCCGGTACACGACGTCACACCGCCTGCCAAAGACGCGAACAACAGCGTCGATCTTTATGCCTCTCGAGAAAAAATCTACACCCGCGCCTTCACCGGCCTGTTCCGCAACCTGCGGATGATGGGCGGTGCCGGGTTGTTTCTGCTGTATTTCGGTACGGTCTGGCTGAACTGGGGCGGTCATCAAGCCGTCTGGTGGAACCTGCCGGAGCGCAAATTCTTCATCTTTGGCGCGACCTTCTGGCCCCAGGACTTCATCCTGCTCTCCGGGATCTTGATCGTCAGCGCCTTCGGCCTGTTCTTCATTACCGTGTACGCCGGTCGGGTGTGGTGCGGTTATACCTGCCCGCAGAGTGTCTGGACGTGGATATTCATGTGGTGCGAAAAGGTCACCGAAGGCGACCGTAACCAGCGCATCAAGCTCGACAAGGCGCCGATGAGCGCCAACAAATTCCTGCGCAAACTCAGCAAGCACTCGATGTGGCTGTTGATCGGCTTCGTCACCGGCATGACCTTCGTCGGTTACTTCTCGCCGATCCGCGAGCTGACCATCGACTTCTTTACCGGCGAAGCGGATGGCTGGTCGTATTTCTGGGTCGGCTTCTTCACCCTCGCCACCTACGGCAACGCCGGCTGGCTGCGTGAGCAGGTGTGCATTTACATGTGCCCGTATGCGCGTTTCCAGAGCGTGATGTTCGACAAGGACACGCTGATCGTTTCCTACGATCCGCGCCGTGGTGAGAGCCGTGGCCCGCGCAAGAAAGGTATCGATTACAAGGCCCAGGGCCTGGGCGATTGCATCGATTGCACCATGTGCGTCCAGGTCTGCCCGACCGGCATCGACATTCGCGACGGTCTGCAGATCGAATGCATCGGCTGTGCGGCGTGCATCGATGCCTGCGACAGCATCATGGACAAGATGGACTACCCGCGCGGGCTGATCAGCTACACCACCGAGCACAACCTGTCCGGGCAAAAAACCCATAAACTGCGCCCGCGCCTGATCGGCTATGCCCTGGTGTTGCTGGCCATGATGGGATTGCTGGCGGGCGCGTTCTTCATGCGTTCACTGGTCGGTTTCGACGTCAGCAAGGACCGCGTGCTGTACCGCGAGAACGCCGAAGGCCGGATCGAGAACGTTTACAGCCTGAAGATCATGAACAAGGACCAGCGCGACCATACCTACGTACTGGAAGCCTCCGGTCTGCCGGACCTCAAGCTGCAAGGCAAGCGCGAGATCAAAGTCGCCGCCGGGGAGATTTTCAGCCAGCCAGTGGAACTGTCCATGGCACCGGAAAAACTGCCGTCGAGCACCAACGAGGTGAAATTCATCCTCAAGGATGCCGACGACGACAGCGTCCACGTTGAAGCCAAGAGCCGATTCATCGGCCCACAAATTCGTTGAGAGAAGTGATCATGCCCGCAGCAAACGCAGCAAGCCCTTGGTACAAGCATCTTTGGCCATGGATCATCATCGCCATCCTGGCCTGTTCCGTGACCCTGACCTTGTCCATGGTGACGATCGCGGTGAACAACCCGGATAACCTCGTCAACGACAACTACTACGAAGCCGGCAAAGGCATCAACCGCTCCCTCGACCGTGAGCTGCTGGCCCAGACCCTGTTGCTGCGGGCCAGCGTTCACCTGGATGACGTGACCGGCGAAGTCGACCTGCGCCTGAGTGGCAACAGCCAACCGAAAACCCTTGAGCTGAACCTGATCTCGCCGACCCAGCCGGAGAAGGATCGCAAGATCACCCTCGCCCGCAGCGAATCCGAACAGGGCCGCTACATCGGTCAGTTGAGCGACAAGATTGAAGGCCGTCGCTTTGTCGAATTGCTGGGTACTCAGGACGACCACATCTGGCGCATGTTCGAAGAAGAGCTGGTCAGCCATGATAAAGACCTGCTGCTCGGGGATGAGCCGCTGCAAGGCGCCGAAGATCTGAAGAAGTAAGTTCCAGTGAACACGGTCAACTGTGGCGAGGGAGCTTGCTCCCGCTGGGTGCGAAGCGCCCCCTGAAACCAGCAAACCGATTCTTTCAGTCATAGCGCGTTCGCAGGTTTACGACTGCTGCGCAGCCGAGCGGGAGCAAGCTCCCTCGCCACAATGGTTTCCATGGCAGCACAGATGACCACGCCAACCCCCTGCTACCACTGCGCCCTGCCCGTCCCGGCCGGCAGCCGCTTCACAGCTGCGGTCCTCGGTGAAACCCGCGAGTTCTGCTGCCCGGGTTGCCAGGCCGTGGCTGAGGCGATCGTGGCCGGTGGGCTGGAAAGCTATTACCAGCACCGCAGCGAGTCATCGGCCAACCCCGAAGCCTTGCCGGTGCAGTTGGTGGACGAGTTGGCGCTCTACGACCGCGCCGACGTGCAAAAGCCTTTCGTGCGCCACGAGGGCGAACTCGCCGAAACCACCCTGTTGATGGAAGGCATCAGCTGCGCCGCCTGCGGCTGGCTGATCGAGAAACACCTGCGCGCCTTGCCGGCGGTGGCCGAGGCGCGACTGAACCTGTCCAACCATCGCCTGCACGTGCGTTGGGCCGACGCGCAATTGCCGTTGAGCCGGGTACTGAGCGAGTTGCGCCACATCGGCTACGCCGCGCACCCCTATCAAGCCGACCGCGCCAGCGAACAACTGGCCAGCGAAAACCGTCTGGCCTTGCGCCAGCTCGGCGTGGCCGGGTTGCTGTGGTTCCAGGCGATGATGGCGACCATGGCCACTTGGCCGGAATTCAACATCGACTTGAGCCCCGAGTTGCACACCATCCTGCGCTGGGTCGCGCTGTTCCTCACCACGCCAATCGTGTTCTACAGCTGCGCGCCATTCTTCAAGGGCGCCATGCGCGACTTGCGCACCCGCCACCTGACCATGGACGTTTCAGTGTCGCTGGCGATTGGCAGCGCTTACGTCGCCGGGATCTGGACCTCGATCACCGGCGTCGGCGAGCTGTATTTCGATGCGGTGGGCATGTTCGCGTTGTTCCTGCTGGCCGGGCGTTATCTGGAACGTCGCGCCCGGGAACGAACCGCCGCCGCCACCGCACAGCTCGTCAACCTGTTACCCGCCTCGTGCCTGCGTCTGAGTGCCGACGGCCAGAGCGAACGGATCCTGCTCAGCGAACTGCGCGTCGGCGATCAGGTGCTGGTGCATCCGGGTGCGATCCTGCCGGCCGACGGCAAGATCCTCGACGGCCAGTCGAGCATCGACGAATCGCTGCTGACCGGCGAATACCTGCCGCAACCGCGCACGCTGGGCGATGCAGTGACCGCTGGTACGCTGAACGTTGAAGGCGCGTTGACCGTGGAAGTCCTGGCGTTGGGCCAGGACACGCGACTGTCGGCCATCGTCCGCCTGCTGGATCGTGCCCAGGCCGAAAAGCCGCGACTGGCGGAAATCGCCGACCGCGCTGCGCAATGGTTCCTGTTGCTGTCATTGATCGCGGCAGCGGCAATCGGCCTGTTGTGGTGGGAACTGGATTCGTCGCGAGCCTTCTGGATTGTCCTGGCGATGCTCGTTGCGACGTGCCCGTGCGCCTTGTCGCTGGCCACGCCGACCGCCCTCACCGCCGCCACCGGCACATTGCACAAGCTTGGTCTTTTGTTGACCCGCGGCCATGTGCTGGAGGGTCTGAACCAGATCGACACGGTGATTTTCGACAAGACCGGCACATTGACCGAAGGTCGCCTGGCGCTGCGTTCGATCCGTCCTCTCCGCGCACTCGACAGCGATCAATGCCTGAGTCTCGCCGCCGCCCTGGAAAACCGCTCCGAACACCCAATTGCCCGCGCATTTGGCCGGGCGCCATTGGCGGCCGAAGAAGTCCTCAGCACGCCAGGGCTTGGCCTCGAAGGCGTGGTCGGCACGCAACGCCTGCGCATTGGCCAGCCGGTTTTTGTCTGCGAACTCAGTGGCGCTGCCGTACCGGTCATGCCCGATGAAGCGGGCCAATGGCTGCTGCTCGGCGACGTCCAAGGGCCGCTGGCGTGGTTTGTCCTCGATGACCGTTTGCGCGCCGATGCACCGGCGCTTTTGGAAGCCTGTAAGGCACGTGGCTGGCGCACCTTGCTGCTGTCGGGCGATACCTCACCGATGGTCGCCAGCGTGGCGGCCGAACTGGGCATCGACGAAGCCCGAGGCGGTTTGCGCCCCGATGACAAATTGCAGGTCCTGCAACAGCTGCACAAGGAAGGTCGCAAGGTGTTGATGCTCGGTGACGGCGTCAATGACGTGCCGGTGCTGGCCGCTGCCGATATCAGCGTGGCGATGGGTTCGGCCACCGATCTGGCGAAAACCAGCGCCGATGCGGTGTTGCTGTCGAACCGTCTCGATGCGCTGGTGCAGGCCTTCAGCCTCGCACGGCGCACCCGTCGGGTAATCATCGAGAACCTGCTGTGGGCCGGGCTGTACAATGGCCTCATGTTGCCGTTCGCCGCCCTCGGCTGGATCACGCCGGTATGGGCCGCGGTCGGCATGTCCATCAGTTCGTTGACCGTGGTACTGAACGCCCTGCGCCTGACTCGCCTGCCGAGTGCGCCCGGCGCCCGCCCCACGCCAGAAACCCGTCCGCTGCCGGCCTGAGCCGCGCGGGCATGGAGTCCAGATGCCAGCTCTCTACGTGATGATCCCGGCCGCGCTGCTGATCGTGGCCATCGCTATCTATATCTTCTTCTGGGCGGTCGACAGCGGTCAGTACGACGACCTCGACGGCCCGGCCCACAGCATTCTGTTCGACGACCAGGACCCGAACCACAAAGCCGCGGTCGACGAAGCCAGCGGCCATCCGGCCAAACCGGACGACAAGGCGCCTCCGCATGCTTGAGTTGGCGCCACTGCTGGTGTCTGCGGTGATTCTCGGCCTGCTCGGCGGTGGGCATTGCCTGGGCATGTGCGGCGGCTTGATGGGTGCGCTGACCCTGGCGATTCCCAAAGAGCAGCGCAGCCGCCGTTTTCGCCTGTTGTTGGCGTACAACCTGGGGCGAATTCTCAGCTATGCAACAGCCGGCCTTCTGATTGGCCTGGCGGGTTGGGCCGTGGCCAACAGCCCGGCCGCCATGTTCATGCGTGTGATCGCCGGATTGTTGCTGATCGCCATGGGCCTGTACCTCGCCGGCTGGTGGAGCGGCCTGACCCGTATCGAGAGCCTCGGCCGCGGCCTGTGGCGGCATATCCAGCCAATTGCCAACAAACTGCTGCCAGTGTCGAGCCTGCCCCGCGCGTTGCTGCTGGGCGCGCTATGGGGCTGGTTGCCGTGCGGGCTGGTTTACAGCACGTTGCTGTGGGCGGCGAGCCAGGGCAATGCGCTGGACAGTGCATTGCTGATGCTCGCGTTCGGACTCGGCACCTGGCCGGTGCTGCTCGCCACCGGACTGGCGGCGGAGCGGGTCACGGCGTTGTTGCGCAAGCGCAGTGTGCGGATGACCGGTGGGTTGCTGGTGATGTTGTTCGGCATCTGGACCTTGCCCGGGCCGCATCAGCATTGGCTGATGGGTCATTAGATCGGCGGTGCGCCCTTCGCGGGCAAGCCTCGCTCCTACAAAGGGATGCCAACTCCTGTAGGAGCGAGGCTTGCCCGCGAAGAGGCCCTCATCAACAACACAAATCCTGACCGTTGATGCAAATCAAGATGCCCCGGCGTCGCACCCCATAGACTTGCGAACACTGCCAGCCTATCCGGGGGAATGCCCGCATGATGCTCGACGCCATTCGTTGGGACACCGATCTGATCCGCCGTTATGACTTGGCGGGTCCGCGCTATACCTCTTACCCGACCGCGGTGCAATTCGACGGACAGGTCGGCACGTTCGACCTGTTCCACGCCCTGCGCGACAGCCGTAAGGCCCTGCGCCCATTGTCGCTGTACGTGCACGTGCCGTTCTGCGCGAACATTTGCTACTACTGTGCCTGCAACAAAGTCATCACCAAGGACCGTGGCCGCGCCCTGCCCTACCTGCAACGCCTTGAGCAGGAAATCCAGCTGATCGCCTGCCACCTCGACCCGGCGCAAAAAGTCGAGCAACTGCACTTTGGCGGCGGCACCCCGACCTTTCTCAGCCACGACGAACTGCGCCAGTTGATGGCTCAGTTGCGCAAGCACTTCAACCTGCTGGACGACGATTCCGGCGACTACGGTATCGAGATCGACCCTCGCGAAGCCGACTGGTCAACCATGGGTCTGCTCCGTGAACTGGGTTTCAACCGGGTCAGCATTGGCCTGCAAGACCTCGACCCGACGGTGCAACGGGCGGTCAATCGCCTGCAAAGTCTTGAAGAAACCCGCGCCGTGATCGACGCCGCCCGGACCCTGCAATTTCGCTCGATCAACATCGACCTGATCTACGGCTTGCCGAAACAGACCCCGGAAAACTTCGCCCGCACGGTCGACGAAGTCATTGCGCTGCAACCGGATCGACTCTCGGTGTTCAACTACGCGCACCTGCCGGAACGCTTCATGCCGCAGCGGCGGATCAACAGCAACGAGCTGCCGACGCCGGCGCAGAAGCTGGAAATGCTCCAGCGTACCATCGAACAACTGACCGCTGCCGGTTACCGCTACATCGGCATGGACCACTTCGCCCTGCCCGACGATGAGCTGGCGATTGCCCAGGAAGAGTCGACCCTGCAACGAAACTTTCAGGGCTACACCACTCACGGTCATTGCGATTTGATTGGGCTGGGGGTGTCGGCCATCAGTCAGATCGGCGACCTCTACTGCCAGAACAACAGCGATCTGAATCAGTATCAGAACACGCTGGCCTCCGCCCAACTGGCCACTAGCCGTGGCCTGCTGTGCAACGCCGATGACCGCGTGCGGCGGGCGGTGATTCAGCAGTTGATCTGCACGTTCAGCCTGGAGTTCGCGGACATCGAACAGGCCTTCAACATCGATTTTCGCGGTTACTTCGGTGAACTGTGGCCGCAGCTATTGACCATGGCCGAGGACGGTTTGATCAGCCTCGATAACGAGCGGATCAGCGTACTGCCCGCCGGTCGCTTGCTGGTGCGCTCGGTGTGCATGGTGTTCGATGCCTATTTGCAACAGCACAATCACCAGCGGTTTTCGCGTGTGATCTAGTCATCCACTCACTTACTGGTTGGCGAAATGCTGGCTTTACGACCCTGCGGCAAAATCGCCGCGTGCCTGAATGTCCTCCCGTGAGTTACCCTTACGGCTTATGTGTGTTTTCCCACAAGGATTGAAGAAATGTCCGAGCCAGTAAAACTGCGCGCTCAAAGCCAGGTCCATTGCAAGGATTGCAGCCTGGCCCCCCTCTGCTTGCCACTTTCTTTGAATCTGGAAGACATGGAAGCGCTGGACGAAATCGTCAAACGGGGTCGCCCACTGAAAAAAGGCGAGTTCCTGTTCCGCCAGGGCGACACCTTCGATTCCGTTTATGCAGTACGCTCCGGCGCCCTCAAGACCTTCAACCTGAGCGATGGCGGTGAAGAACAGCTCACCGGCTTCCACTTGCCGAGCGAACTGGTCGGCCTGTCGGGCATGGACACTGAAAAGCACCCGGTCTCGGCGCAAGCCCTGGAAACCACGTCAGTGTGCGAAATCCCCTTCGAACGCCTCGACGAACTGGCCCTGCAACTGCCGCAACTGCGCCGTCAGTTGATGCGGGTGATGAGCCGCGAGATTCGTGACGACCAGCAAATGATGTTGCTGCTGTCGAAAAAAACCGCCGACGAGCGCATCGCCACGTTTCTGGTCAACCTCTCGGCACGCTTCCGCGCCCGGGGCTTCTCGGCCAACCAGTTCCGCCTGAGCATGTCGCGCAACGAAATCGGCAATTACCTGGGCTTGGCGGTGGAAACCGTGTCCCGGGTGTTCACGCGCTTCCAGCAAAACGAACTGATCGCCGCCGAGGGCAAGGAAATCCACATCCTCGACCCGATTCAGCTGTGCGCCCTGGCCGGTGGCTCGCTCGAAGGCTGATGGCAATAATTGCGGCCGAGCGAAACGGTTCAGCCGCCGTTATACTGCGACGTTTGCAGCCTGCCAGGACACCTCGACGATGCTCATCGAATCCTTCGACATCAAATCCCTGATCCGCCCCGTGATCGACTTCCCCAAGCCGGGCGTGATCTTTCGTGACATCACGCCTCTGTTCCAGTCGCCCAAGGCCCTGCGTCTGGTGATGGACAGCTTCGCCCACCGTTATGTCGAGGCGGACTTCACGCACATCGGCGCGATGGATGCGCGTGGTTTCCTGATCGGCTCGGTGCTGGCCTATCAGCTGAACAAGCCGCTGGTGCTGTTCCGCAAGCAAGGAAAACTGCCGGCCGACGTGTTGGCCGAGGGTTATGCAACCGAATACGGCGAAGCCTTTCTCGAAGTGCACGCCGACAGTTTGTGCGAAGGCGACTCGGTGGTGATGTTTGATGATTTGATCGCCACTGGCGGTACGCTGATTGCGGCGGCGAACCTGATTCGGCGCATGGGCGCGCGGGTTCATGAAGCGGCGGCGATTATTGATCTGCCGGAGCTGGGTGGGTCGCAGCGGCTGGAAGAGATGGGGATTCCTACGTTCTGCCTGACGCAGTTTTCGTTGAGCGAGAAGTAAGGCGGCGTTCGCACGGACGACTTCGCGGGCAAGCCTCGCTCCTACAAGATCAGAGTCGTGTCGGAAATTCGGCTTCGACCGAAAACCGTAGGAGCGAGGCTTGCCCGCGAAGGCGCAAGCCGACACATCGCAAAATTCAAAGCCCCATCTGCTTACTGATGATCTCGTTCATCACTTCGCGCGTCCCGCCGCCAATCGACAGAATCCGGTTATCCCGATACAACCGCTCCACCAGGCTCTCGCGCATGTAACCGAGGCCACCGAGGATCTGCACCGCATCCGTGGTAATCCGGTCAGCCGTGTCGGTCGCGAAGTTCTTGGCCATGGAAATCTCCTTGATCACGCTCTGCCCCGCCGCCATCTTCGCCGCCTGACGGTAAGTGAACTCCCGTGACACCTCCAGGGCCGTGGCCATTTCCGCGAGGCGGTGCTTGAGCACCTGGAACTTGCCAATGGGTTTGCCAAAGGCTTCGCGCTGACGCGCCCACTTCAGGCTTTCCTCCAACGCCAGCTGCGCCGTCATGTTGGCCATCAGCGCCAAGGCCAGGCGCTCGCTCTGGAAGTTGCCCATGATGCAGGCGAACCCCATGTTCTCGGCGCCAATCAGATTTCCCACAGGCACCCGGCAATCATCGAAGAACAATTCGGCAGTGTCCGACGCCCACCAGCCCATTTTCTTCAACTGACGGCCGACGGTGAAACCGGGTGTGCCTTTTTCGAACAGCAGCAGACTGATGCCACCGAAACCCGGCTCGCCGGTGCGTACCGCCACGGTATAGAAATCCGCGCGCACGCCACTGGTGATAAAAGTTTTGCTGCCGCTGACCCGGTAAAAGTCGCCGTCACGCACAGCGCGGGTTTGCAGGTTGGCCACATCGGAGCCGCCGCTGGGTTCGGTGACAGCCAGCGCGCTGATCTTCTCGCCGGCCAGCACTTGCGGCACGACACGATCACGGATTTCGGGCCGGGCCCACTTGAGAATCGGTGGCAGCCCGATGTCCAGAGAACCGAGGCCGGCCACCAGGCCACCAGAGCCACAGCGCATCAACTCTTCGCTGGCGGCGACCTTGGCGAACAGATCGCCTTCGTGACTGCCGCCCAGGGATTCGGGATAGCCGATCCCCAGGATTCCCGCCGCACCGGCCTTGAGATAGAGCTCGCGGGGAAAGCTTTCAGCTTCTTCCCACTGATCAATGTCTGGAAGGATCTCACGCTCGACGAAACGTCTGACGCTGTCGCGGACCAATTGGTGGCTGGGATCGAAGTATTCCTGAAAGGCAGGCATCGGCGAACTCCACTGAAGGTTCAGCGAAGTTAACCGAGCGCTTGCTTTGTTTTCAACAGGATTGTTGTGAATCAGATGGACCGAGTTGCGCCCTTCGCGGGCAAGCCTCGCTCCTACAGGGTCAACGGTCCTTCTGTAGGAGCGAGGCTTGCCCGCGAAGGCGTCAGATCAAACACCAAAAGACTCAAAGAGCGATCGGCTTACGCCCCGCAAACGAATGCGCCAACGTCCCGCCGTCGACCAGTTCCAGCTCGCCACCCAACGGCACACCGTGGGCGATACGCGAGGCAATCAGACCTTTATTGCTCAACAACTGCGCAATGTAATGCGCCGTCGCCTCACCTTCCACGGTCGGATTGGTGGCCAGGATGACTTCGGTAAAGGTGCCGGCCCCTTCAATCCGCGCCAACAGCTGTGGAATGCCAATGGCCTCAGGTCCCAGGCCGTCGAGCGGCGAAAGATGGCCCTTGAGCACAAAGTAGCGACCCCGGAACCCGGTCTGCTCCACGGCGTAGACGTCCATCGGACCTTCCACCACGCAGAGCAAGGTGTCGTCACGGCGCGTATCGGCACATTGCGGGCAGAGGTCATCTTCGGTCAGCGTGCGACATAACCGGCAATGGCCCACCCCTTCCATGGCCTGGCTCAATGCCGACGCCAGTCGCGAACCACCGCTGCGATCACGCTCAAGCAGTTGCAGCGCCATGCGCTGGGCGGTTTTCTGACCGACACCCGGCAAAATTCGCAGGGCATCGATCAGTTGGCGAATCAAAGGGCTGAAGCTCATGGGGGAACGTCCGACAAATCAACGAGACGCGGTTTATACCCGCGCCTCTGTATAGCGTCAATTACTCAGTCCCGGGCGACCCGCACCACCAGTTTGCCGAAGTTGCGTCCTTCGAGCAGACCGATGAAGGCCTCAGGCGCATTCTCGAGGCCATCGACCACGTCTTCGCGGAACTTGACCTTGCCGTCACGCACCCACGGCGCCATGGCACTGACGAACTCCGGCTGACGATCACCGTAGTCGTCGAACACGATAAAGCCCTGGATTCTTACGCGCTTGGTCAGCAATGTGCGTTGCAATTGCGGCAGGCGATCCGGGCCGGTCGGCGCTTCGTGGGCGTTGTAGGAAGCGATGAGGCCGCACAATGGAATCCGCGCCTTGGCATTGAGCAGCGGCACCACCGCGTCGAACACCTTGCCGCCGACGTTCTCGTAGTAAATATCGATACCCTCGGGGCACGCCTGGGCCAGTTCATCGGCGAAATTCGGGCTCTTGTGGTCGACGCAAGCGTCGAACCCCAATTCTTCCACCACGTAACGGCATTTTTCCGCACCGCCCGCCACGCCCACCACGCGCAGGCCTTTGATCTTCGCCACCTGGCCGACCACCGAACCCACCGCGCCCGAGGCGGCCGCGACCACCAGGGTTTCGCCGGCCTTGGGCTGACCGATGTCCATCAGGCCCATGTACGCGGTCATGCCCGGCATGCCCAGCACACCCAGGGCCATGGACGGGGACGGCAAACCGCTCGGCACCGGAATGATGTTGCGACCGTCGCTGATGCTGTGGCTCTGCCAGCCGGTGGCGCCCACCACCAGATCGCCTTCATGGAATTTCGGATTCAGCGAGCGCTCGACGCGGCTGACAGCGCCACCGGTCATCACCTCGCCGATTTCCACCGGTGCGGCGTAGGACGGCCCGTCACTCATGCGGCCGCGCATGTAGGGGTCCAGCGAGAGGTATTGAGTCTTGAGCAGGACCTGGCCGTCGGCAAGTTCCGGCAGTGCTTCCCGTTCCAGGCGGAAATTCTCCGGTGTCGGCGCGCCTACGGGGCGGGACGCCAGGACGATACGTTGGTTGAGGGTCAATGCGTCTGGCATGTGAGCGTCTCCTGTGATCGATGAATTCGGCGGTATAGGGGAGCAGACCTTTGTGATGGTGTGGCGTTCTATGTTTCTGCCTTTCATTGTGGCGAGGGAGCTTGCTCCCGCTGGACTGCGCAGCGCTCCCCTTCTTTTCAGCTAAAGAGCGGGGCCGCTTCGCGCCCCAGCGGGAGCAAGCTCCCTCGCCACAGGGATTAACCTCGCCTGGCAGAAACAAAAATGCCAGGCGCGATGCCTGGCATTTTTTTGTAGCTCATCCGACGCGCTTTGGCGAATCAGAACGGCAGTTTCATACCCGGTGGCAATTGCATGCCAGCGGTCATGTTGCCCATTTTGTCCTGGCTGTTGGCTTCGATCTTGCGCACGGCGTCGTTGACGGCGGCGGCGAACACGGCTTCCAGCATCTCTTTGTCGTCTTCGCTCAGGCCTTCAACCAGGCTCGGGTCGATGGTCACGCGCTTGACGTCGTGACGACCGGTCATCACCACGGTGACCATATCGCCGCCGGCTTTACCGGTGACTTCAGCGTTGGCCAGTTCTTCCTGCATCTTGGCCATTTTTTCTTGCATCTGCTGTGCCTGCTTCATCAGGCCGGCCATGCCACCTTTCATCATGGGAATCACCTCAAAGTACTTGGATTTAAACAGCGCCCGGCCCTTGTGGCCAAACGCCTTCAGTTATTAGCCCTGACTGACCAGGGCTTCGACAGGTTCAATAGTATCGTTGCGGACCACCGCACCGAACTGCTGCATCATTTGCTGGATGAACGGATCACCATGGATCGACTCTTCCGCCTCGCGCTGACGGTTCGCACGACGACGGGAAGCGGCCTGGGCCGGGGTTTCCTGCTCCGGCTTGATCAGCTCCATGCTCAGGGTCAGCGTGCGCCCGTGAAACTGGTTCAACGCATCGTTGAGACGCCGTTGCTGGGTCGCGTTGAACAAGGCGCTGTGGGCCGGATCCAGGTGCATCAGCCAGTGGTCGCCATCGACGGCGATAAGGGTGCAGTTGGCGGCGATGCTGCCGGTCATGCCGGAGATCGGCAGTTTCGGGAACAAGTCCAGCCATTGCAGGGCCAGACCGGTGGCGGGCATGGCGGCCGGCTCAGGCTCGGGTTCCGGCGCTGGCTCGGCAGCGTGTTCACTGGCCAGTTCATCGAGGTAGCTGTAGGCAGAATCGATGTCCGGCTCGATGTAGTCTTCGTCCAGCGGCGGCTCGTCATCCAGGTCCACACCCGGTGTCGCGGCATCGACGTCGGCCACCGACGGTTCCGGGATTGGCGCAGCGGCCCACTCCGGTGCGTCCGGCACCACGCTGTCAGGCGTCGGCAACGGCATGGGCGGCAGATCAGGTTGTTCGCTGGTGGTTTCCAGGACCGGCTCGACGGCGGGTTGCTGGACGGGTTCAGGCTCGACCGGGTCATTCCACGGCAAGTCGACCGCCGCCTCGACCGCGACCGGCTCAACCACAGGCTCGGCCACCACAACGGGGGCAACCGGTTCAGGCGCTGGAGCAGGAACCGCCGCAGCGACGGGTTCAGGCGCGGGTGCAACGGGTGCAACTGCCGCAGCGACTATCGGCGCCGCAACCGGCGCGGCAGCCACTGAATTTGCGGAATCAACTGTGGCCTGGCTGATCCCCACTGGCTTTAGCGGTTGCCTCGGGGCGTCGGCCGTGTCCGCCGGTCGGAACGCGAGCATTCGCAGCAAGACCATTTCGAAGCCACCACGCGGGTCCGGCGCCAGCGGCAAGTCGCGGCGGCCGATCAGGCCCATCTGGTAATAGAACTGCACGTCTTCGGCCGGCAAGGCCTGAGCCAGCGCCAGCACCCGATCGCGGTCGCCATGACCGTTGTCGACGCCTTCAGGCAACGCCTGGGCTATGGCGACACGGTGCAGCACGTTGAGAATTTCCGAGAGCACGCCGTTCCAGTCCGGGCCTTGTTCCGCCAGATGGCGGACACCTTCGAGCAAGGCCTTGGCGTCGCCTTCGATCAGCGCATGCAGAACGTCGTAGACCTGACCATGATCGAGCGTGCCCAGCATGGCCCGCACGTCGGCAGCCATGACCTTGCCTTCACCGAAGGCGATGGCCTGGTCGGTCAGGCTCATGGCGTCACGCATCGAGCCGTCGGCGGCGCGACCCAGCAGCCACAGTGCGTCGTCTTCGAACGGCACGTTCTCGACGCCCAGCACATGGGTCAAATGCTCGACCACACGCTCCGGGGTCATGTTCTTGAGGGAGAACTGCAGGCACCGCGACAGAATGGTTGCAGGAAGCTTCTGCGGGTCGGTCGTCGCCAGGATGAACTTGACGTAGGGCGGCGGCTCTTCAAGGGTTTTCAACAGCGCATTGAAGGAATGGCTGGAGAGCATGTGCACTTCGTCGATCAGGTAGACCTTGAAGCGGCCACGGCTCGGCGCGTATTGCACGTTATCGAGCAGCTCGCGGGTGTCCTCGACCTTGGTCCGGCTCGCGGCGTCGATCTCGATCAGGTCGACAAAGCGGCCCTCATCGATTTCGCGGCATACCGAGCACTCGCCGCAGGGCGTCGAAGTGATACCTGTTTCACAGTTCAGGCATTTGGCGATGATCCGCGCGATGGTGGTCTTGCCGACCCCGCGCGTACCGGTGAACAGGTACGCGTGGTGCAGCCGCTGGCTGTCCAAGGCATTGATCAGAGCCTTGAGCACATGGGCCTGGCCGACCATTTCGCGGAACGAGCGCGGACGCCATTTACGTGCAAGAACCTGATAACTCATCGAAAACCGTCGCAACGAAGGAACAGAAGCGGCTAATGCTAGCGGAGCAAGGCCAAAATTGCATCCGGTGCGCTCGTCTAATCTGGCTAAGATGCACTTTGGGGGGCTTTTATCGGCTCAGGTTTATGACGTACCGGAGCGTTTATGCGTTTTGCCTTGGGGGCACTGCTGTGGATAAGTCTGAGCGTCGCCGCCGCCGAAGCGCCGCTGCGTTTTGTAGTGCCCGACAGTTGGGCGATGCCGATGGTGCAACTGGAACGCGGGCGTGTAACCCAAGGGATCCTGTATGACGTGATGCTCAGCCTCGCGACCCAGGTTGGCGTGCCGGTCGAATTTCAAGTGCTGCCCCGAGCACGGGTGCAAAACGCCATGGAGCACGGCGAGGTCGATGTCCGCTGCTATGCCGCGCAATCCTGGCAGCCGAATCAGTCCGGCGACTACATCTGGAGCATTCCCCTCTGGTTTCAGCGCGACCTGCTGATCAGCCGGCAAGATTCGCAGCCCTCGGTGGTGCCTGCCAACTTGCCGCGACAAGCCATCGGCACCGTGCTCGGCTATTCCTACCCAACGTTGCAACCGCTGTTCGATGCCGACCGACTGCTGCGCGAAGACGCGCGCAACCAGGAACAGGTGCTGGAAAAACTCCACGCCGGGCGCTATCGCTACGCCGTGAGCAATCAATGGACACTGGACTGGTTCAATCAGCGCCTGTTACCCGACAAGCAACTCAAAGGCGTGGCGGTGCTGCAGGAGCAGAGCGTCGGCTGCTACGTGCGCAACGATCCCAAGGTGCCGGTGCAACGCATTCTGCGCACGTTGGTGCGGATGAAAATGTCGGGGGAGATTGATGACATTATCCGGCTCTATATTGGTGGAGAACCCAGAGCCAATCCATAACCTGTGGGAGTGAGCCTGCTCACGATAGCGGTATGTCAGTCACCATCAATGTTGAATGTCAGACCGCCATCGCGAGCAGGCTCACTCCCACAGGGGAACCGGTGTGGATTTCCGGACTTCAGCCAACCTGATCCAGCGCTTGCCATTGCGGCGGCGCGACAAACCCCGCGACCCAACCCGGCACGTCGGCGGGTGGCATCGGCCGGGCAATGAAATAGCCTTGAGCCACTTCACACCCCAATCGCAACAGCAACTCACCGTGCTCGATACTCTGCACCCCTTCAGCAATCACCTGCCGGCCAAACGCCCGGGCCAGGCCGATCACCGCCGTGGTCAGCGCCAGGTCGTCGTGATCATCCAGAATGTCGCGCGCAAATGATTTATCGATCTTGATGGTCTGGGTGCGCAAATGCTTGAGGTCGCTCAGCGATGAATGACCGGTGCCGAAGTCACCCAGTGAAAACTGCACCCCCAGCGCCTGACAGGCCCGCAAACAGGCGCTGACGTGCTGGATATTTTCGATCGCCACCGACTCGACGATTTCCAGGTCGAGCATCTGAGGCGCAACGTCGGCATGCCGGTCGAGCACCTGCCTGAGCCGGTCGACGAAATCCGCGCGTTGAAAATGCCGGGCCGCGACATTAATGCTGATCGGCCAGCCCTTCCCTGCCTGCTGCCAGCGGCGCAATTGCGTCAGCACCTGATCCATCACCCATTCACCGATGTCGACGATCAGGTCCGTCTCTTCCACAAACGGCAGAAACTCCCGGGCCAGCACCATGCCGTTTTGCGGATGTTCCCAGCGCAACAGCGCCTCGAAACCGACCACCACACCAAGGCGCATGTTGACCTTGGGCTGGAAATGCAAACACAGCTCATCGGCGGCCAGCGCCTGGCGCACGCGCTCGACCGTCTGGTGAGTGGCCTTGACCTCCTGATCCCTGGACACGTCGAACAGATGGAATCGGTTGCGCCCGCGCTGCTTGGCCACATACATCGCCTGATCGGCGTGACGCAACAGGGTTTCAGCATCTTCATGGTCGAGGGGAAACAGCGTGACGCCGATGCTGGCGAACACATTGATGCCCTTGCCGTGCAACGTATACGGCGCCGAAATCGCCCCCAGCACCCGGTTCAGCGCCGCACGCAATTCCGGCAGATCCCGCACGTAACGCAACACCAGCACGAACTCGTCGCCGGCCAACCGCGCCACGACATCTTCGCCACGCACGATGTGGCGCAAGCGCTTGGCCACTTCCACCAGCAATTGATCGCCACTGGCGTGGCCGTATCCATCGTTGACCGCCTTGAACCCGTCAAGGTCGAGCATGCAGACGGCGAGCGGGATGTTTTCCTGCCGGGAGAACTCCAGCGCCTGGTCCAGCAGATCCGAGAGGAACGCACGATTGGGCAGCCCGGTCAGCACGTCGTGCCCGACCCGCCATTGCAGGGAATGCAACAACTGGCGTTTTTCGCTGATGTCGAAACGAATCGACAGGTATCGATCGACCCGCCCGGTGGCGTCATTGAGCACCGGCACCATGGTGCTTTCGACCCAGTACAGACTGCCGTCCTTGGCGCGATTGCAGATATCGCCTTTCCAGACGTTGCCCAGCGCGATGGTGCGCCACATGCCGGCGAAGAAGTCAGCGGTGTGCACGCCGGAGTTGAGGAGACGGTGGTTCTGCCCCAGCAACTCGTCGCGGCTATAACCGGACACGGCGCAGAACTGATCATTGACGTGGGTGATCCGGCCGCTCAGGTCAGTCTCGGAAAAAATGGCGGCGGCATCCACGGCCCTGCGGTATTTCTCATCCATGAATCAGGCTCGCTGTCGCTAGCGGTGGGACTGCGCAAACACGTTTTCACTCCATGACCCGCATTTGATGACCGCGCAGAACCGAAGATCGGCTAGTCTCAAAAACCTCGTGCAAGGCTGGCAAAGGAGCGCAATGCTGGCGGTTTCGCATCGCCCATTTTCGGGAAACAGGTCACCAATCACCCCTTATTGGCGGCGATTCTACGAAACGCATCACATTTTGCAAAGCAAGGTGATGGATCATGCAGTTGCCTAATGCAAAAATCTATCGTTAAGTTCTTGATTCTAAATGGGAATTGAGCGATGCAAATTTCAAGTTTGGGTCCAGCCATCCGACGCTACCGCAAGGTCGCGGGGCTTACTCAGGCTGAACTCGGCGAAAAAACCGGTTTTGACCCCAAAACCATCAGCCGCTTTGAAACCGGAACCTATACCCCCAGCGTCGAAGCCTTGTTCCTGCTTGCCGACGTGCTGGACGTAAAGCTGAAAGCCTTTTTCGCAGATCTCGGCGATGAAGATGAACAGCGGGCGTATCTGTTCGGTGTCATCCACAAAGCCACCCCGAAGGATCTGGGAAAGCTGATCGCAGCGGTTGACCAGGCCTTGTCCAAGCCTTAGTGGCGGAAATGAAAAAAGGAAGCCGACGTGTCTGATACGACACATCGGCCTCCTTTTTTACGTTCATTCTGCAAATCGGAAACGAAAAAATACCGCCTGGAGCCAGCGCCATGGCAGCACACACAAAATAAGTATTTTCAGACAGAAAACGCGATAGAGAACTCGCGGTGCGTTATGGAGGCAACCCCACCAGCCACACCCCGGCACACAATGTTCCCGCTGTGGCTGCTCCCTTCCAGGTCTGACCAGGTTCACGGGTAATCGTTGCGGGGGGACCGATGGGGTCACCATAACGACGCTCACCTGACGGCGAGCCGCGCCATTGTACCTATCTGAGACGAAGTTACAACCGTTCGAGGGGATTAAAAAATATGTGCTGGTTCAAGGACATGCAAAATCTGCAGAACACCGCAGTCACGTAGCAGCTGTCGAGCCTGCGAGGCTCGACAGCTGCTACGGATGAACGGAGTCGGCTAGAGGTCTTGCAGCACTTCATCCGCCCTGCCGCCCTCTTGCTGGATCACCAGGTGGATAAAATGCAGTTTGGCGATGACCGCTGGTGGCAGCACGAACGGATAGAAATCCGGCTGCCCCATGCTGCGCGACAGCTCGTTGAGCATGCCGGCCAGTTCGATCCACGCGTTGACGAACGACAGGAACGCCGCACCGCCGGGATGCTGCGGATCGTAGAGCGTGTCGAGCGGGAATGGCTGGTAGTCGAAATCCATCTCGCGAGCGCTCATGCCAAACCCCAGCGCCGTGTCCACCGCGTCCATCATGTGCAGGTAATGCGCCCAGGTTTCCGCCCAGTCTTCCCACGGATGCATGGTGGCGTAGGCGCTGACACACTGTTGCTGCCAGTCGAGCGGTGCGCCTTGCTGGTAATGGCGCTCGAGGGCGTCGGCGTAGCTGACACGCTCGTCACCGAACAGCCCGCGAAATGGTTCCAGCCAGTGACTGTTGGCGATCAGTCGATCCCAGTAGTAATGACCGACCTCATGCCGAAAATGCCCGAGCAGCGTGCGATAAGGCTCGTGCATTTGCACCCGGACCTTTTCGCGGTGGGCGTCGTCGGCTTCCTTGATATCGAGGGTGATCAGGCCGTTGGCATGCCCCGTGGTCGGCGGCTTGCCTTCAAGGTCGACACCAATGAAATCGAAGGCCAGGCCGGTCTGTTCGTCGACGCTTTTGGGAATCACCTGCAACCCCAGGCTGATCAACTGCGCGACCAAGCGACGCTTGGCGGTTTCGACCTGGCGCCAGCGTTCGTGGTTTTCGGCAATCGACAGGTCAGGGATGGTGCGATTCAGGCTACAGGCGATGCACAGCGCATCGTGGTCATTGGCCGGCAGCAGCCAATTACACGCGGCCGGGGAATCGAGGTTGGCGCAGCGCCGGAACAGACCGGCCTCAGGGTCGACGTCGAGGGACCAGGTGTCGACCTGAACACCCGGTTGCAGCGAGGACAAGCGGCTCTGCTCCGGCTGATAGCCCAACGCTGCCGAACAGGCCAGGCACTGGCTGTTGCGAAAGAACAGCGACTGCCCGCAGCGGCACTGCCAGACCTTGCTGTTGCGCGAACTTTCACCGATGAAGGGCGCAGCAATGCGTGAGCTGAGCTGTTCGAAGAAGCGGTACATGACGATCTCTCCCTGGGGCTTGCCAAGACTAGATCATTGCTGCGCGAAGATCGTTCCGTTTCCTGTGGCGAGGGAGCTTGCTCCCGCTGGACTGCGAAGCGGTCCCCCTAACCTAAGTCTTGGCGACTGCTGCACAGTCGAACGGGAGCAAGCCCCCTCGCCACAGGTCCAGCGTCAGACAGAGATGCCGTGTTTTTTCAGAAAATCGACAAACGCCTCTTCATCGAGCACCTTCAGTCCCAACTCATTAGCCTTGGTCAACTTCGAACCGGCACCCGGCCCAGCCACCACGCAATGGGTCTTGGCCGACACCGACCCCGCCACCTTGGCGCCGAGGCTTTCGAGTTTGTCCTTGGCGATGTCGCGACTCATCAATTCCAGCGAACCGGTCAGCACCCAGGTCTGGCCCGCCAGCGGCAGGCCTTCGACGACTTTTTTCTCGCTCTGCCAGTGCATGCCGAAATCGCGCAGCTGCTGTTCAGCCGCCTCAGCAACCTGGCGATTTTCTGCAACCGCAAAAAACTCTCGAACTGAATTGGCCTGCTTCTCCGGCAGTGCCTGGCGCATGTCCAGCCAGTCAGCACCGAACACCCCTTCCAGCGAACCAAACTTGTCCGCCAGCTTCTGCGCCCCGCCCGGCCCGACCGAAGGAATGTGCAGCTTGTCGAGGAAACCACCCAACGTCGTGCTGGCAGCAAACTCAGCACCCAACTCGCCCTGATCCTGAATCTGCAGACCGTGCTTGAGCAGCTGCGAAATGACCTGCTGGTTATGCGCATCTTCGAAGAAGCTGTGAATCTCGTGAGCCACTTCCAGACCAACATCCGGCAAGTACGTGAGCACTTGCGGCAACGCCTGCTGAACCCGCTCCAACGAGCCGAGAGAGCGCGCCAGGACCTTGGCCGTCTCTTCGCCGACATCAGGAATCCCGAGGGCATAGATGAACCGTGCCAGGCTCGGTGTCTTGCTGTCCTTGATCGCGGCGAGCAGTTTGTTGCTCGACAGCTCGGCAAAGCCCTCCAGATCGACAATGTCATCGAACTTCAAGGCATACAGATCGGCTGGAGAACTCACCAAACCTTCATCCACCAATTGTTCAACGCTCTTGTCGCCCAGGCCTTCAATGTCCATGGCACGACGGGAGACGAAGTGAATGATCGCCTGCTTGAGTTGCGCACCGCAGGCCAGACGACCGACGCAGCGGTAGACCGCGCCTTCGCTGACGGTCTCGCGACCCTTGCTGCGCTTGACCAATTGCGTGCGCTCGACATGTGAGCCGCAGACCGGGCACTGCTGCGGAATCTGCACTGGACGCGCGTCGTCCGGGCGACGCTCCATGACCACTTGCACCACTTGCGGAATCACATCGCCCGCGCGGCGAATGATCACGGTATCGCCGATCATCAGGCCCAGGCGCGCCACTTCGTCCATGTTGTGCAACGTCGCATTGGCCACGGTGACCCCGGCGACCTTTACCGGTTTCAAGCGTGCCACAGGCGTCACGGCGCCGGTGCGGCCGACCTGGAATTCCACGTCGAGCAGTTCGGTGAGTTCCTCCATGGCCGGGAATTTGTGGGCAATCGCCCAGCGCGGCTCGCGAGCGCGGAAACCCAGTTCACGCTGGGAGGCGATGCTGTTGACCTTGAACACCACGCCATCGATTTCATAGGCCAGCCCGTTGCGGCGCTCACCGATGTCGCGGTAGTAATCCAGGCATTCATCAATGCCGTGCGCCAGTTTCAGCTCGCGACTGATCGGCATGCCCCACGCCTGGAGCTGTTTGAGATTGCCAATGTGCGTGTCGGCAATGTCCGCCGAAATCTGGCCGATACCATAGCAGCAGAACTCCAGCGGACGGTTGGCGGTGATTTTCGAATCCAGCTGGCGCAAGCTGCCGGCCGCCGCGTTGCGCGGGTTGGCGAAGGTTTTGCCGCCGACCTCCAGCTGCGTGGCGTTCAGGCGCTCGAAACCGGCCTTGGACATGAACACTTCGCCGCGCACTTCCAGAGTCGCCGGCCAGCCTGTTCCCTGCAGTTTCAGCGGGATGTTGCGCACAGTGCGCACGTTGACGCTGATGTCTTCGCCGGTGGCGCCGTCGCCGCGTGTCGCGCCGCGCACCAATACACCGTCCTGATAAAGCAGGCTGACCGCCAGACCATCGAGCTTCGGTTCGCAGCTGTATTCCACCGCCGCGCCGGCACCAAACAAATCACCGGCCGGCAGGTCCAGGCCTTCCGTCACCCGGCGATCGAACTCGCGCATGTCGTTTTCTTCGAAGGCGTTGCCGAGGCTGAGCATCGGCACTTCGTGGCGCACCTGAGTGAACGCCGACAGCGCAGCGCTACCGACGCGCTGGGTTGGCGAGTCGCTGGTGATCAAGTCAGGATGAGCCGCTTCGAGGGCCTTGAGCTCGTGAAACAACCGATCGTATTCGACGTCCGGGATGCTCGGTTCGTCCAGCACGTGATAACGGTAGTTGTGCTGATCCAGCTCAGCGCGCAGCTCTAGAATGCGGGTTTTGGCGGCGGTCATGGGTGTTCTCTCATAAAGCAAAAGAGCAGCCGAGGCTGCTCAATCTGTAGATTTTTTTTGTAGGAGCCAGGCTTGCCGGCGAAGGCGTACTTGAAATCGCCTTCGCCGGCAAGCCTGGCTCCTACAGATCAACGCTTCTGGGTCAGGGCGCGGCGTTCGAACTCGACGATGCGCTGACGGTAATGCTCAATCGTCTGGGCAGTCAGCACGCTGCGCTGGTCGTCTTTCAGTTCGCCGTTCAGCTCCTGGGACAGTTTGCGCGCCGCGGCCACCATCACGTCGAAGGCTTGCTTCGGATGACGCGGGCCTGGCAGGCCGAGGAAGAAACTCACCGCCGGGGTGCTGAAGTGGTCGATGTCGTCCAGATCGAAGATGCCCGGCTTGACCGCATTGGCCATGGAGAACAGGACTTCACCGTTGCCGGCCATGCTTTCGTGACGGTGGAAAATATCCATCTCACCGAAACGCAGACCGCTTTCCAGAATGTTCTGCAACAGTGCCGGGCCTTTGAACCCGGCAGCGTCACGGCAGATCACGCTGATCACCAGCACTTCTTCAGCTTGCGGTTGTTCCTTGTCGCTGACCGACGGCGAAGCCTTGGTGTCATCCGGGAAATCGTCGTCACGGCTGCTGAAGCTCGGGCCGCCATCCAGATCCAGGCTGAGGTTCATGTCGCCTTGGGAAGGTTCGCCATGACCACGTTTGCCGCGCTTGGAACCCGACTCACGCGGCTCACGAGCAGGCATGCTCACCGACGGCAGATCGTGCTCGTCCAGTTGCGGTTCTTTATGCGTGTCCAGCACGCGGGGCGGGCCCAACAGCTCGGCGCTGGTGTCCTCGTCCGGCAGGTTGGACAAACTTCGGTCAAGACGGAATTTCAGTTTTCCCTTGCCGCCGCGCATGCGACGCCAGCCATCGAAAAGAATACCGGCAATGACAATAATGCCGATGACGATCAGCCACTCGCGCAGACCGATTTCCATGTAATCCCGTGCCTCTATAAAAAATGCTGAAAAATAAGGGGTTTACAACTCGCAAACCGCTTTAAAACGTGGCGCCAACTCTATGTTCTGACAGGCGTTTTGCCCACGTATACGAAAAATTGACATTAAACTAGCACGACCAAAGGTAACTTTACACCGTCTGTCACAATGGCTTGCGCGAATATGTCGATTGGCCAGCAAGTCGAGGCAAGTAAAAAAATCCTACAGATCAAAAATACTTGCCCTACACGCACCGACTCAGGCCTCCACCATCGCCATCGCCTCCTCGACATCCACTGCCACCAGACGCGAACAACCCGGTTCGTGCATCGTCACTCCCATCAGTTGCTCGGCCATTTCCATGGCGATCTTATTGTGGGTGATATAGATGAACTGCACCGTCTGCGACATCTCTTTGACCAGCCGTGCGTAGCGTCCAACGTTAGCGTCATCCAAGGGTGCATCAACTTCATCAAGCATGCAGAACGGCGCCGGATTCAACTTGAAGATGGCAAACACCAGGGCCAATGCGGTCAGGGCTTTTTCGCCACCGGAGAGCAAATGGATGGTGCTGTTCTTCTTTCCTGGCGGCTGCGCCATGATCGTTACCCCTGTATCGAGTAGATCTTCGCCCGTCAGTTCCAAATACGCGCGTCCTCCACCGAAAACTTTTGGGAAAAGCGCCTGTAAACCGCCATTGATCTGATCAAAGGTATCCTTGAAGCGGTTTCGGGTTTCCTTGTCGATCTTGCGAATCACGTTCTCAAGGGTGTCCAGCGCTTCCACCAGATCATCGTTCTGCGCATCCAGATAACGTTTACGCTCGGATTGTTGCTGGTATTCGTCGATGGCCGCCAGGTTGATTGCACCGAGGCGCTGAATCCGCGCCGCGATCCGTTCGAGTTCTTCTTCGGCATCCTTCTCGCTGGCCTCGGCGGTCAGCGTGGCGAGCACGCCGTGCAAGTCGTAGCCGTCTTCCAGCAACTGATCTTCCAGCGTCTTGCGGCGCACGGTCAGGGCTTGCCATTCCATGCGCTGGGTTTCCATCTGGCCACGAATCAACTGCGATTGCTGCTCGGCCTGGTTGCGACGTTTTTCTGCATCACGCAATTCACGGTCAGCATCTTCCAAGGCGATCTGCGCCGTCTTCAGTTCTTCGTCGACCGTCATGCGCTTGTCGAGCAACTCTTCAAGTTTCAGGCGTAGCTCTTCCAGCGGCGCTTCGCCCTCCTCCAGGTTGAGACTCAGCTGTTCGCGTTTCTCAGTCAGGCGCTCGGACTGCATCTCTAGCCGTTCCAGCGCCTGACGCGTCGAGTCGTGTTGCGCCTTGAGCGAACCCAGACGCACCGCCAGTTGATGGGCGTGATCCTTGTGTTGCCGGGCTTCCTGACGCACCCGATCAAGTCGCTCGCGCAGGCTGTCGCGCTGGGCCAGCAGTAACTCTCGTTGCTCGGTGTCCAGCGCCATGGCATCGAGGGCTTCCTGCAATTGCAGGCGCGCTTCGCCGATGTTTTCGTGCTCCAGCGCACGCTGTTCGGCCAACTCGGTGAGTTCTTCATCGAGGCGGGTTCGGCGCAATGTCAGCTGTTCGACCTTGGCTTTGCCGGCGGACAACTGGGCTTTCAATTCGCCTTGCTGACGCGCTTCGTCTTGCAGCAAACGACGCAAATGTTCGCGACCGTTTTCCTGCTGACGCTGCTGCGCCCTGAGCGTCTGAAGTTGGGTTTCCAGGGATTCGACCGTGGCTTCGCGCTCTTCACGCTCGATGCTCAGCCGCTGGATTTCCTGCCCCCGGGCGAGCACGCCGCTTTCCGCTTCACTGGCCCGACGAACACGTAGAAAGTGTCGACCGACCCAATAACCGTCGCGACTGATCAGACTCTGGCCCGCAGTCAATTGACTGCGCAAGGCCAACGCCTGCTCGAGACTTTCGACCGGTTTGACCTGCCCCAACCAGGGTGACAGATCGATCTGCGCCTCAACCTTGTCGAGCAGGCTGCCTGGTACGCGCACGCCATCGCTCGCCGGGCTGAGTAAACGTAAATCGCCTTGGGCAAAACCGGCCAGATCGAAATCGCCGAAGTCATCCACCAGCACCGCTTGCAGGTCGGCACCGAGCACGGTTTCCACCGCCAGCTCCCAACCCGCTTCAACTTTCAAACCTTCGGCCAGACGCGGACGGTCCGCCAGATGCTGTTCGCGCAGCCATTCAGCGGTGCCGGTGCCCGGATCGAGCGCGGCTTGCTGCAAGGCTTCGAGGGAAGCGAGACGACCGTTCAGGCGCTGCAAATCGCCCTGGGCCTGCTGCTGATTTTGCAGCGCTAATTGCAATTCCTGACGCAGTTGCTCAAGGCGTTCGACCTGGGCTTCTTCGCTGGCCTGCAAATCTTCGAGGGTCGCTTCGCTCGCGGCCAGTTGCTCGCTGAGCTCCATGATCGCCGCGTCTTCCGGGTCCGCCGAGAGCAACGCGCGCTCTTCGCCAAGACGCTTCTGGCGATCGGCCAGACGCTCCATGCTGGTTTCGAGTTGCTGAATGCGTGACTGCTGGACCTCGGACTGGCGGCGCGGCTCGGCGGCCGTGAGGTTGAAGGTGTCCCACTGCTCCTGCCAGCCGTGCATGGTGGTTTCGGATTCTTCCAGCGCCGCGGCGGCCTCTTCGGCGGCGGCGCTGGTGACTTCCTGCTCCGGCGTGAGCATGTCCAGCTCTTCGCCGAGGGTCAGCAGCAAGGTGCGGTCGTGACCCAGGTGCGATTCGGTTTCCAGGCGCGCCCGCTCGGCTTCTTTCAGATCGTCCTGCAACTGCCGCAAGCGCTGCTGACCGTGCTGGATGCTCTGCTCGACCCGGGCAATGTCGCCGCCGACTGAATAGAAGCGCCCCTGCACCAGATTGAAGCGTTCTGACAGGTCATGGTGCCCGTCACGGAAGCGTTCGATGCTGGCGTCGGCGTTGCGCTGCTCGGCAACCAGGGATTCGAAGGTGACTTCCTGATTGCCAATGACTGCTTCGCGCTGCCCGACCTGTTCGTTCAACGCCTGCCAGCGCAGCGCCGACAGTTGGGCCTTGAGCTGACGCTCCTCGCCTTTGTATTCCTGATACTTCTTGGCGGCCTCGGCCTGGCGATGCAGGCGCTCAAGCTGACGCTCAAGCTCTTCACGCAAATCGGTCAGGCGGGCCAGGTTTTCATGGGTGCGACGGATGCGGTTTTCGGTCTCGCGCCGACGCTCCTTGTACTTGGAGATACCCGCCGCTTCTTCGATGAAGTTGCGCAGGTCTTCGGGCTTGGACTCGATCAGCTTGGAGATCATCCCCTGCTCGATGATCGAATAGCTGCGCGGGCCCAGGCCGGTGCCCAGAAAGATGTCGGTGATATCGCGGCGGCGGCATTTGGTGCCGTTGAGGTAGTAGGTGGTCTGGCTGTCGCGGGTCACTTTGCGGCGAATGGAAATTTCCGCGTAGGCGGCGTATTCGCCAAGCAGCGTGCCGTCGGAGTTATCGAACACCAGTTCGATACTCGCCTGGCTCACCGGTTTACGGCTGGTCGAACCGTTGAAGATGACGTCGGTCATCGACTCGCCGCGCAGGTTCTTCGCCGAACTTTCGCCCATCACCCAGCGAACGGCGTCGATGATGTTCGACTTGCCGCAGCCATTGGGCCCGACCACGGCCGCCATGTTGCTGGGGAAGTTCACCGTGGTCGGGTCGACGAAGGATTTGAACCCTGCCAGCTTTATGCACTTGAGCCGCACGCTTAAGCGTCCGTCAGGGCAGAAACCACCAGATCGCTGCTGCGCTGGGCATACGCCGTCAGCACTTCGCGGATCTGCGGAAAGTCACGGGCCAGCACGGCGGCGAGCAAGCGTTCGAACAACTCCAGGAACTCGCTCATCGACGCCTTGCGCTGGTCCAGGGCGAGGAAATACGCACGGCTCATCGCCGGTTGCAGGTTCTCGACGGTTTCCTGCAAGTACGGGTTGTTGGCGAACGGGTACGCGGCGCGCATCACGTTAAAGCTGTCGTCGACGAAGGTGCGGATGTCCTGACGCTCGTAGCTGGCGGCCAGGCGCTGCTGGATCTGCACGAACGGCGCCATGTCGGCCTGAACCTGCCAGCCTTTGGCGACGGCGTTGCCGAGCAAAATGTACAGCTCGCTCATCAGCGTGCACAGGCTCTGCACTTTATGGGCCGTGAGCTCGGTAACGTGGGCACCGCGTCGCGGCAGGATCGCGATCAGGTGGCGGCGCTCGAGGATCAGCAAGGCTTCGCGGACCGATCCGCGGCTGACATTGAGGGCCAGCGTAACCTTCTGTTCCTGGATGCGCTCCCCGGGCTTCATTTCGCCACGAATGATGCGTTCGGCGAGGTGGTGAGCGATTTGCTCGGCGAGGCTGTCCGGCGCCTTGAACGTCATGGTTGTCCTTCAAACTCTTCGATCTGCACAAGCGGCGCAGTGTAGCGCACATGAAGGGTCATGGCGGAGTGCCCACTCAGCGGTTTTTGGCACGAATCAAGCAAAAAGCAGGCTAACCCGCGAGGGTCAATAATGAAGGAACGAGTCGTTGATCGACAAAATGGCTTTTCCTGACCTTTAAGTCAGAAAATCATTGACCGCAAAGTCAGACCTGATAAATTCGGTCCAAGTCGGTTAACAACAATAATGAGTCTGCGAGGCCTTCCGTGATCCAGTTTTTACTTAACCAGGAACTCCGTAGCGAGCACGCCCTGGACCCAAACCTGACCGTGCTCAATTATCTGCGCGACCATGTGGGCAAACCCGGCACCAAAGAAGGCTGCGCCAGCGGTGACTGCGGCGCCTGCACCGTGGTGGTCGGCGAGCTGCAAACGGATGACGATGGCCGCGAACACATTCGCTATCGCAGCCTCAACTCGTGCCTGACGTTCGTGTCGGCATTGCACGGCAAACAACTGATCAGCGTCGAAGACCTCAAGCACCAAGGCGAATTGCACAGCGTGCAGAAAGCCATGGTCGAGTGCCACGGCTCGCAATGCGGCTTCTGCACCCCGGGCTTCGTCATGTCGCTGTTCGCCCTGCAAAAAAACAGCGATCAACCGGATGCTCATAAAGCCCATGAAGCACTGGCCGGCAATCTCTGCCGTTGCACGGGCTATCGACCGATTCTGGAAGCCGCCGAGCAATCTTGCTGTGGTAAACAACCGGACCAATTCGATGCACGCGAAGCCGACACCATCGCCCGCCTGAAAGCCATCGCCCCCACCGACATCGGCGAACTCAACAGCGGCGACAAGCGTTGCCTGGTGCCGCTGACCGTGGCCGATCTGGCCGACCTCTACGACGCTTATCCACAGGCCCGGCTGCTGGCCGGCGGTACGGATCTGGCATTGGAAGTCACCCAGTTCCACCGCACCCTGCCAGTGATGATTTACGTTGGCAACGTCGCTGAAATGAAGCGCATCGAGCGCTTCGAAGATCGCCTGGAAATCGGCGCCGCGACCGCCCTCTCCGATTGCTACGAAGCCTTGAAGGCCGAATACCCGGATTTCGGCGAATTGCTGCAACGCTTCGCTTCATTGCAGATTCGCAACCAGGGCACCCTCGGCGGCAATATCGGCAACGCCTCGCCAATCGGTGACTCGCCTCCCCTGCTAATTGCCTTGGGCGCGCAGATCGTCCTGTGCAAAGGCGAAACCCGCCGCACCCTGGCCCTTGAAGATTACTTCATCGATTACCGGGTCACCGCGCGTCAGGAAAGCGAGTTCATCGAGAAGATCATCGTGCCGCGTGCCTGCGCCGAACAGCTGTTCCGTGCGTACAAGGTTTCCAAGCGCCTGGACGATGACATTTCCGCCGTTTGCGCCGCGTTCAACCTGCGGATTGAAAACGGCGTGATCGCCGACGCCCGCGTCGCGTTCGGCGGCATGGCCGCGATTCCGAAACGTGCGAATAACTGCGAAACCGTGTTGCTCGGCTCACCGTTCAATCACGCCACCGTCGAACGCGCCTGCGCCGCACTGGCCGAAGATTTCACGCCGCTCTCGGACTTCCGCGCCAGCAAGGAATATCGCCTGCTCAGCGCGCAGAACCTGCTGCGCAAATACTTCATCGAACTGCAAACGCCGCACATCGAGACTCGGGTGACCGCTTATGTCTAACCATCACGCCGTAGAGAAGACCCAGGCCGAATTGGCTGAACTGTTCGCCAAGGACCTGACTACCGGTGTCGGCCGCAGCGTCAAGCACGACAGCGCCGCCAAGCATGTGTCGGGTGAAGCGCAGTACATCGACGACCGTCTGGAATTTCCGAACCAGCTGCACGTTTACGCACGCCTGTCGGACCGCGCCCACGCGAAAATCATCAGCATCGACACCAAGCCCTGCTACGCCTTCGAAGGCGTGCGCATCGCCATCACCCACGAAGATGTGCCGGGCCTGAAAGACATCGGGCCCTTGCTGCCGGGCGATCCACTGCTGGCAATTGATGACGTGCAGTTCGTCGGTCAACCCGTACTGGCGGTTGCCGCAAAAGATCTGGAAACCGCACGCAAAGCCGCCATGGCCGCGATCATCGAATACGAAGATCTCGAGCCGGTGCTGGACGTGGTCGAAGCCTTGCGCAAACGCCATTTCGTGCTCGACAGCCACACCCATCAGCGTGGTGATTCGGCCGGCGCCTTGGCCACCGCTGAACATCGCATTCAAGGCACGCTGCACATCGGCGGCCAGGAACACTTCTACCTCGAAACCCAGATTTCTTCGGTGATGCCGACTGAAGACGGCGGGATGATTGTCTACTGCTCGACGCAGAACCCCACTGAAGTGCAGAAACTGGTGGCCGAGGTTCTGGACGTGTCGATGAACAAAATCGTCGTCGACATGCGCCGCATGGGCGGAGGTTTCGGTGGCAAGGAAACCCAGGCCGCGAGCCCGGCGTGCCTGTGCGCAGTCGTCGCCCACCTCACCGGCCAGCCGACCAAGATGCGCCTGCCGCGGGTCGAAGACATGCTGATGACCGGCAAACGTCACCCGTTCTACGTCGAATACGACGTCGGCTTCGACAGCACCGGTCGCCTGCACGGTATTGCCCTGGAACTGGCCGGCAACTGCGGTTGCTCGCCGGACCTGTCGGCGTCAATTGTCGACCGTGCGATGTTCCACGCCGACAACTCTTATTACCTCGGCGATGCGACCATCAACGGTCACCGCTGCAAGACCAACACCGCCTCAAACACCGCATACCGTGGTTTCGGCGGCCCGCAAGGCATGGTCGCCATCGAGGAAGTGATGGACGCGATTGCCCGGCATCTGCACCTCGATCCGCTGGCGGTGCGCAAGGCCAACTACTACGGGAAGACCGAGCGCAACGTCACCCACTACTACCAGACCGTCGAGCACAACATGCTCGAAGAAATGACCGCAGAGCTGGAAGAAAGCAGCCAGTACGCCGAGCGCCGTGAAGCGATCCGTCGCTACAACGCCAACAGCCCGATCCTGAAAAAAGGCCTCGCGCTGACCCCGGTGAAATTCGGTATTTCCTTCACCGCCAGCTTCCTCAACCAGGCCGGTGCGCTGATCCACGTCTACACCGACGGCAGCATCCACCTGAACCATGGCGGCACCGAAATGGGCCAGGGTTTGAACACCAAAGTCGCGCAAGTCGTGGCGCAAGTGTTCCAGGTAGAAATGGACCGCGTGCAGATCACCGCGACCAACACCGACAAGGTGCCGAACACCTCGCCGACCGCCGCTTCCAGCGGTGCCGACCTCAACGGTAAAGCGGCACAGAACGCGGCGGAAATCATCAAGAAACGCCTCGTGGAATTCGCCGCCCGGCATTACAAGGTCAGCGAAGAAGACGTGGAATTCCACAACGGTCATGTGCGGGTTCGCGATCACATCCTGACCTTCGAAGCGCTGATCCAGCAGGCGTATTTCGCCCAGGTGTCGCTGTCGAGCACCGGCTTCTACAAGACCCCGAAAATCTTCTACGACCGCAGTCAGGCCCGTGGTCGGCCGTTCTATTACTACGCCTTTGGTGCAGCCTGTTGCGAGGTGATCATCGACACCCTGACCGGCGAGTACAAAATGCTCCGTACTGACATCCTCCACGACGTCGGCGACTCGCTGAACCCGGCCATCGACATCGGCCAGGTCGAGGGCGGTTTCATCCAGGGCATGGGGTGGCTGACCATGGAAGAACTGGTGTGGAACAACAAAGGCAAACTGATGACCAACGGCCCGGCCAGCTACAAGATCCCGGCCGTGGCCGACATGCCGCTGGACCTGCGGGTGAAGCTGGTGGAAAACCGCAAGAACCCGGAAGACACGGTGTTCCATTCCAAGGCTGTGGGTGAGCCACCGTTCATGCTCGGCATCGCGTCGTGGTGTGCGATCAAGGATGCGGTGGCGAGCCTGGGTGACTACAAGCATCAACCGAAGATTGACGCACCGGCGACCCCGGAGCGGGTGTTGTGGGGGTGTGAGCAGATGCGGCAGTTGAAGGCGGCAAAGGCTGCCGAAACCGAAGTTGAGTTGGCTTCGCTCTGATACCGAGGCGCGGCCTTCGCGGGCAAGCCTCGCTCCTACAGATTGATGGTGTATCGCGATGATGTGCACGACGCGAATACTGTAGGAGCGAGGCTTGCCCGCGAAGAGGCCCGAACAGACAACACAGATGTCGAGGTGAAAACATGTACAACTGGATCGACGCCCTCGCCGACCTGCAATCCCAGGGTGAACCCTGCGTGTTGGTGACCATTATCGAAGAGCTCGGCTCGACGCCGCGCAATGCCGGTTCGAAAATGGTCATCAGCGCCAACCAGACCTTCGACACCATCGGTGGCGGGCACCTGGAATACAAAGCCATGCAGATCGGCCGCGAGATGCTGGCCAGCGGCAAGCAGGACACCCATCTGGAGCGCTTCAGCCTCGGCGCCAGTCTGGGCCAGTGCTGCGGCGGCGTGACCGTGTTGCTGTTCGAACCGATGGGCCAGGTCCAGGCGCAGATCGCCGTGTTCGGCGCCGGCCATGTCGGCCGGGCGCTGGTGCCGCTGCTCGCCAGCCTGCCCTGCCGGGTGCGCTGGATCGATTCGCGGGAAGCCGAATTCCCCGAGCAGATCCCCCACGGCGTGCGCAAAATCGTCGCCGAAGAACCGGTGGATGAAATCGACAACCTGCCCGCCGGCAGCTACTGCATCGTCATGACCCACAACCACCAGCTCGACCTCGAACTCACCGCCGCGATCCTCAAGCGCGACGACTTCGCCTACTTCGGCCTGATCGGTTCGAAGACCAAACGGGTGAAGTTCGAACACCGCTTGCGTGACCGTGGTTTCGACAGCGCCGTGCTGCAACGCATGCGCTGCCCGATGGGCATCGGCGAAGTCAAAGGCAAGCTGCCTGTGGAAATCGCCATCTCCATCGCCGGCGAAATCATCGCCACCTATAACGCCAGTTTCGGCCAGCAAACTGCCAGCGCCGGATCATCGATCGCCAAACTGCTGCCTGCCTCACGCCGCAGCCAAGCTTCGAACTAAAAAGCCACGAACTGAGAAATTTTATGCCTCTGACTCGCAAAGCCTACCGCGCCGCCATCCTGCACAGCATCGCCGACCCCGCCGAAGTGGGCATCGAAGCCTCGTATGAGTATTTCGAAGACGGCCTGCTGGTGGTCGATAACGGCCAGATCAGCGCCCTCGGCCACGCCAGCGACTTGCTGCCGACCCTGCCTGCCGATATCGAGATCACTCATTACCAGGACGCGCTGATCACCCCCGGTTTCATCGACACCCACATTCACTTGCCGCAAACCGGCATGGTCGGCGCCTACGGCGAGCAGCTTCTGGACTGGCTCAACACTTACACCTTCCCGTGTGAGAGCCAGTTCGCCGACAAGGCACACGCTGACGAAGTCGCGGACATTTTCATCAAGGAACTGCTGCGCAACGGCACCACGACGGCGCTGGTGTTTGGCAGCGTGCACCCGCAATCGGTGAACTCATTCTTCGAAGCCGCCGAGCAGCTGGACCTGCGGATGATCGCCGGCAAGGTGATGATGGACCGTAACGCCCCGGACTATCTGACCGACACCGCCGAATCCAGCTACGTGGAAAGCAAGGCGCTGATCGAGCGCTGGCACGGCAAGGGCCGCTTGCACTACGCGGTCACCCCGCGCTTTGCCCCGACCAGCACCCCGGAACAACTGACCCTCGCCGGCCAGTTGCTCAGCGAATACCCCGACCTGTACATGCAGACCCACATCAGCGAAAACCTGAAGGAAGTCGAGTGGGTCAAGGAGCTGTTCCCCGAGCGCAAGGGCTACCTCGACGTTTACGATCACTACCAATTGCTGGGCGAGCGCTCGGTGTTCGCCCACGGTGTGCACCTGTGCGACGACGAATGCGCGCGGCTGGCGGAGACGGGTTCGGCGATTGCTTTCTGCCCGACCTCGAACTTGTTCCTCGGCAGCGGCCTGTTCAATTTGCCGATGGCCGAGAAGCACAAACTCAATGTAGGTTTGGGCACGGACGTGGGCGGCGGCACCAGTTTTTCGCTGCTGCAAACGTTGAACGAAGCGTACAAGGTCATGCAACTGCAAGGTGCGCGCCTGAGCCCGTTCAAATCGCTGTACCTGGCAACCCTGGGTGGTGCGCGTGCGTTGCGCCTGGAAGACAAGATCGGCACGCTGAAACCGGGCACCGACGCCGACTTCCTGGTGCTGGACTACAACGCCACGCCGCTGCTGAGCTATCGCTTGAAGCAGGCCAATAACATTGCCGAGACGTTGTTTGTGTTGATGACACTGGGGGATGACCGGACCGTGTTGCAGACGTATGCGGCGGGGAATCAGGTGCATCAGCGCTAGGTTTTTTCGGGCATAAAAAATCCCCCGTACTCTTCAGTCCGGGGGATTTTTATTGCCTTTGAAGCCGCCTTCGCGGGCAAGCCTCGCTCCTACAGGTTTAACGCGAAGCCCTTGTAAGAGCGAGGCTTGCCCGCGAAGGCCGCAACTCGATCGTTCAGAGTTTGGCAGCAGGCCGCCCAGGCTTCTTGGTCTGCAACAAATGCGAGAACACCGCATGCAAATCATCCGACGCGCTTTCTTCATCAAGGTTGAGTTTGCTGTCGATGTGATCCATGTGATGCATCATCAGGTCCACTGCCAGCTCACCATTACGCGCTTCGATGGCGTCGATCAGCTGGGTGTGCTCGTCGTAGGAACAGTGCGAACGGTTGCCGCTTTCGTACTGGGCAATGATCAACGAAGTCTGGGACACCAAGCTGCGCTGGAAGCTGATCAGCGGCGCATTCTTCGCTGCTTCGGCCAGTTTCAGGTGGAATTCGCCCGACAAACGGATGCCGGCACCGCGATCGCCACGGGAGAAGCTGTCGCGCTCGTCGTTGACCATCTGCCGCAACTCGGCAATCTGCTCGGCGGTCGCGTGCTGAACCGCCAGTTCAGTGATCGCCCGCTCCACCAGACGCCGGGCCAGGAACACCTGACGGGCCTCCTCGACACTCGGGCTGGCGACCACGGCGCCACGGTTCGGACGCAGCAGCACGACGCCTTCATGGGCCAGGCGCGACAGCGCGCGGCGAATGATGGTGCGACTGACCCCGAAAATTTCCCCCAGCGCTTCTTCGCTCAACTTGGTGCCGGGCGCCAGACGCTGTTCGAGGATGGCCTCGAAGATATGCGCGTAGACAATATCGTCCTGGGTACCGCTGCGGCCGGCTTTGCCTGCTCGCGGTTGTTTCTTTAGGGGCTGCAACTGTTCGTTCATGGGCACTCGAGTCGGGAGAACTGCGGCGAATTGACCGTGACTGTAATACGGCACAGTGGGTCGCTGGCAAGTATCGCGTAAAAAACACCGCGATTGTACACAATGGATGGTGGCAACACGACTGTACGGCTGTTTGTCGCTTCTGCTGTATCGCAACGGTTGGTTACTTTTGAGTTTAGGCTTGATCGCAGAATCCGCCGCTTCCACACAATCCTTTGTAGGAGCGAGGCTTGCCCGCGAAGGCGTCGTACCGGTCGACATCAATGTTGAATGATAGGACGCCTTCGCGGGCAAGCCTCGCTCCTACAGGGGATTCGGCATTTTTATCAGAACAAGGAACACCGCTGTCATGAACGACGCCACGCACACACAGCTCCGCCCCTTGGCCGATACGTCACCGTCGGCGATCGTCGCCGGCTTCATCGCGATGATGACCGGTTACACCAGCTCCCTGGTCCTGATGTTTCAGGCAGGACAAGCGGCGGGCCTGACCAGCGGGCAGATTTCGTCGTGGATCTGGGCGATCTCGATTGGCATGGCGGTGTGCTCGATCGGCCTGTCCCTGCGTTATCGCACGCCGATTACCATCGCCTGGTCGACCCCCGGCGCGGCGCTGCTGATCACAAGCCTGGGTGGCGTGAGTTACGGCGAGGCCATCGGCGCCTACATCACTTGCGCGGTGCTGGTGACGATTTGCGGCCTGACCGGCAGCTTCGAACGGCTGGTGAGAAAGATTCCGGCGTCATTGGCCGCCGCCCTGCTGGCGGGGATTCTGTTCAAGATCGGCAGCGAAATCTTCGTCGCCGTGCAGCATCGTACCGGACTGGTGCTGGGGATGTTCTTCACTTATCTGCTGGTCAAGCGCCTGTCGCCGCGTTATGCCGTGCTCGCAGCGTTGCTGATCGGCACGGCGCTGTCCGGGTTCATGGGGCTGCTGGACTTCAGCGGTTTCCATCTGGAAGTGGCGACGCCGGTCTGGACCACGCCGCACTTCTCTTTGGCCGAGACCATCAGCATCGGTATTCCGTTGTTTGTGGTGGCGATGACCTCGCAAAACATGCCCGGCATCGCGGTATTGCGCGCCGACGGCTACACCGTGCCTGCCTCGCCGCTGATCACCACCACCGGCATCGCCTCACTGCTGCTGGCACCGTTCGGCTCCCATGGGATCAACCTGGCGGCCATCAGCGCGGCGATCTGCACCGGGCCGCATGCCCATGAGGATCGCAACAAGCGCTACACGGCGGCGGTCTGGTGCGGGATTTTCTACGGGATTGCCGGGGTGTTCGGCGCAACGCTGGCGGCGTTGTTTGCGGCGCTGCCTAAAGAGTTGGTGCTGTCGATTGCGGCGCTGGCGCTGTTCGGCTCGATCATCAATGGCCTGAGCATTGCCATGACCGAAGTGAAAGAACGTGAGGCGGCGTTGATTACCTTTATGGTCACGGCGTCGGGGCTGACGCTGTTTTCCATTGGTTCGGCGTTCTGGGGGATTGTGGCCGGGGTGTTGACGCTGGTGATTCTGAATTGGCGCAAGGCCTGAGGGACCCTTCGCGGGCAAGCCTCGCTCCTACAGGGTTGAGTGTCGATCAAAAAACATCGGCACACCTCAATCCTGTAGGAGCGAGGCTTGCCCGCGAAGGCATCCCCGAGATCGACATCGCAGGCCAAGCCATACACCTACAAAAAGCAGGCATAAAAAAACGGCGACCCTTGGGCCGCCGTTTTTTATGACATCAAGCTACCGGATTGATCGGCTTTTCCGGGTACCAGACGTCGATCAGCGGGCTGACGGTTGCTTCGGTCAGTTCGCTGCGGCCTTTGAGCCAGGCTTCAACAGCAGCGCGCTGCTCTTCGGACACCGAGCCACGCTTCTGCAGGCAAACCAGACCGAAGTCGTCGCCGCCAACATAACCCAGACCGTTGGCTTCCATGGCTTCTTTCAGAAACGCGTCGAGGAAAGCATCAATGGCTTCATCAGCCAAATCTTCTTTGAAATCCAGGTTCAGTTCGAAACCCAGCTCTTGAAATTCATCGACGCACAGTTTTTTGCGCAGACGCTGGGAACGGTTAGTCGCCATTGGAACAATCCTCATAAGTAATAACGGGCGGCACTTTAGCAGTTTAAGCCGCTAATTGCCCGACTCTCTGGGGCGCGTGGCTGACCGTCGGTAAAAAAATTGCGGATTAGAGGGCCACGGCAAGGCACAAGCCGTTACACCTTGGGGCATAATGCCGACACTTTCATGACCACTGAGGGAATTTATCTTCATGCCCTCGTCTTTTTTCCCCTCGAATGTAGGGTTTTATTTCACATGATCAAATCTTTGCGTCCCTTGTTGCTGGCCGGTTTCCTTCTTCCTCTGGCCTTCTCCGTTTCCGCCGCCACCATCAACACCGGTCTGTCACCCAACGTCGAAAAAGCCCTCAAGGCCAGCAAGCTTCCGGACAACGCCCTGTCGCTGGTAATGATTCCGTTGAACGGCCCGGGCACCCCGACCATCTACAACGCTGACGTTTCGGTCAACCCGGCCTCGACCATGAAGCTGGTAACCACCTATGCCGCGCTGGAAATGCTCGGCCCGAACCATCAGTGGAAAACCGAGTTCTACACCGACGGCACCCTCAGCGGCGGCATCCTCAACGGCAACCTCTACCTCAAGGGTGGCGGCGATCCGAAACTGAACATGGAAAAACTCTGGCTGTTGATGCGTGACTTGCGCGCCAACGGCGTGACGCAAATCACCGGCGACCTGGTGCTGGACCGCGGTTTCTTCGTGCAACCGCAACTGCCGGAGTTCAACGACGACGGTAATGACGAGAACAAACCGTTCCTGGTCAAACCCGACTCGCTGTTGGTCAACCTCAAGGCCTTGCGCTTCGTGGCGCGCAACGACAACGGCCGGGTCCTGGTGTCAGTAGAGCCGCCGATTGCCAGCATCCATATTGAAAACCAGGTCAAAGCGGTCAATTCCAAGCAATGCACCGGTGGCGTGCGTTACAACCCGGTGACCCAGGCCGATGGCAGCGTGACCGTGACGGTCGGCGGTCAGTTGGGCGAAGGCTGCAGCTCGCAGACTTATCTGTCGCTGCTCGACCACGCGACCTACACCGCCGGTGCCGTGCGGGCGATCTGGAAGGAACTGGGCGGCAGCATCCAGGGCAGGGATCGTCTGGCGCCGACGCCGAACAACGCCAAGGTGCTGGCCCGGGCCTACTCGCCGGATCTGGCGGAAATCATTCGCGACATCAACAAATACAGCAACAACACCATGGCTCAGCAGCTGTTCCTGAGCCTGGGCCAGAAATTCCGCACCGACGCCGACGGTGACGACGCCAAGGCTGCCCAGCGCGTGGTGCGTCAGTGGCTGGCGAAGAAAGGCATCACCGCGCCGCACTTGGTGATGGAGAACGGCTCCGGCCTGTCCCGCGCCGAACGTGTGAGCGCTCGTGAAATGGCGGCGATGCTGCAAGCCGCGTGGCGCAGCCCCTACTCCGCCGAGTTCATCAGCTCGATGCCGATTGCCGGAACCGACGGCACCATGCGCAAACGCCTGAAAACCACGGCGATGCGCGGCGAGGCCCACGTCAAGACCGGCACCCTGAACACCGTGCGCGCGATCTCCGGTTACAGCCGTGACGTCAACGGCAACACCTGGGCGGTGGTGGCGATCCTCAACGACAAGGCCCCGTTTGGCGCGTCTTCGGTGCTGGATCAGGTGCTGCTGGACCTGTATCGCCAACCGAAAGTGCCGGAAACGGCTTCGGTGCTCTGACCCGGATCTACACGACACCTCAGATCCAATGTGGGAGCGAGCCTGCTCGCGATGACGGCGGCACTCTAACAATGATGTGACTGACAGACTGCTATCGCGAGCAGGCTCGCTCCCACACTGGGTCAGTGTCGTTTTCTAAAACTGCTCCCACAGGGGTCAGGATGAAGGCTTAGTTCATCTCTCCTTCAACCCGATCCCGTCCCGCCTGCTTCGCCGCATAAACCCCCGAATCCGCCCGCAGCAACAGCGCATCCGCGCCCTCCCCGACTCGCCAACTGGCAATCCCGAAACTCGCGGTAACGACCCCGACGCCTTCGATCGGTGAACTGCGCAACCCTTGCCACAGCTGTAAGGCCAGGACATGGGCATGTTCTGCGTCGATGTCCGGGCACAGCACCATGAATTCCTCACCACCCAGGCGGCAGAACACGTCGGTACGTCGCAGACGATGACCGATGCGTTCGCACACGACCTGCAACACCCGGTCACCCACGGCATGTCCATGCTGGTCATTGATGCGCTTGAAGTGGTCGATGTCGAGCATGATCACCGACAACTCGCCACCACCGCGCTCGACCCGGGCCATCTCGGTGGTCAGGCGTTCTTGAAAGTAGCGGCGGTTGTGAATTCCGGTCAGAGAGTCGGTAATCGACAGCGCCCGCAGCTCTTCTTCCACCCGCTTCAGGTCGGAAATGTCCGAGATGTAGCCATGCCAGAGCACGCCGCCACCCGGCAGTTCCTCCGGGGTCGCCTCGCCGCGCACCCAGCGCAGGCCGCGCTGAGGCAGTTGCACCCGGTATTCCTCGCGCCACGGGCTCAGGGTGTCCGCCGACGCGCGGATCGAGGCGCGAACGCGGGTCGTGTCCTGGGGATGAATCCGCGTGAAAATCGCCTCGGCGTTGAGCAGCAGCACGTCCGGCTCGAGCTCGTAGATCTCACGAATCCCGTCGCTGGCATAGATCACACTGAAGCGACCGTCAAATTCCATCTTGAACTGATAAATGCCACCGGGCACATGGACGCTGAGCTTTTTCAGCAACAGGTCGCGCGCGGCCAACGCCTCGTGAACGCGCTTGCGTTCGGTGATGTCGATACAGATTGCCAGATGCCCGACCCACAGGCCTTGCTCGTCGAGGACCGGGGTCGCGAGCATGTTCACGGTCAAATGGCTGCCATCCTGACGGACCAGCGTCCACTCCCGCGCTTCGTGACCGCCCTCTTCTGCGCCTTCGACCAACATCGCCTGACAGGTCGGAATCCGCTTGCCATATCGCACACTCAGTTCCGCCGAGCGTGCGACCAGCTCTCGGGGAAAGTGCAGGTTTTCCAGGGTCATGCGCCCCACCACTTCAGCGCTGGAATATCCCAGCATTTGCTCGGCCCCGGCGTTAAAGGTGCTGATGACGCCTCGCAGGTCGGTGGCGATGATCGCCACCTGGGTCGCGGCATTCAGCACGCCGCGCAACTGGCCGTGAGTGCCGCGCAATTCCTGCTCGCGGGCGTGCAGTTCCTGGGTGCGCTGCTCGACCATTTTCAGTGCGCGCTGGCGTTGGCTGACCAGCACGTAGAGCAATGCGCTGAGCAGCACGCTCAGCAAGCCACCGAGCACCACGAGGCTGGTCACCGAGGAATGGTTGGCCTTCAAAAAGGCTTCGCTGGGCAGGATGTCGACTTGATAGTCGCGGTCGGCCATACGCAGCAGGCGTGTCGCGGACAGTTCGCTGGGCGCGGGCGAGTTATAGGACTCGTAAAGCACTTCGTGCTGGTCGTCGGTGGATAAGTCGAGGATGCGCACCGAGAGATAGTCATAACTGGCCTCCGGCAAACCGTCCGCCAGCAGCTGACGCATGCTGATCACAGCCATGACATATCCGTAGGGTTTCGTCGCCGCCGTCGCCGCGTCACTCTGACGCTTCACCGGCGCCACCAGCAGCACACCCCGCGCATAGGCCGGCTCGATGCTGACCAGATGCATCGGCTGCGACACCGCCATACTGCCCAGCTTGTCGGCCCGGTCAAGGGTGGCGCGGCGCAACGGCTGGGCGAACAAGTCGTACCCCAGCGGCGAGCCGAGCCGGCTTTGGGTCTGGCTGAAGAGCACGGCCACGTACTCATCCCGTTCGGCCGCCAATTGCAGTTGGCCGTCGGCATTGAGCTCACGCAGCGTGAAGTCGCTCAACCCCTCCTCGCGCACCTTGCGCTCGAACGCTGCCCGCTCGGCACGGGTGATCCGCGCAGCGAATGAATATGCCTGCGTGCGGTGCAGCAACGGTTGGGTATAGCCTTCGAACTCCTCGCGGGAGACCGACTCGGAATTGGCGAAGAACCGGCGCAGGCCGTCGAGGCGCTGCTCCTGATCTTCGAAACGTTCTTCGATGCGGCTGTAACGTTCGCTGGCGAGCAGCTGGAAACGTTGCCTTAATTGATGGTGAAACAGATTCAGTGTCGACCAGGCCAGCAATCCAGTGAGAATCCCACCGACGAGCAATACCAGCAGCGCGACCAGCCAGGCCGAGACATCTTCGCTGATAAATCCCAGGATCTTGGGGCGCACGGCGTGCAACGACATAAACGCAACTCAAAACGCCAGGTGCGGGAAAGCCCATTGGCCATGCGTTGAGTTATAGCTATTAGCCATCAATTTGACCAGCACTGAAAGAACCCAAGAGCCTTTAAAAATCAAGGCTCTGTGGATCCAATTGCTGATCTGTCAACGCGCTGTGATTTTCCAGGCACGGTGGATCTTGCCGTTGCGGGCGAAATCCGGATCGATGGTCTGGGCGGTGATTTCTTCAACGGCATAACGCGCGGCGAGGTTCTCCTCGAGCGTGAACTTGCGGAAGTTGTTGGAGAAGTACAACACGCCACCCGGCGCCAGGCGCGCCATCGCCAGGTCGATCAATTGCACCTGATCGCGCTGCACGTCGAAGATCCCTTCCATGCGTTTGGAGTTGGAGAACGTCGGCGGATCGATGAAGATCAGGTCGTACTCGTCACGGCAGGCATCGAGCCACGCCATCACGTCACCCTGCTCCAGACGGTTCTTGTCAGAGAAACCGTTCAGCGACAGGTTGCGACGCGCCCAGTCCAGGTAGGTTTTCGACAGGTCGACGCTGGTGGTGCTGCGCGCACCGCCCTTGGCTGCGTGAACACTGGCGGTTGCGGTGTAGCTATACAGGTTGAGAAAGCGCTTGCCGGCTGCCTCTTTCTGAATCCGCATGCGCATCGGGCGGTGGTCGAGGAACAGCCCGGTGTCGAGATAGTCGGTGAGGTTGACCAGCAGCTTCACGCCGCCTTCATTGACCTCGACAAACTTGCCCTGCGCCGCTTGGCGTTCGTATTGCTTGGTGCCGCTCTGACGCTCGCGGCGCTTGACCACCACGCGGCTCTTGTCGATGTTCAAGGCCTGCGGAATGGCGGCCAGGGCATCGAACATGCGCGCCGAGGCTTTTTCCGGATCGATGGACTTTGGCGCGGCGTATTCCTGGACGTGGACCCAATCCTGATACAGGTCGATGGCCATGGAATATTCCGGCATGTCGGCATCGTAGACGCGGTAGCAATCAATGCCCTCGCGCTTGACCCACTTGCCCAAAGCCTTGAGGTTCTTTTGCAGGCGGTTAGCGAACATCTGCCCGCCTTCGCTCAAGCGCGGTTGCTCGATCACCACTGGGGCCGGTTTGATCGGGTTGCCATTCTTGTTGTACTTCTCGTACTTGCCGGGTGCCACGTCATTGTCTGCGACTTCGACTTCGGCCTGCTCACGCTCGACCTGACGCTGTTCCGGGGTGCGACGCTCGCCGGTGACGAACTGGTCCGGCGTGACTTTGATCAGCAGCAATTTGCACGGCAAGGCGCCGTTCCAGAACGAATACTGTTTGTGACTGCGGATGCCCATGCGCTTGCCCAGGTCCGGCGCGCCGGTGAAGACGGCCGCTTCCCAGTTCAGGCAGGCCTGACGCAGACGCTCGCCGAGGTTCTGGTAAAGGTAGAGCAGGCTCGCCTCGTCGCCCAGACGCTCGCCATACGGTGGGTTGCAGATCACCAGACCTTTCTGGTTCTGATCCGGACGCGGCTCGAACGTACCGACTTCGCCCTGGTAGATCTTGATCCATTCGCTCAGGCCTGCACGTTCGACGTTGTTGCGGCCGGGTTGAATCAGGCGCGGGTCGGCTTCGTAACCGCGAATCCACAGCGGTGGCTTGGCCAGACCGGCCGCGGCGCGTTCGGTGGCTTCTTCGTGAAGTTTTTTCCACAGCGCCGGCACGTGGCCGAGCCAGGCGGTGAAGCCCCACTGCTCGCGACGCAGGTTCGGCGCCATGTCGGCGGCGATCATCGCTGCTTCGACGAGGAACGTGCCGACACCGCACATCGGGTCAGCCAGTGCGCCGCCATCGGCCGCAATGCGTGGCCAACCGGAACGGATCAGGATGGCGGCCGCGAGGTTTTCCTTCAGCGGCGCCGCGCCCTGCTGCAAGCGATAACCGCGCTGGTGCAGGCTGTGGCCGGAGAGGTCGAGGGACAAAATGGCTTCGCCACGGTCCAGACGCAGGTGGATGCGCAGGTCCGGGTTGAGCTTGTCGATGGACGGACGGTCGCCCTGCGGAGTGCGCAGTTTGTCGACGATGGCGTCTTTGACTTTCAAGGCGCCGAAGTGAGTGTTGTCGATGCCCGAGCCGTGACCACTGAACTCGACGGCCAGGGTGCCATCGTTGAGCATGTGATCTTGCCACTCGATGTCGAGTACGCCGTGGTACAGGTCTTCGGCGTCCTTCATCGGGAAACGCTTGAGCACCAGCAGCACCCGGTTCGCCAGACGCGACCACAGGCACAGGCGATAAGCGGTTTCCATGGTGGCCATGCCGCGCACGGCAGAGGTGTGCTCACGTGCTTCTTCAAGGCCAAGCCCGACGGCTTCCTCGATCAGCAGGCCTTCAAGGCCTTTAGGGCAAGTGAGGAAGATTTCGAATTGATCGGACATTGGAATTTCAGAGCCTTTAGCTAAGTGAACCGGCAACGCATTGCCGGCCCGGTTTTCAATCAGGCGCTTTTCTAAAAGAGCGCCCGCGTGGCACGAAGGTGTGCCGTCCCACCTGTGCTGCTCAGATTAGAAGAGCTTAGATGCACAGGCAGATAAAAATGTTGATGCAACAAAATGTCATAAGCCGACCCTTCGTCGAATAGTCCTCCTGCTCAACAGGAGCCATTCTCACTAAAGGATTAAACCTATCATCCTGCGGGGGCCCGATCATACAGGGCTTTGACCAATAAACACGGGACAAACATCGTGTTACTTATGGCCTTAGCATCTTTACGGTTACGTTCTTATGACAAAACGATCATTCCCTCGATGTGACGCATTGGTTAGAACTCCATACAGGTTGACGCCGCAACGACGTCAACACCTTGGCTCGCGACGCCGGCAGCGAGCCCCAACGGCAGGAATTTTTCTGCCAGACCTCAATTGAGGTCGACGCGATAAATACAGTCAACAAGTGAGGGCAACACCCTATGAGAAGACTTAAGCGTGATCCGTTGGAAAGAGCATTTTTGCGCGGATATCAATATGGCGTTGGTGGCAAATCCCGTGAGCTTTGCCCATTTACTCTACCGTCGGTACGCCAAGCCTGGATTAACGGCTGGCGAGAAGGACGCGGCGACAACTGGGACGGTATGACCGGCACTGCGGGAATCCACAGACTCAACGAACTTCACGCCGTCGGCTAACACAGGGCACACACTCCGACACGACAATCTGATTACGTAACGACTTACCACGCACGCCCCATCCGGGCGGCGGGCTTCGGCCCAGGGGCTCCTTCGAGGAGCCCTTTTTTATGCCTGCAAAAACCTTTCGCGAGTGAAATCGATCTTGTGGCGAGGGAGCTTGCTCCCGCTGGGCTGCGAAGCAGCCTCCAGACACTCAACATTGTTTGTCAGGAAAAACACGACTGCTTCGCAGCCGAGCGGGAGCAAGCTCCCTCGCCACAAAAGCCCGCTCGCAGAGGGTTCAGCGCAGGGCGGCGATGGCGTCGACGGACTCGCGAATCAGCGCCGGGCCTTTATAGATGAAGCCGGAATAGAGCTGCACCAGGCTGGCACCCGCAGCGATTTTCTCAGCCGCGTGCTTGCCTTCGGTAATGCCGCCGACAGCGATGATCGGCAAGCGCCCGGCCAGTTCCGCCGCCAGTACCTTCACGGTGTGAGTGCTCTTCTCGCGAACCGGTGCGCCGGACAGACCGCCCGCCTCGTCACCATGTTCCATGCCTTCAACGCCGACGCGGCTCAAGGTGGTGTTGGTGGCGATCACCGCGTCCATCCCGGTTTCGATCAGCGCCTGCGCGACCTGTGCGGTTTCTTCGTCGGTCATGTCCGGCGCGATCTTGATCGCCAGCGGTACATGTTTGCCGTGGCGCAAGGCCAGTTCCGCGCGACGGGTCGCCAGATCAGCCAGCAATTGCTTGAGCGAATCGCCAAATTGCAGGCTGCGCAGGCCCGGGGTGTTCGGCGAGCTGACGTTGACCGTCACGTAGCTGGCGTGGGCGTACACCTTGTCCAGGCAGATCAGGTAATCGTCGACCGCGCGCTCAACCGGCGTATCGAAGTTCTTGCCGATGTTGATGCCCAGCACGCCTTTGTACTTGGCCGCCGCCACGCGAGCTAGAAGGTGATCGACGCCGAGGTTGTTGAACCCCATGCGGTTGATGATCGCCTCGGCTTCCGGAAGGCGGAAAATCCGTGGCTTGGGGTTGCCCGGCTGCGGACGCGGGGTGATGGTGCCGATTTCGACAAAGCCGAAACCCAACTGCGCAAACCCGTCGATGGCCGCGCCGTTCTTGTCCAGACCGGCCGCCAACCCTACCGGGTTCGGAAATTCCAGACCCATGACGTTCACCGGCATTTTCGCCGGCGCCTTGCACAGCAAACCGTTGAGGCCCAAACGCCCGCCCGCGCCGATCAGGTCCAGGGACAAATCGTGGGAGGTTTCCGGGGAAAGTTTGAACAACAGCTGACGGGCCAGGGTGTACATGGGCGGTTTTGACTCGAATGGCGGCGAAATGAGGCGGCGATTATAGCCGGGCATCGGTGTCGCAAGCGAGGCGCGCGACAAAATCAGCGGGCGGTGGCATATGCCTTGCACCATCACTGACATCAGCACTCATGCCAACGGCGGGATGAGTCGAAAGACAAAGGCGTCGTCACCTGGCCTTGCCACGGCAAGCAGCCCGGTACGGCGCTTTTTTTTGGAAGGTGTTTAGCCATGAATGAAACCACAGCGGGCCCACTGGCCTGGGTCAATGGCAGCGATGCCCCGGAAAAGACTGAAATCAACCTCGGCTTCATGGCCCTGAGTGACTGCGCCTCGGTGGTGGTCGCGGCCACGCAGGGCTTCGCCCAACCTTACGGCCTGACCCTGAACCTCAAGCGCCAGTCGTCCTGGGCCAACCTGCGGGACAAACTGGTCAGCGGCGAACTCGACGCCGCGCACAGCCTGTACGGCCTTATTTACGCCGTGCACCTGGGCATCGGCGGCGTAGCGCCGACCGACATGGCGGTGCTCATGGGCCTGAACCAGAACGGCCAGAGCATCAATCTTTCTCACGGCTTGCAGGCCTTGGGGGTGACCAGTCCTGAAGCACTGGACCGGCACGTGCACCAAAGTCGCCCAAAACTGACCTTCGCCCAGACATTTCCGACAGGCACCCACGCCATGTGGCTGTATTACTGGCTCGCGAGTCAGGGCATTCATCCGTTGCAGGACGTCGACAGCGTGGTGGTGCCACCGCCACAGATGGTCGCGCACCTGCAAGCCGGGCGTATCGACGGCTTCTGCGTCGGTGAACCGTGGTCCGCCAGCGCGGTTCAGCAAAATCTGGGATTCACCCTGGCAACGACCCAGACCATCTGGCCCGATCACCCGGAAAAAGTTCTCGGCTGCACCCGCGCTTTTGTCGAGCAGTGCCCCAACACCGCCCGGGCGTTGGTGATGGCGATCCTCGAAGCCAGCCGCTTCATCGAAGACAGCAGCGAAAACCGCCGCAGCACCGCGAAGCTGTTGAGCGCGCCCGAATACCTCGATGCACCGCTCGATTGCATCGAACCGCGCTTGCTCGGCGACTACGCCGATGGCCTCGGCAATCGCTGGCAGGACCCGCATGCGCTGCGTTTCCATGCGGAAGGCGAGGTCAACGTGCCGTATTTGTCCGACGGCATGTGGTTCATGACCCAGTTTCGCCGCTGGGGCTTGTTGCGCGACGATCCGGACTACCTCGGCGTGGCCCGTCAGGTCCAGCAACTAGACTTGTACCGTGAGGCCGCCAGCGCAGTCGGTGTTGCCGCCGAGGGTGAGGACATGCGCAGCAGCCAATTGATCGACGGCAAAATCTGGGACGGCTCCGACCCGACCGGCTATGCCCGCAGTTTCAAGCTGCACGCCATGAGCGACAGCTCCCCCCTTCTCGCCAGCCGCTGACAGGAGACTGCGAATATGTTGCGTATCCTGCTGATCAACGACACCGCGAAGAAAGTCGGTCGCCTGAAAGCGGCCCTGACCGAAGCCGGGTTCGAGGTGATCGACGAATCCGGCCTGACCATCGACCTGCCCGCGCGCGTCGAAACGGTGCGTCCGGACGTGATCCTGATCGATACCGAGTCACCGAGCCGCGATGTGATGGAGCAAGTGGTGCTCGTGAGCCGCGACCAACCGCGGCCGATTGTGATGTTTACCGACGAACATGACCCCGATGTGATGCGCCAGGCGATCAAGTCCGGGGTCAGTGCCTACATCGTCGAAGGCATTCACGCACAACGCTTGCAGCCGATTCTCGATGTCGCCATGGCCCGCTTTGAAAGCGACCAGGCCCTGCGCGCCCAGCTCAATGCCCGCGACCAGCAACTGGCCGAGCGCAAGCGCATCGAGCTGGCCAAGGGGCTGTTGATGAAGATGAAGGACTGTAATGAGGAAGAGGCCTACACCCTCATGCGCCGCCAGGCCATGAGCCGGCAGCAGAAGCTGATTCAGGTGGCGGAGCAGATTATTGCCATGAGCGAATTGCTTGGCTGAAGCCTTGCGGAGCCTGTGAAGACGCCTTCGCGGGCAAGCCTCGCTCCTACGGGTCTTGTGTCGCCCACACCCTCTGAACTCACCACAAAACCCGTAGGAGCGAGGCTTGCCCGCGAATGGCCGCAACTCGGTTTCACCTGTTGGCACAGATCTCGCTAAGTAATCGCTACAGGTAACCAACGGCGGTTGCCCCACCTACGACAAAGACGTCGCTCACCTCATTTGCCCATGGCGAATCGGGTGGCGGCGTTTTTTCGTTTTGGCCCCAGAGATCGGGGCCGGTGGTGCGGCCGAGGCGGCGCCCCACCTGCAAGCTTCTGACTCCTTCTCGAGACTCCCTACAGCTGAGGTGCGCGATGAATTCAAGCTTCTGGAAATCTGGCCATACCCCGACATTGTTCGCGGCCTTCCTCTATTTCGACCTGAGTTTCATGGTCTGGTACCTGCTCGGCCCCTTGGGGGTGCAGATCGCCGCCGACCTGCACCTGACCACCCAACAGCGCGGGATGGTGGTGGCCACGCCGATTCTGGCCGGCGCCGTGCTGCGCTTTGTCATGGGCCTGCTGGCGGATCGCCTGTCGCCGAAAACCGCCGGGCTGATTGGCCAAGTGATCGTCATCTGCGCGCTGTTTGGCGCCTGGAAACTCGGCATCCACAGCTACGAACAAGCGCTGGTGCTGGGCCTGTTCCTCGGCATGGCCGGCGCATCCTTCGCCGTCGCCCTGCCGCTGGCCTCGCAATGGTATCCACCACAACACCAAGGCAAAGCCATGGGCATCGCCGGTGCCGGTAACTCGGGCACTGTGCTCGCCGCGTTGATCGCCCCGGTGCTGGCGGCCGCCTTCGGGTGGAGCAACGTGTTCGGCTTCGCCCTGATCCCGCTGATCCTGACCCTCATCGTCTTCGCCTGGCTGGCCAAAAACGCGCCTGAGCGGCCGAAAGCCAAGTCCATGTCCGACTACTTCAAGGCCTTGGGCGACCGAGACAGTTGGTGGTTCATGTTTTTCTACAGCGTGACCTTCGGCGGCTTCATCGGCCTGGCCAGCGCCCTGCCCGGCTACTTCAACGACCAATACGGCCTGAGCCCGGTGACCGCTGGCTACTACACCGCAGCCTGCGTGTTTGGTGGCAGCCTGATGCGTCCGTTGGGCGGCGCGCTGGCCGACCGTTTCGGCGGGATTCGCACATTGCTGGGGATGTACACGGTCGCAGCGATCTGCATCGCGGCGGTGGGTTTCAACCTTCCGAGTTCCTACGCGGCCCTGGCACTTTTCGTCTGCACCATGCTCGGTTTGGGTGCGGGTAACGGCGCGGTTTTCCAATTGGTCCCACAGCGTTTTCGTCGGGAGATCGGCGTAATGACCGGTTTGATCGGCATGGCCGGCGGCATCGGTGGTTTCGCCCTGGCGGCGGGCATGGGCGCGATCAAGCAAAGCACCGGCAGTTATCAACTGGCCCTGTGGTTGTTCGCCAGCCTCGGCGTGCTTGCCTGGTTCGGCCTGCACGGGGTGAAACGTCGCTGGAGAACCACCTGGGGTTCGGCCGCTGTGACCGCCGCTCGGGTCTGAGACCGCAATGAGCCTGCAACTGAGTTTCGCCGAAGCGAGCGCCATCGGCCCTCGTGAGGAAAATCAGGACGCCCTGCGCCTGGTCACTCCGGCCCCGGCGCTGGCGGCGAGCAAGGGTTACCTGTTCGCCATCGCCGACGGGGTCAGCCAGTGCGCCGATGGCGGTCTCGCCGCCCGTTCGACCTTGCAGGCCCTGGCGCTGGACTATTACGCCACCCCGGAAACCTGGGGTGTCGCACAGGCGCTGGATCGCCTGCTGCTGGCGCAAAATCGCTGGCTGCAGGCCAATGGCGGTGGGCAACCATTGCTCACCACTGTCAGTGCTTTGGTCATGCGCGGCAGGCGTTTTACCTTGGCCCATGTCGGCGATTGCCGGGTGTATCGCTGGCACGCCGACACGTTGCAGCGACTTAGCAAGGATCACGTTTGGGACCAGCCGGGCATGCAGCACGTGCTCAAGCGTGCGCTGGGGCTCGATCAGCATTTGGTCCTGGATTTTCTCGACGGTGAATTGCGCCTCGATGAGAGCTTCGTGCTGCTCAGCGATGGCATCTGGGCTGTTCTGGGCGACACCGCCATTGCGGCGATTCTGCGCGATCAACCGGACCTGCACAGCGCTGCGCAAACCCTGGTCAGCGCAGCGCACTTGGCCGGCAGTCAGGACAATGCCAGCGCTCTGTTGGTGCGAGTCGATGCCCTCGGTGAAACGAGCATCGGCGATGCGCTGATTCATTTGCAGCAATGGCCGCTGCCGCCCGCGCTGAAACCGGGCCAGACGTTCGAAGGTTGGCAGGTCGAAGGGATGCTCGGCCAGAGCCAGCAGTCGCTGCTCTATCGGGTTCGCGACAGCCAGCAACAACCCTGGCTGCTGAAAACCTTGCCCGGTGCACTGCGCGACGATCACCTCACCGGGCAGGCATTGCTGTCGGAGGAATGGTTTCTCAAGCGTGTGGCCGGACGGCATTTCCCTGAAGTCCATGCCGCCAGTCAGCGTCAGCATTTGTATTACGTGATGCGCGAATATTCCGGCTCCACTCTGGCGCAGCTGCACGAACGGGTTGCCGCGCTGCCGCTGGCGCAATGGCAGGATCTGGCCGAGCGTCTGCTCAAGGCCGTCGGCATGCTACATCGCCGGCAGATTCTTCACCGCGACATCAAACCGGAGAACCTGTTGCTGGGCGACGACGGTGAGCTGCGCCTGCTGGATTTCGGCCTCGCCTACTGCCCAGGCCTGTCAGAAGATCAACCCACGACCCTGCCCGGCACGCCGAGCTATATCGCGCCGGAAGCCTTCGCCGGTGAGGCACCGACACCGCAACAGGATCTGTACGCAGTCGGTGTGACCCTGTATTTCCTGCTGACCGGGCATTATCCCTACGGCGAAATCGAAGCCTTCCAGCGTCCACGCTTTGGCGTGCCCATCAGCGCCAGCCGCTACCGCCCCGACCTGCCGGACTGGATCGCGCAAAGCCTGGAGCGCGCGGTCGCAGCGGATCCGGGTCAACGCTTTGAAACGGCGGAAGAATGGTTGTTGCTGTTGGAACAGGGAGAGCGACGCAGTTTGAGTGTGCGGCCCAGACCGCTGCTGGAGCGCGAGCCGCTGAAGGTCTGGCGGACGTTGGCGCTGGTGATGTTGGTGGTGAATCTGGTGCTGCTGGTTTTGCTGTTTCACTCATCCTGACTCGAACCAGATCCCCTGTGGCGAGGGAGCTTGCTCCCGTTCGACCGCGCAGCGGTCGCAGAATGTTTGGGTCTGCTTCGCAGCCCAGCGGGAGCAAGCGCCCTCGCCACAGGTTCCCCATGCGCCAAGACCGGGCGGCCCGCTTCGAATCGGTGCAGAAACAGTGAATCTGATCCTGAAATCCTACTCAGAACCCACTAAAACCGAATCCTGAACGACTTGGCACAACCACTGCATTACCTCTCCCAACAGACATAAAGCCCAGCCTTCAACGATGAAGGGTGCGCTTCCCGAGAGAACGGGACCAGGACAAAGGCGTCCTCGCTAGGCAACTAGCGGGACGCCTTTTTTTGTTTGCGCAAAATATGTCGAGCAAGACCTGACAGCCCTGATGAGGCGGGTCCGAGCTCCCCGGAGAACCTGATGAAAAAACTAAAACTGGTGATGATCGGCAACGGCATGGCCGGGGTCCGCACCCTGGAAGAACTGCTCAAGCTGAGCAATGAGCTGTACGACATCACGGTCTTCGGCGCCGAACCCCATACCAACTACAACCGCATCCTGCTGTCACCGGTACTGGCCGGTGAACAGACCTTCGACGAGATCGTACTGAACGATCTCGACTGGTACCTGGACAACAACATCAAGTTGCTGCTCAACCGCAAAGTGGTGGAGATCGACCGAATCAAACGCAGGGTCATCGCCGACGACGGCACCGAAGCGGAATACGATCGCCTGCTGATCGCGACCGGCTCGACCCCGTTCATCCTGCCGATCCCCGGCAATACCTTGCAGGGCGTGATCGGCTACCGCGACATCGCCGACACCCAGGTCATGATCAACACCGCGAAAACCCACAAGCACGCCGTGGTGATCGGTGGCGGGTTGCTCGGCCTGGAAGCCGCAAACGGCCTGATGCTGCGCGGCATGCACGTCACCGTGGTGCACATCGGCGAATGGCTGCTGGAACGGCAACTGGACAACACCAGTGGTCAACTCCTGCAAACCGCCCTGGAAGCCCGTGGCCTGCATTTTCGTCTGGGCGAACAGACCCAGGCCCTGCACGATGCCGGCAACGGCCGGGTCGGCTCGGTTGAATTCAAGAATGGCGACATCATCCCCGCCGACCTGGTGGTCATGGCCGCCGGCATTCGCCCTAGCACTGAACTGGCGGAAAAATCCGGCATTCCCTGCCATCGCGGGATTCTGGTCAATGACACCCTGCAAACCTATGACCCACGGATCTATGCCATCGGCGAATGCGCCAGCCACCGCGGAACCGCCTACGGCCTGGTCGCGCCGCTGTTCGAGCAAGCCAAGGTCTGCGCCAACCACCTCGCGCAACTGGGCTTCGCCACCTACAAAGGCTCGGTGACCTCGACCAAATTGAAAGTCACGGGCATCGACCTGTTCTCCGCCGGCGACTTCATGGGCGGCGAAGGCACCGAAACCATCACCCTCTCCGACCCGATCGGTGGGGTCTACAAAAAACTGGTGATCAAGGATGACGTGCTGGTCGGTGCCTGTCTGTACGGCGATACAGCCGATGGCGGGTGGTATTTCCGACAGATTCGTGAGAATCAAGACATCGACGAGATCCGCGATCACCTGATGTTCGGCGACGCTGCGTTTATGGAGCAGGCCCTCGGCGACGCAGGACACCCAGGCAGGGAAGCAAGCTGATGAACCAGATCACCGCTTCCACCTGCTGCTACTGCGGGGTCGGCTGCGGCGTGCTGATCGAGCATGACGGCGAGCGCATCCTCGGCGTCAGCGGCGATCCGAGCCACCCGGCGAACTTCGGCAAATTGTGCAGCAAGGGCTCGACCTTGCACCTGACGGGCGACTTGACCACGCGAGCGTTGTACCCCGAATTACGCCTGGGCAAAGGCCTGGCCCGCAGCCGCACCGACTGGGACACCGCGCTCGACCACGCGACCAATGTCTTTGCCCAAACCATCGCCGAACACGGCCCGGACAGCGTGGCGTTCTACATTTCCGGGCAGTTGCTGACCGAGGACTATTACGCCTTCAACAAACTGGCGCGGGCGCTGGTGGGCACCAACAACATCGACAGCAATTCGCGGCTGTGCATGTCGTCCGCGGTGGTTGGCTACAAGCGCAGCCTGGGGGCCGATGCGCCGCCGTGCAGCTACGAAGACCTGGAACTGAGCGACTGCGTGATGATCGTCGGCAGCAACATGGCCTACGCCCACCCGGTACTGTTTCGTCGCCTGGAAGAAGCCAGATCCCGCCGCCCGCAGATGAAAGTCATCGTCATTGACCCACGTCGTACCGACACGTGCGATTTGGCTGACCTGCACCTGGCGATTCTTCCCGGGACCGATGTCGCCTTGTTCCATGGGATTTTGCACCTGCTGCTGTGGGAAGACTGGGTCGACCGCGACTTCATCCAGGCTCATACCGAAGGTTTGGCCGAGCTGAAAAATCTTGTACGCGATTACACGCCGTCAATGGTGTCGCAGCTGTGTGGGATCGAGGTCGAGCAATTACAGGAATGCGCCAAATGGGTCGGCACCTCCACGAGTTTTCTGTCGCTGTGGTGCATGGGATTAAACCAGTCCACCGCCGGCAGCGCTAAAAACAGCGCGCTGATCAACCTGCACCTGGCCACCGGGCAAATCGGCCGGCCGGGCGCAGGACCTTTCTCCCTGACCGGCCAGCCAAATGCCATGGGCGGACGGGAAACCGGCAGCCTGTCGAACCTGCTGCCTGGCCATCGCGAAGCGGCCAATGCCGAGCATCGCGCGCAAGTGGCGGCTTACTGGGGTGTTGACCAACTTCCGGAAAATACCGGGCTCACCGCGATCGAGTTGTTCGAGAAGGTTCGCAGCGGAAAAATCAAAGCCCTGTGGATCGCCTGCACCAACCCCGCCCAATCACTGCCGGACCAGACCGCCGTGCGCGCTGCCCTGCAGGCCTGCCCGTTCGTGGTGTTGCAGGAAGCCTTTCGCACCACCGAGACCGCCGCGTTCGCCGACCTGCTGTTGCCCGCCGCCAGTTGGGGCGAGAAGGACGGCACGGTGACCAACTCTGAACGGCGTATTTCCCACGTCCGCCGGGCCATCGTCGCACCGGGTGAAGCGCGTTCCGACTGGGCGATCACGGCGGACTTCGCACAACGCCTGGAAAAACAGTTGCGCCCCGGACAAAACAGTCTGTTTGCCTTTGAAACGCCGGCGCAGGTCTTCGACGAATACAAACTCCTGACCCGCGGGCGTGATCTGGACCTGTCCGGGATCAGTCACGAGCTGATCGATCGCCTCGGTCCACAACAATGGCCTTTCCCTTCTGGCGCCAGCGTAGGCACTGCACGCCTGTATCTGGACGGCATTTTCCCGACCGCCAGCGGACGCGCTCAGTTTGTGGCCGATCCGTATCGCGCGGCCAAGGAACAGCGCGACGTACACTTTCCGCTGACGCTGATTACCGGCCGCTTGCGCGATCAATGGCACGGCATGAGCCGCACTGGCACCGCCGCGCAGCTGTTCGGCCATGTCAGCGAGGCGGTGTTGAGCCTGCATCCGGATGAATTGCGTCGGCATCGTCTGCAACCTGGCGATCTGATCAGCCTGAAAAGTCGGCGTGGCGCGGTGATCGTGCCGGTCGCCAGCGACGACAGCGTGCGGCCCGGCCAAGCCTTTCTGCCGATGCATTTTGGTGACCGTTTTCTCAAGGGCGGCGTGAACAGCCTCACCCTGCCCGCCTTCGATCCGCTGTCAAAACAGCCGGAACTCAAACACAGCGGCGTGCGACTTGAGCCGGTGCAGTTGCCGTGGCAGCTGTTCGCCTTGGTCGAGGGCAATGTTCAACAACATTTTGAGACCCTAAGACCGCTATGTGAGGCGTTTTCCTACGTCAGCCTCAGCCTCGTCGGCCGTGAACGCCCCGCGCTGCTGATACGCGCTGCCAGCGCCATCGCACCTGATCCGCAACTGCTGCGTGATATCGACCGATGCCTGGCGCTCAACGACGGTCCGGTACTGGCCTACGACGACCCAGGGCGTTCCATCGGCAAACGCGTGCGGATCGAGAACGGACGGATCACCGCGATTCGCCTGGCCGGCGAAACACTCGCCCGACACTGGCTGCAAAACCTCTGGCTTGAGGGCCGCGCCGACGAACAACTGCGGCGCTGGCTGTTGGCACCGCTGAGCGTGCCACCGGGTAACGCGGGTACTGCGGCAGCGGGCACAAAAACCCTGTGCAACTGCAAGAACGTCAGTCAAAGCGCAGTCTGCGCCGGCATCAGCCGTGGCCCGGACTTGCAGGGTCTGAAACAACAATTGGGCTGCGGCACGCAATGCGGCTCCTGTGTACCTGAAATCAAGCGCCTGCTGGCTGCCACCGCGCAGCCGATCGCCGTCATCTCGTGAGGAAAATACGATGAGCACAAAAGTCTGGCTGGTGGGTGCGGGCCCGGGCGACCCTGAATTGCTGACCCTCAAGGCTGTTCGGGCGTTGAGAGAAGCGGATGTGGTGTTGATCGACGATCTGGTCAATGACGCGGTGCTGGAGCATTGCCCCGACGCGCGGATCATTGCCGTGGGCAAACGCGGCGGCTGTCGCTCCACGCCTCAAGCCTTCATTCATCGCCTGATGCTGCGTTATGCCCGCCACGGCAAATGCGTGGTGCGGCTCAAGGGCGGCGATCTGTGCATCTTCGGTCGCGGCGGTGAAGAGGCGCAGTGGCTGCGCGAGCGCGGTGTTGAAGTCGAACTGGTCAACGGCATCACTGCCGGGCTGGCGGGTGCGACGCAATGCGATATTCCATTGACCCTGCGCGGCGTTGCCCGGGGCGTAACGCTGGTCACCGCCCATACGCAGGATGGCAGCAGCCTGAACTGGCAAGCCCTGGCCCAAAGCGGCACGACGTTGGTGATTTACATGGGCGTGGCGAAGCTGAGCGAGATTCGCGAGCAACTGCTGGCCGGGGGGATGGCGGCGGATACGCCGGTGGCGATGATTGAAAACGCGTCCCTGCCGCACCAACGCGAATGTCGGAGCGATTTGACGGCCATGGAGCAGGATGCCTGCGTGTTTGAACTGAAAAGCCCGGCGATCCTGGTGATTGGCGCTGTTGCAGCCCGCTCTGCATTTTACTGTGAGGGCGAGCCTGCTCGCGAAGAGGCCTTGTCCATCGACATCAATGTTGGATGTCAACGCGCCTGACTGTTCGCCCCTCACCAAATCGCAGACAAAGAAAAGCCCGGCCTAAGCCGGGCTTTTCTCAGAGCTGCGGGCTAATTACTTAGCGTTAGCTTCTACCGACGCTTCTACGCGACGGTTTACAGCTTGGCCAGCTTTAGTAGCGTTGTCAGCAACTGGGCGGGATTCGCCGTAGCCAACAGACTGAACGCGGGTCGATTCAACACCGTACTGGTTGGTCAGAACTTGCTTAACGGCGTTTGCACGACGCTCGGACAGTTTCTGGTTGTAAGCGTCAGGACCGACGGAGTCAGTGTGACCTTCAACAGTAGTGCTGGTGGCAGGGTACTGCTTCATGAAGTCAGCGAGGTTCTTGATGTCGCCGTAGCTGTTAGGCTTGACTACCGACTTGTCGAAGTCGAACTTCACGTCCAGCTCAACACGAACAACTTCAGCAACTGCTGGGCAGCCGTCAGCGTCAACAGTTACGTTGGCTGGGGTGTCCGGGCACTTGTCAACGTTGTCGCAAACGCCATCGTTGTCGCTGTCGGAGCAGACTTCAGCTGGTGCTGGAACTGGAGCAGCAGCAGGCTTGGAGCCGCCACCGAAGTTCACACCGATACCGACGCTTGGAGCCCACTCGGTGTCGCCCTGGTCGATGTTGTATTGAGCTTCAACGCCAGCACGGGCGTAGAAGTTCTCGGTGAAGTACAGCTTGGCACCGCCACCAACGTTGGCGAAGGTGGAACGGTTACGACCGCCCGAACCGTTCTGACCGATGCTCTGATCGGAGAAACCAGCCGATACGTATGGACGCAGCATGTCGCCTGGGTTGTTGAAGTGGTACAGAGCGTCCAGAGCGGTGTTAGCGCCCTTGATGTTACGACCGTCGTCGGAACGCACGTTGTGCACTTCGTCGTAGGCCAGACGCAGTTCAACGTCGTCGGTCAGGAAGTAACCGATCGAACCGCCGAACAGGTTGCCGTTGTTCTTGAAGTTACGAGCGCTGTCGAATTGTTCTTTCTTGGCGAAGCCTTCGATTTCAACTGCGCCTTGGCCTTGTGCCAGAGCGCCGAAAGAAGTGGCGGCAATCAAAGAACCAATGGCCAAGCCCAAGGTGTTTTTCAGTTTCATCCGTTAAATCCCCATCTGGTGATTGTGAAGCAGTCCCGCAAACCGGGGGACAACTCGGCGGCAAGTCTATCAGAACTTGCCTACACGTAAGAGATATTTGCGCCGAACTAAGTTTCAGCAATGCCTGCAAATTTCTCACGCAATTTATCTAGAGCACGTTTGTAACGCATTTTTGTCGCACTCAAACCCATGTGCATGATGTCTGCGATCTCTTGAAATTCCAGCTCTGCGACAAATCGCAGCACCAGAATTTCACGGTCAATCGGGTTCACATACACCAGCCAGCGATCGAGTCCACCCTTGTCCTCGGGTTTCGGCGTCTTCTCTTCAGACGCTTCCTCGAGGGGGTCCAGACTCAAAGCATCCATCAAGCGACGCTTTCGCCGTTCCTTCCGATACTGTGTGATGCATTCGTTGTACGTGATGCTGTAGAGCCACGTTTTGAACTTCGATTTCCCCTCGAAGTTCTTCAGGCCATACAACACCTTCAACATCACTTCCTGACAGACATCGTCTGCGTCGCGATCGTTCCCCAGATATCGTGCACAGACGTTAAATAATGTTCGTTGGTAACGCCGCATCAGTTCTTCATAGGCGCGTGTTACGTGAAACAGCTCGGTATGCGAGCGCGCGACCAACTCCTCATCAGAGAGCTCGCGGGGGTCGTAGCGCGTGGAGAGCGATTGAGCTTTATTCAAAACAAGTCGGGCCGACAGTCAGGTCAATGTCCGCCGCGGCCCTTACAGAGCCATTTGCGGCGGCATACATTAGCAGGGTTTGCCGGGTTAGCGGCTACTCACATGCTGCTCCAGGAGGATCCGATTGGAGAGAGAGACTAGCTCACCCTCATCGGTCAGCAATGTGGTTTTAACCGTGCCGATCTCTTCAATCTGACCTTCGACCTCGCCAACACGCACTTGTTGCCCAACCTGATACAACTCACGCACATAGATTCCCGCAAGAATCTGACCGGCAATTTCCCGGCTTCCCAAGCCCATGGCCAGCGCAACCGCCAGACCAACGGTAATCAATACGATCACAATCACGTGGTTGAGCAGGTCAGTCTTGACCTCCAACTGGCTGATCGCGACCGAAATACTGATGATAATTACCAAGCCTTGGGCAATTCGCCCCAGGCCCGAAGCGTAATCCAGCCCTACGCCCTCTGCTGCACCGCGCACCAGCCCATTGGCCAGTTGCGCCAGCAAAACACCCACCAGCAGCACCAGCGCGGCGCCAAATACTTTCGGCAAATACAGCGCAAGCATGTCAAGCGTAGCCGAAACTCGCTCAAGTCCAAGGGACTCTGCGGCAGAAACCAGAAAAATCAGCAGAACGAACCAATAGACGATCTTGCCGATCAAGGTCGAGATCGGCACTTGAAGGCCGGCCCGGGACAACAATTTTGTCAGACCGGTGCCGCCCATCAGGCGATCGAGTCCCAGCTTGGCGAGCAACTTGGACAGCAAAGTGTCCAAAAGTTTCGCCACGACGAAACCCAATAGCAAAACGACCAGTGCGCCGAACAGGTTCGGGATGAAATTTGCCACCTTGGTCCATAACGCAGTCATTGCAGTGACGAGGCTCTGTGTCCAGAGATCAAGTTCCATATTCAATCAGCCTTATCAGCGGTGCGAACGGTAGATTTACGGTGACGGGATACCGGCGAGACATGGGCCGAGCCGTTATTGAGGGCAATCATCAGCGCGGGCAACCAGCGGCCCAGCAGGCTGAACAGATCGCCGGCGCCGACCTGGCGGTTGGCGGTTTTCAGGACACGCCCAAGGCACGCATCGTCGTCACGGGTGGACGGTGAGGCGTTCAGCATGTCGCGCAAAGACTGTTCAAACGGATCGTGCATACGCACCTCTCGTGATGTCTGTGAAAGACGCGGTCAAATTTGCTCGGGTCACATGACTCATCGTCACACCCAGCGCAAACGTCGGAATAACCACCACTGCCCCAGTGCCACAGAGACCATCACCAGGCAGGCGATCGGGAAACCATAAGGGCTGGCGGAGAATGGAATTCCACCGACGTTGATGCCCAGAAGACCGGCCAGAAAACTCATTGGCAAAAAGATTCCGGTGATGATCCCGAAGCGGTACATCGTGCGGTTCATGCGCACGCTCAAACGTCGATCTTCGGCCTCAAGGACCAGCCCCACCCGCTCCCGGGTCAATTCCAGTTCCTCGAGGTAACGGGTCAGGCTGTTGTTCAATTCGTTCCAGTAATCGCCATCGTCTTCGACAAACCAAGGCAGCTTTATACGCGTCAGTTGGCCAAAAATATCCCGCTGAGGTGCAAGAAAACGTTTCAATGCCGCAGCCCTGCGACGGATCTGCAAAATGGCGCCGTGCTCGGGTGTATACCGTTCGTCGGCATCCAGCTTTTCTTCTTCCTCATCGACCACTTCCGAGAGGCAACTGACCAGATCCTGCACCTTATGGGTGAGGTACTGAGCCATATAAAGGATAAGTTCAGAGGCGGTTTTCGGCCCTTTGCCTTCGGCCAGCGTCACCAGCAATTCATCGGTGGCGCGCAACGGACGCAGACGAAGGGAAATCACACGCTGGGCGGAGGCAAAGATGCGCACCGAGACCATGTCTTCCGGCTCGGCGCCCGGGTTCAGGTTGACCCCACGCAGAAACAGCAGGAGTTCATAGTCCGGTAGAGGCAGAAGGCGCGGCCGGGTGTTTTCTTCGAGCAGCAGGTCACAGCTGAATGCACTCAGACCGCTGGATTTGCGCAGCCAGGTCTGGGTTTGCGGGTGACTGCGATCCCAGTGCAGCCACAGGCTTTCATGGGCCTGCAGCTGCAAGTCATCGAGTTCAGTCCGGGCTATCGAACGCGCACCGCCTTTACCATCCAGCACCAGAGCATGCACCAGCCCCCACTGCGCGTTTTCTTCCTCGAACATCCTCACTCCATGTTTGCCACAAAAGTTCGCATCGACGCTTTATTCAGGCATCTTCAACGGGCTTGGCGAGATGATCACGCCGTTGTTGTCCGCATAAATGTAATGGCCTGGATGGAACGTCACTCCGGCGAAAGTCACCGGAACGTTAAGGTCGCCGAGCCCACGCCTGTCGGATTTCCTCGGGTGGCTGGCGAGGGCCTGAACGCCCAGATCGGTCTGCGCGAGGATATCGACGTCGCGGATGCAACCGTAGATCACCAGCCCCGCCCAACCGTTTTTTGCGGCTTTCTCGGCCAGCATGTCACCCAGCAACGCATGTCGCAGGGAACCGCCCCCGTCGACCACCAGCACCTTACCGTCACCCTTGAGTTCGACTTGCTCTTTGACTCGCGAGTTATCTTCGAAACACTTGATGGTCACGATTTCGCCACCGAAGGAATCACGGCCGCCGAAATTGCTGAACATCGGTTCCAGAACCTGGATCAGTTCCGGGTAGGCGTCGCACAAGTCAGGCGTTACGTAATGGTTCATCGAGAAACTCCTGTAAAGAGGAAGACAATCGAGGATGTCGCAAAGTGACCGAAAAAGCTCAATGCGTCATATCTTAGCCGCATGCCGACCGGAGCGAAATGCCCTTGTTAGAGCATCGGGCTCAGACGGTCGTGGCCAAATCCGGCTTCTCACCCAGTAGCGGCGTTTGTTGATCGGCCAGCCAGCGAGCCACCAACGGCCAGACTTCGACCTGCGCGGCTTTGCTCACCAGCATCTCAACGTGACCGAAATTATCGCCAAAGCCCTGTTCCCGGCCAAGGTTGATGAATTGCTTGTGTTCGCAACCCACTTGATCGAACAGCTTGCGGCACGCCCACGCCGGATCCTGGTGGTCGCCGGCGGCACTCACGGCCAGCACCGGCAATTGAACCTCGGCCAATCCCGCCCACCAGTCCTTGTCCGCATCGCCGAAGCGCCCGAACAGGCCATACCAGCGCATGCTTTCCAGCGCCAGCCCAATCGGCTCGTCCTCCGGGCCGCGCTTGAGCCGGGAACCAGACAGTTGGGCAAAACGCTTGAGAATGAAGCGACCGCTCCACTCCACCGGTGGAATTTTCAACGGCCAGTAGGTGCGACTGACTTGCGTACCGAAGAACGCCGCAGACGCGACGACAGGCTCGCCGATGTATTGCCCACCCAGCGCCGCCGCCAGCGTGATACCGCCCAGCGAGTGACCTATCCAGTGCGGGACTTGCCCGCTCTGCTCGCGCACAAAGGCGCCAATCGCCGGCAGATCGTAACGGGCGTAGTCGGCAACACGGTTCTTGCGGTAGTTCTGATTACGCTGGGACAGGCCGTGACCACGCATTTCGGGAATCCAGACATCGAACCCCAGACGCGTCAGGTAGGCACCCAGCCCAAGCCCTTTGGGCGAGAACCAGAACCGGCGATTGGAAAAACTGCCGTGCAACAAAATTACCGGCACACCGCGCACAGACGATTCATCGGCCATGCCCAGGCGTGTCACCGCCAGTTCAACGGTGCCGTCAGGGCTGTTGCCAGGTTTCAAACGATAGACATCTTCGCTCAGATCGCCGCGACGCTCGGCGCTGATCAGGGCGACAGGAAATAGGTTGCTGCTGCTTTGCATAATGCTCTTGCACAAAAAAGGGCGGCTTCCAGAGGAGCCCGCCCTGCTTGAATCTCTAAAAAGACCGCCCCGTGTGGGAGCGGCCCTTTCTCTCACACCATCAAACTGCTGCTTGACCTTCAGCCAGGAAGAACCAGGTTTCCAGTACGGAATCGGGGTTCAACGAAACACTTTCGATGCCCTGCTCCATCAGCCACTTGGCCAGATCAGGGTGGTCCGAAGGTCCCTGACCGCAAATGCCGATGTACTTGCCAGCCTTGTTGCAGGCCTGAATCGCGTTCGCCAGCAGCTTCTTGACCGCAGGATTACGCTCGTCGAACAGGTGAGCAATGATCCCGGAGTCACGGTCCAGGCCCAGCGTCAGCTGAGTCAGGTCGTTGGAGCCGATGGAGAAGCCGTCGAAGAACTCGAGGAATTCTTCAGCCAGGATCGCGTTGGATGGCAATTCACACATCATGATGATGCGCAGACCGTTCTCGCCGCGAGCCAGCCCGTTTTCGGCCAGCAGATCGATCACCTGGCTCGCTTCGCCCAAAGTACGGACGAACGGCACCATGATTTCAACGTTGGTCAGGCCCATCTCGTTACGCACGCGCTTGAGCGCGCGGCATTCGAGTTCGAAGCAGTCACGGAACGCTTCGCTGATGTAACGCGAGGCACCACGGAAGCCCAGCATCGGGTTTTCTTCTTCCGGCTCGTAGAGTTTGCCGCCGATCAGGTTCGCGTATTCGTTGGACTTGAAGTCCGACAGACGCACGATGACCTTTTTCGGGGTAAACGCAGCGGCCAGGGTGCTGATGCCTTCGACCAGTTTATCGACATAGAAGCCGACCGGATCGTCGTAACCGGCAATGCGCTTGTCGACGCTGTCCTTGATGTCCTGCGGCAGACCGTCGTAGTTCAACAGCGCTTTGGGGTGGACACCGATCATGCGGTTGATGATGAATTCCAGACGGGCCAGGCCCACACCGGCGTTCGGCAGTTGCGCGAAGTCGAATGCACGATCCGGGTTGCCGACGTTCATCATGATCTTGAACGGCAGATCAGGCATGGCGTCCACGGAGTTTTTCTTGATGTCGAAGCCCAGTTCGCCTTCGAAGATGTAACCGGTGTCGCCTTCCGCGCAGGAAACGGTCACGCCCTGGCCGTCTTTCAACAGCTGGGTGGCGTTGCCGCAACCGACCACGGCCGGGATACCCAGTTCGCGAGCGATGATCGCCGCATGGCAGGTACGACCGCCGCGGTTGGTGACGATGGCGCTGGCGCGCTTCATGACCGGTTCCCAGTCCGGGTCGGTCATGTCGGAGACCAGTACGTCGCCTGGCTGGACTTTGTCCATCTCGGACACGTCCTTGATGATGCGGACCTTGCCGGCGCCGATGCGCTGGCCGATGGCGCGACCTTCAACCAGTACGGTGCCGGTTTCTTTCAACAGGTAGCGTTCCATGACGTTGGCCGAGGTACGGCTCTTCACGGTTTCAGGACGGGCCTGAACGATGTAGAGCTTGCCGTCGTCGCCGTCTTTGGCCCATTCGATGTCCATCGGGCACTTGTAGTGCTTCTCGATGATCATCGCTTGCTTGGCCAGTTCGCTGACTTCGGCGTCGGTCAGGCAGAAACGGGCGCGATCAGCCTTGTCGACGTCGATGGTCTTGACCGACTTGCCGGCCGTGGCCACTTCGCCGTAGATCATCTTAATGGCCTTGCTGCCCAGGTTGCGACGCAGTATGGCCGGACGACCGGCGGCCAGCGTGCCTTTGTGGACGTAGAACTCATCCGGGTTCACCGCGCCTTGTACGACGGTTTCACCCAGGCCGTAGGCGCCGGTGATGAACACCACGTCACGGAAGCCCGACTCGGTGTCGAGGGTGAACATCACGCCGGCGGTGCCGGTTTCGGAGCGGACCATGCGCTGCACGCCAGCTGACAGGGCGACCAGTTTGTGGTCGAAGCCCTGGTGGACGCGGTAGGAAATCGCGCGGTCGTTGAACAGGGAGGCGAACACCTCTTTGGCGGCGCGAATGACGTTTTCGACACCACGGATGTTCAGGAAGGTTTCCTGCTGACCGGCAAAGGAAGCGTCCGGCAGGTCTTCGGCGGTAGCGGAAGAGCGCACGGCCACGGCCATGTCAGGGTTGCCGGCCGACAGCGTGGCGAACGCGGTACGGATCTCGGCGTTGAGCTTCTCGGGGAATTCGGCTTCCATGATCCATTTGCGGATCTGGGCACCGGTCTTGGCCAGGGCGTTGACATCATCGACGTCGAGGGCGTCGAGCGCGGCGTGGATCTGATCGTTCAGGCCGCTCAGTTCCAGAAAATCACGATAAGCCTGAGCTGTCGTGGCGAAGCCACCGGGTACCGATACACCGGCACCTGCGAGGTTACTGATCATCTCGCCCAGGGATGCGTTCTTGCCCCCTACGTGCTCTACATCATGGACGCCGAGCTTATCGAGGGAAACTACGTACTCTACCAAGGTGATCTCTCCACTAACTGTGTTGGAAAAGCTCAGAAGCCGGCTGCTCGGGGGAGCGTTTGCCAGCTGTATGGCCTGGACCTGGAAAATAAGTGAGAATGCGGGCCACTGGCGGCCGGCAAATCGCGCCTATCATATCCAAGATTCGTTATTAGCTTAAGGCCCAAGGTGCAAATGAAACGATCTGCTTTCTTCATCTCCGATGGCACCGGCATCACAGCCGAAACCCTGGGTCAAAGCCTCCTGGCGCAGTTCGAGAACATTACCTTCAGCAAATTCACGCGTCCGTACATCGACAACGTGGATAAAGCGCGGGCCATGGTACAACAAATCAACAAAGCCGCCGAAACCGACGGCTTCCGGCCGATTATCTTCGACACCATCGTCAATCAGGACATCCGTGAGATCCTCGCAACGTCCAATGGTTTCATGATCGACATTTTCTCGACCTTCCTGGCGCCGCTTGAACAGGAACTGACCGAGCATTCTTCCTATACCGTCGGCAAGTCTCACTCGATTGGCAGCAACACCAATTACATGGAGAGGATTGAGGCGGTGAACTTCGCCCTCGACAACGACGACGGCGCCCGCACGCATTACTACGACAAAGCCGACCTGATTTTGGTCGGCGTGTCCCGTTGCGGCAAGACCCCGACCTGCCTGTACATGGCGATGCAATTCGGCATCCGCGCGGCCAACTACCCGCTGACCGAAGACGACATGGAACGCCTGCAACTGCCCACTGCCCTGCGCGCCCACCAGCACAAGTTGTTCGGCCTGACCATCGACCCGGACCGCCTCACCGCCATCCGCAACGAGCGCAAGCCCAACAGCCGCTATTCGAGCTACGCCCAGTGCGAGTTTGAAGTACGCGAGGTGGAGAACCTGTTTCGTCGCGAGAACATCCCGAACATCAATTCCACGCATTTCTCCGTGGAAGAGATTTCGGCGAAGATCCTCGTCGAAAAAGGTGTTGAGCGGCGGTTCAAGTAGATTTGTAGCGCCCGCGAGGACGCCTTCGCGGGCAAGCCTCGCTCCTACAGGTTTTATGTCGATCCCGCATGCAGTGAACGAATCGAACCCCGTAGGAGCGAGGCTTGCCCGCGATGAACGATTACACGGTCTCGGTCAATGCCCTTGCCAACGCTTCAAACCCTTGCAGCAGCAACCGATCATCCCCCGCCGAATTGCACACACTCGCCCGAATGCATTGCGGCACCGCCCCATGCCCGACCGCAAACGCCTCCGCGGTGGCCACCAGATAATTGTTCTGCTTGAGCTCCGCCGCAATCTGCGACGCTCGCCACGGCTCGGGCACTTCGATCCAAAAGTGTGGGCTATTGGGATGAGTCTTGTATCCGACCTCTTCTAACACCGCGCTGACCAAACGCTTGCGGCGGCTGATTTCGACAATCTGCTGCCCCAGCAACTGTTCGGCGATACCGTTTTCGATCCACGCCGTCGCCAGCTCCATCGACAGTGGACTCGCCATCCAGCACGTCCCGCGCACCGCTGCGCTCAAGCGTCCGATCAACGGTTGCGGCGCATGCAGATAACCCGCCCGTAAACCCGCCGAAACCGCTTTGCTCAAGCTGCCGATCAACACCGAACGCTCCGGGGCAAAGTGACTCAAGGGCAACGGCCGTTGCTGCGCCAGCACGGCGTGGGCTTCGTCCTCGATGATCAGCAGATTGTGCTGGCGACAGACTTCGGCAATCGCCTCGCGTCGTGGGACGGACATCACCGCCGCCGTAGGATTCTGGATGGTCGGCGTGCAGTACACCGCAGATACCCGATGATGCAGGCAAACGTCCGACAACGCGTCGGGCAGCAATCCTTCGTCATCCATCCCGACGCCGATCAGCTTTATGCCGAGCATGCGGGCGACGCTGATCAGCCCCGGGTAGGTCAACTGCTCGGTCACCAGTGTGTCACCGGGTTTGAGCAGGGCCATCAACACGCAGAGCAAGCCGTGCTGGCCGCCATTGACGCAAATGACCTGCTCGGCGCTCGGCACGAACGCCTGATGCCGCAGCCAATGGGCACCTGCCGCACGATGGCGCGGTAATCCGCCATCCGCCGTGTAACCGCTGATCATCTGCAAGGTGTGCGGGTCGTTGGCCAAAATCTGCAGGCTTTGACTCAGAAAAGCACCTTCCTGCCCCGGAATCGGCTGATTCCGACTCATATCGAAGAATGGCTGTGGCTCGTCGCTGACATTGCGAAAGCCGGAATCGCGCGGCCGTTCCATCCCGCGCTGACGCACATAGGTGCCATCTCCTACACGAGCCACGACCAACCCTACCCGCTCCAGTTCGCCATACGCACGGCTGATGGTGCCGATGGTCACGCCCAGGCTGTCCGCCAACAAACGATGGGGCGGCAGTTTGCTACCGGGCTCGATCAAGCCGTCGCCGATGCTTTTTTCGAGGGCCTCGGCCAGGCGCTTGTACTTCACGCCGCGCCCCTGAGTCAGGCCTTCTCGCAGAATTGACACCGTGGCAATACTTACTTTGACAGTCATTTCCATCCCGAATAGCGTGCTGAAAACAGGATCAATCAGAAATAGACCTATTTGGTAACCGCGTCAATTTCGACGACGAAGGAGCACGATCATGTCCATTGCCCTCAGCGCATCTTCAAGTATCCGCAATCCCTGGCTGGCCGGACTGGTCACCAGCGCACTGTTCCTGATTGTTTGCCTGAGTTGGGGGACCACGTGGCTGGGCATCAAGATTGCCGTCGAAAGTGTGCCGCCACTGACCGCCGCCGGGCTGCGTTTTCTGATCGCTTTTCCGCTGTTTTTGAGTTTCGCCCTGCTGCGTCGCGAGCCGCTGCTGTTTCCACGGCAAAGTCGCTGGTTTTTCGTGTTCGTCACGCTGTCGTATTTCAGCCTGCCGTATTACTTGCTCAACTACGGCGAGATGCACGTGTCGTCCGGCCTGACCGCGCTGCTGTTCAGCTGCATGCCGGTGTTCATTCTGATGTTTTGCGCCGTGTTTCTGCGGGAGAAAATCTACCCCTCGCAAGTGATTGGCATCGCCATCGGTTTCGGCAGTCTGTTCATGATTATTCGTAGCCAGGGGCTGCACCTGGACCACGCCGAATTCTATGGGGTGCTGGCGATTCTGGCGGCAGCGGTCATGCATGCGCTGTGTTACGTGATCACCAAGAAGCAAGGCAGTGCGATCAGCGTGATTACTTACAACACGCTGCCCATCGGCCTGGCCGGTTTGATGCTGTTTGTGGCGGGGCTGCGCTTCGAAGCGCCAGTGTTCGATGACATCACCGCACGGTCTTGGGGCGCCCTGCTGTATCTGGGGTTGGTGGCCTCAGTGGGTGGGTTTATCGTTTACTTTTTGCTGCTCAAACGTTTGAGTCCGATCATTTTGTCGTTCGTGTTTATTATTTTTCCGGTGTTCGCGGTGGTGATTGGCGCGTGGTACGAGGGGCAAAGTCTTTCACGGGAGTTGATGGGGTATTCGGCAGTGCTGCTGACCGGTTTTGCCATCACCAAATTACCCGTCGAAAAATGGCTCAAGGGCTGACGCCGGTCGCCCCTGCAGGAGACAGCGGTGCGGCAAGTCGGATCGCCGCACCGCTATCTCCTACAGGGATTCGTGTCAGATCACGAACAGGTCGACGAAGCGATTCACCGGTGTCGCTTCAAGCTTCGCCTGATCCTTGCACAACGCAAAAATCTCGGCACTGCGCTGGGCGGTGAAGCGCGTCGCCAGGTTGGCCTTGAACTTGTCCTCCAGCAACGGAATGCCATCGGTGCGGCGACGGCGATGGCCGATCGGATACTCCACTACCACCTTCTCGGTGCTCGAGCCGTCCTTGAAAAACACCTCGATCGCGTTGGCGATGGAACGCTTGTCAGCCTCCAGATACTCGCGGGTGTACTGTGGGTCTTCGGCGATGACCATTTTCTCGCGCAACACATCGATGATCGGGTGCGCCATGTGGAAGCTGTCTTCGTACTGCTCGGCTATCAGATTGCCAAATGCCAGCGGCACCGCCGTCATGTACTGAATGCAGTGGTCGCGGTCCGCCGCATTGGCCAGCGGGCCAACCTTGGAAATGATGCGGATCGCCGACTCGTGGGTGGTGATGACGATTTTATCGATCTCATGCAGACGATTTCTAACCTGTGGATGCAGAGTCACCGCCGCTTCACAGGCGGTTTGTGCGTGGAATTCAGCGGGAAAACTGATTTTGAACAGCACGTTTTCCATCACGTAGGTGCCGTATGGGCGGGAGAAGCTGAAGGCGCGTTTGTCTTCGGACTTGAGCGCCAGATCGTTATTGGTGTGGCTGAACAACACATCGTAGAAGCCCCACTGTTTGGCCGTCAGCACGCCGGGAATGCCCATCTCGCCGCGCATCGCCATGTCCGCCAGGCGCACGCCGCGACTGGACGCATCGCCCGCAGCCCAGGATTTGCGCGACCCGGCATTCGGCGCATGCCGATACGTGCGCAGCGCCTGGCCGTCGGCGAAGGCGTGGGATAACGCTGACAGTAACTGCTCGCGATTGGCGCCCATGAGTTTGGCGGTGACGGCGGTCGAGGCGACTTTCACCAGGATGACGTGATCGAGCCCTACCCGATTGAAGGAGTTTTCCAGTGCTATCACGCCTTGAATCTCGTGGGCCATGATCATGGCTTCGAGCACCACGCGGACAGTCAGCGGCGCATCGCCATTGGCCAGGCGCTTTTGCGACAGGTGATCGGCCACCGCAAGAATGCCGCCAAGGTTATCGGACGGATGCCCCCATTCAGCAGCAAGCCAGGTGTCGTTGTAGTCGAGCCAGCGCACGATGCAGCCGATGTCCCATGCCGCTTTGACGGGATCGAGACGGAAACTGGTGCCGGGGACGCGCGCGCCGAACGGGACGACGGTGCCTTCCACGATAGGGCCCAGGTGTTTGGTGCATTCGGGGAAGCGCAGGGCCAGGAGGCCGCAGCCGAGGGTGTCGATCAGGCAGTTGCGGGCAGTGTCCAACGCTTCCTTGGACTCGATTTTGAAGTTGAGGACGTAATCGGCGATGTCCTGCAGGACGGTGTCGTAGTCGGGGCGGTTGTTCAGGTCGACGTTGGCGCTCATGTTCGATTCACTCTTGAAGTGGTTCGTTGATGGGACCTCGGTTCAGATAAATCTCAGTCGATGACAATTTCTTATTATTGAAATGCAATCCAGTGTGAGAGCGGGCTTGCTCGCGAAGGCGGTCTGACATCCAACATTGATGTCGACTGACCCACCGCTTTCGCGAGCAAGCCCGCTCCCACATGGGCTCGGTGTCGGGATCAGAACGAATCGCCGGGAACACGGACATAACCTTCCATCAACACCCGCGCACTGCGGCTCATGATGGCTTTGTTCACGGTCCATTCACCGTTCACCTGGCTCGCCTCAGCGCCCACCCGCAGGGTGCCGGACGGATGCCCAAAGCACACGGCATTGCGTTCGATACCACCCGCGGCGAGGTTCACCAACGTCCCGGAAATCGCCGCTGCTGTACCGATAGCCACGGCGGCCGTGCCCATCATCGCGTGATGCAATTTGCCCATCGACAACGCGCGCACCAGCAAGTCGACATCACCCGCCGCAATCGCTTTGCCACTCGAAGCAACGTAGTCCGCAGGCTTGGCCACAAAGGCAACCTTCGGCGTGTGCTGACGCTTGGCCGCTTCGTCCAGATCCTTGATCAGACCCATGCGCAACGCGCCGTAAGCCCGGATGGTCTCGAACATCAGCAAGGCTTTTGGGTCGCCATTGATCGCGCCCTGCAACTCGGTGCCTGTGTAGCCGATGTCTTGGGCATTAACGAAAATCGTCGGGATACCCGCATTGATCATCGTTGCCTTGAAGGTCCCGACACCGGGCACTTCGAGGTCATCCACCAGGTTGCCGGTGGGGAACATCGAACCGCCGCCACCCTCTTCTTCTGCGGCCGGGTCCATGAACTCGACCTGCACTTCAGCGGCCGGGAAGGTCACGCCGTCGAGTTCGAAATCGCCGGTTTCCTGCACTTCACCGTTGGTGATCGGCACGTGGGCGATGATGGTCTTGCCGATGTTGGCCTGCCACACGCGAACCACGGCAACGCCGTTGTGCGGGATGCGGCTGGCGTCCACCAGACCGTTGCTGATGGCGAACGATCCTACCGCTGCCGACAGGTTGCCGCAGTTACCGCTCCAGTCGACGAAAGGCTTGTCGATCGAGACCTGACCAAACAGGTAATCGACATCGTGATCAGCCTTGATGCTTTTCGACAGGATCACGGTTTTGCTGGTGCTGGATGTCGCGCCGCCCATGCCGTCGATTTGCTTGTCATACGGGTCGGGGCTGCCGATCACCCGCAGTAACAAGGCGTCGCGAGCAGGACCTGGAACCTGTGCCGTTTCGGGCAGGTCTTTCAGGCTGAAAAACACGCCTTTGCTGGTGCCGCCGCGCATGTAGGTGGCGGCGATTTTAATTTGAGGGGCGATTTGAGGTGCGTGAGCCATAATGTTCCTTTTAGGATCGAGCGGGACCGCATGGCCCCGCCCGAACTCATCGTGTTAAACGGCAACCGCCGATTCTTCGAGGAAGTCCTGAGCGAAGCGTTGCAGCACGCCGCCCGCCTCGTAGATCGACACTTCTTCGGCGGTGTCGAGACGACAGGTCACCGGCACTTCGACGCGCTCGCCGTTCTTGCGGTTGATCACCAGCGTCAGCTCGGCACGCGGGGTGCGCTCACCGATCACGTCGTAGGTTTCACTGCCATCGATGGCCAAGGTGTGACGGTCGGTGCCCGGTTTGAATTCCAGCGGCAACACGCCCATGCCCACCAGATTGGTGCGGTGGATGCGTTCGAAACCTTCAGCGGCAATCGCCTCGACACCGGCCAGACGCACGCCTTTGGCCGCCCAGTCGCGGGACGACCCCTGACCGTAGTCGGCGCCGGCGATGATGATCAGCGGCTGCTTGCGTTCCATGTAGGTTTCGATGGCTTCCCACATGCGCATTACTTGGCCTTCCGGCTCGACGCGCGCCAGCGAACCCTGCTTGACCTTGCCGTTTTCCTGAACCATTTCATTGAACAGTTTCGGGTTGGCAAAGGTGGCGCGCTGCGCGGTCAGGTGGTCGCCGCGGTGCGTGGCGTAGGAGTTGAAGTCCTCTTCCGGAAGGCCCATTTTCGCCAGGTATTCACCCGCCGCGCTGTCCAGCATGATGGCATTCGACGGCGACAGGTGATCGGTGGTGATGTTGTCCGGCAGCACCGCCAGCGGGCGCATGCCCTTGAGCGGACGCGCCCCGGCCAGCGCGCCTTCCCAGTACGGCGGACGGCGGATGTAGGTGCTCATCTCGCGCCAGTCGTACAGCGGCGTCACTTTCGGGCCGGTGTCTTCGTGGATGGCGAACATCGGAATGTAGACCTGACGGAACTGCTCCGGCTTGACCGACGCCTTCACCACTGCGTCGATTTCTTCGTCGCTTGGCCAGATGTCTTTCAGGCGGATTTCCTTGCCATCAACCACGCCCAGCACATCTTTTTCGATGTCGAAGCGGATGGTCCCGGCGATGGCGTAAGCCACTACCAACGGCGGCGACGCGAGGAATGCATTCTTGGCGTAAGGGTGGATCCGGCCGTCGAAGTTACGGTTGCCGGACAACACGGCAGTGGCGTACAGGTCGCGGTCGATGATCTCTTGCTGGATAACCGGGTCCAGCGCGCCGGACATGCCGTTGCACGTAGTGCAGGCGAAGGCGACGATACCGAAACCGAGTTGCTCCAGTTCGGTGGTCAGGCCCGCTTCGTCCAGGTACAGCGCCACGGTTTTCGAACCCGGCGCCAGGGACGATTTGACCCACGGCTTGCGGGTCAGCCCAAGCTTGTTGGCATTGCGCGCCAGCAGGCCGGCGGCGATCACGTTGCGCGGGTTGCTGGTGTTGGTGCAACTGGTGATGGCGGCGATGATCACCGCGCCATCCGGCATCTGGCCCGGCACATCGTCCCATTGACCGGAGATGCCTTGGGCGGCGAGATCGGAAGTTGCGACGCGAGCGTGGGGATTGCTCGGGCCGGCCATGTTGCGCACCACCGAAGACAGGTTGAAGGTCAACCCACGTTCGTATTGCGCATTCTTCAAGCTGTCCGCCCACAGGCCGGTTTGCTTGGCGTAGTTCTCGACCAACTGCACTTGCTCGTCTTCACGGCCGGTGAGCTTGAGGTAGTCGATGGTCTGCTGATCGATGTAGAACATCGCTGCAGTGGCGCCGTATTCCGGGGCCATGTTGGAGATGGTTGCGCGGTCGCCGAGGGTCAGTGCGGCGGCGCCTTCACCGAAGAACTCCAGCCATGCGCCGACGACTTTTTGCTGACGCAGGAACTCGGTCAGCGCCAGCACCATGTCGGTGGCGGTGATGCCCGGTTGCAGCTTGCCGGTCAGTTCAACGCCGACGCTTTCCGGCAGGCGCATCCACGACGCGCGGCCAAGCATCACGCTCTCGGCTTCCAGGCCACCGACACCAATAGCGATCACGCCCAGCGCGTCGACGTGCGGGGTGTGGCTGTCGGTGCCGACGCAGGTGTCGGGGAACGCCACGCCGTCGCGCACCTGGATCACCGGAGACATTTTCTCCAGGTTGATCTGGTGCATGATCCCGTTGCCCGGCGGGATCACATCAACGTTCTTGAAGGCCTTTTTGGTCCAGTTGATGAAGTGGAAACGGTCTTCGTTGCGACGGTCTTCGATGGCGCGGTTCTTCTCGAACGCCTCCGGGTCGAAGCCACCGCGCTCGACGGCCAGGGAGTGGTCGACGATCAATTGCGTCGGCACCACCGGGTTCACTTGCGCCGGGTCACCCCCTTGCAGGGCGATGGCGTCACGCAGGCCAGCGAGGTCGACCAGCGCGGTCTGGCCAAGAATGTCGTGGCACACCACGCGAGCCGGGAACCACGGGAAATCGAGGTCGCGTTTGCGCTCGATGAATTGCTTCAGGGATTCGGTAAGCGTGGCCGGGTCGCAGCGACGCACCAGGTTTTCCGCCAGCACGCGGGAGGTGTACGGCAGGGTGTCGTAGGCGCCAGGCTGGATGGCCTCGACAGCCGCGCGGACGTCGAAGTAATCCAGATGGCTGCCGGGCAGCGGTTTACGGAATTCAGTGTTCATCGTCAGGACTCGGTCACGGTGATAACAAAGGGTGGGGCCTGGCACCGATGCTGAAATGAACTCGGTCAAATGTGGGAGCGGGCTTGCTCGCGAATGCGGTGTATCAGTCGACATAGATGTTGAATGTCAGTCCGTCTTCGCGAGCAAGCCCGCTCCCACATTGGGTTTCGGTTCAATCAGTAACCGGTGCGGTAACCCCCACCATTCAGCGTTGTTCGATTGGCACGAACTTGCGCTGTTCGACGCCTACATATTCGGCGCTCGGGCGGATGATTCGGTTGTTGGCGCGTTGTTCGAACACGTGCGCCGCCCAGCCGGTCAGGCGCGAGCAGACGAAGATCGGGGTGAACAACTTGGTCGGGATGCCCATGAAGTGGTACGTCGACGCATGGTAGAAGTCGGCGTTCGGGAACAGTTTCTTCTGTTCCCACATGGTTGCGTCGATGGCTTCGGAAACCGGGAACAACACAGTGTCGCCCACTTCGTCGGCGAGTTTTTTCGACCAGCCCTTGATCACCTCATTGCGCGGATCGTTGTCTTTATAGATTGCGTGGCCGAAGCCCATGATCTTGTCCTTGCGCGCCAGCATGCCGAGGGTGCCCTCGACCGCCTCTTGAGGCGACGAGAAGCGCTCGATCATTTCCATCGCCGCTTCGTTGGCGCCGCCATGCAACGGACCGCGCAGCGAACCGATGGCCGCGGTGACGCAGGAATACATGTCCGACAGCGTCGAGGCGCAAACCCGTGCGGTGAAGGTCGAGGCGTTGAACTCGTGTTCCGCGTAGAGAATCAGCGAAACGTTCATCACCTTGACGTGCAACTCGCTCGGCTTCTTACCGTGCAGCAGGTGCAGGAAGTGGCCGCCGATGGACTGTTCGTCGCTCACACACTCGATGCGTTTGCCTTCGTGGCTGAAGCGATACCAGTAGGTCATGATCGCCGGGAACGCGGCCAGCAGACGATCGGTGATGTCGTGTTGTTCGGAGAAGTCTTTCTCCGGTTCGAGGTTGCCCAGGAACGAGCAACCGGTGCGCATCACGTCCATCGGGTGGGCGTCGGCGGGAATGCGTTCCAGCACTTCTTTGAGCGCTTGCGGCAAGTCGCGCAGCTTGCTCAGTTTGCTCACGTAAGCGGCGAGCTGTGCCTTGGTCGGCAGTTCGCCGTAAAGCAGCAGGTAAGCCACTTCTTCGAATTGCGCGTCAGCCGCCAGTTCGCGAACGTCGTAGCCGCGATAGGTCAGGCCTGCGCCCGACTGGCCCACGGTGGACAGAGCGGTTTGCCCGGCAACCTGGCCACGGAGCCCGGCGCCACTGAGTACTTTTGCTTCGGCCATTGCTGTCTCCAGTTTTTCTTGAATTTGTCAGGGAAACTTGTAGGAGCGAAGCTTGCTCGCGAAAGCGGTGTGTCAGACGACATTAAATTGAATGTCAGTCCGTCTTCGCGAGCAAGCTTCGCTCCTACAGCGCTTTCATTATTTCTTGGCGGCAAACAACGCATCGAGCTTCTGCTCGAAGGTGTGGTAGTCGATGCGATCGTAAAGCTCCATGCGGGTTTGCATGGTGTCGATGACGTTCTGTTGCGTGCCGTCGCGGCGAATGGCGGTGTAGACGTTTTCCGCCGCTTTGTTCATAGCGCGGAAAGCGGACAGCGGGTACAGCACCAGCGACACGTCCGCAGCGGCCAGTTGCTCGGTGGTGTACAGCGGCGTCGCGCCGAATTCGGTGATGTTGGCCAGGATCGGCGCTTTCACGCGGTTGGCGAACAGCTTGTACATGTCCAGTTCGGTGATGGCTTCCGGGAAAATCATGTCGGCGCCGGCCTCGATGCACGCCGCGGCGCGATCCAGCGCAGATTCCAGGCCTTCCACCGCCAGGGCGTCGGTGCGGGCCATGATCACGAAGCTGTCATCGGTGCGCGCATCGACGGCAGCCTTGATCCGGTCGACCATTTCCTGCAGGGACACGATCTCTTTATTAGGACGGTGACCGCAGCGCTTGGCGCCGACCTGGTCTTCGATGTGAATCGCCGCCGCGCCGAACTTGATCATCGACTTGACGGTGCGCGCGACGTTGAACGCCGAGGAACCGAAACCGGTGTCCACGTCCACCAGCAACGGCAGGTCGCACACATCGGTAATGCGACGAACGTCAGTCAGCACGTCATCCAGGCCAGTGATGCCCAGGTCCGGCACGCCGAGGGAGCCGGCCGCCACCCCGCCACCCGACAGATAAATAGCCTTGAAACCGGCGCGCTTGGCCAGCAGCGCGTGGTTGGCGTTGATCGCGCCGACCACTTGCAGCGGATGTTCGCTGGCGACCGCATCGCGGAAACGCTGGCCTGGAGTGCTCTTGTTGGAACTCATGACTCACCTCGTTCAGTGGCTGTCTGGTTAGCGCCGTCCTGGTAATGACGGGCGATATTGCGTTTGGAGGCGCCGATGTGACGGCGCATCAACAACTCGGCGAGTTCACCGTCACGGTCGGCGATGGCGTCGAGAATTCGGTGGTGTTCGGCAAAGGCCTGGTGCGGGCGATTGGGTGTGGTGGAAAACTGGATGCGGTACATGCGCACCAGCTGATAGAGCTCGCCGCAGAGCATTTGCGTCAGGGTGCGGTTGCCGCTGCCCTGGATGATCCGGTAGTGGAAGTCGAAGTCACCTTCCTGCTGGTAATAGCCAACGCCGGCCTGAAACGCCTCATCGCGCTCGTGGGTTTCGAGGACCCGGCGCAGTTCGTCGATTTCTTCGACGGTCATGCGCTCGGCCGCCAGACGGCAGGCCATACCTTCGAGGGATTCGCGAATCTCGTAGAGTTCCAGCAACTCGGCATGACTCAGTGAAACCACTCGCGCCCCGACGTGCGGTACGCGGACCAGCAGACGCTGGCCTTCCAGGCGGTGGATCGCCTCGCGCAGCGGTCCGCGGCTTATGCCATAGGTGCGCGCCAGCTCCGGCTCGGAGATCTTGCTGCCCGGGGCGATCTCGCCTTTGACGATGGCCGCCTGAATGCGGCGGAAGACGTTTTCGGAAAGCGTCTCCGAATCGTCTTGCGTAATCACCGGGGGATCGAGTTGATCCAGCATATTGTCGACACCTTGAAAGCCAATGCCGCAAAAACTAGCGAAAACAGGCGTAACAGTCAAAGGATAAATAGGTATTGTCGACAATCGTCTAATAACCATCTGCACCACAACGAAGCAGCCCCTCTGTTTATAGCCCCCCGCCAGCGCTGGCGCCATAAACCCACCGTGCTAGAATGCCGCCCGCATTTGTTTGTGACATCTGCACTGCTTGTCATAAATAGTTGATAGGCATACGAGGGAGCTTGCGCAGCGATGCCAGGGCCTTGAATCGAAGTACGGACCGCTGCGCACCAGGATTTATGAGACTCAAGCCCTTCCCCACATTCCTTTATCTTCTTTGCCTGCCCGGTTTCGCCGCGGCGGGGGAAAAGACCGTGTACGGCCTCAACGAGTACGCCTCCCTGGACGGCATCAACCTGGAAGTCGCCGCCAAACTCGACACCGGGGCGAAAACCGCTTCCTTGAGTGCCCGCGACATCAAACGCTTCAAACGCAATGGCGAGTCCTGGGTGCGCTTCTTTCTGGCCATCGACACCGCGCATTCACACCCCATCGAACGGCCACTGGCCCGCGTCAGCAAGATCAAGCGTCGTGCCGGCGACTACGACCCGGATGAAGGCAAGAAGTACACCGCCCGTCCGGTGATCGAGCTGGATATCTGCATGGGTTCGGCTTTACGCAGCATCGAAGTGAACCTAACTGACCGTAGTGCCTTCCAATATCCGCTCTTGATCGGCTCCGAAGCGCTGAAACGCTTCGACGCGCTGGTCGACCCCAGTCTTAAATACGCTGCTGGCAAACCCGCCTGCGCCACCGACGCACATACCGCAGAGTAATTCCAATGCGCGCTCTTACCCTCCATCTGAAACTGCTGATCGCCATCCTGGTGGTGCTGGGCATTTCAGTTACGGCCTATCAGATTTTCGTGCTCGGCATTCCCGTGACCGAGGACGCCACCGACGACTTGTGGAACATCGACGCCAAGGTCGAGTTCGTCGCCAGTGCCAAAGACCCGGTCAAGATCCAGATGTTCGTGCCGCCACTGAGCCGCGATTACGTCAGCCTCAACGAGAGCTTCATTTCCAATAACTACGGCGTGGCCGTGAACCGCGTCGACGGCAACCGCAAGGTCACCTGGTCGGCGCGCCGGGCCAAGGGCAATCAGACTCTTTATTACCGTCTGGTGCTGACCAAGCGCTACACCGGCGAAAAATCCAAGGTCAAAGGCCCGACCTTCCGCGACAGCATCGCCGTCGAAGGCGCAGAAAAAATCGCCGCCGAAGCCCTGCTCGCGCCGATCCGCCAACATTCGGCCGACGTCGAAACCTTCATCGGCGAAGCCATCAAGCGTGTCAACAATCTCAACGATGACAACGTGAAGCTGTTGCTGGGCGGCGATCCGTCCCCCGGGCACAAGGCTAAAATCGTCGAGCTGGTCCTGTCCATCGCCCACGTGCCGGTGGAAAAGGTCCACACCATCCGCCTGGTGGCTGACCAGCCGCAACTGCCGGAACTCTGGCTGCGCAGCTTCAACGGCACCGATTGGCTGTATTTCAACCCGGAAACCGGTGAGCAGGGCCTACCGACTGATCGCCTGCTGTGGTGGACCGGCGACGAAAACCTGATCACCGTCGATGGCGGCAAGAAAGCCAACGTGACGTTCAGCCTGAACAACAGCGAAATGAACGCGATTCGCCTGGCCAAGCTGACCGACGAAAACACCGACGCCAACTTCCTCGAATACTCGCTATATGGTTTGCCGCTGCAAACCCAGCAGACGTTCATGATCATGGTGATGATCCCGATCGGCGTGCTGGTGATCCTGATCCTGCGGAACCTGATCGGCTTGCAGACCCTCGGCACCTTTACCCCGGTGCTGATCGCCCTCGCCTTCCGCGAAACCCAGCTTGGCTTCGGGATCGTGCTGTTCACGGTCATCACGGCGCTGGGACTTTCGCTGCGTTCCTACCTTGAACACTTGAAGTTGCAGATGCTGCCGAGGCTGTCGGTGGTGCTGACCTTTGTGGTGGTGCTGATCGCGGCGATCAGCCTGTTCAGCCATAAACTCGGGCTGGAACGCGGATTGTCGGTGGCACTGTTCCCGATGGTGATTTTGACCATGACCATCGAACGCCTGTCGATTACCTGGGAAGAACGCGGCTCCGGTCATGCAATGAAAGTGGCGATCGGTACGCTGTTCGCTGCCTCCCTGGCGCACCTGATCATGAGCGTGCCGGAGTTGGTGTACTTCGTGTTCACCTTCCCGGCCATCCTGCTGATCCTGGTGGGCTTCATGCTGGCGATGGGTCGTTATCGCGGTTACCGCCTGACCGAACTGGTGCGTTTCAAGGCTTTCCTGAAGAAGGCTGACACCTGATGTTCGGTTTCTGGAAGACCTGGAAGGCCCTGGAAGCCCGGGGCATCATGGGGATCAATCGGCGTAACGCAGACTACGTGCTCAAGTACAACAAGCGCAGTCTGTACCCGATTGTCGATGACAAGATCATCACCAAAGAGCGTGCGATCGCCGCCGGCATTCATGTGCCGGAGCTGTACGGCGTGATCTCCACCGAGAAAGAAATCGATAACCTCGACAAGATCATCGGTGGGCGCAACGACTTCGTGATCAAACCGGCCCAGGGCGCGGGCGGCGACGGCATCATTGTGGTTGCCGACCGATTCGAGGGCCGCTATCGCACGGTGTCCGGCAAGATCATCGGCCATGAGGAACTCGAGCACCATATCTCGAGCATCCTCACCGGCCTGTACTCCCTGGGTGGTCACCGTGACCGCGCACTGATCGAATACCGCGTGATCCCGGACCAGATCTTCAAAAGCATCAGCTACGAAGGCGTCCCGGACATTCGCATCATCGTGCTGATGGGCTACCCGGTGATGGCAATGTTGCGCCTGCCGACGCGCCAGTCCGGCGGCAAGGCCAACCTGCACCAGGGCGCCATCGGCGTCGGCGTCGACCTCGCGACCGGGGAGACATTGCGCGGCACCTGGCTGAACAACATCATCACCAAACACCCGGACACCACCAACGCGGTGGATGGCGTGCAACTGCCCTACTGGGACGGTTTCATGAAACTCGCTGCCGGCTGTTATGAGCTGTGCGGGCTGGGCTACATCGGTGTCGACATGGTGCTCGACCAGGAAAAGGGCCCGCTGATTCTTGAGCTCAATGCCCGGCCCGGGTTGAACATCCAGATTGCCAATGATTGCGGCCTGACGCTGCGCACGCATGCGGTCGAAGCGCGGTTGGAAGAGCTGAAAGCGCGCGGGATCACCGAGACGGTGCGCGAGCGGGTGGAGTTTGTTCAGGAGACGTTTGGGCATATTCCTGCGGTTGAGGGTTGATCCCCTCGCCACAGGCCTCTCGCCAGCCGCTCTCAATCTACCAATCCCCGACATCCCCTCTAGGAGCAAATCCTGCAGAGGACTACAATCGCCACCCCGCCTCGATGGCTGATCTGCCCCGCCCATGTTGACCTGTTTCGTACACCCGCTGCCCTATCGCGCCAACCCCGCCGAGTACTTCGCGGCGATTCGTCATGCCCCCGGTGCCGTGCTGCTCGACAGTGGCCGGCCGAGTGCCGAACGTGGTCGGTATGACCTGCTCAGCGCCTGGCCACTGGAGCAATTAGCGGTATTGCCTGACGAAAGTGGCAGGGATTTCCTGCAACGCCTTCGCGACAATCTGACACGACTCGGTAAAGCAGCCGTTCCCTATGAACTGCCGTTTGCCGGCGGCCTGATCGGTTACCTGAGTTACGACTTCGGCCGACACCTGGAACACCTGCCAAGCCATGCCCTGGACGACTTGCACCTGCCAGATGCGCGTTTCGGGCTGTACGACTGGGCACTGATCAGCGACCACCACCAGGCCACCAGTCAATTGGTGTTCCACCCGACCCTGATCGACAGCGAGCGCCAGCGCCTGATCGCCTTGTTCAGTCAGCCTGCGGCTGAGCCGATCGAGCCGTTCAAGCTGAAAGCCTCCATGAAAGCCGACCTGAGCGCTGACGAGTATCGCCAAGCGCTTGAGCGCATTCAGCACTACATCCAGGCCGGCGACTGTTACCAGGTCAACTTCGCCCAGCGCTTTCGTGCGCAATGTGTGGGTGATCCGTGGGCTGCGTACATCGCGCTGCGAGCCGCATGCCCAACACCGTTTTCCGGTTTCCAGAGCCTGCCCGACGGCGGCGCTGTGTTGAGCCTGTCACCTGAGCGCTTCGTCAAAGTCAGTGAACGTCACGTGGAAACCCGCCCGATCAAAGGCACCCGGCCGCGAGGCATGACGTCGGCCGAAGACGCGGCGAACGCCGCCGAACTGCTGGCCAGCCCCAAGGACCGTGCGGAAAACCTGATGATCGTCGACCTGCTGCGCAACGACCTCGGCCGCACCTGCCGCATCGGCTCGGTGCGGGTGCCGGAGTTGTTCAGTCTGGAAAGCTATCCGAATGTGCATCACCTTGTGAGCAGCGTGACCGGCGAACTGGCGGATGACCGGGATACGCTGGACCTGATCGCCGGCAGTTTCCCGGGCGGATCGATTACCGGTGCACCGAAGATTCGTGCCATGCAGATCATCGACGAACTCGAGCCGACCCGACGTGGGTTGTATTGCGGTTCGTTGCTGTACCTGGACGTGCGCGGCGAGATGGACAGCTCCATCGCAATTCGCAGCCTGCTGGTCAAGGATGGGCAGGTGTGCTGCTGGGGCGGTGGCGGGATCGTCGCGGACTCGGAGTGGCAGGCCGAATATCAGGAATCGATTACCAAGGTGAAGGTCCTGCTGGAAACCCTGCAGAACCTCTAGCTTTTGCGGCTACAAACTCAAAGCCCGATTTGAAGCCTTGATAAACTCCTGCTTCAAATCCTCAAAGCTGTGCACCGCCGGAAATTGCGGAAACTCGCGAATCACGTTGTCCGGCGCGTGGAACAGAATCCCGGCATCGGCCTCGCCCAGCATCGTGGTGTCGTTGTAGGAATCCCCTGCCGCAATCACGCGGTAGTACAGGCTCTTGAACGCCAGAACCGACTGACGCTTCGGATCTTTCTGACGCAACTGATAGCTCGTTACCCGCCCAGAATCGTCGGTAATCAGACGATGGCACAGCAATGTCGGGAACCCCAGTTGGCGCATCAGCGGCTGCGAAAACTCGTAGAACGTGTCCGACAGAATCACTACCTGAAACCGCTCACGCAGCCAGTTGACGAACTCGACGGCGCCGTCCAGCGGCTTCAGCGTGGCGATCACTTCCTGAATGTCAGTGAGTTTCAAGCCGTGCTCGTCGAGAATTCGCAGGCGCTGTTTCATCAGCACGTCGTAGTCGGGAATGTCCCGGGTGGTCGCCCTCAGGGATTCAATACCGGTTTTTTCAGCGAACGCGATCCAGATTTCCGGGACCAGCACACCTTCGAGATCCAGACAGGCAATTTCCACAAGACACTCCCATTTGTATTGATTATTGAGTCGAGCGAGTAAAAGGACTGCCGAACTCTAGCGACTCAGGCTGCCCCGCGCAACGCACAGGGCGCGCCCGCCGCCGCAGGATTTTGTTACCATCAGGCCTATATAGAGCGCCCAGCGCCACCGACCTGTAGGAAGCCGCCCTGATGAGCCCATCGTTCGATGTCGTGGAACTCGCCACGACCTATGCCAACAAATCCGCCCAGGACATCCTGAAACTCGCGTTTGCCGAGTTTGGCGATGACTTGTGGATATCTTTCAGCGGCGCCGAGGACGTGGTGCTGGTGGACATGGCCTGGAAGCTGAACAAGAACGTCAAAGTGTTCAGCCTCGACACCGGCCGCCTGCACCCGGAGACCTACCGCTTCATCGATCAGGTGCGCGAGCACTACAAGATCGACATCGAACTGGTGTCGCCGGACTACACGAAACTGGAACCGTTCGTGAAGGAAAAAGGCCTGTTCAGCTTCTACAAGGACGGCCATGGCGAGTGCTGCGGCATCCGCAAGATCGAACCGCTGCGACGCAAGCTGTCGGGCGTAACCGCCTGGGCCACCGGCCAGCGTCGGGACCAGAGCCCGGGCACACGCAGCGCCGTCGCAGTGATGGAAATCGACACCGCGTTTTCCACCCCGGAACGCACCCTCTACAAATTCAACCCGCTGGCGCAAATGACCAGCGAAGAGATCTGGGGTTACATCCGCATGCTCGAACTGCCGTACAACAGCCTGCATGAACGCGGTTTCATCAGCATTGGCTGCGAACCGTGCACCCGCCCGGTGCTGCCGAACCAGCATGAACGTGAAGGCCGCTGGTGGTGGGAAGAGGCGACGCAGAAAGAATGCGGGTTGCATGCGGGGAATATCATCAGCAAGTCCAAGGCCTGATCCCGAGCTTTGTGAAATCCCCTGTGGGAGATTCTGCTCGTGATGAACGATGACGCGGTCTCAAGCCAACTCAAACCGCACTGAACCGCGATCCCAACCTCTGCTCCGCAAACTGCTCAATAATGAAATCCACAAACGCCCGGGTCTTGCCGGGCAGCAGTTTGTGTTCCGCGTAATAAATAGAAATATTGCCATCGTCGACATACCAGTCCGGCAACACCCGCTGCAACGTCCCGGCCTGCAGATACCCCGCAGCAAACGGCATGCTCACCAACGCGATGCCCAACCCCTGGACCGCCGTCGCACACGCCGCTTCCGAATCGCTCATGGTCATGCGCGCCTTGAGCGTCAGCGGGTTGTGTTGCTGAGTACTACTGGTCAATTGCCAGGAACGCACCCGACCGGTTTGTGGCGAGCGGATCAGGATGCCGTCGTGGTCCTTGAGTTGATCGGGCTCGACGATCACCGGCCGCGCCGCCAGATACCCGGCTGAAGCCACCAACACCCGATGCGCCGGCGCCAGCTTACGCGCCACCACGCCTTGCGGCAGCTCGAATCCCCCACCAATCGCCGCATCGAAACCCTGAGCGATCAGATCGACCTGACGGTTATCGAAATGCCAGTCGGGGTTGATCGCCGGAAAACGCCGCAGAAATTCGCCTAGCAAGGGTACGACGTATAAACGCCCGAACACCGTGCCCATGCTGACTTTCAGTGTTCCCGCCGGCAGACCCTCGGCGCTGGCCAGGTTGGCCACCGCATTCTGGATCGTGTGCAAGCTGGAACTGACTTCGCCGAGAAACAGGTGACCGGCCTCGGTCAACGTCAGGCTTCGCGTGCTGCGCTGGAACAGCCGCACACCCAGCCGGGCCTCAAGCTTTGCAACACTTTTGCCCACCGCCGCCGGAGTCAGGCTCAAGCGTCGCGCGGCTTCGGCGAAGCTGCCAACCTCGGCGCTGCGCACGAAGCATTCGATACTGCTGAAGGTTTCCATAGGCGCCACTATAAACTTCTGGTTTACACAGACTATCGCGATTGCCGTCTACACAGCGTGTAATCCGCAATCGATACTAGGCTCCATCAACCGAGACATCTCGCCTCGGGACTTCGGAGATCGTTATGACTACTCAGAACCTCAGCGGCAAAGTGGCTTTGATTCAAGGCGGGTCCCGCGGCATCGGCGCCGCCATTGTCAAACGCCTGGCCGCTGAAGGCGCGACCGTTGCCTTCACCTATGTCAGCTCCACGGCCAAAGCCGAAGCCTTGCAAGACAGCATCACTGGCAATGGCGGCAAAGCCCTCGCCATCAAGGCCGACAGCGCCGACGCCGAGGCCATTCGCAACGCCGTGACCACCACCGTAGAAACCTTTGGTCGCCTCGACATCCTCGTCAACAACGCCGGCGTGCTGGCCGTTGCGCCACTGGAGGATTTCAAACTCGAAGATTTCGACCAGACCCTGGCCATCAACGTGCGCAGCGTGTTCATCGCCACCCAGGCCGCCGCCAAACACATGACTGAAGGCGGTCGCATCATCAACATCGGCAGCACCAACGCCGACCGCATGCCCTTCGCCGGTGGCGGCCCTTACGCCATGAGCAAATCGGCGCTGGTCGGCCTGACCAAAGGCCTGGCCCGCGACCTCGGCCCGCGCGGCATCACCATCAACAACGTGCAACCGGGACCGGTCGACACCGACATGAACCCGGCCAACGGTGACTTCGCCGACAGCCTGATCCCGCTGATGGCGGTGGGGCGTTACGGCAAAGCCGAAGAAATCGCCAGCTTTGTTGCCTACCTGGTTGGGCCGGAAGCCGGTTACATCACAGGGGCGAGCCTGACCATCGACGGTGGTTTTGGCGCCTGATGCTTTAAACACAATCCAAATGTGGGAGCGGGCTTGCTCCCACGTTTTCCGTCGTTAAGCCCATTCGAGGGCTGGCAAACCGCATGCACTCGGGTTGAACGCCTTCAACGAACGAAGAATGCCATCGGCATGCGCATACTTTTCGTCAGCCATCGCCGCGTCGGGAATCGCAATCGCCGTCATCCCCGCCGCTTTCGCCGCCGTGACACCGAACGGTGAGTCTTCGAACACCAGGCAATCTTCGGGCGCAACGCCCAGGCGCCGCGCCGCCGTTAGGAAGATGTCCGGCGCCGGTTTGGCCGCGCCCACTTCAGGGTCATCGGCCGTCACGACGAAATCGAACAGCGCGAACCAGTCACGGTGCAAGGTGGTTTTCTGGCCAAATGACTGGCGCGAAGAACTGGTGCCAACCGCGATCGGAATGTTGTTGGCTTTCAAGTGCCGAACCAGTTCCTCGGCGCCGGGCATCGCCAGCGCTCGCGGAAAACGCTCGCGCATCAGCGGTTCGCGAATCACCAGAAACTCTTCGGCGGTGATGGGCAACTCCAGCGCCTCAACCACGTACCGCGCCAGATCACCCGCGCCACGGCCGATAATGTTCTGTTTGATGCTCCAGTCGAAGACTCGACCGTAGCGCGCGGCAATCATGGACGTGACCTCGGTATAAATGCCCTCGGTGTCCAGCAACAAGCCGTCCATATCGAAAATCACGGCCTTGATCGGGCCGTATTCATTCAGCGGTGCATTCATCGCATCTGATCCGTTTTCTAATGACATCCCAGAGGCGGCTCAGGTGCGGCCGGGTCCGTGATCGATTAAAGGATTCAGCAGCATAGCGAGCGCGGCTGCCATCGAGCAACGGGCAATCCCTGACAGATACAAAAAGTGCTCGTCGTCATTTAGCGATTTTCCCTACATAAAACGCCTCCTTTCCCGACTTCTTTACCCGTTGATCCCTAGCAAAGTCTCGCGCTCAAACTTGATCTGCGCGAGGGACTGCGAATGTTCGTACCTGACAAGGTACTGGCCTTGAATAACGCCATCGGCCTGCTGGTGGTTGCCGCCATGGACCCCGAGCAGCCGAATATCGAGGCGCTGCTCGGCGACTTCCGGCTTTGCCTCAATGACTACGATGCCTGGGCCGAAAGTTTCTGGACCGGCAAGGCGCTGGACATCGAGCAGGTGTTCAAGGTCGGCAACGAAGTCCGCCTGGTCGCGCCGAAGAATTCCACCACCCCTGTCAGTTCGACCGTCGCCGCGTGCCCGGCAGCGGGCCCGCTGACCCTGGTGCACATGTTCGACGCCGCGCGGTTCGTGCCGATCGGCAACACCCCGGTGATGCTTGAGCCTTTGAACAGTGACGGCACGTTCGGCGAGCCGGTCCATCACGAGATCGGCCCCAGCGGCATCCTCGAAATCCCCGAGTGCGAACGCAGCCTGCGTTATCGCACCACCTTCTTCCCGAATGTTTCCGCTGAGCATGTCAAAGCGCTTTATGCCTCTTATCAAGGCGTCATCAGCGGTCTGGAAGGCTGGCTGCGTAGCGAGTGGGCGACTGAATTCGAACCCTCGTGGGCCGAGTTCGCCGAGGCTGGCTTCATCAAACGCTACGGCCTGCTGCAACAAGCCGACTGGCGCGGTCTAGAGAATTCCCTGAACGAGCTATGGGATGACGTGAAGCAGCTCTACGAGTTGATCGCGGACCTGCAAGCCAACAGTGAAAAACTCCTTGAGTACCTGACCGAAACTGAACTTGAAACGCTGCTGGACGCTTCAGCGCAATCCATCGCCAATCTATTGTTGGTATTGAGTGATGAGCCGTTGCTGTTCATTCATCTGGCGGCGATCACCAGTTGGTTGCGGATGTTGCCTCCACAGTTCAGCGCCGAAGTCGTGGCAGAGATTCGTACCGGAATCTTGATCGGCTTCCTGCTAGCGCGCTTCACAGGTCCTACAGGGCTGAAGCTCGGCATCAGCGCCAAGGTGCTGGACAAGGTCAAATCCAAGCGAGCGCGCAAATGGCTGGCCGCCGCGAGCCTGAGGTTGGCCGGGCTTGGCACCCAATCCGACCTGACGACCCACGCGGGCGTACTCAAACCCCTCGCGGTCAATGTCCGAAATGCTCCGCTGAAACCCGCACCCGCCGTGCCGTTGCAGATCAGCATGGGCATTGCGCCGGTTGTGACAGTGCAGAATCCTGTCGCCATTGCTCGCGACAAATCCGCCGCCATGACCCGATTGAGCCGGCAGGAACACCGTGACGACGTTTCCGATCAAGCGAAAAACCCCAACGGCGACAGCGCCGATTGCGGGCCGCTGACCTGCACCAACGGTTGCCCGGTGTCGATGGTCACTGGCGAAGAATTGCTGACACTCGACGATGGTTCGCTGAACGGCTTGCTGACTTTCGCGTTTACCCGGTTGTACCGAACCAGCGCCGTGGAAATGGATTGCGGGCTGGGTTGGGGCTGGAGTCATTCGCTGGCGCATCGTCTGGAGCTGGACGCAGAACAGGTCGTCTGGACCGACCACGAAAACCGTCGCACGACGTTTCCACTGCCCAGTCTTTCGCGTCCAGCGATTCATAACAGCCTGTCCCGGGCCGCGATTTACCTGGGGAACAAACCTGAAGAACTGGTCCTCGTACTGGCCGGTGAGACGGCGCGGTTCTATCACTTTGTGAAGGGTCGGCTGACGACCATCAGTGATGCCTACGACAACCGGCTTCACATTACCCGCGACCGTCAGGATCGCATTCAACGCATCGACAACGGCGCGGGACGTTCACTGCTATTGCGTTACGAGCGCCGACACATCGTAGCGGTCGAGTATCAGTCGTTTCATCCCGCCGACGGGTTGCTGGATGCCTGGCGTACCGAGCAAACGCTGATTGCCTACCGCTACGACGCCCGTCAACGCCTGATCGAAGCGACCAATGCGGCCGGCGAAAGCGAGCGGTACGACTACGACGATCAACACGTGATTCTGCAGCGGCAACTGGCCGGTGGGGCAAGTTTTTTCTGGGAGTGGGAAAGGTCTGGCAAGGCGGCCAGATGTGTCAGGCACTGGGCGACGTTTTCGCAGATGGATACGCGTTATGCCTGGGATGAAGACGGCGCCGTGTTGGTAAAAAACACCGATGGCAGCGAAGAATTTTATGTCCATGACGATAAGGCGCGATTGGTGCGTCGGGTTGAGCCGGATGGCGGCGAGCATCTCAAGGCCTACGACGACCAGGGCCGATTAACGACCGAGCGCGGTCCATCAGGGGCGATCACCCAGTATCGCTACGACGAGGTCGGGCGGCTGATCGCGCTGATTCCACCGGAAGACGAGCCAACATCCTACGAATATCGCAACGGTTTCCTGCATGCGCGATATCGCGGTAAAGCGGTGTGGAAATACCAACGCAATGTGCAGGGGGATGTCACCGAGGCCATCGATCCCGAGGGCCACATCACTCACTACCACTACGATGCTCAAGGACGGCTGCAGTCTATCCGTTACCCGGACACCAGCCGTCATGTGTTCGTGTGGGATGCCATCGGGCAACTGGTCGAAGAGACGTTGCCGGACGGCAGTCAGCGGCGTTTTTCCTACGATGTATTGGGTCGGCAGATTACCCGTCAGGACGAACACGGCGCCGTCGCTCACTACCAATGGGACGCCGTTGGCCGACTTATTCAAACGACTCTGCCTACAGGCGCCAGTCGTGCGTTCAGCTACAACGCCTACGGCAAAATCACCGCCGAACGCGATGAACTGGGGCGCGTTACCCGTTTTGAATACGACGATGACCTGCACCTGGTCAGCCGTCGAATCAATCCCGACGGCACACAGCTGCATTATCGCTACGACAACGCCCGGCTGCTCCTGACAGAAATCGAAAACGAATCCGGCGAACACTATCGACTGGACTACACGCCCGGCGGATTGATCCGACAGGAAACCGGCTTCGATGGCCGGCGCACAGCGTATGCCTACGACCTCAACGGCCATCTACTGGAAAAAACCGAATTCGGTGATGACGGCTCGCAGCTGTTTACCAGTTACCAGCGCGATACGGCCGGACGCCTGTTGGTCAAAAACCTGCCCAATGGTGTCAACGTCGAGTATCGCTATGACCGCCTCGGTCGATTGGCCAGCGTCGATGACGGCCACGACCATCCGCTGGAGTTCGAGTACGACAAGCAGAACCGCCTGATCACCGAGCATCAGGGCTGGGGCACGCTGCGCTATGCCTACGACGCCTGCGGAAAACTCAACCATCTGCGTCTGCCGGACAACAGCAAACTCGACTATCACCACGCCAAGGGTGGTGCGCTGACAGCCATCGACCTGAACGGCACACGCCTTACAAGCCACACGTACAAATCCGGCCGCGAACTGCAGCGCAAGCAAGGCATGTTGCTGAGCCAGTACGACTACGACGAACAGGGTCGTCTGAAAGCGCATGCTGTCAGCCAACACCAGCAACCGCTGTATCGCCGCGACTATGCCTACCGCGCCAACGGCAATCTTGAGCACATCGCCGACACCCGTCATGGCCAACGCAGCTATCAATACGATCCGCTCGACCGACTGATCCGCGTCCGCCACTCCCGCGACCAGCAGCCCGAAAGCTTTGCCCATGACCCCGCCGGCAACCTGTTGATGCAGGACCGTCCAGGCCCCGTCACCCTCAAAGGCAATCGCCTGCTGATGCAAGGCGATCGCCATTTCGACTACGACGCCTTCGGCAACCTGATCCGCGAGCGCCGTGGCGCCGCACAAAAACTCGTCACCGAATACCACTACGACTGCCAGCATCGATTAATCGGCGCCACTCTCCCGAACGGCAACACCGCCAGCTACCGTTACGACGCCTTCGGCCGCCGCATCAGCAAAACCGTCGACGGCAAAACCTCCGAATTTTTCTGGCAAGGCGACCTCCTCATCGCAGAAAGTGGCCGCGAGCATTACCGCAGCTACATCTACGAACCCGGCACCTTCCGCCCGCTGGCCATGCTCGACGGCAAAGGCCCACGCCAGGCCTGCCCGTTCTACTACCAACTCGACCACCTTGGGACACCGCAAGAACTCACCGACTACAGCGGCGATATCATCTGGGCTGCCCAGTACACCGCCTATGGCCGCCTGACTCGCCTCAATCGTGATACCCATCAGGTTCTGGATCAGCCATTGAGGTTCCAGGGGCAGTATTACGATGCGGAGACGGGACTGCATTACAACCGGCATCGGTACTACTGGACTGGCCCCTGCTAAACCGGACACCAATACCCCGTTAAATTGATGCCGCTGCCAAACGCCTAAACTCCCGCGGTGAACGGTATTTTAGAGCGCTGTGCGGATGCTCCTCGTTGTAATGCTCAAAGGCAACCGTCAGGTTGCGCAAGGCGGTTTCCCGGTCAGGTTTGGGCATGTGCGCGACGTAGTCGCGCTTCATCGTTTTAACGAAGCTCTCGGCCATGCCGTTGCTCTGCGGGCTGCGCACCGGTGTCGTCACCGGCTGTAAACCGATCTGTCGGGCAAACTGGCGTGTCTGTTCAGCGATGTAGGCCGAGCCGTTATCGCTCAGCCATTGCACCGGGGTGGCAGGCGGTTCTTCACCGAAGCGTGTTTCCACCGCTTCCAGCATCAGATCGCGGATATCGTCGCCGCTGTACCCCGTCGGGCTGGCCACCCAGCCGATGGCTTCGCGGTCGCAGCAGTCCAGGGCGAAGGTCACGCTCAGCTTGTCGCCGTCTTCACAGCGAAACTCAAACCCGTCAGAGCACCAGCGGGTATCGCTGGTGGCCACTGCGATGCGGCCTTCATGGCGGCGCGCCACTCCGGGCTGTTTAATTCGACGCTCCAGCAGTAACTGATGATCGCGCATCACGCGATAGACCCGTTTGACGTTGATTGGCGCCTGACTTTGTTGTTCGCGCCGACGACGGAGCAAACCCCACACACGGCGGTAGCCATAGCTGGGCAACTCACTGACTTCAGACTGAATCTCTTTGACCAAAGCGGCATCGTCCATTCTTGGACGACGCCTTGCGGGCCGTGCAGCTGGCTTGAGTCGAACCGTTAATTGCGAGCGCGCTACACCGAGACTTTCACTGATCAGCTTCACAGGTCGTCCCCCGGCAACAAGGGTGAGTGCGCAATCCATTTTCGCGACCGAGCAATCTCCACGGCTTCCTGAAGGATCTCGACTTGCATGGTTTTCTTGCCCAGCATCCGTTGTAACTCACGGATCTGTTTGAGTGCGTCGGCCAATTCAGAAGCCGGCACTACGGTCTCTCCGGCACTGACCGCCGAGAGGCTGCCATTCTGATAAAGCTTGCGCCATTGGAAGAGTTGGTTGGCATTCACGCCATGGCGCCGGGCCACGACCGAAACACTTTGTCCTGGTTGCAGACTCTCGCGAACCATCGCCAGCTTTTGCTCTGGGCTCCAACGGCGACGACGCTCCTGGCCCAGCAGCTCCCCACCCTTATCACTACTATTAGTCATATACATAACCGTTTGCCTATCCCTTATCTTAAGGGGGAAACGGTGTCCTGTCTTTCATGGGGCTCGTCCAACTACAACCCGGATGTGGGACGGTATCTGACGCCGGATCCGAGTAAGTTGGCGGGTGGGTTAAACGGGTATCAATACACGCGCAATCCCACCGGGTGGGTTGATCCGTTGGGGTTGAATGATTGTCCTGGAGGGGATGGGTGCAAGAGGCCTTCGTTTGGGGATGAGGATCCGGCGGGGAAGGCGAAGGTTGATGAGGGGGAGCCCAGCGCTCCATCACCTAAACCAAAAAATCGTTACTTATATCGCGGAGATTCACGGGAATCGTGGGAGATATTTGAAGCCGGCTTTGAGCCCTTGGGAGACAGCATGGACCTTTACTTACACGCATTGGACAACCGAAGCCCTCCCAGCTTCTTTGTCAGCACCTCGACTTCGGAAAAGGAAGCTATAAAATTTGCAACGGGTTATGGATATGAAGACGGGTTCGTCTATGTAATAAAAAATATTCGCGGGATAGATGTGAATAAAAAACTCGGCATTATTTCGCCTCATAGAGGTGAGGTTGAAATAGCTATGCCTGGCGGAGTAGACAATCGAGACATTCTCGGTGTGACCCCCGTCAACGCCGATGGCAGCTATAAGGGCTACTCAACCCCCAACCCACGCAGGAAGTGATCGTGAACAAAACAATAGAAATATCCGTAGACTCCTGCGGAGTCACCGAGAAAGTTTCAATCGAATGCGACCGAAAAAATCTGACATTGGTTTTCACAACGAAAAACGGCTTGAGAAAAACATACACGGCTCATGATCTTTACGAATGCTTTGGGCTGTTGCGAGCCGATTTTCCGGAAATAAATTTTCTATGCAAAGGCGCAAAACTCAACGTATATCCCTCGCGTATGGCATCGCAAATGGCCGGTGGCATAGTGGCGTATGAGCTTCATATGGGACAGCCAGCTGAAACTGAAGATGTGGTTAATATCTTCGATTATGAAGACAAAGACATCACAACTGATATTCAACAACAAAGGGACTTCTATAAGCGTTGGCTTGCATCGTTCATGCCCTAGCAAAAAAAAAACGCTATAGCAATCTACGCTCATAAATATCCAAGAGAAAAAAGAGCAGATTTAGTTAGCCACATCACTTTAGCCAAAAAAGCCCAGTTCTAACTGGGCTCATCTTCCTGAAATATATGGATTAACCACCCGAACCACTCGTCCCACCACCAGCACCACCCGTCCCTCCTCCCGCACTACCCGAACTCCCACCGCTCCCACCGCTCCCACCTCCACTCATCCCCGAACCACCAGAACTACCGGATCCTCCAGACCCACTCCCAGAACCACTCCCCATCGAACTTCCACCACTCATCGACCCGCTTCCTGCTCCCGGGCTGGTGCTACTCCCGTTCGCATCACCGGCATTTCCACTGCCAATCGAGCCAGGCGGCAGCGCCTTCCCGTCTCCAGAACCCGCATTCATTTCAGTAGACGGCGGCATCCCGCCCTTATCGACCGGCGCGTCATTGCCGGAAGATTGAGCAAACGCCGCCATTGAACTGACCAACAACACGCCGCTCACCGTCAGGACCATCAATGTTGACCTGATCATGGTGCATCTCCTTAAAAAGGTGCGTACCTGATTTCTGGCAGCGTTGGCTTTTCAAAGGTACAGCCCAATCGACGAATGGTTTTTCAGCTCGGCTCACCGGACCCATCGTTATCAGCAATGTCCGGATCTTCGGGAATAGCCTCCACATCGCCACGTTTCACATCATCAGTCGGCACTTGCTCAACCGCAGTGTCGTCGTCAGGCGGACGTTGATCGCGACTCAAGGAATCGGTGGGCGAAGGCAGCGGGTATTCAGGGGTGTCGTCATCGTCGACTTTCGGATCAGCATTCATAAAGCACCTCTCGAAGGGCCTGAAAAGCAGGCCCTGAAATTTCGAGGGCTGGGCAATGCTTGCGTTCGATCAGAGAGACGATCGGTCGATTGCGCCACAACGCTGGTCAATCTTCGTCTTCATCCTCTTCTTCATACTCGAGGTTTCCCACATCCCCCGCGTCATCGGAATCGTTAAGCGGGACCGTTGCGTCATCCATCAAAGAACCCGGATCTTCGTTGCCGGGGTCATTGATGACCGGGAGCCCACTCGGGCCTTTTTCTTCCTTGCCTTCGGTTTCAGGTGTCATGGCAGTTCTCACAACGTTGGGTGTATGACGTTCGAGGCGGCCTGCGACCAAACGTTCCGGGGTCCAGCAAGCAGATACGAAAAACCCGGCCTGGGCCGGGTTTCTGATGTCACTCGATGTCGAATCAGTGATGTTTATTCTTGTGCTTGTTTTTGTGCTTATTTTTATGGCCGCCCCCGGAATGGGAGCTGCCGTTGTCGCTGCCGAGGTTGTTGCCGACCGCCCCACCTGCTGCACCGCCCAGGCCTGCGCCAATGGTCGAGCCGGTAGAACCGCCGAGGCTATTGCCGATCACCGAGCCGCCTGCCGAGCCTAATCCACCGCCAATCGCTGCCTCTGTGCGACTGCCCTTGTTCGCACCAACCGCACTGCCCGCAGCGCCGCCAACGCCGGCGCCAATCGCTGCGCCTGTGCTGCCGCCCATTTGCTGACCCAATACGTTACCCAGTGCACCGCCAAGACCGCCACCCACTGCTGCAGTGCCGTCACCGGCAGCCATTGCACCTTGAGCGACCAAAAGTCCCAGAAACATCGTGGACAATGTCAAACGCATGATATGAACCTCAAAATTCCGTATCGGGGGTAAAAGTACGCGCTACGGATGGGCGTGAGTCTAACACCTGCACTCACTGAATCCGGCCAGCGATGAAGGTTGGACAGCTGCAAATTCGAAGTCTGCGAAAACGAAACATCCAGATACGAAAAGCCCGGCATTTAGCCGGGCTCTTCGCTTTGATCGATCAGGATCAGTGACGCTTGTGACCCTTGGCCAGATTGCTGCCTACGCCGCCGCCCAATGCGCCACCCAGGCCTGCGCCAATGGTCGAACCGGTCTTGCCGCCCAGGCTGTTGCCGATTACCGAACCACCGGCCGCACCGACACCGCCACCAATGGCCGCTTTGGTGCGGCTGCCTTTACGTGCTGCCACCGCACTGCCGGCAGCGCCCGCAACACCCGCGCCGATTGCCGCGCCGGTGCTGCCGCCCATGCTCTGGCCGACCACGTTACCCAACGCACCGCCCAGACCACCACCGAGCGCAGCAGTGCCATCACCGGCAGCCATCGCACCTTGAGTCATCAGAAGTCCCAGAACCAGAGCAGGCAATGTTAAACGCATGAAGAAAAACCTCAAAAATTAGGAGAAACCGAAAACCCGGGGATTGAATGCTTTCGAGAAGGAAACGTCCACACAAAAACCGCCCCTCCTCGCCATTGGCGACGGTTGGACAGCTTTTATTGAAAAGGTTTTATGACAGGCAAAAAAAAGCCCGCTGGGGAACGGGCTAGGGTACTGCTTTCTAACGGATGAGCTGAGACTACGTAAGCGGGTGTGAAAACTTTGTGAAATAAACCCAACAGGAAAGTCATCGAGAAGCTGTAATCCATTCGGCGTTTTTCAAGGTAGTTGTCGCGTCAACCGTCTAACTATGCCGCTATTTTCTCGATCTGTTGCTCTCGATCCGGGTTCAGCAGCACGGTGCCGATCGGCTCCCAGTTACGCGTCTGGCCTGACCATCGTTCCGGTTTTTTCTCCTTGGCTCGTTCGTACAGCTCATGTCGCCGGGCCAAGACCTGATGATCCAGCCCCCGATGCCGCTCAGCCGGTGTGACGAACCGGATACGACTATGCCGGTGCTCGTTGTTGTACCAGCGCATAAAGTCCCTCACCCAAGCGCGTGAAGCGTCCAAACTGACAAAGCCATCCTGCGGCCATTGCGGGCAGTATTTCAGCGTTCTAAACAGCGACTCCGAGTAGGGATTGTCGTTGCTCACACGCGGCCGGCCCCGCGAGGGCGTGATGCCCAGTTCGTACATCTTGCTCAGCAGCGTCACCGACTTCATCGGCGCGCCGTTGTCCGAGTGCAGCACCAGCGGTTCGTGCAAACACTGCTCTGCGATCACGCTGCGTTGCAGCAGTGCGGCGGCTTTCTCCCCGCTTTCTGCGTCGTAGACCTCCCAGCCCACGGCCTTGCGGCTGTAAATATCCTCGATCAGATAGAGGTAGTAATACTTGCCGCGTATCGGCGAGGGCAGATACGTGATGTCCCATGACCACACCTGATTGGGCGCTTTGGCCGCATGCGTCGTCGGTGCTGCGTGCCTTCTGGGTCGCTGGCTGCGGCCTCGATGTTGCTGTTGGCCTGCCGCACGTAGAACGCGATAAAACGTCGACTCCGACGCCAGATAACACGCTTGATCGGCCAGTCGTGGCACGATCTGGCTCGGCGGCAAGTGGACGTACTCCGGGCTGTTACACAGCGTCACGATGGTCTGACGCTCGACTTCGCTCAGTGCATTTCGCGGTGTTGGCCGTGTGACAGTCGTTCGGGCATCTGCCGGGATAACGTCTGTTTCAGTCCACCGCTGCAAGGTTCGCAGCGATAGACCGACTTCCCGGCAGGCCCTGATTTTTCTGGCGCCTGCCGCGACCGCGCTACCCAGCCAGGCAACGAGCAACTGGCGCTCTGGCAAAGACGTTAGTTGTCCTCGTTGTCGTTCGTCCCCCAGTAGTCGTTGAGCTTTTTTCGCAGCACCAACAACGCGGCTGTTTCAGCGAGCGCCTTGTCTTTGCGGCGCAGTTCGCGCTCAAGTTCCTGGATGCGTTTCTTGTCTTTGCGAGCTTGCTCGCGATCTTCTTTTTGCTGGGCTTTATCTGCCTTCTGACCGTTGATGCAGGCCTGCCGCCAGGCCGTAATTTGCTCAGGGTAAAGGCCTTTGCGGCGGCAGTATTCACCCAGGTCGATCTCGGATAAACCGGCGGCTTCGAGCACGACAGCAAACTTGGTTTCGGCTGACCAGTTTTCGGCCAACGACTTGTTTTCGGACACTGCACTTCCTTCAGAACTGAGCTGCTTGCGCCAGTTGGACAAAGACATTTCGCTGACCCCTTCGCGCCGGGAAACCTCGGCCATCGACAGGTTCTGCGGGGGAAGCAGCATCTTGAGTAATGCGGCTCTGCGTTCAGGTGAATAGTACGGCACGACCAGTCTCTTTCCGCCCCCGATATGCTTTTTAAGGAAAAATCGGAGAGGCGACAACTATCCTGACACCGGGGGCATTTCCGCAGTGTCGAACCTCGGAAAATAAAAAACCCCACTACTGGCGCGGGGTTTGTCCGGTTGACCATTTACTTCCTAGGTGTCGTCAATTTGGGCAAAAACTTCGACCTGACCACTTTGGTCGCGGTGGATTTCACTTTGCTGGTCTTGAGTGTATCTTCGCCGAAGCCCGCCACATATTCCGTCTGGCCGCACTGCACGCAATTGTTGATTGGAAATTCTGCCCCGTCGTCTTCGATATACGGATCAGCCATAGCCCTTCCCCTCTCAAAGCGGGATCGATACCGGCAAGCCCTATTGCCTGAAAAATATCGACCACCAAGGCTTTTGAGACTAGCCGGTCATTACCGGACTTGTAATTCAGTTTTCCGCATGCCCGACGAATGGATCCGCCGTTTCCTACAAAACCAGTTAGCGATTAAACAGATTCATTCCGTCACTCACCTCAGCTTGACCGCCGTCCCGGTCACAAACACCACGACCATCCCGCCCTTGCCGGCCGGCATGCTGATCTCAAAATCGAGCCCCACCACCGCATCCGCCTGAAGCGCCCGCGCCCGCTCCTTGATCTCGTCGGTCGCCTGAATCCGCGCCTCCTTCAACGCACGCTCCAACGTCTGGGAACGCCCACCGAAAAAATCCCGCATGCCGGCGAACAGGTCGCGGATAACGTTGACGCCCTGCACCGACTCGGCGCTGACGATGTCCAGGTAAGCGGTAATTTGACGGCCTTCGATGGTGTGGGTGGTGGTCGTGATCATGGGGATTCCTTCTTAATCAATATTTGCTCAAGACTACATGGAGAGAAGCTCAGGCAACGCATCCAACGCCAGCAATGTCACAGACATTCCCACGCCGCTATCATTCGTCCTACATCATTTTCAGAAACGCCTCCGCTGATTCACTTGGGACAATTGCAGACCCAAGATAGAAACTCAGACGACAGAAATCCTTGGTTTCTGTTGCCTTAAAAAGATCCGCTTCGTCTTTTGAATAATCATCTGCTGACCGCAACATTTGTTCCGCTGATCGGGCTGGTTGGCGGAAATTTGCGTCATGCACCTATTTAGGTACACTCCACCTATGACTGATGCAGCGCCAGTGCTGAATGTCCGCTTCTTTCGTACAAATGCTGGAAATGAACCTGTGCGCGAATGGCTAGCCGATCTCCCCCGGGCGAATGATCGGGATAGAGATCAAAACCGTTCAGCTTGGGTGGCCCATCGGAATGCCGGTCGTTCGGAAGCTTGAAATCGGCCTTTGGGAAGTCCGGGTCGACCTTGGCGACACCATCGCACGCATTATTTTTACGGTATCTGCAGCCGACATGGTGTTGCTGCATGGATTCATCAAGAAAAGTCAGAAAACACCTGCACCAGACCTGACGACTGCCAAACAACGCAAAGCAAAACTATGAGGCACGAAAGATGAACAAGCATATAGGGTCGGACTTTGATGACTTTCTCGCCGAACAAGGCCTTACCGACGAGGTTTCCGCCGCAGCGCTCAAACGTGTCATTTCGTGGCAGATTGCTGAAGCGATGAAATTGCAGCGCGTCAGTAAGAAAACGCTGGCTGAACGGATGCATACAAGCCGCACCGCCGTGGATCGGGCACTGGACCAAAACGACTCTGGAATGACGCTAGCCACGTTGGCAAGTGCTGCCCGTGCATTGGGCCGGCGTGTAGAGGTACGTCTGATCCCTGAGGGCGAAGAGACTCACGCATGAGTCCGATCGTTGGATTGGCAACCCACAGCCTGCCCCCCATGCCAGCCTTCGCTCGCGCTTAGCGAAAGGTGGCAACACCGTTTTAAAGCCTGGCATCATCAAAAACTACAAAACCCCTGATTTCTCTCGAAATCAAGGGTTCTGGTTACATCGAATTTGGCGGTGAAGGAGAAATTCGGACTCTCTCCATTAAACGGCGCTAAGCCGGTTGAACTGGCGGTGCAGTACGTCAATCACCACCATACGCTGCTGGACCAGTTCTGCGGCTTGTCCTTGCCAAGCAGCTTTATTTGCAGCCAATTCGGCTTGAAAATACTTAAGCCACTCGTCAGCTTTCTGCATGATGATTGAGTGACCGCTTACTTTCCCTGCAAGCTTATCCTGGATCAAATGACTCATTGTGAAGCGCTTACCTTCAGGAGTTTTTAGGGTTGCGATACAATCTTGAATGAAGGACTCAAGATTGATCTCCTTATTCGAGACAGTTTCCAAAATTCGTTCTACTGCATCAATAGTGATAAATAAGATATTACTAAAAGGAACTGGTATGCCCCCATACTTCGCTTCCACCCTAGCTACTAAATCAGGATCAATGTAATTAACCACATCATCCGCCGATGCAAACCAAAAGTCTTCATGAGTAACCACAACACACGCAAATTCAGCTTGTGTGTATTCTTTGGTCAGATGCAACCTATGAATACTTTCTTGACATTGCTCGATACCTTTAATGAAACTATTATTTAAATGAGCACGAAGAATTTCAGGATCAAAAACAGATGAAACTATATCCCCAGGCTCAATCGCTTTAGACTCAAAAATAATATTCAACTTACCGGGGACCAGATAATCAGCCATTTTCCCTCCTACCACGCTACTTTTTCGACAACACTGATTAAGTTCATCTTCCGAAAAATATGCAACCGAAGAGGTAGCAAAAAGAGATCCAACATACTTCTCCATGGTAGGGCCAAAATAATCCTTAAACCCCCAGTTTTGAATTTTTTTCAATAAATCAGGAACCAACATACCAGCTGCATTGGAAAACAGCTTAGCATTGTAAATAAATAGATTATCCCCATCCAACAATATTGGCTTCTTTCTAAGCGGAGTAGTTTGAAAGTACTCGCTTTGCTGATGCCTCTCGCCTTTAACACTGTGTGCATTAAAGTAAGCGGGAAGGTCCTGACTCCGCACTGCAACCAATAAAAAATAGCTGATGATCTTCTTCAAAGAAATAGTTGGAGTGAGATTAAATATAACCTCATATAAATTAATTCCGACGACCCCTCGAGCATTATTAGCAACAATAATATCCAAGTACAAGCTGATCATATAAAACTCTTTTAGCGATAGCCCATAGATTTCTTCAAACTTCCCAGAATATGGAGCTCCCTCATCGGAATACCAGATCATTTGACGCGTCATAGCCTTAACATTTGAAACGTCATCCCCTTGATACCAAGCCTGCTGGAGAATCATTGGGCGCAACATCAAATGCACCTCACCGAGCTCAAGTGGACACGCTAAATGCTGCATACGGAATAATTTATTGGCGAGGGTGCTGAATTCCACCTTAACCATATCGCGCCCTCCTTCCTTACTTTCTTGCATAGCAAGTTTGAGCAAGAAAAGGCAAATCCAAGGCATTCCGCTAGCTGGGCGCTCAAGAGTTTGTGACCAGTGAAGATGATCCAGAACATGTTGAAGAAATGAGTCAGGTCGGTACACACTCAACTCGCGTCTGATTTTTGTTATTTCTGCATCATATTTTTCAGCCGTCATGTTCTTCATCCTTAAGAGCAGAGACAATTTCAATACGAAGGTGAGATGGGTAAATCTGAAGTGATCCTACCTAATTTTGTCGCTGAAACGCTCGTCAGATCTGCCGCATAGGCGACATATCTTTCTACCAACCATCAGATAGCCGATTCCTGTAGAGATAGGTGCTACCCGGTCAAAATCCATCCGTATTCCAAATTGTTCCCATATCGCCCTTTTTCAGACGCCAAAAACCACAAACCCCCGACTTTCTCTAGGAAAATCAGGGGTTTGTGTTTACTGAATGTGGCGGTGAAGGAGAGATTCGAACTCTCGATACAATTTCTTGTATACACACTTTCCAGGCGTGCTCCTTAAGCCACTCGGACACTTCACCGTATCTCGTCAAACATGTTCTGTCTGTCGAGGCGCGCTAATGTAGTCGAAAGCTTTTCTGATGGCAAACTTTTTTTGCAGAATTTTCATGCGCTTAGCGTTTTAGTCGTTCCTGTCGGTTCCGGGCGATGGCAAACCTGCCAATCTCTGGCTTCGCGCCCTCTTCTATAAGGAGAGGAATGCACGGCGGGAGTGGCGAGCTACGCTTGCCCGGCGGGGAAAGGGTGACTGGCGGGTCAGTCACGGCGCTTTACCTGGCCTGCGGCGGTGGGTAACGTCTGCCCCAACTTTCATACAAGGAATAGCGTCATGAGTGAGTTGATTTCCTACCATCTCGAAGACGGTATCGCGACCCTGACCCTGAGCAACGGCAAGGTCAATGCCATTTCCCCGGACGTGATTGCTGCGTTTAATGCTGCGCTGGATCAGGCGGTGACTGATCGTGCGGTGGTGATCATTACCGGTACGCCCGGGATTCTGTCCGGCGGTTATGACTTGAAGGTGATGACGTCCGGCCCGAAAGAAGCGGTCGCGCTGGTGACGGCCGGCTCGACGCTGGCTCGTCGTCTGTTGTCGCATCCGTTCCCGGTGATTGTGGCGTGCCCTGGGCATGCGGTGGCCAAGGGCGCTTTCCTGCTGTTGTCGGCGGACTACCGCATTGGTGTCGACGGCCCGTTCAGCATTGGTTTGAACGAAGTGCAGATCGGCATGACCATGCACCACGCCGGTATCGAGATCGCGCGTGATCGTCTGCGCAAATCGGCGTTCCACCGCTCCGTCATCAACGGTGAGATGTTTAATCCACAGAGCGCTGTGGATGCCGGTTTCCTCGACGTTGTGGTGTCGGCCGAAGAGCTGCAAGGTGCTGCGCTGGCGGCGGCGCGTCAGTTGAAGAAGATCAACATGACCGCGCACAAGAACACCAAGTTGAAAGTGCGCAAGGCGCTCCTCGATACGCTGGACAACGCGATCATCCTGGATCAGGAACACATGGGTTAAGCCCGGACAGGCTTCACAGAAAAGCCCGACCGTCGTGTCGGGCTTTTTCATACGCACGCTGTTGAAAATCCCACAACCGCTCTAGCACGCCTCTGACCCACAAGTCGGAAACATGCGCACAAACATCGCCTATCTCCTCCCTCTATAGCGGCAATTGCCGAAAACAGTGCACATCCGTACACTGCGCCACCTTTTGTCCCGGTGGGGCCTGTAAATGCTGTTTGTGTTTCGTATGTTATTGATGGGCCTGCACTTTATTCTGGCCGGTGTGCTTGGCGTGATTCTGGGCCTGTGCCGCCCGTTCAACCCGGACAACAGCCGGTTGTGTGCGCGTCTGTATGCGTGGCCGGCGATGTGTATTTTGCGTTTGCGGGTGAAGGCCGATGTCGGGCCATTGATGGATAAACCCGAAAGCTGCGTGATCATCGCCAACCACCAGTCCAACTACGATCTGTTTGTGTTCGGCAACGTGGTGCCCCGCCGTACCGTGTGCATCGGCAAAAAAAGCCTGAAGTGGGTGCCGCTGTTCGGGCAGTTGTTCTGGTTGGCCGGCAATGTGTTGATCGATCGCGGCAATGCGCACAAGGCGCGCCAGTCGATGCTGACCACCACGCACACCTTGCAGCATGAAGACACGTCGATCTGGGTTTTCCCGGAAGGCACGCGCAACCTCGGTGAAGAGTTGCTGCCGTTCAAGAAAGGCGCGTTCCAGATGGCGATCGCCGCAGGCGTGCCGATCGTGCCGGTGTGTGTCAGCAGTTACGTCAAACACATGCGATTGAACCGCTGGCGCAGTGGGAAAATTCTGATCCGCTCGCTGCCGGCGATTCCTACGGCGGGATTGAGCCTGGACGACATGCCCCTGCTGATTGCCCAGTGCCGCGAGCAAATGCGCGAATGCATCGAGTCGATGGACCGGCAACTCCAAGCCGCTTAACAATAAAACCCGCCTAGTGCGGGTTTTTTTCGCCAGCGAGCTTCTGCCGGCGAACTCGGCAGATTTCATTGACTCTCAAGCAACAGACAAGGCTAAGCTGAGCACGACTTGCCACTGGGTCTTTGTTAATCAAAAGCGCTAATAAGAAGTGAACCAAAATCATGGGTAGAGTTGTTGCTGCTGCGGTTTATAGCGCCGGAAAAAAAGTCTCCAATATCACCCTCGACGAAGGCGCTGCCTGGGCTGCAAAGCCTGACCACTTTGTCTGGATCGGCCTTGAAGAGCCGAACGCCCTGGAGCTGAGCAACCTGCAACGCCAGTTCAACCTGCACGAACTGGCCATCGAGGACGCCCTGGAAAAACACAGCCGACCGAAGCTCGAGACCTTCGGCGACGCCTTATTTATCGTCACGTATTCTCCGGTCCGGCACGAAGGCAAACTGGAGTTCATCGAGACTCATATCTTTGCCGGCAACGGGTACATCATTACCGCGCGCAACGGTCATTCGGCGTCCTACGCGCTTGTCCGCCAGCGTTGTGAGGCGCGTCCGCTGTTGTTGGAGCATGGGGAAGATTTCGTACTCTATGCCATCCTCGATTTCGTGATTGAAAACTACCAGCCGGTGGGCGAAGCGATCCATGCCGAGATCGATGAGCTGGAGCGCAACGTGTTGTGCAGCGCGTTGAATGAACATGACATCCAGAAGCTGCATGGCCTGCGCCGAGACGTTTTGCGCCTGCGTCGTTATGCGGCGCCGATGGTAGAGATCGGTGAGGAACTGCAGAAGCTGAGCTTTCCGTTTATCGACAAGAACATGCGCCCGTACTTTCGCGATGTGCAGATTCACGTAACACGGCAGATGGAGGACCTGACGACCTTGGCCGATATTGCCAGCCAGACCATCGAGGTCGGGGTGCTGTTGGAGGCGTCACGGCAGAGCGTGGTGCAGCGCAAGTTTGCGGCGTGGGCGGCAATTCTGGCGTTCCCGACGGCGGTGGCGGGGATTTACGGGATGAATTTCCAGAACATGCCGGAGTTGACCTGGCATTACGGGTATTTTGCGGTGTTGGGGTTTATTGCGGTGGGGTGTGTGAGTTTGTGGGCGAGTTTCAAGAGGTCGGGGTGGTTGTAGCCATTACTGCGGCGCCTGTGATATTCGCGGGCAAGCCTCGCTCCTACGGGGATCTGTGTCGCTCACAAAACCCGTAGGAGCGAGGCTTGCCCGCGAGCTTTTAAAGTTTCAAACAGCCTCTGGCTTGTGCGCCACAAACCGCATCATCCACTCCGCAACCGTAGCGCCGTGATGCTCCTGTTCAAGGCTTGCCACGCCTTTGGTATAGACCTGCTCGCCCAGCGCCTCCTGCCGAATCTCCAGCAGCGCCCGCGAATAGTCGTGAATGAATTCCGGGTGCCCCTGGAAGCACAGCACCTGATCGTTGATGTGGTACGCGGCGAACGGGCAGAAATCGCTCGAGGCAATGACCGTGGCGTTTTCCGGTAACGACGTCACCTGATCCTGGTGGCTGATCAACAAGGTCAGTTCTTCACGCACCGGACTCATCCATGGCGCCTTGGCAGCGAGTTTGTATTGGTGAGTACCGACGCCCCAACCTTGGGTCGCACGTTCGCTTTTGCCACCCAGCAGCAGCGCCAACAACTGATGGCCGAAGCACACGCCCAGCAACTTGTCGCCACGCTCATAGCGCTTCAGCAAGTAGGCCCGCAGGGTTTCAATCCACGGATCGGTGCCGAAGGAATCGGCCTTGCTGCCGGTGACGAGGTAGGCGTCGAAGGTCAGATCGTCACTCGGGTACTCGCCCTGCATCACGTTGTACACGGTGAACTCGGCAGCGATGGGTTGCTGCGAAAACAGATTCTGGAACATCTGCCCGTAACCCTGATATTGATCGACCAGTTCCGGACGCAGGATGTCGGTTTCCAGAATGCAGATGCGTAACGACATAAAAAATACCTGACACGTGATGGGAATAATGCACACCCCAGAGCCTGCCTCGAAACACCGTAACAAGGCAAGCCCCGGAAGGCGTCATACGTCCCTTAGAAGGCCTCCCCTTTGGCCGCTTTTTCCAGCAGCAACGCCGGCGGCGCAAAACGCTCGCCATACTGCTGGGCCAGGTACTGGGCGCGGGCGACGAAGTCTCTCACTCCGTATTGGTTGATGAACTGCAGCGCGCCACCGGTCCAGGCCGCGAAGCCGATACCGAAGATCGAGCCGACGTTGGCGTCCGCCGTCGAGGTCAGCACGCCCTCCTCCACACAACGCACGGTTTCGATGGCTTGCACGAACAGCAGGCGATCGCGCACATCCTTTGACGAAATCTGCCCGTCAGCTTTCTCGAAACGGGTTTTGAGCTCGGGCCACAGATGTTTCTGGCCACCGGCGGGGTACTCGTAGAAACCGCCTCCTGCGGCTTTACCGGGCCGCTTGTATTCATTGAGCAGCAAATCAATCACGGCGAACGCCGGGTGCTCAATCAGCGGTTTGCCTTCTGCTTGCAGGTCTTTGGCGGTTTGCTGGCGGATATGGCTCATCAGGCTGAGGGAAACTTCGTCGGAGATCGCCAGAGGCCCGATCGGCATGCCGGCCTTGCGCGCTTCTGTCTCGATCATCGGTGCGCTCACGCCTTCGCCGAGCATGGCGATGCCTTCGTTGGTGAAGGTGCCGAACACCCGCGAAGTGAAGAAGCCGCGACTGTCGTTGACCACAATCGGGGTTTTCTTGATTTGCAGGACGAAATCGAATCCGCGCGCCAGGGTGTCGTCGCTGGTGTTGGCGCCTTTGATAATTTCCACCAGCGGCATTTTCTCCACCGGGCTGAAGAAATGCAGACCGATGAACTTCGTTTGATCCGGTACGGCGGTGGCAAGTCCGCTGATCGGCAAGGTCGAGGTGTTGGAGGCGATCACTGCGGCCGGGCCGACGACTTTCTGTGCCGCGGAGGAGACGTTGGCTTTCAGCTCGCGATCTTCGAACACCGCTTCAATGATCAGATCGCAGCCGGCCAGGTCTGCATCGCTTTCTGTGGTATGGATCCGCGCCAGAATCGCCTCGCGCTGCTCCGCAATCATCTGGCCGCGGGCGACTTTCTTGTCCAGCAGCGCCGCCGAATGGGCCTTGCCCTTCTCCGCTGCTGCGAGGTTGATGTCCTTAAGCACCACTTCAATGCCGGCCGAGGCGCTGACAAAGGCGATTCCCGCGCCCATCATCCCGGCCCCGAGCACGCCGACTTTTTGCGTGACGCAAGGTGCAACCCCCTTGGGCCGCGAGCCGCCGGCGTTGATCTCGTTGAGCTGGAACCAGAAGGTGCCGATCAGGTTTTTCGAGATTTGCCCGGTGGTCAGTTCCGTGAAATAGCGGGTTTCGATCAGGTGGGCGGTGTCAAAATCCACCTGGGCACCTTCAACCACCGCGCAAAGAATTTTCTCCGGCGCCGGCATGCAGCCCTGTGTTTTGCTGCGCAGGATCGACGGCGCAATGGCAAGCATTTGTGCGACTTTCGGGTTCGACGGCGTGCCGCCCGGAATCTGATAACCCTTCACGTCCCACCGCTGTACGGCGGTCGGATTGGCGACAATCCAGGCACGCGCCTTGTTCAGCAGTTCATCGCGATCCGCGGCCAGTTCATCGATCAAACCCGCTAGCAAGGCCTGTTGCGGCCGGACTTTCTTGCCTTCGAGCAAGTACGGCAAGGCTTTCTCGATGCCCAGCATGCGCACCATGCGCACCACCCCGCCGCCGCCCGGTAGCAAGCCAAGGGTGACTTCCGGCAGGCCGAGTTGCACTGACGGATTGTCCAGCGCGACGCGGTGATGGCAGGCGAGGCAGATTTCCCAACCTCCGCCCAGCGCCGCGCCATTGATCGCGGCCACCACCGGTTTGCCGAGGGTTTCCAGGGTGCGCAATTGGCCTTTGAGCGTCAGGACCATGTCGTAAAAGGCCTTGGCTTCGGGTTTGCCGACCTTGATCAGTTCATTGAGGTCGCCGCCGGCAAAGAAGGTTTTTTTGCCCGAGGTGATGATGACGCCGGCAATGCTGTCCTTTTCGGCCACCAGGCGGGCGACGCAAGCGGCCATCGCCTCACGATAGACCGCGTTCATGGTGTTGGCGCTCTGGCCCGGCATGTCGATGGTCAGGACCACGATCTGGTCCTGACCTTTTTCGTAACGAATGGCTTCAGTCATGTCACTTGTTCCTTAAGGTCGGGGGCTCAGAGGCGTTCGATGATGGTGGCAATGCCCATGCCGCCGCCGACACACAGCGTCGCGAGGCCATAGCGCAGGCGCCGGGTTTCCAGCTCATCGAGCAGCGTGCCGAGAATCGCGCAGCCGGTGGCGCCCAGCGGGTGCCCCATGGCGATGGAGCCGCCGTTGACGTTGACCTTGTCGGGGTCGATGGCCATATCCTTGATGAATTTCAGCACCACCGAGGCGAAGGCTTCATTGACCTCGAACAGATCGATGTCTTCAACCCGCAGCCCGGCCTTGGCCAGTGCTTTACGGGTGGCCGGCGCCGGGCCGGTGAGCATGATGGTCGGGTCGGTGCTGGTGACCGCTGTGGCGACAATCCGCGCCCGAGGCTGCAGACCCAGCGCACGGCCTTTGGCCTCGGAACCAATCAGCATCAGGGCGGCGCCATCGACGATGCCGGAACTATTGCCCGGGGTGTGGACGTGGTTGATCCGCTCGACATGGCTGTAAACGCGCAATGCGGTGGCGTCGAAGCCCATTTGCCCCATCATCTCGAAGCTCGGTTTGAGTTTGCCCAGGCCTTCGAGGGTGGATTCGGCGCGGATGAACTCATCGTGATCGAGCAGGATGATGCCGTTCTGGTCCTGCACCGGCACCAGCGATTTGTTGAACGAGCCGTTGGCCCGCGCCCGCGCTGCCTTTTGTTGGGAATGTAGCGCGTAGGCATCTACATCCTGGCGGCTGAAGCCTTCAATCGTGGCGATAAGGTCGGCGCCGACACCTTGCGGGGTGAAATGGCTGTGCAGATTGGTTTCCGGGTCCAGCGCCCAAGCGCCGCCGTCGCTGCCCATGGGCACGCGGGACATCGACTCGACACCGCCGACTACCACCAAGTCTTCGAAACCGGAACGGACCTTCATCGCGCCGAGGTTTACGGCTTCCAGCCCCGAAGCGCAGAAGCGATTGATCTGCACCCCAGACACGCTGACGTCCCAGTCGGCGACTTGTGCCGCGGTCTTGGCAATATCGGAGCCCTGATCGCCAATTGGCGTGACACAGCCGAGCACCACGTCATCGACCTGACTGGTGTCCAGTGAAGTGCGCTGCTGCAACGCCGTGAGCAGCCCGGCCACCAGACTCACCGGTTTGACACTGTGCAAGGCGCCATCGGCCTTACCTTTGCCACGGGGCGTGCGTAACGCGTCGAAAATCAAAGCTTGGGTCATGACGTCCTCGAACCTGGGCGGGTGAGTAAATACTGAGCTTCCACCTTAGGCCGAGCCGCCGTGGATTCAATGACCGCAGTGCTCACTGTTGTTGACGGACACGCTCAGACGGACGGTCGCTCACGTGAGGATTAACCGATTGACGTCCCCAAGCTGTCTAGCAAACGGGCGCCCAAGAAGCTGGCAATAGGCCTCATACCTTTTTAAGAGCATTAAGCAAGCAAACCATACGAAATGGATCTAAACCAAGCGTGACGCGGGCTCTAAGGTGAACATGTACGAAGTTGTCGTCGGGTTTTGCCGAGGCACTTGTCTTACAGGACGTTCAGCGCTCTGCCGTCATGGAGTTATGCAGGCAGGCATCAGGAAATAACAAAAAAGGCGGTCAAGCCATGTTCAAACATTCGAAAGTACGTCAAGCCGGGCTCATTCTTTTCGCCACTACGCTGTTGTTGATTTTGCCGAACCTGACCAAGGTGATCGGCTAGTCGGTATTCAAATAATACGGCGCCAGGTTTTTACATCGCCCTCTTAAAAATGTGACTGGCTCGCTACCCGGGCCAGCGTGGGTGTGCCAACCTTTGCGGCACTTCCACGACATGGACGGCGATCATTTGAAAAAGCTCATTCTGTTCGGGGCCTTGCTGCTCAGCACGCCCTTGTATGCCGCACAGCTGAACCTCGAGCTGGGCGCGAGCAGTCGCACCTGGCAGACAGAGGAGTTGCTCAAGCATCCTCAGGTCCAGACCATCACCATCAGCGACGACGTTTCCTACAAGCGGGAGATGAGTTATCGCGCTGTTCCCTTGGCAGCCCTGTTGACGGGCATCAAGCCTGACGACCATCTGCAAGCCGTCGCGCTGGACGGGTTTGCCGCAGAGCTGTCCGCAGCGCCATTGCTGAACGCCCAGGGCGCACGCGCGTGGCTGGCGATTGAAGACCCGGCCAAACCGTGGCCGGCGCTATCTGAAGGGAAACCAGGTGCCGGGCCGTTTTATCTGGTGTGGGTCGATCCGCAAGCCGGCAATATCAGCCCGGAGCAATGGCCGTTTCAAGTGGCGAGTATCAAGCGCTTGGCGCCCGTGGCCGAGCGCTTCCCTGCCCTGCTGCCCGATCCTGCCTTGAAGGCCGACGACCCGGTGAATAAAGGCTTTGCGCTGTTTCAGAAAAATTGCCTGGCTTGTCATCGATTGAACGGTGCCGGGGATGCGCAGTTCGGGCCGGATCTGAATATTCCGTTTAACCCGACCGAGTACTTCGGGGCGGATTTTCTGAAGCGCTACATTCGAGACCCGCAGAGTTTGCGCCAGTGGCCTCAGGCGAAGATGCCGGGGTTTGCGGCGACGGTGTTGCCGGATAGCGATCTGGAGATGCTGGTGGGGTATTTGAAGCATATGGCTGGGCGCAAGGTTAAGCCCTGATCCATTCCCTGCAGGAGCGAGGCTTGCCCGCGAAGGCGTAGTGTCAGTCGACATCAATGTGAATGACACTACGCCTTCGCGGGCAAGCCTCGCTCCTACAAGGGGGTTGTGGTGTTGCGGTTATTGCTGCTGGACTGAGAAAACCGGAGCGGGCATCGGCATCGGCGAAACAAACACCTTCGCGTGCATCTGCTCGCACCCTCCGCCCCGGCGCATCCCGCGAACCGGACAGGCATCCAGGTAATCCAGGCCCACCGCCAGTTTCAAATGCCGCTCAGGCCGGGCCAGTTCATTGGTCACATCGAAGCTGTACCAAGCGTCATCGAGCCAGGCTTCGGCCCAGGCGTGACTGGCCAGGTGTTCGCTGTTCTCGCTGTACAAATACCCCGACACATAACGCGATGGAATGCCCAGGCTGCGGGCACAAGCCAGAAACGCGTGGGTGTGGTCCTGACAGACGCCCGAACGCCCGGCGAAGGACTGGGCGGCGCTGGTGTCCACTTCGGTGGAGCCCGGCGTGTAGGTCATGTGCGAATTCAGGCCATGCATCAAGTCGATCAACGCCGTGCGATCCCTGCGTTTTTTGCATTCCTTTTCCGCGAACGCACGCAGGGCTTCGTCGGCTTCGGTCAGGCGCGTGAAGCGCAGGAACGGAAGCGCCGACTGGCTTTCATGTTCGGCTTCGCGCAATTCGTCGATGTCGACCTGGCCACGGGCGCCAATGATGATCGCCTCGTGGGGCTCGTCCATGGTCAGCACATGCAGGATGTTGCCGAACGGATCGAGTTGCGCTCGCACCGGGCGCGGCAGGTCAAGTTGCCAACTGAGCACGTGCTGACGCTCGCTGTCGTGGGGTGTCAGTCGCAGGTACTGGATGCTCGCCCGCACCTGATCTTCGTAGTGATAGGTGGTTTCGTGGCTAATGGAAAGTCTCATGCAGCCTCCAGGTAGGAACTGTGAATGGCGTTACCCAACTGGCGCACCAGCGGGATGAATTCGGTCAGCCAGGCGTGCAGGCCTTCGTCGAGAATTTCGTTGATGCCGGTGTAGCGCAGGCGCGCGTCCATCTCCGCTGCCAGGCGTTGCGCGGGACGGCCATTGGCCCCCGGCAGTTGGGCAAGGATCTGGTCGATTTCCTCGGTGCAGGCGCGCAGGGAACGCGGTACATCGGCGCGCAGCAACAGCAACTCGGCCACATGCCGGGCGCCGGGGGCGTCGCGGTAAATTTCGGTGTAGGCCTCGAAAGAGGACAGCGCACGCAGCAACGCACTCCACTGGTAATACGCGTGAGCCGTGCCGTCGCTAACCGCTTCAGCTTGATCGCCGGCCATTTCGTAGCGGGCGTCCAGCAGGCGCAACGTGTTGTCGGCCCGTTCGATAAACGTTCCCAGGCGAATGAAGCGGAACGCATCGTTACGCATGATCGTGCCGTAGGACGCGCCACGGAACAGGTGGGAACGTTCCTTGATCCACTCGCAAAAACGGCTCATGCCGTAGCGACTCAGCCCCTGTTCGGCAATCCCGCGAATCTCCAGCCAGGTGGCGTTGATGTTTTCCCACATATCGGCGGTGATTCGGCCACGCACGGCATGGGCACTGGCCCGCGCCGAGCCCAGGCAGCTGTAGATGCTCGCCGGGTTGGCCGCGTCCAGCGCGAAGAAATGCAGCAGCCGCTCGGCGTGCAAATCACCGTGGCGTTCCAGGTAATCGTCCAGAGTGCCGGTGATCAGTAGCGGCATGGCCAGTTCGTGCAGACCGTCACCGCGACCATCCTGCGGCATCAGCGACAGCGAATAACTGATGTCGAGCATCCGTGCGAGGTTTTCCGCCCGCTCCAGGTAACGCGACATCCAATACAAATCCGAGGCAGTTCTACTTAACATGGCAGGCTTCCTTCAATCCTCGACCACCCAGGTGTCCTTGGTTCCGCCGCCCTGGGAGGAATTCACCACCAGAGAGCCTTCACGCAGGGCGACACGGGTCAAACCGCCGGGCACAACCCGGGTTTCGCGGCCAGACAATACAAACGGACGCAGGTCGATATGGCGTGGCGCGATGCCGTTTTCGACAAAGGTCGGACAGGTCGACAGGGACAACGTCGGTTGCGCGATATACGCGTGAGGCTTGGCTTTGATCCGCGCGCGGAACGACTCGATTTCCGCCGCGGTCGCCGCCGGCCCCACGAGCATTCCGTAACCGCCGGAGCCCTGGGTTTCCTTGACCACCAAGTCTGGAAGATTGGCCAGCACGTGGGAAAGTTCAGAAGGATTGCGACACTGGAACGTCGGCACGTTCTTCAGGATCGGCTCTTCGTCCAGGTAGAAACGGATCATGTCCGTGACAAACGGATACACCGACTTGTCGTCCGCGACCCCGGTGCCGATGGCATTCGCCAGCACCACGTTGCCCGAGCGGTAAGACGACAGCAGCCCTGGAACCCCGAGCATAGAATCCGGGTTGAACGCCAGCGGGTCGAGGAACGCATCGTCGAGACGACGGTAGATCACGTCGACGGCTTTCGGTCCGTCCGTGGTGCGCATGAACACCTTGTCGTCACGCACGAACAGGTCCGCGCCCTCGACCAACTCGACGCCCATCTCCCGCGCCAGGAAGGCATGCTCGAAAAACGCGCTGTTGAAGCGACCCGGCGTCAGCACCACCACGCTCGGGTTATCGATCGGGCTGGAGCTTTTCAGGGTGTCGAGCAGCAGGTTCGGATAATGGTCGATCGGCGCGATGCGCTGGGCCGAGAACAACTCGGGAAATAGCCGCATCATCATCTTGCGGTCTTCGAGCATATAGCTCACGCCGCTGGGTGTACGAAGGTTGTCTTCGAGCACGTAGTACGTGCCGTCGCCATCGCGCACCAGATCGACACCGGAGATGTGCGAGTAGATATCGCGGTGCAGATCCAGCCCTTGCATCGCCAACTGGTATTGCTCGTTGGCCAGCACTTGCTCGGCCGGGATGATGCCGGCCTTGATAATGCGCTGCTCGTGGTAGAGGTCGGCGAGGAACATGTTCAACGCCTTGACTCGCTGGATGCAGCCGCGCTCGACGATCCGCCATTCGCTGGCAGGGATGCTGCGCGGGATGGTGTCGAAGGGAATCAGGCGCTCTGTGCCCTGCTCGTCCCCGTAGAGCGTGAAGGTAATCCCGGCGCGATGAAATAACAGATCGGCCTCGCGTCGCCGTTGTGCCAAGAGCTCGTCAGGCGTCTCGGCCAGCCAACGGGCAAACTCCCGATAATGCGGGCGGACCTGGCCGCCGGCATCGTACATCTCATCAAAATAGGTGCGGATCATGCCGTACTCCTTGTCACCCGGACATCTAGGCTTCGCAAGGCCCGTGCCATCGGCAGAAACGCTTTGTTATCAACCAGTTGGATAATCACGCCGTTTGCACCGCACCAATCCTGTGCAGCAAACGCCCCAACCTGATCGCCCCCGCTTCATTGCAAGGCGACGTTGTCGCCTATCACCAGCATAGTCAGAGTTGATTTCACTGCCCGGCCGGCGGTGCGGATAATCCGCGCATTCGCTGTAAAACCTGAACGAACTTCCCTTTAGCCGCCTGCTCAGGCGGTTTTTTTTGCGTCGGGATTCTTGTTTCAGGGTTTTGCCGAGGGAATATTCCGGGCGCCATAAACGAAAACGGCCAACCCGAAGGTCAGCCGTTGCTGAGTGTTGTCACTGTTCATAACGTTATGCGAGTCGCCCTCGTACTTCCTGCTTGACCCCCCACCCTTCGAGGATGCCGCCCAGAGGCTCAACCACCGCCTCGAAACCCTGCTCGAAATCGCCGATGTCATCGTAGGTGGCGTACATGACTTTGCTCAGTTCGAGTGCCCATGCGCCGTCATCGCGCACACTGATCTGCGCGTTCAAGGATTCACCCTTGTATTGCCCTGCCGCCCTGCGTGCCCGCTCCTCGTCCGGGAAAATGGCGTAGAACTCGATGGGATGGAATCGTGAAAAATCGAAACCGCCTTCTTTCATGCGGCGCAACACGCTGCTGCTGATGTCTTCTTGATAGGCTGTGCTCATGAAACGTCCCCCTCAAATTGATGGATAGACTTTCCGTATTCCCGGCACGCGCAACCGATTGGTGCGAGCGATGCGGCAACCAGGTTGCCGGTGGGAAGCAAGCATGTAGCTGACAAGACCAGACCTTAGCGATCCGTTCGCTGATCTCGATTGCAGAGTAGCCCCAAGACAGAGGCGCTGCCAAGGCCTGGATAAGAATGAGACAGGTGTTGTTCAGATTGGCGTGATGCCGAGGATTTGAATGCTGTTCTGGGCTTTGAGACTTTTGACGCTGGCATCAGCGGTTCGCCCTTCCAGATCATTCAGATCCAGTTCGGCGGCGACAGGAAGGAGCCGGGCCTTGATGAGTTTCGCGGCTTGCTCGTTATCCGGGCACTCGTCGCACTCAAAGACTTCATCGACTGTTTCACCGTGATCATCTACGAAAGTGATTTTCCACTTTTGCATCAGTGCCTCCTCGATCAAACCCGCAAATGGGCTTACAACCATCTGGACTTTTGGTCTGAGTGATCGTTCAAACGGATTACCGCATGCAGGTATGAAAAAAATACAGGAACCTGTAGGAGCGAAGCTTGCTCGCGAAAGCGGTGTATCAGTCAACTTGTATATTGCCTGATGCACCGCTTTCGCGAGCAAGCTTCGCTCCTACAAGGGGTTATGCGCACATCTTCAGTTTAGTCGTTGCTTGGCTTGTTCACCGCTTGCAGCACGTATTGCGGCAAGGCGAAGGCGCCGATGTGGATTTCCGGGTTGTAGTAGCGGGTGATGATGCCGCTGCCGGCGAAACGCTGTTGCAGGGTTTCGCGGGACAACTTGCGATAAGCGGTGTTGGTCGCGCCCCAGGCAAAGGTCATCGAGCCGCCGATGTAGGTTGGCACCGCGGCCTGATAGAAGTGCCAGTCCGGGAAGAGGCTGCGCAGGCGACCCGCGGTGGTTTTGACTTCTTCGATCTGCATGAACGGCGTGCCGTTCTGGGTGACCAGGATGCCGCCTTCGTTCAGGCAGCGACGGCAGGCCTGGTAGAAGTTTTCGGAGAACAGCACTTCACCCGGACCGATCGGGTCGGTAGAGTCGGAAATGATCACGTCGAATTTTTCGGTGGTGGTGGCGACGAAACGCATGCCGTCGTCGATCACCAGGTTCAGGCGTGGATCATCGAACGCACCCTTGGAGTGGTTCGGCAGAAATTCCTTGCACATGTCGACCACGGTGCCGTCGATCTCGACCATGGTGATGTGCTCGATGCTGCGGTGCTTGGCCACTTCACGCAGCATGCCGCCGTCGCCACCACCGATGATCAGCACGCGCTTGGCGGTGCCGTGCGCCAGGATCGGCACGTGGGTGAGCATCTCGTGGTAGATGAATTCGTCGGCCTCGGTGGTCTGGATCACGCCGTCCAGTGCCATGACCCGGCCCATGCGCGGGTTTTCGAAAATCACCAGGTGCTGGTGTTCGGTGCGCACTTCGTGCAGCAGTTTTTCCATGCGAAAACGCTGGCCGTAGCCTTCGTAGAGGGTTTCCAGGTATTCGCTGGTGGTGATGTTGCTCATGGGAAGTGCTCCGATGAATGCGGTGGCAACGGACGGTTACCCGCCCATGATGGCCAATCGATCAGCTCGATTAACCGGGAAAGGCGCGCATTCTACGTTGCGGAAGATGACAGGTCGAACCTTCTGACACCCGCATACCTGTAGCAGCGAGGCTTGCCCGCGAAGAACGATAACTCGGTCTCTCTGTTAAACCGTGTAATCGTTCTTCGCGGGCAAGCCTCGCTCCTACAGGGGGGGCGGTGTTGGGGTCAGATCCGGACGTTGCCCCGTGGCCCGGCGATTGCCCAGATGATCAGGCCCAGGACCGGCAGCAGCAGGATCAGCAGCACCCAGATGATTTTCATCCCTGTGTCGGCGCCACTTTTGAGCACGTTGATGATTGCCCAGATGTCCAGGACAAGAATAATCAGGCCAATCAGGCCATTGAACGTGGAACCCATGGTGTCGCTCCCTAAGAGTGGTGTGCACTCTTAGGATAGCCGGGCCTTGCGAGGGTTCCGTTATTTAAACGTGGACCGCGATTTTCAGGGCTTCGAGCGATGGCGCGGCGGTGATACCCACTTGAGCGCACAACTCGAGCACGCGCGGTACATCGTTGCCGTAGACCAATACCACTTGCAGTTCGTCGTCGAGCAACTGGCTGAAATTCATCAGCGTGTAACCGCCGTTTTCCTTGTTCATGCTGCCCATCTGCACCTGAATGCGGTTGAGCGCGGTCAGGGCTTCGGTCTTGGCCAGTTGCTTGGGTTTGATGTTGAAATCAACACCGGGGCCGAACGAGGCGACGATCTGGGCGAACAGGTCGACGTAGGTGTCGGCCTGGAACAGCACGGTTTCCGGCAGGCTGCCGACTACAATCCACTCGCCCAGTGGAATCGGGAAGGAGTCGTCGTAGTTGATATCCGGATTGGCCGTCAGAAAAGCCTCGGGACCGGCGTAGGCCTGAGCCGCTTCCTCAGCGACTTTCAGGATTTCCTCATCTCTCATGCACCCGGAGCTGATTTTAGTGATGAGTTCGACGAGTGCGGCTTTCATGGGGCGGATCCTGTAGCGAGTGAATTTTGAGGGCGCGAAGGATAGCGCATTCGGAGAGAGTTACCGAGCAGACCAAAACTGTGTGGCGAGGGAGCTTGCTCCCGCTCGGCTGCGAAGCAGTCGTAATCCCGGTGTTTTTGGTCTATCTGAACCTCTGCGGTGACTGGTTTTGGGGCTGCTTCGCAGCCCAGCGGGAGCAAGCTCCCTCGCCACAGAAGCCTCTCACCACAAGGGACCGTGTACGATCAGGCCAGCAATTTTTGCAACTGCGCGGTGGTGTCGACGGCGCCCATGGTTTTCGCGGCATCCAGCGCGGTGACGCCATTGGCATCCTTGGCTTTCGGATCGGCGCCTTTGCTGATCAGGTAATCGACGATTTCAACGCGGTTGAACATCGCAGCCATCATCAGCGCGGTGCGGCCGTCGAAGGACGAGCCTTCCACTTGGGCACCACCGTCAACCAACGCCTTGACCACTGCCAGGTCGCCCTTGAACGCGGCGCCGGCAATCGGGCTCTGGCCATTGTCGTTGCGGATTTCCGGGTCGGCCTTGTGTTCCAGCAGCACTTTCACCGTCTCCACGTGGCCGTGGTAGGCGGCGAGCATCAGCAAGGTGTCGCCCTTGTGGTTGCGCAGGTTCGGCGGCAGGCCTTTGGTCAGCAGCGCAGCCATCATGGCCGCATCGCCCTCGCGCGCTTTGTTGAATACCTGTTCGGCAAATTCAGCGGCTTCTTCGGGGGTCATCTGGCGGCTTTGGTCTGACATCGGGGACTCCACTGTCTGTCATTCGGGAAAGCCGACAGTTTCCCGAGCAGCCCCGAGGCTGTCACTTCTTTTTTCTCACACGCCGCCATAGCCACATTCAATAGCGCTGCTTTCAATAACGAAAAGCGCCGCCGTGAATATCCGCCAGCAACTGCGGAGTGACTTGCACGTAAGTCTGGGTGCCGGGCAGCCAGGCGTAGATCGGGTCATCGCCGGTTTTGCCGGGGTCGAAGGCTTCGTCCTTGAGCCGGGTCTTCTGGTATTTGAAAGTCCCGGTGGTCTCCATTTTCACTTTCACCCGCAGGAAAAGCGGTACCGCGTACGCGGGCATTTGCTGGCGGGCAAACGCCAGCAACTCGCTGAAGTCCAGGGTCGCCAAGGATTCGGCTGGCGTGATCGCGGCCATGCCGGCACGCCCGTTGGTGTTGTGGATTTCGACGCCATACGCCACGGCTTCAGAAATATTCGGGTGTTGCAGCAGGATGTTTTCGACCTCGGTGGTCGAGACGTTCTCACCCTTCCAGCGGTAGGTGTCCCCCAACCGATCAACAAACTGCGCATGGCCAAAACCGATGTTGCGCAGCAGATCGCCGGTATTGAAGTAACGGTCGCCCCGGGTGAATACGTCGTGGAGCACGACTTTTTCGGTCTTCTGCGGATCGGTGTAACCGTCCAGCGGCGCCTTGTCGTCGATTCTCGCCAACAACAGGCCCTGCTCGCCTTTGGCGACTTTGCGCATGAAGCCCTTTGCGTCACGAATCGGCAGGCCGCTGTCGTGGTCGTAGGCCACCAGCTCCCAGGCCATCAGGGAAAAACCGATGGTGTTGTCGAAGTTGAGGATGTTGGTGAACCCGATATTGCCGTCGCTGGCGGCGTACAGCTCACAGATGTGCTCAACCGCAAAACGCGTCTTGAACTCGCGCCAGGCGCCGGGCCGCAGGCCATTGCCGATCATCTTGGTCACGCGGTGTGTGCTGTCGTCGGCCGTGGGCGGTTGATCCACCAGGTAGCGGCATAATTCGCCAACGTAACCGAGGGTGGTCGCCTGGTATTTGCGCACGTCGTTCCAGAACTGGCTGGCGCTGAACTTGCGGCGGATGGCAAATCCCGCAGCGCCGCTGATTGCCGAGCCCCAACACACGCAGAGCCCGGTGGCGTGATACAGCGGCAAGGTGCAATACACGACATCCTCGGGCTGCATATTCAGGGCGATCTGGCCGAAGCTCGCGGAGCTGCGCATCCAGCGACCGTGTTTGAACACGCCCGCCTTGGGTAATCCGGTGGTGCCGGAGGTGTAGATATAGAAACAGGGGTCGTCGAAAAAAACCTGCTGGCTGCTGGCCGGATTCTCACTGGACGCCTGGGCGCTGGCGCTCATCAGGTTGATGAAACCGTCGGGCGCATGGCCGGGATGCCGGAAGGTGTCTTGATCGGCGACGAACCAGGTGCGCGTCGGCTCGATCGCCACCCGCTCGCGGACCGCGCTGAAGGCCGGGACCAATTCTTCACCAACAATGACCGCCGCAGGCGCCACCAGGTTCAGGCTGTGGGCCAGGGTGTCGCGGGTTTGCGAAGTGTTCAGCAAGGCGCTGATCGCACCGACCTTGGCCACTGCCAATATCGTCACCAGCAGTTCCGGACGATTCTCGAGAAAAACCGCCACCACATCGCCCTTGCGAATGCCTTGGGTGATCAGGTGATGGGCGATGCGATTGGCCCACTGGTTGACCTGTGCATAAGTCAGCGTCACATCGCCCTGCAGCAACGCCGGGCCATCGGGATTGCGCAAGGTCGCTTGCTCGAACGTCCAACCGAGGCCACACGGTTGGCTCGGGTCCTTGACGTTGGCGACTTTCATGCCCTTCACCACACGCGGAATGGCTTTGGCAATGGAAGGCAGCTTGCGGAGCATCATGCCCCAGGTAATCGTGTCGCTCATGCTTGCTCCCGTTCGATCTTTTTATTGTCGGGCGGCGGTCTATGAGTCCGAAAATACGTCAGCGGTTCTTGAGCTGTACACGCGGTTTTTGAAATGTTTTGTATCCGGGCCTGCGCGTTCGAGATCGGGAACCTCAGCGCGGGTGATTGGTTCCATCGAATCGAGGCCAACCACGCAAAATGCAGGATGCACGATGGCCATTCATGCAGATTGCACGAAAGCAAAAAACCACCAAAAATATAAGATATTGATTTATAACGATTTTTAAAACTTCAGGTGCTGGCACAATCACTGCAACTACCTCTCCATGCTTGCCAATCAAGTGCTAACGGAGCTGATAGACATGAGCCTGATCCAAGAAAAATTTACCTCCCTATTCTCCAACTTCGATGTGACCACCCAGCCGCGTCCGGATGGTGGCATTCTGCTGACCCTGCGCAGTACCGAAGGCAAAGTGTTCAAGCGTTCGATTTCGTACCAGCAATTGCATGCCGGCGATCAGTTGTCGTGGGTCATCAGTGCGATTCGCCGTGACCTGGCCGAACAGGCCAGCGAACTGCCGCAGATTTCCATGCTGCAAAGCCAGCAACGGTTCGCCCTGCCGACCTATCACTCGGCGTGAACCCTGCGGTTGTGTAAATAAACGCGCTGTAAAAAAACAGGCCGTGAAGCGTTCGCTTCACGGCCTGTTTAGTTTCTGGATTTACACAATTCCATGTGGGAGTGAGCCTGCTCGCGATTGCTGTGTGTCCGGCAACATTTAAGTTGAATAGCACTTCGCAATCGCGAGCAGGCTCACTCCCACAGGTTATGGGGTTGGACCTTAGAAAGTAGAAGGATCAATCCGCGCAAAACTGTCGACGGTCACATGCCCCGCCAGCTCCCCGCCTTCTCGGGCCAGCCCGCAAGTGGCCATGCCGGCCATGCGCGCCGCATCCAGTTCCTCGACGATGTCTGACAGAAACACGATCTGCTCAGCCTCCAGCCCGATGGCTAGAGTAATACGCTCGTAAGATTGCGCTTCACGCTTGGGCCCCGACGTGGTGTCGAAGTAGCCGTTGAACAGAGGCGACAAATCACCCGCCTCCGAACAGCCGAAGATCAGCTTTTGTGCCTGGATCGAGCCCGAGGAATACACAAACAGTTTGAAACCGTCCTGATGCCAGCGCTTGAGCGCTTCAACGGCGTCCGGGTAAACGTGGCCTTTTAACTGCCCGGCTTGATAGCCCTGCTCCCAGACCATGCCTTGCAACGCTTTCAGCGGCGTGGCTTTGCGGTCTTCGGCAATCCAGCCCAGCAGGATCTCGATTACCCGCTCAACGTCGGCGCCCGGTTCGTTGCTGTCGCGGCGCACGGCGGCCAGTTGCTCGGCCACATCCGCGCGCTCGGCGTGCTGGCGAACAAAGTCCGGCAGGTGTTTGGCAGCGTAAGGAAACAGCACGTCGAACACAAAACTCACCGCGCTGGTGGTGCCTTCAATGTCGGTGAGAATCGCTTTGATCGGCATCGGTTCAGTCCTCAAGACGCGGGAAGCGGCTGGCGATGTCTTCGCCGGTGAAGTTGGCGACCCAGCCTTCAGGGTTGTTGAACAGACGGATCGCGACGAAGTGCGGATGCTCGCCCATGTCGAACCAGTGTGGCGTGCCGGCCGGTACGGAGATCAGGTCGTTCTTCTCGCACAGCACCGCGTAGACGTAATCGTCGATGTGCAGGGTGAACAGCCCACGGCCGGCGACGAAAAATCGTACTTCGTCTTCGCCATGGCGGTGTTCGTCGAGAAATTTGGCGCGCAGTTCGGCTTTTTGCGGGTGATCGCTGTTCAGGCTGATCACGTCGACGGTGACGTAACCGCGTTCGGTCATCAGCTTGTCGATCTGTTCCTGGTAAGCAGCGATGACTTCTTCCTGGCTGGCGCCCGGCTGGATTTTCGCCGTGGCTTGCCAGCGATCGAAACGCACGCCCTGCTCGGCCAAGGTCGAGGCGATGTCTTCGAAATGGGTCAGCACCTTGTTCGGAATATCAGGGCTTGAGACGTGGTAAACGGACAGGCTGCTCATCAGGGCAACTCCTTAACGGTTCAGGCTAGGCGGTTCATGCGTGACGCTTCAGCTTTTATGGTTCAAGAGTGAGCGCATCTTCAACTCGCATTCGAACAAAAATTCAAACGCTTCGATCTGCCGCAGGGCGTCGCTCATGCGCACGCCCCAGGTGTAGAGGCCGTGGCCGCGAATCAGGTAGCCGACGCAATCGGGGTGGGCTTCAAGCCAAGGCTGCACCTTGGCGGCGAGGCGCGCAATGTCCTGATCGTTGTCGAAAATCGGCACGCGCACCCGGGACTCGTGGGTCGAAACGCCACTGAAGGCTTTTTGCAGTTCGTAATCTTCGAACTCGATGAAATCCTGCGGCGTCAGGCGCGACAGCACCGTGGCGTTCACCGAATGGGTGTGCAGCACCGCGCCGATCTCCGGGCGCCAGCTGTAGAGCTGGGTGTGCAGCAGGGTTTCGGCGGACGGTTTCTTGCCCGGTTCCAGGCTGTTGCCCGACAGGTCGGTGGCCAGCACATCATCCACACCCAACTGGCCTTTGTGCTTGCCGGACACGGTCAGCAGCGCTTCGGTCGGCGACAGACGGGTCGAGTAGTTGCTGCTGGTGGCCGGCGACCAGCCGCGACCGTACAGAAAATGCCCGGCGTCGATGATTTCCTGGGCGAGGTGTTCACGGGTAAGGCTCATGGCCTGTCCTCTTGCATGCGTGTGGCGATGATAACGGCAGCGGCGAAGGCTGCGAGACTGGCAATACTAAAGGTGAACGTGGCTCCGAGCGCATTCCAGCTGTAGCCGGAATACAACGCACCCAAGGCGCCGCCGGTGCCGGCCAGCGCGGCATAAAGCGCCTGGCCCTGTCCTTGCTGACGTGCGCCGAAGCTACATTGCACGAACTGGATGGCAGCGGCGTGAAAGCTGCCGAATGTAGCGGCGTGCAGCACCTGGGCAAACAGCAGCACCCAAAGGAATTCGGCCAGCGAGCCCAGCAGCAACCAGCGCACGGCCGCCAGCAGGAAACTCGCCAGCAGCACCCGACGCACCGAGAAGCGCGCGAGGATTTTGCTCATGGCCAGGAACATCAGAACTTCGGCGACCACGCCGACCGCCCAGAGCATGCCGATCACGCCTCGACTGTAACCGAGCCGTTCGAGGTGCAGGGTCAAAAAGGTGTAATACGGCCCGTGGCTCACCTGCATCAGCGCCACGCAAGCATAAAACGCCAACACGCCGGGATTGCGCAATTGCCTGAGAAACCCGTCTCCGGCAATGCGCTCGCCCTGAACCGGTTGAGCGTTGGGCACCCACAGGCTGCTGACGACAATGCCGGCCATGATCAGCACCAGCGCCACCGGATAAACGTCGAGGCTCAGCCATTCGAACATCCGGCCAAGCGCGACCACGGTGATGATGAAACCGATGGACCCCCAGAGGCGGATCTGACTGTAGCGCGACGTCTGCCCTTTCAAGTGCGCCAGGGTGATGACTTCGAACTGCGGCAACACCGCGTGCCAGAAGAACGCATGCAACGCCATGACCATCGCCAGCCAGGCGTAGGTCTTGCTGACGAAAATCAGCGAAAACGTCAGCAGCGTGCAGACGGCGCCAAAGCGCACGATGGCCAGGCGCCGGCCGGTGTAATCACCGAGCCAGCCCCAGATGTTCGGTGCCACGCAACGCATCAGCATCGGGATCGCCACCAGCTCACCAATGCGCGCGCTGGAAAAACCCAGGTGATCGAAGTACAGCGCCAGAAACGGCGCTGTCGAACCGAGCAAGGCGAAATAGAACAGATAGAAACTGGAAAGCCGCCAGTACGGGAGCGCCGCCATAGTCGTCAGACCCTGGCGGCTGTGAGGCTCTGTACGAAAACTGCCTGCGCGACGATCATGCTGCGTTAAAAACAGGCTCGCAATGCTCATGTAGGTCCCTACACTCCGCTTGCTCGCCTGTTTTTGCCTTGCCTGATCGCCGCTCGGCGAGTTTTCGTACAGACCCTGCGTCAGCCATTAAAGCTGACCCAGCACCGGCGTGCTCACGCGCACGTCGGCATTCTGCCCGCGATGACGCAACAGGTGATCCATCAGCACGATGGCCATCATCGCTTCGGCGATCGGCGTGGCGCGGATGCCGACACATGGGTCGTGACGGCCCTTGGTGATGACGTCCACCGGGTTGCCATGAATGTCGATCGAGCGGCCAGGCGTGGTGATACTCGAGGTTGGCTTGAGGGCCAGATGCGCAACGATCGGCTGACCGGACGAGATGCCGCCCAAAATACCGCCCGCGTTGTTGCTTAGGAAGCCTTCCGGGGTCATTTCGTCGCGGTGTTCGGTGCCGCGCTGGGCGACGCTGGCGAAACCGGCGCCGATTTCCACGCCTTTCACGGCGTTGATGCTCATCAGCGCATGGGCCAGTTCGGCGTCGAGGCGGTCGAAGATCGGCTCGCCGAGGCCTGGCATCACGCCTTCGGCGACGACGGTGATCTTCGCGCCGACCGAGTCCTGATCGCGACGCAACTGGTCCATGTAGGCTTCCAGCTCCGACACCTTGTCCGGGTCAGGGCAGAAGAACGCGTTATCTTCCACCGAATCCCAGGTCTTGAACGGGATATCGATCGGGCCGAGCTGGCTCATGTAGCCGCGAATGACGATGCCCTGGGTGGCCAGGTATTTCTTCGCAATCGCACCGGCGGCCACGCGCATGGCGGTTTCACGGGCGGAGCTGCGTCCGCCACCGCGGTAATCGCGTTCGCCGTATTTGTGGTGATAGGTGTAGTCGGCGTGGGCCGGACGGAACAGATCCTTGATCGCCGAGTAGTCCTTGGACTTCTGGTCAGTGTTGCGGATCAACAGGCCGATGGCGCAACCGGTGGTGCGACCTTCGAACACGCCGGAGAGGATTTCGACTTCGTCGGCTTCCTGGCGCTGCGTGGTGTGGCGGCTGGTGCCGGGTTTGCGGCGATCCAGATCGCGCTGCAGATCCTCAAGGGAAATCTCCAGCCCCGGCGGGCAGCCGTCGACAATGGCGACCAACGCCGGACCATGGCTTTCGCCCGCGGTGGTGACAGTGAACAGCTTGCCGTAGGTATTGCCGGACATGCAGGACGCTCCGTGAAATGAACCTGAATACGTAATGCGCGCCAGTATACGCAGGCTACCCAAGTAGTTCATCCTCGAACCTTATGGGTGCCCGCGAGTCCAACCGGCACCTTTGTGAATGATGGCGTGATGATGCTGCGAGTTCTAGCCTTGAGCCTTACCCTGTTTACCGGCTTTTCCCAGGCCACTGTCCTGCAACGCCCGATCACTTTGGATACCGGCACCGGAGAGCTTTTCGGCTCGCTGTTGTTGCCTAAATCCGACATACCGGTGCCGGTTGTCCTGATCATTTCCGGCTCTGGTCCTACGGATCGTGACGGAAACAACCCTGACGGCGGACGTAACGACAGCCTCAAGCGGCTGGCCTGGGTGCTGGCCAAACACAACATCGCCAGCGTGCGTTACGACAAACGCGGCGTGGCGGCGAGCCTCGCGGCGACGCCGGACGAGCGCAATCTGTCGGTGGAGGCCTATGTGGCCGACGCCGAGGCCTGGGGCCGCAAGCTCAAAACCGATCCGCGCTTTGGCCAGCTGATTCTGCTGGGCCACAGCGAAGGCGCCTTGATCGCCAGCCTCGCGGCGCCGAGCGTCGATGCCGCTGCGGTCATCTCAATGTCCGGCAGTGCCCGGCCGATCGACCAAGTGTTACGTCAGCAATTGAGCAATCGCCTGCCACCGCCGCTAATGCTGCGCAGCAATGAACTGCTCGACAGCCTCAAGGCCGGCCACACTGACGACAACGTTCCGCCGCAGTTGCAGGTGATCTTCCGCCCGAGCGTGCAGCCTTATCTGATTTCGCTGTTCCGCCAGGACCCGGCGGCGGCGTTCGCCAAACTGAAAATGCCGGCGTTGATCATCCAGGGCAGCAACGACATCCAGGTCGGCGTCGGTGACGCCAGGATGCTCAAGGCGGCCAAACCGGACGCTGAACTGGCGCTGATCGAAGGCATGAACCACGTCATGCGCATCGTGCCCAACGATGTAAAACGGCAAATGGCCTCTTACAAGGACCCGCAATTGCCCTTGGCCGCTGAACTCGGCGCGCGAATCCTCGGGTTTATTGACGGACTTCGCACCAGTTAGCCACTACTAACCCTCCAGTCCTGAAAAAAACGGCCGATAAGCCTTTGTCGCCAGCGCTATGACTGACGACAAGCAGAGCTTGGACAGGATCTCGCCGTTATGACTGATACCCAGACTTCACCTGACACGACCGCTGAAAAAGACGCACCGCCAGCGGTCGAGCTGCCGTGGGCGGACGTTCACGTCGAGCACCACAAGATGCTCCGTCTGGCGCCGCTGCAAACCGACCGCAATACCGGTGGGCGGCCGTTACGCTTTGTCGAATTCGGTTACGCCGACCGCCACAGCAAGGACCACAGCCTGATGCGCATGAGCATCAAGCTGCCCGGCCAGCGCGTACGCAAAGAGCAGAATCATCTGGACGTGTGGGTCGATCACACCGCCAAGCGTGTGCATTTCGAGCCCGAAAGCGGCTTGCAGATTGAACCGATGAACCGTGGCATCGGCCGGTTCATGGCCGCTCAAGGGATTACCTGGGCGAAGAAACGTTGGCCCGGCTACACCGTCGACGGCACCGATCTGAACAATAAAGATGCGTTGAACGAAGACACGCGCCTGCGCCGCGATCACTTCCTGAAGTCGCATGGTTTTGAGGTGGTCTACGCCGACGCCCAGCATTTGAAAGGCAGCGTCAAAGAAGTTCAGGTCGAGGATCTGGTGGGTGATTGGAACAGCGAGAAGCTGCAAGTGGTGGAAATCCTCGAAGCCGCGCAGATGCTTCAACAGGCCGATCAGAACCTGGCCGAGCAGGAAGTGAAGCTGAAGAAGCACGAAGAGAAGGTCAGCAAGTACAAGCGTGAAGACGCCGGGCTGCGCTTTACCATTACATGCCTGGTGGCGTTTGCGGTGTTTCAGGCGGGGTTGTTGATCTGGATTGCTACGCACCGGTAACGATCTGAGACCGTGGCGCGGCCTTCGCGGGCAAGCCTCGCTCCTACAGATTCTGCGTCGTGCCCAAATGATGCGGCACACACAAGATCTGTAGGAGCGAGGCTTGCCCGCGAAAGCGCCCTAAAGTCAGACGCGGGACGCGAACAGGGCCTGATGATCGCGGCACTGCTCCGCGCTCAACATGAACACACCATGCCCGCCGCGCTCGAAATCGAGCCAGGCGAAGTCGACCTCTGGGTACAGCCCCTCGACGTGAACCTGGCTGTTGCCCACTTCAACTATCAGCAAGCCCTTCTCGGTCAAGTGATCCGCTGCCTCAGCGAGCATCCGTCGCACCAGGTTCAGGCCATCATCACCGCAGGCCAGACCCAGTTCAGGTTCATGCTGATACTCGTCCGGCATGTCGGCGAAATCTTCCGCGTCAACATAAGGCGGGTTCGACACAATCAGGTCAAAACGCTGACCCGGCAAACCGTCAAACCCATCACCCTGAACGGTGTACACCCGCTCATCAACGCCATGGCGCTCGATGTTCTGGTTGGCCACTTCCAGCGCTTCGAACGACAGATCGGCCAACACCACTTCGGCGTTCTGGAACTCGTAGGCGCAGGCGATACCGATGCAACCGGAACCGGTGCACAGGTCGAGAATCCGCGCAGGCTCGGCGCCCAACCACGGCTCGAAACGTTTTTCGATCAGCTCGCCAATCGGTGAGCGCGGGATCAACACACGCTCGTCGACAATGAACGACATGCCACAAAACCACGCTTCGCCCAGCAGGTAAGCAGTCGGAATACGCTCTTCGATACGGCGCTTGAGCATGCGCTGCAGGTTGACCAACTCGTCCTCTTCCAGGTTGCAGTCAAGGTAGCTGTCGGATATTTCCCACGGCAAGTGCAAGGCACCCAACACCAGTTGACGGGCTTCGTCCCAGGCGTTGTCGGTCCCATGGCCGAAAAACAGATCCTCCCCATGGAAGCGGCTGACGGCCCAACGGATATGGTCACGCAGGGTACGAAGGCGGGAAGTAATCACGGGGGCAAACTCCAGAAAAAACGACTGGCGATTCTAACAGCCAAAACGCGCCACGACGACGCGGGAAAACAGCGGATCAGATGTAGGACATATCCATTTTTGCTGTTGGCTATTGAACAAAACCTGCATCTTGACAAGGCTGCACGCCAGCAACGACGGCGCCTACGATAGTAGCGATTCACAGAACCGCTCAGCCAGAGGACAATGTCGCAAAAGCCCCACTCCAAGGAGCCCCAGAATGTCCGTTCCAAAAACGATGTTTCAACTCAGCGGCCGCGGTTACGCAGCAGCCAATCTGGGTCATGCGACCCTTGTCATCATCGATGCCCAGAAAGAATACCTCAGCGGCCCGCTGGCCCTGACTGGCATGGATGCTGCCGTCGCGAACATCAAGCAACTGGTGGCCGCTGCCCGTGCGGCCGGTCGTCCGATCGTGCATGTGCGTCATCTCGGCACCGTCGGCGGGCTGTTCGATCCACAGGGCGAGCGCGGTGAGTTTATCCCGGGGCTTGAACCACAGGCGGACGAAACCATTATCGGCAAACTGCTGCCGAGTGCGTTTCACGGCACCGAATTGCTGGAACGCTTGCAGAACCTTGGTTCGCTGGACCTGATCGTGTGCGGCTTCATGAGTCACTCCAGCGTCAGCACCACCGTGCGTGCGGCAAAGAACCTGGGCTTTCGCTGCACCCTGGTTGAAGACGCCTGCGCAACTCGCGATCTGCCCTACAAGGGTGGCGTACTCACTGCCGAGCATGTTCAGCACACCGAAATGGCGATCATGGCGGACAACTTCGCCACCCTCGCGCTCACTCACGAACTGATCTGATCGGCCTCGAAGAGCGGTCAATACCGCCGCTCATCCGCAAAAGCCTCTCATTTGCTGCAATTGACTTAGCCTCAGGAACAACCCGGACAACTCCCGGTCGAAGGGCCGATACCCATTGAGGAAGGTCGGAATGAAGCTATCCGATGGTTTTGACGCACGCCGCTTGCGGCCCAAGGGCCAACGCAACTGGCGTTTTCGATTCGGCGCAGCCTTTGCTGCCTTGCTGGCGACGTGCGGTGTGTTGCTGGCAATGGCCGGTGCCGCCAGCCTGCTCGGCCGCCCCCCGGCCCTGGGCGAATTGAATGCCAGTCCGCTGGGCTCGGCGATCATTCTGGCCGTTGGCCTGTTCGTGCTTTATATCGGTGTGTGGCTGTGGCGTCGCTGCCGGCGTCGTTCTCGCCAGTCACGAGAGCTGAACATGTCCCCGCACCTGATGAAAAAACACGATTGAATCGAAGGCCCGACTTTTTGGCGGGCCTCAATTGTTATGGATAGCGCCTCGACTTGGGTAAACTGGCCGCCCTTCGCGGAGGCTGACATGCAAGACGACGATTTTTCCCTGTTCAAAAGTGCGATCCAAGGCGTCAAGCCGATCAAGCACGATCGCGCCGACACCGGCAAACCCAAGGCCGACCGCGCGCAAATCGCCAAGCTGCGCCAGGCCGCGACCGTTCGCACCGATGCCACCACCGTTGATGGTCTGTCCGATCAGTTCGTGATCGACGTTGGCCCGGAAGACGAGTTGATGTGGGCCCGTGACGGTGTTCAGGAAAGCCAGATGCGCAAGCTCAAGGTCGGACAGATTCCGTTCGAAGGCAGCCTCGACCTGCATGGGATGACAGTGGAAAAAGCCCGGGAAACCCTCTGGGCGTTTCTGGCTGAAGCCACCAAATTCGAAATCCGCTGTGTGCGTGTCACCCACGGCAAAGCCGTGCGTCTGGACGGCAAGCGGCCGATGATCAAAAGCCACGTCAACACATGGTTGCGTCAGCATTCCCAGGTGCTTGGCTTCACCTCGTGCCAACCGAAACATGGCGGTGCCGGCGCGGTTTATGTGATGCTCAAACGGACCATGATGGAAGGTCGCGACGAGTAAAGCTGTCGCTTCACGCTTGCAGCGCCGTGTTTGCCACCGTACCCTTGCCCTTTGCGAAAATCCCCACAGGTAGTTTCATGTCCCTGGAACAGAATTACACCGCGATTCTCGGCCAACTGGGCGAGGACGTCTCCCGCGAGGGCCTGCTCGACACGCCAAAGCGTGCCGCCAAAGCCATGCAGTACCTTTGCCGCGGCTATGAACAGACACTGGAAGAAGTCACCAACGGTGCCTTGTTCAGCTCCGACAACAGCGAAATGGTGCTGGTCAAGGACATCGAGCTTTACTCGTTGTGCGAACACCACCTGCTGCCGTTCATCGGCAAGGCTCACGTCGCGTACATCCCGAGCGGCAAAGTGTTGGGCCTGTCGAAAGTCGCGCGGATCGTCGATATGTACGCCCGCCGCCTGCAGATCCAGGAAAACCTCAGCCGCCAGATCGCCGATGCGGTCCAGCAAGTCACCGGCGCCCTGGGCGTTGCTGTAGTGATCGAGGCCAAACACATGTGCATGATGATGCGCGGTGTGGAGAAACAGAATTCGTCAATGATCACTTCGGTGATGCTCGGTGAGTTCCGCGAAAACGCCGCCACCCGAAGCGAGTTTCTCAGCCTGATCAAGTAATTGGTTACACGAAGAAAACCGGCATTCATCGCCGGTTTTTTTTCGCCTGTGAAAAATCAGGTAAGCTGCGCGCCTTCCGTTCGCCCTGTGAGGCTTATTCCGTGTTCGTAAAAGCGCTTCGTGTCGGCCTTGGCCAACTGATCATCTTCATCGACTTCATTACCCGCCCAGGCAAGAAGCAGCGCCCCGCCGCCGCTCAGGCTCAGGTCGAAACGGCCGCCAAGGACCTGACGCTGTATCAGTTCCACGCCTGCCCGTTCTGCGTGAAAACCCGTCGCACCCTGCGTCGCCTGAATGTGCCGGTGGCGTTGCGCGATGCAAAGAACAACGAACAGGATCGCCAGACCCTTCTCGAACAAGGCGGCAAGATCAAGGTGCCGTGCCTGCGCATTGAAGAAAATGGGCAGACCACCTGGATGTATGAGTCCAAGGTGATTATTGAATATCTGGATAAGCGGTTCGCGGCCGCCTGACACGGCGGATTTCGGACAAAAATAAACCGGCCCGTTGGCCGGTTTATTTGTTTCTACCCTCCCCTCGCGCCGTTTTCGTCGCCTGTTTCTGATGCAGGCCGGGTTCGGCCAGCGGCACGACGAAGGCATCCCTCCCGGCGATATATCCCTATTGCCAAACTTTTCGTCTACAAAACCAAAAACATTATTTGCTTTATTTGTATACAAAAGCATAATCCACTTCGTGCGAGTTCCTGACTGACCGGTCAACAAATTCGCAAATGCCTCAATGGGCCGCTGCCACCCTCATGGGTCCGGCCCTGGAAATAACAATAAAACTCTTGAGGAGTATTCGCTGTGGAAAGCCGCAAATCCGAAGCCCCGACGCTGGAACTCTCGCCGCCGTTACGTAATGGCTTGCTTGAGCGCATCTTCAAACTCAGCTTGCACGGCACCACGGTGAAGACCGAGCTGATCGCTGGTCTGACAACCTTCATCACCATGGCCTACATCATCTTCGTCAACCCCAACATCATGGCCGACGCCGGGATCGATCACGGTGCCGCATTCGTCGCGACCTGCATCGCGGCAGCGCTGGGTTGCCTGTTAATGGGCCTGTACGCCAACTGGCCGGTTGGCCTGGCACCGGGCATGGGGCTGAACGCCTTCTTCACTTACACCGTGGTCGGCACCATGGGCTACAACTGGGAAACCGCCCTTGGCGCGGTGTTTGTTTCCGGTGTGTTGTTCATGTTCCTGACCTTTTCGCGGATTCGCGAATGGTTGCTCAACAGCATTCCTGTGAGTCTGCGCTACGCCATGGGCGCCGGCGTGGGGTTATTTCTTGGGTTGATCGGCCTGAAAACCGCGGGCATCGTCGTGGATAGCCCGGCCACCCTGATCAAGCTCGGCTCCCTGCGCGAGCCCGGCCCGTTGCTGGCCGCCATCTGCTTTCTGATGATCGCCGTGCTCAGCTACCACAAAGTGTTCGGTGCAATCCTCATCAGCATCATCACCGTGACCCTCGCGGGCTGGGGCCTGGGCCTCGTCCACTACGAAGGCATCATGTCTGCTCCGCCAAGCCTGGCGCCCACCTGGATGGCCATGAACGTCGCCGGCGTGTTCAACGTCAGCATGATCAGCGTGGTGTTGGCCTTCCTCTTCGTGCACATGTTCGACACCGCCGGCACCTTGATGGGCGTGGCCCAGCGCGCCAATCTGGTGAACGCGGACGGCCGCATCGAAAACCTTTCCCGCGCCATGAAAGCCGACAGTGCTTCCAGCGTGTTTGGTGCGGTGGTCGGCGTCCCGCCAGTCACAAGCTACGTGGAAAGTGCCGCTGGCGTAGCGGCGGGTGGTCGGACTGGTCTTACCGCCGTCACCGTAGGTGTGTTATTTATTGCAGCCATGTTCTTCGCTCCGCTGGCGGGCATGATTCCCGCTTATGCAACGGCCGGTGCGCTGATTTATGTGGCAATGCTGATGATGGGCGGCATGGCGCACATCGAATGGGACGAAGCGACCGACAGCATTCCGGCGATCGTCACTGCGATCATGATGCCGCTTACCTTCTCGGTCGCCGATGGTATCGCGCTGGGTTTTATCACTTACGTGGTGCTGAAGGCCTTCACCGGTAAGCACAAGGAAATTTCCGTCAGTTTGTGGGTGCTGTGCGCGATCTTCATCGCCAAGTTTATTTTCTTGTAAGCGTTACGCCGTAAGCGTTTCAAATCAGCCTCACCCCGTCGGGTGGGGCTTTTGCACAAATGGAGGAAAGTGATGAGTCTGGAAACCTGGCTGCTGTTCAGCGGCGCTGCGCTGGTGGTGATCCTGATCCCGGGGCCCCTGTCATTGCTGATGATCAGCAACAGTCTGAATTTCGGTTTGCGCCGGTCTTACCCGGCGTTCCTGGGGGGCGTGATTGCTTCGATCTGCTTGCTCAGTGCCTCCGCGCTGGGGCTGGGCGCGCTGTTGCTGGCGTCGGAACAGCTGTTCAGTGTGCTGAAAATCGTCGGTGCGCTGTACCTGTTCTACCTCGCCTGGCAGAGCTGGCAGCAATCGCGCCAGCCTTCGGTAGGCGCTGAAGTGCCCCAGGCAGCGCCGGTGCCGCGTTTTCGCGCCCTGTTCGGACGCGCATTCGTGTTAGGCGCGAGCAATCCGAAGGATATTTTGTTCTTTGCTGCTTTCCTGCCGCAGTTTTTGAGCGCCGGACAACCGTTCCTGCCGCAATTGCTGGTGATGATCGCGACCTGGACTGTGCTGGATCTGCTGTGCAAGTTGGCCTATGGGCTGGGCGCTCATGGCGCAGCGAAATATCTGCGCAGTGGCAAGGGACAAAGTTGGTTTAACCGAGTGAGCGCAGGACTCTTCAGTGGTGCGGGTGCAGCCTCCTTATTAAGCAATCACTAATCGGATCGCGCTATTACTGGAACACTTGATCTCATAAGATTTTATTGACGTCAGCACACTTAGAATTGATTGCCAAGGACGGCAACACTTCAACCCCCATCGAGAAACAAACAGCAACAGGCAATATAAATATATATAGTTGTCTTTTCTGAACTCTCTTTACCATGGCGCTGCGACTTCGCACACAACGCCAGAAAAAGGAAGTTCTTATGGCAATTGTTTTCCAATCACCCGACCCCGATCACTACAATGCCGTCGAAGTTACGGATATTGACCTGCAAGCCAACGAGTACTCACCGACTACTATTGATTTCAACAAAGAAAGTATCACCTCCGCCCCAAAACAAACAAACGCCAATAAAAGCCAACTAAGCGTTATTGATGAGCTGTTCGGCCCGATCAAGATAGGCTCCCATTCGATTACCCGATGCGCACTGGATGCATTGGGTGCGACATCGAATGGTCAGCGTTTGAACGGTCAAAACACGTTCTTTCGCCATCCCAAACGGTCTTTTGTGAACTCGTTGCAGTTTGACCCTTTGTACATTGAAGCCCGTATGCGCTCCACCGGCACAAAAGACGATTACGCACTCCCTTCATTACTGTTTGAAATGGCGTCGCAACGCCCGTTGACGGCGCCCCCCCTACTAAGAGACAAACTCGATACGCCTGCCGATCCTGAACAGTACCGACACAAACTGGACGAACTGCTGAAAGCGGCGCAGAAGCTTGATATACGCCACGCGCACTTATCCAAAAGTACGCCCCCATGGGTGAATCGGATCAAGAGCAGCAGCATGGTCAGTATGGGGACCGGACTTCAGGCCTTTGGCATTTACAGCGGATTGCGCGGGCTTCAAGACGCCATCGCACGCAAAGATCACGGCGAAATTGTATTCAACAGCCTCAGCACTTCAGCGGAAGTCACTTCGTTAGCCGTCGAAGTTGCGGTAACCAAGCAAGCAAAATACATGATCGAGGCGGGGCAAAAAGCCTACAAGGATTTTGCCAAAACCAGCTTCGGCGTTCGACTGGGGCGTGGGGCGGGTCTGATCGCCAGCGCACTGACACTTCCCTTCGATGTCATCTCCGCCGTTAAATCCTTTAATGGCGCAGCGGCGACCACAGGCAAAGAAGCCATTGATCACTATGTCGCCGCAGGCTTGAGCGTTACCAGCGCAGCAATGACGTTGATTTTAGGTGCCGCAGCGTTGGCAGGCTTCTCCTTTATCGGCCCGGTGGGGCTGGCAGCCGGACTTCTGCTGGTTGCAGGTTCCCAGGTCTATGCGGCGGTACGCGTTGTCGACGATATCGATGATTACATCGAACTCACTACCCACGAGCGCCTGCGCACGGGCTGGTTCGCCTTTTGGGGAGTCAGTCCTGACGAGAACATACAATCTCGCCACGCGATTGCCAAATCCACCGTTGAACATTCGAGATTATTACAAGCAACCGCCCGAAAATTACTGGAAGGCAAGTTAAAAGACAGCACAGAGGTCATTGTAAACGGCAAGTTTGAGGTCGAGCTAAAGCCGACACAGGTGCCTAGCTTCGATTGGGATGCGCAACAATACACTTATAAATCTGTGCAAAAACCGCATGTCATTGACCGTGACGACACTATTGATGCTCGGGACGGAGTGACTGCGGATATGCCCGGTGCGGAGTTTGGAGCTCCCGGAGAGAACAAAGGAGCGGTGTGGTTTATTGGCGGCGGAAACGACATCATTCTTGGCATTGAAAAAAAGCCAAACAGATTCTATTACGGCGCAGGTATCAAGCAACTGACCGGGGGTGATAAAGACGATGAGTTCGTCTTCGAGGGCGCCGCCGAGCTCCTCAAAAACGGTCCAAAAGACCCTCTACCCACTCTCCTTAAAGGAGGTTTGGGCAACGACACGTTAGTTGTTACCGGAAGCTACCCTGAGGGCAACCGGCAAAGATTCGGATATTTCATCGATCTGGACGACGGACGACTTTCCATCATCACCCGTGACCAAACCAACGACAGCCGTTTCAACTATCGACACACGCTTCTAGAGAGCATTGAGAACGTAGAAACCCTGGCGGGTGCGGAAAACAAGGTCATCGGTACAGACGGCCCGAACATTATCAAGTCTCGCGGTCGCGACACCATTGAGGCGGGCGCCGGAGATGACAAGATCTATCTTCTGAGCAATGAAGGTGCCGCCTCTGGTGGTCCTGGAAAGGATCACTACGCGGTTGCCCATAAATCCGGCAACGTATCTATTACTGAAGATGGCGTGGACGAGAGCGTCATTGCACTTGACTGGAGAATGGACCTGATTAAAGGCTGGAAGATTGTAGAACAGGAGCTGGTCATCACCTCCGGATTTGATCTCGACGATATCAGGGAGAGGGATGTGTACATCAAGGGCGTTTACAAAACAGTCAACAATCAACGACTCCTGCAGAACAGCAAATTGACGTTCGTTACAAAGGATGGGTTTCATTTGATGCCTGAACTTCCTGACACCATTGAGACGGCTGACCCGCTCGACATTAAAACCGTCATTACCCAACAGGGAATAACACAAAACCCGGTCATACTTTACAACCGCGAATACACGGTCGCACACGACAAAGACACGAGCTATTGCATGTCGAAAATCAATGAGCATACGACCCTTGCAGTAAAGCAACGAAGCACAAACACGCTTGCAACCCTTTATCTGGATTACGCCAGCCATGAACTGACCCGGGCCGAGGCTTACTACAACGTAGACCTGATGCGCCAGCCTGATTTCGACCGCATCATGTATAAAGAATGCGGCATGACCTTTCACTTTGACAATAAACGGTTGACTATCAAGAACCTGGCCAGCTCTATCTGGAGCGGAGACCATAGAATCACAAGCCGACTAACGCGCCCCACAAACCTGTTGAACCAGCATTTTATTCTGATCATGAAGGATGGCGTTTCTTATAGAGTCGGCCCACCCTCCCTGCCCGATAGAGCATTTTCCAACGATCAGTTCCAGATAAGCGGCCCGATGGAGCGCACCAGCGAAGTGCCGCTGCCACTAGCGGCTAGAGATGGAAAGTATATTTTTCGTCAACCCTTGGACAACGAAGGCCATAAGCTGGGCAACCGGGAGAAATGCGTCAAACTTATCGCTTACCCGGATCAAACAGCCATCGAACATCTGGAGGGCGACGGCTCGACGTACCTTGTCCACCTCACCTCCGAAATGACGTTAAGCATTTCAACGCCAGGTGCTCGTGCGAACGCCATCCTCAAATCGCAATCAGCGTCTACCTGGGAATTCGATGCAACGAGCCTCGCCTACACCCGCATCAAACGGGTGGATAACCATCTGCTGATCGGAGATACCGATATTCATCTTCCGCACTACGACGATCCTCAAGACTTAGTTGATCAAATACGTGTCATCACGCCAGACGGTGTTATCTACAAAGTCGATCTGGATTTCGACGAGGTCTACATTGACTCGCTGGATGGCAGGTACTTTAAAGGCCACGTTCTGAACGAAGGAGCCCTATCGACAGAACTGACATCCTTGGAAATGGACGACCTCGCCGTTCGAAATATAGCCATGAGAGACGGTACTGCCGGCAGTGTGTCTTACAACCTGTCGGACCGGCGCTGGATACTTGATACAGACAAGTTCCGCACTGTCCTTTACGCCGACCTGGTCCCTATACACCGGTGCGCCCACCAACTAGAACACTGTTATGAATTAATGGAGTTTGGCACCCGATCCACCCCTCCTGTAAACGCTGCCGATCTGCGGATACTTTTAGACACCTGCAAACTTTTATAGAGCCTGTTCAAAACATATATCACTATTAAGCTGAAGCCTTTTGTAGCAAATACCGCCATACCCTATAAATATTTATAGCTTCTCGAGATCTGATCCAATCAAAACTGACCACTGTGATGTCCAGGGCCGTGCACCTTCACGAGCCCTGCCTTTCACCCAACTAACTTTTCGTCTGTTTCAGGTGCCCTTACTGATTTAGACCTTCACCAGATTATTTATCGGAACTGCGGTCATGGCTAAACCACCCAAAAAAGTTTCCAGCCCCAATACGCCTGGCACTTCATCGACCCTCCCCAGACCTTCACCTGAGGATGACGTAGCCAGGGTCGGCTCATCCACCCGTGCTGTCACGCCTGTGCGTGGAGGCGAAAACCCTACAGACACCCCTGCGCCAAGTACGTTGCCAGGCGACACTTCACAACAGCAGTCCGTTGTTGTCACCCATATGCCTGCCCGTACTTACGGCCCCTCCGTGCAACCCGAGAACCTGGTGTCCTGGCCCCGTGAACAGGTTGATCAACTGATACGCGTCGGTGACACCGGGCTCTTCATGAGCAAGGAGCAAAGGTTGTATGCCGATCTTGAAAAAGCAGGCATTGGCAGAATAGAACCGAACGCCAACGGCGATTACCAAGTCTATTTCCCTTTCGCCCCCGACCATGCAGGACCGGTGCTGAGGAAAGTCGAAGGCAAGCCCCTGTGGGCAATCTTGCCGTCAACGCCGGGCTTGCAAGCAGGGGGTTCGCGCGTGACCACTTTGAACGTCGCTGCGCCTGTCCACCTCATCAGAAATCCGGTCGTGATTAAAAAGCTACCGGCCGCCAACAGGCTCGGAATACGCTGGCACAACCTGAGAAGTTATGTCGAGTTAATAGATGAAGGCATTGTTCAAATCGCCAGAAACGCGAATGGAGATTATCAGGCGACCTTCGGCCAGGAATGGACACCTTCCGGCCCCCTACTTGAGAGGATTGGACTGACACGATTCTGGCGACGTAAACCTCAGGCGCAGGCCACTGATCAACTGGCGGCTCCTCAACAATCATCTACCGTCGAAGAGGCCGGTCCGAGCAAGCGTCAGCGCCTAGGGGGGAATGAAGAGCATCCAGACACAAGCGGACCCTCGCAACAGATTATTCCCCTCTATCCCACCCATCCGATAAATCAACATCCGTACCTGTGGGTATCATGGGGAAAGGTCAACAAGCCCCTCGCAAACGAATCCATTCAAATCGGAGAACTTCATTATCAAACTGTACCCGAGGTAAAAAACGTACAAAAAGTCTTGAACTACCTCCAGCACCCCGAATTCCCACCCTCACGCTTCGACCTGTTCGAACAGATGTTGCACGCAAAACCATGGTTACAACCCGTACCAGTCGTTCTGAATAGCGACGGCAAATGGATTGTGAATAGCACCCGCCGGTTGTTTGAAAAACCGATGACGGAATCTGTTTCGGCTGTATTCCCGGACTTTTCGCCGATCACTTCGCGTGCTGTCGCAAAGAAGCTATTCGAACATTCCGGGGATTCCGAAGTGATCGCCCGAGAGGGTTTGTACACCACCACACTTACCCTCGATCACTGGAAGGAACAAGTGGGCATCTTTGATGCAAAATTCGAGAATCCAATTGACTTATTGCCTGTCGCTTCGCGCATGGATCATGAAGGACGAATCATTTCCATGGAGACTCCGACATTTGGCGAGCCATTACGCAGGCTGGACTTCCTTCCCGGACATTTCCAGATGGAATGGGACAACTTTGTCGCGGACCGGTCTGACTACAACCTCAAACGGTTAGTCCGCACCGCGTTGGTACGTAACGGGTATGAGGTATTTCCTTTACTGAATGAGCATCGCAATCCCAAGCTGATATTCAAACGCGCGGGGCACGACAAGGTTTACTTCCTGAAACTCGGGTTCGTTGAGAAAAATGCGATTGCGATAAACTCGCCTCCCTCGCCTGAACTTTCCGACCCGTCTTTATTTTCACAAGTGGGCAATGACGCCCTGCAAGCACTCACCACCGCCAACCAACAGAACAACATTGTTTGGTTATTAGGTGGGTTTCAAACAACCCCGTCTGGATGGCAGCCTGTTTTTATTATCAGAGAGCGTTAATTACGGCCATCTTCATTTACAGCCGACAACACTAAAGCTCCTTATCAGATATTCGATCTTTATCGCTTAAACATCACCAACTTATATAACTACCAAGGAACACTACTCATGGCTAAACCGCCAAAAAGAGTTTCAACTTCCAATACATCCGACACTTCGACAAACTTTCCAAGGTCTTCGTCAGAAGATAATCGGGTACGGGGCGGCGATCACGCCGCGACGGTCGGCAGACCTCTGGGAGACGCCAATCCCGTTTCCGACGCCAATGTTTCAAGCTCATCGCAAAGCACCTTGCCTCGTCAGCCAGTCGTCGTTACCGACATGCCGGTAACCGCAACAAGCGCCGCCGAAATCGCTGCCAACATGATTTCGTGGCCTCGAAACAAAGTCGATGAACTATTCAAGATCGCCAACACCGGGCTATTCATGAGCAGCCGGCAACAGCTATACGCCGATATTGGAGAGGAAGGCATTTTTCTGATCAAAGCAAATGCGAGAGGCGATTACCAGATCCCCCTCCCGTTTGCCCCGGGCCAACCAGGCCCGATCCTGACGAAGGTGCCTGGTCAGCCACAATGGAGAATCACCTGGGAGGGCATGGTTCTTCCCTCCGCAGGCGTACCAGCGAGGCCGGAAGCGCTGGAGATCATTCCCCGGCACTTGGCCGACAAACTGACGCCACCCAATGCCAACGGCCTGCGCTACGACAAGCTGAAAAGAACCTATGTCGACCTTGCGGAAGAAGGCACGGTCATGGTTCGTAAAAATACGGACGGGGACTATCAGGCCTCCTCAACGAGCGAATTGACCCCTTCGGGCCCGGTACTCGAAGGCATTGATGGGATGACGCTATGGCAACGCAAGGCAATCGACACCACGGCCTCAGAAGCTGAAGAGTCAGGCCCTACGCCGGGTAAGCGCCCTCGTCCTGAGGAAAATGCCGAGGCGTCCGACCCCGCGGCAGATAACAGCCATCGCGCTGCCACCTTGAATGAAAACCCGTATTTGTGGGCCTCCTGGGGGAAAATAACCAAACCTGATTCGGTGGAATCCATAAAGATCGGTCAGCTCCATTACCCGATCGTGCCAAAGGGGCCGATGGCCGATCATTTACCCCTCGTTTTCATTCAACACCCGGGATTTGCGCCCTCGCGCTTCGAGGCATTCGAACGCATGCTGCACGAAGCCCCTTCGTTGCAGCCCGTAGCCACCAGCCACCACGCCGGCACAAATACCCGAAAAGTCGACGGTGCGACTCGCCTCTTTGAGAAATCACTGACGCAACAGGTCGCGGATGTCTACAAGGGTTTCACGGAGCCGACTTCGCGAGCCGTCGCCAAGCGACTATTTGAGCTTTCCAATGAGTCGCAGGTGTTCAATGGCCGCGGGTTGGCGCTAATGATGCAAACCTTTCGCCATTGGCAGGGCAAGTCGACCATCGGCGTGCCACGACTCGGCGACCCGTTGGATATGTTGCCTGTCGCGTCCGGCAATGAAGGCGCCAGACGGGTCGTCGAATTGCACGCTCCGGATTCCGTCGCGCCCTTACAGCAGTTGAACTTCAGTCCCGAGAGTACTCATGCCTGGCAGTTCTACGCCGAGCTGCCCAACGGACCGGGTCGACTATCGTTATTGCTCGCCTCGATACTGGGCCACAGCGGTTACAAAGTCTTCCTTCCTGCAAACGTTGAGAATGTCCAGCTCACGCCCCCAACGCTGGTATTTAAAAGGCCCAATCACAACAAGGTCTACTTTCTTAAACTGGGACGTGTGGAGACCGATGCGATTGAAATCAAGCCGCCGTCCATACCAGAGCTTGCCGACCCTCTGCTGAGGGCACGAGTGGGTGCCGAAGCCCACCAGTTGCTGCTTGCCGCCAATGCGAAGGGTGATGTGGTATGGCTGATAGGTGGCGTCCAGCACCTGCTCACTGGAAACCCTGCTGTTTTCATAATCAAGGAACGCTGATAGAGAACGCGCGCACCTCGCCGCCCGTTAGTGGGGTGCAACCCGAAGGTATCGGGTCAAACGCGACGCAAAAAAAAGCCCGCAGTGTGAGCGGGCGAAAGACCAAAGAAGCTATATGCGCAGTCGCTTCCAGGTTGAGGCAGCTGCTTGGGGGATCAACTGCCGCGGTACGTGGAATAGCTGTACGGCGAAATCAGCAATGGCACATGGTAGTGATCCTGTTCCGCAGAGATGCCGAACCGCAGCACTACCACGTCCAGGAACGCAGGTTCCGGCAGCTGAACACCTCGGGCACGGTAGTAATCGCCCGCATGAAACTGAACCTGATAGACCCCGGAACGGTAGTCATCACCTTGCAGCAGCGGCGCGTCGACACGGCCATCGCTGTTGGTGATCGCGCTGGCGACCAATTCCAGCTGCGAACCTTCAACGCGGTACAGCTCGACCTTGATCGAGCTGCCCGGGCAACCGTGTGCAGCGTCCAAAACGTGTGTAGTCAAACGTCCCATTGATTCTGCGCGCCTGGCCGCAATGAGCAGTCAGACCTCGCGCCTCCCGAAGTCAGTTGAAAAGGAGACCGCACCGATTCGGAGCACGAAACGCTGCGGCGAGCGACTGATTAAGACACTTTTCAAAAAAATTGTACACAATAAAAACGACATTTTTAGCGCTATCCTCGTCAGTCGGAGATTTGCAGCAGATCTGCCGTTGAACCATGAGAGCAATGAACCTTCCATCCATTAGCTGACCAATTGGGCAGGTTTCTTGCACTATCACTTGAAGATGACTGCTGATGAAAAATGCGAAAAATCAGGCTTACAAAGCGAGCATAAAGTTGTATACAATCAGCCCATCGCTGTGACGCCAGCCTGTCATCTCACCGCTAGGCCGCCACACAACCTGTCAACGAACAAGAAGGAAGACTGCAGTGAGCGCTGACTACCCACGCGACCTGATCGGTTACGGCAGTAACCCTCCTCACCCCCACTGGCCGGGCAATGCCCGCATCGCCCTGTCGTTCGTGCTCAATTACGAGGAAGGTGGCGAGCGCAATGTCCTGCACGGCGATAAAGAATCCGAAGCCTTCCTCTCGGAAATGGTCTCGGCGCAACCGCTGCAAGGCGCGCGCAACATGAGCATGGAATCCCTTTACGAGTATGGCAGCCGCGCCGGCGTTTGGCGGGTGCTGAAGCTGTTCAAGGAATTCGACATTCCGCTGACCATCTTCGCCGTGGCCATGGCTGCCCAGCGTCACCCGGACGTGATCCGCGCGATGGTCGATGCCGGCCACGAGATCTGCAGTCACGGCTACCGCTGGATCGACTACCAGTACATGGACGAAGCGCAGGAACGCGAGCACATGCTCGAAGCAATCCGCATCCTCACCGAAATCACCGGCGAACGCCCACTGGGCTGGTACACCGGCCGCACCGGTCCGAACACCCGTCGCCTGGTGATGGAAGAAGGCGGTTTCCTCTACGACTGCGACACCTACGACGACGACCTGCCCTACTGGGAACCCAACAACCCGACCGGCAAGCCGCACCTGGTGATCCCGTACACGCTGGACACCAACGACATGCGCTTCACCCAGGTCCAGGGTTTCAACAAGGGCGACGATTTCTTTGAATACCTCAAAGACGCGTTCGACGTGCTGTACGCCGAAGGCGCCGAAGCACCGAAGATGCTGTCGATCGGCCTGCACTGTCGCCTGATCGGCCGTCCGGCGCGCCTGGCCTCGCTCAAGCGCTTTATCGAATACGCTAAAAGTCATGAACAGGTGTGGTTCAGCCGTCGCGTCGACATCGCTCGCCACTGGCACGAAACACACCCGTACCAAGGGGCTGCCAAATGAGCACCTTTCAAACGCTGAAACCATCGACCCTGAGCCGCGACGCGTTTGTTGCCGCTTTCGCCGACATCTACGAACATTCGCCATGGGTGGCCGAGAAGGCTTTCGACCTGGGCCAGGACACCTCGATTGACCAGATCGAAACCCTGCACCAGCGCATGAGCGACATCCTGTTGAGCGCCGATCACGCCAGTCAACTGGCCTTGATCAACGCTCACCCGGACCTGGCCGGCAAAGCCGCCGTCCAAGGCCAACTGACCGAAGCCAGCACGAATGAACAGGCTGGCGCCGGTATTCACCAATGCACGGCCGAAGAGTTTTCTCGCTTCACCGAGCTGAACGACGCCTACAAAGCCAAGTTCAAGTTTCCCTTCATCATGGCGGTAAAAGGCAGCAACCGGCATCAGATCCTCGCGGCGTTCGAAACGCGCATTCACAATTCGGCGGGTACCGAATTCAAATGCGCGCTGGCGGAGATCAACAAGATAGCGTTGTTCCGATTACTGACTCTCTAGCAAGCTTGGCCCGAGAGACCTCTAGAACGCTTGCGTTTCCCAGGGCCCTGCAAGCATCCCAAGCCAACTAATTAAAGGCAGACAAGAAGAATGAAAGCTTACGCCGTACCTTTCGAGAAGTTCGTCAACCTGGCCGATGCCCGCCTGGGCACTAAAATCATCTCGGTCACCGATGACTGGTTCGCTGATGCCAACCGCCTGTTCCAGCCAACCCCGGCTGTGTGGAAGGAGGGCGTGTTCGATGACAACGGCAAGTGGATGGACGGCTGGGAGTCGCGCCGCAAGCGCTTCGAAGGCTACGACAGCGCGGTGATCCGCCTGGGCGTACCGGGCTCGATCAAAGGCGTAGACATCGACACTTCATTCTTCACCGGTAACTTCCCGCCGTCGGCTTCACTAGAAGCGTGCTTCCTGGTCTCGGGCGAGCCGGACGATAACACCCAGTGGACCGAAGTGCTGTCCGCCGTCGAGCTGCAGGGCAACAGCCACCACTACCACGAAATCAGCAACGACCAGGCCTTCAGCCACCTGCGCTTTAACATCTACCCGGATGGCGGCGTAGCGCGTCTGCGTGTCTACGGCGTGCCGCACCGCGACTGGTCGGCCGTTGGCGACAACGAGCAGGTCGACCTGGCCGCCGCCCTCAACGGTGGCCGCGCCCTCGCCTGCTCCGACGAACACTTCGGCCGCATGAGCAACATCCTCAACCCGGGCCGTGGCATCAACATGGGCGACGGCTGGGAAACCGCCCGTCGTCGCACGCCGGGTAACGACTGGGTCATCGTCGCGCTGGGGCATGCCGGCGAAATCGAGAAAGTCATCGTCGACACCCTGCACTTCAAGGGCAACTACCCGGACACGTGCTCGATCCAGGGCGCATTCGTGAAGGGCGGCACCGACAGCCAGATCGAAACCCAGTCGCTGTTCTGGCGTGAACTGCTGCCGGCGCAGAAACTGGAAATGCACGCCGAACACACCTTCGCCGAGCAGATCAAGGCCCTGGGCCCGATCACCCACATCCGCCTGAACGTGTTTCCGGACGGTGGTGTGAGCCGCCTGCGTGTTCTCGGCAAGGTTGCTAAATAAGCGTTGAACCCTGTGGCGAGGGAGCTTGCTCCCGCTGGGCTGCGAAGCGGCCCCAAAAGCTGGGGAGCGCTGCGCACTCCAGCGGGAGCAAGCTCCCTCGCCACAAAAGCAGAACCAACAACACAGAATTCGGATAAAAACAGCATGCGCACACTGACGATTGAACCGCTGACCAAAGAAGCCTTCGCCCCTTTCGGTGACGTGATCGAAACCGACGGCAGCGATCACTTCATGATCAACAACGGTTCGACCATGCGCTTTCACAAACTGGCGACGGTGCAAACCGCCACGCCAGAGGACAACGCGATCATCAGCATTTTCCGCGCCGACGCGCAGGACATGCCGCTGACAGTCAGCATGCTGGAGCGCCACCCGCTGGGCAGCCAGGCGTTCATTCCGCTGCTCGGCAACCCCTTTCTGATCGTGGTCGCGCCACTTGGCGATGAACCTGTATCAGGCTTGGTCCGCGCCTTCGTCACCAACGGCAGGCAGGGCATTAATTACCATCGCGGCGTTTGGCACCATCCGGTGCTGACGATCGAAAAGCGGGATGACTTCCTGGTGGTTGATCGCAGTGGCACAGGCAATAACTGCGATGAGCATTTTTTCAAAGAGGATGAGCGTTTGATCCTTGCCCCCCACCAATAAGAGAAGGTCTGATCACTCGATAACAGAGTGACAGGCGAGAGGTAAAGACTGTGGAAGCACATCTGTTCGAATGGCTGAACCTGAGCGTGCGCTGGGTTCACATGATTACTGGCGTGGCCTGGATCGGTGCGTCGTTCTATTTCGTCTGGCTGGAAAACAACCTCAATCGGGTCAACCCGAAAAGTGGTCTGGCGGGCGATCTGTGGGCGATCCACGGCGGCGGTATCTACCACCTGGAAAAATACAAACTGGCCCCACCGACCATGCCGGACAACCTGCACTGGTTCAAATGGGAAGCCTACTTCACCTGGCTGTCGGGGATCGCGCTGCTGTGCGTGGTGTTCTACTCCAACCCGACGCTGTACCTGCTGGCACCGGGCAGCAGCCTGACCGGCCCTGAAGGGGTCGCACTGGGCATTGCCTCGTTGTTCGTCGGCTGGTTCGTCTACTCCTTCCTCTGCGACTCGGCCCTGGGCAAGCGCCCTGCCCTGCTAGGCTTCATCCTGTTCGTGCTGATCATTGGCGCCGCTTACGGCTTCAGCAAAGTGTTCAGTGGTCGTGGTGCGTACCTGCACGTCGGCGCGATCATCGGCACCATCATGGTCGGCAACGTGTTCCGCATCATCATGCCGGCGCAGCGCGCACTGGTGGCAGCGATTGCCGAAAACCGCACGCCGGACCCGGCACTGCCGGCCAAAGGCTTGCTGCGCTCGCGGCACAACAACTACTTCACCTTGCCGGTGCTGTTCATCATGATCAGCAACCACTTCCCGAGCACCTACGGCAGCCAATACAACTGGCTGATCCTGGCCGGGATCGCGGTGCTGGCGGTGTTGGTGCGTCACTACTTCAACACCCGTCATGACAGTCACAAGTTCGCCTGGACGTTGCCTGTCGCGGCCGTTGGCATGATCTGCCTGGCTTACGTCACCGGCCCGGCGCAAATGCCGAGCGCACCTGAAGTCGCCAAGGCGCCTGGCACCATCGAGTACCAGCCGATGCCGGAAACCGCCGTCGGTGGTGGTGCCAAACCTGCCGCTGCGAAGCCTGCTGAAGCGCCGGTCCAGGCGTCCAATGCCGGCCCGAGTTTCGACAAGGTGCACAGCGTTATCCAGGAGCGTTGCTCGGTGTGCCATTCGGCCAAACCAACCAGCCCATTGTTCAGTGCGGCACCGGCCGGCGTGATGTTCGACACCCCCGAGCAGATCCGCCAGAACGCCGCGCGCATCCAGGCTCAGGCCGTCACCAGCCAGATCATGCCACTGGGCAACATCACCCAGATGACCCAGCAGGAACGTGACCTGATCGGTGCGTGGATTGTTCAGGGAGCCCCGACCAACTAACCGGTGAAAAGCTTCGCCGGCAAGGCGGATCGCCGCCCGCTCGCTCCTACAAGGCTCACGCTGAACTGTAGGAGCGAGGCTTGCCCGCGAATGGCCGCGCCGCGGTCAACCCTGATGCACAAAATCACAAGAATAAAAAAGATCCGAGGTGTTGCATGTCCGAGCTATCCGAAGCGCGCATCCCCGACGCACCCGCTATTCAGCGTTTGCCCCTTTTGCAATTGATCCTGGTCGGCCTGCAACACGTTCTGCTGATGTACGGCGGCGCCATCGCGGTGCCGCTGATCATCGGGCAAGCTGCCGGCCTGAGTCGTGAGGAAATCGCCTTCCTGATCAACGCCGACCTGCTGGTGGCCGGGATCGCGACTATCGTGCAATCGCTGGGCATCGGCCCGATGGGCATCCGCATGCCGGTGATGATGGGCGCCAGTTTCGCCGCCGTCGGCAGCATGGTCGCCATGGCCGGCATGCCCGGGATCGGCCTGCAAGGGATCTTCGGTGCAACCATCGCCGCCGGTTTCTTCGGCATGATCATCGCGCCGTTCATGTCCAAGGTCGTGCGCTTTTTCCCGCCGCTGGTGACCGGCACGGTCATCACCTCGATCGGTTTGTCGCTGTTCCCCGTGGCCGTCAATTGGGCGGGCGGCGGTGCCGGCGCCACTCAATTCGGTTCACCGATTTACCTGGCCATTGCAGCGCTGGTGTTGGCCACCATTCTGCTGGTCCACCGCTTCATGCGCGGGTTCTGGGTCAATATTTCGGTGCTGATCGGCATGTGCCTGGGCTACGTGATCTGCGGGCTGATCGGGATGGTCGACCTTAGCGGCATGGCGGATGCGCCCTGGGTGCAGATCGTCACCCCGCTGCATTTCGGCATGCCCAAATTTGAACTCGCACCGATCCTGTCCATGTGCCTGGTGGTGGTGATCATCTTCGTCGAGTCCACCGGGATGTTCCTCGCGCTCGGCAAAATCACCGGCCAGGAAGTCTGCCCACGGATGCTGCGCCGCGGCTTGCTGTGTGATGCGGGCGCCTCGTTCTTCGCCGGTTTCTTCAACACCTTCACCCACTCTTCGTTCGCACAGAACATCGGCCTGGTGCAGATGACCGGCGTGCGTTGCCGTTCGGTGACCATCGTTGCCGGTGGTCTGCTGGTGGTGCTGAGCCTGCTGCCGAAAGCGGCGTTCCTGGTGGCGTCGATTCCGCCGGCGGTACTGGGCGGCGCAGCGATTGCGATGTTCGGCATGGTGGCCGCCACCGGGATCAAGATTCTTCAGGAAGCCGACATCGGTGACCGTCGCAACCAGTTGCTGGTGGCGGTGAGCATCGGCATGGGGCTGATCCCGGTGGTGCGTCCGGAATTCTTCGCCCACCTTCCGATGTGGATGAGCCCGATCACCCACAGCGGCATTGCAATGGCGACGTTGAGTGCGCTGTCGCTGAACCTGCTGTTCAACATTCTTGGCGGCCGCGAACGCGCGGCGATCAACGACTGCCACGCTCACCCGCACTAACCCAATAACGCCCCCAAACCTGTGGGAGCGAGCTTGCTCGCGATAGCGGTATCACATTCAACATCAATGTTGATTGAACCGACGCCATCGCGAGCAGGCTCGCTCCCACAGTGGAAACTCCTGCGCCTTGAAAAATAAAAACAAGAGGGAGCAACAGATGATTCGGACTCAAACAAACCTGCTGTTGGGCAGCAGTCTCCTGGCTGCAAGTCAGGCCATGGCCGGTGATTTGCTGCTATGGCAGACCAACAGCCTGAGCTATTTGTACGGCAAGGATTTCGCGGTCAACCCGTCGATCCAGCAGACGATAACCTTTGAGCATGCCGACCGCTGGAAGTACGGCGACAACTTTCTGTTCGTCGACAGCACTTACTACAACGGTGAGAAAGACCGGAACAAAGGCGTTCACGCCTATTACGGCGAGTTCAGTCCGCGCCTCTCCTTCGGCAAAATCCTCGACCGCCGTTTCGAATTTGGCCCGATCAAGGACGTGTTGCTGGCCATGACCTACGAAAATGGCGAAGACGACACCGAGGCCTATCTGATCGGCCCCGGTTTCGACCTCGCGGTTCCCGGCTTCAACTTTTTCACCTTGAACTTCTACTATCGCCAGACCGAAGGCTCGCGTCCCGGCGACGATGTCTGGCAGATCACGCCGGCCTGGTCTTACACCCTGCCATTGGGCAACTCGAACCTGTTGATCGACGGCTACATCGACTGGGTCGTGGATAATGACCAGAACTCACAGGGCACCTACCACGCCAACCTGCACGTCAACCCGCAGATCAAGTACGACCTGGGCAAGGCCCTGAGCTGGCGGGAGAAACAGGTGTACGTCGGCGTCGAGTACAGCTACTGGAAAGACAAGTACGGCATCGAAAACAACGGCAACTTCGATACCAATGAAAACACCACCAGCCTGCTGGTGAAGGTGCACTTTTAAGATGGCCCGCAACCGTGCTCCAAACCTGTCGTCGGTGCGCTGTTGCGGGGCACTTGAGACCTGGCCAAGGAGTCAGTATTCTCCGCGGCCGCCTAAATCCGCTTTAAAAAAAAGCCCGGATTTAATTCCTGACCAGAAAGCCAACTTATCCCGGCTCTGCACGGTACCAAGGCACTCCAAAACCCCTCTCAATCGACTGCTCTTGAGCAGCCGAGCGGGAGTTTTTTGGCTTTTCGAAAGCCTTGGCTCAGCTCTTGCTAACAGCACTAAAGCTGACCGACTGGATAATTTTTTACCGCTACAGAAAAAGGCGCCACACCAGAGCGTCGACCTTAGAAAAAAAACGTGGAACCACCTACTTTTTGGGAGCAACCGAATGAAACGCACGTGCACCAGCTTGATGCTCGCGGGATCGTTACTGGCCGGGGGCCAGGCCATGGCCGGCGACTTGCTGCAATGGCAGAACAACAGCCTGACCTACCTCTATGGCAAGGACTTCCAGGTCAACCCGCGCATTCAGCAGACGGTGACCTTCGAACACGCCGACGGCTGGAAATACGGCGACAACTTCTTCTTCATCGACAAGATCTTCTACAACGGCAAGGAAGACGCCTTCGCGGGCAAGAACACCCACTACGGTGAGTTCAGCCCACGCTTGTCGTTCAACAAGATCTTCGACCAGAAATTGACGTTTGGCCCGATCAAAGATGTGCTGCTGGCCATGACTTACGAGTTCGGTGAAGACGATACCGAGTCCTACCTGATCGGCCCTGGTTTCGATCTGGCGATCCCAGGCTTCGACTACTTCCAGCTGAACTTCTACAACCGTCATACCGAAGGCGACCGCCCAGGTGACAATATCTGGCAGGTCACTCCGGTCTGGTCCTACACCATCCCGGTGGGCGACTCGAACATCCTGATCGACGGTTTCATGGACTGGGTGGTCGACAACGACGTCAACAAGAAAGGCGAATACCACGCCAACCTGCACTTCAATCCACAGGTCAAATACGACCTGGGCAAGGCGCTGAACCTTGGCGAAAAGCAGTTGTACGTCGGTGTCGAGTATGACTACTGGAAAAACAAGTACGGCATCGAAGACAGCCAGGGTTTCAAGACTGATCAGAGCGTGACCAGCTTCCTGGTCAAGGTTCACTTCTGATCCGGCGGCGTCTGTGAGGACGCCTTCGCGGGCAAGCCTCGCTCCTACAGGGCTCTGTGTCGTTCACATAATCGGCGAACGACACAAAACCCTGTAGGGGCGAGGCTGGCCCGCGAAGGCCGCACCGCCAATCTCAAGCTGGAACAACAGGCTCCGCCAACCCAAGAAACCGGCACAACTCCCCGCGCTTGGCCAACGCATCCCGCCGCCCCAAATCAATCAATTCGCTGCAATACCCCGCCTCGAACAGCAGATAACTCAGCACCCCCGCCCCACTCGTCTTGGTCGCCCCCGGCCCACGCAGAAACAGGCGCAACGCCGCCGGCAATTCCTGCCGATGCCGCGCCGCAATCTCATCGATTGGCTGACTCGGCGAAATCACCAGCACGTCCACTGGCGCCACGCCCAACGCGCGTGTCGGCGTGCCATTGGGCAACAAGTGACTGAACTGATTCAGACGCTGCAGCAACTCGATGTCACTTTCCAGGCTGTCAATGAACGTGCTGTTGAGCATGTGCCCGCCGATCTGCGCAAGGGTCGGCTGCTGACCGGTGTAGGCGCGCTGCAGCGGCTGCTCCGGGTCGACGCCGCGCGGGTTGCCGCTGACGCCCACTACCAGCACGCGGCTGGCGCCCAGGTGCAGGGCCGGGCTGATCGGTGCTGATTGGCGAACCGCGCCATCGCCGAAATACTCTTCGCCGATTTTCACCGGTGCGAACAACAAGGGAATCGCTGAACTGGCCAGCAGGTGATCGACGGTCAATTGCGTGGGCACGCCGATCCGCCGATGGCGCAACCAGGCATCGATGGTGCCGCCGCCCTGGTAGAACGTGACGGCCTGCCCGGACTCGTAACCGAATGCCGTGACCGCCACCGCCTGCAACTGCTTCTGGGCGATGGCCTCGGCGATGCCGTTCATGTGCAGTCTGTCGTCGAGCAAGCCGCGCAGCGGCGAACTGTTGAGCAAAGCCACCGGCACCTGAGCGCCAATCCCGAGCAGACTGTGACTGACAAAGCGGCTGGCCTGGTGGATCACGCCCGGCCAGTCGCTGCGCAGCACCAGATGACTGCGAAAGCCCTGCCAGAACGCAGTCAGACGCTCGATCGCGCCACGAAAGTCCATCGCCCCACTGGCCAGGCTGACAGCGTTGATTGCCCCGGCCGAGGTGCCGACGATCACGGGAAACGGATTCGCCGCGCCCACCGGCAGCAACTCGGCAATCGCCGCCAGTACGCCCACCTGATACGCCGCCCGAGCCCCGCCGCCGGAAAGAATCAACCCTGTAACCGGTTCAGCAGGACTCATCGCAACGCTCCGTGGTGCAAAGAAGGGATCAGGGGCTCAGCCGCGTTTTTTGTACAACTTCGGCTCGCCCGGTGGACGGCTCTTGAACCGCCGATGAGCCCAGAGGTATTGCTCGGGGCGCTCACGCAGGGCGCCTTCGACCCACTGATTGATACGGATGCAATCAGCCTCTTCGGATTCACCGGGGAAACCCTCGAGCGGCGCATGGATCATCAACCGATAGCCGCTGCCGTCCGCCAGACGCTCCTGAGTGAACGGCACCACCAGCGCCTTGCCCAGCCGGGCAAACTTGCTGGTGGCCGTGACGGTCGCGGCCTGAATGCCGAACAGCGGCACAAAGATGCTTTGCTTGGCGCCGTAGTCCTGATCCGGTGCGTACCAGATCGCCCGACCGGCCCGCAGCAATTTGAGCATGCCGCGCACGTCGTCACGCTCCACGGCCAGCGAGTCGACGTTGTGCCGCTCGCGCCCCAGGCGCTGGATGTAGTCGAACAAAGGATTCTTGTGCTCGCGGTACATGCCGTCGATGGTGTGCTGCTGCCCCAACAGCGCCGCGCCGATTTCCAGCGTGGTGAAATGCACTGCCATCAGGATCACGCCCTTGCCTTCGCGCTGGGCCTTTTTCAGATGCTCCAGGCCTTCGACATGGGCCAGCTTCGCCAGACGCTGACGCGACCACCACCAGCTCATGGCCATTTCAAAGAAGGCGATGCCGGTGGAGGCGAAGTTTTCCTTGAGCAAGCGCTTGCGTTCGTCGGCGGATTTTTCAGGGAAACACAGCTCCAGATTGCGTTTGGCAATGCGCCGTCGGTCGCCGGCCAGCCGATACATCAAGGCACCCAGCAGGCGGCCGATAAACAGCAACGCCGGATACGGCAACTGAACAATCAGCCACAACAGCCCCAAGCCACACCACAGCGGCCAGAAACGCGGCATAAGAAATGTTTTTCGAAAACGCGGGCGATCCATTAAAGGTTCCGGAAAGACAATGGCCGCGCATTCTACATCGTTCGACCCGGCTTGCGGCTTGCGGGCGTTCTCGTTATAAGTCTCGGCACTTTTAGTGACAAGCCGTTGTATGCCGACCATGAGCCAAACCGAACCGCAAGACCAGGATCCCGTGTTCCAGTTGAAGGGCAGCATGCTCGCCATAACCGTGCTGGAACTGGCCCGCAACGACCTCGAGAACCTCGATCGGCAACTGGCCGCCAAGGTCGCCCAGGCGCCTAACTTTTTCAGCAATGCGCCGCTGGTGCTGGCCCTGGACAAACTCCCGGCGAGCGAAGGCGCGGTCGATCTGCCGGGACTGATGCGCGTGTGCCGCCAGCATGGCCTGCGCACTCTGGCAATCCGTGCCAGCCGCATCGAAGACATCGCCGCCGCCATCGCCGTCGATTTGCCGGTGCTGCCGCCGTCCGGCGCCCGTGAGCGCCCCCTCGACCCGCTCGAAGGCCAGGTGAAGAAAAAGCCGGAAAAACCGCCCGAGCCAACCATCAAACCGACGAAAATCATCACGTCGCCAGTACGCGGAGGCCAGCAAATTTATGCCCAGGGCTGCGATCTGGTGGTGATCTCCTCGGTCAGCCCGGGTGCGGAACTTCTCGCCGATGGGAACATCCATGTATACGGCCCGATGCGCGGTCGCGTGCTGGCCGGGGTCAAAGGCGACACGAAAGCCAGGATTTTCTGTCAGCAAATGAGCGCTGAACTGGTCTCCATCGCCGGCCACTACAAGGTTTCCGAGGATTTGCGTCGCGACCCTTTATGGGGCGCGGGCGTGCAAGTCAGCCTGTCAGGCGACGTGTTGAACATCATTCGGCTTTAACGGATACTGCCGCATTTTCCAAGCATCTCTAAAACGTAGCGAAAACGGCTCAAACGAAGTAGGAAAAAGGCCAAACACAGTGTTTACCGCTGTTCTGGACCGGATTCCAGCCAAGGCTGTCCGACTGCAGTAGTTTTTCAAGAGATGTTTTTCAGGGGCTAAAAGTCCTTTTTCCTTAGGGGTGAAACACCTTGGCCAAGATTCTAGTGGTTACATCCGGCAAGGGTGGTGTGGGTAAGACCACCACCAGCGCCGCTATCGGTACCGGCCTCGCACTGCGTGGCCACAAAACAGTTATCGTCGACTTCGACGTCGGTTTGCGTAACCTTGACCTGATCATGGGTTGCGAACGCCGCGTGGTGTATGACTTCGTCAACGTGGTCAACGGCGAAGCCAACCTGCAACAAGCACTGATCAAAGACAAACGCCTGGAAAACCTCTACGTCCTGGCCGCCAGTCAGACCCGCGACAAAGACGCGCTGACCGTGGAAGGCGTGGAAAAAGTCCTGATGGCGCTGAAAGAAGACTTCGAATACGTGGTCTGCGACTCCCCTGCCGGCATCGAGAAAGGCGCGCACCTGGCCATGTACTTCGCTGATGAAGCGATTATCGTGACCAACCCGGAAGTGTCCTCGGTACGTGACTCGGACCGCATGCTGGGCCTGCTGGCCAGCAAATCCCGTCGTGCCGAGAACGGCGAAGAGCCGATCAAGGAACACCTGCTGCTGACCCGCTACAACCCTCAACGCGTCAGCGATGGCGAAATGCTCGGCGTCGAAGACGTCAAGGAAATCCTGGCGGTCGCCCTGTTGGGTGTCATTCCGGAATCCCAAGCGGTACTCAAGGCTTCCAACTCGGGCGTGCCCGTGATTCTCGACGACCAGAGTGACGCCGGTCAGGCGTACAGCGATGCGGTCGACCGTCTGCTGGGCAAAACCGTGGAACATCGTTTTCTCGATGTGACGAAGAAGGGCTTCTTCGAGCGCCTGTTTGGAGGTAGATAATGAATCTTTTTGACTTCTTTCGTGCCAGCAAAAAGGTCAGCACCGCGTCGGTAGCGAAAGAGCGTCTACAGATCATCGTGGCGCATGAACGCGGCCAGCGCAGTACGCCGGACTACTTGCCAGCCTTGCAGAAGGAACTGGTGGAAGTGATCCGCAAGTACGTCAATATCGGGTCCGACGACGTGCACGTCGCGCTGGAAAACCAGGGCAGCTGCTCGATTCTGGAACTCAATATCACCCTGCCGGATCGCTAGTCGATCCAGCGGGAGCCACGGCGGCTCAGGCTTTTACGCACTCCGTAGGAGCGAAGCTTGCTCGCGAACACAGGCAACTCGGTGTATCTGATAGACCGAGGTGACGCATTCGCGAGCAAGCTTCGCTCCTACAGAGTGCGGGGCCTGAGTCGCCGTTGGCGTTTGTTACGAGGCTGTTTTAATGCCGTTGTCCAACATCCGCATCATCCATCAGGACTCCGCCGTACTGGTGGTGGATAAACCGACCCTGCTGCTCTCTGTCCCCGGCCGGGCCGATGACAACAAGGACTGCCTGATCACACGCCTGCAAGAAAACGGCTACCCGGAAGCGCGAATCGTCCATCGCCTGGACTGGGAAACGTCCGGCATCATTCTGTTGGCCCGTGACCCGGACACTCATCGCGAGTTGTCTCGGCAATTTCACGACCGCGAAACCGAAAAAGCCTACACCGCCCTGTGCTGGGGACAACCGGAACTGGACAGCGGCAGCATCGACCTGCCCTTGCGCTACGATCCGCCGACCAAGCCACGCCATGTGGTGGACCACGAGTTCGGCAAACACGCCCTGACCTTCTGGCGAGTACTGGAACGTTGTGGCGACTGGTGCCGCGTCGAACTGACGCCGATCACCGGCCGGTCCCATCAGTTGCGCGTGCACATGCTTTCCATCGGCCACCCGCTGCTGGGCGACGGTCTCTACGCCCACGAACAGGCGCTGGCTGCCTGGCCACGCCTGTGCCTGCACGCCAGCATGCTCAGCTTCACCCATCCTCAGACGGGCGAACGCTTGCGTTTCGAATGCCCGGCGCCGTTTTAAGCACTGCCGACACTCAGTCGCCCGTTTTGAAAGGATACCCATCTGGATGCGTTGTACCGATTCCCAGGCAACACCCGTCAAGAAAACCCGACACCAACTGCTCTACCTGGTCTACGGGAACCAGGAGGTTTACCGGCGCGAAGCCAAGTTCAGTATTTTGACCGCGCTGTCACATGCGAAGAACGGTAAGCTCCCGAGCATCCGAATCCTCACGGATCGCCCTCAGGACTACGCCGGCTGGCCGGTCGAAACGGTCACGCTGACCCAGGAAACCCTGACCCTGTGGCAAGGCGAAAACGGCTATCACCATCGTCGCAAGGCCTGCGCGATTGCCGCCGGTCTAAAGTTTGCGGAAAAAACCCTGTTCGTCGACACCGACACGCTGTTCACCAGCGACCCGAACCTGGTCTTCAAACAGATCCAGCCGCAGCACTATGTGATGGATCGCTTCGAGTACAACTGGCAGGACGTGTGTGAACGCCCCGAGTATGTGAAGCTCGGCGGTTGCCTGCACGCTCACGGCGTCACTGCCGACAACGGTTTCAAGCTGTACAACAGCGGATTGTGCGGCGTCACCGACCGCGACAGCGCCCTGTTCGAGGAGTCGATCAAGCTCATCGATGAATGGACCCGGGACGGCTTCGACATCCACACCATCGAACAGATCGCCCTGTCGTTCGCGATGCGCGACAAACCGATTCAGGAGGCGAAAAAATACATCTATCACTACTTCGCGGAAAAACGCTTTTTCCATGCGATGCAGGCGTATTTCTTCTCTCAGCACGGCGAGAGGTTCAGCCAGGAGCTGGTCGAACTGTGCCGGGACGTGCCACGGGTCAAACCCTTCCCATCGGCCTGGCAGCGGCTGAAAATCAAATGGAAGCTGCGCAACCAGAGCGGCGCACTGCGCAAGGTTGGTCGCGATCTGCTCTACGGCAGCGCAGCGCCTGATCACCCGTACTACAAGGCATGCCGACACGAATGGTGGGAATGTGCCTCGCGGGAGATCCTTCGTTGGGACCCGACTCGTCAGAAACAGCTGCTGGAGACTCACCAGAACGGCTGGCCCCAACAACTGCCCAAGCCTGAAAAGCCTAAAGATGAGCGGATTATCATGCAGTACCTGAAAAAGCGGGTAGCGGCTGCCAACTGACGTGACCGGTTCACGTCATGCCCAAAGGCCCCGGCCAATACGTTAAACTCCCGCCCACTGCTGTCTGGAGCTTCTTATGCGCGAAGAGTTGAACCAAGGCCTGATCGACTTCCTCAAGGCCTCCCCTACCCCGTTCCATGCCACTGCCAGCCTTGTTCAGCGTCTGGAAGCGGCGGGTTTTGTGCGCCTTGACGAGCGCGAGCCCTGGACCACCGAAGCCAACGGTCGTTACTACGTCACTCGTAACGACTCGTCGATCGTCGCCATCAAGATGGGACGCCATTCGCCGCTGCATGGCGGCATTCGCCTGGTTGGCGCCCATACCGACAGCCCGTGCCTACGGGTCAAACCCCAGCCGGAACTGCAGCGTCAGGGCTTCTGGCAGCTGGGCGTCGAAGTTTACGGCGGTGCATTGTTGGCCCCGTGGTTCGACCGCGACTTGTCCCTGGCCGGGCGCGTGACGTTCCGCCGCGACGGCAAGGTCGAGAGCCAGTTGATCGACTTCAAGGCGCCGATCGCCACCATCCCGAACCTGGCCATTCACCTCAATCGTGAAGCCAATATGGGTTGGGCCATCAATGCCCAGACCGAACTGCCACCGATCCTCGCGCAATTTGCCGGTGATGAGCGCGTGGACTTCCGCGCCGTGCTCACCAATCAGCTGGCGCTGGAACATGGCCTGAATGCGGACGTGGTGCTCGACTACGAGCTGAGCTTCTACGACACGCAGAGCGCCGCCATTATCGGTCTGCATGGCGACTTCATCGCGGGCGCGCGCCTGGACAACTTGCTGTCGTGCTATGCCGGCCTGCAAGCCTTGCTGACCGCTGAAACCGACGAAACCTGCGTGCTGGTGTGCAACGACCACGAAGAAGTCGGTTCCTGCTCGGCGTGCGGCGCCGATGGTCCGATGCTTGAGCAAACCTTGCGTCGCCTGCTGCCTGAAGGCGACGAATTCGTGCGCACCATTCAGAAGTCCTTGCTGGTCTCGGCCGACAACGCCCACGGCGTGCACCCCAACTATGCGGAAAAGCACGACGCCAACCACGGCCCGAAACTCAACGCCGGCCCGGTAATCAAGGTCAACAGCAACCAGCGCTACGCCACCAACAGCGAAACCGCCGGGTTCTTCCGCCATCTGTGCATGGCCGAAGAAGTGCCGGTGCAAAGCTTCGTGGTGCGCAGCGACATGGGCTGCGGCTCGACCATCGGCCCGATTACCGCCAGCCATCTGGGCGTGCGCACCGTGGACATCGGCCTGCCGACGTTCGCCATGCACTCGATCCGTGAACTGTGCGGCAGCCACGACCTGGCCCACCTGGTCAAAGTGTTGAGCGCGTTCTACGCCTGCCAGGAATTGCCGTAATTACGCGCCAATGAATGGCCGGAATGCTATCTGTGGCGAGGGAGCTTGCTCCCGCTGGGCTGCGCAGCAGTCGCAAAACCAGTGAATGCGGTCTGCCTGAAGGATCGCGATTGCTCGGTTTGGGGCTGCTTCGCAGCCCAGCGGGAGCAAGCTCCCTCGCCACAAGGATCGCGCCGCATCCCTGAATCAGATGTGACTCACATCACCACCGGTCGCCCAAAAGCCACCTAGACTTCAAATATCCTCTCCGACAAGGCAGTCACCCATGATCTCGATGTCTTCATTCCACGCCATGCTGATCCCCATTCTTGCCGGGATGATCATGCTGGCCATCGGCTTCAACTTCCGCGACAAAAACGCCGGTGTGTTCGCCATGTGGATCGGCATGCTGACGATCCTCGCCACCGTGGTTTTCAAGATCCTCGCCAAACTCAACGAATAAATCCTCCCCCTGGCTCGCATTGATTTTGACGGGCTCGTACACTCGGCCGATCTGTTCATCCCGAGGTTGACCGCCTAGTGTTCGCTCGTCTTTTCGCTCTGCCGTGTTTTTTCCTTGTCTGTCTGATGACGCTGCTGCCGATGGCGCCTGCCCAGGCGGTCGGTTTGCCGGGCTTGCTCAACAGTTCGGCCAAGGCCCAGCCAGAAGCGCAAGAGCCGCTGGGCCAATCGCTGGATGAAGTCATCAAGTCGCTGGAGAATGATCAGCAGCGGACCAAACTGCTGGCGGACCTGAAGAAGCTGCGCGACGTCACCAAAAAGGCTCAGCCGGCCGCCGAAGAAGGCGTACTCGGCCTGATCGGCGGCACACTGGCCACCTTCGAAAAACAGTTTTCCGGGGCCGACAGTCCCCTTACGCGCTGGTCCGAAGAGTTTGACCTGGCCAAAGACGAACTGACGGCACTGATGCTGCCAGCCAACGAGTGGCTGCCGATCATCTTTGCCTTCGCCATGATTCTGATGGTCTGGAGCCTGCTGGCCGCAGCGCTGATCTGGGTCAGTCACCGAGTGCGCATGCGCTTCGGCCTGACCGAAGAACTGCCGCAACACCCCAAGGCCCTCGACATGTTGCGCTTCGCCCTGCGCAAACTCGGGCCGTGGCTGATTGCCTTGGTCATGACGGTCTACATGAGCTACGCCCTGCCCTCGTCACTGGGCAAAAGCCTGGCCATGGTGCTGGCCTACGCGCTGGTGGTGGGCACGTGTTTCTCGGCGATCTGCGTGATCGCGTTTTCCGTGCTCGACGGCCCGCATCGCCACCGGGCTTTGTACATCCTGCGACATCAAGCCTTTCGGCCGTTGTGGCTGATCGGCAGTTTCGCCGCGTTCGGTGAAGCGTTGAGCGATCCGCGCCTGGTCGCCGGCCTCGGCAGCCACCTGGCCCACACCGCCGCGACCATAGCCAACGTGCTGGCCGCGCTGTCCACTGGGTTGTTCATCCTGCGCTTCCGCCGGCCGATCGCGCACCTGATCCGTAACCAGCCGTTGTCCCGACGCCTGACGCGCCGCGCGCTCAGCGACACCATCGATATTCTCGGCACCTTCTGGTACGTGCCCGCATTGGTGTTGGTGGCCATCTCGCTGTTCGCCACCTTCGTCTCGGCCGGCGACACCAGCACCGCACTGCGCCAGGCGCTGATCTGCACCGTGCTGCTGGTGTTGTGCATGGTCATCAACGGCCTGGTTCGCCGTCATTCGCTGAAACCGCAACGGGGTGTGAAGCGTCATGCGCTGTATTCGGAACGCCTGAAAAGTTTCTTCTACACCCTCGCCCATCTCCTGGTCTGGCTGGTCTTCATCGAACTGGGCCTGCGGGTCTGGGGCATGTCGTTGATTGCCTTCACAGAAGGCGAAGGCCATGAAGTCAGCGTCAAACTGTTCAGCCTCGCCGGTACGCTGATTTTTGCCTGGCTGATCTGGATCCTCAGCGACACCGCCGTGCACCACGCCCTCACCCGCTCGCGCAAAGGCCTGGCCAACGCCCGCGCACAGACGATGATGCCGCTGATTCGCAACGTGCTGTTCGTGGCGATCTTCATCATTGCGTTGATCGTCGCGCTGGCGAACATGGGAATGAACGTCACGCCACTGCTGGCCGGTGCCGGCGTGATCGGCCTGGCCATCGGTTTCGGTGCGCAGTCGCTGGTTGCGGACTTGATCACCGGCCTGTTCATCATCATCGAAGACTCCCTGGCCATCGACGACTACGTGGACGTCGGCGGCCACCTCGGTACCGTCGAAGGCCTGACCATTCGTACCGTTCGCCTGCGGGACATCGACGGCATCGTGCACACCATTCCGTTCAGCGAAATCAAAAGCATCAAGAACTACTCCCGGGAATTCGGCTACGCGATCTTCCGGGTGGCGGTGCCCGCCAGCATGGACATCGACGAGGCGATCAAACTGATGCGCGAAGTTGGCCAGAAAATGCGCACCGACCCGCTGCAACGGCGCAATATCTGGTCGCCGCTGGAGATTCAGGGGGTCGAGAGTTTCGAGTCGGGTAATGCGATTCTTCGGGCGCGGTTCAAGACGGCTCCGATCAAACAGTGGGAGGTTTCACGGGCGTTCAATCTGTCGCTGAAGCGGCATCTGGATGAAGCGGGGATGGACCTGGCGACGCCGCGGATGAGTGTGCAGGTGATTACAGCCGGAGGTGGGCCGCAGAAGGATGTGTCTGCTACTTGATTCATAGGGTGGCTGTCAGGGCCCCTTCGCGAGCAAGCCCGCTCCCACATTTGAAATCCATTCCAATGTGGGAGCGGGCTTGCTCGCGAAGGGGTCGACGCGATACTCCAGTTAAACCACGCTGACTAAACCACATCAACGCCCACATGAATCGCATCATGCCGCCAAAACTCCAGGTCACAATCGATCAGCCGCTCATGCTGATCGTAGTTGACCCGGGCGATCCGCAATCCCGGGCTCCCCACCGACACCCGTAACGCTGCCGCCGCATCCACCGACAACGCGGTCGGCACGATCTCGAACCGCACCCGCCCGTAATGCAAGTCGTAATGCCTGGCGTACAGCTCGGTGATCGACTGATTCAGATCGAAATCCAGAATCCCCGGAAAGTACTGCGGATTCAGGTAGTGCTCCACGTACAGCACCAGCCGCTCATCAATGCGCCGCGCCCGGCAGATCTGAATCACGCTGGACAACGCCGGCAACTGCAACCACGCGCACACCGCGGCCGAGGCCGGTTGCAACCGCGCCGAAATCACCTCGGTCGACGGCACCCGCCCCTGCGCACTGACCATCGCGTGAAAGTGACTGCGTTGCATCAGGTTGTAAGCAAGGCGCGGTGGCGAGACAAACCAGCCACGGCGCTCCTCCCGATAAATCTGCCCTTGGGCTTCCAGTTGCAACAAGGCTTCACGCACGGTGATACGCGTGGTACCGAACAACTCACTGAGCTTGCGCTCGGCCGGCAGTTTGCTCCCGGGCGCCAACAGGCCATGGTCGAGCTGTTCTTGCAGAACCTGCCCGATGGCTGTCACCGCTTTGGTTGTCTCGATGCGCATCAACGTTACCTATCTGGACTAGACCAGCACTGTTTCGGGGCAGAACCGTGATTCAAACCGGCTCCATCAACTCCCTGCAAGCCTAGGCACTGCTTGTGACTGGCAGATGACAAAGCCGCCGAACGGTTGCACCAGACGCCTGCAAAATCACGGCCAAGTCCTTTCGTATCAGCCCTTTAGCCATGGTCTACGCTTACTCGGAAGCCTGAGCATCACCGCGTAAAAAATAGAGGCCTACCGATCGTCGACATCAAAATGTCATCAGCGGCGCCTAAATTGGCTCAGGTATTGCTGACCTAGACCAACACAACCGCAATCGCAGCGTTGAAAACGCCCAAAGGAGCTTCGGATGAAAAAGCTTTTCCTGGCATCACTGTTAGGCTCGACCATTGCCATGTGCAGCGCCGCCATGGCCGCTGATGATTTGAAAACCCTGGAAGCCGCTGCGAAAGCGGAAGGCGCGGTCAATAGCGTCGGCATGCCCGATGACTGGGCCAACTGGAAAGGCACCTGGGCAGACCTGGCCACAAAATATGGCTTGAAACACATCGACACCGACATGAGCTCGGCGCAGGAAATCGCCAAGTTTGCCGCCGAGAAAGACAATGCCAGCGCCGACATCGGCGACGTTGGTGCAGCCTTCGGCCCGATCGCGGTCAAACAAGGCGTGGTGCAACCCTACAAGCCAAGCACCTGGGACCAGGTCCCGGACTGGGCCAAAGACAAGGACGGCAACTGGGCGCTGGCGTACACCGGCACCATCGCGTTCATCATCAACAAGAAGCTGTTGCACGGCTCCGAAGCTCCGACCAAGTGGGCGGATCTGAAAACCGGTAAATACAAGGTGTCCATCGGTGACGTGAGCACCGCCGCCCAGGCCGCCAACGGTGTACTGGCTGCGGCACTGGCCAACGGTGGCGACGAGAAGAACCTGCAGCCAGCGCTGTTGCTGTTCGCAGATATCGCCAAGCAGGGCCGCCTGTCCATGGCCAACCCGACCATCGCCACGATGGAAAAGGGTGAAATCGAAGTCGGCGTGGTCTGGGACTTCAACGGCCTGAGCTACAAAGCCAAGATGGCGAACCCGGACGATTACGTGGTGCTGATCCCCTCCGACGGCTCGGTGATTTCCGGTTACACCACCATCATCAACAAATACGCGAAGAACCCGAACGCCGCCAAGCTGACCCGCGAATACATCTTCAGCGATGCCGGTCAGATCAACCTGGCGAAAGGCAATGCCCGTCCAATCCGCGCCGATCACATCAAGCTGCCGGCCGACGTCCAGGCCAAGCTGCTGCCTAACGAGCAGTACAAAAAGGTCACGCCGATCAAAGACGCGGATGCGTGGGAAAAGACTTCCAAGGCCCTGCCTCAGAAGTGGAACGAAGAAGTCCTCGTCGAGATGAAGTAATGCTGTAGCACAAACACTGGAGAACCAATGTGGGAGCGGGCTTGCTCGCGAAGGCGGTTTCACATTCAACACATGTGTTGACTGACAGGCCGCCTTCGCGAGCAAGCCCGCTCCCACACTGGACCGTGTGAAGTTTAAGTTTTTCGAATATCTGTTTCACGGAGTCCCGCCCCTATGAAGCACAACGTCATCCTTGTCGTGCTCGACGGCCTCAACTATGAAGTCGCGCGCCACGCCTTGGGGCACCTGCAGGCTTACGTCGGCGCAGGACGCGCGGCACTCTACAAACTGGAGTGCGAACTGCCGGCCCTGTCCCGACCGCTTTACGAATGTATCCTCACCGGCGTCCCGCCCATCGAAAGCGGCATCGTCCACAACAACGTTTCGCGCCTGTCCAACCAGCGCAGCATTTATCACTACGCCACGGATGCTGGCCTGACGACTGCAGCCGCGGCCTATCACTGGGTCAGCGAGTTGTATAACCGCTCGCCGTTCGTGGCCGCCCGGGATCGTCACACCGACAGCCCCGACCTGCCGATCCAGCACGGTCACTTCTACTGGAACGATCACTACCCGGATTCGCACCTGTTCGCCGACGCCGAAAACCTGCGTCTACGCCATGCGCCCAACTTTTTGTTGATCCACCCCATGAACATCGACGACGCCGGGCACAAGCACGGCCTCGACACCCCGCAATACCGCAACAGCGCCCGCTCGGTGGACATTATTCTGGCCGACTACCTGCAAACCTGGCTTGACGCCGGTTATCAGGTGCTGGTGACCGCTGACCACGGCATGAACAACGACCGCTCGCACAACGGCCTGCTGCCGGAAGAACGCGAAGTACCGCTGTTTGTTCTGGGCGATGCCTTCAGCTTCAACACCAGCGCCGCGCCAAAACAGACGGACATCTGCGGCACGGTCTGCGAACTGCTGGGCGTGGCCCACGACAAACCTGTCTGCCGGGAGCTGCTCAAGTGAACGCCATGAACCGTGGTAAATGGCTGGCCGCCTTGTGCCTGGTACCTTTCGCTTTGTTTTTTATCGTGTTCGAGATCGCGCCGCTGGTCTGGGTAATGATCAACAGCCTGCAATCGGAAGAGTTCGGTTGGGGCCTGGCCAACTTCAGCAAAATCTTCAATTCGAAATTCTATTTGCAGGCGATCCAGTACAGCCTCGAGATCAGTTTCTGGTCCAGCGTATTCGGCATCATCATCGCGGTGCTCGGCGCCTATTCCCTGCGCCGGGTTGACTCGAAAATGCGCAACTTCGTCAACGCCTTCGCCAACATGACCAGCAACTTCGCCGGCGTGCCGCTGGCCTTCGCGTTCATCATTTTGCTGGGGTTCAACGGCAGCTTCACCATCATGCTCAAGCAGGCTGGGATCATTCAGGACTTCAACCTGTATTCGAAAACCGGGCTGATCATTCTCTACACCTACTTCCAGATTCCATTGGGCGTGCTGCTGCTCTACCCGGCTTTCGACGCCTTGCGCGAAGACTGGCGTGAGTCGGCCGAGTTGCTTGGCGCCAGCGGCTGGCAATTCTGGCGCCACATCGGTTTGCCGGTGCTGACCCCTGCGTTGTTGGGCACTTTCGTGATCTTGCTGGCCAACGCTCTTGGCGCCTACGCCACGGTCTACGCGCTGACCACCGGCAACTTCAACGTGCTGCCGATCCGCATCGCGGCGATGGTGTCCGGCGACATTTCCCTGGATCCGAACCTGGCCAGCGCCCTGGCCGTGGTGCTCGTGGCGTTGATGACCCTGGTGACCATCGTGCATCAGCTGCTGTTGAAGAGGAGCTACCATGTCTCGCGCTGAACTGGGCCCCGTCGGTGTCTATCACCGGGTGGTGGTGTACGTGCTGTTTGCCATTCTGTTGTTGCCGCTGGCCGGGACGTTGATTTACTCGATCGCCAGCAGCTGGTCGGCGACCATTCTGCCCAGCGGCTTTACCTTCAAGTGGTACATCCAGCTGTGGAGCGATCCGCGCTTCCTGCATGCCTTCGGGCAGTCGCTGCTGGTCTGCGTCGGCGCGTTGATTCTGTCGGTGGTGCTGATTCTGCCGCTGCTGTTCGTGGTGCATTACCACTTCCCCAAACTCGATGCGCTGATGAACATCCTGATCCTGCTGCCCTTCGCGGTGCCGCCGGTGGTGTCCTCGGTGGGGCTGTTGCAGCTCTACGGTTCCGGGCCGTTTGCGATGGTCGGTACACCGTGGATTCTGATCGGCTGCTACTTCACCATCGCGCTGCCGTTCATGTACCGGGCGATCACCAATAACCTGCAAGCGATCAACCTGCGCGACCTGATGGACGCCGCGCAACTGCTCGGCGCCAGCACCTGGCAAGCCGCGTTCCTGGTGGTACTGCCGAACCTTCGCAAGGGTTTGATGGTGGCGTTACTGCTGTCATTCTCGTTCCTGTTCGGTGAATTCGTGTTCGCCAACATCCTGGTCGGCACCCGCTACGAAACCCTGCAGGTCTACCTCAACAACATGCGTAACAGCAGCGGCCACTTCACCAGTGCGCTGGTGATCTCCTATTTCTTCTTTGTGCTGGTTCTGACCTGGGCGGCCAATATCTTGAACAAGGACAAAAGCGAATGAGCTATGTCAGCGTCCAACACCTTCAGAAAAACTACGCGGGCACCACGGTGTTCAGCGACATCAACTGCGAAATCCAGAAAGGTGAATTCGTCACCCTCCTTGGCCCGTCCGGTTGCGGCAAGTCCACTCTTTTGCGTTGCATCGCCGGCCTGACGTCGGTGGATGGCGGCAAGATTCTGCTGGAGGGCGTCGATCTGGTTCCGATGAGCCCACAAAAACGCGGAATCGGCATGGTGTTCCAGAGTTATGCACTGTTCCCCAACATGACCGTGGAGCAGAACATCGCCTTTGGTTTGCGCATGCAAAAGGTCAATACCGACGACAGCCAGAAGCGTGTCGCCGAAGTGTTGAAACTGGTTGAGCTCAATGACTTCGCCGCCCGTTATCCGCATCAACTGTCAGGCGGCCAATGCCAGCGCGTAGCCCTCGCCCGCTCACTGGTCACCCGTCCACGGCTGCTGTTGCTGGACGAACCGCTGTCAGCCCTCGACGCGCGGATTCGCAAGCACTTGCGCGAACAGATCCGTCAGATCCAGCGCGAACTCGGCTTGACCACGATTTTCGTCACACACGATCAGGAAGAAGCGCTGACCATGTCTGACCGGATTTTCCTGATGAATCAGGGAAAGATCGTACAGAGCGGCGACGCCGAAACCCTCTACACCGCGCCCGTGGATGTGTTTGCCGCCGGCTTCATCGGCAACTACAACTTGCTGGACGCCGACAACGCCTCGAAACTGCTGCAACGGCCGATCAACCATCGCATCGCGATTCGCCCGGAAGCCATCGAGCTGAGCCTCAATGGCGAGCTTGACGCACAAGTGCGCAGCCACAGCTTGCTGGGCAACGTGATTCGTTATCGGATCGAAGCCCGGGGCGTGGAATTGGTGGTGGATGTCCTGAACCGCTCGGCGGCAGATCTGCACCCCGATGGTCAGCGCCTGGCACTTTCCATCGATCCGACTGCCCTGTGTGAGGTAGCCTGATGCCTTTGTTGATGTCGAAGAGAGAACTGCACTGATGGCCCTGGCAATTTTTGATCTGGACGAAACCCTGATCCACGGCGACTGCGCCACCCTCTGGAGCGAGCAAATGGGCCGCCTGGGCTGGGTCGATCCCGAGTCGTTCATGCGTCAGAACAACGAATTGATGGACGCTTACAGCCACGGCAAGCTGCGGATGGAGGACTACATGACCTTCAGCCTGGAGCCGATGATCGGCCGCACACCGGAAGAGGTCGACCATTTGGTCGGGCCCTGGGTGGAAGATTTCATCGAGCCGATCATTTTCAGTGACGCCACCAAAGCCATCGCCGCCCATCGCAAGGCCGGCGACCGGATTCTGGTGATCTCGGCGTCGGGCACACATTTGGTCAGGCCGATTGCCGACCGTTTGGGCATCGACGAGATTCTCGGCATCGAACTGGAAGTGGCGCACGGCGTTTACAGCGGCCACACCGTCGGCACCCTGACCTACCGCGAAGGCAAGATCACCCGGCTGCTGGAGTGGCTGGATGCGGAAGAGGAAAACCTGGAAGGCGCGAGTTTCTATTCCGACTCGCGTAACGATTTACCGCTGCTATTGAAGGTGGATTTCCCACACGTGGTAAACCCGGATCCGGTCCTGCTCGAGCACGCCGAAAAAGCCGGCTGGCCAATCCATATCTGGAAGTAACCGATCCCCCTGTAGGAGCGAGGCTCGCCCGCGAAGAACGATAACGCGGTCTCACTGGTAAACCGCGTCGCCTCATTCGCGGGCAAGTCGGATCGCCGCCCGCTCGCTCCTACAGATTCAGTGTGTCCTTCAGGTCAGACTTGGGTCGATGATCAGGACCAACTTCCCCGCCACCTTATTACTCGCCAACTCCGCAAACGCCGCTTCGGCGTCCTTGATCGGGTAGGTCTTCGCCAACTGCGGACTCAACCGCCCCTCAGCAAACAACGGCCACACATGCTGGCTCAAATCACTGAGCAAATCTGCTTTGAACTGCTCATCGCGACTGCGCAAGGTCGAGCCCAGCAGTTGCACGCGCTTGGCCAGAACCTGCGCCAGATCCAGGTTTGCCTCACGCCCCCCCATCAAACCGATCAGCACCCAGCGACCATCCAAAGCCAGCATTTTCAGATTCAGCGCAGCGTAGTTGCCACCGACCGGATCGAGAATCACGTCGAACGGCCCCAGATCCCGCAAACTGTCGAGGACGCCCGAGCGCACCACACCGCCCTGCGCACCCAACGCTTCGCAATAAGCCAGACGCTCGGCGGAGCCGACGCTGACCCAGCACGGGTTGCCAAAGGCCTTGCACAGCTGAATGGCCGCTGAACCGATTCCACTTGCTCCGGCGTGCAGTAGAACTTTCTCACCTGGTTTGAGCGCAGCCAGTTGAAACAAATTCAGCCAAACGGTCGCGTACACTTCCGGCAGCGCTGCCGCCTCAGCCAGGGACAAACCTTCGGGAACCGGCAACACATGCCGTCCGTCGACAACTACCTCCTCGGCCATCCCACCCCCGGCCAGCAAGGCGCAGACTCGATCGCCGACCTGCCAGGACGAGCCCGGGCCGACCTCGCTGATCACCCCTGAACACTCAAGACCCAGTACCTGACTGGCTCCCGGCGGTGGCGGATAAAGCCCTGCTTTCTGTAACAAATCGGCGCGATTGAGGCCTGCTGCCGCCACTCGAATCCGAACTTGTCCTACATCGCATGTAGGACTGGGCTCTTCAACCCACTCCACTTGACCTTCCACGCCTTGCAATGCTTTCACAGTGCCTCCATAGTGAGTCTGGACTGAGCCCGTAGCTGTAGCGCCGGGCTTTCTTGCATTATGTGACCGGCCCTTTGTGGAACCGGCGACTTCAAAGACGGCCTAATATGCGTGATCAATTGTCCCCGCGTCGAATCAGCATGAAGCATTTTTTCCCCAGCACCGCCCTAGCCCTATTCATTGGTATCGGCCTGTTGCCGATGTCGAGCAATACATTCGCAGCCAATAGCTGGGACAAGCTTCAGCCTGATCGTGACGAAGTGATCGCCAGCCTGAACGTCGTCGAACTGCTCAAGCGCCATCACTACAGCAAGCCGCCGCTCGATGACGCGCGCTCCGTGATCATCTATGACAGCTACCTCAAGCTGCTGGATCCGTCGCGCAGCTACTTCATGGCCAGCGACATTGCCGAATTCGACAAGTGGAAGACCCAGTTCGACGATTTCCTCAAAAGCGGCGACCTCAACGCCGGGTTCACCATCTACAAGCGCTACCTGGACCGCGTCAAAGCACGTCTGGACTTCGCCCTTGCCGAGTTGAACAAAGGCGTCGACAAAATCGACTTCAACACCAAGGAATCCTTGCTGATCGATCGCAAGGACGCCCCTTGGCTCAAGTCCACCGCCGAACTCGATGACCTGTGGCGCAAACGCGTCAAGGACGAAGTCCTGCGGCAGAAAATCGCGGGCAAGGACTCCAAGCAGATTCAGGAAACCCTGACCAAGCGCTACAAAAACCAGTTGGCGCGCCTGGACCAGACTCGTGCGGAAGACATCTTCCAGGCGTACATCAACACCTTCGCCATGTCCTACGACCCGCACACCAACTATCTGTCGCCGGATAACGCGGAAAACTTCGACATCAACATGAGCCTGTCCCTCGAGGGCATCGGCGCCGTGTTGCAGAGCGATAACGATCAGGTAAAAGTCGTGCGCCTGGTGCCTGCCGGCCCGGCCGACAAGACCAAACAGGTTGCACCGGCCGACAAGATCATCGGCGTTGCCCAAGGCAACAAAGAGATGGTCGACGTGGTTGGCTGGCGTCTGGACGAAGTGGTCAAGCTGATCCGTGGTCCGAAAGGCACCGTGGTGCGCCTGGAAGTGATTCCGGCCAGCAATGCGCCGAACGATCAGACCAGCAAAATCGTGCCGATCACCCGTGAAGCGGTGAAGCTTGAAGACCAGGCGGTGAAGAAGTCGGTCCTCAACCTGAAACAGGACGGCAAGGACTACAAGCTCGGCGTCATCGAGATCCCGGCTTTCTACCTCGACTTCAAGGCGTTCCGTGCTGGCGATCCGGATTACAAGAGCACCACTCGCGACGTCAAGAAACTGCTGACCGAGTTGCAGAAAGAGAAAGTCGACGGCGTGGTCATCGACTTGCGCAACAACGGCGGCGGCTCCCTGCAGGAAGCCACCGAGCTGACCAGTCTGTTCATCGACAAAGGTCCGACCGTACTGGTGCGTAACGCCGACGGCCGGGTCGATGTACTTGAAGATGAAAACCCGGGCGCGTTCTACAAAGGCCCGATGGCGTTGCTGGTTAACCGCTTGTCCGCCTCGGCTTCGGAGATTTTTGCCGGTGCCATGCAGGACTACCACCGCGCGCTGATCATCGGCGGACAGACCTTCGGTAAAGGCACCGTGCAGACCATTCAGCCGCTGAACCATGGCGAACTGAAACTGACACTGGCCAAGTTCTACCGGGTTTCCGGCCAGAGCACCCAGCATCAGGGCGTACTGCCGGACATCGATTACCCGTCGATCATCGACACCAAGGAAATCGGCGAAAGCGCCCTGCCGGAAGCCATGCCGTGGGACACCATCCGCGCGGCCATCAAGCCGGCGGTCGACCCGTTCAAGCCGTACATTGCGCAGCTCAAGTCCGAGCATGACGTGCGCTCGGCCAAGGATGCGGAGTTCGTGTTCATCCGCGACAAGCTGGCCTTGGCCCAGAAGCTGATGGCGGAAAAAACCGTCAGCCTCAACGAAACCGATCGTCGTGCGCAACACGCCGATATCGAAGCCAAGCAACTGGTGATGGAAAACATCCGTCGCAAGGCCAAGGGCGAAGAGCCGCTCAAAGAGCTGAAGAAAGAAGACGAAGACGCGATCGCGGCCGAGCCGGACAAGACCAAGCCAGAAGACGATGCCTACTTGAGCGAGACCGGGCGGATTCTGCTGGATTACTTGAAACTCAACACCGCGGTAGCCAAGCACTAAAAATGGTGGCAATTTAATGCTGACGCTCTCCGGAGCGTCATCATACAGTCATCATTCTGTCGTGAAATAAAGGACTGGGAGCTCTTGGCTCCCAGTCCTTTTTTTATCGCCAGAGATTGCCATGACCACGACAGAACAGCTGAGTGCCTTGAGTTCCATACTGGCTCAAAGCGGCTTGCACAGCCTGTTCCAGCCGTTCATTTCCCTCTCTGAGCGACGCATTGTCGGCTACGAAGCCCTCACCCGCGGCCCATCAAACAGCCCGCTGCACTCCCCCATCGCGTTGTTCGCGGTCGCCCGCCAGGCCGGTCGCTTGAGCGAGCTGGAAATCGCCTGCCGTGAAAGTGCCTGCCGACGCTTCAATGAACAACAACTGCCGGGCAAACTGTTTCTTAACGTCTCTCCGGAATCCTTGCTGGAAGCCGCTCATCAACCGGGACGGACCCTGCAATTGCTGCAGGACTTCGGCATACCGCCGAGCCAGGTGGTGATCGAACTCACCGAACAGACCCCAACCGACGATTTCCAGTTACTGCAAAACGCCCTGCATCACTACCGGGCGATGGGATTTTCCATTGCGCTGGATGATCTGGGCGCGGGCTACTCGAGTTTGCGCTTGTGGTCCGAGCTGCGTCCGGACTACGTGAAGATCGACCGGCATTTCATCGACGGCATTCATCAGGATGCGCTCAAGCGTGAGTTCGTCGGCTCGATCCTGCAAATCGCCAAAGCCTCGCGGGCGCAAGTGATCGCCGAAGGGATCGAACTGCCGGAAGAGCTCGCGGTGCTGACGGAGATGGGCGTCGATCTGGTGCAAGGCTACTTGCTGTGTCGGCCTCAAGAGCATCCACCTCGCGAGGCGCGATCCTTGATGCCCAAACACGACAGCACCGCCGTGGCGCTCAATGATGAAGGCAGCGACCTCAGCGCCTTGCTCAACGACCAACCGGCCGTGGCACGGGACACACCGACGGCCACAGTGCTGGAAGCCTTCCGCCGCCAGGCCAACCTGAACTCACTGGCGGTGCTCGACGAGCAAGGCCATCCTTGCGGCATCGTCCATCGGCATTCGCTCTCAGACGCGTTGCTCAAGCCCTTTGCTACCGACCTGTTTGCACGCAAGCCCATCAGCCGCTTGATGAACGACGACTTCCTCGCCGTGGAGATGAGCCAGTCGCTGCAACAAGTCAGTCGCTTGATCACCAGCCGCGCGCGGCAGCGCATCGAGGAGGACTTCATCATCACCCTCAACGGTGGCTATCTGGGCCTGGGCCGGGTGATCGATGTACTCAAGCTGATTACCGAACTGAAAATCCAGCAGGCCCGCTACGCCAACCCGCTGACCCTGTTGCCGGGCAACGTACCCATCCAGCAATGCCTGACGCGGCTGCTGCAACAGGAGCGGGAATCGGTGATCTGTTACGTCGACATCGACAGTTTCAAACCCTTCAACGACATCTATGGCTATGGCCGTGGGGACGAAGTCCTGCTGTGTCTGGCGCAATGCCTGAACGATCGCGTCGATCCGTCCCGCGACTTCGTCGGTCATATCGGCGGCGACGACTTCCTGCTGGTGCTCGGCCCGGAAGACTGGCGCAAACGGTTGAATCAGTTGCTGGACGACTTCCAGAGCCAGTGCCGGCGCTTCTACCGCAGCGAACACTTGGAAGCCGGCTGCTTTATCGCGCCGAATCGCCAGGGCGTGCGGCAGGAGTTTCCACTGTTGTCATTGTCGATCGGCGTGGTGCATTTGCATCCACAGGCCTGTGGACAACTCGATGCGAGCCAGTTGGCGGAGATGGCTTCGCAGGCCAAGCATCATGCGAAGAACGTGGCGGGGTATAGCGTGCATGTGATTGACAGTTTGGCGGTGCCGGTGGTCGAAGAAACCTTGATTGCCGGGCATCGCTAATCCTGCTTTTGTGGCGAGGGAGCTTGCTCCCTCGCCACAAATCAGCGCAAGACGCTACTCCGGCGACATTGCGCCCAACCGCCGCCCAACCACATCCAGCACATCACAGCCATCACGCAACGGAATGGCGCAGAGCAACGCGAAGTCGCTGAGAATCATCGAATCGCACTCAATCGAACCGCGCATGGACAGGTTCTCCAGTACTTGGGTTACAGCTCGGATTCGGTAGCGGGCGGCGTCGGTCAGAATATCGAGCGGCGCGTGGGTGTCGACGAACAAGGTCGGCATGTCGCTGCAGTTGCTGGTCAGCGCCATGAAGCGGTTGTCGGGATGAGGCGTTAGAGGGGTGTAAGGCGGATCTGGCGTAAGCGTTTTCATTGTTTTACTTCCTAACGTATGGATTGGAGCCGCCAGAAATCACTTCCACGCAATAGGTGGCGGCTGAACGCGGGTGTGGAAGACCGAGACGTTAGGCACTCGGCGCACTCGAAAGCGCCCCGCGCACAGCCACCATAAAACACAGGCGAAAAAACGCCGAACTGGTGGCGCTTGACGCGCCTAACGATAGAAGGGCTTCCACGCCCTGTCACTGAATTTGCAGTGACAGCCAGAAGACTATCGATGAGACACGTCGCGCACCAGTTCATGAAAGCCGCCACAACTCGAAGGAAATCTCCGATGGATTTACACAGCAATAAACGCGCAGGACTTTGCGCGGGATCAATCAGGAAAGAAGTCAGGAACGGACGATGTTGGTGTAGGGCAATTCTCTAATGCGCCGTCACTAATAAACGAAACGTCAGAAACGCAAACGTGGCGAGAGGTTTCCCTCACGCCACGTCCCGTAAACCCTCGCTCTTTCAGCCGCGCGGTGATTGCACCAAAAACTCCGCAATCAGCGACGCAACCTGCTCCTGAATCATCTCCCGCGCCCTCCCACCCTCACCATCCCCACAAATAATCCCATCCCCCGGCACTTCTTCCTCAAGAAGCGCCACCGCCCCAGGTTTGCACACCGCCATAAAACTAAAGTGGCTAGCGTCTTTAATCTCGACATAGCGCGTCGACGCTTGGGGCAGGCGTTTAGCCAAGTCAGCAGACTCCAACTTAGCCGGAAGATCCTCAGACGGCACACCCGCAGCGATCACCAGCGTCGGTACCGGCAGCGCCGCCAGGCTTTCATCAGTCATCCCGCGTGACAGTCCCAGGTCCAATGAAACAACGGCGGTGACGCGTTTATCGCTTAAATCGGCAGCCAGTCTGCCCTTCGATTCCGGGGTGCTTGCCGGGTTCATCTGTCGGTAGACGTTGCAACTGGCCAACTTCGTGTGGGTTTTGCAGTCTTGGGCGAAACGGTCGGGGACGAAACGGGCGCCAGCGGTTTCCATGACGGTCCAGCCGCCGAGGGAATGACCCACGGCGGCGATTTGATGCTTGGCGACCGCGCCAAAGTGTTCTGGCTGGGCCATGACCGCGTCGATGGCCCGGCTGAGGTCCGCGGGCCGCAGCCACAACTGCGCCGCGGCTTGAGGGCTGCGGTCTTTGCTGGTACTGCCGGGGTGGTTGACCGCTGCCACGATGTAACCCTTGTGGGCCAGTGCGCTGGCCAGCCACATCTGGTTGCTCCAATTGCCCCCGTAACCGTGGGAGAGCACCACCAATGGATGCTCGCCGGCAGCCGGTGGTGCGTCGGGTACGGCGAGGGCGCCGACAAACACGGCGTTGTCGCGGATCAACTGCGGTTTGGCAGTGGATGCGCTGGGGTACCAGACGACCATCTCCAGCGGGCGGTCGTTTTTCGCGTCTGGCAGCGTCGAGGACTGGAAGCCGATGGGGTTATCGTCAGCGAATACACTCGTGGTCAGGCAGACCAGAAACAGGGCGCCGAAAGCTGTTTTCAATGTTTTATCTTCCTTGATTAGATTCAACTCATTAACACCTGACATCCGCAGTCAGGCGCATCAATTACTGCGCAGTATCGCCACTCTCCAACCCTTTCAACTTGATCTCCGCCAACGGATGCCCGGCCTGCGCTGCTATCCGCCAGAACCGCGCCGCTTCGACTGGATCCGGCGCCTTGCTCGGCGTCCCCGCCAAACTGATTACGCCCACCTGATACGCCGCTTTGCCATCCCCCGCCAACGCCGCCAGGCGCAGCAATCGCACACCCTCCTCGCGTGCCCCAAGGCCGACGCCGCGAAAGGTCAGGATGTGGCCATAGAAGCTTTGCGCGCCGACATCACCCAGGTTGGCCATGCGCGCGAACTGGCCTTCGAGCCAGCTCCAGCCGCGCGGCTGGCGCACAAACCACGACCAATGAAACAACCGGCGGGCCAGCCAGTAACTGGCGCGCGCCTTGAGCTTCAAGAACACTCAGGCCTCCGCCGACTCTGGGTATTCGTATTCAAACACGCGCACCACTTCCGAGGCGTGCCACGAGGCGGCAGCAACACCATCGGACGGCCCGGAGAAACGCCCCAGACGCTCGACGCATTCGAAAAAACCGGTGCGTGGCAGACGGCTGGCGCCCTGGCTGATCACCAACGAGCTGCGCAGCGGCTGCTCGGCCTTGGCGTCCAGCGCGGCCAAATGCTCAAGGGCAGCGGTCAGGGTTAGCATGGCCGGCGTGGGCAACTGCAAACGTTCCAGCAAGGCTCGATAAGTCAGCAGGTGGCGCTGACGGCGGGCCTGATCCAGCTCACCCAACAACCCGTCCCAATGTTGACGACTGATGCGTACGCTCACGATTCATCCCTCCACCCTGGCACCGTCAGTTCCCAGGCCAGGCTGCGGCGAATCGCAGCGTCGGGCAGACGCTCGCCACTTTCGATCAAGGCCAGATAAGACGGGCTGATGCCTACCGTGCGGGCGAGCGCCTCAATGGCGATGCCCTTCCCTTCGCGCAAACTGCGTAGTTGATCCAGACCCGGAAGAATCTGGTCTGGTGATGGTGCGTGACGCACCGGCGTGTCGGGCGCCGGTTGTTCGTTGATGCCTGCTGCTTTCAGTAGAGCCTGATACTGAGCCCACGGCAAAACCGCGTATTCGGGCTCGCCTTCGCGTGTGATTATCTGAATATCCATGACTTCCCCGTAGGACAACGACACTTAGCGAGTCGGCACTTTTCCCTAGAAGTGTAATCCTAACAGCGGCCACGGTCGCGGGGGGTAGGAATATAAGGACGATCCTCAATCGAATCAGGTTTTTTTCGGGCCCTGAAGCTGAAGTTGCTCGGGGGTATCGGGGAGACGTTCGACCACCGCAAGCTTCTCCGGCAACTGGCGATTGCGCCAGGCACGGAAGGCATTGAGTTCGTCGTCGAGGACTTTCATCAACCAGGCCAGCACGGCAATGTCATCGAGCATGCCGAATACCGGGATGAAGTCCGGAATCGCGTCAACCGGGCTGAGGAAGTACATCAGGCCGGCCACCACCGAGAGCAGCGCCTTCGGGCTGATGGCGCGGTATTCGCCACGCCAGTAGGCCAGGCACAACGCCTGCAACAGGCGCAGATCATCTTTGAGTTTGCCCAATCGGTTGCCCTGGCTGGCCCCTTTGCTGGCGACGGCGAACAGCAGGGTTGGCAAACGTCCACGGGCAAGCAGGCGTCCGGCGAGTGGCAGGAAGCGTGCGAAATTCCAGGGTGTTTTCATCATTCCTCCCGCTGAAATGTTATCCACACAAATTGTGGATAACCTTGTGAACAGAGCTATATTTCACCGCTGAAAGCCCCGTTTCATAAGGGCTCAACTCAGATCGGGCGTTTTTTACTCACATAAAAAAACCCAAGATTTCATTGACTTGGCGCGCTGGCGCGGCTAGCACGGCGTCCTCAATGGCTATGACTGCACCGTACAGCATCCGTTCGCTTTGTTTACCCTCGCTGAACGCCAGATGCAACAACGCCCCGCATAAAGCGAGGCGTTGTTTTTAAAGCAGACGCTGATTACTTGGCGGCGTCTTCTTTTGCTGGATCCTTGATCGCCAGCAGTTCCAGGTCGAATACCAGCACCGAGTTGGCTGGAATCGCCGGGCTTGGGCTTTGGGCGCCGTAGGCCAGCTCGCTAGGAATGTACAGTTTGTACTTCTCGCCAACGTGCATCAGTTGCAGGCCTTCGACCCAACCCGGAATCACGCCGCTAACCGGCAGATCGATCGGGCTGCCACGGTCGACGGAACTATCAAAGGTAGTGCCGTCGGTCAGCTTGCCGGTGTAGTGAACAGTCACTACGTCGGTCGGCTTTGGCTGTGCGCCATCAGCTTTCTTGACCACTTCGTATTGCAGGCCCGAAGCAGTGGTGGTGACACCGGCTTTCTTGGCGTTGTCTTCGAGGAATTTCTTGCCGGCGGTTGCCGACTCTTCGCTCATTTTGGCCATACGCTCTTCAGCACGCTTCTGCAGTGCTGCGAAGGCTTCGACCAGCTCGTCATCCTTCAGCTTCTGTTCTTTCTTGCCGACGGCATCTTCGATGCCTTGGGCTACGGCTTTGGAGTCCAGGTCATCCATGCCTTCCTGAGCCAGGCTCTTGCCCATGTTCAGGCCAATCCCGTAGGAAGCTTTTTGCGCCGGGGTTTTCAGCTCTACGCTGGTCTGCGAGTCACAACCCGCAAGTACCAGGCTAACCAGGGCCACCGCCGCCGCCAACCGATGCTGTTTCATGCTATTTCCTTGTTCATGCGCCTAAAGGGCAATCGAGTAAAGCCGCGAGCTTATCAGGCGGCCACGACCAATGGCTACCGGCATGAGAGCAGGAAACTTCTGATAAGTTCAGGTGTTTTAACGCATTTCGGGATTGTAATGATGAAGCTTCTGTCATCTTGAGCCCACTGAGACGGATACCGGATCCCACAGCATCTGGCGTAATGGCCACTTGCCGCACCTCAATCACTGAGGCATAAGAGAGCTAAAAATCGACAGGGATGTTTATTTTGCGCCTCTTATTCCGCCTGCTGGTGTTGTTCGCTGTGCTGCTGGGGCTGGGCCTGGCCGTGGTTCTTTATTACGTCGCCAACCCGAAGCTGCCGACCTGGTCACCCGCGCAACAGGTGCATTACCTGGAACAGTGGAGCGCCGCCGACCGCCAGACTTACTACTTCACCCCCCAGGGTACGCAGGTCAAAGGTTTGCGCTACGACTGGTTCAACGCCCTCGAACTGCCCTTCTCGCAACAACGCTTCGCCGCGCCCGAGTACCTCGCGCGCTTTGGTTTTTTGATCGATCCCGAGCAGAAGCCCACGCCGAACAACCCCGGCAACTTGCCCGTGGGTTTTGCTCGCCATCAAAACCCCGGCAGCCAGGACGAATACCTCGACATCACCTGCGCCGCCTGCCACACCGGAGAATTGCGTTTCAACGGCCAGGCCGTGCGCATTGACGGAGGTTCGGCGCAGCATGTCCTGCCTTCCAGTGTTCCTACACTACGGGGCGGCAGTTTCGGGCAAGCATTGGTGGCAAGCCTGGCCTCGACGTACTACAACCCCTGGAAATTCGAACGTTTCGCACGCAACGTGCTAGGCGAGGACTACGACACCCGGCGCCAACAGTTGCGCCAAGACTTCAAAGCCTCCCTCAATACGTTCGTGAAAGTGGCCTGGAACGATACCCATCGCGGGCTCTATCCGACCGAGGAAGGCCCCGGCCGCACCGACGCTTTCGGGCGCATTGCCAATGCCAGCTTCGGCGATGCGATTTCACCTGATAACTACCGCGTGGCGGATGCGCCGGTGGACTACCCGCAGCTGTGGGACATGTGGACCTTTGACTGGGTGCAATGGAACGGTTCGGCGCAGCAACCGATGGCCCGCAACATCGGCGAAGCGCTGGGCGTCGGTGCCACCCTGAATTTCTTCGGCGCCAATGGCCAACCGCTCAAAGGTGACGAGCGCTATCCTTCGAGTGTCCGCTTGCGCGACTTGCACCAGATCGAACAAACCCTGCAACGGCTCAAACCACCGGCCTGGCCAGAAGCGCTGCTGGGCGCAATCGACCGGCCCCTGGCCGTCAAAGGCCGCGAATTGTTCAACGAAAACTGCGCCGGCTGCCACGTGCCTCGATCGGTCCAGACCAACGGACGCTGGGTACAACATCTGAAAATGTTGCCGGTGGACTACATCGGCACAGACCCTGGCGCGGCCAATAACATTGCCGACCATCGCTTCGACCTCAGCGCCTTGCAATGGGACCCGGCGGAGCTGGCGAAACTGGATGTGCAGTTGCAACCGCCGCCCACCGAGACGCTGGACATGAGCAAACTCTCGTCAGCCAAAGGCCTGGCCTACGTCACCGCGTTCGTAGGAAACCGCGCTTACCGCGAAGCGAAAATCCCCGAGGCCGAGCGCCCGGCCATGGATGGCTTCGGCCTGCCGATTGGCGTGCGTGAATTGCGCGCCTACAAGGCCCGCCCATTGGCCGGCGTCTGGGCGACAGCGCCATTTCTGCATAACGGTTCGGTGCCGAGTATTTATCAACTGCTCTCGCCCCAGGATGAACGGGCAACTGCCTTCTACAAAGGCACGTTCGAGTATGACCCCAGGCACTTGGGCTATCGCACCGAGGCCTTCACCAATGGCTTCAAGTTCGACACGCGCATCACCGGTAATCACAACAGCGGCCACGAATTCCGTGCTGGCAAGCGTGGTAACGGCGTGATCGGTCGGCTGCTGCAACCGCAGGAGCGCTGGGCGCTGCTGGAGTATCTGAAAGTGTTAGGCGGCCCGTTGGAGGCACAATTGCCATGAGCAGACTCTGGATGTGGTTTGGCGCCTTCCTCGGCAAAACCCTGTTGTGGCTACTGGGCCTGGGAGTGCTCGGCTGGGCGCTGGCCACGGCGTGGTTTGCCTGGCAGCACCGGGGACCGGTTTCAGCTGAAGAACTGATCCCGAACGGCGAAGCGGCGATGACTCAGGACATCATTCAGACGGCCGTGCGCATCGTCGACCAGCACCGGGAAAGCACCCGCTACCTGCGCGACGCACATGCCAAGGCGCACGGTTGCGTGAAGGCCGAGGTTCAGGTGCTGCCGAATCTGACGGATGAGCTGCGTCAGGGCGTGTTCAGCGAACCCGGCAAAACCTGGCAAGCGACCATGCGATTGTCCAACGGCAATGCCTATCCACAGTTCGACAGTATCCGCGATGCCCGGGGCATGGCAATCAAGCTGCTCGATGTGCCTGGCAAGCAACTGCTCGCCGATCAACAAAGCCGTGGTGAACAGGACTTCGTGATGTTCAGCCATCCGAATTTCTTCGTCAGCGATGTCGCCGAATACCGTCAGAATGTGGGCGCTCAGGCCGATGGCAAGAAGCTGATGGCGTTTTTCCCCGGCTGGGATCCCCGCACGTGGCAGGTTCGCCATCTGTTTATTGCCTTGGCGACACTCTCCCCGGCCCCGGAAAGTCCGACGCAGACGACGTACTTTTCGGTCTCGCCCTACAAGTTTGGTAACGCCAATGCGAAGTTTCGGGTGACGCCGGACCCTGACAGTTGCCCGGCCTACACGTTGCCGGCGCAGAACCAGAAGCTGCCGAATTTTTTGCGCAATGCGCTGAATCAGCAATTGTCGACGGATCGGGTGCCCGTGTGCTTCGTCTTGCAGATTCAACGGCAGGACGCGGACCAATACATGCCGATCGAAGACACGAGTATCGAGTGGAAGGAAAAGGACGCGCCGTTCGAAACCGTGGCGCGGATCAAACTGCCCGCCCAGGACTTCGACACGCCGGCGCTGAATGTGCAATGCGACAACCAGTCGTTCAATCCATGGTTCGGGCTTGAGGCCCATCGGCCGATGGGTGGCATCAACCGCCTGCGCAAGGCGGTATATGAAGCGGTCAGCGATTACCGCCACAGTCGTAACGCCGAGCAATAAAGCCAAATCCAAGACAGCAAAAAGCCCGCATTAAGCGGGCTTTCTGTGTGGTGACCTGGCGTTCAGCGTTCCAGGTTACCGAATATGGCGCAGCGGACGGGACTCGAACCCGCGACCCCCGGCGTGACAGGCCGGTATTCTAACCGACTGAACTACCGCTGCGCGTAGCGTTGAAAGTAAGTGGTGGGTGATGACGGGATCGAACCGCCGACATTCTGCTTGTAAGGCAGACGCTCTCCCAGCTGAGCTAATCACCCTTTACCTTCGTTGCGGGGCGCATTGTGCCACAGATTTTCGTAAAGTGTTGATTTAATTGATATTTATTCAAAAAAATCTGAAAACCGGTGAAACGACACATTCCGCAGGAACAACAGACAGAAAAAAACCCGCGTTAGCGGGCTTTTCCGTGGTGACCTGGCGTTCAGCATTCCAGGTGACCGAATATGGCGCAGCGGACGGGACTCGAACCCGCGACCCCCGGCGTGACAGGCCGGTATTCTAACCGACTGAACTACCGCTGCGCGTAACACTAAAGCGAATGGTGGGTGATGACGGGATCGAACCGCCGACATTCTGCTTGTAAGGCAGACGCTCTCCCAGCTGAGCTAATCACCCTTCACTTTCGGTGTGGCGCGCATTCTACGGAGCGACCCAACCTCTGGCAAGCACTTTTTTAAATAATTTTTGCAGGCCTTCCAAAGGCTTAGAGAAGGGTTGGCCTATGGCTTCGCTAAGAGAATAATGCCCCCCTTTGTATAAAGGAGAGACTCGCCCCATGTGGTTCAAAAACCTGCTTATCTATCGCCTGACCCAAGATCTGCCTTTTGATGCCGAGGCGTTGGAAACTGCACTGGCCACCAAACTGGCGCGTTCATGTGCAAGCCAGGAGTTGACCACCTACGGTTTCGTCGCGCCCTTCGGCAAAGGCGAAGATGCCCCCCTGGTGCACGTCAGCGGCGATTTCCTGCTGATCTCCGCCCGTAAAGAAGAACGCATCTTGCCGGGCAGCGTCGTGCGTGACGCCGTGAAGGAAAAGGTCGAGGAGATCGAAGCCGAACAAATGCGCAAGGTCTACAAAAAGGAACGCGACCAGATCAAGGATGAAATCATCCAGGCGTTCCTGCCGCGTGCCTTTATCCGTCGTTCGTCGACCTTCGCCGCCATCGCGCCGAAACAGGGCCTGATCCTGGTCAACTCGGCCAGCCCGAAACGCGCCGAAGACCTGCTGTCCACCCTGCGTGAAGTGATCGGCACACTGCCGGTACGCCCGCTGACCGTTAAAATGTCACCGACCGCGACAATGACTGAATGGGTCACCACCCAGAAAGCCGCGGACGACTTCTTTGTGCTGGACGAGTGCGAACTGCGCGACACCCACGAAGACGGCGGAATCGTGCGTTGCAAGCGTCAGGACCTGACCAGCGAAGAAATCCAGCTGCACCTGAGCACCGGCAAAGTGGTGACTCAGCTGTCGCTGGCCTGGCAAGACAAACTGTCTTTCGTCCTCGACGACAAGATGGTGGTCAAGCGCCTGAAGTTCGAAGACCTGCTGCAAGACCAGGCGGAGCAGGACGGTGGCGAAGAAGCCCTCGGCCAGCTGGACGCCAGCTTCACCTTGATGATGCTGACCTTCGGCGACTTCCTGCCGGCGCTGATTGAAGCGTTGGGCGGTGAAGAGCTTCCGCAAGGGATCTAAAGGCTGGTGATGACTACTGTGGGAGCGAGCCTGCTCGCGATGAGGGCGTGACATTCAACATTGAGTTGACTGACACCCCGCCATCGCGAGCAGGCTAACTCCCACATTTGGTTTGTGGTGGTACTTAAAATAAGGATCAGGCCATGCGCGCCCTCGCTGCATTGAGCCGTTTTGTCGGCAACACCTTCGCTTACTGGGTACTGATTTTCGCGGTCGTGGCGTTTCTGCAGCCGACGTGGTTCATCGGTCTGAAAGGCGCCATCGTGCCGCTGCTGGGCCTGGTGATGTTCGGCATGGGCCTGACCCTCAAACTCGAAGACTTCGCCGAAGTCGCTCGCCATCCTTGGCGCGTAGCGCTGGGCGTGGTTGCACATTTCGTGATCATGCCCGGCGTGGCGTGGTTGCTCTGCCAGGCGTTTCAACTGCCACCGGAAATTGCCGTCGGCGTGATCCTGGTCGGCTGTTGCCCAAGCGGCACCTCGTCGAACGTAATGACCTGGCTGGCACGCGGTGACCTGGCGCTGTCGGTGGCCATCGCCGCCGTCACCACCCTCCTCGCTCCGCTGCTGACGCCGGCGCTGATCTGGCTACTGGCTTCGGCGTGGCTGCCCGTGTCCTTCATGGAGCTGTTCTGGTCGATCCTGCAAGTGGTGCTGTTGCCGATCGTGTTGGGTGTGGTTGCCCAACGCGTGCTCGGCAGCCGGGTGCGTCATGCGGTGGAAGTATTGCCGCTGATTTCGGTGGTGAGCATCGTGATCATCGTCACCGCCGTGGTGGCCGCCAGCCAGGCGAAGATTGCCGAGTCGGGCCTGCTGATCATGGCCGTGGTGATGTTGCACAACAGCTTCGGTTATCTGCTGGGTTACTTCACCGGGCGCCTGTTCAAGTTGCCGCTGGCCCAACGCAAATCCCTGGCGCTGGAAGTCGGCATGCAGAACTCCGGCTTGGGTGCTGCGTTGGCCAGTGCGCACTTCTCGCCACTGGCGGCGGTTCCCAGCGCATTGTTCAGTGTCTGGCACAACATTTCGGGGGCGTTGCTCTCGACGTATTTCCGTCGCATGAGCGAAAAACAAGACCGGAAAACCGCGGCTCAGCAAGCAGCCGAGTAATCCGCAAACTTGATCCCCGGGTTAATGATGGGCACTCTATGGTGCAACGCGAGGACGACCTCGCGGCTCGATCGAGTCATTAATCCGGGGACGACCCCGTCAATCGATGGAGGTCTCTAATGTCCTGGATCATTCTGTTTTTCGCCGGCCTGTTCGAAGTTGGCTGGGCCGTCGGCCTGAAATACACCGACGGTTTCAGCCGCCCGCTCCCGACCGCATTGACCGTTGCCGCCATGGCCATCAGCCTTGGCTTGCTGGGCCTTGCCATGAAGGAATTGCCGCTGGGCACGGCCTATGCGATCTGGACCGGTGTGGGTGCCGTGGGCACGGTCATCGCGGGGATCATTCTGTTTGGTGAATCCATGGCGCTGTTCAGGCTGGCCAGCGTGGCGCTGATCATTGCCGGGTTGGTTGGGCTCAAGATTAGCGCCTGACCTTTAGATCGCCTTCGCGGGCAAGCCTCGCTCCTACGGGGTTTGTGGCATATCCATCATTCGGGATGCGCCACGAACCCTGTAGGAGCGAGGCTTGCCCGCGAAGAGGCCCTCACAGTCACCGCCTATCTAACGGTCCCACGCAGATCCCCAACCATCGCCTGCAACTTCGCTGGCTCCGCCGCCTCAACCGCCACCGCCGGACCAGCCACCAAGGTCACCCGCGACCACAACCGACGAAACAATCCCTTGCCCGGATCGCGGCTGAAGAAACTCCCCCACAACCCTTGTAACGCCAGCGGAATCACCGGCACCGGCGTCTCTTCGAGAATGCGCACCAGCCCGCCCTTGAACTCACTCATCTCCCCGTCAGCGGTCAACTTGCCTTCCGGGAAGATGCACACCAGCTCACCGTCCTTCAGATACTGAGCAATACGCGTGAAGGCTTTTTCGTAGATTTGAATGTCTTCCTGGCGCCCCGCAATCGGAATCGTCCCCGCCGTGCGGAAGATGAAGTTCAGCACCGGCAGGCTGTAGATCTTGTAGTACATGACAAAGCGAATCGGCCGACGCACTGCACCGCCAATCAACAACGCATCCACAAACGAAACATGGTTGCAGACCAGTAATGCCGCGCCTTCATCCGGGATCAAATCGAGATTGCGGTGCTCCACGCGGTACATGGAATGGCTGAGCAGCCAGATCATGAAACGCATGGTGAACTCAGGAACGATGCTGAAGATGTAGGCATTGACGCCGATGTTCAGCAGCGACACCACCAGAAACAGCTGCGGGATCGACAGCTCGACCATGCTCAGCAGCACGATCGAGACAATCGCCGACACCACCATGAACAGTGCGTTGAGAATGTTGTTGGCGGCAATCACCCGCGCGCGCTCGTTCTCGGGGGTGCGCGACTGAATCAGCGCATACAGCGGCACAATGTAGAAACCGCCGAAAATCCCCAGGCCAAGAATGTCGATCAACACCAGCCAGGTGTGGCCAAACCCAAGGATTTCGATCCAGCCATGGCCGTCAACGCTGTCTGGAATACCGCCGGAATGCCACCACAGCAGCAAGCCAAACACCGTCAGGCCAAACGAGCCGAACGGCACTAGGCCGATCTCGACTTTGCGTCCGGAGAGTTTCTCGCAGAGCATTGAGCCCAGCGCGATACCCACGGAGAACACCGTCAGAATCAGCGTCACCACGGTCTCGTCGCCGTGCATCCACTCCTTGGCATAGGCCGGGATCTGCGTCAGATAAATTGCCCCGACAAACCAGAACCATGAGTTGCCGACGATGGAACGCGACACCGCGGGCGTTTGCCCCAGGCCCAGTTTCAAAGTGGCCCAGGATTGGCTGAAGATGTTCCAGTTCAGGCGCATTTGCGGCGATGAGGCCGCCGCCCGGGGAATGCTGCGACTGGCCAGATAGCCGAGCACCGCGACAGCGATGATCGCGGTGGACACGATGGGCGCGTAATGACTGGACGACATCATGATCCCGGCGCCGATGGTGCCGGCGAGAATCGCCAGAAACGTGCCCATTTCCACCAGCCCGTTGCCCCCCACCAGCTCTTCTTCACGCAGGGCCTGGGGCAGGATCGAGTATTTCACTGGCCCGAACAGCGCCGAGTGCGTGCCCATGGCGAACAACGCCACCAGCATCAGCGACAGGTGATCGAACAGGAAACCCACCGCGCCGACCGCCATGATGGCGATTTCCCCGAGTTTGATCAGACGAATCAGCGCGTCCTTGGCGAACTTTTCCCCGAACTGACCGGCCAGCGCCGAGAACAGAAAGAACGGCAGGATGAACAGCAACGCGCACAGGTTGACCCAGATCGAACGGTCACCCTCGATGGTCAGCTTGTACAGAATGGCGAGGATCAACGACTGCTTGAAGATGTTGTCGTTGAACGCCCCGAGGGACTGCGTAATAAAGAATGGCAGGAAGCGCCGGGTGCGAAGCAAGGTGAACTGTGAGGGGTGGCTCATCTTCCATGTGTCCCTGAGATTGGGTAGAGAGTGGCTTGGCGATTTGTTATTGGAATGTCGAACGTCGATCCAGGCCACACATTACCTAATCTTTGCCGGTTATTTCTTTAATCCTGCAATGCACGGCGAGACAAACAACTCGCCCCGCCACGCGCCCTGCACTGTGCGTTTGGAGACGATCAGCCACATCACCGCCAGCATCGCCACCAGCACACAACCAAAGACACTGAAAAACGTCAGGTTCAAGGTGCTGCCCAGTTTCAACGTCGTCAGAGAATAGACGCCCAGCGGGAAGGTGAAGCCCCACCAGCCCAGGTTGAACGGAATACCGTCGCGCAGATAACGCACGGTGATCAGCACCGCCATCAGCATCCACCAGAAGCCGAAGCCCCACAGCGTGATCCCGGCCACCAGGCCCAACCCGGCCGCAATTTCACCGATGCCCGGCAGGCCGTTGGCCGCGAAGATGGCCGGCGCGTCGGCGCCCAGCAGCAACATGCCAAGCGCCCCGGTGCCGATCGGCCCCAGCGCCAGCCAGCTGGAGGCGGCCATGTTTTCGTGAGGCAATTTATGCAGCGCCATGCGCAGCAACAGAATCGTCAGAATGCTGAACGCCACCGGTAGGGAAAAGGCCCAAAGCACGTAGCTGGTCGTCAGCACCACCAGTTGCGAATGGGCATCGGCCAAGTGCGGCGCCAGCAGACCACCGCTGGCGGCGGCCACTTCTGCCGCGACCACAGGCAACAGCCAGACTGCTGTCATCTGGTCGATGCTGTGCTCCTGGCGGGTGAACATCATGTAGGGAATCAGCACGCCGCAGGCCAAAGACATCGCCACATCGAGCCACCACAGCACTTCGGCGACATGAATCACGCCGTCGCCCCAGCGCGGCAAGCCGAACACCAGGAAACCATTGATGATGGTCGCCAACCCCATGGGGATGGTGCCGAAAAACATTGATACCGTGGAGTGGCCGAAGATCCGTCGAGCCTCATCGAAGAACAGCACCCAGCGCGCCGTGTAGGCGGCGGTGAATAATACGAACAGGCAGATATTGAGCAGCCAGAGACCTTCGGCCACCGCGTGCAGACCGGGTATGGCGACGGGCAATTGTGCCAGCGCCAATGCCAGTACGCCCGTGCCCATGGTCGCGGCGAACCAGTTGGGCGTGAATTGGCGAATGGCCTCAAGCGGATGTTGCAAATGGCTGAACGGTTTGAAACCGGGGGTGGTGTTGGGGCATGTCATGGCGAATTCCTCTCCTCTTGTGAGGTGGAATTCAGGGTAGACCCGAATCGAATATCTATATAACGGGTAATATCTCTAACTGTTATCTGTTTTGTAGATATAGCGTCAGACGCTGCCTTCGGTCTCGATCACCAGGATCCTCGCCGCACCTTGTGGATGGGCAACGTGTTCGGTGCCCACCGAGGCGTAGAAAATGTCGCCGATGTCGAGCAGCGTGTCCTTTTCAACACCGTCTTCGCGATAGCGCATCTGCACCTGGCCATCGAGCACGACGAACACTTCCTGACCTTCGTTGACGTGCCATTTATACGGCTGATCGGTCCAGTGCAAACGGGTGGTGATGCCGTTCATGCTGGCGATATCCAAGGCGCCCCAGGCACGGTCGGCGGTGAAGGATTTGCTGCGGATGATCTTCATGGGGCGTTCCGTCGAAAGAAGTGGCGGTGCCAAGGCTAGCGGTCATCGAACATCGGCGCCACAGACTTTGACAGGCTGTTGACGCATCAACGCCAACAACGCAACGACGGCCAGGACAATCAGCACCGCGCCATAACCATCGGTCGTGGTCACCAACCCAAAGGCTCGCGTCAGATTCCCCGCCAGCAACGACGGCAGGCAGAAGGCCAGATAGCTGAGCACATAAAACGCCGACATCAACCCGGCCCGTTCGTGAGGCAAAGCCAGCGGCACGACGCTGCGCAACGAGCCGAGGAAACTGGCACCGAACCCGCATCCGGCGACCAGCGTCCCGATGAAAAACAACGGCAGGCTGGCGCTGTGTACCGCCAGTAAAATCAGCGCCACACCGACGGGCAGAATGCTCGCGCCGACCCGCAAGACTTTGTCGGCCGGGCGACTGCGCAAGGTGTAGATCATCAACGCGCCGGTGACGGTCAGCACGGCAACTGTCGCACCGCCAATCAGATTGGAAGTCGATCCGGTGGCCGTCCGCACAAGGGATGGAGCGAGGGACGCGTAAAAACCACCGAGCGCCCAAGCTGCAGTGTTGATCGGGAGCACCAGCCACAACGCACGCCGTGCCTGGATGGGCACATGCAGAGTCGGAAGCAGCGAAGCCAGCGCCCCCCGCTGTGGGCTGACACTTTCCGGCAGACGCCAGACGTACAGCGCCTGCAACCCGAACATCGCGAGCAGCACCCAGAAGGTCAATTGCAGTGGCAGCGGCGCAAACTCGGCCAACAAGCCGCAACCCATGGCGCCGGCCGCCATGCCGAGCAGCGGTGCGACGCTGTTGACCAGCGGACCTTGCTGGCGATCGGTGTCGAGCAGCGCGGCACCCAATACAGCCGTGGCCATCCCGGTAGCAAAGCCCTGAAGCACCCGGGCGCTGATCAGCCAGGCGACGCTGTCAGCATTGATAAACAGCAGCATGGCCAGCATGTTCAGCACCACAGCGGTGAAGATCACCGGCTTGCGCCCCAGGTAATCCGAGAGCGAACCGACGGTGAGCAGCGCGGCGAGCAAGCTGATGGCGTAGACGCCAAATATCAGGGTCAGGGTCGCTGCCGAGAATCGCAGGTGTTCCTGATACAAGTGGTACAGGGGCGTTGGCGCAGTGGAAGCGGCAAGAAAACTCAGTAAAGTGATCGCCAGGAACCACAGGCTGGAACGGTTTGATATCGAGCTGGACATGCGCACACTCCGCAAAAGCTAATTTGTTGCTTTTGCGGAGTGTGCTACTGGTCCACGCTTAAAGCAAATTCTTTGTGTTAAGGTCCGCCATATGGCTATTAAAGAAGGTTTACGCCCGGGCGGTCGAAGCGCCCGGGTGCAAGAGTCGATTCATTCGGCTGTCCGCCAACTCCTTGAAGAGCAGGACCGCGCCACCGTGACCGTCCCACAAATCGCTGCGCGCGCGGGAGTGACGCCGTCGACGATTTATCGGCGTTGGGGTGATTTGTCGGTGTTGCTGGCCGACGTGGCCCTCGCCCGCCTGCGCCCGGAAAGCGAACCGGCCGACACCGGCAGCTTGCGCGGTGATGTGCGGGCCTGGGCGGAGCAGTATCTGGACGAGATGAATTCCGAGCCCGGGCGAAACATGCTGCGCGACGTGCAATGCAGCACCACACCGGTCTATTGCACCACGATCATCGGCGGGCAGTTGCAGACGATTCTGGACCGTTACCCGGATCAGCCGAAACCGAGTGTTGACCGACTGATCAACCTGGTGGCGGCACCGACGGTGTTTCGCATCCTGTTTTCGGCGGCGGCGCTGGAGGTTGAGGAATTGCATCAGTTGATCGAGCTTGCGTTAAATCAGTGAGGCCGCCTTCGCGGGCAAGTCGGGTCGCGAAGAGGCCAGCACAAACACTAAAAATCCAACTGACAAACACCCTGCGACACCCCACCACGCCACGACCTTGGTCGACACTGACTAACCCCGGCCATCGTGCGAGACTGTCTGACCGGGCGGGAGTCCCGGGTGTCTTTTGTCGGGAGTTCCCATGTCGCTGTCCAGCGGGCTGATCGCCGCCGTCGCCCTGGCCTATATGGCCATCATGTTCGCCATCGCCTTTTACGGCGACCGTCGCAGCACACCGTTGCCGCCGCGAGTGCGCGCGTGGGTGTACAGCCTGTCGCTGGCGGTCTATTGCACTAGCTGGACCTTCTTTGGCGCCGTCGGCCAGGCCGCCGAGCAACTCTGGTCATTCCTGCCAATCTACCTCGGGCCGATCCTGCTGCTGGTCTGCGCGCCGTGGGTCCTGCAAAAAATGGTGATGATCAGCAAACAGGAGAACATCACCTCCATTGCCGACTTCATTGCCGCCCGCTATGGCAAATCCCAATCGCTGGCGGTGGTAGTGGCGCTGATTTGCCTGGTTGGCGTGTTGCCCTACATCGCGCTGCAACTCAAGGGAATCGTGCTCGGGGTGAACCTGCTGATCGGCGCCGGTGCCGACGCCATGGGCACCCGCGCCCAGGACACGGCGCTGATCGTGTCGCTGGTATTGGCGCTGTTCACCATTGTCTTTGGCACCCGCAACCTCGACGCCACGGAACACCACCGTGGCATGGTGCTGGCGATTGCCTTTGAATCGCTGGTCAAGCTGTTCGCGTTTCTCGCGGTCGGGGCGTTCGTGACTTACGGCCTGTACGACGGATTCGACGACCTGTTTGACCAGGCCATGCTCGCCCCGCGCCTGGAGGCGTACTGGAAGGAAACCATCAATTGGCCGTCGATGGTGGTGCAGACCGGCGTGGCCATGATGGCGATCATCTGCCTGCCCCGGCAGTTCCACGTGACGGTGGTGGAAAACATCGACCCTCAGGATTTGCGCCTGGCGAAATGGGTGTTCCCTGCCTACCTGGCGCTGGCAGCGCTGTTTGTCGTACCCATCGCCCTCGCCGGTCAGATGCTGTTGCCCAGCTCGGTACTGCCGGACTCTTTCGTCATCAGCCTGCCGCTGGCCCAAGCCCACCCGGCCTTGGCATTACTGGCCTTTATCGGTGGCGCCTCGGCGGCGACCGGCATGGTGATCGTCGCCAGCGTGGCGCTGTCGACCATGGTCTCCAACGACATGTTGCTGCCGTGGCTGCTGCGCCGGAACAACGCCGAGCGACCGTTCGAAGTGTTCCGCCAGTGGATGCTTTCTGTGCGCCGGGTCAGCATCGTGGTGATTCTGTTGCTGGCTTACGTCAGTTATCGCCTGCTCGGCTCGACCGCGAGTCTGGCGACCATCGGCCAGATCGCCTTCGCCGCCGTGACCCAACTGGCCCCGGCCATGCTCGGCGCGCTGTACTGGAAACAGGCCAATCGCCGGGGCGTGTTCGCCGGTCTCGCCGCCGGGACATTCCTCTGGTTCTACACCCTCATTCTGCCGATCGCGGCCCACAGCCTCGGTTTGTCCTTGAGCAGTTTCCCGGGGCTGGCCTGGCTGCACAGCAACCCGCTGAACCTGCCGCTCACCCCGCTGACCCAAGGCGTGGTGCTGTCGCTGGCGGCCAACTTCACGCTGTTCGCCTGGGTGTCTGTGCTGTCACGCACGAGGGTGTCGGAGCACTGGCAGGCCGGGCGTTTCATCGGTCAGGAAATCAGCGCGCGCCCCAGCGCCCGCTCGATGCTCGCGGTGCAGATCGACGACTTGCTGCAACTGGCCGCACGCTTCGTCGGTGAAGAACGGGCGCGGCAGAGCTTCATCCGTTTTGCCTACCGCCAAGGCAAAGGTTTCAACCCGAACCAGAACGCCGACGGTGAATGGATCGCCCACACCGAACGTTTGCTGGCCGGCGTACTCGGTGCTTCCTCGACGCGCGCGGTGGTCAAAGCCGCCATCGAAGGTCGGGAAATGCAACTGGAGGATGTCGTGCGGATCGCCGACGAAGCCTCGGAAGTGCTGCAGTTCAACCGCGCCCTGTTGCAAGGCGCTATCGAAAACATCACCCAAGGCATCAGCGTGGTCGACCAGTCGCTGAAACTGGTGGCCTGGAACCGGCGTTATCTGGAACTGTTCAATTACCCGGACGGGCTGATCAGGCTTGGCCGCCCGATTGCCGACATCATTCGCTACAACGCCGAGCGCGGACTGTGCGGCCCCGGTGAAGCCGAAGTGCACGTCGCCCGCCGCCTGCACTGGATGCGTCAGGGCCGCGCCCACACCTCTGAAAGACTGTTCCCCAACGGACGTGTGATCGAACTGATCGGCAACCCGATGCCCGGCGGCGGTTTCGTCATGAGTTTCACTGACATCACCGCGTTCCGCGAGGCCGAGCAGGCGCTGACCGAAGCCAACGAAGGCCTGGAGCAGCGGGTCACCGCGCGGACCCACGAACTGTCCCAACTCAACGTGGCCTTGACCGAAGCCAAGGGCACCGCCGAATCGGCCAACCAGTCGAAAACCCGCTTTCTGGCGGCGGTCAGCCATGACTTGATGCAACCGCTGAATGCCGCACGCCTGTTCTCCGCCGCCCTCTCCCATCAAGACGATGGCCTGTCCAGCGAGGCGCAGAAACTGGTGCATCACCTCGACAGCTCGTTGCGCTCGGCCGAGGACCTGATCAGCGATCTGCTGGATATTTCCCGCTTGGAGAACGGCAAGATCAACCCGGACCCCAAGCCCTTCGTGCTCAACGAGTTGTTCGATGCACTCGGTGCCGAGTTCAAGGCACTGGCCCAGGAACAAGGGCTGAAATTCCGTGTTCGGGGCAGCACTTTACGAATCGACAGCGACATCAAACTGCTGCGGCGGATCCTGCAAAATTTCCTGACCAACGCGTTCCGCTACGCCAAGGGGCCCGTGCTCCTCGGCGTCCGGCGCCGCAACGGGGAGTTGTGCCTGGAGGTCTGGGACCGTGGGCCGGGAATCCCTGAAGACAAGCAACAGGTGATTTTCGAAGAATTCAAACGCCTCGACAGCCACCAGACTCGCGCGGAGAAAGGCCTGGGACTGGGGCTGGCGATTGCCGACGGGTTGTGTCGCGTTCTGGGTCACACCTTGCGCGTAAGGTCCTGGCCGGGGCGCGGCAGTGTGTTCAGCGTCAGCGTGCCGCTGGCACAGGCACAGGCACAAGCCGTCGCGCCGACCCAAGTCAGCGAGCTCAATGGCCACGTGCTGAGCGGCGCGCAGGTGCTGTGTATCGATAACGAAGACAGCATCCTGATCGGCATGAACAGCCTGCTGACACGCTGGGGTTGCCAGGTCTGGACCGCACGCAACCGTGACGAATGCGCGGCGCTGCTGAAGGACGGTGTACGTCCGCAATTGGCGCTGGTGGATTACCACCTGGACCATGGCGAGACCGGGACCGAGTTGATGGCGTGGTTGCGCACCCAACTGGGTGAGCCAGTGCCGGGAGTGGTGATCAGTGCCGATGGCCGGCCGGAGACAGTGGCCCAGGTGCATGCGGCGGGCCTGGAGTACTTGGCCAAACCGGTGAAACCGGCGGCGTTGCGGGCGTTGTTGAGTCGGCATTTGCCGTTGTAGCGCAGGAGGGTTCAACACACATCAATGTGGCGAGGGGGCTTGCCCCTGTTGGGCTGCGCAGCGGCCCCCGAACCCTTACCGCGATTCCTTCAGGTAATAACGCGCGGCCTGATTGACGACTGCTGCGCAGCCGAACGGGGGCAAGCCCCCTCGCCACAAAGAACAGGTGCTGCCTTGTTTACTCAGGCAACTCGGCCAATCCATCGACATCGGTCATCGCCCGCTCCAACAGATCAGCCGGCAAGCTCTTGCTGGCTCGCGCACCCAGCAACTTCAACTGCTCACTGCGACTGACCAGGTTGCCGCGACCTTCTGTCAGCTTGTTGCGCGCAGAGCTGTAGGCCTTGTCCAGTTGCTGCAAGCGATTGCCGACTTCATCCAGGTCCTGGATGAACAACACGAACTTGTCGTACAGCCATCCGGCGCGCTCGGCGATTTCCCGGGCGTTCTGGCTCTGGCGCTCTTGCTTCCACAGGCTGTCGATGACCCGCAGGGTCGCCAGCAACGTGGTCGGGCTGACGATGACGATGTTGCGGTCGAAGGCTTCCTGGAACAGCGTCGGCTCAGCCTGCAACGCAGCGGAGAACGCCGCTTCGATCGGCACGAAGAGCAAGACGAAATCCAGACTGTGCAAGCCGTCGAGTCGCTTGTAATCCTTGCCTGACAGGCCTTTGACATGATTGCGCAGCGACAGCACGTGCTGCTTGATGGCGATCTGGCCGATGGCATCGTCTTCGGCCGATACGTATTGCTGATAGGCCGTCAGGCTGACTTTGGAGTCGACCACCACCTGCTTGTCGCCCGGCAGATAAATGATCACGTCCGGCTGGAAACGCTCACCGTCCGGCCCCTTGAGATTGACCTGAGTCTGGTACTCACGGCCCTTCTCCAGCCCGGCGTGTTCAAGCACGCGCTCAAGAATCAACTCACCCCAGTTGCCCTGGGTTTTCTGCCCTTTCAACGCACGGGTGAGGTTGGTGGCTTCGTCGCTTAGGCGCAGGTTCAGTTGCTGCAGGCGCTCCAGCTCTTTGGCCAGGGAAAACCGCTCTCGGGCTTCGGCCTGATAGCTTTCCTCAACGCGCTTTTCGAAAGACTGAATGCGTTCTTTCAAAGGATCGAGCAACTGGCCCAGGCGCTGCTGGCTGGTTTCGGCGAAACGCTGCTCGCGCTCGTCGAAGATCTTGCCCGCCAGTTCGGCGAATTGCGCTCGCAGCTCGTCTCGTGAGCCTTGCAGGTCGTCTAGGCGCTTTTGATGGCTGTCCTGCTGCTCACGCAGCTCGGCGGTGAGCGAGGCCGCCCGGGCGTCCAGGCGCCGCAGCTCGGCATCTTTGCCGGCGCGTTCGATGTTCCAGGCGTGAGCCGCATCGCGGGCATCGTCGCGCTCTATCTGTAGCAGTTCGATTTCACGGCGCATCGCAGCCAGCTCTGCCTGCTTGGCGGCGTTGGCCTGGCCCAGATCACCGATTTCATCGCGGCAGGCTTCGAGCTGAGCGTTCAAGCCGTCCTGCGCCAGTAGCGACATGGCCAGACGCTCTTCCAGCAACGCCGCCTCAGCTTGGCCCGCGCTCGCCCGGCGCTGGATTTGCCAGGCCAATACCAGCAAGGGCAGTGCGGCGCCCGCCAGACCCAGCAAAATGCTGGTCAAGTCCATAGCCATAGCGACTCCTGCCGATGAAATAAAGCTTGAAGGGTAACCAAGGCGTCAGGACTTGGACAGCTCAGTCTTCGACCAGGCCCAGTTCCTGTTGAGCGCGCCGGTCCCCTGCGCGCGCGGCCTGGCGCAACAGGTCCTGGCCAATCCGGCGATCGCGGGCATTGCCGCATTCACGGCACATCAACTGGCCGAGACGACTTTGCGCGGCCACCACACCTTCGCGGGCAGGCTGTTTGAGCAAGCGTCCGGCGAGATGTTTGATGTTGGTGTTTTCACCCAGGCGCGGGCTATCGAGCAACCACTCCGCCACTCGCATCGAAAAGCGTTTGGGAGGGGTAACACTGGGAGGTGTTGAGGTGGCAGAAACTGATACGGAGCGAAACTTCATAAAGCACTGTGGGGCAGATCGGAAGGCGCGCCACTCTACTCTTTTTTTCTTACAGGTAAAGTCTAAAAAAACCCGGCACGCCCGTCCTAGAGCAAGCGCTCGGGACAATCCACAGAAGCTGTGGATAACTCAGTGGACAACCGCCCTTGAACTCGCGCAAAGCCCTGTGGAATGGGGCTCGCAGTCAAACTGACGATTTTTTCACCAGTAAAAAAAAGCGATGTTTTTCATTGACTTAAATTTTCAGTACAGGCACCCACTGTGGTCGGGGCGCGGATGACAGTCCGGTTACAGTCTGCGCAACTTATGTGCACAAGTACCTTCGCGGCAGTTATATCGATGCTCTTTTTCGGAGCGTTTTGTGCAGGGTTCCTGGGGATAACCTTGGTAAAGCCTTGTCCCAGGCTTATGCCGGAGCGGCGACCAACGGTCGGAAATTGTCCCCTGACGCAGCATGTTGGCGGGGCACGGAAATTATTTTACCTTCAAGCTTCCCTTCGCCTACTCAATCCGTTAGTATCCGCGGCGTTAGTACCAAGCTGAAAGTCAATTCTGGTCGAACAAATCCTCCCGGTCAGCCTTCCCAACGGAAGCCTCCACCGAACAAGCGGGATCGACCACCTCGATGGTTTCCAGGTAAACCTTGCGCCAACACAGCCTTTGAAACGAAAGCAAAGGGTGTTGCGAAGCTCACTTACTCTGACCGAACCAGCCTGCAAATTGATCAGGATCTTCACCCCGGGCCCAGAACCTTTGCCCTTGATGTGTTGCCTGCCCTCCTAAGTACCTACCTGCCAGCCCAAGCGCGCCAATTATTAGCGCTTCAAACTGGCTGCTTTGTTCCAGTCGGGTTCTTCGTTCGACCAATGGTGGTCGTCGTCACTGGAACGTTTAAATTTTGCACGGTTCTTATCCGTGTCGCTTGTAGGAACACCATTTAATGACTACTCAAATCCACACTCAGGATGCAATCCGCACCCTAACCAACGCTTTTGCACCAATGAACTGCCTGATCATGGCCGCTCGCAAAGGCTGCTTCAGCTTCACCCTGGTCAACGAACACGGCATCGCTCGTCACAGCGAACGCCTGTACCCCGATCAATACTCCAGCGCAGAACCGCTGCAGGCAGTGATCGAGCGTACCCGTCAGGCACTGGTTGCCTGATACGCCAGAAAGACTGAAAACCTCAAAAGCCCTGCTCAAAAAGCGGGGCTTTTTATTGCCCGATATTTCTCAACAGCCAGCCTGCGGCTAAGCACTAAACGATATAACGGTTATAACTCGCAGCCGGAAATATTTTAAAAACAGGCCTTTACAGCGCGAATATGACACTACACTTCAACTCAAGCGGCTTGATCCGCTTTCCGGCGAGCCTGAGTCGATTCACCTGCTGCCAACGCTCCCTTCAGGTTTCGCCGCCCATTTCATGTTTCGAGGGCTTTATGGGTATCGCTGCCAGCGAACTGTGCCGTTATGTGATCCGTCCGACATTGATTTACCTCGGGCGCCATAGCGCAACTGCCGAATCCCTTCTCCTGGGCATCGCCGCCAGCCAGTCAGCCCTTGGTTCCGCCCTGCACGACCGCCGTGGAAACGGCCTGTACCGAATCGCCGAACCCCGCCACCAGGCTCTCTGGGATCACTACCTGGCGCTGGACCCCGAGCGCGCGAGTCTCGTCCGCGGCCTCGCCAGCCAGCATGCCTTTCTCAGCGGACCGCACCTGGAATTGACCGTCAACCTGCGTTACGCCACTGCCATCGCCTGGCTGCTGGTAGAAGAACAGAACACTCCCCTCCCCGCCGCGGATGACTTGTTGGGAATGGCGCGAATCTGGCGCCAGACTTTTCAGCCTCAAGGACGCCTGCGCGATTTCACCTACGCTTGGCAAACCTGTGTATCACCACTGAATCAGGTCGCCTGCTGACCCACCGGTTTCCAAAGATCCTGCAACGGGTCGCGAATCTGGTCGGATTGTCCTACAAAACCGCTCTAACTCAAGCCATACAGCCTATAGCGCTGGGACGAAAATGTTGGTAATTTTCGCCCCGGTGATCACCAGGAGTTCTAATAATGAAAAAAGTAATGCTCAAAACCACCATTAGCCTCGCCGTTGCCATGGCATCCACCCAGATCTTCGCAAGTGGCTTTGCCCTCAACGAACAAAGCATCAGCGGGATGGGGACAGGTTTTGCCGGGCGATCTTCTTCTGCCGACGACGCATCCACCATTGCTGGCAACCCTGCCGGCATGTCTCGCATCAAGCGCGAACAAGTGACCGGCGGTTTAGCATTCATCGACGCGCACACTGACATCAGTGACGCCAGCTCCCGTCCGAATGGCGGTACCAACAAAGGTGACATGGTCCCTTTCATGGGCGTGCCGATGGGCTACTACGTCAAGCCAATCGACGACCACTGGGCATTCGGTATCGGTGTGTACGCTCCGTTCGGCCTGGTGACCGATTACGAGAACGGCTTCGCCGGCCGTTACTTCGGCAGCAAGAGCGAAGTCAAGATCGTCACCCTGCAACCGACTGTCAGCTACGCCTTCAACGACAAGGTCTCCATCGGTTTCGGCCCGACCATCAACCGTATCGACGGCACCCTGGAATCGAATCTGTCGATTACCCAGGCCGCACCGGACGGCAAGGTCAAGATCGAAGGTGACGACACCGCACTGGGCTACAACATCGGCGTCCTGGTGCAAGCCACCGACAGCACTCGCGTCGGCCTGACCTACCACTCGAAAGTGAAGTACAAGCTCGAGGGTGACACTAAGGTCAACTACAACGTGCTCGCCGCTGTGGGCCAGAATCCAAGCCAGAAGTACGACGCCTCGCTGGACCTGACCACGCCTGAATCGGTGGATTTCTCGGTCACTCACCAGTTGGACGACCAGTGGACGCTGTACGCAGGCAGCACCTGGACTCGCTGGAGCCGCCTGAAAGAAATCACCGTCGATAACAAGGGGGTTCCGGCCATCCTGAACGGTCAGTTCGGCACCATCACCGAAGAACAGAACTGGCACGACACCTGGGCTCACGCCATCGGTGCGTCCTACCAGCTGAACAAGCAATGGGTGCTGCGTACCGGCTTGTCCATTGACCAGGCACCGACCAACAACGTCGACCGCTCCCCACGCATCCCGACGGGCGATCGCAAGATTTTCAGCGTGGGCGCCGGCTGGAGCCCGACCGACGACCTGACCATCGACGTAGCGTACTCGTACCTGCGCGAAGAGTCGGTCAAGGTCAACAACAGCAACGACCGTGGCCAGAACTACAGCGCCAAGTATGAAAACTATGCGAACGGTTTCGGTGTAGGCGCGACCTACCGCTTCTGATGATTCACGGCGTGCCTGAAACGCTCGCCACCTGAATCAAAAAAGCCCCGCTCTCTTGCACAGAGGCGGGGCTTTTTCATGGGCGTCAATCAGGGTTGCGAGGCCAGGGCTTTTTCCACCGCGGCGATGAACTCGGGATCGTCGGGCTTGGTCAGGCTGGAGAAATTGGCGATCACCTTACCTTTGCGATCGACCACGTATTTGTAGAAATTCCACTTCGGCGCGCTGGTCTGTTTGGCGAGGACCTTGAACAGGTGAGTCGCGTCTTCACCGCGTACTTTCTGCGGCTCAGTCATGGTGAACGTCACGCCATAGTTCACGTAGCAGACCTTGGCGGTCTCAGCGCCGTCCTTGGACTCCTGCTTGAAGTCATTGGACGGAACGCCGATCACCTCCAGCCCCTGATCCTTGTAACGCTGATTCAGCGCCTCAAGGCTTTTGAACTGTGGGGCAAAACCACAGAAGCTTGCGGTATTGACCACCACCAGCGGTTTACCCTCAAACCGCTGGCACAGGTCGATGGATTCCTTGGCGCGCAGCTTGGGCAACGAGCCCTGCAACAGCTCCGGGCACTCGGCTGCTTGTGCCAATCCGGTAAACGCCACCAGCAACGCGGGGACTGCAATCCAGCGCATCAGCATGTCGGTGCATCCTTGATTAATGGTCACAAACGAAGTTACTCGCCCTCGCCTGTTCCTAGCAAGCGCCCATGCCCAACTGCATCAGCGCCAACCCGCCCTGATGCCATCCCCACCAGGCCAGGGCCAGCAGCAAGGCGCCGACAGCGACTACCGCCATTCGCGGCCAGAGACGGTTCATATCGCACTCAACCGGGTTTGCAGGCGCGCTACCGGCTGCTCACGCAACGGCCAGTTGAGGGCGGCGGCCAACAAGCTCAAGAGAATCGCCACTTGCCAGATCAAGTCATAGCTCCCGGTTCGGTCATACACCACGCCACCCAACCAGCCGCCGAGGAACGAACCGAGTTGGTGGAAGAGGAAAACAATCCCACCGAGCATGGACAGGTTTCGCACGCCGAACAAGGTCGCCACTGTGCCGTTGGTCAATGGCACGGTCGACAACCACAGGAAGCCCATGGCCATGCCGAACAGGTACGCAGTGGTCGTGGTGACCGGCGCCCACAGAAACAGGGTAATCACCACCGCCCGCAACAGGTACAAACCGGTGAGCAAGCGCGGTTTGGACATGCGACCGCCGAGCCAACCTGCGGTGTACGTGCCGAAAATATTGAACAGCCCGATCAGCGCCAGCACCGTGGTGCCCACCGTGGCCGGAAGATGCTGATCCACCAGATACGCCGGCAAATGCACACCGATGAACACCACCTGGAAACCGCAGACAAAAAAACCCAACGCCAACAGCCAGAACCCCGAATGGGAGCAGGCCTCACGCAGCGCTTCGGAGAGGGTTTGCTCATGACCGAGCACGGGCAGCGGCTTGTCCTTGAGCATGCTCACCAGCGGGATGATCAGCGCCACCAGCAAACCCAGGACCAGCAATGCCGCGGACCAGCCGAGCCAGCCGATCAACCCCAGCGTACCGGGCAACATGGCGAACTGACCAAACGAGCCGGCGGCGCTGGCGATGCCCATGCCCATGCTGCGTTTCTCCGGCGGCACGGCGCGACCGACCACGCCGAGGATCACCGAGAACGATGTGCCCGACAGGCCGATGCCAATCAACAGGCCCGCACTCAGGGACAAGGTCACCGCCGAGTCGGACAAGCCCATGAACACCAGGCCCACTGCGTACAGAACACCACCGACCAGCACCACTTTCGCCGCGCCAAAGCGGTCGGCCAACGCGCCGGTGAACGGCTGCGCCAGGCCCCAGATCAGGTTCTGCAAGGCAATGGCAAAGGCAAAGGCAAACGTCTCACGCCCCCAGCCAAACTCGGCACTCATCGGTGCCAGAAACAGGCCGAAGCCGTGTCGCACGCCCAAAGACAATGCCAGGATCAGTGCACTCCCCACCAACACCCAACCGCATGTACGCCACATCGAGGTCATTCTTATTCTCCGGTAGCGGGTATATACCCGCTTAAGGTCGGAAAAACCGGCATCACGCCAGTTCGTCCAGCAGTCGCAACAAGGTTTCGCGTTTTTCGGCGCCCAGACGGTCGATCAGCCGCTGCTGCGCCGCTTCCCAGGCAGGCAAGGCCGCTGTCAGGCGATCTGCGCCCGCCTGGGTCAGCCGGACGATGCGGTTACGCATGTCCTCCCCCTCGACCAGCGCCACCAGACCTTCGCCCTCAAGCACTCGAAGATTGCGCCCCAGGGTGCTGCGGTCCAGGCCCATGGCTTCGGCCAGGGTGGAGATACTCGGTTCATTCAGACGCTGCAGATTGCATAGCAAAGAATACTGGGCAACGTTGATCCCGAAGCCGTCGAGAGCGCCGTCGTAATGCCTGCTGACGCCACGGGCGGCGCGACGCAGGTTGATGCATAAACATTGAGAGTCGAGCATGGTGCGTGTATATACCCGCGAGTGTGTTAAATCAAGTTACAGATGGGTTTGTTTAGCAAAATCAAAGGGGTCTGGCAGAGCGCATTCACGGGCCTGCTAGCGAAAAGGCCGGTACATCTTGCCCACAACCATCAAACCAGCGCCAATCCTACCAGCACCACCATCTCCAGCAATTCCAGCATGGCCCCGGCCGTATCCCCCGTCGTCCCGCCCAATCGCCGCAGCATCAGCTGTCGTAACCAGACAAACATAACCCCCGCCAGCACAAGCGCCCAAACCCCACTGAGACCTGCGATCAAAACACAGGCCAACGCACTGACCGCCAACACCCGCTTACCCGCCAAACGCGGCAGATGATCGGCCAACGCCTGCCCCAACCCGCCGGCACGCACATACGGTGTGGTCAGGAACAAACCCAGCAAGGCGCTGCGGCCAATCAGTGGAACGATGATCAGCAACATACTGTGCGGCTGCTCGATCAACGCCAGCAACGCGGCGAATTTGAGCAATAACACCAACACCAGCGTCACCACCGCAATCGGCCCGCTGCGCGGGTCCTTCATAATGGTCAGCGTGCGCTCGCGGTCGCCGAAACCACCGAGCCAGGCATCAGCGCTATCGGCCAGACCATCCAGATGCAACGCGCCGCTGAGCAATACCCAAACGGTCAGCAGCAGCGCGGCGTGAAGCAATAGCGGCGTGCCCAGCAACAGCCAGTTCAGTGCCCATAAAAGGACACCAAACAGCAGCCCGACCAGCGGATAAAACAGCAGCGACCGACCCAGTTCCTCAGGTGTGGGCATACCGGGCAGACGTATCGGCAAACTGCTGAGAAATTGCAGGGCGATCCAGAAGGGCAACATGGTCAGATCGCTTCCTTGAGGAGGACGCCTGACTCGACGCTCAACGAAAACAGCGAGCCATGGCCGACCTCGACATTCAGCAACTGCTCACGGGGCAAGCCACGTGCCTGAGCCAGCAACAAACGCATGACGCCACCATGACTGATCAGCAAGATCCGTTCACCCGCATACGCGGCGTGCAGACGCTCTATCGACGCCAGCACCCGCATCGAAAATGCTTCAACCGGCTCACCTTCCGGCGGCGTAAAGGCATACGGATCGGCCCAGAACAGCCCCAACCCCTCGGCGTCAGTCTCCATCAGCGCCGCCGCGCTCTGCCCTTCCCAGGCACCGAAGTGCAGTTCTTGCAGATCCTTGTCGAGGTGCACAGGCAGCCCCAGTTGTGCACCGAGTTCGTCAGCAAACCGCGCACAACGTTGCAACGGTGAACTGATCAACCGATCCCAGGGCCCTTGCTCGACCACCGCCGCGCGCATCTGCGCCCAGCCCTTGTCGGTCAGCGTATCGTCGAGGCTGCCGCGCAAACCGCCGCCGAGTTCGGTTTCCCCGTGGCGCAGAAGATCCAGTCGCAACGTCATTCCGGACGATCCGCCACCGCCGCTTCGGCGAAGGTTGCCATCTGCCCGTGAAGATCGCAGGCCAGACGCAGCAACGGCACGGCCAACGCGGCGCCACTGCCCTCGCCCAGACGCAGCCCCAGATCCAGCAGCGGCTCGGCATTGAGGGTTTCCAGCACATGACGATGACCCGGCTCGGCACCGCGATGGCCGAACAACAGCCACTCACGGCAGTCAGGGTTCAAGCGCACCGCCACCAACGCGGCGACGCTGCAGATAAAGCCGTCCACCAGCACCGCAACGCCTTCCTGGGCGCACGCCAGATACGCGCCGACCAGCGCCGCAATCTCAAAACCGCCGAGGTTGAACAGGGTTTGCAACGCATCACCCCGCTGAGCACCGTGTAATGCCAGGGCACGTTCGATGACCCGGGCTTTGTGGCTGACCCCCGCCGCGTTCAAACCGGTGCCCGGCCCGGCCAGATGCACCACCGGGCAGTCGAGTAAGGCACAGGCCAGCGCGCTGGCCGCCGTGGTGTTGCCGATGCCCATCTCGCCGCCGATAAACAACTGCGCACCTTTGGCGACCGCACGTTGCACGCTGTCGCGGCCAGCCTGCAAGGCGAGTTCACCCTGGGCAGCCGTCATGGCCGGGCCTTCGACGAAATTGGCGGTGCCTGCGCTGATGTTGAGGTGTCGCACCCCCGGCAGGTTCAGCGTCGGCGTCACCGTGCCGAGGTCGACCACTTCAAGGGAAGCCCCGAGCTGGCGCGCCAACACACTGATTGCCGCGCCACCGCTGACAAAGTTATGCAGCATCTGCCCGGTGACTTCCTGAGGGAACGCCGACACGCCTTCTGCAACCACACCATGGTCGCCGGCAAAAATGGCGATCCACAGCTGATCAAGACTTGGCTTGACCTGCCCTTGCAGCCCCGCCAATTGCACGGCCACCGATTCCAGTCGGCCGAGGGAGCCGGCGGGTTTGGTCAATTGCTGTTGACGTGCCTGCGCCTGTTCGACGGCTTGCGCGTCGATCGATTTGCACGGGTTCAGCCACCAGGATTGAGTCATAAAGCAGTTCCTTTCAAAGTCAGGGGCAGGCCGGCGACAGTCAGGACGACACGTTGGCAGCGCTCGGCCAGGGCTTGATGCAGCCAACCGGCTTCATCGACATAGCGGCGAGTCAATTCGCCCAGCGGCACGACACCCATTCCGGTTTCGTTGCTGACAAAAATGATTTCACCCGGCAATGACGCCAGGCAGTCCAGCAAGGCTTCGCGTTCTGCATTCAGACGTTCGGCATCGTCGAGCATCAGCAAATTGGTCATCCACAGGGTCAGGCAATCCACCAGCAGACAACGCTCGGCGCGGGCGCTTTCGCGCAATACGCGGGCGAGTTCGATCGGTTCTTCGATCAACGCCCATTCGGCCGGACGACGGGCCCGATGGTGGGCGACCCGTTCGTTCATTTCACCGTCCAGCGGTTGGCTGGTGGCGATGTAAGTCACCTGGAGTTGACTGTCTAACGCAAGTTTTTCAGCCAGTCGGCTTTTGCCGGAGCGGGCGCCGCCGAGGATCAGTTGCAGCATGGTTCATTCCTTAAATATGCGGTGTAGCTGCTGGCCTCTTCGCGGGCAAGCCTCGCTCCTACGGATCTGAGCCGCTCTTGACCTTGTAGGAGCGAGGCTTGCCCGCGAAGGCGTCCCCTCAAAAACCGCAGAGTTCACGCAGCAATCGGGTATCCAAATGCTTTTCCACCAGATCCGCCAACCGCTCGATATCCCGCTCGCGCAACCCGTGGTAATCCACTTCCTGCACATCCTGCAAACCCGCCCAGCGCAGCAGCGCACTGCACGCTGCCGGGGATTCAAACAGGCCGTGCAGGTAGGTGCCGAAAATCTGCCCGTCAGCACTTTGCGCGCCATCGCAGCGACCATCGTCTAACTGCACTGCGGCGTTTTCCAGCGCTGGCCCGGTGGTCACCCCGGCATGGATTTCATAGCCACTGACCTGCGCATCCTCCAGCCCCAGACGACCGCGCACATTGCGCAATTGCTTCTCTTCTTCGAGCTGTGTTTCGAACGCCAGCAGGCCCAGACCGGGACTGGAACCCGGCGCGCCTTCGAGGCCCAGCGGATCGTGCACCTGCTCACCGAGCATTTGCAGACCGCCGCAAATCCCCAGCAATTTGCCGCCATAGCGCAGATGACGACTGATGGCCGTGTCCCAGCCATTGGCCCGCAGGTACGCAAGATCACTGCGCACACTTTTCGAGCCGGGAAGAATGATCAGATCAGCCGGCGGGATCGCCTGGCCGGGGCCGATGAATTGCAGGTCCACTTGCGGATGCAGGCGCAGCGGATCGAAATCGGTGTGGTTGCTGATGCGCGGCAGTACCGGCACCACCACGTTGAGCACGCGCTCAGCCTTGTCGGTCTGGCGCTGATCGATGCCGTCCTCGGCTTCCAGGTGCAAATCCATGACATAGGGCAGCACGCCGATCACCGGTTTGCCGGTGCGCGCTTCGAGCCAATCGAGGCCGGGTTGCAACAAGGCGATGTCGCCGCGAAAACGGTTGATGATGAAGCCTTTGACCCGCGCCTGCTCGGTCGGCGACAGCAGTTCCAGCGTGCCCACCAGATGCGCAAAAACCCCGCCGCGATTGATGTCGGCGATTAACACCACCGGACAATCCACCGCCTCGGCAAAGCCCATGTTGGCGATGTCGCCGGCACGCAGATTGATCTCGGCCGGCGAGCCTGCACCTTCAACCATCACCACCGGATACGCCGCACTCAATCGTTCATGGGAAGCCAGCACGGCTTGCATGGCGATGGTTTTGTAGTCGTGATAGGCGACCGCGTTCATCGTCGTGACCGCGCGACCATGGATGATGACCTGGGCGCCGGTGTCGCTGTTGGGTTTGAGCAGCACCGGATTCATGTCGGTGTGCGGCTCAAGGTTGGCCGCCTGGGCCTGCACCGCTTGGGCGCGGCCGATCTCGCCACCGTCAGAGGTCACGGCACTGTTAAGCGCCATGTTCTGCGGTTTGAACGGCACGACGCGCACGCCCTGACGCGTGACCCAGCGACACAACGCCGTCACCAGCGTGCTTTTACCGGCGTCGGATGTGGTGCCTTGCACCATCAACGTAGTCATCGGGTGTCCTTGACGAAAGATTGAAGCGCCAGTTCGAGGCGCTGCCAATCGGCTTCAACCGCCGGCAAGCCGAAACGCACGCTGCTGTTGTGGGCGAACAACCGCAGCAGGATGCCGCGCCTCGCCATGAACTCGTGAAGCGCTTCGGCATGCTCGGTGATCAGCCATTGGAACAAGGCGCAGCCACCCTGCGGCGGGAAGCCATGCTGACCGAGCAAAAGCGCCAGGCGTGCGCTGGCCTCCTCGCTGCGCACGCGCTGCCTTGCGTGGCCTTCGGTGTCCAGCAAACAGGCTTGGCCCAACACGCGTGTCGGTCCACTGACAGCCCAGGGCCCCACCTGCTCGGCGAGCAGTTTGAGCAGCCTGCGCTCTGCCAGCACAAAGCCCAATCGCACACCGGCCAGGCCAAAAAACTTGCCGAAGGAACGCAGCACGATCAGGCCGACCTGATGGGCAAACGGCGCGAGGCTCAGCGTCGGCGTGTTGTCCATGAACGCTTCGTCCACCACCAGCCAGCCACCGCGCGAGGCCAGTCGGGCGTGCCAGTCGAGCAGGCGACTCGGGGGCAGGCTCAGGCCCGTCGGGTTGTTCGGGTTGACCACCACCAGCACGTCGAGGCTGTCGATATAGAAGTCGACTTCCTGCTCCAGCACCTCGCGCACGATGTAACCATTGCTGCGCCATGCGTGCGCGTGTTCGGCGTAACACGGCGACAGCACGCCGACCTTACCGGCCCGACGCAAACGCGGCAGCAACTGGATGGCCATTTGCGAACCGGCCACCGGCAGCACCTGTCCGGTGCCGTAATAATCGCAAGCGGCCTGCTCCAGACCGTCATCGGTTTCCGGCAAGCGCGCCCAGGCGCGCGACGGAATGTCCGGGATCGGGAATGGCCACGGCGCGAGGCCGCTGGACAGGTCCAGCCAGTCAGCTTCGGCAATGCCGTATTCGAGCGCTGCCTTGCGCAAGCGACCACCGTGCTCAAGCATAGAATTCAGCTCCCACGCAGAGAATCAGCAGCCATAACCATACCCCGCGCTGAACCAATTGCCAGCCACGGTCGATGGAATCGGCATCCGCCGGCACGCCTTCGCCCAGTTGCGGACGCTGATGCAGTTCACCGTGATAGATCGCCGCCCCGCCCAATTCGACGCCGAGCGCACCGGCACCGGCCGCCATCACGGGCCCGGCGTTGGGGCTGTCCCAGGTCGGGCCCTGGGTGCGCCAGCATTTCAAGGCCAGCCGGGTTTTGCCCAGCAGCGCGTAGGTCAACGCCACCAGGCGTGCAGGAATATAGTTGAGGACATCGTCGATCTTCGCCGCCGCCCAACCGAAACGTTCGAAGCGTTCGTTGCGGTAACCCCACATGGCATCGAGGGTGTTACTCAAGCGATAGAGCACCACGCCGGGCGCGCCGGCCACGGCAAACCAGAACAGCGCAGCGAATACCGCGTCACTGCCGTTCTCCAGAACAGATTCAGTGGCGGCGCGGGCGACTTCGGTTTTATCCAGTTCGCTGGTCTGACGGCTGACCAAATAACCCACGCGCTTGCGGGCTTCGTCCAAATCATCACTGCGCAAAGCCTTGGCCACCGGTTCGACGTGCTCACCGAGGCTACGCATGCCGAGGGCGCAATAGAGCGCGAGAATCTCGACAATCCAGCCCACATACGGCGCCCAGGAAAACGCCGTGGCCAGCAACGTCAGCGGCACGACCGCGATCACCCACGCGGTGACGCCATGGCTGCGCCAGCCACGCCCCTCACCGTTGAAACGTTGCTCGATGCGGTCGGCAAAACGGCCGAACGCCACCAGCGGATGCCAGCGTTTGGGCTCACCCAGCAGCGCGTCCAGCGCAACCGCGGCGACACTCAATAACGCCACACTCATTGACTCACTCCCCAATAATTTTCATACAGCAACTCACTGAGCGGACGCGCCTGCGCCCACCCTTCGAGTACCAGCATCGGCGCCGGATAGAATTCCTTGACCGGGCCGAGGCAAAGAACCGCCAACGGCTTGGCCCCGGGTGGCAAACCCAGCAGGTCCGCCAGCGCTTGCGGCTCGAACAGCGACACCCAGCCCATGCCCAGACCTTCAGCGCGGGAGGCCAGCCAGAGGTTCTGGATCGCGCAGGACAACGAGGCCATGTCCATTTCCGGCAAGGTGCGACGACCGAAGATGTGGCGCTCGCGATCGTCCATCAGCGCGGCGACCAGCACCTCGGCGCAGTCGTTGATGCCTTCGACCTTGAGCTTCATGAATTCGTCGGTGCGCTCGCCGAGTGCTTCGGCGGTGCGGATGCGTTCTTCTTCCACCAGCTGCTGGATCTTGCTGCGCAGGGCCTGGTCGCTGATGCGGATGAAGCGCCAGGGCTGCATCAGGCCGACGCTCGGCGCTTGGTGGGCGGCTTCGAGCAGGCGTCGTAGCAACTCAGGCTCGACAGTGCCGCCGCTGAAGTGGCGCATGTCGCGACGTTCGGCGATGGCCCGGTAGACCGCTTCGCGTTCGGCTTCGGAGAATGCGTTGTCGGTCATGGCCTGCTCGCGAAGACTGCATCAAAGTCCGGCGCAAAAAGAGCGGCAACCGCCGAAGGATTGGACGGAAAATAAAAATGCACATAAGAGGCCGTCATCCGCCCCGCACGATAAACCGCCTCCGCCCCCCGTCCGCCGTTCGGACTGAGTCCACGGGCAATCGGCTCAAGTTCGGTGCTGGTCAACGAATGGTGATAGGTGTGGCCACGCAACGCACCTTCCGGCAACTCAACCGCTTGCAAAGCCAACGCGGCCAGACGCTTTTGCATCACCGCATCACCTTTGAGCAAGCCAACCAATTCAGCGCGAGTACCTTCGACATCGGTCAGCGAATCGAGCAGGTACAACATCCCGCCACACTCGGCCAGCAACGGTTTGCCAGCGGCATGATGGGCGCGGATCGCGTCGAGCATCGAGGTGTTCTGTGACAGCGCCACATGGTGCAGTTCCGGATAACCGCCCGGCAGATAAAGGCTGTCCGCCTCTGGCAAATCAGCATCGCGGATCGGCGAGAAGAACAGCAACTCGGCGCCCATGGCCCGCAGCAAATCGAGGCTCGCGCCGTAGGTGAAGGCGAACGCTTCATCACGGGCCACGGCAATTCGGATGCCTTTAAGCAAAGGCTCGGCGGCGATCACATCGGGCCCGGCGAATTCCACCGCGGGCGGCAGCGCCACATCGCAACTGCTGGCCAGCGATTCGGCCGCCGCATCAAGGCGCACGTCGAGATCGTTCAACTCGCTGGCCTGAACCAGACCGAGATGCCGACTCGGCAATTCGATCCCGGTTTCCCGCGACAAGGCGCCGTACCAGCGCAAGCCTTCAGTCAGGCTGCCTTCGAGCAATTGCGCATGACGCAGCGTGCCCACGCGGTTGGCCAATACACCGGCAAACGGCAAGTCCGGCTGATACTTCGCCAGCCCCAGCGCCAGCGCACCGAAGGTCTGCGCCATCGCCGTGCCGTCAATCACCCCGAGCACCGGCACACCGAAATGCCGCGCCAGGTCGGCGCTGGACGGCGTGCCGTCGAACAGCCCCATGACGCCTTCAATGAGGATCAGGTCGGCGTCCCCGGCCGCCTCCCACAACAGCCGACGGCTTTCCTGCTCGCCGACCATCCACATGTCCAGTTGATACACCGGCGCACCGCTGGCGCGCTCGAGAATCATCGGATCGAGAAAGTCCGGGCCGCATTTGAACACGCGCACCTTGCGCCCCTGATTGCGGTGCAAACGGGCCAGCGCGGCGGTGACAGTGGTCTTGCCCTGACCGGAGGCCGGCGCGGCAATCAATACCGCCGGGCATTGACGATGGCTACTCATAAAGTGCAGCTCACAACTCGACGCCTTTTTGCGCTTTGATCCCGGCCTGGAACGCGTGCTTGATCACGCCCATTTCGGTGACCGTGTCGGCCAGTTCGATCATCTCTGGCTTGGCGCCGCGACCGGTGACCACCACGTGTTGCATCGGTGGACGCGCCTGCAAGTCGGTGAGCACCTGATCGAGGTCGAGGTAACCGTGCTTGAGGGCAATATTCAACTCATCCAGCACCACCAGACCAATCGACGGGTCACGCAACAACTCACGCGACACAGCCCACGCGGCTTCAGCGGCGGCGATGTCACGCTGGCGGTCCTGGGTTTCCCAGGTGAAGCCCTCGCCCATCACATGAAAACGCACCTGCTCCGGGAAGCGGCGGAAGAACAGCTCTTCGCCGGTGCTGTTACGGCCCTTGATGAACTGCACCACGCCGCACTGCATGCCGTGGCCCATGGACCGGGCGAGCATGCCGAAGGCCGAGCTGCTCTTGCCTTTGCCGTTGCCGGTCAGCACCAGCAGCAGGCCGCACTCATTCGGCGAGTTGGCGATGCGTTCGTCGATCACGGCTTTTTTGCGCTGCATGCGCGCCAAGTGGCGTTCGTCACGATCAGGGGAATCAGTCATGGGGAGCTCTCCGTTGAGGCTGGATAACGGCGGGCAGGCACAAGAATAGACGGCAAGAAGCCTGGCATCGCCCACCGTGATGCCGTTGAATGAATCAGGCCGGTCTCCGGGCTCATGAGCGGCTCGCGCCGGACTGCGCGCCTTCCCATGTCGACAGTCGACACAGTGGCTCAAGACGCAGTCTTTACTCATTTACCGTTGCGGGGGCAGCGCCGGGATCGTGACGTTTCGTCGCTTGGTGATAGTCACTCACCGGCTTCCCTGTTTCACTCTGTCGGCCACCGCCACAGAGCACCTGAAACAAGCCGCGAAGGTTAGAGGGTTGGGGGTGGAGCGTCAATTGAAGACAAAGCGCGAGCGCTCGATATACTGCTGCCCATCAATTACGTGACGTCAATCTTGCACCACACCGTCAGCAGTGATATCAAAGCGCCATAAAACCCAACAACACAATTACAAGGGTGAGCAACATGCAAGGCATGATCATCAGCAATCCGAAGCTGGAATTCCTGCGACCGGTGCTGGAACGCTGGTTTGACTGTATCGACCGCTTTAACGCTGTGCGCGGCGATAACGACACACCTTATTGGTACGACGAAAAAGCCAACCTCGGCCTGCTCTCTGCAGCAGCCTGGATGGCGGAAATGGTCACACTGCAACAAACACCGACGCGCAAACAGAATGAAGAAGGGGAACGCAACGGCCGCGCCGATCTGTATATCGCCACCCCCGAACAACGCGCCTACCTTCAGACTACTCAACGCTGGCCGCGGGTCAATAGCCTGAACCTGACTCAAGCGCTGCAGGACATCACCAGCAACGCCAAGCGCATCAGCTACGCCAGCGACCTGAGACTCGGCTGCCTGTTCGTTGCGCCTCAAAAGGCACAGCAGAGCGCGACACCGGAAGAACTCCAGGACATGGTCGACGACCTGCAAAAGGAACACAGCTGCGCCGTGGCCTGGTATTTCCCATACGCCTACCGCAAGTTGCGCAACGAAGCGGGCAACTATCACCCCGGCATCGCCGTGCTGCTCAAGGAAGCCCGCGGCTGACTGGTTGAACCATCGCGTGCTTAAGCTTCTCTATGATTAAGACAATGCACTCATAGGGAAGTCCAGCATGCACAAGCCCCAGCTCGTTCTCGTCATCGCGCTCGCCGGAGGGCTCGCCGCTTGTGGTGAAACCTCCAGCCTGCAAGTCTCCGACGGCACCGGCCCGTCACCCAAACTGCCCGAACCGAACAAGACCCTGATCCCGACGGTGAACATCGCCCCGGCGATCGGCTGGCCGGATGGCGCGAAACCCACCGCTGCGGCGGGCACTCAAGTGGCGGCATTTGCCGAAGGGCTCGATCACCCGCGCTGGCTCTACGTGCTGCCCAACGGCGATGTGCTGGTAGCCGAAACCAACGCGCCACCGAAACCCGATGACGGCAAAGGCGTTAAAGGCTGGGTCATGAAGAAAGTCATGGGCCGTGCCGGCGCCGCCGTTCCCAGCCCGAATCGCATCACGCTGCTGCGGGACAAGGACCACGACGGCATCGCCGAAACCCGCACGGTGTTCCTGGAAAACCTCAATTCGCCCTTCGGCATGACCCTGGTCGGCAATGACCTGTACGTCGCCGACACCGACCGCTTGCTGCGCTTTCACTATGAAAATGGCGACACCGCGATCAAGTCGCAGCCGATCAAGGTGGTCGACCTGCCGGGTGGCACGCTGAATCACCACTGGACCAAAAACGTCATCGCCAGCAAGGACGGCAGCAAGCTGTACGTCACAGTCGGCTCCAACAGCAATGTCGGAGAAAACGGCCTTGATCAGGAGGAAGGTCGCGCGGCGATCTGGGAAGTGGATCGCGCCACCGGCAATCACCGGATCTTCGCTTCGGGGATTCGTAATCCAAACGGCATGGCCTGGGAACCTCAGACCGGCGCCCTGTGGACGGCGGTCAATGAGCGGGACGAAATCGGTAGCGATCTGGTGCCGGACTACATCACTTCAGTGAAGGACGGCGGGTTCTACGGCTGGCCCTTCAGCTACTATGGCCAGCACGTCGATATTCGCGTCGAGCCGCAGAACCCTGACTTGGTGGCCAAGGCCATTGCGCCGGATTATGCGGTCGGCCCACATACCGCATCGCTGGGCCTGTCGTTTGCCGAGGGCAACACACTTCCAGCGCAATTCAAGGAAGGCGCCTTCATCGGCCAGCACGGCTCATGGAACCGCAAGCCGCACAGTGGTTATAAAGTGATTTTTGTTCCGTTCGCCGGAGGCAAACCGACCGGGCAGCCGGTGGATGTGCTGACAGGCTTCCTCAACGAGGATGAGAAAGCCATGGGCCGGCCTGTGGGCGTGGTGATTGATCAGCAGGGCGGCTTGCTGGTGGCCGATGATGTGGGGAACAAGGTGTGGCGCGTTTCGACCGCTAAATAGCAGCCCTGTAGGAGCGAGGCTTGCCCGCGAAGGCTGCAGGTCAGGCAACACTAATGCTGGATCTGCCAACGCCTTCGCGGACAAGCTTCGCTCCTACAAGAATCCGCGTTTAGCGTTTACGACAGAGCGTGAGCCCATCGCCCAACGGCAACAACGACAGATCCACACGCGAGTCATCCTTCAAGGCACGATTGAGCGCCTGGATGGCTCGGGTGTCTGCGCTCTCGGCGTTCTCCTCAAGCACCCGCCCACTCCACAGCGTGTTATCGAACACCGCCAGTCCGCCGACGCGCTGCAGACGCAGGGCATGCTCCAGATAGTGGGGATAGTTGGACTTGTCGGCATCAATGAAGATCAGGTCGAACGCCTCCGGCTGATCCAACAGGGCGAGTGTTTCCAGCGCAGGTGCCAGACGCAGGTCAATTCGCTCGGCCAGCCCCGCCTCCTGCCAATAACCGCGTGCGATAGCGTTGTAGTCGCCGGGGATATCACAGCAGATCAGCGAACCGCCCTCCGGCAACGCAGCGGCCATGCACAAAGCGCTGTAACCAGTAAACGTACCGACTTCCAGCAAGCGCTTGGCGCCAATGAGTTTGACCAGTAACGCGAGGAACTGCCCCTGCTCCGGCGCCACCTGCCAGCGCGCCATGGGCAGCGCCTGGGTTTCGTCACGCAAGCGCTTGAGCAGCGGCGTTTCCCTCAGGGAAACGTCGAGTAGGTATTGGTACAGGGCATCATCGAGATTGAGGGTGCGAGCGGTCATGACAACCTCTTCGAACAGGACGCTACGGGTTACGCGCCAGGTGTTCAGGCTGCAGAACGCGCTTGGCGCTCAGATAAGCCTTCTGCCAGTAAGCCTTTGACAGGCTGTCCAGCTTCACCGTGCCGCCGGTGGCCGGCGCATGAACGAAGCGACCTTCGCCGACGTAGATCCCGGCATGACTGACCTGGGAGCCGCCATTGGTGGCGAAGAAGATCAAGTCACCGGTTTGCAGGCCTTCCTTGCCGACGCTGGCCGCCTGCATGCTGATCATTTCGCGGGTGGTACGCGGCAGGGAAATACCGGTGACGTCACGGTAGACGTAACCGATCAGGCCGCTGCAATCGAAGCCCGAATCCGGCGTATTACCGCCCCAACGATACGGCGTGCCCACCAGGCCAAGCGCGCGGAACAGCACGTCTTCTGCCTCGGCGGAAAAGGGTTGTGGATTACCGAAAACAATGGGAGCGCGAACCACCGGCGCAGGCGGCGGTGTGCGACTGGCGCAGGCGCTGAGCAGCGCTGCGAATAACATGATTGCGAGGCGGGCCGACATCGTCATAAGCAGAACATCCTGATCTGGCTGCGGCTTTTTCTATCGGGAAGACAGAAAAGAAAACCGCCTGCGCAGGACGCAGGCGGTTTGCCATCAATAATAGATCTGGATTCTAGCGGCTATGGGCCAAACTTCAAGTAAGACTTTAAGTTCGCCTTACAAACTGTCCGCCTACTTCCTTGCGAAGAGGCTTTTGTCGCCACTGGCGTGGCGACGGGCTGAAGATTTACTTGCGTGCGGTGACCACGGTCGGGGCCATCGCGAGGGCGCGCTTGGCTTCGATGAAGGTCTTGCTCCAGTAACTGTCGCCCAGGCTATCGACCCGGACACCACCGCTTTTGCGGCTGCTGGAGTGGATGAACTGGTTGTCACCCAGGTAGATCCCGGCGTGACTGACACGACCGCGACGACCATTGGTGGCGAAGAACAGCAGATCACCCGGCTTCAGCGCGCTGCGCGCTACCAACGGAGCGTCGACGTTGATCATTTCGCGAGTGGAGCGCGGCAGGTTCATGCCGGCTTCTTCACGAAACAGATAACCGATGAAACCGCTGCAATCGAAGCCGGCCTCGGAGGTGCCGCCGAAACGGTAACGGGTACCGATCAGGGACATGCCACGCTCGAGGATGCTGTCGGCCAGAACCGGAAGCTGGTACGACTTGCCATCGGCGAAGTCTGCCAGTTCTTTATCGGTGGCCAGCTCTTCCTGGAAAAGAACGGAAGAAGACTGTGCAGTAACTGAATTCTTGACCTGCTGTTGTTGCTCTTGCTGAGTCACTGGGGAGTGGGCAGCGCAACCGAACAACAGGGTAACGAGTGCGAGAGGCACGAGGGGTGCGAAGCGCTTTAGCATGGGCACGACCGTGGCTGATAGTTGTAAAGAAGCCGAGACTATGCCCGCTATCATCCTCATTTGCAAATTCAATCGAACTTTATGTGACTTATCGGTTTCTCGTTTACATCTAAGCGCTTAAGCCCCATTTAGACACTCGCGCAGCCTGCAACCCTGTAGGAAAGCGGATTTTCTGGCGCCTGAAATATGCCGAACCCCCCGCCAGGCTTAGGTTTTACCAGCCTAGAGTTTCTTTCAGGAACGGGATCGTCAGCTTGCGCTGAGCTTGAAGGGAGGCCTGATCGAGACGTTCAAGCAGCTCGAAAAGCGCGCTCATGCTGCGGGTACCGCGAGTCAAAATAAAATGCCCGACTTCATCGGTCAGGTGCAAGCCACGACGGGATGCGCGTAGTTGCAAGGCGCGCAATTTGTCTTCGTCAGAGAGCGGACGCATCTGGAAGATCAGTGCCAGGGTCAGGCGCGATTTCAGGTCAGCCAGTTTCACCGGCAATTCGCGCGGCGAGGTTGATGCGGCAATCAGCAGACGCCGACCGCTGTCGCGCAGACGATTGAACAGATGGAACAGTGCCTCTTCCCAATCCGCCCGGCCGGCTACCGCCTGCAAATCATCAAGGCAGACCAGTTCGTATTGTTCGAGGTTGTCGAGAATCGAGATGCCGCGATCCAGCAGCTCGGCCAGCGGCAGATACACCGCCGGCTCACCCAGTTGCTCAAAGCGCAGGCAGGCTGCCTGCAACAAGTGCGTGCGCCCTACCCCGTCCTTGCCCCAGAGATAGATCAGGCTTTCGGTCCAGCCGGCGTCGGCTTCGCATAGCCGCTCGACATAGCCGAGTGCAGCGGCATTGGCGCCTGGGTAGTAATTGATAAAGGTGGCGTCATCACGCAGACGCACACCTAGGGGCAGCTGAATCGGTTTCATGCTGACTGAACAGTTCCAAAGGAACCGTTAGTGGCCTCTGTGTAAAGTTTGCGAAGTTTATACCCGTGAGGCGGGTCGCACAATGCGACAGACCACAAGCAAAATCAAAGGTTTGCGTTAACGCCCTGGTTTCATGACAGTTTCTTTGGCGGCGCATGTGACAGCAACGCGAGGGATACGGGCCAACCTGGCATGAAACCAGGCCGCCCGCCATGAGACTTCAACTACCCTTAACGTTCAGGCTCGTCGACACGCCCGTAGATATCCGAATCTTTATATAAATCATGCACATGGCGCACCAGCACCATGATCACCGCCGCCACTGGCAACGCCAGCAACACGCCGGTAAAGCCAAACATTTCGCCTCCCGCCAGAATGGCGAAGATCACTGCCACCGGGTGCAGACCGATACGATCACCCACTAGCAACGGCGTCAGCACCATCCCTTCCAGTGCCTGCCCGACCATGAACACCGCGACGATACCGACCATGGGATACAGATCGCCGCCGAACTGGAACAGGCCGGCGATCAACGCCGCACCGATCCCGATGACAAACCCCATGTACGGCACAATGGCCGCCAGACCTGCGATCAGACCGATCAACAACCCCAGCTCCAGACCCACCAGCATCAAGCCCGCGGCATAGATCACGCCCAGCGCCAGCATCACCAGCAACTGCCCGCGCACGAATGCCCCCAGCACTTCATGGCATTCACCCGCGAGGGTCATGACGCGTTCTTCACGATCACGGGGCAGCAGGCTGCGGATCTTGGCCATCATCAGGTCCCAGTCCCGCAGCAGGTAGAAACTCACAACGGGGATCAGCACCAGATTCGCCAACCAGCCAATCAGCGCGAGCCCGGAAGCCGTCGCCTGACTCAGCACCACCCCGACAATGTCGGTGGTCTGGCCCATGTGTTCGCTGATCGCTGCCTTGAGCTTGTCGAACTTCCAGAAGTTATCCGACAGTCCGAATTTCGATTGCGCCCACGGCAGTGCGGTGTGCTGCAGCCAGTCGAGCATCTGCGGTGCCAGTTCATACAAGCGAAACAACTGCTTGGCGAGCATCGGCACCAGCACCAACAGCAATGCGGTGAAGATCAAGGTAAACAGCGCAAACACCGCCACCACGCCCCAGGTGCGTGACAGACCAGCCCTTTCCAGCCGATCCACCAGCGGATCGAACAGATAGGCCAGCAGCAACGCGACCAGAAAGGGCGTCAGGATCGGATGCAACAACCAGACAAACACGCAGAGCAGAACCACTCCACCCAACCAGAACCAACGCCGCGTATCGGCCATGTACCACTCCATATGCATCTATATAAAGAAAGAAAACCTTACCAACGGAATCTCAGCTGCGGCACCGGTGCCGGGGTTGGCGCAACCACAGGCGCCGCCCCCTCAGGCACCGGTTGCACAGGCGCTGCCGGAGCGGGTACCTCACCGGCCGGAACCTCCTGCAACTTCGCCAGGGACAACTGCGCCTTCAACTGCTCGGCGCTGCCATTGACTCGATAAAGAATGCGCTCACCCTCGACACTTTGCAGACGAGCACCAAACGGCTCCAGCAAACGCCCCAGCGCAGCATAGCGCTCCAGATTCATCCCTTGGACTTCCAACAGTTGTTGGCCCGAAGCCCCCGGCTTGACGACAAACCGCGGCGCCAGACGCTCACTGACTGCCAGCATTACCGCATCCGCCACAGCGGCCTGATCCGCGCCCTGCACGCTACCCGCCTCCTTCTTGTCGCCCAGCCACAAATTCCACTTGGCCTGCCACTGGCCGCCCTCTTCACGGGCATGCACCGCGAGCAAGGCGTCAGCGTTGTAACGGTCCGACGCACCGCGCAATGGCGCTGCATCAGTACCCTCAAGATTCGGCGCTGTAGCGACCAGTTGCTCACTCAGGTCCGCCAATGGGAGACGCAACGGCAGACCACGGTGTTGTGCCGCGCGACGCAACGGCGCGGCGCTGGCCTGACCATCACCCACCAGGCTCGAACCCTCGACGGAATCGTTCAACCACCAACTCAGGATCGACGGCCGATTCGCCCCCCACAGAGACAACCCGGCGCGGCGCAAGGCTTGTTCAGTGGTGGCCGGGTCGAAATCGACTTTCAGCACTTCCGGCGGGCCGGCGTCGAAACCGTATTGACTGATAATTTGCTGCGGGTCTTTGCGCAGCGCCGCCAACCCCGGGCTTTGCGCAGCCTTGGGGTCGCCGGTCAGGCGCAGCACCAGCGTGTCCAGCGCGCGCTGGGTCGCCTGATCGCGCTCCTCAGTCGACTGACTGCTGACAGGCTCGCGCACCTGATACAGGCCTTTGACGGTTTCGGCATGACTCGCCAGGCTGACCAGTGACAAACAGCCTGCAAATAAAAATCTGGAAAAAAAACGCATGGAAGATTCCTGACGACAAGAGCGGCTGGAACAGACCGCATGAAGATGATCGAGCAAGGCTGTGACCACATCCCTGCGCAAAACATTCACCACGGTCTAACGAAGTTTTCGCACTGTCATAACGATAGACGGTTAATCGCGATACCTTATACAGCCATCGAGGCGGCGACCAACACGGGCAATAACGGTTTTTTTCAGCCGATATGCCCCTGCCGTCGGCGTGAGGATGGCCGCTGCCCTTCAAGCCTGATAAAATCGCGCGCCTTCGCAGACCGGCAACAGCCGGGCACCCTGAAATTCGTGCAAGGCGCTCGCCTTCGTTTATTTCGGCGGTCCCACTGGACTCGGTCGTTACCCCTGAATCCCCCCTAAAGGCCTGGATCATGAGCAAGCAACCCTCCCTGAGCTACAAGGACGCCGGTGTAGACATCGACGCCGGTGAAGCATTGGTCGAACGCATCAAGAGCGTCGCCAAGCGCACTGCGCGCCCGGAAGTCATGGGCGGCCTGGGCGGTTTCGGCGCCCTCTGCGAAATCCCGGCCGGCTACAAGCAGCCCGTACTGGTTTCCGGCACGGACGGCGTGGGCACCAAGCTGCGCCTGGCTTTGAACCTGAACAAGCACGACAGCATCGGCATCGACCTGGTGGCCATGTGCGTGAACGACCTGGTGGTTTGCGGCGCCGAGCCGCTGTTCTTCCTCGACTACTACGCCACCGGCAAACTGAACGTCGAAACCGCGACCCAGGTCGTGACCGGCATCGGCGCTGGCTGTGAACTGTCCGGCTGCTCCCTGGTCGGCGGCGAAACCGCTGAAATGCCGGGCATGTACGAAGGAGAAGACTACGACCTGGCCGGCTTCTGCGTCGGCGTCGTGGAAAAATCCGAAATCATCGACGGTTCCAAAGTTGCTGCCGGCGATGCCCTGCTCGCCCTGCCGTCTTCCGGCCCGCACTCCAACGGCTACTCGCTGATCCGCAAGATCATCGAAGTGTCCGGTGCCGATATCGAAAACATCCAGCTCGACGGCAAACCGCTGACCGACCTGCTGATGGCCCCGACCCGTATCTACGTGAAGCCGCTGCTCAAGCTGATCAAGGACACCGGCGCGGTCAAAGCCATGGCCCACATCACCGGTGGCGGCCTGCTGGACAACATCCCGCGCGTGCTGCCAAAAGGCGCCCAAGCCGTGGTTGACGTCGCGAGCTGGACCCGTCCTGCCGTGTTCGACTGGCTGCAAGAGAAAGGCAACGTTGACGAAAACGAAATGCACCGCGTGCTGAACTGCGGCGTGGGCATGGTCATCTGCGTTGCTCAAGAGCACGTTGAAACCGCCCTGAACGTCCTGCGCGAAGCCGGCGAGCAGCCTTGGGTCATCGGTCAGATCGCCACCGCTGCCGAAGGCGCGGCTCAGGTTGAACTGAAGAACCTCAAGGCTCATTGATGTCCCAGACCTGTGATGTGGTGGTGCTGTTGTCCGGCACCGGCAGTAACTTGCAGGCCTTGATCGACAGCACGCGGACCGGCGACAGCCCGGCCCGCATCGCTGCGGTGATTTCCAACCGCAGCGATGCTTACGGCCTGCAACGCGCCAGGGATGCGGGTATCGACACCCGCTCCCTGGATCACAAGGCTTTCGAAGGCCGCGAAGCCTTCGATGCCGCACTGATCGAACTGATCGACGCCTTCAACCCCAAACTCGTAGTACTGGCCGGTTTCATGCGCATTCTCAGCGCTGACTTCGTGCGCCATTACGCGGGTCGCCTGCTCAACATCCACCCCTCGCTGCTACCCAAATACAAAGGGTTACACACTCATCAGCGCGCGCTGGAAGCCGGCGACACGGAACATGGCTGCTCCGTGCACTTCGTCACCGAGGAACTCGATGGCGGACCACTGGTCGTACAGGCAGTAATACCGGTAGAGTTGCACGATTCGCCGCAGAGTCTGGCGCAGCGGGTCCATGTTCAGGAACACCTGATCTACCCGATGGCTGTACGCTGGTTTGCCGAAGGCCGTTTATCGCTCGGTGAACAAGGTGCTTTACTGGATGGAAAGTTACTCGCGGCCAGCGGCCACTTGATTCGAAACTAGGAGATTTTATGCGTCGCGCCCTGCTCTTCGCTTGCGCTCTGTTTGCCCTGCCTTTTGCGCAGGCTGCAGAACTTCAACCGTTCTCCGCCAGCTACACCGCCGACTGGAAGCAGCTGCCCATGAGTGGCACGGCTGAACGCAGCCTGACCCAAGGTGCCAACGGTGTCTGGAAGCTCAGCTTCAAGGCCTCGATGATGATCGCCAGCCTGACTGAAGAAAGCACCCTGACCCTGGACAAGGACACGTTGCTGCCCCAGTCCTACCACTTCGAACGCGGTGGTCTGGGTAAAGCCAAGAAAGCCGACCTGGATTTCGACTGGACCAACAAAATGGTCACCGGCACCGATCGCGGTGATGCGGTCAAGATCCCGCTCAATCGCGGCATGGTCGACAAATCCACGTATCAACTGGCCCTGCAGCACGACGTAGCCGCTGGCAAGAAAAGCATGAGCTATCAGGTCGTTGACGACGGCGAAGTCGATACGTATGACTTCCGCGTGCTGGGTTCGGAGAAAGTCGACACCAAGGCCGGCCAGATCGATGCGATCAAGGTCGAGCGCGTGCGCGACCCGACGCAAAGCAAGCGCATCACCGTCCTGTGGTTCGCCAAGGATTGGGATTACCTGCTGGTTCGCCTGCAACAGGTCGAAACCGACGGCAAGGAGTACAACATCATGCTCCTCGACGGTACGGTCAACGGCAAGACTGTCAAAGGCAGCTGATCCAGCTCGACACAAGAATCCGGAATCCGACAAGGATTCCGGATTTTTTTATGCCTGCTGAACGTCAAATCCGCGCCAGCGCCTGGGCCAGGTCGGCGCGCAGGTCTTCGACATCCTCGACGCCCACGGACAAACGCACCAGCGCATCGCCGATCCCGAGTTCCGCGCGGGTGTCTGCCGGAATGGTGGCATGCGTCATGATTGCCGGGTGCTCGATCAGGCTTTCCACCCCGCCCAGGCTCTCGGCCAGGGCAAAGATCTGCACATTTTCGAGGAAGCGTCTGGCCCCAGCCAGATCGCTATTCAGATCGAGGGAAATCATCCCGCCGAATCCACGCATCTGCTGTCGTGCCAATTCGTGCTGCGGGTGCGACGGTAAGCCCGGATAGTAAACGCGCGCCACCTGCGGCTGACGCTCCAGCCATTGCGCCAGCTCCAGCGCGTTGCTGCAATGGCGCTCCATGCGCAGCGCCAGCGTCTTCACCCCGCGCAAGGTGAGGAACGCGTCAAACGGCCCGGCGATAGCGCCCACCGCGTTTTGCAAAAAGCCCAGGCGCTCGGCCAGTTCGGCGTTCTGCCCAACCACCGCGATGCCGCCGATCACGTCGGAGTGGCCGTTCAGGTACTTGGTCGTCGAATGCACCACGATATCGAAACCCAACTCCAGCGGGCGTTGAATCCACGGACTGGCGAAGGTGTTGTCGGCGACACAGAGGATGTCGCGCTCGCGGCAGATGCGCGCAATGGCGGCGAGATCAGAAAGGCGCAGCAAGGGATTGCTCGGCGTCTCGACACAAACCATCCGCGTGTCGTCCTGCAATGCCGCTTCGAAGGCCGTCAGGTCGGTCAGGTCGACGTAACTGAAGCGATGCCCGGCACTGCGCTGACGGACTTTGTCGAACAGCCGGAACGTCCCGCCGTACAAGTCGTTGCCGGAGACGATGTGCGCGTTTGCATCGAGCAGTTCCAGCACCGTGGAAATCGCCGCCAGCCCGGAGGCGAAGGCGAACGCCCGGGTCCCGCCCTCGAGGTCGGCCACGCAACGCTCCAGCGCGAAACGCGTCGGGTTGTGCGAGCGCCCATAGTCGAAGCCCTTGTGCACGCCGGGGCTTTGCTGCAAGTACGTGGAGTTGGCGTAGATCGGCGGCATCAGCGCCCCGGTGGAAGGATCCGGTGTTTGGCCGGCATGGATTACACGGGTGCCGAAGGCGCGTGACGAGCCGGATTCATCGTGCTGACTCATGTAAGGGATCTCCGCAGGTGATTGAGCAGGTCGACTCGCGTAATCAAGCCATGGAAGGCCGAGGCGTCGGCGATGATCGCCACCAGCCCGCGATCAAGCTCCGCCTGCAGTTCGGCCAGACTGGCGCTCGCCGGCAGGGTTTGCAACTTGTCAGTCATGGCGCTGGCCACGGGCATGCGCAAGTGCGAAGCGTCTGCCTGAACGCCCAGTAGAATATCGGACTCATCGATCACACCGACCAGTCGCTTCCCATCCGCCAGCACCGGCAGTTGCGATACATCCGCCAGGCGCATGCGCTGGAAGGCAGTGAGCAGCGTGTCGTCGGGCCCGACGCTGATCACCCGGCCATCCTCGAAACGCCGCGCGATCAGGTCACGCAGATCACCGTAACGCTTGTATTGCAGCAGGCCCTGATCGTTCATCCACTGGTCGTTGTAGACCTTCGACAGGTAGCGGGTGCCGGTGTCGCAGACGAAGCTGACCACGCGCTTCGGCTCGGTTTGCTCACGGCAGTAACGCAGGGCCGCCGCCAGTAAGGTGCCGGTCGAGGAACCGCCGAGAATGCCTTCGGCGCGCAGTAGTTGGCGGGCATGATCGAAACTTTCCTCGTCGCTGATCGAATAGGCGTGGCGCACGCTGGAGAGGTCGGCAATCGAAGGAATGAAATCCTCACCGATGCCCTCCACCGCCCATGAACCAGCCTTGCCGAGGGTGCCGCTGCGGCTGTACTCGGCCATCACCGAGCCGACCGGATCGGCCAGCACCATTTCGAGGTTCGGTTGCACGCGCTGGAAGAAACGGGTCAACCCGGTCAGCGTGCCGGCCGAACCGACGCCGACGACGATGGCATCCAGATCATGCTGGGTCTGTGCCCAGATCTCCGGCGCGGTGCTGCATTCGTGGGCCAGCGGATTGGCCGGGTTGTTGAATTGATCGGCGAAGAAGGCATCGGGAATCTCCTGCGCCAGCCGCGCCGCGACGTCCTGATAGTAATCGGGATGGCCTTTGCCGACGTCGGAGCGGGTGATGTGCACCTCGGCCCCCATGGCCTTGAGGTGCAAGACCTTCTCGGTGGACATTTTGTCCGGCACCACCAGCACCACTCGATAGCCTTTGGCACGGCCGACCAGGGCCAGGCCGAGGCCGGTGTTGCCAGCGGTGGCTTCGACGATGGTGCCACCGGGTTGCAGACGGCCATCGCGCTCGGCGGCGTCGATCATCGCCAGACCGATGCGATCCTTGATCGAACCGCCCGGGTTCTGTGATTCAAGTTTGAGAAACAGCGTACACGGGCCGGTATCGAAGCGGCTGACGCGCACCAGCGGCGTATTGCCGATCAGCTCAAGCACGGCAGGGCGGGAGTCGTTTGGCATGTCGTAACCTCGCTGCGAGAATCCGCACTGGATGGACAGCGACTTGCGGCGAGTCATCGCGCCAGTCGCCAGTAATGCCTCGCATGGAACATAGGCAGGGATTGCGCTATCCGCAACCGTGCGCAGCCAACCGGTAACCTGGCTATCGAAACGCAACGCTCCCTCTGCGTTTTTTTTCGTCTGATGATTTTTAACGGAGCGTCAGACCGAGAACCGTGCCACCAGGTTGTTCAGGTCGACCGCCAACCGGGACAACTCCTGACTCGCGGCACTGGTCTGATTCGCGCCTGCCGATGTCTGCAAGGCCAGATCGCGAATGTTCATCAGGTTGCGATCCACCTCGCGCGCCACCGCGGCCTGTTCTTCCGAAGCGCTGGCAATCACCGTGTTGCGCTCATTGATCAAGGTGAACGCCGAGGTGATTTCTTCCAGCGCCGTACCGGCAGCTTTCGCCACTTCCAGCGTCGAGCGCGCTCGCGTGTTGCTCTGCTGCATTGAGCTGACAGCAGCATCCGTACCTTGCTGGATGCCCGTGATCATCTGCTCAATATCTCGGGTCGATTGCTGAGTTCGATACGCCAGCGCCCGCACCTCGTCGGCCACCACGGCAAATCCTCGCCCGGCATCCCCGGCCCGTGCCGCTTCGATCGCGGCATTGAGGGCCAGCAAGTTGGTCTGCTCGGCAATTGAGCGAATCACGTCCAGCACCTTGCTGATGCCATGAACCTTCTGTGCCAGATCCTCGACCTGGGAAGCGTTAGCAGTGACATCGTCGGCCAGGGATTCAATGGACACCACGGTTTGATGCACCTGCTCGCGGCCAAGCTGGGCGATCCGGTCTGACTCTCGAGATGCTTCGGACGTAGCCACCGCATTGCTCGCGACCTCTTCTACTGCGACGGTCATCTGGTTGACGGCCGTCGCGGCTTGTTCGATTTCCAGGCTCTGCTGGTGCAGACCACGGGTCGCATCCTCGGTAACGCAACTGAGTTCTTCCGAAGCCGAGGCCAGTTGACTGGACGAATCGGAGATGTGCCGAATGGTTTCCCGCAGATTCTGCTGCATGCTTTTGAGCGCATGCAGCAGACGCGCCGGCTCATCCTTGCCGGTAATGTGGATATCACCGGTCAGATCACCGCTCGCGACGACTTCAGCCACTTTCAGTGACTGGGATAGCGGCATCACAATGCTGTGGGTCAGCAGCAGTGCGAGGCCAATCGTGATCAGCACCGTTACGGCGACCATCACGGCTACCCAGAATCTGGAACTGCTGAACACCAGACGCCCCGCCTCGGTGGCCATGTTGGCGTTGAGCTTGTTGAGCTCCACCAGTGACTTGAGCGTAACGGCGATCTCATCGGCCAGTGGACTCATTTCCCCGTTGAGAATCGCCGCTGCGTCTTCCACCCTTCCATGAGCGGAAAGAGTCATCACCTGATTCTGAAATTGCAGGTATTTCTGTTCGCTTGCCTTGAAGCGGTCGAACAGCACACGCTCCTCAGGCAGCACGATCAATCTGTCGTAACGCTGCTGCGCTTCGTCGAGGACGCCTTTGAGTTCGTCGAGTTTGCCAACGTTCTGAGTCAATGCCTGTGGATCGCGGTTGATCAACAGGCGCATGGTCAACGCCCGCAGCCGCAACATGTCCTGACTCATTTCACCAACTGCCATCACACTGGGAAGCCAGTTTTCATCGACCTGATCGGACTGCGCACGCATGTTTGCCATTTGCAGCAGGGCAAACGCCCCCACCCCAAATACCATCAGTGCCAACAGGCCAAAACCCAGGCCTGCGCGCGGTGCGATGTTGAGACTTCGAATACTCATTACACGGGTTCCTTCCGATAACGCTGCATCAATCCTGCAGCTGGTTGCTTTAGAAGATATCGTTCCTGCGAAAATTTGCGTAAGACGAAAAGGTGATATCAAAACGCCTCAACCGTTTCGGCATCAGGGCGGTATCGATTCAGCACACGAGAACGGGCGGTCACAAAAGTGGAACCCGTAACAGGACGAATGCTCTATAACTTAGTCTTTTCCTGCTGCCTGCGAGGTTTCCCATGACCGTTACCGTCAATACCGTTTCCGCTGAAGGTTTTCGCCACAGCGTCCAGATCGACGACCACGAGCTCTTTGCCGATGTGCCGACCACATCTGGCGGCGAAGGCACCGCCCCTGAGCCACACGACTACTTCGACGCGGCCCTGGGCGCCTGCAAGGCCCTGACACTGAAGATGTACGCGAAGAAGAAAGACATTCCGCTGACCGGCGTGACGGTCGAAGTCAAACGTGACAACAGCGAAGAGCAGAAAGGCAAATATGCCCTGCACGTCAAACTGACCCTCAAGGGTGTGCTCACCGATGCCCAGCGTGATGAGTTGCATCGCGTAGCGGATCGCTGCCCGGTGCACAAACTGATGACCAGCACGCAAGTGAGCATCGAAACCCATCTGTCCGAGGGTGCCTTCAGCCAATAGCGGCAAGGGCTGCGCAAGCGGGTTATGCTCCACGCGTCACCCGCTCAGCCTGGAATGCACCATGAACACGCCACTCGTGATCCGCCCTCGCGCCGAAGATGTAGAAGGCCAGCCGATTTTGCGCCCGCTGCCGTCGGCCAAATGCCGCAGCGTCGGGCCTTTCGTATTTTTTGACCACATGCTCGAAACCCGCTATCCACCGGGTAAAGGCATGAACATCCGTCAGCACCCGCATATTGGCCTGTCCACCCTCACCTACTTGTTCGAAGGAAAAATCCAGCACAAGGACAGCCTCGGTTCCGACCAGGTGGTCGACGCCGGCGATGTCAGCTGGATGACGGCGGGCAGCGCGATTGCCCATGTCGAGCGCACGCCTGAGGCGTTGAAAGACAGTGGCTTCACAATGCACGGTTTGCAGGTTTGGCTCGCCTCTCCCAAGGCGCATGAACAGGGGCCGGGCCACTACAGCCATCACCCGGCAGCGACGTTGCCGGTCAGCGATAACCTTGGCGTGAAGATCCGGATGATTGCCGGGGCAGGCTTTTGCCTGGAATCGCCGGTGCCGGTGCTTTCTCCGACGTTGTACGCGGAGTTAAACCTGCAAACGGCGACCACCTTGCTGATCCCGACCGAGCATGAAGAGCGGGCGCTGTATGTGCTGAGTGGCGAAGCACAGCTTGATGGCGAACTGCTGGAGCCGCATGCGCTGGTGGTGCTGCCTGCCGAAGAGGAAATGACATTGTTCGCCGAGAGCGACTGTCATGCGGTGCTGTTTGGTGGGGCGCCGCTGGACGGGCCGCGGCGAATCAACTGGAATTTCGTGGCGAGCGATCCGGCGGCGATCGATGAAGCGCGGCGACGCTGGGCGGCCGGGGATTGGCCGACGGTGCCGGGGGAAGTTGAGCGGATCGAACTGCCTTAGGATCTTCGGCATCAGTTACATCGCCATCGCGAGCAGGCTCGCTCCCACAGGGGAATGCATTTCCAATGTGGGAGCGAGCCTGCTCGCGATGAGGCCAGCCCTGACACCAACAATGTCAGGGAACGACATCAGCCGCTAAACACTTCATCCAGCAGATTGTGCATCGAAGTAAACGCCCGCCCCGCCGTCTTCGCGTCATACATCATCTTGCCCGGCACGTTCGCATGCGGATCAGTAAACGAATGCACCGCGCCGCCGTAGCTCAGCAGTTGCCAATCCACGCCCGCCGCATTCATTTCCTCTTCAAACGCCGGCAATTGCTCTTTCGGCACCAGCGGGTCTGATGCACCGTGCAACACCAGCACCGAGCCCTTGATGTTTTTCGCATCGTTGACGTTCGGCGTATCGAGGGTGCCATGGAACGAAACCGCTGCTTTTACCGGCGCGCCCGTGCGGGCCAGTTCCAGTGCGCAGCAACCGCCAAAACAGAAACCAAAAGTCGCCAGCTTCGCCGTATCAACCACCGCCTCGCCCTGCCCTTGCAGCTGCTCGAACGCCGCCTGCATGCGCTTGCGCAGCAAGGCGCGATCGTTCTTCAGCGGCATCATGGCTGCACCCGCCTCGTCGCCATTCTGCGGACGCACCGACTGGCCGTACAGGTCCGCAATCAGCACCACATAACCCTTGGCCGCCACCGACTTGGCGATTTCCTCGGCACCGACGCTGACGCCCATCCAGTTCGGCGCCATCAACAGACCGGGGCGCGGGCCTTTGTGGTCGGCATCGAACGCCAGACGGCTTTCATATGACTGGCCATCAATCTGATAAGCGACGGAACGAACAGTGATTTGACTCATGACGAACTCCCAGTAAAAGACACCAGAATGAAAAAACCCGCCGAAGCGGGTTTTTGTACAACTTCAGTTAAACCGACAGTTCAACCAACAGCTTGTTGAGGCGGCGCACATAAGCGGCCGGGTCTTTCAAGCTGTCGCCGGCCGCCAGGGCCGCCTGATCGAAGAGAATGTGCGACAGGTCGCCGAAACGCTCGTCACTCTGCTCAGCGTCGAGTTTCTCGATCAGCGGGTGAGCCGGGTTGAATTCGAAGATCGGCTTCGAATCCGGAACCTTCTGCCCGCTGGCTTCGAGGATCTGGCGCATCTGCATGCCCAGGTCCTGCTCGCCGATGGCCAGAATCGCCGGGGAATCGGTCAGACGGTGGGAAACCCGTACTTCAGCAACAGAGTCGCCTAGTGCGGTTTTCAGACGATCAACCAGGCCTTCTTTGGACTTGGCGACTTCTTCCGCAGCTTTCTTGTCCTCTTCCGAGTCCAGGTTGCCCAGGTCCAGGTCACCACGCGCCACGTCGACAAAGCTCTTGCCGTCGAAGTCGCTGAGGTAGCTCATCAGCCACTCGTCGATGCGGTCGGTCAGCAGCAGCACTTCGATGCCTTTCTTGCGGAAGACTTCCAGGTGCGGGCTGTTCTTGACTTGCGCGTAGGTTTCGCCGGTCAGGTAGTAGATCTTGTCCTGACCTTCCTTGGCGCGAGCCAGGTACTCGGCCAGACCCACAACCTGCTCGCCTTCTTCGCCCTGAGTGGAGGCGAAACGCAGCAAGCCAGCGATTTTCTCTTTGTTGGCGAAGTCTTCTGCCGGGCCTTCTTTCATGACCTGACCAAAGTTCTTCCAGAAGCCTTTGTATTGCTCAGGTTCGTTCTTCGCCAGTTTTTCCAGCATGTCCAGGACGCGCTTGGTCAGGGCCGACTTCATGGAGTCGATGATCGGGTCTTTCTGCAGGATTTCCCGCGACACGTTCAGCGACAGGTCGTTGGAATCGACTACGCCCTTGATGAAACGCAGGTACAGCGGCAGGAACGACTCGGCCTGGTCCATGACGAATACGCGCTGTACGTACAACTTCAGGCCTTTCGGCGCTTCACGCTGGTACAGATCGAACGGAGCACGGGTCGGCACGTACAGCAGCGAGCTGTATTCGAGCTTGCCTTCGACCTTGTTGTGGCTCCAGCTCAGCGGATTTTCGAAGTCATGAGCGATGTGTTTGTAGAACTCCTGATATTCCTCGTCCTTGATCTCGGTGCGAGGACGGGTCCACAGGGCGCTGGCGCGGTTGACGGTTTCCCATTCAACGGCCGGCTTCTCTTCACCTTCAGCGGCGGCCACTTCTTTCGGCAACTCGATCGGCAAAGCGATGTGGTCGGAGTACTTCTTGATGACGTTGCGCAGGCGCCAGCCATCGGCGAATTCGTCTTCACCGGACTTCAAGTGCAGAACGATACGGGTGCCGCGCTCGGCTTTCTCGACGGTGGCCACTTCAAAGTCGCCTTCACCCTTGGACGACCAGTGCACGCCTTCGCTGGCGGCAGCACCGGCACGACGGCTGAACACGTCAACTTTATCGGCAACGATGAACGCCGAGTAGAAACCGACACCAAACTGACCGATCAGGTGCGAGTCTTTCTTCTGATCGCCAGACAGATGCTTCATGAAGTCGGCAGTGCCGGATTTGGCGATCGTGCCCAAATGGGTGATCGCGTCTTCACGGCTCATGCCGATGCCGTTGTCTTCGAGGGTGACGGTTTTGGCGTCCTTGTCGAAGCTCACACGGATTTTCAGTTCGGCGCCACCTTCCAGCAGTTCAGGCTTGGACAGGGCTTCGAAACGTAATTTGTCGACAGCGTCAGAGGCGTTCGAGATCAATTCGCGAAGGAAAATTTCCTTGTTGGAATACAGCGAATGGATCATGAGGTGCAGCAGTTGCTTCACCTCGGTCTGGAAGCCCAGGGTTTCCTTTTGAGTTTCCACACTCATGGTCATCAAACTCCAATCAGATGGCAGTGGCCGCGACCTGAAGGGTCGGCGGCGGGTTGTCATCAGAGTTTGGGGCTGAGTTCAGGATTTCAAGGGCTCTTCAATTTTGAAATGACCGCGGGCCGTGGCAATCGGTTCGGCTTCGGTGGTTTGCCAGGCGGTAATCGCTACGTTTGCGACACGCCGGCCCTGGCGACAGACCTGACATTTGGCCCAGGTGTCGCGAAACTGCCCGGCTCGCAGGTAGTCGAGGGAGAAGTCGATGATCTTCGGCACACCCGGCGAACCGGTGAAAATCAGCAGGTGCAGCGCTGCGGACAGCTCCATGAACCCGGCGATCACCCCACCATGGATGGCCGGCAGTAAAGGGTTACCAATGTTGTCCTTATTGGCCGGCAGGCGGAACAGCAACTCATCCCCGACACGGGAACACTCGACGCCGATCAGTTTGGCGTAAGGGAGCAGGTGCAGCAGCGAGGCGTAGTCTCCCTGCTCGTGGGCCTGCTGAAGTTGTTCTTTGAAAGTGTCAGTCATTTCGCACCTCCGGCGATCGCACCGCCAAAACCCTTGGCGCCTTTGACGGCTTTGCCCATGCGCATGAATGTGCCGACGACATGGGCGATGGGTTGCTCGGGATCGTCCTGGTAGGCAAAGCCTCGGGCGAAGATTACGTCGGTGGTCACCCGGTAGCATTGGGCGAAACCGTAGACATCCTTGTGAGGCGCGGCGGCGTGCATGTAGTCGATGCGTAAATCGAGGGTCGGACAGACTTCAAACTCGGGCAGGACGCAGAGCGTCGACATGCCGCACGCGGTGTCCATCAACGAGGTCAAAGCCCCGCCATGGATCACACCGGTCTGCGGGTTGCCGACGATTTGCGGACTGTATGGCAGGATGACTGTCAGGCCTTCGCTGCTGGCGCTGTGAACGCGCAAACCCAGTACCTGACAATGCCTGAGCGCCGACAGAAATCGCGTCGCGCGCTCAAAAACGGGGTTTTCGGTCATGTGAAAAATACTCTTCTTAATATTCGGCGATCGTATTCAGCGTATTCGTAAAAGTTCCCGTGGGAATAATCTTATATATCTGAACGAATTGAGGAACTTAACCCTAGTGGCTGTGCTCGAAAGGCCAGTAGATATTTTCCATAAGGAGATACACCCCATGCGTAAGACTTTAGCTATTGCCTTGATGTTGACCGCTTCCCTCGGTCTCGCTGCTTGCGATAAAAAATCCGAGGACAAAGCTCAAGATGCTAACCAACATGCTGAGCAAGCTCAGCAAGACATGAACAAAGCTCAGGATAAAGTGAACGACGCTGCGAAAGAAAACGCCGAAGCCGCCAAAGCTCAGGCTGAATCGGATGCAGCGGCAGCAAAAGAAGCACCTAAAAACTAAATCAGTTTTTAGCGTGATAAAGAAAACCCGCCAAGTGCGGGTTTTCTTTTGTCTGTGATTTACCCCGCTAGAGCAAAATAGTTCTAAAAGTCGGACTAATCATCAGCAGCAACGAACACACTAGTCCGATGAACCACACCAGACTCCGCTGCCAGGCAAGATCAGCCCAATAGCACAGTAAATAAATGACTCGGGTAATCACAAAGATGATTGCCAGCGAATCGATCAGCCACCCCGCCGTTTGCGTGGTGTGCGCCATCAACACCCCCACCGCAAACAATATGAAGGCCTCGAAGCAGTTTTGATGCGCTGCCACGGCACGGGCGCCGAAGCCTGTGAGTTGCGCTTGTTGCTGACGCGGCAAGTGATTGTTGTAACCGCCCTGCTCTTTCATGGCCTTGGCCACTGGCATGCGGGCCACGTAGATCAGCAAGGCGCTGATGAACACGCACCAGAACGGAATACTCATCAAGCGGCCTCTTTATTGGCTTCGGGCAATGGCGCCTCTGTAGGGGTATAGACCATCACATCGAGAACGTCGGAATGAAACTCCCGGCGATACAACACCAGCACCACGCCGGCACTCATCAACATGAACAGCCATGGGCTGACGAACCAGGCCAGCATGGTCATGCCGAAGTAGTAAGCGCGCAGGCCAAAGTTGAACTGGTTTGCCGCCATGGAGATCACCCGGGCGGCTCGCGCAGCGAAGGCTTTGCGCTCTTGTTCGGACACGTGACGTTCGCCAATCATTGGCGCCGACCCGATCAAAATGGCGGCGAAGTTGTACTGGCGCATGCACCAACTGAAGGTGAAAAACGCATAGACAAACACCAGCGCCAAGCAGAGCAACTTGATCTCCGACATACCCTGCGATGCCTGTTGCACCATCGGAATATCCGCCAGCAACGACACGGCCCGCTCAGAGGCGCCGAGTACAGTGAGAATGCCGGCCAGGATAATCAGCGTGCTGGAAGCGAAGAACGAGGCGTTGCGCTCCAGGTTGCCAATCACGCTGGCGTCGGCGATGCGGTTATCGCGCAACAGCATGCGGCGCATCCAGTCTTCACGGTACAAGTGCAGCACACTGGCCAGGCACGCGGTGTCGCGGCCTTTCCACGAAGCATAACGGGTGTAACCGCCCCAGCAGATGACAAACCAGAGCGCGGCGAGGATGTGGATGATGTTGGCGTGGATGAACGACATGCAGGTCCTTGTGATGTGAGATCGGTACACCGAAACCCTGTGGGATTTGCAGTGCTTCGACGTTAGCTGACAAAAAAAGACACCGCATCTCGCGCATAAAAAATGCCCCGTATCGATTGATACGGGGCATTTCTGTTTTCTGCTTGATTGGCCCGCTTGTGGCGGGCCATGAAGCAGCTTAAGCCAGCGCTTCCTCGCGCTTGCCCAGCAGACGGTCGCAAACCACCGCAACCACCAAGGTCATCACCGACGGCACCAGCCAGGCCAGGCCCTGCTCGCTCAGCGGCAGATGGGACAGCTGTGTTGGCATCCAGTCCGCCAGACCTGCGCCCTTGAGCGCATCGATCATGCCGAAAATGAACGAGACCAACATCACCGGGCCGACGATGCGGCCCTGTTCATGCCAGAAGTCTTTGCAGAAGCTCAGCGCTACCAGGGCGATGCACGGCGGGTAGATCGCTGTCAGCACCGGGATCGAGAACGCAATCAGCTTGGTGAGGCCCAGGTTGGACACAAACAGGGAGAACACGGCCAGGATAATGACCAATGTCTTGTAGGACAGTGGCAGCACACGGCTGAAGTACTCAGCGCAAGCGCAGGTCAGGCCGACTGCTGTCACCAGACAGGCCAGAGAGATCAGCACCGCCAGGAAACCGCTGCCCAACGAACCGAAGGTGTGTTGAACATAGGCGTGCAACACCGCCGCACCGTTGGCTGCACCGGCCGCCACTTCATGGCTGCCCGAACCAAGACGGAACAGGCTGACGTACACCAGCGCCAGGCCCACGCCGGCAATCAGCCCGGCAATGATCGCGTAACGGGTGATCAACGCCGGCGACTCGACGCCACGGGAGCGGATCGCGTTGACGATGACGATGCCGAATACCAGCGCGCCCAGGGTATCCATGGTCAGGTAACCGTTGATGAACCCTTGGGAGAACGGCGCCGCGACATACTCAGGCGTGGCCACACCAATATCGCCGGCCGGCAACGCGAACGCGGCGATGCCGAGTGCGGCCAGGGCGATGATCTTCAGCGGCGCGAGGAAACGTCCCACGGTATCCAGCAAACGGCCTGGATACAGCGAAATGAAGAACACCAGCAGGAAGTACACCGAACTGTAGAGGAACAGCGCCAGCGGGCTCTCGCCGGTCAGCGGCGCAAGACCCACTTCGAACGATACGGTCGCGGTGCGCGGCGTGGCGAACAGCGGGCCAACAGCGAGGTAGCACGCAGCGGCCAGCAAGCCACCGGCGATTTTGCCGATCGGGCTGCTCAACGCATCCATCGCCCCACCGACCTTGGCCAGGGCAACTACGGTAATCACTGGCAAACCGACCGCGGTGATCAGAAAGCCCAGCGCCGCCATCCAGACATTAGGCCCGGACTGCAAACCGACGATAGGCGGGAAGATGATGTTGCCGGCCCCGACGAACAGGGCAAACGTCATAAAACCAAGTGCCAGGATGTCCTGACCTTTCAAAACTTTCATTAAGGAAATACCACACTACTGAATCGGAATTTAGAGAGGGATTTCCCTGAGGGGTGAGGGAAATGCTGTCGGTCCGTATAGGACTGACCCGTTTAGCGCGACGCTTCCTTGTGGGACGCAAACGCAAAAATGGCGGCTAGCCTAGGGTCTGTTCCCGTTTCCATCTAAGTCATTGATATATAAGAGCAAGCTCGTATCGTTGTAGCTCTCACACAAAACCAATACGAGCTTGCAATGCCCCGATTACTGCTCAGTGATGAGCACTGGTCGAAGCTGCGGGAAATTCTGCTGCACAAGGCCATCTACAACAAGCGCGATCTACGGATGACCGTCGAAGGCATGCTGTATCGCATGCGCACAGGATGTCCCTGGAGAGACTTGCCCGAGGCCTTTGGAAGCTGGAGCAAAGTCTACAAGCGTTTCAATGCCTGGTCCGCGTCAGGTAAGTGGCTCAAGGTTTTTCAGGCGCTGGTAGCTGAACCGGACATGGAATGGGTTTTCATCGATGGCAGCTATGCCAAGGCCCACCAGCACAGTGCCGGTGCTGCCAGTGGCAAGGATGAGGCAATAGGGAAAAGTCGAGCAGGCAACACCAGCAAGATCCACTTGGCTGTAGATGCCTACGGGCTACCCGTCGTATTTGAAATCACGGGTGGCCAGATCAACGACTGCACACAGGCGCCTGCGTTGATTGCCAAGGTTCCCACTGCCGAAACAATCATTGCGGACAAAGGCTATGACAGTGAGGCCATACGTGAACAGGTTGAACAACAGGGCGCCAAAGCCGTGATTCCGAGAAAACGCAACTCGGTGAAAGGCAATGCGGATCTGGATAAAGAGCTTTACCGCAACCGGCACCTGGTAGAAAACGCCTTTGCCCGGCTGAAGCACTATCGAGCGGTCGCATCGCGATTCGACAAACTCAAGAGAAATTACGAAAGCGTGGTGGCTATGGCTTGTGCCTTCCTCTGGCTACCCATGTGAAACGGGAACAGCCCCTAACGAATTTGCCCGACAAACGCACTGTTAAGGGGCGATCTATCCGATACGCGACATTTCCGTGTCGCGTTTACATATCAAATGTTCACAACTAAACCCTGTGGCGAGGGAGCTTGCTCCCGCTCGGCTGCGCAGCAGTCGCCAAATGGGGGCCGCTTCGCAGCCCAGCGGGAGCAAGCTCCCTCGCCGCAGAAGCCTGCGAATTTCTCAAACCCCGGAAACGACAAAGGCCACCCGAAGGTGGCCTTTGTTTGGTAGAGCGTCAGCTAAGCGCGAGGCTTACTTGACAGCCCAACCGGTCAGCTCGGACAAAGCCTTGCCGATGTCTGCCAGCGAACGCACGGTTTTAACGCCTGCGTCTTCCAGGGCAGCAAACTTCTCGTCTGCAGTGCCTTTGCCGCCAGAGATGATTGCGCCAGCATGGCCCATGCGCTTGCCTGCAGGGGCAGTCACACCAGCGATGTAGGAAACAACCGGCTTGGTCACGTGTGCCTTGATGTAGGCAGCCGCTTCTTCTTCAGCCGAACCGCCGATCTCACCGATCATAACGATCGCTTCGGTCTTCGGGTCTTCCTGGAACAGCTTCAGGATGTCGATGAAGTTCGAACCCGGGATCGGGTCACCACCGATGCCGACGCAAGTCGACTGACCGAAACCGGCGTCAGTCGTCTGCTTGACAGCTTCGTAGGTCAGGGTGCCGGAACGGGAAACGATACCGACCTTGCCTGGCAAGTGAATGTGACCTGGCATGATGCCGATCTTGCATTCGCCTGGAGTGATCACGCCTGGGCAGTTAGGACCGATCAGGACTACGCCCAGCTCGTCGCACTTAACTTTAGCGTCCAGCATATCCAGGGTAGGAATGCCTTCAGTGATGCAAACGATCAGCTTGATGCCGCCGAAAGCAGCTTCCAGGATCGAATCTTTGCAGAAAGGAGCCGGAACGTAGATCACGCTGGCGGTGGCGCCAGTGGCAGCTACAGCATCTTTCACGGTGTTGAACACTGGCAGACCCAGGTGCTCGGTGCCGCCTTTGCCTGGAGTTACGCCGCCAACCATCTTGGTGCCGTATTCGATGGCTTGCTGGGTGTGGAAACTACCTTGCGAACCGGTAATACCCTGGCAGATAACTTTGGTGTCTTTATTGATCAGGACGCTCATTATTTGCCCTCCGCAGCTTTGACAACTTGTTGAGCAGCGTCGGTCAGGCTGGTTGCAGCGATGATGTTCAAACCGCTTTCTGCCAGTACTTTAGCGCCCAGCTCAGCGTTGTTGCCTTCAAGGCGAACAACAACCGGGATTTTCACGCCGACTTCTTTCACAGCGCCGATGATGCCTTCGGCAATCATGTCGCAGCGAACGATGCCGCCGAAGATGTTGACCAATACTGCAGCGACGTTAGTGTCGGACAGGATGATCTTGAACGCTTCGGTAACGCGTTCTTTGGTAGCACCGCCGCCCACGTCGAGGAAGTTGGCTGGTTTGCCGCCATGCAGGTTGACGATGTCCATGGTACCCATGGCCAGGCCAGCACCGTTGACCATGCAACCGATGTTGCCTTCCAGCGCTACGTAGTTCAGTTCGAACTTGGCAGCGTGCGCTTCGCGCGGATCGTCTTGCGACGGATCGTGGAAAGTCTTCAGCTTAGGCTGACGGTACATGGCGTTGGCGTCGATGTTGATCTTGGCGTCGAGGCAATGCAGATCGCCGTCAGCCTTGATCACCAGCGGGTTCACTTCCAGCAGAGCCAGGTCGTGATCCTTGAACAGCTTGGCCAGACCTACGAAGATCTTGGCGAACTGAGCAACTTGCTTGCCTTCCAGACCCAACTGGAATGCCAACTCGCGACCCTGGAATGGCTGAGCGCCAACCAGTGGATCGATAGTGGCTTTCAGAATTTTTTCTGGAGTGTCGTGAGCGATCTTCTCGATGTCCACGCCACCTTCGGTGGAAGCCATGAACACGATGCGACGGCTCGAACGGTCAACGACAGCGCCCAGGTACAGCTCTTTAGCGATATCAGTGCACGATTCAACCAGGATCTTGGTGACTGGCTGGCCATTGGCGTCAGTCTGGTAAGTCACCAGACGCTTGCCCAGCCACTGCTGTGCGAAGGCCTTGGCGTCTTCTTTGCTGCGAACCAGCTTTACGCCGCCCGCTTTACCGCGACCACCAGCGTGGACCTGGGCTTTGACAACCCACTCGGTGCCGCCGATTTTGTCGCAAGCTTCTGCTGCTGCTTCCGGGGTGTCTACAGCGAAACCCTGGGATACTGGCAGGCCGTACTCAGCGAACAGCTGCTTACCCTGATACTCGTGAAGATTCATGCTTATTACCGTCTTCGTTAGGTACTGCGCATTCGGTGCTGCACTTGTTCAAGTGCCGCACCACCTGTGACTGCTGCTTGCGTAGCCTTTCCGGACAACCGGTGCAGCTACGCAAGACTGCGTCCAGCGGATATTCCGCGGTGAGTCTTGCATGCAAGGCTCACGACGGGCCATACCGCCGTGGTTTCTTATTGTCTTAACGCTTCTTGCGGTTGGCGATGTGGATGGCGCCGCCATTCACAGCCAAAGCTGCTTCGTGCAAGGCTTCAGACAGGGTCGGATGGGAGAAAACCATCATGCCCAGGTCTTCAGCGCTGGTGCCGAATTCCATGCCGATCGCGCCCTGCTGAACCAGTTCTGCAGCGCTCGGACCAATCACGTGGACGCCCAATACGCGGTCAGTCTTGGCATCAGCAATGACTTTCACGAAACCGCCGGTGTCGTTGGCTGCCATGGCACGGCCACTGGCTGCGAACGGGAAGGTGCCAACGTTAACTTCAACGCCTTCGGCCTTCAAGACCTGCTCGGTTTTGCCGACCCACGCGATTTCCGGGTGAGTATAAATAACAGACGGGATCAGGTCATAGTTGATTTGGGCTTTGTGGCCCTTGATGCGCTCAACCACCATGATGCCTTCTTCGGACGCCTTGTGCGCCAGCATCATGCCGCGAACCACGTCACCGATTGCGTAAACGCCCGGTACGCTGGTGGCGCACTGGTCGTCAACGAATACGAAACCGCGCTCGTCGATGTTCACACCGCTGTCGGCAGCCAACAGTTCGGTGGTCACTGGACGGCGACCAACGGCAACGATCAGCTTGTCGAAGGTGATGTTCTGTTCGCCGTTGGCATCGGTGTAGTTCACGACAACTTCGTTGCCGTTCACTTTGGAACCGGTGACGCGAGCACCCAGCTTGATGTCCAGACCTTGTTTGGTCAGGGTCTTGAAGGCTTCTTTGGAAACGGCGTCGTCAGCGGCTGGCAGGAACTTCTCCAGCGCTTCCAGGACAACCACTTCCGAGCCCAGACGCGACCAGACCGAACCCAGTTCCAGACCGATCACGCCAGCACCGATCACGCCCAGACGTTTTGGAACCGATTGGAATTCCAGCGCGCCGGTCGAATCAACGATCACGTTCTGGTCAACCGGAGCGGGTGGAATGTCGATCGGACGCGAGCCCGAAGCCAGAATCACGTTCTCGGCTTCGATGATTTCGACGGTGCCGTCTGGCTTGGTCAGTTCGACTTTCTTGCCGGCCAGCAGTTTGCCGTGGCCTTGCAGGGAAGTGACGCCGTTCGCCTTGAACAGAGTGGCTACGCCAGAGGTCAGGCCTTTGACGATGTTGGCTTTACGGCCAACCATTGCCGCCACGTTCATGGTCACGCCAGCGTGATTGATACCGTGGATCGCGAAGCCTTCTTTGGCTTCCTTGTATTTCCAGGAGCTGTCCAGCAGCGCCTTGGATGGAATGCAGCCGACGTTCAGGCAAGTACCGCCGAGGGCCAGTTTGCCTTCCTTGTCGGTGTATTTCTCGATGCAGGCAGTGGAGAGGCCCAGTTGCGCTGCTTTAATGGCAGCCACGTAACCGCCAGGGCCCGCGCCAATCACTACCACGTCGAATTTCTGAGTCATGTGTCATTCCTTCTCGAATCAAACCGGACAATCCCTTTTGGGGACTGTCGTGGGACGAAGCTGGTCATTACAGGAGGGCCGCCATTACCGAACGACCCGTGCAACGAAATCAGATATCCAGCAGCAAACGAGCCGGGTCTTCCAGCAGGTTCTTGATGGTAACCAGGAAGGTCACAGCTTCTTTGCCATCGATCAGACGGTGATCGTAGGACAGAGCGAGGTACATCATCGGACGGATAACAACCTGACCGTTGATCGCCATAGGACGCTGCAGAATGTTGTGCATGCCCAAGATGGCCGCTTGCGGCGGGTTGACGATCGGAGTCGACATCATCGAACCGAAGGTACCACCGTTGGTGATGGTGAACGTACCGCCGGTCATTTCGTCCATCGACAGTTTACCGTCGCGAGCCTTCTTGCCGAAGGTGGCGATGCCGCCTTCGATTTCAGCCAGGCTCATCAGTTCGGCGTTACGCAGAACCGGTACAACCAGGCCGCGGTCGCTGGAAACAGCCACACCGACGTCGGCATAACCGTGGTAAACGATGTCGGCACCGTCGATCGACGCGTTGACGGCCGGGAAGCGTTTCAGCGCTTCGGTGGCAGCCTTGACGAAGAACGACATGAAGCCCAGGCGCACGCCGTTGTGGGACTTCTCGAACAAGTCCTTGTACTTCGAACGCAGGGCCATGACTTCAGTCATGTCGACTTCGTTGAACGTGGTCAGCATCGCCATGTTCGACTGGGCTTCTACCAGGCGCTTGGCCACGGTAGCGCGAACGCGGGTCATCGGAACGCGCTTCTCGATGCGGTCGCCAGCGGCGAACACAGGAGCAGCGGCAGCCGGAGCGGCAGCCTTGGCAGGCGCGGCAGCCGGAGCGGCTTTCTTGGCAGCAACGGCTGCAACCACGTCTTCCTTGGTCACACGACCGCCTTTGCCAGTGCCGGCAACGGAAGCGATGTTGATACCGTTTTCTTCAGCCAGCTTGCGAGCAGCCGGTGCAGCAACAGGATCGTCTTCGCCTTCAGCGGCTGGCGCAGCAGCTTGTGCAGCAGCCGGAGCAGCGGCAGCAGCTGGAGCGGCAGCAGCGCCGCCCGCTTCGATGGAGCCCAGCACTTCGTCGGACAGAACGGTGTCGCCTTCGTTCTTGACGATAGCGCCCAGCACGCCGTCAGCGGTAGCCAACACTTCCAGCACAACCTTGTCGGTTTCGATGTCGACGATCAGGTCGTCACGCTTTACAGCGTCGCCCGGTTTTTTGTGCCAGGTGGCAACGGTGCCATCGGCAACCGATTCCGGAAAAGTGGGGGCTTTGATTTCGATAGCCATTATCTGTGGGTCCTTAAATTCGGTTTCAGGTGCGCGAAGGCGTTAAACAGTAAAGGCGTCTTGCAACAGTTTTTCCTGCTGCTCAGCGTGCATCGATGCATAACCACAAGCCGGTGCAGCAGAAGCATCACGACCGGCGTACTCGAGAACGAGTGCCTTGTTGTGATTGCCTACGATGCGGCGCATGTGGTGTTGGCTGCAGTACCAGGCACCCTGGTTCATCGGCTCTTCCTGACACCAAACGATATGTTTGAGGTTGGTGTACGGAGCCAGGACTTCATTCAAGTCGTCCTCAGGGAATGGGTACAGCTGCTCGATACGCACGATGGCGATGTCATCACGACCTTCGGCACGGCGTTTTTCCAGCAGGTCGTAGTAGACCTTGCCGCTACACAGAACAATGCGCTCGACCTTTTTCGGGTCTTGAACATCGATTTCCGGGATAACGGTCTGGAACGAACCTTCGGCCAGATCTTCCAGGGTCGATATGGCCAGTTTGTGACGCAGCAGCGACTTCGGAGTCAGAACGATCAATGGCTTGCGCAGCGGGCGAATCACCTGACGACGCAGCAAGTGGTAGATCTGGGCCGGCGTAGTCGGTACGGCTACCTGAATGTTGTGCTCGGCGCACAGCTGCAGGTAACGCTCCAGACGCGCCGAAGAGTGCTCCGGACCCTGACCTTCATAACCGTGCGGCAGCAGCATGGTCAGACCGCATAGACGGCCCCACTTGTGCTCGCCACTGGTGATGAACTGGTCGATAACCACCTGGGCACCGTTGGCGAAGTCGCCGAACTGAGCTTCCCAGATCACCAGCGCCTCAGGCGTGGTGGTCGAGTAACCGTATTCGAACGCCAGCACGGCTTCTTCGGACAGGAACGAATCGTACAGGTCGAAACGTGGCTGGCCCTTGTACAGGTTTTGCAGCGGGATGTAGGTCCCCGCGTCTTTCTGGTTGTGCAAGACAGCGTGACGGTGCGAGAACGTACCGCGACCGATGTCCTGACCCGTCATGCGAATCGGGTGACCTTCAAACGCCAGGGTCGCGTACGCCATGGTTTCGGCGTAACCCCAGTTGATCGGCAGGCCGCCGGCTTGCATTTTCTGACGGTCTTCGTAGATTTTCGAGACCTGGCGCTGAACCACGAAGCCTTCCGGGATTTCCAGCAGCTTGGCGGACAGTTCCTGCAAGGTTTTCAGATCGAAGCGTGTGTCGTGACGCGCAGTCCAGGCGTGGCCCAGATACGGACGCCAGTCCACGAACAACTCTTTGTTCGGCTCTTTGACCAGGCTTTTTACAACATGCAGGCCGTTGTCCAGCGCGTTGCGGTATTCGTCGACTTTCGCCTGAACACGCTCTGCGTCGAGTACACCGCCCTGGGTCAGACGATCGGCATACAGCTCACGGGTGGTGCGCTGTTTGGTGATCTGCTGGTACATGATCGGCTGGGTGCCGCTTGGCTCGTCGGCCTCGTTGTGGCCGCGACGACGGTAGCAGACCAGGTCGATCACCACGTCACGCTTGAACTGCATGCGGTAGTCGATGGCCAGCTGGGTCACGAACAACACGGCTTCCGGATCATCGCCATTCACATGGAGGATCGGCGCCTGGATCATTTTCGCAACGTCGGTCGCGTACTCGGTGGAGCGCGAGTCCAGCGGGTTGCTGATGGTGAAACCAACCTGGTTGTTGATCACGATGTGCACGGTGCCGCCGGTCTTGAAACCGCGGGTCTGCGACATCTGGAAGGTTTCCATCACCACGCCCTGACCGGCGAATGCCGCGTCACCGTGGATGGAGATCGGCAGAACCTTCTCGCCGGTAGGGTCGTTACGACGATCCTGACGGGCGCGAACCGAACCCTCGACCACTGGAGATACGATTTCCAGGTGGGACGGGTTGAAGGCCATGGCGAGGTGAACTTCACCGCCGGTGGTCATTACGTTGGACGAGAAGCCCTGGTGATATTTGACGTCACCGGAACCCAGCTCGACCTTCTTCTTGCCTTCGAACTCGTCGAACAGCTCGCGCGGGTTCTTGCCGAAGGTGTTGACCAGCACGTTCAGACGGCCACGGTGGGCCATGCCGATAACGATTTCCTTGGTGCCATAGGAACCGGAACGCTGGATCAACTCGTCGAGCATCGGAATCAGGCTCTCGCCGCCTTCCAGGCCGAAACGCTTGGTACCCGGGTATTTGGTGCCCAGGTATTTTTCCAGGCCTTCGCCCGCGGTGACGCGCTCGAGCAGGTGGCTCTTGATGTCGGCGGAGTACGTCGGACGACCACGCACGCTTTCCAGACGCTGCTGGAACCACTGGCGCTGCTCGGAATCGGTGATATGCGTAAATTCAGCGCCGATGGTGCGGCAATATGTCTGCTGCAACGCTTCGTGAATTTCGCGTAGGCTCGCCTCCTCTTTGCCGATGAACAGGTCGCCGGCACGGAAGGTCGTATCAAGATCGGCATTGGTCAAGCCGTAATGATTGATCGACAGGTCTGCAGGTGCAGGACGCTGCCACAGCCCCAGCGGGTCAAGCTGGGCTGCCTGGTGGCCACGCATACGGTAGGCCTGGATCAATCGCAGCACTTCAACTTGCTTCTTCTCGTGCTCACTGCTCACGCTGCCGGCGGAAACCGGTTGGGCGCGGCGCTGGTTCTTTGCCAGCAAGACGAAATGATCGCGAATTGTGGAGTGCGATACATCGGTGGCAGTGTTGCCGTCAGCAGGCAACTTCTGGAAGTAGGTGCGCCACTCTTCTGGCACAGCGTTAGGGTCGTGCAGGTAGAGCTCATAGAGCTCTTCCACATAGGCAGCGTTACTACCGGATAGGTAGGCGCTGTTCCACATGCGCTGCATCACGCTTTCTTGCATGCTTGGTCACCCTCGGTTAGGGGAACACCACCGGCGTAGACACCGAGCAAACTTGCAGAAGTCCGAATGCAGCGACCAAAACAAGCCACTTAGGATCACGCTGATAGTCCGGGTACCAGCCCGGATGCCCCTGCTTGTCTCATTTCTTCAAAATAAGAGCCGCAGCTTTATGGGCTGCTGCCCAGGTTAAAACTACGGCGCCGGTTGAAGCCTGCGCCGTAGCATCTACGGGTACAACGGTCCTGCGATTACAGCCTGTATCACACGCCGCTTTGCAGCAGCATGTTACGCACGTGACCGATGGCCTTAGTCGGGTTCAGGCCTTTCGGACAGACGTTGACGCAGTTCATGATCCCGCGGCAGCGGAATACGCTGAACGGGTCATCCAGCGAAGCCAGACGCTCGGCAGTCTTGGTGTCGCGGCTGTCTGCCAGGAAGCGGTACGCTTGCAGCAGAGCAGCTGGACCCAGGAACTTGTCCGGGTTCCACCAGAAGGACGGGCAAGAGGTCGAGCAGCAAGCGCACAGGATGCACTCGTACAGACCGTCGAGCTTTTCACGCTCTTCCGGGGTCTGCAGACGTTCGATGGCCGGAGCCGGCGTGTCGTTCTGCAGGAATGGCTTAACCTTTTCGTATTGCTTGTAGAAGATGCTCATATCGACGACCAGGTCACGGATAACCGGCAAACCTGGCAGAGGACGAACGATCAGCTTGTTACCTTTTACGACAGCGGACAGCGGCGTGACGCACGCCAGACCGTTTTTGCCGTTGATGTTCATGCCGTCGGAACCGCAAACACCTTCACGGCAAGAGCGACGATAGGAGAAACCCTCGTCCTGCTCTTTGATCAGGGCCAGCACGTCCAGCACCATCAAGTCTTTACCGTTGGTATTGACCTGGAATTCCTGCATGAACGGCGCGGCGTCCTGATCAGGGTTGTAGCGATAAACACTGACTTGCAACATGGCGGCCACCCTTAATAAGTCCGAATCATTGGTTCAAAGGTCGGGACTGTTTTTGGCGAGAAGTTCACGGCACGCTTGGCGACGCGCTTCTCACCCGGGAAATACAGGGTGTGGCACAGCCAGTTAACGTCATCGCGCTCTTCGAAGTCTTCACGGGCGTGCGCACCGCGGGACTCTTTACGGATCTCTGCGGCGATGGCGGTAGCTTCGGCCACTTCCAGCAGGTTCTGCAGCTCCAGGGCTTCGATACGGGCGGTGTTGAACGCCTGGCTCTTGTCATTGATCTTGACGTTGGCGATACGGCTACGCAGATCAGCCAGCTGGGCAATACCCTTCTGCATGTATTCACCGGTACGGAATACACCGAAGTAGTTCTGCATGCAGCTTTGCAGTTCTTTACGCAGAGTGGCGACGTCTTCGCCTTCGGTACGCGAGTTCAGGCCATCGAGACGAGCCAGGGCTGCGTCGATGTCGGACTGGCGAGGACGGGCGTAATCAACGCCTTCTTTCAGGGTCTGCTCCAGGAACAGACCGGCCGCACGGCCGAACACCACCAGGTCGAGCAGCGAGTTGCCGCCCAGACGGTTGGCACCGTGAACCGATACGCAAGCCACTTCGCCCACTGCGAACAGACCAGGAATGATCTGGTCAACGCCTTCGGCGTCCTGGGTGATTGCCTGGCCATGAATGTTGGTGGCAACGCCGCCCATCATATAGTGGCAGGTTGGAACGACCGGAATCGGCGCCACGGCTGGATCGACGTGGGCGAAGGTCTTGGACAGTTCCATGATGCCTGGCAGACGGCTGTGCAGAACTTCTTCACCGAGGTGATCGAGTTTCAGCATTACGTGGTCGCCATCCGGACCGCAACCGTTGCCGGCGATGATTTCTTTAACCATCGAACGGGCAACAACGTCACGACCTGCAAGGTCTTTGGCGTTCGGAGCATAACGCTCCATAAAACGCTCGCCGTGCTTGTTGATCAGGTAACCGCCTTCACCGCGGCAACCTTCAGTAACCAGTACACCGGCGCCGGCGATGCCGGTCGGGTGGAACTGCCACATTTCAATGTCTTGTACCGGCACGCCAGCACGCAGAGCCATGCCGACGCCGTCACCGGTGTTGATCAGCGCATTGGTGGTGGACGAGTAGATACGGCCTGCACCGCCGGTCGCCAATACGGTGGCGTTAGCGCGGACGTAGGAAGTTTCGCCGGTTTCGATGCAGATGACGATCATGCCGACAAAGGCACCGTCTTCGTTCTTCACCAGATCGACGCCGTAGTATTCGTTGAGGAATACGGTGCCGGCCTTCAGGTTGGCCTGGTACAGGGTGTGCAGCAGCGCGTGACCGGTACGGTCGGCAGCGGCGCATGTACGTGCAGCCTGCCCACCTTTACCGAAGTCTTTCGACTGACCGCCGAACGGACGCTGATAGATGCGGCCCTGTTCGGTGCGGGAGAACGGCAAGCCCATGTGCTCGAGTTCGAAAACTGCTTCCGGGCCTACGGAACACATGTATTCGATAGCGTCCTGGTCACCGATGTAGTCGGAACCCTTGACGGTATCGTACATGTGCCAGCGCCAGTCATCGTTCGGATCTGCCGAGGCGATGGCGCAGGTGATGCCACCCTGGGCGGATACAGTGTGCGAACGAGTCGGGAAAACCTTGGTAACTACGGCAGTCTTGTGACCACCTTGTGCCAGTTGCAGCGCAGCGCGCATGCCAGCACCGCCGCCGCCAATAATAATGGCGTCGAACGAAAGCGTATTAACTGTAGTAGACATGAATCAGATACCCCAAAGAATCTGCACACCCCAGACGAAGTAGGCGAACATCGCAACGCCGCATACTGCCTGGAAGAGGAAACGTATTGCAGTCGCGGACTTGCCGAACGCCATTGGCGTCAGGTAGTCGGTCGCGATGGTCCACATGCCGACCCAGGCGTGAGCGCCGAGGGCAACGAGGGCCAGGAGACTGAAAATACGCATCCAGTTGCTTGCGAACAGTTCATGCCATTGGGCGTAGCCGATGCCAGGGTTGGCGACGACGTATCCGATCAGGAAAATGAAGTAAGCCGCGAGAACGACCGCAGACACACGTTGTGCCATCCAGTCATAGAGGCCCGAACGGGACAGGTTCGTGACGTTAGTTACCATATCCAAACTCCTGCCAGAACGATCACCACCACGGAAACGGCGATAACGATTTTCGAGCCCAGTTTGCCGCCTTCAAGCGACTCGCCGATGCCCATGTCCATGATCAAATGGCGCACACCGGCAACCAGGTGATACAGCAAGGCGGACAGGATGCCCCAAATCACTAGCTTGGCTAGCGGACTGGTCAGACACGCTTTCACCTGACCGAAGCCTTCTTCCGAGTCGAGCGACTTGTCCAATGCATAAAGCATGATGGCCAGGCTGACAAAGAGGATGATTCCGGAGATTCGGTGAAGAATGGACGTGTAAGCAGTGACTGGGAGTTTGATGGTCCTTAGGTCTAGGTTTACAGGTCGTTGGCTATTCACGGCTTTTTTTCACACTGAAGAGCCCCTAACAATCAGGGCAAAGTTGTTGGGGAGTGCACTGGTCAGGTACCCACCACCCAGGGAGTGCGACCCCCAATAAAGCAGGCCCAAAAGCCCCTGGCGGTCGGAGGCCGAGTATAGACAGTTAGGCTACTAATGACAACGCGTTCACCTTCCCCTAATAGCGCATTGCACAAGTTGGATAAAAGGCGTAAATGGCAGTCAATTTCGAGGAAAAAGTCCGGTTAAAGCCTTCTGGAGCAAGACTTTAGGCAAATTGACATTCGAATTTATCTCACTATAGTGGTGCGGGCCCTGCGTGGGGGGTCTGTCTGATGATTTCAAGCATAAATAGGAGGCCACATGGCTGACAAAAAAGCGCAGTTGATCATCGAGGGCGCAGCCCCCGTCGAGCTGCCCATTTTAACCGGCACCGTTGGTCCCGATGTTATCGATGTTCGGGGCCTGACGGCCACGGGCCGTTTCACCTTTGACCCTGGTTTCATGTCGACAGCTTCCTGCGAGTCGAAGATCACCTATATCGACGGCGACAACGGCATTCTGCTGCACCGCGGTTACCCGATCGAACAGCTGGCTGAAAAATCGGACTACCTGGAAACCTGCTATCTGCTGCTCAACGGCGAATTGCCGACCGCAGAACAGAAGGCCCAGTTCGTCAGCACCGTGAAGAACCACACCATGGTTCACGAGCAGCTGAAGACCTTCTTCAACGGCTTCCGTCGCGACGCTCACCCAATGGCCGTCATGTGCGGCGTAGTCGGCGCCCTCTCGGCCTTCTACCACGACTCCCTCGACATCAATAACCCACAGCATCGCGAAATTTCCGCGATCCGCCTGGTTGCCAAGATGCCGACCCTGGCAGCGATGGTTTACAAGTACTCCATGGGCCAACCCATGATGTACCCGCGCAACGACCTGACGTACGCGGAAAACTTCCTGCACATGATGTTCAACACCCCGTGCGAGATCAAACCGATCAGCCCGGTGCTCGCCAAGGCCATGGACAAGATCTTCATCCTCCATGCCGACCACGAGCAGAACGCATCGACTTCCACCGTACGCCTGGCCGGCTCTTCGGGTGCCAACCCGTTCGCCTGTATCGCCGCCGGCATCGCTGCACTGTGGGGCCCTGCCCACGGCGGCGCGAACGAAGCTGTTCTGACCATGCTGGATGAAATTGGCGATGTGTCGAACATCGACAAGTACATCGCCAAGGCCAAGGACAAGAACGATCCGTTCAAACTGATGGGCTTCGGTCACCGGGTTTACAAAAACCGCGACCCACGCGCTACCGTCATGAAGCAGACTTGCGACGAAGTACTGAAGGAACTGGGGATCAAGCACGACAAGCAACTCGAACTGGCCATGCGCCTGGAAGAGATCGCGCTGACCGACCCGTACTTCATCGAACGCTCGCTGTACCCGAACGTCGACTTCTACTCGGGGATCATCCTCAAGGCGATCGGCATTCCAACCAGCATGTTCACCGTGATCTTCGCTTTGGCGCGGACCGTCGGCTGGATCTCCCACTGGAAAGAAATGCTCTCCAGCCCGTACAAGATTGGCCGTCCGCGCCAGCTGTACACCGGCTACGAGTCGCGTGACATTACCAAGCTGGAAGACCGCAAATAAGACCTGTCTTGCGATAACGTCTTAAAGTTGTACCGGGAACGGCCTCTATTTACATAGAGGCCGTTTTTGTTTGTGCGGTCTCAGATGTCTCAGCGGCCTGAGGGCCGACTGGTTTTTTGGTTGGGTACATATCCATTTCTGCGGTAACGGCGACTTATGGTTTCGCTCTTACAGCGAGCCCCTTTTTCAAACGCCGGAGTGCCGGCCCAGCAAAAAGGAACCAAAAGGCTTCGCCCCGGCGTTCGGCCTGCCGAAGGGGCGAGAGGTCAAGATCAAGATCAAGATCAACGTCAAAAGCCAAAGCCAAAGCCAAAGCCAAAGCCAAAGCCAAAGAAACCTACCACCTGTAGGAGCGAGCCTGCTCGCGATGGCGGTGTGCCAGACAAAGCAATGTTGATTGAACCACCCCATCGCGAGCAGGCTCACTCCCACATAAAGCAAATCAGCGTACGGCTTTTGCTTTTCACCACTCATCAGGCCGAGCGTTAGCTCGCCTGCAGCTTTTGATTTTGATCTGCCCGCCCCTTCGGGAGGCTGAGTGGAGGTGTTATCTGGGGGGGAGGCGCGTAGCGCCGTGCGGCGAAGCCGCACACATCGAGAGGAGGTCGAAGCGAAGCCGACCGGAGGCGATGCCCCCAGATGAATGCCGGAGCGAAGGAACGCCGAGCCCAGGCGAGGGGCCGGACGTTGGGGCGAAGCGTTTTGGTTCCTTTTGGGCGTTTGCAAAAGGGACTCGCTGTAAGAGCGAAACCGCCAGCAGCCGTTACCGCAGAAATGGATATGTACACCTGAGAGAGACAGGTCGGCTACCAGGCCGCCTTCGCGAGCAAGCCCGCTCCCACAGGGTCAGCGCAACACCCAACAAAAAAAAATGCCCCGATCTCTCGACCGGGGCATTTTTCGTTTAACGCAACTTACACAGACAAACTCGAAGCCTTAGTGAGAAACCGCCCCACTCGCCCCCAAACCAGTCTGCGAACGAACAAACTGCGGGAAAAACAGCGCTCGCTCATTAACGCCAGCCGCGGACTTGTCAGTGATCGAGAAGAACCAGATCCCGATAAACGCAATGGCCATGGAGAACAGCGCCGGGTACTCATACGGGAAGATAGCCTTCTCGTGATGCAGGATCTGCACCCAAATGGTTGGCCCAAGCACCATCAAACCAACGGCACTGATTAGCCCCAACCAGCCGCCAATCATCGCACCACGTGTGGTCAGCTTCTTCCAGTACATGGAAAGCAGCAGCACCGGGAAGTTACAGCTCGCCGCGATGGAGAACGCCAGGCCCACCATGAACGCGATGTTCTGGCTTTCGAACAGAATGCCCAGGCCGATCGCCAGCACCGCCAAAGCGATGGTGGTGATTTTCGAGACACGGATCTCGTCCTTCTCGTTGGCCTTGCCTTTCTTGATCACGCTGGCATACAGGTCGTGAGACACCGCCGAAGCACCAGCCAGGGTCAAACCGGCAACCACTGCCAGAATGGTCGCGAACGCTACCGCCGAAATGAATCCCAGGAAAATACTGCCACCCACCGCGTTGGCCAGGTGCACCGCCGCCATGTTGTTGCCGCCCAACAGCGCGCCAGCCGCATCTTTAAAGGCCGGGTTGGTGCTGACCAGCAGGATCGCGCCAAAGCCGATGATGAAGGTCAGGATATAGAAGTAGCCAATGAAGCCGGTTGCATACAGCACGCTCTTGCGAGCTTCTTTTGCGTCACTCACGGTGAAGAAGCGCATCAGGATGTGCGGCAGGCCAGCGGTACCGAACATCAGTGCCAGCCCCAGGGAGAACGCGGAGACCGGATCTTTCACCAGACCACCCGGGCTCATGATCGCTTCGCCTTTGGCGTGAACCTTGATCGCCTCGGAGAACAGCGTGTTGAAGTCAAAGTTGACGTGCTTCATCACCATCAGCGCCATAAACGAGGCACCGGACAGCAACAGCACTGCCTTGATGATCTGCACCCAAGTAGTCGCCAGCATGCCGCCGAACAGCACGTACATGCACATCAGGACGCCGACCAGGATCACTGCCACGTGGTAATCCAGACCGAACAGCAACTGGATCAGCTTGCCGGCCCCGACCATTTGCGCGATCAGGTAGAACGCCACCACCACCAGCGAACCGCAAGCGGACAGCGAGCGAATCTGGGTTTGCCCAAGGCGGTAGGACGCCACATCGGCAAAGGTGTACTTGCCCAGGTTACGCAGGCGCTCGGCGATCAGGAACAGAATGATCGGCCAGCCCACCAGGAAGCCGATCGAGTAGATCAGGCCATCGTAGCCGGAAGTGAACACCAGGGCGGAAATACCCAGGAAGGACGCCGCGGACATGTAGTCACCGGCAATCGCCAGACCATTCTGGAAACCAGTGATCTTGCCGCCGGCCGCATAGTAGTCGGCCGCCGAGTTATTTTTCTTGGAGGCCCAGTAGGTGATATACAAAGTCGCGCCGACGAACGCCACGAACATCAGAATCGCGGCGACGTTCAGCGGTTGTTTCTGAACCGCGCCGGTCAGGGCTTCAGCCGCCCAGGCACCCGGTGCGAATGCTGCAACGCTCAATAGAGCCAATAGACGCCGGATCATTGCTGAGCCTCCTTGAGAATCAGATTGTTCAGGTCGTCGAATTCGCCATTGGCGCGTCGCACATAGATTGCAGTCAGGATAAAGGCCGAGAGAATCAGCCCGACACCAATCGGTATCCCCCAGGTAATCGAAGACTCGGGGCTGATTTTCGCCCCCAGAATATGCGGCCCGTAAGCAATCAAAAGGATGAATCCGGAGTAAAGCCCAAGCATGATCGCCGAAAGAATCCAGGCGAACCTTTCTCGCTTACTAACCAGCTCCTTGAAGCGCGGGCTGTTTTGAATCGAGAGGTAAATGCTGTCGTTCATTGTTTTTATCCTCGCAGCACAGATGAAGTTGGAACGTTATCCACTCTATGCGGCTGCGGGGCAGGTTCCAGACGACCTTAGTATTAGAACGACATGACAGAATCGCCATTTTCTGGTGTGACGCAACTTTTGTAGGAGCCAGGCTTGCCGGCGAAGGCGTCCTCACGATCGCTTTCGCCGGCAAGCCTGGCTCCTACAAAAAAACAAAAGGCCCCTTGGCAATATGCCAAGGGGCCTTGATAGTGGCTGACTAGAGCCGTCAGCTCAAATCACTTGATCCAGTCTGCAACGCGCTCAGGGTGTTTGGCCACCCAATCTTTCGCCGCGGCTTCAGGCTTGGCGCCGTCTTGAATCGCCAACATGACTTCGCCGATTTCGTCTTTCGAGGCCCACTGGAAGTTCTTCAGGAACTTGGCAACTTCCGGTGCCTTGGTCGCCAGTTCTTTGCTGCCAATGCTGTTCACGGTTTCAGCCGCGCCATAAACGCCTTTCGGGTCGTCCAGGAAGCGCAGTTTCCACTTGGCGAACATCCAGTGCGGCACCCAACCGGTGACGGCAATGGATTCGTTTTTCTTCTCGGCACGGGTCAGCTCGGCGATCATGCCGGCGCCGGAACTGGCCTTGAGTTGATACCCGGTCAGATCGTAATCCTTGATCGCCTGCTCGGTTTTAAGCATCACGCCCGAACCGGCGTCAATGCCGACGATGCGTTTTTTGAAGCTGTCGTCCGTTTTCAGATCGTCAATGGTTTTGGCCTTGACGTATTCCGGCACGATCAAGCCGATTTTTGCATCTTTGAAGTTCGGACCGTAATCGACGACTTGATCCTTGTTCTTGGTCCAGTATTCGCCGTGAGTCACCGGCAGCCAGGCGGACAACATGGCGTCGAGTTTGCCGGTGGCCACACCCTGCCACATGATCCCGGTGGCGACGGCTTGCAGTTTCACGTCATAACCCAGCTTTTGCTTGATCACTTCGGCGGCCACATGTGTGGTCGCGACGCTATCGGACCAACCGTCAACGTAACCGATGCTCAGGGTTTTGCTCTCGGCATTGGCAAATGTGGAGCCAATCGCAAGCACCAGAGCGGCACCTGCGCCTAAAAGTCGTCGCATCTTCATCGTTACTTCCCCGAAAGTGCTGCGCTCGACGGGTGCCGAGTCGCGTCAACGTATTGTTATGGTGCACAGCGCCCCCATCACGCCCACCGCAAACTCGTTCGAACATCAGCGTGATTTTCTAAGAGAGCACTGATGCCTCGATAATCAACCTGACGACAACCGCGACCTGTGCTGTCAGCGACCTCAAGGCATCGAGAAACGACATCAGAACGCCATTAATCACGACCGCCTCGAATGCGCCGGCCAATCCGCCCGAACTTTGCATGTCAAAATTATGCAAGCCCCCTAGGGCGGGGCAAATGAAGGTAACATGCGCGGCTTTGCTCCCAGACGGCCTGACCATGCCCGCGACATCCCGCTTTCCTTTTCCGGCTTATCTTTTCGCTTGCTTGCTGGGGCTGTTTGCCCTCGGCGGCTTCTGGTACGGCCTCGGCAAACCGGTGATCCTGCCGGACGTGGCCAGCGCGACGCACAAGCTGCAATGCGCCTCCTATACCCCGTTCGACAAGGACCAGTCGCCGTTCGACGTGCCGTTCAAGTTGCGCCCCGAGCGCATGGACGCCGACCTCGCGCTGCTGGCCAAAAGCTTCGAGTGCATCCGCACCTATTCCATGACTGGCCTCGAGGCGTTGCCCGATCTGGCGCGCAAGCATGGTCTGAAACTGATGATCGGCGCCTGGGTCAACAGCAACCCGGTGGACACCGAGAAAGAAGTCGACCTGCTGATCGCCTCGGCCAACGCCAACGCAGACGTGGTGTCCTCGGTGATCGTCGGCAACGAAACCCTGCTGCGCAAGGAAGTCACGGGTACACAGCTGGCGAAGCTGATCAATAAGGTCAAAAGCCAGGTCAAGCAGCCGGTCACTTACGCCGATGTCTGGGAGTTTTGGCTCAAGCACCCGGAAATCGCCCCGGCGGTGGATTTCCTGACCATCCATTTGCTGCCGTACTGGGAAGATGATCCCTCGAATATCGACGCCGCGCTGCAGCATGTGGCCGAAGTGCGTCAGGTGTTCGGCAACAAATTCGCGCCCAAGGACGTGGTGATTGGCGAAACCGGTTGGCCGAGCGAAGGCCGTCAGCGCGAAACCGCCCTGCCGAGCCGGGTTAACGAAGCCAAGTTCATTCGCGGTTTTGTCATCATGGCCGAGCAGCAAGGCTGGCATTACAACCTTATCGAAGCCTTCGACCAGCCGTGGAAACGCGCCAGCGAAGGTGCGGTCGGTGGTTACTGGGGGCTGTTCGATGCCGATCGCCAGGACAAAGGCGTGCTGGCCGGTCCCGTGTCGAACGTGCCGTACTGGTCGCAGTGGCTGGCCGTTGGCGGCTTGATCTTTGTCGGCACGCTGATCCTTGGCGGGCGTGTACGCACCACTCGTGCTGCCTTGGTGCTGCCGCTGCTCGGCGCACTGGCGGCTTGCTCGATTGGCGCTTGGGGCGATCTGGCGCGTGTCACGACGCGCTTCGCCAGTGAATGGTTGTGGGTGGCGTTGCTGACGGGGTTGAATCTGCTGGTGCTGGCGCATGCCGCATTGACGCTGAGCGCTCGCACCGGTTGGCGTGAGCGTGCATTCAGTGCACTGGAGCGTCGAGCGGGCTGGCTGGTCGCCGCGGCAGGGTTTGCGGCGGCGGTGATGATGCTGGAGCTGGTGTTCGATCCGCGCTATCGCAGTTTCCCGAGTGTCGCCTTCATACTGCCGGCACTGGTTTACCTGTGCCGCCCGGTGAGCGTGCCGCGCCGTGAAATCGCCCTGCTGGCCTTCATCATCGGCGCCGGCATTGCACCGCAGCTGTTCCGTGAAGGGTTGCAAAACCAGCAAGCCTGGGGTTGGGCGCTTGTGAGTGTTTTGATGGTTGCCGCATTGTGGCGCAGTTTGCGGGTTCGCAAGGCCTGATCTTCAGCGCCGCTGCCGGCCTCATCGCGGGCAAGCCACGCTCCCACAGGGTTCTTCAGCGTATACAGATTTTGTGTACGACGAGGATCCTGTGGGAGCGTGGCTTGCCCGCGAAGACGGACTGTCAGGCGCTACGAGACGCCCGAACCAGACGCAACCCCGCAATCACCACCGCAAAAACGGCCAACGTCGTGTTGTACAACGCCAGCGCCGGAAACCCGAACACCAGCGCCAGCACCGCCAGCCACCACCCGCCCCGGCCCTGCACGACAAAACCGATAATCGCGGCGCCCAAAGCAGCGTAGCCCAATACCTTGAAGTGAATCATCCAGCCCAGGTTCGAACGGACCTGGCATTCCCAACGGCTTGCCTCGTCCACGCAGATGCCAACCCACTGCGCATCCTCCATGAAGCCATAACGCGCGCCATAACTGGCAACGAGCCATAACGGCAGCAAAACGAGTAACAAAATCACGGGCAGACGGCGGGACATGAAGCACTCCAATAAACGAAAACGGCGGCCAGCTTAATCCCCCGACAGCGTCAAGCAAACGCGCGCAACAGATAATTGCTCACCAAATAGCTGCAAAGTGTATCGTCCAACTACTATTGATCCGAAATTCGCCCTGATTGGTGCCGCAGCATGGCACTTTGGCGCAAACCCCGTGGTCATAGCCTGCGAACTTCATTCGGCACCTTCCTCTAAGGGATCTAGTCATGCTCCGTTCCTTGCGCTTCGCCGCCCTGTTTGGCGGCCTTATTTTGAGTGCGTCCGCGCTGGCGGTCGATATCGACGCCGCCAGTTATGGCTACCCCTTGACCAACCCTTTCGAGGCGACCATCGCCACAACTCCGCCGGAACTGCGTCCGGAGTTGCCACTGGATGACGACATCAATCAACAGACACGCAGCGTGACTCTGCGCCCGGAGCGTGAATTCCAGTTGCCGGACAACTTCTGGCCGGTAAAGAAGCTGACCTACCGCATCGCCACGCAAGACAAGGCCGCGCCGCTGATCTTCCTGATCGCCGGCACCGGCGCGCGTTATGACAGCAGCCTCAATGAATACCTGAAAAAGCTCTACTACAAGGCCGGCTATCACGTGGTGCAACTGTCGTCGCCCACCAGTTTCGACTTTATGAGCGCGGCTTCACGCTTTGCCACACCCGGTATCACCAAGGAAGACGCCGAAGACATGTACCGGGTGATGCAGGCCGTGCGGGCGCAAAATCCGAAAGTGCCCGTCACCGATTACTACCTGACCGGCTACAGCCTGGGCGCACTGGATGCGGCATTTGTCGCGCACCTGGACGAAACCCGCCGCAGCTTCAACTTCAAGAAAGTCTTGCTGCTCAACCCGCCGGTCAACCTCTACACCTCGATCTCCAACCTGGACAAGCTGGTCCAGACCGAGGTCAAGGGCATCAACAACAGCACCACTTTCTATGAACTGGTGCTGAACAAGCTGACCCGCTACTTCCAGCAAAAAGGCTACATCGACCTCAACGATGCGCTGCTCTACGACTTCCAGCAGTCCAAACAACACCTGACCAACGAACAAATGGCCATGCTGATCGGCACCTCGTTCCGCTTTTCGGCGGCCGACATTGCCTTCACTTCGGACCTGATCAACCGTCGCGGCCTGATCACGCCCCCGAAATACCCGATCACAGAAGGCACCACCCTCACGCCATTCCTCAAACGTGCGCTGCAGTGCGACTTCGACTGCTACCTCACCGAGCAAGTCATACCGATGTGGCGCGCCCGCACCGACGGCGGCAGCCTGCTGCAACTAATCGACCAGGTCAGCCTGTACGCACTCAAGGATTACCTGCAAGACAGCCCGAAAATCGCCGTCATGCATAACGCCGACGACGTGATCCTCGGCCCTGGTGACCTGGGCTTCCTGCGCAAGACCTTCGGCGACCGTTTGACCGTTTATCCACTGGGCGGCCATTGCGGCAACCTTAACTACCGCGTCAACAGCGACGCCATGCTGGAGTTTTTCCGTGGCTAAATACCTCCTGCTTATCGCTGCGTTACTCTGTGCAGGCGTCGCCAATGCCGACAACAGCGAAGCCAACGCACCTGTCGTGGTCGACAGTGACGGTTTCAAGGAACCGCTGAGCAAACTCAAGTTCAACCCGGGGCTGGATCAGCGCGAATTCGAACGTTCCACGCTCAATGCGCTGAACGTCTACGACCCGCTGGAAGAGTGGAACCGCCGGGTTTATCACTTCAACTACCGCTTCGACCAATGGGTGTTCCTGCCGGTGGTCGACGGTTATCGCTACATCACGCCGAGCTTCCTGCGCACCGGGGTGAGCAACTTTTTCAATAACGTCGGCGATGTGCCGAACCTGATGAACAGCCTGCTGCAGTTCAAAGGCAAGCGGTCGATGGAAACCACCGCGCGCCTTCTGCTCAACACCACCATCGGCATCGCCGGCCTGTGGGACCCGGCCACCGCCATGGGCCTGCCGCGCCAGAGCGAAGACTTCGGTCAGACCCTGGGCTTCTACGGTGTACCGGGTGGCGCCTACTTCGTGCTGCCGATCCTTGGCCCTTCAAACATCCGCGACACGGGCGGCCTGGTGGTGGACTTCAGCGCCGAATCGGCGATCAACTTCCTGAACGTCTCGGAAGTCAGCTCCAACCATCCTGAGGTCTGGGTCCTGCGCGGTGTCGACAAGCGCTACCAGAACAGCTTCCGCTACGGCCAACTGAACTCGCCGTTCGAGTACGAGAAAGTGCGCTACGTGTACACCGAGTCACGCAAGTTGCAGATTGCCGAGTAAATACGGCGGCAACAAAAAAGGCCATTCGATGCGAGTCGAATGGCCTTTTTATTGAAATCTAAAACAGTACATATCACCTGTGGGAGCGAGCCTGCTCGCGATGAGGCCAACACAGTCAACATCTACGCTGACTGACACACCGCTATCGTCGGAACGCCGTCCGGAGCCGGCTCGCTCCCAAATTTGGGTAGTGCCAGGCGCTAGCCCTTCAGTGCTTTCCAGATTTTGCTGACGACCATCACGCCCGCCAACACAACAGCACCGGCCACAATCCCCGCCACCGCATTCAACAACGTCGGCACGATAAACCCGGCACCGCCCGCCCCTGCGCTGACGCTTTCAATCCAGTGATGAACAACCGGCACGCCATGGGTCAGAATCCCGCCGCCCACCAGGAACATCGCCGCCGTGCCGATCACCGACAGGCTTTTCATCATGTACGGCGCTGCGCGCAGAATCCCGCCGCCGATACTTTTGGCCATCTGCCCAGGCTTCTGGGTCAGCCACAGACCGAGGTCATCGAGCTTGACGATGCCCGCCACCAGACCATAGACACCGATGGTCATGACGATGGCGATACCCGACAGCACGATGACCTGCTGGGTCAACGATGCATCCGCCACGGTGCCGAGGGTGATGGCGATGATTTCCGCCGAGAGGATGAAGTCAGTGCGGATGGCGCCCTTGATCTTGTCCTGCTCGAATGCCACCAGATCGACCGCCGGATCAGCCACCGCCTCGACCAGTTGCGCGTGCTCGGCCTGGTCTTCAGCCTTGCTGTGCAGGAATTTGTGGGCGAGTTTCTCGAAACCCTCGAAACACAGGTAGGCGCCACCGACCATCAACAACGGCGTAACCAGCCACGGAACGAATGCGCTGATGGCCAAGGCCGACGGCACCAGGATCAACTTGTTGAGAAATGACCCCTTGGCCACCGCCCAAACGACCGGAATTTCCCGCTCGGCACGAACGCCACTGACCTGCTGGGCATTGAGCGCGAGATCGTCGCCGAGTACGCCCGCGGTCTTCTTGGCGGCCATCTTGGTCATCAACGCCACATCGTCCAGAACGGCGGCGATGTCGTCGATCAGCAACAGCAAACTGCTTCCTGCCATGAATCAGGTTTCCTTCTTGAATGGATGCCGCGCAGCATAGCGCGACCGAGCGCCACACGGGGCATTCTTGAGCGCCGCGCGAGGCCGGTGCTACCATGCGCAACCGCCAGAACAGGCAAGGAACCCCCTGGTTTATGAGCACTATCCGCGAGCGCAACAAAGAACTGATCCTGCGTGCCGCCAGTGAAGAATTTGCCGACAAGGGCTTCGCTGCGACCAAAACCAGTGACATCGCAGCCAAGGCGGGATTGCCCAAGCCCAACGTCTATTACTACTTCAAATCCAAGGAAAACCTCTACCGCGAGGTCCTTGAAAGCATCATCGAACCGATTCTGCAGGCTTCGACGCCGTTCAACGCCGACGGCGTGCCCAGCGAAGTGCTGAGTGGCTACATTCGCTCAAAAATCCGCATCTCCCGCGACCTGCCCTTCGCCTCTAAAGTGTTCGCCAGCGAAATCATGCACGGCGCACCGCACCTGAGCGCCGACCTGGTGGAACAGCTCAACGGCCAGGCCAAGCACAACATCGACTGCATCCAGACCTGGATCGACCGCGGCCAGATCGCCCCGATCGACCCTAACCACCTGATGTTCAGCATCTGGGCCGCGACCCAGACCTATGCCGACTTTGACTGGCAGATTTCTGCGGTGACCGGAAAGGCCAAGCTCGATGAGGCTGATTATGAGGCGGCGGCGCAGACGATCATCCGGTTGGTGCTCAAGGGGTGTGAGCCGGATCATTAAGATTACGGTGACTTTATCGCTAGCAGGCTAGCTCCCACATCGGATCTATGGTGTTCACAAATCCCCTGTGGGAGCTAGCCTGCTAGCGATGAAGACGACCTGGATTCAGCTCAAACCCAAATAGCATCCCACAGTGGATAGTCGCCCAGTTTCTCAACCAATCCGGCGCGCAATGGGTTGGCCACGACATACCGCGCCACCTTCACCAAATCCTCTTCCCGCCGCAGAGCACGGTCATGAAAGCCTTTCTGCCAGAGATTGACCTTGCGGCCAGTGAACTGATTCACCGCTTTGGTGCTCAGTGATTTGGTCTTTTGCATCAGGTCACCCAACGATCCCTGCTGTAACTCGACCAGCCAATGGAAATGATCGGGCATGACAACCCAGGCCAGTGAATTCGCGATGCCTTGATCCTGAGCGCAGCGAAATTGATTAACCACCACTCTACCCAAGGTGAGGTCTTTGAATATTGGCTTTCGATCGTGTGTATTGGTAGTCAGCAAGTAAATCCGATTGGATTCGGTATAGCGGCCAATGCGCAAGCGATTTGAAGCGGGTAGATCAGGCATTCCTTTGCCCCTTGCATGATTAATTCATCTGGAAGGCTAGACCTGATATCACCCAAGGGCGGGGCATACATTTAGCTGGATGTGTCTGGTAGTCCGTCATCGCTAGCAGGCTAGCTCCCACACTGGATCTCTGTGAACACGAAATTCGTGTGCGACAAACATCCCCTGTGGGAGCCAGTCCTGCTGGCGATGGCGATAGATCAATCAATCAATCAATCAATCAATCAATCAATACAGAATCAGGCCGTCACCCCCGCATCCGCCCGCAACCCCACCGCCTCGATCGCACTGATCGCACACTGCTCGTCAACATCCGACAGATCCCCGCTGATGCCCACCGCCCCCAGCAAATTCCCGTCTTGATCCCGAATCAAAACGCCGCCCGGTGCCGGCACGACGCTGCCCTGCCCCAGGCTGTTCAGCGCGGCGAAGAATGCCGGGCGTTGTTGGGCGTCCAGTGCCAGCAGACGTGAGCCTTTGCCGAGGGCGATGGCGCCCCAGGCTTTGCCGATGGCGACTTGCGGGCGCAGCAGGCTGGCGCCGTCTTCGCGCTGCAATGTCATCAAGTGCCCGCCGGCATCCAGGACCGCGATGGTCAGTGGCGCCGCAGAGATAGCACGCCCTGCAGTGATGGCCTGATTGATCAGGTTGACTGCAACTTTCAAGGTTAAAGCGCTCATGGTGCCGTCCTCATTTTGTTTTAGGGAAAGCGATGGACTGCGCGGTTGTGCCGCAGTCCGATGCAACAAATAGAACACAATGAGTTATTTTTTTGTATACAATAATTCTCGAAAAGCGCCACATGCGACGAAAAGCCACAGCAGGCTGGGCTTCCGACGAATGAAACAGTTGCTTGAGAAAATGGATTGACCTGCGCCGTCCGCCGTGAATAAACTCTGCGCAAAGCCACTTGTATACAATTATAAAACGTACGAGGCACAAAACCATGAGCAAAATGAGAGCAATCGAAGCCGCCGTTCTGGTGATGCGCCGTGAAGGGGTTGATACCGCTTTTGGCATCCCGGGCGCCGCGATCAACCCGCTGTACTCCGCCTTGCAGAAGGTCGGTGGCATCGATCACGTCCTCGCGCGCCACGTTGAAGGCGCCTCGCACATGGCCGAGGGCTACACCCGCACCAAGGCCGGCAACATCGGCGTGTGCATCGGCACCTCCGGCCCGGCCGGCACCGACATGGTCACCGGGCTCTACAGCGCCTCGGCCGACTCGATCCCGATTCTTTGCATTACCGGCCAGGCCCCCCGCGCCCGTATGCACAAGGAAGACTTCCAGGCTGTCGACATCACCGCGATCGTCAAACCAGTGACCAAGTGGGCAACCACCGTCATGGAACCGGGCCAGGTGCCTTACGCGTTCCAGAAAGCCTTCTATGAAATGCGCTCCGGCCGTCCAGGCCCGGTGCTGATCGACCTGCCGTTCGACGTGCAGATGGCTGAAATCGAATTCGACATCGATGCCTACCAACCACTGCCGCTGGCCAAGCCAACCGCTAACCGTGTGCAAATCGAGAAGGCCCTGGCCATGCTCGATCAGGCCGAGCGTCCATTGCTGGTCGCCGGTGGCGGCATCATCAATGCCGACGCCAGCGAGTTGCTGGTGGAGTTCGCCGAGCTGACCGGTATCCCGGTGATCCCGACCCTGATGGGCTGGGGCACCATCCCGGACGATCACCCATTGATGGTCGGGATGGTCGGTCTGCAGACATCGCACCGCTACGGCAACGCCACCCTGCTGAAGTCCGACGTGGTGTTGGGCGTCGGTAACCGTTGGGCCAACCGCCACACCGGTTCGATCGATGTGTACACCGAAGGCCGCAAGTTCATTCACGTCGACATCGAGCCGACGCAAATCGGCCGCGTGTTCAACCCGGACCTGGGCATCGTCTCCGACGCCGCAGCCGCGCTGACCGTGTTCATCGAAGTCGCTCGCGAATGGCAAGCCGCCGGCAAGCTGAAGAACCGCAGCGCCTGGCTGCAAGACTGCCAGCAGCGCAAAGCCAGCCTGCAGCGCAAGACTCACTTCGACAACGTGCCGGTCAAGCCGCAACGGGTTTACGAAGAGATGAACCAGGTGTTTGGCAAAGACACTTGCTACGTCAGCACCATCGGCCTGTCGCAGATTGCCGGCGCGCAGTTCCTGCACGTCTACAAGCCGCGTCACTGGATCAACTGCGGTCAGGCCGGCCCATTGGGCTGGACCATTCCGGCCGCGCTGGGCGTGGTCAAGGCCGATCCGACCCGCAAAGTCGTGGCACTGTCGGGCGACTATGATTTCCAGTTCATGATCGAAGAATTAGCGGTGGGCGCGCAGTTCAAGCTGCCGTACATCCACGTTGTGGTAAACAATTCGTACCTGGGGCTGATTCGTCAGGCTCAGCGTGGTTTCGACATGGACTACTGCGTGCAGCTGTCTTTCGACAACCTGAACGCTCCGGAACTCAACGGTTACGGTGTCGATCACGTCGCGGTCGCCGAAGGCCTCGGCTGCAAGGCGCTGCGTGTGTTCGAACCGGGTCAGATCCAGCCTGCTCTGCGCAAGGCTCAGGAGCTGATCGAAGAGTTCAAGGTGCCGGTGATCGTCGAGATTATTCTGGAGCGCGTGACCAACATTTCCATGGGCACCGAGATCAACGCCGTCAACGAATTCGAAGACCTGGCGCTGGTCGGCAACGATGCGCCGACCGCGATTTCGTTGCTGGATTAACAGCTGAACGCTCCTTGTGTAGGAGCGAGGCTTGCCCGCGAAGGGGTCGTACCATTCAACATTGATGTCGACTGACACGACGCCTTCGCGGGCAAGCCTCGCTCCTACAGGGGGACCACACACATACGGGAGACCACCATGCCGCGTTTCGCAGCCAACCTGTCCATGCTGTTCACTGAGCAGGATTTTCTTGCCCGTTTCGAAGCGGCCGCCAAGGCCGGCTTCAGTGGTGTCGAATACCTGTTCCCCTACGACTTCAGCTCTGCCGAGATCAAGGCCAAGCTCGACGCCAACGGTCTGACCCAGGTGCTGTTCAACCTGCCGGCCGGTGACTGGGCCAAGGGCGAACGCGGTATCGCGTGCCTGCCGGACCGGGTTGAAGAGTTCCGCGCCGGTGTCGACCTGGCGATTGCCTACGCGAAAGTGCTGGGCAACACCCAGGTCAACTGCCTGGCCGGTGTTCGTCCACAAGGCGTCGACGATGCCACCGTGGAAAAAACCTTCGTCGCCAACCTCAAATACGCCGCCGACAAGCTGCAAGCGGCGGGCATCAAACTGGTGATGGAAGCGATCAACACCCGCGACATCCCGGGTTTCTACCTGAACAACACGGCGCAAGCCCTGTCGATTCGCGAGCAGGTCGGCAGCGCCAACCTGTTCCTGCAATACGACATCTATCACATGCAAATCATGGAGGGCGACCTGGCCCGCACCATGGCTGCGCACCTGGGCGAGATCAACCACATCCAGTTGGCCGACAACCCGGGGCGCAACGAACCTGGCACCGGTGAAATCAACTACCGCTTCCTGTTCGAACACCTGGACCGGATTGGTTATCAGGGGTGGGTCGGCTGTGAATACAAGCCGCTGACCACCACTGAAGCGGGCCTGAGCTGGCTCAAAACCCATAACGCGATCTGACCTGTCGCCGCGTCATCGTTCTTCGCGGGCAAGCCTCGCTCCTACAGGATCAGGTTGATACGCAATAGGGTGACAGACACGCACCCGTAGGAGCGAGGCTTGCCCGCGAAGGCGTCCTCGCTGACACCCACGAATTTTGCGAACAGAGCAATAAAAACAAGAGGAATTTCTCATGGCTAAAATCGGATTTATCGGCACCGGCATCATGGGCCACCCAATGGCGTTGAACCTGCAGAAAGCCGGTCACAGCCTGTTCCTGTCGGCGCATCACGACCCCGCACCTGCTGACCTGATTGCCGGTGGTGCCGTCGCCCTGGCGAACCCGAAAGAAGTCGCGCAAGAAGCCGAATTCATCATCGTCATGGTGCCGGATACCCCGCAGGTCGACGACGTGCTGTTCCGCGCCGACGGTGTTGCGGCCGGCGTGGGCAAAGGCAAAGTCGTGATCGACATGAGTTCGATCTCGCCGACGGCCACCAAAGCCTTCGCTGCCAAAATCAACGAAAAAGGCGCTCAGTACCTCGACGCGCCCGTGTCTGGCGGTGAAGTCGGCGCCAAGGCCGCGACCTTGAGCATCATGGTCGGCGGTGATGCCGATGCCTTCGAACGCGCGCTGCCGCTGTTCCAGGCCATGGGCAAGAACATCACCCTGGTGGGCGGTAACGGCGACGGTCAAACCGCCAAAGTGGCGAACCAGATCATCGTCGCGCTGAACATTCAGGCCGTGGCCGAAGCGCTGCTGTTCGCCTCGAAAAACGGTGCCGATCCCGCCAAGGTGCGTGAAGCGCTGATGGGCGGTTTTGCTTCGTCGAAGATCCTCGAAGTTCATGGCGAGCGCATGATCAAAGGTACCTTCGATCCGGGCTTCCGCATCAGCCTGCACCAGAAGGACCTGAACCTGGCCCTGCAAGGCGCTAAAGAGCTGAACATCAACCTGCCGAACACCGCCAACACCCAGCAAGTATTCAGCACCTGCGCAGCGATCGGTGGCAGCAACTGGGACCACTCGGCGCTGATCAAGGGCCTGGAACACATGGCGAATTTCTCGATTCGCGATAAGTAACAAAGCCCTGCACAAAACCTGTGGGAGCGGGCTTGCTCGCGAAAGCGGCGTGTCAGTCAACATCTCTGTTGAATGTGAAGCCGCCTTCGCGAGCAAGCCCGCTCCCACAGGGAACCGAGTCGTTCTCCAATAACAAGAAATTCCCGGGAGCCCGCCATGTCGGTCGATCCGCAACAATTCCTGCGCGAGCTGTTTGCCACAGCCATCGACGCGGCCCATCCGCAGCAAGTCCTCGAAGCCCATTTACCCAAAGATCGCAGCGGTCGGGTGATCGTCATCGGCGCCGGCAAAGCCGCAGCAGCCATGGCCCAAGTGGTGGAGCGTTGCTGGCGGGGTGAAGTCTCCGGTCTGGTGGTCACCCGTTACGGTCACGGCGCCCCGTGCGAAAAAATCGAAGTCGTCGAAGCGGCTCACCCGGTGCCTGACGCCGCCGGTCAAGCCGTCGCCAAGCGGGTGTTTGAACTGGTCAGCAACCTGAGCGAAGACGACCGCGTGATCTTCCTGCTTTCGGGCGGCGGCTCTGCCCTGCTGGCATTACCGGCGGCCGGCATCACCCTCGCTGACAAGCAATCGATCAACAAAGCGCTGCTCAAATCCGGCGCCACCATCGGCGAGATGAATTGCGTGCGCAAACACCTCTCGGCGATCAAGGGCGGCCGCCTCGGTAAAGCCTGCTGGCCGGCCACTGTTTATACCTACGCGATTTCCGATGTGCCGGGCGACCTCGCCACGGTCATCGCCTCCGGCCCTACCGTGGCCGATCCAAGCACTTCAGCCGAAGCCCTGGCAATCCTCAAACGCTACGGCATCGACGTACCGGCTTCGGTGCGCACCTGGCTGCAGAGCCCGGAATCGGAGACGGTCAAACCTGGCGATCCGAGCCTGGCGCGCAGTCACTTCCAGCTGATCGCCCGCCCCCAGCAATCGCTTGAAGCGGCCGCCGTGAAAGCGCGTCAGGCCGGTTTCAGCCCGCTGATCCTCGGCGACCTGGAAGGCGAATCCCGCGAAGTGGCCAAGGTTCATGCCGGCATTGCTCGGCAAGTGGTCTTGCATGGCCAGCCACTGGCGACGCCTTGCGTGATTCTCTCGGGCGGTGAAACCACTGTCACCGTGCGCGGCAATGGCCGTGGCGGGCGCAACGCCGAATTCCTGCTGAGCCTGACCGACAGCCTCAAAGGCCTGCCCGGCGTCTATGCACTGGCCGGTGACACCGACGGCATCGACGGCTCCGAAGACAACGCCGGCGCCATCATGACCCCGGACAGTTACGCCCGCGCCGCCGCCCTCGGCTTGAGCGCCAGCGACGAGCTGGACAACAACAATGGCTACGGCTATTTCGAGGCGCTGGACGCCCTGATCGTCACCGAACCGACCCGCACCAACGTCAACGACTTCCGCGCCATCCTGATCCTCGAGAGCCCTAAAAATGACGCCTGATAAAAAGGTCAAAATCCTCGCCACCCTCGGCCCTGCCACCGACGGGATCGACGATATCCGTGAGCTGGTGCAGGCTGGGGTCAACATCTTTCGCCTGAACTTCAGCCACGGCGATCACGCCGACCACGCGCAGCGATATCAGTGGATTCGTGAAGTCGAGCGCCAGCTCAATTACCCGTTGGGCATTCTGATGGACTTGCAAGGCCCGAAACTGCGGGTCGGCAAGTTCGCTGAAGGCAAAGTGCAACTGCATCGTGGCCAGGCCCTGCGCCTGGACCTCGACCCGACGCCGGGCGATCAGCGCCGGGTCAACCTGCCACACCCGGAAATCATCGCCGCACTCGAGCCTGGCATGGACCTGCTGCTGGACGACGGCAAGCTGCGACTGCGCGTGGTCACCAAGTACGCCGACGCCATCGACACCACGGTGCTCAACGGCGGTGAGCTCTCGGATCGCAAAGGCGTGAACGTGCCGCAAGCGGTGCTGGAACTGAGCCCGCTGACCGCCAAGGATCGCCGCGACTTAAGCTTTGGTCTGGAGCTGGGTGTGGACTGGGTTGCGCTGTCGTTCGTGCAGCGGCCGGAAGACATCCGCGAAGCCCGCGAACTGATCGGCGACAAAGCGTTCTTGATGGCCAAGATCGAGAAGCCATCGGCGGTGACTCAGTTGCGGGAAATCGCCGAGTTGAGCGACGCGATCATGGTCGCGCGCGGTGACCTGGGCGTGGAAGTGCCGGCGGAAAGCGTGCCGCAGATTCAGAAAAACATCATCAGCTTGTGCCGCGAACTCGGCAAACCGGTGGTGGTGGCGACGCAGATGCTCGAATCGATGCGCTTCTCCCCGGCCCCGACCCGCGCCGAAGTCACTGATGTGGCTAACGCCGTGGCTGAAGGTGCGGATGCGGTGATGCTGTCGGCGGAAACCGCCTCCGGCGAGTACCCGCTGGAAGCCGTGCAGATGATGAGCAAAATCATTCGCCAGGTGGAAAACGGCCCGGATTACCAGGCGCAACTGGACGTGAGCCGGCCGAAGGCCGAGGCGACTGTTTCAGACGCAATCAGCTGCGCGATCCGCCGCATCAGCAATGTGTTGCCGGTGGCGGTGCTGGTGAATTACAGCGAGTCCGGCACGTCGAGTTTACGTGCAGCGCGGGAACGGCCGACGGTGCCAATCCTCAACCTGACGCCGAACCTGCAGACGGCGCGCCGCTTGACGGTGGCGTGGGGCGTGCATTCGGTGGTCAATGATCGGCTGCGGCAAGTGGATGAAGTGTGCTCGACGGCGCTGGAGATTGCGCAGGCCCAAGGCATGGCCAAGCGGGGTGACACGCTGTTGATCACGGCGGGTGTGCCGTTTGGGCAGCCGGGGTCGACTAACTCGTTGCGAATAGAAACCCTGATCTAACAAATCACCCTGTGGCGAGGGAGCTTGCTCCCGCTCGACTGCGCAGCAGTCGTCTGGCATGACGGTTCCAATAGAAAAACCGCATTTGCCCAATTGGGGCCGCTCCGCAGCCCAGCGGGAGCAAGCTCCCTCGCCACAGGTTTTGTGCAAGACCTTTTGATTATCCTCTGCCCCCAGACTCCATCATGCCTGCCAACCACTTCAACACCCACTGCCCCGACTGGGCGACTGCCCTGCTCAACGGTTTCAGCCAGATCTTCCTTCAGCGCCATCCGCTGTTTGGTCTGCTGTGCCTGTTGGCGATTCTTTTCACCGCGCCTACCCTGCTCGGCGGTGCGCTGCTGGGCGGCGTCGCCGGGTTGCTCACCGCGCAACGACGCGGTTATGCCAAGGCCGATCGTCAGGCCGGGCTGTTCAGTTACAACGGTGTCTTGCTCGGCCTTTTGCTGAGCCTGTATTTCCCTTGGTCAGCACTGTTGCCGCCGCTGATCATTGCTGCGGGCGGACTGAGCGCGATGCTGACTCAGCAATGGCTCAAACGCGTCCGGGTCAGCCACTACCTGCCTGCCTATACGGCGCCCTTCGTTGGGTTGGGCTGGTTGCTGCTGTGCTTCGCCACCCCCTCGACAAAAGCGCATCTAATCGAAATCAACACGCTGAACATGCTCGCCGCACCGCTGAAAGGCTTCGGCCAGGTGATGTTCCTCGGTCATCCGCTGGCCGGTGCGATGATTGCCGTGGGTTTGCTGATCGCTGATCGCCGCGCATTCTGCTGGGCGTTGTTGGCGTCTGTCGCGGGCATGGGCTGGAGCCTGCTGCATCACGACGTTTACAGCGCATTGATCGGCCTCGGTGGCTATAACGCCGTACTCGCCGCCCTCGCCTTGAACTCGCTGCGCCAGCATCCGTGGCTGCCGCTGGTCGGCATTGCATCAGCGCTGTTGCTGACCTCGGTGTTTGCCGCCATCGGTCTGCCAACGCTGACCGCGCCGTTCATCCTCTCCTGCTGGCTGATCCGCACGGTTATTCAGATGCTCGGCATGATCGCTGTCGCCCGTGCGCCTTGCACTCTGGAGGAGAATCAACCTAGGCTTCGCTGATTATTGGTTCAGGCGGTATCCATGGACAGCAGCAAAAACTGGCGTGAAGAGCTTTACGTCATGGTTTTCCAAAGCGACACCAAGGCGGGGCGGCGCTTCGACGGCATCCTGCTGTTGATCATCCTCGCGAGCATCGTGATTGTGATGCTCGACAGCATCGACTCCATCCACCAGAACTACGCCAACGTGCTGGCGAACATCGAGTGGGGCTTCACCGTCATCTTCGTCATCGAATATGGCCTGCGCCTGTACTGCTCGCCCAAGCCGTTGCGCTATGCATTCAGCTTTTACGGGCTGGTGGATTTGCTGGCGATCGTGCCCGGCATCCTGGCGTTGTATTACGCCGATGCGCAGTATTTGCTGATTATTCGGATCATTCGGATGCTGCGGATTTTCCGCGTGCTCAAGCTCAGCCCGTACCTCAAGCAAGCCAACTATCTGATGTCGGCGTTGCGCGGCAGCAAGCAGAAAATCGTGGTGTTTCTGGTCAGCGTCTGCACGCTGGTGACGGTGTTCGGCACGTTGATGTACGTGATCGAAGGCCCGGAACACGGCTTCACCAGCATTCCCAAAGGCATCTACTGGGCGATCGTCACGTTGACCACGGTGGGCTTCGGCGACATCGTGCCCAAGACACCGTTGGGCCAGGTTATTTCGTCCCTGGTGATGATCACCGGTTACTCGATCATCGCCGTGCCGACCGGGATTTTCACCGCCGAACTGGCCAACGCCATGCGCGGTGAACAGCTGCAACACGACTGCCCGGTGTGCAAGAAAAACAATCACGAACACGGGGCGGCGTTTTGCTCCCGTTGCGGGAATGCTTTGTTTAAGAAAATGGAATAAGCAAAGTGCTTTTTAATCTTTAAAGGCCTATGCGAGCCCGGCTATAGTCGCTGGCAAATTGCCTCACTTTTTACAAAAAACTTTACAGAACACTCTTTATAAAACAAGGAATGCGCAGTGAAAAAACTCTTTGGCGCCTCACTTCTCGCTGCTGGCCTGGCCCTGACCAGCGTGGCTCAGGCCGCACCGACCCTGCTCAACGTTTCCTACGACGTGATGCGAGATTTCTACAAGGACTACAACACAGCGTTCCAGAAACACTGGCAAGCCGAGCACAACGAAAACATCACCTTGCAGATGTCCTTCGGCGGCTCCAGCAAACAGGCGCGTTCGGTGATCGATGGCCTGCCGGCTGACGTCATCACCATGAACATGGCCACCGACATCAACGCCCTGGCAGACAACGGCAAACTGGTCCCGGACAACTGGGTCACCCGCTTGCCGAACAACAGCGCACCGTTCACCTCGGCCACCGTGTTCATCGTCCGCAAAGGCAATCCGAAAGCCCTGAAAGACTGGCCGGATCTGCTCAAGGACGGCGTGCAAGTGATCGTGCCGAACCCGAAAACCTCGGGTAACGGTCGCTACACTTATCTGTCCGCCTGGGGTTACGTGCTGAAAAACGGCGGTGACGAGAACAAGGCCAAAGACTTCGTCGGCAAGCTGTTCAAGCAAGCGCCAGTACTGGATACCGGTGGCCGTGCAGCCACCACCACGTTCATGACCAACCAGATTGGCGACGTGCTGGTGACCTTCGAAAACGAAGCGGAAATGATTGCCCGTGAGTTTGGTCGTGACCAGTTTGAAGTGATCTACCCAAGCGTCTCCGCTGAAGCCGAGCCGCCGGTGTCGGTGGTCGACAAAACCGTCGACAAGAAAGGCACCCGCGCCGCAGCCGAGGAATACCTGAAGTACCTGTGGTCGCCGGAAGGCCAGGAAATTGCGGCGGCCAACTACCTGCGTCCGCGTGATCCGGCGGTGCTGGCCAAGTACACCGATCGCTTCCCGAAAGTGGATTTCCTGTCGGTGGAGAAGACCTTTGGTGACTGGCGCACGGTACAGAAGACCCACTTCAATGATGGTGGGGTCTTTGATCAGATTTACAGCGGTCAGTAATCGCTGAGCCCAACGAAAAAGGCGACCCGATGAGGTCGCCTTTTTTGTGGCACAAGATTTGTGTTCACTGATAATCCCCTGTGGGAGCGGGCTTGCTCGCGAAGAGGCCGTGTCAGTCGACATCAATGTTGAATGACACACCGCTTTCGCGAGCAAGCCCGCTCCCACAGGGATTTCGATTCGCCGTTACATTGGCGGTGTAACGCCATCCTTGCCCGCCGAGATGGACTGCGCGGTCAGTGTCCCGTCTGCACTTTGGGTGACGAACGTTACGATCTTCACACCCACCTTCAGCAAACTCCTATCCCCCGGCATCAGATTCACGATCGGCACATCGTCCGGCACCAGAATCTTCTGCTGGCCGCCCTTGTAGTTGACGGTCAACACCCGGCCATTGCTCACCACCAGATCGCCGACGCTGCCGTTGGTCATGCTGCTGCCCTTGACCAGATCGAACGGCCGATGCCCGTCGCCGCTGCCCGCCAGTTCCGGTGGGAACACATGGACCTCCAGCGCCTTCAAGGTGCCATCGTCTTGCGGTATGGCCGCTGAGCCAATGTAGCTGCCGGGCTTGATGTCTTCGATATTGGCGAGGGTAACGGCGCGGACTTTGGTGTCGTTGGTCAGTTTAATGACCACGTTTTCACCCGTGTTGACGTGGACTTTCAAGACATCCGGGCTCACCCCGCTGATCTCGCCGCGAACGCCAATGCGCATGCCCGGCGCATCGGCAGCCTGGGCGATCCCTACTGTGAACAAGCCGATCAAGCCAAGAACTGAAGCGCCGCGAATAAGGTGACGAAACATCGCATTCATGGAAGTGCCTTCCGGTCAGGAATCGTGAAGATAGAACATAAGCACGCTATCGAACAGGATGTAAGTGAATGTATCATCGAGCCTCGATATTTTGACGCAAGATTCATCGATGGACAGCCCATACGTCCGTCACTCATTCCGCAAAGGAATGATTGCTATCACTCCGATCTCTCTTCTGCCGAGTCCGATTCCTCTTTAGCCTGCGCGCATTCCCTTCTGTTCAGCGAGACACGTTATGAACCCAGCGACCCAGGTGCCCCACGGCACCGCAACAATGACCAAAGGCATGGTGCTGCTGTTCGCCTTTTGCTGCGGCGCTATTGTGGCCAACATCTACTACGCCCAGCCGATCATCAGCCTCATCGCGCCGGACATCGGCCTGACCAGCACCATGGCCAGCCTGATTGTTTCGTTGACCCAGATTGGTTACGCGCTTGGCTTGTTCTTTCTGGTGCCGCTAGGCGATCTGCTGGAAAACCGCCGACTGATGATCATCACCACCGTGGTGGCGATTGCCAGCCTGTTGGGCGCAGCGTTTACCGATCAGCCGAATGTGTTTTTGCTGATCTCGTTACTGGTGGGTTTCAGTTCGGTGTCGGTGCAGATCCTGATTCCGCTGGCCGCACACCTTGCGCCGGAAGAATCACGGGGTCGGGTCGTCGGCGGGATCATGGGCGGTTTGCTGCTGGGGATTCTGTTGGCGCGGCCTGTATCCAGCTTGGTGGCTGACCACTTCGGCTGGCGTGCGATGTTTGTGATCGCGGCGGTGTTGATGGCGGCGATCAGCCTCGTGCTGGCGCTGACGATTCCCAAGCGCCAGCCTGATCACAGCGCCTCTTATGGCCAGTTGCTGGGGTCCCTGTGGACGCTGTTGCGCCAGCAACCAGTGCTGCGTCAGCGCGCGTTTTACCAGGGTTGCATGTTCGCCACGTTCAGCCTGTTCTGGACCGCCGTGCCGCTGGAACTGGCGCGAAATCACGGCCTGTCGCAAACCCAGATCGCGATCTTCGCCCTGGTCGGCGCCATCGGTGCGATCGCCGCCCCTATCGCCGGTCGACTGGCCGATGCCGGCCACACTCGCATCGCTTCATTACTGGCCCTGCTGTTCGCCAGCCTGAGCTTCCTGCCAGCGTTCATCCATCCGGTCTACAGCGTCATCGGCCTCGCAGTCACCGGCGTGGTCCTCGACTTCTGCGTGCAGATGAACATGGTCCTCGGTCAACGCGCGGTCTACGCCCTCGACGCCAAAAGCCGCAGCCGCCTGAATGCGCTGTACATGACCAGCATTTTCATCGGCGGCGCGTTCGGATCCTCGGTGGCCAGTGCGGTGTATGAGCACGGTGGCTGGTTGTGGATCGTGATTGTGGGCAGTGCGTTTCCGCTGTTGGCGTTGTTGCGGTTTTTGAGTGTTTCCGAAAAGAGCTCGTTGGCGACCGCGTGAACCTTCAAAAGCTTCGCGGGCAAGCCCCGCTCCCACAGGAAGGCTTGCTCGTGATTGATGTGCGACTGATGTTCCGCACTTCAAATCTTCAACATCCCCCAACCTCTGCCTGAAAATTCCGGATTACCTCGATGCTCGCTCACCAATGTGGGCACCGGAATATCCAGCCCCTGCGCCTCCATTTGTTGCAGAAGTATCTGCGCGATTTCGACGGCGGCGTCATATGCCTCCTCGAACGTATCCCCGGCAGTCACAGCACCCGGGATATCTGGTATTTGAATACCTGTCGCAGTCCTCTCATCTCCCCACTCGATAATGATTGGATAGTGCACAACGGTTCCTCCAGCAAAAACCACCTTAATGGAGCGCCACTGCACCATAGAAACCAGGCAGGGTCTGTTCACGTTGTTTTTCAGGATGTGAATCCTTCATGCCCCCAAGCATGAATCCCAAAACTTCACCTGACCGCCATTCGCCCCTGCGGTCAGGATTGATCTCACCTGATTCGTTACCGCCAAGGCCAACCCGGATTACACTCAGCGTCCAAAGCCTGAAGCGATGCTGGATGCGATTCGCGGCTGACCCGTTCAACGGCCGCCTGCCCCGGCGGCATGTGCTTTCAAGGAGTGTGCAATGACCCGACGTACCTTTCTCATTACCGGTGCCAGCAAAGGCATCGGCCGGGCAGTGGCCGAACATCTGGACCGTGCGGGGCATCGGGTGGTCGGGATTGCCCGGACGCCGGACCTGTCCTTCCCCGGCATTCTGTTTCCGCTGGATCTGAGCGACAGGGCACTGACTCAGGAAGTACTGGCGGATCTGGCCAGGACGTATGAATTTGATGGACTGGTGAACAACGTCGGCCTGGTTCGCCCGCAAGTGCTGGGCGAAATCGACCTCGATACGTTTGATGACGTGATGCGGGTCAACCTGCATTCGGCGTTGCAGGCCACTCAGGCGTTGCTGCCAAATATGCGCGCCAAGGGCTGGGGTCGGGTGGTGAATATTTCCAGTCTGACCGTACTCGGCATCACCCAGCGCACGGCCTACGCGGCGGCCAAGGCGGCGATGATCAGCTTCACGCGCTCTTGGGCGCTGGAATTGGCGCAAACCGGTGTGACCGTGAACGCCGTGGCGCCGGGGCCGACTGAAACAGAGCTGTTTCGCGCCAACAACCCGCCGGGCAGCGAAGGTGAAGCGCGGTATCTAGCGGGTGTGCCGATGGGACGACTGGGGCAGCCACAAGAGATCGCGGCGGCCATTGCGTTTTTGTTGTCCGAGCAAAGCGGGTTTATCACCGGGCAGACCTTGTTTGTCGACGGCGGCTCCTCCATAGGCAAAGCCGCGTTCTGACCACCGGCAAAATCCCCCTTGATCTTCACAAGGACCTGAGATGGACCGCCTCGGCGCAATGGAAACCTTCGTCTACGTGGTGGAAACCGGTTCGTTTTCCGCCGCCGCCCGGCGCTTGAATATCGGCCAGCCCGCCGTCTCGAAAGTCATCGCGCAATTGGAGGCGCGCCTTGCCGTTCGGCTGCTGCTGCGATCAACCCGTGGCCTGACACCCACCGAGGCTGGCCTGGCCTTTTTCGAACGCTCCAAGCGTGCCATCGAAGAAGCCAATGAAGCCGACAACGCAGCACGCGGCGCCGCCAGCGGTCTGAGCGGTAACCTGCGCATCTGCGCTGCCGTGACCTTCGGCCGGCTGCATATCGTTCCGCATCTGGGGCCATTTCTCGATCAGAACCCGGACCTGAACATCGATTTGATGCTGGACGATCGCAACGTCAATCTGGTGGAAGAAGGCGTCGACATCGCCCTGCGCATGGGCGCCCTGAGTGACTCCGGCCTGACCGCCCGCAAGATCGCCGAGTGTCGGCGCATGGTGCTGGGCACGCCAGCCTATTTCGAAAAACACCGCGAGCCCACCTGCCCTGCCGATCTGAGCAAACACCAAGCAGTCATCTACACCTTGGGCGGTGGTGCCAATTGGCAGTTCCGCAAGGCCTCGGAAGAACAGGCAGTGATCATCAACGGCCGAATCCGCGTCAACGTCGCCGAAGGTCTGCGTGCAGCCGTGCTCGCCCATCAAGGGCTGACGATAGCGTCCGAATGGATGTTTGCACCGGAACTGGCGAACGGCGCGGTCAGGGAAGTGATGAAGGATTGGACGTTGCCGAATCAGGACCTTTGGGCGGTGTTTCCCACAGGCAGAATGGCCAGCGCAAAGGCTCGGGCGTTTGTGAAGTATGTGCAAGGGGTGCTGATAAAAGAGGTCTGAGAAACGCTCAGAAAGCAAAACGGCGATCCTGGGATCGCCGTTTCTGTTTACTCCCCGAACTGCCGCCCCAACCCACCCGGCACACCATGGATATTGGTCTCTTCCCATGGCCCGTTCGGGCTGATCGACCGGCTCCAGCCGTTGTTCCAGCGGTAGTAGGTGCGCTGGCGGTAGAAGGTGTTGGGTTGGTCATCAAGCACATAGACGCCAAGCTTGGCATCCCAATGGCTGTTGCCCCCCGGTGGCGGCGCGAAGCTGGCGGAAGTGCGTGGCAGCGGCTTGGCGGGTTTGGCCGGGGTGGTCGGTTTACTCGGCGCTGTCGAGGGCGCCGGTTTGGTACTTGGCTGCGACGGCGGGATCGGTGGCGGGGTTGGCTGCTCAGGGGGCCGTTGGACCACACAAGCGCTTAACCCCAAAACCATACTGAGCAGGGTGATACGAGCGATGGTGGTCATAGTGGCGTTTCCTGTCATTTGTCCGGGCTGTCGATGGTCAGTGTTTGCTGCGTCGTGCTGCTGCTGGCCAGAGGCTGGCTGCGACCGATCCATTCGCCGGCCGTTGGTTGGCCGGCGCGAGAGATGCGCGCAACCAGTTGGACTTCAGGGAAGTTCGACAGTTTCAACTGCGGCATCATTGCGTCGGCATCGCCCAGTTCGACGGTGGCCGGCAGATCAGCCACGGTCAGACGCTTGGCGGCCAGCGGTGCCGGTGGACCCGAGGTCGCGCGGGCGAAAATGAACACGCTGTCGCCGGGCAGAACCTTGGCTTTGAGCTCGGGCGCCAGATCGACGGTGACTGTAAGCTTCGCTGCCGCTTTGGCCGCTGGAGCCTGGGCGACTTTGCCACCGCTGGCTTCGAGTTTCTCGGTGGCTCGCGTGATCCCGCCTTGCAGCGCGGCACGGGAACTGTCCTCCGGCGGCAGTTGCGCCAACAGGCGATTCCAGTAGTCGATGGCGTCCTGATACCGCTGGCTTTCAAACGCCGCGATGCCCAGCAGGCCAAGGCTGGTGACTTCTTTCGGATCGGCTTTCAGCGCTTCGTCAGTCAACGCCTGAATCTTGTCCGACCACTTTTTGCCATCGGCGAAGTACTGGGCCTGGGCCCATTGGCCGAGCAGCTCCGGCTGACGACCGGCCAGGTTCACCGTGCGCTCGAAGATCTTCGCCGCGTCGCCAGGACGGTCCTGAGCCATGTAGGTGCGACCGAGGAAGTACAAGCCTTCAGCCGAATCCGGCTGCGCCGCGACCGCGCGCTCCAGACGCTGGGTCATCTCTTCCATCGACTGCGGCGCCTGGGCGAATTCGCGGGTCAGTTCAACCTTGTCGCTGGCACCGTAATGCAGGTACAAGCCCAGCCCCAGGACCGGCACCAGAATCGCCGCCAGCAAGGGCCACGGTTTGCCAAGGCGGGACACGCGCGGTGCCTCGACGCCTTCGGTGTCGGCGAGCAACTCACGGGCAGCTTCGGCGCGACCGGTTTCCAGTTGAGCAGCGTTGAGCACGCCCTCTTCCTGCTCGGTTTGCAACTCAGCCACGCGCTCCTGATACAGCGCGACGTTCAGGGCAGTACGATCCTCTTCAAGTTGAGCGCGACGGCCACGCAAAACAGGGATCAGCAGAAAACTCAGGGCAACCAGAAGTAGCAGACCTGCAGCGAGCCAGAAATCAATCATTCTTGGTTTTATCCAACAGGTGGTCGAGGCGCTCACGCTCCTCGGCAGAGAGCTCATCCTTGGTGTCAGCGCGTTGCACGCGACGACGGCGGACGATCACGGCGATGATCACAAAACCGCCCAGCAGCAGGCCGGCCGGGCCGAACCAGAGCAAAGCGGTCTTGGCGTTCAGAGCGGGTTTGTAGCGGACGAAATCACCGTAGCGATCAACCATGAAGTCGATGATCTGCTGATTGTCCTTGCCCTCGCCCAACATGCGGAAAATCTCTTTGCGCAGGTCGGCGGCGATGGGTGCGTTGGAATCGGCGATGTCCTGATTCTGGCACTTGGGGCAACGCAGCTCTTTGGTCAACTCGCGAAAACGCTCGCGATCACCTTCTTTGGCGAACTCGTAGGTGTCGATGGCGCCGTGTGCAACACCGGCCATGCTCAAACCTAATACAGCGGCGGCTATCCAGCGCTTCATGGCTTGGCCTCATCGACCAGTGCCTGATACTTGGCCGCCAGTTTTTCGCGCCAGACCTGTTCGTCGATCACTCCGACGAACTTGTCGCGGATGATGCCTTTGGCGTCGATGAAAAAGGTTTCCGGGGCGCCGTACACACCGAGATTCAGGCCCAGCGAGCCCTCCGCGTCACTGATGCCCAACTGGTAAGGGTTGTGGAATTCCACCAGCCACTTCTTCGCGTCGGCGTTGACGTCCTTATAGTTGATGCCATAAATCGTCACGCCCTGCTGGGCCAGCTTGTTCAATACCGGATGCTCGACCTTGCAGGCGATGCACCAAGTGGCCCAGACGTTGACCAGTGCCGGTTTACCGAGAATGTCGGCTTTGGTCAGGGTCTTGTCGCCCTCCACGGTCGGCAGGGAAAACGCCGGGAACGGCTTGCCGATCATCGCCGAAGGCAACTCGGCCGGATCCAGGTACAACCCGCGATACAGGAAAACAGCCACCACCAGAAAAATCGCCAGTGGCAACAGCATTAACCAACGTCTCATGCCGTGGCTCCCGTCATGCCCAGCGCTTCACGCACGCGGCTTTTCACCTTGACCCGATAACGGCGATCCAGCGCCGCCAGCAACCCGCCGAAACCTGTCAGCAGCCCGCCGAACCAGATCCAGCGCACGAACGGTTTGACGTGGACACGCACGGCCCAGGCGCCATCGCCCAGCGGTTCGCCGAGTGCGACGTAGATGTCACGGGTGAAACCGGCGTCGATCCCGGCTTCGGTCATCACCGAGTTCTGCACGGTGTAGAGGCGTTTTTCCGGGTGCAACACGCTGACTTCCTTGCCATCGCGGATCACCCGAACGGTGCCCTTGTCGGAGGTGAAGTTCGGACCTTCGTAGTGCTTGGCGCCTTCGAACACGAAGTGATAACCGGCCAGGTCCATGGACTCGCCCGGCGCCAGGCGCAAGTCGCGCTCGGCACTGTTCTGGCTCGACAGCACGACGCCAAGGGCACACACGGCGATGCCCAAGTGCGCGATCTGCATGCCCCAGTAGCTGCGGGTCAGAGTCGGCAGACCTTTGATCAGGCCTTTGTGGCGGGTCTTGTCGAGGATGTCGCGCACACCGGCCAACAGCACCCACGCCGCGAGCATGAACGTGGCGATCACCGCCCAGTTGAAATCGCCATAAGCGACGCCGGCCACCACGGCCAACGCGGCACTGCCGAGCAACACTGGGGTCAGCATGCTCATCAGCCATTTGACCGGGGTGTCTTTCCAGCGCACCAGCATGCCGACGGCCATCACCATCATCAGCAACGCCATCAACGGAATGAACAGCGCGTTGAAGTACGGCGGGCCGACCGACAGCTTGGCACCGGTCATCGCATCGAGAATCAGCGGATACAAGGTGCCCAGCAGAATCATCGACGCCGCCACCACCAGCACCAGGTTGTTGCCCAGCAGCAGGGTTTCCCGGGACCACAGATTGAAGCCGACGTGACTCTTAACTACCGGGGCGCGCAGGGCGAACAGCGTCAGCGAACCGCCGACCACGAACAGCAGGAAAATCAGGATGAACACGCCGCGCTCAGGGTCGGAGGCAAAGGCGTGAACCGAGGTCAGCACGCCGGAACGCACCAGGAACGTACCGAGCAAGCTCAACGAGAACGCGGCAATGGCCAGCAACACGGTCCAGCTCTTGAACACGCCACGTTTTTCCGTGACCGCCAACGAGTGAATCAGCGCCGTACCGACGAGCCATGGCATGAACGAGGCGTTTTCCACCGGGTCCCAGAACCACCAGCCGCCCCAGCCGAGTTCGTAGTACGCCCACCACGAACCCAGGGTGATGCCGATCCCGAGGAAGGCCCAGGCAACGATGGTCCATGGACGCGACCAGCGCGCCCACGCCGCATCAAGACGACCGCCCAGCAAGGCAGCGATGGCGAACGCGAACGCTACGGAGAAACCGACATAACCCATGTACAGCATCGGTGGGTGAACGATCAGGCCGATGTCTTGCAGCAAGGGATTGAGGTCGCGACCGTCCGCCGGAATCTGCGGCAGGATCCGTGCGAACGGGTTCGAGGTGAGGATCAGGAACAGCAGGAAACCGGTGCTGATCATGCCCATCACCGCCAGCACGCGGGCCAGCATCACTTGCGGCAACTGCCGGGAGAACACCGACACCGCAAAGGTCCAGCCGCCGAGGATCAAGGCCCAGAGCAGCAGCGAGCCTTCGTGAGCGCCCCACACCGCGCTGAACTTGTAGTACCACGGCAAGGCGCTGTTGGAGTTGCTGGCCACGTAGGCGACGGAGAAGTCGTCGGCCATGAACGCGTACGTCAGGCAGCCAAAGGCGAACAGCAAAAAGGCGAACTGGCCCCAGGCCGCTGGCTGAGCGAGGCTCATCCACAAACGGTCACCGCGCCAGGCGCCGAGCAATGGCACGATGGCCTGGACCAGCGCAAAACACAGCGCCAGGATCATGGCCAAGTGGCCGAGTTCAGGAATAAACAGTGCGGATGTCATCGATCAACCCTCCTTCGCGGGCGTTGGAGCAGATTGACCGCTGTCTTTCAAAGCCTTGGTCACTTCCGGCGGCATGTACTTTTCATCGTGCTTGGCCAGCACTTCGTCGGCAACCACCACGCCGTCAGCGTTGAGTTTGCCCAAGGCCACGATGCCCTGCCCTTCACGGAACAGGTCCGGGAGGATGCCGCGGTAGCTGATGGTCACGGATTTGCTGAAGTCGGTGACGATAAATTTCACGTCCAGCGAATCGCCGGAACGTTGCAGCGAGCCCTTCTCGACCATGCCGCCGGCGCGAATGCGCGTGTCTTGCGGGGCTTCGCCGTTGGCGATCTGGGTCGGGGTGTAAAACAGATTGATGTTCTGCTGCAGGGCGCTCAGGGCCAGGCCGACGGCAGCGCCGACACCCACCAGGATCGCGAGAATGATGATAAGACGCTTTTTGCGCAGCGGATTCACTTGCCGTTCTCCCGGCGCAAACGACGCGCCTCTTGTTGCAGATACCGCTTGCGGGCCAGGATCGGCGCCGCCACGTTGAGGGCCAGCACCGCCAGGCAGATGCCATAGGCTGACCAGACATACAGGGCGTGATGGCCCATGGCGAGGAAGTCGCCGAATGAAGCAAAACTCATCGAACGGCCTCCAGACTGTTCTGCACTTCAGCTTTCACCCAACTGGCCCGGGCTTCGCGCTTGAGCACTTCAAGGCGCATGCGCAGCAACAACACCGCGCCGAAGAAACAGTAGAAACCCAGCACCGTCAGCAACAATGGCAGCCACATCTCGGCGGGCATTGCCGGTTTTTCGGTGAGGGTGAAGGTCGCGCCCTGGTGCAGGGTGTTCCACCACTCCACCGAGTATTTGATGATCGGGATGTTGATCACGCCGACAATCGCCAATACCGCGCAGGCCTTGGCCGCGCTGTCACGATTACTGATCGCGTTGCCCAGCGCAATAAGACCGAAGTACAGAAACAGCAGAATAAGCATGGACGTCAGTCGCGCATCCCAGACCCACCACGAGCCCCAGGTCGGTTTGCCCCAGATCGCGCCGGTGACCAGCGCCACGGCGGTCATCCAGGCACCGATGGGCGCCGCGCATTGCAGGGCGACGTCGGCCAGTTTCATTTTCCAGACCAGCCCGACGATGCCGCACACCGCCAGCATGACGTAGACGGACTGCGCCAGCATGGCGGCCGGAACGTGGATATAGATGATGCGAAAGCTGTTGCCTTGCTGGTAGTCAGGCGGCGCGAAGGCCAGGCCCCAGACCACGCCGACGCCGATCAGCAGCACTGCGGCGATGCTCAGCCACGGCAGCAGTTTGCCACTGATGCCGTAAAACCATTTGGGCGAGCCGAGCTTATGAAACCAGGTCCAGTTCATTACTGTTTCCATCACGGTTGCTCTTCGCTATGAAGAGCACAGGGTCTTTACTGATCAATTTTTGACCAGACCTCATTATTCGCCGACGCTGATCTTCAGGCCAGCAGCTATTGCAAACGGTGTCAGCGTTATCGCCAGGGCGGTCAGGCTACCAAGCCACAAGAGATAACCGGTCGCCGGCATGCCCTGCAACGCGGCCTGCAAGGCGCCACTGCCGAGAATCAACACCGGGATGTACAGCGGCAGAATCAGCAGCGCCAGCAACAGGCCGCCACGCTTCAATCCCACCGTCAGGGCTGCGCCCACCGCACCGAGCAGGCTCAGCACCGGTGTACCCAGCAATAAAGAAAGCAGCAACACCGGCAGACAGGCGGTTGGCAAACCGAGCATCAACGCCAGCAGTGGAGCGAGCAAAACCAGTGCCAGGCCAGAGAAGGCCCAGTGTGCCAGTACCTTGGCCAAAACCAGAAGAGGCAGGGGGTGCGACGAAAGGACCCACTGTTCAAGCGATCCGTCTTCGAAATCACTGCGGAAGAGCCCGTCCAGCGAGAGCAGGACCGATAAAAGGGCCGCGACCCAGACCAGTCCCGGAGACAAGGTTTGCAACAATTGAGACTCGGGACCGACCGCCAACGGGAACAGGGAAACGACGATCGCGAAAAATACCAACGGATTGGCCAGTTCAGCCGGACGGCGGAACAGCAGGCGGGCCTCACGGGCGACCAACAGGCCGAAAACACTCATACGGCCCACTTCCCCAGATCGATATCGCGATAGCCGGCCGGCATTCGGCTCAGCGTGTGGTGGGTGGTCAGCACCACCATGCCGCCGCGCTCACAGTGGGCGGCAAGGTGTTCTTCGAGTTGCGCCACGCCTTGTTTATCGAGCGCAGTGAACGGCTCGTCGAGGATCCACAGCGGCGGGCTGTCCAGATACAGCCGAGCCAACGCTACACGGCGCTTCTGGCCGGCGGACAACGTGTGGCAGGGAACATCCTCGAAACCGCGCAGTCCGACATCGGCCAGCGCTTGCCAGATCGCCTCGTGGGAAGCGGGTTGATGCAGGGCGCAGAGCCAGATCAGGTTTTCTTCCGGCGTCAGCAAGTCCTTGATCCCGGCGGCATGCCCGATCCACAGCAGGTTGCGCGCCAGTTCAAGGCGCTGGTCGTTCAGCGGCCGGCCGTTGAGCAACACTTGACCGGCGGTCGGCTGCATCAATCCGGACAGCAGACGTAAAAGGCTGGTTTTGCCACTGCCGTTGGGGCCACTGATTTGCACCATTTCGCCACTGGCCAGTCTCAATTCGAGATTTTCGAAAAGCAGCCGAAGGTCTCGCTCACAAGCGAGGGCAACGGTTTGCAGGACAGGACTGGTCAAGAGATCACGGGCCTTTTGCGGTTCAAGTCGGCGGCGGAGCGGCCGCTAAAGAGATGCAGCATAGATGCATTGGCGGCCTGTTCTAGAGAGCTGCGTCAAACAAATGCAATGTTTTCGCCACTCCCCGAAAGACGGGCGGCATTATACATGCCATGCCCTACTCTAAAGAGTGCATTTTCCTCAGGTTGTGACCGCGTATGACAGGCGAAATGAACATCCTCCCGCTACCACAGACCACGCCCGCGACTTCGCGGCCGTTGGTGGTGAGTGGCGATCTGCTCAAGCTGCTGACGCCGATGGAGGGCCTGATCACACCCGGTCAGACCGCCAAGGCCGAAGTGCTGTCGCTCAAGCAAGCGGATCAGACCTTTCAACTGTTGCTCAAAGTCACCCTCGACAGCGGTCGCCAGACCACGGTCCAGGCCACCAGCACCCAGCCGCTGCCCCAGGGCACCAGCCTGGCGATCACCCAGCCGTCAGCCAGCAATCTGGCGATCACGGTGCAACAGGCCATTGCTTCCAGCGTCGCCACCCTCACCCGCATCGACACGGCGCAATTGCCTGTCGGGACGTTGTTGCAGGGTAAAGTGCTGACTTCGCAGGTGTTGCCGCAGGTGCCGGGCCAGCCGACGGTGTTTCGTTCGATGGTGAGCCTGCTCAACACCGCGTTGAGCGGCAGCACGCTGAGCATCGACAGCCCTACGCCGCTGCGCATCGGTACGTTGTTGAGCGCCTTGGTGCAGGACACGCAAACCTTGAAGTTCGTGCCGCTGAGCAATCGTCAGGAGCAGTTGGCGGTCACCCAGCAATTGGTCAGTCAGCAGAGCCGCCAAGGTTCGCTGGATGGCTTGATAAAGGTGCTGCAAAACCTGCCACCGTCGGACCAGACCTCCAGCGACCTACGTGTTGCCGTGGAAAAACTGCTGGCCGGTTTGCCGGACGTTCAGCAACTGAGTACGCCAAAAGGCCTCGCCCAGGCGCTGGCCAATAGCGGGCTGTTCCTCGAAGCGAAATTGCTGAGTGGACAAAACCCGACATTGGCGCCGGACATGAAAGGCGATCTGCTCAAGCTGATCGCGCAACTGACGCCGGGGCTGCCGGCCAACACCAATCTCAACGCGATCATCGCGGCCAACACCTTGGTCCAGTCCATGCCGAGTTTCGTGCGCAGCGCCCTCGGCATGCTCGGCCAGGTCAGCGCAAAGCCGCTGCCCGCCAGTTTCCCGCTGCCCGAACGGCTGCTGCAAAGCCACGACGGCGAAGACGATCTGGAACAGTTGCTGCGTCTGGCTGCGGCGGCCGTCTCGCGCCTGCAAAGCCATCAATTATCGAGTCTTGAGCAAACCGGCGTCACTGACGATGGACGACTGCTCAGCACCTGGCAGCTGGAAATCCCGATGCGCAATTTGCAGGACATCGTGCCGCTGCAGGTCAAATTCCAGCGCGAAGAAGCACCCGAGAAAGAACCACCCCACGAACGCCGAGACGAACGCGAGCCGAAACAGCCCCTGTGGCGCGTGGACCTGGCGTTCGACATGGAACCGCTGGGCCCGTTGCAGATTCAGGCGCAGTTGATCAAGGGCAGCCTGTCCAGCCAGCTCTGGGCCGAACGCCCTTACACCGCCAGCCTGATCGAAAGCAATCTGGCCGCGCTGCGCCAGCGCTTGCTGGATTCCGGGCTGAACGTCGGCGATCTCGACTGCCACCTCGGCACACCACCACAAGGCCCTCAAACCCGCCTCGAACAACGCTGGGTTGACGAAACCGCATGAGAAACCCCAACACCCCTCGCCAGGCCATCGCCCTCAAATACGACGGCACCCATGCCCCTACCCTCACGGCCAAAGGTGACGAAGAACTGGCGGAAGCGATTTTGAAAATTGCTCGCGAATGCGAAGTGCCGATCTATGAGAACCCGGAGCTGGTAAGGCTGCTGGCGAAGATGGAGTTGGGGGACAGCATTCCGGAGGAGTTGTACCGCACGATTGCCGAGATTATTGCGTTTGCGTGGAGTTTGAAGGGCAAGTTTCCGGCGGGGCATGATCCAGAGGCGGTCGTGCTGGAGAAGGACATTACCGAACGCGGGGATGACTACTGAGGTTTCGAGGACGCCATCGCGAGCAGGCTCACTCCTACATTGGATCTTTGGCGTGCACAGAATGTGTGTTCACTGAAGATCTACTGTGGGAGTGAGCCTGCTCGCGATTGGCTATCTCAGTTCCGGTGAAGCTTGCGCATCAACTCCGCTTCAGCCTGGGTCAAACCACACGACTGAGTCAGTTCATCAACGGTAGCCCCCATCCCGACCAATCGTGCCGCCTGTGCAAACGACAGGCTCGACGGATCGCGCTGTTCCAGCTGAGCCAGTTTGTCCGGCAAGGGACCGACGACGGCGCGCAGTTCGTGCAGGTCTTCACCCATGCGCACGTTGCCGCGCTGATAATCGTCGACGCGCTTGGCCAGGTCCTTGATGCGCTGATCGCGCAGCGCATCACCCTCGGCCTGTTGCGCCGCGATCACGCGCTGGCTGCGGATGTACGCCAGGAACATTGCCAGCGTGCCTGCCCAGAAAAGGAACAGGACAATGACCGCTACCTCAAGAATCAATCAGATGTTCTCCAGGTCCGACCATTCTTCTTCGCTCATCATCTTGTCCAGTTCGACCAGGATCAGCAGTTCGTTGTTCTTGTTGCACACGCCTTGGATGAACTTGGCGGACTCTTCGTTACCGACGTTCGGCGCGGTCTCGATTTCCGACTGACGCAGGTAAACCACCTCGGCCACGCTATCGACCATGATCCCGACCACTTGCTTGTCGGCTTCGATGATCACGATACGGGTGTTGTCGCTGATCTCGGCATTCATCAGGCCGAAGCGCTGACGGGTGTCGATGACGGTGACCACGTTACCGCGCAGGTTGATGATGCCCAGCACGTAGCTCGGGGCACCCGGGACCGGGGCGATTTCGGTGTAACGCAGGACTTCCTGAACGCGCATCACGTTGATGCCGTAGGTTTCATTGTCCAGCTTGAAGGTTACCCATTGCAGGATCGGATCTTCGGAACCTTTTGCATTCGTCGCTTGACTACTCATACCCTGACCCCTCGAAAAACCGCTTCTGGCGGTGTGTGTTCTGTGTGGCGGCATTCAACAATGCCGTCGCATACTTGTTATGTCGGCAGCTATGTCGGTTTGTGTAGCGGCTTGCTGCCGCCCATGTGCTTTGCCCCACCGCTGGCGATCAACTCGGCCAGGGCAGAAACGTCCAGCAGCGCACACATGTGCTCAATCACCGTGCCGGCGAGCCATGGCCGCTGACCTCGATGACTTCTCCATTTGATTTCGTTCGGGTCCAGGCGCAATGAGCGACTGACCTGATGCACCGCCAGCCCCCACTCGTAGCCCTGAACCGAAATGACGTATTGCAGGCCCTGGCGGAAATCATCGCGGTAGCGGTCGGGCATGACCCAGCGCGCGGTGTCCAGGACTTTCAGGTTGCCGGCCTGACTCGGCAGGATCCCGAGGAACCACTCCGGCTGACCGAACAGCGGCGTCAGCTCGTGACCGGCCAGCGAATAAATCGAGCCCAGGCACACCAGCGGCACCGCCAGGGTCAACCCGGCGACATCGAACAGCAGGCATTCGAACGGCTCGGCGGCCCACGCCGGGCGACCGTCAGTTTCTACCGGTGGCGGCGTGTTGCTCGGCGGCAGATGGACTTCGACCAGCGGCGGCACCAGGGTTTGCAGCAACGGTGCGAGGGTCGATACCGACGCCAGAACCGGTGCCGGCGCTTCTTCGAGTACCGCCGGTGCTTTTGCGACCGGTGCAGCGACCGGAGCCGCCACGGGCGCTACGACAGGTGCAGCGGTCACGACGGACTTCTGCGCATCACGCGCCTGCTCTTCAAGCACGGCTGCCTGGAACTCGTCCAGCGCAGCCTCAACCTCTACCGCTTCGACAACCTCAATGACTTCAGCCACCGCTTCCACTTCCAGCGGCAACTCTTCAGTCGCCTCCATCAGCAGGCTGTCCAGATACGACTGGAGCGCCAGTTGCGGACGCGAGGTGATTTTCACCGGCCGATTCATCTCAGGCCACCTGCGGGACAAGTTGTGCTGCCAGCAAATGCTTGAGCAAGGCGCGATAAGCGAGAACCCCACGGCTCTTGCCGTCGAATTGCGAAGGTGTCAGCCCGGCCCGGCTCGCATCCCGCAGGCGCGTATCGATCGGGATGTAGCCTTGCCAGATCTCTTCCGGGTATTTGTCGCGCAGCACGCGAAGGGTCCCGAGGGACGCCTGGGTGCGGCGGTCGAACAGAGTCGGAATGATGGTGAACGGCAACGCCACTTTGCGTGAGCGGTTGATCATTGCCAGGGTGTTGACCATGCGTTCCAGGCCTTTGACGGCCAGGTGTTCAGTCTGCACCGGAATGACCAACTGCTGGCTCGCCGCCAAGGCATTGACCATCAGTACGCCGAGCAACGGCGGGCTGTCGATCACGGCGTAATCGAAGTCCTGCCACAGCTGCGCCAGGCTCTTGGCAATCACCAGGCCCAAACCACTCTGGCCCGGCGACTGACGTTCAAGCGTGGCCAGAGCGGTGCTCGACGGCAACAGCGAAATGCGTTCGTCACTGGTCGGCAGCAGCAACTGACCGGGCAAACCTTGCGGCACGCTGCCCTTGTGCAGGAACAAGTCGTAGCTGCTGTGTTCCAGGCTGTCGGGGTCGTAGCCGAAGTAGCTGGTCATGGAGCCGTGGGGGTCGAGATCGACCACGACCACGCGCTTGCCCGCCTCGGCCAGCAAACCGGCTAAAGCGATAGAGGAAGTGGTTTTACCAACACCACCCTTTTGATTGGCAACGGCCCAGACTCTCATTCGAAATGTTCCTCCCGGTCGATACGCTCGACCGAGAAATAGCTCAACGTGTTGATGCAGGCGACGGAGAATTGACGGCGCTCTCTCGTACCGGCGACTTGACCGGGGTCGGTGCAGTTTGTGTGCCAGCACGCTTCAACGCGGCATCCGGTTGCGTATGGGCGGTTCCGGTACCGGTGAGGCTGCGACGTACATCGAGATTGCGTGACACGACCAGCACGACACGACGGTTGCGTGCACGGCCCTCGGCGGTGGCGTTATTGGCCACCGGCTGGAATTCGCCGTAACCCACCGACGCCAGGCGACCCGGGTTCACGCCCTGCATCGCTAGCATGCGCACGATGCTCGCCGAACGGGCCGAGGACAGCTCCCAGTTGGTCGGGTATTGCGCGGTGCGGATCGGTTGATCGTCGGTAAAGCCTTCGACGTGGATCGGGTTGTCGAACGGTTTCAGAATGCCGGCGACCTTGTCGATGATGTTGAACGCCATGTCGCTGGGCATGGCGTCGCCGCTGCCGAACAACAGGCTGGAGTTGAGCTCGATCTCGACCCACAGCTCGTTGCCGCGCACGGTCATCTGGTTGGACTTGATCAAGTCGCCAAACGCCGCGCTGATGTCATCGGCGATGCTTTTCAGCGGATCGCTGGCGCCGGCTACACCGGCGTCGACCTGCTCGCTGTCCTTGACCAGCGGCTTGGCCGGGGTCACGGTCATTGGCCGCTCTTCGCCAACCGGAATGGGCTTGAGGGAGCGATCGGCGTCGGCGAAGACCCCAATCAACGCTTGCGAAATGACTTTGTACTTGCCTTCGTTGATCGAAGAGATCGAGTACATGACCACGAAAAACGCGAACAGCAACGTGATGAAGTCGGCGTAGGAAACGAGCCAGCGTTCATGGTTTACATGTTCTTCAGGTTGCCTGCGACGTGCCATGGTCCATATCCCCCATCAATCCATGAAGCCCTGAAGCTTCAACTCAATAGAGCGAGGGTTTTCACCTTCGGCGATCGACAGGATCCCTTCCAGCAACATTTCGCGATAACGCGACTGGCGTAACGCGACGGACTTGAGCTTGGCGGCAATCGGCAGCAACACCAGGTTGGCACTGGCCACGCCGTAGATGGTCGCGACGAAGGCGACGGCAATGCCGCTGCCCAGTTGCGTCGGATCGGCCAGGTTGCCCATGACATGGATCAGGCCCATCACCGCGCCGATGATGCCGATGGTCGGCGCGTAGCCGCCCATGCTTTCGAAGACTTTTGCGGCTTCGATGTCACGGCTTTCCTGGGTGTAGAAATCCACTTCCAGAATGCTGCGAATCGCTTCCGGCTCGGCGCCGTCGACCAGCAGTTGCAGGCCTTTGCGCGAGTAGCTGTCAGGTTCGGCATCGGCCACCCCTTCCAGACCGAGCAAACCTTCCTTGCGCGCGGTCAGGCTCCAGTTGACGACGCGGTCGATGCCGCCGGCCAGGTCAACGCGAGGCGGAAACAGAATCCAGCCAATGATTTGCATGGCACGCTTGAAGGCGCTCATCGGCGATTGCAGCAACGCCGCGCCGATGGTCCCACCGAGTACGATCAGCGCAGCCGGGCCGTTGGCCAATGCGCCGAGGTGACCGCCTTCAAGGTAGTTGCCGCCAATGATGGCGACAAACGCCATGATGATCCCGATAAGGCTTAAAACATCCATCAGATACACGCCTCGACCAAGTGCCTGCCAATATCGTCCAGACCGTAGATCGCGTCGGCGAGATCGGCTTTGACGATAGCCATCGGCATGCCGTAGATCACGCAGCTGGCTTCATCCTGAGCCCAGATCGCGCTGCCGCCCTGCTTGAGCAGACGTGCGCCTTCACGACCGTCGGCGCCCATGCCGGTCAGTACGACCGCCAGAACTTTGTCGCCGTAGGACTTGGCTGCGGAACCGAAAGTGATGTCCACGCACGGTTTGTAGTTCAGACGCTCGTCGCCCGGCAGGATTTTCACCGCCCCACGGCCGTCGATCATCATTTGCTTGCCACCCGGTGCCAGCAGCGCCAGGCCCGGACGCAGGATGTCGCCATCCTCGGCTTCCTTGACGCTGATGCGGCAGAGCTTGTCCAGACGTTCGGCGAAGGCCTTGGTGAAGGCGGCCGGCATGTGCTGGATCAGTACGATCGGGGCTGGGAAGTTGGCCGGTAACTGGGTCAACACCCGTTGCAGGGCAACCGGACCGCCCGTGGACGTGCCAATGGCCACCAGTTTGTAGGCTTTGCGTTTTGGCGCGGGCGACGACGGGCCGGACGATGCCGGGGCCGGTGTCGGTGCGTAGCTACGCGCCGGAATCGGTGCCGGAGCCGCGCGCACAGGCGTGCTGCTGCCGTAACTGCTGACGCTCGAAGGCGCAGGCGTGGGGGCTGGCGCGGCGACCGGGGCCGGTGCGCTGTAGGTATTGGCGCGACGGTTACTGCGCGAAATGCTGAGAATCTTCTCGCACAGCAGTTGTTTGACCTTCTCCGGGTTGCGGGAGATGTCTTCGAAATTCTTCGGCAGGAAATCCACCGCACCGGCGTCCAGCGCATCGAGGGTGACCCGGGCGCCTTCATGGGTCAGCGAGGAGAACATCAATACCGGGGTCGGGCAGCGTTGCATGATGTGCCGCACCGCCGTGATGCCATCCATCATCGGCATCTCGTAGTCCATGGTGATCACGTCTGGCTTGAGGGCCAGCGCCTGATCGATCGCCTCTTTTCCGTTGGTCGCCGTACCGACGACCTGGATATTCGGATCCGCTGAAAGAATTTCCGAGACGCGGCGGCGGAAAAACCCCGAATCGTCCACCACCAGGACTTTGACTGCCATAAACACTCCGTTAGGACGGAGCGAGGCTTAGTCGCCCCGCTCCACCAGAATCAAATACGCCGTGCGGCGTAACGCTTGAGCATGCTCGGAACATCGAGAATCAGCGCAATGCGACCGTCACCGGTAATGGTGGCGCCCGACATGCCCGGGGTTCCCTGGAGCATTTTGCCCAATGGCTTGATGACCACTTCTTCCTGGCCCACCAGCTGGTCGACGACGAAGCCGATCCGCTGAGTGCCCACCGAAAGGATCACCACATGGCCCTCGCGCTGCTCTTCGTGAGCGGCGGAGCTGACCAGCCAGCGCTTGAGGTAGAACAATGGCAGTGCCTTGTCCCGCACGATCACCACTTCCTGACCGTCCACCACGTTGGTGCGCGACAGGTCGAGGTGGAAGATCTCGTTGACGTTCACCAGCGGGAACGCGAACGCCTGGTTGCCGAGCATGACCATCAGCGTCGGCATGATCGCCAGGGTCAACGGGACCTTGATGACGATCTTCGAGCCCTTGCCCTTGGTCGAATAAATATTGATGGTGCCGTTGAGCTGGGCGATTTTGGTTTTCACCACGTCCATGCCCACGCCGCGTCCGGAGACATCGGAAATTTCGGTCTTGGTCGAGAAACCCGGCGCGAAGATCAGGTTGAAGCAGTCGGACTCGCTGAGGCGATCCGCGGCATCCTTGTCCATCAAGCCTTTCTTCACGGCAATACCGCGCAGAACATCAGCGTCCATGCCCTTGCCGTCATCGGAGATGGACAGCAGGATGTGGTCGCCTTCCTGTTCAGCGGACAGGATCACCTTGCCGCTGCGAGGCTTGCCCATCGCTTCGCGCTCGGCCGGCTCTTCAATGCCGTGGTCGACCGAGTTGCGCACCAAGTGGACCAGCGGGTCGGCCAGGGCCTCGACGAGGTTCTTGTCGAGGTCGGTTTCTTCGCCGACCAGCTCCAGGTTGATCTCTTTCTTGAGCTGGCGAGCCAGGTCGCGAACCAGACGCGGGAAGCGCCCGAAGACTTTCTTGATCGGTTGCATCCGGGTCTTCATGACCGCGGTTTGCAGGTCGGCCGTGACCACGTCGAGGTTCGACACGGCCTTGGACATGGCTTCGTCGCCGCTGTTGAGGCCCAGACGGACCAAGCGGTTACGCACCAATACCAGTTCGCCGACCATGTTCATGATTTCGTCGAGACGCGCGGTATCAACCCGCACGGTGGTCTCGGCTTCGCTGGCCGGTTTTTCCGGTGGCGGCGCGGACGGTGCGCGGGCTGGAGCCGGTGCAGCGGCAGCCGCCGGTTTCGGCGCTTCGGCTTTCGGCTCGGGTGCCTTGGCAACCGGTTTGGGCGCAGCAGCCTTGGCGACTGGAGCAGCCACCGCAGCACCTGTGCCGACTTCGGTGAACTTGCCTTTGCCATGCAATTCGTCGAGCAGCGATTCGAACTCGTGATCGGAGATCAGATCACCGCCGGCCGCTTTAGCGGTTGGCGCAGCCGAGGCAGGTACGGCGGCAATGGCCGATTCCAGCGCATCCACCGCAAAGTTGCCCTTGCCGTGCAACTGGTCGAGCAGTGCTTCGAATTCGTCGTCGGTAATATCAGAGCTGTCGCCGGCCGCTTTCGGTGCCGCCGGTGCAGCGGGCGCTGCCACCGCATCAACCGCGAACTGGCCTTTGCCGTGCAGTTGATCGAGCAACGACTCGAACTCGGCATCGGTAATTTCGTCGCTGGCCGCGGACTCGGCAGCCGCCACTGGAGCAACCGCCGGCGCTTCGGCTTGAGCCTTGACGGCGTTCAGCGAGTCCAGCAGTTGTTCAAATTCGTTATCAGTGATGTCGCCCGATTCTTCAGCGGCAGGTGCTTCGACCACTTCAGCCACCGGTGCAGATTCATCAGCTGTTTGCGGCTCGGCCAGACGGGCCAGTGCCGCGAGCAATTCAGGCGTGGCAGCCGTAATCGGGCTGCGTTCGCGAACTTCGGTGAACATGCTGTTCACTGCGTCCAGCGCTTCGAGAACCACGTCCATCAGTTCCGAGTCGACGCGACGTTCACCCTTGCGCAGGATGTCGAACACGTTCTCGGCGATGTGACAGCACTCCACCAGCTCGTTGAGCTGGAGGAAGCCGGCGCCCCCTTTTACAGTGTGAAAACCGCGAAAAATTGCATTGAGCAAATCCGCATCATCCGGTCGGCTTTCAAGCTCGACCAGCTGTTCGGACAGTTGCTCTAGAATCTCGCCGGCCTCAACCAGGAAATCCTGAAGGATCTCTTCATCGGCGCCGAAGCTCATTAAGGGGGTGCTCCTACAGGTCTAAAAACCTAAAAAACCTAAAATGCTAAAACTCTAAAATCCTAGGCTGGATAACAAATCGTCCACATCGTCCTGACCGGACACAACGTCTTCTCTTTTATCGGCATGAATCTGCGGACCTTCACCCTGAGAGAGATGTTTTTGCGGATCTTTTTCAGCAAGCATCGCATCACGGTCATGTTCGATACCCGCAAAGCGGTCTACCTGACTGGCCATGAGCACGAGCTTGAGCAGGTTGCTTTCAACTTCGGTGACCAATTGGGTCACGCGCTTGATCACCTGACCGGTGAGGTCCTGGTAATCCTGGGCCAACAGAATGTCGTTGAGGTTGCTCGACACCGTGCGATTGTCATCGCTGCTGCGCGTCAGGAAACCGTCGACGCGCCGGGCCAGTTCGCGGAACTCTTCAGCCCCGACTTCGCGACGCATGAACCGCCCCCAATCCGTGCTCAACGCCTGGGCTTCTTCGCTCAGGCGGTTGACCAGCGGCGTGGCGTTTTCCACCAAGTCCATTGTGCGGTTGGCGGCGGCCTCGGTCAGCTTGACCACATACCCCAGACGCTCGGTGGCGTCCGTGATCTGCGACACTTCCTCGGCTTGCGGCATGTTTGGGTCAATCTGGAAATTGACGATCGCGCTATGCAGCTCGCGAGTGAGCTTGCCCACTTCCTGATACAGGCCGCGGTCACGGGTCTGATTGAGCTCATGGATAAGTTGCACAGCGTCGCCGAACCTGCCTTTTTCAAGGCTTTCGACCAGTTCGACCGCGTGTTTTTTCAGGGTCGATTCAAAATCGCCCAGTGAAGATTCTTTATGCTCCATAGCTCCCCCGTGGCGCAGTGGATCAACCGATGCGTTCGAAAATCTTCTCGATTTTTTCTTTCAACGCCTGGGCCGTGAAGGGTTTGACCACATAGCCGTTAACACCGGCCTGGGCCGCTTCGATAATCTGCTCGCGCTTGGCTTCGGCAGTCACCATCAGCACCGGCAGGTGCTTGAGCTTTTCATCGGCGCGCACGTGACGCAGCAGATCGATACCGGTCATGCCAGGCATGTTCCAGTCCGTTACCAGAAAGTCGATGCTCCCGCTGTTGAGAACCGGAATGGCAGTAGTGCCATCGTCGGCCTCGACCGTGTTGGTGAACCCAAGGTCACGCAACAGGTTTTTTATGATCCGCCGCATCGTTGAGAAGTCATCAACGATGAGGATTTTCATGTTCTTGTCCAATTCGACCTCCAAGCAGTCTTAAACGCGCCCAGCACCTGGACGCGCCATTTCAATCAATCCGGCAATCCACTCGATGACTGTCTGGAGCACAACAGATCGCGACCGGTGCAGTTCAACACTCCACCGGCCTCGTTCGCAGTGTCCCCACACTGCCTTCAGCGCGCTCGCCACTCCCCCAAACGCCCCCGCAAACGGGCCGCGCACTGGCTATGTAACTGGCTGACCCGCGATTCGCTGACCCCCAGGACCTCACCGATTTCCTTGAGGTTCAGCTCTTCGTCGTAGTACAGCGCCAACACCAGTCGCTCACGCTCCGGCAAATTGGCAATCGCGTCCGCCAGCGCGGCCTGGAAGCGTTCATCTTCCAGATCGCGTGACGGCTCAAGATGTGCACTCGCGCCATCCTCGTGCAGCCCTTCGTGTTCGCCGTCCTGCAACAGATCGTCGAAACTGAATAACCGGCTGCCCAGGGTGTCGTTCAAAATCCCGTAATAATCGTCGAGACTCAATTGGAGTTCGGCCGCAACCTCATGATCTTTAGCGTCACGACCGGTTTTAGCTTCAATCGAGCGAATTGCGTCGCTGACCATGCGGGTATTGCGGTGAACCGAACGTGGCGCCCAGTCCCCCTTGCGTACTTCATCGAGCATCGCGCCGCGGATTCGAATGCCCGCGTAGGTCTCGAAACTCGCGCCTTTGCTGGCGTCATATTTGGTCGACACTTCAAGCAGGCCGATCATCCCGGCCTGGATCAGGTCTTCAACCTGAACACTGGCCGGCAGACGGGCCAGCAAGTGGTAAGCAATGCGTTTGACCAGTGGCGCGTAACGCTCGATCAGCTCGTACTGCGCGTCACGTGCCGACTTCTTGTAGAGGTTGTAGCCACTGGCTGTCATAGGACGGGTCCTGCGGTCTGTTGCACGAGGCGCTCGACGAAAAACTCCAGGTGCCCACGCGGGTTGGCAGGCAGCGGCCAGGTGTCGACCTTCTGCGCGATCGCCTTGAACGCCAGGGCGCACTTGGAACGAGGGAAGGCTTCGTAGACGGCGCGCTGCTTCTGCACGGCCTTGCGCACGCTTTCGTCGTATGGCACTGCGCCGACGTATTGTAGGGCGACGTCGAGGAAGCGATCTGTGACCTTGGTCAACTTGGCGAACAGGTTGCGACCTTCCTGCGGGCTCTGAGCCATGTTGGCCAGGACGCGGAAGCGGTTCATGCCGTAATCGCGGTTCAGCAGTTTGATCAGCGCGTAGGCATCGGTGATCGAGGTCGGCTCGTCGCACACCACCAGCAAGACTTCTTGTGCTGCGCGAACGAAACTGACTACCGAGTCACCAATACCCGCAGCGGTGTCGATCACCAATACGTCGAGGTTGTCGCCGATATCGCTGAAGGCCTGGATCAGGCCGGCGTGCTGGGCCGGGCTCAGATGAACCATGCTCTGCGTGCCGGACGCGGCCGGAACGATGCGAATACCGCCAGGGCCCTGCAACAGAACGTCGCGCAGCTCACAGCGGCCTTCGATCACGTCGGCCAGGGTACGTTTGGGTGTCAGCCCCAACAGGACGTCGACGTTCGCCAGCCCCAGATCGGCGTCCAGCAGCATGACGCGCCGGCCGAGTTCAGCTAGAGCCAGGGACAAGTTCACTGACACGTTAGTCTTCCCGACGCCACCTTTGCCGCCGGTCACCGCGATCACCTGTACGGGATGCATGCTGCCCATGTTATTTCTTTACCTTGTCTTGCATAGACGGAGGCCACATTACTGGCTGCGCGCTCATAAAATGAACAATGCATGGCAGACCATCGATGTAGGTACAAAAACTGTTCATTAGTACCTCAGCCAACCTGCTTGGTCGGGCTGTGGTAAATATCAGCGAACATGTCAGCCATGGCTTCTTCGCTGGGTTCTTCTTGCATTTGCACGCTTACGGCGCGACTGACCAACTGATGACGACGCGGCAGATGCAAATCATCCGGAATACGCGGGCCATCGGTCAGGTAAGCCACCGGCAATTCATGACTGATCGCCAGGCTCAACACCTCGCCCAGACTTGCCGTTTCATCCAGTTTAGTCAGGATGCAGCCAGCGAGCCCGCAGCGCTTGTAACTGTGATAAGCGGCCGTTAGAACCTGTTTCTGGCTGGTGGTTGCCAAAACCAAATAATTTTTTGACTTGATGCCACGTCCGGCCAGGCTTTCGAGCTGCATACGCAGGGCTGGATCGCTGGCCTGAAGCCCGGCGGTATCGATCAGCACCACGCGTTTGCGCAACAACGGATCCAGCGCCTGCACCAGCGATTGGCCCGGATCGACATGGGTTACCGACACGTTGAGAATCCGGCCCAGCGTCTTCAATTGTTCCTGAGCACCGATACGGTAGCTGTCCATGCTCACCAGCGCGATGTTTTGCGCGCCGTATTTGAGCACGTAGCGGGCCGCGAGCTTGGCCAGGGTGGTGGTCTTGCCCATGCCGGCAGGGCCGACCATGGCAATCACGCCGCCCTCTTCCAGTGGCTCGACTTCCGGAGTGGCAATCATCCGCGCCAGGTGTGCCAGCAACATGCGCCAGGCCTGACGGGGCTCGTCAATGTCGGCAATCATCGCCAGCAAGTCGCGAGACAACGGGCCGGACAGGCCGATGCGTTGCAGGCGACGCCAAAGATTGGCCTGGGCCGGACGGCTGCCTTGCAGCTGATTCCAGGCCAGGGAGCCGAGTTGTACTTCCATCAGTTCGCGCAGGCTGTTGAGTTCGAAACGCATCGAATCGAACGCCCGTGGATCGACGCCCCCAGCGGCAGGTGCCGGGGCTGGCGCCGAGCGACGAGGTTCGGCATACGTCGGCTCGATCAGCGGCTCGGCGGCGGTCAACGGCAGGCCGGCGAACAACTGGCGATTGGTGGTCTTGTCGCCTTCGGTTTCGCCTTCGCCACGCAGGCTCAATTCGGCCTGGGCGGTGACGATCCGCGACTGGGTCTTGCGCAGCTCATCCTCGAGTTCCATGTTCGGAACACGCGGGGCCAGCGCCGACAATTTGTAATCCAGGGCAGCCGTCAGCTCGACACCACCGGCGATCCGGCGATTGCCAATAATGGCGGCATCAGCGCCCAGCTCATCACGAACCAGTTTCATGGCCTGACGCATATCGGCGGCGAAAAAACGCTTAACTTGCATAAACCACTACCTCAGCCGTTGGGCCCTACTGTCGCAACGATGGTCACTTGCTTGTTGTCAGGAATTTCCTGGTAAGCCAACACATGCAAACCCGGGACTGCCAGTCGGCCGAATCGCGAAAGCATCGCGCGAACCGGACCGGCCACCAGCAAAATCACCGGTTGACCTTGCATTTCCTGACGCTGCGCCGCATCGATCAACGAGCGTTGCAATTTCTCAGCCATGCTTGGCTCCAGCAGAACGCCCTCTTCCGAGCCTTGTCCTGCCTTCTGAAGACTATTGAGCAATATTTGTTCCAACCTTGGCTCCAGAGTGATAACTGGTAGCTCGGAGTCAGTCCCTACAATGCTTTGGACGATTGCGCGGGATACGCCGACGCGCACCGCGGCCACCAAAGCGGCAGTATCTTGACTCTTGGCAGCATTGTTGGCGATGGCCTCGGCAATGCTGCGAATGTCCCGCACCGGCACCTGTTCGGCCAGCAACGCTTGAAGCACTTTGAGCAGCTGCGACAGCGAGACCACGCCCGGCACCAGCTCCTCGGCCAGCTTCGGCGAGCTTTTGGCCAGCAATTGCATGAGTTGCTGGACTTCTTCGTGACCGATCAGTTCGCTGGAGTGCTTGTACAGAATCTGGTTCAAGTGCGTCGCCACGACCGTACTGGCGTCGACCACGGTGTAACCCAGCGATTGTGCCTGGGCACGCTGGCTGATTTCGATCCAGACCGCTTCCAGGCCAAAAGCCGGATCTTTGGCGGTTATGCCATTGAGCGTGCCGTAGACCTGCCCCGGGTTGATCGCCAGTTCGCGATCCGGGTATATCTCGGCTTCTGCCAGGATCACGCCCATCAGGGTCAGGCGGTAAGCACTCGGCGCCAGGTCGAGGTTGTCACGAATGTGCACAGTCGGCATCAGGAAGCCCAGGTCCTGGGACAGCTTCTTGCGCACACCCTTGATCCGCGCCAACAACTGACCACCCTGGTTGCGATCCACCAGCGGAATCAGGCGATAGCCGACTTCCAGGCCAATCATGTCGATCGGTGTCACGTCGTCCCAGCCCAGCTCCTTGGTTTCCATTGCGCGGGCTGGCGATGGCAGCAGCTCCTGTTGACGCTTGACCTCTTGCAGGGCCTGTACCTTGACCACGTTCTGCTTCTTCCAGAACAGGTATGCGCCGCCAGCAGCCAAGGCCGCCATGCTGAGAAAGGAGAAGTGCGGCATGCCGGGCACCAGGCCCATCACCGACATCAAACCCGCCGCCACGGCCAACGCTTTCGGCGAGGCGAACATCTGGCGATTGATCTGCTTGCCCATGTCTTCCGAACCGGAAGCACGGGTCACCATGATCGCCGCCGCTGTCGATAACAGCAGTGATGGCAATTGCGCCACCAAACCGTCACCGATGGTCAACAAGGCGTAAACCCGGCCGGCATCACCAAAGGTCATGCCGTGCTGGAAGATGCCGACTGCCATGCCGCCGATCAGGTTGATGAACAGAATCAGCAGGCCGGCGATGGCGTCACCGCGCACGAATTTGCTGGCACCGTCCATGGAACCGTAGAACTCGGCTTCCTGGGCGACTTCCATGCGGCGCAGTTTGGCCTGATTCTGGTCGATCAGGCCGGCGTTCAAGTCGGCGTCGATCGCCATTTGTTTGCCGGGCATCGCATCGAGGGTGAAACGTGCGCTCACCTCGGAAATCCGCCCGGCACCCTTGGTCACCACGACGAAGTTGATGATCATTAAAATCGCGAAGACCACGATACCAACTACGTAGTTACCGCCGATCACCACCTCACCGAAGGCCTGGATCACCTTACCGGCGGAAGCGTGACCGTCCTGTCCGTGGAGCATCACCACCCGGGTGGAGGCCACGTTCAGCGCCAGTCGCAACAGCGTCGCCACCAGCAGAATGGTCGGAAACACTGCGAAATCCAGCGGCCGCAAGGCGTAGACGCAAACCAGCAAGACGACGATCGACAACGCGATGTTGAACGTGAAAAACACGTCCAGCAGGAACGGCGGGATCGGCAACATCATCATTGCCAGCATGACCAGCAGCAACAACGGCACACCCAGGTTGCCCCGACTTAAGTCGGCAACGTTTGTGCGGGCAGTGTTGAGTAACTGAGAGCGATCCACCGGTTTTCCCCGTTTCTTTAAAGCAAACTTTTGACGCCTGAAGCAGGCGCAGAGCGGCTATTGCAAGAAGCCTTCCAACTTTTGCAGAGGTGGGACATAGAGGGTTGTTTTGAGGATTTGCGTCGTCTGTGCCGACCTCTTCGCGGGCAAGCCTCGCTCCTACAATCCCGTGTCGTTCACATATGCCGCGACCGACTCAAAAACGGTAGGAGCGAGGCTTGCCAGCGAAGAGGCCGGCACTACCCGCACAAAACTCAGGAATCACGCCGCAAATCCGGCGGGATCGGCAAATCATCCTTCAGCGGATCCGGACGCTTGCCCTTGCCCGCCCGGTACTGGCGGATCTGGTAGACGTAGGCCAGTACCTGAGCAACCGCCAGATACAACCCACCAGGAATTTCCTGCTCCAGCTCGGTGGAGTAATAGATCGAACGCGCCAGGGCCGGCGATTCGAGCAGCAGCACATTATTGGCCACGGCGATTTCACGAATTTTCAAGGCCAGGAAGTCACTGCCCTTGGCCAGCAGCACTGGCGCACTGCCCTTGTCGGGATCGTACTTGAGGGCGACGGCGTAGTGCGTCGGGTTGGTAATGACCACGTCGGCCTCGGGGATGGCCGCCATCATCCGGCGCTGAGACATCTCGCGCTGCAACTGGCGAATGCGCTGTTTGACCTCCGGCCGCCCCTCCTGATCCTTGTGCTCGTCGCGCACTTCCTGCTTGGTCATCAGCAGTTTTTTGTGGCTTTCCCACAGCTGCACCGGCACGTCAACGGCGGCGATGATGATCAATCCGCAGGCCATCCACAAGGTGCTCCAGCCCACCACTTGCAGGCTGTGAATGATCGCCATGTCCAACGGTTCATGGGCAATGCGCATCAGGTCGTCGATGTCGGAAGACAACACCGCCAGCGCCACGAACAGCACGATGAAAAACTTCGCCAGGGCCTTGAGCAGCTCGACCAGCGCCTTGGCCGAGAACATCCGCTTGAGCCCCGCGCCGGGGTTCATGCGACTGAATTTCGGCGCCATCGAGCCCGCGGCAAACAACCAGCCACCGAGGGAAATCGGGCCGATCAGCGCAGCCAGTAACAAAGTGATCATTACCGGTTGAATCGACAGCAGGGCGATCAGCCCCGAGTTCAGCAGGAAGGTGCCCATGTTGCGCTGATCCAGAATCACTTCCCGCGACAGCGTGAAGTTCATGCGCATCAGTTCCATCATGTCCTGCGCCAGGGCTCCACCGAAAATCAGCAGCCCGCCAGCGCCGGCGAGCATGACCGCCAGGGTATTGAGCTCCTTGGAGCGCGCAATCTCGCCCTTGTCCCGGGCGTCCTTTTTACGCTTCTCCGTGGGGTCTTCTGTTTTGTCCTGACCGCTTTCGCTCTCAGCCATGACTCAGCGCGCCCGTGCCAGTTCGCGTAACAACTGCAAGGCCTCGGTGGCCAGCGGTTGATACTGATTGATGATGTCCGCCAGCCCGACCCAGACGATGAACAGCCCGAGCACCAGGGTCAGCGGGAAACCGATGGAAAAGATGTTCAGTTGCGGCGCGGCCCGGGTCATCACGCCAAAGGCGATGTTGACCACCAGCAACGCGGTGATCGCCGGCAGTACCAGCAACAGTGCAGCACCCAGAACCCAGCCCAGCTTGCCGGCCAGTTCCCAGAAATGATTGACCATCAAGCCGCTGCCCACCGGCATCGTGGTGAAGCTTTCGGTCAGGACTTCGAAGACCACCAGATGGCCATTCATGGACAGGAACAACAGCGTCACCAGCATGGTGAAGAACTGCCCGATTACCGCCACCGAGACGCCGTTGGTGGGGTCGACCATCGACGCGAAGCCCATGCCCATCTGAATAGAGACGATCTGCCCCGCCACCACGAACGCCTGGAAGAACAGTTGCAAGGAGAAACCCAGCAACGCGCCGATGAGGATCTGCTCGGCGATCAGCAGCAGGGCACTCAGATCCAGCGCATTGATCGGCGGCATCGGCGGCAGGCCCGGCGCAATCACCACCGTGATCGCCAAGGCGAAGTACAGGCGCACGCGCGTGGGCACCAGGGACGTGCCAAAGACCGGCATGACCATCAGCAAGGCGCCGATGCGAAACAGCGGCAACATGAACGTCGCCACCCAGGTACTGATCTGGGTATCGGTCAGCTGCAGCAGCGACGGCATGGTTTAGCCGATGACCTGAGGAATACTGCCGTACAGCTGCAGGATGTATTCCATGAACGTCTGCACCATCCACGGGCCGGCGACGATCAGCGTCACCAGCATGACCAGCAAGCGCGGCAGGAAGCTCAGGGTCTGTTCGTTGATCTGCGTGGCGGCCTGGAACATCGCCACCAGCAGGCCCACCAGCAGACTCGGAATCACCAGCACAGCAACCATCATGGTGGTCAGCCATAGCGCTTCGCGGAAGATGTCTACCGCCACTTCCGGCGTCATGGCGACACACCGCCGAAGCTGCTCGCCAGGGTGCCAATGATCAACGCCCAGCCATCCACCAGCACGAACAGCATGATCTTGAACGGCAGCGAAATGATCAGCGGCGAGAGCATCATCATACCCATGGCCATCAGCACACTGGCCACGACCAGGTCGATGATCAGAAACGGAATGAAGATCATGAAGCCGATCTGGAACGCGGTTTTAAGCTCGGAGGTCACGAAGGCCGGCACCAGAATGGTCAGCGGTGCCTGATCCGGCGAAGCGATGTCGGTGCGCTTGGACAGACGCATGAACAACTCGAGATCGCTGCTGCGCGTCTGCGCCAGCATGAAGTCCTTGATCGGCACCTGGGCCTTGGCCACGGCATCCTGGGCGGTGAGTTTCTCCGCCAGATACGGTTGCAAGGCATCCTGGTTCACCCGGTCAAACACCGGCGCCATGATGAACAGGGTCAGGAACAGCGCCATGCCGGTGAGGATCTGGTTCGACGGCGTCTGCTGCAGGCCCAGGGCCTGACGCAGAATCGAAAACACAATGATGATCCGGGTGAAACTGGTCATCAGCATGACGAACGCCGGGATGAAACTCAGCGCGGTCATGATCAGCAGAATTTGCAGGCTGACCGAGTATTCCTGAGCGCCATTGGCGTTGGTGCCCAGGGTGATCGCCGGGATCGACAACGGATCGGCGGCGAAGGCCAGCGGCGCGACCAGCATCAGGGCCAGCGTCAAGACGATGCGTAACGCACCCATTACTTCTTATCCTTCTGATCCTTGCCGAGCATCTTCAACAGATGCTGGGCAAACTCCGGAGTCGCTTTCTCGGTGGTGGTCGACACTTCAATCGGCTCTTTAAGCACATGCAGTGCAGTGATCGTGCCGGGGCTCAGTCCAAGCAGGATCTGCTCGTTGCCGACTTGCACCAGCATCAAACGGTCGCGGGGACCCAAGGCACGGGAACCGACAATCTCGATCACCTGCCCCTTGCCGGCCGGCCCGGCCTGCTGGACCCGGCGCAACAGCCAGGCGAGGAAAAAGATCAACCCCAACACCAACAGCAAGCCGAACACCAACTGCGTCAATTGCCCGGCCACACCGCTACTGACTGCGGGCGCGGCGGCTGCAGTCGCCGTCGCGACCGGCTCGGCCGCCAGAACGCTGAACGGCAACGCCGATACGATCCCCAGAACCCTTTTCACTTAGCGCAGCTTCTTGATACGTTCGCTTGGGCTGATCACGTCAGTCAGGCGGATGCCGAACTTCTCGTTGACCACGACCACTTCGCCGTGGGCGATCAGGGTGCCGTTGACCAGCACGTCCAGCGGCTCACCGGCCAGACGGTCCAGCTCGATCACCGAACCCTGGTTGAGTTGCAGCAGGTTGCGGATGTTGATGTCGGTGCTGCCCACTTCCATGGAAATCGACACCGGGATGTCGAGGATCACGTCGAGGTTCGGACCGTCCAGGGTGACCTGATCGTGGTTCTTCGGCACGCTGCCGAACTCTTCCATCGGCAGACGATTGGACGGCGAGCTGGCGGCGTCGGCAGCCAGCAAGGCGTCGATGTCGTCCTGGCCGGCATCACCGGTTTCTTCCAGGGCGGCAGCCCATTCATCAGCCAGTGCCTGGTCGTCCTGGGCGTTCATATCGTCGTTCATCATTTGTCCTCGGCGGGCAACTGCTCAATCAAGAGCAGCCAATTAATAGGGGGTTGGAGCGCCGGTCAGCGGCGCTCGATCGGCTCGATCACCTGCAACGCGAGGTTGCCTTTGTGCGAGCCCATCTTGACCTTGAAGGCCGGCACGCCGTTGGCGCGCATGATCATTTCTTCCGGCATCTCGACCGGGATCACATCCCCCGGCTGCATGTGCAGGATGTCGCGCAAGCGCAACTGGCGACGGGCAACTGTGGCACCGATCGGCACGTCGACGTCCAGCACGTCCTGGCGCAGGGCGTTGACCCAACGCTCGTCCTGATCGTCCAGATCCGACTGGAAGCCGGCGTCGAGCATTTCGCGCACCGGTTCGATCATCGAGTACGGCATGGTCACGTGCAGGTCGCCGCCACCACCATCGAGTTCGATGTGGAAGGTGGACACGACAACCGCTTCGCTCGGGCCGACGATGTTAGCCATGGCCGGGTTCACTTCCGAGTTGATGTACTCGAAGTTCACTTCCATGATCGCCTGCCAGGCTTCCTTCAAATCGATGAAGGCCTGCTCCAGCACCATGCGCACCACACGCAGCTCGGTGGGAGTGAATTCACGCCCTTCGATCTTGGCGTGACGGCCATCGCCGCCGAAGAAGTTGTCCACCAGCTTGAACACCAGTTTGGCGTCGAGGATGAACAGCGCGGTGCCGCGCAACGGCTTGATCTTGACCAGGTTGAGACTGGTCGGCACGTACAGCGAGTGCACGTATTCGCCGAACTTCATCACCTGCACGCCACCGACGGCAACGTCCGCCGAGCGGCGCAGCATGTTGAACATGCTGATGCGGGTGTAGCGGGCGAAACGCTCGTTGATCATTTCCAGGGTCGGCATGCGTCCGCGGACGATGCGATCCTGGCTGGTCAGGTCGTAGCTTTTGACGCTGCCGGGTTCGGCAGCGTTATCGGTCTGTACCAGACCATCGTCGACGCCATGCAACAGCGCATCGATCTCATCCTGGGACAGCAGGTCCTGCACGGCCATGTCGTGTTCCTACTGCAGTACGAAATTAGTGAAAAGCAGCTGTTCGATAACCACTTTGCCGAGTTCTTTCTGCGCCACTTCCTGGACGCTGGCCGTGGCCTTCTGACGCAACATCTCCTGGCCGACCGGGGTCGCCAGCGTGGCGAAGTCCTGGCCGGAGAACAGCATGACCAGGTTGTTACGGATCACCGGCATGTGCACTTTAAGCGCTTCCAGATCAGCCTGATTGCGCCCTTGCAGGGTGATGCTCACCTGCATGTAGCGCTGGCGACCGTTCACGTTGTAGTTGGCCACGAAAGCCGGGGCCATGGGCTCGAAAATCGCTGGCTGCTTGCCGACCACAGCGGTTTCGGCGGCGGCAGGCTTGCTCTGGGCGCTGTGCATGAAGAACCACGTCGCCCCCACGGACATGCCGACCGCCAACAACAGGGCAACCACGATCACAATGATCAGCTTGACCTTGCCTTTGGTTGCGGGGTCTTTTACTACTGCGTCGCTCTTCGCCATGCCAATAATCCGTCACTATTCGGGTTTTCACAGTCGCACGGCAAGGCAAGAGCAAGTGTTATGCCAGAAGTGTCGGGAGGGTATGGGAGACAGCGAATGGCAATCAATTGTAGGAGCGAGGCTTGCCCGCGAAACAGGCGTCGCGGCTTATCAGCCAGACCGCGTCATCGTTCTTCGCGGGCAAGCCTCGCTCCTACAGGAGATGTGATCAGGCGTAGTAGTCGACGGCGCTGGAGCCGATCACGCTGGCAGTGGTTGCCGCCACTTCTGCGGCGGTCGGTGCGATCTCTTCATCCATGCCGTCGAGACGACCACCATTGGCGCTGGTGCGACCGCCCTGCCCCTGCTGAGCCTGATCCTGGCCCTGACCTTGCCAGCCACGAGACTGGTCGGACACATTGACGTCGACCTGGCCCATGCCCTGCTGCGAAAACATGTCACGCAGGCGATGCATCTGACTGTCCAGCGCTTCGCGAACGCTTGGATGGGCGCTCATGAAGGTGACTTGGGTCTGCTGATCAGGAACCATGTTCACCCGGATATCGAGACGCCCCAGTTCAGCCGGTTGCAACTGGATATCGGCCGCCTTGAGGTTGGCGCTGGAAAGGTACATGACGCGGTTGACCACTTCCTCGGTCCAGCCGCTCTGATGCATGGCGATCGGCTGGTTGACCGGCAAGGCATTGGCGGTTTTCGGGGTGGCCGCCTGGGTCAGTGCCGCCAGACGGTTGGCGAAGTCATCGACACGGGTATCGCTGCTGGCGGACGTCAAATCCTTGAGCCCACCATCAATCAGACCGCTGAAGGCTTTCTCGCCGCCCTGACTGGTGCTGTCCTTGTCGGTTTGTACGTCAAGCATGCTGGCCATGCCGGCGGCAAAGTTCTGCGCCGACGTCAGTTCACCGTCAGCCTGGGTCTGGGCTGGCGCGGCTTTTGGCTGGGCCTGGCTGCTGGCGGATACGTGGCCGCTCTGCTCCATGGCCATGCGCACGGCGGGCAATGCGTCGAGCGGATCAGCCTCGGGATCGAAATCGCTATCGATGGCAGTCGCCGCTGGCGCAGACGCGGCCACAACGGCTGTGGCAACCGGCGTTTCAGCCTGTGGCTGTGCGGTCGTGACAACTGGCACTGCGGTTTGCACGACCGGCACGGTTACCAAAGGCTGTACTGCCTGCATCAACGCAGGATCAAGCGCCGGGTCGAGGCTCGGATCAACAGGCGCTGTATCGGCCACCGGCGTTTCAACGGTCTCGGGCGGGTTGTCGCTTGCAGTTGTGTCATCGGTCGGCGCCGGTTTATCGGCGGGCAAGGAATTGCCGCTATCGGCAACCGCCGGTTCCGGGGCGGCAGGCTTCTCACCGCTGACATCCGGTTTGCCGGGGGTTTGCGAGGCATTTTCGGTAGCCGGTTTAGCCGCTTTATCGGCGACCACAGAAGGCTTGTTCTGGGTTTGATTGGCGTAAACATCAGCGAAGCTGGACGCCTTGTCCCCTGGCTCAGCGGCCGGCGCCGGGGTATTGGCGGAGGCGACTTGAGTCTTGGCCGTCGCGGCGGCCTGCAGAAGCGAATTGGGGGTAACGGGCATAAAACGGTCTCCGCTGCACTGGGATCGTAGGTACAGTTGAGTGAGTTGTTTGCAAAGGTCGAGCCAGGTTGGCTCGACAGAGGTTAAAAGCGCCGGACGGTCGCGTCAGCCTGCCAAAGAGCGCTGTCGCTCCGCTTCATACAAAGGGCGAACAATGGCGAATTCGCCGTCGATTTCCGAGACCAGTTTTTCAATGCCGGCCAGGTCTTTCTGCTTGGCGCGCTGCTCAAGTTCACCGCACAGCTCGGTCAGCCGGGTAGCGCCCATATTGCTGCTGCTGCTCTTGAAGCTATGGGCGGTGTTCATGAGTTGCGCGGCATCTTCAGCCTTTCGCAACACGCGCAGGCGCTCTTCGGAATCGGCGATGAAGGTATCCAGCAACGTCGGATACTCACCCTCCATGACTTCCTGCAACGCGCTAAGCACGTCGCGGTCCAGATGTGTGTCAGCCACTTGCTCACTCCTTGATCAAGAATGGGTGAATTATGCCAGAGCCTCCCAGAAAAACTCCACGCGAGCACTACGACCATCGTTAGACCAGCACGCGCTACGGCTCAATTGGCGAATCAGACTGACACCGCGCCCCGACAGACGGCCGCCATCGACGGGACGCTCCATCACCCGCGCCACATCGAAACCCTTGCCACTGTCTTCGACCCGCACAATCAGGCTGCCGCCCTTGCCCGTCGGCACGACCTGCAAATGCACTCGCACATAGCCGTCGCACAACGCCTCAAGCCGCTCATTGCGCGCTTGATAATAGCGCGCAAAACCCGAAGCATCGCGCTTGAGGCTTGAATCCAGCCCCAGCACGCCGTGCTCAAGGGCATTGGAATAAAGCTCTGCCAACACACTGTAGAGCGCGCCACTCTGAGCACGCAGGCCGTGGACCTCAAGCAGCAATTGCAATAGATACGGCAGCGGATTGAAACGTTTGAGGGTATCGGCGCGAAACTCGAAACTCACCGACCAGTCAAGCGGACAGGACTGGCCACTGTCGGAATACACCGGCGCCGGCGGGATCAGTTGCGCGGCCTCCAGCAGACTGACCTCGACCATGCTCACGTCATCGCGGGCCTCGCCACGAAAATCCCGCAGCGCCTGCTCGATTTCTTCAAACAGCGCGTCTGGCTGGCGATTGGCCGCAAACACCCGCTGCAACCGCTCCACACCAAACAACTGTTCGTTGGCATCGCAGGTATCGATGACCCCGTCGGACAGCAGAAACACCCGATCACCAACGGCCATCGGAAACACTTCGGTGCGGTCACTGAAGATTTGCGGGCTGAGCACGCCCAGTGGCAAGTGCCGCGCCTTCAGCGGTGTGCGCTCACCGCTGGCGATGCTGTGCAAGTAACCGTCCGGCATTCCGCCGTTCCAGACTTCCACCGAGCGTCGCTGAAAGCTCAGGCACAGCAAGGTGGCGCAGCAGAACATGTCCACCGGCAGGATGCGCTTGAGCTTGGCATTCATCTCACGCAGGGTTTCAGCCAGGCCGTAACCCTTGGCGGTCATGCCGTAAAAGACTTCAGCCAGGGGCATGGCACCCACCGCGGCCGGCAGACCGTGGCCGGTGAAATCACCCAGCAGCACATTCATGTCGCCGGCCGGGGTGAACGCCGCGAGCAGCAGGTCGCCGTTGAACAGCGCATAAGGCGATTGCAGGTAGCGGATGTTTGGCGCACTCAGGCAGCCCGAATGCGCCACCTTGTCGAATACGGCCTTGGCCACCCGCTGCTCGTTGAGCAAGTAGTCATGATGTTTGGCGATCAGGTCGCGCTGCTGCAGCACCGTGGCTTGCAACCGACGCAAGCGATCCATGGCCTTGATCTTGGCGGCGAGGATCACCTGGTTGTAGGGCTTTGCCAGAAAGTCGTCGCCACCGGCCTCCAGGCACCGGGCCAGCGCCTCGCTTTCGGTCAGCGAGGTCAGGAAGATGATCGGCACCAGGGTTTCCCCGGCCAGCGCCTTGATCTGTCGTGCGGCCTCGAAACCGTCCATCACCGGCATCATGGCGTCCATCAACACCAGGTGTGGCCGCTGGTCGCGAAACGCCTCGACCGCTTCGGCACCATTGGCGGCCGTCAATACCTGGTGGCCCTGACGACGGACGATACTGGACAGGAGCATGCGATCGGCCGCGCTGTCTTCGGCGATGAGGATGGTCAGCGGATCAAGCGACGGCTGCATGACGGTCATGCAACGTCGAAGATTTGTTCAAAGTTGGAGATGGCGAGAATCTTGCGCACATCGGCGTTGGCGTTGGTCAACGTGATTTCGGCATTCTCGCCGCCGGCGTGATCACGCAACAGCAAAAGCATGCCGAGTGCGGAACTGTCGAGGTAGGTGGCGGCTTTAAGATCCACCTCGAACGATTCGGGCTTTTGCTCAAGCTTCTCGTAGGATTCACGGAATTCCTGATGCTTGGCGAAATCGAATCGTCCCTCGACCGAAATCGTCAGCTTTTTCCCATCCTGGGAGACTTTTGTAACAACTGGCATTTAACGGCTTCCTTGTCATGGGTGAACGTGCGTGTACAAGGTTTAGCACTTGGCGGAGATGGGAGCAAGGCGGGAAGTTATGGTGTCTGTCAGACCGCCTTCGCGGGCAAGCCTCGCTCCTACAGGTTTTGTGTCGTACACAGCAATTACGAACGACACGGATCCTGTAGGAGCGAGGCTTGCCCGCGAAGAACGATAACGCGGTCCGACTGACTCAATACGGATCATGCCTCGGCAACCGCTGGGACAATTCGTCCAGCAGCTTCTGCTCGCGCTTGTCTTCGAGCTTGCGCGCCTCGTCCATGTAGCGTTGTACAAGTTTGCGCAAGCCTTCAACCCGGGCAAACGCTTGCTGCCAGGACTCGCGCGCCTTGTTCAGGTTGTTCTGGTGCCAGTTCAGGCTTTGGCGCTGCTGATCGATGGCCGTGCCCAGTTGCGCCAGAAAGCCCTGATAGCCGAGCAGCCATTGGCCGGAAACGCCGGTGCTGCCGCGCACGATCCATTGTTCCTGGTATTCAAGGCGGAAGTTTTCGAGATCGGCGAGTTTGCTTTCCGCCACACGAACCTGACCCTGGAAGTGCCCGAGGCGCATGACCGCGGTTTTTTCGGTCTTTTCGGCCATTTCCACCACGGGTGCCAGGCGTGCCGCGCGGCTCAGGGCCATGGCCGGTTAGCCGCCCGCTGCCGGAGCGAAGATCGAGGCGAGATGGTTTTCGCTGGCGCCCATGCCGATGTTGTCGTTCAAGCCCTGACGCAGATAAGTGGTCATGGCGGGCTGCAGGGAAATCGCGACGTCGGTTTCGCGATCACCACCCGGCACGTAGGCACCGACGCTGATCAAGTCGCGGCTTTGCTGATAGCGCGACCAATACTGCTTGAACATCTGCGCCCGCGCCATGTGCTCGGGGCTGACCACCGACGGCATGACCCGGCTGATGGAGGCTTCGATATCGATGGCCGGGTAATGACCTTCTTCCGCCAGGCGCCGGGACAGCACGATGTGCCCGTCGAGCACACCTCGCGCCGAGTCGGCAATCGGGTCCTGCTGGTCATCGCCTTCGGACAATACGGTGTAGAACGCGGTGATCGAACCGCCGCCCTTCTCGGCGTTACCGGCCCGCTCCACCAGTTTCGGCAACTTGGCGAACACCGACGGCGGATAGCCTTTGGTCGCGGGTGGCTCGCCAATGGCCAGGGCGATTTCCCGCTGGGCCTGGGCGAAACGGGTCAGCGAATCCATGAGCAACAAGACGTTCTTGCCCTTGTCGCGGAAATACTCGGCGATGCGCGTGCAGTACATCGCCGCGCGCAGACGCATCAGCGGCGCATCGTCCGCAGGCGAGGCGACGACCACCGAACGCTTGAGCCCTTCTTCACCGAGGATGTGCTCGATAAATTCTTTAACTTCACGACCCCGTTCACCGATCAGCCCGACCACGATAATGTCGGCCTCGGTGAAGCGGGTCATCATGCCCAGCAGCACGGATTTACCGACGCCGGTACCGGCGAACAACCCGAGACGCTGACCGCGACCGACCGTCAACAAACCGTTGATGGTGCGAATCCCCACATCGAGTGGCTCACTGATCGGTTCGCGTTTGAGCGGGTTGATGGTCGGGCCGTCCATCGGCACCCAGTCTTCGGCCTTCATGCCGCCCTTGCCGTCCAGCGCACGGCCGGCACCGTCCAGCACCCGCCCGAGCATGCTCATGCCCATCGGCAAGCGGCCAGTGTCTGCCATAGGAACCACTCGGGCACCGGGCGCAATGCCGGCGACGCTGCCGACCGGCATCAGGAACACCTTGCTGCCGGAGAAACCCATGACTTCGGCTTCGACCTGCACCGGTTGATAACTGTCGTCGTTGATGACCATGCAGCGGCTGCCCATGGCGGCACGCAAACCTTCGGCTTCGAGGGTCAGACCGACCATGCGCAGCAGACGGCCTTCAAGGATCGGAGCCCCCGCCAGCGTAGTGACCTCGGCGTAGCTGCCGAGGCGCTTGGCGAAGCTGGTGCGATCAAGGCGCATCGGGGTCGTCCAGCTTCGGATCGACCGCAGCGACTGCAGGCTTTTCGTCGACCGGCAGTTCCAGGCTCAGATCCGGCGCGGCCGGGTGCAAGGCCTGGTCATGCAACTGATCGAACAGCTTGGCCATGACTTGGGCGACGCGGGTTTCAACGGTGGCGTCGATGCGACTGTGTTCGGTCTCGACCCGGCAACCGCCGGGTAGCAGGGATTCGTCTTCGACGATGCGCCAGGTTTCTTCATGGCGCTCGCGCAGGGCTTTGACCTGTTCGAAATCCTGCGGATTGATGTACAGCCGCACGTTACCCACGCCCAGCGGCAAGAGCTTGAGGGCTTCGCGCATGACGTGTTCGATTTGCGTCGAGTCGATGGCCAGTTCGCGCTGAATCACCTGTTTGGTGATGTGCTGCACGAGATCAACCAACGACTTTTCGATCTGGGTGTCTTGCTCGGCAATCGGCTCGAACAGGTTGGCCATCAGCTGTTCCAGGCCCGCGACTTTCGGCGCCAGGACGGCTTCGGCTTCCTGACGGACTTTGAGCGTGGTGCTGTGGAAGCCCTCTTTCTCGCCAATGGCGAAGCCTTCGTTGTAAGCCTCCTGACGGATGCTTTCGAGTTCTTCGAGGGTCAGTGGCTGGACTTCATCCAGCGGCACTTCTTCCATTTCCGGCGGTTCGGGCTCAGGTTCCGGCTCGGGCTCCGGCACAAAAGGATCGAAACTGGGCAACGCCCAGACGTCGAAACCGGCGACGGCCTTGCCTCGGATCAGGTCGGTCTGGGACTCATCATGTTTGGACGACATAGTGACCTTAGATCATCTCTTCGCCGCCCTTCCCGCCGAGAACGATTTCTCCGGCTTCGGCCATACGGCGGGCAATGGTGAGGATTTCTTTCTGCGCGGTTTCCACGTCGCTGACGCGCACCGGGCCTTTGGCCTCGAGGTCGTCGCGCAACAGTTCGGCCGCTCGTTTGGACATGTTCTTGAAGATCTTTTCCTTGACGCCTTCGTCCGAACCCTTGAGGGCCAGCACCAGCACGTCGGAGGACACTTCGCGCAGCAACGCCTGAATCCCGCGGTCGTCGACATCGGACAGGTTGTTGAACACGAACATGAGGTCTTCGATCTGACCGGACAGGTCTTCGTCGACTTCGCGAATCGAATCCATCAACTGGCCTTCGATCGAGCTGTCGAGGAAGTTCATGATGTCGGCCGCACGCTTGATGCCACCCAAGGTGGTGCGCGAGGCATTCGAGTTGCCGGAGAACTGCTTCTCGAGAATCTGGTTGAGTTCTTTCAGGGCGGCTGGCTGCACGGTGTTCAGCGAGGAGACCCGCAGGATGATGTCCAGTCGCACCTTGTGGTCGAAGTTGCCCAGCACTTCACCGGCCTGATCCGGATCGAGATACGCCACGACGATCGCCTGGATCTGTGGGTGCTCGTAACGGATCACGTCGGCGACGGCACGCGGTTCCATCCACTTCAGGCTGTCGAGGCCGCTGGTGTTGCCACCCAACAGGATGCGATCGATCAGGCCGTTGGCCTTGTCTTCGCCCAGCGCCTGGGTGAGCATTTTGCGCACGTAGTCGTCGGAGCCGACGCCCAGGCTGGTCTGGTCGCCGACGATGTCGACGAACTCGCTCATGACCTGTTCGACCTGCTCGCGGTGCACGTTGCCCATCTGGGCCATCGCCACACCCACACGCTGGACCTCTTTGGGCCCCATGTGGCGCAACACTTGCGCAGCATCGGTCGAACCCAGGGACAGCAGCAGAATCGCGGCTTTGTCGACCTTGGTCAGTTTGGCGGCAACGGCTCGGTTATCACTCATCTGCGTTAATCCACTCTTTCACGACCTGGGCCACGCGACCCGGATCTTCTGCCACCAGACTCTTGATTGCATTCAACTGTGCGTCATAGCCTTCGCTCGGGCTCGGCAGCAGGATGCTTTGCGGACCACCGAGGCTGACGCGGTCGTTGGCCAGTTCGCCGTCCAGGCCGCCCATGCCACCGAGTTCCATGTCGTTGCCGATGCCGGCCAGCTGCTTGCCTTTGCCGCCACCGGTGATGTTGTTAAGCACCGGACGCAGCACACCGAACACCAGCACCAGGATGAACAAGACACCCAGCACTTGCTTGACGATGTCCCAGAACCACGGCTGGGAGTAGAACGGAATATCGGCAATCACTTCACCGCGCTCGGCGGAGAACGGCATGTTGATCACGCTGACGCTGTCACCACGGCTGGCGTCGAAACCGACGGCGTCCTGCACCAGGCGAGTGAAGCGCGCCAATTCATCGGCGCTCCACGGCGCACGTGTGGTCTCGCCGTTGGCGGCGTTGACCTTGACCTGATCGTCCACCACCACCGACACCGACAGGCGATTCAAACGACCCTGCTGTTGTTTGGTATGGCTGATCGAACGGTCGAGCTCGAAGTTCTTGGTGGATTGTTGACGCTTGTCCGCCGGGTACGGCGCCAGCATCGGCTGACCGGTGGCCGGGTCCATGATTTGCTGACCGTTGGCATCGATCAACGGCTGGCCTGGCTGAACCATGCCGGCTGCCGCGGTGCTGCCACCGGTGGTCTGCGGCGCGGAGGCAGGCGATGGCGGCTGGTTGCTCAGGGCACCCGGCACACCTTGCGGGCCATTACTGGCGGTGCGTTGTTCGTTGACCGACTGCTCGCTGCGCAACGCCGGTTGATCCGGGTTGAACTGCTCGGAGGTCGACTCGACGGCACTGAAGTCCACGTCAGCGGAGACTTCGGCTTTATAGCGGTCGTTGCCCAGTACCGGTTGCAGAATGTTATGCACGCGCTGGGTCAGCATGGTTTCCATGCGACGGCTGTAGTCGAATTGCTTGCCGGCCATGGTCAGTTCGGAGTTTTCCGCCTGATCCGACAGCAGGTTGCCCTTCTGGTCGACCACGGTGATCTGGGATTTGCTGAGCTCGGGAACGCTGGTCGCGACCAGGTTGATGATCGCCACCACCTGACCCGGCTCCAGCGAGCGGCCGGAATACAGTTCAACCAGCACCGAAGCGCTTGGCTTGCGTTCGTCACGCACGAACACCGAGCTTTTCGGAATCGCCAAGTGCACGCGAGCGCCCTTGACATTGTTCAGGCTGGAAATGGTCCTGGCCAGTTCACCTTCGAGGCCGCGACGATAACGGGTCGCTTCCATGAACTGGCTGGTCCCCAGGCCCTGATCCTTGTCGAGGATTTCAAAACCGATGTTGCCATCGCTGGGAGTGACACCAGCGCCCGCGAGCTTGAGCCGCGCACGGGACAGGTCATCGGCCTTGACCAGCAAGGCACCGGAGTTGGGTTCAACGGTGTAGGGAATATCGGCGGCGGCCAGGGTATCCATGACCTGCTTGGCGTCCATACCGGCGAGGCTGCCGTACAGAGGCCGGTAGTCCGGCTGCTGCGACCACAACACCACGGCAAAACCAATCGCCACGCTCGCAGCCAGGCCGACCAACAGGCCCACCTGACGCAACATGGTCATCTCGGAGAGGTTTTCCAGGAAGGACAAGCCGAACAGCGGCGGTTTGCCGTCTATCGGGGTGGCCTTGGCCGGAACGTTATCAGCGACTGCTTCTGCCATGACTCAATTCGTCCTTAAACCGGCATCTGCATGATGTCTTGGTATGCCTGAACCAGCTTGTTGCGCACTTGGGTCAACGCTTGAAAAGACACGCTGGCCTTCTGCGAGGAAATCATTACATCCGTCAGGTCGACGCCACTTTTGCCAATCTCGAAGGCACTGGCCAACTGACTGGACGCCTGCTGGGTGTCGTTCACTTTATTGACAGCCTGACCGAGCATGTCGGAAAAGCTGCTGCCACCCAGTTCAGGGACTGCGGCAGTCGATTTAGGCGCAGACATGGCATCCATTTGCATGGAACGCATGTCCAGCATCAACCGATTAAATTCAATACCTTGGCTCATGGTCTACTCTCGTTGGCGACCCGCAATTTTTTGACACTCACTCGGCGGGTAGTGAGGTGTTAGCAACAAGGGTGCCAGCTCCGTGGCTGCTCTGAACAAAAGCTCTTCCTGAGCTTCGCTGACAAACGAATCAGGTCGCGAACAAGTACGCTTCCACATCCATTCCGGCGTCGCGCATCTGCGCCAGCTTGTAGCGCAAGGTGCGCGGGCTGATGCCCAATCGCTCGGCAGCCTCTTTGCGACGGCCGCGCTCGGAGCGCAAGGTGTCGATGATCATCTGGAATTCACGGCGGCGCAGGTCATCACCCAACGCCCCGGCCGATTCAGCCTCGACCTCCACCACCCGCACCGGCGCCAATGCCGGCAACGGCGCACAAGCCACCGGCCCGGACAGGCAGAAATCCTGAGGCTGGATCAAACCACCCTGTTGCAGAATCAAGGCTCGCTGTATCGCGTTATCCAGCTCACGCACGTTGCCCGGCCACGGATAACCGACCAGGCACGCCTGCGCCTCGGGCGACAGTTTCGCCGCGGCATGCTTCATTTTATTGACGTGCTTGGCCAGCAGACGCTCGGTTAGCGGCAGGATGTCGGCGGTACGCTCGCGCAGCGGACGCCAGGCGAGCGGAAATACCGACAACCGATAGAAAAGGTCCTCACGGAACCGCCCCGCCGCCACTTCACCGGACAGGTCACGGTTGGTGGTCGCCACGACCCGTATGTCCAGGGTGATCGGCTTGCGCGCGCCGACCCGCTCGACTTCGCGCTCCTGCAACACCCGCAGCAGCTTGGCCTGGAGCCCGAGGGGCATTTCAGAAATCTCGTCGAGCAGGATCGTTCCGCCATCGGCCTGCTCGAACTTGCCTGCCTGCGCCGCAATGGCGCCGGTGAACGAACCTTTTTCGTGGCCGAACAAGGTGGCTTCGAGCATGTTGTCGGGGATCGCCGCGCAGTTGATCGCAATGAACGGCTGACTGGCGCGATGGGAATGCTGATGAATGTAGCGCGCCAACACTTCTTTACCGGTCCCGGATTCGCCGGAAATCAATACCGTCGAATCGCTGCGCGCGACTCGCGCGGCCAGTTCCAGCAATTGCACACTGGCCGGCTCGAAGGCGATCGGCCCTTCGCTCTCGGTCGCGCCGAGCGCGCCCAATGCGTGCCGCGCCACCAGGTCGAGCAAGGCTTTGGGCTCGAACGGCTTGACCAGATAATCCGCCGCGCCCTGGCGCATCGCATCGACCGCCCGCTCGACGGCACCGTGAGCAGTCATCAGCAACACCGGCAGCTGCGGCTGACGCGCTCGCAGCAAACCGAGCAGCTGATGACCGTCCATGCCCGGCATATTGACGTCACTGATCACCAGGCTGAACGCCTCGTTGCCGACCGTCGCGAGCGCCTCTTCCGCCGAACCGACGGCCGTGTAATCGTGCCCCGCGAGCAGCAGCGTATCGGCCAATGCTTCGCGTAGCGCGCGGTCGTCCTCGACCAGCAAAACCTTGATTGCCATGTCCTTCACTCCGCTCCCTGAGCGTTGGGCTGTTCACCGGAAAAAAGCGGCAGGATGACCTGCGCGCAGGTGCCGCGACCCGGCCGCGAGCGCAACTGCAATTCTCCCTGATGTGCACGGGCCACCGCCTTGACCACGGTCAGGCCCAGGCCGGTCCCGGTGGTTTTAGTGGTGAAAAACGGCTCGCCCAGGCGTGCCAGCACTGTACCGTCGATGCCGCTGCCGCTGTCACTGACGCACACGCGCAGGTTGTTTCCCCTGGCATAGAAATGCACTTTCAAGCGGACATCACCGGCACTGGCCTGGATAGCGTTCTCGATCAGATTGAGGATTGCGCCGACCAGGGTGTCGCGGTTGCACAGTAATTCGCCGGCATGACTGTCGCACTGCCAGCGAATCGGCAGGTCCTGAACATGAGTCAGCGCTGCCGATTGCAGCGATTGCATCAGTTGCTTGGGCGTGACACGGTCGGTCAACGGCAGCTCTCCGCGCGCGAACACCAACATGTCGCGAACCTGATGCTCCAGCTCATGCAAACGCTCTTTCAGGCGCCCGGCAAAACGTTGCTGCGTGGCGACCGGCAATTCCTGCTCAGTCAAATGACTGGCGTAGAGCAAGGCGGCGGACAGCGGCGTACGAATTTGATGAGCCAGCGAGGCGACCATTCGACCGAGGGACGACAGGCGTTCGTGGCGGGCCAGCTGATCTTGCAGATGTCGGGTTTCAGTCAGGTCGTTGAGCAATACCAACTGCCCGGGCTCGGCATCCAGCGAGCGAGTGGCGATCGACAGACGCCGACCGTCCTTGAGGGAGATTTCGTGACCGTCGTCTTCGCGGGGGGCAAAGCAGCGAGCAATGACATGGCGCCAGAGCTCGCCTTCAAGGGGCAGACCGAGCAACTCGCAGGCCGCTGGGTTGGCTTCACGCACAATGCCCTGAGCATCGATGACGATGACGCCGCCAGGCAACAGATCGAGGAGGTTTTGCAGACGGTTGGCCAGGCGCTCCTTTTCCGCCAGCTCTTGCATGCGCTGAGCGCTGACTACCGCCAGTTCACCCTTGAGCTCGGTGACACGGGCTTCCAGCAAGCTGTAGGAATCAGTCAACTGGCTCGACATCTGGTTGAACAGCGAGAACGCCTGCTCAAGGCCAAGCCGGCTTGCCTGCTCTACGGACGACGGTTGCCCCGAAGCGTCTGGGACAGGAGACATCTGGGCGGCTTGGGGCATCGTGCACTCTCGCTAGGCTGACCGTCAGTTAAACGGAACGTTGCGAGGGATGTAGCAATACCCGTGCCTAAAAAAAACCGCCTACAAATGAACGACTTGAAAAACAGGCGTCAATCATCCGCCTGTTCATCACCGTCGCGACGGCTCATGCCGTACTTGCGCATCTTCTCCACCAGGGTGGTGCGACGAATACGCAGGCGTTCTGCAGCACGCGCCACGATGCCATTGGCATCGTCCAGCGCCTGCTGAATCAAGCCCTGCTCCAGACCACCGAGGTAGTCTTTGAGGTCCAGGCCTTCGGGCGGCAGCATGGCGTTGGCGGTGAAGTCCGGCGTATGACCGTTGATGGCCACTCGCTCTTCAAGATCGCTGCGCAGGCTGTCGACCAGTTGCTCGTCTTCGTCATCGACGTAGCGGAATTTTTTCGGCAGCTCGACCACGCCGATCACCCCGTATGGGTGCATGATCGCCATGCGCTCCACCAGGTTGGCGAGTTCGCGAACGTTGCCCGGCCAGCCGTGACGGCACAGCGACATGATCGCCGCCGAGTTGAAGCGGATCGAACCGCGCTTCTCGTGCTCCATTCGCGAGATCAACTCGTTCATCAGCAACGGGATGTCTTCGACACGCTCGCGCAGCGGCGCCATCTCGATCGGGAACACGTTCAGGCGGTAGTACAAGTCTTCGCGGAAGGTGCCGATCTCGATCATGCTTTCGAGATTCTTGTGAGTCGCGGCAATGATGCGCACGTCGACGCTCTGGGTCTTGTTGCTGCCCACGCGTTCGAAGGTGCGTTCCTGCAGCACGCGCAGCAACTTGACCTGCATCGGCAGCGGCATGTCGCCGATTTCGTCGAGGAACAAGGTGCCGCCGTTGACCAACTCAAAACGCCCGGCGCGACTGGTGATCGCCCCGGTGAAAGCGCCCTTCTCGTGGCCGAACAATTCGCTTTCCAGCAACTCGGCCGGGATCGCCCCGCAGTTGACCGGAACGAACGGCGCGTCACGGCGCTTGGAGTGGTAGTGCAGGTTGCGCGCGACCACTTCCTTGCCGGTGCCAGACTCGCCAAGGATCAGCACGCTGGCGTCGGTGTCGGCCACTTGCTGCATCATCTGGCGGACGTGCTGAATCGCCCGGCTGGTGCCGACAAGGCTGCGAAAAAGATTGGGTTCGCGATGACGACCGCGCTCGCGGGCCTGGTCATACATCTCGCGATAGACCTGGGCACGGTGCAGCGAGTCGAGCAATTTGCTGTAGCTGGGTGGCATTTCCAGGGTCGAAAGCACTCGGCGACGCTGGTCTTCGGGCAAGTCAACGGAAGAATTATCACCCATTAACAAAACCGGAAGGAACTCATCCCAGGTTGCGAGTGTCTTTAACAAGCCCGGAAGTGCGCCAGGAGCATTGACCGTCCCGATAAGGACACAGATCACTTCACGACTTGATGACAAAGAGCCGACAGCCTGCTGCCAGTCATGGCTACCGCAGGGTAAATTTTCTTCGCCGAGAAAATTCAAGATCACCGCCAAATCGCGGCGGCGGACGCTATCGTCATCAATCAGCAGAATTTTGGTTTCACGCCACATGCAATAGCAACTTCCCTAGTCAACTCAATGCCCAAAATGATGGGGCAAGCTAGACGCTTGCAGACACGTTATGCCTGTAGACGCCTGAAATCTGGAACCAGCCACTAGTTAAGTCAAAAAACCGTGCACAGTCAAATTTATGGCGCACTATGTTTGGATTAACTGAGGATTAATTAACCAAACAGATGGTAAACCTTTGCCGCGCTCTGTGCTTGATGGATCTGCGACATCTCATCGACTATCGCCTGCCTTTCCCCCGTCGCCGCCTCCAGAAGCTGCTTGTACACCCCCAGCAACTCCTCAAGGTTATCGCGCAGAGCAGTCTCGTCCACCGACGCTTCACTCAAGACGTCTTCCATGCAGGAACGACACGCCAGGTCCAACTCACCGATGGCCTCCCAGTTTCGCTCGGCCAATGCACCGACCAGGGCTTCGCGGGTGTGCTCGATTCGCTGCAATACAAGACTCATGGTGATCTCCTTAAAACTGCGGACCCGGCGCGGCAATAGCATCCCAACCGTCTTTGACTGTTCGAAGCAAATCAGAGACTTCGTCGAGAATCGCCGGATCGGTTTTGATATTGGCCTCGGCCAGACGCTTCATCATGTAGGTGTACAGGTTGTCCAGTTCACCCACGGTTTCGACGGAGTTCTCAAGGTCCAGACCTTCACGCAAACCACCAATGATGCCGATGGCCTTGCCGATCAGAACACCCTTGTTCGGAATGTCTTTGCGCTCAATCGCGCCCTTGGCCTGGGCGATACGGTCCAGCCCGCCTTCCATCAACATCTGCACGAGACGATGCGGGCTGGCTTCGGAAGTCTGCGCCTGAGCGCCAATCTTCTGGTATTGGCGAAGGGCTAACATTGGATTCATGTTGTACCTCATCAAAATGCTGTAGTTCGTATAACCAGTGTATCGACGACGCGTCAAAAAACTTTAGATTCAAATGCAAAAAGCCCGGAGCGCTTGAAAACGCTGCCGGGCTTTTGGCGTTGTGCGCGTTACGAGTTCTTCTGCTGCGCGCTCATCGCTTCAAACATCGAGGTGATGTTGTTGCCTGTGGCTCTCAACTTGCCAACGAGTGTATCCATGTCGTTGTACTTTTTGGTCAATACCGCGGTCAGTGTTTCGACCCGACGATCCAAATTAGCCTGATCAGCGGTCAGCCTGGTTTTGGTCACATTCAGGTTGGTGGTGCGAGTATCGAGAATACCGCCCGTATCGGTGTACGGCTTGATCACATTGTTCATGCGCTCGAGCAAACCGTTGGTACCGGTAAACAGGGTCTGAACCTCGCCACCGAGCTTCTTGTCATTCATCGCCGCGGTGAACTTGACAGAGTCGAAGTTCAGCGCACCGGTTTTCTGGTCAGTGGTGATCCCCAACTGCGAGAGCACGGTCAGCTTGTCGCCAGCACCGGACTGGGACAACGGACCACGAATGGCGGCCAGCAGCGACCGTGGTAACGGGTCACCGGTCAGCGCAGCAGCGACAGTCGGCTTGCCATCGTCATCCAGGGACGGCTTGGTCAAGGACGTCACAGCATTAGCGATGGCGTTATAGGCGTCAACGAACTTCTGGATCGATGCCTTCAGACCATCGTTGTTGGAAGCGACGTTAACAGTCGATGTACCTGCGCCGGTCAGGGTCAGACTCAGGCCGGAGATCGTGTTGGCGACGGTATTGGACTTGCTGGTCATCGCCAGACCATCAACCGTGAACACCGCATCCGCGGCCAGGCCGCCGATGGCACCCGAAGAGGTCGCGGTCGGTGCGCCCATTGGGGCCGTCCCGTCGATTGTCAGGCCGGCGATACCGCTGGCGGAGATATCGGAACCCGCACCGGTCGCGGTAGAACCCAACACCAGGCGCGAACCGAAACTGTCGGTCACGATGTTAGCGCTCAGGCCACTGGCCTGGTACTGAGTGTTGATCGAGTCACGCACCGATTGCAGCGTGGCGCCCGCACCTACGGTGACAGGGTAGCTGGTGCCGTTCTGGGTGATGGTCAGCGTGCCCGCCGGGATAGCACTGGTCGCTCCGCCGGCAAATGCCTCAGAGGCTACTTTCGACGAAGTGGCAAGACTGGTTACTTTGACGACGTAATTGCCAGAAACAGCCGTGTTACTGGACGTGGCGGTCAGTACTTTGGCATCGGAAGACGTCGCAGAAAAACCCGTGAACTGGGGGGTTGTCGTACTGCCCAGATCGGTGAGTGCTTTCTGGAACGTGGCCAGCAGCGACTTCAGCGTACCGATCCCGGAGATGCTCGCCGTGTTGGTCGTGGTCCCACGGTCGATCTGACCTTGCTTGGCCGCTTTGTCAGCGTTCACCAAGGCTTTGACGATAGCACCGGTATCAAGGCCAGAGCCTAAACCCGTGCCCGGTAAAATTGGACTTGCCATGTGGAACTCCCTTCAGTGTGTCGCCGGCCTTTTGACCACTACAACGCCCAAAAGAACATAGCAACAAAATTCATGCCAACTGTCAGGCTTTAGCGCTGAACAACAGGCTGCTTGCATCATTCAAACTATTGGCCAGTTTCAGGACTTCTTCGTTGGGGATCTGACGGACCACCTCACCGGATTCACTGGCAATGACTTTCACAACAACCTGGCCTGAAGGCTCATCAATCGAGAACTCCAGATTACGCTTGACCGACTGAACGAACTTTTCAATTTCTTGAACAGCCATCTTCAGCTTGTCCTGCTCAGTCTGTGCGCTCTTGCGCACCTCCTTGACGTCGACCACTTTCGCGGGCTCCGCTCGAGGCTTTTCCGCAGGCTTGTCGGCAACCGTGGTTGCGTGCTTCGCTGTCGGATAAGACAAGTTCAGCTTCACGCTCATATCCATGTCCATCACCTCTAAAAGTAAAAAAGCGAGAGGGTACGACCAGCGCACACCCCTCGCCAAAACTCAATCAGCTATTACTGAAGCAGTTTCAGTACAGCGGATGGCAGTTGGTTGGCCTGAGCCAGAACTGCGGTAGAAGCTTGTTGCAGAGTTTGTTGCTTGGTCAGTTCTGCAGTTTCAGAAGCGAAGTCGGTATCTTGTACGCGACCACGAGCAGCACTGGCGTTTTCGTTGATGTTCTGCAGGTTGGAGATGGTGCTGGTCAGACGGTTTTGTGCAGCACCGAGGTCAGCACGCGCGCTGTTGATGGTCTGCAGAGCGGCGTCGATACGGGTCAGGGCAGCGGAGAACGAAGCTTGAGCGGTAGCCGAGCTGTTACCAGTGATCTGAGTGGTAGCCGAGTCAACCGACAGGGTTGCAGCGCCGAAACCGGAGGCCAGGGTCAGAGAGATCTGGTTAGCCGAACCAGTGTTGGAACCAACCTGGAAGGTCATGGTGCCAGCAGTACCGTCCAGCAGGTTCTTGCCGTTCAGGTTGGTGGAGTTGGCGATACGAGTGATCTCGTCCGACATTGCCGCGAATTCTTTGTTCAGAGCCACACGGTCTTGAGTACCGTTCGAGTCGTTTCGAGCTTGTACGGCCAGTTCACGCATACGCTGCAGAATGTTGGTGGTTTCCTGCATCGCGCCTTCAGCGGTCTGAGCGATCGAGATACCGTCGTTGGCGTTTTTGATCGCCATGGTCTGACCACGGATTTGCGCGGTCATACGAGTGGTGATTTGCAGGCCGGCGGCGTCGTCTTTGGCGCTGTTGATTTTCAGGCCGGAAGACAGGCGAGTCATCGAAGTCGACAGAGCGTCGGAGGAGCGGTTCAGGTTCTTCTGAACGCTCAACGATGTGACGTTGGTGTTTACTGTTAAAGCCATGACGAATTCCTCGTTGGTTGGGTACTGCGGCTTCCGGCCCTGGCAACCGCCGGGTATGGCCTAGAGAACCTTCGTAATAGTTATCGTCGCCAACGCAACTTGCTTTAGGGGATTTTCAAAAATATTTGCCATCACGTTGCCACCCCCCGTAAATCAAGGGGTTGGCGACGTCCGACAGCGAAAAAATGACGTCAGGGAAATGTCGGCGGCAGGTTGGCGAGGATTCGCCGGCACCGACTGAAGATAAATTGATTAAACGGACAGCGTGTTATTCAGCAACTGGACCAGTTCATATTCCAGGTAATCGGCCAGTGCGAGCCAGTTCTGCGCTTCCTGACACGCGAACATCTGGCCGAGCACAAACGCCCACTGCTGCTGAGCCTCCTGCGGCTTCGAATCGAACGCCGGATGGACCGCACCGGCCAACTCGATCATCGCCAGCCCGGCTTCGACATCACGCCCCAGACGGAACAGGATTGCGCATTGCTGCGCATCGGCAACGAAGGTTTCAAGCGCGCTCACGATGCAAACTCCGGATGAAAAGCCGTGCCGGCGATCATTGCCCCTGCCCGGCTGCTGTTATAGAAGCGCACCTTTGGATGGCCCGCGATAAAACGCTCCAGTTCACACAGGTAACTGCGGAAGTTGAGCTGAGTCTTGATGCGCTGGCCGTGACCGTCCAGCACCCAGTGCTTGGCGGCGCCCAATTGCGGCCCCAGATCGCCATCGCTCCATCCCGCGTGGGTCTTGTCACCCGGGAAGGCAAAATCGGCGCCGAACAGCGTGATTTGCGCCGCGCCCATCTTCACCGCCAGGTCCGCCGCCGGATGAATAACGCTGCCACCGACATACAACTCGCCCCGGGGCAGTTGCCGACGCAACTGCTGATAGATCGGGCTCGCGGAGTAACCGGCATAACGCGCCCCCTGCCAGGCCTCGATCACCGCCGGATCAAGCATGGGCATGTACACCAGCGTGATGTCGGACGTGCCTTCAGCCGGCAGGTGCCGGTCCGAGATGCGCTGATCGATGCTGACGACCATGTCGGGACGAATGCCGTGCTTGAGCAACGGACGATAGGCCGTATCGACGCAGATGAACAACGGTCGCTCGGCTTCATTGCGAATCGCGCGCAAGGTCGCAAAGTGCTGTTCCAGGCTTGGCCCGGTGGCGATGACAAAGACCTCCTGCCCCGGCTGTGAACCGAACAACTCGGCCACGTCGTGATCAGCCTGCACCCACTTGAGGCTGACCTGCAAGCGCTCGACAATCTCAGGAGTCTGCGGGTCGAACTCACGATTATTGAACGTCAGGTGGGTTTCGCTGATCAGGCGGTCGCGGATCTTCGCGCTGAAATCGTCGGCCAGCACCAGCTCGGAGGGCAGGGCAAAAAACGGCAGCTGGATTTCGCCCAGATCACCGGCATATAGCAGCTCGACCCGCGGATCGCTGAGCCACGGCTGTTGATCGAGCAGTTGCAGCACCAGGGCAAACACGGCGCCGTTGAGAATATGCACGTACAACCGTTCAAGACCGGCACGTTGCAGCAACTCCATTTGCAGATCGCCCAGCCCGGTGCCGTAGATATGCATCACAGGACTGTCGGCCGGCAAGCTGTCGGCCTGAAGCACGGCCTCGCGACTGCGGTCATGACGGCTGGTCAGCTGAATGCCGTTGATGCTCAACGTCGAACCCAGGCCTTCCACCAGGTCAGCCTGCAACAGGCTCGTGTCTTCAACCAGCAAGCGCACAGCCAGCGCCGGCCAGCGTTGCTGGATGACGTCGACGTTGCGCTCAAAGAACTCGCTCATGGTGCCTCGCAGTTTGTTCGGGCAAAAAAATAGCGCTCAAGATTACACCTTGAGCGCTATTGTTGTGTCTGGCTTTCTTTGACTAAGGCACCGGGCTCAAGGGCGGTAGAGGATCGCCGAGCCCCAGGACAGGCCAACGCCGAAACCGCTCAGTGCAACGCGCTTCCAGTTGGAGTTCAGCACGTGTTTTTCCAACAGCAACGGAATGCTCGACGACACGGTGTTGCCGGTCTCGACCATGTCCTTGATGAACTTCTCCGGCTCGCCTTCGAAGCGACGCGCCACGGCGTCGACAATCGCGGCGCTGCCCTGGTGAATGCAGAAGGCATCGATATCGGCCGCCGTCAGCTGCGAGTCCTCCAGCAGTTCATGCAAGTGCGCCGGGACTTTGAGCAGCGCAAAGTTGAACACCTGACGACCGTTCATGTAGAACACGCCATCGGTGACTTTCAAATGCGGCGCACCGGAACCGTCGGTGCCGAACTTGGCCTTGCCCAGCTGCCAGGGCGCGTTTTCGCCCATCCAGGTCGCGGTGGCGGCGTCGCCGAAGAGCATGGTGGTGTTACGGTCTTCGGGGTCGACAATCTTCGAATACGGATCGGCGGTGACCAGCAAGCCATTCTTCAGGCCGGCGGCTTCCATGAAGCCCTTGATCGCGTAGATGCCATAGACGTAGCCGGAGCAGCCCAGGGAAATATCGAACGCCGCCACGGTGGTCGGCAGGCCCAGTTTGTCCTGAACGATGGCGGCCGTGTGTGGCAAGCCTTCTTCGTCGCCGTTCTGGGTGACGACGATCAGCACGTCGATGGATTCACGTTTCAGATCGGGATTGTTGGCGAACAGCGCATTGACTGCTTCGACACACAGGTCCGAAGTTTCCTGCCCGGCATCTTTGCGCGGCAGGAAGGCCGAACCGATTTTGCCCAGGATGAACTCTTCATCCTTTTCGAATTTTGCACCTTGTGCGTAATTGTCCACGCCGGCTACAGGAACGTAGCTCGCAATGCTTTTTATGCCAATCATTACGGCTTCCCAATAATAAACAGCCCAATACCACCGCTCGTAATGATTCGAGGGGCGCCGACAAACAGAGAAAAACGTCGCCCTGTGGAGGCGACTACGGGAAGAATAAAAGGCTATCACTGGGCCAAACAGAGACCAGGCGCCACCTCCCCGATTAATACAATACAGTGAAGATGCGCGTTATGACTCGCAGGTCACGCTATTTTGCCGAAACAGACCGACAAGGCGTTATTCGACCAACGACCAGTCCAGCGGGGTTCCACGCTTGATGACGTGGCGGGCGCGGCGGCCCAGAAGGGTTTCAGCGTGTTTGGGGGCAAGCCCCAAGCCCGGACGGATGGCCCGCAGATTGACTGCGGTAAACGGCTCGCCGGCCGCCATGTCTTGCGTGACATAGAGCGAGCGTCGGTACACCAGCGACTTGCGCTCGGCTTCGGTCACGCCGTAATGCACTTGGCCCATGGCCTGCCAGGCACGCTCGGTTTCGATCACCAGGCTTTCGAGTTCGGCCGGCTCCAGGGAGAAACTGGCGTCCACACCACCGGCCGAACGGTCGAGGGTGAAGTGCTTTTCCACCACCGTCGCTCCCAGCGCCACGGCCGCCACGGACACGCCGACACCCATAGAGTGATCGGACAGGCCGACTTCGCAGCCAAACAATTCACGCAAATGCGGAATGGTCCGCACGTTGCTGTTGGCGGGCGTCGCCGGATAAGTGCTGGTGCACTTGAGCAGCACCAGGTCCTTGCACCCCGCCTCACGGGCAGCGCGCACGGTTTCATCGAGCTCGGCGATGCTGGCCATGCCGGTGGAGATGATCAATGGCTTGCCGGTGGCCGCGACCCGGCGAATCAGCGGCAGGTCGGTGTTTTCGAAACTGGCGATCTTGTAGGCCGGCACATCGAGGCTTTCGAGGAAGTCCACCGCGCTGTCATCAAACGGCGTGGAGAAGGCCAGCATGCCCAGTTCCTTGGCCCGGGCGAAAATCGGCGCGTGCCATTCCCACGGCGTATGCGCTTTCTCGTACAAGGCGTACAACGATGATCCGGCCCACAGACTGTTGGGGTCCTTGATGAAGAACTCGCCTTCGGACAGGTCCAGAGTCATGGTGTCTGCGGTGTAGGTTTGCAGCTTCAAGGCATGCGCACCGGCCTTGGCCGCGGCTTCGACGATTTGCAGCGCCATGTCCAGCGACTGGTTATGGTTGCCGCTCATCTCGGCAATGATGAACGGCGGCGCGTCGGCACCGATGGAGCGGTTGCCGATCTTGAAGCTAGTCATTGCAGCGTTCCTTTAATACGCGCGTGAACGCGCAAGCACTCTGAGTAAAACCGGCTTCGCGAAAGACCTTCAGCGAAGGCTGGTTGTCCGGCAACACCTGGGCGGTGATGGCGGTCAGTTGCGGCCAGCGGGCCGTCACGAACGCCTCGCCACGGGCCAGCAGCGCCCTGCCCCACCCCAGGCCAATGCGATCTTCAAACAGATAGATCGAGACTTCGGCTGTAAAGCCGCGCACGTCATAACGCAACACACCCACCGGACCATCATCGGCTTCGGCGATCAACAGCAAGCGCTGCGCATTATTCAAACTGGCGGCCAGCCAGTGTTGATGCGACGGCCATTCAATCACCCTGGTGTCCAGCGACCAGCGCCGTACCGCCTCGGCGTTGCGCCCGTAGAACAGCAACTGAGCATCGTCGACAGTCGCGGGACGGATCTGCAACACCGCACCGGCCAACGCTGCCGCCACTCGCTGCGCCCCCCGGCCATCCACCAATTGCCGCGAATGCTCGGCCAGGCTCTGGCGTATCCCCTGATTACCCGCGACAAAACCGATGGCCTGGCGCAGTTGTTCGACGCTCACCTGCTCACGAGCGCCCAGGTAAACATGGGCGCCCGAAGCCGCCATGACTTCGCCGTTGGCCTGCTGATTGTTCGAGACCGCGATGCAAATCGTCGGTAGCCCCATGGCCGCGCGCTCCCAACTGGTGCCGCCACCGGCGCCGACAAACAGATCGGCCTCGGTCATCAGTCGGTAGAAGTCGCTGACAAAACTATGCAACCGCCAGTTCGGCCGAGTCGCCGCCATGGCCTGCATCGTGTTCCAGGCCGGATTGTCGGCACCGGCAACAAAATCGACTTCCAGCGCATCGAAATCGGCCATCGCCAGCATTGCGTGATGAGTCTGCATCGCCGCATCGAAGCCGCCGAAATTGACCAGCACCCGTTTGGCCTGAGGCCTGATGGGGATCGCCGGGCAGCGGAACTCATCGCGCAGCATCGCGAAACGCGGGCCTAATAACGTCTGGCAGCCGGGCGCGAGCAGCGAGGCATAAGCCGTTGGCGTGCCCGACAGGTTCTGGTTGAGCAGCAGATCGACGGCGTACTCGCGGGTGGCAAGATCATCCACCGCGGCGATCCGTGGCGCCCAGCGCCGGGCAGCGGTTTGCCAGTGATGGTCGAGGCCATAGTGGTCGACGATGATCCAGTCGAACGCCGGATGGTTTTCCAATGCCTGCGCCAACGCATCGATGTCCGCCTGCCACGGCAACATGGATTCGATGGCTTGCTGCGGGTCTTCATCGGGATAACGCTCTGGCAGCGCAAAGGTTTCATAACCTTCCGCGGCCAGCATGTCCAGTCGATGCCCCGGCAGCAGGCGACACGCGAAGGCCACGTGCGAGCCCTGCTTACGCAAGGTTCTGGCCAGGGGCAACAAGCGAGCGATATGTCCACTGCCAATGGTCGGCGACGCGTCGGAGCGAATCAGCACCCTCATTGCAGTTCACCACCAGCCTTGAGCGCGGCGTAAAGGTATTCGGCGCGCGTCCAGTCTTCGGCAGTGTCGATGTCCTGCACCAGATGCCGCGGCAGCATCACCGGCAGGCTCGCTGGGGAGAACAACACATCACCGCGCAACCAGGCCTCGCGGCGCCCCCAGTAGAACTGACCGGCGTCTTGAAAGGCTTCGGCCAGATCCTGCGAGCGAGTGTTGCGAAACTCCGGGTACAACGACGTCAACGCGCCGTGCTCGTCGAGTGTCAAGGCACGCTGCACGGGAAAGCCGAAACCGGCCACGGAAAACGCGAAGGATTTATCCGGGTGCTGTTCCAGCAATTCAAAGCCCTGACGCAGAAACCGCGCCTGCAACAGCGGCGCGGTGGCGTAGAGGCAACAGGCATAGTCGAATGCCGGAAGCTCATTCAAGGCATGCACCATCACCGCCGCCGTGCCGGTGAAATCGTCAGCCAACGACGCCGGACGCATGAACGGCACCTGAGCGCCGTGCGCCCGAGCGACTCCGGCGATTTCTTCATCGTCGGTGCTGACGATTACCTGATCGAACAGCTGCGAATCCAGCGCGGTGCGGATCGAACGGACGATCATCGGCACGCCGTCGAACGACTTGAGGTTCTTGCGCGGGATTCGCTTGCTGCCGCCCCGGGCCGGGATGATGGCTACGCAGCTCAAGATTCACTCCTGTTCAAGGCACTACTCTTCAAGAAGAAGTCGCCGCAGTTGCTCGATCACATAGTCCTGCTGTTCGTCGCTCAGCAAGGGAAACATCGGCAGGCTGATCGCCTCGGCGTAATAACGCTCGGCTTGCGGAAAATCACCTTCGGCAAAACCCAGGTCGCGATAGTACGGCTGCAAGTGCACCGGAATATAGTGCAGGTTCACACCGACACCCGCCGCTCGCAAGCCTTCGAACACTTGTCGATGGCTGAGATTGATGCGATCAGTCTGCAAACGCACCACGTACAAATGCCAGGCCGACTCGGCCTCGGGCTGCGCACTGGGCAAGGTCAGCGGCAAGTAGGCCAACAACCGGTCATAACGCACCGCCAACTCACGGCGGCGTTCGATGAAGTCGTCGAGCTTGTCCAGCTGTGACAACCCGAGGGCCGCTTGCAGGTCGGTTATCCGGTAATTGAAACCCAGCTCCACTTGCTGGTAGTACCAGGGACCGTGGCTCGGCTCTGTCATCTGCTGCGGATCGCGGGTCATGCCGTGGCTGCGCAAGCGCTGCATGCGTTCGGCCAGGTCTGCACGATGGGTCAGGACCATGCCCCCTTCGGCGCTGGTGATGATCTTCACCGGATGAAAACTGAACACCGTCATTGCCGCGAATTCGCAGCACCCCACCGGACGCCCGGCATAGGAGGCACCCACCGCGTGGGAGGCGTCTTCAATGACCGTGAAGCCATAACGCTCGGCCAGTTCGGCAATCTTGCGCATGTCGCAGCTTTGACCAGAGAACGCCACGGCCACCAACACCTTTGGCAGCGTCCCGTCACGTTCGGCGGCTTGAAGTTTCGATTCCAGCGCGAAGACATCGAGGTTCCAGGTCAGCGGATCGATGTCGACGAAATCCACCTCCGCGCCGCAGTAGCGACCGCAATTGGCGGAGGCCAGAAAGGTGTTCGGCGTGGTCCACAAACGGTCGCCCGCCGCGAGCCCCGCCGCCAGGCAAGCGATGTGCAGCGCGGCAGTGGCGTTACACACCGCCACGGCGAAATCGGCCTGGCAGCGCTCGGCCATGGCCTGTTCGAAACGCTCGATGGTCGGCCCTTGGGTCAGCCAGTCAGACTGCAGCACAGCCACCACCGCATCGATGTCTGCCTGATCGAGACTTTGCCGACCGTAGGGAATCATGCTGGCAACCCGGCGTGCAGGTCGGCGATCTGCCCCACCGACAGGAAGTGCGGGTTGGTGTCGGAGCGGTACTCGAAGTGTTCACCGACAGGCCGCCCCTGCTCGCCCAGGTTATCGACGGCAAAATCTACGTCGACGCTGGTGAAACGAATCGACGGCTGGATGGTGTAGTGATCGGCGAACTCCAGGGTCATTCGCGCGTCGTCCAGCGGCACCATCAACTCGTGCAGTTTTTCGCCCGGGCGAATGCCGACGTTCTTGTGCGGCAAGTGTTCAGCCATGCCCAACGCCAGATCAACGATGCGGATCGATGGAATCTTCGGCACAAACACTTCACCACCGTGCATGCGGGCGAAGCTGTCGAGCACAAATTGCACACCGTGATCGAGCGTGATCCAGAAGCGTGTCATGCGCTCATCGGTGATGGGCAATTCGGTTGCGCCTTCGGTAATAAGCTTACTGAAGAATGGCACTACCGAACCTCGCGAACCCGCCACGTTGCCGTAGCGGACCACGGCAAATCGGGTCTGCTGTTCGCCGGCAATGTTGTTGGCGGCCACGAACAGTTTGTCTGACAGCAGCTTGGTTGCACCGTACAGGTTGATCGGGCTGGCCGCCTTGTCGGTAGACAGCGCGACGACTTTCTTCACGCCGTTATCGATGGCCGCGGCAATGATGTTTTCCGCGCCATTGACGTTGGTACGAATGCATTCGGTGGGGTTGTATTCCGCCGCCGGCACTTGCTTCAGGGCGGCGGCATGCACCACGTAATCGATACCGCGCATGGCCTGACGCAAACGCTCGCCATCCCGTACATCGCCGAGGAAGTAGCGCATGCACGGCGCATTGAACGTCTGCTGCATCTCGTACTGCTTGAGTTCGTCTCGCGAGAACACCACTACCCGTTTAGGTTGGTATTGCTCCAACAGGCGGCGGATGAAATTGCGCCCGAAAGAACCGGTACCGCCCGAGATGAAAATCGATTTACCGTTGAACATGCCTTGAGTCCTTTTACCTGTCAGCAGGCTTAAGCGAGCAACTGCGCCCAGTTCACACTGGAAGCATCGCCGAGGGTAAAGCCCTTGCCGGTCAAGGCCAGGTTCTGGTTGTAAGCCGAATCTTGGGTGAAACGCGCTTGCCACTTGTCTTGCAGGGCCGCGGCGGTCTGCAGCGCGTCAGGCAGCAGGCCTGGGTGCAGCATTTGCGCCTGAGGGCACCAGACAATCAGGTAGCCAGCGTCGGCGGCTTTAAGGCACAGGTCGATGTCAGAGAAGGCTTCGTCGAAATGCTCTTCGTCCAGACCGCCGGCGGCTTCGTAGAGCTCTTTGCGCACCATCATGCAAGCCCCGGACACCGCCGAGTAGTTCTGCTCCACCTGGTGGCCGTTCATGTAGCCTTTGGCATCTTTGCGCTCATCGATAAACACCGAGCCCAGCACGCCATTGAGGCCCAGCACCAGGCCGGCTTGCGTGGTGACGCCACGAATGTCCATCAGCTTGGCGCCGACAATCCCGACTTCCGGACGCTGGGCCTGGTTCAACAGACTGTCGAGCCAGTTGGCGTTGACCACGACGGAGTCAGCAGACATCAGCACCACGTAGGCACCCTTGGCCTCACGCACGGCAAAGTTATGCAACGCCGAGGCGCTCAGACGCTCGCCGGTACGCAGGACGCGCAGGCGTTCGTCCTTACCTTCCAGGCTGGCCAGCCAGGTCAGCAATTCTTCGGACTGGCTGTGGTTATCGGCGATCAGAATTTCGTGCTGCTGATAGCGGGTGCGTTGCAGCACGCTGACCACGGCTTGTTGCAGCGACTCGAAATTGTCCTGGCTGTGCAGAATGATCGACACCTTCGGCCGTTCGGCGTGCTGGTAGTTGATCTGCCAGGTCTGCGGCAATTCGGAGCTGATCTGAGCGCGATAACCGCGCTCCTTGAGGGAACGTGTCAGAGCCTGACGTTCGTGAGGGTTTTCCTCGGTCGACGGCGCGTTGCAGATCAGCAGTGGTTCGGCCAGATGAGCCAGCCCACCCAGGCCGCCGTCTTCGATCAGGCGCAGCACCCGATCGAATTCCAGCGCCGACGCGTATTCAGTCGAGTAACCACCGGCCTCGGCCAAGACATCACGCTGGATCAACCAGTGACGAGCCATCAGCGACGGCACGGTTTGCAGCAGATCAAGGTTGACGCCCGGACGGAACACATCGCTCAGGGAACCGTTTTCCTGACGATGGATTTCGTCCATGGCGACGGCCCGCACGCCTTCGGCACCGAGCAACTCGAGGCTGGCACGCAGCAGGCCGCTGGCGGTGAATTGATCACCGGCCTCGGCCAGCACCAGCCAGTCAACGGTGGACTGGGCCACGCTCTGGTTGATGCGTTCAACGTAATTGGTGGCGGTGACTTTGACAAAGTGCACGGTGTCTCGCGGCGTGGTGGTTGCCGGCAAATCACCGGTGGTGAACACCACCACTTTGAACGCCTTGCAGTGACCACTGACCAGGCTGTCAAAGGTGGTCTGCAACTTGACCATGTCGGCGTCCAGGTCCAGCAGCAGGATGCCGAATTGTGGACCGCCGTTGTGTTTGGCCAGGTGCGCAGCAATCGACTTGAGTTGTTTGGCATCCGGGTTGCGCGCTTCGATCCAGTTCAGCAGGCGACCGGACGGCATGTTCTCGAGCAACGACTGTTCGTCCTGTTTCGGCACCGACGCCAGGCGCTTGGCCCAGACTTGCAGCTTGACGCCCTCTTCCTCATCTTCGGTGCCCTGCAACGACTCGGCCAGACGTGCAACCACGGTGCGGTTGAACGCATAGAGGCTCAGCGCTTCCCACAAACGGGCACGCAGGGTGCGGTCGTTATCGTTGGGATGAATGCGCATCAGCTCATGTTGCTTGAGCAAGATGCCTTCCAGCTCCTGCAACTGCAATTTACCGGCGGGCATGGTGTGCAGGAGGAATTCAAATTCAGTCAGCAGATCGAACACCGGCTGGTTGTAGAACGGCATTTCGACGAACTGCTCGGTATTGAACGTGCGCACTGGCTCTTTGCCGGATTCCAGCCAGGCCGAGGTGAAAATCAGCGTGCCCTTCAGCGAGCGCATGTTGTTGAGGCAGTCGGCCATGGTGGCGAAACTGTCCAGCGCCACCTGCTTGCCCTCGGCCAGCGTCTTGTGGCTCATGCCGGTGGGCAACGAAGCCAGAAACTCGGCGAAGCGCTCGCGGTCGGCCACGGTTTTGGCGTCCTTGAGCGTCAATACCGTCAGGACGTTGGTGTTGTGCTCCGAGGAGCCGTAGGGGATCTCCCGCACCGCGAACGGGATCGGCAAGATCCGCGCTTTGGCCCGTGCGAGCATGTAATAGGCATGCCCGATTTCCTGCCACTCGAAGCTGGTGCCCGGCAGCAGCGCGTTGTGCCAGTCTTGCAGCAACTCGGTACGGCTGACCGCATAGAACGGCGGCAGGAAGTGCCCCATGAATTGCATCAGGCGATCTTCGGCCCGATCCGAGCAGTAATCTTCCGGCCCCTTGCGATCACGACGGAAGTAATTCACTTCCGTGGCTCGGGCCAGGTACATGATCCCGTAGCCGTGGGCCATGCCGTAGTCGGCGTTGTCTTCGAGGAATTCGAGCGACTCGGTGATCGCATCGTGTAGCAGGAAGTCGTCATCGGCCGCCAGCACCATGTACGGCGTGGTGACCTGATTCACGCCATAGGCGAGTTTTTCCTGCAACCCGGTGTAGGTGAACTGCGGCAGGTGCCGGTAATCGACCATCGGGTAATCCCGGGTGATGTCGTCGTCGCTTTTGAGCGAAGAGTCCAGAACCAGGATCGTGCAGGGATAGCTGCTGTAATACTGCAAGGTACGCCGCAGGTAGGCGTTGCGGTTGTGGGAAATCACCACCACCGTCAACCGTTCATTCAGCGGTGCCACATCGTTACGAGCAGTGTTTTGAACGTGCATATCTCTATCCCCACAACCGGCCAAGCGCCGAGAACCCAGATTCAATAATGATTAACGAACGCGACGCAGATAGCCGTCCGGCGCCACGGTGATCAGCAGCTTGTTCTGCAACTGACGGTCGATTTCGAAGTCAGCGTTTTCTTCCAGGTATTTCCACACGGCAGTCTTCGGGTTGTCGCCCGGGCCCCATGGACGATCAGGGAAGAAGTCGGCCGGCATGTCTTCAACCACGGTGTCCATCACCACGCAGTAGCTGTCCACCGAGACCAGTGGTGCGTACAGGCGCAGTTCTTCCAGTACGTGGTCGTGGGTGTGGTTCGAATCCAGCACCAGAATGACTTTCTTGCCTTCGGCCGCGGCGCGCACTTGCTCGGCGATGGCCGCGTCGATGCTCGAACCTTCGATCATTTTGATGCGCTTGCTCATCGGGTGGCTTTCGATGGCTTCGCGGTTGTGCGGGCGAATGTCGAGGTCGATGCCCAGCACTTCACCGTGGCCTTGCAGTTCCAGCAAGGAGGCGTAGTAGATGATCGAACCGCCGTGGGCGATGCCGCATTCGATCACCAGGTCGGGTTTGACCTGCCAGATGATTTCCTGCATCGCCATCATGTCTTGCGGCAACTGAATGATCGGACGGCCCATCCACGAGAAGTGGTAGCTGTACTTGTGCTTGGCCGACTGGTTGAAGAAATCCTGGGCCAGACCGGTGAGTTTCTGGTCGTCGCCCTGGGCGGCGATTTCTGCCTGGCATTCGGCTTCGAAGGCTGTATTGATGGTGTTGTCGGTCATTTTTCTAATCTCAATAGTCACTGGAACGAAGCGCTGTCGACGGCGTGATAGACGTAGCGTCCATCGGTCATCCGCTTGATTTCTTCGAGGTAGTTGGAGTTCATCACAAACAGGTTGGCGCCTTCGGGCAGAGCGTCCATGGCCTCTTGCGGCGAGGACACCCGCACGCCGCTCAGGGGCAGATACCGGCCTTGTTTGGCCGGGTTGATATCCACCACGCGATCCACCGCCACGCCGGCCCGTTGCAGGAACAGCGAATAGATCACGCCTTTGGACGACGCGCCCCAGATTGCCGAACCTTGCTCGGGCGCGGCCTGGATAATCTGCACCGCACGCTCGAGGCTGCTGGTGAAACCCTGTGGCAGCTCAAGGCGTGGCACCGGTTGTTCCGGGGTCAGGCGCAAGGTCGCCAGGTCCGCCACGATGTACAGGTATTGGCCACCGAACAGGTGACCGGCCTCGTGCACCGTGCCGAACATCCGGCGCAGGTCATCGAGGCGGAAATAATTGACGTGCTCGTAGAACAGGTCGAACCAGGCACGGTGCTCAAGGATCCAGTCGAAGCACGGCACTTCGATGTAGATCTGCCCGCCCTGATTGGCATCGGCCATCTCGGCGAGGAAACTCACCGGGTCTTGAATGTGTTCCAGCACATGGCGCAGCACAATGGCGTCCGCCGCCAGGCCCAGGCCACGGGTGAACGGCGCCTTGATCACGTCAGCGTTGTTGCCCTCGTAGGCCGGGTCGATGCCGGTGATGGCGTAGCCCAGGCTTTTCAGCAGCTCGAGGAAGTAGCCTTTGCCGCAGCCGACTTCGATCAGTTCCTGACCCTTGAAGTGACGGGCAATGATGCCTTCGACATCGCTCAGGTGCTTCTGGAACTGGCCCGAGTGCGCCTGTTCGTTCTGGTAGTCAGCGTCGTAGCTGAGCTTGTCGGCATCGAAGGCCTGGTTGAAGATCAACCCGCTCTTTTCGTCCTGCACCAAGACCATGTCGGCGCACGCCGACGCTTTCGCCGACGCAGGGTCGGCAAAGGTACGGTTCTGCAACACCGGCAGGTCGGCGACCCGATACAACTCATGCCTCATGCTCTGCTCCCAGTAGCTGTTGCAAACGGTCCGCCACGCCCCAGAACGCCATTGGCTCGTGGGTCGGATATGGGTAGTGACCGAGGTTCAGGCGGATCGCTGCGCCACGTTCGCGCAGTCGCTGCTCGACCAGCGCTCGGACCGAAACCGGTTGGCCGCTGGAACAATTGATCACGCCGTCGAATTCACACTGTTGCACGATGGCGGCGAGGTAACCCGCGGCCGTGTCGATGGCCAGGTAATCGCGCAGTTGTTCGCCGGCCGACATGTTGAAACTGGCGTCGCCGGCATCGATTGCCCGGTCCAGCGCCGCCAGCAAACTGTTCGGGTTTTGCCCCTCGCCGTGCAGGTAGAACAACCGTGCCCATTGCAGGGTGAACGGTTGAACCCGCTGCAGACTTTCCAGGAACAGGCGCAGGGTATTTTTTGCCAAGCCGTAAGGGTTGCCCGGCTGCGGCGCGGTCTGCTCGCTGAGCGGCCCGCTCTGCAAGCCGTATTCGAAACAGGTGCCGGTGACCAGCACTTGCGAGACGCCCGCCTCGACCGCGCCCTTGATGAACCGGTAGTCGGCCATCAGGTTGTGCTCGAAGTGAAACAGCGCCTGATAGTTCGGCAACCCTGGCCAGGCCAGGTGCGCCAAGGCATCGATGCCATCGGTCAGCGCGGCGATATCGAGGTCGGCGGCGTGAATATCCGCCGCAACGAATTCCACGGCATTGATCCACGGCAAGTTCGCGGCGGTCTCGGCGTTACGCGCCACGGCGCGGACTTCGCAGCCACGGGCGAGCAAGGCCTTGACCAGATGCCGGCCGACGAACCCGGTCGCCCCGGTGACCAGGACCTTCACAGGACGGTCAACTCAGGCACGGCGATGACAAAGCGGCCATCCCACTGGCGTACCTGGGCCAGTTGCTGACTGACTTCGTGCAGCAGGTTCCACGGCAGCACCAACACGTAATCCGGCTTCTCGATATCGATCTGTGCCGGCGACACAATCGGAATGCGACTGCCCGGCAAGTACTTGCCCTGCTTGTGCGGGTTGGCATCGGCCACCCACGCCAGCAAGTCTGGTTTGACCCCAGCGTAGTTGAGCAAGGTGTTGCCCTTGGCTGCGGCGCCGTAACCAACCACACGTTTGCCATCGGCTTTTGCCTGCAACAGGAAACGCAGCAGTTCGTGCTTGATGCGTTCGGCAGCGGGCGCGAGGGTCGCGTAGTACTCGGGAGTTTTCACCCCGGCGGCGAGTTCGGCCTGCAGCTGCTGAGCAACTGCTGACTGCACGTCGCGGCGCACACCGTCGGCGCGCTGGACAAAGACCCGCAGCGATCCGCCATGGGTCGACAGCTGACTGACGTCGAACACTTCCAGACCGTTGCGCGCGCACAGGGTCTGGACAGCGGTCAACGACAGATACGAATAGTGCTCGTGATACAGCGTGTCGAACTGCTGCCCGGCCATCAGCGTCAGCAATTGCGGAAACTCAAACGTCGCCACACCGGTCGGCTTGAGCAATGTCGCGAAACCGCCGAGGAAATCGTTGATGTCCGGCACATGGGCCAGCACGTTATTGGCCGCCATCAGGTCGGCAGACCAACCGTCGACGATCAATTGCGATGCCGTATCGCGGCCGAAGAACAGCTCGCGAATCTCCAGGCCTTTTTCCCGCGCCGCTTGTGCGGTGCTGCGGGTCGGCTCGACACCCAGGCATGGAATGCCGCGCCCGGCGACGTACTGCAACAGGTAACCGTCGTTGGCCGCAATTTCCACCACGCGGCTGTCGGCGGTCAGGCCGAAACGCTCGACCATCTCGGCGACGTATTTGTCGGCATGGGCCAGCCAGGTGCTGGAGAACGAACTGAAATACGCATACTCGGCGTCGAACAAGCTGTCGGCGCTGGTGTAATCCTCGGTCTGCACCAGCCAGCATTGCTGACACACCGCCACTTTCAGCGGCACCCATTGCTCGGTTTGTTCCAGCTGATCGGCGCGCACATAAGCGTTGGACGGCGGCGAGGTGCCAAGATCGATCAGCGGCAAGGCCAGAGAAGTCCCGCAACCACGGCAGTTCATACACGTACTCCAGCGAAGTGATCATCGAGCAAGGGATGGCTGGAATCCCGTACCGACAGATTATTGACAGGCAACGGCCAGGCAATCGCCAGCCGTGGATCATTCACACTCAAACCACCCTCGTGCACCGGCGTGTAATCAGCGCTGTGCAGGTAGAGCAATTCCGCGTCGTCGGTCAGGGTCTGGAAGCCATGAGCAAAACCGGCCGGAATCAACAGGCTGCGACCGTCACCGGCGCGCAGGTGTTCGGCGTGCCAGCACAGGAAGGTCTCGGAGTCGGGGCGCAAGTCCACTGCCACGTCCCAGACTTCACCGCGCAGGCAGGTGATCAGCTTGGCTTCCGGCGCGCTGGCGTTCTGGTAATGCAGACCGCGCACACTGCCGCGTAAACGTGTGCAGGAATGGTTGATCTGACGGATATGAAACGGTTGGCCGAAGGCACTGAGGCTGCCTTCACAGAACAGCCTCGCAAAGTGTCCGCGATCATCTTCGAAGCGTTTGTGCTGCACGCTGAACAGCCCGGCGAGCGGCAATGGTTTCAACAGAAACTCGCTCACAGCGCGCCTCGGTACAGGTTCAACTGGCCTAGGGTAATGGCGCGCATGTCGTCGCCGTTTTGCCACGCCAGGTGCCAGTCGAGAGTCTGGGTCAGGCACTGCTGCAACGACCAGCGCGGCTGCCAGGCCAACAGTTGACGAGCGCGGCTGCTGTCCAGGCGCAACAGACCTGCTTCATGCAAATCACTCGGTTCGATGCGCAAGCCAGGCGATTGCGGCCAACGGCTGGCGAGCAATTCGACCACTTCGCCAACGCTGCACATGTCCGCTTCGCTCGGGCCGAAGTTCCAGGCACCGGCAAACTCCGGGCCTTGCTCGTAGAGGCCGGCGGCCAGTTGCAGGTAACCGGCCAGCGGCTCCAGCGCGTGCTGCCACGGGCGCACCGCTTGCGGGTAGCGCAAGGTCACCGGTTCGTCGGCGGACCAGGCCTTGAGCACATCGGGAATCAAACGCTCCGGGGCAAAATCACCGCCGCCCAAGACGTTGCCGGCACGCGCGGTGGCCAGGGCCAGACCGTGCTCGGCATGCTTTTCCGCCGGGAAGAACGAAGCGGCGTAAGACTGTGCCAACAACTCGCAACAGGCTTTGCTGCTGCTGTAGGGATCGTGCCCGCCGAGGGCTTCGTTTTCACGGTACGGCCACAGCCACTCCTGGTTGGCGTAGACCTTGTCGGTGGTCACCAGCACGCAGGCGCGCACGCCGCCGACCTGGCGAATCGCTTCGAGCAGATTGAGGGTGCCCATCACGTTGCTGGAGTAAGTCCCCAGCGGGTCGCGATAACCTTCGCGCACCAGCGGCTGGGCTGCCAGGTGCAGGACGATTTCCGGCTGGGTCTCGGCGATCAGTTCCAGCAGTGCGCCGAGGTCACGCAGGTCGCCGCGTTGATCGTTGATGCCTTCGTGCACTCGCGCCAGCTCGAACAGGCTCGGCTCGGTCGACGGGTCCAGCGAAAAACCGCTGACCTCGGCACCCAGGCTTTGCAGCCACAACGTCAGCCAGCTGCCTTTGAAACCGGTATGACCGGTCAGCAAAACCCGCTTGCCGCGCCAGAACTCCGGGCTCAATCCCATTGTTTCCATGGGGCCTCCCCGCTCAGCCACAACTGCTCAAGGTGGTTTTTGTCGCGCAAGGTGTCCATCGGATGCCAGAAACCGTCGTGCTGGAAGGCTTGCAGTTGCTGTTCGTTGGCCAACGCAGCCAGCGGCTCGGCTTCCCATGAGGTTTGATCGTCGGCGATGTAGGGCAGCACTTTGGGCGACAGCACGAAGAAACCGCCATTGATCCAGCCGCCGTCACCGCGTGGCTTCTCAATGAAGCCTTTGACGCTGTCACCGTCGCGCTCCAGGGCGCCGTAACGACCCGGGGGCTGCACGGCGGTCACGGTCGCGAGCTTGCCGTGAGTCAGGTGGAAGTCCACCAACGCGCCAATGTTGAGGTCCGAGACGCCGTCGCCGTAGGTGAAGCAGAACGCTTCTTCGCCTTCCAGGTAACGGGCGGCGCGGCGCAGGCGGCCACCGGTCATGGTGTCTTCGCCGGTATCGATCAGGGTCACGCGCCACGGCTCGCTGTAGTTCTGGTGAACGTCCATGCGGTTGTTGCACATGTCGAAGGTGACGTCGGAGGTGTGCAGGAAGTAGTTGGCGAAGAAATCCTTGATCGCGTAGCCCTTGTAGCCAAGGCAGATCACGAAGTCATGAATCCCGTGGGCGGAGTACTGTTTCATAATGTGCCAAAGAATTGGCTTGCCGCCGATTTCGATCATTGGCTTGGGCTTGAGGTGCGACTCTTCGCTGATCCGCGTACCGAGACCACCTGCCAGAATTACTGCCTTCATCGCTGTCCTCTTGCTCTTCGCGCGGCCCTGCCACCCCCCGCAAGGGTCGGCGAACCGTCAGATGCACATCATTTACCCGCAGCCACTGGGGCCTTCACGCGTTTTGGGGTGAAGGTTTTATGGCGATATACGGGGGACTTGCAGGAAGTGAGCCAATTGTCTGGGGTCGGCGACTGGTGGGGTTTGGAGGGTTTTAGGGGCGGGAGGTGAACTTGGGATTTTGGATTTTGGATTTTGGATTTTGGATTTTGGATTTTGGATTTGGGTACATATCCGTTTCTGCGGTAACGGCTACTTATGGTTTCGCTCTTACAGCGAGTCCCTTTTTCAAACGCCGGAGTGCCGGCCCAGCAAAAAGGAACCAAAAGGCTTCGCCCCGGCTTACGGCGCCTCGCTGAGGCTCCGCGTTCCCTCGCTGCGGTGTCCATCAGGGGGCATCGCCTACGGCCTGCTTCGCGACGACCTCCTCTCGATGTGTGCGGCTTCGCCGCACGGCGCTGCGCGCCTACCCCCCTGATGAACACCTACGCTCGGCCTGCCGAAGGGGCGAGAGATCAAGATCAAGATCAACGTCAAAAGCCAAAGCCAAAGCCGAAGCCGAAGCCGAAGCCGAAGCCGAAGCCGAAGCCGAAGCCGAAGCCGAAGCCGAAGCCGAAGCCGAAGCCGAAGCCGAAAGGATCGCAGCCTTTGGGAAGCTTGCGTACGTCCCAAGAACAGGTCGGCTACAAAGCCGCCTTCGCGGGCAAGCCTCGCTCCTACAAGGGGTTCGGTGTACACGCTTCGCTCCTCACCACTCAACAGGCCGAGCGTTAGCTCGCCTGCTTTTGATTTTGATCTGCCCGCCCCTTCGGGAGGCTGAGTGGAGGTGTTTATCTGGGGGGTAGGCGCGTAGCGCAGTGCGGCGAAGCCGCACACATCGAGAGGAGGTCGAAGCGAAGCCGACCGGAGGCGATGCCCCCAGATGAATGCCGGAGCGAAGGAACGCCGAGCCTAGGCGAGGGGCCGGACGCTCGGGGCGAGCCTTTTTTTGCTTACTGTTTTTTTGGCGTTTGAAAAAAAAAGTGAGTCGCCGTAAGGGCGAAACCATAAGCCGCCGTTACCGCAGGAACGGATATGTCCCCCGGTGTCAGGATAGTTGTCGCCTCTCCGATTTTTCCTTAAAAAGCATATCGGGGGCGGAAAGAGACTGGTCGTGCCGTACTATTCACCTGAACGCAGAGCCGCATTACTCAAGATGCTGCTTCCCCCGCAGAACCTGTCGATGGCCGAGGTTTCCCGGCGCGAAGGGGTCAGCGAAATGTCTTTGTCCAACTGGCGCAAGCAGCTCAGTTCTGAAGGAAGTGCAGTGTCCGAAAACAAGTCGTTGGCCGAAAACTGGTCAGCCGAAACCAAGTTTGCTGTCGTGCTCGAAGCCGCCGGTTTATCCGAGATCGACCTGGGTGAATACTGCCGCCGCAAAGGCCTTTACCCTGAGCAAATTACGGCCTGGCGGCAGGCCTGCATCAACGGTCAGAAGGCAGATAAAGCCCAGCAAAAAGAAGATCGCGAGCAAGCTCGCAAAGACAAGAAACGCATCCAGGAACTTGAGCGCGAACTGCGCCGCAAAGACAAGGCGCTCGCTGAAACAGCCGCGTTGTTGGTGCTGCGAAAAAAGCTCAACGACTACTGGGGGACGAACGACAACGAGGACAACTAACGTCTTTGCCAGAGCGCCAGTTGCTCGTTGCCTGGCTGGGTAGCGCGGTCGCGGCAGGCGCCAGAAAAATCAGGGCCTGCCGGGAAGTCGGTCTATCGCTGCGAACCTTGCAGCGGTGGACTGAAACAGACGTTATCCCGGCAGATGCCCGAACGACTGTCACACGGCCAACACCGCGAAATGCACTGAGCGAAGTCGAGCGTCAGACCATCGTGACGCTGTGTAACAGCCCGGAGTACGTCCACTTGCCGCCGAGCCAGATCGTGCCACGACTGGCCGATCAAGCGTGTTATCTGGCGTCGGAGTCGACGTTTTATCGCGTTCTACGTGCGGCAGGCCAACAGCAACATCGAGGCCGCAGCCAGCGACCCAGAAGGCACGCAGCACCGACGACGCATGCGGCCAAAGCGCCCAATCAGGTGTGGTCATGGGACATCACGTATCTGCCCTCGCCGATACGCGGCAAGTATTACTACCTCTATCTGATCGAGGATATTTACAGCCGCAAGGCCGTGGGCTGGGAGGTCTACGACGCAGAAAGCGGGGAGAAAGCCGCCGCACTGCTGCAACGCAGCGTGATCGCAGAGCAGTGTTTGCACGAACCGCTGGTGCTGCACTCGGACAACGGCGCGCCGATGAAGTCGGTGACGCTGCTGAGCAAGATGTACGAACTGGGCATCACGCCCTCGCGGGGCCGGCCGCGTGTGAGCAACGACAATCCCTACTCGGAGTCGCTGTTTAGAACGCTGAAATACTGCCCGCAATGGCCGCAGGATGGCTTTGTCAGTTTGGACGCTTCACGCGCTTGGGTGAGGGACTTTATGCGCTGGTACAACAACGAGCACCGGCATAGTCGTATCCGGTTCGTCACACCGGCTGAGCGGCATCGGGGGCTGGATCATCAGGTCTTGGCCCGGCGACATGAGCTGTACGAACGAGCCAAGGAGAAAAAACCGGAACGATGGTCAGGCCAGACGCGTAACTGGGAGCCGATCGGCACCGTGCTGCTGAACCCGGATCGAGAGCAACAGATCGAGAAAATAGCGGCATAGTTAGACGGTTGACGCGACAACTACCTTGAAAAACGCCGATGTACACCGAACAATCAATCAATCAATCCGGCAACCACCCCCAAAGCCAGTGCTGAAGATTATCCCCCCGCAACATAAAGTCCCGATGCACCGCCTCCCGCAATTGATCCCCCATGCGATAACTGGCATCCGGATCAGCCAAGTGCATACGAATCGCCTGCAACCACTCCTCAGTGCTGTTACTCGACACCTTGGTGCACGGCAAGAACCCGTCATAGGCCCGGGTATCAGTGCAAATCACCGGATACCCGCACGCGCCGTACTCCAGCAACCGCAGATTGCTTTTGCAGTCATTGAAGATATGAAACTCCAACGGTGCCAATGCAAGGTCAAGATTCAGGCTCGCCAACTTGTACGGATAACTCTGCAAATCGATGGTGCCATGGAACTCATGGATGTAAGGGCGCAACGCATCCGGACACATGCCAAAGAACACCCATTCCACCTCATTGGCCAACTCACGAACCACGTCGGCAATGATTTCCAGATCGCCGGTGTGACTCGTACCGCCACCCCAGCCAACCCGCGGCTTCTTCGAGGTACGGCGCTGACTGGTCAGCGTCGCCCACGGCTCGGGCGGCAGCATGTTGGGCACCACGCGAATCTCGCTGTGCATGCTCGACAACACATCGGCCAGCGCCTGAGTGGTCACCACCACCCGATCACACAAGGCAATACCGTCACGCAGCATCTGTTCGGTGTTGGTCGGCTTGTTCCGGGCATGGCTGTTCTTTTTCGGCGTGCTGACAATGTAGTCGTCCAACTCGAAAATCCGCAGAGCGCTGGAGTATTTCTTCATGCGCAGAATGTCGGCCGCCGAGCCTTCGCTATAACGACCCTGCAAGATAATGGTGTCAGGCGACAGACGCTCGATTTCCACGGACGACGGCGACTCGTAGGCCACCCGAGAGATGACTCGCCCGGCAGCCTCAAGCTCTGCCAGCGGCGCCGTCACACGGTAATGCCCGATCGCTGATTCATTGACCGGCAAACCGAGAATCAGCGGCAGGTCGCGATGGCAGAACGGATTCCAGTTATTACGCAGCGAAGGCTCCAGACTGAAACTCGCCACGCCGAGCGTCAGCGCAGGGTTGTAGGCCGGATCACGAGAGATCGTCGGCAACCACTTTTTGTAGAAGGTTTCCTGCTCAAGCACCTGCGCCTGCACAGTGGCCTGCGTGGCTGCCGGTGACGGGTCTTCGCCCATCATCACGGTCGAAAATGGCGTCCAGACGACCAGGTAACCGTTTTGACCCGCCTTGAGGCACAGATCAACGCCGCTGAGCCCGAGGTTGAACTCAGCATCATCGCGCTGACCCAGGCTGTCGAACACGTCTTTGCGCACCATCAGGCAATCACTGCTGACCGCGCTCCAGTTCTGCACCACTTGCAGACGCTGCATGTAACCCCGGGCACTGGCGTGCTCACCGAGAAACGGAGAAGTGGCAGGTCCGGCGAGCCCCAGGATCAAACCCGCGGAGACGATCGCATTGTTGGGACCGAGCAGCCGCGCACCGACCACGCCGACTTCCGGGCGTTGAGCGTGATTGAGCAGTTCGGCTAGCCAGTCGCCCGCGCAAATCACACTGCGCGGGCTGAGCGTCAACAGGTATTCGCCCCGGGCGTGCTCGGCAGCAAAGTTGACCAGGGTCGCTTCACCGCCACTGCCGGCATAACGCAGCACTCGCAGCATGGCCGCGCCCATCTGAGCCATGGCGTCCAGCCAATCGGCCATCGCCGGATCGCCGCGACCTTCATCAACAATCAGGATTTCGTATTCGGTGTACGCGGTGGTTTCAATCAGGCTTTCGGTGCAGCGCTGCAACGCGCCCAGCGACGTGCCCGCGGCAATGATGATTGACACCAGAGGCCGCTGACCGTGCAGGTAATCGATGCGATTGAGCAGCGGCAATTCTTCGTGGCGAATCCGGTGTTCCAGACCGATGCGGGTCAGGTGCGCACTGACCAGTGCCTCACTGCCCTCGATCACCTCAGGCAACGACATCCAGTCGGGGAATGTCTGGGTCGACTCCACCTGAATCTCGGCGATGTGCTCAATGGTGTGCAACCCGGCCTCTTCCACCAGGCGCCAGAGCAAATCCTGCGGCGCCAGTTCGCCGTGCGCCGAATCAAAACCGCCCGCCGTGAGAAAGCGCTGACGCTCGAACGCCAGGGTTCGGCCGACGTAAGGGTAGGAACGCATCAGGTCGAGGTTGAAGTCAGGCTTGAACACCGGGTCGACGGACTCACCCTCGACCAGCGCGCCTTCATCGCTATAGGCACACAGCATGCCCGGCGTGTTGGCGATGCGCTCGGCCAGGACCAGCAGCGCCGACTCGCGCAGCGTGTCACCCGCCCGCAGCAGATAGAACCAATGCGCACCTTCCAGTTGCGGCACTACGGCATTGAGCTGTTGCGCCCAGTTTTCCTCAAGCGGCAGCTGCAGCACTTTATCGTCGCCATCGCAGTCAGCGTTGGAAAGCACCACGACCGCGTGCGGTGCGTACAGTTGACGGGCGAGGCTGGCCAGCGTGGCTTTCAACCCAGCACTGTCGGATTCGGTGTCGATGACGATCGGTACCAGGTTCGGACGCACCGCCCAGCGGCTGATACGCTCCGGCATGTGCCGCGCTTCCGCCGGATTGAAGGTGCGCACCGACAACCACTCGCGGTAGAAATCGGCATAGCTGTCACTGTTCCCGCCGACTCGGCCGTTGACCACGGTGTTGCGGTTGCCGAGTACACGAACCACGCACAACTCTTCCCACTTGCGCGGTTCTTCTGAAGCCTTGCTCAGTTCGACGCTGCGCACCCAACCCGAGGCCGGTGCCGATTCGCCACCGCGCGCAGTCAGCATTTGCGTCAGCCATTCCCATTCCTGCACGGCGGCCCGCGTCATTTCCAGGGTCTTGCTCAGGCGCTCCGGGTACTGACGCTCGGTGCTCAGCACGGTGTTCAGCGCCGCCAGGTTTCCGCGACGCAACAGGCACACGAACAAGGCAAAATCGAGCATCGCGACAAAGCCAGAGCCTTCCTGGGTTAGCGCCGGCAACAGCTCCAATACATCGGCACGGCGCATCAGCGTCGAGCTGAAATTACCGATGAAATTCTTCGGCGTACCCTCGAAAATCGCCAGCATGTCATCGCCCTTGAGCAACGAGTCAATGGGCGAAAAACGGCAGTTATCAATCCGGGGCGGCAAGATGAAGTTGTTGGCATCGCTCATCATGCGCAGGGCGCAAACGAGGGTGGCCTCGGGATGATCGATCAATACCTGGGCCTGCATTGCGATGCTCGGCGCGAACAGACGGTCGTCGTCGCACAGCACTTTGATGAACTCGCCACGCGCTGATTCAACGCAGCGCAGCAGGTTCTTTTGCAGGCCAAGACGCTTCGGGTTTCGCAAGTAACGAACGGTGTGTACGGGGTCGGCAAACGACTCGACGATTTCGCGGATCTCGTCTGAGGACGAATCGTCACAGATGACGATCTCGATGTTCGAGTACGTTTGGGCGAGCGAACTTTCCAGCGCCTGACTGAAAAAGCGCGGGTTGAAGGCGGGGATGACGATGCTGACTAGAGGGTGTTGATTCACGGCGAAACTCTCGAGCGGCGAGCCCCTGCCCTTTCAGGCAGAGGCTTCGTAACCGCTTAGGAAAAGACGGTTGGCAGCTCGACAGGCACAGGCTCAGATCTTGTTGAACAAGCCCAGCTGAGCAATCTTGCTGAAAGCCAGTTGCGATGCTTGCAGCATGGTTTGTTGCAAGGTCAGGCGAGTCATCACGGTGGCCGGATCGGAATCGCGGATCGCCGATTGGGTCTGGGTGTTGGCCAGGACCAGACTCTGGTTGGTGTCGCTCTGGGTATCCAGGGCCGAACCGCGACCGCCCACTGAACTCAGCGAGCTAGACAACTGATCGTTGCCGCTTTTCAGGTTGCCAAGGCCCGAATCCAGCGAGGCCTGAAGCTTCTGGGTCAGGATCTTGTCGCCATTGGTAGGCGTGTTCAATGCGGTTTTCAACTGGTTCACGGTGTCCAGAATGTTCTGGGTTTCGTGAGTGTTGACGGACACGCTGAACTGATCGCCTGCCGCCGGTGCACCGGAGAGGTTGAAGCTCACGCCCGAGGCGGTAGCAACGCCAGCCGCAACCGTGCCGGCAGACACCGGCTGACTGCTGGCAGTCAAGGGGGCCGCATACAAGTCGAACGTAGTGGCACTGGTGAACTTCATGACCGCCGAACCGGTCGGGAAACTGGCGTGGTAAGCCACTGGGTTAGTGATGCTGCTGCCGGTCACTTGAGTTGGCGACGGGTTGCCCGGGCTGCGAGTTGCGGTGAAGGTGTCAGGCTTGGCCGCCAGGGTGAAACTGTGGCCCGGCAACACGGCGGCTGCGGTATCGCCAGCCGACAAGTTGATGTTGAGGGTCAACTCGACACCGCGGAACGACACGCCCTGGCCGCCTTTGGCAGCCGGGTCGAACGCACCGCCCTGGCTGGCTTCGGCGGTCACGTCGTTACCGCCCGAATCGGTGATTTTCAACTGGGTGCCGCTGATGAAATCGACGGTATACGGTTCGCCCGCACGGAATGCGTTGTTGTAGGTGACGCTCGACGAAACCTGACCATTGGACAGGACTACGCGACCGTCATCCACGGCCGGTGCGGTCATGGTGACCAGGCTGCGGCTGGTATTGATCGCCTGCTGGAATACTTCCCAACCAGTGCTGTTGGTTGCCATCGACATGGTGTCGCCAATCGCCAGGTCGAGGGTCACCTGGTCGCCATTGTAACTGTAGGTGCCATCGTCATTGCGCGAGAACGGCGCGGTATCGCCCTTGGAACCGGCGAAAATGTACTTGCCGTTCTCGTCCTTACTGTTCATCAGGCTCAGCAACTGCTCTTCGATCTGACCCAGCTCTTTGGCGTTGGCCTGACGGTCGGCGTCGGTGTAACCGGCGTTGCCAGCACCAATGGCCAGCTCCTGAGCGCGCTGCAGCACGTTATTGATGCTGGTCATCACCGCTTCGGTCTGACCCAGGGTCGCCTTGAGGGTGTTGGTGTTGGCCTTGTACTGATCGAGCATCGAAGCCTGTTGACCCAATTGCAGCAGGCGCGAAGCGCCAACCGGATCATCGGCGGCGGTGTTGACGCGAACCAGGCTGCTGGCCTCTTCGCTGCTTTTGACCACGTTGGCGAAGTTCTTCTGGTAGTTCGCAGCAGAGGACTCGTAAAACTGGGCGGTAGAAATGCGCATGGGCTACGACTCCTTAAAGACTGTTGATCAGTGTGCTGAAGATTTCCTGCGCAGCCTTGATGATCTGCGAAGAGGCGGTGTAGTACTGCTGATATTTGACCAGGTTGCCGGTTTCCTCATCGAGGTCGACACCGGACAACGAGTCGCGAGCACCTTTGGCGTTGGCCAGGATGGCCCCGGTTGCGGCACTGTCGAGCTTGCCCTGAGCGGCTTTGGCGCCCACGCCTTCGACTAGTTTGCCGTAGGCGTCAGTCAGGGAAATGCCTTTGCTGGCGCTCCCGGTATCGACGACCTGCTTGGTTTGCAAACCGGCCAGTGCGGTGCCGTTGCGGTTGTCCATGGTGCCTGGCTGCGCGACGTTGATGTCAATCGCGCTGCCATTACCTGGCGAACCGGCCACGGTCATGTCGAAGGTCGCGGTACGCTGCACGGCGGGCGGGCCCGGATCCATGATCGGCGCACCCAACGCATCCTTGAGCGGCACGCTCAGGCTCAGGGTGTTGTTCTGGTTTGGTTTGATAGTGCCACTGCTGATCATGACGCCCTTGGCATCCAGCAATTGGTAAGTCTGGCTGGTACCACCGGCACTGGTTGCACCGAACACCACCTTGACTGGCATCGAAGTCTTGATGCCGTTCTGGATCACCGTGGTGGTGGCGGCATCGTAAATATCAAACTTAGTGGTCAGGGTCGGTTGACCGCTGGCCGGAATCGTCAAGGTGCCGCTGCCGCCCGGCACAATAGCCGCGCTCAACGGAGCCGCGATGGCCAGGCGCTTGCTATCGGTCATCTCGGTCTTGATGTTCGCCGCCGCGTTGCGGGTCGGAGTGATCTTGAACGTGTCGCCAGCCGCGGCGGTGCCGCCGGAAAGCGTCAGCGAGAAACCATCGATCACTGGCGGCGGCGTGGTCAGGGTGCTGAAGGCGCCCATGGACGTGCCCTCCGGCAGACGCTGCACGGTGTAGTTGGTGCCGCTGGTGAAAGTGACCTTGTAATCGTTGATGGTCAGCTTGCCGCTGTCTTCGATGCTCACATCGAAGTTACCCGAACCGACGCTGTTGCCGACCGTAGCGACGCTGCGCTGGGCCATCTGCGCGGCACTGTTGATGCTGTTGAACAGGTTCGAGCCGAACGCACCGTTCTTGTCGATGCCCTGGGCCTGGAGGCTGTTCATCTGATCGGCGACAACCAGGGCCACGCGGCCCAGTTCGTTCATCGCCGGGTCTAGCACGGTGTTGCGATAACGCAGCAGGCCACCCATTTCACCACCGGTCATCACCGAGGTGATGTCGATGGTACTGCCGTTGCGATCGAGCTGAATGCCCATGCGCGAAGGATCGTTCTGGCTCGGCACCACGGACAGGGTGCTGGCGGTGCCGCCAATGACCAGCGGCTGGCCGCTGCCCAGATAAACGTCGAGGTTACCGTCGCGCTCGATGACCTGCGCACCGGTGAAGGTGGAGAGCTGACGCACGGTTTCGTTACGCGCATCGAGCAGCTCGTTCGGCATGCCGCCGGACTTGGAAACCTCGGAGATTTTCTGGTTCAACTGCGCCACGGTAGCAGCGAGTTTGTTGACCTGATCGGCCATGTTCGTCAGGTTGCCGTTGATGCTCGCGTTTTGCTGGGTCAACTGGCTGGACACTGAGTTGAAACGATTGCTCAAGGCCTGGGCGTCGCTGAGCAGCAGTTGACGCGACGCGTCGTCACCCGGCTTGGCGTTGACGTTCTGCACCGAGGCGAAGAACTTGGTCAGGGCGCCATTGAGGCCGGTGCCGCTGTCCGAGAGCAAGGCGTCGAGCGGGCTGACCTGCCCGGCATAAGCGGCCGCATCGCTGTTGAGCGATGTGGTGGTCTGCAATTGCGCATCGAGGTAGCTGTTGTAGACGCGGCGTACATCGGCAAGGGTCGTACCGGTGCCGATGTAAACATTGCCGAACTGATTCGAGGCCTTGGTGCCCTGCACGGTTTGCTGGCGTGAATAACCGGCGGTGTCGGCGTTGGCAATGTTATTGCCGGTAGTCATCAACGAGGATTGGCCAGCGGCCAGACCCGACATCCCGATATTGAGCAAACTCATGGTTCAGACCTTATGCCTTGTGCCTATAGAGGCGTAGTGGAAGCGCCCGCCGCAGCGTAGTTTTGGTAACTCGTCATCTGCTTGGCTATCTGCGAAATTTTGCTTGCGTAGGCCGGGTCGGTTGCATACCCGGCTTTCTGCAGTTCGCGTACAAACTGTTCTGGGTTATCGGCAGACTTCACAACATCTTGATAGCGATTATTGGTTTGCAGCAAAGTCACCAGGTCATGGAAGCTGTCTTTGTATGAATCGTAGGAACGGAACTCGGCCGTCTCCTTGACCATCTCGCCATTCCTGAATTCGCTGGTGATCGCTCGCGCCGATTCACCCTTCCAACTGCTGCTGGCCTTGATGCCGAACAGGTTGTGACTGCTGCTGCCATCCTGGGCACGCATGACCGATTTGCCCCAGCCTGTTTCGAGGGCAGCCTGGGCCACCAGGTAACGCGGATCGACGCCGATACGGTCGGCGGCTTCCTTGGCCATCGGCAACATGGTGTTGACGAATTCGTCGGCGGAGCTGAAGGCTTTCTTCGGTGGCGCCAGCGGAATCTGCGCCATCGCACGGCCGTAAACCTGCAGGCGTCCGCTCGATTTGTTATCGGTTGGCGAGGGCAGCCAGTCGCCATTGAACAGCGGGCCGGCACCGGTCACAACCGGCGTCGCGGCACGTTCGGGCAGCAAGGTTTTGTTCGGAGTAGTCGCGGCGGTCGTCGCTGCCGAAGGCACCAGACCGGCGAGCAAACGATCGGCCAGTTTCGGCGGCAAGGCCAGACGGCGCTGATTGATCAGCTCCATGTCGTTGTGATGGGTGCCCTCGCCTGTCGGCGCTTTTACCGAACGCGAGGCCCATAGCGGACGCTGACCATTGAGGCGAGACAGCGGACCGTCGGTGGCCACAGTGCCCGCGGCAACCGGTGTCGGCACGGCCGCTTTCGCCGCCTCCTGCTTGGCGGCGGACAAGGCCGCAGCCTCGCCTGGCGCCAGCGGTTTGTTCTTCGACATCTGGCGCATCAGCACGTCCGCCAGACCAATACCGCCGCCCTCGCGGGACATGGAAACGGCCAGCTGCTGGTCGTACATTTCCTGGTATTGCTTGGCCGCCGGAGTATTGAGCGGGTTGTCCTTGCCCAGCGCTTCGGTGGCCGAGCGCATGGACTTGAGCATTTCACCGAGGAACAGCGACTCGAATTCCTGCGCCACCTTGCGCATGTTCGCGTCGCTGTCCTTGTCGCCGACCTTGAGCTGGTTCAAACGATTCAAGTCCGAATAAGACCCCGAATCGTTGCTGCTGACACCCAGACCGCCCTTGCGCATATCCATGGTCGCTGTCCTCAGATCACGATCAGGTCGGCTTGCAACGCGCCGGCCTGCTTCAGTGCTTCAAGGATCGCCATCAAGTCACCCGGCGCTGCGCCGACCTGGTTCACCGCCCGCACGATTTCGTCGAGGGTGGTGCCCGGGCCGAACTTGAACATCGGCTTGGCTTCTTGCTGAGCGTTGACTCGCGAGCGCGGCACGACGGCGGTCTGGCCATTGGACAGAGGGCCGGGCTGGCTGACGATCGGGTCTTCGGTAATGGTCACCGTCAGGCTGCCGTGAGTCACGGCGGCCGGTGAAACCTTGACGTTCTGGCCGATCACGATGGTGCCGGTGCGCGAGTTGATGATGACTTTCGCCACCGCCTGGCCCGGGTCGACTTCAAGGTTCTCGAGGATCGACAGATAGTCGACGCGCTGACTTGGATCGAGCGGCGCGCTGACCCGAATCGAACCGCCGTCGATGGCCTGGGCAACGCCAGGGCCGAGCATGTCATTGATCTTGTCGACGATGCGCTTGGCGGTGGTGAAGTCCGAACGGTTGAGGTTCAGGGTCAGGCTATTGCCCTGGTTGAAACCGCTCGGCACCGAACGCTCGACCGAGGCACCGCCAGGGATGCGACCAGCCGACGGAACGTTGACGGTGATCTTCGAACCGTCGCGACCTTCCGCATCAAAACCACCGACCACCAGGTTGCCTTGGGCGATCGCGTAGACGTTGCCGTCGATACCCTTGAGCGGCGTCAGCAGCAAGGTCCCGCCGCGCAGGCTCTTGGAGTTACCGATAGAAGCAACGGTGATGTCGACCTGTTGACCCGGTTTGGCAAACGCCGGCAAATCAGCACTGATCGACACGGCGGCGACGTTCTTCAACTGCACGTTGCCCGAACCCGGCGGCACCTTGATGCCGAACTGCGAGAGCATGTTGTTGAAGGTCTGCAGGGTGAACGGGGTTTGCGTCGTCTGGTCGCCGGTGCCGTTAAGCCCGACCACCAGGCCGTAGCCGATCAATTGGTTGGAACGCACGCCGGAAATGCTGGCGATATCCTTCAGCCGCTCGGCTTGCGCGTTGAACGCAGCCGAGAGCATCAAGGCGGCCATCATCAAATGCTTGAAATTCAACGTAGCCACCTAGAAAGGGAACAGCGGGCTGAGGAAGAAACGGTCGAACCAGCCTGGCTGACTCGCATCGGCAAACGCACCGGTGCCCGAGTAGGTAATGCGTGCATCGGCGACACGGGTCGACGACACGGTGTTGTCGGTGGCGATGTCATCGGCGCGCACCATGCCGGCAATCCGCACCAGCTCATCGCCGGTGTTGAGCGTCAGCCACTTCTCGCCGCGCACGGCGATGATGCCGTTGGGCAGCACGTCAGCGACGGTCACGGTGATCGAGCCGGTCAGGCTGTTGCTCTGCCCGGATTTGCTGTCGCCCTTGGTCGCACGGTCGCCGCTGTAGCCGACGTCCAGGCTCAAGTCGCCACTGCCAATCGGGTCATTGGTGTTCAGACCGCCGCCAAAGAACGAGCTCAGGCCGATGTCGGTCTTGCTGTTCTTGCCGATTTGCGAGTTGGCGTTCTTGCTGGCCTGAGTGCGTTCGTTCAGGGTGATGGTGATGATGTCACCGACCCGGAACGCCTTGCGGTCGCTGTACAGGTTCTGTTCAAAACCGGCCTGATAGATCGAGCCGTTGTTGGCGGCAGCCGGCAACGGCGTGCGCGGCAACACCGGAGCGTAGTAAGGGTCATTGGGCTTGGGCGGCGGAGCGACGCAGCCCGCGAGCACGACAACCCCACTCAGTGCCAGAACAGATACAAAGCGATTCATGACCCTACCTCACGGTGTTGCAGGCGACCTCATGGTCGCCTCATAGACTGATTACAGATTCTGCGTTACGAACGAGAGCATCTGGTCGGCGGTGGAGATCACCTTGGAGTTCATCTCGTAAGCGCGCTGAGTGGTGATCATGTTGACCATCTCTTCAACGGTGCTGACGTTGGACGTTTCCAGGGTGTTCTGCAGCGTGGTACCGAAACCGTTCAGGCCCGGGGTGCCGATTTGCGGCGCGCCGCTGGCGGCGGTTTCCAGGAACAGGTTGTTACCCACGGCTTGCAGGCCGGCCGGGTTGATGAAGTCGGCGGTTTGCAGGTTGCCGATCACCTGGTTGGCCGGGTTACCCGGAACGGTGATGGACACGGTGCCGTCGCGACCGACCGTGAAGGTCTGCGCGTCGTTCGGAATGACGATGGCCGGTTCCAGGGCGAAGCCACTGGCGTTGACGATCTGGCCGTTGGAATCGAGGTGGAACGTGCCGTCACGGGTGTAGGACGTGGTGCCGTCCGGCTGCAGGATCTGGAAGAAACCGCGACCGTCGACGGCCAGGTCTAGCGGTTGCTCGGTGGTTTGCAGGCTGCCGGCGGTGAAGTTTTTCTGAGTGCCGACGATGCGCACACCGGTACCCACTTGCAGACCCGACGGCAGTTCGCTGTCCTGGGTCGACTGAGCGCCTGGCTGGCGTTTGATCTGATAGAGCAAGTCCTGGAACTCGGCGCGGTCACGTTTGAAACCCGTGGTCGACACGTTCGCCAGGTTGTTGGAAATGGTCGTCAGGTTGGTGTCCTGGGCGGACAGACCTGTTTTGGCAACCCATAGAGCCGGAAGCATTCGATTCTCCTCGTGCGCCTGTTTTACGGCGCGACGTTCTGATAATTAGCTGATCTGCAAGACCCGAGCCATGGCCTGGTCATCGTCTTTGGCGGTGTTCATCATCTTGATGTGCAGCTCGAACTGCTTCGACAAAGCCAGCACCGAGGTCATCTCTTCCACGGCATTGACGTTGCTCGACTCAAGGAACCCGGACACCAGTTTGACGCCTGCATCGGCTTGCGCCGGCTTGCCGTCCTTGGTGTGGATCGAACCGTCCAGGCCTTTGGTCATGTTCTTCAGGTCAGGGTTGACCAGTTTGATGCGGTCGACTTCAGCCATCACGCGCGGGCCTTCGCCCATGGCGCGGATGCTGATGGTGCCGTCTTCGCCCACTTCGATTTTCTGCTCGGGCGGCACGGCGATCGGTCCGCCATTGCCCATCACCGGCATACCGTTGCCGGCACGCAGCACGCCCAGGGCGTCCACGTTCAGGCTGCCGGTGCGCACGTAGCTTTCAGCGCCATCGGGGGTCTGCACGGCGATCCAGCCATTGCCTTGCACCGCGACGTCGAGGTCGCGACCGGTTTCAACCAGCGAACCTGGAGAGAAGTCGGTGGCCGGACGCTCGGTCATGGCAAACGCACGCGCCGGAAAGCTGTCACCAAACACCGGCATCGAACGGGCCTGTTCCAGGTCCTTCTGAAAACCGTTGGTGGAGATGTTTGCCAGGTTGTTGGCATGAGCCTTCTGCGCCAGTGCATTCTGGCTGGCGCCGGTCATTGCCACATAAAGGTACTTATCCACACTCTTTCCTCTGCATGCCGGACGTTTGCCGCCCACCGCTGTACTGCTGAGCGATAAGCAATTTACAGACCAACTTTTTTCTGGCGGCGCGAGGCCCGGCAAACAAAGGACTTGAGGGGTTTTGCAGGGATTGGGGAAATGTATCGGAGACGAAAAACCGGCGGTGTTATGCCGTTTGGTGGCAAGTGCCGGCCATTGCAGCCAACAGAGTCCCCTGTGGCGAAGGAGCTTGCTCCCGCTGGGCTGCGAAGCAGCCCCAAAAAGATTGGTCGAGGCCTGACAGGGAGGTCGCGCCGGATGGTTTTGCGGCCGCTTCGCGCCCGAGCGGGAGCAAGCTCCCTCGCCACAATAAAGTTATTGCAGGTGCTTATGCGCCGGGGTCTTTACCGACTTCATACTCCCGCAACTTATTGGCGATCGTCGTATGGGAAACCCCCAACCGCTTGCCCAGCTGCCGACTGCTCGGATGCTCGGAATACAACCGCTCAAGCACCGCTTTCTCAAAGCGCCCGACAATCGCATCCAGCCCCCCCTCGAGGGAGAAATCGCCAAGCGGCTGACGCACGCCGTAATCCGGCAAGCGAATGTGCTCAGCCTTCACGGTCCCGCCCTCGCAGAGGGAAACCGCCTGGAACAACACGTTCTCCAACTGCCGGACATTGCCCGGCCAATGGTAATGACTCAGCCGCTCCATGGCCGCGGGCGCCAGTTTCGGCAGCGGGCAACCGATCTGCCGGCTGGCCTGATCAAGGAAGTGCTCCACCAGCGGCGTCAAACCGTCGAGGCATTCACGCAGGGGCGGGATGTGCAGCGACAGCACGTTCAAGCGGTGATACAGATCCTGTCGAAACTCACCGCGCGCGCACAACTCGGACAAATCCACCTGCGTCGCGCAGATCACCCGCACATCCAGATAGACCTCTTCATCACTGCCCACACGACGGAAGCATCCGTCCTGCAGGAATCGCAGCAATTTCACCTGCAAGCGCGGGCTCATTTCGCCGACGCCATCGAGAAACAGCGTACCGCCTGCCGTCAGTTCCAGCAGCCCGAGCTTGCCTTCGGCCCGCGCCCCTTCAAAAGCACCGGGGCCGTAACCGAACAGCTCGGTCTCGGCCATCGATTCCGGCAGACCGGCGCAGTTGAGTGCCATCAACGGCGATTGACCGCGAGGGCTCGCCAAGTGGCAGGCACGCGCCAACAACTCTTTACCGGTACCGGTTTCGCCTTCTATTAAGAGCGGCGCATCCAGCGGTGCCATGCGTCGGGCCTCGCGCACTACCGCCGCCATGACCTTGGAGCTTTGGAAAATGCTGTCGAACCCGCGCAACTCCTGTTTGCGCACGTTATAGATGCGCTCACCGACCCGATCCGCCCGGTGCAACGTCAACACCGCGCCGGCCATGGCTTCGCTGTCGTCATGCTCCGATTGCAGCGGTGCGATGTCGGCGAGAAACACATCGCCCTTGACCTTGACCCGCAAACCGTTGATTCGCGACTTGTTGGCGCGCACCAGTTCCGGCAGGTCGAAATCCTCGGCGTACCGCGACAGCGGAATCCCCGGCACCTCATCGACCCGCACCCCCAGCAACTGCGCCGCCGCACGGTTGGCCGCGACGATGGAGCCGCCCATGTCGATCGACAACACCGGAAACTCCAGGGCGCCGAGCAAGGCATTGAGTTCCATGTGCCGACGCTCGCTGGGCATCAGCCCTACACGCTTGACGCCAAATACCCCGGCGATCGACTCGAATTTCGGACGCAGCGCCTGGAACTGAATGTTGATCAGGTTCGGGCAATGCAGGTAGATCGCATTGCCATGCTCACCGCCGACCTCGCCGCGAGCGACGTTGATTCCGTACTCGACCAGCAAGTTGAGAATGTCGCGCAGGATGCCGATACGGTTCTGGCAGTGGACTTTGATACGCATATAAAGGCCCGAAAAAACGGTGAATGGGTTGTTGCCAAGCAAAGACCCTGTGGGAGCGGGCTTGCTCGCGAAAGCGTCGGCATATTGGACATTGATGTATCAGGCAGGCCGCCTTCGCGAGCAAGCCCGCTCCCACAGGAAATTACGGTGCGTCCAGAGGTTTTTTGCCAACGCGCTCAGATAGTCGTCAAGATTATGTGACACCTGTGCGCCGTTTCAAACCCGTAAATCTCAATAGCTGCGCCACAGGCGTCAATCCGTAACGAAAACTTTACGAAAAACACCGAATTCTCCTACACACACAACTGATCACCTGCTGCAACGCGGCACGCCTTGGGGTATTTCTAGGTCCATAGCAGCACATAACAAGAACGAAATCCCCTAGCAGGAGAGCAGCATGAAGCAGACGCAGTACGTGGCTCGCGAGCCCGATGCGCAAGGTTTTATCGACTACCCCGCTGAAGAACACGCGGTGTGGAACACGCTGATTACTCGTCAACTGAAAGTGATCGAGGGTCGTGCGTGCCAGGAGTATCTGGACGGTATCGAAAAACTCGGTCTGCCCCACGACCGCATTCCGCAATTGGGCGAGATCAACAAAGTCCTCGGTGAAACCACGGGCTGGCAAGTGGCCCGGGTTCCGGCGCTGATCCCTTTCCAGACCTTTTTCGAATTGCTGGCCAACAAGCAGTTTCCGGTGGCGACCTTTATTCGTACCCGCGAAGAGCTGGACTATCTGCAAGAGCCGGACATTTTCCACGAGATCTTTGGCCACTGTCCGCTGCTGACCAACCCCTGGTTCGCGGAATTTACCCACACCTACGGCAAACTCGGCCTACAAGCCACCAAGGAAGAACGCGTGTACCTGGCGCGCCTGTACTGGATGACCATCGAGTTCGGCCTGGTCGATACACCAGAAGGCCTGCGCATTTACGGCGGCGGTATTCTCTCCTCGCCGAAAGAAACCGTTTACTGCCTGTCGGACGAACCTGAGCATCAGGCCTTCGATCCGCTGGAATGCATGCGCACGCCCTACCGCATCGACATCCTGCAGCCGCTGTACTTTGTCCTGCCGAACCTCAAGCGCCTGTTCGATGTGGCTCATGAAGACATCATGGCCATGGTCAAGCAAGGCATGCAGTTGGGTTTGCACGCGCCTAAATTTCCACCTAAAAAAGCCGCGTGATCCGCAGCTTTTAGAATCAAGTGAGCCTGTCAGGAGCCGACGCTTTGGTTTAGCGTGGTGAAACCGCGCGGTTCCGCTGGCGGCCAACCTTTAATAATTCGATTTCAGGAACCCATCATGTCCACATTGAACCAAGCCCACTGCGAAGCCTGCCAAGCCGGTGCCCCGCAAGTCAGCGACGAAGAATTACCGGGACTGATCAAGCAGATCCCGGACTGGAACATCGAAGTGCGCGACAGCGTGATGCAGCTGGAAAAAGTGTTCCTGTTCAAGAATTTCAAGCACGCGTTGGCGTTCACCAACGCGGTCGGCGAAATCTCCGAGGCCGAAGGTCACCACCCTGGCCTGCTGACCGAGTGGGGCAAAGTCACCGTGACCTGGTGGAGCCACTCCATCAAGGGTCTGCACCGCAATGATTTCATCATGGCCGCTCGCACTGACGAAGTGGCCAAGGACGCCGAGGGCCGCAAATAATGCATTTCGACGCCATAGGTCGAGTTCCCGGAGACCCGATTCTCGGCCTGATGGAGGCCTATGCGCAGGACCCGAACCCGCGCAAATTCGACCTTGGCGTGGGCGTCTATAAAGATGCCCAGGGCCTGACGCCGATTCCCCAGTCCGTGAAGCTCGCCGAGCAGCGGCTGGTGGATCGTCAGACCACCAAGACCTACATCGGTGGTCACGGCGAACCGGCGTTCGGCAAGGCAATCAGTGAGCTGGTGCTCGGCGCCGACTCCCCGCTGATCGCCGAACAACGGGCCGGCGCCACCCAAACCCCGGGCGGCACCGGCGCGCTGCGTCTGAGCGCGGATTTCATTGCCCAGTGCCTGCCGGGCCGTGGCGTGTGGTTGAGCAACCCGACCTGGCCGATCCACGAGACCATCTTCGCGGCGGCCGGGGTCAAGGTCAGTCATTACCCCTACGTCGGCAGCGACAACCGCCTCGACGTTGAAGCCATGCTGGCAGTGCTCAAAGACGCGCCGAAGGGCGATGTGGTGTTGCTGCACGCCTGCTGCCACAACCCGACCGGTTTCGATCTGTCCCATGACGATTGGCGCCGCGTGCTGGACGTGGTGCGCAGCCGCGATCTGGTGCCACTGATTGACTTCGCGTACCAGGGTTTCGGCGATGGCCTGGAACAGGATGCGTGGTCGACGCGACTGTTCGCGGCCGAGTTGCCGGAGGTGCTGATCACCAGTTCCTGCTCGAAGAATTTCGGTTTGTACCGGGACCGCACCGGCGCATTGATTGTCTGTGCGAAAACCGCTGAGAAGCTGGTGGATATCCGCAGCCAACTGGCAAACATCGCTCGCAACCTGTGGTCGACGCCACCGGATCATGGTGCTGCCGTGGTCGCGACGATTCTTGGCGATCCCGAGCTGAAAAGCCTCTGGGCCGACGAGGTGGAAGCCATGCGTTTGCGCATCGCGCAATTGCGCAGCGGTCTGGTGGAAGCGCTTGAACCCCATGGTTTGCGCGAGCGTTTTGCGCATATCGGTGTGCAACGCGGGATGTTTTCCTACACCGGCCTGTCGCCGGAGCAAGTGAAACAACTGCGTGATCATCACAGCGTATACATGGTCGGCACCGGCCGGGCGAACGTGGCCGGGATCGATGCAACCCGCCTTGATCTGCTGGCCGAGGCCATCGCCGAAGTCTGCAAGTAACCTCAAGCCCTGCAAAGCGCCCCCTGTGGGAGCGAGCCTGCTCGCGATAGCGGTTAATCAGCCACATTGATGTTGAATGTGGCCGCCGCTATCGCGAGCAGGCTCGCTCCCACATTTGTTTTGTGGCGCTGCTACAGACCTGTCTAGACAACTCCATCCGTCGAAACAAATGGATATAAAAGTCTGTTTGTCATTTCTCCTGCTGTATCCTGCCCAAGCTTTTTAAAAGCGCGGATCTACCAGATCTATCAACAGACTTTGCGAGGAGCGCGAAACATGCACGAGATCCCTAATCTCCCCTTCCCAAGCCTGCACGAAACTGAGCAGACAACCACGCAACAAGCCGGTGCCCAACAGCCCGAGCCGAAAGAAGCCACTGAACGCCGCCAGGCCGACAGCGAAGACTGATACACCTGCAATGCCAGACCGTGTGGAAAGCGCTAACATGCGCTTTCCACACCGCCTGAACCCCCGAGCTCCACACCATGACCGACGAATTCAGCCCTACTTTTAATGAAGAGCAGCAAGCCAGCGTCCTGATCGGCACCGCCGAGAAGATGATCGAGATCTGGAATCGCCTGCCTCCCGAGAAACAAGCCGCGTTGCTCGCCCGTTTCGGCACCGAAGAAAACGCCCTGGCCGCTCTGGTCACGACCCAACTGGTTGCCCCGCAAAACCCTGAGTAACCCCCGCTCGGCAAATAGTTTTACTTTTCCACGCCCCACGGCCGTTCGCGCCGCTATCATAAGCAGCCTATCTATCCTGCTTTCCCGTGGACCTTTACCCATGTCTGAAAACCAGCGCCCCCTGGCGGTCACGCTGCAAGTCGTTTCCATCGTTCTCTTTACCTTCATCGGCTACCTGAACATCGGCATTCCCCTCGCCGTATTGCCCGGCTACGTCCACAGCGACCTCGGCTTCGGCGCCGTGATCGCCGGGCTGGTGATCAGCGTGCAATACCTGGCCACCCTGCTCAGCCGGCCGTACGCCGGCAAAATTATCGACAACAAGGGCAGCAAACTCGCGGTGATGTACGGTCTCGCCGGTTGCGGTTTGAGCGGCGTGTTCATGCTGGTTTCGGCCTGGACCCAGAGCCTGCCGATGCTGAGCCTGATCAGCCTGCTGATCGGCCGCCTGGTGCTTGGCAGCGCGGAAAGCCTGGTGGGTTCGGGCTCGATTGGTTGGGGCATCGGCCGGGTCGGCGCTGCGAACACCGCCAAAGTCATCTCCTGGAACGGCATTGCCAGTTATGGCGCGATCGCCATCGGCGCCCCGCTGGGGGTGTGGCTGGTCGGTGAGTTGGGGTTGTGGAGCATGGGCGTGAGCATCGTGCTGCTGGCCGTGCTGGGCCTGGCGCTCGCCTGGCCGAAAACCGCCGCGCCGATTGTCGTCGGTGAGCGGTTGCCCTTCATGCATGTGCTGGGTCGGGTACTGCCCCACGGCTGTGGCCTGGCGCTGGGCTCGATCGGATTCGGCACCATCGCTACTTTCATCACGCTGTATTACGCCACGCAACACTGGGACAACGCGGTGCTGTGCCTGAGCCTGTTCGGCGCCAGCTTCATCGGCGCACGACTGTTGTTCGGCAACCTGATCAACCGCCTCGGCGGCTTTCGCGTGGCGATTGCCTGCCTGTCGGTGGAAACCCTGGGGCTGTTGCTGCTGTGGCTGGCACCGGATGCTCATTGGGCCCTGGCCGGTGCGGCATTAAGCGGTTTCGGGTTTTCGCTGGTGTTTCCGGCGTTGGGCGTGGAAGCCGTCAACCTGGTGCCCGCCTCCAGTCGCGGTGCGGCGGTAGGGGCTTATTCGCTGTTCATTGATTTGTCGCTGGGAGTTACCGGGCCACTGGCGGGTGCGATTGCTGCCGGGTTTGGCTTTGCCTCGATCTTCCTGTTTGCCGCCATTGCCGCATTGAGCGGTTTGGCACTGAGCATTTATCTGTACCGACAAGCGCCTAAGTATCGCGAAGAGCGCGACGCCCGCTAGAAGTCGATCTTGCCGCGCCCGGCCTTGATGCTGCCCCGCTTGGTCTTGGATTCCAGCCGACGCTTCTTCGAACCGAGGGTCGGCTTGGTCGGGCGGCGTTTCTTCTCGACTTTGGTGGCACTGAGGATCAACTCGACCAGCCGCTCCAGCGCATCGGCGCGATTGGCTTCCTGCGTGCGGTATTGCTGGGCCTTGATGATCAACACGCCTTCGCTGGTGATGCGACTGTCACGCAGCGCCAACAGCCGCTCCTTGTAGAACTCGGGCAAGGACGAGGCCGGAATGTCGAAGCGCAAGTGCATCGCGCTGGAGACCTTGTTGACGTTCTGCCCACCGGCGCCTTGCGCGCGGATGGCCGTCAACTCGATCTCGGTATCCGGTAGATGCACATTGTTGGAAATCACCAGCATGGAAAAAGCGCCCGTATTCAGAACGCGCAGGATACCGCGAATCAGATCCCCGGCACCGAAGATCCACTGTGGGAGCGGGCTTGCTCGCTCCCACAAGGATCAGCGCAATTCCAAAGGGTTTGCGGCACGCACAAAAAACCCGGCACATTGGCCGGGTTTGTTGTATCTGCGTACGGCGCTTACTTCGCGTTTGCCGCCTGCAATGCATGCTGAGCACTGCGCTTGTTCTTGATGCCGTAGCACACCCACATGAACGCGACCCACACCGGAATCGCATACACCGAGATCTGGATGCCCGGGATCAACAGCATCACGCCGAGAATGAACACGACGAACGCCAGGCAGATGTAGTTCCCATAAGGGTACCAAAAGGCCTTGAACAGCGGCGTCTGATGGGTCTTGTTCATGTGCTGGCGGAACTTGAAGTGCGAGAAGCTGATCATCGCCCAGTTGATCACGAGGGTGGCAACCACCAGCGACATCAGCAGTTCCAGCGCGTTTTGCGGGATCAGGTAGTTCAGCAACACCGCGATCAACGTCACCGCTGCCGAAGCGAGGATCGAGCGCACCGGTACACCGCGCTTGTCGATCTTGGCCAAGGCTTTCGGCGCATCGCCCTGCTCGGCCATGCCCAGCAGCATGCGGCTGTTGCAGTAGGTGCCACTGTTGTACACCGACAGCGCCGCTGTCAGGACCACGAAGTTGAGGATGTGCGCGGCGGTGTCGCTGCCGAGCATCGAGAACACTTGCACGAACGGGCTGCCGCTGTACGAATCACCCGACGCATTCAGGGTCGCCAACAGGCTGTCCCACGGCGTCAGCGACAACAGGATGACCAGCGCACCGATGTAGAAAATCAGGATCCGGTAGATCACCTGGTTGATGGCTTTCGGGATCACGGTTTTCGGCTTGTCGGCTTCGGCTGCGGTGAAACCGAGCATTTCCAGGCCGCCGAAGGAGAACATGATGATCGCCATGGCCATCACCAGACCGCTAACCCCGTTCGGGAAGAAGCCGCCGTGGGCCCACAGGTTGGTCACCGAGGCTTGCGGGCCGCCGTGGCCGCTGACCAGCAGATAGCTGCCGAGCGCGATCATGCCGACAATCGCCACGACCTTGATGATCGCGAACCAGAACTCGGCCTCGCCAAAGACTTTGACGTTGGCCAGGTTGATCAGGTTGATCAGGACGAAGAAGCCGGCGGCCGAGACCCAGGTCGGAATGTCCGGCGCCCAGTAGTGGATGTATTTGCCGACAGCGGTCAGCTCCGACATGCCCACCAGAATGTACAGGATCCAGCAGTTCCAGCCCGACAGGAAGCCGGCAAAACCGCCCCAGTATTTGTGGGCGAAGTGGCTGAAGGAACCGGCCACCGGCTCTTCGACAATCATTTCGCCAAGCTGGCGCATGATCATGAACGCAATGAAGCCGCAGATGGCGTAGCCGAGGATCATCGACGGGCCGGCAGATTTCAGTACGCCGGCCGAGCCGAGGAACAGCCCGGTACCGATCGCGCCACCGAGGGCGATCAGTTGAATATGGCGATTTTTCAGGCCGCGTTTCAGCTCGCCTGAATGCGAGTTTTGTCCACTCATGAAAAGGGTCTCACGCAAGGTTTGATGATGTTCGTTAGACGTTGCTGCTCGGTTGCGATTTCAAGCAGCGCCGATCAAACCCCAGCGAAGGCAAAAGGAGTTCAGCGTTTTTACAACGGTCATGCGTCACCTGTTTGTTTTTATCTGTGACGAAATCGAACCCGACACGCTTGTGGCGCGGCGGAGTGAACAAGGCGGATAGCCTTGAGGTTTGCGCAGATGCGCAGGAGGTCACAGTTAAAACGCGGCGCATTGTACACCTGTAACCCCCTGCTGCCAGACACCGCTGGATCAGCGTGTCGTTTGCCGGGATTGCCTGTGTCCGCCCCGAGGGTCTCGGGCGGCTGCAAAAACTGGGTCAGACCTTTGCAGGTCTTCGGCGGGGACGACGAACAAGTCGTCCTCGAGGGAGATGTGGAGATGAGTCACGGCGTTCATTGCGCCTCCTTCTTGTTATGCACCTGCACGACAGGCATGGAGCGCATCTCACCCGTCCCGCGCCTCTGAAACAAGCGGGCCAGAGCCCTTCATGACCGCGAACCAGCCAGTTGGCGGCAGGTTTTCCTTACACCCCTTCCGCAAGCGTCAATCCAAGGGCTTTGGGGCGTGATTCCGTCAACTTTTCTTTACATGCTGTAACGAACAATTTCCAAATCAGATCAATCTGTAGGACGACTGCAAATTGACGATAGGAAGCTTCCTAAGGAAAAGGTCGAGTTAGTTTTTTGTTTTTAATCGATAAAACTGCGCCTACAAAACAGAATAAAAAGTTTACGCCAAACTAATTTGATTATTTTTTTGCAATTTAAAACCCTCTGGACTAGGTTTTCAGCGACTTGCCGAAACGCATCGACCGGCAAGTTGGCACGATATTCAATGATTGAAAAACGCGCCGCTGCACTTACCGAAAAAGTCATCTAGGAGATTCACAATGCAAGCACTTGAAAAAGACTTGGACACTGAACTGCAACTGGACGATTGGTTTGAAGCGCCGACCCATGAAGCCGCCGTTGAAATGATGCAAGCCGACGCGGTTGTTCCGTTCGGCACGGCGATGTGGCCTCTGTAAGGCACCCAGGCAGGCACGATCCGGCCGGTTGTGCCTGCCACTTTTTCTCGGTTTGTCAGGGAGGACTACATGGATAAGCAACGCGCCATTTCGCATTTCCTTTACTACCTCGAACACCACCCTGCCGTTGCCGGCATCAACCCGGCAAAGGTCTTGCTCGGCCACACCGCTGATTACGAGGCACTGACCGGCGCCATCGCCGAACAGGCCGGTGACAGCCAGCCCTTCCGTTTCAGCGCGATGCGCCTGGACCTCGAACCGACCGAACGGCTGGCCCAGGCGATAGCCGAAAGCGATTTGTACATTTTCTTCTACGACTCTTCCACCCTGCCCAATCCTCGCCCCGACGGCCCGGAGTTTGTCCGCGCGCTGCAAGGTGTGATGGCCGAGAACTGGAAGAAGTCGCTGCTGTTCAAGGATTACGGCGATTACTTCTACGACACTTTCAGTGTCACCCCGCAGCGGATTGCCGGGTTGAACAGCCACTTGATCCAGCGCATGTCTCACGCGACAACGTTGAGTTTCAAAGATGATCATGGCTCGTGGTTTGAAACTCCGATGCATAGCATCAAGAGGTGGACGGATATCAACGGTGTCGGCAACTTTGATTTGGCGCCCGGTGAAATTGCCACGCACAGCGAAGCGATTAACGGCCAGGTGAAGTTCATGGGGACGTTCCTCAGCACCATTCCGTTTGCCCGCAAGTACGGGGTGCTCGATTCGCCGCTGGAGTTATGGATCGAGAACTCGACCATCCACAAGATCGCCACGGATGTGCCGGGGCTGGAACATGATTTCAACAAGTACCTGGAGGCCAATCCGTCGAACCGGCGCATTGAGGAGTTGGGGATCGGCACCAATGAAGGCGTGAAGGCGCTGTATGCGCGCAATGCCGGGTTCGAGGAGCGCCATTGCGGGCTGCATCTGGGGTTGGGTGGTGGGGCCAAGGGCAGCCATCATCTGGACCTGATCTTCTCCAGCGGGGTGTTGGCGCTGGATGATGAGCCGGTGTTTGATGGGCGGTTTGTGTTCTAGCGGCTGACGCCTTCGCGGGCAAGCCTCGCTCCTACAAGGGCGCCGCCGAACCAAGGAGCGAGGCTTGCCCGCGAAGGCGTCGGCAACAACACAACCTTACTTAAAGTCAGACGAAAAAAAACGCCAACCCGAAGGTTGGCGTTTTTTATGCGGCGCTTACCGATTATTCAGGCTTGCGACGGCCAAACCCCGGACGCTGGCCCGAACCCGCTGGCGCACCACGGCGTTTGCCCGATGGCGCATCCTTATCGACCAGAACAATGCCTGGGCGCTTCTTCGCCGGTGCCTTGGCCGGGCGCTTGGTGTCGGCCGGACGGTCTGCCACTGGCGTACCGCGACCGGCTGGAGCACCGCGATCACTGCGACCACCGCTTGGCGCACCACGGCCTTCGCCACGTTCAGTGCGACCATTGGCCGGACGCGGTGTGCGTGGACCGCGCTCGCCATCAGCACGAGGCGCTGCTGGTTTGCGGGCTGGACGCTCGCCTTCGATATGCGGTTCACGAGTATCACGTGGCGTAGCCGCTGTCTGGTTGCCGATGGCTGGACGCAACGAACGCACGCGCTCGGTCTTGCCCATTGGACGCGACGATTTACGCTGCATGCGGTCGAGCTTATCTTTGCTCTTGGCGTTCATCTGCGGCATGGCCACTGGGGTCAGGCCGACTTCAGCACTCAGAATGTCGACTTCGTACTGGCTCATTTCGCGCCAGCGACCCATCGGCAGGTCGGAGTTAAGGAACACCGGACCGAAACGCACGCGCTTCAGACGGCTGACCACCAGGCCCTGGGATTCCCACAGACGACGAACTTCGCGGTTGCGACCTTCCATCACCACGCAGTGGTACCAGTGGTTGAAACCTTCGCCACCTGGCGCTTGCTTGATGTCGGTGAACTTGGCCGGGCCGTCTTCGAGGACGACGCCTGCTTTCAGACGCTCGATCATCTCGTCATCGACTTCGCCACGAACACGTACCGCGTATTCACGGTCCATTTCGTAGGAAGGGTGCATCAGGCGGTTGGCCAGCTCACCGTCGGTGGTGAACATCAGCAGGCCGGTGGTGTTGATGTCCAGACGACCAATGTTGATCCAGCGACCTTCTTTCGGGCGCGGCATCTTGTCGAAAACGGTCGGACGGCCTTCCGGATCAAGGCGGGTGCAGATTTCACCGTCGGGCTTGTTGTACATGATCACGCGGCGTACCGACTCGGCGGCTTCTTCGCGCTTGATCACCTTGCCATCAATGGTGATGGCGTCGTGCATGTCGACGCGCTGTCCAAGGGTGGCGTCTTTGCCATTGACCTTGATGCGGCCGTGGCTGATCCAGGCTTCTACGTCACGGCGCGAGCCGACGCCGATACGGGCGAGGACTTTCTGCAGTTTTTCGCCTGCTGGGCCGATTTCCTGGTCGTCTTTCTGGTCGTTGATACTCATCTGGGCACCTCCCGGTGTGGTCTGTTCAGGCGGCCCTGAATTGAGCGTCCTGAAGCGATGTAAAACTGGGTACTTGGGCAAAGGGATCGCCAAAGGGTCGCGAATCATACGCTCATAGGAGCGTTCGCGCATCAGAGACTAGCTGATGATTGCCAGGTTATTTGTTTTTACGCCGAACGGCGCCGCCGAGTTTGATCAACCTGAGCGCCGACTCCGCGAGCACCGTGCGCTTGTCAGCCTTGTCGAGTTTCTTCCAGGCCCTGATCTCGCGTTTGCTGCGGCCGCAGCCGAGGCAGATGTCGTCGGTGAATGTGCAGACGCTGATGCACGGGTCTTTGGTAGAACTCATCAAATACTCCAGACAACACCACAAAACCATTGTGGGAGCGGGCTTGCTCGCGAAGAGGGAGTGTCAATCGACATCATGGTTGCCTGACCCACCGCTATCGCGAGCAGGCTCACCCCCACAAGGGGAATCGGCGTCCACAAGATCCGGGTCAGTCTTCGAATTCGCGGCGTTCGGCTTCGATCGCTTCGGCCAGGGCGCGGGCTTCGGCTTCTTCGTCGCTCAATTCGGGCTCGGGTTTCGGCTGTTCGAGAGCGGCGACAGCAGCCAGGAGTTTCTCGCGCGCCTCGGCGACACCGAGCACGTCGTCTTCCAGTTCTTCTTCCGGCTCTTCTTCGACTGTGGCTTCTGGCTCGACGTGAAGTTCAACTTCGATTTCCGGCTCCGGCAGCTCCAGAACCTCATTGGAGCCAGTCGCCTCGCCGTCGCGCAGGATGTCATCAAAGTCGGTCTTGATCCCCTCCTCCATGGTGTCCAGCTCCAGCAACAGCGTATGAAAACTGGTCTCCTCTTTGGGCTCCTCCGGCTCGGCGCTGGCATCTGCCAGCTCCTGCAACCCAGCCGGCACCGGCGCATCGTCGAAATCGAGCACGGGATCTGGCTCCAGCTCACGCAAATCAGCCAGCGGCGGCAAATCGTCGAGGTTCTTCAGGTTGAAGTGATCGAGAAAAGCCTTGGTGGTGGCAAACATCGCCGGTTTGCCAGGCACGTCGCGGTACCCGACGATGCGAATCCACTCGCGCTCCAGCAGGGTCTTGACGATGTGACTGTTAACCGCCACGCCACGCACGTCTTCGATCTCGCCCCGGGTTATCGGCTGGCGATAAGCGATCAGAGCGATGGTTTCGAGCATGGCGCGGGAATAACGCTGCGGGCGCTCTTCCCACAAGCGGCCGACCCACGGCGAGAACTTTTCGCGGATCTGCAGGCGATACCCGGAAGCCACTTCCTTCAGCTCGAAGGCGCGACCGTCGCAGGACTTGGCCAGAATCGTCAGCGCTTTCTTGAAGACCGGCGGCTCCGGGCGTTCGCCCTCTTCGAAGAGTTCGAACAGGCGTTCAAGCGATTGCGGTTTTCCCGAGGCCAACAGAAAGGCTTCAAGCAATGGCGCCAGCTCGCGGGGTTCAGTCAGGTTCATGATTCAACTCGTTATTCGGCTCGGGCTCGCACGTGGATCGCCGCGAACGGCTCATTCTGCACCAGCTCAACCAAAGATTCCTTGACCAGTTCGAGGATCGCCATAAAGGTCACCACGACCCCCAGACGTCCTTCTTCAGCGGTGAACAGCTCGACAAAGGGCACGAAACCGCCGCCCTTGAGCCGCTCCAGCACATCGCTCATGCGTTCGCGGGTGGACAGCGCCTCGCGGCTGACCTGATGGCTTTCGAACATGTCGCCACGGCGCAGGACCTCGGCCATGGACAGCAGCAGCTCTGACAAGCGCACGTCCGGCAACAACTTGCGCGCCCTGGCTTCCGGGGCATCCAGTTTGGGCACCACCACGTCACGCCCGACGCGAGTCAAACCATCGATGCCTTCGGCTGCGGCCTTGAAGCGTTCGTATTCCTGCAAGCGGCGGATCAGTTCGGCGCGCGGGTCATCTTCTTCGTCTTCGATGGTTTCGGCCCGCGGCAACAGCATCCGCGACTTGATCTCGGCCAGCATCGCGGCCATCACCAGGTACTCGGCTGCCAGTTCCAGGCGCACCGACTGCATCAACTCGACATAGCCCATGTACTGGCGAGTGATTTCCGCCACGGGAATGTCGAGGATGTTGATGTTCTGTTTGCGGATCAGGTACAGCAACAGGTCGAGGGGGCCTTCGAAGGCTTCGAGAAACACCTCGAGCGCATCCGGCGGGATGTACAAGTCCAGCGGCATTTCCATGACCGCCTGGCCATAGACCATGGCGAAGGGCAGCTCTTGCTGGGCTCCGGCCTGACTGTCGACAACGGGTTCTACTGCAGACATCTACGCCTCGGCCATGAACGGCGCAGGGTCGCCGCAACCGACGCGGATCACTTCCGGCTCGCCGTCGGCGAGGTTGATCACGGTGGACGCCTTTATCCCACCGAATCCGCCATCGATGATCAGGTCGACCTGATGCTCAAGCAATTGGCGCATTTCGTGCGGATCGCTCATCGGGTCGGTGTCGCCGGGCATGATCAGCGTCACGCTCATCAAGGGCTCGCCGAGTTCTTCCAGCAGCGCCAAGGCAATCGGATGGCTTGGCACCCGCAGGCCGATGGTGCGTTTTTTCGGGTGCAACAACAGCCGCGGGACTTCGCGGGTGGCGTTGAGAATGAAGGTGTAAGGCCCCGGCAGGTGCGCCTTGAGCAAGCGGAAGGTGCCAGTGTCGATTTTGGCGAACACCCCCAGTTGCGACAAGTCGCTGCAGATCAGCGCGAAGTTGTGCTTTTCGTCCAGCCCACGCAAACGGCGCACGCGATCCACGGCATTCTTGTCGCCGATCTGGCAACCAATGGCGTAGGACGAGTCTGTGGGATAAATCACCACCCCGCCTTTACGGATGATCTCGACAGCCTGTTTGATCAGGCGCGCTTGCGGGTTTTCCGGATGAATCTGGAAAAATTGACTCACATTCTCTACCTGTTCAGACGGCGGCAATAATTGGGTCATGTTTGAATCGACACCACAGTGGTGGCAGATCCTCCGGGAGCGGGCGGTATTCGCCGATCTCGGACCAGCCTCCAGGGCCATGAAAATCACTGCCGGCGCTGACCAGCAGACCGAACTCACGGGCAAGAATCGCCAGGCTGCCCACTTGCTCGGCGGGCTGATGGCCATTGACCACTTCAATGGCGTGGCCCCCGGCTTGAATATAGTCAGAAATCAGGCGGCGACGCTTGCTTCGAGTGAAATCGTAGTGCCACGGATGCGCCAGGCTGACCCAGGCTTTCGCGGCTCGCAGGGTTTCGACCGTGTCTTCCAGGGTCGGCCAGTGCTGCTTGACGTCGCCCAGCTTGCCGGCGCCCAGCCATTTACGAAACGCTTCGGCGCGATCCTTGACGAAACCTTCACGCACCATCCAGTCGGCGAAGTGCGGACGGGCCGGCGCATTGCCGCTGTCGCCCAGTTCCTGCTGGATGGCCCGGGCACCTTCCAGCGCGCCGGGCATGCCTTTCAATGCCAGCTTGCGGCTTATTTCTTCGGACCGTAGCCAGCGGCCATCGTGCAATTTGGCGATCGCCTCGACCAACGGTACGGCAGTCACATCAAATCCGTAGCCGAGCACATGAATGGTCGCGCCGCCCCAGGTGCAGGACAATTCGACGCCGTTGACCAGTTGCATCCCTAGCGCCGTGGCCGCACTGCGGGCCTCGTCGAGCCCCTCGAGGGTGTCGTGATCGGTCAAGGCCAGCACTCGCACGCCTTTCTCGAACGCACGCGCCACCAGGACAGCAGGCGCGAGAGCGCCATCGGAGGCGGTGCTATGGCAGTGCAAGTCAACATTCACGGGGATGTGTTACCTCAAATCAGCTGGCGCTATCGCGCGCCCATATGTTTGTTATTATGCCGCCACATCCTGCTTCTGGCTGCCACTGTGAAACAATTCATCGATTTCATCCCGCTCCTGCTGTTTTTCATCGTTTTCAAAATCGATCCACGGGTCGTCGACATTGGCGGTCATCAACTGACTGTAGGCGGTATTTACAGTGCCACTGCGATGCTGATCATCAGCTCCCTGGTGGTTTACGGTGCGCTGTTCATCAAGCAGCGCAAGCTGGAGAAGAGCCAGTGGCTGACCCTCATCGCCTGCCTGGTCTTCGGTAGCCTGACCCTGGCGTTCCACAGCGAAACCTTCCTGAAGTGGAAAGCGCCGGTGGTCAACTGGCTGTTCGCCCTGGCGTTCATTGGCAGCCACTTCATCGGTGACCAACTGCTGATCAAGCGCATCATGGGCCACGCACTGACCCTGCCGGACCTGGTCTGGACGCGCCTGAACATCGCCTGGATCGGCTTTTTCCTGTTTTGCGGTGCCGCCAACCTGTTCGTCGCGTTCACGTTCCAGAGCTACTGGGTCGACTTCAAGGTCTTCGGCAGCCTGGGCATGACGTTGCTGTTCCTGGTCGCCCAGGGCATTTATCTGTCCCGTCACCTGCACGACGCCGATACCACCACGCCAAAAACCGAGGACTGACATGCTTTACGCAATCATTGCCACAGACGTCGCCAACTCCCTGGAAGCCCGCCTGGCCGCACGGCCTGCCCACCTTGAGCGTCTGCAAGTGCTCAAGGGTGAAGGTCGTATCGTATTGGCCGGCCCGCACCCGGCGGTCGACAGCAATGATCCGGGCGCGGCGGGCTTCACCGGCAGCCTGATCGTCGCCGAGTTCGATTCCCTGAGCGCCGCCCAGTCCTGGGCCGATGCGGATCCGTACATCGCCGCCGGCGTCTACGCCAACGTTTCGGTCAAGCCGTTCAAGCAAGTCCTGCCGTAAATTGCGCCCGCGCGATGAACCTTGCCGGTTCATCGCGCGCTCAACGCTCATTATTCTCGTTTGCCGGCCGACAACCTGCCCAATACTCGTATTGGAATCAGGAGTGGCGATGCGCAAAGGTCCGTTGTGTCTGATGTTGGTGACGTTGTCGATGGTGGCCCCTGCCCACGGCGAAGAAAGCGCCGAAGGCGGCAGTTCGACGCCGCTGTCGCTGAGCGCCGGCAGCCAAATCACTGAGTTGCAGCAGCGCTTGAAGGCAAGTGAGCAGCAACGAGAAGAACTGAGCAAACAACTGCAAAATACCGACAGTGAACGTGAAAGCGCTCAGTTGGGCCGGTTGCGCCAGGAGAACCAGCGCCTCAAGCTGCAACTCAAGGAAGCCCAGGCCAGCAACCCGCTGCCACGTCTGCTGACTGATCAGCAGCAATGGTTTGTAATCGGTGGTGGAGTGGCGCTATTGGCCCTTCTCTGCGGTATCTTCGCCAGTGGCGCCACCAGAAAACGTCGGCAATGGCTAAATTGAGTGAGTAATGAGCGAGCTGTTATTAATTGATGATGACCAGGAGCTGTGCGAGCTCCTGAGCAGTTGGCTGAGCCAGGAAGGCTTTCAGGTCCGTGCCTGTCACGACGGCCAGAGTGCTCGCCGTGCGCTGGCCGAAACCTCCCCCGCCGCCGTGGTACTGGACGTGATGCTGCCGGACGGTAGCGGTCTGGAACTGCTCAAGCAATTGCGCAGCGACCATCCGGACCTGCCGGTGCTGATGCTGTCTGCGCGTGGCGAGCCACTGGATCGTATCCTCGGCCTGGAACTCGGCGCCGACGATTACCTGGCCAAGCCGTGCGACCCACGGGAACTGACAGCCCGTCTGCGCGCCGTACTGCGCCGCAGTCATCCAACGGCGGTGTCCAGCCAGCTCGAACTGGGCGACCTGTGCTTCAGCCCGGTGCGTGGTGTGGTCAGCATCGACGAACAGGAATTCACCCTCACCGTCTCCGAAAGCCGTCTGCTCGAAGCCTTGCTCAAGCAACCCGGCGAGCCGCTGGACAAACAGGAGCTGGCGCAAATCGCCCTAGGCCGCAAGCTGACCTTGTACGACCGCAGCCTGGACATGCACGTCAGCAACCTGCGCAAAAAAATCGGCCCGCATCCCGACGGCCGCCCGCGCATCGTTGCCCTGCGTAGTCGCGGTTACTACTACAGCCTGTAAGCACCAGGAAGAACTGGATAAGAACAACCTGTGGCGAGGACGCTTGCTCCCGTCGGGCTGCGAAGCGGCCCCAAACGAAGGCCTGCTGCGCAGTCCAGCGGGAGCAAGCTCCCTCGCCACAGGTCACTGCCGGCAAAGTTTGTAAGGACGCCACGAACTCGTCTTTACCCAAGCTTTACGCTCCGCTGACCGCCGCTGACCTTGATCTCCGTAATCTGAACTCATCCGGAACGTACCGGGAACGAGACAAGGAGATTCACCATGCGCAAGACTCTTATCGCTCTGATGTTCGCTGCCGCCCTGCCGACCGTTGCCATGGCCATGCCTGAAGGTGCCGGCTCGATGGGTGGCCCGATGGACGGCCCGCGCCACGGCGGTCAGATGCACGGCATGCACGGTAAAGGCCCGTACAGCCAGCTGGACCTGAGCCGCGAACAGCGTGAGCAGATCCGTAAAATCATGGGCGAGCAGATGCACGAGCGTAAGCAAGTGGTCGAGAAGTACCTGGAGAAACTCTCGCCGGCCGACCAGAAAGCCATGAAGGACGAAATGGCCGCCAACCACAAGAAAGGCGAAGCCGAGGTCCGTGGCCTGCTGAAACCGGATCAACAGAAGAAATTCGACGAGATCCAGAAGAAACAGGCTGAGCGCCGCGCCGAATGGGCCGAGTTCAAGGCGTGGAAAGCGCAACAACCGCAAAAAGCGCAATAATGCGCTGACCCAGGACCCGACGGCTAACCCCGTCGGGTCTGTCTCCACCCAGTTAAATGTGGGAGCGGGCTTGCTCGCGAAGGCGTCCTTTCAGTCACGTTGATGTTGAATGTACCGACGCTTTCGCGAGCAAGCCCGCTCCCACATGGGATTTGTGTTTGTCTGAGGATTTTCTGTGCGCTCATTGTTCTGGCGTATCCTGGCCAGCTTCTGGCTGGCCATCGCTCTGGTTGCTGGGCTTTCCATTCTGTTGGGGCACATGCTCAACCAGGACGCATGGATTCTCAGCCGCCACCCGGGCCTCAACACCCTGGCCGAACAGTGGACGCAAACCTACGAAGCCCAGGGTGAGGAAGCCGCTCAGGACATCCTGGAACAGCGCAAGCGCCAGTATCACATCGACGTTCAGGTGCTCAACGAGAGCGGCGACCCGGTGGTGCGCGGCACCTTCCCCCGGCGTGCGGCGGCTTTCGAAGCACGGCAGAACAACGACGATCGCCGCCTGCCGTGGCGACGTCTGACCGACGAATACACCAGCGCCAAAACCGGCGACACCTACCTGCTGATCTACCGCATCCCGCACCCGGAACTGGACGCCTGGCACCGCGAAAGCCTGCTCTGGCCGCTGAGCGCGCTGGGTATTGCGCTGGTGGTGCTGACCCTCTTCAGCCTGTTCGTGACCCTGTCCATCACCCGCCCGCTGAACCGCTTGCGCGGCGCGGTGCATGACCTTGGGCAAACCACCTATCAGCAGAACAGCCTGGTGAAACTGGCTAACCGGCGCGACGAATTTGGTGTATTGGCCAACGACTTCAACCGCATGGGTGCGCGCCTGCAAAGTCTGATCGGTAGCCAACGACAATTGCTGCGCGATGTGTCCCATGAACTGCGTTCACCGCTGGCGCGACTGCGCATTGCCCTGGCACTGGCCGAACGGGCCACACCCGAGGAACGGGAAAAACTCGCGCCACGCTTGACCCGTGAATGCGATCGACTGGAAGCCTTGATCAGCGAAATCCTGGTATTGGCGCGGGTCGATGCCGACAACGCCAGCGCTGAAGAAGTGGATCTGAATGCGTTGCTCAGTACGCTGCAAAAGGATGCGCAATTGGGTTCATCGGAGCAGACCGTTCACCTCGACGCCGAACCGCAGCTGAACCTCAAGGGCTGGCCGACGATGATCGAGCGCGCCGTCGACAACCTGCTGCGAAACGCTCAGCGCTTCAACCCCGTGGGGCAGTCGATTGAAATGCAGGCGGTGCGCCAGGGTGAGCGAATTGTGGTCAGCGTCAGGGACCATGGGCCCGGTGTCGATGCCGAGCATCTGACTCAGTTGGGTGAGCCATTCTATCGGGCGCCGGGGCAAACGGCGGCCGGGCATGGCTTGGGACTGGCCATTGCGCGACGTGCGGCGGAGCGACATGGCGGGAGTCTGGTACTGGCCAATCACCCGCAAGGCGGGTTCATTGCCAGCCTGGAATTACCGTTGGTGCCCGGAGCTGTCGTCCAGCCTTGAAAGCTTCGCGGGCAAGTCGGATCGCCGCCCGCTCGCTCCTACAGGTCCTATGCCGAACACAATATCGAGGCATGACACATAAACCTGAGCGAGGCTTGCCCGCGAAGCATTTGATTTCAGGGTTTAGAAGGCCAGGCGCTGACGAACTCGGCGAGGTCGACTTTCTCCGCCACCCGCGGCTCTTTCTGCGGCGTGCCCAGGTACAGGAAGGCAATCACCTCTTCCCCTTCTGCCAACCCCAATCCCTTGGCCACATGCGCCGAGTACGCCAGCTCACCGGTGCGCCACACCGCGCCAATGCCTTGCGCGTAAGCGGCCAGCAGAATCCCGTGAGCCGCACACCCTGCCGCCAGCAATTGCTCGGATTTCGGGTATTTGACGTGGTCCTGCAACCGTGCGATCACCACGACCACCAGCGGTGCGCGCAACGGACCGTTACGCGCCTTGTCCAGCGCCGCCTCGGACACTTCGCTGTCTTGCAGCTTCGCCGCTTCGGCCAGCAACTCGCCCATTTGTTCGCGCGCCGCACCTTCGACTGTCAGGAAGCGCCAAGGCTGCAAATGGCCGTGGTCCGGCGCACGCATCGCGGCAGAAAACAGCACTTCACGCTGCGCTGCGGTCGGTGCCGGTTCGAGCAGTCGTGGAACGGAAACACGGTTGAGCAAAGCGTCGAGAGCCTGCATCGGCCACCTCCTGAAAAATATGTGCAGCTATTCTAGCTTCAACTGCCGTGGCAGTGCCGGTTTACATGCCCTGCCCCGCAGGTAGAATGGCGGCCTTCCCTTCTTCAGCCCGAGCGGACTTCATGGCGTTGCCGACCTTACGGATTATTGGTTTCATCATCGGCATCTTCCTGATCACGCTGGCCATCGCCATGGTCGTGCCCATGGCGACCCTGGTGATTTTCGAGCGCACGAGCGATCTGCCGTCGTTCCTCTGGGCGAGCATGATTACCTTCGTCGCGGGTTTGGCTCTGGTCATCCCCGGTCGTCCCGAACACATACATCTGCGCCCGCGAGACATGTACTTGCTGACCGTCAGCAGCTGGGTGGTGGTGTGCATCTTCGCTGCGCTGCCATTTCTGCTGACCCAGCGCATCAGCTACACGGACTCGTTCTTCGAAAGCATGTCCGGCATTACCGCCACAGGGGCCACGGTGCTCACGGGCCTGGACAGCATGTCCCCCGGCATCCTGATGTGGCGCTCGTTGCTGCACTGGATCGGCGGCATCGGCTTTATCGGCATGGCGGTGGCGATTCTGCCGTTGCTGCGCATCGGCGGCATGCGGCTGTTCCAGACCGAGTCGTCGGATCGCTCCGAAAAGGTCATGCCGCGTTCGCACATGGTGGCGCGTTTGATCGTTGCGGCCTACGTCGGCATCACCATTATCGGCAGCCTGGCGTTCTGGTGGGCCGGGATGAGCCCGTTCGATGCGATCAACCACGCGATGTCGGCGATTTCCACCGGTGGTTTCTCAACGTCCGACCAGTCTTTGGCAAAGTGGCCTGAGCCTGCAGTGCATTGGGTCGCGATCGTCATCATGATTCTTGGTGCCCTGCCGTTCACCCTGTATGTAGCGACCTTGCGCGGTAACCGCAAAGCACTGATCAAGGACCAGCAGGTGCAAGGCTTGCTCGGCATGTTGCTGGTGACCTGGCTGGTGCTAGGCACCTGGTACTGGTGGACCACCCAGCTGCATTGGCTGGAGGCGCTGCGGCATGTGGCGCTGAACGTGACCTCGGTGGTGACGACCACCGGTTTTGCGCTGGGGGACTACAGCTTGTGGGGAAATTTCTCGCTGATGCTGTTCTTCTATCTGGGTTTTGTCGGTGGTTGCTCGGGTTCGACTGCCGGCGGGATCAAGATTTTCCGTTTCCAGGTCGCCTACATCCTGCTCAAGGCCAACCTTAACCAATTGATTCACCCGCGGGCGGTGATCAAACAGACGTACAACGGTCACCGCCTCGACGAAGAGATCGTGCGTTCGATCCTTACTTTTTCCTTCTTCTTCGCCATCACTATTTGCGTGATCGCCCTGCTGCTGTCGCTGCTCGGCGTGGAATGGATGACTGCCCTGACCGGCGCCGCCAGCACCGTGTCCGGCGTCGGTCCTGGCCTGGGCGAGACCATCGGCCCGGCGGGCAACTTCGCCACCCTGCCGGACGCCGCCAAATGGATTCTGTCGTTCGGCATGCTGCTGGGCCGACTGGAGATCATTACGGTGTTTGTTCTGTGTATTCCTGCGTTCTGGCGGCACTGACAACCGCCGGCGCTTGCGTCAGCCGCGCCCGATATTCACCGGGCGTGGCGTCGAACCAGCGTCGAAAGGCGCGGAAGAAGTTGCTCGGATCGGCGAACCCCAACAGGTAGGCAATTTCCAGCAAGGTCATGGTGGGCTGCGCCAGGTATTGCTCGGCCAGTTCACGTCGCGTGTCGTCGAGCAAGGTTTGAAAACTCGTGCCTTCCTCCTGCAAGCGGCGCTGCAAGGTGCGTTGTGACAGGTGCAGCGTCTGCGCCACCGTATCGCGCTTGGGTTCGCCCTGGGGCAGCAAACGGCACAGCACCTGCCGCGCCTTGTGGGTCACGCGGCTTTCGGAAAACCGCGCCAGGTATTCGCCGGCAAACCGGTCATGCAACAGCGCCATCGCCTCGTTGGCCGTCGGCAGCGGCGCTTCCATGTCGGCGCGTTCGAAGATCAAGGCGTCATAAGGAGCGTTGAACACCAACGGCGCATGGAACGCTTGTTTATAGGGTTCCAGATCGACAGGCTGATCGCCCTGTATCAGCACCTTGCGCGGTTGCAACGTGCGCCCGGTCAACCAGCCGCACAGCGCCAACGCACAGGCCAGCGAAGCTTCGGCGCTCTGTCGGGTCGGCGGCAAGTGATCGCCATGCACCGTTAGAATCAGCGCATAGCCTTCATCCAGCAGTCGGAAACTCAGGTCGGCACTTTCGGCAATGATCCGCTGATAACGCACCAGCCGCTGAAAGCCTTCGGCCAGGGTCTGGCTGGACATCAGCGCGTAGCCAGCCACATGGAAGGACGCCGGTCGCACCACCTTGCCCATGTTCAGGCCAATCGCCGGGTTGCCGGACAGCTCGACCGCGCGCTGCCACAGGCGTGTCATGGAATCTTGCGGGAAGCGTGCATCCGGATCATCCAGTGAGGCGTAGTCGAGCCCCAGCTGCTTGAACAGAGCCCGGCAATCCAGGCCGTCCATCTCCAGTGCTTTGACAATCCCCATCGCCCAGCTTGCAGAAGTCGTTCGTTCGCTCATGGCGTTTTCTTACTGTTTTGTGAGCCGTCTACACGCGGCAAATTTGCGAAGGATACTAAAGTGGCGCCTATTGTCACTGGCCGATGCCAATGATCACTCTAGACTTAAATAGGCTACCCGCAGAACAACTTGCAATCAGAACAACAACCACAGAGATCGCAGTCGTGGAAAACGTCAAACGTTTCAATACGTTCGCTGAGTTTTACCCGTATTACCTCAGCGAACACAGCAACAGCACCTGTCGGCGACTGCATTTTGTCGGCACCACCCTGGTCATCTTCATTCTGGCGCTGACCATCGGCAAAGGCGCCTGGTTGATGTTGCTGGCCTTGCCGCTGGCAGGTTACAGCTTCGCCTGGGCCGGGCATTTCTTCTTCGAGAAGAACCGTCCTGCCACGTTTCAACACCCCCTTTATAGCCTGCTCGGCGACTTTGTCATGTACCGCGACATGATTCTGGGGCGTGTGCCGTTCTAGGCTCCACTCGCCATCAAAACGTCCTGCGCAGTCAGTGCGATAGTGGATCCAAGTCCTACACTCAAGGCATCCCTGTCGCCAAGAACAAGAGGATAGCTGATGAACGCCAATGCACGATTCACCCACATGCAGGATGGCACGCAGGAAGACTGGGCGATCATCGCCGCCGACTTCAGTGCCTACGCCAGGCAATTGCCGTCACGGATTGTGGCGCACCTGAAATTGCTGGAGGGTGATTTTGGCGGCTTCCCGGTGGATCGCCTGACCCACTCCTTGCAAACCGCCAGCCGTGCCTGGCGCGATGGCAGGGATGAAGAATACGTGGTCTGCGCCCTGTTGCACGACATCGGCGACACGCTCGGTTCCTATAACCATCCGGACATCGCCGCGGCGATCCTCAAGCCGTTCGTCAGCGCCGAGAATCTGTGGATGGTGGAGAAACACGGGATATTCCAGGGGTATTACTTTTTCCATCACCTGGGAATGGATCGACACCTGCGCGAGCAATTCAGCGGGCATCCGCAGTATCAGGCGACTATCGAGTTTTGCGCCAAATATGACGCGGCGGCGTTTGATCCGGCATACGAGACGTTACCGCTGAGCTTCTTTGAGCCGATGATGGAGCGCTTGTTTGCGCAGCCGAAGAACTCGATCTACAAGGCGGCGATGGAAGAACACGCACCGGCCTGACAGGTCCAGGGTATCCGGCTTGGCCCCATCGCGGGCAAGCCTGCGATGGGCCAGCCAATACACCTGATCTTTTAAGCAGGCTCTGGGACCTTCACTGCCTTCAACTCCGCTTCCCGCGCTTGGGCATCCGCCAACCGGTACAACTCGATCGACCCGTCCCAATGCTCGATCAACGCCGTGCACGACTCCACCCAATCCCCGCAGTTGAGGTAATCCACCCCGCCGACTTTGCGAATCTCGGCATGGTGAATGTGCCCGCACACCACCCCGTGCAACTCGCGTTTGACGCACTCGTGGGCGATGGCTTCTTCAAAGTCGCTGATGAAACTGACCGCCGTTTTCACCTTGTGCTTGAGGTAGGCCGACAGCGACCAGTAGCCGTAGCCATAACGCGCGCGCCAGTGATTCAGCCAGCGGTTGAGGGTCAGGGTAAATTCGTAGGCCGAGTCACCGAGAAAAGCCAGCCAGCGGTGATACCGGGTAATCACGTCAAACTGGTCGCCGTGGATCACCAGCAGATGGCGGCCATCAGCGGTCACGTGCACCGCTTCGTCCACCAGTTGGATGTTGCCCAGAATCAGCTTCGAATAGCGTCGCAGAAACTCGTCGTGATTGCCGGTGACGTAGATCACCTCAGTGCCGCGCTTGCTCATGGTCAGCAGGCGGCGAATCACGTTGGTGTGCGCCTGAGGCCAGTACATGCCGCCGCGCAGTTTCCAGCCGTCGATGATGTCGCCGACCAGGTAGATCTTGTCAGCGTGGTAGCCCTTGAGAAACTGCGACAGGTGTTCGGCTTGGCAGTCCCGGGTGCCCAGATGCACGTCGGAAATCCACAAGGTCCGCACACGTTGCTTACGGCTGGGTTTGGCGAGCTCGGCGCTGGTCATGGGCAACACTCAGGACAAGTTTTGGCAAGCTTGCGCCGGTCGGGTTAATGGTCCATGACAGCTGCGAGTCAGTCCTGTGACAACGCCCGGCCGGTGTAGACTGGCCGCATCTTGACCGGGAGACCTGCGATGAGACCGATCCTCACGCTGCGCCAATACACCAAGGACCTGATCGTCCACAGCCACGACCACGCGCAATTGGTGTTCGGGTTGTCGGGTGCGCTGGACTTCGAGGTCGACGGGCTTGGCAGCCAGGTGGTTCAACAGAGTTTCGTGGTGGTGCCGTCGGGTTTCCATCACGCCTGCGGCAGCAGCAATGGCAGCCGTTGTCTTGTGCTGGATATACCGAGTGATCAATGGGTTTCGCAGTCCCTTGGCGATCACGCCGACGCCAGCCGCCGTTTGCTCGACAACGCCGGGCGCCTGCCGCTGGACGCAGGGCAAAGCCAATTGGTGAGTTGGCTGGCGGGCAGCCAGGTCAGTGACCCATTGATTGCCCAGCAGGGCGCGGTGCTGTTATTGGCCAGCCTCAACAACGCCAAGCCTGACATCGTGGGCGGTCGGCGTCTGCCGTATGCGGCGCTGAATGCGCATATCGATCAGTACGCGGCGTGTCCGCTGCAGGTCGCCGATCTGGCGCGCGTTGCCGGGCTGTCCAGCGCCCGGTTGCATGCGCGGTTTGTCGCTGAGTGCGGGCAGACACCGATGGATTACATCCGCAGTCGGCGGCTGCATAGTGCGGTGCGACTGCTGCGGGATTCACCGTTGCCCATCGGCGAGATTGCCAGTCGGGTCGGTTACAGTTCTCAGAGTGCCTTTGCCGCGGCGGTGTTGCGAGAGTTTGGGGCGACACCGGGCAAACTGCGGCGCGAGGCTGGCGACAAAAGTCGATAGTCTGCCGACAGACTGGCTGGGGGCTGATGCGGTCAAATGTAGCAGCTGGCGAAGCCTGCGTTCGGCTGCGAAGCAGTCGTCATCAGGACACATGCGATTTACCTCACGCACCGCGTTTACTGGTTTTACGACTGCTTCGCAGCCGAACGCAGGCTGCGCCAGCTGCTACAGGGGGGCGATGGTCGTCTGGCAGCCCGTTTTAAATACATTTATCAAGGATCGCAATGACTCCCCGTACCGCCCTTGGCGCCCTGCATATCGGCGCACTGATGTTCGGCCTGACCGGTGTATTCGGCAAACTCGCCGCCGCCTCGCCCGCCGTCATCGTGTTTGGCCGTGCGGCATTTGCCGTCCTCGCCCTGGCGGTGTTCGCGCGGTTCGCCAGCAACACGCGCTGGTACAAACTCGAAGCGCTGGACTGGCGCCGTCTGTTGCTCAGCGGTTTACTGCTGGCCGGGCATTGGGTGAGTTTCTTCATTGCGGTGAAAGTGGCCGGAGTGGCGATCGCGACCCTGGGTTTCGCCAGCTTCCCGGCGTTTACCGTGATCCTCGAAGGGCTGATATTCCGTGAGCGGATCCGCGCCAATGAAATCCTCTTGGTGGTGCTGGTGAGTGTCGGGTTGGTGCTGGTGACGCCTGATTTTGATCTGGCGAGTGGCGCCACCACGGGCCTGCTCTGGGCGGTCGGCTCAGGCTTGCTATTCGCCCTGCTGTCACTGACCAACCGCGCCAGCTCCGGCAGAATCCCGCCGGTGCAGGCCGCGCTGTGTCAGAACGTGGTTGTCGCGCTGTGCCTGCTGCCGGTGGCGGCGCCGCAGTTGAGCGACGTCCGCGCCATCGACTGGCTGTGGATCGGTTTGCTCGGGGTGTTCTGCACCGGCGTCGCGCACAGCTTGTTCGTCGCCAGCCTGGCGGTGATCAAGGCGCGCACCGCCGCCGTGGTGTTCGCCCTGGAGCCGGTGTACGGGATCACTGTGGCGTGGCTGTTGTTCGATGAAAACCCGACGCTGCGCATGCTGCTCGGCGGCGCCTTGATCATCGTCGCGATTGTGGTCTCCAGCAGACTGTCCGGTTCAAGCAAAAAGACCGTGGCAGCCGAAGCCGCGTCTCACTGAGTGCGGTCGTTGTGGCCGAGGTCGCGGTCCGGGTCGATCTGATCGCGAACCCGCTGCTTGAGCACCTTGGCCTCCGGAAAACCGCCGTCGGCCTTGCGCTCCCAGATCTGCACATCGTCACAGAAAATATGAAAAACCCCACCGGTGCCGGGCACCAGCGACACTTTGCCCAGGTCGTCGCCAAAGGTGCTGAGCAGTTCCTGGGCCAGCCAGGCCGCACGCAACAACCATTGGCATTGCGTGCAATAGGTGATGACGATTTCCGGTTTATGCGCGGTCATGATGGGCAATACTCCTGAGCCAGAGGGCGCCGCTATAGTAGTGGCTCAGCGGATTCCCGCCAACAGGCTCCGGGCAGTCTGCTTGAGCGGCTCATCGCCCTCCTTCAGCAGCTCGTTGAGCAGTTCGATGGCACTGTCCAGGTCGCCATCATCGATACAGGTCTGGGCTTGTTCCAGTTTACCGGCACTGATCGGCGTGGCTGGCTCCAGACTGAGCGGTTCAAGTTCCAGTGACTGGCCGGGATCGCTGAAGGTATCGAGAAAGTCGTCATCCAGGGCCTGTGCATCGGGTTCGGCGACCCATTCGAGTTCAGGTTTGTCCAGCGGCGAATCCTCGGGCATCTCGAACACATCGGGCAACACGTGCAGGTTCGAAGTGAACGCTGGCTCTACAGCCTTTGTCGGTGCGTCTGAAGATTTAGCGCTTTCGAAGGGGCTGACCAAATCCCAATTCGCATCCATCGACAGATCATCCAGGTTCAGCTGAAATTCGTCGTCAGGCGCGCCTTCGGCTTTCATCGGCGGGTTGATTGTCGCCGCCGCAGGCACCGGCACTGCAATACTCAGTTTCGGATAACAGACACGGATGTCCTGCAGTTTTTGTGGGTCGACCCCTGCGTCGCGCAAACTGTTTTCCTGTGTCTCATAGGCGGCAGCGTCACCTTGTTTGCCGAGGACTTCCAGCAACTGCAAGGCAAGATCGGTACGCTGTGGCTCCTTGACTAATGCCTCTTGCAACAAACCGGCCGCTTCGGCAAAACGGCCATACGCCAGGTAGATCCCCACGCCTTCCAGCACATCGCCTGACGGCGTCTCTTCATGATGGGCCTGGGCAGGTTTGAGCACAGAACCGTGTGCCTGCGGTTCCGCAGTTCGATCAAGTGCAGGCTCATGTCGCGACGGCAGAACCGGGAAATCCGGAGCCAACGCCTGAACCTGCTGGCGTTGACGTCGAACAAACAGCCCCAGCAACACCAGAGCGATCAGCGCCAGCAAGCCGATAATCAGCGGCCAATGGCTAGCCTCGGGTTCTTCAACGACGACAGGGGCAGGTGCCACCGCTACCGGCGTCACCGGCGGCGCCTGGTTGACCTCCGACAGCCGGGTTTGCAGCTCGCTCACCTGTTTCTTCTGGCCAGCGATCTGTTCATTTTGAGCCTGAAGCGCTGCATTCAACTCATCGATGGTTTTTTGCAACTGCTGGTTTTGCAACACGCTGGCGGCCAGTTGTTCGGCAGCGGGATCGGTCGCAGGCGCGGCAGGTTGAACGACGGCCGGCGCCGGTGCGGACTTCTTCGCCGCCGGTGCCGGCGCAGTGGCCGGTTTGACGCTCGGGAATGGAGAGTTCTGTGGGCTGACGGCAGGTTCGTCTTCTGCCGGCACGATCCCCGGTGAGCCCGGCGGGTCGATCAGCACCGTGTACTCGCGCAGCAAGCGCCCATTGGGCTGATTGAGCTGCACCAGGAAATTCAGGAAAGGTTCATTGACCGGTTTGTTGGACGTCACCCGGATCAAGCTGCGATTGCCCCGCAGGATCGGTGTGAACTTCAGATCATTGAGGAAGAACACCCGATCGACGCCGGCGCGGGTGAATTCATCCGCCGTCGCCAGGCTGACCGAGAGTTCGTCCTCCTCCAGCCCACCGACATCCATCAAAACGATGTCAGCACTCAACGGCTGATTCAACGCGGAATGAAGGGTAATGTCGCCCAATCCCAGCGCAGGGGCCAATGCCGAGTAAGTGACAGCACCACCGACCAGAAGCAGCCTGGCGCAACACCGCAATACAACGTGCCAACTCTCGAGCATGAGCATCCCTTAGATAACCAGAACCAACCTGTACGCGTTCGCACATCCGGTACGAACACGATATTGCCTAGTAGTTCTTTATAGTCTGCCCAACGGGGTATCTCAAAAAGCTGACGCGCGGTTATGCCTCAAGATTTTTCCAGGTTGGCCAGAATGTGCCCGTGAACACGCATGCAGACCTTTAAGTCAGCCTCATCGACGCCGTCGAACAGTTCGTGGCGCAGTTGATTGGCAATGGTTTCAATTTGTTCGATCAGAGGACGGGCCGGGGCACAGAGGACGATTTTTTTCGCCCGGCGGTCTTCCAGCACGGATTGGCGCTGGACCAGGCCCTGGGTTTCCAGGCTGTCGAGCAACCGGGCCAGGGTCGGCCCTTCGACGCCGACGCTTTGCGCCAGTTCACGCTGGGTCGGTGCTTCTTCAAAGCGCGCCAGGTGCAGCAGCACCAGCCAGCGCGCCTGGGACAGACCCAGGCCAGCCAGACGGCGATCCAGTTCGGCACGCCAACCGCGCGACATCTGGGCCAGTTGCATGCCAAAACGGTGTTGATCAGTTAACGGCATAAAAAACTCATGATTAGACTGAAAATAGAGAAAAACTAATTATTAGTCAGCTAAGCATGACCGTTGGCTTGAGGCAAGGTCTGGTCTGTAGTGAATCGTTACATCACTGTAACAGGTCATTTAAACCTCGAATTCGGATTGCAGCGCCGCCCGAACGCAGTACAAGACACCTTCCGGCACTCTCCCGGCGAACAGCGCGGCAATCTCCGACACCGGCGGCAATTCGCCCTCGCCATCGAGGAAGGCATCCTGCACCTCGCCCATCAACTCTTCGGGCAGGTCCAGTGCTTGCTCCAGCGACAACTGCTGCTTGCCAATCGCTTCAGCGAGCATCGTGTAGACATTCTTTTCCGAGCATTGCAGCTGACCGGCGATCTGCAGCGGCGTCATGCCGGCGCGAGCGAGGGTGATCAACTCGTGGCGCACGTCGGCAACGACTTTCGGCGCCTCGACCTGACCTCCCAGCACTTCGAGGAAGGCCTCGCCGTAGCGTTCGAGCTTGCGCGCGCCGACGCCGCTGACCGTGGCCATTTCCGCCAGCGAGGTTGGCTGGCTGCGGAGCATTTCCAACAGTGTCGAGTCGGGGAAGATGACATACGGCGGCACGCCGTGTTCCTCGGCGAGCTTGCGACGCAAGGCGCGCAAGGCTTCCCACTGTTCGCGTTCTTCGCCGCGAACCAGCTGACTCGCCTGGCTCTTGCTGCTTTTGGCGGTGGTTTGCGGCTTGAGGTCGCGGCGCAGTTCCAGGGTCACTTCGCCCTTGAGCAGCGGTCGGCACGTGTCGCTCAGGCGCAGGCCGCCGTAGCCTTCGAGGTCAATGTCTGCCAGGCCACGGGCCACCAGCTGGCGGAACAGGGAGCGCCATTCACTCTCGCCCATGGCCTTGCCAACGCCATACACCGACAGGTGTTGATGGCCGAAGCTGCGGATCTTTTCGTTGTCCTTGCCCAGCAGCACGTCCACCAGATGCCCGACGCCATAACGCTGGCCGGTGCGGTAGATTGCCGAGAGCGCCTGCCGGGCCGGCTCAGTGGCGTCCCAGGTCTGCACGCCATCGACGCAGTTGTCGCAATGGCCGCACGGCTCGGGCATGTCTTCGTCGAAGTAGGCCAGCAAGGTTTGCCGACGGCAGCGGGTTTCTTCGCAGAGCGAAAGCATTGCGTCGAGCTTGTGCTGCTCCAGACGCTTGTGGCGCTCGTCGCCTTCGGAGTTTTGCAGCATCTGCTTGAGCATCACCACGTCTTGCAGGCCGTAAGCCATCCAGGCATCCGCTGGCAGGCCATCACGACCGCCGCGACCGGTTTCCTGGTAGTACGCCTCAAGGGATTTCGGCAAATCGAGGTGCGCGACAAAGCGCACGTTGGGCTTGTCGATGCCCATGCCGAACGCCACGGTGGCAACCATGATCAGGCCTTCTTCGTTGAGGAAGCGCTTCTGGTGATGGGACCGGGTGTCGTTGGGCAAACCGGCGTGGTACGGCAGCGCCGGGAAGCCTTGCTCGCTGAGAAACACCGCGACTTCGTCGACTTTCTTGCGCGACAGGCAATAGACAATGCCGGCATCACTGCGGCGCTCGGCAAGGAACGCCAGCAACTGCTTGCGCGGCTGCTCCTTGGGTACGATGCGGTAGAAAATGTTCGGACGGTCGAAGCTCGAGAGAAAGCGTTCGGCGTTCTGCAGATGCAAACGGTCGACGATTTCTTCACGGGTGCGCTTGTCGGCCGTGGCCGTCAGGGCAATACGCGGGACGTTGGGGAACAACTCCGCCAACTGACCCAGTTGCAGGTATTCGCGACGGAAGTCATGGCCCCATTGGGACACGCAGTGCGCTTCGTCGATGGCGAACAAGGCGATTTCAAGGCTTTGCAGGAAAGCCAGCATGCGTGGCTGGACCAGACGCTCGGGCGCCAGATACAGCATCTTCACTTCGCCGCGCTTGATCCGCGCCGCCAGATCACGCTGCTGCTCGGCGCTCAGCGTGGAGTTCAATGCAGCGGCGGCGACACCGAGTTCTTCGAGGGTCGCGACCTGATCGTCCATCAGTGCGATCAACGGCGATACCACCACCGCCAGGCCTTCACGCAGCAGCGCCGGCACCTGGAAGCACAAGGATTTGCCGCCACCGGTAGGCATCAGCACCAGGGCGTCGCCGCCACTGGCCACGCGCTCAATGATTGCACCCTGGCGGCCACGGAAACTGTCGTAGCCGAAGATGTCCTTGAGGACGCGTTGAGCCTGTTCGAGCATAAAAACTCCAAAAATCACAAAAACATCCCTGCAAGGCTGGTTCAGAACCACGCAGGCTGCACCGACAAATCGTAAGTGCGCATTGCATGACGCTTCACATCTCAGCCGCGACGCCAGCAGGGCATCACAAAACGCGCGAGTATACCCGAGGCCTCCCTTGCAAAGGGCACCGCTGAGAAGACACATAAGGACAAACACCGCACAACCTGTGGGAGCGAGCCTGCTCGCGATGGCGGCGTGTCAGGCGATAAATGTATTGGATGTACCGGCCTCATCGCGAGCAGGCCGCTCCCACAGGGATTGCGGTGTTTGTGAGGTCCCGGCAGCGCAAATATCCCGCGCGGCTGGCCTGAGCGCTCAAGAAGGCCTAGAATTCCCGCATCTGTTAATTCCCCCAAGGTAGCCCTTTAATGTCCTTCGCTGAGCAACTAACCCGTTTGCAAGTCTTCCTCGACGCCGACGAACTGCATGACGAGGCGCTGGACTACGTGGCCGCCCACGGCTACCTCACTGCGCTTTCGATCTGTTCCGAAGTCGTTCCGGATCGTGAATGGATCGACGCCCTCTTCGCCGAAGAGCCGCATTACGCCGACGATACCGAGCGTGAAGCGATCGAATCCACCCTGCTGGCCCTCAAGGCTCACATCGCGCGCCAACTGGCTTCCGATGAAGAGTTCGAGCTGCCATGCGACCTGGACCTGGGCGAAGAGCCGGACGATTCCGACCTGCGCGGCTGGTGCATCGGTTTCATGGAAGGCGTGTTCCTGCGCGAAGCGGCCTGGTTCGAAACCGCCGAAGACGAAGTCAGCGAAATGCTGCTGCCAATCATGGTCGGTTCGGGTCTGTTCGACGAACAGCCTGAGTTCGAAGACATCGCCAAAGACGCCAACCTGATGGACGACATGATCGTGCAGATCCCGGAAGCCCTGACCGCGCTGTACCTGCTGTGCCAGGCGCCCGACGAAAAACCGGCGATCCTCAAGCCACGTCACCACTAAGGTTTTGCCTATGGACAACCCCATAGGCAACCGCTCCCTGATGTTGCGTTACGTGCTGCTGGCCATCGGCTGGCTGAGCGTAGCGCTGGGGGTGATCGGGATTTTCCTGCCGGTGTTGCCCACCACGCCCTTTCTGCTGTTGGCGGCCGCCTGCTTTGCCCGCAGTTCGCCACGGTTTTACCAGTGGCTGGTGGGGCATCCACGGCTTGGCCCGTGGATTCGCGACTACCTCGACGGCAACGGCATCCCGCTCAAGGGCAAGGTCTACGCCATCGGCCTGATGTGGGTGAGCATCCTGTTCTCCTGCTACCTGGTGCCCCTGCCGTGGGCGCGGGGGATCATGCTGACCAGCGCGGTGCTGGTGACGATCTACCTCCTCAAACAGAAAACCCTGCAAAAACCCTGAGCTTCTGTGGCGAGGAAGCTTGCTCCCACTGGGTTGCGAAGCAGCCCCAAAACCTCCCCCCCATTTCTCCTGACAAACCTCATTGATTGGTATGGCGACTGCTTCGCAGCCGAACGGGAGCAAGCTCCCTCGCCACAGGGTCCATCTGCCGACCCGACAATTAGTCCTGTCTTTTAAAGAACTCCGCCTAGACTTCAGTCATCTGCACCCGAGCAGCCAGACATGTCCCGTCGCCGGCGTAGTCCAGGAAGGTCAACGCTCCGATTTCGGCTCGGCGGATGGCTGCTGTTGGCCAGTTTTCTGCTGACCGGGCTCGGCAGTGTCTGGGCCGACTGGAACTTTACGCAGATCCTGCAAATCGCCGAAAAGCGCTATGGCCCGCTCGGCCCCGCCCAAGGAAGAATCGAGGCCTGGAGTCAAATGCTCAAAAGCGAACTCAACCAACCCGAGCGCGAGCAACTGAACGCGGTCAATCGCTTCTTCAATCAACAGCTGAATTTTCAGGACGACACGCGCATCTGGCGCCAGACCGATTACTGGGCCACGCCAGAAGAATCGCTGATCAAAGGCGCCGCCGACTGCGAAGACTACGCCCTGGCGAAATATTTCAGCCTGCGCCAACTCGGGATTCCCAGCGAGAAACTGCGCATTACCTACGTCAAGGCACTCTCCCAAAACCAGGCGCACATGGTGCTGACCTTCTACAGCAGCCCCACCGCTGAGCCGCTGGTGCTCGACAACCTGATCGGCGAAATCCGCCCCGCCTCCCAACGCAAAGACCTGCTGCCGGTGTACGCCTTCAACGCCGAGGGCCTTTATTTGCCGGGGACGAATGGCGGAAAACGCAGCAGCGACTCAAAAAAGCTGTCGCGCTGGCAAGACGTGTTGAAAAAAATGCAAGCCGAAGGGTTCGCCGTGGGCGAAGGTTAGCCGCCGTCGCAAGGAGCGTTTTATGTCGCTGCGCAAACAGTTGTTTCTCGCCATTTGCCTGTTCTTGCTGGTGGCTTTCAGTGGCAGTTTTTTTGTCAGCCTGGAAAGCTCCCGTGAACAGATGCTCGGCCAGTTGCGTTCCCACGCCCAGGACGCCGCCACCGCCTTGGGTTTGTCACTGACCGCGCAGATCGACGACCCGGCGATGACCGAATTGATGGTCAGCTCGATTTTCGACAGCGGCTATTTCCGCAGCATCCGCGTCATCAATATCGTTGATGGACAAGTGCTGGTGGAGCGCAGCGCATCGGTGCAGATCGAAGGCGTGCCCGGCTGGTTTGTGAGTCTGGTCAACCTGCGCCCGGAAGGTGGCGACGCGCTGGTCATGCGCGGCTGGGAACAGGTGGCGCGGGTCGAAGTGTTGAGCAATCCGCAGTTCGCCCTGGCCAAACTCTGGGACAGCACACTTGGCAGCCTTATCTGGCTGTTGATCTGCGGGCTGCTCAGCGCCGTATTCGGTGGATGGTTGTTACGCCGGCAATTGCGCCCGCTCGACAAAATGGTCAGGCAAGCCGAAGCCATCAGCAAACGCGAGTTCCTCAGCCTGCCAAAACTGCCACGCACCCCTGAACTGCGGCGCGTGGTGCTGGCAATGAATCAGATGGTCGAAAAGCTCAAAGCGCTGTTCTCCGAAGAGGCCACGCGCAGCGAAAAACTGCGGGCCGAATCCTATCAGGACAGCCTCACGGGCCTGGCCAATCGACGCTTGCTGGACGAACAACTGGCCGACCATTTGTTGGTCTCCGAGCAAAGCAGCGACGGCCATTTGCTGATGCTGCGAATCAACGACCTGATCGGCCTCAACCAACGCCTGGGCGGCCAGCGCACCGATGGGCTGATCAGCGCCGTCGGCGAATTGCTCAAACGACTCACGCAACTGCCGGAACGGCGTACCTGGCTGGCGGCGCGCAATCGTGGTGGTGAATTCAGCCTGCTGACACCGGGCCTGGACAGCACCGAAGCGGCCCGCCTCGCTTCGGAAATCAGCGCCACCCTGGAAAATCTGCGCCTGACCGGCGCCAGCGATTGCATGCCCGTGGCGCACTTGGGCGTGGTCGCCTATCAGCCCGGCGAACCGGCCGGCGACGTCCTGCTGCGCCTCGATCAAGCGCTGGCCCAGGCCCAGCAACATCCTGAGCGACCGTGGGTGCATCTGGCCCGTTCCGATACCGCGACGAACCACTCGCAACACGACTGGCGCACCTGGATCGACGACGCGCTGACTGAGGGCAAAATGCAGCTGTATTTCCAACCCGTCGTGCAATGCGCCGACACCAGCCAGGTGCTGCACCACAAAGTCCTCGCGCGCCTGCTCGACCCACAAGGCGAGGCCATCGCCGCCGGGCATTTCCTGCCGTGGATCGAGCGTCTCGGCTGGTCGGCACGGTTCGACCTGGCGATGCTCGAAGCCACCCTCGACTACCTCATCGTCAACCGCTGGCCCCTGGCGTTGAGCCTGTCCGGCAGCACCTTGCGCGACCCGGTACAACTGCGACAAATCATCGACATGCTCGAATCGCTGCCTGATCTGGCCCCCCTGCTGACACTGGAAATCGACGAACGCCAACTGCCGCCCCCCGATGAATTACAACGCCTGAGCCATAGCCTGCTCGACACCGGATACCGCATCGGTTTACAGCACTTCGGCGGCAGCTTCAGCCAGATCGGCAACCTGACGCAGTTGGGATTGGCATATCTGAAAATCGATGGGGCGTACATCCGGCACATTGATGAGCAGAGTGACAAGCGGCTGTTTATTGATGCGATTTACCGGGCAACCAACAGTATTGATTTGCCGTTGATTGCGGAGATGGTCGAGACGAAAGGCGAGCTGGAGGTGATTCGGGAGTTGGGGTTATTTGGGGTGATGGGACGGTTGATCGGGCCGCCGGAGCCAATGTGAGGGATTGACCGTTCGTCTTAAAATCATCGCTACCTGTCAGATCTGACAGTAGGCAAACTACCACGCCAACTATCTAATCCATCCATATCGGTGCCGCACATTCGGGAAGCCGGCGCCTCTACGGAAGGTACGCATTCATGAATACCCCAGTGACAAACTCTGCCCCCGCACATAATGGACAGATCGTGGTATTTCCACCCGATCGCGGGCTCGGCGTACTGGCTGTCGTCCCGCCCTACCCTGTTGGTTTCAAACCGCAGAGCGATGGAGCTTTGGGGATCAATATCAACATGGTGCATGGCGACCGCGACGGCTTGCTGGTTTACATCCTCGCCTATCTGAACATGGCCATTGGCGACAACATCAGGGTTTACATCGAAACAAAAAACGCTCCCGTCGCTGAATTTTCGGTCACCGAAGCGCATTTCGATGCTCCCCCCGGTGTCAGGATAGTTGTCGCCTCTCCGATTTTTCCTTAAAAAGCATATCGGGGGCGGAAAGAGACTGGTCGTGCCGTACTATTCACCTGAACGCAGAGCCGCATTACTCAAGATGCTGCTTCCCCCGCAGAACCTGTCGATGGCCGAGGTTTCCCGGCGCGAAGGGGTCAGCGAAATGTCTTTGTCCAACTGGCGCAAGCAGCTCAGTTCTGAAGGAAGTGCAGTGTCCGAAAACAAGTCGTTGGCCGAAAACTGGTCAGCCGAAACCAAGTTTGCTGTCGTGCTCGAAGCCGCCGGTTTATCCGAGATCGACCTGGGTGAATACTGCCGCCGCAAAGGCCTTTACCCTGAGCAAATTACGGCCTGGCGGCAGGCCTGCATCAACGGTCAGAAGGCAGATAAAGCCCAGCAAAAAGAAGATCGCGAGCAAGCTCGCAAAGACAAGAAACGCATCCAGGAACTTGAGCGCGAACTGCGCCGCAAAGACAAGGCGCTCGCTGAAACAGCCGCGTTGTTGGTGCTGCGAAAAAAGCTCAACGACTACTGGGGGACGAACGACAACGAGGACAACTAACGTCTTTGCCAGAGCGCCAGTTGCTCGTTGCCTGGCTGGGTAGCGCGGTCGCGGCAGGCGCCAGAAAAATCAGGGCCTGCCGGGAAGTCGGTCTATCGCTGCGAACCTTGCAGCGGTGGACTGAAACAGACGTTATCCCGGCAGATGCCCGAACGACTGTCACACGGCCAACACCGCGAAATGCACTGAGCGAAGTCGAGCGTCAGACCATCGTGACGCTGTGTAACAGCCCGGAGTACGTCCACTTGCCGCCGAGCCAGATCGTGCCACGACTGGCCGATCAAGCGTGTTATCTGGCGTCGGAGTCGACGTTTTATCGCGTTCTACGTGCGGCAGGCCAACAGCAACATCGAGGCCGCAGCCAGCGACCCAGAAGGCACGCAGCACCGACGACGCATGCGGCCAAAGCGCCCAATCAGGTGTGGTCATGGGACATCACGTATCTGCCCTCGCCGATACGCGGCAAGTATTACTACCTCTATCTGATCGAGGATATTTACAGCCGCAAGGCCGTGGGCTGGGAGGTCTACGACGCAGAAAGCGGGGAGAAAGCCGCCGCACTGCTGCAACGCAGCGTGATCGCAGAGCAGTGTTTGCACGAACCGCTGGTGCTGCACTCGGACAACGGCGCGCCGATGAAGTCGGTGACGCTGCTGAGCAAGATGTACGAACTGGGCATCACGCCCTCGCGGGGCCGGCCGCGTGTGAGCAACGACAATCCCTACTCGGAGTCGCTGTTTAGAACGCTGAAATACTGCCCGCAATGGCCGCAGGATGGCTTTGTCAGTTTGGACGCTTCACGCGCTTGGGTGAGGGACTTTATGCGCTGGTACAACAACGAGCACCGGCATAGTCGTATCCGGTTCGTCACACCGGCTGAGCGGCATCGGGGGCTGGATCATCAGGTCTTGGCCCGGCGACATGAGCTGTACGAACGAGCCAAGGAGAAAAAACCGGAACGATGGTCAGGCCAGACGCGTAACTGGGAGCCGATCGGCACCGTGCTGCTGAACCCGGATCGAGAGCAACAGATCGAGAAAATAGCGGCATAGTTAGACGGTTGACGCGACAACTACCTTGAAAAACGCCGGCTCAAGGGAAAGCGAAAGACATTCCGTTCTATATTTCGGCCCAAAAGATGGAAGCCAGGTTTCTGCCGCTGAAACCAGAGAACAAAGACTTCTGGCTCGAGGTTGAGCGCGTGAGCGGCAACGGCACTGAACAAGCGCCGCCCGTTCCGCTGTTTTACAAATACCCGGCACCGGGCGAAGCGGACACCGACGGCGGCAAGCCATTTAACCAGGGCCTCAAATTGCCTGTCGCCTCGGAAAGCGTCGTCGATCAGACAGTGATCGATGACGGCATGTTCGTGACCGTGCTGGAATATTTCAATCAGTCCATCGGCGACGTGGTGGTGCTTGCCTTCGGGTCTTTGCTTCTGGAGAGCACTGTCACCGCATTGGGGGATGTAGTCTTTGAACTGACCCCGGAAATGCTCGCCACCCTGGCGCCCACCAACAGCCTGGTGGTGCGCTGGGAAGCGTTCGACGTGGTGGAGAACGCCAGCGGCTGGTCAGATGCGCTCATCCTCACGTTCAAACCCGGCATGGTGTTACTGGCCGCACCGATTTTTGAGAAGGCTGATCCCGACAATGTGGTGAATCACAATGGGCTCGCAGGCGCAGTCATGGTGATCCTGGTCACCGGTGTCTTTGCGATCAACGATCTGATCAAGCTGACCCTGGACGGGCTCACCAAAGGGGGCGACCCGGTCACCCACACTTTCAGCGTGACGCTGACCGCTGCGAGCAGATCCCTGGACTTTCCGGTGTTAAACGAGTGGGTACGCAACCTGATTGGCGGTTCGGCGCGGGCCACCTATACATTGACCAAGGCAGGCAAGACCCAGCGTTCGAAACCCGCCGATGCCACGTTCACTGGCACGTCCCAGCCATTGGGGCTACCGACTGTTGCACCTCTGGTAGACAACAAGCTGCCGGTCGACACCGCCACGGCCACGGTGCAGGTCGCCGAATACTGGCCTTTGAAAAAAGGCGCGATCGTCAAACTTTACTGGCAAACCACCGATCAGGACGGGATTACGGCGCTGTTCATTTTCCAACTGATCGTCACCGACCCGGCACAGCCGGTCATCTTCCAGGTGCCTGCCAAATACATCGCCCCCTACGCCAGCACTCCTTTGACGGTGCAATGCACGGTGACCAACCCGGGTGAGGTCGAGGTGTTTTCGCAGTTGCTGCAGTTGATGTTTGGCGATGCGGCGAAAATTGTACTGGAGCCACCGGTTCTGCTACCGCCGGCCACTAACCCCCTCGACCTGCTGAATCACGCCCAGGGCGTAAACGTTCGCGTCGCATTCACGGGGGCGTTATCCGGAGATCAGGCGCAACTGAAACTGCTCAATCGCTTGCCAGATTCACCGGCGTTTGCGGTTCAACCGCTCGATCAGAACCGTCAGACCGTCTTTTCCCTCAATGCGGTGTTTCTCGGCGCATGGCTCGGTAAAGTACCGCAATTGTCGTGGGTGCTGATTCGGGGAGGGCGAGAGATTGCCGAGTCGGACGCGCTGATGTTGAGGGTGAATCCGATAGTAGATGGGGATCCGCGGCTTCCAATGCCGGTCATCGCGAATCGCACAGGACTGGATCTGGATGTTACAAAACTGGTGGCTGGCGATACATCAAGTATTGCGCAATGGTTGCTTCAATTGGCGGGACAATTTGTGTGGCTACGGTATGAAGGGTTTGATAGCAACGGTACGCCAGTTTTTTACGATGACCTCAATGGCGTGCCGCATTACGAAACGCATGGCCTGACCCGACCGATCCCATTGAAGTGGTTGCAGACTCTCCGGAACGGAAGTGCTCTGACGATTACGTTCAAGGTTAATTTTGGCAAAGTGGCTGACCTGAACAGGGTGAGTTTTCCAATACGGCGCTATACGGTCAAAGTGGCGCCAGCTCTTCCGGAGCTTATTGTGGATACCTCGCGTTTGCTCTTGCTAGGGGAGAATTTCTCTTTTAAACATACTTTTGCCACTGAAGGTTATTATTCGGGTGTCGATGCCCTCGGCACGGCTGCAAACCGGGCAGCATCGGGGGGCGTTCCTCCCTATACCTATGAGTCAGAAAACGAAAAGATAGCGACAATAGATCGTCACGGAGTGGTTCGTAGCGAAAGCAATGGCACCACTAGAATCTGGGTGCGCGATGCTGCTCGTCAGCAAAAATCTTTTGAGGTTCAAACGGCTAACGTCATCCATGTCGAATACACGCCAAGATCAACTTTAGCGAATGGAAAAGCGCACGTTCGTAGCGTTGGCGGCACGATGATTGCCAATAGCTTGACAGATCGCCGAGTACAAATCGCGTCTAGACGGTCAAGTAGATTCGCTGTGAATCTCGGCATCATCGCTCCAGAAAACTCCAAAACTCAAATTTCAATTGTTCGAAATACGGGTGGACCCGTTCAGTTCAGTCGATCATCGCTCTATGCGGACGCCCCCGGTGTCAGGATAGTTGTCGCCTCTCCGATTTTTCCTTAAAAAGCATATCGGGGGCGGAAAGAGACTGGTCGTGCCGTACTATTCACCTGAACGCAGAGCCGCATTACTCAAGATGCTGCTTCCCCCGCAGAACCTGTCGATGGCCGAGGTTTCCCGGCGCGAAGGGGTCAGCGAAATGTCTTTGTCCAACTGGCGCAAGCAGCTCAGTTCTGAAGGAAGTGCAGTGTCCGAAAACAAGTCGTTGGCCGAAAACTGGTCAGCCGAAACCAAGTTTGCTGTCGTGCTCGAAGCCGCCGGTTTATCCGAGATCGACCTGGGTGAATACTGCCGCCGCAAAGGCCTTTACCCTGAGCAAATTACGGCCTGGCGGCAGGCCTGCATCAACGGTCAGAAGGCAGATAAAGCCCAGCAAAAAGAAGATCGCGAGCAAGCTCGCAAAGACAAGAAACGCATCCAGGAACTTGAGCGCGAACTGCGCCGCAAAGACAAGGCGCTCGCTGAAACAGCCGCGTTGTTGGTGCTGCGAAAAAAGCTCAACGACTACTGGGGGACGAACGACAACGAGGACAACTAACGTCTTTGCCAGAGCGCCAGTTGCTCGTTGCCTGGCTGGGTAGCGCGGTCGCGGCAGGCGCCAGAAAAATCAGGGCCTGCCGGGAAGTCGGTCTATCGCTGCGAACCTTGCAGCGGTGGACTGAAACAGACGTTATCCCGGCAGATGCCCGAACGACTGTCACACGGCCAACACCGCGAAATGCACTGAGCGAAGTCGAGCGTCAGACCATCGTGACGCTGTGTAACAGCCCGGAGTACGTCCACTTGCCGCCGAGCCAGATCGTGCCACGACTGGCCGATCAAGCGTGTTATCTGGCGTCGGAGTCGACGTTTTATCGCGTTCTACGTGCGGCAGGCCAACAGCAACATCGAGGCCGCAGCCAGCGACCCAGAAGGCACGCAGCACCGACGACGCATGCGGCCAAAGCGCCCAATCAGGTGTGGTCATGGGACATCACGTATCTGCCCTCGCCGATACGCGGCAAGTATTACTACCTCTATCTGATCGAGGATATTTACAGCCGCAAGGCCGTGGGCTGGGAGGTCTACGACGCAGAAAGCGGGGAGAAAGCCGCCGCACTGCTGCAACGCAGCGTGATCGCAGAGCAGTGTTTGCACGAACCGCTGGTGCTGCACTCGGACAACGGCGCGCCGATGAAGTCGGTGACGCTGCTGAGCAAGATGTACGAACTGGGCATCACGCCCTCGCGGGGCCGGCCGCGTGTGAGCAACGACAATCCCTACTCGGAGTCGCTGTTTAGAACGCTGAAATACTGCCCGCAATGGCCGCAGGATGGCTTTGTCAGTTTGGACGCTTCACGCGCTTGGGTGAGGGACTTTATGCGCTGGTACAACAACGAGCACCGGCATAGTCGTATCCGGTTCGTCACACCGGCTGAGCGGCATCGGGGGCTGGATCATCAGGTCTTGGCCCGGCGACATGAGCTGTACGAACGAGCCAAGGAGAAAAAACCGGAACGATGGTCAGGCCAGACGCGTAACTGGGAGCCGATCGGCACCGTGCTGCTGAACCCGGATCGAGAGCAACAGATCGAGAAAATAGCGGCATAGTTAGACGGTTGACGCGACAACTACCTTGAAAAACGCCGGACGGTACGTTGCTGTTTGGGTACTGGACTGAATCTACAGGTCTCTAGTTTTAGCGAGTCAGATGAGCCGTTCGAACCAAAAATAGACGAGGAGTAGGTCCGGTTAGTTATCTGTCTCTATCTCGAACGTTAGCGAGCATTAAACGGCGATGTTTAAAAGACATCTCCAGACACTGACCAAAGCTACACAACCTTGCGCCGTTACCTACGACTGCGCCAGAATCCGCCGGCTTGTGCGCCTTGTGCCGGGGCTCTATCGTTTCCCGGTCGCTGACAAATCAGCGATCGGGTTTAGCGACCCGAACCTATGTAGGCGCAACAGCGCTCCAAACTCTCTTGCAGACTGTTCATGTCTGCGGTTGATGTCATGGCGGCTGTGCGCGGGAGACTTTCGAGTCTGCCGGGCGCCTACACCCGGTTCGCTAACCTGCGTGCAGCCGCCACCCTTACTTGTTTAGCGACAGGTCTTGGTGGCTCCATTTCTTGTAGGAGTTTCACCATGTTCAAAATCACACCCAACCCGCCCGAAACCGACGATGTTTCCCCCTACGAATCCATCGATTCGAAAAAGCTCAACAACGCCGCCGACCGCGCCCTCGATTACTACCTCAAACCGGTCGTTCCCAAAGACATCCCGCGCAAACCGAGCACTATCTATTCCATCGACCCCGACACCAACGACGAGACCCTGCTGGTCAACGCCTGCGAAACCCTGGCGTCGGCGAGTGTAATGCTGAGTAATTTCGCGGGGTTGATGGAGGGTTCACATCGCAACACGGTGCTGGGGATTCAGCAGGTGGTGATGCTGGGGGAGTTGGCGGTGAACCGGATGCTGGATAATTTCGTGCCGCAGGGTTAGCGAAGAACCTGCGGCAAACGCATTCCTGTGGCGAGGGAGCTTGCTCCCGCTCGGCGGCGAAGCCGTCGTCATTCAGGCGCATGCGGTTTAATTGCAGAAATCGCGGTGAATGGTTTGGGGGCTGCTTCGCAACCCAGCGGGAGCAAGCTCCCTCGCCTCAACAGCGTGTCAGGCTGTGAGTTTTGTGGTGGTCTTTTGGGCCTCTTCGCGGGCAAGCCCGCTCCCACAGTTGATCTGGGTTGTTCGCCTGTTTTGTGTTCACTGAAGATCAAATGTGGGAGCGAGCCGGCTCCGGGCGGCGATCCGACGAAGGCGATCTCACAGACAACAAAAAACCCGCCATTCCTTACCCAGGAATGGCGGGTTTTGTCGTTTCAGCCTTCAGGTCACACGGCGTCAAGGCAAAAGGCAAGGCAAAAGGGGACGGATCTATTTATCCATTCGGTGTATGGATCACCGGACCTTGAGTGTGTATTAAACGGCGATGTTTAAAAGACATCTCCTGACACTGACCAAGGCTACACATCCTTGCGCCGTTGCCTACGACTGCGCCAGAATCCGCCGGCTTGTGCGCCTTGAGCCGGGCCTCTATCGTTTCCCGGTCGCTGACAAATCAGCGATCGGGTTTAGCAGCTCGGAGAATATCAAGGCACGTCAGTGTCGCCTCTGATCAACCGACACAGTTTTCGTCAGTTGCTCTACGTTATGGCGGCTTTGCGTGGGGCACTTCGGTGCGCCGGGTTCCTTGATGCCTGGTCTGCTAACCCGCGTACAGCCGCCACCCTTTTCGTTTAGCAGCGATGGGTGACGACTCCAATCATCAAGGAGTTTCACCATGTTCAAGATCACACCCAACCCACCCGAAACCGACGACGTTTCCCCCTACGAAACCCCCGATTCCAAAAAACTCAACGAGGCCGCCGACCGCGCCCTCGATTACTACCTCAAACCGGTCGTTCCCAAAGATACCCCGCGTAAACCGAGCACGATTTACTCCATCGACCCCAACACCAACGACGAGACCCTGCTGGTCAACGCCTGCGAAACCCTGGCGTCGGCGAGTGTGATGCTGAGCAATTTTGCGGGGTTGATGGAAGGTTCGCATCGCAACACGGTGTTGGGGATTCAGCAGGTGGTGATGCTGGGGGAACTGGCGGTGAACCGGATGCTGGATAATTTCGTGCCGCAGGGTTAGCGAAGAACCTGCGGCAAACGCATTCCTGTGGCGAGGGAGCTTGCTCCCGCTCGGCGGCGAAGCCGTCGTCATCCAGGCGCATGCGGTTTAATTGCAGAAATCGCGGTGAATGGTTTGGGGGCTGCTTCGCAACCCAGCGGGAGCAAGCTCCCTCGCCACAACAGCGTGTCAGGCTGTGAGTTTTGTGGGGGGCTTTCGGGCCTCATCGCGAGCAGGCTCGCTCCTACAGTTGATCTGGGTTGTTCGCCTGCTTTGTGTTCACTGAAGACCGAATGTGGGAGCGGGCTTGCTCCCGGCGGCGATCCGACGAAGGCGATTTCACAGACAACAAAAAACCCGCCATTCCTTTATCGGGAATGGCGGGTTTTGTCGTTTCGGATGTCAGCCTTCAGATCACACGGTATCCACCTTCAACGAATGGTCATTCAACATGCCATTGATGATGGTCGCGGTATCGTGCCCGCCCGCGACCAGCCCGCCCGCTCCCGGTGTGACGCCGTAATGGCTCGCCAGGTTGACACCCGCCAGGTCGATGGTCTGGTTCGGTGCCGCACCGGCCATGGCGCTGACGTCGATGCTGGTCAGTACCGAGGCGCCGCTGCCGATGACTTTGAAGTGCAGGTAGTCATCCAGCGATGCCGCCGTGCCGTTTTCGCCTTGTAGCAGTTGCGACAAATCGAGTTTGTCGGTGCCTGGGGTGAAGTCGGTAACGACGTCGTGGCCGCTGTTGCCTTTGAGCCACTGGAAGGTGTCGGCCCCTGCCCCGCCGGTGAGGGTGTTGTTGCCCAGGCCGCCGATCAGGAAGTCGTCACCGCCGCCACCCTTGAGGATGTCGTCGCCCAAACCGCCGGTTATGACGTTGCTGAAGTTATCGCCCGTGAGCGAGTCGTTGAAGTTGGAGCCGGTGAGGTTTTCGATGGCGGTCAGGGTGTCGGTGCCAGCGCCGCCGGTGTTTTGCGCGGTGGCCAGGCTCAGGTCGACCGTGACCCCAGCGGTGGCGTGGGCATAGCTCACGGTGTCGGTGCCGGTGCCGCCGTCGAGCAAGTCGTTGCCGGTGCCGCTGAACAGCAAGTCATTGCCGGCGCCGCCGTGCAGCTCGTTGTTGCCAGAACCGGCAGTGAGCACGTCGTTGCCGTCGCCGGCATTGAGGACGTTGTTACCGGTGCCCGCCACCAACACATCGTCGCCTGCGGTGCCGGTGAGGGTGTGGCCGTCCTGATAGCTGATGGTCACGCCCGCGCTGTCGCTGCCACCGTGGTTGTCGTTGGCGGTGTAGGTGCCGTGGGCATCGGGGGCGATGTCATGGCCCCCGGCGTAGTTGAGGGTCATGGTCAGCTGGTAGTTTTCCGCCCCCTTCCCGCTGTTGCCCGGACCACCGTCGTCGATGTTGGTGATGTGAATCTGATACGTCCCGTCCGCCGCCGCAGTAAGGGTTTGCCCGTCCGCGAGGGCGATCCACGCGCCGCCGTTGAGCGAATACTTCATGACGATATGACCGCCCGCCAGGTTGTGGTCCAGGTTGAGGGTTTCGCCCTGTTTGAGGTTGACGGTGATCCGGTCCTCATCGTTGGCATTGGCGTTGGTCACCCCGCCCAGATAACCACTGACCACCAGAACCGCCGTCATGGTCGCCGCGTTTGCCGCAAAGGCGTTGCGCACATTCGCCAGGACCTGGTTGGCGGTGTTGTTGCCGGTCGAGGAGAAGCTGATCGCGCCAGTGCCGGTGAAGTCGGCGCTTTTTGAAATCCAGCCGGTGTTGAAGTTGGTGGGTGAAGCCGTCAGCGGATCGCCATCGGCATCGGTGTCGTTGGCCAGCAGCAATTCACCCGGCACCACGATGTTGCCCGAGAGCACGTTGGTGATGATGTGGTCATCGGCCGCCACCGGCGCCGCGTTCGGAATGACTTTGACCGTGAGCGTGGAGCTGGCCAGGTCGCCGTCGTTGTCGCTGGCGGTGAAGCCGATGTTTTCGGTGATCACCACTGCCGTGGTTTTTTGCGAGGTGTAGGTGTACTCGCCGGTGTCGAGGTTGACCACCAGGGTGCCGCCATTGTTGGTGGCGATGCTGATGCTGTTGTTCACCGTGTTGAACGTGCCGTGGTTGGCGCCGCCACTGAAGTTCAACGAACCCTGATTGCTGTTGCCTTTAGGGTCGTAGGTGTACGTCGTGCCGTCGACCACGAGGGTTTTGATGAAGCCGCCATCGGCGCCGAACGTGCCGCCTTCGAGCAAGGTGCCGGTGACTGGCGCACCGACTACCGTGCCCGACAGCACCGAGTTGAGTTGGTTGAGATCGGTCACCACCACCGCGTTGGTGTTGGTATGCGTACTGCCGTCATAGGCCAGCGGATCGAGATTGGCGTTGCTCACGCCGCTGCCCAGGCCGATCGCGTAGTTTTTGATGCTGTTGGCGTCGAGGAAGGCTTTGAGCGCGGTTTCGTCTGCGGTGCCAATGTCGCCTTCGTTGGGTTTGCCGTCGGAGAAGAAGTAGCCGACGTTCTGCGCCCCGGTCAGTTTGCCCGAGGTGTTGAACGCGGTTTGCATCGTCGCGACAGCCGCGTCGTAGTTGGTGCCACCGCCGGCAGTCAGGCCGGAGATGATCGACTTGGCGGTCGCTACATCCACCCAGATCGATGTCTTGTCAGTGGCGTTGCTGCTGAAGGTGACGATCTGCACTTTCACATCGCCCAGGTCATCGTATTTGTCGAGCAAGGCACTGATCGCCTGCTTGGCCAGCGCCAACCGCGACAACCCGGGAACGCCGGACGCATCGGCCATACTGCCGGAGACGTCGATCACCAACAGCAGGTTGGAATCGATCTCGACCGCGGCGACCGAACGATCGGAAGCGACCGCCTTGGGTACGTCGTCGACGATGCTCACTACGATGGTGCTGGTGGAGCTGTTGCCCAGTGCATCCGTGGCTTTGTAGGTGAAGCTTTCGCTCAGGGTGTTGGGCCCGTCGTTGGCATTCGGCGAGGTTTTCGGTGCCGAGGTCAGGGTGTAGGTGTAGGTGCCGTTGGGGTTGAGCAGCATTTGTCCGAAGGTCCCGGTGGCACTGCCGACCAGGGTGTACGTGACCGCGCCACTCGCGCCGGTGACGGAGCCGACTAGGGTGCCAGTGGCCGTTTCGCCGGTGTTGCCGGGCTCGCTGCCCGTGACAGTACCGGCCGCCAGGTCTTGCCCGTCCTTGGTCAGGTCCAGCGCTTTCTCGTAGACGGTGACATCGGTGTCGGTGACCGCTTTGATGCAGCTGTTCGACACATCGATGGTGATGGTGGTGGTGCTTTCATCGCCGTCGGCATCGCGCACGGTGTAGGTGAACGTGTCGGTGGCGCCCGCACCGCTCACCGCGTTGGGATTGCTGTGATAGGTCGCGTTGCCGTTGGCATCCAGCGTCAGGTAACCGTAGGTGCCGTTGATGTTCGTGCCCAGGCCGCCAATGGCCGAGGACGACGTGTCCGAGCCTGCCCGCACACCAACCACCGCACCACCGGCTGCCGCGCCGTCGGCGCCCTTGATGTCGTTGCCCAGCACGTTGCCGCTGACGGTGCCGCCTTCGACCACGCTCGCCGTGTCCGCTTTGGCCGTCGGCAAATCATCGACGATGTTGACGTTGATCTGACCCGTCGCGGTGCTGCCGTCGGTGTCCGTCGCCACCACGTTGAAGTTCTCAGTGAGGCTGTTGGCACCGTTGGCGTTCGGATGGGTTTCGTTGTCCGCCAGGGTGTAGCTGTAACTGACCACGCCGGTGGTCGGGTTGTAACCGGTGATGGTCAGCGTGCTGCCGAGCGGGGTGACCACCGATTGCGGGAAGCCTGCCGCCACGCCACCGGTGACCAGCGCAATGCCGCCCACGGTGAGGGTTTGCAGACCGTCCAGTGCGGTCACGGTGAAGGTGCCGTTCTGGGTCAGTGCGGGCGCGTTCGGGCTGGTGCCGTCGCTGAGGTTTTTCTCGTAGACGGTCAGTTCGCCGCCGTACACATCGAGGCCGTTGAGCGTGACCGGGTCGTTGTTGTTCTGGATGTTCAGCACCAGGTTGGCGGTGCTGGTATCGCCGTCGGCATCCGTAAGGGTGTAGGCGAAGGTTTCAGTGCCCGTGCCGCCACCGTGCAGGTTTTTGAAATCGGCATCGTTGGTGTTCAGCGTGTAGGTGTACGTGCCGTTGGCGTTGAGCACCAGGGTGCCGTAAGTACCGGTGAAAGTGCCCGGGGTGACAGGCCCGGCGTTCGGGCCGGTGGCGACGCGGTCCGCGCCCTGGACGTCGTTGGTCAGAACATTGCCATTGAGCGTCAGCGCGGCCTCCGACGCTGTGCCGGTGTTGCTGTCGTTGAAGGCTTTTGGCACGTCATCGACGATTTTCACCACGATGGTGCTGGTGGTGCTGTTACCCAGCGAATCGGTGGCCTGGTAGGTGAAGCTTTCAGTCAGCGAATTCGCGCCGTCGTTGGCAGGCGGCGTGGTGGTCGCAGGCGATGTCAGGGTGTAGGTGTACGTGCCGTTGGGGTTGAGCTGGATCTGCCCATAGTTGCCCGTGGCGCTTCCCACCAGCGTGTAAGTGATTGCGCCGGTCGCGCCGGTGACCGAGCCGACCAGCGTGCCCTTGGCGGTTTCGCCGGTGCTGGTTGGATCGCTGCCGATGACCGTGCCGGCCGCCAGGTCTTGTCCGTCCTTGGTCAGGTCCAGGGCTTTTTCGTAGACGGTCACGTCGGTATCGCTGACCGCTTTGATGCCGCTGTTGTACACATCGATGGTGATCGTGGTGGTGCTTTCATCACCATCGGCATCGCGCACGGTATAGGTGAACACGTCAGTCGCGCCAGGGCCGTTCACCGCGTTGGGATTGCTGTGGTAGGTCGCGTTGCCGTTGGCGTCCAGGGTCAGGTAACCGTAGGTGCCGTTGATGTTCGTGCCCAGGCCACCAATGGCCGAGGTCGAGGTGTCCGAACCTGCGCGCACGCCAATCACCGCGCCGCTGAGCGCCGGGCCGTCGGCACCGCCGATGTCGTTATCCAGCACGTTGCCCGAGACGGTCGCGCCCTCGCCCACCGAGGCGTGATCAGGGTTGGCGGTGGGCAGGTCATCGACGATGTTGACATTGATCTGGCCCGACGCGGTGCTGCCGTCGGTGTCCGTCGCCACCACGTTGAAGTTCTCGGTGAGGCTGTTGGTGCCATTGGCGTTCGGGTGGGTTTCGTTGTCCACCAGGGTGTAGCTGTAGCTGATCACGCCGGTGGCCGGGTTGTAGCCGGTGATGGTCAGCGTGCTGCCCAACGGGGTGACGATCGATTGCGGGAAGCCTGCGGCCACGCCCCCGCTGACCACCGAGATGCCGCCGACGGTCAGGGTTTGCAGGCCATCGAGGGCGGTCACGGTGAAGGTGCCGCTCTGGGTCAGGGCGGGCGCGTTCGGGCTGGTGCCGTCGCTGAGGTTTTTCTCGTAGACGGTGATTTCGCCGCCATTGACGTTGAGGCCATCGATGGTCACCGGATCATCGTTGTTGTGGATTTGCAGCACCAGGTTGGCGGTGCTGGTGTCGCCGTCGGCATCGGTCAGGGTGTAGGTGAAGGTTTCCGTACCGTTGCCATTGCCGTGCAACGCTTTGAAGTCAGCGTCGCTGGTGTTCAGGGTGTAGGTGTATGTGCCATTAGCGTTCAGCACCAGGGTGCCGTAAGTCCCGGTGAAGGTGCCGGGGGTGATCGGGCCGGCATTCTCACCGACGGTCACGCGGTCAGCGCCTTGCACGTCGTTGGTCAGCACGTTGCCGTTGAGGGTCAGCAGGGTTTCCGAAGCAGTGCCGGTGTTGCTGTCATCCACGGCCTGAGGCAGGTCGTCGACGATGTTGACGTCTAGATTGCCGTTGGCGGTGGTGCCGTTGTCATCGACCACGGTGACGGCGAACTGCTCGGAGATACCGTTGGCGCCGTTGGCGGTCGGATGCGCTTCGTTATCGGCCAGGGTATAGCTGTAACTGACCACGCCGGTCGTGCTGTCGAACCCGGTGATGGTCAGCGTGCTGCCGAGCGGCGTGACGATCGATTGCGGAAAGCCGGCGGACACGCCGCCAACCACCACGTTGATGCCGCCGACGCTGAGGGTTTGCACGCCGTCGAGGGCAGTGATGGTGAAGGTGCCGCTCTGGGTCAGTGCCGGTGCATCGGGGCTGCTGCCGTCGCTGAGGTTTTTCTCGTAGACAACGAGTTCGCCGCCCTCGACGTTGAGACCGTCGATCGTGACCGGGTCGTCGTTGTTTTGAATTTGCAGCACCAGGTTGGCGGTGCTGGTGTCGCCATCGGCATCGGTCAGGGTGTAGGTGAAAGTTTCGGTGCCGCTGCCGCCGCCGTGCAGCGCCTTGAAATCGGCATCGCTGGTGTTCAGCGTGTAGGTGTAACTGCCGTTGGGATTGAGCACCAGCGTGCCGTAAGTCCCGGTGAAGGTGCCACCGATGATCGGCCCGCTGTTGGGGCCGGTGGGAATGCGGTCAGCCCCCTGCGAGTCATTGGGCAGCACATTGCCGGTCAGGGTCAGCAGGGTTTCCGAGGCAGTATTTGCGTTGCTGTCATCGACCGCTTTGGGCACGTCGTCGGTGATGTTGACGTCCAGCGTGCCGGTGGCGGTATCGCCATTGGAATCATTAGCGACGACGGTGAACTGTTCGCTGAGGTTGTTGGCCCCCTCGCTGGCCGAATGGGTATCGTTGCCGACCAGGGTGTAGCTGTAACTCACAACGCCGGTGGCCGGGTTGTAACCGGTGATCGTCAGGGTGTTGCCCAACTGGGTGGTGATCGACTGCGGGAAGCCGGCAGCCACCCCGCCGGTGATCACGTTGATCCCGCCTATGCTCAGGCTGTTCAGCCCGTCAGGCGCGGACACGGTGAAGGTACCGTTCTGGATCAACGCGCCCGGATTGCTGGCAGAACCGTCCGCGAGGTTGGCTTCGTTGAGGGTCAGTTCGCCGCCCGCCACCGACAGGCCCGCGAGGGTGACCGGGTTGTTCGGCGCGTCAGGAACGGGAATAACGCCTGTGCCCCCTGAACCGGCACCGTTGTCGCCGTTGTCGCCGTTGTCCGGGTCACCGGCCAGACGTTCCAGCGGAAATTCGGGAATGCCGTTGAAGCCCGCGGTAGGGAAGCCAATGATGGGATCAACCCGCCCGCCCACTTCTTCAAGCATGACAAAACTGTGGCCGCCGCCTGCCGCCCCACCAGGTGCGCCAGTCGAAGCAGGTCCGGCCGCCGTGGCTTCAGCGGTTTGAGTCGGGTCATCGCCGGCCGCGATGGCTTTTTGCAGTTGCTCGACATCGGTCAGTTGCGCCTGGGTCGGCGTCACCGCTTCAGCGGTATCCACATGGGGCGCCTGATTCGCCAGTAGCTGGGAGGTCATTTGCAGGCTGCTGCCACGCCCGAGGGTCAGTTCCCGGCCGTTTTGCAGATGCACGGCCACCGCGCCTTCGGCCCCGGTGATCAATTGGTCGCCGGCGAACAATCGATCGCCCTCGACCAGCGCACGTCGTGTGCCGCCGCTCGTTTCCGCGAACACCTGACCAATGACTTTACTGACGATACCGATGAGCGTTGCCATGTGCATTTCCTCCGCTGCCAACCGCTGTCGGCACCCTGTTTGTGCGAAGAACGTGCTCATGGTTGAAGCAGGTTGCCTGGCGGATCGCCTGCGGGGCGCGTTTACCCGAGTAAGCCGCTGCCCCGGCGAAATTCTCGCCAAGCGTGTCGCTCGTGGGCAATGTGTCCGTTTTTGGCAAAACCCCAATGTAATCAACAACCTTGGGGCTCCAATCGCAGCCGTATTGCCTTTTGTGCGATGCGTAACGATTTTGAACCTGTAGAGCGACAAAAAACTGTCGCCTCAAAACCGTTTCGCTTCCCTCCCCTCCAGCACTTCTCCGCCCTATGTCGATAAGTGGATGGAACTTTCCTCAACCCCTCGAATGCTCCCTAGAGCTCCTAAATCAAGGGCTTTCAGAGTGAACAATGTGCTGGATTTTGCAGAGCGCATAAGTTTTTTTTGGAATAAACCCTATGAAAAAAATTTCTTAGCTACGCTCTAGAATGTTCTTAGCTACGTTGTTACAAGCATGAAACGGTTTTGCTTATAAATGCCGTCAAATAATTGGCGACTGATAAAGAACCATCAGGAATCAGGGAGATGTACTCATGCGCGTTTTAACCCCCCTATGCAGCGCAGTTCTGCTGGCCATGGCCTGCACATCCCAGGCCCAAGCCATGTCGGTGACCGAGGCGATCCAGAGCACCATTGCAACCCACCCGGAACTGGCGTCGCGCGTAGACTCGCGCCTGTCCGCGGATGAGCAAGTCAAAGTCGCCAAGGGGGGCTTTTATCCATCAGTTGATCTGAACGCCGCCTACGGGCGCGGGTACAGCGATAACACCAACACCCGGGCGTTCGGCAATCACAACACCAGAATCCTCACCTACACCCAATCGGAGCTGCGTTTGCGGCAAATGCTCTTCGACGGGTTCAACACCGCCAACGAAGTCGAACGCACCAAAGGCGTGGTCAACTCCCGGGCCTATTACGCGCAAGGCACCGCTCAGGATTTGGCATTGCGCACCATCGAGGTCTACCTCGAAGTGCTCAAGCGCCGCGAACTGGTGACCCTGGCCACGAACAACCTGCAGGCTCACTTGCGGGTCAACGACCAGATCGGCCTGCGCACCCAGCGTGGCGTCGGCAGCAACGCCGACTCCGATCAGTCCAGTGCTCGCCGGGCATTGGCGCAAAACAACCTCGACACCGCCGAAGTCGATCTGGCGGATGCCGAATCGAATTTCTACGCCGTCGTCGGGCGCGTGCCCGATGAACTCGAAGCGCCGCCGTCGATCCGCGGCGAACTGCCCGGCACCCTGCCGGAAGCCCAGCAGAGCATGGTGGAAAACAACCCGTACCTGAAATCCGCCCAGGCTGACGTGCAATCGGCCGAGAGCCAATACGAAGTCGCCAAGTCGCCGTTCTACCCACGTTTCGACGCTGAAGCAGCGGTGGGCGCAAACAACAACATTCAGGGCGATGAAGGCCACGACAACGAATGGCGCGTGGGCGTGGTGATGAACTACAACCTGTTCCGCGGTGGCAGCGACAAGGCTCGCCTGGCTTCCGATGCGCATCAGATCAACCAGGCAATGGACATCCGCAACAACGCCCTGCGCCAACTCAACGAGAACATCCACCTGGCCTGGAACGCCATGGTCAATGCCAAGAAACAAACCCCGACTGCGCGCGAATACGCGGATACCAGCCGGCGCGTGCGCCTGGCGTATCAGGACCAGTTCGGCCTCGGCCAACGCACCCTGCTCGACTTGCTCGACAGTGAAAACGAGCTCTACAACGCCAATCGCCGCTACACCGAAGTGCGCTACACCGAGGAATACTCGATGTACCGCGTGCTGGCGAACATGGGCGAGTTGCTGAGCAAGCAACGGGTGGTGCTGCCCGCCGATGCGATCGCCCAGACAGAAGTGAAAAACGAAGCGCGTTTGCCTGAACTGAAATAGCTCACTGGGGGCGATCAATGTGACCAGCATGGAACCCGGCAACACCGGTGTCGATCCGCGCCTGAGCTTCGATGACCCGCTTCTGGACGGTCTGTTGATCCTCTGTAAACTCCACGGCGCGACGGTCAGTCGCGCCAGCCTGAGTGCCGGGCTGCCCCTCAACAAACAACGCCTGAGCCTGGACCTGCTGCCCCGCGCAGCAGCCCGGGCCAGCTTGCAGGCGCGGGTGCTGCGCCGCGAACTGGCGGACATTTCCGCGCTCAACCTGCCTGTGATGCTGATCCTCAACAACGGCCGCACCGCCATCCTGCGACGCTTCGGCGATGACGGCCGGTTGCTGATCCTGCCCAGCGAAGCGGACGGTGGAGAACAATGGGTCAGCCGTGAAGAATTGGCCGAAAACTACAGTGGCCAGGCCTTGTTCGCCCGGCCACGCCATGAACTCGAAGACTTGCGCTCACCCCTGGTGCCGCGTGTGGAAGCGTGGTTTCGCGACACCTTGAAGCTGTCGAAATGGCTGTACAGCGATGCGATTCTGGCGAGTTTTCTGATCAACCTTTTGGGGTTGATGGTGCCGCTGTTCGTCATGCAAACCTACGACCGCGTGGTGCCAAACCAGGCCACGTCGACCTTGTGGGTGCTGTCGATCGGCTTGCTGATCGGCACCGGTTTCGAACTGGTGCTGCGGGTGGTGCGCGCGCACTTGCTGGACACCGCCGGGAAGAAGACCGATGTGATTCTTTCCGCGACCTTGTTCGAACGCATCACCGGCATGGCCATGAAAGCGCGGCCGGCGACCATTGGCGGCTTCGCCCAGAGCATCCACGACTTCCAGGGCCTGCGCGAATTCCTCACCGCCGTCACGCTGACCAGCCTGATCGACCTACCCTTTGCTGTGCTGATGCTGGTGGTGATCGGCCTGCTCGGCGGCTGGCTGGTGGTGATTCCATTGTTGGCGTTTCCGATCACGATCATTTTCGCGATGATCATTCAGGTCCGCCTGCGCGACACCGTGCAGAAAAGTCTGAGCCTCGGCGCCGAACGCCAGGCCTTGCTGATCGAAACCCTTGGCGGCCTGGAAACCCTGAAAGCGTGCAGCGCCGAAAGCGAACGCCAGCACAAATGGGAAAGCACCCACGGCGCCCTCACCCGCCTCGACAGCCATGCGCGCAACCTCTCGGCGCTGGCCACCAACGGCACGCTGTTCATCCAGCAATTCTCCGGCATGGCGACCATCGTCGCCGGGGTCTACAGCATCATCGCCGGCAACCTCAGCGTCGGTGCGCTGGTGGCGACCTACATGCTCGGCAGCCGCGTGCTTGCACCCTTGGGACAGATCGCCGGTTTGATCACCCGCTACCAGCAAGCGCAACTGACCATGAAAAGCACCGATGCGCTGATGTCCCTGCCGCAAGAGCGCGACGCCAACCAGCGGCCGCTGGAGCGCACGCAACTGCAAGGCGCGATGGATGTCAGCGGTGTGACCTTCCACTACAACGGGCAGAACGCCCCGGCCCTGGCCAACGTCAGCTTCAGCGTCAAACCCGGCGAACGGATCGGCATCATCGGTCGCAGCGGCTCGGGCAAAAGCACCCTGGCGCGCTTGGTGATGGGGTTCTATGCGCCGGAAGAAGGCCAGTTGCTGCTCGATGGCCTGGACCTGCGGCAACTCGATGTCGCCGACCTGCGCCAGCAAATCGGTTATGTCGCCCATGACCTGCCGCTGCTGGCCGGCAGCCTGCGCGACAACCTGACGCTGGGCGCGCGTTACATCAGCGATTCACGAATGCTCGAAGTCGCCGAACTGACCGGCGTCACCGAGCTGGCGCGTCAACATCCGCAAGGTTTTGACCGGCCCGTGGGCGAACGCGGGCAGTTGCTGTCCGGCGGTCAACGCCAGGCAGTGCTGCTGGCCCGGGCCTTGTTGCTGGATCCGCCGATCATGTTGCTCGACGAACCCACCAGCGCCATGGACAACAGCAGCGAAGACGTCTTGCGGCAGAAACTCCACGGCTGGGTGCAGGGCAAGACTTTGCTGCTGGTGACTCACCGCACCTCGATGCTCAGCCTGGTGGATCGGCTGTTGGTGCTGGATAACGGGCGGATCGTGGCCGACGGTCCGAAAGAAGCGGTCATCGATGCACTGCGCAAGGGCCGTGTCGGCTCTGCGGCTGTCTAGGAGCTACCCATGGCCCGTTCATCATCCGACACGCCACAAGACCGGGGCTACTTCGGCAGCTTCGGCAAAACCGCCGAGAGCGAATTCATGCCGGAAACCGCCGGCGCCTCGCTGCAGGATTCTCCGCGCTGGTCGCGAATCACCGTGTGGCTGGCCGCAGCCTTGCTGATTACGGCACTGGTCTGGGCCAAGTTTGCGGTGCTGCAAGAAGTCACCATGGGCGAAGGCAAGGCGATCCCGTCGAGCAAGGTCCAGGTGATCCAGAACCTTGAGGGCGGCATCGTCACCGAGATCTTTGTGCGCGAAGGGCAAATGGTGAACAAGGGCGACACCTTGCTGCGCCTGGATGACACGCGCTTTCTGTCGAACAAGGGCGAGAGCGAAGCGGATCGTTATGCCTTGACCGCGCAGGTCGAACGTCTGTCGGCTGAAGCGGAAGGCCGGCCATTCAAGCTGTCGCCTGAGGTCATCGCCAAGGCACCGCAAGTGGCCGAGGACGAGCGCTCGCTGTATGAACAACGCCAGCGCCGATTGGCCAGTGAGCAACGGACGCTGAGTGAACAACTTCGGCAGAAAACCCAGGAACTGGCGGAATTCCGCTCCAAGCAGGGGCAGTTCAGTTCGAGCCTGGCCTTACTGCAACAAGAGATGAACATGTCCGCACCGCTGGTGGGCACCGGGGCGGTTTCACCGGTGGAAATCCTGCGGCTCAAACGCAGCGCCGTGGAGATTCGCGGCTCGCTGAACGCCACGACACTGGCAATTCCTCGGGCGGAATCGGCGATCAACGAGATCAAAAGCAAGATTGATGAATCGGAACAATCCTTCCGCTCGGACGCGGCGAAAGAGCTGAATGAGAAACGCACCGACCTGTCGAAAATCACAGCGTCGAGCATTGCCATCGATGACCGTGTGACCCGCACCACCGTGGTGTCGCCGGTGCACGGGATTATCAAAGTGCTGAAGGTCAATACCATCGGCGGCGTGGTCCAGCCCGGCAGCGACATGGTGGAGATCGTCCCCATTGAAGACAACTTGCTGATCGAAGCCAAGGTGCGGCCGCAGGACGTGGCGTTTCTGCATCCGGGGCAGAAAGCGATGGTCAAGTTCAGTGCGTACGACTACACGATTTATGGCGGGCTGACTGCCAAGCTGGAGTTGATTGGTGCGGACACGATTACCGATGACAAGGGCAACAGCTTTTATCTGATTCAGGTGAGGACCGACAAGAATCACTTGGGCGGGGATGTGAAACCGTTGCTGATTATTCCGGGGATGGTGGCGACGGTGGACATCATTACGGGCGAGAAAAGCGTGTTGGATTACCTGTTGAAACCGGTGTTGAAAGCCAGGACCGAGGCGATGCGGGAACGGTAGTTTCTTGCCGGGTTAGTTGGTGATTGTGCTGCCGTCTTCGCGGGCAAGCCTCGCTCCTACGGGGTTGATGTCGTTCACAAAACATCGGCACACCTCAATCCTGTAGGAGCGAGGCTTGCCCGCGAAGAGCCCCCTCTGTCACCCACTATTTTGGCCCATGGTTACGCAAAAAGGTCTCTTCTCCCATCGCCGCAATCTGCCCCTCGATCAACGCCTCGAACGGTTTCAACAAAGGTTCAAAAGAGCTCGGCGCTTCCAGCGTCTGCAACGCTTGAACAATCGCTTCCACCGTCGACAACGCTCCCGGCCCGGGGGCTTTGCGCAGTCGATAGCGAGACACGCCGCCCTCCGCCAACGTCACCCTCGGCAGCGCCGCCAGCAATGGATTGAGGTGCAACATCTTGCGCGCCTTGCGCCAGGTACCGTCCGGGACGACCAGCAACAGTGGCTCGTCATTCGAGGTGTACGCCTGCAACGGCTGCGCATCGTCGGCCGGAAACAACAACCGCGCTTGATACCCCGGAGGATTCAGCAGCACCGGCAAATCCTCGAACACCTCGCCGACAATCAACTCGGCATTCTTCAAGCCCAACGCGGCCAGTCGCGCCGTGTTCAGCGCATGGTTCACTTCGCTCGGATGCTGCAATAGCAACACCCGGGTGCGGCTGTCGAGGCTCGGGATCAACGGGCACAGGCAATGGGTTTGTGGGCGCAGGCAACGTGGACACTGGATTCTGGACATGTTCTCAGGCCTGGTTCAGTTGTGCTTTGAGCAGATCGCGGAAGGTCTGGATCAGCGGCTCGCGACTGCGGCCACGGCGCACGATCATCGAGAACGGTGCCTGATAGCCGAAGGTGGCGGGCAGCAGGACGCGCAAATCGCCCTTGTCCGCCCAAGCCTGGGCGTAGTGCTCCGGCAGGTAGCCGATGTAGGCGCCGGAGAGCACCAGAATCAGCTGCGCCTCCATACTTTCCACAGTGGCGGCGCTGTGTTTGAAGCCGTGACGCGCTAGCTCGGCCTGGCTCCAGTAACCACGGCCCACCATGCGCTGCTGGGTGATGACTTGCTCGGGGATGCGCCGTTCGGTGAACAGCGGATGACGACTGCTGCAATACAGCCAGTGTTGTTCGCGGTACAGCGGCATGTAGACCAGACCGCTCATGCGCGTGGAGAACGCGCCGATGGCCAGGTCGAGACGGTTGTCCTGCACGCCGAGCTGCAGTTCGTAGGGGCTCATGACCGACAGGTGCAAATGCACGGCCGGGTGTTCCTGGCTGTAGGCGCCGATGGCTTCGGCGAAGGGCAAGGCCTTATCGCTGACGGTGGAGTCGATCACCCCAAGGTTGAGGGTGCCGCGCAGCTCGCCCTTCAACGCCGCTGCATATTGTTCGAAGCCTTCAAGCTCGCCCAACAGACGCAGGGTTTCCTGATGGAACAGCTCGCCCTTGCTCGTCAGGCTGAAACCACCGCGACCGCGATGGCAGAGCACCAGGCCGAGGGCGGCTTCGAGCTGGCTCATGTAAGTGCTGATCGCCGAGGTCGAGAGGTTGAGCTCTTGCTGGGCATTGGCGAACCCCTGATGACGCACCACGCTGACGAAGATGCGTAACAGTTTCAGGTCGGGTAAAGCGTTGGCCATGGGGGGCTCCAGCAAAAGCACATGTAGACGATGAGGCCTGTAGCAGCTGCCGAGCCCGCGAGGCTGCGTTCGGCTGCGCAGCAGTCGTAAAACCTGAGCGCGAGGTTTTTTCTGAAGCACCGCGTTGCCTGATTTGACGACTGCTGCGCAGCCGAACGCTGCCTCGCGGTGCTCGACAGCTGCTACAAGGCCAAGTGTCAGTTGCGAAATAAAGCAGCGCCAGTCTATCGGCACGTCAGCCATTAGTTTAGAAAAATCTGAACTAAGTATTTGCCCGTAGCGATTCTTCCCGTGCACTACATTTCGCAGAATCGGCCCCCAACGGTGCCCGTACCTCCCCGGAGCGGCGCAACCGACATAAATAAAACAACGACGATGAGGCCTTACCCGTGGACAAGATTCTTCACCAACCACTGGGCGGCAATGAAATGCCGCGCTTCGGCGGCATCGCCACCATGATGCGACTCCCCCATTTGCCTACCGCTGCCGGTCTGGATGCTGCCTTCGTCGGCGTCCCGCTGGACATCGGCACCTCGCTGCGCCCCGGCACCCGTTTCGGACCTCGCGAAATCCGCGCTGAATCGGTGATGATCCGCCCGTACAACATGGCGACCGGCGCTGCGCCGTTTGACTCGCTGTCGGTGGCCGACATCGGCGACGTGGCGATCAACACGTTTAACCTGCTGGACGCCGTGCGGATCATCGAAGAATCCTACGACGCCATCCTCGAACACAACGTGATCCCCCTGACCCTGGGCGGCGACCACACCATCACCCTGCCGATCCTGCGTGCCATTCACAAGAAGCACGGCAAGGTCGGCCTGGTGCACATCGACGCTCACGCCGATGTGAACGATCACATGTTTGGCGAGAAAGTCGCCCACGGCACCACCTTCCGTCGCGCGGCCGAAGAAGGCCTGATCGACTGCGATCGCGTGGTGCAAATCGGCTTGCGCGCTCAGGGTTACACCTCCGAAGACTTCAACTGGAGCCGTAAGCAAGGCTTCCGTGTGGTTCAGGCCGAAGAGTGCTGGCACAAATCCCTGGCACCGCTGATGGCTGAAGTCCGCGAGAAAGTCGGCGGCGGTCCGGTGTACCTGACGTTTGACATCGACGGCATCGACCCTGCGTGGGCGCCAGGTACCGGCACCCCGGAAATCGGTGGTCTGACGACCATTCAGGCGATTGAGATCATTCGCGGCTGCCAAGGCCTCGACCTGATCGGCTGCGATCTGGTAGAAGTCTCGCCCGCTTACGACACCACCGGCAACACCTCGCTGCTGGCCGCCAACTTGCTGTACGAAATGCTCTGCGTACTGCCTGGCGTGGCCCACCGCTGAGGATCGGTCATGAACGAACGTGATCAGGTGTTGAAAGCCGCCGCCGATCTGGTGACGGCCTTTGCCCGTAACGATCGCGAAGCCTACTTCGGCGCGTTCAGCGCCGACGCCAGCTTCGTGTTCTACACCCTCGAGCAGCCCCTGCTGTCGCGCGACGCCTATCAGGCGTTGTGGGACACCTGGCGCGCCGAGGATGGCTTCGAGGTGCTTGCGTGCACCTCGAGCAACGCCTTCGTCAGCCTGCAGGGTGACATGGCGATTTTCATCCATGACGTGGCCACCGAGCTGCGCATGCAAGGGGAGCAACACTTCAGCCAGGAGCGCGAGACGATTGTGTTTCGCCGACAACAACAAGGCCTATGGCTGGCCTGCCACGAACATTTGTCCGCAATGCCGGAAGGGCTGCCACCCCCTTAGCCAAACAGGTGACGCTCACACACGATGAGCGCGCCTTTATGATCGGAGCTGATCATGAATAACAACAACAAAGACCAAAGCCTTACGCACATCGAAACCTACGGGGTCGAACAGATCCCGGACAACGAACGCACCGCAGGCCCGACGGACTTGTTCCGGATGATCTTCGGCGGTTCCAACACTTTTGCCACCGCCGTGCTCGGCAGTTTCCCGGTGCTGTTCGGCCTGTCTTTTCAGGCGGGCGTCTGGGCGATTGTGCTGGGCGTGCTGCTGGGCTCGCTGATCCTCGCACCCATGGGCCTGTTCGGCCCGATCAATGGCACCAACAACGCCGTGTCTTCCGGTGCGCACTTCGGCGTGCACGGGCGGATCGTCGGTTCGTTCCTGTCACTGCTGACCGCCATCGCCTTCTTCTCGCTCTCGGTATGGAGTTCGGGTGATGCGCTGATTGGTGGTGCGAAACGCCTGATTGGTCTGCCGGAAACCGACCTGACCCTGGGCCTGGCCTACGGTCTGTTCGCGATTCTGGTGCTGACGGTTTGCATCTATGGCTTCCGCTTCCTGCTGTGGGTCAACAAGATCGCCGTGTGGAGCGCCAGCCTGCTGTTCCTGCTGGGCATCTTCGCCTTTGCCGGGCCTTTTGATGTGAACTACGCCGGCACCGTCAGCATGGGGCAACCGGGTTTCTGGGCAGCGTTCATCGGTGCTGCACTGGTGGCCATGAGCAACCCGATTTCCTTCGGTGCGTTCCTCGGTGACTGGTCGCGCTACATCCCGCGGGACACTTCCAAGCGCCGGATCATGGCCGCCGTGGTGATCTCGCAGATCGCGACTTTCATTCCGTTCCTGTTCGGTCTCGCCACCGCCACCATCGTTGCGATCAAGGCACCGGACTACATCGCGGCCAACAACTACGTCGGCGGTCTGCTCGCGGTTTCGCCGAGCTGGTTCTTCCTGCCGGTGTGCCTGATCGCAGTGATCGGCGGCATGTCCACCGGCACTACTTCGCTGTATGGCACCGGGCTGGACATGTCCAGCGTGTTCCCACGGGTGCTGTCGCGGGTCAAGGCGACGTTGCTGATCGGTGTGATGTCGATTGCCTTCATCTTCATCGGGCGCTTTGCGGCGAACCTGGTGCAGAGCGTGTCGACCTTCGCCGTGCTGATCATCACCTGCACCACCCCGTGGATGGTGATCATGATCATCGGTCTGCTGGTGCGCCGCGGCTTCTACTGCCCGGATGACCTGCAAGTGTTCACCCGCGGCGAGAAAGGCGGCCGCTACTGGTTCACCCATGGCTGGAACTGGCGTGGCCTGGGTGCCTGGATCCCGAGTGCACTGGTGGGTCTGTGCTTCGTGAACCTGCCGGGGCAGTTTGTGGGTGTGCTGGGTGATCTGGCCGGCGGCATCGACATCAGCCTGCCGGTCACCCTCGGCCTGGCCTCGCTGGTGTACCTCACGCTGCTCAGCCTGTTCCCGGAACCGGCCGCGGTGTTCGGGCCGAATGATGCACGCAGCAAAGGCACGGATTCGCTCGGAAAACCGGCGATGCGACAAGCCGCCTGATTCGACACAAACGGTGGTCAACGGAACCTCTGTGGCGAGGGAGCTTGCTCCCGCTCGACTGCGCAGCAGTCGCAAAACAGGCTAATGGTGTTTCTCCTGAAGAAACGCGGTTACCGGATTTGGGGCTGCTTCGCAGCCCAGCGGGAGCAAGCTCCCTCGCCACAAAAAGCGGACTGATTGCCACATTGCTTTTCAGCCTCACCATAAAAAAGACAATCGGAGACACGCCATCATGGCTTTGGATTTATTCGTCGTACTCATCTACGCCGCCGCGATGCTGATACTCGGCTACTACGGCATGCGCAAGGCCAAGACCAACGAAGACTTTTTGGTCGCCGGTCGTAACCTCGGCCCGAGCCTGTACATGGGCACCATGGCCGCTACCGTTCTGGGCGGCGCGTCCACTGTGGGCACCGTGCGCCTGGGCTACGTCCATGGCATCTCCGGTTTCTGGCTCTGCGCCGCACTGGGGTGCGGGATCGTGGCGTTGAACCTGTTTCTCGCCAAACCGCTGCTGAAACTGAAAATCTACACCGTTACCCAGGTGCTGGAAAAACGCTACAACCCGATGGCCCGCACCGCGAGCGCGGTGATCATGCTGGCGTATGCGCTGATGATCGGCGTGGTCTCGATCCTGGCCATTGGCACCGTGTTGCAAGTGCTGTTCGACCTGCCGTTCTGGCTGTCGGTATTGGTCGGCGGTGGCGTGGTGGTGATTTACTCGGCGATCGGCGGCATGTGGTCCCTGACTCTGACCGACATCGTCCAGTTCGTGATCAAGACCGTGGGCCTGATGTTCATCCTGTTGCCAATCTGCCTGTACCGCGTCGGTGGTTGGGATGAGTTGGTGTTGAAACTGCCGGCATCTGCCTTCAGCTTCACCACGATTGGCTGGGACACCATCATCACCTACTTCATGATCTACTTCTTCGGGATCCTGATCGGCCAGGACATCTGGCAACGTGTATTCACCGTCAAGAGCGCCAAAGTGGCTCAGGTCGCCGGTACATTCGCAGGCCTCTACTGCATCCTTTATGGACTGGCTTGCGCCCTGATCGGCATGGCCGCTCATGTGCTGATCCCGGACCTGGACAACGTCAACAACGCCTTCGCCGCCATCGTCAAACTGTCTCTGCCGGACGGCATCCGTGGCCTGGTGATTGCGGCTGCCCTGGCGGCCATGATGTCCACCGCCAGCGCCGGCCTGCTCGCCGCCGCCACCACCCTGACCGAAGACCTGCTGCCGAAACTGCGCGGCGGAAAACAGTCAAGCCTGGGTATCAACCGCCTGTTCACCCTGCTGACCGGCATCGTGGTGCTGGGTATCGCGCTGGTGGTAAACGATGTGATCAGTGCCTTGACCCTGGCCTACAACCTGTTGGTGGGCGGCATGCTGATCCCGCTGATCGGTGCAATCTTCTGGAAACGCGCAACCACCGCCGGCGCTATCGCCAGCATGGGCCTGGGTTTTGCCACTGCGCTGCTGTTCATGATCAAGGACGGTATGGACGCCAACACTCCGATCTACTACAGCCTCGCCGTAGGCCTGGTGAGCTTCGTTGTGGTCAGCTTGCTGTCCCCTCGTCCGGCAGCGGTGGCCAGCGCCGCCTAAGCTGAACCTAACGACTTGATGCTTTCTTCGACGGGTGTGGCGTCGGTTGCCACATCCGTTTTTTTTCGTGTGGAGAAAACTGTTGATGAAGATTGTTTCTCGCGATCAGTGGTTCGAAGTCAAACAGCTCAGTGACGGCATTCGGTTGATTCACGAGCCTTACATCCGGCCGTTCTATCGCTGCAACCTCTGGCACATTCAGGGCCGCGACAAGGACTTGCTGCTGGACAGCGGTTCCGGGCTGGTGAGCCTGCGCGAACAGCTGCCATGGATCACTGAGCGGCCGTTGGTCGCCGTGGCCAGTCATTGCCATTTCGACCACATTGCCGGGCATCACGAGTTTCCGGAGCGGCTGGTGCATCCGGCCGAAGCGCAGATCCTGGCCGCGCCGGACGGCGAAAACGATTTGAGCCGGGCGTTCGTCGGCGACGACATGTTCGAGGCGCACCCGGACTGCCCGTTGTGCTACGCCGAGTATCGAGTCAAAGCCGCCCCGGCCACAGGGATGATTGAAGAAGGCGACGTGCTGGATCTGGGCAATCGCGTGCTGCAAGTGCTGCACACGCCGGGGCATTCACCGGGCGGCATCAGCCTGTACGAAGCCGCGACCGAGACGCTGTTCAGCGGCGACATCATCTACGACGGCCCGCTGATCGAAGACGCCTACCATTCCAATCTCGACGACTACGCTCGCAGCCTGCAACGCTTGCACGCGTTGCCGATCCGAACGGTGCACGGCGGGCATTTCGGCAGTTTTTCCGGGGAGCATTTGCGCACGATGATTGACGAGTGGCAGCGCTCACACGCCTGAAGCCTGCTGTACTCAAGCCCAGGGACAACAACAATAACGCCCTCGAAGAACCACCATGAAAAGAGCTGCCGTTCGTGCCGCCGTGCATCGCTTCATCAGCCGCCTGCTGGAGGGTCAGGATGACTTCGACGATAACGCCAGCCTGGCGCAGTTGGGATTGGATAAACAGGAGATCGAAGAGCTGATCTTCCATCTGGAGGATGAGCTGGGGTTGACGGCGTTTACGGCGGAAGAAGACAGGATGCTCAAGGACGCCAGGACGGCGAATGATTTGAGTCGGTTTTTGATGGAGATCGGGCGGCATTGATACGGGCTGCCAACTACGGACTATTTGGCATCCGAAAACCTGTGGCGAGGGGATTTATCCACGTCCGGCTGCGAAGCAGTCGCAAATCGCCTAGCGCGGTCAACCAGATACAACTCCGGTTGAATGGTCTTGGGGCTGCTTCGCAGCCCAACGGGGATAAATCCCCTCGCCACAACAGCCCGCTCACCACAATAAGCCCGCTCGTCACGGGCCCTGTGTCGGCAGTTTACCGACGGCGCTGCTGGCGTCGACGCTGTTCGTCGTCAGTGCGAATTGGCACAGGTTGCAGAGGCGGTTCGATCAGACCGAGTGCAACACCCAGATCGTGCAGCCAGTTTTGGATTTTCTCTTTCATGGTGCCCCCTTCAGGGTAGTGCCGAGCGGCTGAAATTCTGTAGCCCCTTCGCACTGATAATAGTCCGAAGTCCTACGCAATGCTCGGCCAAATCCGCAATGATCTGTTACTGAATTGATCAGAATACCTGACCGATAGTTCAAGCAATCGCCGAAGCCTGCACTGGCGCCGATGGATAGACCGCTTGTTGCTGCTCAATCCACGCGTTCAGGTTGGCCCCGACCATGCCTTTGCGCCACATCAGCCACGTCGTCGCGTGGGCAAACGGCTCCGCCAACGGGTGCACCGCCACGCTTTCGCGGCCCGGCAGGCTGGCCAACATCGACTCCGACATCAGCGCCACGCCCGAGCCGGCAATCACACACGCCAGCATGCCAGGGTAGGACTCGATCTCCATCGCCCGCCCCATGGCCGCGTGGTCATGGGCGATTGTGCGTCCGGTCACTGCTGCCCAAGGGCTTTGCGCAAACGACGGCGCACCCACTGCTCAGCGCTGACAAACGTGATGCCCAGCAGCACCAGCACCGCGCCGATGACGAAGTTCAGGCTCAGCGCTTCACCCAGCAACACCACGCCGAACGTGACACCGAACAGCGGCGTCATGAACGAAAACACGGCCAGGTTCGCCGCCAGATAACGGCGCAACAACCAGAACCACGCCAGGTAGCTGAAGAACGACACCACCAATCCCTGGAACAGCACGCTCGCCACCGCCACGGCAGTCAGGCTGACATGGGTCACCTGACCGCTGAGGATCGCAATCAGCAACAGCCCGACGAACCCGACGATCAGCTGATAGAACAGGGTCAGCGTAACCGGGGCTTCCGACAGTCTCGAGGCGCGCACCACCACCGTGGTTGCGCCCCAGGATGCACCGGCCAGCACGCCCAACGCGTCGCCCATCAACATGCGATGATCGAGGTTGTCCCAGGACACGCCGCCAGCAAACGCGATGGCGATCCCGACGAACGCGAGGAAAATCCCCAGCCATTGCACGGGCCTCAGACGTTCGCTCGGCAGCAGCCAGTGCACGCCCAACGCGGTGAAAATCGGCGCGGTGTAAAGGAACACCGACATGTGCGCGGCCGTGGTCAGTTGCAAACCTTCGGAAATGAAAAAGAACTCCAGGCCAAACAGCGCACCCGCCAGCAAGCCTCCGCGCCAGGTGCTGCTGACTTGGTCCCAACCGCCCTTCCAGCAGATCAACAATCCTACAAGCAAGGCGGAAATGCCCGACCGCCCTGCCGCTTGCATGACCGGCGCAATGTCTGGCGCCGCCCACTTGATCATCACCTGCTGAATACCCCAGATCAGGCACAACCCGATCATCACTTGCAGGGCAAACCCATCGGCGCTACGCCGGGTGGCGCTCACCGGAACACCTCGACAACACACAACATGGCAGTGGCTCGACAGTAAAAAACAAAGCCCCGGCCTGCTTGCTGAACAAACGGCGCCGGGGCGAAAAATGAGGCTGTCGATTATTAACCAAGTGGCCAGAAAATGCCGCTTCGGGGCGACCTTTAAATACGTACGACAACAATCAACTGTAGGAGCGAGCCTGCTCGCGATGACGTCATCTCAAACCACGGAGATCATCGCACTTTGCGCGCAGCCCAATACCCAACGCTACATGCAACACACGTGGCAAAAGCACCCCACGCCATATCCATCAACGCCAACTGAACCGACCACCCCTTTAACGTCGCCCAGTTGCTCAGGTCATACGTGCCGTAAGCCACCAACCCCAACAACGCGCCCAGCGCCGAAGCGCGTCGCCAAGTCTTCGCCGGCAACACCACGAACACCACACAACCCAATACATAGAGCAGATAGAACACCGCTGCTGGGGCCAGCAGCGGTTGGTCGAGCATCAGCGGACCGAGCAGCGCCCGATAAGTCGGCGCCATCAGTACGCCCAGCCAAAGGCCGTCGAGCACGAGAAACGCGAGCAAGGAGCCCGCGTAGGCAAACAGCCCTTTTTTCATAACCTACCCCCATGTAATCGTTCTAGATGGGGCCGGAGCGAGGTCAGCTTAGTTCAATGCGATCCGCATGAATGACGATCTGGCCGTTCTTGTACAGCGCACCGATGGCCTTCTTGAAGTTGCCTTTGCTGACACCAAACAGGCTGGTGATCACTGTCGGGTCGCTCTTGTCGCTGACCGGCAGGGTGCCGTTGTTTTCGCGCAACTTGGCGAGGATCTTCGAGTTGAGGCTGGTGGCGGCTTCTTCGCCTACCGGTTGCAGGCTCAGGCTGATCTTGCCGTCGGCACGGACTTCCTTGATAAAGCCCTTCTCTTCCTTGCCGGCGCGCATGAACTTGAAGATTTCGTTCTTGTGGATCAGGCCCCAATGCTTGTTGTTGATGATCGCCTTGAAGCCCATGTCGGTCGCTTCAGCCACCAGAAGGTCAACTTCCTGGCCTGGGGTGTAGTTGCCCGGGGTCTTGTCGAGGTAGCGGTCCAGGCGTGCCGTCGCGGTGATGCGGCGGGTGTGTTTGTCGAGGTAGACGTGCACCACGACATACTCGCCTGCCGTCATCTGGCGCTTTTCTTCGGAGTACGGCAGCAGCAGATCCTTCGGCAGACCCCAATCCAGGAAGACACCGATGCTGTTGACTTCAACGACTTTCAAACTGGCGAATTCACCGACCTGAACTTTCGGCGTTTCGGTAGTTGCGATGAGTTTGTCATCGCTGTCCAGATAAACAAAAACGTTGAGCCAATCTTCATCTTCGCTGGGAATATCTTTGGGAATATAACGATTAGGCAGGAGGATTTCGCCGTCCGCGCCACCGTCAAGATATAAACCGAAGTTAGTGTGTTTAACCACTTGCAAACTGTTGTAGCGCCCGACTAAAGCCATTTCCAATACCCTCATTGCGTGGGCGGCATTCTACCCGTTTTTGCGGGCAACGTTTCTGTGGCCAGCCCGGTGACACCAGAAATTCTTCTGAAGGCCTTAATTTTCCTAGGCCCTGCCTCAGGCTTTTGGCCGCTCGTCAGGCCGAACGGGTGATTTTTACCCCTGCCAGACCATCAGAAGCCCTGACGTTTCTACCGTCGTTCTTAGTTAAAACAGCAGCTTAGGGGCGTATTTCTAATATTAACTTGTGAGTAATTGTGCCCCTACGATGTGTATTTTGAGGGGATATTTGCCAAGCAATTGTCAAGTATTTCCTGTACGATGCCTGGCCAAGTTAATTTTCTACAGGTTAATGGCCGCCATGCGTGTAAAAGCATCCAACAGCAAAGCAAAGCCAGCTCCAGCCGTTGAAACCAGCGAATCGATCAACAACCAGATTGCTGCGTTCCTCAAGTCCGGCGGCGAGATCCAGCAAATTGCCAAAGGCGTCAGCGGCCAGACGTTCGGCCCGTCCAAGCAGATCACTTTGGGCAAGAAGTAACACTCCCCCAAAGATCCGCCGCGTCACCTGGTCCGTAAGCGCTTTGAGCTTCGAAGCGCTTGGACTGGAACCTCCCCGCAACACCCCGCCAAACACACCCATATTTCAAAAATCGACGAACGGCCTTCAATGCCGAGCATTCGCCGGTATGCTTGCACACGTCTAGATCAAGCGTTTCAGTAGGTTTTCGTTCCTGCTCCTCGCGGTCATGGAGTGACGCATGCTCAAACCCTCCTATTTATTGCTCGGCAGCCTGCTGTCGTGTTCATTCGCCAATGCGCAAATCTTTCAGCGTGAACTGGGCGACTTCGACCTCAAACTCGGCACCACCCCCAGCCGCAGCATGGCCCAAGGGCTGGTCAAACCTTCCAGCACCGGTTCGTTTCACGGTGGTCTCGACCTGAGTCATGACAGCGGCTTTTATGTGGGCCAATGGGCACCAAGCATGGGTCTGTCGCCCGGCGCCAACCTGGAAGTCGACTCCTACATGGGCTTTAAACAGCCTTTCGATAATACCCTCGGCTACGAAGTCGGCATGATCCGCTACAGCTATCCGAAAGTAGACACCCTCGACAGCCAGGAGCTGTTCGGTGGCCTGACCTTTCTCGGCAGCCGTTTCGGCGCAGCGTTCAGCAACGACCCGGACAAACAGAACAGCACCGTCTTCGCCGACCTGGGCGGCAATCAGCCGTTCGGCATCGGAGTCAGCATGAAATACACCACCCACCAGCTCAACACGCCGGCGTCCGTCGACGGTGGCTATATCGGCAGTTTCACCGATTGGTCGGTGCAACTTTCGCGGCCGGTCATGGGCGTCGACCTGAACCTGATCTACAGCGATTCAAGCCTCAGCGGCAGCGACTGTTCCGCCTATTCCGGGCACAACAGCCAATGCGACGGGTTGGTCACCCTCAAGGCCGAGCGCGCCTTCTATTGATCGGCTGAACTGCCGGGCCCATTCTGCGTTCACATAAGAATCCCCTCAAGAAGCCAGGCCTTCGCAAGGACTTGCCCATGTCGCGCTGGTTGAAGTATCTCGCCGTCATCATCACCCTCAGCCTCGCCCTTGGCGCGTGCAGCCGCGTGGGCCTGGCCTACCGCAATCTCGACGTGATCATTCCGTGGACGCTCAGCGACTACCTGGACATGAACGGCGAACAAAAAGGCTGGTTCAACGAGCGCCTCAAGGAACACTTGAGTTGGCACTGCACTACGCAATTGCCGGGCTATCTCGACTGGCTGGACCGCTTGCAGACCATGGTCGAGACCAATCAGGTCACCGAAGCCGCGCTGCAAACCCGTACTCAGGAAGCCAAAGCCGCCATCGCCCAGACCGCCCGGGAAATCACGCCCTCGGCCATCGAGTTGTTACAGGGGCTGGATGACAAGCAAGTCGCGGAAATGAACGACGCCTTCGCCAAGGATCAGCGAAAACGCCAGGAGGATTACGTTAAACCGTCTCTCGATCAGCAGATCAAGCAGCGCGCCGAGCGCATGGAAAAGCGCCTGAATGACTGGCTGGGTCCGCTCAGCCCGACTCAGCGACAACGGGTGGTCACTTGGTCGAACGCCTTGGGTGACCAGAACACGCAATGGATCGCCAACCGCGTCCATTGGCAGAAGCAGTTCAGCGCGGCGGTTGCGCAGCGCCAGAGTCCGGAATTCCCACAGCGTATCGAGACACTTCTGGTGAATCGCGAGAGTTTGTGGACGACGGCGTACCGTCAGGCCTACGCCAATACCGAAGCGCAGGCGCGAAGCTTGTTTGTGGATTTGATGGCTGAGAGTACACCGGCTCAGCGCCAGCGGCTGCTGAAAAAGATTGAAGGGGTGCGCAAGGACTTCAACGATTTGAAATGCCTCAAAGCCGCTCAGAAAGGTTAGGCCCAACACAAATCAAAATGTGGGAGTGAGCCTGCTCACTCCCACATTAGTTATCGGTGGTGTTCAGGCAATCTGCGCCTTCGACGCCACCTCATCAAACGTCACCTCATCCAGCGCATCTTCCTGCTCGTCCAATACCTGCCGCGGATGGTCATTACCCGGAATGCTGCTGTCGATCAGGCTCAACAAACTCGAGCCCCGAGCCGTCAAAATGTAATTGGAGCCGGTGCCACCCTGTTCCACGGGCCGAGGCTCGATATAACCGCGCGCCAGCAGTAATTTTTCGTACTCGCCGGCCACAGCCTTGAGGTGATCGAGGTTTTCAGTCTGCTCGCCTTCCGCCGCTTTCTCCGCAGCGTACTGCTCGGCATACGGGCGCGGCGTGAAACTGGACTCACCGTGTTGCACTTCGTGCAGCAAGCGTTCAATCAAATCCCAGTTGTAAGTTGTCATCCTGATTCAACCTCCAAAGCCTGTGAGTGAGATGGCCTTCTTAAGTTGTGACCGACACCGCACGCAGCCGTTCAGCCGAGTTTTTTGCGGCTAACGACCGACGGCATGTCGATTTGGACGCAGGTCAAACGACTAGGCTCTGTAAGACACCTCCCAGCATTGCGAAGGAGAAACCTGATGAACGTTCAGAATCATCCCGTCGTGTCCCGCGAAGAATGGCTCGCCGCCCGCAAACAACACCTGGCCCACGAAAAAGCCTTCACCAAAGAACGAGACAAACTCAGCGCCGAACGCCGCGCCCTGCCTTGGGTGAAAATCGACAAGGACTACCACTTCCAAGGCCCCAACGGCGAACTGAAACTCGCCGACCTGTTCGGCGGCCGCAGCCAATTGGTCATCTACCACTTCATGTTCGCCGCCGGATGGGACGAAGGCTGCCCCGGCTGCTCGTTCCTGTCCGACCACATCGACGGCGCCAACCAGCATCTGGCCCACCATGACGTCGCCGTGGTGGCGGTTTCTCACGCACCGTTTGCCGAATTCCAGGCCTTCAAACGGCGCATGGGCTGGAAATTCGACTGGGTGTCGTCAGAAGGTTGCGATTTCAACTACGACTTCGGCGTCACCGCCCGAGCCGAAGACGTCGCTGCCGGTAAAGCTACCTACAACTACGAAAAATCCGACGGCGCCGAAGAAGAACTCCCCGGCCTCAGCGTGTTTTATCGCAATGAAGCGGGAGAAATCTTCCACACCTATTCCACTTATGCTCGTGGCCTAGACATGTTGGTAGGGGCCTATAACTACCTCGACCTCATGCCCAAGGGCCGTAACGAAGAGGAAATCATGGAATGGGTGCAGCACCACGACAAATACGACGACAAGACGTCATCCAGCTGCTGCCATGGGGGATAGTGAGCTAGAACACATAACAACTTTCAGGCCGCAGAGTCTCGAAACGCCACGACCGGATCACTCCATCGGCCGTGGTGTACACCGAGTAGCTGCAATCGAATAGCCAGTTGAAGTAGTAACGATTGCCGTCACCCTCGACCACTCGCTGGTAGCGGCGTTCGTGATTGTTCGGGGACCACAACATGAGTCGACAGCGAACATCGCAAGGGCTGTTTTCGAGGTCGGGTATTGGTTGCCCTACCAGGTTGTTGGCGCTATCGATCCATACTGAACGAGAAGGTCCGCAGGCAGAAAGTGACAGGGCTAAAAACATCAACGCTAATTTGGAAAACATGTCCGATCCTTGGGCATAAAGAGGGGGATATCAATTCAAGAAGTCGTTGTGCCAATCACGATCCGGGGCAAAAAGGCTTTGAATCCTGCTCCCTCTGTCCCGTTCTGAATAAGATTTACGCCTTCTGATCCATTTTCAGGATGGAACAGTGAAGAAAACGGACGACCTTAGGGTTGCCCGTTTTCCTGATAGGCACAAGATCTGAGGGGCTTACGGTAATTTGAACATAACTACCGTTTCTGCCGATTCTGGCAGCCCCAAGAAAAGCTTCCACTGCTCCAGAACCTGACGCCACTCTTGCAGGGTAAATTTACCTTCGGGCTGTCCAACCCAGTCGTCGTTGATCAGGATGTCGACCTGGACACCTGTAGCGTCCATGGTCAGCTCAACATCATTGCCCCCCCCGACCTCTGATGATTCGGAACCATCTTCGATCGAAGTTATGCAATCTAGTAGTCGATCACAATCCCCTTGTGTCTGAGCAATCGCGTTAAGAACAGTGCAAATATAGAGCTCATACCGCTCAGCATTCTCTCCAGAAGAAACCAACGCGGCCCTGTAAAGCACTGTCCCAGCAATAGGGTGAATTCCTCCGGGAATATAGTAATACTTCAGTTCCATGTGCCTGCCTCTCGTCAAGGTCTATAAATTGGATAGATAGTTGTCCTTGGAGAAACATATCCCTCGACCTCAACCCCAGATGGGGTTGTCGACCGCCATATGGTTCCTGTTACAACCTTATCAGGACTATTCCATGCGCCATCAATTTCATTTATCAATCGTGCCTTATCCCAAGTGGAAGGGAACATCGAATTCTTCAATTTATTAGATGTTTTGGTCAACCATTGGCCAGGATTCTTCGGATCCCAATAAAAGGGGACAGATTTATTTTCCGGGCACACAGCAAAATAAATAAATCTGTCCCCTTTTCTCCAGCCAAACAAGTAAGTCCGCACCATGGCTCCCGAAGGTTAACGTAATATATCTCCATACTTATCCCAAACCAAACCACAGGACAAAATTGAGTCGTCGACATCGTGCAAGATACAATTCCAACGCTTACCAAAATTCAAGAAAACGTTCAGATACATTAATCTAGACCTCCGAGTATGGTCCAATCTCATTTCAATGAGTGTCTGTGGAGTTGCACCTAGAACACCCTCCCACTCAAGAATATCCTCCGCATCATAAAAACCCTCACAAACATCTTTTGGCAACATTGCCAACCATATATCTGACTCGCCTTCACTTATCGCTCCTCGAGGGAATTCGCCAAATTTAACAGACCCTCCGTTGCTATATATAAACACCTGAAACTCTTCTACCGTCAATAGCGCTGAAGAAATAATCATTGCAGAATCCGCCATAACTACAAACCTCCTTTGCTTGCGCCGTAAGAAAAAAAGCTGCTCAATACTACTCACAACCTTAACACCTATTTTTTTAACAAAAAGGGGACAGATTTGAATGGCACTTACTTAGCAGCTAACCAGTTGAGCTAAAAGCAAAAAATGAAGAAGGGCTGGTCTTGGTCTACGGTGATAGTTGCGAACACACACCGACGAACCAAGGACACAGCCCCAATGAATCGTAGACGTCAAATTCTCCAGCATCAACAGCAACGTTTCCATCGACACGCTTCGAACTGTGATGCCTATGCGTTTTTTAATCTTCTCACCGCTCCCGAACTGTTACAGCGCGTCGAGTCTGCACTGCCAGAATATCGGGAGCGTCTGTTTCCGCCGACTGAAACGCTGTCTATGTTCCTGGCTCAAGCGATGAGTGCCGACCGTTCCTGCCAGAACGCCGTCAACGACTTGTCCATCAAACGGTCTTGTGGCGGCATGAAGCCCAATAGCACTCGCACGGGCGCCTACTGTAAAGCCAGAGAGCGGCTGCCTGTTGAGATGGTTTCCACGCTGGTCAGGCACACCGGTGCTTCGATAAGTGAAAAAGCACCCTCGTCGTGGCGCTGGATGGGACGGCCTGTACGCCTTGTGGACGGTACGACGGTCAGCATGCCCGACACCGCAGCCAATCAGGGTGCCTATCCGCAGTCTCGCGGTCAGAAAGTCGGTCTTGGTTTTCCGCTGTGTCGAGTGGTTGGCATCGTTTGCCTCTCCAGCGGCGCCGTTTTAGATGCTGCCCTTGGGCGTTTCCGAGGCAAGGGCGGCGATGAACAGACGCTGCTCAGATCAATGCTCGACACGTTGAAAACAGGTGACATTTTGTTAGGCGACGCTTACTACGCTACCTATTTCTTGCTGTGCGAGTTGCAACGAAGAGGTATCGATGGCGTGTTCGAACAATACGGTGCTCGACGGCGCAGCACGGACTTTCGCTTGGGGCAAAGTCTCGGTTCGGAAGATCATCTGATCGAGTTGAAAAAGCCCGAAAGAAGGCCGCCTTGGATGAGTCAGTCGCATTACGAACAGGCGCCTGAAGGCTGACAGTGCGAGAGCTGAAGGCTGGCGGAAAGACGTTGGTGACCACGTTGCATTGCCCGAAGCAGACACCCAAAACAGCCCTCAAATCGCTGTACAAGGGGCGATGGCATGTCGAGTTAGATTTACGCAATCTCAAAGCTACGCTGGGACTTGGAAAGTTAAGCTGCAAAACCCCAGGCATGGCAGTCAAGGAGTTATGGGTCTATCTGTTGGCACACAATCTGATCCGAATGCTCATGGCGCAATCGGCTTTATTAGCTGACTGCTTACCTCGCGAACTGAGTTTCAAACACAGCCTTCAGTTATGGCTGGCCATGCGACAATACGGCCGCCTTGAAGAAGAGGATGACCTGTCAAATTTATTGACGCTGATCGCTCAAAGGCGCGTTGGAAACCGACCTGGTCGTATCGAGCCGCGAGCCATAAAACGAAGACCTCAAGCCTACCCCTTGCTGACCAAACCGCGTCGGTCAGCAAGGGCAGATGTCAGGAAAAATGGGCACGCAAAACATGTTAAGTAAGTGCCATTCGGGACAGATTTATTTTCCGGTCATTTCACCGATGCCAAACAAATAAATCCGTTCACTTTGCGTTCAATACGACCGAGCCAATGCTGCTAGCGGTAGCCCCTGAACCTATGCGAAACACATCTCCTATTCACAATTTATTAGAACACATGTATTGCCAAATTTTACAACCAAGCTAATCGGTTTTTGGGTCGCACCATCGTCCGTTGATATCTCAACTTGCAGTTCTTGATTTTCGAACGACTGCAGTTCCTTCACGAGTTGCTTAATTGTTTTCCCTCGACTGACCCAATCAGATTTCTTTTCATCAGCCATATTAATCACCGATACGATTCAAGTTAAAATCGAAAGTCGCAGATCGCGCTTCTTTACTCCGAAAACAAATAAATCCGCCCCCTTACCCTAACCACTCGCTCATACCGGTGTTCGTGATTGTCGCGGACCACAACATGTGCCGGCGGCGAGCGTCGCACGGGCTGCTTTCGACTCCAATTTTATGTATGTTTCAGAATTAACAAGAGACATTCAAACCGCAAGCAGAGATAAAATCACGTATCGGTATATCAAGAAAGCTACTCTCTCCAGCGGAAAGAACATCTTGCAATGTGACGATGCCTTTTTCAAAGTCCAAAGAAACGTCAAAGCAATTAAACTCGAACTCCCTGAGCAGAACGCTCTTTGAGCACATCCGCTCATCAAAGGCATCTTTCAAAATAGAGCGAACGCTGTCGTCCAACTCTTGGGCGACAAATCGTTCTATTAGTGTGCCGCCACTGCTCATAACCATTCCTAACTAGTACGGGAATGCAGTCTGAATCACACCATCCCGAACATTTATTTTGATTGTCGATGTTGGAGCGCCTGAGACGTTTGTTCCAATCACCTTACCTGCGTTGTACTCAATAACGTGCCCACCTGGGCCATTAGGAGTTACCTTCCCATATCTCAGTGCGTTATCAACATAACTAGAGACATCTTTAACAGATGTTCCCTGCGAGAACTTACTAACATTCCCAAATCCTGAGTCAGGCCCATGGCGATAGAATACATGCTCAATTCCTGTCATCAAACCGCCTTTGTTATAAGTGCTCGCGCTCCACGATGCATCTATTTGTCTTGGGGCTGGTAATGCCTTGATCGTGTCATCTACAACAGCCCCAGTTCCTTTTGCCCCAACTATAACTGACTCTTTTGCAAACCACGACCCCGCCTTCCCTAGTAACGCAGCCAACCCTAATCCGGAAAGCTCTCCCGCAGTGAAGGCGCCCCACGCCTTGACGAACTCATTTGCAGGCAGGACGCCATCAAAACCTTGCCCTTGAGCCAGTGCCAATTGCGTTTGGGCAATTTCTTCTGCTGAGGCTTTATTTTGCCGCATGAATTCCGTGAGGGACGTTGCTGCTTGTCCATACTCCGTCAAACCTGGCGGCATGTGAATTTCAAAATTGTACTGCGTAGCATTGTTGGCAACCCATGCCCCACTTTGCAGCGTTTCTGCATCCCCCTCTTGCGTCGACGCCGCCAGTACCCCGACGATCTGAGATGCCATGGAACGCAAATCAGGGTCGCCAGCAACCAATTTATTCAGGTCTACGATGAGGGCTTCATTCGCACCTGCTGCCAAGGCGCCCGTTGCAAAATCACCACCCGATATTTCTGAAAGCAACCCACCGACCATCGCGTGTATCGCGATTTTCTGAACAGATCCGTCGGCATAGGCTTTCGTATAGTCACCGACCGCGTTGAAACTGGCTGCCGCCAATGTATTGAACAGAGCTGTTTTCAATACATCACTGACACTGACGTCCTGCCCCAACGCCTTGCCCAGCAGTGCTGACGTCCCAACTTGCAGCACTTGGCTTGAAGCAAACTGACCGACGCCCGTCCAGGTGTTCAGTGGGGGGCCAGTGACTTTGCCAGTGAAGGAGTTTGTAGTCGTCCCAGTCAAATCATTGATGTAAGCGGCCGTGAAACCCGCCGTCACCCCTGAAATCACGTAGCCCTTGAGCGCATCCGAAGACGTCACATCCTTGAACACCGCCCCAAGATTCCCACCGTTATTGATAAAACTAGTGGTCGCGTTTGTTGCAGCACCTGTAGCCACTGCTGCAAGACCTGCAGCCCCTATGGTCCCCGCACCGGCGAACGCCGTCAGCGCAGCTGGGCCGACAATGGCCGCCATGATGATTGCGATGATGATTTGAGAAGCAGGCCCAAGCCCCGAGGTTTCATACTTGAACGACTCATGGATTTCCTTGACCAACTGCCAATCGACATCACCCCGAGCTTCGGCTTGCTTCAGCCAGGCCAGTTGCGGATCGGCCTGGACCATCGCATCAATGGTCTGACTGACGCTTTGCTGATCGACCTGTTTGATGTCGATTTTCAGGCCATCCACAGCCTTGATCACGATGTTGCCTTTGGCAATCATCTGGGTCTGGCGCAGTGTCTCGTCGGTATTGCCCTTGCCTTTCGATGAGGTCCAGAAGGCGTCGCCATCACTCTTGGTATGGCTCTCGTCATGCAGGTCCTTGACTGCTTCAAACGTGATGGAACCACCGCTGTCGAGAACGATGTTATTGCCGCTGTCGAGCTTCGCCACCTGATACCGCTGATCCCCCCCACTGGACAACGTCAGGTCACCACCGGATTTGATCTGCGTACCGATGTGGGTGATCTGCGTCACCTCATCGCGCTGGGTTTTCTCGGCGCCAAAGCCGCCCTTTTTCTTCATGTCATACAGCGAGTAATCACTGTCTTGCGCGGCCAGCAGTTGCAGGTCGCCGTCGGCGTGCAGGTAGGCTTCTTTGCCGGCGCTGATGTCGCTGGCGACCAGGGTCATGTCCTTGCCGGATTTGAGCGTGAGTTTGCCTCCCGCCTCCAGTGAGGTGCCGATCTGACTGATGTGGTCTTCCTGACGGGTTTCCTTTTTGTCCTTGAAATAGGAATGCTCTTCGTCGGCAGCGGCACCGAAGAACACATCGCGCTTAGCCTCGATGGTCACGTCGCCCTTGGCGTCGATCTTGCTGGCGACCGCCGCCATATCGCGGCCGGCATCGATTGTCAGGCCGGCACCGGAACTGACCTCTGCGCCGTGCTGGGTGAGGGTTGAGTCGAGGAAGTTGGTACGGCTTTCGGAGTGGCGCTCCTCCACGGAGGTGATGGTGACGTCGCGCTTGGCATCGATGTCCATGTCGCCACCGCTTTTCAACACACCACCGGTGTTGATCACATCGCGCCCGGCGTTGATCACCAAGTTGTTGGCGGCTTCGATGCGGGCGGCGTTGTCCACGAAGTCTCGTGCGTGACTGTAGTCGCCGACGCTGCTGTCGTGGGAGGTCACCGTGCGTTCATTGATCACGTCGCCTTTCGTGGTCGCGAGCGTCACGTCCCGCCCGGCAATAATGCCCCCCGCCTTGTTGGTCAAATTATTGGTGGCGAGCACCTTCAACCGGTCCCCCGCCTCCAGCAACCCGCTGCTCACCAGATCATTCTTGGCCGTCGCATCAAGGTTCTGGCTGGCGCGCAGGGTGCCGGCGTTGTTCAGGTCTTTGCCGGCGATCAGGGTTACGTCGCTGCCCTGGATCAGCGCGCCGTTGGCCGCCAAGCGATGGTTGGCGTTGGCCAGGTACAGCACTGGCACCAGGACTTTTTCGCCGTTCACTTCGTGCTCTTCGAGCCAGACGATGTCGTGGGTCAGGGCCGCGACTTGTTGTGAAGTGAGGGTCACGCCGAGGCTCAGGTTGAGCTGCTCCTTGCTGGCGATGGCGTTGTTCATCAGGTACTTGTAGAGCGCTTCGTCGGAGGTCTGGCCGTCGATGAAGCGTTGGCCGGTGCGGGCGACCACGGCTTGCTGGACCAGTTTCTGCTCGTAGAGACCGTCGCCCAGGCGCTTGGCGCTCTGGTCGGGGTCGTAGCCGAGGCCGGACAGCAGGTAGTCCGAGCTCATGAATTGCTTGAGGTCGGTGAGTGCCGGGTTGGTTTCGATCAGGTATTTGTGCGGGTGGGATTTGCCGGCGTTGCTCGGCAGGCCTTGCACGCGGTTGATAGTGACCGGCGTACTGGTAGACGAGGTGACGGTGGCGCCGGTGAGGGTCCAGCTTTGTGGGCCGGTGCCGGTCGGGTTGGTACTGCCTTCCTGACTCAGACGGAACAGGCCGTTCTGGCTGGTGGGCAGGCTGAAGCCGGGGAGCGCCAGCGGGTTGACTTGTTGCTGGGCCAGATCGGGGGCGAGTTGCTGGTTGATCTGGATCCGCGTCGAGTAGCCACTGCCCGCGCCGGTGTCGGTTGTGGTGCGACCCGCCGCCACATAGGCATAGAACGGGCGGACCACGCTGTTGTTGATGTTCTGGGTGGCATCGAGGGTGACGTTTCCGCCCGCCTGGATGATGGCATCCAGAGACTCGCCGTTGATGATGCGACTGCTGGTCGGCAGTGTTTCGCCCATCCAGGCCAGAAAGTTGCTCATGTCCTGTTCGACGGTGGCCGAGGGTGTCGGGTTGTTTCGTTGGGTGAAGAGATCAGCCATGCCAATGGCCGAGGCGGTTTCGTTGACCCAGCTCACGAATCGTCGGGTGGTTTCGATGTCCTGCTCTTGCACCCCCTTGTTGTTGATCGTCGACGCCGTGATCTTTAAATCCCCGGCGGCGGTCATGCTACTGCTGGTGTTGTTCACTTCTCCCGCATTAATCAACAGGTCCGCGCCGCTGTTGATCGAGGCGGCTTCAGAATGAAGCGTGATCTTCAAACGATCGGTTTCTGCAATTTCCCAAAGGCCGTTGATGCGGCCACCGCCACGGCTGTCACATCCATAGGCAATCAGCGTGCACGACAACTGAGTGATGGTCGCGACACTTTTCTCATGCTCGGTGTACTGCAACACATCCATGACGTTGTTAACCGTCGTGGCGGCGATTGTCAGGTCGCCGGTGCTCTCAATCCCTCCAGACCTGTTGTCCAGCAGATCAGCCTTGGCCTTGTTTTTGTCCCTGGCGATGAGCGTGCTGCCCAGGCTGTAGACCTGCCCGTAGTAGTTGGTGAAGCTGGGGCTCAGGAGCTGCATGTCTGCGCCACTGAAGATCAATCCGCGGTCGTTGCGTAACACGTCTGTGGTCAACGTCAGGTTCTCGCCGGCGCCCACGGTGCCGGTGTTGTTTACGCTACCGGCCGTCAGGGTCAGGTCGGCAGCCGACGTCAGGCGACCTGCGTTGTTGAGCTGCCCTCCCACGGAAATGGTTGTGTTGCCGCCACCGGCGAGGCTCGATGCGGCATTGAGGTTCAGTTGTGCAGCACTGAGGCCGAACGTTCCCAGGCTGCTGACCCGGCCATTGCCGGAGTACGTGCCACCGAGCGTCAGGCTCAGGCTGTCGTCGCTCGCGATCAGGCCATCGTTATTCCAGTTACCGCCGTTACCGGTCAGTGTGCTGACGGCCAGCAGTTGACCGCTGGCGGTCTGGTTGAGGCTGTTGATGTTGACGGTCAGGCGATCGGCCTGGATCACACTGCTGTTGGTCCAGTTGGCGGCGGTCAGGGTCAGGCCACCACGGGTGACGAAGTTGCCGCCAGCGCTGCCCAGTTGCCCGGTGGCGATGTCGAAGAGGCCGGTGCCGACGTGTAGCACGTTGCCGCCGGCGTTCAGCAAGCTACCGGCAGCGAGGGCTAGGTTGGTGTTGGCGGATTCCACGGTGCCATTACGGTTGTCGAACAGACCGCCGAGGGTGAACGCGGTTTTACCATTGTTGCCTAGTGCACGAAGTTGACCGGTCTGGTTGTCGAGGCTGGCGGCGGAAATGGTCAGGGTGCTTTCGCTTTCGATGATGCCCAGGCGGTTGTTCAATGCACCGCGCAGGCTCAGGTCGATCTGCTGCCCGCCGATCTGCCCGTCGTTGTCGCCGCTGTTGTCGAAGTCTTTAGCCGTGACGCTGACCAACCCCTTGGCGTAGAGACCGCCATTACGGTTGTCGATGTTGCCGTTGGTGCCGGCATCGACGATGGCATCACCGGTTTGCGCGGTAATCCGCCCGCCGTAGTTGTCGATGCCGGCCAGTGCCTTGAGGTCCAGGCTCTGGGCCTGAATGATCCCGCCCTGACGGTTGTTGTTCAGGTCATAGCCGTTGCGCAGTACACCAGTGATGCGGCTGCTGAAGGCGCCTTGCAGGCTGGAGAGCACACCGCCGCGGCTGTCGAGGCTGGCGGCGGTGATGTCGAGGTTGCCGGCCTTGGCGACGATGCGCCCGCTCTGGTTATCGATGGCGCCGCTGGTTTTTACCGTCAGGTCGCCCTCGCTTTGCAGGGAGCCCTTGGCGTTGTCGAGGCTGGCGGCATTGAGCGTCAGGCCAGCGTTGCTGCTGAAGACCTGACCGTTCGCGCTGTTCTGCACCACGCCACTGGCCGTGAGCGTCAGTAGATCGTTGGCCGCGACAATGCCGCTATTGCGGTTATCGAATCCGCCGGTCAACAGGCTCAGCAAACCCTGGCTGGTCAGTTGGCCGCCCTGGTTGTTGATCTGCACCGCGCGCTGAATGACCAACGGGCCTTTGCTCGCCAGTTTGCCGCTGGTATTGGTCAAGGTGCCGAGCAGATCGAGGGTGATCGCGCCATTGCCGGCCAAGGTACCGGCGCTGTTGTTCAGGTCGGTGCCGGTGAAGCTGATGTCCTGTTGTGCGTTGATCGTTGCGTTGGTGTTGCTGAGGGTTTGGGCCTGAATATCCAAAGCGGCGCCGCTGTCGATCAAACCACCGTGGGCATTATTCAGTGCTCCGGCGATGACCAAGGTTTGCGCGCCGGCACTGGAAAGAATGCCGTTGTCACTGTTGTCGAGGCTGGCCGCCGTGACCTTCAACGTGCCGTTACTGACCAGAGCGCCGGCGTCGCTGTTGCGCACAGCGCCGGTGAGGTCCACCAGCACATCACCGTCGCGGCTCGACAAGGTGCCCTGATTACGGTTGTCGAGGCTGCCGCCTAGAAGGCTCAGGCTTTGCCAACCGGAAATCAGACCATCGAGGTTAGTGGTGGTATCGGCCGTAAGGTCCAGTTGCTGACGACTGATGAGTTTGCCGTCGCTGTTGTCCAGGTTGCGGCCCTTCAGCGTATAGCTTTGGCTGCTGGAGAGTTCACCGCCACGGTTGTTCAAGTCCCGCAGGTTGCGGATGCTCAGTTGCCCGGCGGTGGTGATCAGGCCGTTGGAGTTGTTCAGGTCGCCCATGGCGCCGCTGAAGTCGATGGTAATGGCGCTGCCGAGCAACGAGCCGCCGTTCTGATTGTTCAAACTCGCCGTGTTGATGTTCAGGTTTTGGGTAGCGTTGATCAGCCCCTTGTCCTGGTTATCGAGCTGGCCGGTAACCCGAAGATCAACGTTGGTGCGACTGGTAAGGGTGCCGCCGTTGTTGTTCAGGCTACCGGCCTGTACATCGACGCTTTCCGCCGCGATCACGCCTTTGACGTTGGTCATCGACTGCAGCACGCGCAGGGTCACGGTCTGGTTGCCGAGCAGTTTACCGTTGCTGTTGTCGAGGCTGTCGGCCGCCAGCGTGAACGCTTGGGCACTGGAAATTTCGCCGTTGCGGTTGTCCACCTGCGCGAGGTTTTTTAGCACCAGCAACGGGGCGTTAATCAAACCGTTCTGGTTGTTCAGCTCGCCGTGATTCAGATCCAGCGCCAACGACGTAGCGCTGGTGAGCTGCCCACCATCATGCTGATCGAGACTGATGACACTGGCGGTCAGCGCTTTGTTGCTGGCGATCCGGCCCCCGCTGCTGTTATCGACCTTGCCGGCGTTGAGGCTCAAGGCGTCGAGGCTGGTGAGTTTGCCACCCTGATTGCTCAATGCCGCCGTGGCGGTGATGCTCAAGGCCTGACCGGCGTTCACCAGCCCTGCCACGTTATCCAGAGTCGCCATGCGCAACGTCGCGGCGGCCAGGCTCGAGAGTTCGCCAGCGCGATTGTTCAGGTAACCAAGGGTGGCGTTGAGATTACCGGTACTGGTAATCAGACCATTGCCATTGAGTACCTGATTGGCCGCGAGATTGAGACTGCCGTTACTCAACACTCGACCTTTGTTCTGGTTATCCAAGGTCCCGGCGGTGATGTTGGCAGTTTGCCTAGCGCTCAACGTACCGCTCGGGTTATTCAGGGCCTGAGCGGTGTTCACCGTCAGATTACGGCTGGCAACCACGCTTTTCCCGCTGTTGTTAAGGTTCTGCGCCACTAGGCTGACATCGCCGTTGGTGTTGCGACTGTCATCGGCATTGACCCCGGCCTCGATGATGCCGTTGTTGGTCAACTGCCCGCCGGCACTCAGCGCGATACCGTCCCGGGCGGCGAGGGTTTGCTGGTTGGTCAGGTTGCCTTGGGTTTGCACGTTGACGGAACTGCCGGCATAGACCGGACCCTGGGCGTCGAGGCTGGCGGCGTTGACGTTTACCGCGCCGACGGCAGAGGTCTGCGCCAGGCTCAGATGGCCATTGGCGTCGATCTGGATATCACCGCCACTGGCCGCCAGGTTGCCGGCCAGTTTCACCCCGACCCCGGCCTCGGTACCGACCAGTTTGATCGCCCCGGCGTACATCCCGCCCAGCGCCGACGAGTCGATAGCCAGTTGCGGTTTGGCGCTGCCGTCATCGGCACGTGCGGTGGCGTTGAGGCTCTGTGCATTGACGTCGTTGCGACCGGCCACAATGGTCAGGTTCTTCGCCTGAATCTCGGCGTTGATCTTCGCGCTGCGGGTGATGATTTCGAAGCTGTCGACGTTGTTGGCGTTGAGCCCGGCGCCATCGATGGAGACGCTGCCCTGATCGACCTGAAAACGATCCAGTCGCCCGTTGTCGAGCACCGGCTTGCCGGTGGTCAGCGTCACACGCGGCGTGTTGATAAACCCGCAACCGTTGCAACTGATGCCGTAAGGGTTGGCGACAATCACCCGCGCCGACTGCCCCGCCACTTCCGTGTAACCGCGCAACTGGCTCGGGCTGCCGCCGATCACTTCGTTGAGGATGGTTTGTGCGGCGACGCGGTTGGTGAGGTTGGGGTTGCCGACGATTATGCCGCCCAATTGCGTTGCGCCGGTCTGGTTGGCGACGTTGTTGAGGATGACGCCCTGGGTGCCGACGTTGTAATCGTGAAACTGGTTATGCGACAGGCCGGTGCCATTGGGCGTGGCGATGTGGACGATCGGCACGCCATTGCCCGCCTGGCCGAGGCTGGTGCCCGGCGAGGCCACGACGATCCCTTCCGCCTGCGCCCACATCGGTTGCCAGAACATCACATTCGCCAACAGGAACGCCAGTCCGCGCTTGGGCATGCCCCAGAAGTGCTCGCGGGTTTTGACGGCAGAAGAAGGCTGACGGCTCAGGAAGGCGAATTGACGGGCGTCCATGTCGAAGGTCTCGATGAGGCGAAATTAGAGGAAGAAATCCATGCGGAAATAGATCGGCGCTTCGCGCTCGGTCAGGGTGTCCGGACGTTCCAGGGAATGAGCAAAGGTCACGCTGGCGGCCAGGTGCTGACCGCGGGCAAACACCTCCACCGAGTTGCTGGACATACGGCCGTGCTGGTCGCCGTTGTAGCGATCGCCACGGATCACGCCCTGGTCGTAACCGAGGCTGGTGCCGTATTCGGCGAACACCGGGCGCAGCCATTCCAGCGTTACCGGGCGGGTCCAGCGCAGGTCGTTGCGCCAGTAACCACCGCTGTCGCCGGACAAGGATTGATCCTTGTAACCGCGAATCGACGACTGACCGCCGAGGCTGGTGCGCTGCGGGCTGAACAGCACGTCTTCACTGCGCTGGCCGGTCATCAGGCTGCTGAAACTGAACGATTCGCCCCACACCTTGAACGGTTGCAGGTAGCTCGCGGTGGCGGTGTATTTGCGGTAGCGCGCATTCGGTTCGCCGGGACCTGGATCGCCATTACCCTGAGCATCGAACACGCCGATGCCTTGCTGCATGCCGAGGTCAATGTTGACGAACGCGCTGCCGACTCGCCGACCGTGGTTGATGCCGAACTGCGCTTCGCTGATGCGGTTGCTGCTCAGCTTGAGCTTGCTGTCTTCGATGAAGTTGTTGGTGCGCAGGTAAGAGAGACCGGTGCTGAGGGATGTCTTGCTCACGGCGTCGCGATGGATCACCCGCTCGGCGCGCAGCTGATGGTTTTGGCTATCGCCGGTCTGCTTGAAGTTGAAGCCGTTGGCTTGCGCCTGCGAGCGGTACTCACTCTGGCTGTAGGTGTAATTGAAGTTCCACCAGCCCCACGGCAGGTTGTAATTGAGCAGCGCGTTATTGGAGGTGTGCTGGTGATCGGTCATCGCATCGTGACCGCCGCGCAGATTCAACTGATCCGCCAGACCCAGCGGACTGTCCCAATCAAACGTGGTGCCCCACTGCTGTTCGCCGGTGCTGCGCTGGCCGTCGTTGCTGCGAGACAATCCGGCACGCCAGGGCTTTTGCGGCGTGTTCTTGACCAGCACTTCGCTGCCGCCGACGTTCTTGCCCGGCGCCAATTCCATCTGTGCCTGATTCGATGGCAAACGGTTGAGCTGATCGACCAGTTGCTCGATTTCCCGCAGGTTGACCAGTTCGCCGGTCTTGCCGGGAAACGCCATGCCCAACTCGCGGTCCGACAGCTTGCTGCCCTCCGCGCCCTTCAACCCTTCGAGCTTGCCCTCGACCACCAGCACCTTCAAATGCCCGCCGGACAAATCCTGCTGCGGCAAGTAGGCACGGCTGGTGACCAGGCCTTTTTCGATGTAGTGATCGGTGATGACTTTCAGCAACTCATTGAGCTGCGTGACGCCCAGGCATTGGCCGATGTAAGGCTTGAGCAGACGGTTTTTCTCGCGCTCGGAGAGGCTGTCGGCGCCTTTGAGTTCGATGTCTTTGATCGGGAAACAACGGGTGTCAGCGGGTGCCGTCGGTGCGGCGGGCTTGGCTTCCTTGCCGGGTAATTCCTTGAGCTCTTCGAGGCGCCGACGTTGCTCTTCGAGCAGGCGATCCTGGCGTTCACGGATGAGGTCGGTTTCCCCTGGGGTGGGGGCGGCATGAGCAAGATGTAGGGGAGAAAGGCACAGCAAAGCCAGGCACAACCTCGCCGCGAGGGCGGCTGGGTACATGTTCGATCCCTCGAAATGGAGACTGATAGCACAATAGTGGCGCGATATTAGAGAGCCATCATTCTGACGTCAATTCCTGGATCCAAGGGAGATAAAAATGCGACGAACGGTAATGTCTACCCTACTAAAGGATGATGAGTGAACTTTCATAATCCTGCGGCCTCAACCGATTAACCGCCCGACACGGAACCGAGGCTCACGATGAAAACCCTGCTGAAACTCACCCTCGCCATCACCATCACCCTTGCCAGCGCCCTCCCCGCCTGGGCCTGCACCCCCGATGAAGCCACCGCCAAGCGCGAACAACTGGCCAAGGAAGTGACCAGGCTCACGGAGCAGAATCCGGCCAAGGCCAAAGAGATCAATGCCGAGTTGCAGAAGATGGATCTGGGCACCGCCAGCGCGGATTTGCCCGACAAGTGCCAGCTGATTGATCAGCGATTGAAAGAGCTGCAGACGGCCGATAAAAAGGCCGAGAGCTGAAACCAGAGCGTTCGGATAGCTCCTACGCAAACAACGACGGTTCCTCCGGCGCTGCTAAAGGCGTCGTTCTTTCGATCTGGAATTTGCACTAGCGCATTTAATTATTTGCACAAACGCATATCCATGCCTAAGGTTACCTCGAGCCTGGATCGGAGCCGGCCATCCAACATGGCAAACCGCACACGCCGATCGCTCAGTCACACCGCTACAGACCCACTAGCTGGACGCTTGTTTTCACTCATGGAGGATTGAAAAATGTTAACCACTGAAGCAACGTCATTCACCGGCGAAACCCTGCCAACGTGCCTGACCGGTCATCTGCTGAACCCGCAACTGTCCGATGTCGAATCGGCTGCCCCCCTCAACGCACTGGCCGCTGCCAGCCTCAACTTCACGATGCAGCCACAAACCCAGACCAACTGGTGCTGGGCAGCGGTTTCCGCTTCGGTCGGCAACTATTACGGTACCGGGTCCTGGACTCAATGCGGTGTTGCCACCACTGCGCTGGACCGCAACTGCTGTAATCAACCGGGGCCATGCAACGTGTACGGTTATCTGGATACAGCCCTGAGGATTACCCGCAGTTTCAACGGCATGAACCAGGGCTCGCTGCAGATGTCGGCCATCCAGAACCAGATCAACATGGGCCGACCGATCGGTTTGCGCTGTGCCTGGTACGGTGGCGGTGCGCACTTCCTGACGATCTATGGCACCAACGGCAACTACGTGCTGGTCGCAGATTCGATCTACGGCTACTCGACCCGAGCGTTGAACTCGTTCCCCGGCTCTTACAACGGCGGCGGCAACTGGACCAACACTTACTTCACCGTAAAAAACTAGGAGGGCGACATCATGCAACTGACTTATCCAAAGGCGCCTTCCAACGGCGTGCAGACCTTGCGTCCGGCGCTGCAAGCCGCCCTGCAAACCCAAGGCTTCGGCATCAATCGCCAGTTTGCAAACGCCACGCCCGGCAAGATCAGCCTCAGCGAGGCCTACCGTGGTTACTCGCTCAGCCTGGAGGACGTGAGCCAGGGCAAAGGCCTGAAAGACGCCAAGGTCGGCGATTGGCATTACCTGGTGTTTTCCGATGGCGTGACGATTGCCGATGCGCAATTGGCCGATGTTCGGGGTCATGTCGAGTTTTCCTCGCTGAACCACGGGGCCATGGCCGCCGCGACGGTCGGTGCGTTGAAACTGGCGGAACAGTCGCCGCAACTGCAGGGTAAAACCGTTGAGCTGCGGGTGCTGTTTGTTTCGGCGCTGCACTTGGTGGCGATCTGGCTGCATGCAGACACTGAAGACGTGCTGATCCCGATTGAGCCGACGCCAAAGGAACTGGCGGTCACTCGGCTGTACAGCGAGGCTGCCTTGCTCGCCGTGCTCAAACCGAAGGCTGATCAAGCCAAGCAACGCTTTGATGCGGACACCAGTGGGCTGTTGGGGAGCTGACAAACGCTGGACACAAAAAAAACCCGGACACTGTCCGGGTTTTTTATTGGATCGCTACGGCTAATACCAGTCAGTGAGGAGCAACACGGATCCTGTGGCGAGGGAGCTTGCTCCCGCTGGACGGCGCAGCAGTCCCTTCTTTTCAGGGCCGCTTCGCGTCCCAGCGGGAGCAAGCTCCCTCGCCACAAGGTGTTGTGTTCGCCGTACCTACCCTAACTGACCTGACAACGCGTTACTCAGCAGCCGGCGCTTCCGGCTTGCGGCGCTTGAGCGGCGCCATGCCGTCCTTGCTGACCAGCGACAGGGCGTCGGTCTTCGGGCGGTTGGCGATCTTGCGTTTGGTCGGGGCCTTGGCGCCGGTTTTCTTCTTGTCGCCTTTGGCGTCGACTTTTTTCTTCTTCACGCCAACGGCTTTGCCCGAGGCCTTGACCTTTTTCGGTCCGCCGTAGGTGCCTTTGACTTCCTTGATGGTGCGGCGCTCGAAGCTCTGCTTGAGGTAGCGCTCTACGCTCGACATCAGGTTCCAGTCGCCGTGGCAGATCAGCGAGATGGCCAAGCCATCGTTGCCGGCACGACCGGTGCGACCGATGCGGTGAACGTATTCGTCGCCGCTGCGCGGCATGTCGAAGTTGATCACCAGGTCCAGGCCTTCCACGTCGAGGCCGCGAGCGGCGACGTCGGTGGCTACCAGGATCTTAACGCCGCCCTGCTTCAGGCGGTCGATGGCCAGCTTGCGGTCTTTCTGGTCTTTGTCACCGTGCAGGACGAACGCTTTATATTCCTGCGCCACCAGACGGCCGTAGATACGGTCAGCCATGGCCCGGGTGTTGGTGAACACGATGGCCTTCTGGTAGGTCTCGTTGGCCAGCAGCCAGTTCACGATCTGTTCTTTGTGCTGGTTATGGTCAGCGGTGATGATCTGCTGACGGGTGGTCGCGTTCAGATCGCTGACGTTGTTCAGCTGCAAGTGTTCTGGATTGTTCAGGACCTTGGCGACCATCTCGCGCAGGCCCGACCCACCGGTGGTGGCCGAGAACAGCATGGTCTGCTGGCGGTTGGTGCATTCTTCGACCAGACGCTGGACGTCTTCGGCAAAGCCCATGTCGAGCATGCGGTCGGCTTCGTCGAGGACAAGCACTTCAACTTCTTTCAAGTCGAGGTTGCCGGCGTTCAGTTGCTCGATCATCCGGCCCGGCGTACCGATCAGGATGTCCGGTACCTTGCGCAGCATGGCGGCCTGGACCTTGAAGTCTTCACCGCCGGTGATCAGACCGGACTTGATGAAGGTGAACTGAGCGAAACGCTCGACTTCCTTGATGGTCTGCTGGGCCAGCTCGCGGGTCGGCAGCAGGATCAGGGTCTTGATGCTGACGCGGACTTTCGCCGGGCCGATCAGACGGTTGAGGATCGGCAAAACGAATGCAGCGGTCTTGCCGCTACCGGTTTGCGCTGTCACCCGCAGGTCACGCCCTTGGAGCGCCAGCGGAATAGCCGCTGCTTGCACAGGCGTTGGCTCGACAAATTTAAGCTCGGCCACGGCTTTGAGCAGGCGTTCGTGCAGGGCGAATTGGGAAAACACGGGTGCTACCTCGAAGAAATACAAAAAAACAGCTGCATAGGGTAACGGTTTCGAGCGCCGAGGCCGAGTTTCTTTATGCAAACGGCGGTAAACAGTGGCTTTTTTGTTGCCTGATTTGTCTCAAAACGTCATGCAAAGCGTCTTAGATGCTCTAATCGCCCCGTCGCGTCCTACAGAAGAACCGTTTTTACCCATGGATATCAAACAGCTCTGGCTCAACGTCCAAGACCTCTGGGGTGCCCTTGATCAGCATCCGCTCCTGCATTCCAGCCTGGCGCTGATCCTGTTGCTGGTGGTGGCGCTGGTCCTCGGACGAGTGGCGCGCTACCTCATTATTCACGCGACCAAAATACTCGGCCGGCAACCGGCCTTGCACTGGATCAACGACTTTCGGCATAACAAGGTTTTCCACCGCCTGGCGCAAATGACGCCGTCACTGGTGATCCAGTTCGGCCTGCATCTAGTGCCGGAACTGAGCAAGACCAGCCTGATTTTCCTCGGCAACGTCGCGCTGGCGTTTACCATCCTATTCCTGATGCTGGCGGTCAGCGCCCTGCTCAGCGCCTTGCTGGACATCTACGCGCGCACCGAACATGCCCGCACCCGCTCGATCAAAGGCTACGTGCAACTGACGAAAATGGTCCTGTACGTGTTTGGCGCGATCATCATCGTCGCCACGCTGATCGACCGTTCGCCCCTGTTGCTGCTGTCGGGCTTGGGCGCCATGTCGGCGGTGATTCTGTTGGTCTACAAGGACACGCTGCTGTCGTTCGTCGCCAGCGTGCAGCTGACCAGCAACGACATGCTGCGGGTCGGCGACTGGATCGAGATGCCGCAAGTCGGTGCCGACGGTGACGTGGTCGACATCACCCTGCACACGGTGAAAGTGCAGAATTTCGACAAGACCATCGTCTCGATACCGACCTGGCGCCTGATGTCCGAGTCATTCAAGAACTGGCGCGGCATGCAGCAGTCCGGCGGACGACGGATCAAGCGCAGCCTGTTCATCGATGCCAGTGGCGTGCGATTCATCCGTGATGACGAAGAGCAGAAGTTGTCGCAGGTGCATCTGCTGACCGATTACATCAGCCGCAAACAGGCCGAACTCAAGGCCTGGAATGAGGCTCAGGGCAACGTCGCGGCGATGTCGGCCAACCGGCGGCGGATGACCAACATCGGGACGTTCCGGGCCTATGCGTTGGCGTATCTGAAAAGTCACCCGGAGGTCCAGCCGAACATGACCTGCATGGTCCGTCAGATGCAAACCACCGCACAGGGTATTCCGCTGGAAATCTACTGCTTCACCCGCACCACGGCGTGGGCGGATTACGAGCGGATTCAGGGGGATATTTTTGATTACCTGCTGGCGGTGCTGCCGGAGTTTGGGCTGAGCCTGTATCAGCAGCCGAGTGGCGGGGATTTGCGGACCGGGTTGCTTCCGGCGGTGTTGGGCGCAAGCCATATCCCCGAGCCCGAGAAACACATCATGTAGCCCCTCATCTCCCCCTGTGGGAGCGGGCTTGCTCGCGAAGAGGGAGTGTCAGTCGAGATTAATGTTGAATGACACACCGCATTCGCGAGCAAGCCCGCTCCCACAAGGTTTAGTGGACGGCCAGAGGTTTTCGTATACCCAACCGACTGACCCACACCGCCATCAAAATCACCGATCCGCCCAAGAACAACCGCCCCAGCTCTTCATGCTGATTCCAGATCAGCAGATTGATCAGCAACCCCACCGGTACATGCAGGTTGTTCATCACCGCCAGCGTCCCGCCATTCACCAGGCAGGCGCCCTTGTTCCACCAATACAAACCCAACGCGGTCGAGACCAGGCCGAGGAACACCAGCACGCCCCATTGCAGCGGCGCCTCGGGCAGGAAATTCTGTTTGCCGAACATCAGGAATGCCGGTAACGCCACCGCCAGCGCGCCCAGGTAGAAGTAGCCAAAGCGCCGGTAATGCGGCAAATCGCTCGGATGACGCGCCACCAGGTGCTTATAAAGGACTTGTCCAGCGGCGTAGGTGAAGTTGGCCAGTTGCAACAGCAAGAAGCCCATCAAGAAATCCGGGTTGATCCGGTCGTAACGAATCACCGCCGCACCGAGCACCGCCACCAGTGCCGCCACCAGCGCCCACGGATTGAAACGCCGGTTCAGGGCATCTTCGATCAGGGTCACGTGCAGCGGCGTGAGGATGGTAAACAGCAACACTTCCGGGACCGTCAGCACCCGGAAGCTCAGGTACAGGCAGACATAGGTCACACCGAACTGCAGCGCACCGATCAACAGCATGCCGCGCATGAACGCCGGCTCGACCGAACGCCAGCGCGTCAGCGGAATAAACACCAGCCCCGCCAACAACACCCGCACCAGCACCGCGAAGTAACTGTCGACATGTCCGGCCAGGTATTCGCCGATCAGACTGAAGGAAAACGCCTGGATCAGCGTGACAAAAAGTAGATAGCCCATGCTCGCCTCGATTCGAATGGCGGCGACGATAGCGGGTTTGGCCCTTCACCGCGAATCGTCAGGCAATGCAAAACCTGTGGGAGCGGGCTTGCTCGCGAAGAGGCCGTGTCAGTCGACATCTCTTTTGGATAACACACCGCTTTCGCGAGCAAGCCCGCTCCCACAGTGGATTTGTGTGTATACCCACAAAATCGCAGGCAAAAAAAAGCCCGATCTCGCTAAAGCGTTCAATCGGGCAACAGCACTCAGGAGCAACAAGTGCAAAGGGAGGTTCGATGCGCGTAAAGCCTTGAAGGGGTTGCGCCAGGCCACTTGAACATCAAGGGATTATCTGACGATTAAAGCCTCAAGCCACTTGGGAAAGCTTGGCGTTGGCCTGGTTCAGGCCTTTCTCCTGGAAGTCACCGCCCAGGTTCATGCCTTCGGCGTGAATGAAGGTCACGTCGTGAATCCCGATGAAAGCCATCACCTGGCGCAGGTACGGTTCCTGGTGATCAGCGGTGCTGCCGGCGTAGATCCCGCCACGAGCGGTCAGCACATAGGCGCGCTTGCCGCTGAGCAAACCTTGCGGGCCGGTCTCGGTGTACTTGAAGGTCACACCGGCACGCAGCACATGGTCGAGCCAGGCTTTGAGCGTGCTGGGAATGGCGAAGTTGTACATCGGCGCGGCCATGACCAGCACATCGGCAGCCAGCAGTTCGTCAGTCAATTGGTTGGAGCGTTCCAGGGAGACCTGTTCGATGTCGCTGCGCTGTTCGGCGGGTTTCATCCAGCCGCCCAGCAAATTGATGTCCAGGTGCGGCACCGTGTTGACAGCGAGGTCACGCACGGTGATCTGGTCGTTCGGGTGAGCGGCTTTCCACTGGCTGATGAACGTCTGGGTCAACTGTCGGGAAACCGAGTCTTGCTGACGGGCGCTGCTTTCGATGATCAGAACGCGTGACATGGGATGTAGGCTCCATCTGAGAATGCTGTAAGGCGATGGAGTGAAGGTTAAACAGAGCTATATCGATGAAAAAGCGCAAATAACTGCTATAACCCATCAACAAATTCGTTTATAAGCTGAGCATGCCCTGCACCTGTAGGAGCGAGGCTTGCCCGCGAAGGGGCCGTGTCATTCAGCATCTATGTCGACTGCACACCGCCTTCGCGGGCAAGCCTCGCTCCTACAGGGTTTTATGTCATTTGGGGGTGCAGGTCAGGTTGATTCGCATCTTGATAATGGTGCGGGTGAACTTGGCGGTCGCATTTTTGTGTTTGCCGGCGGCCACTTCGATAGAGCGGGTGCGCGGCGCTTCCGGACCATTGTTGAAAACCACCTTACAGATCGCATCGGTGGTGCCGTAGTTATTGACCTGAATGGAGGCTATGTCGTTATCCGTGTCGTAGGCGTTGTAGTCGATCTTCATGCCATTGAGCTGCTTTGTTACATCGATCGGATAAGCAAACGCCGTCAGCGGCAGCATCGCCAACAATACACAACAGAATTTTTTCATTCAGCAGTCTCCAATAAGGACTGCCAGCTTAGGACAAGAGGAGCTATTCATGAAAGCGCCCCGCGTGACCCTTGATCAATGGCGAACCTTGCAAGCCGTGGTCGACCACGGTGGTTTCGCCCAGGCCGCCGAAGCGCTGCACCGCTCGCAATCGTCGGTGAGCTACACCGTGGCGCGTATGCAGGACCAGCTCGGCGTGCCGCTGTTGCGCATCGACGGCCGCAAAGCGGTGCTGACCGAAGCCGGTGGCGTGTTGTTGCGTCGCTCGCGGCAACTGGTGAAACAGGCCAGCCAGCTCGAAGACCTGGCCCACCACATGGAACAAGGCTGGGAAGCGGAAGTGCGGCTGGTGGTCGATGCGGCCTACCCGAGCGCCCGCCTCGTCCGCGCGTTGACCGCGTTCATGCCGCAGAGCCGTGGTTGCCGGGTGCGTCTTCGTGAAGAAGTGTTGTCGGGCGTCGAGGAGGTGTTACTCGAAGGCGTGGCCGACCTGGCCATCAGTGGTTTCAGCATTCCGGGCTACCTGGGTGCGGAATTGAGCGACGTCGAGTTTGTTGCGGTCGCCCACCCCGAACATGCCTTGCATCGCCTCAACCGCGAACTGAATTTCCAGGACCTTGAAAGCCAGCTGCAAGTGGTCATCCGTGACTCCGGTCGCCAGCAACCACGAGACGTCGGCTGGCTCGGCGCCGAACAGCGCTGGACCGTCGGCAGCCTGGCCACCGCGGCGACTTTTGTCAGCAGTGGCCTGGGGTTCGCCTGGTTGCCCCGGCACATGATCGAACGCGAGTTCAAGGAAGGCACGCTCAAGCTGCTACCGTTGGATCAGGGCGGCAGCCGCAACCCGAGTTTTTATCTGTATTCGAACAAGGACAAACCCCTGGGCCCGGCGACGCAAATTCTGATCGAACTGCTGCGCACCTTCGACACCGCGCCGCTGGATGCGCCGTTCGCCGCCCCTGAACAAGCCTGACACGGAGTATCCGCATGGCCTATTTCGAACATGAAGGTTGCAACCTGCACTATGAGGAATACGGCCAAGGCACGCCGTTGCTGCTGGTCCACGGGCTGGGCTCCAGCACCCTGGACTGGGAAAAGCAGATCCCGGTGTTATCCGCCCGTTACCGGGTGATCGTCCCGGACGTGCGCGGTCACGGTCGCTCCGACAAACCCCGGGAGCGTTACAGCATTGCCGGGTTCAGCGCCGACCTGGTCGCCCTGATGGAACACCTGAACCTCGGCCCCACCCATTACGTGGGCTTGTCCATGGGCGGCATGATCGGTTTTCAACTGGCCGTGGATCAGCCGCACATGCTCAAAAGCCTGTGCATCGTCAACAGCGCGCCGGAAGTCAAACTGCGCAGCCGCGACGATTACTGGCAGTGGTTCAAGCGCTGGAGCCTGATGCGTGTCCTCAGTCTGGGCGCCATCGGCAAGGCCTTGGGTGCCAAGCTGTTCCCCAAACCCGAACAAGCTGATTTGCGCCAGAAAATGGCCGAACGCTGGGCAAAAAACGACAAACATGCTTATCTCGCCAGCTTCGATGCCATCGTTGGCTGGGGTGTTCAGGAACGACTTTCCAAAGTCGCCTGTCCAACCCTGATCGTCAGCGCCGACCGCGATTACACGCCCGTCTCGCTGAAGGAAACCTATGTAAAACTGCTGCCCGATGCGCGGCTGGTGGTGATCGCCGATTCGCGCCACGCCACCCCGCTGGATCAACCCGAACGCTTCAACCAAACCCTGCTCGAGTTTCTCACCGCAGTCGACACCACCTCACTCAGGATCACTGACCCATGCTGAAAAAAATCGCCCTCGTCGCCGGCTCCGTTCTGTTTGCCGCCAACCTGATGGCTGCAACGCCCGCCGCCAAGGCGCCGCACGTATTGCTGGAAACCACCAACGGCCAGATCGAAATCGAACTGGACCCGGTCAAGGCACCGATCAGTACCAAGAACTTCCTTGAGTACGTCAACAGCGGCTTTTACAACAACACGATTTTTCACCGTGTGATTCCTGGCTTCATGGTCCAGGGCGGTGGTTTCACCAAAGAGATGACGCAAAAAGACACCAAGGCATCGATCAAGAACGAGTCCAAGAACGGCTTGCATAACGTGCGTGGCACGCTGTCCATGGCCCGCACCTCGAACCCGGATTCGGCCACCAGCCAGTTCTTCATCAACGTCAAGGACAACGATTTCCTCGACAGCGGTGATGGTTATGCCGTGTTCGGTAAAGTCGTCAAAGGTATGGATGTGGTCGATGTCATCGTCAACTCCCAGACCACCACCAAAAGCGGCATGAAAGACGTGCCGGCCGACCCTGTGTTCATCAAGTCAGCCAAAGTCATCGACTAATCTGCACAGGAGTGCTTGAGCGGCTGCCGGTATCCGGTGCCGCTCATATCGTTTAAAGGAGAGCCCGTGCGCGGGCGGAGAACTGATGCTTTATCGCCGTTTCGAGAAACTGATCGACATATTCCGCGACGCTCCGACGGCGGCTCCGCCAGATCGGGTTCTCCCCTTCTATACCTATTATTTGAAGCAGGTCTGGCCGAGTTTCGCCGCCCTGCTGATTGTCGGCCTGTTCGCCTCCTTGATCGAAGTCGCGCTGTTCAACTACCTGAGCCGCATCATCGACCTGGCCCAAGGCACCCCGAACCCGGATTTCTTCCAGGACCACGCACTTGAGCTGACCTGGATGGTGGTGGTGACCCTGGTTCTGCGACCGATTTTCTTCGGCCTGCACGACCTGCTGGTGCACCAGACGCTGAACCCCGGCATGACCAGCCTGATTCTCTGGCAGAACCACCGCTACGTGCTCAAACAGAGCCTGAACTTCTTCCAGAACGACTTCGCCGGGCGCATCGCCCAGCGCATCATGCAGACCGGCAACGCCCTGCGCGATTCCGCCGTGCAAGCGGTGGATGCCCTGTGGCATGTGCTGATCTACGCCATCAGCGCGCTGGTGCTGTTTGCCGAAGCCGACTGGCGCCTGATGATCCCGCTGACGACCTGGATCGCTGGATTCATCGGCGCGCTTTATTACTTCGTGCCTCGGGTCAAGGACCGCTCGGTGCAATCCTCCGATGCGCGTTCCAAACTCATGGGACGGATCGTCGACGGCTATACCAACATCACCACCTTGAAGTTGTTCGCCCATACCAACCATGAACAGCAATACGCCAAGGAAGCCATCAAGGAGCAGACCGAAAAAGCCCAACTGGCCGGGCGCGTGGTCACCAGCATGGACGTGGCCATCACCAGCATGAACGGCCTGCTGATCGTCACCACCACCGGCCTGGCCCTGTGGCTATGGACGCAGTCGCTGATCTCGGTGGGCGCGATTGCCCTGGCGACAGGCTTGGTGATTCGTATCGTCAACATGTCCGGCTGGATCATGTGGGTGGTCACCGGCATCTTCGAAAACATCGGCATGGTCCAGGACGGTTTACGGACCATCGCCCAACCGGTCAGCATCACCGACCGTGATCAAGCCAAACCGCTGGCCGTGCCCCGAGGCGAAGTGCGCTTCGAGCACGTGGATTTTCACTACGGCAAGAAGAGCGGGATCATTGGCGATCTCAACCTGACGATCAAGCCCGGTGAGAAAATCGGCTTGATCGGACCGTCCGGCGCCGGCAAATCGACCCTGGTCAACCTGCTGCTGCGCCTCTATGACGTGCAGGGCGGGCGAATCCTCATCGATGGGCAGAACATCGCCGAAGTCGGTCAGGAAAGCCTGCGCGAGCGCATCGGCATGATCACCCAGGACACCTCGTTGCTGCACCGTTCGATCCGCGACAACCTGCTTTACGGCAGGCCCGACGCCACCGACGCCGAGCTGTGGGAAGCCGTGCACAAGGCCCGCGCCGATGAGTTCATTCCGTTGTTGACGGACGCCGAAGGCCGTACCGGTTTCGATGCGCATGTGGGTGAACGCGGGGTGAAACTTTCCGGCGGCCAGCGTCAGCGGATTGCGATTGCTCGCGTGCTGCTCAAGGACGCACCGATCCTGATCATGGACGAGGCGACCTCGGCGCTGGATTCGGAAGTCGAAGCGGCGATCCAGGAAAGTCTGGAAACCCTGATGCAGGGCAAAACCGTGATCGCCATCGCCCACCGGCTCTCGACCATCGCCCGGATGGACCGGCTGGTGGTGCTGGAAAAAGGCAAGATCGCCGAAACCGGCACCCACGCCGAACTGCTGGCGCATGGCGGATTGTATGCGCGGCTGTGGCAGCACCAGACGGGTGGGTTTGTCGGTATAGATTGAATTGAATTCACCCCGCCCCTGTGGGAGGGAGCCTGCTCGCGATAGCGGTGTAACAGTCAACATTTTTTTCGACTGAAACTCCGCAATCGCGAGCAGGCTCGCTCCCACATTAATCGGCGACAACCTGAAAAACCGTCAGAGCCCTCTAACCACAGGCCCTGGCGGTTTTTCATGGCCGCTGGATATCCGCAAAAACCCTGCTGTACTCAGCCTAGGCTCTAGAGATGAGCCTGTCGTAAACCTGCAGGATGCATCACGCGATACAGTCTCGATAGCTTGCCTATCAAGGACGCTCTCATGTCTCTGTTCAAACGTTCAGTCACTGAGTTGTTAGGTACGTTCTGGCTGGTATTGGGCGGTTGCGGCAGTGCGGTACTCGCCGCGTCTTCGCCTTTGGGAATCGGGGTGCTGGGTGTGGCCATCGCGTTTGGTCTCACCGTGTTGACCATGGCGTTCGCCATTGGCCATATCTCCGGTTGTCACCTCAACCCTGCCGTCTCCGTTGGCCTGTGCGTTGGCGGTCGGTTTCCGGCGCGGGAGTTGCCCGCGTACATCATCGCCCAGGTGATTGGCGCCATTATCGCCGCCGCGCTGATCTACTACATCGCCAGCGGCAAGGAAGGCTTCGATCTCTCGGCCGGCCTGGCTTCCAACGGCTACGGCGAACACTCCCCAGGCAAGTACTCAATGGCCGCAGGCTTTGTCTGTGAAATGGTGATGACCGCGATGTTCGTGCTGATCATCCTCGGCGCCACCGACAAACGCGCGCCCGCCGGGCTTGCACCGATTGCCATCGGCCTGGCCTTGACACTGATTCACTTGATCTCGATTCCCGTCACCAACACCTCGGTCAACCCGGCACGCAGCACCGGTCCGGCGTTGATGGTCGGCGGCTGGGCCATCGCGCAATTGTGGATGTTCTGGGTGGCACCGCTGCTGGGTGCGGTGATCGGTGGCGTGACCTATCGCTGGCTCGGCAAGGAAGGCACTTGAGGCCACGGGCGAGGATCATGCTTGCCGATAAGGCAACGCGGTCCTCGCTTCCTCGGCATACGCCAACACCCCAAGACGCTCCTGCTGCAGGAAGTCTTTGACGGCGGCCTTCAGGCCAGGGTGACGCAGGTAGTGCCAGGAATGGGTGATGACCGGTTCAAACCCGCGAATCAACTTGTGTTCACCTTGGGCGCCGGCATCAAAACGCTGGAAGCCATGGGCAATCGCGTAGTCCATGCCCTGGTAGAAACAGGTCTCGAAATGCAGGCGGTCGAACTCCGCCAGGCAGCCCCAGTAGCGGCCGTAAAAACTATTGCCGCCCACCAGACTGAAGGCCATGGCCACGGGTCGTGAACCCTGTTTGGCCAGCACCACACGAATGGATTCGGGCATGCGCTCCGCCAGCAGGCTGAAAAATTCCCGCGTCAGGTACGGCGCTTGTCGACGCACCGCGTAGGTATTGGCGTAACAGGCATAGACAAAATCCCACTGCGCCTGATCCAGCTGGCTGCCTTCAAGCCATTCAAACTCAATACCCTGCCCCGCCACTTGCTCGCGCTCTTTGCGCATCTGTTTGCGTTTGCGCGAACTGAGGACGTCGAGGAAGTCCTGAAAATCCCGATAACCGCGGTTCTGCCAGTGGTACTGACAGCCGATCCGCTGCAACCAGCCGGGTTGTTCGGCCAATGCGGCGTCGGTGAATGGGTCCGTGAAGTTGATGTGAGCGCTGGAGAGTTCTTCGATCTCAAGATAGCCCGGCAGGCTCTTCAGTAATTCAAAGCCATCCTCGACCGTGGCCGCCAGCAATCGCGGCCCGCTGACCGGGCTGAACGGCACGGCGGTCAACAGCTTTGGGTAATAGTCGATGCCGGCACGCTCGCAGGCCTCGGCCCAGGCGTGGTCGAACACATACTCACCGTAGGAATGCCACTTGCGGTAGCTGGGCAACGCGGCAATCAGCCGCCCTCCTTCGATGTGCAACAAGTGCTCGGGCTGCCAGCCGGAATGGGGCCCCAGGCTGCCGCTGTCTTCCAGCGCGCTGAGAAAGGCATGGCGCAGAAACGGCTGATTATCCGGCACCAGGGCATCCCACGTGTGCGGACCAATATCGGACAGGCTTTCCAGACGTTGCAGCGGCATCGACACCCTCTCTACTTCTTCGCGTAACAGCCCGGCGAGTATCGCTTATCGCCCGCCATTACACATCCGACAAAACCGCCGACAGAGCTCTGGATCAAAAGTTCAGAGAGTCTTTGTATCGTCATCGACACGCCATCACTTTGCCACTGTTCTGTAATAAACCATCGCGATACTGACGCCAGTTTTTAGAGCGTCGGGTTCTACCCGGCCACTGTTTCCGTCCATCAACGGTCGGTTGTGTCCCGGATGGCTCTGTCATCCCCTTACATCTTCGGAGATTGATATGCGTCTTGCTTCCACGAAAACTGCGGCGGCCCTGTGTGGCGGTCTGCTGCTGGCCATGAGTGTTCCGGCCAGTGCCGCAGTCGACGCCAAACTGCTCGACATGCTTAAGGCAAACGGCTCGATTACCAACGCGCAATACAGCGAACTGCAAGCCGAGCTGGCCAGGGATCAGAAAGACCAGCAAATCGCGCGTCAGGCTCAGCAAGAGACCAACGAGCAGATCGCGGCCACCGCGAAGAAAACCAATGAACTGAGCACGTTCGACCAGAAACTGGCCTGGGCTGCCAAGACCCAGTTCAAGGGCGACGTGCGTTTCCGTCAGGAAACGGTCAAGAACGATGGCGTGTCGAACACCGGCGACCAGGATCGTCAACGTATTCGCGTACGCCTGGGTGCCTACACCGAAATCAATCCGCAAGTGGACACCGGCATTCGTATCGCCACGGGCAACAACAACGATGCTCGCTCCACCAACCAGAGTCTGGAAGGCAACTTCTCCAAGAAAGATATCTGGCTGGACCAGGGCTACGTCGACTACCACCCGAATGCCATCAAGAACCTGCACTTGATCGGCGGCAAGATGGCACAACCATGGGTGAGCATGGGCGACATCATCTGGGATAACGACATCAACCCGGAAGGTCTGGCCCTGACTTACAAATACCCGCTAGGCAGCACGGCCGAGCTGTTCGGTAGCGCCGGCCACTACACCCTCCAGGACAACGTCGACGGCGAAGGCAAGCAGTTCCGTCATGACCTGCGTCTGTACGCTGGCCAGTTGGGGGCGCGCTTCGCGATCACTGACAACCTGAAAATGACGCTGGGTGGCAGTGTCTACGCTTACGACAACGACGAGGACACCGCCACACTGGCCATCAACGGCAACAGCGCGGGCGAAGAGTTCAAAGTGTACGAAGGCTTTGGTCAGATCGACATCGGCGGCCTGCCAATGCCGCTATCGTTGTACGGTCAAGTTGCCAACAACGACAGTGCGAGCAACGATCAGGACATGGCCTGGCTGGCCGGTGTCAAGACCAAAGTCTTCGGCTTCGGCGTGGACTACAACTATCGCGACGTACAGCGTAACGCGGTGGTCGGCGCCTTCACCGACTCCGACTTCGCCAACGGCTTCACCGGTGCGCGCGGCAGCAAGTTGAAAGTGAGCTACGAGCTGGACAAGAACTTCGCCCTCGGCGCGACGTACTTCATGGCTGACTCCGACTACACCAACGCCACCCTGCGGGATTCGAAGATCAACACCCTGCAACTGGACGCCGAAGCCAAGTTCTAAGCAAAGCCGTTCCACGCCTCAGGTCATGGATGCTTGAGGCGTTTTTACAGTCTGGCGTGGATGGATCGATCCCCATCATCCGTTCGATGCCTCCACGCCGGACTGCTTCTCTTCCCTGCGATCACGCCACGACTCTACGGAATGTCCTTGCGACGCTCCGCAGCAAGACGTTCGGCGAGTGCATCGACCTCCTGCACCGCTTCCTCCGGCAAGACCCGCAGCGTCGCCTGCATCAGACGCATCTGACGAATGAACCGCCGGCAATTGGGGCAGAACATTAAATGATGCCGCACCAGCAACTTCTCCCGAAAGCTCAACTGGCCATCGAGATAGTCACTGGAACGTGCCACTTGCTCCTTACAGGTCAACATTCACCGGTTTCCTCAAAATGCTCCACGGTCGCAAAGACCTTCAACCGTGCCCGATGCAGCAGCACGCGGACATTGGAGAGCGAGATGTCCAGAAGATTACAGATAACTTCCAGCTCCAGGCCCTGACGCTCCCGCAGGAGCAACACACTACGTTGCAGTTCCGGCAGGCTGAGCAACGTATGTTCGAGGCATTCGCGCAGCTCGCTTTCGGTGAGCAACGCCTCTGGGGTGTCCTGATGCCAGGCGAACGGCGCCACCAGCCAATGGCCATCGCCGGATGAAAAACGATCGTCATCGATCGTCCCATGGGGCGATGGAATGTCGTCGAGCAGCACTTCGCGACGGTTCTGCTTGTATCGCCCTTTTGCCGCATTGGCGGTGATGGTCAGCAACCAGGTCTTGAGGCTCGAACGCCCCTCGAACTTGCTCAGATTGCGCACGACCGACAACCACGCATCCTGCACCACTTCGTCAGCATGCCGGCTGCCGACGATCGCATATGCCACCGCTCGCATAGCGCTCTGGTAAGTGCTGACCAACTCTTTGAAAGCTTGTTGTTCACCTGACAGCAATCGTTGCAGCAGTTGTGCGTCGTCAGCCGCCATTCACAAACCCCTTGTCCTGACCTCGAAAATGACTCAGCAGGGCGTCGCCGTCGGCAACGTCCTGCTGTCATTTCCGAAAATTACAGCGTCCCGACTGTTTCGGCTGTAGGAAAAGCCGTCGCGAATCAGAGGAAAGAACGACAGCCGTCCCCATCAACGCTTGCGCAAAATCACGCTGCCAATCGAGTAACCCGCGCCGAACGAACTGAGCACGGCCAGGGAACCGGCGGCCAGATCGTCCTGATGTTTGTGAAACGAAATCACCGACCCGGCGGAGCTGGTATTGGCGTAGGTGTCGAGAATCACCGGGGCTTCTTCTTCGGTGGCTTCGCGGCCCAGCAGTTTCTTGACGATCAGGTGGTTCATGCTGAGGTTGGCCTGGTGCAACCAGAAGCGCTTCACGTCACCGACGTTGAGCTTGTTCTCTTCCAGGTGCTTAGCGATCAGCTCGGCGACCATCGGGCAGACGTCGCGGAACACCTTGCGGCCTTCCTGTACGAACAGTTTGTCCTTGGCACCGATGCCCTCTTCCGCCGCGCGGTTGAGGAAGCCGAAGTTGTTGCGGATGTTGTTGGAGAACTTGGTCAGCAGTTTGGTGCTGACCACGTCGAACTGATGCTTGGACGTCGCCAGGTCTGCACGTTCGATGATCACCGCCGTCGCCGCGTCGCCAAAGATGAAGTGGCTGTCACGGTCGCGGAAGTTCAGGTGACCGGTGCAGACTTCCGGGTTGACCATCAGGATCGCCCGGGCCTGGCCCAGTTGCACGCTGTTGGTGGCGGCCTGGATGCCGAAGGTCGCCGAGGAGCAGGCCACGTTCATGTCGAAACCGAAGCCCTGGATGCCCAGCGCTTCCTGGACTTCGATGGCGATGGCCGGGTAGGCGCGTTGCAGGTTGGAGCACGCCACAATGACGCCGTCGATGTCGGCAGCGGTCTTGCCGGCACGCTGCAAGGCCTGTTCGGCCGCGCCGATGGCCATCTGGCAAAGCACCGACCATTCGTCGTTGGAACGCTCAGGCAGACGCGGTGCCATGCGTTGCGGGTCGAGGATGCCGTCCTTGTCCATGACAAAGCGGCTTTTGATGCCGGAGGCTTTTTCGATAAACGCAGCGCTGGATTCGGTCAACGCTTCGACTTCACCACGGGCGATGGCGTCAGCGTTGTCGGCGTTGAATTGCGCGACGTAAGCGTTGAAAGACTGCACCAGCTCTTCATTGGAGATGCTGTTGGCCGGGGTGTACAGGCCGGTGCCGCTGATGACGACGTTATGCATGGTCGTTTCTCTAATCTGTTCAGGCAGAAAGCGTTGGCACCGACGTACCAACACACAAAGGGTCTGTTCCCGTCACGGGGAGCACACCTGGCATCGCTTTATTCCGATCCGCCCGAACCTTGAAGAGGCTCAAAACCGCGGGGCCGGCGTTTATAGGCGCGAAGTTTGCCATAAACGCTGGGATTTGGCCCTATTTGCAAGAGCAAACGCCCGCCGAAGGAACGACACAATACCTGTAGGAGCCAGGCTTGCCGGCGAAGGCGCCCTCAAGAACGCCTTCGCCGGCAAGCCTGGCTCCTACAAAAGCAGTCCCCGCTAGGGTTCAACCTGGGTCCATTGCTTGTTCAGGCGCTTGTCGGAGATCGGCACTTTGGTCCCCAACTGCTGGGCGAACAGCGAAACCCGGTATTCCTCCAGCCACCAGCGATAGAGCTCCAACTGCGGATCACGCTTGCCTTCCTGGGCGTGCTTGTTGGCGCGGGTCTGGTATTGGGTCCAGAGACCGGACAGTTCGCCACTCCAGACCCGATCCCTCTGCACCTGAGCGCCGATCTTCTCGAAGCGCTGTTCGACGGCCTTCAGGTAACGCGGCAATTCCTTGAGCCATGCCATCGGCGTTTCCCGGACAAACCCCGGATACACCAGATGACTCAGCTGCTGCTTGATGTCGTTCAGGGCCACGGCTTGCGCCAGATCAATCTTGCCCTTGAAGCGTTTTTGCAGGCTGTGCCAGAGCTTGAGGATCTCCAGCGTCAATTTGGCCAGGCGCTCGGCGTGCTCGGTCCAGCCACCGCGCTTGCGCTCGGCCAACGAGGCCAACCCGGCGCCATCCCGTGGCAACGGGTCTTCACCCTCGAGAATGCAGCTGTCGAGGCTGGCCAGCAGGATGTCCTCCACCAGCGCATCAATGCGCCCCAGCTCACGGTACATCAGCCCCAACTCGGTCAACCCTGGCAGCTTGCCCCGCAGGAACTTCGCCGGCTCGGCCAATTGCTGCATCAGCAATCGTTGCAAAGCGCGGCGATGCTGGAACTCGGCTTCGGCCGGGGTCGAAAAACGCCCCTCCTTGACTGTGCCGCCCTCTTCCACCAGCGCCGGATACACCGTCATCGACAACCCGGCGATCTTCTGCTGGGTTTTCTCGGCGACCGCGGCAAACACTTTCGGCTCCACCGGCTGCTGGTTTTTCGCGGTTTGCGGCACGGCCAGCGCGGCTTGGCTGGCTTCGGCAAAGCGTGCGGTCAACTCCGCCAGATCACGCCCTTCACCCAGGAACTTGCCCTGGCCGTCGACGATTTCCAGGTTCATCCGCAAATGACTGTCGACTTGCTGCGAAGCTTCCGCCCACGCCTCATCGCTGACCCGCGCGCCCGTCATGCGCAGCAGCTCGCGGCCCAACGCCTGCGGCAACGAGCCCTCGGCGAAGGTCATGCGCTGCAACGCGGCTTTGACGAAGTCCGGCACCGGCACGAAGTTCTTGCGCAGGGCCTTGGGCAGGTTGCGCACCAGCGCGATGCACTTGGCCTCGATCACCCCCGGCACCAGCCATTCCAGGCGTTCCGGCGGCAGCATCGGCAACAACGGCGCCGGCACGCGCAGGGTCACGCCGTCACGCGGGTGGTTCGGTTCGAAGTGGTAACTCAGGGCCAGTTCCAGATCGCCGATGTGCAAGGTGTCCGGGTAATGCAGTGCGGTGACTTCGCTGGCCTCACGGGCCAGCACGTCTTCTTCGCGCATGATCAGCAGTTGTGGGTCTTTCTGGCTGTTGATCCGGTACCAGCTGTCGAAGGTTGCGGTCTGGTGGATCTCCGCCGGCAATCGCGCATCGTAGAAGGCGAACAGGGTCTCCTCGTCAGCGAGAATGTCGCGACGCCGGGCCTTGGCTTCCAGTTCGTCGAGTTGTTCCAGGAGTTGCGCATTGGCCGTCAGGCACTTGGCTTTGGATTGAATCTCGCCGCGCACCAAGCCTTCGCGAATAAAGAACTCACGAGAAACGACGGGATCGATCGGCCCGTAATGCACCGGCCGGCGACCGACCACGATCAGCCCGAACAGCGTGATCTGCTCGAAGGCCACGACCTGGCCGCGCTTCTTCTCCCAGTGCGGTTCGAAGTGGTTTTTCTTGATCAGGTGACCGGCCAGCGGCTCGATCCAGTCCGAGTCGATCTTGGCGACCATGCGCGCATAGAGCTTGGTGGTTTCCACCAGTTCGGCGGTCATCAGCCATTGCGGGCGCTTCTTGCCCAACCCGGAGGACGGGTGAATCCAAAAACGCCGCTGACGGGCGCCAAGGTAATCGCCTTCATCGGCTTTCTGGCCGATCTGGCTGAGCAGTCCGGAGAGCACGGCTTTGTGCAGCTTCGGGTAATCCGCCGGCTCTTTGTTCAGGCTCAACTGCATGTCGCGGCAGATCAGGCTCAACTGACGGTGCGAGTCGCGCCATTCGCGCAGACGCAGGTAATTCAGGAAATTCTTGCGACACCAATTGCGCAGCGGGCTCGCCGTCAGCGCCTGGCGCTGCTCTTCGAAACCGCGCCACAGATTGACCAACCCGGCAAAGTCCGAGTCCACGTCTTTCCACTGCGCGTGGGCCTGATCCGCCGCTTGCTGCCGCTCCGGCGGACGCTCGCGCGGGTCTTGAATCGACATGGCACTGGCGACGATCAGCACTTCCTGCAAACTGCCGAGTTTCGCCGCTTCCAGCAGCATGCGGCCCATGCGCGGGTCCACCGGCAGGCGCGCCAACTGGCGACCGAGCGGGGTCAACTGGCTGTTGCGGTCCACTGCCGAGAGTTCTTGCAGCAGGTTGAATCCGTCGCTGATGGCCTTGCCATCCGGCGGCTCGATAAATGGGAAGTCGGTGATTTCGCCGAGACGCAGGTGCAGCATCTGCAAAATCACCGCCGCGAGGTTGGTGCGCAGAATTTCCGGATCGGTAAATTCAGGGCGACCGATGAAGTCGTCTTCGCCATAGAGGCGAATGCAAATACCCGGCTCGACCCGACCGCATCGACCTTTACGCTGGTTGGCGCTGGCTTGGGAAATGGCTTCGATGGGCAGGCGCTGAACCTTGGCGCGGTAGCTATAACGGCTGATGCGCGCGGTGCCGCTGTCGATCACGTAACGAATGCCCGGCACGGTCAGCGAGGTTTCCGCGACGTTGGTCGCCAACACCACGCGACGGCCAGGGTGCGACTGGAAAATCCGCTGCTGTTCGGCCGGCGACAACCGCGCGTACAGCGGCAGAATCTCGGTGTGCTTGAGCTGGGCCTTGCGCAGCATGTCGGCGGCGTCGCGAATTTCGCGCTCGCCGGGCAGGAACACCAGCACATCGCCGGGGCTCTTGCGTTCGCTGCGTTCGAACGCGGCAATTTCGTCGAGGGTGGCGAGGATCGCCTGATCCACGGTCAAGTCGTCCTCGACGCGGTTGCCCTCTTCGTCCTGCTCCAGGGTCAGCGGGCGATACCAGGTTTCCACCGGGAAGGTGCGGCCGGAGACTTCGACAATCGGCGCGTCGTCGAAATGCTTGGAGAAGCGCTCCAGGTCGATGGTCGCCGAGGTGATGATGACTTTCAGGTCCGGACGACGGGGCAGCAGGGTTTTCAGGTAACCGAGCAGGAAGTCGATGTTGAGGCTGCGTTCGTGGGCTTCGTCGACGATGATCGTGTCGTAGCGTTCGAGGTAGCGGTCGTTCTGGGTTTCCGCCAGCAGGATGCCGTCGGTCATCAGTTTGATCAGGGTGTTGGAATCGCTCTGATCCTCGAACCGCACCTGATAGCCGACCAGCGCGCCCAACGGCGTCGCCAGTTCTTCGGCAACTCGGCTGGCCACGCTGCGCGCAGCGATTCGACGCGGCTGAGTATGGCCGATCAAGCCATGCTGGCCACGGCCGATTTCCAGGCAGATCTTCGGCAACTGGGTGGTTTTACCCGAGCCGGTCTCGCCGGCGATGATCAGCACCTGATGCTTGAGCAGCGCTTCCTTGATTTCGTCGCGCTTGGCGGCGATCGGCAAACTGTCGTCGTAACGAATCACCGGCAGGCTGGCCCGCCGTGCCAGTACCTGGTCACAAGACGCCTGCAGGCGCGTCGCCCACTGGGCCAGCTTGGCCTCGTCAGGTTTCTTGCGCAGCTCAAGCAACTGCCGCCGCAGCCGGTGGCGGTCGGCGAGCATGGCGTGATCGAGGTTTTTCAGCAGTTTGTCGATGGAAGGCGATTCGTCAGTCATCAGGTACGCAATAAGTCGTCAAGTGGCGCAGGGGGGCGATTGTCGCAGATTTGCGTGCACGGCGACGAATGCAACCTGCTTTTGTGGCGAGGGAGCTTGCTCCCGCTCGGCTGCGTAGCAGTCGTAATCCGGTCATCGCGGTGTATCTGAAACACGACGGTGGATGGTTTTGGGGCCGCTTCGCGACCCAGCGGGAGCAAGCTCCCTCGCCACAGGGGGTTCACTCAGGGGAGTTATTCGTTATCGAGGCCCTTGCGCCGATACGGGAACACGTCGATGACCTTGCCGGCGCGGATGGCTTCCTGCAGGCTTTTCCAGTAATCGGCGTTGTATAGCTCGCCATGCAACTGATCGAACAACTTGCGCTGCCCGGAATCGGCAAACAAAAACGGCGGAAACTCCTCGGGAAACACATCCAGCGGCCCGATCGAATACCACGGTTCGGACGCCATCTCGTCTTCCGGTGTACGCGGTTGCGGGATGTGGCGGAAGTTGGCTTCGGTCAGAAAGCAGATCTCGTCGTAGTCATAAAACACCACGCGACCGTGCCGGGTGACGCCGAAGTTCTTCAACAGCATGTCGCCGGGAAAGATGTTCGCCGCCGCCAGTTGCTTGATCGCCAGCCCATAATCCTCCAGCGCCTCATGGACCTGCGCCTCGTTGGCGTTTTCCAGGTACAGGTTCAGCGGCGTCATCCGCCGCTCGGTCCAACAGTGGCGGATCAGCACGGTGTCGTCTTCCACCGACACTGTGGACGCGGCCACCTCCAGCAGCTCTTCCAGGCACGCAGGGTCGAACTTGCTCAACGGGAAGCGAAAGTCGGCGAATTCCTGGGTATCGGCCATGCGCCCGACGCGGTCGACGCTTTTCACCAAACGGTATTTTTCGATCACCGTGGCACGGTCGACGTTTTTCGACGGCGAGAAACGGTCCTTGATGATTTTGAACACGGTGTTGAAACCCGGCAGGGTAAACACGCTCATCACCATGCCGCGCACGCCGGGGGCCATGATGAATTGGTCGTCGGTGTTGGCCAGGTGATTGATCAGCGCCCGATAGAACTCGGACTTGCCGTGCTTGTAGAAGCCGATCGAGGTGTACAACTCGGCGATGTGCTTGCCCGGCAGGATGCGCTTGAGGAAACCGATGAACTCCGCCGGCACCGGCACATCCACCATGAAATACGAGCGGGTGAACGAGAAGATGATCGACACGTCCGCTTCGTCGGTAATCAACGCATCGATCTGGATCCCGCGACCTTCACGGTGCAGCAGCGGAATCACCAGCGGCCATTGTTCGTCCCGGGTGTAGATGCGCCCCACCAGGTACGCGCCCTTGTTGCGGTAGAGCACCGAGGAAAACAACTCGACGCTCAGTTCCGGGTCCTTGCACACCCAATCCGGCAGGTTCTCGCGCAGTTGGGCTTCGAGGCGACGCAGGTCGCCGGCCAGGTCGGCGTAATCCTCGCTGAAGCTGTAATCGGCAAAAATGCTCGTGAGCATGCCGGACAACTGCCCCTGGGGCTTATAGGTTCGGGTTTGCGCGGCGCGGGCCCGGCGTAGGCTGGGCCGGGTGGTGTGGATGAACATGCAGCCATCGCTGATCAGGTCATGGCTGAACAGCCCGCAGAAAATCGAGTTGTACCAGGTCTCAGACAGCTCATCGTCGAAACGCAGGTCGATCAGGGTGATGTAAGCGCTTTTGACCAGCGGCCAGCAGCTGACGTCCAGCGTGTCGCTGTCAAACGCGATGCGCAGCCGTTCTACCGTTTCGCTGACTTTTTCTTCGTACAGATTGATCCGCGCAGCCGAGGCGACCTGCGCCTCCTGCCACTTGGCCTGCTCGAAGCGGGCCCGGGCGCCGTCGGTGATCTGGCGGAAATGCTCGCGGTAATCGTCAAAGCCATCGAGGATCATTCGGGCGATGTCGGCGGCTGGCCATTGCTGCGGCATGGTGAGACCTCTGCGGGAATTCGTGAGCCCTGAGCTTAGCCAGTGAATAGGGTGCAGGAGAAGCGTAATTTTTTCCGCCGCCTCGCCACCGGGGTCTTCCAGAATTAAATGCTCGTTTTTCGGTTGCCTTGGATAAGGCGCTCGGCAACACTCTCGTCCCCATCAAGGAAGGAGTGCCCCGTGAGCCCTGTCGATATTTTTCGTTTACTGTCGCTGGCAGCGATCTGGGGCGCGAGCTTTCTGTTCATGCGCATCATCGCCCCCGTGATTGGCACAATCCCCACGGCCTTTTTCCGCGTGTCGATTGCCGCCGTCGGCTTGCTGGTGATCCTCGGCCTGATGCGCATCAGCTGGGACTTCAAAGGCAAGCTCAAGACGGTGATGCTGCTCGGGGTGATCAACTCCGGGATTCCGGCGACCCTCTATTCCGTGGCGGCCCAGGTGCTGCCGGCCGGTTACTCGGCGATTTTCAACGCCACCACGCCGCTGATGGGGGTGTTGATCGGCGGCCTGTTCTTCCATGAAAAACTCACCGCCGCCAAGCTTGGCGGGGTGTTCCTCGGGCTGTTTGGCGTGGGCGTCCTGACCCGTGCCGGTCCGGTGGCGTTCGACATGGAGTTGCTGATGGGCGCCGCCGCCTGCCTGCTCGCCACCACCTGTTATGGCTTTGCCGGGTTCCTGGCCCGCCGCTGGCTTGACCACGCGGGCGGTCTCGACAGTCGTCTTTCGGCGCTGGGCAGCATGCTCGGGGCGACGCTGTTCCTGTTGCCGTTGTTCGGCTACAGCGTGATCAGCCAGCCGCCGGCAAGCTGGGGCGGCTGGAATGTCTGGTTGTCGTTGCTTGGATTGGGGCTGATGTGTACCGCGCTGGCGTACATTATTTACTTCCGCTTGCTCAGCTCGATCGGGCCAGTGAGGTCGATGACCACGACCTTCCTGATCCCGCCGTTCGGGGTGTTGTGGGGAGCGCTGTTACTGGATGAGCCGTTGTCGATGGCGCATATCTACGGCGGGGTGTTGATTGCGGCGGCGTTGTGGTTGGTGTTGAAGTCGGTGGCGGTGAAGACGCCGAAACTTGGGGAGCAGTAAGCTCAAAGCCCCATGGACCTTGAGCCTGGCGGATACCCTGCGGGAGCGAGCTTGCTCGCGAAGGCGTCAGCCGCGACGCCGCTAAACCGCAGCCTTGAACCCCTCCTCCCGCTGCAACGCCCGCGCCTGGATCACATCCAGCATGGCGCAGCCTTCGCGCGTCAGCAGATGCACCGCCCGGGTGATGCGGGTCAGGTCGCAGTCGGAAATACCTGTGAGGTTGAGGCTGGACAGGGTGTCGGTCAGATCGCGGACCACGGTGAACCGGTGCATGGCGCAGGCGGCCATCTCGCTGAGCTCTCTGTGGGTGTTGATATACAGCACCGGGTTGTCGGCGTCGTAGGTGTCGATGGGGAGGTAACGGGGCATGACTTGGTCGAACATGGGTACAACTCCAAATAGAGCTACCACCGCTCGCGGCCAAGCGAAAAAGGTGGCAGCTGTGTACGGGTTGGCCGACCGGCACCCATCAATCCGGCACACCCGAAGGTGTCCCGCGCACAGCTGCCATAACACGATGTCCAGGCAAGAAAAGCCCTGAACAATGACGCTGATGCGTTTTTGGATGACCGACCGGCCAAGGTCGTTCGCGGTGTTTTCCGCGAGCCCGAACTATAGCGGTCGGTACCGAAACGCGGCAACAGGGTACGTCGTAGGAAACGTCTTGGAAAGTTGAGCGTTACTGCATCATCGCCCTCATCCGTTGTAGGACCACTAATTCCCTCCCCCACAAAACCCCCTCGCCACAATCAGCGAGACTTACGGAATACGAACACCAATCCGACAATAATCAGCAGCATGCCGAGCATGCTCAATGCCGCCAGCCGATTACCAAAAATCAGGTAGTCCATCACCGCCGTTACCGCCGGCACCAGGTAAAACAGACTGGTGACATTCACCAGGTTGCCCTGGGCGATCAAGCGATACAGCAGCAACGTCGCCAGCACCGACACCACTAACCCCATCCACAACACCGGCACGATGAAACCGCTGCTGTGTTCGAAATGAAACGGCTGGAACGGCACGAAGATCCCGCAGAGCAGCAATCCCGCGAGGTACTGCACCGGCAGCGTGCCGAGGGGATTGTCGGTGATGCGCTTCTGCATGATCGAACCGAAGGTCATGCTCGCCAACGCCAGCAAACCGAAGAGCATCCCGGCCAATGACATGCCGGCCAGACCGATGCCCTGATAAACCACCATGATCAATCCGGCGAGGCCCAGTGCCAGACCAAACATGCGGCTGGCAGAGCGCTGCCGCTCCATGATCACCACCGTGAGAATCGGCTGCACCCCCATGATCGTGGCCATCACCCCTGGGGTGACTTTCAGGTCCAGGGCCAGCAGATAAAAAATCTGATAAGCCCCCAGCAGCACCACACCCGTGGCCATCGCATACAGCATCGGCTTGCCGCCCTTGGGCAACTTCAGCTTGAGCAACGGCACCAGCAGCATCAATCCGCACAAGGCGATGGCAAAGCGAATCAGCAAAAAGGCAAAGGGCGAAGCGTGGGCCAGGCCCCATTTGGAGAAGATCGCACCGCTGCTCCACAGCAGAACGAACAGGCTCGTGGACGCCGCCGCGAGCGCGGTTTTTTTCGAAAGGACAAACATGAATACCACCTGTCATCAGGCAAAAAGCCAACTCAGCCGAAGCTGAAGTTCAGTAGTTTTTTCAGACGGGCAAAGGGGAACAGCAGGAACAGCTGATCAGCCCGAAATGCCAACGCCTGGCGGTGATACGACGGCGCACACCGGCGAGCTACTGACAGGTGGGGGGTAATGACTGATCTGCGCAGGCTGCTGATCCCCGCACGGCACGACGCCAGCGTTGACCGCTGAATCGACTACCGCATTGATGAGGGAAGCTGGCATGGGCTGATCTTTTTTGATGGCCGTGCTCGGGAAAGCAGACGAGCGCCGACTATAACCAGCGCGCGGCATAGATTGCAATGACTTGAACAAAGGGCCAGTAACGACAGCGTGATCGCTCGATCTGCCTTGAAGGGAATACAGACAATAGCGGGGACATGGAATGCAAGCGATCACAGGCCAAGGGGACGGACTCAACTTCGGCATCAGCTGTACAGGTCGAAAGCTCGAAAGCAGGTCGCTGTAGGCAAATCCTGTAGCTGAAGAGCCTGACGGTGTTCTCGCGGGCGCGTCGTTTGAATTCCCTCATAAAAAAACCGCTCACAAGGAGCGGTTTTTTTCCATGACTGGAATCACCCAAACAACCAATACCCCAACAACGTCAACACCAGCACCGCCAACACCGGCCGCAGTACACGGTATGCCTTGGGATTACGACGCTTCCAGCGTTTGACCACGCCGCTGACCTTGTCACTGAAATTCTTGCTCCAGGCATACGCCTGGTTAATTCCACCGACGCGTTCATCATCAAGGTTCTGAGGTGCGGTGGCGCGACCGAGCAAGCCGCTGATCCAGCGATTGATGCGGGTCATGATGCGGTTACTTAGCGGTCGTTCGATGTCGCAGAACAGAATGACGCGGGTTTTCTCGGTTTCGTTCTTGACCCAATGCACGTAAGTCTCATCGAACATCACGTCCTCGCCATCGCGCCAGGCGTAGACCTGACCGTCGACGAAAATGCGGCAATCATCGGAGTTCGGTGTCGACAACCCCAGGTGATAACGCAGGGAACCGCCGAACGGATCCCGGTGCGGGTTTAGGTGGCTGCCACCCGGCAGCAACGCAAACATCGCGCCCTTTACGCTGGGAATACTGCTCAACAGCGCCACAGTTTTCGGGCACAAGGTTTCAGCGGATGGCAAGGGTTTGTCGTACCACTTGAGGTAGAAACGTTTCCAGCCTTTCTTGAAGAACGAACCGAATCCGGCATCGTTGTTCTTTTCGGCGGCGCAGATGTAACCCTCGTCAAACAGGTGCATGGCTTCGTCGCGGATGACTTCCCAGTTGTCCTTCAGTAAATCGAGTTCAGGGAACTTGCAGCGGTCAAGAAAGGGTTTGGACGGCACGCCGGAGAATAGGTACATCAAGGCGTTGTAAGGCGCAAACAAGGCCGAGTGATTGACGAATTGACGCAGAACCGGCAATCGCGCCTTGCCGCGCAAATGCACATAGAGGGTGCTGCCCAGGAATAGCAGCAACACTGACGCTTTCGCGGCAAAGGAAAAGGTCATCTACGGCTCCTTGAGATTAGACTCTTCGCACCACGCCATTTACCCGACGTGGCAGCCGGCCATGATAAACATTCCCGGCCACGGGAAGAACCCGCAAAACTAGACATTCAGTATTAAGGTTTGTGCAACAAAGCACTTATTAACATAAGGTTCCTGAACGGGGGCTGACGTGAATCAGCCCTCTTACCAGAAGATCAACAGATCAACAGATCAAGCAACGCCTACTGCTGATTCTCCTGATCCGTAAACAGATCACTGAACAGCATGCTCGACAGGTAGCGCTCGCCGGAATCCGGCAGGATCACCACGATGGTCTTGCCCTGCATTTCCGGTGTTTCGGCCAGACGCACCGCCACCGCCATCGCGGCGCCGCAGGAAATACCGCACAAAATCCCTTCTTCTTGCATCAGGCGCAGCGCCATGGCCTTGGACTCGTCATCGGTGACCAACTCAACCCGATCGACCATCGACAAGTCCAGATTCTTCGGGACAAAACCGGCACCGATCCCTTGGATTTTGTGCGGGCTTGGCTTGATCTCTTCACCGGCCATCGCCTGGGTAATCACCGGCGACACCACCGGCTCCACGGCTACCGAGATAATCGGTTTGCTCTGGGTATTCTTGATATACCGCGAAATGCCGGTAATGGTTCCGCCGGTTCCGACACCCGCAACCAGCACATCGACCGCGCCGTCAGTATCGTTCCAGATTTCCGGGCCGGTGGTTTTCTCATGAATGGCCGGGTTGGCGGGGTTGTCGAACTGCGCTGGCATGAAGTATTTGGCCGTATCGCTGGCCAGGATCTCGGCAGCCTTCTCGATCGCGCCCTTCATGCCTTTGGCCGGTTCGGTCAGCACCAGTTCGGCGCCCAGTGCCTTGAGCACCTTGCGTCGCTCGATACTCATCGACGCCGGCATGGTCAGCATCAACTTGTAGCCACGGGCAGCCGCGACAAAGGCCAGGCCAATACCGGTGTTGCCCGACGTCGGTTCGATAATGGTCATGCCAGGCTTGAGTTTGCCGGAGCTTTCGGCGTCCCAGATCATGCTCGCGCCGATCCGGCACTTGACCGAATAACCCGGATTGCGCCCTTCGATCTTGGCCAGGATGGTCACACCGCGCGGGGCAATGCGGTTGATCTGCACCAGCGGCGTATTGCCGATGGAATGGGCGTTGTCAGCGTAAATACGGCTCATGGCTGGGTCCTTGTACAGCGTTGAATAAGCTCCCAAAGGTATGCCTGTTGCCGGTGGTCGTCCAGTCAGGTCGAACGTCCGGTCATCACCGCAGTCAATCGCTTTACACCGCCAGAGATTTGCCGTCATGAAACGTCGATACAGTTGGCCCCTGTGGACCCTCGCCGGCCTCGTTGTGCTGCTGATTGCCCTGCATATCGCCCTGCCCTACCTGGTGCGCGACTACCTGAACGACAAGCTCGCGGACATGGGCGATTACCGAGGCCAGGTGACCGACGTGGACCTGGCCCTGTGGCGCGGCGCTTATAAAATCAATGGACTGAAAATCGTCAAGATCGACGGCAAGGTCCCGGTGCCTTTCGTCAACGCGCCGCTGATCGACCTTTCTGTCAGTTGGCACTCACTTTGGTCCGACCGCGCTGTGGTGGCCGAAGTGCAGTTCTTCAACCCAGAGGTGAACTTCGTCGACGGCGGCGCCAACAAACAAAACTCCCAGACCGGTCAAGGCACCGACTGGCGCGCACAGTTGAGCAAACTGGCGCCGTTCACCTTTAACGAAATACGCATTTACGACGGCAAGATCAGCTTTCGAAACTTCAATTCCAAGCCCCCCGTCAACATGAACGCCACCCAGGTCAACGCCAGCATTTACAACCTGACCAACGTGGTCGATACCGAAGGCAAACGCGACGCCCGTTTTGAAGGCAAGGCGCTGTTGCTGGGGCACGCACCACTGGAAACCACGGCCACCTTCGACCCTTTAAGCAACTTTGAAGACTTCGAGTTCCGCCTGCGGGCCAGGGACATTGAACTCAAACGCCTGAACGACTTTGCCTCGGCCTATGGCAAATTCGACTTCAACGCCGGTCACGGCGACGTGGTGATCGAAGCGCAGGCCAAGAAGGCCAAACTGACGGGCTACATCAAACCGCTGCTCAAAGACGTCGACGTGTTCAACTGGCAGCAAGACGTGGAAAACAAGGACAAAGGGATTTTCCGCTCCATCTGGGAAGCCATCGTCGGCGGTTCCGAAACCGTGTTGAAAAACCAGGGCAAGAACCAGTTTGCGACTCGCGTTGAACTGAGCGGCAATGTGCATCGACAAGATATAAGCGCGTTCCAGGCGTTTTTGCAGATTTTACGTAATGGTTTTGTCCAGGCGTTTAATGCGCGGTATGAGCGGCCGAAACCGGAGGCCGGTTAAGGTTTGCGCGTAACGGTGTAGCGACCGGTTTCTTCCGCCGCCCGTGCCGAATTCGATTGCTGTTGCAGGAAATCCCAGCCCAGACAGGCCAGTGCCAATGATCGAGGCACGGCTTCACGGCCACTGCTGTATCGGGTGATGCTGCGGGCGCTGACGCCCAGCGCCTCGGCCGCCTGATTGAGCGGCAACCCGGTACGGGCGCGCCAATCGATAAAGATCCGGGTGTTTTCGTCCGACGCATTTTGCGCGAGCGCATCCAGATACAGGGTGTCGGCGCCGATCTGGATATCCTGCTCGGGCCACTCGACGCTCCAGCCATCATCACCCGACATTGCACGTTCGAACGCGCCAGCCTCCAGCAACAGCTGCAAGCCTGGATAGGTGTGCAGATCGCGACTCAAATCGAGGGTCAGTTGCTGGCCGTCGATAAAGGTCAGTGCCAGGCGGTAGTCCGGCAACGCTTGCACAGCCGACAGCCGTGGTCGTTTCATGGGTAACATCGTTTCCAGTCCTCCAGCAATTGCATCTGATGGGCCCTGACCCACTCCAGTGCTTCCTTGATAATCAGCGGCGGCGCCTTGCCCACCCTCACTTCGACGGTTTCCAGGCTGAGCATCACATCGAGCCCGCCACCGGTCAGGTGGACATGGGCGGCGGATGATCTTTCTCGCGCAACTGAATGCGGTACGTATCGCGAAATCGGTATTTAGTAGACATGCCGGGCAAGCTATCGCCAAAATGGCGATAGCTCAATACTGGCCAGCCGCCGAGACTGAGTCAAGATGTGACGCCCCATTCAGGGACTGAATAAGCCGTCTGCGTTCACAGTCGACCGGCCTGCGCGTTATAGTCGAGGACTACAATTATTGCGCTCCGCCCTGCCTCTTTCAGGTCGGCGTTACCGTTCGAGGATTAGCAGATGAAGTTCGAAGGCACCCAGGCCTACGTCGCCACCGATGACCTGAAGCTGGCGGTCAACGCCGCCATTACCCTGGAGCGTCCACTGCTGGTCAAGGGCGAGCCGGGCACCGGCAAAACCATGCTCGCCGAGCAATTGGCCGAGTCCTTTGGCGCCAAATTGATTACCTGGCACATCAAGTCCACCACCAAGGCGCATCAGGGCCTGTACGAGTACGACGCGGTCAGCCGCCTGCGTGACTCGCAACTGGGCACGGAAAAAGTCCATGACGTTCGCAACTACCTGAAAAAGGGCAAGCTCTGGGAAGCGTTCGAGTCCGAAGAGCGAGTGATTCTGCTGATCGACGAAATCGACAAGGCCGACATCGAGTTCCCGAACGACCTGCTGCAAGAACTCGACAAGATGGAGTTCTACGTTTACGAGATCGACGAAACCATCAAGGCCAAGAAACGCCCGATCATCATCATTACCTCCAACAACGAGAAAGAGCTGCCGGACGCCTTCCTGCGCCGTTGCTTCTTCCACTACATCGCGTTCCCGGATCGCGTGACGCTGCAAAAGATCGTCGACGTGCACTATCCGAACATCAAGAAAGACCTGGTCAGCGAAGCGCTGGACGTGTTCTTCGACGTGCGCAAGGTCCCGGGCCTGAAGAAGAAGCCATCGACGTCGGAACTGGTGGATTGGCTGAAGCTGCTGATGGCCGACAACATCGGCGAAGCGGTATTACGCGAACGCGATCCGACCAAAGCGATTCCGCCGCTGGCAGGCGCCCTGGTGAAGAACGAGCAGGATGTTCAATTGCTTGAGCGCCTGGCGTTCATGAGCCGTCGCGGCACCCGCTAAGAGGCTGATCGCCATGCTGCTCAACCTGTTCAATGAAATGCGCGCAGCCAAGGTGCCGGTCTCGGTGCGTGAGCTGCTGGACCTGATCAATGCGCTGAAGCAGCGCGTGACCTTCGCCGACATGGACGAGTTCTATTACCTGTCCCGGGCGATTCTGGTGAAGGACGAACGGCATTTCGACAAGTTCGACCGGGCGTTCGGTGCCTATTTCAACGGTCTGGAAAAACTCGACGATCACCTTCAGGCCTTGATTCCTGAAGATTGGCTGCGCAAGGAATTCGAGCGCTCCCTGACCGAAGAAGAACGGGCCGCGATCCAGTCCCTCGGCGGCCTGGACAAGTTGATCGAGGAGTTCAAGAAACGCCTCGAAGAACAGAAAGAACGCCACGCCGGCGGCAACAAGTGGATCGGCACCGGCGGCACCAGCCCGTTCGGCTCCGGCGGTTTCAACCCGGAAGGCATCCGCGTCGGCGATGCCGGCAAGCGCCAGGGCAAAGCGGTCAAGGTGTGGGATCAGCGCGAGTACAAGAACCTCGACGATTCGGTGGAACTGGGCACGCGCAACATCAAGGTCGCCCTGCGCCGCTTGCGCAAATTCGCTCGTCAGGGTGCGGCGGAAGAACTGGACATCGACGGCACCATAGACCACACCGCACGCGATGCCGGCCTGCTGAATATCCAGATGAGGCCGGAGCGGCGCAACACCGTCAAGCTGTTGCTGCTATTCGACATCGGCGGCTCGATGGACGCGCATGTGAAGATTTGCGAGGAGTTGTTCTCGGCCTGCAAGACCGAGTTCAAGCACCTGGAGTATTTCTACTTCCACAACTTCATTTATGAATCGGTGTGGAAGAACAACATGCGCCGCACTTCCGAGCGCACTTCAACCCAGGACTTGCTGCACAAGTACGGCGCCGACTACAAAGTGATCTTCATTGGCGATGCTGCGATGGCGCCTTACGAAATCACCCAGGCCGGCGGCAGTGTCGAGCACTGGAACGAAGAAGCCGGTTATGTGTGGATGCAGCGGTTCATGGAGAAGTACAAGAAGGTCATCTGGATCAACCCGTATCCGAAAGATACGTGGGGCTATACGTCGTCGACCAATATCGTGCGGGACTTGATTGATGACCAGATGTACCCGTTGACGTTACGGGGGTTGGAGGAAGGGATGCGGTTTCTTTCCAAATAGAGATTTTTGTTGTCTGTGAGAACGTCTTCGCGGGCAAGCCTCGCTCCTACAGGTTTCGGTGTTCGTGCGTCGTGCACCAACCCTGTAGGAGCGAGGCTTGCCCGCGAAGCTTTTAGCGGTCTGAAAATCGCCGCAAATACTCGATCTGCTCCCTATGCGCCACCTCCTGCACCACCGGCCGCAACCGCACTTTCGCCCCCGGTAGGCACTGCGCCAGTCGCGCCAGTGCCAGCGGCGTCAACGCCCCCAATCGCGGATAACCGCCGATGGTCTGCCGATCATTGAGCAACACAATGGGCTGCCCGTCCGGCGGCACCTGGACCGCGCCTAGCGGGATGCCCTCGGAAATCATCGGTTTGCCCTGGTACTGCAACGCCGTTCCCAGCAAGCGAATGCCCATGCGATCAGCACGGCTGTCGAGGGTCCAGACGCTATTGAAGGCGTCGAACAGACTTTGCCCGCTGAACTCACCAATCTGCGCGCCGAGGACCACATCCAGTGGCGAATCGACTTTGAAGTCCGGTCGGTGTTCTGCCGGTAACTCCCGCAGCAATATCAACGCGCTCCCGCGATAGCTTAACGAAGCGTCTTTTGCCAACGGCCGGCCCATGCCATCCAGGCCGCCGAGTTCTTCACGGACCACCGTCGCGCTGCTGCCCAGCACCTTTGGCGCGTCGAACCCGCCGGGCGCCGCCAGATAAGCCCGAGCGCCGAGCAGCGGTTGAGTGAACTGTAATCGCTGGCCTTTGTTCAGCCGGAAACTGCGCCAAGGTGCCAGCGCTTCACCTTCCACTTGCGCGCCCAGATCCGCCCCGGCCAGCGCCAACACGCAATCGTCCTCGGCCACCACGCTGAATCCGCCGAGGGTGATTTCAATCACCGGCGCATCCACTCCATTGCCCAGCAGCCAGTTGGCCCACGACATCGAGCGCCAATCCAGCCCGCCGCCCTGAGTCACGCCCAGATGCCGCACGCCGAAACGACCCGCGTCCTGCAACAGGCACAGCGGCGTACTCGCCTCAATCAATAGACGGCTCATGCCTGGGCCTCCAATGGCGTGTCGTCACCACCCAGGTTGATGAACTGCGCATGGCTGACCGCTTCAAAGCGCACGGTGTCACCCGGTTGCATCAGGCTGTAGCCGTCGCGCTCGCGGTCGAACAATTTGGCCGGCGTGCGGCCGATCAGGTTCCAGCCGCCGGGGGACACCACCGGGTAGGCGGCGGTTTGCCGCTCGGCGATGCCGACACTGCCGGCAGCAACCTTTTTGCGCGGCGTATTCAGGCGCGGCGCGGCGAGCACTTCCTCCACCAGCCCCATGAAGGCAAACCCCGGCGCGAAACCCAGGGCGAACACCTGATACTCGCGCTCGCTGTGGCGGCGGATCACCTCGTCCACCGACAGCCCGCTGCGCTGAGACAACACGCTCAACTCCGGACCGACGCTCAAGTCATACCAGACTGGCAGCACATGGCATTTGCCGCCGGTGCTCGCGTTGGGCGACAGGTCGATCAGCGCTTCGGCGATCAATTCCCGGGCCTGAGCCGGACTCAACGCGGTCAGGTCGTAATGGACCATCAACGTCGTGTAAGACGGCACCAGATCGATCAGATGCCCGGCGAACGCAACGCGCAGGTTTTCGCTGGCCGCCAGCATCCACGGCATGTTGGCTTCGGCAATCTCATCGAACAGACGCACCATCAGGCAATCCAGCGCCACCACCTCAACCCGCGGTTTCATGGTGCGCTCTGCTGATCAAGGGCTTCGCGAATCCGGCGCACGGCCGCCACCGAACTGGCGTTGTCACCGTGGACGCACAGGGTATTGGCCCGCAAGTGCAAGGCGCTGCCGTCGCTGGCGGTGAGGTTGTCGCCACGGGCGATGGTCAGCGCTTGCTCGATAATGCTCTCGGGATCGTGGTGCACGGCCCCAGGCAGTTGCCGCGAAACCAACATGCCGGCGCTGTCGTAAGCGCGGTCGGCGAAGGCTTCGAACCACAGGGTCACTCCGTATTCATCGCCCAATTGCTGGGCGGCGCTGTTGTCGCGCGTGGCCATCAGCATCAACGGCAAGGTCCGGTCATACGCCGCCACAGCCTGAAGCACCGCGCGCAATTGCGCCGGGTTGGCCATCATGTCGTTGTACATCGCGCCGTGGGGTTTGACGTAACTGACGCGCCCACCCTGGGCCCGGCAGATGCCGTCTAGGGCACCGATCTGGTAATGCAAAATGTCCTGAAGTTCCTGGGCGGCGTAGGCCATGGAACGGCGGCCGAAACCCACCAGATCCTGATAGGCCGGATGGGCACCGATCTGCACGCCGTTGCTCAGGGCCAGGCTGACGGTCTTGCGCATGATGCTCGGGTCGCCGGCATGGAAGCCGCAGGCGATGTTGGCGCAATCGATGAAGGGCATGACCTCTGCGTCCAGACCCATGGTCCAGTTGCCGAAACTCTCGCCGATGTCGCAGTTCAATAGCAGGCGGCTCACGGTGAACACTCCTGTAGGCAATTTCTTTTTTTCTGCGGGGCAGTTGCCCACAGATTATCAGTTGCTGTCGTTTTGTTATTGGGCTTCAAGTTGCTTGCCACGGGTTTCCGGAAGGCTCAACGCCGCAAGGATCACCACACCGTAGGACACCGCCGCAAACGCCCCGATGCCGACGCTTAATGGCACCTTCTGGCTCATCAAACCGATCAGCAACGGAAACAACGCCGCCAACGCCCGGCCGATGTTGTAGCAAAAGCCCTGCCCCGAACCGCGAATCCGCGTCGGAAACAGCTCGGTCAAAAACGCGCCCATGCCACTGAAAATCCCCGAAGCGAAGAAGCCCAGCGGAAAGCCCAGCCACAGCATCACGCCGTTACTGACTGGCAATTGGGTGTAAAGCAGCACGATGGTGAACGAGCCCACGGCGAACAGGATGAAGTTCTTTTTGCGGCCGAGGATGTCAGTCAGATACGCGCTGATGACGTAGCCGACGTAGGAACCGACGATCACCATCGCCAGATAACCGCCCGTGCCGAGTACGCTCAAACCGCGCTCGTTTTTCAGAAACGTCGGCAGCCAGGACGTGATTGCGTAGTAACCGCCCAGTGCGCCCGTGGTCAGCACCGAAGCGCGAATCGTGGTGAAGAGGATGCCGGGGGCGAAGATCTCGTAGAACTTCGCTGCATTGCCCGGCTCCTGCTTGGCCTTGGCTTCGCGATAGATCTCCGGGTCCTTGACCAGTCGACGGACGAAAATCACGAAAATCGCCGGCACGATGCCGAGGATGAACAGCGCACGCCAGGCATCTTCCGGCGGCAATACCGAGAACAGCAGTGCATAGAGAATCGCTGTCAGCCCCCAACCCAATGCCCAGCCCGATTGCACCATGCCCACCGCCTTGCCGCGGTCCTTGGCGCGAATCACCTCGCCCATCAGCACCGCGCCGGCGGTCCACTCACCGCCAAAACCGAAGCCCATCAAGGTACGGCTGATCAACAGTTGCTCGTAGTTTTGCGCGAAGCCGCAGAGGAAGGTGAAGAAGGCGAACCACAATACCGTCAGTTGCAAGGTGCGCACGCGACCGATGCGGTCCGACAGAATCCCCGCCACCCATCCGCCGATGGCCGACGCAATGAGCGTGCTGGTATGAATCAACCCGGCCTCGCCAGTGGTGATGCCCCACATGGCAATCAGGGTCGGCACCACGAAGCTGAGCATCTGGGTGTCCATGCCGTCCAGGCCATAGCCGATCTTGCAGCTCCAGAAGGTGCGGCGTTCCTGCTGATTGATGTTGCGGTACCAGTCGAAAGGTCCCGGGCGAGGCGTGGCTTTGGGGATGTCGAGCGTGTCGGGCGCACTCATGGCAAATCTCCGTGCAAATTTTATTGGTATTGTTCTGAGCCCCGACGACGCCTATCGTGGGAACCGGATGGCCTGATTTTTGGGCGCCCGGCCCTGCTGCGTCCAACTAATAAAACCCCGCCCTAGACATAAGAAAACTTTATCCGCCACGAGCCGACCCCATGAACCTGAAGTTTCTCGAGACCTTTGTCTGGGTCGCCCGACTCAAGAGTTTTCGCCTGACGGCAGACAAGCTCTTCACCACTCAGGCGTCGATTTCCAGCCGCATCGCGGTGCTCGAAGGCGAGCTCGGGGTGAAGTTGTTTTTGCGCGACTCGCGGGGCGTGAGCCTGACGCCCGAAGGCCTGAAAGTGCTCGAATATGCCGAGCAGATGATGGACACCATGCAAGCCCTCAAGCAGTCGATCGAGACGCGCTCAAGCAAAGTCGGGCGCGTGCGGATCGGCGTGATGGACACGGTGATTCACACGTGGCTGAGCCCGCTGGTGGCACAGATGATGGATCACTATCCGCTGGTGGAAATCGAGCTGGTGGCCGATACAGCGCTCAACCTCTGCGATCAGCTGCAAAAAGGCTTTCTCGATCTGATCCTGCAAACCGATCTGGTGCGTCAGGAAAGCGTGCGCAGTCTTGAACTGGCGAGCCATCCGATGGGTTGGATTGTGGCCAGCAATTCGATCTACAACCGCGAGTACACGGGCATTGCCGATCTGGCGCGCGAGCGGATCATTACTTACTCGAAAAACTCACATCCGCATCAGGACATTCTGAGTCTGATGCAGGCGAACGGGGTGATGACGCCGCGGCTGAACTGCGTGAACTCGGTGTCGGCGATTACCCGGTTGCTGCGCGACGGATTCGGCATTGGTGCGTTGCCGCCGGTCCTGGTGGCCGAGGAACTGGCGCGGGGGGAGTTGACCCTGCTGGCCATCGATCAACAGCTGCCTAGTTTGCAGGTCGTGGTGTCGTGGCGGCTGGGTGTGGAGTGGGTCGAGGAGATTGTGGCGTTGTGTCAGCAGGTGCTGGAGGGGTATGCGAAGAAGGTTGGTGAGAACTACATCCTCCTCGCGCGCTAACCTTGTAGCAGCTGGCGAAGCCTGCGTTCGGCTGCGAAGCAGTCGCGAAACCAGGCACCGCGGTGTTTCAGGTAAACCGAGACCGCCGGATTGACGACTGCTTCGCAGCCGAACGCAGGCTTCGCCAGCTGCTACAGGTCGGTGGCGCTCATTAAAGGCCGCGCACATCCCGGTCTTCGATCGGCCGGCTCTGGCGCAGGCGTTTGCCGCCCAGCACCACCCAGTCGATCAAACGGAACAGGCATTCAATGCCGAAGGACAGCAGCAACGCGCCACTCATGCCCCAGATCATCGCTTCCGGCGTCAGCAGGATCTGGTAGCTGTAGCCGTTCCAGGTTTCCTTGCGAATATCCGGATCAGCCGCCAGCGCCACCTGCAGGACGCGGATGTACCACGGGCCTTGCATGGCCTGGAACTGTTTATCGAGCGCCAGCTGACGGGTGAGCAAGGTGCTCAGGCTCTCGGCGTCGCTGCGGAAAATCGGGTCTTCACTGGCGCGGTAATGGGCCACCAGCGCCTGCATATCGCCCTTGAAGAACTGATTGGCGGTGCCCTGGAAACCGCTCAGGCTGGTCTGCGCTTCAATCAGATGCGCTTCGACCCGTTTCGCGTAATCGCTGATGAACCCCGGCACCTGGACACCGATCAACAGGCCCGCCGCAAACAACACCAGCCGTAGATAACTGAGCAACATCGGGTGAGATCCTTATTCGGTCTTGCCCTGGCTGACGCATTCGCCGCGTCGCCAGAGGCTCCATTGGCCCGGTTCGTAGCGGGTCCAGGTTTCGTTTTCGGTCAAAGGTTCAGTGGCGATCACCGTGACCACATCGTTGGGCGTGGTTTCGGCCTGGAAATCGACGATCACATCGACATCCTTCAACCGCGCCGGGCCGAATGGCGCGCGCCGCGTGATCTGGGCCAACTTGGTCGAGCAATAACAGAACAGCCAGTCGCCGTCGCTCAGCAGGCAATTGAACACGCCTTTGCTGCGGTATTCGGCGCAAGCGGCCACCAATTCCGGCAGCAGTTCTTCGATTTCTACCGGTTCGGGAAAGGCTGCGCGCACACGGTTGAGCAAATCGCAGAATGCCGCTTCGCTGTCGGTGTCACCGACGGGACGGTAAAAGCTTTTGATCGGCTGAAAATCCGCCAACTGGCCGTTGTGGGCGAAACACCAGTTGCGGCCCCACAGTTCACGCACGAAAGGGTGCGTGTTGGACAGACAGACCTTGCCGACATTGGCCTGGCGGATGTGCCCGATCACCACTTCGCTTTTGATCGGATAGCGCTGCACCAGGTTCGCCACTTCCGACTCGCTGCTGGCCGCCGGGTCCTGAAACAGCCGCAGGCCGCGCCCCTCATAGAAGGCAATGCCCCAACCGTCACGGTGCGGCCCGGTGCGGCCGCCGCGCTGCATCAGCCCGGTAAAGCTGAACACGATATCGGTCGGCACATTGGCGCTCATGCCCAATAACTCACACATGCTCGGACTCTCGATGGAAGGCAGGGGCAAGGTTACAAACGCGGTTCGACCCGCAATCGCTGAGGGTTGCTCGGCACTGGCGGACGACCGTAACGATCATCGCCAGCACCGCCGAACGGAAGATCGTCGTCAGGATCGTCGGCCCGGGCCGCGGCCTTGGCGGCGGCAGCCTGTTCCTTGCGAGCGTTGGAAGCCCGTTCAATAGGGAACCGGATCGCCACGAACACGAGGTAAATGCCGAAGGCGATCATGCCGTACATGAACAGGTCGGAAACCGCCCGCCAGGCGTTGTTGCCCACCTTGAACAGCAGATCGAGCGCAGTGATGGCGATGGCCGGGGCCACTTTTTCCTTCACCGGGTCGATGATGGTCGGGCTGAACAGCAGCACCGCAACCAGCAGCCGCAGCGGTTCGCGCAACCAACGCCACATCCAGCGGGTGATGCGCATCCACACCAACAGGCAGCCTAAAGCGGCAAAGGCGTAGAGGCCCCAGGCGATCAGATAGTCGTTCTCGGTCATGGTGTCCATGGCAACGCAGGCAAAGAGGCGCTTATAGTAACGACTTTTCGCCCGTCAGGCGTAATCCATGTGGGAGCGAACTGTGGCGAGGGAGCTTGCTCCCGTTCGGCTGCGAAGCAGTCGCAGAGCTTTTGGGGTCGCTTCGCAACCCAGCGGGAGCAAGCTCCCTCGCCACACAGGCTCACTCCCACAGGGTCTGCACAGGCATCAAGAGTTGCATTGCGCCTGCAAAAACCTATTTTTCGTACAACGTCCGAGAGCCATTCATGCCCTTATCCGCCAACGTCACCAGCGCCCCGATTGCCCACAAGGCTGAAGGTTCAGACCCGTATGCCTGGCTGCAGGAGCGCGACACCGACGCGGTGCTCGACTACCTCAAGGCTGAAAACAGCTATCAAGAGGCACAAACCGTCGATCAGGCCGCGCTGCGAGAAACCCTGTTCGAAGAGATCAAGGGCCGGATTCTCGAAACCGACCTGTCGCTGCCCTCCCCCTGGGGCCCGTACCTGTATTACACGCGCACCACCGCCGGTGACGAATACGCCCGCCACTATCGCTGCCCGCGTCCGGCGGATGACAGCCTGCAACTCGACGAAAGCCAGGAACAGCTGCTGCTGGACCCAAACGAACTGGCCAACGGCGGCTTCTTTTCCCTGGGTGCATTCAGCATCAGCCCGGACCACCAGCGCCTGGCCTACAGCATCGACTCCACAGGCGATGAGATTTACACGCTGTTCGTGAAGGAATTGTCCAACGGCCGTGTCAGCGAACTGGAGTTTCAGGACTGCGACGGCAGCATGACCTGGGCCAATGACAGCCTGACGCTGTTTTTCGGCGAACTGGACGACACCCACCGTCCGCACAAACTGCTGCGCTATCGACTGGACGGCACGGCGGCCGAAGAAGTGTTCAACGAGCCGGACGGCCGATTCTTCCTGCATTGCTATCGCTCCAGCTCCGAGCAGCAATTGCTGCTGTCCCTGGGCAGCAAGACCACCAGCGAAGTCTGGGCCCTCGACGCCTCGCAGCCGCAGCAGGCCTTTACCTGCCTGGCCCCACGGGTTGAAGACCATGAATACGACGTCGACCACGGCACGCTGAACGGTGAATGGGCCTGGTTCATCCGCACCAACCGCGACGGCATCAACTTTGCCCTGTACACCGCCGTGGATGCCGGTGTTGCGCCCACCGAGGCCGACTGGCAGAACCTGATCCCCCACAGCGACAGCACGATGATCGAGGGCATGAGCCTGAACGTCGGCGCGATGACTTTGAGCCTGCGGGTCGGCGGTCTGCCGGTCATTGAAGTCCACCCGCAGGACCTGCCGAGCTACCGCGTGCAACTGCCGGATGCGGCGTACAGCCTGCATGTGCAGAACAGCCTGGAATTTGTCAGCGAGCGGATCCGCCTGCGTTACGAAGCCTTGAACCGTCCGGCGCAAATCCGCCAGCTGGAGCTGGACAGCGGCGAGCAGAAAGTGCTCAAGGAAACCCCGGTGCTCGGCGCGTTCGACGCCGACGCCTACGTCAGCCAGCGCCTGTGGGCGACGGCACCCGATGGCACGCAAGTGCCGATCAGCCTGGTGGTCAAACGCGAAGCTCTCGGTCAGCCGACGCCCCTGTATCTCTACGGCTACGGCGCGTATGGCGAAAGCCTCGACCCGTGGTTCTCACACGCCCGCCTGAGTTTGCTGGATCGTGGCGTGGCGTTTGCCATCGCCCACGTGCGCGGCGGCGGAGAGCTGGGCGAGGCCTGGTATCGCGCCGGCAAGCAGGAACACAAGCACAACACTTTCAGCGACTTTATCGCCTGTGCCGAACACCTGATCGACAACGGCTTCACCACCTCAGCGCAATTGGCGATCAGCGGCGGCAGTGCCGGCGGTTTGCTGATCGGCGCGGTGCTCAATCAGCGACCAGAGCTGTTTGGCGCGGCCATTGCCGAAGTGCCGTTCGTCGACGTGCTCAACACCATGCTCGACCCGGACCTGCCTCTGACCGTTACCGAATACGACGAGTGGGGTAATCCTGAAGAGCCGGACGTCTATGATCGGATCAAGGCTTACGCCCCGTACGAAAACGTCACCGCGCAAGCCTATCCGGCGACCCTGGTGATCGCCGGCTACAACGACAGCCGCGTGCAGTACTGGGAAGCCGCGAAGTGGGTAGCGAAATTGCGTGCGACCAAAACCGACACAAATCCCCTGCTGCTCAAGACTGAACTGGGCGCCGGGCATGGCGGGATGAGCGGTCGTTATCAGGGATTGCGTGACGTAGCACTCGAATACGCATTTGTTTTCAAGGTTTTGGGGATTGCCTGAGGAACTTGGCCCGGTGCGCTGGTCTTAACACCAGACACCGGGCTACACGCCTCACACATCCCCTGTGGGAGCGAGCTTGCTCGCGAAAGCGGCGGATCAGTTACATCGATACTGGATGTGCTGGCCTCTTCGCGAGCAAGCCCGCTCCCACAAGGGGTTGTGCGGTGGTTCAAGATCCGGAACAGATCCAGACACAAAAAAAAAGACCGTGCCAACATGTCAGAACCGACCTTACTGAACAACGAAATCCGCGACTGGCTGATGGACTGCGGCCTGTTCGATCAACTGCTGCCGGCAGACTTCGCCGCCGCTTCCGGCTACTTCAGCATCAGCACCATCCCCGAAGGCGAAGAGATTTTCCATGAGGGTGATGCCGGCAGCTTCATGTGCATCATCCACACCGGCCAAGTGTCGGTGCAGAAGACCAGCGGCGACGGGCAGTTGGTGACCATGGCTACCCTGCGCAGCGGTCGCTCGTTCGGCGAAATGGCTGTGCTTGATGGCGAACGCCGCTCGGCCAGTTGCGTGGCCGCCAGCAACTGCCAGCTGCTGAACCTGGGCAAGGACTCTCTGGAAAAGATGATCAACGACGCGCCGAAAATCGCCGCCAAAATCATCCGCGCCCTCGCCGTTGCCCTGTCCAAACGCTTGCGCATGGCCGACGGGCAACTGCTCTTGCAGCAGGTTTAACCGCCTGGGGATTTGGTTTTCGTGTTGTTCGGCTCAATCCCCGGCACCGGTTGATCCTTGGTCGGAGGGCTGGGCATCTCGATCGGCACCAGTGGCGGGCCGCCGCTGCCCGGCCCGGTCCTGGGCGCGGTGGAGGGGGTAATTTGCGGATAGGGCGTCGGGGTCGCGGTGCCGGGCGAACCGGGCATCGGCGCCGGGCTGATCGGAAGAGGTTGCAACTGCTGGGCCTGCACTGCAGTTATCGAGAGCGCGGCCAAGGCAATGACCGTTAGAATGGTGCGCTTCATCAATGGCTCCGTTGGCCTTGTTGTCATTGGCAGGCTACTCCCAACTGCCTCTGTTTGCCTTCCCCCAATTTGAGATTTCCATGAAACGTTTCGTTCTCCTCGACACCGCCCCTATCCCTGAAAACGGCGGCGCCTTGTGCCTGTTCGAGTATGGCGAGGATTTCGTCATCAAGATCCAGGGCGGCGACGGCGGGCAGTTGATGAACACCCGCATGCACGGTTCCGAAGATGCCCTGGCCGAGATCCCGTGCCGCAAGGTGGCCGGCCGGCCGAACTCACGGGTGCTGATCGGCGGCCTCGGCATGGGCTTCACCCTCGCCTCCGCCCTCAAGCATTTGGGCAAGACCGCTGAAGTGGTGGTCGCCGAACTGGTGCCTGGCGTGGTGGAATGGAATCGCGGGCCGTTAGGCGAGAAAGCCGGGAATCCGCTACTCGATCCGCGCACCGTGATTCGCATGGAAGACGTGGCCAAAGTCCTGCAAGCCGAGCCGCAAGGCTTCGACGCGATCATGCTCGACGTCGACAACGGCCCCGAAGGCCTGACCCAAAGGGCCAACAGCTGGCTCTACTCCGCCGGGGGCCTAAGTGCCTGCGCCAAGGCCCTGCGGCCCAAAGGCGTACTGGCGGTGTGGTCGGCCAGCGCCGACAAGCAGTTTTCCGACAAACTGAAGAAGGCCGGTTTCAAGGCCGAAGAGGTCCAGGTCTTCGCCCACGGCAACAAAGGCACGCGCCACACCATCTGGATTGCCGAGAAGCTCAAGGGCTGAGCTAAACTCCGGTCATAACCGTCATTAGTCTTTTACAAAGGTGAACCCATGAGTTCGTCAACGCCGACCAATACCTCGAAGCTGGATCGCATCCTCGCCGACAACCAGCGCGACAAGGAAATGGGTTACCGCGACAAGGCCCTGAAAATGTACCCGCACGTGTGCGGCCGCTGTGCCCGCGAGTTCTCCGGCAAGCGCCTGAGCGAACTGACCGTGCACCACCGCGACCACAACCACGACAACAACCCGCAGGATGGCTCGAACTGGGAATTGTTGTGCCTGTATTGCCACGACAACGAACACTCCCGGTATACCGACCAGCAGTATTTTCACGAAGGCTCGCTGAGCACGCCGAAGATTGCCAAGGCGACGCATAACCCGTTTGCGGCGTTGGCGGGGTTGATGAAGAAGGACGACTGAAGATTTTCATTGGCTGGACTGGCCTCTTCGCGGGCAAGCCTCGCTCCTACGGATATATGTCGTTCACCAGATTGTGATCGGCTCTGTACCTGTAGGAGCGAGTCTTGCCCGCCAAGACAATCTCCCAGGCACCACCAATCTCCAAACTGAACACCCCTCCCCCAATCCCCGTATAATCGCCGTTTTTTCCCGAAGGCACCCCGCTCGTGGCAGACAAACGGTACAGCTGCATTGGTTTGTATAACCCCAAATCACCGGAAAACGTCGGCTCGGTCATGCGCGCCGCCGGCTGCTATGGCGTGGCGTCCGTGTTCTACACCGGCAAGCGTTACGAACGCGCCGCCGACTTCGTCACCGACACCAAGCGCGTCCACTACGACATCCCGCTGATCGGCATCGACGATTTGAAGAAAATCCTGCCATTGGGCTGCGTCCCGGTCGCGGTGGAACTGGTCGAAGGCGCCCGCTCGCTCCCCGAATACACCCACCCGGACCGCGCGCTGTACATCTTCGGTCCGGAAGACGGTTCACTGGATAAAGAGATTCGCGACTGGTGCGAAGACGTGGTCTACATCCCGACCACCGGTTGCATGAACCTGGCTGCCACCGTCAACGTCGTCCTCTACGACCGCATGTCCAAGGGCCTCAACACCCGCTCCGGGGCAAAATTCCGCTGAATCACCGCACATTCGATGGAACGAGCCGACCGCCCCGGCAGTCAGCTTAACTATCTATTGTTGAAGCAGTCATTCCTGCCTGGAGACAGATCATGAGCGAACTCAAACGCGTAGAACGCATTGAATCCACCCCGTTCCAGACTCATTCCGAACAGAACGTACACGGCTGGGAGCGCGTCGGCTCCCTGGCTGGCGGCGTGGTGATGATGAGCAAGGGCCTGCGTCGCGGCGGTATTTTCGGGTTGATCCAGGTGGCCATCGGCGGAGTCGCGCTGGCTCGCGGAATTACCGGGCACAGCTCGGCGAAAAGCCTGCTGGAGAAAAGCCGTCAGGACATGAACAACGTTCGGGCGAAGATCGAGCGGGCCGGGGAAGAATTGAGCAAGTTGAAGGCGAATGCCGAGGCGGCGACCCATACCGCGACGGTGACGGGCAATGATTCGCTGAAATCGCCTAAAACCGGGGTTTGATTCGGGAGTTTCGCCGAGACTGACGGCCTCTTCGCGGGCAAGCCTCGCTCCTACAGGATTGGCGTGATAACACCAAAACCCTGTAGGAGCGAGGCTTGCTCGCGAAGGCGGTTTTACTGAAGCAACTCGGTGTCGAGGACTTTGGATGACTCGCCGATCACACTCACGGCCAGTTGAATAAATTCCTTGGTATCCACACTCCCCAGATGCATCGCCCCGCGCAACACATCATCGAGCGAGCGCTTGTTGCGCGTTTTCAAACGGATCTCGCGATCCAGCTCCTGTAGCAACACCACCGCTTTCGAGACCTGCGCCGGGTTCACCTGTTCGCCACGCAACGTGGTGACTTTCTGGCTGTCCTTGACCAACCTGCGGTGCAAACTCTCATACCGCTCATCACTCATACCGCCGGCGCGGCGCACCAGTTCGATGGCGTAATACTCGGCAAATCCTTCGCTGATCCAGTCGCTGCGCTGCTGGTCGTTGATCCGCCCGAACACCTGCGCCAATTCACGCACCACCGCGCTGGTGCCGCTTTCGCTGACCAGCGGCAGACGGGTATTCAGATAGATCGATTCGTGCGCGGCCAGGCTGCCGCGCCACATCGGATCGTTGGCACCGACGATCAGCAATTTAACGGGATGACGGGGGAACACGGCTTGAACCTGCGGCCAGACAAAGGTCAGCAGCGTCAGCACGTCCATGCGGCGCATGCCCTGGCCTTGGGGCGAGGCGACGGTGACTTCGGTTTCCCCCAGCCGTGTGCGACGGCTGCCGAGGTGGCCGGCGAGCATCCAGCCCGTCGGCCGGTCGAACAGTCGAGAGACGTTATCGATGCGGAATTTGTTCTTGCCGATGCGCGGCCAGGCAGTCTCGACGCTTTTCCAGCCGCTGGGCAGTTCGAATTCAAGGCGTGAAACCAGCTCGATGCCGTCCTGCTGATCGAGTCTGGCCGGTGGCACGAGGTCGTCACCGCGCATCAGCGCCCAGGTGGGCGTCATGCGCGTATCGAAGCTGCCGCTCTTGCGTCCATGGCTGATGCGCACGCGGTAGGTCAGGCTCGCCTTGTCAGTGGTCGGACGCCAAACCCCACGCGCCTGCTTGCCCGGCGTGAGCTGCCATTGGCCGTCGGCCTTGAAATCGCTGTAGTGGCTGCCGTCGCCCAGATCGAAATCAAGACTGCGCACCGCCGAGCCCTGGGCCAGGGTCAGCCGCACTTCGGCTTGGTCGCTTTGCGGCAACAGGCGCACGTGATAATCCAGATCGACCTTCTTCGCCGCCCACACGGGCGAACTCAGGGCCCATAGCCCAACGACCAACGCCCGCCGCAATCCCACAGCCATAGACACTCCTGTTGTGGCGAGCGAGCTTGCTCGCGCCGGGCTGCGTAGCGGCCCCGATTTTAGTAGTTATCGCCTGTTTGGTGAGTGCTGCGCACTCAGGCGGGAGCAAGCTCCCTCGCCACATTAACCCGCGCGGAAAATCAGATGATCTTCCCAATCGTCTTCGGCCACGCTGCCTTCGGCGAGCATGCGCCCGGACTGGGAAATGCGTTCGTGGTGCACCGCATCACGATCACCGCACACCAGGTGATGCCACAGGGGCAAGTCCTTGCCTTCACTGACCAGTCGATAACCGCAGGTCGGCGGCAACCAGCGGAACTCTTCGGCCTTGCCCGGCGTGAGCTGGATGCAGTCCGGCACAAAGTCACGACGGTTCGGGTAATCACTGCACTGGCAGGTTTTCAGGTCCAGCAGTTTGCAGGCGATGCGCGTGTAATAGACGGAATTGTCTTCTTCATCTTCGAGCTTTTGCAGGCAGCACAGACCGCAACCGTCGCACAGCGATTCCCACTCCTGCGGATCGAGTTGATCGAGGGTTTTGCGTATCCAGAACGGTTCGACTTTGGCGGCCATGGTTCGAGCATCAACATCAGGTGGTGAAAAGGCCGCCAGTCTAGTGCCAAGGCCCTTGCGGGCCAAGCATTGGCGACTGCCGGTAGAACGGGGCTTGTCAGTTTTTGCGCCGCCACGTAGCTTTGCCAGTCGCAAGGAGCCATGCCCAAATGCCATTAACGCTCAACCGCGTTGCATTCAGGTGAACTGCCAGGCTCTGGAAAAACCTTAGCGCTCAGCCCAACTGCGCCCGCAGGTTTTCGCCGACCCTCACTTTCAAACGAAGCAAGGAATCTCTGATGAGTGCCAATCCACGCGTTGCCGATTATGCGATCCACCCTCAGTTCACCGATCGCTGGTCGCCCCGCGCCTTCACCGGCGAAACCATTCCCGAAGAAACCTTGCTGAGCTTCTTCGAAGCCGCACGCTGGGCGCCATCGGCCTACAACTCGCAACCTTGGCGGTTTCTCTACGCGCGTCGCGATACGCCGAACTGGGAGCGTTTTCTGGGCCTGCTGAATGAATTCAACCGCGGCTGGGCGCAACACGCCTCGGCATTGGTGATCGTGGTTTCGAAAACCACCTTCGCGGTACCCGGCGCCACCGAAGAAACCCCGGCCCTGTGGCACACCTTCGACACCGGTTCTGCCTGGGGCCACTTGGCGCTGCAAGCGAGCATCAGCGGCTGGCACACCCACGGCATGGCCGGTTTCGACCAGGACCTGACCCGCAAAGAGCTGAACATTCCTGAAGGTTACGCACTGCACGCGGCGGTGGCCGTGGGCAAACTGGGCGATAAAGCGACGCTGGCCGATTACCTGCAAGCGCGCGAAGAGCCAAGCCCGCGCCGCCCGCTGAGCGAACTGGCGGCCGAAGGCAACTTCACCCTCTAAGCGACACCGCAAAAACAATGTGGGAGCGAGCCTGCTCGCGATGGCGGTGTATCAGTCTCCGTAAATATTGACTGACAGACCGCTATCGCGAGCAGGCTCGCTCCCACAGGTTTTGCACACTATTCGAGTGGTTCAGTAGCCACGGTTGAAGTCGACTTCCCCGCGCAACGCCTCGCCCGCCTGATACGCCCGCAGGTTTTCGACAAACAGGTTGACCATCATCGATGGCGAGGTCGGTGCCGAGCTGTGGCCGGTCAGCAGCAAGCCCCAGGCGGTCCAGAATGGATGACGCTGCGGCAGCGGCTCCTGACGGCAAACGTCGATGACCGCGCCCGCCAGATGCCCTTCTTTCAGGGCTTCGACCAGGTCCGCGTCCACCACGGCCACGCCACGCCCGACGTTGATGAACAACCCGGTCGGCTTGAACTGCTTGAACAGCGCCGCGTCGTACAAGTCGTGGGTATTGGGGGTGTTGGGCAGCAGATTGATGACGAAATCCACGTCACCGACCAGCCGTGGCAAGTCCGCCAGCGCGCCGACTTCAACAAATGGCGCCTGCTCGCGGGCGGTGCTGGCGATGCCATACAACTCGACGCCAAACGGCACGAGGAACTGCGCCACGGTCAGACCGATGTCACCGGTGCCGACGATCAACACCTTACGTCCCGCCAGGCTCTGACCCTGACGACTGTCCCACTTGCGTTCGACTTGGCTGACCAGCCGCGCCAGCACTTCGCGCTCGTGGCCGAGCATGTAGGTCAGGACGTATTCGGCCATGACCTGACCAAAAATCCCCACCGCTCGCGTCAGCCGATAATCGCGGCGCAAACCGTCGGCCAGCAGCGGCGTGATGCCGGCCCATGTCGATTGCAGCCATTGTGGCTGGTGGCCCTGGCGCAACAGGTTCGCCAACAGGTCCGGCTGGCCCAGCCAGATCGGGCAGTCGGCCGCCTGGCTGGCCAGTTCGGCGGAGTCGCCGCTGGTCAGCACTTCCAGATCAGGCGCAGCCTGACGCAACAGTTGGGCGTACACGGGGTGGTCGTGTTCAGCAATCAGAACGCGCATGGTTCAAACCTTTCGAAAACAGTGCAAACGGCCGCCGACGGAGTTTCGCTCCGTCGCCCTGGCCATCGCCAAAATCATTCCAGTGTTTCACACAGACTCTGAACTGAGCCTGTCTGCCGATCACATCGGGTCGTTGCGTCGCAGCAATTCTTCCGGCAAGTGTTCGATGTATTCGTCTTCGGCCGGCGGCATTTGCAGGTGGTAGCCCTGCTTCTCAAGGTTTTCCAGGACCACGGTGATGTCCTCGCGCGACAGCTTGCGCTCGGGGGTCAGCACCAGGTCGAAAGCGTGATGAGGTTTGCCGAAGGCGGCCATCAAACTTTCCGGGACACGTTCCAGTGCATCGCTTTTGAGCACATAGAGGTACATCTCGTTTTTCTTCAGGCTTCGATAGATGGAGCAAATACGTTTCAAGGCTGTTCTCCGGCGGTGGCCAGGCTGTCGAGCAGCGCCTGGCCCATCAATTCGCGGCGCCAGCCACGCAGCGAATCAGGCAATTGGTAAGGACCGTTGGGGTAACCGCTCTTCAGCAGCGCTTCCAGGGTTTTCTTGCGCAGCATCAGTTCCGGCGCAATGTTCAGGCGCTCGGCTTCGGCCTGGCCGATCGCACGCAGCTGTTTGACCAGGTTGGCGGCGTCCACCGGCAAAGGCTCTGGCACGGCGAGCGGCCATTGATCTGGCGACACACTGCCAGAGCGCTTGATCAGATCAAGCAGAAATTCGCCGTCCTGACGCACGGTACGCGGGTGCATGTCTTCGATTTTCGCCAAGGCGCCGAGGTTGTCCGGTTGCGTGCGCGCCAATGGCCACAGGGAGTGCTCACGCACAATGCGATTGCGCGGCAGGTCGCGGGCGCGTGCTTCGCGCTCACGCCAGGCGCAGAGCTCGCGCAACACGGCGAGTTGGGCGCGGGAGAGCTTCCAAGCCAGTTTGGCTTCGCGATAGACCTCGTAGGGATCGATCTCGCGGCGCAGGTTGGCCACCAGCTCGGCGCCGTCTTCCAGGACCCAGGCGTACTTGTCGTCAGACAGCTTCGGACGCAGCTGTACGAAAACTTCCGCCAGGTGCAAAGCATCTTCGGCGGCGTAGCTGATCTGGGTGTCGGACAACGGACGTTGCAGCCAGTCGGAACGGGTTTCGCCCTTGGGCAGGTCGATGCCGAGCACTTCCTGCACCAATCGCGAATAACCCATCGAGAAACCGAGGTTCAGGTAAGCGGCGGCCAGTTGCGTATCGAACAGCGGCGCCGGCAGGCTGCCGGTCAGACGCAGCAACACTTCGAGGTCTTCGCTGCACGCATGGACGACTTTGACCACGGCCGGGTTTTCCAGCAACGCGGCCAGCGGCTGCCAGTTGTCGATGGTCAGTGGGTCAATCAGGTAAGCGCGTACGCCATCGCCGATCTGCAGCAGGCCTGCGATCGGGTAAAAGGTGTCGACCCGCATGAATTCGGTGTCGAGGGCAACGAATGGCAGCTGCTGCCACTCGGCGCAAAACTGACCGAGGCTATCGTTGTCGCGAATCCAGTGAATATCGATGGCCACACGGCTCTCCCTTGAAGAATGGCGCGCAGTATATATCGCCCCCGGCGATTTCCGCGCATCCACTGAACAAGAGCTTTAGCGAAAAGACCTGCCAGACGGCAAGAAATGTCTGACAAGCGGAGGTTAACTGGCCTTGCGCAGCACGTAGACCCGCATCCGTGCACAACCGGGCAGGAAGTCCTGGTGACTGAGCAAGCTGAAACCCGCGAGCCTGAATTCGGCTTCGACCTCGGCCTTGCCGGCCAGCTGCCGGGCATTAGCGCCCGATTGGCTGAGTTTGAAATGGGCATCGACCCGTACCGCCAAAATCACCGTATCGCGACTCACACGGTGGAACTCCGACAGCAGGGCTAGCCGATGCACCGGGCTGTCGATGTGCTGAAACAGTTGCATGCAAAAAATGCTGTCGACCGCGTTCGCCGACAAGCCAAGGGTGAAGGCTGAACTCTGGAACGTCTTGATCCGCTTGAGCAAGCTTGGCGAATGGTGAGTCTGGGCGTGGTTGAGCATGTCCTGCGAAGGGTCGGACGCGAGGATCACGCGGTTCATATGCTCGGCCAACACCGGCCAGAAACGCCCGGCACCACAGGCCACATCAAGAATCAAGCCCGGCTCACCGGCGACCTTTAACGCGTTGCGCACCAGTTGCTCGTCGCGCCAGAACGTCAAGCGCCCCACCAAGCCACGCGGCCGCGACTGAAGACAGACGCGGGCGTGTTCCTGATCGTAGCGCCGGGCGAACTCAAGCTCGATGGCGGAAGGGGGCTGCGCGGACATGTGCAATGACTCTTGTCGGAATATGTACCGGTCGCAGGCTAGCGACCGGTACGTGAAAAAAAGGTCGAAACGCTTACTCTTTGGCCAACACACCGTCGATCACGGCGCCGCGGCAACCGGCAAACATGTCCAGATCCTGGTTGTAGACCTTGCTGTTGACCTCCAGCAGACCGAGCATCGAATGGAACAGGTTGTCCTGGCTCAGGGGCTTGTCGCGGCTAAGTTGCAGGCAATGGGTGTCCACCGAGAACGACTTTTGGTAGCTGTCGGAGAACCACGCCAGCATGGCCACGTGTTTCTGTTGTTCCGGTGCCAGCATGTAAGGCGTGCCATGGAGGAACAGGTTGTATTCGCCCAGGGATTCGCCGTGGTCCGACAGGTAAACCATCGCGGTATCGACTTTGTCCTGGTTGCTGCGCAACGTATCAATCAACGTCGACAGAACGTGGTCGGTGTACACCAGCGTGTTGTCGTAGCCATTGACGATACTTTCGCGACTGCAATTGTTCAGCGCATTACTTTCACAGACTGGAGTAAAGCGTTCGTACTCTTTCGGGTAGCGCTTGAAGTATTCCGGGCCATGGCTGCCCATCTGGTGCAGGACCAGCACGGTGTCTTTATCCAGGGTGTCGATAAAGTGCTGCAGGCCTTGCAGGAGAATTTCGTCGCGGCATTCACTGTTGGCGCACAGCACCGGGTCCTTGAGGTTGCTGACGTCATCGAGGGTGACCCGGTCGCACGTGCCTTTACAGCCCGATTGATTGTCACGCCAGATCACGTCCAGACCGGCACGCTTGAGCACGTCCAGCAGGCCCTCTTCATTCTTCGCCGTGCTGGCGTTGTAATTCTTGCGGCCCATGTTCGAGAACATGCACGGCACCGACACGGCCGTTTCCGTGCCGCAGGAATGCACATCGGTGAACGCGATCAGGCCGGCTTCCTTATCCAGTTTTGGGGTGGTGTCGCGGTTGTAACCCAGAACGCCGAAGTTCTCGGCCCGGGCACTTTCGCCGACGACCAACACCGTCAGGGATTTACGCCCATGAGTCTGCCAGGCGGGATTGCGCTGGGCATCCTCACCGACTCTGACGAACGGCTGCCGGGCGGAAACGACTTGCTCGCGCATAAAACCGAGCGAAGCACCGATGTAGTTACTCGGCACCACCATCAGACGCAATTCATGGTGATTGCGAAACAACGAGGACAGCCCCTGATAGTTCACCAGAGCGACACCACCGATGACCGCGACTGAAGCGACACTCACCAGTGCCTTACTTAACAACTCACGGTGCCAGCGGCGGTAATTAACCGGAACTTTCCACAATAACCACGAAGGCAAAATACCGAGCAGAAGACTATAGACCAACAACTTCAACGAGAGTAAATCACGCACTTCCGTCGCGTTGGTTTGCGCAAAGTTGCGCAACATGCCGGTGTCGATCAGCACACCGTATTGGCTCATGAAGTAAGCCACTCCAGCACTGATCATGAAGATCAGCATCAACACCGGTTTCATCACCCGCCGGAACGCCAGGAAGGTCAGCACAATATTGAACGCCGCGAGAATCATCACGCCGAACGCGACGCGCAGGACGATGCCCTTGCCGTCGGACGCGGTGATATCAAACAGGTGCTGCCAGAGCACTAAATTAAAGCCAGTCAAAAGAAAGGCGCTGGCAATCAGTGTCACCCACTCCGGGCGCACGGGCTTGAACTTCAACATGATGATTGGCTGTTCCTGAAAAGAAGGGCCCTCGGCAAATGTGAAAATTTCATTTACCGTGACAGCACTAACTTTAGGCAGCCAACCATCAATTTTTTGTGAAAAAGAAGCCAACGATTAGTTGGCTCCTGTTATGAGATCGACACTTTTAACTTATTTGAGAATGGTTCAGCTTTTGTTCAGGCCTGATGTAAATACCAACGCCAGTCCTGCTCCCCGACTTCGCCCATGAACTGCCGATACTCGGCGCGCTTCACCGCCAGGTACACGCCAAGGAATTCTCCGCCGAACGCTTCACGCGCCCAGCTCGAACCTTCCAGCGCCCGCAAGGTGGTCAGCCAATCGGTTGGCAACAATTCCGCGGCCTGAGCGTAACCATTGCCTTCCACGGGTGCACCCGGGTCGAGCTGTTCGCGAATACCGCGATGGATGCCGGCCAGAATCGCCGCTGCCGCCAGATATGGGTTGGCGTCGGCGCCGCAGATGCGGTGCTCGATGTGCCGGGAGAACGCCGGGCCGCCGGGCACGCGCAAACTCACGGTGCGGTTGTCCACCCCCCAGGTCGCTGCCAGCGGCGCATAGCTGTTGGTCTGGAATCGACGGTAGGAGTTGGCGTTCGGGCAGAACAGCAGCAACGAATCGAGCAAGGTACTGAGCATGCCGCCGACCGCGTGTTTGAGCAGTGGCGTGCCGTCCGGGGACTCGCTGGCGAACAGGTTGTTGCCGTCCTTGTCCGCCAGGCTGACGTGCATGTGCATGCCGGTGCCCGCCAGGTCATCGAACGGTTTGGCCATAAAGCAGGCGGCCATCCCGTGTTTATGCGCGACACCTTTGACCAGCCGTTTGTAGCGCACCGCTTCGTCCATCGCCTGCAGCGCGTCGGTGCGGTGTTCGAGGGTGATTTCCACCTGCCCCGGCGCGTATTCGGAAATCGCCGTGCGTGCCGGAATACCCTGCAGTTTGCAGGCACTGTAGAGATCCGCCAGAAACGGCTCGATTTGCTCCAGCTCACGCAAACCGTAGACCTGCGTCGAGCGCGGTCGTCCGCCATCGACGTCCCGCGCCGGTTGTGGCCGACCGTTGCTGTCGCGCTGCTGATCCAGCAAATAGAACTCCAGCTCCGCCGCCATCACCGGGTAATAACCGTCGGCCTGCAAGCCTTCGATCACCTTCGCCAGCAGATGCCGAGGATCGGCAATCGTCGCCGGCATGCCTTCCTTCGGGTGCATGCTGACCTGCACCGCCGCCGTCGGAATCAACCGCCACGGCATGCGCGTCAAACTGCCGCTGATCGGGTAGGCCCTGCAATCGATGTCGCCGACGTCCCAGACCAACCCGGAGTTTTCCACGTCATCGCCGTTGATGGTCAGGCCGAGAATGGTGCTGGGCAACGGCCGCCCGCTTTCGTACACCGCCAGCAGTTCATCACGATGCAGCAACTTGCCCCGAGGCACGCCGTTGTTGTCGAGGATGAACAACTCGAACATCTCGATATCCGGGTTCTGTTCGAGAAAGGTCAAAGCTTCTTGCTTCGTGGCGAAGGAGGTCGTGGCACAACTCATGGGAATTCTCTTATTTCCGCGTCAGGCAACGCGCGGGCGCTGCCGGTTTGATCCCGGCGCACAGCGCAGGACCTGTCAGAAGAATCAACGGGAAAGGCAGGAATCCGGTGGGCGCGCGTGACGGCAGTGCCAGAGCGCCCAGAAGGCTAATTCGGAGGGAAGTGCGACGGGGCAACCGTCCATAGAAATGACCGCAGAAAACAGATGAGCAGCAGCGTCACACGGGTGGTCAGGTCGTTAAATCGGGATTTGAAGAACTTTGGGTGTGGGCAGACTAAACAATCCATCTCCCAAACACCAATAGCCCCTGTGGGAGCGAGCCTGCTCGCGATTGCGCAATGTCAGCCAACACATGCATCGACTGACACTCCGCAATCGCGAGCAGGCTCGCTCCCACAGGGGAACCGTGTTGAGGCGAAGGTATTTGATTTTTAAATACCGCTACGGACTATCTGATTTGCGGCCTCCCGCCCTCGCGCGCCTAATCGGCTCCTGATTATTCAAGGTCCGATTGATGGAAAACGTTCGCGCAACTTCCCGCCCTGCCCTCTGGCTGATGGTCAGCATCCTCCTCGTCGCCCTGAACCTGCGGCCGTCGATGGCGGCTGTCGGGCCCTTGCTGTCGGCGATTCGCGGGGACATCCCGTTGAGTTTCAGCCTGGCCTCGCTGCTGACCATGTTGCCGGTCATGGCCATGGGGCTGGCGATGTTCTTCGGCTTGAGCGTCAGCCAACGCCTCGGCGAACAGCGCACGGTGGTGATTTCGCTGCTGATCATTGGCCTGGCCACGGTCACGCGGCTGTTCGTGGACTCGGCCACCGAACTGATCCTCAGCGCCATGTTGGCCGGCATTGGTATTGCGCTGATCCAGGCATTGATGCCGGCGCTGATCAAATCCCGATTCAGCGACAACGTTCCCGTCTGCATGGGGCTCTATGTGACGTCGATCATGGGCGGTGCGGCAATAGCGGCCTCGTTTGCGCCCCTGGTGATGGCCCATACCGGCAGTTGGCGCGTGGGGCTGGCAATCTGGGCCGCGCTGGCCCTGGTAGCATTGCTGTTCTGGACGGCCGGACGCCACGTGGCACCAAAGCCCGAGGAACAAGTCCCACGAAAGGCATCCTACTTCACCAATTCCCGCGCCTGGTTACTCGCCATCTTCTTCGGTTTGGGCACTGCGTCCTACACCTGTGTGCTGGCCTGGCTGGCGCCGTACTACGTGGAAAAGGGCTGGAGCGAACAAAATGCCGGTTTGCTGCTGGGCTTCTTGACGGCCATGGAAGTGGTGTCCGGGCTGGTGACCCCCGCCATCGCCAACCGCAGCCGTGACCGACGTCTGGTGCTGATGGTGTTGCTGGCGCTGATCATGGCCGGTTTCTGCGGGCTGATCCTCAGCCCGCAACACTTCAGCCTGCTCTGGCCGTGCCTGTTGGGGCTGGGCATCGGCGGCCTGTTCCCGATGAGCCTTATTGTGTCGCTGGATCACCTCGACAACCCGCAACGCGCTGGCGGGCTGACGGCTTTCGTACAGGGCATTGGCTACTTGATCGCCGGCCTCTCGCCGCTGATGGCCGGGAGCGTGCGCGATCAGTCGGGCAGCTTCGAATGGGCCTGGTGGTGCCTGATCGGTGTCATGGCGCTGATGATCCTGATGGCCCTGCGTTTCAATCCACAGTATTACGCCCAACAATTTCCTGAAGAGACCTAAGCCGCCTTCATCACCTTGCCATGCAATGCCTGCCACCGTTCGGGATAGAGGCTTCTGGCCATGTTTTGTGGGATCAGATTCAGGCGTCGTGTTCGCAACATTTTCTGTCCCACAACCGACAGCGAAACTTCTTACAGGGCATTCTCCTGGCACCATCGTTCCGTTAGGATCGTTCGCACACGTTTGCGCACAGTCAGCGCAAGGAGCACAGCGAGACAGAACGGATGCTGAACAGTAACTTGCTTAGAAAGCTCGATATGCAGGACCTCATGGTGTTTGTCGCCGTGTATGAGCAAAGCAGCGTCACCGGTGTGTCGGAGGCGCTTTGCGTCAGCCAGTCCACCGTGAGTTACTGCCTGAAGAAACTGCGCACCAGTTTTGAAGACGAGTTATTCATCAATACCCGCACGGGTATGCGCCCCACCTACAAAGCCAGCACCATGTACACCCATGTGCTGAAGATCCTCGAAAGCATCAACCTCTGCCACGCCGGCGCCCAGGCGTTCGACCCGACCTTGCAACCGGTCACGTTCAATATCTGCGCACCGGAATACTTCGAGCAGTTGATCCTGCCGCGCCTGTTGAAAAGCTTTGATTTCGCCGACCTGCCGGTGATGGTCAACATGCACAAGTTCGAAACCGACATCCCCGCCGAAGACCTGCGCGATGGCAGCCTCGACCTGGTGATTTGTTTCGGCCCCCATCTTCATCGCAGCCACAGCGACTTCAAATCCCGGTTGTTGCTGGAAGATGATCTGGTCTGCGTCTTTGACAAACGCGCCACGCCACTGGAACCACGTTTAAGCCTGAAGGCGTTTGTCGAACGCCGGCATGTGTTTCCGACGCCGTGGACGTCCACCACTAACATGGTCGATGGCTGGCTGGCGCGACAGGCGCACAAACGGCAGATTATCGCGCGCTCCAACAGCTACAGCGCGGCGCTGAAAATGATCACCGGCACCGACTTCATCCTGACGTTGCCCCGCCGTATCCAGCAATTGCTGGCCAACGAGGCGGTCTTCAATCACTGCGAAGCGCCCAACGGCTTGCCGGGTTTCACCCTGGAGATGCAGTGGAATCAAAGCGTCGATCAGGACAGCGCCCACACGTGGTTGCGCGAGCAAGTGATCAAAGCCTGCGCCGAGCAGGAAATGGCCTGAAAATCAGTGGCCGATGGCGGTCTTGGTGTAGGACTCACGGTCGATATCGAGGATCTCCACGCACAACTGGACTTCAACCCCCGTCGGCCATTCACACAGTTCCTGCACCACGGCCAGCAGGCTATCGGACAACTGCTTTTTGATCTGCGGCGGGCGACCGCTCAGCAGCGCCAGCTTCACATGCACAAACGCCCTTTCCCCCATCGCCGTGCCGACCTTGAACGTCTCGACCTTCACCGCACGGCTCTTGATATCGAACTCCGCAGCAAACTGACCGGAAGCCACCAAGGCATTATTGAGCCGAATCAACGCCACGTCGGCGTTCAGGCCGGGCAGGTTGGCGGTGTATTCCATGTGCAGGTGGGGCATGGTTTGGCTCCTGGTAGTGTGCAGAAAGGACTTACATATAACACAGCGTCGCCTGACTCATTTGGGCAGCGGCAACTCCGGGCGCTCACTCATGAACGCCTCCAGCCGCGCGCGCAACCAGCGTTCGGCCGGGTCGGTATCGACATGGCTGAGCCAGACCATGGACAAGTCCAGCGTCGGGGTTTTGAACGGAAAGGGTTCCCTGAATAGATGGCCGGACGCGGCCATCGCCTCGGCGGCGTAGTCCGGCAGGCTGGCGATCAGGTCGGTGCCGGCGAGCAAGGCCGGCAACGAACTGTACTGCGGCACCGACAGCACGACCTGACGGGTACGGCCGATTTCTGCCAGCCATTCATCGGCGTAGCCACTGACGTTGGCCGTGTGCGACACCAACACATGTGGGCGCGCGCAATATTCGTCGAGGGTCAGCGGGGTGTCCGAAGCATCGGCGCGCAAAATGTTCGGCTGGATGTGCCGCAGTAACTTGCGTTTAGCGTTGGCCGGCAGGCCGCGGGTCTGGCTGATGCCGACCGTGATATCGCCGGAGGCCAACAAGTCGGGAATGCGCCAGTAATCGACATGCTGAACCACGAACACCACCTTCGGCGCTTCCTGGCGCAAGGCGCGTAGCAGCGGCGGCAGCAGGCCGAACTCGACATCATCCGACAGCCCGATGCGAAAGGTCATGGTGCTGCTGGTCGGGTCGAAATCGTGGGTCAGGCTCAGGGCTACCGACAACGAATCCAGCGCCGGCGACAGATGCAGGATGATTTCTTCGGCCCGCGCGGTCGGTTCCATGCGATGGCCTACCCGAATGAACAGCGGATCGTTGAACATCGTCCGCTGGCGGTTGAGCGCGGCACTGATGGTCGGTTGGCCGAGAAACAGCTTCTCCGCCGCCCGCGTGACGTTGCGCTCGAGCATCAACGTTTCGAACACCACCATCAGGTTGATGTCAGCCTTGCGCAGTTCGTTGCGATTCATTCCTTGCCCCCGGGCCCCAACACAGCAGGCAGTGTAGAAAGGCACGACGGGGGCGTCTACGTGCCCCCGTCCTCAATTGACCGTCAAGGTCTTCAACCCGAGCGCGAGTTTTCGCTCGTCCTGTCCTATCCCGAATTGTTTCGGGCTGACGGCGTCGGCAAACTGCAATTGCAGACTCAACACGCCCTGACTCGATACCCTTTGTTGCATCTCGGCAGTGAGGCGCACATCGATAATGTTGCCATCGGCCTGTTCTAGTTGGGTATTCATTGCCGGCAGGCCGTTGATGCTGATGCCGACACGTTGGCGCCCATGGCCGGGAGGCAGAAACGCCGTGGTCTCCAGACGCAAGGAGTGCACGGGCGCCAGGGTCCGGAACATGACTTCAGCGTCCGGGTTTTTGGACCAGACACCCCAGGGTTCGGTCTCGGACCAGCCCTTGGCCAGCAACGCGCCGCCCTTGTTGCCGTAAGTGAACAGCGTCTTTTGTCCGGGTTCGAGGGCGGGTACCAGGTCCAGCGGATTGATTTGCGAGGTCGCCTGCAAGCAAGTGCTGCACTGCTTCCAGCCCGGAGCCAACACCGTGAAGCCGTCAATCCGGGCGAAGAGATCCGTTTGGGTATTAATGTTTCTCACAGACTGGATCAACGCACGCTCATCGAGCAGGTACAACGAGTCGGCGTCATATTTACCCGACGCCATTTCCCGGGCCGTCTGCTGCTCGGATTCAATCCAGTTGGCCGTGTCCATCCGCCCCAGGTAAACGGCATTCGTCGCCAGACCGTGGGCGCCGGCAAAATCAGCCACCGACATCCAGTGCGGGGACAGATTCTGCGGAACGATCCAGCGAACGTTCTTGTAATGGGCTGCCGCGCTTTCCCAGAACGGATCGACCATGGGCGACGCCCACTTCGACGCCGGTTCCATCATCAATTGCTTGCGCACCCCCACCCAGCCGGCGTGGGTGTCCACAATCTGTATCAGCAACGCCAGCGACAGCAGACTCAAGGCCGTGCGCGGCGTGTTGGCGCGAATGACCAGGAAAATGATGGCGAAGATGATCGCGTAGTACACCGGCCAGAACATTCGCCCCGAGGCGCGAAAGATGTTGGCAATGGAAATCACCAATGGCGGCAGCGGATAGGTGAACTCGAGCAAACCCAGCGCCACATGGTTTGAAATGGCGAACACCGTCAGCCCTATCAACGCCAGCAGCAGAAAGGGTCGCCGCCGCACCTGTTGCCCGAAACCGGTATTGCCTTGCAGTAAACCGACCACGGCACAGATGCCCAGCGTGATCAGACCAAGTCCCAGAAAAACAAACCCTTCGCCGTCACCGAACCCTTGGACACCGGGCAGATCCTTCAACACATAGGACCAGTTCCCCGAATCGAACAGTGACAGCAGGTTCATGCCGTAGATGCCAAAACCACCGGAGATCGCGCCTTCGGTGCCCACCGAAAAATACCCGGCCTGCCAACAGCAAAAGCTGACCAGAGAAAACAGTGCAAGAAATTCGATCGACGCAGAGCGCAGCGTCAGTTTCTTTCTGAAATACCCGGCCACCAGATCGGCGATCCAGATCAGTGCAACCATTGCCAGAAAGTACGCGTGGACCAAAGCGGCGGCCGCCAGTAACGCGCCCCAGGCCAGGCGTCGATGGCGCAGGTGCGGATGCAGGCTCAGGTAAAACGAGGCCAGCAGCAGAAAATGCCCGCCCAGGGACAAATGAAAGGGCATGCGCATGAGCATTGGCGGAACAAAGAGCAACAACGCCGTACTCACGGCACGCACCCCCACGTGCGACGACATCAGCCCCACTACCTTCCAGGCGAACCAGGCCTGCAAGACAAAGCAGGTCAGGAACCAGAGGCCGAAATACTGAAAAGGCGTCGGTAACAGCGCAGCGAAGGGTTTGAACAGAAATGCCAGCAGCGGGTTGGAGTCAGAAAAAATGATGCCATTGCTTAACTCCAACCCGTAGGAAGGATTGAGCCCTATGGGAAAAGTCCACGGCGACTGCCGGAAAAAAGCCCATCCCAGGTAATGCGTCGCCGGATCGCCATTGCCCAGCCACGCGATGTTTTGCGGGTTCAGCGCCCGTGGCCCGATGATGAGGAAAAAGGCCACAACACCGATCAACAGCGGCAAGAGGTTGAGCGGCAGGCGTTTAGCTAAATCCTTCATCGATACGTCCAGAAGTTATGCAATACAAAAGTGAAGGCCGGAATGGTCAGCGCCACCGCGCAGATGCCCAACAAATAATGCAGTCCGGCCATTTGCGCGACCCAGGCCACCAGCATCGCCAGCAGAAAACCGGCAGCGGAAACCATCATGAAGCGCAGCAGCGTTCGGCCGTGCAAACGGGCGGAAAAGCTCCAGGTGGTATTGATCAGGTAAGACACCACAGTCGCCACGGCGAATGCCGCGCCATTGGCCAAAGGCGGCAGAGGCAGCACGTAATGGATGAACAACACGGCCACCAGCGCATGCAGGGCCGTGACGAACAGCCCGGTCACGGCAAAGCGCAGGCCACGCTTGATCAAGGCGGATTTTTCGGCTGACGTCACGGCTTCTGCGCCAGGACAAACACCGTCAACCCGGCCAGACGATTCGCACCCATGAACGGCAGTTCGAGGCTGCACAGCGTCTTCAACAGCGTATTCACCAGCGGATGGTGCTGCTTGAGTTGCGAGCGTGGTGGCGACGGTTGTGCACCCTTAGGCAACAAACGCAGGGTGGCGGCAATCGGGAACACCAGGCCGAAGTAGTAAGCCCCTTGCTTCACGGTCAAGCCGGCCTCCCGCGCCACCTTCTCCAACTGCGGCAAGGTATAGCGGCGCTTGTGTTCCAGGAACTCATCGTGCCCGCTCCAGAGAAACTGGAACGCCGGCACCGTCATCAGGAAACGGCTGCCGGAGGGGACTTTATCGACGTAAGCCTTGAGCAACCCGACGTCGTCGTCGACATGCTCCAGCACGTCCATCAGCAGCACCAGATCGGCGTCCACCGAGTCGATGCCGCGACGGTAATGCACCGGTTTACCGGCGGTGGTGGCGTCCGAATCATCGTCGTAACTGATGTCGACGCACCAGGCTTCACGGGCCGCCGAATGCGTCAGCAAATGGTGGGAAAAGAACCCGGAGCCTGCGCCCACGTCGAGAATCCTTGTGAACGGCGTGTCGCCCAGCATTCGCGTGGTGGCCGCCGCTTTGGAGGCGTAATACCAATGCTGATCGATGCTTGAACCGAGGATGTCGGTTTCCTTGAGATCCATGGTTCAGTCCTTGGGGTCGTAGACACGCCGCACCAGATACACCGGGCGGCGTTTTGACTCGATGTACGTCCGGCCCAGGTATTCACCCAGTACGCCGATGCCGATCAATTGCAGGCCGCCCAGAAACGTGACGGCAACCATGAGCGAGGCATAACCCGGCAGATCGACACCGGAAACCAGGGTGCGCAAGATGATGAAAATGGCGAACGAGAAAGAGATCAGCGAAACGAGCAGCCCCAGATATGTCCAGATGCGCAGCGGTTCGGTGCTGAAACTGGTGATGCCTTCCAGCGCGAAATTCCACAAGCGCCAACCGTTGAACTTGCTCGCCCCGGCTACCCGCTCGAGACGTTCGTAGTTCACGTAGGTGGTGCGAAACCCGACCCAGGCAAACAGGCCTTTCATGAAGCGCCGGGACTCGGGCAGGGTTTGCAGGGCATCCACCACACAACGGTCCATCAGCCGAAAATCGCCGACGTTTTCCGGCAGGTGTTGCTCAGCAATTTTGTTGTGCAGGCGGTAGAACCAGTTGGCCGAGGTTTGCTTGGCCCAGGAGTCGGTCTTGCGACTCACACGATGGCCCAGCACCACTTCATAGCCTTCACGCCAAAGGGCGATCATCTCGAGGATGACTTCGGGCGGGTCCTGCAAATCGACATCGATCGGCACCACGACCTGGCCAGTGGCGGTCTGCAAGCCGGCGGTCAGGGCCGCTTCCTTGCCGAAATTGCGGCTCAGATCGACGATGCGCAGGCGCGAATCGGTCTGTTGACGCTCCAGCAGCAGGTCGAGCGTGGTGTCGGTGCTGCCGTCGTTGACGAACACCATTTCCAGACCGATCAGCGTTTCATCCTTGAAGACGTCAGTGATCCGCGCGATGAACAAATCAATGGTCGCCGCTTCATTGAACACCGGGATCACGAGTGAAAGCTGCACATGCCCGGTCAGTTGCGTTCCGTGCTGATGAGTCAATTGATTGCTCTTTTTTATAGTGATTTTTCTACAATCCGAGGTCGCCGACAGCTGCTCGACGCCATGAGCCGTTTCGTATTAAGCAGGACCGCGGGAGGTGATGCAAGGGCGAAACTGCGGGGGTTTTGGCCATTGGTGCCGGCCCGGTTGCGCTGGCTGAAATATTTTCAAATGCTTGGAAACAAATGCCTGATGGCCAAAAAACCCAGCTCCGCTAGGCTTGCCCCCGATGCGGCACACAGGTTGTCGCAATGACCCATCGCATGGAGCGAGCAGAATGTATTTCGAGATTTACAGGCAATCCAAAGGCACGCCGAGCACCGGAAAAGGACAATGGCGCTGGCGCTTGAGGGCGGGGAACCACGAGACGATCGCCAGTGGCGAGTCGTATGTGAACAAGGCGGATTGCCTGCATGCCATCGGGTTGATCAAAGGGGTTGAGGGTGAAACGCCGGTGAAGGAGATTTAAACCCGATCACCTCTGCCGAACCTGTTCTGGTGTTGGAACAGCTTCGGCATTTCGGGTTGAACTCACTGGCCCCATCGCGAGCAAGCCCGCTCCCACAGGAGACCTGTGAACGCCACAGATCCAATGTGGGAGCGGGCTTGCTCGCGAAGAGGCCCGAAAGAACACCTCAAGCCCCAGCCAAAAGCCCCTTTCAACCAGGCAACGGATACAACGCCTCATCAAACTGCGACAACCGCGGAAACTGCATCGGCCGGTCATCATTCAGATGCTCCAGACGCTGCTGATAACTCTGCAGGAAATCCTTGCGCGCTTCGTCACTGATGTACGGCACATGCCAGGCCACGAACGGCTCCAGCACGTCAAACCCGACATAGGCCAGCGTGCCGCGCAGGATCGGCCGCAGCATGTCTTCCAGCGGACCGTGAATCGCGCCATCACCGAACATATGCTCACGGCCGCCCAAGGTGACGGTAACCAGCGCCTTCTTGCCGCTCAATCCACCCTGATCGTAAAAACGCTTGCCGCCGTAGCAGATACCCGATACCAGCACCCGATCAATCCAGCCCTTGAGCATGGCCGGGGCCGAGAACCAGAAAATCGGGAAATTCAGGATCAGCAAGTCGGCCCACAACAGCTTGTCGAGTTCCTGCTGGATGTCCGGCGCCAGCGACTGGCTTTTCACCCCCAGTCGTTGCTCCAGTGCATACACCAGGTACTCGGGGTTCTCCCGCGAGGAAAAGTCATCGGCGCTGGCCACCGGGTTCCAGTTCATCGCGTACAGGTCGCTGACCCGGACCTCATGCCCCTGGGCCTCAAGGGTCGCCACCGCCTGGTCACGCAGGGCAGCGGTAAAGGATTTCGGCTCCGGGTGAGCGTGGACAATCAAAACTTTCATGGCAATTCCCTAAACGTTTACAGGTTTTATGGGTGGGCGATAACGGTGCGCAGATCGTCGGTGTCGTCAAAGCTCACACCTGGATCGCCTTCACTTCCACAAATTCGTTGAGCCCTTCTTCTCCCCATTCCCGGCCATTGCCCGACTGTTTGTAGCCCCCGAACGGCGCCTGATAATTGAACGCCGCGCCGTTGAGAAAGCACTGCCCGGCACGCAACTGCCGCCCAAGGTGCAAGGCGCGCTCAGTGCTGCCGGCCCAGACACCGCTGGACAAGCCGAACGGCGAATCGTTGGCGATCTGAATCGCTTGCGCTTCATCGGTGTAAGGAATCAGGCACAGCACCGGACCGAAGATTTCTTCCTGGGCGATACGCATGCGGTTATCGACATCGGCGAACAGCGTCGGGCTGACGTAGTAGCCGCGCTCGAACGCTTGCGTTGCATCGCCGCCATACACCAGCCGCGCGCCTTCCTGCTGACCGACCTGAAGGTAGTCCCGCACGGTGCGACGCTGCGCCGCCGAGCACATAGGCCCGAGGAAACTCTGCGGGTCCAGCGGATCGCCCATGCGCAGGCTTTGGGTTTCGGCAATCGCCAGTTCCACGGCCTCGGCGTAACGGTTGGCGGGCAGCAACATGCGGGTCAACGCGGTGCAGGTCTGCCCGGAGTTGATCATCACGTCCTGCACGCCGTAGCGCACGGCGGCGGCCAGGTCCGCGTCTTCGGCAATCAACAGCGCCGACTTGCCGCCCAGTTCCAGGCACACGCGCTTCACCGAAGGCGCCGCCGCTTGTGCTACGCGAACTCCGGCGCCGGTGGAGCCGGTGAACGAAACCATGTCCACGTCCGGGTGCTTGGCCAGTGCTTCACCGACCTTCGAACCCGGACCGCTGACCAGGTTGAACACCCCCGCCGGCAAGCCGATCGCTTCGATCATCTGCGCCAGCAAAAACGCGTGCAGCGGGGTTTCCTGGCTCGGCTTGACCACCACGGTGCAACCGGCGGCCAACGCCGGCGCGAGCTTGCCAATCAGTTGATGCAGCGGGTAGTTCCACGGGTTGATGAAGGCGCACACACCGACCGCCTCGCGGATGACCAGCGAATTGCCGACCTCGCGCACTTCATCCATCAAGCCGGCGAGTTCGACGTATTGCTCCAGGCCGATGATGGGCCCGTCGACCTGCACCGAGCGGCACCATTGCACCGGCATCCCCAACTCAGTGGTGATGACCGCTGCCATCTCGTCGGCCCGCGCACGTAACTGCTCGGCGAGCGCACGCAGGTAACCGGCGCGAACACTCGACGGCGTCCGCGACCATGGACCGAAGGCCCGGCGCGCCGCAGCCACCGCGTTGTTGACATCGCGCTCATCGCCCAGCGGCACCGAGCCTGCGACTTCTTCAGTGGCCGGGTTGATGACCTCGGCGATGCCCTGCCCCGACGGGGTTTGCCAGCGTCCATCGATAAACAGCGTCTTGTGGTTATGCATAGACGTGGGCTTCCATCAGTTCAGTGGCGCAACGAGTAATTCGCTGGCAGGCGTCACGCAACGGCGCCGCCCCCAGCACCAGTCCCAGGCGAATGTGCCCAGCAGCGCTCGGGCCGAACGCTTCGCCGGCCAACACCGAGACGCCGTAGCGATCAAGCAAGCGGTCGGCGAACGCCTGGGCGCTGAGCCCGGTGTCGCGGATATCGACCATCACGAACATCCCGCCATCGGGTTTCAAGGCGTGCACGCCGGGGCAATCGGCCAGGCAGTCGCAGACCAGATCGCGGCGTTGGCGATAGGCTTCGCGCATCGCCTCCAGCTCCGGCAAATGGCTTTCGAGTGCGACGACGGCGGCGTCCTGCACGAAATCCGGCAAACCGTAGAGCATGCACAGCGCGAGGTTTTCCAGGTGCTCGGCCAGGGCGGGCGGCGCGATCGACCAGCCGATGCGCCAGCCGGTCATGGCATGGGATTTCGACAAACTGTTAAGCGTCGCGGTGCGCTCGGCCATGCCCGGCAAACTCGCCGGGCTGATGTGTTCGCCGTCGAACAGCAACTCGCTGTAGACCTCATCGGAAATCAGCCACAGGTCGTGGGTGATGCACAGCTGCGCCAGCGCCTGCCACGTACCGCGGGACAAACTGGCACCCGACGGGTTATGCGGACTGTTGAGTGCGAGCGCCCGAGTGCGCGGGGTGATGCGTGCGGCGACGTCTTCAGGCAACACCCGAAAGCCGTTTTCAGAACGCACCGGCACCGGAATCACCACTGCGCCACAGGCACCGAACACCGCTTCATAGGTGACGTACATCGGTTCGGCGACGATCACCTCGTCCCCCGGATTCAGTACGCACTGAGCCACGCAGAACAACGCGCATTGTGCACCGGCGAGCACGGTGACCTGCTCCGCCGAGACCTGCTGGCCACTGCGTTTGGCGTAATGCAGGGCGATGCTTTCACGCAGTGCGCGTTTGCCACGCACGTCGGCGTAGTGGGTGTTGCCGGACAACAGGCTGTCGATGGCTGCCTGCACAATCAGCACCGGGGTGTCGAAATCCGGGTCGCCGACTGACAGCAGCAGGATGTCTTCGCCCTGCTCTTGCAGCGCCAAAGCGCGGTAATGAATGCCCCAGGCGGCAGCGCCGTCACCAGCGATGCGTTGAGTCAGATCGGAAAAGCGCATGGCCCCATCCCCTAAAAAAAAGCCTTTAAAAAAATGGAGTCACTGCGCGCACGCATGCTTGAGTTCGATCAGGGTCACGCCGTTGCGCTTGAAACCGTGGCGCAAGTCGGTTTGCAACTCGGCCAAGCTTTGCGGCTCGGTCACCGTGCAACCGAACGCGCGGCCAAGGGCGGCAAAGTCCGGGTTGCGCGGCAGCACGCCAATCGGCTCGATATCCAGCCCGATCATGTCGTCGCGAATCTGCCCCAGCGCATCGTTGTTCCAGAGCAACACCACCAGCGGGCTGTCCAGTTCTTCGACGGCGGTGGCCAGTTCTTGCGCGGTGTAGAGAAAACCGCCGTCGCCAACCAGCACCAGCCCCGGCCGCTGCGGCGCGCCGAACTTGGCGCCAATGCCCGCCGGCAAGCCATAACCCAGCGTGCCGTAGCCGGTCGGATGCAACCAGCTGCGTGGCGCCAGGCTGTTGAAGGCGTAGTTGCCGGTGTAGGCCAGTTGGGTCATGTCGGTGCTGATGAAGGCATCGTCCGGCAGCTCCGCAGCGATACGTTCGAGAATCGCTTGATGGATCGACTGCAATGGACCGTGGCTGTTTTGCACCGCCTCACGCAGTGCTGCGACGGACGCGATCGCTGCACTGGCATCGCGGTTGGCGGGAGACAGACGTTCCAGCAACGCGGCGAGGGTGTGTTGCGCATCGCCTTGCAGCGCCACCGCGCACGGGTAGAAATCGTTGAACTTGCGCGAGTCGATGTCCACGCGCAGCAGTTCGGCATTCAGCGGCAGACGCTCGCGCCAGAAATCGGTGTCGGCCATTTCGGTGCCGACGGCCAGCACCACGTCCGCCTCGGCGATCAACTGCCAGCCGGGTTCCACACACAGGGTCGAGCCGGCGTTGAGCGGTGCATCCGGCGGCAACAGGCCTTTGCCGGCAACGCTGGTGAACAGTGGCGCGGCGAGTCGGGTGCTGATGGCTTGCAGTTCTTGCTGCGCATTCAGCGCACCGCCACCGGCAATGATCATCGGACGTTCGGCGCTTTGCAGTTTGGCGACGGCTTCATCCAACGCAGTCGTTGAAGCGGCGCCACGGCTTGGACGACGCACCACGTCATTGCTCCAGTCGCGGCTGACTTTTGCCGACAACACGTCCAGCGGCACGGAGATGTGCACCGGGCGCGGGCGTTCACTGTCAAACACCGCATAGGCACGAGCGATCAACTCGGGCAGGTCTTCGGCGCTGAGCGCCACCGCCGAGAACGCGGTGATCGGCGCGGTGATTGCGCGCTGGTCCTGGGTTTCGTGCAGGCAACCCCAACCTTTGCCGAGACTGGCGGTGTGGTTGACGCTGGAAATCACCAGCATCGGAATCGAGTCGGCATAGGCCTGGCCGATGCCAGTCGCGGCATTGGTCACGCCGGGCCCGGTGATGATGAAACACACGCCCGGTTTGCCGCTGACCCGCGCGTAGCCGTCGGCCATGAAACTGGCGCCTTGCTCGTGGCGCGTCAGCACATGGCGAATGCCGCTGCCGGGCAGGCCACGGTACAACTCCAGCGTGTGTACGCCGGGGATTCCGAACACGGTGTCGACGCCGTAGTTGGCCAGCAGACGTACCAGGGCCTGGCCGCCGGTCAATGTTGTGCTTTGCATGTTTACTTCCTCACTCGTGGCCGAGGCGAATCAACGCATCGACCGCAGTCGTGCCATCGGCACCGACCAACAATGGGTTCACATCGAGTTCCAGCAATTGCCCGGTGTTCTCGCAGGCGTAGTCGGCCACCGCACGAATCGCCGCCACCAGCGCGTCCAGATCCGCCGCTTCGCGACCGCGAAAACCTTGCAGCAACGCCGCGCTGCGCAGGCTCAACAACGCTTGGCGAATCGCGCCATTGGTGGTCGGCAGCAACAGGCTGCGACTGTCCTTGAGCAACTCCACCAGAATCCCGCCCGCGCCGATGACCAAGGCCAGGCCGAAGTCGTTTTCGCGTTTGATGCCGACGATCAATTCGGCCAACGGCGGTTTGGCCATCGGTTCCAGCAGCACCTGATCGAATGGCACCTGCGGCGCGTAATCGGCAATGCTCGCGCGCATTTTTTCCAGTGCTGCGCTCAGGGCGGCGGCATCCTTGAGGTTCAACGCCACGGCGCCGGCTTCGGTTTTGTGCGGCAGTTGGGCACTGACCGCTTTCAATACCAACGGATAACCCAGCGCGTTGGCGTCGCTCAACGCCTTGTCCGGGGTGCTCAACACGCCGTTGGGCGTCTGCAGGCCGAAGGCGCGCAACGCTTTTTTGGAATCCCATTCATTGAGCAAGCGACCTTCGCCTTCCAGCGCCTGCGGGCAGTGCGGCACCAGCGCCGACTCACCGAGCGCCAGCAACGCCTGACGGTTGCGTTGATAGCCCGCGATTCGGCCCCACGCCGCCAGCCCGTCTTCCACCCCTTGCAACGCCGCCACGCCTTGGGCGTGCAGACGTTCGCGAGCGTGGGGCGGCAGCAATTCCGGGAACGCCGAGGTGACAAAACCGGTCTTGCCGTGGCGGATCAGGGCAGCGCAGAACAGCTCCAGCAGAAGGTCGCATTCCTTACGCTCGCCGGTAAATTCCGCCGGGAAATCGAGCACCAGCATCGCCGCATCGGCTTCGGTGCGCAGGGCGCTGTCGAGCATGCGGTTCAAGGCTTCGCCGTCGCCCCAGATCGCCGTGGTGAAATCCAGCGGATTGACCAGGTTGGCGTAGGTTGGCAGCACCTGCGCCAGTTCTCCGATCTGGCCTTCATCGAGTTTGGGCAGATTCAAGTCGTTGCGCTCGGCGTAGTCGGCAATCAGCCCGGCGTCGCCTCCCGAACAGGCCAGCGCAATCAGGCTGTTGCCCGCCGGCAACTTGCCGCACGCCGCCGCTTTCAGGGTTTCGACAAAACTCACCGGGCCACTGACGCGGATCACGCCGAGGCGCTCAAACAGACTGTCGTACAGCGCATCGGAACCGGATAGCGAGCTGGTGTGACTGAGCGCCAGTTCGGCACCGATCTGCGACACGCCGGTTTTCAGGGCGATGATCGGAATGCCCTTCTCCAGTGCCTTGTGCGCGGCGCGGGCGAAACCCGGGACGTTTTTCAGGCCTTCGAGGTGCAAGCCGATGGCTGTGACGCGCGGCTCATCGAGCAACACGTCCATCAATTCAGCGACGCCCAGTTGCGCCTGATTGCCGACCGACGCCATGTAGGCGATGGGCAGCGAGCGGTCGCTCATGGACACGTTGTAGGCAAAGTTGCCGCTTTGGGTCAGGACGGCGACGCCCTTCTCCACCGGTTTGCCGCCATGCGCCACCGGCCACAGCGCGGAGCTGTGCAGGTAGTCGAGCAGGCCGTAGCAGTTGGGGCCGAGCAAGGCCATGTTGCCGGCGGCTTTCAGCAATTGTTGCTGCAAGGCCTGGCCATCGGCACCGGTTTCGGCGAACCCGGAGGCGTAGCAGATCGCCCCGCCTGCGCCCTTGTCGGCCAGTTCGGCAACGCAGGTCAGGGTCAGCTCACGGTTGGTCGCGATGAACACCGCGTCCGGGCCGCACGGCAGTTCGGCAATGCTGCGCACACACGGCACGCCTTCAAGGCTGTCGTGCTGCGGATTGACCAGCCACATCTCGCCAAGGTAACCGCCGTCGGCGCAGCGCTTGAGCGCGCGGGCCATGCTGCGGCCACCGATAAACGCCAGGTGGCGCGGTGCGAGCAAGCGTTTGAGGTTGTCACGAATCGTTTGCGACATAGCAATTCTCCGGGCCGGTCAGCGCAACAGTGGCCGCAGCAATTCGCGGGAAATGATGTGGCGCTGGATCTCCGAGGTGCCTTCCCAGACGCGCTCGATCCGCGCGTTGCGCCAGATGCGTTCCACCGGGCATTCGTCCATCAGGCCCATGCCGCCAAAGATCTGCACCGCCTCATCGGCGACCTTGCCGAGCACTTCACTGGCGAACAGCTTGGCCATGCCGGCCTCGCCGTCGGTCATGGTGCCCTGGTCCATTTTCCAGGCGGTGTGCAAGGTCAGCAGCTCGGCGGCGCGGATCTGCGTGACCATGTCGGCGAGCTTGAACGAGATGCCCTGATAGGTGCCGATCGGCTGGCCGAATTGCTTGCGGTCCGCGGCCCATTGCAGCGAAACATCGAGCGCGCGTTGCGCCTGGCCGACGCAGTTGGCGGCGACCATCACCCGCCCGGCGGTGAGCCAGGCGTTGGCCACGTCCCAACCCTTGCCGACTTCGCCCAACACTTTGTTGGCGGGGACGCGGCAGTCGTCGAAGAACATTTCAAAGGTGTGGTAACCGCGGTTGCTCACGCACTTGGGACCACGGCGAATGGTCATGCCCGGCGTGTCGCGGTCGACCAGGAACGAGGTCACGGCGTTGCGCTGTTTGCCGTTGTGTTCGTAGGTGTCGGTGACGGCGAAAACGATGGCGAAATCGGCGTGGCCGGCGTGGCTGATGAAGTGCTTGCTGCCATTGAGAATGAAGTCATCGCCATCGCGCACGGCGCGGGTCTTGATCGCGTTGGCGTCAGAACCGGCACCCGGCTCGGTCAGCGCGAAGCAATCGATCTTCTCGCCCTGGATGCACGGCAGCAGGTAGTCGTTTATCTGCTCGCCGGTGCAGGCCATGAGGATTTTCGAAGGCCGCGCGACGAACACATGCAGCGCCCATGAAACCTTGGACAGTTCACGCTCGATCAGCGCCTGGGACAAGTAATCGAGGCCGCCACCGCCCACTTCTTCCGGCATGTTGAAGGCATAGAAACCCGCCGCAATCGCCTTGCCACGGATCTGTGCCGCCAGCTCCGGGGAGACTTCGTCGGCGCGGTCGACCGCTTCCTCATGAGGCAGCAGTTCCTTGGCGACAAAGCTGCGTACCGCGTCCACCAACATGTCTTGTTCTTGGGTCAGTTGGAAATTCATGGGGCTACCTGTTGTTCATGTGCTGAGTAGGTGTACGAGGCCAGTCATCGGGCCTATTGGCCGCTGAAGTGTGCCGGGCGTTTTTCGATGGCGGCGCGCAAGGCTTCGGCGCCGTCTTTGCTGCGACCGCAAAGCAGGCCGGCGGCGAGCTCGGCTTGCAGTTGCTCCGGCAGGCTGCGCTGGGCGCCTTCGCGCATGAGTTTTTTGGTCTGGGCGAAAGCGAACGTCGGACCGTTGGCCAGGCGCGTGGCCAATTCAGTGGTCACGTCGTGCAGTTGATCATCGGCGCAGACTTCGCCGACGAGACCGGCGGCCAGGGCACGGTCGGCGCCCCACAACTCGTCGAGGAACAACAGGCGCTTGGCTTGCTCGGTGCCGATCAGGCGCGGCAGATGCCAACTGGCACCGGCATCCGGCGAGTAGGCCATGCTGGTGTAGCCAGCCTTGAAGCGCGCCGATTGCGCGGCGATGCGCAGATCGCAACACAGCGTCAGGTCCATCCCGGCGCCGACGGCCGTGCCGTTGATGGCGGCGATGGTCGGTTTTTCCAGGCTGTACAAACGGCTCATCAGTGCGTGGGCGGTTTCGGTCCAGCCGTAGCTTTCGAGGGCGCCACGGGCTTCGGCTTCGGCCCACTCGGCGAGGTCCGCGCCGGAGCAGAAACTGCGGCCGCTACCGGTCAGCACCACGACTCGAACGGCGGGATCGGCGTTGTACTCGTCGAGCAAGGCGTGCAGGTTTTTCAGGGTCGGAATGTCCAGCGCATTGCGCTGAGCGGGGCGATCGAGGGTGATCCAGGCCACGCCTGCTTTTACCTGGCAGAGCAGAGAAATGTGAGTAGTCATGCGAATCCTCGAATTATTGTGTTTGGCGTGAGGTGATGCGACTTGAGGCCATACTAAACGAGTGTTCAGTAAGACGGCAATTGGCAAGAAAATAAGCTGTAACAACGCCATTCACTTAATAAGTAGTTGATTTTATTGAATTAATTAGTGGCTACCGACCTTTCGCCGACCGTGCTGTTACAACTTTGAACAAATGCGTGCCGCATCGCCGATTTACAGCCCGCCGCAAACAACTGTGGGAGTGAGCCTGCTCGCGATGACGGAATCCGGTTCAACATCTCTGTTGACCGATCCACCGTCATCGCGAGCAGGCTCGCTCCCACATGGTTTTGTCTTGGTGTGTGCGGTTACGCCGTCGGCAAGCTCGGTGCCAGCGCCGCATGGCGCTTGCGTTGAGTCAGGAAATACGCGGCGTAGCACACCGCGATAAACCCGAAGCCCCAATACAGCGAAGGACGTTGCGTCTCATCCAATGCCAGGAACACGAACAGCGAACAGCACAACGCGATGCACGTCAGCGGCAACAGCGGAAACCACGGCGCGCGGTATTTCAGGTCGCTGAGCTTGCCGCCATCGCGCAGGTAAGCCTTGCGGAATTTGTACTGCGCCAGTGCGATCACGATCCAGGTCACCGTGCCCGACATACCGCTCACCGCCATCAGCACCATGAACAGCGTGTCGGCCGCGACGAAACTGGTCATCAACGACACCAGCGCGAAGCACAAGGTGATGCTCAGCGCCCGCAACGGCACGCCGCGCTTGCTCAACGGCGACAGGCTTTTCGGCGCCATGCCGGTCTTGGACATCGCCCACAGAATGCGCGTCGAGGCATACAGGCCCGAGTTGCCCACCGACAAAATCGCCGTAAGAATCACAAAGTTCATCAAGTCAGCCGCATAAGGAATGCCGACCATGTCGAACACCTGCACGAACGGACTTTCCATCAACCCGGCCTGCTGCCACGGCACGATCGCCGACAGCACCACGATCGCCAGCACATAGAAAATCAACACGCGAAACACCACGTTGCGCACGGCGCGCGGGATGCTTTTTTCCGGCTGGTCGGTTTCGCCAGCGGCCACGCCCATGATCTCGCAGCCCTGGAAGGCATAGACCACAGCCATCATCACTGCGAACACCGCCGACAAACCGTTGGGGAACAGCGAGTCGCCGATCAGGTTGGTCATCATCGGTGCCGGGGCGCCGCTGGACAGCGGGATGGCGCCGAAAATCACCAGCACGCCGACCACGATAAAGCCGAGAATCGCCGCGACCTTGATCCCGGAGAACCAGTATTCCGCTTCACCAAAAGCGCGTGTCGCCAACGCATTCAGGCCGAACAGTACCACCACGAACAGCGCCGACCAGTACCAGATTGGAATGGTTGGAAACCAGCGTTCCATCAGCATGCCTGCCGCCGTGAACTCCAGGCCCACAGTGGTCGCCCAACTCATCCAGTACACCCAGCCGATCATAAACCCGGTGGCCGGCCCGATGTATTGGGTCGCGTGGGTTTGAAAAGAGCCGGAAACCGGCATGTGCACGGACAGTTCGCCCAGGCACACCATCACCAGGTACATCAGGAAACCGGCGACCAGGTAGGCCAGAATCGCCCCCACCGGCCCGCCCTGATTGATCGTCAAGCCAGAGCCCATAAACAGCCCGGTGCCAATCACGCCGCCCAGGGACAACATGAAAATGTGCCGGCTCTTCAGGGCGCGGGTCAGATGGATGCCTTTGCGTTCGGTAGCTTCGCTCATATCGGCACCTCAATAATCAGCAAGGTGCGCGTGGCGCAAGGATGGATGAGCTTTACGGCAGTTCATTATTATTATCTCCAATAAGCTTCGAATACCGCGCTGGGGCGGTTGTCTCGATTATTGGAAGACCATGTAAGCTCGCGTTGACCTTAAAGCTCGAAGTTGTGAAAAGTCGTAACAAACTTGTACGTCAGGGGTGCAGCAGGTCGGTCAGCGTCTGTTGCGACTGCTGCAATTGCGCATGAACCTGCGGCGCCAATGCGCGCAACCTTGATTCGTCGTTGACCAGCGCGGCTTCCTCCAGCGCGCGCAACACAGTGGCCAATGCACGGAAACCCAATGAGTCGCTGCTGCCGGCCAGGCGATGCGCCAAGTGAGCGACTTCGGTGCAGTCGTCGGCCTCGATCGCTTCGGTAAGCGCTTCGCGATGCTGACTGATCGAGTCGCGCAACACCGCCAGCAATCCCTGGAGTTTCTGTTCGCCGAGCAAGGTGCGGTGAGTGTCCAGCAGCGGCCAATCCATCGTCTCGTCAACAGGTTGCGGCGCGGGTATTGGTGAATGCCCGGCCAGGGCCTGACGCAGATTGTCGAGCTTCAGCGGTTTGGCGAGGATGCCGTCCATCCCGGCATCCAGATAACCGCGCACCAGCGCCGGTTGCACACTGGCGGTCAGGGCGAAGATGCGGCTTTGGCGGTTCGGGCCTTCGGTGCGGCGTATCAGCGTGCACAACTCGACGCCGCTGATGCCCGGCAGGTGCACGTCGAGCAGGATCAAATCGAACGCCTGCCCGGCGCATTGCATCAGCGCTTGTTCGCCGTCTTCAGCGAGCCAGACCTGATGCCAGTCCCGTTGCAGCAAGCCGCTGACCACTTCACGGTTCAGCGCCACGTCCTCGACCACCAGAATCTTCAGCGGCCTGCCGGGTTCGCTGCTGGACGCCACATCGGTGATGCCGGTCGACGGTTGCAACGTCACTTCGAACCAGAAACAGCTGCCCTGCCCGACCTGACTGTCAACACCGATCTGCCCGCCCAACTGCTCCACCAGATGTTTGCAAATGGCCAATCCGAGACCGGTTCCGCCGAAGCGTTGCGCCACCTCCTCGCTGGCCTGAGTGAAGCGCTCGAAAATCTTTTCCTGCACCGCCGGAGCAATGCCGATGCCGTTGTCCGTCACGCTCACGCGCAGCCGTTGCCCGGTCTGTTGCGGGTTGGGAGCCAGCAGCACGACCTCGACTCTGACCTCTCCACCCTCGGTGAACTTGATCGCGTTGGCCAGCAAATTGCTCAACACCTGACGCAAGAATTGTTCGGCGCCGTGGTGACGATCAGCGACCTGCGGATCCATCCGGCAGTGCAGCGTCGAGTCGTTGCTCAACGCCCGCGGTTCCAGCAGCGTCAGCACCTCATCCAGCAATTGTCGGAGCGAAAAATCGACGGGTTCCGGGTGGCTGACGCCCTCCTCCAGACGCGCGAAATACAGCACTTCGTTAAGAATCGACAACAACCCTTCGCCCGCCTTGTACAACGCATCCAGACGTTTTCCGTTGCGCTCATCCAGGTGGGCGTCACGCAGCAATTCGGCCATGCCGAGGATGCCGTTGAGCGGCGTGCGCAGTTCGTGGCTCATGGTCGCCAGGAATCGTGATTTCGCGAGGTTGGCCGCTTCGGCTTCATCCTTGGCACGCATCAGGCTGGCGGTGCGGCGCTCGACCATTCGGAACAGTTCATCGCGGTTGTCTTGCAGGGCCAGTCGATCAGTTTCCCGGCGGTCAATGTCACTGACGATCGCCCGGCGCATGTCGTCCAGCGCATAGGCCACGGTGTCGATCTCATCCGGGTGGACGCTGCGCCGCTTGTCCAGATGCATCGGCTCGTACCAGTCACCGGCGGCGATACGCCGCGCAAACTCGGCCATGACTTGCAGGTGCCGGGTTACCAGGCGATAAAACAACCACGATAGCGCGACTGCCAGCCCGCACAGAAACACGCTCATCCACAGCAAACTGGTCAAACCGGTGGCATACAAACGCTGATGCACGGCGCCCAGATCGGTGCTGACTTCCAGTTGCCCGAGATGCCGCTGCGGCCCGGACGGCGGTTGATAGTCCAGTTGAAAACGCTCGATGCGCAGCGGCCCGACCGGCGCCGGATTGCCTTGCAGCAAGTCGAAATCCGGGCTGGTCAGGCGCACCCGCGTCACGTCGGAAAAATCCACCAGCCCGCGCAATTGCACATTCAGTTGTTCCTGATTCAAATCCCAGAGGCTGCGCTCCAGGCTGGCCAGATAACCGGCGCGAATCAACGCCATGCGCGAATCGATCTCGCGCATCTCGCGGCGGTATTCGAAGTACAACTGCACGCTGCTAGCCACCACGGTGAAGCACAGGCTGAACAACAGAATAAACAGCAGCAGACGCCGCAGCAGTCCCCCGGGCCGGGCTCGAATCATTTCTTGTCGGCCGGCAGTTTGATCATGTCGCGGTAAGTGACCTGACTTTCGTGAAGTAAACGATCGACCTCCCCCGAGTCGACCATGCGCTTCAACTGCGCATCGATTTCAGGCATGCGCCCCGCCAGCGCAGAACGGCGCGACACGGCCACCCGCAAGTAATCCACGCCAAAGGAATTGGACAAGGCGACGATGTCTTGCGCCCCTGGCAGGGTCTCGACCCGCATCTGCCCGGTACGCCGCTCCGAGACGATGAAGTCGATGCGTCCGCGAATCAGTTTTCCGAAGTTTTGACTGCTGTCAGAGACCATTTCGATGTTCTGATGCTCGGCGACGAAGCGGTCGAACACCACGCCGTAACTTTCACCGAACAACAATCCGCCGCGGTAATTGGCCAAGTCCTCCAGCCGCTCGATTGTCACCGGATGCTGACGATTGATGAACACGGCGACTTCTTCGCGCAACACCGGGACAGTCGAAAAGACCATGCTCTGCTCGCGTTCCGCGGTGCTATACATCAGTACCACGTCGACCCGGCCTTCGGCGGCATCGCGCACGCAGCGATTCCAGTTGTCCAGCTCGACGATTTCGACTTCGTAGCCCAGCTGTCCAAAAAGCGCTTTCACCACGCCGGGCGCTACGCCGCGCACCTGTTTGCCGTCACTCCAGGAGATCGGGGGGTAGACCGGATAATCGCAATAGCGGACTTTGTCCGCCGCCATCGCGCTGTCGGCGAGCAACGCCAACAGCAAGCAAAAACGTCGCAGCATCGTGTTCAGGCTGCCACGCTGGCGGTGAACAGATAACCGGCGCCGTGGATGGTGATGATCAATTGCGGCTCGGCCGGGTCATCGTGCAACTTGCGACGCAGACGTCCGACGAGCACGTCGATGGAGCGGTCGTTGGGCACCCATTCGCGGTTGCGAATCTGGTCCATCAACTGATCGCGGCTCAGGGTGTGACCGCTGTTGCGCAAGAACACGCTGAGCAATTGATACTCGCCGTGGGTCAGCAGGGTTTCGCTGCCGCTGTTGTCGATCAACCGTCGGCGATCCGTGTCCAGGCCCCAGGCGGCGAACTGTTTGACCGGTCGAGAAATGGCTGCAACCGATTTAGGCGTATGGGCATGACGCACCCGGCGTATCAGGTTCTTCGCCCGGGACACCAGTTCACGTGGATTGAGCGGTTTGATCACGTAATCATCGGCGCCGCACTCTAGGCCGACGATGCGGTCGATTTCATCGTTGCGCCCGGTGATCAGAATGATCCCGACTTCCGAACGGACCCGCAGCTCCCGGGTCAGGGTCAGGCCGTCCTTGCCGGGCAAGCGGATATCGAGCATCACCAGATCGACCGTCTGGGTCGCCAGAAAGGTTTCGGCCAGCTCCGCGGTCGCGGCGCAATGCACCTCATAACCTTCCTGGCTCAAGTAAGCCTGCAGCAGTTCGCGAATCAACGGATCGTCGTCGACGATCAATACTCGAGGAGTCATCGCATGGTGTCCTGCGTGTGCCCGTAGGCGTGTTTCTTATTAGAGTTTTTTCCTGCACCGACGCCTGAGAGTATCCATTGCTGAACGATCGATCAACAGCCCGTCGTCTGTAAACAGAAACGCTGACGTCCACCGGCCTGTAAACCATCAACCCAGGCTTCGCAGATCTGCATGCCCTGCTCAGGGGTAAATGTTCCGGGGTTGAGTCCAGACTCCAGCCACAACCCGTCGAGCAGAGCACTGAGGCTGATGGCCGCCAGATCGGCGTCGAAGTGTTCCCAGCCCTCTTCATGCGCCAGTTCGGTCAGCACCTTGCGCAAAATGCCGCGATACTCGCCATAGGATTGTTCGTGCGCGAGGTTGATCGCCTCCGCAGTCTTGACCGCGCCCCAGAACGCCAGCCAGGCATCGAGCAGTTGCGGGTCCAGCAGTTCAGCGGAAAACGAGCCGCGGAAGAACGCTGACAGACGCTCGCGGGCATTGGGGGCTGCCTGTTCCATGGCGGCGCGCAGCAACCCCATGACCCGACCGGTCACTGCCAGGTAGGCCTCGGCGACCAGTTCGTCCTTGCCGGAATAGTGATGACTGATCAGACCGACCGAGACACCGGCCTCGGCGGAAATCTTGCGTATTGATGCGCCCTGGAAGCCGTCGCGCTTGAGGCACACGAGCGTGGCCTCGATGAGATTGGTTTTGCGCAGCTCCGGCGTCATTCTGGAAAATCGGACTTCCTGAGTCATGGGGCAGCGTTCCTGGAGGCGAAGGTTGAGCTCTGGATGAGCCGTTCGCGAGCTGAACGACTGTACAGCAACAACCCTCGCCTACTCCAGATGTTGAAGCTTTTTACATATCGGGCAGTACATCAGGTGGAACAATCGCACCGCCCTTCATCACGATCGGTGTTTTTTCAAGGATCGAGATGTCTGCGAGCGGATCACCGTCGACAGCGATCATGTCAGCGAATCGACCCGAACTGACGGCACCGACGTCCGCCTGCCAATTGAGCAGGTCAGCGGCAACGACCGTCGCGGACTGGATGGCCTGCATCGGGGTCATGCCGTACTTCACCATGTAGGCAAACTGTTTGGCATTGGTGCCGATCGGATAAACGCCCGCATCGGTGCCGTAGGCGATTTTCACCCCAGCCTTGACCGCTTTACGAAATGCCTGGCGCTGTACGTCGGTTGTTTCAGTGTTCTTGCGCAAGTAACTTTCAGGCCAGTTTTCCTTGCGCCCCACTTCATCGATGTAGTCACCGTTGTAAATATCCATCACCAGATAAGTGCCGTTGTCTTTCGCCAACTTGATGCCCTCATCATCCAGTAGCGAGGCATGTTCAACGGATCTGACACCTGCGCGGATAGCGGTCTTGATGCCTTCTGCACCATGGGCATGAACGGTGGCATAGCTTTTATGAACCTTGGCCTCCTGTACGACGGCGCGCATTTCTTCTTCGGTCATTTCCATTTGGCCCGGCTCGGTACCTTCGGCCAGTACGGAACCGGTGCCCATCATCTTGATGGTATCGACGCCGTGCTGGAACAGATAACGGGTCTTCAACTTGGCGTCATTGGCATCACGGTAAACGCCGACGCGCATATCCGCCGGAATCTCCACGCCCGGGGCAAATCCGGTCACTTCGCCACCACCGCCCGCGACGGTGATGTAAGCCCCGACGACGTTCATCCGTGGCCCCAGCACCCGATTCGCGTTGATTGCATCACGCAGTGCGACGTCGGTGAAGGCTCGATAAGTGCCCAGGTCATGCACGGTTGTAAAACCCGCACGCAACGTTTGATAGGCGTGTTTCGCGCCCATGAGCGCAACATCCTGAGGGGAATGCAAGAGCGGCTCAGCCACGTTGTTGGTCATGTCCCAGTCGGAGATATGCGTGTGCATATCGATCAGACCCGGCAGGACCGTCTTGGCGGACCAATCAATCACTTTGCTATCAGCCGGTGGAGGACTCCACGGTTCCACGGCAACGATGCGCTCACCGTCAATTTTGATGCGTTGATCGGTCAGCACCTTGCCACGCTCGACATCCACTAGGCGGCCGGCATGGATGTACACCGTGCCGGCTTGTGCGGACAACGCCATCGACGACAGCGCAATAGCCAATGCCACACACTTTATTGGAAAGTTTTTCATGTAGAACCTCTTGTTTTGGACGCAGGGCAAACGACTCAGAAGAGATCGAGCGGGTATTCGGTGATAATCCGCAGTTGTTTCACACTGTCACCGGTAAAGGCGTGTTCGGCGTAACGCACTCGCACGGACAGATCTTTCAGGGCGCCACTTTCGACAACGGTTTTTATATCCACATCACGTTCGATCTGTTTATCCGCGTGAGCAAAATAAGCATACAGCCCGTCCGGATCGACTTTTTCATTGTCGATATCAAACCCATAGATATACCGAAGCCCCAGCGTTGTTCGTAAATAGCCAGTCGAGCCAAAATCATATTCGTAGCCAATTCCGACTGACTGTTCACCGGGACCGTTGAAGTCTCCATACTGCGAAGAGTTCGCCAAATAGATCGAGTCCATGTAAGTGCCGTCTGACGACATCAAATAATCAAACGGTTCACTGCCATGCACTTTTTGATAACTCAGCGTAACGGTGTGTGGGCCATTCCCATAGGCCGTCGCCAAGGACCACGCGGTGACATTTATATCACCGGCATTGGCCTGCCCTTGATCCAGCGAACGATAAAGATTGAAGTCGAAGCCGAGTGTTTGTTCATGGGGCAGAGCAAAGCTGTAGTTGGCGTTGAAGTAATACTGGCGCCACAAGTCTTCCGCACGAGACACATAAAAGCCGACACCACCCTCCTCGACGGGTTGGTAGGTCAAACCGGCATAATCGACATCGCCGCTATCTACGCCAGCGTAACCGGCCTTGAAACCACCGTCATGGTTCGTGCTTGTATAACCCCTGGAGGAATAGAAGTGCCCAATATCGATGCTGACTTTGTCGATATCATCGCTTAACAACTGAATGCCTCTGGTCGTCATCGGCATGAGGCGCAAATCGGGTGTTGCAAAAACAGGGTTATAGGGACGCAAATCGCCATACTTGATAACTGTGTTTGACCATTTCATTTTTACAGAACCATTGAGTGTCGATGACTCTGTTCTTTCACCCTCACCCTCACCCTCGGCAGGAAACATTCCCGTCCCCACCGTGCCACGGCCACCATCCAGTTTGTAGGCGGTATAGGCACTTGCATCGATACCGAATCCGATTTCACCTTGTGTAAAACCGGATTGATAGTCCATCAAAAAGCCCTGCCCCCAACCTCGCGCATCGGGATAATCGGACAGTGAATTTCGATTGAAGTACATATTGCGTGCCAGTACTTTGGCTGCCCCACCCTCGACAAAGCCTTCTTGAGGATCGGCAGCCTGCGCTTCCAGCGAACTTGCTGACATTGAAACTACAAACATACCCAACAGGGAACGCTTCTTCATTGATGGCCTCAGGACTTGTTTATTATTGTTTTATGCAACGCCTGTACAACCCAATGGTAGTCAGAGCCAATCCGTAAATAACAGCATTGAAATGTATAGAATTGACGATCATTTGTAAGCCGAGTAACAGCATGTAACGTTGCCGACACATAAAAAACAAAGGCCCTGCCGTGCATTCCCAGGCTCGTCCCCCGGGAGTCATGCAGAGAGGAATCGCTTGAGGACGCCAGTAAAAAAATTATTTGATTTTTTACTAGAGGTAAATTCTTATAGAAAAATAATAATGCCGAAAACCGGCCTTTCGGCTTCAGCCTGCCTGGAGTAATCGCACCATGTCGACCGATTCCCCTGCCTTCGCGCACCTGTTCGAACCCTTGCAACTGCGTGGCAAACGCCTGAAAAACCGCATCATGTCCAGCGGTCACGACACCTCGATGCCCACCGAAAACCTGGTCAACGAGCAACTGATCGCTTACCACACTGCACGAGCCGAAGGTGGCGTCGGGCTGATTGTCTTGCAAGTGGCCGGAGTACATGACAGCGCGCGGTACACCTCGCACGTGCTGATGGCCACCGACGACGCTTGCATCGAGGGCTATCGAACGATCGCTGAGCGTTGCCATGCGCATGGCACCGTGGTGCTGTCGCAGATCTTCCATCCGGGTCGGGAAATCATGGAATCCAGCGATGGCTTGCTCGCTGTCGCTTACTCGCCTTCGGCGGTGCCTAACGAACGGTTTCGGGTGATGCCGCGTGCGCTGGACCAAGCGATGATCGACGAGATCGTCGCCGGTTACGGCGCCGCTGCCCGACGCCTTTATCAGGCCGGAATCGACGGTGTGGAAGTGGTCGCCAGCCATGGCTACCTGCCGGCGCAATTCATCAACCCACGGGTCAACCGTCGCACCGATGACTACAACGGCGAGCTGGAACAGCGCCTGCGTTTCCTGCGTGAAGTGATCGCTGCGGTGCGCGCCAACACTGATGAGCACTTCATCGTCGGCCTGCGCATTTCCGCCGACGAACGCGATCCCGAAGGGCTGACCGAGGATGAATCCCTGGCCGCCGTACAATCGCTGCAACCGATTCTGGATTACGTGCACATCGTCGCCGGCACCTCGGCGTCTTTAGGCGGCGCTGTGCACATCGTGCCGCCGATGGCGATCGAAGCCGCTTATCTGGCCAAGGAAGCTGGAACGTTCAAGGCCGGGTTGTCGATTCCGCTGTTCGTCACCGGGCGCATCAACCAGCCGCAAGAAGCCGAACTGATTCTTGCCCGCGGCCAGGCCGATGTCTGCGGCATGACCCGCGCCCTGATCTGCGACCCGCAAATGCCCAACAAAACCGACACCGGCCACGTCGAAGACGTGCGCGCCTGCATCGCCTGCAACCAGGCGTGCATCGGCCACTTCCACAAAGGCCTGCCGATTTCCTGCATCCAGCACCCGGAAACCGGTCGCGAACTGATCTTCGGCCAGCGGCAACCAGCCGCCCAACGCAAACGCATCATGATCGCCGGCGGCGGACCGGCCGGGATGAAAGCCGCCGCCGTGGCCGCCCAGCGTGGACATGACGTGACCCTCTACGAAGCCAGCTCGCAACTCGGCGGCCAGGTCTTGCTGGCGCAATTGCTACCTCGACGTGCCGAGTTCGGCGGCGCCAGCACCAACCTGCAACGTGAAATGGAACTGGCCGGGGTGCGCGTCGTGCGCAACACCCGCGTCGACCGGGCGCTGGTCGAACGCGAACGGCCGGACATGGTGATCGTCGCTACCGGCGCCGAACCGTATTGGCCGGAGTTCGAGCGCGGCGGCGAATTGCAGGTCGTAGACGCTTGGCAAGTACTGCGCGAGGAGGTGCAAATCGGTCGTTCCGTGGTGGTCGTCGACTGGCGCGCCGACTGGATCGGCCCCGGCATCGCCGAACGACTGGTACGCGCCGGGCACCAGGTGCAACTCGCCGTCAACGGCACCCATTGCGGGGAAAACCTGCCGCTGTATGTGCGCGATCAACTGGCCGGCGAACTGCACAAACTCGGCATCCCGATCACCCCCTACGCCCGCCTGTACGGCTGCGACGACAACACCGTCTACCTGCAACACACCGCCAGCGGCGAACCGATGCTCTTCGAAAACATCGACACTCTGGTGCTCTGCCAGGGCCATCAACCCGTCGATACCCTCGGCGCCGAGCTGCAAGGCCTGGTGGAATTCCGTCGCATCGGCGATTGCCTCGCGCCTCGCACCGCCGAAGAAGCCATCTACGAGGGTTTGAAAGTCGCCTGGGAGCTTTAAGGCTGTTTATACTCCGGGGCTTTTACACACCCCGGTTTGGAGCACGCCATGAGCAACAGCAGCAAGATGCCGCCTGCCAGCAGCGCGCCCACACAGGACAGCGCCACGGCAGAACCGCATTTTCTCGGCACACGAATTCGTGGGTTGCGTAAACGTCGTGGCATGACCTTGGCGGAGCTGGCGCAGATGAGCGAGCTGACGGCGGGGTATATCAGCCAGCTGGAAAGGAATCTGGCCTATCCCTCTATTCCTGCGCTGTTCAATATCGCTCGTAGTTTGGGAGTGACCATTCAATGGTTCTTTGCCAGCGAGGGCAATACGGCGCCTGAAGATAATGGCGTTGTGGTGCGCAAGAACACTCGGATGAGCGTGCATTATGAGGATGGGATTGTGGATCAGTTGCTGACGCCGCAGCCGAATCGGCAGTTGGAGATGCTGCATTCACGGTTTCCGCCCGGGACTTACAGTCAGCAGAGTTACAGCCATGAAGGGGAAGAGGCCGGGTATTTGCTGTCGGGGAATTTTGAGCTTTGGGTGGGGGAGCGGCACTTCCAGCTGAGGGAGGGGGACAGTTTCAGCTTTTCGAGCCAGGAGCCGCATCGGTATGGGAACCCTGGGAAGGTGGATGCGGTGGTGATCTGGGTGATTACGCCGCCTTCGTTTTGAGGGGCTGGCGACCTCAGAGCGGAGACAAAATCAGGGTGTCGGCAAATTGCACGAAAAAACCGGCGTTTAGCCGGTTTTTCTTTTTACTCGCTCATTTACAACCAACCGAACCCTTTTCCCATCATGGCTGCCAAGCCCAGCGCCGTGGTGATCAACGCGCCGAACAGTAAACGAAAATCCGTTCGAGCTTCTTTGCGGTGCTCCCGAAAATCCGTTCGAGCCTCTTGACGGTGCTCACGAAACTCCACGCGAAGGTCACCAATGTCACGCCGGACGTATTCGATATGCGTCTCAAGTTTAGATACTCGCGGTTCCAATGGGTTTTCTCCTGGAGGACCTGGTGGTCTTCGTCCATTCTCGTCAGTGCCACTTCTTTTGTTGCTCGGGAAGCGGTCGGGGTAATGCTCATCAAGGTTTACCAGCACAAAAGGTTCACTCATCGCAGACCTCCAGCGCTACGGTTTTGCTGCTGTCTTCGACGACGATATCTGCCAGCACATTGAGCGAATGCAGGCGAATAAATCCGCAGTACTTGCAATTAAGCATCACCGCCGGCGTGCCGGAGCGTAAATACTCTTTGCCACACGCCCAAGGCAACCCTACACCCGTCGCCCCGGCCTGGAGTGGTAACTCCCACTCATCATGCTCACAGAACGGGCACCCGGTATTCTTTATTCGCGCTTTGAAAATGTTGGCCAACCGCCCGGTATCCAGATGAAGATCCCCAGGCATTGGCTTGCCTCGTGCCCCCCCGGTCTGATCATCACTCTGAAAACCATCTTCACTGCTGCTGTGCATCGCTACCTCCTCCTTGAGGGAATAAATCATCGATTAACCGATCAACCAGAAGATGGTGCGTAACGTCCAGCCACCTGCTCGACCACGAAGTCATTACGGATGCCTTCGCTGAAAAACGAATATACCTTCGATCAATCTCGGACGTATCCGCGTGCGAAGTAGGACGATTCTCTTGTTTGTGTCAGCCCGGAATTACACCTGTGAGATCCGTCCACGGGGCTCTTGCGAAAGCTGCCAGCGCAAGGTCACAGGTTTCTCTGATGAGTGGGGTCTTCGGTTGAAAAGGTCAGTGGCCGTTCCGGCATTGCACCGGCATCGCCTTCAGGTTCTGCTTGAGGTCTGGAAATGATCGGGGCCACCAGTCGCAACACACCCCTTTCAATCAATGAGAGAAGTCCAAAAGTAATGAAGCCAAAAATCAGCCCGACAACCAGAATGCTCAATGGGTGGATTTTCACGGCGTCGGAGCTTTCCAGCATGTAGAAAAAAGCCTGAACAGCGACGGCCACGCAGGCCGCCAGGGCTGCTATCAGCTTGATAATCAACCAAAGCCGCCGCCATCTGTTCATGCGTCCCCCTGCTATCCGGTGATTTAGCGTTTTATTGCATGATAGCTAATGACTGGGATGCGCTGTGTTTTCCAGATCCATCTGCGCGGCCCTGACCGCTCGTCGAGATAAAAACGGAGACACCAGAAACAAAAAAGCCCCGTAACTTTTCAGCTACGGGGCTTTTTCTATGTAATGGCGGAGAGATAGGGATTCGAACCCTAGGTACCGGTGAAGGTACAACGGATTTCGAATCCGTCCCATTCGGCCACTCTGGCATCTCTCCAACGGCGCGCATCATAACAACACTTTCGCCGGAAGCGAACCCCCTAAGCGAAATTTTTCCGTGCTATCAGATGCTTGCGTCGATTAAAGCGGTACGCCCAGACGATTGGCGACTTCTTCGTAGGCTTCGATGACGTCACCGAGGCCCTGACGGAAGCGGTCTTTGTCCATTTTCTTGCCGGTGGCCTTGTCCCACAGGCGGCAGCCGTCCGGGCTGAATTCGTCGCCCAGGACGATGGAACCGTCGGAGAACACGCCGAATTCGAGTTTGAAGTCGACCAGCAGCAGGCCGGCGTCGTCAAACAGTTTGCTCAGGACCTCGTTGACCTTGAGCGACAGTTCTTTCATGCGAACCAGTTGCTCGGCGGTGCCCCAACCGAACGCCACGACGTGGGATTCGTTGATGAACGGGTCGCCCTTGGCGTCGTCCTTCAGGAACAGTTCGAAGGTGTAAGGATTGAGCTTCATGCCTTCTTCGACGCCCAGGCGCTTGACCAGGCTGCCGGCGGCGTAGTTACGCACGACGCACTCGACCGGGATCATGTCGAGTTTTTTCACCAGGCATTCGTTGTCGCCCAGCAGTTTGTCGAACTGGGTCGGCACGCCGGCGGCTTCGAGTTTCTGCATGATGAAGGCGTTGAACTTGTTGTTCACCATGCCTTTGCGGTCGAGCTGCTCGATGCGCTTGCCGTCGAACGCCGAGGTGTCGTTGCGAAACAGCAGGATCAAGCGGTCAGCGTCGTCGGTCTTGAAAACCGATTTGGCTTTGCCGCGGTAGAGTTCTTCACGTTTTTCCATGATGGGCTCCGCTTGCTAAGTAGGTGGGCTAGGCGATGTGTCGCCAGTCGAGCCCTGAATCTTGATCGGCCAGTTGCAGCCAGTCCGGGTCGCACCCGAGGGTGTCGACAAAACATTGCCGGGCCAGCTGCGGCAGGTTGTTCTTGCTGCTCAGATGGGCCAGGACCAGGTGTTGCAGGCCTTGCCAGCCCAACTCAGACACCAGGAATGCCGCCTGGTGGTTGTTCAAATGTCCCAATTCACCACCCACCCGCTGCTTCAGGAAGTACGGGTAGTGACCGCGAGCCAGCATGTCACGGCAATGGTTGGACTCGATCATCAACGCATCGAGGTCCCGATAGCCGTCCAGCACCTTGTTGCAATACGAGCCCAAGTCGGTCAGCAGGCCGAAGCGCCGCTCACCGTCGCTGAAGACGTACTGCGTCGGTTCCTGTGCATCGTGGGCCACAGCAATGACGCCGATGCTCAGTGCGCCGATCTGCAGTTGCTCGCCGCCAGCCAGAAGGCCAGCCGGTTCAATCGGTTTGCGCATCCCGCGCAGGGTCCCGCGACTGAGGTAGACAGGCAGATTGTAGCGCCGAGACAGCAAACCCACGCCATGCACGTGGTCGGCATGTTCGTGGGTCACGAGTATCGCGCTCAGCTGCGCAGGGTTCACACCCAGGCGCAGCAGGCGTTTTTCGGTTTCCCGCAGGGAGAAACCACAATCCACCAGCACATACGTGTCAGCGCTGGCTATCAGCGTGCCGTTCCCTTGGCTACCGCTGCCGAGAACGGCAAAACGCATGTGATCAGCCCAGGTTGTCCTGAATCACGCTCAACACTTTGCGCGCCACTTCTGCCGGCGCCACGGTGTTGATGTTTTTCTCGACGGTGACCTGGACGTTGTCGCCTACCTTGCTCAGGCGAACCTGATAACGCTCGGCACGGGCTTCAACTTCTTCCTTGCTCGGCGCGCTGCCGAACAGGCTGCTGAGGAAGCCAGGCTTCTCGTCTTTCTTCTCGGCTTTTTCGGAGAGGTTGATGTAGTACAGGCCCAGGCTGCGGTTGATGTCTTCAACGCGCCATTCGCCCTGTTCCAGCGCACGACCGACGCTCGACCAGGCACGATCCAGGTCATTGCCGACGTTCAGAACCGGGTTGCCGCTACCGTCTTCGCTGAGGCTGACACGACTCGGCGTATCGAAATCACGCGAAGCCAGCATGGAAACCGAACCGCCCTTCTCCGAGATGCGGCTCATGCTCGCGAGCATGTCGTCGACCAGTGCTGCGTCCAGGCCAGTGTTGACCGAACGGTTGGTGAAGGCCACGTCGGCCGTGCTGCCGGCAGGACGCTCGGCGCTGACCACGTAGATTTCGCTGGTGTTGCGCTGAACGCCCGGCTCGATACGCACTCGAACGCGGGTTTCGCTGTCGGTGCTGACGCCGGCGGCGCTCAGGCGCTTGGCCATCGCTGCCGACAGTTCGTCGGAACGCTGCCAGGTGGTGGTGAATTCACCGGTTTGCGGCTTCTGTTCGTCCAGACGGAAACCGTTGTCCTGGAAGAACTGTACAGCCACTGGCCAGGCTTCGGCGGGTGGATTCTGGGCCAGGATCGAACGCGAATCACCGCTCTTCTGCAGCGAGTAGGCGCTGGCGTCAGCCGATGCCGACAGTGGCTGCGGACGCGGCACGATGTATTCGCCTTTGGCGGTGTCATCAGCCACGTTGCGCGGGATCGGCAGCAGCGGATCCAGACGTTTGGCGGTGCTGACATCCGTTGGCAATTGCATAGGTGCAGTCTGTTGCGCTTCCAGGTAATCGCTACCACGGTCACGGAAATAACCTTCCGGGCCCCAGACCCATCCACAGCCACTGGTGCTGGAGATAATCAAGGCAAGTGCGGAAAGTCCGGCCAATCGCTTCATGCGTAGTGCTTCCTCAATTAAACCAGTACGCCGGACTGGCGCATGGCCTGCCGCAGCGGTTCGTGACAGGCAGCGCTGAGCCAGGTGAGCGGCAGACGGATACCGTCCGGCATCAAGCCCATTTCATGCAGCGCCCATTTCACGGGGATAGGGTTGGATTCGATAAACAGGGTTTTATTGAGCGGCATCAGCTTTTCGTGAATCGCGCGGGCCGTGACGGCGTCGCCTTTCAGGGCAGCGTTGCACAGGTCGCTCATGTCGCGCGGGGCGACATTGGCGGTGACCGAGATGTTGCCTTTGCCGCCGAGCAGGATCAGCTCAACTGCGGTGGCGTCGTCACCGGACAGCACCAGAAAGTCTTTGCTGACGCCATCGATGATGGCTTTGGCACGGGCCAGGTCGCCGGTGGCTTCCTTGATGCCGATGATGTTTTTCACGGTCGACAGGCGGATCACTGTTTCGGTCAGCATGTCGCAGGCGGTACGGCCTGGCACGTTGTACAGGATCTGCGGGATGTCGACGGCTTCGGCGATGGCCTTGAAGTGCTGATACAAGCCTTCCTGGGTCGGCTTGTTGTAGTAAGGCGTAACCAGCAGGCAAGCATCGGCGCCGGCGGTCTTCGCATTGGTGGTCAGCTCGATCGCTTCGCGTGTCGAGTTGGCGCCGGTACCGGCGATCACCGGAATGCGCCCTGCCACCTGCTTCACCACGTAACGAATCACTTCGATGTGCTCGTTCACGTCAAGGGTGGCCGATTCACCTGTAGTGCCGACGGCCACGATCGCGTGGGTGCCGTTCTGCAGGTGAAAGTCCACCAGTTTGCTCAGGCTGTCCCAGTCGAGACGACCTTGTGCATCCATGGGTGTGACCAGTGCCACCATACTGCCCGCAATCATGCAACCGCTCCTGCCGGAAAAAGAGAGCGGTAATGGTACTGGCGCCAAGATGCTTGTACAAGCGAAGTACTGCGCTGCTGCCATTCCCCTTGGCGCTGCTTTTCGCTACCCTTCAGACTTTGATCGGTACTGATAAGCTCGCACGTCGGGTTTCAGCCTCCATTTTCGGCATCACAAGCCCCGATCCAGCGTTGCCACCCCTCGCTTCTGCCTTGATGGAGCACGGTGCAACCTTCGGCCCGGGTTTTCTGAATTCGCATCCGCAGGCTCGCCCCCGGTAGTAAAAGCCCGTAAAAGTATCGACCGCTCATCGCTTTAGGAATGCTGCATGTCCACCCCCACAGTTCGCGAACAATTCCTTGTCATCAGTGCCCTCGGCGCCAACCCCATGGAGCTGACTAACGTCCTGTGCCGCGCCAGCCATGAAAACCGCTGCGCCGTGGTCACCTCTCGCCTGACCCGTCATGGCGAGTGCAGCGCGTTGATCCTCGAGATCTCCGGCAGCTGGGACGCCCTGGCTCGCCTGGAAGGCAGCCTGTCGGGCCTCGCCAAGAAGCACGCATTCACCGTGAATGTGGTGCGCAGCGCGGCGTTGGAGAATCGTCCCCAGGCCTTGCCTTACGTCGCTTATGTCAGTTCGGCCTATCGTTCGGACATCATCAACGAGCTGTGCCAGTTCTTCATGGACCACAACGTCGAGCTGGAAAACCTGACCTGCGACACGTATCAGGCGCCGCAAACCGGCGGCACCATGCTCAACGCCACGTTTACCGTGACTTTGCCGGCCGGCGTGCAGATCAGCTGGTTGCGTGATCAGTTCCTGGATTTCGCCGACGCGCTGAACCTGGACGCACTGATCGAACCGTGGCGCCCACAAAACCCAATGTAAGGAAGCTTTCATGGCCGTTGCCATCGACCAACCGGTTGCCGACTTCGAAGCACCCGCCACCAATGGACAGACCGTCAGCCTCGCGGGCCTTAAAGGCAAGCAAGTGGTGATCTACTTCTATCCGAAGGACAGCACGCCGGGCTGCACCACTCAGGGCCAGGGTTTTCGCGATCAGCTTGATGCCTTTAAAGCGGCCAACACTGAAGTGTTTGGCGTTTCACGCGACAGCCTGAAATCCCACGAGAACTTCAAGGCCAAGCAAGCGTTCACCTTCGAGCTGATCAGCGACAAGGAAGAAGCGCTGTGCCAGTTGTTTGATGTGATCAAGCTGAAGAAGCTGTATGGCAAGGAATACATGGGCGTTGATCGCAGCACGTTCCTGATTGATAAGGATGGCGTGCTGCGTCAGGAATGGCGCGGTGTGAAGGTGCCGGGGCATGTGGATACAGTGTTGGCGGCTGCACAGGCGTTGAACAAGGCCTGAATTTATCGGCGTCCGCTCTGATGCCTTCGCGAGCAAGCCCGCTCCCACAGGATTTAGGTGATCCTGTGGGAGCGGGCTTGCTCGCGAAGAGGCCCTCAGCCTCACTGAAAAAATCAGGGTTATCCGTTAAAGCAACGGCGCCACCACCGCCTCCTTCCTCGGCCAGGCATCCAGCACAGCTTTAAATAGCGTCGCCAGCGGAATCGCAAAGAACACCCCCCAAAATCCCCACAAGCCGCCAAACAACAGCACCGCACAGATAATCGCCACCGGATGCAAATTCACCGCCTCCGAAAACAGCAGCGGCACCAGCACATTCCCGTCCAGCGTCTGGATAATCCCGTAGACCGCCATCAGGTAAATGAACTGATCGCTCCAGCCCCATTGGAACAGCGCAATCAGCATGACTGGCACCGTCACCACCACTGCGCCGACGTAAGGCACCACCACCGACACCCCCACCAGCAACGCCAGCAGCGCTGCGTAGTTGAGCCCCAGCACGACAAAACCGATGTAGGTCACACCGCCACAAATGAAAATCTCAATGACCTTGCCGCGAATGTAGTTGGCAATCTGCCGGTTCATTTCATGGGCTACACGGGTGATCAATGCCCGTTCACGCGGCAGGTAGCCGCGCACCCACTGGCCGATCATTTCCCGGTCCTTGAGGAAGAAGAACACCAGGATCGGTACCAGTACGAGGTAGATCATGATGTTCACCAGCAACGGCAGGCTCGACAGCGAGAACGTCAGCGCCCACTGGCCAAACTTGCCGATCTCGCCCCGCGCCACCTCGATGGCCTGCAGCACCTGCTCGTCCGATACCAGATGCGGATAGCGTTCGGGCAGCAGCAACAGCAGCGACTGCCACTTGGCGAGCATGCCGGGTAGTTCATTGAACAGCGTGATCAACTGATGCCAGAGCAACGGCACCACGACAATAATGAACACCAGCAAAACGCCCATGAACAAGGCGAAGACCAGCCCTACCGCCACCCCACCGGGCATGCGCAGGCGTTCGAGGGTGACAACCAGGCCTTGCATCAGATACGCCAGCACCATCCCGGCCAGCACCGGCGCAAGCATGCCGCCCAACGTGAGCACGGCGGTAAAGGCCAGAAACAGCAGCACGGCCAGCACCACGGCTTCTTCATCGGAAAAGTAGCGCTGAATCCAGTCGCGTAACACCTTGAACATCAAAAATCCTTAGAAATGAACGCAGCAGGTTTCAGGCTTTTTTCAACCAGTAGCGGTAAACACCCGCCTCATCTTCTTCGCGAAGCAGCACATGACCGGCCAATCGGGCAAAGGTGCGGAAGTCGCGCTGGGAACCCGCATCGGTGGCGATGACCTTGAGCACCGCGCCACTGGCCAGTCGATTCAGCTCCAGCTTGGCCTTGAGCAACGGCAAGGGGCAATTCAGGCCACTGGCGTCCAGTTCGGCGTCATGGGCTACAGCGTCGGTCATTACATCGCTCCGGGTCAGGTGGTAGTGCTGCCTAGAATATCTGGTCCCAAGCCAAGTGTCCGGCTACAGTAAGGTCTTTGTCGACTAAGGCTTTGTGCATGACTTTTTTGCGCCCTACCCTGCTGACGCTCGCTTGCCTGCTCGCCTCACCGGGCTTCGCCGACGACCTGCCGTCACTCGGCGACGCCAGTTCTGCCATTGTCTCGCCGCAACAGGAATACCAACTGGGCCGTGCGTGGCTGGCACTGTTGCGCAGCCAGGTCTCGCAGCTCAACGATCCGCAGCTCAAGGATTACGTCGAATCCAGCGTTTACCGCCTGGTGGAAACCAGCCAGGTCAATGACCGGCGCCTAGAGTTCATCCTGATCAACAGCCCGCAGCTCAACGCCTTTGCGGCGCCGGGTGGGATTGTCGGGGTCAACGGCGGTCTGTTCCTCAATGCGCAGACTGAGGGCGAATACGCTTCAGTACTGGCGCACGAATTGGCTCACTTGTCGCAACGCCACTTTGCCCGAGGCGTTGAAGCCCAACAGCGCATGCAAGTGCCGATGATGGCAGCTCTGCTGGCCGGTATCGTCATTGCAGCTGCCGGTGCCGGTGACGCCGGGATTGCGGCGATTGCGGGCACTCAGGCGGCGGCGATTCAGGAACAACGACGTTTCTCGCGCCAGAACGAACAGGAAGCCGACCGCATCGGTATCCTCAATCTGGAAAAGGCCGGTTACGACCCGCGGTCAATGCCGACCATGTTCGAGCGGTTGATGCGTCAATACCGCTTCGACGCCAAGCCGCCAGAATTCCTGCTGACTCACCCAGTGACCGAATCGCGGATCGCCGACACACGCAACCGCGCCGAACAGGCCAAAGCGGGCGGCGTCGAAGACACCATGCGGTATCAGCTGATTCGTGCACGCGTTCAGCTGGTCTATGAAGAAACCCCAGGCTTGGGCGCCAAGCGCTTCCGCGCGCAGCTCGACGAGAACCCGAAAAACGACGTCGCCCGTTATGGCCTGGCAATCGCCCAGATCAAGGGTGGCCAGTTGAATGAAGCTCGCGAGAACCTCAAGCTGCTGCTGGCCAAATCACCGAACGAGATCATCTACAACCTGGCGCAGGTCGATCTTGATATCACCAACAATCGTCTGCCCGATGCTCAAACACGGGTTGACCGGATGCTGACTCAGTACCCTGGCAACTATCCGTTGAACCAGGTGCGTGTCGATCTGTTGCTGAAACAAAACCGCGCCGCCGATGCTGAAAAGGCGCTCGAAGGCCTGCTCAAGTCGCGCCCGGACGATCCGGACGTGTGGTATCAGGTGGCCGAGACTCGCGGCCTGTCGGGCAACATCATCGGCCTGCATCAGGCTCGCGCGGAGTACTTCGCCCTGGTTGGCGACTATCGCCAGGCCATTCAGCAACTGGACTTTGCCAAGCGCAAGGCCGGCACCAACTTCCCGTTGTCGTCGCGTATCGACGCCCGGCAACGTGAGTTGATGGAGCAGGAACGTATGGTCAAGGACATGATGGGCTGACCTGCTTCAGGAACATAAAACGCAGACACAAAAAAACCGCCTCTTTCGAGGCGGTTTTTCATTCAACCGACAACCGGTTTATTCAGCCAGTTTGAAGGTGATGAAGCTGGCACGACCTTGACGCAGAACCCGCATGGACACCGAACGATTCTTCGGCAGTGCCTTGGCGATTTCAGCGAACTCCTTGCTATCGTTGATTGCCTGGTTGTTCAGGTGAGTGATCACATCATTTGGCTGCAAGCCGATGAGCGATGCAGGACCGTCCTGAACCTCCTTGATCACCACACCACCTTTGAGGTCGTAGGTTTTCTTCTGCTCAGCGGTCAGATCAGCGACAGCAACACCCAGTCGATTGCTGTTGGTTTCAACGCCTGACTTGAGTTTCGAGCCCAGCTCTTTACCTTCGTCAGGGATCGCACCAACCGTCAGCTCGACATTCTTGCGCTTGCCGTCGCGAATCACTTCAAGATTGGCCTTCGCGCCTTCTTTCAGAGCGCCCACCAGGTGCGGCAGATCGGCTGACATGACGATCGGTTGACCGTTCATGCTCAAGATCACGTCGCCGACTTGCAGATCACCCTTGGCAGCCGGGCCATCTTCCTGGATCTGGGCTACCAGCGCACCGGCCGGCTTCTCAAGACCGAACGACTCGGCCAGATCCTTGTTCACTTCCTGGATCACGACACCCAACCAGCCACGGCTGACTTTGCCGCCACTTTTCAGCTGATTGGATACGTCCATTGCCACATCGATAGGGATCGCGAACGACACGCCCATGAAGCCGCCAGAACGGGTGTAGATCTGTGAATTGATCCCGACCACTTCACCGGCCAGGTTGAACAGTGGACCACCTGAGTTACCCGGGTTGATGGGTACGTCGGTCTGGATGAACGGCACATAGTTTTCGTTCGGCAGGCTACGACCGACAGCGCTGACGATGCCCTGGGTCACGGTGTGGTCGAAGCCGAACGGCGAGCCGATCGCTACGACCCATTGGCCGGCCTTCAGGTTCTGGGATTTACCGAGTTTCAGGACTGGCAGATCCTTGCCTTCGATTTTCAGCAGCGCCACGTCGGAACGTGGGTCGGTGCCTATCAGCTTGGCTTTCAACTCACTGCGGTCGGAGAGACGAACGAGAATTTCGTCGGCATCGGCGATCACGTGGTTGTTGGTCAGGATGTAGCCGTCAGGCGAGATGATAAAGCCCGAGCCCAGGGACTGCGCTTCACGCTGGCGATCACCGCGAGGCGAGCGCGGTTGCGGCATGCCCCGCTCGAAAAACTCGCGCAGCGCTGGCGGCAAGCCTTCAAGGTCGGGCATCTGGTCGGACACCCTGCGGTCCGGCAACTTTTGCGTGGTGCTGATGTTCACCACCGCGGGCGAGGCCTGCTCGACCAGCTGGGTGAAGTCAGGCAATTCGACTGCTTGAGCAGTGACCGCCTGACCGAGCACCAGCACGGTGGCAAAAATGGAAAGATAAGACTTCAAGCGTGGTATCGACATACGGCTCCCGTTACAACGAGCATGGTTAAGCGATATGGAGCAAGGAACACCGGGAAAGATACGCCGGTATTTTTGTTCCGGGAACAACAAAACAAGGCCAGAGCCGTGAGGTTCTGACCTATAGAAAAATTCAGGTTTTTTTGCAAATTGAAATGCTCACCAAACATTTCGATATCAGCTCACTACTTGGTTGCAGTGGCATCGGAGCGCATGGACAGCGCAATCCGTTCAGCAGTACCTATCGGAATCTCACCGACCACGGTCACCATCATCTCGCCTTGAGGGGTCGTCAAGCGTCGAGAAACAGCAACGGTTGGGCCTAACTGGGTGCGGGTATCGGTAACGGTGGCACCGTTCAACGGTTCAAGGAATACCGAAAACCGCGCCAGACCATCGTCGTACATCAGACTGTTGACCTGGGTTTTGGTCTCTGGATCTTTGCGGGCGCTGCTGCTGGTCAACTCGAAACCGGGCGGGAGCCAGTCCGAATGCCAGACCTGGGCGGCCTTGACGGCGGAAGCCTTGTCACTGTCTAGGGTGACAACCTTGCAATCCTCGCCTGCCTGCAAGTCGCGGTCAGACGGCACATTGTCGGTATCCAGTTGGGTAAACTGGAAGCGTTCCAGCAACTGCCCTTTGTCATTCAGTAGCAATGACTTCAACGGCAAGCCGGTTTCCTTATCAAGGTGAAGCTCAAAACCGTAGCGATGCTGATCACGTGGCTTCAAAGAAACAATCACTGCCGCACGCCCAGCCACACGCGACTTGCCAATGACGGCAAGCTCGTACCAATTCTTCAGCTTTTGTGGATCGAGTGCACGAGCAGCGGAGCTGGGAGAGTCCCCAAGCCCTGCTATCAGGGTGCCGCTGACGCATTGAGTATGCCCATCAATGCGCACGACTTCCTGTGCTGAGCCGTCGAGCTGGAGTAAACGCTCACGGAGCTTGCCATCCTGGACACGATGCCAGATGTTATGGGTAGAAAAACTACCGTTACGCTCGTAAACGAAAGTACCGTTAAAGCTTTGCTGTTGCTCTGCCTGACCAAGACGGGTCAACCAGTCCTGGGCTTCATCGGCGTGGGCTGGAACAATGAACCAGCCACTGAGCAGAAGCGAAAGTAGAGGTATGGCGCGCATGATCCTCCTTAACGGTTTTCCAGGCTTGCTGCACGAGCGTAAGGCAGAGCGCTCTCAGTACCTTTCAGTGCAGCCTGTTGAGCATGTTGGCGCAAGTAGCCTGGCAGACGCTGATCGTGCCAGCCTGGTTGACCTTGCAATACGCCGTTGGCCATAGGACCAGTGGCTTCCGAACTCTCATTGTAGCCTGCTAATACAGCTGGACCCTTGACCTGAGGAACGGCCAGACCCGGTTGACTGGATTGCTGAGCCAATTCGACACCCGCGATCTCGTCTTGGTTGTACAGACGCACACCGGCCAGCACGGCGACGGTCACCGAAGCAGCAACAGCCAATCGACCCAGGCTGCGCCATGGACCACGGGAGGCTTTTGCCGGTACGGCTTCGTCGGCCAAAGCAGCAGAAACTGCCGCGGCGATGTCCAGACGTGGAAGCAGAAGATCCTTGTGCATAACTGCCCGAGCGATTTGATAACGAGCCCAGGTTTCACGGGTTTCAACATCGTCAAAGGCATTTAATACCCGACGCAATTCCAGTTCGTCCGCTTCGTTATCCATCACTGCGGACAGCGATTCCTGCAGGGCTTCACGACTCATGGCGTTCCTCTCTTGGCTATCGCCGCTGTCTCAGTTTTCCTGCAACAACGGCTGCAGGGCTTTATCGATGGCCTCCCGAGCGCGGAAAATCCGGGAGCGCACGGTACCCACCGGACATTGCATGACCGCCGCAATGTCCTCGTAACTCAGACCATCGAATTCACGTAAAGTTAAAGCTGTACGCAAATCTTCTGGCAGTTGCTGAATGGTTCGATGGACGGTGCCTTCGATCTCATCCCGCAGCAATGCACGCTCTGGCGACTCGAGATCCTTGAGGCCATGATCGCCATCGTAGAACTCTGCATCTTCAGAACTGACATCGCTATCCGGCGGCCGACGGCCGCGTGAAACCAGATAATTCTTCGCCGTGTTGATGGCGATGCGGTAAAGCCACGTATAAAACGCGCTATCTCCGCGAAAGTTTCCAAGTGCGCGGTAGGCCTTGATAAAGGCTTCCTGTGCCACATCCTGGGCTTCATGGGTGTCGTGCACGAAACGCACGATCAACCCGAGAATTTTGTGCTGGTATTTCAGCACTAGCAGATCGAAAGCTCGCTTGTCGCCGCGTTGAACGCGCTCGACGAGCTGCTGATCCTCTTCCTGGGTTAGCATGAACACTCCTCGATAAGCTCGGAGGAGGCTTGCATAACTAAACGACCAGACTTGCAAACATAGACTCGGGCTTTTCGCAAAAGTTCTCCCCCTCCAAGCAAGTTTCCTGCGGGCTCTGATTTGGCACGCACGAAAAGCGCAGCTCGGCATGACCCGGCTGCGCGAATAATCTTGTCATCGGACTCACTGACCAGGACCAAACCACAAGCCCCGCCCTGAAACCGACACTGTCCTTCTTTTCAGGCACCGTCTATTGATCTTGGGCCTTTGGCAAAAGTTCCAAATATTTATAGCCGGGCGAAAGCGACATCATGCAACCCTGAACAGAAAAAGACTGTTAAATCGTTGATACAGTCGCCTTGCCGCAGAACCGCCCGAAAAACCATCCGACGAAGCGTCAGGTATTTTCTGTCACGGTAGTTTCACAATGCCATATGCGCTCGGGTATTGTGCCGCTCCCCCCCTCTATATACTAGTGGGCTGTGTGGCTGCCTTGACTCGCCGTTCCAGGAGTCTTGCGCCAACCCCGACCCGGGTCGCTTTGAGCGGAATCCTGAAATGAGCCAACAGTTTCAACACGATGTTCTGGTCATTGGCAGCGGCGCTGCCGGTTTGAGCCTTGCGCTGACCTTGCCCGGTCATTTGCGCATCGCCGTACTGAGCAAAGGCGACCTCGCCAACGGCTCGACTTTCTGGGCCCAAGGCGGCGTCGCTGCCGTTCTGGATGACACTGATACTGTCGAATCCCACGTTGATGACACCCTTAATGCCGGCGGTGGCCTCTGCCACGAAGACGCCGTGCGCTTTACCGTCGAGCACAGTAAAGAAGCCATCCAATGGCTGATCGACCAAGGTGTACCGTTTACCCGCGATGAACAATCCGGCACTGAAGACGGTGGATTCGAGTTTCACCTGACCCGCGAAGGCGGTCACAGCCATCGGCGCATCATTCATGCGGCCGATGCCACAGGCGCGGCGATTTTCAGAACCCTGCTCGCCCAAGCCAAACTCAGACCGAATATCGAACTGCTGGAGCAGCGAGTCGCCATTGACCTGATCACCGAAAAACGCCTGGGCCTGGAAGGTGATCGCTGCCTCGGCGCCTACGTCCTCAATCGTGGCACTGGTGAAGTCGACACCTACGGCGCACGATTCGTAATCCTGGCATCCGGCGGCGCAGCCAAGGTCTACCTCTATACCAGCAACCCCGACGGAGCCTGCGGAGATGGCATCGCCATGGCGTGGCGTTCGGGCTGCCGAGTGGCAAACCTGGAGTTCAACCAGTTCCACCCGACCTGCCTTTACCACCCGCAAGCCAAGAGTTTCCTGATCACTGAAGCCCTGCGCGGCGAAGGGGCACACCTGAAGCTGCCCAACGGCGAACGTTTCATGCAGCGTTTCGACCCGCGTGCCGAACTCGCGCCCCGGGACATCGTCGCCCGCGCCATCGACCATGAGATGAAGCGCCTGGGTGTCGACTGCGTCTATCTGGACATCAGCCACAAGCCCGAAGCGTTCATCAAGACTCACTTCCCGACGGTGTATGAACGCTGCCTCGAGTTTTCCATCGACATCACCAAGCAACCGATTCCCGTGGTTCCCGCGGCGCACTACACCTGCGGCGGCGTAATGGTCGATCAGAATGGTCGCACTGACGTGCCGGGGCTGTATGCCATTGGCGAAACCAGTTTCACCGGCCTGCACGGCGCCAACCGCATGGCCAGCAACTCGCTGCTGGAGTGTTTCGTCTACGCCCGTTCGGCGGCGGCGGACATTCTGAAACAGCTGCCGCAGGTTTCGATTCCGATCACCCTGCCCGTCTGGGATGCCAGCCAGGTCACTGACTCCGACGAAGACGTGATCATTGCGCACAACTGGGATGAACTGCGGCGATTCATGTGGGACTACGTGGGCATCGTGCGCACCAACAAGCGCTTGCAACGCGCGCAGCATCGCGTGCGGCTGTTGCTGGACGAGATTGACGAGTTCTACAGCAACTATAAGGTCAGTCGGGATTTGATCGAGTTGCGCAACCTGGCCCAAGTGGCGGAGCTGATGATCCGGTCAGCCATGGAGCGCAAGGAGAGTCGTGGCCTGCATTACACCCTCGACTACCCGGACATGCTGCCGGTCGCGCTGGACACTATTCTGGTGCCGCCCACCTACGCCGACTGAATGTGAGCCTGACCCGCAGGCGTCGGTGCACATCCGCCGCCTGCGAGTCCCGGGGAACGCAGATCGATCTGACCCGCCGCTCCTCTCGCAGTCGAAAACGCAGGACCACCATCATCGGCAACGCCAGACTGTCCGGTCGTAGTTGCACGGGCTGCCAGCCTGAGCCCTGATTCCACAACTGCCAGCCATCGGCATCGCGACGCAAGCCGCGAAATGCCTGTGGATGTGTCAGCAAAATCTGACGCGGCAGCAGCCAGACGCCATGAACCACACACAGCGTCATGCCGAGCAAACTGGCCCAGAGCGGTATGGAAAGAAGAAACAACGAACCCAGCGCGAACAGCTGGGCCACAAGATACGCCGCCAGCAACTGCCGCGAGGCATGCCAGCGGCATTCGAACGCATTACTTGGGCTGGACACGATCCAGGATCATGCGGACCATGCGCTGAAGCTCCGGATCTTCTGATTCGGCGCGTTCCATGAACCAGCCGAACATGTCCTGATCTTCGCATTCGAGCAGCTTGCGGTAGCAATCGCGGTCGACGTCGTTGAGATGCGGGTAGACCTCCTTAACGAACGGCACCAGCAATACGTCAAGCTCGAGCATGCCGCGGCGGCTGTGCCAGTAGAGGCGATTCAGTTCAACATCTTCGACCATGGAGCGCTCCTCAAATAGGCGGCAAGTATACAGGCCCAAGCCCGGTCGAACACTCGGCTTTGGTCGGGCGCCATCGATCCTTTGCGAACTACCCATTTCGAGAGCGCCCCCTTATGATGTCCCCCAGATTCTTTACCCTGCGATGACCCATGGCCGATTCTGCTTTTTTCTGCACCCTGTCCCATGAAAGCGTTCTTGCAGTCCGCGGCGCGGACGCCAGCAAATTCCTGCAAGGCCAATTGACCTGCAACCTCAATTACTTGAGCGATATCCAGGCCAGTCTTGGCGCCCGCTGCACGCAGAAAGGCCGGATGCAATCGAGCTTTCGCATTGTGCTGGAAGGTGACGGCGTGCTGATGGCGATGGCCACCGAACTGCTCGAGCCACAATTGGCGGACCTGAAAAAGTACGCCGTGTTCTCCAAGTCCAAACTGACCGATGAAAGCGCCGCCTGGGTCCGCTTCGGCCTCGATCATGGCGATGCCGCACTGAGCAGCCTGGGTCTTGAGCTGCCGGCAGACACCGACAGCGTCGTGCGTCTTGAAGGTCTGATCGCCATTCGCGTCTCGCCGGACCGCGCGGAACTGTGGGTCGCTGCCAATCAGGCCGACGTCACCAAGGGCAAGCTCTCCGCCCTGTTGACCGAAGGCACTCTGAATCAATGGCTGCTGGGCCAGATCCGCGCAGGGATCGGCCAGGTCATGCCGAGCACCCGCGAGCTGTTCATCCCGCAGATGCTCAATCTGCAAGCCGTCGGTGGAGTGAGCTTCAAAAAGGGTTGCTACACCGGCCAGGAAATCGTCGCGCGCATGCAGTACCTGGGCAAACTCAAGCGTCGCTTGTATCGCCTGACACTGGATGCCAGCGAATTGCCCGAGCCCGGCACGCAACTGTTTTCCCCGTCCCATGGCAGTTCTATCGGCGAAGTGGTGCTGGCCGCCAGCGCCGGGCAAAACATTGAACTCCTGGCCGTGCTGCAAGCCGAAGCAGCAGAAGGTGGCGATATTCACCTGGGCGCCCTCGAAGGGCCGGCCCTGCACCTGCTCGACCTGCCTTATCAACTGGATCGCGATCGCGAAATCCAGCGTTAACCGCAGCACTTGTTGCAACACCCTAGAGAAAAGAAATGAGCGATCTGGCGGATAAGGTCCAACAGGATTTGGTTGAGGCCATCGATAACGATGACCTGGTTCTGCCAACGTTACCGGAAGTGGCCCTGCAGATTCGCAAGGCCGCTGAAGACCCGGAAGTCAGTGTCAGCGCCCTGAGTAAAGTGATCGGCCGTGATACGGCGTTGTCGGCGCGCCTGATCAAAGTGGTCAATAGCCCGCTGCTGCGCGCGACTCAGGAAGTGACTGACCTGCACACGGCGATCACCCGGCTGGGCGTCAACTACAGCAGTAATCTGGCGATCGGCCTGGTGATGGAGCAGATTTTCCACGCCCGCTCTGAAGTGGTGGCGCAGAAAATGCGCGATGTCTGGCGTAAAAGCCTGGAAATCGCCGGGGTCAGCTATGCGCTGTGCCGCAGTTACACGCAACTCAAGCCTGATCAGGCAGCCCTTGGCGGACTGGTGCATCAGATTGGCGTACTGCCGATCCTGACCTACGCCGAAGACCATTATGAGTTGCTGTCTGACCCGGTCAGCCTCAACCATGTCATCGATCGCATTCATCCCTTGATCGGCGACAAGCTGCTCAGGGTCTGGGAATTTCCGGAAATGCTGGTGCAGTTGCCGGGGTTGTACCTGGATTTCACACGCCAGTCCGAGCGGGTCGATTATGTCGATTTGGTTCAGGTGGCCAGCCTGTATTGCCACAAGGACACCGATCACCCGCTGGCCCGTATCGATGCGTTCAGCGTGCCGGCGTTCAAGAAACTGGGGATCGACCCGGAGAATGAGGCGATGTGCCGGGATCTGGAAGAATCGCGGTCGATGTTTTATTGATCATTGTGGCGAGGGGGCTTGTCGGATTGCCACAGGTAATGTGTTTCACTCCCCCGCAATAAAACTCACCCGCACTTTCAACCCCGCCGACTCGCCATCGTGCAGGCTGATCTGCGCCAGGTGCGCGCGACAAATCTCACCGACAATCGCCAACCCCAGCCCGGACCCTGCCACTTGCTGGTTGCGCCGATAAAAGCGCTCGAACACCCGATCCCGCTCATCAAAGGGAATCCCCGGCCCGTCGTCCTCGACCTCCAGGACCGCCGGCGCCGTGACCCGCAGAATCACATTGCCCCCCGACGGCGTGTGAGCGAGGGCGTTATCCACCAGATTACTCAGCAGCTCATTCAACAGCGTCGGCTCGCCACGCAGCCACACCGGTTCGTCCGCTTCCAGCGCCAAGGCGACGCCGCGGGCATGGGCCAACGGCGCCATGGCCATGCCCAGCTCGCGCGCCAACTGACTCAAGTCCAACAACTGCGCACCGCCCTCGGCAATCGCCCGGGCCCCGTTCTCTACCCGCGCCAGCGAAAGCAATTGATTGGCCAGGTGGGTCAGGCGATCCGTGCCTTGAGCAGCGGTTTCCAGGGTGCTGCGCCAGGTTTGCGGTTCGTTTGAACGCAGGCCCAGCTCAAGTCGCGCTTTGAGCGCCGCCAACGGCGTGCGCAGTTCATGGGCGGCATCGGCGATAAACTGCGCCTGCCGCTCGAACTGCCCGCGCAGTCGCTCGGTAAAGTGATTGAGCGCGCGCACCAGCGGCCACAATTCATGCTGCACTTCCACCAGTGGCAATGGCCGCAAATCATCCGGCTGACGCTCTTCCACCGCCGTGCGTAAGCGCTCCAGCGGACGCAGCGCCGCGCTGACCGTAAACCACACCATCAGCAACGCTCCGATGGCCAACATGCCCAAACGCAGCAACGTGTCCGCCGCCAGACTGCGAGCCATCGCGACCCGAGCCTCGTCGGTTTCTGCCACACGGATTTCCGCCATGCCATTCATGTTCGGCTCGCTCACCGGCTTGAGCAGGCTCACCACGCGCACGTTCTGCCCACGGTATTGGGCGTTATAGAAGCGTGCCAGTGCCGGATAGTCATCGGTACGTGGCGTTCCCGGGGGCGGCGGCGGGAGGTTTTCGTAACCGGAAATCAGCTTCTGATTGATGTCGTTGACCAGGTAAAAAATCCGCCCGGCGCTGTCGTAGGCGAACGTATCGAGGGCCACGTAAGGCACGTCGGCGCTGAGGCTGCCATCGCGCTGGGACACGCCGGCGGCGATGGTCCGCGCCGACGCCAGCAGGGTCCGGTCATAAGCCGTATCAGCGGCTTCGCGACCATTCCAGTACGCGCTCAAACCGCTGGCCAGCATCAACACCACCAACAACAGCGCGAGGTTCCACAACAACCGCCAGCGCAGGCTGCTGGGCTTATGCATCGCGGCTTTCCAGCAAATAGCCGAGGCCGCGGAAGGTCACGATGGCGACCGGTTGGCCGTCGAGCTTCTTGCGCAGGCGGTGGACATAGATTTCGATGGCATCCGGGCTGGCTTCTTCATCGAGGCCAAACACCTGAGCGGCCAGTTGCTCTTTGCTCATCACCCGACCGGGTCGGGCGATCAATGCTTCGAGGACCGCCTGCTCGCGAGAGGTCAGGGTCAGCAATTCCTCACCGAGGGTGAAGCGCCGAGTATCCAGGTCATAGGCCAACACGCCGCAGCGCTGCTGACGTTCACCGCCCAACACGCTGCGCCGCAACAAGGCTTTGACCCGCGCTTCGAGTTCGGTCAGTTCGAAAGGTTTGGCCAGGTAATCGTCGGCGCCAAGGTTGAGCCCGTGCACCCGATCCTTGACGTCGCTGCGCGCGGTCAGCATCAGCACCGGCAGGTTTTTGCCCCGGGCCCGCAGGCGCGCCAGCACTTCGAAACCATCCATGCGCGGCAGGCCGACATCGAGGATCGCCATGGCGTACTCCTCGCTGCTCAAGGCCAGGTCGGCCGCCACGCCGTCGTGCAGCACGTCCACGGTCAGCCCGGTGCTCTTGAGCGCCTGGGCGACGCTTTCGGCGAGCTGCAGATGGTCTTCGACGAGCAGAACACGCATGGATTTTTACCTCATTCAGGGATGGTCGACGCCATTCTTTGGCGCGGAGTTTACAGTCGCATTCGCCGCTGTGAAGCCTGAAAACTGTGAAAGCCAACTGAAAGGTTAGTGAAAGGTTGGCCCGTTAGAGTCGACCCACGGATGGTTTCGACTGCGGACCACCCGATCGTGCTTTGAAATGTAGCTCCCGAAAAATGCCTTGATGCATTTTCGCCAATAAGAACAATAACGAGGTACTGCACCATGCTGGCCAGACAGCTTCAGGTTTGCCCGTCCCACCCGTTTTTTCAATCCCCTTCGTTCACGCTTGTCAGCGCCCCTACCGGCTGCACGACGCGAAATCGCCGCACCTGAAACATCCCCAAAAACAAAAACTCCCGTGGAGACAAAAATGAATCAATCACTGCGCCGTTTCGCCCTCGCCGCCAGCTGCATGCTGTTCGCCGGCCAATTGATGGCCGAACCAAAACGCCCGGAATGCATTGCCCCAGCCTCGCCAGGCGGCGGTTTCGACCTGACCTGCAAACTGGCGCAAAGCGCGCTGGTGAACGAAAAACTGCTGACCAAGCCAATGCGCGTGACCTACATGCCCGGCGGTGTCGGCGCGGTGGCGTACAACGCGGTGGTTGCTCAACGTCCGGCCGATGCCGGCACCTTGGTGGCGTGGTCCAGCGGTTCGCTGCTGAACCTGGCCCAGGGCAAGTTCGGTCGCTTCGATGAAACCAATGTTCGCTGGCTCGCGGCCGTAGGCACCAGCTATGGCGCCATCGCGGTAAAAAGCGATTCGCCTTACAAGACCCTCGACGATCTCGTTCAAGCACTGAAGAAAGATCCAAGCAAAGTGGTGATCGGTTCCGGCGGCACCGTTGGCAGCCAGGACTGGATGCAAACGGCACTGATCGCCAAGGCCGCCGGGATCAACCCGCGCGACCTGCGTTACGTCGCCCTTGAAGGCGGCGGTGAAATCGCCACCGCCCTGCTCGGCGGCCATATCCAGGTCGGCAGCACCGACATCTCCGACTCCATGCCGCACATCCAGAGCGGTGACATGCGCTTGCTCGCCGTGTTCTCCGAGAAGCGTCTGGACGAGCCGGAAATGAAAGACATCCCGACCGCCAAAGAGCAAGGCTACGACATCGTCTGGCCAGTGGTTCGCGGTTTCTACCTCGGGCCAAAGGTCAGCGACGAAGACTACGCCTGGTGGAAAGAGGCCTTCGACAAACTGCTGGCGTCCGAAGACTTCGCCAAGCTGCGCGATCAGCGTGAGCTCTTCCCGTTCGCCATGACCGGCCCGGAGCTGGACACCTACGTGAAGAAGCAGGTTGCCGACTACAAAGTGCTGGCCAAAGAGTTCGGCCTGATCCAGTGATCGCCTCTGTCTAGCGGCTGCGGCCCCCGATTTGCGGGGCCGTGGCACAGGAGTTTCCCATGCTCTTACAACGCATTTTTGCTTCGGTGCTGTTGCTGGCCTGTATTGGCCTGGCGCTGATGGCCTGGCCGTACCTGGCGGCTTTTTCCTACGAACCGGTGGGGCCACGCGCCTTTCCATTGTTGATGCTCGGCCTGATGGGTCTTGGCTTGCTGTACATGGTGTTTCGCCCGACTCCGATCATCCACAGCGAAGACGACCCAAAACTGGACCGTGAAACGCTGATCAAGATCGGCATCTGTGTGGTGCTGTTGCTGGTGTTCGCCGGCACCTTCGAACCCCTTGGTTTCATCGTCGCCAGCATCCTGATCGGCGTCCCCATGGCTCGCCTGTATGGCGGCCGCTGGCTACCGAGCGCGGTGATCATCAGCCTGATGGCCATTGGTCTTTACCTGCTGTTCGACAAGTTGATGGACGTGCCACTGCCCTTGGGCGTACTCGACGTTCTGGAGAACTGATATGGATACTCTTGGCTATTTGGGTCAGGGCTTCGGCGTCGCGCTGACCCCGTACAACCTGGTGACCGCGCTCTGCGGCACACTGATCGGTACCGTTGTCGGCCTGTTACCCGGCCTGGGCCCGATCAATGGCGTGGCGTTGTTGATCCCGATCGCGTTCGCCCTCGGCCTGCCACCGGAGTCGGCCCTGATCCTGTTGGCGGCGGTCTATCTGGGCTGCGAATACGGCGGCCGGATCAGCTCGATCCTGCTGAACATCCCGGGCGAAGCTTCCACCGTCATGACCACGCTTGACGGCTACCCGATGGCCCGCAAAGGCCTGGCCGGTGTAGCGCTGTCGCTGTCGGCGTGGAGCTCGTTCATCGGTGCGTTCATCGCGACTTGCGGCATGGTGCTGTTCGCCCCGCTGCTGGCGAAATGGGCGATTGCCTTCGGACCCGCGGAATACTTCGTGCTGATGGTGTTTGCGATTGTCTGTCTCGGCGGCATGGCCGGCGACCGACCACTTAAGACGTTTATCGCCGCGCTGATCGGTTTGTTTCTATCGACCGTCGGGATCGATGCCAACAGCGGCGTGTATCGTTTCACCGGGGATAACATCCATTTGACGGACGGCATTCAGTTCGTTGTGCTGGTACTGGGCTTGTTCTCCATCAGTGAAATCCTTCTGCTGCTGGAAAAAACTCATCGTGGCCAGGAAGCGGTAAAAGCCACCGGGCGCATGATGTTCAACTTCAAGGAAGCCTCGGCGGTGTTCGCGGTGAACATCCGTTGCGGCCTTCTGGGCTTCATCATGGGCGTGTTGCCGGGTGCGGGCGCGACCCTCGCCAGCGCCGTGGCCTACATGACCGAAAAACGCATCGCCGGCGCCAAAGGCACGTTCGGCCAGGGTGACATGCGCGGCCTCGCTGCGCCGGAAACCGCCATCGGTGGCGCGGCCTGCGGCGCGCTGGTGCCCATGCTGACTCTCGGCGTTCCAGGTTCGGGGACCACAGCGGTGATGATCGGCGCGCTGTCGCTGTATAACATCACCCCCGGCCCGCTGTTGTTCCAGCAACAACCTGACATCGTCTGGGGCCTGATCGCCTCGTTGTTCGTCGCCAACGTCATGCTGGTGATCCTCAACATCCCAATGATCCGAATCTTCACCCGCATCCTCGCCGTGCCGAACTGGGCGCTGGTGCCGGTGATCGCGATCATTACCGGGATCGGCGTCTACGCGGTACACGCCACCACCTTCGACCTGTTTCTGATGATCGGCATCGGTATCTTCGGTTACATCCTGCGCAAGCTGGACTTCCCGTTGTCGCCGGTATTGCTGGGCTTCATCCTAGGCGGTTTGATGGAGCAGAACCTGCGTCGCGCCCTGTCGATCTCCAACGGTGCGCTGGAGATCCTCTGGTCCAGTCCGATCACCTTCGGCTGCTGGGTGCTGACCGCGATCATGCTGCTGATGCCGATCCTGCGGATCTGGCGCAAACGTTCGGTCGCCCGGCGCGCAATCGCCGATGTCTGATCGAACACCCTTCAAAGCCTGGTGGGGTACGCCGCTGGTCGGTGCGCTGGGCGGTTACCTCGCCAGTTTGGTCGGCTGGCCGCTGCCGTGGATGGTCGGCTCGTTGCTGGCGATCATCCTGGTGCGCTGCCTGACACCCTGGCAGTTGGCGGAAATCCCTGGCGGGCGCAAGTGCGGCCAGTGGGTCGTCGGTATCGGTATCGGCCTGCACTTCACCCCAGTGGTGATGGAGCAGGTGTTGAGTCACTTCGGTCTGATCTTCTTCGGTGCGTTGATCACCAGCCTGTCCGCCGTGGTCGGGGTCTGGTTGATGCGGCGCACCGGGGAGGATCGCGCCACCGCGTTCTTTTCCAGCATGCCGGGCGGCTCCGGGGAGATGGTCAACCTCGGCGCGCGCAACGGTGCGGTACTCAGTCGCGTGGCGGCGGGGCAAAGTTTGCGGGTGTTGGTGGTGGTGCTGTGCGTGCCGGCGGCCTTCAAGTATTTGTTGGGTTACGGTGCACCGGTCCTGCATCCAACCGTCGTCAATTGGTGGCTGTTGGCCCTGCTGTTCCCTGCGGGCGCTTTGGCGGCCTGGATTTGGGAACATCTTCGTCAACCCAATCCATGGCTGTTCGGGCCGTTGCTGGTGAGTGCAGCGGTGAGCATTGGTTGGGATTTGCACATCGGTTTGCCCAATGGCGGCAGTCAGATCGGCCAATGGCTGATCGGCAGCGGGTTGGGCTGTCACTTCAATCGGCAGTTTTTCCGTCGGGCACCTTCATTCATGGGCCGGACCTTGATCGGGACGGTGCTGACCATGTTGATCGCCACGGCGGCGGCACTGGGATTGAGTGCGCTGACCCATCTGGACCTGCGTTCGCTGACGTTGGGCATGATGCCCGGCGGCATTGCAGAGATGAGCCTGACGGCAGAGACACTGCAATTGTCCGTGCCGCTGGTGACGGCGATGCAAGTGATGCGGCTGTTGTTTGTGCTGTTTCTGGCGGAGCCGTTGTTCAGGTATTGGAATCGGGTGCCTGAGTCAGACTGAGGACCGAGTCGCCTTCTTCGCGGGCAAGCCTCGCTCCTACAAATTCGCGCAGGACCTGTAGGAGCGAGGCTTGCCCGCGAAGTTTTTAGACTGGCGGCAACCGCCACTCGATCGGCGTTTCGCCATTCTGCTCAAGAAACTTGTTGGTCCGGCTGAAATGCCCGCATCCCAGAAAACCGCGATAGGCGGACAGCGGTGATGGGTGCACCGACGTCAGCACCAGGTGCTTGGTGGCATCGATGAGTTTCTGTTTGCTCTGTGCATGCGCGCCCCACAGCATGAACACCAGATGCGGTTGCTGCTGGCTGACCACTTCAATGATCCGATCCGTGAAAAACTGCCAGCCCTTGTCCTTGTGCGCATTGGCGTTGGCGCGCTCGACCGTCATGGTGGTATTGAGCATCAACACGCCCTGCTCGGCCCAGCTCTGCAGGTAGCCGTGATTGGGGATATCGATGTTCAGGTCGCGTTTCAACTCTTTATAGATGTTCACCAGCGATGGCGGCGCCGGTACGCCCGGTTGCACCGAGAAGCACAACCCGTGGGCCTGTCCCGGCCCGTGATACGGGTCCTGGCCAAGGATGACGACCTTGACCTTGTCCAGCGGCGTGGAGTTAAGTGCGTTGAAAATCATCGGCCCCGGAGGATAGATTTCCTTGCCCGCCGCGCGCTCCTGTTGCAGGAAGTTGCGCAACTCTTCCATGTAGGGCTGGTCGAATTCGGCACGTAGCGCCTCCTTCCAGCTTGGTTCGAGTTTGATACGGTCATCAGCAGTCATGGTTACATCCGGCAAAAACAATGGGGCGAACCCTAGGAAAGCCCACCACGCTTGTCAATTGATCTGACGCAGATCCGGCACTTTCCTGTACAGCGATCATACTGAACGCTCAATTTCCCGATCGAGGTCACGATGAATCTGCACTTCGAAGAACTCACCGGCACCGACGGCGCGCGCATCGGCATTGCCAGCCTGGATGCCGAAAAATCGCTCAACGCCCTCTCCTTGCCCATGATCAACGCCCTGCGCGATCAGATGGACGCCTGGGCCAAAGATCCGCAAATCGTCTGCGTTTTGCTGCGCGGTAACGGCGCCAAGGCCTTCTGCGCCGGCGGCGAAGTGCGCAGCCTGGTCGAAGCCTGTCGCGCTCATCCGGGGGAAGTACCGCCCTTGGCCGCACATTTCTTTGCAGCGGAATATCGCCTGGACTTCAATCTGCACACGTACCCCAAACCGCTGATCTGCTGGGGCCATGGTTATGTGCTGGGCGGTGGCATGGGGCTGCTGCAAGGGGCAAGCATCCGGATTGTCACGCCGAGCAGCCGCCTGGCAATGCCGGAAATCAGTATCGGTCTGTACCCGGACGTTGGCGCCAGTTGGTTCCTGTCACGCCTGCCTGGCAAGCTCGGGTTGTTCCTGGGGCTGACCGGTGCACACATGAACGGTCGTGATGCGATCGACCTGGACCTGGCCGACCGTTTCCTGCTCGATGAGCAGCAAGAAGAGCTGATCGAAGGCTTGCTGCAATTGAATTGGCAGGAACAGACGCCAATGCAGCTCAACAGTCTGCTCAAGGCCTTGCAGCAGGAAGCCGTCGCGCAAATGCCCGAAGCGCAATGGCTGCCTCGACGCCAGCAGATCGATGAGCTACTGGATGTCAGCGATGTGCGCTGCGCCTGGAAAGCCATCAGCCCTCTGCGTGACCATACGGACCTGCTGTTAAGTCGAGCGGCGAAGACCATGACCGAAGGTTCGCCCCTGACCGCTCATCTGGTCTGGGAACAGATCGCCCGCGCCCGGCACATGTCGCTGGCCGAGGTCTTTCAGATGGAATACACGATGAGCCTCAACTGCTGCCGTCATCCGGAGTTCAGCGAGGGGGTTCGGGCGCGGTTGATCGACAAGGATCAGAAACCTCATTGGCATTGGCCTGACATCAATAATGTGCCGGATGCGGTGGTGGAAGCACACTTCCACAAGGTCTGGGAAGGCCGGCATCCGTTGGCCGATCTGTCGGAATACTAAAAAAATGTGGGAGCGGGCTTGCTCGCTCCCACACTGGTATTGCATTAGCTCATATTAACGATGGCCACCTCGGCCATCGTGATCACCGCGACCGTTATGGTCCCCTCGCCCACCGTGATTGTTGCGTCCGCCATGACCACGGTAGTCGTTGTTCCAGCCGCCACGGTTACGGCCGTCCCAACCATGGGCCCGGTATTCGCCCCGCTGCGACTGGTAATAACGGGGTGCCGGTTGATAAACCCGCGGCTGGTGGTAATACCGCGGCGTTGGCTGGTAATACCGCGCTGGTGGCGCGTAGTACCGGCGTGGCTGCGTGTAATAACCGCCGCCACCTGAATAGTAAGGTCCGCCACCGGCATAATAGGTGGGCGCTGGCGAGGTATAGACCTCGGAACTGTAGTAGCTGCCTCCTCCATCGGAATAGGGCACGCACGCACCAAGAGACAATCCCAATACTGCAATCAGAAGAATTCGGTGGGGCTGTTTTCGACAGAGCATGGCGGCCTCCTGGACCGCGAGTGAGCCATACCAGCGACGCTGGCAGGCGACAGTCAATTATTCGGTGACTGTCGAAAGATCAGACATCGTTTTCCAAATCTGGTGCGTCTCTGAAACAGATTGAAACAAGTCGCCGATGAAAGGTTTTTCATCTATTCACCCGCTGATTAATGGTGGCCATGGCGATATCCACCGCCGTAATGACGTGGCCCGTGCCCGCCCCAATAGTAGTAGCGATAGCCACCATAGAAGCGCGGGCCGTAGTAGTAACGCGGGCCGAAATAGTAGGAATAGGGTGAATAGCCGGGGTAGTAATAAGGCGCGGAATACACATCGTAACCACCGGCGTAGTAATAGCAGCCGGACAGCCCAAGACCGAGAACCATACCGAACAACAGTCGACGAAACATGGCGGCCTCCTGAAAGACCCACAGCCGGAACAGGCCGGCTGACACCCATTTGACTGGCAATGCCGGGGTGAGTGCCGAGAGGGGCGGACCTTCAGATCAGCGGCCACGACGTCCCATAGCGGTGCACCTGCGCACCATCACAAGGCAACACCGCCTCGCCTGCCCCAAGCGCTCATCGCGCAATCCCCCACCCTAGAGCCCTCAAGCTAACTTGGCACGGCTCTCGCTTTAGCAAACCCGTGCAGGAGTCATCACAAGGTTCGCGGCACCACAATTTGCAATGGCTGACTAGGGTTCCGGCTCGCTAAGGCGAGTGGCTGGTCCGAGAGTTGGCGACCTCCAGTTGAGGTTACACGGCGGGACAAAAGCCCGGGAGACAAGCCACCGTTCGCGGTGCCGCGTTGACTCCTGCCCGCCCTTGATCAACTGGAGAACCACCCATGCTCAAGCTTCGTTTACCCGCCCTGCTCGCCGCTGCTTTCGCAGCCCTCGTGAGCGTCTCGTCCCAGGCTGCACAAAAAGACCACTTCAGCGTTTGCTGGACCATCTACGCCGGTTGGATGCCGTGGGAATACGCCGGCAGCCAAGGCATCGTCGACAAATGGGCGAAGAAGTACGGCATCAAGATTGATGTGGTGCAGCTCAACGACTACGTCGAATCCATCAACCAGTACACCGCCGGCCAGTTTGACGGCTGCACCATGACCAACATGGACGCACTGACCATTCCGGCAGCCGGCGGCGTCGACAGCACCGCGCTGATCGTCAGCGACTTCTCCAATGGCAACGACGGCATCGTGCTCAAGGGCGAAGGCAAGAAGGTCACCGACCTCAAGGGCATGGACGTCAATCTGGTCGAACTCTCGGTGTCCCACTACCTGCTGGCCCGCGCACTGGATTCGGTCGACCTCACCGAGAAAGACCTCAAAGTGGTGAACACTTCCGATGCCGATATCTCGGCCGCCTTCAACACCGATCAGGTCAACGCCGTCACCACCTGGAACCCGATGCTTTCAGACATCAAGGCCAAGCCTGCGGTGACCGAAGTCTTCAACTCCAGCCAGATCCCCGGCGAAATCATGGACATGATGGTGGTCAACAGCGCCACCCTCAAAGACAACCCGGCCCTGGGTAAAGCGCTGACCGGTGCCTGGTTCGAAGTGGTCGAGTTGATGAACGCGAAAAACGCTGCCAGCAAGGTCGCACTCGAACACATGGCCAAAGCTTCGGGCACCGACCTGGCCGGCTTCCAGTCGCAACTCGACACCACCAAATTGTTCGCCACGCCCAAGGAAGCCCTGGACTTCTCCACCAGCAAGCAATTGCCGGAAACCATGCGCAAGGTCGCCGAGTTTTCGTTCCAGCACGGCTTGCTGGGTGAAGGCGCCAAAGACACCAGCGCCGTCGGCATGGCCTTCGCCAATGGCGTGACCAGCGGCGACAAGACTAACCTCAAGCTGCGCTTCGACCCGACCTACGTGCAGATGGCCGCTGACGCCAAGCTGTAAACAGGAGGACCTGGCCATGCGCCTGATCAATCGCCACCCGGATCGCCCGAGTCGCCTGCTGTTGGTGATCCTGCCGTTCGCCCTGGTGCTGTTCGCCTACTTCATGGGCTCAGCCGAACGGCTGACGGACAACCCCAACGACAAGCTGCTGCCGAGCGCCGTGCAGATGGCCGACGCAGTCAAACGCCTGGCTTTCACTGCCGACACCCGCACCGGTGAATACCTGTTGTGGCAAGACACCGCATCAAGCCTGCGCCGCCTGGCCATCGGCCTCGGCATCAGTGCGCTGGCCGGGCTGTGCCTGGGCATCGCCGCCGGGACGTTGCCGCTGTTCGGCGCACCGTTGTCACCGTTGCTGACGGTGCTGTCGATGGTGCCGCCACTGGCAATCCTGCCGATTCTGTTCATCGTCTTCGGGCTGGGGGAATTGTCGAAAGTGATGTTGATCGTGATCGGCATCACCCCGTGTCTGGCTCGCGATCTGGAACAGCGCGCCCGGGAAATTCCGGTCGAGCTGCTGATCAAGGCCCAGACCCTCGGCGCTTCAACCTGGACGTTGATGCTGCGCGTGGTGCTGCCGCAATTGCTGCCGCGCCTGCTGATCTCGTTGCGGTTGATGCTCGGTTCGGCGTGGTTGTTCCTGATCGCCGCCGAAGCCATCGCGTCGACCGACGGCCTCGGCTACCGGATTTTCCTGGTGCGGCGCTACCTGGCGATGGACGTGATCCTGCCCTACGTGGTGTGGATCACCCTGCTCGCCTGGCTGATGGATTGGGGCCTCAAGCGCCTGACCCAACGCGCGTTCCCCTGGTATGAAGGAGCGCGGGCATGAGTTTCATCACGGTAAAAAACGTCTGGCAGCAATATGCTGATCAGGTGGTGCTCGAAGGGCTGAACCTGACTGTCAACGAAGGTGAGTTCTGCACCTTGGTCGGTGCGTCGGGTTGCGGAAAATCGACCTTCCTTCGGCTACTGCTAGGCCAGGAACGCACCAGTCGCGGCGAGATTCTGCTCGACGGTCAGGCGCTGGCCGGCGAACCGGATGCCAGCCGTGGCGTGGTGTTCCAGCGCTACTCGGTATTCCCGCATTTAACCGTGCTGGACAACGTGGCGCTAGGCCTGGAACTGCCACGCTCGCCCTTGCTCGGGCGCCTGTTCGGCAGCGCCAAAAAAGACGCCCGCGAACAGGCCTCGGTGCTGCTACACAAAGTCGGCCTCGGCCACTCGCTGGACAAGTACCCGGCGCAGCTGTCCGGCGGCATGCAACAACGGCTGGCCATCGCCCAGGCGCTGATCATGAAACCTCGCGTGTTGCTGCTCGACGAACCGTTCGGCGCCCTCGATCCAGGCATCCGCAAGGACATGCACGCCTTGCTGCTGGAGCTGTGGCGCGAGACGCAACTGACGGTGTTCATGGTCACCCACGACTTGTCCGAAGGCTTCAGCCTCGGCACCCGCCTGCTGGTGTTCGACAAGGTCCGCGTCGACCCGCACGCCCCCGGCGCCTATGGCGCGCGCATCACTTACGACATCCCTTTGAACAGCGACCGCCGCGTCAACCGCGCCGCCGTCGATGCCTTGCCGGCTGCGCTGGCGGGCACGCTTCGTATCGCTTAGAGGAATTTTGAAATGACTGATTCGACTCAACTGTTCCCACCCTTCGCCGAAGAAATGCTCCCCGGCGGCGGGCACCGTTCGTTCGTGTTGAAACGCGGCCAATTGCTGCGCCTGACTGACCTGCGCGGGGGCGCCAACGTCAGCCTGACGCTGCTCAACGCCAATGAAAAAACCGAACGCCTGAACCTGCCCGACAGCCTCAAATGCCAACACACCGCCAAACTCACCAGCGGCCATTGCCTGTACTCGGACATGGGCCGCGTGCTGGCGGCGATCACCGCCGACACTTGCGGCTGGAGCGACAGCCTCGGCGGTGTGCTCTGCGCTGAAGAAGTCGCGGAAAAATACGGCGCCGGCCGCTATCAGGAACTGCGCAACGGCTTCTTCCGCAACGGCACCGACAACCTGTTAGTGGAACTGGGCAAGTGGGGGTTGGGCCTGTCGGATCTGCTGATGACCCTCAACCTGTTCAGCCGCATCAACGTCGATGAGGCCGGGCGTTTCCACTTTGTCGCAGGCAACTCGAAAGCCGGCGACTACATCGAGTTGTACGCGCCGATGGACACGCTGGTGGTGCTCACCGCGCTGCAACATCCGATGGACCCATCGCCGGACTACGCCCCCAAACCCCTGAAGCTCAGCTGGATGAACCCCGACGCCAGCGTCGCCGAACACTGCCGCACCTCGCGCCCGGAAAACGAGCGCGGCTTCATCAACACCGACCGTTTGTTCGCCTGAGGATCGCTGCCATGTCACTCGCCGTCGCAACCACACACCAGCAGCCTGAAAACGCGGTGTATCGCGCCACCATCGCCGCCGGCGAACCCTGGTTAATGGAGGTCAAGGCCGGCCAGACCCTGCGCATCCTCGACCTGGAAGGCAATCAGGCCGTCGATACCTTGTTCTACAGCGTCGCCAACCCGAAGGAGCGCTATGACGTGCAACGCACGTTGCGTCGGCAGAACAGCGTCTACCTGAGCACCGGCAGCGTGCTCTATTCCAACCTCGGTAAACCGATGCTGACCATCGTCGCCGACACTTGCGGACGCCACGACACCCTCGGCGGCGCCTGCGCGCAAGAGAGCAACACCGTGCGTTACGCGCTGGAAAAACGCTACATGCACAGCTGCCGCGACAACTACCTGCGGGCCTGCGTCCACGACGGGCGACTGGGCAAGGGCGACATCGGGCCGAACATCAACTTCTTCATGAACGTGCCGGTCACCGCCGACGGCGGGCTGACGTTTGAAGACGGCATTTCGGCACCGGGCAAATACGTCGACCTGCGGGCGGAGATGGACGTGATCGTGCTGATCTCCAACTGCCCACAACTGAACAACCCATGCAACGCCTACAACCCGACCCCTGCGGAGCTTTTGGTATGGAACTGAAATTCGTGCGGTTGCGACGGTGGTTGTTTGCGTTGTTCCAGGCGCGTTCGGGCCAGTGCCTCAAACCTCCGGAACACCACTAATCCCCCTGTGGGAGCGGGCTTGCTCGCGAAGAGGCCGTCACATTCAAAATTGATGTCGACTGACACGCCGCCTTCGCGAGCAAGCCCGCTCCCACAGGGGTTGTGTGGTGGGTTTGAGTGAAGTGTTTTTGCTGTCGGGGACGACCCCGGCGCCTATCGAAAAACTGCGGGACGGCCCGCATCCCAGGTCGAGGCTGATGCGCTATCGCCTCCGGGGGTTATGCCATGTTCGAAAAAGTCCTGATTGCCAACCGTGGCGCCATTGCCTGCCGCATCCTGCGCACCCTGCGTGACGTGCAGGTCAAGGGCGTCGCCGTTTACTCCGAAGCGGATGCTGCCAGTTTGCACATCTTGCAGGCCGATGAAGCCCACAGCCTCGGTGACGGCGCAGCCGCCGGTACTTATCTGGCCGTCGATAAAATCCTTGCCATCGCCAAAGCCACTGGCGCCACGGCGATTCACCCCGGCTACGGTTTCCTCTCGGAAAACGCCGCATTCGCTGAAGCCTGCGAAGCCGCCGACATCGCCTTCATCGGCCCGACGCCGGAGCAACTGCGCGTGTTCGGCCTCAAGCACACCGCGCGCGCCCTGGCCAAGCAACACGGCGTACCGATGCTCGCAGGCACCGAACTGCTCGACAGCCTCGACGCGGCTCTGATTGCCGGTGAACAGGTCGGCTACCCGGTGATGCTCAAAAGCACTGCGGGCGGCGGTGGCATTGGCATGCGCGTGTGCCGCAGCGCAGCCGAGTTGAGCGAATCCTTCGAAGCGGTTAAACGCCTCGGCCAGAACAACTTCAGCGACGCTGGGGTGTTCATCGAGAAGTACATCCGGCGCGCCCGTCATCTGGAAGTCCAGGTGTTCGGCGACGGTCGCGGCGAAGTCATCGCCCTCGGCGTGCGCGACTGCTCGGTGCAGCGCCGCAACCAGAAAGTCCTAGAAGAAACCCCGGCGCCGAACCTGCCCGACGGCATGGCCGAAGCGCTCTGCGCGGCGGCGATCAAACTGGCGAAAGCAGTCAACTACCGCAGCGCCGGTACCGTGGAATTCGTCTTCGACAGCGAAGATCAGCGCTTCTACTTCTTGGAAGTGAACACCCGATTGCAGGTGGAGCACGGTGTCACCGAACAAGTGTGGGGCGTGGACCTGGTGCGCTGGATGGTAGAACTGGCGGCCGGTGACTTGCCGCCCTTGGGTGCGTTGAGCAAGGGCTTGAACGCCAGAGGTCATGCCATTCAGGCACGGCTCTACGCCGAAGATCCGGGCCGCGATTTTCAGCCGAGCCCAGGCTTGCTGACCGCCGTGAACTTCCCTGTCGCCGATGGCAAACACCTGCGCATCGACACCTGGGTCGAGGCCGGTTGCGAGATCCCGCCGTACTTCGACCCGATGATCGCCAAGGTCATCAGCTGGGCTCCGACCCGTGAAGAAGCGCGTGCCGATTTGCATCAAGCGTTGAGTGAAAGTCTGCTCTATGGCGTGGAAACCAACCGCGATTACCTGCGGCAAATTCTGCTCGATGCGCCGTTCGCCAGCGGCCAGCCGTGGACCCGTTGCCTGGAAGGTCTGGCCTATCAGGCCAACACCTTTGAAGTGCTCAGCGCCGGGACTCAGACCAGCGTTCAGGACTATCCCGGCCGTCTCGGTTACTGGGCAGTGGGCGTGCCGCCATCAGGGCCGATGGACAGTCGCGCGTTGCGGCTGGGCAATCTTTTGCTGGGGAATGACGAAGGCGCCGCGGCGCTGGAAATCACCATGAGCGGGCCGTTGCTGCGCTTCAACTGCGATGCCGTGGTGGCGGTGACCGGCGCGGTGATTCCATTGATGCTCAACGGCGAAACAGTGCCGATGAACACGGCGCTGCTGATTCCGGCTGGAGCCACGTTAAGCCTCGGCACAATTGCCGGTGCCGGCGCTCGCAGCTATCTGTGCCTGCGCGGCGGCTTGCTGGTGCCGGATTATCTGGGCAGCAAAAGTACGTTCACCCTTGGACAGTTTGGTGGGCATGGCGGTCGTGCGTTGCGGGCGGGTGATGTGTTGCACGTCCCTGCTTTGATTGATCGTAGCGTCGGTCAGCAAGTGGACCACGTCACCGAGTTACCTGTCGTGCGGCAAATTCGGGTGATCTATGGCCCGCATGGCGCTCCGGAGTATTTCACCGAAAACTACATCGGCACCTTCTTCGCGACCCAGTGGGAAGTGCATTTCAACTCCAGCCGCACCGGCGTGCGATTGATCGGGCCGAAGCCGGAATGGGTGCGTGCCGACGGGGGTGAAGCCGGGCTGCATCCGTCGAACATTCATGACAATCCGTATGCCATCGGCGCGGTGGATTTCACCGGGGACATGCCGGTGATCCTGGGGCCTGATGGTCCGAGCCTGGGCGGGTTTGTCTGCCCGGTGACGGTGATTGAAGCGGACCTTTGGCAGCTTGGGCAACTGAAGGCCGGAGACAAAGTCCAGTTTCTCCCCGTCGATCTAAAAACCGCCCGCACACTCGCCTTGAAATGGAATTCCCCCTGTAGGAGTGAGCCTGCTCGCGATGGCGACAGTACAGCCAACATTGATGTGAATGACACACCGCTATCGCGAGCAGGCTCACTCCTACAAGGGGTTGTGTCGCCTGTGGTGTTGGATTTGGGTCAGGACGATACGCGTCTGGTTGCGAGGTTATCGGGGGATACTCACCTGCTGCTGGAAATCGGAGCACCCGAGCTGGATCTGGTCCTGCGCTTCCGCGCTCACGCCCTGATGCAAGCCCTGGAAAGCAAAACCCTGCACGGTGTCATCGACCTCACCCCGGGCATCCGCTCGCTGCAAATCCACTATCAACCCGAGCAACTGCCGCTGGCCGATCTGCTCGGCATTGTCGCCGGTGAATGGGACGCCGTGTGCGCCGCCAAAGACTTGCAAGTGCCGTCGCGCATCGTGCATTTGCCGCTGTCCTGGGACGACCCGGCCTGTCAGTTGGCGATCGAGAAATACATGACCACCGTGCGCAAGGACGCACCGTGGTGCCCGAGTAATCTGGAGTTCATCCGCCGCATCAATGACCTGCCGAACCTCGACGAAGTGCAGCGCACGGTCTTTGATGCAAGCTATCTGGTGATGGGCCTGGGCGACGTTTACCTCGGCGCACCCGTCGCCACCCCGCTCGATCCGCGCCATCGCCTGGTCACCACCAAGTACAACCCGGCCCGCACCTGGACTGCGGAAAACTCGGTGGGCATCGGTGGCGCCTACATGTGCGTGTACGGCATGGAAGGCCCTGGCGGTTATCAGTTTGTCGGTCGCACGTTGCAGATGTGGAACCGTTATCGCGAAGTCGCCGCGTTCGACGGCAAACCGTGGCTGCTACGCTTTTTCGACCAGATCCGTTTCTACCCGGTGAGCGCCGAGGAACTGCTGCGCATCCGCCGGGACTTCCCGCTCGGGCGCTTCGAACTGAACATCGAACACAGCCAGTTGAACCTCGCGGATTACCAGGCCTTCCTGACGAAAGAGGCCGAGACCATCGACGCGTTTCGCGATCAGCAAAAAGGCGCATTCAACGCCGAGCGCGAGCGCTGGATCGCCAGCGGCCAGGCGCATTTCGACAGCGAGGAACCGGCCCCCGAAACCACCGAAGACGCACCGCTCGCCAGCAATGAAATGAGCGTCGACAGCCACATCGCCGGCAACCTCTGGCAGGTTCAGGTGGAGACCGGCAGTCGGGTCGCCGCTGGTGATGTGCTGGTGATTCTGGAGTCGATGAAGATGGAAATTCCGCTGCTCGCACCCATGGCCGGCGTGGTGCGCGAGGTCCGCGTGCAACCGGGTTCGGCGGTGCGCGCCGGACAGCGCGTCGTGGTGCTGGAACTCGACTGAACCCATTTGAAAAAGGATCAAGCCATGAACATCAATCTGCAACTCGATGCCCTGCGCAACGCTTATCGCATCGGCAACATCACGCCCCGTCAATTGCTGCTGGGCCTGCGTGATAAAGGCGCAGCGCTCAACCCGGATTATCACCTGTTCATCCATTTGCTCAGTGTTGAAGAACTGGAACCGTACCTCGCCGCACTCGACGGTCGCGACCTCGAGAGCCTGCCGCTGTACGGCGTGCCCTTCGCGATCAAGGACAATATCGACCTGGCGGGTATTCCGACCACGGGGGCGTGCCCGGCGTTTGCCTATGTGCCGCAGCGTTCGGCGACCATCGTCGAGCAGTTGCTGGCGCTGGGCGCGATACCGCTGGGCAAGACCAATCTTGATCAGTTCGCGACCGGGCTGAACGGTAGCCGCTCGCCCTATGGCGCGTGCCCGAACAGCGTATTGCCGGAGTATCCGTCGGGCGGTTCCAGCGCTGGATCTTCGCTGGCGGTGGCGCTGGGCGTGGCGAGTTTTTCATTGGGTACGGACACGGCGGGTTCCGGGCGCGTGCCAGCGGCACTGAACAATCTGGTCGGATTGAAAGCCACCAAAGGGCTGATCTCGACGGCGGGTGTGGTGCCGGCCTGTCGCACGCTCGATTGCGTGACGACGTTCACCGCAACGGCTCGGGAGGCCAGCCAGTTGCTGGCGCTGACGGCGCACCTCGATCCGCGAGATGAATACAGCCGCAGCAACCCGTTGTGGAATGACGGCTCGGCGTTCGGCACGCCGCGTCCTTTCCGTTTCGGCGTACCGCGTGCGCAGGACCTGGAATTCTTCGGCTGCCCTGAAGGCCCGTTGTTGTTCGGTGATGCCATCGATCGGCTCAAGGCATTGGGGGGTGAAGAGGTGGAACTGGATCTGACGCCGTTCCTCGAAGCGGCGCGTTTGCTCTATGAAGGGCCGTGGGTGGCCGAGCGATACAGCGTGGCCGGCGAGTTGATGGAGCAACATCCCGAAGCCGTGTTGCCGGTGATTCGCGCGGTACTGGCCAAGGCACCGGCGGTGACGGGCGTGCACACATTCCGCGCCCAGTATCGGCTGCAAGCCTTGAAAGCGCTGTGCGATCAAGCGCTGGAAAATCTTGATTGTGTCGTTACCCCCACCATTGGCCGCCCCGTTACGTTGGCGGAACTGGACGCCGAACCGGTCCTGCGTAATTCGGAACTGGGTTACTACACCAACTTCATGAACCTGCTCGATTACGCGGCTGTCGCCGTGCCCAGCGGTTTCATGGGCAACGGTTTGCCGTGGGGTGTGACCGTGTTTGGCCGGGCGTTTACCGATCAGTATTTGTTGGGGGTGGCGGATGCTTTGCAGCGCTGCTCGGCTGAGCCTGCACCGACGACGGTCGCTCGCCATGATCGCGCACGACTGGTGGTGTGCGGCGCGCATCTGGACGGGTTGGCGTTGAACTGGCAATTGAGGAAGCGCGGGGCTCGGCTGGTCGAGACGACTTGCAGTTCGCCTGACTATCAGCTGTATGCGTTGGCCGGTGGCCCGCCGTTTCGTCCGGGGATGGTGCGGGTGAAGGATGGTGGCGTGGCGATCGCGGTGGAGGTTTGGGAGTTGCCGAGCACTGAGTTGGGCTCGTTTCTGACCGGGATTCCGGCGCCGCTGGGGTTGGGCAAGGTGCAACTGGCGGACGGGCGTTGGGAGAGTGGGTTTATTTGTGAGGGGTACGGGTTGGAGGGGGCCGCCAATATCAGTCATCTCGGCGGATGGCGCGCGTATCTGCAATCCCTGGCTTAACGGCAAGAACCTGCTCGCGATGGCGGTGCATCAGTCGACATCAATTTTGAATGTGCTGCAGCCATCGCGAGCAGGCTCACTCCCACAAGGTCCGGGTACAATCTTCGAGGGACGTGGGAGCCATCATTCGCGCTGCACATAGAGCAGTCATTTTCCCGCAGTGCCATTAGAATGCGTGCCATCGGGTCACTGCCAACGGGATCGTCATGCCGCTTCGCTCGCCGCTGTATTCGCAACGTTCGTTGGTCCTTACGCTTATTGCGTTGCTGGGCGCAGGCTTTCTCGCGACCTCCTTCCTGAGTTACTACGCCTCGCGAGCCTCCATCCGCGACAGCATCGTCAACACCGAGCTGCCGCTGACCTCGGACACGGTCTACTCGGAAATCCAGAAAGACCTCGTCAGACCGATCCTGATTTCCTCGATGATGTCCCGCGACACCTTCATGCGGGACTGGGTGGTAAACGGCGAGCAAGACCCCGAGAAAATGACCCGCTACCTCAACGAGGTCATGACCCACTACGGCGCCTACACGGCATTTTTTGTCTCCAACACCAGCCTCACCTACTACCACGCCAAGGGCGTCCTCAAACAGGTCAAGTCCACGGAACCTCGCGATGCCTGGTATTTCCGCGTCCGCGACATGGCCGATCCCTACGAGATCAATGTCGACCCCGACCTTGCCAACAAGGACAACCAGACCTTCTTCATCAACTACAAGGTCTACGACTACAACAACCGTTTCATCGGCGCCGCCGGCGTTGGGCTGACGGTCGATGCGGTGATCAAGCTGATCGACAAATACCAGCAGCGTTACCAGCGCAGCGTGTACTTCGTCGACAACTTCGGCCGCCTGGTGCTGACCGGTGCCGAGGGCGGCCCGCAAGGCGCGCACATCGGCCAGAAGCTCGGCGAACTCGACAACATGAAGGACCTGGTCAGCCAGCTGCCCAAACCCCACAGCGGCAGCTACGAATATTCCGTCCACGGCCAGGGACATTTCCTCAACGTGCGGTTCATTCCCGAGCTGAACTGGTACCTGTTTGTCGACAAGCGCGAAGACGGCGCCCTCAGCGAAATCCGCCAGTCGCTGTACCTCAACCTGCTGATCTGCCTGCTCGTCACGCTGATCGTGCTGGCCTTGCTCAACCGCGTGATCAAGCGCTACCAGGGCAAGATCCAGGCGCAAGCGACGCTCGACAGCCTGACCGAACTGCCGAATCGTCGTGGTTTCGACCTCTTGGCGGCACAAGCCATGCTCGAAGCCGAGCGCGAGCCCAAGCCGCTGACCGCGTTATTGCTGGATCTGGACCACTTCAAGGTCTTGAACGACACCTACGGTCACCTGGCCGGCGATCAGGTGCTGATCGGCTTCGCGCGGGATCTGGAGAGTTGCCTGCGGCACTCCGACATCGTCTGCCGCTGGGGGGGAGAAGAGTTCATCGTGTTGCTCAAGGACACCGACGGTGAGACAGGTCTGATGATCGCCGAGAAAATTCGTCAACATGTCGAGCAACAGCGTTATGCCTACGACAACAAGGAACTGCAGCTGACAGTGAGCATCGGCCTCACCACCTTGCAGGTCGATGAAACCTTGCACACCCTGCTCTCCCGGGCCGATCATGCGATGTACCGGGCCAAACAGGCCGGCCGAAACCGAACCTGCGTGGAAATGCCTCACTCCCGTTATGAATAATTCTGCATGAACAAGCCTGACCAATGCCCCGCCTGCGGCGCCTCCAACGCCTGCACCCTCGCCGACCCGCGCACCATCGATCAGGCGTGCTGGTGCTTTGGCGTCAGTATCGACCCGGCGGTGCTCGAAGCGCTGCCGGCAGAACTGCGCGACAAATCCTGCCTGTGCCCGCGTTGCGCCGAGGTCGAGGCGCAGTTGTAAGCAACCGCCCGGCCGATCACGTAAGATACGCGGCCCTTTTCCGACTGATCCCCAGCCATGCGCGTTGACCGTTTCCTCAGCAACCTGCCGCGCTTCAACCGTAAGCAGGTGCGCCTGTTGCTGGTGGAAAAGCGCGTTCGTGTCGACGGAAAAATCGTCAGCGACCCGCATGCCGAAGTACTCGAGTTCAGCCGCGTCGAGGTCGATGACGAAGTCCTGCAGGTCGGCAAACCTGCACGCTACTTCATGCTGCACAAACCGCCCGGCTGCGTCAGCGCCACCCGCGACCCGGAGCACCCGACCGTGCTCGACCTGATCCATGAGCCGGACCGCGATGACCTGCACATCGCCGGTCGCCTGGATTTCAACACCACCGGCTTGATGCTGATCACCAACGACGGCAGCTGGTCGCGGCGCCTGACCCAACCGCAGACCAAACTGCCCAAGGTCTATTACGTCGAGACCGAGCAGGAGATTGGCCCGCAATACGCATTGAAATTTGCCGAAGGTCTGTACTTCGCGTTCGAAGACCTCACCACACAACCGGCCGAACTGATCGTGCTCGGGCCGAAAGCGGCGCGTCTGAGCATCATCGAAGGCCGGTATCACCAGGTGAAGCGGATGTTCGGCCACTTCGACAACAAAGTATTGAGCCTGCACCGCGAAAGCATGGGCCCGCTGGTGCTCGATAACGCGCTAAAACCGGGCGAGTACCGCGCATTGCGCACCGAAGAGATCCATTTGATCTAAGCAGCCTACCGCTCAGCAGAAGTTGTCGAACAATTTACGAATGACACTTGCGCGAAGACGTGACCCCTGCTTGAATCAGGACGTCGGCCGAAATGTGACCGACGAGTCACAACATACTTCTAAGAAACTTTTTGCCGGTTAGAGAACCCTCAGGTTCCGCCTCAGACCGGCAGACTGCCCGCCAATAACAATACCCGTCGACCGGACTGCACTGGATCGACATGGGCCTCCAAATTTCAGGCGTATGCCTACCTGTCACAAAGCTCGTGCAATCTCATTTGCGCGCATACCCGCTTGCTTGGAGTCTGATGACATGAGGCCAGAAATCGCTGTGCTGGATATACAGGGTCAGTATCGGGTTTACACGGAGTTCTATCGCGCAGACGCCGCAGAGAAGACCATCATCCTGGTCAACGGCTCGATGGCCACGACTGCGTCGTTTGCACAAACCGTGAAAAATCTTCATCCGCAGTTCAATGTGGTCTGCTACGACCAGCCCTACGCGGGCAAGTCAAAAGCGCACAACCTGCATGAGAAATTGCTGACCAAGGAAGTCGAAGGGCAGATCCTCCTGGAGTTGATCGACCACTTCGCCGCCGAACACGTGCTGTCGTTTTCCTGGGGCGGCGCCGCGACCCTGGTCGCCCTGGCCCACCAGCCACGGCGCATCGAAAAAGCCGTGATCAGCTCGTTCTCCCCGGAGATCAACGCGCACATGCTCGATTACCTAGAGCGCGGCATTGATTACCTCGGCAGTCGGGATGGGGATCGGGTCGGCAACTTGGTAAACAGCACCATCGGCAAACACTTGCCGACGCTGTTCAAGCGCTTCAACTATCGCCACGTAAGCTCCTTGGCCGAGCATGAATACGGGCAGATGCACTTCCACATCAGCGACCTGCTGCACAGTGATCGCCAGTGCTTCCTCAAAGCCGCAGAAAAAATCAACGTGCCGGTGCTATTCATGAACGGCGAATGGGACGAATACACCGCCGCCGATGGCGCCCGGTTGTTCGCCAACCATGTGCAAAACGCCACGTTCAGCACCCTTCAGGCCACCGGCCACTTTCTCGACATGGAGCACAAAGCTGCCTGCCGAGACAGCCGCAACGCACTGCTGGGCTTCCTGAAACCGGCGCAACACGCCAGCCGACCGCGTTACCACTACGTCCAGGACCAACATGCATTGGCCATCTGAAACAGCGTCATCGCGAGCACGCTTCGCCCTACAGTGTTGAATGCATTCCTGTAGGCGCGAGGCTTGCCCGTGATAGACCGTTTCACCTGCGCCAAACGCATCGCACACAAAGAAAAACTTCATTTCCACGCGCACATCTGGTACAAAGTCAGCCGCTCTGAGCGGGTGTCGTATAATGGCATTACTCCAGCTTCCCAAGCTGATAACGAGGGTTCGATTCCCTTCACCCGCTCCAATCGAATTTTTGTCTCACGTTGATTTTTGACGGGGGATGCAGGTAAAGAAAAAACCGGCCTTGATGGCCGGTTTTTTTGTGTCTGGGGTTTGTGTTTCGAAGGCGGAAATTAACGTTTTCGCGCAAAACCGGTGTTTTGTTAGCGTTTTTCTTGCCTCATTAACAGATTTCATCATTGCAAGTTGGTTTCAAACCCCTTGCGAACCATTGCGGCATGGCACAGTGACGTTGCATCTCTCTTGAGCGAAGACCACTATCTCCCAAAACGGGAGGATGTGCGGTGCGTGTGATTGCAAAAGGGACCTCGCGGGAATTCTGGGAAAGCAGTCCGGCTTACACTGACGCCGAAACACCGCTTGTTGAATGGTATCGACATATGGAAAAAGCCATTTATCGCACGCCACAAGAGGTCAAGGCGGAGCTGAGAACGGCGAGCATCCTCAAGGGCGGCAGGGTTGTATTCAACATCGGCGGCAACAAATATCGAGTGATTCTGGCAATCGACTATCTGCGACAGCTTGGTTTCATACGATTCGTCGGCACCCACGCCCAATATGATCAGATCAACGCGGAGACCGTGTAATGGACATTAAACCGATTCGCAGCCAGGAAGATCTGACCGCTGCATTTGCTCGTATAGAGCAACTGTGGGGGGCAGACATTGGTTCGCCTGAAGGTGATGAGCTGGAAATTCTGGCGCTGCTCATCGAAAAGTACGAAGACGAGCATTACCCAATGCCGCCCTCCGATCCGATTGAGGCCATTAAATTTCGTATGGAACAGCAAGGGCTGACCCCTCGCGACCTGGAACCCTTCATTGGGACGAGCGGGCGCGTATCCGAAGTGCTGAACCGCAAGCGCAAACTGAGCTTGTCGATGATCAAACGTCTACACGACGGGTTGCGGATACCTTACGAAAGTTTGCTTGCGGGTGTTGCCTGACGTGCAGCCCTGACAAAAAACCGGTCCTTGATGGCCGGTTTTTTTCTGGGTGGGATTCAGGTGATTTTTCCTGCTGAGGATGTGGCAGAAATCTGCGTACAGGCGTAAATCATTGCCAGGACGGGACAGACTGCGCCAGTGCTCCTAGTCTTTCCGCTCTACCATCTGCTTTATTTTTACGGCCTTTTCAAAATGGTCGAGCTTGTGCTCAGCGATCCACCATTGGGCGGCTTCCATTAAAAGCACGGGATCATCATTTTTGTTTGCAAAGAAAGCGTAGAACGAGAGTCCGACAGTCGGCCCCTTCTGCTCCATTTTCTTGTTGCAAACCTCGATCATCTTTTGCCTCAAGCTTTCTCGCATCATTTCTCTCAATCCATTAATGGTCTCGGTCGCGGCCAAATTCAGTACCAATTGCCCATCTTTCGGGGCTTCTAGCGAAGCCGACTTTCAGAAAGGCAAGGTCCTACACGACGGTGGGAATTGTCCGTAGACTTGCGCATTGCTGTCCATTTGCATCGAGGCCTATAGTCGAGCCGGCGCCAAAATGGCGCTTCGGGTTTGGCGACTCGATCCAATGAACAAAAGCTTCCGAGCAGTTTTCGGATCGCTTTAAAGCACTTAGCTGCCTGCTTTTTGGTGGCTGTGCGCGGGAGACCTTCGGGTCTGCCGGGTTGTCCATTGTCCGGTTCGCCAACCTGCGTACAGCTGCCACCCTTTTCGTTTGGCGACGATTGAGTGGTAGACCTCTTAACCCAATGGAGCTCTACTCATGAACGAATACATGGCTTTAACCAGCAACGCCGACGATCTTCCCTCGCTCTACGTCAACACCACCCAACCCCTGCATTCACTGCTCAGCACCGCCAGTTACAGAATCAGGGCCGTGACGCAGATCCTCGAAAATCTCGCAATGCGAGGCGACATTACCACCGATACGGTAATCCTCAGCGACTTTGCACTGCTGTGCTGCGTGCCTTTGCGCGACGGTTGCGATGTGCTTGATGTCATTGCTCGACGCATGGATGCGGAATAGTTCTGACGTAAAATGGGGGCGCCGTTCTTGGCGCCCTTTGCGGGTCATGACCGGCTAACATTGGTCAGTAAAAGATCGCACGAGCGATGTATTACTGTGGCGAGGGAGCTTGCTCCCGCTGGGTCGCGAAGCGGCCCCAAAAAAAGGACTGCTGCGCAGCCCGACGGGAGCAAGCTCCCTTGCCACAGGTTCGGTGTCACGCTTAACTACCTGGCATTGTTATGGATCGCCGGTTTGTCATGAAATCGAGCTTACAAATCCCCAACGCTCAACCCGTTCCCCCTCCCCGCCCAACCCGCTAGCATCTCCCTATCTTCAACCACCCTCTTCCCTGCGCGGCCATCGACGAACACGCGCCATCACTCTCCGAGGGAACCCAATCGGCCGCACATCAGGTGCCGCCCGTGAACGATCTCAACCGAGCAACCCAAACATGAATCAAAACATCTACGACGACCCAGCATTTTTCCAGGGCTACAGCCAAATGCCCCGCTCCATTGGCGGCCTCGACGCAGCCCCTGAATGGCCTGCCCTAAAAGCAATGTTGCCACCCATGCAGGGCCTGAAGGTCGTAGACCTCGGCTGCGGTTACGGCTGGTTCTGCCGCTGGGCCAGTGAATCCGGCGCCGACAACGTGCTCGGTCTGGACGTCTCGGAAAAAATGCTGGAGCAGGCACGCAAGACGACGTCGACAACCAATATCCAGTACGCCCGCGCCGATCTGGAACAACTGGACCTTCCCGCAGCCAGTTTCGACCTCGTCTATAGCTCCCTGGCGCTGCACTACATCAAGGATCTCCCGGGCCTGTTCGCCAAAATCCAAACAGCCCTTAAACCCGGCTCACGCTTCGTATTTTCCATCGAACACCCGATCTTCATGGCTCCACGCAATCCTGGCTGGCTGATTGATGGCGAAGGAAACAAGCGCTGGCCGCTGGACAGTTATCAACGGGAAGGTGAGCGGGTGACGAACTGGCTGGCCGAAGGCGTGATCAAACAGCACCGCACCATCGGCACTTTGCTCAATACGCTGATTGGCGCAGGTTTCAGCATCCGGCATGTCAACGAATGGGGACCGACTGATGCTGAGGTGGCAGCACAACCGGCCCTGGCCGAAGAGCGGGAGCGACCGATGATGATGCTGGTCAGTGCCCAACGCTGAGTGTCGTGCCGGGTACTCGTATAGTTTGCGTATAGATGCCTGCAAGCCGGTAAAGAAGCCGTAGCGCTGCGGTGGGCCTGTCCGCAGATACTTTATGCTCCAGGCTCACCTACCACCTAGAGATCGACATGGACAATTCAGAGTTGGGGATCATGATCATTTCGATGATTGGGTTGTTCGGCTTTGCTTCGTTTATTTTTGAATACTTGAGTGCCAGACAAAGGGACAGATAGCGTTCGGCGTTATCCGTCCCTTTTTGCCCTAGCGCGTCGCGACGATGAACAAGCGCGGAAATGGCAACAGTACCGAACCATCGCTCAGTGCCGGATACGCTTGCTCAACTGCAGCTTGATACTGCTTGAGGTATTGCGCTTTTTCCGCCTCATCCAGCGGATCGAGAAACGGCCGCAAGCCGCTGCCCTTGAACCACTCGACCACACCCGAAGCGCCGCCCGCGAGCGGGTGATGGTAGGTGGTGCGCCACACGTCGACTCGCGCACAGTGCGGTCGCAGCATCGAGTAGTAATCGCTGGCACTCGCCATTTCCGTGCGTTGCCCGGCTGCGTCCGCCAATTTGCTGGCCCACGGCCCATCGGCAGCGACTTCACGCATCAGGCGATGGGACGGTTCGTTGAGGTTATCGGGCATCTGAATGGCCAGGCTGCCGCCATCGGTCAGTCGGGCGGCCAGCGAAGGCAGTAACGTCGCGTGGTCAGGCACCCACTGCAACACCGCGTTGGCGAAAATCACATCGAACGGCCCCGTTTCGTTCCAGGTATCGATGTCAGCCGTGTCGAATTGCACCTGAGGCAAGCGCTTGCGGGCGGCCTCGATCATATCGGTCGAACTGTCCAGGCCACGCACCGTGGCATCGGCGAAGCGCTCCACCAGCAACTCGGTCGAATTGCCGGGGCCGCAACCGATGTCGATGGCCGTGCGCGCATCCACCGGCGGAATCGCCGCGAGCAAATCACGGGCCGGGCGGGTGCGTTCATCTTCAAAAGCGACGTATTGTCTGGCGGACCAACTCATTGCGTTCTCCTGTCGGTGCGTTGTTGTGGCCAGCGGCGCACAACCGGTTCGCTACGATACCTCGATCGGCGCGCGCAGCCAAAAACAGGCCTCAAGGGCCGGTTTCTTTTGCATACCAGTAAACGTGGTTAGTCGTAGTACCCAACAGTCTTCTTCAAATGATCCGAGTACTCGTAGATATCGTCTATCGAGTTTATGGCGTGCCGCGTTTCGTTCTTCTCCTCATCAAAAATACCGATGTATTTTTGTGACCGATTGAAGTGCAGACGGCAGATCGGTTTGCGGTTGTTATCGTCGAGCAGAATACCGAAGTAACTCTGCGTGTCGCGCTGAACAATCCGCTTGGCATCTACAACTGACCGAACCACGGCACGGACGATATGGTAGCCCTCCAGTTCTTCCAGCGTCGTCAGGACCTTGTCCTCTAACTCATCTCGCACATCCGGCTGCTCGGTACTGCCGGAAGAAACTGGCAAAGAGGCCAAGGCGGGTTGAATAGCACCGCTCATGGCCGACTTGAGTCTGTCGTTGATTTGGTCGTTTAGAAACTGAACGACGGCCTTTCTCGTTAGCTCATGGAACTGTTCACGGACCTTCTGTGTAATCACCCCGTCGTACACACGCGAGGCGAACACTTTCACAAAGTCGTCATCAGGTTTGCTGACCTGCGAAGCAATGACTTTTTTGATTTGGCTGACGTACTTCAATTCACCTGCGGCGCTGATGATCGAGTCCACATCGAAGGCTGATTTAGTGAGCTTGACCAACTCTGGGACGGAGTACTCGTCGATGTCCAACAGGTCGAGTTCAAGAAACGGCTTCTCATCCATCTTGTTGGGCGCGTCCAGGTCAGTGAAAAACTTGTAGACCTGACCGTTGGTCAGGATGGAGATTCGAGCACTGGTGACATGGAAGTAACGAAACAGTTGGGAGGCGTGATTTATGTGCAACGGCTCGCCTATTTTTTTGCACTCGATAAGAATCTGTACCTCTCCGCCTTTCATGATTGCGTAATCAATTTTTTCTCCCTTTTTCGTTCCGATATCGCAAACAAATTCAGGAGTCACTTCAGTCGGATCGAAAACATCGTAGCCCAGCACCGTGCTGATAAAGGGCATGACAAACGCGTTCTTGGTCGCTTCTTCCGTCTTGATTGCAGCGCCTTGCAAACGAACTTTGGCGGCTAGACTTGTGAGCTTTTCGAAGAATTCCATGAGTGACCTCTTAGCTGGGTTTCGATCCGTGGTTTGCATGCTGGCAAATTGACTGCTCTAGATACTAGACACAAACCGGCACAAAGAAAGATTCAGGCCAATAAAGGGGAAAGAAGAGGCGTGGCAGAAAACCGTTTTTTCATTGAACAGGGTCTTATTAAGTAGAATTTTCAACCCGCCGTCGCTGTCTGAAAATCAGGCGCATCCCTATAAGGAACACGGCAATGAAATTCGCAAAAATCTCGCAGAAACTCGCCCTGTGGGCCGGCAGTCCCAAGACGTTCATGGGGGCCTTGATTCTGATTGCGCTGTGGGGGATGAGCGGGCCGATTTTTGATTACAACGACACTTGGCAACTGATCATCAACACCTCAACTACGATCATCACGTTCCTGATGGTGTTTCTGATCCAGAACACGCAGAACCGCGACACCGACATCCTGCATTTGAAAATCGATGAGTTGCTGCGGGTAAACAAGGAAGCGCAGAACGCGATGCTGGGGCTTGAGGCACTGGACCTCAAGCAACTGGAGGCGCTGCGTAAACACTATCGCGCCATGGGCGAAAAAGAAGTGCATGGCCTGGCGGGGCTGGCGGCTTCGAGCAAGCGCAAACAGGATTTGAATGAGTGCTGAGCACAAACAAAACGGCGCGTGATGTGAATCACGCGCCGTTTGCCTTATCCGTCGTCAAACAGGGTTATCGACCGGCTTGAAGCGCCCTGGCCATTTGCAGATGGTTTTGCAATTTTGGCAGCGTTTCCTCAGCAAAGGCTTTGATTTCCGGCACGTCGGTTGTCTGAGCGACCTGTTGAAGCTGCTCGATGGCTTCCTGGGTCGTCTTCACCTGACTGGCGGTATACGCCTGGTCAAAGGATGTGCCGTCTTTCACTTCCGGCATCAAGGCTTTGGCCTTGTCGACCACTTCTTCGCGAGGGGCAACCGGCAAATCCAGTTGCTTGGCGATTTTCGCCAGGTGCTGGTTGGCGGTCGTGCGGTCATTAATGACCACGATGGTGTAGTCCTTGACCTCTTTGGATTCGGTTTTCTGGTGCGCCACGCGACTGGCTTCGATGTCGGCCATGCCTTTGGCCGACGCATCGTTGATGAATTCGGCGGGCGACTGGGCGAAGGCACTGTTGGCAAACAGGCCCAGTAACGTGACAAAACTAGCGGTGCGTAATCGGGTGGCCATCCGGCTCATGGTCGCGCCCTCCTTCTATAAAAATTCAAGCGGGAGCTTTCGCCCCCGCCTCTCAATCAAAACTACCCTCACCGACTACTTCGATTTCTGACCGCCTTTACGGCCCATATCGGGTTTCGCAGGGTCTTTATCGACAGTCGTGGTGGTAGTTTTCCCACCTTTGCGACCGGCTTCTGACGCCTTCGTTCGATCGTTGGCGAAGTTTCCCGAGTTCGAGTTTCTTGAGTTAGGCATGATTCTCTACCTCTTGGTGATGATCGCGGCGAGCAGGAGCCCGCATAGAATCTGAATTTCGATCACCGCAAAGGTTTAGAAAAAATGAAATCGCCGCGACGAACGGTGGCCGATTTTTCAGGCGCCGAGCCGCTGGTGATGTTGGCGCTTGGCCGCGTACATGGCCTCATCGGCATGCCGGAACAGCTGCTTTTCCTCGGTGCCGTGCTCGGGGTAATGCGCAACGCCAATACTCGGCTGGATGTTAACGCTGTGCCCGTCCAGGCGCAGGGGTTGCGCCAGCACTTGACGGATTTTTCCCGCGACGTTGTCAGCATCTTCCGACGCGTGGATGCTGTGCAACAACACTACAAACTCATCCCCACCGATGCGCGCCACCGTGTCGGTCTCGCGCACGCAGCCCTTGAGCCGATTGGCGACCGCTTGCAACAGCATGTCGCCGACCGCATGGCCGTGGGTGTCGTTGACTTCCTTGAAGCGGTCGAGGTCCACGTACAAAAGAGCCATTCGTCCGGAACCCGCTCGCGCCAGCGTGAGGGAGTCTTTGAGCCGGTCACGCAGCAACTCCCGGTTGGGCAGTTGGGTCAGTTGATCGTACTGCGCCATGCGCTGCAGTCGGGCATGTAATTGTTTACGCTCGATCGCGGTCGCGACCTGGGCGCAGACGAATTGCAGCAATTCCTTGTCTTGCTCGGTGTAGCGCTCGCCACCCGGTACACTTTTGACGATGAGCGCGCCGATGGTGCCATTTTGCGAACTCAGCGGAACACCCAGCCAGCAAGGCGACTCCTGCCCGGTGACCGGCAACTCAAACCCTTCTGGTAGAGGGTCCTGGTCCAGGCTCAGCAAAATCGGCTGGCCGCTGCGAATCACTTCGGCGCAGAGGCGCCCGGTCATGGTGCCGGGCTGCTCGGGTTGCAGTTCATGGTCGTCGACGTGGTACGGGAAATTCAGCTGCGCGCAATGTTCGTCATACAGTGCCACGGAGAAATTCAGCGCCGGCAGCCATTCGCCGATGATCAAATGGATGCGCTTGAACAACGCCAGCAAATCTTCCGCCGCGTGGGCCGCCTCGGAGATCGCGTACAACGCCGCTTGCCGGGACTCGGCCTGCTTGCGCTCGGTGATGTCCCGGGCCACGGCAATGCGCAACTGATCGACTTCAGACCAGCGCGCCGACCACAGGATATGCACCACCGCGCCGTCCTTGCGCAGGTAGCGGTTTTCGAAGTTGAGCTTGGGCTCGCCGCCTATGATCTCGCGCGCGGCGTCCAGGGTGCGCTGGCGATCTGCGGGATGCACCAGGTCGATCATCGGCTGGCCGATCAACTCGTTCGGGGTATAGCCGAAAATACGCTCGCAGGCCGCGCTGACAAATACGAAGCGACCTTGTTTATCGACCGCACAGACGGCGTCCAGCAAGAGATCGATGTAGCTCGCCAACGGCGCGGAATTTCTGGTTGCCATAGTGCGATGAGCGTATCCGGACAATGCAGCAATAAAGAACCCTCCCTGACCGATCAGTACAACTGACGCATCCGTGCGCTCAACCCCAAGCCTTGTTCGTCACCAGCCCCGGCAGCGCATGAGCGAGGGCGTTGATGGCGAAACCGATAAACATCACCCCGCATAACCGGGTGATCGCCAGTTCATGGCGCTGATACAAGGTGCGAACTTGCCGCGCACCGACGATGCCAATGAGGATAGCGTAGGCCATGAGGCCACCGACAAAGCTCAAGACAATCAACCACGGCAGCATTGACCAGTGCAGCAATTCCGCACGGCTGGACAGCAGCGCAGTGAACGTCGCCACCGCCACGGGGTAGGCCTTGGGATTGGTGAGGCCAAACAGAATGCCGTGCCAAAAGGGCTGGCGAGCCGGGCCTTGAGGGGCATCGGCGCTGCTGCGCTTCGCCCGTATGGCGCGCAAACCGAGCCAAAACAGGTACAGCCCGCTGAGCACGCCCAGCACATCAAACGCCGTGCTGCCGATTTCCCGTGCACCGACGATCGCAATCAGCGCCGTGCTGCACCAGACCACGTCCCCCAGCAAATGCCCACAGAGAAACCCCGCCCCGGCCCGTCGTCCCCGCGCCGCGCCAATCCCGAACACCGCCAATACGCCCGGCCCCGGTGTGATGCCATAAATAAAACCCGAGGTGAGAACAGCCATTAGCAGCGATGGGGTCATTGAAAGTCCGTTTAACTATTTGGTGAATGGGCGCAAGTCTATATCAGGTCCTGAGAATATCGACTGACTGATCGTCGAAGAACTTCATTCCCGCGTACGGGCGTTCACGGCAGGCTGCCAGCCGAGACGCCAGGTCTCCGACGTGGGCTTCAAGCTTGTGGCCATCCGGGTCGAGGAAATAGAAGGACGCGCCTTCGCTGCGGTTGTCGCGCCATTCTTGTACGTTGGCGGATCGCAGGCGTTCGACGAATAACGGGAAATTCGATGCGCTGATGGTGAAGGCGTAATGGGTGTAATCGGCAGCGGGTTCCGAGCTGCGCAGCGGATCAACAGACAGGCACAGCCACAAACCCGGCAGCGAAAGATAGGCGCCGGTGTCCCACGAGGCTTCAAGGCGCAGTTGCAGCAGCTCTTGATAGAACGCCACGCTGCGGTTCAGGTCGGTGACGGCCAGGGTCAGGTGGTTGAGGCCGGTGAGCATGGGTCATAAACCTTTGAGAGCTTCGGGGACTACATATTGTTTACCGTCGTAACGCAAAGTGGTTATCACGGGTTTTGCTGTCGTTGATCTGGATTCACATGCCTCGCCCTCACCGTTCCCAACCATAGTGGTAGATACCGATTTGACGATTAGGTCTGTGAAACCATGGGAGCTGGTTCTGCCGATTTCGACGGTGCGAACGACTTCCGAACGCTCACCGGCACAGTTGCCATCCCATTCGCCGCTGTATTGATAGGTGATCAACCGATCCATGACCGGACGCACCATTTCACCGTCTTTCACGTAGAGCGATAGCAACGTTTGATCGAATGGATTGATGCGTGATGAGCCTTTGAACAAAACTCGCACACCAAACGCGCGCAAATCGGAAGTGAGTTTGTATCGCGCGGTGTCGAGTTGCAGGTCGTCCAACGCAATCGCATCCGACTCAAAAACGGATGCGCGATGATACGTCGCCACGGGCTTCAACCCGTCAGTAGAAACCAAGGCAAGGTTGAGATCGTAAATCCCATCGCGGCCAGAGCTATCAGACGAAGGCCGGGACTCAAGTTGCGACAACGCGGTAATCGACAATCCCGGATAGGCTGGCCAGTCCTTGCACACTGAATATCCGAACTCGCTCGAAAGCGGCGGCTTTTCACATCTCGCCAGTGCTTCGCTGGTCACCAGGAAACTGCACACGACAGCACAACCGATCAATCCAGACCTCAATGTCATTTCCTTGCTCCTTATGCACTTATAGCGAGTGATTTCAGCCACGCACTATCCCCGGCTCGATGAATTCGCTCAATCAGTTGTTATGCCAGACGAAATTGAGGCTCATGGTGCTTTCTCCTGGCGGACTTCCTTTGGGTGTCCGATTGTTTTTGTTGTCTGGTTGAGAGGGTCGATGTCGCCCTGCTGAAAAAGTCGCGCCACTTGATGTAGCTTTACGCACCCACGACGGGGACGTCGGTTTCTGAAACACAAGGAAGACTCAATGAAGAGCAGCACCACGCTCCTCGTCACCTGCAGTACGGTGTTTCTCGCCCAACTGGGCATGAGCATTTACCTGCCGGCGCTGCCAGACATCGCCCGGGATCTGTCCGCCGACGCCTCTCAGGTGTCCTGGGGGTTGGCGGTGTACCTGATCGGAATGGCGCTGCCGATGTTGTTCTGGGGCAGCCTGGGTCAGCGCATTGGCCGAAAACCGGTGTTGCTCGCCGCACTCGGTATCTACGGGCTGGGTAACCTTGCCCTGCCCTTGGGCCAGACGCTTGAAACGTTCCTGTTCTGGCGACTGGTCCAGGGGATTGGCGCCAGCGGGATTTCGGTCATGGCGCGGGTACTGATCCGCGACAGTTTCCGCGGAGACCTGCTGGCCAAGGCACTGTCCTGGCTATCGATTTCTTTTGTAGTGGCGCTGGGGATCGGCCAGTACCTGGGGTCGATCATTCAGGTGGCGCTGGGCTGGCCGGCGATTTTTTATCTGTTGGGCGGCGTGAGCCTGTTGATGGCGATGGTGGTGGCGCGGGTCACGTTCACGGTGCTGAACGAGGAGCCTGTTCAGTCGTCCGCCTGGCCGAGCTACAGGCGCATTCTGCGTGATCGAGCCTTCCTGTTGCCGGCACTTGCCGGCGGCCTCGGTTATGGGGTGATCATTGCGTTCAACACCGCGGCGCCGCTGATTCTGCAAGGTCCCTTCAACTGGTCGGCCGTGGAATACGGGCTGTTGGGCTGGCCGATCAGCGCGGCGTATTTTCTGGGGGCGTTGGGGGTCAATGCTTTCGTGCTTCGCACCGGTCAACGCTGGCTGATGACCGTGGGCGTGGGCCTGGTATTGGGCGGCAGCGCGGTGATGTTGCTGGGGAGCATCGCGGGCACCTCCGTTGCGCTGCTGTTCTGGTTGCCGTACTGCTTTGCGGTGTTCGGGCAGTCTTTGAACTACCCGATCAGTCTATCCCTGGCCAACGACGGCTCACCGGTCGGTGGGGCTTATGCGATGGCGTTGAGCGGTTTCATTCACCAACTGATGGCCGCCATCATCGGCGCGATTGCCAGCCTGATCGCGAGCCAGCAAGCATGGCCACTGTCCCTGTTTTGCACCTTGCTGGCCTTGGGCGCGATGCTCTGCGTGATGCTCGCGCGCGGTCGTCAAACCTATTAAAACGCGTTGCGGAAAATCTCCTCGATCTGGCGCTGATCCGCCACCCGTGGATTGGTCAGGCCGCAGGCGTCTTTCAGCGCATTGGTGGCGAGCGTCGGGATGTCGTTGAGCTTGGCCCCAAGTTCACGTAAACCGGTGGGAATCTCCACGTCGCGGGACAGACTGCGGATCGCCATGATCGCCGCTTGAGCGCCTTCTTCCGAGCTTAAGCCGCGGATATCGGCGCCCATTGCGTGGGCGACATCGGTCAGGCGCGGGGCGCACACCAGCGCATTGAAACTCTGCACATGGGGCAGCAGCACCGCGTTGCACACGCCGTGCGGCAAGTCGTAGAAGCCGCCCAACTGGTGAGCCATCGCGTGGACATAACCCAGGGATGCGTTATTGAACGCCATGCCGGCGAGGAACTGCGCGTAGGCCATATTTTCCCGTGCGGCCATGTCGCTACCGTCGCGCACGGCCAGGCGCAGGTTGCTGCTGATCAAGGTGATGGCTTTCAGTGCGCAGGCATCGGTGATCGGATTGGCTGCGGTGGACACATAGGCTTCGATGGCATGAGTCAGCGCGTCCATGCCGGTGGCGGCGGTCAGGCCCTTGGGCATGGCGACCATCAGCGCCGGGTCATTGACCGACAGCAGCGGCGTGACGTTGCGGTCGACGATGGCCATTTTCACGTGGCGCGATTCGTCGGTAATGATGCAAAAGCGGGTCATTTCGCTGGCCGTGCCGGCGGTGGTATTGATCGCGATCAGCGGCAGTTGCGGCTGGGTCGATCGGTCGACGCCTTCGTAGTCGCGGATCTGCCCACCGTTGGTCGCACATAACGCGATGCCCTTGGCACAGTCATGGGGCGAACCGCCTCCGAGCGACACCACGAAATCACAGCGACTTTCCTTGAGCAGGCCCAGGCCGCGCTCGACGTTGGCCATGCTCGGATTCGGTTTGGCGCCGTCGAAGATCACCGAGTCGATGTCCTGCATCGCCAGTTTTTCAGCAATCATCTTCGCCACACCGGCCTTGGCCAGCCCGACGTCGGTGACGATCAGCGCCTTGCGAAAGCCGTACTTGCGAATGGCGTCCATGGCTTCGTCGAGGCATCCGTTGCCCATAATGTTTACGGAAGGGATGAAAAACGTGCTGCTCATGGGCGACTCTCCTGGCTGGGGCCGAATCGGCAGCGCCGATCCAGCGGGTACCCACAGGATCGACCTTTCGGTTACGCCGTAACTTGATCTGGCTCAAGTCCCCGTCGTGATAAAGTCGCCGCCCATCAGACCACTTGCTTTGAGACTTTGAATCGCAATGACCGATTTCCAGGATGTTGATGCCCAACTTGAAGACTGGAACGCCTTGCGCGCCACCGCCTCGTTCAGCGGCTTGCTGGTGGGCAACGGCGCCAGCCGTGCAGTGTGGGACGACTTCGGCTACGACTCGCTGTTCGAAAACGCCCGCACCGTCGAAGAAAAACCCCTGAGCCAGTCTGAGCTGAGCGTGTTTGACGCGATGCAGACGCGCAGTTTCGAACAGGTGCTGAGTGCGCTGAAAACCACCAGCCGGGTCAACAAGGCCCTGGCCGTCAGCTCCGCCGCGCCGCGCAATCGTTACTACGCGATCAAGGAAGCGCTGATCAACACGGTTCACGCGGTGCACATCCCATGGCGACTGGTGGTGCCGTCGACCCTGGCCGCCATCAGTCAGGAGCTCGGCCGCTATCGAACGGTGTTCACCACCAATTACGACTTGCTCAACTACTGGGCAATCCAGCATCAGCCTGATGCCATCACCGATCTGTTCCAGGGTGCAGAACCGGGTTTTGATCTGAGCGTCACGGCGACCGACAAAACCCGTTTGCTGTACCTGCACGGTGGCCTGCATCTGGTGCGCAATCAGGACGGCACGGCGCGCAAGCTGATGTCGACCGAGGGCACGTTGCTGGGCAGTTTTGCGATCAACAACACCATCAAGACGCTGGACGATGTGCCGCTGTTCATCAACGAAGGGCCGGCGCAGGACAAGCTCAAGACCATTCGCAGCTCGGATTATCTGTCGTTTTGCTACGACCAGTTACTGAGCCATGGCGATGGGTTGTGCCTGTTCGGGCATGCCCTGGGCGAGCAGGACAGCCACATCATCCATGCGTTGCGCCAAGCGAAACCGAAGGTGGTGGCGATCTCGATTTACCCGCGCAGCAAGGCGTTTATCCAGCATCAGAAGCGGCATTACGCGAAGGTGTTTGAGGGGACGGGGTCAGAATTGCGGTTTTTTGATTCGAAGACCCATGCGCTCGGCAGCCCGAAGCTCACAGTTCCCGTCGAGGTCTGAAGCGAACACCGAACCTGTGGCGAGGGAGCTTGCTCCCGCTGGGCTGCGAAGCGGCCCCTGCATTTTTTCAGAGAAAACGCATTGTCAGGTTTTACGACTGCTTCGCAGCCGAGCGGGAGCAAGCTCCCTCGCCACAACAGCCTGGCGACTTTATTCCTCAGCGCTATGCACCACCACCAGCAACTGCGCCTGAACCTCGCCCACTGAGCGAATCCGGTGCGGTTTCTGCGCATTGAAGTGCAGCGCATCGCCGCGATTGAGCAGCACGCGCTCGTTCATGAAGTCCACTTCTACCTGCCCTTCGTGGACAAACAGAAACTCTTCCCCCAAGTGTTCCTTGAAGGTTTTATCCGCGAATTCGCTCGGAGGATAAATCATGAACGGCAGCAGGCTGCGCTCGCTGACCTGGTGGGCCAGCACCGCGTAGCCGGGGCTTTCATCGTTGGCCGCCAGGGACTGGCGTTCGTCGCTGCGCACCAGGCTGTAACTGTCGAGGCTGATGTTGTCTTCGGAGAACAACTCCTCGACCTTCACGTTCAGCGCCTTGGCCAGTTTCAGGGCCGCCGCGATCGACGGGGTATTCAGCCCGCGCTCGACTTTCGATAGATAGCTCTTGGTCATGCCGGATTTTTCGGCCAGGGCCTCCAGCGTCACGCCAAGTTTTTTTCTCAGTAATTTCAAACGGATAGACATGAAGAACGATTAATCCATCAAGGAGGCGACGATTTACCCTTGCCAATGACACAGTGTGTCATATAGCCTCTTTAGTGTCATTTACATGAACCACCTAAGGACACCGATATGGCCAAGACCTTAGCACTACCCAAAGCGCAACTGGTCAAGCAAGCGCTGACCCAGATGCAAAACACCCTGGTGGATAATACGTGGACCGACCGGCAAAAGCTGGCCCTGACCTGCCGGATTCTGTTCGAGAATGGTCACGACTCTGGCCTGGCCGGGCAAATCACCGCCCGAGGCCCTCTGCCGGGCACCTATTACACTCAACAATTGGGACTGGGTTTCGACGAGATCACCGCGAGCAATCTGCTGCTGGTCAACGAAGACCTGGAAGTGCTCGAAGGCCACGGCATGCCCAACCCGGCCAATCGGTTCCACAGTTGGGTATACCGCGCCCGGCCCGACGTGAACTGCATCATTCACACCCACCCGACTCACGTCGCGGCGCTGTCGATGCTCGAAGTGCCGCTGCAGATTTCCCACATGGACCTCTGCCCGCTCTACGACGATTGCGCGTTTCTCGAAGGCTGGCCGGGTGTACCGGTGGGCAACGAAGAAGGCGATTTGATCGCCGGCGCCCTGGGCGACAAACGGGCCATCCTGCTGTCGCACCACGGCCAGTTGTCCACCGGCACGACCATCGAAGAAGCCTGTGTCATCGCTCAGCTGATCGAGCGTGCCGCAAAGCTGCAACTGCTGGCGATGAGTGCCGGGACCATCAAGCCGATCCTGCCGGAGCTGGGCCGCGAAGCCCATGACTGGATCTCGAAACCCAAGCGCCACGGCGCTGCCTTCAACTACTACGCCCGGCAGAACCTGCGTCAACACGCCGATTGCCTGAACTGAACCCGATCATTTTCTGAAGGAGACGCAACATGTCGACCCCAACCATTCACGGCATCATCGGCTACACCATCACCCCGTTCACCGCCAATGGCGAAGGCGTTGACCTCGACGCGCTCGGGCGCTCCATCGACCGTTTGATCGACGGCGGCGTCCACGCCATCGCACCGTTGGGCAGCACCGGCGAAGGCGCTTACCTGAGCGACGCAGAATGGGATCAGGTCAGCGAATTCAGCATCAAGCATGTGGCCAAGCGCGTGCCGACCATCGTCAGCGTGTCCGACCTGACCACCGCCAAAGCCGTGCGCCGCGCGCGTTTCGCCGAAGCTCACGGGGCTGATGTGGTGATGGTGCTGCCGACGTCCTACTGGAAACTCAGCGAAGCGGAAATCCTCGCCCACTACCGCGCCATCGGCGAAAGCATCGGCGTCCCGATCATGCTCTATAACAACCCGGCCACCAGCGGCACCGACATGTCGGTGGACCTGATCCTGCGGATCGTCAACGCCGTGGAGAACGTGACCATGGTCAAGGAGAGCACCGGCGACATCCAGCGCATGCACAAACTGCAACTGCTCGGCGAAGGTCGGGTGCCGTTCTACAACGGCTGCAACCCGCTGGCGCTGGAAGCGTTCGCGGCGGGTGCGAAAGGTTGGTGCACAGCGGCGCCGAACCTGATCCCGCAGCTCAATCTTGATTTGTATGAGGCGGTTCTGGCTAACGATCTGGGCAAGGCGCGTGAACTGTTCTATCGCCAATTGCCGCTGCTGGACTTCATCCTCAAGGGTGGCTTGCCGGCGACGATCAAGGCGGGATTGCGTGCGACCGGGTTGGAAGTAGGCGATCCGCGGTTACCGGTGTTTCCACTCGGTGAGGCCGGGATCAACCAGTTGCAAGACTTGTTGAAAGCCTTGCGCTGATCTCAAAGTTCACAAAAACCAATGTGGGAGCTAGCCTGCTAGCGATAGCGGCCTGACATTCAACATCTTCGTCGAATGTTAAGCAGCCATCGCTAGCAGGCTAGCTCCCACAATGGATTTGTATTGGGTTTAAAGGTGTGTTCACAGCACCGGCAAGGTCTTGTCCTTGATCACGGTAGTCGGCCCATTGGCCTTGACGCTGGCGATGCCTTTATCCATCGCGCCAGTGGAAGAGTAGGTCTCGCTACTCCCGATGATCTCGTGGTTGCCGGCCTTGAGGTTGAAGTAAGGATGGCCATCCTTGGTGGTTTTCTTTTCGTAGCGCTCATCCAGCGGGCTGTTCTTCTGCACCGAAGCAATGCCGTTGTCGGCAGCGCCACGAGTGGTGTACAGCTCGCTGGTCAGAATGGTTTCGGCGTTGGCGGCCTTCAGTACAAACTTGAACTGACCATTGCTGCTTTTGCTCACTTCGTACCATCCGGACATGCTCTTTCTCCTTGGCAATTGAAAGGTTTCGCGCTTCAGAGTAAAGACCAGCCAGGGATATCTGTCGCCTGTACCGGCCTCTTCGCGGGCAAGCCTCGCTCCTACAATGGAAATGCGATCCACTGTGGGAGCGAGCCTGCTCGCGATTGGGTCGACGCAGTATTCGCTACTTAGCTCCCGCCCGCACCACCGACAACTCCGGCACCTGCACCCGCCGCTGAGTCAAATACCGCGTACAACTCACCCGCAAAAACGAGGCGAAATTCACTACCTCGCCGCGATAGTCCATCACCTCTTCATACAGCTTGGCGATCAACTGGTTGGTAGTCATGCCATCGACCGCGGCGATTTCGCTGAGGATGTCCCAGAACTGATTTTCCAGGCGCAGGGTGGTGACCACCCCGCAGATGCGCAGCGAGCGGGAGCGCGATTCGTAGAGAATCGGATCGGCTTTGACGTACAGCTCGCACATGAAAAAGTCCCTCGTTACAGCGTGATTTTGGTGCCCAGCAACCCGAGGAAACCGGCGAGCCAGCTCGGGTGCGCCGGCCAGGCAGGCGCAGTGGCCAGATTGCCTTGAACGTGACCTTCCGTCACTGGGATATCGATGAACGTACCGCCCGCCAGACGCACTTCCGGCGCGCAGGCAGGATAAGCGCTGCACTCGCGACCTTCGAGAATCCCCGCTGCCGCCAGCAATTGCGCTCCGTGACACACGGCGGCGATCGGCTTGCCGGCCTTGTCGAACGCGCGCACCAGTTCCAGGACTTTTTCATTCAGACGCAGGTATTCCGGCGCACGACCGCCCGGGATCAGCAGCGCGTCGTAGTCGGCTTCGGCGACCTTGGCGAAATCGAAGTTCAGGGCGAACAAGTGGCCGGGTTTTTCGCTGTAGGTCTGGTCGCCTTCGAAGTCGTGAATCGCCGTGCGCACGGTCTGTCCGGCGGATTTGTCCGGGCAAACGGCATGCACTGTGTGGCCGACCATCAGCAGCGCCTGGAAAGGCACCATCACTTCGTAATCTTCGACGTAATCGCCGACCAGCATCAGAATTTTCTTGGCAGCCATGGGGAGGACTCCTCTGGGAAATACGCAGGAGTATTCAAGGTAGTCCTTATCCGCGAGGTCGGGTAATAACCACCTACTACTGACAATGTAGGTTTGAGTTCGGCCTTTGTGGCGAGGGAGCTTGCTCCCGCTGGGCTGCGAAGCGGCCCCCCTGCATTCTTCCCGGAGAATCAGGTCTCCAGGTTTTACGACTGCTGCGCAGCCGAACGGGAGCAAGCTCCCTCGCCACAAGAATCGCGGTCACTGTACGGATATTTCTGTTCCCAGCTGTAAGCGCCAAAACCATTGATTTATGGCTAGATGAATACACCCCCAATCACTCTAGATTCTGGTCCCCCATCATGTCCTCGCGCGAAAACACCGGCATGGCCCTCGGCCTGCTCGGCGTTGTGATCTTCAGCCTCACCCTGCCCTTCACGCGGATCGTCGTGCAGGAACTTCATCCGCTGCTCAACGGCCTGGGTCGGGCGCTGTTTGCGGCGGTGCCGGCGGCGATCTTGTTGGTGTGGCGCCGGGAAAAATGGCCGACCTGGAAACAGGTCAAAGGCCTGACACTGGTGATCGCAGGCGTGATCCTTGGCTTCCCGGTGTTGTCGGCCTGGGCCATGCAAACCTTGCCGGCGTCTCACGGCGCGCTGGTCAACGGTTTGCAACCGCTGTGCGTCGCGCTGTACGCCGCGTGGTTGTCCCACGAACGACCGTCGAAAGCCTTCTGGGCCTGCGCCGCGCTGGGCAGTGCGCTGGTGCTCGGTTATGCGCTGATCAGCGGGGCCGGCAGTATTCAGGCCGGTGATTTGCTGATGCTCGGGGCGATTGCCGTGGGGGGATTGGGTTATGCCGAGGGCGGCCGGTTGGCCAAGGAGATGGGCGGCTGGCAGGTGATCTGCTGGGCGCTGGTGTTGTCGACGCCGCTGCTGATCGGACCGGTGGTGTATTTGGCGCTGCAACACCAGGGTGAGATTTCGGCCAAGACCTGGTGGGCGTTTGGTTATGTTTCGCTGTTCTCGCAGTTCATCGGGTTCTTTGCCTGGTACGCCGGGTTGGCGAGGGGCGGCATTGCCCGGGTCAGTCAGATCCAGCTGTTGCAGATCTTCTTCACCATTGCGTTTTCCGCGTTGTTCTTCGGTGAACACATCGAGCCGATCACCTGGCTGTTTGCGGCCGGGGTGATCGTGACGGTGATGCTTGGACGCAAGACGGCGGTGAAACCCGCACGCATTGCCACCGCGTGACCTGTAGGAGCCAGGCTTGCCGGCGAAGGCGTCGGCACTATCGCCTTCGCCGGCAAGCCTGGCTCCTACAGGGTCATGCGATGTTTTAGAGGTAGCCGTCGGCTCGGAGCAGGGTTTCAAGGCAATGTTCGGTGATCTGGTAGAAGTCCTTCAGTTCCTGGATCTTCACCAACAGCTGGGCCGGGTCCACCGGCTCGGCGCGTTTGACCGCCAGAATCATCTTGTTCTTGTTGGTGTGGTCCAGTGAGATGAACTCGAACACCTTGGTTTCATAACCACAGGCTTCCAGGAACAACGCACGCAAACTGTCGGTGACCATTTCCGCTTGCTGACCCAGGTGCAGACCGTATTGCAGCATCGGCTTGAGCAGCGCCGGGCTCTGGATTTGCAGGCGGATCTGTTTGTGGCAGCACGGCGAGCACATGATGATCGAGGCGCCGGAGCGGATGCCGGTGTGAATCGCATAGTCGGTGGCGATGTCGCAGGCGTGCAGCGCGATCATCACGTCCAGCTCGCTCGGCGCCACGCTGCGCACGTCACCGCACTTGAAGACCAGCCCCGGATGCTCGAGCTTGGCGGCGGCGTCATTGCACAGGTTGACCATTTCTTCGCGCAACTCGACGCCGGTCACCACGCCTTCGGCCTTCAGGGTGTTGCGCAGGTAGTCGTGGATCGCGAAGGTCAGGTAACCCTTGCCCGAGCCGAAATCCGCAACCTGCACCGGTTTGTCCAGCGCCAAGGGCGAGGTGGTCAGTGCATGGCTGAAGACTTCGATGAACTTGTTGATCTGCTTCCACTTGCGCGACATCGCCGGGATCAGCTCGTGCTTGCTGTTTGTAACGCCCAGGTCGGCGAGGAACGGACGGCTCAGGTCGAGGAAGCGGTTTTTCTCGCGGTTGTGCTCGGCGGAAGGCACTTCGCGCAATTGCTGAGGTTTGCTCTTGAACAGCGAAGACTTGCCCTTTTTGCTGTATTCCAGCTGCGCTTCATCAGTCAGCGACAGTAAATGCGCATTTTTGAACGAGGCTGGCAACAGCGCGGCGAGGGTCGCCACGCCCTCGGCAAGCGGCAGGTTCTTGGTGATGTCGCGGGTCTTGTAGCGGTAGACGAAGGACAGGCAGGGCTGATCCTTGACCGTGAGCTGCTTGATGATCAGCCGCTGCAAATCGGCTTCGGTGCCGACGTACTTGGCCAGGACCAGTTTGATGAAGGCATTCTGGTCGAGGCTGGTTTGCAGCAAGTCGATGAACTGGGCATGGTGATCCGGCGCGAGGCTGGCGGGAGTGGCGGTGACAGACATGGAAAAAACGGCCTCGGGCGGAGCGAATCGGGGAATGGCGGGTATTTTAGGGGGGATGGCCGGCCGGGACACGCAGTTATTTACCGAACGGTGCGATCTGTAGCAGCTGGCGAAGCCTGCGTTCGGCTGCGAAGCAGTCGTAAAACCGGTATGCATGGTTTGCCTGAATGACCGCACCGCCTGAATTCACGACTGCTTCGCAGCCGAACACAGGCTGCGCCAGCTGCTACAGGGAATGAGTTGCAGCAAAGCTTTAGCCCAAAACCACCAACCGATTCGGCAACTCATTCCTCACATGCGTCACCGGCACGTGCACCTTGAGCAACTCGCCGCACGCCTCAACGCACGTCACAAACCCCTGCAACGTCTGGCCCTGCTTCACTTGCTGCGTAAACGCCGCAACAATCGCGTCCCAGTTCTTGTTGTCCAGCCGTTTCGAAATCCCTTCGTCCACCAGAATCTCCACATATCGCTCGGCTTCGCAGACGAAAATCAGCATCCCGGTGCTGCCCACGGTGTGGTGCAGGTTCTGCTCCAGAAACTGCCGTCGTGCCAGGTTTGACGCTCGCCAATGGCGTACCGAGCGCGGGATCAGGTGGGTGGTGATTTTCGGAATCCGAAACACCAGGCACAACACGATGAACGTGATCCATTGCACCAGCAGCAGACTGTGCATGGTCAGCCAGCCTGTCAGGTAATGCACGACACCCGGCACCACCAGCGCCAGCAGGCTGGCCCAGAGCAGCGGGATGTACGCGTAGTCGTCGGCGCGGGCCGCAAGCACGGTCACCAGTTCGGCGTCGGTGTCGCGCTCGACCCGGGCAATCGCCTCGGCGACTTTGCGTTGTTCGTGTTCAGTCAGTAAAGCCATGTTCACCAATGCCCATTCATTATTGTTATCACCAGCCGCCCGACGAACCGCCGCCCCCGAAACTGCCGCCACCGCCGCTGAAGCCCCCGCCGCCTCCACCGCCGCCAAAACCGCCACCGCCGAAACCGCCCCCCGAACGGCCTCTGCCACCTCCACCGCTGGGCAGGATCCCGAACATCTGGCAGACGAAAATCGTCAGGATGAACAGCAACACCAGAAACACGAAGACACCCGGGTGGCGGGACACGAAATCGTCACCTTCATCGCCGCGCGGCTCATAGACCGTCGACGGTTCATCCAGCGGATTGCCGCCCAACACCACCAGCATCGCAGCGACCCCGTCGCTGATGCCCTTGCTGAAGTTGCCGGTCTTGAACGCTGGTGTGATCACTTGATTGATGATCACCGAACTCTGCGCGTCGGTCAGACGATCTTCCAGGCCGTAACCGACTTCGATGCGCAATTTACGATCATCGCGCGCAACGATCAGCAACGCGCCGGTGTTTTTGTCCTTCTGGCCGATGCCCCAGTAGCGTCCCAGCTGATAACCGAAATCGGCAATGTCGGTGCCCTGCAAGTTCGGCAACGTCACCACGACCAACTGCTCGCCAGTGGCTTTTTCATGGGCCTGGAGTTGCTGCGTCAGTTGCTCGCGCACCGACGGCTCGATCATCTGGGCGTTATCGACCACCCGCCCGGTCAGCTGCGGAAACTTCAACTCGGCCTGGGCCGCCAGGGCAAACACCCACAGCACCAGCACCAGGCCCACTTTCAACACGCGCATTGGCAACCTCATCCGTGGTGATGCGTCAAGCCGATCAGAACTTCACTTCAGGCGCTTTTTCAGCATTGGGGCTGGTGGCCTCGAAGGTTTCGCGAATCGGCAAATCGCTGTACATCACCGTGTGCCACAGCCGACCCGGGAAGGTGCGGATTTCAGTGTTGTACTTCTGCACCGCGAGGATGAAGTCGCGACGCGCCACGGCGATGCGGTTCTCGGTGCCTTCGAGCTGCGATTGCAACGCGAGGAAATTCTGGTTGGCCTTGAGGTCCGGGTAACGCTCGGACACCACCATCAAACGGCTCAAGGCACCCGTCAGCTGATCCTGCGCCTGCTGGAACTGCTTGAGTTTTTCCGGGTTGTCCAGGGTGCTGGCATCCACCTGGATCGAGGTCGCCTTGGCCCGGGCTTCGATCACCGCGGTCAGGGTTTCTTCTTCGTGTTTGGCGTAGCCCTTGACGGTTTCCACCAGATTGGGGATCAGGTCGGCGCGGCGCTGGTACTGGTTCTGCACCTGCCCCCAGGCGGCCTTGGCCTGTTCGTCGAGGGTCGGAATGTTGTTGATGCCGCAGCCGGCCAGCAGCGTGGTGAGCAACATCAAGGCCGCAACCTGCAGGCTCGATCGATAGTGGTGTCGTACATTCATCTGGTTGACGCTCCCTTGCACATTCCGTTTGAAAAACAACCCGCGACCTTCTGTCCGGTCTCTTGGGGCATAATCTGCCACCACCACTGGATTGCATCGAGCCAATGGGCTAAAAGATGCCCCTGCGCTAAAACACTGCGCAAGTGTGCATGCATTTACTTGAACAACAATAGTCGCTCCCTAAATTTTGGCTGACCGGCGCGTATTCACTGCCGTTTAGGCTTTTGAGAAAACTATTCATGAAGAAGCTGTGTTTGCTGGGACTGTTCGTCAGCCTGGCCAGTCATACCGTATTGGCCGCCACGACCCCTGCACCTCTGGAAAACAAGGACGCGTTCATCAGCAAACTGATGAAGCAGATGACCCTCGATGAAAAGATCGGCCAGTTGCGCCTGATCAGCATCGGCCCGGAAATGCCTCGCGAGCTGATCCGCAAGGAAATCGCGGCCGGCAACATCGGCGGCACGTTCAACTCGATCACCCGTCCGGAAAACCGTCCGATGCAGGACGCGGCCATGCGCAGCCGGTTGAAGATCCCGATGTTCTTCGCCTATGACGTGATCCACGGCCACCGTACGATTTTCCCGATCCCGCTGGCCCTGGCCTCGAGCTGGGACATGGACGCCATCGGCCTGTCCGGGCGAATCGCCGCCAAGGAAGCCGCGTCGGACAGCCTCGACATCACCTTCGCGCCAATGGTCGACATTTCCCGTGACCCACGTTGGGGCCGCACGTCCGAAGGCTTCGGCGAAGACACTTACCTGGTGTCGCGCATTGCCGGCGTCATGGTCCGGGCCTTCCAGGGCACTGGCGCAAACGCGGCCGACAGCATCATGGCCAGCGTCAAGCACTTTGCCCTGTACGGCGCGGTCGAGGGCGGTCGCGACTACAACGTCGTCGACATGAGCCCGGTTAAAATGTACCAGGACTACCTGCCACCGTACCGCGCCGCCATCGACGCCGGCGCGGGGGGTGTGATGGTTGCGCTGAACTCGATCAACGGCGTGCCGGCCACGGCCAGCACTTGGCTGATGAACGACCTGCTGCGCAAGGAATGGGGTTTCAAAGGCCTGGCAGTCAGCGACCACGGGGCGATTTTCGAGCTGATCAAGCACGGCGTTGCCGCTGACGGTCGCGAAGCCGCGAAGCTGGCGATCAAGGCCGGCATCCACATGAGCATGAACGACACGCTCTACGGCAAGGAACTGCCAGGTCTGCTGAAGGCCGGTGAGATCCAGCAGAGCGACATCGACAACGCCGTGCGTGCGGTGCTCGACGCCAAGTACGACATGGGCCTGTTCAAGGACCCTTACCTGCGCATCGGCAAGGCTGAAGATGATCCGGCCGACACTAACGCCGACAGCCGTCTGCACCGCACCGAGGCCCGTGATGTTGCGCGCCGCAGCATGGTGTTGCTGAAAAACCAGGGCGAAACCCTGCCGTTGAAGAAAACTGCAAAAATCGCCCTGGTCGGCCCGCTGGCCAAGGCACCGATCGACATGATGGGCAGTTGGGCCGCCAACGGTCGTCCGGCTCAATCGGTCACCTTGTTCGATGGCATGACCCAAGCGCTGGGGGATAAATCGACGCTGATCTATGCCCGTGGCGCCAACATCACCAGCGACAAGAAAGTGCTCGATTACCTGAACTTCCTCAACTTCGATGCCCCGGAAGTGGTCGACGATCCGCGTTCGGCCCAAGTGCTGATCGACGAAGCGGTGAAGGCGGCCAAGGACGCTGATGTCGTGGTCGCAGCCGTCGGCGAGTCCCGTGGCATGTCCCACGAGTCATCGAGCCGCACCGACATCAATATCCCGGCCAACCAGCGCGAGCTGATCAAGGCACTGAAAGCCACTGGCAAACCGCTGGTGCTGGTTTTGATGAACGGCCGCCCGCTGTCGATTCTCGAAGAGAAGGAACAGGCGGACGCGATTCTGGAAACCTGGTTCAGCGGCACCGAAGGCGGCAACGCCATCGCCGATGTACTGTTCGGCGACTACAATCCGTCGGGCAAACTGCCGATCACCTTCCCGCGTTCCGTAGGCCAGATTCCGACCTACTACAACCACCTGAGCATCGGCCGGCCGTTCACGCCGGGCAAACCGGGCAACTACACCTCGCAGTATTTTGATGACACCACCGGGCCGCTGTTCCCGTTCGGCTTCGGCCTGAGCTACACCGATTTCAGCCTGACCGACATGGCGCTGTCGTCGACCACGCTGAACAAGACCGGCAAGCTCGACGCCAGCGTCATGCTGAAAAACACCGGCAAGCGCGACGGCGAAACCGTGGTGCAACTGTACATCCAGGACGTGACCGGCTCGATGATCCGCCCCGTCAAGGAACTGAAGAACTTCCAGAAAATCACGTTGAAGGCCGGCGAACAGAAAGTCGTGCACTTCACCATCACCGAAGATGACTTGAAGTTCTACAACGCCCAGCTCAAGTACGCGGCGGAGCCCGGCAAGTTCAACGTGCAGATCGGCCTGGATTCCCAGGACGTGACGCAGCAGAGCTTTGAATTGCTGTAACCCCTGACACACCGCAATAAACCTGTGGGAGTGAGCTTGCTCCGGGCGGCGTTCCGACGATGAGGCCATCACATTCAACATCTCTGTTGACTGTCACGCCGCCATCGCGAGCAGGCTCACTCCCACAAGGGATTAGCGTCGTACACACAATTTGATCGCAACTTGAAACCACTGTCGGAGTGAGCCTGCTCCTACAGTGGTTTTTTGGTGTGACGACTATCCGCGTCGATCCAGCAGATTCACCACCAATCGATCCACCCATCCCCACACCCTTTGCTTGACTCGCCGCCACAGCGGTCGGCGTTGCCATGCCTCCAGGCTCACTTCCTGGCTCAACGCAAAGTCCTTCTCGAAACTCTCCACCACCGCTCGCGTCAGCCCCGGGTCCAGCGCTTCAAGGTTGGCTTCGAGGTTGAAGCGCAGGTTCCAGTGATCGAAATTGCACGAGCCGATGCTCACCCAGTCATCGATCAGCACCATTTTCAGGTGCAGGAAACACGGCTGGTATTCGAAGATCTTCACTCCGGCCTTGAGCAGTCGCGGGTAATAGCGGTGCCCGGCGTAGCGCACCGACGGGTGATCGGTGCGCGGCCCGGTCAGCAGCAGACGCACGTCGACGCCCCGGCCGGCGGCCCTGCGCAATGAGCGGCGGACTTTCCAGGTCGGCAGGAAATAAGGCGTAGCCAGCCAGATCCGCCGCTGGCCGCTGTTCAGCGCACGAATCAGCGATTGCAGGATGTCGCGGTGCTGGCGGGCGTCGGCATAGGCCACCCGGCCCATGCCCTCGCCCATGGGCGGCACCCGGGGCAAACGCGGCAAGCCGAAGTGCGATGAGGGTTTCCAGGCGCGGCGGTGGCGGTTGGCGATCCATTGCCGATCGAACAGCAACTGCCAGTCGATGACCAAGGGACCGGTGATTTCCACCATCACTTCATGCCATTCGCTGGTGTCTTCGCCCGGCGTCCAGAACTCATCGGTGACGCCCGTGCCACCGACCACCGCCATGCTCTGATCGACCAGCAACAGCTTGCGGTGATCGCGGTAGAAGTTACCGAGCCAGCGCCGCCAGCTCAGGCGATTGTAGAAACGCAGCTCCACGCCCGCGGCCGTCAGACGCTGACGCAAGGTCAGGGTGAACGCGAGGCTGCCGTAGTCATCGAACAGGCAGCGCACGCGCACGCCGCGCTCGGCCGCCTGAACCAACGCCTGGACCATGGCCTCGGCGCAGGCCCCCGCCTCCACCAGGTACAGCTCCAGTTCGACCTGTTCTTCAGCGCGGGCAATCGCGACCAACATGCGCGGGAAGAACTGCGGGCCGTCGATCAGCAGTTCGAAGTGGTTGCCTGCACGCCAGGGGAAGATTGCACCGGCCATGTCAGCGCGCCGTGAATATCAGTACCGCACCCACCGGCACCGACAGACTGATGGCCGACAATCCGGCGACCTTGCGCAAACTTTCCAGGCCCGGTGCCAGATCAAAGTCTTCGGCATTGATGATAATCGGTTCAAGGGTCACCACCTGGAAGCGCCGGTCATCGAGACGAGTTGCCAGCAGTTCGGCGTTGTATTCGTGGGTTTTACCGTGAAGGTTGACGGTCAGCGGCAAGCGCAGCTCCAGTTGGGCACCGGGTGCGAGGTCGTTGATCGGGCGCAGATCGATCTGCGCGGTGATCAGCGCTTCGGGAAAGGTCTGGATCTCGAACAACTCCTTGCGCATGCGTTCGTCACGCAACGGGATGCCGCTGTTCACCGACTCCATCTCGACTTCCACCTCGGCCAGGCCTTTGGGACTGACCTTTCCGTGCAGCACCAGAAAGCGCTGCACTTCGGAGATGTTGGCGTTTTTGGTGCTGATGAACGACAGCCGCGAGGACTCGCCGTCGAGGTACCAATTGGCTTGGGCCGACAGGGTGGTGCCGGCCAGCAGCAGGAAGGCGAGGGTTTTGGAAAGGGACCGCTTGAACATAGAGACTCGTGGGGCAAATAAACCTGCACGAACCTTAACCGCCCTGAGGCAGGTTGCAAACTCTAATGCCACCGAACTTGAACCAATGACATATCCCTTTGGTGAAGGGCTGTTGTGGCGAGGGGGTTTACCCCCGTTCGGCTGCGCAGCAGTCGTAAATTCAGCAACCTCGGTGTGTCAGATAAAACACTGTTGCAGGTTTTGGCACTGCTTCGCAGCGCAACGGGGGTAAACCCCCTCGCCACAATAGCCCTACACCACAAGAAATTTCAGCACATTCAGGGTTGCAGGCGGCAACCCTGGCGTTCGCCGATCCATTGCGCGCTGTTGCTGCGGCCCATGCCGCTGACGGTCACGCGCTTGCTCGCGGGGTCATCGGTAAAGTCGCTGGTGGGCAGCCACTGTTTTACATAGGTGTGGCAGTACCCGGCCTGATTGTTCATCACGTACCGGCACGAGCAATATTCCTTGGCGGTGTAGGCGCTGATGATGTCGGGGAATGCCCACAACGCCACCCGCTCCTGCCAGATCCAGCCGAGCAAGGCGACCAGCAGTACCAGCCACATCGTGCTGAACGGTCGGCGACGAATAAAGTTGTTCATGGCTGCACCTTCCCGGCAAAGGCCTTGAGCGCGAGCTTGAGCAATTCGTTGTGCAGGTAGAGGTCGTCGCGGTCATCGCCGTAGCGCACGATCACCAGGTTTTCACTGGGAATCACGTACATCGCCTGCCCCCAATGGCCTAGTGCGGCAAAGGTGTCAGCAGGGGCATCCGGCCAGGGACTGGCAGCACCCTCCCCCGCGCGATTGAGCCACCAATGGCCGCCAGGAACCGCATCGTCCTGATTGGCTTGATAGCGGGCGAAGGGTTCGCGGTTAAAGGCGACCCAGTCTTTGGGCAGCAGCTGTCGATCACCCCAACGACCGTCACGCGCCATCAGCAGACCGACTCGCGCCAGGTCACGGGCGGTGAGGTAGGCATAGGACGAAGCGACGAAGGTTCCCGTGGCATCGCTTTCCCAGACGGCGTGGCGAACCCCCAGAGGCTCGAACAGTGCCGTCCATGGATAGTCGGGATAACGTACCGGGCCGACGATGTTTTTCAGCGCCGCAGACAACAGATTGCTGTCACCGCTGGAGTAACGGAATGCCTCGCCGGGTTTGGCGTATTCACCGTGATCGGCGGTGAACGCGGCCATGTCCGGGTGCCCCCGGGTGTAGAGCATCGCGACCACCGAGGATTTCAACGGCGCGTATTCATAGTCTTCCTGCCAGTCCAGACCCGAGGCCCAATGCAGCAGGTCGGCCATGGTCAGGGTCGGGTGTTTTTCCAGCAGTGGATAAAACTTCAGCACCGGGTCCTGGAGTTTGAACAGACCTTCGCCATAGGCGACGCCAAGGACCGTGGCCATCAGGCTTTTGCTGATCGACCAGGTCAGGTGGGGAGTTTCAGCAGTGGTTTGGCCGGCGTAGCGTTCGTAGATCAATTGGCCGTCACGGATCACCAGCAAGGCGTCGGTGCGGATGCCTTTCCGAGTTGAATCATCGCGAGGTGGGAAGGCGTAGGTTTCCAAGGCTTTAACTGCTGGCCCGGTGACCGTCGGAGCGGTCGACCATTGCTCGGCGGGCCAGGTTTCGGCGTGGGCGGTGAGGCTGATCAGCAGCGTGAAAATCAGGGGCAAGCCTTTGAACATGGCGGGGGCTCGGAGGGATGAACCTGCAGAGCCTAGTCGAGGTTGATGACAATTTAGGAATTTGTGTCGCCTATGCGGCCGCCTTCGCGGGCAAGCCTCGCTCCTACAGGAGTTCGCGATCCCATGTAGGAGCGAGCGGTGCGGCGATCCGACTTGCCCGCGAAGAGGCCAGTCAGATCGCCGCCAACGCCTTGGCCAATCGCTTAACTCTGGCTCCCGCCGCCAGATCCATCACGCTCTGATCACGCTGCCACATCGCCGCCCAGTGCTGCGGGCCATCGACCAGTGCCTGATTGACCTCAGCCTTGAGCCCCTCGAATTGCGCAAACAATCCCCCCAGCACCACATGCCCGGCCAAATTATTCGGCGCTTGCCGGCTGACTTCCGCACACCCGGCCAGCAGCGCCAGCAACCGCAATTGCAGGGCCTGAGACCAATCACTGTCCTGCCCCACCCCATACAGCCACGCGGTCATCGCGCTCAGTACATAAATGTCTTCCAGCGTGCGGAACGGTTTGACGTAGGCATCCCAGCCATCCCCCGCGAGCAATTCGCACTGGGCGTTGTCCAGAAACAACCGACCGTGGCTGATGTCCGGCATCAGCGCGATGGCCGGGAGTTTTTCCAGGCGCACGCCCGGTTCATCGGGATAGACCACCGCCAGACTCAAGCGCGCAGTTTCGCCGGGCGCTTCGCTGCGCGCGGCTATCAGCAGCCAGTCGGCCGCATCGCCAGCGGTGACAAAATCCTTGCGCCCACTCACGCGTAAATCGCTCAGGCGAGTCTGCATGTCGGCCACCCGCAGGCTGCGCTGTTCGGTGGCACACAACGCGCCAAGGCTCAGCGGTGCACTCGGCCAAAGCATGCGCAGCGCCGCCTGATAGCCCACCAGAAACGCGAGCCCCGGCGTCGCCATCAGCCGACCGCCGACCACCGCCAGCTCGAAAGGCGTGACCGTCCCCAACGTGTGCAACAAGGTCGCGAAACCCTCCGCCAGGTCCGGGTTAACGGGCAGGCGATCGCGGCGATTCAACAGGTTTTGCCAGGGCATAAGAGGCTCCTTGAGGGCTGTCATATAAGCATCACCAAAGCTTCATGGCGATGACACCGGGGCTACATAGCCTGACTTTGCACAACACGGCTGCATAAAGAAAGTCGATCGGCTCTAACCCAAGACGGGTTGACCAGCCCGCACGGAGATTCCCAATGACTCAGATCGCCCGCATCAGCGACACCGGCAATGAACGCCGCCTGCAAGCCGAACGCCTGGTGGGCGCCGAGGCATTGCAGGAAGCCCAGGCCTTGCGTTTCAACGTCTTCAGCGGCGAGTTCAACGCCAAGCTCAAGGGCGCGGAGCTGGGTCTGGACATGGACGACTATGATGTTCACTGCGCCCACATTGGCGTGCGTGACTTGAACACCGGTCGCTTGGTAGCGACCACCCGTTTGCTCGATCACACGGCCGCCAGCAGTCTGGGCAAGTTCTACAGTGAAGAAGAGTTCAGCCTGCACGGCCTGGTCCACCTGAAGGGTCCGATCCTGGAAATCGGTCGCACCTGCGTCGACCCGGCTTATCGCAACGGCGGCACCATCGCGGTGCTCTGGGGTGAATTGGCTGAAGTGCTGAATCAGGGCGGCTACAGCTATTTAATGGGTTGCGCGAGCATTCCGATGCAGGACGGCGGGATTCAGGCCCACGCGATCATGCAGCGACTGCGCGAACGTTACCTGTGCACCGAACATTTGCGGGCCGAGCCGAAAAAGCCGCTGCCGGTTTTGGACCTCCCATCCAACGTGATCGCCGAAATGCCGCCGCTGCTCAAGGCCTACATGCGCCTGGGCGCGAAGATCTGCGGCGAGCCGTGCTGGGACGAAGACTTCCAGGTCGCCGACGTGTTTATCCTGCTCAAGCGCGACGAACTCTGCCCGCGTTATGCCAAGCACTTCAAGGCGGCGGTCTGATGAGCCGGTTACGGGTGTACGCGCGGATTGCGCGAGTGCTGGTGGTGGTCGCGTTGGGGTTGAGCATGGCCAGTGTGTTCGGGCTGTTCGAGCGCTTGGGGATTGCCCATTCGATGGTACGCCGCCAACGCTGGTCGCGATTTTTCATGGCGCGGTTGAGCAACGCCCTGCCCTTTCGCGTGACGGTTCACGGTGAACTGCCGAAAGAGCCGATGCTGTGGGTCAGCAATCACGTGTCCTGGACCGACATTCCGTTGCTGGGCATGCTCACGCCGATGTCATTTCTGTCCAAAGCCGAAGTGCGCACCTGGCCGGTGGCCGGTTGGTTGGCGGCCAAGGCTGGCAGCCTGTTTATCCGTCGCGGCTCGGGTGACAGCCAACTGATTCGCAAACAGATGACGCGCCACCTGGCGCAGGCACATCCGCTGCTGATGTTCCCGGAAGGTACCACCACCAATGGACGTTCATTGCGTACCTTTCATGGCCGCTTGCTGTCAGCGGCGATTGATTCTGAAGTGAAGCTGCAGCCGGTGGCGATTCGTTATCTGCGTGACGGTGAACTTGATTCGCTGGCGCCGTTCATTGGCGATGATGATTTGCTGTCGCACCTGATGCGGTTGTTTGCCAATGATCGCGGGGAAGTGGAAATCAAAGTGCTCAAGCCGATCGCTTGCGAAGGCCGGGAGCGTGCGGCGCTGGCGTTCGAGGCACAGCAGGCGGTGCAGAAGGCGTTGTTTGGGGCGATCCCTCAGGCGCAACCGGAACCGCTGCGCCCCGCAATCGCGGCGTGATGCAGATCCCCTGAACAAACACTAATCCCCTGTGGGAGCGGGCTTGCTCGCGAATGCGGTGTATCAGTTGGTATCAATGCTGAATGACACACAGCATTCGCGAGCAAGCCCGCTCCCACATTAGATTCGCGGTGTTGCAGCGAACTTCTGAAGCTGCGGATAGAACAACCGGAAATCCTCACTGAGCGGCTCATACAGAACGCGCAATTCCTGCATCGCCCCCGCCAGTTCCTCTGGTCGGGTCAACCGCCGGGAAATCCCCCGTAGCACCTGCTCCAGCACGTCGAATTCCTGATAAGACCCCAACCAGTCATTCGCCACCATGTGCGGCGCAATCCTCGCCAACCGTTCCGGCAATTGTGGCTCCGCCGACAGCACCCGATACACATCCGAGGTGAACCGCTCCAGCGGCTGAGCCGAATAAAGTGTCCAGTCCCGCGCCAGGCAGTGGTCGAAAAACACGTCGAGCACGATCCCGGCGTAACGCCGGCGCGTGATGGAAAACCGCGACAGCGAGGCATCCACCAACGGATGGCGGTCGGTAAACACGTCGATGCTGCGATGCAGCTGGATGGCCGCTTCAATCTCCGGGTCGAACTGCCCTTGCAGCCGTCCCTTGACGAAATCGCCATACAGACTGCCGAGCAATTGACCGGGACGCTGGCCACCGAGGTGAAGATGGGCGAGATAGTTCATGGGCGCAGCTTAGCATTGCGCCCTCGAATGTTTACACTCAGCGCATCGTTATAACCCGATATAGCGATTTATGCGGTCGCCAGACCAAAATCATATTTGTATATCGCGATCTACCGATTTAAAGTTCGCCTCATCGCGATATAGCGTTTTACTCATCACGAGCCCAAACCCATGACCATCGACCTCGACGAAATAATAAAAGCCCTGGCACACCCAGTCCGCCGAGACATCCTCATCTGGCTGAAAGACCCCAAGACCCAGTTCCCGGAACAGATCCACAACCACGAGTACGGCATTTGCGCCGGACAGATCGATCAACGCTGCGGCCTGTCGCAGTCGACCGTGTCCGCCCATTTGGCGACCTTGCAACGTGCGGGACTGATCAGCAGCCAGAAAGCCGGTCAATGGCACTTCTTCAAGCGCAACGAGGACGTGATCCAGGCGTTCCTCGCGGCCATCGTCAAGGAGCTCAGCGCTCCGACAAGGAATTAACCAATGCCCCTCTCGCTTATCATTCTGGCCTTGAGCGCCTTCGCCATCGGCACCACCGAGTTCGTCATCATGGGCCTGCTGCCCGACGTGGCGGCTGATCTCGGCGTATCGATCCCGGGCGCTGGCTGGCTGGTGACCGGTTACGCCCTGGGCGTGGCCATCGGTGCGCCGTTCATGGCACTGGCCACCTCCAGATTACCGCGCAAGGCTGCACTGGTAGCGTTGATGGGCATCTTCATCATCGGCAACCTGCTCTGTGCCATGGCGACCGATTACAACGTGCTGATGTTTGCCCGTGTGGTCACCGCCCTCTGCCACGGCGCGTTCTTCGGTATCGGTTCGGTGGTGGCGGCAGGTCTCGTTCCGGCGAACAAACGCGCGTCCGCCGTGGCCTTGATGTTCACCGGCCTGACCCTGGCCAACGTACTCGGCGTTCCGCTGGGTACCGCGCTCGGTCAGGAAGCCGGCTGGCGTTCGACCTTCTGGGCAGTGACCGTGATTGGTGTGATCGCGTTGATTGGCCTGATCCGCTTCCTGCCGGCCAAGCGCGATGAAGAGAAACTCGACATGCGCGCCGAATTGCGCGCCCTCAAAGGCGCCGGGATCTGGCTGTCGCTGAGCATGACGGCGCTGTTCGCGGCGTCGGTATTCACCCTGTTCACCTATGTCGCCCCGCTGCTCGGTGATGTCACCGGCGTCTCGCCCAAAGGCGTGACCTGGACCCTGATGCTCATCGGCCTGGGCCTGACGGTCGGCAACATCATCGGCGGCAAGCTGGCTGACAAAGGCATGGCCGCGACGCTGATCGGCGTCTTCATCTCGATGGCCGTGATCTCGACCGTACTGACCTGGACCAGCGTCGCACTGATCCCTGCCGAAATCACCCTGTTCCTCTGGGCCACCGCGTGCTTTGCCGCCGTGCCCGCCCTGCAAGTGAACGTGGTGACCTACGGCAAGGCCGCGCCGAACCTGGTGTCGACCCTCAACATCGGCGCTTTCAACATCGGCAACGCCTTGGGCGCCTGGGTCGGCGGCAGCGTCATCGCCCACGGTTTCGGCCTGACCAGTGTTCCACTCGCGGCAGCCGCACTGGCGGTACTCGCCCTGCTGGTGACCCTGATTACTTTCCGTCAGCGCGGTAATCCCGAACTGGCCCCTGCTACCAACTGATACCTCACGAGGGTTGTACTTAAATGACGACTATTTTCGATCCGATCAAACTGGGCGACATCGAGCTGGCCAACCGCATCATCATGGCGCCGCTGACCCGCTGCCGCGCCGACGAAGGCCGTGTTCCGAACGCCCTGATGGCCGAATACTACGTACAACGCGCCTCGGCCGGCCTGATCCTCAGCGAGGCCACGTCGGTCACGCCAATGGGCGTCGGCTACCCGGACACCCCGGGTATCTGGTCCAACGATCAGGTGCGCGGCTGGGCTAACGTGACCAAAGCGATCCACGGCGCCGGTGGCAAGATTTTCCTGCAACTGTGGCACGTCGGCCGGGTTTCCCACGAGTTGTACCTGAACGGTGAAGCGCCAGTCGCACCGAGCGCCATCCAGCAAAAAGGTCACGTCAGCCTGGTTCGCCCTCTGGCTGATTACCCAACTCCGCGCGCCCTGGAAACCGCTGAAATCGCCGACATCGTCGACGCTTACCGCGTGGGTGCCGAGAACGCCAAGGCCGCCGGTTTCGACGGCGTGGAAATCCACGGCGCCAACGGTTACCTGCTCGACCAGTTCCTGCAAACCAGCACCAACCAGCGCACCGACAATTACGGCGGCTCCCTGGAGAACCGTGCTCGCCTGTTGCTGGAAGTGACCGACGCTGCGATCGAAGTCTGGGGGGCAGGCCGCGTGGGTGTGCACCTGTCACCACGTGCCGACTTGCATGACATGGGCGACGACAATCTGTCCGAGACCTTCACCTATGTCGCTCAGGAGTTGGGCAAACGTGGCATCGCGTTCATCTGCTCCCGTGAGCAAGACGCAGGCGACAGCCTCGGCCCACAACTTAAAGAAGCGTTCGGCGGCCCGTACATCGTCAACGAACGCTTCACCAAGGACACCGCCAACGCCTGGCTGGCTTCCGGCAAAGCCGATGCAGTCGCCTTCGGTGTGCCGTTCATTGCCAACCCGGATCTGCCTGCACGTTTGAAGGCCGATGCGCCGCTGAATGAGGCGCGTCCTGAATTGTTCTACTCCAAGGGCCCGGTCGGCTACATCGACTATCCAGTGATGTAAGCGTCCCCCTTGAAATGCAAAAGCCCCGACTCGAAAGAGTCGGGGCTTTTTGTTGCGCCATGGTTATTCACAGGGCTTCACACTGATTCACACGCTCGACACAAAATCCCTACAAAATACGTAGTTCGCTACCTTTCAACCTGACGAGCGTGCGTATATAAAAGCATCCCATTGCAATAAGGCGTGCATTGAAGGGATCAATACTCGCCTTAATGGTTGACATAACCGGATCCAATTACGCATTTTGTTTCATTTGCGCAGGCTGGGGCTCAAGCGCAGCATGTCCAACCCTGTATTGACCCAACGCTCGGCTTCAGTGTGCAGTTGAAAACTGTCGGGGGCCAATAGCCACTGGTAAAGCATGCCATCGATGTAGGCGTGCAGGCTGATGGCCGCGCGGGCCGTGTCGAGGTCCTCGGGCATTTGCCCCCGATTCACCGCATTACTCAGGGCCAGGGCGATTCGCACATTGCATTCGAGACTGACCTCTCGGCGCTGCTGACGCAGGTCGCACATTTCATCGGTGAATTCGCACTTATGAAACAAAATCTCATTGATGCGTCGGGTTTTCGGGTCCAGGGCAACTTGATGAAACAAATGAATCAGCAGTTTGCGCATGCAGCCCAGCGGGTCGAGTTCATCTTCGCTCTCACTGGCCCTGGCCATTTCATCGAGCGGCTCTTTCAAGCTATCGAGCATGGCCTGCACCAGGTCCGCCTTGTTGCTGAAATGCCAGTAGATGGCTCCGCGAGTCACACCGGCCAGGGTCGCGATGTCCGCCAGCGTCGTGCGCGCCACGCCCCTTTCATAAAAGGCCTTCTCTGCCGCTTCGAGTATCTGGCTGCGGGTTTCTTGAGCTTCCTCTTTGGTACGACGGACCATGGCAGTAAAACCTCAATCAGGATGCTTCAGCGATGTCTGAACAGCCGCTGAACAAAAGTGGGGCGAGCGCTCTTGGGTCTCGTCCCCGGCTTACAATTCGAACCTTTGACGGGCGTTGGTAACAGGGTGGATACGCAGTCAAGGTGTTTACAAACAACCATGAACGTAAGTATATTCCTTAGCAAGCTACTTATCCACCCGGCACCTATTTTTACCCTTCCACATTTCTTGTGCGCTTCATGCGCGCCTGACCCGAGGATTTTCATGCAATTCAAGCCAGCTGTTACCGCTCTGGTCACTGCCGTCGCCTTGGCATCACTGCTCAGCGGATGCAAAAAGGAAGAAGCGGCACCCGCCGCGCCACCTCCTCAGGTCGGCGTTGTAACCCTGCAACCTCAAGCCTTCACCCTGACTTCCGAACTTCCGGGTCGTACCAGCGCGTTCCGCATTGCCGAAGTGCGCCCACAGGTCAACGGCATCATTCTCAAACGTCTGTTCAAGGAAGGCGGCGACGTCAAGGCCGGCCAGCAGCTGTATCAGATCGATCCGTCGGTCTATGACGCTACGCTGAAAAGCGCCGAAGCCAACCTGCAACAGACGAAGTCAATCTCGGATCGCTACAAGCAACTGGTCAACGAACAGGCTGTCAGTCGTCAGGAATACGACACGGCCGTGGCCAACCGCATGCAATCGGAAGCTGCTCTGCAAACCGCGCAGATCAATGTGCGCTACACCAAGGTCTACGCGCCGATCTCCGGCCGCATCGGTCGCTCGAACGTGACCGAAGGCGCGCTGGTGACCAGCGGCCAGGTCGATGCCATGGCTGTCATCCAACAACTGGACCCGATCTATGTCGACGTCACCCAGTCCTCCGTAGAGTTGCTTGAGCTGCGCCGCGAACTGGAAAGCGGTCGTCTGCAAAAGGCCGGTGACACCGCGGCAGCGGTCAAGCTGACCCTGGAAGACGGCAGCCAGTACAAGCAGGAAGGCAAGCTCGAGTTTTCCGAAGTCTCGGTTGACCAGACCACCGGTTCCGTGACCCTGCGTGCCGTGTTCCCGAACCCTGATCACACACTTCTGCCGGGCATGTTCGTTCACGCCCAGCTGCAGGCCGGTGTGAACAGCGCAGCGATCCTGGCGCCACAGCAAGGCGTGACCCGCGACCTCAAAGGCACGCCGACCGCGCTGGTCGTCGGTGCGGATAACAAGGTCGAACTGCGTCAGCTCAAGGCCAGCCGCACCGTCGGCAGCCAATGGCTCATCGAAGACGGCCTGAAGGCCGGCGATCGACTGATCACCGAAGGGCTGCAATACGTCAAACCTGGCATCGAAGTCAAAGCCAGTGAAGCGACTAACGTTGGCGCAAAGAACCCGGCCCCCGCACAGGCAGCTGACAAGGCTTCCAGCGGCAAAGGGGAGTAAACCATGTCGAAATTTTTTATCGACCGTCCGATTTTCGCCTGGGTAATTGCCCTGGTGATCATGCTGGTCGGGGCTCTATCGATCCTCAAGCTACCGATTAACCAGTACCCAAGTATTGCGCCACCGGCCATTGCCATCTCCGTGACCTACCCAGGCGCGTCTGCACAAACCGTGCAGGACACCGTGGTGCAAGTGATCGAGCAACAGCTCAACGGTATCGATAACCTGCGTTATGTCTCCTCGGAAAGTAACTCCGACGGCAGCATGACCATTACCGCGACCTTCGAGCAGGGCACCAACTCCGATACCGCGCAGGTCCAGGTCCAGAACAAACTGAACCTGGCCACCCCGCTGCTGCCGCAAGAAGTGCAGCAACAGGGTATCCGCGTGACCAAGGCAGTGAAAAACTTCCTGTTAGTGATCGGCGTGGTCTCGCGCGACGGCAGCATGACCAAGGACGACCTGTCCAACTACATCGTGTCGAACATGCAGGACCCGATCTCGCGGACCGCCGGTGTTGGTGACTTCCAGGTCTTCGGCTCCCAGTACGCGATGCGTGTCTGGCTCGATCCGGCCAAGCTGAACAACTTCAACCTGACGCCAGTGGACGTGAAAGCGGCCATCGCAGCGCAGAACATCCAGGTGTCCTCCGGTCAACTGGGCGGCCTGCCTGCTGCCCCCGGCCAGCAGTTGAACGCCACCATCATCGGCAAGACCCGCCTGCAGACTGCCGAGCAGTTCAACAAGATCCTGCTCAAGGTCAACAAAGACGGCTCGCAAGTGCGCCTGTCCGATGTCGCCGATGTGGGCCTGGGTGGTGAAAACTACAGCATCAACGCTCAGTTCAACGGCGCACCGGCTTCCGGTCTGGCGGTGAAACTGGCCAACGGTGCCAACGCTCTCGACACCGCGAAAGCGCTGCGCAACACCATCAACACGCTCAAGCCGTTCTTCCCGCAAGGCATGGAAGTGGTCTTCCCATACGACACCACCCCAGTGGTGACCGAGTCGATCAAGGGTGTGGTTGAAACCCTGGTCGAAGCGATCGTGTTGGTGTTCCTGGTGATGTTCCTGTTCCTGCAAAACTTCCGCGCCACCGTCATCACCACGATGACCGTGCCGGTGGTATTGCTGGGTACATTCGGGATCCTCGCGGCGTTCGGTTTCAGCATCAACACCCTGACCATGTTCGGTATGGTGTTGGCCATCGGTTTGCTGGTGGACGATGCCATTGTCGTGGTGGAAAACGTCGAACGGGTCATGAGTGAAGAAGGCCTGTCACCCAAGGAGGCCACCAAGAAATCCATGGGGCAGATCCAGGGTGCACTGGTCGGTATCGCCCTGGTGCTGTCAGCGGTACTGCTGCCGATGGCGTTCTTCAGCGGCTCCACGGGCGTGATCTACAAGCAGTTCTCTATCACCATCGTCTCGGCCATGGCCCTGTCTGTGCTGGTTGCCCTGATCTTCACCCCGGCACTGTGCGCCACCATGCTCAAGGCGATTCCGAAAGGCGAGCACGGCACACCCAAACGCGGCTTCTTCGGCTGGTTCAACCGCAGTTTCGACCGCGGCGTCAAAAGCTATGAGCGCGGCGTAGGCAACATGCTCACGCACAAGGCGCCGTACCTGCTGGCCTACTTGATCATTGTCGTCGGCATGATCTGGCTGTTCACCCGCATCCCAACGGCGTTCCTGCCGGAAGAAGACCAGGGCGTGCTGTTTGCCCAGGTCCAGACCCCGGCCGGCTCCAGCGCCGAGCGCACGCAGGTGGTGATCGATGAGATGCGCTCTTACCTGCTGGATAAGGAATCGAGCGCCGTCGCCTCGGTCTTTACCGTCAACGGCTTCAACTTCGCCGGTCGCGGCCAAAGCTCGGGCATGGCGTTCATCATGCTCAAGCCGTGGGATCAGCGGGATGCGGAAAACAGCGTGTTCAAACTTGCCGCCCGCGCCCAGCAGCACTTCTTCACCTTTCGCGATGCGATGGTGTTCGCCTTCGCGCCACCCGCGGTACTGGAGTTGGGTAACGCCACCGGTTTCGACGTGTTCCTGCAAGACCGCGCCGGTATCGGTCACGACAAGTTGATGGCGGCTCGCAACCAGTTCCTCGGCATGGCGGCACAGAGCAAGGTGCTTTATCAGGTGCGTCCGAACGGCCTGAACGACGAGCCGCAATACCAGTTGGAAATCGATGACGAGAAGGCCAGCGCGCTGGGCCTGACCCTCACCGACATCAACAGCACCCTGTCGATTGCCTTGGGCAGTAGCTACGTCAACGACTTCATCGACCGTGGTCGGGTGAAGAAGGTCTACGTGCAAGGTCAACCCGGTTCGCGGATGAGCCCGGAAGACATCAAAAAATGGTATGTGCGTAACGCCGCAGGCACCATGGTGCCCTTCTCAGCCTTCGCCAAGGGCGAGTGGATTTACGGTGCGCCGAAGCTTTCGCGTTACAACGGTGTAGAAGCGATGGAAATCCTCGGTGCCCCGGCTCCGGGCTACTCCACCGGTGACGCCATGGCGGAAGTCGAAGCCCTGGCCAAGAAACTGCCGGCCGGTGTCGGTATTTCCTGGACCGGTCTGTCATACGAAGAACGACTATCGGGCTCACAGGCGCCAGCGCTGTATGCGTTGTCGCTGCTGATGGTGTTCCTGTGCCTGGCGGCGCTGTACGAAAGCTGGTCGATTCCGATCGCAGTAATGCTGGTGGTGCCTCTGGGGATCATCGGGGCGCTGTTGGCCACCAGTCTTCGGGGACTCTCCAACGACGTGTACTTCCAGGTAGGTCTGTTGACAACCATCGGTCTGGCAGCGAAAAACGCCATTCTGATCGTCGAATTCGCCAAGGAACTGCATGAGCAAGGGCGTAGCCTGCGCGATGCGGCAATCGAAGCGTGCCGGATGCGTTTGCGACCGATCATCATGACCTCGCTGGCCTTCGTGCTCGGTGTGGTACCGCTGGCGATTTCTACGGGCGCCGGTTCAGGTAGCCAACATGCAATCGGCACGGGCGTTATCGGCGGTATGATCACCGCCACCGTATTGGCGATCTTCTGGGTCCCACTGTTCTTCGTCACCGTGTCGTCCATTGGCCAACGCAAAAAAGCCGACCAGGACGACGCTATTGAACCTTCTAAAGAGGCTGGCCAATGAGCAAGTCGCTACTCTCCATCGCAGTTGCCGCCTTCGTGCTGAGCGGCTGCTCGCTGATCCCCGATTATCAGCAGCCTGAGGCGCCAGTGGCGGGCCAATACCCGCAAGGTCCGGCGTATTCGCCGGCCCAGGCGCCAAGCCAGGCGGCTGCGGAACAGGGCTGGAAGCAGTTTTTCCATGACCCGGCCCTGCAACAGCTGATCCAGGTTTCGCTGGAAAACAACCGTGACCTGCGTGTCGCAGCCCTGAACATCGACGCGTTCGCCGCTCAGTACCGCATCCAGCGTGCCGATCTGTTCCCGGCTGTTTCGGCCAATGGCACCGGCAGCCGTCAGCGCGTTCCGGCTAACGCTTCGCAGACCGGTCAAGCAGGGATTACCAGTTCCTACTCGGCCACCGTCGGCATCAGCGCTTATGAACTCGACCTGTTCGGTCGGGTTCGCAGCCTCAGCGAAGAAGCCCTGCAGAAATACTTCGCCACTGAAGAAGGCCGCCGCAGCACGCAGATCAGTCTGGTGGCCAGCGTGGCCAATGCCTACCTGACCTGGCAGGCCGACAAGGAACTGCTGAAACTGACCCAGGACACCCTCGGCGCGTTCGAGGAGAGCTACAAGCTCACCGCGCGCAGCAACGAAGTCGGTGTGGCCTCGGCCCTGGACCTGGCCCAGTCGCGCACCTCGGTGGAAAACGCCCGGGCACAATTGGCCAAGTACACCCGTCAGGTCGCGCAGGATGAAAACAGCCTGGCGCTGCTGCTCGGAACCGGCATCCCGGCCAATTTGCAAGCCGCCAAACCACTGTCTGACAACCTGCTGAGCGACGTACCGCCCGGTCTGCCATCGGACTTGCTGCAACGTCGTCCGGACATTCTCCAGGCCGAGTACAACCTGAAAGCGGCCAACGCCAACATCGGCGCGGCACGGGCGGCGTTCTTCCCGAGCATCAGCCTGACGGCCAACGCCGGGACCCTGAGCCCGGACCTGTCCGGTCTGTTCAAGGGCGGTTCGGGCACCTGGTTGTTCTCGCCGCAGATCAACCTGCCGATCTTCAACGCCGGCAGCCTGCGCGCCAGCCTGGATTACTCGAAAATCCAGAAAGACATCGGCGTGGCGAACTACGAGAAGTCCATTCAAACGGCCTTCCAGGAAGTCGCCGACGGCCTGGCCGCCCGCCAGACCTACACCGATCAGTTGCAGGCGCAGCGTGATTTCGTCACCGCCAACCAGGACTACTACCGTCTGGCCGAGCGTCGCTACCGTATCGGTGTCGACAGCAACCTGACCTTCCTCGACGCCCAGCGTCAGCTGTTCAGTGCCCAACAAGTGCTGATCACCGATCGTCTGGCGCAGCTGGTCAGCGCGGTCAATCTGTACAAGGCGTTGGGTGGTGGCTGGAACGAACAGACGGCGAAAGTCGAACCGCTGAAAGAAGAAGCGCCGAAGATGAAGTTGTTCTGATAGCGCTGTGAAAACATCAAGCCCACCTTTTTGGTGGGCTTTTTGTTGGCTGCGGGAAAAGGTGTGTTGTCAGGACTGCCCCCTTCGCGGGCAAGCCTCGCTCCTAAATCATATTCCATGAACCCGGCACAACCCGTAGGAGCGAGGCTTGCCCGCGAAGAGGCCAGCCCAAACAACACAAAAGCCTCAGACCAACATGCGTTCGATAACCGCCCAAAACCCGCTTTTGCCGATTGAACCCTCAAGTCCATCCCCCGCACCATTCGTCGCACAAGACCAATAACATCAGGTTCGACACCATGCCCCCGCGCCCTGCCCTGTCCGGCTGACCCCACCCCGTTTTTCACGACATCGAATCCCTTGTCTGCAACCCCAACGTTGCGGCAGCGCCCCGTTTCATCCCTAACAATTAGAGAGACCCGAGCCCATGACGCCTTCCACCACGCCTTACTACTTCCCAAGCCTGATCGCCATCGCCCTGGCCAGCGCGGCACTGCCCGCCATGGCCGAGGAGTCGGGTTTTGTCGAAGGCGCCAAGGTCAACCTGAACCTGCGCAATTTCTACATCAACCGCAACTTCACCAACCCGACCAAGGCCCAGGGCAAGGCGGAAGAGTGGACACAAAGTTTCATTCTCGACGCCAAGTCTGGCTTCACCCAGGGCACCGTCGGGTTCGGCTTGGACGTGCTGGGGTTGTACTCGGTGAAGCTCGATGGCGGTAAAGGCACGGGCGGGACGCAGTTGCTGCCGCTGGATCACGACGGCCGCCCGGCGGACAACTTCGGTCGCACCAACGTAGCGTTCAAGGCCAGGTTGTCGCAAACCGAAGTCAAGGTAGGCGAATGGATGCCGGTGCTGCCGATCCTGCGCTCGGACGACGGTCGCTCCCTGCCGCAAACCTTTCGTGGTGGCCAGATCACCTCGAAAGAAATCGCCGGCCTGACGCTCTATGGCGGCCAGTTCCGCGCCAATAGCCCGCGCGACGACAGCAGCATGAGCGACCTGTCGATGACCGGAAAACCGACCTTTACCTCCGACCGCTTCAACTTCCAGGGCGGCGAATACGCCTTCAACGACAAGCGTACCCAGATCGGCCTGTGGAACGCCGAACTCAAGGACATCTACAGCCAGCAGTACGTGAATCTGATTCACAGTCAGCCCATTGGCGACTGGACCCTCGGCGCCAACCTGGGTTTCTTCTACGGCAAGGAGGACGGCAGCGCCCGAGCCGGCGACCTGGACAACAAGACCTGGTCAGGTCTGTTCTCGGCCAAATACGGCGGCCACACCTTTTACGTCGGCCTGCAAAAACTCACCGGCGACAACGCCTGGATGCGGGTCAACGGCACCAGCGGTGGCACCCTGGCCAACGACAGCTACAACGCCAGTTATGACAACGCCCGGGAAAAATCCTGGCAGCTGCGCCACGACTACAACTTCGTCGCCCTCGGCATCCCCGGCCTGACCCTGATGAACCGCTACATCAGCGGCGACAACGTGCACACCGGAGCCATCACCAACGGCAAGGAATGGGGCCGCGAAAGTGAACTGGGTTACACCGTGCAAAGCGGCGCGCTCAAGGACCTCAACGTCAAATGGCGCAACTCGACCATTCGCCGGGACTTCAGTAATAACGAGTTCGATGAGAATCGGTTGATCGTCAGCTATCCGATCAGCCTGCTGTAAACACCGATCAAATGTGGGCGCGACGGTACGGCGATCCGACCTGCTCGCGAAGGCAGCGGCACATTCCGAACTGGGGTGGCTGACAGACCGCTTTCGCGAGCAGGCTCGCCCACACTGGATTTGCGCCACCTGTCCGATTGGCTGGCGCTTTACCGACCTTCAATTACAGTGAAAAAACCTGACAGGACTCAGGCGCCCCCCCCTTCCCGCTTCCGTTATCTGTTGATGTTGGTCCGCAAGACTTGAGCCAGGCTGTCATCGGAAGACAACCACTTGATCACCAGAGGACCACCTCATGATCACTCCACTCAAATCGGATCCCGTCAAACGCGACTGGGACGCCAAGGCCTACCAGCAATTCTCACATCTTCGACAACGACCGGTGAACGAGCTAATCGACCGTGTCGACATTAAAAACCCCAAGCGCATCTACGACCTGGGGTGTGGCACCGGCATCGCGACGCAAGTTTTGGCCAAACGCTGGCCCCGCGCACACCTGATGGGCATCGACAGTTCGGAACAGATGCTTCAGGAAGCCCGATGCTTGCCGATCAACGCGCAGTGGAAGCAGTGCGATCTACAGAACTGGCAACCGGAGCGACCCGCCGACCTGCTCTTTGCTGCCGCCGTGCTGCACTTCATCGACGGTCACGAACAGTTGCTGCCGCGTTTGCTAGGTTATCTCAATCCGGGCGGTTGCCTGGCGGCGCACATGCCTGACTGGCGGGATTCGGTCTGGTATGGACTGATGCTCGATACACTCAACGTTGGCGGCTCCGACGGCAAACCGCTCGGCTCCCCACAACTGCGCGAGACGATGGCGGCGCGGCCGTTATTGTCGCTGGAAAATTACCACCGGTTGCTTTCACCGATCACACGGACGCTGGATATCTGGGAGACCGAGCAGTTGCAGGTCGTGGACGGCAAGTCGCCGATTTATGACTGGATCAAGGTCTCGGCCTTGCGGGCGGTGATGCAAGGCTTAAAGGATGAGGAACAGGCGCGGTTCATTTATCACTTCATGATGCGGGTGCATGCGCATTACCCGCGAGAATGCGATGGACGCACGCTGTTTCCGTTCAAGCGGATCTTCATTGTCGCCACCGCTTGACCCTGTGGTCGCGGGGCTTGCCCGCGATGGCGGTGTGTCATTCACCATCGATGCAAGCTGACCTACCGCTATCGCGAGCAGGCTCGCTCCCACAATGGTCCTGTGCGAATACAAATCATGTATTCACCGGACATCCCCTGTGGGAGCGACCCTGCTCGCGATGGCGTCAGCTCAGACACCGCAAATCGCCAGGATCACTCCCGCGATTCAACCCCCAATTCATCCCAAACCGACTCCGCCAAATGAAACGTCGCATTCGCCGCCGGGATACCGCAGTAGATCGCGCTCTGCATGATCACTTCCTTGATCTCGCCGCGGGTCACGCCATTGTTGGCGGCGGCGCGCAGGTGCAGTTTGAGTTCCTCGTTGCGGTTCATGCCGATCAGCATGGCGATGGTGATCAGACTGCGGGTATGGCGTGGCAGGCCCGGACGGGTCCAGATGTCGCCCCACGCGTGGCGGGTGATCATTTCCTGGAACTCCGAGTTGAACTCGGTCAGGGCATTCAGGCTGCGGTCGACATGGGCGTCACCGAGCACCGCGCGACGGACTTCCAGGCCTTCGTCGTATCGTTGTTTTTCGTCCACGAAAATCTCCTCAATGACCCAGTAGAAACGCAAGCACCCGCTCGCTGAACGCGCTGCCAGCCTGAACGCTGGACAAATGCGCAGCGTAGAACTCCGCGTACTCGGCGCCCTGCACATGTTCCTGAATAAAGTGCCCACCGGACGGCGGCGTGACCGCGTCTTCGGTGCCGGCGATGACCAGCAGCGGCACCTTGATCGCGGATAGCTGATCACGGAAGTCGGCATCACGCACGGCGGCGCAGTTGGCGGCATAACCTTCAGGCGAAGTGGCCGCGAGCATGTCGGTAATCCGCTTCGCGGCAGCCGGGTTGGCCTCGGCAAAGTCAGGGGTAAACCAACGAGCAATCGACGCATCGCGCAAGGCGACCATCGCGGCCGAACCGTCACGCAGCACGGTTTCGATCCGTGGGTTCCACACCGACGGATCACCAATCTTCGCGGCGGTGTTGCACACCACCAGTTTGTTCAATCGATCACCGGCATTGATGCCCAGCCACTGGCCGATCAGGCCACCCATGGACAGCCCGCAAAAATGCGCGCGCTCGATGTGCAACGCATCCATCAGCGCCAGCACGTCGTGGCCCAGTTGCTCGATGCTGTACGGACCCGGCGTGACCAGCGATTTGCCGTGACCACGGGTGTCAAAACGCAGCACCCGGAAATGCTCGGAGAACGCTGCGATTTGCGCGTCCCACATGTGCAGATCAGTGCCCAGCGAATTGGAGAGCACCAGCACCGGCGCGTCGTCCCGCCCGTCTATTTGCGGCCCTTCAATTTGATAGTTCAGTTCGCCCTCGGCGAGTTGTACGAAAGCCACAGCAATCTCCTTCAGGCAGTCAACGCAGAATGTTCAGCCACCGCCCGCTCGACCCAGGTACGGGCCTGGCCGAGGTAATGGGCGGGGTCCAGCAGACGATCGAGTTCAGGGGCAGAAAGCTCGGCGGTTACTTGCGGCTCTTCGCCGAGTACCGCTCGCAGATGCCGTTGCTCGGCCACAGCACGTTTGCAGCATTGCTCCAGCAGATGGTGCGCGGTGTCGCGGCCAACCCGTTGCGCGAGGACGATGCTCACCGCTTCGGCCAGCACCAAACCCTGGGTCAGGTCGAGGTTGCGGGCCATGCGCTCGGCGTCCACTTCCAGTGCGTCCGCCACCAGCAACGCTTGCTTGAGGCTGCCGGACACCAGGCAGCAAATCTCTGGCAGGGTTTCCCATTCGGCATGCCACAAGCCCAGGCTACGCTCGTGTTCCTGCGGCATGGCGCTGAACAGGGTCGAGAGCAAACCGGGAACCCGAGTCGCCGCACCGATCAGCACCGCGGCGCCCACCGGGTTGCGTTTGTGCGGCATGGTCGAAGAACCGCCCTTGCCCGGAGCCGACGGCTCGAACACTTCGCCGGCTTCGGTCTGCATCAACAGGCTGATGTCGCGACCGGTTTTGCCGAGGCTGCCGGCGATCAAACCGAGTACCGCGCCAAATTCCACCAAGCGATCACGCTGGGTGTGCCAGGGTTGATCCGGCAACGTCAATTGCAGCTCACCGGCCAAGGCTTGGGCAATCGGCATCGCCTGGTCGCCGAGGGCTGCCAGGGTTCCCGAGGCGCCGCCGAATTGCAGCACCAGCAGGCGCGGCTTGAGTTCTTGCAGACGTTGTCGGCTGCGGGTGATGGCGCCCAGCCAACCGGCGATTTTCATGCCGAGGGTGACCGGCGTTGCGTGCTGCAACCACGTGCGTCCAGCCAGCGGTGTGGCGACGTAACGCTGAGCCTGGATGGAGAGCGTTTCGCCCAGTTGCGCCAAATCGCTTTCGATCAGTTCCAGCGCGCGGCGCAGTTGCAACACCAAACCCGTGTCCATCACGTCCTGACTGGTGGCGCCCAGATGCACGTAGCGTTCGGCTTCGGCATCGTGAGTGGCGATCTGTTTGCCCAGCGCCTTGACCAACGGAATCGCCGAATTGCCCGCCGAGGCAATCGCCTCGCCGAGTGCGGCAAAGTCGTAATGCCCCGCCTGACAAGCCGCTTCGATCGACGCGACAGCCGATGGCGGAATCAAGCCCACCCGCGCCTCGGCCCGGGCCAATGCCGCTTCGAAATCGAGCATGGCCTGCACCCGGCCGTGATCGCAGAACACTTCCCGCATGCCGCGGGCGGTGAAATAGGCATCGAACAATTGATTGCCCGGTCGCTGGTTCATAAACAGTCCCTGAAGGCATGGGCCGGTGAGGCCCACGCGTATGGATCAAAGGTCGTGATGCGTCCCCAATACACCGAACCACAGCATCGAGTTACGTCGGCCGATCTTGTCCGCGAGCATGCCGAACAGCGGCTGCATGCACATATAAACCACGAAGTTACCGGACGAGGCGCCGACAATCGCGAAGATCCTTTTGCTGCGCTCTTCGCCGGTGTAATGCGCTGGAATAGCGGTGGGGGTTGTCATTGTTCTTCACTCTTTGGGGACCATGGCAGTCTAGACACACTCTGCAACAGTCCCATTCCACAGATAGATCAGCGACACATGTCCCTGTGGGAGCTGTGTTCATTTAATAGTCGAAGAACACCGTCTCGGCATCGGTGCCCTGCAGGACGACATTCCACTGGTACACACCGGACGCATCCTTCTTCGCCAACAAGGTGTTGCGGCGTTCAGCCGGCACACACTCCAGCAGCGGATCCGCCACATTGGCCTGTTCGCCCTCAAAATAAATCCGCGTCAGCAAGTGCTTCACCAACCCGCGAGCGAACACCAGCACCACCAGGTGCGGCGCCTGGGTCGAGCCCTTCAGGCCTTGCACCGTTCCGGGTTTGATCGTGGTGAAGCGGAAACGCCCTTCAGCATCCACCGGCACCCTGCCGAAGCCTTCGAAGTTCGGGTCCAGGGGCTTGGCCTGGTCGTCTTCGGGGTGGTCGTATTTGCCGGCCGCGTTGGCCTGCCAGACTTCCAGCATCGCATCGTTGACGAAGTCGCCATTGCCATCGACGACTTGCCCGGTGATCGCCACGCGCTCGCCGAGGGTGTGTTCGACGGTCAAGTCTTCGCGGTTCAGCCAGGTCAGGCCGATGTGGTAATACGGCCCGACGGTGTGGGACGTGGTCGCGTTCAGCGTCATCTTATTTCTCCATCGGCGTGGCTTCACGGCCGCGCAAGACGATGTCCCAGCGATAACCGAGGGCATAGGAAGGGATGGTTTTTTCCAGATCGAACGTGGCGATCAAACGCTCTTTGGCGCGGGTATCCGGTACGCAGTTGTAGATCGGGTCGTAGGCCAGCAGCGGGTCGCCCGGAAAATACATCTGCGTGACCAACCGCGTCAGAATGCTCGGCCCAAACAGCGAGAAATGGATGTGCGCCGGGCGCCACGCATTGTGGTGGTTGCCCCACGGATAGGCGCCGGGTTTGATGGTCTGGAACTGGTACCAGCCATCAGCGTCGGTCAAGGTGCGGCCGGTGCCGGTGAAGTTCGGGTCCAGCGGCGCGTCGTGCAGGTCGCGGGCATGGTTGTAGCGACCGGCGGCATTGGCCTGCCAGATCTCCACCAGAATCCCCGGCACCGGCAAGCCGTCCTCATCCAGCACGCGGCCGTGGATGATGATGCGCTCGCCCAACGGTTCGCCCGCATGCTGCACCGTCAGGTCGTTGTCCTTTTCGTTGATACGCTCGGCACCGATGGTCGGGCCGGTAATTTCCGACAACGAATGCGGCAAAAACACCAACGGCTTGGACGGCGCGCGACGGTTGGTGGATTGATACGTCGGGTGCAGGTAGTCCGGCTGGGTGCCTTCCTGCGGGCGACGGTAACCAGGCTTGTCAGTCATTTCGCTTTCCTCTGTTCTTATTAGTCTGCCGGGCGTCAGACGCGCTCGATGGCCAAGGCCAGACCCTGGCCGACGCCGACGCACATGGTCGCCAGCCCCTTCTTGCCACCCGTTTTTTCAAGCTGATGCAACGCTGTAAGGACCAGACGCGCACCGCTCATGCCCAACGGATGGCCCAAGGCGATGGCGCCACCGTTCGGGTTGACCTGAGCCGCGTCGTCCGCCAAGCCCAGCTCGCGCAGTACCGCCAACCCTTGGCTGGCGAAGGCTTCGTTGAGTTCGATCACGTCGAAATCGCTGACAGCAAGCCCGAGGCGCTCGGTCAATTTGCGCACTGCCGGCACCGGGCCGATGCCCATCACCCGAGGTGCGACGCCGGCGCTCGCCATGCCCAGCACTTTGGCGCGGGCGGTCAGGCCATGTTTCTTTACAGCTTCAGCGGAGGCCAGGATCATCGCCGCCGCGCCGTCGTTCACACCGGAAGCATTGCCGGCGGTCACGGTTTTGTCTGGACCGTTGACCGGCTTCAGCTTGGCCAGGGTTTCCAGCGTGGTGTCGGCACGTGGATGCTCATCCTGGCTGACGACGGTTTCGCCTTTCTTGTGGGCAATCCGCACTTCGACGATTTCTTCAGCGAAAAATCCTGCAGCTTGCGCGGCGGCTGTCCGCTGCTGACTGCGCAGTGCGAAAGCGTCCTGATCCTCGCGGGAAATTTCGTAATCTTCAGCCACGTTGTCGGCGGTCTGCGGCATTGCATCGACGCCGTATTGCGCTTTCATCAACGGGTTGATGAAGCGCCAGCCAATGGTGGTGTCTTCCAGTTTCATGTTGCGCGAGAACGCCGCATCGGCCTTGCCCATCACGAACGGCGCGCGGGACATCGACTCGACGCCGCCGGCAATCGCCAGCTCCATTTCGCCACTGGCGATGGCGCGGAACGCGGTGCCGATGGCGTCCATGCCCGACGCGCAGAGGCGATTGAGGGTAACGCCGGGAATGCTTTCCGGCAGGCCCGCCAGCAGCAGCGCCATGCGGGCGACGTTGCGGTTGTCTTCGCCGGCCTGGTTGGCGCAGCCGAGGAACACCTCGTCCACAGCCGTCCAGTCCACCGACGGGTTGCGCTCCATCAGCGCCTTGATTGGCACGGCAGCGAGGTCATCAGCACGCACCGCGGACAGGCCACCGCCGAAACGGCCGATGGGGGTGCGAATCGCGTCGCAGATATAAACGTCACGCATCACGCTTCTCCAAGGGCTTGGCCGTGGGCGGCGGCGGTGCGGGCTTCCAGGTCCCTGAGCGCCTTCAGCTCAACATCCGATGGCTCAGCCGTATTTTCGACATTTTCTGCAAAGCGAATTGCCCAACCAGTGGCGGCAATCACTTGCTCGCGAGTCACGCCCGGGTGCAGCGCGGTGACCACGAATTCATGGGTGTCCGCTTCCGGCTCCATGATGCACAGGTCGGTAATGATGCCGACTGGCCCTGCGCCCGGCAGGCCGAGACGCTTGCGAGAATCACCTCCCTCGCCATGTCCGACCGAGGTAATGAAATCGAGTTTGTCGACAAAGGAACGCGCGGACTGTTTAAGGATGATCAAAACGCTTTTGGCCGAACCGGCAATCTCCGGCGCGCCGCCAGCACCTGGCAGGCGGACTTTCGGCGCGTGGTAATCGCCCACCACCGTGGTGTTGATGTTGCCGAAGCGGTCGACCTGCGCGGCGCCGAGGAAACCGACATCGATACGCCCGCCCTGCAGCCAGTAGCGAAAAATCTCACCGGTGGGGACGACGGTGTCGGCGGTTTCCGCCAGTTCGCCGTCACCGATCGACAGCGGCAACACGCTTGGCTTGGCACCGATCGGACCCGACTCGTAGATCAGGACGACATCCGGTGAGGACGTCAGCCGCGCCAGGTTGGCGGCTTTCGACGGCAGTCCGATGCCGACGAAGCACACCGAACCGTTCTTCAAGCGGCGGGCGGCGGCGACGGTCATCATTTCATTGGTTGTGTAAGTCATTACTTGGCCTCCGAAGCAGCGGCCAGCTTGGCCTGAAACTCGCTGAAGTCAGCGCAGCCGTGGATGTATTCGTTGATCCACGCAGTGAAGGTTTCACGGTCGCGGGCAATCGGGTCCCAAGCCTGGTAGAAGCGGTTGTCGCGCTCGTTGTAACCGTGGGCGTAGGACGGATGCGCGCCACCAGGGACGTGGCAGACCGCGCTCAGGGCCCAGGTCGGCAGCACGCAGGCGTTCATCGGTGCATTGAGGTCGTCGACGATTTCTTCAACGGTAACGATGCAGCGCTTGGCAGCCAGCGCTGCTTCTTTTTGTACACCGAGAATGCCCCAGAGCAGCACGTTGCCTTTGCGGTCGGCTTTCTGTGCGTGAATCACGGTGATGTCCGGGCGGACCGAAGGCACGGCCGCCAATACTTCGCCGGTGAACGGGCAGGTGACGGTTTTGATCAGCGGGTTGACCTTCGGCAAGTCGGAACCGGCGTAGGCACGCAGCACCGCGAACGGTAGGCCGGAGGCGCCAGCGACGTAGGCATTGGCCAGGTCGGCGTGGCTGTGCTCTTCGATTTCCAGCGCGTGCGGCCACTGCTTCTCGACCGCGTCACGCAGACGGTGCAGCGAACCGACACCCGGGTTGCCGCCCCAGGAGAAAATCAGCTTGCGAGCACAACCGGCGCCGATCAACTGGTCGTAGATCAGGTCAGGCGTCATCCGGACCAGCGTCAGATCTTTCTTGCCCTGGCGAATGATTTCGTGACCTGCCGCCGTAGGGATCAGGTGAGTGAAGCCTTCGAGCGCGACGGTATCGCCGTCGTTGACGAATTGCTTCACCGCGTCGTGCAGCGAAAGGATTTCAGCCATGGGGCAGGCTCCCGTTTTGTTTTGAACCGACAGTGGATGAAAAAGGCGCGAGGTTAAGCGCCGGAATGCCTGAAGGTTAAGCCTGTGCAAAACGCCAAACAATCCGATAATCGACTGAGTGTTCGTTTATCGAACAGATTGTTGTCTCGCTACCGATCCTTAAAGGCTTCGCGGGCAAGCCTCGCTCCTACGGTTTGGTGGTGTTCGCGAAATCACGGACATCATCATTCCTGTAGGAGCGAGGCTTGCCCGCGAAGAGGCCATCAAACGCGCCAAAGAATCCGGATCAGACTGTCAGGTCGCATCCGCATGACTGACCATGCCCTTGATCACCACCGCCGTGGCCGCCACGGCCGCCGGAATCACAAGCGCCGTCAGCACTTGCTCAAAATTCCAGCCCAATCCAAGCAGCGTCGCGCCCATCCACGCCCCGAGAATCGCGCCGAACCGGCCAATCCCGAGCATCCACGACACCCCGGTCGCCCGCCCCTGAGTCGGATAAAACCGCGCCGCCAGCGACGGCATCGCCGATTGCGCACCGTTGACACACATCCCGGCCACTAGGACCAACGTCGCCAAAATCGTGATGTTGCCCAGACTCTGTCCTACCGCGTAGGCAAACACCCCGGCCAGCAGGTAGAAAATGCCGATGACCTTGTGCGGATTGAACCGGTCCATCGCCCAGCCCACGCCTACTGCGCTCAGCACCCCGCCAAACTGGAATAGCGCCCCAATGAACGCCGCTTGTTCCATGCTCGCGCCACTGTCACGCATCAGCGTCGGCAGCCAACTGGTCAGCAGGTAAACAATCACCAGCCCCATGAAGTAGGTCAGCCACAGCAGCAAGGTGCCGGTGCTATAGGTGCCAGAGAAGATCACCGCGAACACGTTGCGCGCCTTCACGGTTTTCTGTTCCGGCACGCTGAAGCTCGACGCCTGGGCGACGACGGTCGGATCGATCGGTGCGAGGGCCTTGCGCACTTTGTCGGTGCCGCGGTTACGCACGACCAGGTAACGCGCCGACTCCGGCAGCCAGAACAGCAACACGACGGTGAGGATCAACGGCAGAATCCCACCGATCAGCAGCAAACTGTGCCAGCCGAAGGCCGGAATCAGCTTGGCCGAGATAAACCCGCCACCGGCCATGCCGAGGTTGAAGCCGCAGAACATGCTGGTCACCAGCAGGGATTTTTTGCGCTCCGGGGTGTACTCCGACAACAGGGTGGTGGCGTTCGGCATGCCGGCGCCAAGGCCCAGACCGGTGAGGAAGCGCAGCACCAGCAGTTGATCGACGTTGGTGCTGTACGCCGAGGCCAGGCTGAAAGCGCCGAATAACAATACCGCGCCGACCAGTACGACTTTTCGCCCAAAGCGGTCAGCCAAGGGACCGGAGCCCAGTGCGCCGAAGACCATGCCGATCAACGCGGCACTCATTACCGGGCCGAGACTCGCCCGATCGATGCCCCAGTCCTGAGACAGGGCCGGCGCGATGAAGCCCATGGCCGCGGTATCGAGGCCATCGAGGAAAACAATCAGGAAACACAGGATCACCACTCGCCATTGGTAGCGCGAAATGGGTTGAGCATTGATGAAGGACTGCACATCGAGGCAGTTCCCTACAGCAGACTGAGGCTGGTTCATTATTTTTATTCCACGCAAGAACGCAGTCGGACAGGTGCCAGCCTGGGGCTGGCGCTGCCGCGACAGTAATGATCCAGGGGAAACAGCGTCAATTCGATAAACGCGACTCTGTGCGTTTATCGAACAGCTTAGGCAAACAACTGGGCGCTGAGGTCACGACTGGCGCTCAACAAACCAGGCAGGAAACGCTGCTCCAGCTCGTTGCGGCTGACCCGTCCGGCGTGGGTACTGACGTTGAGCGCGGCCACCACCTGGCCCGAAGCGTCGTACACCGGAACGGCAATCGAACGCAGGCCCTGCTCCAGTTCCTGATCGACGATGCACCAGCCTTGTTGCCGCACTTCCTGCAGGCATTCGAGCAACGCCTCGGGGGTGTGCAAGGTTCGGCTGGTCTTGGCCTGGAACTCTGCATGGTCGAGGTATTCACGAAGCGACGTGTCGTCCAGTGCCGCGAGAAGAATCCGGCCCATCGACGTGCAATAGGCCGGCAACCGCCCGCCCACCGACAGGTCGACGGAAATCAGGCGCTGGGTGGTTGCCGAGCGAGCGATGTACAAAATGTCGTCGCCCTCCAGCGTGGCCATGTTGCAGGCCTCGTGAAGTTGCTCGCTCATGCGGTCCAGATACGGCTGGGCGGACACCGCCAAAGGCGTCGAGGACAAGTAGGCATGGCCGAGCGTCAGCACTTTGGGCAGCAGCGAATAGGTGCGACCGTCGGTGGTGGCGTAGCCGAGTTTGATCAGAGTGTGCAGGCAACGTCGTACAGCGGCGCGGGGGATTTCCGTGCGGTGGCTGATCTGGGCAATGGTCAGGTGCCGTTTGCGCTCCTGGAACGCTTGAACCACCGCCAATCCCCGGGCCAGGGACGTCATGAAATCCGGGTCGCCGGTCAGGGCCTGGATTCGCTTGGCGGGCGAGGCCACGATCGGCGGCGCCACTGAAGCGAAGGAATTGCGCATTTGATCGTTCATATCAGGTCCTTTTCCTACACGGATCAGCGGCTATTAAATTCGGCTTCGGGTCCTGCACACAAGCCACAGGTCGCAAGATTGGGCGATTATCGAACCATCGACCGATAATCGCAATCGGCGTCACCGGAAATACCAACCTGCGCGTCCTGATTTTCGCGGTGCCCACTACATGCTTTTATTCTTGTTGGGTCGCTGATTTAAAGGGCGATGTAATCGGGGTAACTTGTTCGACTTTATGGCGTCAGAAAGACATCGTCGCAAGGTGACATCATCCACACCGTAGTTACCGCTGAAAGTTGCGAGTAACAAAACAATCACACAGGTAGAACTACTTTTAACTCTCAAGAGATAGTGTTATTCGGATCGACCGCTATAATGCACCTCAGTGGCGAAGCGGTTTTTACGTGCCGATTACGCTACTCCGCAGCCCGGTATTCTATCGTCGCTGCGCGCAGCAAGCGCTTGACGCTCATTTCATATGCTCCGCCAACACGCTCGCTGAAACAGGTAACTGATGCTACGTCAGCTGTTTTTCTCTGGTGCCGTGGCCGCCTGCAACATGGAAGTATTGTTCGCACGCCGTAAAAAACGATGCTTTTTCAGGCATTGTCCTTTCGACGAGTGTGGTCAATAGATTCCTGCAGTGCGTTTCACCAGAATTTATCTCAACTCATACAGGTAGCACTGTGACGAAAGACGAACTGCGCGCGGAACTTGAGCGCCAGGAACAACGTTACAAGGAAGTTTACGGCGGGGAAGTCACCACCTACGCCGCTCAGCCCGAACCCGAACGCAAACCCTGGCGTAAACGCGCCACCGTTCAGGATCAGGCATTCACCCAGGAATTGCAGAAGATGGAAAAGGAACTCAAAGCCGAAGAGCCATAATCACCTCGGCCTGAATCCTTTCAAGGGTCTGCATCGGCACCCGTTAAAAGCGGGGTGTTCTGATGATGCCTTTCGCGCCCGCTACAAGCGGGCAGCGGCCACCTCACCCTACCGATGAGGCAAATGGCACTTGCCTGACCCTCTTCTCAGATATTTCACACAAGTGTTCAAGCCTCTCGGCCTCACGAGAGAAACCCTTGCGGCTGCGGCCTTTTCATCTGAATTCAATGACTTGCAAAACCCGGTAAAAACCTCGGGGACAGGCTATCGTCACAAACTAATTCGTTGAAGAATGTTACCGATGAGCACCTAGTGCATCGATTAGCAGTCTTTTCTGGCATAATCGCGCCCCCTTATGACCGGGTCAGAAAACCTTCATGATCGATTTATTCAGCGGACTGGATGCTTGGGTGCTTGTGAGCCTCTTGCTCGCCCTGGCCTTTGTCCTCGCCTTCGAGTTCATCAACGGCTTTCATGACACTGCTAACGCGGTGGCCACCGTTATCTACACCAAAGCCATGCCGCCTCATCTGGCGGTGTTCTTTTCCGGTGTGTTCAACTTTCTCGGCGTGCTGCTGGGCGGTGTCGGCGTGGCGTATGCCATCGTCCACCTGCTGCCGGTAGAGCTGCTGATCAATGTGAACACCGGTCACGGGCTGGCCATGGTGTTCTCGCTGCTCGCCGCCGCCATCACCTGGAACCTGGGCACCTGGTACTTCGGTATTCCGGCCTCCAGTTCCCACACGCTGATCGGTTCGATCCTCGGTGTCGGCTTGGCCAACGCGTTGATCAACGACATTCCGTTGGCCGATGGCGTGAACTGGCAGAAAGCGATCGACATCGGTGCGTCCCTGGTGTTCTCGCCAATGGCGGGCTTCCTGGTCGCAGCTCTGATACTTATCGGCCTTAAATGGTGGCGTCCCCTGTCGAAGATGCACAAGACACCGGAACAGCGCCGCAAGATCGACGACAAGAAACACCCGCCGTTCTGGAACCGCCTGGTGCTGGTCATTTCGGCCATGGCCGTGAGCTTCGTGCACGGTTCCAACGACGGCCAGAAAGGTATCGGCCTGATCATGCTGGTACTGATCGGTATCGTGCCGGCGCAGTTCGTACTCGACCTGGGCAGCACGACCTACCAGATCGAACGGACCCGCGATGCGACCCTGCACTTGAGCCAGTTCTACAAGCGCAACGCCGACACCCTGGGCGAATACCTGGCCCTGGGCAAAAGCGTGGAAGGCGATCTGCCGGAGAAATTCCGTTGCAACCCGCAACAGACCGAACCGACCATCACCGCCCTGCTCGACACCCTTAAAGGTGTGGCGGATTACCACTCCCTGTCGCCGGAAAGCCGCATCGAAGTGCGTCGCTACCTGCTCTGCCTGGATGACACGGCGAAGAAAGTCGGCAAGCTGCCTGGCCTCGCTGCCCGTGAAAAGGCTGACCTGGACAAACTGCGCAAAGACCTGACCACCACCACCGAATACGCCCCGTTCTGGGTGATTCTGGCGGTCGCCCTGGCCCTGGGCCTGGGGACCATGGTCGGCTGGAAACGCGTGGTGCTGACCATCGGCGAGAAGATCGGCAAGCAGGGCATGACTTACTCCCAAGGGATGTCGGCACAGATCACCACCGCGAGCCTGATCGGCATGGCCAACATCTTCAGCCTGCCGGTCTCCACCACCCACGTCCTGTCCTCAGGCGTTGCCGGCACCATGGTCGCCAACAAAAGCGGCCTGCAAGGCGGCACCGTGAGAACCATCCTGCTGGCCTGGGTCCTGACCCTGCCCGCGACAGTGACCCTGTCGGCTGGCTTGTTCTGGCTGGCGTCGAAGGCACTGGGCAACTGATACATCGCTGCGACAAAAGAGGCGCGCTCCGTGAGGTTCGCGCCTTTTTTATTGCCTGAAATTCGGCCTTCGTAGTTGTCAAAAGAGTTGGTTGCCCATGAGGAAGCCTTCGCGGGCAAGCCCGCTCCCACAGGGGAACTGGGCACATCTGCAAGAAACTGGTCGGCTGTCAGGCCGCCATCGCGAGCAGGCTCACTCCTACAAGGATTCGGTGTGCACGCTTCGCTCCTCACCACTCAACAGGCCGAGCGTTAGCTCGCCTGCAGCTTTTGATCTTGAACTGCCCGCCCCGTCGGGAGGCTGAGTGGAGGCGTTCATCTGGGGGGTGGGCGCGTAGCGCCGTGCGGCGAAGCCGCACACATCGAGAGGAGGTCGAGCGAAGCCGACCGGAGGCGATGCCCCCAGATGAATGCCGGAGCGAAGGAACGCCGAGCCTTAGCGAGGGGCCGGACGTTGGGGCGAAGCCTTTTGGTTCCTTTTTGCTGGGCCGGCACTCCGGCGTCTGAAAAAGGGACTCGCTGTAAGAGCGAAACCATAAGTGGCCGTTACCGCAGGAATGGATATGTATAGCTCAGAGAAATAGGTCGGCTACTAGGCCGCCTTCGCGGGCAAGCCTCGCTCAGGTTGAACTGCGTACATCAGTAAAAGGCGCAGGCAAAAAAAAGGGCAACCGAAGTTGCCCAAAATGCCTTGCGTGCTCATTACATCCAGAAAGAACTACGGTTTACGCTTATGCGAATCCTTCCAGATAAAAAATCCGAACCCTGCGAAAAACAGAACCATGAGGCCGACTGTCAGCACCCCGGCGATCACCACGTTGTCGAAAAACATGACGGCTCTCCTGCACTTGCCCTGTTGCGATAGGGCTAAGTTAACCAATCAGGCAGAAGAGAAAATTGACCGGGATCAATGTCGCCCAAGACAGGGCGTAAAGGAGGGGAAATAACTGACCTACATCAACCGATGCAGGGTATTTCAACGCTTTTTCGGTTTGTTCTTCGGCTTTTTCTTGGCTTTACCCAACGGCATCGCCTGCTCAAACGCCTGCCGCACTTCATTCAGACGCTTTTCATTAAGGTCATGAACCCGCTTGGCGCGTTCGGAATTGAGATCAATCAGCTTGTCGTCTTGGCTCATGGTGCTCAGTACATCGTATGGCAGGGTTGTCACAATAATGCGGTCTCACGGCAGCGCTGACCAGCCACAACCTCAAATCTGGATATCGACCCACAACCCCTGGCGCGGCTGATCTTCCATCAACGGCGCCACCGGCACGGTATTGTCGGCATTGAGCTCGACACCCGGTACCGCGAGATGCTCCTCCGGGTCCTCATCGGCTTCACGACGCCGCCGTTCCCGCTCCTGCTTGCGCCGCTGTTCTTCGCGCAGCTGAAAAGCCGCTTCCTCGGGGTCGCGTTGTTGCAAGTCGATGGTGCTTTCGTTGGAGCTTTCCTGCACCGGCACGACAGGCGGAATATCCGGGCGCTGACGGATCGGGTCCTGCTGTGACGTGATCGGCACGGCACTCAAGGGGAGCATCGGTGGCAGCATAATTATTTAGTCTCCTGTCAGCATGCTGTCGGCTGCGGGGATGGCGACTTGAGCCATCGGTCGCAAACTGTGACCGGTTTGGCACCGATTGGTGCCCCGACCTGCAAGCATCGCGTCGCTGGGCTAACGTAAGAGTGCGAGTTTTTATGAGAGTCCTTTGGCCCTGAAGCCCTCATTCCGTTAAGATAGCCCGCTTTTTCAAGGTGGGAGTCAGGCAGCATGGCGCAGCAGTATCAACCGGGGCAACGCTGGATCAGTGACAGCGAAGCCGAGCTGGGTTTAGGCACCGTTCTGGCACAGGACGGCCGCTTGTTGACCGTGCTCTATCCGGCCACTGGCGAGACTCGCCAGTACGCGCTACGGAATGCGCCCCTCACCCGCGTGCGATTTTCGCCGGGCGACTCCATCACTCACTTCGAAGGCTGGAAACTGACCGTCCAGGAAGTCGACGACGTCGATGGCCTGCTGGTCTACCACGGCCTCAACGCGCAGAACGAAGTGGTCACCCTGCCGGAAACCCAACTGTCGAACTTCATTCAGTTCCGGTTGGCCAGCGACCGTTTGTTCGCCGGGCAGATCGACCCGCTGGCCTGGTTCTCCCTGCGCTACAACACCCTGGAACACACCAGCCGCCAGTTGCAGTCCGCGCTTTGGGGCCTCGGTGGCGTGCGTGCGCAACCGATCGCGCACCAATTGCACATCGCCCGTGAAGTCGCCGACCGCATCGCTCCGCGGGTTCTGCTGGCCGACGAAGTGGGCCTGGGCAAAACCATTGAAGCCGGCCTGGTGATCCATCGCCAACTGCTCTCGGGCCGCGCCAACCGCGTGCTGATCCTGGTGCCGGAGAACCTGCAGCACCAGTGGCTGGTCGAGATGCGCCGCCGCTTCAACCTGCAAGTCGCGCTGTTCGACGAAGAACGCTTCATCGAAAGCGATGCCGCCAACCCGTTCGAAGACACCCAGCTCGCGCTGGTTGCACTCGAGTGGCTGGTGGAAGACGAGAAGGCCCAGGACGCGCTGTTCGCCGCCGGTTGGGACCTGATGGTCGTCGACGAAGCGCACCACCTGGTGTGGCACGAAGACAAGGCCAGCCCTGAATACACGCTGGTCGAGCAACTGGCCGAAGTCATTCCCGGCGTTTTGCTGCTGACTGCGACCCCGGAACAACTCGGTCAGGACAGCCACTTTGCGCGTCTGCGCCTGCTCGACCCGAACCGTTTCCATGACCTGCACGCCTTCCGCGCCGAGAGCGAAAACTATCGCCCGGTGGCCGAAGCCGTCCAGGAGTTGCTGGACAAGGGGCGTCTGTCGCCTGAAGCGCACAAGACCATTCACGGTTTCCTCGGCAACGAAGGCGAAGCGCTGCTGGCCGCCGTCAACGATGGCGACATCGAGGCCAGCGCCCGTCTGGTCCGCGAACTGCTCGACCGCCACGGCACCGGCCGCGTGCTGTTCCGTAACACCCGCGCCGCCGTGCAGGGTTTCCCGGAGCGTAAACTGCATCCGTACCCGCTGCCGTGCCCGGACGAATACCTCGAACTGCCGCTGGGCGATCACGCCGAGCTGTACCCGGAAGTCAGCTTCCAGGCCCAGCCGGACGCCAATGAAGAAGAACGCTGGTGGAAATTCGACCCGCGCGTCGAGTGGCTGATCGATCAACTGAAGATGCTCAAGCGCACCAAAGTGCTGGTGATCTGCGCCCACGCCGAAACCGCCATGGACCTGGAAGACGCCCTGCGCGTGCGCTCCGGTATCCCGGCCACGGTGTTCCATGAAGGCATGAACATTCTTGAGCGTGACCGTGCCGCTGCCTATTTCGCCGATGAAGAGTTTGGCGCGCAAGTGCTGATCTGCTCGGAAATCGGCAGTGAAGGTCGTAACTTCCAGTTCTCGCACCACCTGGTGCTGTTCGATCTGCCGTCGCACCCGGACCTGCTGGAGCAGCGTATCGGTCGTCTGGACCGGATCGGCCAGAAGCACATCATCGAGCTGCACGTGCCGTACCTGGAAACCAGTCCGCAAGAACGGCTATTCCAGTGGTACCACGAGGCGCTGAACGCGTTCCTTAACACCTGCCCGACCGGCAACGCCTTGCAGCATCAGTTCGGCCCGCGCCTGCTGCCGCTGCTGGAAAATGCCGACGATGGCGAGTGGCAAGCGCTGATCGACGAAGCCCGTGCCGAGCGTGACCGTCTGGAAGCCGAGCTGCACACCGGCCGTGACCGCTTGCTGGAACTCAACTCCGGCGGCGCGGGCGAAGGTGATGCGCTGGTCGAGGACATTCTCGAACAAGACGATCAGTTCGCCCTGCCGATCTACATGGAAACCCTGTTCGACGCCTTCGGTATCGACAGCGAAGACCATTCGGAAAACGCCCTGATCCTCAAGCCGAGCGAAAAAATGCTCGACGCCAGCTTCCCGCTGGGCGACGAAGAAGGCGTGACTATCACTTACGACCGCAACCAGGCGCTGTCTCGCGAAGACATGCAGTTCATCACCTGGGAGCACCCGATGGTGCAGGGCGGCATGGATTTGGTGCTGTCCGGCTCGATGGGCAACACCGCCGTGGCATTGATCAAGAACAAGGCGCTGAAACCGGGCACCGTGTTGCTGGAACTGCTCTACGTCAGCGAAGTGGTTGCGCCGCGCTCGCTGCAACTGGGCCGTTACCTGCCGCCGGCCGCCCTGCGCTGCCTGCTCGATGCCAATGGCAACGACCTGTCGGGCCGAGTGTCGTTCGAAACCCTGAACGACCAGCTGGAAAGCGTGCCACGCGCCAGCGCCAACAAGTTCATCCAGGCCCAGCGCGATCAGCTGACGCCACGGATCAACGCCGGCGAAGAGAAAATCTTCCCGCGTCACGCCGAGCGGGTTGCCGAAGCGCAACGTCGTCTGGCGGCCGATACGGACGAAGAACTGGCGCGCCTGACCGCACTGCAAGCGGTCAACCCAACCGTGCGCGACAGTGAACTGGTTGCCCTGCGCAAACAGCGCGAGCAAGGTTTGGCGATGCTGGATAAAGCCGCGTTGCGACTGGAAGCGATTCGGGTGTTGGTGGCGGGTTAAACCGCCCTGCTCCACCGCTGAAACAAGAAGGCCCGCAGTGATGCGGGCCTTTTTTATTGCCAGTTATCTATCCGGTGATGCTGATGGCCCCTTCGCGAGCAAGCCCGCTCCCACATTGGAATGCATTTCAAAATGTGGGAGCGGGCTTGCTCGCGAAGGCGTTTATGCAGTCGCCGCTGTAACCTCAGGCTCAACCACCCCGACCAACCCTTCCTTCATCCGCTTCGCATCCCGAACAAAACACCGCGACGCCAAAAACAGAAACACCATGGTGAAAAACAGCGCCACCGGAATCAGGTACATCGCGTCATGCAATCCGACCGCCTTGAACGCCTCGGTCATCTGCTCGGCGCCTGCCGCAGCCATCGCCGTATGCGCGAAGTGGTCGGACAAACCGCCCACCACTACCGGCCCCAAACCACCGCCCAGCAAGTACAAGCCGGCGAAGAACAGCGCCATCGCCGTGGCCCGCAAGCGCGGTTCGACCACATCCTGAATCGCCGTGTAAACGCAGGTATAGAAGTTGTAAGCGAACAGCCAGCCCACACTGAACACCGCCACGAACACCCCAATCTCGATCCGCCCGGCATGCAGCGCCCACGCCGTGCACACAGTCGAGACGATCAGGCTGAACGCCGCAAACAGCAGTCGCCCACTGGCCACTCGCTGGTGAATCTTGTCGGCGACCCAGCCGCCGAGCGTCAACCCGAACAAACCGGTCACGCCGACGATCACCCCGGTCGCCACCGCCGCTTCCTGCAACGGCATCAGGAAGTAACGCTGCAGCATAGGCACCAGAAACGAGTTGCAGGCATAAGTAGCAAAGTTGAAGCACAACCCGGCCATGACCAGCCAAAGAAAGGTCGGCACCGCCAGAATTCGCCGGATCGGCTTGTCGACTTTCTCTTGCGAGACCTGCACGGTTTCCGCCGCGCCGCGCTTCGGCTCTTTAATGAAGAACATGAAGATCGCCAAAATCAGCCCCGGCACCGCTGCGATGAAGAACGGCGCACGCCAGCTGTCGAATGCTTTGACCATTGCGCCAATGGTGAAGAACGCCAGCAGCAGGCCCAGTGGCAGGCCGAGCATGAAAATGCCCATGGCCCGCGCGCGACGGTGAGCCGGGAACAGGTCGCCGATCAGCGAGTTGGCAGCCGGTGCGTAACTGGCTTCGCCGATGCCGACGCCCATGCGCACGATCAGGAACGCCCAGAAATTGCCCACCAGCCCATTGACCGCCGTCAGGCCACTCCACGCCGCCAGGCCCCAGCCCATCAGTTTGCTGCGCGAACCGGTATCAGCCATGCGCCCCAGCGGCAGGCCGGCAATGGCGTAAACGATGGTGAATGCAGTACCGATGATCCCCAACTGAAAGTCGCTGAGGTGCCATTCCATGCGGATCGGTTCGATGATGATGGCCGGGATGGTGCGATCGAAGAAGTTGAACAGGTTGGCCAGGAACAGCAGGAACAGAATGCGCCAGGCATTCGCCGCTTGGGTCGAGTTCTGCATGGGGTCCGTCTCTTTTATTGTTATTGGGGCCTCGCTGTCCCCGGAACCTCCAATCTAGTCAGGCCCGCTGGAGCTGTCTGTAATTATTCGTAATGCTGATACCAGCCCATGGCGCAACACCCTACCTGTGGGAGCTAGCCTGCTAGCGATAGCTTTTTATCAGTCACCAGATTCTTTGAATGTCAGACCGCAATCGTCGGAACACCGCCCGGAGCAGGCTAACTCCGACAAGGGATTTGTAGTGTGACTAAGGTCGGTGTTTTCACCGCCGCTGGTCGCCTTGAAAAATACCTTTGCGCCCCCCTTCCCAAGTCCACGGCGAAGCCTAGAATAGCGGCCTTGTCCACCCCACCGTGTCCCCCATCCCTCCTTTGATTATCGCCCATGTCCGAAGCCAGTCCGTGTCTGAACTGCGGTGCCTGCTGTTCTCATTTTCGCGTGTCTTTTTTCTGGGGTGAATGCACCTCGGCCGGGGGAACGGTGCCTGACGAGCTTGTCGCACCCATCAGCCCCAGCCGGGTGGCCATGCTGGGCACGGACTGCAAACCCACTCGCTGCGTCGGGCTGGTCGGCGAGGTCGGCAACACCGTGCAGTGCTCGATTTACGATCAGCGCTCCAGTACCTGCCGGGAGTTCGACGCATCTTGGGCCAATGGCGAGGCAAATGTGGATTGCGACGCGGCGCGGGCAGCCTTTGGGCTGCCGGCTCTGCAACCGGAGTTCGAACTCCCTTATGAGCAAATTGCCTAAAACCTGAGCCCACTAATTTCAAAATCATCGAGAGCAATATGCCACCACGGCTTGCACTCTTTGTATGACTTCTATACTCCACCACATTCGCCAGGGTTCATGGTGTCGGCAGGGACAAATACGAGGCGTCCGATGGATTGGCCTGCTTTATATTTCACGACTCAACTGCCTGAGACCGGCCAGGTCATCCTCAATTGCTCCCATAACCCCTTTCTGGTGTTGCTGGCTTATGTGGTCGCCTGTGCGACCGGCTTCGCCACACTGGACATCACCGAACGGGTCGGCCATGCCGAAAAATCCACGTCCCAACGACTCTGGCGCTGGATCGGCGCCGGGTGCCTGGCGGGCGGTATCTGGGCCATGCACTTTGTCAGCATGCTGGCCTTCCAGGTCCCGATCGAAATCCATTACCAGTTACCCATCACCCTGATCTCGTTGTTGTTTGCACTGACGGCCTCATGGCTGGCGATGCATACCCTCAGCCATCCTCATCTGACTTTCTGGCAAACCCTGCGGGCCGCGGTATGGATCGGCCTGGGTATCGCGACCATGCACTACGTGGGCATGGCCGCCATGCGCTCGAATGCGACGGCTTATTACAACCCCGCCCTGTTCGCCCTCTCTATCGTGATCGCGATTGGCGCCAGCCTGGCGGCCCTGTTGATTTCCCGTCATCTGCGCGAAGGCAGCGGCGTGGTTCATCAACTGCTCAAATACACCGCTAGCCTGGTGCTCGGAGCCGGCATCGTCAGCATGCATTTCACCGGCATGGCGGCGCTCAACCTGGTGCTTCCCATCGATAGTCCCCAGCCGCTGCCCAGCGACAACAACCACCTGCAACTGGGGCTGACGGTGGCGGTGATGACCTTGCTGATCATCGGCAGCAGCATCAGCGCGGCATTGGCCGACAAGAAGCTGCAACACAAGGATTCGGACCTCAAGCGGGTCAACACCCTGCTCAGTCAACTGGATCAGGCGCGCTTGTCGCTGCAACAGGTGGCGCACTACGACGCGCTGACCAACCTGATCAACCGCCGTGGCTTCAACCAGATTTTCGCCGAAAAACTGCTCGAAAAGACCAATGAAGGCGGCATGCTGGCGGTGATGTTCCTCGACATCGATCACTTCAAACGCATCAACGACAGCCTCGGCCATGACGCCGGCGATGAATTGCTCAAGGTCCTGGCCAGCCACATCAAGGGCACGGTGCGCAGCCACGACGATGTGGTGGCGCGCTTCGGTGGAGACGAGTTCTGCATCCTCATCGGCCTGCATGACCTTGAAGAAGCCCGGAACATGGCCCAGCGCATCATGCTGAAAATGAAAGACCCGATCGAGCTGGCCGGGCGCAGCATGGTCATGACCACCAGCATCGGCATCAGCGTTTTTCCGCAAGATGGTACGACCTGCGAGGAGTTGCTGAAAAACGCCGACCTGGCGCTGTACCAGTCCAAGGGCAGCGGGCGCAACGGGCTGCATTTTTTCAGTCCACACATGAGGGCCCGCGCCACACTGGAACTGCAAGTCGAAGAAGAATTGCGCGACGCCCTGCGTAAAGACGACGGGTTGATACTGTATTACCAACCGATCTATGACCTGAAAACCGGCCTGGTCACCAAACTCGAAGCGTTGATTCGCTGGCAACACCCGGTTCACGGGCTGCTGACACCGGATCGATTCATTGCGATTGCCGAGGCTAACGGCCTGATCGCCGAACTGGACAACTGGGTCTTGCGCAAGGCCTGCGAAGACCTTGGCGAACTGTCCCGCCAGGGGTGCGAAGACCTCAAGATCGCCGTGAACTGCTCGACCCTGAACCTTGCGCGCGAAGAGTTGGCCGATGAAATCGAGCACGCCCTGCGCGTCACCGGGGTGGCGCCACAACGGCTGGAAGTGGAAGTGACTGAAAACGCCTTGATGGGCAACCTTGCCAAGACCCTGGTGCTGTTGCGGCAGATTCGCGCCCTCGGAGTCTCGTTGTCGATCGACGACTTCGGCACCGGCTATTCATCCCTGGCCTACCTCCGGCGCCTGCCCCTGAACACTCTGAAAATCGACCGCTCTTTCATCCAGGACATTCCCAAGGCCACCCAGGACATGGAAATCGTCCAGGCCATAATCATGATGGCCCACACCCTGCATCTGCAGGTGGTCACCGAAGGCGTCGAAACCATCGAGCAATATGACTTCCTCAAACGCCAGGGTTGCGACTTTGTTCAAGGCTATCTGCTCAGCCGTCCAGTGCCTCTGACCGAATTGCCTGGGGTGCTGAACGAAATCAACCAGCGCAAACACCTGCGCATCGTCAGTCCCTTGAATCTGGCTTACGGTACATCCGCACTAACGTCGACGGATCCTTTTCCAAAAAGCCCTGCCCCCCATGCAGGCGCATCAGTTGTGCGGCCAATCCACTGATCGGCGTGGCCGAACCCTGTTCGCGGGAGAATTTCACCGCGGTGTCTAGGTCTTTAAGCAGCGTGCGCACGTGCCACTTCACTGGTTCGAAGCGACTCTCGGCCATTTGCGGGGCGAGGATCTGCAGCGGTTTTGAATCGGCGAACCCTCCCGCCAGCGCCTCGGCGATCAGGCTGGCGTCGACCCCGGAGCGCTCGGCCAGTGCCACCACTTCAGCAATCACCAGCGCATTGCAGGCAACAATCATCTGATTGCAGGCCTTGGTCACCTGCCCGGCGCCGACACCGCCCATGTGAGTCACCCGTTGACCGAGGTTCAGCAGCACCGGCCTGACTCGCTCAAGGTCTGGTGCTTCGCCGCCGACCATAATCGCCAGGCTGCCGGCCTCGGCGCCGACGACCCCACCGGACACCGGCGCGTCCAGCCAGCGCATGCCGCATTGGCTGGCCAGCGCCGATGCCATTTCCCGCGTCGCCGTCGGTTCCAGACTGGAAAAGTCCACCAGCAGCTGACCACTTTTCGCCCCCTCGGCAATCCCTGCCGGGCCGAAAACCACCTCGTGCACCACCGCCGTGTCCGCCAGACACAGCATCAGCACATCGGCGTGCTGAGCCAGTTCAGCCGCCGTTGCCACTTGCCGGGCACCGGCCTCGACCAACGCTGCGCATTTGGCCGGATTGCGATTCCACACCGTCAGCGGATACCCCGCCGCCAACAGACGCAGGCACATGGGCAAGCCCATCAGGCCGATTCCGGCAAAACTCAACGAAGGTAGGGTTGACATCATTTAGCCTCCTTTTGATTAAAGATCGCCGAATATTGGCCGATTCTTCATGACTAAGGAAAGGATTCCCCCGAGCGACGCTCAGGCTTTGTCCCTGACGCTTGGGCAAAATACGCGCTAAAAAAGTCGCGAGTTCCTATTCCGTGAAGGTTCGACGACACCGTGTCGCCGAGCTAACCAGCCCAGGTACATGGCGCCCAATGACTTCTAAAAATAATCCGGCCACTACGGTTTCCGACCTGACACTAAGCCCCGCGGCGAACAGCCCCTCATCGTCGAAGCCATTGATCCCGTCACGTCCGCTGGCCAGTCAGCAATACCTGTATTTCACCGAAACCAACACCGACCGCATCCTCGATAACCTCGATGGCCTGCGCGACATGGTGTTCCCGCGCCCACCGCACCTGGAAGGCGACAACGAACAGCACAGCGATCAGGAATTTCCCTCGGTGTGCCTGATCGGCCTCGGACGTTGCGGTTCCAACATCGCGCTCGACGTCGCGGAACTGGTGTACAACGCGCGCAAGTTCTACCTCAACGAATTCAACAACGAAGATCGCCTGTCGCCGGACAAACGCTACGCCGAAAAGGGCTACAGCCCGGCCCAGTGGATCCGCAACAACCTGCGCCTGGGGCCGAACAAGGCCACCAAACCGGTGTTCCTGGTCGAGCCGCTGGTGATGCTTGGCGACCTGGACAAAGACATCGCCGGTCGCATCCGCTTCTCGCGCAAGGGCGAAAAGAGCGGCTTCCTGCGCGACTACAGCAAAATGAAGATCATGGACTTGTCGGAAGTCCACGCCGGTGGCGCCGGTAACGCGCCGATCCTCGGTCAGTACCTGGCCAAGATCATCCTGAACAAGGACACCCAGCGTTTCTCCAGCCCTGACTGGAAGATGATTCACTCGTACCTGATCGACAGCTGCGGGATCAAGGCCAACCAGTCGCGCCTGTATTTCTCGATCTTCAGTGCCGGCGGCGGTACCGGTTCGGGCATGGCCTCGGAATTCGGCCTGGCCCAGCAGCACTCGTACATGAACAAGACGTTCGACACCAAGCCGATGGATGAACACGACGGCAAGAGCGGTCATTCCTTCGTCTTCGAGCCGATCTTCACCAGCGGCATCTGCGTGCTGCCGAACATTTCCGACCACCGCAGCGAAATGTCCGAGGCGTTGCACATCAACGCCGGTCGCCTGTTGTGCAAATACCTGTCGGAAGAGTGGGACTTCTCCTACAACTTCGCCAACGAAGACAGCAGCGAAGCCAGTGTCATGGGTCGGATCCGCCCCTGGAACGCCATGATGCTGATCTCCAACGACATCATGCGGTATGCCGAAGAAAGCGATGACGGCAACATTCAGAACATCGACGTCAACGCGATGGAAAAGCACGCCAACCAATACATCTCGCAGCAGATCTTCAACATTCTGACGGCGCAAGCGGTCACGACTGACTACGACCAGAACTATTTCCGTCGCGCCGGCATCGACATCGGCGAAACCATTCGCCTCGACGCCAATGACTTGTTCATGAGCCTGGCTGGCCCGGTGGCGATCGCCTACGCCGAGTCCGTGGTGCCGGAAACCCCGCCGCCGAGCAGCGACAAGTTCAAGGTATTCGAGAAAGAACCGCAGCGCCTGAACATCGACGACTTGTTCTTCCGTTCCATCGACCTGCCGCACTTCAACAAAGTGACCCAGGCGATCGAAGGCATCAGCCTGTTGCCGATCGAGTCCAAGCGCTATCGGGCTTCGCTGGAGCAGTACAAGAATTCCGGTTACGACGCGGCCGCGTTGCACGACCTGCACTTCTTCAAGAACTGCTCGTCGGTGGTGTCGATTGTCTCGCTGCCGAAAGACTACAAGCTGTCCTACATGGACCTGAACCGGTTGAAGACCCACCTCAACAGCCTGTTCCCGAACACCACGCTCAAGCGTTATGCGCTGGTGATCGGTGCTTCGGCCAACTTGTCGTTGACCACGCTGATCGCCAAGAGCCCATGCCTGTCGGACGATTTCCTGACGCTGATCGTGGCCTTCATCAAGCGCTGCTTCGCGAAGAACCCGTACCGCTTCGACGACACCCTGGATAACTCGATTCTCGACTTCATCATCAACGAAGACTTCGACGAAGACTTGATCGACGACCTGCTGAACGAGTTCGAGAACCCGGCGAAGATCCTCGACACCAACTGGTACGCGATCAAACCGATGTACGAGAAGAAGTACCGCGAGCTGATCAACGACAAGGACAAGTTCGTGTCGATCAACGACATTCGCCTGTCGCGCGATTGCGTGAAGAAGGCGATCAAGTACCTGCGCGAGATTTACCGTCACCGGATTGGCAAGACCAAGGTTATTTCGCTGAATAACCATACCGGTAGAACTGCTTAGTCAGTGACGGCCTCTTCGCGAGCAAGCTCGCTCCCACAGGGATCGCGTTCCTTCAGAAAGAATGCGAACCACTGTGGGAGCGAGCTTGCTCGCGATGGCGGCATCGGATTCACCACAAAACCCAACATCCAGAAACAATTAAGCAGCCCGAAGGCAGCTCAATAAACTGTTCCCGTTACGTTTACGTCACCCTCGCCAAGACCCTTCTGTGGCCTTTCTCTACGGCAACATGCCATCACGCTACTCACCTACACACTTTGAGTCGCCCGCCAGGCGCACCAACAAAGCGCAGGCAGTCAGCTCGTCGCCCTTTCCTGGATCAGAATCCAAGGCGAAACCACCACAGCCCACAGCTGCGGATCGCGTTCAAAAAGATCCAGCGCCCGCGTTTCAGAGAGCTTGGCGACCTTGTCGGCAGCCAGCCAGGCAGCCACTTTCTCGCCTTCATCCGTTGCAACAGCTTCGGCTGCGGCGATCAAATCCAGGCCGGGGTCGACCCACAATAGGGCACCCTTGGCAAAGAAGGGCTCCAACTCTTTCCACGTAATAGATGCGGTCTCACCAAGCAGCTTGGCATAGAGGGTGCTAGGTTCTTGATTCATGGGCGCTGTCCGGAAAAGAAATCGACGCGAATGATAACGTCGGTGGTCCGGCAGAAAAACCCGGATGCAATTGAGTCACCGAACGAAAAGCGCAGAAAAGCCAAGGAATGCTGATGAATCAAGCAATTAGCCAGCTAACATCCCGCCGCTATTCTGTCTTTTTCTTTCAATAAAGCGACACCCTCAGGTTTTGCCCCCCGGCGCCAGCTTCCCAGGCTGACAATTGGCGCTCTACACTGTACCGGTACAGTTGTCGGGGGCATTTTCCGGAGGATATCGAAGATATCTGACCCGGTTCTGCTGCTACGGCGCCAGGACTATAAAAACTACAACAGTAAGAGTGGAGCACTATGACTAAGGCTACTAAGCAGATTTCCAAACTGTTTGCCGCTATGGTTCTGGCCGGGGTTGCCAGCCATTCGTTCGCAGCTGACACCATCAAGATCGGCATCGCCGGCCCTAAGACCGGCCCTGTAGCCCAATACGGCGACATGCAGTTCAGTGGCGCCAAAATGGCCATCGAACAGATCAACGCCAAAGGCGGCGTAGACGGCAAGCAACTGGTCGCCGTTGAATACGATGACGCCTGTGATCCAAAACAAGCGGTAGCGGTCGCGAACAAAGTCGTCAACGACGGCGTCAAGTTCGTGGTCGGTCACCTGTGCTCCAGCTCCACCCAACCGGCTTCGGACATTTACGAAGACGAAGGCGTGATCATGATCACCCCGGCTGCCACCAGCCCGGACATCACCGCTCGTGGTTACAAAATGGTGTTCCGCACCATCGGTCTGGACAGCGCCCAAGGCCCTGCCGCCGGTAACTACATCGCCGACTTCGTAAAACCGAAAATCGTTGCTGTTCTGCACGACAAACAGCAATACGGTGAAGGCATCGCCACCGCCGTGAAGAAAACCCTGGAAGGCAAAAACGTCAAGGTTGCCGTGTTCGAAGGCATCAACGCCGGCGACAAAGACTTCTCTTCGATGATCTCCAAGCTCAAGCAAGCCAACGTCGACTTCGTCTACTACGGCGGCTACCACCCAGAGCTGGGTCTGATCCTGCGTCAAGCCCAGGAAAAAGGCCTGAAAGCCAAGTTCATGGGCCCGGAAGGCGTGGGTAACGACTCCATTTCGCAGATCGCCAAAGACGCTTCCGAAGGCCTGCTGGTAACCCTGCCGAAATCCTTCGACCAGGATCCGGCCAACGTCGCCCTGGCTGACGCGTTCAAAGCGAAGAAAGAAGACCCGAGCGGTCCGTTCGTGTTCCCGGCCTACTCGGCGGTAACCGTGATTGCCGACGGCATCAAGGCTGCCAAGTCCGAAGACACTACCAAAGTGGCTGAAGCCATCCACAAAGGCACCTTCAAGACCCCGACTGGCGACCTGAGCTTCGACGACAAGGGCGACCTGAAAGACTTCAAATTTGTGGTTTACGAGTGGCACTTCGGCAAACCAAAAACTGAAGCCAAGCCTCAGTAAGGCGTTGCCTGACTGACTGCCAATAAAGCCCACGGCGTGCCGTGGGCTTTGTTTTACGAATGTATTGGGCCGCGCTGGCGTGATCCGCCAGTCTCCCCACCTGAAAATCTCAAAACCGTCATCAGCGGTTCGCTGGCAAACCTCGCGTTCGAAGTGGATGCAGATCCACGGGGCTCGAGCGGGAAAATGACTCCACCAGTGAAATGCGTATCAGGTTTTTAGGAGCGCTGTAATGCCTGACATCTATCACTTCTTCCAACAGCTGGTTAATGGTCTGACCATTGGCAGTACGTATGCCCTGATCGCCATCGGCTATACGATGGTTTACGGCATCATTGGAATGATCAACTTCGCCCACGGCGAGGTGTACATGATCGGCTCCTACGTGGCGTTCATCGCCATCGCCGGGCTGACCATGATGGGACTCGACAGTGTTCCGCTGTTGATGACCGCCGCTTTCCTCGCGACCATCGTCGTGACCAGTGCCTACGGTTACAGCATCGAACGGATCGCCTACCGCCCCCTGCGCGGCAGCAACCGTCTGATCCCGCTGATCTCCGCCATCGGCATGTCGATCTTCCTGCAGAACACGGTTCTGCTGGCGCAAGACTCCAAGGACAAATCCATCCCCAACCTGATTCCGGGCAACATTGCTTTCGGGCCAGGTGGCGCACATGAAGTGCTGATTTCCTACATGCAAATCGTGGTGTTCGTGGTGACGTTGCTCGCCATGCTCGGCCTGACGCTGTTCATCTCCCGCTCTCGCCTGGGTCGTGCCTGCCGCGCCTGCGCCGAAGACATCAAGATGGCCAACCTGCTGGGTATCAACACCAACAACATCATCGCCCTGACCTTCGTCATCGGTGCCGCCCTGGCGGCCATCGCGGCCGTGCTGTTGAGCATGCAATACGGCGTGATCAACCCGAACGCCGGTTTCCTCGTCGGCCTCAAGGCCTTCACCGCTGCGGTACTGGGCGGAATCGGCAGCATCCCCGGCGCCATGCTCGGCGGGCTGGTGCTCGGTGTCGCGGAAGCCTTCGGTGCCGATATCTTCGGCGACCAGTACAAGGACGTTGTGGCGTTTGGCTTATTGGTTCTGGTGTTGTTGTTCCGGCCAACCGGCCTGCTGGGCCGTCCGGAGGTTGAAAAAGTATGACTAGGAATCTTAAACAGGCGTTGTTCAGCGCCTTGCTGGTGTGGGCGGTTGCCTACCCGGTACTGGGTCTGAAGCTGACCATCGTCGGCATCAACCTCGAAGTACATGGCACCAGCAACGCAACGCTGATCACCATCGCCGTGTGCTCGGTCCTGATGTTCCTGCGTGTGTTGTTCGATCAACAGATCAGCTCGGCTTGGCGCTCTTCGCCCAACATGCCGCTGATTCCGGCCAAGGCCAGTAACTTCCTGACCCTGCCGACCACCCAGCGCTGGATCATCATTGCGTTGATCGCCGGTGCCATGGTCTGGCCGTTCTTCGGCTCCCGTGGTGCGGTGGACATCGCCACCCTGGTGCTGATCTACGTGATGCTCGGCCTTGGCCTGAACATCGTGGTCGGTCTGGCCGGTCTGCTCGACCTGGGTTACGTCGGCTTCTACGCCGTCGGTGCCTACAGTTATGCGCTGCTGTCGCACTACTACGGTCTGAGCTTCTGGATCTGCCTGCCGATTGCCGGCCTGATGGCGGCCACGTTCGGCTTCCTGCTCGGCTTCCCGGTGCTGCGTCTGCGCGGTGACTACCTGGCAATCGTGACCCTGGGCTTCGGTGAAATCATCCGTCTGTTCCTGCGTAACCTGACCGATCTCACCGGTGGCCCGAACGGCATCAGCAACATCGAGAAACCAACGTTCTTCGGCCTGACCTTCGAACGCAAGGCTGCCGAAGGCATGCAGACGTTCCACGAGTACTTCGGCCTGGAATACAACTCGATCAACAAGGTGATTTTCCTGTACCTGGTTGCCCTGTTGCTGGCCCTCGGCGCGTTGTTCGTGATCAACCGTTTGCTGCGCATGCCGATCGGCCGTGCCTGGGAAGCGTTGCGTGAAGACGAAATCGCTTGCCGTGCGCTGGGTCTCAACCCGACGGTCATCAAGCTGTCAGCCTTCACCCTCGGCGCCAGCTTTGCCGGTTTCGCCGGCAGCTTCTTCGCTGCCCGTCAGGGCCTGGTGACACCGGAGTCGTTCACCTTCATCGAGTCGGCGATCATTCTCGCCATCGTCGTATTGGGTGGCATGGGCTCGCAGCTGGGCGTAATCCTTGCGGCCGTGGTGATGATCCTGTTGCCGGAAATGATGCGTGAGTTCAGTGAGTACCGCATGTTGATGTTCGGCGCCTTGATGGTGCTGATGATGATCTGGCGTCCTCAAGGCCTGCTGCCCATGCAACGTCCTCACATGGAGCTGCGCAAATGAGCCGCGAGATCCTTAAAGTAGAAAACCTGAGCATGCGCTTCGGCGGCTTGCTGGCGGTCAACGGCGTGGCCCTGACCGTAAAAGAAAAACAGGTGGTTGCGTTGATCGGCCCTAACGGCGCTGGCAAAACCACGGTATTCAACTGCCTCACCGGTTTCTACAAGCCGAGTGGCGGCAGCATCCTGCTGGACGGCGAGCCGATCCAAGGCCTGCCGGGCCACAAGATCGCCCTCAAAGGCGTGGTGCGCACCTTCCAGAACGTGCGGTTGTTCAAGGACATGACCGCGGTCGAGAACCTCTTGATCGCGCAGCACCGTCACCTGAACACCAACTTCCTATCCGGCCTGTTCAAGACCCCGGGGTTCCGCAAAAGCGAACGCGAGGCCATGGAATTCGCCGAGTTCTGGCTGGACAAGGTCAACCTCACCCAGTTCGCCAACCGCCCGGCCGGCACCCTCGCCTACGGTCAGCAACGTCGTCTGGAAATCGCCCGCTGCATGATGACCCGCCCGCGGATCCTCATGCTCGACGAACCGGCCGCCGGCCTGAACCCGAAGGAAACCGAGGACCTCAAGGCGCTGATCAGCATGCTGCGTGAAGAGCACAACGTCACCGTGCTGCTGATCGAACACGACATGAAACTGGTCATGAGCATTTCCGACCACATCGTCGTGATCAACCAGGGCACACCTCTGGCCGACGGCACGCCGGAACAGATCCGCGACAATCCTGAAGTGATCAAAGCCTACCTGGGGGAAGCGTAAATGCTGCAATTCGAAAACGTTTCCACCTTCTACGGCAAGATCCAGGCGCTGCACAGCGTCAACGTCGAAGTCCGCCAGGGCGAGATCGTGACCCTGATCGGCGCCAACGGTGCCGGCAAGTCGACCCTGCTGATGACGCTCTGCGGTTCGCCGCAAGCCCACAGCGGCAGCATCCGCTACATGGGTGAAGAGCTCGTCGGTCAGGACTCGTCGCAGATCATGCGTAAAAGCATCGCGGTCGTGCCGGAAGGTCGTCGGGTGTTCGCCCGCCTGACCGTGGAAGAGAACCTGTCCATGGGCGGATTCTTTACCAACAAGGGCGATTATCAGGAACAGATGGACAAGGTTCTCGGACTTTTCCCACGCCTGAAAGAACGCTTCGCCCAGCGCGGCGGCACCATGTCCGGCGGCGAACAGCAAATGCTCGCCATCGGCCGTGCGCTGATGAGCAAACCCAAACTGCTGCTGCTCGACGAACCATCGTTGGGCCTGGCACCGATCATCATCCAGCAGATCTTCGACATCATCGAACAGCTGCGCAAGGATGGCGTGACCGTGTTTCTGGTAGAGCAGAACGCCAACCAGGCGCTGAAAATTGCCGACCGTGCCTACGTTCTGGAGAACGGCCGGGTGGTGATGACCGGCACTGGGGAAGCACTGCTGACTGATCCGAAAGTGCGCGAGGCGTATCTGGGGGGTTGAGTCTTTGCGCTAAACAAAAAACGGCCTTCGGGCCGTTTTTTTGTGGCTGACATAAGCGGTTATAACGATGAAGATCCCCTGTGGGAGCGGGCTTGCTCGCGAAGGCGGAGTGTCAGTCGACAAAAATGCTGAATGACACACCGCCTTCGCGAGCAAGCCCGCTCCCACAGGGATTGTGGTGTTTTGAGTTTTTTAAAAAAGTTTTGCACTGGGCTGTAACGCATCGCGATGACCTCTCTCTAGAGGGGTAAGCCAGCACAAACACGGCTTACCAAAACTCAAACAACGGAGAAACATCATGACTGCTACCACCCGCACCCTGTCCGCCACCGCCCTCGTTCTGGCCCTTGGTTCTGCGCTGAGCATGACCGCTGTCTCCACTGTCCAGGCCGCCGACAACAGCAACATGGAAAAATGCTTCGGCGTGGCCATGAAAGGTCATAACGATTGCGCGGCTGGCGCTGGCACCACGTGCGCAGGCACCGCGAAAACCGACTACCAGTCCAACGCCTGGAAACTGGTTCCTAAAGGCACCTGCGCCACCACCGAAAGCAAGACTTCGCCGACCGGTTTCGGTCAGATGGAAGCCTTCAAAGCCAAAGCCTGATCCCCCTGCCAGCCTGAGTGTCGACCATGAACAATTCACCGTTCGGGCTCCCGCCCCGCGCCGGGCTGGGGCTCAAGACCGGGCACTTGCGTGAAGTGCTCGGTTCACAACCGGACATCGGTTTCTTCGAAGTCCACGCCGAAAACTACATGGTGGCCGGCGGCCCTTTTCATCACTATCTGGGGTTGATCCGCGAGCAGTATCCGCTGTCGCTGCATGGCGTTGGCCTGTCCATCGGTGCCGATGGTCCGCTGGATATTCAACACCTGCAACGCCTTGCCGAGCTGATCGAGCGCTATCAACCCCACTCCTTTTCCGAACACCTGGCCTGGTCCAGCCATGGCCCGGTGTTCCTCAATGACCTGCTGCCGCTGGCCTACGACAACGCCACGCTGAACCGCGTCTGCGAACACATTGATCAGGTGCAAACCGCGCTCAAACGCCCAATGCTGCTGGAGAACCCGGCGACGTACCTGGCGTTCAAGCGGTCGACGATCGATGAAGCCGACTTCATCAGTGAAGTCATTCGCCGCACAGGCTGCGGGCTGTTGCTGGACGTGAACAACGTCTATGTGTCGAGCATCAATCATCAACGCGATCCTATGGCCTACATCAATGCCTTGCCCCTTGACGCGATCGGTGAGATTCATCTGGCCGGATTTGCCGAAGACACCGACAGCCTCGGTGACCGTCTTCTGATCGACGATCACGGCGCCCCCATCGATAACGCCGTGTGGGCTCTGTACGTGCAAGTGCTGGAACGCGTCGGCCCGATAGCGACGCTGATCGAGCGCGACAATCAGCTGCCGGCCTTCAGCGTGCTGCACGCCGAAGCGCGTCAGGCCGATGAATTGTTGCTGTGCGCCGAGGTCCGGTCATGAGCAATCACGCCGATTTCGCTGCTGCATTACTCAATCCGCAACTGCCCTGCCCCGACGGATTAATCAGTGCCAATGGCGCCGATCCGGCCAGCCGTTTTGCGGTGTATCGCAACAATGTGCAGGGCTCGTTGATCAACGCGCTGGCGGACAGTTACCCGGTGGTTTTGCAATTGGTCGGCGATGAATTCTTCCGGGCCATGGCTGGTATTTATGTGCAAGGCACCCCGCCCCGCAGCCCGTTGATGAATGAATACGGGCATGATTTCGCAGACTTCATCGAAGGCTTTGCACCCGCGGCCAGCGTGCCTTATCTGGCCGATGTCGCCCGACTGGAGCGCCTGCGCGTCATCGCCTATCACGCGGCTGATGCGCGGCCCCTGGGGCATGAGCAGATCGCCCCGGCGCTTGCCGACCCGCAAGCCCTCAGCGAGTTGACCGTTGAACTCCATCCCTCCCTCAACCTGCTGGATTCTGCCTTCGCCGTGGTCGCAATCTGGGCCGCGCATCAAAAGGAAGCGACGCTGGCGGGGATTGATCTGAACCTTGGTCAACACGCGCTGGTGCTGCGCAATGGCCTGGACGTTGAAGTATTCGCCATCGATCAAGGTGCCAGTGCGTTCATCCAGAACCTGCAGAACGGCCTGTCATTGATGCAGGCGCTGGAAGCCGCCCCCGCTTTCGACCTCAGCCAAACCCTGGCGCTGCTGATCAGCCGCAACGCCATCACTCACTTGCATAACAACAAGGCATCGACATGAATATCCGCACCGAATCACAGAACCCCATCGTTCGCGCCATCGCGCTAATGGAGATGATCCCCCACAGCCTGATCGCCTTTATTGCGCGCTTCTCGATTGCGGCGGTGTTCTGGAAGTCCGGGCAAACCAAGGTCGAAGGCCTGGCCATCGACCTGGTTGACGGCTCCTTCCAGCTTGGCGTGCCGCATCTGGCGGACTCGACCATCCCGCTGTTCCAGAGCGAGTACCACGTGCCGTTGCTGTCCCCGGAACTGGCGGCGCACCTGGCCGCCTTCGCCGAGCATTTCTTTCCGATGCTGATCCTGATCGGCTTCGCCACGCGGTTTTCGGCGTTGGCCTTGCTGGGCATGACCCTGACCATTCAACTGTTCGTGTACCCCGACGCCTACCCGACCCATGGCACTTGGGCGGCGGTGCTGCTGTACCTGATGGCGACCGGACCGGGCAAATTGTCGATCGATCACCTGATCGCCCGACATTTCGCCCGCTAAACACTTTCCCCTGTAGGAGTGAGCCTGCTCGCGATAGCGGTGTGACATCCAGCATTGATGTTGACTGATACTCCGCTTTCGCGAGCAGGCTCACGCCTACAAGAGATTGGGGGGGGCGGCTATTGTTGGAGACGCGCCAAGGCCTCGCCGCTGCGTTTGAACCAGTCGATGAGATAGTTCGCCAACACCTGCGTGCGTTTCGGCAGGCCGCCCTGATACGGATGCACCAGGTACATCGGCATGCTCCGCGTCTGATAATCGCGCAGGAGCCAGCGCAATCGCCCGTCAGCCAATTCCGTTTGCAGCAGGTAAGAAGGCAACCGCGCAATGCCAGCACCCGCCAGCGCTGCTTTTTTCAGCAGGCTGTAGTGATTACTGGCAAACGGCCCCGACACCCGCACCCGCAGCAACTCGTGCTGTTGGTGATACAGCCATTCTTCACGACCGCTGTAATGGCTGTTCAGCAGACAACGATGGTCGGCCAATGCCTGGGGCATCTGCGGCTCACCGTACTGTTCGAGATAGGCCGGGCTGGCGCAGGTCATTTCGTGCCAGGCCAACAACGGACGTGCGACCAGTCGTTGGTCATTGGCCACTTCGGAGCGGATGGCCAAGTCAAAACCGTCTCGGGACAAATCGTGAAAGCTGTTATTGAGGTCCAACTCAATCTGCACCTCGGGATATTTGCGGGAAAACTCCAGTAGCAAGCCATCGAAGAAGGTCTCCCCCAGCGAGACCGGAACCGTCATGCGCACCGGCCCTGCCATGTCGTCCTTCAATCGCGCCAATGCCTGACGCGCCTTCTCGACTTGTACCACCAGCGCCTGAGCTTGAGGCAACAGCGCCGCGCCCGCCGCCGTCAAACTCAAACGGCGGGTGGTGCGTTGCAACAGGACCACCGAGAACCGTGTTTCCAGCAAGCTGATGCGCTTGGACAACTGCCCCTTGCTGCAGCCCAATTGCTGCGCCGCCAGGGTAAAACTGCCCGCTTCGATCAACACCGCGAACGCTGCCAAATCATCCATCTCGCTCATGGATTGTTTCCATTTGAAAACCAAAGATTGCCTATTAGCGCGCTTATCAACGGAAAAAACCACTCTAGACTGCAACCTCGTTCAACCACTTCGAGGAACAGCACGATGAAAATTCTTTTGATAGGCGCAGGCGGCACCATCGGTTCAGCGGTCGACAAGGAACTGTCCCAGCGCCACGACATCATCCGCATCGGCCGTAACAGCGGTGATTTCAATGTGGATATCAGCGACAGCGCCTCGATCCGCAAGCTGTTCGAGCAAACCGGCAAATTCGATGCGCTGGTCTGCGCAGCCGGCAACGTCACCTTCGCGCCACTGGATGAAATGAGCGAAGACAGCTTTGCCCTGGGTTTGAAAGACAAGCTGATGGGCCAGGTCAACCTGCTGCTGATCGGCCGTGAATTCGCCAATGACGGCGCCTCGTTCACCTTCACCACCGGCGTGCTCAGCCACGACCCGATTCGCAGCGGCGCCTCGGCGGCATTGGTCAACGGCGCGCTGGACAGTTTCGTGCGTGCGGCGGCCATCGAACTGCCTCGCGGCTTGCGGGTGAACTCGATCAGCCCGACCGTTCTGCTCGAAGCCATGGGCAGTTACGCGCCGTACTTCCGGGGCTACAAGCCGGTTCCCGCAGCGGATGTGGCGTTGGCCTACGCCAAAAGTGTGGAAGGCTTGCAAACAGGTCAGACCTTTCACGTGGGCTGACACACCAGTCTCACTGTAGGAGCGAAGCTTGCTCGCGAAAGCGATGTGTCATTCACGACGATGCTGGATGTACTGGCCCCTTCGCGAGCAAGCTTCGCTCCTACGGGAGATCGAACATCGCCGGGGTTGTGATGAACGGTCAGGCTGCGTAACGTGGCGGCACTTGTCTGGAGAGCCAAAGATGCGTGTTGCCCGTTCCTTAGTCCTTGTTGCCCTGCTTCCGCTGTTTGCCGCCTGCCAATTGTTTGATGGCCCGCGTGAAAATGCCTCCCATGTCAGCCAGACCCGCCTGCAGGGCCAGTTGACGGCGGCGGACGGCAAACTGCTGTTCCAGCCGTGCAATGAGCAGCGCAGTTATGTGGTCAACGACACCGGCGGCACCAGCGTCCTGCAAGAGGCCGCGACCCTTGCCGATGCCCAGGGCAAGCTGTTCGCCGACGTGCGCGGGCGAATTGTCGATAGCCGTCTCGATCTTGAGCAGCTGTACCGTGTCGAACGCTCAGGCACCGCGTGCGACGATCCCAATTTCAAACTGCTGATCCTGCGCGCCGCCGGCCACTCGCCGGACTGGAACGTCAAGGTCAGCGGCAAAGGCATGGTCATCGACCGCGCCGGCCAGCCGCCCTTGGCCGTGCCTTACGTTGAAGAACAGCTGGGCGATGGCCGTTTCAATCTCAGCACCGAAGCCAATAACCAGCACATCGAACTGTGGGTCGCGCCGCAACGTTGCGTCGACAGCACCACCGGCAGCGTCCAGCACATGAGCGCCGAACTGCGCGTCGACGGCCAGGTTCAGCGTGGTTGCGGGTATTTCGGCGGATCGCGTAACGACTGATCGTTTTAGCCTCACGGGAATCATTCTTTGAGGCTTATAATCGCGGGCTTCAAACGCCTTGGCGCAGTTGTGCGCCCCGCGAACCGGATCCCGTCATGTTACGAATCACCGAACTCAAGTTGCCGATCGACCATCCCGATGAAGACCTGCGCCCTGCCATCGTGCAGCGCCTAGGCATCGCCAGCGATGACCTGCTCGATTTCACCTTGTTCAAGCGCAGCTACGATGCGCGCAAAAAGTCCTCTGAACTGTGCTTCATCTACACCATCGACCTCAACGTTCGCGATGAGGCCGCGGTGCTGCACACGTTCGCCGATGACCGTAACGTCAACGTGGCGCCGGATGTCAGCTACAAAGTGGTCGGCCAGGCGCCGGCTGATCTTGAGCAACGTCCTGTCGTCGTGGGTTTTGGTCCGTGCGGGATTTTCGCCGGGCTGCTGCTCGCGCAAATGGGCTTCAAGCCGATCATTCTCGAGCGTGGCACCGAAGTGCGCCAGCGCACTAAAGACACCTGGGGCCTGTGGCGTAAAAACGTGCTCAACCCGGAATCCAACGTGCAGTTTGGTGAAGGCGGCGCGGGGACGTTCTCCGACGGCAAGCTCTACAGCCAGATCAAGGACCCGAAATTCATCGGTCGCAAAGTCCTGCACGAGTTCGTCAAGGCCGGCGCACCGGAAGAAATCCTCTATGTCAGCAAACCGCACATCGGCACGTTCCGCCTGACCGGCGTGGTGGAAAACATGCGCGAGCAGATTCGCGCGCTGGGCGGCGAAGTGCGCTTCCAGCAGCGGGTCACCGACGTGTTGATCGAAGACGGCCAACTGGTTGGCGTCGAGCTCAATGGCGGCGAACAGATTCATTCGAAGCACGTGATTCTTGCCTTGGGCCACAGCGCCCGCGACACCTTCCGCATGCTTCACGGCCGTGGTGTGTTCATGGAAGCCAAGCCGTTCTCGGTGGGTTTCCGTATTGAACACCCGCAGTCGCTGATCGACCGCGCACGCCTGGGCAAATACGCCGGCCACCCGAAACTCGGGGCTGCCGACTACAAACTGGTGCACCACGCCAAGAACGGTCGCTCGGTGTACAGCTTCTGCATGTGCCCGGGCGGCACCGTGGTGGCGGCGACGTCCGAGCCGGGCCGCGTGGTCACCAACGGCATGAGCCAGTACTCGCGTAACGAGCGCAATGCCAACTCCGGGATCGTTGTCGGGATCACCCCGGAAGTCGATTACCCGGGTGGCCCGCTGGCGGGTATCGAGTTGCAGGAACGCCTGGAATCCCACGCTTTTGTGCTGGGCGGCAGCAACTACGAAGCGCCGGCGCAACTGGTGGGCGACTTTATTGCGGGCAAGCCGTCCACCGAATTGGGCAGCGTTGAGCCGTCCTACAAGCCTGGCGTTGCCTTGGGTGATCTGGCGTTGGCCCTGCCCGCGTTTGCCATCGAAGCCATTCGTGAAGCCTTGCCGGCGTTCGAAAAGCAGATTCGCGGTTACTCGCTGCATGACGCGGTGTTGACTGGGATCGAGACGCGCACCTCGTCGCCGCTGCGGATTACCCGTAACGAGTCGATGCAGAGCCTGAACGTCAAGGGGTTGTTCCCGGCGGGCGAAGGCGCAGGTTATGCGGGCGGGATTCTGTCGGCGGGTGTCGACGGGATTCGGATTGCCGAAGCGGTTGCCCGCGACATCCTCGGCCTCGAAGCCTGAAGCAACACCACCCTTGTAGGAGCGAGGCTTGCCCGCGAAGAACGATAATGCGGTCTTTCAGGAAGACCGCGTCAACTTCTTCGCGGGCAAGCCTCGCTCCTGCAGGGGTGGTGCTTGGTATCAGATATTGGCGCGCAGCACGGTGGCGGGAAGCGGCTCGCCGCGCTCGACACTCGCCGCGACAACATCCATCAATCCACTCAACTCATACCCCTGGGCCTTGAGCCAATCCTGGTCGTAATAGCTGGTCTCATACCGCTCGCCGCCGTCGCACAGAATCGCCACGATCGACCCCGACTCCCCCGCCGCCGCCATCTGCCCGGCCGCCATCAAGGCGCCGATCAGGTTGGTCCCGCTCGACCCACCGACACGCCGTCCCAAATGCTGCGCCAGGTAATGCATGGCCGCCAGCGACAAGGCGTCCGGCACCTTGACCATCGCATCGATCACCTTGGGCAGGAACGACGCTTCCACCCGTGGCCGGCCAATCCCTTCAATCCGCGAACCGCAGTCCAGACGCAGGCTCGCATCACCGGTCTTGTAGTAATCGAAGAACACCGAACGCTCGGCATCGGCGCACAACACGCGGGTGCAATGCTGGCGATAACGTACGTATCGGCCCAGCGTCGCGGTGGTGCCGCCGGTGCCAGGGCTGGAAATCAGCCAGCTCGGTTCCGGGTGCTGCTCGAATCGCATTTGCTGGAAGATCGACTCGGCGATGTTGTTGTTCGCCCGCCAGTCGGTGGCGCGTTCGGCGTAGGTGAACTGGTCGATGAAATGCCCGTCGTGTTCGCGAGCCAGACGCTCGGACTCAGCGTAGATCTGGGTCGGATCGTCGACCAGATGGCTCTTGCCGCCGTAGAAAGCGATCTGCGCGATCTTCTCTTTGGACGTGGTCGCCGGCATCACTGCAATGAACGGCAAGCCCAGCAACCTGGCGAAGTAAGCCTCGGAAATCGCCGTCGAACCGCTGGACGCTTCAATCACCGGCGCGCCGGGTTTGAGCCAGCCGTTGCACAAGGCATAGAGGAACAACGAGCGCGCCAGCCGGTGCTTGAGGCTGCCGGTGGGATGGCTGGACTCATCCTTGAAATACAACTCGATACCCGGAAAACCCGGGAGCGGCAAAGGGATCAGGTGGGTGTCGGCGCTGCGCTGGAAGTCGGCTTCGATGATCCGGATGGCTTCGCGGGCCCACTGTCGGTTGTCGCTCATGATGGTTTTCTCGTTGAATCGGACAAGAGTCGGCCTTGTCGCAAGGCTCAGCCAACAAGCTTAGGAAAAATCCCACGCTACGCACAGATACAGCTGAGGCCCAATACGTCTGGCAACTGCTAGGCTCAGGTCGGTGCCGGCCTTTCGTGCTGTAACGGCATATAACAAAAAAGAATATAACTTTTGTTTTAACAACTAACGGTACAGGTTAGGGTGTGCCACCTTTTTGATTATTCGATGGAGAGCGACCTTGCCTCTGCGTAGCACTTTCACGCGTTTCTTTCAGTTGGAAGCTGCCAGCGGTCTGTTATTGATCGCCGCGGCAGCCCTGGCTTTGATCATCAACAACTCCCCGTTGTCGTGGATGTACAGCAGTTTCCTGGACACGCCGGTGGTGGCGCAGATCGGTGCGCTGCAAATCGCAAAACCGGCGCTGCTGTGGATCAACGATGGCTTGATGGCTCTGTTTTTCCTGCTGATCGGCCTGGAAGTGAAGCGCGAAGTCCTCGACGGCCAGCTGTCGAAACCTTCGCAGATCGTCCTGCCCGGCGCGGCAGCGATTGGCGGCATGGTGGTTCCGGCGCTGTTCTACTGGTTTCTCAACCGTGACAACCCGGCCGCCCTGAGTGGCTGGGCCATCCCGATGGCCACCGACATCGCCTTCGCCCTCGGCGTCCTCGCCCTCCTGGGCAAGCGCGTGCCGGTGTCGCTGAAACTGTTCCTGATGACCCTCGCGATCATCGACGACCTCGGCGCCATTATCGTCATTGCAATCTTCTACTCCGGCACGCTGTCGACGCTTTCGCTGGCATTGGCCGCGTCGTGCATCGTCGCCTTGATCGCGATGAACCGGCTTGGCGTGGTCAAGCTCGGGCCGTACATGATCATCGGTTTGATCCTCTGGGTGTGCGTGCTCAAGAGCGGGGTCCACGCGACACTGGCCGGTGTGACCCTGGCGTTCTGCATTCCTTTGCGCACAAAAAACGCCGAACCCTCGCCGCTGCTGACCCTCGAACACGCCCTGCATCCCTGGGTGGCCTATGGCATCCTGCCGCTGTTCGCCTTCGCCAACGCGGGCTTGTCGCTCAGCGGCGTGACCATGGAAAGCTTCACTCACCACGTGCCGATGGGCATTGCGGTGGGCCTGCTGCTGGGCAAAACCCTCGGTGTGTTCGGCCTGACCTGGCTCGCCGTGAAAATCGGCATCGCTGCCCTGCCCCAAGGCGCCAACTGGGGCCAGGTGCTGGGTGTGGCGATCCTCTGTGGTATCGGCTTTACCATGAGCCTGTTTGTTGGTTCCCTGGCCTTCGAGCCGGGCGTCAGTGAATACGCCGGGATGGACCGGATGGGCATTTTGACCGGTTCGATTCTGGCGGCATTGATCGGTTATGCGGTGACGGCGGCAGCGAGCCGCAAGCGCACCGCGCTGCCATCCTGAGCGAAAGAGAACCCTCTGAGCGACAATCAGGATTCGTCCTACAGCCACGTTTAACCTCGTTCGTTAACGTCGCACAGCCCCTTGTTCGGGGCTGTCGATGTACGAACGCAAGGAAGATCAGTGGCTGGAAACAAGGATATCCCCAGGGTTAAAAACCCACCGTCCGGCGACGGACATCACGTCACTCACCGCTTCATGACGGCCACCGAACTGGCCAAGCGGGAGGCCCGGCAAAACGCCTACGACGCCATGCTTGCGCGGCAAGACGCTTTCGAGCGCAGTCGTGAGATCGTCGCCAAAAAGGACGAATCCGTTCGTGCCGGATGCGTCTTCGCCAAGTCCTGCAAACTGCCGGACGCCATCATCGATTACTCGAATCCTTCGGGCATGGTGCCCACTGACAGCCTCAAGGATTATGGGGAAGTCGTCTGGCTCGGCGCTCGCGAAGCAGACGACGCCGGGCTGCTGAATCTCGAAACCATCAGTGGCAGTACCGTCTCGCTTGGCATTGGCCGACTTGCGCTGAGTGCGCCGGCGCTCGCGGCTCCGGTTGCAGCAATCGGCGCTGCTGGAGCCACCGCATTGGCAACGGTGGTCGCGCTGTTCTGGACACCAAGTCTGGGCGACAGCGCGCTTTACACCGAAGATCAGTTGCGCGCCCTGAAACAGGCCAGGACCCGAGTTCGCCTTCGGGTTGAGCAACAGGCTGATGGCCGTCTCAAGGGGTATGGCTTTTACACTGGCAAGAACCGCGATTGGGAAATGGTTGATGTTGCGCAGTTCACGTTGCGCGGCAGTCAGCAGGTGGCTGACCTTGGCAACGGCGTAGAGCTGATTTGGACACCGGCTGTGGATGGGTCGGACATCCTTGGGATACCAGCGCTAGAGGCTGCTCCGCAAGCGCCGCATATTTGGGTGTATCCGCCGACGGAAGCGGCTGACGGGATTATTGTGAATCCGGTTTATCCGCCTGATTACAAGGATTTCATTCTTGTGTTTCCGGCGGGTTCGGGGGTGAAGCCGGTTTACATTGTGGTTAGTGTTTCAGGACGAAAACTTCCTAACCCCGATCACGACTATCACTCCGCGCCCGAAACAGAAGAAATCACCGGTTTTTCAGGCTTGCGCGAGGCGAAGAAGAAGACACCACGACAAGGAGGCGGCGGCCTTCGAGAACGTTGGATTGATGCCAAAGGCCGAACCATTTATGAATGGGACTCTTTGCATGGGGAGTTAGAAGCCTATCGTGCAAGCGATGGAAGTCATCTCGGCTCGTTCGATCACAAAACTGGTGAGCAAATAGATCCACCCAAGAAAAACCGCAGCATTAAAAAGTATTTGTGAGGACTACATGGGACTGAAAGTCAGATTGGACTGGTATGACAAGGAAACGGAAATAGCGGACGGAAAGGAATACTCCGCCGACCTTGGCGATAACGGCTCAATAATCGCCGCGTTGGGTTTGATGGCGGAAAACGAGATATACGACGGAGGATTCGATGTTTTGGTGGCTTGGATTCCTGAAATTCAGCCTCTGTTCAAACATCAAATTGATGTTTCCGCTTTTGACTACCAGATTGCGTTTCGATATCGGAAAGAATGGTGAGAGAAGCCAGGTCGTTTTTTACCCGGCAAATAACTATCCATCACAAAAGAAACCATGAAACATCTAATTATGGGATGGGCTCATGACGAAGACTCGTTACATGATTACCGATTAACCGACCAACAGATTCTCGGCATAGAAAAAGCGTGCGCAATGGAGCTACCTGAAAATCTTGATTTGTTTCTGACTTCACGCGACTAACAAAATATCCAAAACCAGTTCTCATAGGACGTCTTTCAGCACCCGAGTCATCCTGAGCAATCCCCAAAAACACAAAACCCCAACCAGTCACCTGATCGGGGTTTTCTTTTACCGCTCGTTCCCGCTTAGTGCGAAACGCGGCTCGTACCGTCAACAGTAGCAATCCGCACCCGCTCACCCACACGGAACACTTCGTTCTCCTGAACCTGCTGCACATAGGCGCGCATGCTGCCGTCGTCTTCGCGAACGGTGATTTCGACGCCCTGGGTGCGGGTCAGGCCTTCTTCTGTGGCTGAACCGAGCAGGCCGCCAGCCACAGCGCCGATGACCGCAGCGACGATGCTGCCTTTACCGCCACCGATGGCGCTACCGCCGACACCGCCGACGACTGCGCCAGCTGCGCCGCCGATCGGGGTCTTGGTGCCTTCGATTTTCACCGGGCGCAAGGATTCGATGGTGCCCATGCGAACGGTCTGCACACGACGCGCTTCATCACGGGAATAGGAGTCACCGGTCAGGCTCGATTGGCAGCCGGTGAGCAACATCGCCATCGTGGAAAAGGAAGCAACCAGCAGAACAGACTTACGCATAGCATCAACTCCAAAGGACAGGTATTCATTAAACTCCGCAGCTTGACGCCTGTCACGGCATCGCACGGATAAAATTGGTTTCATTCAGGCCCGGTACAGGCGCCTCGGAACTCACCACACAGTAGCGGCAAACTGAAAAATCTGCGCCACTGACCCAAGGATTTTCATGGATTACTTCATCATTGTCGTCACCACGGTCGCCGGTTTGTACTTCCACTGGTGGTTGTACGTGCGGATCAAGCGCTGGATGGACCGCGATCTGGCGTTGGCACTAGCGGGTAAAGACGAGCAGAAAAAAGCGTTCATGCTCGAGCAACTGGCAAGCGCTCAGGCGCAGAAGATCAAGCGCCGGGACCTGCCGCAGTGGCTTGAAGCCGCTGCAGCGGGCTATCCCGATCGGTAGACTGCCTAAGGTGCCAGACGTTCAAGAATCCAGTCGGCGCCTTGCAGGCGGTAGTTGAGGCGATCGTGCAGGCGGCTCGGACGGCCTTGCCAGAACTCGATGCGCTCGGGTAGCAAGCGATAACCGCCCCAGTGTTCCGGGCAGTGCGGTTGTGTGTCGCTGAAACGTTGCTCGGTGTTCTTGAGCAGCGCTTCCAGTTCAGCGCGATCGGCGATCACCCGACTCTGGGGCGAAGCCCAGGCACCAAGACGACTGCCCAACGGGCGGACCTGAAAATAGGCGTCAGACTCTTCAGCAGTCACCTTCACCACCCGCCCTTCGATGCGCACCTGGCGCTCCAGGGTCGGCCAGAAGAACGTCATGGCGGCGAGCGGGTTCGCCGCCAGATGCTGGCCTTTGGCGCTGTCGTAATTGGTGAAGAAGGTGAAGCCCTCTTCGTCCAGGCCCTTGAGCAGCAGAATGCGGCAATGCGGCCGACCGTCGTGATCGACGGTGGCCAGGGTCATGGCATTGGCCTCCACCGGCGGTTGCTCGGTTTTCACCGCGTCGGCAAACCACTGGTGGAACAGCCCGAACGGCTCGGCCGGGGCTTGCGCCTCGGTCAGGCCATCACGGGTGTAGTCGCGACGCATATCAGCCAGGCCCTGGGTCATGGCGCATTCCTTTTGGTTAACGAATTACTTTTTGACCGCATCGGCGGCAACGACTTTCTTGTCCGCTGCAGCGGCTTTCGCTGGCGCAGTCTTCTTCGCCGGGGTCGCGGTTTTAGCCGGTGTTTTCTTGGCTGGAGCCTTGGCGGCTTTCTTGGCCGGGGCTTTTTTCGCGGCTGGTACATCCGCTTTCTTCGCGGCTGGCGCAGGGGTAGCCGGCTTGGCCACTGGCTTGACGTCCTGGGCAGCGACCAGGCGCACTGGCGCCGGGGCCGGCATGTTGTACTTGCTCAGCAGCGCGACCATGGTGTTCTGCGGAGTGACCAGTAATTCCACGCGACGGTTCAAGGCACGACCTTCGTTGCTGTCGTTGGCAGCACGCGGAGCTTCACCACCCATGCCGCGCAGCATCAGACGATCACGCTGCAAACCACTGAGGCGGAAGATCGCGGCCACGGATTGTGCACGCTCCTGGCTCAGTTTCACGTTGGCCGGTGCGGCGCCCGAGGTATCGCTGTGACCGAGCACCAATACGGCGGTCTTTGGATCGACCTCCAGGATTTTCGCGACGCGAGTGAACGGGCCGAGGGTCACCGGCAGCAACATGGCCGGACGGTCCGGGTTGAACGAGCCTTCTACCGGCGCTGTCACCACCAATACGTTTTCACGGCGCTCGAGCTGCAGGTTGCTGCCCTTGATGGCCTCGCGCAGGCGCGGCTCGTAATCGTCGAGCCAGGCTTGAGTGACTTTAGGATCCGGCATCGGCACGGCTTTGGCAGTGGGTTGATCTTTACCACCGAACGGCCACCACCATTTGCCACCGGCATCGGCTTCAGCCTTGGCGACTTCGACAGGCTTGGCTTCGGGTTTTACTTCCGGCTTTTTGTCGAGCACTTCATCGGAGCCGAACGGCCAGTACCAAGGGTTGGAGCTTTCAGCTTTGGCCGCTGGAGCAGCGGCGGCAGTTTTCAAAGGGGCTGGGGCTGGAGTTGGGGCCGGAGCCGGCTCTTTCGCCGCGACTTTGTCGGAGGAGCCGAACGGCCACCAGCTGCTGCCATCCGAGTCATTTTGTGGGGTCTGTGCACAACCGGTGATCGCGACACACAGGGCCAAGGCAAGGGTGGTTTTATTGAATGACATTGGATATCCACAAAAATGAAATCATAAAAAATCAGGCCGGCGTGACCGGATAAACAGACGCTTGGAAAACATAAAGGCATTCGGGTTCCGGCCCTGGAGCCCGAGAGTGCGTTTTACAGACAAGTGGCCAGTACCCGCGCAAGCTTCTGCGCACGCGGATCCATCAAGACGTAAGGCCCCAGTGTATTTGTCACAAAACCGAAAGCCACATCATGTTCCGGGTCAGCAAAACCGATGGAGCCGCCAGCGCCAGGATGGCCGAATGCCCGTGGGCCGAGGCCATAGGTCGCATTGGGAACATCCGGTTGATCGAGCATGCAACCCAGGCCAAAACGGGTCCGGGTCAATAAAGTCTTGTCTTCGCCAACGCTGTGTTCGCGGGTCAGCTCCTCGAGCATTTCGCTTTCCAGCAGGCTGCCATCAAGCAGGCCGGCGTAGAAACCAGCGAGGCTACGGGCGTTGCCGTGGCCGTTGGCGGCCGGCTGTTGCATCCGGCGCCATTCGGGCTTGTTAGTGCTGGTCATGATCGACGGCGGGTTGGTGAAGGCCCGGGTGGTCATGGCGGTCGGCTCGCGCAGGGTCACTTGCAGCAAACGCTGGGCCGCGGCATCGCCAACATTGCCCTTGCCACGGGCGATGTGCGCCACGCGGTGGAACTCTTCGTCCGCCAGGCCGACATGGAAATCCAGTCCCAAAGGCTTCGCTACCCGCGCCACAATCGATGCGCCGGGCCCACGACCGTCGGCACGGCGCAGCAACTCGCCCACCAGCCAGCCATAGGTGATTGCCGCGTAACCGTGGCCTTCGCCCGGCGTCCACCACGGCGTTTCGGCGGCCAAGGCATCGACCATGGTGTGCCAGTCGTAAAGCGCTTCGGGCACCAGCAACTCGCGCAGCGCCGGCAGGCCGGCCTGATGGCAGAGCAACTGGCGCAAGGTGACGGATTCTTTGCCGGCGGCGGCGAATTCGGGCCAGTAGCGAGCCACCGGGGCATCCAGTTGCAGCTTGCCTTCGGCCACCAATTGCAGGGCGGTGACGGCAGTGAAGGTCTTGGTGCAGGAGAACAGGTTGGCGATGGTGTCGCTGTGCCAGGCTTCAAGGCCATCCTTGTCGGCGGTACCGGCCCAGAGGTCGAGGACGGTTTCGCCACCGACCCGGATGCACAACGCCGCGCCACGTTCCTGAGGATCGTCGAACAGCGCCACGAACGCTTCGCGTACTGCTTCGAACTTAAGCTCGTAATGACCCTGAATCTGCACCCGCAACTCCCCGAAATCTACAAAGTGGTCCGCATTGTTCCAGCCCTTGCGGGATTTGGGAACAGGTGCGGGCTGGGCGGTCGGTTGCCCATGGATTGGATCAGAAATTTGTTGTGCCTTTGAGGGCGCTTTCGCGGGCAAGCCTCGCTCCTACAGGGGATGCGTAATCCCGTAGGAGCGAGCGGGCGGCGATCCGACTTGCCCGCGAAGAACGATAACGCGGTCCGGCAGGACTCAGTGGCCGTTGGCGGAATGCCCGCCAGCATGACCGGCACCCTGCCCTGCGCCTTTGCCAGCATCACCTTTTTTGCCGCCCTCGCCCTCATTGCTGGCTTTGTCCGCTTCAGCCTTGGCCTTCTCAGCCTCCTTGCCCAACTGATCGACAGTCGCCAGGTTGCTCTTGCGCACGCTGTCGACGAAGCCCTGGAACGGCAGATCGGTAATGCCTACCAGGCCAAAGTGACCGTTCTCGCCATCCAGCAGACGTCCTGTCACCGGTTGATCGAGGTACTGGAACCAGTGCACGCCGACAATCGACGGTTCACTCAACGCCTGTTTGAGAAAGTTGGCATAAGCCGGGCCACGGTCTTCTTCCTTGGCCAATTGCGTCACGCCGCCCCAGAACGGACCGCGATCGGCGGAGCCGAAGTTGAATTCGGTGATCAGCACCGGTTTGTCCAGGCTGCGCAACTTGGCAAAGTCATAGCCGTCTTGCGGTTTCAAGGTGTACAGGTTGAAGCTCAGCACGTCGCAATACTGCGCGCAGGACTCAACGGCTTCCGGGGTGCTGATGGCAAAACGACCGCCCAGCAGCAATTGGTTCGGCGCGTGCCACTTGAGCGAGTCGGAGAGGGTCTTGAAGTAGGTATCGGCGAAGACCTTCTGGAAGTATTTGAAATCAGCCTCGATTTCCGGGTGTTCGGCGCTCGGCAGCGGCGGCACGAAGCCCGGGTCTTCCATCAATTCCCAGGCCGGCAAGTCGATGCCCCAGGCCTTGGAAAGGCCGGCCTGATTGCGGTACTTGTCGCGCAATTGCTTGAGGAACGCACGTTTGGCCGGCACGTCGGTGGTCATCTTCAAAGTGCCGTAGGCCAGTGCGTAACGGGCTTTCGGATCATCGCCGGGGCCGGCCCAGGCCAGTTCGTTGTCGGCGAAGTAACCGATCAGCCACGGATCGTCGCGATGGTCACGGGCGGCGATGGCCACGGCGCGTTCGGTGGCCATGGCGAAGCGTGGGTCAAACGGGTCGGGCATGCCGCCCCACCAGTCGGTGCCGGTACTGATGCTGGCGTAATCGCCGACGATCGACAGCGGCAAGGTGTACGGCACACGGTCAGCATTGGCCAGCGCCGGGGCGCTCCAGTTGCCGACCGTGTTGAAACCCCAGGCTTGCAGGCGATCCAGGGTATGGCTGGCCCAGCGTTGTTCATCAACCACGGCATTGCAGGGCTCAGCAGGTTTTTGCTCGACGGCTTTGGCGACAGTAGCTTCGTCTGCGCCGGTCTTGGCGGCTTCGGCGACGCCGGATTCGGCAGTCGTAGACGCGGCAGGTTGCTCGGCGGCCTTGTCGGCCGTGGCCTCGACCGCATCGGCCTTGGCCGCTTCGGCGACACCGGCCTTGGTGTCGCTGCCCAGCGCACACGGTTCGCCGTAAAGGCGCTGCAAGTTAGCGCCATAGAAATCGTACCAGCGACCGGCGTTATAGCCACGGCCCTGATCGGCGCCGTTGCCGCCACGGTTGTCGCCTTCGCCATAATGGCTGGCCAGGGGTTCTTCCGGTTTCGGCAGGGATTCAAACATCCACTCGCGGCCAGCGATGTAGGTCTGGTTGACGTCCGGGGTAACGGTGTTGACCCCGAGTGAATAGAATGGATGCCCTTCCGGGGTCACCAGGTACCAGCGACCGTCGCGCTTTTCAGTACGGAAAAAGCCGCTGGCCTTGAACGCAGGGCCTTTGTTCCAGCCGCCGAACTTGTCCAGGGACAGCTTCTCGCGCTCGGCGAGCCAGGTTTTCGTTTGTTGCTGTTCCTTGGAAGCGGCGCTTTTCAATTGCTCATCGCTGCTGACCTTTTCCGGCCATTTTGCCCGGGTCGATTGACCAAAGGCGTCCACCAGACCGCCATAAGCCGCCTTGGTCACCGCTTCACCGTCCTGCACGCCGAAGCGCTCAAGCAAGATGCTTTGGGCCGCTTTCGGCTGATCCATCGACAACGTGACCGACACCACCTGGCTGCGATCCAGCTCACCGGCGCTGCTGGCCAGCAATACCCGTTGACCGTCAAACGTCATCGGCATCGGTGGCCCGGCCTTCATGCCCTGGCTCAGCGGCGAACTCGGTTGCAGCGGCACCAGCAGGGTCTGCGCCGGTCCGGCGGGCAAATCGACACGACTGATCAACGTCTTGCCATCGTTGCTCTGGATTTTCACGTACAGGGTCACGGCCCAGTCCATCGCGCTCTGGATGCGCAAGCTCATGACACCCGACTGCGACCAGTCCCAGGCCCCGGTTTGCGGGGTCAGACGCAAGGTCGGTTGCGCCACCGGGTTGAACGTCACCCGACGCAACACTTCGCCTTCGGCCGTTTGCTCCGCATTGGATTGCGGCAGGCTGGCATCCTGAGTCGCCACCTGGACCACATCGGCGGGGCGCACAAAGTTGAACAGCGTCTGTTGGCCGGCAGGGGCTGCCAGCAAAGGGGCTGAGAAGATCAAGGCGAAAACAGCAGGCAACGAACGGCGAATCATAGGAACGTGGTTCTCCCTGACGACCCTCAACGGGCCAATGGAAAAGCGATGGCTGAACGATAGACAACGCGGCGGGCTAAAAAGCCCACCGGTGTTTCAGGAAATTTCGCGACGGAATGGCGGCAATGCGTTGAGGATCGCTTTGCCATAACGCTGGGTGACCAGACGTCGATCCAGCAGGGTGATGGTGCCGCGGTCTTCTTCGGTACGCAGCAAGCGACCGCAGGCCTGGACCAGTTTCAGCGAGGCGTCGGGCACGGAGATTTCCATGAACGGATTGCCGCCACGGGCTTCGATCCATTCGGCCAGGGCTGCTTCGACCGGGTCGTCGGGCACCGAGAACGGAATCTTCGCGATCACCACGTGCTCGCAATACGCACCGGGCAAGTCGACACCTTCGGCAAAACTCGCCAGGCCGAACAGCACGCTGGAGTCTCCGCCATCAACACGCGCCTTGTGCTTGTTCAGGGTTTCCTGTTTCGACAGGTTGCCTTGAATGAACACTTGCTTGCGCCAGTCGCGGTCCAGGCCGTCGAACACGTCCTGCATCTGCTTGCGCGAGGAGAACAACACCAGGGTACCGCGCGAACCTTCCACCAGTTGCGGCAGATCGCGGATGATCGCCGCGGTGTGGGCCGGCGCATCACGCGGATCAGCCTTCAGGTCAGGCACCCGCAGCACACCGGCGTCGGCGTGATGGAACGGGCTCGGGACCACGGCGGTCACGGCTTTTTTCGGCAGGCCGGCGCGCATGCGGAAGCGGTCGAAGGTGCCGAGCGCGGTCAGGGTGGCCGAGGTCACCAGCGCGCCATAGGCCACGTTCCACAGATTGCGACGGAGCATTTCCGCCGCCAGGATCGGGCTGGCATTGACCTCGATATCGAACAGCGAACCGCTTTCGGCCAGGGTCAGCCAACGGGCCATGGGCGGGTTGTCTTCCGGGTCTTCAGCGGTGAATGCGACCCACAACTCCCAGTTGCCCGAAGAACGCGACAACAGGCTGCCAAACAGCGGATACCACTCTTCGGCCTGGTTGCTGGCGATGCCGATGTTGACCTCGCCGTCCATGCCTTCCTTGAGCAGTTCGGTGAGCCGGGTGAACAGGTCGGTCAGACGGGCAAAGCCCTTCTTCAATTCGATGCCCATTTCACGCATGTGCTCGGGAATCACACCGCCGACGAAGCGGTGACGCGGCCGCTCGCGGCCTTCAACGTCTTCGCCGGGTTTGAAATCGGCGACCTGCTCGCACGCGGTGAACATGAACTGCTGCTGGGTCTTGATCTCGCGGGCCAGTTCCGGCACCTGCTCGATCAACTTGCCCAGGTCACCCGGCAGCGGATGCTGGGCCAGCAGTTTGGTGAGGTTCTTGGCGGTGGTTTCCAGCCAGTCGGCGGTGGAACGCAGGCGCGTGTAGTGGGCGAAATGGCCGATGGCCTTGTCCGGCAGGTGATGGCCTTCGTCGAACACGTAGATGGTGTCGCGCGGGTCCGGCAGCACGGCGCCGCCGCCCAACGCGAGGTCGGCCAGGACCATGTCGTGGTTGGTGACAATCACGTCAACCTTGCCCATGCCTTCGCGGGCCTTGTAGAAGGCGCACTGGCCGAAGTTCGGGCAATGACGGTTGGTGCACTGGCTGTGATCGGTGGTCAGGCGCGCCCAGTCGGCGTCTTCGAGGGCGGTGGACCAACTGTCGCGGTCGCCGTCCCATTTATTGCCGGCGAGTTTCTCGATCATGCTGGTGAACAGCTTCTGGCTGGCCTCATCGACCTCGATCTTGAAACCTTCTTCTTCGAACAGCTGAGCCGTGGCGGTTTGCGCGTGACCTTCCTGAAGCAACATGTCGAGCTTGGACAGGCACATGTAGCGCCCACGGCCCTTGGCCAGGGCGAAGCTGAAATTCAGCCCGCTGTTGCGCATCAGGTCAGGCAAATCCTTGTAGACGATCTGCTCTTGCAGGGCAACGGTGGCCGTGGCGATGACCAGGCGTTTGCCGGCGGCCTTGGCGGTGGGGATCGCCGCCAGGCTGTAGGCCACGGTTTTACCGGTACCGGTGCCGGCTTCCACCGCGACAATCGCGGGGTCGCCACTGCGCCGGCCTTCGTCGTCGGTGTCGATGTCACCGAGGACTTTGGCAATTTCGGCGATCATCAGGCGTTGGCCGTAGCGCGGCTTGAGGCTCTTGGCTTCAAGAAAACGCGAGTAGGCGCCCTGGATCGTGGTTTTGAGTTCGGTGCTGATCATGGATTGTCGGGCGCAAAAAACGCTGGATAAATTTTCAGTGGTTCGTATGGGCCGCTATCATACCCCGCTAATTAATCCCGCGCAGAACGGAGTACCTCAATGACACCTTTTGGCATCGTTTACACCCTGCATGTCCTGTCCGCCCTGGTGTGGGTGGGCGGCATGTTTTTCGCCTGGATGGTCTTGCGGCCCGCCGCGATGAAGGCGCTGGAGGGCCCTGCCCGTTTGAAGCTGTGGGTGGAAGTGTTTCAAGGTTTTTTCCGCTGGGTCTGGGTGGCGGTGGTGCTTTTGCCGATCAGCGGGGTGGGGATGATTCATCTGCAATACGCCGGGTTTGAGGCCGCGCCGCGGTACGTGCAGGTGATGATGGGGTTGTACGTGGTGATGACCGCGCTGTTTATCCGGATTCAGGCGTTGTTGTTGCCGGAGTTGCGCACGGCAGTGACGGCACAGGATTGGCCGACCGGGGCAACGACGCTTGGGAAGATTCGCAAATTGGTGGGGATCAATTTGATCGTCGGGCTGGTGCTGGTGGCGATTGCTGCGGCCAGACCGATGTTCTGACTCTTCACAGCTTTTGTGGCGAGGGGACTTGGCGAAACGTCGCACCGCCCCGTTCGGCTGCGGAGCAGTCGTAAAACCTGTGAGTGCGGTGTATGTGGAAGAGTGCAGGGGACCGCTGCGCGGTCCAACGGGGACAAGTCCCCTCGCCACAAAGTCCCCTCAACCAAGCTCCCTCGCCACAGGGGTTCTCGGTCGTTATTACAATCGCTGTACGGTCACCGAACCCGCCGCCCCGGCTGGCCCCGGCTGGCCATCTACGCCAGGGCGCCCGCTTTTGCCGCCATCGGCCTCGTAAACGAAACAGCCCTTGGCCTTGCCGCCCGCGCCCGGCTTGCCACCAGGACCCGCGAGGCCACCGGCACCACCCGCCACCTGAACCTTGATCTGTTCAACCGGATAATCACGAGGCACTTCCAGCCTGACCAGCGCCCCCGGCGCACCCGGCTGACCATCACTGCCATTGCTGCCATCGGCACCACGACCGGCCTGGCCCCAGGTGCAACCCGGTGCCTGACCGTTGGCCCCGTCGAGGCCGACAAAACCCGGCGCGCCCGCGCCACCGCGAGCGTCTACCGACAACTGCGGCGCATTCAGTGCCTTGATCTGCACATTCAGGTTGCGTCCCGAGCGGGCGGCCTTGAGGTAAGTCCCCGGCGCCCCCCTAGCCGTGATCTGGCTGCCTTCGGACAACTCGGCACGGCTGACTTTCAATTCCAGTGCCTGTTCACTTGGCACGATGGCGATCCGCGCCTCACGCCCCAGATGCAATTCGCCGACGATGACTTCGGTCACGTTCGAAGGAATCAACAAGGTGCCGTAATCGGCGACTTCCAGGCGTTCAAGCTGCAAGGTGCTGGCGGTGTTGGGCAGGCGCATCAACGAATTGGTTTCGACACTGACCACCTGAGCGCAGGCCAATGGGCTGATGAGTGCGGCGAGCAGACAGAGTTTACGCATGGGAAGCCTTCGATACGGTCGGAGCCGGGAGGGTTTGCAGGTGGAATACGCCGAAAAACAGGATCTTCAAGCGATCGCGCCAAGGGTGGGCGCGACCCCGGAGGCTGCGGAAACAGAACACCGCCTCAAGCAGATGAAGAGACGCCAACAAGCCGCCAGCCAGATTGACCAGCAGGTGCAGCGGATTGACAAACGGCATAAGCAGATTGACCAGCACCACCAGCCAGAACAGCAGGGTCAACAACTTCCCCAGCCCCCAAAACACCTTCATACGCCCCCCCGTTGAGAATTATTCTTTGCGCGCACAGTAACGGCATCCGCGAGGGATAAGCCAGAGGGCAACGGAAAATTCTTCATGAAGGCCGCCGAATGGCCGTCGGATCAACTGCAATTGCTGCCCGACGGCTCTATTTCGCGGCTTAGCGATTGATGTGCAACTCCACGCGACGGTTTTTCGCGCGTCCTTCATCCGTTTCGTTGTCGGCCACCGGCTGGCTTTCGCCTTTGCCTTCGCTGGTGAGTTTGCTCGGCGCAATGCCCTGGCTCAACAGATAAGCCGCCACACTGCTGGCGCGACGCTCCGAAAGTGCCTGGTTGTATTCATCCGAACCGACGCTGTCGGTATGACCGATCACCTTGATGCTCACCACATCGGCGAGTTGCAGTTTGAACATCAGCGCATCCAGCTGACTCTGCGCTGCGGGACTGAGGTCAGACTTGTTGAAGGCAAACAGCACGTCGCTGGGCAGAGTGATGACTTCGGGCTCCACAACTTCGACAGGTTTCACGCTGGCCGGGTACTGCGGCAGCGGACAACCATGGTGTTCAACAGGTGTGTTGGCGGGTGTATCGGGGCAGCGATCACGCCGATCGAAAACCCCGTCGTCGTCCTCATCGCCATCCTGGGCGTAACAGATCAAGCCGCCGGTCAAAATACCGAGCGCCGCACCACCGCCTGCCCAACCGGCACTTTCAATCGCGCCCAGGCCTCCACCGACCAGTCCGCCGATGAGGCTGCAGATCGGCCATGTACGTTGATTGAGAGGGGCGGTGCCATCGCTGTGAGTGGCGCAACCGGTCAACAGGCTGCCAAGCAGCAGAACCGGCAAGACGGTCCTTGTGAGAACGCTCATTGTGAAAGCTCCTGTGTTACCGGCCCATACCGGTTACACAGGAGTAAAGACCCGCATCCGCGACTGCACAAGCCGCGGAGCGGATGGGACTTAGCGGTTGATTTTGATTTCCGTGCGACGGTTCTGTGCACGGCCGTCAGCGGTTTTGTTATCGGCCACCGGCTGGCTTTCACCGGCACCGGTCACAGACACGAAGCTGCTGCGTGGTACGCCTTGCTGGATGAGGGATTCAACCACCGAATGAGCACGCTTATCCGACAGTTTCTGGTTATAGGTATCACTGCCCACGCTGTCGGTGTGGCCGGTCACGGTCAATTGAGCGGAGGAGGCTTCCTGTTTCAGGCGCGTGGCGATTGTGTTGAGTACATCTTTATCGGAAGGCGTGAGTGTGGCTTTGTCGAACTGGAAGTGGACATCTCGGATGACAATGACTTCTTCCTTGACCACCACGACCTCTTCGACCACTGGCGCAGGGACTGGTGGAGGGCAACCGTCGGCATCGACCTTCACGCCTCGAGGCGTACCCGGGCACTTGTCGCGACTGTCCGGCACGCCGTCGCCGTCTTCGTCGCCATCACCGTGAACCCAGCAATAGGCCGCTGCCGTGCCGCCAACGAGCAGCGCGCCATAGCCCGCCCACGCCGAGCTCTCGGTCGCGCCGAGACCTGCACCGATGACACCACCGACCGCCGCACAGGTCGGCCAGTCGGTTTTCTGCAAACCTGCACAACCAGTCAACACACTGGTTAGCAGAACCAAGGGTAATGCTGTCCGAACTATGCTCATCTAGTTTTCTCCTGAGGGATCGGCTTAGAACCGATTCAGGGAGTAAAGACCCGAGTTTTAATCTCCGCCAGCAATAGGCCATTGCTGTTTTGCCCCGTGTTCACGGCAGTTCGCCGATTTTGGCGCAAACCCGCTCTAGGCCCGGACGTTTGGGCAGGCTAGTCTTGGTGCTCTGATTGAGGAACTCTGATGATTGCAGGTATTTCTTCGCGCACGCCCCAGCAGGCGTTGGCCGCTTTGCTTGATCGATACGCCCCCGCGCGCCTGTTGTTGATCGGCGCCAGCGAGTTCCCCGCACTTGAGGCGTTCAAGCTCGCGCACCCGGACAGCTGCGTGGCGCATGCGGCACCGGGTGCGTTGCCGGCCGAACTGGCGGCGCGCCGCTTTGACCTGGCGCTGGTGGTCGATTGCCTTGAACACCTGCCAAAGCGTGACGGTCTGAATTTGTTAGGCGGGATCCGTAATCTCAACGCCAGTCGCATTGCGGTGCTGGCGGATTTGCCGGCCAGCGGCTGGCAGGAGACGGATTTCTTTTCCCTGGCCTTGCAAGCCAGTGAACGTTTCCAACGCGACGATCAAGTGCTGACGCTGTTCACCTACGATCTGCTTGACTATAAACAGGTGCCCGATTGGCTCAACTCACGGTTCTGGGCCAATCCGGAAAACTTCGGGAAATATTGGTGGTAACGCAATGAGTACATCCATTTGCCCTTGCGGCAGCGGCACCCTGCTCGACGCCTGCTGCGGCCATTACCATGCCGGGCATCCGGCGCCGTGTGCAGAAGCCTTGATGCGCTCGCGTTACAGCGCCTATGTGCTGGGGCTGATCGACTATCTGGTGGCAACCACCCTGCCCGCGCAACAGGCTGGCCTGGATCGGCAGTCCATCAGCGACTGGAGCGCAAAAAGCACCTGGCTGGGACTTGAGGTGGAAAGCTCCGAGGTATTGGGCGGTCAACCGGAACACGCATTCGTCACGTTCACCGCACGCTGGCATGACGGTGGCGGTGAACACAGCCACCGCGAGCGCTCCTCGTTCGTGCAGAACGCCGGGCACTGGTACTTCATCGACCCCACCGTGCCACTCAACGCCGGACGCAACGATGCCTGCCCGTGCGCCAGCGGGCAGAAATTCAAGAAGTGTTGCGCGGGGTATTTCGGCAGTTGAGGTGAACCCTGTTGTAGCAGTTGGCGAAGCCTGCCCGACCCGTAGGAGGGAGGCTTGCCCGCGAAGAACGATCACGCGATGCCCCTGAAGGATCGGGGGGGCCTTCTTCGCGGGCAAGCCTCGCTCCTACAAGGAGACGTCACCATGACCACCCAGCGACGCGTGTTACAGATGCTTACCCTGCTCCTGTTTCTCGGGCTCGGCGGCTGCGCGTCCTGGTTCGGTGAGGAACTGCCGGATCCGCAAGTGCATCTGGTCAAGGTCGAAGTGGTTCGGGCCAAGTTGATGGAGCAGAAATTCATCCTGCACTTTCGCGTCGACAACCCCAACGACAGCGACCTGACGGTGCGCGGCCTTGAATACCGCATTCACCTGGGCGACATGCTGCTGGCCGAAGGCGAGCATGAACACTGGTTCACCGTCGGCCCAAAGCGAAGTGCCTATTTCAAGGTGCCGATCCGTACCAATCTGTGGCCCAAGGTACGGGACTTGGTGAAAATGCTGAAAAAACCCGATCAGCCCATCCCCTATCGTCTGGAAGGTGAAATGGAAACCGGTTTATTCATCGCGCACTACGTGCACCTTGCGCGCAATGGCGTGATAATCCCCGCCGATTTAATTCCGGAGCAGAACCGATGACCCAGCAACCCCATGTCCATGGCCCTGACTGCAACCACGATCATGACCATGACCATGACCATCACGATCACCATGATCACGACCATGGCCATGTCCACGGCCCGAACTGCGGCCACGCCCACCAGGAACCGGTGCGAAACGCCCTGAAAGACGTCGGCCGCAACGACCCTTGCCCATGCGGCAACGGCAAGAAATTCAAGAAGTGCCACGGCGCTTGATGCTTCGGGCGAGTTTATTCTTCGCCAGTTGAATCGCCTTCGCGGGCAAGCCCGCTCCCACATTAGAACTGCGCCCGACACATGTTTTGTATCCGCAGCAGATTTAATGTGGGAGCGGGCTTGCTCGCGAAGGGGCCCTCAAACTCGCCGTCCATTCAAGATCTGCGCGGTACTCACAACCGTGGCATATTCCCCCTGCAAATTCCCCAGCGACATCGCATGCACCTCTTCCGCTGAATGCGCATTGCCAAAATAATCCGCCTTGTCGAACGTAAAGCACGCATCCTCCGCCACCCACGCGTCAAACCCCAGGTTCCCGGCCGTGCGCGCCGTGGATTCCACCGAGTTGTTGGTTGCAACGCCAACGATAATCAACTGCTCGATGCCTGTCTCGCGCAAACTCGCCTCCAGCCCCGTCGCACAAAACGCATCCGGTACCTGTTTCTGAATTAGTTGCTCGCCAGTCTGTGGCATGAAGCGTTCCTGAAACTCAACACCTGATTGCTGCGGCCAGAACACCGATTCCGGTGAACGGGACAGGTGCTGCACATGAATCACCGGCCGCCCGGTTCGACGCCAATAACCCAGCAAATCGAGAATCCGTTCCTCGGCCTGAGGATTATTTCGACGACCTAACTTGGGGTGCAGGATGCCTTTTTGTTGGTCGATGATGATCAGTGCTGCGTTGATCTTAATCTCCATGCCGACTTTTCTCACAACAGGTCATTGAATTTCACGCACTTCAACATCACCTCCTCTTACAGGCAAGCCATCAAATGCAAACAGGACGACCTGGTGCCCGCGGTCGCTGTCCGACCTATCGACGTCTCTTGATTGGAGTACTTCATGATCGACCTGTATTACTGGACCACCCCCAACGGCCACAAAATTTCGATATTCCTGGAAGAAGCCGGCCTGCCGTATAACGTGCACCCGATCAACATCAGCCAGAACGAACAGTTCCAGCCTCACTTCCTGAAAATTTCCCCGAACAACAGAATCCCGGCCATCGTCGATCACGAGCCCGTCGACGGTGGAGAACCGTTGTCGGTGTTCGAGTCGGGGGCGATTTTGTTGTACCTGGCGGAAAAAACCGGCAAGTTCCTGCCCACAGACCTGCGCGGTCGCCAACAAGCGCTGCAGTGGCTGTTCTGGCAGATGGGCGGCCTGGGGCCGATGGCGGGGCAAAATCATCACTTCAGCCAGTTTGCACCGGAGAAAATTCCTTACGCGATCAAGCGCTATATCGATGAGACCGCCCGTCTCTACGGGGTGCTCGACAAACAACTGGCCGACAAAGCGTTTGTCGCCGGTAGCGAATACAGCATTGCCGACATGGCGATCTACCCGTGGATCGTTTCCCACAAATGGCAGAGCCAGAACCTTGAAGACTTCCCTAACGTGCTGCGCTGGTTCAACCACATCCAGAACCGTCCGGCGACGGTGAAGGCCTATGCCCTGGCGGCCAAGGTCAACCCACCAAAACCCTGACCCCGACGCAGACGCAGACGCAGCCCCTATGGTGATGTACTAAATGTGGCGAGGGGACTTGTCCCCGTTGGACCGCGTAGCGGTCCCCTGCATTCCTCCAGATACACCGCATTCACAGGTTTACGACTGCTACGCAGCCGAACGGGGGCAAGCCCCCTCGCCACAGGTAATGCATCGCCCGGGAGATTGTGTTTATCGGACAAATCCTGAAATAACCTGAAGCCCCGCTTGCGCGCCCTCCTCCTGCTCACTAACGTAGCGCCTTTAATGACGCTACCCCCCGCAGGAGCTTTGCCATGGCCTCGCCAGCCCTTACACATTTTCTTCCCCGGTTCGGCGTTGCCGCAGCAGTGGCCGGTGTTTTGAGCCTGACCGGTTGTCAGACCTGGAACACCCAGGACACCCTCCCGCCGACCACCGGCGTGCAGCCGCTCAAGGGCCTGGCGCAGAACGTTTCGGTGCGCCGCAATGCCATGGGCATGCCGCTGATCGAAAGCAACAGCTTCCACGACGCCCTGTTCGCCCTCGGCTACGTCCACGCCAGCGACCGCATCACGCAAATGGTCACTCTGCGCCTGCTGGCTCAGGGCCGTTTGTCGGAGTTGTCCGGTTCGGACCTGCTGGACGCCGACCGCTACATGCGCGCCGTCAATCTGAAGAAAAGCGCGGGCGAGTTGTACAAGGCTTCATCGCCGCGCCTCAAACGCTTCTTCGAAGTCTATGCCCGCGGCGTGAACGCCTACCTGTTCCGCTTCCGCGACAAGTTGCCGGTCGACCTCACGGCCAGCGGTTACAAGCCTGAATACTGGCAACCGGAAGACTCCGCGCTGATTTTCTGCCTGCTGAACTTCAGTCAGTCCGCCAATCTGCCGGAAGAAATCAACGCACTGATGCTGGCCCAGACCGTCACCACGGACAAACTCGGGTGGCTGACGCCGTCCGCTCCCGACGAAAAACTGCCGCTGGGCGAAGCCGAAAAACTGCAGGGCTTTAAGCTCAATGGTGCTATCCCGGGCCTGACGGAAATCAGCAAAGCCACCGGACAACTGTCCGACCTGAATCTGCTGGGCGCCACCTCGTCGAACAACTGGGCCATCGGCCCGCAACGCAGCCGCAGTGGCAAAAGCCTGCTGGCCAGCGACAGCCACGGCCCACTGGGCGTGCCGTCGTTGTTCAGCTACGTGCAGATTCGCGCACCGAAATACCAGGCCTCTGGCGTGACGATCGCCGGTTTGCCCATGGTGCTTGGCGGTTTCAACGGCAAAGTGGCGTGGAGCATGACCTCGGTCATGGGCGACAACCAGGACCTGTTCCTGGAAAAAATCAAACGCCAGGGCAACGGCCTCACTTATGAGGTCGGCGGCAAATGGCAGCCGGCGATCGTGCGCAACGAAACCTACTTTGTCAAAGGCCAGCGGCCGATTCGCGAAGTGGTGTACGAAACCCGCCACGGTCCTTTGCTCAACAGCGCCCAAGGTACGGCGCTGGCCAACGGTTACGGCTTGGCCTTGCAGACACCAAACTTCACGGACGACAAAACCCTGGACGCGTTTTTCGACCTGTCCCGGGCGCAGAACGTCGAGAAAGCCTCGGACGCCAGCCGTGAAATCCGCGCCATCGCCTTGAACCTGGTGTTCGCCGATGCCAGCAACATCGGCTGGCAAGTCACCGGGCGTTACCCGAACCGTCGCGAAGGCGAAGGCCTGCTGCCGTCGCCGGGCTGGGAAGGTCGCTACGATTGGGACGGTTACGCCGACCCGATGCTCCATCCGTATGACCAGGACCCGGCCCAAGGCTGGCTCGGCACCGCCAACCAGCGGGTCATTCCCCATGGCTATGGCATGCAGTTGTCCAATTCCTGGTCGGCACCGGAACGTGGCGAACGCCTGGCCGAACTGGCGGGTGTGGGCAAACACGACACTCGCAGCGTGATCGCAATGCAATACGACCAGACCACGACGTTCGCCGCCAAACTGAAGAAAATGTTTGAAGCACCGGGCATGTCCCAGCCGCTCAAACAGGCCATCGAAGCCCTGCCGGTTGCCGATCGCGGCAAGGCTCGCGAGGCGTACACCCGTTTGATGGCGTTTGACGGCAAACTCAGCCCGACTTCCGCGGATGCGGCGATCTACGAGCTGTTCCTGCAGGAAAGCACCAAACAGATCTTCCTCGACGAACTGGGCCCGGAAAACAGCCCGGCGTGGAAAGCCTTTATCGCCAACGGCAAGTTGTCCTACGCAGCTCAGGCCGATCACCTGCTGGGCCGTGAAGACAGTCCGTTCTGGGATGACGCGCGCACGCCGCAGAAAGAAGACAAGCCGGCGATCCTCGCCCGCAGTCTGGCGGCGGCGATCAGCGCTGGTGACAGCCAATTGGGTAGTGATCACAAAGCCTGGCAGTGGGGCAAATTGCACCGCTATGAGTGGAAGAATGCCAGCGGCCAGACCGTGCGCGGTCCGCTCGCGGCCGGCGGCGATCACACGACGCTGAACACGGCGGCCTTCACTTGGGGCCAGGACTTCAACACCACGCTGGCGCCGGCCATGCGCTTTATCGTGGACTTCAGCCAGGCAGAACCGCTGATGGGGCAGAACAGCACCGGTCAGTCCGGCAACCCGGCGAGCCCGCACTACCTCGACAGCATTGATCCATGGCTGAAAGGGCAATACATGAGCCTGCCGATGCAACCGCAGAACTTTGACAAGGTATACGGCAAGACGCGATTGACCCTGACTCCCGGCAAATAAGGTCAAGCCGACCCAATGTGGGTTAACCAATGTGGGAGCGAGCCTGCTCGCGATAACGGTGTGTCAGTCACTAAAAGCGGTGGCTGACATGGCCTCATCGCGAGCGGGCTCGCTCCCACAGGGGAATATCTCTCTGCCATGAACATTTGATAGAACTTCTGGCTTCGCGCAAACCTCATAGCTAACAAGTCCCCCCATTTTGGTAACAACATGGATCTTGTTATCGCGCGTCCTGAAGGTCTCTACTGCCCCGCCGGCGATTTCTATATCGACCCGTGGCGGCCGGTCGAGCGTTCGGTCATCACGCACGCCCACGGCGACCATGCCCGCACTGGCAACCAGCATTACCTGGCAGCCGCGCCCGGCGAAGGGATTTTGCGTGCGCGATTGGGCCAGGACATCAACCTGCAAACGCTGCCCTACGGCGAGCGTTTGCGGCACCACGGCGTTACCCTGAGTTTTCACCCCGCCGGCCATGTCCTCGGCTCCGCGCAGGTGCGCCTGGAATACGGCGGCGAAGTCTGGGTGGCCTCGGGGGATTACAAGATCGAACCCGACGGCACCTGTGCGCCATTCGAACCAGTGCAGTGCCATACATTCATCACTGAGTCGACCTTCGGCCTGCCGATCTATCGCTGGCAACCCCAGGCGCAGGTCTTCGACGAGATCAATCAGTGGTGGCAGGCCAATGCCGCCGCCGACAAAACCAGCGTGTTGTTCTGCTATTCCTTCGGCAAGGCCCAGCGGATTCTCCATGGCATTGATGCCAGTCCAGGCCCCATTTTGGTGCATGGCGCGGTGGAACCGCTGAACCGGGTGTATCGCGAGAGCGGCGTTTATATACCGCCGACGATCTATGCCGGCGACGTGCAAAAGAGCGATCCGATGATGCGCAAGGCGCTGGTCATCGCCCCGCCATCGGCTGGCGCGAGCACCTGGATGCGCCGGTTTGGCGATTACAGCGATGGCTTTGCCAGCGGCTGGATGCGATTGCGCGGCACGCGGCGCAGACGCGGCGTGGACCGTGGCTTTGTATTGTCCGACCACGCCGACTGGCCCGGCCTGCTATGGGCCATCGAACAGAGCGGGGCCGAACGGGTCATGGTCACCCACGGTTCGGCGGGGGTGCTGGTGCGGCATCTGCGCGAACAGGGCCTTGATGCCATGGCCTTCAGCACCGAATACGGCGGCGACGATGAGGAAGAAAGCGCAGAGGTCGAGCCCGAGAGCGCCGAGGTGCCGGCATGAAAGCCTTCGCCGAGCTGTATGCCGAACTCGACGCCACCACATCAAACAATGCCAAATTGGCCGCCATGCAAACCTACTTTGCTCAGGCCGCCCCCGAAGACGCCGCGTGGGCGGTGTACTTTTTGTCCGGCGGGCGATTTCGGCAGTTGGTGCCAGTGCGCATGCTGCGTGAGCTGGCCGTCGAGTTTTCCGGCCTTGAGCCCTGGCTGTTCGAAGAAAGTTACCAGGCGGTCGGCGATCTGGCGGAAACCATTTCGCTGGTCCTGCCCGAAACCCAGCACAGCTCCACCGACGGGCTGGCGGTGTGGATTGAAGACAAACTGCTGTCACTGCGCGGTGAGTCCCCGGAAGTTCTCGCAGAGCGACTGCCCGCGCTCTGGGCGCAACTGGACCGTCACAGCCTGATGCTCTCCATCAAACTCATTACCGGCAGTTTCCGAGTCGGCGTCTCCAAGCTGCTGGTGACGCGAGCCTTGGCGGCCATGGCGGGGCTCGACAGCAAACGCGTGGCCCAGCGGTTGGTCGGGTACACCGACTTGTCCAATCGTCCGAGCGCTGCCAGTTACCTGAAATTGATCGCCGCCGAATCGTCCGACGAACATGCCCAACGCGGTGGCCAGCCCTACCCGTTTTTCCTGGCCCACGCCCTGTCACAACCGGTCGAACAGTTCGAAACCGTGCTCGGCCCGGCAAGCCAGTGGCAAGTGGAGTGGAAGTGGGACGGCATCCGCGCCCAAGTGGTCAAGCGTGAGGGGCGCCTGTGGATCTGGTCACGCGGCGAAGAACTGGTGACCGAGCGCTTTCCCGAACTCGACAGCCTGTTGCACGGACTGCCTGACGGTACGGTGATCGACGGTGAAATCGTCGCCTGGAAAGCCCCTCGACCCAACACTGACGATGCTTTCAATCCACCATCGCCATCCGCTCCTGCGGTACTGCCGTTCGCGCTGTTGCAGCAGCGAATCGGCCGCAAAACCCTGGACAAGAAAATTCTCGAAGACGTGCCGGTGGTGGTCCTCGCCTACGATTTGCTGGAATGGCAAGGCGAGGACTGGCGCCGTCAGCCTCAGGCCAAGCGCCGCACGCAATTGGATCAGCTCATCACCACCTGCAACAACCCGGTGTTACTCGCCTCACCGGTGCTTACCGGCGAAGACTGGTTCGACCTCGCCCGGCAACGCGAGGCCTCCCGCAGCCTCGGTGTCGAAGGCATGATGCTCAAGGCCCGGGATGCTTTGTATGGCGTCGGCCGGACCAAGGACATGGGCGTCTGGTGGAAATGGAAAGTCGACCCCTTCAGCGTCGATGCGGTGCTGATTTATGCGCAGCGCGGCCATGGTCGCCGGGCGAGTCTTTACAGTGACTACACCTTCGCAGTGTGGGACGGCCCGCCGGACGCCAGCGAACGCACCCTGGTGCCGTTCGCCAAAGCTTATTCAGGGTTGACCGACGAGGAAATGCGCCAGGTCGACAGCATAGTGCGCAAGACCACGGTGGAGAAATTCGGGCCGGTGAGCAGTGTGAAACCGAGCCTGGTGTTTGAGCTGGGGTTTGAGGGTATTGCCCTGTCGAAACGCCACAAGAGCGGGATTGCCGTGCGGTTTCCACGGATGTTGAGGTGGCGACAGGATAAGTCGGTTGAGGAGGCTGACAATCTCGGAACATTGCAGGATTTGCTGGGCTGAAATAAGCCTTTGTGGCGAGGGAGCTTGCTCCCGTTTCGGCTGCGAAGCAGTCGCAAATTTTCAACAGCGGGACCGCTTCGCGCTCCGGCGGGAGCAAGCTCCCTCGCCACAGGATTTGAATCCGTTTGACCTTATTTGGTGCAGCTATTTTCCGACGCCCGTTTTCGTGCACAAATCCCCTATTGCCACTTCTTGTATCACCTTTTAAAACGCTTGTTCGGGACTCTGGTTCGGAAATTGCTACTTTCAATGGGTCTTACGCTTTCCAGTAACAATAATTCTGCGCCACAAGCGCTCATATTGGTTCTTAGGGATTGAATAATGAAAAAAGCATTGCTGACCCTTTCTGCACTGGCGTTGTGCATGGCTGCTGGTTCCGCCATGGCAAAGGAATACAAAGAACTGCGTTTTGGCGTTGACCCTTCCTATGCGCCATTCGAGTCGAAAGCGGCAGACGGCAGCCTGGTGGGCTTTGACATCGATCTGGGGAACGCGATCTGCGCCGAGCTGAAGGTCAAGTGCAAATGGGTCGAAAGCGATTTCGACGGCATGATTCCGGGCCTCAAGGCCAATAAATTCGACGGTGTGATCTCTTCGATGACCGTCACCCCGGCCCGCGAAAAAGTCATCGACTTCTCTGAAGAGCTGTTCTCCGGCCCAACCGCTTATGTATTCAAGAAAGGTTCCGGCCTGAGCGAAGACGTTGCTTCCCTGAAGGGTAAGACCGTCGGCTACGAGCAAGGCACCATCCAGGAAGCCTACGCCAAGGCCGTGTTGGACAAGGCTGGCGTGAAAACCCAGGCCTATCAGAACCAGGATCAGGTGTATTCCGACCTGATGTCGGGTCGTCTCGACGCTGCGATCCAGGACATGCTGCAAGCCGAACTGGGCTTCTTGAAGTCGCCAAAGGGCGAAGGTTACGAAGTCAGCAAGCCGGTTGACAGCGAATTGCTGCCGGCCAAAACAGCTATCGGTATCTCTAAAGGTAACAAAGACCTCAAAGCACTTTTGGATAAAGGTATCAAAGCGTTACACGACGATGGCACCTACGCCACCATTCAGAAGAAACACTTTGGCGATCTGAATCTGTACAGCGGCAAATAATGCCCGGCGCCCATCTCGCGATGGGCGCTTTTTTCACCCGATCAGGTTGCTGATTTATGTTCGAAAACCTATTACAAAACCTGGGGCTCTCAGCCTTCAGCCTCAAGGGCTTCGGTCCGTTGCTGATGGAAGGCACCTGGATGACCATCAAATTATCAGCGTTGTCGCTGCTGGTGGCCGTATTGCTCGGCCTGCTCGGCGCCACTGCCAAATTGTCAAAAGTCAAACTGGTGCGGGTTCCAGCACAGATCTACACCACTCTGATTCGCGGCGTACCGGACCTGGTGCTGATGCTGCTGATTTTCTACAGCCTGCAAACCTGGTTGACGTCGTTCACCGATTTCATGGAATGGGAATACATCGAGATCAACCCGTTCAGTGCCGGGGTCATTACCCTGGGATTCATTTACGGCGCGTACTTCACCGAAACCTTTCGCGGGGCGATTCTCTCCGTGCCTCGGGGCCAGGTCGAAGCGGCTACCGCGTATGGCCTCAAACGTGGTCAGCGCTTTCGAATCGTGGTGTTCCCGCAAATGATGCGTTTCGCCCTGCCGGGTATCGGTAATAACTGGATGGTGATGCTCAAGGCCACCGCGCTGGTCTCGATCATCGGCCTCGCCGATCTGGTCAAGGCGGCACAGGATGCCGGCAAAAGCACCTATCAGCTGTTTTACTTCCTGGTGCTCGCAGCGCTGATTTACCTGGTGATCACCAGCGCCTCGAACTTTGTCCTGCGCTGGCTCGAACGCCGCTACGCCGCCGGTTCCCGGGAGGCCGTACGATGATCGAACTCTTGCAGGAGTACTGGAAACCTTTCCTTTATACCGACGGCTACAACATCACCGGCCTGGCCATGACCCTGTGGCTGCTCAGTGCCTCGATCTTCATCGGTTTCCTGGTGTCGATCCCGCTGTCCATCGCCCGGGTCTCGCCGCATTTCTACATTCGCTGGCCGGTGCAGTTCTACACGTACCTGTTCCGCGGCACACCGCTGTATATACAGTTGCTGATTTGCTACACCGGCATCTACAGCCTGGCCGCCGTGCGCGCCCAGCCGGTGCTGGATGCGTTCTTTCGCGATGCGATGAACTGCACGATCCTGGCGTTTGCCCTGAACACCTGTGCCTACACCACTGAGATTTTCGCCGGGGCGATCCGCAGCATGGCCCACGGTGAAGTCGAAGCGGCCAAGGCTTACGGCCTGACAGGCTGGAAGCTGTATGCCTACGTGATCATGCCGTCAGCCCTGCGTCGCTCGTTGCCTTATTACAGCAACGAAGTGATTCTGATGCTGCACTCGACCACCGTAGCGTTCACCGCGACCATCCCGGATGTTTTGAAAGTCGCACGGGACGCCAACTCGGCGACCTTCTTGACGTTCCAGTCGTTCGGCATCGCCGCGCTGATCTACCTGACCGTTACCTTCGTGCTGGTCGGCCTGTTCCGCCTCGCCGAACGCCGATGGCTGGCGTTCCTCGGGCCGACCCACTAGGACCCGCTTTCAGGAATAAAGAGACGAACATGCGCCACCAGATACATGACTTGCTGGCCCCACTGCCGGGGACCGCACGACAGATTCACAGCTTCCACTTCGGCCCAACGTCGGCCAAAGGCAAGATCTACATCCAGTCGTCCCTGCACGCCGATGAAATGCCCGGCATGCTGGTGGCCTGGCACCTCAAGCAGCGTCTGGCGGAGCTGGAAGCCGCCGGTCGCCTGCGCAGCGAAATCGTGCTGGTGCCGGTGGCCAACCCGGTCGGCCTGGAACAGGTGCTGATGGATGTGCCACTGGGCCGCTACGAGCTGGAAAGCGGGCAAAACTTCAATCGCTGGTTCGTCGACTTGAGCGAAGCGGTCGGCAACGAGATCGAAGGCCAGCTCGGCGAAGATCCGCAGCGCAACCTCGAGTTGATCCGCGAAAATCTACGCAACGCCCTCGCCAGGCAGACCGCTAGCACGCAACTGCAATCCCAACGCCTGACCCTGCAACGGCTGGCCTGCGATGCGGACATGGTGCTGGACCTGCATTGTGATTTCGAAGCGGTCGCCCACCTTTACACCACACCCGACGCCTGGCCCCAGGTCGAGCCGCTGGCCCGTTACATCGGTGCCGAAGCGAGCCTGCTGGCCACCGATTCCGGCGGTCAGTCGTTCGATGAATGCTTCACCCTGCTCTGGTGGCAGTTGAAAGAACGCTTCGGCGAACAGTTCAACATCCCGCTGGGCAGTTTCTCGGTCACCGTCGAATTGCGCGGCCAGGGCGACGTCAATCATCCTCTGGCCAGTCTCGACTGCCAGGCGCTGATTGATTACCTGATTCACTTCGGCGCCATTGCCGGCGAAGCGGCGCCATTGCCCGAGCTGCCCTACCCCGCCACCCCGTTGGCCGGCGTCGAGCCGGTGTCGACACCGGTGGGTGGCCTGCTGGTGTTCACCGCGCTGCCGGGGGAATACCTCGAAGCCGGGCAACTGATCGCCGAAATCATCGACCCGATCAACGATCGCGTCACTCCCGTTCATTGCACTGCCGCCGGCCTGATGTACGCCCGCTCGCTGCGGCGCATGGCCACTGCCGGCATGGTGATCGCGCACGTCGCGGGCACCGAGGCCTATCGCAGCGGCTACCTACTTTCGCCTTGAGGATGCATGCCCCATGTACAAACTGACCATCGAAGGCCTGCATAAAAGCTATGGCGATCATCATGTGCTCAAAGGCGTTTCACTCAAGGCCAACACCGGCGACGTCATCAGCCTGATCGGCGCCAGCGGCTCGGGCAAAAGTACCTTTCTGCGCTGCATCAACTTTCTCGAACAACCGAATGACGGCGCCATGAGCCTGGATGGCCAGAACATCCGCATGATCAAGGACCGCCACGGCATGCACGTGGCCGACCCCGATGAACTGCAAAAAATCCGCACCCGCCTGGCCATGGTGTTCCAGCACTTCAACCTGTGGAGCCACATGACGGTGCTGGAAAACGTCACCATGGCGCCGCGCCGGGTGCTGGGTTGCAGCAAAGAGGAAGCCGAAGACCGCGCGCGGCGTTACCTCGACAAGGTCGGGCTGGCGGCACGGGTGGCGGATCAATACCCGGCGTTTCTTTCCGGTGGCCAGCAGCAACGCGTGGCGATTGCGCGGGCATTGGCCATGGAACCGGAAGTCATGCTGTTCGACGAACCGACCTCGGCACTCGACCCGGAGCTGGTGGGTGAGGTGCTGCGAGTGATTCAAGGCCTGGCTGAAGAAGGCCGGACCATGATCATGGTGACTCACGAAATGAGCTTCGCCCGCAAAGTGTCGAGCCAGGTGTTGTTTCTGCATCAGGGCCTGGTCGAGGAAGAAGGCGCGCCGGAAGACGTACTGGGCAATCCGAAGAGCGAGCGGCTGAAGCAGTTCCTGAGCGGCAACCTCAAGTAACACAGCAAACCCTGTAGGAGCGAAGCTTGCTCGCGAAGGCGGTGTGTCAGACAACGATGATGTCGGCTGACACACCGCCTTCGCGAGCAAGCTTCGCTCCTACAGGGTTCAGGTGTCGATCGGCAGTACTGCAATTAAACTTGTTCACCCGCGCCGCGGTCACTGAAAGAAGACTTTCAGAGCGCACACCGCCGGCATGGGATCTTCCACCGACTACGCATCACAATGGTTCAGCGCCCGCGACTGGAAGCCATTCGCCTTTCAGAAGCAAGTGTGGACGGCCGTCAAGCGCGGTGAGTCCGGATTACTGCACGCCAGCACCGGTGCCGGTAAAACCTATGCAGTCTGGTTTGCCGCGCTCAATCGCTACGCCACGCCCACCGCCCCTGTTGAAAACCCTCGCAAACGGAAACCGCCGGCCGAACCGCTGACGGTGCTGTGGATAACCCCCATGCGCGCCTTGGCCGCCGACACCGCTCGCGCCCTGGAAGCGCCGCTGCACGACCTGCAGATCCCCTGGAGCGTCGGCCTGCGCACAGGCGACACCCGCAGCAGCGAACGTGCGCGACAGAGCCGACGCCTGCCCACCACGCTGATCACCACCCCCGAAAGCCTGACCCTGATGCTCGCACGTGCCGATGCGCAAACCGCGCTAGCGACCTTGCGCATGGTGGTGGTCGACGAATGGCACGAACTGCTCGGCAACAAGCGCGGCGTGCAGCTGCAACTGGCCCTCGCCCGTTTGCGCCGGTGGAAGACGGACCTGATCGTGTGGGGCGTTTCCGCGACGCTGGGTAATCAGGCCCACGCCGAACAGGTATTGATCCCACAGGGTGACGGCATCAGCGTGCAAGGCCAGACGTCCAAGGAACTGCGGGTCGACACGCTGCTGCCGCCCGCCATCGAGCGCTTTCCTTGGGCCGGGCACATTGGCTTGAAGATGTTGCCGCAAGTCGTCGCTGAAATAGACTCCAGCCCCAGCAGCCTGGTGTTCACCAATACTCGCGCGCAATCCGAGATCTGGTATCAGGCCTTGCTGGGCGCGCGCCCCGATTGGGCCGGGCTGATCGCCTTGCACCACAGCTCACTGTCGCGCGACACCCGCGACTGGGTCGAGCGAGCGCTGAAGGAAGGCCAGCTCAAAGCGGTGGTCTGCACCTCAAGCCTCGACTTGGGAGTGGATTTCCTGCCGGTGGAACGGGTGCTGCAAATCGGCTCGGCCAAAGGCGTGGCGCGCCTGATGCAGCGGGCCGGGCGTTCCGGTCATGCGCCGGGGAGAGTGTCACGGGTGACGCTGGTGCCGACCCACAGCCTGGAGCTGATCGAAGCGGCCGCGGCTCAAGACGCCGTGGCGCAACGCCGTATCGAGCCCCGAGAGTCGCCGCACAAACCGTTGGATGTGCTGGTTCAACACCTGGTCAGCATGGCGCTGGGCGGTGGGTTTCTTCCCGATGAGTTGTATGAAGAAGTCCGTGGAGCCTGGGCCTATCGAGACCTTACCGTGGAGGATTGGACCTGGGCATTGGCTTTCGTACGCCACGGAGGTCTTTCTCTGACAGCCTATCCGGATTATCGCCGGGTCGAGCCTGACGAGCTTGGCGTCTGGCGTGTACCGGATGCTCGGCTGGCGCGGCGACATCGCATGAGCATCGGCACCATCGTCAGCGATGCGAGCATTCAGCTGAAGTTCTGGAGCAAGGGCGGCGGCGGCAAGCAGTTGGGCAGTGTCGAGGAAGGTTTTATTGCGCGACTCAAACCGGGCGACGGTTTCCTGTTCGCGGGGCGCTTGCTGGAGTTGGTACGCGTGGAAAACATGACCGCTTATGTCAAACGCAGCACCGCGAAAAAAGCCGCGGTGCCGCGCTGGAATGGCGGGCGGATGCCCCTTTCCAACGAACTGGCACAGGCGGTGGTCGCGCGTTTCAGTGCGGCGGAGCAAGGCGAGTTCATCGGCCCGGAGATGCGGGCGCTACGGCAGCTGCTGGAGGTGCAGCAACGCTGGTCCGGGCTGCCGACCTCGAATTCGTTGCTGGCCGAAGCGCTGAAATCCCGCGAAGGCTGGCACCTGTTTCTATACCCCTTTGCCGGGCGCCAGGTGCATCTGGGCCTGGCGAGTTTGCTGGCGTGGCGGGTCAGCCAGCAGCAGGCGGTGACGTTTTCCATCGCGGTCAACGATTACGGGCTGGAGTTGCTCAGCGCCACCCCTGTGGATTGGTCGCAGGTGTTGAACCCTGGCCTGTTGAGCCCCGAACACTTGTTGAACGATGTCCTCGCCAGCTTGAATGCCGGCGAACTCGCGCTCCGCCGCTTTCGGGAAATCGCGCGAATTGCCGGACTGGTGTTTGCCGGCTACCCCGGCGCACCGAAAAGTACACGGCAGGTCCAAGCCTCCAGCGGACTGTTCTTCGAGGTGTTCAAGCAGTACGACGCGGGGAATCTGTTGCTGGCGCAGGCTGGGGAAGAAGTCCTACGGGAAGAACTGGATATTGATCGTCTGGAACAGACGTTGGCGCGTATCAATCGACTGAAACTGGACCTGCATCAGATCAAACGTCCTACGCCGCTGGGGTTTCCCCTGTTAGTTGAGCGCATGCGGGAAAGCATGAGTTCGGAAAAACTCGCGGACCGTATCCGACGCATGGTCACCGACCTTGAGAAAACCGCCGAAACCGGGAAAACCTGATGAGTACGCCCTATCCCGTGCGACTGGCCGGTGAGGAACTGTGGCTGCTGCCGGAAAAAGCCATTTACTGGCCGGCACAACAAGCCCTGCTGATCGCCGATGTGCATTTTGGCAAAGCGGCGGCGTATCGCAGCCTTGGCCAGCCGGTGCCCCATGGCACCACCGCCAGCAATGTCGCGGTGCTGGACGGGTTGTTGGCCGCTTTACCCTGCCGTCAGCTGATTTTCCTCGGGGATTTTCTGCACGGGCCTGGCTCCCATGCTTGCGGCACGTTAAGCGCCCTGGCTGAGTGGCGAGCGCGACACGCGGATCTGCCGATGACGCTGATCCGCGGCAACCACGACAAACGTGCAGGGGACCCGCCGGCGTCGTTAAACATACGCGTGGTGCCTGAGCCGTTGTTACTCGGGCCGTTCGCCTTGCAGCATGAGCCCGATCCGCATCCGCACCGGCATGTACTCGCCGGACATGTGCATCCGGTTTATCGGCTGAACGGCAGAGGTCGGCAGCGATTGCGCTTGGCATGTTTCAGATTGGGCGAGCAGATCAGCCTGCTTCCGGCTTTGGGCGCGTTTACCGGCGGGTATCAGGTTGAGCGCGACGACAGCTGCAGGATCTTTGTCATCGGCGACAACGAAATATGGCCAGTCAGCTGAAGTCTTCAAGGACTACAGCTGACTGACCATTCATTGTCGACGGCAGATCAGGCTACAGGCGCGGGAGGCGGCTCATCCGGCAGGGTGGGTTCACCGGGCTCGGTAGGCTGTTCGTTCGGGGTATCAGGATCAGGCTGGCCGGGGATGCCCCCTGCCATGCTGATGGCTGGATGTGCCAACAAGGACCAGGCCAGGACGCCAATCTGATTGGGCTCAAGCCTTGCCAGTTCGGCACTTATTCGCGGATCGATCTTCATAAAGCACTCCTGAGCGATGGCCCCGTCCGCTGTACGCGAACCGGGCAGTACACCCAATAGAGTGTCTACCCGCTCAAGAATTCCCGCGACCTGCCAGATGAATGGCTCAGGTGCGTGGCAGGGTCACGCCGCGTTGGCCCTGATACTTGCCGCCACGGTCCTTATAAGACACTTCGCACTCTTCGTCGGATTCAAGGAACAGCATCTGCGCCACGCCTTCGTTGGCATAGATTTTCGCCGGCAGGTTGGTTGTGTTCGAGAATTCCAGGGTCACATGCCCCTCCCACTCAGGCTCAAGCGGGGTGACGTTGACGATGATGCCGCAGCGGGCGTAGGTGCTTTTACCCAGGCAAATGGTCAATACGTTGCGCGGAATACGGAAGTATTCGACGGTGCTGGCCAGGGCGAAAGAGTTCGGCGGGATGATGCAGACATCGCTGTGGATATCGACGAAGCTGCCGGCATCAAAATTTTTCGGGTCGACAATGGCCGAATTAATGTTGGTGAACACCTTGAAATGACTAGTGCAACGAACGTCGTAGCCGTAACTCGACACGCCGTAGGAGATCACACGGTTATCGTCGCTGCCGCGCACCTGGCGCTCGACGAACGGCTCGATCATGCCGTGTTCCTGCGCCATGCGGCGAATCCACTTGTCCGATTTGATGCTCATGGCGGGTGTCCTGAATAGCGAGGTGGAAAAATTCTGTCCGGCATCTTACCGGGCGCGCGCTCCGGGTTCAAAGTCCGGGGGTGTAATTCTCGCCAATCCCCCGTGATATCTGGGTCTTCGCCGTAATCCGGTGCACCGTCAGTCATGAAAATAGAGAAACCTTCGCAGGAAGCATTGGCACGTTCCGGAAAAAGGGTTAAGGTGGCGCCACTGTGCTGCTTGTGTCACTGAGAATCTCTACACGATATGTTGAATTTCGATCCAACCATCTACAAGAATTTTTCCTGCTCTTTGCACTCAGTCTCGGCCAGGGTTCTTCCTGCGTCGCAGTTATCTTTGTTCAAGGAGTTACACCATGTCTAATCGCCAAACTGGTACCGTTAAGTGGTTCAACGATGAAAAAGGCTTCGGCTTCATCACTCCACAATCCGGTGACGACCTGTTCGTTCACTTCAAAGCTATCCAATCCGACGGCTTCAAAAGCCTGAAAGAAGGCCAACAGGTTTCTTTCATCGCTACCCGCGGTCAGAAAGGCATGCAAGCTGAAGAAGTTCAAGTTATCTAACTTGTACTTGCTTTAGTAAAAGGCCCCGCCCTCAAAAGCGGGGCTTTTTTGTGCCTGTGTGTTTTACAGGCACAAAAAAATCGCAGCCAATGGCTGCGATTTTTTTGCGCGCTTACCAGGCTACGCCGAATCCTGCGGTGTACCGGGTCTTGTCCAGATCGGCATCGTCTGTGCCGCTGATGATGTCTCGCTCGGCCTTAAGGTTAAGCGACGCCCAGTCGGTGACCTTGTAGCGCAAGCCCATTTCGGCATCGAGCGCGTACTCGGCAACGCCCGACAACGGCTTGCCCACTTCACCATTCGTGAAGAACTCCACCTTTTTACCAATCAGGTAACGGTTGTAGTCCCACTTCATCGCCAGGGAATAGAAGTTTTCTTTGCCGCCATCAGCGAACTCATAGTCCGTGCGGTTGACCAGCGAACCCAGCGAGAATGCGCCCAGCTCGTCGTCCCAGAACTGGTAACCAGGGCCGGTACCGACAGTGCGCTGGCGGGAGAGGTCTTCAACCTTGTCACGTTTATAGACGGCACGGCCCTGCCAGAACCATTTCTCGGTCAGGAAGCGGTCGAGCGAGTATTCGCCCCGCCAGTTATCAGTGGTGACCACGTCATCCTGGAACTCGCGGTTGTACTCGCCTTCAGCCGTGTGCCGCCATTTGCCGTGACGGGCACTGGTCTTGAAGTCGATGTCGTAGTCGTCGGTGTCTTTTTCCGCACGCTGATAATCCAGCGCCATGTCGACATTGCCCTTCCACACCAGGTCTTCGACCACCGGCTTGGGCTTGAGGATCTGCTGGATACTGGCCAACTCGACCGTCTTGGGCACCTCGCCGTTTTCCAGCGTCACCTTGCCGTCGTCTGCCGCATGCAGCGACTTGGCCTTCTCACCGGTGTAGGCATCCTGCTTGACCAGCAACTCCTGATCACTTTCCAGGGTCTTGACCTGTTTCCAGTCGATCGGGACCGCACCGGCATATTCGGTCTGGATCAGCAATTTACCGCCATCGAACAGCGTGATCTTGCCACTCAGTTTGTCACCGTTCTTCAACCAGACGGTATCAGCGAGCAACGGAGTGGAGGCACTCATGACAGCAAGGCACAGCAGGGTTCTGGACACCATAAGCAAATACAGGCTCAAGTTTGCGAAAAAAAGTCGGCATTATCCCTGAGAATAAGACCCTAGCAAGGACTGACCCGACTATTTCTATTGAGTTCATTTCTCAATTGCGCATCCAGGACTTACTCTACGGACGGTAAAGCGAAATTCTTCAGGAACCACGGACGTGACCGACCCAACCACTGAAACCGAAAGCGCAGCGCAAATCCGACGCACGGCGCTCTACTTGACCCTCGCGCAGGTGCCCAAGGGCAAAGTGGTGAGCTATGGTCAACTCGCCGAACTGGCCGGACTGGGCCGAGCCGCGCGCTGGGTGGGACGCACACTGAGCCAACTGCCCGGCGACACCAAGCTGCCATGGCACCGCGTGCTCGGTGCCGGCGGTCGGATCAGCCTCCCAGTGGGCAGCCCTTCAGGGGATGAGCAGCGCGCGCGATTGCGCTCCGAAGGCGTCAGTATCCTGAACAATCGTGTTGATATTCAGCGCCATGGCTGGCGCCCGGTAGAGCACAGCGGTTAGAGTGCGCGCTTTGTTTCCGTAATTCTTGAGGCAGACTCCAGCCCATGCCCCGTAAAACCTGGCGCGCCGCGCTCGCCGCCTATGCCAGCCCCTCGACGCTTGTGTTGTTGTTGCTTGGTTTCGCCGCCGGCCTGCCCTACATGCTGGTGTTTTCGACGCTTTCCGTCTGGCTGCGTGAGGCCGGTGTGGCCCGCGAAACCATCGGTTATGCAAGCCTGATCGGCTTGGCCTATGCCTTTAAATGGGTCTGGTCCCCGCTGCTCGACCAATGGCGCCTGCCATTTCTCGGCAAGCTCGGTCGACGACGCTCCTGGTTGGTGCTGTCACAGGGGCTGGTGATCCTGGGCTTGATCGGGATGGGTTTCTGCGACCCGCAAAAGCATTTGTCCTGGCTTATCGCCATCGCCGTGGTCGTCGCCTTTGCCTCGGCGACGCAAGACATTGCCGTTGACGCCTATCGCCTGGAAATCGCCGATGACACTCGCCAGGCGGCGCTAGCGGCCAGCTATATGTCCGGCTATCGGATCGCCGCACTGCTGGCGACGGCCGGCGCGCTGTTCTTCGCTGAAGGCTTTGGCTCCACAGGTTTCAATTACCAGCATTCGGCCTGGGCCGGCACCTACGTGCTGTTTGGCGCCCTGATGGTCCCGGCGCTGCTGACTACGCTGTTCATGCGCGAACCACCTGTGCCCCTGCGTACTCAACTTCAAGCCGGCCGCTACAGCTTTATGCATCAACTGATGTCGGTGTTCGTGCTGATCGTGCTGCTGGTGTCCGTGCCAGCCATGTTCACTCAGCTCTACAACACTGATTTCGCCAGCGTGCTGTTCGAAGGCGCGAGCCCGCTCGACCTGCTGCTCGAAGACCGCGCTTTCCTGCGCGCGATCCTCTACACCACACTTACGCTAATGTGCTTGTCAGCCATGGGCCGTCGCGGCCTGGCGCCGGTACTGACGCCGATCAACGACTTCATTCTGCGTTACCGCTGGCAAGCGTTCCTGTTGCTCGGGCTGATTGCGACTTACCGGATGTCCGATACGGTCATGGGTGTGATGGCCAACGTGTTCTACATCGACCAAGGCTTCACCAAGGACCAGATCGCCAGTGTCAGCAAGATCTTCGGCCTGATCATGACCCTGGTCGGCGCCGGCATGGGTGGCCTGCTGATCGTACGTTTCGGCATCCTGCCGATTCTGCTGATCGGCGGCATAACGTCGGCCGGCACCAACCTGCTGTTCTTGATGCTCGCCGACATGGGCGCCAACCTGAACATGCTGATCATGACCATTTCCCTGGATAACTTCAGTTCAGGGCTGGCGACGTCGGCGTTCGTGGCTTACCTGTCGAGCCTGACCAACCTGAAATTCTCCGCCACCCAGTACGCCCTGCTCAGCTCGATCATGCTCCTGCTGCCACGCCTGATCGGCGGTTATTCAGGGGTCATGGTGGAGAAATTCGGTTACCACAACTTCTTCCTGATCACGGCGTTGTTGGGTGTTCCGACCCTGCTGTTGATCGCCCTGCACTGGTTCCAGGAGAGCCGCCGCGCAGGTCCGACGCCGACACCCGAACCGGTGCCGACCCAGGTCGCGGAAGAATCGTAGGATATTTCGCAGAGGGCGCGACGATTCCCGCCCTCGTGCCACACCGCCGACCGCACGCCTGTACGCCAGCGGATCTCGCCCGTACAATGCTCCGTCATTTCTCGTCATCAGCAACCGACAACGGCCAACCATGCGCACCAGTCAATTTTTGCTCGCCACACAGAAAGAAACGCCTTCCGACGCGGTCGTCATCAGCCATCAGCTGATGCTGCGCGCCGGCATGATCCGCAAACTCGCCTCGGGCCTCTACACCTGGCTGCCGATGGGCTTGCGAGTGATGCGCAAGGTCGAAGCCGTCGTTCGTGAAGAAATGAACGCTGCAGGCTCTCTCGAAGTGTTGATGCCGAGTACCCAACCGGCTGAGCTGTGGCAGGAATCCGGGCGCTGGGAAGAATACGGCCCTGAATTGCTGCGCTTCAAGGATCGCCACGGCCGCGATTTCTGCGCCGGCCCGACCCACGAAGAAGTCATCACTGACCTGATGCGCAACGAGTTGAGCAGCTACAAACAGCTGCCGATCAACCTGTACCAGATCCAGACCAAGTTCCGTGACGAAATCCGTCCACGCTTCGGTTTGATGCGCGGTCGCGAGTTCATCATGAAGGACGCTTATTCGTTCCATGCTGATCAGCCTTCGCTGCAGGTCACCTACGACCGCATGCACCAGGCGTACTGCAACGTGTTTACCCGTCTGGGTCTGAAGTTCCGCCCTGTAGAAGCCGACAACGGCTCCATCGGCGGCGCCGGCTCCCACGAATTCCACGTACTGGCCGAATCCGGCGAAGACGATATCGTCTTCAGCAACGGTTCCGACTACGCCGCGAACATCGAGAAAGCCGAAGCCGTACCGCGTGAAACTTCCCGCGCGGCGCCGGCTGAAGAGCTGCGCCTGGTCGACACACCGAACGCCAAGACCATTGCGCAACTGGTCGAAGGCTTCAACCTGCCGATCGAAAAGACCATCAAGACCCTCGTGGTTCACGCCGAAGAGCAAGGCAAGCTGATTGCCCTGATCATCCGTGGCGACCATGAGCTGAACGAAATCAAGGCCGGCAACCAGCCAGGCGTTGCCAGCCCGCTGGTCATGGCTTCCGAAGCCGAACTGCGCGACGCCATTGGCGCCGGCGCCGGTTCCCTCGGCCCGCTGAACCTGCCACTGCCGATCATCATCGACCGTTCCGTCGAGCTGATGAGCGACTTCGGCATCGGTGCGAACATCGACGACAAGCACTACTTCGGCGTGAACTGGGAGCGTGATCTGCCGGTTCCGACCGTTGCCGACCTGCGTAATGTCGTCGCCGGCGACCCAAGCCCTGATGGCAAGGGCACCCTGGAAATCAAGCGCGGCATCGAAGTCGGGCACATTTTCCAGCTGGGCAACAAGTACAGCAAGGCGATGAAGTGCGAAGTGCTGGGCGAGAACGGCAAGCCGGTGACCCTGGAAATGGGTTGCTACGGCATCGGCGTTTCCCGCGTGGTGGCTGCGGCCATCGAGCAGAACAACGACGCTAACGGGATCATCTGGAGCGACACGCTGGCTCCATTCCAGGTCGCTTTGGTGCCATTGCGCTACGAAACCGAACAGGTTCGTGAAGCCACTGACAAGCTGTATGCAGAACTGACTGCCGCCGGCTTCGAAGTGCTGCTGGACGATCGTGACAAGAAAACCAGCCCGGGCATCAAGTTCGCTGACATGGAGCTGATCGGCATTCCTCACCGGATCGTGGTCAGTGACCGCGGCCTCGCCGAAGGCAATCTGGAATACAAGAGCCGTACCGAACCTGAAGCGCAAGCGCTGCCGGTCGATGACGTGCTGTCTTTCCTCCAGGCCCGTATCCGCCGCTGACACCAGATAGAGAAGTCATGTTCAAGCGAAACACCTTAGGCCTCGGTGGTGCCGCCCTGTGCGGCACCCTGCTGGTCAGCGGCTGTGCCAATCACATGTCGCAACGCAGCGAGCACGAGGAGCGTGTCGAGCGCAAATTGCTCGATCACAGCCTGCAGATCGATGTCGGCGAGCCCAAGGTGCTCGAGTTGCCGCAACGTCGGGTCAAAATCCACGAGCAAAAAACGTTCGAAGTCACCGAATTCGAAGTCACGCGTCACTACGATCGCTACACGCCTTACCAACCCTGGCGGGAGGTCTACGAGATCCCGCTGGGCGCAGTAGCGGTGGTGGGCGGTGTCGGTGCGAATGTGGTCAACGTATTCACCCTCGGCAGTCTGCCGGACAGCGTGACCAAGGATTGGCTGAGCTACGGTTTTGCCGGGCTCAACCCTCTCATGAACGTGCAGTCCAACGGTCGCGCGCAGCAAAACCTGGCAGGGATCGATGAGGTCCAGCTCGACAAGCGCACCGAATACTCGAGCCTGCCCTGGAGCGAGCGCCCGGTGGTGGTGAAAGCGGGCAAGGAAACGTTCGAGCTGAGCACCGACAAAAACGGCGTGTTGCGCCTGAACCTGCTGGACAGCCCGTTCGCCGAACATGACATCAATCATCTGAGCCGCCTGTTGATCAGCGTCGAAGACGGCCAGGACGATGTACACAGCGATTCGTCCCTGGCGGTCAGCCGTTCATTGCGCGGCAAGCTGCTCGAAGCCCATGGCCTGATTTATGACGACCTCGAAGACGACGAAGTGAGCCAGTGGGTACACCGGGTCAAACGACTGTCGGAACTGGGTCTTGAAGAAGAAGCCAGCGAGCTGGAACAAAGCCTGATCGAACTGACTCGCAATGACCCTGAGTTGCAGACCGAATTCCTCAAGTCATTGACCAAGGATGCCGGGCGACTGGTGGCGGATCCGGGACCGAATTAAAAGTAAAAGCTTCGCGGGCAAGCCTCGCTCCTACAGCATTGGGTTGAACGCGGTATCGCGCATGACACAAATCCGTAGGAGCGAGGCTTGCCCGCGAAGAGGTCTTAAGATTCAACGCAAAACTACCGCTCAAACAACTCCATCTGCTCAAACCCGCCCCGCAAATCCTCCAGCCGCACGCCAATCCCCAACAACCGCACCGGTTTCCCGCCGCGATTGAACGCCTGGGTCAGCAACAACTGATAACTGCCCAAATCCCGCCCTGCCCCGGCCTGCTCCAGCGTCGTCTGGGTAAAGTCATGGAACTTCACTTTGACGAACGGCTTGCCGGGCCGATAGCTGCTGTCGATCCGCGCCATGCGACCCGCCAGGGTTTCCAGCAACTCCGGTAATTTATCCAGGCAACTGACCAGATCCGGCAGGTCCACGTCGTAAGTGTTTTCAACACTGATCGATTGCCGGCGGCTGTCGTTGTGCACCAACCGCTCATCGATCCCACGGGCCAGGCTCCAGAGTCGCTCGCCGAAGCTGCCGAATTCACGCACCAGCGCCAACTTGTCCCACTCGCGTAAATGCGAGCAATCAACAATGCCGAGCCTGCCCAGCTTGTCAGCGGTCACTTTGCCAACGCCGTGCAACTTGCTGACGGGCAAACCGCTGACAAAGTCCTCGACCTGATCCGGCGTGATCACAAACAAACCGTTGGGTTTCTTCCAGTCACTGGCAATCTTGGCCAGAAACTTGTTCGGCGCCACGCCGGCCGAGACCGTGATGTGCAACTGATTGGAAACTCGACGGCGAATGTCCTGGGCGATGCGCGTGGCGCTGCCACCGAAATGCGCACAGTCCGACACGTCGAGGTAAGCCTCGTCGAGGGAAAGCGGCTCGATCAAGTCGGTGTAATCGCCAAAGATCGTATGAATTTCCTTCGACGCTTCTCTATAGGCGTCCATGCGCGGCTTGACGATGGTCAAGTCCGGACACAGCTTCAGGGCTTGCCCGGAAGACATGGCAGAGCGCACGCCGTAGGCCCGAGCCTCATAGTTGCAAGTGGCGATCACCCCGCGCCGATCCGCCGAACCACCCACCGCCAGAGGTTTACCCGCCAGGCGCGGGTCGTCACGCATCTCGATGGCAGCGTAGAAGCAGTCGCAATCGACGTGGATGATTTTTCGCTGACTCATATAAAAGCGGTGTTCATGGTGAAGAAATGGCGTATTTGCGTGTCGGATCGGCAGTATCTCACTGACACCTGTATATAGCACCAGTAGTCTGAATCTTCTTCCCCACCGGTAGGAAAAGTAACCGGTGAATTTATTTTCTCAATCGAAAAGCACCACCTGATAGAGCTGCAAGCCTTGCCACACCTGCCTCGCAGACGATAACCCTGCCCCACCTTCCCGCTAAGCGATTGAACCAGAACAGGTTTTATCCGAATTGAAGGTTGACAGCCCGGCGATCCTCTGTAGAATGCCGACACACAGACGCGGGATGGAGCAGTCTGGTAGCTCGTCGGGCTCATAACCCGAAGGTCGTCGGTTCAAATCCGGCTCCCGCAACCAAACATCAAAAAAGGCTACTCGAAAGAGTGGCCTTTTTTGTGCGCGTCTATTTTAGGTAGGAAATGAGAAATCGTTCTGATTCCGAAACTTAAGTCTGCCCTGCGACCGTTCGCCGCTTATTCACGCTTATTTGACCCGGTTTCAGATTAACGGTTGACACACCGGCGTATCTCTATAGAATGCCGCCACACAGACGCGGGATGGAGCAGTCTGGTAGCTCGTCGGGCTCATAACCCGAAGGTCGTCGGTTCAAATCCGGCTCCCGCAACCAAACATCAAAAAAGGCTACTCGAAAGAGTGGCCTTTTTTGTATCTGTTGAAAAAGTCCTTTCGCAACAATGACCTGTCACTGTGTAGTGAAGCGTTCGGGATCACCCAGGCTGTGAGTGCAGACTATGCTGAATCGCAGACAGAACCCTCTACGACCCATGACATGCCATCGCCGCTACCCGGTGAGAGGCGTTAATATTTGTGATTATTTTTTTCTACAGGGATTGGTAACTTGGCTGGATACCCCCATCCTGTCGCGCACAATCCAAGAGGTGATTGATGCGCGCCAACTCGTCTGATCCACAAGACACTGTCACAGCGACACAACCGATCAAGGCCGAGCGTTTGCGCTTGCTGGATCTGGTCAGCAAGTACCGTCAGCCCATCGGCCTGGCGGTGACGTTGCTGTTGTTCGCTATCGCGCTGATTGCCTGTCGTCATCTGCTGAGCGAACTCGACCTGTACGCTTTGCATGACTCGATCCTGGAAGTACCGAAGCCGGCATTGCTGGGCGCATTAGGTGCGACCGTGATCGGCTTCATCATTCTGCTCGGATACGAATGGTCGGCCAGCCGCTACGCGGGCGTGACACTGGCGCCGCGCATCCTGGCGCTGGGCGGCTTCACGGCATTTGCCATCGGCAACGCCATCGGCCTTTCGATGCTCTCGGGGGGCTCGGTCCGCTACCGTTTATATGCACGTCATGGCCTAGGCGCTACGGACGTCGCTCAAATGACTCTGTTCGCCAGCCTTTCTCTTGGCTGCGCCTTGCCACCACTGGCCGCCTTGGCGACCCTCAGCAACCTGCCTGCCGCCTCGGCGGCCCTGGGATTGTCCGAGGGTTTGCTGGGGGGCGTTGCCGCGGCGGTTTTGCTGCTGTTCGGCGGATTGGCCATCGGCATCTACCGCCGTCGCCTGCCGGAACAGCCTTCCCCGGACAACCTGCGGGTCAAGGTCGGACGCCGTACCTTGCGCCTCCCCGGCCGTCGCCTGACCTTCCTGCAACTGATCATCACCGCCCTGGACGTGGCCGCCGCCGCGACCGTGCTCTATTTGTTGCTGCCGGAAGCGCCGCCCTTCGGTGCGTTCCTGCTGGTGTACCTGCTGGCCCTGGCCGCCGGCGTGCTCAGCCATGTGCCCGGCGGTGTCGGCGTATTTGAAGCCATCCTGTTGGCCGCCTTCGCCGACACACTCGGCGCCGCTCCATTGGCCGCCGCGCTGCTGCTCTATCGCCTGATCTACGTGGTGCTGCCAATGCTGGTGGCCTGCGTACTGCTCCTGATCAACGAAGGTCAGCGCCTGTTTCAGACACGTCAGTCACTGCGCGCAGCCTCCGGCCTGGCCGCGCCGATTCTGGCGGTACTGGTGTTTCTGTCCGGCGTCGTCCTGCTGTTTTCCGGCGTGACCCCGGAAATCGACACCCGCCTGGAACACATCGGCTTTCTGATTCCTCACCGACTGGTCGACGCCTCGCACTTCGGCGCCAGCCTGGTTGGCGTGCTCTGCCTGCTGCTGGCTCAAGGCCTTCGCCGTCGCCTGTCGGCGGCATGGATGCTGACTACCGTTTTGTTGCTGGTTGGCGCCCTGCTCTCGCTGCTCAAGGGTTTCGACTGGGAAGAAGCCTGCCTGCTGATTCTGACGGCAAGCCTGCTCGGGGTATTCCGGCGCTCGTTCTATCGTCCGAGCCGCCTCACCGAATTGCCATTCTCGCCGCTCTATCTGGTCTCCAGCCTGTGCGTGCTCGGCGCCTCGATCTGGTTGCTGCTGTTTGCGTACCAGGACGTTCCCTACAGCCATCAACTCTGGTGGCAGTTCACCCTCGACGCCGACGCCCCGCGCGGCTTGCGCTCATTGTTGGGCGCCGCCGTTCTGCTGGTGGTCGTGTCGCTGACCTGGCTGCTGCGCACCGCGCGCCCGGTGATCCATCTGCCAACGCCCGATGAACTGGACCGCGCGATAAAGATCCTGATGGCCTCCGCGCAACCGGACGGTGGCCTGGCCCTGACCGGTGACAAGGCGCTGCTGTTTCACCCCAACGACGAGGCGTTCCTGATGTACGCCCGCCGTGGCCGCAGCCTGGTGGCCTTGTATGACCCGATCGGCCCGACCCAGCAACGGGCGGAAATGATCTGGCAGTTCCGCGACCTCTGCGACATCCACCACGCCCGGCCCGTGTTCTATCAAGTGCGCGCCGAGAACCTGCCGTACTACATGGACATCGGCCTGACCGCGATCAAGCTCGGCGAAGAAGCCCGGGTCGATCTGAAACGCTTTGATCTCGACGCCAAGGGCAAAGAGATGAAAGACCTGCGCTACACCTGGAACCGCGGCACTCGCGATGGCCTGTCGCTGGAGATCTTTGAACCGGGCCATGCGCCGATGGACGAGCTCAAGGTGATTTCCGATGCGTGGCTGACGGGCAAGAACGTGCGCGAGAAAGGCTTCTCGCTCGGGCGTTTCAGTGATGATTACATCAAGCATTTCCGCGTCGCGGTGATCCGCTTCGAAGGACGCCCGGTGGCCTTCGCCAACCTGCTCGAGACCTACGGCCATGACCTGGCCAGCCTCGACCTGATGCGCGCGCACCCGGACGCCCCCAAGCTGACCATGGAGTTCATGATGGTCGGCCTGATTCAACATTATAAAAATCATGGATACGCGCGCTTCAGCCTGGGCATGGTGCCGCTGTCGGGGTTGCAACCCCGGCGTGGCGCACCGCTGACCCAGCGTCTGGGCTCGATGGTTTTCCGCCGTGGTGAGCAGCTCTACAACTTCCAAGGCTTGCGCCGCTTCAAAGACAAATTCCAGCCTGACTGGGAACCCCGTTATATGGCCGTGCCCGCCGGACTCGATCCGCTGGTTGCCCTGGCCGATACTGCTGCCCTGATTGCGGGCGGCTTGACTGGATTGGTGAAACGCTGATGATTCAACGCTCCTTGCGGTACGTACTGGGCACGCTGGTCGTGTTGGCCCTGATTCTCGGTGCAGGTTTCTGGTACCTGAAACGCCCGGCCCCCGAGCCTACCCTCGAACAGCTGACACCGGCCGATGGCGCGGCGATGACCCGCGTCATCCCCGGCAACATGCCTCGCGCCCAGGTGCTGGTGGCGGTCAATGAAGACCAGAAACTCAGCGACAAACAACTGATGACCCTGAGCCGCAGCGCTTCGGCACAGATCGTTCAGGTCATTCTGCCAAAAGACTGCCTGCTGCAAAGTCGCGCCCTGCAATCAGGCCTGCGAGAACTCAAAGGCCCGGCGACTCTGGTCAGCGGTATCGGCCCCGGCGCGGTGCTGGCGTGGCGCTGGTTGTCCGAGCAAAAAGACGACAAGGCCCAGGCTATCTCCGTCGACCTGGCCCTGGAAAAACCCGGCTGCACCCACTTGCTGCCGAAAAGCGCCGCTCACGGTCACTGGCTGGTGGCCTGGAACGACAACCCGGACGACACCAGCGCCGGCTTCGTGCGCGACCAAGCCAACGCCGAAACCAGCATCAGCGACTACGACATCAACCTGCCGCAAGTCCTGAACAACGAACTGCGCAAGATCCTGGTCGGCGGCGATAAAGCGGCCGGTGGCTTGCAGATTCCGGTGGTTGAAGTCCCGGCCGGGCAAGCCAAGGACACCGTGACCCTGTTCCTGTCCGGTGACGGCGGCTGGCGTGACCTGGACCGCGACGTCGCCGGCGAGATGGCGAAGATCGGCTACCCGGTGGTCGGTATCGACACCTTGCGCTACTACTGGCAGCACAAGAGCCCGGAGCAAAGCGCCCTGGATCTGGCCGAACTGATGCAGCACTACCGGCAGAAATGGGGCACCAAGCGCTTCATCCTGACCGGCTACTCGTTCGGTGCCGACGTCCTGCCGGCGATCTACAACCGCCTGGAACCCGCAGAACAGCAACGCGTCGACGCAATCATCCTGCTCGCCTTCGCCCGCACCGGCAGCTTCGAAATAGAAGTCGAAGGCTGGCTCGGCAACGCCGGCAAAGAAGCCGCCACCGGCCCGGAAATGGCCAAGCTGCCGCCGGAGAAAGTGGTGTGCATCTACGGTGAAGAAGAAGTCGATGAGAGTGGCTGTACTGACAAGACCGCCGTGGGCGAAGCGATGAAACTGCCTGGTGGGCATCACTTCGACGAAAACTACCCGGCGCTGGCAAAGCGGTTGGTGGACATCATCGAGAAGCGCCAGGCCAAGGGTGAGACGGCTCAGGAGTGATCTGAGGCCCCGCCCACGAAAAAGCCCCCGCAGCTGTTTGGTTGCGGGGGCTTTTTTACATGCGACATGAAGCGCTTCTAGCTAGCCGGACTTTATGTCGAATTCAACTCAGATTCCATTTCCCAAATCGTTTTTCTTCTTGGGCGTGCAGGCTGGCGATCTTAAGCAAAAGCAAAACGTCTTGACTCTTCATCAAGCTAGAAACTCCAAGTGTCCACATTCCATAAAACGTGGACACTTTTTTCTTTGAAAAAATCGAGCCGTCAAGACCTTTCGATAGGTCCTGACCTCGCGACCAGCCCGGACAAAGACCAATCTGAAGAAAAACTGCCTGAAAGCAAGCAATACCGTAGTTCGCCTATAAGAGCGAGCTTGCTCGCGATAGCGGACTGATATTCGCTATTGGTGTTGCCTGACAGACCGCTATCGCGAGCAGGCTCACTCCCACGAGATGGTCAGTGGTTTCAAGTGATCGGACACAAAAAAGCCCCCGCTACCTTCACGGCAACGGGGGCTTCCTACTTATAGGCGACGCTCTGCGGCGTCATAGACCTCTTCGTCACGTCGGGCCCCGACTGCGACAATCAACACTTGAATGGCCTTACCATCGACTCGATAAACAATCCGCGTATCGCCGGTGCGAATCCGTCTGCAGCCCGCGAAGCTGGCTCTTAGGGGGTTGCCACTCTTGTCCGGCTCACCGTTGATAATCCGCTCTTCGATAACATCAAGAATGCGATTCGCCGCTACAGCTCCCAGCAGATCCAGATCCTTCTGAACCTCCGGATGATAGATAACGCCCCAAACCATCCACAGCTCCTTTAGTCTTTCCTGGCGTACCGTGCCCGCATATCGTCGTGACTAACTCCCTTGGCCTGATCAAACCCGATCAGTCGCTCCCGGACAGCAGCTTCAATGCGAAGATCCTCAAGCTCGTCGAGCATTTCCTGATACGCCTCGACATTGATAATGACCGCCGCTGGCTGATTGTCTTTGAAAATGACCAGTCGTTCGGTGGCTCGGCTGGAGATTTCCTTAAGCCTCGCGCTGAACCCCCTGACCATCGCTGTCACCGATATCGCTTGGTCAGCACGCTCTAATAATGCCGTCATACTCACCTCTCTACCTACTCGTGCAAATTTGAACACACAGTTCTACGCAGAGTATTGCGTTGAATTCGGCATACAGCAAGCTGCAATAAAACGCGAATCTGACGAGCTGCGTTTTTTCTCACTCACTGAGCATGTTTAGTTTTGTTTACTCAAGGTGTCGCAATATCGGATGACGCCCGCAGACCTTGTAGGCAAACTCCGAATCTCGTGTTTGGGCACTTTGCCGCCTTGTTGCGCTTTTCTTCGACGGGATACTCTCCGGACGTCGCTGACCTTTCAGCGATCGGGCTTGGAAACCCGACGAGCGTACAGCAACAACGTGCCCAACATGACCGCAGGCCTTTACGGCTGCAATCTATTGTCATGGCGGTTGTGCGTGGGACGTCTTCGGACGTGCCGGTTTCCTAGGCTCCCGGTTTTCCAACCTGCGCACAGCTGCCACCCATTCGCTTGGAAACGAACGTGGCAGCTCCTCAAGCTTAGGAAATAGACATGACTAAAATTGATGCTTCCACGATTTCAGAATTAAAAACCATAGGCTACACCCCACTCATCTACTGCTCCGACCAGGCGTTGTTCAACGTCCGCGCCGGTGTCCCCATCGTTGATGCCTTGTCACAAGCCTCTGACCTGCTGTTCCTCGGCAAATCATTCGCCGAGGATGCCGCCTCGCAAGAGACACCGACCGCCACGCCTGGGCCGCGCATTACCTGACGGCGATGGGCAAGGCGGTGATTGATGATGTGGTGAAGGTGCTGACGCCGCGACCGGCTCGGACGAAGACTGAATCTGAAGAAGAGCTGCACGAAAGCAGATAACACCGCAAATCCTCTGTAGGAGCGAGCCTGCTCGCGAAGCGTTGTGTCAGTTGATACTTGCATCGGCTGATACACCGCCATCGCGAGCAGGCTCGCTCCTACAGGGGTTCATCGCCCGCCTCTGAATCCTGGGCACAAAAAAGCCCCCGCTGCCGCACTGGCAACGGGGGCTTTTTGCTGTGGCTTACATCTCGACCTGTGTACCCAGCTCAATCACCCTATTCAGCGGCAAATTGAAGAAGCGCAAATTGCCGTTGGCATTCTTCAACATGAAGGCGAACAGCGCCTCGCGCCAGCGGGCCATGCCTTCGAGTTTGGAGGCGATTACCGTCTCGCGACTGAGGAAGTAGGTGGTACGCATCGGACTGAAGTCCAGGTCATCGAGATGGCACAACTTCAGTGCTTGCGGCACGTCCGGCTCGTCGACGAAGCCAAAGTGCAGAATCACCCGGAAGAAACCTTCGCCGTAGGAATCGACCTCAACGCGTCGTGTCGGCGGTACCCGCGGGATGTCTTCGTACACCACCGTCAACAGCACCACTTGCTCGTGCAGCACCTGGTTATGCAGCAAGTTGTGCAACAACGCATGAGGCACGGCGTCCGGGCGCGCGGTGAGGAACACCGCGGTGCCCTGGACGCGATGCGGCGGTTGCACACGAATACTGCTGATGAAGATCGGCAGCGGCAGCCCGCCCTCGTCCATGCGCTCCACCAGCAGCTGCTTGCCGCGTTTCCAGGTGGTCATCAGCACAAACAGCACGATACCGGCGATCACCGGGAACGCCCCGCCCTGAATGATTTTCGGCACGTTGGCAGCGAAGTACAGACTGTCCACCAAGAGGAATCCAAGCAACAGCGGAACCGCGAGGACCGGAGGCCATTTCCACAGCAGCAATATCACCGCCGACACCAGGATGGTGGTCATCAGCATCGTGCCCGTCACGGCCACGCCGTAAGCCGCAGCCAGCGCGCTGGAGGACTCGAAGCCCAGCACCAACAGGATGACGCCGACCATCAGCGCCCAGTTCACCGCGCCGATGTAGATCTGGCCTTGTTCGGCACTGGAGGTGTGCTGAATGTGCATGCGCGGTATGTAACCGAGCTGAATCGCCTGACGAGTCAGGGAGAACGCACCGGAAATCACCGCCTGAGAAGCAATGACCGTGGCCAGGGTCGACAACACCACCAACGGAATCAGCGCCCAGCTCGGAGCCAATAAGTAGAACGGGTTGCGAGCGGCTTCCGGATCACCGAGCAGCAACGCGCCTTGGCCGAAGTAGTTCAGCACCAGCGCCGGCAGAACAAGGATGAACCAGGCGCGTGCGATCGGCTTGCGACCGAAGTGGCCCATGTCGGCGTACAGCGCTTCGGCACCGGTCAGCGCCAGCACCACCGCGCCAAGAATCGCCACGCCCATGCCCGGGTGAACGATGAAGAAACGCACGCCCCAGATCGGGTTCATCGCTTGCAACACTTCCGGGTGCTGCATGATGCCGTAGACACCCAGCGCCCCCAGCACGACAAACCAGGTCACCATGATCGGCCCGAACAGAATGCCGATCCGCGCGGTGCCGTGACGTTGAATCAGGAACAGCGCCACCAGCACGACCAACGACAGCGGCACCACCCAATGGTCGATGCCGTCAAACGCCAGCCCCAGCCCCTCAATCGCCGAAAGAACGGAAATCGCAGGAGTGATCATGCTGTCGCCATAGAACAGCGCCGCGCCGATCAGCCCGCAGACCACCAGCAACGTGCGCAACTTCGGATGCCCGGCCGCAGCCCGCCGAGCGAGGGCGGTCAAAGCCATGATCCCACCTTCGCCCTGGTTGTCGGCACGCAGCACGAACAGCACGTATTTGATTGAAACGACCCAAATCAGCGACCAGAAAATCAGCGCCAGAATCCCGAAGACTCCGTCATGATTGACCGGTACCCCATAGTGGCCGGAGAACACCTCTTTAAGGGTGTACAGCGGGCTCGTGCCGATATCGCCGTAAACCACCCCGACCGCCGCGACCAGCATGCCGATCGGCTTTGCCGCCGAATGCTCGGCACCCGCTGCCTGACTACTTGCCTGCCCCATCCAATACTCCTACTACCCTGACCCGGACTTCTTATAAGAAGCACTATGCTTTGCCGTGCAGCATGCGCTGTTTCACATGACGTTACAGACGTTTCATTGACTGTAAAAATTCGGTAAAGCGTAACGGCGCGAAGCATAGCGCAGCACTCGTCGTATTTCCCTGCATAAAGCTGGTCAAGTGCGCGTCTCATCGCTAGAATTGCGCACTTTTTGACCAGAGGCGCAACATAGCGCCCGTCTGTCGCCTTGCCGTCTTCGGCTGGAGGCGTCCCAAATACCGAGGTTAGACATGTCCACCACTCCTGCGCCGGCCAATCCAAAGGTTGGCTTTGTATCTCTGGGTTGCCCTTACGATGCTTTATCTATACTAAAAATCTGACTTCGCCTTTCTCCTACCACTCGTCCCCCAAACGCTGAGAATCACAAGCGAATACAAGTGACAGCTTGTACAAAACCGAATAACTCCCTATCATCCGAACTACGCCAATGACGCACAGCAGGGATTGCATGATCTTCATCGAAACCCCAGTTTTTACCTCCGATCTCAAGGAGCACTTGGACGATGAAGAATACCGAGCTTTGCAAGCTTATCTGGCTGAGCACCCGGAAGCTGGTTCCCTCCTAGAGGAGACCGGTGGTCTCAGAAAGATCCGCTGGGCAGCCAAGGGCAAAGGCAAGAGTGGGGGCGTTCGAGTGATCTATTACCATGTCACCGCAGCCCACCAGATCCGAATGATTCTGATCTATCGCAAGGGGATTATGGATACCTTGACCAGTAGTCAGAAAGCGCAGCTTCGCGCACTTAATAAAGGGTGGAAATAATGGAAAAGAATCTCTTCGATCGTCTTGTGGAAAGCATGACTCAGATGGATGAGATCGATCGCGGTGAGCGTCAGCCATCGCGGGAGTTCCACGTAGACGCGGTTCAAGTCAAAAAGATACGTCAGGCCACTGGCCTTTCTCAGGCTACGTTCGCCAAACGTATCGACGTAGCGGTAGGGACCCTAAGAAATTGGGAACAGGGTCGTCGTGAGCCTGAAGGTCCAGCTCGTGCCTTGCTTCGAGCGATTCATAATGATCCAAAGCATGTACTTGCTGCATTGAGCTAAATACTTCAAAGCCCGCACAGCGGGCTTTTTTAGGCTCGCAGTTTGGAGAAAATACTCAGCTAACCCATATCAAAAAAGGCCGCCCAAGGCCGCTGGTTCCCAGTTCATTATGACCAGCTCGCCGCTGAGATCAGCCTTCCCCTCTCGCTGGTTACCGTTGCTGTAGCGAATGCTCAAAGTCTCAAAATGAAACCCATCAAAAACCGCACGAATGTCCGGGTGGTCGTTGATGCTGACCATCACCTTCCCCTTGCATCGCCGCATGAAATCGGCCATTCGCTCGTACTCCGCAAACGGAAAGTCATTCCCGTACCCAGCGGTCTGCCAGTATGGCGGGTCCATATAGAAGAACGTGTGCGCTCGGTCGTAGCGTTCAGCACAATCGAGCCAGGACAAATTTTCCACGTATGTACCGGCAAGACGTTGCCAGGCGGCGGACAGGTTTTCCTCGATGCGCAGTAGATTGATGGCAGGCCCCGTCGTGGCGGTGCCGAACGTCTGGCCCGTCACCTTGCCTCCGAAGGCATGCTGCTGCAGGTAGAAAAACCGAGCGGCTCGCTGAATGTCAGTCAACGTCTCGGGGCGTGTCATCTTCTGCCATTCAAAAATCTGGCGTGAGCTGAGTGCCCATTTGAATTGCCTGACGAACTCCTCAAGGTGGTTCTGGACTACGCGGTAGAGCGTGACCAGGTCGCCGTTAAAGTCGTTCAGCACCTCCACAGGGGCAGGCTGAGGACGGAGAAAGAACAACGCAGCGCCCCCAGCGAAGGCTTCGACATAGCAATCGTGCGGGGGAAAGAGAGGAATTAAGCGATCGGCGAGACGGCGTTTGCCGCCCATCCACGGAATGATAGGTGCAGACATCAAGACAGTACCTTACTGTATAAATAAACAGTGCCATCATACTGCATTCATCCTGAGGATCCAGGCTCTATCCCGAATCGCGGGCACTACGACACTGTGCAATGCGCATCCGTCTGCACAAAGCGCTGAAAGCCGCGTCTCGTTTGATTTACGAGTGTGGAGCGAATCACGTTGACTTGCTCCTGGTGAGTCAGAGTAGAGAGCAGTGTGAATTTTAAAATCTGCCCTATTTTAAGGTTTTTCAGTTTTCCGCCCAATGAAACCGGGCACTTTAACGACACTCCCTCCGTGACCTCCCCTTACACCGATGTGCGAACGCGCTGCATTTTCCTTCAAAACTTTGCACTTTGTGAAAATAACCATCGCCCGCCGAGCCCCACGGACAGCCTGGGCTGCAGACTCGTTTGCACAACATCCGGATTTGCACAAAAAACGGACGCAAAGCCCGTCGGCGGGAGGGGGATAAGTGCTTTTTCCTGGGTTTTTTTCTTCGTCCGACATTTTTCTCCGCGGCACTCATCCGTCGCTCTGGTCGGCTTTTCATTGGACAGACGTAGCCCAAACATCCCCCATTGATATACTGTGTATACGTACAGTATTTAAAGAGCTAATGAGGGCATGCGTGATGAACCAGGAACACGTTGAAGTACCGGGTGATAAGTCCAGCGCGATCGCGTTGTGGGAAGTAATGCTGCGGGACGACGTCGCGTTGCTCGATCACCCCGGCGCTCACCATAAAGCTCTTCTGACTCAGGCACACGCTCTGCACCGTTCCCATGTGATTGATCGGGATGATCTTAGCGATCTCTTGGAGCAGGCCGACGGGGCCCTGGCTTATGCGGTGGAAGCCTTGCTTGACCGTCAAAGTGGTGAGTAGATAGGGGGCATCATGCATATGCTTGTAACCCCTATGCGGCGCAATGGCATTGCGCTCACGTCTCAGGACCGGCGGCGCTATCCTCCGATCAGAGGGAACGTAATGGTAAATTCAGAGAACTGCCATGAGCTCGGTCGGAGCGCGAATGTCGCTCGCGTAGTTGTGGGGATGCCTAAAGACCCAAATCCGTTGCCCCTGCTGTTGGATGCAACACTGGCAGGAATGGCTGTCACCGGTTTTGTTTTGAGCGGCATCGAATACATCGACGGTTGCGCGTACGCTCAGTCTTGGTGGTGTCGTCTAGAATGAGGAAGCGAGATCGATGATATCTGTGAAAATTAAAGCGACGTACTCTATTAGCAACAAGGTCGAAAAATGCTCTTAGCCAAAAGTTGCAAAGCGGCACATCATGCAAGCAAAGGGACGATTCAGCTCGGTACGCTGCATCACTACAGGACAATCGAGAATGCGGCTTTAGTTGATCAGGAGGAAGGAGTTCTCAGATTCAATCTTTTATTCGAAGAGGAGATAACGCTCCCAACAAAAATCATCAACACCCTCTATGGGACCACAATGCAATTTGGTGAACACCCAGTCGAGCATTACCCAGGATATTCAAGCGCTAAATTTGATCTTTCCGCTGTGACGCAGTGTGGTGACTACGTAACCATCGGCAAGTCAAAAGCACTAATAAAACGGGAGTCGTTGAACAGTTTTATTTTTTGTCTTTCTCATATATCAGACATTAAAGAATGTGCCGAGATATTCCCCCACTATGAAGATAATTGGCACATCGCCCTTGCTAAGGCAAACGAATTTTCCACCATCGTAGCAGGCCTACTGATCGAAAAAATCCACAAAACTCGGTATGAAGGACCGCCAATTATTCCAATTGACACGCCCCTGAAAAACCTCACAATACATATTAGATTTGGCTTGGTCACTTATATAGATAGGCAAATCACAGTTACCAAAGCCAAGGAAATCGAATTCGAAAAATTCACTCAAAGAATACGAAATATGGAATTCGTTAAACCTAAAGACCCTTACGAACCTGAAAAAGAATTCAGATTCCAATTCACTATACTGGACGGCAGACGAATAGTTGAACCATGCGTAAAAACGGTTCTGCTTGAGACTAAACGCTTTATGCATCTAGTCAGATAATTTATGAGCGCTGACAAAAAAAAACCGCTCGATCCTAATCCTTTACCTCGTCACCTCGACGCGACATTGACAATGGCGGTTATCGGTTTTGTTTCGAGTGGCACTGATAGATGTGTCTTCGTACAATCTAGTATTGATTATCACTGTTAAAGAGAGGGTCACTGCCCCCTCTTGAGACATCCCTACAATGGCTCTAATCGTTTGTCCAAGGTGGAAAAATGCTGCGACAGGAATTTAGCTTTAGCTATAAACTGCTCGATTACAGCAGCTTCATTACTAATTACCTCTTGCGCCCTTTCTAATGCATCTTGCGCATAGTGTTTTCTAAAAATCGCAACGGCGCCAGCATCGACCGAAAGTTCAACCAGCAAGTTTCTCAGCGACGTCAAACTCTCTCCGCGAGGCTGCTTACTTAAAAAGACATCAAGGACAGAATAAAGCTCTTTCCTTCTCCCCAACCTATGAAGACACTGAATTTTGAATTTCAAATGCAGAAACGCTGTATCATTCGAACTTCCATACGAAAGATACTTTCTGATAGTGGTTAAACATTTTTTATACTGATCCGAATTAAACAAATACAAAACTTGCGCAATAGAGCCTTGTTGCTCGGATAGAGCCGCGCCATCAAAAATACATTTCTGCAACTCCATGAATGACTTGTATAAAATCTCTAAAGGTCCATCCATATACGTTAACGATGATACGGCGGGCCTAAAAACTTGGTTAATCGGGTTACTCGGGTTACTCGAAAGCAGATCACCTCTGAAGTCAAACCGCTTTAGTTCTTGCCTAATTCTTTCCAACAGCAAGACTTCTTTTGCATTTGCAAAATGACTAAGCTGTAACGCTTTCGAGATTAAGACAAGCGCCTCATCAGCGTCTTTTTCAAGATAGCTGCCGATCGGGACAAGAAATGGTGCAGCAACTGGATCATACAAGTAGTGATTATTAAGACACTTATTTTGCAAGCCAATACGAATATCATAATTAAGTAATTTCCCACCTACTATCTTCCGCTGATAAAACCCCGTCGTCATAAAAGGCCCCTGACTCATCACACTGTCAATCATGACGAACAACTTCCCTCTTAATTGCAACAAATCAAGGTCGAAAACAGGCCTCAGCTTTTTTCTTCGCCGGATATAAGGCAACCAATTAAAAACAATCCAAAAAATATACGCCGCAGCAATGGACAGAAAAAGTTGATAAAAGAATATGCTACCTTTCGCCCAATCGTGGACGAAATGATAATCGTCTACCACTACATCAGTTACCGACTGCCAAATGTGGTGGATAAATACTGACAGCTCATTCATTCCCTCCATCAAAACTATATCTCCTGAATATGCTGGGCACTAAACGTCAATGCGGTCGAAAAACAACCTTCCAAAAACAGTTAGCTAAAGCGTAATAAGACTGAGTTTTTGTGAAAGTAGCAATGCCTGCGCAGCTTTCTGTGTGAATGCCCCCGCATCTGTCGGGCTCGGCGTCGGCCCTGGTACGTGCGTGTGAGCCGCCAGCTGAGTATTCATCTGCTGCAGTAGATCGAGCATGTCGCAAACAACCTGAAACAGGTTCACAGTTCCGGAGCCGATCCAGTTCTTCGGCGCCTGCAGCTGCTGACTGATCCCGGTCACGCTTTCGCGTATCCCTTCGATCCGCTCGTGCATGTCGCCACCTACCGTGGCGTTGTGCTTCTGCCCCACCACTAAATTAAGATCCCGGCCAGTCGCCAGGTGCAAATCGTCCACCGCTGCCAGGCTCGCGGATCCACCCGACAGCAACTTGAGCGCGCCCATCGCCTCGATCTTCTTGATGCCCCCCACCGATTCGGTCGAATGATCGTCCACCGTCCTGGTGTGATTCTGAAAGCTCTCCGTGTTATCCAGGGCTTCGACTTCGCGCTCGATCGCCTTGTCCTGGATCTTGCCATCGGTCTGGCGCAACCAGTTGCCGTCGGCATCTACACGCTGCTGGCAGGCCTCGCTGTGTTGCCACACCTGGTCGCCTTTCGGCACCCGGGGCAGGCTCAGGCCGTGCGGCAGGATCTGCGTGATGAAGGGTTTGTGCGGCAGACCATAGGCGAAACTGATCACCACCGTGGTGCCTTCCTCGGGAAAGCCAAACATGCCCGCCTCTTGCCCGCCCATCGGCGCCGGCAACGGCAGGCTGCTCAGGATTGGCAGATCCGGATCGGGCTCGCCATCAGGCAGCAGCACTTCGACGTCGACGCCAAAGCGCGGCCGGAAGTCGTCGCACAAACCCGGGGCCGCTGGCGCATCCGGGACGGCGACCACCCGACCAAAGCGCGGCAAGTGGTAGCCGCCAGTGAGTTCTGGAAATTGCCGCTCTACGCTGCGACGGATTGCGTCGTCCATTTGATCGCCATTTGATTGCCGGCCAGGGTCACGCTGGTGATCCTCTCGCCTTGGTTAATAGTTGCACCTGGGCGAAGTCCCGGAAGGACCGCGACCACCGCGCTTTGATTACCCTGGTAGCCGTCGAATAATTCCACTGGCAGCTGCAGCGGCGATCGAGCGCCAAAGAAGCTGTCGGCCCAACTGCCCACGAACACCTCACCGTCACCCTGTTGCTGCCAGATGAAGTCGGGGATGTTGAACACGTTGGCCAGACTGTCCATGGCCAAATACCCAGTCGCAAGGCTGTAGAAAAACGGCGCCTTGACCTTGGCATAGGGTTGCTCTGGAACACGGAATCGCAGCCCGGTTTTGCTGCTAATCTCGGCCAGCACCGCCGACAGATCGACATGGCGCAGGTTCAGCGGCAACGGGTTGGCCAGGACCGCCGCCAGTTCGCGGCAGACGATGATCTGCTGCAGGTTGTTGGCCGCCGTCGATCGTTCGACGTAGCCAATGAAGTGCCGCTGCAGGGTGCGCTCGTTGTAGCCGATATCGAGCATGACCAATCCCTTCACCGGGGCATCGGCCTGAATGGTGAACGTCGCACGCCCCGGGCTTTTCGCGTCCAGGCGCACATCGTCTTTCACCAGGGAATACGCTTTGCCTCCGATGGTCAGCACCTTGTGCAGTTTCATGTCTTGCCGCCCAGGTAGTCGTCCACGCGCTTCAGGACGGATTCAAACCCGCCCAACGCCTGGCTCTCGCCTGCGCCACTGCTACCCTCGCCCGCTGCACCACCGACTGCCTGCCCGGGCGCAGACTGCGCGCTGACCGCATTGCCGGCGCGGCGGTTTTCCACTTTCTCGGGGTTCGATAGCTTCTCGGACAGGGTGAACTGCACCAGCCACGCGTTGAGCGAGTCGTCTTCCCGGGCACTGACACCGTCCGAGAACTGCACCTCACGGATCCCAAAAGCAGCAGCCGTGTCATTGACGATGCGGTAGAGCTTGAGCTGTCCGCCGCCGGCCGTGGCTTCAGCCATTCGCATCAGATCGCGCAACTGCACCTGGTCAACAAAAGGAATCATCAGCGTCACTGCCAGGGTTTTGGGCTTGAAGCCCTTGTGCGCTGTCTCGGTGTTGCTGGTTTGCCCCGACAGGTCATCGCTTTCAATGCGCAGATTGGCGGTGATCTTCATGCGCTTACCGAGGACTTGCTGACCATCAAGTAACAGCGTCATAGGCCGACCAGCTCCCGAACAAAACTCAATCCTTCCAGCGAGCCGACCAGCAGCACGCCGGCGCAAACCACCCACTCGTGTCCCGGGGCATCGCCGGCCAGCAGCTCGTGACGCAGGTCGCTGACGTGCCCCGGACCGATCAGGCGTGCCCGCATGCTGGAATCAGGGTTACCCCCAGCCAGCAGCGCTTTCAGATCCGTCAATTGCTGGTCCCGTCCCAGTTGCTGGGCGGCTTTACGGATCGCCAGCGCGGCCAGATCTTTCATCGGCGAGCTGTCGGCCGCGTAACTTTCCAGCACTGCCAATTGGCCGGACATCGACTGCTTCGCCGCCTTCACCACCGTGCAGCGTTCCAGCGGTAGTGACTGCCACCGGGGCAAAGGACCGGCGCTGGGCATCTGCCACTTTTCGGTTTCCAGTTGGGCCAGATGGCGGGAGCGTCGTTCGGTGCGCACCAGGTCAGGCACTGGCAACAACGCGTTGAAGCGCGACAGGGTTGCGGCCAGTTGGTCATAGCGCGTGCCTAGGAACAGCAGCGACAAGGCGTATTGCTCACCGACCGGCAACCCGCTGTCGCTGCCATCGCCAAGTTTGGCGGCCAGTTGCTGCAGCAAATTCGGCGCCGATAGAAAACGTTGGTGGCCCCGACCTTGACCGATCCCGCTTTGAAATGGCGTGACCGTCAAACACGCCGGCGCCTCGCCCATCTGCCCGGCAAGCGCCGCCCGACCGGCCGCAATCGCATTTTCGGCAGCAGCACCCACCGGTCCCGGGTTGGTGCTGGTCATGCCGTCGAGGCCGGCCAAGCGCTGCACGGTGCTGCCCAGCTCGCCGCTGGCCAGATCCTTGGCTGCTGACAACTGCCCCATCCATTGCGTGGCCTGCTCAGGCCAGCGCATCGTCACTGGCGCCCAGGTGCTGTCATTCATGAGGCAACACCAATGCCGGTAACTCGGCGATCAACTCGGCAGTCGTTGGCACTCCCCGTTGTTCGCTTTCGACCGCCGCCAGTTGCTCGTAACAGTAGGCCCAGCACAGTGAACGCCAGGTGCGAAACGCCACACCCTCAGCCTGGAAGCGCGGCACGGCGGGCTCATCGGCGTAGGTAATGGCGCTTTTAATATCGTCGTAGCCGGCAGTTTTGGCGGTCTTGTCCAAAAATGTCTGGACGGCAGCGACGTACACGCCGGTGCGCTGATCCCAGGTCAACGGCGGCGGATCTACCGCCACTGGATACTTGCCTTCGGCCCTGAGCACTTTTCCGCGTGACTGAGCGTCAAACAGTTCCTGATACTTGCTTGGCGTGATCTCGCACAGCTCGCTAGCCGGCGGCAGATGGCAGTCCGGATTGACGACTTCGATCAGCGGCGGCTGGGCTTGCTGGTCGTCGACCAGTACCCACGGAGCCTGTGCCTCGGGATCATCGTCGGGTGCACTCCAACTCGGGTCTGACACCCTCACCTTTGGAACGATCCAGTCCGGATCGGCGAGCCACAGGGTGCGCTCCCCATGGGCGCGGGTGTCATAGAAACCGGTACTTTTTGCGTGAAAAAAGATTGTCATGGTCAGTAACCCTCAGCCATCCAGTAAATTTCGTCCGGTGAATCGAATGGCCCGGAAATCACCGAGAAGCGTTCCCGGCTGACAATCAGGGTGTTGGTACCGGACGTAACGTCGGAGTAAAAAAGACTGGTCCGGGATGCGACCAGGGACGTGCACGCATTGGGAAAGGCGATCGGAAAACTGCGATGCGTGACCGTATCGGAAGCGCCGAGGGTAAGACCCCATTGCTTGATCCTTCCCGTCTCGTTGCATTTCCACCAGCCATTGGGGCCGAGGGAAGCCACGTTTTTGAACACGGCTCCTGGTACAAAAGGCGTTGCTCGCGGCAGGTTGGTTAAGCCCGAGGCGTTGCCGCTATAAATACCGGTGATGCTGAGGTGCCCACCTTCCGACAGGGTCATAGCGTTATCGGTGGTGCCCACATGGCTGACGATCATCGCTGGCGAGCCAGTGCCGCCATTCGAGAATGCTTCCATTGCGCCGATGTGGCGGTCACTCCAATCGGTTGCTCTCCACAGCAAGTACGTGAACGATCTGTTCGCACAATCGATCTGTAACGCTGGCGGTCGGGTACGCCAATGGACAAAGCCGCCGCCCATTTCGGCAAATGAAAAACGGGCGGTACCGGTCATGATCCCACCGGTAAGGGGCAGTTTGGAGCCATCCGCGATACCAATGTCTTGCGTGCCGTCAAACGGCACGCCGTTGATGGTCCTGGACGTGGCCAACTTGGTGGCACTCGCCGCGTTGCCGGACACGTTGACGTTGTAGGTGCCGCTCAGGCGGGCAGCGGGCAACGTCCCTTTCGTTATCGAACTGGCATCCAGCCCGGTGAGTTTGCCGCCATCGCCATAGTAGGAACCCTTGATCGTAAGATGCCCGGTGCCGTCGAAGGTAAACGCACTGCTCAAAGCACCGACATGCATCACCACCATCGGGATGGAACTGCTGCTTCCGCCGGAAAAAACGTCCATGGCGGCCAAATGGCGCTCGCTCCAATTCGAACTTTTCCAGATCGAATAGGCCAAGTTGTTCAGCGGGCAATCAATGTGCAGGGCTGATTGACGTTCCTGCCAACTCACCAGCCCACCAGCGATCTGCGGGACGCTAAAGCGCAAGCCGCCCGTGAGCGTGCCGCCGCCGAGTGGCACCTTGGTGCTGTCATCTACCGTGATATCGGTGCTGCCATCAAACGGCACGCCATTGATCAGGCGCGGCATGGCCAGCTTGTCCGAGGCCCCAGCGCGAAGGCCTGGGTAGTAGCCAATGCGCGCGGCAAAATGCTGGATCAGCGGCCCATCAATCGGTTCGATCGTACGCAGATCCGTCACCGAACCACCGGCCACGATATTGGCCACGGGGATGCAATGAACCCAGCTTTCCCCCTCCAGATAATCAGCGGGGCACGGCGAGCAGTTGACAGTCCAGTTGCTCACCACGTCGCTCAGTTCGCGGCGCAGACTCACGCCAATCCAGACTTGCGTGGGTAGCGATGGCGCTGCGATCGGCAAGGCGCTGGTCAGCTCGACGCGAATGCCTTCGACGTAAACCACGCCCGGGTTGAGCTGATACCCAGCCCCAACCTTTACCAACTGCAGGGCGTCATCGAAAAAGCAGGCACGCCCGAAAATATCTCGATTACTCTGGCGCTCGCGCTCATCGATGCCCTTGAGGCGGACGGTAAAGTCATGCTGCCAGGTGCTGGCATCGATCGTGATTCCGGTCAGCGCCTGGGCCCCGTCAAACACCACCAGAAAATTGCGGGTGACGTTGTTGCCCAACTGCAGCGGCGGAATGTTTTTACGCTTCTGCTGGACCGGCACGTAGGCCACGGCGAACAGCACGCCCTCGGCGCTTTCCAGCCCCAACCAGTTCCAATCGAAGTCGCCGATGTCGCTGCCCATCATCAGGCTGTAAACCACCTGATTGGGATTCACAAAGCCTTTTTGCGTGACGTCGTAACTGCCGACGATCTGCGCCGCCGCAGGTTTGCCAGCGGCACGGTCCACTGCTGCGTTGGGGTTGAGCCCCGGGACGTTGGCCAAGACAAAGCGGCTGATAGTCAGCGGTTGCCCGCCGCCCTGTTTTTGGGCAATCAGGCTTTCGCCGGCGAGGGTAATACTGGCTCCCATGGCGGGCTCTCCTACAGGGTGGCAACCAGCGTTTGCTGGTCATCGTTAAAGTCCACCGCGACGATGCGCAGTGACAAAGGGGTGATGGTGACGAAGTCGTAGCGCCGGCAAGTGCGGCCGTATTGCTGGATCAACACCCGCAACAGCTCGGGGTTCTGTGACAGCTGCGAGTCCGAGAGACGCAGCAGCACCACGTCCCAGTCCCGATCGGGCATGCGTTCGTCGATCTCGACATAGCCGACACCCAAGCGCACCAGGATCCGTTTGAGGCCGGCGGTGCTGCCGGCGTCCACCGCATTGATGAAGGCAAACTTCACCCGCAGGCGGTATAGGCTCTCGGGCTCATCCTTGAAGCGGGTGATGTCGCGCTGCCAGGCCAACAACTCGAGGATGGTCAGGTGGCAGGTTTCGGCGTCCAGTTGCAGCAGGGGCCACTGCAACCAGCCCTCGACCTTTTCCCACCAGGCTTGGCTGGCAGCCCTGAGTTTTGCCAGCTGTGGACCGTCCAGCCAAAACGGCAAATTAAGTTTGATCACGACAGCGCGACCTCTAGGCTGGCAATGCGCGGGATGCTCAGTTCCGAAACGATGTCGGCGTTTTCGAAATGCAACGACTCGATGCCGGCAAACTGTTGATGCAGCTCCTCCACCAACCGGCTGAAAGAGAACCGCGCCTGTGGGTAAGTCAGCGTCGGCTGGAAGTCGCCCGGAGTGCTCTCGCGAAACGCGGCACGGATGAACAGCGCCACATCGGCTTGCAGGGCTGTCCGTTTCTCAGCCGTCAGAAACGGTCGTGGCCAGACCGTCACCTGCAGCGCGTGCTGAGTTTCCGGCATCACCATCACCAGCAGATCGTCACCATGGCCATGGTTGCCCTGGTCGCGGATATGCGCGTTGATCTGCTCCAGATAGGTCGCTGCCGGCACATCCGCATCGAACAGCACATAGGCGTTGGCACTGCCTGGTCCACGGGGCGCGCCATGCAGGAAATACACGCCATCCGGGCGCACGCCCTGGAAGCTAGAAATCATGGCGCGATACACCGCGTCGGTGTGCCACTGGTTGACCGCCGAAAACTGATTGCGCACGCGCAGACGCAGCTGTTCATCGGGTTCCGGATCCGCACCTGGTGCAATCAGCCAACCGTCCGCATTCACCACCTGCACGATGCCCGGGACTGGTACCGGCAGAATCGCGTAGTACCCCGGGGCCAGGTTGTAACCACTGCCGACGTCCTGCGCTTGCACCGGCACTTCCAGCTGCAGGACGCCATCGGCGAAGGTGGCCGCCGTGGTCGTGACCAACTGATAGACGTGTCCATTGATGGCGGCCGATTGCACCTGGATGCCCGCTGGAAGTTCCAGCACGCCGGCGTTGGTATCACGAGTGAAGAGCAAGACACCCTTCGCTTTGGTGGCGCCTTTGCGCTCGACGTTGACTGCCCAGGCGAGCATGTCCAGCCACTTGTCGCGGGCCGTCTTCACAAAGAAGTTGGGCAAGATTGTGTCGCTCACAAAGCCGATCAACCAAAGTACCGGCTTGGTCACCAGCGCTGTGATCACGCGCCAGAATGGCGAGTAAGCCCCGGTGTTGCTGAGCTTACTGCCCTGTGCGGCTACTTCCGCTTCCCATACCTTGCGCAGCCCTTCCTCGGTCGTCGGAATGCCGGCGTCCGTGAGTGCTTGTTTAAAGTCCACGTCGCTCACAGCGTCACCTCGATCTCGCCGAATCTCAGGGTTTTCGCCGTCACCAGGAATTGACCTGGTGCAAGCTGGCGGATCAAAGCGGTGCCCGGTACCAGGCGTTCGTCATCCTCCACCCGCAACTCCAACTGCTGGATGCAGTCGCGTTGCCGCAGGCTGTTGCGCTCGGCGACCAGAGTCACCAGCAAGCCGCTTTCGCGGATCATGTGCGCGATGTCCTGGGCGATGCTGGCCCGGTCATCTATCAGCAACGGCTGACGCGACGGATCCAACGACAGGTCGTTGCCGACTATCAACAGATCGATGTACTCACTCATCCCGGCACCGCCATGCTGACCATCTGTTCCATCTCCAGCGGCGTCATTGCTTTGCTGGTGTGAATGTTCACGTTCTCCACATGGGTGCCCTTGTTCTGGTTGCTGGTGTTCTGGATGCTGGCGAGCAGACCGCCCACTGGCACAGCCGAGGCACGCGACGGCGAAAGACTGGGAACGGCCGCGTTGATGGATTGCTGGGTTTTCTGCGCTGCGCTGGCGGACTCCGCCGCCTTCACCGCCGCGTCGACACCCGGCACCTGTGGCAACCCGTGCGAACGCGGTCCGGTTGGCGCGGATGCGTTCAGCGCCCGCTCGAGCCCCGGCACCTTGGACACTTCGCCGGTTTGCGCACTGACGGGCACGCTCGCGCTCACGGCGGTGTCGATGCCCGGCAGCTCGGGGATGTCGCCGAAACGGGTCTCGATGTTCACGCCTGGGATGGTGTTGATCATCTCGATCAGGCTGTTGATGGCTTTGTAAAAGACGCCGACGATGCTGTCCCATGCGCCTTTGGCCATGGCTGACCAGCCTTCCATGGAGTTGAACCAGTCCGACAGTGCGGTGAGTTGTTCGCTCACCCACTTGAAGGCTTCACTGTTGAGCAGTGCGGCGGTCCATTCGTCCCAGTAGTAAATGGCGACGGCGACCAGCGCGACCAGCGCCGCAATCCCCATCACAACAACGCCAATCGGGTTGGCGGTCAGGGCAAAGTTGACCAGCCAGATAGCGGCCTGCCAGGCCAACATGACGCCGCGAACGACCAGCATGGCCGCACCGAACAGCGTCAAGATGGACAGGTAGGCCAGGATGGCCAGCTTCTGCAGCACGAAGCCGGCTATGGTGCGCAGGTTCAGCAGCTGCACCACTTTCCAAACCGTCACCAGCCCAAGCCAGGTCATGCGGCTGATGCCGATCACCATGGTCAGCGCGGACATCGCGAAGATGATCCCGAAGACGGTCAGCGTGACGATGCCGATCACCCGGGCGATGTTCGGGAACAGTTGAGTCCAACGTGTCAGCGTGGCGCCGATCGCCACCAGCTTGTTCATCAGTGGTGTCAGGATCGGGATCAGCACCTGGCCAAACACCACGCGCAAGGCTTCGACAGCGGCCGCAAATTGCTGCCACGGGTCCACCATGGCCTTGGCCATGTTCTCGGCATTCTCCAGGCCGCGCACCTTGCCGAGTTGATCCATGCCGTTGCGCAGGCGATCGGTGTCCTTGGTCAACGCGGTAATGACGCGAGCACCTTCACCGCCGAAGGCCTCGATCAACTTAGCGCCGGCGTCTGCGCTGTTCAGGTCGCCGAACTTGCCCTCGAGCTTGCTGAGGATGTCCATCATCGGCAGCAACTTGCCGTTCTGGCCGGTGAATTTCATCCCCAGCTTTTCCGAGGCGGCGCCGATGTTTTCGAAGAAGGCCTTGTAGATCCCGCCGGCGTCGCCACCTTCCATGGTGCTGCTGAGCGAGCCGATCACCGCGAACTGCTCGGCCAGGTCGACGCCAAAGGTCGTGGCGATCGAGCCAACCTCCTTGAACGCGTCCTTGAGCTGGGCGCCGTCAGTACGAAACAGCTTCACCGCCAGCGCGGTCTGGCCACCGAGTTTTTCAACCCACTCGGCTTTGCCCATGGCGTCGGCTTGGCCCTTGAACAGGTTGTACATGGTGCCTACGTAGGCGCCCATGGTTTCCGCATCGCCCTTGGTCGCCTTGGCCAGCAGGTTGCTGGTGTTGGTGAACGTGGCCAACTGGTCACCGGTAAGCCCTTTTATCGCGCCTTCGATGCTGTACGCCGACGCCACAAAATCCCGGGCGTTTTCACCGTAGGCCACGGAGAACTCCAGGGACTTGCGATTGAGTGCGTTCAGCGCGTCCTCGGCCACGCCCAGCGATCTCACCTCGCCCAGGGCGCGGTTCATCTCCAAGGCAGGGGCCAACGACTCGGTGATGGCTGCACCGGCGCCGACCATCCCGCCCAGCCCCATGCCCATCGTCTTGATGTTCTTTTCGCTCTTCTCGGCAAGGTCGGAAAAGCCCATTTTCACCTTGCCCAGAGGCGCGGTGACCTTGTCGGTCAGACTCAAAATGAAGGCCAGGCGGGCAGCGCGGTCAGCCATGCGTGTTTATCCGTTCAGTGCTTGAGCAATGCCGTTGGCTACGGCGATCTCAAAGCGTTTCCAGTGGTTGTCCTCCAGCCACTTGGCAGTGCCCATCACCTCAGGTGTGGGCGCTTCACCAGGTAACCAGCGACCGGCCAAGGCCAGCAGCTGACCTAGGCCGTCTTCGCTCAGGCGCTCAGCGTGGTCGAGGGCTTTTTTACGAGCACTTCAACGTCCGGGCCGTACTCCTCGACCAGCGCGCCGGCGAGTGTCATCACCATTACCGGGTTACCCAGCAGTGCTTTCAAAGTGGCGCGTTCTTCCTGCTTCACCGTGTTGACCAACAGGTTGTTGGCCGGGGCGACCTTGTTGTTTTGGGTCAGGGTGTTGAAGTACTTGGTCACGTCTTGGGGCGTCAGGGTGAAAGTGAATTCTTTGTCGCCGACTTCCAGGGTGATATCGCGTGTTTCGCTCATGATCTTTTCCGTTGTGGTGGTTGGTTAAAAAGGTGCTGCAGCCGCTGTTCCAGCCGGTCTTCCAGCTTTTCCATGGCCTTATCGATGTGCTCGGCCCGGACGTATCGCTCAGCGACCTCGATGCGAAACTCGAGGTGTTCACGGCGGGCCGCGCTGATCTGTTTAAAGAGGTACACCTGAAAGCCCGCGACACCGGTCAGGACCAGCTCGGTGATCATCAGCAGTACGCTCACGGTCATGGATGAAAGCTCCATTTCATGCGCTCCAGTTGCCACGGCCGCCAATCCGGACGGCGGTGTACATCAGCCAGGCCAACGGCTTGGGCATGCCCTCCTCGAGCAGGGCGTCGTAGAACACCTGGTCGGCCTCGGCCTTGGTGAATCGGTCGGTGGCGTTGGTGTAAATGAAGTCATGCACCACCGAAGGCCGGCGGGCGCATTCATCGTCACGCGGAATCAGCCACCAGACCGGGCGCGGTACGCTGGCCAGATCGGTGCGGTAGCACTGCGGCACCGTCACCCACTGATTGCGGGTGGTCAGGTACATCAGCGGCCGCACCAACTGCCATTGCTTGGTGCCCATCACCGCCTTAACGACTAGGGAGCTTTTAAAGGGCATCGGCGGTGCACTCCACGCGGATTTTGTTCGGTGCCGCGCTCACGTCGATTACTTCACGAAGAGCCAGACGCAGCTTTTCCGGAGCCAAGCAATAAGCCCCCGCGATCGCCGCGACTTCCTCGCCATACGAGCGATCAAAGGCGATGGCGATGTTCTCCAGCTGGCTGCCGAACAACACTGCGCCCAGGGCAACAACGACATGGGTGTGATTCAGGCGCATTCAGTAGCTCCAGATCGCAGGGCTGGGGAATCGGCCACCGGTCGGCGCCATGCCCAGGTGAAGAAAACGCGAGTTACCGCGCTGGCTGATGCCGAAGCGGGTGAACTTCAGGTTCATCGCCAGGCGCAGGATCTCTACGGCGTCTTCGCCACGGCAGCGCACATCAACGGCCAGGCCGGTGCAGTGTTCACCTGGTGCAGGCTTGTTCACTTCCACCGGGTGCTTCGGGCAGCGGTAGGCACTGCTCAGCGTCATCGGCCGGCCAAATTGCTGACGCAGAGTCACCAGTTCGGCCATGAACGCCGGATCCATCTCGGCGCCGGTGCTGTTGCATTTGCCGCATTTGCAGCGCAGTTCAGCCGCGGCGAAGTGCGGCCAGGTGGTGAGGCTCATCGGCGTTGTCCTTGCTCGGAAAGAGACTCGCAGGGCGTGCAGCGGATTTTTCCGCCCAAGGCACGGCGCTTCTCGGGAATCGGGTTTTCGCAGTCCAGGCAGTGGGTCCGGCTTGGCCCGATCGGGCGCACCTGGGCGAGCTGGGCCGCGATCGCCCGGTCACGCTGGCGTTGCTCCAGCGCCTGGGCACGGTCGAACGGGCACACCATCAGCGCAGGCCCTCGATCTCGGTAGCGTCCAGGTACGGCACGCCGTTGATGCGGATGAAGTCCGGGCTGGTGACGTCGAACGGCACCTTGTGTTTGGATTTCTCGCCGCCCTTGGGATCGACTGCCAGCAGGCTGGACACCTTCAACTTGCAGCCGAAGGCCTCGACGCGCAGCTCCTCATCGCCGGCGGCAGCGAAGAACACCACGTCGAAGGTTTCCATCTTGCGAAAGCTGCCCGCCGATCGGGCGGCCTCGATCAGCAAGTTGAAGTTGCTAGTGTCGAATTCCATCTCGCCGCTGGCCGAGACATCGCCGTCGACGTGCCCATTCGGCACGCCTGCGCTCTGTGCCACGGCGGTGTTGTCCGTGATGTCGAGCGTGCAGTTGTCGACGTGAACCTGCAGGTCGCCCAGGTTCACGTCGAAGTTCTTGCCGCCAATACGTGCTGACATAGGGGCTTACTCCAGATCGTCGTTGGAAAGGTCGAGGGCGATGTTGGCCGTCAGGTCTTTCGGGCAATTGAGCGGCCGGATCTTGATGTAGATCTCGACCTTGGTTTTGCTGTGCCACACCAGGACGATGTCGCCGTCCTGGGGCGATTCGATTTCGCCCGGGAACACCAAGCCAGCGAAGGTGGTGGACTTGGCCATCTGGCGCAGCGGCTTCATGAACGCGCTGATCGCGGCAGCCATGCTGTTCGGCGTGTTGTTCAGGCGGCGATCGCCGACGCGGCGGATCAGCAGCGGGCGAACCTGACGGGCAGCTTTGTCGGCCAGGCGCAGGTACTCGACCACCTGAAAGTCACTCGCCGGCGCGTCGAGCATGTTGCCGTCACCCCAGAACACGCCCGGGTAGTCGGGGTAGGTCTGCGAGACAGAGAACCGCGCTTTGTCCAACTCGGCACGGATCGCCGACGGCAGTGGTACGCCCTCCTTGTCCACGGGCACAGGCCCCAGACCCAGTACTGCGCCAGACGCCACACGCATGGGGCTGTCGGCAATGCTCACGGCAGCGTTGGCCAAACGACCAGCCAGCACGCCCAGGTCATTGCCGTGCAGTTGGGGCACGACCAGAACACGCGGCGCCGCGACGTCGGCCGTGAGGAGCTTTTGCTCGAGCAGGTATTCCGACCAGGCCTGCAGCACGGTGATGCCGGCAGACGCCGCCATCACGAAGGCGCGACGACCGTAGGTGTTGTTCAGGGCGATGGCCGCATCATGCATTTGCGACAGATCGGCCTTGGCGTCGATCGGTGTGGTGATCACCACCGCCTCGACGGAAAAGCCTTGCTGCTGGGCTTTTTCCAGAGCTTCGGACCACTCGCCGTCTGCCGCGATCGGAGCGGCCAGGCACGCCCAGCGATCGCCGCCATTAAGGCGTGCGGCGGTGATCTGGGTTTTCAGGTCACTGGCCGGAATACCCAGGGCGCCGTCGAGGTCACTGTCGGTGTTCAGGGGGAGCAACTGACCGACGTTCTTCGCGCCGGTGCCGATGAAAAGGAAATAGCGCTCGATCTCAGTCACGGCACCTTGGCCCAGATTGAGATTGTTAACGCTGACTTTGCCGAGTGCCATGCAGTGCCTCGCTAGCGGGGAGAATTAAGGATTTGTTGGAGCACCTGGTTCAGCAGCAAGCCAGTGTCTCGTTCGGTGCTGACGCCGATGAACTGGCGCTTGGGCAAGGTGATTTCCCAGCTCTGCGCGCCGCTGCTCTCGGTCTTTTCATCGTCCAAGATGCGGATCAGCAGCCCCGCCTTGGCGTAATTCACGTGCTCTTGAATCCAGGCTACGGACGGCCGGGTCAGGGCTTTTTTACCTTCCTGGCGAACCTTGAAGCCCAGGCGGCGCAAGCGCCTTGCCTGCTTGTCGGTGGCAGCCAGGCCGGCAGGAACATTGTTCCAGCGCTTCATCTGAGCCGCCGTGCGGCGCTCGCTCACGCCGTTGTGTTGCTGCGCCGCGACCCAACTGGTCAGGGCGTTACGCCAGCCCAGTTCGGCTTCGTCAGCGCTGACGCGGGTGACGATCATCAGCTTGGCCAGGCCGGCTTCCATCTTCTTCTTGCCCTTGCCCGAGCCTCTGCGCTCGGCGAAAGGCGAGCCGTCCAGGTTCTGCTGATCACGCGCGCGCTTGCGGCTCATGGTCCGCACACGCTTGGTCACGTTGTTCAGCAAACGCCGGCGCAGTTGCGGCGGCAGGCTGAGCAGGGCCAGTTGCTCGCGCACGCCGAGGTAGCCCCGGGCATCGAGTTCGAAGGTGCTACGACCGGCCATGGCTGGACACCTCGCCCTGTTCAGCGACCCACAGGTCAAACGGCACGAACGACCAAGTCTTTTCGAAGGCCAGGATCTCGCCGCTTGGGTCCTCGGCCAGGTACTGCGGCTCGATGAATTCGAGGGTGATGTCGACGTCGGCCAGGTCGTTGTCGAGCATGGTGATGTCGAACTTCGCCGCCGGCAGATCGTCGCGGTCCTGGTCGTTGCTCTCGAGCCAGCTGCCCACCAATGCCATCAACCGCCCCGGATGATCGGCGAAACGCTCCAGGGCGATCGTGGCGATGTAGCGCATATCACCCATGCGCATGCCGCCGACGTCGGGCTTCCAGATCAGTTCGAGATTCACCTGGTCGGTCCAGCTGTCGAGCTGTTCAGCCTCGACCAGGCGGCGCTCGATCAGGTAGGTGGTCAGGGCGCGGAGTTTGATCACAGCAGTGCCGCCGTGATGCGGCCACGGCCCTGCAGAGAGCGGACGGCCTGCTGGCTGAACTCAAGGAAGGTTTCGCCACGCTCGGGCATTTCTTTGCCGGTGTTTTCCGCGCTTTCGCGACGGGTCACGGTGGCGAACTGGGTCAGCAAGCTGGCCTTGGCACGGCAATAGACAGCGCGCTTGTACGTCGCTACGTGAAAAGTGCGCTCGGGCAGCACCGTGGTGTCCGCAGATTCCACGGTGGTGACGCCCACGTTCTGCCATTGGCTTTTGCGCTTGGCCAGGTCGTGATTGACCTCGATCATCGCAGTGGTCAAATCAGTGACCAGCATCTCTACCAGGTACTCCGCCGGCAGGCGATAACCCTTCTGGAACTCGGCCACGGAGAGGTCCGGCCAGAAGCCGTCGTTCTCGATCGCCTGCTCCACAAAGGTCGTGGGTTTCCCGGAAAAGCTCATTGCTGGGCACTCGAATAGGGGCGGGAAAACTGTTTCAGTGGGTCAGGGCCATAAATGGTTGGCTCACATCCACAGTTTCTCGCCGGGGGGGGGTAGTCGGGTTATTCGGCGGCTTTGGTAGCCAGTTCTTTTGCCAGGGCCTTGCGAGCGCCCTCCAGGCGTGTGCCCACACCAACAGCGGCATGCAGTTCAGTGGCGCGCTCAAAGTGCGTGATGGCCTTCGTCCACTCCCTGGCGTCCAGGGCGCGGATCCCAAGCAACTTGTGGTACTTGGCCGGGATCTGCTCAGTGAGCTGCCATTCGCCATCGACACGCGGCAGCAGGTCGGACACATACGGCTCCGGACTGCGACCGGCCTTCTGCTCAGCCTCGGCCCACTCGATCACAGCATCGGCAACGAAGGTCGGCACATCGCGCTTGAAGCGCTCAGGCATCGGCTGGTTTTGCTCCATGGCGAAGTTCGCCAAGTCGAGGCCTGCTTCGAATTGCACCGTGTCGAACAGCCACACCAGGACCTGCATTACTACCGAGTTCGGGAAACTCAATCCGGAATCGCGGTAGCGCTGCACGTAGTCCAGGTACTTGGGCAGCAGCTCGTCACGCTTGAGCTGCTGACGCAGTTCGCGGCTGTTGATCGCGCTGACACGCTCCAGATCCTGGGCTAATGCGTCTTCCATGAGCTTCAGGTGCTTCTTGGCGTTGGCTGGGCTGGACAGCGCGGTGGCGGATGAATACACCACCGCTTCGGCACCGGCGCGTGCAGCCGCTGCAGGGCCTTCGGCTTGAATGCGGCGCTTGTGCGCCAGTGCCAGGCTCATCAGATCAACTCCACGTTTTCAGCGGCCGCGAATTTCTCCAACTGCTCAATCACGTAGCCTTCGTTGCGGCCGTTGTAATCCTCGACGCGGGAGCGCTTCGGATTCTCGAGCAGGTGACGACGCCAGCTGCTGTCCTGGAAGTAGATCGACAGGTTGTCCCAGCTGGTGACGACCACGGCGTTAACCGGGAAGTGCGGCACGGTGAAGGTCGGCAGGCCACCATAGGTCGCAATAACCTGGGCGCTTTCGATGCGCTCTTTCTCAGTTGGCTTGCCCGCCTGGCTGGAATAAAGCTTGGCCTTGTCGGCTGCCAACAGGTCGCTGCCAACGATCGCCACCAGGTCACCGCCATCACGGAACACGGAGCTGATCATCTGCTTGGTGTCGTGCACCAGGGCGTCGAGGTTTTCGTAATCGCCGCCGGCGCCGAGGGTGATTTTCCCGTCGACCGCGCCTTCCTGCAGAACCTGCTCAGGAATCTGTTCGCGGGCCAGCTGCAGCCAACCCTTGTTCACGTCCTGCAGCATCGGGTTGGTGGCCAGATTGGTCTGGATTGCAGCAGTGACGCCGTGCCAGCCGATCATGATGCGATCGAGGGCGATCTGTTTTTGTACCGCCGCCGAGTAGCGATCGGCGAAGTCCGGAAACTTCGCCCAGCTGTCGATTTTGGCGAAAGGCAAACCAACGTCCGACTCGGTGGCGAACAGCTCGTAACCCTCGCCAGTCAGGTCGGAAACATCCTTGGCTTCGCGATCAGTGGTCTTGGTGTTGGTGCGGCTGGTCACCGGACCGTTCACGCCGAACATGACCTTTTCGCCCTTGATCTCAGTGACAGGCACGACGTTGATGCGCTCGAGGAAATCGGCGCGCTCGGTGATCTTGTCGTTCAGTTCCTGGGCAATGCTCGGCTCGACGTTGAACTGGCGAGTCACGTCGACGCCATAGGTTTCGCCGATCGCCAAACACAGTGCGGAGTATTGCAACAGAGCGCGGTTGGACAGGGATTTCTGGCTCATATCACAGCACCCGCGCTTTGGTGCCGGCGGGGCCAGTGGAACGCGGCAGCTGGCGACCTTGAGGGGTGTTCGACAACGTAGCGAATTGCTTTTGCAGTTGCGCCAGGCTAGCCAGGACGGCTTTGTTGCCGGACTGTTGGCGACTGAGGTTCTTTTCTTCCTCGGCCGTGGTTACGATCGCATCGACCGCCGTTTGCACGTCATCGATCGGCGCCTGGTCCGGCTCTTCTTCGGTGACGATCGGCTCAATCAATACTTGCAGGCCTGCGGCCACAATCATCAATTGCTCGATCAGGGCTTTGACGGCCTTGGCTGTAGCTTCATCCATTGGGGGTTTGCTCTCGGTGGGGGTTTGCGGGTCTGCTGGGGTTTCTTCAATACCGAAGCGCTTGAACAGCCCGGTGAACATGCCCAGAAGCTTGGTCAATTCGCCTTGAGGCTGATCGTCGCGAAGAGGGCCAAGCTCATGAGAGGCGGCGAAATACGCGGCCTTGCTTGTCTTGTTTGAAAAGTAGAGTTCCTGAGTGCCCAGGCTGGCCGGTTCGTCGGTCACACCCAAGCCAGTCAGGTAGGCTTTGCCGGTGTTCGCGAAGTTGGGGGTGATCTCGATGCTGGTGAACAACTTTTCGCCCTGGTCGTTGAGCCACAGCAATTTGTTGTTGGGCTTCAACTGCGCCTCAAGGGCAATCTGCCCCGGGGCCAAATCGTCACCCTCTTCCACCAGGCGCACCGCAAAGACAGTACCGTGGGAACCCGGCCAGCGTTCGTGGTCGCACCAGATCACAGCTGTGTAAAGGGACGGCTTGTAGGTATCAGCGATATCACGCAGTTCCTGGGGAAGGATCTCGCGGCCATCTACGGTCGGGCCGCTGGTGGCGACACGTTTCCAGAACGAAACAAGGGAACGGGGCATGGGCGTTAACTGCGCTCAATCGGTGATTTGAGCCGCCACGATAGGGAGCCAACGCGCCCCAAACAAACGGTTCAATTGCGCGTTTCTCCTATATCCGTGATCTAGGTGAAACGCGGAGTTTAACCCCGCGTTTTCACTGTTTTCGCCGCATAGACTGCGGCCATGCCATACGCCCCCGAACTAAAAGAAGCCGCCAAACGCCTGTATCTACGCCGCTGCAAGCCGCGTGAAATTCAGGCGCAATTGTCCCTGCCCAACATCCGGATCGTTTACTACTGGATCCGCCAGGGCGAGTGGGACGACATGCTGTCGGATGAAGAACCGCTGACCGCCGTCGGCCGGCGAATCACCCTCCTCCTGGACAAAGCCACGTCGCTGACCAAGGCCGATCTGGACGAGCTCGACCGATTGACCACCGTTCGCGAACGGCTGTTGAAGCAATCGGCGAAACCGGCACCGGCGCCGATCGGCGATCCGCCGGCGGACGATGGCCAGCGCCGAGATAATCAACGCAGTGAACGTCGGGACAGAGGCGAGCGCAGCGACAAGGGCGGAAAAAAACGCGAGAAGAAGGCCAAAAACGAAGTCGGCGAGCTGACGGAAGTGGATTTTCTCGACAAGTTCATCAGCAAAATGTACGGCTACCAGAAAGAGCTGTTCGCCGCCAAACAGAACCCGCTGACAGCGCGGATCCGCAACATCCTGAAAAGCCGTCAGGTCGGCCTGACCTATTACTTCGCCGGCGAAGCGTTCATGGACGCCGTGCTCACCGGTGACAACCAGATCTTCCTGTCGGCCAGCCGCGCCCAGTCGGAGATTTTCCGTAGCTACATCGTGTCGTTCGCCCAAGAGTGGTTCGGCCTCGAGCTGACCGGCAACCCGATTGTGCTGAGCAAAGACGGCAAGCCATGGGCCGAGCTGCGCTTTCTCAGCACCAACAGCAGTACCGCCCAGGGGCACCATGGCCACGTCTACGTTGACGAGTACTTCTGGATCCGCGACTTCGAGAAACTGAACACCGTCGCCAGTGCCATGGCCACCCACAAGAAGTGGCGCAAAACCTACTTTTCAACGCCCAGCGCGGTGTCGCATCAGGCGTACCCGTTCTGGACTGGCGAGAAATTCCGCAACAGCAAACGCAAAAACGCCAAAGATCCATGGCCCAGCGAAGCCCAAGCGGCGGCTGGCTCACTTTGTCCGGACGGGCAATGGCGCAAGGTCATCACCATCCTCGACGCCATTGCCGGCGGCTGCGATCTGTTCGACCTCGAGCAGCTGCAGCTGGAGTACGACGAGGACAAGTTTCAGCAGCTGTTCATGTGCAAGTTCATCGACAGCACGCAAAGCGCCTTTTCACTGGTCGACCTGGAGCGCTGCTACTCCGACTTGTCGTTGTGGACCGACTACGACCCTGACGACCCGCGCCCGTTTGGCAACAGCCCCGTATGGATCGGCTACGACCCGAGCCGCACCCGCGACGATGCCAGCTGCGTGGTCATTGCCCCTCCGCTCGAGGACGGCGGCAAGTTCCGGATTCTGGAAAAGCACAGCTGGCGTGGGCAGTCATTCAAGTACCAGGCCGAGCAGGTCAAGAAACTCACCGAGCGCTTCAACGTGCAGCACATCGGCATCGATACGACTGGCATCGGTTACGGCGTGTTCGACCTGGTGCGCGATTTCTATCCGCGTGCGACCTCGATCCACTACAGCCTCGAAACCAAAAACACCCTAGTGCTCAAGGCGCAGGACACGATTCAGGGCAGCAGGATCGAGTGGGACGCCGGCTGGAACGACATCGCTCAGGCCTTCCTGACGATCAAGCGTGGCACTACTGGCGGTGGCCAGGTCACGTACAGCGCGTCGCGTACCGACGCCTCCGGGCATGCCGATATCGCCTGGGCAATCATGCACGCCCTGGCCCACGAACCCCTCAATACCAACAAACAGCGGCGCAGCCGCTACACACTCAGCGGACCAAGCACCCATGGGCAAACCAGTAAAAAACCAGCCGCAAAAACCAGTACCAGGTCCGATGCGGGCATTTTCATTCGGTGCACCGGAACAGGTTTTGACCGAGAACATCGGGCACTACCTGGGCGTGTTCGCCACCCACGACGGCAAAACCTACACGCCGCCGGTGTCACGCCAAGGCCTGGCCAAACTGCTGCGCGCCAACGCACACCACGGCGCCATTCCCGGGTTCAAGCGCAACCTGCTGCTGCGTGAATTCATTGCCTCAGAGGGCTGTTCAGTCCAGACCATGAGCCGCGCCGGGTTGGATTTCATGGTTTTTGGCGAGGCGTACTTTCGGCGCAACCGCAATGCGTTCGGCCAGGTGCTGGAAATGGAACACCTGCCGACAATCAATATGCGGGTCAGGGTTGGTGGCGGGTTTGTGATGCTGCTGCCGGACGGCAAGGAAGTCGAATTTGAAGAGGATGAAGTCGAGCACGTCATGAACTACGACGTGGAACAAAACATATACGGCGTGCCCGACTACCTGGGCGGCATGCAGGCGCTGTTGCTCAATGAGGCCGCCACCCTCTTCCGCCGTCGCTACTACAGCAACGGCGCACACGCCGGTTACATCTTCTACACCAACGACCCGAACCTGACCGAGGAGGACGAAGAGTCACTGCGTGATCAGATCAGCGCGAGCAAGGGCGTGGGTAACTTCCGATCGATGTTCGTGAACATCCCGGGCGGTGCCGAAAAGGCGATCCAGATCATTCCGGTCGGGGACTTTCAGGCCAAGGACGAGCTGGAGAAGGTCAAGAACATCACGCGCAACGACGTGATTGCCGCCTGGCGCATGAACCCCGCGCTGGCCGGCATCATCCCGGAAAACAGCGCCGGCTTTGGCGATATTGAAAAGATCGATCGGGTATACACCAGCAACGAGATTCGGCCGATCTGCCAGTTGTTCAACCAGGTCAACGACACCCTGCGACAAGACAGGAGAATTAGCTGGAGAACCCCAGCTGAAGAAGCAAAAACCACTGACTAAATAGACAGTATTTGGTGATTATCACTAAAAGCGACGGCATAATAGTGGCTCTGCAACCCTGGGGAGGGAAACATGCGAATTTACTGCACTGCCTGCGACCACAAAGGGCGCATAAGTTCACGGGAGGAGATTACCCGGGGCTATGTGAAGCTGTATTGCCAGTGTTTGGATGCTCAGTGCGGACACACATGGGTATCCGAACTGACTTTCAAGCACTCATTGCGGCCTCCGGGACAACGCCTCGACACACTCCTGCTGGAGAGAATCAGAAGCTTGCCAGCGGAGCAGCAGCAAGAACTGTTCCTGCAGGTCGGCTCCTCCCAACGAGGCTGACCACAGGACCAGATTCGCAACCTCCCCGACGCATCCAAGCCTCTCCGCTCCCGTGCCCACAGTGGGTATATTTCAACATCGATCTCAAATCATGCATCGTAATGCCTGCACCGCAGGCATATAAGCCGCCAACACAATCTGAGCTGATACTCATAATCTCGGCGCGGCGGAACCCGCGTAGCGGCCGGTTGTCGGACAAATTCGCACCCAAAAATCTGAGCAGCGCCGGCCGATCCTGTCCGCGAGCGCTGCCCGTGAAATTTGCAGCTCACCTCGGCGCGCCCAATTGCCGCTTTGTGCCCGCTGGATGCCCGGCACGGAGTGCAGGGCATCCAGCATGGGTGCAGGGCACTGCCCTGCCGCTGGGCGGGCGCGTAGCCCGCGATCCTCATAAAAAGCTGAGCGCAGCGAACTGAGCCCTTGGGCGAAGGCATCATCTTGTACCCAACACACTGACCCTGTGGACACCTCGGAAGTCTCTTTTTTTACCCTATGGGGGGTACTGAGCGGGGTTTAAAATCCCATTTATTTCAAAGACATCCTGGTAGCCCTGCGTGCGCGCCGGCGGCGCAGCAGAATTGCGGCAGATAGTCGACGCAGACGTGGCCGATGGCCTCTACCGCGATGCGTGCAGGCGATGCAGGTACGGATGTGGGATGGTTTTTCGATGGCCAGGCGTGACCTGGCCTCGCGGGATCCGCGATTATTCCGAAGGGGTGTTGTCTTTCTTGACCTGAACACTGCGCATCAATCGCGCCAGCTTATCGTTCACGGTGCGACCATGCGGCTTGTCAGGCTCATACGGAGGGCTGGTGCCGCAAGGCGTCTCTTGCCTAGGCGTTGCATCCTGTGGCTGCCCCTGAGCAACAGCGGCCTTCCGAGCCTCGCTTTTCTGCCAATTGCTACGCGATTGCTGCCTCTTAAACTCTTCCAGGGACGCTTTCTCTTGACGTGCATTGCGCATCGCACCGACCTCGCGCAGCTCACGCTCCCGCTTTTTGATGGCCGCTTTCTTAGCGCGGAACCAAAGATAGCTAAGGCCTAGATCGGCAAAAAACTTTTCAGTGAAGCGCACCAGAACACGGGTGCGAACTAGGTGAAGCCCCTGCGAATCTTTTTCATCCAGACGCACTTTCTCAATGCGCCGGTAAACATACTCGGCCTGCTCCAAGCCTTGCATGAAGCGACTGAAAGACGAAGCGGAGACCTCGCTGTCTTCAGCGATATTGCACTGGGTGCTCAGGCAGTACCGCCCCTCCTCTACCTCCAGCCAACCTAATACGCCCGTAGCCAGGTCCAACCGTAGCAACATCTGCTCAGCTGTCTTGGCCAGCATTGAAAACTTCTCGGATCGAGTGCGTCGACCACCATGGATGGTGTCCAGCGAACGCAGATATGTACCGCGCAGCTCGTCACCCATCCGGCTGAGCCGTTTGAACGCCTGGCGTATCAAAGGATTACTCAATTGAGCCGCGGTTAGATGACGCTTTTCTCGGTAGCGAGCCGGTCGGATAGGTGCATGCAGGGCCGCATGCGGGTTTTTCTTATCGCGATGCACAGCAGTAGGCCGACCCTTTGTGGGGCCGGCCTTGCGGTCGCTCGTTCGCGATTTGATGTCCTTATCCGGCTGAGTCACAGGCGCTAGTTCACCTGGTGCAGGATAGGTTTCTGGGGCTGCTCGAGCAGCACGTCTTGGGCACGCGAGCGCAATTCGCAGCACCGCGCTTCGACTGACCGGAGCCGATCGACAAAGCAAGGTAGCTTGTCGATGTCCTGGAGGTCGATATGGCCGTCTGCAAGGATCTCGCTGCCCAGGGCAACCGTATCGCCCAGCCTAGCCACAAGCAGACCAAACGCACACAGAGGGTTGCCGTCACCGTCCTGCTCGCGTGCACCGGTCAAGCCGTGACGGCTGGCCAGCTCGTTAATGCAAGCGTCTTTGAAGTCGCCCTCAAGAGCAGCTACCCACGCCTCCTCCAGCCAGCACGGCAGATCTACCTCACCGTTGAGCCAGCGGCCAACGCGGCGCAACCAGGCCCCTGATGCTCTGAGGAAAGCCGGCGCTTCGTTACCCTTGGCCAACTCGTCGAAATCGGGCACGTCCTTGCTTACGGCCTTATCGGGAACAATGCGATGCAGGTTGCTGCTAAGCAACTGGGCAAAGTCGTCCTGGCTGAAACCGGTACGCGCGATCATCTCAACGGCATGGGCGACCAGCACCTGGTCACGGGACGTGGACATCTGTCCTAGATTGGACGTGTTCATAGAAGCTTCTGCGCAATAACCTGCGAGTCCCCAGCAGCGCCCCCTAGCTTGGGGGATGGCAGGACTTTTTGGAATGGAAACGGGCGCAGTTCTTGAGCTGTGTAGGAGCCATCATCATGCACTGACACGATGATCTGCCGACCCAACTTAATTGCCTTATGCACGGCTGCGGGAGTGACCCCGAAGGCCTCGGCAACCGCTGCCTGCCCAATTTTGGCGGCTAATTCAGACAATGGGATTTGGTTCATAGCAGGGCATCTCTAAGCAGACGCCAGAATATTAACCTGAGGTATCGCTGACCGCAAGGAAAAAGAAACCTATGGTATTTTGCTTTCCTCAACAAAGAAACCCCACGTATTAAAAAGCAGCCAACAACGATGCCGCAGGTAAATTATTTAAATTTACCTCCGGTTTATCATTACCCCTATGAATAAAAAGCCACCACTTCCACGCGAGCTTTTCGATGAGTGCAAAGCTGCAAATGAGCTTTACCTCTCGAAGAAAAAAGAACTCAACCTAAACAAGCGAAAGATTGCCGATGAAATAGGTGTAAGTCCTGCTGCAGTGGCTCACTACCTGAATGGCATCAACGCTCTAAACATCAGGTTTGCGTCCGCCTTAGCAAGGCTTCTGGGCGAACCGGTTGAAAAGTTCAGTCCGCGTCTCGCTGCGGAAATTTCAGAGTTTGCGGCAACCACTGCGCACTCCAATGTCAGCCCAATGCTGCAGCCGTATCGAGAAGCCAAGGAATACCCGTTAATAACATGGGTTGACGCTGGCCAAGGCATAGAGTCGTCTGCCAGTTACCCGTCGGGTATCTCTGACGAGTGGCTTAGCTCCACCGAAAATGCAGGGGCCAAGGGCTACTGGTTGAGGGTCAAGGGCAAGTCCATGACCTCGGACACCCCACCTACCTTTCCAGAAGGCACCCCGATACTGATCCGCCCAGAGGGCTTCGATGTCATCAGTGGAAAATTCTATGTTGCCCGCAACACAGTCAGTGGGGAGACCACATTCAAGCAGTACGCGATGGATGCCGGTGTCGGCTACCTGGTACCGCTCAACCCCAGCTATCAGCCAGTTGTATTGGACAACAACTGGGAAATAATCGGTCGGGCGATCGACGCCAAGATAACCGGAATGTAAGCGGAATGACTTTATGTTGATCTCTCAGGCGCCATGCCCAGACTCACAATACGTACTTGATTTCTGCCGTTCAGTAGTCCAAGGCCAGTCCCCCATCGTCATCCCTCATAAACCGTTGGATGGCGAGCCAATCGGTGAAAGTTTCGACACTGTCCCAAAGCAGATTGTTGCTCATAAGGGAAAACAGCTGAATGGCTGGGCTATTTGGCAAGTCGCTGATCTTTACATCGAAGCTGAGTTTCACGCTGTCTGGCAAGACACTCATGGAGCTTTGATCGACCTCACTCCCCACTGGACGGCGCATGAGTCCATCTTGTTCCTCCCTGAACCTGGCCGTGAATATGGACGAAGAAACATCGATGGCGTGAGACACGCCCTTACTGACGACCTGGACGTGGTTAGGTTTCTTCATCTCGCCAAAAGGCGTTTTGATATAATGAACAAGGGTGACTTGGCCTATCAGTTCGGGGATATCGAACTTCCCCCTCGCTCGCGTAGAGAGGTTCGGAAAATATATAAGGAGATGATGCAGCTTCAGCACAGACTGACTCTCCGCTACGAGTAGCGTTGGCCCAACAGACCTAGCTTTGTAGATAAACGTCTTCACGGTCAATCTCCCCCTTGAACAAGGCTTGTATTTACCACTGCCCCTCCAGGAGGGGCGCTATGTACCACAATGTGCCCTTGGCCGATTTTGAAATTCTTGATTACAGCGATGCACACATTCCACGCCTCACGGGCAACAGCCTCGCCAGACTCAACCACATTGCCCTGGTCATCGATGATGGCCAGACGCGCAGGTCGGCCATCCGCAGTAGTGAACTTGTAGCCGCTGGTGACGTTGGCAGCGATACGGCCATTTTCCAGGGTGCCTGTCTCTGGGATACCAATCATGACCGTGCTCCTTGTTCAATTGGGTCTGTGTATTTGTTTACGATCAGCGCGATGGTGTTCGCGTGCGATGACCGATCGATTTGGGCGCTGTCGATAGCAGTCCAGTTTTCGGACTCGATAGCGGTATCGATTTCCACGTTCGCGTTCCTCCAGCCAGACACGCTGTGGGAGAGAATTTGTCTGTCTTGCTCTGAAAAATCGAAAGTCATAGTCATGCCCTCCTCAAGCGGTCACATAGCCGGCGGTGGTTTTTCGCAACTCGCCCAGATCGAGCGCTGCACGAAATAGCTTCATGGCGCGTCGATTCCCGACACGAGCTGCAGCAGTGAAGTCACGGAGCGATATTGGCGTGCCTGGCGCAACTGTTCGCGTGATGTCGAGCAATGTCTTCATCAAGGCACCATCTGGTGAACCGAACAGATCCTGTTGTTCGCCAGATGCTGGATGTTCTGGGGCTGTTGTCACTGTTGCCGTGACCGTTGCCGGTGTTGTCGAGGCCATAGCCTCTGGCAACGAGGCATCGGATAGGCTGCCAACGCGCAGTGCCGATCCAATAAGCGCAGGCACCGCTTCCAGGGCGATAGCAAACCCAGCACATAGCAAGATCGCCAACAGCTCAGGCAGCCCAACCGATGCAGTTGGCCTGGCACGCAGTTCAGTCAGTTCTACCGATGCACGATCGAGCCGCTGTAGCACCTGCTCACGTTGACCATCGATCCGTCCCAGGGCAGACGCTTCCAACTCTTGCGCCTTGCTTACAATGCCGCGCTCGCGCAGTTGTCGTGCCTGATCTCCGATCGAGCGGGCGTCTTTGTCTAGGGAATCGAGCTGCCGTAGCCCATCGGATCTGACCGCCTGCAGGTCAGCCATGCGTTGTTCGGTTACAGCGGCGTACCGCGCCTGGCCCGAAACGATGGAGGTCAGTAATCGGTCATAAGTAGCCCACGCTGATACCGCTGCCAGCATCAGAGCCGATATGATCATCAGGACGGCATAGGCACGCTTACTTGCTGCCAGCATGCCCAGGGCGATCGGCCAGGCTAAGTATTTATAGAAATCCAGCAGCACTGCTGCAGAGGCGAACACCGCAGCCAGCATCGGGTCAGCAATCAGCGTCGACATAGCCATGCCAACAGAGAGAGCAGTGACACTGGAAAGGGCTACAGCAATGGCCAGCAGCAGCCAGCGAACCCGCTGGCAGATAAGGTGCTTAGGCATAGCTCACCCCCTGTTCGATTTGGCGAATCAGGGCATGGGCCGAAGATAGCTCCGCTCGCAATCGTTGGATCTCGTCCTGGAGCGATGCGGTGGCAGCTGTCTGGCCAGACCTCCATCCCATCCAGTAAGGCAGAGCCATGGCTATCACCTGGCAAACAGCCAAGCCGCCCAATATCACCAGGAGCTGAGAGGTAGTCATTGCCACTCCTCAACTTCACGGACGAAATTGGAGAGCAGTTCGTAGGCTTTATCAGGGTCCGTGGGCATCAGCATCGGAGCCGAGATCCCGGCACCACCCAGTAGAAATCTGAAATACGTCTGATCTGGATTACCGGCGGCGGCTGTCAGTAGCAACCTGAGGTCGTGCATTCCCGACCGGGGTAACAGATAGAGGCCTCGGCGACTTGTTGCAGCATTGCGCAACAGAAACTCCAGATCCCGATCGAGAATAGGCTGGGCCATCTGTTCGTAATGCATGTTCGCCAGCTCTCCTACGAAATGCTCGACCCTATGAGCCGGATCGTCGAGAAGCCCAACGGTAAGAGTGTTTACCGTCTCACCCAACCGGACCTGCACAGTAACGTCTGAAGCGCATTGCTCGATCGTCAAATGGGCTAGTAGGAAACTTGGGGCATAGTTGCAGACGAGAGATAGAGGAAAGACGCCGTTTTGTTTGACGTGCTCGGCCAGTTGCGCGCAGGCATCATACGAAAGGCTAAAGGTAGGGCGAATCATGCAGTGAACCTCCGTTGAAATCAGGACACCACATGGGCTCCTGAATTGACGGACATAGATTAACCGCGGGTATCTTTTTAAATCAATACCTCAGGTAAATAAAACGACCTAAGGTATGTTTTCCTTGTTGGTCAGCTCGGATGTTGATTGGTCCAAGTCAGGCCAACCGCGCCGCACTCCAATCGTGTCACTCGCACGCTGTCCTCTGTGTCCAGCTGGTCAAGCAAACAATCCCAGTCATCCAGCTTTTCACCTGATAGCCTGGCAATAATCGTACGTCTTCGCGTCTGCGCGGCTGAGCTGTTTACCTGCCGGTGAATGCGCCGGGTAAGCTGCTCAAATGGGGTATGCGAAAACTCAACACCACGAGGATAGACACTGTGAGACATAAACATTCCTTGCTTATACTGTACATCCAACCAGTATATAAGAGCTGTTCGCCACCCTTCAAGATCAGTCCCAGTCTTCGCTGGCCACCCACTCCCCTGAACGCCTGTTGATTTGTAACACCCTGTGTTGACCCGTGCGGGAGATCAGTTGCACATCGATAAACTTGCTCTTGCGATCCTCGTCGCCCATCCCTCGCATATAAACGACGATCCGCTGGAATGTATCCATGACCATCTGGCGCACCTTTTCCCTGGCACCGTAGTCACCCGCATTGACCAGGGCAGCTAGCGCAACCCATTGTTCCTGCTGCGCTGGCTTGCCAGATCCGGAAGCTGCCGCCAATTCATATTCAATATTCGCGACGTTCTTTTCAGCATCAAGCTGCTGCGCCTCCAGCTCGCGAGCTTTGCGCACGAATGAGATCGGCGCGGGGCCGTCATCGTCAGCGAGCAGCGCGGCTGTGACTCTTTGAAGCTGATCCGAAATTTTCTGCACTGCAGCCCGCGCAACCACCAGTTGATGGCGAAGGCCTTGCCCATCATCACCAACCTGCATCAATCGCTGCAGGTTGAGTCGGTCAGAACAGAAGTTCAGCAGTGCTTTCTCAATTGGGACGACGCTGCACGAACCACCGGAACCGCAGCCGTCGTTACGGCTGTATGACACGCAATGCAGACGGCGATGGCCATCGGCAAGTGTGCCGTCAGCGCGAGCGCGGCTCATATAGTTCTGCCCAATGACGGCAGTACCGCAATAGCCGCAATATGTAAGACCGATCCCAGTGATAATTCCTGGAATTTCACCTTTCATTCGCCGCCGTAATCGTTGGCCGCCCATGTGCTGCAGTTCGGCCCATTCCGTCTCCGACAACAGGCGCGGGTAGTAATCCTCCAAGACATATTCCTCACCATTAATGGTCAGGCTCTTGGCTCCCCGAAGGGCCTTGAGCTTGATCAGCCGGTAGATCTGCAGAGCGGTAATTCCGATATCGCTGTAGCTAAGCCCCTCGTCGTGCAGGATACGAATTGCCCGAGCGGCACCCATCCCCTCCAAATACAGCTGCAGGGCTCGACGCACAGTAGCAACTCGCTCAGGAATAAATTCCCAGTCGGTACCAGTCCATTTGAGCCACTGAGGATCTTTGCCGTTGCGGATCTGACCGCGATAGGTTCCAGCCTGCCAGGCTTCGCAAAGTCGCCGGATCGAGGCTTTAACTCGCTTGCTCTTCGTGTCCGATTCTTCGTGCGCACGGATCATGACCAGGAGCGAATAAACAAGGTCCATCGGCTGGGCCTTTAAACCGGCACGGTTGTATTCACGGCCATCACTGGCGGTTACAACGGTAATGCCGGCATTGATAATTTGCGCAAGTTGGGCTTGAGCCTGGATCGGCTCAGCACGGCTCAAGCGGTCCAGCCCTTCCACGACCAGGACTGAGCCGGAAGCGATGCGGCCTTCCTCGATCGCAACCAGGAACACTCCTAGTGCTCCCTGGGTTATGTGACGCTGGTGATATGCAGATAGACCTTCATCACGCATGGATAGCGATTCGTCGAGCAACAGGCCTTTTTCGGCAGCCCACTTCTGGGCGTATTGCAACTGACGATCGGCACTACTACCAGTGGACTGCCGAGGGTCTGAGAACCGCAAATAGCTGTATACTCGCGCACCGTTTTTAGCCATTAGAAAAAAGACCCTGATGAGGATCATCCTATGATGACAGTAAAAGCCCCGCGTGTAGGAATGATATCGTTAGGGTGCCCAAAAGCACTGGTCGACTCCGAGCGCATCCTTACCCAGCTGCGTATGGAAGGCTATGACGTCGTGTCCACTTATGAGGACGCCGACGTCGTGGTGGTCAATACCTGCGGCTTCATCGACTCGGCAAAAGCCGAATCCCTGGAAGTGATCGGCGAAGCCATCAAGGAAAACGGCAAGGTCATCGTGACCGGCTGCATGGGCGTCGAAGAAGGCAACATCCGCAAGGTGCACCCAAGTGTGCTGGCCGTGACCGGTCCGCAGCAGTACGAGCAAGTGGTCAATGCCGTGCACGACGCCGTGCCACCGCGCCAGGATCACAACCCGCTGATCGACCTGGTGCCGCCACAAGGGATCAAACTGACCCCGCGCCACTACGCCTACCTGAAGATTTCCGAAGGCTGCAACCACAGCTGCAGCTTCTGCATCATCCCGTCGATGCGCGGCAAACTGGTCAGCCGTCCGGTCGGTGACGTGCTCGACGAAGCCCAGCGCCTGGTCAAGGCCGGCGTCAAAGAGCTGTTGGTGATCTCGCAAGACACCAGCGCCTACGGCGTCGACGTGAAGTACCGCACCGGTTTCTGGAACGGCGCGCCGGTGAAAACCCGCATGACCGAACTCTGCGAAGCCCTGAGCACCCTCGGCGTCTGGGTGCGCTTGCACTACGTTTACCCGTACCCGCACGTCGACGAGCTGATCCCGCTGATGGCCGCCGGCAAAATCCTGCCGTACCTGGACATCCCGTTCCAGCACGCCAGTCCGAAAGTCCTGAAAGCCATGAAACGCCCGGCCTTCGAAGACAAGACCCTGGCGCGGATCAAGAACTGGCGCGAAATCTGCCCAGACCTGATCATCCGTTCGACCTTCATCGTCGGCTTCCCCGGCGAAACCGAAGAAGACTTCCAGTACCTGCTGAACTGGCTGACCGAAGCGCAACTCGATCGCGTCGGCTGCTTCCAGTACTCGCCAGTCGAAGGCGCCCCGGCCAACCTGCTGGACGCGGCCATCGTGCCGGACGACGTCAAGCAAGACCGCTGGGACCGCTTCATGGCGCACCAGCAAGCTATCAGCTCGGCGCGCCTGCAAATGCGCGTTGGCCGTGAAATCGAAGTGCTGGTCGATGAAGTCGACGAGCAAGGCGCCGTAGGCCGCTGCTTCTTCGACGCCCCGGAAATCGACGGTAACGTGTTCATCGACAACGGCAGCAACCTCAAGCCGGGCGACAAAGTCTGGTGCAAAGTGACCGACGCCGACGAATACGACCTGTGGGCTGAACAGATCTAAACGCAAAAAATACGAAAAGCCCCGCTCTCTTGACGAGATGCGGGGCTTTTTTACGTCTATCGTTTTGTGGGAGAAAGGACTCGCACACTCAACGGTAAAAAGGGGCATTCGGCCATGCGCCAACATTCGGTCATCCACACGCCGAAACAGAGCGACTACGAAGAACTCACCCAAGTCTGGGAAGCCTCGGTGCGCGCCACCCATGACTTTCTGCCGGACAGCTACATTGAATTGCTGAAGAACCTGGTGCTGACCCGCTACCTCGATGCGGTGATGCTGATCTGCACCAAGGACTCGCGCCAGCGCATCACCGGGTTTGCCGGGGTGGCGGCGGGCAAGATCGAAATGCTCTTCATCGACCCCGCCCACCGAGGCCAGGGCCTGGGCAAACAGTTGCTACGCTATGCCATGGAGCACTTGAACGCGGATGAACTGGACGTCAACGAGCAGAACCCGCAAGCGCTGGGGTTTTACTTCAAGCAGGGCTTCGAGGTGATTGGTCGGTCGGAAGTCGATGGCATGGGCCAGCCTTATCCGCTGTTGCACATGCGCTTGCGCCAAAACCAGCAGCGCTCACAACATGCCTGACACACCATAGAGCCCCTGTGGGAGCTGGCCTGCCAGCGATGCAGACGCTACGGTTTGTCAGATACACCGAGGTGATGCAATCGCTGCGATGCGGCGACCCGACAGGCCCGCTCCCACAGGAAATACAACCGCATTGAAATGGAGCCGGGATTAACCAGCGCCCAGCAGGTACAATGCCCACCCCTTTTTTGTTACGGCCCCTGTCATGACTGACCCGATTCGTCTCTCCAAACGCCTCATCGAACTCGTCGGCTGTTCCCGTCGGGAGGCTGAGCTGTTCATCGAGGGCGGCTGGGTCACCGTGGACGGCGAAGTCATCGACGAGCCGCAATTCAAGGTCGACACCCAGAAAGTCGAGCTCGACCCTGAGGCCAAGGCCACTGCGCCGGAGCCGGTGACCATCCTGCTGAACGTGCCCGTGGGCATGGACGCGGAAACCGCGATGGCGACCATCAGCGCCGAGACCCTGAGCGAAGAACACCGCTTCAGCAAACGTCCGCTCAAGGGCCACTTCCTGCGCCTGACCGCCAGCACCGACTTGCAGGCCAATGCCAGCGGTCTGCTGGTGTTCACCCAGGACTGGAAGATCCTGCGCAAGCTCACCGCCGACTCCGCCAAGATCGAACAAGAATATGTCGTCGAGGTAGAAGGCGACATGGTGGCTCACGGCCTCAACCGCCTGAACCACGGCCTGACCTACAAAGGTAAGGAACTGCCGCCGGTCAAGGCCAGCTGGCAGAACGAAAACCGCCTGCGTTTTGCGATGAAGAACCCGCAACCGGGCGTGATCGCCCTGTTCTGCCAGGCCGTTGGCCTGAAGGTCGTCGCCATCCGCCGCATCCGCATTGGCGGCGTGTCCATCGGCAAAGTGCCGTTGGGGCAATGGCGTTACCTGTCCGGCAAAGAGAAGTTCTAAGACTTTTCACGCCGCCACACATTTCGGCGCCGCTGCTTATGCCGCGCCCACTGCTGAATATCAGGATTGCACACCATGATTCATAACGACGTACTGCGCAGCGTGCGCTACATGCTCGACATCAGCGACAAGAAAGTCATCGAGATCATCAAGATCGGTGGCATGGACGTGTCCCTGGAAGACCTGCTGACCTACCTCGACAAGAAAGAGGAAGACGAGGAAGGCTTCGTGCGCTGCCCGGACGAAGTCATGGCGCATTTCCTCGACGGCCTGGTGATCTTCAAGCGCGGCAAGGACGAAAGCCGTCCGCCGCAGCCGATCGAAGTGCCAGTGACCAACAACATCATCCTGAAGAAACTGCGCGTGGCCTTCGAACTGAAAGAAGACGACATGCACGCGATCCTCAAGGCATCCGAGTTCCCGGTGTCCAAGCCTGAGCTGAGCGCACTGTTCCGCAAGTTCGGCCACACCAACTATCGCCCTTGCGGCGACCAGTTGCTGCGTAACTTCCTCAAGGGCCTGACCCTGCGCGTTCGTCCGCAGTAAGCCCACGCCATCTTTGAGCCGCACGCCTGCGGCTCAAAGGGCAGGCTGTATAGACCTTCATTCCGCGCAAAAATAGTGGCTCCGCTTCAGGCGGCTGACGACTAGGGTGTATGGACCCTCAGCTCTCAGGATTCGCCATGCACCCGTACTTTTCCCTGCAAGGCCGCACCGCTCTGGTGACCGGCGGCACCCGTGGTATCGGCAAAATGATCGCCAAGGCTTTTGTCGAGGCCGGCGCCACCGTGTACGTCTGCGCCCGGGATGCCGAAGCCTGTCAGCAAACGGCTGATGAACTGAGTGCCTTCGGCGTTTGCCACGGCGTGGCCGCCAACCTGGCCAATGAAGAAGGCGTACAGCAACTGACCACGCGGCTGGGCGAGCAAATCAGTCATCTGGACATTCTGGTGAACAACGCCGGCACCACATGGGGCGCACCTCTGGAAAGCTATCCGGTCAAGGGCTGGGAGAAGGTCATGCAGCTCAACGTGACCTCGGTGTTCAACTGCATCCAGCAGTTTTTGCCACTGCTGCGCAAGGCCGGTTCAGAGGCGAATCCGGCGCGGATCATCAACATCGGTTCGGTGGCGGGGATTTCTTCCTTTGGCGAACAGGCGTATGCCTACGGGCCGAGCAAGGCCGCCCTACATCAACTGTCACGGATTCTGGCGCGGGAGCTGGTGAGCCAGCACATCAACGTCAACGTGATTGCGCCGGGGCGTTTCCCGAGCAAGATGACGCAGCACATTGGTAACGATGAGCAGGCGCTGGCGGAGGATACGGCGCTGATTCCGATGAAGCGCTGGGGGCGCGAGGAAGAGATGGCGGCGTTGGCGATCAGCCTAGCGAGTACGGCTGGGGCTTATATGACCGGGAATATTATTCCGCTGGATGGTGGGTTCAGTCTCTGATACCCGCTTTTGTGGCGAGGGAGCTTGCTCCCGCTCGGTTGCGAAGCAACCGCCTACAGCACCGAGTTTCCCCTGGAGAAACTCGGTGAAGGTGTTTGGGGGCGCTTCGCACCCCAGCGGGAGCAAGCTCCCTCGCCACAGAGTGCGCATGGGCTATCATGTTCGCCCTCATTGCCGCCTCGACCCCAGACCATGACCTACAGCGTTTCCCCCATCGGCTTCGTGCGCTCCTGCTTCAAGGAGAAGTTCGCCATCCCGCGCCAGCCGCAACTGGCCCCGGCTGCTCGTGGTGTGTTGGAACTGGTGGCGCCGTTCGATCAGGGCGACGCGGTGCAAGGTCTGGAACAGGTGAGCCACGTCTGGCTGCTGTTCCAGTTTCATCAGGCCCTGGAAGAAAAGCCCCGCTTGAAAGTCCGCCCTCCTCGCCTGGGCGGCAACAAATCCATGGGCGTGTTCGCCACCCGCGCGACGCACCGGCCCAATGGCATCGGGCAATCCGTGGTGAAGCTGGACAAGGTTGAAGCCAATCGGCTGTGGATATCGGGCATCGACCTGCTCGACGGCACGCCGATTCTCGACATCAAACCCTACGTGCCTTACGCGGACATCGTCGACACGGCCTCGAACAGCATCGCCAGCGCCGCGCCACTGCTGATTCCCGTGCAGTGGACGGATTCAGCGCTGCAACAGGCTCATGACCATGCTCAGCGCCTTGAAGAGCCATTGGTGGAACTGATTGAGCAATGCCTGGCACAAGACCCACGTCCGGCGTACCAGATTCCTACGCCTGAGCGGGAATATGGCGCGCAGTTCTGGGATCTGGATGTGCGCTGGCATTATCCCTATGCGAGCGTCATCCGCGTCCTGGAAGTCATTCCCGCAAAAACCTGAACACCAGAAACCACTGTGGGAGCGAGCCTGCTCGCGATAGCGGTATGTCAGTCGACAGTAATGCTGACTGATACACCGCTATCGCGAGCAGGCTCGCTCCCACAGGGAAAGCAAAGCCGTCAGGCGTTGTGCTTATTTCTCGACGAACGCACGCTCGATCAGGTAGTCACCCGGCTCGCGCATCCGCGGCGAAACTTTCAGGCCGAAGCTGTTCAACACTTCGCTGGTCTCGTCGAGCATGCTCGGGCTGCCGCACAGCATGGCGCGGTCGTCCTGCGGGTTGATCGGTGGCAGGCCGATGTCGCTGAACAGCTTGCCGCTGCGCATCAGGTCGGTCAGGCGACCTTCGTTCTCGAACGGCTCGCGGGTCACGGTTGGGTAGTAGATCAACTTGTCGCGCAGCGCCTCGCCGAAGAACTCGTTCTGCGGCAGGTGTTCGGTGATGAACTCGCGGTAAGCGACTTCGTTGACGTAGCGGACGCCGTGGCACAGGATCACTTTTTCGAAACGCTCGTAGGTTTCCGGGTCCTGGATGACGCTCATGAACGGCGCCAGGCCGGTGCCGGTGCTGAGCAGGTACAAATGTTTGCCAGGCTTCAAGTCATCCAGCACCAGGGTGCCGGTAGGCTTCTTGCTGATGATGATCTCGTCGCCTTCCTTCAGATGCTGCAACTGGGAAGTCAGCGGGCCATCAGGCACCTTGATGCTGAAGAACTCGAGATGCTCTTCCCAGTTCGGGCTGGCAATCGAGTAAGCGCGCATGAGCGGCCGGCCGTTGGGCTGTTGCAGGCCGATCATCACGAACTGACCGTTCTCGAAGCGCAGGCCCGGATCGCGGGTGCACTTGAAGCTGAACAGAGTGTCGTTCCAGTGATGAACACTGAGGACACGCTCGTGGTTCATGTTGCTCATGTACGTGGGACTCCTGGAGATTTTGCCTGCGCCGCTGATGTGCGCAATTGCATCGCATTCTAATGGCAGCGACAATATCTGTTAAATGGATTATTAAGATAAGGGTTATCGGTTATATAGATATGCGATTTACTCTCCGTCAACTTCAAGTATTCGTCGCCGTCGCCCAGCAGGAAAGCGTATCCCGGGCTGCCCTGACGCTCAACCTCTCGCAATCGGCGGCGAGCACCTCGATCACCGAGCTAGAGCGTCAGTGCAGCTGCCAGCTGTTCGACCGCGCCGGCAAACGGTTGAGCCTCAACGCCCTCGGCAAACAGCTATTGCCGCAAGCGGTGGCGCTGCTCGACCAGGCCAAGGAAATCGAAGACTTGCTCAACGGCAAGTCCGGCTTCGGCTCCCTGGCGGTCGGTGCGACCCTGACCATCGGCAATTACCTGGCCACCTTGCTGATCGGCAGCTTCATGCAGCGCCATCCGGAAAGCCAAGTGAAACTGCACGTGCAGAACACTGCCAATATCGTGCAGCAAGTCGCGCACTATGAAATTGACCTGGGTCTAATCGAAGGCGATTGCAGTCATCCGGACATCGAGGTGCAGAGCTGGGTCGAGGATGAACTGGTGGTGTTTTGCGCACCGCAGCATCCGCTGGCCAAACGTGGCTTGGCGACCATGGAAGAACTGACCCACGAGGCCTGGATTCTGCGGGAGCAAGGTTCTGGCACGCGGCTGACCTTTGACCAAGCCATGCGTCATCACCGCAGCGCGCTGAATATCCGACTGGAACTGGAACACACCGAAGCGATCAAGCGCGCGGTGGAATCAGGCTTGGGGATTGGCTGCATTTCGCGCCTGGCGCTGCGCGATGCATTTCGCCGCGGCAGTCTGGTGCCGGTGGAGACACCGGATCTGGACCTGGCGCGGCAGTTCTATTTCATCTGGCACAAACAGAAATATCAAACGTCAGCGATGCGCGAATTCCTCGACCTGTGCCGCGCGTTCACCGCAGGGGTTCAGCGCAGCGACGAGATCGTGCTGCCCTCCATCGCTTAAATCAGAATCACCGCCCACACCAGCGCGATCATGCTCAACGCCACTAACTGCGCGGCGCTACCCATGTCCTTGGCATTTTTGGACAGCGGGTGTAACTCAAGGGAAATGCGGTCGATGGCCGCTTCCACTGCCGAATTAAGCAGCTCGACGATCAACGCCAACAGGCAGACCGCGATCAACAATGCCTGCTCGACGCGGCTGACGTTCAGAAAGAACGAAAGCGGGATCAGGATGACGTTGAGCAACACCAGCTGCCGAAAAGCCGCTTCACCGGTGAAGGCTGCGCGCAGGCCGTCCAGCGAGTAACCGGAAGCGTTAAGGATGCGTTTGAGGCCGGTTTGGCCTTTGAAAGGAGACATAGAGTAGGCAACTGACCAAAAAGGAGTGGGAAAGCTAGATCAACCAAAGTCAAAAAAGCGTGAACAGGCCAACTCTTAGTGGCTCGAAATTGACTCAAGTTGTTGCAAGAGCAACGCTGCCTGGGTGCGAGTCCGCACATTCAGCTTACGGAAAATCGCCGTGACATGAGCCTTGATCGTCGCTTCGGAAACGCTCAACTCGTAGGCAATCTGCTTATTCAGCAAGCCTTCACAGACCATGGTCAGCACCCGGAACTGCTGCGGCGTCAGGCTGGCAAGGCCTTCACTGGCCGCCTTGGCTTCAGCGGAAACACTCACGGCTTCGAAAGCCTGAGGCGGCCAGAACACATCGCCATCAAGTACCGCACGCACGGCTTTCTGGATGACGCTCAGGTCACTGGACTTGGGAATGAAGCCGCTGGCGCCGAACTCACGGGACTTCACCATGATCGAGGCCTCTTCCTGGGCCGACACCATCACCACCGGAATCTGCGGGTATTGACCGCGGAGCAGCACCAGCCCTGAGAAACCGTAGGCCCCCGGCATGTTGAGGTCCAGCAGCACCAGATCCCAGTCAGACTTTTCGTCCAGTCGGGTTTCCAGCTCGGCAATGCTTGCCACTTCCACCAGACGGACATCCGGCCCCAGGCCCAGGGTCAACGCTTGATGCAAGGCGCTACGAAAAAGAGGGTGGTCATCGGCAATCAGGATTTCGTATGTGGCCATTTTTCTAATGATCCTGTTTTTCAAACAACTCAAGGCACAGCCACGGAGCTGCACCAACAGGGCACGTTCAACCCCAATTACGTGGCTGTCACGTATAGAATACGGCGTATCAAACTTTGGCCGCGCCCTAATCGGCGCCAAGCATGCCCAGCGTAACCGGGGTGGTCAAGGTGCATGGCCGGTACAGTTCTTTGCAGTATGGGCGACAATCAGCAAATGCCCGGGGCCGGGTTCTGCACGAAAGGCATTAGCTCGGTGTGGGCCGGCGTTGCCACGTTCATGTCCAGCTGATGTTTCGCGTCCAGGTAATGCTGGCTGAACACGTCGAAATAAGCGTCCAGCGCCGAGGCCGCCTCGGTATCGCCCGCCAGGTCCAGGCACAGTGCCGCCACTTCGGCGGTGCACAAGTGCTCACTGCGGGTGGAGCGGCGCAACCGGTACCGTGACAATTTCTCAGGCAACAGGCTCAGGATCGGCAGTCGATCAAAATAAGGGCTCTTGCGGAAAATCTTCCGGGCTTCGGTCCAGGTCGCGTCGAGCAGAATGAACAGTGGCCGCTTGGCGCTATCGGCTACGACGGTGTTTGTCACTCGCTCAGGCTCGACGTATTCACCCGGAAAGACCAGATACGGTTGCCATTGCGGGTCGGCCAGTAATGCCAGCAACTGCGGATCTGTTTCCGTGCGTGACCAGATAAAGGCATGGTTATCGCGCACCACGTCGGCGATCAGCCAACCGGTGTTGCTCGGTTTGAACACTTCTTTGTTGGTCATGATCAGGCACACGCCGGAGCGGGCCTCGACCTGCGGGCGCCAGGCGCACAGGCAATGACTCTCGATCACGCGGCAGGCACGGCAACGTGGCGCCCTCCAGCCACGGGCCTGAATCGGCTTGATGCCCTCCTCCTCTCGTTCGTCGCGCAAGCGGGCGACGGCGTTTGCCGCAAAGGCTGGGGTGACAGGGCTCATCGCAGGCAGCACCGGAGGGGAAAGAAAATCGACACGAATAACACTCGGCAAGTCAGGAAGTGGCGGCAGTTTATCAGAGCGACCGGCGCAAGCCTGTACCGTCCAGGCCCCGTCCCCTATAATTCGCCGCCACTGAACGCACAGTCATGTGACGGGTCGAACCACCAGTCACTGAACCAGGAGAGTTTCATGCTGCGCCTTATCGTTCCCACCGCTGCCATTTTGCTGGCGTCGTCCTTCAGCGCTCAGGCTGCGTCCTTGAGTGAGCAGAATCTCAACAGAGAACTGCAAAACGTCGCCACACAAAGCAGTGTCGGTACTCCACGGGCGATCAACGAAGACATTCTTGATCAGGGCTACACCGTCGAAGGCAACACGCTGATCAACCACCTGAGCGTACAAAGCAGCCACGCCAACAAGATGCGCGCCGACCCCAAAGCCGTGTATTTCCAGTTGGGTGCCTCTGTGTGCAACAACCCATCGTTCCGCAAACTGATGGCCAAGGGCGCGGTGATGCGTTACGACTTTACTGAAGTGAAGACCAACCGTTCCGTCGGCTCCGCCAGCTATCAGGACTCGGATTGCCCGAAAGCGGCCCCGGCCAAGAAGAAATAATCATCGGGATTTGGCGCGCCGCTGTTCCTCCTCGGCGCGCAGTTCTGCTACCAACGCCTGCAAATAACGCGAACGCTGCTCAGCGCCTTCCAGACGCCGGCAGCACTCCTCTTCAAGACTCAAATGATGGGTCTCGGCGGATGACTTCAGTAATCGATACAGATGCGTATCGATTTCCAGAACGACTCTGGCCATGGTTTCCAGCCTCCCTGCACCTCGCCCTGTTTGAGCGAAAAATCCTTGAAACGCTTGAACGGTGCGTCCCGCCTTTGACGCAAAGTTGTCGTGTCACGCCTGTAACTTAGTAAATCAGAGCGCCGGGCCTGCTGCTTGCGTTCAGACGAACGGTGAATGCACCTTGCAAATCGTCAATAAGCGGTTGCCAGGAAAGACTTTGCGGCGCAATGATCAACTCAGCGAGAATCTCTGCAAGGGTCTAGATTCAGAGTATTCACGATCACTTTTCAGGGCAGGAAAGGGGCTGCCCGTCGCTTGTCTTGTTGTGCGAACGTTTCTTTCATCCAAGGGAAAAACAGAGCCTGTATGGACGACTCGAACCGAGTCGAGTGGAGCGCCCAGGCATGGGCTTGGGCAGACAGCGACACATGAAGTGTCGCGGCGCTGACGACTGCTTTGTCGGTGCCAAGGGTTCTGTGCAGAAGGAGAAGTTGAATGCCTTACCAACCGAATGACCTCCTGAGCCGTCATTTCGAAGAAAGCGGCCACGACCTCATCAGCAAGGTCGAAGAGCAACTCAACCTGGTTTCACCCAACAGCCCCAATATCCCGATTTACCGCGACATGATCCTGACCGTGCTGCGCATGGCCCAGGAAGATCACAACCGCTGGAATGCCAAGATCACCCTTCAAGCCCTGCGTGAACTGGAACATGCCTTTCGCGTGCTCGAGCAGTTCAGGGGGCGACGCAAGGTCACGGTTTTCGGCTCGGCGCGCACACCGATCGAACACCCGCTGTATGGCCTGGCCCGGGAACTCGGCGCCGCACTGGCGCGCTCGGACCTGATGGTCATCACCGGAGCCGGTGGCGGGATCATGGCGGCGGCCCATGAAGGTGCCGGCCTGGAACACAGTCTGGGGTTCAATATCACCCTGCCCTTCGAGCAGCATGCCAACCCCACCGTCCAGGGCACAGGCAACCTGCTGCCCTTCCATTTCTTCTTTACCCGCAAGTTGTTCTTCGTCAAAGAAGCCGATGCGCTGGTCCTGTGCCCGGGCGGTTTCGGCACCCTGGATGAAGCGCTCGAAGTGTTGACGTTGATTCAGACCGGCAAAAGCCCACTGGTGCCGGTGGTGCTGCTGGATGCGCCGGGCGGCAAGTTCTGGCAAGGCGCGCTGGACTTCATTCACCATCAACTGGAGGAAAATCGCTACATCCTGCCCACCGACATGAAGCTCGTGAGCTTGGTCTACAGTGCCGAAGAAGCGGTAGAGCAGATCAATCAGTTCTACGGCAACTTCCACTCCAGCCGCTGGCTCAAGCATCAGTTCGTGATCCGCATGAACCACAAGCTCAGCGACCCAGCGCTCGAAGACATGCAGGAAGCGTTCGCCGACCTGTGCCTGAGCGATCACTTTCATCAGCACGCCTATAGCGGCGAGGAGCACGATGACGCGCAGTTCAGTCATCTGGCGCGGCTAGCCTTCAACTTCAACGCCAGGGATCATGGCCGCCTGCGGGAACTGGTGGACTACATTAACCTGCCGGAAAACTGGGCCCATTCCAAACCCCAGGCGCAACAGCGCACGCGAGAGCCGTCCAAGGTGACGTAAAGCAAAAAAAAGGCCCGCTATCGAAATAGCGGGCCGTTTTTATTCAATCATCCATTCCCCGACCGCTGAACAAGCGGCCGATCATTTCCATGGAGTATCCCCGATAACTCAGGAAGCGCCCTTGCTTGGCGCGCTCCCGAGCGTCTATCGGCAGATGCCCGGCAAATTTGCGTCGCCAGGTCTCCTCCAGTTGCTCCTGCCAATTGAGACCGCTCTCGCGCAAAGCGAGTTCGATGTCGTTACGTTGCAGGCCGCGCTGGCTCAGTTCTTCACGAATACGCAAAGGGCCGTAGCCGGAACGGGCACGGTAGGAAACGAAGCTTTCGAGGTAACGGGATTCGGACAGCAGACCCTCTTCCGTCAAACGGTCGAGTGCTGTGTCGATCATTTCAGGGGGAGCGCCGCGCTGACGCAGTTTACGGGTCAGCTCGACTCGACCGTGCTCGCGTCGTGCGAGCAGGTCCATGGCGGTTCGCCGCACCGCGACGAGTGTATCGAGTACGGCGGTCATCGGATCAATCAGATATCAGCGTCAGCCAGGTCATCAGCCGTCGCTTTGACTGGCGATGCTTTGACGTCTGGTGCAGGGGTCAGCAACTTGTCACGCAGTTGCTTCTCGAGCTTGGCGGCGATTTCCGGATTGTCTGCCAGGAACTTGGCCGAGTTGGCCTTGCCCTGACCAATCTTGGTGCCTTCATAGGCATACCAGGCGCCGGACTTCTCAACGAAACCGTGCAGAACACCCAGGTCGATCATCTCGCCGTTGAGATAAATGCCCTTGCCGTAAAGAATCTGGAACTCAGCCTGACGGAACGGCGAAGCCACCTTGTTCTTCACAACCTTGACGCGGGTTTCGCTGCCGACGACTTCATCGCCTTCTTTCACCGCGCCAGTACGACGGATGTCCAGACGAACCGAGGCGTAGAACTTCAACGCGTTACCACCGGTGGTGGTTTCCGGGCTGCCGAACATCACGCCGATTTTCATACGGATCTGGTTGATGAAGATCACCAGGCAATTGGCGTTCTTGATGTTACCGGTGATTTTACGCAGAGCCTGGGACATCAGACGGGCTTGCAGGCCCACGTGCATGTCACCCATTTCGCCTTCGATTTCAGCCTTCGGAACCAGCGCGGCCACGGAGTCGACGATGATCACGTCAACCGCGTTGGAGCGCACCAGCATGTCGGTGATTTCCAGGGCTTGCTCGCCGGTGTCCGGCTGGGAAACCAGCAGGTCGTCGACGTTGACGCCCAATTTGCCGGCGTATTCAGGGTCGAGGGCGTGTTCGGCGTCGACGAATGCGCAGGTCGCGCCGGCTTTTTGAGCCTGGGCGATCACGGACAATGTCAGTGTGGTTTTACCGGAAGATTCAGGACCGTAGATTTCAACGATACGGCCTTTTGGTAGACCGCCAATGCCGAGCGCGATGTCCAGACCCAGAGAGCCAGTGGAAATAGCCGGGATCGCCTGACGGTCCTGATCGCCCATACGCATTACGGCACCCTTGCCGAATTGACGTTCGATCTGACCCAGGGCCGCAGCCAAGGCTTTCTTCTTGTTGTCGTCCATTAAAGTCCTCACGTAATCAATAAGGCCTGACGGCCAACACCTGTATAAGTAGCCAGTATTATTCCACAGCGTTTCAGGATCGCCTACCCCTGATTTGAGATTTCTCCAGTGGCATGGCGCAGCAGCCCCTCTAGCGCGGCCTTAACCGTTTGTCGGCGGACCTCGTCGCGGTTGCCGGGGAAGTGCTGGACCTCGCTAAACACTGCCTCCCCGACGCCCCAGGCCAGCCAGACGGTGCCCACCGGCTTGCTCGCGGAACCACCGTCCGGCCCCGCTACACCGCTGACCGCGACGGCAAAACGCGCGTGACTTTTCTCCTGCGCGCCACGAACCATGGCCTCGACCACCTCGCGACTGACCGCTCCCACCGTTGCAAACAGAGCCTCGGGAACATTCAGTTGCAGGGCTTTCTGGCGGTTGGAGTACGTCACGTAACCGGCCTCGAACCACGCCGAGCTCCCGGGAATGCGGGTGATCGCCTCGGCGATCCCACCGCCGGTGCAAGACTCGGCGGTCGTGACCTGGGCATTGAGAACCTGCATGCGTCTGCCAAGTTCAGCGGCCAGCTGGGTGAGTTCTTTCACGGGCATCTCCTGAGCGAGCGGAATGAGAACTACCGTACACGAGCAGATCGCGCTTGCAAGGCACAGGATCGATCAAAATGTTAGCGAACGATGGCTCTGACATAGGCCTGACAGGCCTGCAAAGCAATCAGTGCGCTGTCGCCGGCGTCGGTGATGGCGATAATTCGTTGAGCATGCGCCGGGTCAAGTCGGGCTCGCGCAGTTCCATGATCCACGCCGCCGGTGCTGGAGGTGGGTGACATTGAACAGCCTGAGGCAGCGTCATCGACGTCGAGGAGGACTGACAGGCGCAGATCAGCAGTGGCGAGACGATCGCGCAGGCGACCTTGATCACGTCGGGCATCGCTAAGCGCTCGATAATGGGTTTGTTCACTGACCGATAGACGTTGCTCAAGCGCCAGACGCTTGTCGTGCTCGGCCTGCTGCTGCGTTGCGGCGGCCAGTGTCAGCTGATTGAGTGCCTCGGCGTGCAGCCTGGCCAGATCCGCGAGTTGCTGGCCATACCGCCAATCCTGAAAGTGCCAGGCCAGCGCCGCCGAACAGCCGGCCAACACCGCCAGTAACACAATCATGACGATTGCCCGATAAGAAACCGGCATCACACCGAAGGCTGACATAGCACCGCCCTCGCCCGCGCCCACAGTTGCAAGCGATCCTGCAAACCGTTCAGGCCACCGTTGATACGGCGAGTGATGCTGTTGAACTGATCGCGGTCCGCCAGTTCGTTGAGGCCGTTCTGTTGCCAGAACCAGGCGGCTGATTCGGCGGCCCATTGGGGTTTTTCCAGCAGCTGCGGAATAAACACCAAGCGATCATCGCCGAACAGCCCAAGACTGCATTGGCGGTAGTTGTCGCGACCGGTGATCTGGATCAGGCCTCGACCGCGGTATTTTTGGCCGTCGCCGTCGGGCTCCGGGGTATTGCCCAAACGTGCGGCCAACGTGCCGGTGTCGTACTTGCTCAAATACTGATCGCTGCCGAGTTCTCGCACGTATTGAAGCTGTCCAGATTCATGGCCAACTTGTGCAAGGAAGGCGGCGACGCGTTTCGGGGTATTGATGTTGAAGCGAACCATTGCGCTGTTGAGAGCGGAAATGAAAACGCCCGCTTGGCTGCGGGCGTTGGGCATGATGGTTTCCAGCAGTTGCTGCGTAACAGTCATGGTTATACCCATAGACAGGATGGAAAAGTGACTCGGTCGCCACCGGCAGAAATCAAAAAATGTCCGTCAGGACCGAGCGTCCAGACAGGTCGCCTCGATCGAACACCGATAGCTGTTCTGACGACTGCCGCTGGCCGTAACCTTGTCGATTGACCAACGACCACGCATGAAATCGGGCCATGTACTGTCCAGCAGCACCAGACCTTCGGCGGACAATCCTGGATTGCCGGGACAGTCGATCTTCACCTTCAATGCTTCACGCATCATCCGGCGTACCTCGCCCTCACTGGCAGCCCGGGCATCGCCTGCACTCTGGTAGCGCTGGCGCATCGTCTTGAACGGCGCGATGCCGCTCTCCACCACCTGCACTTTGCCGGCGACCGCGTCCCACCAGCCGGTTTTGCAACCCTGATATTTCGCCCGGGCGGTTTCCACCAACACTGCGGAGATAAAGGCGTTATCGCCCGGGCGATTGTTGGTCGTCACCGACAGCTTAATGTTCGGTAGAACTTTGCCCGACAAGGATTTCGTCTGACCGCGCCGCGCCAACACATACAGTTCGTTGATCGGTTTGGCGACAGCGTCATGAAGGTGGGCCAGCCGGGTCAGAAAACCCATGTCCGTTTCGTTGGACTGATCGATGTGTTCGATTCTGATCAGCGCCAGCTCGGGTGCGACACGAGGCGAAAACCCATGCCTGGACGTCAGTTGGCGAAACAGTGCACCCAACGTCGTCGGACCATGGCTGACCGATCGACGCTGCTTGAAACCGGTCAGGTCCGCAGCGCTGAACGGTGCCGCCGTGGCCACTAGCGTCAGACGCAACGGGAACAGCGTCGGTGTACGTCGTGTAATGACGAACTCGCCTTTGTCCACCAGTCCCGACTCCCGATAACCGACTCGCAGACCGATCTTTCCACCCAGGTCCGGCAAGCCTTCAATCCCGTCCAGACTGAGGGTCAGCGTCAAACTATCGGACTCGATTCCCGCCGCATCGACGTGCTGCCAGGAGAGCAATCGTTCGTTGAGCAGCGCAGCATTGGCGCCATAAATTTCCACCGCGGGGGTGAATCCCAGTGACATGTTGCCTCCTTAATCCCAAGCCGAAACCGGCGTGGGTGCAACGGGTTTTGCATCCACTTCCGGCAGGACCACCCACACCCCCGCCGGCAACACTGCAGCGTATTCGGCCAGTCCCGGATTGAGCCGCCAGAGCGCTTCCTCGACGGCGTCGTCACAACGCCCGAGCTCGCGGTAGAGCAACAGGTTCACCGAATCACCGGCAATACTTCGAACCCTACGCATTGACGACCTCCATCAACTCGATCGACCAGTCGACTACCATCGCGGTACCGTCATCGATGATGTTGTTCTGGGTTTCGGACACATCGTTGATCCGCCACAAGCCCCAGTTACGACCAATGCCGTCAACCAATGGCAAAGGGATGCGTAGCGCCTGCAAGGCACGCAGTTCATCGAGCCGATCCATGGCGGTCGCGTACATTGATTTGCCCGAAATCGTCAGGGTTTGCAGGCCTTGGCCGATCTGGCTGGACTTGGGTTTGCTGGTGAGAATGTCGATGTTCGTCCAGCCACCGCTCGACTTGTGCACCAGGGCGCTGTAGGCGAAGTTTCTGGACAGGCCGAAGATGAAACTGCCCAGGACCATTTGCTGGCGCATTACGTACCTCCGTCGGTCAGGGCCGCGTCACTTCGTGCAGAGAGCGGATTGATCATCATCGGCATAAACTCGCCGTTGAACTGCATGCGCAGATTCGCCATGATTTTCTCAGTCAGTCGATCAGAGTCCGTCGGATCGGCACCGGTGATCTGGATGACGGGCGAGTAGTTGAACTGCCGGTTGTCCATGGGGTTGCGGGTCAGGTCCTTGCTGACCTGATCCGGTGACCTAAGCTGGTCAACCTCGGTGTAGAGAGATTCACCAAGTATTTCCCCGCCCTTACTGCCGGCGTAGGAACCGATCAGGCCGCCGACCAAAGCGCCAATTGCAGTGCCCACGACCGGGACCGGGATGAAACTGCCGATCAACGCGCCGGCGGCAGCGCCCGCATAACCGCCGGCCAAACCGCCGACGCCCGATCCGAGCGCACCGGAAGCGGCTTTGTAATCACCCGCCAGCAGCGCTTTAACGCCGTCGTAACTCGCGCTGGCGACCGCCATGGGAGCGCCCAGCCGGCCGGTGAAGGTCTTGGCTCTGGCCATCGAAGTGACCAGTCGACTGTGCATCGCAGGACGTGGGGCTTTGGTGTTTGCGGCCCCCAGTGGTTTCTGTTTGCCGTTGTTGTCCGGCGTACCGTCGCCTGTCTTTCTCCGGTCTTGACCAACGACCTCGTCACTTCCCGGCAGCTTGATGGCAGCGTCCGGTTTCAGCAGCTCTGTTTTTGCGGAAGAAACAATCGACGTCAGCTTGTTCATGATCGCCCCGCGAAACGGGGTCGCGAGCGCTGCGCCCAGCAAGGACAATCCGGCGATGACCTTCGGGAACGTCTCAACCACCGAACTGAGGCCACTGACCACCAGATCGGCGCTGACCATCGCGAGATCAGCAATGGGCGCCACTGCGTTAGCGAGCCCCGTATTGAGACGGGTCCCGCTTGCGTCCAGTGCATTCCAGCGCGCTTGCGAGGTATTGCCACGGGCGTCGGCAGTCTCTGCCATTGAGCCTTTGCTCTTATCGGCCGCCACCGTAAACGCGGTGTTCAGGTCCTTGGGGCTCTTCAGCAATTCGCGGATGCCGGCATCGCCCTCAAACAGCGTCTTGATCAATGCACCCTGTTGCTCGGCAGGCTTGCTACTCAGCAGCGCCAGCACTTCCTTGATTGCTCCCGATGCGTCCGTGCGCATCCTACTGGCCAGTGCCCCCGGCTCGATATCAAGCTCGGCCCAGGCAGCCCGTTGCTCAGGTGTAGCCTTGTCGCTCTTGCCGAACGCCGTGCCCAGTGTTTTCAACGATGCCCCGGCGCCGTCCTTACTCACGGAAGCGCTCAACAGGGCCGCAGCGATTGCAGCCACATCCTCAGGCTTCATGCCCGCCGCGAGGCCAGTCTCGCCGCCGTTTTTCACCACCGAACCGATGTCCGCTGCCGTGGCTTTCAGATCGACACGGGTGCCAAGGCGGTTGACCGCGTCGCCCAGGTCAAGACTTTTTGCCCGATCAAGTCTAAACGAGCTATGCCAACCGGACATCAACTCGCCGGCCTCCTTCACGTCAATTTTGTACGCAGACGCCATGATGCCGGTGTCGCGAGCGAAATCCGTCAGCACTTGCTCAAAGTCATCCGACTTGACGTTTTTGACCAGGCCCGCATTGACCGCTGCCAGTTGCACCTGCACCAGCTGCACACCCGTCGTGCCACTAGGAGAGATGCGTTTTTCGGCGGCAATTTTCGAGGCTGCATCCGCCAGCGCCTGAAGAGTTTCCGGGTCCAGCTGCAACTTTTGATTGAGGTCAACCAGAGCCGTCTGCATCGCCATTGCCGGCTTCAAATCTTCAGGTGGCGCACGCTGGTCAACCTCGGCCTTGAGCTTTGACTTGGCCTCCCCGGCTGGCGCAGGTGCCGGCGCATTTGCCTTGAGCAGCGACTGCTGCGAAGACAGGGTGCTGTTCAACGACACCAGCGTTTCGCGCAGCTTTTCCTGGGCCTCCACCAACAGACGGATGTCGAGGCTGGCGGTGGTGAGTGCCAGGTTCAACCCCGACAAAGGATCCGTGATACCGGCTAGTCCCGGTGTTTCTGATGCACTGCCGAGTGGCGGCAGCTCAATGTTCTTGATCTGCGCACCGGGCGGCGAATATTTACTCTCTGCCATCCCGCTCTACTCCTGTTTCACGCCAAGGCGAGTGATCGCGATGTCGTAGCGGCGCAATGCCTTGCCGGCGTCCCATTCCAGAATTTCCGCCTCACTTACCGAGTAAATGAGCGGCACCACATCGAGGATTACTTCGATGTCGCGCTCCGAAAGAAGTCCGCCGGTTTGTTTAAAAAATCGTCGATGCGTACCTGAAGCTGTGTCCAGTCGGGCACGGTCAGCAGGTCCAGATCGGGAATCATCAGGCCGGTGCAATGGGCGGTGATGAACTCGGCGCGTTCCTTGGCCGTTTTCAGTTTTTTCATCGCTTTGGTGGCACGCAGTACCGGCATTTCCAGGGTCAGAGAGGTCAGGCTGCGGCCCGCTGCATCGAGCGGTTGCAGCAGTTGAACTTGGTCGGGATCGTTCGATGCTGATTCAGCTTCGGTGTCCCGCTGTAGAAAATACGACGCCGGAAGGGTCGACATCTCATGCACGTACTGCGCGATGCTCACGTAGTCCGGGCGTTTGAGCTGGTCGAGTTCCTTGACCGAGAGGCCGGTAGCCAATTTCGCCAGCTCGAAGAACTGATCGTCTTCATCGTTGCCGGCGCGAGTCAGGGCTTCTTTCTGTGCGGCGTAAAACAGTGGCTTGAGCTGGATTTGCTCGAGTGGCGATTGGTCGTCGGCGGTGATCGACGACAACAAGACGTGAACGGGAGGCGTCCAGGACATGAAATGAATTCCTTGGGTGTGCAACCTGTGGAAGCCGGCCTGTAGCGATGGCGGCGACAAACCCGACATCAATGTGTCAGGCACGCCGCTTTCGCGAGCAGGCTCGCTCCCACAGGGACTGCGTTTAACCGGGTTGCATGGGGGTAGTGCGAGGGGTTACGGAATCAAAACAGCGCGGCGGGCATCACCGAGAATGTCCACGCCGTTGAGCACGAACTTTTGCGTGCGCACGTCGATGTCGATCACCGGAATGCCATTTTCGAGGCGGTTGTAGGTGCGGCAGGAGAGTTCGAGCGTGGTGGTGGGTTTATCGTTCATCTTGAGTGTGGCTTCAGTCAAAGACTTAAGTTGACCGCCAACGGTGTGGTACGTGAACCAGGTATTGCCGTCCTGATCCTGACCCGCCTCGCGCACGTTGAGCAGAATGTCTTCCCCCAGCTTCACGCCTAGGGCGAGCATGATTTCCGGCCCCATACCTTGCAGAACCAGTTTGGCTGATAGCGCGGTGGCACTTTTGGCCATTGACTCGCTAATGAAGCGCCCGCCCACCATTGTTTCCATTACAAAATCAATCTTCGGCGGTTCGAAACTTTCCACCGTCGCCGACAACGGCAGGCCTTGTAGGGTGGCCGCGATGGCCTGTCTTACGCGGTTGGTAAACATTAGAGAACGTCCTCCAGGAACTGCTCGATGATTTCATCGCGGGCATTGAGTTGATAAACCATGTGTTCGTTCGGCGCGTAGCGGCCGTAGTCGATGACGATGAACCAGGTGCCGTTCTTGTACTTCTCGACGCTGTTCAATTCCGGGTGCAGGTACACGCTGCCGCCCGGGATGGTTTCGTCGGCGACCAGGGTTTGCAGCCAGTCGTTGATGCGTTTGACCTCCTGGTCCATGAACGACTTGGTCAGATTCTTGGCCATGGCTTTCTGACCCGCCTTGACCAGCTTGCGGCTGATGGCATCTTCGAGGCCGACGTAGCTGATGAACTTGCCGGTGATGGAGCGGTTACCCAGAAGCGAGAAGCCGCCAAGGATGGTCCGGGCGTAGTAGCTGATGCCGTAGCGGTTGAGCAGATCGCCTTCGGTGGATTTGTCGAGGATGTTGTATTCCACGACCCGCGACACGTCTTCGGCGTAGGTCACCTGGTTGCCCGGGCTTTCCCATTGCTTGACCTTGGCCAAGGCGGCGATGGCCAGACTCGATGGCGACAGGAAGACGTTTTTCTTCGCCGCCTTGGAGTACACCGACGGCATGTTGTGCACCAACAGGCAACGGTCGAAACCGAGGTCCGCACCGCCGAGTTCCTGGCTGTAGGTCACTTGATCGGCCACCGCGGCATCCTTGCCGTCGAGTACCACACGCGCCTTGATGCGCTTGCCGAACGAGGCAAACTCGCTGGCCACGGCTTTGGTGCCGGTGAAGCCTGGTGCGCCGATGATGGTCAGGTCTTCCGGGACGCCGCTCAGTGCGGCCAGGCCCAATTTGCGACCGGTCAGGGGCTCAACGCCGCCAATCACGTTATTCGCCGTATCCGCCGGAGTCGCCCCCTCTTCGACGATGACCACGTAGACCGGCACCTTGACCACTTTCAGGATCTGGAACACCGCGTGAAACAGCGTGCCCGACTCTGTGCCGGTCGGATCGAGCAGCGCCTGGGTGGTGAAGCTGTTGATGCGGAAAGGCGCATTGCGCGGAATCAGCAGATCGGCTTTCGGCGCAGTGCCGATCAGACCGATGACGTTGTCACCGAGGCCACCCATGGCCTCGGGGGATTCGGTGGCATTGACGCTAATGCCGTTGTGCTCGAAGTTCAGAACCTCAGCCATGTTATTCAGCCTTCTTGGCAGCGGCCTTCACGGCCTTGGTGGATGTGGATTTCAGCTCCAGGCGACCGGCGCTGAGCAGTGCGTTGGCTTCGACGTCGAGCAGGTCGAGTTCCTGGCCGGCGGTGGACCAGTGACCGCGTCCGACGGGGAATGGGATGAGGACGGTGTAGGTTTGGCGTTCTGCCATTTGGGTTTCTCCAGATATGAAAAAGCCCCTGAGAGAAGGGGCTGTCGGGTGTTGGTTAGCGGATAAGAAAACGCCCCGACGGTGCGGGGCGTTTATTTGAGCTGGCCAGACAGCCAGGTGGGTGCAACCGGGCGGTGATACGCCTGGGGAAACTCCGCCCCTTGCGGCCAGTCGCGCAACTCGCGACGGTAGACTTGCAGCTCGGCGTATTGCTCGGTTGTCAGGGTCGTTGCGCCGCCACCATCCAGTTCGTCGCGCTGACGTGCCACGATGCCATCGGTTTTCGCCAACTGCCCATCACGCCAGGTGCGCTCTAAGTCAGCCAATTGCTCAGGAGCCATCGGCGGACGCTCAATCAAAGAGGGTGGATCCGTATCAAAGTTGATCTTGATCAACTGCGACTGGCCGTTCAAAAGCTCGGCGTGCAGTTCGAGCGATATTTCGACAGCGTCCGCGGGAAGCTCTCCGCCCAAATCTGAATCGTGAAAAAGACCGGTTGTCTTACTGCTGTAAATCATCTGATTTCCCCTTTACATCCCGAAGGCAAGTACGCGGACTGCCGATTGGCTGGCGGTGTAGTTGGACTGCACAACGACCTGTCCCAAGCCGTTGGCCATCCCCGCCACAAACGGGGAACCGGTGGAGCTGTAAATAGTGCTGTCTGTCATTGAAACGTTGCAGCCGAAGTTCTTGCTCGGAAAAGCAATTGGCAAATTAAATGGAGTGCTCAGCGCCGCGCTTGAAAACAGCGCCGTCATCCACTGAATGATCAAACCGGAAGGGAGTTTCTGATAGCCGTTCGCCGACATAAGTGCACCAAACGGTGCAGTCTTGCCAACGGCACCGGTACCCAGCAAAACCCAGGCCCCGTCGCCAACGCAGATCATATCCAGATAGGTATCTGGTGGAACCGACCTGCTCGCAGCGGAAGGCGGAATAGAGAGACTTTCCTGCATTTTGTCCGCACCCTGAGTGGACAGAATCAGGGTTGCAATTGACCAGTTCTGCAATCGAATGGTGGCGCCTGCCTGAATGCCATTAGCCACCGAGTCAGGAATACTGTAGGAAACGGGCCCGCTACCGTAACAGTGAACCATACTGCCCACGTGCGCCGCGATACCGGTCAACGGGGCAACAAACGAGTAAAAACCACCCAGTTCGAACCCTCTGGCCTTGATCCATTCAGTCGTTGCAAGCTTTTTGGTGTTATCAAATCGGGGAGGTGTGTTGCCGAGCACCGCAGCATATTGCAACTGAGCGGAACCCGAAGCCCACCAGCCGGAGCCACCAGCACTGGCCAACTCCAAAGTAGCCCCTGGCACCATTACCAGACTGGTAGCCGACGCTTGGCCGGCGCCGGCGTTGATCGTGTCAGCCCCGGCACAAACAACTGTAATGTTGCCACTGCCAATATTGCGGAAATTGATCGCCCCTCCAGACGGCAGACTGCCGGCAGTCGGTAAGGTGACCGAGAACGTTCCAATCATGCTCACGAGGGTGCCGGCTGCTGTCGTCGTTAACGTGGCGGCACCGGTCACGCTGGTCACACCGCGATAGTTGCCTTGGCTGCGCCGGGTAAACTCCGTCGTGGCGATTGCTTTAGAGTCGTCGAACAGCACAGGCGTAGTTGCTGTTGGGCTGATCAGCGCCGGCGAATTGAGCGGCGCAAAGCCTTGCGTCAAGTTCTGGAACGTCAGCGCCGTGGAGCCCAGGACAATCGCCCCGTCAGTGACCAATTGCCAACGAGTATCGGCCAGCGTCGCCCCCTGTTCTACGGAGACGATCAAGCCCGACGTCACCTCTGTGCTGACGTCCGCGTCTTTCGCCCGAACCCAGTCAGCAAACGCGGCAATATAGAGGCCGTTATCTTTCGCGGCCGTCTGGTTTTTAACCAAGACGCGATCGCCAGCGACAACGGCCACGCCATCGATTACTTGAGGCCCGGCCAGCGCGATGTTGGCGGTAGTCGCTATGCGCACCGATTGCTTGCTGTCGAGTTTGGCCAGTTCGTCAGCGACATAGGACGTCACCCACGCACGGGTCGCTTTAACCACCGTGTCGTCAATCAACAACGTCACCAACGCCGCATTACTGGTCTCGAAAATCGAGCGAATGTAAAACTCTTTCCCCGAACCCGACGTCGCCAATACCGGCTTGAACGACTCCGGGTATTTGACGATGGCGTACAGAATGCCGGTATCAGTCCAGATCCCGGCCTCACGCACATACCAACCACCAACATCCGGCGGGATGGTCACTTCAGCCAGCAACCAGCTCGGATTTTTCTCATCCTGAAACAGTGCATTGAGCGGCCCGCGCCAGACTTCGCGCTTGAGCGCGGTGTCGGTTGCCGCCGGGTTGTAAACCGCGCCACCGCCGTCACCGACGGAAAGCTGAGACAACTTGATTGGCAGGCCCGCCGCTTTGCAGGCAGTTTCGTAGGCAATCCCCGCATTGGTAAGCAGGGTGTAATAGTCGGCCATTTAGGACCCCTGAGGATAAATAGTGGAGGTTTCGACGGTGTAGAGCCCGACGGCCATGAAGGCCTGCCCCGAGGCTTCAAGCCCTTCGATGACAATCGGGTAAACCGTGGTCAGTTCGCCGCACACGGTGGCTGCGCCGATGACGTGATTGCCAAAGGCGCTCAAGCCGACGGAGACCGTCAAGGTGTCGCGTTCGCTTTTTGCGTCCGCCAGACGTCGATCAAGACGGGCATCGATCTCTTCGCTGTAGGGCTGTTCGGTAAAGGCCCGAACGGAAAAGCTGTAAGGCGGGCCTGGCGGTGTTTGCTCGTACCAGGCACGCACGTCGGGTCGCAACTGCAGCCCCTTGGCAGCGTTTTCCAGGGCCATGCGTGTCCCGGCCTGGCGAGCGGTGGGCCAGGCGAGTTCTACCGTCAAACGCTTTTCGATTTCGCCAGCCGTGGAACTCCATTCGCTGACACCACGATCCGCGCCGAGGTACGGCAGGAATGCCAGCGGTGTTTCAGCAGGATTCATCAACGCCGGAAACGGCGGAGCAATCCGATCAAGCAACCGGGCAAACCCCAGATCAAGCGCCCTTTCCAGCGACGAACTGTTGGCCGGCAGCAGGCTCGGACGATGCGTATCGTCACTCATAATGTGTCCACCTCGACCTCGACACCCGTGCAATACGGGGCCTGGAAAGGCGTTGTCACAATCGGCGCCAGCGGCTCAAGAATCTGCAACTGAACCGCGCCGGCACTGTGCAACGTGTAGTCGATCCAGCTCGGGTCAACTCGCCCTTCCAGGCGATGACAGGCATCGGCATATGCCTGCAACTGCTGCTGCGCGGCCACCTTGGTCAACCCGGAATCTGGCCCGGCGTTGATCTTCGCCACGACCCGGATTTTATAGTTCGAGATGTGCGCCCCCTGCACCGTGACAAGGTCCGTTTCGGGGCGCACATCAGGTCGGGCGAAATGCTGGCGAACACCGTCAAGCAACGCTTCGGAGGGCGTGCCATCACCCTCACGGGCAAGTACGGTGACCATGACCTCTCCGGGGGCAGTACGGCGTCCGTTGCCATCCTTGACCTGCGCCGCGTAGCCGTCCGGGTCGAACGTGTAGGTGACCGTCACCACGCCTGAGGCGGTGGTTTCCACCTTCACGGCGGGACGCTCTCCGAGGGTGAACACCTCACGACGGTATTGCATGCGCGACCCGGCCGCCGGTGCATGGGGCGCCAGGTAGTAACGCAACCGGGCGTCATCGTCGCTTTCATAAACAGGGGCCACTGGCGGGAACGCCGCCGGGTCGCCCGGGTCCAGCAATTGCCTTTCCAGGCCCATGTCCGCCAGTCGCGCATCGAGGTTGCTGCCCGTGGCCCACCACGCCAACATTTGCTTGATCCGGGCGTTGTATTTGCGCTCATGAATTTGCAGACGCACACAAAAGGCTTCAAGGGCCAGAGTCAGCAACTCGCTCTCGTTGTCGAGGCTGACCTTGAGTTTTTCCGCACGCTCGGGAGAGCGGGCGCCGACGTACTCGACGACGAACGTCTTGAACTCTGCGAGCAAATCTTCGAACGCTTCGACGGTGACGATCGCAGGTTCGGCCAGCTGATTCTGACCAGGTATCAACATACTCATGTCACCACCTCGAATGTCTGATTATGGTTTTTCCAGAGGCCGGCGAAACGCAGCAGCAGCCCTGCCCCGTGTCGGCTGGCAACAATCACCTGAGGCTGGAAATCACCAATGCCGTTCTGCTCGTTGTAAAACGCCTGCGCCGCATGGCTCTGGGCAAGCATCAGCAGGTCGTCACCGAGGTTTTGTCCCAAGAGATTCGGGATCAACGAGCCATACAAGGGACGCTTCTGACGAGTGCCCAAAGGCGTGGTCAGCGCCCGGGTCGCGCGCTGTACAAACTGCGGCCAGTCGTCGACCGCTATGCCGGTGTTTCTATCGATTCCGATCATGGAAATCTCTTTATGCAGTGCTAATGACTCGCCCCTGGTGATCCACCAAGGGGCCGCTCAGGTGCACACCGGATGCGTCGAGCAGTAAGCCGGTCGCGCCCAGTTGCAGCTGGATCGCCTCAGGCGTCATGACTAACCGGGCCAGGCCGATGCTTAGTTCGAGCGATTCGCGAGTGCCGGTGAATGTGGCCGGACCGTTTTGCCAGCGCAGGGCGTGACTGACGTCGTCGTAACCACTTTCGGTGTCGTCCTGATAGCGGCGACGCGTCAGCGAAGCCTGCGTTGAGACCGGCGGAAACTGGCCACCATTGAGGCCGAACAACGCGACGGACTGACCGCCGCTGTCGCCGCCGCCATGGTTCAGCAATACGCACTGTTCACCGACAGAGGGAATGCGCGACTCGCTTTGTGCCCCGGCACTCGGGTTGAAAAACCTGATGGCAGGGGTCAACAACTCCCCGTGGCGGACCCTGCACGTGTTGCTGGCCGCATCGACTACCTCGCACACGCCAATGCGGCAGAGACTGTCGGTACGCCGATGCAAGTCTTCAATCTCGGTTTCCATTTCTGCCAGGCGCTCGATGATCGGGCCCAGTTGCTGGTTGAACAGTGCGTCGAACATGGATTACTCCTCGAGTGGCTGGTACTGGCCTGGATCGTCGATGTCCGACACCTCCCAGGTACGGGCGAATTTCGGAGTGCCCAACGGGTCGTCCAGCATTAATGGGCCGAGGTACAAGGTCTGGGTGAAGGAAACGGTCCAGGTGGCGTACTCCCGGGCACCGCTGACGAATGTGGATGCAATGCCATCGATGTTCATCGGCAAATCGCATTGATCGCCGGGCAATTTCCAGCGGTTGTCAGTGATCAGGTTTTTCAGTTGGCTGCCCAGATCGCAGGCCGCCAGCGCGGATATGGGCGACACGACCTGCAACGAAACCGTCATGACATGAGCGATACGCCCGTCATTGCCACGGGCACCGGGGGCGTCGTGTTCCAGTGCAATCAGAACCCAGTCGGAATCGACCGTACTGTCGAAGTCTTGATGACGGGTTACTTTCAAACCTGAAATTACAGTGCGCAGCGCCTCGGAGACGGCGTAAGCCAGCTGCGAAGGTTTTTCGATGATGGCGGGCATTAATGGCCTCCTTTTCCTTTTAGCGATGCGAAGATCAACGAGGCCCGCTCACTGTCGATCAGAGCCAGAATCGCGCGGCGGCACCTCGCAAACACCTATCCGCTTGGCCGCCCAGCGCTCATAAAGTCCGATGGCCACGTCCGCCCCGGCCATCGCTGTCAGACAGCCAAACGCACCAGCAGCCCACATCGACATACCCGAGGCGTACAGCAGCATGATGGCCGACACCCCGCAGACCATGCAGGCTCCGGATCGCAACGCCAGGCGCCGCAGCAATGACCAGCCGCGGGCGCCTTCCTTGTCAGCGCGCCACATTTCGCCAGACACCCCACCCACCAGCGCAAGCACGATGACGAGCCAGATCGGCATGTCCAGCAACGCTTGTTGCTCGTTTGTCATGTCACGCCTCCCGGGGTGATTGATGCGTGCTCGAATGGCACGACGTGAAAAGGCATTGAAAAAAAACGGGCGAGCGCCGGGTTATTCGGTAAGGCAGTGCAATACGCTGCGATCGCTTGAACGAACTGATGGATTACCAGGGAACGACGGGCCAATTGATGTTTCGCGGATAGCTCGGTTGATTTTTCACTTCACTCACGGCAACGACGTATTGCTTGTATGCCAGTAGCAAAGTTTCGTCCGACGGTGTGGCGATGCCGAGATCAACCTTGTAGGGCAAAGGATTGAACATCAGCCAACGGCCTGCCTCTTCCAGAAATTGCTGTGTGCGACCAAGCGCCTGATTGAGCAGCTCTTCGTAGGGAGGCTCCGTAAACGTCCAGACATCGTCGATTTGCTCTGCCTTCCATCCCACCCGGATTTCCGTGTTACCCGTTACATCAACCCAGATAATCCACGGTGCGATGGGAATCGGCGCTTGCTCGGCATCCACCAGTGCGGTGACCTTGCCATTCATCCCGTCTGCGCATGCATATCGGTTCATCTTCCAACTCCCTGTAAGGTTTGCAGCGGACGCTGCTTTTCATTTCTGCATGCCGGGTCTCGCAGCGATTGCGATTGCACGCGCTGCGGACGGGTCATGCGGTCTTTGTCTTGTTGCGATTTCAGATCGTGTTCAAGGCAGCTCAGGCCAGACAATGGTCAGCGGAAAACCAGGCTGTTTATTGACCTGATTGAAGGCGATGCAGTACTCCTTGAAAGCCAGCAGGTAAGCCTGCTCCGCGGCCGTGGCCACACCGAGGTCGACTTTGAATTGCAAGGCCAGGGACTCAACGCTGGCCGTGACATTGTCGAGTCGACGGACCTTTTCATTGCGCAGTTGCTCACCGAGCGGCGAGCTGGGATAAGGGAAGCCCGAATTGAAGCTCCATACACCGTCGGTGTTGACGGCGTTGTACGAGTAGTCGACCTGGTTGCTGGACAACCCGGTGACCTCGACCCAGAGCTGGTCGGACGGAAACTCGTCAGTTATCGGGTTTACGGTCTGGAAGATGTTGTCGACTTTGCCACCGACAATGCGTGCGTACTTTTTCATGCTTATGTCCTTATTGTTCACCGGCATCCCGGTGTTTCGACTCCTGCCCCGAGGTGGGCATTCCAAAAAGCCCGGCGCTTGCCGGGCTTTTCAGTAATGCGGTCCTTCGCGTTGATCTTTCGGCGCTACTGGCGCGGTACGGATCCATTCAGATTGTTTTTCCGACCGCGGTCCCTGCCCGCCGGATAACTGCTTCTGGTGCTTTACGCTGCACACCCGGGTCAGTTGCCAACCCTCTGAACCGTTGAGGCCGGTTCATCGCTGCCTTTGTGGTGGAACTAAAGAGCTTCGTTTCGAGCTGCTTTGTTGAGCGGCTTGAGACAAAGAGTATGCATGAATGCATATACAGTCAATGCATTAATGCATTTAGTTATGCGCAACTCATGCGCTGGCGCATAGAACCCTTGTAGACAAAAGGCGCCTAAGGTTTTCTGGAGGCGAAAAAAAACCCGCTGGATGGCGGGTTTTAATGCAGAGAGGTGAGGTTAGCGGGCGTACATGCCCCACCAGAAGACGTGACCCAGGATGACGATTTGCTCTTCCTGGACTTCCTGGAAGGTGTAGTCCTCGTCCGGGTGTTCATCGCGATTGAAGCTGCGCAGGCGAATACCGGTGGGCAAACGGTAAAGCTGTTTCACACGTAACTGACCGTTGTGATTGATGGCGTACAGGTCGCCATCGACGATGTCGCCAATCCCGCACTTACCCGCATTCACGCCAACGGTGGCGCCATCGCGCAGCACCGGCAACATACTGTTGCCGCGCACCGTCACGCATTTGGCCTGATCGAACTGCACACCGTTATGGCGCAAGCTGCGCTTTCCGAAGCGCAGGCTAGAGCGCTCGCTCTCTTCGATGACGAATCTTCCTGATCCAGCAGCCAATTCAACCTCGCGAAGAAAGGGGACCGACACCTCGTCGTCATCGACGGGCGTGTCGTCGTCCCACAGACTTATGTCCTTGAGTTCGGAATGCAATTGATCGCGCCCGGCATTGACGGTGGCAGCGACATCCGCGCGCCCGCGCAACTGGTCGGTGCTCACGGCGAAGTACTCGGCGATCTTCGAAATGTGTTTATCCGAAGGATCGACGATCTTCCCGCTGAGGATCCGCGAGAGAGTGGATTGAGGCACGCCGGTGCGACGGTGAAGCTCCGTGGGGGAGATCCCGTGCTGATCGAGCAGCGCTCTTAAGACGGTAGAAACATTGCGTTTTTGCATAACGGGCATAGTGCTTGATCTTTTTTTGGAAGACAAATGCTGATTAGCATAATCGTGCATTTCTCCAACCCTCGCTGACCCGTTTGCCACCTTCTGCATGCGGCGAATTGCTGTAGAATCCCGCGAAATTCAGGAGGGCGCGATGCCGACTTCATCTTTACGATCTGGAAATATTCCAGCTCTCACCGGACTGCGCTTCTTCGCTGCATTGATGGTGTTTTTTTCGCATTACACGATTTCAGGCATCAACGATAAAGTCGGAACGTTCTTCGCTTCCGGTTATTCCGGCGTTGTTTTCTTTTTTGTGCTTTCCGGCTTCATTATTGCCTACACCTATCTGGACAGATTTGAATCCCGACCACTCGTTCACACACCACGGTATCTGTGGGCGAGGTTTTGTAGAGTGTATCCGCTGTACTTTTTGACAATGGCATTTGCCTGGCTTCAAGAAGGAGGCGAAAGGTCAACTGCGATTTACCTGTTGGCCCTGCAGTCCTGGCATCCGGACATACATGTCATTGGTGCACTTAATGGTCCCGCCTGGAGCATTAGTGTTGAAGCCTTTCTTTATCTTGCTTTCCCCTTCCTGCTACCTCTATTTAATAAAGCCGGGATTATCCATTCCAAAAACCGCCTGATCTGCATGGCCATTCTGATTATCGTGATTCAGTTCGGACTGGCGTACTACCTGTCTTTGCCGCCAAGGGACGCACTCTCCCCGGCAGATCCAAACTCTGCACATCGCTGGCTCTACAACTTCCCGCTGTTTCGTGTCCTGGACTTTAGCCTCGGTATACTGGCCGCTATCTTTTTTGCTCGACACTCGCACATCCTGAGCAATGTAAAAATGTGGCGCGTGATGTCTTACGTCAGCCTTGCAGTCGTTCTTGCCGTGATGTCTTGCAAACAACTTTATTACTCTGCCTATAGTTGGGACGCCGCTTACGCAGGTGCCTTTACATTGCTGATCTTGTCTCTGGCAATCGACCGCGCGGGGTACCTGAGCAAATTTCTATCGACAAAGAAAATTGTATTGTTGGGCGAAGCCTCTTTTGCTTTTTACATGATTCATATGATCACCTACCCAATATTTGCCGTAAAGACAACGAGTTCCCTAGGGATCAATATCGCCTTTGAGCTGATTTTCCTGGGTCTGATCATTACGATGTCCATAGGACTGCACTTGACGGTTGAAAAACCATGTCGCGACTTTTTGAACAAGTTGTTCCCCAAACCCAAGGTCGCGAAAGCTGAAATGGCACCTGCAGAGCGGTAATACATCCGCTCGACTCAGTATCTTGTCGTCGCAGAATTCAGGCCAAAAGGCGCGTGCCCCTGACACGCAGCCTGTTCCTGGAGGGGGTCACGCCGGTGAGCCCGCAACGGATAGGCAGGTGTCAGTCGATGTAGAGGCGCAACTGGCACATGAATGATGGCGCGCAGTCAGCGCGCCGTTTAGACTTCGCGCCTCTTCAGCAAGTGCATAACGACCCGAGCACCGGACGCATGATAAAAAACATCCAATACCTGCGCTTCTTAGCGGCCTTTCTAGTCGTTTGCGCCCACGCGAACCTTCAGATTTACGGAATTCCGTCGAGCGTGACGAACCTCGGCGGATTCGGCGTCGACATCTTCTTCATAATTAGCGGCTTCATCATGCCGTTCATTTTGTACGGTGGGTTGTACAAGCAAGGTTCAACCGCCCTGATGGGGCCGACCGGCTTCCTGTGGCGCCGGATAACCAGAATTTGGCCAATGTACTGCTTCACCATCTGCGTGGTGGTATTCGTTTCCTGGCTGGTGATGGCCGGAAAAATCGACAACGTCACCCCCGAGCTTGCCTATTTCTTCAATGGCTCACGGATGGACTGGGGCTGGTTCGTGGAAACCATGACGTTCACTCACTGGACGCGCCCTCCTATCCTCGGGATCGGCTGGACACTTCAGGTTGAATTCATGTTTTACGCGGCCATCGCTGTCGTGCTGCTGTTTCGCTCGCAGAAGCTGGCCACCCTCGAAGTGGGCTTAATCGTTTTCTTCTTCGCTGCGATGCTGCTCGCTTCAAACGCTCATGTTGGCGCGGTGGCGACCTCGTTCGCGAACCCAATGATTATTGAGTTCATGCTCGGCATCTTTCTGTACCGCCTGGTATCGGGCGGCACGTTGATGCCAAAAGGCGTGGCGATTGCGTGTGCTGTTCTCGCAATACCCCTGTTCCTGTTTGTTGAACTGAAGGGATTGATACAGGTTCCCGGCCTGCTATATCGACCAATCGCCTGGGGCATGCCCGCGTTCCTTCTAGTGTGGTCCGCGTTGAGCCTTGAGCGGGACACCAAAGAGTCAAAGGTATTTGGCTTACTCGGTGATGCGTCCTATAGCCTTTACCTGATCCATGGGTTTGTTGCGCCAATCTTTTTCTTCCTCTGGATGCGCTCCGGCCTGGATCAAACAGTCAACGTCTGGATCTACCTGGCCTGCTATCTGTTTGTTTGCCATGCCGCTGGCATCGTCGGGCACCTCTACATTGAAAAGCCAATGAACATGGCAATCAAAAAATACATGCGAGTCAGTCCAAGATGCGTCACCTCTTAACCTCCCTGATACTTGTCGTTGCGGGTGCCGCTAACGCTGCGAATGGGCCGGACGGCGTGCCCATTGAAGAAAACTTTCAGACCTGCGCCAATCTTGATTGCAGTGCAGCAGTCGTCAGCAAATTTCACACTGATCAGCGCAGCCTGGCCGGGCCTACGGTATTCGGCGAGACCTTCTACACGGAAGAAGGGCGATCGAACTTTGTCAGAACGATGTTTGCGCCAACGAAAATCCGGCTGGTGTACAACCCTGCTACCGGCCAGGTATTCAAGCCGATGACGGACTACATACCGACGAAAGAAGGAATCAAGATCACTCCCGGCAGCGCCATCAAACGAGCGCCGCGAGGATTTTCAGGCGATCTTACTGAGACCGATCTAAAGAACTATGGTGTGCGCGTGACACCAGGATTCCAGGAATTTCAATACGCAATCACTTATGACAAGCGCCAAAGCTTCGCGACTAAGACCATCGGTAATCTGGGTGATTTGAGGAACGTGGTCGGGAAAGTCCCGCTTTCCATTACCTTCTTCGGGGATTCAATCACTGTTGGAGCCAACGCCACCAGCATTTACTCCGCCCCCAATCAGCCCGGGTACGCGGGTCTTGTCATGGCGTATTTAAATAACAAATATCCAATGATGTTTGAGTCGCGCAATAACGCAGTGGGTGGATGGAGTTCTATCAATGCCGTCTCAGCTGTCGGATATCGAGTCAACGACAAGAAGTCCGATCTTGTTATTTTGGCCTTTGGGATGAATGACGGCGGCGTGTTTAAACCCGACGAATATAAGACAAACATGCAGACGGTCATCAGTGCCATCAGAGCAAAGCAGCCAAGAGTGCCGATACTGCTGGTGTCACCGCTGCGGGCAAACCCTTCGACGTTCATTCAAAAGCGTTCGAACATTACAGGTTATTTGCCTGTTCTCCGAGAGCTTGCCAGGCACAACCCGTCAGTCGCTGTGGCCGACATGACGTCGGCATGGGACATGATGATGTCCAGGAAAAACTATCTGGACGTCACAGGAAATGGGTTGAACCACCCCAACGATTTCGGACACCGGATCCTCACTGAAGTGGTTCTGTCGGCCATCCTTGGGCCGAAATACTAGCCAGGCAGGCGGACACACCTGCGCCTGCAGGTGCCTGACTGCCCGTGGTAACCTTGCGTTCATTGCAAATGGGCCACAAGGATTTCAACCTGCTTGTCGAGGTGTATGCCAAGTGGAGGGTCGACGAGTTGCCGACTTAGCTTCTACACATCTGGTCAGGCATTCAACATGCAAACCCTAAAGCCCCATTTTCGCCCCACACTTTTGAACGAATAATGCTAACTCACTGATGAATAAAGCTATCTCAGATTTATCCAGCCACACGCCGATGATGCAGCAATACTGGCGCCTGAAGAACCAGCACCCCGACCAGCTGATGTTCTACCGCATGGGCGACTTCTACGAGATCTTCTACGAAGACGCGAAGAAGGCCGCCAAGTTGCTGGACATCACCCTGACCGCCCGTGGGCAGTCGGCCGGTCAAGCGATTCCGATGTGTGGGATTCCTTACCACGCCGCCGAAGGTTACCTTGCGAAACTGGTGAAGCTCGGCGAATCGGTGGTGATTTGTGAGCAGGTCGGCGATCCGGCCACCAGCAAGGGTCCGGTGGATCGTCAGGTGGTGCGGATCATCACGCCGGGCACGGTCAGTGATGAAGCGCTGCTGGATGAGCGTCGGGACAACCTGATCGCGGCGGTGCTGGGTGACGAACGTCTGTTCGGTCTGGCGGTGCTGGACATCACCAGCGGCAACTTCACCGTGCTGGAGATCAAAGGCTGGGAAAATCTGCTGGCGGAACTGGAGCGGGTCAATCCGGTAGAGCTGATGATTCCGGATGACTGGCCAAAGGATCTGCCGGCGGAAAAACGTCGTGGGGTTCGTCGCCGTGCGCCGTGGGATTTCGAGCGCGACTCGGCGCTGAAAAGTCTTTGTCAGCAGTTCTCCACCCAGGACCTGAAAGGCTTCGGCTGCGAGAACCTGACCCTGGCCATCGGCGCCGCCGGTTGCCTGCTCAGCTACGCCAAGGAAACCCAGCGCACCGCCCTGCCGCACTTGCGCAGCCTGCGCCATGAACGTCTGGACGATACCGTAGTGCTGGACGGCGCGAGTCGTCGCAACCTGGAACTGGACACCAACCTGGCGGGCGGGCGCGACAACACGTTGCAATCGGTTGTCGACCGCTGCCAGACGGCCATGGGCAGTCGCCTGCTGACCCGTTGGCTGAACCGTCCGCTGCGCGACCTCAGCGTATTGCTGGCGCGCCAGACTTCGATCACCTGCCTGCTCGACGGTTACCGTTTCGAAAAACTGCAACCGCAGCTCAAGGAAATCGGCGACATCGAGCGGATTCTGGCGCGGATCGGCCTGCGCAATGCCCGTCCTCGTGACCTGGCTCGCCTGCGCGATGCACTCGGTGCGCTGCCTGAGCTGCAAGCGGCGATGACTGAGCTGGAAGCACCGCACATCATTCAACTGGCGAAGACCACCAGCACCTACCCGGAACTCGCGGCGCTGCTGGAAAAAGCCATTATCGACAACCCGCCAGCGGTGATCCGTGACGGCGGCGTGTTGAAGACCGGTTACGACAGCGAACTCGACGACCTGCAGTCACTGAGCGAAAACGCCGGGCAGTTCCTGATCGATCTGGAAGCACGGGAGAAGGCTCGCACCGGCCTGTCGCACCTGAAGGTCGGTTACAACCGCATTCACGGTTACTTCATCGAATTGCCGAGCAAGCAGGCTGAATCGGCACCGGCCGACTACATCCGCCGCCAGACGCTCAAAGGTGCCGAGCGCTTCATCACGCCGGAACTGAAAGCGTTCGAGGACAAGGCGCTGTCGGCCAAGAGCCGCGCCCTCGCCCGCGAGAAAATGCTGTACGAAGCGCTGCTCGAAGACCTGATCGCCCAATTGCCGCCGTTGCAGGACACCGCCGCTGCACTGGCCGAACTGGACGTGCTGAGCAACCTGGCCGAACGCGCCCTGAACCTCGACCTGAACTGCCCGCGCTTCGTTGACGAGCCGTGCATGCGCATCTCCCAGGGTCGCCACCCGGTGGTCGAGCAAGTGCTGACCACGCCGTTCGTGGCCAACGACCTGAGCCTCGACGACAATACGCGCATGCTGGTAATCACCGGTCCGAACATGGGCGGTAAATCCACCTACATGCGCCAGACCGCTTTGATCGTGCTGCTGGCGCACATTGGCAGTTTCGTGCCGGCGGCCAGTTGCGAATTGTCGCTGGTGGACCGGATCTTCACCCGGATCGGTTCCAGCGATGACTTGGCCGGCGGGCGCTCGACCTTCATGGTCGAAATGAGCGAAACCGCGAACATTCTGCACAACGCCACCGAACGCAGCCTGGTGCTGATGGACGAAGTCGGTCGCGGCACGAGTACTTTCGACGGCCTGTCCCTGGCCTGGGCCGCCGCCGAACGCCTGGCGCATCTGCGGGCTTATACGCTGTTTGCCACCCACTACTTTGAGCTGACCGTGCTACCGGAAGCCCAGCCGCTGGTGGCCAACGTTCACCTCAATGCCACCGAGCACAACGAGCGCATCGTGTTCCTGCACCATGTGCTGCCCGGGCCTGCCAGCCAGAGCTACGGCCTGGCGGTTGCGCAGTTGGCCGGTGTGCCGAGCGAAGTGATCGTGCGTGCTCGCGAACACCTCGGCCGACTGGAAGCGACTGCCCTGCCCCATGAGGTTCCGAAACCTGCCAAAGGCAAACCGGCCGCGCCGCAGCAGAGCGATATGTTCGCCAGCCTGCCACATCCGGTGCTGGATGAACTGGCCAAACTTGATCTGGATGACATGACACCGCGCCGCGCGTTAGAAATGCTCTATACACTAAAGACACGGATCTAACGCACTTGCCTGCAAGCTGTTAGAATCTCGCGCGGTTTGGGATGCTGCAGGCTAATAGCCTGGCCTGCAGACTATCGCTCCCAAACCTGGCGACCCCAACATGAAGGGGCTCCGCTGCCGCCGCCTGAGGAGAAAATCAGAAATGACCTTCGTCGTCACCGACAACTGCATCAAGTGCAAGTACACCGACTGCGTAGAAGTCTGTCCGGTGGACTGCTTTTACGAAGGCCCGAACTTCCTGGTGATTCACCCGGATGAATGCATCGACTGCGCACTGTGCGAACCAGAATGCCCTGCCGTGGCCATCTTCTCCGAAGATGAAGTACCGGAGGACATGCAGCAGTTCATTCAGCTGAACGTTGAGTTGGCCGAAATCTGGCCCAACATCACCGAGAAGAAAGAATCGATGCCCGATGCTGAAGAGTTTGATCGCGTCATCAACAAATCTGTAGGTAGCAAGCTCAAAGACCTCGAACGCTGATTTCCCCCGCGTTCCCAAAAGGCCCCTAGCGGGCCTTTTTGCTTTTCGGCAGGCAAAAAAAGGGGCGGTTTGACCCGCCCACATTTTTTCCTTATTCCCTGTGTTCCTTTTCATCGTCCTGATGAATCGCTTCCTGCGATGTCCATCCCCCTCATCCTTGAAGGGTGTGTCTGTCCGTCGACACAGTTCAGATACTAGAGAGTTCCCCACCAAGAGCAATCGCCCCCAATCCGCAAAAGTCTCTGTCACATGCTTTTAATATTTATTAATAACCATATAAATCAATTAGATAACTCGAGCAGACGTAGCAGATGGGCGACTGCCACACTGTAAAAATAACGAACACTTACGAAAGAGTAAGCAAAGACTTACAGCGCGAAACTACAAACCTGAGGCGCTTGCCAGCCATCTCCCAGGCATTAAAAAACCCCGAACCAGTCGGGGTTTTTTAATGTCACTCAAGCGCGTTGCTTACTGAAACAGCGACTCGCTCGACAGGCCGTTCTTTTCGAGAATCTCTCGAAGACGTTTCAGGCCTTCCACCTGAATCTGTCTGACCCGTTCCCGGGTCAGGCCAATTTCCAGGCCCACGTCTTCAAGTGTGCTGCTCTCGTGACCACGCAGGCCGAAGCGGCGTACCACCACTTCGCGTTGCTTGTCGGTCAGTTCCGAAAGCCATTGATCGATGCTCTGGGACAGGTCGTCATCCTGCAACAGTTCACATGGATCGGTTGGGCGGTCATCCGTAAGGGTGTCCAGCAGGGTTTTATCCGAATCCGGACCCAGCGAGACGTCGACCGAAGAAACCCGCTCGTTCAAGCCGAGCATGCGCTTGACCTCCGCCACTGGTTTTTCCAGCAGGTTGGCGATTTCTTCGGGTGAGGGTTCGTGATCGAGTTTTTGGGTCAGCTCCCGTGCAGCCCGCAGGTACACGTTGAGCTCTTTGACCACATGGATCGGCAACCGGATGGTCCGGGTCTGATTCATGATTGCGCGCTCGATGGTCTGACGAATCCACCAGGTAGCGTAGGTCGAAAAGCGGAAGCCGCGCTCAGGATCGAATTTCTCCACTGCCCGGATCAGTCCGAGGTTGCCCTCTTCGATCAGGTCCAGCAGCGACAGCCCACGATTGACGTAACGCCGGGCGATTTTCACCACCAGCCGCAGGTTGCTTTCAATCATGCGCTTGCGCCCGGCCGGGTCGCCACTTTGCGACAGACGCGCAAAATGAACTTCTTCTTCCGGGGAGAGCAGCGGGGAAAAGCCAATTTCGTTGAGGTACAGCTGCGTGGCATCAAGTGCCCGCGTGTAGTCGATGTACTTGTGTTGCTTTAGCGAAGCGGAGTGTTTGGATTTGGCACGAACGGAAGGTGGAGCAGCCCCTTCATCATTCGACATCGAATCCGTAGCGATGCCGGTCTCCATAAGGAGAACCTCATCGTCGATGTCAAACTCCGGCACTTCTTTACTGAGAGCCATTGTTATAGTCCTTTGGTGAGTTCGACCCCAAGCTCAAGCGGCGCCTTTATCCTTGGCAACGCTGGAGCCTGTCCCCTCTACGTGACGGAACAGGCTGGTAACAAATCAACGACGTGGCAGGAACTGCAGTGGATCTACAGGTTTACCTTGTCGGCGAATCTCAAAATGCAGTTTCACCCGGTCTGTACCCGTTGACCCCATTTCGGCAATTGTCTGTCCGACCTTGACCTGCTGCCCCTCCCGAACCAACAGCCTGCGGTTATGTCCGTAGGCACTGACGTAGGTATCGCTGTGTTTGATGATGACTAATTCGCCGTAGCCCCTTAAGCCACTCCCGGCGTATACCACCGTCCCATCAGACGCAGCTAAAACAGGCTGTCCCAAATCTCCGGCGATATCAATTCCTTTATTCAAACTACCGTTTGAGGAGAACTTTCCAATCAGAATGCCATTAGATGGCCATCCCCAGCCGGTCGGGGCCGGGCCGGCAGGAGGCATCGGAGCAGGGGTCGGCTTGTTGGCGACGGACGGTGCAACCACCGCTGTGCTGGTCGTTGCGCCATTCGGCTGACGCCGGATTACCGTGGTTTTCAGCGAAGACGAAGGCGCTGTATCGGCAGCACTGGCCACCGACGCCGACGTTGATCCGGTGCGACCGTCGAAGCGAATTGTCTGACCCGGATGGATCGTATACGGCGTAGGAATGTTGTTCCGTGCGGCGAGGGCTTTGTAGTCCCAGCCGTAGCGAAAAGCGATCGAGAACAACGTATCTTTTGGTCGAACGACGTATTGACCCGTGGTCACCGCCGGACGCTGGGCGACGGTCTTGTTGCGATCGACGACACGCACGTCACTCGTTTTGGAACTGGAGCAACCGACCAGCAAGGTGCTCATGACGAGGCCAGTCACCAGGCGCTGAAAGCTCTTTGTACCCATACGCTGCGCAATGACTGTGAGACTCACCCGCCGCTCCCTTTGTGGTGGCTGAAATTGTGGATTGCCGTGTTTCGGCACGAAATGTCGCAAGTATAACGGGCCGAACAGGCTTTACCTTTAATCAAGCGAAATCGCTCCGCGCACACGTTTGCTGCCTGCCGATGAATCCTGTTTAACCCATCGATGCCGCTGTAAGACCCGAGCAATCGAAGAGAATTCAGCGTGCCTGAACAAATGATCAGGCCAGCGGCCCGTTGAGCAGTGGTACGAAGCGCACCGCCCCCAGAACGCGGCGTGAAAAGCCTTGTTCTTCGCGGATGATCAGCATCAGTTGCTGCACCTCACCGGAGCCGACAGGAATCACCAGTCGCCCGCCAGGGGCCAATTGATCGAGCAGCGCCTGAGGCACATCGGTGGCCACGGCCGTCACGATAATGCCGTTATACGGCGCCAGCGCCGGCCAGCCTTCCCAACCATCGCCCCAGCGGAAGACCACGTTACGCAAGTTGAGATCGACCAGACGTTCCTTGGCCCGGTCCTGCAATACCTTGATGCGCTCGACCGAGAAAACCCGCTCGACCAGTTGGGACAGGATCGCTGTCTGATAACCCGACCCGGTGCCGATCTCCATCACCTTGTCCAACGGGCCCGCCTCAAGCAGCAACTCGCTCATGCGGGCCACCATATAAGGCTGGGAGATCGTCTGGTTATTGCCGATCGGCAACGCCGTGTCTTCGTAGGCGCGGTGCGCCAGCGCTTCATCGACGAACAGGTGACGCGGTGTACGGCGGATCACTTCCAGCACCTTGGCGTTGGAAATGCCTTCCTCATACAACCGCTGGATCAGGCGCTCGCGCGTGCGCTGCGAGGTCATCCCGATGCCACGATGCATCGGGTCTTGTTCACGAGCCATTAGCGCAACCCCTCCAACCAGCCATCGAGACTTCTGAAGGCATCATTGAAGGTGCGATCCAGTTGCAGCGGGGTAATCGACACATAACCCTGCATCACCGCATGGAAATCTGTGCCAGGGCCGCCATCTTCGGCATCCCCGGCGGCGGCGATCCAGTAACCGGACTTGCCGCGGGGGTCGACCACTTTCATCGGTGCCGCAGCACGTGCGCGGTGCCCGAGGCGGGTCAGCTGAATGCCGCGAATATGATCCAGCGGCAAATTGGGAATGTTCACGTTGAGTACCGTGCGCGGTGGCAAGTCGAGGTCGGCGTGGGCCTCGACCAGTTTGCGCGCAAAGTAAGCGGCCGTGGGAAGGTTCTCCACTTGCCGTGAGACCAACGAAAAGGCGAACGAAGGACGCTCAAGGAAACGCCCCTCGAGTGCCGCCGCAACGGTGCCGGAATACAGCACGTCGTCGCCCAGGTTGGCGCCCAGGTTGATGCCGGAAACTACCATGTCCGGTTCGCGCTCCAGCAAGCCGTTAAGGCCCAGGTGCACGCAATCGGTGGGTGTGCCGTTCAGGCTGATAAAGCCGTTGGCCAGGGTTTGCGGGTGCAACGGACGGTCGAGCGTCAGCGAGCTGCTGGCGCCGCTTTTGTCCTGGTCCGGGGCGATAACCACGCATTCGGTGTAATCCGCCAGCGCAGCATAAAGCGCGGCGAGACCGGGTGCGGTTACCCCATCGTCGTTAGAAATCAGAATACGCATGGGCTGTCCGTCTGCCCCACCGGCACCAGATCAACAAGCTCGCGCACCAATACGGTGGCAAAGCATCCGGCCGGGAGGACGAATTCCAGTTGCAGAATGTCAGGCTCGGGATAATGCCACGTCAACCCACCAATGGGCAGCCGCAGGATGCGACGTTCGTGGCTCATTCCGGCGTTAATCAACCAATCGCGCAGATCCGCTTCGCGAGCGGCGACTGCCTGCTCCAGTACATGGACAGCGCCGGTCGCCGGCGAGTCACCTTCGCCCCACTGAGGGCCGGTCGGGTGCAGGTCGAGAATCGCCAGGCGCGGGTCGCTGCACTCGGCTTCACCGGCCGGGAAAAAACTGCGGCTGTCAGTGAAGGCCAGCAGATCGCCCACCAGCGCTTTCTGCCAGGTGCCATCGGCCACACGCGCCGCCAATACCTGATTGAACAAAAAGCTACGGGCGGTGGAGAGCAGACGCGAACGGACATTGCGTTGCTCCGGCAGCGCTTTGCGCGCGGCCCAGGCACGGGCATCGACCACGTTGCCGCCGTCAAAGCCGAAACGCTGGGCACCGAAATAATTCGGAATACCTTGCTTGGCGATCAACTGCAACCGCCCTTCAATCGCGGCTTTATCGCCAGCGAATTGCGTCAGCCGCAAGGTGAAGCCGTTCGCCGAATGGGCACCGCGTTGCAGCTTGCGCTTGTGCCGACCGGTCTTGAGGATTTTCAGCGTGTCGTTTTCGGCCGCAGACAAATCAGGATCAGCCTTGCCCGGCAACTGCACGCTGAACCACTGGCGAGTCAGCGCCTGACGATCCTTGAGGCCCGCATAACTGACGGTGCGCAATGGCACACCCGCTGCCTTGGCAATGCGCCGTGCCGCTTCTTCGGTATTCAGGCCGCGCTTTTCCACCCAGATCCACAGGTGTTCGCCATCACCACTGAGGGGGATATCGAGCACTTCATCGACCTGAAAATCTTCCGCCGTGGCTTTTAAAACCGCCGTACCGAGGGCGTCACCATAGGCCCGCGGGCCGAGCAATTGCGCTTCGTTCATGCGCGCAGCAACAAGGCAACGGAATGCACGGCAATGCCTTCTTCGCGACCGACAAAGCCGAGCTTTTCGGTGGTGGTAGCTTTCACGTTCACTTGATCCAACTCAACTTGAAGATCCGCGGCAATCAGCGCGCGCATCGATTCGATATGCGGGGCCATTTTCGGCGCTTGGGCGACGATGGTGTTATCGACGTTGCCGACTTTCCAGCCTTTGGCGTGGATCAGTGCGACGACGTGACGCAACAGCACGCGACTGTCGGCGCCCTTGAATGTCGGGTCAGTGTCCGGGAAGTGCTTGCCGATATCACCCAGCGCAGCGGCGCCGAGCAAGGCATCGCTCAAGGCGTGCAGCAGGACGTCACCGTCGGAGTGAGCGAGCAGCCCGAAGCCGTGTGCGATACGCACGCCGCCCAGAGTAATGAAATCGCCTTCAGCGAAACGGTGCACATCATAGCCGTGGCCAATACGCATAAAAAAACGCCCCGATTTTTGTCAGGGCGTGATTCTACCTGCTTTGTCGGATATTAGGCGCTTAGAGCACGTCCATGATGTTGCAAGTGGTCATCAATGAAGCTGGCGATAAAGAAATAGCTGTGGTCGTAGCCCGGTTGCAAGCGCAACGTCAGCGGATGACCGGCCAGTTTGGCGGCCTGTTGCAAGGCTTCAGGCTTGAGCTGAGTGGCCAGGAAATCATCGCGATCACCTTGGTCGACCAACAGCGGCAACTTCTCGCTCGCCTCGGCAATCAGGACGCAGGCATCCCACTCACGCCATTTCGATCGGTCCTCCCCCAAGTAGCGGGAAAACGCCTTCTGACCCCAAGGGCAATCCATCGGATTGTTGATCGGCGAGAACGCCGACACCGACTGATAACGCCCAGGATTGCGCAAGGCGCAGACCAGTGCACCGTGGCCACCCATGGAGTGACCGCTGATGCCGCGCTTGTCCGACGCCGGGAAATGGGCTTCGACCAATGCCGGCAATTCCTGCACGACATAGTCATGCATCCGATAGTGCCGGGACCAGGGTTCCTGCGTGGCATTCAGGTAAAACCCGGCACCGAGACCGAAGTCCCACGCGCCATCCGGATCGCCCGGCACATCGGGGCCGCGAGGGCTGGTGTCCGGCGCGACGATAATCAATCCAAGCTCGGCAGCCATGCGCATCGCGCCAGCCTTGTGCATGAAGTTCTCGTCGGAGCAGGTCAGGCCGGACAACCAATACAGCACCGGCAGCTTGCCGCCCTGCTCCGCTTGCGGCGGCAGGTACACGGCGAACACCATGTCGCAGCCGAGCACATCGGAGCGGTGCTTGTAGCGTTTGTGCCAGCCGCCGAAGCTTTTCTGGCAGGAGATATTTTCCAGGCTCATGACCGACCTCAGAAATGGATGACGCTACGGATGCTTTTGCCTTCGTGCATCAGGTCGAAAGCCTTGTTGATATCTTCCAGGCCCATGGTGTGGGTGATGAAAGTATCCAGCGGGATTTCGCCGGTTTCGGCCATCTCGACGTAGCTTGGCAACTCGGTACGACCGCGCACGCCGCCGAATGCCGAACCGCGCCAGACGCGACCGGTCACCAGCTGGAATGGACGGGTGGAGATTTCCTGGCCGGCACCGGCCACGCCGATAATCACCGACTCACCCCACCCCTTGTGGCAGCACTCAAGGGCCGCACGCATCAATTGCACATTGCCGATGCACTCGAAGGAAAAGTCGACGCCGCCGTCAGTCATGTCGACGATGACTTCCTGGATCGGACGATCGAAATCTTTCGGGTTCACACAATCGGTTGCACCCAACTGCTTGGCGATCTCGAACTTGGCTGGGTTGATGTCGATGGCAATGATGCGCGCAGCCTTGGCCTTGACCGCACCGATCACGGCCGACAGGCCGATGCCGCCGAGACCGAAAATGGCCACGGTATCACCCGGTTTTACCTTGGCGGTATTGAGCACCGCGCCGATGCCGGTAGTCACGCCGCAGCCCAGCAGGCAGACTTTTTCCAGTGGCGCTTCTTTTGGAATTTTGGCGACGGAGATTTCCGGCAGCACGGTGTACTCGGAGAATGTCGAGGTCCCCATGTAGTGGAAAATTGGCTGACCCTTGTAGGAAAAGCGCGAAGTGCCATCCGGCATCAGGCCCTTGCCTTGAGTCGCGCGAATCGCCTGACACAGGTTGGTTTTGCCCGACAGACAGAATTTGCACTGACGGCATTCCGGGGTGTACAGCGGGATCACATGGTCGCCGACCGCGACGGAGGTCACGCCCTCACCGATCGCCTCTACCACCGCGCCACCTTCGTGACCGAGGATCGACGGGAAGATGCCTTCCGGGTCCGAGCCCGACAGGGTGTAGGCGTCGGTATGGCAGACACCGGAGGCCACCACTCGCAGCAGGACTTCACCGGCCTTGGGCATGGCGACATCGACTTCGACAATCTCGAGAGGTTTCTTGGCCTCGAAGGCAACGGCAGCGCGCGACTTGATCATGTGGATTCTCCAGTGAATAAAAACGAGACAGGGAGTGTAATACAGCGCCTTACGAGGAATAATCCGGACAAAAGCAAAACATTATTGCCACACAGGGATAATCCTTGATGTCTGAAAACCGCTGGGAAGGGATCGACGAGTTCGTCGCGGTGGCCGAGTGCAGCCAATTCACGGCGGCGGCGGAACGCCTTGGGGTTTCTTCCTCTCACATCAGTCGACAAATCGCACGCCTCGAAGAACGCCTCCAGACGCGGCTGCTTTACCGCAGCACTCGCCGGGTTACGCTGACCGAAGCCGGGCAAACCTTTTTGCAACATTGCCAGCGCTTGCAGGACGGTCGCGAAGAAGCCTTGCGCGCAGTCGGCGACTTGACCAGCGAACCCAAGGGCATGCTGCGCATGACCTGCGCCGTGGCGTATGGCGAACGCTTCATCGTGCCATTGGTGACCCGTTTCATGGGCCTTTATCCACAATTGCGCGTCGACATTGAACTGAGCAACCGCCCTCTCGACCTGGTGCACGAAGGGCTGGACCTGGCGATCCGCCTCGGACGTCTTCAGGATTCACGATTGGTCGCCACACGCCTCGCACCACGGCGCATGTATTTGTGCGCGTCGCCTTCCTACGTGGAACGGTATGGTCGCCCACACAGCTTGTCGGAACTCAGCCGCCACAATTGCCTCATCGGCAGTTCGGACATGTGGCAACTTGAACAGAACGGGCGGGAATTTTCGCAACGGGTGCAAGGAAACTGGCGCTGTAACAGTGGGCAAGCAGTTTTGGATGCGGCGTTACAGGGCGTGGGTTTGTGTCAGCTGCCGGATTACTACGTGCTGGAGCATCTGAAAAACGGCGAATTGATTTCACTGCTGGAGGCTCACCAACCGCCGAACACGGCGGTTTGGGCGCTTTATCCACAGCAGCGGCACCTGTCGCCGAAGGTGCGCAAGTTGGTGGATTATTTGAAGGAAGGGTTGGCGCAAAGGCCGGAGTATCGGAGTTAGACCTGCCAATGCATTCAGCGATAAATTCGTTGACTGGACCACCGCTTTCGCGAGCAAGCCCGCTCCCACATTGGTTCAGCGTCATACCACCAAACATGTAACCGACCGAGATCTCGTGTGGGAGCGGGTTTGCTCGCGAAGGGCGCGACTCGGTGGCCCGTATGAACACGAAAAGGCTTAGCGGCGATTAGCCCAGCGCTGCCGCAACCACTCAAGGTCTTCAGGCCGAGTAACTTTGAGATTATCGGATCGCCCTTCAATCAGACGCGGCGCCAAACCTGCCCACTCCATGGCCGAAGCTTCATCAGTCACCAAGGCATCCGCAACCAGACTGTCCGCCAACGCCCGATGCAACGCGCCGAGGCGAAACATCTGCGGCGTGTACGCCTGCCAGATCACGCTGCGATCCACGGTTTCAACCACACGACCGTGCTTGTCGACCCGTTTGAGCGTATCGCGGGCAGGAACTGCCAGCAGCCCGCCCACTGGATCGTCCGCCAACTCACTCAACAACTTATCAAGATCATCACGTGCCAGATTCGGCCGTGCGGCGTCGTGAACCAGCACCCAGTCTTCATCGTCAGCACCTTGAGCGTGCAGATGAAGCAAGGCATTGAGCACCGACCCGGAACGCTCGTCGCCGCCCTCGACCCGCTGAATACGCGGATCGGTAGCACACGCCAGGTTCGGCCAGTAAGGATCATCTACAGCAAGACTGACCACCAACCCCTTCAGGGCAGGATGATCAAGGAAACAGCCAAGGCTGTGTTCGAGAATAGTGCGCCCGCCCAGTTGCAAGTATTGCTTGGGACGGTCCGCGGCCATACGGGCACCGACGCCCGCGGCAGGAATCACGGCCCAGAAGGCCGGTAACGACTGGATCATTGGGCCAACTGGTAAAGGGTTTCACCGTCCTTGACCATGCCCAGCTCATGGCGAGCCCGCTCTTCAACGGTCTCCATGCCTTTTTTCAACTCACTGACTTCAGCGTCCATGACCCGATTGCGTTCCAGCAACCCTTCGTTCTCAGCGTGTTGATCTGCGATCTGCTGAGTCAACTCGGCCACTTGCGCCAGACTGCCATTACCCACCCACAGGCGGTATTGCAGGCCAGCCAGCAGCAAGAGCAAGACGAGGAACAACCAATTGGGACTGCGCATCGAATATCAGGTATCCAGTGAAAAAAGACAGCCATGCCAAAACTTTGAAGCTTCTGATAGCACGAAGCCTGGAAGACCCAGGCTTGTGCTTATAAGGCATCAGATTAGTGGCAAATCCATCGCTGTAGCGATTTTTCCGACACAATCCGGTGTCTTTTTACCAGTTAACGATTAACCGCGGAATTCGCTGCGACCGTTGTACTTGGCTTTGCCGTTCAACTGCTCTTCGATACGCAGCAGTTGGTTGTACTTGGACACGCGGTCCGAACGGCACAGGGAGCCGGTCTTGATCTGGCCAGCCGAGGTGCCCACCGCCAGATCGGCAATGGTCGAATCTTCGGTTTCGCCGGAGCGGTGCGAGATCACGGCGGTGTAACCAGCGGCCTTGGCCATCTGGATGGCTTCCAGGGTTTCGGTCAGGGTACCGATCTGGTTGAACTTGATCAGGATCGAGTTGGCGATCTTTTTATCGATGCCTTCTTTCAGGATCTTGGTGTTGGTCACGAACAGGTCGTCGCCTACCAGCTGGGTCTTCTCGCCGATCTTGTCGGTGAGGATTTTCCAGCCAGCCCAGTCGGACTCGTCCAGGCCGTCTTCGATCGAGATGATCGGATAACGCTCGGTCAGGCCTTTCAGGTAGTCGGCGAAACCTTCAGCGGTGAACACCTGGCCTTCGCCGGACAGGTTGTATTTACCGTCTTCGTAGAACTCGCTGGCCGCGCAATCCAGTGCCAGTGTCACGTCGGTGCCCAGCTTGTAACCGGCGTTGGCCACGGCCTCGGAGATCACTTTCAAAGCGTCTTCGTTGGAAGCCAGGTTCGGTGCAAAACCACCTTCGTCACCCACGGCAGTGCTCAGGCCACGGGCCTTCAGGACGGCTTTGAGGTGATGGAAAATCTCGGTACCCATGCGCAGACCTTCCGAGAAAGACTTGGCGCCAACCGGCTGAACCATGAATTCCTGGATGTCGACGTTGTTATCGGCGTGCTCGCCACCGTTGATGATGTTCATCATCGGAACCGGCATCGAGTAGACACCCGGGGTGCCGTTCAGGTTGGCGATGTGAGCGTACAGCGGCAGGTCCTGGTCCTGTGCTGCAGCCTTGGCCGCGGCCAGGGAAACGGCGAGGATCGCGTTAGCGCCCAGGGAGCCTTTGTTTTCGGTACCGTCGAGCTTGATCATCGCGTGATCCAGCGCTTTCTGGTCGCTTGGGTCCATGCCTTTCAACAGCTCACGGATCGGACCGTTGATGTTGGCCACGGCCTTCAGAACGCCCTTGCCCAGGTAACGGCTCTTGTCGCCATCACGCAGCTCGAGTGCTTCACGCGAGCCAGTGGAAGCACCGGACGGCGCGCAAGCGCTGCCGATGATGCCGTTATCGAGAAGCACGTCCGCTTCCACGGTGGGATTGCCACGGGAGTCGAGAACTTCACGACCTTTGATGTCGACGATTTTTGCCATTGTTGTAAACACTCCAAAGTTGACGAAAACGACGCAGCTAGAGGAAATCTTTTACCGTCGGCAAGTGGTGTGCAGCGGGCAGACTTGCGGACGATAAGGCTCAGGCCCGAGGGCCTGAGCAACAAATCGTGCGGTACTTTACCGGAGAAATGAGGTTTACGCGGTTTCTACCGTCGGAAAACTCTTCACCAGTTCGTCCAGGGCTTTGAGCTGGGCCAGGAATGGCTCCAGTTTGTCCAGGCGCAAGGCACAAGGGCCGTCGCACTTGGCGTTGTCCGGGTCCGGGTGGGCTTCGAGGAACAGACCGGCCAGCGACTGACTCATGCCAGCCTTGGCCAGGTCAGTGACCTGGGCGCGACGACCGCCGGCGGAATCGGAGCGACCGCCGGGCATTTGCAGCGCGTGGGTCACGTCGAAGAACACCGGGTATTCGAACTGCTTCATGATGCCGAAGCCGAGCATGTCGACGACCAGGTTGTTGTAGCCAAAGCTCGAACCGCGTTCGCAGAGGATCAACTGATCGTTACCCGCTTCCACGCACTTGCTCAGGATGTGTTTCATCTCATGCGGGGCGAGGAACTGGGCTTTCTTGATGTTGATCACCGCGCCGGTCTTGGCCATCGCGACCACGAGGTCGGTCTGGCGCGACAGGAAGGCCGGCAGCTGGATGATGTCGCAGACTTCAGCGACGACCGCGGCCTGCTCAGGCTCGTGGACGTCGGTGATGATCGGCACGCCGAAGGCTTGCTTGATGTCCTGGAAAATCCGCATGCCCTCTTCCAGGCCGGGGCCACGGTAAGAGGTCACGGAGGAACGGTTGGCCTTGTCGAAGCTGGCCTTGAACACGTAAGGGATACCGAGTTTCTCGGTGACCTTTACGTATTCTTCGCAGACCTGCATCGCCATGTCGCGGCTTTCCAGCACGTTCATGCCACCGAAAAGCACCATTGGCTTGTCGTTGGCAATCTCGATATCGCCTACACGGATGATCTTCTGCGCCATCGGATTTACGCCTTCTTCTGGTGTTGAACCAAAGCTGCTTTAACGAAACCGCTGAACAACGGGTGACCGTCGCGAGGTGTCGAGGTGAACTCAGGGTGGAACTGGCAAGCGACGAACCATGGATGATCCGGGGCTTCAACCACTTCTACCAGCGCGCCATCACCGGAGCGACCGGAGATTTTCAGGCCGGCTTCGATGATTTGCGGCAGCAGGTTGTTGTTCACTTCGTAGCGATGACGGTGACGTTCGACGATCACGTCCTTGGCGTAGCAATCGTGCACCAGGGAACCCGGTTCCAGCAGGCAATCCTGAGCGCCGAGGCGCATGGTGCCGCCCAGGTCGGACGATTCAGTACGGGTTTCAACCGCGCCGGTGGCATCTTCCCACTCGGTGATCAGCCCCACGACCGGGTGACCGCTGGCGCGATCGAACTCGGTGGAGTTGGCGTCTTTCCAGCCCAGCACGTTACGAGCGAACTCGATCACGGCCACTTGCATGCCCAGGCAGATGCCGAGGTATGGAACCTTGTTTTCACGAGCGTATTGAACGGCGGTGATCTTGCCTTCCACGCCGCGCAGACCGAAGCCGCCCGGTACGAGGATCGCGTCGACACCTTCCAGCAGCGCGGTGCCCTGGTTTTCGATGTCTTCGGAATCGATGTAGCGCAGGTTGACCTTGGTGCGGTTGCTGATGCCGGCGTGACTCATCGCTTCGATCAGCGACTTGTAGGCGTCCAGCAGTTCCATGTACTTGCCGACCATCGCGATGGTGACTTCGTGTTCCGGGTTCAGCTTGGCGTCAACCACGGCTTCCCACTCGGACAGATCGGCGCTGCCGCATTGCAGGCCGAAACGCTCGACGACGAAATCGTCCAGGCCCTGGGAGTGAAGGATGCCCGGGATCTTGTAGATGGTGTCGGCGTCTTCCAGCGCGATCACCGCACGTTCTTCAACGTTGGTGAACTGCGCGATCTTGCGACGCGAAGAGATGTCGATCGGGTGATCGGAACGACACACCAGCACGTCTGGCTGCAGGCCGATGGAACGCAGTTCCTTGACCGAGTGCTGGGTTGGCTTGGTTTTGGTTTCGCCGGCAGTAGCGATGTACGGCACCAGCGTCAGGTGCATCAGCATCGCGCGCTTGGCGCCGACTTCGAAACGCAATTGACGGATCGCTTCGAGGAACGGTTGCGACTCGATGTCACCCACGGTGCCACCGATCTCGACCATCGCCACGTCGGCATCGCCGGCGCCCTTGATGATGCGGCGCTTGATTTCGTCGGTGATGTGCGGGATGACCTGGATGGTTGCACCCAGGTAGTCACCACGACGCTCTTTGCGCAGGACGTGTTCATAGACACGGCCGGTAGTGAAGTTGTTGTTCTGGGTCATGGTCGTGCGGATGAACCGCTCGTAGTGGCCCAGGTCCAGGTCGGTCTCGGCGCCGTCGTGGGTGACGAACACTTCACCGTGCTGGAACGGGCTCATGGTGCCCGGGTCAACGTTGATGTACGGGTCCAGCTTCAGCATGGTGACCTTAAGTCCCCGCGCCTCCAGGATGGCCGCCAATGAAGCCGATGCGATGCCTTTCCCCAATGAAGAAACAACACCGCCCGTGACGAATATGTAGCGCGTCATGAAAAACCCTAGAAGTCTGCGTTAAAGCGGTCCGAGCCGCCGGGGAAAGCGAAGGAAGGCCGAAGCCCCCGATCACCTGCATTAATCACAGTGCACCTTTCAAAAAAACCGCCGCGTTGGGACAGACCGGCAGATGGAACACCGGTACGTTGCTCGCTACACATTTTTTGGAATCGCCCAGCAAAGACTGCTTGGTAATCGGCAACTCCTGCAATTCAGGCGAATCCACAGAAGTTGTATCAAGAAGGGAGCGTAGTCTACCGGAAAGCCCCTTTCAGCTCAAACCTTGATCTTCGCAAGGTGGCTGCCAATGCAAATGCCAGCCCCAGTGCTCACTGCCACTCAAGCCCCGCACATTAGCCACCGCCAGCAATTCTCCGGCGCGATAGACCAGCGGCAATCTGCCACGGACGAAGCCTGGAATACCGCGTTCGTTGAGCAAACGCTTGAGATCCCGGTGCCCGCGACCAGACAGACTCATGACCTCGCCTCCTTCACGATAGCGGATCTGCAGCGGGCCAGCGGGGATTTGGCCGGTGAAGGTGAGCACGCCATTTTCCGGCAATGCCAGCGCAGTCGAGGGGTCAGCCCAGACGCTGGCGGAGGGCGGAATGCGCAGCCAGCAGCCCGAAAGCCACCAGATACGCCCACCCGCCCGATGTAATTCGCCCTCCGCCAATCGCCAGATTGGACGGGCATCAACCGTGGCATCGCGCAAATCATCCCAACCCGACCAATGGTCGCTATCCGGCAACCGCGTCAACGCTGTGAGCCAGTGACTCACTGCGTTGCGCTGGCGCGCGGCAGAAAGTTTTGCCAGCGGCGCCAACTCCAGGGACGGTAACCCCAGCCAATCGAAATCGCTGACGGTGCTCGCGCTGACCAGATCGATTTGCGCCAGGTCATCGAGCAACCCCTGCGCTTCGCTCAGATGCGCGGCGCTGCGGGCCATGGTCGTCATCGCTTGCGGCCAGCGCTCGGTCAATACCGGGAACACTTGATGGCGCAGGTAATTGCGCGAGAAATGGCGGTCCTGGTTTGAAGGGTCCTCGATCCAGCTCAACTGATGCTCGGCCGCATAAGCCTCAAGCTCGGCGCGCGTGACATCGAGCAACGGGCGCAGAAGATGCCCGCGACCCAGGACGCGCTCGCGAGGCATGCCCGACAAGCCCCTCACTCCTGCCCCGCGCAACAGCCGAAACAGCAGGGTTTCCGCCTGATCGTCGCGGTGCTGCGCGGTGAGTAGCAGTTCGTTCGCTTGAGTGGCCTCAATGAACGCGCCATAGCGCGCATCCCGGGCGGCACGCTCAAGGCTGGCGCCGGGCTGAACCTGAACGCGAACCACCTGTAGCGGCACGCCCAGGGCATCACAGACGGATTGGCAATGTGCCGGCCACGCATCGGCCGCAGCCTGAAGGCCATGGTGGACATGGAGGGCGCTGAGCGCTGGCAGGGATTGGGTTTTTGCGAGGTGGGCGAGAAGGTGCAGCAGGACAGTGGAGTCGAGCCCGCCGGAGAAGGCGATGCGCCAGGTATTGGCGGTGCGCCATGGCGCGAGACTCAGCAGAAGCCTGGTAGACAGATCAATCATGGGCTGACTCATATCGATCACTCCACACAAAACAAATGTGGGAGCGAGCCTGCTCGCGATGGCGGTCTAACATTCAACTAATCGGTTGGCTGTTATACCGCTTTCGCGAGCAGGCTCGCTCCCACATGGGTGAAGCGCGGTCAGATCAGAGACCGTAGCTCATCAGACGCTCGTAACGACGGGCCAGCAGCGCCTCGTTATCGAACTTCTTCAGCATCGCCAGTTGCGAGCTGAGCTCGGCACGGATCGAAGCCGCCGCCGCCGCAGGATCGCGGTGCGCGCCGCCCAATGGCTCGCCGATCACTTTGTCGACGATGCCCAGGCCTTTCAGGCGCTCGGCGGTGATGCCCATGGCTTCAGCGGCGTCCGGGGCTTTCTCGGCGGTTTTCCACAGAATCGAGGCGCAACCTTCCGGCGAGATCACCGCGTAGGTCGAGTACTGCAGCATGTTCAGCTGATCGCAAACGCCGATCGCCAGAGCGCCACCGGAACCACCTTCACCGATCACGGTGGCAATGATTGGGGTTTTCAGGCGGGCCATGACGCGCAGGTTCCAGGCAATCGCTTCGCTCTGGTTGCGCTCTTCAGCGTCGATGCCAGGGTAAGCGCCCGGGGTGTCGATGAAAGTCAGGATCGGCATTTTGAAACGTTCGGCCATTTCCATCAGGCGGCACGCCTTGCGGTAGCCTTCCGGACGCGGCATGCCGAAGTTGCGGCGAACTTTCTCGCGCACTTCACGGCCTTTCTGGTGGCCGATGATCATCACCGGCTGATCGTCCAGACGGGCGATACCGCCCACGATCGCAGCGTCGTCGGAGAAGTGACGGTCGCCGTGCAGTTCGTCGAACTCGGTGAAGATGTGTTCGATGTAGTCCAGGGTATACGGACGTTTCGGGTGACGCGCGAGACGTGCGATCTGCCAGCTGGTCAGCTTGCCGAAGATGTCTTCGGTCAGCGTGCTGCTTTTGTCCTGCAGGCGGGAGATCTCATCGCCGATATTCAGCGAATTGTCGTTACCGACCAAGCGCAACTCTTCGATCTTGGCTTGCAGGTCGGCGATCGGCTGTTCGAAATCTAGAAAATTCGGGTTCATAGGCGTCCGTCTTGGGTCGACATCCAAGAGAGCTTGGGCCGGCCGGTTGTCTATTCGCGCCCTACCTTAAGGGACAGGCGCGTTCAGGTCGAGATTAAAAATGCTGGTCGAGATCGGGGCCTACGGATAGCCCCCGACCGTCAACGGTATTGGAGGAAGACGTTGTCTCGCCCGAACTGGTCACGCAAGGCTTGAATCAACGCATCCGCCGGGTCGATCCGCCAGGTCTCGCCAAACTGCAGCAAAGCCTTCGCATCGGGGCTCGTGTACTCCATGGTGATCGGGCACGCGCCGCGGTGACGCTTGAACAACTCACCCAGCCAGCGTAGCTGATCGCCCTTCAAATCCTTGGTCTGCAGCTTCAGGCGCAAGCTTTCGGCGAGGTTGGTGCGCGCATCTTCCATGCTCATCACCCGCTTGACCCGCAGCCGCAGGCCACCGGAGAAGTCGTCATTGCTGACTTCGCCTTCGACCACCACCATCGCGTCCGTCTGCAACAGCGATTGCGCCGAATGGAAAGCCTCGGCAAACAACGAGGCTTCGATCCGCCCGGAGCGGTCATCGAGGGTGATGAAACCCATCTTGTCGCCCTTTTTGTTCTTCATCACCCGCAAGGCGATGATCATGCCCGCGACGGTTTGCGTATCACGAGCCGGCTTAAGGTCGATGATGCGCTGGCGGGCAAAACGGCGAATCTCGCCTTCGTATTCGTCAATCGGGTGACCGGTCAGGTACAGGCCCAGGGTGTCTTTCTCCCCTTTCAGGCGTTCCTTGAGGGTCAGCTCCTTGGCCTTGCGGTGATTGGCGTAGACATCGGCGTCTGCCTCGACGAACAGTCCGCCAAACAAGTCGGCGTGACCACTGTCGTGGGTGCGTGCGGTTTGTTCGGCGGCCTTGATCGCCCCTTCCATGGCGTTCAGCAAGACCGCTCGGTTGCGGTCGATATTGGCCTGATAGGCTTTCTGCTCGTCATGGAAGTAAGGCCCCAGACGATCCAGCGCACCGCTGCGGATCAAACCATCCAGTGTGCGTTTGTTGATTCGTTTGAGGTCGACACGGGCGCAGAAATCGAACAGGTCCTTGAACGGACCGTTCTGACGCGCCTCGGTGATGGCTTCGACCGGACCTTCACCCACACCTTTGATCGCACCGAGGCCGTAAATAATTCGGCCTTCGTCATTCACCGTGAACTTGAACTCCGAAGTATTCACATCCGGCGCGTCGAGACGCAGCTTCATGGTGCGAATTTCTTCGATCAAGGTCACGACCTTGTCGGTGTTGTGCATATCCGCTGACAGTACCGCAGCCATGAACGGCGCCGGGTAGTGCGTTTTCAGCCAAGCGGTCTGGTACGACACCAGGCCATAGGCGGCGGAGTGGGATTTGTTGAAGCCGTAACCGGCGAATTTTTCTACCAGGTCGAAAATGTTACCGGACAGGTCCGGGTCGATATTGTTAGCGGTGCAACCTTCAATGAAACCGCCGCGCTGCTTGGCCATTTCTTCGGGCTTTTTCTTACCCATGGCTCGACGCAGCATGTCCGCACCGCCGAGGGTGTAACCGGCCATGACCTGGGCAATCTGCATCACCTGTTCTTGATACAGGATGATGCCGTAAGTCGGTGCCAATACGGGCTTGAGGCCTTCGTACTGATAGTCCGAGTGCGGGTACGCCAGTTCGGCGCGACCGTGCTTACGGTTGATGAAGTCGTCCACCATGCCCGATTGCAGCGGGCCCGGACGGAACAGAGCCACCAGTGCGATCAAGTCTTCCAGGCAGTCGGGCTTGAGCTTTTTAATCAGCTCTTTCATGCCGCGCGACTCAAGCTGGAACACTGCGGTGGTTTCGGCTTTTTGCAGCAACTGGTAAGTCGGCTTGTCATCCAGCGGGATGAACGCGATATCCAGCGGCGGCTCATCGACCTTGGCACGGTCGCGGTTGATGGTTTTCAGCGCCCAGTCGATGACCGTCAGGGTCCGCAGACCGAGGAAGTCGAACTTCACCAGACCCGCCGCCTCAACGTCATCCTTATCGAACTGGGTGACCAGACCATCACCGGCCTCATCGCAGTAAATCGGCGAGAAGTCAGTCAGCTTGGTCGGCGCGATAACCACACCACCCGCGTGCTTGCCGACGTTACGCACAACGCCTTCAAGCTTGCGGGCCATTTCCCAGATTTCCGCGGCTTCTTCATCGACCTTGATGAAGTCACGGAGGATTTCTTCCTGTTCGTAGGCCTTTTCCAGGGTCATGCCGACTTCGAACGGAATCATCTTCGACAGACGATCCGCCAAACCGTAGGACTTGCCCTGCACCCGCGCCACGTCACGGACCACAGCCTTGGCCGCCATGGAACCGAAGGTGATGATCTGGCTCACCGCATTGCGGCCGTATTTCTCGGCCACGTAGTCGATCACGCGGTCGCGACCGTCCATGCAGAAGTCGACGTCGAAGTCGGGCATGGAAACCCGTTCCGGGTTAAGGAAACGTTCGAACAGCAGGTCATATTCCAGCGGATCGAGGTCGGTGATCTTCTGCACATAGGCCACCAAGGACCCGGCACCCGACCCCCGGCCAGGCCCCACGGGCACGCCGTTGCTCTTGGCCCACTGGATAAAGTCCATAACGATCAGAAAGTAACCGGGGAAGCCCATCTGGATGATGATATCCAGTTCGAAATTCAACCGGTCGACGTAGACCTGACGCTTGGTTTCGTAGTCTTCGGTGGTGTCTCGGGGCAGCAGAACGCTGAGGCGCTCTTCCAGACCATCGAACGAGACCTTACGGAAATATTCATCGATGGTCATGCCATCTGGGATCGGGAAGTTGGGCAGGAAGTGAGTACCCAGCTTCACTTCGATGTTGCAGCGCTTGGCGATCTCGACGGTGTTGGCCAGCGCCTCGGGGATGTCGCTGAACAGCTCGGCCATTTCCTCGGCGCTTTTGAGGTATTGCTGATCGCTGTAATTCTTCGAACGCCGCGGATCGTCGAGGGCGCGGCCCTCACCAATGCAGACGCGGGTTTCGTGAGCGGCAAAGTCTTCCTGCTTGATGAAACGCACGTCGTTGGTGGCGACCAGCGGAGCACCGATTTTTTCGGCCAGGGCCACAGCGCCGTGCAACTGCTCTTCGTCGTTGGGGCGGTTGGTGCGCTGGATCTCCAGATAGAATCGATCCGGGAACACGGCCATCCATTCGCGCGCGAGGTTTTCCGCTTCTGCCGGATTACCACTGAGCATGGCCAGGCCAATCTCGCCCTCTTTGGCCGCCGACAACATGATCAAGCCTTCGCTGGCTTCGGCCACCCACTCGCGCTCGATGATGACCGAGCCATTGCGCTGGCCGTCGATGAAGCCGCGGGAAATCAGTTCGGTGAGATTGCGATAGCCGACAGCGTTCATCGCCAGCAGGCTGATCCGGCTCAGGGCGTTGTCCGGGTCCTTGTTCGACAACCACAGGTCGGCACCGCAGATCGGCTTGATGCCTGCGCCCATGGCGGCTTTATAGAATTTGACCAGGGAACACATGTTGTTCTGGTCGGTGACCGCAACGGCAGGCATGTTCATGCCGACCAGGGTCTTGACCAGCGGTTTGATCCGCACCAGACCGTCGACCAGGGAATATTCAGTGTGCAGGCGTAGGTGAACGAATGAAGCCGGCATAGTGATCCTGTCTGTGAACGTGAAGACAACAAGGCCCGGATTGTACCGGGCCTTGGTAAAAACATCAGCCTTGCGACTAACTCTCGATCAGGTTTGCGCGAGCCTCGTAAGCCAGGCGCACCGGGGCGAATGAGCGGCGGTGAATCGGCGTTGGCCCCAATCGGGCCAGGGCTTCCAGATGAACGGGAGTCGGGTAGCCTTTGTGGCCGCCGATCCCGTAACCCGGGTAAATCAGTTCGAAAGCGGCCATTTCACGGTCACGGCTGACCTTGGCCAGAATCGATGCCGCAGCGATGGCCGGCACCTTGCCGTCACCCTGCACCACCGCTTCGGCGCGCATGGACAGTTTCGGGCAGCGGTTGCCGTCGATCATCGCCAGTTTCGGCTGGATGTGCAGCCCTTCGATCGCGCGCTGCATGGCCAGCATGGTGGCATGCAGAATATTCAGCTCGTCGATTTCTTCGACTTCGGCCCGGGCGATGCACCAGCTCAGGGCTTTTTCGCAGATTTCGTCGTAGAGCTTTTCGCGGCGGGCTTCGGTGAGCTTTTTCGAGTCGTTCAGGCCCAGGATCGGACGGTTCGGATCGAGGATCACTGCAGCCGTGACCACGGCACCGCAGAGCGGACCGCGACCGACTTCGTCAACACCGGCAACCAAGTCTTCCACTTCAGCGACCAAGGTGAAATCCAGCCCCATTTGCATGTTTGTCTTACTCATTTCACTTGGCCAATCAGTTTCAGCACGGCATCCGCCGCCTGGTTGGAGGCATCCAGACGCAAGGTCCGGTGGATTTCGTCGAAGCCACGGGTCTGTTCTTCGCCCCCTTCGATCAGCGGCGACAAGGTCTTGGCCAGGGCGTCGACCGTCGCATCGTCCTGCAGCAGCTCGGGCACCAAAAGACGCTGGGCCAACAGGTTCGGCAGCGAGATGTAGGGGCTTTTCACCATGCGCTTGAGAATCCAGAACGTCAGCGGCGCCAGGCGATAAGCGACCACCATCGGCCGCTTGTACAACAACGCCTCAAGGGTCGCTGTGCCGGAGGCAATCAACACGGCGTCGCAGGCTGCAAGGGCCAGATGGGATTTGCCATCGAGCAGGGTCAGCGGCAGATCGCGGCCGGCCAGCAACTCTTCAAGCTGCGCGCGGCGTTCGGGGCTGGAGCAAGGCATGACGAACCGAACGCCGGGGCGCAAGGCCCGCAGGCGTTGGGCGGTATCGAGGAACAATGCACCGAGACGGCCGACTTCACCGCCACGGCTGCCCGGCATCAGCGCAACCAGCGGCCCGTCCGGCAAACCGAGTTCTGTTCGCGCGGCGGCGCGATCGGCTTCAAGCGGGATCGCATCAGCCAGGGAATGCCCGACAAACCGCACCGGGACCCCCTTCTCTTCATAGAACTTCGCTTCGAACGGAAACAGCGTCAGCATCAGGTCGCAGCCTTCGCGAATCTTCAGCACCCGCTTCTGCCGCCACGCCCACACCGAAGGGCTGACGTAATGCACGGTCTTGATCCCGGCCTGACGCAGCTTGAGTTCGATATTGAGGTTGAAGTCCGGGGCATCGATACCGATGAACACGTCCGGCTTCTCGGCGATCAGATCGGCAACCAGCTTCTTGCGGCGTGCCAGCAGCTCGCGCAAGCGGCCCAGCACTTCCACCAGGCCCATGACCGAAAGACGTTCCATCGGGAAATACGAAGTCAGGCCCTCGGCCTGCATCAGCGGACCACCGACACCGATGAACTCCACTGCCGGATGCTGAGCCTTGAGGGCGCGCATGAGGCCCGCGCCCAGAATGTCACCGGAAGCCTCACCCGCCACCAGCGCAATACGCAGATTAGCCATGATTAACGTGTGATGCCGCGGGTCGAAGACTGGATGGAATCACGAAACACCGCGACTTCAGGGAACTGGTCCGAAGGTTCGGCCAATTCGGCGAGTGCCTGCTCAACCGTCAGGCCCTGGCGGTAAACCACCTTGTAGGCACGACGCAGGGCGTGGATCGCATCTTCACTGAAACCACGACGACGCATGCCTTCGAAGTTCATGCTGCGGGCTTCGGCGGGGTTGCCGAACACCGTAACGTAAGCTGGAACGTCCTTGCCGATGGCGGTACCCATGCCGGAAAAGCTGTGGGCGCCGATGTGGCAATACTGGTGAACCAGGGTAAAACCGGACAGGATCGCCCAGTCTTCAACGTGCACATGGCCCGCCAACGCGGTGTTATTGACCAGAATGCAGTGGTTGCCGATTACGCTGTCGTGGCCGATGTGGGCATAGGCCATGATCAGGTTGTGATCGCCCAGGGTCGTTTCCGAACGATCCTGAACGGTCCCGCGGTGAATCGTCACGCCTTCACGGATGACGTTGTGGTCACCGATAACCAGACGTGTTTCTTCGCCTTTGTATTTCAGATCGGGCGTGTCCTCGCCTACCGAAGAAAACTGGTAGATCCGGTTGTGCTTTCCGATTCGGGTCGGGCCCTTGAGAATCACATGCGGCCCGATCACTGTCCCCTCGCCGATTTCCACACCAGCGCCGACGATCGACCAAGGGCCGACCTCGACACCTTCGGCCAGAACGGCCGTCGGATCGATGATTGCGCGAGGGTCAATCAAACTCATAGTTTGCGTTCCGCGCAGATGATTTCAGCGGAGCAGACTGGTTTGCCATCGACCGAAGCCTGGCACTCGAACTTCCAGATCTGACGCTTGCAGCTGATGAAGCGGGCTTCGAGGATCAATTGGTCGCCTGGAGTGACGGGCTGGCGGAAACGCAGCTTGTCGGAGCCGACGAAGTAGTAGAGCGTGCCGTCGGCAGGCTTCACGTCGAGCATTTTGAAGCCAAGGATACCGGCAGCTTGAGCCATCGCTTCGATGATCAATACGCCCGGCATGATTGGATGCGCGGGGAAGTGACCATTGAAGAAGGGTTCGTTGATGCTGACATTCTTGTAGGCGCGAATGCGCTTGCCTTCCACATCCAGATCCACGACCCGATCCACCAGCAGGAACGGGTAACGGTGAGGCAGGTATTCGCGAATCTCGTTGATGTCCATCATTTCGGGGGGAAGCCTATGTAAAGATTGGGAGCGCGCGACTGACGCGCGCCCCTCTAGCAAATCAAGGAGGCAGTCTAGCGGCTGTGCACACTTGATATGGAAATGGTATCAGCCATCTGATGAAGCATTACCGTCAGGGGTCACGTCCCCTACACGCTTTTCCAGCTGTCGCAGACGTCGCGCGATGTCATCGAGCTGACGGATACGGGCCGCGCTTTTGCGCCATTCGGCGGCTGGTTGCATCGCCGTACCGGAAGAATAGGCACCCTTTTCGGTAATCGAGTGGGTCACCATGGTCATCCCGGTGATAAACACGTTGTCGCAGATTTCGATATGCCCCACCAGCCCTACACCACCGGCGAGCATGCAATGCTTGCCGATTTTGGTGCTGCCGGAGATCCCCACACACGCGGCCATGGCAGTGTGATCACCGACCTGTACGTTGTGGGCGATCTGAATCTGATTGTCGAGCTTCACACCGTTACCCAATACGGTATCGGCCAGCGCTCCGCGATCGATAGCGGTATTCACGCCAATCTCCACATCATCACCGACCAATACACCGCCGATCTGGGCGATTTTCTGCCAGACACCTTTCTCGTTGGCAAAGCCGAAGCCTTCGCCACCCAGCACGGCACCGGACTGAATCACTACCCGCTTGCCGATGCGCACGTCGTGGTACAGCGTGACCCGCGGGGCCAGCCAGCCGCCTTCGCCGATTTCGCTACGGGCACCGATGAAGCAATGCGCCCCCACGGTCACACCGGCACCAATACGCGCGCCGCTTTCGATCACCGCAAAGGCACCGATGCTCGCCGCTGGATCAACCACTGCGTCCGAGGCCACTACCGCTGTCGGGTGAATACCGGCCGGCGCCTTGGGCTTGGGATCGAACAGATGGGAAATACGCGCGTAGGCCAGATACGGATCAGGCACCACCAATGCATCGCCGGCAAAACCTTCAGCGTCAGCGGCCTTCAGCAACAGGGCTGCGGCCCGGCTGTCGGCCAGGTATTTACGGTATTGGGGGTTTGCGAGAAAGCTCAACTGAGCTGGGCCAGCCTCTTGCAAAGTGGCTAGCCCAGTAATTTCTTTCTCCGGGTCGCCACGTAGCGTGGCGCCGAGGAACTCGGCCAACTGGCCGAGCTTTATAGTCGCTGTCATGGATTACTTCAGCTGATTCATGCGCTCGATAACCTGGCGAGTGATGTCGTACTGAGGTTTGACATCAATCACTGCGCCACGCTCGAAGACCAGGTCAAAAGCACCTTTCTTGATGACTTCTTCCACAGCGCTGTCCAGTTTCGGCTTGAGCTGCTTCAGCATTTCACGGTCGGCAACGGCTTTGGCTTCGTTCAGTTCCTTGGACTGGAACTGGAAGTCACGGGCCTTTTGCTTGAACTCGAGCTCAAGGCGTTCACGCTCGCCTTGCTGCATCTTGTCGCCGCCAGCCATCAGACGGTCCTGGATGCCTTTGGCGCTGCTTTCCAGCGTCTTGAGTTTGGACAGTTGCGGGCCAAACTTCTTCTCGGCATCCACAGCATATTTCTTGGCCGCGTCGGATTCCAGCAGGGCCATCTGATAGTTCAGAACGGCGATTTTCATGTCGGCAAAAGCCGGACCTGCTACCAGTACGGTTGCCAGGAGAACCAATTGAGTCAACTTACGCACGATGCACTCCTACAAAATCCATTGTCGTTATTTTGAGGCAAACGCTTAGAACGTCTGACCAAGAGAGAATTGGAACACTTGAGTCTCAGCTTCATCCGGTTTCTTGATCGGCATAGCCAACGCGAAGCTCAGAGGACCCAGTGCGGTAACCCAGGTCACGCCCACACCGACGGAACTCGCGACGTTGCTCAGGCTGATTTCGTTACACTCTGTTTGAGAGGTCGAACCGACATTTGCGTTCGTCGTTTTGTCGCACTTGGAATCGAATACGTTACCCACGTCCCAGAATACCGAAGTACGCAGGGAACGCTGATCCTTGACGAATGGCAGCGGGAACAGTAACTCGACACCACCCTGCATCAAGACGTTACCACCGAACGGCAGCGGATCCTGGTCCGGGTCGGCAAGCGTACCAGTGTTACCCGTTACAGCTTGACCACGGCTAGGTGTACTGCGCGGACCCAGGGTACTGTCCTTGAAGCCACGAACCGAGTTGAAACCACCAGCATAGTAGTTTTCATAGAACGGCAAGCCATCGGTGGAACCGTAGCCGTCGCCATAACCCAGTTCGGTATGCAGGCGAACGGTGTAGTTTTCAGTGATTGGCTGGAACAGCTGACCACGATAATCAAGTTTGAAGAACGACAGGTCGCTACCCGGCGTGGTGGTTTCCAGCGTCAAGCTCTGGGAATGGCCGCGGGTCGCCAGTACGCCTTTGTTCAACGTCGACTCGGACCAGCCGGCAGACGCCTTGAAGTTCAGGTAGTTATCGCCTTCACGGTTAACGAAGTCGAAAATCTCGTCGACGGTGTATTGACCGGTCTTGATCTTGTCCTGTTGTGCAGTCAAGCCGAAGGTCAGACGCGAAGTCTCGCTGATCGGGTAGCCGACGTTGACGCCAGCACCCAGGCTGTCTACGGCATAGCTGGCTACGTCGACATCGAGGTCTTTGTAGTCGGTGGTGCGATAGAAAGCGTTGTAACCCAGGCTCACGCCATCAGCAGTCCAGTACGGGTCGACATAACCGAAGTTATAGCGGCTCTGGTATTCACTGCGGGTCAAACCGATGCTGACCTTGTTACCCGTACCCAGGAAGTTGTTCTGGGTAATCGAACCACCGAGGATCAGACCGGCGCTCTGGGCGAAACCGACGCTGGCGGTGATCGAACCGGAAGCCTGTTCTTCAACGCTGTAGTTCACGTCAACCTGGTCATCGACACCCGGTACAGCCGGGGTTTCGACGTTGACTTCTTTAAAGAAGCCCAGACGCTCAAGACGGGTCTTGGATTGGTCGATCAGGTAGGTCGAAGCCCAACCGCCTTCCATCTGACGCATTTCACGGCGCAGCACTTCGTCTTCGGACTTGGTGTTGCCACGGAAGTTGATGCGGTTGACGTAAGCACGCTTGCCCGGATCGACGGCGAACGTGATGTCTACCGTGTGATCTTCATCGTGCGGCTGAGGCACGCCGTTGACGTTGGCGAAGGTGTAACCCTCGTTACCCAGGCGACGGGTGATCAGCTCGGACGTGGTGGTCATCAGCTTGCGCGAGAACACCTGGCCTTTCTGAACCAGCAGCAGGGACTTGACCTGGTCTTCAGGGACTTTCAGGTCGCCGCTCAGCTTGACGTCACGAACGGTGTACTTCTCGCCTTCGTTGACGTTGACGGTGATGTAGACGTGTTTCTTGTCAGGGGTAATGGACACCTGGGTCGAAGCGATATCCATGTTGATATAGCCACGGTCCAGGTAGTAGGAGCGCAGACGCTCCAGGTCACCGGACAGTTTTTCACGGGCGTACTTGTCATCGTTCTTGAAGAACGACAGCCAGTTGGTGGTCTTCAATTCAAACAGGTCGATCAGGTCTTCGTCAGGGAAGACCGTGTTACCCACCACGTTGATGTGCTGGATAGCCGCAACGGTGCCTTCATTGATGTTGACCTTCAGGCCGACGCGGTTACGCGGCTGCGGCACCACCTCGGTGTCGACGGTGGCCGAGTAGCGACCCTGAGCGACATATTGGCGCTGCAGTTCGTTACGCACACCTTCGAGGGTGGCGCGCTGGAAGATCTCGCCTTCGGCCAGACCGGATTGTTTGAGGCCCTTCATCAGGTCTTCAGTAGAGATCGCCTTGTTACCTTCGATCTCGATACTGGCGACCGACGGACGCTCGACTACCGTGATGACCAGGACGTTGCCATCGCGACCCAGCTGGATATCTTGAAAGAACCCGGTTTTGAACAGCGCACGAGTGGATTCCACCAGGCGACGATCATCCGCCTGTTCACCGACGTTTAACGGCAAAGCACCAAAGACGCTACCCGCGGAGACCCGCTGGAGGCCATTGACGCGAATATCAGAGATAGTGAAGGACTCGGCGTGAACTTCGGCGATCATCAATACGGTGAGAACCGCAGTTAGCAGCAGACGTTTCATGAAGTCCTTTCTTATTCCAACTGGCAATAAACAAACTGCCGCAAAATGCGGCAGATTCGCAATTCAGCGAAGTGTTACAGACGGCTCAAATCATTGACCAGAGCAAGCAACATCACCCCGACCACCAAACTGATACCTATCTGTATCCCCCAACCCTGCACCCGATCCGACAAGGGACGACCACGCGCCCACTCGATCAGATAAAACAACAAATGTCCCCCATCCAGTACAGGAATGGGCAACAAATTCAGAACCCCCAAGCTAATACTCAGATAAGCAAGGAAATTCAGGAAATCAGCGACACCCGACTGGGCAGAAGCGCCCGCCACTTTAGCAATGGTTATCGGTCCACTCAAGTTTTTTACCGAGAGCTCGCCGAACAACATTTTCTTGAGCGAATCGAGGGTCAGTACGCTCATGGTCCAGGTGCGTCGAGCACCCTCGCCAATTGCGGCCACCGGGCCATAACTGACCTCACGAATCATCTCTGGTGGCCAATCGACCGCCTTCACCCCTGCCCCCAGATAACCGGTGGGCGCCTTGCTCTCGCCGCGAGCGGCCAAGGTCACAGGGACGTCGATTTGAGCACCATCACGCTCAACGCGCAGCATGATTTTGGTATCCGGTTGCATACGGACCGTGTCGACCACCTGCTGCCAGTCATCGAGTGACTTGCCATCCAGCGCCAACAGCCGATCACCGGTCTTCAGGCCCGCAGCCTGTGCCGGCCCTTTCGAATCAAGTTCAGCCAATACGGGCGGCAACGCTGGACGCCAAGGACGAATACCCAGCGAACGAATCGGATCCGGTTCGTCAGCCCCCTTGAGCCATTTATCCAGCATCAGCTCACGGGGTGAATCCGCCGTGGAGCCCTGCTCACGCACCAGCAATTGAAGAGAACCGCTCTCGCCAAGACGACGAACCAGTTGCAGATTGACTGCGGCCCAACCGGACGTTGGCTCGCCATCGATGGCAATAATTTCCTGACCAGCACCCAGACCGGCCTTGGCGGCGATACTACCGGACTCGACCGCGCCGATGACTGGCCGCACCTGCTCGCTGCCGAGCATGGCCAACACCCAGAAAAACACCATTGCCAATAGAAAGTTGGCAATCGGCCCGGCCGCCACGATGGCAATGCGCTGACGGACCGATTTGCGATTGAAGGATTGATCGAGCTGATCGGCCGGCACTTCGCCCTCGCGCTCGTCGAGCATCTTCACATAGCCGCCCAACGGAATGGCAGCCACCACGAACTCGGTGCCTTTCTTGTCGTGCCAGCGCAGCAGCGGCATGCCAAAGCCTACGGAGAAGCGCAGCACTTTGACCCCACAGCGACGTGCGACCCAGAAATGGCCGAACTCGTGGAAGGTGACCAGCACGCCCAATGCAATCAGGGTGCCGACAATCATATAGAGCGCGCTCATCTACTTTCTCCGCAATCCTATCCAGTGCCGCATGGGGCCAACGTATTGCAGCACTTACCGCCCGTGACGGTTCAACCATTGCACGGCGAGTACTCGCGCTTTCGCGTCGGCCGTAAACACCGCCTCGAGATCATCCAGCGCAACGACCGGCTCGAGGTTTAACACTTCCTCGATGATACTCGCGATTTCCGGGTAGCGAACCCGCCCGTCGAGAAACGCCGCGACAGCCACTTCATTCGCTGCATTAAGTATGGCCGGAGCACTATTGCCCGCTTCAGCGGCCTGACGCGCAAGGCGCAGGCAAGGGAAACGCTCTTCATCGGGCACCTCGAAATCCAGTCGCGCGATGGCAAACAGATCCAGCGGCGCCACACCCGAATCGATGCGCTCCGGCCAGGCCAGGGCGTTGGCGATCGGCGTGCGCATGTCCGGATTGCCTAACTGCGCCAGCACCGAACCATCGATATAGTCGACCAGCGAATGAATCACGCTCTGAGGATGAATCACCACTTCGACCTGGGACGGCTTGGCGTCGAACAGCCAGCAGGCTTCGATCAACTCGAGCCCTTTGTTCATCATGCTGGCCGAATCGACAGAAATCTTGCGACCCATGGACCAGTTCGGATGAGCGCACGCTTGCTCAGGGGAAACATGCGCCAGTTCGGCCATCGGCGTCTGTCGGAACGGACCACCAGAGGCTGTCAGCAGAATCCGACGCACGCCCACCGCGCCAAGCCCACGGGCGAAATCCTGTGGCATGCACTGAAAAATCGCGTTGTGCTCGCTGTCGATCGGTAGCAGCACCGAACCGCTTTTGCGCACGGCCTGCATGAACAGCGCACCCGACATGACCAGCGCTTCTTTGTTGGCCAGCAGGATCTTCTTGCCTGCCTCGACCGCCGCCAGGGTCGGACGCAAGCCCGCCGCGCCAACGATGGCCGCCATGACCGCATCGACCTCAGGGTCGGAAGCCACCTGACACAGCCCCTCTTCCCCAACCAGCACGCGGGTCGACAGGCCTGCGGCGCGCAAGTCGTGCTGCAAGGTTCGGGCAGCGCCCGCTTCCGGTACGACGGCAAACTGCGGCGTATGGCGCACGCACAAAGCCAGCAGCTCACTCAGGCGAGTAAAACCGCTCAAGGCGAACACTTGATAACGCTCGGGATGGCGAGCGATCACGTCGAGGGTGCTCAGACCGATCGAACCGGTCGCCCCCAGAACGGTAATCTGTTGTGGACGGCTCACGGTGCAGCCATCCACAACAACACGGCGAATACCGGGATCGCGGCCGTCAGGCTGTCGATGCGATCCAGCACACCGCCGTGGCCCGGCAGCAAGTTACTGCTGTCCTTGATCCCCGATTGACGTTTGAACATGCTCTCGGTGAGGTCGCCCACGACCGAGATGAAGACGATCACTGCCGCACCGATCAGGCCCATCAGCATTTGCACGAAACTCCAGTCGCGCACAAATCCAACGATCGCCGTAATCAACAGACTCAGCAGCAAGCCGCCGTACACGCCTTCCCAGCTCTTGCCAGGACTGACCTGCGGCGCCAGCTTGCGCTTGCCAAAGGCCCGGCCGGAAAAATACGCGCCGATATCGGCACCCCAGACCAGCACCATCACCGCCATGATCAACCAGTTACCCAAGGGTTCCTGCTTGATCTGGACCAGACCCTGCCAGGCTGGCAGCAGGATCAGCAAACCGATCACCAGCTTGCAGGCGGCGCTGGACCAGTGCTCGCTGGAACGCGGATAAGTCAGCACCAGATACGTCGCCACGCCCCACCAGAGCACCGAAGCGCCCAGTACCCAGGGCGCGAGCCCCGGCAGGATGTGCATGACAAACAGCATCAAGGCGACCCCAACCGCGTAGCCCACGCGAATCGGCTGGGCGTTGAAGCCTGCCAGGCGAGCCCACTCCCATGCGCCGAGGGTCACGACCAACCCGATGAACAGCGCGAAGCCTGTACCCTCGAGCAGGAAAAACCCGCACAAAGCGATCGGCAGCAGGATCAGCGCAGTGATGATTCGTTGTTTAAGCATTAAAACCGGGCTCCAGCCTCGACCTGCTCGCTCGTTTTACCGAAGCGGCGCTGGCGAGAAGCGAAATCGGCCAGCGCGTTACGCATGGCGTCGTGTTTGAAGTCCGGCCAGAACAGGTCGGAGAAGTACAACTCGGCATAAGCCAGTTGCCAGAGCAGGAAGTTACTGATGCGGTGTTCGCCACCGGTGCGGATGCACAAGTCCGGCAACGGCAGATCGCCGGTGGCCAGACAGGTCTGCAACAGCTCCGGGGTGATGTCCTCCGGACGCAGATGCCCGGCCTGAACCTCCCGCGCCAGACGCTGCGCGGCTTGCGCGATGTCCCACTGACCGCCGTAGTTGGCGGCGATCTGCAAGACAAAGCGGTTCGCGCCGGCGGTCATCGCCTCGGCTTCACGCATGGCGACCTGAAGCTCGGGATGAAAGCGCGAACGATCACCGATGATGCGCAGACTGATGTTGTTGTCATTGAGGCGCTTGGCCTCGCGACGCAGCGCCTTGAAGAACAGATCCATCAAGGCACTGACTTCATCGGCCGGGCGCTGCCAGTTCTCACTGGAAAAGGCGAACAGGGTCAAGACCTCGACCCCGGCCTCGGCACACACCTCGATCACTGCGCGAACCGCATCGACGCCCGCTTTATGACCGGCGACACCGGGCATGAAGCGCTTTTTCGCCCAGCGATTATTACCATCCATGATGATCGCGACATGGCGCGGCACCGCGGACGGCGCAGTCTGCTTAGTCTTTTCCATGAAAACGCGACCCTTATACGGCCATCAGGTCTTTTTCTTTCTGCGCCAGATTCGCGTCGATTTCAGCCACGTACTTCTTGGTCAAATCGTCGATCTCGCCAGTGGCGCGACGCTCTTCGTCTTCGCTGATTTCTTTTTCCTTGACCAGATCCTTCAGCGAGCTGTTGGCATCGCGACGGATGTTGCGCACGGCAACACGGGCATCTTCAGCGACGTCACGAGCCTGCTTGGTGAAGCCCTTGCGGGTTTCTTCGGTCAGGGCCGGCATGGAGATCAACAGCAACTCACCCAGGTTGGTCGGGTTGAGGTTCAGACCTGCACTGCCGATCGCCTTGTCGACGGCACCGAGCATGTTGCGCTCAAAGGCAACGACTTGCAGGGTACGGGCGTCTTTGACCGTGATGTTCGCCACCTGCTTGATCGGCGTGTCTGAACCGTAATACGGCACCATCACGCCTTCAAGAATGCTTGGGTGCGCCTGGCCGGTACGAATGCGGCCGAAGTTGTGCGCCAGCGATTCAACGGATTTTTTCATGCGCTCTTGAGCGTCTTTCTTGATTTCATTGATCATTGTTGGCCTTCCTCGATCAGGGTTCCTTCAGCGCCGCCATGTACGATGTTCAGCAGGGCGCCGGGCTTGTTCATGTTAAAGACGCGCAACGGCATCTTGTGGTCGCGACACAGGCAAATGGCCGTCAGATCCATCACGCCCAGCTTGCGATCCAGCACTTCATCGTAAGTCAGATGATCGAACTTCTCGGCATGCGGGTCTTTGAATGGGTCAGCGGTGTAAACACCATCAACCTTGGTGGCCTTGAGCACCACGTCCGCGTTGATTTCGATGCCGCGCAGACAAGCTGCCGAATCGGTGGTGAAGAACGGGTTGCCGGTACCGGCAGCAAAAATCACAACTTCCTTGGCATCCAGGTGGCGCATGGCTTTGCGCCGATCATAGTGATCGGTTACGCCGACCATGGAAATAGCCGACATCACGATAGCGGTGATATTGGCTCGTTCCAGGGCGTCTCGCATGGCCAGGGCGTTCATCACAGTGGCCAGCATGCCCATGTGGTCGCCGGTGACCCGATCCATGCCGGCCGCGCTCAGCGCTGCACCGCGGAACAGGTTGCCACCGCCGATCACCAGACCGACCTGAACACCGATGCCGACCAGTTGTCCGACTTCCAGCGCCATGCGATCCAGCACCTTGGGATCGATCCCAAACTCTTCGGACCCCATCAGGGCCTCGCCGCTAAGCTTGAGTAGAATGCGTTTATAGCGAGCCTGATAACCACTGCCCTGCTGAGCCATTGCGAATCTCTCCTGCGGCGTATTTTAAAAATTCTTTGCTAGCTGTTTACAGCTGGCTGTTCACTCTAGCTTGGCGCTGCTTCAGCGCCATCGGAACATGGCTTTGTAAGCCAGTTCCAAAGGGAAACCAATTAAAAATTGGTGCCCCATCTGAAAAGAGGCTGCGCGCGTAAGCGGGCAGCCTCTTCAGGGCGACAGTTAAAAAACCGTCTTATTGCTTGGCGGCAGCCAGCTGGGCAGCAACTTCTTCAGCGAAGTTGTCGACCGGCTTCTCGATGCCGTCGCCTACTTTGAAGTAGGTGAAGGAGACGATTTCAGCACCGGCTTTCTTAGCCAGTTCGCCAACCTTGATTTCAGGGTTCTTGACGAACGCCTGCTCAACCAGGCTCGCTTCAGCCAGGAACTTGCTGATACGGCCTTTGACCATGTTTTCAACGATGTTTTCTGGCTTGCCAGCGATCTTGTCAGCGTTGAGGGTCAGGAAAACGCCCTTCTCGCGTTCAACCGCTTCAGCGGAAACTTCCGATGGCAGCAGGAATTCAGGGTTGGTCGCCGCTACGTGCATGGCGATGTCTTTGGCCAGCTCAACGCTGCCGCCTTTAAGGGCAACCACAACACCGATCTTGTTGCCGTGCAGGTAACCACCAACAACGTCACCTTCAACACGAGCCAGGCGACGAATGTTGACGTTTTCGCCAACCTTGCCGACCAGGACCAGACGATCGGCTTCTTGAGCGGCGATCAGCGGAGCAACGTCAGTCAGCTTGTCAGCGAACGCTTTTTCAACGCTGGAAGCGACAAATGCCTTGAAGTCATCCTGCAAAGCCAGGAAGTCGGTCTGCGAGTTCACTTCCAGCAGAACGGCGGATTTACCGTCTTCTTTCAGAGCGATTGCGCCTTCAGCAGCGACGTTGCCTGCTTTCTTGGCAGCCTTGATAGCGCCGGAAGCACGCATGTCATCAATGGCTTTTTCGATGTCGCCGCCGGCCTTGGTCAAGGCCTTTTTGCAATCCATCATGCCTTCGCCGGTACGCTCACGCAGTTCTTTAACCAACGCTGCAGTAATCTCTGCCATTTCAAAAATCCTCTTGGATAGGTTATCAACCATTCCACCCGATCGAACGGGCGTTCAATTCTTCCCGAAACACCTTTGTAAGTCGCTGCACGTTACAGAAGCTGTAGCTGCGCTACCGACAAACGGTTTCCGAGGTGGCAAAAAGGGGGCCAAGCCCCCTTTTTGCTTACTGAGTCAACGCCAAGGCGTCAATTACTCAGCTGCTGCTACCGGAGCTTCTTCAACGAACTGCTCGGTGCCGCCAGCAACGTGGTTGCGACCGCGGATAACAGCGTCAGCCATCGAACCCATGTACAACTGGATAGCGCGGATTGCGTCATCGTTGCCTGGGATGATGTAGTCAACGCCTTCCGGGCTGCTGTTGGTATCGACTACGCCGATTACCGGGATGCCCAGCTTGTTGGCTTCGGTGATCGCGATGCGCTCGTGATCAACGTCGATAACGAACAGTGCGTCTGGCAGACCGCCCATGTCCTTGATACCACCCAGGGAACGATCGAGCTTCTCAAGATCACGAGTGCGCATCAGCGCTTCTTTCTTGGTCAGCTTGGCGAAAGTACCGTCTTCGGCTTGCACTTCAAGGTCACGCAGACGCTTGATGGAAGCACGGATGGTTTTGAAGTTGGTCAGCATGCCGCCCAACCAGCGGTGATCGACGTAAGGCGAGCCGCAACGTGCTGCTTCTTCAGCAACGATCTTGCCAGCGGAACGCTTGGTGCCGACGAACAGAATCTTGTTTTTGCCCTGGGCCAGACGCTCTACGAAAGTCAGAGCTTCGTTGAACATTGGCAGGGTTTTTTCAAGGTTGATAATGTGGATCTTGTTACGCGCGCCGAAAATGTACTTACCCATTTTCGGGTTCCAGTAACGGGTCTGGTGACCGAAGTGCACACCGGCCTTCAGCATATCGCGCATGTTGACTTGGGACATGATAGTTCCTTAATAAGTCGGGTTTGGCCTCCACGTATCCCAATGACCAACCAGCAGCATCAGCTGAAGGCACCCAGGTCATCGTGTCGACACGTGTGTGGATTTAAGCCTTTCGGGGTATCCCCGGAAAGCGGCGCATTTTATATCACAGGACTGAAAAAAACGGAACCCGGATTCTCAATTCCTGGTGCGCGACTTCAACCGCGCACTTGGAATCGCCCAAGAATGCGCCAATCTATAGAGAGAAGCGATGCACAGAGGCTCAGATTTGCGCTGATCGTCTGTTAGAATCGCGTTTTTCAGGGCCGCGAAGATCGATCGCGCAATGCCCATTTCGTTTCAGCAAGCGCCATCGAGCGCAGAGAGAGCCTGTATGACCGTCACCCTCAAAACCCCCGAGGACATCGCAAAGATGCGTGTCGCCGGCAAACTGGCCGCCGATGTGCTGGAAATGATTGCCGAACATGTCAAGCCGGGTATCACCACCGAAGAACTGGACCGCATCTGCCACGACTACATCGTCAACGAGCAGAAAGCCATCCCGGCCCCGCTCAACTACAAAGGCTACCCGAAGTCGATCTGCACCTCGATCAACCACGTGGTCTGCCACGGCATCCCGAACGAGAAGCCGCTGAAGGATGGCGACACCCTGAACATTGATGTCACCGTCATCAAGGACGGTTTCCACGGCGACACCAGCCGCATGTTCCACGTCGGCAGCGTGCCGGTCTGGGCCGAGCGCCTGTCGCAAGTGACTCAGGAATGCATGTACAAGGCCATCGAAATCGTCAAACCCGGCTGCCGCCTGGGCGACATTGGTGAAATCATTCAGAAACACGCTGAAAAGAACGGTTTCTCGGTGGTTCGCGAGTTCTGTGGTCATGGCATCGGCAAAGTGTTTCACGAAGAGCCGCAAATCCTGCATTACGGCCGCGCCGGCACCGGCATGGAGCTGAAAGCGGGCATGACCTTCACCATCGAGCCGATGATCAACCAGGGCAAGGCTGACACCAAGGTATTGGGTGACGGCTGGACCGCGATCACCAAGGACCGCAAGTTGTCGGCCCAGTGGGAGCACACCCTGCTGGTGACCGAGACCGGTTACGAAATATTCACCTTGCGCGCCGATGACACCATCCCGCGCGTTTCGGCCTGATCCGCCCCCAGGCAGCTCCCAACCTTATAGATAGATAGGAAAGCCAATCGATGCCGCAGGTGGATCCCGAACTCTTCGACCGCGGCCAGTTCCAGGCTGAACTGGCCCTGAAGGCAAGCCCGATCGCGGCCTTCAAGAAGGCGATCCGCCAGGCCCGCGAGGTGCTCGACGGGCGCTTTCGCAGCGGCCGGGACATTCGCCGGTTGATCGAGGATCGCGCCTGGTTCGTCGATAACATCCTGCAAAAGGCCTGGGAGCAATTCAACTGGAGCGAAGACGCCGACATCGCGCTGGTCGCGGTCGGCGGCTACGGTCGCGGCGAGTTGCACCCTTATTCCGACATCGACCTGCTGATCCTGCTGGACAGCGCCGATCACGAAGTATTCCGTGATTCCATCGAGCGTTTTCTGACGCTGTTGTGGGACATCGGCCTGGAAGTCGGCCAGAGCGTGCGCTCGGTGGACGAATGCGCCATTGAAGCCCGCGCCGACCTGACGGTTGTCACCAACCTGATGGAAAGCCGCACCATCTGCGGCCCCGAGCGTTTGCGCCAGCGCATGCTTGACGTCACCAGCACCGCGCACATGTGGCCGAGCAAGGACTTCTTCCTGGCCAAGCGCGCCGAGCAAAAGGCCCGTCACCACAAATACAACGACACCGAATACAACCTGGAACCCAACGTCAAAGGATCGCCCGGCGGCCTGCGGGACATTCAGACGATTCTGTGGGTGGCCCGTCGCGAATACGGCACCCTGAACCTGCGAGCTCTGGCCGGTGAAGGTTTCCTGGTCGAAAGCGAGAACGCCCTGCTCGCCTCGTCCCAGGAGTTTTTGTGGAAGGTCCGGTACGCGCTGCACATGCTTGCCGGTCGCTCCGAAGATCGCTTGCTGTTCGACCACCAGCGCTCGATTGCCGGGCTGCTGGGTTTCGAGGGCGATGACGCCAAGCAAGCCATCGAAAACTTCATGCAGCAGTATTACCGGGTGGTCATGAGCATTGCCCAGCTCAGCGACCTGATCATCCAGCACTTCGAAGAAGTCATCCTCGCCCCGGAAGACGAAGCGCCGCCGCAGCCGATCAACTCGCGGTTCCAGCTGCACGATGGCTATATCGAAGCGCGTAACGACAACGTGTTCCGTCGCACACCGTTCGCCATGCTCGAGATCTTCGTGCTGATGGCCCAGCAACCGGAAATCAAAGGCGTGCGCGCCGATACCATTCGTCTGCTGCGCGAGCACCGCTACCTGATCGACGACGATTTCCGCAACGACATTCGCAATACCAGCCTGTTCATCGAGCTGTTCAAGTGCAAGATCGGCATCCACCGCAACCTGCGCCGCATGAACCGTTACGGCATCCTCGGGCGTTATTTGCCGGAGTTCGGCTTTATCGTCGGGCAGATGCAGCACGACCTGTTTCACATCTATACGGTCGACGCCCACACCCTGAATCTGATCAAGCACCTGCGTAAGTTGCAGTACACCCAGGTGTCGGAAAAATTCCCGCTGGCCAGCAAGCTCATGGCCAAGTTGCCCAAACCCGAGCTGATTTACCTGGCTGGCCTGTACCACGACATCGGCAAGGGCCGGCATGGCGACCACTCGGAAATCGGTGCTGTGGATGCCGAAGCCTTTTGCCAGCGCCACCAACTCCCGGTGTGGGACAGCCGCCTGATCGTCTGGCTGGTGCAGAACCACCTGGTGATGTCGACCACCGCCCAGCGCAAGGACTTGTCCGACCCGCAGGTGATCCACGATTTCGCCCAGGCCGTCGGCGACGAAACCCGTCTCGACTACCTGTACGTACTGACCGTCGCCGACATCAACGCCACCAACCCGACCCTGTGGAACTCGTGGCGCGCCAGCCTCTTGCGCCAGCTCTACACCGAGACCAAGCGCGCCTTTCGCCGTGGCCTGGAAAACCCGGTGGACCGCGAAATGCAGATCCGCCAGACCCAAAGCGCAGCGTTGGACATCCTGGTGCGCGGCGGCACCGATCCGGACGATGTGGAACAGCTCTGGTCGCAACTGGGCGATGACTACTTTCTGCGTCACACTGCCGGCGACGTCGCCTGGCACAGTGACGCGATCCTCCAGCAACCGGCTGATGGCGGGCCGTTGGTGCTGATCAAGGAAACCACCCAGCGCGAATTCGAAGGCGGTACGCAGATCTTCATCTATGCACCTGACCAGCATGACTTCTTCGCCGTGACCGTGGCCGCGATGGACCAGCTCAACCTGAACATTCACGACGCCCGGGTCATCACGTCCAGCAGCCAGTTCACCCTCGACACTTACATCGTGCTCGACGCTGACGGCGACTCGATTGGCGATAACCCGACGCGGGTCAAACAGATCCGCGACGGCCTGACCGAAGCCCTGCGCAATCCGGACGACTACCCGACCATCATCCAGCGCCGCGTGCCGCGCCAGCTCAAGCATTTTGCATTTGCGCCTCAAGTGACGATCCACAACGACGCGCAGCGTCCGGTGACGGTGCTGGAACTTAGCGCGCCCGATCGCCCGGGCCTGCTCGCGCGCATCGGCACAATCTTCCTGGAATTCGACTTGTCGCTGCAGAACGCCAAGATCGCCACCCTGGGCGAGCGCGTGGAAGACGTGTTCTTCATCACCGACGCGAACAACCAGCCGTTGTCCGACCCATTACTGTGCAGCCGCTTGCAGGATGCAATCGTCGAACAGCTGAGCGTCAGTCATGAACCGGATATCAAACTGTCGCGTTTGAGTATTTGAACTAACCAACTTTCCCTGTGGGATAGAGCTTTTGTGGCGAGGGGATTTATCCCCCGTTCGACTGCGAAGCAGTCGCAAACGCGGTTTAATTTTGAAATGCCAGGGCCGCTCCGCAACCCAACGGCGATAAATCCCCTCGCCACACAGGCTCGCTCCCAGATTTAAAGAGGCCCCTCATGAACAACGCTCTGAACCAGTTGCAGCCCTACCCGTTCGAGAAGCTCCGCGCCCTGCTCGGCAGCGTCACGCCAAACCCGGAAAAGCGCGCCATCGCGCTGTCCATCGGCGAGCCGAAGCACCGTTCGCCAAGTTTCGTCGCTGAAGCCCTGGCAAGCAATCTGGATCAGATGGCCGTGTACCCGACCACCCTCGGTATCCCTGCCCTGCGCGAAGCCATCGCCGCCTGGTGCGAACGCCGCTTCAGCGTCCCGAACGGTTGGCTCGACCCCGCGCGCAACGTGCTGCCAGTCAACGGCACTCGTGAAGCGCTGTTTGCCTTCACCCAGACCGTGGTCAACCGTGGCGAAGACGCACTGGTGGTCAGCCCGAACCCGTTCTACCAGATCTACGAAGGCGCGGCGTTCCTCGCCGGGGCCAAGCCGCACTACCTGCCATGCCTGGACGAAAACGGCTTCAACCCGGATTTCGACGCTGTCTCGCCGGACATCTGGAAACGCTGCCAGATCCTGTTCCTGTGCTCGCCAGGCAATCCGACCGGCGCGCTGATTCCGGTCGACACCCTGAAAAAACTGATCGCCCTGGCTGACGAATACGATTTCGTGATAGCTGCGGACGAGTGCTACAGCGAGCTGTATTTCGACGAACAAACCCCGCCGGCCGGTCTGCTCAGTGCTTGCGTGGAGCTGGGCCGCAAGGACTTCAAGCGCTGCGTGGTGTTCCACAGCCTGTCCAAGCGCTCCAACTTGCCGGGCCTGCGTTCAGGTTTTGTCGCCGGTGACGCCGACATCCTCAAGGGCTTCCTGCTCTATCGCACCTACCACGGCTGCGCCATGCCGGTTCAGACCCAACTGGCCAGCGTCGCCGCGTGGAATGACGAAGTGCATGTCCGCGCCAACCGTGCGCTGTACCGGGAGAAGTACGATGCGGTGCTGGCAATCCTCAGCCCGGTGATGGACGTGCAGCGTCCGGATGGTGGTTTTTACCTGTGGCCGAATGTTGAAGGCGATGACGAGGCGTTTTGCCGTGATCTGTTTGTGGAGGAACACGTGACCGTGGTACCGGGCTCATATTTGTCCCGTGCGGTTGATGGCTTCAACCCGGGTGCAGGTCGCGTCCGCTTGGCGCTGGTTGCGCCACTGGCAGAATGCATAGAAGCCGCAGAACGCATTCGCGCCTTTATTACGCGCAACAAGTAACACTGCCCCCCCGCGCCATACCCATGGCGCGGGGCGTTGTTGCAAAGCCGAACTTAACCCACTACAAACATCCAAACTACTTGAGCGCCCTTCTAACTCTTTAGTAGCGCCTTCGCATGCCCACAATAAAAGAAGCCACCCAGCCACCTCTATCCACTCTTAAATATACAACCAAATAGAGGACTTTTAGTATTCGCAGCGCGCAATGCAATGCGAAAGAGCCAAAACCACAAACATAATGAAACACCACAACATTCGCTACTTATCTTTATATCGATTACAACTTACCGAATGCGGAACACCTGAAACTGCCACGCGAGTAGCTTTTCCTGCATCTTAAAAAATCAAAACTATTTAAACACTTACAAGCAGCGATAACATATGAACATTCCAAAACCCTGCTGCCGCATGTACGACCTCAACGATGCCGGCTCTACAATTAACGCTTCCGAACCCCCCGATAACGAGGCCAGTGGCAACTACCTATCCCCCTTCGCACGAAGCGTCGCGGCGCCTACCAAATTCTGGACCAACGGCCAAACGCTGCGCATTGCTATCACACGCTATGACGAAGCCATGTTTCAGACCGTCGTCGCTGCCATCAAACAATGGGCACCCCACGTAAACCTGAACTTTGAATTCATCGAACTGGACGATAACGACGAGTTGTATGACGGCGACATACGTATATTACTGTCTCACCTGAACGATGGTGCAGACAGCTCTGTCATTGGGACAGACGCACAAAACATTCTCCCGCATCTGCCCACAATGGTGCTGGGCACCGACTACCAGTCTCCTTTTTCACGATAGCAGTCATGCATGAGTTTGGTCATGCCCTTGGGGTTGAACATGAACACCAACATCCCGATGCGCCGCTGGACTGAAATCTACCTGCCCTCTATCGCGAATTCAAAAAACACGGTTGGACCGAAGAAGAGATTTACCGGAATGTCCTGAAAAAACTTGATTACCGCCAGATCCGTCAAACACCTTATGACCCGAAATCAATCATGCATTACGCCTTTCCCGCGAGTGTCATGTGGGACAAGATCGAAGTTCCTCAAAACAACCAACTGTCCGAGCAAGATATCAAGTTCATTAGCTCGGTTTATCCACGCTGAAAACCGTCAGGTCGCCTATTCGCTCATGACTTCACTTGACCCAGGTTGGCCTCACTCAAATCCAGTTCCCCCAACACTTCTCGCAACACGTCATCGCCAATCTGGTGATGACGGCTGAGCTTGTACAATTCCAGGCGCTGCGCTCGCAGCGCCTTCAACCGCAGACGCCGCTCCAGCAAATCCATCTGAAATGCCAGTGCCTGGGCCTCCGCCGAATCATTGAACACGTCCAGTTGATGACGATACTCGGACATGATCCGCGCCTTCAGTTCGGCGGCCAACGCGGACTGAGCGGCGTCCTGGGGAGTGGCCTCTTCGGCTTCGAGCGCATGAATCGCCGCTTCGGCCGTCTTGCGCCAGGCGTCACGCACTTCATTGCGGCGTTTGTCGTCGGGACTTTTCTCAATGCCGCGCAGCAACAACGGTAGCGCAATACACGCGGCAATCAGCGACAGCAGAATCACCCCGGCCGAGATGAAGATCAGCAGATCCCGCTCGGGAAACGCGTCGCCGCCCATCAGCAGCGGCACCGACAGTACACCCGCCAGCGTCACGGCCCCGCGCACGCCGCCGACCGTCAGCAGCCAGCAGGAGCGCGCGGTCGGCACTTGAGTCATTTCGCCTTTGCCGCGCAATCGCCGCAGCAGAACCGACAAACGCCAGATGCTCTGCACCCAGACAAAGCGCAACACCAGCAGCACCAGAAAAATCGCCACCACGTCCAGGCAGCGGTAAAGCAAGGTCGGCCACAGCGAAGTTTCATGGCTGGCCACGGCCTTGATGATGTCCGGCAACTGCAAGCCCAGCAGGAGGAAGATCAAGCCGTTGAACGCGAACTCCAGCAACGACCAGACACTGCGGTTGAGCAGCCGGGTACTGGTCTGGCGCGGCAGCAGATCGAGCCAGCTCTGCATCATCCCCGCCGCGACCGCCGACAGAATGCCCGAGGCGCCAAGACGCTCGGCCAGCACGTAGGCGGCAAACGGCAGCAACAACATGAAAACGACATGGGTCGCCGGATCATCCCAGCCACGAGCGATCATCCACGACCTCAAACGCCCGACCAGCCAGCTCAGCGTCACGCCAACGGCCAGGCCGCCGACCGCCACCAACACGAATGTCACACTGGCGTTGGCCAGTGAAAACACGCCGGTTACCGCTGCGGCCAACGCAAACTTGAACGTCACCAGGCCCGAGGCATCGTTCATCAGCGCCTCGCCTTGCAGCATGTGCATCAGCGGCGTCGGCAAGCGGTTCTGAGAAATCGCCGAGACCGCTACGGCATCCGTCGGCGACAGCACGGCCGCCAGCGCAAAGGCCACCGGCAAAGGAATGCTCGGCAACAACCAATGAATGAAATAGCCGGCGCCGACCACCGTAAACAACACCAGCCCCACCGCCAGCGTCAGGATCGGCCCGCGCAGGCGCCACAGTTCTCGTTTGGGCATACGCCAGCCGTCGGAGAACAGCAGCGGCGGCAGGAACAGAAAAAGGAACAATTCGGGATCCAGCGCCACATGCAGACCCAGGGTCGGCCAGGCCAGCACCGCACCCGCAGCAATTTGCACCAAGGGCAACGGCAGCGGGATCACCCGTCCGATCAGGCGTGAAACGCTGACCAGCATCAGCAGGATCAGGACGGTGTAGGCGGTTTGCATAAAGCGCGGTTCCCAGGCAATCGACAGCATTGAAGTGCCATATTAGCCGCTTAGACTGCGGGCTGACCGTTGCACCAATGTCGCACGCCGTCGCGAACTGCCTGACAACCCCTGTGGGAGAGAACTGGCTCACACAGGGGTTGCGATGACTTAACGACCGCGGCCGCCGCGAAACCGTCCGGTCATGGCATAATCCTTCACCTTTTATTTCCAGCACCTGCAAAGGGGGCAATTCCTTGACCGTTTCAAGCAAAACGTTGCACCTTTTCGGCATCAAAGCCTGGGATGCCGTATAAAAATCAAGCAAGGCCTTTATAATCAAGGCCTTGAGCTACAAACCGGCCCCGAAAACCAGCAACTTTTGCACCCCTTTAGAACTCAAAAAACATTGGTCCAAACGGTTGCGTTTTGGGGAAGAATTTCCCGCAGAAAATCCTATCTCCGGCGTTCTGCCGAACGACAAACCACCAACACACCACTGATGCAACAGTTGTAGTACCGGGGATTGGCTACAGGCCACGTATTCAAAGGGTATGCATCGAGAATCGTCTAAAACTCTAACCCGATATCGGTGCCTTTCGGCCCAATGAAACCGACTAAGGTTTAGGTGGTACTAGACAGCTTTTTTTCACCCCTACGGCGTCCTGCCGAACGAAAAAACCCCTCTACCAAGAAACTCGAAAAAGATAGACGCGACATTAAATTATGACGTCACACGGGGATAGACGGGGAGCCGGCCTTTGAATTCAAGGGCTAAACCCAAAGGATTCCCCGCATTACTCCGTCATTCCCCGAGAAATTGCCCCAAGAATTGACCCATCCATCTAAGGCGTCCTGTTAGGCGAAAGCCCTACACTAGATCACAACTCATCGATGCAAAATGATGAGCCACAAAAATAGATTACTTTACGACATTTTGATAATAATTAAACATTGCTCTAAACGGTTGTGTTTTTGGGGAAGAATTCCCCGCTGAAAATCCCACCTCCTGCATTCTGTCGAAAGAACAAATAGGGTTAAGAACCGCATATTATCCAATCGTGCCGACAATGTAAGCCGCGCTCTGCTCACAATCGACCGCAATGAGGAACAACTCAGCATGACGCTCGCGGTGAGTCTCCGTCCGGCGGAGTCATCTATCGCGTATCAAAGCCCTAGTACGCTCAAGCCTGGGTGGTCGTCCGGACGCCGCCCCAAAGGCCAATGGTACTTACGCTAGAACTCAGCAATCTGCAGGTCATTAATGCAGGCAAAACGCCGCTGCATAAGCCCGTTCGCAGCAAACTCCCAATTCTCGTTACCGTACGACCGGAACCAGTTGCCCGAGTCGTCGTGCCATAGATCGCCTCCCCGCAAACATAAGCATCTTTCAAACTGGGAATATTCATGCTGCGCATGCTTGCCGGCAATCTGTTCGGGAGACAAACTCTAACGCAACATATGAGTCCCGAAATCAAAGCGCTCACTGCCTCGCAACAGTTTGCACTTGGGTCGACAGGGCCGACGGCGAACCTTCATGTAGCGCTGCACTATCAGGGCTGAGTAACGGCCGCAACTCTCCCGATAACGCCTCAACTCCCGACTGATGGTTGAGGGCGAGCGCTTGATCAAGAGGCCAATCTGAGCAGGCTGAGGCCTTGGACGTGATCGAGCTGGATGGTTACCCGCTCTTCGACGCTAAGTTCATGATAGGACATAGTGCAACACCGAACCGGAACGGTCAGGTGTTGCACTCAGTTCCCTCGGCCGCCCCATGACTACTTCAGACCTTCCTCGAAGGGAAAAATATTTTATATTAGTCGCTATACAAATTCTTTGCAGGAATGAATATGCCTAGATTGCGCGTCTGGGCAACCGATCCATAACCCCAAAATGGTGAAGTCCATTTTGAGGCAAGTCCAGGATCATAGATCGCGCATCTTGAGCCATTCTGGTATGACCAGCAATTGTCTGTAGCATTATTTGCAGTTCGAGAGTATTGAGTGGAAACGTCATAGTAATCCTCCCTCGCAAAATTAGTAGCAACATGACCAAAGCGAGTCCAAAGTGTCGGTCTTGCCGCAATCCGGTAAGCGGCAATATTGTATTTGCCAAATCCAGATGGATATAACGATGACTCAAACGTCCAATTCTCGCCAGCTAAGTCAAACACATATGTACCGCCACTACTGGGCAATTCTACGTAACATGTGCTGTAGTATAGAATTTCCGACGAACCCTGTGGGGTTACACCGTTGCAAAAGAGCACTTGTGTTGTCGTTCCAATAAACGTTCCAGTCAAAGAGTCGTAGTTACCTCTTTTAACATTGACATTTACTCCAGGGGGCACCTTGACGACCAACGTCCTTGTCACGGTCGGCGCAGTAGTATCTCCTCCGCATACAGCTTGCGCCCTCGTCTTATTGGAAGGGTATTTCAGATCAGTGTGACCGATAAATGTTGAACTACCGTCATTCAAAAGGTAAGAACATACCGCCTGCCTTGCGGACACGCCTCTCCATGGAAGTGGATGTTCCACCCCAATGGGTGTATTACGAAATACTGGCTCATTGAGGTACAATATATAAGGGCGACTAAAATTTAACCGACTTGCAACTTCCGCAGTCGGAAAACCTGTTGCATCGTCGACAGCCATCCCATTTTCACCTACACCCCATGAACCTAAGTTAGTAATTTGGTCATCCGAAAATGCACCGGGAACTGGTATATTTGAATACACTTCAAAACCAACATCATTAATTTTCTTGAATTTGTACTTGGTGAGATTTTGAATAAGACGGGCTCTGGCACCTGAGCTTGAATCGGCCGTACCATCAATGCCCGCTTCAATATTCAGAAGCCATCCATCAATATGAAGCGTTCTCGCCAATGCTGCAAGCTTGTCTATTGTGGGGGTGTTTATCGTGCAATCGTTATCCAATAAGGAACAACTATAATCAGTTCCGATTAATGCATCAGTCAAGTCAGTAAAGCTATTGTCATTTGCAATAAAAACCGTACCATAAATAGGTACGCCATTTGAGTGCGCCGCTCGTACCCAGTCCGGATGAGGGGCCACGACATGACTTCCCTCGCTACTTGCGCCGCCAAATGCAATGAACTTCCTGAAAAAGGCCCATCCACTAAAATATACTGACGTGTCGACGCCTGATTCATATGGATTTACAGAACCAACGGTTCGGTCTATCAGGGTGTAGTCTCTGGTCGTTACTGGTCGGACGCCAACTCCGGCCCACTCTGTTGTCATAGCAGGTTTCGTCCACGCAGGTGCAGGCGCAACGTAACTTGCTGGGAGCGGGCTGTTCAAATCTAAAGATGAGAGAAGAGGATAGCCTCTTTGATTATGTGTTGCATTCAAAGCCCAGACATGGTTACGCTTAACATTGACAGCGCCTGTTATTTCATCTTTTGGCACGCATGTAATAGCGACCGGAGTCATCCCTGCAGTAAGGGTACCTTGCGCCCTGGATGCATCAACAGAGCACAACTCTTCTCTTGGTTGGCATCCTACATAAATCGTGTATTGACTCCCGACAGCAATATATCGAAGTACATTTTTTGCAGTATGCCCTCCGCTAAAATTGCCAGTGGTCCGAACGGCGGAAGAGTATGGATTTTGTGTAATACATATTTCCTCTGGCCTAGAGCTTCCAAGAATACGTATCGGAATACCTCCCCCAGCCACTTCGGGGGGCATTATTGCCGCCGATAACGTGGTCTTTTCTTGTAGTTGAATTACTGTCTGAGTCAAATTTTTATTCGGCTCTGGCTCACTTCCATACACTGGAAGCACAACTGATGCCAAAAACATCATAGTTATACAAAGAAGCTTCATGATTTCCTCCGTAGTAATAAAAATCAATTGTGAACCGGATCAAGCTGTACATTCCCTCTGTAGCCAAAAAATTGCTGACCTGGCGTATACTCAATGAGCATTTTACCGTACAACACATTTTTCTCAATATCTGGGATTAGGCAGAGTATTTGGAGTTCGTTATATTGTACGCTTGCTGGAAAATCCGCGTTACCAACAAGGCAATTTATAGCACTCCGATTATTGATGATAATTTTTGCACTTATCTTTGAATTTCTTCAGGCACTGGCAGATAGACATCTTTAATTATTATTCCTGCATACGCGCCTTGAGTTACCCTATGACTCTCTGTATAGCTTGACGAGGCGATTGGGAACTTATAGGCAACTTTATCACGAAGCTTTTTGCACCAGTGATCACCGGTATAACCAGTTTGACCATAAAGCGCTTGATGCATTTTGCCACATACCAACGGCTGAACCGTAGACTTCTGAGAGTTTGTTGGATTACGACTTCCCCAATCGCATGTTTCACCATTACTAGAGAAACACATGATATCTCCAGCTGGCGAAACAAAGTAGAGAACATCTAAATCGGCAATCATGCCATCGTTCCATCGTTCCATCGTTCCATCGTTCCATCGTTCCATCGTTCCATCGTTCCATCGTTCCATCGTTCCATCGTTCCATCGTTCCATCGTTCCATCGTTCCATCGTTCCATCTGGCGTAAAATTGCGCATAAACTTTCGAACACCAATGATTAGAATCATAGCCGCTTGTTCCATAGATGGTGTTATGCATAGCACCGCAAACCAGAGGGGTTATTGTTTCGGAAGCACTTAACGAGGACCGTCCCCATGCGCAATTTCTTCCATCACTCGAAAGACAAGCGACGTTACCGTCAGCGGCAATGGTCATTTGCGTGCCGTTCCAGTCTCGCCACAAGAGACACTCTATATAGCCAATAAAAAATATGCTCTTATTATTCGCACTTAAAGACAGTCTGAAATAACCATGTATTTCTGCTTGACTTCGGCGACTGCCGATACTGAAAGTACTGAGTTGAACCCAAACGTTCCTCTGCCCATCTCCTTGGACGGTGGCCGGCTGGATATTGAAGCATCCCAACCGGTCGCTCTTTTTCCACTTCGGTACTAATTGAACTCACGTCAGCAGCGGCTGCCAGGCGGCTTCAAGCTCTCGCTTCAGCGGGCGGCTGGAAGGCTTGTCTTTGCCCGCCAGCTTGCGAAACACACGGACGCCCTGGTAAATGATCCAGCGCTTCCAGGCCGGCACCCCCAGCACACCCATCGACTCATCAAAAATCTCATCGCAGCGCTCACGCGTGATGCTCACCAGCTCGCCCGCGACCACGATCGTCAAGTACTCACAAAGCAGGTCGTGCACCACAGCGGCCTGGCCGTAACTGCCCCAGGGCGGAATCAAATTCCACAGCAGCTGCGGCACGCTGGCCCCGTCGGTCAGATACCCCGTCGGGACCGTGACCCACTGCTCGCTGTACTGGCTGCCCAGGTAATAGCGATAGGGCGTGATCACGCGCCAGTGATCGGCCCCCAGCACCTGACTGGCTGCCGTGTCGTAGCGTATATCCAACGGGGCGGTGAATGACTGCATTAGCCTCTCCTCACGAAAATGTTCCGCCCGCAAGGCGAAACTGTTTGAGCAAATCCTCCAGGCGCTGCTCATGCTGGCCATAACCGGCCCCGGGCAGGCTGGCCCAGATGCTCCGGCACTTGTTGATCGCCGTTTCAATGCGCCCCGCATGTACGTCGGGCAGTGCCCGGCATTCGCGCAGGTGCTGCAAAGCCAACCGATCCTGACTGATTGGACAGAAATCCGCCAGCTTGAACAGCGTCCGGTAATGCGGTCAGTCCTTGAGCATCTGCTGATAGCGGCCAGAGGCGCTTGAGGTCAATCCACCCGTGTTGATAGTCTTGGACGATTGGCCTCGGACGAAGGGGGGATTGGTGAAACCCTTGAACACCTCCGATTCCTGTCGATGCCGGTCACAATACCGAGGTGCCTGATGGCAAGAAATCATCGCTCCTTTTCGATCCTATTCAAATGTGAAGCTGTGAGTCTGATGCTCGACCAAGGCTACCGTTATATGGAAGCAAGCCGCTCGCTGGGATGTTGACGCATCCTTTCCGGTCGCTCTTTTTAACTTTGCGGGATCAGCTCGACGAGACGCATAACACTGCCCTCGCCCGCTCCCACAGCTGCAGTCGATCTGCCAGGCCATTGAGGCCGCCATTGATCTTGCGCGTGATCGCTTCGAACTCATCCCGATCGGCTAAAGCGTTCAGCTCGCGCACCCACCAAAACCACGCGGCCGACTCGGCGGCCCATTGCGGCAGCTCGAGCAGCTCTGGCGTGCGCAGCAGACGCTCGTCACCAAACAGTGCCAAGCTGCAGCGCAGGTAGTTATTGCGGCCGGTCACCTGGATCAGGCCGCGACCGCGATAGCGCTGGCCGTCACCGTCCAGTTCTGGGGTATTGCCCAGCTTCACCGCCAAATTACCGATGTCGTATTTGCTCAGGTACTGCTCCCCGCCCAGCTCACGCACGTACTGCAGCTGGCCCGACTCGTGGCCCACCTGAGCCAAGAACGCGGCCTGTCGTTTCGGCGTATTAATTTGCCGGTGCGTCATGGCGGCATTTAAGACGGATACAAAAACGCCCGCTTGGTGGCGGGCGTTGTGCATGAGGCGTTGCAACTGTTGCTCACTTATAGCCATACAGACTCCAGAGGAAAAATAGAAACAACAATCTGAGGAATGGCCCGCACCGACAGCCAAACGGACAGCGCGGGATGCTTCGTGGTGGATGGCACCGCAGTACTGCCACCGGTGGTAACTGTTCCATTTAATTGGAAAGTTCCCGACCAACGGACTAGATTATATTTATGCGCTTTCTCCCTGACTCAGGCCAAAGACAGCCATTTTGCCGAGCAGAAATGCGGACGCGCATCTCCAGCGGAGGTCGTCATGCTGCAAACTAAAATCAGTGGACAGGTTCAAGTCGTTAACCCCATTGCGGATAGGAAACTCGCGCTTCATCTGGAAAGTTGCTTTCGGGAAAGTGATCCGGGGCTGTTGCCTGGAGCGCTGCGGCACATTGCTAAACTCAAAGGGTTTACCGAACTTTCACGTGAGACGGGTATTAGACGTACAACACTCTATCGGCTGCTCTCCATTGATGCGGACCCGAGCTTTTCAGACATCCTCAAAGTAACCCGTGCGCTGGGCTTCAAGCTACGCCTTGAACCAATTTCCACACTAGAGGCTCCAAACAATGAGTGCCAGTAACGCCCCTCCAGAGGATGAACAACCGAAAAAACGGAGTGTGTTAGCCCCAGACACACCGAATCACGCTGCACAAAATGACGCGCTGTCGGAAGTAACGTGGTTCGATGTCGGGAGTGCCCTGGACTTGCTGAACTCAATGACTCGTAGATCACGCACAAGGCCGGCAGCGAAACCGTTGGAGCGTAAATAAGAACTGGATCATCTCTTCCCCTTCAAAGAAAACCGGTAACGCGGGGTGGCGAATCGCTACTCCGCATTTTTTTGTGGGTGTTCTCATGAAGATCATCGTCCCGGCCGAGGGTGAATGGCCGTTCTTCCATTAGGTGAGGACCTCCACCTTGAGTGGCTTCGCGGCTTTTTTCGGTTTCTTGCCCTTGGCTTTCGCCTTGCCATGCTTGCCGCCATTGCACTCGACGGTGGTCGACCAGCCGGCTTGGGTGTACACCTGCTCGACCGAGTCCGCTAGGTACTCGCCATCGAGGCCGACCTTGAAGCCCTGAGCAATGATCGGGCGTTCGGCAAACATGTCCGTGCGCCCAGGCATCTCAAAGCGCACCCCGGCGCTCGATCGGTTGAACGCAGCCAAACGCGCCTTGGCAGCCGATTCGGCGGCGGTTTTGTTGGGGTAGATATGGCGATCGGTATGCACCGCCGGCAGCCCATCCGGCAGGTCGTCATTGTCCAGCGACACGACCACCAGCTTTCCGGTTTTCGGGTCTTGGTGCTTAGCCCCAACAGTCTTGTGCGTGTTGCGATCGCCGAGGGTGAATTGCCAGCGACTGACATCACTGCGCGTCAGGATGATCGCGCCAAACGCCTTACCGCTGGCCGTCTGCCCACCTTGGCGCGGCATGACCAACAATTTGCCGTCCGCGACCTTGGCCGTGCAGTCGTATTGCTTAGCCAGGCGCGTGATGAAATTGAAGTCAGACTCGCCGAGCTGATCGGCCCGGGCGACCTTGGTCGACACTGGACACCCCGGCGCCCAACCGTTACGCGTGGCGACATCACCGACGATCGTCGACAGCGGCACGTCCTCCCAGCTCCCGCTACGCACGGTCTTGCCGCTGCCGCGCATGTCGCTGGCCTTGCCCTTGATCACGATCGTATCCGGCGGACCGGACACCGTGACCTCATCGACCACGTAACGACCCATGCGGGCCAAACCTGTCTCGGCATAGCCCAGGTACACCTCGATTCCGATGCCGCGCCGGGGCAGTGTCACCAGCCCATCGCGGTCATCTATGCGCAACTCAAACGTGTCCGAATCCATACCCGGTTTGTCTGTGGTGCTGAGCTGGATCAGCCGATCGTTGATCAGTCCGGTGATATCGGCGCCATCGGCCACGATACGAAATTGGGGTGTCATCGAATTTTTCCCAAAAAAAAACCCGCACAAGGCGGGCAAAAAAGTAAGGATTGAAGCGATTAACGACACGAGTGTAGTCCATCAATCCCACAGCGTGATTTGTTCTTGAGCGGGCGCCGCCAGATCCGGCAGTATGATCAGCACACCTGCGCGGTACGGCTGGGGCTCATCAGCCAACCCCTGATTGACATCAAGGACCGCCTCCACGCTGCCGTTGAGGTGGCCATAGAAGTTATGGCAGATGGTGTCCAGCAGATCCCCGTCAGACGTTCTGCATGTCGTCGCCATAGCGCACAAACTCCAGAGTGAACCCTTGTTTACGCGGGATGCCGCCCTGCATCAGCGAGCTTTGTTCTTCGTCGACGCTTTTCAGGCACCAGGTGCCCAGCACGTCGCCATAACCCGTGGTCAGCGTCAGCGGCTTAAGCTGGGCGCCGAGTGCGCGCAGCGTGTCGAGTTGCTTTAGTCCGCCCTTGAAGCCGGGAAAAATCGCGCCCTTGAGCGTGATCTTTTCGTCACCCATGCCCACGCCTTGCTGCGCCGGTCGACGCGACAGGCGTTCCTGAGAGGCCCAACGGAATTCGGTCGAGCGCCGCAACTCGTCAAAGGCCGCCGTGTCGAGGTTGAAGAAATACGGCTGCGCCTTGGGGTCTTCAGGCTGGATGATCAGCAGGTGCGGAAACGGCTTCACCGCCTCCGGCGCCGGCGTCTGATCCGTGGCAAAGGCCCCCGTGGGCACGATGTTGGCCAGTGACGGACTGACCTTGCCGGCAATCTTGTTGATCGCCGTCGCCGCCTTGCCCGCCTGTTCCTTCAGCACGCCCAGGCGTTCGTCAATTTGCGACAGCGCCCGGGTGGCCGTGCCGTACATGGCCACCACTTGCCCGACCTTGGCCTGAGCCGCATTCACCCCGCGCATGACGCGCTGAAGCTTGGCCCCGACCGCCGGCCCGACAAAGGGCAAGCCCTCCAGCTCGGACGCCGCGCCGGTGATTTCCCCGATCGCGCCATTCACCGGCCCCAACATGCCGTCCAGGCTGCGCCGCCCGGTTTCCCCGGCCGAGGCCAGAAACTTCAGCCCCGACTGTAACCGCTGCAATGAAGTCTTTTCCTGATCAGACATACGCCCTCCTGATTAAACGTGCGGCGCATCAAAGAGCTGTGCGCTCCCCATTTTCTTGGCCATGTCGCGATAGTGCTGATCGAGCAACGGCTTGAGCTGGCCATAGAGTTGCGCCGCGTCCTTGACGTCACCGTTGACCGTTAGCGAAAACGGTGCCTGAATCGCCACGTTGGACTCGACTTTGGGCGCCTCCGCTTTCGCGGCCATCGGCTTGACCAAGGCCCCCGCTGCCGCGTCGGCACTGGCCGGCGGCAACATCATGGCTTTGGCCGCCTCCCCCGGTTGCGGCGCCGGATCTTCCAGGCCCGAACGAATGACTTTCGGTCGACGCAACTCAGAGCCCGGAAAGCGCACCTTGTTGGCAAAGTGCGGCATCAGCATGGCGTCTTTTGAGTTGAGGTCGCGCGGGTCATACGACACCGGCGGCGCGGCTGGCACGAGCGGCGCGGCGGCTGTCGTCGCGGCGACACTCGCCCCCGGGCCAGCGCCGGGATTGGCCAGCATCAGCGGCCCGGTGGTCGACGGTCCGAATGATTGGGCAATGCCGCCCAGCACCGGCGGGATGTCCTTGCCAGCATTGGCCATCATTAGCGGCCCAGCGGCCGGCAGGCGCTTCAGCTCGTCAGGCGTGCCAAACGCGGCCTTACCCAGCGCACCGCCCAAGGCGTCACCGCCCTGGCTGCCGAGATAGCCGCCAATCAAACCGCCGACGAAAGTGCCGATCACCGGCAGCACCATCGAACCGAGCGCCGCCCCAGCGGCCGCCCCGGTCAGCGTACCCGCCAAGCCCCCAGCGGCCGCGCCGTAACCTTCGGCCTTTTCGTCCTGCGTCACCGCGTTGTCGTAGGTGTCCTGGGCCTTCAAGCCGGCCTCGACGACCGCAAAGATGGCCGGCCCTTTCACCCCCGACGCCACGGTCCGCCCGACGCCACTCACCGCCCGGCCGACCGAACCGGCAGTGCCGGCCGCCTTGGCCGTGTTTGCGGCGGTCGAGGCGACGGTGGCCAATTTGCCGGCTTTGCCCCCACGGCCGCCCTTCCTGCCCTTCTTACCGCGTTTGCCGTCGTCGTCCAGATCGCCGGCATCCAGACCACCACCCCCGCCACCACCCCCCACCACAATGACCTTTTGCGGGATGTTCGGATTCCCCATCAGCGAGCCACGGCCGATATTGAGCAAGCCCTTGGCGATCTTGAAAGTACTCATGGCGCTCTGAAAGGCAATCACCGCCGCCACGGCCGCGCCGATCCCGGTCACCACCTTGGGCGATTCGTCCGACAGCTTGCTCAGCCCCTGGGTGACGTAGGTCAGTCCATCCGCCACCTTGTCCGTGACCGGGCGGAACGCGTCGCCGATAGCGCGCATGGCGTCGTCCATGCCCTGGGCCATTTCCGACCACTTCTGCGCCGACGATTGCCGGCGCTCCTCAAGGTTCTTGTCCAAGATCCCGGTGGCGTTGGCCGAATCCTTTTTCAGACTGGCGTACAGCTCCTTGTTCTGCATGAACGCCGTCAGCGCGCCCTTAACCTGCATGTCGGCGAACAGATCGCCGGTGCGCAAGGCTTGTTCCAGGGACGCGATCATGGCCTTGGCTTTTTCCGGGTCCGCCTCCTTGCTGATCTTGGCCGTGGCTTCTGCCATGGCGGCGGCCTTCTTCGGATCGGTCGCCGCGATGTATTTTTGCGCCAGCTCAAAGCTGGACTCCAGAGTGGATTTGCCATTCTGCAGCCCGGTATTCATCGACGCCTGATAATCGATCCCGGCCTTTTTGTAGGCCTCGACCGTGTCACCCGAGCCGATCTTTTCCATCCAGTTTTTGAGGTTGTTGGCCGCCTCATCGGAACCGCCGGCGGTCTTCATCTGCACCTGAAGCATGGCGCCCAGTTGCGACACCGAGTCCATGCCGGTGATACCCAGCTTGCCCATGCCCGCCAGCAACTCGGGGAACCAACGCGCCATGTCGGCCGCTTCGAAACTGCCCGCCTGCCCTTGATAGGCGATCGCCTCCAGGGCCTTTTGCATCATGGCCGGGTCGGTGATCTTGGCGTTTTGCCCCAGGGCGTTGATCATGCGCGCCGTTTCGCCACCGTCGGAGCCCTGCCCCACGGCGAACTTGGCGGCTGTCGGGGCGTATTGCAGGGCCTTGTCCAGCTCCATGCCGGCGCCCACCAGGGCGTTGACCACCTCGGCCACCTGGTTGCGCGCCATGCCCGTGTCCCGCGACGTGTCGACGATCTTTCTCGACAGCTGCGCTTCTTCGGGTTTGTTGGCAATGTTGGACTTGATCGCAATGTCCCGAATGATCGCGCCATAGTCCGCGCTGACCTTGGTCGGAATCGCCATCGCCGCCGTGGCGGCCACGGCTTGGCCAACGCTGCTTTTGAGCTTCTGTTTGCCTTCATCGAGTTGCTGGTGACCTTTGGCCTTCAGCTCGGCCTTGTTCGCCGCCTGCCCCATGGCCGCATAGGCCTTGGTCAGATTGCGCACTTCCACGCCTTCTTTCTTCAGGCTGTTCAGGTTGCTTTCGAGTTGCTTTTGCAACGCCGCGGCGCCCTTCTCGCCGGCCATGTGCGCCCGGCGCCATTCGTCGCGCAGGCGCATGGTGTCGCCAATGGTCTTTTCCAGCACCCGGGCTTTTTTGCCTTCCGTCTCCAGCCGCTTGATGCGACTGGTGACGTCCTTGAACGCCGAGCCCACCGTGGAGCTGACCGCCCCGCCAATGACCAGACCGAGCGCGAGTTTGTTCGCCATGTGCGTGCCCTATACGTCGGGGAGTTCAAAGGCGGCTCAATCCGTGAGCCACCACAGCATCTGATCGAAGGGCAGGCCCTCAATCTCGGCCGCCGAGAACCCTGTCTCTTTGGCCAAGCGTTGAGCCGTGTCCCGCAGCGTGACGGCGTTAAACGTCGTCTTCGTCGACCAGGCGAAAATAGCCCGCCGAAAGGCGCTGATAGTCCCTGAATTTCAGGGTCGACAGTTCGGCCTCAGACAGCCCGGTGAGGCTGCTGAACAACGACAGCTCCTGCTTTTCAAAGTCGCCATTGCCGGCGATCTTGGATGCGCGCCAGTCCTTGACGCTGGGCGCGCGCATGGTCAGCGCGTCCGTGAGGACGTCACTGATCAAGGTTGGGTATTTGAGCGTTACGGTCACGCCCTCGTCGCTGAGCTTCAGCCACTTCGGCAAGGTCAAATCGCTGGTGACTTGGGTTACTTGAGTCATGTTCTTTTAGTCCTTAGAGGCCGAGGGCCGAGCGTTCTGCCGCCAGTTGATCGACGCCGTCGACCACCTGAATCATGTTGACCGGGTCGATCTCGTACATCACGCGGCCGTCGATTTCGAGCTTGTAATAAACGCCCTTGATCGCGTGCTTGATTTCCGCTTTATCGCCCGGCTTCCAGTCGCCCATGTCGACCTCTTTAATGCCGCCGCGCAGGGTGACCACGACCGGCGTCACCACGCCTTTCAGGCCCCGGAAGGCCCCCCGAAAAACGATGGTGCAGGCGGTCTGATCGGCCAGACCGAAGTACTTCAGCGACTCGCGGCGCACGCCGTTGGTGGTAAACGCCGCCTCGAGCTTTTCCAGGCCCATGGCCATTTCGATCGGGGCGGACATGCCGCCGCCCTGATAGTCGTCGGTCTTTTGCGTCAGCTTGGGCAGCGACAGGGTCGGCACGTCGCCGGCGAAACTCACACCGTCGACAAAGGCGTTCATGTTGGAGAGAACTTGAGGAATCATCGTGCGAGCCCCTTAGGCGGTTTCAAGAACTTCGGTCAACCATTCGTTGGTGACTTCAATGAGGAAATTCGGGTTTTCGGCCGGCGGCACGTCGGTAAAACGGATGCGCCAGTAAATTTTGCCCTGCTCGATTTGGCTGGCCGTGTTCATCTCCTTGTCCGCATAGACTTCGAAGTTGATCACCGCGCCGGCATTCTTCTGGTCGCGCATGAACGCCTGAAGGCCTTCGGTCACGTCCTGCACGTAGGTTTTGGTGATCGAGCGGTCGACCGCCCATTTGTGCCCCGCCTGGATCGCATCCATCAGGATGTCGCAGGTGCGCACCCGGGTGACGAACGCCCATTTCGGATCAGCGGACAGCGTGCGGTTGCCCCACAGGCGATAACCGCCATCGCGCAAAATCGTGGCGATGTTCGCGTTATTCAGCAGGTTGGCCCGGCAGGTTTCGTCACCGTCCAAGTACTCGATCGGGCGCGTGGTGCCGGTGATGCCGACAAACTCTTTGTTCGACGGCGACGCCCAGTAGCCGTAATTGGCATCGGTCCAGGCAAAGAGCCCAGCGACCCACGCCGAACCCGGGGCGTCGACCGTGGCACTGAGAACGGTGTCCCAGTACTTGACGCCGGGGTCGACCAGATACAGGCGCTTACTGCCGAACTCCAGGGCGTAAGCCATGGCCGCCTCATCGGTGGTGTTCGGGCCGTCGAGGATGGCGATCGCGCGCAACTTGCTGGCCAGCGCGTCCATGGCGGTGGCCACCGCTTGGGTCGACGAATGCCCCGGGGCGATCAGCAGCTTGGGCTGGGCGTTGTGCTTGCTCTTGCCGTCCAGCAGCGCTTGCAGGCCGGTACGCTGGCCATCGGCCAGAACACCACCAATGATGGCGGACGTTTGCAGCGCGGCGTCTTCCAGCTTGGGCACGCCGATGGCGACGATCACCGCCTTGGCGCGCACGTAGATCGCCTTGGCGGCCTTGGTGATTGCCGAGTCAGGGCCGAACGCGGCAATGGCTTCGCGCTCGGACGTGAGCAACACCAGCTCGCCGGCCAGGGCCTTGCCACCGCCCAACAGGCCCGGGGTGAAGGTGTCGCACAGGCCGATGATCGACGACGACGGCAGCGAGATGGTGCGCGCGCCGGTGTCGATCAACGTGGTGGTGACGCCGTGAAAGAAACTCATAAGGCTTACTCTCCAGAAACGAAAAAGCCCCGCATAAGCGAGGCTGTCAGGGATGGTCGTGTTACGCGTAACGGAAAAGAAAACGCCCCGTCAGTGCGGGGCGTTAGTTCGGCTCGGGCTCCAGCTCGGGGGCCGGCCCTGGATCAGGAAGTGGCAACGAATCGGGCCAACCTTCAGCCAGCATTTCGGCGCGATACTCGCCTGCCTCGACCGCGCTTAACAGCGTCATTTCCCGGTCAAAACAGGCTTGCACATGCGCACGAACGGCTGTCGCCGTTTCGATCAGTTGCGGCGCTGTCAACTCGACAAATCCGCTGCCGGTCTTCCAGCTGCATTTGTAGGCCGGATCGAGGATTGCCGACACTGCCGCGCTGGCAATCAAGCCCTGGCCATCACGAGTGGTCTCAATCTCAAGCCCGTTGACGGTAATGCCAACGCCTTCGCGCTTATAGCGCTCGGCGGCGATCAAGGCGGGATAATCCACTAAGGGAGAAGACCCCGCCGCGAGCGCGAGCGCCTCAGCCTCGTTTATTGGCAGTAGGTCCGCTGGGGCCTCCGTCTTGCTGGCAAACGCATAAACGTTTTGCCCGGCATCAATGAAGTAATGCATTCAACGAATCTCCGACCAAGTAAGCAGGGTGTAGTTGTTCGGCGGAACCTTATAGGTCGCACCAGCGGGAACAATGGCGGTTACCGAGACACTGGAATTGGCAGTTGGAAAAGAAGATCCGTAAATAGACACCCCACCGACAATTAGCAGCGCTGTCTCGTTAGTGATGGTCGTAAGCAACCCCACGTTAACGAGAATGGGGCGGTCCAGGGTGTTGGTGTAGGTGACGTTAATCGCCCGCGACGCCCGCAGGTCAGTGACCGTCTTGAAGAGCTGGGCAAACCGGCTGTTGAACGTCAGGACCTGCGTTTCTAGCGCCGCAATGTCGATGTTTCCCTGATTGATCGGCGCGTTCCAGGCCTTGATGCACCACATCACCGCCAAGTTGCGCGGGCGCGCCTCGGCGCCACCCGATGACTGGGTTACGACGTTATTCGTTGCGTTGTATTGCTGGACAAAGAATCTTGACGTTGCTCCCGGCGCGAAGGTGTCATTCACCGTCTCGTAATCGGTGGCATGGGCATGCGCCTTGTTTTCATCGGCCTGCCAGCTACCAATCACCCGGCCAGCGTCAACGCCGCGCCCATGGTCCCAGCCCCGCAAGAACTCCCCTCGCGACTCCGGCAGTCGGAAGTTGCCGGCACCTTCATTGCCCAGGTTGAACACGCCACCCAGGAATGCCGCCAGATCGGGATAGGTCGCGATGCTCTGCACACTGCCGTCAATTTCCAGAAACCCCGGCGCGACCTTGTTCACCGGAAACGCCACCATCGCCCCCACCGGCAGCGCCGAAGCCTGGGCGATCATCGACTCGATTTGCGGCTTGGTGTAGGTGTCCGTAATGCCCATCGCAGCCAGCGTGCTGGGGTTGTCACCCGACACCACCACGCCACGATTGTTGACCTTCACCCGGGTGAACTCGCCGGCCGTTTTATTCGCCGGCAACACCTCCAGAATCGCCGCGTCGACGTAGGATCGTGAGGCCAGCACCACCGCCGGATCGATCTTGAGCGTGATGTTGCCGGAGTTGTTGACGATGAAATTCATCCGCATCACTTGCGTGCGGCCGGAGCCCTGCGACAACAACGGTTTATAGCTCGGCGCACAGTTGGCCACCGCCACCAGATCGCCGGCCTCGTCGTACAGGCCGATTTCGCGAATCCAGCGCCCGCCCTCATCGGCCGGAATGATCTGCTCGGCGATGATGATCGCCGGGTCTGCCGCGTCGACCTTGAGCTGATTCAGCGGCCGGCGACGCCATTCGTTGATCAGGCTGGTTTGCGTGGCGGTCGGAATCGGGTCGGTCAGGTTGGCATCGCCCACGCCCATTTCGGTGATCTTCCAGGGAATGCCGAGCGCGTCGGCGTTCGCCTGCTTGGCCAGCCCTACGTTGGTAAGGATGGCGAAAAACTGGGAATTCGCATCAGTCATGGTAAACGTCCAGGGGGTCTATGGAGTGTTCGCGGCCGATCACGGCAAAGCGGCCTGTGACCTCGATGTCACGCATCACCGGCGGGTACACGTCGATTTCGTCGCCTTCGTAGAGGCAAGCGGCAATGTTCAAATGGCCTTTGGTTTCGAGGCTGATCGCCAGCCCCGTGAGCTGCCGCGTGACGGGCTTGGCGTCGTCAATCAGGCGCTCCAGCTCCTGATACATTTCCTCGGTGATGCCGGTATCCAGCACGCCGACCTTCAGCGCAAAGGTGCCCGGCGGCCCCTCCGGCACCGTCTTGAACCACTCGATAATTTCGATCAGATAGCCCAGGGGCTCGACCACCCGGCGCAACGCGCCGATGGTCCCCTTGTGGGCATGGATGTAATAAGACGCCTTGATGGCCGCGCGCTTGGTCGCTTCCGACCACCGATAGTCCCAGCGATCGACCGACCACGCCCACGCCAAATGCGGCAGCAAATGGACCGGGCAGGTGTCGGGGTTGTACAGGGTGCGCAGCGGGACAATGGTTCGCTCGTAGAAAGCCGCCTCCAGGGCGCGCTCCAGTTGCGTGCTGTTGCTCGGCAGCAGACTTTTCATGTAGCCCCCGCCAGCTTCACCTCATACCCCGCGCACCACGCCGCCTGCGCCTTGGTCGGCGCCAAGTCCACCCAGTCGACCAGCTCCACCCTGGCCACGCCGGCAACGTGCAATTGCGCGTCCACCGCCGACCGCGCCACCTCGACACCCAACCGCTTGCGCGGATTGATCCACGCCGCCAAACGCTTTTGAGCCTCGGCCAAACTGGCGTCCCCCTCAGGCCCGGCGCCAGTCATGTGCAGAATGGCGTCAACGCGATACTCGATAATCTCCGCGCTTTGCACCGTGACCCGATCGCACACCGGCCGCACGTCGTCGTCATTCAGGGCGGCCTTGACCGCGTCCAACAGCGCGGGACTGGCCTTGCCGCGCCCTTCAGACCCCAGCACCGTTACCGTAACGTAGCAAGGCGCCGGGCTTTCGGCCGTAGCATCGGCCACCAGCCCCGAGGCGTTGCGCGCGTGCAGGATGTAGCTGTTACGCGGCCCGGCCGTGGTCAGGCCCTCAAAAGCCAACTGGATGCGCTCGCGAAACGGGTCGTCCAGCTCCTTGACCTCAGGCACCGGTGGCACCGCGGCCAGATTCGCCGCCTGAATCACCAGACGTTTCTGGTTGTAGTTCGCCCCCAACTGATCAAGGTCAGGGCCGATCGCATGGGCCAGCAACAACGCCTTGCCGGCATCGTTGACTCGGGCGCGGTTACCGACCTTCAGATAGGCCGCCACTTCCAGCAATTTAACCACCGGATCGCTCTCCAGCGGCGCGCTCCAGTTTTCACCCATGTGGCCACGAAAGGTGGACAGCGCTTCGTCGTAAGTGTCTTCGAAGTCCAGCCCTTCCAAAACGTCCGGCGCCGGCAACGCCGATAGATCCACGATGCTCATACGCTCACCTCAAACAGAAAACGGTCGCCGAGGTATTCGCCGGCAAGACTTAGCTGAACCTTGCCGCCCAGCACCGACAGGATGCGGATGCGTTCCAGCTTGACGCGCGGTTCCCAGCGCCCGATCGCGCGGACCGCCTCGGCTTGAACCGAGCTTTTCCAGCCTTCGTTCATCGGCATGTCGACGTATGAGGGCACCTTGCTGCCGTACTCCGGCCGGTGCCGGCGACTGCCCAGCCGCGTGCCCAAGATGTCAGCGATGCACTGGCGCAGATGCGCGATGCCGGAGATGGGTTGGCCGGTGTGGCGATCCATTCCGATCATTGGGTTACTCCGACAATGGCTCCAGCTCTGGATGCGCTTTCAAAAACGCGTATTGATCGTCACCGCTGGCAGTGACACGACCCGCAACGACAGACAACGTACCGCCGCTGGGCAGAATCAGCGTTCGTGACGTAAAAACCTTGTCGCGAAAAACGTGCGGCGGCCCAACGGCCTCAACTGCGGCGGAGGTAGCAGGAAACCCCAGCGGTGCCGGCTTCAATCCCGGCACTGCAATGGCTTCGGCGGACTCGGCCGGATCGCCATCGGCTCTAGACTTACTCATAAGGCATACTCCGGGTATCAAAAAGCCCGCACTTGGCGGGCTGAAAAAGTTGTCTGTTAAAACTGCTGGTGTTTTGTAATGTCTCTCACCGCATCAGCAATTGCACCGGGATCAGCCCCATGACAGTTGACGGTGATATTCACCATCCTTGAGCGCGGCTCGCGAGCGACGTACTGCCCGCCGCTCAATACCCGCACCAGCGCCTCGGCGACTACAGCGGGATCAGCCTTACTCAAGACAATTGGCCAGCGCTCGCGCATTCGATACGCATCAAACTCTTGAGCGATCTGCCCCCTGAGCAGCTTCTCGATCACATCAACGCTATAAGTTTTTTCAGCAGAGCTCTGGGCTTCGACCATGTCGACCTCAATGCACGTGGTGGTTACTGTTGCCACCGGCGTCGATGATGGTGCCGGCACTGGTGATGTTTTGTGTGACGTGTAACGGTCCGTCGATCAGCACCGCGCCGACCAGTTTGACGGCCGGGGCTTTGAGCGTTGCCGACTCCGGTGTCAGCGCCACTTGAGTGCCACCGACCTTGGCCGTTACCGCATCATCCGTAACGACCACCTGCGTGCTACCGACCTTGATGGTTACCGTACCGGTCGGCAGGGTGATGCTGTAGGTCATGGCTTGCCAGTCGTAGACCAACGAGCCACCGTCATCGAAACGCCAGACCTCCACATGGTCGCGGTTATCCGGCGGCGCGCCGGCGTTACCGAACAAGCCCGGAATAAAGGTTCCCATGCCGGCCTGACCGCTGGGGTTAAACAACACCCCTTGCTCGCCAATGCTCGGTGCTCGCCAGTGCCGCGCCTTACCGGCCGCGAGACTGTGCCAACGCACCCAGGCGCTCGTCCACTCGCCATTCGATACTCGCACCATGGCCGCCGGCAGATCCAACCCGACCACCGCACACGGCATCAACATGGCCGCGATCATGCGGTCATGCTCACCTACCGCGAAACTCATAGTTCCTCCGGCTTAACCGGACCATCGCCCGGTTCAATGTCGAAAATCAGCGAGCCCGGCGGTTCGTCCGGCCATGGCCATTCCTCAACGCCCAAATAGAGTTGGTGAGTCCACTCCACCAACCAGACCACGTAGCCATCCAACTCCGGCTTGGTCCAATCCTGCAGCGCGTGGACAAACTCGGCGGGCTCAACTTCAAGCCCCCAGGTTTGCAAGCGCAGCAGGACGGCCAGTTGCGCTGCTAGGTGCGCGGCTTGCTGGCAGTGCTGTGGGCGTATCGGGTCGACAATGATCCGCGCTTCGAATTTACAAACGAGGGTTGTTTGCCCCGTGCCGATGTCGAGCCCCGGTTCCATTTCAGCCAGTTCGATGAACACCGCCGGCAGTGCAATACGGTCCTTGATGTTGGGCCACGCCGTCACGGCTTGAACGCCCGGCAGATGAGCCCTCAGGTTCTGTTCTATTGCCGTGTAGAGCTGGTCGAGACTAAAAGGCTCGTCAGACATTGGCCGCCCCCTTCAGGTACTTTTGCAATTCAAAGTTGAATTCCTGCCGCAGGATTTCCAGCAGGCGCGCATCCGCGCGTTTGACCCAACTGTCGAAGTGCGGCCGGGCTTGTTCCAGTGACACCTTGGCTTTGGCCAACGGAAAGCGATTGCCATTTTCCGCAACCCAGCCCGAACTGGCGCCGCTACGGGACGACACCGTGCTATCGGGATAGTCAGCCGTATTGAAATGTTTGCTCGCGGTGCGAATCCAGATATCGGGCTTGTTGCCGTAGACCTGCTTGAGAAAGGCGCCCTGATAACGCCGACCGGCCACCGACACGCCAGTGCCAGACTGTCGTGCCCGACCGATCCGACTGGACTCGATGGCATTCAAACCGAACCACAACTTGCCGCTGGTGGCCCCGCCAGCGACCGGGTAGCTGCGCAAGCGCTGACGAACCGCAGCAACTGCAATACGTTCCTGCCGACTCACGGCCCGGGCAATGTGCGTACGCAGCCAACCCAGCGTTTTGTTGATCGCCCGACGTTGGGCGGCGGCGGCCGCCTTGGGCACCAGCTTGGCGAAGTCCTCGAACGCGTTCAGGTCCGCCGTCGAGGACTGGATGGAAATCATCCCGCCACCGGCCGAGGGCTTGAAGTGACTGCCGACACTCATGGGCGCATCCTCAGAATCAAGGCAACCAGACCGTCGCCGCTCGGTTCCAGCTGCAGCAGGTCGTAGTCGCCACCGCCATCCAGCGCCGGCAGATCAATGCTAACCAGCATGCCCTGCTCCAGGCCGTGCGAATCGCTGACGCGAATCTCGAATCTCGGCTCTCGCAGCCCGGTGTTGAGCTTGCCGAATTTGGGCTGTAACCAGGGCGCGGCGAACATGCCAAGCACAGGTTCTGCTCGGCCCTCGATCCGGGCGCTGTCGCCCAGCGTTTCGAATACCACCGCGTCGACCTCGGCAATCAGATCGCGAAATCCCACGGTCAGAGTTCCAGCAGGATCTGTGCACGCGGCCGGGTGCACAGGTGCAGCGGGTTAGACTGGGCTTCGCCGGCCATGCCCTTGCCGAACTGCATCGGCTCAATCTTGCTGTAATACGGGATACCCTGGGTGTTGACCGTTTCCATGTAGTCAGCCGGTGCGAACACCGAGATGTACAAATCAGGAACTCCTTCAGGAACCAGCAACGCCTTATCGTCGTGGACGAACGACACACCGGCAACCTTGCCACGGTAGCGCTCCCAAGTAATACCGCCGAACTCAAAACTCTCCCGCGCATCGCCACGTAACGCCGCAGCCTGTAACGTTCCTTCGTAAGTTTTAACTACTGCCTTATGAGCGATCAGCTTGCTCCAGAAATGCTTGCCGCAGAAGGCGCGGGAACTGGTGCTGGTCACGGCGCCGAGTGCATCCTCCTGCATGTCCAGCGCTTCGAGGCACTTGACCCGCAGTTCAGTGCTTTGATCATTCAGGCCCATGGAGAGCTTCTGACGCTCTACACCGAAGCGGTCATACAGGTCCAGCAGCACCGTCGAACCATCGGCATCCAGGATCAGGCCATTGAGCGCGCCCATACGCTGAAACTCGTGGGTTGCGTCCAACTGACGACGCGCTTTGGCCAGACGGGTGTTGACCACGTCCTGCACCGCCTGCAACTCGGTGCGGGTACCGAAGGCGCGAATGCCCTGGATCTCATCGGCCTTGATGGTGAAGCGTTCCGGCAGGTGCACGGTATTGAACGGGATCAGGTTGCGCTTGCTCGCCGCGACCACTAGACCCGAACTGCCCCGCTCACCGGCCGGAACCAGCGCCAGGGTGTCACCATCCTTTTCGATCTGGACGGTCAGTGTGGTGATACCTTCCTCACGGAACAGGCCCAGGGCACTGATGCGGCCCGGCAGGTAGGGTTGATCGTTAAGTGCAGCAGTCAACGCGGTCACGGTAAACGCTTCGTCGTCAAAAATGGCGATCTCGGCCATGGGTACTCTCCAGAAATGAAAAAACCCGCGCAAGGCGGGCCGGGCAAACGTAGGGGATAGCCTTAGCGGACAATCAGGAAATGGCTGGCCAGGTCTTTTTCCGCCTCAGGGTCAAGCCCGGTCAGGTGCGCTTCGCTGACTTCCGCCAAGCGCACGACGGCGCGACCACGGCGCACGATGTCCGACTCTCCCAGGGGGCCGTAGAGGATCGCCACGGCAGACTGGGTACCGTCCTCAGCGGCCGGGGCATAGGGTGCGAATTCGCCTGTGGTTGTCACCAGGCCCAGAACCTGACCCGGATTCAGCGCAGGGCCCGCTGCAACGTTGATCGTCTCCCGAGAAATGTTCCCTGCGCCCTCGGACAGCAGAAACTCCCCCGCGTGAATTGACTCTTTTTTGATGCTCATGCTCTTGCTCCTTTCGCGCCGCGCGCAGTTCCAGATTGAGCCGCTTGTCGCGAGGCCCAGATCGAGGTGGGGTCAGGTTGTTTGGCCAGCACCTTGGGTGCCGGGTCGTGGTCCAGCGGCAGGCTGTTGTCGATTTCAAAGCCCTTGCCGCTGGTGACAATCTTGTCGAACAGGCGCGCACGGACCGCTGCAGCATCCAGCCCCGCCGAAACATACTCGGCGCTGAACTCTGGCAAGCGGGCGGCCACGCACAGGTCATTCACCGCTTTGGCGCGAGCCAGCCCGGCGAGGACGACCTCCTCACTTTCGAGCCGGGTCGAGCTGAGCAGCGATTCGACCAGGTTGCTGATGCCCGCCGCCGTGCAACGCTGGGTGATCATCAGTGCCAACTTGGCGGAATCGACGACCGGCGGCACCATTGGTGGATCGATCGGTTCCAGCTCCAGGTCCGGATCCGCTTCGGGTGGTTCGTCAAGCTGGGCCACCAGTTCAGCCGGTGCATGCTGGTAACGCTGCAACACAGCACCTTGACCGAGGCACGCCTTGACCGTGATGCCGTCGCCGACTTCATCGGCCAGGCCCAAGGCCACTGCTTCATTGGCGGTGAGCCAGGTTTCGGCGTTGACCATGCGTCGCAGCTCAGCGTCATCAATGTTCGGCGCCTTGGCCTTGTAGGCCGCAATAATCGCCTCGAGCGTCTGATCCAGCACATCAGCGACTCGGCGGAAGTCCTCAGCGTCGCCACCGGCATAGGTGTATGGGTTGTGGATCATCAGCATGGCGTTGGACGCGATCACCACCCGGTGTGCACCGCACACTGCCACACTCGCCGCGCTGGCAGCCAACGCATCAATCCGGCCAGTGCAGCGCTCGCCCAAACGCGACAGCGCGTTGTGCATGGCCAACCCATCAAACAAATCGCCACCGATGCTGTTGAACGCCGCGATCACCGGCGAGACGCCGTCGTCCATGGCGCGCAGGTCCTGTACAAATTGATTGGCCGTGATGCCCCAGGTGCCAATTTCGCCATAGACAAAGACTTCGATCACTCGCTCGGCGGCCTCGCCGCTGATCTGCAGCGCGTACCAGGTCTTGTCCTGAACCTGCACCCGCTGACCCGCGCGGTTGTAAACGCGCGGTCGCGTTTTTTTGCTCATGGTTGCTCCTTGTCGTCGTTGGTGTCGACGGCATCCAGGGTGTTGTAGTTGAGGCCGAGGGCGGTGGCCCGGGCCAGATCGGCGGCGTTTTCGGCATCGACTGTCTCGGCGTCGTAGCCCGTGCGCAGAACCATTTCGCTGCGCGAGGCAAAGCCGGCCTGCACTTCCATGCGTCGTGCCTGCACGTCCTGTACGGGCTGGATGTAGGCCCAACCTTGCGGCACCCAACGGGTTCGCAAATAGTTGCGGCGCTGCTGCGCGTAATCGGCCAGCACCAGGACACCGGATAACACGGCCATGTCCATCCAGGCCGCCCGCACCGGACGGCAGAGCTGGTGCACGTACACGCTGAATTGCAGTTGCTCCAGGCGGCGGCGAAACTCGTTGAGGACCACCCTTAGCGCTCGATCATTAATCCCGCGCATGTCACCAGTGAGGATTTCGTAAGGCGTGCCCGACCCCGCAGCAGCAGCCATCAGTTGCTGGCGCATGAAGTCCGGATAGTTGTTGCCCGCGTCCGGCGGCTTGGAGAACTCAACCTCTTCACCGGGTCCCAGTTCCTGCATGGTGCCGGGTTCCAGCGCGACCATCGGGGTGAAGCCATCACCGTCGAGGTCCAACAGCTGGCCGGTGACTGGATCGCGGGGCGTCTGTCCCGCGTCCGGAGGCGGGCGACTGATGAAGCCGGCAAACAGGTTGGCGACTTCCTGGCGAAACAACACGGCGTCGTCGTAGTTGTCGAGACTGCGCAGGCGTTTGAGCACCGGCGACAAGCGCGGCACGCCACGCAACTGACCGGGCTCAATCGGCTCGAAGATGTGCAGCACCTGGGTGGCCGGCACGCGGACCAACTGGTTATAGCCGGTGTTCTGCGACGCCGCATCGCGGGGGTGCGACAAGTACATCCAATACGCCACGCGCTTGCCGCCGGGAGTGAACTCAATGCCGGCACGGATGATATTGCCGGTTTTAGTGCTCTCGAACTTGTCATGCGGAACAAACTCCGGCGCCAGAATCTGCAACTGCAGCGGAACCGCCAAGCCCTCATCCAGGCTGCGCGGTCGCAGCCGCACAAAACACTCCCCGGAGGTTTCCACCGTACGGGCCACCAAAGCCTGCTGGCCGTAGAAATCGGTACGCTCATCGGCGTCCGACTCATCGACCCAATCCCCCCACAGCTCCTGCAGCAACTTGCGTAACGCATCATCGTCGGTCGTCGGCCGGGGGGTGATGCCCGTACCGATCAGGTTGCTGACACGTTTGTCGATCACGTTGAAGGCATACGGGTCATTGCGAACCGCTGCCCGGGAACGCGAGCGCAGATTGCGCAGGGCCGGTGTATTAATGCTGTTGATGCCGTTGTCCGGCGCATCCCAGCCCGCGGAACGACGGCCTTCGCCGGCACCTTCGTAACTGGCCTTGATGTTAGAGGGCAGGACAAAGCCGTTGCGGGTCAACGTCGGAAAGTGACGAGCCATTAAATCCCCTTCCCTGCGTGATACAGCCGAACCACGCGCGAGCGCGGCCCAGCTGCGCTGACCAGTGACGTGCGGATCTGGTCGCGAGCCTTGAGCAGCTCATCGACCGTGCGGTACTCCACGGTGCGGTCGGTGTAGCGCACGGTTTTTTCACCGCGAGCGATGGCCGCCTCAACCGCGTCGAGGTGCTTCTGGGTAAATGACATATCAGCGTCTCTTCAGGTAGCTGCTGCTGGAGCTGCGGCGTGGAGGGGTTCGTAAGGGTGGTGTTGGAGCCGCGGTGGCTTTGGGTGGTACGGCGACTTCAGCAGGCTTTTGCATCGGCACCGCAGGGGTGCGAATACGTTCGGCGACAATGGGTTTCTCCTCAAGCAAACCAGACGATGTACCGGCCTGGCCCAAGGCATTTTTTACCCGCTGCCAGTCGTGCTCCTTGTAGCGGTTGAGCCCTAGGTAATGCGCCATGGCCAAGGCGTACACCATCAGGTCGAGGGCCTCGTTACGTTCAGCCTTACCCTTAACCCACTCGATTTTCTTGTACCCTTTGACATACCGGGCGACCTTGCGCTCGGCCACACACTGGGCAAAAAAATCATCTGGCAAATCGTTGGCAAAGTGCAGCGCACCCGGACCGTCTTCCACCGGGTAACGGTTATAAATCCAGTCCTTGGCCGTGTCCGTACCGATTAGCCAGAGCTCAACTCCATTGCGCTCCGTCAAACCTTTCCAGGTCACGTCCATCATGGACGGGCGTTGGGCAATCACCGGCCGGCCAGGCTTACTGGCACCCTTGACCGCAAAAACATTACGCCAACGGCGCAAACGACAGAACTGGTACACCTCATCCACATGGTTACCGCCGGAGTCGATGGCCGTTGCCAAGATGGCCAGGGCCACACCGCACGGATGGGGGTACCGAGCCTTGAGTTTTTCATCGAGCGCCGCCCACGTGCGCTCATCGGACGGGTCTCCCCAAATGACCTGGTAGTCGATAATCCAGCGCTCCATACCAGCGCCCCAGCCCACCACCATGAACTCCAGGCGGTTGCCTTGGGTGTCGACCGATGCGGTGAGCATCAGTACCGCGGACGGCATGGATCCCAGTCCATAATTCTCCAAGCGTGCCCGGGCCATCAGGACATCAGCTTTGGTTTGTTCCTGGGCGCTGTCCCAGACCTTGGCCAGGCGCGTGTTGTAAAACACCTGCATGGGCTCAAGATCGCCTTTGTTCTGAGCCACCTTGGCCTTTTCAAACTGCATGGCCAATGCCGCCCAACCGGTCCAACCGGGTGGCGAGTACAACGCATTGAGGTTAAAGCCTACGGTTTCGCCATCGCCTTGGGCATGGGCGCGCCACTCCCCCTTCGCCAGCATCTCGCCCTTGTGAAATTCCTCAATCAGCACATCACAATCAGGACCGGCGCACTGGTAATGCACCACCTGGTAACCGGTCGAGTAATGCAGACGCTCCCACTCCAGAACCTGCATATGCCCGCAGGTCGGACAGGGCACGTAGTAATAGCGCTGGTCGCTGGACTCAAACAGATCCGCGATACGCGAGGCACCCTTGATCGTCGGCGAGCTGGAAAAATAGAACTTGGCATTGCGGCCAAAGGTACTGGCCCGCGTTTCGGCCAGCTCGACAGGGTCGCCCTCCTCACCCACGTCCACGACCCAGCGATCAACCTCATCCCCATAAATATAGCGGGCCGACAGCTCCGACAGGTTGGCGGCGGAGCCGGCGGTGGTAATGTACAACGACCCGCCTTCAAACTCCTTGGTGTCCATGGTGTTGCGCGCATCGCGCGAACGGTTGGCCGCCACACGCTCGCGCAGGACCGGTGTCGCCTTGATGGTTTTGCCGATCCGCGATGACACGCGCTTGGCCAAGCCCAGGCTCGGCAATAACGTCAGAACGTTGGACGGCGCCATGTGGATCAGGCCACCGATCCAGTTCAGCGCGATCTGTGTTTTCATCAGTTGCGAGGCCACCATGGTGACCACGCGCTTGCAGGGGTGTGCCGGGGACAGGCAACGCATGGGCTCCCGGGCATACGGTGTGCGCGAAGTGCGGTATTTGCCTGGCTCAGCAGCTCCGGTATCGCGCGGGATACGCATGTACTCGTCAGCCCATACATCAATCCAGACATCCGGTTCTGGTCTTAGCCCACGGAAATAAGCCTCACGGTACGCCTCTGCACCGTTCGGCATTTCCGGTGACATAGATTAGCTCTCAACAGTTAATACATGGGCAAGGTCCGCCAAAGACATGCGCTCTGCATCCTCAAGAACTCGGCGCAATTCTGCCGTCAAACGCCTTTCGACTTCCCAGTGACTTGTCATCGCTGCCAGTTCGGGGGCCAATTGCGGCGACATGCCCAGCAATAGATCGCGCAGCGTGCGACCAGCGCTGTAGGCTGCGATTTCCACTTTAGTCCGCTCAACCAAGAGACCTCGTCGCTCGCACAATTCGATCCCGGCTAGCTGCGCCATATTATGCTCACGCAGGGCACGGGCCTTCTGAAACTCGGGCTCCTGGTCCTGAACGAAAGACGCTGCAAAGGACATCGGCAGGCCGTGAGCATCCCGCTGAGCTCGATCCTGCTGGTGACGAGCGGCGACGGCGGCCTTGCTTGGATCGGCGGTTTCAAGAATCAAGGCCTCGGTTGCGAGGACATCGACCTTCTTCCCATCCGGGGCCAGCACCAAGCGGCTGCTTTCCTTGAGCTGAGTGATATAGCTGGGCGACCTGCCAATACGATCCGCGAAGGCCTTCTTCGATAGGTAAATGGGCGCCGTCACCGTCTTTTCCTTAGGTCTCTTCTTACTGAAATTTTTCGCTGAAAATTTTTCTAACTGAAATCCTTACTGAAATATCGCGCGACGAGCTTTAGCTCAGGGCTTTAAGCCCGTTTTTTTGAAATTTCAGTAAGGGATATTTCAGTAACTTTTCAGGGGGGCCGCTAACGCTTTTGCGCGGGTTTCCGACCCCGTATCCTTCGGAAAACCCCAGGGTCCCCGGCGATTTCGTCGCACCAACATCGTGCAAGGCGGTAGGCCTCCCTGGACAACGCCCCGCAAACAGGTCCGCGCAATGGCGGGCGCCTCCTCACATGGTTAAGATCGACTTGGAACCATCAAAACCAGAAGGACACATATGAAAAACCTCAACACTGAAGCTTATTCAACCCAGCTTGCACTGATGTCACTGATAAGGGCCCTCAATGAAAACGGCCAACAGGACATCGTCCGTCACGCAAAAACATTTCTCGACAATGAGCTCAATCATTTCCCCGAAGGCCTTAGACACGACTTGGAGGAAGTCAAAAAATCGACTGCTAATATTTTTGCGGTCAACGCCCCAACCTTAACGCCGAAACAATAAACTGCTCGCGCGGCACTTGAATGCCGCTAAATCGCTCCAGCTGTTGCTCAGGGCGCTCAACGGTGGCCTTGAGCATCTCAACTTCAGTCTCGCCCTCACTTTTTACTTTATCGCAGTGGCGAAGATCTCTTGGTGGTTGTAGACCATGGACAATCGCCGCGGCATACACCGACGCTTTTGAAATAGAAACGGGTGGATAGCTTTCTTGCATCTGCCCGTTATCCACCCGTTTGAAACTGACGCAGTCGTCATACACAACAACCTGCCAAGTCGAGATGGCTTGCTTGTCTCTAACGCTCATGATTCGCACCACTCCCCAATTTGTAATTTCTCGGGCCGCTTAGTGTGGTGCACAACTGCACGCGTTGCTCAGCCAACAAGGCATCTAAATGCTGAACCAATGGGCCAGGCGGGCCAACATGACCTGGGCGATCCCGCAACTTAAGATCCTCAACCAGTCGCGCCACAGAGTCGATCGCTTCAACCAGCGGGCTGACGGGTGACAAAAAGCTAGACACAACACCAGTGGTGTAGCTTATCGGCTCTGCGGCAGACAAAGCAGGCAATGGCTCCAGCTCATTCACCACGACACTTTCAATGTGCGGGAAATGGGCTTTGATTTGGTCACCAACGAACAGAGTCAGCTGCTTGTCGAGCAATTCCATACGCTCAGCCTTGACCAATACAGACGATTCTTGATGCGGAGTAATCCAGTATTTTTTCAATTAATCACCTCGTTGTGAGTTAAAGGAAGACGCGACCTACTTGCCCAGATTCGGCTGAAGGATCACGCGAGCAACCATCACCAGGACGCCCAACACGCCATAAGCAATCGGCGGCAGCACGGCCTGTAGTTGCGGCATCAGCTGTTCAGCGATGCCCAAGACAGCAATGGCGCCGCCGGCCTGCACACTGGTCATGCTCAGCGCTTGTTTCCAGTTGTCGATCAGTTGCATGGAATCACTCCTGCCGCTTGGGCAATTTGAAGTCGGTGAATCGGTCGGCCAACGCGGCGACCTTCTTGACGCCCAGCGTGCCGATGCAGGCGCCTACAGCGGCTGCAAGGCTCGAAGGGAGATTGAAGTACTCGAGCAGCGGGAAGGCCCCGGCAGTGATCGCACCACACAGGCAGGACTCCAGCAAAGCTTGTCGCCGCCCCCCGCCGCCGTAGATGACACGCAAGAAAGCGATCCAGCACGACAGCGCCGCAGCGTAGAACATCGGTGCATGCTGGCTAAGCCAGGCCATGACGATGAGCCAGGTGTCTGGTTTGTCGGGCATGTTCGGCATCTCAGATTCCTCCCTTTCGGGGAGCGAAATTGATTCAGCTCCAACAGCACTCCCAGCTCGGAGCGATGGGTGTGGTGGAGCCGAAAACGAAAAAGCCCCGCACGATGGCGAGGCCTTGGAACAGAAAGCAAAAAGCCCAGCGGATGGCTGGGCTTTGCTTGTCGTCTCTCATAACGCGCAAGATCGACATGATGGGAGTAAATTACGATCATTCCGTCACTACGTCAAGCAGCATCAATGAAGATTTCTTCCCTGTCGAATACCTCGGTCGCATGGATGACTGCGGCCTCTTCGAACGACTCAAGGCGCTTTGCAATCCCAGTCTTCCAGCGCCGGCGTGTCGACTCTGGCTTGCCCTCCAGGTCCCAGGTGTTCATGTCGTAGAACTCGGCGGGCAGCACGATCATATCGGTGGAGCGCTTGCCGATCTGGACACCCTTGAGTTTGGGGATTGCCCAAGCGGTAAGCGCCTTGTAGATGAACAGCTGCGGAGCCGGGGAAGTCATGCGTGCCACCAGACGGCCGATGGCGGCGACCTTATTAGCCTTGTGCGTCGAGTACTTGGCGACCAAAACATCCCACTGGGCTGGCTCAAGCTGGCGGTGCAGCAGCGCATAGAGGCAGCAGTCGTAATCGAACTTATCACGCGGTGACAGCGAGCTACCGGTGCCTCCTTGGCGTAGATCGGCGTCGATCAGCTTCTGCCACGACTGCTTGGTGCTGTTGTCGATGTTGTCGGCGGCCAGTACGCGCACCAGAGTGCCCATCACGTCTTTATAGATGCCCATTGATCAATCCCCCGTGAAATTCGATCCGCCAGCACCGCGGCGGTTGTTCTGGTGGTACTGCGCCGCTGGCCCTGACCTTAGCGACGCACGCTTCAATGCTTCGACCTCCTGCTCCACGGACTGCAGCTTCAGGCTCAACTGGGTTACCAGAAACTCCAATGACAGCGCGTAACCGGTGCCAGCCTCCACCCACCCTGAGGCATTGCACTGGACGCAAGCCAGTTCGTGGAAAACGCCCTTAATGAATGCCTTCCCCTTGCACGCCGGACACGATGCCAGTTCGATCTGCTGGGCGTTGAAGGCGGGGCCATGCTGCTTTTTCACCATTTTTTAACCTCGCCCTTAACAAATTGTGGAATTGACTCGCAGGCCACGTCATTCAAGGCGTCTACGAGGTTTTGCGAATCTTCATATCTAACGCCTGTCTGCTGGTGGATCGCCTTGAAGCCGCGCTCATCTAACCAGGTGTGCCACTTCACCAGTGCCAGTCGACGCTGTTCCTTGGCCTGGGTGTTGATGTAGGTCGAGGCGATCTTGCCGAGGGAATGGTTCAACAGCATCTCGCCGATGTGGCCGTCGACGCCAAGATCCGTCCACGCAGTACGGGCCACTTTGCGCAGGTCGTGACTGGTCCAGGCGCCCTGCCCCAGTCGGGTAAACACGGCACTGGCTTGGTTATCGCTCAGCGCCTTGCCTCGGCGGGACGGGAACAGGAACGGCCCCTCGTAGCCTTGGGCGGCCTGTCGATCACGGTAGCGGCGCAGCAACGCGCAGACCTGATCAGTCAGCGGCACCCGAAGTTCGGTCTTGCTCTTGGTGTGCTCGGCCGGCAGGAACCACTCACGTTCAGGCAGCGCAATGTCGGCCCAGCGAGACTGGCGGGTTTCACCGATGCGGGTGCCGTGGCACAGCATCATCAAGGCCAGCATGGCGTCACCGGGCGCACTCTCGAAACGCTCGGTCAGCTGCTCTACCAGCTCAGGCAACTGGACATCGCGCAGGCGGGCGGGTTTCGGCAGGATGCGCGCCGTCGTGAAGTGGATGAATTTGAGTTCGGCCATCGGGTTGGCCGGGATCAGATCCAGCTTACGGGCCTGCCGGAAAGCCACCGCTAGCATTCGATACAACTGCTGGACGTACGACAGCGACAACTCTTCCTGAGCAGGCCACATCAGCAGCTTGTCCAGAGTCTGGGCGTTGACGTCGCGAATCAGCAGATCATCCAGACGCGGCTTGAGCTGACAACTGATGGCAGACTTGCCGGCTGAGCGCCGCTTGGCCGAGAGCGCGCGGGAGCGGGCCATGCGATCAGCAAACCAGTCGAGCAGCTCGCCGACAGTGACCCACCCCGACACGCTGGCGGCGCCATCGGCCGCCACGCGCAGGCGCACCGCCGGCAAGGCTGAAACCACCTGTTTGGTGGACAGGTCGGGGAAACCGCCGATACGGTGCCACTGACGTTTGTTCAGCAGGTACCACGACCCGTGCGCGCGATTCTTCGCATAACGGAAGTGCAACGCGGGGTGACTGGCATCACGCAGGTCGCGCACATGTTCAAGCTTGGCGTTGCGTTGAATTTCAGTGTCTGACAGCTTCACCGTCAGGGTCTTGATCAGGGCGCTCAATCGGTCGCCTCCTGCTGGGCGAGACGGTCAACCACCTCGAACGTTGTCGGCCACATCCATGCACCATACCGATGGGCCATGGCCTCGTCGGCGAACAGCGCCAAGGCATGGTCGGGGGTGCTGCTCAAATCCATCTTGAAAGAGCAGCAGAACACCGCAAAGCGATAGGTGGACGGTTCGGGAACAGCGAGTCGCATAGAGTCCATCAGAATGTTTCCTTTTGGCGGTAACGGTTGGCCAGGCTGGTGACCTTGGCCGGCGGCTCGACAGGCTCTGGCTTCCATCCTGCAGCAAGGTTTTCAAAGCGGTTGTACTGCCCGAGAAATGCAGTGCGGACCGTGCCCATCTCGATGTCGCGGCCCTTGCCGATGATGATTTCGGCAATGCCCTTGGCTTCGGTGTTTTCGTGATAAACCTCGTCGCGATACACGAACAAGATCACGTCGGCGTCCTGCTCGATGGCGCCGGACTCTCTCAGATCCGAGGGGATGGGCCGCTTGTTGGGGCGTTCTTCGCATTTTCGGGAGAGCTGGCTCAGCAGAACGACGGGGATGCCCAGCTCCTTGGCGAGTAGCTTGCAACCGCGGCTGATGCTGCTGACCTCTTCGGTCCGGTTGCCGCCCTCGCCTTCCAGCAATTGCAGGTAGTCGATCATCAGCAGGTCGAGGCCGTAACGCAGCTTGTGGCGGCGGGCCAATGAGCGAATGCGCCCGATTGACGAACCGGCACGGTCGGCGATGTACAGCGGGGCGCGACGCAGCACGCCGGCCGCTGCGGCCAGTTCCGTGCCGTGGTTCTGGCACGCCGTGCCGTTTTTCACCTGGGTGAGCGGGATACGTCCCTCGGACGCCACGGCGCGGTCCAGCAGTTGGCCCTTGTTCATCTCCAGGCTGATGACCAGTGAGGACTTGCTTTGGCGCACGGCCGCATCGATGACAAAGCCCATGGCCAGCGTGGTTTTTCCCATGGCGGGACGCCCGGCGACGATGTACAGGTGGTCGGGTTGCAGGCCGCCGATCTTCTCGTCCAGGTCGCGCAACCCCGTTGATAAGCCGATCAGGGTTTCACCGCGAGCATGACGGTCATGGCGCTCCTGCCACACCTCCAGTTGGACGACCAGTACGTCACCGACTTTGACGATGTCGTCATCGCCCGAGCCGCAGTCAATGGCCATGGCGGCGGCCTGGACAGCGGCGATTTTCGTCTGCACGTCCTGATCGCTGTGCGCGATGTCCATGGCCTGGCCACCCAGATCGAACAGAGCGCGTTCGATTGCCCGGTCACGCACAATGCCGGCGTAGGTCTTGGCGCTGGCGACGCTGGGCGTGCCGTTGACGATTTCGGCGCAGTAAGCAAAAGCCGGCGTGCCATCCAGCAAGACGCCGACGTGATCTCCCACCGTGAGGAAGTCGACGGACTTGCCGGCGGAGCGCACCGCCAGAATCCCCCGGTACACCTCGGCGTTTTCCGCAAAATAAAACGATTCGGCGGACAGGTCATCGCTCAGGGAGTCGATCAGTTCGGGGCGCTGCATCATCGCGCCCAGCAGGCCGTGTTCAGCCTCGATGTTGTAGGGTTCACGCATGGTAATTACCCTCGACGACCTTGACGAAATTGCTCGGGGCGATCAGCCAGTCGAAGTTGCAGCGGAAAGGACTGCCACCAGCAGCGGACACCTCGCCCATCAGAAACTTGCTCGAACGCACCAGGGCGAAGTACTCAGCCCAGAACTGGAGATCCTGATGCACCGGGCTCTCGTTCCAGCGGGCACCGATTTTGGCGATCCGATCCTTGGTCAACATCACCACTCGGGGAAACTCTGGAATCGCCTTGTTGAACAAATCGACGATGGCCTGAGTCGGGCATTTCGCTTTCGAAATCTTCGACGGTTGCTCGTCGCCGACAAGAGGTGATGGTTCACTTGATGGTTCTATTACGGTTCTGGGTGCGGCTGCTGCGGGGGTTTGTGTCGTGAGCTGCGGGGGTGGTGGTGCATCTGCTGCGGGGTGCGGCGCTTGCGGGGGTGCGTATGCTGCTGGGGTTAGGGTGTAAATCGTCGAACGCCCCATGCGCTCACGAACGGACAACAGCCCGACTTGCCCCAGCCACTTGATGGCGGTCTGCACCGTCCTTTCGGAAAGACAGGTACGTTCCGAAATACGTGCAACGGATGGCCAGCAAACGCCCTCATCGTTTGCGTTGTCCGCCAACGAGATCAGCACAGCCTTTTGTGGGCCACTCATACCCTGAAGCGGCCAGCATAAGCTCATGATTATGGTGCTCACAGCGGATATCCAGTTGCAGATTCAACCGTGATAAGCCGCGATACGTTTTGCGATTGTTCGAAAGGTGTCGCGACATAGGGGGGATTGCTTGAATTGGGTTGGTTCTGCATAATCAGGCCTCTCTAGTTTTGCAGATCAGCCGACCTTCTCCGTCGGCTTTTTTGTGTCTGAAATTCAGGCAGCCTTTAGCGACTCGCGTAGAACCTGAAGCGCGTCAATTGCCTCAAGGATTGCTTTTTCGCCCTGGGCTTTTTCGTGCTGGCTGATGTGGTTGTCCGCCGTGGCGTCGAAGATCAACCGCCCCACGTCCCCGCACTCGGCCGACAGACTCCCCAGTGCAATCAGCAATGGCTTCGCCGCTGGGCGCTCCCGCGGCACCAGGTCAAACCCGAAGCGATCTGCCCAAGCCACCAAAGGTCGGAAGTCCTGAGTGAACGACATGATCCGATCAAGCTCAGGCACGTTCATGTTGTGACTGTCGTAATCAGGGTTGGCTTTCTGAGCCAGAAGCGTGCGTGACGTGAAGCTGGCGCCTTCCGCGATATTCTTGGTGCCGTGCTCGTCCACTACGTCGTAGATGGCTCTCATCAGTGATTGCATGTAACACCTCGAAATTTGTTACGTGGCTTGGTGCCAAGTGATGGGTGATCATTTCTGCGGCGACTTATGCGACCGATTTTTTGGGATGAGCTTCAGCGAGGAGCCAGTCGGCGTCGAATGGCATGCCCTTAGCGGCGGCCAGTTCGGCAATCTTTTTGGCGTATAGGGTTTCTCCTGTGTACTCGGTACGCGGTAACGCGTCCGCGGCGAGCCACTTATAAATAGCTCTCGGAGTTTTCCCGCAGCCCAAGGCAACGGCGGGAACACCACCAGCGTCATCAATCGATTTCTTGAGCGGCCGCATGAGGCCTCCGAGTTAAATGTGAACCTGAAGTACATATTATGTCGGAACTGAAAGTACATGCAAGGGCGTGCGATATTGAACCTATGGTTCACATAGAAGATATTCGCGCGGCTTTCGTGACGCGCCTCAAAAAGTCCTTGTCTGCCCACGGCATTGACCAGTGGGGCGCAGGCGCTCGGCTCGCTGAAATAGCCAAGGTCACGCCGAAAGCAGCGAGCAAGTGGCTAAATGGTGAGTCGATGCCGGGGCCCGCCAAAATGAGCGCTATTGCTGCTGCATTGGGCGTGAGAATTGAATGGCTGCAACACGGCGCAGGTAACGAGCCTGGCTTGTCAAAACTTCCGGCGGATGAAAGTCACGCTACTGAAAAGCCGTCCTTATCAGCAGCTGATGTAGTTCGGAACATGCTGACCCAGCAGGGGAAAGGGCTGACCGATGACGCTCGCAGACGGTTACTAGCAGTCGCTGAAGCCGAAGATGGCGGCGGCGTCATCGAACTCGATTACTACCGGCCCGGCGTCATGGGCGATGAAGTATGGATCGCGCATTACGACGTACGCGCCGCTATGGGTGGCGGACAGATCCCGCACGATTATCCTGAAATGCTTCAGGACGTTCGTGTCAGCCCGCAGCATCTGCGTGAGATGGGGGTTGAGTTCAAAGAACACTTTCATCTCAAGATGGTGACCGGCTGGGGTCAGTCGATGGCGCCCACGATCAAGCACCGCGACCCGCTGCTCGTCGATATCAGCATCCGAGAATTCGCGGGAGATGGGATCTACATGTTCTCTTGGGAAAGCCACCTCTACATCAAGCGCCTTCAGTGGCTGGGTGACGAGCAAATCACCATGCTCTCTGACAATCCTCGGCACCCACCGCAAACGATCAGGGCGGACGAGACCTACATCCAGGCTCGCGTGTTGCTGGTATGGAATGCTCATCTTCTCTAGTCGTTCGAATCCCAAGCCCTCACTTCCAATATTTAGAGCAAGGACGCCGTCATGGCAAAGAAGAAAAATAGTAAAACCGAGAGAACATATATCTGCAGCATTAACATCGAACATTTCCGAGGCCTTAAAAATCTGACCATACCTATCGGAAAGAGAATTACCTTGTTATGCGGAAAAAATGGTACGTCTAAATCTTCCATACTCGGAATTGCTGCGCAAGTATTCAGCTTCGAAACAGATTACGAGAAAAACACATCACTATCATACAAAACTATAACTGGAGGAAAGTTTGAGTCATTGGTATCAGAACATTTTCGGCTATCTAAAAAATTCGATATGCCTGACTCAATGCAAACCACTGTTTCGATTTATGATGGCTACACTTCGAATTACGGCGAATTAACACTAAAGCTCTACGACTCTAAGGATAGAGCTAAACCGCGACCTATTGTCCGCGGAAATACACTATCAGAGGGTAATAGCAGCCGAAATGCGACTCACCCCGTCATCTATCTTAGCCTAAAACGCCTAACACCAATTTCTCAGCGCGCACGATACGCAGAAGACACCAACGAATATATTGCGGAAAATCGGCGCGATTTTGTAGCGCTAAGCAATCGGCTTTTGAGCAAGCGTTCTGCGGTGGCCGTGACTGCAACTAAAGGGTCAATACTGTCGGCCTCTGCCCACGGATCTAATTACGATCATGACTCAGTTTCTGCTGGGGAAGACAACGCAGGACAAATATTGCTTGCCATTTTCTCCTTTAGAAAGCTCAAAGATGAATACCCTGATTACAAAGGTGGATTGCTGCTAATAGACGAGGCGGACGCTGGTCTATTTCCTGCCGCTCAGCGGCAACTCATCAAAATTTTGACAGAAGAATGTGATGATCTCAATCTTCAAGTAATCATGACATCCCACTCACCCACGATGATTGAAGATATTCATAATCTAAGTATTTTGGACAGAAACAACTATCAAAATATATATTTAACAGACAGCTACGGACCAATAAAGTTTTTTGAGAATGTCACATGGCCGCAGATATTCGCCGACCTGCACGTTCAACCCGTAATGGTAGATACAACATTGCTCCCCCAAGTCAACATATACTTTGAAGACAAGGAAGCATACGATTTTTACTCGGCAATAATAACCGATCGAAACATAAATAAAATAACGAATACACTTAAAGATGTGGCCTTAGGGTGCAGCGAATATATAAAGCTCGTTAAACGAAAGATTCCAGAATTTACCAGCAGAAGCCTCATCATTCTCGATGGAGATGTGGAAGCAGTAGCCGGCTTTGAAAGCATTATTAAACTGCCTGGAAAGCTTCCTCCTGACCAGTTAGTATTTGAGTTCCTCTACAACCTGGATCCGGCAGATCCTTACTGGCTCAACGCCTCAGGATTTACTAAACCGGTATTCCTATCCCTTTGCGAAAAAATCTCAGAAACCTTGGAAATCGACCCTGCCGAGGATCAAATCGACCTAGAAGCATTAGTCATTGCCTATAGGAAGGTTGCAGGCCCTGAGGACCAAAGGCTCCGCAGTCACTTCAAAAATTTTGCGAAGGACCCGAAGCTTTTAAGCATGGTGAGTGGCGGGGCCGCTAAAAACCCTTACCGAGCATGGGCCAAGCACAATCCGGGCCCAGCAACCGCTTTTAGAGAAGACGTGAGAAAGGGCTTGCGTTCAACATTGATCAATGGTCACGGGATCGAAGCAGCAATGCTCAAGGTACTAGATGCCCCGGACGATCAGAAAAAGCTTGTGCCGGCGGTTCCAGGCTGAGGCTGGCCAAGTATAATGCCGACCGCTAAACTGGGGCCCGCACGCCTCAAAGGAAGAGATCAAAATGTACTCCAACAAGCTATATAGCCCTTTGCGTTACCCGGGCGGGAAAGCCCGCTTTGCGCCGTTTATGGCGGAGGTGATGCGCGCTAATGGCTTGGAGAGCGGCCATTATCTGGAGCCCTTCGCAGGTGGTGCTGGTGTGGCCCTAGAGTTGCTTTTCGACGGGCATGCCGCACATGTGCACATCAACGACTTGGACCCAGCCGTCCATGCGTTCTGGTCGGCCGCCACAACAGATCCTGAAGGGATGCTGAAACTGCTGCATGAAACTCCCATCACAATGGATCAGTGGCATCACTGGCGATCAGTGATGCTTGAACAAGCCCCGAATCTTTCGCTTACAGAAAGAGGTTTTGCCACGCTGTTCGTGAACCGGACAAATCGGTCTGGCATCCTCAAAGGCGGCGTGATAGGTGGGAAAGCCCAGACAGGAGCGTATAAGCTCGACGCTCGTTTCAGCAAGACAATGATTGCGGCCCGTCTTGAGCGAATCGCGCTGAACTCAGACCGAATTTCAGTCTATTGCGAGGATGCGTTCGCCTTGCTAAGTCGTGCATCTGAGTTCCTGCCTGAACAATCATTGATCTATCTCGACCCGCCCTACTACGTCAAAGGGCGCGGGCTGTACAGAAACTTCTACAAGCATGCTGATCATCTTCAAATTGCTGAGTTGCTGAAGTCGCCAAGCTTCAACCGGCCCTGGGTGGTTTCATACGATAACGCTCCGGAAATCTGTGAAATGTACAGCCAGAACGAAGCATTGAAATATGGCCTGCACTACACCGCCCAAGCACGTTATGTAGGTGACGAGGTGATGTTTTTCCAAGAAGGAATCTCCGTTCCTGATGCGGAAATCCCTCGGGCCACTGCCGCTGCCTAACCACAGCCCGCTACTAAGCGGGCTTTTTTGTGCGCGTTAGAATGGCGCCACCTCCTCCACCTCTTCCATGCTGTCGACCTCAATCACGCGGTCTTCGTCGGCCTGGGGCTCCCACTTCAGCGTCACCGACTCATCGTCGTTGAGCGTCATGTCTATGCCGTCCGTCTCGGACAGCAAGCCCATCACCTCCTCCCATTCCTGATCACCATCCGTATCCAAACGGTAGATCGTCACCCTGCGCCGAGTCTGCGCGACGGGATGATTAATCATTGACGAGATACGTAGTCCAAGCCTCTCCATGGCACTGATCTCCCGTAGCTCCGACTTGTCTTGTTTTTTTACTTTTGCCATCCAACCCTCCGATAACTGTATGGACATACAGCAAACAAAGCATAACGAGCAGATTGTTTTCGGTAAATCGTAGATCCCCAATGTCGGCGAATTTTGTATTACGAAAAATTATGTACTTTTGGTACTTGACCAAATATGAACTATTGGTTCATATTACATCCACCGCAGCGATTCACCACCACTGCGAAGGGTCATGCAGAACCTGCCGCTCTTTAACAGTCAGCGCAACACACAACAGACCGCATTTCCTCTACCGGCGACCGGCGAGCAGACAGGCCCGAAAGCCTGCCAACGACAGGAAAGACCTGGACGGCTGCTCGATGGTGAAACGCCAAAACCGTGTGAATGACCCGGCAAGCAATGCGCCCCGCCCCTCCGGCGGTAATAGGACGGACAGCATCACTTCTGCACCTTTGCGACAGGGCGCAGCGGGATGACAACCGAGGGAAGGAACATGGCTTATTACAAAACAAGCGATGCCGGAGTGATGGCGGCATGGAGGACATACCGCGAAGGGTGCGATCGCCTCAAAGTATTGGCGGATGCATTTGCCGCCACGTTTCCGGGTGCTGAAGCGCTGCTGCGCACCGATTGGCACAGCGGGAATAGTTTCTACGGCCTCGCATTCAAACCTGCCATGCCACAACCACTATGGACGAAGCCGGACGAGAGAGCAGGCCGGTCCCAGTTCCCACGTCGTGCGCTCCCCGCAGGCTTCAAAGGTGAAGAGCGCAAAACGCTGAAAGCCGAGTTGCTCAAGCTGACTGAGGACTTCAATGCACGCAAGCCGAAAGAAAAAATCGACATGCAACCGTTCCTCGAATCCATGGGGCTGGGCGGCGGCGCGCTGTTCTTTGCGAGATACAAGCACGTCATCACCGCTGACTGCCTTTTTGTGAGCACGTCGGCGAAACCAAACGATTTGATGACGGAGATCCTCGGTAGCGAATTCGAAGCCGCCGAGAAACTCAACTCGATCTCCCAGCGCTCCTGATAAAGCTTGGCAACGGCCTTGGTGTTGTAGGTCTTGGCCGGCAAGGACGTCATGACGGTCTTTACTTTGCCTTGGACTTCATAGCTGACCTCGCGTACCTCCCAGTGCGATGGAAGAGCCGGATTTCGCTTTCTGGCCTGCGGCGAGACTTTCATGCGCACCAAACGGTCGTGCTGGCTGTAACGGGCCACTTCCTCACAGAGCATCCCTTTTTTGGCCGGGATCAACCAATGACGGTTGGTGCCTGCACTGCTCAGGCTCGACAACAGCTCGGCGCCCCAGAACCCTTTGTCGAACAGCGTCACCGAGTGGTCGGGAATCTGCTGCAAAAACTCGTCGGCCAAGCGCATTTCACTTCGTCGGTAAGGGCTCAATTGAGCATCCAGGATCACGTGCGAACGCACATTCATCAGCGCCACCAGGCGCAACATCGGAAACGGCGTCTGGCGGTCGTTCGGCGTGTTTCCCGACCCGAAGTGATCGCGGAGCTCGGGCGTATCCGGAGTGCGTAAAAGTGCACCGTCCACCGCGAATACCTGCAGGTCATGCCAGGCATCATCGTCGTAGAGCTCCGCGCCCCATTGGGTTCCGGTTTTGCGGAATAGCCACTCAACAGGATCGGCACCGAGCCGCTTTCGCGCCTCGGTTACACCACTGCGGGCCAACAAGTGATCAGAGGCCAGGCCTTGGGCGCAGATGTTCAAGCGTCTGGCCACCTCGTGAACCGGCTCGTCACGAAACAACGCCATGCCGAGCACCAGCCAAAGCACTTGGTCAGCGGGCAGGCGACGTCGGCGAATGGTTGCCTGACTCGACAGATCCAGCGCAGTCGCTACCCATTCAATGGGAATGTTTTGGGTGAAAGTGCTCAGGTCGCAGAAGTTGAAAAGGTCGCCGAGGTCGAGCAGGTCCTGTTGAACAGACATAAAAAATCCGATGCCAGAGGTCTGGGATCGGATTTTCGGTGAAGCCCGGCTTGGACTAAAATGCTTAAGTGAACAGCATTACGAACGTCCAACGGGCCTTTCTTTTTCACGCTTTTATCCGTCAGCACTCTCCCCTGCGCCCAACGGCAACCAGCAGACCGGCCGAGTGCTGACGAATACACGCAACCCACCATAAGGAATCGTCATGAACCAGACCATTCGCCAAAACCAATCGGTCCTGCAGGTGTTGCGGGAACGCGTTTCGTTGTCCACCTCGGAGATGCATCAAATGATTGGTCGCGAAGAGCCTTTGCGGACCCCGCGCTTCAACGTCGTGCCACTGGGTTCGAACAGCTTTGATGTGGTCGAGCGATCCACCGGCCAATCCCGTGGCGCACGCACTGGTCACGACAGTGCCTGCCAATACGCGCAGCAGCTTGAAGAGAACGCGGACTACATTGATTCGGTTGGTCTATCCGTGCGGCACTTCGGGCGAAACCTGCTTCGCTGGACCGTCGGCATCTCAGTACTGCTGACCGGGTTCGCTTTCTACGGTGCTGGTCATTGAGACGAATCAGTAACCAGGTGCGCCAGCGCCGACGATAGACATGGCCGGACCTACCGGCCCACGGAATTGAGGAGGCAGGCCATGGCCGAGGAAAAGCAGAAGCCGACGGCGGAGGCGATCAAGCAGCGCAATAAGCGCGAGAAGAAAGCGGTGGACGATGCGGCGAAAGGAATCAGCGTATTCAAGGTTGAAGTGGCCGGCGTGTTTATGCAGGACCTCAAGCGCCTGATGAAAGCACACGACTTCAACAACCAGCAGGAGGTGTATCAGAACCTGCTGCGCAATGCGATCGCTGCCGATTTCGACACCGCTGCTCGAATGCTTCGCTGTGTCACGACACCTTTTGTTGTTACGGAGAAGGTGTCACGCGATTTCCACAATCAAAGCCTCATAGAAATAAGCAAAGACCCTGATGACGAAATCATCGCGCCAGAGTAACGCCATCTTACTTCTCGCATGCGGTCATGGCGGGTGGGAGCTACTCGGACGGGTTCTTGATCTTGGTAACGGTTCATGGAGCCTGGTGCGCCACCATTCGAACTCAGCTATCAAGCGAAGCCCTAATTTAAACTCGACCTGAAGCTCGTCATCGGAAAGGCTGAGCAGCCGAACGGCTTCTTTGGCGATAAACCGAAGTGTAAGCCCAGCTTTAGCATTCATCTTGGCTACCTATCCCTATCGACCCAAACTTTTCGCTGGAATTGCCAACGTCAGGTCATCTGATAATTTTTCAAGCTTACCGCGGAGCCCCTTTAATGCCTCTCGGCTAAAGAAAATCAGCCAGGATCCATCGGGCCGCTGTAGGCAACTAACGAAGTATGTTCCGACCTCATCCTCCGTTAACCCTGCAAGATCAGCGATTTCTTTGTACGTAGGTCGACCTGGCATCAGCAATCTCCTTCCCGACCTGTGCGGGATCTTCAAGCAATAGCCCACTTCAACGAATCACGCCAGCAGACAAGGTAGGCGGGCGCCCTCACCTATTGCGCTGAACCTTCTGCTCTGGCCCATAGGCAATATCCCGCCACCGCGCAAGGTCAGCGATTAGGTTAAGCCCTGAGCGAACCTCAACATCAAGCCTGTCATCGGGAAGGCTGAGTAGTCGCACTACCTCTTCACCGATCAGCCGAATCGCTTCCACATCGGTTTTCGTAGTCATTGCAGTCACCGTCAGGTTTATGCCAGGTGTAAATCATCAGCCCAATTTGCGAATCACGCCAGCCGGCGAGGCAGGCGTCTGCCTGGAGATTTCCCCATGGATGACCAGTTCTACTTGCAGGACAGTCGCAGCAACACCGGTGATGGTCTGATGTTCTGGGCCCAGGGTGGTGGCTACTGCACCGACTTGGCCCGGGCCGAGATATTTACCAAGGCCCGCGCCATCCGCTACCACGAAGACCGCGAAAGCGACGTGCCCTGGCCGAAAGCCTACATCGATGAGCGCTCGCATCCCGGCGTCGATTGCCAATACGTCTGCGTAGAGGAAGCCGCGTCCCACTTGGTTGAAGGCTGCCAGTGCGTCGCGCAGATCCCGGGCGAGTGGAACGGCAACGATTTGATTTGGGCAAGATGGCCAATCAGTGGCTCGCCAAATCTGGATCGCGCCCATCGCATGGACTTGGCTTATACGCGACGCCTTGAGCCCACCGAGGTTGTTATCTGGCCTCTGTCCTATATCGAAGGCAAGGCACGTCGCTTGGTTCACGCCGGCAAGGTTTCAATCAATGAGGCCCTGATCGGGACCGGAATCAAGCTGATCAAGCCGAAGAAACCGCGCAGTGAGATATTCAACTGTTCCGGTTGCGGGCGGTTCATCACTGATATCCAACGCTACCAAGAAGACTGCCGCAACTGCGGGGCTAACAACTGCCCTTGACCTACCGCGCCGAAGGCTCTGCAAGTTGGTCAATCGCCTTCCTGTAGTTGGCCAGCTCAATGATCTGCCGCAAGCAAATGACGACCTCCAGCTTCTGCCTGTCGTCGGGAATCCCTATTCGCTTGAGCATCATTTGAGCGTCTTCTTCGATTGCCGCGAGTGCATCAATATCGCTTTGCAATCTCATGTCGGTCTCCTGCCAGGCTGAATTCGACATAGATACATAGACCACAAACTCACTTCACGCCACCGCCCGGGCATGACCAGTCGGATCGAAGTCAGAAGTCCATTTATTCCAAAGCCATCGATTTCCTAGAGCGACTGGGCAAGCTGTCAGATCGCTCTTTAGTGGCACGATGCAACAAAGAAACATTGTAATCGAAGGTCGATATCAACGGCATTGGCCCCTCGTTCCGAGCCATCCCGAGCCATTGCCTTGTTCGTTCAACGTCAAAGAATTCGTTCTTGAACTTCATCTTCGCAACAAGGTTCGCTGAGACCCTAAAGTGTCCACATCCGGCCGAGCATTTGACCTCGGACCAGCCCCCTACCATGTGAACAATTTTAGAAGCAGCCTGGCAAATTAAGCATTGCATGTCCGATCTCCATTTCGATGACTTACCTACTGTAGCCGAACATCGGCCAAGGCTCCCTCCATGCCCACAAAAAACAAACTCACCCTGAAGCAGCAGCGCGCCGAGCAGGTCAATCTGGCGATCCGTATCATCGCTGACCACGGGCGCCGGTTCTTCTACACCCAGGCGGTCAATCGCTACGCCAGCATGGAAGTCGACGCCCGCGGCAAGGTCTGGTTTATCGACGACTACACCGGCAAACGGGTCTTCACCCATGAAACGGTCTGGGGTGGTCGGTGGCGCGGGTTCAGTCACAGCGGAACGCTGAAGGATCTGGTCAAAGAATTTCGAGATTACATCTGCACCGGCCAGCCGCTGCACCGTGGCTATCTTGGGCCTGAACGGTTCAACGACGGCAACATCTGGGGTTATGACGAATCCGGCATGAAGGCTGTACGCGAGCAGGCGGGCGCCCTTCCCGTGTTCCGCCATTCGGTTGCGGAAGCCGCATGAAGCGCCTAATCCGCCGCAAGTTCGAAGCCTGGCTGATCCTGCTGGCAGCCTGGATCTTGAGCGGCAGAAACGTGCACCGCTCAGCCGTCGTATCCCGCCGCGACAACAACGATATGTTTGGCATGGCCGAGCAACTCGAAGCGATCGCCAAACGCATCAGCAAGAACTACCCCTAAACCCCTCTTCCACCTACCAGCCTGCCAGTGTACGGCGGGCGGAGCTATGCGCGTATGAACAAGAAAGCCGCGAAAGATGTTCTCGACGAAATGACCAAGGAGGACCTGGTGGCCTGGATCAAAAGCCATCACTTCTCGCGCCCAAAACGCAGCGATGTTCTGTACCTGCGCTGGGAGCGGCAGTCGGCCGAGGTGCTTGAAGAAATGCAGAAGGAAAATCGCGCACTCGACGGAGTGGATTTCAAAGAGCGCGACCGGCTGGCCGTCCGATTCAATGAGTCAAACGACTCTGCTGAGAGGATGCGGCTTCTTGATCTGATGACCCCTTACAACAAGGCAATGTCGGACCACATCAAACGATCCCAGGCCATCGAAAGAAAAAGCAAAAGGGTAGATGCCCTCTATGAGCAGATCTACGTAGAGCGCCAGAAAGAAAACGGACGCAGATCAGCGTAACCCCTCCCCACCCTCTGCCGCCACGCGCGGCATGGAGCATTCATGAGCAAAGTTACCCTAGACGAATGGGCGGCGGCCGAGTTCAAGACGCCACCAAGCCGCAACACCCTGCGCAAATGGGCACGGGAGGGCCGTATCACTCCGGTACCGGTCAAGCACGGGCGCAACTACTATGTAGAATCTGACGCCCACTACCAAGAACCTGACCAGCAGCCCGTCCGGATCGTCGGTGGCAGCCTGATCAGCAGAATAGAGAGAGCACGCAATGGCGCCCAGGCCGCGTAACACAGGGTCAAAGGATCTTCCGCCCAATCTCTACCGCAAGACCGACGCCCGTAACGGCGTCACTTATTACACCTATCGCGACCCGATCAGTGGTCGCGTGTTTGGTCTGGGCAAAGACAAAGAAGCGGCCATTCGCGAGGCCGTCGCAGCGAACCACACCGACGCCATCAAGCCAACCCTCACCGAACGGATCAGCACCCCGGCACCAGCGCCAGGAAAGTTGTTTTCCGAATGGCTGGTGGAGTACCGCGAACTGTTCGCCGAGCGCAAGTTGTCAGCCAGCAGCAACAAAAACGTGGGCATGCGAATAAATCGACTGGGCGCGATATTCGGTTCGAAGGGGATAAAGGACATCTCAACGATGGATGTGGCCGATTACCTGACGGCTATGGCCAAAGAGGGAAAGGCGCAGATGGCCCGGGCGATGCGCTCGCTGTTGCGAGACGTGTTCGCCGAGGCTCAGGCGCGGGGTTGGGCAGACACCAACCCGGTCGAGGTGACCAAGGCGGCGCGGGTGAACATCAAGCGCGAGCGGCTGACGCTGGAACTCTGGAAGGCAATCTACGCGGAGGCCACAAAGCCGTGGCTGCGCAGGTCAATGGAATTGGCGGTGCTCACCGGCCAGCGCCGGGACGATATCGCCTCGATGCTGTTCAAGGATGTGCATGACGGCTTTCTGCACGTCGTTCAATCCAAAACCGGTGCGCGGATCCGGATCAGCACCGGCATTCGGCTTGAGTCGGTCGGGATGGAACTGTCCCAAGTGATCAAGCAATGCCGCGATAGCGTTCTGTCACAACACCTGGTGCATCATGCGCAGGCCCCGGGGCGGGCCAAGGCTGGTCAACCGGTGGTGCTGGACACCCTCAGCTCAGCATTTGCCGACGCAAGGGACAAAGCCGGCGCGAAGCTGGGAATAACTTTTGGCCGGCAGCCGCCGACCTTCCACGAGCAACGCTCGCTGGCAGCGCGACTTCATGAGCTTGAAGGGCGTGATGCCCAGAAACTGCTCGGTCACCGTTCGGCCACCATGACGGATCTGTACCGTGACAGCCGAGGCGCGGAATGGATCGACGTGGCATAATGCACGGCTGAATTTTGGGGATATATTGGGGAGATTTTGGGGGATGATTTATGCCCAATAGAATCAAGCACTTACAGCTTTACGGCATCAAAGCCTGCGACACCATGAAAAAGGCGCGCACCTGGCTCGATGAACACGCTGTCAGCTATGACTTCCATGATTACAAGACGGCAGGAATCGACCGTGAACACCTGACCCAATGGTGCGACGATCACGGCTGGCAAGTGGTGTTGAACCGCGCAGGCACGACCTTTCGCAAGCTCGACGACGAACGCAAAGCCGATCTCGACCAAGCGAAAGCGATCGAACTGATGCTCGCACAACCCTCGATGATCAAGCGCCCGGTGCTCGATCTCGGTGACCGAACCCTGATTGGCTTCAAGCCAGATATCTACGCGGCGGCGCTCAAGTAAGCCTGCCCGTTCAATTTTGTTAGAGGTATTTACATGTCCACTACCCTGTTCAGCCTGGCCTTTGGTGTCGGCACTCAAAACCGTCAAGGCGCATGGCTGGAAGTGTTTTACGCACAGCCACTGCTTAACCCGTCGGCCGAACTGGTCGCGGCCATCGCGCCGGTTCTGGGCTACACCGAAGGCAATCAGGCCATCGCATTCAGCACCGCTCAGGCCTCGCAACTGGCTGAAGCGTTGAAAGGCGTCGACTCTGCACAAGCCGCACTGTTGACCCGTCTGGCCGAGAGCCACAAGCCGCTGGTCGCGACCCTTCTGGCTGAAGACGCCCAGCTGACCTCCACGCCTGAGGCGTACCTCAAGCTGCATTTGCTATCCCATCGTCTGGTCAAGCCGCACGGCCTGAACCTGGCGGGCGTGTTCCCGCTGCTGCCGAACGTGGCCTGGACCAGCCAGGGCGCCATCGACCTGGCCGAACTGGCCGAACATCAACTCGAAGCCCGTCTGCGCGGCGAGCTGCTGGAAGTGTTCTCGGTAGACAAATTCCCGAAAATGACCGACTACGTGGTTCCGGCCGGCGTGCGTATCGCTGACGCGGCACGTATTCGTCTGGGCGCCTACGTCGGCGAAGGCACCACCGTGATGCACGAAGGTTTCGTCAACTTCAACGCCGGCACCGAAGGCCCGGGCATGATCGAAGGCCGCGTTTCCGCTGGCGTCTTCGTCGGCAAGGGCTCGGACCTGGGCGGCGGTTGCTCGACCATGGGCACCTTGTCGGGCGGCGGCAACATCGTGATCAAGGTCGGCGAAGGCTGCCTGATCGGCGCGAACGCCGGTATCGGCATTCCATTGGGCGACCGCAATACCGTCGAGTCGGGCCTGTACGTGACCGCTGGCACCAAAGTCGCGCTGCTGGATGAAAAAAACCAGCTGGTGAAAGTCGTGAAGGCCCGTGAACTGGCTGGTCAGCCTGACCTGCTGTTCCGCCGCAATTCGGAAACCGGTGCCGTGGAATGCAAAACCCACAAATCGGCGATCGAGCTGAACGAAGCGCTGCACGCTCACAACTAAGCAGCGTCACACGATCACCTGTAGGAGCGAAGCTTGCTCGCGAAGGCCCTTGAGGCCGCCAAAAGCTTCGCGAGCAAGCTTCGCTACTACAGGTTCGGCGTAGACCCGACCATCAGGTCAGGCGTACACCCGCCCATGTTGACCAGGGCCCGATAGCATGATGATTCCCTCTCCCTGGCGCGCCGACTTCCCGGCCATCGCCGCGCTGCAACGGCAAGACCAGACCTATCTGGACAACGCCGCCACCACACAAAAACCTCAAGCCCTGCTGGACGCTTTGGCGCATTACTACGCCAATGGCGCGGCCAACGTGCATCGGGCGCAACACTTGCCCGGCGCCCATGCCACCCAGGCGTTCGAGGCCAGCCGCAGCAAAGTCGCGCAGTGGCTGAATGCCGGCGAATGCGGGCAGATCATCTTTACCCACGGCGCGACCTCAGCGCTGAACCTCCTGGCCTATGGCCTTGAGCACGTATTCAATCCGGGCGATGAGATTGTCATCAGCGCCCTGGAGCATCACGCCAACCTGCTGCCGTGGCAGCAACTGGCGCAGCGTCGCAACTTGAAACTGGTGATCCTGCCGCTGGAGGCTGACGGTTTGATCGACCTCGACGCTGCCGCGCAATTGATCGGTCCACGAACCCGCTTGCTGGCGGTCAGTCAGCTGTCGAACGTGCTCGGCGCCTGGCAGCCGTTGCCCGCCTTGCTGGCAATGGCCAAGGCGCACGACGCGTTGACCGTGGTCGATGGCGCGCAAGGCGTGGTTCATGGTCGCCATGACGTGCAGGCTCTGGGTTGCGACTTTTATGTGTTCTCCAGCCACAAGCTCTATGGCCCCGACGGTCTGGGCGTGCTGTTCGGTCGCCATGAAGCGCTCAAGCAACTGCGTCATTGGCAGTTCGGCGGTGAAATGGTGCTGGATGCGGATTACCACAGCGCACGCTTTCGCCCCACGCCACTGGGGTTTGAGGCCGGAACGCCGCCGATATCGAGTGTGATCGGTCTTGGGGCGACGCTGGATTACCTCGCGGGCCTCGATCAGGACGCGGTCTCGGCCCATGAAGCGGCGCTGCATGACTATCTGTTGAAGGGCCTTGAGGCGCGCAACGGCATACGGCTGCTGGGCAAACCGCAATTGGCGTTGGCGAGTTTTGTCGTCGAGGGTGTGCATAACGCTGACCTGGCGCATTTGCTGACCGAACAGGGCATCGCCGTGCGCGCCGGTCATCATTGTGCGATGCCGTTGCTCAAGAGCTTTGAACTGGCCGGGGCCATCCGGGTGTCGTTGGCGCTGTACAACGATTCCGAAGACCTGGAGCGGTTCTTTGAAGCGCTGGATCAGGCGCTGGAGCTGTTGCGATGAGTTTACCGGCCGACGCCGTTATCGCACTCGAAACCTTTCAAAATGCTGCGGGCTGGGAACAGCGGGCGCGGCTGCTGATGCAATGGGGCGACCGTCTGCCTGCCTTGAGTGATGTCGATAAAGTCGACGCCAACCGCGTGCATGGCTGTGAAAGTCAGGTGTGGCTGGTGGGTTCGTTGAATGACGGTCACTGGCAGTTTGCAGCGAGCAGCGATGCGCGGTTGATCCGTGGGTTGGTGGCGTTGCTGCTGGCACGGGTCAATGGGTTATCGGCGGATGAGTTGCGGCAGGTGGATTTGCCGGAGTGGTTCAATCAGCTGGGGCTTTCGCGGCAACTGTCACCTTCGCGCAGCAATGGCCTCAATGCCGTGCTACAGCGGATGAATGAGTTGGCTGGTTAACCGCTTTCGCGAGCAAGTTCGCTCTCACATTGGAATGCAATCCCCTGTGGGAGCGAGCCTGCTCGCGATGAGGCCATCACCCCCACCACTCAAACCTCAGGCTTGACCCGGTCCGCCGGCCGCCGCACACCCGCCACGATCTTATCCACAGCCTTGGTCGCCGCGACCATGCCGAACGTCGCCGTCACCATCATCACCGCGCCAAACCCGCCAGCGCAGTCGAGCTTCACGCCATCGCCGACAAAACTCTTCTGCAAACAGATGCTGCCATCCGGTTTCGGGTAGCGCAGTTGTTCGGTGGAAAACACGCACGGCACGCTGTAATGACGCGTCACGGTGCGCGAGAAGCCGTAATCCCGGCGTAGGGTCGAGCGCACTTTCGACGCCAACGGGTCATTGAAGGTGCGGTTCAAGTCGCAGACCTGGATCAGTGTCGGGTCGATCTGCCCGCCCGCCCCGCCGGTGGTGATGATCTGGATCTTGCGGCGTTTGCACCAGGCAATCAGCGCCGCCTTCGCATTCACGCTGTCGATGCAATCGATCACGCAGTCGATGTTCGGCGTGATGTACTCGGCCATGGTCTCGCGTGTCACGAAATCCGCCACCGCGTGCACCGTGCAGTCCGGGTTGATCCCGCGCAAGCGCTCGGCCATCACTTCGACCTTGGGTTTGCCGACGGTGCTGTCCAGCGCGTGCAACTGACGGTTGGCGTTGCTGACGCAGACGTCATCCAGGTCAAACAGCGAAATCTCGCCGACGCCACAACGGGCAATGGCCTCCGCTGCCCAGGAACCGACGCCACCGACGCCGACGATGGCCACATGGGCCGCGCGCAGACGCTCCAGGCCGTCGATGCCATATAAACGGGCGATGCCTGCAAACCGCGGATTTTCTGTACTCATGACCATTACCCCAAAAACCGGCGCGCATTATAGGGCTAGACAGCGACAAGATCTAAGTTCCCGCGACAAGTGTAAGAACTTATGCGAAACGGGATTGCCAAACGTAGGGCATTTCCCTGTCAGCTATACGCTCAGGGAATGCCCGGTGTAGGATGCGCGCCCCTTGGCACTCGCCGACCGGTCCTTCGTTCCACAGCCTTTGGAACCTGAAATAGCTATGTCATCGCGTAAATTTGGACTCAACCTGGTCGTGGTGCTTGCCATCGCAGCCTTGTTTACCGGCTTCTGGGCGCTGATCAATCGCCCGGTCACCGCCCCCAACTGGCCCGAACAGATCTCCGGCTTCTCGTACTCGCCGTTCCAGCAAGGCCAGTATCCGCAGAAAGAGCAGTACCCGACCGACGATGAAATGCGTCGCGACCTGGAGATCATGAGCAAGCTGACGGACAACATCCGTACTTACTCGGTCGATGGTTCCCTGGAAGACATTCCCAAACTGGCCGAAGAATTCGGCCTGCGGGTGACCCTCGGTATCTGGATCAGCCCGGACGAGGTGCGCAACGAGCGCGAAATCACCCGCGCCATCGAGATCGCCAACAGCTCGCGCAGTGTGGTTCGCGTGGTGGTCGGCAACGAGGCGATCTTCCGTAAGGAAATTACCGCCGCAGAACTCAGCGTTATTCTGGATCGCGTTCGCGCCGCGGTGAAAGTGCCGGTAACCACGTCCGAGCAATGGCACGTCTGGGAAGAAAACCCGAGCCTGGCCAAGCACGTCGACCTGATCGCCGCCCACGTCCTGCCGTACTGGGAACATGTGCCGATGGAGCAGGCGGGACAGTTCGTACTCGATCGTGCCCGTGATCTGAAAAAGATGTTCCCGAAAAAGCCGCTGCTGCTGTCGGAAGTCGGCTGGCCGAGCAACGGCCGTATGCGCGGTGGCGCCGATGCGTCGCCGGCAGACCAGGCGATTTACCTGCGCACGCTGGTCAACAAGCTCAATCGCCAGGGCTTCAACTACTTCGTGATCGAAGCGTTTGACCAACCCTGGAAGGCCAGCGACGAAGGTTCGGTGGGCGCTTACTGGGGTGTTTTCAACGCCGCGCGTCAGCAGAAATTCAACTTCGAAGGCCCGGTCGTCGCGATTCCGCAATGGCGCGTGCTGGCGGTTGGTTCGGTGGTCCTGGCCCTGTTGTCCCTGACCCTGCTGATGATCGACGGCTCGGCCCTGCGTCAACGTGGCCGTACCTTCCTGACCTTTATCGCCTTCCTCTGCGGATCGGTGCTGGTGTGGATCGGTTACGACTACAGCCTGCAATACAGCACCTGGTTCAGCCTGACGGTCGGTTTCCTCCTCGCCCTTGGCGCACTCGGGGTCTTTATCGTACTGCTGACCGAGGCGCATGAACTGGCCGAAGCGGTCTGGACCCACAAGCGTCGGCGCGAATTCCTGCCGGTGGTGGGCGATTCGGACTACCGACCGAAAGTGTCGATCCATGTCCCGTGCTACAACGAGCCGCCGGAGATGGTCAAACAGACCCTCAACGCCTTGGCCAACCTCGACTATCCGGACTTTGAAGTCCTGATCATCGACAACAACACCAAGGACCCGGCGGTCTGGGAGCCAGTGCGCGATTATTGCGAAACCCTGGGCCCGCGCTTCAAGTTCTTCCACGTCGCACCACTGGCCGGCTTCAAGGGCGGCGCGCTGAATTACCTGATTCCGCACACCGCCAAAGATGCCGAAGTGATTGCGGTGATCGACTCGGACTACTGCGTCGACCCCAACTGGCTCAAGCACATGGTGCCGCACTTCGCCGACCCGAAAATCGCTGTGGTGCAGTCGCCGCAGGATTACCGCGACCAGAACGAAAGCACCTTCAAGAAGCTCTGCTACGCGGAATACAAAGGCTTCTTCCACATCGGCATGGTCACCCGCAACGACCGTGACGCGATCATCCAGCACGGCACCATGACCATGACCCGGCGTTCGGTACTCGAAGAACTGGGCTGGGCCGACTGGTGCATCTGTGAAGACGCCGAGCTGGGCCTGCGCGTGTTCGAAAAAGGCCTGTCGGCGGCGTATTACCACACCAGCTACGGCAAAGGTCTGATGCCCGATACCTTTATCGACTTCAAGAAACAGCGGTTCCGCTGGGCCTATGGTGCGATTCAGATCATCAAGCGTCACACCACCAGTTTGCTTCGCGGCAAGGGCAGCGAACTAACCCGTGGCCAGCGTTACCACTTCCTCGCGGGCTGGTTGCCGTGGGTGGCGGACGGCATGAACATCTTCTTCACCGTGGGCGCCTTGTTGTGGTCGGCGGCGATGATCATCGTGCCGCAGCGGGTCGATCCGCCGTTGCTGATTTTCGCGATCCCGCCACTGGCGCTGTTCGTGTTCAAGGTGGGCAAGATCATCTTCCTGTACCGCCGTGCGGTCGGGGTCAACCTCAAGGATGCGTTCTGCGCGGCACTGGCCGGGCTGGCGCTGTCGCACACCATCGCCAAAGCGGTGCTCTACGGCTTCTTCACCAGCAGCATTCCGTTCTTCCGCACCCCGAAAAACGCCGATAACCACGGCTTCTGGGTGGCGATTTCGGAAGCGCGTGAAGAGGTGTTCATCATGCTGCTGTTGTGGGGCGCGGCGCTGGGGATTTACCTGGTGAACGGCATGCCGAGCAACGACATGCGCTTCTGGGTGACCATGTTGCTGGTGCAGTCGCTGCCGTACCTGGCGGCGCTGATCATGGCGTTCCTGTCTTCGCTGCCGAAACCGGCACCTGAGGCCGAGACGGTACCGGCAGTCTAAATCTGTGCAGATGCACTAAACGGCGGCCAATGGTCGCCGTTTTGCTTTAAGATAACCGCCATTTTGCGCGCCTTGCCTCAATTCCTGTAGGAGCGAGGCTTGCCCGCGAATGATGCGACTCGGTGTAACAGATACACCTCATTATCGTTCTTCGCGGGCAAGTCGGATCGCCGCATCGCTCGCCCCTACAAAAGCTTCCGGAGTTTTCCATGACGGCCCACGCCAACCTTTCGCCGACCCTTCAACTCGCCATCGACCTGATCCGCCGTCCGTCCGTGACGCCGGTCGACGCCGATTGCCAGAAGCAGATGATGCAGCGCCTGGGCGATGCCGGTTTCACCCTGGAGCCGATGCGCATCGAAGATGTGGATAACTTCTGGGCGACCCACGGCCAACACGACGGCCCGGTGCTGTGCTTCGCCGGTCACACCGACGTGGTGCCGACCGGCCCGGTGTCCGCCTGGCAGGTCGACCCGTTCAACGCGCTGATCGACGAACACGGCATGCTCTGCGGCCGTGGCGCGGCTGACATGAAAGGCAGCCTCGCTTCCATGACCGTGGCCGCCGAGCGCTTTGTCGCCGATTACCCGGACCACAAGGGCAAGGTCGCGTTCCTGATCACCAGCGATGAAGAAGGCCCGGCGCACCACGGCACCAAAGCTGTGATCGAACGCCTTGCCGCCCGTAAGGAGCGTCTGGACTGGTGCATCGTCGGCGAACCGTCGAGCACCACGTTGGTGGGTGATGTGGTCAAGAATGGCCGTCGCGGCTCCCTCGGCGCCAAACTGACCGTGCGCGGCGTGCAGGGTCACGTGGCGTATCCACACCTCGCCAAGAACCCGATCCACCTCGCCGCCCCGGCGCTGGCCGAACTGGCCGCCGAGCATTGGGACCACGGCAACGATTTCTTCCCACCGACCAGTTTCCAGATCTCCAACGTCAACTCCGGCACCGGCGCGACCAACGTGATTCCGGGCGATCTGGTGGCGGTGTTCAACTTGCGCTTCTCCACCGAATCCACCGTTGAAGGCCTGCAAAAGCGCGTCGCCGACATCCTCGACAAACATGGCCTGGACTGGCACATCGACTGGGCGCTGTCCGGCCTCCCATTCCTGACCGAGCCAGGTGCATTGCTGGATGCCGTGGCGTCGAGCATCAAGGACATCACAGGTCGCGAAACCAAGGCGTCCACCAGCGGCGGCACCTCCGACGGGCGCTTCATCGCAACCATGGGCACGCAAGTGGTCGAACTGGGCCCGGTCAACGCAACGATCCACCAGGTCAACGAGCGCGTGCTCGCAGCCGACCTCGACGTGCTGACCGAAATCTACTACCAGACCCTGATCAAGTTGCTCGCTTGATGCTCGCCTGCCCGATCTGCAGCGAACCGCTGAACGCGGTGGACAACGGCGTGGCCTGCCCCGCAGGGCATCGTTTCGACCGTGCGCGGCAGGGTTACCTGAACCTGTTGCCGGTGCAGCACAAGAACAGCCGCGACCCTGGGGATAACCTCGCCATGGTCGAGGCCCGTCGCGACTTTCTGAACGCCGGCCATTACGCGCCGGTGGCCAAGCGCCTGGCCGAACTGGCGGCGCAATACGCGCCCCAGCGCTGGCTGGACATCGGTTGTGGCGAGGGTTACTACACCGCGCAAATCGCCGAGGCCTTGCCGAATTCTGACGGTTACGCACTGGACATCTCCCGGGAAGCGGTCAAACGCGCCTGCAAACGCAACCCGCAACTGACCTGGTTGATCGCCAGCATGGCCCGGGTGCCGTTGGCTTCGGGGAGTTGCCAGTTTCTCGCCAGCGTCTTCAGTCCGCTGGACTGGGAAGAGGCCAAGCGCCTGCTCAGCCCTGGCGGTGGCTTGATGAAAGTCGGGCCGACCAGCGGCCACCTGATGGAATTGCGCGAGCGGCTGTACGACGAAGTCCGTGAATACACCGACGACAAGCATCTGGCCCTGGTGCCGGAAGGCATGGCGCTGCAACACAGCGAAACCCTGGAATTCAAACTGACGCTTTCAAAGGGTCAGGATCGCGCCAACCTGCTTGCCATGACGCCCCACGGCTGGCGTGCCAGTGCCGAACGCCGAGCGGCGGTCATCGAACAGGCCGAGCCGTTCGAGGTCACCGTGTCGATGCGCTACGATTATTTTGTACTTCAATAATTTTTGGTCTTGAGCAATGGCTCAAGGCCGGCTAAATCCGCGAATGGATTTTTCAAGACCGCAGTGAGGACATCCATGCGCCAACCCGATATCGAGATTTACCTGAAAGACGCTGACGTCGACTACAAAGCCGTCGCAGACTGGCTTAGCGAAGCGTTGGGCCAGTGCAGTGAATGGGTCAAGAAGGGCCAGACCTACAAGTGCAAGGCCGGCAACGTACCCGTGACCTGGCTACCGAAAGCCGTCGGTAAATGGAACAGCCTGTTCCTGGACAGTGACCAGACCCCGTGGGAAGACGACATCGCTTGCGCCCGCGCCGCGTTTGCCGCGCTGAATGTCGAAGTGCGTTGCGCACCGGGTACATGGGTCGAGGAAGAAGGAGAAGAAACCGCAGATCGCTGGATGCGTATCAGCGCTGATGGTGAAGAAGAAATCACCTGGAAAACTGCTTAACCCGCCACACACGAAACCTGTAGGAGCGAGGCTTGCCCGCGAAGGCGTCATCACTGGCGCTAAAAGCTTCGCGGGCAAGCCTCGCTCCTACAGGATTTTGGGCGATCTGAAGGGTGGGTTTACAGACCTACAACATCCTCAGCCTGCAACCCTTTCTCGCCGGTCACCACGGCGTATTCCACCTGCTGACCTTCAGCCAGCGAACGGTGCCCTTCACCGCGGATCGCGCGGTAGTGCACGAACACGTCCACCCCGTCCTCGCGCTGAATGAAGCCGTAGCCCTTGGCGTCGTTGAACCACTTCACATTGCCGGTTTCACGCGTAGCCATGTCTCGTTACCCCTTTGTTTTTATTTTGAGCGGTCGAGTATATGACAGGCGCAAAAACTCTCAACTACAGATTGGTTGAGCGCTTTTTTGCCGATTTTCGGCGAATACGGCACACTATCGGCCGCCCGAGCAATTGCTTGGTTTTACTCACTCACGCAGAAGCCGTATGACCCGTTCCCCGTTCCGCCGTCTTGTGTTTGGCACCCTGCGCCGACTGCTCTATCTCTGGGTTCGCTCGGAGACGATCAACCAGTCGTCGTTCACCCTCAACCTCGACCGCAGTCGTCCGGTGTTCTACGTCCTGCAAAACCCTTCGCTGACCGACCTGGCCGTGGTCGACACCGAATGCGGCAAGGCCGGCCTACCCCGTCCGGTGCTGCCTGTGTCTGTGGGTAATCTGGTGGAACCCGCCGCATTTTTCTACCTGACTCCGGAGCCCGATTGGCTCGGCCGTCAGGACAAACGCGGCGCACCGCCGACCCTGACCCGACTGGTCAGCGCCCTGAGCCAGAACGCCGCCGAAGATGCGCAGATCATTCCGGTCAGCGTGTTCTGGGGCCAGTCACCCGACAGCGAATCGAGCCCGTGGAAACTGCTCTTCGCCGACAGCTGGGCCGTGACCGGTCGCCTGCGTCGGTTGCTGAGCGTCATCGTGCTGGGGCGCAAGACCCGCGTGCAGTTCTCGGCACCGATTCACTTGCGAGAGCTGATCGACCACAACAAAGGCCACGAGCGCACGGTGCGCATGGCACAGCGGATCCTGCGGGTGCACTTCCGCAACCTGAAAACCGCAGTGATCGGCCCGGACATTTCCCACCGTCGCAACCTGGTCAAGGGCCTGCTCAATCAGCCGCTGGTCAAGCAAGCGATCCTCGACGAAGCCGAACGGGAAAACATCTCTCCGGAGAAAGCCAAGGCCCAGGCCCTGCGCTACGGCAACGAGATCGCCTCGGACTACACCTACACGGCGATCCGCTTTCTGGAAGTGGTGCTGAGCTGGTTCTGGAACAAGATCTACGACGGGATCAAGGTGAACCACATCGAAGGCGTGCAGCAGGCCGCCCAGGGTCACGAAGTGATTTACGTGCCGTGCCACCGCAGCCACATTGACTACCTGCTGCTGTCCTATTTGCTGTTCCGCAACGGCCTGACGCCGCCGCACATCGCCGCCGGGATCAACCTCAACATGCCGGTGATCGGCAGCCTGCTGCGGCGTGGCGGTGCGTTCTTCATGCGCCGCACCTTCAAGGGCAACCCGCTCTACACCTCGGTGTTCAACGAATACCTGCACACCCTGTTCACCAAAGGTTTCCCGGTCGAGTACTTCGTCGAAGGCGGCCGCTCGCGCACCGGGCGCATGCTGCAACCGAAAACCGGAATGCTGGCAATTACCTTGCGCAGCTTCTTGCGTTCGTCGCGTATGCCGATCGTTTTCATCCCGGTCTACATCGGTTACGAGCGTGTGCTGGAAGGCCGGACTTACCTCGGCGAATTGCGTGGCGCGAGCAAAAAGAAAGAATCGATCTTCGACATCTTCAAAGTCATCGGCGCGCTCAAGCAGCGTTTTGGCCAGGTGGCGGTGAACTTCGGCGAGCCGATCAAACTCGCGGAATTCCTCGACAGCGAACAACCTGACTGGCGCCAACAGGAACTCGGCCCACAGTTCAAACCGGCCTGGCTCAACGAAACCACCAACCGTCTCGGCGAGAAAGTCGCACATCATCTGAACGAAGCGGCGGCGATCAACCCGGTGAACCTGGTGGCCCTGGCGCTGCTGTCCACCACCCGACTGGCGCTGGATGATCGCGCCATGGCGCGGGTACTGGATTTATATCTGGCGCTGCTGCGCAAGGTCCCGTACTCGCCGCACACCACGCTGCCGGAAGGCGATGGCCGGGCACTGATCGAGCATGTGAAGGACATGGACCTGTTGTCCGAGCAAAGCGATGCCTTGGGCAAGATTCTGTATCTGGACGAGCAGAACGCCGTCCTCATGACCTACTACCGCAACAACGTGCTGCACATCTTCGCCCTGCCCGCCTTGCTCGCGAGTTTCTTCCAGAGCGCCTCGCGCATGAGCCGCGAACAGATCCTGCGCTACACCCGCGCGCTGTATCCGTACCTGCAATCGGAACTGTTCATTCGCTGGTCGCTGGACGAGCTGGATGGCGTGATCGATCAATGGCTCGAAGCGTTCGTCGAGCAAGGTCTGCTGCGTTTCGAGAACGACGTCTACCTGCGCCCGGCGCCAAGCTCACGGCATTTTGTGTTGCTGACATTGTTGTCGAAGAGCATCGCCCAGACCCTGCAACGCTTCTACATGACCGTGTCGCTGCTGCTCAACAGCGGCCAGAACAGTATCAGCGCCGAAGAGCTTGAAGACTTGTGCACCGTCATGGCCCAGCGCCTGTCGATCCTGCACGGGCTGAATGCCCCGGAGTTCTTCGACAAGAGCCTGTTCCGCCACTTCATCCAGACGATGCTGGATCTCGACGTACTCAAGCGCGACGAAGCCGGCAAGCTGAGTTATCACGAACTGCTGGGTGAACTGGCGGAAGGCGCGGCCAAACGGGTGTTGCCGGCGGAGATTCGTTTGTCGATTCGCCAGGTGGCGTTGCATCGAAGTGAAGATGCGGCGGACCAGACTTAGTTGAAGCCGGCTGTAACTTCCTGACAATGACTATAGGAACAAGGATGTTCTTATAATCTGTCAATTATGGATTAATAGAGGCCCATTTAATTTCGATACGGATATCGCGATGAGCCAATCAGATAACGCAACCCCCTATATCACCCTGACGTTTAGTTTGCCTGAAGACTTTCTGCCCCCCAGCGATGGCGAAGGTGAAACTTATATAAGCGTTCAAACTACCAACACTGCTACCCCGCTCAACGTAGCGCAATTGCGAGAACCGATGCTGCGCAGCGGGCGCTGGAACTTTTCGTTTGCACACAATTATTTCGATGTCAGCGTCAAATACCTCGTGACGATCAACATGACCCATAACGGAGTTCCTTTGCTGATTGATCTGGACTACGTCGTGATTGTCCATCGTGCGCCGCACCGACAGACCCTGCATCTGAGCCCCATTGGCCGTCTCTACATCCAGGCGCAAGCGCCCCGAGCGGTCGAACCCGAACATGCCGTCACCGTTGCCGCCCATGAGCATGACGACACTCACGCCCTCGTCACCCAAATCCATGTCAGCGAAAAAATGGCGGAGGCGTTTTATCTGGAATACGATCCAGCCACGGTCGTTCCCGGCAAGCGCTATACCCTGACCGCCACTGAAAACGAATACCGGAATTCAATAGCGGTCTATCCGGGATCCGTTGTATTGAAGCCCTTTAGCAAGGTTTGAAAGCCCCCCAACACGTTTATCTTCGTCGCTCGTTATCTCGCTACCTATTCGTTCAGCAAGTCAGGAAATGCCCTACATGGCGTTTATTGCTGTCGGGGATATGCTAACGACTCGTCATTCCGTCGATGCATTCGATAAGGAAATCAAAGTGAGCAACGACTACGAAAAGAGCATCAGCGGCACCGTGCACTATCTGCTGAGAACTGAGTTACCACCCAACTCGACACTTCACGTCAATCTATTGGATGTCACCTGCGCAGATACCCCTGCCAAAGAACTCGCCCGGCAAGTTACCCCTTGCGCAGAAACAACGGGTTTAGACTTTACCTTGCTGTACAAGATGGCCGATGTCCTGCCTGACCACCGCTATGCAATCCGTGCACGGATCGAAACCACCGAACAAGTGATCTTCTCGACCACTGAAGATCACGCAGTGCAGTTGGGTGTCGATCACCTGCGCCCTGAGGACGTTATTGTCCACAACGTTCGTACAAAACCAGACCGTAACTTCTAAGCCCTGCGCTGAAAAATTCCGTTAAATTGTCGTTGGCGCCGGTCTTCTTCGGGCGCCAAGGACAAGGATTCAATTCATGAAAAAACGCTCGCTTCTGGCACTGGCTGCTTTGCTCAGCGCCTGCCAAACCCTGCAACCTGCCACGAAAACCAGCCTCGATGGCGAAGTCTTCTACCTGCAACGCATCGCCCTGCCGCCGAGCGCCACCTTGAGCGTCAGCCTGCAGGACGTGTCCCTCGCGGATGCGCCCGCCGTTATCCTCGACGAACAGAAAGGCCCGGTCAAAGGCCAGGTGCCGCTGCCGTTTCATCTGAGTTACGATCCGGCCCAGGTCAAACCCGGCCATCGCTACTCCGTCAGCGCGCGCATCGAAGTCGACGGCAAGCTGATGTTCATCACCACCGAACATCACGCCGTACAGCTGGATGGCCGCGATCCGCAGCCACTGAAAATTCGCGTCGACGCCGTTCGCTAAACTCCTCTTTCGTACAAGGAAGCTGCCATGTTCCGCCCTACCCTTCGTTTCGCCGGCCTCTGCGCAGGCTTGATGATCTCCGCCAGCGCACTGGCGCTGTCGCTCAATGACCTGTCGCAAAAAGACGCCACCGGTGGCCTCAAGGACGCCCTGACCCAAGGCGCGCAACTGGCCGTCAAACAACTCGGCACGCCGGGCGGCTTCAGCAACAACCCGGACGTAAAAATCGAACTACCGGGCAAACTGGCTAAAGTCGCCAGCAAAATGAAACAGTTCGGCATGGGCGATCAGGTCACTGAGCTGGAAACCAGCATGAACAAAGCGGCCGAAACCGCCGTGACCCAGGCCCAGCCGATCCTGGTCGATGCCGTGAAGAAGATGAGCGTCGAAGACGCCAAAGGGATACTCAGCGGCGGTAACGACTCGGCGACCCAGTACCTGAGCAAAACCAGCCGCGAACAGATTCGCGTCAAGTTCCTGCCGATCGTCAAGCAAGCCACCGACCAGGTCGGCCTGGCCAAGCAATACAACACCTTCGCGGGCCAGGCAGCGACCATGGGCGTGCTGGATACCAAGAACGCCAACATCGAAAGCTACGTCACCGAGCAGGCCCTGAACGGCTTGTTCGAGATGATCGGCAAACAGGAAGAAACCATTCGCAAGAACCCTGCGGCTGCGGCGACGAGTCTGGCGAAGAAAGTCTTTGGTACGCTTTAATTCCAGGCAATTGAAACTCGCAAAAAAGCCCACTGGTCTTTACAGGTCAGTGGGCTTTTTCCGTTTGCGCTACTGGTGCGGATCAACCTGATCCAGAACGCGATTTACCGATAACTCCGCCAGCGACATCATCTGTTGAACCGCCAACATAAGATTGCATGTCGGTCCGTTCAGACCGAAGGCTAACTCACTGGCCATCACATTTGCCGAAGCGAGGGTTTCGCAGGCGTGAGCCAAAAGGGTTTCGGAATCAACGTTGGGGGCGATGACGAAAACTGAGCTGGGACGACGGTCAGCTTTAGCCTTTTTTTCGGGTGGTGGCGCCAAATAGTGATCAAGAGCGCGAATTGCCGCGTCGTGGAGTTTTTTGGAATCGAGAAAGGCGTAAGGGGAAACCGGGTCGGTTTCTTTTTCCAGTTCTGCTTCCGTGTCTGGAGGATTTGGGCTGTCTTTAATCATCGTGTAACTCCTGAAGTAGTGGAGCTGTCACCGTTCGCTGCGAAACGAACATAAGGTGGCAGCTGTACGCAGGTTCGCAGACCGGGACTTCAGGAACCCGGCAGACCCGAAGATCTCCCGCGCACAGCCGCCATAACACAGGCATAAAAAAACGCCCGCTTTCGGATGGTGGACGCTGTGCGTCTGAAGTTTAACCGGGCTGCGAAACCCGGTCGCTGCTTTTTGCAGCGACACCCAAAAGCCTAGAGATCGCGCTTCCGACAGACAACCTGAAAGTTTCGTGGGAAGGTTCTGATGTTTTGGCAGATCTTTAAACATAGTCGCCTGCCAGATCGCCATCGTCGGAACGCCGCCCGGGGCAAGCCCGCTCCCACAGGGTTTTGTGTCGTACACGGTATTTGTATTCAGAAGATTAACTGTGGGAGCGAGCCGGCTCCGGGCGGCGTTCCGACGAAAGCGGTCGTCCATTTGCGAAATGTATTGCCTGTCACGACGCCATCGCGAGCAGGCTCGCTCCCACAATTTAGAGCGGTGAACGTCAGCAAGAGAGCGGGCGGCCCGAAGGCCGCCGAGATTACACCGACTCGTTCCTGACCCTGAACCACGCCGCATACAACGCCGGCAAAAACAGCAGCGTCAGCGCCGTCGCCACAATCAACCCGCCCATGATCGCCACGGCCATCGGCCCGAAGAACACACTGCGGGACAACGGGATCATCGCCAGCACCGCCGCGAGTGCGGTCAGCACAATCGGTCGAAAGCGTCGCACCGTGGCTTCGATAATCGCTTGCCACGGTTTAAGCCCGGCGGCGATGTCCTGCTCGATCTGGTCCACCAGAATCACCGAGTTACGCATGATCATCCCGGACAGCGCGATGGTCCCGAGCATTGCGACAAAACCGAACGGCTGACGGAACACCATCAAGAACAGCGTCACGCCTATCAAGCCCAGAGGTGCGGTCAGGAACACCATCACCGTGCGGGAGAAACTGCGCAGTTGCAGCATCAGCAAGGTCAGCACCACCACAATGAACAGCGGCACGCCGGCCTTCACCGAGTTCTGCCCGCGGGCCGAGTCTTCCACCGTGCCGCCGACGTCCAGCAAGTAGCCGTCCGGCAATTCGGCGCGAATCGGGTCGAGGGTCGGCATGATTTGCTGCACCAGCGTCGCTGGTTGTTCCTTGCCGTAGATGTCGGCGCGGATTGTCACGTTCGGCAGGCGATTACGGTGCCAGATGATGCCCTCTTCAAAGCCATATTCCAGGGTCGCGATCTGCGACAGCGCCACGCTGCGGCCGTTGTCGGTCGGCACCGCCAGGCTCGGCAGCAACGACAGTTCGGTACGCTCATGCAAGGTGCCGCGCAGCAGGATCTCGATCAACTCGTTGTCTTCGCGGTACTGGCTGACACTGGACCCGGTCAGGGAGCTTTGCAGGAACTTCGACAGGTTTGCCGTGCTCACGCCCAGCGCCCGGGCACGGTCCTGATCGACGTTCAGGTAAACCACTTTGCTCGGTTCTTCCCAGTCCAGATGGACGTTCACCACATGCGGGTTCTCGCGAACCTTGGCCGCCACTTTGCGGGCCAATGCGCGGACTTCCTCGATGTGCTCACCGGTCACCCGGAACTGCACCGGATAGCCAACCGGCGGGCCGTTTTCAAGGCGTGTGACCCGCGAACGCAGGGCCGGGAATTGTTCGTTGAGGGTTTCGATCAGCCAGGTACGCAGGATTTCACGCTCCTCGATGGTCTTGGCCAGGACGACAAACTGGGCGAAGCTCGCCGCCGGCAGTTGCTGATCCAGCGGCAGGTAGAAACGTGGCGAACCGGTGCCGACGTAGGCCACGTAGTTGTCGATACCGGCGTGATCCTTCAGCAAGGCTTCAAGGCGTTTAACCTCGTCGGCGGTGTTGCTCAGGGAGGCGCCTTCGGCGAGTTTCAGATCGACCATCAACTCGAGTCGACCCGAGGCCGGGAAGAATTGTTGCGGCACAAAGCGAAACAGCACGATCGAGCCGATGAACAACACCGCAGTCAGCACGATGACGGTTTTACGCCAACGCACGCACCACTCCACCAAGCGTCTGACCCGCTGATAGAACGGCGTGCCATAAGGGTCGGGCTGACCCGTGCCATGTTTGGCGGCATGAATCTTCGCCAGGTCCGGCAGGAGTTTCTCCCCCAGGTACGGCACAAACACCACCGCCGCAATCCACGAAGCCAGCAACGCGATGGTCACCACCTGGAAGATCGAACGGGTGTATTCGCCGGTGCCCGACTGCGCGGTGGCAATCGGCAGGAAACCTGCGGCGGTAATCAGGGTGCCGGTGAGCATCGGGAACGCGGTGCTGGTCCAGGCATAACTGGCGGCCTTGATGCGGTCGAAGCCCTGCTCCATTTTGATCGCCATCATTTCCACGGCGATGATCGCGTCGTCCACCAACAGGCCCAACGCCAGGACCAACGCGCCGAGGGAAATCTTGTGCAGGCCGATGCCCAGGTAATACATGCAGGCGAAGGTCATCGCCAACACCAGCGGAATGGCCAGCGCCACCACCATACCGGTGCGCACGCCGAGGGAGAAAAAGCTCACCAGCAACACAATCGCCAGGGCTTCCACCAACACCTGAACGAACTCGCCGACACCGGTTTTCACCGCTGCAGGCTGATCGGAAACCTTGCGCAGCTGCATGCCGGCCGGGAGGTTTTTCTGGATGCGATCAAACTCGATTTCCAGCGCCTTGCCCAACACCAGAATATCGCCGCCGTCCTTCATCGCCACGGCCAGACCGATGGCGTTTTCCGCCATGAAGCGCATGCGCGGCGCCGGCGGATCGTTGAAGCCGCGACGCACGTCCGCCACATCGGAAATACGGAAGGTGCGATCACCGACGCGGATCGGGAAGTTCTTGATCTCATCGACTGTCTGAAAATTCCCCGAAACCCGTAGCTGCAATCGCTCGCTGGTGGTTTCAAAGAACCCGGCCGTGGACACCGCGTTCTGCTCTTCAAGGGCTTGCTGCACGGCGGCCAGTGGCAAGCCGAGCGTGGCGAGTTTGACGTTGGAGAGTTCGATCCAGATCTTCTCGTCTTGCAGCCCGAGCAGATCGACCTTGCCCACATCCTTGACCCGTTGCAGCTGGATCTGAATGCGGTCGGCGTAATCCTTGAGCACCGCGTAATCAAAACCCTCGCCAGTCAGCGCGTAGATGTTGCCGAAGGTGGTGCCGAATTCATCGTTGAAAAACGGCCCCTGAATACCCGGCGGCAAGGTGTGCCGAATATCACTGACTTTTTTGCGGACCTGATACCAGAGGTCCGGTATTTGAACCGAATGCAGGGAGTCACGAGCAATGAAGGTCACCTGGGATTCGCCGGGACGCGAGAACGACACGATGCGTTCGTATTCGCCGGTTTCCATCAGTTTCTTTTCAATGCGCTCGGTGACCTGGCGCGAGACTTCCTGCGCTGTGGCGCCCGGCCAGTTGGTGCGGATCACCATGGCTTTGAAGGTGAACGGCGGGTCTTCGCTTTGGCCGAGCTTGGTGTAGGAAAGCGCGCCGACGACGGCCAGCAAGAGCATCAGGAACAGTACGATCTGGCGATTGCGCAGCGCCCATTCGGAAAGATTGAAACCCATCGGGGATTACTCCTTGTCCGCCAGATTGACCACTCGGTTGGAGCGATCCACCGGGCGCACTTGCTGCCCTTCAAGCAAAACATGGACGCCAGCGGCCACCACCCAGTCGCTGGCATTCAGGCCTTCGAGCACCGGGACGGTTTTTTCGCCGAAGGCACCGACCCGGACCGGGGTTTTCTTCAAGGTATTGTTGGCACTGACGACCCAGACATAGGTCGCGCCGTTTTCCGCCGTCAGTGCCGACAGCGGCACAGACAGCGGAATCACGTCAGCGGTCTGGACGAACACCCGGGCGCTCTGGCCGAGTTCGGCCGGGACCTTGCCGCCAGTGAATGAAATCCGCGCGGCGAAGGTGCGCGACTTTGGATCGGCCGCGGGCGACAGCTCGCGGATGCGCCCGGCGAAACGCTGATCGGGTTGGGTCCAGAGTTCTACCGACACCGGCTGACCGACCTTGAAGCGGCCGAAGCTCTGCTCCGGCAAGCTGATCAACACTTCACGCTCGCCATCGGTGGCGAGGGTAAACACGGTTTGCCCGGCCGCCACCACTTGCCCGACTTCCACCGCACGCTTGGCCACCACGCCATCCTGGGGCGCTCGCAGCACCGCGTAGCTGGCCTGATTGGTCGAGACGTTGAATTCGGCTTTGATTTGCTTGAGGCGCGCTTCACCGGATCGGTAAAGGTTTTCGGCATTGTCGTACTGCGAACGGCTGACCATCTGACGGTCCATGAGGGTCTTGTAGCGATCACGCTCGGCGCGCACCAGGCTCAGATTGGCCTCGGCGGCGGCCACTTGCGCACGGGTGGCTTCCAGTTGCAGGCGGACGTCCTGGGGATCGAGTTCGGCCAATGGTTGGTCAGCCTTGACCCGCTGCCCCTCTTCAACCAATCGTCGACTGACCTTACCGCCAATGCGAAACGCCAAGTCCGGCTCATAACGAGCCCGCACTTCACCGGGAAAGCTTTCCATTGCCTGCGCCGAAGGCTCCGGCTGCACCACCATCGCCGGGCGGACAGTGGCTTTAGGCGCCTCTTCGTGGCCACACGCAGACAATAAAAGCGCCAGACAGACTGGCAACGCGACGGGCAAGGCATAGCGGAACATGGTGAAGGACCTTTCGCTAATGGTGCTTGGAATAATTATACTGGCGAGTATGTTATTAATAGCAAACTCACCAGTCCAGTATTAAAGCGAAGAATGTCGAACAATCTTTCAGCACCCAACGGCCCGGGCCGCCCCAAGGATCTGGCCAAGCGCCAGGCCATCCTTGATGCGGCGAAAATTCTGTTTCTGAGTAATGGTTACGCCAGCACCAGCATGGATGCCGTGGCGGCTGAAGCCGGCGTGTCGAAGCTGACGGTCTACAGCCATTTCAACGACAAGGAGACGCTGTTCTCCGCCGCCGTGATGGCCAAGTGCGAAGAGCAATTGCCCACACTGTTTTTCGAGTTGCCGGACGGCATTTCGGTAGAAACGGTGCTGCTGAACATCGCACGTGGCTTTCATCAGCTGATCAACAGCGATGAATCGGTGAACCTGCACCGGCTAATGATGGCCTTGGGTAGCCAAGACCCGAAACTCTCACTGATCTTCTTCGAGGCCGGGCCGCAGCGCATGTTGCATGGCATGGAGCGGTTGCTGACCAAGGTTGATCAGAGCGGCGCGTTGAGCATCGATAAACCGCGCAATGCGGCCGAGCATTTCTTCTGCCTGCTCAAGGGCGCGGGGAATTTCCGCTTGCTGTATGGCTGCGGCGAGCCGGTGACGGGCGACGCAGCCGAGGAGCATGTGCGGGAAGTGGTGGGGTTGTTTATGCGGGCCTATCGACCTTAGCGATGATCGTTCCCACGCTCTGCGTGGGAATGCAGCCCGGGACGCTCCGCGTCCCATCCCAAACCGAACGCGGAGCTTCCGTTGATGCATTCCCACGCAGAGCGTGGGAATGATCAGGGTTTCAGTGCTTTCTTCGGATAAATATCATACCGACTGGATTTGCCGTCCAGCGCATGACTGGGCTTGGGCCCCGCAATACACGGCGCTTTGCGCGGGCGCTTGACCACCACCCGATGGCTGGCCAGCGCCAATGCAGCTTCGAGCAGTGCCGGCGCATCGGGATCATCGCCAACCAGCGGCCGGAACAGGCGCATTTCCTTTTTCACCAACGCCGTTTTCTCACGGTGTGGAAACATCGGATCGAGGTAGATCACCTGCGGCGGCTCGCCTTCCCAGTTGCGCATGACCTCGATTGAGTTGCCCTTGAGCAACTTCATCCGCGCCACAATCGGTGCCACATCGAAATCTTCCGCAGCACGGGCCAGACCATCCTCAAGCAACGCCCCAATCAGCGGCTGACGCTCGATCAGGCTCATCTCGCAGCCCAGGCTCGCCAGCACGAACGCATCCTTGCCCAACCCCGCCGTGGCATCCAGCACTCGCGGACGCACGCCTTGGGCGATGCCAACCGCCTTGGCGATCATCTGCCCCGTGCCACCGCCGAACAACCGCCGATGCGCAGCACCACCCTCGACGAAGTCCACCCGCACCGGCCCTGGTGCGTCCGGCCCGAGTTGTTGCAGTTGCAAACCCTGTTCGCCCACCTGCAAGGCAAACTCGCCGTCATCCACGTGCAAAGGCAAGCCCAGGCGTTCGGCCCACTGCTCGGCTTGTGGCTGAAACGCCGGGGCCGAGGCCTCGACATGGATGCGGCAGGCCGCAGGTTGCTCAATCATGGGAAAACACGCTCAAAAAATTAATGATCGGCAAAAACGGCCGATAACAAAACTAACGAGCATTTTGCCAGAGCTGAGCGTCGACCGAGAAAAATGTCAGGCATTCAATCCACATCCGTAGGCTACCTATCGCGTCATGGCGATTATGGCCTGCGAAATTCACAGGCACTGAGCGGCGTCAGTCACCTGTGGCAGGATTTTTTTGCCCAGGCCCTGGCCGAACAGTCGACCGATGTGGTGCCGGCGTGTGGAACTTTCCCACCGGTTGATCTCGAAAGCCCAGTCGAGCCTACCGTCGGCAGCGAGCTGCTGGCGCATATCGTTTCCCAGCGCGAATGCGATGTGAAAGAGACCGAAGTCAAACCACCCGAGCCGCTGTTCCTGCCGATTGCCGAGTTCGAAATGGACCTGGCCGACAAGCCTTTCCCGCCGTTCCCGGCCGAAGAAATCGTCGCCCAGCAGAAGCAACAAGACTTTGAAAGTGGCTGGGTGCGGCCGATCGTGCTCACCGCCGGCCAGCCTGTACCGGAAGCCGGCCCGACGCCACAACCGCGTCCACTGCATTTGCCGATCGCCGAATTCGAGCTCGACCTGCTGGACAAAACGCTCCCGCCGTTCTCCCCTGAAGAGTTGGTCGAGCAACAAAAACACTTCGATTTCGATACCGGCTGGGCTCGCCCGATCGTCCTGCAAAACCTGCGCATCGCCGCTTAAGCCTCAGCGACACACCCACCACGGCCCGACATCGACATGAAAGTGATTTCGATGGGCGGCGTTGTAGTCCGGGCTCAACACCACACTGAACAGGCCACAGGCGCCATCGCGAACCTGGCGCAGAAACCGTGCGTCCTGATTATCCTTCGGCCAGTCCTTGAGCACGCTGATGGAGCGACCATCCGCCAGGCGGAAACCGGCGATGTCCAGCGCATCGGCGCTGGCGTGCTGGCTTCGCCTGCCGTTTTCGCGGCCATAGACGTTGCGACAGGCAAAGCTGCCAAGATGATCGACCCGGCTGACAGGCTGTCCATACACCGCTTGCGCGGCAGGTTGCAGGGCATGGTGTTCGAACAGGGCAAACGACACCGCCAGGCGGCAACTGGCGAGAAAGCTGCTGCTCAGCGCGACATCGCCGCCCTGCACCCGCAAGGTGTTGATCAATGGGCACGTCGCGCCGGGGCTGTCGGCCTGATGCGCAACGCGTAAACCGGAGCTGCTCAAGGCTTGATCACACAATTGCGGATCATCGCGCAGGCGCATCAGTTTGTAGCGCGTCAGAAAGTTCGGTTCGGCCTTTACGTCCAGCGGCGCCCAAGGGTTCCACTGGGGTGGCAGCGAGATCCAGCCGCGCCAGACGCCCACGCCCGCCGCACCGATCATCAACAACATCAACAACAGCCACCACCGAAACCGCATCGTCAGCCTTTGAACAATTGATTGGCCTTGGCGTATGGCATCGACCGTGACGTGAACCCAAAGGTGCCCGACGTCTTGATCTCTTCGGCCGCGCGGAAAAACTCGCCGTAGGCCGCCAAGGCCAGGGCCGAACCGACGCTGATGCGTTTGACGCCCATCTCGCTCAACTGCTCGACCGTCAATTTGAGCCCGCCGGACATCAACACGTTGACCGGTTTCGGCGCCACGGCGCGGACCACCGCCAACACGTCTTCAGCGCTGCGCAGACCCGGCGCGTACAACACGTCGGCGCCCGCTTCGGCGAACGCCTGCAAACGGCGAATGGTATCGGCCAGGTCAGGATTACCGTGCAGAAAATTCTCGGCACGGGCGGTCAGCATAAACGGGAAAGGCAGGCTGCGAGCCGCTGCGACGGCGGCTTCAATGCGCGCTACGGCATGTTCGAAACAGTAGATTGGCGCGTCTTCACGGCCGGTGGCATCTTCGATCGAACCCCCGACCGCACCGGCCGCCGCGGCCTGCAAAATACTCTGTGCGCATTCAGCCGGGTCGTCCGCGAAACCGTTTTCCAGGTCCACCGCCACCGGCAGTTCGGTTGCCGCGACAATCGCCCGGACGTTCGCCAGCGTATCGTCGAGCGTCAACCCGCCATCAGGGCGTGCGTTGGAAAAGGCATAACCGGCGCTGGTGGTCGCCAGCGCCTCGAAACCCAGGCTGGCGAGCATCTTCGCCGAGCCGGCGTCCCACGGATTGGGAATGACAAATGCGCCCTCGCGTTCGTGCAGTGCTTTGAACGCCTGGGCTCGAAGGGTTTGCGCATCCATTGGCAGGCTCCTGAAAAGGGGAACGAATCCGCCTCAGAGCAGGCCAAGTTGCTCGGCGGCGGGCTCTCTGTATAGCTCAGGCAACGGCGGCAAGCCAGGCAAACGCAGCATCAGTTTTGCGTGAAAACGTTGCGCCAGTCTGGCGGCCAGCAAGTTATCGGCGGTGTGCAGGAAGATATAGGGCGTGCGGCCCTCTTCGATCCACACGGCGATTTTCTCGACCCACGGCTCCAGGAACGGATCGTTCGCCTCAAGCTGTGGATGGCCGATGAAGCGCACCTGCGGAAACTGGGTAAACGCTGCCGGACGCGGCGGCACCCTGGGCTTTTTCGATTGGGCGTGGAGTACCGATGGATCGGTCGACGTGCAGCTGAACAGCGCTCGCGGATCAAGACAGATGCGTTCTACGCCCCGATCCAGCAGCAGACGATTGAGCCTGCGCTCGCTATCCCCTTTGGCGAAGAACTCGTCATGCCGCACTTCGACGGCCAGCGGTCGCTCAAGCGCATCGATGAAGCCGGCCAGTTCGGGTAATCGGTGCGGCGTGAAGCTTTTCGACAGTTGCAGCCACAGGGGCGAAACCCTTTCACCGAGCGGGCGGAGCAATTGCAGGAAAGTGTCGGCGGCGGTCAGTTGTTCGCGCAGGTCACCACCGTGGCTGATGTCGCCGGGAAACTTGGCGGTGAAACGAAAGTGTTCGGGCATGGTTTCGGCCCAGCGCTGCACGGTGCTGGCAGCCGGGCTCGCGTAGAAGGTCGTATTGCCTTCTACGGCGTTGAATACTTGGGAATAGAGATTAAGAAATTCGGCGGGTTTGGCATCCGGCGGATACAGATAATCGCGCCAGGCGTTTTCACTCCAGGACGGGCAGCCGAGGTAGTAAGGCTGCCGCATCAGATGTACAGGTCGAGGCCCATTACATCCGTATCCCAATCGACAAAACCGGCAGTGCTCAGGTAGCTGGCAAGTGCCGTGGCGACGCTTTTGCTCATGGCGCGGTGGTAGATCATGTCTTGCTGACGGGCCGGGAGATTGCTCAAGCGTTGCGCAGAAGCCTTGGCGGCACGGGCGGCCATTTGCTCTTCGGACGGAATTTCCAGTTCGCCGTCGATATCGACGTAGTCGTCATCCGCCACAGGGCCTTTGCGAGGCTTGCGCTTGATGGGGTAGGACTGGGAGGAAACGCCGTCTATACGCATGAGTACATGTCCGGTATCAGTAATGGCAGTTTAGTGGCACACAACCCACTTCGCAAACCGCCGAGTGATAACTAGAACACAGAAATACGAAAAGGTTTAAAAGCCGGGATCAGAAAGTGACGATTGGCTGAGTTGGGAATGTTTATTGTGGCGAGGGAGCTTGCTCCCGCTGGGCTGCGAAGCGGTCCCAATTATAGTCAGGTACTCCGCGCAGTCTGATTTTACGACTGCTTCGCAGCCGGATGGGAGCAAGCTCCCTCGCCACAAAAGCAGTCGGATCAACGCGCTTTCGGCGTCGCCACTTTGTCGCGCAGATAAACCGGCTGCGCCTCATCCGCCACGATCGCCTCACCACGCTCCCAGGCAAACCGCGCCAGCGTCAGCAGGTCTTCAGCGTGGGGCAGCATGCCCGCGTCCTGGCCGATCAGGTTGACGGCGATGCGCTCGGCATACCCCCAACCCGTGCCGGCGCCGAACCATTCACCCTTGGCATCGGCCGGCAATGCGGCCACTTCCGGTGCCAACACCGCTTCATTGCCGACCAGGCGCATCTCCCCCGCCGTTTCGCGGTAGCACCCCCAATACACTTCATCCATGCGCGCATCGATGGCGGACGCGACCTGGCTGACGCCGTGCTCGCGATACGCACGTTGCGCCAGTACCGCCAGGTTGGAGACCGGCAACACCGGGCGATCCAGCGCAAAGGCCAGGCCTTGCACCACACCGATGGCGATTCGCACGCCGGTGAATGCGCCCGGTCCACGACCGAAGGCGATGGCATCGACCGCTTGCAGGGTGGTCCCGGCGTCGGCGAGCAACTGCTGGATCATCGGCAATAGTTTCTGCGCATGCAGGCGCGGGATCACCTCGTAATGACTCGTGACCTTGCCGTCATGCAGCAAGGCAACGGAGCAAGCTTCAGTCGCGGTGTCCAGGGCCAGCAAGGTGCTCATCGATATTTCCGTAAGAGAGGTCAGAAAAAGTGCGCCAGTATAAACAACTACGGCCCGCAAGCGGGCCGTAGAAGATGAAGCAGTTCAGACTTTTCAGTTCAGCGCTTCAAGCACCTTGCCGGTGATCGCTTCAACCGAGCCGACACCTTCGATGTGGCTGTACTTCGGTTTGCCCTGAGCGACGGACAGCTCCTGGTAGAACTTCACCAGAGGCTCGGTCTGAGCGTGGTAGACGGAGAGACGATGACGCACGGTTTCTTCGGTATCGTCTTTGCGCTGCACCAGCTCGTCACCGGTGATGTCGTCTTTACCGGCAATTTTCGGCGGGTTGTAGACGATGTGGTACACGCGGCCTGAAGCCTCATGCACGCGACGACCGGCAATACGCTGGACGATGTCTTCGTCCTTGACGTCGATTTCGACCACGTGATCCAGCTCGACGCCGGCTTTCACCAGGGCTTCAGCCTGGGGAATGGTGCGCGGGAAACCGTCGAACAGAAAACCGTTGGCGCAATCCGCCTGGCTGATGCGTTCCTTGACCAGATTGATGATCAGGTCATCGGAAACCAGGCCACCGCTGTCCATGACGCTCTTGGCGATCAGGCCCAGCTCGGTGCCGGCCTTGACCGCGGCACGCAGCATGTCGCCGGTGGAGATTTGCGGGATGCCGAACTTTTCGGTGATGAACTTAGCCTGAGTACCTTTACCGGCCCCGGGAGCTCCCAGCAGAATGACGCGCATCGATGTGCTCCTCAATTTTTTATATAGATAACAACGGATTCGCCTCGTGGGGCCAATCTCAAAAACAGGGTCGTGGCCGCCCAAACGGCCAAAGGCTGCTCAAGATACACAGCAGGCCCGGACCACACAAGCCGCCGAAAGTCGGAGAAACCCGCGCCTTGCGTGACCTTTTGACGGGGTACCCCAAGTCGCAACCCCGTCATTAACTGTCGCCTGGCGGACCTTTTCAGCCCCTCGCCCACCGGCACCCGAAGCTCGCGCCGGGCTCCTTCCCCCACGACGAAAACCTTAGCCGGTATTTCGCAAACCGGCAGCGATCCCCGCCACAGACACCAGCAGCGCCTGTTCTACCGGGCTGCCCTGCGCCACTTCCTGTTGCCGCGAACGGGCCAACAGTTCGGCCTGCAATAGATGAAGCGGGTCGAGATAGGTGTTGCGCAAGCGGATGAATTCGAGGGTGTCGGGGCTATGTGCCAGTAGTTGAGACTGGCCAGTCAACCCGAGGACCACGGCGCAGGCCTGCGACAATAGGTCGCGTAAATGCGCACCCAAAGGGAGCAAATCCGGCTCGACCAGACGCTCATCGTAGGATCGGGCAATGTCGGCGTCGGCTTTGGCCAGGACCATTTCCAGCATGTCGATGCGTGTGCGGAAGAACGGCCACTGTTCGCGCATCTGCCCCAACAGCTCACCTTCGCCGCGCTCCAGCGCCTTGCTCAGCGCCGCTTCCCAGCCGAGCCAGGCCGGCAACATCAGGCGCGTCTGGGTCCAGCCGAAGATCCATGGAATGGCGCGCAGGCTTTCGATCCCGCCGGCGCGGCGCTTGGCCGGGCGACTGCCCAACGGCAAACGGCCCAACTCCTGCTCCGGGGTGGATTGGCGGAAATACTCGACGAACTGCGGATTTTCCCGCACCACGGCGCGGTAAGCCTTGACGCCGTCGGCAGCCAATTCATCCATCAAATGGCGCCACGCCGGTTCCGGCGGAGGGGGTGGCAGCAAGGTCGCTTCCAGCACCGCCGCGAGGTACAGATTGAGGTTTTGCTCGGCGATGTCCGGCAGGCCGAATTTGAAACGAATCATTTCCCCCTGCTCGGTGGTGCGGAAACGTCCCGCTACCGAACCGGGCGGCTGCGACAGAATCGCCGCGTGTGCCGGACCGCCGCCGCGCCCCACGGTGCCGCCGCGACCGTGGAACAACAGCAGCTCGACTTGCTGCTCGCGGCAGATATCGACCAAGCGCTCCTGCGCCCGGTATTGCGCCCAAGCCGCGGCGGTGGTGCCAGCGTCCTTCGCCGAGTCGGAATAGCCGATCATCACTTCCTGCGGACCTTGCAGGCGCGAGCGATAGCCCGGCAGCAGCAACAGCTGTTCAATCACCGGGCCGGCGTTGTCGAGGTCAGCTAGGGTTTCGAACAGCGGCACCACGCGCATCGGCCGCAACACGCCGGATTCTTTGAGCAGCAGCTGCACGGCGAGCACATCGGAAGCGGCGCCAGCCATGGAGATCACATAGGAGCCGAGCGAGGCCTCTGGGGCGGCGGCAATTTCCCGGCACGTCGCCAGCACTTCGGCGGTGTCGGCCGACGGCTTGAAGTACGCCGGCAGCAATGGCCGACGGTTGTTCTGTTCACGCACCAGGAAGGCGATGCGCTCTTCCTCGCTCCAGTCTTCATAGCGACCGAGACCGAGGTAATCGGTAATTTCAGTCATCGCCGCCGTGTGACGGGACGAATCCTGGCGCACATCGAGCCGTACCAGGAACAGCCCGAACGTCACCGCCCGACGCAGGCAATCGAGCAACGGCCCCTCCGCGATCACGCCCATGCCGCACTCGTGCAAGGAGTGGTAACACAACTCCAGCGGATCCAGCAGGTCGCGGTTGTTGTGCAGCACATCGGCCGGTGCCGGGGTGGTGGCTGTCAATGACGCATGCGCCCAGTTGCGCGTTGCCCGCAGTCGTTCACGCAACTGTTTAAGCACCGCGCGATAAGGTTCGGCGCTGTCCCCGGCCTGGGCTTTCAGCGCATCGCTGGCCTGTTGCATCGACAGTTCAGCCGCGAGGTGATCGACATCGCGCACGTACAAATCAGCGGCCATCCAGCGCGCCAGCAGCAGCACTTCGCGGGTCACGGCGGCCGTCACGTTCGGGTTGCCGTCACGGTCGCCGCCCATCCACGAGGCAAAGCGAATCGGCGCGCCTTCCAGCGGCAGATGCAGGCCGGTGGCGGCATGCAGGGCTTTATCGGCCTTGCGCATGTAATTCGGAATCGCCTGCCACAGCGAATGCTCGATCACCGCGAAGCCCCATTTGGCTTCGTCGACTGGCGTCGGGCGGGTGCGGCGGATTTCTTCGGTGTGCCAGGCTTCGGCGATCAGGCGCTGCAACTTCGCCTGGATCTGCTCGCGCTCGGCCGTTGTCAGGTCGCGATGATCCTGGGCGGCGAGTTGCGCGGCGATGGCGTCGTATTTCTGGATCAGCGTGCGACGCGCCACTTCGGTGGGGTGCGCGGTGAGGACCAATTCGATCTCCAGCCGTCCGAGCTGCCGGGCCAGGGATTCGGCGCTATGGCCTTCGGCACGCAGGCGCGCGAGCAGTTCCGGCAACACCCGTGCCTCGAACGGCGCCGGCTGCGACTCTTCGCGGCGGTGAATCAGCTGATACTGCTCTGCGATATTGGCCAGGTTGAGAAACTGGTTGAACGCCCGCGCTACCGGCAGCAACTCTTCTTCGCTCAATTGGTTGAGGCTTGCGCTCAGCTCGGCATCCATCGAACCGCGACGGTCAGCCTTGGCGCCCTTGCGGATCTGCTCGATCTTGTCGAGAAAGCCGTCCCCGTACTGTTCACGAATGGTGTTGCCCAACAGTTCACCCAACAGGTGAACGTCCTCGCGCAAGCGTGCATCAATATCGGTCATCAGCAGTTCTCCAGCGAAAATCCGGGTGTCTTTGAATGCCATGCTCTGAGCACAGAGAGTGCCGCTCTAAAGCGCTTCTTACAAGCAGACGACGAAGGGACGGTAAACCTTATGGGTTCGAGCTAGTCTGAAGAGTAAGCCGTACAACGGCTTGCCGCCGACCGATGGCGGACACTCACACGCCTGCCACGAGCAGGAGCGAAATGAGGTTTTTATGAAAATCCGCGAACTTGCCCTGCATTGGGAAGAAAACGCCAAGGGTCGCCTGACCGACACCGGTTACAGGATTCATCTGGACATGGAAGCGGCAGCACGGCTGGCGGCGATTACCGAGATGTACCCCAAACGCCAGCCCGAAGAACTGCTGGGCGAACTGATCGGCGCCGCACTGGAAGAGCTCGAGAAGAGCTTTCCCTACGTGAAAGGATCGACCGTGGTGGCCACCGATGAAGAAGGTGATCCACTGTACGAAGACGTCGGCCCGACCCCGCGTTTTCTCGCATTGTCCCGTCGTCACTTGCACGATTTGTCATCCGGTAATGACAAGCAGAAACACTGATTCCCCCGATATGAACCTGTAGAAGCGAGCCGGCTCCGGGCGGCGTTCCGACGATTGCGGTTGAACAGTCAACATTTCTGTTGGCTGACACACCGCTTCGCGAGCAGGCTCGCTCCTACATTGACCTGCATATCCCTTCGATAATTGCGTGCTCCCAGACCTTGAAAAGTTCGGGAATACCGCTGCACATCGCCAAAGTTCCCGATTTAGAGACTTGTCCGTTCGGTCAAAGTATTTTCGGGCGATAGGCCATCTTCTCTGAACTTTTGAAAAACCCCTCGGGTCACAGCCATTAACCACGCCTGGGACGGCCGTTTCAAAACACCCCGGAAATTGACGGTTACGGCTCCTTGCCCAGCATGGATTTTTAAGTTTTTCAGGAGTTATACCAATGGAGTTGAAGACCATGAAGACCCGAACTGCCAAATCCTCGTTCACCCACCTGCGCGGTCTGAAACTGGCTGCCCTGGCAATCGGCAGCAGCTTTGTACTGGCCGGTTGTGCCGGCAATCCGCCGACCGAGCAATTCGCCGTGACCCAATCGGCTGTGAATGGCGCCGTCAGCGCCGGCGGCACCGAGTTCGCCGCCGTTGAAATGAAATCCGCGCAGGACAAGCTCAAACAAGCCGAAATCGCCATGCACGACAAAAAGTATGCCGAGGCCAAAGTGCTGGCCGAACAAGCTGAGTGGGACGCTCGCGTAGCCGAACGCAAAGCTCAGGCGATGAAAGCCGAACAGGCTGTGAAGGACTCTCAGAAAGGGGTTCAGGAACTGCGTCAGGAAAGCCAGCGCACCGTGCAGTAAGCGCGCGTCCAGACCCACAGACCTGAAGCTCTTATCGATAGAAAGGACGAATTATTATGCGTACACAATTGATGATCCCCGCTCTCCTGGCCGCAAGCGTTGCACTGGCTGCCTGCTCCACCCCGCCTAACGCGAACCTGGAACAGGCCCGCACCAACTACAGCGGCCTGCAAGTCAACCCGCAAGCCAGCAAAGTAGCTGCACTGGAAACCAAAGACGCCAGCGATTACCTGGACAAGGCCGACAAGGCTTACCAGGACAAGAAAGATCAGAACGAGGTCGACCAACTGGCCTATCTGGCCAATCAACGTGTTGAAGTGGCAAAGCAGACCATCGCCCTGCGCACCGCCGAGGCCAACCTGAAAAACGCGGCGGCGCAACGTGCCCAGGCCCGTCTCGATGCTCGCGATCAGCAAATCAAGCAGTTGCAGGACAGCCTCAACGCCAAGCAGACCGATCGCGGTACGCTGGTGACCTTCGGTGACGTGCTGTTCGCTACCGACCGTGCTGACCTGAAATCCAGCGGTTTGGTGGATATCAACAAACTGGCGCAATTTCTCTCGGAAAACCCGGATCGCAAAGTGATCGTCGAGGGTTACACCGACAGCACCGGCACTGCGAGCCACAACCAGTCGCTGTCCGAGCGTCGTGCCGGCTCGGTGCGCATGGCACTGGTAAAAATGGGTGTTGATCCAGCGCGCGTCGTTGCGCAGGGTTACGGCAAGGAATATCCGGTTGCGGAAAACACCAGCACCTCGGGTCGTGCGATGAACCGTCGTGTGGAAGTGACCATTTCCAACGACAACCAGCCCGTGATCCCCCGTTCGGCCGTCAGCTCGAACTAAGCTTCCCCCGCTGAAACACAAAAGCCCCGCCTGAGTCGATCAGGCGGGGCTTTTTATGTCTGCAGATCACTCAACCCCTGTGGGAGCGAGCCTGCTCGCGATTGCGGTTTAACATTCAACACTTCTGTTGTCTGACACACCGTTATCGCGAGCAGGCTCACTCCTACAAGGGATCTTCAGTGAATGCAGGACTGGGTTACTGCTCGAGTTTTTGCGGAGTTTCTTCGCCCATGCAGCGCACGGCTTTTTTCTTGTTGTTGACCAGTACGCCCGTCAGGCCTTTTTGTTCGGTGTCGAACATCACCAGTACGCCGTCGATGCATTGGGCCACTTGCGAGGCAGGCTCCAGGGAGACCTTGTAGTCCTCTCCCGGCACGGTCTTGATCATGGTGAAGTCGCTGAGCAGCAGCGCATCTTCCGGTTTGGCGAAGTGCAGGTAGCCGTAGTACCACAGGGCACCCACCGTGCCGAGGATGCTGCAGATACCGGTGATGATCAGCGGGATGGCGTTACGTTCTTCACTCATTGCGGACTCTCTGGTGGTTCATCTTCTGAATTCGGGGGTGCCGGGTAATTGGGGATTTCACCCAACCGGCGCAGGCCGTTGAAATGCTGCGGGTCGTCGAGATAACGCAGCATGACCTTGCGCCAGACCGGGTCGGCAAATGTCTGCACATGTCCTCCACGGGTCAATTGCAGCACTCGCGGCGGCGGCGCAGCTTGATACAGACGGATGCCGTTGGAAAGGGGCACGATCGGATCGTCGATGCTGTGGTAGATCAGTTTCGGCACGCCATTGAGCTGCGCCATGGAGTGGATCGCGCTGTCGCCGTCCGGCACCAGCCACGAAAGCGGCACCTGGAACGCCCAGGTCAGCCAGGAATTGCTCAGCGCGAATTGGCCGATGCTGCGATAACTGGCCGGCACGCCGTCGAGGACGAAAGCCTTGAGTTGTTTCTGGCGCTCAGGATGTTGAACCAGATAATGCACGGCCATTGAACCACCAAGGCTCTGGCCGAGCAGGATCAGCGGCTTTCCTTTGACCTCGGGGGCCTGATCGAGCCATTTAAACGCGGCGTCAATGTCCTGATAGATCGCCGGCAGACTTGGTTCACCTTCGGACAAACCGTACCCGCGATAATCGATCAGCAACACTTGATAACCTTCCTCCGGCAACCACCAACTCCCGCCCAGATGCATCGGCAGATTGCCGCCGTTGCCGTGCAGATGCAGCACCGTGCCCTTGACCTCGACACCCTTTTTCGCCGGCAGCCACCAACCGTTCAACCTGAGGCCATCGGCAGTGGTCAGGGTCACTTCGTGGTAGTCGAGTTTGGCTTTTTCCGGAGTGAACAGTTGGCCGGGTTCGGGGTAGAACAGCAGGGAGCTGCAACCGCCGAGGGTCAGGAGAAGGCAGACGATGCCGAGGATTCTCATCCTATGAAACCTCGCGAAAATGGGTTGAAACACCGAACAAATGTGGGAGCGAGCCTGCTCGCGATGCGGTTTAACATTCAACACTTCTGTTGTCTGACACACAGCCATCGCGAGCAGGCTCGCTCCCACAGGGGGATTTGGTGATCACAAAATGTTGGAGTAATCCGCTTCGATCCGGTCCAGGCTCAGGTGGTTGAGGAAGTTGGAGAAGCACATCCACGCCGACAGTGCATTCAGGTCGCGGAACTGATCCGGCAAATACTTCGGTGGCACCACCAGCCCTTCATCCACTAACTGACGCAAGGTACGCATGTCTTCCAGCGTGGTCTTGCCGCAAAACAGCAGCGGAATCTGCTCAAGCTTGCCTTTACGCACGGCCAACTGAATGTAGTTGTAAACCATGATAAAGCCCTTGAGGTAGGACAAGTCTTTGGTAAATGGCAGGCCGGTCGGCACCGAACCACGGAACACCCGGCTGGCGTTGCCGTAGCTTTCCGGCATTTCGAAGCCTTGCTCGCGGAAGAATTCGAAGACCTGCAAGAAGTCCGCGCCCTCCTCCACCATGTGAATGGCCCGGGTGCGGTTGGTCAGTTTGCGCAGGCGGCTCGGGTAGGACGCGAAGGTGATGATTTCCATCAGGATCGCCAGCCCTTCCTGGGTCACCGTCGACGACGGCGGGCCTTTGGACAGGAAGGTGCAGATCGGCTGGTTCAGCCCGTTGAGCGTGGTGCCGACGTGTACCAGCCCTTCATGAACTTCCAGGGCGCGCACGTCACGTTCGTTGAACATCGCATCGGTGCGGATCTTGATGTAGTCGGCGCCGGCCGCCGCATCGGCGACAATGCCGTCGGACTCGAACACGCGAATGGTTTCTTCCGCCTCGCCAAATACTTTGCTCAGCCGGGTTTGCAATAAATGCACGGCCTCCTTGGCGGTAAGGATTTTCGGCTCGTCCTTCAGGTCACCCCGGCCATCGATGTTGTTCAGATAATCGGAGAGCATCAGGCCGAGGTCGGACAGGGTCGGGTCGCCGGCATGGAACGCGTCGGACGCAGCGCCGTACAACTCCTGGGAAATCAGGCCGAAATCCTCGGTGCCGCGCGCTTCAAGCATGCGCACCACCATCCGGTATTCCTTGCACATGCGCCGCATGATCTGGCCGACCGGGTTGAACTGGCCGAGCTGACGGGTGATGTCACGCTCGATGTTCTGGAATTCCAGTTTCACTTTGCTGGAATCGAACGACAGCGGCCGATTGAGGTAATAGTCGCGGTCAACGGCCGGCATTTCCTTGCCCTTGGCCTTGAGGAAACCCTTGCGGATGTTGTCGTCCCACTTGACCGCATCGAGGACGCGAATCGGCGTCTGCGCCAGCACAATGCGATCGGACAAAATGCGTATCGTCTGCTGGTAATCGTCCACCCGAAACTCCTGTAGTAAAACCGTTAGGTGCTGGCTTTATTTAACTTTAGCTTTGGCTTTGGCCAGGCGCTGATAACGCACCGCCTCGACGAAGACATCGGAATTGGCCGGATCATCGAGGTAAGCAAAGACCTGGTCCATGCTGTTGTTGATCAAGACACCGTCACCATCATCGGTCTGGAAGACTTCACCGCTCAGGGCTTCTTGTCCGAGGACTTGATTGATCTGCTCGAGATCGAGGTTGTAGACCACCAATTCGTGCTTATCGGTGAGTTCAAACCCGGCAATGATGAAATGCCCACCGAATTGCGCCGGCACTTTCGCCGACAGGTACCAGCGGCTGCCATGGCGTGACACCGTAAAGGGGTAGGCTTCGCGCTCTTTGGGTTTGGCCTTGAAGTAGCTGACCGCCTGGTAGCGATTGTCGCTCAGACGGGTCAACTCCAGATTCATCGGCTCGCCCCAGGCGTTGGTGCTGGTCCATTTGCCGAGCAAACCTTTGGGCGCGGGGTCGCTGGCGGGCAGCGGGTCCCGGAAGGTCACCAGACAGCCACTTAGCAGCAGGAACGACAAGGCGATCACAACGACACGCCAGGCTTTCATTCAACACTCCCTATGAACACACAGCCCCGAATGGTCACCGAACCTGTAGGAGCGAGGCTTGCCCGCGAAGGCGTTGTGTCAGTCAACACATATGTTGAATGTTAAACCGCCTTCGCGGGCAAGCCTCGCTCCTACAGGGTCGAGTGCCCTGCAGGATTTACACCGACGCCAATACCAAATGCATGTAGCGGGTCAGGATACCGAGCATTTCGGCTTCGGCGACAGGCTCGGCGTCGTTGAGCAGGCCCTGATATTCCATCCGTCCGATAATCGCCGTCAACACCTTGGCATCCTGTTGCGGTTCGCGCGAACCCAATACCTGGAAAAGCTGGCACGTACCCTGTAGCAGAATCTGCTGATGTGACCGTACCAACAGCGCCAGGCGCGGGTTCAGCAACGCTTCCTGGCGGAACGCCTGTTCCGCCATCAAGTGTTCGCGGCGGTTGATCAGTTGCCGGTGAACATAGTCCGCCATCAACCGCGCAATGTCGTCCGCCAGCTGCGAGCGCGACTCGGGGCTGCCGTCGCCGCTGACCACCATCTCGCGCAGCAGGCCCTCGTTGTTCACCCACAACTTGGCCATGAACGCGGCGCTGCGTTCCACGTATTGGGCGAAGGTATCGGTGAGCAAGTCATCAATATCCTTGAAGTAGTAAGTGGTGGCCGACAGCGGCACACCGGCCTCGGCTGCCACCGCACGGTGACGCACGGCCCGCACGCCATCACGCACGACAATGCGCATTGCCGCATCGAGAATGTCCTGTCGACGCTGCTCGCTGCCCTGTCGGCTGGCCTTGCGGCCCTGGTACTGAACACTTTCAGCGACTGCAGTGGCGACACCCGCTGCACCCTCTTGAGCCATTGCACGGTTCACGACAGGTCTTCCTCTCTTACTTCAAAAGTAACCATTTGATACGTTTGTACCAGACAGGCAATAAAAAGCCGCCTGTTATAGGCGGCTTTTTTATTGAAACACTTACGCTTGCGGCCGCATGTGCGGGAACAGGATCACGTCGCGGATCGACGGTGAGTTGGTCAACAACATCACCAGGCGGTCGATACCGATCCCTTCACCGGCCGTTGGCGGCATGCCGTACTCCAGCGCGCGAACGAAGTCGGCGTCGTAGTGCATGGCTTCGTCGTCGCCCGCGTCCTTGTCGGCCACCTGCGCCATGAAACGCTCGGCCTGGTCTTCCGCGTCGTTCAACTCGGAGTAGGCATTGGCGATTTCACGGCCACCGATGAACAGTTCGAAACGGTCAGTGACGTTCGGGTTGTCGTCGTTACGACGGGCCAGCGGCGACACTTCGAACGGGTACTGGGTGATGAAGTGCGGCTGCTCCAGCTTGTGCTCGACCAGTTCTTCGAAAATCATCACCTGCAACTTGCCCAGACCTTCGAAGCCCAGCACCTTGGCGCCGGCCTTCTTGGCGATGGCGCGAGCCTTGTCGATGTCGGTCAGGTCGTCAGCGGTCAGCTCAGGGTTGTACTTGAGGATCGAGTCGAACACCGACAGACGCACGAACGGTTCGCCGAAGTGGAACACTTTGTCGCCATACGGCACGTCGGTGCTGCCCAGAACCAGCTGTGCCAGTTCGCGGAACAGTTCTTCGGTCAGGTCCATGTTGTCTTCGTAGTCGGCGTAAGCCTGGTAGAACTCCAACATGGTGAATTCAGGGTTGTGACGAGTCGAAACGCCTTCGTTACGGAAATTGCGGTTGATCTCGAACACTTTCTCGAAGCCGCCGACAACCAGGCGCTTGAGGTACAGCTCAGGCGCGATACGCAGGAACATTTCCATGTCCAGCGCGTTGTGGTGCGTCTCGAATGGCTTGGCCGCCGCGCCGCCCGGAATGGTTTGCAGCATCGGCGTTTCGACTTCGAGGAAGTCGCGCTTCATCAGGAAGCTGCGGATGTGCGCAATCACTTGCGAACGAACGCGGAACGTCTGGCGTACCTCTTCGTTGACGATCAGGTCAACGTAGCGCTGACGGTAGCGCTGTTCGGTGTCGGTCAGGCCGTGATGCTTGTCCGGCAGCGGGCGCAGCGACTTGGTCAGCAGGCGCACTTCGGTCATTTCAACGTACAGGTCGCCCTTGCCGGAACGGGCCAGGGTGCCAACGGCGGCGATGATGTCGCCCATGTCCCAGGTTTTGACCGCGGCCAGGGTGTCTTCGGACAGGGTCTTACGGTTGACGTAGACCTGGATGCGCCCGGTCATGTCCTGGATCACCATGAACGAACCACGGTTGAGCATGATGCGACCGGCAACCTTGACCGGAATAGCAGCCTCTGCCAGCTCTTCCTTGGTCTTGTCCGCGTACTGTTTCTGCAAGTCTTCGCAGTAGTTGTCGCGGCGGAAGTCGTTGGGGAAGGCATTGCCCTTGGCGCGCTCGGCAGCAAGCTTTTCCTTGCGCAGGGCGATCAGGGAGTTTTCTTCCTGTTGCAGGGCCTGGTCGATTTGTAGGTCGCTCATGTCTTTAAAAATTCCATCACAGGTTCGTTGCCCCCACCGAGGGCAGGGGACTTAAGGTCTTGACTGACGGTTTACAGCCCTTGTTTCAGGCTTGCCACCAGGTATTCGTCGATATCGCCGTCGAGTACCTTGTCGCAGTCACTGCGTTCGATGTTAGTGCGCAAATCCTTGATTCGCGACGCATCGAGCACGTAAGAGCGAATCTGGTGACCCCAGCCGATGTCGGACTTGGTGTCTTCCAGGGCCTGGGAGGCGGCGTTGCGTTTCTGCACTTCCTGCTCGTACAAGCGCGCCCGCAACATTTTCATCGCGGTGTCTTTGTTGGCGTGCTGGGAGCGTTCGTTCTGGCAGCTGACCACAGTGTTGGTCGGAACGTGAGTAATACGCACGGCCGAGTCAGTGGTGTTTACGTGCTGACCACCGGCACCCGAGGAGCGGTAGGTGTCGATGCGCAGGTCCGACGGGTTGATGTCGATTTCGATGTTGTCATCGATTTCCGGCGACACGAACACGGCCGAGAACGAGGTGTGGCGGCGGTTGCCGGAGTCGAACGGGCTCTTGCGCACCAGACGGTGCACGCCGATCTCGGTGCGCAGCCAGCCAAAGGCGTATTCGCCCTTGATGTGGACCGTGGCGCCCTTGATCCCGGCGACTTCACCGGCCGACAGTTCCATGATGGTCGCGTCGAAACCGCGTTTGTCAGCCCAGCGCAGGTACATGCGCAGCAGGATGTTGGCCCAGTCCTGGGCCTCGGTACCGCCGGAGCCGGCCTGGATGTCCAGGTAGGCGTTGTTGGCGTCCATCTCACCGCTGAACATGCGACGGAATTCGAGTTTTTCCAGCGACTCGCGCAGTCGCTCGACTTCGGCAGCGACGTCATCGACGGCGGCCTGGTCTTCTTCTTCGGCGGACATCAGTAGCAAATCTTTGGCGTCGGCCAGACCGCTGTGCATTTCGTCGAGGGTTTCGACGATCTGAGCCAGCAGCGACCGCTCGCGGCCCAGTTCCTGAGCGTAAGACGGGTTGTTCCAGACAGACGGATCTTCAAGCTCGCGATTGACTTCAGTCAGACGCTCATGCTTTTGATCGTAGTCAAAGATACCCCCGAATAGTTTCGGAGCGCTCGGACAGGTCCTTGATACTGTTAAGGATCGGGTTGATTTCCATGGCGGGCAGCACTCGTTGGCGAACTTTTGAAAGCCGGCGAGTATAACGCAATCATGCTGTCACGGCAGCCCGCCTGGCGGCTTTAGGGCGAATGGTTTTGGCTGATTGTGATGTAGAGGCTGACACTTGTAGCAGCTGCCGAGCCTGCGAGGCTGCGTTCGAGGACGCAGTCCTCGTCAATTCTTTGCATGCGGTTTACCTGAAAGACTGCGCTGCCTGAATTTACGACGGTTTCGCCGCCGAACGCAGCCTCGCGCTGCTCGGCAGCTGCTACAGGAAGCATCGGGTTATTCGATGCCCACCTGATTGCGCCCATTGTTCTTCGCCAGGTACAGCCCCTTGTCCGCCGCCGAGATCAATTGCCGGCAGTCACTGCCCGGCTGCGGGATCATGGTCGACAGTCCGATGCTGATGGTCAGGCTTGAGCCTTCGCTGGGGAAAATGTGCGGAATCTTCAGCGCTTCCACGGTGAGCCGTAGTTTTTCCGCCACCAGCCGCGCGCCGCCCGGCGTGGTGTTGGGCAGCACCAAAACAAACTCTTCACCCCCGTAACGGGCGGGCAGGTCCGACGGTCGGGCGCTCGCGTCGCGAATCGCGGTCGCGACTTTGCGCAGGGCTTCATCGCCTTCGAGGTGGCCGAAGCTGTCGTTGTAGGACTTGAAGTAGTCGACATCAATCATCAGCAGCGACAGTTGACTCTGATCACGTAGCGACCGGCGCCATTCCAGCTCCAGGTATTCGTCGAAATGCCGGCGATTCGACAGCCCGGTCAAGCCGTCGGAGTTCATCAACCGCTGCAACACCAGGTTGGTGTCGAGCAACTGCTGCTGGCTGACCCGCAAAGCGCGGTAGGCCGCATCGCGCTGCAGCAGCGTCATGTAGGAACGCGAGTGATAGCGAATGCGCGCCACCAGTTCGATGTTGTCCGGCAGCTTGACCAGGTAATCATTGGCCCCGGCAGCAAACGCCGCGCTCTTGATCAGCGGGTCTTCCTTGGTCGACAGGACAATGATCGGAATGTTTTTGGTCGCCGGATGGTTACGGTATTCACGCACCAGGCTCAGGCCGTCCAGACCGGGCATCACCAGGTCCTGCAGGATCACTGTCGGTTTGATGCGGATCGCCTGCGCGATGGCCTGATGCGGGTCGGCGCAGAAGTGGAAGTCGATATTGACTTCGTTCGACAACCCGCGACGCACCGCCTCGCCGATCATCGCCTGATCATCCACCAACAACACCATGGCGGCGTTTTCGTTGGTCTTGAAGTCGTCGAGCTGTAAGTCAGTCATGTGCGGTCACCTGAATACTGCCTGCGCCAGGATTGCTGTGAAAAGTCTTCATTTTGGGAAAATCTCCAGCAATCGTGGCGCTATCTTGTCCAGTGGGCGAACTTCCACGGCAGCGTCGATGGCCGCTGCCGCTTTCGGCATTCCGTACACCGCACTGCTGTGTTGGTCCTGAGCGATGGTCAAGTAGCCCTGTTGGCGCATGAGTTTAAGCCCCTGCGCGCCGTCGCGCCCCATGCCGGTGAGCAAAACCCCCACGGCATCGCCGTTCCAGTAACTGGCCACGCTCTCGAAAAACACATCGATCGAGGGCCGATAGATCTCGTTGACCGGTTCGGCGGTGTAGGCCAGCGTGCCGTTTTTCAACAAGCGAATATGGTGATTGGTGCCCGCCAGCAACACCGTGCCGGCCAGCGGCGGCTCACCTTCCTGGGCCAGGCGCACATTCAGGCCGCTGGCGCTGCTGAGCCATTCGGCCATGCCGGCGGCGAATACCTGGTCCACATGCTGCACCAGCACGATGGCCGCCGAAAAATCCCGTGGCAGGCCCTTGAGCAAGACTTCCAGTGCGGCTGGCCCGCCTGCCGAGGAGCCAATTGCAACCAGGCGCTGGCGCGAGGCCGAGCTGCGCAGCGGACTGGGGACCGATCGCTCTCGATTGCCCTTGTCACCAATCAGCCAGCCAATGTTAATGATCTTGCGCAACAACGGCGCCGCCGCCTCCTGGGCATTGCCCGCCCCGAGGGCCGGAGTGTCGACCACATCCAGCGCACCGTGGCCCATGGCCTCGAACACCCGGTGCACGTTCTGCTGCCGGTCGACCGTGACGATGACAATGGCGCACGGGGTTTCGGCCATGATCCGCCGGGTGGCCTCGACGCCGTCCATCACCGGCATGATCAGGTCCATCAGGATCAGGTCCGGCGTATGTTCGGCGCAACGCTGCACCGCTTCAGCGCCATTGCCGGCAACCCAGACCACTTCATGCGCCGGTTCGAATGCCAGGGCGCGGCGCAGGGCCTCCACCGCCATGGGCATGTCGTTGACGATCGCTATTTTCATGCCCGCGCTCCTCCTATGAGCTCAACCACTGCATCAAGCAGGGCATCGTCATGAAAACTGGCTTTGGCTAGATAATAGTCGGCTCCGGCGTCCAGTCCACGACGACGGTCTTCTTCGCGATCTTTATAGGACACCACCATCACCGGCAGCGATTGCAGGCGATTGTCCTGGCGCAGTAAAGACACCAGTTCGATGCCGTCCATGCGCGGCATATCAATGTCGGTAATCAGCAGATCGAAATCCTCCGAACGCAGTGCGTTCCAGCCATCCATACCGTCGACCGCCACGGCCACGTCGTAACCACGATTGAGCAGCAACTTGCGCTGCAATTCGCGAACGGTCAACGAATCGTCGACCACCAGAATCCGTTTACGGGCCGCTTCTACGGCCTGGCTGCCCTGACGGGCAATCCGCTCCAGCCGCCCGGTGTTGAGCAGTTTGTCCACCGAGCGCAGCATGTCTTCAACGTCGACGATCAGCACCACCGACCCGTCGTCGAGCAAGGCCCCGGCGGAAATGTCCTGCACCTTGCCCAGACGTTCGTCCAGCGGCAGTACGACCAAAGTCCGCTCGCCGATAAACCGCTCGACCGCCACCCCGTAAACCGCCTCGCGCTCGCGGATCACCACGACTTTCAGGGTTTGCTGACTACTTGTGCTCGCCGGGCGCTGCAACAGCTGACTGGCGGCGACCAGCCCGACATGCCGACCTTCGTGCCAGAAGTGCTGACGCCCTTCGACCTGGACGATGTCCGCCGGTTCCAGATCGCACATGCGTTCGATGTGCGCCAGCGGAAACGCATACGCCTCGTCACCGACCTCCACCACCAGACTGCGCACCACCGACAGTGTCAGCGGCACTTCGAGGTGAAAGCGGCTGCCCTCGCCTGCCGTCTGCTCCAGCACCACCGCGCCGCGTAACTGACGGACCATGTGCTGAACCGCGTCCAGGCCGACGCCGCGCCCGGACACTTCGGTGACCGTGTCGCGCAGGCTGAAACCCGGCAGAAACAAGAAGGTCAGCAGCTCTTCTTCGCTCAACTGGGCAGCGGTTTCGGCGGGGGATAACTGCCGCGAGATGATGCTGCTGCGGACCTTTTCCAGATCGACGCCGTGACCGTCATCGCTCAACTCCAGCACCAGCAGACCGGCTTGATGGGAGGCGCGCAGCCGAATCAACCCTTCTTCGGGCTTGCCAGCGAGCAAGCGTTGCTCGGGGGACTCGATGCCGTGATCGACGGCGTTGCGCAATAAGTGCGTCAGCGGCGCTTCGAGCTTTTCCAGGACGTCGCGATCGACCTGGGTTTTCTCGCCCTCGATCTCCAGCCGCACCTGTTTACCGAGGCTGCGACCGAGGTCGCGGACCATGCGCACTTGCCCCGTCAACACGTCGGCAAACGGCCGCATGCGACAGGCCAGCGCGGTGTCGTACAAGACTTGCGCTCGCTGACTGGCGTGCCAGGCAAACTCATCCAGTTCTGCGTTTTTTTCCACCAGCATTTGTTGCGCCTCGGCCAGCAGCCGACGGGCATCGCCCAGAGCTTCCTGGGCTTCGAGGCTCAAGGCATGCTCTTTGAGATGGACGTTGAGGTTTTCCAGCGCCCGCAGGCCATTGTTCTGCATGCGCTTGAGGCGTTGCATCGTGGCCAAGTGCGGCTTGAGTCGCTGGGTTTCGACCAGGGATTTGCTCGACAGGTCGAGCAGGCTGTTCAAACGTTCGGCCGTGACGCGCAGTACGCGTTCGCCGTTTTCGGTGGTGCGCCGGGGCTTTTTCGGGGGTTCTGCGGGTGGAGGTTCGGCGGCCGGAACCAACTCTTCGACCAGTGGTGCGGGCGCTTCGGGCTCCCGCTCGGACTCGGTCATGAACGGGGCGATCGGCGTGCTGATCGGCGCGGCCAGCGCCAGCGGATCGAGCAACCGCGCCATCAATACCAGATAGGCCTCGATCTCCGCCGCAACGGAATTGTTGTTGGGCGTCGCAATGCGCATCAGCAAATCAGTGCCTTGCAGCAAGGCGTCAATGTGCTCGGGCCGCAGGTACAGGCGCCCTTCCTGCGCGCTGACCAGGCAATCTTCCATCACATGGGCGACGCTCACGCCGGCATCAACCCCGACAATCCGCGCCGCACCTTTGAGCGAGTGAGCGGCGCGCATGCACGATTCGAGGTGATCGGCCTGGGTCGGGTCGCGTTCCAGCGCCAGAAGACCTGCGCTCAGCACCTGGGTCTGGGCTTCGGCTTCGAGGCTGAACAGCTCCAGCAACGAGGCGTCGCGCATTTGCTCGGGGGTCATGTGAGGCTCCGGGTCACGGCGGACAACAGCTGTTCTTCATCCAGCCACCGCAGGCTGCGACCCTTGAATGGCAACACGCCACGGGTGAACTTGGCGCTGGCCTGGGTACCGGATTGCGACGCGGCATCGAGGATACGCTCGTCGATGGCATGAATCCCGTCCACTTCGTCCACCGGCACCACTACTGGCCCGCCGTGGGCGGCAATGATCAGCATCCTCGGCATCACGCGTGCGCCAGACACCACGCTGCCGGAGCCATCGAGACCGAGCAGTTCGACCAGCGACAGGCACGCCACCAACGCACCGCGCACATTCGCCACGCCGAGCAGGGCCCGGGAGCGCTGGTGCGGCAACGAATGAATCGCTTGCAGCGGTGCCACTTCGACCAGGCTGCGAGTGGCCAGGCCCAGCCATTCTTCGCCGAGACGAAACATCAGCAGCGAGCGGGTTTTCACGTCGATTTCGACCGCCACCGAGACCTGCTCGCGATCGTCTTGTTGCAAGGCGTAGCGGTCGAGCAAGCGCGTAGCCGCGGCGGAATACACCGCGCAATTACGGCAGTGAATGTGTTCGATCAGCAGCGGGCAGGACTTGTCGCCGTGGATCCCAATGCGGTTCCAGCAGTCATCGATGGCCTGGGCATCTTTATGGGTGAGGTTCAAGGAGTCGGAGGCGGTCATCGTTTACGCTCACTGTCGGCGGCGCGTTCGCTGCGGGCGGCGCGGTCTTGCAATCTTTTCGCACCCGCCGTGTCGCCCTGGGATTGCAGCAAGGCGGCCAAGTGCATCAACGCGTCAGGGTGTTGCGGTTCGAGGTACAGCGCCTTGCGATAAAAACCCTGGGCCTCGAGGACTCGGCCGGCGACATCGCTGAGCAGTCCCAGCCAATAAAACACTTGGGCCACCGGCTCGTGGCTGCGCAAATAGCCTTCGCAGGCGGCGCGGGCTTCGGCACTTTTGCCTTCGTTGGCGAGGGCCGCGATGTTGGCCAGCAAGGCGGTAGCGTCCGAAGCTTTTGGCGTGACGGCCGGCGGTGTGAGGGTTGCGAACGGACGATTGCGCACCGGCGGCGGTGTCACGCTGCGCACCGGCTGACGCACTGGCAGCGGTGTCGGAACAAAGACTGGCAGAGGCTCGGGCGCACTCTGGCGACTGAAGGCAAAAGACTGCGGGATGCCAATCGAGCGCATGCCGAAACGACCAAGCAAGCTGCCTTCGGCCGGACCGATAAACAGCACGCCGTCGACATGGGTCAGGCGCTTGAGCACTTCGAAGACTTGCTGCTGGGTGGGCAGATCGAAATAGATCAGCAGGTTGCGGCAGAACACAAAATCATAGGGTGGCTCGCTGGCCAGCAGCGCCGGATCCAGCAGATTGCCGACCTGCAAACGCACCTGATCGAGCACTCGCTCGCTAAGGCGGTAGCCGTCTTCTTCGGCCGTGAAATGCCGCTCGCGAAATTCGATGTCCTGGCCACGAAATGAATTCTTGCCGTACAGCGCACGCTTGGCTTTTTCCACCGACAGCGGGCTGACGTCCATGCCTTCGACTTTGAACTGATGCGGCTTGAATCCGGCATCGAGCAAGGCCATGGCGATAGAGTACGGCTCCTCGCCCGTCGAACACGGCAGGCTGAGGATCCGCAGTGCGCGCATGTTGTTGATCTCAGCCAGTCGTTTACTGGCCAGCTTCGCCAGGGTGGCGAAGGACTCCGGGTAGCGGAAAAACCAGGTCTCGGGAACGATCACCGCTTCGATCAGCGCCTGCTGTTCGTCCTGCGAACCTTGCAACGTGTGCCAATACTCATCGGCCGTCAGCGCCCTGGAGGCGGTGCTGCGCTGGCGCAGCGCGCGCTCGATGATCGCCGGCCCCACCGACGTCACGTCGAGGCCGATGCGTTCCTTGAGGAAATCGAAAAACCGCTGATCGCTGCTCATGGCTGTTCCTCAAGCGATGCCGGGTCCAGCGGTGGCGAAGGAAACAGCAGCGCGCGCACCTTTTCATCGAGCAGATCGGCCACTCGCACCCATTGCAGCAAGCCTTGGGCATCTTCACGGACCGGCCCCAGGTAGGGCGCCTGGCGATTGTCCAGGCCGTAGGGTTTAAAATCCGCCGGGTTGCAGCGCAAGGTGTCGGTGGCCTGTTCCAGAATCAGCCCGAGTAACTTTGAAGGCGTCTGCTCATCCGGCCAATAGTGCACCAGCACCAGCCGTGTGCTGGTGCGCGATTGCGCCGGTTCGCCAAAGGTCAGCGCGCTGAGGTCGATCACCGGCACCACCGCGCCGCGATAGGCGAACACCCCGGCGACCCAGTCCGGCGCCTTGGCAATCGGCTTCAATGGCAGACGCGGCAGCACCTCGGCCACTTCGCGCGCCTGCAAGGCATAACGCTCGTTGCCGATGCGAAACAGCAGAAACAACGCGTGCTTTGCCGGCATCACCGCGCTGCGTTTGGCCGCGAGTTCGCTCATCAGACTTTGAATCGCGAGACGCCGCCCCGCAGCCCTACGGCCACCTGGCTCAGCTCGTCAATCGCGAAACTGGCCTGGCGCAGGGACTCGACGGTCTGGCTGCTGGCGTCACCCAACTGCACCAGCGCGTGGTTGATCTGTTCGGCGCCGGTGGCCTGCGCCTGCATGCCTTCGTTGACCATCAACACGCGCGGCGCCAGCGCCTGAACCTGGTGGATGATCTGCGACAGCTGCTCACCGACCTGCTGCACTTCGGACATGCCGCGGCGTACTTCTTCAGAGAACTTGTCCATGCCCATGACCCCGGCCGACACCGCCGACTGGATCTCACGGACCATTTGCTCGATGTCATACGTGGCCACAGCGGTCTGGTCCGCCAGACGCCGCACTTCGGTGGCGACCACGGCAAACCCGCGCCCGTATTCGCCAGCCTTTTCGGCTTCGATGGCAGCGTTCAGCGACAAGAGGTTGGTCTGGTCGGCGACTTTGACGATGGTCACCACCACCTGGTTGATGTTGCCGGCCTTCTCGTTGAGGATCGCCAGTTTGGCATTGACCAGATCGGCCGCGCCCATCACCGAGTGCATGGTCTCCTCCATGCGCGCCAGGCCTTGCTGCCCGGACCCGGCCGCTACCGAGGCCTGATCGGCGGCGGTGGAGACTTCGGTCATGGTGCGCACCAGATCACGGGAGGTGGCCGCGATTTCACGGGACGTCGCGCCGATTTCGGTGGTCGTGGCAGCGGTTTCGGTGGCGGTGGCTTGTTGTTGCTTGGAGGTGGCAGCGATCTCGGTCACCGAGGTGGTGACCTGCACCGAGGAACGCTGGGCCTGGGACACCAGGGACGTCAGCTCGGTCATCATGTCGTTGAAGCCGGTTTCCACGGCGCCGAATTCGTCCTTGCGCGCCAGGTTCAGACGACCGCTGAGATCGCCGGTACGCATTATTTCGAGGATCTGCACAATGCGGTTCATCGGCGCCATGATCGCGCGCATCAATAAAAGACCACACAACCCGGCACTAATGACTGCGACCAGCAACGAAATGCCCATGATCAGCTTCGCCACCGCGACCGATGAAATGATCGAGTCAGTGGCTGCTTCAGCCGCCTCCCTGTTGAATTCAATGAGTTCATCCAGCTGTTTGCGGCCGGCAGCCCATGCTGGGGTCAGCTCTTCGGTGAATATGCGACGGGCCTGTTCGACGTCCTTATGCTGGTAGGCATCGAGTACCACTTCTAGCAGCTTGTCATATTGATCGTGCAGCTTTTCAAACTCGTCGAATCTTGCCTGATCATCTTTCTCGAAGATGGTACCCCGGTAGCTGGTCATCGAGCGTTGCAGCCTTTCCTCAATACCCTGGTACATATCCTTGTCAGCCTGGGTCATTCCCCGACCGCCACCCAGCCCTATCAGTTGCTGGGTCAGCACGTAATCATCGACCCAGGCACCGCGAATCAGGGAGCTGGAGTGAATCCCGGGAAGACTGTCCGAGCGCACAACGTTCTCACTGGACTCAATCGACAGTAAACGGGAATACGACACGACGACCATCAGCAACATGATGGCGATAATCACCGCAAAGCTCGCCAAGATGCGTTGGCGTAACGTCCAGTTCTTCACAGTCAGTCCTCGGGGCGGTACAAATGCTGCGGAGTATAGCTGAGGGTGTTTCATTTATAAGACGGCTGTCATGCCACTATTCATGGCGATGACAACGGATTGGCGGGAATGTGCGGTGAGGTCACCGGAATGGGGTGAGGCTTGAAACGCCTTTGCGAGAAGACTCGCGCCCACAGTTGTATGGGAGCGAGCCTGCTCGCAAAAAACAATGACGCGGTTTAACAGACCGTAACTTTACAGGGACGCCTGACGCACCTGCTTCTCCAACTCCGCCTTCAACCCCGGCTCCAGCTTCAACTGCCGTGCCAGTTCATCCAGGTAGGACTTCTCCATAAAGCTCTCCTCATCCACCAGCATCACGCTGGCGATGTACATCTCGGCAGCCATTTCCGGTGTGCTCGCCGCGCGGGCGACTTCTGTCGGGTCGAGCGGCTTGCTGAGTTCGGCATGTAGCCACTGCTGCAACTCCTGATCGTTGTCGAGCTTGGTGAACTCGCCTTCGATCAATGCACGCTCGCGTTCATCAACGTGGCCATCGGCTTTGGCCGCTGCAACCAACGCTTTGAGGATCGCCTGGCTGTGCAGTTCGACTTGCGCGGGCGGCAGGCGGTCGAGCGTTTGTGGCTCGCTCTTCGGCGCTGTGCCCTGCTGGGCCTGCCAGTTGCCGTAAGCCTTGTAGGCAATCACGCCAAGTGCCGCGAGGCCACCGTAGATGGCGACTTTGCCGCCGACATTGCGGGCCTTTTTGCTGCCGAGCAACAGGCCCATGGCGCCGGCCGCCAAGGCACCGCCACCTGCGCCGGAGAGCAGACCGCCGAGGCCGCCCGAACCACCGCTGCCGCCGAGCAATCCACCCAGTCCACCACTGGACGACTTGTTTTGATTTCCGCCGGCCTTGTTCTGCATCAGGTCCTGACCGGACTTGAGTAGTTGATCGAGCAATCCACGCGTATTCATTTTGCCGCCTCCACGAAAGGGGTTAACCGGACACATAAGGCCACCAGCCTAGAACGAAAGTGCCCGGCGACCGGGAACGAGAGTGCTTCTGGATGTTGCCTGGAAAAACAGGGCTATCGATTAAAGCGATATACACTCAAGCAAATCTATAAAAACCGCCCACCGGGTATTTTCCATGATGACCTTGCGTCAGATTCGTCACTTCATCGCCGTGGCCGAGACCGGATCGATCTCCGCCGCCGCGCAAACCGCGTTCATTTCCCAATCGACCTTGACCTTGGCGATCCAGCAACTCGAAGAAGAGATTGGCGTCGGCCTATTCAACCGACACGCCAAGGGCATGAGCCTGACCCATCAGGGCCATCAATTCCTGCGCCAGGCGCACCTGATTCTGGCAACGGTGGATAACGCCAAACGCAGCCTGCAACAAAGTACCGACCAGGTCGCCGGCCAATTGATCATCGGCGTGACCAGCCTGGTGGCCGGTTACTACCTCGCGGATTTGCTCACCCGTTTCCAGCGCGCCTACCCCAACGTCGAGATCCGGGTGATGGAGGATGAGCGCCCGTATATCGAGCATTTGCTGGTCAGCGGCGAGATCGATGTCGGCGTGCTGATCCTCTCCAACCTCGAAGACCGCCATGCCTTGCAGACCGAAGTGTTGACTCATTCGCCCCATCGGTTGTGGCTGCCAGCCCAGCATCCATTGCTGGAACACGACAGCATCAACCTCGCCGACGTGGCCCGCGAACCGCTGATTCAGCTCAACGTCGACGAAATGGACCGCAACGCCCATCGCATGTGGTGCGGGGCCGGACTGCAACCGCGCATCACCTTGAAAACCGCGTCGACGGAAGCCGTTCGAAGCCTGGTAGCCGCAGGTCTGGGCGTATCGATCCAGCCCGACATGACTTACCGCCCCTGGTCACTGGAGGGCGACATCATTGAAGCGCGCCCTATCGCAGACCTGAGCCAGACCCTCGACGTCGGCCTGGCCTGGCGTCGCGGCACCGCGCGCCCGGCGTTGGTGGACCCGTTTTTGACCGTCGCCCGCGAACAACCCCACGGCGGGCGCAAGCCATCTATTTAATCGAACGCCACCTTCAGTATTTAGAATTTGTCGACCTCGGGCCCGCGCACTAGTCTTGCTCCATCAATAAGACGGCCGAGCCCCAGTCACAGGGAGCACCATGGCCACACAAGAAAAGAGAACCCGAAAAATGGCTGGCGCGCAGACCCCGTTGTTCACCGCGTTGTTGATCGATGGCGAATTGGTCGCGGGCCAGGGTTTTGTCGAGCCAATCCTCAACCCGGCCACCGGGGAAGTGCTGACCCACATCGCCGAAGCCAGCACCGAGCAAGTCGAAGTCGCCATCCTTGCCGCCCACCGCGCCTTCGCCGGCTGGTCGCGGACCACACCGCAGCAACGCTCGAACCTGTTGCTGGACATCGCCAACGCCATCGAAAAACAGGCCGACCTCCTCGCCCGTCTCGAGTCCCTGAACTGCGGCAAGCCGTTGCACCTGGCCCGTCAGGACGACTTGAGCGCGACGGTCGACGTATTCCGCTTCTTCGCTGGCGCCGTGCGTTGCCAGACCGGCCAGCTCAGCGGCGAATACCTGCCGGGCTACACCAGCATGGTCCGGCGCGATCCGATTGGTGTGGTCGCCTCGATTGCGCCGTGGAACTACCCGATCATGATGGCCGCGTGGAAAATCGCCCCGGCCCTCGCCGCCGGCAATACGCTGGTGTTCAAACCGTCCGAACACACGCCGCTGTCGATTCTGGCCCTGGCGCCGGCGCTGGCCGAGATCCTTCCACGCGGCGTGATCAATATCGTCTGCGGCGGCGGTGAAGGCGTCGGCAGCCACTTGGTCAGCCATCCCAAAGTGCGCATGGTGTCGCTGACCGGCGATATCGTCACCGGACAGAAAATCCTTCAGGCCGCAGCAAAAACCCTGAAACGCACGCACCTTGAGCTCGGTGGCAAAGCGCCGGTGATCGTCTGCAACGATGCAGACATCCAGGCCGTGGTCGAAGGCGTGCGCACTTACGGTTATTACAACGCCGGCCAGGACTGCACTGCGGCGTGCCGGATTTATGCACAGGCCGGGATTCACGACCGCCTGGTGGCGGAACTCGGCGCGGCGGTCAGCAGCCTGCGTTTTGCCGGCAAACGCGACGCCGACAACGAAATCGGCCCGCTGATCAGCACCCGCCAGCGCGACCGCGTGGCCAGTTTCGTCGAACGCGCCCTTGGCCAGCCGCACATTGAACGGGTGACCGGCGCGGCGGTGCATTCCGGTGCCGGCTTCTATTACCAACCCACCCTGCTGGCCGGTTGCAAACAGAGTGATGAAATCGTCCAGCGCGAAGTGTTCGGGCCGGTGGTCACCGTGACCCGTTTCGATCAGCTCGAACAAGCCGTGGACTGGGCCAACGATTCGGAATACGGCCTCGCCTCCTCGGTCTGGACGCAGAACCTCGACAAGGCGATGCAGGTTGCGGCGCGCTTGCAATACGGCTGCACCTGGATCAACAGCCATTTCATGCTGGTCAGCGAAATGCCCCACGGCGGCCTTAAACGGTCCGGGTATGGCAAAGACTTATCCAGCGATTCGCTTCAGGACTACAGCGTGGTGCGGCACATCATGGCGCGCCACGGCCAGCATCTCTGACTACGCTAATAACAAGCCGCTAACGGCAAGCTTCACCACGTTCACAACTGCCCCGACCATAATTAAAGAAGAGGGAATCCCCATGTTCGTGCACAAGACCGCACTGCTCAGTGCAATCACCACGGCGCTGTTGGCCAGCGCCAGTCTCCAGGCCGCCGAACCGCTGAAAGCCGTCGGTGCCGGCGAAGGCCAGCTGGATATCGTGGCGTGGCCCGGCTACATCGAACGTGGCGAAAGCGACAAGGCCTACGACTGGGTGACCGGTTTCGAGAAGGAAACCGGCTGCAAGGTCAATGTGAAAACTGCAGCGACCTCCGATGAAATGGTCAGCCTGATGGCCAAGGGCGGTTATGACCTGGTGACCGCGTCGGGCGATGCGTCGCTGCGGTTGATCGCCGGCAAGCGTGTGCAGCCGATCAACACCGCGCTGATCCCGAATTGGAAGAACATTGACCCTCGTCTCAAGGATGGCCCGTGGTACGTCGTCAATAACCAAACCTTTGGCACCCCGTATCAATGGGGCCCGAACGTGCTGATGTACAACACCAATGTCTTCAAGACCGCCCCGGACAGCTGGAGTGTAGTGTTTGAAGAGCAGACCCTGCCGGACGGCAAGTCCAACAAGGGCCGGGTCCAGGCGTACGACGGCCCGATCTACATCGCCGATGCGGCGCTCTATCTCAAAGCGAAACAGCCGGAACTGGGGATCAAGGACCCGTACCAGCTCAACGAAACGCAATACAAAGCGGTACTGGACCTGCTACGCAAGCAGCAACCCTTGATCCACCGCTACTGGCATGACGCGACCGTGCAGATGAGCGACGTCAAAAACGAAGGTGTCGTGGCCTCCAGCACCTGGGGCTACATGGTCAATGGCCTGGTGGCGGACAAGCAGCCGGTTGCCTCGGTCATCCCGAAAGAAGGCGCCACCGGTTGGGCCGACACCACCATGCTGCACGCCGAGGCCAAGCACCCGAACTGTGCCTACAAGTGGATGGACTGGTCGTTGCAACCGAAAGTCCAGGGTGACCTGGCGGCCTGGTTCGGTTCTTTGCCGTCGGTTCCGGCCGGGTGCAAGGAGAGCGAATTGCTGGGTGCCGAGGGCTGCAAGACCAACGGTTTCGACCAGTTCGAGAAGATCGCCTTCTGGAAAACCCCGCAGGCTGAAGGGGGCAAGTTCGTGCCTTACAGCCGCTGGACCCAGGACTACATCGCGATCATGGGCGGCAGATAACACACCGTCCCCTGTGGCGAGGGAGCTTGCTCCCGCAGGGTGGCGAAGCCGCCCCAAAACCAGTCAATGCGGTCAATCAGAGAGACCGCATCAGTCCTTTTGGGAGTGCTGCGCACTCCAGCGGGAGCAAGCTCCCTCGCCACAATAAGTTTTCCAGGCAGAAAGTTGATCCAGATTTTTCAGAAGTCCAGGCAGGGCCGCTGTGACGGCCCTCGCCTTTTTGGAGCACCGCACCATGACGCTTGCAGTCCAGTTCACCAACGTTTCCCGTCAGTTCGGCGAAGTGAAGGCCGTTGACCGGGTTTCCATCGACATCCAGGACGGCGAGTTCTTCTCCATGCTGGGCCCTTCCGGCTCGGGCAAGACCACCTGCTTGCGCCTGATCGCCGGTTTCGAACAACCGAGCGCAGGCTCCATCCGTATTCATGGCGAAGAAGCCGCAGGGCTGCCGCCGTATGAGCGTGACGTCAACACGGTGTTTCAGGATTACGCGCTGTTCCCGCACATGAACGTGCTCGACAACGTCGCCTACGGCTTGAAAGTCAAAGGCGTCGGTAAAGCCGAACGGCGGAAACGCGCCGAAGAAGCCCTCGACATGGTCGCCCTCGGCGGCTACGGCGAGCGCAAGCCAGTGCAACTGTCCGGCGGTCAGCGCCAGCGCGTGGCCCTGGCCCGCGCCCTGGTCAATCGCCCGCGGGTGCTGCTGCTCGACGAGCCGTTGGGCGCCCTCGACCTGAAGCTGCGCGAACAAATGCAGAGCGAGTTGAAGAAGCTGCAACGCCAGCTCGGCATCACCTTCATCTTCGTCACCCACGACCAGACCGAAGCGCTGTCGATGTCGGACCGCGTGGCGGTGTTCAACAAAGGACGCATCGAGCAAGTCGACACTCCACGCAACCTCTACATGAAACCGGCTACTACATTCGTCGCGGAATTCGTCGGCACGTCCAACGTGATTCGCGGTGATCTGGCCAAGCAATTGAGCGGCAATCCACAGCCGTTTTCGATTCGCCCGGAACACGTGCGTTTCGCCGAAGGCCCGCTGGCCAGCCACGAGATTGAAGTCAGCGGCTTGCTCCACGACATTCAGTACCAAGGCAGCGCCACACGCTATGAACTGAAACTGGAAAACGGCCAGACCCTCAACATCAGCCAGGCCAACGTGCAATGGCTGGACGTCAGCGCCCAGCATCAGACCGGGCAACGCATCAGCGCACGCTGGGCGCGCGAGGCGATGATCCCGCTGCACGACAACGTTGTCGGCGGGGTGTGAGATGACCAGCGTGGCTATCCCTCAAACCCCGGCCGGCGGTTCGCCGTTGCGCAGGTTTTCCAACCTGCTGTATCGCCGACCGAATTTTTACCTGTCGCTGCTGCTGGTGCCGCCGTTGCTGTGGTTCGGCGCGATCTATCTCGGTTCGCTATTGGTGCTGTTGTGGCAAGGCTTCTACACCTTCGATGACTTCACCATGGCAGTCACCCCCGACCTGACCCTGGCGAACTTTGCAGCGCTTTTCCAGCCGTCGAACTTCGACATCATCCTGCGCACGCTGAGCATGGCCGTCGTCGTGTCGATCGCCAGCGCCATCGTCGCGTTTCCAATTGCCTATTACATGGCGCGTTACACCACCGGCAAGACCAAGGCGTTTTTCTACATCGCGGTGATGATGCCGATGTGGGCCAGTTACATCGTCAAGGCGTATGCCTGGACCTTGCTGCTGGCCAAGGGCGGCGTCGCGCAGTGGTTTGTTCAGCACTTGGGGCTGGAGCCGGTTTTGCACTTCGTGCTGGGCATTCCCGGCGTCGGCGGCAGCACCTTGTCGACCTCGCACCTGGGCCGTTTCATGGTGTTCGTCTACATCTGGCTGCCGTTCATGATCCTGCCGATCCAGGCTTCGCTGGAACGCCTGCCGCCGTCGCTGCTGCAAGCTTCTGCGGACCTGGGTGCCAAGCCACGCCAGACGTTTATGCAGGTGATTCTGCCGCTGTCGATTCCCGGCATCGCGGCCGGTTCGATCTTCACCTTTTCGCTGACCCTGGGCGACTTCATCGTGCCGCAACTGGTGGGCCCGCCGGGTTACTTCGTTGGCAGCATGGTGTACGCGCAGCAAGGCGCGATCGGCAACATGCCAATGGCCGCGGCCTTCACATTGGTGCCGATTGTGTTGATCGCCATTTACCTGACCATCGTCAAACGACTGGGGGCTTTCGATGCACTCTGAGAAAGCTTCCATTGGGTTAAAAATCGCCGCCTGGGGCGGGTTGGTGTTCTTGCACTTCCCGATCCTGATCATCTTCCTTTACGCCTTCAACACTGAAGAAGCCGCGTTCAGCTTTCCACCCAAGGGCTACACCCTGCATTGGTTCAGCGTGGCGTTTTCTCGGCCCGATGTACTGGAAGCAATCAAGCTGTCGGCCGAAATCGCCGCCATCGCGACACTGATTGCGATGGTCCTTGGCACCCTCGCGTCGGCGGCGTTGTACCGGCGGGATTTCTTCGGCAAGCAAGGCATCTCGCTGATGCTGATCCTGCCGATTGCGTTGCCCGGGATCATCACCGGGATCGCGTTGCTGGCGACGTTCAAGACATTGGGGATCGAACCGGGGATGTTCACCATCATCGTCGGCCACGCGACCTTCTGTGTGGTGATCGTCTACAACAACGTCATTGCCCGTTTGCGCCGCACTTCGCACAGTTTGATCGAGGCCTCGATGGACCTCGGTGCCGATGGCTGGCAGACCTTCCGCTACATCGTCCTGCCGAACCTCGGCTCGGCGCTGCTGGCCGGCGGCATGCTCGCCTTTGCGCTGTCGTTCGACGAAATCATCGTTACCACCTTCACCGCCGGCCATGAACGCACCCTGCCGCTGTGGCTGCTCAACCAGCTCAGCCGCCCACGGGACGTGCCGGTGACCAACGTCGTCGCGATGCTGGTGATGATGGTGACCATGCTGCCGATTCTCGGCGCCTATTACCTGACGCGGGGCGGTGAAAGCGTGGCCGGTAGCGGCGGGAAGTAACGAACAACGATTACTCACTGTGGAAACCGAATCCAGGGTGGGAGCGGGCTTGCTCGCGAAAGCGGTGTATCAGCCAACATCAATTTTGAATGTGATGGCCCCTTCGCGAGCAAGCCCGCTCCCACATTTGGATTCGGTTCCTAAAGGAAAAAAAACAATAGCTTCGAAGAGGACATGAACATGCAAACCAAACTCTTGATCAATGGCCAACTGATCGACGGCGACGGCCCCGCCCAACCGGTGTTCAACCCGGCCCTCGGTCGTGTGCTGGTGGAAATCAACGAAGCCAGCGAAGCTCAGGTCGATGCCGCCGTGCGCGCCGCCGATGCCGCGTTCGACAGCTGGGCGCAAACCCCGCCGAAAGAGCGCTCGCTGCTGCTGCTTAAACTCGCCGACGTCATCGAAGCCCACGGCGAAGAGCTGGCCAAACTGGAATCGGACAACTGCGGCAAACCCTACAGCGCCGCACTGAACGACGAGATCCCGGCGATTGCCGACGTGTTCCGTTTCTTCGCCGGCGCCAGCCGTTGCATGAGCGGTTCGGCGGGCGGCGAATACTTGCCCGGCCATACCTCGATGATCCGCCGCGATCCAGTCGGCGTGATCGCCTCCATCGCGCCGTGGAACTACCCGCTGATGATGGTCGCCTGGAAAATCGCCCCGGCCCTCGCTGCGGGGAATACCGTGGTGCTCAAGCCATCGGAACAAACCCCGCTGACTGCGCTGCGCCTGGCAGAACTGGCGTCGGAAATCTTCCCGGCCGGCGTGCTCAACCTCGTCTTCGGCCGTGGTCCTACCGTCGGCAGCCCTCTGGTCACGCACCCGAAAGTGCGCATGGTCTCGTTGACCGGCTCGATCGCCACCGGGTCGAACATCATTTCCAGCACCGCCGATAGCGTCAAACGCATGCACATGGAACTGGGCGGCAAAGCCCCGGTGATCATCTTCGATGACGCCGATATCGACGCTGCTGTTGAAGGCATTCGCACCTTCGGCTTCTACAACGCCGGGCAGGATTGCACCGCAGCTTGCCGCATCTATGCGCAGGCAGGCGTCTACGAAAAATTCGTCGAGAAACTTGGCGAGGCGGTCAGCAGCATCAAGTATGGGTTGCAGGATGATCCGTCGACCGAACTGGGTCCGTTGATCACTGCGCAGCACCGTGACCGTGTGGCCGGGTTTGTCGAGCGTGCCGTGGCGCAATCGCATATCCGCTTGATCACCGGCGGTAAGGCAGTGGAGGGCAATGGGTTTTTCTTCGAGCCCACTGTACTGGCAGATGCTCAGCAGGATGACGAGATCGTTCGTCGCGAAGTGTTCGGGCCGGTGGTGTCGGTAACCAAGTTCATCGACGAAGCCCAGGTGCTGGGTTGGGCCAACGATTCGGATTACGGCCTGGCGTCGTCGGTCTGGACCTCGGACGTCGGTCGCGCGCATCGCTTGTCTGCCCGCTTGCAATACGGCTGCACCTGGGTGAATACGCACTTCATGCTGGTCAGCGAAATGCCCCATGGCGGTCAGAAATTGTCCGGCTACGGGAAGGACATGTCCATGTACGGGTTGGAGGACTACACCGTCGTTCGGCATGTGATGTTCAAGCACTAAAAAATCGCGAGCAGGCTCGCTCCCACAGGTTCACCGCAGTACCTGTAGGAGCGAGGCTTGCCCGCGAAGGCATCACCTCGGTTTCAAGGAGAAACAGCAACACGCACCACCAGGGTTCAACGCCAGAAAACCAAAACAATAACCACCGATCCGGGCAGCGCCTCCACGGCCCCGCCACGGTTTCGGACATCCGAAATCTGCCGATTTTCCGGAGCTGACACACCATGAGTACACCCGAACTATCCCCATCCGTTGCCGACAGCGACGCCGAGCAACTACGCAAGTTGGGTTACACCTCGAACTTCAACCGCAGCATGAGCCTGTGGGAAAACTTCGCCCTGGGCTTCACTTACCTCTCCCCGGTCGTAGGGGTTTATACCCTCTTCGGCCTGTGCCTGGCCGCCGGTGGGCCACCGATGTTCTGGGCCTATTTGCTGGTCGGTTGCGGCCAGTTGCTGGTGTGCCTGATCTTCGGTGAAGTGGTCTCTCAATTCCCGATTTCCGGCGGCGTGTACCCATGGGCTCGTCGCTTGGTGGGCAAGCGCTGGGCGTGGATGGTCGGCTGGATCTACTCCATCGCCCTGTGCGTGACCATCGCTGCTGTTGCGGTGGGTGCAGGTCCGTACCTGGCCGCGATGATGGGCTTTGAACCGAGCAACAACACCAACATTGTCATCGCTCTGTTCCTGACGCTGTTCGCCACCCTGGTCAACCTCAGCGGCACCAAAATGCTCGCGCGGATCGCCATGTTCGGCTTCCTCTGCGAACTGGTCGGTGCGGTAATCGTCGGCGTTTATCTGCTGATCTTCGAGCGTCACCAGTCGATCAGCGTGTTATTCAACACCTTCGATATCAGCATCGACGGCTCGTACCTGCCGGCCTTCCTCACCGCCTCGCTGGCGGGGATGTTCCTGTACTACGGCTTCGAGGCCTGCGGCGATGTCGCCGAAGAAACCCCGAACCCGAGCAAGCAGATCCCGGTGGCCATGCGCATGACCATCTACATCGGCGGCATCGCAGCAATGTTCGCCTGCCTGGCGCTGATCCTCGCCGTGCCGGACATGCAAGCCGTGATCAACGGCACCGACAAAGACCCGGTCTCCACCATCCTCAACAACGCCTTCGGCCCGGTCGGCTCGAAAGTGGTGATGGGCGTGGTCATGATCTCCTTCATCTCCTGCGTCATCAGCCTGCAAGCGGCGGCGAGTCGTCTGCTGTACTCCTACGCCCGAGATGAAATGGTCATCGGCAGTTCACTGCTGAAGAAGATTTCTCCTACGACCCAAGTGCCGGTGGCCGCGCTATTCGTGTCCGGCGTCCTGCCGGCGCTGATCATCATCCTCGGCTTCTTCCTGCAAGATGCGGTGGCAACCATCGTCAGCTTCGCGGCAATCGGCATCTACCTGGCATTTCAGATGATCGTGCTCGCCGCGCTTTACGCACGCCTGAAAGGCTGGAAACCGAGCGGCAAATTCACCCTCGGCGGATGGGGTTGGGCGGTGAACATCGGCGCGCTGGTTTATGGTGTCGGCGCGATCATCAACATGGCCTGGCCGCGTACACCGGATGCGGCGTGGTACATCAACTATGCGATGGTGTTGAGTACGGCGATCGTGATTGGGTTGGGGTTGTTGTACATGTGGTTGGCCAAGCCGTATGACCACGGGACTGCGCCTGCGGGGGATGCGTGGAAGGTTAGTCGGTAATAGCCATTGTCCAGCCCGCAGCGATGCCGGCTGGACGCTTGGTGTTAGATCGGCTGAGGTTTGGAGAGGGTTTCGAACTCGTCCATCAGCAGATGGATTTCGGTACTCGGGTTGGGTTCACCGCTGATGGCGACATCCTCGATAATCTTTGGCGCTAAAGCTCTCGCCCTTTGAAATGGCTCACCCAGGAGTTGGGCGAAATAGTTGACGTCTTCGCCCTTGGCGTACTTATCCATGTTGGGCTTCTTTCTGAGGCTCTTGGCTACCAGGTCGCCAGGAGAGCGCTTCCCGACTGCACGAAAAGGCTTTCGATTGAATCCGAAGTGCAGAAGCAGCCAAAACTCAAAGCAAGGATACGAAGCGATGACTTTGATTTTCGGATGCGATCTCGCCAGATTGATAGCTCGCTCAAAACACAAATGCGTATCGCGATCCAATGCACAAAACACCTTGTCGAAGCCTTTCTGACGGGCGATCACTGTTTCAACAATGCCACTTGGGTGTGTGATGCCGCAGTGGGCAATTTCTACTAGAGCGCTGGCACGAAAATGAAAGGCGGCCTCCTCCAGATATCGTTTCCCTGACTTGCTGTCTTCACAGAGAATCAGCACTTTGGGTTGAGGCTTGAACCGGGGTTCCTTCCGATCAAACAGCCTTATTGAACGCGCCATGATCAACCCCGCCTTATCAACGGTAACCCACGATAACGACCTTCAAAGTAGCGTTTTTCGACGTCTTCTCCTTCCCTGCCTTCAAAATCGTGAACCGAAAAAAGACAGGTTGCACCGTTAGCATCGCGTTCGGTGATCCAGAACTGATCGCGCCGAAGTGCTTTGGTATTCATTAGATGAGTGTCATGGGTGGTAAAGATCAGTTGAGTACTCAGCCCACTGTCCAAGTGTTTTTCAATCAGGCCATCGACTATTGAGGGATGAAGGCTACTGTCCAATTCATCGACAGATAGAATTCCGCTGCCATCGGCGTGATTGATCATGAACCAGGGCAGCCAGAAACCGATCAGGTTTTTTTGTACCGCCGGACTCCTCTGAAAAATCGAACTCGGCTTTTCCTAAAAGGCTCGTATGCGTCAGGGTGACTTTGTCTTTTTGGGCCGCCGCAAAGAACTCCTTGAGTGTGAGTTTTTTTGTACGGTGAAAAGATTCTGCGTCTTCGGTGTTGAGGTGAATAGCTGACACCGGGATATCCACTTCCTTTAGAAAGTCTCGCAAGTTGCCAGTGTGATCCGAGGCCATCTGCAGAAATCTGATGGACGCTGCAGACAGCCCCATCATGTTGTTCTGCTCAATAACCAGTAGACCTGATTGAAACCAGCTAAACGGGGCCCGCAACTGGGTCAGCTCTTCGCTACTGTTCGCCACCGCCTGTGAAATAAACAACATTTTGGGGCTCGTCAGCCGCAGCCATGCACAGTGGACTTCTTTACCACCCTCAAGACTTGCCCCAAAAACATATTGCTCACCCTCCTCTACAAAACGACGCTGATACAACAGAGTTTCCTTTCCTTTGGGATATGAAACCAGTTGCTCCTCGATAATCCGCTGAGCCGTCAGTCGTAAAACAAAGCGATATCGGAGCCCGCGTTGAATGAAGTTGTACTCAAAGGAACTGGGTTCGTTTTGAAGTTGCGAGTCAAAACGAAATGGCGAGACCGGTAGTGGTTCATCATTTGAGGAAGGTAATGCGGTGAGCAGCTGTCCGATGATCCCCATCGCCCGGATGAGCGAAGATTTACCGGACGCATTCGGCCCATAGATCGCAGCAACCTTCAACAAATCCGGTAGTTTTTCCCCATTTACGGGCGGCGCGAACAGGTTGCGCTTTTTACTCAAGCGCGGCGTCGCAGCCATGGACAGGGTTTGCCTGTCGCGGAAGGAGCGATAGTTGGAAACAGAAAATTCGATCAGCATGCAGCGAACCCGCAGTTCATTCCTGAAAGCGCAAAAAATAAAGGAAAAAACAGCCGTTCGGCGCAGTCGGGCTGCACTTCACGCAAAAACAGGAAATTCCTACAGACCGAGCCTTCCGTTAGAAGCTCCAATTCCTACAACACGCGGCGCCAGAGTAGACTTGGCGCCGCGAGCGCCTGAACGATAGGCTTGACCTCGTCGCTGCCAAATCAGCGACCCGGAGTCGAAGCCGGGAAATGTCAGAACGGTGCTTACGCGCCCCCATAGAACTGTGGCTGTTTTCTGCCGTTAGTTCTGCATTATGGCGGGCCGTGTGGCGCGGGCCTTTCGGCTTCCGTTTTGACTGGAAGTGTCCCGACTTCGAACGCCACTCGGTTCGCCACCCTACCTGTCGAAGGGTTGGTGGCGACTTTCCTGATCAAAACGGAAGTCACTTCATGTCAGCTCACGCTCAAAATTCGCTTCAAGCTTACTTCACACCAATCGTCTTCACCCGTCACAACCGCTTCCTCCATGCGTTCATTCAGGACAACCAAGCCTGGTTCTGCGTCCAGGACCTCGGTCGCTTGATGGGCCGTCCGCTGGACCAACGTCTCACCCTTAAACTCGATCCCGATCAACGCCGATACGTCTTGTTGATGAAAGACGGCAAAACGGTCGAATCGCTGATGGTCAGCGAATCGGGAATGTATGCCTTGCTGGTCCACCATTTCATCCCGGAAAACCGAAACCTGCGTCAGTGGCTAAGCAACGAAGTCATCCCGAAGCTGCGTGAGTCGAAAGCGGCTGTGGAAAACATTCCAAGCCTGAGTTCATTGCAGTGGGCAGGCATCTCGGTGCCGCTGCTGCATTGGCAGCATCAGGCCTGGATCAAGTGGCGGGACATGCCTGATCTGATGCAGGTACAACGACCGTTCACGATCATGGGCACTTGCAGTTGAAGGCAGGGTGAAAAATGAACAAGGGGCAGACTTCTCAGTCCGCCCCTTGGTTTATCGCTCAAAACCGCGAAACACTCCGCATCGCATCCACCAGATACCGCATCGCAATCCGGTCGCTTTCCGACAACTCGCGGTACCGCTCCAGCAACTTCATTTCGTCCGAATTGAGACGATGCCTTCGCCGCCCGGTCGCCAGGCAGGGAAAGATTCCTAACATTTCGGTGATGCCTTGTACTTTCGTCATGGACGACGTCCTTCTATAAGACCGAGAAAACTTCAAAAACCGCATCGCCCTATCCTTTTATTAGTCGCCGGCCTGAAGGGCAGAAACCGGCCTTGAACACAGAATAGGAACATTCCCGGCGCTGAAAAGCGGTTTTTAGAGTAATTAGTCAAAAAAAAGCAGAAATGCCCTATAAATCAGAAAGTACTGTCGGAAAACTTAACCGACATTTCTTGTTTCATTGCCGCATCATCAAATTGCTACCAATCATTTTTTCTCTGCAACCGAACGGTTTAAGCTATTTGGCATCTCTTTAAGGTCCGTTGCGTTTGGCCAAGGTATGTCCGAACCGATATTTTTGATCCAGCACGTGCCAGGAACGGCGCGGGATTGTTCACGACAGGTTGTACTTATGCATCGCAGGAATTTGCTCAAAGCGTCCATGGCCATTGCTGCCTACACCGGTTTGTCGGCCACTGGCCTGCTGGCCTCACGTGCCTGGGCGGGCAATGGCACCGCTGATGGCGACGCCCAGGCGTTCGATTTCGAAGCGCTGAAGATTCAGGCCAAGCAACTCGCTGGCAATCGCTATCAGGACACCAAGCAGGTGCTGCCGCCGACGCTGGCGACCATGACGCCACAGAATTTCAACGCGATCCGCTATGACGGCAACCACTCGCTGTGGAAAGACTTGAACGGTCAGCTGGACGTGCAGTTTTTCCACGTCGGCATGGGCTTCAAGCAGCCGGTGCGCATGTACAGCGTCGATCCCAAGACCCGCCAGGCCCGTGAAGTGCATTTCCGCCCTTCCCTGTTCAACTATGAAAAAACCACCGTCGACACCAAGCAGCTCACCGGCGACCTGGGGTTTTCCGGGTTCAAGCTGTTCAAGGCCCCGGAACTGGACAGGCACGATGTGTTGTCCTTCCTCGGCGCTAGTTATTTCCGCGCAGTAGACGCCACTGGCCAGTACGGTCTGTCGGCACGCGGGCTGGCGGTCGATACCTACGCGAAGAAGCGTGAGGAGTTCCCGGACTTCACCAAGTTCTGGTTCGAGACGCCGGGCAAGGACAGCACCCGCTTCGTGGTCTACGCGCTGCTGGATTCGCCGAGCGCCACTGGCGCGTACCGCTTTGACATCGATTGCCAGGCCGAACGCGTGGTCATGGAGATTGATGCCCACATCAACGCGCGCACCGCCATCGAACAACTGGGCATCGCACCGATGACCAGCATGTTCAGCTGCGGCACCCACGAGCGCCGCATGTGCGACACCATTCACCCGCAAATCCACGACTCCGACCGACTGGCCATGTGGCGCGGTAACGGCGAGTGGATCTGCCGCCCGCTGAACAACCCGGCGACACTGCAGTTCAACGCCTTCGCCGACACCGACCCGAAGGGTTTCGGCCTGGTGCAGACCGATCACGAGTTTGCCAACTATCAGGACACCGTCGACTGGTACAGCAAGCGTCCAAGCCTGTGGGTAGAACCTACGACCGCGTGGGGCGAAGGCTCTATCGACCTGTTGGAAATTCCTACAACCGGCGAAACCCTCGATAACATCGTTGCGTTCTGGACCCCGAAAAAACCGGTCGCGGCCGGAGACTCCCTGAACTACGGCTACAAGCTCTACTGGAGCGCCCTGCCACCGGTGAGTACGCCTCTGGCGCGGGTCAATGCGACCCGTTCGGGCATGGGCGGCTTTATCGAAGGCTGGGCACCGGGCGAGCATTACCCGGAAGTCTGGGCACGACGCTTTGCCGTGGACTTCACCGGTGGCGGCCTGGACCGGTTGCCGGAAGGCGCAGGGATCGAGCCCGTGGTGACGTGCTCGAATGGGCAGGTGAAAGACTTCAACGTGCTGGTGCTGGATGACATCAAGGGTTATCGGATCACCTTCGATTGGTACCCGACCAACGACAGCGTGGCGCCGGTTGAGCTGCGGTTGTTCATTCGCACCAATGACCGGACGTTGAGTGAGACCTGGCTGTACCAGTATTTCCCGCCGGCGCCGGATAAGCGTAAGTACACCTGATAGTAAAAGGTTGTCTGGGCGGGCCTCTTCGCGGGCAAGCCTCGCTCCTACCAGAGCATGCGATCAACTGTAGGAGCGAGGCTTGCCCGCGAAGACGGCCTGACAGTCCACAAACATCCCGGCCCAGAAACGCAAAAGCCCCAATCAACTCGATCGGGGCTTTTTGCTTTTACAGCCGCATTCAGTCGCGCAAATCAGACTCATGAATCGGCTGATCCCGATGGGTCGCCCGTTGATACTGCGCAGGCCAGACGGCCTTGCGACCACCCAAATCATCATCTGCATGCAACGGCCAATATGGATCGCGCAACAGCTCCCGGGCGAGGAAAATGATGTCCGCCTGGCAGGTGCGCAAAATGTGCTCGGCCTGGGCCGGTTCGGTAATCATTCCGACCGTGCCGGTGGCGATGCCTGACTCCTTGCGCACCCGTTCGGCGAACCGGGTCTGATAGCCCGGACCTGTAGGAATCTCCGCGTTGGCTGCGGTACCGCCCGACGAGACATCAATCAGGTCCACACCCAGATCTTTCAGGCGCCGCGCCAGCTCCACCGTTTCATCCGGGTTCCAGCCGTCTTCCACCCAATCGGTGGCCGACACTCGCACAAACACAGGCAGCTCCTCAGGCCAGACTGCACGCACCGCTTCGGTGACTTGCAGCACCAGCCGGATCCGGTTCTCGAAAGAGCCGCCATATTGATCGCGTCGCTGATTGCTCAATGGCGAAAGAAACTGATGCAGCAGGTAACCGTGAGCAGCGTGCACTTCGACCACTTTGAAACCGGCCGTCAGCGCTCGCTTGGCTGAGGCGACAAAGGCCTGAATAACTTCGGCGATCTCGCTTTCATCAAGCTGCTTCGGATGGGTGTGCTGCGGGTCGAAAGCAATCGGCGAAGGCCCTACAGGCACCCAGCCGCCGTCTTCGGGTTTGACGCTGCCATGCTTGCCGATCCACGGCCGATGGGTGCTGGCCTTGCGCCCGGCGTGGGCCAGTTGAATGCCCGCCACGGCGCCCTGAGCGGCAATGAAGCGCGTGATGCGTTGCAGGGGTTCGATCTGTTCGTCATTCCACAAGCCGAGGTCCTCGGCGGTGATGCGCCCGTCGGCCGTGACCGCCGTGGCTTCGGTAAAAATCAGACCGGCCCCGCCGACGGCGCGGCTGCCGAGGTGGACCAGGTGCCAGTCATTGGCCAGCCCATCGACGCTGGAGTACTGGCACATCGGTGACACGGCAATGCGGTTGAGCAGGGTCAATTGACGAAGGGTATAGGGTTCAAGCAGCAGACTCATGGGGCACCTCTCGAATCAGTGGGCAGGCTCCAGGGTTCTGTTTGAAAAGTCGACGAGTGACAGGAAAAAGGCGCAGCACCCGCCCCCGCGGGCAAAAATTGGACGAGACGTCACAAGGATTATCAAGCAGTGCTTAGAGCCTAGTCGACATCGGGGGATGAGGGAGGGTTCCGAGGGATTGGCTGTCAGAAAGATCGTTTTCGCGGGCAAGCCTCGCTCCTACGGATCACTGATACCTGCGAGCGGTGCGACGATTCGACTTGCCCGCGATGGTGTCAACGCGGTTCGATGTGGGCAATCATCAACTGAACGGTCTCGTTCCCGCGAAACTCGTTGAGGTCGAGTTTGTAGGCCAGTTCCACCCATTTGATGGTCGGGTTCGGCCAGATGTCGCGGTCGATGCCGAAGGCAATGCCATCAAGCTTCACCGAGCCACATTCACTTTTGAGCACCACTTTGAGGTGCCGCTCGCCGACCACGCGCTGTTCAACCAACTGAAACACGCCATGAAACAAAGGTTCAGGGAAGTGCTGCCCCCAAGGTCCGGCATGGCGCAGGGCACGGGCCAGTTCGAGATGGAATTCTTCGACCGCCAAAACCCCGTCCGACAACAGACGCCCGGTCAGGTCTTCTTCGCGCAATTGCCTGCGCACTTCTGCGTCAAAGGCCTCGGCGAACAGCGGAAAATTCGCTTCCGGCAAGGTCAAACCGGCCGCCATGGCGTGGCCGCCGTACTTGCTGATCAGGTTCGGATGCTGCGCGGCCACCACGCTCAGGGCGTCACGGATGTGGAAACCCTGAACCGAACGCCCCGAGCCCTTGAGCAAACCATCACCGGCATCGGCAAAGGCAATGGTCGGACGGAAATAACGCTCTTTCATACGCGAAGCGAGGATGCCGATGACCCCCTGGTGCCACTCGGGATCAAACAGGCACAAGCCGAACGGCATCGACTCGACCGGCAAATCCTTGAGCTGAGCCAGCGCTTCACGCTGCATGCCCTGCTCGATGGACTTGCGGTCCTGGTTCATACCGTCGAGCTGCACGGCCATTTCCCGCGCCAAGCCTGCGTCGTCGGTGATCAGGCATTCGATGCCCAGGCTCATGTCATCCAGGCGCCCCGCCGCATTCAGGCGCGGGCCGACAATGAAGCCCAGGTCGGTCGAGGTGATGCGCGCCGGCTCACGCTTGGCGACTTCGAGAATCGCCTTGATGCCCGGACGGGCGCGGCCGGCGCGAATCCGCTCCAGGCCTTGGTGCACCAGAATCCGATTGTTGGCATCCAGCGGCACAACGTCGGCAACACTGCCCAGCGCCACCAGGTCCAGCAACTCGCCGATGTTCGGCTGCGGCGTGTTTGCGTACCAGCCGAGGCTGCGCAAACGCGCGCGCAGGGCCATCAACACATAGAAAATAACCCCGACGCCGGCCAGTGCCTTGCTCGGAAACTCGCAACCGGGCTGGTTCGGATTGACGATAGCATCGGCCAACGGCAGTTCGTCGCCGGGCAAGTGGTGGTCGGTGACCAGCACGTTGAGGCCAGCCTTTTTCGCCGCCGCCACGCCTTCGACGCTGGAAATGCCGTTGTCCACGGTGATCAGCAACTGCGGCGTGCGTGTCAGCGCCACTTCAACGATTTCCGGGGTCAGGCCATAGCCATACTCGAATCGGTTCGGCACCAGATAATCGACATGCGCCGCGCCCAGCAGCCGCAACCCCAGCACGCCCACGGTACTGGCCGTCGCGCCATCGGCGTCGAAGTCGCCGACAATCAGAATCCGCTGGCGCTGTTCCAACGCCGTGACCAGCAAATCCACCGCCGCATCCATGCCTTTGAGCTGCTGGAACGGAATCAGCCGCGCCAGGCTCTTGTCCAGTTCCGCCTCGGATTGCACGCCCCGCGCCGCGTAAAGACGCGTCAGCAGCGGCGGCAGATCACCGAGGAATGGCAGGGTGTCGGGCAACAGGCGAGGTTCGATGCGCATGGGGTGACAGGTGCTTCTCTTGAATACGTAGGATAAAACCGGATAACGCGGATGAACGGCGAAAAATCAGCCGCGTTCGCCGCTCAGCCACTGCAACTGGACTTCGTGCTGACCCCGGTCGTCGGTGACGAAAATCGTCCCTTCGCTGATCATCACGTCCCACTTGATAACACGGGGCATGTCCTTGGCGAGGGTTTCCAACACTTCCTGAGGCACGGCTGCGATGTGCACGTTTTTCAGGTTCTTGATCGCCGGGATCACCTTGGTTTCCCAGACGCGCAGACTGCCGTAGGCCAACAAGCTGGTGCGCTCGGTACGGCGCGAGCACCAGGTCAGACGATCGGCGTCTGGCTGGCCGACTTCGATCCAGTGCAGGACACGGTCATCCAGGCTCTTTTCCCACAGGGCGGGTTCATCCACGTCTGACAGACCGCGACCGAACGACAGCTGCTCGTTGTACCAGAAGGCGTAGGCCAGCAGCCGCACGGTCATGCGCTCTTCGGTTTCCGAAGGGTGACGGGCGATGGTCTGCTTCACGCTCTCGTAGACGCTGCGGTCGAGGTCGGTGAGGTTCAGTTCAAACTTGTAGGTCGTGGACGGCTGGGCCATGAACGGGCTTCTTGATACGAGGAAAGGCGGCAAGTCTAACCGATGCAGTAGTCAATCAACGAATAGAAGGCGAGGAACCTTGCTCGTCTGACGTTGGGCTATGTTAAAAGGCTATATCCGCTCAGCCTTTGTCCTACAGGATCCAGTATGCCGTTCACCGCCAAACCGCTCTCAGGTCTGAAAGTCATCGAATTGGGCACCTTGATCGCCGGGCCGTTTGCCTCGCGCATTTGCGGTGAGTTCGGCGCCGAAGTGATCAAGATCGAATCCCCCGACGGCGGTGATCCGCTGCGCAAATGGCGAAAACTCTACGAAGGCACCTCGCTGTGGTGGTTCGTGCAGGCGCGCAACAAAAAGTCCCTGACCCTGAACCTGAAACACCCGGATGGCCTCGCGATTCTGAAAAAACTGCTGAGCGAAGCGGACATCCTGATCGAGAACTTTCGCCCTGGCGTGTTGGAAAAGCTCGGCCTGGGCTGGGACGTCCTGCACGCCCTCAACCCGAAACTGGTAATGGTGCGGCTGTCGGGGTTCGGTCAGACCGGGCCGATGAAAGATCAACCTGGTTTTGGTGCCGTCGGTGAATCCATGGGCGGCCTGCGCTACATCACCGGTTTCGAGGACCGGCCACCGGTGCGCACCGGGATTTCCATCGGCGACTCGATTGCCGCGCTGTGGGGTGTGATTGGCGCGCTGATGGCGTTGCGTCATCGCGAGGTCAACGGTGGCCAGGGCCAAGTGGTGGACGTGGCGCTGTATGAAGCGATTTTCGCCATGATGGAAAGCATGGTCCCGGAGTTCGATGTATTCGGTTTCATCCGTGAACGCACCGGCAATATCATGCCGGGCATTACGCCCTCCTCGATCCACACCAGCGCCGACGGCAAGCACGTGCAGATCGGCGCCAATGGCGATGCAATCTTCAAACGCTTCATGCTGGTCATCGGTCGTGAAGACCTGGCCAACGACCCAGTGCTGTCCAGCAACGACGGACGCGACAGCCGCCGTGACGAGATTTACGGGGTGATCGATCGCTGGGTCAATTCGCTGCCGCTGGACACCGTGCTGGCGCAGCTGAATCAGGCCGATGTGCCCGTCAGCCGGATCTTCAGCGCCGAAGACATGTTCAGTGATCCGCAGTATCTGGCCCGGGAAATGTTCCTGCAGGCCAAGCTGCCGGATGGTAAAGACTTCAAGATGCCGGGGATTGTGCCGAAACTCTCTGATACACCCGGCGATTGCGAATGGGTCGGGCCACAACTGGGTGAGCACAACGCACAGGTACTCCAGGAACTTGGCTATGACGCGTCGCAGATTGCACAACTGCGCAAAGACGGAGCCATCTAAGCTGAGGCGCCGGCTAGCGCAGTCCATCAGATTCTGCCTGGCGCATGGCGGGCGGGTAGTGCGCGCGTTGCTGGTTACGCTTCTGCTCGCCGGGCTGGCACCATCCGCGATGGCGCAACCCAAGGAAACGCTGATCTGGCTGATGCGTGATTTGCCGCCATTGACGATCTTCGAAGGACCGAAAAAACGCCAGGGCGTTATCGACCAACTGTTGCCGCTGTTGATCGCCGGCATGCCGCAATACGAACACACGCTGATGCGGGTCAATCGCGCTCGCGGCTTGCAAATGCTCCACGAGCCCTCCCTCACGTGCGACGCGGCGCTGAACAAAAGCAAGGAGCGCGAGCGCTGGATTGCGTTTTCCATTCCGGTTTTTCGGGCGATGAGTAATGGTGTGGCGGTTCGGCGCGTGGATCGTGAGACGCTGACACCCTTTATCCAGGACGGTGAACTGGACTTGGCCGCCCTGCTCGCCAGTGGCCGCGAGAAGCTGGGCATCATCGCCGAGCGCAACTATGGTGAGTACCTCGACGCACTGCTCAAGCAAGCGCCGCCCGACGCGCTGACGCTGCACTACGGCAACGACGCCTTGGGCAGTCTCCTGCAAATGCAACGTCTGGGACGATTGCGCCTGCTACTGGGCTATCGCCCGGAAATCCGTTACCAGGCCCAGCAGCAGGGAATCGCGGAGGATGAGCTGCAGTTTTACCCGATTCGTGGAGCGGAAAAATTCTTGTCCGGTTACATCGGCTGTACCGACACACCCAAGGGCCGGCAAGCGATCGTCGAGATCAATCAGCTGCTGCGCAAACTGCCCCGCGACCAGTTGAGCGAGGCTTACGCCGCGTGGCTCGACCCGGAAAGTCGCAGTGCTTACCTCGAAGAATCCCGAGTGTTCTTCGAGCGTCAGGCGCAGCCGTGACAAATCGCAGGCAAAAGAAACCCCGAGAAGTGGGGAGACGACTCGGGGTTAAACGTGGCCTACATAACGACCAGTGGCAGCAAGCTACAAGCACCGGAGCACAATGCTTGATCCTGCTGTTACATGGTCTGACGACCTGAGTGCAGGAAGGTTCCCACAAAAGAACAATTCAATTTCGACTGGCCAGGACCTTATCCTGAGCCGCATTGCGCAGCGCCGCGATGACGCAGGGTTCCAGCCGTCCTTCGGCAATCAGTACGTCGCGGTGCAAGCCGTCGACGACATCCGTCAGCAGACGGTAATCGGTTAACTGGGCTTGATTGAACGCCCGTTCGACCACGATCTCGCCGGCCGCATTCTTCAGTGTCACCAGGCATTCGCCATGGGCGCCCGACGGGGTCAGCGTGACCTGATACGGGCTCAGAGCCTCACCGAGCAATAGACTGATACTTTCCATCTCGATCACCACTCAATAGTCCGAAAACAAAGTGCCTTGGGGCGTGTTCACAATAAATGACCACTGGCCCGAGAAGAAAGTTCTGGATTCCAGGTGCAGACGCGTCGGCGTCCCTGGTCGATAGAGCATGCACGGCAAAGATGACAGGGAAAAAACAGCCGATTCACAGTTGCCTTGTCCGGTGGCCGATATCAGTCCATCCCCCCAGCAACCCTCGCAATTGGCCATCGGCGCTGTAAAACGGCACCGTCCACTGGTAGATGTCCCGGACACCGTTGTTGAACAGCAATTGACGTTCACTGAAGCGTGGCTTTCGAGTCTCCATCTGCGCCATGAATTCAGCATGCAGCAGCGCTGCGGTTTCCGCCGGCAGCACTTCGAGCTCAACCAGCTGTCGCCCCTGAACCTGGTCAAGACGGGTGCCGAGGCTCTCCTCATAACTTTTGTTGCACATGATCAAACGCCCTTGCAGATCACGGACAAACATCGGATCGGGCATGGCGTCAATCAACGCATGCTGGAAAGCAAGCTGATCGCCGAGTCCCTTCTCAGCGTCTACGCGTTGCTTGATCAGCGCCGCGAGCCTGCGGTTCCAGAGCAAGGAAAGCAGTCCGAACAGGCTGACGATAAACATGCCCCAGCATACCCAGTGAGTCATCTGCCGCCAGCGAGAAGGTGACTCGACGGGAGCGATACCGTTGAGCCATTTCAGGCGAATGGCACGCAAGTCGGCCGCAGGAAAGGCCTCCAGCGCCTTGTTGAGAATGCTCAGCAACGGCGACTGACCTTTGCGTACCGCAAGGTGATCGGCCTCCCATTTGCCCTCCAAACCGCGCCCGACCTTGAGCTGCCCCAACGGATAGAGCTGCGCTCCGATTTCATTTTCGATGGTGGCAAAGGCTTCACCACTTTCAACCAGCGCCCTGGCTTCAGCGTAAGTCTTGACCGTACGCAACTCGATCGCCGGGTAGTCGCGGCGAATCGTGCCTTCGAGTGCATGCCGGGCCGGCAACACCAGTACTTTTTTCGCCAACTGCGCCAGATCGTGCACGACCGGTGCGCCTGCCCGTCCGACAAACACCCATCCAGCGCCACCGAATGCATGACTGAAATCCAGGAACGCCTTACGCTCGTCATTCATTGCCAGCGTTGTGCTCATGTCCGCCTCGCCACTTTCCAGACGCCCAAGCAGCTGATCGGTGGAAAACGACTCTTCGTGAACAAACTGCAAGCCCGTCATGGCACTGATGCGATTGAGCAGATCGTTGTTCAGACCGCTCCACTGACCGTGTTCATCCTTGAACAGATAAAGCGGGTATTGCACCGACGAGACGATGACTTGCGGGTGCTCGGCAATCCACTTCAATTCCAGAGCATCCAGTTCGATGGTTGCGCCGACGCCCGCCCCCCTGGACTCGGGCGTCGCCAATTGCGCGGCCGCCCCTTCTTGAACAAAGCCCAGAACGCCGATCAAAAACATCCAGCACACGGCTGGTTTTAACCCTCTGAAAAACAGCATTACCACTTCCTTCGCAATCAACTCGCCCATCCTTTCTGGGGCGAAAACGAGACAAGTGTGGCATGCAGAAATGAGAAAGCCCGTCAGGAGACGGGCTTCAAAATGTGACAGCTTTTACCGGTTACAGAGGCTTGCCGCGGTTGCCATGCTGACTGACAAAGGCCTGCACGGCTTTCAAATCGTTCGGCAACACGGTGCAACGCTCATCTCGCTCAAACAAATCAGAAAGATGTGCAGGTAGTTCGAGCGCTTTTCCTACACCGGCTTTCTCCACTGCTTCCGGGAATTTGACCGGATGGGCCGTACCGAGGATCACCATTGGAATATCCAGGCTACGACGGCATTCGCGCGCAGCCTTCACACCGATAGCGGTGTGCGGATCCAGCAGTTCGCCGGTTTGCTCGTAGACTTCGGCAATGGTTTCGCAGGTTTGGGCGTCATCCAAGGCCAGGGAATCGAACAGTTTGCGGGCTTCGGTCCAGCGTTCCTGTTCGACGCTGAAACCGCCACCTTGCTTGAAGTTGTCCATCAAACCGGCAATCGCTGCGCCGTTGCGACCGTGCAGGTCGAACAGCAGACGCTCGAAGTTCGACGACACCATGATGTCCATCGACGGCGACAGCGTGGCGTGCAGGGTTTCCTTGACGTACTGGTTGCCGCTCATGAAGCGGTGCAGGATGTCGTTGCGGTTGGTGGCGACGATCAACTGATTGATCGGCAGGCCCATGTTGCGCGCCAGGTAACCGGCGAAGATGTCGCCGAAGTTGCCCGTCGGCACCGAGAACGACACCGAACGCGCCGGGCCGCCCAACTGCAGGGCTGCGTGGAAGTAGTAGACGATCTGGGCCATGATCCGCGCCCAGTTGATCGAGTTCACCGCCACCAGACGCGTGCCCTTGAGGAAGCTCTGGTCGGCGAAGCTGGCCTTGACCATTTCCTGGCAGTCATCGAAGTTGCCTTCAATGGCGATGTTGTGGATGTTCTCGCCGAAAAGAGTGGTCATCTGCCGACGCTGCACTTCGGACACGCGGTTGTGCGGGTGCAGGATGAAGATGTCGACGTTTTCGCAGTGCTTGCAGCCTTCGATGGCGGCCGAACCGGTATCACCGGAGGTGGCGCCGACGATGACCACGCGCTCGCCACGTTTTTCCAGCACATAGTCGAGCAAACGACCAAGCAGCTGCAGAGCGAAGTCCTTGAACGCCAGGGTCGGGCCGTGGAACAGCTCCAGCACCCATTCGTTGCCATTCAGCTGACGCAACGGTGCCACGGCGCTATGCGAGAACACACCGTAGGTTTCTTCAAGGATCTTTTTGAAATCGGCGTCAGGGATGCTGCCGGTGACGAACGGGCGCATCACCCGGAAGGCCAGCTCGTGATACGGCAGGCCAGCCCAGGAAGCGATTTCTTCCTGGGTGAAACGTGGCAGGTTTTCCGGGACGTACAGACCGCCGTCGGTGGCAAGACCGGCCAGCAGGACATCTTCGAAATTCAGGGCCGGTGCCTGGCCGCGGGTACTGATATAACGCATGACTGGCTCCAATAGACAGTGTTCGCAAACCCGGGCCCGCACGCAGGCCCGGTGAACGATAACGGCTTAGTTCAGGTGCTCGACGCGGATCCGAACGACCGGACCGACCACACCTGCCAGGGCTTCCAGCGCGGCGATCGCGTCGTTCATGTGCTGCTCCAGTACACGGTGGGTCAGCAGGATCATCGGCACCAGACCGTCATGCTCTTCGACTTCTTTCTGCATGATCGATTCGATGTTGATGCCACGCTCCGACAGGATGCTCGCGACCTGGGCCAGTACGCCCGGATGGTCTTTCGCCTGAATGCGCAGGTAGTAAGCGCTTTCGCAGGCCTCGATCGGCAGGATCGGGTGCGCCGACAGTGAATCCGGCTGGAAGGCCAGGTGCGGCACACGGTTTTCCGGGTCGGAGGTCATGGCGCGAACCACGTCCACCAGGTCGGCGATCACCGACGAAGCGGTCGGTTCCATGCCGGCGCCCGCGCCGTAGAACAGGGTCGAACCGGCCGCATCACCGTTGACCATCACCGCGTTCATCACGCCGTTGACGTTGGCGATCAGGCGATCGGCCGGAATCAGCGTCGGGTGCACGCGCAGTTCGATGCCGGACGCGGTGCTGCGAGCGACGCCGAGGTGCTTGATGCGATAGCCCAGCGCTTCGGCGTAGTTCACGTCAGCGGTGGTCAGCTTGGTGATGCCTTCGGTGTAAGCCTTGTCGAACTGCAGCGGAATGCCAAAGGCGATGGAGGCCAGGATCGTCAGCTTGTGGGCCGCGTCGATGCCTTCAACGTCGAAGGTCGGATCGGCTTCGGCGTAACCCAGGGCTTGCGCCTCGGCGAGTACGTCTTCGAAGGTGCGACCTTTCTCACGCATTTCGGTGAGGATGAAGTTGCCGGTGCCGTTGATGATCCCGGCAACCCAGTTGATGCGGTTGGCGGACAGGCCTTCACGGATCGCCTTGATCACCGGAATGCCACCGGCCACAGCCGCTTCGAACGCCACGATCACGCCTTTCTCGCGTGCCTTGGCGAAAATCTCATTACCGTGAACGGCGATCAGTGCCTTGTTCGCGGTGACCACATGCTTGCCATTCTCGATGGCCTTGAGTACCAGCTCGCGGGCAACGGTGTAGCCGCCCATCAGCTCTATAACGATGTCGATCTCAGGGTTCGTGGCCACTTCGAAGACATCGTTGGTAATCGCAATACCGGTCGTTTGGAACTGAGGCTTTGGCGTGCGCATGGCAATTTGTGCCACTTCGATTCCACGCCCGGCACGACGAGCAATTTCCTCGGCGTTGCGCTGAAGTACGTTGAAGGTACCGCCACCGACGGTCCCTAACCCACAGATGCCTACTTTGACCGGTTTCACTGTGAACTCCCCATAAAACGGCCGACTCAAGGCCGGCCGTGAAAACAGCCGCATACTCGCGGCTCTCTATTAATGGCCCGGCAAATGGTGCCGCCGGACCATGATCGTCAAAGGCTGGCCGTGACGATGCGAATTATTTCGCGCCCAGCGCCAGTTTGGCGACTTGTGGCGCAGGCTGGTAGCCCGGAATGACCTGACCGTCAGCCAAAACGATGGCCGGTGTGCCGTTCACGCCGATCGACTGACCCAGTGCGAACTGCTTGGAAACCGGGTTATCGCATTTGGCGGCCTTGATTTCCTTGCCGTCGACCATTTTGTCCATGGCAGCTTTCTTGTCTTTCGAGCACCAGACCGCTTGCAGCTGTTCGTCACCCGGCGAGCCCAGGCCCTGGCGCGGGAACGCGACGTAACGCACTTCGATGCCGCGCTTGTTCAGCTCAGGCACTTCGGCGTGCAGTTTGTGGCAGTACGGGCAGGTAGTGTCGGTGAACACGGTGATGTGCGATTTGGTTTCGCCGATCGCCGGGTAGACCACGGTTTCTGCAACCGGGATGGCGTTGACCAGTTTGGACACGCCCAGGCGTTCGGTCTTCTCGGTCAGGTTGACCGGTTTGCCGTCCTTGAGCTGGAACAGGTAGCCCTGCACCACGTATTGGCCATCGGCGCTGGCGTAGAGCACGCGACTGCCTTGCAGTTTGACTTCGTACAGGCCCGGCAGCGGACTGGCGGAGATGCTTTCTACGGGTACTTCCAGCTGGAGGTTTTCCAGGCTTTTACGAATGGCTTTGTCGGCCGCGTCATCGGCGACGGCAAAGGTACTGACCAACGCAATGGCTGCGGCGGCGAAAATCTGGATCAGACGCATGAGAACTCCTGAAGGCGGACAAATGGGACGATCAGAACGCCCGTGCCGAAACACCGGGTCATAACCGCCCATCGTGCAAACCGGCAAAGCCTACCACATAAGCCCCCTGTGGCCGAATGCGCCTGACGCAACACACATAATGGTGCGTATCTGATAACACTTGTTGTGGCGAGGGAGCTTGCTCCCGCTCGACTGCGCAGCAGTCGTAAAACAGGCACCTCGATTTTCCTGATTAGCCGTGGTCCATGGTTTTGGGGTCGCTTCGCGCCCCAGCGGGAGCAAGCTTCCTCGCCACCGGTGATTTGTTCCATCCGTCAGCCGCGCGGATGGTGTTTGGCGTGCAAGTCCTGCAAGCGGGCGCGGGCGACATGGGTGTAGATCTGGGTGGTCGACAGGTCGCTGTGGCCAAGCAGCATTTGCACCACTCGCAAGTCGGCGCCGTGGTTGAGCAGGTGCGTGGCGAAAGCGTGACGCAAGGTGTGCGGCGACAGCGACTTGCCGATCCCGGCGACCTTGGCCTGGTGCTTGATGCGGTGCCAGAAGGTCTGGCGGGTCATCTGCTCGCCGCGCTGACTGGGGAACATGACATCGCTGGGACGTCCGCCAAGCAATTCTTGGCGACCATCACGCATGTAACGCTCGACCCAGACAATCGCCTCCTCGCCCATCGGCACCAGCCGCTCCTTGCTGCCCTTGCCCATCACTCGCAGCACGCCTTGACGCAAGTTGACCTGTTCCAATGTCAGGCTGATCAGCTCCGTCACCCGCAAGCCACACGCGTAAAGCACTTCGAGCATGGCGCGGTCACGTTGGCCGATGGCTTCGCTCAGGTCTGGCGCCTTGAGCAGCGCTTCTACGTCTGCCTCCGACAGAGACTTAGGCAGCGGCCTGCCCAGTTGGGGCATATCGACACGTAGGGTCGGATCGACGGCAATCAGCTTTTCACGCAGCAGATAACGATAAAAGCCACGCACACCGGAGAGAAATCGTGCCGTGGAACGGGGTTTGTAGTTTTGCTCCAGGCGCCAGGCCAAGTGATCGAGGATCAATTCGCGGCCAGCATTGATCAGTTCCAGGCCCTTTTCCTGCAACCAGCCATTGAACAAGGCCAGGTCGCTGCGATAGGCATCGCGGGTGTTATCGGAAAGACCTTTCTCCAACCACAGCGCGTCGAGGAATTGGTCTATCAATGGATGATCGATGGCGGGCATAAAGGCTCAGGCAAGACCGACAGTACGGTCAGGGAAGATAAATCGCAGGCAACAAAAAAGCAGCCCGTAGGCTGCTTTTTTCTGCATCGGAAGCTGGACTTAAGCCAGTTTTTCCTTGATGCGAGCTGCTTTACCGGACAGGTCACGCAGGTAGTACAGCTTGGCTTTACGTACGTCACCGCGACGTTTAACGGCCATGCTGTCGATTTGCGGGCTGTAGGTCTGGAAAGTACGCTCTACGCCAACACCGTTGGAGATTTTACGAACGGTGAAAGCACTGTTTACGCCGCGGTTACGCTTGGCGATAACAACACCTTCGAACGCTTGCAGACGCGAACGGTCGCCTTCCTTCACTTTCACCTGAACGACAATGGTGTCGCCCGGGGCAAAGGTAGGGATCTCTTTGGTCATCTGCTCTGCTTCGAGTGCAAGGATGATTTTGTTAGTCATGCTGTGCTCCTAAGGTAAATCGTCGATTTACCATCGATACGTTGTTAACTATCGTCCCGCTCGCGGATGTATTCCTCGAGCAGCTTCTTCTCTTCTCCAGAAAGCGAGCGGCTTTCCAGAAGATCGGCGCGTCGTTCAAAGGTCCTACCAAGGGACTGCTGTAAACGCCAACGCCGGATATGCGCGTGATTGCCACTTAGCAACACGTCGGGAACACGCTGATCCGCATACACCTCCGGTCGGGTGTAGTGCGGGCAATCCAGCAAACCATCCGTAAAGGAATCTTCCTCGGCGGAGTCCGCATGCCCTAAAGCTCCAGGCAGCAGTCGTGTAACCGCATCGATCAGGACCATCGCCGGCAGCTCGCCGCCAGACAGTACATAGTCGCCAATCGACCACTCTTCATCGACATGAGCCTCAATAAAACGCTCGTCAATGCCTTCATAGCGGCCGGCAATAAGGATCAATGCATCCAGATTCGCCAACTCGCGTACCGCCGACTGAGTCAGTTGACGGCCTTGGGGGGACAGGTAAATCACCTTCGCCGCCTCCCCGGCTGCTGCCTTGGCCTGAACCAGAGCATCTTCCAGGGGCTTGATCTTCATCACCATGCCCGGACCACCGCCAAATGGGCGATCATCCACAGTGTGATGTCGATCCGTCGTGTAGTCTCGCGGATTCCAACAGGTGAGCTGCAACAGCCCCTGTTTCACCGCACGACTGGTGATGCCGTACTCGCTGACGGCGGAAAACATCTCGGGAAACAAACTGATCACTTCTACGCGCAAGTTAGCCACGCTTAGAAGTCCGCATCCCATTCCACCTTCATCTCGCCTGCGGCAAGGTCGACGGCCAACACGCATTGCTCCGTATAGGGCAACAGGCGTTCGCGATCATCCAGGCTGCCAGCGCAAGGCTTGACCACCATTACATCATTGGCGCCGGTTTCCAGAAGATGATCGATTTCCCCAAGCAATTGCCCGAGTTGATCAATAACCTTCAGACCTTCCAGCTGGTACCAGTAGTACTCGCCGTCGGTCAATTCAGGGAACAGGTTGCGCGGCACACAGATCTCATAACCGGCCAGAAGACGAGCTTCTTCACGATCATCAAGACCCTTGAGCTTTGCGACCAGGAACTTGTCGTTCCCTCGTCCGCTGACCAGCTCGACCTGTTTCACATTGCCTTCGCGCTTGAGCGTCCAGGTTTTGTACTGCAACAGGTTTTCAGTCGGATCAGTAAAGGAATAAACCTTCACTTCGCCGCGAACGCCATGAACAGAATAAATCTTGCCGATAACGATCAAATCATCAGCAATGGCAGGCGTCGCGCTCATATTGCTCAGGCCGCAGCCTTAGATGCATCCTTCAACAACTGAGCAACACGCTCAGAAGGTTGTGCACCAACGCTCAGCCAGTAGGCTACGCGCTCTTGGTTCACGGACAGACGGACTTCTTGACCACGAGCAACAGGGTTGAAGAAACCAACCTGTTCCTTGTGCGAACCGTCGCGCGGGTTGCGGCTGTCGGTTACGGTCAAGTGGTAAAACGGGCGCTTTTTGGAGCCGCCAAGGGCAAGACGGATTGTTAGCATGTGAACATCGTTCCTGTAGTCGGTGCTGCAAATCTAAAGGCACAGCGGGCATAGCTGCCCGAAAGGCCGCATATTCTAAGGAATATCCGGACTTTTGCAAATGACTTTTTCCGGCGGCCTTCCGGTCGCCATCAAGATTTGCTATAGAGCCGTCGTTGAAAACGGCCAGTCAGCTCCCGCCAAGTGCGGGTTTGCTGGAGTTCCCACATTGCTGTGGTACTGCGCCGACATGACTGCCGGCGCGGATTCTTTACATCTTGGGCATGCCGCCGCCGGGCAACATACCGCCCATGCCGCGCATCATTTTGGCCATTCCGCCTTTTGCGGAGAATTTCTTCATCATCTTCTGCATCTGCTTGTGCTGCTTGATCAAGCGACCGATGTCCTGCACCTGAGTGCCGGAGCCCATGGCGATCCGGCGTTTGCGCGAACCGCTGATCAGCTCAGGGTCGCGGCGCTCGGCCGGGGTCATGGAATTGATGATGGCTTCCATCTGCTTGAACTGTTTCTCTGCCGCGCCCTGGGCGTTGCCCATTTGCGCCAGATTGACGCCGCCGATGTTCGGCAGTTTGTCCATGAGGCCGCCAAGGCCACCCATGTTCTTCATCTGTTGCAGCTGATCGCGGAAGTCTTCGAGGTCGAAGCCCTTGCCCTTCTTCAGCTTCTTGGCCAGTTTGTCGGCCTTGTCCTTGTCGAGGGTCGCTTCCGCCTGTTCGATCAGACTGAGCACGTCGCCCATGCCGAGAATGCGCGAAGCGATCCGCTCGGGGTGGAACGGCTCGAGCGCGTCGCTCTTCTCGCCCATACCGATGAACTTGATCGGCTTGCCGGTGATGGCGCGCACCGACAGCGCGGCACCGCCACGGGCATCGCCGTCGACCTTGGTCAGGATCACACCCGTCAGCGGCAATGCATCGCCGAAGGCCTTGGCCGTGTTGGCGGCGTCCTGGCCAGTCATGGCGTCGACTACGAACAGGGTTTCGACCGGGTTGATCGCGGCGTGCAAGGCCTTGATCTCGCCCATCATCTCTTCGTCGATGTGCAGACGACCGGCGGTATCGACGATGACCACGTCGATGAATTTCAGTTTTGCTTCTTTAATAGCCGCTTGCGCGATGTCGACCGGCTTCTGGCTCAGGTCGGACGGGAAGAAGGTCACGCCGACTTCACCGGCGAGCATTTCCAGCTGCTTGATCGCCGCCGGACGGTAAACGTCCGCGGACACGACCATGACCGACTTCTTCTTGCGCTCTTTAAGGAAGCGCGCGAGTTTGCCGACGGTGGTGGTTTTACCCGCACCCTGCAAACCGGCCATCAGGACCACGGCCGGCGGAACGGCGCTCAGGTTCAGGTCTTCGTTGGCGGCGCCCATCAGGCTTTCGAGTTCGGCCTGGACGATCTTCACGAAGGCCTGGCCCGGCGTCAGGCTGCGAGACACCTCGGTGCCGACGGCGCGCTCCTTGACCGAATTGACGAAGTCTTTCACCACCGGCAAGGCGACGTCGGCTTCGAGCAACGCCATGCGCACTTCGCGCAGGGTGTCTTTGATGTTGTCCTCGGTCAGCTTGGCCTTGCCGGTGACATGGCGCAGCGTCTGCGAGAGACGGTCGGTTAAGTTTTCAAACATTGCGCGATCCTTTCAGGCCCTGTGTAGACCGGGATAATGGCGGCCCAGACCGGAATAAACATGAGCTCGGCGAGCCTGCGGCGTGGGCAGGTCGCGGATTATAGCGAAGACTGCGTCTGGCGGACACCTCGTCGTCAGGTTGCATGGTCTTTCGTGCTACAGGGGTTCTATGCCAAACTCAGCGCCTTTCGGGCTTGCCTAACAGGATTTATGCTCCCCTTGTCACCCAGTTTGCTGACTACCCTCGCCGCCGCCTGCTTATACGCCGCTGCGACCCTCTATCAAGGCTCTCGCCTGGCCACTGGTGCCAAGGCGAACAAGCGCCTGCTGGTCACGCTCGGCGTACTGGCCGTGCTGGCTCACAGCGCCAGCCTGTTCACCCACCTGCTGACCCCGATCGGCCTGGGCCTGGACTTTTTCAGCGCGGCCAGCCTGATTGCCGCGGCGGTCATCGCCCTGACCCTGCTGGCCTGTTCGCGGATCCCGGTGGAAAACTTGCTGATATTGCTGTTCCCGCTTGGCGCAGCCACGGTACTGCTGGCACAGTTCGCCCCCGCCGGCACGGTACAGGTCATCGACGAAGAACCGGGTATTCTTGCCCACATACTCTTGTCGATCCTTGCTTACGGCATGTTCACCATCGCCATGTTCCAGGCCTTGCTGCTGCTTGTGCAGGACCATCAACTCAAGCACAAACACCCGTCGGGCCTGATCAAGAACTTCCCGCCGCTGCAAACCATGGAAAGCTTGTTGTTTGGCTTCCTCTGGGCCGGCTGGACCCTGCTGTCGCTATCGCTGATTTCCGGCTGGCTGTTCGTCGACAACCTGTTTGCCCAGCACCTGGTGCACAAAACCCTGCTGGCTTGCCTGGCCTGGATCGTCTTCAGCGTGCTGCTATGGGGCCGTAACCGCCTCGGCTGGCGCGGACACAAGGCCATTCGCTGGACCCTCGCCGGCTTCTGCCTGCTGATGCTGGCCTATTTCGGCAGTAAGCTGGTCCGTGAATACATCCTGCATATCTGACGGGCGGCATTAATGGACGACTTGCCCATAGGGCCGATGCTCGCGGTATTGGCCCTGCTGATCTTATGGTCGGGGCTGTTTACCGCCATCGAAACGGCACAACAGCACTTGCTGGCCCAGCGCACCGCCTCGCGTTCCAGCGACAAACCGGTCGCGAAACTGAGCTTCCCGCTCAACAGCCTGATTTTCTGCAATACCCTGTGCCGGGCACTGGCGGTGGTCATCAGCACCTTGCTGGCGACCTTCATCTGGGCGGAAAACGGCCCATGGATTGCCTGCCTGGGTGCAGGGGTCGCGCTTCTGGTGTTCGCCGACTACCTGCCGCGCACCCTCGCCGTGCGCTATCCCGACGCAGTGCTGTCCCTGGGCAACACGCTGCTCGGCGCGCCACTGAAAATCATCTACCCGGCCGCCTGGCTGCTCAATGGCTTCACCCGGCTGCTGATGCGACCGTTTGCCCGCAAGGTCAAAGTGGTGCAACAAAGCGAAGACGAGAGCCCCAGCGAGCGCAAGGACGATCACGAAGCCGTCTGCCGCCCCCACCCGCTGGCGGGCATCCACGCGCTCGACAACATCACGGTCAACGACATTCTGGTGACGCGCAGTGACGTCGACGGGATCAACCTCGACGACTCCCTCGCAGAGATCATTGAGCAACTGCGCAACAACAAGCGTACCCGCCTGCCAGTGTTTCACAGCGACATCAACCAGGTCGAAGCGGTACTCAACACCCGGCAGATCCGCCATTTGCTACCCGATGCGAGCCTGACCCGCGAAGCGCTGCTGGCCGCCAGCCACGAGCCGTACTTCGTGCCGGAAAGCACGCCGCTGCAATTGCAACTGCTGAATTTCCACAAACAGCAGCGGCGCCTGGGCATGGTGGTCGACGAGTACGGCGAAGTGCTCGGCATCGTGACCCTGGAAGACATTCTCGAAGAAATCGTCGGCGAATTCGAAAGTCAACACAGCCTGGACAACCCGCACATCCACCCGCAGGCCGATGGGCGACTGATGATCGAAGGTGCGGCGTCGATTCGCGAATTAAACAAGAGCCTGGGCTGGCAACTACCCAGCGACGGCCCGAAAACCCTTAACGGCTTGGTGACCGAGGCGCTGGAGACGATTCCGGACAGTGCGGTGTGCCTGAAGATCGGGCGTTATCGGCTGGAAATTCTGGAGACGGAAGACAATCGCGTTACGCGCGTGCTGATCTGGCATACCAGCTCGGTTCCAGCCGTTATCTAAACCCTGACACCTGCCCTGGGGTGTGGGGTTTATCTGTGGCGAGGGGATTTATCCCCGTTCGGCTGCGAAGCAGTCGTCAACCAATTACATGCGGTTTGACTTTGAAGTGCTGGGGCCGCTTCGCAGCCCAACGGGGCGGTGAGACGTTTCGATAAATCCCCTCACCACAATTGCATTACCACCCCTTAGTCTTTGTTGTCTTTGCCAGCCTGTTCAATAGTGTCATCGCCAACCCAGGCCCCTTGTTTGATCGTTAGCCACCTTCCTATAATCGAACCCGCTTACCCAAGCCCCAGCCGAACCACGTGCTTACCCCGCACGCAGCAGGTTCCGGCCTGACCATCAACACTTTCCGCACTACACCGACGACTGTTCCTACCTTGAGCAGCGGCCGCGCCTCACTCCCACATCCCTGGGTGTTCGACCATAATAATTCGCTCCACTGGGGCACATGACTGTCAGGGATAACCGCATGACGACCAGCACGACTTATACCGAGACCACGCCCACCCAACCGACGAACTCCGCCACCCGAGTAGCCACGGCGAGCTTTATCGGCACCGCTATCGAGTTTTACGATTTCTACGTCTATGCCACAGCCGCTGCACTGGTGATCGGCCCGGTGTTCTTCCCGCAGACTTCCGGCACCGCCCAGATGCTCTCGGCATTCCTCACCTTTGGCATCGCCTTCCTTGCTCGCCCCTTGGGATCGGCGCTGTTCGGGCACTTCGGTGACCGCGTCGGGCGCAAATCGACGCTGGTCGCCTCGTTGCTGCTGATGGGCGTGTGCACCACGCTGATTGGCGTGTTGCCGGGTTATGACAGCATCGGGGCCTGGGCGCCGATCCTGCTCTGCGTGCTGCGGTTCGGCCAAGGCCTTGGGCTGGGTGGCGAATGGGGCGGTGCGGCGCTGCTGGCGACGGAGAATGCGCCCAAAGGCAAGCGCGCCTGGTTCGGCATGTTCCCGCAGCTCGGCCCTTCGATCGGCTTTCTGGCGGCTAACGGCCTGTTCCTGACGCTGGCCATGACCCTGAATGACGAGCAGTTCCGCTCGTGGGGCTGGCGGATTCCGTTCCTACTCAGCGCCGCGCTGGTGATGGTGGGTCTGTATGTGCGCCTAAAACTCCACGAAACCCCGGTGTTTGCCAACGCCATGGCCCGCCAGGAGCGAGTGAAGATCCCGCTGGTCGAGCTGTTCAGCCAGTACTGGGCGCCGATGCTATTGGGCGCCGGGTCGATGGTGGTGTGCTACGCACTGTTCTACATCTCGACGGTTTTTTCGCTGAGTTATGGCGTATCGACACTCGGCTACAGCCGCGAAACCTTCCTCGGCCTGCTGTGCTTCGCCGTCCTGTTCATGGCGGCGGCAACACCGCTGTCAGCCTGGGCCAGTGATCGATACGGGCGCAAACCGGTGCTGATCATCGGCAGCGTGCTGGCGATCCTGTCGGGATTCTTGATGGAACCGCTGCTGACCCAAGGCTCGACGTGGGGCGTGGCGCTGTTCCTGTGCATCGAGCTGTTTCTGATGGGCGTGACGTTTGCACCGATGGGCGCGCTGCTGCCGGAGCTGTTTCCAACGCATGTTCGGTATACCGGCGCGTCGGCTGCCTACAACCTGGGCGGAATCGTCGGGGCCTCGGCGGCGCCGTTCTTCGCACAGAAACTAGTGGCGATGGGCGGTTTGAGTTATGTCGGCGGGTATGTGTCGGGGGCGGCAGTGCTGAGCTTGATTGCGGTGCTGTGCCTGAAGGAGACGCGGCATAACGATTTGAATCGGGTGGCCTGAAGCAGAAGCATCGCCAGCAGGCTGGCTCCCACATGGAAATTGGGTGTACACAAAATCTGTGACCAACCAATAACCCTGTGGGAGCTAGCCTGCTAGCGATAGGCGCACCTCGGTTTACAACTCGACTACAACAGCCTGAGAAGCGCGGGTTGCCTTGGCACGAGCCGCTTCAATCGACTCATCCCGCGCCAACGCCACGCCCATCCGGCGCTGGCCATTGACCTCTGGCTTGCCAAACAGACGCAACGCCGTATCCGGTTCGCTCAACGCAGCCCCCAGGTTGGCGAACGCGGTCTGGGTCGACTGCCCTTCTACCAGAATCACCGCCGAAGCCGATGGGCCGAACTGACGGATCAACGGAATCGGCAAACCCAGAATCGCCCGTGCGTGCAACGCGAACTGCGACAGGTCCTGGGAAATCAGGGTCACCAGACCGGTGTCATGCGGGCGCGGCGAGACTTCGCTGAACCACACCTGATCACCTTTGATGAACAGCTCGACGCCAAACAGGCCGCGACCGCCCAGGGCTTCGGTGACGGCTTTAGCAACGCGCTCGGATTCGGCCAGGGCAATCGGGCTCATGGCTTGTGGCTGCCAGGATTCCTGATAGTCGCCCTTCTCCTGACGGTGACCAACGGGCGCGCAGAAAGTAGTGCCGCCGACGTGACGCACGGTCAGCAAGGTGATTTCGTAGTCGAAGTCGATAAAGCCCTCGACGATCACGCGACCTTTACCCGCACGGCCGCCTTCTTGAGCGTAATCCCAAGCGGTTTTCACATCATCAGCGCTGCGCAGCAGGCTCTGGCCTTTGCCCGACGAACTCATCACTGGCTTGACCACGCACGGGAAGCCCAGGTCCTGGACGGCCTTGCTGTAATCCTCGAAGGTGTCGGCGAAGTGGTACGGCGAGGTCGGCAGGTCCAGCTCTTCGGCGGCCAGGCGACGGATGCCTTCGCGGTTCATGGTCAGCTGCGCGGCACGAGCGGTCGGGATCACGGTGAAGCCTTCGGCTTCCAGTTCCACGAGGGTCGCGGTGGCGATGGCTTCGATTTCCGGCACGATGAAGTGCGGCTTCTCGGCTTCGATAACGGCACGCAGGGCGGCGCCGTCGAGCATGTTGATTACGTGGCTGCGATGCGCGACTTGCATGGCCGGTGCGTTGGCGTAACGGTCGACGGCAATCACTTCAACGCCCAGGCGTTGCAGCTCGATCACCACTTCCTTGCCCAACTCACCACAGCCACACAGCAATACGCGGGTCGCGGTTGGCGACAATGGAGTTCCGATACGGGTCATCTCAGGTCCTCAAGAAGCGGATCATCGAGGGTCGCGGCGCCTGGCGCGCTTCCCATGGGGAGAAAGCGCGGCATTTTACATGAACCGCAGGGTTTGGCTTCAGCTGGCGACAGCCTGTTTGCGCAAGCGCCAGGCCATGATCAGCCACACGACCGTTACGCCGGCGAACTTCGAGCCCATGGCGGTAAGGATCACGGCCGGGGTGAAGGCATCGATCATGCCGAAGAAGATAAAGGTGTCGAGGGGAATGCTCAGGGCCGAACTTATCCACAGGCGATCGTGCAACGGGCGTTTGGTGATGCTGAACACCAGCCAGTCAATGCACTCGGACACCGCGAAGGCCGTGGCGCTGGCCAGCGCGATGGACGGATCGGAAGTGACATAGGACAGGACCAGCGCCGCCAGCATCGCCGCAATGGCGCCATGGCCGAAGCGGGTTTGCACCATATCGCGCAGGACAAACACCAACCCGCCCCAGGCCGACCAGATGATGTCCAGGTGCGGGGCGGTGGAAAAGGCGTAGTTGATCAGCACGACGCTGCTGATGTAGGCGATCAGGAAGAACATGGGGTGGCGGGATACCTGTCAATTTGGCGCACAGGGTACTTTATCTTGGGCTCACAATTAACCCTGTGGCGAGGGAGCTTGCTCCCGCTGGGGCGCGAAGCGGCCCTGAAATCAGGGGGCGCGGCGTGTCAGGTTGAATGTGTTTGTCAGCTATGGGCTGCTTCGCAACTCAGCGGGAGCAAGCTCCCTCGCCACAAAAAACCTCATCAGCCACAAAAGCTCACAAGGCTCAGGAATCGGATCTTGAAGGCAGCATCCAGATCAACCCACTCGACTTGGCCCGCTCATGACACAACCCCAACACCCTGCGGCGCTCTTCGTTGTCCATCCGGCTCCAGCGCGTGATCTCTTCGACCGTGCGCTGACACCCGGTGCAGATATCATCCTCGTCCAGCGCACAAATGCTCACACACGGCGATGAAACCGGTCGTTCGGTGGCGCTCATTCTTCCTGCTCGACCAGATCACGGGCATAACGCTGCGAATTGTGCACATAGTGCGCAGCGCTGGCCTCCAGCATCTTCTTTTGCGGCTCGGTCAGCTCACGCACCACCTTGCCAGGCGAACCCATAACCAGCGAGCCGTCGGGAATCTCCTTGCCCTCACCGATCAGCGAGTTGGCGCCGATGATGCAGTTCTTGCCGATTTTCGCGCCGTTGAGAATCACGGCATTGATACCGATCAGGCTGTAATCGCCCACGGTGCAGCCGTGAAGCATGGCGTTGTGGCCAATGGTCACGCCGGTGCCGATGGTCAGCGGGTAGCCCATGTCGGTGTGCATCACCGTGCCGTCCTGGACGTTGCTGTTCTTGCCGATCAGGATCAATTCGTTGTCGCCACGCAACACGGCGTTGAACCAGACGTTGGCGCCCTCTTCCAGTTTGACCTTGCCCACCAGCACGGCATTGGGTGCGATCCAGCTCTGCGGATGGGTGTCGACGCGGGCATCGCCCAGGCGATATTTCATCTTGTTTTCCTCAAGGCTCAGGCAGCCGCGATTCACGCCATACGAACGATGGCTTCAACTATTGATAAAGCTTTTGGGCGGATGGTGCAGACTGATGTCGGCGTCATAGAGCAGGTTGATCAGTTCAACGATCATGATCGCCGTCAGCCCCCAGATTTTGTACTCGCCGTAACGATAACTCGGCACGTACCAACTGCGCCCCTGGTAATCGATGCGGTGGGTGTGTTCCCGAGGGTCCTCACGGAAAAACTCCAGAGGCACGCTGAACACCGCTGCGATCTCGGCATCGTTGGCCAGGTACTCGACAAAATCCGGAATCACCCCGACATAAGGCGTGACCTTGATACCGTGCAGGGAGATCAGCGGGCTCAGCGGGCCAATCACTTCGACCAGCCCAGGCGGCAAGCCGATTTCTTCTTCGGCCTCCCGAAGCGCGGTGAAAATCAGGTCCGGGTCTTCGGGGTCGCGCCGACCGCCGGGAAAGGCGACTTCTCCGCCATGGGTCGAGAGCCCGCTGGCACGCAGGGTCAGAATCAGTTCCGGTTCGTCGCTGCGGGTGATGGGCACCAGCACTGCGGCTTCGGGGAAACGTCGATCGGTTTCCAGGGTACGCGGCGTGTGGTTGCTTACCCGGTGAAGTAGCTCGTCCAGCATGAGTCTTCTCGATTTGTTCTCTACCTCGCATCATGCACCAATCACACCGGCCGCCCAACCCCATAACCACTGCATGTCGCTAAACGACAACTTGCCGACAGACACCGCTGCACGCCAAGATAGGCGCAGCATTCAGGAACCCCAGCATGAAATTTTGCAGTCAGTGCGGCAACCCGGTCACCCAGCGCATCCCCGAAGGCGATTCGCGCCAGCGTTTTGTCTGTGACAGCTGTCAGGCGATTCACTATCAGAACCCCAACATTGTCGCCGGCTGCGTGGCGACCTGGGGCTCGAAAGTGTTGCTGTGCCGGCGCGCCATCGAGCCTCGGCTCGGTTACTGGACCCTGCCCGCCGGTTTCATGGAAAACGGTGAAACCATCGAGCAGGCGGCCATTCGCGAGACCGCCGAGGAAGCCTGCGCGCGGGTGCGCAACCTGAACATCTATACGTTGATCGACGTGCCGCACATCAGTCAGGTGCATGTATTCTTTCGCGCGGAGCTGGTGGACCTGGATTTTTCCGCCGGCCCCGAGAGCCTGGAAGTGCAGCTTTTCGACGAAGCCGACATCCCGTGGTCCGAGTTGGCTTTCCGCACGGTGGGCCGTACCTTAGAATGCTTCTTCGCTGACCGGCGGACCGGGGTCTACCCCGTGCGGTCCGAATCGATCCCGCCGCTTGTCCAGCCTGCCATCACCTAAAAGCTCCTGGCTCCAAAATCACCTATAACTAACTAAATAGTCGCGACACCTTTCAGGGATATCGTTTCAATGCGCTGGTTGCTTGCCGTGTTTTGCTTGTCGTTCGTCGCTATGTCACAGGCTTCCGTTGCGGAAACCCTGAACGGCAAAGTCATCGAAAAAGTTCTGGTGCTCAAATCCGCCCATCAATTGCAATTGATCAATGACGGCAAGCCGCTCAAGACCTATCGCATATCCCTGGGCAAACGGCCCAAGGGGCCGAAACTGATGGAAGGCGACAAGCGCACGCCTGAAGGTTTCTACTGGCTGGACTGGCGCAAGGTCAGCGATAAATTCAATTTGTCGATGCACATCTCCTACCCGAACATCAGCGACTCTGCCCGTGCCCGGCGCGAAGGCGTCGAGCCTGGCAGCATGATCATGATCCATGGCACACCGGACACCGAAGAAACCCCGGAAGACCTGTTCCACACCCTGGACTGGACCGACGGCTGCATTGCCATGCGCAACATGGACATGCGTGAGGTTTGGGGCCTGGTGCCGGATGGCACGATGATCGAGATTCGGCCGTAATCCCGTAATCCCGTTACCTGTGGCGAGGGAGCTTGCTCCCGCTGGGCTGCGAAGCAGCCCCAAGTTCGGCCTGACACCGCATTCTCCGATTTCAGGGCCGCTTCGCGGCCCAGCGGGAGCAAGCTCCCTCGCCACACAAAGCCACCTGCTGCTATCCAGCTACGTGTCTGACCGCTACCTTCGGTCGCTCCTCGAAAAATAAATTCAAAAGATCGCAGCCTGCGGTAATGACTGCCGGGAAGATACCAATCCTCCCGGCAAGCGTTACCGCAGGCTGCGATCTTTGCGTTCAAAACCTCCACCTCTAATACCACTTAATACCAAACCCTAACCCCACCACCCAACAGGGCAGGCTTTCCGACGCCAACAGCAAAGTACTGGCATTGACATGGTATTCAAGTGGTATTAATTTTCGGCCATTCGCGGAACACAACACTCCAATATCCGCATCGGACATCCCTGACATGAATGACCTCCAGGCCCTACGCCCTGACGACACCCAGCCCACGCCGCTGTACCTGCAACTGGCGCGCAATCTGGAAGCGGCGATCCATGCCGGCCAGTGGAAAGCGGAGCAGGCCATGCCCTCGGAGCGCAACCTCAGCGAGCTGCTGGGCATCTCCCGCGTCACCGCCCGCAAGGCACTGGAAGTCTTGTTCGAACAAGGCCTGATCCGCCGCAACCAGGGTTCCGGCACGTTCATTACGCCGCGCCTGGAACAACCGCTGTCGCGCCTCTCGGGTTTCAGTGAGATGTTGCGCCTCAAGGGCTTCGTTCCCGGCTCGCAATGGCTGGAACGGGAAATCACCCCGCCGACCCACGAAGAACTGATCCGTCTCGGCCTCTCGCCCAACGACAAAGTCGCGCGGCTCAAACGCCTGCGCAAAGCCGACGACACGGTGATGGCGATCGAGATGAGCACCCTGCCCGCCTCGATCATCCCCAAGCCGCAAGCGGTGGGCGATTCCCTCTACGAATACCTCGACGGCATCGGCAAACCGATCGTCCGCGCGTTGCAGCACATCCAGGCGATCAACGCCTCGGACGAATTCGCCGCCCTCGTCGGTATCGCCCCCGGCACCGCCATGCTGCTGATGACCCGGGTCGGCTACCTGGAAGACAACACACCGATCGAAGTCACCGACACCTACTGCCGCAACGACTACTACGACTTTGTCGCAGAGCTTCGTCGATAACCCGCTTCGCCGCTAAAACCGAGAACAGATCATGTCCGAAGACAACATCCTCACCGCCCACGGCTGGGTTCGCGGCCGGCTGATTCACGAACACGGCAAGGTCGTGTCCATCGAAGGCGTGCCGTGCGATCCGGCCGACAACGACTTGCCCTACCTGCTGCCCGGCTTCATCGACCTGCACGTTCACGGCGGCGGTGGCAAAGACATTATGGAAGGTGCTCCGGCCTTCGAAACCATCACCAAAACCCACGTGCGTTTCGGCACAACCTCGCTGCTGGCAACCACCATGACCGCGCCGCCGGAGGAGATTTCCAGCGTGCTCAAAGCCGTCGGCGAGTTCTGCGAGCAGCGGCCAACAGGCTGCGCCCGGGTCCTCGGCGTGCACCTGGAAGGCCCGTACATCAACCCCGGCAAACTCGGTGCCCAGCCGAACTTCGCCCACACCGCGCTGATGGCCGAAGTCGAGGACTACCTGGCGCTGGCACCGATCCGGGTGATCACCATCGCCCCGGAAATCGCCGGCCACGATGCCTTGATCCGCACCCTCAGCGAGCGCGGCATCCGCATGCAGATCGGCCACACCCTCGGCAGTTACGAGGAAGGCGTCGCCGCGCTGGCGGCGGGTGCCAGCAGTTTCACTCACCTCTATAACGCCATGAGCCCGCTGCATCATCGCGAGCCGGGCATCGTCGGTGCGGCGCTGGCCCACGCCAAATACGCGGAGCTGATCCCGGATTTGCTGCACGTGCATCCCGGCGCCATGCGGGTGGCCCTGCGGGCGATCCCATGCCTGTATTGCGTCACCGATTCCACCGCCGCCGCCGGCATGCCGGACGGTGAATACAAGCTCGGCAGCCACACCGTGACCAAATGCCTGGGCGGCGTGCGCTTGCCCGACGGCACGCTGGCCGGCAGCACGCTGACCATGGATCAGGCGCTGCGCAATCTGGTGAAGATCGGTTTGCCGATCGCCGAGGCGTCGCAACGTCTTTCGCAATTTCCCGCCGACTACCTCGGACTCGAAGAACGCGGCCGCCTGCAACCTGGCAGCTGGGCCGACTGCGTGCGGCTGGATCGCTCACTCACACTCACCGCCGTCATGGTCGAAGGAGAAGACATTGACTTCAAAAATGCTTGAAGAGGCGCTGTCCTCGTTCGAGGCCGTGCAAGCCCAACTGCAGCAACTCGACCCGCAGATGATCGAGATCGCCGGACGCCTGCGCCGTCAGCCGCCGCAAGTCGTGATGACCGTCGCCCGCGGCAGTTCAGACCACGCCGCCAGTTACTTCGCCTACCTGACCATGCAGCAACTGGGCTTCCCGGTGGCGTCGCTGCCGATGTCGGTGGTGACCATGCTGCAAGCACCGCTGAAGGTCAGCGGCCAGGTGGCGTTTGCGTTTTCGCAGTCGGGGCAAAGTCCGGACCTGGTGAACAGCCTGCGCCTGTTACGCAAACGCGGTGCACTGAGCATTGCCATGGTCAACGCCGAAAGTTCGCCGCTGGAGGCCGCGTGTGAATTCAGCCTGCCGCTGTGCGCGGGTACAGAAACCAGCGTCGCCGCCACCAAGAGTTTTATCGCCACCCTCAGCGCCAGCGCCCGTCTGATCGCCCACTGGAAAGAAGACGTGGAATTGCTCGAAGCCGGCAATGCCTTGCCGGAAGGTCTGCGCGAAGCGGCGCAACAGGATTGGAGCCTGGCCATCGACGCCCTGCGCGATTGCCAACGCTTGATGGTGATCGGCCGTGGCGCCGGTTTTGCCATCGCTCAGGAAGCAGCCCTGAAGTTCAAGGAAACCTCGGCGATTCAGGCCGAGGCCTTCAGCAGCGCCGAAGTCCGTCACGGCCCGATGGCGTTGATCGATGAAAACTACCCTCTGCTGATCTTCGCCCCACGGGGTGCCGAGCAGGCCGGTTTGCTGAGCCTTGCCGCGGACATGCGCCAGCGTGGTGCCCGCGTTCTGCTGGCGGCACCGGATGACATTGCCGAACGTGACCTCACGCTGACCCGCGCCGAACACCCGGCCCTTGATCCGATTCTGGCAATCCAGAGTTTCTACGTCATGGCCGCTGGTTTGGCCGTGGCCCGTGGCATGGACCCGGACCAGCCGCGGCACCTCAGCAAAGTCACACGAACCCACTGAGCTGAATAGCCCCCCCGTAGCAGCTGATCCGAACCGTCGTTTTTACTGATGAGACCGAGCCATGCATAACAACAATAAAGAGCTGACCCTCAGCGCCCCGCTCAGCGGCCCGGTGCTCACGCTCGCCAAAGTCCCGGACCCGGTGTTCGCCAGCGGCGCGATGGGCGACGGGATCGCCATCGATCCACTGAACGACACCCTTCACGCCCCCTGCGCCGGCGTCGTGGTGCATGTCGCCCGCAGCGGTCACGCCGTCACCTTGCGTGCCGACAACGGTGCCGAATTGCTCCTGCACCTGGGCCTAGATACCGTCGAGTTGCAGGGCGAAGGCTTCTCGATGCTGGTCAAGGAAGGCGCCCGCGTCAGCAACGGCCAGCCGCTGTTGCGCTTCGACCTGGACAAGGTCGCGCAGCAGTGCAAAAGCCTGGTCAGCCTGATGATCCTGACCAACAGCCAGGAGTTTCAAGCGCGGCCCATCACGCTGAAATCGGTGAAGGTCGGCGACCCGCTGCTGCACATCATTCGCCGGTCGGAACCGGGCGCCCAGGCAGAGGTGGACCTTTGCGGTGAAGCACATTTCGGCCACGTGCGCATCGCTCATCGTGGCGGTCTGCACGCTCGCCCGGCCGCGCTGATTCGTCAGACCGCGCAAGGGTTCAAGAGCAAATCGCAGCTGCATTTCGCCGGAAAATCGGCGACCTGCGACAGCTTGATCGGGCTGATGAGCCTGGCCGTCGGCGAGCAGGATGAGGTTCAGGTCAGCTGCCAGGGCCCGGATGCCGAAGCGGCATTGCAAGCGTTGCTGATCGCCTTGTCCACCGCGTTGGCCGAAGACAGCCATGCCGCTGCGCCGGCGCCGATGACACGACGCCATAGGGCGGCCGAAGCCGGTGTACTGCACGGCGTTTGCGCAGCGCCCGGTCTGGTCGGAGGGTCGTTGTTTCGCTTGAACGCCATCAGCCTGCCGGTGGATGCCGGCCGCCACGATCCCGAGCAACAATTGCACGCACTCGATACCGCGCTGACCGTCGTGCGCGGCGAAATCGACCACACCCTGGCCCAGGCGAGGAAGCACAAAAGCACTGACGAAGAAGCGATCTTCACCGCGCACCTCGCCTTGCTCGAAGACCCGGCGCTGCTGGACGCGGCCAACGTTTCCATCAATCAAGGCATGGCCGCGACGCACGCCTGGAGCCAATCGATCGACGTGCAGTGCGACGTCCTTCAACAACTCGGCAGCGCGTTGCTGGCCGAACGCGCCAACGATCTGCGCGACCTCAAGCAACGGGTGCTGCGCGCCTTGCTCGGCGAAGCCTGTCATTACGACGTGCCGGCCGGCGCCATCGTCGCCGCCCATGAACTGACGCCCTCGGACTTGCTGCAACTGAGCCAGCAAGGGGTCGCCGGGTTGTGCATGGCTGAGGGCGGCGCGACTTCCCACGTGGCGATTCTGGCGCGGGGTAAAGGCTTGCCTTGCCTGGTTGCACTGGGTTCGGCGCTGCTGGACCAGGCGCAAGGCCAGGCGGTGGTGCTGGATGCTGATGGCGGTCGTCTCGAATGGGCGCCGACGGCTGAACGCCTGGCCGACGTGCATCAGGCGCAACGTGATCATCAGCAACGCCGTGCGCTTCAACAATCACAGGCTCATACCCCGGCACTGACCCTCGATGGCGTGCACATCGACGTCGCCGCCAATGTCGCGTCCAGCGCAGAGGCGGAAGACGCGATGGCCAATGGCGCCGATGGCGTCGGCCTGCTGCGCACCGAGTTTCTGTTTGTCGACCGCAACACCGCACCGGACGAACAGGAACAACGCCTCGCCTATCAAGCGGTGCTCGACGCCATGGGCGACAAGTCGGTGATCATCCGCACCATCGATGTCGGCGGCGACAAGCAACTCGACTACCTGCCGTTGCCAGTCGAAGCCAATCCGGTGCTCGGCTTGCGCGGCATTCGCCTGGCTCAGGTGCGGCCGGAATTGCTCGATCAGCAACTGCGCGCGTTGTTGCACGTCAGCCCGCTGTCACGCTGCCGGATCCTGTTGCCGATGGTGACCGAGGTCGATGAGTTGCTGCACATCCGCCAGCGCCTCGATGCGTTGTGCCTTGAACTCGGGGTAAATGAACGCCCGGAGCTGGGGGTGATGATCGAAGTCCCGGCCGCCGCGCTGCTGGCCGAGCAACTGGCCGAACACGCGGATTTCCTGTCCATCGGCACCAACGATTTATCGCAATACACCCTGGCGATGGACCGCGACCACGCCGGCCTCGCCTCGCGAGTCGACGCCATGCACCCGGCCCTGCTGCGGCTGATTGCCCAGACCTGCGCCGGTGCGGCAGTGCATAACCGTTGGGTTGGCGTTTGCGGCGCACTGGCCTCCGACCCGCTGGCCACGCCGGTCCTGATCGGCCTGGGCGTCAGCGAGCTTTCGGTCAGCCCGGTGCAGATCGGCGAAATCAAGGACCGCGTGCGCCACCTCGACACGGCCGAATGCCGACGCATCAGCCGCGACCTGCTCAAGCTGAGCAGCGCCAGCGCGGTGCGTCACGCCTGTCACCAGCAATGGCCTCTGAGCTGAACAACGACAACAACTCTCAAACAAAAAGAGCACAGGGAGAACCGCCATGTACCACTACTTCATCGAAGGCCTGCAGCGCCTCGGTCGCGCATTGATGCTGCCGATCGCGATCCTGCCGATTGCCGGCCTGTTGCTGCGTCTGGGCGACACCGACCTGCTGAACATCGCGATCATCCACGACGCCGGCCAGGTGATCTTCGCCAACCTGGCAATGATCTTCGCCATCGGCATCGCGGTCGGTTTCGCCAAGGACAACAACGGCACAGCAGGCCTCGCCGGGGTGATTGGCTACCTGGTGATGATCTCCACGCTCAAGGTGCTGGATGCGAGCATCAACATGGGCATGCTCGCCGGGATCGTCAGCGGCTTGATGGCCGGCGCGCTGTACAACCGATTCAAGGACATCAAACTGCCAGAGTACCTGGCGTTCTTTGGCGGCCGGCGCTTCGTGCCGATCGTTACCGGGTTCGCCGCCGTCGGTTTGGGTGTGATCTTCGGTTTGATCTGGCCGCCAATCCAACACGGCATCAACGGCTTCGGCACATTGATGATGGAGAGCGGCAGCATCGGCGCCTTCGTGTTCGGTGTGTTCAACCGCCTGCTGATCGTCACCGGCCTGCACCACATCCTCAACAACATGGCGTGGTTCGTCTTCGGCAACTTCACCGACCCGACCACGGGCGCCATGGTCACGGGCGACCTGTCGCGCTACTTCGCCGGTGACCCGAAGGGCGGCCAGTTCATGACCGGCATGTTCCCGGTGATGATCTTCGGCTTGCCCGCCGCGTGCCTGGCGATGTACCGCAACGCCCTGCCGGAACGCCGCAAGGTCATGGGCGGGATCTTCCTGTCCATGGCGCTGACCTCATTCCTGACCGGCGTCACCGAGCCCATCGAATTTGCGTTCATGTTCCTCGCACCGTTCCTCTTTTTGCTCCATGCGCTGCTGACGGGTCTGTCGATGGCGATCACCAATGCGCTGAACATCCACCTGGGTTTCACCTTCTCCGGCGGCTTCATCGACATGGTGCTCGGCTGGGGCGAATCCACCAACGGCTGGCGGGTGGTGCCTGTGGGGTTGGCGTATGCGGTGATCTACTACGCGGTGTTTGATTTCTGCATTCGCCGCTTCAACCTCAAGACGCCAGGGCGTGAAGAGGTGCCGGCGGGCGAAAAGGTTGTGGTCACCGAGAATGAACGCGCCGGGGCGTACATCAAGGCGCTGGGTGGGGCGCAGAATCTGATTACCGTGGGCGCGTGTACCACTCGGTTGCGGCTGGACATGGTGGATCGCAACAAGGCCAACGATGCGCAATTAAAAGCACTGGGGGCGATGGCGGTCGTGCGTCCTGGCAAGGGTGGGAGCCTGCAAGTGGTGGTCGGGCCGATGGCGGACAGCATTGCTGATGAGATTCGCTTGGCGATGCCTGCGTTGGGTCGCGCGCTTGTTTCCTCCCCTCCCGCGGTTATCGATGCACCGAAACCTGTGGCAGTGGCGAACTCAGAAGCGCAGCGATGGCTGGATGCCTTGGGCGGCGGGGACAATCTGTTGCAGATGGATTGCGTGGCCATGACCCGGATTCGACTGCAACTGGCGGATGGCAAGGCGTTGTCGGAAAGTGATTTGAAGGCGCTGGGTTGTCAGGGTGTCAGCCAGCTTGAAGGGGGTGTCTGGCACCTGGTGATTGGCGATAAGGCGCCGAGTTTAAGCGGAGCGCTGGAGGCGTTGGTTAATCGTAGCGAGGTGAGTGCCAAGGTTTGAAACCTACACAATCCTGTAGTGAGGGAGCTTGCTCCCGCTCGACTGCGAAGCAGTCGTCATCCGGTTTGATGGGGTTTACCTGAGAGAACGAGGTGGCTGATTCAGGGCCGCTTCGCAGCCCAACGGGAGCAAGCTCCCTCGCCACAATGGTTCGGTGTATTTAGATCCATTGTGGTAGCGAGGCTTGCCCGCGAAGAGGTCCTGACAAACACAGAAAAGTTCAAGGCACATAAGCTCAAACAGACGTTGCGTGTTGCTCAACTTCGTAATGTCGAGTCTGGAAAGGCATCAGCGTCTGAGCCTTCAGACCCAGCCCCTCATTCAGGCCCCAAGAATCCGCGAGTTCATCGCGACGTTTGCGAAGCGGAACAGTAGCTACCTGCGACTTCACTTCAAGTCTGGATGTCGAGCGTGAAAAAAGCTTAAGAGCGTCGAAGGTTTCCAATACACGGCTATCAGAAACACATGCAAAGCGCGTGAACCGCTCGAGCAAATAACCTGCGCGGCGAACTTCGAGCTCGTCAGCGTGAAGACTCAGGAAGGCTTCGACTTCACTCATAAGGTCTTCCTTCGAATACCAGACAACTTTGGCTGCGCACACCAGCGCAGCGTCATCTGCTTGATTCAAAGGTTTTTTGACCAAGGTGTCCAACGCGGATGAGAGGACGTGGCCGCTATGGGGCGTCGCCATCTGTAGTCTCCAGGTAATCTTGCAAAATACTGGTGAGAACTGAGGTCGGTGGCTCTTTGTTGCCAACATATACATCAATTGCCTGCAATGCCAGACGACGAAGTTCAGTGGTCAGTATGAAACCCGCCCGAAGCAGCGCCATGATGTCGCCAATATCCTGGTCTGTCGCTCTACCCAGTTTGGATATTGCGATGTCGACAGGAGCAGCAATATGGACATGCAGCGGTGACTCTACGGAGAAATCTGCAAGGGGGGACTGCGTTCCCAGTAGTCTTCATGAATGGGACCGAAGCTGGTGTTGTATTGAAGGTCGTAGTTCAGCTCCATCAACCGACCGGATTGTTCATCAACAAATTGTTCAGGCACCTCTGCGAGCAAGCTCTGCAGGTGAAGACCCGGTGGGAGTTTTGCATAGTAAATCTCAGCGTCAACATCAGTTGACACACGGTGATGAGTGTAGAGGTGAACGGCGCACCCTCCGAACACAATAACCTTGACCGCCCCTGGCTCTGCGCGGTGTTCGAGTTAACCCTGGGAGCAATTGCGTCCGGCAATTCCATCTTTGAACCTCAAGTGGATTGAAGTGTTTGTGATGGACATAGGCTGGACTTGGCACTTCCGACGGACAACCTGAAAGGGTTGTCGGATATTTCCTCGAGCGATGTAGCCGTTACCGTAAGAATAGGTATGAATACCTTGACTAAAATAGGCGGCTATCAGGCAGCCATCGCAGCGATGCGGCGACCCGACAAGCCAGCTCCCACAGCATTGGTCTCCATACATTCATCATATCGCAGGCAACAAAAAACCCGCTGAACGCTAATTCAGCGGGTTTCTCATTTCAGCAGCCGGAAGATCAGAAATCCTCCAACCGCCACACTTCATAAGCCGGCGTCTCATAGGGATGGCTGAGTTTCAGCGCGGCCACCACGGCCACGATCAACTCATCCGCCACCACCAGCTCAACCTTCCATTCCTCGACCTGCTCGACCTGCCCCGCTTCACCAATGAACGGTTGACTGCCATCCAAAGGCCGAAACTGGCCCAACCCAAGCACTTGCCACGCGCAGTGATCATAAGCACCGATCCGCCCGCCACCGGCAGCGAACACAGCGCTCTTGACCACCTCGACATGACTGGCCGGAACAAAAAAGCTGAGCTTATACACAGCCCTTAGTTCACCCAAACCCGCGCATTACGGAACATGCGCATCCAAGGAGCGTCTTCGTTCCAGTCTTCCGAACGCCACGAGTTCTGCACAGCGCGGAACACGCGTTCCGGGTGCGGCATCATGATCGTTACGCGACCGTCGCGGCTGGTCAAACCGGTGATCCCGCGCGGCGAGCCGTTCGGGTTGGCCGGGTAGTTTTCGGTGACCTTGCCGTGGTTGTCGACGAAACGCATCGCCACACAACCCGACAGATCGGCTTCCAGCAACGCTTCTTCGCTGGCGAACTCGGCATGACCTTCACCGTGAGCGATGGCGATCGGCATACGCGAACCGGCCATGCCTTGCAGGAAGATCGAGTTCGATTCCTGGACCTGGACCATCGCCACGCGCGCTTCGAACTGCTCGGAACGGTTGCGCACGAAGTGCGGCCAGAACTCGCTGCCCGGGATCAGCTCGTGCAGGTTGGACATCATCTGGCAACCGTTGCACACGCCGAGGGTGAAGCTGTCGGTACGTTCGAAGAAACCCTGGAACGCATCGCGAGCACGGCTGTTGAACAGCGCGGACTTGGCCCAGCCTTCACCGGCACCCAGTACGTCGCCGTAGGAGAAACCGCCGCACGCCACCAGCCCCTTGAACTCGTTCAGGTCGACACGGCCGGCCAGAATGTCGCTCATGTGCACGTCGATCGCGTTGAAACCGGCGCGGTCGAACGCGGCCGCCATTTCCACCTGACCGTTGACGCCCTGCTCGCGCAGCACGGCAACCTGTGGGCGGATGCCTTTCTTGATGTAAGGCGCGGCGACGTCCTGGTTGACGTCGTAGCTGAGCTTGACGCTCAGGCCCGGATTGTCTTCTTCCAGCAGCACGTCGAACTCTTGCTCGGCGCAGTCGGCGTTATCACGCAGACGCTGGATCTGGTAGCTGGTCTCAGCCCACTGACGTTGCAGCAGACGACGCTGACCTTCGAACACGGTTTCGCCGTTGAAGGTGATGTTGATCTGGCCGTTGTTCATCGGCTGACCGACCACCGAAACGCAGTCGCCCAGACCGGCAGCGCTGAACTGCGCGAGGATGTCCGGCGTGGCGTCCTGGCGAACCTGAATCACGGCGCCCAGTTCTTCGTTGAACAGGATTGCAGCGATGTCGGCAGACGTTTCTGCCAGACCGTCGAGGTTCAGGCTCAGGCCGCAGTGACCAGCGAAGGCCATTTCCACGGTGCTGGTCAGCAGACCACCGTCGGAACGGTCGTGGTAAGCCAGCAAGTGACCGTCGGCGTTGAGGCCCTGGATCACTGCGAAGAAGGCTTTGAGGTCTTCGGCGTCGTCGACGTCCGGCGCTTGCGAGCCGAGCTTGCCGTGAACCTGGGCCAGGATCGAGGCGCCCATGCGGTTCTGGCCACGGCCCAGGTCGATCAGGATCAGGTCGGTGGTGCCCTTGTCCATACGCAGTTCCGGCGTCAGGGTCTGACGGATGTCAGCCACAGGCGCGAAACCGGTCACGATCAGGGACATCGGCGAGGTCACGGTCTTGTCGACGCCTTCGTCGTTCCAACGCGTGGCCATGGACATGGAGTCCTTGCCCACCGGAATGGTAATGCCCAGCTCAGGGCACAATTCCATGCCGACCGCTTTCACGGTGTCGTACAGACGCGCGTCTTCACCCGGGTGACCGGCAGCGGACATCCAGTTGGCCGACAGTTTGATATCGGAGATCTTGTTGATGCGCGAAGCCGCGATGTTGGTCAGGGTTTCGCCGATGGCCATGCGGCCCGACGCCGGAGCGTCCAGCAGAGCCAGCGGAGTGCGCTCGCCCATGGCCATGGCTTCGCCGGTGTAAACGTCGAAGCTGGTGGCGGTGACGGCAACGTCAGCCACCGGGACCTGCCACGGGCCGACCATCTGATCACGGGCAACAAGGCCGGTGATGGTGCGGTCGCCGATGGTGATCAGGAAGCTTTTGCTCGCCACGGCCGGGTGATGCAGGACACGCTCGACGCAGTCGGCGATGTCGAGGGTCGACGGATCGAAATCGTCGCCCAGTTCATTCTCCCGAACGGCCGAACGGTGCATACGCGGGGCTTTGCCCAGCAGCACTTCGAGCGGCATGTCCACCGGGCTGTTGCCGAAGTGGCTGTCGGTAACGGTCAGCTGCGGTTCCGCAGTGGCTTCGCCGACGACGGCGAACGGGCAACGCTCACGTTCGCAGATCGCCTGGAAGCGTTCGAAGTCAGCCGGGCCGACCGCCAGAACGTAGCGCTCCTGGGATTCGTTGCTCCAGATTTCGTGCGGGGCCATGCCCGGCTCGTCGTTTGGAATGTTGCGCAATTCGAAGCGGCCACCGCGGTTGCCGTCGTTGACCAGTTCCGGGAAGGCGTTGGACAGACCGCCCGCACCCACGTCGTGGATGAAGCTGATCGGGTTGTGTTCACCCAACTGCCAGCAACGGTCGATGACTTCCTGGCAGCGACGTTCCATTTCCGGGTTTTCGCGCTGTACCGAAGCGAAGTCCAGGTCCGCCGAGCTGGTGCCGGTGGCCATGGAGGATGCCGCGCCGCCGCCCAGGCCGATCAACATCGCCGGGCCGCCGAGCACGATCAGCTTGGAGCCGACGGTGATCTCGCCTTTCTGTACGTGTTCGGCACGGATGTTACCCATGCCGCCGGCCAGCATGATCGGCTTGTGGTAACCGCGAACTTCGTCGCCACGGGGAGTGGTGATCGACTGTTCGAAGGTACGGAAATAACCGGTCAGGGCCGGACGACCGAATTCGTTGTTGAACGCGGCACCACCCAGTGGGCCTTCGATCATGATGTCCAGCGCGGTAACGATGCGCTCAGGCTTGCCGTATGGCACTTCCCACGGCTGTTCAAAGCCCGGGATCTGCAAGTTGGATACGGTGAAACCGGTCAGGCCGGCCTTTGGCTTGGCGCCACGACCGGTAGCACCTTCGTCGCGAATCTCGCCGCCACTGCCGGTGGATGCGCCCGGGAACGGGGCAATCGCGGTCGGGTGGTTGTGGGTTTCGACTTTCATCAGGATGTGCACCGGTTCCTGCACCGCGCCGTACTGGCGGGTTTCAGGGTCCGGGAAGAAACGACCGGCGACGTTGCCGACGATCACCGAAGCGTTGTCCTTATAAGCCGACAGAACGCCTTCGCTGTGCATCACGTAGGTGTTCTTGATCATGCCGAACAGGCTTTTTTCCTGGCTCTGCCCGTCGATGTCCCAACTGGCGTTGAAGATCTTGTGACGGCAGTGCTCGGAGTTCGCCTGGGCGAACATCATCAGTTCGATGTCGTGAGGGTTGCGCTTCAAGCCGACGAAGGCGTTGACCAGGTAGTCGATCTCGTCTTCGGCCAGGGCCAGGCCCAGCTCGGTGTTGGCTTTTTCCAGCGCGGCGCGGCCGCCACCCAGCACGTCGATCGCGGTCAACGGCTTCGGCTCGGCGTGGCTGAACAGGCCGGCGGCTTGTTCAAGGTTACCCAGCACGATTTGAGTCATGCGGTCGTGCAGACCGTCCGCAATAAGCTGCGCGTCGGCGTCACTGAACTGCCCGGCCACGTAAAACGCGATGCCGCGTTCCAGGCGCTGGATCTTGCTCAGGCCGCAGTTGCGAGCGATGTCGCTGGCTTTACTGGACCACGGCGAGATGGTGCCGAAACGCGGCAACACCAGGAACAGACGACCGGTCGGTTCTTGTACCGGAACACTTGGGCCGTACTTCAGAAGGCGCGCGAGCACCTGCTGTTCGTCGCCGGTCAGGACGCCGGTAACTTCGGCGAAGTGAGCGAATTCAGCATACAAGCCGCTGACAGCCGGGACCTTCTGGCTCAGTTGCTCAAGGAGTTTGCTGTGGCGAAAGGCAGAAAGGGCAGGAGCGCCGCGCAGGATCAACATCTTCGGGACAGCCTCGGGAAGGGGTGTGCTTTGAGGCCGTGCATTCTAGCCTAAACCGCCCGCGACATCACCCGAAACGGTGCGCGCGACCGCACCCGAACGTCGGGCCGGGCATTTGGACCTTAAACAGCGGTGCGCCGAGGGTTATTTTTTATGTCAAAAATTGCCGTTCTGGCCCATTCCTGCGGGCTCCAAGCGGGTTTTACGCTGCCTAGCAGACAAGCCCTTCGCTGTCGAGATATGGCGCTCGTGGTCCTTTGCGTATACTGCGCAGATGTTTTCCCCAACGGCTTTGCGTCCGCGATACGCCAAATGGCTGATCGCAACCGGACTCTTCCTGATGCTCAGTGGCTGTGTTGATAAACCCAACACGCTGGAGCGCGTAAAGGAGGATGGTGTGCTGCGGGTGGTTACCCGAAACAGCCCCGCCACCTACTTTCAGGATCGCAACGGTGAAACCGGCTTCGAATACGAGCTGGTGAAGCGCTTCGCCGACGATCTGGGGGTGGAACTCAAGATCGAGACCGCCGACAACCTCGACGACCTGTTCAATCAGGTGGGCAAGCCTAACGGCCCGGTGCTGGCTGCTGCCGGTCTGGTCAGCAGCGAGAAACGCAAACAGCAGGTGCGGTTTTCCCACTCCTATCTCGAAGTCACCCCACAGATCATCTACCGCAACGGCCAATCGCGGCCGACCGATGCGGGCGACCTGGTCGGCAAGAAGATCATGGTGCTCAAGGGCAGCACCCACGCCGAACAGTTGGCGGAGCTGAAAAAGAAATACCCCGGCATTGAATACGAAGAATCCGACGCGGTTGAAGTCGTCGACCTGCTGCGCATGGTCGATGAAGGCCAAATCGATCTGACCCTGGTCGATTCCAATGAAGTGGCGATGAACCAGGTCTACTTCCCCAACGTGCGAGTGGCCTTCGACCTCGGCGACGCCAGCAACCAGAGCTGGGCCGTGGCCGCTGGTGACGACAACAGCCTGCTCAACGAGATCAATGCGTATCTCGACAAGGTGAAGAAAAACGGCACTCTGCAACGCCTGAAGGACCGTTACTACGGACATGTCGATGTCCTCGGCTACGTGGGCGCCTACACCTTCGCCCAACACTTGCAGCAACGCCTGCCCAAGTACGAACAACACTTCAAGGCATACGCCAAGAAAGAGAAAGTCGATTGGCGCCTACTGGCGGCCGTCGGCTATCAGGAATCGTTGTGGCAAGCCGCGGTGACGTCCAAGACCGGCGTTCGCGGGCTGATGATGCTGACCCAGAACACCGCGCAGGCCATGGGCGTGTCCAACCGGCTCGATCCCAAACAAAGCATCATGGGCGGCGCAAAATACCTGGCCTACATGAAAGAGCAGTTGGACGAGTCAATCCAGGAGCCGGATCGCACATGGTTTGCACTGGCGGCCTACAACGTCGGCAGCGGCCATCTGGATGACGCGCGCAAACTGGCGGCGAAAGAAGGACTGAACCCGGACAAGTGGCTGGACGTGAAGAAGATCCTGCCGCGTCTGTCCGAGAAAAAGTGGTACAGCAAAACGCGTTACGGCTACGCCCGAGGCGGCGAACCGGTGCACTTCGTGGCGAACATCCGTCGTTACTACGACATCCTGACGTGGGTCACGCAGCCGCAGCTTGAAGGCAATCAAGTGGCGGAAGGCAACCTGCATGTGCCGGGGGTCGACAAGACCAAGCCGAATCAGGAAACCCCTCAGCTTTAGATCTTTGGTGTTTTCAATGGCGTCTTCGCGGGCAAGCCTCGCTCCTACGAGCCGGCGTCGATCACACCATCGCGAATCAACACAATCCCGTAGGAGCGAGGCTTGCCCGCGAAGGTAGCGCCGCCTATCTCAACCCTTGAGCGCAGCCGCCAGAATCAGCGCCTTCATTTCCGATACCGCCGACTTGAACCCGACAAACAACGCATGCGCCACCAGCGCATGGCCGATGTTCAGTTCGTTGATGCCCTTGATCGCGGCCACCGCTTCAACGTTGTGATAATGCAGGCCGTGACCGGCATTGACGATCAGCCCCTGAGCCAGACCAAACGCCACGCCATCTGCCACACGCTTGAGTTCTTCAGCCACTTCGGTCGGCGTCTCGGCATCGGCATAACGACCGGTGTGCAGTTCGATAGCCGGAGCACCCACACGACGGGACGCTTCGATCTGCCGCTCGTCCGCATCGATGAACAGTGATACCTCACAGCCAATCTTCGACAGACGATCCACCGCAGCCTTGATCCGCGCCTCTTGTCCCGCCACGTCCAGGCCACCTTCGGTGGTCAGTTCCTGACGGGTTTCCGGGACCAGGCATATGTGTGCCGGGCGGATGCGCTCGGCGAACACCATCATTTCTTCGGTGACGCCCATTTCGAAATTCATGCGGGTTTGCAGTACATCCTTGAGCAACAGCACGTCGCGCTCCTGGATGTGGCGGCGGTCTTCGCGCAGGTGCACGGTGATGCCGTCGGCGCCCGCCTCTTCCGCGTCCAGTGCTGCCTTGACCGGATCCGGGTAACGAGTGCCCCGGGCCTGACGCAGGGTGGCCACGTGGTCGATGTTCACGCCAAGAAGAATGCGATTGCTGGTGGTCACGGAAGCGCTCCTGAATTTAAAGATTCGGCGCACAGCATACGGGGAGACTAAGGCTTGCGAAACAGCTCGCGACTGACCAGCGGACGACCGCCCAAGTGAACAGCCAGCGCCTGACGCATCAGACGCTTGGCAGCGGACAACGCGCCAGGCGCGGTCCAGTCCGCCTCCGCCATGGCCAACAGCTCGGCACCGTTGAACAGGCCGGGTTGCAGCAGATAGACCTGCTCCAGGCCGGCGTCCACTTGCAAACGGTACAGACCGTCCGGGGCGATGGGCTCGCCGTGGATGTCGCTGGTCAGGGCGAAACCGTAACCGAGGTCGTCGAGCAGGCGCCATTCGAAAGAGCGCAGCAAAGGCTCCAGCGGACGACCTTCGGCCAGCGCGAGCAACGTCGCGGCGTAGTGATCGAACACACCGGGATGCGGGTCTTCGGCGGGCAACAGGCGGATAAGCAGTTCGTTGAGATAGAGGCCGCTGAACAAGGCCTCGCCGTTGAGCCAGGTTGAAACACCGCCCGCTTCCATTCGCCCAACGTTCTTCAGCTCACCCCGCCCCCGAAACTCCACTTCCAGCGGCACGAATGGCCGCGCCAATGTCCCGGCCTTGCCCCGCGCACTGCGCAACACCGCCCGCAGCCGACCTTGCGGCGTGAGGAAGTCCACCAGCGCGCTGCTTTCGCGGTAGGCGCGGGAGTGGAGGACGTAGGCAGGTTGGCCGATGGGCTGGGACATGGAGTTCTCAATGAAGAAACGCGATCTTATAAACAACCAGAAACCAATGTGGGAGCGAGCCTGCTCGCGATTGCGGTCTGTCAGTCAACAGTGATGTTGAATTTCAGGTCCTCATCGCGAGCAGGCTCGCTCCCACAGGGGTTCTTCGGTGTATCTGGATCCGGTGTTACAGGTCGCCGTAACCCAGCGAACGCAATGCGCGCTCGTCGTCGGACCAGCCGCCTTTCACTTTCACCCACAGGTTAAGCATGATCTTGGAGTCGAACAGCAATTCCATATCCTTGCGCGCCTCGGTGCCGATGCGTTTGATGCGCTCGCCCTTGTCGCCAATGATGATTTTCTTCTGGCCGTCACGTTCGACGAGGATCAAGGCATGGATGTGCAGGGTCTTGCCCTGCTGCTTGAACTCTTCGATTTCGACGGTGATCTGGTACGGCAGCTCGGCGCCCATCTGGCGCATGATTTTCTCGCGCACCAGTTCTGCGGCGAGGAAGCGGCTGCTGCGGTCGGTGATCTGGTCTTCCGGGAAGAAGTGATCGTTTTCCGGCAGGTAACCGGCAATCACCCGCTCCAGCGCTTCAAGGTTGTGCCCGTGCTGGGCCGAGATCGGCATGATCTGCGCGTTCGGCAGTTGCTCCTGCAACCAGCTCAGGTGCGGCATCAGTTCGGCTTTGTCTTCGATGCGATCGGTCTTGTTCAGCGCCACGATCAGCGGGCCGGTCACGTACTGGACGCGCTCGAGGACCATCTGGTCTTCGTCGGTCCACTTGGTGCGATCCACCACGAAGATCACCACGTCGACGTCTTTCAACGCCGCCGAAGCGGTCTTGTTCATGTAGCGGTTCAGAGCCTTTTCGCCGCCCTTGTGCATGCCCGGGGTGTCGACGTAGACAGCCTGGATGGCGCCTTCGGTCTTGATGCCCAGCATGTTGTGGCGGGTGGTTTGCGGCTTGCGCGAGGTGATCGCCAGCTTCTGACCCAGGATGTGGTTCAGCAGCGTGGACTTGCCCACGTTGGGACGGCCGACGATGGCAACATAGCCACAGCGAGTTGCAGTTGAATCAGTCATTGCCATTCTCCACACCCAGGGCAATCAGTGCTGCGGCGGCCGCTACCTGTTCGGCAATACGACGACTCACACCCTGACCTCGGCTTTTTTCATTCAGTAAGGTGATTTCACATTCGACGAAGAACGTCCGGCAATGCGGCTCACCCTGGATATCCACCACTTCGTAACGCGGCAGCTCGCAACCACGCGATTGCAGGAATTCCTGCAGGCGGGTTTTTGGATCTTTGTTGGTGTCGACCAGCGTCAGGCCTTCGAACTCACCGGCCAGCCAGGCCAGCACGCGCTCGCGCGCCATGTCCATGCCGGCGTCCAGGTAGATCGCACCGATCAGCGCTTCGAGGGCATCGGCCAGAATCGACTCGCGACGGAACCCGCCGCTTTTCAACTCACCGGAGCCCAGGCGCAGGTATTCGCCCAGATCAAAACCGCGGGCCAGTACGGCCAGCGTCTCACCTTTCACCAGACGTGCGCGCAAACGCGACAACTGGCCTTCGCGAGCCAGCGGGAAGCGATCGAACAGCGCCTCGCCAGCAACGAAGTTGAGGATGGCATCACCGAGGAATTCCAGGCGTTCGTTGTTGCGCCCGGCAAAACTGCGGTGAGTCAGGGCCAGGACCATCAGTTCCTGATCCTTGAAGGTGTAGCCGAGCTGACGCTCTAGACGGCTTAAGGAGACGCTCACGGTTTACCCACGCTGAGTTCGTGGCTGGATTCCACCGCCATGGCCGTGATGCGGCGCAGGCTTGGGACAATTAACGCTGTGTTCAAAAATTACGTCCTGAATATCATTGTTTTCATGCTTTCGGCGCCGATTGTGTCGACTCCAGAAATGCATTCGGCGCTGTGTTCAACAGCGCCGTGTGTGATTACTTGATCAGGCCAACCCGCGAGAAATTCGGCAGGTGACTGAGTTTGGGTTCCGGCCAGCTCATCCAGACTGCGAAGGCCTTGCCGACGATATTCTTGTCGGGAACCATGCCCAGCAGATCCTTGGGAATGCTCGGATCGTCCCAGTAGCGACTGTCGTTGGAGTTGTCGCGGTTGTCGCCCATCATGAAGTAGTGCCCGGCCGGCACGGTCCACGAACGGTCCGGCGATGCGCGATAGCGGCTCATTTCCTTGCGGATCAGGTGCTCGGCGACACCGAGTTTTTCCTTGTAGAGCTCGGCACTGCCCAGCGTGCCCGGCTCGGAGCCGACCAGTTGTTCGGCAATCGATTCGCCGTTGACGAACAGACGCTTGTCGGCGGTATAGCGAATCTGGTCACCCGGCAGGCCCACCACACGTTTGATGTAGTTGACGTTCGGATCGCTCGGGTAGCGGAACACCATCACATCGCCGCGCTGCGGATCACCGACTTCGATGACTTTCTTGTCGACCACCGGCAAGCGGATCCCGTAAGAAAACTTGTTCACCAGAATGAAGTCGCCGACGTCCAGGGTCGGTTTCATCGAGCCGGAAGGAATCTGGAACGGTTCCACCAGGAACGAACGCAGCACCAGCACGATGAACAACACCGGGAAGAACGACTTGCCGTATTCAACCAGCAGCGGCTCTTTGTTCAGTTTCTCGACGACCACCATGTCAGCCTGGCTGACACTCCCCTGATAGGAGTTGATGGCAGCCCGGCGCCGAGGCGCCAGGAACAGCAGATCGAGCAACGCCAACAAGCCGCAGACGAACACGGCGATGACCAGCAACAGCGGGAAATTTAGTGACATAGGACCTAACTATCCAACCTGAGCACCGCAAGGAAGGCTTCTTGTGGAATTTCCACGTTGCCGACTTGCTTCATGCGTTTTTTACCGGCCTTTTGCTTTTCAAGCAGTTTTTTCTTACGGCTAACGTCACCGCCGTAGCATTTGGCCAATACGTTCTTTCTGAGTGCCTTGACGGAGGTCCGCGCAATGATCTGCCCGCCAATGGCGGCCTGGATCGCGACGTCGAACATCTGGCGCGGAATCAGTTCTTTCATCTTCTCGGTCAACTGGCGACCTTTGTAGTGCGCGTTATCCTTGTGCACGATCAGCGCCAGGGCGTCGACCTTGTCACCGTTGATCAGCACATCCAGTTTCACCAGATTAGCTGATTGGTAACGGTCGAAATGGTAATCCAGCGAAGCATAGCCGCGGCTGGTGGACTTCAGACGGTCGAAGAAGTCGAGGACCACTTCGTTCATCGGCAAATCGTAGGTCACCTGGACCTGCGTGCCGAGGAACAGCATGTCGTGCTGCACGCCACGCTTCTCTATGCACAGCGTAATGACGTTGCCCAGGTGCTCTTGCGGCACAAGAATATTGGCTCGCACGATCGGTTCGCGCATGTCTTCGATCGAGGACAGGTCTGGAAGCTTGGACGGGTTGTCGACGTAAATCGTTTCACCGGTTTTCAGCAACAGCTCGAAGATTACCGTCGGCGCCGTGGTGATCAGGTCCAGGTCGTACTCGCGCTCCAGGCGCTCCTGGATGATTTCCATGTGCAGCATGCCGAGGAACCCGCAACGGAAGCCGAAGCCCAGGGCGTCGGAGCTTTCCGGGGTGTACTGCAGGGACGAGTCGTTGAGCGTGAGCTTTTGCAGGGCTTCACGGAAATCTTCGAAGTCGTCAGAGCTGACCGGGAACAGACCGGCGTAGACCTGCGGCTGAATGCGCTTGAAGCCTGGCAGCACGTCGACGTCCGGCGTGGAACTCAAGGTCAGGGTGTCACCGACCGGTGCCCCGTGAATGTCCTTGATGCCGGCGATGATGAAGCCCACTTCGCCAGCTTTCAGGTCAACGGTGGCGGTGTGTTTCGGGTTGAAGACACCGACGCTGTCCACTAGGTGGATCTTGCCGGTGGATTTGACCAGGATCTTGTCGCCCTTCTTCACACGACCGTGCCGCACACGTACCAGGGAGACAACACCCAGGTAGTTGTCGAACCAGGAGTCGATGATCAACGCTTGCAGCGGATCTTCGTAGTTGCCGGTCGGCGCAGGAATGGTCTTGACCAGACGCTCCAGCACTTCGTCGACGCCCAGGCCGGTCTTGGCACTGCACTCGACTGCGTCGGTGGCATCGATGCCGATGATTTTTTCGATTTCTTCTTTCACACGGTCCGGATCGGCCTGTGGCAGGTCGATCTTGTTCAGGACCGGCATCACTTCCAGGCCCTGCTCAATCGCGGTGTAGCAGTTGGCTACCGACTGCGCTTCAACGCCCTGACCGGCATCGACCACCAGCAACGCACCTTCACAGGCCGCCAGCGACCGGCTGACTTCGTAGGTGAAGTCAACGTGGCCCGGGGTGTCAATGAAGTTCAGCTGGTACTTGATGCCATCGCGAGCGGTGTAATACAGGGTGACGCTGTGGGCCTTGATGGTGATCCCGCGTTCACGTTCCAGGTCCATGGAGTCCAGGACCTGGGCTTCCATTTCGCGCTCGGCAAGGCCGCCGCACATCTGGATGAAGCGATCGGCCAGCGTCGACTTGCCATGGTCAATGTGGGCGATGATGGAGAAATTGCGGATATGACTCAAATCACTCACGGATCAACACTCAAAAAGGCTGCAGGCATAGCCCGCCGAAAAATAGCCGGGAATTGTACCTGATCCACGGCGCAAGCGTCACGTTCGCAGGTCAGACGGCGCCTACAAAAACGCCCCGGTCTTGCGACAGGGGCGTTTTTTATCACCGGCGAGGTCGGGAAAACCCCCTGATCAACCGGCTCGACGCAACAGCCAGACACCGGCCAGGGCACAGACACCCGCTGGAACCAGCACCGCAAACAGTGGCGAGAAACCGAACACCAGGCTCGAAGGCCCCAGCAAATCCTGGACGATGCGGAAGGTGAAGCCGACCAGCACGCCAGTGAAGACCCGCTGACCCAGGGTCACCGAGCGCAACGGCCCGAAGATGAAGGAAATCGCCATCAGTACCAGCGCGGCGGTCACCAGCGGCTGCAACACCTTGACCCAAAATGCCAGCCAGTAACGGCCGTTGCTCAGGCCCTGATCAGCCAGGTAGTGGATGTAGCCCCACAGACCGCTGATCGACAGCGTGTCAGGCGACATCACCACGGTGCTCAGCAGTTGCGGGCTCAAGGCGACATCCCAGCGCTCGACCGGGGTGGTGACCACTTCGGTGCTCTTTTCATGGAACAGCGTGGTAGTCACGTCGCTCAACTGCCAGTGATCCTGATCGAACTTCGCCCGCTTGGCGAAGCTGGACGACAGCATATGACGCTCATTGTCGAAACGATAACGGGTGACACCGTACAGCAGACCGTTCGGTTGCACAGAGTTGACGTGAATGAACTCGTCACCCTGGCGATGCCACAAACCATGCTTGGCGCTCTGCGCATCGCCGCCACCCTGAGCCAGGGAACGGTTGGCCTGAGCGGTGACTTCGGTGGCCGGCGCGACGTATTCGCCGATCAGCACTCCCACCACCATCAGCACCAGCATTGGCTTCATGACCGCCCAGACGATGCGCCCGATCGACACGCCCGCAGCGCGCATGATCGTCAGCTCGCTGTGACTGGCCAGGCTGCCAAGGCCGATCAGACAACCGATCAGTGCCGCCATCGGCAACATGTCGTACAAACGACGGGGCGCGGTCAGCAGGACGTAGCTCAAGACGTCCACCAAGGTGTAGGTGTCGCTGACCTCACTCATCTCATCGATGAAGGCAAACAGGGTCGCCAGGCCAAGGATAATCCCCAGCACCGCCAGGATGGCTACGAATACGCTGCTACCAATGTAGCGATCGAGCTTATCCACGGGCCACCTCCAGCGCACTGCGGCGACTCGCCATCTTCAAGCGCAACGGCTCCCAGTAGAGTAAGCCCAGGCCAATGGCCAGGAAGATCGCGTGAACCCACCACAACCCCAGCGCCGGCGGGATCTTGCCTTTTTCGAGGGCGCCGCGCGCGGCAATCAGGATGCTCAGGTAAGCCATATAAAGAAGAATCGCCGGCAGTAACTTGAGGAAACGGCCCTGGCGTGGATTGACCCGCGACAGCGGCACCGCCATCAAGGTCACGATGAACACCAGCAACGGCAGGGACAGGCGCCATTGCAGTTCAGTGCGCGAACGAATGTCATCGCTGCCGATCAAGGAACGGGTGGTCATTGCATCGCGGTCGGTGACTTCGTCGCTGACGTCCGGCTTGGGCAGCAATACGCCGTATTCCTCGTACTTGATCGCCCGGTAGTCGGCCTGCCCCGGGTTACCGTCGTAGCGATAGCCGTTATCGAGAATCAGGTAACGATTGCCGTCAGGGCGGATTTCCTGACGGCCCCTCTCGGCCACCAGCACGGAAATCCCGCGATCCTTCTTATCGGACGAGACGTTCTTTTGCGAAATGAATACGCCGCCGAGGTTGATGCGATCATCCGACAGCGTTTCGGTGTAGGTCACCCGCGTCCCGTCACGCAGCGCCTGGAAGCGACCCGGCTCCAGGGTATCGAACTCGGTCAGCGCATCCTGCTTGTTCAGCAGCAGCTGGAACTGATTGGCACCTTGTGGCGCCAGGCTCAGACTCAGCCAGGCCACGACCAGCGCAACCAGCGTGGCCGGAAACAGCGTCATGGCAAACAGACGTTGCTGGCTCATGCCGGTAGCCGACAACACGGTCATTTCACTTTCAAGGTACAGGCGACCGTAGGCCAGCAGGATCCCGAGAAACAGGCCCAATGGCAGGATCAACTGCAGAAAACCCGGCAGACGAAAGCCCATGATCAGGAACAGGGAGCCCGGATCCAGCAGGCCCGAGGCCGCCTGGGCGAGGTATTTGATGAAGCGCCCACTCATGATGATGACCAGCAGCACGGCGCTGACGGCGCTCAAGGTCAACAGGACTTCGCGGGACAGATAACGGAAGACAATCAAACCAGACACTCCAGGGTTGTCAGGCTAAGGCGGCCAAACAAGCAAACGTATCAGACAGCCCGCAGGGCAGAGCCGCCGAAAAAGTTGGCGCATTATCCTGTGATTGAGTGCGCCTGTCACTGCGCATGCTCAAGCAGGCGGGGAATGCGTTGAAGATCGTACAACCGAGGGTTGTCAGGCGCAGGGAGCGAGGTTCAAACTGCGGCCTTTGTCGCGGGCCGAGACCTGCGTCTTTCTATCTATAAGCAAGCGTCTGTGCGCCGCCGTTTTTGCCCGCGCACGTTGACCATTCATTCAGGGACCCGGACATGGAACTGGTTGTAAAGAGCGTTAGCCCAGAAACGTTGAAGACCGCCACTCTGGTGGTCGCCGTCGGCGAAGGCCGCAAGCTCGGCGCCGCTGCCAAACAACTCGACGAACTAAGCGGCGGCGCCCTCAGCGCTGTACTCAAGCGCGGCGACCTGGCCGGCAAAGTCGGCCAGAGCCTGTTGCTGCACAGCCTGCCGAATCTCAAGGCCGAACGCGTTCTGCTGGTCGGCGTCGGCAAGGACGAAGAGCTGGGCGACCGCCCGTTCCGTAAAATCATCGCCGGCGTCCTCAACACCCTTAAAAGCCTGGGCGGCACCGACGCCGTGCTGGCGCTCGACGAAATCGTGGTCAAGGGCCGCGACAGCTACGGCAAGACCCGCCTGCTGGCCGAAACCCTGGTGGATGGTGAATACACCTTCGACCAGTTCAAGAGCCAGAAAGCCGAACCTCGCGCCCTGAAGAAAATCACCCTGGTGACCATCAAGGCTGCACAGGCCGAAGTCGAGCGCGCCGTGGCCCACGCCACTGCGATTGCCAACGGCATGGCGTTCACCCGCAACCTGGGCAACCTGCCGCCGAACATCTGCCACCCGACATTCCTCGGTGAGCAAGCGAAGAACCTGGGCAAAGAATTCAAAAGCCTGAAAGTCGAAGTCCTTGATGAGAAGAAGATCAAGGACCTGGGCATGGGATCGTTCTATGCCGTGGGCCAGGGCAGCGCCCAGCCACCGCGCCTGATCGTCATGCAATACAACGGCGGCAAGAAATCCGAGAAGCCGTATGCACTGGTCGGCAAAGGCATCACCTTTGACACTGGCGGCATCAGCCTGAAACCGGGCGCCGGCATGGATGAAATGAAGTACGACATGGGCGGCGCAGCCAGTGTGTTCGGCACCCTGCGTGCCGTGCTCGAGCTGAAACTGCCAATCAACCTGGTGTGCATCCTGGCTTGCGCCGAGAACATGCCGAGCGGCAATGCTTCGCGCCCAGGCGACATCGTCACCACCATGAGCGGCCAGACCGTGGAAATCCTCAACACCGACGCCGAAGGCCGTCTGGTGCTGTGCGATGCCCTGACCTACTCCGAACGCTTCAAGCCGCAAGCGGTGATCGACATTGCGACCCTGACCGGTGCGTGTGTTGTCGCGCTGGGCTCCCACACTTCGGGCCTGCTGGGCAACAACGACGAGCTGATCGGCCAACTGCTGAGCGCCGGCAAGTCCGCCGACGACCGCGCCTGGCAACTGCCGCTGTTCGATGAGTATCAAGAGCAACTGGACAGCCCGTTCGCCGACATCGCCAACATCGGCGGCCCGAAAGCCGGCACCATCACCGCCGCCTGCTTCCTGTCGCGCTTCACCAAGAACCTGAACTGGGCGCACCTGGACATCGCCGGCACCGCATGGACCAGCGGCGGCAAGGACAAGGGCGCCACTGGCCGTCCGGTTCCGTTGCTGACCCAATACCTGCTGGACCGCGCCAAAGCCTGAAACCGATGACCTCGGGCTGCGTTGCTTTCGAGTGACGCAGCCCCGGGCTCAGGAACCGCAATGACCAAAGTCGACTTCTATATCCTGCCCAGCGCTGATCCATCGGCACGGCTGGATTTCGCCTGCAAACTCACCGAAAAAGCCTGGCGCATGGGCCACCGCATTTACCTGCATTGCAGCGATGCCGCCCAACGCGAGGATCTCGACGCGCGTTTGTGGGCCTTCAAGGGCGAAAGCTTCGTGCCTCACGGTCCTGCCGAAAGCGAGCCGGATAGCTTGATTGTCCTGGGCCTTGGCGATGACTGCGGTCCGCATCAGGATCTGCTGGTCAACCTTGACCTGAAAGTCCCGGCCTTTGCCAACAAGTTCGCCCGCGTAGCGGAAGTGGTGGTGGAAGATCCGACGATTCGTGCGGCGGCGCGGGAGAGTTTCCGTTTCTACCGCGAACAGGGCTATCCTCTGCAAGATCACCGTTTACAGCGACTCTGAGCATTCCGATGGACACTCCAAAACCGCAACAACAGTCCGCGCACCTGCTGGACGACCTCGAGTCGATCCGTCAACTGCTCGGCGATGACAACCTGCAACCGCCACTGCTGACCGACACGGTCAATGACGGTGATCAGGAACAGATTCCGATGTTGTTCGACTCCGTCAGCGCTGCGTCGCAGACCGTCGAACCGACACCCCCCGCCCCGGCCGCGCAACCGGCACCCGCGGCCAGCAAAGGCCCCGACGCCTTGCTGCACCTGGACAGTGAACTGCGCGCGGCAGCGCAGTTGATCATGCAAGACGTGATCGACGACTTCGCACCGCATATCGAAACCGAGATCAAGCGCCGGCTGGATGCGCGGATGGAACGGTTGCTCAGCCAGTACGAATAACACTGAGTCGAGCGGGCTTCTGTGGCGAGGGAGCTTGCTCCCGCTCGGTTGCGAAGCAACCGCAAAACCTGAACACACGGTGTACCTGACACACCTGACTTGCTGTTGTCGGGGCCGCTTCGCGCCCCAGCGGGAGCAAGCTCCCTCGCCACAGGATCATTCCACATTTGATCTGCGCCCGGTCCGCCCCTGCTCGCCCTCTGCCCCATGCCCCGCTATACTTGCCGGCTTTTCCTGAATAAATGCCAATAGGGTCCCGCCGCGCATGGATAAGACCTACCAGCCGCACGCCATTGAAACTTCCTGGTACAACACCTGGGAGTCAGAGAATTACTTCGCCCCGCAAGGCGCGGGCGAGTCCTACACCATCATGATCCCGCCGCCGAACGTCACCGGCAGCCTGCACATGGGTCACGGCTTCAACAACGCGATCATGGACGCACTGATCCGTTTCCGCCGCATGCAGGGTCGCAACACCCTGTGGCAACCGGGTACCGACCACGCCGGTATCGCCACGCAAATGCTGGTGGAACGCCAACTCGAAGCCCAGGGCCAGAATCGCCACGATCTGGGCCGGGAACAATTCCTCGAGAAAGTCTGGGAGTGGAAGGATCAGTCCGGCGGCAACATCAGCCGTCAGATCCGCCGCCTCGGCTCATCCGTCGACTGGAGCCGCGAGCGCTTCACCATGGACGACGGTCTCTCGGAAGCGGTTAAAGAAGCGTTCGTTCGTTTGCACGAAGACGGCCTGATCTATCGCGGCAAGCGTCTGGTCAACTGGGACACCAAGTTGCACACGGCAATTTCCGATCTCGAAGTGGAAAACCACGACGAGAAAGGTTTCCTGTGGAACCTGAAATACCCACTGGCTGATGGCGCCAAGACCGCTGACGGCAACGATTATCTGATCGTCGCGACCACTCGCCCGGAAACCATGCTCGGCGATGCCGCCGTCGCGGTTAACCCGAACGATGAACGCTACAAAGCCCTGATCGGTAAATTTGTCGAGCTGCCGCTGATCGGCCGCCGCATCCCGATCATCGCCGACGATTACTGCGATCCTGAATTCGGCACCGGTTGCGTGAAAATCACCCCGGCCCACGATTTCAACGACTACGAAGTCGGCAAGCGCCATAACCTGCCGCTGCTGAACATCTTCGACAAGAACGCCGCCGTACTGCCGGCCTGTCAGGTGTTCAACCTTGACGGCACGCTCAACGAAAGCATCGACGGCACGCTTCCGGCCGAATACGCCGGTCTGGACCGTTTCGAAGCGCGCAAGCAGATTGTGGCTGCCTTCGATGCCGCCGGCTTGCTGGTCAGCATCGACGATCACAACCTGAAAGTGCCGAAAGGCGACCGTTCCGGGACCGTTATCGAGCCGTGGCTGACCGACCAGTGGTATGTATCGACCAAGCCGTTGGCCGAGCCGGCCATCGCTGCCGTTGAAGACGGCCGCATCGCCTTCGTGCCGAAACAGTACGAAAACATGTACTTCTCGTGGATGCGCGACATCCAGGATTGGTGCATCAGCCGACAGCTGTGGTGGGGCCACCGGATTCCAGCCTGGTACGACGAGTCGGGCAAAGTCTATGTCGGCCGCGATGAAGCCGAAGTACGTGCCAAGAACAACCTCGGCCCGGACGTTGCGCTGCAACAGGACAACGACGTTCTCGACACCTGGTTCAGTTCGGGCCTGTGGACGTTCTCCACACTCGGCTGGCCTGAGCAGACCGAATTCCTGAAGAAATTCCATTCCACCGATGTGTTGGTGACTGGCTTCGACATCATTTTCTTCTGGGTTGCCCGGATGATCATGCTCACCATGCACCTGGTGAAGAACGAAGACGGCACGCCGCAGGTTCCGTTCAAGACCGTTTATGTTCACGGTCTGGTCCGCGATGGCCAGGGCCAGAAGATGTCCAAGTCCAAGGGCAACGTCCTGGACCCGCTGGACATCATCGACGGTATCGAGCTCGAAGAGCTGGTGCAGAAACGCACCTCCGGCATGATGCAGCCGAAACTGGCGAAGAAGATCGAGAAGCAGACCCGCGACGAGTTCGCCGACGGCATCGCCAGCTACGGCACCGACGCCCTGCGCTTCACTTTCTGCTCGCTGGCGTCCACCGGCCGCGACATCAAGTTCGACATGGGCCGCGTCGAAGGCTATCGCAACTTCTGCAACAAGATCTGGAACGCCGCGCGCTACGTGCTGGACAAGGGAGAGGACTGCGGCCAGAACGGCGAAGCCTACGAGTTGTCCCTGGCGGATCGCTGGATCATCTCGCAGCTGCAACGCACCGAAGCCGAAGTGACCCGTCAGCTCGACCAGTTCCGTTTCGATCTGGCCGCACAAGCCTTGTACGAGTTCATCTGGAACCAGTATTGCGACTGGTACCTGGAGCTGTCCAAGCCTGTACTGTGGGACGAAAACGCGCCAGTCGAACGTCAGCGCGGCACCCGCCGCACCCTGGTTCGGGTGCTGGAAGTTGCCCTGCGTCTGGCGCACCCGTTCATGCCGTTCATCACCGAAGAAATCTGGCAGCGCGTCGCGCCGCTGGCCGGTATCGAAGGCAAGACGATCATGCTGCAACCTTGGCCAGTGGCCAATGAAGCGCGCATCGATCAGGGTGCCGAAGATGACATCGAGTGGCTGAAGACGCTGATGCTCGGCACGCGCAACATTCGCGCCGAGATGAACATTGGCCCGGGCAAGCCGCTGAACCTGTTCCTGAAAAACGTCAGTGCCGAAGATCAGCGTCGTCTTACCGAGAACGAAGCCCTGCTGAAGAAGCTGGCTCGCCTCGAATCGATCACTGTGTTGGCTGCCGGCGAAGAAGCACCGCTGTCCGCCACCGCACTGGTGGGCGAGATGGAAGTGCTGGTGCCGATGGCTGGCCTGATCGACAAGGACGCCGAACTGGCGCGCCTGGACAAGGAAATCCTGCGTCTGCAGGGCGAAGTTCAGCGGGTGGGCGGCAAGCTGTCTAACGCCGGTTTCGTCGACAAGGCCCCGGCCGAAGTCATCGAGAAGGAACGCGCCAAACTGGCTGAAGCAGAACAGGCTTTGGGCAAGCTGGCGGAGCAGCATGCGCGGATTGCCAGTTTGTAACGGCAAATCGCAATGAAAAAGGGAGGCCCTTGTGGCCTCCCTTTTTTGTGCCCGCCCTTTTCGCTTTCTGTAGGAGCGAGGCTTGCCCGCGAAAAACGATAACGCGGTGTACCTGATTGACCGTGTCGCGGCCTTCGCGGGCAAGCCTCGCTCCTACGGGATCCCCGCGCAGCCATTGTCTGTGGGACAATACCCGCCACTTTCAGCCATACCCGAATCGACCACACCCATGAACGCCCCCCGCACACCCCGCCCTGCGCGTAAAAAGCCTGACTCCGCGACCCCGGCCAAAGCCGTTGAGCCGCGCGAAAAGGCCAGCCTGCACCCGCGCAATCGCCACCAGGGTCGCTACGACTTCCCGTCGTTGATCAAAACCACGCCGGAACTGGCGAAGTTCGTGATCATCAACCCTTACGGCAAGGAAAGCATCGACTTCGCCAGCCCGGATGCGGTGCGGGTATTCAACCGAGCGCTGCTCAAGTCGTTCTACGGCATCGCCCATTGGGACATCCCGGCCGATTACCTGTGCCCACCGGTTCCGGGCCGTGCCGACTACGTGCACTTCCTGGCCGACCTGCTGGCCAGCGTCAACGACGGTGAAATCCCTCGCGGTGCGCCGGTCAAGGTGCTCGATATCGGCATGGGCGCCAACTGCGTCTATCCGTTGATCGGCTACAGCGACTATCGCTGGCACTTCCTCGGTTCGGAAATCGACCCGACGGCGGTGGCTGCAGCCAAAGCCATCGTGCAATCCAACGGTCTGAACAAAGCCATCCAGTTGCGTCAGCAAAGCAATCCCAAGCACATTCTGCTGGGCCTGCTCGAACCCGGCGAACGCTTTGACCTGACCATGTGCAACCCGCCGTTCCATGCCTCGATGGACGAAGCGACCAAAGGCAGCGAGCGTAAATGGCGTGCTCTGGGCCGCGCCGACCCGAAGCGCAAACTGCCGGTGCTGAACTTTGGCGGTCAATCGGCCGAACTGTGGTGTGAAGGTGGCGAAGCACGCTTTGTGACGCAACTGATCGCCGAGAGCGCGCATTTCCAACACAAAGTGCTTTGGTTCAGCACGCTGGTGTCGAAGGCTTCGAACCTGCCTTCGATCCAGACGGCGCTGAAAAAGGCCGGTGTTCTGGAAAGCCAGGTCGTGGAAATGTCTCAGGGCCAGAAGCAAAGCCGCTTTGTCGCGTGGACCTTCCAGACCAAATCCGAGCAACAGGTCTGGCGCGAGCGCTGGGTAAAGAAAAGCTGAGTAACTGACCGACGCAGATCAAAATGTGGGAGCGGGCTTGCTCGCGAAAGGGCCATAACATTCAGCATCAATATTGAATGTAAGACCGCTTTCGCGAGCAAGCCCGCTCCCACAATGGGTTTAGCGGTGTATGCGGGAGCACCTCTAAATCGCAGACACAAAAAAGCCGTGCCCGGATTGCTCCGGAGCACGGCTTTTTTTACTGCGTCTTACTTGTTAACAGCGTCGGTCAGGCCTTTGGCCACAACCAGCTTGATAACTTTCTTGGCAGCGATTTCGATGGCAGCGCCAGTCGAAGGGTTACGGCCGGTACGGGCTGGACGCTCAGTCACTTTCAGTTTGCCGATACCTGGCAGAGTGATTTCGCCGCCGTTTTCCAGCTGATCGGCAACGATTTGGCCCAGTTGGTCCAGAGCGTTACGCGCGGTGGTTTTTGGCGCGTCGATAGCTTCAGCGATGTCGGCGATCAGTTGGTCTTTAGTAAGAGCCATGTAGTGTTCCTTCCCTATCAAATTCATATGGATTGCAGAGTGCAGTGTCAGCCATCGAGCCCGATCTTCTGGATCTGGCACCCTCGGCCAATAACCACGGGATCGGGGTTATAGATACCGAAATCAGGGTTTGGTTCGACCTGACAAATGCTGAATGCACGCTTAACGCAGTGACTTCGCGTAAGACGGGGCAAAACTAGCACAGAGACGGGGAAATATCCGCCTCTAGCTACCCATTTGGTCAGCTTTATTGCTCTAAAACGGGAAAAAACTGCATAAGGTCCGTCGCACGGCTGCGAATTACCCTTCGAGCCGCGCCAAAACCAGTGGTTGCGGTACACTTGGCACTTTTTGGGGGAGCACGCCCTCCTCTCTTCAACCAGCCGAGAAGCCCATGCCGATCCGTCATTGCATCGTCCACCTGATCGACAAAAAACCCGACGGCACACCCGCAGTTCTCCACGCCCGCGACTCTGAACTGGCCGAGTCGAGCGCCATTGAGAACATGCTTGCCGACCTCAACGAAAGCTACAACGCCAAACAAGGCAAGGCCTGGGGTTTCTTCCATGCCGAGTCCGGGGCGCATCCGTTCAGCGGCTGGCTGAAGGAATACCTCGAGGGCGGCAAGGATTTCACGGCGTTCAGCCGGGTGGCGGTGGAACACCTGCAAAAACTGATGGAAGAGTCGAACCTCTCTGTGGGCGGCCACGTGCTGTTCGCGCATTACCAGCAGGGCATGACCGATTACCTGGCGATCGCCCTGCTGCACCACAGCGAAGGCGTTGCAGTGACCGACCAGCTGGACGTGACCCCGTCCCGACACCTGGATCTGGGCCAGTTGCACCTGGCGGCACGGATCAACGTCTCCGAGTGGCAGAACAACAAACAATCCAGGCAGTACATTTCGTTCATCAAAGGCAAGAACGGGAAAAAGGTGTCGGAGTATTTCCGCGACTTTATCGGTTGCCAGGAAGGCGTCGATGGCCCGGGCGAAACCCGCACCTTGCTCAAGGCCTTCAGTGATTTCGTTGAAAGCGAAGATTTGCCGGAAGAGTCCGCCCGCGAAAAGACCAAGACCCTGGTCGATTACGCCAGCAGCCAGGCCAAGCTCGGCGAGCCGATGGGCCTGGAAGAACTCTCCGAACTGATCGACGAAGAGCGCCCGAAAGCCTTCTACGATCACATCCGCAACAAGGATTACGGCCTGTCTCCGGAGATCCCGGCGGATAAGCGCACCTTGAACCAGTTCCGTCGCTTCACCGGCCGCGCCGAGGGTCTGTCCATCAGCTTCGAAGCGCACCTGCTGGGCTCGAAGATCGAATACGACGAAGAGGCCGGCACACTGATTATCAAGGGCCTGCCCACTCAATTGACTGATCAGCTGAAACGGCGCAACTGATGCTGAACGGCGTGCTGAAGAAATTCCTGCTGATCCTGTTGGTGGTCGTGGTTTACCAGAACTGGGGCAAGATCGAGCGAGTGTTCAATCCGAGCCAAGTGGTGTCCGAGCAAACCCAGGCCAAGGCCAGCGTCGTGCTCTACGCGACCGATTGGTGTGGCTACTGCAAACTGACCCGGCGCTTTCTCGATCAGAAAGGCATTCCGTACAAGGAATTCGATATCGAGAAAGACGCCGAGGCGCGCAAGGCCTATGAGGCGTTGGGTGGCGGCGGGATTCCGATTATCGATGTGAACGGGACGTTGATTCGCGGGTACGACCCCGATGCGATCCTCGCAGCCCTCAAATAGCTGATCAGGCCCACAATCCTTGTGGCGAGGGAGCTTGCTCCCGTTGGACCGGTCCGCGTTCGGGCGCAGCAGTCCCTTTTTTGGGGCCGCTTCGCAGCCCAGCGGGAGCAAGCTCCCTCGCCACAGGTTCAAGCCAGTCCACCCATCCGTGAAGTAGGCTACTTCGCTTCGATACGGAAACCAAACCGCGGAAAGTGCACATGCACCACACCGCACCGTTCGTCGTCACGACGCAGAATCAACTCCTCTCTCCCCGCAAACAGCAACTCACCCGCCACCGGATCAACGCCGTAGTCCGTTGCCGCGATGACCACTTGCTGGCCAGCCTCAAACCCATTCGGCTCATCGAACTGCTCATCTGGTAACGCGGCCGGTGTGGCATGTCGCGCAACGTCCAGCGCTTGCTCGGACGCCATCTCACTGAACGCGCCATGCCCGAACCCCATCACGCGACCCAACCACGCCGACACCGCCGGATAAGCATCCACCAGTGGTGAAGTCACGGGCGTGGCCTTGAGGAACCACATCGGATGGGCCAGCGCAAAGTCGGCAATCGACGGCTCGCCGAACAGAAAGTCTCCGCGCTCGCGCTGAAGCTGCTGCTCCAGGCGCGCCATGAGGGTTGGCCATTGGTGACGGGCTTGCTCGGTGGATAACTTTGTCGCGCTGCCCCCGCTGAAGAGTCCGGCGCGATCAGCCAGAAACGCCTTGATCGCTTCCGGCGGCAGGCTGGCGAAACGCACTGCTATCGATTCCGGTTGAAATACCAGGCTCACGGCATGCTGGAACACCACCGAATCGGCCCAGGCGGCGAAGGTCGCGGCTATCATTTCCTGACCTTCCGGGAAGAACGCCGGCAAGGCTTTCTCCTGCTCCAGACGACGGGCAATCAGCGACGTGTCGCAATAAATATCCGCGCCAATCTGCAATACGGGCGTCTTGCGGTAGCCACCGGTCAGGGCGGTCAGATCAGGTTTTGGCATGATCGGCGCGATCTTCACCGAGCGCCAGGACAGCCCCTTGAAACCCAGCAGCAAGCGGGCCTTTTCGGCGAAAGGGGACGTCGGGTAATGATGAAGAATTAACTCGGACATGCTCGGCTCCGCCGCACGGATAAGGAACCCGCAGCTTAGCGCGCAATCCAGGGGCAGCCTACAGATCTGCCTGATGGGCACTTATCAGTCAGGTTGATAAGCCCGCGGCAGCGCTGGCGACCAGGCATTCCTTGGCGCTTTTCCTGAGTTTTTTGATCAAGCGTTCCTGACGCAGTGCTTCGCCTTTGTCGCGGCAGACTTCTGTGTAGACCAAAGCCACAGCAGGGCTGGAAAGGAAGAAGCGTGCGCCCTTGCCACGTTGGTGGGTAGCGAAGCGGCGCACGGGATCGTCGCTGACCCCGCAGTACAGCGAACCGTTGGCCGCGCGAACGAGGTAGACGAACCAGGGTTTGCTCACCGGCGTGTCGGCGTCGACAGGGATTTCGCTGGGGGTAGTCACGTATCGATCAAGGCTTGAAAGGAAACAAGCCGCGATCTTATCAGCGACTGGCCTGGAATGCCTTCAGCCCCTTCAAGGCTTGAGCGCGAACGGCATTTTTCACCACGGGCGTCCAGCCCAGCAACAGCCCCTTGAAACCTAGCGCCTGGCGCGACCAGGCCCACAGATCGAAGCTGTCATGGTGCTCGCAGATCTTGCCGTCACGAAACACGAACTGCGCCTGAATATCATTGACCACCGTGTTGCCGGTCTGGCTGAACAGATAGGTCGCGACCCAATGCGCACCGCCGGTGCGGTCCTCGGCTCGAACATTGTCGAACGTCAGGGAAAAATCCTTCGCCCGAGTCGTGAGCATGCGCCACATGTCGCCGGCATCGCGGCCTCGCAGTTCGCCGAAGGCCGGATCACTGAACACCACGTCATCGGTGTAGCAGGCGCTCATGGCCTCGGCATCCAGCCGCTGGAAGGCTTGATAGAACTGGGTGATCAATGCGCGGTTGGCATCACTCATGGGCAGGCTCCGGACGTTTGAAGAATTGCCTGCACGATAGTCAACAAATGCGCGGAACACTATCGGTATTCGTGGCGGGAATACCCTGAGGTGCGCCGTCACCTAATGCACCATGCCGCTGTCCCGGGCGTAGGCAAAAAGGTCTACATCCGTGGAGATGCCCAGCCTCTGCATCGCCATGCTTTTCTGTTTGCTGATAGTCGACACGCTGCGTTTGAAGTAGGTCGCAATTTCACTGACGGTCATGCCGCTGGCGAGCATTCTCACCACTTCATGTTCTTTGGCCGACAGCGAAGGGGAATGCGACTGAGCCGCGATGTCTGCCTGAGCCAGCGCCGTACGCAACGACTTGCTGATAAAACGCCGTCCCTCACCTACCGACTTGATTGCCTGGGGTAGCTCTGTCGCCGAGGCATCCTTGGCGACGATCGCCATCACGCCCTGAGCGAATGCCACTCTTAGCGTCGCAACGCTGGCAAACATGGTGACCAGAATGATCGGCGTCGAAGCGTAGTGACGTCGAACCGTGTTCAGCATCTTCAGTCCGTCGGCCTGTTGGTTGCCCGGCATGGAGAAGTCCGTGATCAACAGATCACACGGTGTGGTTGAGAGAAGGCTCAACAGGCTGTCCGGGCCATCGGCCTCACCCACGACCACACACGTCCGGCTTAGATTGATGAGCATCCGTAACCCGATGCGGACGACAGGATGGTCGTCAGCAATAATTACGCGCATTGTCGGATTTATCCTGTTTGGTGACTGGAATATGCGAAAAATAACGCCGTCCTATTCCGACCACAACGACCAATCTCGACCGAATACCACCCTCCCCCAACGTATCCGGGGCCCTGTCCTTTCTCTGATAAAACAAAAGGAACCGCCCTACGTTTTAAAGCTACGCAGCTCACACCAAAAGACTACAGACAACACTTCGCACGATGACGATCTGTAGCCCGCCATGACCTTTCCTACCCCCGGCCAGCCTTTTTCGTATTAGTTGCATTCCGCCCGGCTACCTCGACCGATAGATTGCGCCCTGCCTGCACAGGGCAAACTCCTCAACAATCTTTCATCAAGGAAGAGCCGACGCATGAATAACAACATCCCCCTCCTGACAGCTGCTTTGCTTTTGACCGGCGCGGTGCCGGCGTTCGCAGCGTCCACTACCGAACTGAGCGTGACGGGCACCATCACTCCGGTGGCCTGCACACCTACTCTGGCCAATGGCGGCGTCGTCAATTACGACAAGATTTCGGCAAAGGACCTGAAGCCCACCTCCCACACCCGACTCGAGGACCAATCCATTCAGCTCACCATCGACTGCGATGCACCAGCGCAGTTTGCAATCAGTGTCTCCGATAACCGCAAGAACACAGCGAGCGTGGGCAACTCGGCCTTCGGTCTGGGTTTGATCAACGTGAATGAAAAACTGGGCTCTTACCAATTGAGCTTCATCAACCCGGTCGGCAATGTCCCGGTGAACTCGATGTATTCGAGAAACAAAGGCGACACCTGGAGTCGGCTTGACGCTGACTCCGCGATTTTTCCGACGGACTGGGTCGGGTTTGGCAACCGGATCGACAGTAATTGGACACCCGATTTCCTTCAGACCGTGACGGTGGATATTGCACTGACAACCCTGATTGCCCCCGCCAACAACCTGACCCTGACCGACAAAGTGAATCTCGACGGCTCCGCAACCCTGCAAATCGAGTACCTGTAACTCGACTTCATTTAACGGGCAGCGTGAGCAATGCGGCGTTGCCCGCTCATTCAAAGGATTAACGCTCATGGACAGAAGCTCCCTTGCGCTTTGGCCGCTCCTGTTGATCACCTGCGCACCCGCGGTTTTCGCCGCCAGCAATGCCGGGTTGAGCATCACCGGGTTGATCACCCCTGGCGCTTGTACACCGACCCTGTCCAACGGCGGCATCGTTAGCTACGGCAAACTGACGGTGAAGGATCTGAATCCAGACCAGCCCACAAGCCTGCAAAACGGCACGCTTTACCTGGAGGTGAACTGCGAAGCCGCCACTCTGTTTACCCTGACGACAATCGACAATCGTGATGGTTCTTCGGCTATTCACCCCAGTCACCATGGACTGGGCGTGATCAACGACGATCAGAATCTTGGCAGTGTGGCATTCGGGCTGTTTGATACGGTGGCTGATAAGGCTCCGGTAAGAACCATCATGTCCCGTAACGACGGTGCCAACTGGCGGGTCTCCTCCTACCTGGGACATGCCGCCCTGACCTCGTTCGCGGAGCTGACGGACCTGACCTCACCGATCGCCATTAAAAACCTGAACGCCCGGCTCACGGCGTTTACCACCATCGTTCGCGCGAACGACCTGACGCTGAACGACGAAATCCCCATCGACGGGCAAGTCACCGTGCAGCTGAATTATTGACAGGCCGGTGTTCCCGGCACCTATTTATTCGACCACTCAACGAGACACGTCATGACGTTGTTTTCATCTGTCACCCGCCCTCTACTCCTTGGCGGGATCGGTACACTCGCCTTCTTGCTGACCGCACCGGCCCAGGCCGACGGCATGGTTCCGAACACATCGGTGGTCATCGTCAACGAGGCCGACGGCGAAGCGTCCGTTTCAGTCACCAACACCGATGCCAACCTGGCATTGATGCATGTCACCCTCGAAAACATCCCAGAGGACAGCGAGCCCCTGGTGTTCGTGACGCCACCGCTGGCACGCGTCGAAGCCGGCAAAACCCAGTTGGTCCGGTTCATTCTGCAAACGGAAAAGCCCCTGCTGACTCAGCGATTGAAGCGGGTGATCTTCGAAGGCATCCCCCAAGGCAAACCGGCCGCAGAGGCTGGCCGGGCACGGGTAGGCGTGACCGTGCGCCAGAACTTGCCGGTGATCCTTCACCCCAAAAGCCTGCCGCCCAATCGCAAGCCGTGGACCGACCTGCAATGGTCGCTGAGCGACGGTCAACTGACCGTGCGCAACGACACCCCTTACGTGGTTCGCCTCAGCCAGGAAGTGCAATTACTGCCTTCCGGCGGCAACGCGATGTTGCCGAAAACCTACGTGCTGCCGGGCGAGCGCATCAGCATCAAGGCACCTGAAGGGGCCGCCACTCAGGTGCGCTTTCAACCGGCGACCGTCTATGGCTTTGCGGTGCAGCATTACGAGGCGCCGCTCCGGTCCTGACACCCACCTGAGAATGAGCGCCGACGTTTCAGGGCGACGGCCGGTTGGCCGTTGCCACAGGCGTGTCCGCAACCCCGACGCGCCGCTATAACTCCAAGTGAACCCGATGAACACAGTATCAACTTACCGTGACGGCGAAGCCGTGCCCGTCATTCGGGCCGCCACTCGCCCTGAACTTTTGTGGCGGCGGACCACGATGGCGATGCTGCTGAGCAACATGCTGATGATGCTCGACGCTCATGGAAACGTGTCATTGCCAACGTCGTTCGACAAAGACACGTTGCTGCAGCGGGGAATCGATCCGGGATTGGCGACGTCGCTGATGCAGGCACCGCAATTCACCGCAGGCCGGCACCCGGTCACGCTCACCGTCAACGGCCAGCGCCTCGGCCGGGTCGATGCCACGTTCAACCGTGAAGGAGACGTGTGCTTCGATCGCGTCCTGCTCGATGCGGCGAACCTGAACGTGCCGACCCGCCTGCTGAACGAGGGTCGGTGCCACGACTTTCTCGGCACCTCACCGCAGACCGTCATCGAACCTGACCCCGCCAGCCTTGCCCTGTCGTTGATCGTCCCCACCGATGCGCTACGTCCCGCCGTCCGGGATTTTTCCACCTATCAAACAGGCGGCATGGCCGGTTTGCTCAATTACGACGTCACCGGTTTGCACAGCCGTTCCGGCGACCGTTCAAACCGCTACGCCTCGGCCAACACCGAACTCGGTTTCAATGCCGGCGACTGGATCGTGCGCAGTCGTCAGGTGCAGACCTGGCAGGACGATGCTTCCCGAACGACACCGGTCGCGGCCTACGCCCAGCGCACCTTCGCCAGTCAGGAGGCGGTGCTGCAAGCGGGTCAGATCAACCTCTATAACCCGGTGCTGGCCGGTGCCCGGATCACCGGTGTGCAGGTGCTGAATGAGCAAGCGCTGCAGGTCGAGGGGCAAGGTGCGGTCATCGAAGGTATTGCCAACAGCCAGGCGCAGGTCGAGGTTCGCCAAAACGGTACGCTGATTCATTCCACCGTGGTGCCCGCCGGCCCCTTTGCGCTCGACAATGTGCGACGCCTCAACACCCGCTCCGATGTAGAGGTCACCCTCAAGGAAGCCGATGGCAGCGAACGCAGCTATGTTGTCCCCGCCGCGATGCTCGGCATCGGCTTGCCGGCGCCCGGTTATTCGTTGGCCGCCGGCCGAGTGCGCGGTGCTGGCGAGACACAGGGCGGCGAGCCGTGGGTGATCAGTGGTGGCTGGAGTGGTGCACTTCACCCGCAAGTCTTGTTCAGCACAGGCCTGACCGGTGCCGCCGACTATCACGCAGCGGCTGCCGGCGTGGGCTTGTTGCCCACGTCCGCGACACAGGTTCAGGCCACCCTGACAGGCACCGCCGCCCGTGGCGAGACTGCTCGGCAGGGACTTCAGGCTGCCCTGACCGTATCGCACCGTTTGAGCGAACAGTGGGCGCTCAATGCCGCAGGCTCTTACCGCACCCTTGGCTACCGGGAACTGGAAGATGCGGTGTTCGACAGCCCCTGGGACAACGATGAATCCACTTACCGCGACCAGCAAAGCGCCGCCCTGTCGTGGTCCCACCCATGGCTAGGCGCCTTTAGCAGCGGTTTCAGCCGCTCCCGTTCATTCGACGGCCAAAGCAGCAGCCGCGCGCTCGCCTCCTGGGGTAGCAACATCGAGGCGGTGTCTGTGTCCGTGACGGCCGAATGGCAGGTCAGCGGCAAGGACCGCAGCGATGACAGCGTCTACCTGAACCTGAGCATTCCATTGGGTGAGAACCGTCGGGCGCGCTCCTGGGTGCGCAGCGCCTCAGGTGAATACCGCAGCGGTGTGGGTTTGAGTGAGCAGATCAACGATCAACTGGCTTACCGACTTGGCATTGAACACGACACGCATGACAGACAGGTGCAATCCACTGCCGGTATTTCGCTGTTACCGCGCTACAGCCAACTGGACCTGAACTACACCCGCGCCGACGCCGAGCGTTCCAGCTATCAGGCCAGCGCCCGTGGTGGCGCCGTGTTGCACGGCGGTGGCGTGACGCTGTCGCCTTATCCAGTGAGCGACACGTTTGCGCTGTTGTCGGTAGGCAATATAGGCGCCATCAAAGTGGCAACACCCAGCGGCCCGGTCTGGACCGACTGGCAAGGTCAGGCCGTGGTCCCGCAAGTGGCGGCTTATGGTCGCAGCGCAGTGGAGGTCGACACCAAAACCCTGCCGCGCAATGCCGATATCCACAACGGGATGGCGGTGATTTCTGCCGGTCGCGGTGCCGTGGACAACATCGAGTTCGGCATCAGCCTGACCCGCCGCGCGCTGCTCAAAGTCACCACCAACGGCGCCCCCCTGCCGAAAGGTGCAGCCGTGAATACCGAAGATGGCGAGTTCGTCACCCTGGTGCAGGACGGTGGCCTGGTTTTCCTGCCCAACGTTCTGGACTCACGCGCACTGTGGATCTCCGCGCCTGGGCTGGATCGCTGCGAACTTCAGTTTGAACTGCCGGCCGCCCCCGACACCCAGGCGTATTACGAAACCGCCCCCGCCAAGTGCCAAGCGCTCTGAGAATAACGCCATGAACCTGTTCCGCTATTTGCTATTGCCACCCACCCTGTTACTGAACGGATTCGTTTCGCCCGCCTGGGGATACTCTGACGACTGCCAGTTCAACCTGAGCCAGCCGGTGCTGGATTACGGGCTGATGAACAGGGCAATTCGCCCCGATTCAACACCGGAGCGGAACCTGGGAGAACGCCAGCTGAACCTGAGCCTGAACTGCTCACAACCCATCGACATGACCCTGTTCTATCGAGCCATGGCCGCGACGGCCACCCGCTTTCACTTTGCCGAACGCGGCAGCTACCAACTGCGCATTCGCGACGCCGTACTGGATGGTCAGGTGGTCGATCTGGGGTTGGTCGGCGGTAGCGGCCAGCCACCCACAGAATCAGCGCGCAACCTGATTTGGCGACCCGGGTTCGGGATCACTCCGGTGCAGGCCGGCGTGCCGATACAGGGCCGACATTTCTCGGCACAGCTTGAGCTGACGGCTTGGGTCAAAGACCAAGGGATGCAAGTACGTGAAGCGGTCACCTGGGAAACTTCCGCTGTGTTCGACGCCGTCGCTGCCGGGCGCACCCAGGAGGTGATCTTGCGTGCCCGCTTCGCGCCTGCGGCCTGCGAACCGGTGTTGTCCAACGGCGGCGTGGTCGACTTCGGGAAGCTGTCAAAAAAAGACCTGAACCCTGACCAGAGCACTCGCCTGCCTCCCCGTTCTCTGACGTTAAGAGTGGGCTGCGACGCGCCCACTTCATTCGCCCTGATCATGCACGACAACCGCGATGGCACGGCGACCATCAGCAGCGAGATCGACTATGGCCTCGGCAGGGACCACCGCAATAACAGGATCGGCCGGTATTCACTCAACGTCGACCCGGCTAACGCCAGCGCCGACCGTTTCGCCCGTCTTTTACGCACCGACTCCACCACCGGTGGCATGACCTGGAACAGCGCCAGCGCCAACCCGATCCCCCTCGCCAAGACAAGTTACCTGGGGTTTACCGACGGCGCCGGCAGTAACTCTGGCCCGGTGCTGATCCAGAACCTCAGCACCACGGTGACTGTCGACGCGGTCATCGCGCCGGCCAACAGCCTGGAGTTGAGCAGCGCCATCGACCTCGATGGCTCGGCGACGGTCGAGATTGTTTACCTCTGACATCGGCTCAGACTTTTTCGCTTTCAACCTGAACGTACAACGAACGCCCGGCGCCGAGGCCGGCGATGATGGCGCCAAGACCGATCACGCCGAAGATCCAGCCCAGCGCGGTCCAGCCGCCCGTCCAGTCATGCACGATACCGACCGCGAATGGCCCCATGGACGCCAGGGTATAACCGAATCCCTGGGCCATGCTCGACAGGTTGGCGGCCACATGGGAATCGCGCGAGCGCAGCACGATCAGGGTCAACGCAAGACTGAACGCACCGCCCTGCCCCAGACCGAGCAGGATCGCCCATCCCCACAGGCCTTCGATCGGCGCATAGAGACAGCCGAACAGTCCGCCGAGTGTCAGCAGCATGACCACCACAATCGCCAGCCGCTGATCCTTGCCGCGCGTCGCCAACCAGGGCGCCGCCAGAGAACTGGCCAACTGCACAATCACCGAACCGGAGAGCACGAGACCGGCCTGGGTCGGTGTCAGGCCGCGACCGATCAGGATCGATGGCAACCAGCCAAAGACGATGTACGCCAGGGATGATTGCAGCCCCATGTACAACGTGACTTGCCAGGCCAGCGGATCACGCAACAGGCCGCGAACCCGATAGGCGACGTTGTGTGCACCGTGTTTCTGCCCGACTTGCGGTAACCAGAAAACCGCCGCAACCAGCGCAGGCACGACCCAGAAACCGAGGCCCAAGGCCCAGCTCTTGTCGAAATGTTCGCTCAACGGCACCGTCGCACCCGCCGCCATCGCCGCGCCCAGACAAAGAGCCATGGTGTAGACGCCGGTCATGGCGCCGGCCTGTTTCGGGAAGTCGCGCTTGACGATGCCCGGTAACAACACACCGATCACACCGATGCTCGCACCGGCCAATACACTGCCGGCGAACAGGCCGACCTCACCGAATGAACTGCGCAGGATGATACCGCCGGCCAGCATCAGCAGAATGCCCAATACCACGCGCTCGGCGCCAAAACGTCGCGCCAGCAAGGGCGCCAGCGGAGCAAACAAACCGAGGCACAGGACCGGCAACGTTGTCAGCAGTCCGGCCTGGGACGCCGACAAGCCGAGGGTCTTGGAGACTTCGCTGAGCATCGGCGCCATGCTCGACAACGCCGGGCGCAGGTTCAGCGCGACCAGAATCAAACCCAGCAGCAACAGCCAAGGACGACGCAGGATTGGATGCTGCTGCTGGACCTCTTCGTCATCGGCCTCGGCGTCGATCAGCAGCTCTTCGAGTTCTGCTGTGCGCTTGGGTTGAGTGATGTTGCTGTTGCTGCTCGACATGGAATTCTCGGTTTCAAGGTTCATTGATCAACTGCCTCGACAGGGCTTTGGCCCGTTCCGGGTCGCGTTGTTCGACGGCATCAAGCAGCTCGATATGAAGGTCGAACACTTCTTGGCGTCGGGGAGTGATGTTCAAGGTCTGGCGCAATTGCGCGCCGACGATGCTGGAGAAATAGCGATACAGCTCGCTGAGGGTCGGGTTGTGCGCGGCGTCCACCAGACGGCGGTGGAACACCAGATCGCAGGCAATGTAGCTGTCGAGATCGCCGTGATAGTGGCTGCCGCTGACGCCCAGCGCTTCGCGCAACGCCACCAGGTCCTCGTCAGTTCTGCGCAAGGCCGCGAGGCCGATAGCTTCGACTTCAAGGATGTGCCGGGTCTCGCGGGCCTGTTCGTGGGAGCAGCGGGACAGGGCCTTCATGGTATCCAGCGGATCGATCACCGCCCGCAAGTAACTGCCGTCGCCCTGACGGATTTCGATCAAACCGGAAAACGCCAATACACGCATGGCTTCACGCACGGTGTTGCGGCTGATGCCCAACTCGGCGGACAGCTCTGGCTCGGTAGGCAAACGCTGGCCGACCTGCCAAGTGCCAGCATTGATGCGTTGGCGCAGTTGATCCAGGGCCTGATCGACCAGGGATCGCTTAACGAGTGGTGAAATGTCTGACATAGGATTCGCCCTTTCATCCAATCATAGGATGAATTTTCTGACATGTTAGTCAGCTTCACGTAGGACGGCAACCGCCTAAGGTCAGAGGCAGGGAAATGGAGCGGGATTTTCGATTAGTAAAAATTACCCTTTAAGGGTAATTTCAGGGATAGGGTTTTTGGTTTCTTATGGAAAAGAGCACACCCCATTACGACTTGGCGGTGGTCAAGGCGGAGGTTGTCAGGCTAGGCAAAAAGGCATTCACCCGGCGGGCTCTCGAATCGGGCAATGACATGGGTTTCACCCTCTGGCAAATGATCCAGGCGATCTGTGAACTGGAGCGCCGAATGCTCTTCAAATCCATGACCACCTATGTCGACCACAGAGTCTGGCAAGACGTTTATCACACGAAATTTCATGGAATGGAGATTTACATAAAAGTGTCTTACCGCCCCGGCGGTGGACATCCAGTAGTCTCCTTCAAGGAGAAAAATCTATGAGAACGCAGCAATGCGTCAACTGCGGCACTCACGATGGAATGGGACACTTCGAAGGACGTACCCTCTCCGTCAATTACAAACAGATGTCCCGACTTGTTAACGATCTTGCAGGCTGGGAGTGCAGAGTCTGCGGTGAAATAGAATTCGATCATGACACCGACAGCGCCGACCGTTATTCGGATGCCGGCGATCAATTGCTCGCAGACTGCTTGCAACTGATCGGCTCTGAAATAAAGCGTATCCGCCGCAAACTCCACCTCACGCAAAAGAACGCAGTGAAGTTGCTGTCCGGCGGTGGGAACAATGCCTTTTCGCGGTATGAGCGTGGTGAGCTGCCTTTGCCCAAACCGTTGCTCACACTGATGCAGTTGTTGGATCGTCATCCCTATTTGCTGGCTGAAATTCAAGTCTTGAACGAAGGTGCCGCCCTCAAACAACTATTGGTCGCCCGTCATCCGGAATTTGAAGCGGCACTCACCTCCTGACCCCGAACCCCAGACAAAAATAAACCCGGAACACTGTCCGGGTTTATTTCACTGCCAAGCGTCGATCAATGCAGGATCTGGCTCAAGAACATCTTCGTCCGCTCATTCTGCGGGTTGTCAAAGAAGTCGTTCGGCGCTGCCTGCTCGACGATTTCACCCTTGTCCATGAAGATCACGCGGTTGGCCACGGTGCGGGCGAAGCCCATTTCGTGGGTCACGCAGAGCATGGTCATGCCGTCTTCGGCCAGACCGATCATGGTGTCCAGAACCTCTTTCACCATTTCCGGGTCGAGTGCCGAAGTCGGTTCGTCGAACAGCATGATTTTCGGTTTCATGCACAGGGCGCGGGCAATCGCCACACGCTGTTGCTGGCCGCCGGACAGTTGCCCCGGGAATTTATGCGCCTGCTCCGGAATGCGGACGCGCTCCAGGTAATGCATGGCGATTTCTTCGGCCTGGCGCTTGGGCATCTTGCGCACCCACATCGGTGCCAGCGTGCAGTTCTGCAGGATGGTCAGGTGCGGGAACAGGTTGAAGTGCTGGAACACCATGCCGACTTCACGACGGACCGATTCGATCTGCTTGAGGTCGTTGGTCAATTCCACGCCATCGACCACGATGCGACCCTGCTGGTGTTCTTCCAGACGGTTGAGGCAACGAATGGTCGTCGACTTGCCGGAACCCGACGGGCCGCACAGGACGATTCGCTCGCCCTGCTTGACGTTCAGGTTGATGTCTTTCAGCACGTGGAACTGGCCGTACCACTTGTTCACGCCCTGCATCTGAATAATGCCTTCAGGGCTCACAGGCTTTTTGATTGCTTCGCTCATTACAGAACTCCTAACGCTTGTGGCCAGTGTCGAGCTTGCGTTCCAGATGCATGGAATAGCGCGACATACCAAAACAGAAAATCCAGAACACCAGGGCCGCGAACACATAGCCTTCGGTGGCCATGCCCAACCATTTCGGGTCGGCGGCGGCTTGTTTGACGCTGTTGAGCAGATCGAACAGGCCGATGATGATCACCAGGCTAGTGTCCTTGAACAGCGCAATGAAGGTGTTGACGATGCCAGGAATCACCAGCTTCAGGGCTTGCGGCAGAATCACCAGGCCCATGCTGCGCCAGTAACCGAGACCCATCGCTGCGGCCGCTTCGTACTGACCTTTGGGAATCGCTTGCAGACCGCCACGCACCACTTCGGCGACGTAGGCCGACTGGAACAGGATCACGCCGATCAGTGCTCGCAGCAGCTTGTCGAAGTTCATGCCTTCAGGCAGGAACAACGGCAGCATCACCGAGGACATGAACAGCACCGTGATCAACGGCACGCCGCGCCAGAATTCGATGAAGGTCACGCAGACCACTCGAATCGCCGGCATGTTCGAACGACGGCCCAGCGCCAGTACGATACCCAGCGGCAACGCACCGGCAATACCGACGGTGGCGATCACCAGGGTCAGCATCAAGCCGCCCCATTGGCTGGTCGCCACCTGGGTCAGGCCGAAAACGCCACCATGCAACAGGCACCAGGCAATGATCGGGTACAGCACCAGGAAGCTCAGCCCGTACACCGCTTTACGCGGGAAGCGCGAGATGAACAACGGTGCCACGCCGATGACTGCCAGCCACACGGTCAGGTCCACGCGCCAGCGCAGGTCCACAGGGTAGTAGCCGTACATGAACTGGCCGAAGCGCTGCTGGATAAACACCCAGCAGGCGCCTTCCTTGGTGCAGTCGGCCTGGGAGGTGCCGACCCAGTTGGCGTCGAGGATCGCCCACCCAAGGATCGGTGGAACCACCAAGTAGATGAGGTAGAACGCAAACAGGGTCAGCAGCGTGTTGAGCCAGCTGGAGAACATGTTGGCGCGCATCCATGCGATCACACCGATGCTGCTGCTCGGTGGGGGCATGTCAGGTTTGAAAGTATGAGTACTCATGCGCTTTTCCTTACCGCTCGATCAGCGCAATGCGCTTGTTGTACCAGTTCATCAGCAGGGAAATGCTGATACTGATCGCCAGGTACACGCTCATGGTGATGGCAATCACCTCGATCGCCTGCCCGGTCTGGTTCAGCACCGTACCGGCAAACAACGACACCATTTCCGGATAACCGATACCGGCCGCCAGCGAGGAGTTCTTCGCCAGGTTCAGGTATTGGCTGGTCAGCGGGGGAATGATCACGCGCAGGGCTTGCGGGATGATCACCTTGCGCAGGGTCGGACCGTTGCGCAGGCCCAACGAGTGCGCCGCTTCGGTCTGGCCGTGGCTGACCGACTTGATGCCCGAACGCACGATCTCGGCGATGAACGCCGCGGTGTAAACGGTCAGGGCCAGGGTCAGCGCCAGCAGTTCCGGGATCAACACCCAGCCACCGACGAAGTTGAAGCCTTGCAGCTTGGGCATTTCCCAGTGCACCGGCGCGCCGAAGATCAAGGCGCCCAGCGCCGGAATCACCAGAAACAGCGCCAGGCCGACCCAGAATTTGTGGAACGGCACACCGGTCGCTTCGAAACGCTTGTTGGCCCAGCGGCTCATCAGCACGATGGCGACAATGGCCACGACGACACTGACCACAAACGGCCAGAAACCGTCCGCAGCCAACGCTGCCGGCATATTCAGGCCGCGGCTGCTGACGAAGAAGGTGTCGCCGAAGTTGTGGCTGTTGCGTGGCCCCGGCATGGTCAGGAACACCGCGAAGTACCAGAACAGGATTTGCAGCAGTGGCGGAATGTTGCGGAAGACTTCCACATAAACAGTCGCCAGCTTGGCAATGATCCAGTTCTTCGACAGCCGTGACACACCGACGATGAACCCGAGGATCGTCGCCAGGATCACGCCGATGAACGTCACCAGCAGCGTGTTGAGCAAGCCGATGACAAACACCCGGGCATAGCTGTCCGATTCGGTGTAGTCGATCAGGTGTTGAGCGATGCCGAAACCGGCACTGCGCTCCAGAAAGCTGAAACCGGAGGTAATGCCCCGGTGTTGAAGGTTGGTTTGCGTGTTGTCGAACAGGTACCAGCCCATCGAGACCACCGCCACAATGGTGATGATCTGAAATAGCCACGCACGCACTTTGGGATCGCTGAGGCTGAGCCTCTGCTTTGGTGCGCCGATTGAATTTTGCATGAAGTGCCCCGGATGTAATGGAACAGAACATCACCCGGTGGTTGGCCCACCGGGTGATAGAACCATCAGCGCACTGGTGGTGCGTATTGAATGCCGCCGTTGTTCCACAGAGCGTTCAGCCCGCGGTCGATGGCCAGTGGAGTGCCCTTGCCGAGGTTTTTCTCGAACACTTCACCGTAGTTACCCACTTGCTTGACGATCTGCACGACCCAGTCTTTCTTCACTTTCAGGTCTTTGCCGTATTCACCGTCAGCGCCCAGCAGACGAGCAACGTCCGGGTTCTTGGTGGATTTGGCTTCAGCTTCAACGTTTTTCTGGGTGATACCCATTTCTTCAGCGTTGACCATGGCGAACAGGGTCCACTTCACGATGCTGAACCACTCTTCGTCGCCTTTACGCACGACTGGGCCCAGAGGCTCCTTGGAGATGGTTTCCGGCAGAACGACGTAGTCGGTCGGGGTCGCCAGCTTGCTGCGTTGTGCGTAGAGCTGGGATTTGTCGGAGGTCAGCACGTCGCAACGACCCGATTCCAGCGACTTGGCGCTTTCATCGGAGGTGTCGAAAGTGATCGGGGTGTATTTCAGACCGTTACCGCGGAAGTAGTCGGAAACGTTCAGCTCGGTGGTGGTACCGGCTTGAATGCAGATGGTGGCGCCGTCGAGCTCTTTAGCGCTTTTCACGCCCAGCTTGTTGTTCACCAGGAAGCCGATGCCGTCGTAGTAAGTCACGCCGGCAAACACCAGACCCATGCCCGAATCGCGGGAGCTGGTCCAGGTGGTGTTACGCGACAACACGTCGATTTCGCCGGACTGCAGCGCGGTGAAGCGCTCTTTGGCGTTCAACTGGCTGAACTTGACCTTGGTCGCATCGCCGAAAACGGCAGCGGCCACAGCGCGGCAGACGTCAGCATCGATACCGATGATCTTGCCAGTGGAGTCCGGAACCGAGAAGCCCGGCAGACCGTCACTGACACCGCACTGTACGAAACCTTTCTTCTGAACTGCATCCAGGGTTGCACCCGCCTGAGCGAACCCGCTGACACCAAGCACTGCAGCTGCAGTCACGATAGCCAGGGTGGATTTCAACATCTTCATTCAAACCTCCAGTTTTGCTCTTGTTGTGTCGGAGCGTGAGTCCAGTCGCACCCTTATGAGGCGTAGTCGACCCGTGTTGGCTTTTTTTGGGGTCAACCGACGTAAAGACCTTAGCTATGAGTCTAGTAAGAGAAAATCCACATCATGGACAACTCACTTCTCACCAATCGGCCGAACGGGCTGTAGCCCTTTCACGTTCGCGAAGCCCGTAGCGGCCACTGGCGAACATCCATCACCGGATTCTTTGCTATCCCGCTGCCAGCAGTACACTGATAGTGTTACCGCAAGGCGCGAGATAGGTTGCACCGCTTTCACATAGCAAAGCCCGTACCAGACCGCTTGCCGATGCGGTTAAGGGACAGGTCAATAGCAAAACTTGTAGCCTTGCGACATCTTATTAACGGATCAACCTGACGCGCACTCACATCACGCACCCAATGAGAGCGCACGCACAAAACTGGAGCAGCCATGACCGAGCCCTTGATTCTTCAACCCGTAGAGCCCGCAGACGCCTGCGTTATATGGCTGCACGGCCTGGGCGCCGACCGCTACGACTTCCTGCCGGTTGCCGAGGCGTTGCAGGAAACCCTGCTGACTACGCGCTTCGTTCTCCCCCAGGCACCGACCTGCGCCGTGACCATCAACGGTGGCTACGCGATGCCCAGCTGGTACGACATATTGGCCATGAGCCCGGCGCGCGCGATCAATCGCGAGCAGCTGGAAGAGTCGGCGGACAGGATCGTTAAATTGATCGAAGTGCAGCGCGCCATCGGAATAGACGCCTCGCGGATCTTTCTGGCAGGCTTTTCCCAAGGTGGCGCGGTGGCGTTACACACCGCGTTTCTGAAATGGCAGGGACCGTTGGGTGGCGTACTTGCCCTCTCGACGTATGCACCGACCTTCAGCGATGAACTGGAGCTTTCCGCCAGCCAGCAACGCATTCCCGTACTGTCTTTGCATGGCCAGTACGATGACGTCGTTCAAAACTCCATGGGCCGCACCGCTCACGAGTATTTAAAGCAGCGTGGTGTCACCGTGACATGGCAGGAATACCCAATGGGCCACGAAGTGTTACCCGAAGAAATCCGCGACATCGGCGTCTGGCTGGTCGAGCGTTTACGCTAAAAGTTACCCATTGATCCATCCCACTACGCCGCGCCCGATTCTTGCATTACACTGGCCGGCGTATATTCCTTAACCAATTGATGAGATGACCGTGCTCAAAGCACTCAAGAAAATGTTCGGTAAAAGCGAGACTGAGCAGCTCGCGCCAGTTCCCAGCGCTCCGTCTCATATCCCCAGCCACCGCACCGACGGTAATCAGCCTGGCCGGACCGCAACCGTAGCGGCACCGAAACACGAGCCTGTGACCACACCGGCCGCCCCACCTGTCGAGATTCTCGCCGCCGAGCCACCGCGCAGCGAAACGCCGAAACCGGCAAAACCAAGTCGCGAACCGAAACCGAAACCGAAAGCGCCGGTCATCCCCTGGAAACTCGAAGACTTCGCCGTTGAACCCCAGGAAGGCAAAACCCGTTTCCACGACTTCAAACTCGCCCCGGAACTGATGCACGCCATCCAGGACCTGGGCTTCCCGTATTGCACGCCGATCCAGGCGCAAGTGCTTGGCTTCACCCTCGCGGGCAAAGACGCCATCGGTCGCGCCCAGACCGGCACCGGCAAAACCGCTGCGTTCCTGATTTCGATCATCACGCAACTGCTTGAAACCCCGCCACCCAAAGAACGCTACATGGGTGAACCGCGGGCGCTGATCATCGCGCCGACCCGCGAACTGGTGGTGCAGATCGCCAAGGACGCCGCCGACCTGACCAAGTACACCGGCCTCAACGTCATGACCTTTGTCGGCGGCATGGACTTCGACAAGCAGCTCAAGCACCTCGAAGCCCGTCACTGCGACATCCTCGTGGCCACCCCGGGCCGCTTGCTCGACTTCAACCAGCGCGGCGACGTGCATCTGGACATGGTCGAAGTGATGGTGCTGGACGAAGCCGACCGCATGCTCGACATGGGTTTCATCCCGCAAGTGCGCCAGATCATTCGCCAGACGCCGCCGAAGAACGAACGTCAGACGCTGCTGTTCTCCGCGACCTTCACCGAAGACGTGATGAACCTCGCCAAGCAATGGACCACCGACCCATCGATCGTCGAGATCGAGTCGCAGAACGTGGCCAGCGAAAACGTCGAGCAACACATCTATGCCGTCGCCGGTGCCGACAAGTACAAACTGCTCTACAACCTGGTCAACGACAACGGCTGGGAGCGGGTGATGGTGTTTGCCAACCGCAAGGATGAAGTGCGGCGCATCGAAGAACGCCTGGTGCGTGACGGCGTAAACGCCGCGCAACTGTCCGGCGACGTGCCGCAGCACAAGCGCATCAAGACTCTGGAAGGCTTCCGCGAAGGCAAGATCCGCGTGCTGGTCGCCACCGACGTGGCCGGTCGCGGCATCCACATCGACGGCATCAGCCACGTGATCAACTTCACCCTGCCGGAAGTCCCGGACGACTATGTGCACCGCATCGGCCGTACCGGTCGTGCTGGTGCGGAGGGCGTGTCCATCAGCTTCGCCGGTGAAGATGACTCCTACCAGCTACCGTCCATCGAGGCGTTGCTGGGTCGGAAAATCAGCTGTGAAACGCCGCCGACGCATCTACTGCGGGCGGTTGAGCGTAAGCGCCCGTAACCCGGCCCTTACTGAAAGAGGCGCAGCCGGAAACGGACTGCGCTTTTTTTTCGTCCCGATGTTGCTCGAGACAACTAAAAGTCCATAATGGACAAATTAGTTTACTTTCAGTGCCCGGAGCCGACCATGTCCAGTACGCCATATGTGATCACCCAACCCCAGGCCCGCGAACTGCTGGCGCAGGTCGACGTGCCGCAGATCCTGCGTAAGCTGTTCCGCGACCTGGCTGCCGGGCAAGCGGTGCAACCGACGCAACAGCTGGTGGAATTCCCTCAGGGTGCTGGCGACTTCATCAACTACTTGGGCGTGCTGGCCGAAGACGGCGTCTACGGGGTCAAGACTTCGCCCTACATCGTGCGCGAACAAGGTCCGCTGGTGACGGCCTGGACATTGTTGATGTCGATGCAGACCGGCCAACCGTTGCTGCTTTGCGATGCCGGCGAATTGACCACCGCACGCACGGCCGCAACAACCGCCGTCGCTGTCGATGCCCTCGCTCCGTTGAAGGCGCAGCGCCTGGCGATTATCGGAAGCGGCAAGGTGGCTCAGGCACATCTGCATTACGTTAAAAATCTGCGTGACTGGCAGAGCATCAGCCTCTATTCGCCAAGCCTGAACGATAAAAACCCTGAAACGCTGGCACAGCTCAAACGCCTCGATCCACGCCTGACCATCACCGACAGTCGCGAAGCGGCGATTCAGGACGCCGACGTGATCATGCTCTGCACCTCGTCCGCCGGCCCGGTGATCGATCCATCCAACTTGAGTAAACCGGCGCTGATCACCTCCATCAGCACCAACGCCCCGCGCGCCCATGAAGTGCCGCCGCAGAGCCTCAATGACATGCAGGTGTTCTGCGACTATCGTCTGACCACCCCGGGCTCGGCGGGTGAAATGCTGATTGCGGGGGAACAGCATGGCTGGGACACGCGCTTGATTGTCGGCGACCTGCCCGATTTGCTCAGCGGAAAAGTCCCGCGTCCCGACTACGACCGTCACGTGTTCTTTCGTTCTATCGGCCTGGGCCTGGAAGACATCGCACTGGCCAACGCCATCTACCGCCTACAGCCCTGACACCTAAATCCTGTGGGAGCGGGCTTGCTCGCGAATGCGGTCTGACATTCACCAATGAGTGGACTGACACACCGCTTTCGCGAGCAAGCCCGCTCCCACAATGAATCTCTACAATTTCGGCATTTGCGCTCGACAGGAGACGTTCATGAGCCAGGCAGATTTCATCATCATCGGCGGCGGGATTGCCGGCGCTTCCACCGGTTTCTGGCTGTCGCAGCACGCCCGGGTGATTGTGCTCGAACGCGAATCCCACCCGGCTTATCACTCCACCGGTCGATCCGCCGCGCTGTATACCGCAGCCTATGGCACACCGCAGGTTCGGGCACTGACCCAGGCCAGCCGCGACTTCTTCGATGCGCCGCCAGCCGGTTTCTGCGAACACCCGCTGCTGACCCCGCGCGGCGAGATGACCGTGGACTTCACCGGCGACCCGGCCGAACTGAACAATCAATACCTGAGTGCCAAGGCCACGGTGGCAGAGATGCAACGGCTCAGTGCCGACGAAGCCTGCGCGCGCCTGCCGATCCTGCGCCGTGAAAAAGTCCATGGCGCGATCTACGACCCTACTGCCAGCGACATCGACACCGATGCCCTGCACCAGGGTTACTTGCGCGGTATCCGTCGCAATAAAGGCGAAGTCCACACCGACAGCGAAGTGCTGAGCCTGACCCGCAATGCCGAAGGCCTGTGGCAGGTTCAAACCAACAGCCAGACCTTTAGCGCACCGGTCATCATCAACGCGGCAGGCGCGTGGGCCGACAAGATCGGCGAGCTGGCCGGCGCCAAGCCGTTGGGCCTGCAACCGAAGCGGCGCGCGGCATTCATCTTCGCCGGCCCCGAGGGCGTGGACATCCACCATTGGCCGATGCTAGTCAGCCTCGACGAATCGTTCTACATGAAACCCGACGCCGGAATGTTCCTCGGCTCGCCAGCCAACGCCGACCCGGTCGAGCCACACGATGTGCAGCCCGAAGAGCTGGATATCGCGATGGGCATCTACCAGATCGAAGAAGCCACCACCCTGACCATCCGCCGTCCGACCCGAACCTGGGCCGGTCTGCGCAGTTTCGTAACAGACGGAGACCTCATCTGCGGCTTCGATCAACATGTGCCAGGGCTGTTCTGGGTCGCGGCGCAAGGTGGCTACGGCATCCAGACTTCCCCGGCCATGGGCCAGGCCGGCGCAGCGCTGGTACGCGGTGAAGCCTTGCCCGAACAGCTCAGCCGTTTCGGCCTGGACGCCGAGATGCTCTCCCCCGCCCGCCTGGGCTGACTTTCGTCCTCAGGTGACGTGTCGACACGATTGCGGCACACTTCCAGCGCCCTTTTTGCAGGGCGCTGACGCTGCCTGGAGCTCCACTGTATGAACGCACCTGAAAAAGACCCGGCCCTGGACAACTACCGGGCAATCGCCGATGCGATCGCTACGTTGTTCTTCCCTCATGCCGAGGTGGTGCTGCACGATCTGCGCACGCAAAAAATCGATTACATCGCCAACAATCTGTCCAAGCGGGAAGTGGGCGATGACGCGGCACTGGAGGACATGCTCAGCGACGATGTCAGCGAACGGAACATCGGGCCGTATGAAAAGCTCAATTGGGACGGCCAGAAGATTCGCAGCCTGAGCAGTGTCTTGCGCGACAACGACGGCCATCCTCTGGCGGTGCTGTGCATCAACCTGAACATCTCGCTGTTCGAAAATGCCAAGGCCGCGCTGGACCTGTTCCTGTCACCAAGCAAGCTGATTCCGCAGCCGGACTCACTGTTTCGCGATGACTGGCAGGAGCGTATCAATACTTTCCTGCACGCCTGGCTGCGCGAACGTCAGCTGAGCCTGAACCTGCTGACACGCGACCACAAACGCGAACTGGTGTTGGCGTTGCACGCCGAAGGAGCCTTCAAGGGCAAAAGCGCTTCGAACTATGTGGCCAATGTGCTGAACATGGGGCGGGCGACTGTTTACAAGCATTTGAAGGAATTGAAGGGCTGAGCCCAACGATGTGTATTGGCTGATCCGGCCTCTTCGCGAGCGAGCCCGCTCCCACATTTTGCCTGTGTTCGCAGGACTAATGTGGGAGCGGGCTTGCTCGCGATATAGGTTGATCAGTCGCCGTAAATGTCCGACTTGAAGTACTTCTCGGAAATCTTCTGATACTCGCCACTCGCACGAATGCCATCAATGGCCGTGTTCAACTCGGCAACCAACTCGCTATTACCCTTGCGCACCGCAATCCCGGCACCCTCGCCCACGTATTTCGGATCCTTCAACTCCGGCCCGACAAAGGCGTAGCCCTTGCCACGCGGCATCGCCAGGAAGTCACTCAGTGGGATGGTGTCGGCAAAAATGGCGTCGAGGCGACCGGCTGCCAGGTCCATGTAGATTTCTTCGTTGTTGCCGTAGCGCTTGACGTTGATGCCCTTCGGTTCAAACACCTCGGTGGCGTAACGGTCGGTGGTGGTGGCGCGCTGCACACCGACGGTCTTGCCCTTGAGGCTGGCGTACTGGTCATCCACGGCCGCGCCTTCCTTCATCACCAGACGCGATGAAGTGAAGTAGTACTTGTGGGAGAAATCCACCGACTTCTTGCGGTCTTCGTTGATGGTCATGGACGACAGCGCCATGTCGATTTTCTTCACTTTCAGGGAAGGAATCAGACCGTCGAATTCGCCTTCTACCCACACGCACTTGACCTTCATCTGCGCGCACAGGGCATTGCCGATGTCGTAGTCGAAACCAACGATCTCGCCCTTGTCGGTTTTCGACGCGAAGGGCGGATAAGCGGCTTCAATGCCGATGCGCAGGGTTTTGTCGGCGGCGAACAGCGTGCTGCACGCTAACAGGCTCAGCGCCAGACCGGTGATGAGGGGGAGTTTCTTCATGGTCGTTCTCTCGCGGGTTGTTGTTGGTTTGGCAAGACAGAAGAAAGAGCTGAAACGGAGGAAACACCTTTTTTTGTACTTATAATTCCATACTGGACTTTTATGTATAAGTCGTCAATCGGGGTTATGGCCGATGGTCGGGTGGTGCGTCAGGAAGATATTGGGTGATGCGAATGGCCCTTCGCGAGCAGGCTCGCTCCTACAAGGGATCTACGTCGTACACAGATTTTGTGTTCATGGAGATCAACTGTGGGAGTGAGCCTGCTCGCGATGGGGTCAGACCTTTCGACAACAAAATAACAGGTTGTCTACTGCTTCCAGCGATCCGCCGCCGCATGATCACTGTCACGCCCTTCCACCCAACGCGGCCCGTCGCTGGTGTTTTCTTTCTTCCAGAACGGCGCACGGGTTTTCAGGTAGTCCATGACAAAGGCGCAGGCGTCGAACGCCGCCTGGCGGTGGGCGCTGGCGGCGCCGACGAAGACGATCGGTTCACCCGGCTCCAGGGCTCCGATCCGGTGCAGCACTTCAAGCTTCAACAGCGGCCAGCGCTGTTCCGCCTCCAGGGCGATTTTGCCGAGGGCTTTTTCGGTCATGCCCGGATAGTGCTCGAGAAACATCCCGGCCACATCGAGCCCGTCATTAAAGTCGCGCACGTAGCCGACGAAACTCACCACCGCCCCAACGCCGACATTGGCGGCGTGCATGGCATTGACTTCCGCCCCCGGATCGAAGGCCGTGGACTGCACGCGAATCGCCATGTCAGCCCCCAGTCACGGTCGGAAAAAACGCCACTTCGTCACCGTCAGTCACCGGTTCGTCGAGCTGGCAGAGGTCTTCGTTGCGGGCGCACATCAGGTTCTGCTCGCACAGCACCTCGGCACCGTCACGCTGAGCCAGCAACGCACGCACATCGTCGACGGTGGCGAAATCGCCTTCAACCTTGACCGAGTCCACGCCGAGCGCTTCGCGGTAGCGGGCAAAAAACTTCACGGTGACATTCATGGCTGATCTGCCTGGAAATGGCCGCTCTTGCCGCCAAGTTTTTCCAGCAGCCGCACGCTTTCGATGGTCATGCCACGGTCCACGGCCTTGCACATGTCGTAGATCGTCAACGCGGCGACACTGGCAGCGGTCAGGGCTTCCATCTCGACGCCGGTCTGCCCGGACAACTTGCATCGCGCGACGATGCGCACGGTGTCATCGCCTTCGGCACTCAGCTCGACCTTGACGCCGGTGAGCATCAGCGGATGGCACAGGGGAATCAGGTCGCTGGTTTTCTTCGCTGCTTGAATGCCGGCGATGCGCGCCACGGCGAACACGTCACCCTTGGGGTGACCGCCGCTGACGATCATCTGCAGGGTTTCGGGCAGCATGCGCACCAGCGCTTGAGCGGTCGCTTCACGGAACGTCACGGCTTTTTCGGTGACGTCGACCATGTTGGCGCGACCTTGGGAATCGAGATGAGTCAGCACAGGGTTACTCCTGATCAGGAGCGTCGATTGTAAACCTGCGGGTCAATTTTTCGCACGTTTGATTATTTGATGGATGGCCCTTGTAGGAGCGAGGCTTGCCCGCGAAGGCGGCGTGTCAGACAGATTGATGTTGAATGTGCCGCCGTCTTCGCGGGCAAGCCTCGCTCCTACAAGGGTTTTGTGGTGGGCATAAAAAACCGGGCAGCTTTGGGCCGCCCGGTTCTGGTTATGTGGTTACAAATGCGATTCGGCGTATTCGGCCAGAATCGAACGTGGCACCCCTTGCAGGGTGATGTGGACACCGTTCGGGAAATCCTTGAAGCGTTCGGTCAGGTAGGTCAATCCGGAGCTGGTCGCGGACAGGTAAGGGGTATCGATCTGTGCCAGGTTGCCCAGGCACACCACTTTGGAACCGGCACCGGCACGGGTGATGATTGTTTTCATCTGGTGCGGTGTCAGGTTCTGGCATTCATCGATCAGGATCAGACTCTGCTGGAAGCTGCGGCCTCGAATGTAGTTGAGGGATTTGAACTGCAACGGCACTTTGCTGAGGATGTAATCGACGCTGCCATGGGTGTTTTCGTCATCCATGTGCAAGGCTTCGAGGTTGTCGGTAATGGCGCCCAGCCAAGGTTCCATTTTTTCCGCTTCGGTGCCGGGCAGGAAACCGATTTCCTGGTCCAGACCCTGCACGCTACGAGTCGCAATAATGCGGCGATAGCGTTTGCTGACCATGGTCTGCTCAATCGCTGCGGCCAAGGCCAGGATGGTTTTACCGGAACCGGCAGCACCGGTCAGGTTGACCAGGTGGATATCCGGGTCAAGCAAGGCGTACAGCGCCAGGCTCTGATAGATGTCACGCGGTTTCAGGCCCCAGGCTTCCTGGTGCAACAACGGTTCCTGGTGCAGGTCAAGGATCAGCAGCCGGTCTTCCTCAATCTCCTTGATCCAGCCGACAAAGCCCTGCTCGTCGATGATGAACTCGTTGATGTGCACGGCCGGCAGGTTATCGATCAGCTTCACCTGGTGCCAGGTGCGGCCATGGTCCTGACGGGTTTCGACCTTGCTCACGAGGTCCCAGAAGGAGCCGGTCATGTTGTGGTAACCGTTGGGCAGCAGCGATACGTCATCGACCAATTGGTCGGTGCTGTAGTCCTCGGCCGCGATCCCGCACGCCCGGGCCTTGAGGCGCATGTTGATGTCTTTGGTGACCAGCACCACGGGCAGCTTGGGTTCGCGCGCGTGCAAGTCGATCAACTGGTTGATGATGATGTTGTCGTTCAGGTGTTCGGGAAGAATGATGTTCGGCTCGGCACGCTTGCTCATCAGAATTGACAGCAAACCCTTGGGCCCACTTTTGCCACGCTGGATCGGTACGCCAAGCTCGACGTCTTCGGGGCTGGCATCGCCCAGGGTCTTGTCGATCAGGCGAATCGCCTGACGGCATTCCGCAGCCACGCTGTGATGCCCGCTCTTGAGCTTGTCCAGCTCCTCAAGCACGGTCATCGGGATGGCAACGTGGTGTTCTTCGAAGTTTAGCAGGGCGTTTGGATCGTGAATCAATACGTTGGTATCGAGTACATAAAGGATTGGCTGGTTGGAGGAAGAACTACGTCCGTGATCATCCATACTCGGTCACCTTTGTGGGAGCCATTCGACGCAATACCTTGGCGGTGCTGCGCCTCGAAGTGACTACCGAATTCACCTGCGGGGACTCAAGTGAACTGCATCCATAGCGGGGTCTTGGGAGACGCCACCTGTGTTGCAGGTTTCGGCGGTCTGTCTTCGTAATACTCCAAAACCCATGACAGAAAAAAGTACTTTGACGTTTTTTTGAAGTTTATTTTTCAGAGTGACCAATAGCACTAGGCGGATGGCCATCACCCCGTTAAAGTCGGAAGTCCGCCTGCATCGAAATCTGCTCGAAAATCACCCCGCTTTGCCCTCCTCTCCAATGATTCCGGGCTTTTGACGGTTTCAACGAAACGCGTCCTGACAATCCTCCCAACCGATCCCGCTTTGCGCCGTTTGCGTAATGAGCCAGGGCATCGCCGTTTTCACGGCATCCTGCTTCACATTGAAGTTGATCACCCCGTGTCGCCACAGCAGCATCAGCGTCAACACGCGCTGGGCGCTCGGGTTGCCCTTGAGCTTGCCGGCGCCATCCTGGGCATCGATGTCCCACAAGGCTACTTGCAAACCCTGAGCCTTGAAGAAGCCTTCGGCATCCGAGCGGCGCTGGCCATCCGGCGGGCGAAACAGCGGCACGTAATTCTCCGGCAGTTTGCTTTTGACCAGGTCGACGCTACGGCGCACCGAATCCTGCCAGTCCTGCCAGTGGCTGTGGGAGCGAAACTCCCAGCCTTGCACACCGATGCACTGCGTCGAATACGTCACTTGCAGACTGGCCACCGAGCGCTCGGAAAGACGCGCCTGGATGTCTTTACCCAGCACAAAGAAGGTGCCGCTCATGTTGGACTTGCGCAGGTACTCCGTGACCCAGCCGGTGTTGTCCGGCGTGACATTGGCGGCGCTGTCGAACGTCAGCAAAAACAGCCGGTCATGCATCTCGTCGCCGTTGCGCTCATAGTCGCCAAAACGATCGACTTCGCTGCTGCTCTGTGGAAACAGCGCGGCCTTGCGCAGTTGCTCGTCCAGATACTGGGCGTGGAACAACCGGCTCGGCTCCGACCACTTGATGTAATAGCTGTCGTCGCTGACCTGAAACTTGGCCGCTTGCTGGCGCAGGGTGTCCAAGTCCTCGACGAGGAAACAAAAGGAGGCATCCTGATCGCAGCTCTGCTGGGCAAAGTTGTAGTTGGCGAGCAAGCGCTGCCACAGGCGCTGGCGCAGATTGTTGACGGCCTCCAGATTAATCTTGCGCAGGCCCAGGCGTTGGGCCAGGTTCGCTTCATCCAGCGATTCGCTGGCGAGCAGCACCCGCGCGAACATGAGGATTTCGGCGCGTGATGCCACGTCGAACAGCGTCGGGCTGCTGAGCTGTTCCGGCCATGTGCTGCGATCAAGCGTCGCCACATCGCCGGGCGCCGCCATGGCACCGAAGCTCAATAGCCAGGCCGATAATAGAAAAACGATACGCAAAGGGATGTCTCCATAACAAAACCCGCGCGGCACTATAGCTGATCCGGCCCACATTCCCGCAGCAGCACCGAACCCATTGTGGCGAGGGAGCTTGCTCCCGCTGGGCTGCGAAGCAGCCCCAAACCTGCGATCTGATTCCTTCTGGTGAAACCTGCGCAGCAATCTTGCGACCGCTTCGCGCTCGAGCGGGACGGTGCGGCGATCCGACAAGCTCCCTCGCCACAAAAGCCCATCCAGTCAAACCACCGATCACCTATGGACTTGATAGCTGGAGTGAACCGGCTCAACCCCCTAGAATCGCCCCCACGATTAAAGGAGACGACTTCATGCTGATGGTGATTTCCCCCGCCAAGACCCTCGACTACGAAACACCGCCGGCGACCCAGCGCTTCACCCAGCCGCAATACCTCGACCATTCCCAGGAGCTGATCATGCAGCTGCGCGACCTGACGCCAGCGCAGATCAGTGAGTTGATGCACGTCTCCGACAAGATCGGCGGCCTCAACGCCGCGCGTTTCGGCAGCTGGACGCCAGCGTTCACACCGGAAAACGCCAAGCAGGCGTTGCTCGCTTTCAAGGGTGACGTGTACACCGGTCTCAACGCTCAAACCTTCAGCGAAGCCGATTTCGATTACGCCCAGCAGCACTTGCGCATGCTCTCAGGCCTGTACGGCCTGCTGCGCCCTCTGGACCTGATGCAGCCTTATCGTCTGGAGATGGGCACCAAACTGGCGAATGCCCGTGGTAAGGATCTGTATGCGTTCTGGGGCACCCGGATCAGCGAATGGCTGAACGAAGCCCTGGCCGATCAGGGCGACGACGTGTTGCTTAACCTGGCCTCCAACGAATACTTCTCCTCGGTCAAACGCAGTGCCCTGAACGCGCGCATCATTAATACCGACTTCAAGGACTTGAAGAACGGCCAATACAAGATCATTAGCTTCTATGCAAAAAAAGCGCGCGGAATGATGAGTCGTTTTGTCATTGAAGAGCGCGTCAACGACCCGGCAGACCTCAAAAAATTTGACGTTCAAGGCTATCGCTACAGTGCCGAGCAGTCTAAACCGGACCATCTGGTATTCCTGCGCGATCACGCGCCAGAGTAAGCACCCGATCGGTGCACGACAGTAAAAATTCGTCGTGCACCGCCGTCTGATCGTCCAACAATTCCCCGCCATATTTGCCGTTTTATTGGCGCCAAAAATACATCACTCGATTTTCTAACTATTGTTTCACTCGACTTTGATTATTTTTTTCAGTAGTGGCACTGAAAATTTTTATCGGTAGTGGCACAAAACTATCTGACTCGATAATAAGCCTATATATAAAGGGCCAAACGGTAAGTGCTATCAATCTGAGAGCAGTGCCATCTTTCTCAATATTTCAAGAAATTTCAGAATTCGCGATGGGCGGGCTGGAACTATGTCCAAATGCGTAGCTCATACCACCGGTAACGATTCTCTCAATGCATGTACGAGATAACTTACGCAGAGAAGAGCGTCACGTAGCGAAGTTGTCACATTAACTTCTGCAGACTGGGCCTCTAATTTGGGCAACACATAAAGGACAGGAGATACGCTCATCACTATCCCCTTCAAGGCCAAGGCTGCGCCCCTATAAACGTGCTCTCCTGAGCACCCAACCGCTTGATTTACGGGCTTCCGCCTGACATTAAGCGCGCAAGACCATTGCACGAATGTCTTCTGATCAGAAGATCGGCTGCATAACAGGGCACATCAGAATAATAAGGCCTAGTTGCGCACATCTTGAGTGCACTTATTTAGACACTCGGAACTTTGTATGCCTGCACGCGGCGCTTCGGCGCCTGTAAGGCCGCACTTGCGAGTGCACTATACCGCTGAACACCATTAACTCCGGCCATGTAATGGCTTGATAAACACAGAGGTAATTGCGATGCGCATCAGCATATTTGGTTTGGGTTACGTCGGCGCAGTATGTGCCGGTTGCCTGTCTGCACGGGGCCATGACGTCGTTGGCGTCGATGTTGCCAAAGACAAAATCGATATGATCAACGCCGGCCGTTCGCCGATCGTTGAACCGGGTCTGGGCGAACTTCTGAAGAAGGGTATCGAGACGGGCAAACTGCGCGGCACGACCAACTTCGCCGAAGCGATTCGCGACACCGACCTGTCGATGATCTGCGTCGGTACGCCGAGCAAGAAGAACGGCGACCTGGAACTGAACTACATCGAAGCCGTGTGCCGCGAGATCGGTTTTGTCCTGCGTGACAAGACCACCCGCCACACTATCGTGGTTCGCAGCACCGTTTTGCCGGGCACCGTCGCAAACGTTGTCATCCCGATCCTCGAAGACTGCTCCGGCAAAAAAGCCGGCGTTGATTTCGGCGTTGCAGTGAACCCTGAGTTCCTGCGCGAAAGCACCGCGATCGCTGACTACGACCTGCCGCCAATGACCGTCATCGGCGAGTTCGACAAGGCCTCGGGTGACGTTCTGCAATCGCTGTACGAAGAGCTCGACGCACCGATCATCCGCAAGGACATCGCTGTCGCCGAGATGATCAAGTACACCTGCAACGTGTGGCACGCCACCAAGGTGACCTTCGCCAACGAGATCGGCAACATTGCCAAGGCGTGCGGCGTCGACGGTCGCGAAGTGATGGAAGTGGTCTGCCAGGACAAGACGCTGAACCTGTCCCAGTACTACATGCGCCCAGGCTTCGCGTTCGGCGGCTCTTGCCTGCCGAAAGACGTGCGCGCCCTGACCTACCGCGCCGGTGCCCTGGACGTGGAATCGCCTTTGCTGAACTCGCTGATGCGCAGCAACGAGTCCCAGGTGCAGAACGCCTTCGACATCGTTTCCAGCCACGACAAACGCAAAGTCGCCCTGCTGGGCCTGAGTTTCAAGGCCGGCACCGATGACCTGCGCGAGAGCCCGCTGGTGGATCTGGCGGAAATGCTGATCGGCAAGGGTTACGACCTGAGCATCTACGACAGCAACGTCGAATACGCCCGTGTCCACGGCGCAAACAAGGACTACATCGAGTCGAAGATCCCTCACGTCTCGTCCTTGCTCAACGCCGACTTTGACGACGTGATCGCCAACTCCGACGTAATCATCCTCGGCAACCGTGACGAGAAATTCCGCGCCCTGGCGCAGAACGCTCCACACGGCAAGCAAGTGGTCGACCTGGTCGGCTTCATGTCCAAAGCCACCAGCGTCAGTGGCCGGACTGAAGGCATCTGCTGGTAAGTCAGTTTTCCGGCCGGGGGATTTCACCCCCCGGCCGGTCTTTCGCCTGCCTTAACCCCATCGGGCCACCCGACAGGCTCGCCCGAGATAGAGACGGATGCAGATTATGCACAGGCTAAAGCACGGCCTACTTCAGGCCGCCGGTTGGCTGTTTTACTTAAGTATTTTGATGGGCATCGCCATGGCGTTGCCTGCGTCCACATTCGATTCCGATTCGAAGGACTTTATCTTCCTCATCGGTTTCATCGGCATCTGGCGCTACTCGATGGGCGCCACGCACTTTGTGCGCGGGATGCTGTTTCTGTACGTGGTCTACCCGCACCTGCGGCGCAAAGTGCGCAAGCTGGGTAAAGCGGCAGACCCGTCCCATGTGTTCTTGATGGTCACCAGCTTCCGTATTGACGCGCTGACCACCGCTCAGGTCTACGCCTCAGTGATCCGCGAAGCGATCGACTGCGGCCTGCCGACCACGATGGTGTGCTCCATCGTCGAAATGTCCGATGAGAAGCTGGTGAAAAGCCTTTGGACGAAAATGAATCCGCCGGATCGGGTCAAGCTCGACTTCGTGCGTATTCCTGGCACCGGCAAGCGTGATGGCCTGGCCTACGGTTTCCGCGCCATCTCCCGCCACCTGCCGGACGACCGCGCCGTGGTGGCCGTGATCGATGGCGACACCGTGCTCGCCGAGGGCACCGTGCTCAAGACCGTGCCGTGGTTCCAGCTGTTCGGCAATGTCGGCGGCCTGACCACCAACGAGTTCTGCGAAGTGCGCGGCGGTTACATCATGAGCGAGTGGCACAAACTGCGATTCGCCCAGCGCCACATCAACATGTGCTCGATGGCCCTGTCCAAGCGCGTGCTGACCATGACCGGCCGGATGTCGGTGTTCCGCGCCACCGTGGTCACCAACCCGGACTTCATCGCCGACGTGGAAAGCGACTCGCTGCAACACTGGCGCCTGGGCCGCTTCAAGTTCCTGACCGGTGACGACAAGTCGAGCTGGTTCAGCCTGATGCGCCTGGGCTACGACACGTTCTACGTGCCGGACGCCGCGATCCACACCGTGGAACACCCGCCGGAAAAAAGCTTCATCAAGGCCAGTCGCAAACTGATGTTCCGCTGGTACGGCAACAACCTGCGTCAAAACGCCCGCGCCCTGGGCCTGGGGGTTAAACGCCTCGGCCTGTTCACCTCGGTGGTGCTGTTCGATCAGCGCGTATCGATGTGGACCTCGCTGCTGGGCTTGACCGTCGCGCTGATCGCCAGCTTCAAGTACGGCACCGCGTTCATCCTCGTGTACCTGCTGTGGATCGGCATTACCCGCCTGATCCTGACCGTGTTGCTGTCGTTGTCCGGTCACCGGATCGGCCCGGCCTACCCGGCGATTCTCTATTACAACCAGATCGTCGGCGCGATGGTGAAGATCTACGTGTTCTTCCGCCTCGACCGACAGTCCTGGAGTCGCCAGCCCACTTCCCTGACCCGTGATCTCGCCAGCTTTCAAGGTTGGTTCAACACTTGGTCGTCTCGGACCATGACCTTCTCCGCCGGCAGCATTTTTGTTGCCGTGCTGCTGATGATGGTCTGACCGAACTCGCCTGAATTAACTAGGAAATCGCCCATATGAATACCGCCGTCAACGCCAACGTAGTGCATGAGTCAGAAGCCCAGCGCCAGCACGCCCGAGTAAAAATCCCGGCCAAGCTGCGCTTCTTCGGTCCCGACCGGACCCCGATGGAAGCTCGAGTGATCGACCTCTCCGCTGGCGGTCTGGCCTTCAACGCCGGTCAACTGCCGCTGAAAATCGGCGACGTGTACAAGGCTCGCCTGCAATTTGTCATCGATAACCTCGGCCTGGCCATGGACGTGGAGCTGCAAGTGCGCTCCTTCGACCGCCCGACCGGTCGTGTCGGTTGCCAGTTCCAGAACCTGGAACCACAAGACATTTCGACCCTGCGCCACCTGATCACCTCGCACCTGGCCGGCGACATCGTCAGCATGGGTGAAATGCTCGCGACCCTGCAGCGCGACAACTTCACCAAGGCGCGCAAGATGAAGGACGGCGGCCACGGCATGACCGCGTTCGGTCGTCTGCGTGCAGTGACCTTCAGCCTGGCGATTTTCATCGTCGGCCTGGCGGCGTTCGGTTTCATCTTCAAGTCGGTGTACGGCATGTACTTCGTCAGCCACGCCCAGGCCGGTCTGGTCAGCGTGCCGGGCATGAACATCACCATGCCGCGTGACGGCACCGTACAGAGCCTGATCAAGGCCGACGGCGTTGCCGCCAAAGGCGCTCCGCTCGCGACATTCAGCACCAGCATGCTCGATGTGCTCAAGGGCCATCTTGACGACAATCAACTGCAACCGGCCAAGGTTGAAGAGCTGTTCGGCAAGCAAATGACCGGCACCCTGACCTCGCCGTGCGATTGCACCGTGGCCCAGCAAATGGTCGCCAACGGTCAGTACGCCAGCAAAGGCGACGTGATCTTCCAACTGGTGCCGCGCAACAGCGAAGCCAACATTGAAGCGCGCTTCACCTATCGCCAGTTCGCCGATGTGCGTCCAGGCAGCACGGTCAGCTTCCAGATTGCCGGCGAAGAAACCACCCGCAGCGGCAAGATCGTCAGCAGCACCAGCCTGAAAAGCGCCGACCTTTCCTCCGACATCCGCGTGCTGATCCAGCCTGACGAGCCACTGGACAGCAAGTTCGCCGGTCGCCCGGTTGAAGTGAACAGCACCCGTGGTCCGAACCTGAACTGGCTGATCGACAAAGCCATGGCTTCCGGTCTTTAAGCAGAGGACATGCCCGTGACTAGCCCACTCAGAATCCTGCCGGTCCCGCTGACCCTGGCCATGGCAATTGCTCTGGCCGGTTGTGCCGGCCTTCCAGACCAACGTCTGGCCAACGAAGCCCTCAAGCGCGGCGATACCGCGCTGGCGGCGCAGAATTACCAGCAACTGGCAGACCTGGGCTACAGCGAAGCACAGGTTGGCCTGGCCGATATCCAGGTCGATAGCCGTGATCCGGCGCAGATCAAACAGGCCGAGGCGACTTACCGCGCCGCGGCCAGCGTCTCGCCGCGGGCCCAGGCTCGCCTGGGTCGTCTGCTGGTGGCCAAACCCGGTTCCACCGAAGCCGAACAGCACGAAGCCGAGGGCCTGTTGAAAAAAGCTTCGGCCGCTGGCGAAGGCAATACGCTGATCCCGCTGGCGATGCTGTACCTGCAATACCCGCACAGTTTCCCCAACGTCAACGCCCAGCAGCAGATCAGCCAATGGCGCGCCGAAGGCAAGCCGGAAGCGGGCCTGGCCCAAGTGCTGCTCTATCGCACCCAGGGCACTTACGACCAGCACCTGGACGAAGTGGAAACCATCTGCAAAGCCGCGTTGAACACCACGGACATCTGCTACGTCGAACTGGCCACGGTCTATCAGAAACAGGCCAAGCCAGAGCAACAGGCCGAGCTGATCAAGCAGATGCAAGCCGCTCAGGCTCGCGGCACGGTCACCGCTCAACGCGTGGACAGCGTCGCTCGCGTGTTGGGTGATGCGACCTTGGGCAAGACCGACGAGAAAACCGCTCAGTCGCTGCTCGAAGGCATCGCTCCGGGCTACCCCGCTTCCTGGGTCAGCCTCGCGCAATTGCTCTACGACTTCCCGGAACTGGGCGACGTCGACACGATGATGAAGTACCTGGACAACGGCCGCGCCGCCGACCAGCCACGTGCCGAACTGTTGCTGGGCAAGCTCTACTACGAAGGCAAAATGGTGCCGGCCGACGCGAAGGCCGCCGAAGAACACTTCAAGAAAGCCGTCGACCGAGAAGTGGCCGCCGATTACTACCTCGGCCAGATCTACCGTCGCGGTTACCTGGGCCAGGTCTATTCGCAGAAAGCGCTGGACCACCTGCTCAAGGCTGCGCGCAACGGCCAGAACAGTGCCGACTTCGCCATTGCCCAACTGTTTTCCCAAGGCAAGGGCACCAAGCCCGACCCGCTTAACGCTTACGTCTTCAGCCAATTGGCCAAGGCGCAGAACACCCCGCAAGCCACCGAGCTTGCGCAAACACTCGAAGCCCAACTGCCGCCTGCCCAGCTCGCCGAGGCCAAACGCCTGTTGAAACAAGAACAGGACGTTCGTGGTGCCTTGAGCCAGAACACGCTGGAACTGCATGCCCTGCAAGAAGAAGACGGCGAGGAATCCCTATGAAGTTGAATCCATTCGTGAAGGCCGGTATTGGCCTCTCATTCGCCCTCTTGTGGTCGTGCCCGACCCTGGCGGCCCTGACTGAAAGCAAAAACTACGGCCTTGACGTGAAAATCACTGCCCAGTCCGAAGACGACACCGACCTGGGTACCGCAAGCGGCGGCGACGTCAACGGCGTCGGCCTCGACCTGCGTCCATGGATCTACGGCGAGAGCGGCGCGTGGAGCGGCTACGCCATGGGCCAGGCCGTGACGTCCACCGACATCATCGAGACGGACACCCTGCAACAGTCCGACAGCGACGGCACCCAGGCCACCGACAACGGTGACCGCAAAAGCAAGAAAAACTACCTGGCGATGCGCGAGTTCTGGGTCGGCTACAGCGGCCTGACGCCGTACCCCGGCGAGATCCTCAAGCTCGGTCGCCAGCGCCTGCACAACGATGACGGCCAATGGCGCGACACCAACATCGAAGCCCTGAACTGGACCTTCGACACCACCCTGTTGCGCGCCAACGCCGGTGTGGCCGAACGCTTCAGCGAGTACCGCACCGACCTCACCGAACTGGCCCCAAAAGACAAGGATCGCCTGCACGCTTACGCCGATGCGGCGTATCAGTGGACGCCGGGCAACTGGGTCGGCATTCGCGGTCATCACACCCACGATGACGGCAAACTCGACTACGCGCAGCCGGGTGTTCCTGCCGATTCTCTGGACAAGAAACAGAACGGCGACATCAGCTGGATCGGCCTGACCGCCGACAGCGATGCCTACAACTGGCGCAACACCAACACCGTCAACTACTGGGGCAGCGTCACCGGCATGAGTGGCGACCGCGACGAGGTCAACCCGCTGAACGCCGACGGCACCGCGCCGGCACAAGCCAAAACCAGCGGCAACGTCGATGGCTGGGCCACTGACCTGGGCGTGCGTCTGCGCCTCGATCCGCAATGGCAAGTCGGTGCAGCCTATGCCCGCGCCAGCGCCGATTACGAACAGAACGGCCTGGAAAGCAACCGCTCGAACTACACCGGCACCCGCTCGCGGGTTCACCGTTTCGGCGAAGCTTTCCGTGGCGAAATGCAAAACATGCAGACCGCCACCCTGTTCGGTTCGTGGATGCTCAACGACGAATACGACGCCAGCGTGATCTACCACAAATTCTGGCGTGTCGACGGTAACAAGCCGGTCGGCAGCAATGGCATCAACGCCGTCGAGAACAATACCGACGACGGCACCGGGGCGATTCTTTCCAGCACGTCCCTGCCGCTGGAAGACGGTAGCAAGGACCTCGGCCAGGAAATGGACGTGGTCGTCACCAAGTACTTCAAGCAAGGCCTGCTGCCAGCCTCCCTCAGTCAGTCGATCGATGAGCCTTCGGCCCTCGTGCGTTTGCGCGGCGGTGTGTTCAAGCCAGGCGATGCGTATGGCAAAGGCGTCGACTCGTACATGCACCGCGCGTTTATCGACGTGATCTGGCGCTTCTGATGCGAACCGCTAAGGGAGTTCCTGACATGAACAGTCCGAAGAGAGGCTCGATAACCTTGCTGGCCGGCGCGATGCTGCTGGCCAGCACGGCAGCCTTCGCCACAGTGGAGCCGGCCTCGCCCATTCAAAAAGGGCAACCGGCGACCATTGCAAAAGGGTTGCAACAGGCCAAGACCTACACCGTCAGCAGCGCACCGACCGCACCGCTGGAACTGGAAAAACCGAAACTGCCGGACACCTCCGGCTACACCGCCGAAGCCATCGCCGCGAAAATCGTGCGCACCAAGGCTGGCAAAATCAGCGTGCGCCGGATGATGCAGGAAAACGCCCTGAAGGACTTCATCGGCGGCGATAACAAGATGGCCGAGTGGGTGGTTCGTCAGCACGGCATCCCGCAGGCGATCTTCATCGACGACGGCTACATGAACCTCAAGGACCTGGCCAAGAAAGTACCCAAGCAGTACTTCAGCGAAACATCGCCGGGCGTGTTCCTGGCGAAGTTGCCGATCGTGGTGGGTGAGAAAGGCATCCTGGAAATCGACAAGCAGACCCAGGAACTGCGCCTGTCCCAAGAGTCCGGTTCGTTCCTGGTCAACGACGGCCAATTGTTTGTGCGTGATACCAAGATCACTGGCTGGAGCGAGAAAGCAAACGGCCCGGCGGTCTTCAAGTCGCCGAAGGAATTCCGTCCGTTCATGCTGTCTTGGGGCGGCACCGAGACCTACATCGCCAACAGCAAGATCGCCAGTTTCGGCTACGCCAACAGTAAGTCCTACGGCGTGAGTATTTCCCAATACACGCCGAACATGGCCAAGGTGCTCAAGCGCCCTGAACCGACCGGCTGGATCGTCGGTTCCGAGTTCTCGGACATGTGGTACGGCTTCTACTGCTACGAAACCCAGGACTTCGTGGTCAAGGGCAACACCTACAAAGACAACATCGTCTACGGCATCGACCCGCATGACCGTTCACACGGTCTGATCATCGCCGACAACACCGTTTTCGGGACCAAGAAGAAGCACGGGATCATTATTTCCCGTGAGGTCAACAACAGCTTCATCTTCAACAACCGCAGCTACGACAACAAGTTGTCGGGCCTGGTGATCGACCGTAACAGCGTGAACAACCTGATCGCCTACAACGAGATCTACAAGAACCACACGGACGGCATCACCCTCTACGAGAGTGGCGACAATCTGATTTACGGCAACAAGGTGATCAGCAACCGTCGCCACGGCATCCGTATTCGTAACAGCGTGAACATTCGCCTCTACGAAAACCTCGCCATGGCCAACGGCCTGACGGGCGTGTACGGCCACATCAAGGACCTGAGCGACACCGACCGGGACATCAAGCTCGACCCGTTCGACGCGCAGGTCTCGCTGATCATCGTCGGTGGCGAACTGGCCGGCAACGGCAGCGGACCGCTGTCCATCGACTCGCCGCTGAGCGTCGAGTTGTACCGCGTGTCCATGCTCGCCCCGACCAAATCCAGTGGCATCAGCTTCAACGGGATTCTTGGCGAGCGCCAGGATGAAATTCTCGACCTGCTGGTGCGCCAGCAGAAAGCCGTGCTGATCGACCCTGTCGAACGCCAGACCGAAATGCAGGACTGAGGATAATTTTATGCACCCACACTTGATCAAATTACTCAGCCTGTCGGCCCTGACCGCCGGCATTCTCGCGGCCAGCGCCGGCGCTCGTGCCGATGAAGCCAAAGCACCTGCCTTCAGCGCCGAACCGTGCTGCAACCTGTGCCCCGAAGCCCACGACGCGAAGAACTACACCACGCGTTATCAGCAGAACTTCACCACGCTGGTGCAGGCTCAGGGCGATTGGTTGTTCCGTACCCAGGAAGACTTGCGCACCGAATTCGACACCACCCCCGCCGGCTACAAACGCATGAAAGAGCTGCACGATGCGTTCAAAAGCAAAGGCATAGAACTGGTCGTCGTTTACCAGCCGACCCGTGGCCTGGTAAACCGCAACAAGCTCAATCCGGAAGACAAAGCCAAATTCGATTTCGACAAGGCACTGAAGAACTACAAGACCATGCTCGGGCGTTTCGCCGCCATGGGCTACGTGGTTCCGGACCTGTCGCCGCTGACCAACGAATCGCTGCCCGACACCTTGCCGGCCCACGACTTCTACTTCCGCGGCGACCAACACTGGACGCCGTATGGGGCCCAGCGCACAGCGAAAATCGTCGGCGAGAAAATCAAGCAATTGCCTGAGTTCGCTGACATTCCCAAGCGCGAATTCGAGAGCCATAAGTCGGGTCGCATGGGCAAGACCGGAACGTTACACAACATGGCCGGTCAACTCTGTGGCACCAGCTACGCGGTCCAGTACATGGATCAGTTCACCACCGAGCCCAAGGGCGAAGCAGCGGACGGCGACCTGTTCAGTGACTCTGGCAATCCAGAGATCACCCTGGTCGGCACCAGCCACAGTGGCAAGAACTACAACTTCGCCGGTTTCCTCGAAGAGGCCATCGGCGCCGACATCCTCAACGTGGCGTTCCCCGGCGGTGGCCTGGAAGGTTCGATGCTGCAGTACCTGGGCAGCGAAGAATTCCAGACCAAGCCGCCGAAGATTCTGATCTGGGAATTCTCGCCGCTCTATCGCCTCGACCAGGAAACCATCTACCGCCAGATGATGGCGCTGCTGGACAACGGTTGCGAAGGAAAGGATGCACAGATGACCGGCAGCACCACGTTGAAACCGGGCAAGAACGAATTGATGGTCAACAGCAAGAACCTGAACCTGCAAAACAGCAGTCACCAGGTCGACATCCGCTTCGCCGATCCATCGGTGAAAACTCTGCAAGCCACCCTCTGGTACATGAACGGTCGCCACGAGGACATCAAGATCGATAAACCGGAAACCTCCGACACCGACGGGCGTTTCGCCTTTGAGTTGCGCACGGACGAAGACTGGGCCTCGCAGAATCTGCTGGCCGTCGAAATCCAGGGCCCTGAAGCGGGTGCCACTCCACAGAAAGTCGAAGCGAAGATCTGCAAACGCAATGTATTCCCTGGCGCTGGGCAACGTACCGCTCAAGCCGGGCAGTGAGGCAATCTCTTATGACATGCATGCAAACCCGAACTTTGAAAAAGTTAATCGCGCCCTCCCTGCTGACGTTGGCGATGTTCGCCGGCGCCACCCAGGCTGCCGCGCCACTGCGTCCGCCACAGGGCTACTTCGCGCCGATTGAAAAAGTCAAAACCGGCGACAAGAGCGAAGGCTGTGACGCGGTCCCGACGCCGTACACCGGCTCGCTGCAATTTCGCAGCAAATACGAAGGTTCCGACAAGGCCCGTTCGACCCTGAACGAAGCCTCGGAAAAAGCGTTCCGCGACACCACTGCCGACATCACCAAGATTGAGCGCGGCACCAGCAAGCTCGTGATGCAGTACATGCGTGACGGTCGTCCGGAACAGCTTGACTGTACGTTGAACTGGTTGACCGCCTGGGCCAAGGCCGATGCGTTGATGTCCAAGGACTTCAACCACACCGGCAAGTCCATGCGCAAATGGGCGTTGGGCAGCATGGCCTCGTCCTACATTCGCCTGAAGTTCTCTGACTCCCATCCGTTGGCGAACCATCAGCAAGAGTCGCAGTTGATCGAAGCCTGGTTCAGCAAAATGGCGGACCAGGTGGTCAGCGATTGGGACAACCTGCCGCTGGAAAAAACCAACAACCACTCGTACTGGTCCGCCTGGTCGGTGATGGCAACGTCCATCGCCACCAACCGCCGTGATCTGTTCGACTGGTCGGTGAAGGAATTCAAGGTCGGCGCCAATCAGATCGACGCCCAAGGTTTCCTGCCTAACGAGCTCAAGCGCCAGCAACGCGCCCTCGCCTACCACAACTACGCCCTGCCGCCGCTGGCGATGATCGCCAGTTTCGCTCAGGTCAACGGTGTGGACTTGCGTCAGGAAAACAACGGCGCATTGAAACGCCTGGGTGATCGAGTGCTCGCGGGTGTCGAAGACCCGGAAGAATTCGAGAACAAGAACGGTAAAGAACAGGACATGACCGACCTGAAAGAGGACTCGAAATTCGCCTGGCTCGAACCGTTCTGCACGCTCTACACCTGCTCGCCGGATGTGCTCGAGAAAAAACACGAGATGCAGCCGTTCAAGACCTTCCGCCTCGGGGGTGACCTGACCAAGGTCTACGACCCGGCCAACGAGAAAGGCAAAAAAGGCTCCTAGAGCCAAACACAAATCCCCGTAGGAGCGAGGCTTGCCCGCGAAGGCGGTCTGACATTCACCAATGATGTCGACTGACACTCCGCCTTCGCGGGCAAGCCTCGCTCCTACAGGGATCGCGGTGATTTGAATGCAATACATCCCCCGGTTTTCGGTGGGGGGTTTGGGGGGGCCGTTGGCCCTTGACTGTGGTTAAACATGGAGAGACCGGGATGGTATTTTCATCCAACGTGTTCCTGTTTTTGTTCCTGCCGATCTTTCTCGGCATGTACTACTTGAGCGGAATACGCTATCGCAACCTGCTGCTGCTGCTCGCCAGCTACATGTTCTATGCCTGGTGGCGTGTGGACTTCCTTGCGCTGTTCGCAGCCGTCACGTTGTGGAACTACTGGATCGGCCTTAAAGTCGGTGCCGCAGGCGTTCGGACCAAACCGGCACAACGCTGGTTGCTCCTGGGCGTGGGCGTCGACCTGTGCATCCTCGGCTACTTCAAGTACGCCAACTTCGGCGTCGACAGCATCAACGCGATGATGACTTCGGTCGGTCTGTCGCCGTTCATCCTGACCCACGTGCTGTTGCCGATCGGGATCTCGTTCTACATCTTCGAGTCCATCAGCTACATCATCGACGTCTACCGGGGGGACACCCCGGCGACCCGCAACCTGATCGACTTTGCCGCGTTTGTGGCGATCTTCCCGCACTTGATCGCCGGCCCTGTGTTGCGTTTCCGTGACCTGGCCGACCAGTTCAACAACCGCACCCACACCCTCGACAAGTTCTCCGAAGGTGCCACGCGGTTCATGCAGGGTTTCATCAAGAAAGTCTTCATCGCCGACACACTGGCGGTGGTGGCCGACCATTGCTTTGCCTTGCAGAACCCGACCACGGGTGATGCCTGGCTCGGAGCACTCGCCTACACCGCGCAGTTGTACTTCGACTTCTCCGGTTACAGCGACATGGCGATCGGCCTGGGATTGATGATGGGTTTCCGCTTCATGGAAAACTTCAAGCAGCCGTACATCAGCCAGTCGATCACCGAGTTCTGGCGTCGCTGGCACATCAGCCTGTCGACCTGGTTGCGTGACTACCTGTACATCACGCTGGGCGGCAACCGTAAAGGCACGCTGATGACCTATCGCAACCTGTTCCTGACCATGCTGCTCGGTGGTCTGTGGCACGGCGCGAACATCACGTACATCATCTGGGGCGCCTGGCACGGTATGTGGCTGGCGATCGAAAAGGCCCTGGGCCTCAACACCTCGCCACGCAGCATCAACCCGATCCGCTGGGCGCTGACTTTCCTGCTCGTGGTCATGGGTTGGGTGATCTTCCGCTCGGAAAACCTGCACGTCGCCGGTCGCATGTACCACGCGATGTTCAGCTTCGGCGAATGGTCGTTGTCGGAACTCAACGCGGCCAGCCTCACCGGCCTGCAAGTGGCGACCCTGGTGGTGGCTTACATGACCCTGGCGTTCTTCGGCATCCGTGATTTCTACACCAACCTGCCGCCAGAAAAGACCAAGCCTGTGGTGAATGTCGAGGCCGATGGCCCCGCTGCTGCCACGCCTGGAATGATCAAAGCCGTACCGGGCGACAACCCGGGCAGCATCCACGAACCGGGTTACACCGTCGGCGTTGAAGCCACCGTGCAACCGGCTTACTGGACCGCTGACTGGTCGCGTTACGTGATGCGCACGCTGGTGCTGGTGCTGTTCATCGCCTCGATTTTCAAACTCTCGGCGCAAAGCTTCTCGCCGTTCCTTTACTTCCAGTTCTGAGGGATCTGACTATGACCCGCTCATTACGCATCTTCTACATCGCCCTGTTCATGGTGACCCTGCTGGTGCTGGGCCTGTGGTCGACGCGCAGCTTCTTCGGCTTCAGCACCAACGCCGATGCGACGGTGCTCAACGGCCGCTGGGCCAAAGCCGTGGAAACCCATTACGACGAAGAGTTCCCGATCAAGCGCCTGGGCACCAACCTTTGGGCCGCGCTGGATTTCAAACTGTTCAACGAAGGTCGTCCGGGCGTGGTGCTCGGTCGCGATCAATGGTTGTACAGCGATGAAGAATTCAACCCGATCGTCAACGAAGAGTTGAACCTGCAAGGCAACTACGCGCTCGTAGAAGGCGTACGTCAGGAATTGAAGGCCAAAGGCGTGAAACTGGTAATGGCGATCGTGCCAGCCAAGACTCGCCTGTACCCGGAACACCTGGGCGCAGTGAAACCTTCGAGCATTCACGCCAACCTCTATGAAGACTTCCATGCTCGCGTGGCGGCCAACAAGATCATCGCGCCCGACCTGTTCGGCCCGATGCTGAAAGCCAAGCTGGACGGTCAGCAAGTGTTCCTGCGCACCGACACCCACTGGACCCCGGAAGGCGCGCAAATCGCCGCCGAGACCCTGGCCAAAACCATTGCCGAGAAAACCCCGCTCAGCGGCGAGCCGCAACGCTTCGTCACCGAACCTGCGGAGAAAGTCACGCACAAGGGCGACCTGCGGTTGTTCCTGCCGCTGGACCCGCTGTTCGAAAACCTGATGCCCAAGACTGAACCGTTGCAAAAGCGCAACACCGTGGTGGCGCAAGACCAGCCTGCCGGTGATGACGCGCTGTTCGCCAACACCGAAGTGCCGGTGGCCCTGATCGGCACCAGCTACAGCGCCAACCCTAACTGGAACTTCGTCGGGGCGCTGAAACAAGCGTTGCAAAGCGACGTGGTCAATTACGCCGAAGACGGCCACGGCCCGATTCTGCCGATGCTCAGCTACCTCAAAAGTGATGCTTTCAAGAACAGCCCGCCACAGGTGCTGATCTGGGAGTTTCCTGAACGTTATCTGCCTGTGAACAACGAAATCGGTGACGCCGACCCGCAGTGGGTCGCAGAGCTCAAAGCTGCCGGCGTAAACCAACAAAACGTAGCCGCAAACACTAAATCCGAGACGCCCGACCGGGCGCAAAACTGAAAGAGAGAGGTACTACCATGACTTTCACTACTACTCCTCGCCGTCTCGCCAAGACCTTCGCACTCGTTGCAGGCATGAGCGTGTTGTCGATGTCCGCCTTCGCTGGCGACGGCGCACTCTACGGCCCGACAGCACCAAAAGGTTCGAGCTTCGTGCGTGTCTACAACGCTGGTAACGCTGAAGTCAGCGCCACCGTCGGCTCCACCAACCTGGCCGAAGTCGCGCCGCTGTCCAGCACTGACTTCAGCTTCATGCCGGGTGGCGACTACAGCGCCAAGGTCGGTAGCCAGACCCTGCCGGTGAAACTGGCCGGTGATCACTATTACACCCTGGTCAACAACGCCAGCGGCGCGCCGCAACTGATCGAAGAGCCGCCGTTCAAGAACAAGCAAAAATCCCTGGTTCGCGTACAGAACCTCAGCGACAAGGCCCTGACCCTGAAAACCGCTGACGGCAAGACCGAAGTGGTTCCGTCTGTAGCGGCCAAGGGCCGTGGCGAGCGTGAAATCAACCCGGTCAAAGTCAGCCTGGCCCTGTATGACGGCGCCACCAAAGTCGGCGACGTGAAACCGGTTGCCCTGGAACGCGGTGAAGCCGCCGTGCTGTACGTCACCGGTAAAGGCAGCAGCCTGTCGCCAGTCTGGGTAAAACGCCCGGTTTCGACGCGCTAAATAGTTTTGTCAGGACGGTGATCCCTCTGTAGCAGCTGGCGAAGCCTGCGTCCGGCTGCGCAGCAGTCGTAAAACCGGCACATTCGGTCTTCCAGAGAGACCGGGTTGCCAGGATAACGACCGCTTCGCGCTCGAACGCAGCCTCGCAGGCTCGGCAACTGCTACAGAGATCGGTGAAACGGCCTGGCTACGGAATAAGAACAAGAGTGAAACGACAGAACGCAGTAGCTCTGACCCATACGATTTTCAAGGAGTAACAACATGATTCCGGTGATCTTGTCAGGTGGTAGCGGCTCACGTCTTTGGCCGCTTTCGCGTAAGCAATTCCCTAAACAGTTCCTCGCCCTGACCGGCGAACACACGCTGTTCCAGCAAACCCTGGAACGCCTGGTGTTTGAAGGCATGGACACCCCGATCGTGGTCTGCAACAAAGACCACCGCTTCATCGTCAACGAGCAGCTGAGCAACCGTAAACTGGAAACCCAGCGCATCCTGATGGAACCGTTCGGCCGCAACACGGCGCCGGCCGTGGCCCTGACCGCGATGATGCTGGTCAACGAAGGTCGTGACGAATTGATGCTGGTACTGCCGGCCGACCACGTGCTGGAAGACCAGAAAGCCTTGCAACGCGCACTGGCCCTGGCCACCGTCGCTGCGGAAAACGGCGAAATGGTGTTGTTCGGCGTACCGGCCACCAAACCGGAAACCGGTTACGGCTACATCAAATCGACCGCCGACTCGCTGTTGCCCGAAGGCGTCAGCCGTGTCTCGCACTTCGTCGAAAAACCGGACGTGAAACGCGCCACCGAGTTCGTCCAGTCCGGCGGTTACTTCTGGAACAGCGGCATGTTCCTGTTCCGTGCCAGCCGCTTCCTGGAAGAGCTGAAAAAACACGATCCGGACATCTACGACACCTGCCTGCTGACCCTTGAGCGCAGCGAGCAAGATGCCGACACCATCACCTTCGACGAAGCCACCTTCGCCTGCTGCCCGGACAACTCCATCGACTACGCGGTGATGGAAAAAACCCAGCGCGCCTGCGTCGTACCGCTAACTGCCGGCTGGAGTGATGTCGGTTGCTGGGCGTCGCTGTGGGAAGTGAATGAAAAAGACCTCAACGGCAACGTCACCAAAGGCGACGTGGTCATCCAGGACAGCAAAAACTGCATGATTCACGGCAACGGCAAACTGGTGTCGGTGATCGGCCTGGAAAACATCGTGGTCGTCGAAACCAAGGACGCCATGATGATCGCCCACAAGGACTCGGTCCAAGGCGTGAAACAAATGGTCAACACCCTCAACGAGCAAGGCCGCAGCGAAACCCAGAACCACTGCGAAGTCTATCGTCCGTGGGGTTCCTACGACTCGGTGGACATGGGCGGCCGCTTCCAGGTCAAGCACATCTCGGTCAAGCCGGGCGCGTGCCTGTCCCTGCAAATGCACCACCACCGTGCCGAACACTGGATCGTGGTCAGCGGCACGGCCGAAGTAACCTGCGACGAAAACGTGTTCCTGCTCTGCGAAAACCAGTCGACCTACATCCCGATCGCTTCGGTTCACCGTCTGCGCAACCCGGGCAAGATCCCACTCGAGATCATCGAAGTGCAATCGGGCAGCTACCTGGGCGAAGACGATATCGAGCGGTTCGAAGATATCTACGGTCGCTCTACCCCGATCGAACGCGGCGTGTCGGTGAAAACCATCGCGCAGTAAGCGTTAAGTAAAAACAAAAAGCCCCCGTCCAGTCCGCTGCGTTTTCCCTATCCGCAGCGGGTGGGTCGGGGGCTTTTTGTTATCCATTGCTGGACCTTTTCGCAGTGACCACCTGCTTGGCCATGGTCTTTCTGATCTTCGTCTGTGAATAAATGGAAACAGCAGCGTTCGAGCGATTGAACAAGCCCGTTTTGCCTGGTGCGTAGCGCTCGATACCGCTTGCCCCTTGAATGGTCTGATAATGAATATTCCAGGCACTTTGTTTTCGATCGTACTTCATAAATGCGAAACCGGTGGTGACTAACTCCTGTAGGCCTTGCCCGTCCGAGGCATAGGCGTAGTCCTGAAATTCCATCGCCGCGCCAAGCCCCATCCCATGTTCCCGTGCGGAAAGTTCGTTGTATTGCACATTTTCCTTCGAGCCCTCCACATGCCGGACGCGAAGCACACTGTCGTTTAGTTGATCCACGGTCAGAGAACAACCACTGAAGCCTGGAGTGAATACATGATCAGGCTCGGTTCCAGTGGGCCTGAGTGGTATATCCACATAACCGCCTTGCGGAGCCCAGAAACCAGACACCGCATTGGCTTTGTCGGGAATCTCGCCCTTTGGGATATCAACGATTCTTAATGCGTTGAACATCCCCTTTCTAGCTCCCGAGTAACTCAGTTGGTCCATGGTGAATATAAACTCGCCCCCGCCATTCTTATTACTTACGCCGGAAAGAATATCTTTCGAATATCGACCAGGAACCGGATCCAGAAACGTAGTGCTGACCTCCACCCGGCTAAACTCGCTTACCTCCAGGGCCTTGTGAATGTTGGTCGGCTTACCGGTCGCCGGCACACTCAAGTTAGGTTTTCCTCTATCAATAGATGGCGCATCCGGAATATCGCGCGCTGCACCTGCCGCAATGACCGGCTCCCACAATCCGTTGGCCAGTTTTTTGCGCGTGACAGCTCCATCATCATCAATAAAGGTGACCGGATTGTTCTGGGCCATCTGATACAGGTTAGGCCCATCAATACCTCCCTTCGGATCAGGATTGAGCCAACGAAACAACCACGGTACGTAGTAGCGCAGTCCGTAGTTATAGAGCCCGGTGGTCTCCCGCTCCTTGCCCGAATAACGAATGGTTTTATAGTCGCTGTCTACCACGTCCGCTCCGGCGTACCACGCGGTTTCGCCATAGGGATAAAAGAGTTCCTGGCTGATGATTTGCGCATCGTCGGCCAGTTCCACGGTGCAGGATTTCAGGTGGTCGACCAGGGTGTAGCGGTGCTGATCGTTGACGCCGGACGGCGGTACGCTTTCCCAATGCAACACCCGCACGGCGTTGAGACCGGCCTGTGCGGTGATGACCTGCCGCACCTCTCCGGTGCCACTGTCGGTACTAAGTACAAGCCCCGGCAAGTAGCGCACTTCCGCCATCATGGTTCTGGCGTTGGTCTGCAACGAACGAATTTTGCGCGTCCGCTGGCCAGCGCCGTCATAGAGATAGAGTTCACAGTCATTGCGTCCGGAATCGCGCTCTACCGGGCTGACCGAGTGCAATTGATTACGCACATTCCACGTCAGAAAGCGCCCCTGATCCAGTTCCAGCAAGTTGCCCTTGGCATCAAATGCAGCCGCGATATCTGCTTCGGTTGGCGGCACGCCGTTGCGCCAGGGCAGGCAGCGATTGCTGTAGCGCGCGGCTGTCAGTTCTCGCCCCGGGCTCTGTGCGCCGACATGTGTCAGCTTCAGCAGGTTGCAGCCCTCGTCATAGCGGTAGGTCTGATGGTAATTGCTGACCGCTGCCGGATCAGTGCGGCCGACTGAGTCCGGCCCCTGGTTGCGGCTGCCTGCCTCCCAGCCAAACGCCTGGATCAACTGATAAAGACTGTCGTAGATAAACCGACTGAGAGGGTCGATGCGTTGATTGTTGAAGTAGCGCACCGGCAGCGCCTTGTCTTCGATACTCAACACATTGCCCACACGGTCATAGACGTAGAACAGATGTTGCAGCAGTCCGGCTCGGTCGCTGTACGCACGCCGCTCCAGCAAGCGCCCATCCTCGGGGTCATACGTGAGCGTTGTTTGTACGCCGTTACCCGCCACTTCTCGTACGACCTGTCCCTCGGCGTTGTACTCGATGTCGCTGACCAGTGTTTGCCAAGCGGGCTTGCCGGCCAGTTTCAGGGCGCCTTGGCGTAACCGACCGTCCACGGTAAAGGCGAAGGTCTGGCCGTTCTGCCGGGCATCGACGGTTTCCAGCACCTCACCCAACGGACCGTAACGCCACGTTGAGCGGGCCCCTTCGCCTGGCTCGAGCAGGTTTTGTCGATCCACTATTGGCTCCGGCCAATCCGCTGCAACGGCTTCCAGGTTGAAGTGCTGGACATGCCGGGTGCATTGGCCGGTGATCGCAAACGCTTCAAACTGTACCGTCCCGCCGGGGCTGTCGTGGCGAATCAACTGCCCGAAGGGGTTGTGATCATCGTTGCCATGATCGGGGCGACCGTATTCCATGCGCTCGGCGCATCGGGGCGGCTGGGTGGCGACGTGCTCAAACACCGCCAGGGGACGCAGCAGGTCGTCGTAGCGAACCTCGCGTCGGGTACCGCGACTGTCCCAGCCCTGCAGCAATTCATTGGCCAGGCCGAGCAGACTGATCTGTAAGCCAGCATCGACACTGTCCGTACAGACGGGATGACCGGAAAGGGAATGCACGGTCGTGAGACTGGCCGGCGTCATCGGATCTTGCTGCTGGAGCAACCACAGCCGCGGATCCCAGCGCTTTACCGCGAATCCCGCGGCATTGTGGAAGGTTCGGTTGATGCGGGCCTGAGTCTGGACACCTTCGATCTCGCGCCAATAATCGACCGAACGAATTGGCAGCCCTCGCGGGTCGAAGGTCGACACTTTGGGTGTTTTGTGGTGCATTCCCAACGCTGAGGTCTGCATGCAGGCCCGTTCCTGTTTACTTTTGGATATCTAACCGTTCGTGGCCGGGGCTGGCTACTGTCAGAAATTACAGTGACGACCAACGGCAATCACGGCTGATCCTTGAATGTCCATTCCCGCAGCCGTTCGGTAGGATGGTGGTCATGAGTTCAAGGAGCGTTCAAACATGTTCATCGGCGTTTTGCTGGTCATCACCTGGCTGATTTTATTGTTGCGCTACCCAGCCAAGGCTTTGCCCGTCTCGGTGGCGGCCGCCATCGGCCTGGGCCTGGTGGCCACGTGGGTGATCTGGATGGACAATCGCGAGGTCAAGCAACTGGCGCGCCTGGAGTTGCGCATCACCTACGCGCCCGAACACTGCCCCGCAGACCGGCCGTTGAAGCTGACCATGAACAACGGCAACGACGTGCCGCTGACCGAGTTGCGCTGGCGCGTCGCCGCGTATGCGCCGGGCGATACGGTCAATCTGGCCGACAATCAATACGCCGCCCCGCGTTATCGCGGCCCCGGCGAACTGCAAGCCGGCGCCAACTGGGAAGACTGCTTGCCCCTGCCGCCGCTGCGCCCCGGCTATCGCCCGCAAACCCTGGAGTTTCGCGCCGAGCATTTGCAGGGTAGTTTCTCCGACTGATCCCCCCCTCTATTTTTTTGCACAAGGACCGCGCCATGCCCGTTGCGTTGATTACCGGTTGCTCCAGCGGCATTGGCCGCGCCCTCGCCGATGTGTTCAAAGGTGCCGGCTACGAAGTCTGGGCCAGCGCCCGCAAGGCTGAAGATGTGGCCGCATTAGCCGCTGCCGGTTTCACGGCCGTGCAGCTGGACGTCAACGACGGCGCGGCGCTCGAACAGTTAAGCGAGCGAATCAACCAGCAACATGGCGGCCTCGATGTGCTGATCAACAACGCCGGTTATGGCGCCATGGGGCCACTGCTCGACGGCGGTGTGCCGGCGATGCAGCGCCAGTTCGAAACCAATGTGTTCGCGATTGTTGGCGTGACCCGCGCGCTGTTCCCGGTGTTGCGTCGTGCCAAGGGATTGGTGGTGAACATCGGCAGCGTTTCCGGGGTGTTGGTCACGCCGTTTGCCGGCGCGTATTGCGCCTCGAAAGCCGCCGTCCACGCATTGAGCGATGCGCTGCGCATGGAGCTGGCACCGTTCGGTATCCGTGTGATGGAGGTGCAGCCAGGCGCGATCGAATCCAGCTTCGCCAAGAATGCCGGGCATGAGGCGGAGCAGTTGATCACTGAGCAATCGCCGTGGTTTGCGTTGCGTGAAGGCATTCGTGCACGGGCCAAGGCCTCACAGGACAAACCGACCCCGGCCAGGGAGTTTGCCGTTGGTTTACTCAAGGCTGTCCAACAGAGCAAACCACCACGGCTGATTCGCCTGGGCAATGGCAGCCGGGCGTTGCCGTTGTTGGCGGGGTTGCTGCCAAAGGGGTTGCTGGAGGCGGGGTTGATGAAACGGTTTGGGCTTAAGGGGCAACTCTAAGACCGAGTCGACGCCATCGCGAGCAGGCTCGCTCCCACAGGGATCTTTGGTGTGAATGCTATTTATGGCACCCAGTAGAATCCTGTAGGAGCGAGGCTTGCCCGCGAAGACGTCAGACCAGACGCTGCAAAAATTCAGGAAACAACCATGACCGACTACACCGACTACTTCGACGAAGTGATCCAGGCCCATGTCGCCATCGAACAATGGCTGGCCGAAGAACAAGACGACTCGGAACTTGAACAACTACTGAGCCGGTTTTCACCACAGTTTTCCATGATCTCGCCCCTCGGCCGGGTGCTGGATTTTGAGGCGTTGAGCGAGTTGTTCTTGCTGGCCGGCGGCAAGAAGCTCGGTTTCAGGATTAAGCTCAGCGAGTTGCGCGGTATCGCGCTGCACGACGGTGGTGCGGTAGTAAGTTATCGCGAGCAGCAGACCGATGCGACCGGCCTGCACTCGGATCGCCGCTCGACGGTGGTGTTTGAGAAACCGGCCAGTGGCAAGGTCATTTGGCGGCATTTGCACGAGACGTTTTGCAAGGGCTGACACGGTCGCTTTTTGAGGCGAGGGAGCTTGCCCCCGCAGGGCTGCGAAGCGGCCCCAAGAGGGGACTGCTACGCAGTCCAACGGCAGCAAGCTCCCTCGCCACAGGGTCACTCGCCAGCCGCAGATTTAACGACAACGGTGCAGGTAATCCCCGCCGCCAACAGGACCCCCTCCGGCACTTCATCAATGTGAATCCGCACCGGCACTCGCTGCGCCAGGCGCACCCAGTTGAACGTCGGGTTCACATCCGCAATCAGCTCGCGACTTTGCGGGTTATCGCGGTCGTAGATGCCCCGGGAAATGCTCTCCACATGCCCCTTCAACACCTCGCCGCTCATCAACTGCATGTCGGCCTTGTCGCCCACCCGCACGTGCGGCAGTTTGGTTTCCTCGAAGAAGCCATACACCCAGAACGAATTCATATCGACCACGGCCATTTTCGCTTCGCCGATGCGCGCGTAGTCACCGCGATGGACGTTGAGGTTGGTCACGTAACCGTCCACGGCGGCGCGCACTTCGGTGCGTTTGAGGTTCAGTTCAGCCGCTTCCAGTTGCGCCTGGGCATGCTGGTAATCGGCCAGGGCCGAGTCGGCGATATTGCTGGCGTCGTCGCGGTTTTCCTTCGAGATCACCAACGCATCCATGTCGGCGCGGCGATGGGCGTTGACCTTGCGCATCTCCCACGTCGACTTGCGCGAGGCCACCAGGGCCTGTGCCTGTTTGACCGCGATGCGGTAGTGCTCGGGGTCGATGCGCATCAGCAAATCGCCCTTCTTCACTTGTTGGTTGTCGCGCACCGGCACGTCCACCACTTCCCCGGTGACATCGGCGGCGACGTTGATGATGTCGGCACGCACCCGGCCGTCGCGCGTCCACGGCGTGTCCATGTAGTGCACCCAGAGGGTCCGGCCGATCCCTATCGCGAGGGCCAGCACCAGCAACGTGGCGAGCAGGCTGAAAAGCTTTTTCATCAGGGCATTCTTCAGAGATAGAGAGTCAGTGGTAGACAGTCAGCGCCAGGGCACCGAACAGACAGGTAAACAGGCTCAGGCGCAGCAACGCCGGGTGCCAGAAGAAGCGGTACAGATCGAACCCGGACAGCAACCGGTCCAGCGCCCAGGCCAGCGCCGCGGCGATGAAAAACATCAGCGTCATGGTCGGCATGTACACGCCGTGGAAAGCGATTTCACGAGGCATGTTTAAGTCCCTGGGGCGAGGTGTTGGCAACAGCATTTATGTAGCCGGCGAGCGGTGATTGCGGGTCCAACAGCGAGGTGCGGATGAAGTGCAGATAACTCTTCACCCGACGCAACGCGGAGGTGTCGAAGTGCGGCGCGAACGGTTCGTCGGTGGCTTGCACGCGGCTGATGGCATGGTCGACCGCGATCAAGCCGCGCTCCAGATTGCTCTGGCTCGGTTGCAGGAACAGCCGCACCAGCGAGCGGCCCATCACACGGATTGCCTGGCGCCACGGCTGGGATTCGGCGTAGGCCGGATGCACCGGCAGAATTGCCTGCTCCTTGCGCAACTCGATGATCGCGTGGCCGACTTCCAGCACCACGAACATCCAGCGCAGCAAGTCCCGTTGCACCTGCGGCTGACCCACCGCGAGGCCGTAAGCCTGATGCAGCAAGTCCCGGGTCCGGCTTTCGAAACTCGACGCCAGGCCCTTGAGTTTGCCGCTGATCGCATACACCACTTGCCCGCGCAAATCCTGTTCGAGTCGGCGCCATAACCAGCGGCTGTTCGGCGGCAAAATAATCGCCCCGGCCGCCGCGCACACGAGCATGCCGAGCACCATGGCGATGTAGTCGTTGATGAACGCGTAAGGGTTGTAGACGGTGAGGTTGTCCGGCACCGAACCGGTGCTGAAAAAGATCAGCAGCCCGAGGCCGACACCGGCATATTGCGGCCGCGATGTGAGGAACGAACCGAGCACAATCACCGGTGCGAGCATCACGCACAGCAACGGAAAACCGTCGATCCACGGGAAGATGAAAAACATCTCGACGAAGCCGATCAGCGCCCCGAGGAACGTCCCGCACGCCATCTGAAAGGCCATGCGCTTAGGGTTCGGTGTCGCGGCGGACAGACCGACGGTGGCCGCGGCGATCAGCGTCATGGTCGCCCCGCTCGGCCACGCCGTCGCTACCCAATAACTGCCCAGCACCACCAGAATGAACGCCGCGCGAATCCCCGACGCCGCCGACGCCATCCAGTTGGTTTGCGGAGTGAACGGTTCGTCCCAACGCTCGCGCGCGTGGCTGTGATCGGCCAGTGAGGCGTGGGTCTGTGCATAACTGTGCAACTCGTCGACGAAGCGATAGAGCAGTTCGTAGGCGGTATGGAAATCGAGCTGCTCGGTATCGCTCGGCGCACTTTCCTGAAAGGTCGTCCGCAGGCTGCGAACCCGCGCCGGCAAGTTCTCCTTGTAGGTCGCCAATGCGCTGGCCAGGCGCGCGGCGTCGGGGCTGGTCAAGGCGCGACCGCTGAAGCCATCGAGCAATTCCGCCAGGTCCTGCAACCCCGGTTTTATTGCCGCCACCACGTGGTCAGCGCCGCTGCTGCGCAAGCGTTCGAGCAATTGGTGTAAGGCGTTGAACCGCGTGGTGATGCCCATGAATTCGCTGTTCAAGCGACTCAGTCGTCCGTTGCGCCGGCGCATGTGCGGGTCTTCGAACACAGTGACGCTGCGCAGCCCTTCCAGCCCGACGGCCTCGGCGATAAAGCGCACGTTACTGGCTTCGAAAGCGTCCCGTTTGCTGCGACCGCGCAAGCCATCAGTGACGAACAAGGCGAACACGCCGAAGCGCTGATACAAGGCGTTGCGCATCGCCGCGCTGGCAGTTTGCGGCAGGATCGCGGCGCTGACCACGGTGGCGCAGAGAATCCCCAGGGAGATTTCCAATACGCGCCAGACCGCGGCCATGAACGCGCCATCCGGGTGGGCCAACGCGGGCAAACCGACCATCGCGGCGGTGTACCCGGCGAGCACGAAACCGTAAGCGCGAAAGTTGCGATAACGCGCCGCACCGGCCGAGCAGAGGCCGACCCAGATCGCCAGCGAGCCGAGGAACAGTTCAGTGTTTTGCGCGAACAAGGCGATCAACGCCACCATCACCGCCGACCCGGTCAGGGTGCCCAGGAAGCGGTAGAAACTCTTGGCGAACACCTGGCCGCTTTGCGGTTGCATGACGATGAACACGGTGATCATCGCCGTGCGCGGTTGCGGCAACTCCAGACGCATCGCCAGCCACAGGGTCAGGAACGCGGCGAACAGCACTTTGAAAATGTAGACCCAGGTCACGCCGTCGCTGCGTGCCCAGTCAAAGAACCCACGGCGCCATTCAAGGGAGTACAGCCAGCGCAGAGGTGCGGGCAAGGGGGTCATGGAATCCTGCTCACTTTAATTCAGTCAGGTGGCGAACCTGTGGGAGCCAGCCTGCTGGCGATTGCGGTGTGTCAGTCAATGCTGAGGTCACCTGACACATCGCAATCGCCAGCAGGCTGGCTCCCACAGGGTTTGTGTTCACTTGAGAAGCGTCGGGGTTTTCGGTGCAGCTGTCCGGCTGTCTTCCGGCACATCGTCACCCGCGCCGAGTCCACCGCCCAAAGCCGTCACCAGTTCAGCATGTGCACTTAGCCGCGCTGCCTGAACCTGCTGCTGAACCTGCTGCTGTTTGAACAACAAGGTCTGCGCATTGAGCACGTTGAGGTAATCGGTGAGCCCGCGCTGATACGCGATCATCGCGATGTCGTAGGTCTTCTGCGCAGTGGCCACCGACTCGGCGGCGAAGGTCTGCTGCTTGTCCATGGACTCGCGGCGGATCAACTGGTCGGAGATGTTTTTCAGCGCGTTGACCAGCGTCTGGTTGTACCTGGCCACGGCGATGTCATACCCGGCCGAGGCTTCGCCCAGCTCCGAACGCAAGCGCCCGCCGTCGAAGATCGGCAACGAGATCGCCGGGCCGACGCTGTAGTTGAGTTTCTTGCCGGTCAAAAACTCCAGCGCCCCGCCGCCGGTGGCCATGTAGCCGAGGCTGCCGACCAGATCGACGTTGGGATAGAAACCGGCATGGGCGACATCGATACCACGCGCCTGGGCCGCGACTTGCCAGCGACTGGCAACCACGTCCGGGCGTTGACCGAGCAATTGTGCGGGCAGCGCCGACGGTAGTTTCAGCGGCGCGGCCAATGACAGCGCGGGTCGTTGCAACTGCGCGCCCTCGCCCGGGCCTTTCCCGGCAAGGGCCGCCAATTGGTTGCGGCTCAGGGCGATTTCTTCGTCCAGCGCATCGATCTGACGATGGGTTTCCGGCAGCGGCGTTTCAGCCTGACTGACCTCGAAATGCGTGCCGATGCCGCCGTTCAGACGCTTCTGCGCAAGGTCGAGAATTTGCTGCTGTTGCTTCAGGGTCGCCTCGACAATGTCCCGCTGCGCGTAGTGCAACGAGAGTTCGATGTAGGCGCGCACGATGTTGTTCTGCAATTCGAGCTGGGCCAGACGCGCTTCGGCGGCCGTCATGTGCGCCATGTCCACAGCGCGCTCGGTGGCGTTGCTTTCGCGGCCCCAGAGGTCGAGGGCATAGCTGAAACCCAGCGCGGCGTTGTTGTCCCAAGTGGTCGTGTTGGCCAACGCCCCCGGCCCGTAGAACTGATCGGCGGGCCAGTTATGACGCTTGAGGGTGGACTCGCCATTGATCTGCAACGACTCGGCGGACTCGGCGATGCCGGCCATGGACTTGGCCTGCCGCACCCGCGCGGCGGCCAGATCCATGGTCGGGCTGCCTTGCACGGCGAGGTCGATCCAGCGGTTCAATTGCGGGTCACCATAGGCCTGCCACCATTGTGCGGTGGGCCAGTGAGCGTCCTGCGCAGCGTTTTGAATGGCTTCGTCGGTGGCCAGGGAATCGGCCTCCAGTGCCTTGCCCTGCGGGGCAATACCTCCGGTTCCGATGCAGCCGCTGATGGTCAGGGATAAAGCCAGAACACTGAGCGTCTGAAGCGCTCTGTTGATGCGACGCGGCACTGCTGCGATTTCCTGAAAGAAGGGGCGTACGAGGTCCTGTAGGAGCGAGGCTTGCCCGCGAAGACGGCGTATCAGTCGACATCGTTGGTGACTGTTACGCCGCCTTCGCGGGCAAGCCTCGCTCCTACAAAGACCGGCGCAATTCTAGGCGGCGGCCTGAATGGCGATAAGCTGGGAATCCTGTGAATCTTTGTTACCGTTAACGCGATAATCCCTTGGTCGGGGTCTCAGACCCTGAAACCTTGTGTCACAATTTGCCATCGCACCCGAGAGCACCCCATGGACACTTTGCAAAACATGCGCGCCTTCAGTTACGTGGCCGCGGCCGGCAGCTTCACCGCCGCCGCCGTGCAACTGGACACCACCACGGCCAACGTCTCGCGCGCGGTCTCCAACCTGGAAGCCCACCTGCAAACCCGCCTGCTCAACCGCACCACCCGCCGCATCGCCCTGACCGAAGCAGGCAAACGCTATTTATTGCGTTGCGAACAGATCCTGGCCTACGTCGAAGAAGCCGAAGCCGAAGCCAGCGACGCCCACGCGCGCCCGGCCGGGCAGCTCAAAGTGCACACCATGACCGGCATTGGTCAGCACTTCGTGATCGACGCCATCGCCCGCTATCGCAAGACTCACCCCGACGTCACCTTCGACCTGACCATGGCCAACCGCGTGCCGGACCTGCTCGACGAGGGCTACGACGTGTCCATCGTCCTGGCCAGCGAACTGCCGGACTCGGGCTTCGTCTCCCAGCGCCTGGGCATCACCTACAGCATCGTCTGCGCCTCGCCGGCGTATGTGAAAGCCAACGGCTGCGCGCACAAACCCAGCGACTTGCTCAACCACGCGTGCCTGCGCCTGGTGAGCCCGGTGATCCCGCTGGAAAAATGGACCTTCGACGGTCCGGAAGGCCAGGAAATGGTCACCATCAACAGCTCGCCGTTCCTGGTGAACTCGGCCGATGCCATGAAAACCGCGATCACCAGCGGCATGGGCGTCGGCGTGTTGCCGGTGTATGCGGCGATTGAAGGGCTGCGTGACGGCACGCTGGTGCGAGTGATGCCGAACTACCGCTCGCAGGAACTGAATCTGTATGCGATCTACCCGTCGCGGCAGTACCTGGACGCGAAGATCAAGACCTGGGTCGAGTACCTGCGCGGGTCGTTGCCGGAAATATTGGCGGCGCATCAGGCGGAATTGGTGGCGTATGAATTGAGTGGGAGTCTGGGTGGGGTCAGGGTGGCGAATTAGCCGCCACGCCTCATTGGCTTATGGCAAAGGAATGCCGACTCACCGGTTGATGTCGCGAAAAGACACTGTAAGTTCGTAATACCTGTAATTTCTGACAGTAGACGGCGTTTATTGGGTCAAGGAGACTTCATGACGTAGATTCGACTTATTGTCGTTATGAAAGGGAAAACGAAATGACAACTTACTTGATTGAACAAAACACAACCTCCAAAGCCGTATCGGGCACGTTGACAGCGGAGATTCAAAAATTTGGCCAATTTGATGGAAAAGCCACTCACTTTTACACCAATGACATCCAAGTTTTCCTTAAAGCCCTCCATCAAACTGACGACAAAAACTGGATGACTATCACTTTTCTATTTCCGGCGAATATTGAAAACCAGCGACATGAGTTTTATGAAAACAGCCCAGTTGAACCGCCTTCTTTCTCTCTACATTGGATCGATGAAAATGGACTCACCTGGTTTCGCCCCTATTACTCGAGGTTGGATGCGGGGCACATTGATATAAATTTCGATCTTGCCAAAGGTACGCTCGACGCTACGTTTAATTTCACATTTAAAGACAAACTTGATGCACGCCAAGTTGTGGGCCAGATGACGAACATCAAAGGTCTGGAGCACGTGAAATACAGTTTTGAGGGTGATAAGACGGGACACACAGTTTGAAAGTTCGTGAAACATTTAAACATCTGGTCCTACAGACGTGGTGATTTTGGCGGATGTTTCTGACAAGTTCTGTCGGTTGTTGGGTCAGACGGGAAATGGGTAGGCTTTGTGGGTCGCTGCAAAATCAGCGGCCAGGCTTGGAAACCTGATTCCCATCACAGCACATGGCATACTGCGGCGCTTTTTTCAGCACGCAATTCCTTGTTATGGCGGCTGTGCGCGGGAGACCTTCGGGTCTGCCGGTTTTGATGGGATATCGGTTTTCCAAACCGCGCATGGCTGCCACCCTTTCGCTTGGAAACGAAAATGGCAGCTCGATTAATCCCATTTCGAGTAACTGTCATGATCAAAGAAACCCCGAATCCCCCGGAAACCGACGACGTTTCCCCCTACGAATCCCTCGATTCCAAAAAACTCCACGATGCCGCCGAACGCGCATTGGATCACTACCTCAACCCCGCCGCACTCAGATCTCCTGCCGCGCGCAAACCCAGCACGATGTTTTTGATCGCACCGGATATCAAAGACGAAGACCTGCTAGCCCATACCTGCGAGTCGTTGGCCCAGGCCAGCGTGATGGCGAGCGACTTCGCGGACTATCTGGAAGGCCCACACCGGCACAAGGCGATGGCGATCCAGCAGATCGTCATGCTGGCCGAACTGGCAGCGAACCGGATGCTGGATAACGTAGCCATACCAAAACCTGCGCCACACAGCTAATCCCCCTGTGGGAGCGAGCCTGCTCCGGGCGGCGTTCCGACGATTGCGGTCCGACATCCGGCACTGATGTCGGCTGACACTCCGCCATCGCTGGCAGGCCAGCTCCCACAATTGGATTGGGTGCATCAGCAAGATATCGGTCGGCTGTCAGGCCGCCTTCGCAGGCAAGCCAGCTCCCACAATTGAATTTTGTACATTAGTAAGAGATTGGTCGGCTGTCAGGCCGCCTTCGCAGGCAAGCCAGCTCCCACAATTGGATTGGGTGCATCAGCAAGATATCGGTCGGCTGTCAGGCCGCCTTCGCAGGAAAGCCAGCTCCCATAATTGAATTTTGTACATCAGTAAGAGATTGGTCGGCTGTCAGGCCGCCTTCGCAGGCAAGCCAGCTCCCACAATTGGATTGGGTGCATCAGCAAGATATCGGTCGGCTGTCAGGCCGCCTTCGCAGGCAAGCCAGCTCCCACAATTGAATTTTGTACATCAGCAAGATATCGGTCGGCTGTCAGGCCGCCTTCGCAGGCAAGCCAGCTCCCACAATTGAATTTTGTACATCAGCAAGATATCGGTCGGCTGTCAGGCCGCCTTCGCAGGCAAGCCAGCTCCCACAATTGAATTTTGTACATCAGTAAGAGATTGGTCGGCTGTCAGGCCGCCTTCGCAGGCAAGCCAGCTCCCACAATTGAATTTTGTACATCAGTAAGAGATTGGTCGGCTGTCAGGCCGCCTTCGCTGGCAGGCCAGCTCCCACAATTGGATTGGGTGCATCAGCAAGATATCGGTCGGCTGTCAGGCCGCCTTCGCAGGCAAGCCTCGCTCCTACAAGGGCCCGGCGTACATCCGCTTCTCACCACTCATCAGGCCGAGCGTTAGCTCGCCTGCAGCTCTTGATCTTGATCCACCCGCCCCTTTCGGGAGGCTGAGTGGAGGTGTTCATCCGGGGAGTGGCGCGCAGCGCCGTTCGACGCAGTCGAACACGCTGCATGTAGGTCGTCGCGAAGCAGACCGGAGGGCAGTGTCCCCGGATGGATACCGGAGCGAAGGTACGCCGAGCCTAGGCGAGGGGCCGGACGCTTGGGGCGAGCGTTTTTTTGCTTACTTTTTTTAGGCGTTTGTAAAAAAAGTGAGTCGCCGTAAGGGCGAAACCGCCAGCCGCCGTTACCGCAGAAATGGATATGTACACCTGAGAGAGACAGGTCGGCTGTCAGGCCGCCTTCGCCGGCAAGCCTCGCTCCTACAGTTACCCCCGGCAATCCGCGAACTCGCACAACAACGGAGAAGAATGTTAGCGTGCTTGGCATTCACCAAGCCCCGACGAGCCCTCCTCCCATGAAAAAGACCGTCCTCGCCTTCAGCCGCGTCACCCCGGAAATGGTCGAGCGCCTCCAGCAAGACTTCGACGTCATCGTCCCCAACCCGAAAAACGGCGACATCAACGCCCAATTCAACGAAGCCCTGCCCCACGCCCACGGCCTGATCGGTGTCGGTCGAAAACTCGGCCGCGCGCAACTGGAAAACGCCGCCAGACTTGAAGTCGTCTCCAGCGTCTCCGTCGGCTACGACAACTACGACGTCGCCTACTTTAACGAACGCGGGATCATGCTGACCAACACGCCGGATGTCCTCACAGAAAGCACCGCCGACCTGGCCTTCGCCCTGCTCATGAGCAGCGCCCGCCGCGTCGCCGAACTCGATGCCTGGACCAAGGCCGGCCAATGGCAAGCCACCGTCGGCGCCCCGCTGTTTGGTTGCGATGTGCACGGCAAAACCCTGGGCATCGTCGGCATGGGCAACATCGGCGCAGCCATTGCCCGCCGCGGGCGACTGGGCTTCAACATGCCGATCCTCTACAGCGGCAACAGCCGCAAGACTGAACTGGAGCAGGAACTGGGCGCGCAGTTCCGCAGCCTGGATCAATTGCTGGCCGAAGCTGATTTCGTCTGCCTGGTCGTGCCCCTCAGCGAGAAAACCCGCCACCTGATCAGCCACCGCGAACTGGCCCTGATGAAGCCGAGCGCCATCCTGGTCAACATTGCCCGCGGTCCGGTCGTGGATGAACCCGCCCTGATCGAAGCGCTGCAAAACAACCGCATTCGCGGCGCCGGGCTGGACGTCTACGAGAAAGAACCGCTGGCCGAGTCGCCGTTGTTCCAGCTGAAAAACGCGGTGACGTTGCCGCACATCGGCTCCGCGACCCATGAAACCCGCGAGGCCATGGCCAACCGTGCGTTGGCTAATCTGCGTAGCGCACTGCTGGGCGAGCGGCCGCAAGATCTGGTCAACCCGCAAGTGTGGAAAGGCTAACTAAAACGGGCAGAGACTTATAAAGTCTCTGCCCGCCCGTTACATAACTTGCAATTCAGTCATCTCACTAAAAAAGTTCAAGGGCTATACACTCCACACTACTTATCCGACCCACGGAAAATAGTGATGGAGCACACTAACCTTGAACAGCCTTACCACCGACAAGATCGTCAGATACAGCAAATTATCATTAATGGCCTATATAAGCTTTTTCGGCCTTCTGGTGATGTACAGCAACTTCACCGACTACCCATCCAACTATGAATATGTCGGCCACATCCTGAGCATGGACACCACCCGAGAAAACATCAACCTGAACTACCGGGCAATCACTTCACCCATGCTCCACCACCGAATCTACTGGTTCATCATTACCCTTGAAGTGATCTATACCGCCTTTTGCCTGGTCGGTGCCTATCACCTTTACCGAAACATAAACGCGTCTTCCGAGATGTTCCATGAGGCCAAAAAGTTCTCAATCATCGGATTAATGATCGCCATATTTGTCTACTACGTTTGTCTGCAAGTGATCGGCGTCGAATGGTTCAACATGGACGAATCACAAACCTGGAACGCCAAGGACTGGGCCCGGCATATTGTCGATTTCATCCTTCCGCTGCTGATATTCATCGCGCTCCGGACCGAGCGCTAAGCGCACTCGGCCCCAACGTTTTCATGCGAGTTTGCCATTGCCTTGCGCTATCGGCGCCTTGGGTTTGCGGAACACCAGTACGTTGCCGAGCATCACCAACACCAACCCCGCCAATGCCGGCGCTGTCCATTGATAGCCTTCGGCAAACGCCGAGACATTGAGCGCCACGACCGGGAACAGCACGGTGCAATAGGCCGCCCGCTCGGGGCCCATACGCCCGACCAGCGTCAAGTAAGCGGTGAAGCCGATGACCGACCCTGGAATCACCAGGTACAGCAGCGAGCCGATGTAGCGCGCATTCCATTCCATGTCGAACGCAATGCCCCTGAACAGGCACCACACCGACAGCATCGCGGCGCCATACGCCATGCCCCAGGCGTTGGTGGTCAACGGCTTCAAACCGGCCTTCTGTTGCAGGCTCGAGAGCATGTTGCCGGCCGAGAAACACAGGGTCCCGAGCAGCGCCAGGCCAAAGCCGAGCAGGGTTTCAGGGCTGGCGGTGTGGCCCGCCAGTTCCGGCCAGAACAACAGGCCAAGCCCGGCCAACCCCAACGCACCGCCCATCAAAACGTTGCGGGCGATTTTCTGGCCGAAGAACACCCGTGAATTCAGGGCGTTCCACAACGTGGCCGTGGAAAACACCACCGCGACCAGACCGCTGGGAATCCACTGGCTGGCGGTGAGGAAACACATGAAGTTGACGCAGAACAGGCACAAGCCCTGCGCCAGACAGATCAAATGCCCGCGACGGTTCATCACTTGCAGGCGCCGACTGAGCAGCAACAGAACAAACAGCACCAGCGCCGCGAGGCCGAAGCGATAAACGATCGACACAGGAATGGCCACCACGCCCAACTGCCATTTCAAGGCAATCCAGGTGGTGCCCCAGATCAGCACGGTCAATAAATACAACGACAGGTTCATGGCAAAGGCTCCTCAATAGGGGCTCAGTGTCCTGCGCCAGGCCCTGGCGCACTTGCATAAACTTGCGGTTTTGTAGGCCGACAGGCTGGCAGGCCAACGTCTACGGAGTAGGATGCAAGGCGTTGGAGAGAACCGATCATGCCCGCATTGGAAACCCTGCAAGTCTTTCAAGCCCTCAAGCGCTCGCCCAAAGCTCGCCTCGAGCACAGCGCCGAGCTCGGTGACGGCATGGCTGCGGCCTTGTGGAGCAACCATCACGACGCCCAGGACTACGAGGCGCCTAGCCACCACACGCTGTCGTGCTACATCGCCGGCGGCACCGGCACATTCCGCCGCGACCAGCCCGGCACCAAGGGTGGCCCCGACAAGCTGTGCATTCTGCCGGCCGAGCATCAATCGGGTTGGGTGATCAACGGCGACATTCGCCTGGCCCACGTGTATTTCAGCCCCGAACAATTCGCCCTCGGCTGCGTCACGCTGCTGGACCGCGAGCCTCGCGAACTGCAATTGCGCGAAGCGACTTTCCTCGACGACCCGGCACAGGCCCGACGCTTTCGGCAAATGCTCACACTCAACTGGGATGAGCCAGGCGAACGTTTGCTCACCAGCAGCCTGGCTCATGAAATGCTCAGCCACGTGTTGCTCGGCCAGGTCGGGATGCGTGAGGGCTTGCGGTTAAAAGGCGGATTGGCGGCGCATCAGCGGCGGCAGTTGGTGGAGTTCATCAACCATCAGTTGGCCGAGGCGATCAGCCTGGGGCAATTGGCGGCGTTGTGTGCGCTGTCGGAATATCACTTTGCGCGGATGTTTCGCGAGAGCTTTGGCTTGCCGCCGCATCAGTATGTGTTGGCGCGCAGACTGAGCCGGGCGCGGGAGTTGTTGCGTTCGACCTCGCAGCCGTTGGGGGAGATTGCGCTGGCGTGTGGGTTTGCCAGTGCGAGTCATTTCACCAATCGGTTTCGGCAGGTTTGGGGGGGGACGCCTGGGGAGTATCGGCAGGCGTTTTTGCGGTAGTCCCTAAATTTGCAGCGCCTGTCATGCCGTCTTCGCGGGCAAGCCTCGCTCCTACAAGGACAACGTAAAACGTGTAGGAGCGAGGCTTGCCCGCGAAGAACGATGACGCGGTTTTCCGTCAGAACTCCAACGTGCTGGACAGCGAAATCTGCCGCGAATCCCCCATCGACACAAAGAACCGGCTCGCCGCCGAGGTGTAGTAGGTGCGGTCAAACAGGTTCTTCACGTTGAGCTGAAACTTGACCTTCTGCCCTTCAACCTTGGTGTCGTAGGTCGCGAACGCATCGGCCACGGTGTAGCTCGGCAGGTCGAAATCGTTGACGGCGTTACCCGCCCGCTCGCCGACATAACGCGCACCCGCGCCGACCCGCAATTGATCACCGCCCACAATGGTGCCGAAGTCGTAGACCGCCGACAGCGAGCCACTGTTCTTCGCGACGTTTTGCAGTTTTTTGCCCTTGTAGGTCGGGTCTTCAGTGACTTCGGCGTCGGTGTAGGCATAGCTGCCGATCATGCTCCAACGGTCGCTGAGCTGACCGCTCAAATCCAGTTCCAGACCACGGGAACGTACTTCACCGGCGGCGCTGTAAATCGTCACCGGGCCTTCGGAGTTGGCCACCAGTACGTTGCGTTTCTTGATGTCGAACAGCGCGACGTTGCCAGTCACGCGCCCTGGCATATCAAGCTTGGCCCCGACTTCCCAGGACTTGGCTTCTTCCGGCGCGATGCTGCCATCCAGCACGGTACTGCTGCCGCTCAACGGCGCGATGGTCGAGTTGGGTTTGAATGATTCGGTGTAGCTGCCGTAGAACGACAATTCATCGGTGAAGCGATAGACCAGACCGGCGCGCGGCACCCATTTCTGACCGTTGCTGTCGGTGTTGGCCTGGAACGGCACGCCTTTGCCAGCGTACTGGTCGTATTCCTGAAAGCGTGCGCCCGCGACGAAAATCCATTGATCGGTGAGGTGGATCGAGTCCTGCAGGAAGATCGAATCGCTGCGCAGCTCATCGGTCTGCGCGCTGTCCGCCGGGCTGACCGTGGTGCCGGCGACTTCGCGGCCATAGACCGGGTTGACGTAGCTGAAGGTGCTCAGGCTTTTCTGGCGGATCAGGTCTTCGCGGTAGATCTTGCGGTACTCGTCATCGACGCCGAACACCAGGTCATGTTGCAGGCCCAGCACGTTCACCTTGCCTTCGAGGCTGGCGGTGGTGAAACGGTCGGTGCTGATAGCGTTCTGGGTGCCGTCCATGCTGCGGGTCAACGTGCCGCGTCGGGTGTCGATGGCGGTGACGCGCACCTGGCTGGCGTCGTAGGTTTCACGGTTCCAGCTGTAGCCGAAATGGGCGTTCCAGTTGTCGTTGAGCTCGTGATCGGCTTCGAAGTGGTAAAGGTCCGAGCGGCCTTCCATGTTGTTGAACGGCTCGTCCAGGCGTTCATTGCGCGAGATGTCCAACGGGTGGTTGGTGCGCGGATCGATGATCGTGCCTCGGTCGAACGGGGTGAGGAACTCGCGGTGTTCGTAGGAGAACAACAGCTGGGTGCTTTCACCGAACCAGGCCAGTGACGGCGCCACCAGCGTCTCGCGGTGGGTGCCGAAGTTGCGCCAGTAATCTTCGTCTTCGTGGTCCAGCACCATGCGGTAAGCGAAGCCGGAATCACCGAGTGCGCCGGTGCTGTCGAGGCCGCCGCCGCTGCCGTTTTTGCCGTCGCCGTAGGTCGAACCGCGCAGCGTCAGGGCGTTGTATTGCTCAAGTTCGGGTTTCTTGCTGACCATGTTGACCACGCCGCCCGGGTCCTGGATGCCGTAAAGCAACGAGGCCGGGCCCTTGAGCACTTCGACTCGGTCCACGGTCGCATTCATGCCTCGACCCTGCACGATCGGCATGCCGTCGCGCATGATCGAGCCGTTGCGGTTGTCGCCGAAACCGCGGGTCATCACCGAATCCTGAGTGCTCGCCAGCGTGTTGCCCTGGGTGATGCCGCTGACGTTGGCCAACGCGTCATCCAGATTGCGCGGTGCCTGATCGCGAATGACCTGGCCCGTAATGACGTTGACGGTCTGCGGAATTTCCTGGAGCAAGGCCGACGAGCGCATCACCGAGCTGGTGGGCGGCGGCTGATAGCTCATGGACTGACCGGCCACCGAGTTGATGGTGGTGGTGCCCAGATTCAACGTGCCGGCACTGGGTAGCGGTTCAAGCACCAGGGTGTGAGCATCGCTACGGCGGAAGGTGAAACCCGAACCGCTGAGCAAACGCTGCAGGGCCTGCTCGGCGCTCAACTGGCCATTGATCGCCGGAGCGGTGAGGCCGTAGGGCGCTTCATCGGTGTAGACCACGCTGATACCGGTGACGCGACTGAAGTCGCTCAAGGCCTGGGGCAGCGGCTTGGCAGCGATGGCGAAACTGAACTGCGTGCGCTGCTGCGTGTTGCCCGCCTCAGCGGCCGATGCGACGCTCGATGGCAGCAAGGCCAACGCCGACATACTTAGTGCAGAAGCACCCAACCACTGTTTGACCGAACCCGATTTTGCCCTGGACTTCATTGCTCAATGACCTGTGTAGAACCTACGGGATGCGAATGACTCGCAGTTTCAGTCACTACACGGATGAGGGTCGGGTTTACCTCATCAAAAATCTGAAAATAATTTCATTGGGATTATGTATCGCCTGATCGGACGCCTTCGCGAGCAAGCCCGCTCCCACATTTGGAATGCATTCCCTTGTGGGAGAGGTGGTGTTTGAACTGGCCCCATCGCGAGCAGGCTCATTCCCACAATTTGGAATGCATTCCCTGTGGGAGCGGACTTGCTCGCGAAAGCGCCAGTGGCTTCAACGCAAGATAATGAGATGTCCCAAAACGCTGGTCTGCTCAAACCCCAAAACACCCTGCAACGAACCCAACACCGCCTGCGGATCCTTGCTCGGAAAACTGCCACTGACCCGCCGCGCCGCCAGTTCATCGTTGAGCAGCACTATCCGCCCCGGGTAATAACGCCCCAGATCCTGCACCACATCGGCCAGCGTCGCCTTGTAGTAATTGAGCCAACCCTGACGCCAGGCCAACTGCGCTTCGCCGTCGACCACACGCAGCTTTTGCGCCGAACCTTCGCCATAGGCCACTTGCTGGCCAGCGGTCAGAATCTGCTGCTCGGCGTACTTGTCCGCTGTCACGCCGACCCGTCCGGACAGCACCGTGACCTGCGCACCATGGGGCTGCAATCGCACTTCGAACTGCGTGCCGAGCACCCGCGCCTGACCCTTTTCAGCATCGACCACAAACGGATCGCCCGTGTGGGTCACGCTGAAGAATCCGGCACCGCGACGTAGCTGAACGTGGCGCTCGCCGCGACTGAAATCCACAGCGATGGCGCTGTCGGCGTCCAGCGTGACTTGCGACTGATCGGCCAGCGTCACGGTGCGAATTTCCCCCGGCGCGGACACATAGTCCGCCCCCAGATCATCGATCCAGCGCGTCGGCTGCCAACCCGCACCGAGGCCGATCATCAGCACCAGGCACGCGGCCATGGCCAGCGCGCCAGACCAGCGCCGCACGCTGGTACGTCGGGATCGGTTCATCGCATTGAGGTAACCCTGCAAGGCGAAAGCGTCTTCATCGGCCAGGGTTCGCGCTGGCACTTCGCTCAGTTCCCACAGCACTTGCGCCTGGGCGTAAGCCTCGGCGTGGGCGGGATCGGCCTGGAGCCAGCGGCTGAAAGTGAGTTGATCGCCGCTGCTCGGTTGGTCGTGCAACAGGCTCAGCCAGGCAAGCGCAGCCTGCTCTTGGGCGGGCGTCGTGACGCGGTCGAGTGGATTCACGGTGCTTTCCCTGGCGTGCGCGTTGGCGGTTCCTGCAGGCTGGCCTTGCAGGCATCGAGGGCGCGCATCATATGTTTTTCCACGGCGCTTTGGGACAGGCCCATGGCCTTGGCGATCTCCGCATATTTGCGGCCGTGGATGCGGTTGAGCAGAAAGATTTGCCGGGTACGTTCCGGCAACGCGCGCAACGCCGCTTCGACGTGCCGCAGGTCGTTGCCCGCCTCCAGCGCCGCTTGTGGTTCGCTGCCCTGACTGTCCGGTTGATCCGGCATCCAGCCTTCGTTGACCCGCACCCGCGTGCCTTCGCTGCGCAGATGGTCGATGGCAATGTTGCCGGCGCAACGCAGCAGGTAAGTGCTGAGTTCCTCGACCTGCACCAGCGGACGCCGCCAGAAACGCAGGAACAAGTCCTGCACCAGATCGGCGGCGGTCGCTCGGCAGCCGACACGCCGGCTCACCAGCGCTTCCATCTGCGAACGCTGGGACAGGAACACCTGAAGGAAATGCGCGCGGGCGCCACGATGTTCTTCGTCGCGCGATTCCGGAGGATTGGTGATCATCACTGCGCAAACACGGCGACGGGGCTGGCGAGCACGCTCAACCCGGCCAACGCCAAGGCCAGGCGCGGGCGATACGGCATCAACAACACCAGCAGCAAGGCGCTGAGCATCAACACCGCAAACCACTCCACCAACCCGAGCCCCCAACCGGTTTTCGCCACCGCCGCCCATAAAGAAACCGCCAGCAGCAACCAGCCGCTCAGCTTGAACGTTTTACGCCGCCGGGCCGACGACTTGCGCCCCAGCAGTTCGGCGTGATGCCGATCCATCGATAAACACAGCGCGGTGAAACCGCCGTAGCACAGCAGCAAAGCCAGCAACATTCAGTTCACCTTCTGCTCAAGCGCGATCGGTCGGGCACGCTCTTTGGCGACGCGAACGGTCTGCCCGGCGCGCTGCATTTTCCAGGCAGCCCAGGCCAGGAACAGGCCACTGCCCAGGCTCGTCAAATCGAACCCGGCGAGCGTCCAGTCGCCTTGAGCCAGCGTCACGCCCAAGTGGTACGGCGTGGTCAGCGCGTTCAAGAGCGGTACGCCGCAGAACAGCACTGCGGCCAACGCCAATTGCTCGACCCACGCCGGGCGACCACGGCGGAACACTGCGTGAACCACGCTCAAGCCCCAGACGATGAAAAAGCTGTTCACTTCCCAATCAGCCCGGGTGGCCATCTCGACCGGCAGCAGCCGATTGGCCCAGAAGAACGCCGCCACCGCGACCACCAGCCCGGACATGCTGGCAATGTTCAGCACTTCCACCAGCCGCAACTCGAAGGGCATCACACCGCTTTTGACATGTTTGAGCTGACGTTTGCCGAGCCAGATCACCAGCCCGGTGCCGATCATTGCCGTACTCGCCAAACCGCAAATGAAGTACAGCCAGCGCAGCACGGGGCTCGCGAAATGCCCCATGTGCAAGCCATAGAAACTGCCGGCGATGGCCATCGGCACCGGTTGCTGCGGCGTGGCGCTGAGTTGTTGGCTGGTCACGCCGTTGAAGGTCACCGCGCTGCTGGCGTCATAAATCACTCGGTCGGCGTCATCCCTCGAGACGACAATCGAGGCATTCGCATCCCCCGGATTGTTCACCGTCAGCCGTTCCATCCGGCCGCCCGACCACTGCGCGCGCGCCCGCTCCAACAGCGGCGCCATCGGTGCCAGTTCAGCCGGTGTGCCGGCAAGCTCGGGTGTGCTGGAGGCCGGAAACACCTCCGCGTAAAACGCGCGGGGATCGCCTTTGTACGAGGCCAGGATGCTCGCCGGCATCACCATCGCCATGAAAATCACCAAGCTGCTGTAAGTGATCATCAGGTGGAACGGCAACACCAGAACGCCCACCACGTTGTGCCCGTCCAGCCAGGACCGCTGGCCTTTGCGCGGGCGGAAGGTGAAGAAGTCCTTGAAGATTTTCTTGTGGGTGATGATCCCGGTGATCAGGCCGATGAACATCACCATGGCTGCGATGGTCGACAACCAGCGGCCCCACGGATAGGGCATTTGCAGCTGGAAGTGGAAACGATAGAAGAAGTCGCCGCCCATGGATTCGCGGCCCTGCACTTCGCGGCCGGTTTGCGCGTCGAGCAGTTTCTCGGTGAATTGCCCGCGCTCGCCGGGTTTGGCCGGGGTCTGTTGCCAACGCACCGACAGGCCCGGTTCCCGGGCGCTCGGCAAGTCGATCAGCCAGCGCGAGGCACCCGCGGCGTGTTGCTGGAGGTAGTCTTGCGCCAGGGTCAGACTGGCTTCGGAGGTCACCGCGCGCGCCGGGATCTCGGGCTGCATCCAGTGACTGATCTCGTCCTTGAAATAGGCGAGCGTGCCGGTCAGGAAAATCGCGAACAGCAACCAGCCGAAGGTCAACCCGGCCCAGGTGTGCAACCAGGCCATCGCCTGACGAAATCCCTCTTTCATGCGCGGCCCAACCAATACGCCAACCCTGATCCCGCCGTCAGCACCAGGCCCGGAACGATCAACCCGAACCAGGCCTGCCACGCGCTGCGACAGGCAAAACACCAGAGCACCGCCACCAGATAGACCAGAAACGAGGTCATCATCCCGGTCACCACCGCTTCGGCGCGGGCCATCGGCAACCATAAGCTCAGGCTGACGCTGGCCAGCGCCGCGACGATATAGCCGCCCACCACCGCAGCCAGCACCCGTGAAGTGACGGCCAATCGATAAGAAACGGAGAGCGTGCTGATTTTGCCTTTCATGTTTCGACCTTGAAACCGGGTGAGGCCGCGTGAAGATCACGGGCCAGCAAGCGCGCAATACTAATGATAAATATTCTCATACGCAAAACAGATCCGATTGCCGGGGGCCGTTGCACACCTCTACAATGCGAACAATTCTTGTTCTCTAACGTATCCGTTTGTGTCGGAGTGGTTCTGTTGCAGCCTGCCAATCCCGTCGAAGTCCTCTATCACGCCCACCACAATTGGCTCACCGGTTGGTTGCGGCGCAGGCTTGGCTGCCCGGACAGCGCGGCGGACCTGGCCCAGGACACGTTCATTCGTGTACTCACGGCCCGGGAAACACCGCAGATCATCGAACCGCGAGCGTTCCTCACCACGATCGCCAAACGCGTGCTGTTCAACCATTACCGTCGTCAGGATCTGGAACGCGCCTACGCCGAAGCACTGGCGCAAATGCCCGAGGTGTACGCGCCGTCCGAGGAAGAACGGGCAATCATCCTGCAAACCCTGATGGAGCTGGACCAGTTGCTGGACGGTTTACCACGCCGGGTCAAGCGCGCCTTTCTGCTCGCGCAGGTCGATGGACTGACTTATCCACAGATCGCGGCCGAACTGGGCATTTCCATTGCCACAGTCAAACGCCATTTGAGCAAAGCAGCCATGCGCTGCTATTTCGCAAGATGAACGGCACTCCGGACTTTTCTTCCCAGGTCGCCGAACAGGCCGTGCACTGGCTGATGGAAATGCAGCAAGCCCCGCTGAACCCGCGCCAGCAGCACGCCTGGCAACAATGGCACGATGCGCACAGTGAACATCAACGGGCGTGGGAGCATATCCAGCGGGTCAATCAGCGGCTTCGCGGTTTGTCCTCTCCGCTGGCCCACGCGGCGCTCAATGCGCCGAAGTCCGGCAGCCGACGTCAGACGCTGAAACTGCTGCTGATTCTCGGCGCAGGTTCTGCAGTCACTTGGGGCATGCGCGAGCAAAACATGCTGCCGCCGTTGCTTGCTGATTACCGCAGCCCCATCGGCCAGCGGCGCAAGGTGGCGCTCGGCGCAGGCAATCAGTTGCAGCTCAACACCGCGAGTTCGGCGGATGTGCGGGTAGAGGGTCAGCAGCGGCTGATCCGTTTGCTGGAGGGCGAACTGCTGTTGACCGCCAGCCAGGCGTTTCAGGTGCAGACCGCGCAGGGTGTGTTGACGACGCAAGGTGGGCGATTGAACGTCCGACAGTTTGCTGATCGCACCCAGGTGGCCGTGTTCGAGGGCAGCGTCGAGTTGACCCCGGACGGCGGCAAACCGCTGGTGTTGCCCGCCGCCCGGCAACTGGGTTTCGGCCCGCGTGGCGTGGGTAAACCGCTGCCGCTGGACGCCGACAGCGGCGCCTGGGCCGACGGCATGCTGGTGGCCGCCCACATGCGCCTCGGCGACTTTCTCGACGAGCTCGGCCGTTATCGTCGCGGGCAGCTTAATTGCGATGCGAAGGTGGCGGATTTGTTGATCTCCGGGACGTACCCGCTGGACGACAGCGAGCGGATTCTTGATCTGCTGGAAATCAGTTTGCCGGTGAAGGTAAGGCGCTTTACGCGGTATTGGGTGACCGTCGAAGCGAAGGCGTAATCCTGGAGCGAGACACCTTACCTGTGGCGAGGGAGCTTGCTCCCGCTGGGCTGCGAAGCGGCCCCAAATTTACGACTGCTGCGCAGCCGAGCGGGAGCAAGCTCCCTCGCCACAAAAAGCCAGCCAGTGTCAGCCCAGCAAAAGAGTTTTCATCCAGCGTGAGCCGTTTTTCAGATCTGGCGTGACAGAGAAGGAAAGCCCCCTTGATTCCACCTTCTCAGGATCGACCTCCATGCACCCCACCCGCCTCACCCCGCTGGCCCGAACCATGCGCCAACTCTTGCTGGGCGCCAGCCTGAGCTTCGGCGCGCTGCCGCTCGCACACGCCACCGACGCCAAGCCGTACCACATCGCACCGTCGTCCCTGGAAAACGCCCTCAACCAGTTCGGCCGTGAAGCCGGCGTGTTGATTACCTTTGGCTCGCAAGTCACCCGCGATGTGCAGAGTCCTGGCCTGGAAGGCAACTTCACCCCGTCGCAGGGCTTGGACGCTTTGCTCGAAGGCACCGGCCTGCAAGCGCGCGCCGAGGGCGACAATGCCTTCAGCCTGCAACCGGCGGGCGACACCGCGCTGGAGCTGGACACCTCGAAGGTAGTCGGCGACTGGCTCGGCGAGGCGGCGCCAATCAACGTCTTCGAGCACCCCGGCGCACGTGATGTGATCCGCCGCGAGGAGTTCGAGCGCCAGGGCGCGACCCAGGCCAAGGATGTGCTCAACCGCATCCCTGGGGTGAACGCGCCGGACAACAACGGCACCGGCAGCCATGACATGGCGCTGAACTTCGGTATTCGTGGCCTCAACCCACGCCTGGCGTCCCGCTCGACCGTATTGATGGACGGTATCCCGGTGCCCTTCGCACCTTATGGCCAGCCGCAACTGTCATTCGCCCCGGTGAGCATCGGCAACATGGACGCGGTGGACGTGGTCCGCGGCGGCGGCGCGGTGCGTTACGGCCCGCAGAACGTCGGCGGCGTGGTCAACTTCGTGACCCGCGCGATTCCCGACGAGCCGACCGTGAAAGGTGGTTTCCAGACCGAAACCAGCCCGTCTTCCAGCCACGACGGTTTCAAAACCACCGGCAACTTACTGGCCGGCGGCACCGCCGACAACGGCCTGGGCGGCGCGCTGTTGTATTCCGGCACCCGTGGTGGCGACTGGCGGGAACACAGCGATACCGAAATCGACGACCTGATTCTCAAGGGCAAATATCAGCTCGATGACGCCAACAGCTTCAACGCGATGGCTCAGTATTACGAAGGCAAGGCCGACATGCCCGGCGGCCTGAACGTTGCCGATTACGACGCCGACCCGTACCAGTCGACCCGCCCGAAAGATCAGTTCTGGGGCCGCCGGACAATGTTCAACTTCGGCTATCGCTATCAGGAAGACCGTCGCGAATTCACGGCCAACACCTTCTTCACCAAAACCCTGCGCAGCGGTTATCTGGACCAGGGCACGTTCCTGTCGCTGTCACCACGCGAGTATTGGGTGCGCGGCCTGGAAACCCGATTCGCCCAAGGCTTCGACCTCGGCCCGACCAGCCATGAAGTCGGCGTCGGCTATCGCTACATCAACGAAGCCGGCCACGAACTGCGCTACCGCGAGCCGATCGCCAACAACACCTTCCCGACCACCAACAGCCGCAATGACCGCGACACCCGTGGCGGCACCGAAGCCAATGCATTCTTTGTCGACGACCGGATCGACATCGGCAAATGGACACTCACGCCGGGCATTCGCTACGAGATGATCGACTCGCAGCAGACCAATAACCTGACGAACGTGAAGTACAAGGGCGACTACAACACCGCGCTGCCGGCATTGAACGTGCTCTATCACGTGACTGACACCTGGAATCTCTACGCCAATACCGAAGGCTCGTTCGGCAGCGTGCAATACAGCCAGATGCCGAACCGGGTGACCAGCGGCGAAGTCAAACCGGAAAAGGCACGGACCTGGGAGTTGGGTACCCGTTACGACAACGGCGCGTTACGAGCGGAAATCGGCGCGTTCCTGATCAACTTCGACAACCAGTACGAAAGTAATCAGACCAATGACTCGGTAATCGCTCGCGGCGAGACGCGTCATCAAGGGATCGAAAGCAGCATCAATTATTCGCTGGATGACTTGAGCCCGTCGCTGGCCGGCTTCGATGTCTACGCCACGTATGCCTTTGTGGATGCGACCATCCGCGAAGACGGACCGAACAAGGGCAATCGTGTGCCGTTCTCCTCGAAACACAAAGGCAACATCGGGGTGGGTTACACCGAAGGGGCCTGGAAGTTGAACCTGGACAGCAGCTACCAGAGCGACCAGTTTGCCGACAACGCCAACACCTCGACCGAAAGCGCTGATGGCAGCACCGGCAAGATTCCCGGGTACATGCTGTTCAGCAGCCGCGCGGCGTATGACTTCGGGCCGAAGTTGTCGGATTTGAATGTGGCGGTGGGGGTGAAAAACATTCTCAACCACCAGTATTACACCCGGTCGTTTGATGACAACAACAAGGGCAAGTACGTGGGCGAGCCGCGGACGGTTTATGTACAGACATCCGTGGCTTTCTGATTACTGTCGACATCACTTGAGTTTGTCGCAGCCCCTGTGGCGAGGGAGCTTGCTCCCGCTCGGCTGCGAAGCAGTCGCAAACCGGCTGAGACGGTTTGCCTGATAAAACTCGGTTGCAGGTTTTGGGACTGCTCCGCTGCCCAGCGGGAGCAAGCTCCCTCGCCACAGGTAATCGTGGAGCCAACGGATTCGGTGAACACCACAAACAAGAACGGGCCTGCATCAGCAGGCCCGTTTTCAGTGGGAAGGTAAAAAGTGAATCAGGCTTCAGCCGTTTTGTGCAGCCTGTTCGTTCTCGAGAAACTCTTCTTCCAGCAGCACATCAGCATGTGCGCCTCGTTCAAACGGCACAACAGCGGCACGTGGTTTGCCCCGCAGTTTGCCAAACAGGTGATCCAGCGCGTGTTCAAGTTTGGTGGCCGCACCGTCGATCGCTTGCTCCAGGGTGTCGGCTTTATGAGTGACAGAAATCGGTTGGTGGCCTTTTGGTCGCGCTTCCAGTTGGCAGCGCATGTCATGGGGACCTGGCTTGTCGCCATTCTCGTCCCGCAGATGAACCTCGACGCGTGTCAGGTCCTCTTCATAACGTTCGAGCGTGCTCTCAATGGTAGTACGTACCCACTCCTCCAGTCGGATGCTGCTTTGAATATGGTTATCGCTGTTGACTTGGATTTGCATAGTTCATCCCTTATTTCAGCTAGCTCGCGAGAGGCGCATCGGCTGGCCCTTGGGCGTCATCACCGTGACCTCTTACTTACACAATCGGTCTGCGCGCAGAACATTTCAACCCCTAAAAAAAGATAAATATGGATTCGCAAAAAAAGCCGGACAACCGGTAAAAGCGCTGTTAAGGTCGGGAGTTGGGTCGCCCCTCTCTTTAGTCACAATTGCTCACATCTGCCGCTCCGCCAGTGGGTGCAGACTCCGGAAAATCCCCGCCTCTTCTACCAGCCAGTCATGCACCGCGCGCACGCCCGGATGGCTCAGCGCCCCTGGCGCATAGAGCAACACATAACGCTTGTGATTGGGCACCGCCAGGCCGAACGGCACAATCAACGTCCCCCGCTCCAACTCGTCATTCAGCAACGTGCGCCGCGCAATCGCAACGCCCATGCCGGCAATCGCCGCTTCGATGGTCAGGTGATTGCGATTGAAGGTATGCCCGCGCCGCACGTCCGCGCCTTCGAAGCCGATGGCATTGAGGTAGAACTCCCATTCGGCGTACTCGTAACTGCCGCGCCAGGCGGTGATGTCGTGCAGCAACGCAAAATGCACCAGGTCCGCCGGGCCGTGCAGCGGCGGTCGGCCGCGCAGCAGGCTCGGGGCGCAGACAGGGAAGATCTGCTCGTCGAGCAGGGTTGTGGATAACAGTCCGGGATAACTGCCGTCATTCAGGTCGATCGCCAAGTCGAAGTCGCCTTCGTGCAAGGGCACGCTGCTGTCCTCAGCCACCAGGCGCAATTGAATGTCCGGAAAGCGCTGCTGCAAGCGTGGCAGGCGCGGGGTCAGCCACTTGCTCAAGAACGATGGAATCGAACGCACCCGCAAAATCCCGCTGATCATTCCGGCGTCCAGTCGTCGCAATTCTGCGTCGATGCTGCCGTAAGCCTCGTTGACCGTGATGGCCAGTCGCTGGCCCTCGGCGCTCAATTCCACGCCGCGTGCACGACGGTGGAACAGTCGAAAACCCAAACGCTCTTCCAGTTGGCGGATCTGCTGACTGACCGCACCCGGCGTGATGTGCAGCTCTTCGGCGCATCGGGTGAACGACAAGTGCCGAGCGGCACAGGAAAACACGTGCAGCCAGACGTAAGTCTGGGCGTGCAATTGGCGACTCATTGTTTAGTCCTGCTAAAGGCTGTCTTAGGAAGTTTCGTTGGTCACGTAGGACCGAGGTAGGCAGTATCGCCGACATTGCGCTTGTCCTACAAAAATGGCAGCGATTTCTCTCCCATTGCTTGTATAGGCTTTAGCATGGCTATCAGTGTTTTCGATCTCTTCAAAGTCGGCATCGGTCCATCCAGTTCCCATACCGTCGGCCCGATGCGCGCCGCAGCGACCTTCGCCCAGGCACTGATTGACCAGGATTTGCTCGACGCCGTCCGTCGGGTAGAAATTCGTCTGTACGGCTCCCTTTCGGCCACCGGCGTCGGCCACGCGACCGACCGCGCCTGCGTCATGGGCCTGATGGGCGAATGGCCGGACAGCATCGATCCGACCAGCATCGACAGCCGAATCCAGACCTTGCGCGAAACTGGTGAACTGTCTCTGGCCGGCCACAAGACCATCGCCTTCAACTGGCAACGCGATCTCCTGCTGCTCGACGAGAGCCTGCCTTACCACCCTAACGCCATGTCTCTGACAGCCTTTGGCGAAACCGGTGAGTTGTCGGAGCAAACTTACTACTCGATCGGCGGCGGCTTCATCATCGAAGCGGCGGAAGCCGAGTCGGGTATCGCGCCGGCCAGCGACGTGGTGCTGCCCTACGATTTCTCCAGCGCCGCCGAATTGCTCAAGCTCTGTAACCTGCACGGTCTGCGCGTTTCCGAGTTGATGATGGCCAACGAACTGGCCTGGCGCAGCGAAGCTGAAATCCGTCAGGGCTTGCTGCATATCTGGTCGGTGATGCGTGAGTGCGTCGAGCAAGGCCTGCGTCACGAGGGCATCTTGCCCGGCGGTCTGAATGTTCCTCGCCGCGCGGCGAAATTGCACCGTAGCCTGCTGGAAATCGGCAAACCGAATGTCATCACCTCGACGCTGTCGGCCATGGAGTGGGTGAACCTGTTCGCCCTCGCCGTGAACGAAGAAAACGCAGCGGGCGGGCGCATGGTGACGGCACCGACCAACGGCGCGGCGGGGATCATTCCGGCGGTGCTGCACTACTACATGAAATTCAACCCGGACGCGTCGGACGATGACGTTGTCGCGTTCTTTTTGGGCGCGGCTGCCGTAGGAATACTCTGCAAGAAAAACGCGTCCATCTCCGGTGCCGAAGTCGGCTGCCAGGGTGAAGTCGGCTCCGCCTGCGCCATGGCCGCCGCCGGTCTGGCCGACGTGCTCGGCGCCACGCCCGAGCAACTGGAAAACGCCGCCGAAATCGGCCTGGAACACAACCTCGGCCTGACCTGCGACCCGGTCGGTGGCCTGGTGCAAGTGCCGTGCATCGAGCGCAACGCCATCGCGGCGGTGAAGGCCATCAATGCCACGCAAATGGCCCTGCGCGGCGACGGCAAACACTTCATTTCCCTGGACCGGGTGATCCGCACCATGCGCGATACCGGCGCCGACATGCATGACAAATACAAAGAGACTTCACGGGGCGGCCTGGCGGTGAGCTGGGTGGAGTGCTGAGGAGCACTCCCTGACCGTCTGCAACACGTGAGCCCGAGCAAGAACAATAACGAGGCCAAACGATGACCGATGTACGTACACCTGCTGCCGATAATCCTGCTGTAGACCTGACACGCAATAGCGAAATAACCCACAAGGGCTGGAGCAAACACGACACCACCTGGATGCTCGGCCTCTACGGCACGGCCATCGGCGCCGGCACGCTGTTCCTGCCGATCAACGCCGGCGTGGGTGGTTTCTGGCCGCTGCTGATCCTGGCAGTGCTGGCATTTCCGATGACCTACTTCGCTCACCGAGGCCTGACCCGCTTCGTGCTGTCCGGCCGTTCCGGGGACATCACCGAAGTGGTGGAGGAACACTTCGGCATCGGCGCCGGCAAGTTGATCACGCTGCTGTATTTCTTCGCGATCTTCCCGATTCTGCTGGTGTACAGCGTGGCGCTGACCAACACCTTGAGCAGCTTCATGGAGCATCAGTTGCACATCGCCCCGCCACCGCGAGCGATTCTGTCGCTGGTGTTGATTCTCGGTCTGATGGCGATCGTGCGTTGCGGCCAGGGCGTCATCGTCAAATGCATGAGCGTGCTGGTTTATCCGTTCGTCGCGGCGTTACTGCTGCTCGGTGTCAGCCTGATCCCGAACTGGAACGGCGCTTTTTTTGCCACCGCCAGCGAAGGCATGCCGCTGCCGCTGTTCTTCAAAACCTTATGGCTGGCGATCCCGGTCATGGTGTTTTCGTTCAACCATTCGCCGATCATTTCCGCGTTCGCCGTTGACCAGAAACAGCGGTACGGCGAGCACGCCGAGCGCAAGAGCAGCGGCATCCTCGCCATTGCCCACGCGATGATGGTGGTGACGGTGATGTTCTTCTGCTTCAGCTGCGTGCTGGCACTGTCCCCGGCTGACCTGGCGGCGGCGAAGGCGCAGAACATCTCGATCCTGTCGTACCTGGCCAACCACTTCCAGACCCCGGTCATCGCTTATGCCGCGCCGCTGATTGCGCTGGTGGCGATCACCAAATCCTTCCTCGGCCATTACATCGGTGCCAGTGAAGGCTTTCAGGGCCTGATCGTGAAAAGCCTGCGCGGCCGTGGCCGGGTGATGTCGGCAAGCTGGCTGAACCGCGTCACTGCGCTGTTCATGATCCTCAGTTGCTGGGCCGTAGCGACCTTCAACCCGAGCATCCTCGGCATGATCGAAACCCTCGGCGGGCCGATCATTGCGTGCCTGTTGTTCCTGATGCCGATGTACGCCATCCGCCGCGTGCCGGCCTTGCGCCAGTACTCCGGGCAAGCTTCGAACGTGTTCGTGGTGTTGATCGGCTTGGTTGCACTGTCTGCGATCATCTATTCATTCATGCCCTGAATCGGGCAGACAAAAAGGAGGCGGGCTACAGTGCCCGTCTCTTTTTTGCCGTGTCTATTGTTCGACAATTTTTCCGGCATGGCCCTTGCTATATCCCTATAGGGGCTACCCAATGTTGCTCCTCAAAGAAGCAAGCGATGATGGCGATATGGCTATGGAATGGCCGATGGTCTGGTACTGCGAACCAACCCGATCATGGCCAGTCAACTACTGCACGTTCAATCAGGCGGTGACGCATCATGGACAATCCTTTTCAGCTCATTACCGATGCCTTTGCAGCGGATTATCAGATCAACCTGAGCATTCAGGGTCTGGACGGCAGCATCATGCTGACCCTCTCCAACAGCGGCCACGTGGTTGCCAAGCGGATGATCAGCGCAGAACAGCGCAATGACCCCAAGCGCCTCAAGCGCCTGGTGCAAAGCATTCAGTTCGGCATTGCCATCGAACAGGGCCACAGCGCCGTGGCCATCCTCGAAGCCATGACCGATGGCGACAATCGCAACCTGCCGCCACCCCGGGTCAAAGCCCGGCCCCGGCCGACCATGGGCCTTTAAATCTCGCCCTTCTCGACTTCGGGATGCTCACCGGAACCCGCACCGGTCTTGCGTTGCGGGTGTTCGATCTTCACCGATGGGAATTGCGACGAAGCGTAACGCACCACCAGAATTGCAAACGCCAGCAGCAGAATTCCGCCGCACAGGTAAATGATGCCCAGGTCCGGCGGATTATGGTGCGAGACGTTGGAGATCAGCAGTCGCGTCAGCGCCGTGATCGCCACATAGATCAGGAAACGCACCGGCATGTGGTTGGTCTTGAAGTAAATCCCGACCATCGCACCCAGTTCCAGGTAGATGAACAGCAGCAAGATGTCATCGATCTTGATGTCCCCTTCTTCGATCATCCCCAGAAATTCCATCACCGCCGCCCACGCGGTCACTGCACCGATGGCGAACAGCGCCAGGTAATGGAAGGTCTCGACAAACAGATTGCCCAGGGACTCTGCCAATTGATGCACGTTCTGCCGCAGGTTCTCGGCCCAGTTGATTTTCACGATGATTCTTCCTTAGCTCGGTTCGAGCGGATGATGCGGGTTTGACGTGACGGTTGTTCTGCATGCAGAAAAAAGGCCAGAGGCTGTTGGGTGAGATGGCGATGGGCTGCCACGGGACACTTCTCTGGTGTCTCGACGGGCCCCTTCGCGGGCAAGCCTCGCTCCTACAGATCACATCAACCTGTAGAAGCGAGGCTTGCCCGCGAATGGAGCAACACGGTTTAACTGACAAATGCTGATTTCGGTCTACATTAAAAAGCCACTACCCAAAGCGCAGGGATTCGCTTATCCTTTTCGCTGTATATAAATACAGTAGTCGAAACAGACAACTAATGTGAAGGCATGTGAGGTGGTGAATGGCCGTCGAAGTGGTATACCGCAGCAGCCGAGATCTGGAGCGCTTGTTCATGGATAAAGCCGAAGCTGACCGTCATGACAAAATGCTCGAACTGGCTGAATTGCTGGCTGAAGTGTTGCAGAAAGCCGTTCCGTCCCTGACCGAACAGCAAGTGGAAGAAGCCGGGATCTACATGGCGAAGAATCGCGATGTGTTCGCCAAGGCATTCAAGAGCCAGCCGGATGCGTTGTCCGAACTGCTGAATGCGCCGGTTGAAGTGGTTGAAAAGGTTGAACCGGTCGAAGAGGGTGAAGCCGCTGAGCCGACCAAGCCAGCCAAAGCCGCCAAGACACCGAAGTAAACAACGCCCGAATTGAATAGGCCCTGAGTCGAATGGCTCAGGGCCTTTTTCATGTCTGCCGTAAAGGAGTGGCTCAGCGGTACAGCACTTTCTCCGCCAACTCGTCCGCCACCCGTGCCGGAGAGCGTTTTTCCGCCTGGGCATGGGCGAAGACTTCAGTCAGTCGAGAGGCGATTTTCGACAGGTGCGCGGTAATGGTCGTGAGCTCTTCGCCACGGTGCTTGAGCGACACGTAGATCAGCCCGCCGGAATTGATCACGTAGTCCGGCGCATACAAAATGCCCCGCCGCTCCAGTTGATCGGCAACGTCCAGATGGGTCAGCTGATTGTTAGCAGAACCGGCCACCGCCGAGCAGCGCAATTGCGTCACGCTGTGGCTGTTGAGCACACCGCCCAGGCCGCAGGGCGCGAGAATGTCGCACGGCGTACTGAGCAACGCGTCATTGGCGATCGGGTGAGCCCCCAGTTGCTCCATCGCCAATTGCACTTTGCCATGATCGATGTCGCTGACCAGCAGTTCCGCACCGGCGGCGTGCAGCTGTTCGGCCAAGGCATAACCGACGTTGCCCAGGCCCTGGATGGCCACTCGCAGGCCTTCGAGGTTGTCGCTGCCCAGACGGGCCATGGCGGTGGCACGGATGCCAGTGAACACGCCCATCGCTGCGTGGGGCGCGGGGTCGCCGGCCGAGGTGGTGCTGGTGACGTGTTGGGTCTGTTGGGCGATGCAATCCATGTCCGCCACCGAGGTGCCGCTGTCGATCGCGGTAATGTAGCGCCCGTCGAGCTGATTGATGCAGCGGCCGAAGGCTTCGAACAGCGCCGCGCGGTTTTCCACATGCACCGGTCGAACAATCACCGCCACCCCGCCGCCTTGGGCCAGGCCGGCCAGTGCGGCTTTGTAACTCATGCCCTGCGCCAGGCGAATGGCATCCTCGACCGCAGATTCGTCGCTGGGATAGGCAAGGTAACGACATCCCCCCAGGGCAGGCCCCAGGCGGCTGTTATGAATGGCAATGACCGCCTTCAACCCGGTGACCGGGTCGACGCTCAGATGCAGCGATTCAAGGCGAGTGCTTTGCATGAGAGCGAACATCGTCGGGCTCCCGAATCACTTCTTGTAGTCGCCAGTATAGGCTTGCGCCCAAAATTTGCAGAAGCGCACCGGAATAAGCGGCGCCGCATTGCAGGCTTTCGGGCATAACCTGCTACCGCATGTGTGCGGTACTGGACGAATGCCGGCGACGGGGCTAAAACGAGGCATTGCCCGGAGATTTTGATGACGCCGCGCCAACGTTTTTTTGATTGCCTGCAACGATCACCGCCCGCGCTGTTCGAGGCTGCGCTGTGGATGGCGGCCGAGCACGACAAAGAGGTGAATCCCGAAAAAGTACTGGCCGAATTCCAGGACCTGCAACAGCGGGTGAGCTATGGCTTGCCGATGCTGCCGGTGAGCGAACTGGCCCAGCCGCTGTTGCGGCGCATGAATGACCTGGGGTTCGCCCAGGACGACTTCACCCCGTTGCGCCCGCAGGTCGCCCTGCTCAACAAAGTGCTGGAACTCAGGCGCGGCCAGCCGTTGTCCTTGGGGCTGATCGCACTGGAGTTGGCCAAACGCCTGGAGATCCCTTTGGTCGGGGTCAATTTCCCCGGCCATTTCCTGCTGCGGGTTCCGGGCGCCGATCATCTGCTGGACCCGTGCGGTGGCCGCCGCTTGTACCCCAACGATTGCCGTGAATTGCTGCAACGCCAGTACGGCCCGAACATGCAACTCAACGCCGAGCATATGCTGACCGCCGACCCGGTGCAGATGCTGCAACGGCTTTCGCGCAACCTGCGCCAGTTGCACCTTTCCCACGATGACTGCATCGGCGCCTTGATCGACGCTGAACGCGTGCTGGAACTGGGCAACGCCAACGCCGCCGATTACCTGGCCCGGGCCAGCCTTTATCAACGGCTGGACTGCCCGAATGCCGAGCGCTTCGACCTGGAGCATGCACTGCTGCTCAGTGATGACCCGATCCAGCGGATTCGCCTGACTGAACGTCTGGGGCATTTGCCCCCCAACTCGATTGTGCATTGACGCCACGGGTGCTCCACTGACGCTCTGCATTTTTTCGTCATCTGGATGAAGCCGCCATGTACTCCCCGTCCCCTGCGGAACGTTTCTTTGAGGACTTCCACCAACGCCGACCTGGCACCACCAGCGCAGCATTTGCCCACTTGCGCAGCGACCGGTATGAATCGTCTTACGCGGCACTGGCCGCAACACTCCCCTCCTCGTCTTCCCCCTTGACCGTACTTGATCTGGCCTGCGGTAACGGTTACTTGCTCAATCTACTCGACGAGCTTCGCCCCGGCCGCCTGCACCTGATCGGTGTGGACATGAGCCAAACTGAATTGGATATGGCCCGTTCGAAGCTGCCGAACGATGTTCGCTTACTCAAGGAGCGCGCCCAGGCGTTGTCAATCACCACCGCCAGTGTCGACGTCGTCGTCTCGCATCTCGCGCTGATGTTGATGGACGACATAGAACGGGTGCTCAGCGAAATACACCGAGTGCTCCACAAGGAAGGCAACGTTGTCGTCATCGTCGGTCGCGGTTTTCTCATGGGGCCAGTGGGAGAAGCCTATTCGCAGGTGTTTCGCGAAGTAGCCGCGCAAGATGCCCTGGCGCATTTGCCGATGGGTGATCCACGCATGCGCACTGAAACCGGTTGGCTGGAGTTGTTCAACAAGGATTTTGATGCCGTGACCTTTGAAGATATCGACGTGTCCTGGCAGCCAGACTTCGCCGAACTCTGGCAATCACTCAGCGAGACCTACGACATCGACCGGTTGACCCCGGCGGCCAGAGTGCAATTGAAGGAACGCTTAAGCACGTCAATCAGCGCACTGGAACAACCGGACGGGACCTATGTCACTGGTTGGGGGTTGCGCATGATCCAGGCTCGGGCTCGCTGACGAGAACACAGGCGCCTGCAGACTCACGGCGTATCGGGCTGATTCGCCGGATGCGCCTTGATGAACGCCGGATGCGTAGCCGCCAACACCGCCACCCGGCGAATCCGTGGATACGCCTCAAGCGCGATGTTGAAGCGCTCGGCCGCATACAACTGAGGGATCAAGTACACGTCTGCCAGGCCCGGTTCAGCGCCGAAGCAGTAGCCGTCATCACCGATCAACTGCTCCACCGTCGCCAACCCCTGGCTAATCCAGTGCCCGATCCACTCCACCACCTGCGTTTCATCGTGGCCCAACTGCCGCAGCTTGTTGAGCACGCTGACGTTGTGCAGCGGATGCACGTCGCAGCCGATCACCGCCGCAACACCACGCTCATGAGCCCGCGCAGCCAGGTCTTTGGACAGCAGCGGCACCTGTGGATAACGTTCCTCCAGGTATTCGATGATGGCCGGCGATTGAATCAGCAGGTCGCCTTCGTCGGTGCGCAAGGCCGGCACGCGGCCTTGTGGGTTGATGGCCAGATACGGCGCTTGCCGATGCTCGCCACCTGGCGGTGCGATCAGGTTGACCGGCAGTGCCTGGTAATCCAGGCCCTTGAGCGCCAACGCGATGCGCACCCGGTACGACGACGTCGAACGGTAGTAGGTAAAAAGCTCCATGACCCGATCCTCTTAGCGCGCCGCGATCACTTTGCCACGGCATTCACCGAAACCGATGGAGGCAAAACCGTCGCGACTGCAACGGGCGCGCAGGATGATTTCGTCGCCGTCTTCGAGAAATTTGCGCACCTCGCCCGACGCCAGCTCGATCGGCTTTTTCCCGCCTTCGGTGATTTCCAGCAAGCTGCCGAACTGACCGTTTTCCGGCCCCGACAACGTGCCCGAACCGAACAGGTCACCGGCCTGCAACTGGCACCCGTTGACGCTGTGGTGCGCGACCATTTGCGCCACGGTCCAGTACATGTGTTTTGTGTTGCTGAGGGTCAGGCGATGGGCCGGCAGTTTTTGCTCGCGCAGGCCTTCGGTGAGCAACAACACTTCCAGCTCGATATCGAACGCTCCTGCGGCTTGATCGCGCTTGTCGAACAGGTACGGCAGCGGCTGCGGATCGCCTTCAGGGCGCACCGGTTGTGCGCGACGGAACGGCTCCAGTGCTTCGGCCGTCACGACCCACGGCGAGATGCTGGTGATGAAACTCTTCGACAGGAACGGCCCCAGCGGCTGGTATTCCCAGGCCTGGATGTCGCGGGCCGACCAGTCGTTGAGCAGGCAAAAACCGGCAATGTGATCGGCCGCATCGCCAATGGCGATCGAGTCGCCCATCTCGTTGCCCTGGCCGATCCAGATGCCCAGCTCCAGTTCGTAATCCAGACGTGCGCACGGGCCGAAGGTCGGCTCGGTCTGACCGGCCGGCAAGGTCTGGCCTTTCGGACGGCGAACGTCAGTGCCGGAAGGGCGAATGGTCGAGGCACGACCGTGGTAGCCGATAGGTACGTACTTGTAGTTCGGCAGCAAGGGGTTGTCCGGGCGGAACAGTTTGCCGACGTTCTGTGCGTGCTCGATGCCGACGTAGAAGTCGGTGTAATCGTTGATTTTAGCCGGCAGGTGCATCTCGCAATTCGCCGCCAGAGGCAGCAGTTTTGCGCCTTGGGCCTCGATCTTGCCGTGCAGGGTGCTGCCTTCAGCGAACAGTTCCAGCAGACGTTCGCGCAGGGCAATGCGAGCCTCGCGGCCCAATTCAAAAAACGCATTGAGCTGGCCGCTACGGGTGGCTTCAACGGCCGTTTTTGCCACGCCTTCGAACAGACCGGCGTCCAACGCCGCTTCCAGATCAAAGATGTGTTCGCCAATGGCCACACCGCTGCGCGGTGCCGAACCTTTCACGCTGAACACGCCCAGCGGCAGGTTTTGCAGCGGGAAATCAGCATGGCCGTTGGCGGAAGAAACCCAGCTACGAGTGATGGAAGTCTGAGTCATGGGTTATCTCCGGGTCGGGTCGAAAGTTGCGGGCAGCGTGGCCCAGCAGGCATCGTAGTTGGTTTGCAGTTGCGGGCAATCCAGGGCAAAACGGCTCGGGCGCAGCACTTGGCTGGTCTCGAACATGAACGCCATGGTGTTGTCGATTTTCGCTGGCGCCAGTTCGGCGTTGATTGCCTTGGTGCAGGTTTCGCCGTCCGGGCCGTGAGCGCTCATGCAGCTGTGCAACGACGCGCCGCCGGGCACGAAACCTTCGGCCTTGGCGTCGTACTCGCCCTTGATCAGGCCCATGAATTCATTCATCAGGTTGCGGTGGAACCACGGTGGACGGAAGGTCTTCTCGGCCACCATCCAGCGTGGCGGGAAGATCACGAAGTCCAGATTGGCCAGACCGTGGACGCTGGTCGGCGAGGTCAGGACGGTAAAGATCGACGGATCCGGGTGATCGAAACTGACCGTGCCGATGGTGTTGAAACGGCGCAGGTCATATTTGTACGGCACGTTATTACCGTGCCAGGCGACCACGTTCAGCGGCGAATGATCGAGCTCGCAGCCCCATAACTGGCCGAGGAATTTCTGCACCAGGGTGGTCGGTTGCTTGAGGTTTTCGTAATGCGCGACGGGGGTCAGGAAGTCTCGCGCGTTAGCCAGACCGTTGCTGCCGATCGGCCCCAGGTCCGGCAGGCGCAGCGGTGCGCCGTGGTTTTCGGCGATGTAGCCGCGAGCGTGCGGGTCAAGCAATTCGACGCGGAATTTAAGCCCGCGCGGCAGCACGGCAATTTCCAGCGGTTCCAGGTCCAGCACGCCCAGTTCGGTGGCGATGCGCAGGCGCCCCTGCTCTGGCACCAGCAACAGTTCACCGTCGGCATTGAAGAACACGCGTTCCATGGAACGGTTGGCGCGGTAGCTGTAGATGCTGATCCCGGCTGGTTTTTCCGCGCCCGAGTTGGCAGCCATGCTCACCAGCCCGTCGATGAAGTCGGTCGGTTCGGTGGGGATGTCCAATGGGTTCCAGCGCAGGCGATTGGGAGTCACTTCACCCAACGGGCCACCGGCCAGTTGCCGCTCCAGTTTGACGAACGCCGGGTGATTGGCGGACGGCTGAATGCGGTACATCCAGGTGCGCCGCGCTTCGCTGCGGGCCATGGTGAACGCGGTGCCGGAAAACAGTTCGGTATAGAGGCCGTATGGGGCTTTTTGCGGGGAGTTCTGGCCGACGGGCAGTGCGCCGGGCAACGCTTCGCTGCTGAATTCGTTGCCGAAGCCTGACTGATAAGCCAGCGCTGGCGCCGTTGAATCGAGGTTCATGGAGCCTCCTGAACAGGGAGTAGGCAATGGCCTGTCGCTCTGCTGCAGAGGTCTCGGCACGCCTGGGTTATTTTTGTCGTAATTCGATTACGCATAACGTAATTTGATTGGTATTGACCGTCAAGCTATAAAGACGCCCATTCGTCCCGGGATCACATCGCCTCCATGGAAACGCCGCGCAACAACGACAAACAGAAAGTCCGCTCGGCCGAGGTCGGTACCGACATCCTCAAGGCCCTGGCCGAGTTGTCGCCCTCGACCTCACTGTCGCGCCTGGCTGAACACGTGCAGATGCCGGCGAGCAAGGTTCATCGTTATTTGCAGGCGCTGATCGCCAGTGGTTTTGCCGAGCAAAACGCAGCGACCAACCACTACGGCCTCGGCCGTGAAGCCTTGCGCGTTGGTCTCGCCGCCCTCAACAGTATGGACGTGTTGAAAGTCGCAGCTTTGCCCTTGGCCGAGTTGCGCGATGAACTGAACGAAACCTGTTTTTTGGCGGTGTGGGGCAATCAGGGCGCGACTGTGGTGCACATCGAACCGGCAGTGCGTGCGGTGACGGTGGTAACGCAATTGGGTTCGGTGCTGCCGTTGCTCAGTTCGTCCACTGGACTGGTATTTGGCGCGTTTCTACCGAAACGGGAAACCGTGGACTTGCGCGATCAGGAACTGCACAACGCCACTGACCACGTCTTGGCGGACGATCAAACCTATGCGGCCTTGTGCGAACAGATCCGCGAACGCGGCCTGCATCATGTGCACGGGTTGTTGATGCCGGGAGTGGATGCCTTGTCGGCACCGGTATTCAACGCCGTGGGGAACGTGGCGGCGGTCTTGACCATTGTCGGCCCGACTTCGTTATTTCATGCCGACGAAAACGGCCCGGCGGCGCAGCGATTGCTGGCGGCGACGCGGGCCGTGAGTTGGCGGATGGGGTATGAGACACCGCCGATGTCCGAAGACCGGAACTGATCAGCTCCGATCATTCATCCTCTGGATAACACCTTGATGTGCGTCCCGACTGTCAACCGATCACGCGGGTCGTACTCTCGGGGGTCCAGTGCGGCACAGCCACCGCAGTGACATAACTGACTCCAACCGGAACGCCCGTGACGGCCGAGAGCACGTCGGTCAGATCCCTGATCGTGGACAGCAGGCCAAGTGCAGAGGCCGCCGATCCTACCGAGGCGACCTTACCCAGGTACATGAGGATTGCCCCGCGCCATGCGGCAGCAAAATGTGCATTGGCGCCTGCAGAATCCCCATGGCTGGATGCAATGATGCCTTGCACGATCGAATGACTGATCTTCAACACGCTGACGGCGAAACCCACCGGCGGGACAAAGATCGAGATCACATCCAATGCCACTTCGAGAAGAATCTTAGTCTCCTGCCAGAACGCTTCGACTGGCGAGGTGGTCAGGACATCCAGATCATCGAGTGCGCGATTAATCAGGTTTTCGTATTCGGCCTTGAAGTTGTAAACCGGATTGGTGCCGCCCAACCCCGGTACTGGCAACGAACCTCGTGGATCGCGGGACTTGCTGATGTAGGCGCCGACCCTGTTCTGCCCACGTAATCCAGCCAGACTCCGAAGATGCTCGCCCAAAATACGATCGTTCTCGATAGCCTTGGATAAATCACCGACCCAGATAAAGGCCTTGCCAGGCGAATTCGGGATATAGGCAAACTTCATATGCCCCTCACCAAAAACATACCCCCCGGCTATGCGCGCACCTTCAAGCCAGAATTCATAAACCCCTTCGCCAGGCTCACTGCCAGGTGAAACACCGTCTGGCGTCCTTGTGTCTCGATCCAGCCCCTTGATCGACTCTATCAACCAATCATAATGCCCCGACGGCAACGTGCCATTGAGCTTTTGCGTCAATGCTGCTCGGAACATCTCGTTTTTCTTGAGCTCCCGGTACAGGTTGGCCCGCAGATCAATATCCGACTTCCATAGAAAGTTTGATTTCAGATAACGGCTGTAATGCTCGCCGGGCATCAGGTCGATAAGCTTGTTGAGCGTACTGGAATTCAGCTCAGTCATTGGCTTGCCCGTGTCTTTCCACCAGAACTCAGACACCCGGATACTGTCTCTGAGCGTACTCGATCCAGGCAGCACGATTTTCTCGAACACATTGGTATCGCTGCGCCACAGATGCCAATTAATAAACAACTGTGTCAGCGTCATTGCGCCTTTGTGGAATTTCACCATGACTTGATCAGGATCGATTTGGCGATCGCCCGTGCGGCCCAAATGTTCATTTAACCGGCTCATGACCAATTCACGAGAAAACTTGTGAAAGCCCTCAATATGAAATTTGTCTTTTGACGCGTTATAAATGGCCTTGAAGTCTGTGGTCAAACGATTGAACAGCTGGCGATCAGAGAGCGAGGCGTTTCGGTACCAATGGGGCGTGACTGCCTTTTCTTCGGCGTCTTCCCAGTCAAGGACACTTTGAATACTGCCCTTTAACCCATCGCTTTCAACCCAGGCAACAAGATTGACCTGGTCCCACCATGCTCGGCCCTGATTCCTCTCCCTCGGCTCACCACGCGGCCATTCCTTGCCGAAGACTTCATGCTCCAGATTACGTCGATCACTTTCATGCACTTGGGTTCGAAGGTAGGTACGTCCCTCTTCTTCAAGTGCCCACAACCCTATATACCGTTGCAGACTGTCCAGATCGGAGAATTCGTACCAGTCTTTATCCGTCGGGGAGCCGGGGGCATAAAGCACGTAAGCTTTGAGATTCAGGTCTCCTCCTTTCCTCCGGTAGACAATGAGATCCTTCAAGGGCTTGAAGTTATAGAAAGCTCTTAATGCGATACCAGACGCTTCAATAGAGGGATCGCCAAAGTTGTAGCGCTGAACAATATCCTGCGCAGCCGAGGTGATGTGTTTTTGCAAGATGGCGCCGAACAGGGTCAAAGCCGTCTTTCGACCCAGCACTTCCCGCAAAGCTTCCTTGACGTTCTGCTGGCCATACACCCGCTGCCGCGCGGGGCCATACGCCAGACGCAGATCCAGCGTTTCAATGGCGCGCATTATGTTTTCAGGCGTCAGCCTGGCGAGGTCATAGTTCTTCTCCAGCGTAATCGTGTAACGCCCTGCGCGATCATGTGCCCCATACATGAACGCCTGGGTCAGCGTTTTCCGCTCAATGTGTTCTATGCGTTTGCCATCCGCCATCCTGACCGAGTGCTGAATATTCACGAACACCGTGTCAGGATCGATTCGTTCGTCGGTTCCCGGCGAGATGAATGCCTCTACTGCCTGTCGGGCATAAGCTGTAAGAGTCGCCACATCTTTGGTCAATTCATGAAGCTGAATCTGGCTTTCCAGCAGGTTCTTCTCCAGACCGACATAAAGCTCCTGATTGGTGACATAGGCTTTTTTAAACCACTCGGGCCGGGCATTCGCCAGCATCGCCTTGATCAAGAAGACATTTCGCGCATTTTCAGAACGTACAAGTGCATCCATGGACAGAATAGGATCCAGCGGCTTCCACGCCGCCTCGGTATGCGCGCCGACGGTCACTAACTTTCGTACTTGATAGATGACATCACGACTTTGCCTTGCCAACAGACCGCCATTGCAATGCTCAAACAGTTCTTCAAGGATTCTCGCGTAACGAACCGCTGGAACAGTCGATACCAGAGCTCGCTCGTCCTCCGACAGGCCCTGCAAAAGGTCGGCGCGGGTCGACGCATTGGACAACCGTTGTTGCAATGCTTGATGAAGTGCACTCACGGTGCTGAATTTTTCAAATCCACCGAACGGCGAATAAAGAACAACCTCTTGATTGCCTGCTGGATTCAGCTCATTTGCAACAGCGCCGGAAAGAGAAATAACAAAGGTGGATGCCAGCGTCGCAAAACCTCCCTTTTGTTTTTCAACAGAGACGGCATAGCAGGAACTTGGCAGTCCCGAACCGATTAAACCATTGATGGTCGCGACATCGGCTTTGGACATCAGGTTCTCGCTGCCCGCCAAGTCCAGCTCGCGCCAGAAAAGTCGCGCCTGAAGAATGCGCAACTCCTGTTTAGGCGACGGCAAAGGACGATTTCTACTATCAACCAGATAGGATACGTTCCAATACTTACCTAATTCAGAACTGCATTTCTCAGGCAGCTTTTGCATCAGTTCGGCGATCATTTTTCCGACATTTGCCACATCCAGATGCTTCAGCCTGAAGGTTTCAGTGCCGATTTTATCCAGCTCATACATCCCGTATTTATCAGCAGTGTACTGGGGTGGCCTGCCGCGCTTTAAGCACTCAAAAAACACATCTAGCAGATTGCCAGTGGGTTCTGCAGATGTTGGACTTACACCCGAGCGAAGATTAACAAAACGCCGCGCTATAGAGGCGCCAGAGTCCATCTTCTGAAACTCGCCTATCAGGCCAACATGAAGAATCGCCTTAAACGAAGGAATTTTCCTGAGTGTTTCAAGTAAATTGTTACGCGCTTCACGCACTGGGTCCAGCATTGTATTTGTTGCTTGTTCGACTTGCATTTCCAACCTCATTTAGTTTGATCACAAAAACGGCACGCTGCTGCCGACTAACTTGAGATCAAACTAAAACAGACAGAACCATTATTAAAAACTCAAATCGTTTTTCAATAATTGTACAAGCAACTTAAATACAGAAAAAACACATAAAGAAAAAACGAAATACATGAACCAACAGCCTCCACAACAAAGCCGCGCACTCAGCCACTGCGGGCTTGGCACGGCAAAGACCACCCCACCCCTAACGTTTAATCAATCATTAAAACACCAGACCTTACAGATAAGATGAAACATCTCCCACCGGAAATTTCTTCCAATCCGAAGGGACTTTAAAGCAGAACCGGCCATTCGTACTCCGTGAGCGCTCATACTCACTAGCAAACAGTCTTGCACTCTTCAATCCAATAAACCGACACTCTTGGCTTTCGCAACCGCCTGAGTCCGACGTTCCACGCCCAACTTTCCGTGAATTCTCCGCGCATGTGTTTTTACCGTATGCAAGGAGATAAACAACTGCTCGGCTATTTGCTGATTCGAATTGCCCAGAGCAATCAGCTTTAGCACTTCCACTTCACGCTGACTGAGCGGATTAACTTCACTCATCGGCAGATTTTTTTCCGAACGCTCCCAACCATCATCAAGTGCTGGCAGAAGATCGGGCTTTCGCAATTGCAACTCACCGAGCGCCTGGCGAAGCCCATGGTGCTCAGAAAGATTCAATCCTTTGCGCAACCAATCCCGGGCTCCGACCCTGTTACCGTTCTGCCACGCGACTTCGGCTGCGGCGAACAGCAATTCGACCTCCAGCGCCAGCATGCCCGCGAGCTGCGATTGTTCGAGTGCCAGGGCGAAATGGCTCAGCGGGTCCTGGGCCTGGTGCAGATCGACTTTTGCCAGCACCAACAGATAATCGATCCGCGCGATCAACATCAGCGTCGCGGGAGGCGCCTGCCGTGCATGCGGGCCACGATAGTGGCGCAGTACTCGACTGAGCGCCTCATGGGCCAGTTCCGGGCGGCCCTGCTGAAGCCAGAGTTGACTGCTGATCTGCAACAGCACACCGCGGTAAACGGTGTCGGGAATCTGCCGTTGCTGCATCAAGCGCTCGGCATCGCGTAGATGGACAAATGCTTGGGCATAGTCGCGCTGATTGGCCGCCACCTGCGCCAAACCGAGGAAACCGTAAAGCACCCGTTTGTCGTGGTTGCGCAAACAAATAGACAGCCCCGCTTCGAAATACTCGGCAGCCTGCGTATCCAGACCCTGGCACAAACTCAAGCGTCCACGGTGCAAGGCAATCCGCCCAAGTAGAGGCTCGGCGATCCGCTCCTGTTGAGTGAGCATGCCCTCGACGTTGGCGAGCAAATGGTCGGCGCGTTGAGGAGCCCCACGTTGCTCCAGCAATTGCGCATGATCGAGTTCCAGCAGCCCTTCGAAAACCAGCGAGCCTTGAGCCCGTGCCAGGCATAACGCATCGCGGTTTATCGCCTGCGCCACTTCGAGCTCACTCCTGAGCAGGGCCTGTTGCGTCAAACCCGACAGGCACATCAAGCGCACGGGCCAGAGGTCAGGACCGAGCACAGTCAACGCGTCGAGAAAATGCGCGCGTGCCCCCTCCATGCGCCCCTGCAAATGCAGGAGCCACCCTTGCTGGGCCTGCCAGCGCGCAATCAATTGCTGCTGAAGGAGCGACGACGGCATAGGTGTGAATCGTGACAACTGCTCGATGCAATCGGCCGCTTGCTCGAATCGACCGGCAAACAGCAAGGCTGCGGTGATCAACCCGACCAGTTGCGGCGAACCGAACATCAGCGCGTCGCCTTGTTGCTCGTACAACTTCAACAACAGCACGACCGTCTGCTCCTCGAACAAATGCTCGAAACTGAAATGCTGCAGCAGGCTGACCGCGACCTCGAACTCTTCGGCCAGCAAGGCCTGTTCGAACGCCGCTTTCCAGTCCTGCTCGGCGGCGAACCACTGACAGGCGCGGCGATGCCAGGAACGTCCGGCCGGCCATTGCTCATCGCGCATCAATTGCGTGAGGGGACGGAAAATCTGTAGCCAGTCTGCCGAGTCCTGCCAGGGCTCGATAAAGCACCCCAGGTCCTGCAACGTCTTCAGACATTGCGCGCCCTCCGCTGCGCCAAACAGGTGATCGCACAGCCGTGCGTTGAAGCGTGGCAGATGCGCGAGCACCTGCCACGCTTCCGTCAACTCCGGGGTCAGGCTGGTGAACAGCTCGTGTTCGAGGTAATCGAGCAGCGTGTTCGGTCGATTGTGAAGCGGGTCGTTGCGCGACCAGTCGCATTTCTGCAGCAGTGCAACGCGCACGCCAGCACACCAACCACCGCTGCGCTGGATGATCTTGCTCGCGGTGGTGTTGGCATCGGCCGGTGTCAGGTGGCGCAACAGCGAGGCAATCTCAGTTTGATTGAAGGCCAGCGTGGCGCGTTCGCATTCGTACAACTCATCATCGAGCAGCAACCGCGGCCAGTTGCATTGCGGGCGACGGCGGGCGCCGAGCCACCAGGTCAGCATCGGGCTGCTGACGGCCAGCATGCGATCCAGCAGGTGATCGAGTTCCGGGTTCGGAACGCGGCAATAGTCATCGAGAAACAGCCAGGTCGGCGCCTGCAATCGAGCCAACGCGCCGAGCATCGCCGGCTCTTCTGACGAAGCCAGCCCCAGCGTTTCTGCCACACGCTGACGAAATTCCGCCGCGCTCATCGCTACACCCGATAACGGCAACCAGCACACCCGGTATGGCGGCGGCGCCTGCAACAGGCAGTCGGCAAGCAGCGCGGTCTTGCCGCTGCCGGCCGGCGCGCAGAGTAATTTCACTCGAGACGTGGACGCCAGCAAGGGCTCGGTCAATCGCTCACGTGATAGGTGATGAGAGGACAGACGGGGCAGGAATCCAGAACGGTCAAGACACGGGGTCATGGCGGTCATTGCGGCGTGCCTATTTATAATTGTCCGGCAACCCTAGCCCTCTCTAACCCGCTTGTTGAGAAGTATTCAGGACGCTGATTGGCAGCCATAAAAAAGGCGACCCACCGGTCGCCTTCTGCACTGCGAATGTATCAACTCCCTTACCGGACGCCCTCGGCACGCAACGCCGATGGCGTGTAGTCCGCCGCCTTGGCTTCAAAGCCGAATTCAAAGCTGTGCTTCTCTTCGTTCTTCATCCCCAGCGCAATGTATCGACCGGCAATGATGTCGTAGAGCGCTTCGAGCGTGTAAGCCTGGGCCTGATGATCGTAGTAGTACTGAGCGTGACCCTCGGCCACTCGCCACAGTTGACCGCGACCGTCGTAGTGATCCACCAGCGCCACTTGCCAGCTGTCTTCGTCGATGTACATGTGGCGTTTTGCGTAGATGTGCCGCTCGCTCGACTTGACCGTGCCGATCACTTCCCAGACGCGGTGCAGTTCATAGCGGGTCAGGTCCTGGTTGATGTGGCCGGCCTTGACGATGTCATCGTACTTGAGGCTCGGCGAGTCGAGTTTGTAGCTGTTGTAGGGGATGTACATTTCCTTCTTGCCGACCAGTTTCCAGTCGTAGCGATCCGGCGCGCCGGAAAACATGTCGAAGTTGTCGGACGTGCGCAAACCATCGGCGGCGGTGCCCGGCCCGTCGTAAGCGACTTGCGGCGCGCGGCGCACGCGACGTTGGCCGGCGTTGTAGATCCATGCCAGGCGCGGTTCTTTCACCTGATCGAGGGTTTCGTGCACCAGTAGCACGTTACCCGCCAGACGCGCCGGCGCCGTGACCGACTGCTTGAAGAAGGTCAGCACGTTGGCGGCTTTTTCCGGATCCAGGTCCTTCATCAATTGCGGAACGGCGATCTCTTCCTCAAAGCGGATCGGCGTGTAGCTGCCATTGGTCTGCGGCGTCACCTGGGTAATGATGCGTCGCAGGTTACCGCCGTGATAACGGGTGATGTGGTTCCACAACACCTCCACGCCCGTCTTCGGAATCGGGAACGCGTAATAACGGTTGCCAGTGAAATTGGCCAGGCCGTTACCCTCGTTGATGCTGTTCACGTTCAGCGCGCTGCGCTTGGCCGACTCGTAAATCTCCGGGGGTACGGCCACGGTGCGGTGAGTCGGGTAGACCGGGATCTTGTAGGTTTGCGGGTAGCGCTTGAACATCGCCACCTGACCTTCCGAGAGTTTGTCCTTGTACTTGTCGACGTTGGCGGGGGTGATCACGAACAGCGGTTTTTCGCTGGCGAACGGGTCAGCCAGGAAGCCTTTGCTGTCCACCGCGCCGGCATTTTTCGGGATGCCACCGGTCCACGCCGGGATCGAGCCATCCGCGTTACCGGCCTTCTCGGCGCCGAGCGGCGTGAGGGTGGTGCCGAGTTTGTTCGCTTCCTCCGGCGATACCGCCGCCATCACGTTGGCCGCCAGCAGGCTCAGGGCCAGGGCGCCGCATTGCAGAATCATCTTGCGCATCACATTCATCCTTCTCAGCCAGATCAGAAGTTCACGCCGAAGCTCAGTGCCAGGAAGTCGCGGTCTTCCAGGGTGTTGTAGTCACCGCCGAAGAAATCGGTGTAACTCAGGCTCGCGGTATAGGTGTTGCGGTAGTCGGCATCGACACCGACGCTGACGGCCTTGGCGCCTTCGTTGAACAGCCCGTTGGGGCCATAACCCGCGACGTCATGGGACCAGGACAGGTTGGGTTTGAGGTTGATCCCGCCGATCACGTTGGCGTAATCGAGGATCGCCCGGGCACGATAGCCCCAGGAAGTCGAGGTGACGAAACCTTCGGTGTCGCCGCCGAAACCGTACTGGCCGTAGACCGAGTCGCGGCCGTAACGCAGGTTGCTGCGCGACTCCAGGCCACCGACGTGCACCACCGCCGCTTCGCCGACCAGCGTCAACCGTTGTGCGCCCCACACCTGATCGAAGAACTGCGTGAGGGTGCTCTGGATCTGCGTGATTTCCTTGCGGCGGTAGCCTTTGTTGTCAGCGCCAGGGGTGGTGGCGATCGGTGACGCAGCGCCACCGGCAATCGGGTTGAGCAAAGCCAGGGTCAGGTCGTTGGTGCTGACCTGCACCGGAGCATTCGGTCGATAGCTGATCTCGCCGCTCCACGCGGTGCCGGTAGGCAAGGTGGTAGAGAAACTCGCGCCGTAGAGACGAATGTCTTTCGGGTAGTCGAGGTAATACTGACCGCGACCGAGCATCACGCTTTGGGCCAGGCCCGCACCGCTGCCCGGCGCAAGACGGTTGGCGATACTCACCATCCCCGGCAGGCTGGCCAGTGTCGATGCACCCGCGGTAACGGTGCCCACCGTCGGTGTGCGGCTGTGGTAATTCATGAAATACAGGCCGTACTCGGTGTCGTCACCGAGCCAGCGCAACGCCGTGCCCCACTGCCCGGAATCCCGCGCATCGCGGTCGCCACCACGGGGAACGACCACGCCTTCGCGGGTGACCTGGATAGGCTGACCGAAGGCTGCCGCCAGTGGCGCCAACGGGGCAATGGCGGGGCTGCCTACGGTGTAATTGTTGTTGCAACCATCCGCCACCACGTCGTTGCCGAAGAAGGTGCCGCAGTTGTCGACGACAGTCTGGTCCCACTCCAGTTGATAGAAACCTTCCACCGAGAGCTGATCGGTCAGGCCTTGGGAGGCGAACAGCATGTTCACCGGAATCAGCCCCTCCTTGATCTCGGCGCCTGGGCGACGGAACGCGGATACGTCGATCGGGTTGATGCTGTTGATCGAGTTGCCGATGAAAGTACTTTCACCCCAACTGACCACTTGCTTGCCGGCGCGCACGGTGCCCGGCAAATCGGCGATGGAATAGTTGTGATAAACGAAGGCATCGAGAATCTGCGCACCGGAGGACTTGGCGCCTTCCTTGCGGCCGCTGTCGCTGATCTGTTTGAACGGGCGGTCTTCATCCTTCAGCTCGAAGTCGTACCAGTACTTGCCACGGACGAACACGCCAGTGTCGCCGTATTTCAATTCGAGGTCGTGCAGGCCTTTGAAGATCTTGGAGAAGGTTTCGCCCTTCTCGAAGTTCTGCCGGCCATCATCACCGGTCGAAGACTGTCCGGTTCCGCCGTTGACGGTACCCACCAAAGATTTATCGGCATCGCGCATGCCCCAACTCGCGCCGACGGACAGCGAGGAGTCGAACGTCCCCTCGATTTCGCCAATGTTGAACGCAACAGCCTGCGCCTGGGCACAGCAGCCCAAGGCAACCGCAGCGGCCAGCGCTTGCGGCGTGAAGATGGCGCGCATTGTTGTTTTTGTCATGCGTCTTCCCCGGTGAGTGACAGAAGGCCCCACCCTACTGCCGCACGTTTGGAGCGATAAGCGCACCAAGGAGGTATTCGTGGTGTACCTCTAAAGGATGAATGGCCTGACGGGACGGGGGTTTACGCCGGATATGGATGGGCTGGATGGGGGGCTATCAGCAGAACGCATGGCGGGAGGATGACACCGACCTGTAGCAGCTGCCGTGGCGCGGCGGACTATTGCTCATGCTGCAACAGTGCATGTCGCGAATCGCTATTTTTCCTTTGGGCTCAAGGCCTTATTCTTGCCGGGCTTTCAAGGTGAACCGCCAGAAAGCACGAAGCGATGGTGTGTGATCAGCCCACGCCATTGGCGACAGAATCCAGATGAATCGACGCTTTATCGATTGATCGCCCTGTGTTCTCTGACGTTGATTTGTAGCTCCTTGATCCAACGTCTTACTTTGGCCGCTGCGTTTGCAGCGGCCTTTTTTATGGGCAAAGGTTTTGTAGCGAGGGGACAATCGGGGACTTGGCAGGATTCAGGCAAGCCCTGCGCAATACATCAACGTCAAATCGAATACTTCTGCAAATTCCCCATCATTTCCTTCAGCGCCTCAATATTGTCCTTCGGGTGCGCCGCCCCTTCGAAATCACAAATCTGCTGCCAATGCGCCGCCACATCCTCCGGCGAGAAGCCCGCCCGCGGATCAAACCCTGCGCCCAGGCTACGCTCCCAGCGAACCTTGCCCATCCAGCCGCCGCCAACTTCGAACAACCCGGACGTCTCCTGGCAATTTTCACTGGCCAGGTACACCACCAACGGGCTGACCAGTTCCGGCTTGAGTTGCTCGAACACTTGCGGCGGAATCAGGCCTTCGGTCATGCGGGTGCCGCCGGTGGGCGCGATGGCGTTGACCAGGATGTTGTTCTTGCGACCTTCGATGGCGAGTGTGCGAGTCAGGCCGTAGAGGCCGAGTTTGGCCATGCCGTAGTTGGACTGGCCGAAGTTGCCGTAGATGCCCGAGGTCGATGCGGTGAAGATCACGCGGCCGTAGTTTTGCTCGCGCATTTGCGGCCAGGCGGCGCGGGTGACTTTATAGGCGCCTTCGACGTGGACGCGGTAAACCAGGTCCCAGTCGGCGTCGTCCATTTTGTGGAAGGTCTTGTCACGCAGGATCCCGGCGTTGTTGACCACGACATCGATGCGACCGAAGGCGTCGAGGGCGTGCTGGACGATTTTGTCGCCGTCGGTAACGGAGTCGTGGTTGGCTTCGGCGATGCCGCCTGCCTCGCGAATTTCCGCCACCACGCGGTCTGCTGCCGAGGCGTTCGCGCCTTCCCCTTGCGCCGAGCCGCCGAGATCATTGACCAGCACTTTGGCGCCCTGTTTGGCGAACAGCAGCGCGTGAGCCCGGCCCAGGCCGCCGCCGGCACCCGTGACGATCACAACTTTATCTTCGAAGCGCACAGACTCATTCATGGGGGAACTCCAGCAGACCAGGGACAATAAGTCCGAGTGTCAGGCACCAGGCTGCTGGTCACAATAAACACAGGTAGAGCTGAATGGTGCCCGATAAGGCTGGGGGATAGTCAGGAACAGGCGGCCCTGCGCGGCGGAGAAACCAGCCGATCCCGAAACTCCAGGTAATGTTTGAGCACCTGCGCCGGCGCTTCGGTCTGAGGGTAATGGCCAATATCGGGCAGCAGCACCGTGTCCGGGTTGGGGACCAGTTCCCGATAGCGCTTGACCATGTGAGCGCCGGAAATGGGGTCGACCTCTCCATCGATGACCCGCAGCGGGACCTCGCCACGCTGCATGGCGCTGACCCAACGATCGCGCTGAACACGCCGCTCAGGGATATAAGCGATGAGTTTGTGCATGATCCGCTGGCCGTGATTGCTGTCGATCAGGCCCCAAAAATCATCCATCTCACTTTCGGTGGGTCGAGTTTGTGGACCAAATATCTGCCGGAAACTTTTCACCATCGCATCACGCGTGAAGGCGCGGCCAATCATCCAACCTAACGGGCTGAGCAATAGTTTTTGCGCCAGCAGCGGTCGATGGGTTTCGGGAAACAGGCCACCATTGAGGAACACGCAACTGGCGAGGTGAATGCGCGCTTCGTAATGCCGGGCCAACAGCTCCTGAGCCACGCTGTCGCCATAATCGTGGGCCAACACATGCACCGGCTGCTCGATGTTCAAATGCGCGAGCAAGGCCTGTTGCAGATCGGCCTGCTCCAGCAGGCTGTATTCGTGATTGACCGGCTTGGCGGAGTCGCCGAAGCCGAGCATGTCGCAGGCAATCACCCGATAGCGCTGCGCCAGCGGTTGCCACAGGTAGTGCCAGTCCCAACTGGCGGTGGGAAAGCCGTGGATGAGCAATAGGGGCTCACCCTGACCCGCCGTCCAGTAACGAATGGTCTGGCCACGGAACGCGAACTCCTGGCCGCGTTTGCGCCAGACACACAGGGGGATCTCGGCGAGCTGCATTAGAGTTTATAACCCGGGTCTTGTTGATCGAGTTTGCGCAGCAACGCCGGCCAGGCCAACGCGCCACCCATCCCTTGAGCACTTTTGGTCACGCCGGCGATCATCGCCTTGGCGCCCGCCAGAATCTGCGGCTCGATAGCAATCAGCTCGGCGCCACCGTTCTGCGCCAGCACCTGGATATCGCAGGCGCGCTGAAAGGTGAACATCATCAGGAACGTGTCGGCGATGGTGCTGCCGCAGGTCAGCAAGCCGTGGTTGTGCAGCATCAGGAAATTGTTTTCACCCAGGTCGGCTTGCAGACGCGCCTTCTCTTCATGGTTCAGGGCAACACCTTCGTAGGCGTGATACGCCAGGCTGGACAGCACAAACAATGACTGCTGACTGATCGGCAGAATGCCCTGCTTTTGCGCGGACACTGCCACACCTGCAGCGGTGTGGGTGTGCAATACGCACACCACATCGTGACGCACTTCATGCACGGCGCTGTGAATGGTGTACCCCGCCGGGTTGATCTCGTAAGGGCTGTCCATCAGCTTGTTGCCGGCCTGGTCGACCTTGACCAGGCTCGATGCGGTGATCTCGTGAAACATCAGCCCGAACGGATTGATCAGGAAATCTTCGGTGCCCGGCACCTTGGCCGAGATGTGCGTGAAGATCAGATCATCCCAACCATGCGAAGCAACCAGACGATAACAGGCCGCCAGGTCGACGCGGGTCTGCCACTCGGCGGCACTGACCTGGTCTTTCACACTATGGGGGGATTGGACGGGAGCAACTTTCACGGCAAGGACCTCCTGTTCTTATAGTTTTACTGTCGTTACCGCAGTCTAGTCGCCCCCGGATTTCGCGTAGTTGCATTGGCAGCCAGCTTGGTGACCTAACGAGTCAGTTCAGGAGAAAGACTGGATCCATGTCAAAGGACCGCCGCCAACAAGGGGGCGGCAAACAGGTTCAAAAGCCCCGTCAGAACCATGACAAGCCCCGCGACCGAGCCTTCCTCACCGCCCACTTCATGGGCCCGACTGACGCCGGCACCGTGCGCGCCGACGCCAAACAACGCGCCGCGCGCAAGAGCGCTGCGCAACGGTAGCCACTTCAATAAAAGGCCGCCGAGCATCGCCCCGAACACCCCGGTGAACATCACGAACACCGCCGTCAGTTCTGGCACGCCGCCGAGGTCGTGAGCCAGCGGCATGGCAAACGGCGTGGTGATGGAACGTGGCACCAGCGACATCGTCACCGAACTGTCCAGCGCCAGCGCCTTGGCCAGACCGAACGAGGTGCCGATGGAAGCTACACTGCCTGCCAGCATTCCGAGCAGCAACGCCGGCCAATGCCGCATCAGCATCTGCCGCTGTTGCCAGATCGGCACCGCGAACGCGACGGTCACCGGCCCCAGCACCCGCATCAGCCAATGGGTGTTGCTCGAATACTCGGCATATGCGGTGTGCAGCGGAACCGCGAGGGCCAGCAGCAGGGCCGGAACCAGAATCAGCGGCGACAGCAGATAACGCCCGGTGCGCCGGTAGATCCAGCGACTGAATAAATAGGCCGAGAGTGTGAAGGCCAGCCAGAACATCGGCATCAACTCAAGCTTCATGGGACCTCCTCAACCGCACCACCCCTTCCACGGTAAACGCGGTGACCAGCATCACCATCAGCGTACTGACACCAATCACCAGCAGAATCCGCCAACCGTCATCGCGCATCAGGCCGCCGTAATCGAGCAGGCTCATCAGCGCTGGAATAAAGAACAGCAGCATCTCGGCCATCAACAGGCCGGCGCCCATTTGCAACGCCGCCGGTTTGATCCCGCCAACCGCGAAGGCCAGCAGCAACAGCGCCATGCCGATGACGCCACCCGGGATCGGCCAGGCCAATCCTGCGGCGATTTCGCAGCCGAGCAGGTAGATGCCGAGCAGCACGGCCAGTTCAGCGGTCAATCGAGCCAGGCGTTTGAAGGTTGATGCATTCATGGTTTCAGTCCTCACAGGTGCTCATTTTACGGAGCGGGCTGCTATCCCCGAAACGAATTGTTAGACTCGGCTCTATTCCAATCTGGAATCACGCGCATGGAATTCAAGCAACTACGCAGCTTCGTCGAAGTGATGCACCAAGGGGGTTTCACTCAAGCCGCCAAAACCCTGCACATCAGCCAATCAGCGGTCAGCAAGCAAGTCGCTCAGTTGGAACAGAGCCTGGGCACACCGCTGCTCGAACGTTTGGGTTCGCAGCTTCGCCTGACCGCCGCCGGCAGCGTGGTACTGCAACGGGCCGAAGGCATGCTGCGGCTGCGCAACGAGTTGCTCAGCGAATTGGACGATTTGAGCCAACTGGCTCGCGGGGAATTGCGTCTGGGCCTGCCATTGCTGGGCAGTGACGCGCTGTTCGCCGGGCTGTTTGCCGAGTACCGGCGGCGCTATCCGAACATCAGCATTCAGTTACTGGAGGGCGGTAGCCTGAACATCGAACAAGCGGTGTTGAGCGGTGAGCTCGAACTCGGTGGCAGTCTGTTGCCGAAGGATCCGCAGTTCGCCTTTCAGCCTTTCTGTGATGAGCCGCTGGATGCGCTGCTGCCCGCCGATCATCCCCTGGCGACGAAGTCGGTGATCGGATTGGAGGAGTTGGCCGATACGCCGTTTCTGCTGTATCAGCGCAGCTTCGTGCTCAACGACCGTTTGCTGCAGGCCTGTCATCAGCTGGGGTTTACGCCCAAGGAAGGTGGGCGCAGTGGCCAGGCGGATTTTCTCGCGGCACTGGTGGCGGCCGGCCAAGGCGTGGTGCTGTTGCCCAGCGTGGTGGCACGCGGGCTGGTGCGGCCAGGTGTGGTGCGCCTGACCTTGAATGCCCCGAGCTATTTGCGCTGGGACATCGCCTTTATCTGGCGTCAAGGTGCGTACTTGTCGAAGGCTGCACAAGCCTGGCTCGCCCTGCTGCGCGAGCGGCCGGTCAGCCCTGCAGCGCTTTAATCAACTCCGTCAGCCAAGGTTCGGCGTCGGTTTCCGGGGTCACGCTTTCGCTGGCGTCCAGGCGCAGCATTGGCAGCACTTCGCGCAGGCCCAGTTCGCCGAACAATTCACGCATCTGCTCGCCGCCGCCGCAGAACGTATCGCCATAACTTGCATCGCCCAAGGCGATCACCGCCCCCGGCAAACCGCGCCAGGCCGCAGGCAATTGGTCACGGATCATCGAATACAGCGGTTGCAGGTTGTCCGGCAACTCACCCATGCCGGTGGTCGACGTCACCGCCAGAAATGCTTCCGGGCCGAAGGCCTGGACATCGGCAAGCATTGCCCGCGGGTTGTGCCAGGTTTCGAAACCCGCTTCTTTTAAAAGAGTGGCGGCGTGGCGGGCAACTTCTTCTGCCGTGCCGTACACCGAGCCGGAAATGATGGCAACTTTCATCAATCGATCCTGAAGCTGAGTAAAAGACACAGATATTAACAGCACAGGCTCATTTGATCTTTTAGAATGCAAATCCCTATCAATACGGAAAGGATTCTCCGATGATCAACGCTCAACTGCTGCAAATGGTGATTAACGCTTCCAACGACGGCATTGTGATTGCCGAAAAGGAAGGCGAACAGGACAACATCCTGATTTACGTAAACCCTGCGTTTGAGCGTCTGACGGGTTACACCAGCGAAGAAATTCTCTACCAGGATTGCCGTTTCCTGCAGGCCGGCGACCGGGATCAGGAAGTCCTCACTACGATTCGCGAATCCTTGAGCAATGACGGCTCCTGCCGGGAAATCCTGAGAAATTATCGCAAGGACGGCACGCCGTTCTGGAATGAGCTTTCCCTTTCCACAGTGAAAAACCCGAATGACGGGCAGACTTACTTTGTGGGCGTGCAGAAAGACGTCACCGTTCAGGTCAAGGCACAACAGCGAGTTGCGCAACTGGAAGCGCAATTGGCGCAGACGCAAGCCGAGCTTGCTGCGCTCAAAGCGACGAACGGCAAAAACAAAACGGCGAATTAATGGTCATTAACTACAATCACCGATGACTTTGTAACTATTCCTTTCGAGCAAGCCATGCAACGCGACGCACTCCTGACACAGGATGAGCTGGATTTCATCCAGACCATGCAACACAACCCGCAACTCAATGTGCGGGATGCAACGTCGAGTCTGCTCGTCAACGGTGGATCGCAAATCCGTGATTTGCTCACGCGCCTGGCAGCACATGAGCAAGTCACCATCCAGGCTAACTTCGAAAACCAGCAAATGACCTTTCCGCTGCACCTGGTGGAAGACGAATTTCATGCGCTGCATTTGCGCCTGGGTGTGCCGAGTATTTATGAAGACGGCCCGATGGTACGGCCATGGCGCCTGACGCTCGAAGAGCCAGTGGCGCTGGAAAATGCCAAAGGCCAGCCTGGCACGATGTGGGTGCACGAAATATCGTTCAAAGGCGTTTTGCTGGAAGTCCGCAACAAGACCAAACCCCCCAAGCACTTCGCGTTGTGGTTCAGCCCTTCAGGCTATGAGCGGATTGCATTGCGCGGTACTTTTGAGCGCGAAACCGAACAAGGTTTCTACGCCTACGAACTGAGCCAGAGCGACAAGGACGAGACCGAGCGTCTGCGCCAGTACATCCTTCAGCAGCATCGCCTGACACATCCCGCACTGCACCTCTGAATTCAGGTATCCAGGTTTCCTGCCAGGAACTGTTTCAGACGCTGACGCATCACCATCCCCTCATTCCCCAGACACCCGATCGACGATCCGGCCAGGCTGTCCTGTGCCAGATCCGACGCATCGCCGGCCAGCAACAACTGACAGTCCAGGCTCAAGGCCAGTCGACTCAGACGTCGAGGCAACTCAGGAGCCGGTGCGTGATGGGACACCAGCACCAGTGCCGTGGGCTTGATCCGCTCGCAAACCAGGGTCAACTCGTCGAAGGGCTGACCGATCGCCAGCAATTGAATGGCCGAGTCGACACTGCTCAAGTACAGCGCCGTGACCAGCACTTCGAGTTCATGGGCCTGATCGGCCAAGGCGCAGACAATCACACGTCGAGGCTGCATGACACGCACCAGCAGCATGCGCTGCAACACGCGTGAACGCAGGAAACCATCCAGAAACAGCCACCCACTGGTCTGACCGAACGCGTCATGGCGCTGCAGCATCAGCTTCCAAATCGGCATCAGGATGTCCTGGAACACCACTGTCAGAGGGTAACTGGAAAAAATCTGTCCATAGACTTGCTCCAGCTTCACCTCGTCAAACGCCGTTACCGCCACCTGCACCTGCTGCTGCCACTGGACGTAGTCGGCCTGAACGAGTTCGTCGGGAATGATCTTCGCCAGGGCTTTGAGCGGCTCGGTCTTGGCCAGTATCTTGCCGACCTTGCTCACCGCAACGCCGCGGTCGATCCAGCCGAGAATGCTGCGGACCTTTTCAATATCCGCCATCGAGTACAGCCGATGCCCGCTTTCGGTGCGTGTGGGCTGGATCAGGCCATATCGTCGCTCCCATGCGCGCAACGTGACAGGGTTGATACCCGTCAGGCGCGCTACTTCACGAATGGGAAACAGCTCTTCCTGTTCCAGTGCAGCACCTCGCTGCAAAACTGGGACACCTTCAGTCAGGACAGGCATGTGGCAATGACGTCCGCGTGCAAAATTGGATCCCATTCTAACTCTTCCACCCCATGCCTGTTCAAGACTGATAAACGACGAAGTCGCTGGTGTATCCGTCAAAATCAGGAATAATCCTTGCTTGTCTCAAGACGCAGCCCATCACCCCGGCGCTGCGCCTGGCGAAACTCCTACCCGGAGTGACGCGTCTGTTATACGGAGATTCACCATGTCTACCTCACCCGTCACGCTGATGGTTGCGCGCCGCGTCGCCGATGGGCGCTATCAGGACCTGATGGCCTGGTTGCGCGAAGGCGAACAACTGGCCACCGACTTTCCCGGTTATCTCGGCTCAGGCGTGCTCGCTCCGCCGCCCGGCGATAACGAATTCCAGATTATTTTCCGCTTTGCCAACGAGCAAACCATGCACGCCTGGGAGCACTCCGCTTCGCGTACCGCATGGCTGGCCCGCGGCAGCGATCTGTTTGCGCATAAGACGGAACATCGCGTGAGTGGCATTGAAGGCTGGTTCGGCGCGGTCGGCCAGCGCCCACCCCGCTGGAAGCAGGCTGTGGCGATCTGGCTGGCATTCTTTCCGGTTTCCCTGCTGTTCAACTTTGTATTGGGGCCGTTGCTCGACGACATGAGCCTGCTGCCGCGCGTACTCATCAGCACCCTATGCCTGACGCCATTGATGGTCTATTTCTTCATTCCGTTGTCGACCCGCCTGCTGGCCGGCTGGCTGAACAGCACGCCGGCACGCCCATTGCCCGCCGAGCCCACTCCCCAAAACCACTGATTTCCATGTAGGAGCCCCGCAATAGGTGAATGCCGCTGCGCGCTGGTATAGTTTTGCTCTTACCGCGACGCGAGCCGTTCATGACCTCTTCCGCAGCTCCGATCCTCATCACCGGTGCCGGCCAGCGTGTCGGCCTGCACTGTGCGCAGCGTTTACTCGAAGACGGCCATCCGGTGATCTTCAGCTACCGCAGCGAGCGCCCCGGCGTGCAGACATTGCGCAACCTGGGCGCCACTGCGGTATTTGCCGACTTCTCCACTGAAGCGGGGATCCTCGCGTTCATCACTCAACTGAAAACCCACACCGACAACCTGCGAGCCATTGTCCACAACGCTTCCGAATGGCTGGCCGAAACCCCGGACACCGACGCCGAGGCCTTCACCCGCATGTTCAGCGTGCACATGCTGGCGCCCTATTTGATCAACCTGCACTGTGCCGACTTGCTCGAATGCTCAAGCCCCGCCGACATCGTGCACATCAGCGATGACGTGACCCGCAAGGGCAGCAGCAAACACATTGGCTACTGCGCCAGCAAAGCCGGGCTCGACAGCCTCACCCTGTCCTTCGCCGCGAAATACGCGCCGACAATCAAGGTCAACGGTATCGCGCCAGCCCTGCTAATGTTCAACCCCGACGACAACGCGGCGTACCGCGCCAAAGCATTGGCCAAATCCGCGCTGGGCATCGAACCCGGCAGCGAAGTGATCTACCAGAGCCTGCGTTATTTGCTCGACAACCCTTATGTCACCGGCACGACCCTGACCGTCAACGGCGGACGGCACCTCAAATAAGCGGCCCCGCGAGGATGTTCCATGACGTTATCCCTGCCCCAGAATTCATTGTCCCAGAGCTATCGCGATATCCTCATCGGCCTCGGTGAAAACCCCGACCGCGAAGGACTGCAAGACACCCCGGTTCGCGCGGCCAAGGCCATGCAGTACCTCTGCCACGGCTACGACCAGAGTGTCGAAGAGATCGTCAACGGCGCACTGTTCGCTTCCGACAACGATGAAATGATCATCGTCGACAACATCGAGCTGTACTCGCTCTGCGAACATCACATGCTGCCCTTCATCGGCAAGGCGCATGTGGCTTATATTCCAACGGGCAAAGTGCTGGGCCTGTCGAAGATTGCACGACTGGTGGACATGTTCGCCCGTCGCCTGCAGATCCAGGAAAACCTCACCCGGCAAATCGCCGACGCGGTGCAGCAAGTGACCGGTGCGGCGGGCGTCGCGGTGGTCATCGAAGCCAAGCACATGTGCATGATGATGCGCGGCGTCGAGAAACAGAATTCGACCATGAACACCTCGGTGATGCTCGGCGCCTTCCGCGACTCGAGCAACACCCGCCAGGAGTTCCTGCAATTGATTGGACGGAGCAAGTAGCAATGCCACAACTTCAACCAGGAATGGCACGCATCCGGGTCAAGGACCTGTGCCTGCGGACCTTCATCGGGATCAACGAGGATGAAATCCTCAACAAGCAGGATGTGCTGATCAACCTGACCATCCTTTATGCCGCTCAGGAAGCGGTGCGTGACAACGACATCGATCACGCGCTGAATTACCGGACCATCACCAAGGCGATCATCGCCCACGTGGAAGGCAATCGCTTCGCCCTGCTCGAACGCCTGACCCAGGAGATCCTCGATCTGGTCATGGCCAACGCGTCGGTGCTGTACGCCGAGGTTGAAGTCGACAAGCCACACGCCCTGCGATTCGCCGAGTCGGTGTCCATTACGCTTGCAGCGAGCCGCTGACCGCGTCTGGCGCATTGTCCGTCAGACTTTTATCATCCGCGCCACGATTGAATTGCACAGAGCCCGCCATGAACGATCAACAACGCCTGGAACTTGAAGCCGCCGCCTTTCGCCGGCTGGTCGCCCACCTGGACAGCCGCAAGGACGTGCAGAACATCGACCTGATGAACCTCTCGGGTTTCTGCCGCAACTGCCTGTCCAAGTGGTACAAGGCCGCCGCCGATGAACGCCAGATCGAGGTCAGCCTCGATGACGCCCGCGAAGTGGTTTACGGCATGCCTTACGCCGAGTGGAAAGCCCAATACCAGCAAGAAGCCAACGCCGAACAACAAGCGGCGTTCGCCAAAGGAAAACCCAATGAATGATTTGACGACCCTGCGCACCAGCCTCAAGAGCGGCGATCACGTTTTCGCCGACACCCTGGCGTTCATCGCCGCGGGTTATGACTACCAGCCTCAGGCGTTCAACAACGGTGGCGTGGAAAACGCCGCCGGGCAGAACGAAGGTTCGTGCAAGACCCTGGGCCTGGCGCTGCTGGAAGGCCTGAGCGATGAAGAAGCGCTGTTGGCGTTTGGCGAGCATTACCGCTCGGTCGTGGCCACGCCTGAAGGCAACGACCACGGCAACATTCGCGCGTTGATTACGCATGGTCTGGCCGGCGTGAAGTTCTCGCAGCAACCGCTGACTCGTCGCTGATCAAAGCCCGCAAAACACTTCACAAGTGACACTGAACCTGTGGCGAGGGAGCTTGCTCACGCTGGACTGCGTAGCGGTCCATTTTTTTTGGGGCCGCTGCGCGCCCCAGCGGGAGCAAGCTCCCTCGCCACAGGTTACGCTTTGCCTGCCCATCTCTTATTCGCACACATCCCGACTTTTAAGATTGACCCGGTCACTTTATTTCGTTTGCCGGGTACCACTGCTCACGGCTTAGATAAAAGGAAGCATCCCTTCTTCTGAGTCAGGTACCCATGAGCAGCGAAACCATCAGCCAGTCGATCAACGTCGTTCATCCCGTCACGCTTAGCCACGGCAAAAACGCCGAGGTGTGGGACACCGATGGCAAACGCTATATCGACTTTGTCGGCGGCATCGGCGTACTTAACCTTGGCCATTGCCATCCGCGCATCGTCGAGGCCATTCGCGAACAAGCCACGCGGCTGACGCACTACGCGTTCAACGCCGCACCGCATGTGCCCTACATCGAATTGATGGAACGTCTGACGGCGTTCATGCCGGTGGACTACCCGGTCAGCGGCATGCTCACCAACAGCGGCGCAGAAGCGGCGGAAAACGCCCTGAAGATCGTGCGTGGCGCCACCGGTCGCACCGCGGTCATCGCGTTCGACGGCGCCTTCCACGGCCGTACCCTCGCCACACTCAATCTCAATGGCAAAGTCGCGCCTTACAAACAGAAAGTCGGTGTACTGCCGGGGCCGGTGTTCCATTTGCCGTACCCAAGCAAGGACAACGGCGTGACCTGTGCCGATGCCTTGAAAGCCATGGATCGACTGTTTAGTGTCGAAATCGACGTTGAAGATGTGGCCTGCTTTATCGTCGAGCCGGTGCAAGGCGAAGCGGGGTTCCTGGCGATGGACGTGGCGTTCGCCCAGGCGCTGCGCACGTTCTGCAATGAAAAAAAGATTCTGCTGATCGCCGATGAAATCCAGTCCGGCTTCGGCCGCACCGGCGAACGTTTTGCGTTTTCGCGCCTGGGCATCGAGCCGGACCTGATCCTGCTGGGTAAAAGCATCGCCGGCGGCGTGCCACTGGGCGCGGTGGTCGGGCGCAAGTCGCTGCTCGACACCTTGCCCAAAGGTGGACTGGGCGGCACCTATTCGGGCAACCCCATCGCCTGCGCCGCCGCATTGGCGACGCTGGATGAAATGACGGATGCCAACCTGCACGCCTGGGGTGCGCAGCAGGAAGAAGCGATTGTCAGCCGTTACGAGTCCTGGCGCGCAAGCGAACTTTCACCGTATCTGGGTCGTTTGACCGGCGTCGGCGCGATGCGCGGCATCGAACTGAGCCTTGCCGACGGCTCCCCGGCCTCGGCGCAGTTGACGCAACTTCTGAGCCTGGCACGAGACGCGGGTTTACTGCTGATGCCCAGCGGCAAGTCGCGCCACATCATTCGGCTACTGGCACCGTTGACGACTGAGGCGACAGTGCTTGAGGAAGGGCTGGATATGCTTGAGGCGAGCCTGAAGAAACTGGCCTGATCCCAAGCTCATGCAGCCCGCTCCCACAGTGGTATGTGATGAGACATTAAATCGCGGGCACAAAAAACCGGCCGAAGCCGGTTTTTTCATTTCAACGACTTCAGAACTTGGCGTTCTGCAGGTCATCGAGGTAACGCTCCGCATCCAGTGCCGCCATGCAACCGGCGCCGGCCGAGGTGATGGCCTGACGGTAAACGTGGTCAGCCACGTCACCGGCAGCGAAGATGCCTTCGAGGTTGGTCGCGGTGGCGTTGCCGTCGCGGCCGCCCTGCACAACCAGGTAACCGTCTTTCAACGTCAGCTGGCCTTCGAACAACGAAGTGTTCGGGGTGTGGCCAATGGCGATGAACACGCCGTCGACTGTCAGCTCGTCAAAGCTGCCGTCGTTGTTCTTCAAACGGGCACCGGTCACGCCCATGTTGTCGCCCAGGACTTCGTCCAGGTTCGAGTTCAGCTTCAGGATGATCTTGCCTTCGGCAACCCGGGCATTCAGCTTGTCGATCAGGATCTTCTCGGCGCGGAAGGTTTCGCGGCGGTGGATCAGGGTCACGGTGCTGGCGATGTTGGCCAGGTACAGCGCTTCCTCGACAGCGGTGTTGCCGCCACCCACCACAGCCACTGGCTTGTTGCGGTAGAAGAAACCGTCGCAGGTTGCGCAGGCCGAAACGCCTTTGCCCATGAACGCTTCTTCCGAAGGCAGGCCGAGGTAACGCGCGCTGGCGCCGGTGGCGATGATCAACGCGTCGCAAGTGTAAGTCGCGCTGTCGCCGATCAGGGTGTATGGCTTGGCAGCGAAGTCGACGGCATTGATGTGATCGAAAACGATCTCGGTTTCAAAGCGCTCAGCGTGCTCTTTCATGCGGTCCATCAGCGCCGGGCCGGTCAGACCGTGGACATCGCCCGGCCAGTTGTCGACTTCGGTGGTGGTGGTCAGTTGACCGCCGGCTTGCATGCCGGTGATCAGCAGTGGCTTGAGGTTGGCACGGGCGGCATAGACCGCGGCGCTGTAACCGGCAGGGCCGGAACCGAGAATAATCACTCGCGAATGACGGACTTCAGACATGACCTGCTCCTGTTGACCGGCCGTAAACATCTGGCGCGGAACGCCGGATTGCCGGCGGGAATAAAAAAGGACCGTTGAAAGCGCTTGGGGAAGGCTTGAGCTCGACAGTCCTGTAAAAGATTGGGTGCAGCGTATCGAGGGGGCGAAGATTAAGGAAATACGGTTTAACAATCCAGCTCATAGGTGGTCTCTATCCTGTCACGCTGAATATAGAGACGCCTTTGTTACAGTTGATGTCGATGCTGCGACCGCGCTTTCGCCTGTCAGGCAAAGCCGGTAAGGTCGGCGCGTTTTCCCTCTGCTCGGAGCACGTTATGCCCGCCCCCGTTCTGTCCGGCCCGCAATACCTGCGCGAAGGCCTCAAGCTGGTCTTGAGCCCCAGCCTGCGTTTGTTCGTATTGTTGCCCTTGGCGATCAACCTCGTGCTGTTCGTCGGATTGATCTACCTGGCCAGCCATCAATTCAGCCTGTGGGTCGATACGCTGATGCCGTCCCTGCCCGACTGGTTGAGTTTTCTCAGTTACGTCCTCTGGCCGATTTTTGTCGTGTTGGTGGTTCTGATGGTGTTTTTCACCTTTACCATGCTCGCCAACGTCATCGCCGCGCCGTTCAACGGCTTCCTGGCGGAGAAAGTGGAAGTGGTGGTGCGAGGCACCGATGACTTCCCAGCGTTCAGCTGGGGCGAACTGATCGAAATGGTCCCCCGGACCCTGGCCCGGGAAATGCGCAAACTCGGCTACTTCCTGCCGCGGGCGATCGGCTTGTTCATTCTCTCGTTCATTCCCGTGGTGAACATCATTGCCGCGCCGCTGTGGCTGCTGTTCGGCGTGTGGATGATGGCGATCCAGTACATCGACTACCCGGCAGACAACCACAAACTGGGCTGGAACGAAATGCTCGCCTGGCTGCGCGAAAAGCGTTGGCAGAGCATGAGTTTCGGCGGGATCGTGTATCTGGTGTTGCTGATTCCGGTGGTCAACATCCTGATGATGCCGGCGGCTGTGGCGGGTGCGACGCTGTTCTGGGTGCGTGAGCGCGGCGCGGAAAATCTGGTGACCCAACGCTGACACCGTCACAAATCCATCATCGAAACGCCACAATGACGACATGCCCCCAGCCGACACTGGGGTCATGACGACAGCTCTGCATATCACTCTGATCACCGAAACCTTCCCACCGGAAATCAACGGCGTGGCCAATACCCTTGGCCGCTTGTGCGATGGTTTGCGCGCGCGCGGGCATCAGGTCGAACTGGTGCGGCCGCGTCAAGGCTGCGATCAGCTGGCGGCCAGTAGCGATGAATTGTTGCTGTGTCGCGGCTGGCCGTTGCCGGGCTATCCGGGCTTGCAATGGGGTCAGTCGTCGGTGCACAAGCTGCTACGGCGCTGGAAGCGTCATCGTCCGGACGTGCTCTACATCGCCACGGAAGGTCCGCTGGGATTGTCGGCATTGCGTGCCGCGCGGCGCTTGGGGATTTCGGTGGTCAGCGGCTTTCACACCAATTTCCAGCAGTATTCCAATCAGTACGGGCTCGGCTTGCTGTCGCGCTTGCTGACTCATTATCTGCGCTGGTTTCACAATCGGTCCACGTTGACTCTGGTGCCGAGCATCAGCCAGCGACTGGAACTGGAGCGGCGTCATTTCGAACGTCTGGCGTTGTTGTCCCGAGGGGTCGACAGCCAATTGTTTCATCCGGTTAAACGCCTGCAATCTTTACGCGAACAGTGGGGGCTGACCGAGAAGGACATCGCGGTCATCCACGTAGGACGCCTGGCGCAGGAGAAAAACCTTGGCTTGCTCAAGCGCTGTTTTGACGCGTTGAAGGCCACTTATCCACAGCGCAAATTGAAATTGATCGTGGTCGGCGACGGGCCGCAGCGAGGTTTTTTGGAGAAGGAACTGCCTGACGCGATTTTCTGCGGCTCACAACGTGGCGAAGTCTTGGCCAGTCACTATGCGTCAGCGGATGTATTTCTGTTTCCAAGCATGACCGAAACCTTTGGCAATGTGGTGCTTGAAGCGCTGGCCTCGGGATTGGGTGTGGTGGCCTACGATCAGGCTGCCGCGGCTCAGCATATACGCCATGGCTACAACGGCGTGTTGGCGATGCCGGGGGACGAAGAGGCGTTCTGCGATGCCGCGACGTGGTTGTTGGAAGAGCGCGAAACCTTGCGCTGCGTGCGGCTCAATGCGCGTCAGCATGCGAGTCGTCAGGGTTGGGCGGCGATTATCGAGCAGTTTGAGGGGCAGTTGCGGGGGGCTTGTGTCAGGGAACAGGTGGTTCCTGGTGCAGCGTCCTTACCCTGAATCTTTGGTGACATTGAGTCAGCCATCGCGAGCAGGCTCGCTCCCACAGTGGTTCTGCGTCGAACACAAATCCAGTGTGGGAGCGAGCCTGCTCGCGAAGAAGTGAGTCCAGTCGCTGCTTAAACCAGCGTCATCAACGCCTCACGGCTGAACGGCAGGATGTCTTCCTCACGACCATCACGCACTTTCTGCGCCCAGTCCGGGTCGACCAGCAGCGCACGCCCTACCGCCACCAGATCGAACTCATCGTTGTTCAAGCGCTCCAGCAGTTTTTCCAGGCTGGCCGGCTGCGCGATCTTGTCGGTGTTGACCATGAACTGCAGGAACTCGCCATCCAGGCCAACGCTGCCCACGGTGATGGTCGGTTTGCCCGTCAGCTTGCGCGCCCAGCCGGCCAGGTTCAGCTCGGAACCGTCGAACTCCGGCTCCCAGAAACGGCGCGTCGAGCAGTGGAAAATGTCCACGCCAGCGTCGGACAACGGCTTGAGGAACTCACCCAGCGCCTCCGGTGTTTGCACCAGGCGCGCGGTGTAATCCTGCTGCTTCCACTGCGAGAAACGGAAGATGATCGGGAAGCCTTCGCCGACGGCTGCACGCACGGCCTGAATCAATTCGATGGCAAAACGCGAACGGTTGGCCAGGCTGCCGCCGTATTCGTCGGTGCGCTGGTTGCTGCCTTCCCAGAAGAACTGGTCCACGAGGTAGCCGTGGGCGCCGTGGATTTCCACGCCATCCATGCCGATGCTTTGGGCGTCTTTAGCCGCTTGGGCGAACGCGGCGATCACGTCCTGGATATCCTGTTTAGTCATGCCGTGAACCACGACCTGACCTTCCTTCAATTTCTCCGAGGGACCGTAACCCGGCACGCTGGCATCCGGCTCGGTGCCGATGCGGCGCACGCTGCCCACATGCCATAACTGAGGAACGATCCTGCCGCCCTCGGCGTGAACTGCGTCGACCACTTTTTTCCAGCCGGCCAGCGCGGCTTCACCGTAGAAATGCGGCACGTTCGGATAGCCGTTGGAGGCCTTGTGCCCGACGGTGGTGCCCTCGGTGATGATCAGGCCTACGCCTGCGGCGGCGCGTCGACGGTAGTACTCGATCACTTTGGAATTGGGAACGCCACCCGGCGAAAACGAGCGGGTCATCGGCGCCATGACGACGCGGGTCGGCAATTCAAGGGTGCCGAGGTGGAACGGTTTGAACAGGGCTTTGACTGGCATGGGACGCTCCACGTGAAAAGACTTTATGACGGCGATAATATGGAGAGCCGCAAGCTTTGAACAGCACTATTGATTTTGGTGATTAAGGGTCAAAAGACAGTAGGAGCGAAGCTTGCTCGCGAAGGTGTCAGGTCAGTCGATATCAATGTTGAATGACATGACGCCTTCGCGGGCAAGCCTCGCTTCTACAGAGGGGTTAGCTCAGCGCTTTTTCAATCGCATGGATGACCGTCGGATCATCCGGCGCTGTGCGCGGCGAGAACCGCGCCAACACACGGCCGTCCTTGCCCAGCAGGAATTTTTCGAAGTTCCAGGTGATGTCCCCCGGAAACTCCGCGCCCTCGCCCGCCAGCAGACGGTACAGCTGATGACGATCGTGACCGTTGACTTCCAGCTTGCTGGACAACGGAAAGGTCACGCCATAGTTGAGGCTGCAGAATTCCTGGATCTCTTGCTCGGTGCCCGGTTCCTGCCCGGCAAACTGGTTGCACGGCAGGCCCAGCACACTGAAACCCTGGCCTTTGTACTTCTGGTAAAGGTTTTCCAGTGCCGCGTACTGTGGGGTCAAGCCACATTTGGAGGCGACGTTGACCACCAGCACGACGTTCCCTTTAAAGGGCGCCAGCGGTAGCTCCTGTCCATCCAGGGCTGTCAATTTAAGGTCGTGAAAAGCACTCATGACGAACTCCAGATTCCCGTGTTCTACTCGAAACAGCCACTTGGCGTTGTCGCCAGGGACAGCCGCGGACTAAAAAGGCGCCCTCGGGCGCCTCTCCAGTTCTCTGAGCTTAGCGCAGAAAATCAGTGGTGATGGCCACCTTCGCCATGGACGTGACCATGAGCGACTTCTTCCTGGCTGGCGTCACGGATGTCGATGATCTTGACCTGGAAATTCAGGCGCTGACCGGCCAACGGGTGGTTGCCGTCGACGGTGACATCGTCGCCGTCCAGATCGCGGATGGTAACGATCTGCATCTGGCCGTCCGGCGCGGAAGCGTGAAACTGCATGCCCACTTCCAGTTCGTCGACGCCTTCGAACATGCTGCGGCTCAGGGTGCTGACCAGTTCGGCAGCGTATTCGCCGTAGGCATCTTCAGGTTCAACGGCTACGGTCAGCTCGTCGCCGACTGCTTTGCCTTCCAGAGCCTTTTCCAGGCCCGGGATGATGTTACCTGCGCCTTGCAGGTAGACCAGCGGCGCGCCGCCGGCGGAGCTGTCGATGACCTCACCAGCGTCGTTGGTCAGGGTATAGTCGATGGAGACAGCCTTATTGGCGGCGATCAGCATGGGGCGAGACCTTTTGCATAAGAATGAAGAAAGGCCAAGTTTAGCGAAGCAATCGTCCGAAAGCGAACACAACCCGGACAGACGGATTGCGGCGAAAGGCTCGACGGTCACCGGCTTCCATCAGGATGAGGACGGGCATTGGGTGGCCGACCTGTCCTGCGGCCATACTCAGCACCTGCGTCACCAGCCGCCGTGGCAATCACGTGCCTGGGTCCTGGATCCCGCGCAACGTATTGAAAAAATAGGCCAGCCCTTTGATTGCGGTTGGTGCGCACAAGGCTCGGTTAGCGATAACCTTGGCGACTGAATTTCGGTAGATCGTCAGATATAGATGATCGCCATTGCCATGCACCCTTAGAGAATCCGCATGCAAACTTTTTTTATCGCGCCCACCGATTTTGGTGTGGGTCTGACCTCCATCAGCCTCGGGCTGGTGCGCACCCTTGAGCGAGCCGGCCTCAAAGTCGGCTTTTTCAAACCGATTGCCCAACCGCATCCGGGTGACACCGGGCCTGAACGGTCCACTGAACTGGTGGCCCGCACTCACGGTTTGAAACCGCCTCAGCCGCTCGGTCTGGCACACGTCGAGCGTATGCTCGGCGACGGTCAGCTGGATGAGCTGCTCGAAGAAATCATCACTCTTTATCAGCAAGCGGCCGTCGGCAAGGATGTGCTGATTGTCGAAGGCATGGTCCCGACCCGCAGCGCCAGTTACGCCGCGCGGGTCAATCTGCATTTGGCGAAAAGCCTCGACGCCGAAGTGATCCTGGTTTCCGCGCCGGAAAACGAAGTGCTGACTGAACTGTCCGGCCGAGTGGAACTGCAGGCGCAATTGTTCGGCGGGCCGAAAGACCCGAAAGTCCTCGGCGTGATCCTAAACAAGGTCAAGACCGACGAGAGCATGGAGGCCTTCGCCTCGCGCCTGAAAGAACATTCGCCGTTGCTGCGCAGCGGTGATTTTCGCTTGCTCGGCTGCATTCCCTTTCAGCCGGAACTGAACGCGCCGCGCACCCGCGACGTCGCCGACCTGATGGGCGCGCAGATTCTCAATGCCGGCGATTACGAAACCCGGCGCATGACCAAAATCATCATCTGCGCCCGCACCATGCGCAACACCGTGGAGCTGCTCAAGCCCGGCGTGCTGGTGGTGACCCCCGGCGATCGCGACGACATCATCCTCGCCGTCAGCCTCGCCGCCATGAACGGCGTGCCCCTGGCCGGCCTGTTGCTGACCAGCGACACCATGCCCGACCCGCGCATCATGGACCTGTGCCGAGGCGCATTGCAGGCGGGCTTGCCGGTGTTGTCGGTGAGCACCGGCTCCTACGACACCGCCAACCAGTTGAACGGTCTGAACAAGGAAATCCCGATCGACGACCGCGAGCGTGCGGAGATCATCACCGATTTCGTTGCCAGTCATCTGGATGCCAACTGGCTGCACCAGCGTTGCGGCACCCCGCGTGAAATGCGCCTGTCGCCCGCGGTGTTCCGCTATCAATTGATCCAGCGCGCCCAGGCCGCCAACAAGCGCATCGTCCTGCCTGAAGGCAGCGAGCCGCTGACCGTGCAAGCCGCGGCGATCTGTCAGGCGCGCGGCATCGCCCGTTGCGTGTTGCTGGCGAAACCGGAAGACGTCGAGGCCGTCGCCCGCGCCCAAGGCATCGAGTTGCCGCCGGGGCTGGAAATCCTCGACCCTGATCTGATTCGCGAGCGCTACGTCGAGCCGATGGTGGCCCTGCGCAAAAGCAAAAGCCTCAACGCCCCGATGGCCGAGCAGCAACTGGAAGACACCGTGGTGATCGGTACCATGATGCTGGCGCTGGATGAAGTCGATGGTCTCGTCTCCGGGGTCATCCACTCCACCGCCAACACCATCCGCCCGGCCCTGCAGCTGATTAAAACCGCACCGGGCTGCACGCTGGTGTCGTCGGTGTTCTTCATGTTGTTTCCCGAAGAAGTGCTGGTCTACGGCGACTGCGTGATGAACCCGCACCCGAGCGCCAGCGAACTGGCCGAGATCGCCCTGCAAAGTGCAGACTCGGCTGCCGCGTTCGGCATCACCCCGCGTGTGGCGATGATCAGCTACTCCAGCGGTGAATCGGCCAGCGGTGAAGAAGTCGAGAAGGTTCGCGAGGCGACATTGCTCGCTCACGAACAACAAAACTCTTTGTTGATCGATGGCCCGTTGCAGTACGACGCCGCTGCCAACGAAACCGTCGCCCGGCAACTGGCACCCAACAGCCAGGTCGCCGGTCGCGCCACGGTGTTCGTGTTCCCCGACCTGAACACCGGCAACACCACGCACAAAGCCGTGCAGCGCAGTGCCGATTGCGTCAGCCTCGGGCCGATGCTGCAAGGCCTGCGCAAACCGGTGAACGACCTGCCGCGCGGCGCGCAAGTCGATGACATCGTGTACACCATCGCGTTGACCGCGATTCAAGCTGCCAACCGACCTATGGATCTTTAAATGCTGGCTTTCCTACCTGCCGCCGTGCGCGGCGTGATTGCATCGTTGTTGCTGGCGTTGAATACCATTTTGCTGTGCTCATTTCTGTTCTGCGTGGCGATCTTCAAGGTGTTGCCCTTTGCCCTCACCCAGCGTTTCACGCTCTGGTTGATGAGCCATACCCATGAAGCCTGGATCAGCAACAACAAGGCCTGGATGAACCTGGTCTGCCGCACCCGCTGGCACCTCAGCGGCCTGCAAGGGCTGGATTATCAGCACTCGTACCTGATCACCAGCAACCACCAGAGCTGGGTCGACATCATGGTGTTGCAGTACGTACTCAACCGTCGCATCCAGCCACTTAAGTTTTTCCTCAAGCAGGAACTGATCTGGGTGCCGGTGATTGGCCTGGCCTGGTGGGCGCTGGGTTTTCCGTTCATGAAGCGCTACTCCAAGGCCTATCTGGAAAAGTACCCGGAGAAGAAAGGCAAGGACCTGGAAACCACCCGCAAGACCTGCGACAAGTTCCGCAATAACCCGGTGGGGATTTTCAATTTCGTCGAAGGCACGCGCTTCACTGAAGGCAAGCATGCGCAGCAGAAATCACCGTTCAAGTACCTGCTCAAACCCAAGGCCGGCGGCATTGCGTTTGTGCTGGATGCGATGGGTGAGCAGCTTGAGTCGATCGTCAACGTGACCATTCACTACCCGGCCGGGCGTCCCGGTTACTGGGATCTGCTGTGCGGGAATGTGAAGGATGTGGTGGTGCATTTTCAGGAGCTGAAGATTGCGCCGCAGTTCATTGGCAAGAATTACGACCAGGATGGCGAGTATCGATTGCAGTTTCAGGGCTGGATCAACCAGCTATGGGAAGACAAGGATGCGTTGCTGGAGCAAATGCATCGGGAGTATCCGGCGAAGTAATCAGGCGCCTGTACCGGCCTCTTCGCGGGCAAGCCTCGCTCCTACGGATTTGGGATGATCGCAACATATGACGCGACACAAACCCGTAGGAGCGAGGCTTGCCCGCGAAGGCGTCCGAACAGACACAAAAAAACCCGCCGATGATCGCTCATCGGCGGGTTTTTTATTGGAGCGGCTAACGCTTAGATCGCGCCACGCTTGCGCAGCAGATCCAGCACTTGCTTGACGCTTTCTTCCAGCGACAGCGACTGGGTGTCAACCACGAGGTCGGCGTCCAGCGGCACGTCATACGGGAAGGAATCGCCCGGGATGTTATCCCCGGCCGCCGCGTACAGGCCTTGCGGATCACGCTCGGCACAGACCGTCGGCGAGGCCTGGACGTAGACCGTCAGCAGACGTTCCTTGCCGATCAGTTCCCGCGCCTGTTCACGACCTTCAGCACTTGGCGCAACAAACGCTGCCAAGGTCAGCAAACCGGCTTCGTTGAACTGACGCGCAACGTGGGCGGCACGACGCCAGTTCTCGGTACGCCCGGCGCGATCCTGTGGCAGGCCTTTATTCAGGTCGTGACGCAGGTTCTGGCCATCGAGGACAAACACCGCACGGCCCAAGTCGAACAGTTTGCGTTCAACCGCGTAAGCCAAGGTGCTTTTGCCCGCACCCGACAAGCCGCTGAACAACACGGTGGCCGGTTGCTGACCGAAACGCTGGGCGCGTTCTTCGGTGGCCACGTGCGCCAGTTTGCCGTGGTGCGTGCTGCTGCCATGCGCCAACGGCTGGGCGATGATCATGCCGGCGGCAACGGTGCCGTTGGTCAACCGATCGATGACGATGAACGAACCGGTGGTGCGGTTACTGGCGTAACCGTCCAGCGCGATCGCGGCGTCGAGGCTGACCTTGACCCGGCCGATCTCGTTCAGGTTCAACGAACTGGCCGGACCTTCTTCCAGGGTGTTCACGTCAACGCGATTGACGATGCTGGTGATCGAACCCGGCACGTAACTCGTGGCGCGCTTGATGTCGTATTTCTTGCCCGGCAGCATCGGTTCTTCGGCCATCCACACCAGCATGGCGTCGAAGGCGTCGGTCACTTGCGGCAGGTTATCGGCGTGCACCAGCAAGTCGCCGCGAGAGATGTCGATCTCGTCTTCCATGGTCAGCGTGACAGCTTGACCTGGACCGGCGTGTTCCAGCTCACCTTCGAAAGTGACGATGGATTTCACGCGGCTGCTCTTGCCCGACGGCAACACAACGACTTCGTCGCCCTTGTGCACGACGCCGCTGGCCAGAGTGCCGGCGAAACCACGGAAGTTCAGGTTCGGACGGTTGACGTACTGCACCGGGAATCGCAGGTCGGTGTAGTTGCGGTCGTTGGCGATCTCGACGGTCTCGAGAATTTCCATCAGCGACTGGCCGGTGTACCACGGCGAGCGCTCGGACTTGTTCACCACGTTGTCGCCTTTCAATGCCGACATCGGCACGAAAGCCATGGTGGTCGGCTTGAATGCGATGCCGTCGGCGAACTTCAGGTAATCGGCCTTGATCGACTCGAACACGGTTTCGTCGAAGCCGTTGAGGTCCATCTTGTTGATGGCGACCACGATGTGCTTGATGCCGAGCAACGAGGCGATGAAGCTGTGGCGGCGGGTCTGGGTCTGCACGCCGTAGCGGGCGTCGACCAGGATGATCGCCAGGTCACAGGTGGACGCACCGGTGGCCATGTTGCGGGTGTACTGCTCATGGCCAGGAGTGTCGGCGATGATGAATTTGCGTTTGGCGGTGGAGAAATAGCGGTAGGCGACATCGATGGTGATGCCCTGCTCACGCTCGGCCTGCAGGCCGTCGACCAGCAACGCCAGGTCGATGTCTTCGCCGGTGGTGCCGACTTTTTTCGAATCGCGGGTGATGGCTTCCAGATGATCTTCGTAGATCATCTTGGAGTCGTGCAGCAGGCGCCCGATCAGGGTGCTCTTGCCGTCGTCGACGTTGCCACAGGTCAGAAAGCGCAGCATTTCCTTGCGTTCGTGCTGGCCCAGGTAGGCGAGGATGTCCTCGCTGATCAAATCAGATGCGTGCGACATGACAACCCCTTAGAAATAACCCTGACGTTTCTTTTCTTCCATCGAGCCTGCGCCATCGTGATCGATGACCCGGCCCTGGCGTTCGGAAGTTCGCGTCAGGAGCATTTCCTGAATGATGTCGGTCAGGCTGGTGGCCTCGGACTCGACCGCACCGGTCAGCGGGTAGTCACCCAGTGTGCGGAAACGGACTTTCTTCTTGACGATGCGCGCCTTGTCTTCATCGCTCAGGTGATTGAGCAGGCGTTCGTCGTCGATCATGATCCAGGTGCCATTCATCTCGATGACGTCGCGCTCGGCGGCGAAATACAGCGGCACGATCGGGATGCCTTCGAGGTAGATGTACTGCCAGATGTCCAGTTCGGTCCAGTTCGACAACGGGAACACACGAATGGATTCGCCCTTGTTGACGTTGCCGTTGTAGACGTTCCACAGTTCTGGGCGCTGGTTTTTCGGGTCCCAGCGGTGCTTGGTGTCGCGGAAGGAATACACGCGCTCTTTGGCACGGGACTTTTCTTCGTCGCGGCGAGCGCCACCGAAAGCGGCGTCGAAGCCGTACTTGTCGAGGGCTTGTTTCAAGCCTTCGGTTTTCATGATGTCGGTGTGCTTGGCACTGCCGTGGGTCAGCGGGTTGATGCCCTGCGCGACGCCATCGGGGTTCACGTGTACCAGCAGGTCAAGGCCCAGCTCTTCGACCATGCGGTCGCGGAACGCGTACATCTCCTTGAACTTCCACCGGGTGTCGACGTGCATCACCGGGAACGGCAGTTTGCCCGGGAAGAATGCCTTGCGCGCAAGGTGCAGCATCACGGCGGAGTCTTTACCGACGGAGTACAGCATCACCGGGTTATCGAACTCGGCGGCGACCTCGCGGATGATGTGGATGCTTTCGGCCTCCAGCTGTTTCAGATGCGTCAGTTTGTCGACCATGGCTACTCACGAAAACGATCTTATGGACGGCCAGCGGGCCGTGTTCGAGCGGGGAATCCTAGCACAGCGACCTCTTCTAATCAGGCCGCCAGCTAGATCGAAAGGGCATATGAATATACCCCCTCGTTTGGGCAACACGGACCCGTAGAAGCGAGGCTTGCCCGCGAAGAACGATCACGCGGTTTAACTGATGGACCGCGTTATCGTTCTTCACGGGCAAGCCTCGCTCCTACAGGGAACTGTGTGAAATTCAGATCGGATTCGGGCAATCGATGAAGATGTGCTCGAGGGCAAACCGTCGGGCCAGGTAATCACCCAATGCCTGCACGCCATAGCGCTCGGTGGCGTGGTGGCCGGCGGCGATGAAGCTGATGTCGTTTTCCCGGGCGCTGTGGAAGGTCTGTTCGGAAGCCTCGCCGCTGAGGTACAGATCGACCCCGGCCAACACGGCCTGATCGATGTACCCCTGACCGCCACCGGTGCACCAGCCTACGCGACGGATCATTTCGCTGCCTTCGATCAGCAACGGCTCGCGGCCCATGACCTCCTGCACTCGGCGAGCGAAATCACGGGGCGTCATCGGTTCGCTCAACGAGCCGACCAGGCCGACCACTTTGAGGTTGTCCGGATCCAGCGGGCCTTCGACCGTGATGTCGAGCTGACGCGCCAGCTGCACGTTGTTACCGACGTCCGGGTGCAGGTCCAGCGGCAAGTGATAGGACAGCAGGCTGATGTCGTGCTTGAGCAGGGTTTTCAGCCGACGCTGCTTCATGCCGGTGATGCACGGGTTCTCGCCTTTCCAGAAATAGCCGTGATGCACCAGCACCAGATCGGCCTGAGCTTCGACCGCGGCGTCCAGCAAAGCCTGGCTGGCGGTGACGCCACTGACGATTCGCATCACCTGTGGGCGGCCTTCGACCTGTAAGCCGTTGGGGCAGTAATCGGCAATCCTGGCACTGTTAAGGTAACGGTCGGCTTCTTCGACCAGGGTGCTCAAGGCGACGGCCATAAAAGACTCCTAAATATCCCGTTCAGAGGCGAGCTGCGCCTCGTATAATGCGCGACATTATGGGCGGTCTCATACCGCCTGCAACCTCTCAGGACGTGCTTAATGCTCAAGGCGCTGCGTTTTTCCGGCTGGCCGCTGTTGGCCGGCGTGCTTATCGCTCTGTTGATCATCCAGCGTTACCCGCAGTGGGTCGGGCTTCCGAGCCTCGACGTCAACCTGCAGCAAGCCCCGCAAACCACCACGATGCAGCAAGGTCCGGTGTCCTATGCCGACGCGGTCACCACCGCAGCGCCGTCGGTGGTGAACCTGTACACCACCAAAGTCATCAACAAACCAAACCATCCCTTGTTCGAAGACCCGCAGTTCCGCCGCTTCTTCGGCGACAACTCGCCCAAGCAGAAGCGCATGGAGTCGAGCCTGGGCTCGGGCGTGATCATGAGCCCGGAAGGTTATTTGCTGACCAACAACCACGTGACCAGCGGCGCCGACCAGATTGTGGTCGCGCTCAAGGACGGTCGCGAAACCTTGGCCCGCGTCATCGGCAGCGACCCGGAAACCGACCTCGCGGTGCTGAAGATCGATCTGAAAAACCTGCCGTCGATCACCGTCGGTCGCTCCGATAACATCCGCATCGGTGACGTCGCGCTGGCCATCGGCAACCCGTTCGGCGTCGGCCAGACCGTGACCATGGGCATCATCAGCGCCACCGGTCGTAACCAGTTGGGCCTGAACAACTACGAAGATTTCATCCAGACCGACGCCGCGATCAACCCCGGCAACTCCGGCGGTGCGCTGGTGGATGCCAACGGCAACCTGACCGGCATCAACACGGCGATCTTTTCCAAGTCCGGCGGCTCGCAAGGCATCGGTTTTGCGATCCCGGTCAAACTGGCCATGGAAGTGATGAAGTCGATCATCGAACACGGGCAGGTGATTCGCGGCTGGCTCGGCATCGAAGTGCAGCCGTTGAGTCAGGAACTGGCGGAGTCGTTTGGCCTGTCGGGACGCCCGGGGATTGTGGTCGCGGGGATTTTCCGTGACGGTCCGGCGCAGAAGGCCGGCCTGCAATTGGGTGATGTGATTCTAAGCATCGACGGCGAACCGGCCGGCGATGGTCGTCGTTCGATGAATCAGGTCGCGCGGATCAAACCGACCGACAAGGTCACCATTCAGGTGATGCGCAACGGCAAAGAGCTGAAGCTCACGGCGGAGATCGGCCTGCGTCCACCACCGGCGCCGGTTAAAGAGAAAGAAGAAAACTGACCCTGGCCCGAGGATCTCGGGCTAACAGCAGACATTCTCATTAGGCATGTTATATTGTTTCAATATCTCAATTGGAACAACATAACATGTCGTCTAGAACAATGGCTTGCGTGGCAAGTCTTGCCCTCGGCCTGCTGGGGGATCCGGTCTTCGCCGAAGAGCCCGGCACCCTCGAACTGGACGCCATCAGCGTCACCTCCGACTACGAATCGCCCACCGGCCCGGTCCAGGGTTACCGCGCCATGCGGTCTTCCAGCGCGACCAAAACCGATACCGCGATCCGCGACATCCCGCAATCCATCAGCGTGATTCCCGTCAGTGTGCTCAATGACCTGGGCAGCACCAGTGTCGAGCGCGCCCTGGATTTTGCCGGCGGTGTGTCGAAGCAGAACAACTTCGGAGGCCTGACGCTTTACGAATACAGCGTGCGCGGCTTCACCACGTCGGAGTTCTACAAGGACGGCTTCAGCGCCAACCGGGGTTACCCGAGCACCCCGGACGTCGCCAACATCGAGCGCATCGAGGTGCTCAAAGGACCCGCCGCCAGTCTCTACGGGCGCGGCGATCCAGGCGGCACGGTAAACATCGTCACCAAGAAACCCCAGCCCGAAGCTTTCACCACCCTGCAAACCAGCGCCGGCAGTTGGGATCGTTATCGCACCGCCCTCGACGTCAACACGCCGCTGGATGACGACGCCAACGTGCTGTCTCGAATCAACCTGGCCGTCGAAGACAACCACAGCTTCCGCGATCACGTCGACAGCCAGCGAGTGTTTGTCGCCCCCTCCTTCAGTTGGCAACTGAACCCGGACACCAGCCTATTGGTGGAGAGCGAATTCGTCCGTCATAGCTCCACGTTCGATCGCGGCATCGTCGCGCCAAACAATAAATGGAGTGGCGTTTCCCGTTCGACGTTCCTTGGCGAACCCAATGACGGCAACATTGACAACCACAATAATCTGCTGCAAGCCGCGCTCGAACATCATCTCAATGACAACTGGAAACTGCGCCTGGCCAGCCATTACAAGGAAGGCAAACTCTGGGGCTACGCTTCCGAAAGTCGCCCGTTGAATGCCGACGGCCACACGGTGAATCGGCGGTATCGCGAGCGCGATACAAACTGGCACGACAGCATCACCCAACTCGAATTGCGCGGTGTGTTCGACCTCGGTAGTTGGCAGCACGAACTGCTGATTGGCAGCGAGTATGAAAACTTCCGCAAGAACGAACGGGTCACGACCATTGCCGGCGGCCCCTACGCCGTCGACATTTATCAGCCCGTCTACGGTCAGCCGAAACCCAACGGCAAGCGCTCCGGCACCGACCTTTTTGAACACGTCGAAAGCCGGGCGCTGAACCTGCAGGACCAGATTGTCTTCACCGACAAACTGCGCGGCATGCTCGGTGCTCGCTTCGAACATTTCGAGCAAAGCATCGACGATCACAGCCGCGGCGCCACCAGCCGCCAGAGCCACGACGCTCTGACCCAACGGGCCGGTTTGCTTTATCAACTGACACCCGAAGTCGGGCTATTCGCCAACGTCTCCACCTCGTTCAAGCCGAACAACGGCCTGGACGCTGGCGGCAAATCCTTCGACCCGGAAGAAGGCGTCGGTTACGAAGTCGGGATCAAGAGCGAGCTGTTCGATGATCGCTTGAGCACCACCCTCGCCGCCTTCCATATCGAAAAGGAAAACGTCCTTGCGCTCGACCCGGGCACGGACACCAGCCGCGCCATGGGCAAGGCCCGCAGCCAGGGATTCGACTTCCAAGTCACCGGGCAAGTGACCGACGCGGTGCGGGTGATCGGTGCCTTCGCCTACATCGACGCCGAGGTCACCGAGGGCGACAAGGTCATTCCCACCGGCAGCCGAATCCTCGGCGTCGCCAAGCGCAGCGGCAGTCTGCTGGGCGTTTATGAATTCCAGGATGGACATTTACGAGGCTCGGACGTCGGCGCGGCGTTCACTTACGTCGGCGATCGCTCGGGCGAGTCCGGCAGCGATTTCGAGCTGCCGGCCTACCACACCGTCGACCTGCTGGCCCATTACAAGGCCAGCGAAAACGTCACTGTCGGCCTGAACCTGAACAACATTTTCGACGAGAAATACTACGAGCGCTCGTACAGCAATTACTGGGTCAACCCCGGCGAGCCGCGCAATTTCACCGTCAGCCTCACACTCAATCTGTAAAAGGAAGTTCCCATGCAACACCTCAAACCCCTGGCATTGCTCGGCCTGCTGTTCGCAACCCAGGTGTCGGCCCATGGTCTCTGGACCGAACAACGTCGCGGCAACATCGAAGTGATTTACGGCCACGGCGCCGAAGACAACGCCTTCAAGGCACAAAAGATCAACGGCGCCTGGGCTTATGACGTCAACGGCAAAATGATCCCGGTGACCGTGCAGCGCCTGGCCGATCACGCACGTCTGCAACCGTTGAAGCCGCCCGCCGTGATGGCGGTGGCGCTGGACAACGGCATGTGGTCGCAGACAGCGGATAAAAAATGGATCAACGAAGGACGCAGCAAAGTGCCGGGGGCCATCGAGTCGACGCAGACCTTCAAATACAGCCTGGCGATTTATCAGCCAGGAGCGAAGTTGCCGAAGCTTGATCAGATGAAGCTGCTGATTCTGCCGGAGGTTGATCCGCTGACGGTAGGACCGGGCAAGTTGCTGCCAGTGCGGGTGCTACTGGATGGGAAACCGGCGGCGGGGGTGAAGTTGACTGGCGATTATCGCAGTGCGCCGAATACCTTGAGCACCGAGACTGATGCCAACGGCCGTGCGCAGGTGGTGGTGCGCAATGAAGGGTTGAATGTGATTTCGGCGCAGATGGAGATTGTGTTGAAGGACAATCCGGATGTCGCGACGCGCGGCGTGTTCAGTTCGCTGACCTTCCTCGGCGAACCGCATCACGAGTAACCCACAAAACCTTGTAGGAGCGAGGCTTGCCCGCGAAGAACGAAAACTCGGTGTAACAAGTAAACCTTGTCATCGTTCTTCGCGGGCAAGCCTCGCTCCTACAAGTTCAATGTTGGATCAGAGGTCGCCGAGGCCGTCGATCAGTGCCTGATTCTGCTCCGGCGTACCAATCGATATCCGCAGGAACTGCGCAATCCGCGCCTGCTTGAAGTGCCGGACGATCACGCCTTGCTCACGCAATTTCGCCGCCAGCCCGGCCGCATCGTGCTGCGGATGACGGGCAAAAATGAAGTTCGCCGCCGATGGCAGTACTTCAAACCCCTTCCCTTCCAATTGCGCAACAACCCACTCACGATGCTCGATGACCAACCGGCAGGTCTTGTCGAAGTACTCGCGATCCTCGAACGCCGCCGCCCCCCCGACATTCGCCAGGCGATCCAGCGGATAGGAGTTGAAGCTGTTCTTGATCCTCTCCAGCGCCTCGATCAAATCCGGATGCCCCACCGCCAGGCCCACCCGCAGGCCGGCCAGTGAGCGGGACTTGGACAAGGTCTGAGTCACCAGCAGGTTCGGATAACGGTCCACCAAAGTGATCGCCGTCTCGCCGCCAAAGTCGATGTAAGCCTCATCCACCACAACCACCGAATCCGGGCTGGCCTTGAGGATTTGCTCCACCGCATCCAGTGCCAACAGGCAACCGGTCGGGGCATTCGGGTTCGGGAAGATGATCCCGCCGTTCGGCTTGGCGTAGTCCGCAGGATTGATCTGGAACTGCTCGTCCAGCGGCACCGTGTCGAACTTGATGCCGTATAACCCGCAGTAGACCGGATAGAAGCTGTAGCTGATGTCCGGGAACAGCACCGCTTTGTCGTGTTGCAGCAAGCCGTGGAAAATGTGCGCCAGGACTTCATCGGAACCGTTGCCGAGGAACACCTGATTGGCCCGCACGCCGTAATACGCAGCCACAGCGTTTTTCAGCAGATCGCTGTTCGGGTCCGGATACAAACGCAGATTGTCGTTGAGTTCGGTCTGCATCGCTGCCAGGGCTTTTGGCGACGGGCCGTAAGGATTTTCGTTGGTGTTGAGCTTCACCAGTTTCGCCAGCTTCGGCTGCTCGCCCGGCACGTAAGGCACCAGATCCTTGACGAACGGGCTCCAGAATTTACTCATCTTCAGTTCCCCTGCTTGTCGTCGACGATGCGGTATTCAGCGCTACGGGCGTGGGCGGTCAACGACTCGCCACGGGCCAGCACGGAAGCGGTCTTGCCCAGTTCGGACGCACCTTGCTCGGAGCAGAAGATGATCGACGAGCGTTTCTGGAAATCGTACACGCCCAGCGGCGAAGAGAACCGCGCGGTGCCGGACGTCGGTAACACGTGGTTGGGACCTGCGCAGTAGTCACCCAGGGCTTCGGAGGTGTGACGACCCATGAAGATCGCGCCCGCGTGACGGATCAGCGGCAGCCAGGCTTGCGGATCGGCGACCGACAACTCCAGGTGCTCCGGCGCAATGCGGTTGGCCACTTCGATGGCTTGTTCCATGTCGCGAACCTTGATCAGCGCGCCACGGCCATTGATCGAGGTTTCGATAATCTCGGCGCGCTCCATGGTTGGCAGCAGTTTGGCGATGCTGGCCGCGACCTTGTCGAGGAACTCGGCGTCCGGGCTGACCAGAATCGCCTGGGCATCTTCATCGTGCTCGGCCTGGGAGAACAGGTCCATGGCGATCCAGTCCGGATCGGTCTGGCCGTCGCACACCACGAGGATTTCCGACGGTCCGGCGATCATGTCGATGCCGACCTGGCCGAACACGTGGCGCTTGGCAGTGGCGACATAGATGTTGCCCGGGCCAACCACCTTGTCGACCTTCGGCACGCTTTCGGTGCCGTAAGCCAATGCGGCGACCGCTTGCGCGCCACCAATGGTGAAGACGCGGTCAACTCCGGCGATGCACGCTGCGGCCAGCACCAGCTCGTTGATTTCACCGCGCGGGGTCGGCACCACCATGACCACTTCCGTCACGCCGGCGACCTTGGCCGGAATCGCATTCATCAACACCGAGGATGGGTACGACGCCTTGCCGCCCGGGACGTACAGGCCGGCGCGATCCAGCGGCGTGACCTTCTGGCCCAGCACCGTGCCATCGGCTTCGGTGTAGGTCCAGGACTCCTGTTTCTGTTTTTCGTGGTAGCTGCGCACACGAGTCGCGGCTTTTTCCAGCGCTTCGCGCTGAGGCACGGTGATCCGGGTCAGCGCCAGTTCCAGACGTTCGCGCGGCAGGATCAGGTCCGCCATGGACGCAACGTCCAGTCCGTCGAACTGCCGGGTGAAGTCCACCAGCGCGGCATCGCCACGCTCACGCACAGCCTTGATGATGTCCAGCACTCGCTGATTGACCGAGTCGTCAGACACACTTTCCCAGCTCAGCAGATGATCCAGATGATGCGCGAAATCCGGGTCAGCAGCGTTGAGTCGGCGAATTGCAGTCGGTGCGGTCATAGCGAGAGCCTCATAGGATTGGCAAAAACTCAGGCGCCCTAACTTAGCAGTCGTTTCCGCTTGGGCACCTGAGAATTCTGGCTATGAGGCGGATAGACGGGCGCGACTTAACGTCGCGCAGGTGAATCAGCCGCGGTGTCGAGACTCCACTGCCTTGCGCAGGGTGTCGATCAACGCCTGGATACGGGCGTGCTGCATTTTCATCGAAGCTTTATTGACGATCAGCCGGGAGCTGATGTCGGCAATGAAATCCTGGGGTTCCAGGCCATTGGCGCGCAGGGTGTTGCCGGTGTCGACCACGTCGATGATCTTGTCTGCCAGACCGATCAGCGGCGCCAGTTCCATCGAGCCGTAGAGCTTGATGATGTCGACCTGACGGCCCTGCTCGGCGTAGTAACGCTTGGCAACGTTGACGAACTTGGTCGCCACTCGCAGGCGGCCCTTGGGCTCGACGTCGCCGACACGGCCGGCGGTCATCAGCTTGCACAGGGCAATTCGCAGGTCCAAAGGCTCGTACAGACCCTGGCCACCATATTCCATCAGCACATCTTTACCGGCGACGCCCAGGTCCGCGGCACCATGTTCGACGTAGGTCGGCACATCGGTAGCGCGCACGATCAGCAGGCGCACATCGGCCTGAGTCGTGGGGATGATCAGCTTGCGGCTCTTGTCCGGATTCTCGGTCGGCACGATGCCCGCTTCAGCCAGAAGCGGCAGGGTGTCGTCAAGGATGCGGCCCTTGGACAGTGCGATGGTCAACATGGGAAACGTCAGTCCTTATCAGGCTACTGATGCCCGGTCGCAAATGGCGCCGGACACACATCGAGCCAGAAACAGGCTCGACTTGAAACAAATTCAACGGGCGCGTCCCTGCGCCCATGCAGCAGAAACTAGCCCGGTACGCGGCGGATCTTGGCGCCGAGCATCTGCAGTTTCTCTTCGATGCACTCGTAACCACGGTCGATGTGGTAGATGCGGTCGATCAGGGTGTCGCCTTCGGCAATCAGTGCCGAGATCACCAGGCTGGCCGAAGCACGCAGGTCGGTGGCCATCACTGGCGCGCCTTTCAGCTTTTCGGTACCGGTGACGATGGCCGTGTTGCCTTCGACCTGGATCTTGGCGCCCATGCGGTGCAGTTCGTAAACGTGCATGAAGCGGTTTTCGAAGATCGTCTCGATCACGGCGCCCGTGCCTTCGGCAATGGCGTTGAGGGAGATGAACTGCGCTTGCATGTCGGTCGGGAACGCCGGGTACGGAGCGGTCCGCACGTTGACGGCTTTTGGCCGCTTGCCGTGCATGTTCAGCTCGATCCAGTCTTCGCCGCAGGTGATTTCCGCGCCCGATTCCTTGAGTTTCTCAAGAACGGCTTCGAGGATGGTCGGATCAGTGTCCTTGACCTTCACACGACCGCCGGTTACGGCTGCGGCCACCAGGTAGGTGCCGGTTTCGATACGGTCAGGCATCACTTTGTACGTGGTCGGGTGCAGACGCTCAACGCCATCGATGGTGATGGTGTCGGTGCCGGCGCCAGTGATCTTGGCACCCATGGCAATCAGGAAGTTCGCCAGGTCGATGACTTCAGGTTCGCGAGCGGCGTTCTGCAACACGCTGCGGCCCTTGGCCAGAGCAGCGGCCATCATGATGTTTTCGGTACCGGTTACGCTGACGGTGTCGAAGAAGAAGTGCGCACCGCGCAAGCCGCCTTCAGGCGCCTTGGCCTTGATGTAGCCGCCTTCGACGTCGATGACCGCGCCCATGGCTTCGAGGCCACGAATGTGCAGGTCAACCGGACGCGAGCCAATGGCGCAACCGCCAGGCAGGGCGACTTCGGCTTCACCGAAACGGGCAACCATCGGGCCCAGCACCAGGATCGATGCACGCATGGTTTTCACCAGCTCATACGGTGCGATCAGGGTCTTGATGGTGCGCGGGTCGATTTCGACGCTGAGCTTCTCGTCGATCACCGGCTCAATGCCCATGCGGCCGAACAGCTCGATCATCGTGGTGATGTCGTGCAGGTGCGGCAGGTTGGCAACCGTTACCGGGCCATCGCACAGCAGGGTTGCAGCCAGAATCGGCAGGGCAGAGTTTTTCGCCCCGGAGATGCGGATTTCGCCATCAAGACGAACGCCGCCAGTAATAATCAATTTATCCATAAGAATCTCGACGCCCTTGGGCTCAGGTGCGCTCGGCCCAGGCCGCGCTGCTGAAAAATTTCATAGTGACCGCATGGATGCTGCCATCGGTGATCCATGGGTTCAAATGGGCATAGATCTGCTGCTGACGCTTCACCGGGCTCAACGCCGCCAGTTCATCGCTAATCACGTTCAGCTGGAAATTGCAGCCTTCGCCCTCAACTTCTACCAACGTTCCGGGCAGCTTTCCTTCAAGGAAGCTCTTCACTTCTACGGCCTGCATGCTCAACCTCAATCGGCGCCCTGTGCGCGCGGGTCGGACATCATACAAAAAAGCCCCGCGCCTGCGAACCCCGCGAAGCAGGACTCTGACGGGGGGCTTCTTAATAGATGCTGGTTAGGGATGCGCCAACAGCTCGGTCAATTCGCTGACCTGAGCGATTTCACGCATGTCTTCTGGCAGCCCGCGGATGCTCAGCGCCTTGCCGGCCGCCTCTGCATCGCGCATGAAGCACAGCAGCAGGGACAAGCCTACGCTGCTGGACTTCAACACTGCCGAACAATCGACTACCACTTCGGCAGCCGTGCTGGACTTGATCAACGCCTGCCCCTGCTTGCGCAGACCAGGGCCGGTGAGGTAATCCAGCATGCCGCTCAGTCGCAGCTCGCCGGTTTCGCTCATCCGAATGGCCGACACACTCATTGGACAGACTTCTCGGTGGCGTCTGCGGTTTTTTCCTTGGCCTTGGCGACTTCGCCGGCCCAATCATTGATGGTCTTGTCCAAGTCATTGCCATTGCGCTGCATCGCATCAGCGAACTGATCGCGGAACAGCTTGCCGATGTTGATGCCGTTGATGATCACGTTGCGCAGTTTCCACTCGCCATTGATCTTCTCGAGTGTGTACGACACAGGATAGATCGAGCCGTTGGTGCCTTTGACCGTCATGGCAACGCTGGTACGGTCTCCAGACTCATCCTTGGCAGGGTCGACGGTAATGCCCTGATTGTTGTACTCAAGCAAGGCGTTGCCATAGAACTGGAACAGACCTCTCTTGAAGTTTTCTTCGAAGGTCTTCATCTGCGCCGGCGTGGCTTTGCGCGAGTATTTGACCGTCATGATGCTTTTGGAAATGCCCTCGGCATCCACGACTGGCCCGACGATGGTGTTCAGCGCCGTGTAAAAGTCTTTCGGGTCCTGCTTGTACTTCTCTTTGTTGGCCGACAGGTCGGCAAGCAACCGAGTCGTGGTGTCCTGCACGATTTCGTGCGCTGAGGGCGCTGCCACGGCGTTAGCCATCAACGGCAGGGCCGCGAGTAATACCAACAGGCCACGTCGCAAGGTAGAGATCATTCAAAAGCTCCTCATTTGGCGTCTTTGCTAACGGTATTGAGCAGAAATTTACCGATCAGGTCCTCGAGCACCAGCGACGACTGGGTGTCGTGAATGGTTCCACCCTCCTTGAGCAAGCCTTCTTCGCCGCCCACGCTGATGCCGATGTACTTCTCGCCCAACAGGCCAGCCGTCAGGATAGATGCAGTGGAGTCAGTCGGCAGGTTATCTACGCGCTTTTCCAGCTGCATCGTCACTCGACCGGTGAAACTGTCGCGGTCCAGATCGATCGCCGTGACCTTGCCGATGGTCACACCGGCCATGGTCACTTTAGCTCTGACCGTCAAACCGGCGATATTGTCGAAATACGCATAAAGTTTATAAGAATCGGTGGTGGCACTTGGGGACAGGCCACTGACCCGCAACGCTAGCAACAGCAAAGCCAGGATGCCAGCCAGCAAGAAAAGGCCGACACCGATTTCCAGGGTGCGGTTTTGCATCAGAAATCTCCAAACATCAAGGCGGTCAAAATAAAGTCCAGGCCGAGCACAGCCAAAGAGGCGTACACCACGGTCTTGGTAGTGGCACGACTGATCCCCTCGGAAGTGGGCTCGCAGTCATACCCTTGGAATACGGCGATCCAGGTCACGACAAAGGCGAAGACGATGCTCTTGATGATGCCGTTGAGCACATCATCCGTGAACGTCACGCTGTTCTGCATGTTGGACCAGTAGGAACCTTCATAGACACCCAGCCAGTCGACGGCCACCCACGAACCGCCCCATATGCCCACCACGCTGAAAATCATAGCCAGCACTGGCAGGGAAATGAAGCCGGCCCACAGCCGCGGGGCAATGATGTACTTGAGCGGGTCGACGCCAATCATTTCCAGACTGGACAATTGTTCGGTGGACTTCATGTTGCCGATTTCGGCGGTCAGCGCCGAACCTGCACGCCCGGCGAACAGCAATGCCGTGACCACGGGGCCAAGTTCACGCAACAGCGTCAGCGCAACCATCTGCCCGACCGCCTGCTCCGAACCGTAGCTGGACAGAATGTTGAAGCCTTGCAACGCCAGCACCATGCCGATGAACACCCCGGAGACCACAATGATCACCAGGGACATCACGCCCACCGAATGCAGTTGCTTGACCAGCAGGCCAAAGCCGCCGCCGATACCACCGCGACCGAGCAAGGCATGAAACAGGAAAATCGCCGAACGGCCGAACACCGCCAGCACATCGATGCCGCCGTGGCCGAATCGACGCACGCGTTCCAATAGTGAAATCTTGCGCATCAACGCTTCCCCAGAAGATCTGCGCGGTAATCCGTCGCTGGAAAGTGGTAGGCGACCGGACCGTCGGGATCGCCGGTCATGAATTGACGAATTCGCGGCTCCTGCGAGTTCATCAGCTCCTCGGGAGTGCCCTGCCCCAAGACCTGGCCGTCGCCCACCACATAAATGTAGTCGGCGATGCTGGCAGTCTCGGCCAGATCGTGGGAGACCACGATACTGGTGATGCCCAGCGCATCATTGAGCAAGCGGATCAGGCGCACCAACACGCCCATGGCGATAGGGTCCTGACCGACAAAGGGTTCGTCATACATGAGGATTTGCGGGTCGAGGGCAATCGCCCGCGCCAGCGCGACACGGCGCTTCATGCCACCGGACAGTTCGTCGGGCATCAGGTCGATGGCGCCACGCAACCCCACGGCCTGCAATTTGAGCAGGACGATGTCACGGATCATTTCTTCCGGCAGCTCGGTATGAACGCGCAGCGGAAAGGCGACGTTCTCGAACACGTCGAGGTCGGTAAACAGCGCGCCGCTCTGGAACAACACGCCCATGTGCTTGCGCGCATCGAACAAATCGCTGCGCGACAGCTTTGGCAGGTTCTGGCCATTGACCCAGACTTCGCCCTTGGTGGGCCGCAACTGTGCGCCCATCAACCGCAACAGCGTGGTCTTGCCACACCCGGAAGGCCCCATGATGCCGGTGACCTTGCCGCGCGGGATACGGATATCGACGTTATTGAAAATGCTGCGCGCACCGCGCTTGAAGGACAGTCCCTTCAGCTCGACCGCGTAGGCGTTATCGGCACTCATCTAAACTCCTTGCGATGCAGCCTCACACTCGGACGCCTGGCTTTCTGACGAAAGCACATACCTCCCCGGGCAGGCCGAACTGGCGGCGAACTATATCACTGCAAAGGCCAAGCGCCCAAGGCCCAAGCCGGCCCATGTTCAGCAACATGACAGGCAAAAAGCCTCGTTCAGAGGGGATTCGGTAACAGGGAATGACAAAGCGTGACGAACTTGCGTGAGGGTTTTGATCATTACCGCTATAATCGCCGCCTTTTCATCAGGCTATACGATTTCTGACATGAGCCAATCCAGCGACCTGATTCAATCTGCACAACGCACCATCCGCCTCGAACTGGAAGCCGTACAAGGCTTGCTGCCCCATATCGACGCAGATTTCGTACGCGCTTGCGAGATGATTCTGGACAGCAAAGGCCGCGTGGTCGTGGTCGGCATGGGCAAATCGGGGCACATCGGCAACAAGATCGCCGCCACCCTGGCCAGCACCGGCACCACGGCCTTTTTCGTGCACCCGGCCGAAGCCAGCCACGGCGACATGGGCATGATCACCCGCGACGACATCATCCTGGCCCTGTCGAACTCCGGTTCCACCAATGAAATCGTCACCCTGCTGCCCCTGATCAAACGGCTGGGCATCAAATTGATCAGCGTGACCGGCAACCCGGACTCGGCGCTGGCCAAGGCCGCCGAGGTCAACCTCAACGTTCACGTCGAGCACGAAGCCTGTCCACTGAACCTGGCACCGACCTCATCGACCACCGCCGCGCTGGTGATGGGCGACGCCCTGGCCGTTGCTCTGTTGGAAGCCCGGGGTTTTACCGCTGAAGACTTCGCCTTTTCCCATCCAGGCGGCGCGCTGGGCCGACGCCTTTTGCTGAAAGTCGAAAACGTCATGCACGCCGGCCAGGAGCTGCCGCAGGTTCAACGCGGCACGCTGCTCAAGGATGCGCTGATGGAAATGACCCGCAAGGGCCTGGGCATGACCGTGATCCTGGAAGCCGATGGCAAACTGGCCGGGATCTTCACCGACGGTGACTTGCGCCGCACACTGGACCGCAGCATCGACATTCATAGCGCCACCATCGATCAGGTCATGACCGCGCACGGCAAGACCGCTCGCGCCGAGATGCTCGCCGCCGAAGCCCTGAAAATAATGGAAGACCACAAGATCAACGCACTGGTCGTGGTCGACAGCGAAGACCGCCCGGTCGGCGCCTTGAACATGCACGACTTGCTGCGTGCGGGAGTAATGTAATGAGCACGGACCTGCTGCAACGCGGCAAACAGATCAAACTCGCGGTGTTCGACGTCGATGGCGTGCTGACCGACGGGCGCCTGTACTTTCTCGAAGACGGCAGTGAATTCAAGACGTTCAACACGCTCGACGGCCAAGGCATCAAGATGTTGATGGCAGCCGGCGTGCAGACCGCTATCATCAGCGGCCGCAAGACCCCAGTGGTCGAGCGACGGGCGAAGAACCTCGGCATTCCACACCTCTATCAGGGTCGTGAAGACAAACTGGTGGTGCTCGACGAACTTCTCGCCCAACTCAACCTAAGCTATGAACAGGTCGCCTACCTGGGTGACGACTTGCCGGACCTGCCGGTGATTCGCCGCGTGGGTCTGGGCATGGCCGTAGCAAACGCTGCCAGCTTCGTGCGTGAAAACGCCCATGGCATCACCCTGGCCCGTGGTGGCGAGGGTGCCGCTCGCGAATTTTGTGAATTGATCCTGCGCGCCCAGGGCCGCCTCGATGCGGCCAACGCCGCGTACCTGTGAGCCCATTATGCTGAGCAAAAAGATTCGTAACATCTTGGTGTTCGGCTGCATCGCGGCGCTGTTCGCCGCGGTCGGCTACTGGAACATCAGCCCCGAACGCTTCCTCGACAAACCCGTGGTCAAGGTAGACGAAACCGCGATCGACTATTACGCGCTCAACGCCCACAGCGTGCAGTACCTGCCAGACGGCAAATTGCAATACGAGATGACGTCCGACAAGGTTGAACACCTGAAGGCGACCGAGGTGACGTTGCTGACCAACCCCGACCTGAACATGTTTCGTGGCACCCAGTTTCCCTGGCACGTCCAGAGTGAGCACGGCGAAGTCAACCCGGACGGCACTCAGGTCGAGCTGATTGACTCGGTGCGCATCACGCGTTTCGACGAGAAAAACCGCAGAACCCTGATTACCACCACCCGAATGACAGTGTTCCCGCAGCAGCAATATGCGCAGACCGATCAACCCGTTAGAATCGACGGCGCTGGCGGTGTATCGACAGGCAACGGAATGAAAGCGTATTTGAAAGAAAGCAGGATACACCTGCTATCGAACGTAAGAGGACAGTATGAGGCTCGTTAAAACTCTCCCTATTTTGCTCAGTCTGGGCGCAGCACTGGGAAGCGTGAGCGCCTGGGCTCTGCCGAACGATCAAGAGCAGCCTATCCGCATTCAGGCCGACGACGCCCAACTGGACGACAAGAATGGCATTGCCACCTATAAAGGTGACGTGATCATCACTCAGGGCTCGATGAAGGTCACCGGCAATACCGTGACCATCACCCGTACCCCGGCTGGCGACATCGATGTGGTGACCTCGGTGGGCAACCTTGCCTACTTTGAGCAGATGCAGACGGCTGGCGACACCAAGCCGGTTCAGGGCTACGGAGTGACCATCCAGTACCACGCCTCGCAAAACCGCGTCGTATTGATCGATCGTGCAAAAGTCATCGACAAGGACAACAACGTCACCCAAGGCGAGAAAATCGTCTATGACACGGTGAAAAAGCTGGCGAGCGCCGGTCGCGCCACGGGCAACAAGGTCACCGAGTCGCGTCCGCGCATCGACATGGTGATCCAGCCCAAGCCAAAAACCGACGAGAAAAAGGCCCCGTAATGGCAACTCTGAAAGCTCAGCATCTGGCCAAGAGCTACAAGAGCCGCCAAGTCGTGCGTGACGTCAGCCTGTCCATTGACAGCGGTCAGATCGTCGGCCTGCTGGGTCCTAACGGCGCCGGCAAGACCACCTGTTTCTACATGATCGTTGGCCTGGTACAGGCCGATCAGGGTCGCGTACTGATCGACGATCTAGACGTCAGCCACCAGCCGATGCACGGTCGTGCAAAGGCCGGTATCGGCTATCTTCCGCAAGAAGCGTCGATCTTCCGCAAACTGTCGGTGGCCGATAACATCATGGCCATCCTCGAGACCCGCAAGGAACTCGACAAGGCAGAGCGTCGCAAGGAGCTGGAAAGCCTGCTGCAGGAATTCCACATCAGCCACATCCGCGACAACCTCGGCATGAGCCTGTCCGGCGGTGAGCGTCGTCGGGTGGAAATCGCCCGGGCACTGGCCACCAACCCGAAATTCATCCTCCTCGACGAACCATTCGCCGGTGTGGACCCGATTTCGGTGGGCGACATCAAACAGATCATCTACCACCTCAAGGCCAAAGGCATTGGCGTGCTGATCACTGACCACAACGTCCGTGAAACCCTGGATATCTGCGAAACCGCCTACATCGTCAACGATGGCCAGTTGATCGCCGAGGGTGACTCCGCCACCATCCTGGCCAACGAACTGGTCAAGGAAGTGTATCTGGGCCATGAATTCCGCCTTTAAGCGCTAAGGTGTCTGGCTGATTGTCCGAGCGCTTGTCTCGATAAAAAATCAATACTTTTTTATTGTTACAGCGCTCTAGGCAAACGCTGCAGTTTCGGGCATATAATTTGCTTATGTTTGGCGCTCCGGCGCCCTGTAGTGGATGGCGCATGTGCGCCGGCGAATAAGGTGTTAAGCCCCTGCCATGAAACCATCGCTAGTCTTGAGAATGGGCCAGCAGCTGACGATGACACCGCAGCTGCAACAGGCTATCCGCCTGCTCCAATTGTCGACCCTGGACCTGCAACAGGAAATCCAGGAGGCCCTGGAGTCCAATCCGATGCTCGAACGCCAGGAAGAAGGCGACGACTTCGATAACGCCGACCCTTTGGCCGACAAAGCCGAACAGCTCCCCAACGCCGACATTTCGGAACCCTCCTACCAGGAAACCGCCCCGACGGTGGATAACCTCGAGGAAGGCGACTGGAACGAGCGCATTCCCAACGAGCTGCCCGTCGATACCGCGTGGGAAGACGTCTACCAGACCAGCGCCAGCAGCCTGCCGAGCAACGATGACGACGAGTGGGATTTCACCACCCGCACATCGGCCGGTGAAAGCCTGCAAAGCCATTTGTTGTGGCAACTGAACCTTGCACCGATGTCCGACACCGATCGCCTGATCGCCGTGACCCTGATCGACTGCATCAACAATCAGGGCTACCTGGACGAAACCCTTGAGGAAATTCTCGAGGCCTTCGATCCGGAACTGGACATCGAACTGGACGAAATCGAAGCCGTCCTGCACCGCATCCAGCAATTCGAACCGGCCGGCATTGGCGCCCGCAACCTGAGTGAATGCCTGCTGCTGCAACTGCGCCAACTGCCAGCCAAGACCCCCTGGCTGGCCGAAGCGAAACGCCTGGTCACCGACTACATCGACCTGCTCGGCAGTCGCGACTACAGCCAGCTGATGCGCCGCATGAAGCTCAAGGAAGATGAACTGCGCCAGGTCATCGAGCTGGTGCAGAGCCTCAACCCGCGTCCGGGCTCGCAGATCGAGTCCAGTGAAGCCGAATACGTTGTCCCTGACGTCATCGTGCGCAAGGACAACGAGCGCTGGCTGGTCGAGCTGAACCAGGAATCGGTGCCACGGCTGCGGGTCAACGCCCAATACGCCGGGTTTGTGCGCCGCGCCGACACCAGCGCCGACAACACCTTCATGCGCAATCAGTTGCAAGAAGCTCGCTGGTTCATCAAAAGCCTGCAAAGCCGCAACGAAACCCTGATGAAAGTGGCCACCCAGATTGTCGAGCATCAGCGCGGCTTCCTGGAGTACGGCGACGAAGCGATGAAACCGCTGGTGCTGCATGATATTGCCGAGGCGGTGGGCATGCACGAGTCGACGATTTCACGGGTGACCACGCAGAAATTCATGCATACCCCACGGGGCATATATGAACTGAAATACTTTTTTTCCAGCCATGTCAGCACCTCCGAAGGCGGCGAATGCTCGTCCACAGCGATCCGCGCGATCATCAAAAAACTGGTTGCCGCGGAAAATCAGAAAAAGCCGTTGAGTGACAGCAAGATCGCTGGTTTACTGGAGGCACAAGGCATTCAGGTGGCTCGCCGCACCGTCGCCAAGTACCGCGAATCCCTCGGGATCGCGCCTTCGAGCGAACGCAAGCGGTTGATGTAGAGCCACGCCACAGCGTTCCAGTGGTAGATCATCTGATCTACCGCTTTATGCACTGGCAACGAAGGAGAAGCTGTATGCAAGTCAACATCAGTGGACACCAACTGGAAGTGACCGAACCTCTTCGCACCTACATCGGCGAAAAACTCGAACGATTAGAGAGGCATTTCGACAAGATCACCAACGTGCAGGTCACGATGACGGTCGAAAAGCTCAAGCAGAAAATCGAAGCCACGCTGCATATTCCCGGCAATGAAGTGGTCGCCAACGCGGAGCATACCGATATGTATGCGGCGATCGACGCACTGACCGACAAGCTGGATAAACAACTCAAAAAGCATAAGGAAAAGACCCAAAGCCTCCTTCAGGGCGCTACCGGTCGTTAACACTCCCAACCCATGATCCGACTTGAAAGCATCCTGACCCCCGGCCGTTCCCTCGTGAACGTGCCGGGCGGCAGCAAAAAGAAAGCCCTCGAGCAAATTGCCAACCTGATCGCCCGGGAAGTGCCGGATCTGGAAATGCAAGATGTCTTTGAGGCTCTGATTGCGCGTGAAAAACTCGGTTCGACCGGTTTTGGCAACGGCATCGCCATTCCCCACTGCCGCCTGAAGGGCTGCACCTCGCCCATCAGTGCCCTGATGCACCTCGACGCACCCATTGATTTCGACGCCATCGACGGCGCCCCGGTTGACCTGCTGTTTGTTCTGCTGGTCCCGGAAGCAGCTACCGATGCGCACCTGGAACTGCTCCGCCAGATCGCCAGCATGCTTGATCGCAAGGAAGTACGCGAAAAACTGCGTAGCGCCCCGAGCAACGAAGCCTTGTATCAGGTTGTCCTGGACGAGCAAAACGGTCACTAATCATGCGTTTGATCATTGTCAGTGGCCGTTCCGGCTCAGGTAAAAGTACCGCACTCGATGTTCTCGAGGACAACGGCTACTACTGCATCGACAACCTGCCCGCCGGATTGCTGCCGGAACTGGCCGAGCGCGCACTTATTCATACCGAGCTGGCACAACCCCTGGTCGCGGTATCCATCGATGCACGCAACCTGCCGAGCCACCTTTCGCGGTTTCCGGAATTGCTCGAAGAAGTCCGCAGCCGGCATATCAAGTGTGATGTGTTGTACCTGGACGCCGACGAAGAAACCCTGCTCAAACGCTTCTCGGAAACCCGCCGCCGCCACCCACTGAGTACTGCCCACCGTTCGTTGGCGGAGGCAATTCAGGACGAAACCAGTTTGCTGGGGCCGATCGCCGATCTGGCGGACCTCAAAGTCAACACCACCAACCTGAACCTGTATCAACTACGCGATACCATCAAGTTGCGCCTGTTGAACCAGCCAGATAGCGGCACTGCGTTCCTGGTGGAATCTTTCGGATTCAAGCGTGGCATGCCGGTGGATGCGGATCTGGTGTTCGACGTGCGCTGCCTGCCCAACCCTTACTGGAAGCCGGAATTGCGCGATCAGTCCGGGCTTGATCAACCGGTGGCCGAGTACCTGGCGGCACAACCGGACGTCGAAGAGATGTTCCAGGACATTTCCACTTACCTGCTCAAGTGGTTGCCGCGCTTTGCCGCCAGCAACCGCGCTTATGTCACCATTGCCATTGGCTGCACCGGCGGGCATCACCGCTCCGTCTACCTGACCGAACGTCTGGGCCAGGTCCTGCAACAATCCCTGAAGAACGTCCAGGTTCGCCACCGCGACCTCAGCTAAAGGATTCACATCGCGATGCCTGCTCTGGAAATCGAAATCATCAACAAGCTGGGCCTGCATGCCCGCGCTTCGGCAAAATTCGTTGGCGTTGCCGGTGAGTTCAAGGATTGCACGATCCGGGTCGGACGTACTCCCGACTCCTTGGTCGACGGAAAAAGCATCATGGCCATGATGATGCTCGCCGCCGGCAAGGGAACAAAAATCCACCTCAGTACCGAAGGTGAACAGGCTGACGAGGCCTTGCAGGCATTGGTGGAGTTGATCAACGACTACTTCGGCGAAGGCGGTTAAGCACTCGCCTAGGCGAGTGCAGTATCCATCACCATCATCAAACAAAACCCGATCAACAAGCCAAGACTCGCCAGCTTGTCGTGACCATTGCGCCGCGACTCGGGGATGATTTCATGGGTGACCACCAGCAACATCGCACCCGCCGCCAACGCCAACCCTAACGGCAATAGCAATTCGGCCAGGCTCACCAGCCAGGCGCACAACAGCGCAAAGACCGGCTCAACCAGACCTGAGGCAGCACCGATCAGGAATGCCTTGACCCGCGACATCCCCGCCCCTGCCAGTACCAGCGCAATCACCAACCCTTCCGGCACATCCTGCAACGCAATGCCCATGGCCAGGCTGTCTGCATCCGGCATCCCACCACCGGCCGAAACACCGACCGCCATGCCTTCAGGAATGTTGTGGGCAATGATGGCAAACACAAACAACCAGATCCGTGGCGGGATGACCGGCCGCTCCAGGGTTCCGACGAGCATTTGCGGCGAGGCGCCAGACACCTTTCGGTCCACCAGAAACAGCCCGAACGCGCCGAGCATGATGCCGAAGCTGATCAGACCACTGGCCGCCCAGGGTGTCAGCCCCAGGCTTTCAGCAGCGGAAATACCCGGAACGATCAGCGAAAACGCCGTCGCCGCGAGCATCACCCCGGCACCAAAACCGAGCAACGTATCGCTGACCGCCTGCGGCATGCGGCGAATCACCAACACCGGCACCGCGCCCAACGCAGTGCCCAGGGCACAAACCGCCCCGCCCTGCAGTGCACGCAGCAGCTTGGGTTCCAGATCGAACCACGCCAGCCCATTGGCGACCAACAACGACATGCCCGCCAGCAGCAACAGCGATCCCAACGCGTAACGAAACATTCGTCCGCCTCCGATCGCCAGTGTTTCAGTGCCCATAGTCAGCCTTGGATTGTTTTTATAGAGGACTTAAACCAGCGCAGCCTGATAACGCGCAGCGACTTCAGGCCAATTGATCACGTTGTAGAACGCATTGATGTATTCCGGACGACGGTTCTGGTACTGCAGGTAATACGCGTGTTCCCAGACATCCAGGCCTAGGATTGGCGTATTGCCGTTAATCAATGGACTGTCCTGATTACCGCTGCTTTCAACGACTAGTGTCTTTTGCGGCGTCACACTGAGCCACGCCCAGCCGCTGCCGAAACGAGTCAGCGCGGCTTTGGTGAAGGCTTCCTTGAAACTGCTCAGGCCGCCCAGTTGCTCATCGATCGCCTCAGCCAAGGAGCCTTCAGGATTGCCGCCGCCGTTGGGCGCCATCACTTGCCAGAACAGCGAATGGTTGGCGTGGCCGCCGCCCTGATTGATCACCGCCGCCCGGAGTTTTTCCGGCAACTGCAGGACGCTGGCGACCAGTTTTTCCACCGGCCACTCGGCAAACTCGGTGCCTTCCACCGCAGCGTTGAGGTTGTTGATGTAAGTCTGGTGGTGCTTGGTGTAGTGGACTTCCATGGTCTGCGCATCGATGTGCGGTTCCAGGGCGTCGTAGGCGTAGGGCAAGGCAGGCAAGGTAAAAGCCATTTCAATGAACTCCATGATGTAGGGGCGCAGGCGAGGCGGCATCGATGTGCAGCAATCGATGCGTACGCGGGTATTCGCCGTGTTCGCTGATGAAATTCAGCAGCTCGACGTAGGTTTTGCTGCTCTGGCGCAACGCTGCTTCACGCAGGGCTGGCGCCAGTCGTGGGTCCTGCAAGGTCTGCAACAACCGCTGATGGATCGCGCACAGGTATTCGGCGCTCTCCTCTGGCTGGTTCAGACGCAAATGCAGGTCCGCCAGGTTGTGGTGGGAAATCACGCTGGCCGCCACCGCTTCGTCGGCATCCGCCCAGCGCTCGAACAACACCTGGGCCAAGGCAAGGGCCTGCAAGTAAGCCTCGCGGGCATCGACCAATTCGCCCAGCATGAAATGGCGATTGGCCCTTTCGATCGTGCGTTTCCAGTGCTCCATGGTGAGCCTCCAAAGCGGTAGCGGTGATTACACGCCGCCTGCGGTGAGCTTCTCTGGGTTGAGTAATTCTTCCAGTTGGCTGCGCGTCAGGTCGGTGTGCTCCAGGGCGACATCGATCACCGGGCGCCCTTGCTGATAGGCCTTCTTGGCGATTTCAGCGGCTTTTTGGTACCCAATGATCGGGTTGAGTGCGGTCACCAGAATCGGATTGCGTGATAGCGCTTCTTTGATTCGTGATTCGTTGACCTTGAAGCTGGCAATGGCCTTCTCACCCAGCAGATGACTGGAGTTGGCCAGCAGTTCGATGCTGCTCAGCAGGTTCTGGGCGATGATCGGCAGCATCACGTTCAGCTCGAAATTGCCCGACTGACCAGCGATGGTGATGACCGTGTCATTGCCGATCACTTGGGCGGCGACCATAGCGGTGGCTTCCGGGATCACCGGGTTGACCTTGCCGGGCATGATCGAAGAGCCCGGCTGCAAGGCTTCGAGTTCGATTTCGCCGAGGCCGGCCAGCGGGCCGGAGTTCATCCAGCGCAGGTCGTTGGCGATTTTCATCAACGAAACCGCTGTCGCTTTGAGCTGCCCGGAGACAGCCACCGCAGTGTCCTGGGAGCCGATCAGCGCAAACAGATCCTTGCCCGGCGTGAACTGAACATGGGTCAGCTCGCTCAGCTGTTGGCTGAAACGTGCTGCGAATTGCGGATGTGCATTGATCCCGGTACCGACCGCCGTGCCGCCCTGGGCCAGGGATTGCAGGCTCGGCAGCAGGTCCTGCAAATGACCGATGTTGGCCTTGAGCTGTTGCGCCCACCCATTGAGCACCTGGCTCATGCGCACCGGCATGGCGTCCATCAGGTGCGTGCGACCGGTTTTGACGTGGTGATGAACCTCTTCAGCCTTGCGTTCGATGACCTGCACCAGACGCACCAGCGCCGGCAGCAGTTGCTCATGCAACGCGAGTGCGGCGCTGACATGGATGGTGGTCGGGATGATGTCGTTGCTGCTTTGGCCGCAGTTCACGTGGTCGTTAGGGTTCACCGGCTCGCCGAGCAGGCGGCTCGCCAGGGTGGCAATCACTTCGTTGGCGTTCATGTTGGAACTGGTGCCGGAACCGGTCTGGAAGATGTCCACCGGGAAGTGCTGCATGAAGTCGCCCTTGAGCAGGCTCAGTGCCGCGTCAAAGATGGATTTGCCTTGGGATTCACTGATTTGCTTGAGCTCGACGTTGGCTTGGGCGGCGGCCGCCTTGGCCAGGATCAACGCACGGATGAACTGCACCGGCATCGGCTTGCCGCTGATCGGGAAGTTATCCACCGCACGCTGGGTCTGCGCGCCATAGAGCGCATCCACCGGGACTTGAAGCTCGCCCATGCTGTCGCGCTCAATACGAGTCTTGGTCATCTGTAAATCCTTGCACCAGTTCTATGAGAGGAATCGAGGGCTGCAACTCGCAGATCGAGAGTTGCCAGGTGTAGCTTTGCCAGCGCTTGAGGCGGCATTTGCACAGAGAGAGGCGTTCGAGTTCGCGCAGCGGGCGCCAGGCCTGATCCAGGCAGTAGGTCCGCCAGTGCCAGGGCAGCGCGACATCGGCGGCGGTGTCGAGCAACAAACGGAAGGACGTCTCGGCGATGGTCCAGGGAGAAGTGGCCGTGCAGCACGCCAGATACCGGCCTTCAGCCAGGTAATGTTCGATCAGGCGCGGCTCGTCGGGGTCCATCGCGCAACGGATCTGGCGACTCATCCAGCGCCAGCTTTCGAGGTAAGGTTGCTCGTGCAAGGCAGAACTCATAATCCGGGCTCGCTCGGTAATGAGATTTATTATTATATGATAATGAGAACCAAAACAACCCCGAGAGAACACACCGAAATCCATTCTGGGAGCGAGCCTGCTCGCGAAGGCGGCCGAATATTCAATATCCGTATCGTCTGACACTCCGCTATCGCGAGCAGGCTCGCTACCACAGGGGGCCGATGTATGGCGCATAAAAAAGGCGCGCCACCCAATGGGTGGCGCGCCTTTTTGTGTAGCGGCAAGCGTTAGCTGCCCGCGACGGTCATCCGCTCGATCAACACCGAACCGGTGCGAATGTTGCTGCGCAATTCCAGGTCATTACCGACGGCAACGATCTGCTTGAACATGTCGCGCATGTTGCCAGCGATGGTCACTTCCTGGACCGCGAACTGGATTTCGCCGTTCTCGACCCAGTAACCCGCCGCGCCCCGGGAATAATCACCGGTGACCATATTCAGCCCCTGGCCCATCAGCTCGGTGACCAGCAAGCCACGCCCCATGCGGCGCAGCAAGGCGGCCTGATCTTCATCACCATGGGTGACGAACAGGTTGTGCACGCCACCCGCGTTGGCGGTGCTCGGCATGCCCAACTTGCGACCGGAGTAAGTGCCGAGGATGTAGGACACCAACTCGCCTTTTTCGACGAACGGTTTCGCGTACGTCGCCAAGCCATCACCGTCGAACGCCGAACTGCCCATGGCGCGCATCAAGTGCGGACGCTCGTCGATGGTCAGCCATTCCGGGAACAGCTTCTGACCCAGCGTGCCTTCAAGGAACGACGATTTTCGATAGAGGCTGCCGCCGGAAATCGCCGAGAGGAAGCTGCCGAACAAGCCACCGGCCAGTTCCGCAGAAAACAGCACCGGCACTTCGCAGGTCGGCACCGGACGGGCACCCAACCGGCTCGCGGCCCGTTGCGCGGCACGTTGACCGATGCTCACCGGGTCGGCCAGCAAGTTGCCCTGACGGTTCACGTCGTACCAGTAATCGCGCTGCATCTGGCCATCGGCCTCGGCAATCATCACGCAGCTCAGGCTGTGACGGGTCGACGCATAGCCACCGATAAAACCGTGACTGTTGCCGTAAACACGGCAGCCTTGATGAGTGCTGAGGGTAGTGCCGTCGGCGTTCTTGATCCGGCTGTCGGTAGCAAATGCCGCGGCTTCACAGGTCAGCGCCTGCTCGATGGCTTGCTCCGGGGTGATGTCCCATTCATGGAACAGGTCGAAATCCTGCAGATCCCTGGCCATCAGCGCGGCATCTGCCAGGCCGGAAGCTTCGTCTTCGGAGGTGTGCTTGGCGATGGCCAACGCCGCCGCGACGGTTTCACGAATCGCTTCTGGGCCACTGGCCGAGGTGCTGGCCGAGCCTTTGCGCTGACCAACGTACAAGGTGATACCAAAGCCCTGGTCGCGGTTGAATTCGACGGTTTCGACTTCACGCTGGCGCACCGAGGTGGACAGGCCCTGTTCCAGGGATACAGCGACCTCACAGGCACTGGCCCCCTGACGCTTGGCTTCAGCGATGATCTGCTCGACTTGTTCTTGCAGTGCCGGCAACGCTTGTGGGCCGACGCTTTCAACTGCACTCATGCTGTTCTCCACTCAAATTCTGCTTTCGGCTGGGGCCTTCGAGCGACCGGGCCGGACAAGCGGCCCCCGACTGGTTATCATGGCGGCGTTTCTTTGCGGACGGCCACCATGGTTGATTCTTACGACGACTCCCTCGATACGGGAGAAAAAAGCAAATCCCAGGTTAAACGCGAGCTTCATGCTCTGGTTGACCTCGGCGAGCGCCTTACAACGCTCAAGCCTGACTTGCTGGCAAAACTGCCGTTGACCGACGCTATGCGCCGGGCACTGGCTGATGCGCCCAAGCACACCGCGAATATCGCGCGTAAACGGCACCTTATGTTCATCGGCAAACTGATGCGCGATCAGGACACTGACGCCATTCTCATGTTGCTCGATCAACTCGATGCCTCCACCCGGCAGTACAACGAACGTTTCCATGGCCTGGAACGCTGGCGCGATCGCTTGATCGCGGGCGACGATGCGGTCCTGGAGAAGTTCGTGCTCGACTACCCGGAGGCTGATCGTCAGCAGTTGCGCTCCCTGATCCGTCAGGCCCAGCACGAACTGGCGACCAACAAGCCACCGGCATCGAGCCGTAAAATCTTCAAGTACATCCGTGAGCTGGACGAGACTCAACGCGGTCTGCGTTAAATCTCGAATCGGGTGAGTCGCCAAGCGGCTCACCCGAAGCTCCATCCTTTTACGATCCTGTGCCACCCACAGTGATCGCATCGATTTTCAGCGTTGGCTGGCCGACACCCACCGGCACCGACTGCCCATCCTTGCCACACGTCCCCACCCCGCTGTCCAGCGCCAGATCGTTACCGACCATCGACACCTTGCTCATGGCTTCCGGGCCGTTGCCGATCAACGTCGCGCCTTTGACCGGGGCGGTGATTTTGCCGTCTTCGATCAGATACGCCTCGCTGGTGGAGAACACGAACTTGCCGCTGGTGATGTCCACCTGCCCGCCGCCGAGGTTAGCGCAATAGATGCCGCGCTTGACCGACTTGATGATTTCTTCCGGGTCGCTTTCGCCCGCCAGCATGTAGGTGTTGGTCATTCGTGGCATCGGCAAATGCGCGTAGGATTCACGGCGACCGTTACCGGTGCGGGCCACACCCATCAAGCGGGCGTTGAGTTTGTCCTGCATGTAGCCTTTGAGCACGCCGTTTTCGATCAGCGTGGTGCACTCGGTCGGGGTGCCTTCGTCGTCGACGCTCAGGGAACCGCGACGACCGGCCAGCGTGCCGTCATCGACGATGGTGCACAGCTTGGACGCAACCATCTCGCCCATGCGCCCGCTGTAGGCCGAGCTGCCCTTGCGGTTGAAATCACCTTCAAGACCGTGGCCGACCGCTTCGTGCAGCAGCACGCCGGACCAGCCCGAACCCAACACCACCGGCAACGTACCGGCCGGCGCAGGAATGGCTTCAAGGTTGACCAGCGCCTGACGCAGCGCTTCACGGGCGTAGCCCATGGCGCGGTCATCGCTGAGGAAATAACGGTAATCGGTACGACCGCCACCGCCATGCCCCCCGCGTTCGCGGCGGCCGTTTTGCTCGACGATCACGCTGACGTTGAAGCGCACCAGCGGCCGCACATCGGCGGCCAGGCTGCCGTCGGTCGAAGCGACAAGAATGCGCTCCCAGACCCCGGCCATGCTCACGGTGACTTGCTGGATACGCGGGTCAAGGGCGCGAGTTGCCACGTCGATACGCTTGAGCAGTTCGACTTTTTCCGCGCGGCTCATCACTTCCAACGGGTTGTCCGGCCCGTACAACTGGGCGACGTCCGCCGTGGTGAACGCCTGCACCGTGCCGTTCTGCCCGGCGCGGGAGATCGAACGCGCCGCACGGGCCGCTGCGCCGAGGGCTTCGAGGGTGATGGCATTGCTGTAAGCGAAACCGGTTTTTTCACCCGATTGCGCACGCACGCCCACACCTTGGTCGAGGTTGAAGCTGCCTTCCTTGACGATCCCGTCTTCCAGCGCCCAGGACTCGGAAATCTGCCCCTGGAAATACAGATCCGCGGCATCGATGCCCGGACCGGCCAGATCGCCGAGCACACCTTGCAGGCTCTCGATCGTTACGCCACCGGGCGCCAGGAGGTGTTCACTGACGGAGGACAACAACTCGCTCATATGTTTACGCCTTAAATTCGTCGTTCTGGGCAGGTCGCTGTGCGCCCTGCGAGAAAAAGCGCCGGTGACTGGACACCGGCATCCGCGCCCTGATGGACGCCTGTTCGCTGCTATCGCGTTCGGCCAGCAGCACGGCCTCGCCTTGATTCTGTTGTGCCAGCACCCGTCCCCAAGGGTCGACGATTGCGGCGTGCCCCCAGGTTTCTCGAGGTCCCGGATGCGTCCCACCCTGGGCGGCCGCGAGCACATAACATTGAGTCTCGATGGCCCGTGCGCGAATCAGCACATCCCAATGCGCCGCCCCGGTCACCGCGGTAAACGCCGACGGCGCGGTAATCAATTGCGCGCCCGCAGCTCGCAACTCGCTGTATAGCTCCGGGAAGCGCAGGTCGTAACACACCGTCAGACCGACCCGGCCGACGGGCGTGTCCGCCACCACGACCCCACTGCCATAAGCATAGTCATCGGATTCGCGATAACGCCCGCGGTTGTCCGCCACGTCCACGTCGAACAGGTGCAGCTTGTCGTAGCGCGCCACCGTTTCGCCCTGATCATTGACCAGCAACGAGCAGGCATGCGCCTTGGACGTCGGATGGTCCAGCGGCGGCAACGGCAAGGTGCCGGCCACTATCCATAACTTGAGGTCGCGGGCGGTCTGTTTCAACCACGGCAGGATCGGACCTTCGCCCAGCGCCTCGGCGCGACCGATGTCGGCAATGTCGCGACGGCCCATGGCGGCGAAGTTTTCCGGCAGCACCGCCAACTGCGCGCCGCCTGCTGCCGCTTCTTCAAGCAGATACCGGGCCCGGGTCAGGTTGGCCAGCACATCGCTCTGGCTGACCATTTGAATCACCGCAAAAGACATGGCCTTTTCCTTATCGGGAATCAACACAACCCTGTAGGAGCGAGGCTTGCTCGCGAAGGCATCTTGCCTGACACACCGCGGTGCGTCGATTCGCGGGCAAGCCTCGCTCCTACAAAGGTCAGGGGCGAAGCATCAGAACCGAGGACCATGCTACTCCATAGATCTGGAGAGTGGCTTTTCAAAAAGGCTTGTCGAAGGTGATTTTCGGCTCTTTCCATGGGCCTTTGACGGTGTATTTGACGCTGGCGAAACGTGCCACGCGGTCACCGATCAGCTTGTCGATCAGGAACAGCGCGCCGCCGATGGCCGGTGCGCCGACAATCAATGCGGCAATCGGCAGGTTGTTGGTCACCGGCAAAGTCACCAGCAGTTTCGCGTCAACCTGGTCGGCCACCAGGTTCAGGGTACCGTTCAGTTCGATGTTGCTCGACGGGCCGGTCAGCAAGATCGGTTCCTTCGTTACATAAACCCCGTTGGTCGCGGCCAGCAGACCTTTGACCCGGTCATAACTCAAACCTTTGCCGAACAGGTCGGAGAAGTCCAGGCGCAGACGACGGCCGATGGAGTTGAAGTTGAGCAGGCCGAAGACTCGCAGGGCCTGGGCGCTGCCCTCGACCTCAACGAACTGGCCTTTATTCAACGAGGCATCGAGGGTGCCAGAGAAACGTTTGGTGGCCAGCCACGCCGGAGAACCGGGCCAGCGACCGTCGACATCCATGTGAAACTCTTCACTGGTGACGCTCGGCGCAAAGCCCCAGCCTTTCAGCACGTCAGCGAGGTTCTTGCCGCTGATCCGCCCTTTGTACCAACTGCTGGAGCTGCCGGGTATGCCCTCCCAGCCGCCACTGCCCTGCAGCAGAACGCCCTTGAGGCCCATATCCAGAGTATTGAGCGCGATGCCCTTGGCGGTCGGACGGACTTTCAGGTACCAGGCGCCGACGAGGTCCTGCCCCTGGAACAGCTGATTGATGGTGATATCCAGTGCCGGGATCTTGGTCGGGTCCACCGAGGCCAGTGGATCCGGTGAGTTTTCGTCGGCAAGGACCGTCGGGTCTGGCGCCGGCAACCGCACGGTTTGCAGATTGATCGCAATCGGCGCGCCTCTCGCATCGGGGATGCTCGCGCTGCCCTTGACCTGCTGACTGTCGAGTAGCAAGGCCCACGCGGCCGGTTTGCGGTTCAACTGCACCGACGCCTGATCGAGCGTAGTGCCGATACCGCTGAGCTTGCCAACCTTGAAGTCCGCACTGCTGAGCAGCTGCTTGGCACTGCCGCCCGGATCCTGACCGGCGTACTTGTCCGCCAGATCTTTCCACGGTCCGACATCCAGCTCCGACAGCACGCCACGCACTCGCAACCCTTTGGCGCCCGGCAGCACGGCACTGCCGCCGCCCAGGAACAACTCGCCACGACCGTCGGCAAAATTGCCGGGCGGCGCCGCAAACGTGAAGTCTGCCAGCTCGCCATAGTTGACCCAGTAGCGCCGTTCCGGCCCCTGAAGGGTCATGCGGAACGTGGTGTCGCGGCCAGCATCGGCGGACATGCCGAACGGCGCCGGCAAATCGACCGCCACGCCTTTGAGACTGGAATTGACCGACAGTTGGCTGTCAGGGCCGTCGAGGCTCAGTTGCAGTTGATACGGGATCAGACCGGACACCGGCAATGGCTGGGTGACGCTCAACCAGTCAGTGAGCTTCTTGACCTCTACATGTCCGGAGGCGGCGACTCGGGTCTTGAGGTTGCCCGCATTGCCATCGGCAAAAATCTGCGCGGTGACCGGTTTATCGAAGGCGCGCGCGGTGATGTTCTGTCCGCTCAAGCCCTTGGCGCTGTCGAAACGGAAATCACCCTTGAGCTGTGTCAGCTCCAGGGAAGGCTCGGCCAGCTTCAAACGCGCCTTGGCGGTCTTGAAGTCGACGAGAATCTTTGGCTGCTCGCCTTTGACCAACGGAATATCCAGCTTCAGCTTGCCCTGCAGATCGCCCTCACCTTCCCAACCTGCGAAGGTGTCTGCGGTGCCGATCGGCGCTTCCTGAAGAATCTTCAGGCCGTCGCCCAATCCGCCGGAAAACCCACCGTCGAGGAACAGGTGAACGCTTTGACCTTCCGGTGCATGGGGAATATTGACGTAAATGTCGCGAACCTGAGTGTCGAGCAACTGGCCTTTGCTGGCCAGGATCCGCACGCCACTGTCTTCAACAAACACATCGCCCGTTACCTTGCTGACATGTGGCCAACCCGGCTGGAAGGACAGTTCGGCATCGTGCACCTTGAAAAACAGGCTGATGCTGCGCGCCGTCTCGGCGGCGCCATGGTTCAGCGAGCCCTGATACTGGAAAAAGCCCTGGTCCACCGCGCCTTTGAGAATCGCCGTGCGCAGCCATTCGTCCAGCGCCGGGCTGAGCATGGTCGGCAGGTACTTGGCGGTGTAGCGACCGTCGCCGTCCACCAGGCCGACCCGCAGGTCCATGTAGTCTTCCTGGGTGTGGTCGAAATGCAGGCGGATCAGGAAGTCACCGGCAATTTTGCCCTCCTCCCCCAGCACCTTCAGGTACGGCGCGATCAGGGTGAAGCTTTCTTTGTCGAGCTTCCAGGTCAGCCGGGCGTTGGCCTGAATGTATTGCCATGGCTTGGCGAAAATCGGGTCCAGGTGCAGGACAAAGTCTTTGCTGTCCATCCGCAATTCACCCTGACCGAGGTCACCGCTGATGCTGCCGCTGACATTTCGCGCTGCCGGAGCGCCGTGATACGCGTCGAAGCCGACCTGATCGAGGTTGGCGGCAAAGCTGAACTTACTGTCGTCGGTGGCATTGGGCCGCAGGTCGATCAGCACATTGCGCAGCCCACCGGTCACCTTGAGTCGTTCGATCGCCGTGGCAACGCCTTCGGGCAGAGGCCCCAAGGCGTTAATCAGCGGCGTGAGCGGGGTGAGATCGAGGCGGTCGGCTTGCAAATGCCAGAGTTCTTCAGCCTTGTCGGTGGCGGCGCTCTGTCGAAGTTGCAGATGCGATTCCCAGCGGGTCTCGCCGAAGTTCATGGCCAGAGAGTCCAGGGTCACCAGCATGCCTTCGGTGCTGCGCTGGAAATAACCGTTGAGCGCCAGATTGTTGATCTGGATCGGCTTGCGTTCGGCATAGGCGCCCTTGAGTTGCGGCGCGTTCAAGCGAATGGCGCCGCTTTGCAACGTGCCCTTTCCCCAGTTCACCCAGAGCTCGCCACCGGCCTTGAGCTCGGAGAAGTTCCATTGCCGGGTCAGACGCTCGGGCAGCCATTTCGACCAGTCACTTTGCGGCAGGCTCAGGTAGGCCTCGGCCTCCCCGTCCTTCCACTGGCTGGCGCGAATACGCGTGTGCACACTCATGGCCACCGGTTGGCCGTCTGGCAGGTTTAGACGGACATCGAGGCGCTGGCGGTAGACGCCGGTTTTCAGATTCAGGCCAACGTAGGTCAGGGTCAGCGGCGGGTGGTTCAGTGGCTGCAAGGTCACCTGGCTGTCGATCACCGACAGCTGCTGGACCATTTGCATGCGGTTGAGCAACTGCTCCGGATCAAGCGGCTGGTCCTGTTGCACCGGCAACCCTTCCAGCGCCCAACGACCATCCGCGCCTTCCTTGAGGCTGATCTTCAGGCCGTTGAGTTCCAGGTGGGCAATGCGAACTTCGCGAGCCAACAGGCTTTCCCAAAGGTCCGGCACCGCTCGCACCTGATCCAGGTGCAGGGCGTTGGCGCCCTCGCCGACCGTCACGTCGTGCGCCAGCAAAATCGGCGCGAAACCGCTCCAGTTACCTTCCAGCTTGCCAATTTGCAGCGGCATGCCCAAGGCGGCGCTGGCTTTGGTTTCGACGTCGGCACGGTATTCGGCCACCAGAGGCGTCAGCTCCCGGCCGAGGCTGACGTATAACGCCATCAATACCAGGACCAACGCGCACAGGCCAAGACCCCAGCGGGTCAGTGCGGCCAAAATGCGTGTCAGACGTTCCATGTCAGTTGGCTCCCATGGCAAAAATACTGCAAAAAGCTGAGGCCAGCCGTTCTAGTAAGGTAGAAACACAGCGATTCAGAGCAGCACCACGTCGTATTGTTCCTGGGAATACATGGTTTCCACCTGGAACCGAATGGTGCGTCCGATAAATCCTTCCAGCTCGGCGACATTGCCCGACTCCTCGTCGAGCAAACGGTCGACGACTTTCTGGTTCGCCAATACACGATAGCCTTCCGCTTGATAGGCGCGCGCCTCGCGGAGGATTTCGCGGAAAATTTCGTAGCAGACCGTTTCCGGCGTCTTTAGCTTGCCGCGGCCCTGACAGCTGCTGCACGGTTCGCACAACACTTGTTCGAGGCTTTCGCGGGTGCGCTTGCGCGTCATCTGCACCAGGCCCAACTCGGTAATACCGATGATGTTGGTCTTGGCATGGTCGCGTTCCAGCTGCTTCTCGAGGGTACGAAGCACCTGGCGCTGGTGCTCTTCGTCTTCCATGTCGATGAAGTCGATGATGATGATTCCGCCCAGATTGCGCAGACGCAGCTGGCGGGCGATGGCGGTCGCGGCTTCGAGGTTGGTCTTGAAGATGGTTTCTTCGAGGTTGCGATGGCCGACGAACGCCCCGGTGTTGACGTCGATGGTGCTCATGGCTTCGGCCGGATCGACCACCAGATAACCGCCGGACTTGAGCGGCACTTTGCGCTCGAGGGCTTTCTGGATTTCGTCTTCGACGCCGTACAGGTCGAAAATCGGCCGCTCGCCGGGGTAATGCTCAAGACGATCGGCAATTTCAGGCATCAGTTCGGCGACGAACTGTGTGGTTTTCTGAAAGGTTTCCCGAGAGTCGATGCGGATCTTTTCGATCTTCGGGCTGACCAGGTCACGCAAGGTACGCAACGCCAGGCCTAGGTCTTCGTAGATCACACTCGGCGCACCGATGGTTTTGATCTGCTCGTTGATCTGATCCCAGAGACGGCGCAGGTAGCGGATGTCCATGAGGATTTCATCGGCGCCGGCCCCTTCGGCGGCGGTACGCAGGATGAAACCGCCCGCCTCCTTGATGCCTTCTTTGGCCACGCAATCGGTGACGACTTGCTTGAGGCGTTCACGCTCGGCTTCGTCTTCGATCTTCAGCGAAATGCCGACGTGGGCCGTGCGGGGCATGTACACCAGATAGCGCGACGGAATCGACAGCTGAGTGGTCAGGCGTGCGCCTTTGGAGCCGATCGGGTCCTTGGTGACCTGAACGACCAGACTCTGGCCTTCGTGAACCAGCGCGCTGATGCTCTCCACCGCCGGGCCTTCGCGCAGGGATATTTCCGAGGCGTGAATGAACGCGGCGCGGTCCAGACCGATATCGACGAAGGCGGCTTGCATGCCCGGCAATACCCGCACGACCTTGCCTTTATAGATGTTGCCGACGATCCCGCGCTTTTGCGTGCGCTCGACGTGGACCTCTTGCAGGACACCGTTTTCGACCACCGCCACGCGCGATTCCATCGGCGTGATGTTGATCAGGATCTCTTCACTCATGGCAGGGTCTCGTTCAGGCATGTTCACGATAATGGCCGCATCTTGTCAGTACGACGCTCAGCGCGCGTTAAGGGTTTGCCAACAGGGTATGCCGAAATGGCCGAGCAGCTCAGCGGTTTCGCACAGCGGCAGTCCAACCACCGCCGAGTAACTGCCATTGAGCCCGGCGACAAACACCGCGCCCAGGCCTTGAATGCCATAGCCACCGGCCTTGTCCCGGGGTTCACCACTGGCCCAGTAGGCCGCCGCTTCATCGCGAGCGATGCTGCGAAAACGCACCAGACTGCGCACTACCCGCGACTCACAACGCTCACCGTCAAGCACCGCGATGGCGGTCAATACTTCGTGTTCCTGACCGGCCAACATCATAAGCATGGCGCACGCCTCGGCTTCGTCCACCGGTTTGCCGAGAATTTTCCCGTTGAGCACCACGGCGGTGTCGGCACCCAGCACGCAAAAATCGGCGGCGGACACGACCGCGCCGCGCCCGGCCTCGGCTTTGCCGCGCGCCAGGCGCTCGACATAGGCCGACGGGGATTCTTGAGCTAAAGGGGTTTCATCGATGTCCGCGCTGATGGCGGAGAACGGCACGCCGATCTGCGTGAGCAGTTCACGCCGACGCGGCGAGCCTGAGGCCAGATAAAGCTTTCTCATCAAGACATCTCCCTGTCGAGGTTATGGGCAAATGCCTGACCGAATTAATTGATCTTGTAGCGTCGACGCAACCCGCGCAAACCGTAGCTGACCCATGGCCAGAGCAATGCACTGACCAAGGCCGGCAGTACCAGCGCCAGGGTCGGCTGACGGTTGCCGGTCAGGGCGCTCAGCCATAGTTGAACCAGCTGCGCGAGGCCGAAAATCACCAGGATCACCAGGCTCTGTTGCCACATCGGGAACATGCGCAGGCGCTGTTGCAGCGACAGGACCAGGAAAGTGATGAGGGTCAGGATCAACGCGTTCTGGCCCAGCAAGGTGCCGTAGAGCACGTCTTCGGCCAGGCCCAGGCACCACGCGGTGACCATGCCGACTTTCTGCGGCAAGTACAACGCCCAGAAAGCCAGCAGCAAGGCCAGCCAGAGCGGGCGGAGGATTTCCATGAATTGCGGCAGTGGTGAAACGCTGAGCAGCAGGCCAATGGCAAACGTCAGCCAGATCATCCAGTCATTTCGGGATGCGGTAGCACCGACCATTATTCTCGTCCCCCAGTGGAAGCCGGCGCGGAGACAGGCGGTTTGGCGGCAGGTTTCACCGCAGCCGGTTGAGTGGCGGGCGGTTTGGTTGCGGCAGGTTGCGATGCGGGTGGCTTGGCGGCCGCCGGTTTGGCCGGGGTTGCCGCCGGTGCGGGTACTGCCGGCGTTGCGGCAGGCGCAGCGGCTGCGACGGGCACCACCACGGTCGCCGGCACGGGTTTAGGCACGGTCGCCGGAATGATCGGCCCACCACCGTGCTGGTCCAGCGCTTCTTGCGCCTGGGCAGCATCGTTGGCGCGCTCTTCGGCGGTGCGACCGTCGGTGAACACCAGCAGCAGGTAACGGCTGCGGTTCAACGCGGCGGTCGGCACGGCACGCACGATGGCAAACGGCTGGCCGGAATCGTGGATCACTTCCTTGACGGTCGCGACCGGGTAACCGGCCGGGAATCGCTGACCGAGGCCGGAACTGACCAGCAGATCGCCTTCCTTGATATCAGCCGTGTCCGCTACGTGACGAAGTTCCAGGCGTTCCGGGTTACCGGTGCCGCTGGCAATCGCCCGCAGACCGTTGCGATTCACCTGCACCGGAATGCTGTGGGTGGTGTCGGTCAGCAGCAGTACACGGGAGGTGTAAGGCATTAACTCGACCACCTGGCCCATCAGGCCGCGGGCATCGAGTACCGGCTGACCGAGGACCACACCGTCGCGCTCACCTTTATTGATGATGATGCGATGGGTGAAGGGGTTGGGGTCCATGCCGATCAACTCGGCCACTTCGACCTTTTCGTTGACCAACGCAGAGGAATTGAGCAACTCGCGCAGCCGAACGTTCTGCTCGGTGAGGGCGGCCAGCTTTTGCATGCGGCCCTGCAACAGCAGGTTTTCGGTCTTGAGTTTTTCGTTTTCGGCGACGAGTTCGGTACGGCTGCCGAATTGGCTGGCCACACCCTGCCATAGCCGCTGCGGCAGGTCGGTGATCCAGTAAGACTGCATCAGCACCAGCGACATCTGGCTACGCACTGGCTTGAGCAGTGTGAAGCGGGCATCGACCACCATCAGCGCGACCGATAGCACGACCAGCACCAACAAGCGCACGCCCAGTGAAGGCCCTTTGGTGAAAAGCGGTTTAATAAGCCGCTCCTCCCAGGCAAATGTTTTGTTTATTCATACGGCAGACCGGCCTGGATGCAGACTGACAGAAGATAAACGCCAACAGGCAGCACTGCAAAGTGCCGCCTGCGCGCTCAACAGCATAGATGCATCGGGCGAGATCACTCGCTCGACAGCAGGTCCATGGTGTGTTTATCCATCATTTCCAATGCACGGCCACCGCCGCGAGCAACGCAGGTCAGCGGGTCTTCGGCAACGATCACCGGCAGACCTGTTTCCTGGGCCAGCAACTTGTCGAGGTCACGCAGCAAGGCGCCACCACCGGTCAGCACCAGTCCACGCTCGGCGATATCGGAAGCCAGTTCCGGAGGCGATTGCTCCAGAGCACTTTTCACAGCCTGAACGATGGTGGCCAGGGACTCTTGCAGAGCTTCCAGCACTTCATTTGAGTTCAAGGTGAAGGCACGCGGAACGCCTTCGGCCAGGTTACGGCCACGAACGTCTACTTCACGCACTTCGCCGCCTGGGTAGGCCGTACCGATTTCCTGCTTGATGCGCTCGGCAGTCGATTCGCCGATCAGGCTGCCGTAGTTGCGACGCACGTAGGTGATGATCGCTTCGTCGAAGCGATCGCCGCCAACCCGAACGGATTCGGCGTAAACCACACCGTTCAGGGAGATCAGCGCGATTTCAGTGGTACCACCACCGATATCGACCACCATCGAACCGCGCGCTTCTTCAACCGGCAGGCCGGCACCGATCGCAGCAGCCATTGGCTCTTCGATCAGGAACACTTCACGAGCACCGGCGCCAAGGGCCGATTCACGGATGGCACGACGCTCAACCTGGGTGGATTTGCACGGAACGCAAATCAGCACCCGCGGGCTTGGCTGCAGGAAACTGTTTTCGTGAACCTTGTTGATAAAATATTGCAGCATCTTTTCGCAGACGCTGAAGTCGGCAATGACGCCGTCCTTCATCGGACGAATGGCAGCAATGTTGCCCGGCGTACGGCCGAGCATGCGCTTCGCCTCGGTGCCGACAGCAACGACACTTTTCTGGTTACCGTGTGTCCGAATAGCCACAACCGATGGCTCATTCAGGACGATACCGCGCTCGCGCACGTAAATAAGGGTGTTGGCAGTGCCCAGGTCAATGGAAAGATCGCTGGAAAACATGCCACGCAGTTTCTTGAACATGGGAAAGGGACCCTAGGCAACGCGTGGGTAAAAAAGTGCGGCAAACTCTAACAACGACAGGGATTTTGGGCAAGGCGCCAATATGTTAAATTGGCCGCTTTTCTGTGCACCAACCCCCACAATCGCGGCCTTACGACCGTAGAAATGCGGTAGTGTTCCGACAATCTAACACACGGACGCCGTCCGTTCTGTTTTCCACTGGAGATTCCCATGGCGCTTGAACGCTCCGACGTGGAAAAAATCGCTCATCTGGCCTGCCTTGGCCTCAATGATGCCGATCTTCCACACATTACTTCAGCCCTGAACAGCATTCTCGGGCTGGTCGACGAAATGCAGGCGGTCAATACCGACGGTATCGAGCCGCTCGCCCACCCACTGGAAGCCAGCCAGCGCCTGCGTGCAGACGTCGTGACCGAGACCAATCATCGCGAGGCCTATCAGTCCATCGCACCAGCGGTCGAAAACGGCCTGTACCTGGTTCCGAAAGTCATCGACTAAAGGGAAAGAGCCTGCAATGCATCAATTGACTCTGGCCGAGATCGCCCGCGGACTCGCCGATAAAAAGTTTTCTTCCGAAGAGCTGACCAAGACCCTGCTGGCGCGTATCGCCCAGCTCGATCCTCAGCTCAACAGCTTCATCAGCCTCACCGAAGACCTGGCGCTCCAGCAGGCGAAAGCCGCTGACGCACGCCGCGCCAACGGTGAGAGCGGCGCCCTGCTCGGCGCGCCGATCGCCCACAAAGACCTGTTCTGCACCCAGGGTATCCGCACCAGCTGCGGCTCGAAGATGCTCGACAACTTCAAGGCACCGTACGACGCCACGGTCGTTGCCAAGCTGGCCGCTGCCGGCGCAGTGACCCTGGGCAAGACCAACATGGACGAATTCGCCATGGGGTCGGCCAACGAGTCGAGCTACTACGGCCCGGTGAAAAACCCGTGGAACCTCGAATACGTTCCGGGCGGTTCGTCCGGCGGTTCCGCTGCGGCGGTCGCGGCGCGCCTGTTACCGGCGGCTACCGGCACCGACACCGGCGGCTCGATCCGTCAGCCCGCGGCACTGACCAACCTCACTGGCCTGAAACCGACGTACGGTCGTGTTTCGCGCTGGGGCATGATCGCTTACGCCTCCAGCCTCGATCAGGGCGGCCCGTTGGCCCGCACTGCCGAAGACTGCGCAATCCTGCTGCAAGGCATGGCCGGTTTCGATCCGCAGGATTCCACCAGCATCGACGAGCCCGTGCCTGATTACAGCGCCAGCCTCAACGGTTCGCTGCAGGGCCTGCGCATCGGTGTGCCGAAGGAATATTTCAGCACCGGCCTCGACCCACGCATCGCCGAGTTGATCCACAACAGCGTCAAGGAGCTGGAAAAGCTCGGCGCCGTGATCAAGGAAATCAGCCTGCCGAACATGCAGCACGCGATTCCTGCGTACTACGTGATCGCTCCGGCAGAAGCCTCGTCCAACCTGTCGCGTTTCGACGGCGTGCGCTTCGGCCACCGCTGCGAAAACCCGGTCAACCTGATCGACCTGTACAAGCGCTCCCGTGGCGAAGGCTTCGGCCCGGAAGTGCAGCGCCGGATCATGGTCGGCGCCTACGCGCTGTCCGCCGGTTACTACGACGCCTATTACCTGAAGGCGCAGAAGATTCGTCGCTTGATCAAGAACGACTTCATGGCGGCCTTTAATGAAGTCGACATCATCCTCGGCCCAACCACGCCGAACCCGGCCTGGAAGCTCGGCGCCAAGAACAGCGACCCGGTGGCTGCATACCTGGAAGACGTCTACACCATCACCGCCAACCTCGCGGGCCTGCCGGGCTTGTCCATGCCTGCCGGTTTCGTCGAGGGTCTGCCGGTCGGCGTGCAACTGCTCGCCCCGTATTTCCAGGAAGGTCGCCTGTTGAACGTTGCCCACCAGTATCAGTTGAACACTGACTGGCACACCCGCACCCCAACCGGCTTCTGAGGAGAAACACATGCAATGGGAAGTCGTGATCGGGCTGGAGATTCATACCCAGCTCACCACCCGGTCGAAAATCTTTTCCGGTAGCTCCACCACATTCGGTTCCGAGCCGAACACCCAGGCCAGCCTGGTTGACCTCGGCATGCCTGGCGTACTGCCGGTGCTGAACCAGGAAGCCGTGCGCATGGCCGTGATGTTCGGCCTGGCCATCGATGCCGAGATCGGCCAGCACAACGTGTTCGCCCGTAAAAACTATTTCTACCCGGACCTGCCCAAGGGCTACCAGATCAGCCAAATGGAATTGCCGATCGTCGGCAAAGGCCACCTGGACATCGCCATGGAAGACGGCACGATCAAACGTGTCGGCGTCACCCGTGCGCACCTGGAAGAAGACGCCGGCAAAAGCCTGCACGAAGAGTTCAACGGTGCCACCGGCATCGACCTGAACCGTGCCGGCACGCCGCTGCTGGAAATCGTCTCCGAGCCTGACATGCGCAGCGCCAAGGAAGCCGTGGCCTACGTCAAGACTGTCCACGCGCTGGTGCGTTACTTGGGCATCTGCGACGGCAACATGGCCGAAGGCTCGCTGCGTTGCGACTGCAACGTGTCGATCCGTCCGAAGGGTCAGGTTGAATTCGGCACTCGTTGCGAGATCAAGAACGTCAACTCGTTCCGCTTCATCGAGAAGGCGATCAACAGCGAAGTGCAGCGTCAGATCGAGCTGATCGAAGACGGCGGCAAAGTGATCCAGCAGACCCGCCTGTACGATCCGAACAAGGACGAAACCCGTCCGATGCGCAGTAAAGAGGAAGCCAACGACTACCGTTACTTCCCCGATCCGGACCTGCTGCCGGTGGTCATCGAGAACTCGTTCCTCGACGACGTGCGTGCCACGCTGCCGGAATTGCCACCGCAGAAACGCGAGCGTTTCCAGGCGCAGTTCGGCCTGTCGGTGTATGACGCCAGCGTCCTGGCCACCAGCCGCGAGCAAGCCGATTACTTCGAGCAAGTCGTGAGCATCAGCGGCGACGCCAAGCTGGCGGCCAACTGGGTCATGGTCGAACTGGGCAGCCTGCTGAACAAGCAAGGCGTGGAAATCGACCAGTCACCGGTCTCGGCCGAGCAACTGGGCGGCATGCTGCTGCGCATCAAGGACAACACCATCTCCGGCAAAATCGCCAAGGTGGTGTTTGAAGCGATGGCGAACGGCGAAGGCAGCGCGGACGAGATCATCGACAAGCGTGGCCTGAAACAAGTGACCGACAGCGGCGCGATCTCGGCGGTGCTGGACGAAATGCTCGCGGCCAACGCCGAGCAGGTCGAGCAATACCGCGCGGCAGACGAAGCCAAACGCGGCAAGATGTTCGGCTTCTTCGTCGGTCAGGCCATGAAAGCCTCCAAAGGCAAGGCCAACCCGCAACAGGTCAACGAACTGCTGAAAAGCAAGCTCGAAGGCTGACCGGAATGGAGCCAGCTCTAACTACTGGCTCCATTCCCTGTGGCGAGGGAGCTTGCTCCCGCTGGTCTGAGAAGCAGACCCAAATCGGTAACCGCATTCTTTCAGTAAGAATGCATCAAACGATTTGCGACCGCTTCGCGGCCGAGCGGGAGCAAGCTCCCTCGCCACATTTATTTTGGGAAGCTTTCAAATGAAGCGTCTACTGGGTGCTTGCGCCCTGCTCTCTCTGCTGGCCGGTTGCGCCAGCAACGATGCCATCGATCCACACGGCTACGACAAGACCGGCGTAGCTTCGTATTACGGCGCCAAACACCACGGTAAACGCACCGCCAGCGGCGAGCGTTTCAACATGAGTTCCCTGACTGCCGCCCATCGCCAGTTGCCATTCGGCACGCGGGTGATGGTCACCAATCTGAATAACGACAAGTCCTGCGTGGTCCGGATCAACGACCGCGGGCCGCACACCCGTGGCCGCCTGATAGATCTTTCACACGAGGCCGCCGAACAACTGGGTATGCTCCGTAGCGGCACTGCACGGGTTCGCGTGCAAGCCATCGACGATTAACTGACGGAGCCCCGACCATTTTCGGACTTGCCGATTTACCCCTGATCAGCCTGATCGAGTTGCTCGGTGGCCTGCTGTTGCTGATCGCCGGCGCCGAGCTGATGGTCCGTGGCGCCGTGCGCCTGGCGGCGCGCTTGCAGGTGCGGCCGCTGATCATCGGCCTGACCATCGTCGCCCTGGGCAGCAGCGCGCCGCAAATGGCCGTCAGCCTGCAAGCCACCCTGGCGCAAAACGCCGACATCGCCGTCGGCAGCGTGATCGGCAGCAGCATCTTCAACATCCTCGTCACCCTCGGGCTTTCGGCGCTGATCATTCCGCTGCGGGTTTCGCGGCAACTGGTACGCCTGGATATTCCGCTGATGATCGGCGCCAGCCTGCTGGTGTTTTTACTGGCGTGGAATGAAGAGCTGAACCGCGTGGACGGCATGATTCTGCTGGCCGCCCTGGCGCTGTATCTGGGTTTGCTGCTGCGTCAGTCGCAGCACTCGGCCCGTCCGCCCTCCCATGACGGAACACCCCGGGCACCGTGGTTCAGCAGCGTGCTGATGATCGTCGCCGGACTGGCGATGCTGGTCTACGCCGGCCATTTGTTACTGGGTGCCGCCGTGGCGGTCGCGACTGATCTGGGGTTGTCGGAGCGGGTCATCGGCCTGACCATCGTCGCCATCAGCACGTCCCTGCCGGAACTGGCCACCTCATTGATCGCCGCCTTGCGCGGTCAACGGGACATTGCCGTGGGCAACGTGATCGGCAGCAACCTGTTCAACCTCCTGGGTGTGCTCGGTCTGACTGCGCTCGTCGCCCCCTCGCCGCTGTCGGTCTCGCCCAACGCCCTGGATTTCGACCTGCCAGTGATGCTCGGTGTCGCGGTGTTGTGTCTGCCGCTGTTCTACACCGGTTACCGGGTGACCCGCGCCGAAGGCCTGCTGTTTCTGGGCTTGTACCTGGCTTACGGTCTGCACGTGGTGTCGTTCACCACCGGCATGCCCCTGGCCGGCAAGCTTGAACACCTGATGCTGTTTTACGTCCTGCCGGCGCTGGTGGCGTTTCTGCTGTTCACGTCGCTACGCGCCTGGCGTCGCCAACACCACAAGAGGGAAATGCCATGACCGACCATAAAAAGCCTGGCGTTGAAGTCCGCCGCCAAGTGATGGGCGATACGTTCGTCGACCGCGCATTGGGCAATGCCACCGAGTTCACCCAGCCGCTGCAGGACTTCGTCAATGAACACGCCTGGGGCGCCGTGTGGAACCGCGAAGGTCTGCCGCTGAAAACCCGCAGTCTGATCACCCTCGCCGCCCTGACCGCATTGAAGTGCCCGCAGGAATTGAAGGGGCACGTGCGCGGTGCGTTGAACAACGGCTGCACCGTGGAAGAGATCCGCGAGGCGCTGCTGCATTGCGCGGTGTACGCCGGTGTGCCGGCGGCGATTGATGCGTTTCGGGCGGCGCAAGAAGTGATCGACAGCTATCAGAAGCCTGAGTGACTCTTCAAAAGTTGTGGTGACAGGACTGGCGCCTTCGCGGGCAAGCCTCGCTCCAACAGGTTCGGTGAACTCCGTAGGAGCGAGGCTTGCCCGCGAAGAGGCCCTGGACACCAGCGAAAATCCCGAAGCTAGATCCACCCGCCCCACTGCAACAAGAAGATCCCGACATTGGTGGTCACCGCCGCCATCAACGTGGTGATCACGATGATCGCTGCCGCCAGTTCATGATTGCCATTGGCCTGACGGGCCATGACAAAGCTGGCCGCGGCGGTCGGGCTGCCGAAGTACAGGAACAAAATCCCCAACTCCGCACCACGAAAGCCCCAGAGCCATGCACCCAGTGTCGCCAGAACCGGCAGGCCGATCATCTTCACCAGGCTTGAGCTGAGCGCCATGTTGCCGCTTTTGCGCAATGCCGCCAGCGACAGCGTGCCGCCAATGCAGATCAACGCCAACGGCAAGGTGGTTTGCGCCAGGTATTGGCCGGACGTCTCCAGCCATCCCGGCAAGCTGATCTTGAAGTAGGCAAACGGTGCCGCCGCAAACACGCTGATGATCAGTGGATTGACCATCACGCTTTTGCAGATGCTCCAGGGGTCGGACTTGATCACGGGGCTGTACACCGCCAGCACAATGGTCGAGAGCGTGTTGTACAGCAGGATCACCAACGCCGCGAGAATTGCCCCGAGGGAAATCCCGTAGTCGCCGTACATGCTCGCCGCCAGCGCCAGCCCGATGACCCCGTTGTTACCGCGAAAGGCGCCTTGGGTGTAAATCCCCCGGTCTTCCCGTGGGCACTTCCAGATCGCCCAGCCCCAGGCGATGGCGAAACACGCCAGCGTGGCGAGCGAGAAATAGATCAGAAGCGCCGGTTGCAGTGCAGCGCGCAGGTCGGCATGCAGGATGCCCAGAAACAGCAACGCCGGCATGGTGACGTTGAACACCAGGGCCGACGCCGTGTGGATGAAGTTGTCGTTGATCCAGTCGATGCGCTTGAGCAGCACCCCCAGAAACAGCATGGCAAACACCGGCGCGGTGATGTTCAGGGTTTCGAGGAAAATTGCCAGCATGCCGGGGATAACCTTGGGTGAGCGTCGTTAGGGGGCTAATGATAAGCCACCAGGTCCCCCGGCGTCTGGACGAGCAGGCGATGACTCACCTGTGGCGAGGGAGCTTGCTCCCGCTGGACTGCGTAGCAGTCCCCTTTTTTGGGGCCGCTTCGCGACTCAGCGGGAGCAAGCTCCCTCGCCACAGTCTTAAGTAATCGGCGCCGGGTTGAACAGGGTGATGTCGTTATGCAGCTTATGCTGCTCGGCCCAAGTCTGCTTCGTGCCGCTGGCCACGTCCAAGTAGTAGTGAAACAACTCCCAGCCGAGGTCTTCGATCGAAGCGCGTCCGGTCGCAATCCGCCCGGCATCGATGTCGATCAAGTCTGGCCAACGCTGCGCCAGCTCGGTCCGGGTCGACACCTTCACCACCGGCGCCATCGCCAAACCATATGGTGTGCCACGCCCGGTAGTGAACACATGCAGGTTCATCCCCGCCGCCAACTGCAACGTCCCGCAGACAAAATCACTGGCCGGGGTCGCGCAGAAAATCAGCCCTTTGCGCTTGAAACGCTCGCCAGGGCCCAGCACGCCGTTGATCGCGCTGCTGCCGGATTTGACGATCGAGCCCAAGGACTTCTCGACAATGTTCGACAACCCGCCCTTCTTGTTGCCCGGCGTGGTGTTGGCGCTGCGATCCGCTTCACCCTTGGCCAGGTAACGGTCGTACCAGTCCATTTCCCGCACCAGTTCCTGAGCAACTTCCTCAGTCTCCGCGCGGGAAGTCAGCAGGTAAATCGCGTCGCGCACTTCGGTGACTTCGGAAAACATCACCGTCGCGCCAGCCCGCAGCAACAGGTCCGAGGCATAACCCAGCGCGGGGTTGGCGGTGATGCCGGAAAACGCATCGCTGCCGCCGCACTGCATGCCCAGAATCAGCTCGGACGCCGGCACGGTTTCCCGGCGACGCTGATCAAGCTTCTTCAAACGGGTCTCGGCCAGCGCCATGATCTGTTCGATCATCTCGGTGAAACCGTGACTCGAATCCTGCAAGCGGTACAGCCACGGATCGCTCAAATCCACCGAACTGTCGTTCTCGTGCATCACCTGCCCGGCCTGCAATTTCTCGCAGCCCAGGCTGATGACCAAGGCTTCGCCACCCAGGTTCGGGTTACGCGCCAGGTTACGCACGGTGCGGATCGGGATGTAGGCGTCGGTGGCGGTTATCGCCACGCCACAGCCGTAGCTATGGGTCAGCGCCACCACGTCATCGACGTGCGGATACTTGGGCAGCAATTCATTCTTGATGCGCTTGACCGCATGGTCCAGCACGCCGGTAACGCACTGAACGGTCGTGGTAATCCCGAGAATGTTGCGCGTGCCGACGGTGCCGTCGGCGTTGCGATAACCCTCGAACGTGAAGCCTTCCAGCGGTGCCTGCGCGGCCGGCACTTCGGTGGACAGCGGCAAGCTGTCCAGCGGTGGTGCGGTGGGCATGCGCAGTTGATCTTCCTTGACCCAGCTGCCGCGTGAAATCGGCTGCAACGCGTAGCCAATGGTCTGCCCGTAACGAATCACCTGGCCGCCCTCGGGAATATCCTCGAGGGTGACTTTATGGCTCTGCGGCACGAAGTCCACCGTCACCAGGCCATCGGGAAACTCGGTGCCGGCCGGTACGCCCTGGTCGTTGACCACGATCACGACGTTGTCCCGCTCGTGCAGGCGGATGTAGCGCGGCGAGTCGGAATGTTCAATCAACTGCATGACGCCGCTCCTCAGGAATGCGCTTGAGACAATTTGTTATTGGTTTCAGGACCGCTGACGGGCGGCTCTTTGAGCACCACACGCTTGATCGGACCGACGATCACCAGGTAGCTGAACACCGCGACCAGTGCGTTGCAACCGACAAACACCAGCGCCCATTTGAACGAACCGGTGGAGCTGATGATGTAGCCGATCACGATCGGGGTGGTGATCGAAGCGATGTTGCCGAAGGTGTTGAACAGGCCGCCGCTGAGACCGGCGATCTGTTTTGGCGAGGTGTCGGACACCACGGCCCAACCCAACGCACCCACGCCTTTACCGAAGAATGCCAACGCCATGAAGCCGACGACCATCCACTCAACATCGACATAGTTGCAGGCCACGATGCTGCTGGAGACCAGCAAACCGGCAATGATCGGCGCCTTGCGGGCGAAGGTCAGGGAGTGGCCCTTGCGCAGCAGGTAGTCAGAAATCACCCCGCCGAGCACACCCCCGATAAACCCGCAGATGGCCGGCAACGAGGCAATGAAGCCGGCCTTGAGGATGGTCATGCCGCGTTCCTGCACCAGGTACACCGGGAACCAGGTCAGGAAGAAGTAGGTGATGCCGTTGATGCAGTACTGGCCCAGATACACACCGAGCATCATGCGGTTGGTCAGCAACTGGCGGATGTAGTCCCACTTCGGACCGTCGGCTTTGGTGCCTTTGCCTTTGTCCTGGTCCATGTCGACCATGCCGCCGTTGTCGGCAATGTGCTTGAACTCGGCGTCATTGATCATCGGGTGCTGGCGCGGGCTGTAAATCACCTTCAGCCAGATCCCCGAGAAGATGATACCGATCACGCCCATGACGATGAACACGTGCTGCCAGCCGAAGCTGTAGACGATCCAGCCCATCAGTGGTGCAAACAACACGGTGGCAAAGTACTGCGCCGAGTTGAAGATCGCCGAGGCAGTGCCGCGTTCAGCCGTCGGGAACCAGGCCGCGACAATGCGTGCATTGCCAGGGAAGGATGGCGCTTCGGCCAGGCCCACCAGGAAGCGCAGCATGAAGAGCGCAACCACCGCCGTGGACATGCCGAACTCACCGACATAACCCTGCAGCACGGTGAACAGCGACCAGGTGAAGATGCTTAATGCGTAGATTTTTTTCGAGCCAAAACGGTCCAGCAGCCAGCCACCGGGAATTTGCCCGGCCACGTAAGCCCAACCGAATGCAGAGAAGATGTAACCGAGGGTGACCGCGTCGATGCCGAGGTCTTTTTGCAGGCTGGAGCCCGCGATGGCGATAGTGGCCCGGTCGGCGTAGTTGATCGTGGTCACCAGGAAAAGCATGAGCAAAATCAAATAGCGGACGTGAGTCGGCTTGGTCGCTTGCATGTAGATGTACTCCCACTGATTATTTTTATGCGCGGGTGAATCTTTGGTTTTTCTGTGGAAGCTGGCCTGTCGGGTCCCACAGGTATTGCGGTGTATCAGGAGCCGATGTAGCTGGTCTTCACGACCGTGTAGAACTCTTGCGCGTAGCGACCTTGCTCGCGGGAACCATAGGATGAACCTTTACGCCCACCGAATGGAACGTGGTAATCCACGCCCGCCGTCGGCAGGTTGACCATCACCATCCCGGCCTGGGAGTGGCGCTTGAAGTGGTTGGCGTACTTCAGCGACGTGGTGGCAATGCCTGCCGACAGACCGAATTCGGTGTCGTTGGCCATGGCCAGCGCGGCGTTGTAATCCGCTACGCGAAGCACGTTGGCGACCGGTCCGAAGATTTCCTCACGGCTGATGCGCATCGCGGCTTCGCTGTCGGCAAACAGCGTTGGCGCGAGGTAGTAGCCTTCGGTATCGCAGGTCACCAGACCGCCGCCGCTGACCAGACGCGCACCTTCGGACTGGCCGATGTCGATGTACTTCAAGTCCTGTTCAAGCTGCGCTTGCGAGACGACCGGGCCAATGTCGGTGCCGGTTTTCAACGCGTGACCAACCTTGATCGACTTCATGCGCTCGGCCACGGCTTCGACGAACTTGTCGTGAATCCCGGCGGTGACGATGAAGCGGCTCGACGCCGTGCAACGCTGACCGGTGGAGTAGAACGCGCTCTGCACCGACAGCTCGACCGCTTGTTTCAGGTCGGCATCGTCGAGAATGATCTGCGGGTTCTTGCCACCCATTTCCAGCTGAACTTTGGCCTGACGCGACACGCAGCTGACGGCGATCTGACGACCGACACCGACCGAACCAGTGAAGCTGATGCCGTCGACTTTCGGGCTCTGTACCAGCGCATCGCCAACCACGCGACCGCTGCCCATCACCAGGTTGAAGACGCCGGCCGGGAAGCCTGCGCGGGCGATGATTTCCGCCAGCGCCCAGGCGCAGCCCGGCACCAGATCGGCCGGTTTCAGCACGACGCAGTTGCCGTAGGCCAAGGCTGGGGCGATTTTCCACGCAGGGATCGCGATCGGGAAGTTCCACGGGGTGATCAGGCCAACGACGCCCAATGCTTCGCGAGTGACTTCGACGTTCACACCCGGGCGCACCGACGGCAAGTAGTCGCCGGACAGGCGCAGGCACTCACCGGCGAAAAACTTGAAGATATTGCCGGCGCGGGTCACTTCGCCGATGGCTTCGGGCAGGGTCTTGCCCTCTTCCCGGGCCAGCAAGGTGCCGAGCTCTTCGCGGCGGGCGAGGATTTCGGTACCGACTTTATCCAGCGAATCGTGACGAGCCTGAATACCCGACGTGGACCAGGCCGGGAACGCGGCGCGCGCGGCGTCGATGGCGGCGTGGACCTGAGCGAGGTCAGCCTTGGCGTAGTCGCCGATGGTGTCGGTCAGTTCGGACGGGTTGATGTTGGCGCAGTAATCGCTGCCCGCGACCCATTCACCGTTGATGTAGTTATCGAAACGCTTTGTATCAGCCACAACAATCTCCTCACGCAAAAGGCCGCTGATTGCTCAGCGGCCTTATTAATCGGGTGTGTTACTGCGCACCTTGCTTGTCGATCAGCGCGGCCAGAGCTTCGTACTCTTCTGGCAGCAGATCGGTCAGCGGTGCACGCACAGGACCTGCGTCATAGCCGGCAATTTTTGCCCCGGCCTTGACGATGCTCACCGCGTAACCGGCTTTGCGGTTACGGATGTCCAAGTACGGCAGGAAGAAGTCGTCGATGATCTTGCCAACGGTGGCGTGATCTTCGCGGGCAATGGCGTGATAGAAATCCATCGCGGTTTTCGGGATGAAGTTGAACACCGCCGAGGAGTAAACCGGTACGCCCAAAGCCTTGTAAGCAGCGGCGTACACTTCAGCGGTCGGCAAACCGCCAAGGTAGCTGAAGCGATCACCGAGGCGGCGACGGATCGACACCATCAACTCGATATCGCCCAGGCCATCCTTGTAGCCGATCAGATTCGGGCAACGCTCGGCCAGGCGCTCAAGCAATGGCGCGGTCAGGCGGCAGACGTTGCGGTTGTAGACCACCACGCCGATGTTCACCGATTTGCACACGGCTTCAACGTGGGCGGCAACGCCGTCCTGGCTGGCTTCGGTCAGGTAGTGCGGCAGCAACAACAAACCTTTCGCGCCCAGACGCTCGGCTTCCTGTGCGTATTCGATGGCTTGACGAGTGGAACCGCCCACACCGGCCAGAATCGGCACGCTGGTTTCGCAGGTGTCGACGGCTGTCTTGATGATTTCCGAATATTCGCTGGCCGCCAAAGAGAAGAACTCACCGGTGCCGCCTGCGGCAAACAACGCCGTGGCGCCGTATGGGGCCAGCCATTCGAGACGCTTGATGTAGCCCGCGCGATGGAAGTCGCCCTGAGCATTGAAATCGGTGACCGGGAAAGACAGCAGGCCAGAAGAGAGGATGGACTTCAGTTCTTGTGGATTCATTATTCGAACACCCTGGGTAGCGACGTATGTGTGAGAACAGCGTTCAGCCTGCGGCCGAGTTGTATGTCATCGTACAACTTAAATAATAACCGTCAACTGCATTTCATCGGTGTGGCTGGAATTTGTGTCGGAAAGGTATTTTCTTGACGTAGGAAGTTTCTCACCTAAGCTCTGATTGGCTGTATATACATACAGCTATCTTGAATCATACCGACGACATATCAAGGAGCCAGAAATGTCAGGTCTACAGACTCAACCGCAGGAAAAACCCAAGCAGGTCATCGCTAATCTTGATGAGCTTTTTACCGTGAAAGGCATTGTCATCAACGACAGCGATTCTCTGATGTTGCATCTCGCTGAACACCACGACGCCCCTCAACCCTCCGGCAAAGCCTTGAAAGGCAAGCCACAACTAAGGTTCGAGGGCGGCGAGCACACCGCCATCGGAGATGGCACGTTGCTGCGTTTCATCAAGGACGCGCCCGCTGTACCCGCCTCGCAGGTAGCGCTGCATCTACCAAACGGACTGGCGCTGACTTACGGTCAGGTCGTCGCCCTGGGCGGTGACTTTTATGGCATTCCCGATCAACCGGTCAGCGAAAGTGCCAACGCTGCCGATCGCATCCAGCGGTTTACCAATGCCTTCAACTCGCTGGCGGTGCTGCCGGCATCCAATGCCGAAGCCAAGCTGATCCTCGGCGTCATGCAGAAGGAAATCGCCGCCGTTAAACAGGCGATCAAGGACGGTAAACAGCCGCATGAAGCGTATGACGCCCTGGGAGATACGTTGTCCGAAGAGTGGAACAAAATCACCGGCGGCGGCAGTTTCGTCTCGGCGCTGTTTCCGTTGGGACGCTATTTGAAACTGGCCGCCAATAATGCCGATCACTTCGCCGAGTGGGCGCTGCTCGCCTATATCGCCGGGCACACGGCAGCCCTGCAACAAGCGGTGAAGGCACACAGCCGCAACGATGAAAAGCAGCTGGAACTGGCCTACGCCATGAACGCGTTTGCCGATCACTACCTGACCGACCTGTTTTCTGCCGGCCATTTGCGAGTACCGCGTAAACAGTTGGCCGCGGTGGTGACACCGAGTGATCTGGGCTCGCTGATTACCCGCTTCATGCACGACGAAGACAGCAAGTTCGGCCTCAATGTGCGCAACGGCAACGGCGATCACTGGCGTGGGTATGGCGACAAACGCTACTTCGACGCCATCGACAGCGCCAATCGCGTCCAGGTGAATCAGGCGGTGCAGGTGTCGGCGGACGAAGTGTTTGCGGCGTATCTCAGCGGCACCGCCACGGCACCCGGCAACTTCGGCGCCTTGAAAAAAACCCCGGACCTGCAAGCCGTGCTGAACCTGGCGAACAACTTTTCACCGCTGTTCCGGGTTGAAGGCAGCAAGGTGCTGCGGCGCAAGGACGTCAACAACCTGAACGATACCGCCACCGTCGATGACTGGTGGGGCTGGAGCACTTATTTGCTGCTCAAGGACTACAAACCCACTGGCAATCTGGCCTGATAAGGAGATCGATGATGACTATCAAATTGAAACTGGAACTGGCTTCGGGGCAATCGCTGGAGGGAGCGCCGCTTGAGTTGTTGTCCAAGGGCATGCCGATTGCTCGAGGGGTTGTGGATAAACAGGGCCGTGTGACGTTCGAGGTTAAATCTGCGAAGGCTGGGTTGGCGGTGCGGGTGGATCGTTCGATTCTGACGACCGGCTGAGGGCTCTGCGCCAGGGCTTCCGGCCTCTTCGCGAGCAAGCCCGCTCCCACATTGGATCTTCGGTGAACACATTTTTTGTGACCCGCCGAGGTCAAGTATGGGAGCGGGCTTGCTCGCGAAAGCGATTTGTCTGGCAACAAATCCTTCAGCCTGAAACCTACCCCCGCTGCGCCTCAGCCTCTTCATGCGCATGGCGCAGCCGCTCGCGACTGTTCGTCAAATGCAAGCGCATCGCGGCCCTTGCCGCATCTGAATCCTGGCGCGCAATCGCGTCGTAAATCTCTTCGTGTTCGCGGCTCAGGCGACTCATGTAGTGCTGCTGATCATCATGGGCGAGACGCGCGGAGTTGAGGCGGGTGCGTGGAATGATGCTGGTGCCCAGGTGGGTCATGATGTCGGTGAAGTAGCGGTTACCGGTCGCGAGGGCGATTTGCAGGTGGAACTGGAAGTCGGAGGCCACGGCATCACGGGCGTGTGCGGCACTTTCATTCAGGGCGTCCAGCGCGGCACGCATCAAGGCCAGCTGTTCCGGGCTGCGGCGTTGCGCGGCGAGGCCGGCGGATTCCACTTCGAGGCTGATACGCAGTTCCAGGATCGCCAGCACATCCCGCAGGGTGACCACGGTCGCCGGGTCGATACGGAAACCGCTCGGGCTCGGGGTGTCGAGCACAAAGGTGCCGATGCCGTGGCGGGTTTCCACCTGGCCAGCCGCCTGCAAACGGGAAATCGCCTCGCGCACCACGGTGCGGCTGACGCCATGGGCATCCATGATTGCCGACTCGGTGGGCAATTTGTCGCCGCGCTTGAGGCGACCGTCGCGGATCTGCTCGGACAGCACCGTCACCAATTCCTGTGCGAGGCTGCGGCGCTTGCGAGGGAGGCGTGGTGCGTCGATCGGGTTTTCCATGGTGAACGTCTGTCTCGAAAATTGCGGCTGAAACCGCATCATAGCTCAAGCGGGTTGTACGATCACCATCACCACTTTTGTAGGAGCGACCTGTGGCGAGGGGATTTATCCCCTCGCCACAAAAGCTCGCTCCCACACGGATTGCGGTGTTCAGGCGATCACGGTCTGGTCCACCAGATGACCATTTTCAATGCGCACATGCCGTGGGTGGAAACGCTTCAGGCTGCTGCGATGCCCGACGCTGACAATGCTCAGCCCCGGAATCTCATCGATCAACGCCTGATACAGCGACGCTTCATCCTCTTCATCCATTGCCGACGTCGCTTCATCCATGTACAGCCATTGCGGTGCGTAAAGCAGCGCACGGGCGAAGGCCAGTCGTTGCTGTTCACCCGGCGACAGCATGCGCTGCCAGTGGTTGGCTTCGTCCAGGCGCGCAACGAGGTGCGGCAAGCGGCAAGTCTCCAGCACATGCACATACCGCTCGTGCGGATAGGTCTCGCCGGCCTGTGGATAACTCAACGCCTCGCGCAACGTGCCAATCGGCAGATACGGTTTCTGCGGCAGGAACAGGTAGCGCGCCGCTGGCAGACGAATGCTGCCGTGGCCAGCCGGCCACAGGTGCCCCATCGCCCGCAGCAAGGTCGACTTGCCGCTGCCGGAGCGACCGCTCAGCATGACGCGTTCGCCCTCCTCCACGGTCATGTCGGCGTTGGTCAGCAAGTGACGACCGTCGGCCAGGTCGAGGCCCAGGTTGTGCACCTTCAATGCCGTCCCCGAATTCTGCACATCGATCGCCGGCGCACGCTCTTCGTTATCGGTCATGGCCTGGCGGAAACTCAGCAGACGATCGCAAGTGGCTCGCCACGACGCGAGGTTCTGGTACGCACTGATAAACCAGCTGAAACTCTCCTGCACATTGCCGAACGCCGAACTGATTTGCATCAGCTCGCCGAGTTCGATCTTGCCGGACAAGTAACGCGGCGAAGCCACGATGAACGGAAAGATGATGGCTGCCTGTTGGTAACCTGCGGTAAAGAACGTCAGACGCTTGGACACCTTCATGATGTCCCAGAAATTGTGCCAGACCATCCCGAAGCGGTTGCTCAAGCGACGGTTTTCATTGGGCTCGCCGTTGTACAGCGCAATGCTCTCGGCATTTTCGCGAATCCGCACCATGGAGAAACGCAGGTCGGCTTCGAAGCGTTGTTGTTGGTTGTTGAGGCCGATCAAGCGGCGACCGATCAAATGGGTCAGCCAGCTGCCGACCACGGCATACACCAGCACACACCAGAACATGTAGCCGGGAATGGTAAAACCAAACACTTCGATACTGCCCGACACGCCCCACAGAATGATCGAGAACGACACCAGGCTGACAATATTGCGAAGCAAACCGATGCCCAACTCCAGGGTATTGGAGGTGAAATTGTTGAGGTCTTCGGAAATCCGCTGGTCCGGGTTATCGGTGTAACCGCCCTGCTCCAGCTGGTAGTAATTCTTGTTGCCGAGCCAGCGGGCGAAATGCTTTTCCGTGAGCCAGGCACGCCAGCGAATGGTCAGCATCTGGGTCAGGTAGAGCCGGTACACGGCACCGACAATCGCCACAGCCGCAATCCCGCAGAAATACAGAATCAGCCGCCAGAACGCCGCTTCGTCTTTTTGCTGCAGCGCGTTGTAAAAATCCTTGTACCAGGTGTTGAACCACACCGAGATCCCCACGCTTATCAACGATAACGCAATCACCGCGATCAGCAGCGTCCAGGCCTTGACCTTCTCCTCGCTGCGCCAGTAAGGCGTGATCATCGCCCAGACTTTTCGAAAAAACTGCCCGCGCACAGCATCGTTGACCGCGGAGTACTCAGCGTTCTGATTCATGGAAAAGGCTCGATAAAGAAAAGAACACACACGAACCGATCATAGATGATCGGTTCGGGTTATCGCGAGGGCTGCCGATAATCGTTGAGCGTCCGTTCAACGGCGGACAGGACGCTTCTGCAGTTTGCGCTGCAGCGTGCGGCGATGCATGCCCAAGGCGCGGGCAGTGGCGGAGATGTTGCCTTCGTGCTCGGTCAGTACGCGCTGGATGTGTTCCCACTGCAGGCGGTCCACCGACATCGGGTTTTCCGGCACCAGGGTGTCGAGGTCGGCGTGCTCGGAGAGCAGCGCGGCCAGCACGTCGTCGGCGTCTGCCGGTTTGCACAGATAGTTGCAGGCGCCGCGCTTGATTGCCTCGACGGCGGTGGCGATGCTCGAGTAACCGGTGAGGATCACCACGCGCATTTCCGGGTCGAGTTCGAGCAGTTTGGGCAGCAACACCAGGCCCGAGTCGCCGTCCATTTTCAGGTCCAGCGCGGCGTAATCCGGGATGTCGGCCTGGGCGATGACCAGGCCCTCTTCGGCGGAACCGGCGGTGCTGACGCGAAAACCACGGCGGGCCATGGCGCGGGCCATCACCCGGGTAAAAGTTGCGTCGTCGTCTACCAACAGCAAATGCGGCAGTTCTTCGCCTTCGCCTTCGACTTGGATCTCGTCACTCATGTTCGTCTCCTCGGGCGACACGGGGCAGGCGCAGCTCGGTGAGCGTGCCGCCTTCCTCATGACTGTAGAGTTTCACTGAGCCGCCGGCGCGTGTCACGCTGGCCTTGCTCAAAAACAGGCCCAGGCCGAAACCTTTGCCCTTGGTGGTAAAAAACGGCTTGCCGATCTGTTCGGCAATGGCCAACGGCACGCCGGCACCGTGGTCGCGAATGCTGATGGTCAGGTCTTCGGCATTCCAGTCCAGCGTCACCTGCAGCCCTTCGGGGCACGCGTCGGCGGCGTTGTTCAGCAAATTCAGCAGGGCTTGCGTCAGGTCCGGTGGCGGTGCCATGCGCGGCACCGTGCCTTGGCCCAGGCGCTGGAAGCGGTAACTGGCTTCCGGACGCATCAAGTGCCAGCGGTTCAGCGCTTCGTCAAGCCAGTCGGTGACGTCCTGCATCTCCACCGCGAGGCGGCGATTGGCCTCGGCGGCGCGCACCAGCTGCTGCAAGGTTTCTTTGCAGAGTTTGACTTGATCCTGCAGCACGCTCAGGTCGTCCTGCAACAGCGGGTCGGGATGGTCCTGACGCATTTCCTTGAGCAGCACGCTCATGGTCGCCAGCGGCGTGCCCAGTTCATGGGCGGCGCCGGCAGCCTGGGTCGCAACGGCCAGCAACTGCTGGTCGCGCAGGCCTTCTTCTCGACGGATGGCGCGCAGTTCTTCCTGACGTCGCAACTCTTCGGCCATGCGGGCGGCGAAGAAGGTGATGACGGCTGCGGCGAGGGCGAAACTCAGCCACATGCCGTAGACCTGCAGGTTTTCCCGGGCAATCGGGAAAGTTTGCAGCGGATAAAAGCGCGCGAGCAGCAAGGTGTACATCGTCAACGCGATACCGGACAGAATCACCGAATAGCGCCACGGCAATGTCACGGCAGCGATGGTCAGCGGCACCAGATAATAAGAGACGAACGGGTTAGTCGAGCCGCCGGAGAAATACAGCAAGGCACTGTGGATAAACAGATCGCAGGCCAGTTGCAGGGCATATTCCAGCTCGGTGACCGGCCACGAGGTGCGCAGGCGAACCGCGGTGAACGCGCACAGCAGCGTCGAGCAGCCGAGGGTCATCGCCAGTTGCACCCACGGCAACGGCAGCAGATCGAACCAGTAGGCCAGGCCCACGGAACCGGCTTGAGCGGCGAGCACCAAAGTGCGGATGAACGTCAGCCGCCAGAGGTTCTGGCGAGTGGCAGAAGTGATTTGAACGGGGGCGAGCATGAGCTCTCCTGATGAGCGCTCCAGGCGGATCGCACGGAGTATAACCAAGCACGGGGGCTGACAGGCAAAAGTGCGGCAAACAGCCACAGTCTACCGACCTGATCCTTCCTCTGTGGCGAGGAAGCTTGCTCCCGCTCGGCTGCGCAGCAGACGCAACTCGGCTGACGCGTTTTGCCTGATGAATCGCGGTGGCAGGTTTTGGGACTGCTTCGCAGTCCAGCGGGAGCAAGCTCCCTCGCCACAGGATTCACCGACATCTGCATATCTGTATATCTGTATAGAAGTTGTAACTGTGCGAACCGGATCATTAAAGCTAGAGTCTGATGGTTTCACGCAGGCTCGGACCTAACCCCTGCGCACCGTCCAAGGAGTTTTCATGCACAGTTTCCGCCGCAGCGCCGCCCTTCTTGCCCTCAGCGTTGGCACCGTCGCCAGCCTCCCGGCCCTGGCCGCCGACGAGCTTCATTACAACCAGATCGCCCTGCGCGCCGAAGTCAGCCAGGAAGTGGCCCGCGACCTGATGATCGTGACCCTCTATACCGAAGAACAAAACACCGACCCGGCCAAACTCGCCGCCGACGTCAGCACCACCATGAACAAAGCGCTGGCCCAGGCCAAACAGGTCAAGGAAGTCACCCTGCGCCAAGGCAGCCGCAACAGCTACCCGATCTACGACACCAAGGGCCAGAAAATCACCGGCTGGCGTGAACGCGCCGAACTGCGCCTGGAAAGCTCCGACTTCGCCGCGCTCTCGAAGCTGACCGGCGAACTGCTGACCGACCTGAAAATGGGTGGCATGGACTTCGCCATCGCCACGCCAACCCGCAAGGCCAGCGAGGATGCGCTGCTGAAAGAAGCCGTCACCGCGTTCAAGGCTCGCGCCCAACTGGCAACCGACGCATTGGGTGGCAGGGGTTACAAAATCGTCAGCCTGAACCTGAACAGCAACGGTTATCCACAACCGTACATGCGTGGGCCGATGATGATGAAAGCGGCGGGCATGGACGGTGCGCCGGTGACGCCTGAGGTGGAGGCCGGCACGAGCCAGGTGAGCATGACGGCGGATGGCGCGATTGAAGTATTGATGCCTTGATTCGGTAACCCGTACACAGAAACGGCGGTCACCTGAAGTGATCGCCGTTTTTTGTTGCCTGGCGGAAAGCCGGCAGGTTTGTCTGATGATTTTGTGGTGATTGATCCACCGTAATCGCGAGCAGGCTCACTCCTACATGGGATCAGAGTCGTACACAAAATCCATGTACACACTCGCCCCCTGTGGGAGCGAGCCTGCTCGCGATAAACGATAACGCGGTCTACGCCGGATCGACGTTATCCAGTGCCCGATTCACCGCCAACTCCGCCAGCATGATGATCTGCTGGATCGCCAACACCGTATTGCGCTGCGGGCCGATCAGGTTAGCCGCGAAATCACTGGTCATGACACTCGCCGAAGCCAACGACTCGCAGGCTTGGGCCAGGAGACTTTCAGTGTCCATGTCCGGGGCAATCATGAACATAGTGCTGGGGCGGCGGGGTTTTGGGGCGTACTGGTCGGGGGGATCGAGGTAGTAGTCGAGAGCGCGTTTTATGGCTTCGCTGTCTTTGAGTAGTTCTTCATCGCGCAAGGCGTCGGCGTTTGGGTTAGTTTTATTGAAATTCGAATCGGAATTATCGTTGTCCATTTGCAGCTCCTAATCTTAATTGGAGCCATCACTTGCCGTTATGGTCGTGAGGGCCTTCGCCCTACTGATTCAGGTTTCCACTCCTGGCCGCTGATTTAGCAGCGACAGGAACGAGATTAGAGACACTGCTTCCTACCCGGCAACCTGAAAAATGCGTGGGAAAACGCTGTGTTTTTTACACATCTTTCAACACACAAAAATGGAACGCGGAGCGTCCCTGGCAGCATTCCCACGCGGAGCATGGGAACGATCAATCGGGAGCAACAGAAAGAGATTGGTCGGCTGTCAGGACGCCATCGCTGGCAAGCCAGCTCCCACAGAAATCGGCGTGTACCGCTCGCTTCTCACCACTCAACAGGCCGAGCGTTAGCTCGCCTGCAGCTTTTGATCTTGATCCACCCGCCCCTTCGGGAGGCTGAGTGGAGGCGTTCATCTGGGGGGTGGGCGCGTAGCGCCGTGCGGCGAAGCCGCACACATCGAGAGGAGGTCGAAGCGAAGCCGACCGGAGGCGATGCCCCCAGATGAATGCCGGAGCGAGGGTACGCCGAGCCTAAGCGAGGGGCTGGACGCTTGGGGCGAAGACCTTTGCTTCCTTTGGGGCGTTTGCCAAAGGGAGTCGCTGTAAGAGCGAAACCATAAGTGGCCGTTACCGCAGGAATGGATATGTACACCAGCGAGAGACTGGTCGGCTATCAGGCCGCCATCGCGGGCAAGCCTCGCCCCTACAGGAAACTGGGGTCATCTGGAAGTAAGGATCGGCAAACAGGCTCGTTGCCAACATTTGACCTATGCCTATCTATTAACAAAGGCTCAGGGATCAGACCTTCAACACGCGGGAAAAGCCAATAGTGCTACCGCAAGCAGCAAAAAGGTTGCACCCAAGGTACTACCCACCATGCCGATGTAGCCTCCATCACCTCCCGGATCCAAATCATCCCCACAGATGTCCAGTGCCAAACAGTAACGCAACAATCTGCCTCTACAGACACAACAACCCTTTAAACAACAAACACCTACCCTTCCAACCACAACTCAATCCCATTCACGCCCGCCCGCCCCATTCACACCCCTCAATGATGGGTATAAATAAGTAACACCGCGCTCCAATCGGGTGCGCAAGCCGTCCAGATTGCCCCGCGCAGGTGCGCCAGACGCACCGAAAAAACCCTGCGCAAACGGTCAAATGCGCATGAATTTATACATATGCGACATTAAGGTACGTTCGTGCCACCGTTTAACGCCTGTGGTCGCTCTGGATCTTGCATTGGGTATGGCCCCTGCATAAGTATCCGCAGGAACGACTCACGAGGTCGTCCTCTAATTCCAAAAATGACAACAAATCATGAGGCCAACATGCTTAAACACGCGGTCATTCCGTTTTTAGTCGGCGCAGGCTTGTTAGCCTCCGCACCTTTCGCCCAAGCGGCGACTAACCTGGTGTTTTGCTCCGAAGGGAGCCCGGCCGGTTTTGATCCTGGTCAGTACACCACCGGAACCGACTTCGACGCCTCTGCAGAAACCATGTTCAACCGCCTGACCCAGTTCGAGCGCGGCGGCACCGCCGTGATTCCTGGTCTGGCGACCAAGTGGGACATCTCCGATGATGGCCTGACTTACACCTTCCACCTGCGTGAAGGCGTCAAGTTCCACACCACCCCGTACTTCAAGCCGACTCGTGAGTTCAACGCCGACGACGTGCTGTTCACCTTCAATCGCATGATTGACAAGAACGACCCGTTCCGCAAAGCGTACCCGACTGAGTTCCCGTACTTCACCGACATGGGGATGGACACCAACATCACCAAGATCGATAAAGTCGACGACAAAACTGTCAAGTTCACCCTGAAAGAAGTCGACGCCGCGTTCATCCAGAACATGGCCATGAGCTTCGCGTCGCTCCAGTCCGCCGAGTACGCTGCCCAGCTGCTCAAGGAAGGCAAAGCCGCCGACATCAACCAGAAGCCGGTCGGCACTGGCCCGTTCGTGTTCAAGAGCTACCAGAAAGATTCCAACATCCGCTACACCGGGAACAAGGACTACTGGAAGCCTGAAGACGTCAAGATCGACAATCTGATCTTCGCCATCACCACCGACCCGTCGGTGCGTATCCAGAAGCTGAAGAAGAACGAGTGCCAGATCACTCTGTTCCCTCGTCCGGCCGACCTGAAGGCACTGCAAGAAGACAAGACCTTGAAGGTGCCTAACCAGGCTGGTTTCAACCTGGGTTACATCGCCTACAACGTGATGGACAAGATCAAGGGCAGCGATCAGCCGAACCCGATGGCTCAATTGAAAGTGCGTCAGGCACTGGACATGGCCGTCAACAAGCAGCAGATCATCGACTCCGTCTACCAAGGTGCTGGTCAACTGGCCGTCAACGCCATGCCGCCAACCCAGTGGTCTTACGACACCACCATCAAGGATGCGCCGTACAACCCTGAGAAAGCCAAAGAGCTGCTCAAGGAAGCCGGCGTCAAGGAAGGCACCGAGATCAACCTCTGGGCGATGCCGGTACAGCGTCCTTACAACCCGAACGCCAAGCTGATGGCTGAAATGCTGCAGTCCGACTGGGCCAAGGTCGGTATCAAGGCCAAGATCGTGACCTACGAGTGGGGCGAGTACATCAAGCGCTCCAAAGGCGGCGAAAACGGCGCGATGCTGATTGGCTGGAGCGGCGACAACGGTGACCCGGACAACTGGCTGAACGTGCTGTTCGGCTGCGACTCGCTGCAGGGCAACAACTTCTCCAAGTGGTGCGACAAGAAGTTCGACGGCATCGTCAAAGAAGCCAAGCGCACGACCGATCAGGGCAAGCGCACCGAACTGTACAAACAGGCGCAACACGTCCTCAAAGACGCAGTTCCAATGACACCTATCGCTCACTCGACGGTGTTCCAACCCATGCGCAACAACGTTGAAGACTTCAAGATCAGCCCGTTTGGCTTGAACTCCTTCTACGGCGTCAGCGTCAGCAAATAAGGTTTTGCAACGGCGACGTTTTTAACGTCGCCGTTGCTTTATCTGCCGAGAAAGTAGGAAACAGCCTACATCCAATTCCGTCACGGATGACCACTGTGACGTCGGATGCGTTGCCTTTTCCCACAAGTCTTTCGGACTCTACGCATTTACTGCCGGACCCACGGCTCATACCGTCGGGATCTGACCAGTGCATGCGTGGGTTCTCGGTTTTGCTGCACGTCATGGTTTGAACTCAGTGATGCCTCCATGTCCGCGGACGGGACGGAGGCTCATTGAAAACACTTAGCGAACGAGAAAAGGGAGCGTCATGCGCCATACCTTGGTTTTATCCGCATTGCTGGGCACCGGCCTGTTGGCCGCCACTTCCATCAGCCAGGCCGCCAATAACAGCCTGGTGTTCTGCTCCGAAGGCAGCCCGGCTGGCTTCGATACTGCGCAGTACACGACATCGACCGACAACGATGCCGCCGAGCCGTTGTACAACCGATTGGCAGAGTTTGAAAAAGGCGCCACCAACGTCGTACCGGGGCTGGCTACTCGCTGGGATATTTCCGAGGACGGCCTCAAGTACACCTTTCACCTACGCGAAGGGGTGAAATTTCACACGACCAAGTACTTCACGCCGACCCGTGACTTCAACGCCGATGACGTGCTATTCACGTTCAATCGCATGCTCGATCCGCAGCAACCTTTCCGTAAGGCTTATCCAACCGAGTTCCCGTACTTCAACGGGATGAGCCTGAACAAGAACATCGCCAAGGTCGAAAAGACCGGGCCGCTGACCGTGGTCATGACGCTCAACAGCGTCGACGCCGCGTTCATCCAGAACATCGCCATGAGCTTCGCCGCCATTCTGTCCGCCGAATACGCCGACAAACTGCTGGCCGAAGGCAAGCCGAGCGACATCAACCAGAAGCCGATCGGCACTGGCCCGTTCGCGTTCAAGAGTTACCAGAAAGATTCCAACATCCGCTACACCGGCAACAAGCAGTACTGGGACCCGAGCCGGGTCAAGCTCGACAACCTGATCTTCTCGATCAACACCGACGCGTCGGTGCGCGTGCAGAAGCTCAAGGCCAATGAGTGCCAGATCACCCTGAGCCCGCGCCCCGCCGACGTACCCGCGCTGAAGAACGATCCGGCACTCAAGCTCATCGAAAAGCCCGGTTTCAACCTGGGCTACATCGCCTACAACGTTCGGCACAAACCGTTCGACCAGCTCGAAGTGCGTCAGGCGCTGGACATGGCGGTGAACAAGCAAGGCATTCTCAACGCCGTCTACCAAGGTGCGGGTCAATTGGCGGTCAACGCCATGCCGCCGACCCAATGGTCCTACGACGACACGATCAAGGACGTCGCCTACAACCCGGAAAAAGCCAAGGAGCTGCTCAAGGCTGCCGGCGTGAAAGAAGGCACCGAAATCACCTTGTGGGCAATGCCCGTTCAGCGCCCTTACAACCCGAACGCCAAGTTGATGGCCGAAATGCTCCAGGCTGACTGGGCAAAAATCGGCCTCAAAGTGAAGATCGTCAGTTACGAATGGGGCGAGTACATCAAGCGCACCAAGAATGGCGAGCACGACGTCAGCCTGATTGGCTGGACCGGTGACAATGGGGACCCGGACAACTGGCTCGGCACGCTTTACAGCTGCGACGCCATTGGTGGCAACAACTACTCCATGTGGTGCGATCCGGCTTATGACAAGTTCATCAAGCAGGCCAAGGTCGTTACCGACCGCGACCAGCGCACCGTGCTCTACAAACAGGCGCAGCACTATCTCAAGCAACAAGTGCCGATCACGCCTATCGCCCATTCGACGGTCAACCAGCCGTTGAGCGCCAAAATCGAAGGATTCAAGGTGAGTCCATTCGGTCGTAACGTGTTCTCGGGCGTCAGTATCGACCAATAACCGATTAGCCAGAACGCTGGGGGCGCATTGCGCCCTCACGCATACGTATTGCCTTAATTTGCCAATCCGGCTGACAGCAAACGTTTGCGAAGCCTTGTATGAGTTCCAAACCAAATAGCCGGATCACCAAAAAAGACCGGAATTAAAAAAAGAAAGTAAGGAGCTTCACCCATGAAACTGAGCAGCACCGCGTTATTGGCCCTGGCCATCAGCAGCGTAACCGCCTCGGCTTACGCAGAAACCCAAAGCCAGGCGTTCACGCCGGTTACCGTCAAAGAGAAAAGCGCCCAAAGCGAAGCCACCGGTTTTGTTGAAGGCCAATCGGTCACCGGTTCCACGCGTAACTGGTATGCGAATGAGTCGTTCAAGCGGGGCGCGACGCTCAACTATCTTAAAAACGGTGAGACTCGCACGACTGACCGTCGCATCAACTGGGTGCAAGGCACAATCATCAAGTACAACTCGGGCTTCACCGAGGGTACTGTCGGTTTCAGCACCGAAGTGGCGGCCTACAACGCAATTGCTCTGGACCGGGATCGCAAAGACCTCGCGTCCGGTAACGGTGGTGCTCCTGAGCCAGGTCGCAGTGGCCGTGGCAACAACCGTACTTTGACTGAAAATGGCGGTGACGCCGTTGATCAGTGGAGCAAACTGGGCCTGGCCAACGTCAAGGCACGTTTCTCCAACACCACGCTGACGGCCGGTCGCCAGAACTTCAGCAGCCCGCAAGTGGATGTCATCGGTAACCGACCGCTGCCTTCAAGCTTCGAAGGTGTGACCCTGCACAGTGAAGAGCTGGAAAACCTGTCCTTCGACCTCGGCACCTTCGACCGTAACTCGCCGCGTACCGAACAGAGCCAGCGCAAATTCCGTTCCGAATACGGCGACGGTACCGCTGAAGCTGATCACGTCAACACTGCCGGTATCACTTACACCCCGTTCGCCAGCCTGACCACCAGCCTGTGGGGTACCCAGGCCGAAGACCTGTGGAACCAGTACTACTTCGGCGCCACCCACGTTCTGGGAGACAGCTCGGTACTGAGCCTGACCACTGGCCTGAACTACTACAAAACCGTCGACGAAGGCAAAAAACTGCTGGGCGAAATCGACAACGATACCTACTCCCTGTCGCTGGGCCTGACTCACCAGGCCCACAGCCTGACCTTCTCGTACCAGGAAGTGAACGGTAACGAGTACTTCGACTACCTGCACGAAACCAACGGCATCTACCTGGCCAACTCCCTGCTGTCGGACTTCAACGGCCCGAACGAGAAATCCTTCCAGATCGCCTACGGCCTGAACATGGCTGAATACGGCGTTCCAGGCCTGAAGTTCAACATCTACCAGGCTCGCGGCTGGGGCATCGACGGTACTCACTATGCCGGCGGCGGTTACGACGGCGTGCAGTCGATGGACGGCGAGCACCATTATGAATACGGCATCGGTACTTCGTATGCCGTGCAGAGCGGCCCGCTCAAGGCCACCACTGTTCGCGCGACCTACACCGCTCACCGCGCCAGCGAAAACCAGGCCGATGGCAGCCTCAACGAGTTCCGTCTCGTGACCACCATCCCGTTCAACGTCCTGTAATGCACCTGCCGAACGGCTGATTCAGTGATGGATCGGCCGTTCGGCTTTTGTCCTTTAACCGATTGCAGAGGGTTCTTGATGAAAATGCTTCCCCTACGTGCGGCCATTGCAGCCGCGTTGCTGAGTGTCGCTGTTGGCGTCTCGGCCAAACCCCTGGTGGTCTGCACCGAAGCCAGCCCGGAAGGCTTCGATATGGTCCAGTACACGACTGCAGTCACAGCCGATGCGGTGGCCGAAACCATCTTCAATCGTCTGGCGGACTTCAAGCCCGGCACCACTGAAGTGATTCCGGCACTGGCCGACTCCTGGGAGATCAGCGAGGACGGTCTGACCTACACGTTCCACCTGCGCAAAGGCGTCAAGTTTCACACCACCGAATATTTCAAGCCGACCCGCGACATGAACGCCGACGATGTGGTCTGGAGTTTCCAGCGTCAGCTGGACCCGAACCACCCATGGCACAAACTGTCTAGCGTGGGCTTCCCGTACTTTGAAAGCATGGGCTTCAAGGAACTGCTGAAAAGCGTCGAGAAAGTCGACGACAACACCGTCACCTTCACCTTGACCCGTCGCGAAGCGCCATTCCTGGCCGACATCGCCATGGCCTTCTCCTCGATCTACTCCGCCGAGTACGCCGACCAGTTGCTCAAGGCCAACAAGACCGGCGACCTGAACAACAAGCCTGTCGGCACCGGCCCGTTCATCTTCCAGCGTTACGCCAAGGATGCTCAGGTGCGTTTCAAGGCCAACCCGGAATACTTCCGTGGCAAGCCACCGGCTGAAGCGCTGATCCTGGCCATCGCCACCGACAACAACGTGCGCCTGCAAAAGCTCAAGGCCAACGAGTGCCAGATCGCGCTGTATCCGAAACCGGATGACATCCCGAGCATCAAGAAAGATGACAAGCTGAAGGTCGATGAGCTGAACGCGATGACCGTCGCGTATATCGCCATCAACACCACGCACAAATACCTGAGTGATGTGCGCGTGCGCAAAGCCATCGACATCGCCTTCGACAAGGAAGCGGCCGTCAACGCGCTGTTTGGCAAAGGCAATGCGACCGCTGCGGTCAATCCGTTCCCGGACACGCTGCTGGGTTACAACCACACTCTGAAAAACCCTGCCCGCGACCTCGACAAGGCCCGCGCCCTGCTCAAGGAAGCCGGCGTACCGGAAGGCACGGTATTCACCCTGTTCACCCGCAATGGCGGGGGTGCGACCAACCCGAACCCGATGCTCGGCGCGCAGATGATACAGGCTGACCTGGCCAAGGTCGGGATCAAGATAGACATTCGCGTCATGGAATGGGGCGAGATGCTCAAACGTGCCAAAAACGGCGAGCACGACATGGTTTCCGCCGGATGGGCGGGTGATAACGGCGACCCGGATAACTTCCTGACGCCTATGCTCAGTTGCGAGGCGGCCAAAAACGGCGAAAACTACGCGCGCTGGTGCAACGAGAAGTTCCAGGCACTGATCGACCAGGCCCGCGAGAAAGTGGACCCGGCCGAGCGTGCAGCGCTGTACGAACAGGCTCAGGTTATTTTTAACCAGGACCAGCCATGGATCAGCATGGCGCACACTAGAATGTTCACCGCAATGCGCAACAACGTAGAGGGCTATCACATTAGCCCCCTCACCACTAATAACTTCGCCACCACCCAGGTGAAGTAGATAAGAAACTACCGGCATTCCTGACCCAGGAATGCCGGGCACGCCTAACCGGCTGATGAGGTACACCACAAGATGTTTAGTTTTATTGCCCGCCGATTGGGGTTATTGATCCCCACATTCTTCGGCATCACCTTGCTGACTTTCGCGTTGATTCGCATGATTCCTGGCGACCCCGTGGAAGTGATGATGGGCGAACGTCGGGTCGACCCCGAAATGCACGCTCAGGCAATGGAACGCCTTGGCCTGAACAAACCGCTGTATGCCCAGTACCTGGACTACATCGGCAAGTTGGCCCACGGCGACCTTGGCGAATCCTTGCGTACCCGTGAAAGCGTCTGGAGCGAGTTCAGCTCTCTATTCCCCGCGACCCTGGAACTGTCCATGGCCGCGCTGTTGTTCGCCGGCATCCTGGGCCTTCTGGCCGGGGTGATTGCGGCACTCAAGCGAGGATCCCTGTTCGACCATGGGGTGATGGGTATCTCCCTGGCGGGATATTCGATGCCGATCTTCTGGTGGGGCCTGATCCTGATCATGTTCTTCTCGGTATCCCTGGGCTGGACCCCGGTGTCCGGGCGGATCGACCTGCTCTATGACATCGAGCCGCGGACCGGCTTCATGCTCATCGACACGCTGCTGGCCGATGACGTCGGGGCGTTCTTCGATGCCCTGCATCACCTGATCCTGCCGGCCATCGTGCTCGGCACCATCCCGCTGGCGGTTATTGCGCGGATGACCCGTTCGTCGATGCTCGAAGTGCTGCGTGAAGACTACATCCGTACCGCCCGTGCCAAAGGCCTGTCGCCGTCGCGCGTGGTCTTTGTTCACGGCCTGCGCAACGCGCTGATTCCGGTACTGACCGTGGTCGGCCTGCAAGTCGGCACATTGCTGGCCGGTGCGGTCCTGACCGAAACCATCTTCTCCTGGCCCGGCATCGGCAAATGGCTGATCGAAGCCATTGGCGCACGGGACTATCCCGTGGTGCAGAACGGCATCCTGTTAATCGCCTGCCTGGTGATTCTGGTCAACTTCGTAGTGGACATCCTCTACGGCTTTGCCAACCCACGCATTCGTCACCAGCGCTGAGATCATCATGACCATGACCACTCCAGCTTCAACTCAAAATCAAGCGGTAACAGTCGATCAAAGCCTGCTGTACCCGTCCCCGTACAAAGAATTCTGGCAAGCGTTCTCCAAGAACAAAGGCGCCGTCGCCGGCTTGATGTTCATGCTGCTGGTGATTTTCTGCGCGATCTTCGCGCCTTGGGTTGCCCCGCATGACCCGAGCGAGCAATACCGCGACTTCCTGCTGACCCCGCCGTCCTGGCTGGAAGGTGGGCAGCTCCAGTTCCTGCTCGGCACCGATGAACTGGGTCGCGACCTGCTGTCGCGGCTGATCAACGGTTCGCGCCTGTCCCTGCTGATCGGCTTGTCGTCGGTGGTGATGTCGCTGATTCCCGGGATCCTGCTGGGTCTGTTCGCCGGCTTCTTCCCGAAACTGCTCGGCCCGACCATCATGCGTCTGATGGACATCATGCTGGCCCTGCCGTCCCTGCTGCTGGCGGTGGCGATTGTCGCCATCCTCGGCCCTGGCCTGATCAACACCATTATTGCCATCGCCGTGGTTTCGTTGCCGTCCTATGTTCGTCTGACCCGCGCCGCGGTGATGGGCGAATTGAACCGCGACTATGTGACCGCCGCGCGTCTGGCCGGTGCCGGTCTGCCACGCCTGATGTTCGTCACCGTGCTGCCCAACTGCATGGCGCCGCTGATCGTTCAGGCCACCCTGAGTTTCTCTTCGGCGATTCTCGATGCTGCGGCACTGGGCTTCCTCGGCCTTGGCGTACAACCGCCAACCCCTGAGTGGGGCACCATGCTGGCTTCGGCTCGCGACTACATCGAACGCGCCTGGTGGGTGGTAAGTCTGCCTGGTTTGACCATTTTGCTCAGCGTGCTGGCAATCAACTTGATGGGCGACGGTCTGCGCGATGCGCTGGACCCGAAACTCAAGAACGCCGCCTGAGGAGATTCAAATGTCACTGTTAGAAATCAAGAATCTCAACGTTCGCTTTGGCGACAAGAACGCCGTTCCGGTGGTCGACGGGCTCGACATTACCGTGGACAAAGGCGAAGTCCTGGCCATCGTTGGCGAGTCGGGTTCCGGTAAATCCGTGACCATGATGGCGCTGATGGGCCTGATCGAGCATCCGGGGATCGTCACCGCCGACGCCCTGAATTTCGACGGCAAGAACATGCTCAAGCTCAGCAACCGTCAGCGTCGACAAATCGTCGGCAAAGACCTGGCCATGGTCTTCCAAGACCCGATGACCGCGCTGAACCCGAGCTACACCGTCGGTTTCCAGATCGAAGAAGTGCTGCGCCTGCACCTGAAAATGTCCGGCAAGCAAGCTCGCGCACGCGCCATCGAACTGCTGGAAAAAGTGGAAATCCCGGGTGCCGCCAGTCGTATGGACGCTTACCCGCATCAACTCTCCGGCGGTATGAGCCAGCGTGTTGCGATTGCCATGGCGATTGCCGGCGAACCGAAACTGCTGATCGCCGACGAACCGACCACTGCCCTCGACGTGACCATTCAGGCCCAGATCATGGACCTGCTGTTGGCGCTGCAAAAAGAGCAGAACATGGGTCTGGTGCTGATCACTCACGACCTCGCGGTCGTGGCCGAAACCGCTCAGCGCGTGTGCGTGATGTACGCCGGCCAGGCGGTCGAAGTGGGTCAAGTGCCGCAACTGTTTGACATTCCGGCGCACCCGTACAGCGAAGCGCTGCTCAAGGCGATTCCGGAACACAGCCTGGGCGCCACGCGCCTGGCCACGCTGCCAGGCATCGTTCCCGGTCGCTACGACCGTCCGCAGGGTTGCCTGCTGTCGCCGCGCTGCCCGTATGTGCAAGACAGCTGCCGCGCGCAGCGTCCTGGCCTTGACCCGAAAAGCAACAGCCTCGCCCGCTGCTTCTACCCGCTGAATCAGGAGGTGGCGTAATGGCCGTCGTACTTACCGCCCGCGACCTGACCCGTCACTACGAAGTGTCCCGCGGCCTGTTCAAGGGTCATGCGACCGTGCGCGCCCTCAACGGTGTGTCGTTCGAACTGGAAGCCGGCAAGACGCTCGCCGTTGTAGGTGAATCGGGTTGCGGCAAATCGACCCTGGCCCGCGCCCTGACGCTGATCGAAGAGCCGTCCTCCGGCTCCTTGAAAATCGCCGGGCAGGAAGTCGCCGGTGCCGACAAGGCTCAGCGCAAGCAACTGCGCAAAGACGTGCAGATGGTGTTCCAGAGCCCATACGCGTCGTTGAATCCACGGCAGAAAGTCGGTGATCAACTGGCCGAGCCGCTGCTGATCAACACCAACCTCAGCGCCGCCGAACGTCGCGAGAAAGTGCAAGCGATGATGAAACAAGTGGGCTTGCGTCCTGAGCACTATCAGCGTTATCCGCACATGTTCTCCGGCGGTCAGCGCCAGCGGATCGCCCTGGCCCGCGCGATGATGCTGCAACCGAAAGTGCTGGTCGCGGACGAACCGACCTCGGCGCTGGACGTGTCGATTCAGGCGCAGGTGCTGAACCTGTTCATGGATTTGCAGCAAGAGTTCAACACCGCCTACGTGTTCATCTCCCACAACCTGGCAGTCGTCCAGCACGTGGCCGATGACGTGATGGTGATGTACCTCGGTCGCCCGGTGGAAATGGGCCCGAAGAACGACATCTACGAGCGTCCGTTGCACCCGTACACCCAGGCGTTGCTGTCGGCGACCCCGACCATTCACCCGGACCCGAACAAGCCGAAAATCAAGATCGTCGGCGAGTTGCCCAACCCGCTGAACCCGCCGTCCGGCTGCGCTTTCCACAAGCGCTGCCCGTACGCGACCGAGCGCTGCAGCACTGAAGAGCCAGCCCTGCGCCTGCTCGACAGCCGCCAGGTGGCTTGCCACTACGCCGAGCAGTTCCTCGACGGCGCCGCGTAACAAACTGTGGGAGCGAGCCTGCTCGCGATAGCGTTTTCTCAGTCGACTTAGATGTTGACTGGAATATCGCCTTTGCGAGCAGGCTCGCTCCCACTGGGATTTGCGAGCTGTTCAATGACCTCTGCTTCTTCGGCTGCGCATCAGTCGGGGGAGAAGGGGTTTTCTTTTGCCTGCGGTTTACGTCTGGCTGTCGGCGTCATCAGTGTCTGGCTCTGCAGTGGTCGAGTCATCGTCGTCCGCACTGCCGCCCTGTCCCTTATCACCAGGCTCTGATTCGGATTTGGCAATCATCAACTCGCCCTGACCACCCTGCCCACTCGACGCTTGCGTATCGTGATCCTCGCACTCGGCCCAAACCGCCGAACTGCCGAGAGACAACATCACCACCACCTTCAACAGCAGTAAAACCCGTAGAAATCTGTTCATAGCCGATTCCATCCTTTTGCAGGTGAAACATAAGTGCCTGGCTGGCGCTGAGTGAAATCTAGTTCCGATCAGCCGGGTTCTCCAGATAGGACACTAACGAATGGGCAGAAATACCGTCCGAAGCCAGATTGGTTTCGAATAACCCTCATAATCGAATCAGCTAAGCGAAGTGACGCGCGACGTTTGTGAATCCAGGCCTTTCAAGGCGCCCAAACGTGTGGCCTGATAAATCAGCGGCGTGGACAACAAGGCCAGTGCGGCGCTGACCCACCAGACAATGTGCCCGCCGAAGTGGCCATAGAGCTGACCGCCAAGTACCGGTGAAAGCAGCGCGCTCGCACTCCAGCACATGAAGAACAGGCCGAAGTATTGGCCGCTTTTTCCCGCTTGCGCGTGCTGCATGACGAGTACATTCAGCGGCGGCATGAACAGTGCCTCCCCCAGCGTCCAGATCACCGTCGACAGGCAGGCATAAAACAGCCCGGAACCCAGCGGCAACATGCCAAGCCCGACCGCCAGCAACACACATCCTGCGACCAGTTGCCGGCGCGCATCCCAGCGTTCGCCCCAGTGCGACAGCGGTATTTGCAATACCACAATCAACATCGCATTGATCCCAAACTGCCAGCCGATGGCTTCAGTGCTCAACCGGTAGTAATCCCGCAGGTAATTGCCGAGCATGCTGTAGATCGAATCGAACGCCATGCCGAGGAGGATCACCGCTGCCAGCAACCAGAGGAACGGTCGATCTCGATAGGGAACGCCTGTGCCAGCGCCGGCATCGGGCGTTTCGTCGGGAATCAGCACCGGCCGGTGCCATGTCGTGCGGACAAACCAAAGCAATGCCAGAAGCGTCATGGCCGCGCTGACAAAAAATACCCAGCGAAAATCGGTCTGTGCCAACACCCCGCCCGCCAAGCCGGCGGCAGCCATGCCGAGGTTTCTGGCGACACGGCTCAAGGCCTGCGCGCGAGGACGCTGCGCCACCTCGCAGTACTCCATGATCAGCCGCTGATGCAGCGTACGAATAGCCCCGTCGAGTGTCCCGCTGAGCAACAGCAAACCTGCCAGCAGCGGCGCTTGAGTGACCAGCCCCAGCAAAACCAGAACCCACATCGAGGCAAAGAACAGGGCGGCCGTCAGCTGTGCCGTCCGGACATGATCGCTGAGCCATCCACCCAGCATGGAACCGATGAGCAGACCGGCGCCGTAAGCGGACAGCAGCCAGCCAACGGTCTCGATCGCGAAGCCCAGTTCCTGACGCAGGTACAACGCCATGAACAGCTTGACCATGCTGCTCAGGCGATTGATGAACAGTAGCGCCGCGAGCACCCACGCCATGGTGCAGAAATAGCCATCCAGCCGCAGCAGGTGGGTCAGCCGACTCATCATTCCATTGATCCCTTGTACTCTTGCTCGTAGAGAGACGCTTCTTACGAAGTGAACCCCGAACACTAGACGTCAACAATTGCGTTGTCGCTGGTAAAAACCAGCGGTGCTGGAAAAGTAGAGCAAAACTACGCCCGTGGAAAATCAGTGGGTCACGGAAGAATGAACGGTTGGATGTTCCATTAAACGGGTCGCCTGATAAATCAGCGGCATCGCGGCAAACGCCAAAGCTGCACTCGCGAGCCAGACGCTGTGCCCGCCGAAATAGGCATAGAGCTGGCCTCCAAGCGTCGGTGAAAGCAGCACACTCGCACTCCAGCACATAGAAAAAAGGCCGAAGTAATGCCCACTTTTACCCGCTTGCGCACGCTGCATTACCATTACGTTGAGGGTCGGCATAAAAAGAATCTCGCCAAGCGTCCAAACCACTGTCGACAGGCAGACATAAAGTACCCCGCCTCCCAAAGGCAACATTCCTAATCCGCAAGCCAGCAACGCGCTGCCTGCCAACAACTGGCGCCGCGCTCCCCACTTATCCCCCCAGTGAGATAAAGGTATTTGCAGCAGGACCACCAGTAAGGCATTGAGTGCAAATTGCCATCCGATGACTTCAGTACCCAACCGAAAGTAATCGAGCAGATAGTTGCCCAGCATGCTGTAGACCGGCTCGAAGGCAAGGCCGAGCAAGACAGAAGCCGCCAACAACCAGAGGAAGGGTCTATCTCGATAAGGTACGCATGTACCCGAAACCGAGTCAGGGGCCAGATCTGGTATCAGAACTTCTCGATGAAATGTCGCCCGAACAAACCAGATCAAAGCCAACAGCGTCATGGCCGCACTGACAAAAAACACCCAACGGAAATCCGCTTGCGCCAGAAACCCACCCACGACCCCGGCCACAGCCATGCCCAAGTTACTGGTAACACGGCTCAGTGACTGCGCACGAACACGTTGTGCATCTTCGCAATACTCCATGATCAACCGCTGATGAAGTGTACGAATTGCACCGTCGAGTATCCCGCTGAAAAGCAACAACCCCGCCAGCAAAGGCACCTCGGCGACCAGCGCCAGCAAAACCAGCACCCATGCCGAAGTAAAAAACAACACAGCGGTGAGCCGCGCCGCCGAAAAATGATCACTCAGGAGTCCGCCCGCCATTGCCCCGACCAACAAGCCGCCGCCGTAAGCGGACAACAACCAGCCAACGGTTTCAATCGCAAGTCCCAGGTCCTGGCGCAGGTACAACGCCATGAATAGTTTGACCATGGCGCTTATGCGACTGATAAAGATCAACGCAGCAAGTACCCAGGCCATTGGACAGAAGTAGCCATTACGGCGGACCACGTGAGCAAACCGACTAATCATGCCACTGGTCCAGGTTGTGGCTAACGGCGCTGTGAATGCCTTTTGATACGAAAGGAATGTCCGAGCGGATCTCATGATCGGCATCGTAAAAATACTGCGCTTGCAGCCGGCCGCCAGCATCCAGACCCATCAAAGGGTTGTTGATCAGAAACTGTCTGGAGGAAGCACAAAACGTCGGCGCTCGAATCAATATCCGCCACTGCCCGAATGCGTTATCCGGAATGAAGGCCTGAGCCCCGAAGCGTTTTTTATACTGAAACGTTCCCTTACTCAAAAATGGTTCGCAACCTTGGAAATCGACAAAATCGATGAGGAACTGATTCGATGCCCATTCCAGGATCGCGTGATATACAAAGTTCTGCGCTCCATTTGCGCGGTAAATTGCTGCACCACCTTTCACCCCGATTAACCGCGCATTCAAAGTGCGCATCGACGCATCAAGCTGGGAAACGCTTCCCGCCACCCACTCATCATGCAAGTGGACTCGAAACAACATTCCTCGCTTGAACAAATCTTGATAAGCCACTTGTTCCTGCACACTCCGAGCAAATGCCCCATAACGAGCACTCATTGTCGGCAGATGCATGGAGCGGTAGAAGGCAAAAAAATCCTCATCTTCAAGCGAAACATCGAAATCGAAACCTTGCCTGATCGATTGAACACGACGCTTGTTTTCTCGATGAGAGAGCTGCCCCTGGACATGTTCCCAACCGGCAGAAACGTCTACTTTCTGGTGAATCCTGCTAACACCCACAATATCGCCATGCCGTTGAAACGCCTGGACGAACTCCATGGGCGCCATCAACAAGCTCATGTTGGCTTGATTTTGTTTTATGAACGCCTCAAGTTCACTCCACTCCAGAGTTCCTTCCTGCTCCACAGAGGAATGCTTGAAAAAACATTGATCCACAAAGGGAACGATGTAGAGCAGCCCCTCTGCCACACCGACATAAACCAGCCGTGCAGGTATTCCAGCTTTGGAATACCCCCTGTAAACACGGAAATGGCAAAGCGTTTTCCAGCTTTTGAGAAGGTCTCCGCTCATGAGTTACAACGACTGCGAAGTATCCCCATCATCTCTTCAGCACTGCTAATAAATGACAACCCGTCGGCAGGAATGGCCTTAAAATCACCCCGGCAATAAGTGCCCGATGCATGAATGGTGCAACCGTCCATGCCCTCAAGTAACTGTCGATCAATTGCATTAAGGCAACCCGTCAGCGCCATCACCAATGACCACTCTTTCAGGTCCCGGGGATCGGTGGGCAATCTGACTGGCGTATTTGCGAGCAATCGAGTGCATTCGCTGTAGCGTTGCATGCACTCATGAAGCGAAACGACTATTCCCGAGCCGCCATTGGCCCTGACCTGCGCAGTCATTTCCACTGCGGTAGGCGGCAGGTGTGTATAAAAAGTGGATTCGAGCACTTCGTCTGGACTCCATGTTGCGGCAGGAAAGTGCGCAGACTCCGACTGCACCCATAAACCGTCGGCACTCTGCTTATAGCGTGGAGCAGAAGCGCCCTCGAAATTTCCGTCGAGCAAGTGCAGAACCATGTCGCTGGTTGCGAGATGTTGAACCAATAAAAATGAAGGAGTGGAAACTTTTGTCCCGTGACGTCTCATCACGTCTACACCTGAACAATATCCCAGAAGACCATAGGCACTCGACACCGCATGCACATGCACGGTCTTGCGGTCAGTGTCCCAGGCGTCACCATACTCAAAATCAAAAAAAGCCCGGGCCTGATCAGAAAACCGGTAGTTCTCGAGCCGCAGGGAATGCCACAACTTCGAATCACCCAATGGACGACGATTGAAGAGATCCTTGAACTGTTGTCCAACAACCTTCACTGCTTCCGGCGACTCGGTATCAAGCACGAACACAGGATTCAGAGCACGCAACCGAGGGTCGTCGTAAAGTTCGGTTCTACGCAGCTTTCCAGTCGTCTGGGCAGGCGTCAGCGTGACAATGCGTAATTGCTCTGGGTGGACCAACTTGTTCTTCAGTGCACGTAGAACCGCATCACGTAGAGCAATGGCTTTGTTTCCCGATGAGGGGGAAAACAACAGAATGCTGTCGCCGGTATCCTGAATATGGCGAATGGCGCGTGCAACGATCAGCGTCGAGGCAAAGGTCTTTGTGGTTTGAGTATTTGCGTTTTGCCTCAGATCGAACAAACGCAACGGCATACCTCGGTAACGGCCCATCTCAAAAAACTGCGCAGTGGCGACAGAAAGGAAGGCCTGCATACGCGGCTCCATTGCGGGCAGCTTCATGGAAGGCTCAAAAGCGTCGTCACTGGTGCTGACTTCGAAGCCGGGAGCACTGCTGACGATCAGATCGTAGTAACGTTCGATGACAGAAATGGGAGTCAGAGGTCGTTGGGTTGTCAGTGCAGCCGCATCGGTTTTCATTACATCCATTTGTCTTGTGCTCCTGCTCGTGGAAAGTCGCTACTTGCGAAATGTCCACCGAAAGCTAGACGTCAACGACTTCCATGTCTCGGGTAAAAGACCGGAGAAGTTAAAAGCAGAGCCAAGCTACAAAACTCCGTAAAAACACCTACAGAAATTCCTGACGCACGCGTACTGACTCATCGCTTGATGATGTTCGCGCGCCTTGCGGAATTTCACGTCCGGCCAGCACTCGCGAAAAACGTCAACGATAATGCGATCTGCCTGACAACCCGTGGCTTACTGACGACCATCGCGAGCAGGCTCGCTCCCACAGGAAATGGTGGCGGGTATGAAAAAGCCCCGGTGCTTTCGCGACCGGGGCTTTTGGTTTTGCGGCTCAGCGCTTAATGATGCTCACGCGTCGCCCTGAATTTCACGTCCGGCCAGCGCTCTTCCATCAGCGCCAGGTTAACCCGCGTCGGGGCCAGGTAGGTCAGGTGACCACCGCCGTCGACTGCAAGGTTTTCCACAGCCTTGACGCTGAACTCTTCAAGCTTCTTCTTATCGCTGCAATCAATCCAGCGAGCGGAGTACACGGTGATCGGCTCGTAAGAGCACTCAACCTTGTATTCCTCTTTCAAGCGGCTGGCGACCACATCGAACTGCAGCACACCCACGGCGCCGAGGATGATGTCGTTGCTGCGCTCGGGGAAGAACACCTGGGTGGCGCCCTCTTCCGCCAATTGCTGCAAACCTTGACGCAGTTGCTTGGATTTCAGCGGATCACGCAGGCGCACGCGACGGAACAGTTCCGGGGCGAAGTGCGGGATACCGGTGAAGCCCAGGACTTCGCCTTCGGTGAAGGTGTCGCCGATCTGGATGGTGCCGTGGTTGTGCAGGCCGATGATGTCGCCGGCAAACGCTTCTTCCAGTTGCTCGCGCTCGGAGGAGAAGAAGGTCAGCGCGTCGCCGATGCGCACGTCCTTGCCGGTGCGCACGTGGCGCATCTTCATGCCTTTTTCGTACTTGCCGGAGCAGATCCGCATGAAAGCGATACGGTCGCGGTGTTTGGGGTCCATGTTCGCCTGGATCTTGAACACGAAGCCGGCGAATTTCTCTTCAACTGGCTCAACGGTGCGCTCGTTGGCAACACGGGCCAGAGGTTTCGGCGCCCAGTTGACCACGGCGTCGAGCACGTGATCGACACCGAAGTTGCCCAGTGCAGTCCCGAAGAACACCGGCGTCAGTTGGCCGTCGAGGAATTCCTGTTGATTGAATTCGTGGCAGGCGCCCTGAACCAGTTCCAGCTGATCGACGAAGCGATCGTACTCGTCGCCCAAGTGCGCGCGAGCTTCATCGGAATCGAGCTTCTCGATGATTTTGACATCAGTGCGCTCGTGGCCGTGGCCCGCGGTGTACACGATGATGTAGTCGTCGGCGAGGTGATAAACGCCTTTGAAGTCGCGGTAGCAACCGATCGGCCAGGTGATCGGCGCTGCCTTGATCTTCAGGACCGCTTCGATTTCGTCGAGCAGTTCGATCGGGTCGCGGATGTCACGGTCGAGTTTGTTGATGAAGCTGACGATCGGCGTGTCACGCAGACGGCAGACGTCCATCAGCGCGATGGTCCGTGGTTCTACACCCTTACCGCCGTCGAGGACCATCAAGGCCGAGTCCACCGCTGTCAGGGTACGGTAGGTATCTTCGGAGAAGTCTTCGTGGCCCGGGGTGTCGAGCAGGTTGATCATGTGGTCGCGATACGGGAACTGCATGACCGACGTGGTAATCGAGATACCACGCTGCTTTTCCATTTCCATCCAGTCGGAGGTGGCATGGCGGTCGGACTTGCGAGACTTCACCGTGCCCGCAATCGCAATCGCCTTGCCCATCAGCAAGAGCTTCTCGGTGATGGTGGTTTTACCGGCATCGGGGTGGGAAATAATGGCGAAAGTGCGGCGTTTCGCGACTTCGGCGGCCTGTTTGGTCATGGGAAATCGCCTGGCAGGTGATTCAAAAAAGGGCGGCGAGTATAGCCCAAAACGTTACCTCCGGACCACCGTTCGCCCTGTAGCAGCTGCCGGTGTGGTGAGGGGATTTATCCCCGTTGGGCTGCGAAGCGGCCCCTGTTTTTCCAGCCACACCGCGTCCATTACGACGGCTTCGCCGCCGAACGGGGATAAATCCCCTCACCACACCGGCAGCTGCTACATCGGGTAATCGAGATCAACGGTGGCTAATTGCTGTTAATTATGGAACCTTTTAAAAGGTGCAGACGTCCACTCCCCTGTTACGGCACTCGTCTCAGGGGCCGAAAAATCAGCAAGTTAGCCTGACGAGGCTGCGCTTATGGCTCGATCTCATGCGGTTTCATCAGCATGAAGAGCTGCTTCTCGCGAACGTTGATTTCCCGGCAGCCAGGAATGGCATGCCACACGGGACTGCGTTCGCCGACAAAGAAAAAAGGAGTCCGCCTGTGGCTATTCGCTATGGCAAGGGGCTGATAGGAGGTGCGGTTGTCGTCGCTCTCCTGGCCCTGCTGGTCCACTGGATTGGCATCAACACGATCGAACATTACCGCGACGATTTATTGTTTTACCTGCAAGCTCACCTGATTCTCGTCCTTGTTTCCATGCTGGCCGCCCTCGTTGTAGGCATCCCCGCCGGTATCTTCCTCAGCCGCCCGACCATGGTAGGCCGCGCTGAACGCTTCATGCAGATCTTCAACATCGGCAACACCGTGCCGCCTCTCGCCGTACTGGCCATCGCCCTGGGGATCCTCGGCATAGGCAGCGGCCCCGCGATCTTCGCGCTGTTCCTCGCCTCGCTGTTGCCGATCGTGCGCAACACCTATGAAGGCCTGAAAAACGTCCAGGGTTCACTCAAGGAAGCGGCCGTCGGCATCGGCATGACCCCGACTCAGGTGCTGTGGCGGGTCGAACTGCCGAACGCTGTGCCGATCATCATCGGTGGCGTGCGCGTGGCGCTGGCGATCAACGTCGGGACGGCACCGCTGGCGTTCCTGATCGGTGCCAACAGCCTGGGCAGCCTGATTTTCCCTGGCATCGCCCTGAACAATCAGCCGCAACTGCTGCTCGGCGCGGCCTGCACCGCCCTGCTGGCCTTGCTGCTCGACGGCCTGGTGACACTCGCCAGCCGCCTCTGGCTCGAACGCGGCCTACGCCCGTCTTAAGCCTCGGCAAAGGAATATTTATGAAAGCTTTCCACCTAAAAGGCATGACCTTAATCATGGGCTGCGTTCTGCTGTTCGCAGGATTTGCCCAAGCCGCTGAAAAACCGGTGATCCGCATCGGCGCCCGGGTGTTCACCGAACAAACCCTACTGGCGGAAATCACTTCCCAATACCTGCGCACCAAGGGTTACGACACCCAGGTGACCGGCGGTCTGGGCAGCAATCTGGCCCGCAGCGCCCACGAAAGTGGCCAACTGGATTTGATGTGGGAATACACCGGCGTGTCGCTGGTGGCTTACAACCATGTCACCGAAAAACTCGACAGCGCCCAGTCCTACGCCAAGGTGAAAGAACTCGATGCGAAAAAAGGCCTGATCTGGCTGACCCCGTCGAAATTCAGCAACACCTATGCCCTGGCCTTGCCGGAAAGCACCGCGAAGGCTTACCCGCAGATCAACACCATCAGCGAGCTGAACACGGTGCTGCAGGCTGAGGCGAAGACCAATCACCTGGTGGCGCTGGACACCGAGTTCGCCAACCGTTCCGACGGTCTGGACGGCATGGTCGACCTCTACGGCATGAACCTGACCCGCAAAAACATACGGCAGATGGATGCAGGTTTGGTCTACACCGCCCTGCGCAATGGCCAGGTATTTGCCGGTCTGGTCTACACCACCGACGGTCGTTTGAATGCCTTCAAGCTCAAACTGCTTGAAGACGACAAGCACTACTTCCCGGATTACACCGCCGCGCCAGTGGTGCGTCAGGACTACCTCGACGCCCATCCAAAACTGGCGGAAGAAATAAAGCCGCTGGCGGAACTGTTCGACGACGCCACCATGCGCCAACTCAATGCGCGGGTCGATGTCGATCACGAAAGCCCTTCATCCGTTGCCGCCGATTTCCTGCGCCAGCATCCATTGAACTAAGGAGGAAAAGCCATGGAATTTCTCAACGCCTTTTCCCATCTCGACTGGCCGCTGGTGCTGCACCTGACCTGGCAGCACATCACCCTGGTCGGCATCGCCGTGACCTTGGCGATTCTGGTCGGCGTGCCGCTCGGCATTTTGATGACACGTTTCCCGACACTCGCCGGTCCCTTGCAAGCCAGCGCCACCGTGCTGCTGACCGTACCGTCGATTGCGCTGTTCGGCCTGCTGCTGCCGTTCTACTCCAAATTCGGCCAGGGCCTCGGTCCGATGCCGGCGATCACGGCGGTGTTTCTGTATTCGCTGCTGCCGATCATGCGTAACACCTACCTCGCCCTGACCGGCGTCGACCCCGGCATTCGCGAAGCCGCGCGCGGCATCGGCATGACCTTCGGCCAGCGTCTGCGCATGGTCGAACTGCCGATCGCAGTGCCGGTGATCCTCGCCGGTGTGCGCACCGCCGTGGTCATGAACATCGGTGTCATGACCATCGCCGCCACCATCGGTGCCGGTGGCCTCGGTGTACTCATTCTCGCTTCCATCAGCCGCAGCGACATGTCGATGCTGATCGTCGGCGCCGTGCTGGTCAGTCTCCTGGCCATCTTCGCCGACCTGCTTCTGCAATGGCTGCAACGCACGCTGACTCCTAAAGGACTGCTCAAATGATCGAACTTCAAAACCTCAGCAAGACCTTCCAAAGCAACGGCAAAGATGTGAAAGCCGTGGACTCGGTAAGCCTGACCGTCAATGAAGGCGAGATCTGTGTGTTCCTCGGGCCATCGGGCTGCGGCAAAAGCACCACGCTGAAAATGATCAACCGCCTGATCAAGCCGACCTCGGGCAAGATCCTGATCAACGGCGAAGACACCACCGACCTCGACGCCGTGACCCTGCGTCGCAACATCGGTTATGTGATCCAGCAAATTGGCTTGTTCCCGAACATGACCATCGAGGAAAACATCACCATCGTTCCGCGCCTGCTGGGCTGGGACAAACAGAAATGCCACGACCGCGCTCGCGAGTTGATGAGCATGATCAAGCTCGAGCCCAAACAGTATCTGAATCGCTACCCCCGTGAGTTGTCCGGTGGCCAACAGCAACGGATCGGCGTGATTCGTGCGCTGGCGGCGGATGCACCGCTGTTGCTGATGGACGAACCGTTCGGCGCGGTCGATCCGATCAACCGCGAGATGATCCAGAACGAGTTCTTCGAAATGCAGCGCGCGCTGAACAAGACCGTAATCATGGTCAGCCACGACATCGACGAAGCCATCAAGCTGGGCGACAAGATTGCCATCTTCCGCGCCGGCAAGCTGCTGCAGATCGATCACCCGGACACGCTGCTGGCGCATCCGGCGGACGACTTTGTCAGCAACTTCGTCGGTCAGGACAGCACCCTCAAGCGTCTGTTGCTGGTGAAGGCTGAGGACGCGGCGGACAACGCGCCGTCGGTGAGCCCGGAAACGCCGGTGGCCGAAGCCCTGGAGTTGATGGACGAACTGGACCGTCGTTATGTGGTGGTCACCGATGGTGATAACAAGGCGCTGGGTTATGTACGACGTCGCGACTTGCACCGTCAGACCGGTACTTGTACGCAATACCTGCGCGAATTCAACGCCACCGCAGCGTACGACGAGCATTTGCGCATCCTGTTGTCACGGATGTACGAGTTCAACCGCTCGTGGTTGCCGGTGATGGATGCCGAGCGAGTGTTCCTGGGGGAAGTGACTCAGGAATCGATTGCCGAGTACCTGAGTTCCGGTAAGTCCCGTGGCGGCAAGACCAGCATTGTTTCGCCGGCCGAGACTGCTGTCGCCTGATCTGACGCCTTCACGGGCAAGCCTCGCTCCTACAGGTGCGGTGTCGTACGCAACATCACGGCATGCCGCAACCCTGTAGGAGCGAGGCTTGCCCGCGAATGGGCCAACTCGATTTATCTGAATCCCGCCAAAATCCCCTTATCCGGGGAACATCACACTGTCATGCAGGTCGGTTACATCAGTAACTGTCGGGGACCGCACGACGGAAGCGTGCAAAAACGCGACATTTTTTGTTGATCTCAAGCCCCTCACGCCCTAAAGTTCGCGCCGAACGTCCATGCTGGAAACGATCCATCCGGCTCAAGTACTGACGACGAGACAGCAAGGCCAAGGGAAGCACCGCCTCCCATGGCCTTTTTGCTTTCGGCGACATGCCTTGGGAAGTAGGCGAACCAAAGTGGGGATACGGAGGACGTTCAGGAGGGTGTGTCATCAATGAAATCACGAGTGCGATTTCATTGATGACACACCCTCGCACCCATTGATAATTTCAGTTTGCCAGTAGGAGTTCCCAGCATGTCGATCAACGTCGAAGACTATTTCGCGCGCGATACCTTCAACAAAATGAAGGCTTTCGCCGACAAACAAGAAACCCCGTTCGTGGTGATCGACACCGCGATGATCAGCCAGGCCTATGACGACCTGCGCGCCGGTTTCGAATTCGCCAAGGTCTACTACGCGGTCAAGGCCAACCCGGCCGTCGAAATCATCGACTTGCTCAAAGAGAAAGGCTCGAACTTCGACATCGCGTCGATCTACGAGCTCGACAAAGTGATGAACCAGGGTGTCGGCCCGGATCGCATCAGCTACGGCAACACCATCAAGAAATCCAAGGACATCCGCTACTTCTACGAGAAGGGCGTGCGTCTGTATGCCACCGACTCCGAAGCCGACCTGCGTAACATCGCCAAGGCTGCACCGGGCTCGAAAGTCTACGTGCGCATCCTCACCGAAGGCTCGACCACCGCTGACTGGCCTCTGTCGCGCAAATTCGGCTGCCAGACCGACATGGCCATGGACCTGCTGATCCTCGCTCGTGACCTGGGCCTGGTGCCATACGGCATCTCGTTCCACGTCGGCTCGCAACAGCGCGACATCAGCGTCTGGGACGCGGCGATCGCCAAGGTCAAAGTGATCTTCGAACGCCTGAAAGAAGAAGACGGCATTCACCTGAAGCTGATCAACATGGGCGGTGGCTTCCCGGCCAACTACATCACCCGCACCAACAGCCTGGAAACCTACGCTGAAGAAATCATCCGTTTCCTCAAGGAAGACTTCGGTGACGAACTGCCGGAAATCATCCTGGAACCGGGCCGCTCGCTAATCGCCAACGCCGGAATCCTGGTCAGCGAAGTGGTGCTGGTCGCCCGTAAATCCCGTACCGCGGTAGAGCGATGGGTGTACACGGATGTGGGCAAGTTCTCCGGCCTGATCGAAACCATGGACGAAGCCATCAAGTTCCCGATCTGGACCGAGAAGAAAGGCGAGATGGAAGAAGTGGTCATCGCCGGCCCGACCTGCGACAGCGCCGACATCATGTACGAGAACTACAAGTACGGTCTGCCGCTGAACCTGGCGATTGGTGATCGTTTGTACTGGTTGTCGACCGGTGCGTATACCACCAGTTACAGCGCGGTTGAATTCAATGGATTCCCGCCGCTGAAGTCGTTTTACGTGTAAGCGCTAGACGCTCAAAACAAAAAGCCCATGACGTGTCATGGGCTTTTTTGTGTCTGACATTCCAGGCTGTCGGAGCAACTTTTATCGGTTTTCTCTCACATGCCAAAGACGAAGGATGTAGAGCGTGGAGCCTTGAATCTCATACCGCATTTCGTAATGGCCGACCAAAAGTCGTCGCACATCTCGCGGTTCAAACTCGTCGACTCGCTCTCCGATCCGAGGATTGCTGATTAACGCTTCGGGAGCCTGAGTGAGAGATTGCATGGTACGGGCTGCCGCAGGACGATTGACTACCGCAAAAAAATCAAAAAATCGGGCGAGATCCGATAACGCCTTGCTCGTCCACTTCAACTCCATCAGTACGGTACCGGCAACGGTTTATCAGTGCCCAAACTTTCTGCCCAGGCTTGGACAGACTGATGATCAATCACACGTCCGGCGTCAACGTCAGTCATTGCCTCACGAGTAAGCCGGCTGCGGTCCTCTTCCAGATCGACCCAGTCAGCAAGCGCTTGCTTCACGATCCAGCCCCGTGAACGCTCCAGCTTCGCAGCCATCTGATCGACTTTATCAGCTAGCTCCAACGGGACATGGGCCGTCAGCACTTTGGTTGCCGCCATGATTTCGTCTCCAGGAAGCAATTGATGAGATGTGATTAGTTTCCAATCATAGTGATTTAAACCAGCTCAACAACCCCTGACACGGACCGCTCATCGCTCATCTGAGCGACGCGCTGATGATAGAGAGCCGCTAACTCACGAATTTGTGGATTCAAGGCGCTCAACAGCGCCTTGCTCGCCACCCGCAGAAAATTCAGATTCCCCGCCTCCATCGCCTTGCGTAACCAACCCAGCGCTTCTTCGATATGTCCCTCGTCAGCCAGCACCGCGGCATAACTGAACTGCCCGCGAAAGTCACCGCCGAGCGCCGAGCGTCGATACCACTCACGCGCAGCTTGCGGATCCGCCGGACACTCCCGTCCTTGTTCCAGATAACGCCCCAGCAGGTTCATCGACTTCGCATGACCCAGCTCAGCCGCACGGCGATAAAGGTTCAACGCTTGCAACTGATCCTCAGTCACCCCGCGTCCGGTGGCCAGCAGATTGGCGTAGTTGTACATCGCCCAATCCAGCCCGGCGTCGACGGCGATTCGATAATGCCGCGCAGCAATCGAGGCATCCGCCGCACACCCCCAGCCATGTTCATGACAACGACCGAGCATGTTGCGCGCCATCAAGTGACCGCCCTGAGCCGCAATCGCGAACCAGCGCAGCGCCAGCGCCTGATCCATCGCGATGCCCTGGCCGTCCAGCAGAATCTGCCCGAGCAAGGCCTGAGCGTCGAGCACGCCTTCGCGGGCAGCGATCAGAATCGCCTGCGCCGCACGAGCGGGGCTTTCCTCCAGCATGGCTTTGAGCGAATCACCATCGAGGACTTCCTCGCGGCGCAATTGAAAACTCATACGTCGACCCAGCGACGCAAGAGGTTGTGATACGTGCCCGTGAGGCGGATCAGCGACGGGTGATCGGGCATGTCCTGAGTCAGTTGCTGGATCGCCCCGTCCATCTCGTACAGCAACGCGCGCTGACTGTCTTCGCGCACCAGGCTTTGGGTCCAGAAGAACGACGCATAACGCGTGCCGCGGGTGACGGCGTTGACCTTGTGCAGGCTGGTGCCGGGATACAGGACCATGTCCCCGGCGGGCAACTTCACGCGCTGGGTGCCGAAGGTGTCCTGGATTTCCAGTTCTCCGCCGTCATAGTCGTCCGGTTCGCTGAAAAACAGCGTCGCTGACAGATCGGTGCGAACCCGCTCGATACCGCCCTTGGGCTGGCGCACGGCATTGTCGATATGAAAGTCGAAACTGCCGCCCGCCGTGTAACAGTTCAGCAACGGAGGAAAAACCTTGTGCGGCAACGCTGCGGACATGAACAGCGGATTTTTCCACAGCCGCTCCAGCATCGCCGCGCCCACTTCCTTGGCCAGCGGATGACCTTCAGGCATTTGCAGGTTGTGCTTGGCTTTGGCCGACTGGTAGCCGGCGGTGATTTTTCCATCGGCCCAATCTGCCTGCTCCAGAGCCTCGCGGATGCGCTGCACTTCTTCTTTCGCGAACACGCCGGGAATGTGCAGCAGCATGGGATGACACCTGGAGGTAAAGAGGCGGCAATGGTATTGATTCTTATTGGCCGTGTAAAACCCCCACGACGAACGAATCATCAAAAACCGTAAGGTTAAATTGTAAAGAATGTAAATTCCTCGCGAATAGTAACGTTTCGCAATTGATACAAATACGCGTCTACCCTATATTCCGCGGCCTCAAATCCTTGGGGAGGGGAATTCACATGTCACGCCAACAATCACAATTACCGGTCAGTTCACCGCGTTTGCTCGCGTCTGCAATTGGCGTGGCGATCACGGCCGGCTCTGCCGGACACATGGTTTTCGCGGCGCAAGAGACCGAGGGAAAAGCGCCGGGCAATGCGATTTCCCTGGGCGCAACCGCCATCACTGGCGAAGCTCAGGACGCGACGTCCTACAACGTCGAAAAAGCCTCCTCGCCCAAGTACACCGCACCGCTGGTGGACACACCGCGCTCGGTCACCGTCATCCCGCAGCAGGTGCTCAAGGACACCGGCGCCCTCAACATGCAGGACGCACTGCGCACCGTTCCGGGCATCACCTTCGGTGCCGGTGAAGGTGGCAACCCACAAGGCGATCGTCCGTTCATTCGTGGTTTCGACGCTCAGGGCGACACCTATCTGGACGGCGTGCGCGACACCGGTTCGCAGAGCCGCGAGATCTTCGCCGTCGAATCGATCGAAGTCAGCAAAGGCCCGAACTCGGCCATTGGCGGCCGTGGCGCGGCGGGCGGCAGCATTAACCTGGTGAGCAAAAAGGCGCACTTGGGCGACTCGTTTGACGGTGGTTTTACCTGGGGTTCGGACCAGACCCAGCGTTACACCCTGGACGGCAATTACCAGTTCACCGACACCGCCGCTGGCCGTCTGAACCTGATGAGCCACGAAAGCAATGTCGCCGGCCGTGACAGCGTCGATTACGACCGCTGGGGCATCGCGCCGTCGCTGGCGTTCGGCCTGGGCACCGACACCCGGGTCAACCTCGATTACTACCATCTGGAAAGCAACGACACGCCAGACTCGGGCATTCCGTACACCATCCCGGTCGCCGGTTCCGCCGCCCGCACCAAGTCCAACCCGGACAAGCCGTTCGCCGGTGGCGATGACAGCAACTTCTACGGTCTGGATCGCGATTTCCGCAAGGGCCGCACCGACACAGCAACCTTCGCCATCGAGCACGACCTGACCGATGCGCTGACCGTCAAGAACACCCTGCGCCACGGCAACAGCATGCAGGATTACATCCTGACCCAGCCGGATGACAGCAAGGGCAACGTCAATAACGGCAGCGTCTGGCGCCGGGCCAACACCCGCGTCAGCAACACCGAGACCACCACGAACCAGACCGATCTGTTTGGCGACGTCTACATCGCCGGGTTCAAGAACAGCTTCTCCACCGGTATCGAGTTGAGCCACGAGGAAAGCGAAAAATCCTCGTACAGCGTCAACACCGACACCACCCCGGCGACGGCTGCAGCGACAAACAACTGCCGCCCGGCGATCATCGGCGCACCAAGCGGCTACAACTGCACCTCGCTGTCCAACCCGAACCCGAACGATCCATGGAACGGTGCAATCTCGCGTAACTACGCCGGCACCGATACCAAAGCCAACACCTATGCGCTGTACGTGTTCGACACGCTGGAATTGTCAGAACAATGGCTGGTGAACATGGGCCTGCGTTACGACCATTTCGACACGAAGTACAAAACCTACAACGCGTCCAGCGTGACCACCTCCAAAGGAGATGATGTCAGCGAGTTCGTGACCGGCCAGTTCGGCGTGGTCTACAAACCGGCCGAAAACGGCAGCATCTACGCGTCCTATGCCACCTCCGCCACGCCGCCGGGCAACACCCTGGGCGAAGGCCAGGAAGGCAATCCGTTGGGCGGCACTCCGGATCGCAACGGCAATCTGCTGAGCAGCGACATGGAGCCGGAAACCACCAAGAACTACGAAATCGGCACCAAGTGGGACTTGCTGAACGATCGCCTGTCGCTGACCGCCGATATCTTCCGCACCGAGAAAGAAAACGCCCGCGTACAAGTCGATACCACTTCGTATGAGAACGCTGGCAAAACCCGCGTTCAAGGTATCGAACTGTCGGCCACCGGCAAGATCACTGAAAAATGGCAAGTCTTCGCCGGTTACGCCTACATGGACAGCGAGCAAGTCGACGGCGGCCCACTGGGCAAAGCCAACGATGGTAACGAGCTGCCTAACACCCCGAAAAACAGCGCAAGCCTGTGGACGACCTATCAAGTCACGCCGAAGCTGACCATCGGTGGCGGTGCGTTCTATGTTGACGATGTATTCGGCAGTGTGGCCAACACCACCATGGTCGATTCCTACGTTCGTTACGACGCAATGGCCGCGTACAAGTTGACTAAAAACGTCGACTTGCAACTGAACGTGCAGAACCTGACCGACGAAACCTACTACGACAAAGCCTTCTCGACCCACTTCGCCAACCAGGCGGCAGGCCGCACGGCATTGCTGAGCACCAACTTCCACTTCTGATTGCCAGCCACACCGCAATCCCCTGTGGGAGCGGGCTTGCTCGCGAAGGGGCCATCACACCCGATAAAGGTGTCGACTGATACTCCGCATTCGCGAGCAAGCCCGCTCCCACATGGGATGTGGGTGAGGCTGAAATCAGGCCAGGCCCCGTTCATCTACATGAACGGGGCTTTTGTACGTAAAAAAGAATGTTTCTCAGCAACCCACGGCATAATGCGCGCCGTGATGATTATTTCGAACGAACAAGGCGAGCGACGTGTTGAAGAAAACCCTGTTCCAGTTGCACTGGTTTTTTGGCATCAGTGCCGGACTGGTCCTGGCCCTGATGGGCATCACCGGGGCGATGGTGTCGTTTGAGGATGAAATCCTCAGCGTGCTCAATCCTTCCGTGCTGCAGGTCGAAAAGCAGGTTGCCGGTGTGCTGCCGCCCGCCGAACTGGTGGAAAAAATCGAGGGCGCCTCCGGCAAAAAAGTCGCGATGCTCTGGGTCGATACCGACAGCGGCAATGCCGCGCGGGTGAGTTTCACACCGCCACCGGGCGAACGCCGTGGCGAGATGCGCTACTTCGATCCGTACACCGCCGAGTTCATGGGTGAAGCCACCGGCCAGGACTTCTTCGGCCTGATGCTGCAACTGCACCGTTTCCTCGCCATGGGCGATACCGGGCGGCAGATCACCGGGGCCTGCACGCTGATCCTGGTGTTTTTCTGCCTGTCCGGTCTGTACCTGCGCTGGCCGCGCCAATGGAAAAACTGGCGCGCCTGGCTGACCCTCGACTGGAAGAAAAAGGGCCGCAGTTTCAACTGGGACCTGCACTCGGTGGCCGGCACCTGGTGCCTGGTGTTTTACCTCCTGTCAGCGCTGACCGGGTTGTCCTGGTCCTATGAGTGGTACAACAAGGGCCTGACCCAATTGCTTTCCGACGCTCCGCAAAAAGAGCGCGTGCGCGGCGGTCGAGGTCCTGCGCCAAGCGGCCCGGCGCCCACCGCCGATTACGCCGCCATGTGGAGCAGCATCTACAGCGCCGCAGGTCCGGCACTCAGTGCCTACAACATCCGCATGCCGCCCGTGGCCGGCCAACCCGCCACCGTTTACTACCTGTTGAACACTTCGCCCCATGACCGTGCGCTGAACCAGATCACCCTCGATCCGGCCACCGGCCTCGTCAAACGGCATGACCGTTACAGCGACAAGAGCCTCAAGGCGCAGTTGCTGACCAGTATCTACGCGCTGCACGTGGGCAGTTACTTCGGCATCGTCGGGCGGATCATCCTGACCCTCACCGCGCTGACCATGCCGCTGTTCTTCGTCACTGGCTGGTTGTTGTACCTGGACCGTCGCCGCAAGAAAAAACAGATCAGGGACGCCCGCAAAGACTTCGCGCAAACGGGCAGCAATGCACCCGCTTGGTTGATCGGCTTCGCCAGCCAAAGCGGCTTTGCCGAGCAACTGGCGTGGCAGACCGCCGGGCAATTGCAGGCGGCCGGCCTGCCGGTGAAGGTTCAGCCGCTGGCGAATGTCAGCGAACAGGATTTGCGTGAATCCAGCAATGCGCTGTTCGTGGTCAGCACCTTCGGCGACGGCGAAGCACCGGACAGCGCCCGGGTTTTCGAGCGCAAGGTGCTGGGCCAGGCGTCGAACCTGGAAAGCCTGAATTATGCGGTACTGGGTCTCGGTGATCGCCAGTATCAACACTTCTGCGGCTTCGCCCGACGCTTGCACACCTGGCTGGGCGAACATGGCGGCAAGACCTTGTTCGCCCCGGTGGAAGTCGACAGCGGCGACCCTTACGCCTTGCGTCACTGGCAGCAGCAACTCGGTCTGTTGACCGGGCAAGCGCCGGTCGACACCTGGCAAGCCCCGAGCTACGACCACTGGACCCTGACCCGCCGCGAGTTGATGAACCCGGACAGCAGCGGCTCACCGGTGTACTTGCTGGGCCTGACCGCCCCGACGACCAGCAGTTGGCTGGCGGGGGATCTGGTGGAAATCCTGCCACGCAATTGCCCGTGGGCGATCGAGCATTTCCTTGATGGCCTGGGCATTGAAGGCCGGGCTATGGTGACCTTCGACGGACTGTCGCAACCGCTGGAGCAAGCCCTCGCCAGCCGACAACTGCCGGAAAACAGAACCCACCTGGTCGGCCTGCACGCGCAAGCGCTGGCCGACGCCCTGGTGCCCTTGGCCCTGCGCGAATACTCCATCGCCTCGATCGCCGCCGACGGCGTGCTCGAACTGATCGTGCGTCAGGAGTTGCATGCCGATGGCAGCCTGGGCATCGGCTCCGGTTGGCTGACCGAACACGCGCCGGTGGGTGGCACCATCAGCCTGCGAGTGAGGCGCAACAGTGGCTTCCACCTGCCGACCGAGCCGGTGCCGATGATCCTGCTGGGCAACGGCACCGGGCTGGCCGGGCTGCGCAGTTTGCTCAAGGCGCGCATTACCGATGGGCAGCAACGGCATTGGTTGCTGTTCGGTGAGCGAAATCGGGAATACGACTATCTGTGCCGCGATGAGCTTGAGGAGTGGTTGACGTCAGGTGATCTGGAGCGACTGGACCTGGCGTTCTCGCGGGATCAGGCCGAGAAGATTTATGTACAGGATCGGCTGCGTGAGTCTGCGGATGAGCTGAAAAAATGGTTGGCCGACGGCGCCGTGATTTACATCTGCGGCAGCTTGCAGGGAATGGCTTCAGGCGTGGATCACGTACTCAACGAAGTGCTCGGGATTGAAGAAGTGGACCGACTGATCGAACAGGGCCGTTACCGCCGCGACGTCTACTGACAACCCGCACTCCCTGCAGGAGTGAGCCTGCTCGCTATGAGGTCATCACATTCAACAGCTTCGTTGACTGTGAGATCGCCATCGCGAGCAGGCTCGCTCCTACAGGGGGCTGGCGTACGACCATCAGACCGGCTGCACTTTCTGCTCAAACACCGCCACCCCATCCAGATCCCGTAACACCACACTCATCTCCCCCGTCTGCCCATCGATATTCACCTCGCCAAAAAACTGAAAACCGGCAAACGGCGAGGTGTTTTGTGCCAGCGGAGCTTTCTCGAAAACCACTTCGGGCCCGAAGGTCTTGTCCAGCGGATTGGGTCCGAAGCTCCCGGCATTCAACGGCCCGGCCACAAACTCCCAGAACGGCTCGAAATCCTGGAACGCGGCGCGATCCGGGTGGTAATGATGCGCGGCGCAGTAATGCACATCCGCCGTCAGGAACACGTAATTGCGCACCTGCTGCGCCCGTAAAAAGCCCAAGAGTTCAGCGATTTCCAGTTCACGTCCCTGGGCCGGTCCGGGATCACCGTTGGCCACCGCTTCCCAGCGCGCCACACCCGGGCGGACCTCTCCGTCGGGAACGCCGAGGCCGATCGGCATGTCGGCGGCGATGACTTTCCATTGGGCAGTGGAGGCTTTTAACGAAGCCTTGAGCCAGTCGAGTTGCTCACGACCAAAAAACGGTTTGCCGGCGCCGAGGTTGTCGTCATTGGCTTCGCGATAGCTGCGCATGTCCAGCACGAACACATCCAGCATCGGCCCATAGCCAAGCTGGCGATAAATCCGCCCGCCGCCATCGGCGCTCTGTAGACGCATGGGCGCATATTCGAGCCAGGCCTGGCGGGCGCGGCCCACCAGGCTGTGGATATCTTTGCTCTTGTATCGGTCATCCAACTGCTTGCCCGGTGACCAGTTGTTCACCACTTCATGGTCGTCCCACTGCCAGATCTGCGGGACTTCGGCGTTGAAGCGACGGACGTTTTCGTCCATCAAGTTGTAGCGGTAATTGCCGCGGTAGTCGTCGAGGGATTCAGCGACCTTGCTCTTGGCTTCGCTGGTGATATTGCGCCACACCCGGCCGCTTTCGGTGGTCAGTTGCGCCGGCACCGGACCGTCGGCGTAGATGGTGTCGCCGCTGTGGATAAAGAAGTCGGGCAGGCGCAGACGCATGGCTTCGTAGATGCGCATGCCGCCGATTTCCGGGTTGATGCCGAAGCCCTGGCCAACGGTGTCGCCGCTCCAGACGAAACGAAGGTCGCGCCGGGTTTGCGGCACGCTGCGCAAGTGGCCGAACCAGGGTTCGCTGGCGACGCCGCTGTGGGCGTCTTCGAAATACACGCGATAGAAAATCGACTGATCGGCCGGCAGGCCCGTGAGTTCGACCCGTGCGGTGAAATCGCTGCGCGCATCGGCCAATGGCGAGACGAATCGACGGGGGTTGCTGAACAAGCTGCGGGTGTCCCATTCCACCACCATCCGCGCCGGCCGGTCGCTGCGGCTCCAGATCATCGCCCGGTCGCCCATCAGATCGCCGGACTGCACGCCATCGGTGAGTTGCGGACGGTCCTTGACCGAGGCGATGACGGCCGGCGCCAGCCCTGGAAGCAAAAGCCCGGCGCCGACGGCTTGCATGACACGCCGGCGGCCGAGGTCGAATTCGCTCATGGTGTTCTCCCTCAAAAGGAAAACTAAAGCACGTGCGCATGAAACCGGTGTGACACCGCGCGCCCATGTAGGAGCGAGGCTTGCCCGCGAAGACGGTTTAACATTCAACAAAATATGTGTCTGTCAGTTCGCCTTCGCGGGCAAGCCTCGCTCCTACAAGGTTGGTGTCAGGCCTTGGCGGGTTCCAGTGCCATCTCAACAACTTCCGGCCGCTTGAGCAGCGCATACGCCACCGCCGTCAACAAACTCCCCGCCACAATCGCCAGCAGGTACAACAGCGCATGGTTGATCGCATTCGGGATCGCCAACACAAACAACCCACCGTGCGGCGCCATCAGTTTGCAGCCGAAATACATCGACAACGCACCGGTCAATGCGCCCCCGGCAATGCTCGCTGGAATCACCCGCAACGGGTCTTTGGCAGCAAACGGAATCGCCCCTTCGGAGATGAAACACAGCCCCAACACCAGCGCCGCTTTACCCGCCTCGCGTTCGGCCTGAGCAAACTTGCGCCGTGCGATAAACGTGGCGATGCCCAAGCCAATCGGCGGCACCATGCCGGCGGCCATGGTCGCGGCCATCGGTGCATAACTTTGCGAGGCCAGCAGCCCGACCGAGAACGCATACGCGGCCTTGTTGATCGGTCCGCCAAGGTCGACGCACATCATTCCGCCGAGCAGCACACCGAGCAGAATTGCGTTGGTGGTGCCCATGCTGTCGAGGAAGTGTGTGAGCCCCTCGAGCATCCCAGCCACCGGTTTGCCGACGATGTAAATCATCACCAGGCCAGTGAACAGGCTCGCCAGCAACGGGATGATCAGGATCGGTTTCAGCGCCTCAAGACTTTGCGGCAAGCGTGCGTATCGATTGATCGCCTGCGCCGCGTAACCGGCGATGAAACCGGCAATGATCCCGCCGATAAAACCGGCGCCCAAGGTGCTCGCCAGCAGGCCACCGATCATCCCCGGCGCCAGCCCCGGACGGTCGGCGATCGAGTAGGCGATGTAACCCGCCAGCAACGGCACCATCAACTTGAATGCAGTCTCGCCACCGATCTGCATCAGTGCGGCGGCGAGTGTGCCTTCCTCCTTGAATGCGGTGATACCAAACACGAACGACAACGCAATCATCAAGCCGCCCGCCACCACCATCGGCAACATGAACGACACGCCCGTCAGCAGGTGTTTATAGACGCCGGTCTTCTCCTGTTTGGCCGGGCCTTTGGCGCCGGTCGATGCGGTTTCCTGCTTGCCTTCGGCCAGCGCTTTATTCAGCGTCGCCTCGGCTTGTTTCAACGCAATGCCAGTACCGCAGCGGTAGATTTTCTTGCCGGCAAAACGCTCGGTGGCGACTTCGATATCGCACGCCAACAGCACCACATCGGCATCGGCAATTGCCGCAGCGCTGAGTGGATTGCGCGCGCCGACCGAGCCCTGGGTTTCTACTTGCAGGTCGTAGCCCAGACGCTTGGCTGCTTGCTGCAAGGCTTCGGCGGCCATGAAGGTGTGAGCGACACCCGTCGGACACGCCGTGATCGCCACCAGGCGTGGCGCGTTTTGAACGGCAGCAGCAGGTTGCGCGACAGCTTCGGGCGCGACATACACCTGAGCGTCTTCAGCACCGCGTCGCAGCACCGCTTCGACATCCTGCAGCGCTTGAGCGGGCGTGCTCTGGAAGACGCGTTTGCCAACAAACCGCGACATATCCACCGGCGTACTGGTGACCAGCAGCACCCACTCGGCCGCTTCAATCGTGGCCGCTGACAGCTGACGTTCCGGGTGCGCGGCATCCACCACTTCGACGCTGGTGCTCCAGCCCTGACGCTGGGCCGCTGCATCGAGCAAACGGGCGCACAGCACACTGGTAACCATGCCGTTCGGGCAGGCCGTAACAATGGCTAACTTCATGACAAACCCTCTTATTGTTCTGTCAGGGTGCGGATGCGCACGCCCTGTTCGAGCCGCGCCAACTGCGCGACATCGCCCATTCCGAAACCGATCTGCGTGACCGCCATCGCGGCAATCGCCGTAGCGGTGCGCAAGGTCTGTTCAGGCGTGTCGGCGCTGAGCAAACCGTGGAGCATGCCGGCCAGCAACGAATCGCCCGCGCCCACGGTGCTGGCGACGCTGACCTTGGGCGGCGTGGCATGCATCGCCGTGCCGACACTGAACCAATTCACGCCATCGGCACCGTGGGAGATCACCACATGCTCGATGCCTTGAGCGCGCAAACGGCTCGCCGCTTCGGCTTGTGCCGCCACCGATATCACCTCGCAGCCCAGCGCGTCGGCCAGTTCTTCAGTGTTCGGTTTGATCAGCCAGGGGCCGGCCTTGAGCGCAGCACGCAAGGCTTCGCCGCTGGTGTCGAGGGCGACGTTCAGACCGAGGTTTTTCAAACGCTCAATCAACGCCTGCAACCACTGAGGACTGATCCCTTGTGGCAGGCTGCCGGCCACAACGACGGCGTCATGACCGGGCGCAATCTGATCAAGTCGATCCAGCAACGCTTGCTGCGCGGCCTCATTGACCATCGGTCCTGGCCCGTTGATGTCGGTGATGCGCCCATCGTTTTCCGCCAGTTTGATGTTGCTGCGTGTCTCACCGGGCACCCGGATGAACGCATCGACAAACCCGCGTTTGGCGAACAGGGTTTCGAACGCTTGAAGGTTGTCTTCACCGAGGAAACCGCTGACCGTCAGTTGATGCCCGAGGTCGGCCAGCACCTGCGCCACGTTCACGCCTTTACCGGCGGCGTGGGTGTGCATCTCGTCGCTGCGATTGACGTGGCCGGGCTCAAGACGCGGCAACTGCACCGTCAAGTCCAACGCCGGGTTGAGCGTAAGGGTCAGTATCTTGGCCATTACAGGGCCTCCACTAATGCGCGCACTTCATTGGCGCTGCCCACGGCCAGGGCCTGTTGGGCGAGAATTCTGGTTTGGCTCAGGCTGAGTTCGCGGATGCGCGCCTTGACCTCGGCAATGCTACGACCGGACACGCTGAGCTCGTCCACGCCGAGACCGACCAGCACCGGCACCGCCAGCGGGTCGGCCGCCAGCTCACCGCACACGCCGACCCACTTGCCGTTGGCATGGGCCGCGCGCACGGTGATGTCGATCAATTGCAGCACCGCCGGGTGCAAGCCGTCAGCCTGGGCCGACAAGGTTGGATGACCGCGGTCGATGGCCAGGGTGTATTGGGTCAGGTCATTGGTGCCAACGCTGAAGAAGTCCACTTCCTTGGCCAGCACTGGAGCAAGCAAGGCCGCCGATGGCACCTCGATCATGATCCCCAGTTGCAAGTCGGCGACGGGGATTTCCAGACGCAGGCGTTCGGTCATGTCCCGTGCCTGGCGCCACTCATCAACGCTGCCGACCATCGGGAACATAATCCGCAACGGGCGGTTGTCCGCCGCACGGAGCAAGGCGCGCAATTGCGCTTCCATGATCTGTGGACGCTGCAAGGTCAGGCGAATGCCACGCACGCCGAGGAACGGGTTTTCTTCTTTCGCAATCGGCCAGTACGGCAGTGGTTTATCGCCCCCGACATCGAGGGTGCGAACGACCAAGGGACGACCAGCCAGGCCATCGAGGACGCGGCGGTATTCGACTTCCTGGGTCGCCTCGTCCGGCGCCTGGGAATGGGCCATGAAAATCAGTTCGGTGCGCAGCAAACCAATGCCTTCGGCACCCTGCTCCACCGCGCTGGTCACGCCTGCGCTTTCGCCGATGTTAGCGAACACTTCGACCGCGTGGCCGTCGGTGGTCAGCGCCGGTTGATGACGTTGTTCGGCGGCGGCTTTCAGGCGTTGTTCGCGGGTGTCGCGTTCTTCGGTGGCGCGCTGCAAGGTCGCCGCGTCGGCGTCCACGTGCAGACGACCGCGCTGACCGTCAATCAGCAACGGCGTGCCCGGCGCCAGCAGCAACACCGCTGCACCGGCACCGACCAAGGCCGGGATGCCCAGCGCCCGGGCGACAATCGCGCTGTGAGCGGTCGCGCCGCCACGGGCCGTGAGAATGCCGGCCACGCGGGTTGGATCGAGACGGGCGACGTCGGACGGGCCGACTTCGTCCATCACCAGAATGTACGGCTGATCGGGTTCACTCGGGGTTTCGACGCCGCTGAGTTGCGTCAGCACCCGACGGCCAATGTCGCGCAAGTCAGCGGCCCGTTCGGCGAGCAAGGCGTCCTGCAGCGATTCCTGTTGTTTGGCCGCGGCTTCGATCACCGCCATCCACGCCGCTTCGGCGCTTTCGCCTTGCTTGAGGCGGGTGTCGACTTCATCGGTCAGTTCCGGGTCGTCGAGCATTTCCTGGTGGGTGATGAAAATCTCGCGAATGGCCTTGGATTTGCTGCGCTCGATCAAACCTTCGATGTCGCGACGCACGTGCGCCAACGCCTGTTTGAGACGCTCGCGCTCGATGGCGGCGGACTCGCCACGCAACGGGTAATCGATGGTTTGCAGCACTTGAATGTGCGCCGGGCCAATGGCGATGCCCGGTGCAGCGGCAATGGCCTGGACCAGGCTGCCGGACGCTGGCGCGAGGAGCACTTCGGCGACATCGGCAAACACCTCGCGCTGCTGGCTCACGGCGGGCAACGGCTCGACTTCTTCGCCCAAGCCCTCTTCGATGGCGGCGAGCAAGGCTGGCAAGGCGTCGGCGGCGATGCTCGGTTCAGCGACGAATTCCAGCACCTGACCGCGCCGGGCGCCGAGGCTGAGCAATTTGCTCAAGCTCTTCACCGACACGGCGCTGTCCTGGCCATCGACGATGCGCACGCGGATTTCGCCTTCAAAACTCTTCGCCAATTGCGCAAGGATTTTCGCCGGGCGTGCGTGCAAACCGTGGGCGTTGGCCAACGCAATGCGCGCGCTCGGCCAATCCGCCGGCAGTTCACCGCCCAGCACTTCGAGGACTTTACGGCTGCTGGTGGCGCGGCCCAATTCGTGGCCACGGCCTTCGATCAGCAACGCACAAAGACGCTCGAGCAAGGCCTGATGGGCTTCGCCGAGGCTGGCCAGGCAGAACAGACCGCTGAGCGGCTGGCCGAGGTAGCGCATGGGTTTGTCGGGGGTGACGAAGGCCAGGCCCGGGCGCTTGACCGTTTGTTCGCTGTGCAACCACCACAAGCCATCACCCAGCGGCAGCGCCTCGACTTGCTGCAAAACAGCGGAGAAACCGTTGCTCACGCAATCTGCCTGGCGCAGCAAGCGCGCACCGCGCCACACCAGTTCTTCGAAGTCATCGGCGGAGACACCAAGGCCGATCATTTGTGCATCCAGCGCCAGTTCTTGCGGCGCGCCTTGCAGCAGTTTCAACAAGGCTTCGGCGGAACTGGCGCGACGCAGGGCCTGGCCGAGGTCGGTTTCACCGAGGGCGCGGGTCAGCAGTTGCAGCAATCGCAAGTGCTCATCGGATTTGGCGGCGATACCGATCGCCAGGTACACGATCTGGCCATCGCCCCAATCCACGCCTTCGGGGAACTGCATCAGCCTCACGCCGGTGGAAAACACCAGATCGCGGGTTTGCGGCGTACCGTGGGGGATGGCAATACCTTGACCGAGAAAGGTCGAGCCCTGGGCTTCTCGCGCCTGCAAACCGGTGAGATAACCCTCGGCCACCAGGCCATCGGTGACCAGATGCCGGGCCAGCAATTGCAAGGCTTCGGACTTATCCACGGCAGACTGGCCCATGGATATCTGCTCTATGGTGAGCTCGAGCATGCTTTCTCCTTTTTGGCGTCTGTTGGCGCCAGGTATTGTTTTGAATGATTCAGCTTAGGCGCTTAGTCATCATTTTTGGCGGTTTCGCGGCAGAACCGGCCAAATGCGCTTATAACGTAGAAAATACGCCTGCTGAAACGTTTAATCTAGAATGATTGGCACGTTACTCGATAATGTCCCATCCTTGAAGTCCAACTTGTCGGATGTGTTCAGACCATGGTCGTCTGCCCGAATCGGGTAGGATTGGCGAAAATGTCGGCCGAAAAACAAGGAAAGCCCGCGTTGAAACTCAGTGATATCGCACAGTTGGCCGGTGTGTCCGTTACCACCGCCAGTTATGTCATTAATGGCAAGGCCGAACAGCAACGGATCAGCAGTGCCACCGTCGAGCGCGTTCGTGCGGTCGTCGAACAACATGGCTTTACGCCCAACCCTCAAGCGGCCGGGCTGCGCAGTCGGCACACCCGCACCCTGGGCTTCATTCTGCCGGACCTGGAAAACCCCAGTTACGCACGAATCGCCAAACTGCTGGAGCAAGGCGCCCGGGCGCGCGGTTATCAATTACTGATCGCCAGTTCCGACGATGCGCCGGACAGCGAACGGCAATTGCTGCAGCTGTTTCGTGCCCGACGCTGTGATGCGCTGATCGTCGCCAGTTGCCTGCCCGCCGGTGATGACAGTTATCGTCAGTTGCAGGCCAAAGGTATTCCGATCATCGCCATCGACCGGGTGATGGAGCCTGAGCATTTCTGTTCGGTGATCAGCGATGATCGCGAGGCCAGCCTGCAACTGACCCGCAGCCTGCTCGACCCTCTGCCCAAGCAAATCGCGCTGATCGGTGCCCGTCCTGAACTGAGCATTAGCCAGGAACGTGCCGCCGGGTTCAAGGAAGCGTTGAGCGGGTTCAAAGGCGACGTGCTGATCGAGCATGGCGAGTCGTTCAGTCGCGAGTGCGGCAAGCAGTTGATGGAAGAACTGCTGCAGCGCCTGGGGCATTTGCCGGATGCGCTGGTGACCACGTCCTACGTGCTGCTTCAAGGCGTGTTCGATGCCTTGCACGACTTCCCGCTGAAAACCCGTCCGCTGCGCCTCGGCACATTCGGCGACACGCAGTTGCTGGACTTCCTGCCGCTACCGGTCAACGCCATGGCCCAGCAGCATCAGTTGATTGCCGACAAGGCGCTGGCGCTGGCCCTGGCCGCCATCGAGCAGTCCGATTACCAACCCGGCGTGCAAGCCATCGCGCGGACCTTCAAGCAGCGTATTCGCCAGGACTGAACCGTGGAGCTGATCGACAGCCACACTCATCTGGATTTTCCGGACTTCGACGAGGACCGCACGGCGCTGCTCGCCGAAAGCCGCGCCCTCGGGGTGCGGCGGATGGTGGTGCTAGGGGTTTATCAGGGAAATTGGCAGCGGGTCTGGGACCTGGTGCAAAGCGATCCCGACCTGCATGCGGCACTCGGTTTGCACCCGGTGTACCTGGACCAGCATCGCCCTGACGATTTACTCGAACTTGGTGACTGGCTGACTCGCCTGGCGGGTCATCGGCAATTGTGTGCCGTGGGTGAGATCGGTCTGGATTACTTCATCGAAACCCTCGACCGAGACCGCCAGCAGGCTTTGTTCGACGCACAACTGCAACTGGCGGTGGACTTCAATCTTCCGGCGCTGATTCATGTGCGGCGCAGCCATGCCGCGGTGATTGCCACGCTTAAAAGGTTTCGACTGAAACGCGCGGGCATCATCCATGCCTTCGCCGGCAGCAAGGAAGAGGCTCGCGAGTACATCAAACTCGGTTTCAAACTGGGCCTGGGCGGTGCCGCGACCTGGCCGCAGGCGTTGCGCATGCACCGCGTCCTCGCCGATCTGCCCCTGGAGTCGGTGGTGCTGGAAACTGATTCACCAGACATGGCGCCTGCCATGTTTCCCGGTCAACGCAACAGCCCGGCGCACTTGCCGGCGATCTGCTCGGCACTGGCCGGGATCATGTCGATCAGCCCTGAGCAATTGGCGGCAGCGAGCACGGCCAATGCCTGTGAGTTGTTCAACTGGTAAATCAGCCCTGCACAAAAACCTGTGGGAGCGAGCCTGCTCGCGAATGTGGTGTGTCAGTCACTCATGAATTCGACTGATACACCGCTTTCGCGAGCAAGCCCGCTCCCACATTTTGATCCCTGTGTGCCGTCAGACCCGGAACGCACTGATCAGTTGTTTGAGTTCCACCACCTGGGCTGACAACGCACGACTGGCGTCCTCGGTCTGGTGCGCACCTTCGGCGGTGCGTTCGCCCGCACGGTTGATCTCTACGATGTTCTGATCGATGTCGTGAGCCACGGCGGTCTGCTGCTCCACCGCGGCGGCGATCTGTTGGTTCTGGTCGACGATCATACCGACGGCCCCGAGGATGTTTTCCAGCGCCTGCTGGACTTTTTCCGATTGCCCGACGGTGCCATCGGCCACCTGATGGCTGATGCCCATGGCTTTCACCGCCGCGCCGACACCGTTGTGGAGCTTGGTAATCATCTGCTCGATTTCTTCGGTCGATTGCTGGGTGCGCTTGGCCAGGGTCCGCACCTCATCGGCCACCACCGCAAAACCACGCCCCTGCTCACCGGCACGAGCGGCCTCAATGGCGGCGTTGAGCGCCAGCAGGTTGGTCTGCTCGGCGATGCTTTTGATCACTTCCAGCACGCGGCTGATGGACTGGCTGTCGCTGGCCAATTGGTTGATGACCCGCACCGACTGATCGATCTCACTGGCCAGTTGCGCGATGCTGCCCTGCTGGGACGCTACCAGGCCGCGACCGCTGATGGTCTCGTCGTTGACGCTGTGAGCGCTGCTGACCGCCGCGGCGGCACTGCGCGCCACCTCAAGGGAAGTGGCCGACATCTGATTCATGGCCGTGGCGACCTGCTCGATCTGCGAGCGCTGCCCCGCCACCGCCTGATTGCTTTGGGCAGAAACACTTTCGACCTGCCCGGCCTGGCGCTCGACCTCATTCACGGTCTGGCCTACGCGCTCGATCAGGTCATGGATTTTTTTCACGGTGCCATTGAACACCTCGCCCAGCTCGCCCAGCTCATCGCGACTTTCGGCGCGGAAGGTCACCGTCATGTCGCCCGCCGCCACTTTGTCCAGCGTCGCGCCCAAGCGTTTGAGGGTGGTACGAGTCGAAGCGTAGAAGCCGCCATAGAGGTAGAAAATCAACACAAACACCACCGACAGCGCCACGGCCTGCAAGACCATGTGGGTGCGGTTCTGCTCCAGTCGCTGCTGTAACTGGGTACCGAGGAATGTCAGGGTCGCTTCATTGAGTTGGTAGGTCTGGTCCATCAGGCCGGTGACCTGATCGTAAAAAGTCTGCCACGGCGCATCGAGGGTGTCGGCCATCACCACCTGTTCTTCGAACAGCTCACTGGCCTTTTTCAGCGAGGCCTTGCTGCTCTCGGCCTGGGCGGTCAGGGTGTCACGCGCCGCTTTGCTGGAGCCCAATGCATCATTGAGCTTCAGACCGTATTCGCCCTGAAGCTTTTCGATCTGCGCCAGCAACTCATCGAATCGGGTGCTCGACGACGAATTCAGAAAACCTTGCCCAAGCGAATAGGAACCCATCGCCCGGCCGTCGCCCAGGATCTGGGTCACCGGCGGAGTCACGTTGGTAATGAGTTCGCTGAGCTGACGCATGTCGCTCTGGGTATCGCGGCTCAGGCCGGCCTGACTGGCGATGATCTGGCTGAAAATCTGTGCGCTGCCGAGCAACTTCCCAATCATTCCACTTTTGCTTTGCAGGGAGGTTTCCGCTTGCTGGGCCTTGAACGCCGCGATCATTTCATCGCGTTTGCCATCGAAAACCGTGATCTGTTCCGGATCAGTGGTCATCGCCGTCAGCCCTTGCAGGCGGGCCAGAACGCTTTGCTCCAGGGCGCTGATCTTCGTCTCGACATTACCGGCCTTGCCAGACTGGCCAAGGGTGACGTTGATTTGCACCAGGTTGTTCAGGGTTTCCAGATCACGCCGCAGGGTCAGGCTGCTGCCGAGCAGGTCGAGGCTTTGCAGTTCGACCTGTGTGCCCTGGAATTCACGATAGGAGTCGCGGACCAGGTAGAAGTTGGTCACCAGCATCGGCACGAGGAACAGCACACTGATCAGGCTGAACTTCATGCCGAAGCTCAGGCGATTCATCAGCGCGACGGCGGGATAGAGCAAGCTCTTCACTGGAAGTCTCCCTTTTGATTCTTATTTTTATTGGCAGGCGCGGGTCGACGGCAGATAGCCACTATTCAGCGCTATCTCTGTATAGCTTAAATCGGCAGGGGGTTTTGTAACTTAAGGTTAACGGCAGATCGCCGGTCTTGAGATCGATGATCCTTCTTGTGGCGAGGGAGCTTGCTCCCGCTCGTCTGCGAAGCAGACGCAATGCAGACGAGCGGATTTTCCTGACATATTCGCGTGGCCGTTTGAGGGCGCTGCGCGCCCAGCGGGAGCAAGCTCCCTCGCCACAATGACGTTCACGTCAGACAGCTGTTGGGTTACGGGAGGACCGTCCACAACGCAAAACCTGCATACCAGAGCACCGCCGCACGCAGCAGCAATTCCCAGATCCGGTCCAGGCTGTTGATACCATCCGGTCCGACGACCGGTGCAGGAATTTCGCCAGCCACCAGGCCGACTTTCTCGATCAACTGGGCGGCGCTGATGTTCCAGTTCAGCAGTTCATGCAACATGACACGGCTGACCGCGACAAAGTTTCCGACCAGCGCGAAACTGGCCGCCAACAGACGCACCGGCACCCAATCAAACGCATGACGCAACTGTACAGCGCGCTCGACCACGGCCGGGTTCTGTCCGTGCTCTTCGACCAGCGCCAGCAGCCGGTAGCTGAGGGCGGCGACCGGGCCCAGCACGAAGTACCAGAAAATCACCGCGAAAAAGCTCTGGTAGGCCTCCCACAGCAAATGGCCTTCGACCCGCTCAAGCAGTTGTTCGCCGCTATCGGCGCAGATGTCCACGTCGCGCTTCGCCACATGGGCAGCGGCTTGCAGGTCTTCCCGGCGCCAGGCATCGCGAAACGGTCCCAGGCCAGCCAGCAAATCGCCGCGACCCAGACTGTAAATCACCACCAGCAGGTGCACCGGCAACGCCAGCAACCCGTAGGCCACCGGCTCAAGCACCACCAACAACAAACCCAGCAGCGCCACCGGCAACAACACCAGCACCACCAATATCAGCCATGGCCGATCGATCAGGCGCGGACTGACTTCAAGCTTGTTCAGTTCACGCACCCAACCGCCGTCACGTTGGACCCGATGGCGCAGGGCCGAAAACTTCTCGATCCAGACGGCCAACAGCAACACCAGAAAACTCATTGTTGTTCCTCTTTTTCCAGGGCGGCGCGATAGCGCGCCCAGTCGAACGCAGGTCCCGGATCCGTCTTGCGCCCCGGTGCGATGTCGCTATGCCCACAGATGCGCTGCGCGGTGATCGCCGTAAATGTGCTTTGCAGTTGTCGGGTCAGTGTCGTCAACGCCTGATATTGGGCGTCGGTGAACGGCAGATCATCCGTGCCTTCGAGCTCGATACCCACGGAAAAATCGTTACAGGTGTCCCGCCCCTCGAAACTCGAGACACCGGCGTGCCAAGCGCGCTCAAGGCAAGAGACAAACTGAGTGACGGTGCCGTCACGCTCGATCAGAAAGTGCGCAGACACCCGCAGGTCAGCAATCCCTGCAAAGTAGGGATGCTCCGTGACATCCAGACGATTCTGGAAAAATTCCTGCACCTTGCCGGTGGCGAACTGCGCTGGCGGCAGGCTGATGTTGTGGATCACCAGCAGGGAAATTTCGCCCGAGGGGCGCGCATTGAAGTTGGGCGAGGGGCATACACGCACGCCCTGACACCAACCACTCGCGGGGTCCAACTGCATACAGGTTCCTTCAACGACGACTGTGTTGGCGCCCAGTATGCCGCGATAGGCCCTCGGGGCGCGATCACTTGCCGCGATTGAGACGCCGCAGATTGCCCAGCACCGACTCCAGGGCCCGGTCGAACAGCAAGGTATCGTCCAGCGCCCGCACCGCGCCACGGCGAAATTCTAGGGCCAGGCCGGTGCGGCTGCGCTCCAGCACTTTCATGCCTGTGCGGTCGACAAAGATGTATTTGCCGGTGGAATCGATGATCGCTGCCAGCTTGCAACGCAGGGAGTTCTCGTCGTCTTCCTGAAACTCGACCCAGCAGCCCGGACGCATCTGATCGACCTGATGCAAACCGGCATCGTCCGCCGGCAACCGTACTGACACCGCATCGGTCGGGCCCTCGTCGGCGTTGTGCAGCACGATTTGCTGCAGCACTTCGACCATCACCGGCGGCTCGACGGGCTGTTCAGCCGCCTGGCCCGGGCGCTCGAACAATTGCACGTGCAAGGTTTCCAGCTCACTGAAAAACTCACTGGTGGCGAACGGATCGAATGCCGAGCTGCTCAGTCCATCGCGCAAGGCCTTTAGCAACCCCGGCACCAGCGTCAACAAGCGCAGGCCGGCATCGGGCTCCTCATGGCGCTGCACGCTCCAGATCAATTGCTCCATGGTCTGCACATCGGCATGCCATTGCGCCGACGCATCAACGTGTTTGAGGCAGGTCAACAACAGCACTTTGCTCCAGGCCTCCTGCAAGAAGACCACTACACCTTCGGGTAGCACTTTGCCCAATAACGCCTGATTCAGCGCCTGCTCGACACGCTGGCGAGCCAGTTCGGCCCTCGCGCGGCCTTCTTCGGCGTCACGGGTGCGTTGTTCCAGCAATTCACTGCGACGGCGCTCGTCACTGGTGAAAGCGAGAAAATCCGCGAGCAACTCGGAAAAGATCGCCGGATCGTCAACAAAGTCGTTCAACAGGCGCTGCACCACTTGCTCGATGCGCAGGTACAGGCTGTCACGCTCGTGGTCATCGCACTCGCCCCAGCCCATCGCGGCGGCAGCGATTTCGTTGAGCAGACGCCGGGCCGGGTGGCTGGCGCGGCTGAAGAAGCTCTTGTCGAGCACCGCAACCTTGAGCATCGGGATCTGCAACCGACCAATCAGCGCCTTGAGGGAGTCAGGCAGGTTGCGGTCATCAAGGATGCATTCGAAGAGCATGGCGATCAGGTTGATCACGTCTTCGTCAGCCACGCCGACCACGCGCGACTTGCCGCTTTTGACGCTGACCCGGGTCAGCAGTTGTTCGAGCTGGTTACGCAGATCGAAGTCGTCCTGGGTCGCCAGCGCCGGCACGTATTGCTGCAAGTGCGAGAGCAGGCGCAACAGGTCTCGGGTGGAAATGGGTTGGGTCTGGGCACTGGCCTCGAGGGTGGGTGCGACGCTGCCGCGCACGTGCAACAACAGCTCCTGCAACGCGGCAAAGACTTCCTGCACGCCATCGTCGACCGGCGTCTCGCCTGAGTGGATGCCGGCTTCGATCGGTTCGGCACGGGCGCTGGCGGCTGCATGATCGCTGGCACGTCGCATCGGTGCAGGCTTGAGGTCGGGCAACACGCCGGTTGCGATGAGCAGTTGATTGGCTTCGGCGTATAGCTGTTCAGCGCTGCTGAGCACGTAGCGGTCGAACAGTTTGAGAATGATCAGCTTGACCTTGATCTCCACCCCCAGGTTGCGCCAGGCCTGCAAGAAATACTCGCAGAGCCGCGCCGGTCCCAGCGGGTTGTGCTCATCGTCCAGCGCCTTGCCCAGCAAAGCACTGAGCCGGGCTGTCAGTTGGTCGAGGGCGAATCCGTCGCGGTTCAGCACTTTGCTGACCATGGACTCCACCGCGACGCTGCGCTCCAGATCGTCATTGGTCAATGCATCGGTTTCAAACGCCAATGCCTGAGGCATGGCCGCCTGGGTGCTGTCGTACTGCGAGAGGCTGACGAACGCCTCGAAGAATTGTTCGAGAAAACCGCGCTCGATGCTTTTTCGCTTGAGACGCAAGTCGCGCATGGCTTCGAAAAAGAGGTTCTGCTCGACATCGTTGCGGGCCCGATCAGCCATTTCGAACAGCGTGTCGTCGGCGTTATCAAACAGCTCCTGCAAGCCGTGCCTGAGCTGTTGAGTGGCCTTGTCGCGAACCTGAAGCAGAATCACAGGCAGGCGGGCGAGCGGCGATAGCGTCGCCTGATCGGTAGCCGCCTTGTGCAAAGGCACTACATTCCCGTCGTTGTGCATCCAAGCCTCCTGAAACGGTGATTCTGCAAATAGTCGTGAACCCAAGAATACGTCAAAGCCATGACGTCAAAAGCAAGGCGGATTATCTTGCAAAAGCGCCCCCAAGTACCAGCAGACTCTGCGCTTCGTATTGAAATAGACGCATTGGGAAGACGCTGACTTAGTGCCGATGACTCAAGGGAATCGACCAAATGCAGGTTTGCAGGTGAGGGGAACGCCTCTGATGCCTTGGGTTGCCTCGCGCCATGGCCCTATAATCGGGCCACTTTGTTTGTGGAGCCCCTTATGCCGAATCTACGTCTCGCCGATTTGACCGCCGAAATCGAAGCCAACGTGCGCCGTGCGTTGCTCGAAGACATCGGCAGCGGCGACATCACCGCACAGCTGATCCCGGCCGAACGCCTGGCAAAAGCCACCATCATCACCCGCGATGCGGCCGTCATTGCCGGTACTGCTTGGGTCGATGCCGTTTTCCGGCAACTCGACCCACGGGTCGCGGTGCACTGGCAGGTGCGCGACGGCGAACGGGTGAAACCCAATCAGGCGCTGTTCCACCTCGAGGGCCCGGCACGCTCGCTGCTGACCGGCGAACGCTGCGCACTGAATTTCCTGCAATTGCTTTCGGGCGTGGCCACCCGCGCGCAATACCTGGCGGATTTTGTCGCCGAGACGCAGGTGAAGCTGCTCGACACCCGTAAAACCCTGCCGGGCCTGCGTCTGGCGCAGAAGTACGCCGTGACCTGCGGCGGTTGCCACAACCACCGCATCGGCCTTTACGACGCCTTCCTGATCAAGGAAAACCACATCGCCGCCAGCGGTGGCATTCCTGAGGCCATTAGCGCTGCGCACAAGATCGCCCCGGGCAAGCCGGTCGAGATTGAAGTGGAGAGCCTGGAGGAATTGAAGGAAGCCCTGGCGGCGGGTGCAGACATCATCATGCTCGATGAGCTGAGCCTGGATGACATGCGTGAAGCCGTGCGCCTGAACGCGGGCAAAGCAAAACTGGAGGCCAGCGGCGGTATCAACGAAAACACGCTGCTGCCGATCGCGGAAACCGGGGTGGATTACATTTCGATTGGTGCGATGACCAAGGATGTGAAGGCTGTCGACCTGTCGATGCGTCTGAGCCTCTGAGAATGAAAAACGCCAGCCTCATTGAGGCTGGCGTTTTTGTCAGACCACCAGATTGTTCATCTCGCAGTACTCTTCCCACTCGACGCCCAACACCTCGGCCGCCTCCTTGTGCAGCACCAGGCGCGCAGCCTCGAACTCTTCAGGGGTCGAGGTGTACTTGAGCGTCAGCTCCCACGGCTGCAAGCCCTGGGATTCCGCCTCATCCTCGAACGCCCACTGGATCTGGTCTTTCTGATCGTCGGCTGGCAGGTCCTTGATCTCGTCCGCTAGCTGGGGCGTATCAAGCAGGTACTTTTTAAGCGCTTCTTCGTGTCTGGCTTCTTGAGTCAATTCTTTAACGGTCATGGCGTTCTCGCTGATCTGGGGAATGGAAGATGGATCTGGATCATCAAGGATCTCTCTGACGCAAAAAACCGTGTGAAGCCCGGTTTGTCTGGCCTTCAGAACCATTCGGGGATCATCTGAAAACTGCAAAGTGGTACGTGTGCAACGTCCGAATATAGGACGTTTGGTCGACGATTTATATGGACTTTTACATCAAATCTACAAAAAAACCGTTGATCGGGCTTTCTGAAAATTTTCCTTCGCTACCCAGGAACAACGTTCAAAAGGTAAAGTCATAGCGATGTGCCATCTAGGCACGTCACAAGGAACCCGTGATGCGCAATTTTTCCAAGCTTCCGTCCCTCCTGTCTGCAACTGGCATGGCCGCCCTTCTTCTCGGCAGCCTGACACTGCCAAATACGGCTCAAGCCAGTCTGGAATACAAGTCCGTCAGCGCTACGTCTTCGGATAAATTCCTCGTTTTCCACAACTATTACGGCAAAGACGTGATGGTCAGGTCCGACGTCAGTATCGAGGAGGTCGAACAATTACAAAGAATTGTTAAAACCAATACGGCTGATCTGGAAGTGCTGAAGAAAACCGCCAGTGAACAGGCGCGCCTCATCGAAGAGTTCAAAAAGAACACGGGGTCCAGTTCAAGCTCCAATGCCAACGAGGTGGCCAATCTCAAGCGCACCGTCAGTGAGCAGGAAACGGTTCTGAAAAACCTCGCAAAGGCCATGGACGAGTTCAAACGCAACAGCGGCTCGAGTTCCAGCTCCAACGCCAGCGAAGTTAACGACCTGAAACGCACGGTCAGCGAACAGAACACCGGTTTGGTAAACCTTGCCAAGGCAGTGGACGAAATCAAACGCAATAGCAGCTCGAATTCCAGCTCCAGTACCAGTGAAGTCAACGACCTCAAGCGCACGGTCACCGAACAGGACAATGGGCTGAAAAAGCTCGCCAGCCAAATGGACGACCTCAAGCGCAGCAGCAGCTCGAATTCCAGCTCCAGCTCCAGCTCCAGCGAAGTGAGTGATCTGAAACGCACGGTGAGCGAACAGGAAAACGGCCTGAAAAAGCTCGCCAGTCAGATGGACGATCTGAAGCGCAGCAGCGGCTCGAACTCCAGTTCAAGTTCAAGCTCCAGCGAAGTGAACGACCTCAAACGTACCGTCAACGAACAGGAAAACGACCTGAAAAGGCTTGCCAGTCAGGTGGAAGACCTCAAGCGCAGCGCCGGATCGAGTTCCAGTTCGAGCTCCAGCGACCTGTCCAGCCTAAAGCGGGAAGTCAGCGATCAGGACAATCAACTCGATCAGCTCAAACGCTCCGTGGAAGACCTGAGCAGAAAGGTGAAATAAAAGGGGAAATGGTGCCCGAGACAGGAATCGAACCTGCGACCTTCGCGTTACGAGTGCGCTGCTCTACCGGCTGAGCTACACGGGCGGTGGGCTAAACCTAGCACCGGGTTCGAGAGCCAGCAACTTCACACCCTGTTTCACAGACAAAAAAGGCCCCGCAGTTTTCACTGCGGGGCCTTTTTTATAACGTTGAAGCAATCAAGCGGGAGTAATTAAACGCCCGAAGCCTTGGCCGCTGCTACGTCTTTGATGGACAGCTTGATACGGCCGCGGTTGTCCACGTCCAGTACCAGTACTTCCACTTCCTGGCCTTCTTTCAGGATGTCGGTCACTTTCTCAACGCGAGCGTCGCTCAGCATCGAGATGTGAACCAGACCGTCCTTGCCAGGCAGGATGTTGACGAATGCGCCGAAGTCGACGATGCGCTCAACCTTACCGACGTAGATCTTACCGATCTCGGCCTCAGCGGTGATACCCAGAACGCGCTGACGTGCTGCTTCAGCCGCTTCCTTGGTTTCGCCGAAGATCTTGATCGAGCCGTCGTCTTCGATGTCGATCGAAGCCTTGGTCTCTTCACAGATCGCACGAATGGTCGCGCCGCCTTTACCGATGACATCACGGATTTTGTCGGTGTCGATTTTCATCGCGATCATGGTCGGAGCATTTTCCGACAGTTCAGTGCGGGACTGACCAATGATCTGGTTCATCTGACCGAGGATGTTCAGGCGCGCTTCCAGGGCTTGGCCCAGAGCGATCTCCATGATTTCTTCGGTGATGCCTTTGATCTTGATGTCCATCTGCAGCGCGGTAACACCTTTGGCGGTACCGGCTACTTTGAAGTCCATGTCGCCGAGGTGGTCTTCGTCACCCAGGATGTCAGTCAGGATGGCGAACTTCTCGCCTTCTTTAACCAGACCCATGGCGATACCGGCAACCGGTGCCTTCATCGGAACGCCAGCATCCATCAGAGCCAGGGAAGCGCCGCAAACGGAAGCCATCGAGCTCGAACCGTTGGACTCGGTGATTTCCGATACAACACGGATGGTGTACGGGAACACGTCGGCAGCAGGCAGCATGGCTGCAATCGAACGACGGGCCAGACGGCCGTGACCGATTTCGCGACGACCAGCGCCACCCATGCGGCCACACTCACCTACCGAGAACGGAGGGAAGTTGTAGTGCAGCATGAACGGGTCTTTTTTCTCGCCTTCCAGGGTGTCCAGCAGCTGTGCGTCACGGGCGGTGCCCAGTGTTGCAACAACCAGAGCCTGGGTTTCGCCACGGGTGAACAGAGCCGAACCGTGGGTCTTGGGCAGAACACCGACTTCGATGTTCAAAGGACGTACAGTCTTGGTGTCGCGACCATCGATACGTGGCTTGCCGTTTACGATGTTTTCGCGAACGGTGCGGTATTCGATTTCGCCGAAAGCGGCTTTGACTTCGCTGGACGAAGGCTGGCCTTCTTCACCGGACAACTTGGCAACGACCTGGTCTTTCAGCTCACCCAGGCGAGCGTAACGGTCGGCCTTGATGGTGATGGTGTAAGCCTGGGAGATCGCGTCGCCGAACTCGGCACGGATGGCGCCCAGCAGAGCGGTGGCTTCTGGCTGTGGAGTCCAGGTCCAGGTCGGCTTGGCAGCTTCGGCGGCCAGTTCTTTGACGGCGTTGATCACCACCTGGAACTCGTCGTGAGCAAACAGTACCGCGCCCAGCATTTGGTCTTCGGTCAGCTCTTTGGCTTCCGATTCAACCATCAACACGGCTTCCGAAGTACCGGCAACGACCATGTCCAGGCTCGAAGCTTTCTGTTGTTCGTAAGTCGGGTTCAGCAAGTAGCCGGTGCTTTCGTGGAACGCAACGCGCGCGCAGCCGATAGGGCCATCGAAAGGAATGCCGGAGATGGCCAGAGCAGCCGAGGTACCGATCATCGCAGCGATGTCCGGATCGGTTTTCTTGCTGGTGGAAACGACGGTGCAGACAACCTGCACTTCGTTCATGAAACCTTCTGGGAACAGCGGACGGATCGGGCGGTCGATCAGTCGGGAAGTCAGGGTTTCTTTCTCGGAAGGACGGCCTTCGCGCTTGAAGAAACCGCCAGGGATCTTACCGGCAGCGTAAGTCTTTTCCTGGTAGTGAACGGACAGAGGGAAGAAGCCCTTGCCTGGATCGGCTTGTTTGGCACCGACTACGGTCACCAATACGCTGACGTCGTCGTCAACGGTGACCAATACTGCGCCGGAGGCCTGACGGGCGATACGGCCAGTCTCGAGGGTAACGGTCGACTGACCGAACTGGAATTTTTTGATTACCGGGTTCACGGTGTCCTACCTTCTTTTGTGGCTCTTGGGGAACTTGTCTTCTTGCGAAATTCTTGGGCAATGTCGGGAATCGGCCCAACGCCTGTCCAGGGTAAAACGACTATCCAGATAAAACTTGAGGCTGGGAGCCTGCCATGTGCCAGCGGGAAACCCACTGGCGCACGACAGACAACCAACCTCTAGCGCAATCGCTTATTAGCGACGCAGACCCAGGCGACCGATCAGAGCCTGGTAACGGCCCAGATCCTTGCCTTTCAGGTAGTCCAGCAGCTTACGACGCTGGTTTACCATGCGGATCAGACCACGACGGGAGTGGTGATCTTTACCGTTGGCCTTGAAGTGACCTTGCAGCTTGTTGATGTTGTGGGTCAGCAGTGCAACTTGCACTTCTGGCGAACCAGTGTCACCAACAGCTTGCTGGTAGTCAGCTACGATTTGAGCTTTTTCTTGAACGTCGAGAGCCATGAGGCAATCCTTTTATCAGGAAACTGTTTCAAAGAAACAGCTTCAACAGGCCAGGGACAAATCCCTGTATCTAAAAATGAGTAGTGACCGTGCCTGTTAACAGCCACCCTCGTCCGGTCATTCTGACCGAATAAGCCGACGCGGCGCGATGCGCCCGTCTTCGCTCACTTCACCGATACCGATGAAGCGACCGTTGTGATCCTGTACCCGTACCATGCCGAACTTCGGTGCATCCGGGGCTCGTACCGGTTGGCCGTTAAGCCAGTAGAACGAACTGTGCTCCGAGAACTGCAACAGTGGCCAATCCAGCAGGCCGCTGTCCGATGGCATCAGGAAGCGGTCGACCGCTTCGTTGCCGCCTTCGGCATGTACAGCTTCCAACTCTTCAAGCGTGACCGTCTGCGCCAGCGTGAAAGGCCCGGCCTGGGTACGTCGCAATTCAGCCACGTAAGCGCCACAACCGAGTTGCTCACCGATATCCTCCACCAGGGTGCGAATATAGGTGCCTTTGCTGCAATCCACCACAAGCCGCGCAGTATCACCTTCAAAGGCCAGCAATTCCAAGCGCGCAATAGTAACAGAACGCGGTTCACGCTCCACTACTTCGCCCGCACGGGCCAGCTTGTACAGCGGCTGGCCATCACGCTTGAGCGCCGAGTACATCGGCGGTATCTGACTGATTTGCCCGCGAAAACCGGGCAAAACCGCTTCGACATCGGAGCGACCAACGGTCACCGGACGCTCCAGCAAAACATCACCTTCGGCATCCGCCGTGGTGGTGGTCTTACCCAGTTGCGCCAGGGTTTCATAAGCCTTGTCGGAGTCGAGCAAATACTGCGAGAACTTGGTGGCCTCACCGAAGCACAACGGCAACACGCCGGTGGCCAGCGGATCAAGACTGCCGGTGTGACCGGCCTTCTCGGCGTTCAGCAGCCAGCGAACCTTCTGCAACGCGGCGTTGGAAGTAAACCCCAACGGCTTGTCGAGCAAAATGATACCGCTGACGTTACGACGGATACGTTTGACCTGAGCCACCGATTACTCCTTGGCGTCTTCGGGTTCAGCCGCTACCGGGTGCTGATTGTCTTCAGCCACCGCACGCTCGATCAGGGCCGACAGGTGCGCGCCACGCACGACGCTTTCGTCGTAGTGGAAGTGCAACTGAGGAACGCTGCGCAACTTCATTTCGCGAGCCAACTGCATGCGCAGGAAACCGGCGGCGGAGTTGAGCACCTTGATGCTTTGCGCGATGTCTTCGGCGTTGTCCTGGCCCATCACAGTGATGAAGATCTTGGCGTGACCGACGTCACGGCTGACTTCAACTGCGGTAATGGTGACCAGGCCGACGCGCGGGTCTTTGACTTCACGACGGATCAGCTGTGCCAGCTCACGCTGCATCTGATCGCCGATACGTTGGGTACGGCTGTATTCTTTTGCCATGTCTTGTTACCTGTTACTGCCCCACGGTGAAACCCGAGGGGTCTGAAAGCGGCAAACGCCCGGCCTGACAAAAGCCAGACCGGGCGTTGCGTTTAGAGTCCTGACGCCGTGCCGCGCACTTGCATGCGACGGCTCGTCGTGGCCCTTGAAGTACGGAAGTTAGAGGCTGCGAGCAACCTGAACCTTCTCGTAGACTTCGATCTTGTCGCCAGCTTTGACGTCGTTGTAGCTCTTCACGCCGATACCGCATTCCATGCCGGCACGTACTTCGGAAGCGTCATCCTTGAAGCGGCGCAGGGATTCCAGCTCGCCTTCGAAGATAACGATGTCTTCACGCAGTACACGGATTGGACGGTTACGGTGAACAACACCTTCGATAACCATGCAACCGGCGATCGCGCCAAACTTCGGCGAACGGAACACGTCACGCACTTCAGCAGTACCCAGGATGTTCTCGCGAACATCGCTGCCCAACATACCGGTGAGGGCTTTCTTGACGTCTTCGATGATGTCGTAGATCACGTTGTAGTAACGCATATCCAGACCTTCCTGCTCGACGATCTTGCGAGCGCCAGCATCGGCACGCACGTTGAAGCCAAACAGTACAGCGTTGGAGGCCAGTGCCAGGTTAGCGTCGGACTCGGTGATACCACCGACGCCGCCACCGACAACACGCACTTGCACTTCGTCGTTACCCAGGCCGTTCAAGGCACCGTTCAACGCTTCCAGCGAACCACGGACGTCGGATTTGAGGACGATGTTGAGCGTCTTCTTCTCTGCCTGACCCATGTTTTCGAAGATGTTTTCCAGCTTGCCGGCGTGAGCGCGAGCCAGTTTGACTTCGCGGAACTTGCCTTGACGGAACAGAGCCACTTCACGGGCTTTCTTCTCGTCCGACAGCACGCTCATCTCGTCGCCAGCGTCCGGGGTACCGTCCAGGCCGAGGATCTCGACAGGGATGGAAGGACCGGCTTCCTTGATTGGCTTGCCGTTCTCATCGAGCATGGCACGTACACGGCCATAGTTCGAACCGACCAGCACCATGTCGCCTTGGCGCAGGGTACCGTCTTGAACCAGAACGGTTGCAACCGGGCCACGACCTTTGTCGAGACGCGATTCAACCACAACACCGCGACCTGGGGCCGATGGGGTTGCTTTCAGTTCGAGTACTTCAGCTTGCAGCAGGACCGCTTCGAGCAGTTCGTCTACACCAGTACCGACTTTCGCCGATACCGAGACGAAAGGCGTATCACCGCCCCACTCTTCGGAAGTCACGCCGTGAACCGACAGTTCGCTACGGATGCGATCGAGATCAGCGCCCGGCTTGTCGATTTTGTTCACTGCAACAACCAGTGGAACACCGGCAGCCTTGGCGTGCTGGACCGCTTCAATGGTCTGCGGCATTACGCCGTCGTCCGCTGCAACGACCAGGATCACGATGTCAGTCGCCTTGGCACCACGAGCACGCATTGCGGTAAACGCGGCGTGACCCGGGGTATCGAGGAAAGTGACCATGCCGCGATCAGTTTCAACGTGGTACGCACCGATGTGCTGGGTGATACCGCCGGCTTCGCCTGCAGCTACCTTGGCACGACGGATATAGTCGAGCAGCGACGTCTTACCGTGGTCAACGTGGCCCATTACGGTCACGACTGGCGCACGGGAGAACGTCTCACCTTCAAACTTCAGGGACTCGGCCAGGGAATCTTCCAGGGCGGTGTCGCTGACCAGGGTCACTTTGTGGCCCAGTTCTTCGGCTACCAGTTGAGCAGTTTCCTGATCAAGCACCTGGTTGATGGTCGCTGGAGTACCCAGTTTGAACATGAACTTGATGATTTCAGCAGCCTTGACCGACATCTGATTGGCGAGATCGCCAACAGTGATGGTCTCGCCGATCTGCACATCACGCACGACAGGGCCGGTTGGGCTCTGGAAACCGTGGGCGTTGCGTTTTTTCAGCTTGGCCTTGCCGCGACCACCACGACGGAAGCCATCGCTTTCTTCGTCGGTAGTACGTGGCGCAACACGTGGAGCAGGCGCTTTCTCTTTGACCGAAGCACGATGCGGAGCGTTTTTGCGCTCGCCATCGCCACTGCCGCTGCGACGATTGTTATCGTCGGCACGTGGTTTGTCCGGACGGCGCTGTTCGTTCTGCTTGTTGCGAACGTCAGCAGACGGTGCTGGTGCAGCAGCCACAACCGGAGCGCTTTCACGCACTGGCTCGGCAACCGCAGCAGGAGCTGCGACAGCGTCGTTAGTAGCGTTTTGCGCAGCAGTAGGCTGGCGACGCGCTTCTTCTTCGGCGCGACGCTTGGCTTCTTCTTCAGCCTTCTGACGAGCAGCATTTTCTACTGTGCGACGCTCTTCCAGTTCGCGTTTGCGCTCGGCTTCGATTTCTTCCGGGCTGCGCTGTACGAAGACTTTCTTCTTGCGTACTTCAACGCTGATGCTTTTGCTGCCAGCAACACGCAGGGTGCTGGTGGTTTTGCGCTGCAATGTAATCTTGCGCGGTTCTTCCACTTTCGCCTTGTGGCTGCTCTTCAAGTGAGTCAGCAAAGACTGCTTCTCACTATCGCTCACACCTTCATCGGCGGCGGTGTGCGGCAGACCTGCCTCACGCATCTGCTGCAACAGGCGCTCTACCGGTGTTTTGACCTCATCGGCCAGTTGTTTCACCGTGACTTGCGTCATGCACTTCTCTCCTCAGGCCGCGCCTAATTACTCGAACCAGTGGGCTCGGGCGGCCATGATCAACTTGCCGGCACGATCATCGTCAATGCCGTCGATGTCGAGCAGATCGTCAATAGACTGCTCGGCCAGGTCTTCGCGGGTAATTACGCCGCGCACCGCCAGTTCCATCGCCAAATCCTTGTCCATACCCTCAAGCGAGAGTAGGTCTTCGGCCGGATGGGCGTCTGCCAGCTTTTCCTCAGTAGCGATGGCTTTGGTCAACAAACGATCCTTGGCGCGAGCGCGAAGCTCGTTGACGGTTTCTTCGTCAAAGCCGTCGATGTTGAGCATTTCTTCCAACGGTACGTAGGCAATCTCTTCCAGGCTGGTGAAGCCTTCATCTACCAGCACCTGTGCCAGGTCTTCGTCGACTTCCAGCTCGTCGATGAAGTTGCGCAGGATGTCGCCGGTTTCTGCTTGCTGCTTAGCCTGGATGTCCGATTCGGTCATCACGTTCAGGGTCCAGCCAGTCAATTGGCTAGCCAGACGCACGTTCTGACCACCGCGACCGATGGCCTGAGCCAGATTGTCTGCGCCAACGGCGATATCCATTGCATGGGCATCTTCGTCAACGATAATTGCCGCAACCTCAGCCGGGGACATGGCGTTGATTACGAACTGAGCCGGGTTGTCGTCCCACAGGACGATGTCCACACGCTCACCACCCAACTCACCCGACACTGCCTGGACGCGCGAACCGCGCATACCGATGCAAGCGCCTTGCGGGTCGATGCGTTTGTCTTTCGAGCGGACCGCGATCTTGGCACGCGAACCCGGGTCACGGGAGGCCGCCATTACTTCGATCAGGCCTTCAGCGATTTCCGGCACTTCGATGCGGAACAACTCGATCAGCATTTCCGGCGCGGTACGCGACAGGATCAGCTGCGGGCCGCGGTTTTCGGTGCGTATTTCCTTGAGCAGCGCACGCAAGCGCACGCCAACCCGGAAGGTTTCGCGAGAGATGATGTCTTCACGAGCCAGCAACGCTTCAGCGTTGTTGCCCAGGTCAACGATCACGTTGTCGCGGGTCACTTTCTTCACGGTGCCGGAGATGATTTCCCCCAGGCGCTCGCGATAGGCGTCAACGACCTGAGCGCGCTCGGCTTCGCGAACTTTCTGCACGATGACTTGCTTGGCAGTCTGTGCAGCAATGCGGCCGAACTCGATGGACTCGATTTTCTCTTCGACTACATCACCCACCTGGGCGCCCGGGTGCGTTTCAGCAACCTTGCTCGGCCAGGTTTCGATGGCCGGATCATCCAGGTCTGCTTCTTCGACGACCGTCCAGCGACGGAATGTCTCATAAGCACCGGTGTGGCGATTGATTTCCACACGCAGATCGACTTCGTCCTCGAAACGCTTTTTGGTAGCAGTGGCCAGAGCCAGCTCCAGCGCTTCAAAAATTACGTTCGCCGGTACGCCCTTTTCATTGGATACCGACTCAACAACCAGCAGTACTTCTTTGCTCATCGTACGCCTCGCCTTTCGCAAGCCATTGGATCCGCGGGATCCGCGTCTCAGTCAAAACTGGGAATAATGTTGGCCTTGTCGATCATATCGATCGGCAACAGGAACTCATGGTCTTCTACCTGCACCACGACGTCCTGCTCTTCTACACCGCGCAGAAGGCCCTGAAAGTTGCGTCGTCCTTCAAAGGGCGAGCGCAGCTTGATCTTCACTTGTTCACCGGCAAATTTTGCAAACTGCTCAATAGTGAACAGTGGGCGTTCCATGCCAGGCGAGGAAACTTCAAGGGTGTATTCAACGGCGATTGGATCTTCAACATCCAGGACACCGCTGATCTGACGGCTGACGATGGCACAATCGTCCACCAGCACACCGCCCTCTTTATCAATATAAACGCGCAACATTGAGTGGCGACCTTGAGCCGAAAACTCAATACCCCAGCATTCATAGCCCAGGGCCACGACCACCGGGGCCAACAAGGCCTGCAACTCTTCTAGCTTGCTCGACACCTGAACCCCCTCGTGCATGTATGTGCATGCTATGCAAAATAAAAAAATGGGCGAAACGCCCATCCTTGAAACGCCGTCGAACAGCGGCGCAGAAAGTGTCCAGCTAACAAAAAGCCCCTCAAAAGGGGCTCCTTAAACTGGTTGCGGGGGCCGGATTTGAACCGACGACCTTCGGGTTATGAGCCCGACGAGCTACCAGACTGCTCCACCCCGCGACAAAGCTGGGGCGGAAGTATACGACCGATCCCTGACAGGGTCAATGTAACCTTCCACCTACAAGAAAGCCCGCAACAGCGGGCTCTCCTGATAATTGGTACCGAGAAGGGGACTCGAACCCCTACACCCTATGGGCACAACCACCTCAAGGTTGCGTGTCTACCAATTCCACCACCTCGGCAATACTACGTTTGAAACCCTTCTTACTTTTGCTCTTGAGCTGGAGGCACGTCAGTCGCTGGAGTAGCCGACTTTTGCTCTTGAAGCACCGGTACATCATCAGAAGCCGGCTGCTGCTTTGGAACTTCCAACACTGCCGGGTTTGGCAAACCTACTTGAGTCAGCTGGTGAGCTTTCTCTTTAGCAAAGTAACCTAACCCTAAGCTGGTTATGAAGAAACCGGCGGCAAGTATAGCAGTAAACTTACTAAGAAAGGTAGAGGAACCTTGGCTTCCGAACACAGTATTTGAAGCACCTGCTCCGAAAGACGCGCCAGCATCCGCACCTTTACCCTGCTGCAGCAATACCAGAGCAACTACGCCCAATGCACCCAGCAGATGAAAAACGACTACGACTGTTTCCAGCATTTTTTCAGTTTCCCGCGGCGCGACAAATCGCACCGAACTCATCTGCATTCAGGGAAGCTCCACCAATGAGCCCCCCATCGATATCCGGCATGCCGAACAGTTCGACCGCATTGGCCGCCTTCACGCTGCCGCCGTATAGAAGCCGCACACCTTGTGCGACCTCAGAATTCTCTGCCGCCAACTGAGCGCGAATGGCTGCATGCACATCCTGCGCTTGTTGCGGCGAAGCAGTCAGCCCGGTGCCAATGGCCCAGACCGGCTCGTAAGCAATTACTGCATTTGCAAAGGCACCTACACCCAGCTCCTCTATGATACTGCCTAGCTGACGCCCGACAACCTCAAGAGTTTTACCGGCTTCGCGCTGCTCAAGGGTTTCCCCTATGCACAACACCGGGATCAAGCCACATGCCTGCGCCGCTGCGAACTTGCGAATCAGCATACCGTCCTGCTCGCCCATAATCTGGCGGCGTTCGGAATGCCCGACAAGAACCAGGGAACAACCTGCATCCACCAATTGACTCGGCGCGATTTCACCGGTCAGTGCACCTTGCATGGCTTCCACCGCAGAGTTCTGCGCGCCGATCGAAATCGACTTGCCGTTCAAGCCATCAATCACTTGATTGATATGCAAGTAAGGCGGGAATACCGCTACATCAACACCGCTCGGCAAGGCCAGATGACGAAGGCCATTGATCAGCTCAGCGACGCTGGCGCGGGTACCGTGCATCTTCCAGTTACCAGCTACCATAGGGCGACGCATGCTGTACCTCGTCGGTCAAAGTGGGCGCAGATGTTACCCAACACAATCATGGCTGGCAAGCCGAATTCAGGCAGAAACTTCAGTAACCAGTTTTGCCAGCTCTTCGGCGTAGCCACGGACCTGTGTTTCGTCCTCGCCTTCGACCATCACCCGCACCAACGGCTCCGTCCCGGACTTGCGCAACAGCACGCGCCCGCGACCGGCCATAGCCTCGGTGACCCGGGCACTGGCTTCCTTGACCGCCGGATGGTCGAGCGGACTCGCACCCCCGCCGAACCGGACATTGATCAGCACCTGAGGGCACTTGCGCAGCGCCTGACGGGCCTGACCCAGACCTTCCGAGCGCGTTTTCAGCGCCATCAGCACCTGCAACGCAGCGATGATCGCATCACCTGTGGTGGTGTGATTGAAGCAGACGATATGACCCGAGTTCTCACCGCCTACCAACCAGTTGCGCTCTAGCAAGTCAGCGATTACATAACGGTCACCAACGTTGGCACGCACGAAAGGAATCGACAAATCCGCCAGGGCCAACTCCAGCCCCAGGTTACTCATCAATGTTCCGACCACGCCGCCTTGCAGCTTGTCGCGCTCGTGCAGATCGCGGGCGATGATGTACAGCAGCTCATCACCATCAACAATGGCGCCAGTGTGATCAACCATCAGGACGCGATCACCGTCACCGTCGAAGGCAATGCCGAGATCGGCGTGCTCGGCCAGGACAGCAGCCTGCAATTGGCCCATATGGGTCGAACCGCAATTGTCATTGATGTTCAGGCCGTTAGGCGAAGCGGAAAGCACAACGACTTCAGCACCCAGCTCGCGGAACACGCTGGGCGCAACTTTGTAGGTCGCGCCGTGAGCGCAGTCGATCACAATCTTCAGGCCAGCGAAGCTGGTACCGGTCGGCACGCTGCTCTTGCAGAATTCGATATAGCGGCCAGAGGCGTCGTTGATTCGCGAAACTTTGCCGATCTTGCTCGACTCAACCACGGTCATCGGGGTGTCGAGCAACTCTTCGATCATCAGTTCGACTTCATCCGGCAGCTTGGTGCCCTTTCCGGAGAAGAACTTGATGCCGTTGTCATCGTGAGGATTGTGCGAGGCACTGATCACAATACCGGCTTCAGCATGAAAGGTACGCGTCAGGTAAGCGATCGCCGGCGTTGGCATCGGGCCCAACAGCATCACGTCAGCACCCGCCGAGGTCAGACCGGCCTCGAGCGCGGACTCGAACATGTAGCCAGAGATCCGGGTGTCCTTGCCGACCAGCACTTTGCAGGCACCCATTTTGCGGAACGCCATGCCCGCCGCCCAGCCAAGCTTAAGCATGAAATCAGGAGTAATCGGGTACTCACCGACCCGACCACGGATACCGTCGGTGCCAAAGTATTTTTTGCTCATAATTGCTCCATCATTCTTATTCGGCTGATTCCACTGCGGCGATCATCCGCACCACATCCACTGTTTCAGCTACATCATGGACGCGCAATATACGCGCCCCCTTGGCCGAAGCCAGCGCCGCGAGCGCCAGACCGCCAAACAGGCGTTCTCCAACCGAGCGATTCAAGGCCTGACCTATCATGCTCTTTCGCGAAACCCCGACCAACAAGGGCCGCCCCAAGGCATGCAGATCTTCCATATGTTTGAACAAGCTTAGATTGTGCTGCAAGGTTTTCGCGAACCCAAAGCCTGGATCGAGAATAATCCGCTCAGCCGGGATTCCCACCAACGCACACTGAGCCATGCGCTCGGCGAGAAATTCGCCAACCTCTTTGGTCACGTCACCGTAATGTGGATTGTCCTGCATGTCGCCCGGCTCACCGAGCATATGCATCAGACACACCGGCAATCCGGTGGCGGCTGCCGCATCCAGAGCGCCGTCTCGACGTAGCGAGCGCACATCATTGATCAGGCCTGCTCCGAGCCGTGCGGTTTCGCGCATGACCGCCGGAGTGGACGTATCGACCGAAATAATCACATCCAGTTCGCGATTGATGCGCTCAACGATAGGCGCCACGCGCTCCAGCTCTTCAAGTGGCGAAACCGCCCTTGCACCAGGCCGGGTCGACTCACCACCAACATCGATCAGCGTGGCGCCCGCCGCTACCATCAACTCGGCGTGGCGCAGGGCCGCGTCGAGCTGGCTGTATCGGCCGCCATCAGAAAAGGAATCGGGAGTGACATTGAGAATGCCCATGACATGCGTCTGGGCCAAATCAAGAACCCGGTTGCCGCAAGGCAACCGGGTCGAGGACTGAACAGAAGTCATTTCAAACCTTATACGTCAGCAGCCGGACCGCCGATCGGTGTTTCCGGACGCTCATCCTGCACCACCGGAGGTGTCCCGGAAGTACCGGTGCCGCCGCCCGACCAATCGCGTGGTTCGCGAGGGGTACGACCCGCCATGATGTCATCGATCTGATCGGCATCGATCGTCTCGTACTTCATCAAGGCATCGGCCATGGCGTCGAGCTTGTCGCGGTTATCCGTGAGGATCTGTTTGGCCGTGCCGTAGCACTGGTCAATGATGCTGCGCACTTCGGAGTCAATCAGCTTGGCTGTCTCACCGGAGAAGCTTGCACCCTGGCCACCGCCGCCGCGACCGAGGAACACCTCACCCTCTTCTTCGGCATACATCAACGGACCGAGTTTTTCCGAAAGACCCCACTTGGTCACCATGTTCCGCGCAATCTGGCTAGCACGCATGATGTCGTTGGACGCGCCGGTGGTAACACCGTCGAAACCCAGGGTCATTTCTTCAGCGATACGACCACCGTACAGCGAGCAGATCTGGCTGATCAGTGCACGCTTGGACAGGCTATAGCGATCTTCTTCCGGCAGGAACATCGTCACACCCAGCGCACGACCTCGCGGGATGATCGACACCTTGTAGACCGGATCATGCTCTGGCACGACACGACCGACGATGGCGTGACCCGCTTCGTGATAAGCGGTGTTTTGCTTCTCTTTTTCGGACATGACCATGGATTTGCGCTCGGCGCCCATCATGATCTTGTCTTTCGCCAGTTCGAACTCTTTCATTTCGACGATGCGCTTGCCGGTACGGGCAGCGAACAACGAGGCCTCGTTCACCAGGTTGGCCAGGTCGGCACCCGAGAAACCAGGCGTACCACGTGCGATCACCGCAGGAGCGACGTCGTCACCCATCGGCACTTTGCGCATGTGGACCTTGAGTATCTGTTCACGACCACGAATATCCGGCAGACCGACCACAACCTGACGGTCGAAACGGCCCGGACGCAGCAACGCAGGGTCCAGTACGTCAGGACGGTTGGTTGCGGCAATGACGATAATGCCGTCATTCATTTCAAAGCCATCCATCTCAACCAGCAATTGGTTGAGCGTCTGCTCGCGTTCGTCGTGACCGCCACCCATACCGGCGCCACGGTGGCGACCGACGGCGTCGATTTCATCGATGAAAATGATGCATGGCGCGTGTTTCTTGGCCTGCTCGAACATATCGCGAACACGGCTGGCACCGACACCGACGAACATCTCGACGAAATCGGAACCGGAAATGGTGAAGAACGGCACTTTGGCTTCACCGGCAATCGCCTTGGCCAGCAAGGTTTTACCGGTACCCGGAGGACCCACCATCAGCACGCCGCGTGGAATGCGGCCCCCCAGACGCTGGAACTTGCCCGGATCACGCAGGAACTCGACCAGTTCACCAACCTCTTCCTTGGCTTCGTCGCAACCGGCAACGTCACCCAAGGTGGTTTTCACCTGATCTTCGGAGAGCAGTCGTGCCTTGCTCTTGCCGAAGCTCATCGGCCCGCCTTTGCCACCTGCACCGCCCTGCATCTGCCGCATGAAAAACATGAACACGGCGATGATCACCAGGATCGGGAAGCTGGCGACCAGGAGTTGAGTCCAGATGCTTTGCTGCTCAGGCTGCTTGCCTTCGACCACGACGTGGTTATCCACGAGGTCGCCGATCAGACCGTTGTCCTGGATGGCAGGACGAATGGTCTTGAAGCTGTCGCCATCGTTGCGCTTACCGGTAATCACATAGCCGTCAACTGCTACGCGCTCGACCTTGCCATCCTTGACCTGCTGGATGAAGTCGGAATAGTTGAGGGTCTGCGGCTCGTTAGGGCTGGAGAAGTTGTTCATCACTGTCACCAGGACAGCCGCGATGATCAACCACAGGATCAGATTCTTTGCCATATCGTTCAATTAACTACCCTCTGAAGCAAGCTCCGCTAATGGCGCGCGCTTCGCATGATATTCACCGGCCTAACTTACTACATTACCTACGACTCTGGCAGGCGCCGTCTGTAACCCTTTGTGAAACACTTTCTACACAATATTCGCTAATGCTCACGGGGCGAAATACGAAAAACCTATCGACCCGCAAAAAAACCTCGATTTACTCACTACGGCCGCGGTAGCCCCAAGCCAGCATGTATTGCTCGCGGGAACTGCCACGGGAAGAGTCCGGCTTGATCATCTGGACCTTGTCGAATTTCTGACGAGCGTCCTTCACGTAAGCATCAAACCCTTCGCCCTGAAACACCTTGATCACGAAATTACCACCCGGCTTGAGTATCCGAGCCGCCAGATCAAGAGCCAGCTCACATAGAAACATGGCTTTTGGCATGTCCACCTCAGGCGTACCACTCATATTGGGGGCCATATCGGAAATCACAAGGTCCACCTGCGAATTACCCACGGCTTCGAGGATCTGAGCGAGCACTTCGTCCTGGGTGAAGTCACCCTGGATGAAAGTCACGTCCGGAATGCTGTCCATTTCCAGGATGTCCGAGGCGATCAGACGCCCCTGACCACCGATCAGCCGACTAGTGACCTGCGACCAGCCGCCGGGCGCCGCACCCAGGTCGACAACGCTCATACCCGGACGGATCAGCTTGTATTTCTCCTGGACCTCCAGAAGCTTGTAACTCGCACGCGAGCGGTAACCATCCTTCTGCGCCTGCTTCACATAGGGATCATTGACATGTCTTTGCAGCCATTTAAGGCTTGTCTTGGAACGGGCCACGGGCCACCTCGAAAATAAAACGGGTCGTGATTAACTGGGCGGTCCCGGACTCGCTCGGGTAAACTGGCCGCCGCTTTTTACAAGATCAGACGCAGAGGTCAGATTATGCCGCTCACTCAAGAGCAGAAGAAACAGTACAAATCCATTGGCCACCATCTGAAACCAGTTTTGATAGTGGCTGACAACGGTTTGACTGAAGGTGTGTTAGCCGAACTTGAACGCGCTTTGGCGGATCACGAGCTGATTAAAATCAAGCTCAACATCCTCGATCGCGAGTCGCGCCTGGCGAACATTGCAGAACTGTGCAAGGTCGGCAAAGCGGACCTGGTTCAGGTCATCGGCAAGATGGCACTGATTTATCGCAAGAACTTCAGCGTCAACAAGCAGCTGTCGAACGTTCATCGCTTCAAGTGATGGCAAGGGTCAAGGGTGTGCTTCGCGCACCCTGCCACTCCATCCGGGCACCGGCTGCAACACCAGCACCAACCCGGAAAAGCCCAGAACAAGATAACTGAACACCTGCCAGCGCACGGCATCCGGCCAACCGACGCGCACCGCGAAGAACATCCCACACGCATACAGCGCCATCAGCAGCAGCTGCCCACGAATATCGCGCCATAGACTGGCAAGGCCCTCAGCCTGAATCAGCACCAAAGCCTGAAAAATCACACACGCTGTGGCAAAACCCACCATCAGCGCATTCAGCATGCCTGCAATTTCGTCAATCAGCAGCGGCGCCAGGCCTATCTGGCCTAGCACCGGCAGCAGACCGATGTGTAGCAACCACAGGCCGCCGACCCACAACATCTGAGTCAGTTGCCAAAGCAGGGCGCCCGCACGGACTGGGCGCCTGCGTTTAGATGTGGCGAACTTCGACAATCTCGTACTCGATAACGCCACTCGGCGTTTTCACGGCCACCACATCACCTTCTTCCTTGGCAATCAAGGCGCGGGCCAGTGGTGAGCCCACCGAAATCTTGCCAAGTTTGAAGTCAGCTTCATCCTCACCCACGATGTGGTAAGTGACGCGGTCGTCCGTCTCGACGTTGGCGATTTCAACAGTCGTACCGAAAATCACTTTGCCGGTGTGAGGAATGGTCGTGACATCGATGATCACCGCGTTTTGCATGCGGCCTTCGATGTCGCGGATCCGCGCCTCGACCATACCTTGCTGCTCGCGAGCAGCGTGGTATTCGGCGTTTTCTTTCAAATCACCCAACTCGCGGGCCGTACCGATATCCTGGCTGAGCTTCGGACGGACGACCTTGGTCAGGTGAGCGTGTTCTTCTTCCAGGGCCTTCGCGCCCTTGACGGTCATTGGGTACTTGATCATGCCTTCAATCCTGCGTGTAGATCCTGCAAGCGGCGCACGGTCTTCTCGGGACCGAACTTCAGCGCTTCGCAGATGGCTTCGCCAGCAGCAATGGTGGTGGTGCAGTAGATTTTGTGCTGCAAGGCATTACGACGAATGGAGTACGAATCAGCAATCGATTGACGACCTTCGGTGGTGTTGATGATCAGGGTGACTTCGTCATTCTTGATCATGTCGACCACGTGCGGACGACCTTCGGTCACCTTGTTCACACGACGCACTTTCAGGCCTGCGGCTTCGATCAGCTTGGCAGTACCGGCAGTGGCAACCACTTCGAAGCCCAAGTTGATCAGATCACGGGCCACGCCTGCAACCAGTGGCTTGTCGTCATCACGCACACTGATGAACGCGGTACCGCCGGTCGGCAGCACTTCGCTGGCACCCATCTGGGCTTTGGCAAACGCTTCACCGAAGGTGTCGCCCACGCCCATCACTTCACCGGTGGACTTCATCTCTGGGCCCAGAATCGGGTCCACGCCAGGGAATTTGGCGAATGGGAACACCGCCTCTTTCACGCTGTAGAAGTTCGGAATGATTTCCTTGGTGAAGCCGATTTCTTTCAGGGTTTTACCGGCCATCACGCGGGCAGCGATCATTGCCAGGGAAACACCGATGCACTTGGACACGAACGGTACAGTACGGGATGCGCGCGGGTTGACTTCGATGACGTAGATGTCTTCGCCTTGCAGCGCCAACTGAACGTTCATCAGGCCGACAACGCCCAGTTCCAGGGCCATTTTCTTGACCTGTTCGCGCATCTCGTCCTGGATGTGCGCCGGCAGCGAGTACGGCGGCAGGGAGCACGCGGAGTCACCGGAGTGAACACCGGCCTGCTCGATGTGCTGCATGATCGCGCCGATCACCACGTCGGTGCCGTCGCAGACCGCATCCACGTCCATTTCGATGGCGCAGTTGAGGAAGTGGTCGAGCAGCACCGGGCTGTCGTTGGACACTTTCACCGCATCACGCAGGTAGCGCTTGAGTTCTTCTTCTTCGTAGACGATTTCCATCGCACGGCCGCCCAATACGTAGGACGGACGCACCACCAGCGGGTAACCGATCTTGGCAGCGGCACGAATTGCTTCGTCTTCGCTGCGCACGGTGGCGTTTGGCGGCTGACGCAGGTTCAGGCGCTCGACCATTTGCTGGAAGCGCTCACGGTCTTCGGCGCGGTCGATGGCGTCTGGGCTGGTGCCGATGATCGGCACGCCGGCTTCTTCCAGGGCGCGCGCCAGTTTCAGCGGGGTCTGGCCGCCGTACTGGACGATCACGCCTTTTGGCTTCTCGACGCGGCAGATTTCCAGCACATCTTCCAGGGTCACTGGTTCGAAGTACAGGCGATCGGAGGTGTCGTAGTCGGTGGAAACGGTTTCCGGGTTGCAGTTGACCATGATGGTCTCGTAACCGTCTTCGCGCAGGGCCAATGCCGCGTGTACGCAGCAGTAGTCGAACTCGATGCCCTGGCCGATACGGTTTGGACCGCCGCCGAGGATCATGATCTTGTCGCGGCCCGACGGCGCGGCTTCGCACTCTTCCTCGTACGTCGAGTAGAGGTAGGCGGTGTCGGTGGCGAACTCGGCCGCGCAAGTGTCAACGCGCTTGTAGACCGGGAACACTTCGAGCTTGTGACGGTGGCGACGCAAAGCTTTCTCGGTCACGCCCAGCAGCTTGGCCAGACGCATGTCGGAGAAGCCTTTGCGCTTGAGCTTGAACATCAAGTCGCGGTCGATGCTGGCCAGACCCAGGGTCTTGACCTTCTCTTCGTCCTTGATCAGGTCTTCGATCTGCACCAGGAACCACGGGTCGATCATGTTCATGCCGAAGATGTCTTCGACCGACAGGCCGGCACGGAAGGCGTCAGCCACGTACCAGATACGCTCGGCACCCGGCACGGTCAGTTCGCGCTTGAGGATACTCATGCTTTCCGGATTGCTCAGGTCGAGCTTCTCATCCAGGCCGCAAACGCCCACTTCCAGACCGCGCAGGGCTTTCTGCAGGGATTCCTGGAAGGTCCGGCCGATGGCCATGACTTCACCGACCGACTTCATTTGAGTGGTCAGGCGTGCATCGGCTTTCGGGAATTTTTCGAAGGCGAAGCGTGGCAGCTTGGTCACGACGTAGTCGATCGACGGCTCGAAGGACGCCGGAGTAGCGCCGCCGGTGATCTCGTTCTGCAACTCGTCCAGGGTGTAGCCGATCGCCAGCTTGGCAGCAATACGCGCAATCGGGAAACCAGTGGCTTTCGAGGCCAGTGCCGAAGACCGGGATACCCGCGGGTTCATCTCGATGACCACCATGCGACCAGTGTCCGGGCAGATGCCGAACTGGACGTTGGAGCCGCCGGTTTCCACGCCGATCTCGCGCAGTACCGCCAGGGAGGCGTTACGCATGATCTGGTATTCCTTGTCCGTCAGGGTCTGTGCTGGCGCAACGGTGATCGAGTCACCGGTGTGCACGCCCATCGGGTCAAAGTTTTCGATGGAGCAGACGATGATGCAGTTGTCCTTCTTATCGCGGACAACCTCCATCTCGTACTCTTTCCAGCCGATCAGGGATTCGTCGATCAGCAGCTCTTTGGTCGGCGACAGGTCGAGGCCGCGAGCGCAGATTTCTTCGAACTCTTCACGGTTGTAAGCGATACCGCCACCGGTGCCGCCCATGGTGAAGGACGGACGAATGATGCACGGGAAGCCAAGCTTCTCGAGGACCACGTTGGCCTCTTCCATGCTGTGGGCGATACCCGAACGCGGGCAGTCCAGGCCGATGGACTTCATCGCCTTGTCGAAGCGCGAACGGTCTTCTGCCTTGTCGATGGTGTCAGCGTTGGCGCCGATCATCTCTACACCGAACTTCTCCAGAACGCCTTCGCGCTCCAGGTCCAGTGCGCAGTTCAGAGCGGTCTGGCCACCCATGGTTGGCAGCAGCGCGTCCGGACGCTCTTTCTCGATGATCTTGGCAACGGTCTGCCACTTGATCGGTTCGATGTAGGTCGCGTCGGCCATGTCCGGGTCGGTCATGATAGTCGCCGGGTTGGAGTTCACCAGGATGACGCGGTAACCCTCCTCGCGCAGGGCTTTGCAGGCCTGGGCGCCGGAGTAGTCGAATTCGCAGGCCTGGCCGATCACGATCGGGCCAGCGCCGAGAATCAGGATGCTTTTTATGTCTGTACGTTTTGGCATGGGTTTGTCACTCAAATCCGCAGGTCAGTCGGCAAGCCGTCTTGTTCAATCTGTGAAGCCTTGAGGGGGGCCGCCGGTTTTCGGGACCGCCCCTCAAGCTTTGCAACATCAAGGCGAGCGATTAGCGTCGCTTGGCCATTTCGTTGATGAAGCGATCGAACAATGGCGCTACGTCGTTCGGGCCAGGGCTGGCTTCAGGGTGACCCTGGAAGCTGAAGGCGCTCTTGTCGGTACGCTCGATGCCTTGCAGGGTGCCGTCGAACAGCGATTTGTGGATCGCGCGAACGTTGGCTGGCAGGGTCGCTTCGTCTACCGCAAAACCGTGGTTCTGGCTGGTGATCATCACCACACCGCTGTCCAGGTCCTGGACCGGGTGGTTGGCACCGTGGTGGCCATGGCCCATTTTCAGGGTCTTGGCGCCGGAGGCCAGGGCCAGCAGCTGGTGGCCGAGGCAGATGCCAAATACCGGAATTTCGGTTTCGAGCACGTCCTTGATCGCCTGGATCGCGTAGTCGCAAGGCTCCGGATCACCAGGTCCGTTGGACAGGAACACGCCGTCCGGGTTCATCGCCAGAACGTCGGCGGCCGGGGTTTGCGCCGGCACCACGGTCACGCGGCATCCGCGCTCGACCAGCATGCGCAGGATGTTCAGTTTGACGCCGTAGTCGTAGGCAACCACGTGGTAGGGCAGCTCGGAGGCTTCGATGGTTGCGTGGCTGTCGGTTTTTAAGTCCCAGACCGTCGAGCGCCACTCGTACTGCTCTTTGGTGCTGACGACTTTCGCCAGGTCCATGCCTTTGAGGCCAGGGAAGCCCTGGGCTGCAGCGATAGCGGCCGCTTCGGAGATGTTGTCGCCGGCCATGATGCAGCCGTTCTGTGCGCCCTTCTCACGCAGGATGCGCGTCAGGCGACGGGTGTCGATACCGGCGATTGCCACAACGTTGTTGGCTTTCAGGTAGTCGGACAGGGACATGGTGTTACGCCAGTTGCTCGCAACCAGCGGCAGGTCACGGATAACCAGGCCTGCGGACCAGACGCGGTCGGACTCGGCATCTCCAGGGTTGGTGCCGGTGTTGCCGATGTGCGGGTAAGTCAGGGTAACGATCTGTTGGGCGTAGGAAGGATCGGTAAGGATTTCCTGATAGCCGGTCATTGCGGTGTTGAACACCACCTCACCAACGGTTTGACCGTCGGTTCCAATGGCTTCGCCGCGAAAAATGCTGCCATCAGCAAGGGCGAGTATGGCTGGCTTAGTCAAGAAGACCTCCCGTAAATAAAGCCTGAAAGGGCGATCGCAGGTGTAAAAAAGCGGAGTGACGTATGGACACGTCACCCCGCTCATTCACTGAATTATTCTGCGCGCTTTTAGTGAACACACTAAAGCTGTAGCTTACAGAAAAAGGCATTTTTGGTCTACCGCCAATGAGCCTTAAAGGCCGGAGAATGCGACAGGACGTCGCTTGGCGGAATAAAACCGGGCTCAAACGCTGGGTTTGAACCCGATTTCGGGCGCATCTTAACGCAAGTCGAGCACGTCTTGCATGTCATAAAGACCCGGCTCGCGACCAGCCAGCCACAAAGCAGCACGTACTGCGCCCTTGGCGAAGGTCATGCGACTGGACGCTTTATGCGTGATCTCGACACGCTCACCATCAGCGGCGAACAGCACGGTGTGATCACCGACGATGTCACCGGCACGCACAGTGGCGAAGCCGATGGTTTCGCGAGCACGAGCACCGGTCTGGCCTTCACGACCGTAGACCGCCACCTTCTTCAGATCACGCCCCAGCGCATCGGCAATCACTTCTCCCATGCGAACGGCAGTACCGGACGGCGCATCGACTTTATGCCGATGGTGGGCCTCAGTGATCTCGATATCGACATCATCACCCAGCACGCGAGCAGCGGTGTCGAGCAGCTTCAGGCACAGGTTGACACCGACGCTGAAGTTGGCCGCGAAGACGATCGGAATGTCCCTGCCCGCTTCCGCCAGCAATTGCTTCTCTTCAACGCTGAAACCGGTGGTACCGATGATCATCGCCTTGTGATGCTTGCGGCAGAATGCAAGGTTCTTCAGCGTCACCGTCGGGTGCGTGAAGTCGATCAGCACGTCAAACTCGTCAACCACGCGATCCAGATCACCCGACAGAGGCACACCGATACGACCCAGCGCAGCCAGTTCGCCGGCATCTGCGCCGACCAGCGAGCTGTCCGGACGATCAATGGCCGCCGTCAGACCCGCGCCCGGCTGCTGCTGCACAGCTTCGATCAGGGTTTTGCCCATGCGCCCGGCGGCGCCCATCACTGCAATACGTCGCATGCCCGTCTCCTTACAAATCGCCGAAGAAGCGCTTCACGCCTTCGAACCAACCGGTGGTTTTCGGCGAATGGCTGTTGTCGTCCGCCAGCGAACTGCGGAACTCTTCCAGCAATTCGCGCTGTCGACGACCCAGGTTGACCGGGGTTTCGACCGCCACACGGCACATCAAGTCACCGGCACCGCCGCCACGCACTGGCGCAACGCCTTTGCCGCGAACGCGGAACTGCTTACCAGTCTGAGTCCCCTCAGGAATCTTCAGTTTGACTCGACCATCAAGGGTCGGAATCTCCAGCTCGCCGCCCAGCGCTGCATCAACAAAACTGATCGGCACTTCGCAGAACAGGTGCTTGCCGTCGCGCTGGAAGATCGCGTGCTCGCGCACATTGATCACCACATACAGATCGCCCGTCGGACCACCCTGCGCACCCGCCTCGCCTTCGCCGGACAGACGAATGCGATCACCGGTATCCACACCGGCCGGCACTTTCACCGAGAGGGTTTTGTACTCTTCGACACGGCCTTCGCCGTTGCAGGAGTTGCACGGGTCGGAAATGATCTTGCCTTGGCCATGGCAACGCGGGCAGGTCTGCTGCACCGAGAAAAAGCCCTGCTGCATGCGCACCTGGCCAATACCGCCACATGTCGGGCAAGTGACCGGCGAGGAGCCCTTCTTGGCACCCGAGCCGTCGCACGGTTTGCAGTTGACCAGTGTCGGAACGCGGATATTCACGGTCGTGCCGCGCACCGCTTCTTCCAGGTTCAGCTCCAGGGTGTAACGCAAGTCGCTGCCGCGCTGAGCGCCGCCACGGGCACCGCCGCGACCGCCACCGAAGAAATCGCTGAAAACATCACCAAAGATGTCGGAGAAGTTCTGACCGCCAAATCCGGCACCGCCACCACCCATGCTTGGGTCGACGCCGGCATGACCGTACTGGTCGTAGGCCGCACGCTTGCTGGAATCGGACAGAACTTCGTAGGCCTCGTTGGCCTCCTTGAACATCTCTTCCGACGCTTTGTCATCGGGATTACGGTCCGGGTGGTGCTTCATCGCCAGGCGACGGTAGGCCTTTTTCAGGTCTGCTTCGCTTGAGCCGCGCTCAACACCCAATATTTCGTAATAGTCACGCTTTGCCATAAGTCTTTGCACTCTTAAGGACGTCCGGCAAACCCCTCCTGAGCCTCGCCAAACTCGTTGAGCCCCAATACAGGCCCGGACCCAACTCACGTCAATTCAACGATCCTGGTCTTTGATTCAATGCGGTACTTTCGGCTCGAAAAGCAGGAGCATTCCCGGCCATACCGCCAGCATTCGAGCGTTGTCGCATGCTGTAAAAATTCTCTAACTCCAGACACGCCAACGCGGGAGCAAGCTCCCGCGCGGCGACATCCTACCAGTCACCGCCTGAAGGCAGTCAACCGGGCGACCAACAACTTACTTGTGGTCTTTGACTTCTTCGAACTCGGCATCAACAACGTCGTCGGCTTTTTCAGCTTTTTCGTCATTAGGTGCCGCGCCTTCGGCAGGCTGGGCCTGTTCGGCGTACATCTTCTGCGCCACTGGAGCAGAGACTTTCGACAGCTCTTCAACCTTGGCTTCGATTGCAGTCTTGTCGTCGCCTTTGACAGCGGCTTCCAAAGCGACAACAGCGGCTTCGATTGCAGTCTTCTCTTCAGCGCTCACTTTGTCGCCAGCATCAGCGACCATTTTGCGCGTCGAGTGAACCAGCGCATCGCCCTGGTTACGGGCAGCGGCCAGCTCTTCGAACTGGCGATCTGCGTCGACGTTGGCTTCAGCATCGCGAATCATCTGCTGAATCTCTTCCTCGGACAGACCGGAGTTGGCCTTGATCACGATCGACTGGGTCTTGCCGGTAGCCTTGTCTTTCGCGCCTACGTGCAGGATGCCGTTGGCGTCGATGTCGAAGGTCACTTCAATTTGTGGCACGCCACGTGGCGCTGGTGGAATCTCGGCCAGGTCGAACTTGCCCAAGGACTTGTTCTGAGCCGCTTGCTTACGCTCACCTTGCAGCACGTGAATGGTCACAGCACCCTGGTTGTCATCGGCAGTCGAGAACACTTGCGATTTCTTGGTAGGAATCGTGGTGTTTTTCTCGATCAGCGCGGTCATCACGCCGCCCATGGTTTCGATACCCAGGGTCAACGGACTAACGTCCAGCAGCAGAACGTCTTTCACGTCGCCAGCCAATACCGCGCCCTGGATAGCAGCACCCATGGCTACAGCTTCGTCCGGGTTCACGTCTTTACGAGCTTCTTTACCGAAGAACTCGGTCACCAGCTTCTGAACCAGTGGCATACGGGTCTGACCGCCGACCAGGATCACGTCGTTGATCGCGCCAACGTCTATACCGGAGTCTTTCAGAGCGATGCGGCAAGGTTCGATGGTGCGTTGAACCAGGTCTTCAACCAGAGCTTCCAACTTGGCGCGAGAGATTTTCACGTTCAAGTGCTTCGGACCGGTGGCGTCTGCAGTGATGTACGGCAGGTTCACGTCGGTCGACAGCGCAGAGGACAGCTCGATCTTGGCTTTTTCAGCGGCTTCTTTCAGGCGCTGCATTGCCAGCGGGTCACCTTTGAGGTTCATGCCGCTTTCTTTCTTGAATTCGTCGACGAGGTAGTCGATCAGACGAATGTCAAAGTCTTCACCGCCCAGGAACGTGTCACCGTTGGTGGCCAACACTTCGAACTGGTGCTCGCCATCGACTTCAGCGATTTCGATCACGGAAACGTCGAAAGTACCGCCGCCCAGGTCGTAAACGATCACGGTGTGATCGCCCTTCGCCTTGTCCATACCGTAGGCCAGAGCGGCTGCGGTTGGTTCGTTGATGATGCGTTTTACGTCCAGACCAGCAATACGGCCGGCGTCTTTGGTTGCTTGACGCTGGCTGTCGTTGAAATAGGCCGGAACGGTGATCACCGCTTCAGTCACTGGCTCGCCGAGGTAGTCTTCGGCGGTTTTCTTCATTTTCTTCAGAATTTCAGCCGAGATTTGTGGCGGCGACATTTTCTGGCCGTTCACTTCAACCCAAGCATCACCGTTGTCAGCCTTGGCGATCTTGTAAGGCACCATCTTGATGTCTTTCTGTACGACTTCTTCGTCGAACTTACGACCGATCAGACGCTTCACCGCGTACAGGGTGTTATGCGGATTGGTCACAGCCTGACGTTTGGCGGACTGGCCAACCAGGATTTCGCCGTCGTTGGCGTAAGCGATGATCGACGGCGTGGTACGCGCGCCTTCAGCGTTTTCGATAACTTTGGCTACGCCGTTTTCAAGCACGGAGACGCAGGAGTTGGTAGTCCCCAGGTCGATACCGATAATTTTGCCCATGTTAACTCTCCCGAAACTTTGGATTTGGTTGCCGCAGCAGTGGTGGCTAACTGCGGTAGCACTTAAACGCTTGACTTCTAAATGGGGGCCTTGCGGCTAATTTCAAGCCTGTTCGTCAATAGAAGGCGAAACTGGCGCAGGGGCCTTGCTGACCACGACCATGGCCGGGCGCAGCAGACGACCGTTAAGCTGATAACCCTTCTGGAACACCTTGAGCACGCTGTTCGGCTCAACATCAGCGCTTTCCTGCATGGCCATTGCCTGATGCTGAACAGCGTTGAACGGTTCGCCATGCGGATCGATCGTTTCCAGCTGATAGCGCTTCAGGGTGTCCTGGAACATTTTCAGGGTCAGCTCGATGCCTTCACGCATTGGGCGGATGCTTTCGTCATCCGGGTTGGACAACTCCAAGCCACGCTCCAGGCTGTCAATGATCGGCAACAAATCGCCAGCAAACTTTTCCAGGGCGAATTTGTGCGCTTTTTCTACATCCTGCTCGGCGCGACGGCGGACGTTCTGCAGATCGGCGGCAACACGCAAAGCCTGATCCTGCGCGCCTGCCAGTTGCTCTTCGAGCACTTGTACACGAGCCGCCAGGTCTTCACCCGAAGCCGCGGAGCCCTGGTTGGCGTCTTGATTTTGCGTATCCACTGTCTGTTCGTCAGCCATAGATTTCTCCTTTCAATATCGTCCGTGAGCTCAACTCACGCTTCTGTCCCGGTATATGGGGCCGCAAAAATCAGCTTCAAGGGGTTTGTTGCGATTAACCCTACAAAAAGCGCTGCATTGCGATGACCCGATGCTCTAGGCATTTCGTCAGACCGAGCAAATCGAGCTAAGCGAGGGCATTGTCAGGCGCAAATAAAACACTGTATAAATAACCAGACCTAAAGCCTGGGAGCGGCCTTTATGCTGGTGCACCTGTCCGTACATAACTACGCCATCGTTGAACATCTCGATCTCGAACTCGATCGCGGGATGAGCGTGATCACCGGGGAAACCGGCGCCGGCAAGTCGATCATGCTCGACGCCTTGGGCCTGACCTTGGGTGATCGTGCCGACAGCGGTGTGGTCCGCCTCGGCGCGGACAAGGCCGACATTCTGGCGACCTTCGACCTGGTCGATATCCCGGAAGCCAGCGCCTGGCTCGCCGAGCGCGACCTTGAAAGCGATGGCCCGTGCATCCTTCGCCGGGTAATCACCGCAGAAGGACGCTCACGCGGCTATATCAACGGCACGCCTTGCCCGCTCGGCGATCTCAAAGCCCTCGGCGAACTGCTGATCGATATCCACAGCCAGCACGAACACCAATCCCTGCTGAAGACCGACACTCACCGCCGCCTGCTCGACGAATACGCCGGCGCCACCGACCTTGCCCGTCAGGTGCAACTGGCCGCCCAACGCTGGCGCCAGACTCGCCAGGAGCTGGAGCGTCTCTCCAATTCCGGCGACGAGCAGCGCGCCCGCCATCAATTGCTCAGCTATCAACTCGAAGAGCTGGAAAACCTCGGCCTCGGCGAAAACGAGCTGGAGCAACTGGAACAGGAACACAAGAACCTGACCAATGCCGAAACCCTGCTGGGCATCTGCCGGCAAGTGGTCGAGCAGTGCAGCGAAAGTGATTCCGGCAATGTCCTGAACGCGCTGACCGCAAGCCTCAATCGTCTATCGAGCGTCAATAACTCGATCGGCGCACTGGGTGAAGCCAGCAGCCTGCTGACCAGCGCACAGATACAGGTCGAAGAAGCCGTGGGTGAGCTCAACCGCTTTCTCGACAACTTCGACGCCGACCCGGCGCGGCTTCAGTACCTGGAAGAACGCCTGGATGCGATCTACACGATGGCGCGCAAACATCGCATCCAGCCGACCGAAGTCGCCGAGATGCAGCAGCGCTTGCTGGATGAAATCGAAACCCTGAACGCCAACGACGAATCCATTGAGCGACTGAGCGATGAGCTGGCCTCTTATGCCCGTCATTATCAGGAGAAGGCTCGGGAGCTGAGCGACCTGCGCCATCAAGCCTCGAACAGCCTTGCCAACGCAGTGGAACAGGAAATCCAGCGACTGGGCATGCCCGGCGGGCGCTTCACTATCGAATTACGCCCTAACAGCAGCGACGAGCTGCTGCCCAATGGGCTTGAGCAGGTAGAGCTGCTGGTCAGCGCCAACCCCGGCCAGCCATTGAAAGCCTTGGCCAAAGTGGCCTCGGGTGGCGAGCTGTCACGGATCAGCCTGGCTATTCAGGTGATCACAGCGCAGACCTCACGCGTACCGACGCTGGTGTTCGACGAAGTGGACGTCGGCATCGGCGGCCCCACCGCCGAGATCGTTGGCCAGTTGCTGCGCCGCCTCGGTGAACGCGGGCAGGTGCTGACGGTGACCCACCTGCCGCAAGTGGCCGCTCAGGGCCATCAACATCTATTCGTGCACAAGGTGCGCGGCGAAGAGGCAACCCACACGGCTGTTTCCAAACTGAGCAAGAATGAGCGCGTTGAAGAAGTGGCGCGGATGCTGGGCGGCATCGATCTGACCAAGGAATCCCTGGCTCACGCGAAAAAAATGGTCGTTAGCGCAAAAATTTAAGGACGGCAGAAAGCACGAAGACGACCTTGGGGTCGCCTTCGCTCGTTTCGCGAATGTGAAATTCGCGCGACATGCTTACTTTTTCTTGCGTACGTACAACACCAGATTGTGATCAACCATCTCGAAGCCGTACTTATCGACGATGGCTTTCTGCAGGCGCTCGATTTCTTCGTCGAAGAATTCGATCACTTCGCTGGTTTCGACGTTGACCATATGGTCGTGATGCTTGCCGTCATCCAGCTCGAAGACCGCATGGCCTCCGTCGAAGTTGTGCCGCACCACAAGGCCAGCTGCCTCGAACTGAGTCAGTACACGGTAAACCGTGGCCAGACCGACGTCCTCACCAGCCTCCATCAGCGCCTTGTAAACATCCTCGGCACTCATGTGGCGTTGCTCGGCGGAATCGAGCATTTGCAGAATTTTGACCCGTGGAAGGGTCACTTTGAGGCCGGCTTTGCGTAGTTCGCTATTTTCAACCATGGTCAGCTTTCTCGCGATGCTGCTTCGCAGCTTCTCTTAATGCGGGTATGATCGGCGTTTACGTTGTCCCAGCCAAGATAGTGGAAGTCGCCCACCGATGCAAAACACCAAGCTCTTGCTAACCAGTTTCACCTTTGTGGGACTGCTCGCACTCGCCGGTTGTTCATTCCCCGGGGTTTACAAAATCGACATCCAGCAGGGCAATGTCGTCACGCAGGACATGATAAACCAGTTACGCCCGGGAATGACCCGTAAGCAAGTACGGTTTATCATGGGCAACCCCCTGCTGACCGACACGTTCCATGCCGATCGCTGGGATTATCTGTACAGCCTGCAACCGGGTGGCGGTGAACGCCAACAGGAACGCATTAGCGTTATCTTCAACCCAAATGACCAACTTGTCAGCCTCTCTGGTGATTTCATGCCAGGCGTGAGCCGCGACGAAGCCATTCTCGGCAAGGACAGTGGTACAACAGTCACTGCACCAGCAGAAAACGCCGAGAAGCCGAAACCGGAAAAACCGGTCAAGCCAGGTTCGTTGCTGGACCAGATCCAGAAGGACGTAGACGGTGTAGAAACCGTTCCGGTCCCGACGCCAGAACCGCTGGAAACTTCGCCGCAATAATTTGCGACGCAATAAAAAACCCGGACTTTCCGGGTTTTTTATTGCCCTGCGTTTGAACGGATCACTGATTTCGGGCTTTGGCCTCGGCAGCCTTGGCGGCACGCAGCCGACGAACCTCTTTCGGATCTGCCAGCAATGACCGGTAAATCTCGATGCGATCACCTGCCTGGACAGGACGACTGTCCGGGTCAGCGATCACCTTACCGAAGATCCCCACCGGGCAATTGGCCAGATCCAGCTCCGCAAAGGCCTCGCCAACGCCTGACGCCAGCAAAGCCGCGCGTACTGTCGTTCCTGCTGGCACCGACACAGCGAGAAGCACCTGACGATCAACTGCGGCGTAGACCACCTCGACGTCAACCATCGACTCAACCATGCATCTGTTTGACGCGCTGGCAAAACGCGTCCACCAGCGTGTTTGCGGCCTGGTTGAACAGCGGCCCCAAGGTTGCGCGAACAATCGGCCCGGCATAATCGAAGGACAGGTCCAGACTGATCTTGCAGGCCTTTTCGCCCAACGGCTTGAACACCCAAATGCCGTGCAACTGGGTGAAAGGTCCTTCCTCGAGGTTCATTTCGATCGAATGGCCAGGCACTAAAGTGTTTCTGGTGACGAAATGCTGACTCAACCCACCCTTGGCCACGCCCACACTGGCACGCATGTGTTCGGGAGTGCTTTCCAGCACTTCGGCGGTGGAACACCACGGCAGAAATTCCGGGTAACGCGCCACGTCGTTGACCAGGTCATACAGCGCTTGCGCCGGGTAGGGCAGCAGAGCCGAACGTTGAATGTGTGTCGTCATGTCAGCGTCACTTCCACAGCTGTGCGGCAAACACTACGAGAATGCCGATGGGCGCCACATAGCGCATCAAGAACAAGGACAGGGCGAACAACGCAGGGTTGCGGATCGACAACTCGTCGCGCACCGCTTCACGCCCCATCACCCAGCCTGCAAACACCACGAAACACAAACCACCGAGTGGCAACATGATCCGCGAAGTGAAGAAATCGATCACGCCAAAGAAATCCAGACCGCCTGCGGCACCCCATTGATAGAGATGGAACATCCCGCCTTCGTTCACGAAAAATTTGGCTTCCTTCCAGATATTGAAGGAAAACACCGTGCCCAGCCCCACAAACCAGCAGATAAACGCCAGCCAGAAAGTCACCCAGGCGCGACTGACTTTCGTGCGCTCGACCAGGTAAGCCACCATCGGCTCGAGCAGGGAAATCGCGGAGCTCCAGGCAGCCACCGCGACCAGTACGAAGAACACTACGCCCATCAACTGGCCGAACGCTACGTTACCGAAGGCAAACGGCAAGCTGACAAACATCAGGCCCGGGCCTTCGCTCGGGTTCAAGCCCGCAGCGAACACAATCGGAAACAATGCCAGACCGGCCACCAGGGAAACGAAGGTGTCGAGCAGCGCCACGCCGACCACGGTGCCGGAGATCGACGAATGCTTCGGCATGTAAGCGCCGTAAATCATGATCGAACCGACGCCCACGCTCAGGGAGAAGAACGCGTGCCCCATGGCCGGGAGTAAGCCGTCGAGGACTTTTTCCGGGTGGAAGTCGAACATGAAATGCACGCCTTCCATGAAATGCCCGGTGGTCATGCTGTAGCCCAGCAGCACCAGAATCATCACAAAGAGCAGCGGCATCATGATTCTTAGGCTGCGTTCAAGCCCGGCGACCACGCCTTTGGCGATCACGACGGCAGACAGCAGCATGAAAATCGTGTGCCAAAGTGTCAGGCGCCACGGATCGGCGATCACATTGCCAAAGTAAGCGCCGACCTGATCGGGCGTTGCCCCCTGGAAGTCGCCACGGCCCATGTCGATGATGTAATCCAGCGACCAGCCGCCGACCACACTATAGAAAGACAGGATCAACAACGCCGTCATCATCCCGGCGAACGCGCCCCAGGACCACTTGCCCGAATGCCCCGCCTCCACCGCCAGCACCTTCAAGGCGTTGGCCGGGCTCTGCCGCGCGCGGCGGCCTATCAGGGTTTCGGCCAGCATGACCGGCACACCGATCAGCGCGATACAGGCCAGGAACATCAGCACAAAGGCGCCGCCACCATAGACGCCGACCATGTACGGGAATTTCCAGATACTACCCAGGCCCACGGCCGAACCGGTCGCGGCGAGTATGAAGACCCAGCGGCTAGCCCAACTGCCGTGGACAGAAACCTTGTCTGTCGACATCGTTATCACGCCCAAGCGTTCAAAAAAGAGGCCGCATTGTCCGGGATTCAATCAACCTGCTCAAGCACGTAGCGATACCGTAGCCGACTTGCGTGCAACTCCCTATAATGCCGCCCCTATGGCTAAACAGAAGAAACACCCAACAGGGACCATCGCGCAAAACAAAAAGGCGCGACACGATTACTTCATCGAACATAAGTTCGAGGCTGGTCTGGTCCTGGCCGGCTGGGAAGTAAAAAGTCTGCGGGCAAGCAAGCTGCAACTGGTTGACAGTTACGTGCTGCTCAAGGATGGCGAAGCCTGGCTGCTCGGCAGCCACATTACGCCACTGATGACCGCCAGCACCCACGTCATCGCTGATCCAACCCGCACCCGGAAATTGCTGCTCAACCGCCGCGAGCTTGAAAAGCTGGCCACCGCCGTGCAGCAAAAAGGTTACGCCTGCGTGTGCCTGTCCTGGTACTGGAGCAAGCACATGGTCAAGTGCGAGATCGCTCTGGGCAAGGGCAAGAAGGAATACGACAAGCGTGATACCGAACGCGAACGCGACGCCGGTCGCGAGTTGCAGCGTGCAGTGCGTAACAAGGGCAAGGAAGACTAATCTTTCGGCCTGATTGTGGCGAGGGAGCTTGCTCCCGCTGGGGTGCGAAGCAGCCCTCGCTTGAAGACTGCCGGCGACTGCTGCGCAGTCGAGCGGGAGCAAGCTCCCTCGCCACAGTCATCCCTACATCCCCTTGCGCCGCTCCGCCCGGGCCATGCGCTGCACTTCCTGACGCACTTCTTCCAGCACTTCCTGCACATACAGGATATGTCGGCTGGAGACTTCTCGCGCCTGTTCCGCTCGCCCTTCGATAATCGCCAGGTACAACTCCCGGTGCTGCGTGATCAGCATGTCGCGGGTTTCCGTGCGCTGCTTGTACATCCCGCCAATGTTGGTCACCACGTTGCGCTTGAGCAGATCGAACAGCCCACGGATGGTGTGCAGCAACACCGCGTTGTGACTGGCTTCAGCAATCGCCAGGTGAAATTTCGCATCCGCCGCGCCCTCTTCCGCCCGGCTCACTTCATCGTGACGCGTGTAGCAGTCCTGTAATTCATCGAAAGCCGCGGTCAGTCGCTCGCGATCGACATCCGTAGCGCGCAGTGCCGCGTAATAGGCGCAGGACGCCTCCAGCGTATGGCGAAATTCCAGCAGATCGCGCTGGGCTTCGGGATTGCTTTCCAACAGATGCAACAGCGGATCGCTGAAGGTCGAACCCAGCGATTCCACCACATAATTGCCGCCCCCCTGGCGACTGACCAGCAAGCCTTTGGCCGCCAGTTTCTGGATCGCCTCGCGCAACGAAGGGCGCGACACACCGAACTGCTCGGCCAACGCGCGCTCGGCCGGCAAGCGCTCGCCAGACTTCAACGTGCCTTCGAGAATCATCCCCTCGAGCTGCTCGACAATATCGTCAGACAAACGGCGCTGACGAATCTGATCAAACCCCATAACTCAATTCTCCACGGTCCCGACGGCTCGCCGGGCTCTCTATTCTGGCCTATCGGCGCTGTGCCAGCACCTACCAGACGGCATTTGTTAAAGCGGATCAAGCCCACGACTCAGCACATATTCGACAAAAGTTTTAGGGCGACAAATTGACACACCGCATACAAGGCTTTTACCCTAGCCAACAGCGATTGTAAATTGGTATTACCAATTATCCAAGAACGCTGACCAGTGCCTGACCAACAACAATTAGGGGCCACCCCATATGCAAACCTGGCAACAGCTCTATACCCCGCTCGGCAGCCTTGGCGTCTCCGCGCTCGCGGCCGTTATCCCCATCGTGTTTTTCTTCCTGGCGTTGGCGGTGTTCCGCCTCAAAGGCCATGTGGCCGGCAGCATTACCTTGGCGTTGTCCATCGCCGTTGCAATCTTTGCTTTCCAGATGCCGGTTGATATGGCCTTCGCCGCTGCAGGTTATGGCTTTGCCTACGGTCTGTGGCCGATTGCCTGGATCATTGTCGCGGCCGTGTTCCTCTACAAACTGACGGTCAAGAGTGGTCAGTTCGAAGTGATCCGCAGCTCGGTGCTGTCGATCACCGACGACCAGCGTTTGCAGGTTCTGCTGATCGGCTTCTGCTTCGGTGCGTTCCTTGAAGGTGCCGCCGGATTCGGTGCGCCGGTAGCGATCACCGCCGCGCTGCTTGTAGGACTGGGCTTCAACCCGCTGTACGCCGCCGGCCTGTGCCTGATCGCCAACACCGCGCCGGTGGCCTTCGGTGCCTTGGGGATTCCGATCATCGTGGCCGGGCAAGTGACTGGCATCGACGCGTTCAAGATCGGCGCCATGACCGGTCGCCAACTGCCGTTGCTGTCGCTGTTCGTGCCGTTCTGGCTGGTTTTCATGATGGACGGCCTGCGCGGCGTTCGGGAGACCTGGCCTGCTGCGCTGGTGGCCGGCTTGAGCTTTGCCATCACCCAATACTTCACGTCGAACTTCATCGGCCCGGAGTTGCCGGACATCACCTCGGCCCTGGCCAGCCTGATTTCCCTGACGCTGTTCCTGAAAGTCTGGCAGCCAAAACGCGCCGCCGGCCAACACATCGCCGGTGCCGTTTCGGCATCAGTGGTGACCGCCAGCGCCGGCGGTTTCGGCCAGCCGCGCACCAGCGTGGCGTCGCCTTACAGCCTGTTCGAAATCGTCAAAGCCTGGTCGCCGTTCCTGATCCTCACCGTGCTGGTCACCATCTGGACCCTGAAACCGTTCAAAGCCATGTTCGCCGCCGGCGGTTCGATGTACAGCTGGGTGTTCAACTTCGCCATCCCGCACCTGGATCAGATGGTGATCAAGGTCGCGCCGATCGTGACTGCGCCGACTGCCATTCCAGCGGTGTTCAAACTCGATCCGATTTCCGCGACCGGCACGGCGATTTTCTTCTCCGCGCTGATCTCGATGCTGGTGCTGAAGATCAACATCAAAACTGGTCTGACCACTTTGAGAGAGACCTTCTACGAGCTGCGCTGGCCGATTCTGTCCATCGGCATGGTCTTGGCATTCGCCTTCGTCACCAACTACTCGGGCATGTCTTCGACCATGGCACTGGTATTGGCAGGCACTGGCGCGGCATTCCCATTCTTCTCGCCATTCCTCGGCTGGCTGGGCGTGTTCCTGACCGGTTCCGATACCTCGTCCAACGCCCTGTTCAGTTCGCTGCAAGCGACCACCGCGCACCAGATCGGCGTGAGCGATGTGCTGCTGGTGGCGGCAAATACCAGCGGCGGCGTGACCGGCAAGATGATCTCGCCGCAATCGATCGCCGTGGCCTGCGCCGCGACCGGGCTGGTGGGCAAGGAATCGGACCTGTTCCGCTTCACCCTCAAGCACAGCCTGTTCTTCGCAACCATCGTCGGCCTGATCACCTACGTCCAGGCCTACTGGCTCACTGGCATGTTGGTGCACTAGGGACTACAAGCCACATCGAAAAAACCGACGCCGGACCACGATTCCGGCGTCAGCTATTCACAACCCGGTCTGTAAGGCTGCTGAAAGCTTCCCTCTCTATATTCAGCAGCCTCAACAGACGGATAACCGGGCCCACCCGGAGACACGCCTGATGAGCGAGCTTTTTTACAACGCCGTGCCAAATGCGACCCGCGTCGCCCCGCCACTGCCCGAACCTCGGCAATACCCCAGCGAGAAACCGTCACGGGTCTACCTGTTCGGGACCTGCGTGGTGGACTTGTTCTACCCCGAAGCCGGGATGGATGCGATCCACTTGCTGGAGCGTGAAGGCATTCGGGTCGAATACCCGCAAGGACAGAGCTGCTGCGGACAACCGGCCTACACCTCGGGCTACACCGAGCAGGCTAGGACCGTGGCGCGCTCGCAACTGGCGCTGTTCGCCGGAGACTTTCCGGTGGTGGTGCCGTCGGGATCCTGTGCCGGGATGTTGCGCGAACACTACGCCGACTTGTTCAAGGACGAGCCGCAGACGTTGAAGCAGGTTCAGGCGCTGGCGGCCCGGACTTATGAACTGGCCGAGTTCCTGTTGTTCGTCTGCAAGGTGCAGCTCAAGGACAGCGGTGCGCCGGTAAAAGTGGCGTTGCACACCTCGTGTTCGGCACGTCGTGAAATGAACACCCACTTGCATGGCCGCGAGTTGCTGGCGCAGCTGGGCAACGTGGAACGCGTCGATCACAGCCACGAAAGCGAATGCTGTGGCTTCGGTGGGACTTTCAGCGTCCGTATGCCAGATATTTCCGGCGCGATGGTGGCTGACAAAACAAGGTCGTTGAAGGAATCCGGCGCACACAAGGTACTCAGTGCCGATTGCGGTTGCCTGATGAACATCAACGGCTCGCTGGAGAAACAGAAGGAAGCGTTGCGCGGCCAACATTTGGCCAGTTTCCTTTGGCAGCGAACCGGAGGTGCTCTATGAACGCTTCCGCGATTATTCCTACGGTTGCCGTGGAAGAAGATTTTCGCACCCGGGCTCACAAGGCATTGGGTGACAAGCAGCTGCGAAATAACTTTCGCAATGCGATGGATTCTCTGATGACAAAACGGGCAGCGTCCTTCAGCGATGCCCATGAAAGAGAACATTTGCGATCGTTGGGCAATGCTGTCCGCGCCCGTGCTTTATCAAAGTTGCCCGACCTGCTCGAGCAGCTTGAACAGAACCTGACCCGCAACGGTGTGACAGTGCACTGGGCGGAAACGGTGGACGAGGCCAATGGCATCGTTCTCTCGATCATCCGCGCTCACGAGGGGCGGCAAGTGATCAAGGGCAAATCGATGGTCAGCGAAGAGATGGAGATGAACCATGTCCTCGAAGCTCAAGGCATTGAATGCCTGGAGTCGGACATGGGGGAGTACATCGTCCAGCTCGATCACGAGAAGCCTTCACACATTATTATGCCGGCGATCCACAAGAATGCCGGTCAGGTCGCGTCCTTGTTCCACGACAAACTTGGCGTGGAGTACACCAAGGACGTTGACCAACTCATTCAGATCGGTCGCAAAGTCTTGCGACAGAAATTCTTCGAAGCGGACATCGGCGTCTCCGGCGTCAACTTCGCCGTGGCCGAAACCGGCACCTTGCTGCTGGTGGAAAACGAAGGCAACGGACGCATGACCACCACGGTGCCACCGGTGCACATCGCCGTCACCGGCATCGAAAAAGTCGTGGAAAACCTGCGCGACGTGGTACCGCTGCTGTCGCTGTTGACGCGCTCGGCCCTCGGCCAGCCAATCACCACCTACGTCAACATGATCTCCGGCCCGCGCAAGGCGCATGAACTCGACGGCCCGCAAGAAGTGCATCTGGTCCTGCTCGACAACGGCCGCAGCCAGGCCTTCGCCGACAGCGAATTGCGCCAGACCCTGAACTGCATCCGCTGCGGCGCCTGTATGAATCATTGCCCGGTCTACACTCGAATCGGCGGTCACGCCTATGGGGAGGTTTACCCTGGGCCTATCGGAAAAATCATCACCCCGCACATGGTCGGCCTGGCGAACGTCCCGGACCATCCGAGCGCGTCGTCGTTGTGTGGCGCCTGCGGTGAAGTTTGCCCGGTAAAAATTCCGATCCCGGCACTGCTGCGTCGCCTGCGGGAAGAGAATGTCAAAGCCCCGGACAGTCCGCATCAAGTCATGCGCGGCCAGGGCAGCAAGTATTCGCGCAAGGAACGTTTTATCTGGAACGCCTGGGCCAGACTCAACAGCTCGCCGACGCTGTATCGTCTGTTCGGCTTTTTCGCCACACGGCTGCGCGCCCTGGCACCGAACAATGTTGGTCCGTGGACGCAAAACCACAGCGCACCGAAACCCGCTGCCCGCTCACTGCATGACATGGCCCGTGAACATCTGGCCAAACAGGGAGATCGTTGATGAGCGCCAAGCAAAACATCCTCGCCAAACTACGGAAAAGTCTGACAGGCACCACGCCGGTGCCTGACGCGTTCGACGTCGAGCTGGTGACAGCGCCTTATACCTACACCGCCGAACAACGCATCCCACAACTGCGCAAACTGATGGAAGCGGTGCACACCGAAATCCACCTGACGTCCGGAGAAGGTTGGCCGGCGCTGCTCGCACAGTTGCTGCGAGACCGCCAGTTGCCGAGCTTGTTGATCGCACCGACTACGCCTCACGGCCAACGCGTCACTCAACACTGGGCGAACAATCCAGGCCTGCCGACACTCAAGTCCTACGACCGCCCGGTTGAAGAGTGGAAAGCCGAGCTGTTCAACGACACCCCGGTCAGCCTGACCACCACCCTCGGTGCAATCGCCGCCACCGGCAGTCTGATTCTCTGGCCGACACCGGAAGAACCGCGCTTGATGAGCCTGGTGCCGCCGGTGCATTTTGCCCTGCTGAGGGCCAGTGAAATCCGCGACAACTTCTATCAGGTCCAGCAGGAATTCAACTGGGCGCAAGGCATGCCGACCAACGCCCTGCTGGTGTCCGGCCCGTCGAAAACCGCCGATATCGAGCAAGTCCTGGCCTACGGCGCGCACGGTCCGAAAGACCTGGTGGTTTTGATTCTGGAGGACCAATGACTCTACCGGCGGCTTTCCTGCGAGATGCGCAGCAACTGATTCCCCAAGAGCGGCGCTTCGACGACCCGTTGTCGACATTGGCCTTCGGCACCGACGCCAGTTTTTATCGGCTGATTCCGAAACTGGTGATCCGTGTCGAGTCCGAAGACGAAGTGGTCGCGCTGCTCAAACTGGCGCAACGTGACCAGGTCCCGGTGACTTTCCGCGCGGCCGGCACCAGCCTGTCCGGCCAGGCCATCAGCGATTCGGTGCTGATCGTGCTTGGGGATAACTGGAACGGGCGTGAGATCCGCGGCCAAGGCACGCAAATCCGCCTGCAACCGGGTGTGATCGGCGCGCAGGCCAACGCCTGGCTGGCGCCGTTCGGGCGCAAGATCGGTCCCGACCCGGCCTCGATCAACGCCTGCAAAATCGGCGGCATCGTCGCCAACAACGCCAGCGGCATGTGCTGCGGCACGGCGCAGAACACATACCACACGCTGGCCGGTATTCGTCTGGTGCTGGCTGACGGCAGCCGTCTCGATACCGAAGATGCGGCAAGTGTTGCGGCGTTTCGCCAGAGCCATGCTTCGCTGCTCGAGCGTCTGGCAACATTGGGCCGCGAGACCCGCGCCAATGCCGAACTGGCCGCAAGAATCCGCCACAAATACCGTCTGAAAAACACCACCGGCCTGTCACTCAATGCGCTAGTGGATTTCGACGAGCCTGTGGATATCTTGAGCCACTTGCTGGTGGGCTCCGAAGGCACGCTCGGCTTCATCAGCGCGGTGACCTACGACACGGTCATCGACCACCCGAACAAGGCCTCGGCGCTGATCGTGTTCCCGGATGTAGAAACCTGCTGCAACGCCGTCACCGTGCTGAAAAGCCAACCGGTGTCAGCGGTAGAACTGCTGGACCGGCGCAGCCTGCGCTCGGTGCAGGACAAACCCGGCATGCCGGCTTTCGTACAACAGCTGTCGAACAATGCCTGCGCGTTACTGATCGAATCCCGCGCCGCATCGTCCACTTTGCTACAGGAACAACTGGCGCACATCATGGCGTCGTTGACTTCTTTCCCCGTGGAAAAACAAGTCGACTTCACCGAGGATCCAGTGGAAAACGCCCGGCTCTGGGCGATCCGCAAAGACACCTTCCCTGCCGTCGGCGCTGTGCGCAAAACCGGCACCACGGTGATCATCGAAGACGTGACCTTCCCGATTGAACAACTGGCCATCGGCGTAAACCGCTTGATCGAGCTGTTCGACAAACATCACTACGATGAAGCGATCCTTTTCGGACACGCACTGGAAGGCAATCTGCACTTCGTCTTCACCCAAGGCTTCAACAACCCGGAAGAAGTCGCACGCTACCAAGCGTTCATGGACGACGTGGCGCAGTTGGTGGCAGTGGAATTCGGCGGCTCGCTGAAAGCCGAGCACGGCACGGGTCGCAACATGGCGCCCTTTGTCGAGCTGGAATGGGGCAGCGATGCCTATCAACTGATGTGGCAACTCAAACGGCTGCTCGACCCTAACGGCATTCTCAACCCGGACGTGGTGCTCAGCGAGGATCCGCAGATCCACCTCAAGCACCTGAAACCGCTGCCGGCCGCAGACGAGATTGTGGATAAGTGCATCGAGTGTGGTTTCTGCGAACCGGTCTGCCCGTCAAAAGGCCTGACCCTGAGCCCGCGCCAGCGCATCGTGATCTGGCGGGACATTCAGGCGAAGAAACGCGCAGGCGTCGACACCTCCGAACTTGAAGCCGCCTACGAATACCAAGGCATCGACACCTGCGCCGCCACCGGTTTGTGTGCGCAGCGTTGCCCTGTAGGCATCAACACCGGCGAGCTGGTGAAAAAGCTTCGCAGCCGCAAGGCGACGCATACGAAAACCGCCAACTGGCTTGAAGGAAATTTCGCCACCGCGCTGCAAGGTGCACGCTTCACCCTGCATGTCGCCAACGGCGCGCGGATGCTGCTGGGCGCACCGCGCCTGGCGAAGATTTCGGCGACGCTGACTAAGTTGTCCAAAGGCCAGGTCCCGCAATGGACCAACGCCATGCCGCAGCCGGAAAAAGCCATTCGCTTCAGCCCGGTCGTAATGGATGAGCGCCCTCGCGTGGTCTATCTCGCGGCCTGCGTCTCACGCGCTATGGGACCGGCGGCTGGCGACAAGGAACAAATGTCACTGTATGACAAAACCCGTGGGCTGCTGGAAAAAGCCGGCTATCAGGTGGTGTTTCCGGACAACCTGGACAACCTCTGCTGCGGTCAGCCGTTTGCTTCCAAAGGTTACGCCGAACAAGCCGAGCACAAGCGCCAGGAACTGATCGGCGCGTTGCTGCACGCCAGTCGCGGCGGGCTCGATCCGATCTATTGCGACACCAGTCCGTGCACGTTGCGGCTGGTTCAGGATTTGGGCGAAGTTCGACTGGACCTGTACGACCCGGTGCGATTCATCCGCACCCACTTGATGGATCGCCTGGATTTCACTCCGCAGGAAGCGCCGATCGCGGTGCACGTCACTTGCAGCACCCAGCACCTTGGCGAGAGTCAGGCGCTGATCGACCTGGCGCGCAGATGCAGCAACAACGTGGTCATTCCCGAGGGCATTCACTGTTGCGGGTTTGCCGGGGACAAGGGATTCACCACGCCGGAGTTGAATGCTCATTCGCTACGCACGCTCAAGGATGCGGTGCAGCAGTGCAGCGAAGGGATTTCCACCAGTCGCACTTGTGAGATCGGATTGACGCAATACGGCGGAATCGATTATCACGGACTAGTCTATTTGGTGGACCGGGTAACGCAGGCAAGGGGCACGCAAGAAAAATAGAACCCTGACGCGCTGCCATAGTCCACTCATTAAGCCCGGACATTGCCGGGCTTTACCAAAACTCGGCAGCCCGTCCTGACGGCCAGCGATGCCTGGACCCTCAGTTCAAGGAGATACACATGAAACGTTCTGTACTGTTAGGTCTGTTCGTTACTGCCTCACTGATGGCGTCCACCTCGTTTGCCGCCGAAAAAGATCTGTGTACGACCAACTTGCAAACCATCGAAAATGCCAAGGCACAGATTCCACCGGATATGACTGAACAGGTCATGGAAAGCGTCAAAAAAGCCCAAGCCGATCATGCAAAAGGCACCAAGGAAGGGACTGACGATTGCATCGCCGAGACCAACCAAACCATCCAGGATCTCAAGAACGCGAGCAAAGGCGGGAAATAATCCCGCTCAGGGCCAACCCTCGGGTTGGCCTTGTTGGCGCAATGGCTCCACCCAATATGAAGCAAACCAAAACCCGCCTATTGCGGGTTTTGTTTCCTCTGGGGGTTTGGCAATCCCCTTTAGTGCCATTGCTCCTATCAAACAGTTTTTTCATAGCCTTTTTTGCAAAAACCGAATTCCTGCGCAGCGCCGTAGTCTTTTAAGTAGGCCCCATCAATCGTGGCTTGTTTTCGGACCTCGGCCGAGCCCCGCTCATATGGCAGCACCGAGACCATCAGTTCTAGGAGATATCCATGAAACGTACCGCACTCGCTGGTCTGTTCATTTCTGCTGCAATGTTGGCCTCTCCGGTATTTGCTGCGGACAACGACCTTTGTACGAGCAAACTGCAGGAGCTCGAAGCCAAAGTGAATACGCTACCAGCGACCTCCACCAACGCACCGGAGATCAAAAGACTGCTGGCCAGCGCCAAAACTTCAAAAGCCGCCGGGGACGACAAAAAATGCGCCACCGAGGCCATCCAGGCATTGGCGCTGACAAACTGAGCAACGAACCCAACCCATAATCACTCGCGGCCAACCTTCGGGTTGGCCTTCTCACGCGTTTGGCGTACACTGCGCAGGCTTGTTGCTCACCATGATTCACAGAGCAACAGGCTCGGGGCCGTTTAGGATTCGACGCCGGTTGCGAAACTTTAGGTGCATGCCGAGTTGGTAACAGAACTCGTAAATCCACTGTTGCAACTACTTATAGTTGCCAATGACGAAACCTACGGCCAGGAATTCTCTCTCGCTGCGTAAGCAGCTTTAGATCCTGAGCTTCTGGTACCTTCGGGTCCAGCAATCACCAGGGGATGTCTGTAAACCCAAAGTGATTGTCATATAGAACAGAATCGCCGTGCAGTACGTTGTGGACGAAGCGGCTAAAACTTACACAACTCGCCCAAAGCACCCTGCCCTTCGGGTCGCTGAGGGTTAACTTAATAGAAACGGCTACGCATGTAGTACCGACAGCGGAGTACTGGCGGACGGGGGTTCAAATCCCCCCGGCTCCACCAAATACGAAGCAAGACAAAACCCGCCAAGTGCGGGTTTTGTTGCATCTGGGGGTTGGTGATTTTTGGTTAAACACAACCAGACCGATGCTGGCGCTCTACCCGCAAGGATGCCGCCATGAAACTCAACGTACTGATCGTCGCGTTAACCCGTTCCCTGACGTCCGGCTGTGCGCACTACAACGACCGCACCACTTGTAAGTCGGCGCCGGATTTGGCACCGTGCGGCACGATGTTTGGCATTTTAACATCCACCTCAACCCCCCAGTTTTTTGCGGTTTGTTTGGCCCTCGGGTTTACGCCTCGACCGCCACCTAATAGCAGGACAAAAGCTCCCCCGATTGCGCTAGCTGCGGGGCGAATTTCTTTCAGAAATTTCCTACATATAAATTTTGTTCACACGTATCTAATTCAACTCGGGCGCTCCGCGGGAGGTGGCAGGCAGACAGTGTTTTCGCCGCCTTGTAGCGTCCACTCTAAGGTGTTTTTTTTGCGAAAATATTTGCGATGCGACTGCCCTCCAGGCCAGTCGCTTTTTTTTTGCGCTCTGATTTTCCTCTTCGCGGCGTTTTTTGTTCAGTCCACCGACTTAATTGCGAAAAAAAACGCCCCCGATTGCGCTAAGCAGTGGGGGCGTAAAGGGTTCACTGGCGATTATCGGAATAGCCGCCTAACACAGCGATAGCAGGTTCGACCTACGGCTCAAAAGTCCCGCCCGGGCATGGCTTCAGGCGATCAATATCTGTACCACTGCCTTCACTGCTATCAATGTCGCCGTTCGCATCAAGATAGATGTGCGTATTGGGCCACTTGGGCGTGATGCTGACGCAATGGTGACGTACGTTCCTACCCCACCAATCAACCATCATGAAAAAATTCTCATCCGGGAAAAAATGCCCGTAGTCGCTAATGGCCCCTCCGGGTATAAACATTTCCCCTTTGTATACTCGGTGCTGTACGTTCCAAATATACTTGAGGTCTTCCTTACCTTCTTTGGCGTAGTGGACGGTTACGGTGGGTAGAATTGCGGTCCATCCGATAAAAATCATTATAAGGATTACCGGAACCGCTAGCAGCCATGCGCACCCTGATCGTGACTTACGTACATTTGTGGTCATCGATCCCCCCCCCCCAATTTGCTGGCGAAACTGCCAAAACCTCGTCCATGATGATCTGCGCCGTAAGCCCACCATTGGGATACTGCTCGTAAAGTTTTATGCCGATTTTGATCGATACTCTATCAGCAACATCATCCCATGAACGCAGTTCCGTCCATGGACTGGCCGTAGGGTGGGGGCCAAGAAGCGTTCTTGCCTCCTTGGGCTTTGAATACAACTCTTGTACCTTCCGCACGGTGTCGGAGACGATTTGCTCAGCCCCCGCGCCATCCAAGAGCACGCTTTCTGAGAGCCCTCCAGCCACGCCAACGTAGCCATAGTGGATGTTCGACCAGATATCGTAGAAATAGAGGTACTTCCCCTGCTTGTGCCATACGACGCCGTGGTGCATCGCCTGTAACTTCGGTTTGTGGTCCCATTCCTGATTCTGGCCCACTTTCTTAGTCCAGATCGCCGCCGCTGTAACCTTCTTCGCCATTGCGATGCTGCCGAAGTTCGGCCGCCCACCCAAGCGTGCGAGCAATGGTAGCTCCGCAAACTGCTTTGCAACCGCGTCGGGATCGTAGTCAATCAGCCGTCTCATTTCCAACACGGCCGGGTCATGTATGTTGCGGTTCATCTCGCCAGCGATGTAGCTGGCCAGCCCTTCCATTTGATCCGGGTGATTGCAAACGATAGGCTTCGGCGGTTCTGCTTCCTGTGGTTTTGGGGCTGCGTTGGGGTCAACCAGTGCATTCGCAGCAGTAGCCTTTTCTGTCAGCCTCGGATCAGCCAACAGAGTCGCCATGCGTTCATCATCCACAGAGCCATCAGGTTGGAATGCTCCAAGCAGTGCGAAGTTGATGATTACAGTTTCGGCCCCACCACCAAACATGAACCCGCCGCCGACATCACTTGACCCTGTGAGGATCGTCCCGCCGTGGCTGGTTCGGCTGCCCAAGTGAGCCATGGGCCTCCCGTTTATCCGAATGGAAGGAAAACCGGTGATGATCACCGCGCCACAACCACATACATCACCCACACGGGCTGCGCCCATGAAATTAATATTCGTGTCAGCAGAAGCGGAGGCAATGGGGGTGGTACCGTGACCCGGCAATGGGCAGACATGTTTGTCCCCCAGTCGTGCAGAAGAAATCATGCTTCGTCCTTGATTGATTTTGAGAAATCCCCGGCCTAAGGCTGGGGTAAGATCGAACCTACAGGGGGGGGGCAGGCGCTGACTGTAAGAAAAATCCCAAGTGATGCGGTCCGATTTCCCAGTAACGCCATCCTATACATTGCAGATCGCTTGATTTGTTCTAGTCTACACGGAAGGGAAGCTCCGGCTGACATGCAGTGGTGAACTGCTGTTGGTGCCTTGTTGTCAGAAGTACGTCCCCCAATGACCCTCAACTGACAACAGGGCGCTTCCTACTTTCGAAGTTTCAACCCTCGTCCAATTCGATGCTGCGCTCGCAGTGTCCAGGATCGATCCGATCCAGCCACTTACAAAGCACACACCCCCAGCGCTTACCGGAGCGGGCTGCCTTTCCCGCCCGACTACTGATGGTCTCGTCTTCATTCCCACCAAACGCAGCGTTAGCGAGCTGGTCGTGGGCAATTGCCAAACGCCAGGCGCGAGTGCTTCCGGCCAGCGTGGCCAGAAGCATCCAGATAGCCGCCACCACGGCAGCTGCGACACAAATGATCCACAATCCCAGCAGGGTCAAACGATTCATTCAGCTTGTTCCTTCAGACCATTTCGAAACACCATAAAACAGAGCCACGCGGCCTCGCGTCCAGCCGGCGGGACCGCATGGCGATACGACGGGGCGAACTGGATCGCATCGCCGGCCGCGAGGATGTAGTCCCGACCATCGACGACCAGGTGCTGTTTGGAAAACAGCGCCATCAGGTAAAAGTCCACCGGAGTGCAGCGGTTTACCCATGCGTCCTGCTCGTCCAGAAAGTCGCCCTCGTCGAAGTACAGCATCCAGTGCGTGGCTTCACGATCCAGCACCGCCGGGAGCGGTTGCAGCGCGGCCTTGGATCCGGCCGGCCACGAATATTCCTTAAGCGTCCGATAGCGACTGAGGTTGTCGGTGTTATGGGCGCCCATTCGCTGCTGGTGACCGCGCACATAAGGACGCGGTTTTACATGCTCCTGGACGAGTTGCTGAAGGGGCTTCAACTGTTCGGCCGTCAACACCTTGCGGCTCACACTGACTGCGGGTAGTTGGCCCACCACTTGGTTGCGATAGACGGATTTAAGTAGGGTCACAGGATCACCGATACAGAAAAATGATGGAGAGACGCATGGCCGACACCACGGGCACCGCATGCACGATGGCCAGGCTGTCGAAGATCAACGCCTGGCCAATCTCGTCGACGACGTGATGCGCCGTACCCTGCTCGTCGTACCAGGTCACGCCTTGGACGGGATCGCTCTGCAAGGGCACGACGACCATGGCCAGGTGGCCTTCGCGGGTGTTGTCGCGGTGCGGTGGGATAAAACTGCCGGCCGGGTAAACATTGATGTAGGCCTGGTCCAGCTCGTGATCAGCTAGGCGCGGCGCCAAACGGGACAACTCAGCCAACATAAAAGCCGGGCACGCGTCATGGCGCACGCTGTAGTAATGGCCAAAGTCGCCCGCGATACCAAGGTTTACGAAGCGTTGCGAGCGGTCGACAAACCGGGAAGGCTCCCGTTCGAAGAGCTGGCACGCTTCATCGCGTAAAGCGGCGCAAAGCACGGGATCACACTGTTCTAGACGAACCATACGCACCTCAATGGAAAGGAGTCACGACGCTGCCCAGCGGGCTACCGATGACTTCGTGCAAACCACCTTCCAGCTCATCGAGCACGCGCTGCTCCAGCGCCGCTTTGCTCAGAAACTCGAAGTCCGGACTTTCAGCATAAGCCGCCTTGTAGCGCGCATTGCGCACCTGACATTCGTCGATATAAGCGCGCATGTCCCGGAACGCCTCCACGGTAGGCCCTGTGGTCTGTAGCTCGTTCACCAGCGCCTCGAGCAGGTCCCCCAGCACATTGAGCTGGCGGTGGATGGGGTAACGCTTGAGCACCTTGTCACTGCACCGAGCGTTGAGGGTGTACTCGTCAATTACCGGCGGTTGCTCGGCCTGCAGTACAATCTCAAACGCATCGACCGTGCCGCGAACCATTTCTAGGTCTGGGTCGATCTCCACCGGCTTGGCGATGAAGTGGGTTTCGTCTATCTCCAAGGCAGCTTCGCCCATGCGACCGAGCAACAGCACAAAGGCGCCAGAGAGGCGGTTAAACAGGGCATACATCGAGCGTTTGCCCTGCCCGAAGGGTTGGGGAACATCGAACATTTAGAGGCGCTCCATAATGACGTACCAACCGGCCTGATAGAGCCAGTAGGTGTAGACGCTGCGATAAGCACCGGCCGTACCGTTGCCGGTGCCGTACTCGTAATATTGCTGCCAGCGTACGAACAGCGTGTCGCCGGTTTTGATGGGCAGCACGGACGCCGCCAGAGACAGCGCTTGCCAAGTGGTGGTGGCGCCGTAGGAATAGACGTCGGAGTAATACGCACGGGCCGCGTTGGAAAACTCCGGGTGGGTATGATTGCCCGCTGCCACCTGACCGGCACCGGCGCCCACCCACATATAGGCGGCATTGCCCAAACTGGCTTTCAACACGTACTGCGTGTGCGGATCCGCCCCGTATCGGTGGGCATTCAGCTCGACCAGGCTGGCCAGATCCGGGTGGCCATGGTTGCCAATGGCGACTTGGCTGGCACCGGCCCCCACGTTCTTGTAGGCGGCATTTCCCAATTCGGGATGGGTGACGTAGTCACCAGCGGCGAGGGTGCCGTTGATGGCCAGGCGAACGGCCTCCAGCAGCTGATAGTTGTCGGCCTTGTTCAGCGCAGGCAGATACGCTTCGACCACGTGCGCCACTTCTTCCTGCAGCGCGTTCATGATGTCGTGAGTGACAACCGTGGCAGGCCGGTTCGTTTGCGGATCGCCCTTGTAGTGTAGGCCGCCCGTGGCCGTGACATGGTCATTACGATGCATGAGGCACCTCGGGGAACTGCGGTACGAAGCCTCGCAACCGGTCGCGATTCGCTTGGGTTTCGACCCATTGGGTCACTGCCCGGCGCCAGGCGATCACGCCACCGACCGCAGTTTTGTATCCATCGGCCTTGCTCAGGATGTTCAAACAAAGCGCTTCCATTTGCGTGCTATCCACATGGCCGGCAATTGCATCAAGCAACGGCGTATGCGCCGACGCGTTCGCCAACCATGCCCGAGCTTCAAGGCATTGCTCCGACCAGGAGTCGATTTCAGTCCGTGGGTACTGACTGGTGATGGGGATCAGCGCCGCATCGGCCGCCGCATTGATCGCCGCGACCGCGTTGGCGCGCAGCTCATCAACGGGGCGGTTATCCACTGGTTCCATCGACAGCGGTTTATGGCCTTCAGCTTTCCACGTCAGAAAGACATCCCAGCCGATACCGCCCTCGTTGATGAGGCCACTGTTGCCCTCATCGTCTTGCCATATGACGGCGTCTGGGGCGCCAGGAATCTGGAGATATTTCATAACTGCTCCTCAAAAATAGGTCGTGACAATGACAACGCCGTTAGTACCATCGCCGCCGGCTCCTGATAGGTTTGGTGCGATAGCCGCGCCACCGCCACCGCCGCCTGACCCATAGCCGCCAGCATGACCGCCATTGCCACCATTCCCTGTAGCGTTCCCGCCGCCACCACTGCCAGGAATCCCTGGATACAGATAACCTGACCAGGGTGAAGTCGTGGATGCACTGATACCGTCCGCCCCTCCTGCTGCACCACCCGCCGTCGCCAGGCCTCCAGCCGAATACAGAACGCTGTAACTCGCACCGCCGCCGTAAAAGGCAGCTCCTGCGCTGCTCACGGCACCGCCCCCGCCGCCCCCTTGACCTATAGCTACAGTAGATCCACCGCTAATGCCGCCGGGCCCCGCGTTTCCTCCAAGCCCCCCCAACCCTCCTGGAAACATACCCAAAGGAGGATTTTGCCCAACGTCACGTCCACCTTCGCCACCGTTTACCTTGTAGGCCGCCGGCGATCTAGCGAAGAAATAAGAAGCAGCTCCGTGACCTCCAGGATAGGAGGCGCCATTACTTCGGCCAGCACCTTTCCCGCCGACGCCAACGGAGACGGCGCAGGTGTCAGGGAGATACTGCGCATCAATATCCATTTCGAGCGAGGGGCCGCCAGCGCCGCCAGTCCCGCCTTTGGCGGCAGTTCCAACGGGACTCACCTGCCCGCTGGCGCCTCCTCCGGTCGCACCGATCATCTTCAGATGAATGGACTTGGCACCAGGTGGTTTGATCCAGGTTCCACTGACCGTGAACACTTCAACCTTGCAGCTCGCGGAGGACGCTGAGGGTGCGGCGGGGTTGAGCAGCTCCCATTTATCACTGTCTTGCTTGTACCGCAGGGCGATCCAGTGGCTGTTGCCGGGAATATCCCCAGGGGCGAGCGGCTGGCCGGTGCCTTTAATAATCTGCCGGCCGCTAAACAGTGCAGCGTTAGGCGTAAACGTCGGATTTGGCAAAACGTTGGCGTGCAGCGAGCGCACCTGCAAAATCATGCCGGGCGTCAGATCGGTCAGCTCAGGGAAAAACTCCGCTGTAATGGCGTCGGTTGAGCCGTCCGCTATCGCACTGACGTAAGTGCCTGCCTGTATTCCCGCGTGGGTGGCACGACGACCTATGGCATCGCGCACCTGCGTCCGACTGGCGGGGTCCAGGGCGTCACCGTCCATCGTGGCCGCCGCGCAAAGCTCCTCCTGTACGTCGTTGAGGAATTTTTCAGCGAGCGGCGTCGCTTCAACGTCCAGGGCAACATCGCCATCGGTAAACATACGGTCATCATCGACCTGGTCGGGGTTGTAAATACGGTCCATGGGGTCTCCTTAAGGGATTGAGGGCGGGGCCGCGACGACATGCACGTAATCGCCGGCCGGGGCGATACGACGCAGGTAGTCCTGCAACCAGACCAAGTCGACTTCAAGCGGGTTGTGTACGTGAACGATCCAGGTGCTGTACCAGTCAGTCGATAAGGCATCGCCCACCGCTGACATCCCGACGCGAAACGGTCGGACGAACTCGACGTCAGCCTGAATGCGCAACCGGTCGAGCAAGGCCTGGATGTCGGTACGGTTCAAGGTGCCGCCGGCCAGCCATTCGGCGGCCAGTGCCTGACGGCGCTGTTGTTCTGTGCCGGTGCCGGCTAGCTCGAAAAAAGCCTCCCAGTCTTTAAACAATTCTTTGGTGGTGCGCGGGTCCCACTCATCCAGCAAATTCCAGCCGCGCTGCTCTACGCGATACGCCTCTTCAGCCCAAGCGCCCATCAGGTCGGCGTCTTCACCATCGCGTGGCCATGCTCGGCCGCGAGGTAACAGGTTGAGCAGTTGCTGTTGAAAGTCCGCCTTGCTGTAGCGCCGGTAGCGCACCGGGCGCTCGGGTTGCAACGGCAGCCAGATAGCCCCACGGGCGCGGACTTGCGCCTCGGCGAGTACCGACGCTTCACCACGACGCAACCGGTAGGCCCGCGCTTGCAGCAAGGCGTAAGCGGTTATGCGCCCCTCGATTTGCCGCAAGCGATACCCGACCGCCCGCACCTCGGCGCTGGCCTGCAGCGCCGCGCTGGTACGCCGCAGGCGCTTGCCATCGCCGCGAACACTCGCCGTCGCGACGATAGACCCGGCCGAAGATACTACCCACGTCACGATGGGCAGACCGCAGGCCATACCGGCGCGCAAGGGGTTTTTGTAGGCCGCCATGGCTTTAATTCAACTTCACGGCAAGGTCGCCGGCCGCGACGAAAAACAGGTCGTTGGTCTCGATCAGCCGCGCAGCAAGCAAGGGGCCGTGATACCAGCGGTTACCACCGGCCGCTGCGTCAAAAATGGCAAAGTGGCTGACACTGCCCCACGGCGCGGTACTTGGTTGCGGCGAGCGCAAGTCGGTTTCATTGGCGCAAAAGGTGCTGCCATCGACATCCGCCACCGGCGCGGCAAACGTCGCCCGAATGCGCAGGTAACCATTGCCGACCACCTCACTGCCGACGCCATCGAGGTCGCCCGTCGCGCTGGTAAACAGCCCGATGTACAGCTCTGTCGGGGGCACGAAGGCCTCACCACGCAGCGTGGCGCGTAGGAGTATGTTTTCCGCGTAATCAGTAAAAGCGCTCACAGTATTTTTCCTTAAGGGGCCCAGGTGATGTTGCCGTGTACGGGGATTTCGCCAATGCCCATCGCGAGATTGGCGGCGGGCAACCGCAGCGTGTGCGAGCGTTCGCCCGCTGCCTTGCTGATCGCTTCGGAGAGGCGCGAGCGGTAAACGACACCGCCCGGTTTGATATCGGGGTCGATCAAGTACCAATCCTTGACCTCCAGAGTCACGGCGTCGCGCACTTCGGGGGTGTCCGGCTGGACGGATAGATCGGTGGCGACACTGACCGGTATGGGGGCAATCACATACAGTTCAGGCGTCGCTGGCATGATGGCCCGAACGTAGGCATACACCTCATCGAGCAGTGCCTGGTTGGGAATCAGCCCGGCCGGGTCGTGGTCACAGACCAGACGAACGGTGATGGTGTTGGCGCCCATCTCGTTGCGGTAGGACCACGCACGGGTCACTGCCGGATGCGCTTCACGCGCCCAGGCGACGTAGTCATACAGTGCGCCCGCTTGGGGCGGATGGCGCAGGCGGAACGTCACCCGCTCGCGGAATGACTCCAGGGTTTCGGCGTCCGCACCGGTGGCCACTTTGATCACCTTGGCACTGGAGCCGATGCCAGCGACCGCACGGGTCAAGCGCAAACTGGTGTCGGGGGCGCAGTTACCGGCGTAACCACCAAGCAGTGACACCACCGGCACGTTGGCTTTGCCCATGGCGTCCAGGTTCATGGTTTGCGAGACGACGTATTCCCAGCCATCGGCGCGCTGATAGACCTCGCCGGACTTGAGTAACGCCCGAGGCTGGCCAGTGACCGCCACCGTACCGTAAGCCCCGGAGGCGGTGAGCGGGTACAGGCCCCATAGGCTGCCCCAGCGCAATAAGGTCTCCCACTCCGCCTGGTCCGGCAGCAGTTGCTTGGCCAGCCAGGCCAGGTGGCCGTGGTGGCCATGGGCGGCCCCCGCGTTGACCTTGGTCAGCAGGTGCAGTTTGTGCCGCCGCACGTGAGCATCCCCGCCCGGCATCCAGGTTTCGATGTCGGCCGCTGCGCGCTCCATCAGCGCGGGTAACGTTGGGCGTTCAAAAGGCATGCTGAGCCTCCTTGTTCCAGATATCCGTAAATTCAAAGGTCTCGACTTCACCCGCTGGGCGGGTGATGCCGATGCGCAAGTTCAGATCGCCTTGGCCCGTGGTCCATGCCGCGGCCGTCACGGCACTGGCGGCGCCGTCCTCGAGCATCCAGTTCAAGCCTTCGCGGCTGTAATCCTCGGCACGGCGCAGCACTTCGGGCAGCACCTTTTCCCGCTCCAGCAGCCATAGGCGCGAGCCCTCCTGGTCATCGCCGGGCAGGTAGCTGTCACTCCAATGCCCACGGCGGTCACCGCTGTCATCGGGCAGGCGATCATCGGCCCGCGCCTGGCGGTCGGTGAACAGGCTGACCAGCACCGCCGTGCGCAAACCCTCATCCACGGCGAGGTCACTGCCGTCCAGGTGCAGATAACCAAAGCCGTTACGCCAGACCATGGCCAAGTCCATCAGGCACCTCCCAGAGGAGCGCTGGTCGGGACACCCAGGTTGCCGGTGTGTTGATGGCCCTTGCCGCTGATACCGCTGCTCAGGTGATCCAGCGCCTTGCTGGTCTTGGCGATTTCGACCGCGCCGCTGAAGGTGGCCAGCGGCGTTTCGAAGTGCACCTGTTCGCTGGCCTGGACTTCAAAGCGCTTGCACATCAGCAGCGCCACGCCGTTCTCCTTGAGCACCAGGTGGTGGTCTTCGCTGATGTGATAGATCGCGGCATCACCGGGCTTCAGGCCCTTGAGGCGTTTCTCCTTGTTCTCCAGGAGGAACGCCGCCAGCCCGGAACGCTTGCCGCCCGAGGCCAGAAACAAACCTACCGCACCGGCCAGTGGAACGCTGGTGAATCCGGCTTGCTGGTAGTGTTCGATCTCATCCGCAACTTCATCACTGAGCAGGCGCACCTGGACGTTTTGGCGTTGCAAGTTGTCATTAACGGCCACCAACAAGCAGCGACCAACCATCAGTTTTAGACGACGAGCCATGGGCTCAAGCAGTCGAGACGTACTCATTTCGCACCTGTCGGGCTAGTAAAAGAAACCTGCGTTTCGTCAGGACCAAAGCTCAAGCCAGCGGCGGCTTGTTTCTTTGCTGTTTTGGGCAAAATCGGATCGACCACAAAACCTTCACGCGGCATTAGCGACAGCTTGGTCCGGGTGCCTTGCTCGTTACGGGTAAAGTTCACGGCGGTGATCAGCAGCAACCGGGCGTCCAGCCCCAGCCACGGATCGGTCACCCGCACCTGGTAGTTGATCGGCCACAGCCGATTCGTGCCGTCCATGTTCCAGTCCATCACGGTGATCTCGATTTTTTCCGCACGAGCGCGGCGCCGACGCATTTCCCAGTCCGCTCGAAGACCGGCCTTGTGGTTGTCCAGGTTGTCGTCAGCAATGAGGACCTTGGGCCGATAACGACGAACGCCGTCGTCCGTTGCCCGGCCCACGCTCTGGGTGGCGGCCTCGCCGTCCTGGTGGTCAAAGTCCGCACCGCCGGAGGCGCTATCGCCCTTGACCACGTACTCGGAGAACCGCTCGCGCTGGTCGAAGTCGCCGTCGGCCGCAATGATCTGTTCGCCATGGCGCAGGTGGATCGGCAGCACCTCAGTGCCTGCACGCGTGATCACCAGGCGCCCGGCCGGGTCGCAGGTGAGCAAACACCGGCAGAAGCGTGCCGCACGCTCCAATGATTCAAACCCGGTCTCGCCCGGCTCCAGTTGCCAGTTCGCGCCGACCGGGCTATTGGCATCGGCCACGGTGTTGACGACTTCGATGCCAAAGGGTTTGCAAAACGCCTTGGCCAACTGCACCAGGCTCTGTCCCTTGAACTGTCCACCCTCCACCGCCACCGAGCAATCGACCAGGTCACAGGTTTTGGCCCGGCCGCTGACACTCAAGCGGCGCGCTTGGGCGTCATAGCCGGGACGAGGCGCGTCGATAAACCCATTGACCAGCGGTTGACCATTAAGAGACAGACCGCAGGCGTCGCCACCACGCACTTGGCGCGGCTCCTGGTTCACCGACCAGCGGTCCGTCAGTGACAAGTCAAAGCTCGACGCCACCTGTTCAATCGAGTGCGTGACCGACACCGAGGTCCAGCCCTCAAAGCGTGAACGGCCAATGTTCAGCTCGGCGCGGTTGGGGTGGTTGGCGCTATCGTTCATCGCACCACCTCCAGCGATTCACCGGCCGGCACAAAGCCCGGATGGGACAGTTGGTTGCGCTCCACCAGTTGTGCTTCACGTCGGCTGTCGCCGTACAACCGATACGCCTGCACCAAGGCCGGCAAGGTTTGGGTCGGCGTCACCCGTGTGACGGAAGGCAAGCCGGCGCCGCGTGATCCCAGGTCGTTGATCAGGTCGACACGGACGTTTTCCAGCGCCTGGTACACGGTGTCGCTGGCCCGCTGTTGCGCCTGCTCGATGGCGGCCATGAACACGTTCTGGACTTGCTGGGCCTGCTCCTGGTCGCGGTACTCCACCAGGCTGCTGGCTTGGCCGGCGGCGATCACCGTGGCGCTGTTGACCAGGTCCAACAGCCCGGCCTGCATACGCACTTGCTCCTGGCGGCTGGTGGTCAGGTTGACCGGGTGAATACGAGTGTCCTCCACCGACGGCAGATTGCGCAGGACGTCCAACACCTTTTCCGCCGAAGGGGTCGCCGGGGTGGTGGGCGTATTCAGTGACGGCGTGGCCGGGGTCGGGGCAGTGGGTGTGGTGGACGATGTGCTTTGCGATTGGCTGCTACTGCCTACGTGACCGAACACGCCAACAATGTCGCGCAGTCCGTAAAACAGTCCGCCGCCCAAGGCCATGGGGTCGCTGAAAGCGTTCGCGATGTCGCTGGCACGGGCCATCCAGCTTTGGCCGGTGGCAATCCAGCTTGTACCCAAGCCCACATAACCTTGGCCCTTGGACCACAAGTTCTGGCCTCTGGCCCACAGGTCTTGCAGGGGCGCGACCGTCTCCAGCGCGGTGTCATAGGCCAGCGCCAGTTCATCGACCAGCCCCTGCGTCATGCCCTCAGCGCTGAAGAACTCCACAAACTCGCTGAGCAGCGATTTTTCGGCAACGGCGCACGATTCCTGCAGCGCGATATCGGTGTTCGGCGCTTGGTTCGGCGTGACCGCCGGTGCTGCTTCCAGCAGCGCAATGGTGAAGGTACTGACGCCGCCCTCACGGCTGTTGTGGCGCAGGCCGACTTCACCGATCTGCACCTGGCGCGTACCGATGTAAGGGTGAACCAACTCGCCGGGACCGTACTTGTTAAGCGCCTCGGCCAAGCGCTGCGCCTGTGCCAGGTGATCGTCGCCCAGGACAAACGCCGACAGCGAGTCAGCCCACGCACGGCGGCCGAGGTCTTCCGGGAACGGCTCGTCGCGACCGGGGTACTCGGTTTGGACCGCACGGCGCCCTAGTTGCTGGTCGCTGCTTTCGACCAGGAACGGGACGCCACGGAACGAGGCCGGGCGAAGCTCATCACGCCAGCTCATGGCATCATCATCCCGGCACCGTTGTAGATGTCGGCGTTGAGGTCGGCGCCGCTGGTTTTCATCGACGTGACTTGGCCAGTGAGACCCGGCGCACCTTCAATTTTGACGGTGAGGTCCAGTGCGCTGTTGACCTTGTCGGCCGCCGCGCCGCCGAGTTCGGCACCGCCCCACGCGCCAATTAATCCGCCGAGCAAACCACCGATGGCCGTCCCGATCCCCGGCACAATCGCAGTGCCGATGGCCGCGCCCATGGCGGCGCCTCCCCAACCACCCAAGCCGCCGCCAACGGCTTCGCCAGTGGCCTGTACCTTTTGATCGATCGGCGCGTCACTCATCAAAACAGGGGCCAGCATCACCGCGTTAACCGCCGCACCGGCGGCCCCGGCTTTAATCAAACTACCGGTGCCAATGCCACTGGCGGTGTTTTTGAGCCCACCACCAACTTGCACGGCACCTTGTGCCAAGGTCTCGCCGATGCGTGCCAGGCGGCCAGCTTTGTTCGGCTGAGTACGTGACGGTGTTTTTTTGCCGTCCGGACCGTTCGCCGGATTCTGACGGTCAGGCATAACGCTCATCGGACCATCGACCAGGTACACCGGCACGGCGCCGCCGAAGCCGCCCAGGCCGCGACCACCGCCTCCGACTGGACCACCGACGCCGCCCACGCCCGGCATTTCGCCGGGTGCGCCTTTTCCACGCAGCTTTCCGTAGGTCCAGGCCGAACCTTTCCACGCGGCTTGGGCAATGGGGGCGCCACCTAAGCGCATGGCTTTGTTAATGAGATAGAGCGCCGCCAATGTCTTGGCCAGGTTGGCGTAGCCGACTTTGGCGTCAAGAAACTGCAGTGCCTTGCCGATGGCCTCGACCAGCGGTTTTAAGTCCGTCGCGACGTCCTTGATGGCGATGGCCGCTTCCTTGGCGGTCTTGAAACCTTCGACCAGGTTGGTGCCCACCGTTTCCACCAGCTTGTCGTATTCGCCGGTTTCCTTCATGCGGTCGATTTCAGTCAGCAGCGATTGCAACTCGGTTTTCAGGAAGTCGAAGGCGCCACTGGCCATGACATCCTTCTGGAACACGGTCCATTTATCCCCCAGGTTGGACGTCATGCCATCCCAGGTGGTGGACAGCTTGTCCATCGCGCCTTTGTACTTGCCATTCCAGATCCCTTCGATGGTGGCCTGAATCTGAGCTTTGGAGTTTTTACTCGCGGTGGACACCATGCTTTTGCCGTTTTGCTGCCACTGATAAACAATTTTGTTGCCGACGGTTTTGGTGGTGATGCCGAACTCTTTGAGGCGTTCGTTTTCACCGGTCATGGCATCGGCCAAGGCCTCGACGGCTTGCTCCAAAGGTTTGCCCATGGCCGCCGCAGCATCACCTGCAGAAGCTAGCGCCCCTGATTGCGGATCGATCCCATAGGCCTTGAGCTTGACGAAGGCGTCGGTGACCCCCGCCAGTTCGTAGGGGGTTTTCGCGGCAAAATCGGTCACCCAGGCCATGGAGGCCTTGGCCTTTTCTGAGCTGCCCTCAATCGTACCCAGGATGCTCTCGAACTTTTCAAACTGGGCCGCTGTGGTCAGCAGGGTACGCTTGAACCCGTAACCCGCCGCCGCACCGGCCAGCGCCGCGCGGTTGCCCCACCTGTCCACCGCTGCGCTGCTACGGCGAACACCGGCCCCCAGCAGCTGCATGCTCTGCTGCCCGCTACGGGAAAGGGTCGACAGGGCACGGCCGAAACGCTCCGCCCGCTCAGTCAGGTTTCCGTTGAGGTCAACAAAGATGGAGACTTTCTGTTCGCTCATGCGCTATCGCGTCCGAGGTGGTGGGGCGGTCAATTTCAGGTACTGGAGCATCTGGCTGAGTGGCCACTGGTGAATCAGTGGCAGCGCTTGCCCGGTGCGCAGAGCCAACACCAGGCAGGCTTCTTCAATCTTGGCCAGGTGCTTTATCAGTTCGCCCCCGGTCACTCAGCCTTTCCGCAAACACGGCGGCGTCCAAGGCAGAGGCCTCATCGACCAGACGGTCGTAATCCTCCAGGTGCAGGCTTTTGAGCTGCGTGATGGACATCGGGCCCTGGAGCTTGCCGATCTGCTTGATCTGGCGACGCAGGATGTTCAACGCGACCGTCTCGGGACTGAGCACCAGGCGCGGGCCATCCTCGGTCGCCAGCACGCGCTCGCTTTCCAGCCGGGCATCGATCAGATCGCCGGCCCCCAATTCGCGTAGTGTCACGTCGTATTGCAGTTCGGCGTCATCACCTTTACCGAAGGTCAGCCCGTGTTTCAGGCGAAATTCATGCTGGGCCATGTCAGACCTCCTTGCATTCGATGGCGGCGAATTTGACGTCCACGTCACCGCCCGACAACTTGGCCGGCTCGGTGCACCAGGCGCCAACGAGCATGTAAGTGAGGCCGATGTCCGTGACAAACTCGACTGTGGCGTCCTTGATCTTGTTGATGTCGAGCAGACTGTCGCCGACGCCCAGGGGAATCTTGCATTCCACCGTCGGCTCTTCGACGGCCTCGGTGTAGCCGTAGACCTCATAGCCCTTTTTGGTTTCGCGCTTTACACCGCCCGGATTGAGGGACGCACCATCGAGCGTGCGGTATTCCTTGCCGTCGACGCGGATCTTGGCTCGGCCTGCAAATTGCGTCATAGGGATTGCTCCTTTAGAGAATGAATTGGATCTGCATGGCCATCAGACGGTACTGATTGATCAGGTCCGGGTGGGCCAACACATCGAGACGGGTCGGGTTGTCTTTATTGCGCTCAACGATGAGGGAGGCCTTGTACTGCTCGAAGTTCTCCACCAGGCCTTTGGCTTCCAGCTCAGTGAACAGCGCCAGCAACTGGGCACGGATAATCGACGGAGTGACCACTGCCTGACCCGGCGCAAAGCGAGTGCCGTCGTCAGCCAGTTTGTGCCGGGGAAAGCGTTGCTGAATGCGCGACCGCGTGGCGTAGCGGATGTAGCTCAGGTTCGCCGGGGTGTTGATGTCCAGGTAACTGGGGTCCGGCTGGCCGTAGCTGTCGAGCTGGTAGGTGGTGATCTCGCGCTGGATCTGCACCAGATCACCCGGCCCGACGCTATGGGTCGCGATGCCGTCGTGCAGCAGCAGGTTGTTTTCCGGCGTATCCCAGCGCAGGCTCTTTTCGGCGGGCAAGATCCCCGGCAGGACCAGCGTTTGCAGCGGCCGCGCAGGATCAATCGACAACGACTGCGAGGCGATCAGGCCGTAAACCATGGCCCACTGATAAGCCGGCTGCGGCGCGATGTTGGCCCCCATGCAACTCATCAAATAGCCGTTGCGGCTATTGCCGAACGTGCCGGTCGTTGCATGCGATCCCCGCAACGCCGTAAACGTCAGCGAGTCGATCATGCGCATCGGTCCCCAACGGGTGACCAGTTCCTGCTCTAGGGCGTTGAGGTTGGCGGTGTCGGTGTACGGCATGATGATGCTGTTCCACCACTCATCACCAAAGGCCGCGATAGCGTCGACGACGTTCGGGTTAGCCGCGCCGCCGGCCATGGTGCCAATGGTCAGCGCCGTACCCGGCGGAGTCACTTCCCCAGGGTAATAATTAAGGCGCACATCAATGTCGTTGCCGGTGAGGCCTTTCCAGCGGCACGTCAGTTTGACCGTGGCGGTGGATTGGGCGTCTACCGTGGCGGTGACCGCCAGGCGAGTATTAACGTTGACCGTGGCCGCGATGGCCGTCGCGATGACGTCGGGGGCATCGCCGCTGGCGACGCCGACCAGGACTCGTTCACCACCAACCAGCAGGTACAAAGTGCCCGCGCTGGTGGCGGCAGCGGTGACGTTGATCGTCATACTGGCCGCCGCACCCGCCGGGGCGTCATCGAGCGCAATGGCCCAGGTCTCGATGTAGCTGTTGGCCGCTTTGCCCAGGCGGAACATCGAGGCGAGCATCGAGCCGCGTCCGAAAAACTGTTCGGCCTGGCTGGCTTTGGTGACCCGCACGGCCTTGCCTGCAGGTTGGGAGCCGTCCGAGGCGCGCTGCCCTAACACCAACACTTTCCACGCCAGTGCGGGCGTGCCCTGAACGGCGCCGCTGTTGTCGATTTCAATCGAGACCAGCGGCACCCGCAAGTCGTTGGGAATCTGGTTAAACGAAACGGACATGCTCGGTTACTCCGCTGGGGTTGGGGTGGTGGCCGCTGGCGCCGGTTTGGCGGACTTGGCTGGCTTGGCTTTTTCCTTGGGATCCGACCGCTCGATGTCGCCTTCCAGTTCGCGACGGCGCCAGTAGCTGCTCCAGGTCACGGTCTCGCCGGCCGGATCGAGCAACTGCCCATTAGGTTTGCGCACTCGCAGGTCGCCGGTTGGCTTGATCGAAACGGTGTCGCTGTCTGGTGTCGGCTTGCTCATGGCAACTCCTACGGATTCGGGTTAAGAGAAATGAACGCCTCGGCCAGCGGCTTGCCGTCCTGCTCGTCTTTGGGCACGACACCCCAAGAGGCGTATAGATGTTCGAATTCGGACAGGTTTACCGTGCCGGGAGCTGGTACAGCCACGCGGGTGTGGAGGGAGACCAGGGCAACGTACAGACCTCGCTCACGCAGTTCATTGAGCTGCATGAACTGATAACCGGTGGCGTACCAGGCGCCGCCCGGCCTCGGCGCTTCGTGCAATTGCGCCAGGCAAGACTCGACCATCTCGTACAGACCGATCACCCGTTGATCACCTTGACGCGCTGCAGCAGGACCTCGGGCGTTGCGGGCCACCAACACGATGGCGAATGGCGCGTTAATCCTGCCGTCATCCGTCACGCTGCCATCCTGCCCCGCGACATAGGCCGCCGGGGCATCGAGCCCCCAGCGCGTCACCAGATCTTTGTCCGGTACGTCCGGCAGGCTGGCCACCATCCGCAGACGCTTGCCCAGTTCGCTGTTTTTGAGGGTGTCGATCAGTTCGTTTTCCAGATCACCTAACATCAGGCACCTCCCGGTGAAGCCGTGCGAATCAGGTTGCTGATGTGGTGATTAACCAGGTCGAGCATGTCGTCCTGGTCATCACTGTTGATGCCCAGGTAGGGGCGGGCCGTAATGGTCACGGAGGGTTTGTTCATCCATCCCAGCCCCGGAATCTGGAAGCGCAAGCCCTTGCTGGTTTTGGCGGTGATGGTTCCGCCGAACTGGTGGATGGCTGCGTAGATGCGGTTACTGCCCCATTCGGCGGAGTGGTCGTCGGCACGGCTGGTGATCGAATCCCCCAGGTGGCCGTCCTTGGTCAGGGTCTTGCCGCCATAGAGCTGGACGCGCAGGCTCGGCTTCCAGCGCTGGCCATCCGGCCCGGTCTGGGTGCCGAAACGCTCGCGGGTGCTGTTCTCGCCCAGGAACGCAATTTTTTTAAGCAGTGGTTGAAAATGCGCGCCGAGTTTTTTCAGTTCGGCGAACAATGGCTGGAGCTTGGGCAGCTCGTCGGTGACTTGAAGACTGATCGTCATCAGATAAATCCCCGGCTACTGTCGCGGCCGAACGCCCGACCATCGCTGACCATCTCGGCGGTGGCTGCCGGTTGCGCACTGGCCCCGGTGGTGGTGACACCGAGCTGAACCTTGCCAACCGAGACACCCTCAAGGAACTTGATGCTGTCCTTGTAGAGCGTCTCGATGGACTCGGTTGCCCCGTCGTCATAGAGGAAATAGCGCGCCAGTTGGCAGGCGATACGCTCCAAGACTTCCGGGACATTGCTCAGCGGCAGCTCATAACGCCCCGCCAGATAGCTGTTAATGGTTTGCTCTGCATCCTGCAAAGCACGCTCGATTTTGGCCAGTGCCACGCCTGCGGCGGCCTGTTCGTCCGGCGCGTACCTGGACAAGTCTTCACCGCCTGCGGTTTGCTTCAACAGATCGCCGTAGACCAGGGGCGGGACGTTGGCGTCAGCACGCTGAGCAATTTCCTCGGCGTTGTAGCGCTGGAGTAACTGCGTGGCACTGGCGTACATCAGGCGTTTCCTGCTTCGGTGTCGGTGTGGCCTTCAGCGTCGGAGGCCGTTCCGCCATCCGGCAGTGGGGCCAACTCGATGCCACGAATGCTCAACATCGACTCAGCCGCAATGGCCTCGACCTGTGCCTTGCTCAGGTCATCGAGGCGAAAATCCTGACCTTCACGGGTGAACTCGATACCGGCCCGGCGAAAGGTCGGGGTGAAGCTACGGACGTTGATGCCCTGCACCGTGCCCTGAAGATCGTCGTTCGAACGAGCGGCCTTCACTGTCGGCGCCGTGGCACGGGTTGAAACCGCCGGTTTGTTTTTCGAAGACATAATTCGTTCCCCTTATTGACCGGTCGAGCCGAAGGCCAGTTGCCAGAAGCCGTAGCCCGAGGCACAACGTGCTTCGGCCCCGAACTTGTATTTTTTCTGGTTGAAGACGTCTTCGGCTTCGGGATTGGTCTGCTGCACAAACACCGGGGCTTTGCGCTCCTGGTACACGAACGGCAGGATCGGTTTGGTGGTATCGAGCAGATACCAGGCCGTGTCGGACTCGATGCGACCGTCCACCACAAGTTCGGCGGTGCCCTTGTAGATGTTCTCGCTGCCGTCATCGAATTTGCCGTTGGTGAGCAGCGCTCGGGCGGTGTCTTCCATCGCCGGGCCGACCAGCAGCACGTTGGGACTGATGTTAAGCGAACGGCCTTCGTCATCCTTGAAGCGTTTCATGGCCGAGCGCGCGGCACCGTAACCGGCCATCGCCAGTGCCTTGGTCGCCACCGACAGGGGGGCCGTGCTTTTGTTACTGACCGACTGACTGCCCACCGGGTGGTCGGTGTCAAAGAAGTACTGGCCGTCGTAACACAGCGCGGTAAAACCCTTGTTCACGGCCTCATAAACGATCTCGTCCGGCAACTGTGCCGACGAAAATCCGGCCATCTTGGCCTGCGGTTCATAGATGCCCAGTTGGTCGTCTTCAATGTCGTTCCGGTCGACCTCGACCGTGGCTTCGAAGTCTTCGTTGACCACGGCGTACTTGTAGGCCGCCAGACTCTTGACCTGTTTGGCACCGATCCAGCGGCGCATCTTGGGAAAATTGCTCAACCAGGCATAGTCGTTCTGCCCAGTGGTGGACGGCACCTTCATGGCGATTTTCTGCCAGGTGGAAGGCGCCGTTTTGAACGCGGTGTTAAAGATGGTTTTCAGGCTGACGAATGCCGCCTGAATACTGAGTTTGTTGACCAGCATGTGGGGTGTCTCCCTTGATTAGCGGGTTATTCGATCCAGACGCCGTCGGCTTCGATGCAGACGACGCGGCCGGCGGCGGAGCGCGTGCCGCCGCCATCGGTCAGCGCCACCGTCTGGTCATCCACGATGTAGGCGGTCTTCATCAAGGCCGCCTGCACCACGGTGCCGTCGTTGGCCCACTTGAATGCCCGACGGCGGCGAACACTTACGCGCTTGGCGCCATTGGCGCCGCCCGTGTTGTCGACTGACTCTTCGGCGCGACCGAGGTACATCAGGTTGAGCGCGGAGGTGCCCGGTGCGCCAAAGCCGGTGGCGTTGGCCACGACCAGGGCACCGGCATGAATCACCACCCCGGCCGCGACCGGCACGGACAGCACACCGGCGTCTTGCAGCGGGGTACTGCGATCACTGGTTAATGCCGTCATTGGTTATCTGCCTTCAAGGTGGCGAGGTAGTCGGCCGGTGCAACACCCATTGCTTTGCACACAGCTAGGGCTTCCGCGCCCAGCTCCTCGATGGTGGCCGGGATGACGGGTGTGCTCAGGGTCTGCTGACCCTTGAGTGCCGCAATGGCCGGGGTTTTTTCCAGGTACGTTTTGAGCGCGGCGACGTTGCTGGCGCCCAACTCACGTGCCCAAGCCTCCTGCACTGGCAATAAGCGACCGTCGGACAAACCGGCTTTCACCAGATCGTCCACCGCACCACCTAGCTGGTTGGCCTTGAGCGCCGCAACGTCTCCCTTCAAACCTTCGAACATGGCAATCGGCACGTACTTGGCCGGATCAACCCCTTGGGCCTTGGCGGCGGCCAAGGCCTCGGTCAGTTCCTGAGTTTTGCTCGCGTCGGTTTTGAGACCGGTCAGTGCGGTCTGGATATCTTCTTCAGTGGCGTCGCTGGATAATCCCAGCAGCGCAATCAGGGCTTCTTTAGTCACACGGGTGTGCTCCTTTACAGGGGTGGTGGCCGCCGGAGGGGCCGTATCGAATCGAGCAGCGGCCAACGCCATCAAGGGCGCCATGCCATCAAGTGCGGGGAAGTTGGTCAGGGCAACGTGGAACAGGTCCAGGACTTCGCCGGTTTCCGGGTCATAGCTGAATACCGGACTGAGGTAGCGGTATTCCTTGGCTTTAACCATGACGGCGGCGCTGTCGGTCCAGTCGACCTGCGTCGAGAAAAGGCCTTCGCCCTCGCGCCACTCCAGCGACGCACCTTTGAACCAGGCAGCGGCGGGTGCGGGTTTGCCGTTCTCGGCGCTGTTGAGGGTTTGGTGTTCGTAGTCCATCACCACGTCAGTGGCACGGGCGGACACCTGGGCAATCACACGAGCGGCGATCTGCGCATCAATGAACCAGTGACGTGACCGCACGTCGAATGGTCGACCGTCCCGCGCCTTGAAGGCACCCGATGGGAAAAGCTGGACGGCAGCGCCCGGCGCCTGGATCTCAAAGGAGCAGGTGGCGATGGCGGCGGTGGGGATCGGTTTGGTTTTCATGCCGCCAGTGTGTGGGGCATGACAATGGGCTTATAGATTGAGCGGGTTCAGTAAGAACCTACGGCTCGACCATCACCTTGGGCACGACAAAGCGGTCGTTATGTTTGAACTACCGCAGATGGCAGTCGCTTCACATCCTCGGCAAGGCCGTTAAAAGCCCGTTAGAAACGACAACAAGGTCTGCGCTAGGGCGATGGTAGCCTAAATCGAGTCAGGCGCCGCGTATCGCGTTACAGGCGCCTTGGCGTTTTACGGGCGCATCGGGCTTTATCAGGGGGGGATCGTGGTGCTGCGCTGCAGGCTGGCCAGGTGAATCTCGTGCCCCAGTTGCAGCAACTCGACCACCGTCACGCGACCAGGCTCATCCAGCCGAAAACGGAGCGTGTTGGGTAGAGCGCTGGGGATCTCCAGTCCGTCATCGAGCACCGACTGCACCAGGGCGTAATCCTCCAGGATGATGGCCGGATGCTCAGCCAGCTGTTTAGCCAGGGCGGCTTGAGACATCGACAACAGTTGGGTCTTGCCGCCGAGCCGAGCCGCCAACCCGGTTTCCAGTTGAGCCAAGGCAAACGCTCCCACCGGTTTCTGATACCAGGTTGCAAAGGCCGGACCGCTGACCAAGTTGGCAACGCTGGCCCTGGTGATGGCCGCAGGAGCCGACTCCAAGGTTTCGATCAGGTGCTGACTCAACCCCGCACGACGCCCCCCCGGAGGATAGTGGAAGGACGGGCTGACGCCAGCGGGGATCTGTTGGATTTCCCCGGTGCGCTGATTGATGTGAGGCACCAGAGGCACCTGCGGTGCAGGTCCCACCGGGCGGCCCAAGCGCTCGACCTGCCGTGGTGTTTTGGCAATCACCCGGCACTTGCAGCCGTAAGCCTTGATCGGAAAGTGCGCTTGCCAAAAAGGGTCGTCGACCGGCAACAGCAGGTTGTCCCAACCCGAATGTTCGTGATTAGGGTGCGCCGAGTTGTTGGCGTCGTACTGCAAATATGGGAAGGCCTCCTGATTGTCTTGGATGCGCTGCCACTGCCCTTCGCTGTGCGCCGTGCGCAGGTTGGTGTCATAGATCACCTTGAGCCGACGCGGACTGCCCAGTAGCACCTCCTGCACTTCGCCGGTCAGCGGGTCGGGCATGTCCTTGCGGCCCCACCAGCCTTTGGCTTGCAGCGCCGGGGTCAACGTTTTGGCAAACTGCTGATAGGGGATGCCGTCCACCAGGGCAACGTCGACGGCTTTGCGGATGTCGGCCAGGATGTCCTGTTGCATGACCTTGGCCACCGTGAAGGACGCCTGGTGTTCGGCTTGCCAGATGTCCCGGTAATCAAAGCCGAGGGCAAAACCTTTCTGCTGAAAGTACTCGATGGCTTCTTTCGGGGGCACGGCGACCAGGTCAATCATCAGACCGCCCCCGTCCGGCCAGCCACGCTGGCGGCAAACAATCCTCGGCTGATTTGCTCGGCCAGGTCCGTGGCATCCATCAGCGGCAGGAGCTCCGGCAACCGGGCCTGAAACTCCTCCAGACTGGAGCAGCGGGCCAGCAGTTGCTGCACCGGGCCTTCGATCATATGGGCCACCGGTTGCCAATGACTGGCCATCGATTCGGCCAGATCGCCGAGTGGATCGCTCGCGGTAGTGGTTTTGAGGGCCGCCACACGTGCCGCCGCCGAAACCGGGGCAGTAGGCGCAAGCACGGCGCCAAGCACCACGTCGTCCTTGGCGGGTTGCGGGATGCGCAATTTGTCGTGGGCCCAGGCAGCCGGGACCTGCATACCTACCCCAATGAGTTTGGGTAACGCCTCGGCATACACGGCAAGATCTTCGGCCTCGACCAAGTCAAACTGGAAGCGTGGTAAACGACGTGGATCTCGATCACCACCTTTATTGAGCGCCAGAAGCGGGTACAGCAGGTACTGGCGCAAAGTCGTGGCGACTTGTTTGGCATCGCCTTTAAGCAAGTCGTGGCGTACTTCGTTGTGTACGTTGCCCAGAGCGTTGGTGCTGCTGGCACCGTCGGCCTGGCTGGTCAGCGTGCCACCGAGAATTGCTTTGGACATGGACTTTTCAGCCCACTGCACCATCCAGTCGAAAGGATCGTGGGTGCCACTGGCCGCCGCTTTGAAGTCGACTTCCATGCCTTGAGGAATAATGCCCGCCGCGTTGTGCCCGATACTGACCACAGCCCGTAGCAAGGTCGCTTTTTCTTCATTGGTAGCGCCGTTGGGGTATTTGCCCAACCGGACGGGCAAACCATAGATTTCGAGAAACTCGGCCAAATCGCGCACGGCGTAGTTTTTGAATAAGTACGGCCATGCCAGCACGCGGAACAAACCTCCACGAGCGATGTAACCGGATTTGGCCTTGTGCCCATGGACGATCCAGCCGAATGGGTTGAGCGCTGCACCGTCTTGGCTACCATCACGCAAATGCAGCTGAGTTCGGGTAGCTGCATCCAACTGAAACCAGGACGACTCGCGATAGTTGAACGCGCTGGGAAGCCACTCGTTACCGTAGCGTTGCCAATCCAGCTCGGTGCAACTGAAGCCTTTACCAATGGCGTCGAGCATGTCGAACAGCAGATCCTCAAAGTCCGGAAGATCGAGCAGGACTTCGTTCAGCCAGTCGCATTCGGCCTTTTCCGCTGCCGTGGGATTGCGTGGGGGGACGACGGCCCATTCCACGGTGGCCAGTGCCCGACGACGCTTGCCGATTTCCGCCAGCAGGTGCGCGTCTTTTTCCTCCATGTCCTGGAACAACTCACACTGGGCTTTAATATCGCCACCTTCGGCTGCCTTCAGAATAGCGGCCAATTTGGCCGGGGTCAGTCCGCTGGATGGGTGCTCGGCGAATTCCTCATGCAGTTGCGCCAGACGCGAGGTCTGCGGTTCGCGCAAGGTCTGCTGCTCAAAGGGTTGGCCGTTAATGTCTACGATTGCCATGTTGGCTCCTTGCGGGCACCGTTGGTCTTAAAAGGGTGCACGCTCGGAAAAGGACTACATCCCGAGCGTTTGGGACGTAATTATCCTGCGCGCTTAGCTCAATATTTCTGGACGTTTTCATGTTAAGTACTTTCTTAATCCTCAATTCACGAACCAATGAGCTGATCGCTCGCACACTCGCGGTGTTCCAAGCAAGATCCGCCGATAAAGCTCTGATTAAAAAAAAGGAGCTTTTTAAAGTTATCGAAAATATTCAGACGGAGTTATTCGAGGTCCAAAGCGCCTACACGGCTTTGTCGGCCGACAAAGACGACCTTGAACAGCAATACGAGAATCTGAAGGCTTGGGCAGAAGATTGCTTGAGTTATGAAAAATACGTGTTGCCAGCAGGCAGCTATGTGTATCGCTATAAATCCGCACCCAATGAAGCCGCCAAAGAGTCCTATTTGTGCCCTCATTGTTATGAGAACCATACCAAGTCGGGACTGCAGGCGGCGCAAACGGTGAATTGGTACTGGATGCTCAAATGCCATACTTGCCATGCCTCAATTCGTGCCGCCTTTCATGCCTCTATGGGGAACGCCGGGTAACACAGCGTATGCGTTTGGTGACGGCACAATCTTTGGCACTACGCCTAGAACGCGCCACTCCAACCTCCAGGCTGGTCGTCGGTATCAACATCGCTCCACCGATCAGCGCGGGCCGGGGCGGGGATGTATTCGATGAGCCCACCTTCCATAAAGGACGCGCGTACCGCCATGACCAGCGCCACGGCAAAGTCACCGTGGCGCTTGCCCTTGCCGTCCCTAGCATCTAGATCTTTCTGTCGGCCCTTGTCGATCACGGGAATGCCGTTCACGACCTTGATATGCAGCAAGTCATCGAGTGTGCTCTGGTGACGGGGCACCAGCAGGTTAAAGGCTTCAAACTCGCCTTTGAGTTTGGGCATCCAAAGTGCGTACCAAGCTTGGCTTAAGTTGACCTGGTCAACGGAGCCACTGCCGTATTTGAGCGCAGCTTGTTCTGCGAGATAGCCACCGTTGGCTGTGGCGTCGAATGCGGCACCTGTGCGGCGAGGCAGGCGATCCATGATGTAAAACAACACCTGGCGCTGTTGCTCATAGGTCAAGTTGCGCAACTCGACCACAAAGGGCACGCGCTTGCGCAAGCTGGGGGCGATGGCCAGTGGGACAAATACGGTCAAGTCCCCGCGCCGGGCAAAATCTTCGCCCAGGACATGACGGTCAGTCAGGTTGAGGCGAGCTAGCTCAGGCTGCAGGTTTTCCACGCACCATTGCTCGACCTCTGCCTCACGCATCTGTGGGGTCCAACTTTCAAAGCCGGCCGGTGCCTCAAAGCGATAGATCCGGATAGAGTGGTCGGCGACCATGGACGCTTCGATCAGCACCCGCGACAAATAGGCGCCACCGGATTTTTTCGGCACGCAGCCGTATTCCTCGGCGGCGCTTTCCGGGTTGGGGGCGTTTTTGTAGAGGGCGTCGCGCCAGGCTTTTTCGGCCTCCGGCGACCAGTCCTGGCCGGTGACAAAGCAGATCCGCTGATACAAGCCTTCGGCAATCGCGGCATCCAGCGTTATGCGGTGGATGCTGTAGTCCTTGCGACCTTCGCGGGCGTCATTGATGTAGGTGTTGAAGGCGTTGTCCACGCCGTTGTGCGTACTGATCAGTCGCACCTTGTTGCCCCACATGGTAAGGGCCAAGGCAGCCTTGAGCAGTTCCTCCAATGATTCATGGAAGGCCGCTTCGTCGATCACCACGTCACCCTGCAAACCCCGCAGGTTGCTGGGACGTGACGACAGCGCCTGAATCTTGAAGCCGCTATTGGGGAAGCGGATCATGTAGGCGAGAATTTCTTCTTTCTTGCCTTCGTCCCAGAAGGTCTGCTCGTAGACGTCGGCCTCGGCCAACTGGTTGAACGCCTTGGCGAACAGCGCACAGGCGGCGATGTACTCCAAGGCCATTTCCTGTTTGCTGCCGACGTAGAAGGTATTACAGCCCCGACGGGTTCGCGGCTTGGCGGCATTGATCACGTTGCGGCCGGCTTCCGCCCAGGTCAAACCGGTCCGGCGGGATTTCTCCGCGATCATGATTGGGCTTTGATCCTCGAACCAGCGCTGCTGGTAGCTGAGAAACACCGGTTCATTGGCGGGCTGAGCGTCCACCATCGACTGCGGCACCACCACGCCGTGCAGCTCCATTTCCACAGCGAGGTCGATCTTGCGCGGGGCTGACGTGGCCGTCATACCCTTGAGCTGGGACGCACCCGTCGTTGCGACTCGGGCGGCCATCAGGCTTTACCCAGCAGAATGCCGCGAATACGGCCTTCCAGCGCCTCGCTCATGCCATCAGTGCCGCGCAATTCTTCACTGACGGCGTTCGCGGCTTCCTGGGCAAACTGTTTGCGGACGGTTTCGCGGTGTTCGGCTTTCCACTTTTGCTGGGTGACACTGGCGCGCCCCAGTTCGGCGACGGCCTTGGCCACCTTGCTGACGTCCATTTTTCCATCGCCGGCCAGCAGTAAACCGAAGATTTTTTCCTGCACCAGGCGGGTCAGCGCTTCATTGACGGCGCCCTCGTCATCGGGCGCCGCTGCCACCACCGCTTTAGCTTGTTCGCTGGCCAGTTTCAGCGCGCTCAGCCGGCTTTCAAAGTCCTGGCCATAGCGTTGCAGCGCACTGCGACTGATGGCAAAACCGCGCCCGACCAACTCATTGGCCAGCGCCTCATACTCGCTGAAGTTATTCTCGGCCAGTGCTTTGTCCAGCCAGGCTTTGACGCCCGCAGGCAGCCCCGCGACTTTGCTTCTAGGAGGCATATCAAACGCTCTGCGAAGGCCGGGCAATCCCCGGATTGCAGGGAATGGTGTATTCGGCGATGTCGACGCCGTAATGCGTCAGCCCCACAATCCACACGTCGCTGGGTTGTTTATCCAAGGTGACCAGGCTGCGATCTTTCAGGTAATCCAGTTCGCGTCGTACCTCATGTTGGGTGGCGTCGGGATAAATCCCCTGAATGGTCGACAGCACCAGCGCTTCGTGGGGGTCGACAGGGCGCGAGTTGTTGAGGGTTAACAGCAGATACCAGCGCATCGACTCTCGACGAGAACGAGCCATATCAATCATGTTCATGCTTTCGTGCTCCGCTCTTGGATGACTTCGAGCTTGGTAAAAACGCGGTCGATCTTGGCTTCGAGAATGGTTTGATTACGTACCCAATCTTCTCGGCGAACGTATTGGAGCGGCAGTTCGGCCTGCCATCGGAGAAACGATTTTTCCAGTTGCTGGACCGCTTCGGCGTCCTTGTCCTGACGTTCCAGCACTTTGGAAAAGTTGTCCTCCCAATGTTTACTCGCTTCCAGTCGGGCTTTTTCCTGCCCGGTAAATCGCTCGTTGAGCCGGCTTTCAAACTGCCGGAGCAGCAGCTTGAACAGGCCGAACACCAGCGTGGCGAACACTCCCAACAACGACAGCGCCCAGCCGATCAGTTGGCTGAATTCCATTTGCATGCTCATTTCCCTGTGACCTGATCAATTAAAAGGCCCAGTTGGGTGGCCGTGTTTCGGCAAAGCTCGGCGTACCGGAGATGATGGGCCAGGAGTCGAGATTGGCTAATACCGGAGTTGAGCTGTTCAACGGCCCGGGCGTTTTCGGGCGTTGCAGCAGCTCCGCCGGGATTTGTGCGGGCTGGCACTGCGGCACCGGTGGCTTCGTCGTAAACGCGCACCCAACCGGCAGTAAACACACAGTCAGGTAGAGGCTTAGGCGGCGCATCAAGCGCTTCGCGATAGAGGTCATTAACACGGGCAATCTCTCCGGAAAGGCGGTCGGTGGTGGTTCGGTTTTGTCGTTGTTGGTCGGCAAGGGTTGCGGCCAGCCGATCGGACCGAGCCTGTTCGCTCTGGAGCAATCGCACCGCGTCTTGGGCGCTCTTTTCGTTAGCGCGGGCCAGTACAGCTTCGGCGATGGCGTGTTCCAAGCGCAAATTGGCCAGGGCGGTGACGCCAATCGATTGGGCCTCGGTGAAGCCGTTTTTGTATTGCGCGTGGCCATACAGCAGGAGCGTGGCCACGCACAACACAGGCATCAGCCAGCGAGCTAGTGTCTTCATCCAGTCGAAGTTCATAGACCGGCCTCACACAAACGCTGTTCGGCGGCGCGGCGCAGTACCAGTCCTTTGAGGCGCTTGCCGCCCGCCGAAGTCCAAGCCGGCAGCTGTTGACAGGCTTCGGCGATGCGGCCTTCATGAAGCAGACGCAGCACCGTGGAGTTACGTCCGTCCTTGAGCCAGACAAAGCCGTCTTTGACACCGGGCTGGCCCGGTCCAAGGTTGTAAATGAACGACAGAAAGCCGGCTTTGGTGGTCGCTGAAGCTGCGCGGCGCACAGGCTCCGGTACGGCCTGATCGAAAACGCGCTCGGCCTCTTCGAGCCCTTGGCGCGTCAATTGATCGCACTGCGCAGGCGTGGCGGAATCACCGAGTTTCACACCCTTGGTCCAACCGTCGCAGATGGTCGGAATGCCGACCGGATCGACGTAGGCCAGGAGATTGCGGCCTTCGAAATAGCCCACTGTCGGAATAGCCAGGCTGACGGCCAAACTGACCGCCTTGAATTTATTATTCATGCCGCACCGCCGCATGCGGCACGCAGTTCCACCAACCGCTGTCGACCGAACTCCGGAGCAGACTTCTTGAGCGAGGAAACACGTAGCGTTGGCCGGTGCGGTGATGGATCGCTGAGGCGAGATTTGTGCACGAGACGCAGGTGCTCTTCCACCTTTGCTGCTTTATATAAGGCCAGTTTGGTCAGGTCGCGAACTTGGGCCCGCATCTCAAACGGACAGGCTTCAAAAATTTCGCGTTGAAGGGCGACATCACCGGCAGCCTGAACGATCAAGGCGGCATAGTGACGGGGACGATTGAGGACGCGGGGCGATTGACTGTTCATGCCGCCAGTGTTGATGGCGGCCATGATTCAATGTAGATAAAGAGGCTTCAGTAGACTGCTAGAGCCCGCTGTGGACGGGCACTAATTCAGCAAGAGCGGGGCTTGATCGAACAGGTCAAGTTCGGGATGAGTAGGCGTTTTGAGGATTTCCCAGATTCTTCGATCACTCAGTTTGTTACTGCGCGCCAGCTCGGCCACCAAGGTGTTGGCGCTTATGCCTTCGCGCACGCCCTGAACAAACTGGTTATTGATGTCATGGTCACGCAAGCAGCGTAACGCCGCGTCACAACGAGGGATGTACAGCTGCACATTGGCCCAGCGCTGAGCCATAATTTCCGCCGCTTCAATCCCGATCACGTTGACTAGGGCCGCGTGACGGATGATGCCTAAACGACGTTTGCCCTGGGCAACGGGCCACGTTGTTCCTCCCAGTTCGTCGACCAGACGCTGGGTGGCTGGCATGCCAATGGCATCGGCAATTTCCAGCACCTGCCGTGGCAGCATGCCTTTAACCTGGTCGATGTTCATCGGGTCGGTCTTCCTTTGCGTTGGGCGTCGTAGGCCAACGCGGCAATCAAACTGCGCAACTGGTCAAAGTCGCACCATTCAACCCGCTCAATTTTGAACATGCGCAGGGCCATGGCGTCGGCATACTCCCATGGCCGCGAAGCTTCGGCCAGAAAAGCTTCGATCTTGCTGACCAATTTTTTTCGCTCGGCGGCTGGGTTAGGAGCTGCTCGACTGGTCTTTTGCGCAATCTTTGGCACCCAACCAAGGCGGACAAACTCGGCAATGACAGCGACAATTTGGCGAGGGGACAAGTCTTTGGCTGAGCGCACACCGGCTACACGAGAGAGTAGCGCTCGGTAGGTGTCGTCATCCAAGCCCAGTTGTGATTTGGCGATGTGAATCTTGGCGAGGCTGCTCATGCGATGGATCTCGGGTCGATGGCGTGCTGGAAGGCGGACGGGTCGCGGCGAGCCATAGAGGCCATGAAGCGAATGCACAAGGTCAGTGCCTCGGCGCTTTCTTCAAAGCCTCCGGTCTGGCGAATGCATTCAATATCAACGGCCGTACCGGAGCCGATGACCAATTTCAGCTTGGTCGCGCCGATGGCTTGTAGACGCTTTTTCTTGAGCGCCCGGCATCGCGCCGAGCGGTCGCGACTCAGACGCTTTTTGCGGTCGTGCTTGGATTCGTGGGACATGTCTGGCTGCTCATCAGTACCGGACAACCACGTCCGGCAGACCAACCGGTGACCGGGTGGTTTCGCTATTTGAGTGAGGACTTGTCTAGGCGGGCTAAGCTGTGCGTGCAGGCTAGAGATCTGCGCACTATTTACCCTTACTGGAAAGTCCTCATGAATGAAGAAACACAAGTAAAACTGCTGGAACTTGCTGTGGGCATTACCCGTTCATTAATCGAAGCGAAAAACCTTTCGACTAGTTACATCGCCGCTAGGGACACACCACGAACCAAAGAGACGGATCCTGCGCAGGCGGTTAGCTACTACTTCAACCACCTCAAATCATTAATGGAACCCAACACCTAAGTTCCGCCGCTCGTAGCTGCTGGTCCTGGACATCAGGGCCAACAGCAAAACATCCGTGCTGATTCCGACCTCCAGCGCTGGATAGTGCAGGTCAATCAATGCGTTGATTTCCTGTGCCAGTAGCAGCTTCTCCTCAGGCGTTGGCTCGCGGTAGCTTTCATCACTCATAACTCTTCTCCATATCAGGCAGCTCATCAGTACCGGGCAACCACGCCCGGCAGACCATCCCGGTAATCCGGGTGGTTTCGCTTAATGGAGGGTGGCGTTGCTCGGCTGTCGACGACAGGCCGGCAGACCGCCCAGTCTTTCTTCGCAAGCGGCCATACCAAACAGTATTTGGGAGATGCGAAGTGCCTCGGTCTGCACCGTTTGCCCGAATGCCCCGACCCTGGCGCCGGACATGTCCAGAGATACAGTCGGTGTGCCGGCCTCACCGAGTTGGTCTTCAATAGTGATGGTGATCTTGGCCATGGGGTGTCCTATCGCTGAGCATGGAAAGTGATGTGATAGTCGCGGGCGATTTGCCGCACTCGCTTTTCGGTCATGTGGTTTTTCTTGGCGATCCATTTTGGTGAATTGCCCAAGTCGGCATCAGCCATGATCAGGGCTGCGAGTTTTTGCTCATCTGCCTGTACAGTCTCTGCCGCAGGCTCCTTTAACAGCGGCATGTCGGGCGCAGCCGTGGTGGCAGCGGAGGCGAATAAATGGGCGTAGACCGGCGAACGCTCCGGGTTGATGGTGAAGGTCGTGGGGGCGCTGCTCATGCAGTGACCGATCTCTAAAACCTTACCGCCACGCGAGATAAAATCAGCGGTTAACCGGGCAAGCCAAGCGCGCTCGATTGCATGCTGGGGTGTATGGATCGGCAGCGGGTCATTGTCGGTATTGTGAAAACGCTCCATGTCATACCCCTGCAATATCAAGGCTGATTGGCTGGTATTGATCGGTATCGCCGATGCGTTCATACACGCGGATGTAAGATTTGGAGCCGATCACCTGACAGGCTTCGCCAATGGCTTGCATGGCGCGCTGCCAGCGTGCATCGGCAATTTCTAAACGACGCAGGGCAAGGACTCGCGCCGTGCGGATGTCGCCTTTAGTGTCGGTGCGGAACGCGTCGTTGACCAGCGTTACCACCTCCGGGCGAGCCCCAGCAGTCCATTCTTCAAGGCATTCATCAATCAAGGCCCGCGCCGCCTGGAGACGTTCGTCGAACGCGATGCTCTCCTGAATGGCTCGTTGGATTTTGTAGCGACCATCGAAACTGATCAGGCTGACGTTGCCTTTCTTGCCGCCCAGCTTGGCGCCGTATTCCTCGGCACTCATCTCGACGAAGGCGTCGATGTCACCGAACGCAGCAGCCTTGAACAGGGCCAAACCTTGGCTGGCTGCTCGGGCTTTTTCGATCAGTTCCAGCACCAGGGCATCACGAGCCAGGTCAATCGGCTTGATCATGCTTTCGGCAATAAGACGGCGTTGCGCATCGACGCGATAGCCTTCGGGGATGGTGTGTTGTTGTGCAGTCATTACAAGGTTCCTCAATGAAAAGTCGGGTGTGCCCAGTCGTCAGGACGGTTGGCGCTGATGGTTTCGCACCACTCCAGGGTCACGCCCTGGAACAACACGGTGTAACGGGTGCTACCAGCGCTTGCATGGCGCTGATAACCGCTGACGGCGCGGGCGTCGATCAGTGCCCGACCAGCCTCGGGAACGATGGTCAGTCGATTTTGGATCGGGTCGAGTTTCAGCAGCCGGATCCGCATTGATTGCAATGTGCGGGCGGCGTGGTTGAAGACGCGCAGGTGTTCCGCCAAGGAGGGGGTCAACACTTTCAGCGAAGTGCGGTTAGTGCAGGCGAGCATGGGCAATCTCCTGATGGCAGCGGTCGGGGTTGTGAGTGCAGTGCTGGCAGGCGCGCCAGTGCTGCATGGCCTGCGGGTTGTGAGTCGGTGCCGGTTTTTCGCGAAAACTTTGGCACTGGTCGCTGGTAATCACGGCATCTAGCGCCACGCACTCAATGCGACCGAGGGTTTCCATCACCCGCCGCTCGACACCGGCCGTGCTCGGTGAGGCGTAGCGGTTGGCCAGGACAAGGCTGACGGCGGTGCGGCTCATACCGATGCGTTGGCTGGCTTTGGTTTTGTTGCTGGCGGCGACTTCGGCGGCGAGCAGTCGCACGAACAGCGGTGGCGTAGGCCCCCAGGCGGCGAGTTGAATGCTCATAGAACATCCTCAGTAGGTTCTTCCTGACGAAATACGACTTCGCCCAGGTTGGGGTCGAAGACCTGGCCGATGCGCTGAATCATCGGTGGGCGTGGGCCGGTGTATTTACCGTGCCCGAGGCGGTAACGCGCCTTTTTGCCGGGTTTGCTGGCTTGGACCTCGACGACATAGCCCGCACGCTTGAGCCATTTAAGATAAGACCTGGCTGTCCAGGTGGTGGTCGGCACCACAATGGAGGCTTGCGCGGCCAGTTCATCAGCATCCAGTTCGCCCAAGATGCGCAGAGAACGCCACATCGCTTCGGTGCCTTTTCCGGCGGTGCTGGGCTTGCCGTCGCGAGTGACGGCGGGCGCCTCAGCCCCAATGTCCTTGAGGAGGCGCAAGGTCTGCTCTTCGAACTTGGCCCCAGCGACAACCTCAACAAAACCACCTTTGATCAGCGATTGCAGGTAGCTGCGCACGGCGGTGTCGTCGGTACTGGCACGACGGGAAATTTCATAGGCTGTAAATCCGTTGCGCCCAACACGGATGGCTTCCCAGATGCGCTGGCGATTGCCTTTGGTGCCCTGCATTTCCAGATCAATCTGTTTACGACCACGTCCCCCAGCCATTACACGCCCCTCCGCACAGGAGCCTCGCCGGTAAACCAGCCACGATTACCCCAAGCTGCCAGGTCGATGTCGTCCATGGCCATGGCCTGGGTTTCGCTGTAGACCTTGTAGAGATTGACAGCGACGCGGCGCAAGCAGCCCCGCACTTTGTTGCGCAAGTCTTCCAGCAGGTCGTCGGCGATGGTCAGCGAGGGATAGCAGGCTTTGGCCAGGCTGCGCAGGTCATCAAGGGTAGCGGGTTGAGCAGGCACCCATTCCAAGACGCGGTTATGCAGGCGCTCCAGCTTGGCCAGGCTGCTGGGAACACGCTCCTCACCGATCAGGACGATGGTGCCCTGACTGGCGTTATAGATATCAGTCAGGACATTGGCCACGGCTTTTTCGAGCAGGTATTGCACATCATCGATCAGCAACGGACGGCCACTACGGGACAACTGTTCAGCCACCTGGTCGACCATCACTGACAAGGTCGCACCAGGGGCGATGCTCATCTCGCGCAGGATCGCCTGCAAGAAAGCTTTCTTGCTCCAGGTGTCGCGACATTCAACGTAATAGGCACGGTGCAGGTTGGCGGCGAAGGCGGCGCCCACGCTTTTGCCCAGGCCACTGGCGCCGTACATCACCACCAGACCAGGCAGGCCCAGCGGGCGGGAATGGGCGCGCTCGATAGCGGCTGACAACAGGCCGACGTTGGTCAGCGGGACGATTTTTGCAACAGTCATGTAAGGCTCCTTGAAGATCTTGTATTAAGCGCGGGCTTGTTCTGCGAACTCGAACATGCGGCGGATCGAGGCGAAGTCCGGGTGTTTGGAGTAGCGGCTGTGCCATTGGGCTTCTTCGCTTGTTAATACTTCGCCTTGACTCAGGCGGTCAGCGAATTGATGCCAAAGGTGATAGCGGGCCGTAGGGTCGGATGGCAGGTCGAAGGTCTGCACCTGCGGAGCTGCCAGTTGGGCGAAGCGTTTGGCTTCGGCGAGTTGCTCCGGTGGCAGCTCGTAGTTGTTCGATGCAGCGGTGATGACGCGCATTTCGACGTCCTGCCCGGTGATGGTCTTGGCCTTTTTTACCAAGCGGGACAGTTGGCCGCGCTCGCGTTTTTCGCTGGCTTTTTCGAGCATGGTTTTCGGCATGGCCGGGCTGGCGTTGCCATCGAGCAGCGCTTCGCCAATCAGCTCGCCGTCCAGGGTGTGGACCCACACACGGCTTGCGTCGCGGAAGTCATAGGCCACGCGGACCTCTTCACCGTGGAAACCGTCCAGGTCTCGCAGGAAGTAGGTGCCGCTGTTCCATTGCACCTGGCAGCGGTGAACAATGCGTTCAACTTGTGGGCGGGTCAGGCTTTCCACGATGTTGCCGTCTGCCAGCAGCGGCTCCCAGCCTTCGGCTTCTGCCGACTTCCAGGCCTCCATTGGGCTCTGATTGCGTTTGCGTAAAGTCTGGAGGTCGCGAAACTTCGGCAAGCCACGGTGAGGACGATGGTTGTACTCATCCAGTGCACGTTGTAGCTCGGCAAAGAACACGGAGAATTCGGGTACGACGGTCGGGGCAAGGCCCAAGGCAAGTTGCTTACGTGACAGCTTGTGGGTTTTCGTGGCGGCTTCCTTGTCCATATCGGCGCCAATGTAGCTATCGAACGTCTTGGCCAGCCTGACCAGGATGGTTTTGTGTGGTCGCTCAATCACGCCCCGCGCCTGGGAGTTGTAGGGCAGCGAGTGCGTGATGGTGCCGCCCAGGCGGTCGTTGACTTCATAGACGACGGCGTTGTCAAAGCCGCTGCCATTGTCGACGTAAAACACTTTGTACATGCCGCAGCGGGTGACGCTGTCGCGCACTGTGTCCAGCGTGGCCAAGGTCGATTCAGCCAGGTTCACCGAGAAACCGACGATGCGGCGCGTGGCCCAGTCGATGACCATGGTGATTTCCGGGCGGAAGATTTGGCCCGTCAGAGGATTGATGACTTCAGCGTCAAAGGTGTGGCCGTCAGCCACCCAGACGTCATTCGGCCAAAGCATGTCGGATTTACGGCGGTTGTAGGCTTTCAGAGCATTCAGTTCATGCGGCCCCATGCGCCCGTGTTCACGGACCGAGGGGCTGAGCTTTTTCAGCCAGCGCCGTACCGCGTGGATGCTCGGGCAAACGCTGCTGCGTACTTCACCATGAACCTGCTTGAACTGTTCGTATGCCGCTTCAACGCTCGGTTTCTGCGGACGCTGATAATGCTTGAGAAATTCGCCAGCCCAGGCTGGGACGCTCATGTCTTTCTGCCGACGAGCTGGCGCCAGACCTGTTTCACCGTGGGCGCGAAAGTCGGCGAGCCAGCGCTTGAGGGTGCGCTCCGAAAGGGAGCGGTCATCGGTCTTGCGGTCGTTGGCACGGACTACGCAGTCGGCCAGATAGGGGCTGAGGTCGTTGGATTTAGCCAAGGCAACCAAGGTCAGGACAGCGCGATTTTGACTGACCACTTGGCTCATGCGCTCGATTTCGCGGACAAAAGCCAAGCGGGCGGTCATGACGCTAGACTGCGAATCGTTTAAGCGTGACGCTGTTTTTACGTCACGCCCTGCAAGAATGACATGCGGTTCGATGGCCGGCTGAGGCGCCTCGTTGATGACGCTGGCAGTGATGAGGGCAGTTTGAGTCTCAATAGGCAGAACGGCGAAAGCATACTCAATGGCCTTGCTGCCAAGGCGTTGCTGGCCCTCCCAGCATTCTCTTTTGGAACGTAGTTGAATGGCACGCTCCGTACCCGGCATACCAGGCAAGCCAGCCAGTTCACCTGCTGAGTACCATTTACGCATGGCCGTCACCTAATGCACGCTTGAGTTCACGAGCCTTTCGCCCTGCGTCATCACGTATGCGCTCTAAGCGACCCAACTCTGCGTTTAGTGCGTCACGCCCGTAGGCAATGCGCCCGCCACGCTGCTTCGCCTGCCAATCAGTCAGCGCATGACAGCTGCAAACTTCTTCCAGTAATGCAGCCCTGTAAAAGGGCAGATTGTGGTCGGAGCGTGCGGGACTCGACCAGGCATCCAGCATGTGCTTGCTAACGTCATCTCCAGACAGTCGAGACATGCGAGCCGCGATCTCATAGCGGTCTAAATCCGACCCTTTGAGAATCTCGCTAATCAACTCACTGACCTGTGCAGCATTGTTTCCGTTACCTGGTATAGCCAAAACCGGCTGTGGGACGGAAAAGATGTCTAAAGTCCGGTCGTCGTTCATCTTGCGCATGTCTATCCCTCCGTACCGGTTTTACGGTGCCGAAGGTCATAAGCTAGGTTATGCTCTTGGCTATAAGTTGCGTTGGTCTCGGCACGTTGTGCGCGGATACGAAAGGGAGTGCCGTTTGCGTTCCATCGATCTGGCCACAAGTCGATGGGATCGAGACCTAAAGCTTTAGCAATTGCTCGCTCCATCCGTGGGTAAGCGGTCCGTTTGGCGTTCTTGACAGCGGTGTCTGATACTTCAAGGTCGCGGGCAAGCATTGCTAAAGATGTGCCATGGGCACGTAGTTGATACTTGATCCATTCCCAGCGTTGGGCTGGGCTGATGGGGATTTCGGTTTTGTTCATGCCATGCGTCCATTTTTAACCACCGGGAAGGGTGGCTTTTTTTGGGTGTCTAACGTCACCTTCGGCATAAACATAGCCACTTGTTTCCATGCGGTAAAGCGAAAAGTGTCATTTCGCTTTCCGTTTTGGCTTTGTATGAGGATGCTTATTGCTATGTCATTGAAATATATAGCTTTCCTTTTGAAGCGAAATTTCGCTTTCCCTAAACAAGCTCTTTCGTATTCCCCACAGGGGGAAACGAAATGAATGAAGGGATAGCGGGACGCGTACGTCAGTGCGCAGAGTTGGCCGGAAGTGGCGATGAGCTGGCTAGAATCACATCTATCCCTAGGCGCACGCTGGAGTACTACATGACCGGCCGTAGCGAGCCAAAAGTGGCTAGATGTGTGGAGATCGCTAAGGCCGTTGGAGTGGATCTCGGGTGGCTAGCATCGGGAGAGGGCGACAAGCACAAAGGGACAGCCACAGCCTCATGGGATGAGGACACCTATGTCTATGTCCCTCTCTACGATACGTATTGCAGTGGGGGGCATGGATCGTGGAATGCGGACGCGAAAATCCTAGCTATGCTCGCCTTCACAGCGTATTCCATTCGCAAGAAAGGCTTGGAACCGTCCCGGCTGTCAGCTATCCGAGTTGACGGTGATTCGATGGAAGGGCTTTTAAGTGATGGCGATACTGTCCTTATTGACCATGGACGAAGCATGCTTGAGGGCGAAGCTGTCTACGTTATTCAACTCGATGACCATCTGTACGCGAAGCGCCTGCAACGCCAGTTCGACGGGTCAATCAATATCATCAGTGAGAACAAGGCTTACAGGGATATGGTTGTGCCCAAAGAGCAACTGAACGATCTTCACATTGTTGGTCGAGTGGTATGGGCGGGAGGCTGGATTTAGACGTTGTTCGGTTAGTGCCAAGGAGCCCGCTAAATCTGGGCTCTCCGCTTACTTTTCCCTCCATTTTGCTTTGCGGCAGTCTTGGCACTAATTTTTGACCAGCTCGGTAGGAAGGCTTTTCTATACCCCTAGCCCTGTTGAACCAACCGCCCTCAGCCCACATAAACCCGGCTCAACCCACCGCCCCCTCCCCAATGCCAAAGCTGTCACTAACTCACACCACTGACACCAATAAGAACGGGCGAACTGCCTGTGATACCGAGCCCAAGAATCAGGCGGGCTGCTATACGAAGCAGTCGAAGGGCTGGAATTGGGGCGGGTTGAAGTTTGGGGTTGGGGCTTCGGACAAGGCCTGGAGTCCTACAGACGCCATGAATCTTGGGGATGTTTCCGACAGGTCCTGGCGGTTGTCGGGTAGGAAGATGAGCGGATAGGCTTTGTCGGTCGCTGCACATCAACGACCGGGCCTGGAAACCCGAGGTAGGAGCTATTCAGTAGTCCAGACGAGATACGGAGCTTCCCAATGTCGAAAGAAAAATTACCCACTCCCGAAGCCGATGACGTTTCCCCCTACGAATCCCTCGATTCCAAAAAACTCCACGACGCCGCCGACCGCGCGCTCAATCACTACCTCAATCCCTACGCCCTGAAATCCCCCGTAGCCCGCAAGCCGAGCACGATGTTTCTCGTTGCGCCGGATATCAAGGACGAAGACCTGTTGGCCCATACCTGTGAATCGTTGGCCCAGGCCAGTGTGATGGCGGGTGATTTTGCGGGGTATCTGGAAGGGCCGCATCGACACACGGCGATGGCGATTCAGCAGATTGTGATGCTGGCGGAACTGGCGGTGAATCGGATGCTGGACAACGTTGTCGTGCCGAAATCTGCGCCACACAGTTGATTCATTGTGGGAGCGAGCCTGCTCGCGATGGCGGTGTGTCAGTCGACATCCATGTTGAACAAACAATCGCTATCGCGAGCAGGCTCACTCCCACAAAAGCAGTCCGGTGCGTGGTTGGGAGTTAAAGGACTTTCAAATCCACCGACACATGCCCCCGCGTCATCCGCGAATACGGGCAGAGCTGATGCGCAGCCTCAGCCAGTTCCCGTTTCACCCCCTCCTCCAACCCGGGAAAATTGACGTTCAACCTGACCGCCAATTGAAAGTCCCCAGCACCGGTTTTACCCAGATCCACCTCGGCATCCACCGACGTGTCTTCCGGCAATTTGATTTTCATCTTGCCCGCCGCCACCTGTATCGCACCGATGAAACAGGCGGAATACCCCAGCGCAAACAGTTGCTCCGGATTCGTGCCCGGCTTGCCCGAGCCGGGCGAGCTGAATTTGACGTCCAACTCGCCATCGCTGGATTTTCCGGTGCCGGTGCGGCCGCCGACGGTGTGGGTTTTTGCGGTGTATAGGACGGTTTCCAGTGCAGTGCTCATGATCGTGACTCCTGATTGGAAGCAACAGATGATGGGGCCGGGAGTTCAAGCCTAGCAGCGCAACCCAGACTCACAAGTGACGTCAGTCGGACGAAAAAAAGGCACTGAGCGGGTAACCGCCAGTGCCTTTTTCACGCCCGAAACAACCGTCAGCGAGACAACATAAACGTGTCGTACTCCAGATCTTCCAGCGCCGTTGAAAGCCTGTGTAAACCCAGCAATACACAGATCAGCAACGACAGCGTAAACCCGTACCCGAAGAAGCTTGGCCCCAGGTACATGCTGAACAGCGTCAGCATCGCGTTCAACACCGCAAACAGCACACACAACTCAAGCACTACGGTGCGCTTGTCGAGGTAAAAGAACACGTTGAGCAACGCCATGAACACCACTTGAATGCTCACACCGATCAGGTCGATGTAGAACAGCGGCAGGTAATAACTGGAGATGCCCAGCCAGTCCAGCAGGCGCGGCGCGAACAGGAACAACAGCACCGCCGTCAGCCCCTGGACCTTGCAGATTTCCAGCAGACCCTGGCGGATCGACAAGGTCATTTCGGTTTTGAGCTGCCCGATGTGCTGCAGGGTTTCCCCCTCGCGGATCGCCCGGAACAAGCGGTCGTACCACTCCGCAAAATCAGTCTCGATGCGCACCAGGAACACCGCCATGCCAGGGATGATCGCCAGGTACGCGAGGAAGATCGGCAAGTCGTAAAGGATCGAGGCGCGCAGCGGGCCGACGATTTCGTTGGAGGTACCGGGATTGAACCAGAACAGGAATTTGTCTATCCAGATCCCCAGGTTGTAGAAGAAACCGGTGGCGAGCAGGCTGAGGAACACGTTGCGCCGGTCGAGGAAATCGAAGGCGATCAGTTTCTCGGCGCGGTACTCGCGCAGGATGTCGTAGAGGAACAGAAACAGCAGCGTGCTGTGCCCGATCAACAGCGCCAGCAGCAAGCCCGGCATCTGCAAAAAGCTCAGCAGGTAGGCGCTCGCGACCATCAGCGTGTAACCCACCAGCATCACCAGCAGAATGCGGTTATAGGCCTTCATCCCCGAGAGGAAGATGATCACCAGCCACAAGTTGCACAGCACCACGAAGTTCGCCAACACCAGCACGCGGTAAATCAGCGGCTCGTCGAATAACAGGCCCAGCACCACAATGCCCAGCAGTCCGGCGCCGAGGGTGACCAGCAACAACACGCCCAACAGGTTGGGCAGGATCTGATCGTACTTGTGCTCGAACAAGCGGTCGGAGACGAAGCGCGTGAAGAACAGCTGCAAGCCGCCCGTCAGGATCAACGAGGTGGCCATCAGGTACGTCACCGTCACCAGGAACTGCCCGACCAGTATGTTCGGCAGCAGCAGGCCGATGCTGATGATGCCCACCAGCATCACGCTGATGATCGACAACACCCACGGCCCGGAACTAATCAGCCCGGCGTAGACGTAGGCGTGCAAGGTCGCGGTGTAGGAATCGCGGGAAAGGATTTTTCGCAGTTCAAAGCCAATACCGGCCATTTAGCTGTTCTCCATGGCGGCTTGATACAGGTCGCGGTAACGCTGCAGCATCAAGGCTTCGGTGTAATAACGAGTAACCCGCGACAAGCCGCTGGCCTGGGCGGCCTGCCAGCGGCGCGGGCTGCGCAACAGTTCAAGGATCGCCGTGCATGTGGCTTGTGGGTCGGCAATCGCCACCACTTTGCCGGCGTGGCCGAGGTCGCGGTCTTCAGCGCTGCCGCCTTCGATCAGCTCGCGGCACGAACCCACGTCGCTGCTGACCACCGGCGTACCGGCGGCCCAGGCTTCGAGGATCACCAGCGGCTGCGCTTCACTGATCGAGGTCAGCACCATCAGGCCGAGTTTCGGCAGGATGTCCTGAATGCGCTGGAAGCCAAGAAAATGCACCTTGCCCTCCAGGCCCAGGCTGGCCATCAGGCTGCGGCATTCGCTGACGTACTCCGGGTCTTCCTCTTCCGGGCCGACGATCCAGCCTTCGGCCTGCGGCATGGCGCTGATCACGCCGCGCATCGCCCGCAAAAAGGTTTTCACGTCTTTGATCGGCACCACACGGCCGATCAAACCGACCACCGGCGCGATGCCGTGAGCGCGGGATTCCAGGGCCGCGGTCCACACCGGCAGGTCGATGCCGTTCGGAATGACTTGGGTGCGGGCCGCGAGGGCGCCGTCCTTGATCTGGCGCTGACGGTTGCCGTCGTAGAGCGCGATGATGTTGTCGGCGCTGTTGTACGTCAGCTGGCCGATGCGCTCGAAGAAACGCACCCACAACGTGCGGATGTAACCCGAGCCGGCATCGAGGCTGCGGTTCAGCGCCTGACCGGAACTCTCGGCAATCCAGCTGGCCTGGGCCAGGTCGATCTTGCGTTCCTTGGTGTAGATCCCGTGTTCGCTGAGCAAATAAGTGCAGTTCCAGCGCTGCTTGAGGATGCAGCCCAGAAAGCCCGCGTACCCGGTGGAAATCGAATGCAGCACCCGCGCCTTCGGCATCCGTTGCGCGGCTTCGGCGAGCATCAGCAACGGCGACTGCATCGCGCGCAGGGTCCAGAAATAATTGACGAAGGACGGGTCGGCGCAATGCTGGCGATAACCTTCGCTCAACGACTCCCAACTGGCCCGGCTGCGCAGCACGTCGTCGAGGGTCATGCGGCCCTGGGCGATGCAGTCGAGCAAGCGTTCGCCCAGGGCCGGGTCTGGCGCGTCCGGGTGATGCAGGAAGCGATATAAATCCTGCAACTGCTGTTCGTCGGCCTCGCGAGGCACCACCAGTCTGCCGGTCGGATGGGTCGCATCTTCGAGAAACACTTCTTCGATGTGCAGCACGTTCGCCGGAACTTCGTAGCGCCGGGTCGGATAGGCCTGACGCTGGCCGCCGATGAACATCACCGAAAAGGTCAGTTCCGGCAGGCCGAGGATCATCTGTTGAATCCAGCTGGAAACGCCGCCACGCACGTAAGGCCAGGTGCCTTCGAGCAGCAGACAGATGTCGGCAACCGGTGCCTGTTCCTTGTGACTCATGTCCAGCTCCTGACCAATGCGGCGAACGGCGGCCGCTGACGGGTTTCCTCGGGAAGACGGGCGAGCAAACCGGGAATTTCGTGGTAACGACCGGCCTCGAACGCCAGCTCCGCACGAAACGGCAGCACCTGCGCCGCGCCCATGCCGTTCTCTTGCGCCTGACTGAGCAGCACTTCGGCACGCTCGACGTCTCCACGCTCCAGCGCAATGCGCCCGGCCAGCAGAAACAGCTCACCGCCCTCGCCCGCTTTCAAGCCTTGCTCGGCATGTTCGCTGGCCTGGGTCAGCACATGGTCGAGCACACTGCCTTGCGCCAGGCCCAGGTACGCCAGCTCCCAATACCAGCGCGCCAGCCTGCCGTGCAGCGCTCCCGCCGCCTTGGTGTTGGCGTCGGTCAGTTCGCCGAGTGCGATCTGGATGTGCAGGTTGATATCGCTTTCCTGCTTGTCGAGCATCGAATACGCCAGCAGGCGCACATCGTCACTTGGGTCACCGAGGGCCAGTTTGAGGATCGGCACCGCTTCTTTGCCGGGCATGCGCCGAGTAGCCAATAGCGCCGCCAGACGCTGATCCGGATCGGGCGCATGCCGTAAAACATCCTGCAAACCGCCATCGGCAAAGATCGGCGAGTGCAGTTGCAACTGCGCGCGGAACGGCAGTTTCGGGATGCCCACCGCTTGCCACGCTTGCTTGTCGCGTTTGCGCGGCAGGTACAGCGCCGGGAAGATCGCCGCCACCACGCCGACCGCGCCGAGTACTGGCACGAAGAACGCCAGGCTGAAAATAAACAGCGGGCTCCACGGCAGCGGCGAACGGTAACGCGCCGGCAGCAACAGCCACACGGCCGCGCACAACATCACGCACGCCAGGCCGTGGCTGAGGGTAAACACCAGCAATTGTTGTAACTCGGGCGCCGCGAGCCACAAGCTGGCCCAACTGCCCGCCTCTAACAACAAGGCTCCGCTAAACAGCCACTTGCTGATCATTCAGGCCACACTCGTTGAACAGGAAATTACGCAGCCCGTTGCGTTCACAGCCAGGCTCCAGGTTGAACGGCAACACGCGCACGCCGAGGCTGTCGAGGCTGCTTTCAATGCCAAAGTGCTCGTGCAACATCAGGTTCATCCGCGCCAGATAGCCTTCGGTGCCTTGCGGACTGGTCAACGGCAACAGCACCAGCAACAGCTGATGATCGCGGTTGTTACGCAGCGGCAATTGCAGGTCGAGGCCACGCTGGCTGCGTTCGAACAGACGCGACAGCTCTTCGTTGGGACGGGTCATTTCGAAGGCAAAAAGACCGGCAGCCAGTTTGTGCTGCTCGACATCCACCAGCGAACGCTTGAGTTGCAGGGTGAACTGCTGCGCATCGGCGTCGGCCAGTTGCAGCACTTGCGGGTCGCGGCGCAGCAGGTCGGCGATGTGCCCGGCGAGTAATGCCAACAGGCTCAGGGTGCGATCCTGGAAAGCGAAGAACGGCATCTGCCGCACCGCCAGAATGGCCAGCAAACGACCTTCGGCATCGATCAGCGGAATACACGCCTGCAACGACGAGAACTGCGCCGAGCTGCCGGCATCAATCAGTTCCTGCCGCACGCTGACCAGCTCACCGCGCTCCAGGCACAACTTGACCAGACCGTCTTCGGTGCCCAGCGGCCCCATGATGCCGATGGTCGCCAGAGCTTCGGGCAATACGTTCTCTTCACGCTCATCGACGCGATACAACCCGGCCACGCGCAGCGCACCGTACTGTCCGAGCATGGCCACGATCGGGTCGGCCAGCGCGGCCAGTGCATCGCCTTCGTCCGGCATCACCCGCAGCTTGTCGCGCAAGCCCAGCAAGGAGCTGCGCAAACTTTGATCGCTGCCCGCTACACGCTGCTCCAGCAGGTCGTGGGAGACCCGCAGAATCTGGTGCGCGCGGGTGAATTCGTCGAGTCGATACTGACGGTAATCGTTGGCCATCTGCAGACGCTGCAAGCGCCGTTCCCACAGATCGCGAACCTCGCCCACCAGCATGCCGCTGACCAGCACGCCGACAATAAACGACGGATCCAGCTGCGCGTAGGCTTCATGCCCGATATAGCGAAGCGCAAACAGTGCCGCCACCAACAGGCTGGCGCTGAGCAAGCCGCGCACGAACCCGTAGCGCACGCCCAACAGCAGCGGCGCCAGCACCGGCCAGGGAAAACCGGCGTGCATTTGCAACGGGTCTTGCGGGGTCAGCCACAAGCCCAGGCCAATCGCCGCGCCGGTGACCAACAGCGTTTCCAGCCAAGACACCGGGCCGCTGGCACGCGGCGCGAGGCTGTAATCCATGTGAGGAGAATTCATTGCATTCACTCGAACCGAAGGGCGCCAACAAGTGTGTCGAGCACCGTTTGCGCGGTGCCGGCGAGGCTTTCACGGGACCAGCCCGCACGCGCGCCGCTTTTGCTCCAGAGCACACGACCGCTGCTGGCTTCGAGCACGCGCAGGCTGATGCCGACTGCCGGTTCGCCATCCAGACCGTTCTTGTACTGCCACTCTTCAACGCTGCCGGCGACCACATAATCGAGCTTCTGATCACGGGCCCAATCGAGGGCTCCGGCCAGGCGTTCGTTGTCGTCCATCAGTGCTTGTTCGCCCTGAGTACTGCCCGGGTAAACCCGTGGTTGCAGACCGTGGCTGCTGAGCACGCTGAGCAGGATCTGCTCGGCGCGTTCGCCGGCTTGCGGGGTTTGCGAGTAGTTGATCATCGGCACAGTGCCCCACTTCGCAGTACGCGAAAAATCAGGGCTGGTGTCGCCGGTGAAGCTGGCGCAACCGGCGACGAACAGGACGGCCAGAGCCAGGCTCAGATTACGAATTGCTTGCATCAGTTTTTCTCCCGTAAACATTTCATGATCAGCGTCCGAATCGCACGCCGTAGCTCACACCCAGTGTTCCGCCTGCCTGACCGTCCCCGCCTTGTGGCGCGGATTGGTAGCCTACGGTGAGGGCCAATTCGTCACCGCCCAGCACTTCGACGCCGATCCCGGTGTTGATGCCGTAGTTGAAGGTTTGATCCAGCCATTGCCAGCCCGCCGTCACGTCCACCAGCCAGGTGTATTGCGGGCGAGTGCGCACCAGCGCGCCCGGCAAACCGCGACGCCATGAACTGCCGACATACAGTTGGCCGTAACGGCTTTGCAGCAGATCGTTGGCCGTCACGACCGCGGGGTCGTCCGAGTCATCAACACTTTTCACCGGGCCGTCGTTGGCGCTGGACAGATAGTCCAGGGTGCGGTCCTTGACGTTGTTGTGCTGATAATCGACACCACTGCGCACGGTCCAGTTAGGTCCGGCAAATTCCAGCGTGTGGTTGTATTCCATCTTCAGCGCCTGGCCGTTGCCCAGAGAATCGCCCGCACGCGTCGAGAACGATTTCTGTGCCACTTCCCAGCTGATCTGATCCCGCGCCGAGAGCCCGTGACGACCGCCGACCCACACACTGTCGTGCTGGCCGAACGCGCGCATCAGGCCGCTGTCTTCGCTTTTTCGATGCCAGTCCAGACCGGTCTCGATCTGGTCACTGGCGCTCAATTGCCAGGTCCGGGACACGCCCAGGCCATTTCGGTCGTCGTCATCGCGCTGACTGGTGTCGGCAAACAGCTTGTAGCCGCCGTCCTCCACCGAACGTTGCAGGGTCAGCGCAGCGTTGCGCTCATCACCCATGCGCGATTCGATCAACTGATCGCTGTTGTAGGTGCCATTTTCCAGCTCCAGATTGGCGTACCACTGGGCGCCAAGGTTGTGCGCGATTTGCAGGCGCGGGGCGTTGAATTCCAGGCCACCGAAATCCTGTTGATGCCAGGACAGCTGCGCGCCTTGCGGCGTCAATTCCTGCAGCTCAACAGCCTGACGGCGCAACTGCTCGCGCACGGCGGCCGGTTGATCGTCACCCAGGGCGGACTGACTGAGATCGAGGGCTTCGTCGAAGCGGCCGAGACGACTCAAGGCCTGGGCGCGTTGCGCCGGATTGAGGTCGCTACTGGCCAACAGCGTTTCGACTTGCGCCTTGTTACGGCTGCGCAACGCCTGCTGGATTTCTTCGTAACGCTGGACCTTCAAGCCTTGGCTGCGCGCCCACTCCAGCCACTGGTCTTTCTGCGATTCCTGGTTCGTCGCGTCGAGACGCGCCAGCAACCGCTCGAACCACAATTGCAGCATCGCCGGCGAGCCGTCCTTCCACTTCGCGACTTCCTGCTGTGCCTTGGCCGGCGAATAACTGCTGGCCATCAAACGCAACCAGATCGCGTAACGCTGAGACGACGGCTGAATGTTTTCGCCTTCGGGACTGCGCAGCAGCTTCAGGCGCAACCGTTGGGCTGCGTCCTGATAACCGGCGCTTTCGAGGGCATCGGCGTAGGCCGCACGCACCAGCCAATCCTGCGGACTGTTCTTGAGGTACATGCGATACCAGGCCAACGCTTCGGCATCGCGACCGAGCATCTGGCTGGCACTGGCGAACGGCAACCAGAGGATTCGGTCCTGACGCGCCTGGGGTTTCCATTCGGTCAGCAAGGGCTTGAGCGCGGCGGTGTTGCCTTGATCGACGTACAGCCACATCAGGCGCTCGCGGAACAGGTTGTCATCCGGGAAACGCGACAGGCCCAGCAGGTACAAGCGCTGCGCCTCGTCGATATTTCCCTGCTGAACCGCCAACGCACCGCGAATCGCCAGCACTTGTGCTTGTTCGTTGGCGTCCGGGTATTGTTCGGCGTCTTTGAGCAGCGCGACCACTTGCGGCCAGTCCTGCAATTCCTGGGCTTGCTGCAAGGATTCAACCAGACGCTGCGGATCCCGGGTGCGGTGCCAACTGCCGACCATCATGGTCAGCGCCCGCTTCGGATCGCTGGTGCGATACATCGTAATCAGCTGACTTTCGTCGCCGCTGTTGAGCGAGCCTTTGAGGGCGAGGAGTTTTTCCAGGGAAACCTGCAACTCGCCGTCGAGTTCCAGATCCCAAGCCAGTGCCGCGCGCAAGCGCCAGTAGCCCGCATCGGTGATCTTGCGGTTATCGACCTGCAACACGTCCCACGCCTCCTGATTATCAAACAGCTTCAGGTCGGTATTGGCCCAGTCGATGCGCTCGGTCATGGTCAGCGCGAAGCGTTTCGAGTAACGCTGGTAAACCTCGGCTTTCTGCGCGAACTGCCCGGTGTTTTCCAGGTTTTGCAGCAGGCGTGACCAGGCCAGGCGATGCGCCGGGTGCTTGCGCAAGTAGGCGTGCAACCAGGCTTCGGCTTGCGTCGGCGTGCCGCGGGATTCGTGAGCGTAGATCAGCGCATCGAGTTCAACGTCGGTCAGTGCACGTTGCTTCATGATCTCGGCGAGCAAGGGAATCGCTTGGTCAAAGTCGTACTGCTGGCTCGCCAGACGCCAGGCGTGTTCACGGGTTTGCGGGTCTTCGTGCAGTTTAAGCAGGCGAATCCAGTAGCCCAAGGCAGCCTGACTGTCGCCACGCCATTCGCCAAGATGCGCCATTTGCTCAAGCAACGCCAAGTCATCCGGGTGCTCAGCCACCAGCTGCTGACCACTGTCCCAGGCACCGGCCAGGTCGCCGAGGGCCAGGCGCATGCTGAACTCCTTGCGCAGGATTTGTGGGTTGTCCGGCTGCAACACGCGCCACTGATCCAGAAAGCGCTGCGCCAGATCAAAGCGCTTGCTGCCAACGGCAACGTCGACGCCCTGCTCCAGCCATGCCGAATCGGTTTGCGGATCCTTGAGCTGATCCAGTTCATCGGCCAGTACGCGCGCGGCCTGTTCACCACGGCCGGCGGCCAACAGACTGTTGAACGCCAGTTGCGCGTATTCACGACGCTCGGACGCTTGCTGGCTGTCTTGCTTGAGCAGCAGATAAATGTCGGCGGCGCGGCCAGGTTGCTCACCGGCCAGGTACCACTGCGCGGCGGACTTGAGCGAAGCGATGCGCTGGCCTGGATCACGATCGGCGATTTCTTCGTAGACGCTGGCCGCAAACGCCGGCGCCTGTAGCGTGAGCGCCAGCTTGGCCAGGTTGTGCAGTTGCGGCAGCGGCAACAGGCGGTGATCGAAGCTTTGCAGGCGCTCGATCAAGGCTTTCTGCGCGATCGGATCATTGGCTTTCGCCGCTTCCAATGCATCGAGTTCCAGCCGGTAATAGGCCTGCAACTCGACGACCGGTTTCGGCCAGTTCTCGAGGTGCTGACGCGCTTTCGGGTAGTCGCCGAGACGAATCAACAGATCAACCAGTTGCAAGCGCAGGTGATCGTCATCCGGGTGCGCGGCCAGCAGCAGTTCGGCGTAATTGGCCGAGACCGCATCCGGCTCGCGGCCATCGGGCTGGAACACTTCTTCGCGCTGGAACGTCAGCCACAACAGGCCGCCCACTGCCACCGCTACCACCGCCAATGCCCAGGGATTGAGCAGGCGGCGGCTTTTAGTTGCAGAGGAGTTAGATGCAGTAGAGCTGACCATGACTCACCTGCTTCATTGGTAATTGAAAAGTCCACAGGCCGGCGGATGCCTTGCCTGCAAAAGTTTGCCCATCCACTTCCACCCGGCAGCTGCTCGCCGAGCGCACAGAGAAGGTCAGGTCGACTTGCCCGGCAAACGAAAAGCTCACGTGTTTTTCATCCACATATTTCCAGTCCAGCAACGGCAGGTTGGCCTCCTCCAGCGCCGGCCGTTCATCCCGATTGGGACGCAACACCAGCAACGCCTGGTCGCTGCTCAACGCCACATACCGGCCTTGCGGCAAGTCACGAACACCGGCGACGCCTTGCGAACGCAGCAGATCCGGCCAGCCCATTTGCGGGTCGAGTCGAAGGGTACGCAGTGCGTCCATGCCGCGAACCTGCCAGTCGCCCTCGGCGGTGCGCGCCAGACTGGCCTGATACAAACCGTGCACACGATCGAGGTAGTCGCTCATCCACAGCGACATCGGCTGCTGGTCCTTCATGTAGCCGTAAATCTCGTTCATCACCTTGATCGAGGCCTGCTTGGTGCTCGAATAGAAGTGGTAATACAGGTGCAGACCGCGCAAGCGCCGTGGGCTGTCGGTGAGTTCGAAGGTATCGATCACATCGCGGAAACCGTAATACGGCCCCTTCCACAGGTTGGTGTAGAGGTTCTCGTTGATGATCGGCGCGTAGTACTGCAAGCCGCCTTCGGTGGGGCGCAGTAATGGATTGAGGCCGGTCAGCGACGGATTGGCCTTGGTCAGCAGGGTCTCGGCGCCGTTGACGTTTTTCAGACCCGCGTCGTAGGCCAGCTTCAGGGTCGCTGCCGAGGGCAAGGCATCGCCCGGCCAGAAGACCAGCTTCACCGGTTTTTCCGGGGTGGTGAGCTGCTGGTTGATGTAATCGCGCGAGCCAAAAATCTCGCGACGGAAATCGATTTTGTCGTAGCCCGGGATGGCCATTTTCAAGCCGTATTCCGGGTTGAAATTCTCACGTTTCTGCGCCACTTCCGGCTGCATGAAAAACGGATGGCTGAAGGTGTGGGTGGCGACTTCGACTTTCGGGTTGGCAAACAACTCACGGGCAATGGGCTCCAGTTCGCGAGCCAGGAACGGGAACATGCCGCGCGGTGAAATCTCGCCTTCAACGATCGACACCGAGGTCAGGAACGGGTTGGGTCGAATGAAATCGTCGAGCACCTGCTTGCCGGCATACGGCGTGCCGCGCACTTCGGCGCGCGACGGAAAACCATCGCCGTCGATGTGCACGGTGGCGATGCGGCGGCCGTTTTCGGTGGTCGTGTCGGGGCGTGGCTGAACCGGCAGACGCAAGCTGGCCTGGAGGAAAGCGAACGGATCGAGAATCCAGCGGCTGCGCTCGTTGTTCGTTTCAAGAAGGTAGGGCGCAAGGGCGACGCCGCCCCAATCGGCTACCGCCACCGGGGCAAATGTCTGGCCGTCGGCAGCGGTCAGCAGTAACGCGGCTTTCGGACCTTTGGGCAGCAGGGAAATCGCGGTCAGGTCACGGGATCGGGGCTGTACCGGCGCTTCGAAGGCGCCGATCAGCGCCTTGTCCTGATAACTGATGGTCAAGGCCTGAGTGCCGATCGGCGCCGAGCGGTTCAAGCCCAGGCGCTTGAGCAGCAGCGGGTCTTGAATCGGCAGGCCGGAAAAGAACACCACCGGAACCTGTTCGTCCAGACGTTTGCCGATCCAGCTATTGAAAGCCGACGCGTCCTGCGGCGGGCCGCTGGTCATCCAGGTAACGATCCCGGCGTACAAACCGCTAAAACGGTGCTCCGGCAGCGAACTGTCGACGGGCAGGTAATCGACCCGGTAGCCTAGGTATTCGAGCAAACCGCCGAGCAAAGTGTGCCCGGCGTTGCGCACCAGATCGCCTTCGCGCGGATCGTAAAGCAGCGCGATTCGGCGCGGCTGGATTTCGATGCTGCTGATGCCCATCGAGTCCAGCTCAGGCGTACCGATGTAGGGAATGAAGCCCTCTTCGCGCAGACGCGCGGCCAGTTTGCGCGCTTCATCGCGGCGTTCTGGCGGCAAGTAGTCGATGGCGACCAGCGGAATGCCTTTGGCGCGCAACGGCTGGATCTGCGTTTCCAGCCACTCGCGGTCGGCTTCCGGTACAGGGCGATAACGCTTGGCGGAAGCGTCCCAGCCGGCGTGAATGGATTCGATCGCCACCGCGGCGGCCACGCCATCGAGGTCGGGCAACACTTCAAAGCCACGGTTGAAAAACAGCTTCAGGTTAGGCTGACGCTGGTGCAATTCCCGCAGGAAACCGGCGAGTGCCAGACGCTGTTTTTCTCGCGCCGACTCCGGCAGCAACTGGAAGCTGTCGAGGGTATCGAGAAACAACCCGGCGTAGCCTTCGGCCTGCAATGCCTTGGCTCGGCCGAACAGGTGTTCACGCCAGGCGGGCGCCGTGAGGTCCATGACTTGGCTGTCCCACGCGCCATTACGCACTGGGCTGACCGCACCGGTGAGGGAGGCTTTGTCGAGTTCGGCCTTGCCGCCATTGAACTCGCCCACCGACAGGTAGGCGAACGGTTGGCTGCCCAGTTTGCGCAGGGTTTTGACGTCGCCCGCGGTCATATGCCCCGGCTCGACCACCGACCAGTCGAACTGAGCCAATTCTGAAATGGGCGGTTGATCGGCGTACCAGAAAACTACGCTAGCGGGTTGCGGCAATGCAGCGGCCTGGACGGTGGGCCCGCTCACGAACAACGCTAAAGCGGCGAGCAGCCGATTAGCGGCCGCGCGGACACGCGTCCTGCGAAAAACGATTTCCATAACTCACTCTTGAATGGACTGAACCGATACTGCTTGGATGTCGGACAGTGAAACCGGCCGGGTTACAGGCTGCGAATAAGCTGCGACAGCCCCTTGCCGATGGCGGTCGGTTCCGGAAGCTTGAAACGCTCCAGCAGGCGACTGTTGTTGGCGCGCGAATGGCGAATGTCGCCTTGACGTGGCGCGTGATGAATCACCTTCAACGGGCTGCCGGTGACGGTGCCCAATTCGGCAATCAGATCGTTGAGGCTGGTGGAACGACTCAGGCCAACGTTTACCGCGCCGGGGGCCGGTTCACTGACTTCCAGGGACTGCACGAGAATGCTCACCAGGTCCTGGACATAGACGAAGTCGCGGGTCTGCGAACCGTCACCGAAAATCGCCACCGACTGCTCGGCCATGGCCAGCTTGGTAAAGATGCTGATCACGCCGGAGTACGGCGATGACGGATCCTGGCGCGGGCCGAAGATGTTGAAGAACCGAAAGATCATCGGTTCCAGGCCATGCTCGCGGCGATAGAAATCAAGGTATTGCTCGCTGGCCAGTTTGTCGCTGGCATACGGCGTGAGCGGGGATTTTGGCGTGTCTTCGTGAATCGCCGTGCCTTCGCCGTTGTTGCCGTAGATGGCCGCGCTGGAAGCGAATACCACGCGCTTGATCCCGGCCTTCACCATGCTTTCGCACACGTTTAGGGTGCCGACGAAGTTGCTTTGATGAGTGCTGACCGGATCATCCACCGACGCTTGCACCGAGGCCACCGCGGCCAGGTGAACGACAGCACCGCAATCTCGCATGGCCTGCGCCACGACGGCGCCGTCCGCGACATCACCAATGACCAGGTTCAGATTGGCATTATCCATCGGCAGATTGCTGACCTTGCCGGTCGACAAATTATCCAGCACGCGAACCTTGTAGCCTTTGCCAAGCAACGCTTCTACAAGGTGCGAGCCAATAAACCCTGCACCGCCAGTCACCAGTATTCGCTCAACAAACATGAAATATCTCCCTGAACATTAGAGCGGATACGAGTGATTAAAGTCCGCCGGTTCTATGGCGCAAGGCCATCAAAACGCGGCTGATAATGGGAGATCGGATTGGCACTGTCAATACTTTGTCTAACTTATCGCCGAGCGGTGTTTTCCACTAAAAACGTCATTTATTTGGCGACATTTATTGGCTACAAGCTGTCATACAATTGCCACCGCAGGCCGTCAAACTACGTTTAGACCGGAACTCACGCCATGCCTCAAGCCCTTCTCGGCGTCGAGCTTCGCCACGCCTTAGAGTTATGCAGACTTGCGACCGAAACAGGCTGCCTGGCGGCCGGGTTTACGCTGTTCGATGCGGGATTGCAGCCGACGTCGATTACGGAGTCAGCATCATTTCAAGCACACGAATCGATCAGATGAGCTGTAATCAATCGTGGGTCGGGCTATTGAGCGCTTGCGCTCTTGCAGGAAAACAAACATGAACATCTGGCTTGCCGCCGCCCTTGCGGCCATGGTTTCCCTATCTGCACAGGCGGTCACCAAAGTTACGCCGCGGGTCGAACGAGTCGCTTTCGACAAAGGCGCCGAAGCCGTCGAGTTCAACCAGTCCATCCAGGGCCCGCTCACCGCGCAATACCGTATGAGGGCGAAGGCGGGTCAAATACTGACCGTCGACCTCAAGCCCTCCAATGCATCGGCTTACTTCAACATCACCGCCAAAGGCGCGGACTATGCGCTGTACAACGGCTCGATCATGGGCAATCACTTCTTGGGGCCGTTGCCCGCCGATGGTGAGTACACGGTTCAGGTCTACCTCATGCGCAACGCTGCACGGCGCAATGAAGTGGCGAACTACAACCTTTCATTAAGCCTCAGCCCCGCTGATGCCACCGATAGCACTCGGCCGTTCGACCAAACCCTGGAATTGCAGGGGATTCGGTTTCATGTAGCGACCGAGGGAATCATTGACAATCGCGTGCTGCGCATTTCGCCTCAAGGGCTGGAGACCAATAATTCAGACATCACACGGCCATTGACGGGAAACATCGTCCGGGCAGAGGTGGCGGACCTTAATCGGGATGGTTCGCCAGAGCTTTACGTCTTCGCCCGATCACCGGGACGCGGATTGCCAGGTGAGCTCGTGGCGTATTCGGCGAATCGCAAAAAATCGCTTAGCGAAATTTATCTTCCGCCGGTGAGTGAGGACGCGAAAGCAGCCGAGGGCTATCAGGGCGAGGATGAGTTTGCGGTGGTAGAGAACGCGTTGGTGCGGCGGTTTCCGGTTTATGAAAGTGCGGATGCCGGGGCCGGGAGAACGGGGAAGATGCGGCAGATTCAGTACAGGTTGGTGCCTTGGGAGGCGGGGTGGGTTTTGCGGGGGGGTGAGGTTATGGAGTATTGAGCATTCGGTAACTGTAGAGCCTGCACAAGGTCGGTATACGGTCCTAGGAGATTTCCTTCAAGTTTTGGCGATTGTCATGAACTGGAGCTTTGTAAGCAAATCGTTATTCTTTCGTCCAAACAGATTCGTCGTCGTTTTCTATTCCCCCTGACATTTTGCTTAGCACAGGAATGAACAAATGACTCCTGCTGAACAGCTCATGCGAGACGAAGCTATCTATTTTGCGCGATCGAATAAGAAAGCCATAGCTAGGCGCCGGAAATCGACAATTCGAGACGTCTCTACAAAGCTGGGGTCGATAAAATTGACTACCGTATCCCTGAGCGACACACGCGAGCCGATTTAATGGCTCAGCTCGGGTTAGGATCAGGAGCACATTCATGATATCGATCAAGCTAGGTTTTACTAAGGGCACCAAGAGTCCCTTTGCCGACTTTATTCGTAACGCCAAGTCGGAGCAGAAAAAGCGTGTCTACAGTGAAGTGCTGACGGAGGCTACCAAGCAGCAAAACCTCGTGATGATGGAAGCTGAAGCCAAACGAGGTTAACTCAAGGTTCTGATAAAGAAGCCCGGCCAAGCGCCGGGCTTTTTTTATTTGTATGAACGCGGGCCTGAGAGGCGTGTAGTCCGTCCTAGGAAACGTCCCGCAACTCGTATCGGCTTTCATGAACTGGCGGAAGCGGTTCTGCATCGATAGCCTTCGGGTATCGCTGCAAATCAGTGATCGGCTTTGACAGGCTGACAACCAGAAACTTTCACTCGTCCTGATAAAACGGCATGCTTGCGCATGTGCAGTTTTTTCATGGCGGCTGTGCGTGGGGCATCTTCGGATGCACCGGCTTTCTGGTTTGCCGGTCTGTCAACCCGCGTACGGCTGCCACCCTTCCCTGTTTGACAGCAGGGGCATGGCAGCTCCTTTTACAAACCGGAGAAGCACCATGAAAAAACACAGCCCCAACCCGCCGGACTCGGCAAAAGAGTCGCCCGACTTATCGGATCTCTCCAAAGCCACCGAACGAACCATCAGCGCCCGCCTCCGCAACCCAAATCACCTCGACCCCATCAGCCACGTTTTCACCATCCTCCCCGACGTCGACACACCAACCTTGCTCGCTCACGCCTGCGAAACCCTGGCCTCGCTCAATGTCATGACCACCGAACTGGCCTGCGAACTCGAAGGCTCGCGGCGCAACGTGGCACTGGCGATTCAGCAATTGGCGGTGCTGGGCGAACTGTTGGTAAACCGAGCGCTGGACAACCTCGACCCGCCCGATGGCTTGTCCGAAGTTTCGTCCGCCAGCCACCACTGAGTGGTCGCGCTCTTTTACCGAATGGAGGTTTTGTCATGGATCGATACATGCCCGTCACCGGCATCGACTGCACCATCGCGTCGCTGCTGATCGACACCGAAGCACCGCTGGACGTACTGCATGAAACCGCGGCTTACCGCATCCGCACGGCGACTCAATTGCTGGAGAGCTTTGCCGTGAGCGAGGGGGTTCACAGTGAATTGGCGCGAGTGTTGGTGACATCACTGCGCGATAGCTGCGATTTGATGGATGTCGTTGGGCGAAGATTGCAGGCTCAAGTTTCGGCATAGAAAAAAAATGGGCGACCTAACTGAGGTTGCCCATTTTTTATGACTACTGGCTTTACATCTTGAAGCCAAAGTCCTGGACGCCATCCATTCCGGTCAACGCTTTCTCCGTCGTCACATATAACTCGCGTATATGTCCAACCAAAAACGTCCAGAACGCCGGTTCATTAACGGTTTGCGCGACCAAGTCTGCTGGCAGAAACCGATTCATCTCCTTGCGAAACTCGAACACCACTTTCGGATCAGAATCGAGCTGCTCTGAACGTTCCTTGAACAACCTCAAGAACTCATCCTGCTCGCAGTGATGATCGCTGAGTTTCTTTCCAATCAAATCCAGTTGCGGCGTTACGCCTTGCTGACGCAGCCAGACCATGTCCCAGAGATCCCTGTTCTTGATTCGATTAGGACGCAGAGCAAAAGCCACAATCTTGTCGGCATAAATTTCTTCGCGTGTTTCTGCCTGCAAAATCAGGCCACTCGTGCCCATGTCGACGCCATACGGATTCAACAGCAACATGGGTTGTGGCTGATAACTTGGAATGGAGCACACATCTATGTTGATGCGCTGCGCCGGAAGGTCTTTGCGCCCGGGTCGGGTCTGAACCTTCAGCTTCCAGGTGTCGACATTCCCTTCCTCACGAACAGGCTCACCGACTTCAACTTCAAGGCCATATTTGGTTTTCAGCGTTGAGACAAGAACGTGAGCAAGCTCAGTCAGACTCTCCCGATTGAAGTCAGCGCCACCAGTGAAATCCAGATCCTCGCTCAAGCGGTTTGAGCCGTAGCAGGCACGCAAGCAGGTTCCACCGATGAAGGTGAGTTTGGCGAGCATGCCGGCAGAGCTCAGTGCAAGCATGATGTCGTGGTGCAGCAATTCCTTTTCCACCACGACCCGCAATGGCGCCAGATCCTGTTTGTTTTTAAGTGCTTCATCTACCAGTTCATCAAACAAACTCATTGGGGACGCTCCAATCGATCAAATCCATGTTTCGTTTCGCGGCCTTCATGTCCCGCAATGCTTGTTGCGGTGATGCCCGCCATAGGCGGCAACGCGCGTCATAGTGAACCAGGCCAACCAGGTCCTGAGGTTTCTGGCGAGTGTGCACGAACTCGATGGTGCCCCAGCGCCCGCATGAAATGGTGCTGCTGCGACCGGAAGACATCAGCGTGATCCAGTTGATGGGGATCTGAGAAATAACGCCGCTATCGCTCAATGCCGTTTCAAGGCTGATGTAGTTGAACTCCTTGGCTCGTAGCCTGGCAGCGGCATGAAACAGCACCAATCCGCTGGACGGTTTGGCTGCTTCAAACAGGTAAAGCCCTCTGCACACCCGAGCCAGATGACCTTCCGAAGCTGCGCGGCTCAATAAGGTTTTGTAGGCACCTTCGGAAATATCGGGCACCAATGATCTGAGATCGTCTGGAGTGAATAGATAGCGTTCTTCGCTGGCCAAACTGGTCAGTTTTTGAAGAAGCCGTCCCATTGGCTGGGTGGATTTTGAGTGTGGATGCATACCCAAGGACTCTACAGAAGGTTTCACTTTCTGTAACTTACTGTTGAGTCCGATGGATTGGCAAATCATTTCTGCATCCATGAGTCAAGCACACTGAAAGCATGGGATGAATGCTCGCAGCCCTTCTACACTCAATCCCCACAAGACCCACTCTCACCAAAAGAGCTCCCATGACAGCCCTAAAAGAACGCTTGAAGCAAGGCAAGAATGCCCGCAAGAATTGCCCCCGCAATGCTCAAGCGTCCACGGGAAAAACAAACCGCGACCCACTCCCGCTGATCAAGGCCTCCAGCGAAGGCCGAATCAAATCCCTTGTAGAACTCCGCTACGGCCGCATGCTCGTCTCCCCCTTCACCTTCTATCGCGGCACCGCGCTTTTGCAGGCCCACGATCTAGCCTCCACGCCAAACATGGGCCTGACTTCGCCCATCTGCGGCGATTGCCACCTGATGAATTTCGGCGGGTTTGCCACGCCCGAACGCAATCTGTTGTTCGGCGTCCACGACTTCGACGAGGTCCATCCCGGCCCTTGGGAATGGGACGTTAAACGGCTGGTGGCGAGTATCGTGGTGGCCGCCCGCGATCTGCGTCATGGCGAAACGGTCGAAGAAGCGGTTTGCCGCGAAGTGGTCGCCGCCTATCAGGAAACCATGCTTGAGTGCGCCGAACAAAGCTCGCTGGAAACCTGGTACGAGTCCATCCGTTACGACGACTTGCGCAAGCAGGCGAACAAAAAAACGCTCGAGCATATCGAACGCGCCATCGAAAAAGCCGAGGGCCGCTCCCACGCCGAGCTGCTGCCGAAAATCAGCGAGCGTGACGCACACGGTCAACTGATCATTCGCGATGACCTGCCGGAAATTTTCCATCTGCACAAAAACACCACGTTGCTGGATGCCGACGATGACTGGCTGTGCCTCTCGGATTGGCGGCCGATCTTCGACGCCTTCATGCGCGAATATCCCGGCACGCTGCAGGCTGACCGACGAGCGTTGTTTTCACGCTTTCACGCCCAGGACATGGCATTCAAAGTGGTGGGAGTGGGCAGTGTTGGCACCCGTTGTCTGGTGGCCTTGCTGACTGACGATCAGGAGTTCCCGCTGTTCCTGCAATTCAAGGAAGCACGGCGTTCGGTGCTGGCCGATTACGTAAAGACGAAATCAAAAGTGCGGCATAACGGTCAGCGGGTGGTCGAGGGTCAGCGGTTGATGCAGTCGGCCAGTGACCTGTTTCTCGGCTGGACCACCGGCCCCAGCGGTCGACACTTCTACGTGCGGCAGTTGCGCGACATGAAAATCTCGGCCGAGCTCGAGACTTTCGATGCGGACACCTTCGCCGCGTATGGTCGCGTCTGTGGACGCGCCCTCGCCCGCGCCCATGCAAAATCGTCCGGGCAGGCCGCGCAGATCAGCGGTTACTTCGGTAAGAGCGATGCGCTGGCCGACGCGTTGTTCAAGTATGCGAAAAGTTATGCAACACAGAATGAGCAAGACTTTGAGCGATTCCAGCAGGCCTGCCGCAAAGGCCGGTTACAAGCTCGCTCCGAGGCAGACTTTGCGGCAGATCATTTGCCCTAAGCGGATAACGCGGTCCACCCACATGAATTTTTCTTCACCCCTTCAACCCTCTCCAACCGGTACATTGCCCTCGCTCATTCAAGAAACTACGGTTTGCCCGCCCTCCCGCGGGCTTTTTTTTGCCTTTTTATTGATTACCTGCGGTCCGTAATCCAATACCACGCCTAGAACTGTCGCAAATCACTCCCGACAACCTTATTGGGTGTACCATCGTTGTCTGTTCATCAGATATCAGTTAGCCATGTCCACGCTTAGCGAAGAGAGCCGTCAGATCGTAGCTTCTCTGACGCACCGCGTTGGCCCCAACGCTGACATTGCAAAGACCGCCCACGCGATCATTTCAACCTTGCAGGCCATGGACGTAGCCCTCACGCCCATCATCGGCCATCAAGGGGTTGTCGCGCTTTATCGCCGCAGCCTGCACCTGTGCGCCTCCACTCATCCGCGTCTGGCCGACACCTGCGACAGAGTGCCGGCCGGCATGGACCTGACAGCCCTCACCTCCGTACTCGTTGAGCAAAGCGAAGCCGATGCGCTATTTTTCGGCGAAGTGCTGCTGACCACTTTCTACGAACTGCTGACCACGCTGATCGGGCCCTCGCTCACCGCACGTTTACTTCGTGACGTGTGGGAACCTTCTTTGAGCGACACCCCTTCGCAGGAAAATTCGCCATGAGCACCAAAGTGACTATCAACCGTCTGGCCACCGGCGTGCCAGGACTGGACGAGGTGCTGGGCGGAGGTTTGCCGGAGTTTTCGTTCAACCTGATCGCCGGTCCTCCCGGCTGCGGCAAAACTACCCTGGCGCATCAGATGATGTTCGCCCTGGCGACGCCTGAACGTCCGGCGCTGTTCTTTACCGTGTTGGGAGAGCCGCCGCTGAAGATGTTGCGCTATCAGCAACAGTTTGATTTTTTCGACAGCGAAGCGATCAACCAGTCGATTCGCTATATCAACCTGGCCGACGACACCTTGGCCGGTAATCTGGACGAAGTGCTGCGACGTATCGTCAGCGAGGTCGAGACTCACTCCCCGGCGCTGGTATTCGTCGACTCGTTCCGCTCCGTGGTGCTGGCGAGCCAGACTCAGGACAACCCCAACAACAATCTGCCGCAGTTCGTTCAGCATCTGGGCATGTTGATGACCACCTGGCAGGCAACGACCTTCCTGATTGGCGAGTATTTCACCGAAACCGACACCAACCCGATTTTCACCGTGGCCGATGGCCTGATCTGGCTGCGCCAGAGCGTTCAGCGCAATTCCATGGTGCGCAAGATGGAAATCATGAAGATGCGCGGCCAGCCAACATTGCCAGGACTGCACACCTTCCGCATCGCCACCTCAGGGATCAAGGTGTTTGCGCCAGCGACGTTCGACGCGGTTGAAGCACCGCTGGAGTTCCCGATCAAGCGCCTGAAAATGGGCGTGCCGCAACTCGATGAGATGCTCGGCGGAGGCCTGCCTCGTGGCTATTCCTTGCTGGTGGCCGGACCGTCAGGTTCGGGCAAAAGCATTCTGGCGGCGACATTCCTGGCCGAGGGCGCGCGCAATGGCGAAACCGGCGTGATCGCGGTGTTCGAACAACGGCCAAGTCACTCCCAGAACACGACCCTTGCGGACCTGATTAAGAATGGACAGATCGGTCTGGTGGACAGCCGTGCACCAGACCTGTCCATCGACGAAGTCGTGCAGTTGCTGTTGAGCGAGATCGCCCGATTGAAAGCGACCCGCGTGGTCATTGATTCGCTGTCCGGGTTCGAACTGGCGCTGGCGCCGACCTTCCGCGAAGACTTTCGTGAGTCGCTGTCGCGCATGGTCACGGCTCTGACCAGCGCCGGGGTCAGTGTATTGATGACCTCGGAGCTGGAAGACCGCTACACCGATTTGCGTTTCAGCCCTTACGGAACTGCTTTTCTTACCGACGCGATCATCGTTCAGCGCTACATTGAAGTGCAGAGTCGCTTGTTGCGCATCATGGCCGTGGTCAAGTTGCGGGCCAGCACCCACTCCGATGAGTTGAGGCTTTACAGCATCGACGATAAAGGCCTGCAGATCGGTGAAATGTTGCCAGATCAGGAAGGTTTGCTCGGAGGCCGTCCCACTCGGCAGCGTTCGGGCAAAGACAATGGATGAGCAAAAAACATGAATGAGGCCAATGGCAAGAACGAGCGAGCGATGGCCACTGCCGCGCGCGAACTGTTCCTGCTCGGCCAGAAAACCGTCGAAGCGCGCGCGGTCCTGGCGGCGCTGAACAAGGAACTGAGCGAGGCCAACACCCAGCTCACCGATCACCAGCAGATTGACCAACTGATCGAGGCCAATCAGCAATTGGTCCTGGCGATTCTGTTGGCGCAGTCGGATGCAGAAAAACCAAAGCGCACGCAGGAAGAACAGCGACTGTTCCTGGAAATGCGTGAAGCCAACGCGCAATTGGTGATCGCTGCCCTGAGCGCGCAAGACCTGCAAGCATCAGCCGAACACACTCTGGAACAACAACGAAACATTCTCACCCTGGTAGCCCACGAACTGCGCAATCCGCTGACGCCCATCAGCATGATCGCCGGGCGTCTGATACGCGTGCCCAGTGAGGAACTGCCGCGTATGCAGGCGCTGATCGAAGGCCAGGTGCAGCACATGTCGCGGCTGGTGGAAGATTTGCTCGATGTATCCCGCGCCAGCACCGGCAAGTTGCGCCTCGATTGCCGCATCGTCGACATGGTGCAGATCATTCAGGACGCCATCGCCGTGTGCAGCCCGGTGATGATCGCTCAGCACCTGCATTTCACGGCTGAGTTGCCCACATGTGCGCTGGCGGTGAATGGCGATCCGGTAAGACTCACGCAGATTCTCGGCAACCTGCTGGGCAATGCGGCCAAGTACACACCGGCGGGCGGCACGGTCACGCTTTCGGTCACCACCGAAGACGATCTGCTGGAGATGAGCATTTGCGATACCGGCATCGGTATTTCCGCCAAGGCGCTGCCGTTTATCTTCGAGCCTTTTGTGCAGGACGTTCACGCCGTCGGTTTCAACGGCGCAGGTCTGGGCATTGGCCTGACGGTCGTTCGCGAGCTGGTCGAAGCCCATGGTGGCACGGTGATCGGCATGAGCGACGGCGACGGCAAAGGCAGTACCTTCATCGTGACGTTACCGCTGGAGGTTTGAGTTTTTTCGCTGGCCCCATGATGCTTGCGCGACGCCCCCCCCGAACCGGAGCGCCCTATGCCGTTGTTGTCCCTGCCCTGCAAACGCTTGACGCTGGCAGTGCTCGCCCCTGAACAGGCGGCACTGGAAAGCGATTTCTACCGACGCAACCAAAGGCATCTCGCCCGGTGGTCGCCGATTCGTCCCTCCGATTACCACAGCCCTGAAAACATTCGTCCGCGCCTTGAGGTGCAAGCCAGTGCGTTCGAGGCCGGCCTGGCGGTGCATTTCGCGCTGCTGGACCCGGACAACGGCCAGATGATCGGCGCCTGCAATTTCAGCGGCATCACTCGCGGGGCGTTTCAGGCGTGTTATCTCGGTTACCACATCGACGAATCCCGTCAGGGCCAGGGATTGATGCAGGAAGCACTGGAAGCAGGCATCGGCTACATGTTCGATGAGCAGAAACTGCACCGGATCATGGCCAATTACATCCCCGGCAATGAACGCAGCGCGCGACTGCTGGAGCGTCTGGGATTTGAACGTGAAGGCTACGCCAAGGCTTACCTGAGTATTGCCGGGCGCTGGCAGGATCACGTGTTGACCGCGTTGATCAATGATCGCTTTGAAGCCCCGGAACAGCGCTGGTCCAGGCGCCTCTCGTAATACTTCGCGGCCGTTCACACTTCATTAAGCATTCGCCCCGTATGCTCGGGCTTCCCGGTCAACCTGTTCGGTAGCCAGAAGCCTATGTCGCGTCCTGCCACTTCACTGTTTCTACTGGCTGCCCTGCTGTTTTTCTTTGCCTTGGGCAATCATCAACTGCAAGGCTCCACCGAGGCCCGGGTGGCCGGGATCGCCATGCAGATGCACTTGGACAACGACTGGGTGACGCCACGTTTGTTTGGCGAACCGTTTCTGGAAAAACCGCCTTTGAGCTTGTGGCTGGATGCCGGCGCCATCCGTGTATTTGGTGGCACGCCGTGGGCGGTGCGACTGGCCTCGGCGTTTGCCGGGCTGTTCAGCGTGATGCTGTTGTACGCGATGCTGCGGCGGTTCGGCCGGCCCAAGTCGCTTGCCTGGACAGCGGGGATCTTTCTGGCAACCATGGCCAGTTATTGGAGCAACGTGCGCGGCGTCGGTGAAGACGCGCTGCTCGCCCTCGGCGTGACCCTGGCGCTGCTGGCGTTCTTTCACGGGCAACGGCAATCGACGCCTGGCAACGCGCTGCTGTTTGCCTCGGGAATCGCTATCGCCACATTGAGCAAAGGCGTCCTGGGCCTGGCGATGCCGGGCGTGGTGATTTTCGCGTATCTGCTGGCCGATACCTTGATGGACCGGCGCCTGAAAATCTCCGACTGGTTGCGCCCCGGTTTACTGACGCTGGCTGGATTGATCCCGCTGATGATCTGGCTCGCCGTGTTGTATCAGCGTGGTGGCGCGCCGGCCGTGGGGGAAGTGTTGCTGACCAACAGCGTCGGGCGCTTCAGTGGAACGTTCGTCGAGGCCGGGCATTACGAACCGTTCTACTACTACCTGGCCAAGCTGCCCCAAGCGTTTCTGCCGTGGAATATTCTGGTGTACCTGGGGTTGTGGCATTTTCGAGAAAGCCTGGTGGCCAATCGTTATTTGCTGTTTTTCACCCTGTGGATCGTGGCGCAGTTTGTGATGCTGACGTTGGCGTCGAGCAAGCGCACGGTGTATCTCATGTCGATGACGCCCGCGGCGGCGGTGATTGCGGCGGAGTATGCGAGCGTTCTGTTCGATCGGCTAAAAGCACGCGAAGGTGCCTCGAACCTATGGGGTGGCATTGCACGGCATGGACGCGGCGTGGCCATTGGCGTGATCGCGTTGGTGATTGGCAGCTACCTGGCCGCCGCTCAATGGGCGCTGCCCCATGCCGATCGCAAACTGTCCTTCCTGCCGTTGACCTTACAGATCCAGACGATGCAGGCCAACGGGCAACACGTCGCCCTGTTCCAGGCGAACGAACGGGTGGGCGGTGCCAGCGTGTTCTACACCCGGCAAGTGCTCAATGGCCTGGACACCGAGGCGCAACTGCATGAGTTTCTGGCGGCCTCACCCGCCAACGTTGCGGTCATGTCGGGAGAAACCGAACCGGCCGCGCCGTTGAAAGTGCTCAAGACCATGAAGGTGGGGCGTCAGGCTTACTACTTTGTAAATCAGTAAGCGGCTCAGCGATTGGCGCTTCAGCCTTTTGCAGCACCGGCATCTCCAGCCGCGCTCTTCCATAGAATGCCAACGCTGTCAGCAAACAGGCCAGCCACACGAAGATCCCGGCCCAGAAGGTGTGGGACATGTAGTGCCAGCCTTGCAGGACACGTGTCGTGCCGTAGACGAACCCAAGCAGCAACGCGCCATACATCAGCGCCTTGGAGTAGCGCCAGCGGTAGCGGCGAGCCACGAAGTACAGCGCGAGCATGGTGAAACCGCCGGAAGCATGGCCACCCGGCCAGCAACGGCCATCACCGGCTTCCCTGAACAACTGGAAGTTGTTGTACCACTCCACGTGAGGCAATTTCCCTCCGTAGAGGGTCGTTTCAATCGGGCAGTACACGCTGGTGTGCGACTTGAGGAAATGGATCACACCGGTGCAAATGGCAAACGCGAAGACGACGAACAGGAAATCCCGACGATGTTCGCAGGCAAATCGCAGCACCGGCGCCGCTTTGCTCCGCCCCAGAAAACCACCGAGACGCGGGTGCTTTGAAGTGTTGATCAGCGGCCAGACAAACGACAGCATCGCGCCGATCAAGGCAATCTCAGCGGTCCAGTTCGGAATGATGCGCGCCCACTTGTGGGTGAGCTTTTCAAAGAAGTGAACCTTGTCGAGCGGAAAGATCTGGGCGACCGGATCAAACAGAAGATTACTGAAGGCGATGTCGATTTGGGTCATGTCGAACATCAGGAAAACCAAGGCCGCACAGGCCAACGGGATACCAAAGTTCGCCCAATAGAAGCGCTGGCGGGAAGAAGTCAGCATGGTACGTCCTGATCCTGAGGAAAAATCATTGGGTGGTCACCGAGCGCCAGTCGGAGGCTTCAATGAAACCGAGCATGCGCGGTGCCTGAGAGGGGTTGGCCGAGATGAACAACGAGGCGCCGTAACCGAGGGTAGAGGTCGACACCTTGAGGTCTTTTTCGAGTTGCGCCATGCATTCGCTGTGGGTCACCAGAATCAGATTGCGACCGCCCACTTTATGCGCCAAGGCATCACGCAGCATCGTGCCCCTGCAGCTGATCAGCCAGTCTTCGCCCACACCGACCTTGTTGAACATGTAGCTGGCTGTCTGTGAGGTGCGAGTCATCGGGCTGTTGTAGATATCGGTCTTGTCCAACCCCAATTGTTCGAACCGCGCACCGACACTGACCGCGACGCTGCGCGAGCGATCGGTAATGCCATCGTTGCCGCTCAGGCACGCGGCTTTCGAGTGATCACAGCGCTCGACATGGCGCACCAGCACAATCACATCGCCTTTGGCCCAGCCGGCGGCCAACGCTCGTGCGCCCGCCGCGGTGCCATGCGCCAGGTCCGGCACGGCGGCTGGCTGCAACAGCCATAGGCTCAATGGAATCACCAGCAGCGCCGAAGCCAGTACCACGGCGGTGTTTCGATATCGGGTCAAACGGCCCAGGTTAATTGAGCGTTTTATCCCGAACAGATTCAGTCTCAATTCCACATCAAGCCGCCTCGCCGGCATGCATTACTGTCATTAGGTGCCGCGAGGGTAGAGAGGCGCGCGTCGGCAGCCGGTGAAACCCATGTGAAAAAAAGCTGAAGCCGCCCACAAAAACCTTGTTACAGAATCTGTCCGACAAAATCCTTTCAGCTCTCACGATTGCTGCCGATACAAGCCTGCTACACACCCTTGCTGGCACCTAAAAAAACAACAATCTTCCAGCCAACCGACGATCGAAAGCGTAACGTTCCTGGAGGAATTTGATGAATAGCTGGTTCGGCAACATCAGCGTGAACATGAAACTGGGCCTGGGGTTCGGCCTGGTCCTGGCACTGACCTGCGTACTGGCCCTGACCGGCTGGACGAGCCTGGGTGGGTTGATTGACCGTAGCAACTGGATGAGCGACATCACCCAGCTCAACTCCGGCTTGACCAAGCTTCGTGTGGTTCGCCTGCAATACATGCTGACCAACGGCGATGAAACCGCCGCTCAGAACGTACAGACCACCCTTGACGCCTTTTCCGCTCAGCAGCAATCGCTGCTGTCGAAATTCAAGAGCCCGGAAAACCTCAAGCTGCTCAAAGAGCAAGGCACTTACATCGACGCCTACAAGACGTCGCTGAACAAAATGCGCAGCGCCTACCGCACCGGCAACAGCGCCCGCGACGCCATGGGCGCCAACGCTGAAACGGCCAGCAAGCTGATCGACGCCATCAGCACCCGCGTGCAACAAATGCCCCCGAGCGACCAGCGTTTCGAACAGTTCCAGGCCATCACCGCCGCCAAGGAAGCGTTCATCCTGGCCCGCTACGAAGTGCGTGGTTACACCGCCACCACCAATGCCGAGACCGAGCAGAAAGCCGTCGTCCAACTGGATTCAGCAATTGCCAGCCTGAAACCTCTCAACGTGCAATTTGCCGAGACCCAGCAAGACGCCCTGCGCCAGCTGGAAACCGCACTTGGCAATTACCGCAGCGCGTTGATCGCCTATAAAGCCGCCAACACCGATGCCGTGCAGGCGCGCAAGGAAATGACCGACCAGGGCGCCGCCATCGTGACCCTGAGCGATCAGCTGTATCAGATCCAGCTCGATCGTCGCGACGCCGAAAGCGCCCAGGCGCGCACATTGCAGCTGATCAGCACATTGCTGGCGTTGCTAGTGGGCATCATTGCTGCCGTGATCATCACCCGTCAGATCACCGGCCCACTGCGCGACACGTTGGCCGTGGTCGAACGCATCGCCAGCGGCGACCTGTCCCAGGACGTCAAAGTGACGCGCCGCGACGAACTCGGCGTGTTGCAGCAAGGCATCGCGCGCATGGGCGTGACCCTGCGTGACTTGATCAGCGGGATCCGCGACGGCGTCACCCAGATCGCCAGCGCCGCCGAAGAATTGTCCGCCGTCACCGAGCAAACCAGCGCCGGCGTCAACAGCCAGAAGATCGAGACCGATCAGGTGGCCACCGCCATGCACGAGATGACCGCCACCGTGCAGGAAGTCGCGCGCAATGCCGAAGAAGCCTCCCAGGCCGCAGCCGCTGCTGACGGCCAAGCCCGTGAAGGCGACAAGGTGGTCAACGAAGCCATCGCCCAGATCGAACGTCTGGCCACCGAGGTGGCGCGTTCCACCGAAGCGATGAGCGTGCTGCAACAGGAAAGCGACAAGATCGGCAGCGTCATGGACGTGATCAAAGCCGTCGCCGAACAGACCAACCTACTGGCGCTCAACGCGGCGATTGAAGCGGCGCGTGCCGGTGAAGCCGGTCGTGGTTTTGCGGTGGTTGCCGACGAAGTCCGCGGTCTGGCCCAGCGCACTCAGAAATCCACCGAAGAAATCGAAGGCCTGGTGGCCGGTCTGCAGAATGGCACTCAACAAGTGTCGGCCGTGATGAACAACAGCCGCGCGCTGACCGACAGCAGCGTCGCGCTGACCCGCAAGGCTGGCGTGTCGCTGGAAAACATCACCCGCACGGTGTCCAACATCCAGTCGATGAACCAGCAGATCGCTGCAGCCGCCGAGCAACAAAGCGCCGTGGCCGAAGAGATCAGCCGCAGCATCATCAACGTACGCGACGTGTCGGAACAGACCGCCGCCGCCAGCGATGAAACCGCTGCATCCAGTGTTGAACTGGCGCGGTTGGGCAGTCAGTTGCAGCAGATGGTGAGTCACTTCCGCGTTTGACATTCACTTTGTGGTGAATCTGATCGTTCCCACGCTCCCGCGTGGGAATGCCTCAATGGACGCTCTGCGTCCGCTTCGGCGTGTGACGCAGAGCGTGGGAACGATCAACTGTGCGGTGAATGAAAGAACGATTCGCGGGCAAGCCAGCCCACTCACCGCGTCCCGCGCTGACGTAATGACGACGGCATAAAATACGCGTCTTCCGGCACCGGCTGGGCGAAGTCCACGGTGGCCGACTCTTCGTTATCCAGGTTCTGCACGTAGTAACGGCGCGCCTGCAGATCGTGGAATACGTCCAGCGCGCTCCAGGTGGTGGGCAGGTCGTAGAAGTTCTTCAGGTACGCCATCGACACCCGCCACAATTCCCCTCGCCCGTCATATTGATCCACCAGCGCGGCGCCCCAGCTGTCCTCGTCCAGAAACAACACGCGCTTGGAATAGATATGCCGCGAGCCAGGCTTGAGCGTGCCTTCGACCACCCAGACCCGATGCAGCTCATAACGGGTGTATTGCGGGTTGAGGTGGCCCGGTGTGAGCAACTGTGCGTACTTCACCTCAGGGCTACCGACTGTGTAGCTGTTGTAGGGGATGTAGATCTCTTGCTTACCCTTGAGCTTCCATTCGTAGCGGTCCGGCGAGCCGTTGAACAGGTCGGTATCGTCCGCCGTGCGCAGGCCGTCGGACGAGGCTATCGGCGTGTCATACGCAAGGTTCGGCGCCCGGCGCACACGGCGTTGGCCGGCGTCGTAGACCCAGGCCTGACGCGGGTCCTTGAGCTGGTCCAGGGTCTCGTGGATCAATGCCGCACCACCGGCCAGCCGGGCCGGGCTCTTCACGAACGCCAGGTAATAAAACAGGATGTTTTTCAGGTCGGCAAACTGCCCGCCCGGGCGGTAATAGTTGAACAGCCCCTCCTGCTGCGAGGTCACCAGCGCGAAGCTGCCATTGCGTTGTACCGGCGCTTCGGAGGCACGACGGACCACATAGATGCCGCGATAACGGGTGATGTGGTTCCACAGCGCCTCGATCCCATCCTTGGGCACCGGGAACGGCACGCCGCCATAGGCATCGGCAAAACCGGTACCGCCATCGAGCAGCTTGGCCGCAGTGGCATTCTTGAAGGTGTTGTCATACAGCCACTGCGGCGCGGAGCCCGAGCGACGGCTGATGTACACCGGCATCTGGAAGGTGTCGGGGTAGCTGTTGAACAGTGCGATCTGGCCCGGGCTGAGGCGGGCCTTGTACTGCTCAAGGTTGGCCTTGGTGATGGTGAACAGCGGCTTGTCCGCCGCATACGGGTCCAGGTGATGCTGGCCGGGCGTATAGCCCTTGGGCGCCTGGGTAATGCCGCCATCCCACGCCGGAATGGTCCCGGCCGCGTTGCCGGCACGCTCGGCACCCAGCGGCGTCAGCGTGGTTTTCAATTGCTGGGCTTGCTCGGGCGTGATGGCGGACAGCGCGCTGCCGGCCGCCAGACTCAACACCAGCGCCAGGGTGGTCTTGATCAGTGCAGGGGTGTGGAACATGGACGTTCTCCGAAATAAAACCCGCAGTTAGGGAGTGCGGTCTGCAAAACACAGCAGATCCACTGTGGGAGCGAGCCTGCTCGCGCAAGCGGTGCGTCAGGCGACGTTTGTGTTGGCTGTGCGGCCTTCTTCGCGAGCAGGCTCGCTCCCACAGGGTCTGCACTTGCCCATAAGTTGTTCTGGGCAATCACAAGAAGTACTTGAGGTTGAAGCCGACGTTGTCACGGTCGCGAATACCGTTGTTCTGCCCACCACCGTAGAACTCGGTGTATTGCAGTTCGGCCTCCAGCCTGTTCTGGTAGTTGGCCTTGATCCCCAGGGTGTAGGCCTTGCGGCCTTCGATGGTGTTGCCCGCCTGGTAGCTGTTGCCCTTGAAGTCATCCTTGTAGACGACGTAGGGCGAGACGTTGACCCCGGCATACACGTCGTTCCAGGTGCCGTTGAACATCGCGGTGTAGCTGTAGGAGTCGCGGTTGACCTGGTCGCCGCGATCACCTCCGGAAACATAGGAATAGTTACCGGTGCCGGCGTAATAACGGGTGCTGCCGTCATAAGCGGTGTAATGCAGGCTGCTGCCACGCAGGTGCTCGGACGCCAGTTCGAACACGCCAAACATCGAGTCGAACGACAGGCTCGGGCCGAAGTTGTAGATGGTGCCCAGGGAGGTATTGAACGCTTCAACCCGTTCGGCGTTGTTGATCTGGCTGTCGAGCGTGACGCTCTGCCCGCCAATGTTGATGGTCTGGCCGGCCGCCGCTGCGGCAGCGCCGTTGGCCAGGTCGCCAATCAGGTCATTGGTGGCGGCGACCCCGATGGGCAGGTTCGGCCGATAGGCCACTTCACCGAACACCGACGCCTGGCCCAGGGTGGTGTTGAAACTGAAGCCGTACATGCGGATGTCTTCGGCGTAGCGACGATGCGCCTGAATATTGCCCAGCACATCCGCGGTCGCCAGGCCGTTGGCCAGTTGCCGGGCCTGACTGCCGGCGACACCGGCCAACAGATTGGTCAGGGCGTTCATGTCGATGCCTTGGTAATTACCCAGATCGGCGGAGACGGTCGGTTCCTTGGCGTGATAGTTGACCATGTACAACCCGAACTCGGTGCTGTTGAACTCTTCTGCGATATAGCGAAAAGCGAAGCCGAACTGGCCGTCGTTGCGCGCGTTGTAGTCCTTGCCGACCGAGGCCACCTTGAGGGTGTTGCCGAAGGCCGGGGTCACCCCGTTGGCGTACAGGCCGGTGGTGCTCAGAGCCTGGTTGAGCAACGGGTTGTTGCCCAGCGCGCTGTACAGACCGATCACGTTACCGAAGCCGGGCACCGGGGTGTCCAGCGCGGTACCGGTAAAGTTGTTGTAGGCGGTATTGCCGCCATCGGCGAACAGGTCCGTCTGCGAGTAGAACGTGCCAACCGGATCGATGCGGGTTTCCTTCCAGTTCATCTGGTAGAAACTTTCCATGGTCAGGGTGTCGGTCAGGCCGATGTTGAAGCTGAGCGCTTCCACCGGTACCAGCACTTCCTTGACCTCGGCCCCGGGCAAACGGTACTTGGCTGCGTCCACCGGGTTGGTGGTGTTGATCCCGCCGCGGTAGAAAATCCCCTCGCCCCAGTTGAACACCTGGCGCCCAAGACGTGCAGTGACCGGCATCTGTGCGACGTCCCAGCTCCCATGGACGTAGGCGTCGAGCATTTCCACCCGGCTGCCGGCAATGTCGCGGGTCTGACCAGTGAAGTGGTCGTCCTGGGGGTAACTCTGACTCGGTTGCGACGGGCTGTTGTTGCGGTAGTAATCGTTGCGCTTGTCCATCAGCTGGGTGTCATAGAACGCGGTGCCGCGCATGAACAGCCCGTAGTTCTGATAGTTGGCCTCAAGCTCCGAGGTGATCTTGTAAACCTCGGAAACCAGCCCGGTGTCGAAGTTGCGATTGCCATCGTTGGTATTGACGTCGTCGTTGCTCTTGTCCCGGCCCTGGACCCGCCACAAGCGGCCATAGGACAAGGTGCTGTCGAACGAGCCTGTGACCTGTTTGTCCAGCACGCTGAACTCCACAGCCTGCACCCTGTCGACCGCGCACAGTTGCAGCAGCCCTGCCAGCCCGACTCCGGGTAGCGCCGCGCCAGTCAGGCGCAATCGAATCCTCATGATCTGTTCCTCCTTCCCTATTCTTTATGTTTTTGAGTCCTGGCAATGTTGCCGCGATGGCTATGGCGCCAAGCCCGCTCTGACATAAATTCGGCTGTGCGCGCCGAAATGTCCCAGCAGCTTGAATAGCTTCTGATTCAGAGCGGGATGGTCGTAGTCTTCGCGCTGCACCTGATTGCTGTCGCTGAAATCGCTGGTGATCGGAGCCGTCTCCAGCCACTGCCCGATGGCCTCATCAAACGCTGCGGATTCGTCGGCGGACTGAGCACTCACCACGTCACGCAGGTAATCCACCGAGTACGGTGGGTAACTGGCGTCTTGTGCCAGATCGCCGTAAACCTCGAGCATCGGACGTGCCTCGCCGGCACGCACCAGGCGCCGAAGCCAGACCGACTGATATTTCTCCACTTCCATGTGCCGGGTGGCGACCCGTTCGATGGCCGCGTGTTTATCGGCATCAAACCCGGCCATCGCCTTGCCTTCGATCAGCAGCAGACTGGCCAGCTCGACGCCGGGCAACGGCTTGGCGTGATAAGGCTGGGTCAGGTCCTGGACGTGGTGCAGGCCCCAACCGAGAAAACGATAGCCCCAGTAAGGATGGCCACTGGCAAATGCCAGTCGCGCCAACCCCATGTACTGGTAGGCGCGCCAGTCCGGCCAGCTGCGCTCAAGAAATCCGGCAGCGGCATACACCACCGCGCTTTCATGGAAGAACCCCATGTGGAGCGGCGCCTGGGAGCTGTACTGAAACCGCGCATCGCCGAAAGGCTGCGGGCCGAAGCCGTACAACGCGGCCACCTCGCCGGGGTTGTCGCTGAACAGGTTGATGTCGTGGCCGTAATCGGGCTCGTCGGCGGCGCTGGCCAGCACGGCCAGGGGCGCTACTTTTTCGCCGTTTGCCACGCGGATGAAATGCTGGCGATTCCACGGTGAAAGGGTCTGTTCGACCATCACCTGCTCGGCCTGGAGGTGTTCACGCTCGGGCAAATCCTTGCCCGGCAGCGGCTGGATGACCATGGCCAGATGAATCTGAGGATTGATCCGCAACGCGGTGAGGAAATCGTGCTGCAGAGTGTCCCCAGGCACGGCGGGCAGCTTCAGGTCATCGGGGCGAGGCGGATACTGGACGAAGTGCTGACGGGCGAAGCGTTCCTGTTCTTCCAGCAGCGCGGTCACTGCTTCGTACTGCTGCGCGATAAACTGCTCCAGTGGCTCGACTTCGACCGAAGGTGCTTCGCGCAAGGCCGGCAGATCCTGCAACGCCAGGTAACTGCCCACCGTATGGTTGGACCAACCCCAGGCCGTCGGGGCCGCTCCACAAAGTAGCAGCAGGAGAAATGTCAGCTTCATTGCTTTTGGTTCTTATTAGATGTGCCGTGGGGGTTGAGCCTAACAACCGACCTTGACCCTGACACTGTCCAATCTCACCAAAAAAGTTCTCCGATAGCGCCACGCCGAGATGTCTTTTTTGTGGGCGCGGGTGTGTGCTGACACACGAGAAGAATGGGGCGTCAGGGGTGTTCAGGTTGTACACGGCCCCTGTAGGAGCTGCCGAACGCGGCCCGAACCTTCGCCAGTTCCTACAGGGATTGCATCTGGCGCGAAACACGCGTCAGGCCGGGTAGCCGGTGATCTTGCGAATGCTTTGGTACAGAGGCTTGAGCTGTCGGTACATGCGCAGGTAGACGTCTTTGTACAGTTGCTCATAGATCTGCTGCGCCTCGGGTTGCGGCATGAATACCGCGCCGACCCGGGTCATGGCAGCCATCGCCGTGGGAAAATCCTCGTGCAGCCCAAGCCCTACCGCGCAGCAAATGGCCGCTCCCAGACCGGACGCTTCGTAGACATGCGGACGCTCGGCCGGCAGGCCGAAAATGTCGGCTGTGAGCTGCATCGCCGCATCACTCTGGGAGCCTCCACCGGCGACTCGCAAGCACTTGACGGAGACCCTGGAACGCTTCTCGATGTTCTCCATGCCTTGGCGCAAGGCATACGCCAGTCCTTCGAGGATCGCCCTATAGATATGTGCGCGGGTATGCACATCACCGAAACCGATCATCGCGCCCTTGGCTTCCACACCCGGCTCGCGAATACCGGGCGACCAGTAGGGTTGCAGCATCAGGCCCATGGACCCCGGCGGCACTGCGTTAACCAGCGCGTCGAAGAGTTGCTCAGGCTCTACTCCCTGTGCTTTGGCCTGCTGCATTTCCCGCAGACCGAATTCGTTCTTGAACCAGCTAACCATCCAGTAGCCGCGATAAATCATGACCTCGCAGTTGTATTGATCCGGCACCGCAGATGGGTAAGGCGGAATCAAAGGGACGATTTCCAGGTAGCGCGACCGCGTACTGGTGATCGTCGCCGTGGTGCCGTAGGACAGGCACACCGTGTCCGCGTCGACCACGCCGGAACCCAGCACTTCGCAGGCCTTGTCGGCACCGGCGGCGATCAGGGGCAGGCCTTCGGGAATGCCGGTGTGGCGGCTGGCTTCGGCGCTGATATGGCCCAAGGTTTCACCGGGTTTGTGCAGGCTGGGTAATTGCTCGGGACGCACCGCCAGTGCCTGCCATTTCCAGTCGGCGGGAGCAGCCCAGCGCAGGCGTTTGAAGTCGAAGGGCAGGTAGCCGACGCAACAGCCCACCGAATCGACAAAACGCCCGCACAGGCGATGGGTGAGAAACCCCGAGAGCAGCAAAAATTTGTCGGTCGCCGCCCACACCTCAGGCTGGTGGCGCGCGATCCAATTGGCCTCGGCCTGGGCGCGAAAATAATCCACAGTGGCTTGCGCGCCGACCAGTTTGAACAGCCAGCCCCACGGCCCCTTGATGCCGCCTTCGACTTCGGTCTGGCGTTGATCGAGCCACAGGATCGCCGGGCGTAGCGCCTTGCCTTGGGCATCGACGTTGATCAATGTGCCGCGCTGGGTGGTCAGGGACACGCCGGCAATCTCTGTACGATCGATGCCGGTTTGCTGCCATAACTGCTGGCAGGCCTCCCCCAGTTTCGCCCAGTAATACTCCGGGTCCTGCTCGGCCCAGCCGGGTTGTGTCGAGTAATAGGCCTGCAGCTCGACCTTGCCTTTGCCCAGCAGATTGCCCTGCAGGTCAAAGAGCAGTGCGCGCACGCTCTGGGTCCCATTGTCGATGGCCAGCAGGTAACGCTTGTTCGGATGGTTATCCATGGAGCTCTCTTCAATGGGCATGGGTCGCGCACATTCCTGAATTTTTATAATCCGTAGCAGCCATAACCCGTAGCAGCTGTCGAGCGTAGCGAGGCTGCGTCCGAGAACAACGTTTTCGCCATCCCTGCTCCGGAGTTTTTTCTGAAACACCGAGTTGGATTTTTTACGAGGGCTTCGCCGCCGAACGGCGCCTCGCTGCGCTCGACAGCTGCTACAGGGCTACGGGTGCTCAACGCGGCAGCTGGGCAAACCATGATGGTGTTGCCATAACGCCTGATAGCGCTGCTGCTCCTGCTGCCAGCGCTCATCGTCCCAGCCCAGCCGTGGCTGGCAGAGTTGACGGATTTTCGGCCAATAGTCCTCGGCACCCCGAGGCAGCAACAGGCCCAGTCGGGTTCGGCGCAGCAGCAGGTCATCCAGGTGCAGAACCATTTCCGTGTCGCAGGCAAAGGCAAGCTCTGCCCACAAGGTGTCAGTGGCACCAACGGTGTCATGGCCCAGTTCTGCGAGTAGTTGCGCCAACCTCGGCAGGTCACGGCCATGCCGCCCGGCCAGGCGCCGCCACTGGCTGCCATTGAGCCCCGCAATCGCCAGCGGCGGCACGACGGCAAACACCGGCGCACCGTCATCACTGAGGGGGCGCCCGAGCATTGTCGCGCAGGCCTTGAGCACTTCGATGGCCTGCGGGCGAAAGGTGGTCAGCTTGCCGCCGGCCAGGGTCACGCAGCCGGGCTCCAGCCACAGCACATGCTCACGGGTTTCATTGGACGGTTTGCCCTGGTGCTCACCCGCAGCGCCGCCCACCACCGGGCGCACGCCCGACCAGGTCGACAGCACATCGGCGGCGACCACTTCGGCCCGAGGGAACTGCTGGGTGCAGGCGGCGAGCAGGTAGTCGAGTTCCTCGGGGCTGATGCTCGCGCTCTGGTCCAGATCCTCTTGATGATCGAGGTCTGTGGTGCCGACGACCGTGGCGCCCTCCCAAGGAAAAACAAACACCGGTCGACGGTCGCGCTCGTGCAGGAAGGTGAAGGCCTGTGCCACCGGCAGGCGCCATCCCGGCAGCAACAAATGACTGCCTCGCAATGGGCGCAACTGACGAGGGGCGTCGGGCGCGCGCAAGCGTTCGGCCCAAGCGCCGGTAGCCACGGCCAAAACGCGACACCGCAATGGCAGTGACGAGCCGCCTTCGCAGTCCTCGACTTGCACCCCGCAAACCCGCCCCTCTTCACGCAGCAACTGCTGCACGCGCATCCCGTTGAGCACCACGCCGCCGTCGGCCCGAGCCTCGCCCAAAACGCGCATCACCAGGCGGGCGTCATCGGTCAGTGCGTCGACAAAACAGGTGCCACCCAGCAAGTGATCTTCCCTCACCCCCGGCGCCAGATAACGCAGCTGTTGCGCGTCATGGAAGTGATGGTTGCGCCGCCCGGCCAAGGCGTCATAGATGCTCAACAATCCACCCAGCACCCGCGGGCCGGGAAAGCCGCCACGGTAATGCGGCATCATGAAACTCATTGGCTCCACCAGCCCCGGCGCTTCGTCGAGTAGGCGCTGGCGTTCGCGGACCGAATCGCGGGTCAGGCGCCACTGGCCCTTGGCGATGTAACGCAAGCCGCCATGGACCATTTTCGAGGACCGGCTGGAGGTGCCCCAGGCAAAATCGCGCTGTTCCAGCAGCAGGCAGCGCCAGCCTCGGCGTGCGGCTTCACGCAGGATGCCGGCGCCACTGATGCCGCCGCCAATGACAATCAGGTCCCAGGTTTCTTCCGCCAGCGTCGGCAGCACTTGCTGCCGCCACGCGGCGTTCCAGTCCAGGCTCATGGCCGTCACTCCTGCAGCAGCGTGCCAGGGTTCAGTCGCCCGGCCGGATCGAAATGCCGGCTCAGCGCCTGCAAGGTGTCCATCGCCAGCGCGCCCTTCTCCCGCAGTAGGTAGGGTGCATGGTCCTTACCCACACCATGCTGGTGACTGATGGTGCCGTGGTTGTCGACGATGGTCTGGCTGGCCGCCTGCTTGAGCGCCTGCCAGCGGGCAAGCGTGGCCGGGTAGTCCGCCGCGGGACGAAAGACATAGGTGGTGTAGATGCTCGAGCCTTCGCCATAGACATGGGACAGGTGGGTGAACACATGCACCCGCTCGCCTTCAGCGGCCAGTGCATCGCGCAGGCTGTTTTCGATCAGGGTGAGCAAGTTGTCGACATTGCTCCAGTCGGTGGCGGTTTCCAGGGTGTCCACCACATAACCGGCGTTCCACAGGTTCTCGCGCAGGTAGGGAAAACGGAAGCGGTTCTGCGCCCACTTCTTGCCGAGCAAGGTGCCGGTGAACACCCCGCCGAAAGCCTTCAGATGCTGCCGGGCCTGACTCAGGGACAGCGCATTTTGCCGGCGATTGCCGGTCACGCCGAACGTCAGCAGGCATTTGCCCACACCGGCACCACGCAGGGCCAGGTACTTTTCCAGCCAGGCGATCTGCTGCGGGTGACCGGCCAACGCCAGCTGGGTTTCGGTTTCCACCGCGTTGGACAAGCGCAACATCGACAGCGGCACGCGCGCCTGGGCCAACTGGCGGATGGCTTGCAGCGCCTGCGGCCAGTCGGGCAGAAACACCCCGTAAAAACGCTCATCGACCGGTAGCGCGCTGACCCGCACTTTGACCTCGGAAATAATCCCGAAACGGCCTTCACAGCCCAGCACCACCTCGCGCAAATCGGGACCGGCGGCCGAGGCCGGGAAGGTGGCGATTTCCAGAGGACCGGCAAAGGTTTCCAGGGTGCCACCAGCGAACAGTTGCTCGATTCGCCCGTAGCGCAGCGACTGCTGGCCACTGGACCGGCTGGCGACCCAACCGCCAAGGGTCGACAGTTCCCACGATTGCGGAAAATGCCCCAAGGTGTAACCACGGGCGCGCAGCTGACTTTCCACCTGCGGCCCCGTGGCGCCGGGGCCGAAAGTGGCCAGTAGGCTCTGTTCGTCGAGGTCCAGCAGGCGATTCATGCGGGCCAGGGAAACCGTCACCACTGGCCGCGCGGAACTCGGTGGATTGATGTGCCCGGCCACCGAAGTGCCGCCGCCGTAAGGAATCAGGCACAGGTCCTGCGCCTGAGCGAGCGCCAGCAACTGACGGATCTGTCCGGCGCTCTCGGGGAAGGCCACGGCATCGGGATAAATCCCCGGTGCTCCTTCGCGCAACGCCAGCCAGTCCGGCAGGCTCTGACCCCGTGCATGCAGCAAACGATCATGCGCACCCACGCTGTACAAGGGGTATTCCTGCAGCCGCGACGCCGGTACGCGGGCCAATGCCACCTCGAGCGTTGCATCGGGCAGCGTGCGACCGGCACCGAGCCGTTCAGCGAGAAATCCCGCGCCTTGGGCCGGCAGTTCGACCACCGTGGTTGCATCTCCCCAGCCGTTCCAGCGTCGCATGCGTGTGTCCTTTTGCGGTTCTTATCAGTATGTTTCAGGCCCCCATACTAGCCAGCTGCCCGAAAGTGTCACGGTCGTATCCGGCCAGTTCGAGTAGCCAATTGAGTCAAACGTCGCGCAAGTGTCAGCCATTTACTTTAGCTGTGGTTTCAAATTACCTTTCAGGGCATTCATCCGCGCACGCGGGCCTTGATCAAAGGAATACGATCATGCAATCCCTGGGCTTCACCTCGGTTCCTCCGCTGCTCAAATACCTGCGCCATGCCGAACAACTGGGCGTGGCCATCGAGCCTGCGTTGGCGGCTGCCGGGTTGCAGGCGCAGCAGTTGAGTGACAACAGCCTGCGGTTGCCGGGTGAGGCCCATGAACGGTTGCTCGATTATTTCTGCGAACACTCGGGCGATCCGTTGTTCGGCCTCAACTCCGCGCGTTTTGTGTTGCCCAACTCCTGGAGCGTGCTGGGCTACATCACCATGAACTGCGCAACCCTGGGCGATGCCATGAGCCGCATCATGCCGTTCGAGAAGCTGGTGGGAGACATGGGGGTCAGCCGCGCCGACGTGCAGGACGGCGACGTGCATCTGATCTGGACATGCCGCCATCAACGCCCGCGAATCCGTCGGCACCTGGTGGAAAACGTGCTCGGTTCCTGGCTGCAATACGCGCGCTGGATCGCCGATATCCAGCTGTCGCCGGCCGCCGTCTGGCTCGAACATGCACGCCCGGCCGACACGACGCTTGCGCAGTACGAACAGTTCTTCGACTGTCCGGTGCTGTTCGACCAGCCTTACTCGGCACTGATTGTCCCGTTGACGTATTTGCAGTTGCCATTGCGCCAGGCCGATGCGCAATTACTGCGCACCCTGGAAGAACATGCCCTGGGATTGATGGCCACGCTGGAGGATGCGTCGCTGGAGCAAAGGGTCAAAAACATCCTGCGCCAGTTGCTCAAGGAAGGGCTGCCGCGCAAGGAGCAGGTGGCCGAGCAGTCCGCGGTGTCGGTGCGCACGCTGCAACGCCAGCTGCATCAGGCGGGCACTTCGTACCAGCAGATCCTTGATGACCTGCGCCAGGAGCTGGCAGAGCATTACCTGCTGAACAGCACCTTGCCGATTCAGGACATCGCCCAGTACCTGGGTTTCACCGAACCACGTTCGTTTCACCGTACGTTCAAAAGCCGGCGCGGAATACCGCCTGGCGAGTTTCGCCAGACCCACCGGGTGTCGGATGAAGGCTGAGCGCTAAAATCCGACATACAAATCCTCGATTTTTGAAGTGCAATAAACACACTGCATCGCAGGTGTTTAAAGACACTCAACGTTACGCGACAAAGCCCACAAATCCTTGCGCCGCTGCCTACGACTGCGCCAGAATCCGCCGGTTTTTTGCGCTGGCGGGCTGCTCGGTAACTTGGATCTCGTCACTGATTCCCAGTGATCGAGCTTAGCGGCTCGGTAGGTATCCACGGTTGTACAAGTCCTATCCAGTCAGGCTCTCGCCTGCACTCGATGGTGGCTGTGCGCATGGCATCTTCGGATGCACCGGGTTTGGATGCTTACCGGTCCGCTAACTTGCGCACAGCTGCCTCCCTTTCGCTTAGCGGCGAAATGGACGCAGCCTCTTTAGAGGTAAGCATCCATGTTCAAGGAAACGCCAAACCCGCCGCCCACCGATCCGGCATCCCCCTACGAAACACCGGAATCAAAGAAATTCCACGCAGCCGCCGAGCGGGCCCTCAACCACTATCTAGGCCCTCCGGCCGCCCACGTCATGGCCAAACCCTACCACCCCAACCGCCTCTACATGGCCAACCCGGCGTCCGGCACCGAACCCTTGCTGACCGACGCCTGCGAAACCCTTGGCTCAGCCACCGTCATGCTCAACGACTTCGCCGCCTTGCTCGAAGGCTCGCACCGCAAAACCGTGCAAGGCATCGCCCAAGTAGTCATGGTGGCGGAAATGGCGGTCAATCAAGTGTCGGATAAACCAGTGCCCTCTGAGTGATCAATACGGTGACAACGCCGCTTGCTACATTGGCCTCTGCTCCATGAACGAAAAAAGCCCGCTGCCAAACCGCAAGGGTTTGGCAGCGGGCTTCTTTGCGCGGCTTGCAACTTTTCCGCTCAGAGGCTGATCGCGTTGGTGAACACCAACCGATTGCCGAACGGGTCGGCGATGGTCATGTCCTGGCTGCCCCACGGCATGGCCTGAATCTGCGGGTGCGAAAACGTGTATTCCTTGGCGATCAACTGGTGCTGGAACAACTCAAGCTCATCGGTCTCGATCCGCAAGGCTGAACCCGGCGTCGCATCGCCGTGGTGTTCGGACAGGTGCAGTACGCATTCGCCGCGAGACACCTGCAAGTACAACGGGAAGTTCGCTTCGAAACGGTGCTGCCAGTCGATCTTGAAGCCGAGGAAGTCGACGTAGAACTCCAATGCCTTGGTCTCGTCGAAAATCCGCAGGATCGGGGTGGTTTTGCCGAAGCTCATGGAGTTGCTCTCGCCAAGTGAAAAACGGCCGCATGCGGCGGATAGTGAATCAGAATCAACGTACAGTTCTGATGCTGTGTGTTTCATACGACTCGGGATTCTTGTCTATCCCCGCGAAGTAGAAGTAACCATAGTCTTGCAGGTAGTAGTACGTTTGCGTGCGAACGTACTTCCCTGACTGCACTCGACATTTAAGTTTTTTAGCGGATCCGCTCAGCGCGTTATGCAGTTCGCTGGCCACCAGCTCACTCATGACCGTGCAGTCCGTGCTGCTTTCATAACGATAGGTCTCACCGAGCACCGAGTTCACGACCCTGGATGTATCGCTGTATCCAAGTTGGCCATTAATGGGCATGTGCTGCCAATCGCCGTGAAAAGTCAGGCTGGTGATCATGTTCGTGTCCTTGACCGAAGTATCTTCCATCGACGTAAAGTACATTTGGCCGGTCAGCGTGAACATGCCTCTGAAACTGATGTTGTTGTGTTCATAACCGACATCCACCGAACGCTCACTCAACTGCTGTGAAGCCGGGTCGGTTTCAATGAAGATTTTCTGATTGATTTCACTGTTTCTTCCCGGGGAGATGTACTGGCCGACCACCTCAAGATAGTTCAACGCCTTGATCGGTGGCGGCATGTTCAACGCCTTGATAGACGCAGCAACATCATCGGCAAGCGGTGGTAATTGGACTGGCGCTTGTTTTTTTATCCGGGGAACAAAAAGAGGCAGTGTCAGAGTCGACTGAGGGTTGTCGCACACCATTGTGAACATCAGACGGTCATCCAGGGGACGACTGGACATGGACTGAGGGGTCCGCACAAAACCTTCCTTGCCATCGGTCACCGTATTGCTCGCATCCAAAGCGTAGCCCGTGAGCAGGCGGTAAGTCTGCTTTGTGCAATCAATGGCGAGGTGCTCACGCTTCTGCGAGTAGGGAGCACTGTACGGTACGTCAAGGGCGACCGCTGGATAATCCCGGGCGGCCCACAACTTGAGTTCGGCCCCTTCAGTTTTCAGGCTGTTGCGATCAATCAGCAACCACGGCTCATCACCGCTGTTTCTCACCACACGCCAATCGGGCACTGGCGTTTCGGCACAAGCCTTGATGAAGCCAGGGTTGCTTTTCAGCACAGGGTAAACAGAAGACGGAATCGTCTGTCCTGCCGTGTACTGTTGGTTATTCACGCCCAGATACCGGCGTCCTTGACCGCCGAAATACAAAAGGCGGGCCTGAGCAGCCATGCAAGAAGCCTCAAGCTGTGCTGTCAAACCTGCCTCTGCCGGCGTTCCTTCTGACTTGCTGAGTTGAAAGCTCAGTACATCGCCTTCGCGCAGAACTGAGTCGGCCACAATGGGGTTGACCAAGACACCACTGAACAGTCTTTGCGCCTCCGCAGCCTGCCGCGCCTGAGGGCTGACGCAACCCGCGAGTAACGAAAGGGCTACCAGTAAAGTAATGCGATGCATGAGATTCCCTAAGCAGTCGATGCCAACTCCATCAATGCATAACGATTCGGCGCGAAGGCGGGAATCTTTAGTCTCACAATGCCATCATTGAGGAAACGTTCACATAAACCCGTCACGCAAATCCCCTTCCCGCGCCAGAAACCGCCCTTCACGTTCCCCGTTCGCCTGCCCTTCGCTGTAACTCAACACGCCGTTGACCCATACACCTTCAATCCCCTCCGCCGCCCGTTGCGGGTCACTGAAGTCCGCCACGTCGCGAATGGTCAGCGGATCGAACAACACCAGGTCCGCCCAATGACCTTCACGGATCTCACCCCTTTCCTTCAAGCCAAAGCGCGCCGCCGACAGGCCGGTCATTTTGTGTACGGCGGTGTGCAGCGCAAACAGCCCGACGTCGCGACTGAAATGTCCAAGCACCCGTGGGAAAGCGCCCCACAAGCGCGGATGCGGGAACGGGTCTTCCGGCAAACCGTCAGACCCGACCATCGACAACGGATGGGCGAGGATTCTTCGCACATCGGCCTCGTCCATGCCGTAGTACACCGCGCCGGCCGGTTGCAGGCGGCGGGCAGCGTCAAGCAAAGGCACGTTCCATTCGGCGGCGATGTCCATCAGGTCGCGGCCGCCCAGCTCCGGGTGCGGCGTGGACCAGGTGATGGTGATGCGATGGGCGTCGGTGACTTGCTTGAGGTCCAGGGTCGAAGAACTCGCCGCGTAGGGATAGCAATCGCAACCCACGGGATGAGTCTTCGCCGCTTCCTCAAGCGAGGCCAGCAATTGCGGACTACGCCCCCAGTTACCGACCCCCGCGCATTTGAGGTGGGAAATGATCACCGGGGATTTCGCATGCCGGCCAATCTGGAACGCCTCGTCCATGGCCTCCAGCACCGGTTCGAATTCGCTGCGCAAATGGGTGGTGTACACCGCGCCAAATGCCGTCAACTCTTCGGTCAGCTGCATCACTTCATCGGTGGACGCCGAAAACGCGCTGGCGTAGGCCAGACCCGTGGATAACCCCAACGCGCCGGCCTCCAGACTTTCGCGCAGTTGCTCGCGCATCGCGCTGATTTCATCAGGCGTGGCAGTGCGAAACAGGTCGTCGAGATGGTTGCTGCGCAGCGCGGTGTGGCCCACCAATGCGGCGACGTTCAGCGTGGTGTTCGCGGCTTCGACCGCCGCGCGGTAATCGCTGAACTTCGGATAAACAAACGCTGCGGCAGTGCCGAGAAGGTTCATCGGGTCGGGCGGATCGCCCTTCAAACTTACTGGCGAAGCGCTGATCCCGCAGTTGCCGACAATCACCGTAGTTACGCCTTGGCTGAGCTTGGGCAACATCTGCGGCTGGCGGATCACCACCGTGTCGTCGTGGGTGTGCACGTCAATAAAACCCGGCGCCAGAACGTGGCCGGCGGCGTCGATTTCTTCGTGGGCGGTGGCCTCGTGCAAGTCGCCGATGCGCGCGATGCGGCCATTCAGAATCGCCACATCGGCGGGGTAGCCGGGGCGGTTGCTGCCGTCGATGATCAGGGCGTTGCGAATCAGCGTGTCGTACAGCATGTCAGTCTCCCAGCGGCAAGTGATCGTCGCCGCCGCGGTAATCGTCGAGGGCGAGTTTGATCCGCCGCAGACGTTCTTGATTGTCTTCAGGATTGGCCAGCGCCAGCTCGGTGGCAAGCACGTCGATGGCCAGCAGCATGCCGTAGCGCGCCGCCGTGGGTTTGTAGATGAACGAGGTCTCGACGCCTTGCAGCGGCAGCAGCACATCCGCCAATTGCGCCAGCGGCGAATCGGCGCGGGTGATGGCGATAATGCGTGCGCCGTAGTTGCGGGCCAGCGCGACCACTTCGAGCAACTCGGGCGTGATACCGGTCAGTGAGCAGGCGATGATTGCATTGTCGGGGCCGAGGCTGGCGGCGGTGACGCGCATCATCACCGGGTCGTGGCACGCCGCAATCGGGTAACCGAAGCGCACCAGCCGCACTTGCAGCTCATCGCTGCACAAGGTCGAGCAACCGCCCAGGCCGAAGGCATGAATCATCCGCGCCTTGCCCAGCAGTTTCACCGCATCGGCGAACCGCGATTCGTCGAACGCCGACAGATGCTGACGCAGGGTCGACTCGATATCGCCGACGATCTGCCCGTAAAACGCCGACTGATCCGGCGTCCCCGCCGGGTCGAGGAAACGGCTGCCGACGCCGCTGGCCTGGGCCAGTTGCAGGCGCAGATCGCGCAGGTCGCGACAGCCCACCGTGCGGGCAAACCGCGACAGCGTGGCGGTGCTGACCTCCGCCCTCTGCGCCAGCTCATCGAGGCTGGCGGCGGAGGCAAAGCCGACGTCGTCGAGCATCAGCCGTGCAATGCGTCCTTCACCGGCACTGAAGGAATCCTGACGGGCGCGGATCTGGTAGAGGATGTCCATGGCAGGCGGCTCCGGTTAAATCAGGTAAGAAAGACCCACGGTCAGCGCGAAAGCCACCACCGAAATAATGGTCTCAAGCACGGTCCAGGTCTTGAAGGTCTGGGCGACGGTCATGTTGAAGTATTCCTTGATCAACCAGAAGCCGCCGTCGTTGACGTGGGAAAAGATAACCGACCCGGCGCCGGTCGCCAGCACCAGCAACTCCGGATGCGGATAACCCAAACCGATGGCCACTGGGGCGACGATGCCCGACGCCGTGGTCATGGCCACGGTGGCGGAGCCGGTAGCGATGCGCATCAACGCCGCAAACAGCCAGCCCATGATCAGCGGCGACAGGTGAAATTCGTCAGCCAGGCTGACGATCTGATTGGTCACCCCGGCGTCCACCAGAATCCGGTTCAAGCCACCGCCGGCGCCGACCAGCAAGGTGATGCTGGCGGTCGGCGCCAGGCATTCGTTGGTGAACTTGAGGATCGATTCGCGGTTGAAGCCCTGGGCGATGCCGAGGGTCCAGAAGCTCAGCAGGGTCGCCAGCAACAGCGCAATCACCGAGTTGCCAATGAACAGCAGGAACTGGTTAAAGCCGCTGCCTGGTGTGGAAATCAGGTTGGCCCAGCCACCGATCAGCATCAACACCACCGGCAGCAGAATGGTCGCCATGGTGATGCCGAACCCCGGCAGGCTGTCGCGCGGTTCGCGGTCGAGGAACTGGCGTTCCAGCGGGTTTTCCGCCGGCAGTTGAATGCGCGGCACGATGAACTTGGCGTACAGCGGGCCGGCGATGATCGCCGTTGGAATGCCGATCAGGATCGCGTACATCAAGGTCTGCCCGACCGACGCCCCATACACCTGCACCGCCAACATCGCTGCCGGGTGCGGCGGCACCAGCGCATGCACCACCGAGAGCCCGGCGACCATCGGCAAACCGACCATCAAAATCGACACGCCAACCCGGCGGGCCACGGTAAAGGCAATCGGCACCAGCAACACAAAACCGACCTCGAAGAACAGCGGCAGCCCGACCAGAAACGCGATGCAGACCATCGCCCAGTGCGCGTTTTTCTCGCCGAAACGGTCGATCAAGGTCCGCGCCACCTGCTCGGCACCGCCGGACTCGGCCATCATCTTGCCCAGCATCGTGCCCAGCGCCACGACCAGCGCAATGTGCCCCAGGGTTTTGCCGACCCCCGCCTCATAAGCGCCGACCACGCCGGACGGCGGCATGCCCGCCAGCAGCGCGAGGCCGATGGAAACGAGAGTGATGACAATGAACGGATTGAGTCGGTAACGGGCGATCAGAACGATCAGGGCAATGATGGCGATGGCGGCATACACCAGCAGCCAATAGCCGAAGGACAGGGTCATGCGGTACTCCTCGAAAGGGTCACGTCGAATGGATTGTGAAACTCTTAAATCATTTCGATGCGTGACTTTCAAACGAGGTGAAAGTTATTTTCGTGCAGAGGTAAGGGTTGTCGCGCAGAGGTATGCGAGGTCGGTGGATATGAAAATCAGGCAGGCGAATTTTCATCCTGCCTGCCGGGATGGAGCGTCAGTCGTGATTCACACGAGCGCGCTTGAGCAGTTTCTGGGAATGCCCCAGCCTCAGCAGCCCGAACGCCAGCATGATCAGGCCACCGAGCAACACGGTGGCGAGCAAATACTGCACGCCGTGCTGCACCACCAGCGCGACGATCACCACCGCCATCGAACCCGCCGCACCGGACACCATCCCCGGCCGGCCGCCGAAGAGCGCGGTCAGTGTGCAAATGATGAACGCGCCGTAAAGCCCCATCAGCGGATTGAGGTGGGCCACCAGCGCGAAGGTAATGCATTCGGGGAGCAGGGCGAAAGAAGTGGTGAGTCCGGCCAGGACATCGGCGCGCAGACGTTTGGGTTTCATGGAGGATTGAACACGACAGGGAGAGAGGGCGCGGATGTTACGGAACTGAGTACAGCCCGGCCAGTTGTTGGGACTTCGCAAATGCATTCGCGGGCAAGCCTCGCTCCTACAGGTATTGTGCCGCTCGCTAATTCCAAGAACGACACAAAAACCTGTAGGAGCGAGGCTTGCCCGCGAAGAACGATGACGCGGTCTACAGCGAACTCACACCATCTCGTCACGAATCCATTCAACCACCGACGTCCGTTTCGGCACCCAGCCCAGCAATTCACGCGCATGCTTGCCGCGAACCCGGCTGTTCGAGCCCAGGCCATAGTTGGCCATTTCATAACCCCATTCGGCTTCGGCGTCTTTCAGCGGCCAGTCTTGCGCCTTGCCCAGTTTCAGGACTTCAGCCATGGCCGTGGTCATGTCGATGAAGGACGCCTCACCGCTTTCGACGAAGTAGAACGTGCCCGGTACATTCTTGGTCAGTGCCAGCAGATACAGGGCGACCACGTCTTCGATGTGCACGTTGGACCAGATGTTCTGACCCGTGCCGACATGGCGAACCACACCACTTTTACGCGCCTGTTTCAGCAAGCGCGGCAATTGCACGCTGTCGCGATTGACGCCCAGGCTGTGACCGTAGATCAGCGTGTTACAGATGACGGCCGAATTCACGCCGTCGTTGGCCGCCGCGAGGATCAGGTTGTCGATGGCCACACGGGCGGCCTTGTCGACGGTCGGTTCCGGCAGGTTGTCTTCGACGTAGATGACGTCACTGGATTTACCGCCCGACGCATCGCCGACGATGCTCGAACCGCTGGTGTGCAAGAACACTTTGTGGGAGCCGCGCAGTGCGTCGATCATGGCTTGCACCGCGCCGCGATGGTCGCTGCTGGCGGCGTTGATCACAGCATCGGCCGCGCGGGCCTGTTCGGCCAGTAGTGCGCTGTCGTCAAGAGTGCCGATCACCGGGGTGATGCCCAGCGCGCTCAGCTCATTGGCTTGTTCTTCACTGCGCACCAGGCCGGTGACCTTGTGGCCAGCGCGAACCAGGCCAGTGGCGATGGAGCCGCCGATGAAACCTGCAGCGCCGGTAACGAATACGTTCATGGAGAAACTCCCTGCGTTAATAAGTGATGCAACGAGTATCGAGGACCGCTCCGTGCCGAAACAGACCCTGTTGCCCAATTCACTCTTGCGCCGGAGTCACGAATCAGCCCTTGAAATCCGCATTCGCGTAAGCCGCCAATTTGCCCTGAATGAAGTCCAGGAAGCACTGAATCCGTAGGGCAAGTTGCGAGTTACGGTAGTACACCGCGTTGATCGGCTGGCGATAGCCGCTGTTGAAATCCGCCAGCAACACTTGCAATCGACCCGCGCGGATGTCGTCGATCGTCATGAAGTGCGACAGACAGGCAATGCCCTGGCCTTCCAGCGCCAGGTGCCGGATCGTCTCGCCACTGGAAGCGCTGATCGACGCCTGAATCGGCCAGCGATCACCGTGCACATAGCGCAGCGGCCACTGATTGAGTCCCTCGTTCTGGGTAAAACCCAGCAACGCATGCCCGGTCAAGTCCGCAACCGCCTTCGGTGTGCCGTGTTGCTCAAGGTACGCCGGGCTGGCGACGATGTGCAGCGGGCTGCAACCCAGCGAGCGTGCGTGCAACGTCGAGTCGGCCAGGGTGCCGATGCGGATGGCGATGTCGGTGCTTTGCTCCAGCAAATCGATGATCAGGTCGTTGCTGTTGAGTTCAAGCTGGATGTCCGGGTAGAGCCGGCGGAATTCATCGATGTACGGCACGATGGCGTGCAGCATGAACGGCGACGCGGCGTTGATCCGCAGACGCCCGGACGGGGTTTGCTGACGTGAGTTCAGGCGTTCTTCAAGCTCGTCCATCTGATCGAGAATCAGCTTGGCGTGTTCGAAGAAATACTTGCCCTCCTCGGTCAGGTCCATGCGCCGCGTGGTGCGGTTGATCAGCGTGGTATCGAGTTTGGCCTCCAGCCGCGACAACGTACGGCTGACCGCCGAAGGCGTTTGCCCGACCTGCTCGGCCGCAGCGGAAATCGACCCGCACTCAATCACGCAGACGAAAATCTGCAACTCATCGGATCTGGCTTTCACGTGTGTCCCTTATCGATACTCAGCACCGCTCTACTGTACAGAGGAAATCTCTTGTGGCGAGGGAGCTTGCTCCCGCTGGTGCGCGAAGCGGACCCAAAACCAGCGACTGCAGTGGTTCAGATAGATCACGCCTGCTGACTTTACGACGGCTTCGCTGCCGAGCGGGAGCAAGCTCCCTCGCCACAGGTTCGTGCCGGGTCAGCTATCGATAGTAGCCGAGCCTCACGCCTTGAGGCCAAACACCTCAGTCAAGTGCTGCTCATAGCGCGCCACATCAGCCTCGATATTCGGGCGTTTCATCACATCGACCGCCAGGAAGGTTGGCAAACCGGTCATGCCGAGGAATTCGTTGGCCTTGTGAAACGGGAAGTACACCGCGTCCACGCCCTTGCCTTCGAAGAAGTCGGACGGGTCGTCGAAGGCTTGCTGCGGTGCGTTCCAGGTCAGGGACAACATGTATTGCTTGCCCTGCAACAGACCACCGCTGCCGTACTTTTGCGACGCATCGGAGCGCGTGCGGCCATCACTGGCGTACAGGCTGCCGTGGCCTTCGGTGAAGACTTCGTCGATGTACTTCTTGACGGTCCAGGGCGCGCCCATCCACCAGCCGGGCATCTGATAAATGATGACGTCGGCCCAAAGGAATTTGGCGACTTCTTCAGCGACGTCGTAACCCTCGTCGATGAAGGTGGCTTTCACATCGACACCGCCGCGATCCAGCACGCTCAGCGCGGCTTCATGCAGGGTGGTGTTGTAGCGGCCATCGGAGTGGGCGAACTTTTTGCCGCCATTGAGTAACAGGACTTTTTTCATGAGAAGTCTCGGAAGGTTGGAATTCGATGGCGGCAGAGTAGCGATCTGCCTCGCGCGGAATAAGCGCTGAATTCACAAAATTCATTTGACCAATACGCACGAATCGACAGGCGATTGTTGCCATACACTTGCGCCGATTCTGAACTTGAGGAGATTTTCTGATGAGTGAATTGCAAGGTTTCATCCTGCACGCCAAGACCCGCCCGGAAAAATCTGACGCCTTCGAAGCGTTTTTCAGCGGCCATGTGCAAGCAAGTCGCGCCGAGCCCGGCTGCATCGAGTACCACATGCTGCGGGACAAACAGGACCCGACGCTGTTTATCTTCTACGAGATCTGGCAGTCCCAGGCGCACCTCGACGTGCACTCGAACCTGCCGCACATGCAGCAGTTCCGCGACATGCGCATGGAATACCTGGAACGGGATTTTGATATCCGCGCCATCGACATGCTCAGCACGTCGTCCGCTACCCGCTGATCAGCAAGTGGCCGCCGAGCACGCCGAGGCCGATGAAGAACACTCGTTTGAACAGCACAGCGCTGATCCGCTGACGCAGCCATTGGCCGAGCAACATGCCAAGTACCGCCGGGATCAGCACCAGCAGCGACGCACTCAATTCGCCACCGCCCAAAGCGCCGCGCCATAACAGCCCGGCGGCAAGGGCGAGCGTCGAGACGGTGAACGACAGACCTAGCGCCTGCACGAGTTCGTCCTTGCACATGCCAAGGGCTTGCAGATAAGGCACCGCCGGAATCACGAATACACCGGTGGCCGACGTGATGACGCCTGTCAGCACTCCGCACAGCGGCCCGAGCCAGCGTTCGGTGCTGCTGCCGACACGCAAGGTCGGCAGGAATAATCCGCTCAAGGCGTAGAGCAACAGCGCCGCTCCCAATGCCCGCACCACCCAGTGCCCCCCGGCCATACCAATCCACAACGTGCCAGCGCCAGTGCCGATGAAGATCGCCAGCAACATCGGCCACAGGCGTTTGATCAAGCCGAGCAAATGCCCACCGAATGCCAGCTGCCAGACGTTGGTCAGGGTCGCGGGGATGATCAGCAGCGCCGCAGCCTGCGACGGCACCATAGCCAGACCGAGCAAGCCCATGGCGATGGTGGGCAAGCCGAGGCCGATCACACCCTTTATCATTCCGGCCAGGAGGAAGGTGACGATGACCAGTAATGAAAGGGTCAGACCGAGGTTTTGATAGAACGCAGCGAGAGTATTCATGGGGCAATGGTGAGCCCTGGCTGGCTGATTGAAAATCTGCCATATACTGATTTTGCCTCTTGTTTTGGCAGAGGCTGAAGAATCTATTGATGCAACTGACGCCTTCGCGGGCAAGCCTCGCTCCTACAGGTTTGCGGTGCTGATCCGGACATCATCAAACCCTGTGGGAGCGGGCTTGCCCGCGAAGGCGTCCGCCCAGACAACAAACATCCAGAGGCCATAACAATGCACTTCGACCTGACCGACCTGCGCCTCTACCTGAACATCCTCGACACCGGCAACATCACCGCCGGTGCCGCCCGCAGCCATTTATCCCTGGCAGCCGCGAGCGCACGCATCCGCGCGATGGAATCGTCAATCGGCATCGACTTTCTGGACCGCGGTCGCCGCGGTGTCACGCCGACACCGGCCGGCAAAGCCCTGGCGAAACACGCCCGGGCCCTGCTGCAACAAGCCGAACGCCTGCAGCAGGACCTGGCCGAATACGCCAAGGGAGTCAAAGGTCAGGTGCGGTTGCTGTGCAACACAACGGCGATCACCGAATACCTGCCGGAGTTGCTCGCCGATTTTCTGCGCGAACATCCGAACCTCGATATCGATCTTCAAGAGTTGCCCAGCGCCCGCATCACCCATGCGTTGCGCCAGGGGGCGGCGGATTTAGGGATCGTGTCCGATGCGGTGGACACCGAAGACCTGCACACCCGGCCGTTTCGCGATGACCCGCTGGTGTTGATCTTGCCTCCTGACCACCCCCTGAACGAACAACCGTCACTGACCTTCGCCGACACCTTGAGCCACGACTACGTGGCCTTGGGCGCCAGCAGTGCCTTGGCGATCCACTTGGAAGAACAGGCCCTGCACATTGGCCAGCGCATGCCGATCCGCATTCGCGCTGACGGCTTCGACGGGGTCATTCGCATGGTCGCTCGCGGTGCAGGGCTGGCCATCGTGCCACGGGTGGCCATCGAGCGCTGGCCGCAGGTACAAGCGGTCACGTCCCGCTCTCTTCCCGAAGACTGGGCCAACCGCACACTGAAAATCTGTACCCGCGACGTCGACAGCCTGCCCGGTTACGCCCGGGCCTTGCTGGAGGCGCTGACGCCGGGAACGCCTTGACTCTACCGTTAGGGGCAGACTCTATGCTGCGGGCTTCATTTCAGGAGTACACGCAATGAGCAAACGAATGCTCGTGATTCTGGGTCACCCCTCCACCGACAGTTTCTGCGGGGCGCTGAGCGAAACTTACGTCCAGGCCGCCAAGGATGCCGGGCATGATGTGCGCCTGCTGCGGCTGGATGCGCTGGACTTCGACCCGGTCCTGCACGAGGGCTATCACACGATCCAGCCCCTGGAGCCAGACCTGTTGCAAGCCCAGGCCGATATCACCTGGGCCGAACACCTGACGTTCGTTTATCCGATCTGGTGGGGCGGGATACCGGCCTTGATGAAGGGCTTTGTCGACCGCATTTTCCTGCCCGGCTTTGCCTTCAAATACCGTGAAGGCAAGGCCTTCCCCGACAAACTGCTCAAGGGCCGGACCGCGCATCTGCTGGTGACCATGGACACGCCGCCCTGGTATTACAAATGGGTCTATCGCATGCCCGGCCTGCACCAGATGCGCAAGACCACGCTGGAGTTCTGCGGCATCAAGCCATTGAAGACCCTGACTTTCGGGCCGATCCTGGGCTCCAAGTCGAGCCAGCGCGACGCCTGGCTGGAACAGGCCCGCGTCACCGCCAGCCGCTGACGCGACCCCTCGCTGTTTGCTGACGGCACGCACTCGCCGTCAGCCCCTTCCCACGTCCCCCTCAAGCGGTCGTTCGTCGGTTGTGCGCGTCATTTACACGCCGCTGCAAACTTTGAATGTTATTCACTATATTATTCGCTCCGATCAGGCATGAGGCCTGGTCGCGCTACGCCCTGTTTGATCATCGAGACGGATCTATGTATATCGGCAAAGCCGCCCAGCTGTCGGGCACCACAGTCAAAAGCATTCGCCATTACGAAGAAATCGGCCTGTTGCCCGAGCCCAAGCGTGAAGGCAAGTACCGCATCTACAGCCAGCAGAGTGTCGAGGTGTTGACGTTCATCAAGTGCGCCCAGCAACTGGGTTTCAAGCTCAAAGAGCTGCAGGTGATGTTGAACAACTACCGCGGTGACGAATTTCCGTGGGACATGGCGCAAAAAGCGATCGCCGAAAAAAAGGCCGAGCTGGTCTCCCAGATCGGCGCTCTACAGCAATTGCACAACGGCCTCGAAGAATTCGAAAGCAACCTCAAAGATGCCCGAGAGGAATGTCAGTTCGAGCGTATCGCCCGCTATGGCGAAAAAAACCCGAGCAATACGCTGAACTGAAGACCCTGCTGCGCTGGATTAACCGGCTCGCAGGCCACTAAGGTGCCTGCGGTGCCGGTCATCAGGTCAGCTCAAGGCAGGCTTCCCCACTGCTCGATCTTTTTCCGGCAGCGGCGCCACCGGAACAATCGCCGCGAAGAACCACGGCGACACCAGCGTCACCAAGAGAATGGTCATGACACCGCTGGAAAACAGCGCCATCGCCACCAGTGCGCCCAGATCGACAATCGGCTTGAAGTCGGAAAACAGCAAAGCCATGAAGCCCACGGAGAAAATCACCACGTTGACCACCGTCGAACGGCCGACGCTGTGCATCGCCTGCAAAATGGCCGCATCGATATGAATCCCTTGCTCCACCAACAATTTGATCCGTGACAGCAGGTGCACCGCGTAATCGACCACGCCGACCACCAGGAACGTCACTAATGTCGTGCCGATGTTCAGTTCGATGCCGAACAGGAACATGAAGCCGTAGACCGTCACCGAGGTGGTCAACAGGGTCAGCATGCCGAGAACCCCCAACCTTACCGACTTGAGCCAATACATCATCATCAGCGTGACCACCAGCAACGCCAGGGAAAAACTCAGGACCTGGCCCTGGGTGATTTCCTGTAGAACGCCAGTCCAGATCAGCGGCGTGCCGGCATGCGTCACTTCGAGGTTGGCCGGTTTGTTCACCAGCAACCAGGCATCGAGGCGATCCAGCATGTCCTGATAGTCGCTGGCCACTGACGAGGTCATGGTGTACAGCGTCAGCGCCTTGGAGTAGTCGGCGTTGAGCACGTTATTGAGGTCCGAGCCACCGCCGTTTTCGAACAGCATCACGTGCTGCTCGATCAACGAATTGCCCGGCACCTCGAACCGCTCGACCTGTCCCTCTTCATTAGCCGACGTCACCTGCTCCAGCGCCTGGGGCACGCGCAAGTAGTCGGGGTTCATGTCGTTGAGCACCAGGTTCATGCGCTTGACGTAAGTGGCCAGGGAGTAGCCGTAACTGACGTGAGGTTGCTGCTTGATGAAGTGGTCGAGCTTGTCGATGAACTGCACCACCTCCGTGGTCAGCACCCCACGCGGCTCTTTGCTGTCGATGGCAATCCAGCCTGGTGCCGTGCCCGCGACCCCGGCCTGGTTGATGAACTCGTCCGAAACGCGAATATGGCTCTCGGGCTTGAAGTAGGCGATGCCCGAGTCTTCGATATCGACGCGAAAGGTGAACACCGTCATCAAGATCAGCAGCGGCAGTGTCACGATCAAGATCGGTTTGCGCCACTGGATTAACCGCGCGCAGAACGCCACCAGATAACGCGAAATGATCGACTCCTTGTGTACGGCAGCAAGGGTTTTCGGCGTCTGATCCTTGCCCCAGATCGAGATCCAGGCCGGAATCAGCAACAGCGAAATGATCAGCGCCGCCGTCAGGCCGATGGACATGAACACGCCGAAATTGCGGATGCTGACAATGTTGTTGGTGGTGGAAATCATGAAGGTGGCGATGGTGGTCACCGTCGTCAACACCACCGGCACCACCATCAGCCGTTGCGTCTGGCGATTGGCTTCGCGGTTACTTTTACCGGCGTTTTTCTGCTCGTAGTACTCGGCCATCACATGGATCGCATCCGAGCAACAAATGGTGAACAGAAACACCGGCAGGACGCTGGTCAGCAAGTCGAAGGGCACCCGCAACAAGGCCATCAGCCCCAGTGTCCAGATGGTGCAGAACAGGATGTTGAACAGCGGCAACAGCACGCCCAGCGGTTTGCGGAAGAAGAAAATCAACAGCAGGGTGATCAGTAAAAATACAATCGGAAACAGCACCGCCAGATCATGGTCGATGATCTCCTGCTGGGCCGCGATGAAGATCGGCATACCGGCAATAGAGATCTCGTCCTTGAACCCGGGGTGCGCCGCCTGATAGTCCGCGACGATGCCGCGCACGATCTGGTAGGCGCGCAGTTGCGCCTGGGCATCGTCTTGCTTGGTGCCCAGCTCGGCCACCAGCATCGCGACTTTCTTGTCCTTGGACACCACCCCGTCGACCATCAGCTCGTTGCCCATGATCTGCGACTCGACCAGCGCCGGGTCCATGTCGAAGGCGTTGAGGGTCTTGTGGATCAGCAACTCGCCATCGTGGGTCAGCACGATGTTTTCCAGGTCGCCCATGGACGCCATTTCGCGGATCGGGTTGATTCGCTCGGCGAGAAAGGTCAGGAACAGCTGATCATGGGCATCCCAGTTCTGGCTCTGGGCGTAATCACGCAGGGCCTTGGCCTGGGCATAATCGTTCTGGGAAAAACCGTTTTCCAGAATGTCGCGTGTCAACAGTTGCGCACGGCTGTCGTCTGGATGCTGCGCAACGATTTGCGTCAACTGCTCCTTGTCGGCGTCGTTGGCCAGGATCATCTTGCGCACCGATTGCGACATCGAAAACAGTGCGTTGAGGGTCTGCTTGTTGAACACCGTCTGCGGGTTGTTGATTGCCACCATCACCGAGTCGAACGTACCGGTGAACTCGCTTTGCAAGTCGATGATGGTCTTGCGCGCCGGATGGGTTTCCTTTAGCAGATAAGGGTTGGTGTCGGAGATCAGCGCGCCCAGCGTATAGGTGAAATACGCCGTGACCGCCACCAGCAGGAAAACGATCGCCCGCGCATAGCGCTCGACGAAGTTCAGGTATCTTTCCATGAGCATGCGTTCCAGAGTCGTCGGGGTCGGCGCTTAGCGGGCAGACACGGCAAAGTCCGGCACGTCGCCGGTTTTCAGCCCGCGCTTGATGGCGGTCTGGGTGAACAAACGGTCTTCCAACTGCACGTTGTATTGCAGGTGGTTGAAGCGCATCTCTGAACGCGTGCCGTCGATGAAGTGTTCGGTCTCGCTCAGCACGATGCTGTCGATCGAGTCGATGGTGTCGACCTTTTGCGTGCGCATCTGCTTGACCAGCACGCCTTTGACGTCGAAGAAGTCCTGACGCATGACCAGGAAATTCTGCTTGTCGATCCACACTTTCAGTTTGTTGTAGCCGGTCTTGGCCAACACCTCGGGCGACGCCGGCTCACGCTCGATCACGTAGCAGTCGCGGCCCTTGACCTGCTCTTCGCCGACCAGCGTCTGGGTGTAATCCTTGACCCGGATCTTGTCGAGGTCGGCGTAGGAGTACTCGCTGCCCATGAACGAGCCGCGTTTGTCGGTGGTGGAGATCCGCCGCGTCTGGCGACTGACCGGCAAGTACATCCACTGGCTGTCTTCCTGGCCCAGGGTTTCGTGGGGGTTTTCGATATGAAAGGCCACGTCGCGCACATCAGTGGGGGCGGAGAAATACATGCTGAATTTGTCGCTGTCCGGGTAATCCTTTTGCAAGTAGGTGAACTCACGAACCCGGGTATTGCCCTTCTTGTCGTGGAGGATCAGCGACACCTGGGACATGAAGCTTTTACCGTCGTTGCGATCCCGCACCTGGCGGATGATTTCATCGGCATTCTGGCCATCGGCGGCGGTGGCGCAAGCGCCGCTCAGGATCAGCGCGGCAGCGGTCAGACTTTTGAACAGAGGCAACATGGGAACTTCCCTTTTCGTCAGATGGATATGGTCGAGCCAAAGCGCGAGGGGCACGCAGGCGTCATGGGGTTAAAACAGGTAACCGGCGGACAGCCGCACTTGGTCGCGGTTGTCGTACTCGCCGAAGGGCTTGTCGGGCTTGCCGAAGAACACATCCACTTCCAGCCCGAGCTTGATCCAGTCCACCGGCTTGTAGGTGAAGATGCCTTGCAACAGCGCATCGTCTTTGAACGGTGGCGAGGCGGCGACCACCAGCCGGCTCTTGAGGCGGTCCTGCCAATGAGTGCCTTCGGCCGACAGGGTGAACAAGTGTTCGCGCTTGTCTTGCAGCATGCCGTCCTGCCAGTCGAGCAGTTGCTGCTGCTGCCATTGCAGGGAAATCAGCCAGTCGCGCAGCAGGTAGTCGACGCCCAGCAACGACTTGACCATCGGGGTGCTGTCGGCGCCGTAGGCACGGGTCGGATTGGTCACCCGCCAGTTGTCGAACCAGGCAATTTCGCTGCGCACCACGATGCTGTGACCGGCATCGATCGCCAGCCCCGCGCCGCCCATGGTGTAACGGGGAAACTGACGCTCCAGCCGAGTGCGACCGTCATCGGCCAAGCCTTCGACGGCGTAGACCGGGTCCTGCTGGCGTGCATTCAGCGCGACGAAACTGGTGTCCACCGAACCGATCCGCCCGTTGGCGCTCAAGCCATAGGAAAAGCCCTTATCACCGTCGTAGCCGGGCTTGGAATCCAGCAGAAAGTATTGCGGATCCGGCACGGCAAACAGCGGCGCGTCGAACTCGCTGCCTGCAACCGGCGGCTGGTTTTTCACAAAATCGGTGACCCACAACGCCTCCAGTTCCCACTCGCCCACCGGTTGCGCAAACCTCACCATGGGTACTGCGATCCGGCTGTCTTCCAGTAGCGGAGTCAGGCCATCGCGATAGTCCACCGGGTTGATCTGATCGAGCACCCGCAACTCATCGGCACGACCCCAGACCACTTGCTGCCAGCCGATGGTCACCTCGCCGTCTCCCACCGACTGGCCCCAGTACAAATGCCGCCAGTCAGCGTCGAAGCGGTATTTGTCCCGCGCCCGTTCGCTGTACGGATTGTTGCCGTCGTAGCGGGCGTCGTAACGCACCCTCCCCTTGGCCTTGTAGTAACCGCCGTCCCAGTTGTCTTCCAGGTTGGCCTTGAAATACACGGCTTTCTGGGTGACCTGATCGTCACCGTGCAAGCGCAACGCGGTGGCCACGCCGACTTCGGCGTCGGCGTAATCCGGCTTGAAGTCCTCGACCGTCAATTCAGCCAACGCCGGTTGCGCGGCCATGCACGCCAAAACCGCCCACGCAGTGCGGCTGATGTGTAATCCCTGCATGGCTACATTCCCAACCCGACACCGCCGTCGATCACCAGACTCTGAGCGGTTACCCCGCCCGCTTCGGGGCTGGCCAGGTAACGCACCATCGCCGCGACTTCTTCGCTTTGAATGAAGCGGCGCATCGGCAATTTCTTCTTGGCGTTGCGCAGGATCTGTTCCTGGGTAAGCCCGGCAATCGCCGCTTGCGCCGCCAGTTCACCTTGCAGCATGGGCGTATCAATCCATGCGGGCAGAATCGCATTCACCGTGATCAGCCGTGGTGCCAGGTCCATCGCCAGGGCCTTGGTCATGCCGACGATGCCGTGCTTGGAAGCGCAGTACGCGGTATTGCGGACCTTGCCGGCGCGGCCGAGGATCGACGACATGTTGATGATCCGCCCGCGATCCGGCATCAACGGCAGGCACAACGAGGTGACGTAGAACGTGCCGTTGAGGTTGACCGAAATCACCTTGTGCCAGTTGTGCAAATCTTCCGGTTCATTCTCGTTGCAGATGCCGGCGCTGTTGACCAGCACGTCGACGTAATCCACTTGCTTGGCGAGCATTTTGAAGAACGCTTCCATGCCCGGCAGGTCGGCAATGTTGGCCGCATGGGTTTCGACCCGGGCCTTGATCCGCCCGTGTTGCTCGTCGACCCAGCGTTGCAGTTCCGGCAAATCCAGATCCAGCAGGATCAAGCGGTGACTGGCGTCGGCGGCAAAATTCTCCGCGACCGCCCGGCCGATGCCCTTGGCGGCACCGGTAATCAGAATGGTCCGGCTCATGGCATTTTCAACCCGCCGTTGACCGGCAGGACCTCACCCGTCAGGTACAAGCCGCGATCGGCGATGTACAGCACCGCCTCGGCAATTTCATGGGGTTCGGCGTAACGCTTGATCAGCAACCGTGACTGGATTTCCTGTTCCTGACTGCCAATCAGGGCCGTACTCATTTCGGTGTTGACGATGCCGGGGGCCACCGCATTCACCCGGATGTTGCGCGGCGCCAATTCCACCGCCAGGGCACGGGTCAGCGCTTCGACGCCGCCCTTGGCCGCGGCATAGTTGCTTTGCCCCTTGCCGGGTTTCTGCGCCGCCACCGAACTGATGTTGACGATGCAACCGCTGCGCTGGCGCATCATGGACGGCACCACCTGCTGACAGCAGAGCAAGGTGCCGATCAGGTTGGTCTGGATCACCTCGATGATGTCGCGACTCGGCATCGTCGCCAGCAACCCGTCACGGGTGATGCCAGCGTTGTTGACCAGCAGATCGACGCGCTGGAAATGCTGGTCGACCCGTTCGAAAAAGCCCTTGATGCTGTCGCCGCTGCTGACATCGCATTGCAGCGCCAGGCATTCGAGGCCCAACGCCTGGACCTCGTCACGTAACGACATGGCGGCCACTTCGTCGCGCACATAACTGAACGCGATCTGATAGCCCGCGCCGGCCAGGGCCAGGACAATCGCCCGACCGATGCCACGACTGCCACCGGTCACCACTGCTACTTTATTCGGCATGACCGTTCCTTAGAGTGAGTTGTCTGTCTTGAACTGCGCGAGGCTGAAGCCGTGGGTCGCGGCCAGGGCACGAATCTGCTGCACTTGCTCGCGGCTGATATCGCCGTAGGAGTAGTGCTGTTTCATCCCGGACAAGCCCATCAACACCGACTCCGCCATGCAGGCGTACAGCTGACCTTCCTTGAGGTAGGCGCGCACGTTGCGGATCAGGCCATCGCCCAGCGGGGTCTGGACAATTCCGCCGTGCATGTAGAGCACGTCGGACCGTTGGCTGGAGAGGTTCTGATCGACGTTCAGCGGCACCGCGATGTCGCAGATCACGCTGTTTTCGGCGAAGTGTCCGGCACCGAGAAACGGTTGAGGCGCGTTCGCTGCACAGAGCACGATGCGCGCCTGTTTCAGCACATCTAGGTCATTGCTGACGGTGATGAACGCATTCGCGCCCAGGCGTTCTTCGACCAGGCGCTGCACGCGCAAACCGAGGTCGGTGCCAGCACCGTGGGCCTGCAACAACGCGTCGATGCCGTCGAGTTTCTGCAAGCGGTTGGCGAGGCGGTCGTGCTCGGCGACACCCTTGAGAATCGCGCGGGCGGCCTCGGCGTAAATCAGCTGGGCGGTCTTCTCCAGGCGCCGCAGGGAACCGTCGCGACCGCTACCGATCAGGATCAGGTGCTCGACACTGGTGGACAACAACGAGGCGTAAGTCGAAGCAATGTTGCCGGCCGCGCCGACCACCGCCGCCGTCTGTTCGCTCAGTTCCAGGCCTTGCTGTTTGCAGCCCTGCTCGATCGCTTCCAGGCCCATGCCGATGGTCAGCGCGTTGCCGGAAGTCAGCGCCATGTCGGGGATTTTCAACGCCTGACAGTTGTTGGTGACGATCGAGGTGTACATACCGAGACCGGCCACGCTGTAGCCATCGGCCCGGGCATCACGGATGCGATTGCCGACTTCGTCTCGGATGGTGTCCAGGTCGCCACTGGCGATGTACGCGGCCATGGCATCGGAGTCCATGCACAACGGGTACAAGGTGAACTCCACGGCGGTGCCGAGTTTCGAACGAATCAGCACCGGACCGATGGGGGCAGCACGCCGCTCGGGGGCCATGCGCTTGATGAACTCGCGCTTCTGATCGGCGCTGAGGGTAGACAGCGACGGGTCGACGTCACTGAGCATGTCCGAATCGATCAGGTGATTGATGAACGCCACGCGCGCCACCACGCGAACGCTCTCGTCAGGCTTTGGGAGGTTTTCAGGTTCCCTGAAACTCACCTCGCGAGCCGGTACTTCTTGGATGCTGTCGGCGCACACCCCGGCCGCCAGCGGGAAGGCATCGCGGCGACGCAGCATGTCGCAGACCTTTTGCAGCGAGCCGATCAATCCGTCGATTTCTTCGAAAGTGATGCACACCGGTGGCTCAAGGCGAATCACGTTGGCGTTGCTGCCCGACGGCGCGACCCGCAGCGATTCGAATTGCAGCAGGTAGCCGGCGATGATGTAACCCAGCGCATCGTTGTACTGCGCCGATGCCTGGACCAGCGAACTGGTGCCGCTCAGGTCGTGCAGTTCGAACCCCAGCAGCAACCCGCGACCACGCACATCGGCAATCACGTCCGGGTACGCGGCTTTGAGTTCGAGCAACGACGACTTGAGGTATTCGCCTTTCTTGCTCACGTCCTTGAGCATCGCGCTGTCGTTCGCAAACAAGCGGCGCAAGGCCGACAGGGCGATATGGCACGAGGCATCGTCTTCGGCGAAGGTCGAACTGTGGATGTAGCTGAAATCGGTTTCGTAGTGACTGGCGCGGATGACGGTCGCGGCAATTTTCATCAGGCCACCGCCCAGCGCTTTGGACAGGCAGTAGTAATCGCCCTGCAAGTTGAAATGACTGGCACCGAGCAGCGTGCCGGTGCGGCCGAAACCCGATTGCACTTCGTCGATGATCAGCGGGCATTGCTGCTCGTTGCACAGGCGGCGCAGGGCCAGGTAGAACTCGCTGGCGAACTCATTGATGCCGCCCTCGCCCTGGATCGGCTCCAGCAACACCGCCGTGATCGCGCTGAAGGCTTCACGGCGCACCTGCAAGGTCTCGCCGCTCCACTCCAGTTTCAGCCAATGCCGCATATGACGGGCCGGAAGATCCAGGAGTTGCTGGGGTTGTTGCGGATCGATGAATTCGACGTTGAGACCAAAACGAGCGAATGGCTGGCGGTACTGTTTGCCGTAGGTCAGCTGGACGGTGTTCACCAGTTTGCCGTGGAAGCTGCCGCGCAGGGCGACGAATACAGGCTCGACATGCAACTGCGCAAGGTTGTGTTGACGCACCGCTTCCACCACTTGGCGCACGGTCACGTAAGACAGGTTTTCCGGCAGCAACCCGGCGGGCAGATCAAGGTCGTCGACGTCCAGTTCGACATAGGCCTTGTCGCTGGCAGTCAGGTTGGCCAGGGCGAAATCCCGCTCGTCGAACTGCTTTTGCAAAGTTTTCTGGCGGCGGTATTCGGCGTGCTTGACGGCGATTTCCACCGACTCGGCGCCACTGTTTGAGAAGGTCGAAATGTAGCGCTCGCTGTTGTTCAGCTCACGGTTGAACGCTTCGCTGAGTTCGCGGCCCAGCATACCGGCCGCACTGCGCACGGACATCTGCGCATTGAACGGCACATCGGCGCGCAACAGGCCGCAGAGTTGATCGACGAACTGCGGGTCATTGTGGCCAAACAACGCAGCGCCGTAACCGCCGAGGAAGTCGGTGACGGTCACCTCGACACCCTGTTTGTCGCGGTAAAACAGCTTGCTGCCCAATGCTCGGTGGAACTGGCATTCCAGGCCCAGGGCCTGCATCAGTTCAACAAATTTTGGTCGAACGTAATCGCGGTAATCCATGACAGTCATATCCCTTGATCAGAAAAGTAGAGGCGATTCATTGCGCTCAAACGGCTAGTCGGTCGCCTGATAGTCGAGCTGGTAACAGGCGCTGAAACCGTTGTCGTCGCGGTTGACAATCAGGCAGTCACGCAGCACCGCGTCCCGTCCCTCACCGAGCACAAACGGCAGGTGCGGGTCCACCGGTTGCTGCAATCCAATGATCGGTGGCACGCGCTGGGCAAGCAGTGCGTTGCGCGCCAGGATCAGGTCGACCAGGCTCGGCGCGCCGCTGAGAATGCCGGTCACCGGCACGCTACTGGTGATGTGCGCGGCACCGGCGCGGGCGAGCGTGCGGGCCAGGTCGGCGTCCTTGTGCGGATCGCCGCTGGCGCTGCTGACCAGCAGATCGACCTGCTTGTCCGGCAGGTTCAACGACCCCATCCGCGGATGGGCGAACAGCGCCGACAGGCAGGTCTGCGGGCCATCCGGCAGATCGTCGGCCCGGCGCAGAATCAACGCCGCCGCCCCTTCACCGGCAATCCCGCCCGTGCCCTGGCGATCGAATGCACGCAGGGTCTGGGAACCGTCGGTGCTGATCACACCGGCCTCGGCCAGCGCGGCCAGCGCCAACGGGTCGAGTTCACTGCCGGCGCCGACCACAATCGCCGCATCGATACGACCGCTTTGCAACGCTGCGCACGCCTCGCGCAACGCCGCCAGGTTGCCGGCCACGCCTTGCATGTAGGCGTTGCACTCGCACTCCAGTTTCAGCGCCAGGCTGACAATTCCGAGCAACCCGTTACTCAGGCTTTTGAGCACCAGGAACGGGTCGAGCGCGCGCTCTTGCAACACCCGCTGAGCGAGGCGCCGCATGTCGGCACCGGACTCATCGCGGCACTCCTGAAGCAATTCGCCATAGGCCGCCAACGACGGATGGGTGTAACCGCCCTGGCAGCAATAGAGGCCGTAACGCAGCCCATCGTTACCCGGCTCAAGCCCGGCTTCGGCCAAGGCCTGGCGCACCGCGCTGACACCCCAGATCACGGCCGGCGGGCAGTAGCGCTGGAGGTTCTGGGCCACGTCCTGGCGACTGGTTTGATGGTCTTCATCACTGACATGCCCGAAGGCCGTCACGCGCTCACTGTGGAACAATTTCGACTGCAGCACGGCGATGCCGCTGCGGGCTTCACTGGCCGCCGACCAGAAGCGTTGCACGCCCCAGCCGCTGGGTAATACGCAACCGCTGCCGGCGATCGCAACACGCACAGTAGCGCCCGTCATTGTGAGTGCTCCCGATATTTGCCAAGGGCCAGCGAGGTGTTCAGGCCACCAAAACCGAAGGAGTTGCTCAAGGCAAAATCCACCCGGCGGCTGACCGCCTGCCCGGCGCAATAGTCCAGGTCGCACTGCTCATCGACCTCATGCAGGTTCACGGTCGGCGTGACCAGATCGTTCAGGCATGCCAGGGCCGTTACCATGCATTCCGGCGCACCGGCGGCGGCAATCAAGTGCCCGAATTGGGACTTGTTGGCACTGATGGCCAAGGACCGGTAGTGCTTGTGCTCGGCGAACACACTTTTGATCGCCAGGGTTTCGGCGACGTCATTGAGCGGCGTCGAAGTGCCGTGGGCGTTGATCAGATCGATCTGTTGCGCACGCAGGCCGGCGTCGTCCAGCGCGGCTTGCATCGCCAGCGCCGCGCCCCGGCCTTCGGGTTGCGGGGCGGTGACTTTGTAGGCGTCCAGGCTGCTGCCGAAGCCAAGCACTTCGGCATACGGCGTCGCCCCTCGCGCCAGTGCATGGTCAAGGCTTTCCAGCACCACGAAACCACCGCCCTCACCGGCAATCAGGCCACTGCGATCACGGTCGAACGGCCGGCACAGATTGACGCCCCAGCGCTGCTCGCTCGATGCCGCGCCGAGCAGGTATAGCGCGGCCATGGTGTCGAGGTTCAGCACCGAATCGGCGCCACCGGCAATCGCCACGCTCACTTCACCGCGACGAATCATCTGGAAGGCATTGCCGATGGCCTGGGAGGCTCCGGCGCACGCACTGCTGATATTGATCACCGGGCCTTCGCAGCCCAAACCGTCGGCAATCACCCGCGCCAGCCGATCATTGCCCTGACGCAGCGAGCCGTCGGCATTGACCTCCCCGGCACGCGGCATCAGGTATTGCCAGCCTGGCGCGCGGCCATCCGGTGCCTGGGTCAACAGCATGTCGGCCAGCATGTGTTGGGGCGCACCCGAGGCACAGAGCACGGCGGCTTCACGCAGCTGCTCAGGCGCAAGCCCGCTGTCGTTCACCGCTTGGGTGGCGGCCACCCAGCCGAAGCGACTGCGTTTTTCCAATGCAACGCTCCAGGCCGGATGGTCCTGCAGGGCCTCGGGCAACAGACTCATGTCCACGGCTGCGGCGTAGCGCACCGGGAACGTGCCGTCCTCCACTCCGTCGGGTTGCCATGGGCGCACACAATGTTCGGCGCCGAGCATTTTTTCCCAGAGGGTTTGCCATTCGAAACCGAACCCGGTCACGGCGCCCATGCCGGTGATCACAATCCGTGTCGCACTCATGTGTGCTCCTCCATGGTTTCACTGGCCAGGAGCAAGGCGCCCCAATGACCGGCGCGGCTATGGCTGACAAGCAGCGTGTAACCCGGTGTCGCCGAGGCGTTTTGGGAGTGGTGCAAGGCCAGCGCTATCTCGGTCAGCAAGGCGCTGGCGCCAAGGTCGCCGGTCATTGCACGGGGGCTGCGAACGTCCCGTGGGTGGTCGGCGAACAGGCTCATCAATTGCGCATCCTCGGGATTGGCGAGGATCTGCTCGACGTCACCGAGGCACAGTTTTTCCAGGCTCAGCGCCTGGTCGATCACCCGCTGGGCAACCGCTGTGCCACGTTGCGGATCAGCGCTGTAACCCCGGGCGAACCCGGCGATGCGCAAGGCGTTCGGGGTGTCGGGCGAAAGCGCCGAGCTGAGCAGCAGCGCCGCGGCACCCTCACCGAAAATCGCCTCGGCTGGCGGAGTAGGTTCACGCAGATACAGGGCCGGCGTCAGGTTCGGGCTGCTGCTGACTACCAACGCGGCGTCGGCGCGTTGCTCGACAATCTGCTGACAGGCTTCAATCAGAGCATCGAGCCCGGCGTTGTCCTGGGAACAGAACCCGCCCATCGGCCCGTGGCATTGCAACGCTTCGGCCACGTAGGCCATCACGCTGCTGTTGAGCAGCGTCAGGGCATGCAGCGGCGGCGTGTTGGCCAACAGTTGCGCCAGAGGCTTTTGCGGTTGTTCACTGATCGCTTGCACCGCATCCCAGCAAGGGCTTGGCGCATCGACCTCAGGAATGGCCGCCGTCAGGGCGATCCGTGCCGGCGGCAGTTGCAGGGCCGCCAGCGCGGGCGCCAGGCGTGCCACGCAATGCAACAGGCGTAGGCCTTGTGGTTCGACGCTGCGCTGGATCTTGCGGTCGAACAGCTCGCTGGCCAGACGCGGTGTCGGCAGCGGGTAAGCCCGTCGTGTCGCGTCGAATGCCAACGGTTGCGGCGAGGGTGGCGTCCCGAGCAGGTCGGCACATTCGCTGCCGGCGGCGTTCAATACGGCCGCCGAATGGATGTAAACGGCAATGCTCATGTCATGCCCTCCCCAGAACCAGCGAGCTGTTGACGCCGCCGAAACCGAACGAGTTGGACATCACCACGTTGATCGACTGGCGCATCGGCTCGCTGAGAAATTTCAGCGAGGGGTATTCGGCGCGGTCGTGATCGTAGTTCAGGGTCGGCAACAGCACGCCGTCCCGCAGGCTGATCAGCGACAGCACCGCTTCAATCGCGCCGCTGCCCGCCAGGGAATGACCGATGGCCGATTTGTTGGCGGTAAACGTCACGTGTTCCTGACACTCGCCGAACACCCGTTGCAAAGCCAAGGCTTCGCAACTGTCGTTGGCCTGGGTCGACGTGCCGTGGGTGTTGACGTGTTGCACGGCGCTGCTGAGCAGCCCGGCGTCTTCAATGGCGGCTTCCATGCATTCCTCGTATTTGCTGCCATCCCGGCTACTGGAGGTCATTTTTTGTGCCTCGCACACATTCGCGTAACCCAGCACACGCCCCACCGGCGTGGCTTTGCGACGTAGTGCATGCTCGGCGGATTCGAGAATGACCATGGCCGCGCCCTCGCTGATCACGAAGCCGCTGCGGTCCGGCATGAAGGGTCGGCTTTGCTCGCTTGCCGGCAGGTCCGCCTGGCACAGCGCGCCGAGGCTGTTGAACATGTAATACGGCAACTCGTTGGCCATCAGTTCGACTGCGCCGCAAATGGCCAGGTCGATTTCGCCGCGCTCGATCGCCCGATAGGCGCTACCAATCGCCATGGTGCCGGCGGCGCAGGCATCGGAGTGGGTCGAAATGTGATCGCGGATACCGAGCCGCTCGGCCAGGTGCAGGGTTTGCTGATCGACCCGGCGCCCGAAAACCGCGCGCGACGCCGCCGGGTTATCCAGCAGTAGATCCAGATCGACACGCCCGGCCTCATCCATGCAGCGACTGGCGCGATGCAGATCGTGACTGTCCGCGCAGTACTTGTTGGCCCCCAGGAACAATCCGCTGCGGGCATGAGCAAAGTCTGCCGGGGTCAGGCCGGCGTGCTGCGTGGCTTGTCGGGCGACAAACTCGGCCAGCACGCTTTGCCGCGGATGCAGCGTGGCATTGCCGCCGAATCCCGCGGCGATCTGCTTCCACTGGCCGTCGTCGATAAACCCGGCCGCGCTGTTGTTGAAGCCCAGCGCCTTGAACCGTGGATGTTCGCGAACACAGGACTGCTTCTGGCAGATCCGCTCGAACAACGTGGCGGCGTCCAGCGCCATGGGCGCCACCAGACCGAATCCGGTCACATAGACTTCTCGTGTCCGCATGAGAACTCCTACACCGTCTCTTTGACGTGAGTGGCCACAAATTGCTCCACCAGTCGGCGCGAAACCTCATCGCCATCGGCCGGCACCAGCCGCGCACTGCAAGCGCCACAGACCACTTGCTGACGTTCGTTCAACACGGCTTGATGAGCGCCGCAGTCAGGGCAACTTTGCGGCAGGTAGTTGAAGAGGTTGCGGCACTGTTGCGCCCAGTTGCGCACGGTGGTGGCGGCAAACACTTGCGCCGGTTGCATACCGGCCTTGAGTTGATCCGGGGAGTAGGCGCTCAGACTCTGTTCAAGCAAGGCCTTGCCGTTCTCAGTGATGCGACCGCTGACCAGGAACTCGCTGGCGTCGCCGCAAACAGCGACGGCGTGATCCAGCACACTGGTTTTGGGCAAGGTGCAGCCATACTGACGACCCAGTTGAAAGCTCAGGTCGACGATGTCCAGTGAATCGGCGCTGAGGTCCTCGACGATGCTGCTGTTCTCATCGATATCCTCGGCGCTCATCACCAACAGTTGCGCGAGGATCTCGCGGGTGCTGGCAATGACGTTTTCCAGTTCCAATGGATTGTTCATCTCTATCTCCTTATATCGTGATTGCTTCATGAATTCCGTATACGAGAAGTAACTATTCCCACAGAAACTTCTCACGCGGCAGAAATCTAAACTCTGCCCTTAAGGGGAGAGTCAACGAACTATTTAAAGTTTTTTAATGACTTGAGACCTCCGCACGGAGGGGCCTGCGCACTGCCCTCGGTTGGTGCGAAGCCTTGCGCCACTCGACTTATTTACTTAACAAAGGATGCGTATGGTGGGGCACGCAGTGTCTCGATGACTAAACATGGGCAGACCCAAAAGTATTAACTTCCGGCTCGTAGGACAGACGCATAAAGAGTAGAAATCTAACAAGTAAATTAGTTATAACTTTACAACTGTTGTTGTATATCAGCGCAGTCGTCAAACAATGCATCTGGAGGGATTACAAGCCAATCCGTGCAAACCGGCACAGCGCTTCTGGGTAACTGAGTGTCGAGCACAGACAACTGACCGAGTGCGGGGCGCTATAGGGTGCGGCTTCAGTTCTCTAATCCACTGCCCCGGAGTCCACATGACCGCACCTATTACCGTTCTTCGCGACACTCATCCGCTGCCGGTGCTCGATGCCTGCAAATGGGAAAAACTCGAAGGCGACCCGCACACCGTCAACCTCAACGCCTACACCAGCGAAGACGGCAGCAAGATCATGGGCACCTGGATCTGCACGCCGGGTAAGTGGTATGTGGAATACGTGAAGTGGGAATACTGCGATTTCCGCGAGGGGTATTGCATCATCACCCCGGAAGGCAAAGAGCCGATCCATCTGCGTGCCGGTGATATTTTCGTCATCGAGCCGGGGATGAAAGGCACGTGGGAAGTGGTTGAAACCGTGCGCAAGTATTTCGTGTTTGCCTGATGCAAAAAACCGGAAGACCACCCGACGTTGTCTCCCGGTAAATTCGCATAACCTGTGGCGAGGGAGTTTGCTCCCGCTCGGTTGCGAAGCAGCCGCAAAATCAGCAAATGCGGCCTTTCTGAAGCACCGCATTCGCTGAACCTGGGTCCGCTTCGCGAACCAGCGGGAGCAAGCTCCCTCGCCACAAAAGCTTCTAACCATTCGCCTCAGAAAAACTGCTTACTGAGGTTTTCGATAGCTGTTGATGATCGCCGAGAAGTCTTTACCGCCCTCCCCGCGCTGGCTCATCGCCTGATACAACTGCTGGGCCACTGCGCCGAGCACCACCGGCTGGTGCGCCTGACGGGCCGCCTCAGTCGCAAGCCCCAGATCCTTGAGCATCAGTTCTGCACCGAAACCGCCGGTATAACCGCGCGAGGCCGGCGCCGTTTCGACGATGCCGGGCCACGGGTTGTACATCTCCGAACTCCAGCAACGCCCGGTGGAACTGTTGATGATTCCCGCCAGCACGGTGGTGTCGATGCCGAGGGCATCGCCCAACGCCATGGCTTCACTGACGCCGACCATCGAAATCGCCAGCAGCAAGTTATTGCAGATCTTGGCGATTTGCCCGGTGCCGACTTCACCGCAATGAACGATGTTGCGGCCCATCTGCGCCAGCACCGGTTGCAGGGTGGCGAACAGTTCAGGGGTGGCGCCGACCATGAAAGTCAGCGTCCCGGCCGCTGCACCGCCCGTACCGCCAGAGACAGGCGCATCGGCCATGGCCACACCTTGCTTGGCCGCAGCAGCCGCCACATCTCGCGCCGTCTGCGGATCGATGGTGCTGCAATCCACGGCCGGCACGCCCTTGCCGATACCGGCGAGCACGCCGTCCTCACCCAGCCAGACGCTGCGCACATGCACAGCGGCGGGCAGCATGGTGATGACCAATTCCGCACCTTGCGCCGCTTCACGGGCCGAAGCGCTGATGCTGCCGCCCAGTTGTTCCAGCTCGGCCAGAACGGTTTTGTTCAGGTCCACCAGGCTCAGTGCGTGGCCGGCCTTGATCAGGTTGCGCGCCATCGGCGCGCCCATGTTGCCGAGACCGATAAAAGCGATTTTCATGTCCCGCCCCTTAACGCAAGTTGATGGTGGTGTTCACACCGTCGTTGACGCTGTCGTCATCGAACCAGCGACTGGTGACCGTCTTGGTCTGAGTGTAGAACTGCACCACTTGCTTGCCATACGGACCGAGGTCGCCCAGTTTGGAGCCGCGCGAACCGGTGAAGCTGAAGAACGGGACCGGCACCGGAATCGGAATGTTGATGCCGACCTGACCGACGTCGATTTCGGTCTGGAACTTACGCGCCGCCGCACCGCTTTGGGTGAACAGGCCTGTGCCGTTGCCGAACGGGTTGGCGTTGACCAGCGCGATAGCCTCATCGAGGGTGTCGACTTCCAGGACCACCAGCACCGGGCCGAAGATTTCCTGGGTGTAGATCTGCATCTCGGGCGTCACGCCGGAGAACAGTGTCGGGCCGACAAAGTTGCCCTTCTCGAAGCCTGGAACGGTCACGTCGCGACCATCCAACTCAAGCTTTGCGCCTTCCTTGATGCCGCTCTCGATCAGGTCGAGAATCCGCGCCTTGGCTTTTTTGGAAATCACCGGCCCCACATCAGTGCCCGGCTCGCTGCCGGCGTTCACCTTGAGTTTCTGCGCCAGTGCTTTCAGGTCAGGCAGCCATTGCTTGGCCGCGCCCACCAACACCACCACCGAAGTGGCCATGCAACGTTGCCCAGCGGCACCGAAACCGGCGCCAACCAGCGCATTGAGCGCTTGTACGCGATTGGCATCCGGCAGCACCACGGCATGGTTCTTCGCGCCCATCATCGATTGCACACGCTTGCCGTGTTTGCCGGCCAGGTCGTAGACGTGAGTGCCGACAGCGGTCGAACCGACGAAGGAAACAGCCTTAATGTCCTTGTGGGTGCAGAGCGCGTCCACCACGTCCTTGCCGCCATGAACCACGTTGAGCACGCCGGCCGGAACGCCGGCCTCGATCGCCAGTTCCACCAGCAGCATGGTCGACATCGGGTCCTGTTCGGACGGCTTGAGCACGAAGGTGTTGCCGCAGGCGATGGCCATCGGGAACATCCACAGCGGAATCATCGCCGGGAAGTTGAACGGGGTGATGCCGGCGCAGACGCCGATTGACTGACGCAGGGTGTAGGTATCGACGCCACCGGCGACGTTCTCGGCGAACTCGCCCATTTGCAGGCTGCCGATGGAGCAGGCGTGTTCGACCACTTCCAGGCCGCGGAAGATATCGCCTTCAGCGTCGGCGATGGTCTTGCCTTGTTCGTTGCTGAGCACCACGGCGATGCGCTTGGAGTGTTCGCGAATCAACGCCTGGAGCTTAAGCATGATGCGCATCCGCGCGCCGATCGGCGTCAGCTTCCAGGTCTGGAAGGCGCGATGGGCAGCGCTGATCGCGGCGTCCACTTCCTGCGCGGTGGCGAACGGAACCTTGGCCAGCACTTGCTGGGTCGCCGGGTTAACGATGTCGTGCCACTCGGTGGTCTGGGACTCGACCCACTCGCCGTTGATCAACAACTTGACGGTCTGGACAGTGGTTTCGTTGGGCGTGAGCGATGCGTTCATGCTGGTCTCCAATACTTATTGTTATGCAGGGAGCCAAGGCGGATAAGTCGCCTTGAGATGAGGCGTGTGTCGCGAATTGGTTGTCGGACTGTTTTTGGAGTATAGATGTGCAAACTTCTAATAAGAACGCACATAAAAGCCGGTCCATCATGCAAAAAAACATCACGTCGTTAGGCTCGTTGAACTGGGATGACCTCAAGTTTTTCCTCGAAGTCGCCCGCACCCGCAAGGCCAGCACTGCGGCCAAACGTCTGGCGGTGGACTACACCACCGTGTCGCGGCGCATCAGTTCGTTGGAAGCGGCATTGGGTACGCTGCTGTTCGAGAAGTCCCGGACCAGCGGTTTTGTCCTGACCGCCGAAGGTCAGCGGTTGCTGGGTTACGCGGAATCGATTGAAAGCACGCTGCACATGGCCTGCGAACAGGTTTCAGGCTCCGGCGTGGCGCTGTCCGGGCATGTGCGCATGGGTTGCACCGAAGGCTTCGGCAGTTTTTTCATTACCCCGCAGTTGAGCCATTTCGTCGACGCCTACCCGGCGATCTCGGTGGACATCTTGCCGCTGCCGCACTTCATCAGCCTGTCCAAGCGCGAGGCGGACATCGTCATCGCCCTGGAGCGCCCGGAGCATGGCCCTTACGTCTGCTGCAAACTCTGCGACTACAAACTGCAGCTCTATGCGACGCAGGATTACCTGGACAAGCACCCACCGATCCGCCGCCCGGCAGACTTGGGCAAGCATTCATTCATCAGTTATGTCGACGATCTGGCGTTCAGCTCGGAGCTGTTGTACCTGGCGAATGTGTTGCCCGGCGCCAGCGCCAACTTGCGCAGCACCAGCGTGATCGCGCAATTCGTGGCGGCGCAGCAAGGACGGTCATTGGCGATTCTGCCGTGCTTCCTCGCGGCTCAGGACCCGCGCTTGCTGCCGGTGTTGCCGGAAGAGATCAACATCACCCGGCAGTTCTGGATGTACTGCCGGGAGGACCTGCGCAAGCTCAAGCGGATTACCCTGTTGTGGGATTACATCCGCGCGGTGACTGAGCTGAATGGCCCGTTGTTGCTGGGCCAGACGCGGGAATTGCGGTTCACGGACTGAGGGTCTGGAAGAAGAAAGGGAAGTTCATCGTAGCTTGGTCCGCAGATGCTTGGCAACGGGTTGTGACAGGGTTGGTACAGTACTTGTGACACTCGAAAGATTCTTACGGAGGCACACATAGACGCTATGAAGCGCCATGAAGGCGGCTGAATCAGCACCTGCATAAAGGCGTACAGGGGGAACCGACGAGGGAGTGAGTCATTGAGGTGTCCCCTCGGAAATTTTTGCCAAATCCCCATTAAGAGCACCTGTAGGCCACACCTAAGAAACCAACCGCATTCAGCGGTGGACAGAGCTTTTGTAAGTACGTAATTTCGCACTTGGCCCTTGCCTGCCTCGAATTAAATGGACGTCAATCTCATATAGGCAACAAATGGATTCCAGCTAATCGATGACAAGGAATTTTACTCAAAGGTGGCGTCACTAACCAACCGCAGCCTGAAAGATCTGAGTGTAGAAATCATGAGCATCCCGAAAGTATTCATCTCCTATTCACACGACTCGCAAGCACATAAGCAATGGGTCTTAGAGTTTGCGACGAGGTTACGTAACTCTGGTGTCGACGCAATACTCGATCAATGGGAGTTAAAGCCAGGAGATGACCTTCCTCATTTCATGGAGCGAAATCTTGCATCTTCTAACCGAGTAATAATGATTTGCACTGAGCGTTATGTAGAAAAAGCCAACTCGGGTTCAGGCGGAGTCGGTTATGAAAAAATGATTGTTACTGCGGACTTGCTGAAAACCATTGACTCTAACAAGGTAATACCTCTAATTCGTCAAGCCGGCACTTATGAAACGCCCACATTTTTGAGGTCAAAATTATTCATCGACTTCTCAAGTGAAGATCAAAGCGAGTTCGCCTACGACGAGTTAATTCGGACTTTGCACGGCACACCGCTTTTCGTTAAACCCCCGATTGGAAATAGTCCTTTTACACCGGTAGTGAACAACCAACCGGAGCGGCAAGGCGACCCCATTCTCGAACTCATGAAAACTGTGGTACGCATCTTTGAAAGGCAAACCGAGGACTTTATGAATTATGGCGAAATACTTGACGAGACCAATATATCAAGATTGATGCTGGACGTACTGATCTCGCAAGCCATAAAAGATGGCCTTATCACTCAAGATTCGGACAAAGATCTGCGCCTAACAACAAAGGGGAAGCAGTACGCGCTACATCATAAAATCGTAAAATAAGGTCCTTACACGCCTCTTTTGGAATTTTTGTAGGCCAGTTGCTTCAGTCGCTGGCGCTCCTTCTCAGCGGGAGTCAGAGGACGGCGTGGAATCTTTTTGCTGGCCCTCTTAAGAGCATGGAGGGCCGCTTGCCGATTGTCTTTCTCACGTTCGATCAGATGAACCACAGCAGCCTGTATGGACACACGTTCAAAGCCTGCCCCCTCAAGCTCAAGCCAACGTTTGACGGTGAGATGGCGTAGCTTGACGCTGTATCCAGTGATGAGCGTAAAGGTTAGCTCCTTGTCGAGAATGACCATCGGTTGTGCTTTGTTCTGACTATTTTGGTAGCTGGTCTCGACGAAGGAGGACGCGTCAGTTTTGACGACTCCTATTAAGCACAACTCTTCGAGCATCTTCCGGGCGTCCTTCAGAACTCGGTCATGCCGCTTGCCGGTAATCTCAGCGATCTCCAAAGACGACATTCCGGGCAAACCGTTGAGGGTCGTTGGGGTTATCGCTCCAGCCTTTGTGATCTCCTCGAAGGTGGTTGCAGTAGTGTTGGTCATGAGCATTATTTTTTCTCCTTTTTGTGGCGCTCTTCAGATCGCCCCCACAGCCGGTCATCCGGCCCCAGATAAGGGAACCGGCGTGGCGTGAGAGGCAGCATCAGAACAAGCAGGATGGTTTGCCCTGCGACGGGCAAGATGGTGAAGCCAAGAGTTGCTGTGGCAATAGTGAGGGTATTTAAACGACACCTTTACCCCTGACTCCGATTGGCTCAGTTGCCAACACAGGCTCAAATTGGATACCCGTTCGACAGTCTTTGCGGAGTACTTCAAGTCGACCTAATGGAGCACGACGTTTATTGTCGAAGGTAACCACTCCAGATTCGTAAGTTCGAAAGGATGCATTTCAAATGGTTAAGACATGGCGAAGCTCAATCAGTTGAGGTAGTGAAGGTGCTGCGAAGCCCCATGACAGGGTGATGAGGTCGGCTTCAGTGAGCTGGGTAGGCGACGAGACAGGTCATGAGTTCTCCTTGGATACGATCGTAAAGATGACTTTTTGAGGAGGGGTTGTATTTATAATTACCCCCTCCCTCTGGGTCTGATCGATCCGGTGTCGATGAGCTGGAAGGTGGTCTGAGAGTTTTTTCTCTATTATCCGTCGTTAAGTCCGAGAGGCCTAAAGTAGAGCCTCTGCTTCGAAATTGGCTTCCAGTGCCGCTTTCAACTTCGGGTGTCTCTCGACATACGATGAGATCCCATGGGCGGCATGCCGGGCAGCCTTGGCAATGCGCTGGGCAGTGCGCAACGTGTACTCGCAGGTCTGGCAGGCTTCCGCTGAGATCTCCGAGAGGAAAAGCGCATGGATCACTGCTCGGGCTTTCACGTTGATCCTCCCGTTGCTGGTTTTGGCACTGGTCAAGATTGAACCGTGAATGATGTCGTCCACCCAAGCCTGTGCAGCTGTAAGGTCATCGTCTTCTTCATCTTGGTTGTCGCCAGTACAAGCCATCTGCTCAACAAAGGGTCCGACTCCGACAAGGAACGGCATGAAGGCAGCGGCAGGGTTCTTCACGATGGTCTTTGGTCGGCCACGGCTTTTCTTGGTGATGGGATCGACAACTGGGACGACCATCGACAGGGATGCTTGAGCGGTGGCGTGGTCGGTGGTCAGGTTCTCATCAGCACGGCGCTGGGCAGCCCATGCCTGATACTGTGCTTCTGGACCCTTGCGCCGGATCATGTCCTTGCGACTGATGATCTCGCCGGTGATCGGATCAACGTGAAGTATGTGCCCGGTCTCGTGGTCGACGTGGCGGTGAGGCAGGTTGGTGGGGATACCAGTCATTGGGAAGTCCTCATGTTGTGTGGTGGCAACAGTGAGGGGTTTTTGACAACAAACTTTCGTCCCGGTAGATACGGGTTTTCAAGGCATCCGGACGGTTTCTATCGCGCTACTACGCTCGCGCAGAAAGGCCAGGCCCCTCCGAGTCAAACAGAATTCACGTGGGAGCGCTTTGGCATGGAACGCTAAGGCATCTCAGCGAACTCAGCTCGGAGCTCCTCAAGTATCACTTCTGGGCGCTGGTCGATCAGACTCTCGGCAATCGGGTTGCTGGATTTCTCAGCGTTACACTTGCCAGTCTTGCAAATGCTCAGATGAACCATGCTGCACTCGCGCAGAGCTTCATCAGATGTCTACGCACCTGCTGTCCTGCCACTTACCCTTAGCTCTGTATACTTGAGCTCTACTATGCCGCTGAAGACACGTAAAACCATGATTCTCGCTAACGCTTATGCCGACATCAAACGAAGCCTCGAACTTTGGTGCGGCTATCCCATTCTGGCGGAGGCAATGCGAGCCTTTGAGGACCTGCAGGTATACGTGGCAGGAGGAGTTGTTCGTAACGCACTAATGGGAAATTCTGCAGTTCCCAAGGACTTCGACTTCTTCCTGCAGGGTACAAACGTCAAGGATGCGATCGACTATCTCGGGCTTAACGGTCGCCTGCAAGCTACTCCTTACGGCTCACCACGCTGGTATCCCGCAATTCATGAAAAGACGTACGCTGATCTAATTCCGGTCGCAGATTTTTCCCCTGGCCTCTGGGCTTGCGAAGACATCGTTGACGTCCTCGGCCAGTTCGACTTCACAGCCAATGCTGTCGCCTTCGACTTGCGAACCGGCGAAGCTTTCGACCCACAGAATGGCGCTCGTGATGCAGCTCGACACGTAATGAAAATGGTGCGTTTCGATTACCCTGAAGGGCCCTACGCAGCGTCCGCAACCCTAAACCGTAATGTTGTGCTCTGGTTCCGTATCATTCACTACACAAGTTCGCTCAAACTTACGCTCGAGCCGTTGACGCGGGAATGGCTTTGGGCTCGCCGCGATTACAAAGCGCAGCTTGACGACTTTGCATCACTGTTTTTCCGGCCTGACTTGAGCGCGCTGGAGACAATGCATGATTGAAACGGCGGACAATTCGATGCCCTACGTGCTTAACAAAGCTGCGGCAGGTATCGTCGAAGAACTGTTGAGTACACGTGTATTAGCCGTCGAGTTCCTGCATCAGGGCATGATGACTTTCAAATGTCGCGTGCGTACCGAGAACGATGACGATGTAATCGTACGTTTTTACCCCGCGAGCCGGTCGGGCATAGTGTTTCAGGAACCCGACCTATTGCTGCACTGTTATCGAGCTGGCATGTCTGTGCCAAAGCCGATTAGTGACTCGCGCTCAGGACCGTCTGCACCACTTAGCTACGTGGTCTATCGCCGTATCAGTGGCGAGACACTGGCTGACAGGCTGCCAAGTTTCGACAACGCGCGTCGTCGCGTAGCGGCAGAAGATCTCGCTTCGCATCTCTACCGGCTACAGGATCTGACAATCGAGGGGGCGGGGGAGATCGTCACTTGCATGGCAGCACGAAACTCCTCGTGGGACACTTTCGTCGAAGACGCTATGTGCACCGGTCTGGCGTCGATTAAGGACCATAAGCTGCTTGAGCCTTCTCTCACGAGCGAGATCGAACGTGTCATTTGCGCCGGGGCACCAGCTCAAGCGAGCGCGACGCAGCGACTCGTGTGGGGAGACATAAATTTCGGCAACATACTTGTCGAGGAAGATGGCCGTGTTGCCGGCCTAATTGACTTCGAGGGCTGTTTGAGTGGAGACCCACTTGCGACACTGGGTTACGCTGCTGCTGTCCACGGAACTGAACCGTTCTTCTCACAGTTACGGCAGGCTTGGCCTCGGACTCTATCGGAAGACGAGGAAAATCTCGTCGCTTGGTACACTCTCCTACGGGCGCTAAGGTTGGCCCGCTATGCGCACTTACCACTACCAACCGGGCGTCCGCGCGATCCGTTGGTCCATATCTTACCGGGCATCGTACCGGCCTTGCGGCGATTGGCCGCGAACTGCTGACCCGACCGCAAGGAGCACAACATGACCGAAACGAACCAGGACCTACCCCAGGCACCCGAGAAGGCTGCAGCAACTTCTGAACGCGGTAATAGCCCCCCGCAATTGGCTACTCAAATGCAGAAGATTATTCTCATTGGGAGCCATTTTGTGCTCGCGCTCGGCATGATCATCTGGACGTACTTCACTATCCAGAAGTACAACGAGGTCACCTTCGTAGAGAGCTCGACGTCATGGGAAATGCCGAACGGTGCACACCTCAAGGATAGCCCTGTCAACTTCCACTATGACCCAGAACGTCACACGCTAAATCACCGTGGACCGGTGGATGCGCAGCAGCAACTGCTGCTAAGGGACCTGCTCGAGTTTAATTCGGAATCCAGTGACACGGGCTCTGTGCCATCCATTACTCCTTCAGCGATCAATACGACCATTCGTTCGTACCAAGCAGCAATCGACAATCTTGCATACCAAGCAGGCGCTGCGCAGATCGGCCAGATTCAATTACTGCTGCTTCTTGGGTTTATGGGCGGAATTCTCGGCGCCATCCTGCGATCGCTTGTCGACTTCGTTGGGCACGCCTGCTACACCGATAAACTCGACCTGATGCATTGGTGGCCCCTCTACGCTACACGTCCAATAGTTGGAGCGATACTCGGGTTCCTACTCGTAATATTGCTGAAGTCGCGATTGTTAACCTCCGCTGAGATCCAACAAGGCAGCGATTCGTTCTGGTGGTTAGGTATAGCCGTGATTGGTGGCTTTAGTACTGTTGACGTCACGCAGCGTTTGCGCTTGACCGCGAAGGCACTATTCGGCACAGCGGATGACAAAAAGAGCAGCAGCCAAGGCTCAAACGGCTGAAGATGCAACCCACGGATATGAAGCAGGGTCATGGACGAGCCCCATGAAAGACAGGACACCGTTTCCCCCTTAAGATAAGGGATAGGCAAACGGTTATGTATATGACTAATAGTAGTGATAAGGGTGGGGAGCTGCTGGGCCAGGAGCGTCGTCGCCGTTGGAGCCCAGAGCAAAAGCTGGCGATGGTTCGCGAGAGTCTGCAACCAGGACAAAGTGTTTCGGTCGTGGCCCGGCGCCATGGCGTGAATGCCAACCAACTCTTCCAATGGCGCAAGCTTTATCAGAATGGCAGCCTCTCGGCGGTCAGTGCCGGAGAGACCGTAGTGCCGGCTTCTGAATTGGCCGACGCACTCAAACAGATCCGTGAGTTACAACGGATGCTGGGCAAGAAAACCATGCAAGTCGAGATCCTTCAGGAAGCCGTGGAGATTGCTCGGTCGCGAAAATGGATTGCGCACTCACCCTTGTTGCCGGGGGACGACCTGTGAAGCTGATCAGTGAAAGTCTCGGTGTAGCGCGCTCGCAATTAACGGTTCGACTCAAGCCAGCTGCACGGCCCGCAAGGCGTCGTCCAAGAATGGACGATGCCGCTTTGGTCAAAGAGATTCAGTCTGAAGTCAGTGAGTTGCCCAGCTATGGCTACCGCCGTGTGTGGGGTTTGCTCCGTCGTCGGCGCGAACAACAAAGTCAGGCGCCAATCAACGTCAAACGGGTCTATCGCGTGATGCGCGATCATCAGTTACTGCTGGAGCGTCGAATTAAACAGCCCGGAGTGGCGCGCCGCCATGAAGGCCGCATCGCAGTGGCCACCAGCGATACCCGCTGGTGCTCTGACGGGTTTGAGTTTCGCTGTGAAGACGGCGACAAGCTGAGCGTGACCTTCGCCCTGGACTGCTGCGACCGCGAAGCCATCGGCTGGGTGGCCAGCCCGACGGGGTACAGCGGCGACGATATCCGCGATCTGATGCTGGAAGCGGTGGAAACACGCTTCGGTGAAGAACCGCCTGCCACCCCGGTGCAATGGCTGAGCGATAACGGCTCGGCCTACATCGCTGAACAGACACGCCAGTTTGCCCGACAGATCGGTTTACAGCCGGTGACGACACCGGTGCGCAGCCCGCAGAGCAACGGCATGGCCGAGAGCTTCGTTAAAACGATGAAGCGCGACTACGTCGCGCACATGCCCAAACCTGACCGGGAAACCGCCTTGCGCAACCTGACGGTTGCCTTTGAGCATTACAACGAGGAGCATCCGCACAGCGCTCTAAAATACCGTTCACCGCGGGAGTTTAGGCGTTTGGCAGCGGCATCAATTTAACGGGGTATTGGTGTCCGGTTTAGCAGGGGCCAGTCCAGGTCAGACCCTGTGGATTGTATTTTTTATTGCACGTAAAAGCGCGCTCGAAAACCTCAGCGAGCACGAAGGTGTCTGCCAAGCAAACCACTTAACATCTCAGCAATGACCTCAACGGGCACCCCAGAACCATATGTGTCGAACGTAATAGTCCCCGAGGCATGTCCCATAACTGCCTGAGCGTGGACTGTAGGAACGCCCTTAACCTGCATCAGCGAAGCCAAGGAATGGCGAAGTGAGTGGTACGTGAGGCCAGCCTTGTGGTCACTTCCAAGAGCCTCAGGAATCGCTTGCCGGTTCGCCCAATCTCCTGCGGTCTTGTAGCCGATCTGCGCAAGTGATTTGTTTTGGTTTGCTTTGCAGGTCTCGACATATCGCAGGAATGCCGGAAGATCGAACCCATAGGCACCATCCGTCAACGGGATCAGCCTCTCACTACGCTTGTTCTTGATTGACTTGCCTTCCCCAACTTCATTGATATGGATGGCCGTGATCCCGGACTCATGGGTCTGAATGTCGCTCGTGGTCAATTGGGAGATTTCGTTTAGACGCCCGCCAGTGATGACTCCAAGACTGAGCAGCCAGCGCTTCCACGAGGTCTCAGGGAGGTTGCTCGCGTAGTCCATCACCTTGGTCACTTGAACCTGAGTGAACGCCCTACGAGTCGACTCAAGCCCTTTGGTGAGCTTCAATTTCTTGTCATATGTCTTGATCAGATGACCATTCTCGACCGCCCATGCGAACACTGCTGATAGCTTCACGATTAGCTTGTTGACCGTGGATGCTGCCCGAGTTGCATGTAGGCGATCTCTCATTGCTACAAGATCAGCCCTTGAGTGTTTCCGTAGGTCAAGGTCGCCCAGTTGTGCTGCGAGGACTCCATGACACAGCTTGGTTTCCTTTAGTGTCGAAGGCTTCTGGTCCTGCCCACGGTCAGCCAAATAGAGTCCTGAGAGGGTCTCGAAGGTCATTGGCGGCGACGCTAATACAGATAGGGAAGCAGGGACACTTTCCCCCATTTGCCCATGTTCGCCCTCAAGGTCCCGAATTATCTTCACCAAAGGTACGGAGTCGCCTTGTAGTCGTGCCTGAGCAGCAATCATCATCTGCTTTGCGTTCATCACATGCTCATGCTGATCGACACTGAGCGGCATCGTGGCAGCGATCTCAGCGAGGTTCGTCCTCACGTCTTCGTAAAGGTCGCCCCAGTCACGCAACGAATGAACCTCATGAGCAGTAGACAGTAGGTTCTCAGCCATCCAAAGCAGATGCTCCTTCAGCTCGCTAAACGTCGCCTTAGGATGGTCCAGATGGAATGCCTTGATGGTCTCTGCAAGTCGTTGTGAAGCGTCCATAGCGGCTCGTCTATCGGTGGTCTTGAGGGAAACGGAAGCACTTCGAGTGGTGCTCCCGGTTTCGCGGAGGCGCAGATAGTAAATGCCGTTGCGGCGATAGTGGTAGAGCTTGGCGAGCCGGGTAGTCGGCCTCAGATGAATGGCAAAACTTGTGACAGCACTTGTGACAGGACGATGCTCGGCAAGGATGTTCATGGCGGTTAGCCCCCGTATTCATTGGGTTAACCTTTCTTTCCTTCCAGTTCTGGATGTACTGCCGGGAGGACCTGCGCAAGCTCAAGCGGATTACCCTGTTGTGGGATTACATCCGCGCCGTCACTGAGCAGAATCAGAGTCTGTTGATGGGCGAAAACCGGGAGATGCTGTTCGCCGACTAATCGGCGCTCACCACGATCGATACCCGGCGGTTTTCGGTGCGGCCAGAGGCGGTGTCGTTCGACGTCACCGGCTGACTGCTGCCAAGACCGCGCAGCTGGATGTTTTCTTCTTTCATGCCCACCGTGGTCAGCACCTTGCCGACGCTTTTTGCGCGACGCAGGGAGAGTTGTTCGTTATAGGACTCTTTGCCCGAAGCATCGGTGTGACCGTCGACCCGCACTCGCTCGATGCCGACACCCAGCAGGGCCTTGCCGATCTGTTGGACGATCCCGGTACTGGCGGCGTTCAAGCTGTCGTCATCACTGCCAAACAGTACTTTGCCGGATAGACCGAACGCCCAGCCCTCATCAGTCAGCTCGAAGCCTTGCTGTTTGAGTACAGTGATTTGCGCCGGGGTCAGCCCCTTTTGCGGTGCGGTCTGGCACCCGGTCAATGCCAGCATGGCCATGAACAAGATGATTGCGAAAAATCGCAGGGAACGCTGGGTGATTGAGGACACGACCATTTAGCTCCTGGTTTGTACGTGGGCGACCGGGTGCTCCGACCCGGACGTGTGCTGCGCACCGCGGGAAAGGCGCTTGGCCTGGTACATCGCCGCATCGGCGGCATTGAGCAACGCGCCCGGGGTGGCACCATGATCCGGGTACACGGCAATACCGATACTGAGTGAAGTCAGGACCTGGGTATGACCCGGTAACGGGATTGGGACTTCCATGCTGGCGAGGATCTTGTCAGCAATCCGCTCGGCGTCTTCGGTTTTATGCAGCGGCGTCAGCAATACCGCAAACTCGTCGCCGCCCAGACGTGCAACCAGATCCTCTTCACGCAACTGCGCCCGAACCCTGCTGGCGACGGCGACCAGCACGGCGTCACCGGCGGCATGACCGAAGCTGTCATTGATTTCCTTGAAACGATCGCTGTCGAGAAACAGCACAGCCACGCGTTCATTGAGCTTGTGGGCATTGCGCAGCGCGCGAATCAGTCGGCCTTCGAAAAACGCCCGGTTCGGTAGTCCGGTGAGACTGTCGTGGCTGGCCTGGTGCGCCAGGGTTTCGTTTTCGCTTTGCAGGTGGGTCTGCCAGGACTCGAGTTCATCGAGCAAGGCATTGAAGTCGTTGCCCAGGTTGTCGAGTTCAGCGATATCGGCGGGTGGCACGCGCCGGTCGAAGGCTCGATCGCTGCGGGCGGCGTGGGCTACGGCGGCCAGGCTTCGCAGAGGCCCCGTAATCCCGCGAAGTTGTCGGCGCGCCAGATAGAGTGCGACCCAGGCGCTGATCGCTGTGCACAGGACGATTCCCACCAGACCGCTGAGCAAGAAGCGCAACAGACTGCCGCCGTGCCCCGTTAGCTGGATGCTGCCGATTTCCCGACCTTGATGAACGATCGGCATGTCGATGGGTTTTTCCAGAAAGGCTTTGGCGATCTGCAATTCCAGATCGGAGAACAATCCGCTTTCCGGTCGCTGCCAACGGGCCAGTAACCGGCCTTTTTCATCCAGCACCTTGGCGTCAGCGACTTCTTCAGTGGAGGCGATCAATGCCAGGGCCTCAGTGGCTGCGGCTTTGTCGTTGAACACCACGGCGGCTTCCACTGTGTAATTGATCGAGCGTGCGATCAGGTGCAGGTTGTGGTCGGCATACACCCGCAAGGCCAACACACCCAACAGTGTCAGCGAGAGGCTGGCCATGGCCACGCCTACCAGGGCGACGATCAAATGTCCGCGGCCAATGACCGAGCGTAACGTTGGGCGACTACCCGGTTTGAATAGACTCATGGCGCCGCCGGCTTGCGGCGGGACAGTTGCAGCACACTGGGGTGAATGCGCACGCCGCTGCGGGCGACGGAGTCGAGGTTGACCTCGAAAGACACCTGATCATCAGTGACCCTGAGGCAAAACAGACTGCCGACGGTGCATTGATCATCGCTCTCGCTGATGCTCAACACCGGGCGTCCTGTCAGCGAAGCAAAGAGTTGGCGGCGCTCGTCGTCGGTCAACTTGCCGATGTACACCGCATCGCATTCACCGACAATCGACGGATTGTCGGCCAACAGCCGACGCACGGTGACGGACCGGCCGGTGGCCTGGGTCGTGCCCTTGACCAGATCGTCGGTGTATTCGGTAGGGCCGACCACACACAGGCGCAGTCGTGCAGGCTCAACAGGCCAGCGCGCGTAACTGAGAATTCCGAGGACAACCTGAGTGACCGATCTGGCGCGTTGGTCGGCCATGCTCACCGGGGTTTCCGATTGAGCGAACACAACACCGGTCAGCAAACAGAGAAACCCCGCGAGCAGCACTTGCTTGCGGCCAACGACGCGCCCTGTCGTCCAGACAGCCACCTTCATGCGGGATTCTCTTCGATGTTACGAAATGATGCCGCAACGATAGCATAGCGTTGGCACCCCAGCGAGGCGGCGCACTACGGCACTTCAGACAGTTTCCGTCGTCCAGCGCCACCCATTCAATGGCTCGGCTCAATCCCATCTTCCAACTCCAGCATCAACCCGCTCAAGCGTTTGACCTTGCGTCGCACCGCCTCCTCGAACACCCCGGCACGCGGCTCGATCAAGGTGAACCAGTTCTTGGCCCGGGTGATCCCGGTGTAGATCAGTTCCTTGGTGAGCACAGGGTTCAGGGCATCCGGCAGAATCAACGCCGTATGGGCAAACTCCGAGCCCTGGGATTTGTGTACGGTCATGGCATAAACCGTCTCGACATCGTTGAGTCGACTGGGCAGAACGAATCGCACGCCACCTTGGCCATCATTGCGCGGGAACGCCACACGCAGGACTTGCTTGCCTGCATCGGGTCCATCACGTTCCGGCAGTTTGAGGGCAATGCCGATATCTCCGTTCATCAACCCCAGGCCATAGTCATTACGCGTCATCAATACGGGTCGGCCTTCGTACCACTGCTGGTCGCTGTCGATCAGTCGAGCCTTGAGCAGCGCGGCGGTCACACGTTGATTCAATCCCTCCACGCCCCATGGCCCTTTGCGTACCGCGCACAACAACTGGAAGGCGTCGAAAGCTTGCAATACCTGACGCGCCCAATCGGTCCAGCGTGAGTCTTCGAGCAGACTGTCGAGCGGTGGCCGTTGGCTGCGAAGCAGACTCAGGTAATGGCGATAGCCTTGCGGTCCGTCGCCATGGCCTTCGAGCAGCAAGCTTTCGAGCGCCCGATCGTGCTCACCTTTGAGGGGCAGGGAAAACACGTCGGCATGACTTCGAGCAGCCAGCAACGTGCGGGCTTCCTCCGGTTGTTGCTGGTTGACCCAACGCGCCAACTGGCCAATGCCACTGCCCTCACCGAACCGGCGCGAGTGACGCAGCATCACCACTTGCTGGGCCAGGGGGTGACTTGCGTCAGCGTCTTCCTGCAAACCGCTGGCCACCAGGCTTTCACCACTGACTGTCTCCAGCCACTGGCGCGTCTGCGGGCTGTACCAACCGGCCTCGGCGTCGCGGCACAAATCACCGAGCACGGCGCCGGCCTCTACCGATGCCAACTGGTCCTTGTCACCGAGCAACACCAGCCGGGCATGGGCCGGCATCGCGTCGAGCAGATTGGCCATCATCTCCAGGTCAATCATCGAGGCTTCGTCCACCACCAGCACATCCAGCGGCAAGCGATTACCGGCATGGTGACGGAAGTGCCGGGTACCGGGGCGACTGCCAAGCAAGCGGTGCACGGTAGTCACGTCAGAGGGGATCTTGTTTCTTACGGATTCATCGACTTCCAGCGTCCTGACTTGCTGGCTGATGGACTCTGTCAGCCGTGCCGCCGCTTTGCCGGTGGGTGCGGCAAGACGGATGCGCAGCGGTTTACCAGCCTCCACTGCCGGGGCCTGGAGCAATGCCAGCAAGCGCACGACCGTGGTGGTTTTACCGGTCCCCGGGCCGCCGGTGACGATGCTGAATGCACTGCGGGTAGCCAGGGCACAGGCGAGTTTCTGCCAGTCGATCACGTCGCCGGGGCTGGCTGGACCGAATAAGCCAGTGAGTCGCCCGGGCAAGTCATTGGGCGTTGTTTCGTGTTCAGCCAGGCGCAGACGCAGGGCGTTGTCGATGCGCCTTTCGTAAGCCCAGTAGCGACGCAGGTACAGGCGCTTGCCCGATAAAACCAAGGGCCGTGATTGCGCAGCCTCACGACCATCGACCGCCAGAGCCACCAGACGGCTGGACGCCAGGACCTTGCACCAATGGGCGCCATCCAGCGTTTCAAGCAATTGCGATGGCAACACCATCGCGCCGCTTTGCAGATCGCCCTCCGGTGGCAACGACAGGGCGAAATCCGGCTCCTTGAGCGTCTCGAACAGGTCCAGGCAGACATGGCCGTGACCCAATTGGTGACTGGTCAATGCGGCGGCGAGCAACACCAACGGATCGTCGTCGGGGGCAAGCTCGTGGAGGAAGGCCACAAAGGCCTTATCCAGAGCCCGCAGCCAGCCGCGTTCAACCCAGCGTGCCAGTAACAGTAACAAGTCATCGGCGCGACTCAGGGGCGCCAGATCCGCCAGGCTTTCGGCTGCCAATGGCGTGGGCAGCAAATCGGCGAAGGTGCGGCTCATAGCAGTACTCCCTGTTCCCAGGCGGGTTCGGTCTTGGGCACTGGCTTGCCCTGGAAGAGTCGATCCAGACGCTCGATCAGCTCTCTGGGTGGACGGGCGAAATAGACGCCCTGGGTTGATGCCCGTGTGCCGCGCAAGAACAGGTACAGCGCGCCACCGACATGCCGGTCGTAATCGTAGTCGGCAAGCCGCGCCTTGAGCTGGCGATGCAGGGCCAACAGGTACAACACGTATTGCAGGTCGTAACGATTGTCGAGAATCGACTGCTCCATGGCCTGCTCGGTGTACGCCGCGTCATCGGGCCCCAGCCAGTTGGATTTGTAGTCGGCGACGTAATAACGACCGTCGTGCTCGAACGTCAGGTCGATGAAGCCCTTGAACATGCCGTTGAGCAAGACCGGTTCAGCGGCGACCCGAGCGACGCCGTTGTGCGTATGTTGACGCACCAATTCATCAAGCTTGAGCACGTCGACTTTATGACTGGCGAACCAGAATTCCATCTCGACGCGGTATTGAGTGAGCTGCTCGAACACGACCGGAGCCAGCCCCCCGCCAAGGTGCAACGAAGACTTGAGCAAGTGTTGCAGCCAATCGCTCAGGGTGCTGATCCAGCCTTCCCAGCCACGGCGATTGCAGCGGCGGGCAATGGCATCTTCCACGACTTGTGGTGCAGCAGAAAAACCTTCATCACCGGCCCACTCCAGCAAACCATGGAGAAAGGTGCCGGGGTTGGGGCCGCGGGGGAATCGATGGATATCGGCACCACCGGCAGCCACTTCTCGTGGCGCCTGCGGATCGAGGCGTTCGTCGTCAAAGAGCTTTTGCGCCTGCGGGTTCTCCGGGGCTTCGTCACTGCCCACGCTCAGACTGTCGCCGATGCGCAAGGCACTGTACGAAGCAATCCACCAGTTTTCACTGGCTTTGCGCTTGGGTATCAGCGGCGCAAGCAACGTCGCGTCATTGCGTGGCGGATGGTAATGCTCGGCCGTTGCTGGCGGCATATCACCGTATAGAAGTGCCGGGCAGTCCTGTTGTAGATCTTCGAGCCAGCGTTTCAAGCCTGCGGATTCAGCCAATAGCGCCCCGCCGCCCAACAAGTATCCCAACGCAGAAAGGTGCAGCACCGAGCTGTTGTTATTGCCGCGTTTGAGATCGGTTACACCCAGCCAGCAGGCATGTTGCGCCCGGGTCAGGGCGACATAGAGCAACCGCAGATCCTCGGCCAGACGCTCCTCATCGGCCAGGGCGATCAACTCGGCAGTCGGCTTCAAGGTCACCTGCGCCTTGCCGTTTGCATCGTGGTAATGCAGCGGCAAACGGCTGCCATCCACCGGTTTCGCCGAGCAAATGAACGGCAGAAACACCAAGGGATACTCAAGCCCCTTGGACTTGTGAATGGTCACGACCTTGACCAGTTGCTCGTCGCTTTCCAGACGCAGGATCTGTTCTTCACCGGCCTGACCGGATAACGCCAGATGCTCAGACAAATGACGAATCAACGCTTGCTCGCCGTCGAGTTCGGCAGCGGATTGTTGCAATAGCTCGGACAGGTGCAGCAAGTTAGTCAGTACACGTTCGCCGTCGCTGCGCGCGATCAACGACCGGGGCAACTGGAAGTCATGCAGCAAGCGCCGCAACATGGGCAGCACGCCTTGCTTGCGCCACAGCTCGCGATAACCGCGGAACTGCATGACCCGCGCTTCCCAGGCCAGTTCGTCCTGATTCAGCCGCTCCAGTTCCGCCAGGGAAAGGTTCAGCGTGATGCTGGCCAAAGCGGCTCGCAGCGGTCGCTCGACATCCGGTTCGGCACAGGCTTTGAGCCAAGTCAGCAGGTCGTGGGCTTCTTGAGCGGCGAACACCGAATCCTTGTCCGACAGATAAACGCTGCGCACCCCGCGTGCAGACAGTTCGCTACGCACGGCCTGGGCCTCTTTGCCGTCGCGAACCAGAATGGCGATGTCCGCGGGCAGCAGGCCCCGGAAATCCTTGTCCTTCTCTATGAAACCTGCCCGACCTTCCTGGCCACCATTGAGTAACGCGGTGATTTCACTGGCGCACGCGGCGGCGAGTTTTTGTCGGTATTGCGCGCCGGACAGCGGCTGATCGGCGGACAGGTGCCAGATGTTCAGAGCCGGCACGAGATGGCCATTGATGTGCAGAACTTCTTTGCGCCCTTGGGACTCGACGGGCAGGAACGGTACCGGGTTCTCACCATTCTTTTCACGAAACAGAAACGCACCGCGCCCCAGCTCACGAGACTCCGCGCGCTCGAACACATGGTTCACCGCATTGACCATGCCATGGCTGGAACGGAAATTCGTCCCCAGGGTATGCAGACGGCCGGCGGTGGCCTGGCGGGCGCGCAGGTAGGTGTAGATGTCGGCGCCGCGAAAGGCGTAGATCGCTTGCTTGGGGTCGCCGATCAGAAACAGGCCGCATTCAGGGTTGTTGTCTTCGATGCGATAGATGCTTTCGAAAATCCGGTACTGCACCGGGTCGGTGTCCTGGAACTCATCGATCAGCGCCACCGGAAACTGCTCGCGAATCAGGGTCGCCAGGCGTTCACCACCCTCGGATTGCAACGCCGCATCGAGGCGCAGCAGCATGTCATCGAAGCCCATTTCCGCGCGGCGACGTTTTTCTTCCTCGAACCGGGCTCCGACCCACTGCGCGGCATGTTGCAGAACGGCAGCGTCGGGGGTTGGCAAGCCGTCGAGGCTGGCCTTGAGCCTGGGCATGGCGTCCAGCCCCGGATGACTGGGGGCGTCGCCTTTCCAGGCTTCGGCCATGCCGTCAGGCGTCAGGCGAGTGAAGCCGGTGCCGATGTCCAGTTGCTCAAGGGATTCATCTTCGGCCCAGGCTTTGAGCTTTTCGAACCAGGGTTCGAAATAACGTGCCTGCATCTTTCGACCGTCGACACTTTTGCTCGCAACACCTTGGTGACAGATGGCAAGCAGCTCGTCCGCCCATTGGCGCCAGGGCATCTTGAGTTCGAGCAAGGCCAATCGCCGTTCCTGCAAGCACTCAACGATCAGCTCGGCAGGCTCCTTGCCTTCAACGCTGTCACGCTCACTGGCAAACAAACTGCGTACTCGCGGCAATAACGCCGCCGGCCCCCCCCAATTACCCCGCACCCAGTTGAGTGCATCACCTTGCATCGGGTAACAGAACAGCCGCCAGTAATCGCGCAGGACTTCGCCCAGCAAGTCACTGTGATCGGTTTCCAGGGTCTGGGTAAACAGGCTGCCACTGTCAAAGGCGTGCTCGCGCAACATGCGCTGGCACCAACTGTGAATGGTCGAGACGGCGGCTTCATCCATCCACTGTGCGGCAATGTCCAGACGGTTCGCACAGCCGGACCACTGTTCAGGGAGGTACTGGTCACGCAATTCCGCGATGAGGCTATCGGGTGCCTGAGTCTCGTCACGAAAGTATCGGGCCGCCTCTGCCAGACGGGTGCGAATACGTTCGCGCAGCTCTTTGGTCGCGGCATCGGTGAACGTGACAACGAGGATTTGCGGCGGCAACAGTTCACGCCCAAAACCACTCGATTCGCCACCGTGACCGAGGACCAGACGCAGGTACAGCGCAGAAATGGTGAACGTCTTGCCGGTACCGGCGCTGGCTTCGATCAGTTGGCTGCCGCTCAAGGGAAAAGCCAGGGCCAGTGGTGTTTTCGTGGTCATGAGCGCGCCTCCTCGCTGGTCAATGAACGCCAGGGGGCTTCAAGCATTGGTTTGTACAAGGCGTTGCACCAATCGGGAAAGGTCTCCTCGGCGGTCAGAGCGTCGTAGTCGGCGAACTGCCGGGCCAGTGCCGGGCTTTCACGGCGTTCGCCGTCGGTGGTTTGACCGTCACCTTCATAGGCTTTGCGAGCGGCGGCATCGGCTTTGACCGGGTCAGTTTGAGAGAGCCATGCGAAGGCGGTTTTCACGGCAATCGGGAGGGATTGGCGCATGCCGGTTTGCCATGCTTGCAACAGGTTACTCAGGGCATGACGTGCAGCGCCCTGCTCCAAAGGGGCCAGTAGCAGACTGTCGTCACTGGCGACCAACGCGGTGGTCATCGACATGCCGCTGGCGCAAGCGACAATGTGATTGACCCAAGGTCGCGTCAGCCGATGCCACTTGCGGGTCTTGATCGAGCCGATGCTGTTGGGAATCGTGGTAACCGCCAACAAACCGCCATCCGCACGTTGGTGCAGGTCACTGAGCCAGCCTTCAAGGCGCAGACCTTCGAACTCCAGGTTGACTGGCAACGCACTGGTTAGCGGTGTCGGCCACAACGCAAGGAGTTGTTGATAACGCTGCAACAGATCCGGCAATGGCTCGATCAATTCTCGCTGCAGGCATTCGCCGAAACCGGCCATGGGCAAGAGCCCACTGTTTTGCAAACGTTTAGCCTGGGCCTCAAGCGCTTGATCGGCGTGATCCAGTTGTCCTAGCGCCGCTTCGAGCAAGCTGTCACTAAGGCTATAGCGCTGGAGGGCATCGAGTACAAAGGGCTCTTCATCGGCCAACGGTGCTTCAGCCGCTTCGAAGAAAACCTTGAGTCGCTGACTGAAAAAATGTCGCACGGGATTGCGCAGGAAGTCCTGCAATTGACCGAGGCTCAACGGCTCTTCCTGAACATAGGCATCAAGGACCTTGATGTCCGTTGCCTGTTCACTGGCTTGATGAAGCACCTGCCACTCGCTGGCGAAGCTGAACAGGTCACCACCTTCATGAAAATAGCGAGCACTGAAGGGTTGCAGCGGGTGTTCCTGAGTCAAGGATTCCAGCAGCTTTTCACTGTCGACCTGTAATCGCCAGCCGCCTGCGAGATGATCGCGCAGTTGGCCAATCAGTACCGAGGCCGGGCGCTCGCTATTGTCACGAATGCTGCGGCCGACCCAACTGATATAGAGTTGGTCACGTGCCGACAACAGGGCTTCCAACAAGAGATAGCGGTCATCCTCACGCCGGGAACGATCACCTGGGCGGTAGTCGCTGCCCATGAGATCGAAGTCCAGCGGTGGTTGTGCGCGCGGGTAATCTCCGTCATTCATCCCGAGCAGACAAACGAGTTTGAAGGGGATCGCCCTCATCGGCATCAAGGTGCAGAAATTGACCGCCCCGGCCAGGAAGCGCTGGGACAGGCGGCCCTGGTCGAGGCCTGCCAGCCAGGCTTCACGGACCACGGTCAAAGGCAACTCATCATGCAAGCCCACTGATTCGCAGGTATCGAGCCAGGTTTCCCGCAGCTCTTCAAGTTGGCCCAGCAAGTAGTCGTCATGCTCATTGCTGGCCTGAAAGAACAACTGCACCAAAGCCTGCATCCTGACGGCCCATTGCTTGGGCGGTGCCGGTTGAGTCAGCTCCTGGTGGGCAATTTCCAACGCGTCCAGCAGCGCAACCAAAGGACCGATGAGCGCAGCATCCAGACCGCCAATCTCGTCGTAAGGCTCAATGCCTTCGCAGGCAGCGGCAGTGCCGACGGCATAACCGAGCAGCATCCGGCGCAGGCCAAAACGCCAACTGTTTTGCTCCAGTTCTTCAGGCAAGCCCAAACCCGCACGCTGCTCGGCATTCATTCCCCAGCGAATACCAGCACCTTCGATCCAGCGATGCAGGGTGGGCAGGTCACGTTCCTCTACACCGAAGCGAGCGCGCAATGCGGGAACGTCCAGCAAATCGAGGATCTCGCTCACGGGGAAGCGGCTGTCAGGTAGCTTGAGTAGATGTTCGACAGCAATCAGCAGCGGATCACGACCGCGCTGGCCTTGATCCGCCAGTGTGAAGGGAATGAAGCGCGGATCGAAGCGATCAAGTTGACCGAATACTGCACGGATATGCGGAGCGTAGCTGTCGATGTCCGGAACCATCACTATTACGTCGCGAGGTTTCAAGTCTGGATCGGCACTGAAGCGTGCGAGCAACTGATCGTGGAGGATCTCCACTTCGCGCTGGGCGCTATGAGCGATGTGGAAACGAATGGATTCGTCCTGATTGAGATCGACAGGCGGCCAGAGTTCGCGGGTTTCGTTCAGGGGGCGCAGTTCAAGGATGTCGTCCTGCAACTGGTTAAGCAGGGTCTGTGGCTGGCTATCACTGAACAAGTCGATTCGCCCATCACGAAATGCCGAGCGGTAGCTGTTGGGATCGTCGTAGCTGTCGAGCAGATTGATATAGTCCCGCCCCTGCTTGCCCCATGCCGCCAATAGCGGGTGAGCATGTTGGTGAAGAGTTTGCGGATCAAGCACAACAGGCATACCGCTCTTGCGAGCCTGGCGTTTGTATTGATGCCGCAATAGGTCTTTATCGGCGACGATGTCTGCCCAATGGTGACGACATGGGTTGTGTACGCAAAGCAGAACCTGGCTGAATCGCGCTAGTCCGGCGAGAGCTTCGAGCGCTTGTGCCGGGAGAGAGGAGATCCCGAAAACGATCACCCGAGAAGGTAATCCACTGGGTGCCACGTCGAGGCTCTTGATACGTTCGATGAACCGTTGATGCACACCGGCACGGCTTTGCGCCATGCCTTGCTCACCCACATCCAGCAACAGCGCACGCCACAACTCTGCCTGCCAGCAGTTGGCTGGGGTCAGGGGCTTGGCTTCGCCTCGGCCGTTTCGCAATTGATGACGACCTTCCGCCCAGTCTTCGAGCCAGTCGGCTCGGTATACCTGATATTGGTCGAACAGATCCGCCAGCCGCTCGGACAACTGGTAGCGTTTACGTAGATCGGAGTCATTGGTAAGGAAGCGTTCCAGCGGTTCGAAATGCGGTTGATTGATCAGCTGCGGAAGCAGACGCATCAACCGCCAGGTCAGTGGGGCCTTATCGAGCAGGGATTTAACCGGAATTTCATCACGGCCCAAAACCATGCGATAGAGCTGCCACATGAAGCTGCCCGGAAGTTGAACGTCGATGGCTGCTGCAATGCCGCAGCCGCCCATGTCGTCTTCTTCAGGGTCTTCAGCCAGAGCCAGTTTCAGCCACTGGGCGATGCCGTTGCTCTGTACCAGGGCGATTTCATTTTCCAAGGGAGCCAGCGGGTAGCGGCGCATCCAGCTGACCACCAGACTGCGCAACTCGTCCAGGCGATTACCGTGAACCACCATAAAACCAGCACTGAGGGACGTCGCGTCCGGCATAAAGGCTTCCTTGGGAAAATACAAAAGCTAGGGCCGAACCTTAGCATTGTCGGGAGACTGTGACAGCCGGGAGCCGTCCGATGTTGCTGTACGAACTTTCCTGCGGGCAAAACAAAACCCCTACCTGCATACGCAGATAGGGGTTTCGGAATTTAATCTTGACGATGACCTACTCTCACATGGGGAAACCCCACACTACCATCGGCGATGCATCGTTTCACTGCTGAGTTCGGGATGGGATCAGGTGGTTCCAATGCTCTATGGTCGTCAAGAAATTCGGTAGCCAGGTCGTTCTCCTTACGGATTACGCTCCAGCGAATGGGTATGTGATAGATCTCGGTGTTTTGTGAGTTTTTCGAACTTTCGGCTCGTTTCGTCTTCACACACCGCAATCTGGTGCTCTTTTGCTTTTCAGCTCAAAGCTTGCAAATTGCTTGGGTGTTATATGGTCAAGCCTCACGGGCAATTAGTATTGGTTAGCTCAACGCCTCACAGCGCTTACACACCCAACCTATCAACGTCGTAGTCTTCGACGGCCCTTCAGGGGACTCAAGGTCCCAGTGAGATCTCATCTTGAGGCTAGTTTCCCGCTTAGATGCTTTCAGCGGTTATCTATTCCGAACATAGCTACCCGGCAATGCCACTGGCGTGACAACCGGAACACCAGAGGTTCGTCCACTCCGGTCCTCTCGTACTAGGAGCAGCCCCTCTCAAATCTCAAACGTCCACGGCAGATAGGGACCGAACTGTCTCACGACGTTCTAAACCCAGCTCGCGTACCACTTTAAATGGCGAACAGCCATACCCTTGGGACCGGCTTCAGCCCCAGGATGTGATGAGCCGACATCGAGGTGCCAAACACCGCCGTCGATATGAACTCTTGGGCGGTATCAGCCTGTTATCCCCGGAGTACCTTTTATCCGTTGAGCGATGGCCCTTCCATACAGAACCACCGGATCACTAAGACCTACTTTCGTACCTGCTCGACGTGTCTGTCTCGCAGTCAAGCGCGCTTTTGCCTTTATACTCTACGACCGATTTCCGACCGGTCTGAGCGCACCTTCGTACTCCTCCGTTACTCTTTAGGAGGAGACCGCCCCAGTCAAACTACCCACCATACACTGTCCTCGATCCGGATAACGGACCTGAGTTAGAACCTCAAAGTTGCCAGGGTGGTATTTCAAGGTTGGCTCCACGCGAACTGGCGTCCACGCTTCAAAGCCTCCCACCTATCCTACACAAGCAAATTCAAAGTCCAGTGCAAAGCTATAGTAAAGGTTCACGGGGTCTTTCCGTCTAGCCGCGGATACACTGCATCTTCACAGCGATTTCAATTTCACTGAGTCTCGGGTGGAGACAGCGCCGCCATCGTTACGCCATTCGTGCAGGTCGGAACTTACCCGACAAGGAATTTCGCTACCTTAGGACCGTTATAGTTACGGCCGCCGTTTACCGGGGCTTCGATCAAGAGCTTCGCGTTAGCTAACCCCATCAATTAACCTTCCGGCACCGGGCAGGCGTCACACCCTATACGTCCACTTTCGTGTTTGCAGAGTGCTGTGTTTTTAATAAACAGTCGCAGCGGCCTGGTATCTTCGACCGGCATGAGCTTACGGAGCAAGTCCTTCACCCTCACCGGCGCACCTTCTCCCGAAGTTACGGTGCCATTTTGCCTAGTTCCTTCACCCGAGTTCTCTCAAGCGCCTTGGTATTCTCTACCCAACCACCTGTGTCGGTTTGGGGTACGGTTCCTGGTTACCTGAAGCTTAGAAGCTTTTCTTGGAAGCATGGCATCAACCACTTCGTGTTCTAAAAGAACACTCGTCATCAGCTCTCGGCCTTAGAATCCCGGATTTACCTAAGATTCCAGCCTACCACCTTAAACTTGGACAACCAACGCCAAGCTGGCCTAGCCTTCTCCGTCCCTCCATCGCAATAACCAGAAGTACAGGAATATTAACCTGTTTTCCATCGACTACGCTTTTCAGCCTCGCCTTAGGGACCGACTAACCCTGCGTCGATTAACGTTGCGCAGGAAACCTTGGTCTTTCGGCGTGGGTGTTTTTCACACCCATTGTCGTTACTCATGTCAGCATTCGCACTTCTGATACCTCCAGCAAGCTTCTCAACTCACCTTCACAGGCTTACAGAACGCTCCTCTACCGCATCACCTAAGTGATACCCGTAGCTTCGGTGTATGGTTTGAGCCCCGTTACATCTTCCGCGCAGGCCGACTCGACTAGTGAGCTATTACGCTTTCTTTAAAGGGTGGCTGCTTCTAAGCCAACCTCCTAGCTGTCTAAGCCTTCCCACATCGTTTCCCACTTAACCATAACTTTGGGACCTTAGCTGACGGTCTGGGTTGTTTCCCTTTTCACGACGGACGTTAGCACCCGCCGTGTGTCTCCCATGCTCGGCACTTGTAGGTATTCGGAGTTTGCATCGGTTTGGTAAGTCGGGATGACCCCCTAGCCGAAACAGTGCTCTACCCCCTACAGTGATACATGAGGCGCTACCTAAATAGCTTTCGAGGAGAACCAGCTATCTCCGAGCTTGATTAGCCTTTCACTCCGATCCACAGGTCATCCGCTAACTTTTCAACGGTAGTCGGTTCGGTCCTCCAGTTAGTGTTACCCAACCTTCAACCTGCCCATGGATAGATCGCCCGGTTTCGGGTCTATTCCCAGCGACTAGACGCCCTATTAAGACTCGCTTTCGCTACGCCTCCCCTATTCGGTTAAGCTCGCCACTGAAAATAAGTCGCTGACCCATTATACAAAAGGTACGCAGTCACCCAACAAAGTGGGCTCCCACTGCTTGTACGCATACGGTTTCAGGATCTATTTCACTCCCCTCTCCGGGGTTCTTTTCGCCTTTCCCTCACGGTACTAGTTCACTATCGGTCAGTCAGTAGTATTTAGCCTTGGAGGATGGTCCCCCCATATTCAGACAAAGTTTCTCGTGCTCCGTCCTACTCGATTTCATGACTAAGAGATTTTCGCGTACAGGGCTATCACCCACTATGGCCGCACTTTCCAGAGCGTTCCGCTAATCTCAAAGCCACTTAAGGGCTAGTCCCCGTTCGCTCGCCACTACTAAGGGAATCTCGGTTGATTTCTTTTCCTCAGGGTACTTAGATGTTTCAGTTCCCCTGGTTCGCCTCTTAAGCCTATGTATTCAGCTTAAGATAACCATCTTATGATGGCTGGGTTCCCCCATTCAGACATCTCCGGATCAAAGTCTGTTTGCCGACTCCCCGAAGCTTTTCGCAGGCTACCACGTCTTTCATCGCCTCTGACTGCCAAGGCATCCACCGTATGCGCTTCTTCACTTGACCATATAACCCCAAGCAATCTGGTTATACTGTGAAGACGACATTCGCCGAAAATTCGATAATACTCAATTAAGAGCAACTCACAAATTTTACCTTAGCCTGATCCGTTACCAGTGAAAGTAACGTTCAGTCTATCTTTCTATCACATACCCAAATTTTTAAAGAACGATCTAGCCAAAGACTAGAAATCAACATTCACCATCATCACAATGGAATGCTCATTTCTAAGCTTTCAACAAACAGAAGCAGTAGTGGTGGAGCCAAACGGGATCGAACCGTTGACCTCCTGCGTGCAAGGCAGGCGCTCTCCCAGCTGAGCTATGGCCCCGTATTTCTACAGGTTCCCACACAAAATTGGTGGGTCTGGGCAGATTCGAACTGCCGACCTCACCCTTATCAGGGGTGCGCTCTAACCAACTGAGCTACAGACCCAATTTCGGGCTGCTTCTTATCGTCTTCTTCAATGAATCAAGCAATTCGTGTGGGAACTTATGGAGCAGCTGATGTCGTCGATTAAGGAGGTGATCCAGCCGCAGGTTCCCCTACGGCTACCTTGTTACGACTTCACCCCAGTCATGAATCACACCGTGGTAACCGTCCTCCCGAAGGTTAGACTAGCTACTTCTGGTGCAACCCACTCCCATGGTGTGACGGGCGGTGTGTACAAGGCCCGGGAACGTATTCACCGCGACATTCTGATTCGCGATTACTAGCGATTCCGACTTCACGCAGTCGAGTTGCAGACTGCGATCCGGACTACGATCGGTTTTCTGGGATTAGCTCCACCTCGCGGCTTGGCAACCCTCTGTACCGACCATTGTAGCACGTGTGTAGCCCAGGCCGTAAGGGCCATGATGACTTGACGTCATCCCCACCTTCCTCCGGTTTGTCACCGGCAGTCTCCTTAGAGTGCCCACCATTACGTGCTGGTAACTAAGGACAAGGGTTGCGCTCGTTACGGGACTTAACCCAACATCTCACGACACGAGCTGACGACAGCCATGCAGCACCTGTCTCAATGTTCCCGAAGGCACCAATCCATCTCTGGAAAGTTCATTGGATGTCAAGGCCTGGTAAGGTTCTTCGCGTTGCTTCGAATTAAACCACATGCTCCACCGCTTGTGCGGGCCCCCGTCAATTCATTTGAGTTTTAACCTTGCGGCCGTACTCCCCAGGCGGTCAACTTAATGCGTTAGCTGCGCCACTAAGAGCTCAAGGCTCCCAACGGCTAGTTGACATCGTTTACGGCGTGGACTACCAGGGTATCTAATCCTGTTTGCTCCCCACGCTTTCGCACCTCAGTGTCAGTATCAGTCCAGGTGGTCGCCTTCGCCACTGGTGTTCCTTCCTATATCTACGCATTTCACCGCTACACAGGAAATTCCACCACCCTCTACCATACTCTAGCTTGTCAGTTTTGAATGCAGTTCCCAGGTTGAGCCCGGGGATTTCACATCCAACTTAACAAACCACCTACGCGCGCTTTACGCCCAGTAATTCCGATTAACGCTTGCACCCTCTGTATTACCGCGGCTGCTGGCACAGAGTTAGCCGGTGCTTATTCTGTCGGTAACGTCAAAACACTTACGTATTAGGTAAATGCCCTTCCTCCCAACTTAAAGTGCTTTACAATCCGAAGACCTTCTTCACACACGCGGCATGGCTGGATCAGGCTTTCGCCCATTGTCCAATATTCCCCACTGCTGCCTCCCGTAGGAGTCTGGACCGTGTCTCAGTTCCAGTGTGACTGATCATCCTCTCAGACCAGTTACGGATCGTCGCCTTGGTGAGCCATTACCTCACCAACTAGCTAATCCGACCTAGGCTCATCTGATAGCGCAAGGCCCGAAGGTCCCCTGCTTTCTCCCGTAGGACGTATGCGGTATTAGCGTCCGTTTCCGAGCGTTATCCCCCACTACCAGGCAGATTCCTAGGCATTACTCACCCGTCCGCCGCTCGCCACCAGGTACAAGTACCCGTGCTGCCGCTCGACTTGCATGTGTTAGGCCTGCCGCCAGCGTTCAATCTGAGCCATGATCAAACTCTTCAGTTCAAACATCTTTGGGTTTTTAAGAAACCCTAAACTTGGCTCAGCAATCGTTGGTTACATCTTTGATTTCTCGCGGAGTAACTTGTGATGCTGATAATCTTGTTGACTATCAGTCTGACTCCACAAGCACCCACACGAATTGCTTGATTCAGTTGTTAAAGAGCGGTTGGTTAAGATCTTTCGTCTCAACCGAGGCGCGCATTCTACAGCAGCCTCTGTTGCTGTCAAGCGGTTATTTTCAGAAGCCTTCAAAGTTTCCTTTGCAACTTCAACCACTTGCGCTTCCGATCTCTCGTTAGCGGGAGGCGAATTCTACAGCGTTACTCGCTGCTGTCAACACCTCTTTTTCTCCGCTTTCGACCGAGAAGATCGAATCGTCAATCAAGCTAAACAACCCTGCCTGATCAACTCCTTCTGGGCTTCGATGACCTGAAGCAACTCGCTGCCGAAAACTGCGTAACTCTTTGTTTACCAAGGAGTTTTCCGTTTCGACTGCGCCGGAAGTGGGGCGAATTATAGACTTCCAGAATCTGCCGTCAACACCTAATTTCACATTTCTGTCATATAGGTCAAAAAACCCCGAAAACACGAAGGCCGAGCCCCAAAAGGGCTCGGCCTTCTGCCCTTCTACTTACAAGCTAGGGAATGCGAATTGCGACGCTTCATGGCTCGCACGCTGTGGCCAGCGCTGGGTAATGGCCTTGCGACGGGTGTAGAAACGCACGCCATCCGGGCCATACGCATGCAGATCGCCAAACAGCGAACGCTTCCAGCCACCGAAACTGTGATAAGCCACTGGCACCGGCAACGGCACGTTGACGCCGACCATGCCGACTTCGATCTCATCACAGAACAACCGCGCCGCTTCCCCGTCACGGGTGAAGATGCAGGTGCCATTGCCATACTCGTGATCGTTGATCAGCTGCATCGCCTCTTCCAGGCTGTTGACCCGAACGACGCAAAGCACCGGCCCAAAGATCTCTTCTTTATAGATGCGCATCTCACGCGTGACGTTATCGAACAGGCAGCCACCCAGGAAGAAACCTTCCTCATGTCCGGCCACGCTCAAACCACGACCGTCCACAACCAGGGACGCACCCGAAGAAACGCCGTCTTCTATATAGCCACTGACTTTATCGCGCGCCTGCCCGGAAACCAGCGGCCCCATGTCCAGCCCACAAGAAGTACCCGCACCGATTTTTAGCGCCTTGATTTGCGGCACCAACTTGGCCACCAACGCATCCGCCACCTGGTCACCCACACACACGGCCACCGAGATCGCCATGCAACGCTCACCGCAAGAACCGTAGGCTGCGCCCATCAGTGCGCTGACCGCGTTGTCCAGATCCGCATCCGGCATCAGCACCGCATGGTTCTTCGCGCCGCCCAGTGCCTGGACGCGTTTGCCGCGCTTGGTACCTTCGGCATAGATGTATTCGGCAATCGGCGTCGAACCCACGAAACTCAGCGCTTTGACTTCCGGCGCTTCGATCAGCGCATCCACTGCCGCCTTATCACCGTGCACCACACTCAGCACACCTTTAGGCAGACCTGCTTCGATCAACAACTGGGCAATCAGCAGCGTAGAGCTCGGATCACGCTCGGACGGCTTGAGGATGAAGCAGTTGCCGCAGACAATTGCCAGCGGATACATCCACAGCGGCACCATCGCCGGGAAGTTGAACGGAGTGATACCGGCTACCACGCCCAACGGCTGGAAGTCCGACCAGGCATCAATGTTCGGACCGACGTTACGGCTGTACTCACCCTTGAGGATTTCCGGCGCTGCGCATGCGAACTCAACGTTCTCGATACCGCGCTTCAACTCGCCCGCCGCGTCTTCCAGCGTCTTGCCATGCTCTTCACTGATCAACTGAGCGATGCGTGCTTCGTTCTGTTCCAGCAGTTGCTTGAAACGGAACATCACCTGCGCACGTTTGGCCGGCGGCGTGTTACGCCAGGCCGGGAAGGCAGCCTTTGCCGAGTCGATGGCTTTCTGAATGGTTTCGCGGCTGGCCAACGGCAGCTTGTGGATGGCCTGGCCAGTGGACGGGTTGAACACGTCAGCCGTGCGACCGTCTTCGGTCACCAGTTCGCCATTGATCAAATGCGGGATAAGGCTCATGCGCAGCTCCTGAAAAGTTGTCCACGGGCACCCTTCGAAGGGCGCCTCATATAGAGGGGAATATCAGTCGATTTTGTTCAGCACTTCGCCGACCGCGTCGAACAGACGATCAAGGTCTTGCGGCTTGCTATTGAAGGTTGGGCCGAATTGCAGGGTGTCACCGCCAAAGCGCACGTAGAACCCGGCTTTCCAAAGCGCCATGCCGGCTTCGAACGGACGCACAATGGCATCGCCGTCACGTGGCGCGATCTGGATCGCGCCGGCCAGACCGTAGTTACGAATGTCGATAATGTTTTTCGAGCCCTTCAGGCCGTGCAGCGCATTTTCGAAATGTGGCGCGACTTCGGCCACGCTCTGCACCAGGTTTTCCTTTTGCAGCAGGTCGAGTGCGGCCAGGCCAGCGGCGCAAGCCACCGGATGCGCGGAGTAGGTGTAACCGTGCGGGAATTCCACCGCGTACTCTGGCGTCGCCTGGTTCATGAAGGTCTGGTAGATCTCGGAGCTGGCAATCACCGCGCCCATCGGGATCGCGCCGTTGGTGACTTGCTTGGCGATGCACATCAGGTCCGGGGTCACGCCGAAGCTGTCGGCACCGAACATGGAACCGGTACGGCCGAAACCGGTGATCACTTCGTCGAACACCAACAGGATGTTGTGTTGATCGCAGATTTCGCGCAGACGCTTCAGGTAGCCCTGTGGCGGAACCAGCACACCAGCGGAACCGGCCATTGGCTCGACGAATACCGCAGCGATGTTCGAAGCATCATGCAGCTCGATCAGTTTGAGCAGTTCATCCGCCAGAGCGATACCGCCCTCCGTCGGCATGCCACGGGAATACGCATTGCTCGCCAGCAACGTGTGCGGCAGGTGATCGACGTCCATCATCGCCTGACCGAACATTTTGCGGTTGCCGTTCACGCCACCGAGGCTAGTGCCGGCGATGTTCACGCCGTGATAGCCACGGGCACGGCCGATCATTTTGGTCTTGGTCGCCTGGCCTTTCAGGCGCCAGTAAGCACGCACCATCTTCACCGCCGTGTCAGCACACTCGGAACCCGAATCGGTGAAGAACACGTGATTCAGATTGCCCGGCGTCAAGTCGGTGATTTTTTCGGCCAGTTGAAACGACAACGGATGGCCGTACTGGAAGCCTGGCGAGTAATCCAGGGTGCCCAACTGCTTGGCGACCGCTTCCTGGATCTCCTTGCGAGTGTGCCCGGCGCCACAGGTCCAGAGACCCGACAGCGAATCGTAGACCTTGCGACCCTTGTCGTCCGTCAGCCAGCTGCCCTGCGCTGCAACGATCAGTCGCGGATCGCGCTGGAAATTGCGGTTGGCGGTGTAGGGCATCCAGTGGGCATCGAGCTTGAGCTGGCTGGCCAAAGGAGACTGGGCGTTTTCGGGCAAGTTCATGGGCAAAACCTCGCAGGGCAATAAGCGGCATAGAGATCAAAAGCGTTCTTGCAGCTAAGTTGCCACGAGGATAAAGTCGGTGAAATCCAACTCTTCTAACGTTCAGTCTGTCAAACACTAAACTTTGAGCTATTTGCGCATGAGCATTCGCCGCCCCGATCCACTCGCACAAGTCAGTGACTTTGATATCCGCCTGCTGCGCATTTTCCGCAGTGTGGTGGAATGCGGCGGCTTTTCTGCGGCGGAGTCGGTATTGGGCATCGGTCGCTCGGCCATCAGCCAGCAAATGAGCGATCTGGAACAGCGCCTCGGCCTTCGTCTATGCCAACGCGGTCGCGCCGGGTTTTCCCTGACCGAAGAAGGTCGCGAGGTGTACCAATCGGCGTTGCAGCTATTAAGTGCACTGGAAAGTTTCCGCACCGAGGTCAACGGTCTGCACCAGCACTTGCGTGGTGAATTGACCATCGGCCTGACCGACAACCTCGTCACCCTGCCCCACATGCGCATCACCCATGCCCTGGCACAACTGAAGGAACGCGGGCCGGACGTGCAGATTCAGATCCGCATGATCGCGCCCAACGAAGTCGAACAAGGCGTGCTCGACGGTCGCTTGCATGTCGGCGTGGTGCCGCAGGCCAGTGCACTGTCGGGGCTGGAATATCAGCCGCTTTATAGCGAACGCTCGCTGCTGTATTGCGCGGTCGGCCACCCCTTGTTTTACGTCGACGACAAGCAACTGGACGACGAGCGCCTCAACAGTCAGGACGCCATCGCACCGACCTTCCGTTTGCCGGCGGAAATCCAGGCGCATTATCAGGCGCTCAATTGCACCGCCAGTGCCTCGGACCGCGAAGGCATGGCGTTCCTGATCCTCACCGGGCGCTACATCGGCTACCTGCCGGACCACTACGCCAGCCTCTGGGTGCAGCAAGGCCGATTGCGTGCGCTGAAACCCAAGGCGCGCTTTTATGACCTGAGCCTCGCGTCGGTCACGCGCAAGGGCCGGCGCCCACATTTGGTTCTGGAAAGTTTTCTGGAGAGCCTCGCGGCGACACGTTGAAAGTGGTGGAAACCTGTAGGAGCGAAGCTTGCTCGCGAAGGCGGCGTGTCAGCTATATCAATGTCGACTGACATGCCGCTTTCGCAAGCAAGCTCTGCTCCTACAGGAATTGTGGTGTTCAGGTTTTATTGCGTCAGGACTTGTCTGAAGCTTGTGGGTGCGCTATCAACGCAGTGGCTACACCCATCCACTTGTTTGGAAGTGCCTATGACCTTTGAAGTCCCCGCTCACGGCGGCAAACCCGCCAGCCGCATTCGTCAGAAGAACGAAGAGACCATCATCAAAGCCGCCGAAGACGAGTTCGCCCGTCACGGATTCAAAGGCACCAGCATGAACACCATCGCCCTGAATGCCGGGCTGCCCAAGGCGAACCTGCATTATTACTTCACCAACAAACTCGGTTTGTACGTGGCGGTGTTGAGCAATATCCTTCAGTTGTGGGACAGCACCTTCAACACCTTGACTGCCGAGGACGATCCGGCCGAAGCGCTGACGCGATACATCCGTGCCAAAATGGAATTCTCCCGTCGCCAGCCGCAAGCCTCGCGGATCTTCGCCATGGAAGTGATCAGTGGCGGTGAATGCCTGACCGAGTATTTCAATCAGGACTATCGCGCCTGGTTCCAGGGGCGGGCGGCGGTGTTCCAGGCGTGGATCGACGCCGGCAAGATGGATCCGGTCGACCCGGTGAACCTGATCTTCCTGCTGTGGGGCAGCACCCAGCATTACGCCGACTTCGCCACCCAGATCTGCCGTGTCAGCGGCCGTACCAAGCTGACCAAACAGGACATGGAAGACGCCGGCAACAACCTGATCCGCATCATCCTAAAAGGCTGCGGCCTCACGCCAGCTATCTAAGACACTTATGCCTTTTACCCTCAGCGGTTTTTGCGAATACCGCGAAGAGATTCGCAAAAGCCGCTTCATCACCTTCGCCGCGCCGATCGCAAGCCCAGCTGAAGCCCAGGTGTTCATCGATCAGCACAGCGACTTGAATGCCTCGCACAACTGCTGGGCCTGGAAGCTCGGCGACCAATACCGCAGCAATGACGATGGTGAACCGGGCGGCACCGCAGGACGACCGATTCTGGCGGCCATCGAAGCGCAGGATTGCGATCAGGTCGCGGTGCTGGTGATTCGTTGGTATGGCGGCATTCAATTGGGCACCGGCGGCCTCGCCCGGGCCTATGGCGGTGGCGCGAACAAGTGCCTGCAAGGTGCCGCGAAAGTCGAGCTGATCAGCCGGATGCCGGTGAGCTGTGCCTGTGCATTTGGTGAGTTGGCGCTGGTGAAACTGCGCGTCGCGGAATCTGGCGGTTTGGTGGTGGAAGAAACCTTCACCGCCAATGGCGTGGAATTGCAATTGGCGATCGGTAAAGAGCAAATCACGACCCTGCAAACTCAGCTCGCAGACCTGAGTCGCGGGCGCATTGTGTTGCAGCACTGATCGCACCAACACCGCTCACTGCCCTTTCATCGAGCCTGTTCACTTGCCCACATCTGCTGTGCACCCGGCTGTGGATAACCTGAGCACATCCTGCTGTAACCCTTCTGTCATGCGGCTTTGCGGGCTTTGTTCATTTTTCGTCCAATTTTCCACACAAACCACTAATCCCACGGAAAAACAAACAGTTAGCGCCGGTTATCACCTTTAGAAGATAGCCGCACAGTACTTATGCCCGTGCTTTCGGCTTGCGCACAAATACTGTGGAACAACCTGTGGATAACCCGTTCATGGCTGGCTCTGCCCTATATCCGGCATAGGTTGCGGCGTGCTGCTCGTTTTTTGACCAGTACCCGGCGAGCAAAATCAGAGCCTGATCAAGCACTTTGCCCTCAAGTGGTGCCTGACTAGGCAAAAAAACTGGTGGGGACTCGCCCTGAATACCTTTGCCAGCAAGGATTTTCAGTTTTCCTGACTCAATGGCCAGGAAATTGCTTTATCCACAGGCATAACTTCTAGCGACCCGAGCCTGTCATGCCCAACCCCGTGCCGATCCCCGATCAAGCGCCTCGCCTGCAACTGCGCAGAATCAGCAAACGTTACCCCGGCTGCCTGGCCAACGACGCCATCGACCTGAACATTGCTCCCGGCGAAATCCACGCCCTGCTCGGCGAAAACGGCGCGGGCAAAAGTACGTTGATGAAAATCATCTACGGCGTCACCCATGCCGATTCCGGGGAAATGATCTGGCAAGGCCAGCACGTGAGCATGCGCAATCCGGCACAGGCTCGCGGACTGGGAATCGGCATGGTGTTCCAGCATTTCTCGCTGTTCGAAACCCTCAGCGTGGCGCAGAACATTGCATTGGCGATGGGCGCGGCGGCCGGCACGCCGAAGCAGCTTGAGCCCAGGATTCGTGAAGTCTCCCGGCGCTACGGCATGGCACTCGAACCGGAGCGACTGGTCCACAGTCTGTCGATCGGCGAGCGGCAACGGGTGGAAATCGTTCGCTGCCTGATGCAGGACATTCGCCTGCTAATTCTCGATGAACCGACTTCCGTGCTCACACCGCAGGAGGCCGACGACCTCTTCATCACCCTGCGCCGACTCGCCGCCGAGGGTTGCAGCATTCTGTTCATCAGCCACAAGCTCGGCGAGGTGCGCGCGTTATGCCACAGCGCAACGGTGCTGCGCGGCGGTAGGGTGGCCGGTCATTGCGTGCCGGCCGAGTGTTCGGATCAGCAATTGGCGAGGTTGATGGTGGGGGGAGCCGCCGAGCTGATCACCGATTATCCGAAGGTGATCGGCGGTGACGCGTTTTTGAATGTGAGCAGATTGTCGTGGCACAACCCGGACCCGTTCGGCTGCTCCCTGACGGACATCGACCTAGAAGTGCGCAGCGGCGAAATCGTCGGTATCGCCGGCGTGGCAGGCAATGGTCAGGATGAATTGCTGGCCCTGCTCAGCGGCGAAGAACGGTTGAGCCGAAACGACAACGGGACGATCCGTTTCGGTGGGCAGCCGGTCGCCGATTTGCGGCCCGATGCTCGACGCCACCTTGGCCTCGCGTTTATTCCCGCCGAGCGTCTGGGTCACGGCGCGGTGCCCGAACTGAGCCTCGCTGATAACGCCCTGCTCACCGCGTTTCAACAAGGGCTGGTCAGCAACGGCCTGATTCAGCGCGCCAAGGTCGAGGCGTTGGCGCAAGAAATCATCCGCCGCTTTGGCGTGAAAACACCCGGTACCCAAGCGCCGGCTCGCAGTTTGTCCGGCGGCAATTTGCAGAAATTCATCCTCGGCCGGGAAATCCTCCAGCAACCGAAATTGCTGGTGGCCGCGCACCCGACCTGGGGCGTGGACGTCGGCGCCGCCGCGACCATTCACCGTGCGTTGATTGCCTTGCGCGATGCCGGCGCGGCGATCCTGGTGATCAGCGAAGACCTCGACGAACTGTTCCAGATCAGCGACCGGCTCGGTGCCTTGTGCAGCGGACGCCTGTCGCCACTCAGAGCCACGGTCGACACGCGCCTGATCGACGTCGGCGGCTGGATGGCCGGCCAGTTCGACGCCCCACACTCACTCGCATCCGCAACGGTTTAACGGAGTTTCACATGCTGCTTTCTCTCGAACCCCGTGGCCAGCAATCGCGCCTGATGCTGTGGTGCTCGCCGTTGCTGGCCGCGGCCCTGACATTGGGCTGCGGCTCGCTGCTGTTTATTGCGCTGGGCCATGATCCGCTGCTCACACTGCACACCCTGCTGATTGCGCCGGTCAGCGACTTGTATGGTGTCTCCGAACTATTGGTCAAAGCCTTGCCGATTCTGCTGTGCGCGCTGGGGCTGGCCGTGGCGTATCAGGCGCGGATCTGGAACATCGGCGCCGAAGGTCAGTTGCTGCTCGGCGCCCTGGCCGGCAGTGCACTGGCGGTGAACATCATCGATATGCAAAGTCGCTGGGCGCTGGTGCTGATCCTGCTCGTCGGCACTTTTGCCGGTGCCGCGTGGGGCGGGCTGACGGCATGGTTGCGCACGCGTTTCAATGCCAACGAAATCCTCACCAGCATCATGCTCAATTACATCGCACTGAACCTACTGCTGTTCTGCGTGCATGGGCCGTTGAAGGACCCGGCCGGGTTCAACTTTCCGGAGTCGGCGATGTTCGGCGATGCCAGTCGTTTGCCGCTGTTGATGGAGGACGGCCGGGTTCACGCCGGAGTGTATTTCGCCCTGCTCGCATTGGTGGCCGTCTGGGTTTTGCTGCAAAAAAGCTTTGTCGGCTTCCAGATCAAAGTGCTCGGGCTGGACAAGCGCGCGGCGAGCTTCGTCGGGTTTCGCGAGAAGCGGCTGATCTGGCTGGCGCTGTTGATCAGCGGCGGATTGGCGGGGCTGGCCGGGGTATGTGAAGTCACCGGGCCGATTGGCCAACTGGTGCCGCAGGTTTCGCCGGGTTATGGCTATGCCGCGATCACGGTGGCGTTTCTCGGGCGGCTCAACCCTATCGGCATTCTGTTTTCCAGCCTACTGATGGCGTTGCTGTACATCGGTGGCGAGAGCGCGCAGATGAGCATGAACCTGCCGCAAGCCATCACCCAGTTGTTCCAGGGAATGATGCTGTTTTTCCTGTTGGCCAGTGACGTGCTGATTCTCTACCGACCGCGTTTGCACCTGCGCTGGACTCGTCGCGCGCAAGCCACCGCCGTACACGCAGGAGCGCTGTGATGGATATCGATCTGCTGAGCAATATTTTCTACGCCATGGTCCGTTGCGGCACGCCGTTGCTGTTGGTGGCGCTGGGCGAATTGATCTGTGAGAAAAGCGGCGTCCTGAATCTGGGCCAGGAAGGCATGATGCTGTTTGGCGCGGTGATCGGTTTTATCGTCGCCCTGAACAGCGGCAACCTGTGGCTCGGCGTGTTGCTGGCGATGCTCGCCGGGATGCTGTTGTCGTCGCTGTTTGCGCTGGTGGCATTGGTGTTCAACGCCAATCAGGTGGCCACTGGATTGGCGCTGACGATTTTCGGCGTGGGCCTGTCGACGTTTGTCGGCGCGGCGTGGGTCGGTAAACCGCTGGCCGGTTTTGAGCCGGTGGCGATTCCTTACCTGAGTGAAATACCTTTGATCGGGCGAATGCTGTTTGCCCAGGATTTGCTGGTGTATCTGTCGTTCGCGTTGTTTGCGCTGGTGGCGTGGGTGATTTTGAAAAGTCGTGTGGGCTTGATCATTCAAGCGGTCGGCGAAAATCCAGATGCGGCCAGTGCCATGGGCTTGCCGGTGCTCGGCGTGCGCACCTTGGCGGTGTTGTTCGGCGGGGCGATGGCGGGTTTGTCCGGTGCCTATTTGTCCCTGGCCTATACGCCGATGTGGGCGGAAAACATGAGCGCCGGCCGTGGCTGGATTGCCTTGGCGCTGGTGGTGTTTGCCAGTTGGCGAGTGTGGCGCTTGCTGTTGGGCGCGTATCTGTTCGGGCTCGCCAGCATCCTGCACCTGGTGGCGCAGGGGTTGGGGCTGGCGATACCGTCGAGTCTGCTGGCGATGTTGCCGTATGTCGCGACCATCGTGGTGTTGGTGCTGCTGTCGCGGGATGCGGTGCGCACACGGTTGTATGCGCCGGTGTCGTTGGGGCAGCCGTGGCGGGCGGGGCATTAAGGTTGACCCGACCGGCCTCTTCGCGGGCAAGCCTCGCTCCTACGGGTTTTGCGCAATTCGTGAAACCGGCACTGGACATGTAGGAGCGAGGCTTGCCCGCGAAGGCTGCCGGACAGGCAACACCTGAACCACGCCCCACGCCAACTCAAAGACCAGAAAAATCACCAACAGCGAACTGGCACCATGGAGCAAGGCATAAAGCTGCCAAGCCGAAAACAGAAACCGCCCCACCGCGTCATACCGACCAAAAATCTGCTGCGGATCACGAATCCGCAGCACCGCCCACACGCAGACAATCGACCCCAACAGATTGGCCATCAACATGTGCATCGGCTCGAACGGCGGCAACTCTCCAGGTAAATCGAAAGCCTGGCTCACACTCAACAACACCCCCTGCAACGCGGTAAAACTCCACGGCGTGATAAACGCTGCCGTCACGATCAAGTCATACCAGGCGCTGCCCCGCACCAACCGGCGATATTGCGTTGAAGTCCACATCGGCCTTGCTCCATACATTCAGGGAGCAACAAGGCTAAAGCCTGGAGTATGCTCCAAGGTCAAGCCCCTCTCGAGACGTCATGATGCGCATCGGTGAATTAGCCCAGGCCAGCGCCGTCAGCCGCGACACGCTGCGTTTCTACGAGCAGCGCGGACTGATCGCCGCACAACGCAGTGCCAACGGCTATCGCGACTATCCGCCAGACATGGTGCAACTGGTGCTGTACATCAAGACGGCTCAGCGGTTGGGCTTTACCCTCGGCGAGATCGGCAACAGCGTCGCCACGATCTGGCAATCGCCGGATCCTGACAGCGCCGTCACGCAGTTGCTGCAAGACAAACTCAAGCTGATTGAAACCCGTATGGACGAACTCGGTGCATTGCGCCACGAGTTGCAACAACGGCTCGGTCAGCGGTGTCCACTGAATCCATGATCCTCATTTATCAAGGAAGCCACTCATGTCCAAGGCAAAAACCGCCCTCATCATCGGTGCCTCCCGAGGCCTGGGCCTCGGCCTGGTGAAAACCCTGTTGGCCGACGGCTGGCAAGTCACCGCTACCGTGCGCAATCCGAAGAACGCCGAGGCGCTGCAAGCGCTGGGCAAGGTACGGATCGAGAAACTCGATATGGACGATCAGCAGGCGGTCATCGCCCTGAGCCAACAGCTCAAGGGTGAAGTGTTTGATTTGCTGTTCGTGAATGCCGGGGTCAAGGGGCCGGACGTTCAGACGCCGGGCGGCGCGACGTTCGCCGAGGTCGGCCAATTGTTCTTCACCAACGCGGTGGCGCCGATCAACCTGGCACAACGTTTTGCCGGGCAGATTCGCCCGGAGACCGGCGTTCTGGCGTTCATGAGTTCGGTGCTGGGTAGCGTGACCATGCCGGACGCGCCGGAGCTGGCGTTGTACAAGGCCAGTAAAGCGGCGCTGAATTCCATGACCAACAGCTTCGTCACTCAACTAGGCGAGCAGAAACTCACGGTGTTGTCGTTGCACCCGGGCTGGGTGAAGACCGACATGGGCGGTGAAGGTGCCGATATCGACGTGGAAACCAGTACGCGTGGGTTGGTTGATCAGGTGAATGCTTATGTCGGCAAGGGTGGGCATCACTTCGTGAATTACCGGGGTGAAACCATTCCCTGGTAAACACCACCCTCCCCCTGTGGGAGCGAGCCTGCTCGCGATGGAGTGTCAGTCGACACCCATGCAGCTGACCCACCATCGCGAGCAGGCTCGCTCCTTGGATGTCATTCCACATAAGGTTTGCGTCGTCTGGTCGGGCAGGGCTTGCCGGCCAGGCGGTTATGTTCGAAACTCCGCACCTCGCCCTAGCGGCGACCCTGGATCAGCAGACAGGGTAATCACTGAGCTGGCTAACCTGAACCCCACTTTCAGAGGAGCCGGCCAACATGCCTGCGACCCGTACCTGGTTAAAAAATCCCCTCGCCATCTTTACTGCCAATGACCTCGATGCCCGTGGCGGCCTGGTTGTGCAAGACGGCGTGATCGTCGAAGTGCTCGCCGCTGGCCAGCAACCGTCCGCGCCCTGTGGACACGTTTTCGATGCCCGCGAGCATGTGATCCTGCCGGGGCTGATCAACACCCATCACCACTTCTATCAGACCCTGACCCGCGCCTGGGCGCCGGTGGTCAATCAGCCGTTGTTCCCGTGGCTGAAAACCCTCTACCCGGTCTGGGCACGCCTCACCACTGAAAAACTCGCCCTCGCCACGAAAGTTGCGTTGGCTGAGTTGCTGCTGTCCGGCTGCACCACCGCCGCTGATCACCACTATTTGTTTCCAGAAGGTCTGGAAAACGCGATCGACGTGCAAGTCGAGAGCGTCCGCGAACTGGGCATGCGCGCCATGCTGACCCGCGGCTCCATGAGCCTGGGGGAAAAGGACGGCGGCCTGCCACCGCAGCAGACTGTCCAGGAAGGCGAAGTGATCCTCGCGGACAGCCAGCGCTTGATCGCCGAGTACCACCAGCGTGGCGATGGTGCGCAAATCCAGATCGCTTTGGCACCGTGCTCGCCGTTCTCGGTGACGCCGCAAATCATGTCCGCCAGCGCCGAGCTCGCGAACACACTCGACGTGCGCCTGCACACGCACCTGGCGGAAACCCTCGACGAAGAAGACTTCTGCCTGCAACGCTTCGGCTTGCGCACAGTGGATTATCTGGACAGCGTCGGCTGGCTCGGTCCACGCACTTGGCTGGCCCACGGCATCCACTTCAACCCGGACGAAATCGCCCGCCTCGGCGCCGCGGGCACGGGGGTTTGCCATTGCCCGAGCTCGAACATGCGCCTGGCCTCCGGCATTTGCCCGACCCTGGACCTGACCGCTGCTGGCGCGTTGCTGGGTCTGGGGGTGGATGGATCAGCGTCCAACGATGCCTCGAACATGATGCTCGAAACCCGTCAGGCGCTTTACATTCAGCGGCTGCGTTATGGCGCGGAGAAGATCACCCCGGAATTGGTTCTGGGTTGGGCAACCAAGGGCTCGGCCAGTTTGCTGGGCCGGACCGACATCGGTGAGCTGGCGGTGGGCAAGCAGGCGGATATGGCGCTGTTCAAACTCGATGAGCTGCGCTTCTCCGGCAGTCATGATCCGGTGTCGGCGTTGCTGCTGTGTGGTGCGGATCGTGCGGACCGGGTGATGATCGGTGGCAAGTGGCGAGTGATTGATGGGCAGGTCGAGGGCCTGGATCTGAAGGGATTGATTGCTGATCACAGCCAGGCGGCTCGGCAGCTAATCGCCGGCGCGTAAGACGAGCACGATCTAATGTGGGAGCGGGCTTGCTCGCGAAGAGGGAGTGCCAGTCGACATCAATGTTGAATGACACTCCCCTCTTCGCGAGCAAGCCCGCTCCCACAGTGGTATGTGGTGTTTCAAAGCCCCAGCAGCGACAACATGATGAACGTCGCAAACAACACAAAATGCGTCATGCCTTCGATGGCATTGGTTTCGCCGTCGTTGAGGTTGATCGCGCTGACGATCAGGGTGAGGAAGATCATCACCGTCTGCACCGGGGTCATCGCCATCTGGAACGGCTGGCCGGTGTAGAGCGCCATCGCTTCCATCACCGGCACCGTCAGGATCACCGTCGACAGTGACGCCCCCATGGCGATGTTGACCACCGATTGCATGCGATTGGCCAAGGCCGCGCGCAATGCCGTCAGAATCTCCGGCGCGGCGGAAATCGCCGCCACCAGAATCGCCGTAATCACCGGCGGTGCTCCCGTGCCTTCCAGGCCCAGGTCGAGGGTCTTGGACATCACTTCGGCCAAGGCGCCGATCACCACAACGCCGAACACCAACGTGCCGATACTCAGCGCCAGATTGACTGGCTCAGGTTCCTCTTCCGGGACTTTCCTGCGGCGTTTTTCCGGGTAGCTGTAGCTGAAGAAATAACTGTGCGGCCCGACCTGCATACGCAGGAACAGGGTGTAGAGCACGATCATCGCGCCGATGGTGAACGCCGAATAAATCTTCCAGTTGGCCTCGGGGATGAACTCCGGCACCACCATGGACACGCCCATGGCGGTGAGGATCATCACGCTGTAACTGCGGGCCGAGTCATCGTTGTACGACTGTTCGCCGTGCTTGATCCCGCCCATCAACGCGGCCAGGCCGAGGATGCCGTTGATGTCGAGCATCACCGCCGAATAAATCGTGTCGCGCACCAGGGTTGGCGAGGCTTCGTTACTCATCATGATCGCCAGGATCACCACTTCCACCAGCACCGCGGCCAGGGTCAGGATCATCGTGCCGTAAGGGTCGCCGACTTTTTCGGCGAGCAGTTCGGCGTGATGGGCGACGCGCATGGAGGCGGCGACGATGAAGGCAATCAGCACCAGGCCAGCGGTCAGCGCGATGGGCTGGCCGCTGTGCAGCATCCAGTGTTCCATCGGATAAGCAACGACGGCGGCAATCACGGCCAGCAGCAGAAACTTTTCTTGCTTGAGGAGTGTGAGCATTGCGGGCCTTTTTTGCCGAGTGGAGCAAACAGAGTGATGAGCTACTGACTGCGGGGCGGCGCTAACGTTTCGTTACACCTTAGCGCACCAGTGGATGGCAGCAGGTTTGGCACGTGCACTTTTATTGGCCTTGTGGGCCTCTTCGCGGGTAAGCCTCGTTCCTACAGGTTGGCGTCGCTTGTAGGAGCGAGGCTTGCCCGCGAAGGCCATTACACGGTTTCGGCGTTTTTGTTGTCCTGTTGGTCAGCAATTTGCATTGCCCCTGCCAACCTCACAACAACATGGAGTTCGAATTCATGCACAAACGTCCGTTGAAGAAGCTGCTTTGCGCCGTTGCCGCGGCTATCGGTCTGAGCGCGAGCCTGACCGCCAGCGCTGCCGACCCGCTGAAAGTCGGCTTCGTCTATATCGGCCCGATCGGTGACCACGGCTGGACGTATCAGCATGAACAGGGGCGCAAGGCGCTGGCCGAAAAGTTCGGCAATCAGATCACCACCAACTATGTGGAGAACGTCGCCGAAGGGGCCGATGCCGAGCGGGTGATCCGCAACATGGCCAAGGACAAGTACGACCTGATCTTCACCACGTCGTTCGGCTACATGAACCCGACCCTGAAAGTCGCCAAACAGTTTCCCAAAGTGACCTTCGAACACGCCACCGGCTACAAGCAGGACAAGAACCTCGGCACCTACCTGGCGCGCACGTATGAAGGTCGCTACGTCGGCGGTTTCCTCGCGGCGAAGATGACCAAGACCAAGAAGATTGGCTACGTCGCGTCTTTCCCGATCCCGGAAGTGATCCGCGACATCAACGCCATTCAACTGGCCCTGAACAAGTACAACCCCGGTACCGAGATCAAGGTGGTGTGGGTCAACTCGTGGTTCGATCCGGGCAAGGAAGCCGACGCCGCCAACGCGCTGATCGACCAAGGCGTCGATGTGGTGTTCCAACACACCGACAGCCCGGCGCCGATTCAGGCGGCCGAACGTCGCGGCGTGTATGCCGTCGGCTACGCTTCGGACATGGCGCACTTCGGGCCGAAAGCGGTGCTCACGTCGATCGTCAACGACTGGGGCCCGCATTACATTCAAGCGACCCAAAGCGTGCTCGACCACACCTGGAAATCGCAGGATTACTGGGGCGGGTTGAAGGAAGGCACGGTTGAGCTGCCGATCAGTGACCTTGTGCCGGCGGCGGTGAAAACCGAGGCCGAGCAGATCATTGCGGACATCAAAAGCGGCGCCTTCCACCCGTTCACCGGGCCGATCAAGGACCAGGCCGGCAACGAGAAAATCCCGGCGGGCGCGACGGCGAGCAATGCGGAGCTGGCATCGATGAACTACTACGTTGAAGGCATGAAAGCCGACATTCCCAAGTAATTCCCGAGCCAAACACAAATCCCTGTGGGAGCGGGCTTGCTCGCGAAGGCGGTGGGTCAGTCAACAGAGATGTTGAATGTGCTGGCCCCTTCGCGAGCAAGCCCGCTCCCACAATGGATTTTCAGCGTTCTTAAGGACTGCGCATGAACCAACTTCCGATCATCGACATCGCCCCGCTCTACAGCGATGACCAAACCGCCTGGCAATCCGTCGCCAGCCAAATCGACCACGCCTGCCGCGAGTGGGGTTTCTTCTACATCAAGGGACACCCAATTTCCGCGCAACGCATCGCCGCCGTACTCGACCACGCCCAACGCTTCTTCGCCTTGCCCACCGCCGAAAAGCTCAAGATCGACATCACCCAGACCCGCCACCATCGCGGCTACGGCGCCATTGCCACCGAGCAACTGGACCCGAGCAAACCCAGCGACCTGAAAGAAACCTTCGACATGGGCCTGCACCTTCCGGCCGATCACCCTGAAGTGTTGACGGAAAAACCGCTGCGCGGCCCCAACCGTCATCCCTCGATGCCCGGTTGGGAAGCCTTGATGGAGCAACACTACGTCGACATGCAGGCACTCGCCCAAACGCTGTTGCGCGCGATGACCATGGCGCTGAACATCGAGCGCGACTTCTTCGACACACGCTTCCATCAGCCGGTCAGCGTGCTGCGGATGATCCATTACCCGCCGCGCCATACCGCCAGCTCCGAGGAACAACAAGGCGCCGGCGCCCACACCGATTACGGCTGCATCACCCTGCTGTACCAGGACGCCGCCGGTGGCCTGCAAGTGCGCAACGTCAACGGCGAGTGGATCGACGCGCCGCCGATCGAAGGCACGTTCGTGGTTAACCTCGGCGACATGATGGCGCGCTGGAGCAACGATCGTTACCTGTCGACGCCGCACCGGGTCATCAGCCCGCTGGGCGTTGATCGTTATTCGATGCCGTTCTTCGCCGAACCACACCCCGATACGCCCATCGAATGTCTGCCCGGTTGTCAGAACGAATTACACCCGGCGAAGTACCCGGCCACCACGTGCGCCGAATTCCTGCTCTCGCGCTTCGCCGACACTTACGCCTATCGACGGGAACAGGCCGCTGTGTGATGAACCGGCTGGTCAGGTTTTGCTAATTGTTTCTACGGGCATCTGTAGAATGCTCGCCATCTGCACCTGATGAGAAAAGACTATGTACGACTGGCTGAACGCCCTGCCCAAGGCAGAACTGCACTTGCACCTGGAGGGTTCGCTGGAGCCCGAGTTGCTGTTCGCCCTGGCCGAACGCAACAAGATCGCCCTGCCGTGGAGCGATGTCGAAACCCTGCGCAAGGCGTACGCCTTCAACAACCTGCAAGAGTTTCTCGACCTGTATTACCAGGGCGCCGATGTGCTGCGCACTTCGCAGGATTTCTACGACCTGACCTGGGCCTACCTGTTGCGTTGCAAGGCGCAGAACGTGATTCACACCGAACCGTTCTTCGACCCGCAAACCCACACCGACCGTGGCATCCCGTTCGAAGTGGTGCTCAACGGCATCGCGGCGGCGCTCAAGGATGGCGAGCAGCAATTGGGCATCACCAGCGGTTTGATCCTTAGCTTCCTGCGTCACCTGAGTGAAGACGAAGCGCAGAAAACCCTCGACCAGGCGCTGCCGTTTCGCGAAGCGTTTGTGGCCGTGGGCCTGGACAGTTCGGAGATGGGTCACCCGCCGAGCAAATTCCAGCGCGTGTTTGATCGTGCCCGTCACGAAGGCTTCCTGACCGTCGCCCACGCCGGTGAAGAAGGCCCGCCCGAGTACATCTGGGAAGCCCTCGACCTGCTGAAAATCCAGCGCATCGACCATGGCGTGCGCGCCATCGAAGACGAGCGCCTGATGCAGCGGATCATCGACGAGCAGATCCCGTTGACCGTGTGCCCGCTGTCCAACACCAAGCTCCGGGTGTTCGACCACATGTCCCAGCACAACATCCTCGACATGCTCGAGCGTGGCGTGAAAGTGACCGTGAACTCGGATGACCCGGCGTACTTTGGCGGGTATGTGACCGAGAACTTCCATGCGCTGTACACCGATTTGGGCATGACCCAGGATCAGGCCAGGCGTTTGGCGCAAAACAGCCTGGATGCGCGGTTGGTAAAACCCTAAGCATCACCGCATGCCCCTTGTGGGAGCGGGCTTGCTCGCGAAAGCGGAGTGTCAGGCAACATCACTATCGACTGACACGCCGCATTCGCGAGCAAGCCCGCTCCCACATTTAGAAAGGGTTGCTGCAACAAGACAGTGAGCCACAACGCCTGCCCCCGCGGGAGACGTCCATCAAATAGCTCTAAAGCGCCATTTCCAGCTCGGTTTCCTTGGCGAACCTCTGGATCTCCCGCTGCCCCGCGGCCGTGATCTGCAAGGCGCGCGAATCGTTGGGCAGGCTCAACCAGCCGGATTGCATGAACAGCTGCAACAACGCAGCGCCCAGCGAACCGCCCATGTGCGGGCGTCTTTCGCTCCAGTCGGGACACGCGCAGGCGACTTTGCTGTTGCGATGGGCCAGGGCCTGGATGTACACCCCGCGCGAGGCCAGTTGTGTGGACCCCTTGTGGGTGATCATGACGCGCTGTTCGAACTGCTCGATCCAGCCGGCATCCAGCAACCGCTGGTAAAGATCGGCGGCCAGGGTGCCTCCCAAATGGTCGTCGCACAGTCGGGCCCGCAACAACGACGAAGGCGCCGCCTGAGGTTTGGCGATGGGGCTGGTGCGTTTGAAAACGTCCGGGACGGGCTGCGGGGTGCTGGCCAGTGTTGCGCTGGCCAGTGCTTCGATTGCCGCGCCCACTTCAGGTGCGGCCAGGCGGAAAAAGCGTTTGCGCCCACGGATTTCGACTTTCAACAGACCTCCGGCGGACAAACGCCCCAGGTGTGCACTGGCCGAAGACGGTGACAGGCCGGCCAATAGCGCCAGCTCTTCGGTCTGCCGCGCCGAGCCATCCATCAAGGCCCACATCATTGCGCTGCGCTTGGGGTCAGCCAGCAATGTGGCGATCTGGCTGATGCAAGGTGCATGTTCCATGTATTCACTCCCTGTTGAATCGTTTCGTCTGCTGCTCAGAGACATCTTGACCAGTAATGTGTCGTCGGCCAAGACGCGGAAACCGCCATAAGCCGGGCAAAGCCCCTACTCACCCATGCCATTGCTTCGCAGGTGTGGCGAAGGTCGGATGATGACCGTGAGGCCATCGCCATCGCGGATCGACGGTGCGTACATGAGGCGGGCGCTAGTATAAGCGGGTTAACCGCCGGTTCCTGCCCTTGGGAAAGCGTGGGTGGTGATAGTTCCTGACAGAAATTTCGCTATTTGCCTGCGACTAATGATCGATGCCCGATATCGTCGGAAATTGACTGCCTAAATGAGCGCATCGGCTGGCAAGCATTTCCCGTAAAAGGTTCACCGGCTTACTCAATTGTGCGCGATGGGCGCACAGCAAATTCAGCGGTGCGCGCTCACAGAGCAACTCTGGCATCAGCACTTTCAATCGGCCGGCGAGCACATCGGCGGCGACATCGAGCCAGGACTTGTAAGCAATACCGGCCCCCGCCACTGCCCACAGCCGCACGACATCGGCGTCGTCACTGAAGCGATCGCCGCTGACGGTCAGCCCGACTTCGCGTTTGCCGTCGTGGAAACTCCAGTGGTCATGAACCCGGCTGCCGAGCATGAACAACAAACAATTGTGCTGCGCCAGTTGTTCCAGATGCCGCGGCTCACCATGCCTGGCCAGATAACTCGGTGCAGCGCAGAGCACGCGACGGTTTTGCGCTGCGATGGGCAGTGCCACCAGGTTTGAGTCTTCCGGCTCGCCGTAACGCAGGGCAATGTCCACCGGTTGGCGGAACAGGTCGGCGATGCGGTCGCCCAGCAATAGGCGCACGGTCAGTTTGGGGTGTTCGCGCTGAAACTCGTCGAGCCATGGCAGCAACAGGTTGCGGCCAAAGTCCGACGGTGCCGACAACTGCAGAATCCCGCTGACCTGATCCTGACCGCTGGCCAGCAAACGGCGACCTTCATCGAGATTACTCAGGGCAGCCCGGGCATATTCCAGAAAACCCTCGCCTTCGGCGGTCAGACGCAAACTGCGGGTGGAACGCGCCAGCAAACGCGCGCCAAGTTGCTGTTCAATGCGCTTCAACGCCGCACTGGCCACCGCCGCCGACATGTCCATCACCCGCGCCGCCGCCGACAGACTCCCCAGGTCCGCAGCCCGGACGAACAACTGCAAGTCATCGAAACGCAGCATTTTCAGCCCCGATTATCAAAAAAAAATTGAAAGAGACTGCTCTTTTAGCGGGTTTTATCTTGCAGAGAAATAGCCAATCATCTGTCCCATCGAAATCACCCCGCTTCTGGAGTCGACCATGTCCCAGCCTTTCACCGCCATTGCCACCCTCATTGCCAAACCCGGCCAGCAAGACGCCCTCGAACAGCACCTGCGCGCGCTGGTGGAACCGACTCGCGCCGAAGCCGGTTGCGGCCAATACGATTTGCATCAGGACCTGGCCAATCCACTGGCGTTCTACATGATTGAACACTGGAGCAGCGACGAAGCCCTGCAAGCCCATGACGCCAGCCCCCATGTCCAGCACTTCCGCGCCAAGGCCGGCGACTTTCTCGAGCACTTCGACCTCAAGCGCCTGCGCACCGTGGCTTGATCCCTTCTTCTATTACTGCTCAGGATCTCTACATGAAAGCCATCGCCTACTACGCCTCGCTGCCGATCAGCGACGCCCATTCCCTGCAAGACATCGAACTGCCAGAACCGGTTGCCGGCCCTCGTGACCTGTTGGTGGAAGTCAGAGCCATCTCGGTGAACCCGGTCGACACCAAGGTCCGCCAGAACGTCCAGCCTGAAGGCGGCGCGGCGAAAGTGCTGGGGTGGGACGTGGCCGGTGTGGTCAAGGCTGTCGGCAGCGAAGTCACGCTGTTCAAGGCGGGCGACAAGGTGTTTTACGCCGGTTCCATCGCCCGCGCGGGGGGCAACAGCGAATTGCACGTGGTGGACGAACGCATCGTCGGCCATATGCCGAAAACCCTCGGTTTCGCCGAAGCCGCCGCGCTGCCGCTGACCGCCATCACCGCCTGGGAGTTGCTCTTCGAACGCCTGCAAGTGCGCGAAGGTAAAACCGATGAAGGACAGAGCCTGCTGATCGTCGGCGCGGCGGGCGGTGTGGGGTCGATCCTCACGCAACTGGCCAGCCAACTCACCGGGCTGAAGGTCATCGGCACCGCTTCCCGTGCGCAAACCCAGAGCTGGGTACGCGAACTGGGTGCCGATCTGGTGATCGATCACAGCCAGCCGTTGAGTGAAGAACTCAAGCGCGCCGGCGTAGACCATGTGACCCACGTCGCCAGCCTGACCCAGACCGATCATCACCTGGATCAACTGGTCGAAGCGTTGGCCCCGCAAGGCAAACTGGCGCTGATCGATGATCCGAAAGCGCTGGACGTGACCAAGCTCAAGCGCAAGAGCCTGTCGCTGCACTGGGAATTCATGTACACCCGCTCGCTGTTCGAAACGGCGGACATGATCGAGCAGCACAAACTGCTCAACCGCGTGGCCGGGCTGATCGATGACGGTACGCTGAAAACCACAGTCGGCGAGCACTTCGGGACCATCAACGCGGCCAATCTGCGTCGCGCCCATGAGCTGCTGGAAAGCGGCAAGTCCAAGGGCAAGATTGTGCTCGAAGGGTTCTGAAACAGATTGATACAGGTGTCGCCCATTTGGGCGACACCGTCAGTCCGAGAGTTGACCCTTGTCACAATTGCGATCGTATTCGGGTCTACAATCGAAACCTCTGCGATGCAATCTTTTACGCAAGGAGGTCAGCAATGAAGATCCTGATAAAAGAAGTGGCTAAATCCCAGTGGCAGGTCCGTCTGGACCAACACGCTGTAACGTTCCGCAGCGAAGCTGAAGCGCTCGCCTTCACCAAGACCCTTGAAGCGCGATTGCTCGCACCCCATCAATTTCCCGATCGCCAGCAGCGCGCCGCTGGCTGAGTCCGTCCTCAAACCTGGGCTTGCGCCAATGCCCGGGCATTTTGCAAACGCCGGGTGAGCATCGCCGCGCTCACCACCAGAATCCCGCACAGGCTGATGACCATGGCCATCGGCACGGCGCTGCCATCGTGTAAAACACCAACCAACGCTGCCGCTCCGGCGGCAACGCTGAATTGCAGGCACCCGAGCATCGCCGACGCACTGCCGGCGCGGGCGCCCTGCCCGTTCATGGCGCAGGCCGAGGCGTTGGGGAGGATGCAACCGAGGCTGGCGATGCAGATAAACAGCGGAATCAGCAGCGGCCATAACTGTTGGGTGTGCAGCGCACTGACGGCGAGCAGCGTCAGGCCCGCCCCCAGGTAAATCCACACGGTACGCACCAGCAGGAATGCCGGGCCACGCTTGGCCAGCAGTCGAGCATTGACCTGCGCCACCAGAATGAAGCCCGCCGCGTTGGTCCCGAACAGCCAGCCGAAATGCTCGGCCGGGACCCCGTAGAGTTTGATGAAGACGAACGGCGAACCGGCGATGTAGGCAAACATCCCGGCAATGGCGATACCGCCGGTCAGGGCGTGGCCGAGGTAGACAGGATCCGACAACAGCCGACCATACTGACGTAACGCCCCGGACAACGGTTGACGCGGTACGTGGGCCGGCAGGCTTTCCGGCAAACCGATCGCCACGGCCAACCCTGCCAGCGCACTGAATCCGGTCAGCACCAGGAAGATCGACTGCCAGCCCGTGGTGTTGACCAGCAGTCCGCCCAGCATGGGCGCGAGAATCGGTGCCAGGCCCATCACCAGCATCAGCTGCGAAAAGACTTTCGCCGAACCCACCGCATCGCACTTGTCACTGACCACCGCACGGGCGATCACCATCCCCGCGCAACCACCGAGGGCCTGAATGAATCGCGCACCGATCAACCATTCCAGGTTCGGCGCAAACGCGCAGGCCAGGGAGGCAGCGGTGAACAATCCGACCCCCGTCAACAAGGGAATCCGTCGCCCGAACCGATCCGCCACCGGTCCGTATGCCAGCTGACCAAGGGACAAGCCAAGGAAGTACGCGGCCAGCGTCAACTGGACGTGTTTCTCATCGGTGCCGAACGCGAGTGCCATCGCCGGGAACGCCGGCAGATAGAAATCGATCGCCAGCGGGCCGAAAGCGCTCAGGGCGCCAAGAATCAAAATGGTACGGAAGTTCATCAGGCATCCAGTTGGGCATGGGTCGGCAGCCCGACAGTCTAGCCGTGCATCGACGCCTTGAACATTCCGATAGCTCGCTAACTATTAAAATCCCCCTGGATGAATGCAAAACCAAATGTGGGAGCGGGCTTGCTCGCGAATGCGGAGTGTCAGTCGCCGTCAATGTTGTCTGACACACCGCTTTCGCGAGCAAGCCCGCTCCCACAGGGAATTGCGCCCGTCATTCAGGCGGGTTTGGCTTCGTAGCCTTCTTCGCTGATCGCTGCGATCACTTGATCAGTCGTCAGCGCGCTTTCCACGCCGACTTCTTTGGCCGCCAGGTCGACCCGCACGCTGGCCGCAGGATCCTTGGCTAACAGCGCCTGGGTAATGGCTTTGACGCAGTGACCGCAGGACATGCCTTGAACGTTGAACACTTGCATGGTGTGGCTCCTTTTATGAGGTTGCGAGCAGTCTTGAGCTTGCCACCATGGCAAGGTCAAGTTCTGCAGAAGTCTGCCGGGCTGGCAATCGGTGTCGCGCTCGGCCAAGCTGCGTGCATCAATGACTCGACTTCAGGAGATTCAGCCATGCGCTGGTCAGCTCTCAGCCTGTTTGGCTTCCTCAGCCTATTTGCCGTGACACCTTCGGAAGCCGCCGGGGAGGACTATGGCGTACTGATCATTTCCCGCGAGCGCCTCGAAGTCGCGACCTCCTGCGAGATCGGCGTGTACATCCAGGACCAACTGTCGGCGCGGCTGTTCCAGGAACAAAGCACCTCGTTCAACCTGCCGCCGGGCGATGTGTCCCTGCGCCTCAAACTGCTGCCGGGCCAGGCACCGGGTTGCAACCCGGGCATGCTCGCCCCGGGATCGCAGAACATCACGCTCAAGGCCGGGGATGTGTTGAAGTTCCGGATTGCGATGACGCAGGAAGGGATGTACTTGAAACCCACTGCCCTCGATTACTGAAACAATTCCCTGTGGGAGCGAGCCCTTGTGGTGAGGGGATTTATCCCCGTTCGACTGCGAAGCAGTCGTAAACCAGTGCACTCGGTGTAACTGATACGCCGAGGTTGCAGGTATTGGGGCGGCTTCGCCACCCAACGGGGATAAATCCCCTCGCCACAAGACCCGTTCCCACATGGGGTCTACGGCGATTTGAAGACTGGCGCTTGACCTTGCCTGCATGGCAAGGTTGATCCTGTAGGCATCTTCTACAGGGAGCGCGACCGATGTCCGAATCCACTACGTTCGATCTGCCGATTGCCGGCATGACCTGCGCCAGTTGCGCGGGGCGTGTCGAGCGAGCCTTGAGCAAAGTCATCGGCGCTTCTGCCGTCAGCGTCAACCTCGCCACCGAGCAGGCGCGGGTCCAAGCGCCCAGCGACAGCTTGCCGGCCTTGATGGACGCGGTGCAGCAGGCCGGTTACAGCGTGCCGCAACAGAGCCTGGAATTGAGCATCGACGGCATGACCTGCGCCTCCTGCGTCGGCCGCGTCGAACGGGCGCTGGCCAAGGTGCCTGGGGTGCAAAGCGTCAGCGTCAACCTGGCCAACGAACGGGCGCACCTGGAACTGCTCGGACACATCGATCCGCAAGACTTGATCGCGGCAGTCACCAAGGCCGGTTACAGCGCCAGCGTCTGGGAAGTCGAACACCCTCCAACCGATCAGCAACAACAGCGCCTGCACCGTGAGCGCTGGGCATTGATCATGGCAATCGCCCTCGCCCTGCCGCTGGTGTTGCCAATGCTCCTGCAACCGTTTGGCGTGCACTGGATGCTCCCGGCCTGGGTGCAATTCGCGCTGGCCACGCCGGTGCAGTTCATTTTCGGCGCACGCTTTTACGTGGCCGCCTGGAAAGCTGTGCGCGCCGGGGCCGGCAACATGGATTTGCTGGTCGCACTGGGCACCAGCGCCGGTTATGGCTTGAGTCTTTACGAATGGGCTACCGCGGCCGGGCGCATGCCGCATTTGTACTTCGAAGCCTCGGCGGTGGTGATTGCCTTGGTGTTACTGGGCAAATACCTCGAAAGCCGCGCCAAGCGCCAGACCGCCAGCGCCATCCGCGCCCTTGAAGCCTTGCGCCCGGAACGCGCCATTCAAGTGATCGACGGCCGCGAGCAGGACGTCGCCATCAGCGCCTTGCGCCTCAACGACCTGGTCATGGTCAAACCCGGCGAACGCTTCCCGGTGGATGGTGAAGTGGTCGAAGGCCAGAGCCACGCCGACGAAGCACTGATCAGCGGCGAAAGCCTGCCGGTGCCCAAGCAACCCGGTGACAAGGTCACTGGCGGTGCCATCAATGGCGAAGGCCGGTTGCTGGTTCGCACTCAAGCGCTGGGGGCAGAAACCGTGCTGGCGCGGATCATTCGCCTGGTCGAAGACGCCCAGGCCGCCAAAGCGCCGATTCAGAAGCTGGTGGATAAAGTCAGTCAGGTGTTTGTGCCGACCGTTCTGTTGATCGCGTTGGCGACTTTGATCGGCTGGTGGTTATACGGCGCGCCAATCGAAACCGCGCTGATCAACGCCGTCGCCGTGCTAGTCATCGCGTGCCCTTGCGCACTCGGGCTGGCCACGCCGACCGCGATCATGGCCGGCACCGGCGTCGCGGCCCGCTACGGGATTCTGATCAAGGACGCCGAAGCCCTCGAGCGTGCTCATGAAGTCAGCGCCGTGGTGTTTGACAAGACCGGCACGCTGACTTCGGGCGCGCCGCGCATCGCTCATCTGAGTGCCATCAACGGTGACGAAGCCGCCCTGCTGCAAATGGCCGGTGCCCTGCAACGCGGCAGTGAACACCCGCTGGCCAAGGCCGTTCTGGACGCCTGCGCCGAACGCGGTTTGACCGTGGCCGATGTCAGCGACAGTCAATCGCTGACCGGTCGCGGCATCGCCGGCACGCTCGACAGTCGTCGTTTAGCCTTGGGCAATCGCAGGCTGCTGGAAGAAAGCGGTTTGAGCGCAGGGGATCTGGCCGACTCCGCAACCGCGTGGGAAACCGAAGGCCGCACGCTCTCCTGGTTGATCGAGCAAAGCCCCGAGCCAAAGGTACTGGGCCTGTTCGCGTTCGGTGACACCCTCAAACCCGGCGCACTGCACGCGGTGCAACAGCTCAGCGCACGCCACATCAGCAGCCACCTGCTGACCGGCGACAACCGCGGCAGTGCCAAAGTGGTTGCCGAAGCGCTGGGCATTACGGATGTGCACGCCGAAGTCTTGCCGGCAGACAAAGCCGCCACCGTCGCCGAGCTGAAGAAGACCGGCGTGGTGGCGATGGTCGGCGACGGCATCAACGACGCCCCGGCCCTGGCGGCCGCCGACATTGGCATTGCCATGGGCGGTGGCACCGACGTGGCCATGCACGCGGCCGGCATCACCCTGATGCGCGGCGATCCACGGCTGGTGCCCGCCGCCCTGGAGATCAGCCGCAAGACCTACGCAAAAATCCGGCAAAACCTGTTCTGGGCGTTCGTCTATAACCTGATCGGCATTCCGCTGGCAGCGTTCGGCTTCCTCAACCCGGTGCTGGCCGGCGCGGCGATGGCGTTGTCCAGCGTCAGCGTGGTGAGCAATGCGTTACTGTTGAAAACCTGGAAACCCAAGGATCTGGAGGACAATCGATGAACATCGGCCAAGCAGCCCGGCACAGCGGCCTGAGCGCGAAGATGATTCGTTATTACGAGTCCATCGGCTTGCTCAAGGCCGCCCATCGAACCGACAGTGGCTACCGCGTTTATGGCGAAGACGACCTGCACACGCTGGCGTTCATCAAACGCTCCCGGGACCTGGGGTTTTCACTCGAAGAGGTCGGCAAACTGCTGACCCTCTGGCAGGACCGCCAGCGGGCCAGCGCCGACGTGAAGGCCCTGGCCCGCCAGCACATTGACGAGCTGAACCAGAAAATCCTCGAACTCGGTCAATTGCGCGACACCCTGCAGGACCTGGTCGAGCACTGCCAGGGCGACCATCGCCCCGATTGCCCGATCCTCAAGAACCTGGAGTCGGGCTGCTGCGCGCCACCCGTTCGCCCCTGACCGCGAGCACCTTCACCACCAGCAACGTGGTCAGGGGAATGCCGTGGAACAGCAGCACCACGGCCCCCGGCGTCCACCACGAATAGAACGGCGCGGCGATCAACATGCCGATGCCGAACCCGGTCATCTGCAGCAGTGTCAGCAAGCTGAAGATCGGCAGGCGCAGGCTGTCCGGTTCGCGTTGCAGACGCGACATCAGGCCGACCTCGGAGAAGCCGTCACCCAATCCGGCCGGTAACGAGAACAACAGCAAACCGTAGAGGGTCTGCTGCTGGAATATCAGTATGAAGCCGCAGGACATCAGCAACACGCCGTAGAAAAATCGCCGCTCCAGGTGTGCATTGTCCGACCCTTTCAGGCGACTGGCGATTCGTGCACCGATCAGTTTTCCGCAGGCCCAGACGGCCAGCATCAGGCCCAGCGTGGTGCTGGCTGACTCGGGGGTCAGCAGCCTGGAAATAATCGGGAAGCCGACGTTGTGCGCCGCGCTGCCCAGGGTGTCGGCCATGGTGACGGCGAGCATCGCGGCCACCACCGGCGTACTGCGCAGGCCTTGGCGCAAGGCGTGCCACTCACCACGCGGCGGGGTTGGCTCGGTACCGGACGCCGGTCTCGAAAACCGCAACGGCAGGATGAACAACGCGGCCAGCAGATAAGTGACCACGTTCAATGCAAACACCGCTTCAAAGCCAAACGCCGCCACCAACAGCCCTGCCACCAGGCTTCCGCCGACCATGGCCGCGGACGAGGCCGAGGTGATCCAGGCGTTGGTCTTGAGCAGGTGCTCGCCTTCGATCAGGTGCGGCAACTGGCTGTTGAGGCCGATGGCGAACATTGAGTTGCCGAACCCCAGGCCGAACGCGATCAACGGTAAAAGCAGCGCTTGCTGGGCGACCGGAAGCACCAGCAACAGGCCCAACAACCCTGCGCGCAGCAAATCAAAGGCAATCAGCGGAATACGCCCGGCAAAGCGACGATAGAACGAGGTGCCGATCAGACTGGCGAAAATCCCTCCGCCCACGCGGCAGGCGAGGAAAATGCCGACGCTCATGGCGCTGTTGCTGAGCAGGTAGACGTAAGTGGCCAGGGCGACCATGTTGAGGAAGGCGCCGAAGTCCGAGACCAGACGGGCGGCGATGATCAGTTGGGCATTGCGGGTGGAGGGGTTCACATTCAGTCCTTGAGTGTGGGGAGTCGCAGGGAAAAATCCACTGTAGGAGCGAGCCTGCTCGCGATAGCGGTGTGTCAGCTGAGTTTATGTCGACTGATGTACCGCTATCGCGAGCAGGCTCACTCCCACAAATGATCTCCAGTGTTTGGGGATCAGCACTTACAAAAAACCCGGCCGAAGCCGGGTTTTCGTCAACCGATCACTGCATCCACGGTGGAGGCGGTTCTTCGGTTTTGCCCGGTGGTGCGTCATCTGCCGCGCGCACCGCCTGTTTACGCTCTTCATCCAGGCGTGCAGCCTCGATTTCGCGTATGACACCGCCGACGTCAGCCAATTCTTCCGGCTCGTCGAACTCGCCCGTCAACACGCTGGCCGGGTGCAAGGTGCCGGCTTCGTACAGCGCCCACATTTCCTTGGCGTATTTGGTCTTTTTCAACTCTGGCGCAAACCGGCCGAAATAAGACGCCATGTTGCCCACGTCCCGCTCCAGCATGCTGAACGCGTGGTTGTTGCCCGCCGCGTCTACCGCTTGCGGCAAGTCGATGATCACCGGGCCCGTCGGGGTCAACAGCACGTTGAACTCCGACAGGTCACCGTGCACCAGACCGGTACACAGCATCAGCACGATCTGCGAAATCAGGAACGCGTGATATTCGCGCGCCTGGTCCGGCTCCAGCACCACGTCGTTCAGACGCGGCGCGGCGTCGCCGTACTCGTCGGCCACCAGTTCCATAAGCAGTACGCCTTCGAGGAAGTCATACGGCTTGGGCACCCGAACACCGGCACCGGCCAGGCGGAACAGGGCCGCCACTTCAGCGTTCTGCCAAGCGTCTTCGGTTTCTTTCTTGCCGAACTTGGAGCCCTTGGCCATCGCTCGAGCCTGGCGGCTGTTGCGCACCTTGCGACCTTCCTGATACTCGGCCGCCTGACGGAAACTGCGTTTATTCGCCTCCTTGTAGACCTTCGCGCAACGTAGCTCGTTACCGCAGCGCACCACATAAACAGCTGCTTCTTTACCACTCATGAGTGGGCGCAGCACCTCGTCGACCAGACCGTCCTCGATCAGGGGTTCAATGCGTTTTGGAGTCTTCATCAGCTTTTATTGTGGGTCCTTTATTACCAAACACGCGAAAGTCATTCGTTATACGGCAATCCACTCGTTGGGGGGAGGGGTTGCCGACCTATGAACGTCGTGATGCACACAATGTGCCGAATTAATCGGCCAACCCTTTTCGGTCTTCATCGGCCGCCCGAGATCATAGCTGAGCCTGCGCCACTGGGTGGCGAAGGGGTGTGAAGGCATTTGCGACAGAAGCTGACACCAGAATTCAAACCCTTCGTAGGATATTTCTCACCCGACCTCAATTTCCCCTAAATTCAGCCGAAGTCCTCAGTGACAGAGTGATTTGTCCGACAATCGTTCCGACAACAAAAACGATGGTGCACTCACGGAACCGGGTCGATCAATAACGTTTACGGCTGCCAATAATCCGCGAGTCATCTGCACTGCGTGGGCCTACAAGAAAAATCTGGAGCGCGGATGAACATCAAACAGAAGTTGACCTGGGCGTTTGCAATCATCGCCTGCTTGCCCGTGGTGCTGGTCGCCACCCTCGTGGTGCTGAACTTGCGCAGTGACGCCAAGGAGAATTTCGTCGACGGCAGCGGTCGGGAAATTCGTCAGGTCAGCAACGCCATGCAACTGTTCTTCGACGGCATCAGCCAGAACGTCGACTACCTGGCCAGACAACCGCTGATCAAGAACTCCGACGACAGCCTCAAGACCTACATGAGCGCCAACGCCGAGAGCATTCCCCAGGGCGAGATGGACAAAAAGGTCTTCAGCCTCCTGCAGGACCTGGGTAACAGCCATCCGTCCTACGCCTATGCCATCCTTGGCACCGCGGCCGGCGGTTACGTGTCCTGGCCGGACGATGCCAAGCTGAACAATTACGACCCGCGCCAGCGCCCCTGGTACAAGGCTGCCCAGGCCAAACCGGGCAAACCATTCCGTACCGAGGCCTATTACTGGGCCCAGGACGATGCGACCTACGTCAGCACCGTGCGCACCATCGACAACAAATTGGGCACCAACGGTGGCGTAGTCAGTATCGACGTGACGCTCAAGCAGCTCACCGAAATCGTCAAACAGATCAAGCTCGGTGAAACCGGCTACCTGATGCTGCTGGAAAACACTGGCACCGTACTGGTCGATCCGAAACAACCGGAACACAACTTCAAAGCCTTGAGCAGCCTCGGCGAGGGTTACGCACAACTGGGCAAGGCCGGCAAAGGCCTGGTGGAAGTCGAGTTGAACGGCGAACGCTACATGGCCAACGTCTGGCCGTCGGAGCAACTGGGCTGGACCTTTATCGGCCTGATCAAGCAAAACGATGTGATGAGCTCCGCGACCCAGCTGACTTGGCTGATCGCAATCATCGCCGCCGTTCTGGCGGTGTTTTTCGCCATCCTCGGCGCCAGTTTCGCCAGTGTCATCGTGCGGCCGATCCGCAGCGTGGCCAGCGGCCTGGAAGGCATCGCCCAAGGTGAAGGCGACCTGACCAAGAACCTGGAAATCCGTGGCAGCGACGAAACCGCGCAACTGGCCAACTGGTTCAACCAGTTCTTGACGGCGATTCGCAACCTGATCCAAAGCATCGGCGGCGCCGCGACCAAGATCCTCGCCACCTCGAAGAGCTCGACCCAGGTCTCCAGCGATATGGCTGAAGCCGCCGGGCGCCAGCGTGAAGCGGTGGACATGGTGTCCACGGCGTTCCACGAAATGGTCGCCACCGCCAACGAAGTCGCGCGCTCTTGCAGCCAGGCGGCGGAATCTGCCGACAGTGGCCAGCGTCAGGCGCGTCAAGGTCAGCAACAGATTGATGCGGCCGTGACTAGCGTTGATCGCCTGAGCCAGGAAATCGAACAGTCGGCGCAGTCGATGCAACAGCTTGAACGCGACAGCAACGACATTCAGTCGATCCTGGGGACCATTCGCTCGATTGCCGAACAGACCAACCTGCTGGCACTGAACGCCGCCATTGAGGCTGCACGGGCCGGCGAGCAAGGTCGTGGATTTGCGGTGGTGGCAGACGAAGTCCGTGCGCTGGCCAAACGCACGGCGGATTCGACGGCGGAAATCGACGGCTTGCTGGGCAACCTGGCCAAGCGCACCAGCCAAGTGACTCAGCAGATGCATGCGAGCCTGGAAGTGTCGCAACAATCGGTGACTCGCATCGGTGAAGCGCGCAGCAGTTTCGGGCTGATTCGTGAGTCGGTGGATGTGATTCGCGACATGAACACGCAGATCGCCACGGCGGCGGAAGAACAGCATCACGTGGCCGAGGACATCAATCGGCACATCAGCCAGATTCATGGCGATGCGCAGCTGGTGGCGGAACTGGCCAATTCGGCGCGGCTGGATTCGCAGAGCCTGGCCGGGTTGTCGAATGAACTGGATGGGTTGGTTCGCCGCTTCAGGACCTGAAGTCGCTGATCTAACGGGTCGAAAACCGATACCTGTGGCGAGGGAGCTTGCTCCCGCTGGAGCGCGAAGCGGTCGCAAACCGGTAAACACGGAATACCTGATACAGCGGGTTTACTGAATTGGGACCGCTTCGCGCTCCAGCGGGAGCAAGCTCCCTCGCCACAATTACTGTTTGAATAATTCGCCGGGGGTGAAGCCGAACAGGCTTTTGAACGCCGCAATAAACGCCGACGTCGAGTCATACCCGCAAGACAGCGCGGCATTGGTCACGCTGTCGCCCTCCTCCAGCAAACTCAACGACGACAGCAACCGCATCCGCTGCCGCCACCCGCGAAAGCTCAACCCGGTCTCGCGCTGAAACAAACGCATCAGCGTCTTTTCCGAGGAGCCCAGGCGTTGCGCCCATTCCTGCAACGTCACGGCGAGCTCCGGGCGTTCGATCAGCTCATTGCACAATCCGAGCAACCGCTCATGCCGCGGCAACGGCAGAGAAAATCCCACCTCCGGCAGATTCGCCAACTGATCCAGCAGCACATTCACCAGCCGCGCTTCCTGGCTGTTGCCCTGTGGATATTCCACCGGCAGCAAGCAAAAACTCTTGATCAGCTCCCGGGCCAGCGGCGTGACTTCCAGCACCCGACAACGCCCGTCGGCCCATTCGCAGTCCTCGCGGCGCACGTAGAGGCTGCGCATTTCGGCGCGCATCGAGGTCACCACTTGGTGTTCGAGATCCGCCGGAATCCAGATTCCCCACTGCGGCGGCGCAAAGAAACTGCCCTCCGCCGTGTGCACGCCGAGAACGCCGCTGATGGCGTAGGAAAACTGCACCCAATCGTGGCGATGAGGGGGCGTCCACGACCCGGCATTCAGACTTTCCGCCCGTGCGAACAGCGGACGCGGCAACGTCGTTAGCCTCGGAATGGCCCGTTCGAGGGAAAGTTGTCCGTTAGTCGGCATTGATTGGCCTTATGTCGCAAGACGGCAGATAGAGCCGACGTTAGGCTAAGTCATCAATTCTTACAAATGTATTCGGTGCCCGTTATGCATGCCTTCATACACCTCAAACGCGTGGTCACCGACTGGTTCTTGTGCGGCATGCTGATCGCCACGCTGCTGGCGTATTTCTTCCCGGTCTTCGGCGCCACGGGCGGCGGGATGCACGCCGAATACGTGATCAACATCGGCGTGTTCCTGGTGTTCTTCCTGCACGGGGTCAACCTGTCCAGCGAGCAGATCAGCCATGGCTTGAAGAACTGGAAACTGCACGTGATGGTTCAGGGTTTCACCTTCGCGGTGTTCCCGCTGATCTGGCTGCTGAGCGACAAGCTGTTGGGTTCGCACGTTCCTTCGCTGCTGATGCTCGGCTTCTTCTACCTCTGCGCCCTGCCGTCGACCATTTCGTCTTCCGTGGCCCTGACCGGCAGCGCAGGCGGCAACGTGCCGGCGGCGATTCTCAATGCGAGCCTGTCCAGTGTGCTGGGGATTTTCCTGACGCCGTTGCTGGTGAGTCTGGTGGTCGGCAGCGGTGCCGGCGGTATCGATCTGGGTTCAACCCTGCTCGACCTCTGCGCCATGTTGCTGTTGCCGCTGGTGCTCGGCCAATTGGTACGGCCGTTGCTCGGCAAGTTCTTTGCCCGCCACAAGCGCTACACCAACATCGTCGACAAGCTGGTGATTCTGTTGCTGGTGTACTCGGCGTTCTGCAACTCGATGGTCTCGGGAATGTGGCAACAACAGGGCAACGGCGTAATTCTCAGCGCACTGATTGGCAGCGCGATCCTGCTGGCGGTCATCCTGTGGATGACTACCCGCACCGCTCGCGCACTGAAATTCAGCCCGGCGGATGAGATCGCCGCGGTGTTCTGTGCCAGCAAAAAATCCCTGGCGGCGGGCGCGCCGATGGCCGCGTTGATCTTCGGCGCCAACCCGGGCCTGGGCTTGATTCTGCTGCCGATCATGATTTATCACCCGTTGCAGTTGATCGTCTGCTCGGTGATGGCCGAGAACTACGCCAACCGCAACCGTGAACGCATCGCGCAGCAGAACGCCGAACTGATCAGCGCTCGATAATCGCCGTCACGCCCTGGCCGCCGGCGGCGCAGATCGAGATCAAGCCTCGGCCCTTGCCCGCCGCGTCGAGCAACTTCGCCAGGTTGGCGACGATGCGCCCGCCGGTCGCGGCAAACGGATGCCCGGCCGCCAGTGAACTGCCTTTGACGTTGAGGCGGCTGCGGTCGATGGAGCCCAGCGGCGCATCGAGGCCGAGACGGGTTTTGCAATACTCCGGATCTTCCCAGGCCTTCAACGTGCAGAGCACCTGCGCGGCAAAGGCTTCGTGGATTTCGTAGTAATCGAAGTCCTGCAGCGTCAGGCCGTTGCGCGCCAGCAAACGGGGCACCGCGTACACCGGCGCCATCAACAGCCCTTCGGCGCCGTTGACGAAATCCACCGCCGCGGCCTCGCCGTCACGCCAGTACGCGAGGATCGGCAAGCCGCGCTCCTTCGCCCATTCTTCACTGCCCAGCAGCACCAGCGATGCGCCATCGGTGAGCGGCGTGGAGTTGCCCGCCGTCATCGTGCCCTTGGCGCTTTTCTCGAAGGCCGGTTTCAACGAGGCGAGTTTTTCCAGGGTCAGGTCCGGGCGCAGGTTGTTGTCGCGGGTCAGGCCGAGGAACGGTGTCATCAGGTCGTTGTGCCAGCCTTCGGCGTAGGACGCGGCCAGGTTCCGATGGCTCTCCAGCGCCAGTTGATCCTGTTCTTCGCGGGGGATGTTCCAGGTCTGGGCCATCAATTCGCAGTGTTGGCCCATGGACAAACCAGTGCGCGGTTCGCCGTTGCGCGGGAACTCCGGGATCAAGTCCCGGGGGCGCAGCTGCAGAAAGGTTTTCAGTTTGTCGCCAGTGCTCTTGGCGCGATTGGCTTGCAGCAGCACCCTGCGCAAACCTTCACTGACGCTGATCGGCGCATCCGAAGTGGTATCGACGCCACCGGCGATGCCGCAATCGATTTGTCCCAGGGCAATCTTGTTCGCCACCAGCAACGCCGCTTCAAGACCCGTGCCGCACGCCTGCTGAATGTCATAGGCCGGGGTGCCGGGGGACAACCGTGAACCGAGCACGCACTCGCGCGTCAGGTTCATGTCTCGGGACAGCTTGAGGACCGCCCCCGCGACCACTTCGCCCATGCGCAGGCCGTGTAGGTTGTAGCGTTCGATCAGACCTTCGAGCGCTGCGGTGAGCATCGCCTGATTACTGGCGGTGGCGTACGGCCCGTTGGAGCGGGCGAAGGAGATACGGTTACCGCCGATTATCGCGACGCGGCGCGGCTGGGTCATGAAAAGCTCCTGTCAAAAAAACAAATGTAAACACCAGTCCCTGTAGGAGCGAAGCTTGCTCGCGAAGGTGCCGGCACATTCAATATTTCCTCTGAATGAAACATCGTCTTCGCGAGCAAGCTTCGCTCCTACAATGTTCAAGCGTAGGCCTTATCTCGTGGATCGAACGACTGATTGCCATTCGTGGTCCACACTTTGAACCCCAGCTGCCGGAGTGCGTTCCATGTCTGACCGTTATATCGACTTCGCCAATTCCTCCATCGGCCATCGTCTGGTCGGGGCCATGGGACTGCCGTCTCCGGTACGCCTGGAGCGGTGGCAAGCAGGCCGGCTGCGGCCTGTCGAAGGGGCATTATTGATAGGCGGCGGCCCGCTGACAGAGAAAGTCAGTGCCTTCGCCAACCGCCTGACCGACGCGATCTACCGCTACGGCGCCGAGCCTTCTCTGGCCACCGCGTGGATTCCCGGCCATGGCCCCAAGCTTAAAGCCGTGGTGTTCGACGCCAGCGACCTGGTTCAGACCGATCAGCTCAAACAGCTGCGCGAGTTCTTCCAGCCGCTGATAAAAAACCTCGATCAAAGCGCGCACCTGGTGATTCTGGGGCGTGCGCCAGAGACGTTGACCGACCCGTTCGCCGCCAGCGCACAGCGTGCGGTGGAAGGTTTCAGTCGCTCGCTGGCCAAGGAATTGCGCGGCGGCGGCACCTTGCAACTGATCTATGTCGGTGAAGGCGCCGAGGATCAACTCGAAGGGCCGCTGCGGTTTTTCCTCTCGCCCAAAAGTGCGTTTGTGTCAGGCCAGGTGGTCCGTTTGAAGGCTTGCGATACGCAGGTGTCGGACTGGACTCGCCCACTGGCCGGGCGCAAGGCACTGGTCACGGGGGCCGCGCGCGGCATCGGCGCTTCCATCGCCGAAACCCTGGCCCGTGATGGCGCCGAGGTGATTCTGCTCGATGTCCCACCGACGAAAACCGATCTCGATGCGCTCGCCGCACGCCTTGGCGGGCGCAGCATCACCCTGGACATTTGCGCCGAAGACGCCGCCGCGCAGTTGGTCGAACTGCTGCCCGACGGTGTCGACATCGTGGTCCACAACGCCGGCATCACCCGCGATAAAACCCTGGCCAACATGACCCCGGAATTCTGGGACGCAGTGCTCGCGGTCAACCTCAACGCACCGCAGGTTTTGACCAAGGCACTGCTCGACAGCGGCGCCTTGCATGACAACGGGCGGGTGATTCTGTTGGCGTCCATCAGTGGCATTGCCGGCAATCGCGGGCAGACCAACTACGCGGCGAGCAAGGCCGGGCTGATCGGTCTGGCCCAGGCTTGGGCGCCATTGCTCGATCAACGCGGCATCAGCATCAACGCCGTGGCACCGGGGTTCATCGAAACCCAGATGACCGCGCACCTGCCGTTCGGCATCCGCGAGGCCGGGCGACGCATGAGTTCATTGGGCCAGGGCGGCCTGCCACAAGACGTTGCCGAAGCAGTCGCGTGGCTCGCTCAGCCGGGGACCGGCGCGTTCACCGGGCAAGCGTTGCGAGTCTGCGGCCAAAGCGCCTTGGGGGCATGAAAATGATCACCGATTGGCACCCCCTCAACCGCGAACCGAGCCTGACGGGCCTGTACGTGAAGGCGGCATCGCGGCGCAAAATCACCGGCACCACGTTGCCCGACACGGGGTTGCGCTGCTGGGTCGAGGTCGATCCAAAACGCCTGGCGGCCTATCGCAAGGTCTGTGGTTTTGCCGATAACGGTTTACTGCCGCCGACCTATCCACACATCCTGGCGTTCGCGTTACAGATGCAATTGCTCACGGCCAAGGACTTTCCGTTCCCACTGCTGGGGCTGATTCACCTGAGCAATCGCATTCGTGTATTGCGCCCCATGGGCGGGGTCAACCGCGTGCGGGTCAGCGTGCAGGTTCAGAATCTGCAACCCCATGCCAAGGGTGCGACGTTCGATCTGGTGACGACGCTCGACGATCAGTTGGGGCCGCTGTGGGAAGCTGAAAGTCAGATGCTGTGCCGCGGGGTCAAGCTGGAAGGTGAACCGATCGAGGACGTGTTGGCAACAACCCTGGAGGGGGTGGAAGTGGCTCGCTGGACAGCGCCGGCGGACATTGGCCGGCAATACGCCAAGGTGTCCGGGGACTACAACCCGATTCACCTGAGTGCCGTCAGCGCCAAATTATTTGGCTTCCCCACAGCCATCGCCCATGGGCTGTGGAACAAGGCTCGGACCCTGGCGGCGTTGAGTGAGCATCTGCCCACGGCGAATGTCGAGATCGCGGTGCAGTTCAAGAAACCGGTGCGCTTGCCCAGTGAAGTCACGTTGCTCGCGAGTGCGGCAGGGTCCAGCGGGGATTTCCGGTTGGTGGGGGCTGGAGACTTTGAGCACATGGTCGGGCATTGGCGGCCGATTGCCTGAACCGGTTAATCGTCTGTGAAATCGTCATCGCGAGCAGGTCGAACCGCCGCACCTGCTTGCGATGAGCGATTTCGCGCCATGGCTGAAGCAACAGACGATGCTTAATTGTGTGTATATCACTTAAGTTTTTTCAGGCTCTCCCGCCTCCTGCGCAAATCCCTTTCCTTCTGATCTACAACGCATTTCCCCGACAGAAACTTCCTGCCTTATACCCAAGCGGTTAGTCCTTAGGCAGCATCCGCACGCCCCTATATCAAACGGTTAATACCAACTTGAGAATGGTGCCCGCACGCCCTTGCGATTGTTATGTGCACAACGGACGAAGGCATTGCCGGCAACAGAAACCGGCAGGCTATCGAAGACAGCGAACGTTGTAACAGGTGCAAGGAATACCTCTCATGACTACTCAAGTGTGGTGCAAGTCGGCAACAGCATTGGCGCTCATTCTCTCGCTCGGCCTGACCGGTTGCAGCAGTGGCGGTGGCGGTCATCGCAGCAGCTCCGGCAGTTCTTCCCCTGACAGCGCGACTGCTGCGGGAACCGGCGGGACGGGCGACACTGCGGGCACCGGCGGAACGGGGGGTGCCAGTGGCGGCACCGCGGGGACGGGCGGCACTGGAGGCACTGGAGGCACCACTGGCCCGACCACCCCCACCAACCCGACGGACCCGGCCAACCCCACTGATCCGGCCAATCCATCCGTTACGCCTCTGGTCACCACCACGCTGGTACAGGATGTCGGCAATACCGTCAGTGGCGTGGGCGATGGCGTGGGTCAACTTGGCGACGCCCTGAGCACCGTGCCAGTGGTTGGCGGCGTTGTGCAAAGTGCGGTCAACACCACCGGCAATGTGATCACCACTTTGGGTGATGGCGTGACCAACGGCGTCGGCAAACTGGGCACCGACCCTAACGGGCTGGGTGTCACCGCCTCGGCGGTCGGCGGTGTCGTGCAAGATGTCGGCAACGGCGTTTCCGATGCCAGCGGCAAACTGGCCACCGCGACCAACAGCATCCCTGTAGTGGGCGGCGTGGTGACGAAAGTTGCGCCCGTCCTGGATGGCGTCGGCGAAAAAGTCACCATGCTCGGCGACACCTTGAGCCTCGCCACCACCACCGGCCCCCTGGGTTCGGTGACTCAAGAAGTCGGCAGCAAACTGGTCCCCGTGATCGCCATGGCAGAAAGCACGACCGACAAGATCGGTGATGCCACCGGCCTGGGTGATCCGCTCAAAGGCCTCGTCAAGAACATCGGCGATACGGTGAATGGCGTGGGCGACAAGGTTACCCTCGCAGGCAACGGCAATGCGCTGACCAACACCGTTGGCGGCGCCTTGAGCAACACCGGCACCGCCGTCGGCAAGACGGGCGGCCTGGTGTCCAACGGCACCGGTTCGAGCGGCGGCCTGGGCGGCACCGGCCTGCTGCAAACGGTGGGGGGTGCGGTGGCTAACGTCGGCAGCGGCTTGAATGTCGGCAGCAGCAGCGGCGTGGTCAGCGCTGGTGGCGCCAACGTCGTCGGGGCCGGCACGCTAGTGGCCTCGGTCAACACCCTCCTTGGCGGTTCGGGTGCACCGAACACCGGGGCCACTGCGCCGCTGGCAGCGCTCACCGGCAACGTGGCCAATGGTTTGAATCCGGTGACCAGCGTGGTCACCAGCCTCACGCAAAATGTCGGTGCCGCGACGGGCTTCGGCGGCCCTGTGGCCAGCCTGACCGGGCAGACCGGTGGCGCCGTCGCCAGCCTGGGCGGCGCGATTGCCGCCAGCAACGCCAACCCGGTGGTGACGGCCGTCGGCAACACCGTCACGACCGTGGGCAATACCGTCGCGGCGGTCGGTGGGGTGGTCAACGGCCCTGCCGGCGGCACCGGCGTAGCGGGAGGCCTGGGCGGCGTGCTCGGCGGGCTGACCGGAGCCCTCAACAACGGCAATCGCTGATTTGCGCCTGGCCGATTCGACGGCCCTTTCTACAGCGCCTACGCTTGGTTGATGGCGGAGGATTCACATGAGTCCTCCGCTTTTTCTTCTGGAGCATGAAGCTCCAGGTGATGCCGGATCTGAACAGGGAGTGTCCTATGCGCGTCATGGCTTCTTTGCTGTTATTGGTCGCCTGCTCTAATGCCTTCGCCGATACCCTTCCCGCTTTTCTCAACAGCAACGAAACCATCCGCAACCTCCCGGTGCCCAACCTGCCCGCCGATGCCTATCGCCCGACGACGGCGCCGCTGCAAGTGCCGGAGCCGGGTACGACCCAGACACAACCGCTGATGATGGGCACCCGAGTCGTCATCAAGACTGTGCAGATCGAAGGCGGAACGATTTACCCGCTCAGCGAGTTGGCGGCGGCGTATCAACCGATCATCGGTCATGAGGCCAGCCTTGCCGATCTGATCGAAGCGACCCGCAACATCACTCGACGCTATCAGCAGGACGGTTACCTGTTGTCCTACGCTTTTTTACCGCAGCAGACCTTCGATAACGGCGTGGCGCGCGTGGTGCTGGTCGAGGGTTACATCAAGGATTATCGGTTGCAGGGCGACATCGGCCGGGTCAAGGGCCTGCTCGATAAACTGGTGGCCAAATTACAGGCCGAACGCCCCCTGACCCGCAAAACCTTCGAGCGTTACACCACCTTGATGAGCCGCATTCCCGGTGTAACCTTGCAGGCGCAAGTGCCGCCACCGGGCACCACCGATGGCGCGGCCGACCTGGTCGCCCAGGCCAGTCGCAAACCGTTCACCAGCACCCTGAGCACCACAGCCGACAACCGCAATGGCACCCAGGCGTTGTTGGGTGTCAGCAGCAATTCGCAGACGTCCATGGGCGAACAGTTGAGCCTCAGCGGGCTGTTTCCACCGGGCGATGACGCTGAGCACTACTACCGTCTGGACTACAACCAATTCCTCAATGCCGAAGGCACTCAACTGGCTTTGTCCGCCTCGCGCTATCGCGCCGACCCCGGCACGCTGGTGCAACTGAACAATGGCCTGCAGCTCAAACCGCATCGCGAAAACGATCGCTACTCCATCGGCTTCAGCCATCCCGTCATCGCCTCGCCCAACGAATTACTGAGTGCCGGCGCGCGGCTGTATGCGGTCAACGACAAGACACGCTACAAGGTCGTCGGTTTCCCGCTAAGCGTCGAAGAACGCACCGACACCCGCGCCGTCGCCTTCGAGAGTGACTGGCGCAAAGCCGATGCCCAACAACTGCGAATTCTCAGCGGCGGGATCTATCAAGGCATCGACGGCATGGGAGCAAAAACCAACAATACTGCCCTTGACCTCGACTTTTTGCGGCTGCGGTTATCCGGGGTGCAAAGCGACAAGTTTTTCGAGCATTGGCAGGGCGTGTTGTCGGCGGCGTTGTACTGGAGTGAAGACACCTTGCCTGACAGCGAACGCGCGGTATTCGGCGGGCAGAATTTCGGTCGCGGCTACCCCGATGATCAGGCGTCCGGCGACAAAGGCTGGGGCGTGGCATACGAAGTGAACTACAGCTTCAACCGCGATGGGGATTGGGTGCGGATTCTTCAGCCCTATGCGGTGCTGGACCGGTCCAGGAGCTGGTTCAACCAACTGCCAGTCAAGGGCAACGACCTGTCATCGGCTGCCGTGGGGCTGAGGTTGGGCGATGCCAAGTACTACAACATTGCGCTGGAAGCGGCGAAGCCGATGTCGGACGAAGCGCTGGATACGTTTAACAGAAGGCCTCGATACAGCATCAGTTTCAGTTACCAACTGTAGCGGTGGGCTGAGCCTGAAAATGTGCTGTCAGGGAGGCCGTCTTCGCGAGCAGGCACGCTCCCACAGAGGGGCGTGTTTCCAGGTCGACTGAGGCCACGAGCCTGCTCGCGAAAAGCGGCGGCTCAGGGATTCAAGAGCGCGCTCGGCTGCGGAAACAGGTTATTGAGCGTCTCCAGCAACCGCACGTGATAGATCGGCTTGCGGAACAGGTCGAGCACCTGCAAGCGCAGCATGTCGCTGACATCTTCCATGTCGGCATGGCCGGACGTCACAATCACGGGTAAATGTTGGCGGGAGGTGTGCTCGCGCAGGCGTTTGATCAGCGACATGCCGCTTTCCTCCGGCATGCGCAGATCGGTGATCACCAAGGCGATATCAGGGTGGCGGGTCAAATGATGCAGGGCGAGTTTGACTGAGGTTGCGGTAAAGCAATTGAAGCCCTCGCCCTCAAGCAGCTCCGCCAGTTCCAGCAACGCATCCTCCTCATCATCGACCAGAAGGAGTTGTTGGCGTGGGAATGCGAGAGCGTTCATAGGGTGTTCCTGCGATGGACTAAGCGCTGACGTTAGATCCACTCAGGCCCGTTGGCAAACGGCAACGATCAAGGCGCTGCCGCCGGCAGTACCGCCTTGATACTGTTGAAGATCGAAGTAATCGAACCCGAGATCGGCGTCATGAAGGCTGCCAGCGCGACCGCCGCCATCCCCGCGATAATGGCGTACTCAATCCCCGAAGCCCCTTCGGTGTCTTTCGCCAGGTTGATGTAGAAGACGACTTCAGACTTCAGCCGCTGAACAAACTGAGTGAGGGGCATGACGATTTCTCCTTGGAGGGTGCCGGGTGTTGCATGGCCGCAACATGATTCCCCTGTGCCAGCATCAGCATTGTCGGCATTTCCCTTACCAACAACTGTAAGAACGTATTAATACCTAAGTATTAACCGGCCAATTGACGCCAAAAAACGGGGTTTGGCACGATACCTACTTACTTTCGTTAGATATTTGCCAAGCAGTAATGGCATTTTGTTCTACCTGCGCTAACGTCAAATAGCGAAATAGTTAGAAGGTCAAAGCTGCCTGATTGCGAAGTTATCTCGTTGGACCTTACGAGTCGAGTCATCAAGCAGCAGGAAAGGGAGAGCCGTCATGAACAGCCGCGTCACCATGGGTCTGGCCGGGTTGTTTCTGGTGGGTGCCATCATTGCCGGTTATTGGGGGCTGACACTGAGTCGACAACCAGCCCCCGACCCCGTCACACCGCCGAACACTGTCGCCACCGCACCTGTTCTGGCACCTGCGCCGGTAGACGATCCCACCCGCCAACCCGTTGTCGTGCTGCTGCGCGACGTGGCACCCTTCGTTCAAATCACCGCCGCCGACGTGACCCTGGAAAAACTGCGCACCGCCCCTGCCGGCAGTCTGACAAGACTCGATCAGGCCATTGGTCGCACGCCGTGGCGCGCACTGACCGCAGGCGCCTGGCTCAACGCTGAAAGCTTCGAAGCCGGCAGTGCATTGGCGCGAATGATCCGGCCCGATGAACGTGCGCTCGCCGTCGCAGTAGACGAAGTGATCAATGCCGGCGGGCAACTGAGCCCTGGCGATTATGTCGACGTGATGCTGTTTCTGCGTGCAGACGCCAACAATGTTCAGCAGTCGGCTCAGGTCGTCATCCCGGCGTTGCGGGTGCTCGGCGTCGGCGAACAGCTGGGACTGACCAACGATGGGCGCCCGGCCAAACCGGTGCGCAGCAGCGAAGAACAACTCAAGCAGGACCCACTGCGCGCCAACGCCCGTTCGGTGGTGCTCGCCGTGCCCGAGTCGCTGCTGAGCCGGCTGATGCTGGCGACCCAGGCCGGGGTGCTGCGCCTGGCCGTGCGCAGTGCCGAAGAGAAACGCCTGGCGCATTACTGGGCCGGTGAAAACGATTCAAACGCCAACCTTGCCCGTGCTGATCGCGACCTGGTGCAGTTCAGCCAGCTGGCCCTCGTTGGCACACCCAAAGCACTCACCCTCGGCAGCACGGCACCGCGCAAATCAGGAGTGGAAGTCATTCGCGGCAACCAAGTCACCCAACAAACCCCCTGAGTCGAGCAAGGACGCCTTTAAATGCGCAGATGTTCCATGTCCATGTTCCAAGGCCTGCTCTGGGTCTCCTTGCTGGGTGCTCAACCGCTCGGCATGGCATTCGCCGCCGTGGGCAATTGCTCTGCATTGGGGCCCCTGCCGGCGGTGTTGGAAGTCGGCGAAGGGTTGCAGCAGGAACTGCAATCGCCGGTAGCGATCACGCGACTGGCCGTGGGCGATCCGAAAATCGCCGACGTGCGCGTCAACGGCAATCAGGCCTTCCTGCTCACCGGCATGGCGCCGGGCGCCACCAGCCTGATGGTCTGGACCGCCTGCGCCAGCGCACCGCGCCAAAGCATGGTGTTCGTTCAGGGCCGGGCCACGGCGGCCATGACCGGCACGGCGTCGATGCCCTCCGAAGACCCGATGCTGGCGGCGCAAGTGCAGACCGATATTCGTTTCGTCGAGGTCAGCCGGACCAAACTGAAAGAGGCCAGCAGTTCGATCTACGGCAAAAACTCGAACTTCCTGTTCGGCTCACCCGGCACCGTGCCCAACACGTCGGTGACGCCGCGCGTGCTGCCGTTGCGCAACATCGATCCACGCATTGCCGTGCCGAGTATTCCGCTGGCCAACGACATGTACAACATCGTCGCCGGCGGCGGTAACTTCCTCGCCATCATCAACGCCATGGAAGGCAGCGGCTTTGCCTACACCCTGGCACGGCCGAGCCTGGTGGCGATCAGCGGGCAGAGTGCGAGCTTTCTGGCGGGCGGTGAAATCCCGATTCCGGTGCCCAGCGCCAACAGCAACAGCTACTCGATCGAATACAAGGAATTCGGTATTCGCCTGACACTCACGCCGACCGTCGTCAGCAACCAACGCATCGCCCTGAAAGTGGCACCCGAAGTCAGCGAGCTGGATTACAACAACGGCGTCACCATCGGCGGCACCACGGTCCCGGCGCTCACCATCCGCCGTACTGACACCAGCATCTCTCTGGCCGATGGCGAAAGTTTCGTCATCAGCGGTTTGATCAGCACGCAAAACGCCTCGCAGGTCGACAAATTTCCCGGGCTGGGTGACATCCCGATACTCGGTGCGTTTTTCCGCAGTTCATCGATCAAACGCGAGGAGCGTGAACTGCTGATGATCGTCACGCCGCACCTGGTGCAGCCGCTGGCGGCCAACGCGAAATTGCCGTCGCTGCCTGGTGAACAACTGCGCAACTACGACCCCGGTTTCTATCGCATGTACTTCCTCGAAAACGGCAACTTCGATAAACGCAGCGGGTTGTCGCAATGAGCCAGAACCTGAGCCAGACCTTCCTCGCGATCACGCGCAACCACACCGACCTTGAGTGGCTGCAAGGCGCCCTCGCTCCGCTGGGCCAGGTGGTCAGCGCCGGTGGCGGTAGCCTCGACGAACTGCTGGCGCTGGTCGACGTGACCTTCGCCAGCCTGGTGTTCGTGGGGCTGGATCGCGAACACGTGGTGGCGCAGAGCGCCTTGATCGAGGGCGCACTGGAAGCCAAACCGATGCTGGCCATCGTCGCGCTGGGCGACGGCATGGACAACCAGCTCGTGCTCAACGCGATGCGGGCCGGCGCCCGGGATTTCGTCGCGTATGGCTCGCGCTCCAGCGAAGTCGCGGGGCTGGTGCGACGTCTCAGTAAACGCCTGCCACCGGTGGCTCCGAACACCCATCTGGGTGGCCTGACCGTGCTGTATGGCGTGCAAAGCAGTGCCGACGGCGCGCTGCTCGCCAACCATATGGCGCACGTGGTGCAAAAGAGCGGACAGCAAACCTTGCTGCTGGACCTCGGCCTGCCACGCGGCGACAGCCTTGCCTTGCTCGGCCTGGAGAGCTCGTTTCACTTCGGCGATGCCCTGCGCCATTTGCGGCGGCTGGACGCGACACTGATCGACAGTGCGTTCACCAGCGACGGTGACGGACTGCGGATTCTGGCTTACGCCAATCACGACGAACCGCTGGAACACACCAGCGCCGCCGAGTTGTACATGCTGCTGAGCGCCCTGCGCCAACACTTCCAGCACATTGTGGTGAACCTCACCGGCCAGCCGGACAGCGAGGCACTGCGCACGTTTGTCAGCCATTGCGACAAGCTGCTCTGGTACACCGATCAGAACGTGCTGGACTGTCGCCGCAACCTCGCGGTGCTGAATCTGTGGCGCGAAAAAGGCATGAAGCTTGATCACGCCAAATTGCTGATCGACCGCTATTTGCGCCACGTCGCGCCGGACTCGGAAACCCTGGGTAAAAGTTTCGGCATGGAGATAATCGCCACCCTCGCCTACAGCCCGGAAGTGCGGCTCAACGCCAAGAACCAGGGCGTCAGCCTGTTCGAACTGGCCCCTCGTGAAAGCCTGAGCCAAGGCCTGCGAGCCCTCGGCGAACGCCTGGCCAAACGCTCCGAAGCCCTGTCCAAACCCAGGACCGGTTGGCTCAACCGGTTGCGAGGTACGCCATGAGCGGTGAAAAACTGTTCGGAGCACCGCAACGCACTTCGAGCGGCAACACCGACTACGAAGGCCTCAAACTGGTGTTGCACCGTTTCATCATCGACGCCATCGAAGAGTCCGGAAAAAACCTGCTGGAGGGCTCGCGGCAGGTGCTGTCGCAATTCGTCACCGACAAAGTGGCCGAGTACATCGCGCGACTGCACCTGGCGATTTCCCGTTATGAAATGGAGCGACTGGCCGAAGAACTGGTCGACGAACTCACCGGTTTCGGTCCTCTTGAAGTGCTGCTGCGCGACCCGGCAGTGACCGAAATCCTGGTCAACGGCCCGCACCGGGTGTTCATCGAGCGCGACGGTGTGCTGCATCAAAGTGACTTGCGTTTCATTGATGCGCACCACGTCGAACGCGTCATGCAAAGGATTCTCGCGCCGCTGGGTCGGCGGCTCGACGAATCATCGCCGATGGTCGATGCACGCCTGCCGGATGGCAGCCGGGTCAACGCAATCATTCCGCCGATCGCCCTCGACGGCCCCTGCCTGTCGATCCGAAAATTTCGCAAGGACATGCTCAAGAGCACCGACCTGATGGCGATGCAAACCATCGATCAGCCGATCTTCGAGTTCCTTCAGGAAGCCGTGGGCAAGCGCTGCAATGTCTTGATCAGCGGCGGCACCGGCACCGGCAAAACCACGCTGTTGAATATTCTCAGCCAGTTGATCAACCCGCACGAGCGGCTGGTCACCATCGAAGACGTCGCCGAATTGCAACTCGGCCATCCGCATGTCGTGCGCCTCGAAACCCGTCCGCCCAATGCCGAGGGCCACGGTGAAGTGAAGTCCAGCGACTTGATCCGCAACGCCCTGCGGATGCGCCCGGACCGCATCATCCTCGGCGAAATTCGCGGTGTCGAAGTGCTCGACGTGCTCACCGCCATGAACACGGGCCACGACGGTTCGATGAGCACCGTGCACGCCAACAACGCCCAAGATGCGCTGCTGCGCCTGGAAACCCTGGTCGGCCTGACCGGTCGCGCCATTGCTGAAAAAACCCTGCGGCAAATGATCTGCGCAGCGCTGGACGTGGTCATCCAGTTGACGCGCATGCCCGATGGTCGACGTTGCGTCAGCGAAGTGGTGGAGGTGGTTGGCGTGCGTGACGACGTCTACGTCACCAATACGCTGTTCCGGCTAGACCGGCGCAGCGGATTCGGGTTTCTGCGCGAGGCCGTTAACCCGGCCGGCGATAAACTGCGCCGCGAGTCAGCGCTCCCGTCATCACCGCACTGAGGGTCACGGCATGCTCAAACCGGCGTTGCTCATCCTCGTTTGTCTGATCATGCTCGGCTTGTCGATGCACCTGCTGCTCAAAGGTTTGCGCCAGACCGGCACCGAGCGCGTGCTCAATCGTCTGGCCCAGGGGCAGCCGCAATTGATGGTGGAAAAAACCTCCTGGGTGGGCCTGGAACGGGCTTTCCTGCGCGCGGGCCTCGGGCGCCCGAACGAACGGCTGGGGCGCTGGATGCTGTTGTGGGCGTTCGGTATGTTGATCGGCTTCGCCGCCGGTGGCTGGATCGGGCTCGTGGTGTGTTTGCTGGTACCGCCACTGGTGCTTCGGCTGTTCATAAGCTGGCGCTATCAGCGCCGGCTCACGCGCATGATCGAACAACTGCCGACGTTGCTCGATCACACCGTGCGTAGCCTGAAGTCCGGTCGCACCCTGGCCGACGCGGTGCTGGGTGCTATTCATGCCGCCGACAATCCGCTCAAAGAGGCCATGGGCCGGATACAACGCAACGTGCAGTTGGGTGTCAGCCTGCCGGACGCCGCGACGGACTTCGCCGAGCTGTATGAGAGGGATGAACTGCGCCTGCTTGCCCTCGGCCTGAAGGTCAATCACCGCTACGGCGGCAATGCCAGCGAACTGTTGGAGAACCTGATCAAAATGATCCGTGAACGCGAACAGGCCGCCCGCCAGCTCAGCGCCATGACCGGAGAAACCCGCGTGACGGCCTGGGTGCTAGGCAGTTTGCCGCTGGGCCTGGCCACATACTTCCTGGCCGCCAACCCCGCTTACCTGCTTGCGATGTGGCACGACAGCTCAGGGCAAATGATGCTCGCGAGCGCGTTTGGCTTGCAGGCGGTGGGCAGCGTGGCGCTCTGGCGCATGTTGCGCAGCGTATGAAAATACCGCTGCTGATCAGTGCGCTGTTGTTTACGGCAGCTACGTTGTTGCTGCTCGGCAGTTTGCTGGAACAGCGTCGGCGTGCGCGTCAGGTGGCGCAACGACTGGACGGCAAAGTGGCCGAAAACAACCGCATGGGCCACTGGCTGCAAGCGCTGGGCAACAGCCGCATCGGTCAGCGTTCGGTCAATCTGGACAACGAAACTCAAACCCTGCTCAACCGCCTGGGCTGGCGCAGCGCCCGCCGCCGCTCACAGTTCGCCGCGTTCCAGGTGGGAGTGCCTGTGCTGGCGCTGGCCCTGGCGTTGCTGATTCAGGGCGTGTTTTACCCTAGCGTGCAAAACCAGTGGATCGCCCCGCTCTTCGCCACGGCCATCGGTTACCTGCTGCCCAAACGCCTACTCGCCGCCGCGTCTCAACGCCGGCAAAAACAGTTGGCCCTGGAGATATCGACCTTCATTCCGCTGCTGCGCATCCTGTTTGAATCGGGCATGGCCGTAGAGCAATCGCTGCGCGTGCTGAGCCAGGAAGGCAAGCAACTGATGCCCGCGCTGACCCACGAACTGCGCCTGGTTCTGGCCCGTGTCGATTCCGGCCTGGAGCTGGGCGAAGAGCTGAGCAAGGCCAGCCGCTTGCTGGCGGTCGACGAATTTACGGACACCTGCGTGATCCTTCAACAGCTGATCCAGCAGGGTGGCGGTGCGATGAAATCGCTGCTGGCGCTCAAGCAACTGTTCGATGACCGGCGCCTCACGCGCTTGCAGGAATACATCTCCAAGATGTCCGCCAAAATGTCCGTCGTGATGATGCTGTTTCTCTTCCCGGCGTTATTGATCGTCCTGGCCGGCCCGGGCTTCACCGCCCTGGCCCGGGCCATTGGTTCATAGAGGGATCGTGATGAAAGCAATGATTGCCGGTTTGAGTTTGATCCTGTTGAGCGGTTGCGCCACCGACGGCCAGACGCCTTGGAACGCTCTGACCCAAGGCGCCAGTTGCAGCAAGTTGGGTTCCGATGAACAGCTGAAATTGAACCTTGCCGATGACATGGCCAACGACGGCAAACTGCACGCCAGCCTCGCCAACCTGCAAAGCCTGCCCGACAACGTCGCCGACGTGCGCTTGCGTCGGGCCAAGGTCTACCGCCTGCTGGGCCGCAGCGAAGCCGAGCCGCTTTACCGCAGCCTGCTCGGCACCTGCCTCGCCCCCGCAGCCGAACACGGCCTCGGCCAACTCGCGGCCGCCAGGGGCGACAACGGCCAGGCCCAGGCCCACCTGCAACGCGCCGCCCGACTGGCGCCAACCGATGAAAAAATCCGCAACGACCTCGGCGTGGTCTACCTCAATCAACGGCGCGTCGACGATGCGCGCTTCGAATTCCTGACGGCCATGGAGCTCAAGCAAAGCGATCAACTGGCGGCGTTGAACATGGTGACGCTGCTGATCTACCAGGACGACTGGAGCCGCGCCGCCGAACTCGTCAGCCGCGTCGGCCTGAGCCCCGCCCAAGTCACCGAAGCCCAGGAGCGCGCACAAAAACTCAAGGCCCCGGCCAAGGTGACCCCGACACGCGCAAACCAGGTCGCCACCGTCGCAACGCCGGACCTTCAATAGGAGAAGACTCAGATGAAACCGCCCCTCCTCTACCTTGCCCTGCTGGCCTTGCCACTCACCGCCAACGCCCTCGACGGCCCCGCCTCGCCACAACAACAGGAAACCGAAGGCTGGTTGAAATTGCAGATCAGCAACCAGGCCGCATCACACACCCCACAGACCTCAACCGCAACCGAACGTGAGCTGAGCATGCAGCGCTGGCTGAAGAGCTATCAGCATGAGATTCCAAGGTTCTTTGATCAGGAGGAAGGCGGGACAGTGAACGGTGGCTCGGGCGGGTAGCGTCAGGCTTTCTTGCATCTGATTCATCGCCTTCGCGAGCGGTGCAGCGATCCGACGCGCCCGCGAAGAACGATAACGCGGCCTAACCGGTACTACACCGCTTGCGATAGATCCACATTATCCAACGCTCGATTGACCGCCAGCTCAGCCAGCATGATGACCTGCTGGATCGCCAACGCCGTATGCCGCTGCGCCCCTTCCAGATGCCCCGCAAAATCACTGGCCAGCACACTCGCCGACGCCAGGGATTCGCAAGCGTGGGCCAACAGGCTTTCGTTATCGATATCGGGGGCGACGATGAACATTGTGCTGGGTCTCCGGATGGCAGGGACTTTCAAGGCAGACGGATTGAGGTAGTGATCCAACGCGCGATCGGCGGCTTCGTGGAGTTTTTTGGGATCGAGGGGATCGTAGGGGGAAACGTCGTTGGCTTCCGGGGGATTGGGTGTGGCTTTGAACATGGTGACACCTCAGATATTCACTGGAGCCACTTCCAAATTGCCGCGATGCAAATTGGGGTGGCGACTGTACGCAGGTTCGCGGACCGATTCTGAGGCAACTCGGCATACCCGAAGGTATCCCGCGCACAGACGCCATGACACGAATGACAGACACGAAACGTGCTGAAAATTCGGGCGAGTGATTATGCCTCAGTTGAATGGACCGCGAAGTCCGATCGCTGATTGGCAGCGATGGGGAAACGATAAAGACCAGGGTCAAAGCGCACAAGCCGGCGGATTCTGGCGTAGTCGTAGGCAAAGGAGCAAGAAACTGTAGCTTTCAGGAAGTAACGCTAAACACTATTAAACACAGCCCTCAAATCCACATGCATTCCCCCTGTGGGAGCGAGCCTGCTGGCGATTGCGGTCCGACATCCGGCATTCACGTCGTCTGACACTCCGCCATCGCTGGCAGGCCAGCTCCCACAGGGTCTGGTGTACATCTGCAAAAAAATGGTCGGCTGTCAGGCCGCTATCGCCGGCAGGCCAGCTCCCACAGGGTTGGGTGTACATCTGCAAAAAATGGTCGGCTGTCAGGCCGCCTTCGCGGGCAAGCCTCGCTCCTACAAGGGTTCGGTGTACACGCTTCGCTTCTCACCACTCATCAGGCCGAGCGTTAGCTCGCCTGCAGCTCTTGATCTTGATCCACCCGCCCCTTTCGGGAGGCTGAGTGGAGGTGTTCATCCGGGGAGTGGCGCGCAGCGCCGTTCGACGCAGTCGAACACGCTGCATGTAGGTCGTCGCGAAGCAGACCGGAGGGCAGTGTCCCCGGATGGATACCGGAGCGAAGGAACGCCGAGCCCAGGCGAGGGGCCGGACGCTTGGGGCGAGCCTTTTTTGCTTACTTTTTTTGGCGTTCGGTACGTGTCAAGGTACCTGTCGCCTTAGTACTGCTGTGGCTAACCCATTGCGTCCTTAACTTCAGGGCGTTCTGGGTTCAAATACACCGCATCTGCCAGCTTCCAGTTGCGTGTCCTGGTACTCCAGCGGCTCGGATTCGCTTCCTTGGCCTTTTCATAAAGCGCTGCTCTAGCTTGTAATAAAGCCGTCGCTTTGCCTTCGTGTCGCTCGTTTGGTGTCACGTATTTCAAGGCACTGTGGCGGTGATCTTCGTTGTACCACTCGATGAATTTCTGCACCCAGAGCCTTGCATCAGTGACCGTATCAAAAGGTTGATCCGGCCAGAGTGGGCAGTACTTGGCGGTGCGGAAAAGTGCCTCGGCATAGGCGTTATCGTTGCTCACCCTTGGCCGGCTAAAGGATGGCTCGACGCCCAGCGCAACCATACTTTCACGCAACAAAGAACCTCTCATCACGTGCCCGTTATCCGAGTGCAGCACCAGCGGACGACCCGCTGTGTGTTCACGTAAGCACCCCTTTCTGAGCAGTTCGCACGCGTGTTCGGCGCACTCCACCTCATGTACTTCATTGGCGACCAGCTTGCGGCTGTAGACATCCTTGACCATGTACCAGTAGAAAAAACGACCTCTAACGGTACTAGGCAACCAGGTGATATCCCAGCACCACACCTGATTGGGGCTGTCAGCGCGATGCGTCGTCAGCACCCTGCGTTTCGGGGCTTTGGTTCTGCCACGACGCACGTTTTGGTTGGCGGTTTTTAACACACGATAAAACGTCGACTCCGAAGCCAGGTAGATGCCTTCATCGGCCAGCTTAGGAACGATTTGGTGCGGGGTGAGGCTGGCGTAGCCAGCCTGATTGGCGGCATCAAGCACCGCTTGGCGTTCCGTCACACTGAGCTTATTAGCCGGAGCTGCCCGTTGAGCCAGTCGTCGTCGATCACAGCCAGCGTGTCGCCAGCGTTGAACTGTGCGCAGGCTCAGCCCCAGCTCATTGCAGGCTCGATATCGACGAGCGCCATTCAGCACCGCGTCTGCAATCAACTTCATGGCTTGCTTACGATCAGAGGCGTCGATCAGTCTTCCTTGTCCTTGCCCCAGATCGCATTGGCTTTTTTTCTGAGTTCCAGCAAAGCCTCCGCCTCAGCACGTCCAGCGTCTGATCGGATCAACTGACGTTCCAACTCTTTAATCCGCCGTTGCTCGGCAGTTTTCCCTACATTGGGTTTCAGATCAGCAAGAATATTGGCGTTTTGGCAGGTCTCGCGCCATTGACGGATTTGCTCCGGGTAGATGCCCTTGATCCGGCAGTATTGAGAAGTTTCCACCTCACTCAACGGTGCGGTTTCCATCACAGCGTTGAATTTATCGGCGCTGGACCATTGATCACTGGTCTTGCCGTTTCCTGGCACGATCAAACCTTTATCTCTAGCCATTTGTCTCCAGTTTCGCAGTGACTGAGGCGTGAGATTAAGCGCAACGGCGAGTTCCGCCACTGAGCGATTGAGGGGCGGCATCATTTGCAGGACGACCCAGTCTTTGAAGTCGTTGTCGTAGCGTTTGCCAAGGTTGGACATTGTTATGCACCTTCGCCCTCTTGAATGAATGAGTCAATCAACAAGGGCGACAGGTAGCCTGACACGGAGGGCGTTTGAAAAAAAGTGAGTCGCCGTAAGGGCGAAACCGCCAGCCGCCGTTACCGCAGAAACGGATATATACCCAACCACCAAGAACATGGTCGGCCCAAAGGCCGCCAAAGCGACCCACCACACTCAGTGAGCCGTAACCCGCTGGCGCATCCCGGAGTTACTGGGCGACAACGCCAACGCCAACTGCGTCCGATTATGCATATGCGTCAACCGCAACACCTGCGACACATACAACTTCACCGTGTTCTCGGTAATCCCCAACTCACAGGCAATCTGATAATTGGTCTGCCCCTTCCCCACCAACCGCGCCACATCCAACTGCCGGGGCGACAACTGATTGAAAATCGCCGGGATCTCCACCCGATCCACATCACTGACATCAGCCCCGGAAGAATCCGAACCCTGCGGACCACGCCGCACCTTATCAAGATCCTGATACAAATCATCGATCGACTCAGTCAGGTACTGCAGCTTCTGATTCAAATGCCCCAACTGCAAACTCTTCTGCCGCTCCTGCAACGCCACCTCTTGGCGCTGAACCCCTTCGAGCAACTCATCGAGATCAATCGGCTTCTGGTAATAATCGGCAATCCCCGCCCGCAACGCCTTGATCACATCCTGCTTGTCCGCACGCCCGGTGAGCATGATCGCCTCGAAAGCCCGGTGCTTGCCGGACAACCGCTGCAACTCCTTCACCAGATCAATCCCGTCCATGTCAGGCATATGCAAATCACACAGCACCAGGCCGATTTGCAGATCCTCGCTGTAACGGGCAATGGCTTGCTTGCTCGACTCGCATGGAACGCAGCGATAGCCGCTCGCCTCCAGAAACTCGCAGAGTTCTTCGACAATCAACGCCTGATCATCAACCACGAGGACTTTTACTGCCGAGGTGAATTTGTTCACGCGCCACTCCATGCTCGGTCTACAGCTGACCGTTCCTGTACGAAAGCCACTGGCTGTACCACTACCAATTTGAAAAGTAGACGCACTTTCCGACTATGTACATAGGGGGGGTGGAACAAGATGACTAGTGGATCCAAAGCAGGGCCAATGAAAAACCCATCAGCACGAACGGCGCAAATGGCTGCTTTTTTGACAGCCCAGGGCCTAAATATCGAAGACGCTCCCTAACCCGTTGACTCATATGAGTCCATACTTTTGGCGCGAGCAGCAGCCAGCACACACTGGCCAGCGCGGCCCCGACAAAGCTGCCCAGCAGGTGCATACCGTCCGTCGCCAAACCCAAGGCTGTCATTAATTTCACATCGCCGGCGCCCAATCGCCTCAACGCATAACCGGGCAACGTGAAGGACAATGCCAGAAAAACAGCCCAGCCGCCCTGCGCGCCCTCTGCCCCCAGCCAAGTGGTGCCGGTCCATAGCAAATACGCCAACGCCAACACTCCCACGCCCAGGGTCAGCGAGTTGGCAATGTGCTTTTCTCGGGCATCCTGCGCTGCGCAAAGCGTCAGCCAGATCAGTAGGACAAAAATTTGCATTGCGTAAAAAAAGTCCCTTTTGGCTGAATGATTCTATGCTGATATTACGCAGTGACAGTCAGGGTAGACGCACTCATGAATTCGAGCCTCCCCCGCCAGCAAAAAGGCGCCGTAGCGATTGAGTTCGCCTTGGTGTTCGTGATTTTTTTCGCCGTGTTTTACGCCATTGTCAGTTACAGCCTGCCGCTGTTGCTGATGCAGTCGTTCAACCAGTCGACCGCCGAAGCGGTGCGCCGCAGCGTGGCGGTGGACCCGGGCACGCCCGGTTACGCCGCCAACGTCCAAGCCACGGCCTCAGCCGAACTGACCCGGCAACTGGCGTGGATTCCCGCCGCACTGAATTTCAATGTCGCCACCGATTCGACCATTACCTTCGTCGGCGGCACGCTCAAGGTCAAAATCGATTACCCCACCACCAAGCTCAACCGGGTGCTGCCGTTCCTGGTGCTGCCGGGCATCGGCGCGGTGCCCAACCTGCCGGCGACCCTCTCGGCCAGCTCGAGCCTGCAATTTTGAGTTCCAGGGAAAAACTCTTCGGGCGCCTGCTCAACCGCCAATCGCCACAGCCTCAGGTCGCGCCGGACACCCTGAGCGTGCCGAGTGTCGGCTTGCAGGTGCACCTGGATGGCGAAGGCCGGGTGCTGCACCTGACCGGTCCATTGCGCCATACGCTCGCCCCGCAACGACTCTCCACACAGGCGCCGCCCCTGCTCGATTACCTGATGCCCCACAGCAGCCTGGTCATCGAAGGTATCCCCGCTGACTGGCAAGGCCAAACCCTCGACCTGGACTTCCACAGCGTCAGCGGGCACCCGCTGCACCTGCGCGGCTGGGTCCTGCCGTTGGCGGACAACTGGCTGTTGCAGTTGCTGGACATCAGCGATGTGTTGGTTGAACGTCGGCAATCGTGCCGCCGCGAACAGAATCAGCTACTCGCGGCAAGGATCAGCGAACAGTTGCGCCTGTGCAGCCTCACGCGTCTGCCCGACGTGTTGCAGGAGCAGCTTCAAGTGTTGGCGCAGCGCTTTCACATTCCGTGCATCGCGGTGGCGCTGCTCGATGAGCAGGAACAGGGTTGGCAAATCCATCAGCATTACGCGGCCTTCGATGCACCGACGCTGTGGCAGAACGGACAACGCCTGGGCACCGGGCTCGACAGTCTGAACGGCTCTGCCCCGCAACACCTGGCGCGTGGCGAGCACCCGCGTCTGCAAGAAATATTCGGGCATGCCGAAGGGCTTGCGGTGCCCTATTACGATGCTCACGGCGTGGTGTCCTGGTTGCTGTGCGGTGTTTACACGGCGCAGCAGCGGGCGCCGGAATTAAACGATGGCGATTGGTTACAGCTCACCGCCGCCCTCGCCAGCCCCCTGCTGGAACGCTTGCGCGAGCATCGGCATCATCTGCAACTGGAGCGCCTGGCGTCGCTGCAAGCGCTACTCGGCACCGGATGGTGGGAAGTGTTCAGCGACAGCGTCGAGGTGCAACTGGCCCCTTCGCTCGCCGCCACGCTGAACCTTGCGAGCCCCCGCCTGACACTCGGCGAATGGCTTGATCAAGTGCACCCTGCCGACCGCGAGGAACTGCGCAGCCGACTGCATGCCTTGGAGGACTCTGGCGCCCCGTTGCTGCTCTGCGTGCGCTGGAAACGTCCGCAAACGCCCGTCTGGTATCGGCTGCAAGGCCAAGCCATCGGTATCGGTAAAAACCGCCGGCTAGTGGGCTTCATGCTCGACATCAGCGACATCAAAAACCAGGAGCAGAACGCCGCCACCGCCCATGCCCGACTGGACAACCTGATCGCCAGTTCGCCGGCCGTGATTTATGTGCAGCGCTACGTTGAAGGCGCGCTCCTGCCGACGTTTTTCAGCGCCAGCCTGCTGCCATTGCTCGGTCTGACACTCGCCGATTGCAACGCAGGCGCCTTGATAGAAAGGGTGCATCCAGAAGACCGTGAGCACTACTTCGAGCGCACCCGACGGCTGCTGCGTGAAGGTACGGTGCGCGCCCGTTACCGCTTGCGCGACAGTCGCGGCGAGTACCACTGGCTGCTTGACGAGGCCAAGGTGCTGCGCGACGACCTCGGCCTGCCGGTGGAAGCTGTCGGCTTGTGGCTGGACGTCACCGAAGCGACCCTCGCCACCGAGCAGGTGAAACAGAGTGAAGAGCGCTATCGAATCCTGGTGGAGGATTCCCCGGCGATGATCTGCCGGTATCGCCCGGACCTGACCCTGAGCTTCGGAAACCGTCCGCTGGCGACGTACCTGGAGTGTCAGCCCGAACAACTGCCCGGCGTGAACCTGGGCAACTGGATGTCAGACGATCAGCGCCAGGCATTCGTGCTACGTCTCAGCCAACTGACGCCGCAAGCCCCGGTCAGTACCGCGGAAATCAACCTGCAACTGCCGGGGCGGGAACACGCCTGGTGGGTCTGGTCGGACCGCGGCGTGTTCGACGCCGAGGGTCGTTTGCTGGAGGTGCAAGCGGTCGGTCGCGACAACACCGAAGTCCGCCGCTCGCAGCAGCAACTCACTCAGAGCGCAAAAATGGCCACCCTCGGCGAAATGGCCACGGGCCTGGCTCACGAAATCAATCAGCCGCTGAACGTGATGCGCATGGCCATCGTCAATGTGCTCAAGCGCTTGAACAATGGCGACGTGCAGATCGATTACCTGAAAGACAAACTCAACCGCATCGATTCACAGGTCCAGCGCGCCGCACGGGTGGTCGATCATATGCGCGTGTTTGGCCGCCGTTCGGAGATCGAGCAGCAACCTTTCGACCCTGCCGACGCGATCGAAGGCACGCTGTCGCTGCTGGCCGAAGGCATGCGCGGCAAAGGGGTTGAGCTGCGTATCAGCGAGACCGGTTTTGCCGTGCGAGTGCGCGGTTTTATCGACCAGCTGGAGCAAGTGCTAATCAACCTGATGGTCAACGCCCGGGATGCGCTGCTGAGCAAACGCAAAGCCGACCGTGAGTTCAATCCGTGGATTGCGGTGTACGCCGAACGGGACGAGCGATGGGTGCGGTTATGGGTCGAGGACAACGGTGGCGGGATAGACCCGCGGTTGATGGAGAAGATTTTCGAGCCGTTTTTCACCACCAAACCGGTGGGCATCGGCACCGGGCTGGGGTTGTCGGTGAGCTACGGCATCATCGAGAACATGGGTGGGCGGCTGAGTGTGCGTAACTCGGCGCAGGGTGCAAGGTTTTGCATTGAGTTGCCGATAGTCCCCGAGGATCAGATCACCAGCGCTGGCCGCCCGGAGTGACAACTGAGGTTGGCACCGACCTGGATTTTCCCGACCTCGATTCCGAGGGTTTTCAGGAGCGTGTTAAGCAGGTTATCCAGCAGTGGGCTGAGGATTGAGATCAGTGTCGTCTTCAGCAACGACATCACACCATCGAGCAGTGTTTTCAATAATTCGAAGGCCACGGTCAACAGGAAGTTGGGCGTGAACGACGGCGTGTGGACGATCAGGTTCAATCCACTGACAGTTTGCGACAGTCCGGAAACCGCGTTGGTGGCGGTCAAGGTGTAAGGCGGATCCGACGGGGCCAACCCGACTTTCGGCGGGTTGATGAACGTCGAGGTGGCATTGGTCGGCAGCACGGGACTGTAAATTTGCAGCTCAGCGCCACCGCCGGAAAAGGGCACGCCCGCTTTGCGGATATCGAGCAGGGTGACAGGCGTGACCGTCAGGGGCGCAGACGAAGAAGCCCAGTCCGAATTGACCCGTCCAACGCGCAATTCAGCCACGCTGGTGGTGGTGTTCACGGTCAGGCTTTTATTGGTATCGCTGGGGCAGGTGTAATCGGTGACGTAGCTGTTGCCGCCACCGGCTTCCAGGCTGACGTCCAGGTTGGGGCTGGGCAACACGTACAAGTCGAGCCCGAGCAATCCGGTGACCACGTTCAAGGTCCCCGTCACCAAGCCGAGCAGGTTGGTGACCAATGACAAATCCAATGTCACCAGCACCCGGACCTGAGCAGTGCGCACATAGATTCGATTGGCCCCCAAGGGCGCCGTTTTTGCCAGTGCGGGATTGCCCACCGCCGACCACTGCGGGGGTTCGATGACTTTGATCTTTGCGCTGGCCCCGACGCCCAGACCCAGCAGATTCACCGGAATGGTGCCTGCCACGGCGCTCTTGCTGTTGCCGAGTTCGATAAAGGCCTGCACCAGTTGAAGCGCGTTCACGTTGGCATTAAGGCCGGCAGACGTGGTGCCTGTCTGCAGTTTCAACAGGTCCCCCAAATGCACTTTGAGCGGGCTGACAACCGTGCTGGCCAAGCTATCGAAACCGGCCTGCACGTCCGCCGTCGCCCCATTGAGTCGCGCCACCGTGGCAGCGGCTTGAAGTAACTGGCCCACGGTGGCCTCGGCACCGAGCAGCCCCGTGTAATCGCCTGCCGTGACCTGCAGATCAATGGCCAACTGGTCCATGTATTTGAGCAAGTTGATGTCGGCGCCCAGCAGCCCGTTCCAACTCGCGACCGGCAGGTTGATGGACGTCCCCGCGAGCGCGGAAAGGAAGCCGTTCAACAAGTTGACGTCGACCAGGGTGCTGCGAATGGTCAGTTGGGCGACCGGCGGCCCCGGCAGCCCGGCCACCGCCGTGGCGCTGAGGGTGATGGTCGAGTTCGCGGGGGCGCCCCCGAACATCGCGCCGATTCCGCCGACGAGACTCTGCGGCACGCCATGGCTGGCGATCACACGGACGGCTTCGCTTTTGCTCGGGTCAACGCCGAAAACCCGAAGGTTGTTGGCGCCGACGGTCAGCGCACCACAGGCAACGGCCAGTGTGCGATCCGCGCCGGGCACGGTGAAATTATTGCGTTGGGCGCTGGCAGTGGCGTAGATGAGCGCCGTTGTACCGACGCCGCAGTCACCGCCGCGCGTGGCGGCTTCGAGCGCGGCCATGTCGGCGACGCGCTGCAGGTTGCGCTTTTCCAGGTAAAGCCGGCCGCTGTCGATCACCACCAGCAAGAACACCAGCGCCAACGCGAATGTCAGCGCCGCCATCAAGCCTATAGCCCCCCGTTGGCGGGACGGGCCGCAAAACTGCAAGCGTGGAGACATCACGCACTCCTTTGCCGGTGAACCGCCGGGGGTTACCTCCATGGGTAAAAAGCAGTGTAGACAAGGCTGGGCAAGACTGCTGGCGACAAGCCACAACGACACACATCAAATGTGGGAGCAGGCTTGCCCGCTCTCACAGAGTTTGTGGTTGGGGCTGGGTGATGGTTAGTGCGGTGGATAGTTGGCGAGGATTCGCCCGACGGTTTCGCGTATCGCATTGCTGCGATCAGAGGGGTTCGTCGTGCGGCTGAGCAGTTGCTCATCGCTGCCGCGCCACACCAGCTTGCCGTCATTGCCATCGAGCAAATCAATCTGGATGGTCGCCACTTTGTAACTGACGCTACGGGTTTCGTTGTACATCGGCGCGCCCCAGTAGCCGTTCCAGGGATTGCCCCAGCCGCCGCCATAGTTGGTGGTCACTTGTTGCTGGCGTTCTTCGATGATCAGGTAGGTCTGAACGTACAAGTTACCCTTGCTGCCGGCGGCGGCCGGGCGCAGGCCACGCTGATCCAGTTGATCGGCCACCGATTGGCGGATGCGCTGTTCGGTCAGGTCGCTCTTGATCCGAGGGTCATCGGGACGATATTGCAGGGCCGGTTCTTTCCAGCTCCAGCTGCGATAGGCGGCGAAGTCGCGGCTGGCATCGAAGTCATTATTGACCTGGTTGGCGGCGCAGGCACTGAGCAGCGCGGCCACAGCCAGTAAAGCGAAACGGCGGACCATGAGCATTCTCCGGTTGAAGACATGAACCTGTGACAGGCTTACCGACGACAGAAGCTAACTCGGAGGATACGCCGACATGGCCTTTTCCACAGCCTCCCGTATCGCATCGGCACGCTCACTCTGGCTGCCCCGATTGCCGGTTTCTGCGCTGGCGCTCCACACCGGTTGACCGCTTTGCGCGTCGAACATGTCCACCCGCACCACCACGACCTGTTCCTGATACGTGCGCACGATCGGCACCGTGTTGTACATCCCGTAGCCGTTGCCGTAGTGGTTGTATCCGCCGCCGTAGTAACCACCGCCGTAACCATAGTCGTCCCGAACCTGGCGCAAACGGGTTTCCAGATGCAGATTGGCGCTCACAAACAGGTCAGCCGGACGGGTGTTGTCGTGCAGCGGGCGCAGGCCGCGCTGATCGAGGGCGTTGCTGACCGCTTCGGCGACCTGGGCCGAGTCTGCCCAGGCGCTGCCCGGTGGCAGTTGCCCGTTGAGCCAGGCCCAGCTGCGATAGCGCCCATAGTCACGCGGCGGTGCCGGGTAGGCGCTGCGGTCGAAGGTATTGGCCGCCTGAGGCGGTGCAGGCGGCAAGGGGTTGGAGGTCGCCACATAAGGGTTGCTGCCCTGGCAGGCCGCCAACCCGAGACAGATCACCAGTAACCCTGAACGACTTTTCATGTTGCGCTCCGATCAGACTGGCCGACAGATCCAATGCAAATAGCGCCCAAGCCCGGCAAAACTTGGGTGACGACGGTGGGCCAGCTCCATTTCGAGCAGGTCCACGAGTTCGGCGCGGGCCTGGAATTCCACCGGCATGTAGTCGTGGAAAACCCGCACCCCACTCTGGGTTTCGACCTGCCACATGCCCTCAAGTTGCGCCGCCAGTTCACGTGGATCAAGGGGCTGCTGCGGGGTCAGGCTCTGCTTCTCGCCGGCCATGTCGTTCTTGCGCATCTTGCGGAAATGGCCTTTGAGCAAGTTGCGGTAGATCAGCGCATCGCGGTTGTAGAAGGCCAGGGAGAGCCAACCCTCCTGTTTGGTCAACTGATGCAGCACCGGCAAGATGGCATGGGGTTCGGCCAGCCATTCGAGGACGGCGTGGCAGAGCACCAGGTCGTAAGGCTCGGTGAGCTGGCCGAGCAAATCCTGCCACGGAGCCTGAATGAACGTGGCGGTCTGCCCGGCGTCGGCGAAACGCTGGCGGGCGCCGTCGAGCATCGGTTCGGCGGGTTCGGCCAGCGTGACGTCATGACCACGCTGGGCCAGCCACAACGACATGTGGCCCAGGCCCGCGCCGATATCCAGCACGCGCAGCGGCCGGTCCGGCAGGGTTTCGGCCAGGTCGGCCTGAAGCACCGCCAGGCGGATCGCACCTTTGGCCCCGCCGTAGATTTTTTCGGCAAACCGGGTCGCCAGTTGATCGAAATGACGATCGCTCATCAGCTGAACCTCCGTTCACTGTCCGCGAGTTTGCTGCGCACCACGTCATTCATGTCCAGCCCCAACTCGCTGCACAGCAGCAGTAGATAGAGCACGATGTCGCCAATTTCCTGGCCGGCGTGGGCCAGTTTGTCCGCCGGCAACTGGCGCGACTGGTCTTCGGTCAGCCACTGGAAAATCTCCACCAGCTCGGACATTTCCACGCTCGCGGCCATGGCCAGGTTTTTCGGGCTGTGAAATTGCCGCCAGTCATTGCGATCACGGATGGCGTGCAGGCGTTCGGTCAGTTCAACAAGGTTCATCGGGCTCTCCTGAAGGCGTATAGCTTCGGGGGGATGATCGGGGATGGCAAGTGGGTAGATTGAGTGTGGGTGCAAGCCCGCTCCCACAGGTGCGATGCAACGCTCTATGCTTGTGGGGAACTCGGCACCGTAATCCATGGCCCAAGTCCGGCAAGCACGCCACCACTTACATCAGGACGTTCACGACATGCAGGTAGAAAGTTTCTTCGAATGGCTCGGCCAGGCACTCGGTTCGGTCATCCGGTTTATCGTTGATGGCCTCAGCGGCTTGTTCAACCTGCTGAGCCATGCCGGCAGCAATTTTGTCGAAGGCTTGTCCAGGGCGCTGGGCATGGACACATCGATCATCAGCATCATTGCGCTGATCCTGGGGTTGATGCTGCTGTGGTCGGCGATCCGGGCGTTCATGAATGCGTCGATCATCATGGGGATCATCTGGTTGGTGCTGGGGCTTTGGTTGCTGAGCTGGATCATCCACTAACACTCCCGCTCCCACATTAGTACGACACCTCCCGCTACAATGCCCGCTCCTCAAGGAGCCTGCATGTCCAACCTGATTGCCGACTGGCGCGACCGCCCTACCCATCGTCGGGTCTGGGCGCTGGCCGCACCGATGATTCTTTCGAACATTTCCGTTCCGCTGGTGGCACTGGTCGACAGCACCGTCATCGGCCACCTGCCCCACGCCCATCAGTTGGGCGCCGTCGCGGTCGGGGCCAGCCTGTATACCTTTCTGGCCTGGGGCATGGGTTTTTTGCGCATGGGCACGACCGGTTTCGCCGCACAGGCTGCCGGGCGCGGGGATGGCGCAGCGTTGCGGCAGATTTTGTTACAGGGTTTGTTGCTGGCGATGGGGCTGGCGATTGTCCTGGGCGCATTGGGCGTCCCGTTGAGCGGCGTCGCGTTGCACTTCATGCAACCCTCGACCGAGCTTGACCAACTCACCCGCGAATTTTTCCACACGCGGTTATTCGGCCTGCCGGCGGCGCTGGCCAGTTATGCATTGGTCGGCTGGTTCCTGGGCACCCAGAACGCCCGGGCGCCGCTGGCGATTCTGCTGAGCACCAACCTGGTGAACATCGCGCTGAACCTGTGGTTCGTGCTCGGGCTGGACTGGGGCGTGGTCGGTGCGGCCCGGGCGTCGGTGATCGCTGAATGGATCGGCGCCCTGATCGGCCTGCTGATGACTCGCAAAGCCCTGCGCGCCTATCCCGGCCACATCGCCTGGGCCGCGCTCGCGCTGTGGCAGAGCTGGCGGCCATTGCTGGCCGTCAACCGCGATATTTTCATCCGCAGCCTGGCGCTGCAATCGGTGTTTTTCCTGATCACCGTACAGGGCGCGCGACTCGGTGATGCCACCGTCGCGGCCAACGCACTGCTGCTCAACGGCTTGCTGCTGACCGCCCACGCGCTGGATGGTTTGGCCCATGCCGTGGAAGCCCTGTGCGGGCATGCCATCGGCGCGCGCGATCGAGAGGCGCTGCGTCGTTCATTGGTGGTGGCCTGCGGCTGGTCGTTGCTGGCGAGCCTGGGTTTTGCCGTGCTGTTTGCGTTCGCCGGGCATCTGTTCATCGAGATGCAGACCGACATCCAGAGTGTGCGCGACACCGCGTTTCTCTACCAGCCCTACCTCGCCGCCCTGCCGCTGATTGCGGTCTGGAGTTACCTGCTCGACGGGCTGTTCATCGGCGCCACGCGTGCCCGGGAAATGCGCAACGGCATGCTGTTGACGGTCATTCTGCTACTGCCGTTCGCTTGGGCGCTGCAAGGCCTGGGCAACCATGGGCTGTGGATAACGTTCTTGTTGTTCATGTTGCTGCGCAGCCTGACCCTCGGCGCTTTGGCCTGGTATTTACGCAAGATCGACGGCTGGTTCGCAGGCAAAGCTCACTGAGTCGGCGTGGATTTAACGAAGGACGTGACCTCATCCAGCACCGGCGCCAAACCCCGCATGGGCCGAGACAGCGCCGCCACCAGCGTGGCGTGGCCGGTGCGGGCAAAATAGAAGTCCTGAACCCGCACCCCGGCCTGGCGCAACTTCAGCGCCAGGCCACCAGTGTTACGCGTCGGGTTGACCACCTCATCGTCGCGCGAAGCCATCAACAAGGCCGGCGGCGCGCCTCGACTGACGTGGTTGATGGGCTGCGACTGGGGCGGTGAATCCGGCCAGTAGAATACCGGCCGCACATCCGGATTCTGGATAGGCAGAAAATCATAAGGCCCGGCCAGACCGATCCAGCCACTCAGATCGTGCGGCGACATCCCCACCGCTCCCAGCAAACCGGGGTCCAGCGCCAGCATGGCGACGTTATAAGCCCCGGAGCTATGACCCATCAGGTACAGCCGCTGCGGGTTACCGGAAAATTGCCGAATGTGTTCGTGAGTCCAGGCCACGGCTTTGGCGCCATCCTGGAGGAACAATGGATAGCGCACCTGTGGATACAGCCGATAGTCCGCCAGCACCGCAACGATCCCTCGCGACGCCAGTGCCTCGCCGACAAAACCGTAATCACTGCGTGAACCGCTGTTCCAGCTGCCGCCGTAGAAAAACACCACCACCGGAGCGCTCTCCAGAGAATGACGAGGCACATACACATCGAGTTTCTGCCGCGGATCATCGCCGTAGGCAATGCCCTCGGTCTTGTCGAACGTGCTGTCGGGGGTCAGGGCATTGAGCATTTTCAGCGGTGAACATGCCGTCACCATGGCCAGCAAAAAGACGCCCATGGTCAGGCCGAACAGCCAGCGGATTTTACTCGGCATCAATGTCGAACCTCGTGTTCAGGGTTGATCGTTCTGCCACAGGTTGCGCAGGCTATCGAGACGCTCCTGCTGAGTGATGCCCGGTAATGGCTGCACGGGCAAAGCGTCGGGATACTGCAAGCGTAGCCATAACCAGCCATCGAGCACCGGGCGTTCGCTGAAACCCAGCGCCAGCCCTTCCTGCACATGGGACCACAGGCTGTTGTAATCGGTCCCGGTGGCTCGGCTCCAATGCCAGATGTGCTGCTCAAGCAGGCAGGTTTGCAAGGTGTCCCGCTGACGAGGCGTCAGGTTTTCTTCGACGGCCAACGGACTGACGGCTAGCCCCGGATTGAACAACTGCTGCCAGCCCTGACTGCCGATGGCCCGGTCAGCCCAGGTTCCACCGAACCAGCGCAACTGGCTGATCGGCCCCAGCCAGCGACTCAGTTCCAGGGCATCGCAGGCATCGAAAAAATAGCTGGCGGTGTGTGGGTTGTAGTAACTCAACAACGCTCGGTGATGCAGGCCAAAGGTGACCGTCAGCATACGGCGCAAATGCTCGAGCAACTGCGACGGCGAAGCCTCACTGACCAGCAACAAACCGCTCCAATTGTGCGGCTCACGCAGGCACAGCTCGGCCAGCGCCGGGCATCCCTTGAGATCGACCAACACCGGACCGTGCTCGCGCAACGGCTGCAACTCGGTGCTATCGAACAGCCAGAACCGTCGGGCCTGCGCAAACTGCTGAATCAGCCTCGCGCCAGCCCGGGGCGTGCCCGGTACGTCGAGCAATAGCCATTGTGCGGTTGAGTCCGGCGCCTGGGCGACGATCATGCCGCACCGCTCTGGCCAAGCTGCGTCGCTGCCCGGCAGGCACAGAAGGATTGTGCACAATGGCTGAAACTGCCCCCGCCGGGCATCAGACACAGCAGCACGACCGGTTCGCTGGATTGCAACAAACGCAACAATCCGTCGACTGACCCATTGTCATCTGTCGTCGCGGTGGGTGGATGCTCGGGCAAACCTGTCGCCTGGGTGAAGGGGGGGCCGGGAAGAAACCCGGTGATTAACGGTTGATCCGGATCGCCTTCGATAAAGCTCACCAGCACCTGGGTGCCTTCATTCAACGGCGTGGCGTGCGCGTCGCCCAACTCCGGCGCCAGCGGCAGCCAGCAATGACTGGGCGCAGCGCCTTCGCCCTGATAGACCCAATCAAATTGCACGGCAACGGGCCTGGATGAATCGGGTTGCGACTCATCGACATCCACCACCCAGGCCCGCTGCAGGCCGTGCATACGGGGGCTCATGACTGAATGAGGCGCCGAGAGCGGTACCGCCCCGGCAACAGCGCGGATCTTGTTGCCATAGGCAAACCCCGGCGTCTGCCCACCCTGATGCTCGACATGGATCAGCAGCCAGAGACGATTCCAATCGGCGCACGGATGGCCGAGTAATGGGACACGCTGGCCACTGCGCAACGGAGTCAGGTTGGTTTGACCTTCGCCGATCTGCGCAGTGCCTTGAACTTTGAACTGCCGCACGCCGGGCTGTTCCGGGTCGGGTGCAAAGACCATCTCGACGCCCTGCTGAAAGGGCCCCTGCCTATCACCCACTACCAGACAGTGCCCGCGCCGGCGATGCTCGAAGTGGTAGTGAAGCCGCTCCTGTGCACACAGCCGCTGGAGGAACTGCAAATCCGATTCCCGGTACTGCGTACAGAAATCACGCGTCGGGTAATCGCCGCTCAAGTCAAAGCGCAGATCGTTGCCGACAATGCCATGCTCCTTGAGCACCTGAGCGAGGATTTCGGGCACTGAACGGTTGCTGAAGATGCGCTGGCTGAAACGCTGGGCCAGGCAGGCCAGTTTCGGCCTCAGACGCACACGACAAAGCCTGGGCGCAGCGCCATGACCTGCCTGGACGAGCTCATGCAACTGCCCGTGAAACCCGTCCCCCGGCGGCCCGAGATGCAAAAAGGCCGGGCGGTACAGCAGGCTTGCCAGGTCCAGTGTCGGGTCATCGATCAGCAGATCCACGTCAAACGCGAAGGGTTCGCTGATCGCTTCACTGCCGGTAAAGGCCAAGACCTCAACGGGGTCGGGCAGACCCTCTACATCCAGACGAAATGACGGCTCGTTGACTGGATCGAACATCGGCGATTCTCTACAGGAGGGGCGGCCGAGGATTCTCTCCGAGAGAGTTGGCCGAGTAGAGTGCCGAAGTACAACTTAGGAAATGACCTACGTGAAAAGAGGACCGCATCGCTTGGATAGCGGAGATGTGAGTCATTTCGCTTGAAATCAGGGAGGCGTCCCACCAGGTCATCTGAAATTTCCGCAGCACACGGAACATTTTCCGACAACCTGATGAGACCAGTGCCTTACCTCAAGAAGATAGGTAAGACGAACGGGTCAGGCCCAGGCGCAGAGCGTCGAGGAACTGGGTGCGCTCGGCAGCGGTGATGCGCGCACTCGCGCACTTGTCGCGGTAGTGGGTCATCAGTTCTTCCGGCGACAAGTGCACGTAACGCAGCATGTCTTCGATGGTGTCGTGGGTTTCGATACCGGCGTGGTACACGCTACCGTCGGCGTTCTGGTAGATGTTCACCGAGTCGGTGTCACCAAACAGGTTGTGCATGTCGCCGAGAATTTCCTGGTAGGCACCGACCAGGAAGATGCCCAGCAGATAGTCCTCGCCCTCGTTCAAACCGTGAACCGGCAGGCTGGTTTCAATACTCTGCTCGTCGACGTATTGCTTGATCTTGCCGTCGGAGTCGCAGGTCAGATCCTGTAGCACGGCACGGCGCAGCGGCTCTTCATCGAGGCGGTGCAACGGCAGGATCGGCAGGACCTGGCCGATGGCCCAGGTGTCCGGCAGGCTCTGGAAGACCGAGAAGTTGCAGATGTACTTGTCGGCCAGCTTGTCGTTGAGTTCGTCGAGCACCTGACGGTGCGAACGCTGACGCGCCTTCAACGAGTTGTGCAGGCGACGGCACACGGCGAAGTAGCATTGCTCGGCCAGGGCTTTCTCGGCCAGGGTCAACTTGCCATCGGCGTACTGGGTCGCGATGTCGCTCATGTAGTGAGTGGCGCGCCAGTAGGTTTCGGTGACCATCTCGATGTCGGTCGGGCCCAGCAGGTCAACCAGCCACTGTACGGTTTCCGGCAGCTCTTCCTTGTTGTCGATCTTCGGCACGTCGTCGTTGTGCTTCTCGACGTCGGTCACCTGCACCACCAGCATGGCGTGGTGAGCGGTCAGCGAGCGGCCGCTTTCGGAGAAGATGTTCGGGTGCGGCAGGCTCTGCGCGTCGCAGAATTCCTTGAGCATCCCGACAACGACACCGGCGTAATCGTCCATGTCGTAGTTGATCGAGCTGGCATTGCGCGAGTGCGTACCGTCGTAGTCGACGCCCAGACCGCCACCGACGTCGATGTGGTCAACCGGCAAGCCGAGGTTGCGCAGTTCGCCGTAGTACCGAATCGCTTCCTTGAAGCCGTGCTGGTAGTCCGCCAGGTTGGCGATCTGCGAGCCCATGTGGAAGTGCAGCAGGCGAATGCCCTGATCCAGGCCGGCCGCGCGAAAGCGCTCGACCACCGACAGCAGCTGCGCCGCCGACAGACCGAACTTGGATTTCTCGCCGCCGGTGTCGGCCCACTTCGACGAAGCGAGGGACGACAGGCGCACGCGCAGGCCGACCTGAGGCTTGACCTTCAGCGAGGCGGCTTCTTCGATCACCAGCTCAACTTCGGATTCTTTCTCGATCACGATGAACACGTTGTGACCAAGCTTCTGGCCCATCAGCGCCAGACGGATGAACTCGCGGTCCTTGTAACCGTTGCAAACGATGGTGCCGCCCTTCGGTGCCAGGGCCAAAACGGCCAGCAGCTCAGGCTTGGAGCCGGCCTCCAGGCCGATGGACACGTCCTGGGTAGCGATGATGTTTTCGATCACCGCTTCCTGCTGGTTCACCTTGATCGGGTAAAGCGCGGTGTACTTGCTCTGGTACTCCAGGCGCTCGATGTTGGCGTCGAAGGCGCCGGTCAGCTGACGCACGCGGTCTTGCAGAATGTCAGGAAAACGTACCAGCAACGGCAAGGACAGGCCGCTTTTACGCAGCTGGTCGACTTGCTCGAAGAGGTCAATAGGCGAACTGGTCGGACCGTTCGGACGAACTTCGACGCGACCGGCGTCATTGATCGCGAAATACCCGGCCCCCCAATGGCGAATCCCGTAAACACTGCGGCTGTCCGCAACTGTCCATTGGCTGCCATCGTCTTTGCGTGTGCGTCTTACGGACATTGAAGTCCCCTATAAAGAAGTCATAGAGCGTCGCCTGGGTTCAGGCCGGCGCAGTCTAAAGAATGAAAATGACGATTAGCCTGCATGCAAGGGCCATAGACCTCACATTCAGCACTGAGTTTAGAAACCGGTCAGAACAGGCTCTGTGAAAACCATGTAGACGACGCCAGGCCAGAGTTGAATCGGGACTGGATCAAGCCGAGGGTGGTTTTCACAGAGGCTGCTAGCCGCCGGACTTCTTCGCTTTGAAACCCAGCTTGATCAGTTCAGCCAAGAGTAGCTCGACATGATCGCCCTGGATTTCGATGATTCCGTCTTTCAACGCTCCCCCGGTACCACAGCGTTTCTTCAACGTGGTGGCCAGGTCCTTGAGCGCTTCTTCCGCCAACGGCACGCCGGTGATGGTGGTCACCGTCTTGCCGCCACGCCCCTTGCTTTCGCGACGTACGCGAGCGATGCCGTCGCCGGCAGGGATAACGGTCTGTTTGCAGATGCAGGAGTCCACCGGTTGACTGCAATCCGGGCAATGACGACCTGCGTCGGTGGAAAATACCAAGCCACCAAGGGCGGCGAAGGATGCGGCTTTTTTGGCCACCGGCAATCCTCTTGGGAGGACAAAGACTGGTCGCGGCAACTTGGGAAGCTGCCATCGACCGCGAAGCCCCACTCAGGCAGGGGCAGCGCTACTGAACCGGTACAGACTTGTAGGAGCGAAGCGTGCTCGCGAAGAACGCAAGGACGATGCATACAATCTGGATGCACGCGTTTTCGTTAACGTCCTTCGCGAGCACGCTTCGCTCCTACAGAGAGCAATGCTGGTTCAGTTTGAAAAGGTCGCGCAGTGTAACGGCAAAAAGCCGACTTGCTAAGAGCCAATCGGCGCCAATTTACAGCTCTTTTGCGACGTCCTCGCCACAGGCACGCAGATAGCGCTTCAACGCGGCCAGGGAGTCCGGGCAATAAGGCTTTTGCTGGATTTCCAGCATGACTTGATCGACGGGGATGAAACGCGCTTCCAGCACTTCTTCCGGTTGCAGGATCAACGGGCCGTCCCACACCGCCGAAAACGCCGAACACCAGAGGCGATTGCCGGTGTCCTCGAAGAAGAAGTGATCGTGGGCGGTCAACTCCACGCCGCTCACGCCCAGCTCTTCTTCCAGTTCACGTGCAGCCGATTCGGCATACGTCTCGGTGGCGAGCACCATGCCGCCCGCCGCCACATCCCAGTAACCGGGGTAAATGGCCTTGCTCAGGGTTCGACGATGAACGCACAGTTCACCGGCCGAGTTGAACAGCATGATGTAGGTGCCACGCCCGATCAGCCCGCGTTCGCGCAGGTCGGAGCGGACCAGGGCGCCGAGCAGGTTGTCCTGCTCGTCGACCCAGGCGATGTGTTCGGCATCCGAGGCCGCGCGATGGGCGGCCTCTTTGGCGTTATCCCCCATGACTCAGCCCTGATTGAGCAATTGACGCAGATCAATCACTGCGGCGTTGGCCCGGGAGATGTAATTGGCCATGACCAGCGAGTGGTTGGCCAGCACACCGAAGCCGCTGCCATTGAGGATCATCGGGCTCCAGACCGGCTCTTGCGAAGCTTCCAGCTCACGAATGATCTGACGCACGCTGACCGTGGCGTTCTTCTTGGCCAGCACATCGGCGAAGTCGACTTCGATGGCGCGCAGCAAGTGCGATAACGCCCAGGCCTGGCCGCGGGCTTCATAGAACACGTTGTCGATCTGCATCCACGGGGTTTCGACGATTTCTTCATCGACCTGCGGCACCTGACCCGGGGCCAGGACTTCGGTTTTCAGTGCGGTATTGAGCTTGACACGGCCGACGCTGGCCGACAGCCGTTGCGACAGCGAACCCAAACGGGTGCCGACATCGCCCAGCCAGTTGTTCAGGTTGTCGGCGCGGGCATAGAACAGTGCGCTTTTTTGACTCGGATCGGACAGACGCGCCTGATAACGGCTCAGGGAATTGATGCCTTCCTGGTATTCGGACTCACTGGAGGGCAGCACCCAGCTCTTGTTGTCGAAGTTGAAACGCGGCTCGGCCTTGGCCAGGTCGGCGTCTTCGGTGGACTGCGACTGGGAACGCGCGAAGTCTTTACGCATTGCACGACTCAGGTCGCGAACCTGGACCAATACGCCATATTCCCAGCTCGGCGTGTTGTCCATCCACAGGCCCGGCGGGAAACGGTCGTTGGAAATATAGCCACCTGGTTTGCTCAGCAACGTACCGGCAACGGTCTTGAGGGTTTCCACCGTGGTGTACCCGATGACCATCTGCTTGCCTTCTTTCTCGGCCGCCACTTGAGCATTCTGTTGAACCGGGAACAGCGCAGGCTCCTGGCTCCAATACCAACCCAGCCCTATCGTCACCAGCAGGTAAAGGCCAATCAACGTGGCCAGCGCCCGGCTGAACAACAGGCCGCCGACGTAACTGCGGGTGGCCGATTTCGGTTCAGCGGCACGTTCAGGCGCGCTGCCCGCGCGATTCTTCCAGTCCAGCATGGCGATATCCTTTCAATCACTTGAGTTCATCGGTTCGACCACAACCCTACGCCATCGTGCCTCGTTTGCCGCGTATTAATCGGGTCGAGGCGCCACTATAAATGAAGCACACACCTTTGTAGCAGCTGGCGTAGCCTGCGTTCGGCTGCGCAGCCGTCGTGAAATCAGGCAATGTGGTGTTTCAGGAATACCTCGCGCTCAGGTTTTACGACTGCTTCGCAGCCGAACGCAGGCTGCGCCAGCTGCTACATGATTGCGCACAGTGGCGAGCCTTTGCGACCAACCAGTCAGGAACTGAATGAGGCCGCTTTGCAGATTATTGACACACGACGCTCATGGGATTGAAAAGAGGTGCTAGCATAGAGCCACCAGTCGATCTCAGCATGCACCCTAACTAGTAGTCAGGATATGACCGAGCCAGAAGACCCCAGCCGTGAGCGCCTCAAGCACCACTTTGCCCAGCGGGTAATTCATCAGGCACGTCAGATTCTTGAGATATGGCAGCGCCTGCAACGCAGCGAGTGGTCCGCCACCGACTTGTCGGAACTGAGCGAGGCCAACCTGCGCCTGCTGCGGTTTGCCGAGCGTTTCGAACAACCGGAGCACACCCAACTGTCGCGCCACATAGGCCTGTCGCTGGAAGCTGTCGACGCCAATCGCGGACGCCTGAGCAGCGGACTGATCACTGACCTCAATCGCTTGATGCAGCGTCTGTCGCGCACTGGCCTGCGTCACGGCGATCAGCTCGAACAGACTTTCCTGCCACCGCTGCGCAAGCCGATCTACGTGATGCTGCAGGATCACGACCGCGCCGAGCGCCTGGCCAAGCAGCTGGAATTTTTCGGGCTCAGCGCCCAATCCCTGGACAGCGTCGCTGCGTTTCGCTCCTCGATGATCGAGCGCCTGCCCGCGGCGATCGTCATGGACGTGGACTTCAGTGGCACCGGTATCGGCCTGAAACTGGCCGCCGAAGCCCAGGTCGGACTGGACGAACCTTTACCGCTGCTGTTCTTCAGCCTGAACGAAACCGACACCCCGACCCGCCTCGCCGCCGTGCGCGCCGGTGGCCAGGAATTTCTCACCGGCACCCTCGAAGCCTCGAGCCTGTTGGAGAAGATCGAAGTCCTGACCTGTGTCGCCCAGTACGAACCTTATAAAGTGCTGATCATCGACGACTCCCGCGCCCAGGCCTTGCACACCGAGCGCCTGCTGAACAGCGCCGGCATTGTCACGCGCACCTTGATCGACCCGATTCAGGCCATGGCCGAACTGGCGGACTTTCAGCCGGACCTGATCATCCTCGACATGTACATGCCGACCTGCACCGGCACGGAACTGGCCAAGGTGATCCGTCACAACGACCGTTACGTCAGCGTGCCGATCATTTACCTGTCGGCCGAAGATGACCTGGACAAGCAACTCGACGCCATGAGCGAAGGCGGCGATGACTTCCTGACCAAACCGATCAAGCCTCGACACCTGATTACCACCGTGCGCAACCGCGCGGCGCGGGCACGCAATCTGAAAGCGCGGATGGTGCGCGACAGCCTGACCGGTTTGTACAACCACACCCACATCCTGCAATTGCTCGAAGACTGCAGCTTCCGCGCCCGCCGCGAGAGCAAGCCGTTGAGTTTTGCGATGCTCGACATCGACCACTTCAAACGGGTCAACGACAGCCACGGCCATCCCATGGGCGACCGGGTGATCAAGAGCCTGGCGCTGTTCCTCAAGCAGCGGCTGCGCAAGACCGATTTCATCGGCCGCTATGGCGGCGAAGAATTCGCCATTGTCATGCCGGACACCGATCTCGAAGCGGCCCACAAAGTGCTCGATGAGATCCGTCAGCGCTTTGCCGAAATCCACTACCCGGCCCAACCCCAGGACCTTTGGTGCACGTTCAGCGCCGGGGTGGTGGAGCTGTGCGAACACTCCGACAGCCTGATGATGGCCAGCCAGGCCGACGAAGCGCTGTACCGCGCCAAGGACGGTGGACGTAACCGCGTGCAGGCCGCGCGGACGTCAAAGCAAAGTGCCACTTTTTCATCGGAATGGACCCATTCGGTCATAACCCTGTAACAGAAACGCAATAACTTCAGGCACTTACCATTCTGCCGTTGGTACACCCGCGATGCGCCTGAAGCTGCTGACCAATCTCAACACCCTCCTTTTAGTCGCCGTGTGCGTGGCCCTTGGCGCGACGCTCTGGTGGTCACAAAAAGCCCTCGAACGCCCTTATCTGCTGATGGAGCGTTACCTCGGTTTGTCTCAGCAATTTCAAAATGAAGTGGCGCGCAACGTCGAGGATTACCTCGCCAGCGGCGATGCCCTGCGCCTGAGCAGCGCCAGCCAGGCTGTCGACGGCCTGCAAAAGGAACTCGCTGAGTTGCCGCCGGCCCTGGCCGACACCTTGCGTCCGAGCCTGTCGAACCTGAGTGAATTCAGCAAAACCGACCTGCTGGCTGCCGGAAAACTCGCCGGTGATCCTCAGGCGCTGCTGCTGCAAGCCGAACGCGAACTCGGCGCCAGCCTCGACCAGTTGAGCCAATACGCCAGCGGTAACGCGGCCTACCTCGCGCCCTTGCTCGCTGCGTCCCAGCACTTGGGCAAACTGTCGCTGGCCCGGGACAAACTGGTCAGCAGCGGCCGCAGTGAACTGGCCGCCGATGTCGAGCGCGAAGTCGCCAGCATCCGCGCGCAGGCTGACCTGATCGGCGCCTTGCCGCTGCTCGGGGTGGCCGCCAGCAGCGAATCCGGCACGGATGATTTCGCCGCAATGATGGGGCTGGAGAACACCGAAAAAGCCGTCGCCGAAGATGCCGGGGTCGGTCTCAAACGGGAACTCAACAGCCTGCTGACGCGTTACCCCGCTGAACTGGCGCGCACTCGCGAGCAGATCCAGAAACGCACCGACCTCAGCGCCGCGACACACCTGAAAATCGCCGACGTGCAGCAGGCCATTGCAGGCCTGGAGCCAGTGGTCCGCGCCCAGCACGGGCAGATCCAGGGCGAAGTGCGCTTGATGCAAGGCGTGATGATCGGCCTGATTCTGCTGATTGCCTTGTTGATCGACACCTTGCAACGGAAACTGGCCCGGACACTGACCAACCTCGCCCCAGCCCTTTCGACCTGGGCCGAAGGCGACTTCAGCCAGGACATTCAATTGGGCAAAACCAATCGCGAACTGCACGACATTGAAGCCTCGCTCAATCGCTTGCGCGCCTATCTGGTGGACCTGGTGGGGACCATTCGCCTCAATGCCGAGCAGGTGGCCTGCAGCAGCCGCACCCTGGCCGAGTTGAGCAACGACTTGCACAGCGGTGCCGAACACCAGGCGGGCGATACCGCGCTGATCCGTGATTCGCTGGGTGAACTGGAAGCAACGATTCAACAAGTTGCCGGCGATGCCAGCCAGGCCGCCGACGCCAGTCGTCACGCCGGATTGGCGGTCGAGCATGGTCAGCAAGTCATCGGCTTGAGCCTCACTGGCCTGCATGCGCTGGTAGGTGAAGTGCAAGGCAATGCGCAGATGATCGAGCACCTGGCTGAAGAGTCGGCGACCATCGGCGGCGTGCTGACGGTGATCCGCTCGATTGCCGACCAGACCAACCTGCTGGCCCTGAACGCAGCCATCGAAGCCGCCCGCGCCGGGGAGATGGGTCGTGGATTTGCGGTGGTGGCGGAGGAGGTTCGCTCACTGGCGCAACGCACCGCCGGGGCCACGGCAGAGATCCAGACCTTGATCGCCGGCCTGCAAGCCGCCGCGCGGCAATCGGTGGAAGGCATGCGCGCCCAGGTCGAACACGCCGAAGCCACGGCCAATCAAGCGCAAGCGGCCGACGGTGCCCTGGATAAAATCGTCGGGGCGATCCAGACCATTTCCGACACTGCCGTGCGCATTGCCGATGTCACTGCGCAGCAGAGTGGCGCCGTCAGTGAGATCCGCGATCACAGTGAGCGGATTCACCAGTTGGGTGGGGATAACTTGTTGCGCATCGGCGAGGGACGCGTGCAAGGGGAGAATTTGTTGGTGTTGGGTGGGCGACTGCATACAGCCGTTCAGGCCTTCCGCGTCTGACACACCCCAGCCCCCCGTAGGAGCGAGGCTTGCCCGCGAACCATACGATGCGGTCATTCGGACAAACCGCGTAATCGTTCTTCGCGGGCAAGCCTCGCTCCTACAGGGGCGGGGCAATCCGCGCGACTGTCCGCTATCATGCCCTCACTTTCGATACGCGAGATTGTCATGCGCCGCTTGCTCTGCCTGCTGCTTTTAGTGCTCGCCCTGCCGGCCACCGCCGCCGGGTTGCTGGAGAGTCGGCCCAGTTCCACCCTGGGCTCGATCAACAACAGCGCCGACTTCCTGCCGGTGCGCGAGGCGTTTCAGCTGCGTCTGGTCGACAGCACGCCGCAATCGATCAAGCTGCGGTTTGTCGCGACCGAGGGTTACTACCTCTATCGGCATCGCTTTCAGTTTCGCGCCGATCCTGCCGAAGTTGGCTTAGGCGCGGCGCAATTGCCCAAGGGCGAACAGAAGCACGATGAGTACTTTGGCGACGTCGAGGTCTATCACGGCGTGCTCGACGTCGAAGTGCCGCGCACCGATCCGCGCGCCTTCACGCTGGTCGTGACCTATCAGGGCTGCGCCGACAAAGGCCTGTGTTATCCGCCCGAAACCGAACGACTGAACATTGACGGCATTGGCGCACCGACGCCCGCCACCGCCCAGACCTGGACCTGGCGCGAGCTCGCCTTGTTCTTTCTTGCGGGTCTGGGGTTGACCTTCACCCCGTGCGTGTTGCCGATGCTGCCGATCCTCTCCGGCGTGGTATTGCGCGGCCAGGTCGGCGGGTTGCGCGGTTTCAATCTGTCGCTCGCTTACGTGCTGCCAATGGCTGCCTGTTTCGCCCTGCTGGGGGCATTGATGGGCCTGTTCGGCGCCCAGCTCAACCTTCAGGCGCGCCTGCAATCGGCGTGGGTGCTGGTGCCGTTCGCGATGTTTTTTGCGGTGTTTGCCCTCGCGATGTTCGGCGTGTTCGAACTCAAGTTGCCCCACGCCATCAGCAGTCGCCTGGACCGGATCGCCGGGCGCACCGAAGGCGGTTCGCTATGGGGCGCAGCGGTCCTGGGCGTGGTATCCAGCCTGCTGGTGTCGCCCTGCGTGTCGGCGCCGCTGGCCGGCGCGCTGCTTTACATCAGCGCCAGCGGCGATGCGCTGGGGGGTGGTTTGAAACTGTTCATGCTCGGCCTCGGCATGGGCGCGCCGCTGTTGCTTGTGGCCACCGGCGGCGCAGCCTGGCTGCCGAAAAGCGGGCCGTGGCTGGTCTATGTGAAAAATGCGATTGGCGTATTGCTGCTGGGGCTGGCGATCGGACTGGTCAGTCGCGTGTTGCCAGGGCAAATCACCTTGCTGCTGATCGGCTTGCTGGCCGGCGGCGTCGGCTTGTTCATGGGCGCGCTGGAGTTCGTCTACAAACCGCCGCGAAAACGCCTCGGCCAACTGCTCGGGATGTTCCTGCTGTTTTACGCACTGGCCTGTTGGTTCGGAGCGTTCAGCGGGCAGACCGACCCGCTCAACCCGATTGGCTCACCACGCATCATTGCCGGCAATGAACAGCCGCAAAACACCGGCGCCTGGCAAACCATCAGCACCCCGGCGGACCTGGATCGCGTCCTCGCCGACGCCCGATCCGCCGGCACCCCGCTGCTGCTCGACTGGTACGCCGACTGGTGCATCAGCTGCAAAGTCATCGAACGCGAAGTGCTCAACGACGCCACCGTCGTCGAACGACTGAAAGGCTATCGTCTCGTGCGCTTCGACATCACCGCCAGCAATGCCGAGCAACGCGCCTTGCTCGATCGCTACAAACTGTTCGGCCCTCCGGCCCTGATGTTTTTCGGCAAAGACGGTGTCGAACGGACCGATGTGCGAGTGATAGGCGAGATCAACGCGGCAGACTTCGCCGAACGTGTTGCGAAAGCAAATGACCGGATTTAACAAGCCGGTCACATATTTCGCGCAAACATCGGCTATCGTGCTGGCTATTGCATAGAACTGGACAGTCACAAAGGCTTTGCGGCATAGTCGCCGAGTTCTGACAACTGCACACAGATAACAAGGAACAGCAGATGGCGACGTTATTGGTTCTGCACGGCCCCAACCTGAACTTGCTCGGCACCCGCGAACCGGGTACCTACGGCGCTACGACACTGGCGCAGATCAACCAGGACCTGGAACGCCGTGCCCGTGAAGCCGGCCATCATTTGCTTTACCTGCAAAGCAACGCCGAGTACGAATTGATTGACCGCATCCACGCTGCCCGTGGCGAAGGTGTGGACTTCATTCTGATCAATCCAGCAGCTTTTACACACACAAGTGTCGCATTACGTGACGCGCTGCTGGCGGTGAGCATCCCATTCATCGAAGTGCATTTGTCTAACGTGCACAAACGCGAACCTTTCCGCCATCACTCTTACTTCTCCGACGTAGCGGTGGGAGTGATCTGCGGCCTTGGCGCCAGCGGTTATCGACTGGCCCTGGAGGCCGCACTAGAGCAGCTTGAAAGACAGGCAACGACTTGAACAACAAGCGTTAAACGCCCCTGACCGACCCTTGGGAGTTGATGATTCATGGATATCCGTAAAGTTAAGAAACTGATCGAACTGCTGGAAGAGTCCGGCATCGACGAGCTCGAGATCAAGGAAGGCGAAGAGTCCGTACGCATCAGCCGTCATAGCAAAACCCCGGCTCAGCAGTTCTACGCACCGGCTCCGATGCAACAGGCGCCTGCGCCAGTGGCTGCTGCTCCGGTCGCCGCTGCAGCGCCTGCTGCTCCGGCCGCGCCAGTGCTGAACGGCACCGTTGCCCGTTCGCCGATGGTCGGCACCTTCTATCGCAAATCTTCGCCAGGCTCGCCGTCCTTCGTTGAAGTCGGCCAGACCGTGAAGAAAGGCGACACTCTGTGCATCGTCGAAGCCATGAAGATGATGAACCACATCGAAGCTGAAACCAGCGGTGTGATCGAATCCATCCTCGTCGAAGACGGCCAGCCGGTTGAGTACGACCAACCGCTGTTCACCATCGTTTGAACCGCGGAGAGACTTTGATGACTGCGAAGTTGGAAAAAGTTCTGATCGCCAACCGCGGTGAGATCGCCCTGCGGATCCTGCGCGCCTGCAAAGAGATGGGCATCAAGACTGTCGCCGTTTACTCCAAGGCCGACAAAGAGCTGATGCACCTGGGCCTGGCAGACGAATCCGTCTGCATCGGTCCGGCCTCGGCCGCCCACTCTTACCTGCACATTCCGGCCATCATCGCCGCGGCTGAAGTGACCGGCGCCACCGCCATTCACCCAGGCTACGGTTTCCTTGCGGAAAACGCTGATTTCGCTGAACAGGTCGAGAACTCCGGCTTCGCGTTCATTGGCCCGAAAGCCGACACCATTCGCCTGATGGGCGACAAGGTATCGGCCAAGCACGCCATGATCGCGGCTGGCGTTCCAACTGTTCCGGGTTCCGACGGCCCACTGCCGGAAGACGAAGAAACCGCTCTGCGCATCGGTCGCGAAGTCGGTTACCCGGTGATCATCAAAGCCGCTGGCGGCGGTGGTGGTCGCGGCATGCGCGTTGTGCATAAAGAAGAAGACCTGATCTCCTTCGCCAAACTGACCCGCACCGAAGCAGGCGCTGCCTTTGGCAACCCGATGGTCTATCTGGAAAAATTCCTGACCAACCCACGTCACGTGGAAGTCCAGGTGCTTTCCGATGGCCAGGGCCACGCCATCCATCTGGGCGACCGCGATTGCTCACTGCAACGTCGTCACCAGAAGGTTCTCGAAGAAGCGCCAGCACCGGGCATCGACGAGAAGGCTCGTGCTGAAGTCCTCGCCCGCTGCGTCAAGGCGTGCATCGACATCAACTACCGTGGCGCGGGCACGTTCGAGTTCCTGTACGAGAACGGCGCGTTCTATTTCATCGAAATGAACACCCGCGTTCAGGTTGAACACCCGGTTTCGGAAATGGTCACCGGCATCGACATCGTCAAGGAGATGCTCAGCATCGCCGCTGGCAACAAGCTGTCGTACACCCAGGAAGACGTGGTTATCCGCGGTCATGCACTGGAATGCCGGATCAACGCCGAAGACCCGAAAACCTTCATGCCAAGCCCAGGCACGGTCAAGCATTTCCACGCTCCAGGCGGCAACGGCGTTCGCGTCGATTCGCACCTGTACAGCGGTTATGCCGTTCCGCCGAACTACGATTCGTTGATCGGCAAGCTGATCACCTACGGCGCAACCCGTGACGAAGCGTTGGCGCGCATGCGCAATGCGCTGGACGAAATCGTTGTCGACGGGATCAAGACCAACATCCCGCTGCACCGTGACCTGGTCCGCGATGAAGGCTTCTGCAAAGGTGGGATCAACATCCACTACCTGGAACACAAGCTGGCTGGCGAAAAGCACTAAGCTTTAGCCCGATCAACAAAGCCGCCCTAGGGCGGCTTTGTTGTTTCTGGAGATTGCTACGCACAGAAACCCTGTGGCGAGGGAGCTTGCTCCCGCTCGGCTGCGCAGCAACCGCAAACCATTCAACTTCGCTTTATCAGACTGATCCGACCTTGCCATTTTGGGAGCGCTTCGCGCTCCAGCGGGAGCAAGCTCCCTCGCCACAGGTGATTTGTTAACCGCTGAACCCTGGCAACCCGGTCGTCTTCTGTCGCGCGCTCGCGTAAACTTGCGCGCTTCTCGCAGCCCGCTAGGCTGCAATCAATATTTTTCAAAGGTGCCCGCCATGCCTTGGCTGCAAGTCCGTCTCGCCATCAGCCCAGAACAAGCCGAAACCTACGAAGACGCTTTCCTTGAAGTGGGCGCCGTATCGGTGACGTTCATGGACGCCGAAGACCAGCCGATCTTCGAGCCGGAACTCAATACCACGCCGCTGTGGTCGCACACGCACCTGCTGGCCCTGTTCGAAGGCGGCACCGAAGCGGCCAGCGTGCTGGCTCATCTTGAGTTGCTGACCGGCAGCCCGCTGCCCGAGCATCACAGCGAAGTCATCGAAGACCAGGACTGGGAACGCAGCTGGATGGACGATTTTCAGCCAATGCGCTTCGGCCAACGCCTGTGGATCGTTCCAAGCTGGCACGCTGCCCCTGAACCCGACGCCGTGAACATTCTGCTGGACCCGGGCCTGGCGTTCGGCACCGGCACCCACCCGACCACAGCACTGTGCCTGGAGTGGCTCGACGGTCAGGACCTCAAAGACTGCAACGTCCTCGACTTCGGTTGCGGTTCGGGGATTCTGGCGATTGCCGCCCTGCTGCTGGGTGCCAAGGAAGCCGTCGGCACCGACATCGACGTCCAGGCGCTGGAAGCTTCCCGCGACAACGCCGGGCGCAACAACATTGCCGACGCGCTCTTCCCGCTGTATCTGCCGGAAGATCTGCCACAGGTTCAGGCCGACGTGCTGGTGGCCAACATTCTGGCCGGACCGCTGGTTTCCCTGGCGCCGCAATTGTCCAGCCTGGTCAAGCCCGGTGGTCGTCTGGCGTTGTCGGGCATCCTCGCCGAGCAAGGCGAAGAAGTCGCCAAAGCCTACGCTCAAGACTTCGATCTGGACCCGATCGCCAATCGCGATGGCTGGGTGCGCATCACTGGCCGTCGGCGCTAGAATGAGCGCCTGCATAAACCGGATCGCCGCATGACCGACAGCTTCGTCACCCAGTGCCCGCATTGCCAAACCAGCTTCCGCGTCAACCATGCTCAATTGAGCGTGGCCCGTGGAGTGGTTCGTTGCGGCTCGTGCTTGCAGGTATTCAACGCCGCCAAGCAGCTGCTTGAGCAACGGGCCGGCAAGGAAGCGATCAAACCGGTCGCCCCGGCCATTGTCGAACCGCCAGCACAGCGTGCCATCAGCCAAAAGCAATGGACCGCTGCCGAAATGGATCTGGACAGCCTGGACCTGGACGAAGAACTCGCCCGGCTCGAACAACGGGAAATCCAGCCGACCACGGAATTCGGCCGGCACCGCGAAGACGGTCTCAGCGCTCGGCGCGACTCTGTGGAGCACGACGAAGAGCCCTGGTCAGACAGCCTCTTCAGCGAATCGGCGGCCGATCGCGCCCAGGCGGTCGAAGCCGACCAACGGGAAACGCAGACAGAACCGGGCAAGCACTCGCGCACTGAACCTTCGTTCTCGCTGGAACCGGTTGATCTGGACGACGAGCCCCAGGTGCCGCAACTGCGCCTGAATGATCCACTCGACGTGCCCCTGCACCATGATCGTCTATCGGCAACCGATGTACCTGACGACGACCGGCCCCCAATTGTCCCTTTGCGCAAGCGACACGAACGCAGCGAGTCGACCGAACGTGCCGACGCCTTGCAGGACTTGACCGACGACCCGCTGCAACTGGATTGGCAACAACGTCGCTCCCCCTGGGGCCGACGGCTTTTCTGGCTGCTGCTGGTCCTGCTCGGTACCGCCGCTCTCGCCGGCCAATACATCGCTTACCACTTCGACGAACTGGCGCGCCAGGATCAGTACCGTCCGTGGTTTCAGCAACTGTGCCCGCAAGTCGGCTGCACGGTGCCATCGAAAGTTGATATCGCGAAAATCAAAAGCAGCAACCTGGTGGTCCGCAGCCACCCTGAATTCAACGGTGCCTTGGTGGTCGATGCAATCATCTACAACCGTGCGCCCTTCTCCCAGCCCTTCCCGCTGCTGGAACTGCGTTTCGCCGACCTTAACGGCCACCTGATCGCCAGCCGTCGCTTCAAGCCCGGCGAGTACCTCAACGGCGACCTCGAAGGCCTGGCAGAGATGCCGCCGCAAACGCCGATCCACATCGCACTGGATATCCTCGATCCAGGCTCCAAAGCGGTGAATTACAGCCTGAGCTTCCACTCACCCGAGTGAAACGCTTCAGTGTTACCGCTTTGGCGGCATATTTCTGACTTTGACCGCTCAGCCCAAACCGCTGGCGATAACAGAATTACTGTTCAGATTTTGTTCAATTCAGCCTTTATCCAGTCATCGAGAGCGGGTATCATGCCAACCCTTTTTCGAACTCTCATGATCCGGCCCCACAACAGGGAAGTCCTATGTCGGCGGTACGCATCGGTCCATATACATTGCACAACGGCTTGATTCTCGCCCCCATGGCGGGCGTCACCGACCAGCCCTTTCGTCAGCTGTGCAAGCGACTGGGCGCAGGGCTTGTAGTCTCGGAAATGGTCACCAGCGACATGAGCTTGTGGAACACCCGCAAATCGCGGATGCGCATGATCCACGAAGGTGATCCCGAGCCCCGCTCGGTCCAGATCGCCGGTGGTGATGCACAGATGCTGGCGGATGCGGCCCGGGCCAACGTCGAACTGGGCGCACAGATTATTGACATCAACATGGGCTGTCCGGCGAAGAAGGTCTGCAACAAGGCCGCGGGTTCCGCCCTGTTGAAGGATGAGGCACTGGTGACCGAGATCCTGCAGGCCGTCGTGGCTGCGGTTGATGTGCCGGTCACCTTGAAGATCCGTACCGGCTGGGACCGGGACAACAAGAACGGTCTGACGGTGGCGAAGATCGCCGAGCAGGCAGGCATTACGGCGCTGGCGGTCCATGGTCGCACCCGTGCCGACCTGTACACCGGTGAAGCCGAGTACGACACCATTGCCGCGATCAAGCAGGCGGTGTCGATTCCGGTCTTTGCCAACGGCGATATCGATTCGCCCGAGAAGGCCCGGTACGTGCTCGACGCGACCGGTGCCGATGGCCTGCTGGTAGGCCGGGCCGCCCAGGGGCGGCCGTGGATTTTTCGTGAGATCGATCATTTCCTGCGTACCGGCGAAAAACTCCCGGCGCTGGAATTGATCGAGGTGGAACGCATTCTGCTAGAGCATCTGGCTGCGCTGCACGTCTTCTATGGAGACGTGATGGGCGTCCGTATCGCTCGAAAGCATGTGGGCTGGTATCTCGCAACCTTGCCGGGCGCCAGGGAGTTTCGCGCCCACTTCAATCGTTTGGAAGATACGGAAGCACAATGCGCCAACGTTCAGGGCTTCTTCGCCGAACGTTACAAGAGCCTGACAGGGGACGGAGAAGGGGTGGCCGCATGACGATGATGACCGAGACTTTAGTGAGTGGAACAACACCCGTGAGCGACAACGTGAATTTGAAACAGCACCTCAATACGCCGAGCGAAGAAGGTCAGACCCTTCGCGGGAGTGTCGAGAAGGCGCTGCACAATTATTTCGCCCACCTTGAGGGCGCTGCCGTCACGGATGTGTACAACCTGGTGCTCTCCGAAGTCGAGGCGCCCCTGCTCGAGTGCGTGATGAACTACGTCAAGGGCAACCAGACCAAGGCCAGCGAGCTGCTCGGTCTGAACCGAGGCACGCTGCGCAAGAAACTCAAGCAGTACGATTTGCTGTAAGCATTCAATCAAACCAGAAAGGCGCCCGCGTAAAAACGGTCGCCTTTTTTGCTGACTCCTTTGCTTTTGATGGAAATTGAAATGACCGACCAGACTACCCGCCTGCCGATCCGCCGCGCCTTGATCAGCGTTTCCGACAAGACCGGGATCCTCGAATTCGCCAAAGAGCTTGAAGCCCTGGGCGTCGAGATCCTCTCCACCGGCGGAACGTTCAAGCTGCTGCGCGACAACGGTGTTGCCGCAGTGGAAGTCGCGGATTACACCGGTTTCGCAGAAATGATGGACGGTCGGGTGAAAACCCTGCACCCGAAAATCCACGGCGGGATCCTCGGTCGTCGCGGTATCGATGACGCCATCATGAACGAGCACGGCATCAAGCCGATCGATCTGGTCGCGGTCAACCTGTACCCGTTCGAAGCCACCATCAACAAGCCAGGCTGCGACCTGCCGACCGCTGTCGAAAACATCGACATCGGCGGCCCGACCATGGTCCGTTCGGCAGCCAAAAACCATAAAGACGTGGCCATCGTGGTGAACGCCAGCGATTACGCCAACGTACTGGAAAGCCTGAAGGCCGGCGGCCTGACCTACGCTCAGCGTTTCGACCTGATGCTCAAGGCTTTCGAACACACCGCCGCCTATGACGGCATGATCGCCAACTACATGGGCACCGTGAACCAGGCCGCTGAGACCCTCAGCACCGAAGGTCGCAGCGAGTTCCCGCGCACCTTCAACAGCCAGTTCGTCAAGGCTCAGGAAATGCGCTACGGCGAGAACCCGCACCAGAGCGCGGCGTTCTACGTTGAAACCAAGCCTGCGGAAGTCGGTATCGCCACCGCGACCCAACTGCAAGGCAAAGAACTGTCATACAACAACGTGGCCGACACCGACGCCGCGCTGGAATGCGTGAAGAGCTTCGTCAAGCCAGCCTGCGTGATCGTCAAGCACGCCAACCCGTGCGGCGTGGCTGTGAGCCCGGACGCCGAAGGCGGCATCCGCCAGGCCTATGAACTGGCCTACGCCACCGACACCGAGTCGGCGTTCGGCGGCATCATCGCGTTCAACCGCGAGCTGGATGCTGAAACCGCCAAGGCCATCGTCGAGCGTCAGTTCGTCGAAGTGATCATCGCCCCAAGCGTCAGCGAAGAAGCCCGCGCCATCGTGGCGGCAAAAGCCAACGTGCGCCTGCTGGCCTGCGGCGAGTGGTCGGCTGATCGCGCCGCTGCCTGGGACTACAAACGCGTCAACGGTGGTCTGCTGGTGCAGAGCCGCGACATCGGCATGATCGGCGCCGATGACCTGAAAGTCGTGACCAAGCGCGCCCCGACCGAACAGGAAATCCACGACCTGATCTTCGCCTGGAAAGTTGCCAAGTACGTTAAGTCCAACGCCATCGTCTACGCCAAGAACCGTCAGACCATCGGTGTCGGCGCTGGCCAGATGAGCCGCGTGAACTCTGCGCGTATCGCCGCGATCAAGGCTGAACACGCCGGTTTGCAGGTGGCAGGCTCGGTGATGGCCTCCGACGCGTTCTTCCCGTTCCGCGACGGCTTGGATAACGCGGCCAAGGTTGGCATCACTGCGGTGATCCAGCCAGGCGGCTCGATGCGTGATGCGGAAGTGATTGCTGCTGCTGATGAAGCCGGCATAGCCATGGTATTCACCGGCATGCGCCACTTCCGTCACTGATTTTTGCTCTTTGCTTCTGTAGGAGCGAGGCTTGCCCGCGAAGAGGACGCTGCGGTGCAACTGCAATACCGAGGTGAGGCCTTCGCGGGCAAGCCTCGCTCCTACAGGTTCGGTGCACGGCGGATACCGCGCATCGTTAGCCAGGCAGCTGAGGCTGCTCCACAGAATTAGCGTCATCCGAGGTTTTTGAAATGAATGTTTTGATCATTGGCAGCGGTGGCCGTGAACACGCACTGGCCTGGAAAGTGGCTCAGGATCCGCGCGTGCAGAAAGTGTTCGTTGCCCCGGGCAACGCCGGCACCGCCATTGAAGCCAAGTGCGAGAACGTCGCTATCGACGTGCTGGCCCTTGAGCAACTGGCCGATTTTGCCGAGAAGAACGTCTCCCTGACCATCGTTGGCCCGGAAGTGCCTCTGGTCGCTGGCGTCGTCGATCTGTTCCGCTCCCGTGGCCTGGATTGCTTCGGTCCGACGGCCGGTGCGGCCCAGTTGGAAGGTTCAAAAGCCTTCACCAAGGACTTCCTGGCGCGCCACAAGATCCCGACAGCCGACTATCAGAACTTCACCGAGATCGAGCCGGCCCTGGCTTATCTGCGTGAAAAAGGTGCACCGATCGTGATCAAGGCCGATGGCCTGGCCGCCGGTAAAGGCGTGATCGTTGCCATGACCCTGGCCGAAGCCGAAGACGCCGTGCGCGACATGCTCGCGGGCAACGCATTCGGCGACGCCGGTTCGCGGGTCGTGATCGAAGAATTCCTGGATGGCGAAGAGGCCAGCTTCATCGTCATGGTCGACGGCAAGAACGTGCTGCCGATGGCTACCAGCCAGGACCACAAACGCGTCGGCGACGGCGACACCGGCCCGAACACCGGCGGCATGGGTGCCTACTCCCCTGCCCCGGTCGTGACCGCTGAAGTCCACAAGCGCGTCATGGACCTGGTGATCTGGCCGACCGTGCGCGGCATGGCCGATGAAGGTAACGTCTACACCGGTTTCCTGTATGCCGGCCTGATGATCGACAAGGCTGGTAACCCAAAAGTTATCGAGTTCAACTGCCGTTTCGGTGATCCTGAGACCCAACCGGTGATGCTGCGTTTGCAGTCGAGCCTGGTGTTGCTGGTCGAAGCGGCCCTGGCGCAAGCCCTGGACAAGGTCGAAGCGCAATGGGATCCACGTCCGAGCGTCGGTATCGTGCTGGCGGCTGGCGGTTATCCTGGCGACTACGCTAAAGGCGTCGCCATCAACGGCCTGGATGCAGCCTCCGCACTGGAAGGCAAAGTCTTCCACGCCGGCACTGCGCTCAAGGACGGTCAAGTGGTGACCGCCGGTGGTCGCGTGCTTTGCGCTACCGCCATGGGCGCCAGCGTTGATGCTGCCCAGCAACAGGCTTACAAACTGGCGGCAAAGATTGATTGGGAAGGCTGTTTCTATCGCAAGGACATTGGCTACCGTGCCATTGCCCGCGAGCGTGGCGAAAATCAGGAATAAGCGATCCGTTCGGCAGGGCTTGGGCTTCAAGCCCTTGCCGGACTGTTCCGACGCCGCGCATAGTTATAATCTGGCATCAACCTACGAAGGGATTTCGCCGTGCGCTGGCTCAGGATTGCCATAGGTTTTACTGTCACGCTGCTGACCTTGCTCTGCATGCTCCCGGCACAGGCCGCGCAAGGCAGTGGCTGGGCGGTATTGCTTGACGAACAGGGCGACCTGCAGCTGAGCGACATCCGTTCCGCGCGCTACACCAATCAATTCAGCCCCATCGAACTCGACCGCCTCACCGCGGCCGAGCCCGAAGGTGCATTGTGGCTACGCTTTCGGCTGGCGCCCGGCAAGCACGAACAATTGCTGCGAGTGTTCGCCCCCGACCTGTCGCGCCTCAATCTGTATGTGCTCGACGGCGACACGCTGATCGATCAACTGAACACCGGCACCGGGCAGCCCCAGGCTGACCGTCCCCTGCCCAGCAGCGATTTCATGTTGCCGCTGCCGCAAAGCGACAAACCTCTCGACGTCTACCTGCGGCTGGTGTCAGAACACCAGTTACGGCCGTACATCACCCTGCAATCGGCGATCATGACCGCGGCCAATCAGAACCAGATGCTGATTTACGGCCTGCTGTTCGGTTGCATCGGCATGCTGATCCTGCACAACCTCGTCCGCTATGCCTATACCCGCTCACGCAGCAGCCTCTGGCTGGCCGGATGCGAAGCGTTGTTGATGCTCAGCCTGTTGCTGTTACTGAATCTGGCAGGACCATGGCTACCCAACTGGCACGCGGTGCAGACGCCCGGCGCTTATCTCGCCTTGCTGCTGACGGCGCCGTGCGGCCTGATGTTCGCCTATCGTTTCTTCGCCCCGCTCGGGTCGCACCCGCTGAACAAGCTGCTGCTGGGGGACATTCTGTTCATCGTGGCCTGCGGCTTGCTGCTGTTGTTCGTCAACACGCTGCCGCTGAACATCATTACCTACGCCCTGGTCGCCCTGGCGGGCCTGAGCATGTTGTTCGTCGGTGCCTACCATTGGCAAAAAGGCTATCGCCCGGCGCGCCTGTTTGTGGCGGCGATGGTGGTGTTCAACATCGGCACGCTGATCATGTTGCCCGCCCTGTTGGGGCTGACGCTGGTCGCGCCGCAGGGCTTGATCATGACGCTGCTGGCGTTCATCTGCATCAGCGGCCTGTTGATGAGCATTGCGTTGGGCGAACGTCAGCGCAGCATCACCGAAGATCGTTTCAGCGTCAGCCGCGACCTGGCGGCCAGCAACGCCGAGATCAACGCCAAGGCCGAGTTCCTGGCGAAGATCAGCCACGAAATCCGTACCCCGATGAACGGCGTACTGGGCATGACCGAATTGCTGTTGGGGACGCCACTGTCGGTCAAGCAGCGTGACTATGTGCAGACCATCCATAGCGCCGGTAACGAACTGCTGACCCTGATCAACGAGATTCTCGACATCTCCAAGCTCGAGTCCGGGCAAATCGAACTGGACGACGTTCAATTCGATCTCAATGCCCTGATCGAAGACTGCCTGAGCATCTTCCGCGCCAAGGCCGAACAGCAGAACGTCGAGCTGATAAGCTTCATCCAGCCGCAAGTGCCGCGGGTCATCAGCGGTGACCCGACGCGTTTGCGCCAGACCTTGCTGAGCCTGCTGGAAAACGCCCTGAAGAAAACCGAAGAAGGCGAGATCCTGATCGTCGTCGCCCTCGATGAACGCAGCGCCAAACCGCGCCTGCGCATCGCCGTGCAAGACAGTGGCGTGCCGATGGAGGCCGAAGAACGCGACGCCCTGATGCACGCCGAACTGCACAGCAAGCACTTCCTCTCGGCGACCAGCCTGGGCGGCAACCTGGGGCTGGTGATTGCGCGTCAGTTGATCCGTTTGATGCAAGGGGAATTCGGCATCAAGAGCGGCGCCAATCAGGGCAGCACCTTGTGGCTGACCCTGCCCCTGGACCCTGATCGTCTCGAACACCCGACCTCAGACCTCGACGGACCGCTGCAAGGTGCGCGTGTGCTGGTTGTGGACGATAACGACACCTGTCGCAAAGTATTGGTGCAGCAGTGCAGCGCCTGGGGCCTGAATGTCAGCGCCGTGCCGTCCGGCAAAGAGGCACTGGCGTTGCTGCGCACCAAGGCTCACCTGCGCGATTATTTCGACGTGGTCCTGCTTGACCAGAACATGCCCGGCATGACCGGCATGCAACTGGCGGCCAAGATCAAGGAAGACCCGAGCCTGAACCACGACATTCTGCTGATCATGCTCACCGGTATCAGCAACGCGCCGAGCAAGATCATCGCGCGCAATTGCGGGATAAAACGCATCCTCGCCAAACCGGTGGCCGGCTACACCCTCAAGACCACTCTGGCGGACGAACTGAATCAGCGCAACAAGGGCCCGGCCGTCTCGCCGCACCTGCCCTCCGGTCCGACGCTTCCGGTCAAGGTCCCGAGTGATTTCCGCATTCTGGTGGCCGAAGATAACAACATCTCGACCAAGGTGATTCGCGGCATGCTCGGCAAACTCAACCTGCAACCGGACACCGCCAGCAATGGCGAAGAAGCCTTGCAGGCGATGAAAGCCCAGCGCTACGACCTGGTCCTGATGGATTGTGAGATGCCGATCCTCGATGGCTTCTCTGCTACCCAGCAGTTACGTGCCTGGGAAGTCGGCAACCAGCGGATTCGCACCCCGGTGGTGGCGTTGACCGCGCACATCCTTGCCGAGCACAAAGAGCGCGCGCGCCAGGCCGGCATGGACGGGCACATGGCCAAACCGGTCGAACTGTCGCAATTGCGCGATTTGATCGAGCATTGGGTTGCACAACGGGATCAGCAGAACCGGGCGACGGCACCGGCCTCTTGAGCCGACAGACCTTGTAACGCCTGATAGACTCCTCCTCGACCTTCCCAGACTGTGAGCCTGCACCATGCTCCATGTGTTATTCAGCGTTTACCTGAAGATGCTGGTGCTCTACAGCCCGTTCTTCGTGTTGTCCTGCTTCATCAGCCTGACCCGCGGTTATTCACGCAAGGAACAGCGTCGGTTGGCCTGGAAAGTGGCCACCGCGACGCTGGTGTCCAGCGTCTTGCTGTACTTGTTCGGACGGGTGATTTTCAGTGTCTTCGGCATCACCGTGGACGCGTTCCGCATCGGCGCCGGCAGCGTGCTGTTTATCTCGGCACTGGGCATGGCCCAAGGCAAGTCGGCGGTGCAAACCGACAATGTGCAGCAGGACGTGACGATCGTCCCGCTGACGATTCCATTGACGGTCGGCCCCGGCACCATCGGTGCCTTGTTGGTGATGGGCGTGAGCCAGCCGCATTGGGACGACAAACTCACGGCCATTCTCAGCATTGCCCTGGCCAGTTTTACGGTTGGCGTGGTCCTTTATTTGTCCAACCGCATCGAACGGATTCTCGGAGACCAGGGCTTGCAGATTGTCAGCCGGCTGATGGGATTGTTTGTGTGCGCACTGGCCGCACAGATTATCTTCACAGGCGTGAAAGGTTACCTGGTGCCCTGATCAGCCAGGGAGCGCAACGTCCTGAATAGCCGGTTCTGCGACCACCTCGACCTGAGAGGTCGACATCAGCTCCGCTAACGTTGCGCTGCCGGAAACGCCTTTTCGCCTCAGTAACTCGGTCACAATTTCCGAAACCGCACGTGATCGATAGCCATTGAGCGAAAGGAACACGTCACCTCGCAACGCCACATCCGCGGAGTAAACACCGCGAAAAATCAGGCTACGCCCGCTGTCCAGGCCGTTCATCACCAAGTGTTCATCGACCAGACTGACCCATAACTGATCCATGATTGAAGCGTCCAGAATCAGTTTCCCCGGAATCAACGGTGGGCGCTCAAGCGGATAACGACAATCGACGATGACCGAGTCAAGTTTCAACCAGGCCGCTCGGGTCAGTCGGCTTGTCGTGGCCCCCTGACCCATTTTGAGCACCAGAATGCTGACATCATCGGCAATCAACGGCAGAAGGTCATGGGTCGTCTTCGGCCCCTCGACCACCAGTACTTCGGCGTTTCGCTGGACATAGTCGAGCGGCCCGACCGTGCTTTTTTGCGGATAGGTGCGCAATAAACCATCTTCGCTTTCGTGCAACATCACGCTGGTTTGATCCCGGGTGCCCACCAGCGTGTAGTGCGCAGTAACGGTGGCTTTCGGAACCCGGATCAATCGACCGCTGCGGACCACATACCATTGAAGGTTGTCAGGGTCTTTGACGGACAGGAAATCGGCGCAGCGATATTCGTTCGCCAGCGCCGCCAGCGCCTCACTCAATGAACCTTCCAATGCTGCGACCCAGCGGCTGCCCACACCCGTTATCCGTACCGGGGCGTTGTGCTGTAAATCCACTTCCAGACCATCAAGCGTTGTTGCCCTCAGGCCAGCGCCCTCCACTTTCACGTCGGTAAAGGTCCAGGGCGCCCACTCCTGCATCGGAACGGGCAATGCTTCGGCTTGCAAAAGCCGGGTTCCCTGGCCGAATGCGGCGTTCAAGTGTGTCGTTTCGATAAAGCGCTGGCTGAAAATCTTGCCCGTTGAAAGATCGAATAACCAAGCGGCCTGATTGTCCGGAACAATACTCAGCAACCGCACTTCTTTGCCATGGCCAAGGTCCGCGAGCAACAGCCGATCTTCCAGGTACCAAGCGCACAAACCGGCGGCCCCCGTAAAGAGGGTCAACCCAAGGAGGGCGAAACTCGACACCGGATATTGCGTCGACACCGCCGGCAGTTCGGACCACCACTGGGCTCGATCCTTGAACCAGGTTTCGGTCAATCCGCCCAAGTGCAAATAGCCGTCCGACGTCAGATTGAAAAACAGGCCCGAGTCGGTCACAGCGAGATGACCCTGCTCAACCGCGACAACATTTTTCAGCCCTGTGGGGGCAATTTCTGTGGAAGACCATTGCACGCGCCCCTCGACCATCGATCTTTGCTGTCGCACGAGGCTTTGAATGTCCTTGTCATATGTAACGAAGACCTCGCCCTCGGCACCGTAGGGAGCGATAAGTAAAAGGGTGTTCAAGGCCTTGATCGAATCCTTCCAACCCCGCACATGGTGACGCCGGGCAGGTGCACGGATGATCAACCCGTCAACATCGCGGACCCAGACCAGATCACGGGACTTGTCTTCGCGCTGCCAACAGATCGAAGCCAGCGCACCAAGGCGCCAATCCACGGTATCGATGGACGCTGCCGGCACCACATAATTGCCCAGTACCTGTTTCCAGTCCGTCAGCGTGTCAGCCTCTAAAACAGCCTGCAGCGCTGGATCCTGACCAAGGGTGATCGAGCTGAGCAACACGGCTTGCCCATGGATCAGGAAAGTCAGTTCATCGCGCTGACCGTCCTTTGGAACGGACTGCTGCACAATTTGAATACCGCCGTTGGCCACGGCCTCACAGCGGGCAATGCTCAAGCCATCCTTGGCCAGCAGACGATAGCGCCGAATCAGCGTACCGGTGGTCGCGTCGACCTGCCAGATATCGAAACTCTCGGGGTGATAGAAATAGGCCGAACCCTCGACCACGGCGCCCAGCACGGCCTCATCGGCCAGCAGGACATTCGGGTCGCGGATATACAGAAAGCGATCCTGAGCCGAGTCGTAATACGCAGCCACCGTCCTCGGTTCGTCCGGCTTTTCAAACGGCACCACGAAGTTGTGAACCGGGGTGTACGGCATGGCCAGTCGATGTTCTCGGGCCAATGACTTGAAGTGATCCAGCAGCGCCTGCTCCCCGAGCGCCGGATCGGCCTCTTCCTCGACCACCTCCAATTTCAGGCCCACAAGATCAACGCGCACGATGGTGTTACCCGCAAGCTTGAGCAACACATCGTGAACGCCGCCGCCACTGAACTTCACACCCAACGTGCCCGAATCGAGCCTGCCGCCAGGTGCTATCCGCAGGTCTGCCTCCGCCAGCCAGGGAGCCTGCAGCACCCAGCGCATGGCCGTGTGACCGGGCGCCTCGAGGACAAGGTTCACCCCGGGGTTGAGCAGAACGGAACACTGGGCACCGGCACCTTCTATGCGATAGGAAACCAGGCCATGCCAGGCCTTCGGCAGGGCCGGCACCACCAGCGAGCGTTCGATGTTGTCGAGACGCACGTTGAATACCGTTGGCTTGTAGACAGGGTTCAGCCGGTTGACCACGTACTCGCCGGGAAACGAGTAAAACGAAAACAGAAACTGCCATTGCCCCTGCTCATTTTTTTTCTCCAGCCGACGGGCCGTATCGAAGCCACCGGCATGACGAAACGTGACAAACGGCAGCAACTTGTAGTCATAGCCGTACCAGGTTTTGGGTGTGCCGGGCAAAACGATCGACTGCCCGGGCTGCGGCGAGAAAGGCGCCGAGTCGGGTAACCCAAGGCCCCGGCGGATATCGATGGCGCGGACGTAATCGACATCGAAATCAGGTACCCCGAAATGGTCTCGAAGCGGGAACAGTTTCGGGCTGTCAAAACGGACCGTCGATGCGCGCAAATCAAGCTCGGCGAATACCGGCAAGGGATGCGCAATCCAGGCATTCGAGGCCTTGTCCAGATGATAGCCGCCCTGTAGATAAGCCTTTTCCAGCCCCTCAAAAAACAGGGCGACCTCCTTGGCTTCCTCGGCAATGGTGGCAAACCCTTCGGCCAGCGCAGCGACGCCCACCGCCAACCCGCCCAGAATCACCCCGGCACCGCCCAGCACCGCCGCCACGGTACCCGCCCCGGCCAATGCCGCACCCAGCCCGGCGGCGCCCAACACAGCGCTCGCGGAGTCGAACGCCAATTGCGTCCCGAACTGCGCCTTCTCAATGTCATTGGTGGCACGGCTCAACTGGTAAATATCAAACCCGACATTCACCATCCCCAGCACCGTACCGACGCCTTCATTGGCGACATGCCCCAACGCCTTTTGCACCAACGGCGCGCTGGTGCGGGCGATCAGCTTTTCATCGTCCAGTGCCTGACGCACCAGTGTCACAACGCCGACCACATCCACCACGTTGCCGTGGACCAATTGGGCGTAATTGACGTAGGCATGCAAGCGAATGGCCGTGGTCAGTGCCTTGTCACCCCCGCTGGCCGCGCCTTCGTGATGACGCAGTGCGTTCATCAAGGCTTGCACGGTGAAACCGGCATTGAGCGTATGGACGCTGCTGGCCTCCGTGGGGTCAGACAAGCTGGCCGAATCATGCGGTTGCGCTGCCAGCGTATGGAAGGTCTCCGAGAGGTAGTTCTTGATCCTCAGGAATCGCGGATCATCGGTGGTGACGCGCACAACGGTCCGCGCTGGATCGGTATCGACCAGGCTGATTTTGTACTCGCCTGCCGGGGTGATCTCCAGCGTATCGAACAACGCAACGGCGCCGGACGACAGCCCGTGTTGTGCCTGCAACTGCCGTGTCGCCTGCGCGATCTGTCTACCCCACCAGTGCGCGTCCAGCTCCAGTAACGAACTGCCCAGCACCCCATTGTTGACCAGAGACTGCCCTCGCGCGCTGGCCAGCCGCTGCCTGACCCGAGGCGCCTGTTCTGGCAGGCTGCCCGAATCGGAAAGACTCGACACCCGGACACCCGATGACAACACCTTTGCATTGAGGCGGCCAGCGTCGAGCTCAATCAAGTCAAAGGCTGGACGACTGGGTTCTCCATAAGCGGCGTATGGCACGGCCATCTCTTGGCTAACGAAAAAATGGGTCAGCGCTACGCTGAGCGCTGGCGCGGTATCGAACTCGAAAACACCAAAGTTCGGATCGTAGAAATGATAGGTACTGCGCTCGCCCGCAACACTTTTGGCCAGCAGCATCGAGTGGTTATCCGAGTTGAGCATCAACGTGCTGCTGCCGGTTTTCGCTTCAAGCGTCGCGATCACCTCTGCCAGATCCGAGCGCATCACCGGCCCGCCGAGGTCATGGACGTCAACGTCTCGAAGCTCTTCGATAACGTTCATGAATGCATTCGAATCGCTGGTACCGGGTTCAATGACCGCCAGGTAAAAACGCTCACGAAGGATGTTGCCCGCTTCACTCCCCTTGCTGATCGCCGCCGCCATGGCCAAGGCCAACGGATAGCAACGCCCAGCGATCCGGTCACCGGCGCCCTGCAGCAACAAGTCCTGCGGCACCAGTTTGAAGGTGCCTTGGTCGAAGCTTTCCAGCACATCGGTCATGCGCTCGCTGATGCGGTCACGGAATTCGAGTTTTGCGACCTGCTGAATCCGGGCAACCTGGCGCCCCCATTGCACCAAGGTCAGCGACTGCTCCAGCGCCTGCTTTTTCAGCTCTATGCTGGTCTCGGACAGCGCGACGGAAGGTGTCAAAGCGCTGGCCAAACCGTCAACGAACGCGGGATGGTTTTCTTTGAACAACTCCCGCTCAATGGCCCCGTAGCGGTGTGACACGCCCAATTCAGACACGCTGTTGGCGAGGTTTTCCAGGCGCACGCGCAGCTGATCAAAATTGCGTTGATCCATGGCCCGCGCGCCGAGCAACGAACCGATCAGCAACCGCTGCCGGGGGTCAAGCTGCTCAATCTGCAAGGTCCCTCGGCCAATTCGGTGAAGCAATTCATCCAGAGCCAAATCCGCAGTGGCCGGCTCACCGACCAACGAAGGCGGTAGCACGATCTCCTGCGCAAGGATGGATTGACGCTCATCAAAACTCAGCTGCAACGGCAGGTCGAAAGTCACCTCACCGGTGGTCCGCTGACTCATCGTTAGCAAAAAGGGTTCGCCAAGCTGCTGCGCCAGGGATTGCAGCAATTCAGTCGACAACACATGTCGCCCTTCAATGACTGGCCAGCCATGGTCGAAATGAATCGTCTGCCCCTTTAGCAACTGATCCACTTTACCCACGTAACGCGCCTTGAATTGCCCGGCTTCCCACCGTTGTTTTTCGTTCTTGAGCCACGCCTCGGTGTCACTTTCATTTTCTTTCCAGGAGTGGTCCAGCTCCTCCTCCGTGGCCCGGTTCACCGTTGCGGTGGGGTCAATCGCCACATCCGTTCGCCAGGCACCTGCTGCGCGAGGGGTGAAATGCCTGTTTGCGTAATCCGCGAGCGCATCGCGCATCGCAGCGGGCCCGGTCAGATAGATGGTCTCTTCGCTTTGTGGGCGAATGCCGTCGCTGTAGTAAAAGGTCGCAGCTTTTGCCAGAAAGTACAGGGCGAGCTCTACATCCATTGGCAGTGTTTGTAACGTACCGAATTTTTTTTCGACGACCTCCAGCGCAATACGACCTACCGCCTCATCATCGCTAGAGGCCTGCCTCTCCATGGCCAAGCGGGCCGTGGCATCAACGATTTCATAGTTGAGTTTGAAGCGATCGATCACGGCGTTGACCATCGCTGACCCGGCATGAGCCATCAGAAACGCATTACTCAGGCTGCTCCCTTCGGCAACCGCTCGCAGTCCGTCCGCCCGAACAAGACGTTCTACGGGTGCGCGAAAAACACTGTTCAACAGCGGACGACTTTTGGCGAACCGTTCCAGCTCCGCGCGATGCTCTTCAGGGATGCGCTCAAAGTAACTTGTGTACTTGCTTCTTGATGCCTCACGACCCGGCATCCACTCAGGGTTCTGATCCAGCAACAATTGCAATACACCCACGCGTGCATCCGTTCTGAATTGACGAATGTCGACATCGCCCAGACTCTCCTGCAGCGGCGGCAGGTTATCGACATCTGCATAACTACCGCCTTCAGCCATCAAGGCCTCAATGCGCACCACATCGGAAGCCGCGGCAAAGTTGCCTCGCAGACTGATTTCCCGCTCGTAAATGGCCTGCAAGTGCATCGGTGTTTCATTCGTTGCAATATTACGAAGTTCCAAACCACCCTCGGCCATGGCCGAGATACTCTGGTTATTCTTGTCCCGCAAGGCTTTCAAGTTCGTTTCATTCTGGCCATACCCACGAACCAGAAGATCAATGCGTGCCTCATCCGCATTAACACCGAGCGCTACCGCTTTGTTGATATGAGCGAACATCTGTTTTTTTAGAACAATGGCCCGTGCCTCATACTTATCAACAAGATCAAGATACGATTCGCTGCCATGTCCGCCATTAACCATCGCATCGGCCTTCGCGGCTTCGACAATGATCCGGTTGGTTTCATAGGCCAGGAGTGCATCGCTGTCGTACCAGAGTTTCACGGTATAGCCCTGCCCGGCCAACACCTTGAGCCAGACATTAATATAGTCGCGCTGGATAGCACCCAAACCACCGCCAAGCCAGACGAAGTGCAGGTTTTTTGGCACTTCGGTGGCCGCGACGCTCAACTGTTCAATGCTATTGGACAGGCGCGAGTGAAAGCCTTCGACCCTGTCGCGGATCTCGCTCAGCCCCGGGGCTACGTCAACCGGCTGTGCCGTTGGCAATTCGGTGCCCGCAGCGCGTCGACGCCGGCGCTTTGGCTCAACAAAAGACCCGAGGGCCTCGCGCAGCAATCCCAGCGGTGCGAGCATCCTCGGAAAATCGAGCACTGCGATACAAGCAAAGTAATATCGAAATACCGCGTCGTATTCATCTGTGCCTTTATGTTCCTGTAACGCTTGCTCAAGATCAGACAGTTTGAATAGATCAATAAAATTGACGTAGCCGTTTACATGACGAGCTGTTTGTTCACCCATAAAGATACTTCCCTGTAAAAATAAAAGCGGGTTACCCACCAGGACGGAGAACCCCACCCCGTTATAAAACAACACTAACCGAACGATTTTCATCCTCAAAGAAGAAAACAAACAATTGATGACCAGCCGAACATTCAGAAACTTTAAACATTAAAAAACAACAGATAAAAGGCGAGAAAAAGCACAACCATCAACAAATTCGACAGTACCTTACACTTGAGTAAAACATCGACTTACATCAAGACATCGAACGGCCTGCCGCAATGACTTCCTGTTCATTAACAACAGACCGTTATAAAAGCGGCCTCAGAACGAGGCCGCCGACACTCACGAAGAGGGCTTGTCGCCATACCACCGAGGCGTATACACCCACTGGCCACCCTCGGCACGCGGGAACACGCAGGTGGTGGAAGAGCCGACCAGCACCATGGTGCGCATGTCGACCTGATCCGGGGTCAGATCACCCAGCGTGGTGACACGCAGTGTCTGGCCCGGACGACCGATGTCCCGCCCCAACACCACCGGCGTTTCAGCGGTGCGGTGCTGCGCGACAATCTCCAGTGCCCGACCCAGTTGCCAGGGACGCGACCGCGAAATCGGGTTGTAGAACGCCAGCGCCAGGTCGGCCTGAGCTGCCAGGTCCAGCCGCTGCTCGATGATCGACCATGGCTTGAGGTTGTCCGACAGGGACATCACACAGAAGTCATGCCCCAGCGGTGCGCCGGCCTGAGCGGCCGTTGCCAGGGACGCGGAGACGCCCGGCAGAATCTCCAGATCAACGCTGTGCCAGCCCGGCTCACTCGACTCGTGCAGCGCTTCGAGCACGGCGGCCGCCATGGCGAATACGCCCGGATCCCCCGACGAAACCACCACCACCGACCGCCCCTGGGCCGCCAGTTCAAAGGCGTGGCGAGCGCGCTGCATTTCCTCGCGATTGTCGGTGCAATGCAGCACTTGATCCTCGCGAAACGGCCCGGCCATGCGCACGTAGGTTTCATAACCCAGCACATCATTGGCGCGCGCCAGTTCGGCCTTCACCGCCGGCACCATCAATTCGGCGGCGCCAGGGCCCAGGCCGATCACGGCCAGACGACCGCGTGCACGCCCGATCTGTGCAACCTCCAGTGGCTGACTGGCTACCGCGATCGCGATGCCGCTATCCGCCGACACGACGGCAGCGTTCGGCACGGTGTGGCGGGCCAGTTCGCTGACGTCACCACTGGCCGTGGCAAACCGCAGCGGCACGCCCAGCTCAAGCGCCGCTTCACGCAACGCAGGGTTGGCCATGTGCAGATCGCTGGCCAGCAGACACGCCAGCGATTGCATGGCGATGTTTGCCTGATGCAGCGCCGCGCGAATCGCGTTCGGCAGATCCGCCACCTCGGCGTTCACCGCCACCAGCACGTTGCGTGGGTAGATCAGCAACTCATTGGCCGCCGGCGTGCGCTCGGCACTGCCAACATGAATCGATAACGGCGCCTGCGGGTCTTCCGGCAACTGCGCTTGCGCCAGCCACGGCGCGGTGCCTTCGATGCGCACACTTTGGCCGGCGAGCAGATCCGAGACAAAGCGTTTGCCCAGTTCCAGATCGCCGAGGGCATAGCCGCTGGGTGGATTGAGCAGGCAGGTACCGAAGCGCAGTTCACCGCTGGTGGTGATCGCCGGCGCCACTTCGAGACCGGCAGCAATCTCCCGCGCCATGACGTTCACGCCACCGAGACCGCCCAGCAGCGGCACCACGGCGCTGCCGTCTTCGGCCACGGCCAGCACTGGCGGCTCGGCGCCCTTCTCAAGCAACAACGGCGCCAGCGTGCGGATCACAATCCCGGCCGCGCACAAGGCAATGATCGGCGTGTCCTGCTGATAGAACTCGCGCACGGTCGCGCCGAACTCGTGATAGACACAGTCCGCGCCTTCAACCCGTCCGGCCAGGCCATGAATCAAGGCGCCGGGGAAAACCTGCTGGATCTTGCGCGCGGTCGCGAGGCTGCCATTGCCAAGAATGACAATCGCCGGAGCTGGACGGGCCATCAACCTTGCCACCGTTCGCCGGGAACGATGATCAACGAGAAGTACGGCGAGGACATCGGCTCGACCTGATCCAGCGGCACGATCTTCTGATTGGCCATGGTCGCGCGCTCGACGTACAGCGCCCGCTCCGCCAGACCCAGTTCTTCGAGCACCTGACGGACCTTGGGAAAGTTGCGTCCCAGCTTCATGATCACCGCCGCATCGGCATCGGCCAGACGACGTTTGAGGTCCTCGTGCGGCAATACGCCGGAAAGCACCGACAGGCTCTGATTGCGATACACCAACGGCGCGCCCAGCACCGAAGCACCGCCCAGCATCGAGCACACGCCCGGCACGACTTCGGCTTCGTAGCGGTCGGCCAGGCGATCGTGCAGGTACATGTAGGAGCCGTAGAAGAACGGATCACCCTCGCAGATCACCGCCACGTCACGACCGGCATCCAGATGCGCGGCGAGTTCCTCGCCCGCCGCATCGTAGAAATCGCTGATCACTTGCTCATACGACAGCGGCGCCGGCAGCGCTTCGGTGGTCACCGGATACACCAGCGGCAGCAGTGTTTGTGCGTCCTGCAAATGCGCTTCGATGATGCCGAAGGCGTTGCCCTTTTTACCCTTGGCGACGAAGTACGCCACCACAGGCGACTCGCGCAGCAAGCGCAGGGCTTTGACCGTAATCAGTTCCGGGTCACCGGGGCCGACACCCAGGCCGATCAAGCGTCCAGGCTGCTGCATCATTCGATCTCCGTGGCGAGGGCATTGACGGCCGCAGCGGCCATGGCGCTACCGCCCAGCCGGCCTTGCATGATGACAAACGGCACGCCGCGACTGTCGGCCGCCAGCGCAGCCTTGGATTCGGCGGCGCCTACGAAGCCGACCGGGAAGCCGAGGATCAGCGCCGGTTTCGGTGCGCCGGCATCGAGCATTTCCAACAGATAAAACAATGCGGTCGGCGCGTTACCGATCACCACCACGCTGCCTTCCAGATGCGGGCGCCACAGCTCCAGCGCGGCGGCGGAACGGGTGTTGCCCAACTCACGGGCCAGTTCCGGAACGCTTTCATCGCGCAGGGTGCAGATCACGGGGTTGTTGGCCGGCAACCGCGTGCGGGTCACGCCTTCGCTGACCATCCGCGCGTCGCACAGGATGGGCGCACCGGCGGCCAGCGCCTCACGCCCGGCCTTGCCCGCGCCTTCGGAAAATTGCAGGCCGTCGATGGCGTCGACCATGCCGCAGGCGTGGATCACCCGCACCGCGAGTTTTTCCAGATCGGCCGGAATTCGCTCGAGGTTGGCCTCGGCACGAATGATCGCGAAGGAGTCGCGATAGATCTCCTGACCGTCGCGGATGTAATCAAGCATCTAAAGGGCTCCGTGAGCGGGCGTCGAGCAAGGCCGCGACCGCTTCAATAGTAAGATTGCGTGCGTGCAGCGCGCCGAAACCCGGCTGCGCTGCATCGCGAAAATAGAGGTCGTAATGACCGGGAGAAACCGCCAGCAACGTGACCGGCGCGATGTGCGCCGCCGCACAGGAACGCGGGCAGCCGGACAGGTGCACGTTCAGCGTCTGGCCGTGACGTTGCAACAGCGCCGCCAGTTGTCGGGCATCGCCCTTGGTGTCAGCCAGGCCTTTGCCGCAGCCGGTCGAGCCGGTGCAGGCGATGAGATGCGCCAGGGCATCGTCGGCCGAGCAGCGCAGGCCGAGGTGTTCAAGGCTGTGGATAACGTGAGGCGCCTGGTTGTCATGGACCCCGGGCACCAAGAGGCTTTGCCAAGGCGTGAAACGCAGCGTGCCGTTGCCCCGTTCGCGGGCCAGTTGTGCGGCGCCTCGGAGCATCGCCGGACCCAGGCGGCCCAGCGGCGGCACTGCGCCGATGTACACGCGGCCGCTGTCACGCTGTGGATGAGCGCCGATGTGCAGGGCACTTGGCGTTGCCTCGCGCTGCCACCCCTCGATGGGCATCAACGGCACACGCTCGGCGAGACGCGCGAGAAACCTTTCGAGCGAACATTCGGCAAGCAGGTGTCGCATGCGGGTCTGGTCGGGGCGCGCCAGTTCCAGGAACAACTCCAGCACCGCGACCACCAGCCCATGGCCCTGCTCCAGCGACACCGCGCCGGCGGGCAGGTCGACAAGGCAACCCGCCAGGCCGAAGACAAACACTCGCTCACCGTCTCGCTCAGCAGCGGACAACCAAAGATCATGCGAGTGTTCGAGCATTGCCAGCCCTTCGCCGCCATCCAGTTGCACGGCGAACTTGGCGCTGAGGTCGTGAAAGCGTTCATCGCTTTGCAGCGTGGCGAGGATCTGTTCGGCCAATGGGCGCGTATCGATCAGCATCCGCTGATCAATGCCGGCGCCGGGGCTGAGCATCAGATTGCGCACGTCATCGCCCGCTGCGCTGGTCGGGCCGAGTCCGGCCGCCATCAGGCTGTCGATCAAGGCACCGTGCTCACTGCCGATCCCACGAATCTGCAGGTTGGCGCGGTTGGTGGCCTCGATCACCCCGCCAGCGAAACGCTCGGCCGCATCGGCCACCGCTTCGGCCTGAGCCGCGCTGATCGAGCCGCCAGTCAATTTGATCCGGCAGATGCCGCCATCCAGTGCCTGGACAATACGCAGCAACCCCGGGCAGGCCGAGGGGCGTAAGGCTGAGGACATCGGGCGTTCGTTCAAGGGGGCGACCGGCAATGGGGAAAGACGCTTCGCGGGCGAAGGCGCGGTATTATGCCTGCTTTGTCAGGCGGCATGAAAAGCCTGCCCGTCGGAACAGCGCGTTTGAAGACTATTTTTGAGGGCTACAGATGTCACCCTGGCTGACAGTAGTAGGAATCGGTGAAGACGGCTTCAAGGGCCTGGGTAAAAATGCCCGGCACGCCCTGTTGCGCGCTTCGCGGATCATTGGCGGCCAGCGACAACTGGATTTGCTGCCCGCCTGCATCTGTGGCGAGCGGCAGCTGTGGCCCAGTCCTTTCTCCCTCGAACCCGTTCTGGCGCTGCGTGGCGAACCGGTCTGTGTGCTGGCCAGCGGTGATCCAATGCTCTTCGGCGTCGGCGCCAGCCTTGCCCGGCAAGTGCCCAACGCCGAAATGCTGATCCTGCCCGCGCCCTCCTCCTGCTCGCTCGCGGCAGCGCGAATGGGCTGGCCGTTGCAGGAGGTGGTGACGCTTTCGGTGGTTGCCCGGCCCCTCGCCGCGTTGAACGCGCAGTTGTTCAGCGGCGTGCGTTTGCTGGTACTGAGCAACGATGGCCAAAGCCCGGCCGCCATTGCCGCACTGCTGCGTGAACGCGGTTTCGGTCCGAGCCGTCTCAGCGTGCTGGAACATCTGGGCGGCGCAGACGAACGGCGCATCGATGGGCTGGCCAAAGACTGGAAGGATCCAGCGGTCGCCGATCTGAACCTGATCGCCATCGAGTGCATCGCCGCGCCGGACACACCGCGTCTCTCGCGACTGGCCGGCCTGCCAGACTCGGCCTTCCAGCACGACGGTCAACTGACCAAACGCGACGTCCGCGCGATCACCCTTGCTCGCCTGGCCCCGGTGCCCGGCGAACTGCTGTGGGATGTTGGCGCCGGCAGCGGCTCGATCGGCATCGAATGGATGCGCGCTCACTCCAGTTGCCGCGCGCTGGCGATCGAAGCCGATGAAGGTCGGCAACGGCTGATCGAACACAACCGCGACGTCCTCGGCGTACCCGGATTGCAGCTGATTCGCGGCAGTGCGCCGCAAGCCCTTGACGGGCTCGAACCCCCGGAGGCGATCTTCATCGGCGGCGGGGTCACCCGAGAGGGTGTGCTCGACACCTGCTGGGCACAGCTCAAACCCGGTGGCCGACTGATCGCCAACGCCGTCACGTTGCAAAGCGAAGTGACCCTGATGGCCTGGCGCGAACGCCATGGCGGTGAGCTGACCCGCATTCACGTCGCCCAGGCCCAGCCGCTGGGGGAGTTCGACACCTGGCGCCAGGCGCTGCCGATTACCTTGCTGGACGTGACGAAGCCCTTCGATGCGTGACGAAACCGCCGAACAACCCGCCCCCCTGCGCAGCGGCCTGACCACGGGCAGCTGCGCCACCGCGACCAGCGTCGCCGCGGCCCGTTTGCTATTGGGGGGCATCAGTGCTGACGCCGTGGAGATCGTGCTGCCCAAGGGCAAGCAGGTGCAGATGCGCCTGGAGTTCTGCCGCCTGATCGACGATGGCGCCGAAGCCGGGACGATCAAGGATGCCGGGGATGACCCCGACGTGACCCATGGCGCGTTGCTGTATTCCCAGGTGCGACTGAGCCGCGAGCCGGGTATCCGTTTCAGCGCCGGGCGTGGCGTCGGCACGGTCACCCGCCCGGGGCTGGTGCTGGGCGTCGGCGAGCCGGCGATCAACCCAGTGCCGCGCAAAATGATCACCGAGCACCTGACGTTGTTGGCCGAAGAACTCGGCTACAGCGGCGGCTTTGAGGTGACGGTCAACGTAGAGGACGGCGAGGCGCTGGCCTTGAAAACCATGAACCCGCGCCTCGGCATTCTGGGTGGGTTGTCGATTCTCGGCACCAGCGGCATCGTCCGGCCGTTTTCCTGCGCGGCCTACATCGCCTCGATCCACCAGGGCATCGACGTCGCCAAAACCAACGGTTACCTGCACATCGCCGCGTGTACCGGCAACGCCAGCGAAGACACCATGCGCCGCGTCTACGACCTGCCGGAAATCGCCCTGATCGAAATGGGCGACTTCGTCGGCGCCGTGCTCAAACACGTGCGCAAAGTGCCGGTGGATAAACTCAGCCTGTGCGGCGGGTTCGGCAAGATCAGCAAACTGGCAGCCGGGCACATGGATTTGCACAGCCGGCATTCCAGCATCGACCTGCCGCAACTGGCGGGATGGGCCGCCGCGATGGGCGCCGACGAGGCGTTGCAACAAGGCATTCGCGAGGCCAACACCAGCCAGCAAGCCTTGGCGATGGCCAGCGCGGCGGGCATCGCCCTCGGTGATGCGGTGTGTCAGCACGCACTGGACTTCGCCCGCAGCGTGGTGCCAGCGCAGGTTCAGGTTGAAGTCTTTGCCATCGATCGCCAGGGCGGGATTGTCGGCCATGCAGGCGCTTTTCAATGAAACGCATTTTGCTGCTGGGCGGCGTGACCGAAGCCTTGGCCATCGCCCGCACCCTCGGGCCAGAACACATCTACAGCCTCGCCGGTGTCGGGCGCGTGCCGACGGACCTGACCTGCCAGGTGCGCGTCGGCGGCTACGGCGGTGCCGAAGGCCTGGCGCAATTCATTCGCGATGAAGGGATCGATCTGCTGCTGGACGCGACCCACCCCTACGCCGCACAAATCAGCCACAACGCCACGACCGCCGCGCAGCTGAGCGGCATTGCATGCTGGGCGTTACGCCGTCCTGCCTGGCAACCACAGGCCGGGGATGACTGGCGGGACGTTAGCGATTGGGCCGAACTGATCGAAGCCCTGAAACCCTTCCGCCGACCGCTGTTCACCCTCGGCCGCGAACCCTTGCAGCACCTGCACGAAATCCCGCCGGAGCAATTCTGGACCTTGCGCGCCCTGGACGTTTACCCCGGCAATGCACGCTGCGAAGTCATCGGCGCACGCGGGCCGTTTCTGATCGAGGATGAACGGGCGCTGTTTGAACGTCGGCAGATTGATGTGCTGATCAGCAAGAACAGCGGCAGCACCGCGACCGAACCGAAACTGGAAGTGGCGCGGGAGCGTGGGGTGCCGGTGATTGTGTTGCAGCGGCCGGAGTTGCCGGGGGTGGATCGGGAGTTTGGGTCGGTGACAGATGTGCTGGCAGCCCTGACCGCAGAATCCACCACAGGAAATGCGCAACGCCCTACATCTCTATCGGACCGCACACACAGCATCACCCAATTCGGCTGACTAGTCGGGTCGTAACCCCACCCCTATATTTCCGAGCATCATCAATGTCGCGCTCGGAATACGAATGACTGAAAAATTCTCTCGTTTCGATATTGCGGAGTTTCTCCGTACACCTGCCGATATGTGGAACTACCTCAAGGCTAGTGAAGAGGAGGATTCGGGAGACGGACGTTTCATCCGTTTGGCGTTCAGGGACGTCAAACACACCATCCGTGCACGAATTCAAAGTGACCCACATTTTGCTCAGGCAATCCGAATCGAAGTCGCTACACTCTTTCATAATGGCGAAGCGGAAATGGCTCACAGGCTGTTGCTTCTGTTAACTCTGGCACTGCGACACCACACCGCACGCCGCTTTTTTACTTATCGGCCCTGATCAGGCTAAATAGCCGCGCCTGATCGCCCACCCAACGGATTTTGTCCCATGTCCCGACAACGGCTCGCAATTGCCTGGATCGCCTGCTTCGCAGTGCTGTTCAACATGCTCGCCATGCCGATGACCGGAGCCATGGCGCAGTCGGCGAAATCATCCGCCGAGCAATTGTTGTGGGGCAGTTTCTGTACGTCCAGCGGCACGAAGATGGTGGCGATTTCCCTGGGCGACCTTGAGCAGAAAGCGCCACAGAACGACGATCACTCCAACATGCAGCATTGCTGGTGCTGTTCAGGCTCCGCCCCGCTGGTGGCGTTGCCGGGGCATGTGCCGCAGCTGTATTTCGCCCGTTTCGAGGCCAATCGAAGCGTGCCTGCCACCTCTCTCGACACCCCCACTCCACGCCAGCAATGGCCGAGTCTCAACCCCCGCGCGTCCCCTCTGGTGTGATTCCTTCTCGCAATTGAACTGCGTTTTGAATCGCTCTGGAGAACTGCCATGTTGAACAAACTCATCGTAATGGCTGCGTTGCTGCTGCCTGCCTGCTTTGCCAATGCCCACGAATACAAGGCCGGGGAGCTGGAGATCGCTCACCCGTGGTCGCAGGAGTTGCCGCCCAATGCGCCAACCGTAGCGGCCTATTTTGTCATTCAGAACCCAGGCAAAACGGCCGACCGCTTGCTCAGCGTCGACTCGCCGATTGCCGGTGAAGCGCAATTGCATGAGCACATCATGCAAAACGACCTGATGAAAATGCAGCAGGTGCCGAGCGTCGAGATTCCTGCCGGTGGCAACGTCACGTTTGCGCCAATGGCCTATCACGTGATGCTGGTGAATCTGAAAGACCGCAGCCTGCTGAGCGACGGCAAGCGTTTTCCGCTGACGATGCACTTTGAAAAGGCCGGTGATGTGACCGTCGAAGTCGCCGTGCAGAAGAAGCCGCCGGAAGACATGCAGAAGCACGCCCACGGCCAGTAATCGACTGAGCTGAACACGCCCATGCGCCCGCTTAGCGCCAGGTCATCCGCACACCGTCGTCAGTCGTTATGCCTGACGCGCGGCAGCTGGATCAGCCTGTTCGCCATGCTGATGATCTTTATCGGCCCGCTGATTTCTCAGTCGATGCCGATGGATCAACGCGCCTCGTCGATGTCGATGAGCATGTCGATGGACATGAGCATGGACATGTCGGCCATGGAGCACGCCGACCACGACGCACAACCCGCCGCCGAACATTGCCCGCCCAAAGCCTCGCACCACGCCCTTTGGGAAAAATGCGGCTATTGCAGCCTGCTGTTCAATTGCCCGGCGCTGACCGGCGGCCAGACCTTCGTCGCGTTCGATACACCACCAGCCACCTCCTTCACCGCTCCCTCCCCTCGCCTGGGCCATGCCCGGCACACCGTCTTCCCCGGCGCCCGCACCCGCGCCCCGCCCATCGTCGCGTAAACACCCACCTCTGATTTCACACGGTTTCGAAGACAACCAAAGCAACTTGTGGCGGTGGACTAGTGTGGCGAGGGAGCTTGCTCCCGCTTGAGTGCGCAGCACTCACAAAAGGGGCCGCTACGCAGCCCAGCGCGAGCAAGCTCGCTCCCCACACAAGCTCGCTCCCACAAGGATTGCGCCGGTTTCCGGCCGTGTCGTTTACGACTGTTCGATGGAAATTGTCATGTCCAGGTTTGCTGCTGACACACGCTTGAGCCCTGCCCAAGCTTCTTTTGCCCCGAACGGATCGAGTATTCGTTTCAGGCACGCCACCGCCGTCCTTTGCGGCGCATTGCTGACACCCACGGTGTTGGCCAACGAACACGCGGGCCACAGTGAAGAACTGAGCCCGACGGTCATCACCGCCATTGCGCCGAGTTCGCCGCTGACCATCGTTACCAACCCCAAGGACCCGCGCCAACCCGTTCCAGCCAGCGACGGTGGCGACTACCTGAAAACCATCCCCGGCTTCGCCCTGGTGCGCAACGGTGGCACCAACGGAGATCCGGTGCTGCGCGGCATGTTCGGCTCGCGGCTGAACATCCTCACCAACGGCGGCCAATTGCTCGGCGCCTGCCCCGGCCGGATGGACGCGCCCACCTCCTACATCTCGCCGGAAACCTACGACAAACTCACCGTGATCAAAGGCCCGCAAACCGTGCTGTGGGGACCGGGCGCATCAGCGGGCACCGTCCTTTTCGAGCGTGAGCCGGAGAGCTTCGGCGAACTCGGTACGCGTGTGAACGCCAGCGTATTGGCCGGCTCCAACGGCCGCTTTGACAAAGTGGTGGACGCCGCTGCCGGCGGTCCGCTGGGTTACGTGCGCGTGATCGGCAACACCGCGCACGCCGACGACTACAAGGACGGCAACAACGACACCGTGCCGTCGCGCTACGACAAATGGAACGGTGACGTGGCGCTCGGCTGGACGCCGGACGCCGACACCCTGCTGGAGCTGACCGCCGGCAAGGGCGATGGCGAGGCGCGTTACGCCGGGCGCGGCATGGACGGCTCGCAGTTCAAGCGTGAAAGCCTGGGCCTGCGGTTCGAAAAATCGAACATCGGCGAGGTGCTGGACAAGGTCGAAGCGCAGATCTACTACAACTACGCCGACCACGTGATGGACAACTACACGCTGCGCACGCCGTCCGGCACCGGGATGATGGCCGGCCCGATGGCCTCCAACGTCGACCGCCGCACCCTCGGCGCACGAATCAAGGCCACCTGGCGCTGGGCCGATGTGCAGTTGATCAGCGGCATCGATGCGCAGACCAACGAGCATCGCCAACGCGGCAGCATGGGTGTCGACACCTACAAAAACCTGCCGTACACCAAGGATGCCGACTTCCACAACTACGGCGTGTTCAGCGAATTGACCTGGTACGCCGCCGACCGTGACCGGTTGATTACCGGCGCACGTCTGGACCGTGCCTCGGCCAAGGATTATCGGCAGACCACCGGTTCCGGGATGATGACTCGCCCCAATCCGACCGCCGACGACACCCGCGCCGACACGTTGCCAAGCGGTTTCGTGCGCTACGAGCATGACCTCGCCGACAGCCCGACCACGCTCTACGCCGGCCTCGGTCACACCCAGCGTTTCCCGGATTACTGGGAACTGTTTTCGCCCAAGTCCGGCCCCGCTGGATCGGTGAACGCTTTCGATTCGATCAAGCCTGAAAAAACCACCCAGCTCGACTTCGGCCTGCAATACAAGACCGAAGACCTCGAAGCCTGGGCCTCGGGTTACGTCGGCCAGGTGCGCGATTACATCCTGTTCGATTACCCCCCTACGACGATGGGCACCACGTCCCAGGCCCAGAACATCGACGCGCGAATCATGGGCGGCGAACTCGGTGCAGCCTACCAACTGACTTCAAACTGGAAAGCCGACGCGACCCTGGCCTACGCCTGGGGCAAGAACAGCAGCGATGGCAACGCGTTGCCGCAAATGCCGCCGCTGGACACGCGTTTCGGCCTGACCTACAGCGAAGACAACTGGAGCGCCGGGGCCTTGTGGCGCGTGGTCGCGGCGCAAAACCGCATCGACCGGAACAAGGGCAACGTGGTCGGCAAGGACTTCGACAAGACCCCCGGTTTTGGCGTGTTCTCGCTCAATGGCGCCTACCGCATCAACAAAAACTGGAAGGTCAGCAGTGGCGTCGACAACCTGTTCGGCAAGGCTTACGCCGAGCATTTGAACCTGGCCGGCAACGCCGGTTTTGGCTACCCGGCCAATGACCCGCAGGCCATTAAAGAACCGGGGCGAACGCTCTGGACCAAGGTGGATATGAGCTTTTAAGAGCTTCGCGGGCAAGCCTCGCCCCTACATTATTCGCGTCGATCACAAACGATGCGAATAACACAACTCCTGTAGGAGCGAGGCTTGCCCGCGAATGACTGCGCAGCAGTCACCAGACAACAACAAAAGAACCAAGCCAAAGCGGAGCACACATGATGAAACAGCCCAAAGTGAATTTCTACAATCTGGCCTGGCGCTGGCATTTCTATGCCGGTCTGTTCGTCGCGCCATTCATGGTGATGCTGGCCCTGACCGGCGTCATTTACCTGTTCAAGCCGCAACTCGATCCCTTGATGTACGGCAGCCTGATGAACGTACCGGCCGGGCATCACAGCGTCCCGGCCGACGATCTGCTCAAGCGGGTGAAACAAGCGTATCCACAAGCCACGATCAAACAGTACCTGCCACCGGTCAACGCCGAGCGCAGCGCTCAGTTTGTCGTGATCGATGGCGGCACCGAGCTCAACGTATTCGTTGATCCCTACCAGGGCGACATCCTCGGCGAGCAAGACGCCAAGATGAATCTGCAAGCAGTGGCGCGAGCGATTCACGGCGAATTGATGATCGGCACCGTCGGTGATCGATTGGTCGAACTGGCCGCCGGCTGGGGCGTCGTGCTGGTGGTTTCCGGCGTGTTCCTGTGGTGGCCGCGTGGCCAGGCGGCCGGCATTCTGTGGCCGCGGTTGAGCAGTCGTGGTCGGGTGCTGTGGCGTGATTTGCATGCCGTGACCGGTTTCTGGGGCGCATCGTTGCTGCTGGTGATGCTGCTCAGCGGCATGACCTGGACCGGGTTCTGGGGTGAGAAATACGCACAGGTGTGGAACGTGTTTCCGGCGGCGATGTGGGACAACGTGCCCAAGTCCGACGTCGAGGCCCGCAGCCTCAACACCGCCACGAGCCAGACCGTGCCTTGGGCGATGGAAAACACACCGATGCCGATGTCCGGCGACCATGCCGAACACATGGCTCACGAAGGCGCCAATGCAGGGCCCGCGGCGCCGACCATCAGCTTGCAAGATGTGCAGAACATCGCCGTGCAGCGCAAGGTCGAACCGGGTTACAGCATCACCTTCCCGAAAACTGCGACTGGCGTGTTCACCATCGCCGTGTTCGCGGACGACCCGCGCAACGACGCCACCTTGCATGTCGATCAGTACACCGGCGACGTACTCGCCGACGTGCGCTACGAGCAATACGGCACGGTCGCCCGCGCCACAGAAATCGGCGTGATGTTGCATGAAGGCAAGATGTTCGGCGTGTTCAACCAGATCATCGTGCTGCTGATCTGCCTGATGATTTTGCTCAGCGCCGTCAGCGGCGTGGTGATCTGGTGGAAACGTCGTCCGCAAGGCAAGTTCGGTGTTCCACCGCTGCGCCACGACCTGCCGAAATGGAAAACCGCGATGGTCATCATGTTCGCCCTGGCCGTGGCGTTTCCGCTGGTGGGTGCTTCGCTGGTGGTGGTGTGGGTGCTGGATCGCGTGCTGTTTTCGCGATTCACCCGGCAAACTGAATCGGCTTCATCTTCATCATGAAGCAGGCGAGATGCGCGGTTTAGAGGGATCTGTAGACTTTCAGCGCTTATCTCCCGGTGAATTTTAGTGTTACTGCATAACTCTAAATGCACCGCCTGACCCGCAGCCCTGGCTGCGGGTTTTCTTTTGAAGAAGTGATTCACCGTCACGATGAACAAGTACCTCTTGTCCGGCCTCTGCCTGCTCACCATGAACCACAGCGCCCACGCACAACCGTTGACGCTGCCCACCGGCACCATCACCGCCGAGGCCGATGACGACGAAACCGTCAGCCTCAACACCCCGACCACCGCCGGTTCGCGCCTGAACCTCACGGCAATGGAAACCCCCGCCAGCGTCGAAAGCCTGACCGGTGAGCAAATCCGCGCGCGCGGTGATCGCAGCGTGCAGGATGCGGTGTCGCGCAGCACCGGCATCAGCCGCACCGGTACGCCGGGCGATGGCGGCACGTCGTTGTCGGCGCGGGGTTTTACCGGGCAGAGTTCGGTGATGCAGTTGTATGACGGCAACCGCATGTACACCGGCATGGGTACTGTCACCTTCCCGGTCGACACCTGGTCGGTGGAGCGCGTCGATGTGCTGCGCGGCCCCGCGTCAGTGCTGTACGGCGAAGGCGCGACCGGGGCGGTGGTCAACGTGATTCCGAAAAAGCCGTTTGCCGGCGAGATCGAAAACCACGTGCGCCTTGGCTACGGCTCCTACGACAGCCAGCAAGAGGCGTTCGACAGCGGCGGTTCTCTGAGTGACACCTTGAGCTACCGCTTGAATCTCAATCGCCTGCGCAGCAATGGCTGGGTCGATCGTGGTGACTCGTCCAGTGACTTCGTCAGCGCCGCATTGCGCTGGCAGGCGACCGACGATCTCGCGTTCACCCTCGCCCACGATTACGGCGATCAGAAGCCGATGAATTATTTCGGCACGCCGCTGATCAATGGCCGCTTCAAAGAAAGCCTGCGGGACAAGAACTACAACGTCAGCAACGACAAGCAGCACTACAACGATCAATGGACCCGGCTGACCAGCAACTGGCAGATCTCCGAGAATGTCAGTTCGAGCAACGAACTGTATTACCTCAAGGCCCAGCGCCGCTGGCAGAACGCCGAGAACTACAACTTTAACGGCAACACCCAACAACTGAGCCGCAGCGGTTATTTCGGCATCGGCCACAAACAGGAACAGGTCGGCGACCGTCAGACGTTCACCTTCAAACACACGTTGTTCGGCCTCGACAGCCAGACCTTGACCGGCGTCGACTACAACCGCATCCGCTTCCAGCTCGACAGCAATTCGCCGTTCAATGATGTGTTGCCGAACGGTCAACCTGTAGATCTGTATCACCCAAAAACGGGTCGATTTGAAAGTGCCGATCCGTACCGAGATCAGTTTCAGAGCACCACCAGACAAATGTCGGCCTTCGCCGAAAACCGCACGCAACTGAGCGAGCGCTGGTCGCTGGTGACCGGTGTGCGCCGTGACTACGTGCATGTGGATCGCGACAACCTGGTCGATGGCAGCCAAAGCGACAAGACCCTGACCGGCAACAACTGGAAGGCCGGGCTGGTGTTTGCGCTGACGCCAGACACTTCGTTTTACGGCCAGTACGCCACCAGCACTGACGGAGTCGGCGGCTTGATTTCCCTGAGCCCGAGCCAGCAGCAATATGACCTGGCGACGGCGAAGCAAACCGAGATCGGCGTGAAGCAGATGTTCTGGGATCAGCGCGGCGAGTGGACGCTGGCGGCGTATCGCATCGTCAAAAATAAGCTGCTGACCGACGATCCGGGCAACCCGACGCTCAAGCAGCAAGTCGGCCAGCAATCGTCCAATGGCCTGGAAGCCAGCCTCGATCTGCAACTGCCGCATGCCTGGCAACTGCAAGCCAACGCCGCCATCGTCAAAGCCAAGTACGACGATTTCGAAGAAGTAGTCAGCGGTGTTCCGGTGTCGCGCAACGGCAACCGCCCTGTGGACGTGCCACGGCGCACGGCGAATCTGTGGTTGAGCAAGGCGATCAATGATGACGTGAAGGCCGGCGCCGGAGTGCGGTACGTCGATGCCCGTTATGCGGACATGGCCAACCGCAACGAGCTGCCGAGTTACACCGTGGTGGATGCCACGCTATCGTGGAAGGCGCTACGTGATACGACGCTGGGGTTGCAGGTGAACAATCTGTTTGACCGGCAGTACGCGCAAAGCCAATACAATGAGGGGCAGCAGTGGATCCTTGGCGAGCCGCGGTCGTTTTTCGTCACTGCTGATTATATGTTTTAAGCATCTGGCCTCTTCGCGGGCGAGCCTCGCTCCTACAGTACTTATGTCGATCACAAAAATCGCGTACGACACAAATCCTGTAGGAGCGAGGCTTGCCCGCGAAGGCGTCCTCAAAGAGACCACGCATGACCTCGCTGAACCTCACACACCTCGCCTGGACGCCCCTGGGCCACGGCCACTGCCATCACCAGTTCCAGCTGCGTGATGCGTCCTTGCAGGTGGCCGCCGGTGAGTTCGTCGGGTTGATCGGCCCCAACGGCAGCGGCAAGACCAGCCTGCTGCGTTGCGCTTATCGCTTCAGCAAGCCCGAGAGCGGCGAAGTCCGGCTCGACCACCACAACGTCTGGAAGCAATCCTCGCGCTGGTGTGCGCAACGCATCGCCGTGGTGTTGCAGGAGTTCCCCGACGCCTTTGGCCTGACCGTCGACGAGGTGGTCGCCATGGGCCGCACGCCGCACAAAGGCCTGTTCGACGGCGACACCCTCGAAGACCGGAATATCGCGACTCAAGCATTGGCGTCCGTCGGCCTCAGAGGCTTCGAAGACCACGCCTTCGCCACCCTCTCCGGCGGAGAAAAACAACGTGTGATCCTCGCCCGCGCCCTGGCCCAACAACCGCAATTGCTGATCCTCGACGAACCGACCAACCACCTCGACCCGCGCTATCAGCTGGAACTGTTGCAACTGGTCAAACGCTTGAAAATCGGCACCCTGGCGAGCATCCACGACCTCAATCTGGCGGCCGCTTTCTGTGATCGTTTGTACGTGATCAATCACGGTCGCATCGTCGCCAGCGGCACACCGAAAGAAGTCCTGACCGCCCCGCTACTGCGCGACGTGTTCGGCGTCGAAGCGCTGATCGATGAACATCCGTTGCACGGCTACCCACGAATCACCTGGATAACCCAACCATGACTTTGCGTTCCCTGCTTTGCTTCACGCTGTTGCTGGGCAGTGCCCACGCGCTGGCCGAGGCCACGAAATACCCGTTGACGATCCAGAGCTGCAACCGTGAAGTGACCTTCACGCAGGCGCCGAAACACGCGGTCAGCCACGACATCAACATGACCCAGATGATGCTCGCCCTGGGCCTCAAACCGCGCATGGCCGGCTACAGTGGCGTGACCGGCTGGAAGTCAGTCACGCCCCAGATGCAGACCATCCTCGACGGTTTGCCAGAGCTGGCAGCCAAATACCCGTCGGTGGAAACCCTGCTCAATGCCAACGTCGATTTCTTCTTCGCAGGATGGGATTACGGCATGCGCGTGGGCGGCGACCTCACGCCTCAAACGTTGCAACCGCTGGGCATCAATGTCTACGAGCTGACCGAGTCCTGCGCGTTTGTCATGAAGCGTCCACCGGCCAGCCTGGAAGACACCTACAACGACCTGCGCAACCTCGGCAAAATCTTCGACGTGCAGGACCGCGCCGATGCACTGATCGGCGACATGCAGGCGCACGTCGCCGAGGTGCGCAAGGATCTGCCCGCCGACAAACCGCGGGTGTTCCTCTACGACAGCGGCGAAGACCGCGCCATGACTTCCGGTCGCCTCGGCATGCCGCAGGCGCTGATTGATGCCGCGGGCGGGCGTAACATTCTGGAGGACGTCGAGGCGAGCTGGACCCGCGTCAACTGGGAAAACGTGGTCGAGCGCAACCCGCAGGTGATCGTGATCGTCGACTACGGCGAAGTCACCGCCGAACAGAAGGAGCAATTCCTGCGCAGCAACAAGGCGCTGCAATCGGTGGACGCAATCAAGAACCAGCGCTTCATCGTGATTCCGTATGTGCAGGCCACGCCGGGCATCGACAACGTGCTGGCGGTTGAAACCTTGGCCAAAGGTTTCCACGGCGAATGATGGATCGTCGCTATGCCTCGCTGCTGGTGATGCTCAGTGCGCTGTTGCTGGTGTCGTGTGTGGTGTCGCTGGGCTTCGGCCCGGCGCGGGTGCCCTTAGACGTGGTGTGGCGCATCTTGCTGCACAAGGTGTTGGGGGTCGGCGTTCCGGACTGGGCCGCCGGGCAGGAACACATCGTGTGGTTGATCCGTGTGCCGCGCATGCTTTTAGGTGCGCTAGTGGGGGCTGGCCTGGCGCTGATCGGCGCGGTGTTGCAAGCGGTGACGCGCAATCCATTGGCCGACCCGCACCTGCTGGGGGTCACGTCTGGCGCGACCCTTGGCGCGGTGATTGTGGTGCTGCACGTGGGTGAAATCGTCGGCCTGCTGACCTTGCCAATCGCGGCGTTTATCGGCGCGCTGCTGAGCATGCTGATCGTGCTGATGATCGCCAATCGCAACGGTCGTCTGGACAGTGACCGGCTACTGCTGTGCGGCGTGGCGGTGTCGTTCGTGATGATGGCGATTGCCAATTTGCTGCTGTTCCTCGGCGACCACCGGGCGAGTTCGGCGGTGATGTTCTGGATGCTCGGCGGGCTCGGGTTGGCGCGCTGGGAGTTGCTTGCAGTGCCGGCCGTCAGTGTGTTGTCGGGCCTGGTGTTGTTGCTCGGCATGGCCCGCCCGTTGAATGCGCTGATGGCCGGCGAACAGACTGCCGTCACCCTCGGCTTGAATGCGCGGACCGTGCGCCTGCGGGTGTTTCTGATTGCGTCGCTGATGACCGGCGTATTGGTGTCGATCAGCGGGTCGATCGGGTTTGTCGGGCTGATGGTGCCGCACATTGCCCGTCGATTGGTCGGGGCCGAACATCGGCGGTTGTTGCCGGTGTGCGCACTGTTGGGCAGTGCGTTTCTGGTGTGGGTCGATGTCGCCGCGCGCACCCTGATCGCCCCCGAGGACTTGCCGATTGGCGTGGCCACGGCGGCGATTGGCGGGTTGTTTTTCATCGGTCTTATGCGACGCCGCTGAGCCGTGCCAGCCCGGAAGGCACGGCTCATCAGACGCTCAGATCAATGAACGCTGCGCCTCACAGTTCGTCACGATCGGGCTTCGCCGCCGGTTGCACAGGTGGCTGCCACGTCGAATTCAGTCGACCGCGACGTTGCCAGTAACCATCGGTGTCCAGTACCTCAAGCAGGCCGACACCGGCAAGTGCGGCGAGGTAGGCCGCGACCCCGTCCTTCGCCTCCTCGTTGAACAAGGCCGTTTCCTGCGGCGAGAAGCTGGGGGTGAATTTGAACAGGGCGCCGCCACGACCGGTGAAATAGCAACTGCCCCCGGAGACGCCGCTCTTTTTCACAACGTCTCTGCAGAACCACAGGTCGGCCAGGGCCAGGTTATCCATCAGTAATCGATCAGACGCATTGGGGTCCTTCACGAACAGATTGAAGCGCTTGTAGAACTGATGAACAGCCGCCCATTTGTAGCCCTGAGGAAAAACCGGCAACGGCAAAGGCTGCGCACCGGGCACCGTGACCGGTGCAATAGGCCCGCCCGGCCCTGAGTAAAACAGCGCACTGGCAGCCCCACTGCTGGCACCGTCCTCAAGCGGTTCGACGGCCACGAATGAAGAAGACACCGGGTGTATCAGCACACCGCCCAGATACGGTTGGCCGACGTACTCGCCCATCAATCGCTGCGTCGAGCGAGCGGCATCATCGGCATGGGCGAAGACAGGGCCGAGCGCAAACCGGTTGTCCTGCGTCCACTTGATCAGGCTGATACCGGTTTTGACACCCCGGGCGTCAACCCTGAGCGGCGACCAGAAAGCGCTGCGCACCACAACCTGCAATTCACCGTTGGCGATGATTTTGCGCAGGTAGTCGATCAGCGACTCCCGTCCTGATTCCAATACTTTCTCGTAGGCCACCGTGGCATGAAACAGGCTCCACTCAGGTGCCTTGGCCCTGGGGGCGTAGCACAACAAGGCGCCATCAGCGCAAGACAAGTAGACGTTGAGGTACGTGGATCCTTCTGCTGTGCGCACACCGACAGCGTCCAGCCCGTAAGACAGATCACGAGGCGAGATGAAGCTGTGTGCCGCGTCACGAGGCAATCGTCCCGGACTTGTCGACGGACACAAATAGAGGCCCATGACTCGATACCCCAGCGGTAATAAGCCTTCGGGAAATACCCGCTCGACCGTGAGATGGCCTTGCCGCCCGTCGATCGGCAGCGTCGTCACGTACCGATCACCGCTCAGCGCCTTGAGCACAAAGCCGAACATCAGGCTGGCACGGGCGCCCACCGTGCGATGGACATGGCGCATGGCATCGTCCATCTGCGTGAAGACCGGACTGAGCGCCGGCTCAGCAATGGCAAATCGATGCACGTCCGACGAGATCACGCCGGGATAAGCACTCCAGTCCGACAATTGCCTGGCCTTGCCCCACAGTCGGCTCCCCTGAATCACTTGCAACCGGCCGGCTTTTGCAACCTGATTGACGTACTCGCTCGGGGTTTGCGTGCCGTTGCGCATCTGCAGTTCTATCGGGGCATGCCGGCGCTGCAACTGGCTGGGTGGCGCTAATGCCCGAGCGAGTTGCTTCTCGCCGGCGCTTGCACTGAGGGTGTAGCTGATCAGGCTGCCATCGAGCCCCAGCAGGTATTCATTGCCGGGCGACAAAGACGGGGAACGCCCGGAACCGGTCAGGATGTCCGCCAGAAAATCAGTGGAAAACATCGCGTGGTACACGTCCCGCTCGCGGTTCGACAGGGCGAAAATCGGTTCGACCGGGATTCGGGAATGGTACCGGGCAACGACCGTACTCCCCGCCAGAAGCAAGCCCTGTTGAGTCAATTCATCCAGACGAATCCAGCTGACCGGGAAGTTCTCGACCTCGACGGGCACCGGCAACGTTGCGACAAACAAGCCATCAGCGCGACGCAGCACCAGCCCACCGTAGATCCGCTCACGCCGCGACCCCAACTGCGCCAACGCATAGCGCGCAGCATCATCCTGCGCAAAAAAGACCGGGCTGAGCGCCCGCCGCTGGACCTGCGTGAAAGGCTTCCAGTCCGGGCCGACAATGCCCGACTCATCCCACAGCTCACTGGTGCGCAATACCTTCAGTTCTCCAGACTCCGCGACCTTCTGAATGACACTGGCATAGGGTGGCGTGTCCTTGCCCAGGACCGACATCAGTTGCGGCAAACCCTGATTGTCGAATTGTGTTGAGGAGGCCGAGTACTGGTAACGCAACAATGCCCCGTCCAGCGTCGCGATAAAAATGTTCAGGTCCTGAAAATGCGTCAGGCGTTGCGTGCCCTTCTCGTCGACGATCGCGGCCGCCAGCTCGCGGATGGAAGCGAAATGCCGGGCAAACCAGGCGTCCGCTGTCGATAACTCTTTGGGCATCCAGCTTGCCGCGTAATAAAGGCCGAGGGTCTGGAACTCGTCGATCAATACGGGAGCGCCAAAGTCGCTCGCCTGGTTCAGCGTCCCCAGGCGGTTGACCGGGACTGTTTCAGTCGCCACGTACTCATCGCGTTCTTTGTGCTTGAGGATAAATCCCCAACCCGCCGCAGCCGCTCGGTAGTCGAACCTGGCGCGATGGCGGGCGTTCAGCACCGCGTCTTCGGCACTGGTAAAAATCGCCCCCAGCACCGGAGCGGCAATGGCTGTGCGGGCGGCCTCGTTATTTGACTCATCCCCCGGCACCGTTCCCCGCGGCCCCCACACGTCGCTGCCGACCACCACGCGCAATTTTCCCGTGTCGGCCAGTTCGTCGACCACTGTACTGGGCTCCAGTGTGCCGGCCGCCAGCTCCCGATCTATCAGCGTTTTGCCGTCGGCGAGCACGGCCACACGCTGTTGCAGGCGGTTGCGAGCCGCCACTTTCGATGCGTCGGGGCTGTACACCAACAGGGAGTCGGCTGAGCCGGACAGGTAAAAATCCACAACATGCGCGGTCTTGTCGAACACCGAGCGAATGTCTTCGGTGGTGAACATTTGCCCGTGCGTCAGTTGCTCTTGCAAGTCAGTACGCGCAATGGACCTGGAGTCGGCTTGCCAGCGCGAAGCGTACAGTCCATGAAACGAGTGCCCCTCGACCAGCACGATCGGTGCGCCAGTGGCGTCGAGTGGGCACAGCTTGTCCAGTGCAAACCGTTTTGTGGCAAACACCGGTTCGGTGGCGACGAAGCGTTTATTTCGATCCTGCAAAATCATTCCGACAAAGCCCTGTTCACGCCGGCTGCCGATGTGTTCATGAGCAAAACGTGCGGCATCGTCCGCCATGAGGAAAGCGGGACTCAAACGCCGCGACCTGGCATAGGGTTGCCAGTCAGGCCCCACGATTCCGGCAACATCCCAAAGCGCGCTGTCCTTCAGCACCGCCAACTCGCCAGCCGCTGCCACCTGCCTGATGTAATCCGCAGGCTTGAGCGTTCCGGCCTTCAATCGGACGTTGAAATCCGCGCTGTCCTTCAGCGGTACTTCAAGAAGGTGCGCCGAAGGGCGGTACTGCAACACGGCGCCGTCCCGTGCCCGGGCGTACACCTTCAGATAATCCGGGTACGCCTGCCGATGGACTTCCAATAGCGAAAACCTGATGCCCGTAGCCAACTCCAGCGGTGAAAAAAAACGCTCATAAAGCCAGGGCTCGCCGGCACTCTGAGTCGCATCGCCCTGCGGCATGAAGTAGACGCCGTTCAGGTCGAAATCGAGCAGGCGCTCCAGCGTGCGATCAGCATTCAACGGGAATGTCTTGAACAGTTCGGCTGCCGGCTCGCTGGAAAGCACCGGGTAGGTCGCCATGCATTCCGCGCTGCCGGCAGAGGTCACGACAAACCCCAGATAAGCGCTGCCGGTGGACGCAGTTACCGTCGCGGCGGCCGCTTCGATGGCCTTGTCCACTTGATCGAACACCGCACAAAAAAACGGCTGCACTGGGATCGGACTTCGCACCGCAGCCGTACCGAGCGTCCAGTTCGCCGGCACCTTTCCTCGGACGCCGCCCCACGGCGCATTGGCTTCCAGTACGCTCAGCGTGCCGGTCTGGGCGACTTTCTGAATCAGTTGCTCAACGTCGGAGAACGGCCCGAAAGTCTTGCCCCCCTGCTCAAAGAGTTTTTTCTCTTCTGCCGGCTGAGTGGATTCGTACTTAATCAACGAGCCATCCGGCCCCGACAAATAATGGCGCTGGCCATAAGCGCCCGGGTCCTGCATGTGACTCAGCAGATGTCCTCTGGAAAAAAATCCGAGGCTTAACGTGACCTGCTCAGCCGTCCAGCCCGGATGAACCCGCAGGACTTCGGCGTGACTGGCCGAATGGGACAGGTAATACGCCGCGCCACTGTAGCCCGGTGGGGCAAACAGCTCATTGGGGTTACCGGGAGTCAGCAGAAAGTCGAAATCGAAATGCCCCATCCGACCCGCCACCGGCAATGTGGGCTGAAATTTTCCGTCGCCACGCTGCACGATCACGCCGCCGTAGGCTTTGTCACGGCTCGCGCCGATTTGCCGGTGAACCCAATAGGCCGCGTCATCCGCACTGATGAAGGTCGGTCCCAAAGCAGGAAATGTTGTCGTCTTTCGGGGGGCTGAAGGGGGACTGGTAGAGGTGCCGTTCATACGCTGCTCACTCGATTGAGAAGCCACGATGATCAAGATCCCGGAGCGCAGCGGGTGGTACATATGTATCGCCCTCCGGTTTTTTACTTTTGACGCAGCCAGCACCGATGCTGCGCACGCCGATGCACCGAAAATAAATCTGTCCCCTTTCTCCCCCTGCCGGTCGTCACTACGGCGTGTGCTGGTCAAGTCGAATGCAAACAATTGGTCAGCACGGATGCAATTGACTGCTCAGGGGCATTGCAACTGGGTGGTCAAGGCCACGCATAGACGCAAAAGCCTTCTCCCGCGGGAGGGGTGTGATTCTGGGTTTGTTTATGTGTGTTTATACGGATGTAAAAAACACAGACGTTTCCCACGGGTTTTTCAGGTTGTTCGTCGGACGTGGGCTGTCTAGTCTGGGGCTGTCACTGCACATCAGTGATCGGGCGTGAGAACCCGGCAGCCCCTGTTAATCCAACATCAGTACCACCATAATTGCCGCCGGCTTATCCGCTGCCAGCAATGTCTATGGCGGCTGTGTGCGGGCGGACTTCGGTCCGGCCGGATTTGGGGTCACCGGTTTCTCACTCCGCACATAGCTGCCACCCCTTCATCGTGTGAGAACGATTGAGTGGTGGCCTCAATTGAGTAGACCCCAAGATGAATAAGAAAATCGTTCCAGATCCACCCATCGACACCACCACTCCCGAACCCGAACCATCACGCAACGACGACCTGCTCCGAGACCGCGAAGCCATCAACCGCGCCCTCGACTACTACCTCGATCCCCCGGCGCTCTACACCGAAAAACCCCGCCGCCCCAGCACCATGTTCATGATTGCCCCGGACAACGACAGCGAAAGCCTGTTGGTTCATGCCTGTGAATCCCTGGCGTGCGCCAGTGTCCTGGCCAGCGACTTCGCCGCCGAGCTGATCGGCCCGCAACGCCATAAGGCGATGGCGATTCAGCAGGTCATCATGCTCGCGGAATTGGCCGTGAGCCGCGCGGTGGATAACGTTGTCCCCACCTAGAAACACCTGAGCCCGCTCCCACAGGGGCTCAACATTCCCTACACTGCATATCTCACGCCCCTCAGGATGAGCCTCATGTTGAAATCTGTTTTCCTGTTGTTGCTGGTGTTCGGCTCCAGCGCCGCATGGGCCGATACCACCGTCGATGTCTCGAAGATTTACGGCAAGATCCAGTTCGTCGACAGTTTCCCGGACTACAAGGTGCAGGTGGTGAACTCGTTTCCCGATCTGAAGGTGCAGCAGGTCGACTCTTTCCCGGATTCGCCAGGCAAGTGGAAAACCGTCGACAGCTTCCCGGATCACAAAGTCCAGATCGTCGATTCCTTCCCCGACTTCACCATTCAATACGTCGACTCATTTCCCGGTCCCAACTGAGCCCCTCTGCATCACCGCTGCCGCCAAGCGGCAGCACCACAATGACGCATACCCTCGCACCACCGCCCCGCCCTCGTCCCTTCGTGGTGCGCCGCCACCGCGCGCGACCGCTCTAAAACGACATTTCCCTGCCTTTTGCCGACCGGGCACAGCCTTTGCAAAACACCCTTCAGTAGTCCGCATCTGCCAACCAAAAAATTCATAAGTTCATGGAGATCGCACAATGAAGCGTCGTAGCTTGATCAAGGCTTTCACACTCACGGCAAGCATTGCCGCGATGGGCATGACCTGGACCGTCCAGGCCGCCGAGACCATCAAGGTCGGTATTCTGCATTCGTTGTCCGGGACCATGGCGATCTCCGAAACCTCGCTCAAAGACATGGCGTTGATGACCATCGACGAGATCAACGCCAAGGGCGGCGTGAATGGCAAGATGCTGGAACCGGTGGTCGTGGACCCCGCGTCGAACTGGCCGCTGTTCGCGGAAAAGGGTCGTCAGTTGCTGACGCAGGACAAGGTGGCCGTGGTGTTCGGTTGCTGGACGTCGGTGTCGCGTAAATCGGTCTTGCCGGTGTTCGAAGAACTCAATGGCTTGCTGTTCTACCCGGTGCAATACGAAGGCGAAGAGATGTCGCCGAACGTGTTCTACACCGGCGCCGCGCCGAACCAACAGGCGATCCCAGCGGTGGAATACCTGATGAGCGAAGAAGGCGGCAGCGCCAAGCGTTACTTCCTGTTGGGCACCGACTACGTTTACCCGCGTACCACCAACAAGATTCTGCGCTCGTTCCTGCACTCCAAAGGCGTGGCGGACAAGGACATCGAAGAGGTCTACACCCCGTTCGGCCACAGCGATTACCAGACCATCGTGGCCAACATCAAGAAGTTCTCGGCCGGCGGCAAGACGGCGGTCATCTCCACCGTCAACGGCGACTCTAACGTGCCGTTCTACAAAGAGCTGGCCAACCAGGGCCTGAAAGCCACTGACGTTCCGGTCGTGGCGTTCTCGGTCGGCGAAGAAGAACTGCGCGGCATTGACACCAAACCGCTGGTGGGCAACCTCGCGGCCTGGAACTACTTCGAGTCAGTCGAGAACCCGGCGAACAAGAAGTTCGTGGCCGACTGGAAAGCCTACGCGAAGAAACACAACCTGCCGGGAGCCGACAAAGCGGTGACCAACGACCCGATGGAAGCCACGTACGTGGGCATCCACATGTGGGCGCAAGCAGCTGAGAAAGCCAAATCCACCGACGTCGCTAAAGTCCGCGAAGCCCTCGCCGGCCAGACCTTTGCCGCGCCGTCGGGTTACACGCTGACCATGGACAAGACCAACCACCACTTGCACAAGCCCGTGATGATTGGCGAGATCCAGGCCGACGGTCAGTTCAACGTCGTGTGGCAGACCGAAGGGCCGATCCGTGCCCAGCCGTGGAGCCCGTTCATTTCGGGCAACGACAAGAAGCCGGACTATGCGGTGAAGAGCAACTAAGCCACTGGGTGTCGGCCTGAGCACTTCACTCAGGACCGACACAAATCCCTGTAGGAGTGAGCCTGCTCGCGATAGCGGTGGGACAGACAACAGACCTGTTGATTGATAGACCGCTATCGCGAGCAGGCTCACTCCTACATTTAGCCCGCGCAAGGCCTTACATATGCCCACCGCCCTTTACCGCTTGATCTTTGCTCTCGCGCTTTTACTGCCGATGGCCGTACAGGCCGGCGACGCCGAAGACTTTGTCGCCGCCAATCCCGTGCAGCAAGCCAAGCTTCTCGAATCCTGGGCTGCGCAGCCCGAACCGGCCCGTATCGAACTGATCAACGCCCTGCAGCAAGGCGAGTTGACCATCGACGGTCAACCGAAAACCCTGCGCCTGAACAACCGCCTGCGGGGTCTGATCGACACCGCTATGGCCAGCCATCAGCTGCTCGCCGCCGACGCCAAAATCCGACTGGACGCCGCGCAGCAATTGCAGAAAAGTGCCAAACCGGCGCAACTGAAATTTCTCGACCAGCAACTGGCCGGCGAAAAAGATGAAACCGTCCACGCGGCCCTGAGCCTGGCCCTGGCCAACCTGCAATTGGTCGACACCGACCCTGCCGTGCGCCTCGCCGCCGTGCGTTTGCTCGGTGAAACCGGCGACCCACTGGCCCGCACCCGCCTCGAAGGGTTGCTCGAACCCGGCGTCGAAGCTGATGCCGGCGTGCGCACTGCAGCCGAAACCAGCCTGGCCCAGGTCAAACGCAAACTGCTGATCGGCGAAATCCTCGGGCAAGCGTTCAGCGGCATGTCCCTCGGTTCGATCCTGCTGCTCGCCGCCCTCGGATTGGCGATCACCTTCGGCCTGCTCGGCGTGATCAACATGGCCCACGGCGAGATGCTGATGCTCGGCGCGTACTCGACCTACGTGGTGCAGCTGATGTTCCAGCGCTTTGCCCCGCAAGCCATCGAGTTCTACCCGCTGATCGCGCTGCCGGTGGCGTTTTTCGTCACCGCCGCCATCGGCATGGCGCTGGAGCGCACGGTGATTCGTCACCTTTATGGCCGCCCGCTGGAAACCCTGCTCGCGACCTGGGGCATCAGCCTCATGCTGATTCAACTGGTGCGCTTGGTGTTCGGCGCGCAGAACGTTGAAGTGGCCAACCCGGCGTGGTTGTCGGGCGGGATTCAAGTGCTGCCCAACCTCGTGCTGCCGTACAACCGCATCGTGATCATCGCCTTCGCCTTGTTTGTGGTGGTGCTGACCTGGCTGCTGTTGAACAAGACGCGCCTGGGGTTGAACGTGCGCGCCGTCACCCAGAATCGCAACATGGCCGCCTGCTGCGGTGTGCCGACCGGGCGCGTGGACATGCTCGCCTTCGGCCTCGGCTCCGGCATCGCCGGCCTCGGCGGCGTGGCCCTCAGCCAGATCGGCAACGTCGGCCCGGACCTCGGCCAAAGCTACATCATCGACTCGTTCCTGGTGGTGGTGCTCGGCGGTGTCGGTCAGTTGGCCGGTAGCGTCCTGGCCGCGTTCGGCTTGGGCATCGCCAACAAGATTCTCGAACCGCAGATCGGCGCCGTGCTCGGCAAGATTCTGATCCTCGCGCTGATCATTCTGTTCATCCAGAAGCGTCCGCAAGGCCTCTTCGCACTGAAAGGACGGGTGATCGACTGATGAACCAGCCCCTGATGCTCACGGCCAGCCAAAAGGCCGGCCCCAAAGTCACCATCGCGGTCGGCGCGGTGATTCTGGTTCTGCTGCTGGCGTTGCCGTTGCTCTCACTGTTGTCGCCGGACAGCGTGTTTCACGTCTCGGCCTACACGCTGACGCTGGTGGGCAAGATTCTTTGCTACGCCATCGTCGCCCTCGCCCTCGATTTGGTCTGGGGCTACGCCGGCCTGCTGTCCCTCGGTCACGGCCTGTTTTTCGCCCTCGGCGGCTATGCGATGGGCATGTACCTGATGCGCCAGGCGTCGGGCGACGGCTTGCCGGCGTTCATGACGTTCCTGTCGTGGACCGAGTTGCCGTGGTACTGGACCGGCACCAGCAGCTTCCTCTGGTCGATGTGCCTCGTAGTGTTAGCGCCGGGGTTGCTGGCGCTGGTCTTCGGGTTCTTCGCCTTCCGTTCGCGGATCAAGGGCGTGTATTTCTCGATCATGACCCAGGCCCTGACCTTCGCCGGGATGTTGCTGTTCTTCCGCAACGAAACCGGGTTTGGCGGCAACAACGGCTTCACCAACTTCCGCACCATTCTCGGCTTCGGCATCACTGAACCGGGCACGCGCGCGGTGCTGTTTTTTGCCACGGTGGTGTTGCTGGTGGCGAGTCTGTTTATCGGCTGGCGCCTGGCGCAAAGCAAGTTTGGCCGGGTGCTGACGGCATTGCGCGATGCGGAAAACCGCCTGATGTTCTGCGGCTACGATCCGCGCGGTTTCAAGTTGTTTGTCTGGGTCTTGAGTGCGGTGTTGTGTGGTCTGGCCGGTGCGTTATACGTGCCGCAGGTCGGGATCATCAACCCGAGTGAAATGTCGCCGACCAACTCCATTGAAGCCGCCGTCTGGGTGGCCCTCGGGGGTCGCGGCACGCTGATCGGTCCGCTGCTCGGCGCTGGCGTGGTCAACGGCATGAAGAGCTGGTTCACCGTGGCGTTTCCCGAATACTGGCTGTTCTTCCTCGGCGCGCTGTTCATCGTCGTGACCTTGTACCTGCCCAAAGGCGTGATCGGTCTGCTGAAAAAGAGAGGTGAGCAATGAGAGTCACTGCGACGGCTGAATTCATGCTCGAACCGGCGTTTTTCCCGCCGCTGGAACCGAACAAGGACGCCGGCAGCAGCCGCGATGCCATCGGCCTCGGGCAACGTGTCGGCCCCGGCCTGAATACGCGCCACGGCACCATCCTGACCCTGGAAGACATCAGCGTCAGCTTCGATGGTTTCAAGGCACTCAACGCTTTGAACCTGTACATCGGCGTCGGCGAACTGCGCTGCATCATCGGCCCCAACGGCGCGGGCAAGACCACGCTGATGGACGTGATCACCGGCAAGACTCGCCCCAGTCACGGCAAAGCCTGGTTCGGTGAAACCCTGGACCTGACGTCGATGAGCGAAGTGCAGATTGCTCAGGCCGGCATCGGTCGCAAGTTCCAGAAGCCAACGGTGTTCGAAGCCTTGAGCGTGTTCGAGAACCTGGAGCTGGCGCAGAAAACCGACAAGTCGGTGTGGGCCAGCCTGCGGGCTCGCCTCAGTGGCGAACAGAAAGATCGCATCAGCGAAGTGTTGGAAACCATTCGCCTGACGGCCTCGGTCAATCGCCCGGCGGGTCTGTTGTCCCATGGCCAGAAGCAGTTTCTGGAGATCGGCATGCTGCTCATGCAAGACCCGCAACTGCTTCTGCTCGATGAGCCGGTGGCGGGCATGACCGATGCCGAAACCGAATTCACCGCCGAGCTGTTCAAGAGCCTGGCCGGCAAGCATTCGCTGATGGTGGTGGAACATGACATGGGTTTTGTCGGGGCGATTGCCGACCACGTCACCGTGTTGCACCAGGGCAGCGTGCTGGCCGAAGGGTCGCTGGAACAGGTGCAGGATAACGAGCGGGTGATCGAGGTTTACCTCGGAAGATGAAATGGCTCTTGTAGGAGCGAGGCTTGCCCGCGAAGGGGACTCCTCGGTCCAACCGCAAGACCGCGTCATCGTTCTTCGCGGGCGAGCCTCGCTCCTACAGGGGATTTAAGGAGAATCTGAGAATGCTGCAAGTCGACAAGCTGCACCAGTATTACGGTGGTAGCCACATCCTGCGGGGCCTGACGTTTGACGTGAAGGTCGGTGAAGTCACGTGCCTGCTGGGACGCAACGGCGTGGGCAAGACCACCCTGCTCAAATGCCTGATGGGTCTGCTGCCGGCCAAGGAAGGCGCAGTGAACTGGGAAGGCAAACCGATCACCACATTCAAGCCGCACCAGCGTGTGCATGCCGGGATCGCTTATGTGCCTCAGGGCCGCGAGATTTTTGGCCGGCTGACCGTGGAAGAAAACCTGTTGATGGGCCTGTCGCGATTCCCCGGCAGCGAGGCGAAAGAAGTGCCGGCCTTCATCTACGAGCTGTTCCCGGTGTTGCTGCAAATGAAGCAACGGCGCGGCGGTGACTTGTCGGGCGGTCAACAGCAGCAATTGGCGATTGGCCGCGCACTGGCCAGCCGTCCACGGCTGTTGATTCTCGATGAGCCCACCGAAGGCATCCAGCCGTCGGTGATCAAGGAGATCGGCGCGGTGATCAAGAAGCTCGCAGCCCGGGGCGACATGGCGATACTGTTGGTGGAGCAGTTCTACGATTTCGCCGCCGAACTGGCCGACCAGTACCTGGTGATGTCCCGCGGCGAGATCGTGCAGCAAGGTCGCGGCGAAAATATGGAAGCCGAGGGTGTACGTGGTCTGGTTACGATCTAATCTGAAGCGTCCTGACGATAATTAGAAGACATGAATTTACCTCTCCCCACTGCCCTGTTTACCCCGAGCTGGCATGCCGAGCTGGAATTGGGCTACGCCCGGTTCGGCGACAGCACACGCCCGGTTCAGCGCCGACATCAAGGTCCGCTACGGGTGCAAAAGCACCTGTATGCCGAAGGACCGCAAGTGTGCCAACACATCATCGTTCATCCGCCGGGCGGCATTGCAGGCGGTGATCGACTGGATATCTCGGCCAGCGTCGGCACGGATGCCTGGGCGCAAATCACCAGCCCGGGCGCTGCCAAATGGTATCGCGCGGCGGGGCCTGCCTATCAGCAGCTGACGTTGAAGGTGGCGTGCGGTGCAACACTGGAATGGCTGCCACAAGAGACGATTATCTTCAGCGACGCTCAGGCTGAGCTCAGCACTTCGATTGATCTGGAGGGCGACGCCCGGCTGTTTTACTGGGACGTCGTGGCGCTGGGCCGACCGGCCAGTGGCGAACGCTTTGACCTCGGGCATTTTCAGGCACAACTGGACATCCGCCGCGACGGCCAGTTGCTCTGGCACGAACGCCAGCGCATTGTCGGGGATGATGGGCTGCTCGACTCACCGATTGGCCTGGATGGGCAGCCGGTGTTTGCGACGTTGCTAGTGACGGGGGAGATTGATAGCGAACTGCTGGAAACCTGTCGCTCGCTGCCCAATGAAGTGCGCGGGGACTTGACGCAATTGCCGGGGCTTTTGGTGGCTCGGTGTCTGGCCAGTGAAGCGCTGTTGGCGCGGGGCTGGATGATTGATTTGTGGCGTTTGCTCCGGCCTGCGTTACTCGGCCGAGAAGCCCTCCCACCCAGAATATGGAGCACCTGAACACCAATCCCCTGTAGGAGCGAGGCTTGCCCGCGAAGAACGATTACGCGGACTCCCCGTTAAACCGAGGCGCACCCTTCGCGGGCAAGCCTCGCTCCTACGGAAGCTTTTTTAACTGCCGAATTTGGATTCCAAACGATGGACCTGACCCCACGCGAAAAAGACAAGCTGCTGATCTTCACCGCCGGCCTCGTGGCCGAGCGGCGTTTGACGCGCGGCGTGAAACTCAATTACCCGGAAGCCATGGCTTACATCTCCGCTGCGCTGCTCGAAGGCGCGCGTGACGGCCAGACCGTGGCCGAGCTGATGCACTTTGGCACCACCCTGCTCAGCCGCGAACAAGTGATGGAAGGCATTCCGGAAATGATCCCGGAAATCCAGGTCGAAGCGACGTTCCCCGACGGCACCAAACTGGTCACCGTTCACCAACCCATCGCCTGAGGACGCGTCATGACCTATCAAATCCGCGATGCGCTGCACACCGACCTGCCGGCGATCCGCGACATCTACAACGACGCCGTACTCAACACCACGGCGATATGGAATGAACAGGCCGTGGACCTGGGCAACCGCCAGGCCTGGTTCAGCGCCCGGCAAGCCCAGGGTTATCCGATCCTGGTGATTGTTGACGGTGATAACAACGTGCTGGGCTACGCTTCATTTGGTGACTGGCGGCCATTCGACGGCTTCCGCCACACCGTCGAGCACTCGGTCTACGTGCGAAGCGACCAGCGTGGCAACGGCCTCGGCCCGCAATTGATGACGGTGCTGATCGAGCGCGCCAAAGGTTGCGACAAGCATGTCATGGTCGCTGCCATCGAAAGCGGGAATGCCGCTTCCATCCGTTTGCATGAACGGGCCGGTTTCGTGATGACCGGTGAGATGCCGCAAGTGGGCACCAAGTTCGGCCGCTGGCTGGACCTGACCTTCATGCAACTGACCCTCAATCCTGGCGCGGAGCCGCCGCCTGCCAACAAGGAGTAACGCCCGATGAACGCTGCCCAACTGCGCCGCGTCAATGTTGAAAGTTTTGCGCACTATCGACAGGGTTTGATTGATCTGCTGCTCGACGCTGTCGGCTATGGCGCCAGTGTCGGGTTCATGGCCGATCTGGATGCCGCTGCGGCCCGCGCCTATTTCGATGACGTTCAGGACAACCTGAACAAGGGCAACGTGCTGCTGTGGGTGGTGGTCAAGGACGAGCAAGTGCAGGCCAGTGTGCAACTGACCCTGTGCCAGAAAGCCAACGGCCTGAACCGTGCCGAAGTGCAGAAACTGCTGGTGCGTGAACATGCGCGCCGTCGTGGCCTGGGCCAACAATTGATGAGCGCGCTGGAAAAAGCCGCGCTCCAGCACCAGCGCGGCATGCTCTACCTCGACACCGAGGCCGGCTCACCGGCCGAAGATTTCTATAAGGCATTGGGTTACACCAAAGCGGGTGAAATCCCTGATTACGCCTGCGACCCGAGCGGCCAGTACAAACCGACCGCCCTCTACTACAAGATTCTTCAGGGAGCCCACTGATGATTCCTGGTGAATACCAGATCCAGCCCGGTGACATCGAACTCAACGTCGGCCGTCGCACTGTCAGCCTGAAAGTGGCCAACAGCGGCGACCGGCCGATCCAGGTCGGCTCGCATTACCACTTCTTCGAAACCAACGACGCCCTGACCTTCGACCGCGCGGCCAGTCGTGGCATGCGCCTGAACATCCCCGCCGGCACCGCCGTGCGCTTCGAGCCGGGGCAGAGTCGCGAGGTTGAACTGGTCGACCTGGCCGGGCATCGCCGGGTGTTCGGGTTTGCCGGCAGGATCATGGGTGATCTTTAAATTCTATGGCGTCTGAACTGGCCCCTTCGCGGGCAAGCCTCGCTCCTACCGTTTTGTGTCGTCGCGGATAATACGTTCGACGCGGACCTGTTGGAGCGAGGCTTGCCCGCGAATGCGATTTCACATCTAACTTATTACCAAGGCGTGCACATGAAGATTTCCAGACAAGCCTACGCCGACATGTTCGGCCCCACCGTCGGTGACAAGGTCCGTCTGGCCGATACCGAGCTGTGGATCGAAGTGGAAAAAGACTTCACCACCTACGGCGAAGAGGTGAAATTCGGCGGCGGCAAAGTCATCCGTGATGGTCAGGGCCAGAGTCAATTGCTGGCCGCCGAAGTGGTCGACACCTTGATCACCAACGCGCTGATCATCGACCACTGGGGCATCGTCAAAGCTGACGTCGGCCTCAAGGACGGCCGCATCGCCGCCATCGGCAAGGCCGGCAATCCGGACATCCAGCCGAACGTGACCATCGCGGTCGGCGCCAGCACCGAAGTCATCGCCGGTGAAGGCATGATCCTCACCGCAGGCGGCATCGACACGCACATTCATTTCATCTGCCCGCAACAGATCGAAGAAGCGCTGATGAGCGGCGTCACCACCATGATCGGCGGCGGCACCGGCCCGGCCACCGGTACCAACGCCACCACCTGCACGTCGGGGCCTTGGCACCTGGCGCGGATGCTCCAGGCCGCCGATGCGTTCCCGATGAACATCGGTTTCACCGGCAAGGGCAACGCGAGCCTGCCGGAGCCGCTGATCGAGCAGGTCAAGGCCGGCGCCATCGGCCTCAAGCTGCACGAAGACTGGGGCACCACCCCGGCGAGTATTGACAACTGCCTGAACGTCGCCGACCAGTACGATGTGCAGGTGGCGATCCACACCGACACCCTCAACGAGTCGGGCTTCGTCGAAACCACCCTTGCCGCCTTCAAGGGCCGCACCATCCACACCTATCACACCGAAGGCGCGGGTGGCGGTCATGCCCCGGACATCATCAAGGCCTGCGGCTTTGCCAACGTGTTGCCGAGTTCGACCAATCCGACCCGACCGTTCACCCGCAACACCATCGATGAACACCTCGACATGTTGATGGTCTGCCACCACCTGGACCCGAGCATTGCCGAAGACGTGGCCTTCGCCGAAAGCCGCATCCGCCGCGAAACCATCGCCGCCGAAGACATCCTGCACGACCTCGGCGCGTTCTCGATGATCAGCTCCGACAGTCAGGCCATGGGCCGCGTCGGTGAAGTGATCACGCGCACCTGGCAGACCGCCGACAAGATGAAAAAGCAGCGCGGCCCGCTGCCCGGTGATGGCGAGGGCAACGACAACTTCCGCGCCAAACGCTACATCGCCAAGTACACGATCAACCCGGCAATCACCCATGGCATCAGCCATGAAGTGGGCTCGGTCGAAGTGGGGAAATGGGCGGATCTGGTGCTCTGGCGTCCGGCATTTTTCGGCGTCAAACCGACCCTGATCCTTAAGGGTGGGGCCATTGCGGCCAGCCTGATGGGCGATGCCAATGCTTCCATTCCGACTCCGCAACCGGTGCATTACCGACCGATGTTTGCCAGCTACGGCGGCTCGTTGCACGCTACCAGCCTGACCTTCATCAGCCAGGCCGCGCAGGAGGCTGGCCTGCCTGAGGCGTTGGGTTTGAAAAAGAAAATCGCAGTGGTCAAAGGGTGCCGCGAGGTGCAGAAAACCGACTTGATCCACAACGACTATCTGCCGACTATCGATGTCGACCCACAGACCTATCAAGTCAAGGCAGACGGCGTGCTGCTGTGGTGTGAGCCAGCGGATGTGTTGCCGATGGCCCAGCGATATTTCCTGTTTTGATCGGTGGATCGGACTGAAATCCCGGGGGGCCTGGCGTACCAGGTCCCCGGAAAAAGCAGCAGCAATCAAACGTCCGGCTGTACGACAAAGGGGAGTTCTACCCTTTGCAGTTTTGCCCGGTCGATCGCCTGTTGGGTGAAGGTTTTGACCAACGCCTTTTGCTCTTCATCGATCGCATTCAACTCAGCGGCGTATTGCGCATCGGTCATGGTGCGTCCCGGTGCAAAGTCGCTTTCCGGTTTTTTCAGTTCAGCACCGAGCACCCTGAGCTCTTCCTTTAGCTGAGCCTTTTGCTCAAGGGAAAGCGTTGTGTCGTTCGCGCGCTTGTCCAACGCCATGTAGAAGTCTGTCGTGGCATCGATCCGGCGCCTGAACACTTTGAAAGCACGTCGGTTGACACCCTCGACATAGGATGACCAGAACGGCTGCTCGACCAGCAAATCACTGAGCAACTCCCCTTCCTCAAGGTCCAGCACACGCAGATAAGCATCATTGATCATCTGCGATGTGACACCCGCGATCCCTCTGAACTGCATGTTGCGAGACTGCCAGGGCAGGTCCAGCCGGTCGGCAAGATCGGTCATGAACGCCAGGTGAACTTCAACCTCATCAATCGTGCCCGTCACCTCCCCCGCGGCGTTGACACGCCTGAACGCCTCGCCCATCGCCTCGCGCTCGGAGATCGTTTTGCGGGCAATCCTGCTCAGTTCATCCAGACGCGACTTGCCTCGCGCCAGCGACACAAGCTCTCCCTCCACCAGCGCGGGATTGGCCAGCTCATAGGCCTCATGAACCAGCACTTCCAGGCCCATGGCATTGAACAGCTGCGCGCCGGCATCGACGCACGCCGTGGGCACCGTGGTCATGGTGAAGAGTTTTTGCCGAAGCTCGGTGTTTTTGAACATCGCCTCGAGCATGCGCCAGACCTTGGCGGTCATATCGACCCGAAACCCGAGGTCGTTCTTGAAATGCGCCGACTCGGTGAGTTTACGTATCTCGTTGAAAAACCCGACCGAGCCGCGGTCATCCTCGACGCTGTTCCAGACCGCTTGTTTCGCTACCCATTCCGGCCGGGGCATGCCCGCCTCCCAGTCGAGACTGTCGCGCACGCCGCGTGGTGGATACGGTCGATCCGGGTCAAGGCCGACGGACTCGATGTAGTCCCTGAGCGTCTGCAGATTGGCCTCCGCCAACCACTGCGGCTCGCGGTTCAGCACCGTGCGAGCCAGCAATTCCGCCTGCACGGAACCCAGGGGTACCGCCGGAATTTGCGTGATTTCGTTGCCCTGCATATCCAGGAAAAAATGCCGGTACCGCGGTTGTGCGAACAGCCCCTGCGGCCAGGTATGAACGCCGGTGTCAGTCAGGATCAGTGTATGCAACATTCTCATGCTGCCGATATCCGGGGCTTGCCCCAACGGATTGCCAAACAGGTCCAGTGCCTCAAGTCGTGTCAGGTTGCGCAGGTCCGCGATGCCTTGGGCATCCAGGACAATACGGTTGCCTCGCATGCTGAGTTCCGTCAGCCCGCGCATGCGGCGGATGGCAAGTGGAACACCGGTGAGCGCATTGCCGTTGACGTTGAGCAAACGCAAACGGGGGAAATGATCGAGGAAGGAACTGTGTGCGTCGGTCAATTCGGTCAGGGTCAGATTGAGGTTTGTGACGTGATCGAAATGGCCTTCCAGGGCGGGCATGGTGCGCAAATGACGCCCAAGTGGAATGTTTTCCAGGTCAAGCACAACGCCCTGCAGATGACCGAATGAATCCACATGGCGCAACCCGGTGTGTTGCCAGCACTCCCTGACCGCTTTGTACAAGGCGTTTCTGGATTGCCATTCGGCGACGCCGGCAGGCGTGAAGCTGTACGCTTCGGTCGGCGATTTCAACCAGCGTTGAAAATTGGCGTTGAGCCGATCGAATTCCGCTTCGAGTGCGCTCGCCCTCTGCTCCGGACTGAGTTCGCTGCCACTCGCCTGCAGATAGGCCAAGGCTTCGTCCTCGGTCCATCCGGGACGCACGACACGCACCCGCTCTTGCGGCGTCATGGGCTCGTTGACTCTGTGCAGCCCATGAGCAACCCCACGCATGCCGCCCCGCAGACGCATCGTGGCGGGGTCATACGCCGGTTTGCGCACAGGGTTCTCCCCGAGAAGCGCGCTCAACGTGTCCCGTGGTAATGGCGCTTTTTGAATGGCGAGCTTGAGCGTGGCGCCTTGATTGACGTGATACCCCAGCGCGTTTCGTTCGGCATCAGGCAGGGCATGCAACACCGAAGCGTAAAGATCATCGGCCCCGTGCAAATGAAGATCATCGGTATTGCGCGCCTGGTACTCGCCGTCCTCGCTGACCAGGATTCTGCGGTGGGTGGCATCCGTCGGGCCGACGCTGTCGCGCAACGGTCCGTCGAATGAAAACGCACGGATTTCAATCCTGACGTTCGCGGGCCAGTCGGGTAGCGCCTGCATCGAATGCAAGGCCAGCCGCTCGGTGTCCACACCGTAGGGCGCATCGAGGAAGAGCCCTTCATAAGCGCGCGCGGTTCGTATCGCCTGCAAGGTGACTCTCACCCGTTCCTTGAGTTGCAAGGGGATGCGCGACGGCTCGGTGATGTTGAGCAGGTCTTGCGGCTCAATGTCGGCGAGCAACTCCCGGGCTACCGCAATGGGGAGCCCATTGAACGCATCCTGAAGCACCCGAACTTGCGGGTTGTCGGTCAGCTGCAAACGGCGATTCAGCGCGTCAAACAGAGGTCCGCGACGACTGCCTGCTCGTCCGGCAAGCAGGTTTTTCAAGGCGTAGATGCGGACTCGCTCGTCTGTTGAAATGCCCTGCCCGAGCATCGCGTGGATGTCGGTCTCGCTCGCAAACTTCACGGCAAGTTCCGGCAGTTTCCCTGTACTGACCTCGGCACGACTGATCTTCAGCGTGTCGGCCGGCAGTGCATCGACGTTGCCAAACTTGATAGAGCGCCCGCTGTGCCCGGGGCCGTCAAACAGCTCGATGCTTTTTTGCTCAGGCCATCTCGGCCATTCAACCAGCAACCGCGGCACCTGCTCGACGAACGCTTGCGGAACCTCGTTGAGCCTTATCTGCCCGGGCAGTTTTTGCACTTCGGCCCAGGCCCGGAAGCGTTCGATCGTGTCGGTCAGCAACGCGGGCGGCGGGTCGCTGACGACATGCAACCGACGCAATTCGTCCTCACCCATACCGCTGACGAGACGAATCTGCTCCAGGGTGTTATCAGAGAAGCCCTCGACCGTCGGGCCCAAGCGCCGCATGAGGGTGGTTTTGTCCCACTCGATGGGGCGGTCGAGTTCGGTCTTCCACGCGCCGCAACCGTTGTGCTCCAGTGTCGGCTGATAAGCCTTTGGCCGGGTCGGATGTTGCAGGCGTGGCTGGCCGGTGCGTGGATCGTTTATGACTTCGAAGTGTTGGTTTTCATGCTTGAGGATGTCCTTTTCGCTGTGCCGGTACAGCCCCTGCTCGTTTGGCTTTGCCTCTGCGGGCAACACCATGTCATGGGCGTAGGGCGAAAGGTCCGGGTTCCAGAGGCGCGTCTTGCCGTCAGCCAGCTCAACCTTTTTCAACCGGTCGATAAACGCCGAGGGTTTGACGGCCGCCGCCGCGCCGGACGGCAAGACATGCCCGGCGCCCATAATGGCCAACTGTGCGAAATTGATCATGACGCTGGTGAGATGGGACGCCGCTTCTTCCTTGTCCCCTTTGCTCCAGTCCTCGATGCCTTCCAGGGTTTCCAAAACCATCTGCCCGGCCATGACGGCCAGCATCGCTTCGCCCAGACCGGGAACCAACATGGCGCCGAAGTTGAACACGTTCCAGCCGATGTTCAGATAGCTGTTCAACCGGTTCCAGCGGGTGGTGGCATCTTCGTCGCCGGTCGGCACGGCAATCTGCCGCGCATCTGCAATCGCCTTCTCCCTGCGCCACAGACTTGTTTGCGCCCAGAGATCCCCTGAAATGAGATGGGTGACAGGCTCTGCATTGGCGTTTTCAACTGCGGTTTCCCGCCACCACGGCCCCATGTCCAGCGGCTCGCGTTGTTTCCAGGTGAATGTCGAGAGGCGCTCGCGAACCCGGGCAAAAAACTTGCCCTGGTCTTTTTGCGCGACAAAACGGCTGAAAAACTGTTGATAACCTGGCGAGCGCAACTGGCTCGTCAGTTCCTTCATGAAATCAGTGAAGGACTCATATTCTTTGAAGGGGTGGTCGGGATCATCGGGAACATACGCAATCAGCGTCCCCTCCAGACGACTTTGTTGATAAGCATCATCCCGTTGCAACATGGCCTCAACGAGACCAGCGGGGCCATTGGCGAAAAACGCCTGGAGCAGCTTGAACTGTTCAAACTCCTGCCCCGGGAGCAGTGCCAGGCGTCGCGACCATTCCAGCATCGTTCGTTGATGCTGTGGAATCAGCGCGTCGTAAACCCGTTTGATTTTTGAAGGGTCCGCCACCGCACTGAACAACACAATGCCAGACAGTCTGAACCCCATGATTGAAAGCCGATGGCTTTGCAGGGGCCGACGCATTATCAGAATGCCTTGTTCGTTGTCACGGATCTGCCGGAGCTTCCCGTAGCCATAGAACGTGATGTCTTTCTTCAGATACGCGATCAGCGCCGATTCGTGAAACGCGGCTTTTTCACTGGCCGTGCATTGCCGCACGACAGTCGCTCTGGCCGTGACCGCCTCGGGCATCAGCAATGCTTTGATGTGACGTTGGTATCGCGCACCGATATCGAGCGTCCGGCACAGGGCGGCAAATCTTTCGACCGTGAGCGTATGTCGCGAAAGTTCGTTTTCGTCGTCCCGGGTGAAGATGCCCGAGCCATCGCGAAACGCGCCCGCCTGCGTTTCGGGGGCTTCGAAATTGTGTAAGGCCGCTTCCAGCAATGACGATTGCCTGAGCCGACTGGCATGGGTATCGATGCCAATGGCCAGATTGGCTGGGACGTACAGCCGAATCAGCGTCGCGTTGACGTCCAGTTCCAGATTCAAATGCTCTTTCAATGCCTGGACCAGCAAGGGCTCGGCGAAGGCAAGAATGTCCTGCTGCACATTCTTCAGCGTCTCGTCCAATGGCCCCTGCAGGCGCCAGCGCTCGTCGATCAACTCCTTGAGGTACTGGCGATCCATGGCCCTTGAATTCAAATACCATTCTGGAAATTCCGGTTTCGAATGGGCAAGGGCAACCAGGCGCGAAGCGGGTGCGTCTTTGACCGGCGAGGGCAGTTTGCCCAGCAGATAATCACGATAAACATTGCGCTCTGCGTCTCTTGCCTGCCCGGCAATGACGGGTCGATCCAGAGTGTCCGAACGTTCGCTCATTTCGCAAATCCTTATGCGATGAATTGAACCATCAGAGTATTGAGTGGCGACGAAAACAAAAGATCAAAAAGCAGCGCCGAAATCACGAATACATCAACGTCGCATCTGATTTAAGAATCTAAAAAACAAGTAATTACCACCCGAACCCCGCCCAAAGGAGCGCCCCCGCGTAACGGTAGTTTTTAGCGGGCGGCAAAGGGGCTAAGATGCGCCAGACTTCCCATCAGGAAACCGGACATGCGCCTACCCGACTTCATCAGGCAACACGTAGACCGTATCGTCGATGAATGGGAGCAGTTCGCCAGCACCATTACCCCGGCGGCCGAGCACATGGACAGGCTCGCTTTGCGCGATCACGCCAAGGCCATTTTGCTGGCCGCCGCGCGTGACATGACCACCGCGCAAACCTCCAGCGAACAGATGGCCAAGGCCAAGGGCGAAGGCCCGGAAAAAACCCCGAGCCTGGACGAGGCCGGCGCCAGTCATGGCGAACTGCGGCATACCGTGGGGTTTGATCTGGTGCAGATGACATCGGAGTTCCGTCATTTGCGTGCGTGCGTCATCCGTTTGTGGGTCGACAGCCTGGCGTCACCGGACCTGGACTATTTCCAGGACATGATCCGCTTCAACGAGGCCGTTGACGAAGCACTCGCCGAATCCACCGCTGCCTACGCCGAGCAGGTCAATCATTCGCGGGATATCTTTCTGGCGATCCTGGGGCATGACCTGCGGGCACCGTTGCAAGCGGTGAGCATGTCTGCCGAATTGCTGCTGCGCAAAGCAACACTTGAAGGCGATACCCTGGCCTGCGCGGTCAACATCAAGCATAGCGCGCGGCACATGGCGGCGATGGTCAGTGATTTGCTGGAACTGGTGCGCAGTCGCCTGGGTAAGAGCCTGCCGATCGAACCGGCACCCATGGACTTGGCCGATGCCGTACATGCGGCGATTGCCGTAGCCTGCGCCGGTAACCCCGAGTGCGATCCGACGGTCCACGTAAAGGGTGACACCCAAGGTGCCTGGGATGCCGGACGGGTGGCTCAACTGTTGCAGAACCTGATCGGCAACGCGTTGCAGCATGGTTTGAACAAGCGGGACACGACGCTGACCCTGACAGGCGAGCCAGACACGGTTCGCCTCACGGTGCACAACTACGGCGCTCCGATACCCGAGGATGCGATCGGCACGATTTTCGATCCGCTGGTGCGCAGCGCGGACGAGCAACTCGGCCACCCCTCCACCAGCCTTGGCCTGGGCTTGTTTATCGTCAAGGAAGTGGTCGATGCGCACGGGGGAACGATCGAGGTCAGTTCCAGTGAGGCGCAGGGGACGATGTTTACCGTGGTGTTGCCGCGCAAGGTTTAACACCGACGGACCGCGTCATCGTTCTTCGCGAGCAAGCCCGCTCCCACACTGGATCTGTGTACACCGCACTCATGTGGGAGCGGGCTTGCTCGCGAAGGGGCCCTGTCAAACGACACGAAACCGTCAGAATGCTTACTCGACGACCAACCGCCCCAACCGCTGCTTGAGCATGCGATTCTCGGCCCGCAACTGCTGGACCTCTTCAAGCAGGTCCAGCGCCAGGGCGACGCCTTCCCACTCCAGTTCCAGATCGCGCCGCAGCTTGGCGGCGCGCTTGGCCAGTGCCAGCTCATAATCGTTGAAGAGCCAATCCTTGGGCTGCTTGCCCTGAGGTTCGAGGATGCCGTGTTCGACGATTTCGATCACGTAGACGTCCGACAGGTCGGTCGCCTCACAGAATTCTGCCATGTCCAGTTGAACGATCAGGGGGTTGCTCATGATGGGCTACTCCGTCTCTTGGATCAGAAATTTTCTCTCGGGTCGAAAGCGGCTTTTTTCGCCAGTTCCTGCCACAGCGCCTTGACCTCATCGCTCGAGGTCTTGGGCATGACCGCCTTCAATTGCACGAACAGGTAGCCACGCTCGCCCGCCTTGTTCAGCAGACCGTGCCCCTTGGCACGCATGCGCTGGCCATTCTGACTGCCGGCCGGCACCTTCAGGTTGATCTTGCCTGTGAGTGTAGGCACGGCCACTTCGGCACCCAACGCCAACTCCCAGGGAGCCAGCGGCAAGGTAATGATCAGGTTCTCGCCTTCGACGTCGAATTTCGGGTGCGGCGCAAAGCGAATGATCAGGAACAAGTCGCCATTGGCGCCGCCACCGACACCCGGTGCACCCTGTCCCTTGAGGCGGATGCGCTCGCCGTCGGTCACGCCGGCCGGGATTTTCACGTTCAGGCTTTTGCTGGTGTTGCTGACGTGCTGGCCGGCAGCGTTGTATTGCGGCACCTGGAAGGTGACCTTCTTCGACTCGTTCGAAAGGGTTTCTTCCAGGAAAATCCCAAGTTCCATTTCCACGTCTTGCCCCCGACGTCCCGCACTGCGACGCGACTCTCCACCACCAAAACCAGGACCACGGTTGCCGAAGATCGAACTGAAGAAGTCCGAAAAATCGCCCGTGTCCTGACCACCACCAAAACCACCGCCGCCACGACCCTGCCAACCCGGCGGCCCCTGGAACGGTTGGCCGTGCTGGCCGTATTTGCGCAAGTCGTCGTATTCGGCGCGCTTGTCGGCACTTTTCAGCGCTTCATAGGCTTCCGAGGCGTCCTTGAACTTGGCCTCGGCGTCCTTTTCCTTGCTGACATCGGGGTGGTATTTGCGCGCCAGTTTCCGATAAGCCGCCTTGATGGTCTTATCGTCCGCGGTCGGTTCCACACCGAGAATCTTGTAATAGTCTTTGAAGTCCATCGAGGGAATCACCATCCGTTATCGATATCGCGCCGTCACCGGCAGTCTGCGCGTATTTCCAGGCGCCGGGTTGACCGATCTCAAGTTTGTGACCGGGTAGCGCGTCAGAAGTTTATCGGCAGCGGTGGGCGGTTCTTGCGACCGTCCGATGGCTGCCAGGCTCAATGCAGACAAGTTTGGGGCATCCGGCCATCTTATCAAGGCGCCATTGGTGGATTTAGCGGATAGTCGGCCTTCGAATCTGCGCCGCACTGACATACACTGCGCGGCCGTTTTTTAACCGGAACCTGAAAGTCATGAAAAACGCATCTCCAGCCCGTGCCTGTGGTATCGACTTCGGCACGTCCAACTCCACCGTCGGCTGGCTACGCCCCGGCATGGAAACGCTGATCGCGCTGGAGGACGACAAGATCACCCTGCCCTCGGTGGTGTTCTTCAACATGGAAGAACGCCGCCCGGTGTACGGCCGGCTGGCGCTGCACGAATACCTGGAAGGCTACGAAGGCCGGCTGATGCGCTCACTCAAGAGCCTGCTGGGTTCCAAGCTGATCAAGCACGACACCAGCGTCCTCGGCACGGCGATGCCGTTCAAGGACCTGCTCGGGCTGTTCATCGGCCAGTTGAAGAAGCGTGCCGAAGCCGCCGCTGGTCGCGAATTCGAAGAAGTGGTGCTGGGTCGTCCGGTGTTCTTCGTCGACGACGATGAGCTGGCCGACCAGGAAGCCGAAAACACCTTGGTGGATGTGGCTCGCGCCATTGGCTTCAAGGACGTGTCGTTCCAGTACGAGCCGATTGCCGCGGCGTTCGACTACGAGTCGACCATCGAAAAAGAAGAGTTGGTGCTGATTGTCGACATCGGCGGTGGTACCTCCGACTTCTCGCTGGTGCGCCTGTCCCCTGAGCGCCGCATGCACGACAACCGCCATGACGACATCCTCGCCACCGGCGGCGTGCACATCGGCGGGACCGATTTCGACAAGCAGTTGAGCCTGCAAGGCCTGATGCCGCTGTTCGGCTACGGCAGCCGCATGAAGAGCGGCGCCTACATGCCGACCAGCCACCACATGAACCTGGCAACCTGGCACACCATCAACTCGGTGTACTCGCAGAAGTCGACCCTGGCCCTGGGCAGCATGCGCTACGACATCGAAGACACCGGCGGCATTGATCGCCTGTTCAAGCTGATCGACCAGCGCGCCGGCCACTGGCTGGCCATGGAAGTGGAAGAAACCAAGATCCAGCTGACCCACGCCGACAGCCGCCACGTGCCGCTCGACCGCATCGAGCCGGGGTTGAGCGTGGAGCTGAGCCGCGCGCTGTTCGAGTCGGCCATCGACAACCTGCTGGAGCGCGTGCGCAACAGCGTGACCCAACTGCTGAACGACGCCAACGTGCGCGTCGATCAGGTCGACACGGTGTTCTTCACGGGCGGTTCGAGCGGAATTCCGGCGCTGCGCAACAGCGTGTCGGCGATGTTGCCGAATGCACAGCATGTGGAAGGGAACATCTTCGGCAGCATCGGCAGCGGGTTGGCGATCGAGGCGATGAAGCGCTACGGCAACATGGACTGATCCAAAACCCTGTGGCGAGGGGGCTGGGTGGCGAGGGGATTTATCCCCGTTGGGCTGCGAAGCAGCCCACTTATAGCTAAATGCGGGGACTGCTGCGCAGTCCAACGGGGATAAATCCCCTCGCCACAGAGATCAACCGCGGATCAAACCATTCCCACCTGCTTCAACTCGCTCTTGAGGTACGCGTAATAAATCGGCCCCGCCACCACCCCCGGCAGGCCGAACGCGGCCTCGAACACCAGCATCGCCAGCAGCAACTCCCACGACTTGGCACTGATCTGCCCGCCGACAATGCGCGCGTTGAGGAAGTACTCGAGCTTGTGGATAAAAATCAGATAGCCCAGCGCCGCCATGGCGACCCAGATCGACAGCGACAAGCCGACGATGGTGATCAGCGTGTTCGACATCAGGTTACCGATCACCGGCAGCAGGCCGAGCAGGAAGGTCAGCACGATCAGGGTTTTGGTCAGCGGCAGCGTGATGCCGAACATCGGCAGGATCACCGCCAGGAAGATCCCGGTGAAGAAGGTGTTGAGCAGGGAAATCTTGATCTGTGCGAACACGATGTTGCGAAACGCCTGGACCAGCAGGTGCAAGCGGTCGAACAACGCGGCAGCGAGAGGCTTGCGCTTGGTCAAGTCCGGTATGCGCTGCAAGGCGATGATCGCCCCGAGCACCATGCCGATCAGCAGCGTCACAAACATGTGCGCCGCGTCCTTGCCGACCAGTTGCAAGTCGCTCAGGTGTTTGCTCATCCACTCGCCGATGGCCACGCGGAATTCGGCGGCACTGGCGGGCAGATAGGCGTCGATAAACGGCGGCAATTGTCCGCGCGCGCGGTCAACCACGTGCATGAATTTGTCGAGGGACGCGCCGGGGTTTTCCGCCTCGTGCAGCAAAAAGCTGATGGCGCCGGCGAAGATCAGGGTCAACACGCTGACCACCAAAGTCCCCAGCAACGCCACCGCCAGCCAGCGCGCGCGCCGACCTTCGATCAGCCGCTGCAATTGTGGGGTGAGCATGTTGACCAGTTCGAACACCAGCAACCCGGCCAGCAGGCTGGGCAGCAGTCGCAGTGGGATCACCAGCAGCAAACCACCAAAGATGATGACCCAACTGATCAGCAGCAAAACGTGGCGTTGAGAAAACGTTGGCATACAGCCTCAAAACGAACGACGTAAAAGGATTGGCAGTCTGCCAGCGTTCGCAGGCCAGCACTAGGGATTGTGTAGGTCGACCTTAGTGGGGCATTGGCGATTTTTTGCAGCGCCCATGCCGGCCTCTTCGCGAGCAGGCTCGCTCCCACAGTTGTCTTGCGCACACAGATCCATTGTGGGAGCGAGCCTGCTCGCGATGGGGCCATTACAGCCACCGCACATCTCCCGCTCCAGTTATTTTTTCTTCAGGCAATCACTCATGAACGCTTTGCGCTCGTCACCCTTAAACGCTTTGGTCGCAGCATCGGCGTTGCAGGTTTTCATTTTCTCTTGCTGAGGGGTCAGGGTCTTGGCGTCATTGGCGGCCGGCGCCGCCTTGAGGCAGGTGCTCATGAAGGCTTTGCGCTCGTCGCCCTTGAGGCTTTTCGCGGTGGCGTCAGCGTTGCAGGTGGTCATCTTGTTCTGTTGCGCAGTGGCGGCGAACCCCTGGGCACTAAGCAGCAAACCGATCATCAACAAAGGGACACGCAACATCTTCATGGAGTTTTCTCCTTGTTGCCGCACCGAGGGGTGCGGCCTCATTCTGGAGTGTAGACAACCCCTGTTACACCTTCATCCACCGACGCAACAGATGGCCCTCAATCGACCTCCGATTCCAGAAGATCCTTAAAGGCTTCCCGGTATCGCTGATAGGCCTCAATCCGGTTATCAATAACCGATGCGGGCATCCGCTCGAACAAGACCGGCGTGCCCCCCTCGACCGCATAAGTCTGTCCAAGCTCACGTAACGACGTCCATTGGGCATATGCCGCATCCTCCTCATAGAGCTTGTTGATTTTTATCTGCCGGAACGTGTTCGCCTCGGAAACCGCAGGCAATGCCGCAGCCCCGGGTGGTGTTTCATTGATAAAGTCGTACTCGGCCAAGGCCGGCCCGGGGGCTAGTGTGGTCACCGGCGGCATTTCAAAGTTGAAGTGTGCATTGCTGGCCACGTGCGCCGCGGGAAATTCCGGCCAGGAGTCAGCGACGACCAGTGCATCGAGATTGCTCAGATCATCCCCAATCACTACATATTGATGGTCAAAAAGGGTGGCCCTGACAATGTGAACACTGGACGTCCGGGGCTGGCTCGCCAGAATCGATAACGTGACCTTCGAGTTCTCCGAGCAATTGCCCCCCTTGATTTCAATGGCTTTGCGAGCAGCTTCGGCGGTGGTCAGTTTGGCGGAGAATCCGCCCTCCTCAAGGTCCATCCCTCGCAGGCCTTTGATTTTGGCAATGGCCGAACCGCCGTTTTGCCAAATGCTCGGCAACTGATTACCGGACAACGGCAGGAGCTCCTTGGATCGATAGATCGCTTCCTGCGCCATTTTCAAGTTGGCCATGGTTTGAGCCGATACCTGAATCGGCTCCCCGGACGTGGTTACGTCTGCGGACAGCAACTCTCCATATTCACTTAAATCCCTCAGCTCCGGACTTGGCGTTACACCGTTCTCCCGGACTGAACGTAACAGCGCCTGGTAGGCATTGGTCCGCCCGGTCTGTTCCAGATTGCGCGCATTCAAACCCAGGTTTCGCTCCAACTCCGTAAGCGGCACCAAGCCCTCGTCGGTAAACAGGCGCCCGGTCAATGCGCTGAACTGCCCTGGCAGCATCAGCTTCTGAAGATCGGGCAACGCCTCGATACTTTGGACGATGTCCAGGCCTGGCCCGGCCTCGCCGGTCGCATTGGCGGCGTTCAGGGCCTCGAACAGATCGAAGAGGTAATCCTGTGGAAAGCTGTCGTGAATCAGTTTCAGGCCACGCAGATAATCGAATTGCTTGAACGCTGAAACAGAAGGATGGAACGCTACCGTGACCAGATCGCTGTATTGGCCGCCGATGTCTTCCAGAGCTGTACGTTCGCCGCCAGCACCCAGCGCGCCGCCACGCAGGCGCATCCATTGAGGATCGTAAGTGAGAGGCTCAAGCACCGGCAGACCGTCCAGCACCTTCAGCAACTGATAGGGCTTCAACGCGTTGTCCCGCAAGGCCAGCTTCAGTTTTAGTCCTTGGCCGATATGGATGTTCAGCGCGATACGCTCGGCATCCGGTAACGCCTGCAAAATCGAGGAAAACAAATCCATGCCCGAATGCAGGGCGTTACCGTCTCCGTCATAAGCGATGAACGTCGAGTCGTGAAGCTCGACGAGCGTGCGGCGAATCCCAGCGTCGTCCTTGCCGATACTGTCGAGCAGGTGGCCGTCGTACTCGAACCGTCTGACTTCAATGCGCACATCGGAATTCCAGCCGCGAAGATGCTCAAGGGAGTGCAGCGCCAGTCTGTCCAGGTCAGCACTCTCGACCGAGTCCAGGTAAAAACCTTCATAAGCACGACTCATGCGCACATCTCGAAGCGCCCAACGCGCAAGGTTTTCCAGCCTTGCGGGCAACTGCCCACGCTCAATCGCCTGGACTTCGGAGGGCCTGGCGATGGACAGCAACTCGCGGGCGACAGTGCCGGGAAGGCCCGGCACTTTGGCCTGGATGGTTTTTGCGCTGTTACTCGTGGCAGCTTCGATACGACGATAACGTGCGTCGAATAGCGACGTGCGCTTGCTCTTGGCCCGTTTCGCCAACTCGGCCCGCAGATTTTTGACGTTCATTTCCTGCGTGCTGGGCGCAATACGAAACTCGACGTTCAACAAGGTGTTCAGCTGTGCGTCATCCAGGTGCGATAACAGCCTCTTGACCAGATCAACATCAGACAGACGATTGCTGTTTATCCGGACACGCGGCCCATCCACGCGACCAATGACCCGAAGCACTTCGCCACGTGCGTCTACCAGTTCAATCGCATTGCCCGGCCACAGACCATCGAGCAGTTGAAATTGCATCTTGGGATCGGCGCTTGAGTAATCTTGCGCACGTTCGCTACCCATCTGCTCGATGAAGGTCTGAATGTCGCGATCGATGCGGAACCGGGTTACGGTATCGCTGAGTAAAGGCGACGGCCGCTGATTGTCGGCATACATTCGGCGGATCGCGCTGGCGTCGGTCTGGCTGACCGCGCGGATGTCGCCGTAGGATTCAGCCAACTCACCCATGTCTGGCCCGAGTCGCGCCATCAAAGTCGAGTCATCCCAGGTGTGGGGCTGCTCGCCTTCAATCACGAAGGCACCTTCGCCGTTGCTGTCCACCACGGGTTGATAGGCATCGGATCGAGTCGGATGTTTAACCCTGTGCTGGCCGGTCTGTGGATCTTTCGTCAGTTCGAAGTGCCGGGTGTCCAGCTTGAGAATCGGCTTGCCCTCATGCCGGTGCAGCCAGGTTTCATCAGGCTTTGAATCCGCAGCCAGGGTCAGGTTTTGTTTTTGATAGGGTTCCAGGTCCCGGCTCCACAGTCGTTTGGCGCCGTTGGCAAGCGTGACCGGTGTTGTCGACTCGATGAACGATGACAACCTGGGCAGTACAACCTCCCTGCCGATTTTCATGCCGCCGGCGAAGGCCACCAACTGGATCACGCTTTCGACAAACCCGATGATGTGCTCGGCCCCCTCCAGATAGAGACCTTCAGCCAGATCCACAACGCCTTCGACGACCTCGCTGACCAACTGATAAACCATGTAACCCATCATTATCTCGCCCACAAAGGGTATGAAAGGCCCCACCACCATCAACGCGGCATTGAAGATATCGGAAAGCATTTTTTCCAGATTATCGAACCACGCCCAGCGCTCCATGCGATCAGCGTCTTGCGTCGAGATGACCATTTCCCGGGCATCGTTCAGGATTTTGTTTTGCTGTTGCTGATAGAGATAGAGCCAAGGGTCGCCCGTAAAAAAGGTATGGGTGTCGTTCTCGAACCGAACGTGGTCAAAGTGCAGGCGCGGATTCTCGATGGGCGTTTCGCGCCATACCGGCTGATCGACGCCCGGGACCTTTTCATTCAGGGTGATTTCTACCAGCGCGGCGTTGAGCGCTGCGAAGAAGCGCCCCCTTTGTTGATGGTCGACAAAACGGCTGAAGAACTGCTGATAGCTGTTTGTGGAATTCTTTGGGGAGTCACGCAATTGACGAGTGAGCTCACGGGCGAACTCGGCCTTCGAGGCGTACTCTTTCAGTGGATGTTGCGGATCGTGCGGCACATAGGCAATGACTCGCCGGGCGGCGCCGTCGTGGATATGCAGATCAGGGGCGATCAGTACGATGCCTCTCAACTGAACATCGAGCATTTTCAGCTGATAGTAATGAACGGGAAGGCCATCCATCTTCCACTCTTTAATATCCTTGAGCAGGCTTTGTACAGCCAGGTAGCCACTTCCCGAGATATCATTTTTAAGGCTGGCCAGATACAGGGCTGCTTTTAACGCAGCCTTTTGGCTTTTAGTAATTTTTTGCTGCACCACAGCGCGCGCCAGTCCATCGACCGGGCGCACATAGTTTTCAAGATAGATTTTATATTGAGCACCGATATCCAGACTGCGGCACAGCGTCTTGAATTGGTCGACACTCATTTTGTTGCGGACACCGGTTATGTCGAACCGATTCGACTTGTCCGGTCGGGTAATAAACTGCGAATCAGAGGTTAATACTTCTTTATCCGAAAAATTATGCAATGCCGCATCCAACAGCGAAACAATGCGCGATTCCACGCCGTTATTGAAATTGTTGGCCCAGGGGGATAAATGAGGTGGAGAAAACAACTGCAAAAAAGTTTCCTTTACATCGACGTCAACACCGTATTGATCTTTCAACGCCTGACGAAGCAGCGGTTCAGCAAAGGCGTAGACATCTTGCGCCTCGCTCAGCATCTGGTCGACGTCGTTTTGTGCGCGCCAGCCTTCCTCCGAGGCACGCTGCAGGGCTGCGCGCTGCATCGGTGAAGCGCAGATGATCCATTCTGGAACAGGGGCAATCGCGCTTTTTAACGCGCTGATCCTGTGGGGTGAAGTCTGGCGTATCCATTCGGGGATAGCTTTTTTTATAAGTTCGTGGTGAATGCTTTTTTGTTGTGTCGCGGCTGTTGATGTTTCATCGATTCGGGTTGAAGTGGCCACATTGATACTCTGCATAAGTAAGCTGAACAGGAACGGCTTATGCAACTAGCGTACAACGTTAATCACTCGATCAAATGAAGTGCGATTCCGATTAGCCTGTAAGAAACTTCACCACTTAAAACCTCTAATACAAACTTACTTCTTTAACTCAGATAATTCGTTGCCGCCGATATTGCTCTGGTGTACACCCGGCCTGACGTTGAAACATCGCAATAAATGCCGATCCCGTGCTGTAACCCATGTCAAAGGCAATGTTCTGAACACTGCGTTGACTGTCCAGCGCTTCGATCGCCGCGAGAAAACGCAAGCGTTGCCGCCACTCGCCGAAACTCATGCCCAGTTCACGGACAAACTGCCGCGCCAAGGTGCGTTCGCTGACATGGATCTGCGCGGCCCAATGCGCCAATGGCCGATTGTCCCCGGGCTCGGCTTGCAGGGCTTCAAGTATTACGAGCAATCCTGAACGGCTGGCGTAAGGCAAATAACACTCTTGGATGGGCGCCTGTTGCAACTGGTCCACCAACACCTGCGCCAGACGTTTGTCCGCGTCGTGTTCGGGAATTTTCACGTCGCGGACGGCGAAGTCCTTGAGGATCGCCTTGAGAATGTCGCTGATCGCCAGCGTGCATGCTTGCTGCGGCAACGCGCGGCACAACGCCGGCGCCAGGCAGACAGCACGGTAGTTGATCGGTTGATTGCTATAAAAACTGTGCTCGGTCTCAGGCGGCACCCATACGGCGTATTGCGGCGGCGACATGAAGCGGCGGCTGCCGATTTCCATGTGCAAGACTCCGTTGGCCGAATACTCGAGGGTGCCCCACGGGTGACGGTGGGCCGAGGCATATTCGTGGGTGTCGAAGTCGGCATAACGGAAATAGACAGGGGACGGCAATTCTGCGAAGTCGAGCAGATCGATGTGTTTACTGGTCATGCTGTCCGTCATCAGGGGCAGGTTGTCTGGATTGAAGTATAGGCTTGTATCCAGACAGGCGGATAATCGCTCCTCACTAACGTTGATGGTTTTTCTGATGCAATACGCTTATCCCCTGCTGGCCATTTTCATTTGGGCCGGCAACACCGTGATCAACAAACTGGCGGTCGGCGCGATCTTCCCTGCGGAAATCGGCTTCTACCGCTGGCTGCTGGCCGGGATTCTGTTCACGCCGTTCATGCTCAAACCGGTGATTGCGCATTGGCCAAAAATTCGCCCGAACCTGGGCAAGATTTTCATCCTGGGCGTGCTCGGCATGGCCGTCTATCAGAGCCTGGCGTACTTCGCCGCAACGCTGACTACAGCCACCAACATGGGGATCATCTTGTCGCTGATGCCCTTGATGTCGCTGGCCATGGCAATCGTCAGCCTGGGCCAACGCCTGACGGCGGGCGCATTGGCCGGCGCGGTGCTGTCGTTCGCCGGGGTATTGGTGGTGGTGTCGTCCGGCAGCCTTGGCGCGCTGCTGGAACATGGCGTGAACCTGGGGGATGCGATGATGCTGATCGCCACGCTGGCCTATGCGATTTACAGCACGCTGCTGAAAAAATGGCAGCTGCGCTTACCGCCGCTGGTGTTGTTGTATTTGCAGGTGCTGGTGGCGGTGGTGGTGCTGTTTCCGCTGTTTGTCGCTTCACCGAAGGTCGGACCGACCTTGCAGAATATTCCGCTGGTGCTTTATGCCTGTTTGCTGGCTTCGATGCTGGCGCCGCTGGCGTGGATGCAGGCCGTGGTGCGTCTGGGCCCGAGCCGGACCACGCTGTTTTTCAATTTGCTGCCGTTGATTACGGCGTTGATTGCGGCGGTGGTGCTGAATGAACAGTTGGCGATGTATCACCTGGTGGGTGGGGTGTTGACGCTGGGCGGGGTGGTGCTTTCGGAGCGGTGGACTACCGTGCTCGGCCGTAAGGTTAGTGTTGCCTGAGCCGACGCTTTCGCGGGCAAGCCTCGCTCCCACAGGTTTTGTGTCGTGCCCGAAATCGGCGAACCACACAAAACCTGTGGGAGCGTGGCTTGCCCGCGAAGAACGATAACGCGGTCTAACTGACGTTTACACGCCGGCCGCTTTCAACCGCGCCGCATGCTCGACAAATAACCGCACCGGATCCGCCCCCTTCCCCACCAGCCCCAGCGACTGATTAACGATGTCGAAGTGATCCATCGGATATTCATCGCCAATCACCGTCCCCAGGTGCGAGCTGTAACGCCCGACCATTCCGTCGCAGTGCCCGGTTTCGCGCACAAAGGTTCTGGCAAACAACCGGCAACTGCGGTTGGTGCCGTCGAACAGGTTACCGCCGCGATCCGTCTTGCCTGGTTGCAGCGTCCCGGACCACGAGTAATAGCGCACGCCGTTGACCTCTTCCGGCCCGTGTCCGCCCCAGGTTTCAGGCAGGCCCTGTGGATAAAGCTGGTTGAACGCTGCCACACCTGTACTGGTCAGGGACTCATGGGAAGCGTGGATATCCACGGGCAATTTTGGTCCGCGATACCCGGTCTCCAACAGGCTCATCAATGCGCCGATCAGCCGCAGCAGTGCGGCGAGAAGCCGACCTTTGGCGCTGTCCGCCGGGTAATGTTTTTCCAGATAATCCGCCAGCTCCGAGCCATGGTTGGGGCCTGCGACCGACGTGACAGACGCCACGCGATCAGGGCGTTTGGCGGCCGCGTAACGGGCTGTGAGCGAGCCTTGGCTATGACCGATCAAGTTGACTTTGTCAGCCCCGGTTTCCCGCAGAATCTCCTCGATTCGCGCCAACAACTGCTCGCCGCGCACCTCGCTGGAATTGAGCGGCGAGACCTGCACCGCAAACACCGTCGCCCCTCCCCGGCGCAACGCCGAAATGATCCCGTACCAGTACGGATACAGCACCAGACGGATAAACCCGAGCATTCCCGGGACCAGCACCAACGGATAACGCGTGGCAGAACCTTGCGACATGGGCGGACATCCTTGTGATCGGTGAGATGAAGCAAGGCGCGATGCAAGACATTAGCCAAGCATCGTCACCCAAGATGACAACTCGACGACCAGTCTATGACATCCACCCTACTTCAGCCCCACCACGCCCACCACGATCAGCCCCACCGACACCAGTTTGATCGCCGTCAGGCTTTCGCCCAGCAGCGCAAAGCCGAGAAACACCGTGCCCAGTGAACCGATGGCGGTCCAGATCGGGTAGGCGATGCTCACCGGCAACTCGCGCATGGCCAGGGTCAGGAAGTAAATCCCGCCGACGGCGGCCACCCCCGTGATCAGCGATGGCCAGAGCCGGGTAAAGCCTTCGGCGTACTTCATGCCCATGGCGAAGGTGACTTCGAACCCGGCGGCGATCAGCAGAAACAGCCAGGCCATCAGAACTCTCGGGCCAGCGCCAGCAAACGCTGCTCGGCCTCGGCCAGCGAAATCGCGAACGTGCGCTCGGCCGACTCTTCGCCTTCGGCAGCCACCACGGTGATGTCGGTGATGCCGATGAACCCCAGCGCGGTGCGCAGCAACGGATCGGCATGGTTCATCGCCTCCAGTTCGCCGCCAGGCCCGAAACCGAAGCCGCCGCGGCTGGTGACGATCAGCGCTTTTTTGCCGTGCACCAGCGGCTCGTACTGCGCCACGCCATTGTCCAGGGTGTGATTGAACGTCAGCCCGAGCCGCACAATCTGATCGATCCACGCCTTGAGGCCGCTGGGTACGCTGAAGTTGTACATCGGCGTGGATATCACCAGCAAATCGTGACCGAGCAACTCGCCGACCAATTCATCGCTGAACGCCAGATCGGCCTGCATCGACAGGGGGCGTGCATGGGGCTCGGGGTAAAACGCCGCAGCCACAAAGGCTTCGTTGGCCGGAGGTATCAATGCCCGACCGATTTCCCGGCGAGTCAGCTGCGACTGAGGATGTCGCGCCTGCCAGGCGCAGAGAAACACTTCCGCCAGACGCCGGGAGTGGGACCGCTCGCCACGGGGGCTGGCATGGATCGCAAGAATCTTACTCATCTGAATCTCCTTAAGGGCTAAACTGCCTGTGGCTTGCAGATTGAAGCTCACAGCCGCCCCTCTTCAACTGAGTAGAAATCAGTCAGGATGAATTAATTTCATCCATGGAGTATTTGAATGTTTGCCTCGCTGCCGCTGACCGCCCTGCGCGCCTTTGAATCCGCCTCGCGCCTGCTGAGTTTCAAGGCTGCCGCCGAAGAACTCTCGGTGACGCCGACGGCGGTGTCCCATCAGATCCGCTCGCTGGAGAGTTGGCTCGGTGTGCCGCTGTTCGAGCGGCTGCCACGGCAGGTGCGCCTCACCGATGGCGGCGAACGGTTGTTCCGCAGCCTGCACGGCGCGCTGCTGGACGTGGCGCAAAGCGTCGATACCCTGCGCCCGCAACGTAGCGGCGCGAGCCTGACGATCTCCACCACGGCCGCCTTCGCGGCGCTGTGGCTGGTGCCGCGGCTGGGTCGGTTCTACGCTCGCCATCCGAATATCAACCTGCGCCTGGACACCCACTGCGAAGTCATCGATCTGCATCAGGACGCCAGCGTCGACCTGGTGGTGCGCTACAGTCTTGATGACTACCCGAACCTGTATGGGCTGTGCCTGTTCGACGAATCGTTCGGCGTCTATGGCTCGCCCGAGCAGGTGGCCCTGGCGGCTGATCGGGCACCCACGCTGATTAGCGTGCGCTGGCACAACTCCAAACTCTACGCCCACGGCTGGGCGGCCTGGTGCGCTCAGTCCGGAGAGACCTGGCTGACAGGGCAACCGGCGGTCCGTGAATACGACGAAGAGCATTACGCCCTGCAAGCGGCGATCGCCGGGCAAGGCCTGGTGTTGGCAAGCAATATTCTGGTGTCGGAAAGCGTGGCCAATGGTTTGCTGGTGGCTTACCGGGACGAGGTTCAGGTCAACGGCGCCGGCTACAGTGCGCTTTGCGTGCCGGGACGTGAACGACATCCACCCGTGCGGGCGTTTTTTGCATGGTTGCGCGAGGAGGCGTTGCTGTCCGGGCATGCGCTGGCTTGATCGTCTCGGGGCAAATCACATAAAACTTTTCGCCGCGCCCATCACTCACACCTCAAGTCGCGATCACTTCCCTAGAAGGTGACGCAAACCGGATTAGCCTCCAGGAGAACGAGATGAGTGACATACATTTGTCCGATGTAACCACCCTTCGCGAACGGGCCCGCAAGAACGTCGAGAACGCCGAACGGATTGCCATCGACAGCTACCGCGAGATCATTCAGTACATCGGCGAAAAAGACCCGACGACCCCGGCGCATCTTTGAAGACATCCTGGCGCAGGAAGAAAAGCATGCGCATGACATGGCTGACATTCTGAAAGATCTTTAGCGCCTTTCAGATCGCCTTCGCGGGCAAGCCTCGCTCCTACGGGTTCAGTATTCCCCTGTGGGAGCGAGGCTTGCCCGCGAAGGCGCCCACACTGACACCCCATTATTTTTTGGGCTTGACGGTCACCGGTGCCTTCCCCGCCTTCATCTGTTCCAGCAACGGCGCACACTGGTTCGGCTCACCCCCGCTCGGTGCCACCAACGCCAGCAGCCCCGCCGCCGGCGCTGCAATCACGCCCAACGCAACCATTCCCGCGCCTCGCAAAATCAGCGGCACCGCCTTCACACCCGCATCCGGCTTGATGAACTTGCCCCGCACATACAGCGGCGAGCGCAACGAAATCAACCGCCAGCCTTTGGATTCCGGGGTAATGGTCAGGTCCAACTGCTCCGTCGCCATGTTCGCGGTGCCGTCGATATAGATGATCGCGTTCTCGGTGTCGAAGACGAACAGTCGGGTAGTGGCCAAACCGGTCTTAATGTCGAAGTCGGCCGCCGCGCAATTGATCTTCACTTCCTTGTCGCCAAAGATCTTGCCCACCACGTAGTTGCCGACGTTGAGCCCGGCCAGTTCCATCAACTCGCGGCTGATGGCGCCGTCGTTAATCAGCATTTTCAAGTTGCCATTGGCGCTGCCCAACAGCTTGGCCACCGAGTTGCCACGGCCGGTGATGTCGGCATCGCCGTTGAGCTCGCCGAAACTGGTTTTCATCGGTTCAAAGGTCGGGAACAACTGCTTGAGCTGGAACTTGCGCGCAGTGAGCCTGGCCCGACCTTCCAACGGTTCGGTGCGGCCATTGAGGCGAATCTGCGCATCCAGAGTGCCGCCCGCCACGCCGAAACGCAGGGGTTCAAGACTCAGGACGCCGTCTGTCAGTACCAGATGCGTGTAGAGGTCATTGAACGGCAGTTTTTCGCTGTGGACGATGCGCTTGCCGGTGAATTCGACATCGGCGTCCATGTCGCGCCAGCGCTCGGTCTTGAACTCCTCGACCGGCAACACCTTGTCCGTCGGCTGTTTGCTTTCGCCGCCACGGGCCTTTTGCTTGGCGTTGGAATCGGCGCCGATCAGCGGGGCCAGGTCGGCGAACAGCAGTTGATTGGAGATCAATGAACCGCTGAGTTTCGGCCGCGGTTGGCTGGCGACATAGGCCAGGCTGCCGTGGATGTCGCTCTCGCCGATCTTGCCGTTGAACGCTTCATAGCGGAACACCGCGCCACCCGGCTCATGCAGTTTGGCGATCAAATGCCCGTCTGTCTCGTAGGGCGGCGTATCCGGCAGCGTCACACCGGTCAGCGGGTAGAGATTGCCCAGGCTGGCGCCAGCCAGCTTCAAGCGCAGGTCCAGGGCGCCGAGGTTCATCGGATCGGTCAACGTGCCGGCCAGTTCGACGCGGGTATCGGCGATCTTCACTTGCGCCTGGAGCGGGAACGGCCTGGCCGCGTCCTGCAACGCCAGCAACCCGCCGATCTTGCCTTCGCCTGCGAGTTTCTGGTCGTGGTATTGGCCTTTGACCTTCAGCGCGAACGCGTAATCCTGGGGAGCCGCGCCTTTCTCCTGCGCGGTTTTCGCAGCTTTTTCGCCGACGATATCGCTGAACGGAATGGGTTTGCCCAGCGGATCAATCAGCACATCGAGCTGAGTCTTGAGGTTCTGGTCGTCGAGGGTGACGTGGCCCTTGTCAAAGCCGATGGCACCGATGTCCACCACCCAGCTTGAAGGTTCGGCATTCGGGTCTTTGGGGTCGAACTGGAACGTCCAGTTGGCGCGACCATCGGCCAGACGTTGAAGGTCCGCATTCGGCTCAGTCAGGTCAATACGAGGGATCACCACCCGTTGCGCCAGCAGTGCCAGGGGAGAAATGCGCAGTTCGACGCGTTTAAGGGTGACCATCTGTGGTTTTTTCGACCAGTCCGGGTTGCCCAGGCTCAGGTCTTCTGCCACCACGTGCGGCCACGGCACCCAGGCCCGCCAACCGCCCTCGTCGGGCTCGCGCTGCCAGACCACCGCGAGGTTGCCATTGATGGCGAACGGACGATGCAGCTCTTCAGAAACTTTGGCGTTAAGGGGCGGTTTGATCCGGTTCCAATCGAAGAACACGATGATCAGAACCAATACCGCCAGCAAGACAATTAGGCTGGCGAAGGTCCAGGTAACAATTTTACGAGTGCGCGTCATTGCACAGGGCTCCTGATACGACTGAGCGCCCTGATTGCGACGCACGTGTGAAACGTTAGGCCAGAACCGGCCTGCCATGGAATCTACGACTGAAAAACGGCCCGCAGGTTTAAACCAAACGCCGATTAATCCTCAAATAATCGACTGGGGAGAGACTGCCCCCGAATCCGGCGTTACCGCCCCCGCACTTTTGTGCGGCACGAGTGGGTCGAAAATACCCACCCCAGTGCAAAAACGATCGCCGGAGACGCCCGTTCTAGAGCGCTTCGGCAGAACAATCAATTCCGTTGATTATTACCATTGCGTTTATGAACTTTTATATCGACTTATCGAGAGTAGCATTGCCCTCGTACCCACTTTATCGCCCTCCCAAGGAGCAACCCATCATGAAACGCCAATTACTGCTTAGCCTTACCCTCTCAATGCTGGCCAGCACCGCTTTCGCTCTACCCGCTGCTGATCAGGCCACTCCGCAAGTCAAAGACAGCCACTCGGTGTTCAGCCAAACCGTTGCTGCCGATGGTTCGGACCGCACTCCACAAGGCCAGACCCTTGCCGAAGGCGGTAATGATCGCCTGAAAGAAAAAGGCCTGATCACCCAGGATGGCTCGGATCGTACTCCACAAGGTCAAACCCTGGCTGCTGACGGTTCCGATCGCACCCCACAAGGTCAAACCCTGGCTGCTGACGGCTCCGATCGCACTCCACAAGGCCAGACCCTGGCTGCTGACGGTTCCGATCGCACTCCACAAGGTCAAACCCTGGCTGCTGACGGTTCCGATCGCACTCCACAAGGTCAAACCCTGGCTGCTGACGGTTCCGATCGCACTCCACAAGGTCAAACCCTGGCTGCTGACGGTTCCGATCGCACCCCACAGGGTCAAACCCTCGCTGAAGGTGGTGGTGACCGTGTAATCGAACGCAACAGCGCTGTGAGCTGAGCCCATGGTGGCCCTGAAAAAAAGCCCAATCCCCGGATTGGGCTTTTGACTTTATAGGGTTTGGCCTTGTTGGAAGTTGCATCTCCCCCGCTTGATCCCCCGATAGTCGTTCGACGCCAGCGAAGCCGATTTGCTAGAGTGCGCCGCTGTCCCTGTCCAGAAAAACACCCTTGCGATGCTGCCCCGCGCCGAACAGAAACAACAAACCCGCAACGCCCTGATGGACGCTGCCCGTCACCTGATGGAATGTGGCCGAGGATTCGGCAGCCTGAGCCTGCGCGAAGTCGCGAAAACCGCCGGGATCGTGCCCACCGGTTTCTACCGGCATTTCGCCGATATGGATGAACTGGGCCTGGTGCTGGTGAGCGAAGTCGGCCAGACCTTTCGCGAAACCATTCGCCTGGTACGCCATAACGAGTTTGTCATGGGCGGCATCATTGACGCTTCGGTTCGCATATTCCTCGACGTGGTCTCGGCCAATCGCTCGCAGTTCCTGTTTCTGGCCCGTGAGCAGTACGGCGGATCGCTACCCGTGCGCCAGGCCATTGGCCGTCTGCGTGAAGACATCAGCTCGGACTTGGCAGCCGACCTGTCCTTGATGCCGAAATTGCAGCATCTGGACATCGCCGGCCTGAGCGTCATGGCGGACCTGATCGTCAAAAGCGTGTTCGCGACCCTTCCGGACATCATCGATCCACCGGCCGAGGCGCTACCCGAGCACCTCACGCCACAGGCAAAAATCACTCAGCAACTGCGCTTCATCTTCATTGGCCTCAAGCATTGGCAAGGCCTGGGCAGCACCGAATAACCCCTGCAGGAATGAGCCTGCTCGCGATAGCGGAATGTCAGCCACATCAATGTTGATTGTGCCGACGCTTTCGCGGGCAAGTCGAATCGTCGCACCGCCGCTCCCACAAAAAACAGTCAAAAGCATCAATTTGGTGCCGCCGAACAATCCTCGCACCATTGCAGTTCAAAATCCTGCAGCATCCTGAAACACCCACTCAGCTCCGACAGGCATTTCCTACGTATCGCCCGATTGGCAAGCCCCTTGCTCTAGCCTGAACATTGTCCATTGCTGGAAGCCTCCCGATGCTGGTGATTCATCGCAGAATCGACCCTCAACCCGTCTGGGCCTCCGAGCTGCACCTGATCTTCGAAGCCCGGAGCAAAAGCCGTTTGCGCTGTTTCAGTGCCGAAGGCGAAGACGTCGGGTTGTTTTTGGAGCGCGGTCAGCCGCCACTGTATGACGGCGAGTGCCTGCAAGCCGAAGACGGGCGCATCGTCCGCGTCTGCGCCCGGCCCGAACAATTGCTGCACGTCACTTGCGCCAACGCGTTCGAACTGACTCGCGCGGCCTATCACCTGGGCAACCGCCACGTCCCGCTGCAAGTCGGCGACGGCTGGTTGCGCCTGCTCGACGATTACGTGCTCAAGGCGATGCTCGAACAGTTGGAGGCCAAGGTCGACAACATCGAGGCACCGTTCCAGCCGGAACACGGCGCCTATGGCGGCGGCCATCACCATTCCCGCCACGGCGACGAGGACTTCAACTACCCGCCGAAACTGCACCAGTTCGGCGTCCGGTTATGAACCCTGCCTGGGCGCTGCTGCGCCTGGCCAGCCCACAACTGCCGATTGGCGGTTACAGCTATTCGCAAGGCCTGGAAATGGCGGTGGATAACGGCCGGGTGAAGGATGCAGACAGCGCGCGATGCTGGATCAGCGATCAATTACTGCTGAACCTGGCACGCTTCGAAGCGCCGCTGCTGCTCGCCCACTGCTCCGCTGCCGCCGAAGAAAACTGGGCAGCATTGCTGCAACGCTGCGAGGAACATCGCGCCAGCCGGGAAACCCGCGAGCTGCATCAGGAGAGCCGGCAGATGGGCTATTCGCTACAGCAACTGCTCAACGGCTTGCCGGAACTCGATGCGCCGGCCCGCGCCTTTCTGCAACAGCGCCCCGAACCGCACTTGGCCCTCTGCTGGGCGCTGGCGGCTCGCGCCTGGCAGATCAGCCCGCAAGATGCGCTGGCCGCGTGGCTCTGGAGTTGGCTGGAAAATCAATTGGCGGTGCTGATGAAAACTTTGCCGCTGGGCCAGCAAGCCGCGCAACGCCTGACCAGCGAACTGCTGCCGCTGCTGCAACAAGCGCAGCAGGACGCCACCCGAATCAACCCCGAGCACTATGGCAGCGCCGCGTTCGGCCTGTCCCTGGCGTGCATGGCCCATGAACGTCAGTACAGCCGTCTGTTCCGTTCCTAGGGCCTTTAAATTTGGAGAACAACATGAACACACAACCCCTGCGCGTCGGCATTGGCGGCCCGGTCGGTTCCGGTAAAACCGCCCTGACGCTGGCGCTTTGCCTGGCCCTGCGCGACCGCTACAACCTGGCCGTCGTCACCAACGACATCTACACCCGCGAAGACGCCGATTTTCTGGTGCGCAACGAAGCCCTGGCACCTGAGCGCATCATCGGCGTGGAAACCGGCGGCTGCCCGCACACGGCGATCCGCGAAGACGCCTCGATCAACCTCGAAGCGGTGGATCAACTGAACCGCCGCTTTCCGGGGCTGGATCTGATTCTGGTGGAGTCCGGCGGCGATAACCTGTCGGCGACCTTCAGCCCGGAACTGTCCGACCTGACCATTTACGTGATCGACGTCTCGGCGGGCGACAAGCTGCCGCGCAAGGGCGGGCCGGGGATCTGCAAATCCGACTTGCTGGTGATCAACAAGGTCGACCTCGCGCCGCAGGTGGGGGCGTCGCTGGAACTGATGGACAGCGACACCCAGCGCATGCGCAACGGCAAGCCGTTTGTCTTCAGCAATCAGAAAACCGGTTTGGGCCTGGAAGCAATCATCGCCTTCATCGAACGCCAAGGCCTGCTGACCGACGCCGCCTGATCACGACTTATCAACAAGGAAGCTTATCCATGACACTTAAACGCATCCTGGGCGCCATGGCCCTGCTGCTGACCCCGGCCATCGCCTTCGCCCACCCGGGCCATGGCGATAACGGTTTAATCGCCGGCATCAGCCATCCGATTGGCGGCCTTGATCACTTGCTGGCAATGGTGGCGGTGGGCTTGTGGGCGGCGCAGCAGAAAGGCGCCGCGCGCTGGGCGCTGCCGTGCACGTTCGTTGGCATCATGCTGATTGGCGGGTTGCTGGGTTTTGAAGGACTGAACCTGCCGGCGCTGGAAAGCGGCATCGCGGCGTCGGTGCTGGCGCTGGGCCTGGCGGTGGCCTTGGCGGTGCGTCCGCCGTTGAGCGTGGCAGTCGGTGCGACGGCTTTGTTTGCGCTGTTCCATGGCGTGGCCCATGGGCTGGAGCTGCCTGATATGTCGAGCCCTTGGGCGTATGCGGCAGGATTTGTGGCGGCGACGGCTGCGTTACATGCCGCGGGTTATGGCGTAGTGCGCGTGTTGCCGCAAGCGGCGGCGCCGTTGGTTCGATTGGCCGGTGTGGCTTCGGCGGCGACCGGGGCCTGGTTGTTGGCGGGCTGATTTCTTGATTGGCTGTGACGGCCTCTTCGCGAGCAAGCCCGCTCCCACACTCCACCGCATTCCATCTGGAGAAACCCGGTCCCATGTGGGAGCGAGCCTGCTCGCGAAGGCGGCCTGACAGACACCACTTCTCTCAGGCCTGCTAACATGTCGCGCAATCAACCCTGCCGTGACGACGCCAGCCAATGCCGCCTGTTTCCCGCTCCGCCTCCCAGCCTGAATTGACCGCTCTGTTCGCCTCGGTGCAACAGCATTTCCAGGACGTGATCGTGCCGCTCTGGCAAGGTCCCGGCTGGAATGCCGACATGGCGTTGCCTTATGAAGCGCTGGATGCCGGGCATCAACCGCTGCCACCCCAGCGCTATCGGGCGATGGCCTGCGCGCGGCAGCTGTATCTTTTTTCCAGCCTGATCGGCCAGGTGCCGGGCGCCGAGGAGCGTGCTGCAGCGCTGTTCCGTTCCTTGCAACAGCATTTCCACGACGCCGAGCACGGCGGCTGGTTCTACAGCATCGACCCACAAGGTGCGCCGCTGGATCAGCACAAAGACCTCTACACCCATGCCTTCATCCTGTTCGCGTGCGCCCATTACTGGGACAAGGTTCGCGAGCCGCTGGTGGAATCGGTGCTCAACGCCACGCTGGAAGTACTGGCACGGCGCTTCTCCACAGGCGATGGTCTGTATGAAGCCAGCCTCGACCGTGACTGGTCCTCGCTCGACTCCGGCCCCCTGCAAAACCCCCTGATGCACTTGGCCGAAGCCTTCCTCGCGACCCTGTCGGTGCGCGACGACATCGCCGTACAGCGCGCGCTGGTCGAGTTATGCACAGCCATGCAGAAGCGTTTTATCGACCCGCAGCACAGCGTGTTGATGGAGAAGCCGCTGGGCGCTGTGGATAACTGGTTTGAACCGGGGCATCAGTTCGAGTGGTATTTCCTGCTGGAGTCGTCGCCACTGCTGCGAGGTTCAAAACTGCATGTTTCGCTGGACCGTGCATTTGTACTCACCGAACAACTGGGGGTTGATCCAAAGACGGGTGCCGTAGCGGCAATGCTTGATCTCGATGGCTCTGCGAAGGATGCCACCCAGCGCATCTGGGCCCAGGCTGAATACCTGCGCGCCCTGACCTTGCGTCGAAATAGCGAAGGCTCGGTGCAACGCCAGTTGCAGGCATTGCAGCAACGGTTTTTGCATGCAGGGGGGTGGTATGAATGTCGCGACGAGCAGGGCGAAGTCAGCCGCAAGGACATGCCATCGACCACGCCTTATCACTTGGCAACCTGCTATCGCGGGCTGGTCGACTATCTCCGCTGACTGTCCGGCCGCTTTCGCGAGCAAGCCCGCTCCCACACTTGACTTGTAGTGTGTCCAAAATAGCAGACACGCCATAAATCCAATGTGGGAGTGGGCTTGCTCGCGAAGAACGATAACGCGGACTTATGCCTTGCCACCATTGCGCTCAATGGAAAAACCAGCCCACGTCTGGCTCACCGGCATCAGCTCCAGGCTGTTGATGTTGATGTGCGCCGGCGCATTGAGCACCCAGAAAATGGTCTCGGCGATGTCCTGCGGCTGGATCGGCTCGGCACCGGCGTAGGTCGCGTTGTAACGCTCCTGGTCACCGGCGAAACGCACCAGCGAGAACTCGCTCTCGCACAGGCCTGGCTCAATGTTGCTGACACGCACGCCAGTGCCTTGCAGGTCGCAGCGCAGGTTCAGTGAGAACTGCTTAACGAACGCCTTGCTCGCGCCGTACACATGGCTGCCCGGGTACGGGTAGTTACCGGCAATGGAGCCGAGGTTGACGATACCGGCACCGCGACCGTGGGCGATCAGGCGTGGCAACAGCAGGCGAGTGCTGTACATCAGGCCTTTGATGTTGGTGTCGACCATGGTGTCCCAATCGTCGAGGTCGCACTTCGGCGCCGGGTCAACGCCCAGTGCCAGACCGGCGTTGTTGATCAGCCCGCGCAGCTTGGCAAAGGACGGCGGCAAATTGGCGATCGCCTCCTCCATGGCCTTGCGATCACGCACGTCGAGCACCAGGCCATGGACCTCGGTCTGCTTCGACAACTCGGCGCACAAGGCATTGAGGCGTTCTTCACGACGGCCCGTCAGCACCAGTTTCCAGCCTGCGTCGGCAAAACGACGGGCACAGGCTTCACCAAAACCGGAGGTCGCGCCGGTAATAAACAGGGTGTTGGACATCGTGTTCTCCTTGCTTCGGCTGATGGACAGCCATTGGAATAGAAAATCAGCTGGCAGCATGCCCGGCCTTGCCCACAGCGGCAACCACCGCAAAAACTGTATAAAAAACAACCAGACCTTGCGAAGCCACAGGCGCCGTGGCTTGCAGCCATGTACGCGCACCTTATCCACAGGCCGGTCCACAGTTTCCGGGGGCAAGTGGAAAAGCTGGAAGCCGCTATCCACAAGGCTTTGCGGGCAGATTACAAAGTTTTTTGCTTGACCCTCGGGTGCCAGCTGTGTAGCCCATGGCATTTTGCACGATGGGCTGGTCAAACCGACGATGGCGCCAAGCCAGTAACTACGGCCCTCAGCCGAGTCTTTCCAGAGTTTAACCACAGACTTATCCACAGGCTGGCCCATCACATTTCCAGCCACTGTGGTCACCAACAAAAAGGTTGACAAAGCCTGTTCCGGGTCAAGCAAAAATACCTGATCAAAAAACAACCACATCGCTGCAAGCCACGGATTCAAAGGCTCTCAGACAGCTACTCCCACGTTATTCACAGCCAGTTCCACAGTAAACGGGGACAAGTCAAAAGCGTGACAAAACAACTATTTGCAGCGGCTTTATGTCGCGCTTTGAGAGCTTGTGAATATTGTTTTCCACAATTTCCGGAAAGCACACAGATACACCTGGGGAAGATACCTGTGGGAGTGAGCCTGCTCGCGATAGCGGTAGGTCAGTCAACGTTGAAGTGACTGATCCACCGCTATCCCGAGCAGGCTCACTCCCACATTAATTTGCGATGTTTGGGAATGTAAAAAAGCCCCGGCGATTGCTCGTCGGGGCTGTGGGTATTTCAGCGGGGCATCAATGCCCGCCGAGATAGGCGTTACGCACTTCCTCGTTGACCAGCAGTTCCTTGCCGGTGCCCGTGATGCGGATCTCGCCGTTGACCATCACGTATGCCCGGTCCGACAGCTTCAACGCATGGTTGGCGTTCTGCTCGACCAGAAAGATGGTCATGCCGGTACTTGCCAGTTCCCGCAGGGTCGAGAAGATCTGTTTCACCACGATCGGCGCCAGCCCCAGGCTCGGCTCATCGAGCAACAACAGTTTGGGTCGACTCATCAACGCACGGGCGATGGCGAGCATCTGCTGCTCGCCGCCGGACATGGTCATGGCGCGCTGGTTACGGCGTTCCTTGAGCCGCGGAAACAGCTCGAACATGCGTTGCATGTCCTCGGCGGCGTACTTGTCGCCGATAGGGATGGTGCCCATCAGCAGGTTTTCCTCGACGGTCATGTCGGGGAACACCCGCCGGCCTTCAGGCGACTGAGCGATGCCGTTGGACGCGATGTAGTGCGACGACTTGTGGGTGATGTCCACGCCCTGATAAATGATCTGCCCGTTAGCCGCTCGCGGTTGGCCGAAGATCGACATCAGCAAGGTCGATTTACCGGCGCCGTTGGAGCCGATCAGGCTGACGGTTTCACCTACTTCGATATGCAGCGAGACCTTCTTCAGGGCCTGGATCGGCCCGTAAAACACATCCAGATCCTTGAGTTCGAGGATGGGTTGACTCATAGCGCCACTTCCTCTTCATCAGCGCCCAGATAGGCCGCAATCACTTTCGGGTCGTTACGAATCGCTTCAGGCCCGCCCTCGGCGATGACGATGCCGTGGTCCAGCACCACGATGTGGTCGGAAATGCTCATTACCATGCCCATGTCGTGTTCGATCAGCACCACGGTCAGATCGTGCTCGTCGCGCAGCAGACGGATCATCGCGCTCAGCGCTTCGGTTTCCTGAGGGTTGAGGCCGGCAGCCGGTTCGTCGAGGCAGATGATCTGCGGACGGGTACACATGGCCCGGGCGATTTCCAGACGGCGCTGTTGGCCGTAGGACAGCTCGCCGGCCAGACGGTTGGCGCAGTCCACCAGGTCCACGACTTCCAGCCAGTAGAAGGCGTGGTCCAGCGCATCGCTTTCGGCCTTGCGGTAGCCCTTGGTGTTGAGGATGCCGGCCAACATGTTGCGGTTGACCCACATGTGCTGGGCCACCAGCAGGTTTTCCAGCACCGACATTTCCTTGAACAGGCGAATGTTCTGGAAGGTGCGCGCCAGTCCGGCACGGTTCACCAGGTGGGTGCCGCCGAACATCTTGTAGCGCATCCGGGTGATGAAGCTTTTCGGCGAAACAAAATCCGTGGCTTTGAACGATTCGCCCAGCAGCTGGATGACATCGGTGCGCTCGCCGCGGGTATTGAGTTCGATCTTGCCGCCGGAGGCCTTGTAGAAACCGGTCAGGCAGTTGAACACGGTGGTCTTGCCGGCGCCGTTGGGGCCGATCAGGGCAAAGATCGAGTTGCGATGCACCTTGAGGCTGACATCGCTCAACGCCTTGATGCCGCCGAAGTGCATCATCAGCTTCTCGACCGAGAGTACGACTTCGCTCATGGCGCTACTCCTTTACGCGGGGTCACACCGGTACGGCTGATCCGAATCAGGCCGCGCGGTCGCCAGATCATCATCAACACCATCAGGACGCCGAACAGCAGCACGCGATACTCCGCAAAGCCGCGCAGCAGTTCCGGGGCAACGGTCAGCACGAAGGCTGCAATCACCACGCCGATGGTCGAGCCCATCCCGCCGAGTACTACGATGGCGAGGATCAGGGCCGATTCGAAAAAGGTGAACGAGGTCGGGTTGACGAAGCCTTGATACGTGGCGAAGAACACCCCGGCCAGGCCGGCCGTCGAGGCACCGATGGTGAATGCCGAGAGCTTGACCAGTACGTGGTTCAGGCCCATGGAGCGGCAGGCGATTTCGTCTTCACGCAAGGCTTCCCAGGCGCGGCCGACCGGCATCTTGACCAGACGATGCTTGATGTACAGCACGGCCAGCACCACCAGGAACAACACCGCATAGATGAAGTAATACTTCACGTCCGGGTTATAGGCGATGCCGAAGAACTCATGGAACGGGACACCCCCTTCCTTCGCGCGCTTGCCGAACTCGAGGCCGAAGAAAGTTGGCAACGGAGCCGCCATGCCATTCGGGCCGCCGGTCAGGGACAGCCAGTTGTTGAGGACCAGGCGAATGATTTCACCGAAACCCAGGGTCACGATCGCCAGGTAGTCACCGTGCAGTCGCAACACCGGGAACCCGAGGATGCAACCGGCCAGGCCAGCGGTGATGGCCGCCAGCGGCAGCACCGTCCAGAAACCCAGTCCGAGGTATTGATAACCCAGCGCCAGGCCGTAGGCACCGATGGCGTAGAACGCCACGTAACCCAGGTCGAGCAGGCCGGCCAGGCCGACCACGATATTCAGGCCCAGGCCCAGCAATACGTAAATCAGCCCGAGAATGACAACGCCCAGCAGGTAGGAGTTGGAGAAAAACGGGAACACCACGGCAACGAGGATCAACAGCGGGATGATCCAGCGCAAGCGGGATTTGTAATCAGGTGGCAGTACATGAACCCCGGAGCCGGTGCTTTCAAAGCCTTCAAGGATTTTCAGGCCCTTGGGCGTTTGCAGGAACAGGCTCAGGGCAAACCGGCCAGCCATGACGATGGCGACAATCCAGGCCACCCGGGTCGTTTCCAGATTGAAGCCGTAGCCGTCGAGGACCACGCCGACAATCGGGCCGAACACAATCAGGGCGACAAGGCCGGCAAGAATCGCGTCAACCAGGCTTCTTTTGAGATCAATGGTTTTTTTAGTGGTTGAAGACATCGCTTACACCTTCGACACAAGAGGACGGCCGAGCAGGCCTTGGGGCCGAAAGACCAGAACGAGAACGAGCAGCGAGAAGCTGAAAACGTCTTTGTAGTCCGAGTTGACCAAACCTGAGAACAGCGACTCGGAGATCCCGAGAATAATCCCGCCAAGCATCGCACCAGGCAGCGAGCCGATGCCGCCGAGTACCGCGGCGGTGAACGCCTTGATGCCGATGATGAAGCCGGCATAGAAGTCGAACGTGCCGTAGTTCATGGTGATCAGTACGCCGGCCAGGGCCGCCATCGCTGCACCGATGATGAACACGTAGGAAATCACGCGGTCGGTGTTGATCCCCAGGATCGAGGCCATCTTGCGGTCTTGCTGGGTGGCGCGGCACATGCGGCCGAGCTTGGTGTACTTGATGATGTAGGTCAGCAGGGCCATGCCGGCGAATGCGGCAATCAGGATAAACACCTTGGTGTAGGTCAACTGCACGAAGCCGGTGCCGATTTCGACGCGCCAGGCTCCCGTCAACAAGGTCGGAACGCCCTGTTGCTTGGCGCCTTGGGCGATTTGGGCATAGTTTTGCAGGATCAGCGAAATCCCGATGGCGCTGATCAGCGGTGCCAGTCGGGTAGAGTTGCGCAGGGGCTTGTAGGCGACGCGCTCGATGACCCAGCCATACACCGCCGTGACCACGATGGTGAAGATCAAGGTGCCGAGCATCAACAGCGGGAAGGATTCAATACCGAAGTATGCCAGCAGAGCCAGACTGATTGCCGCGAGGTAAGCGGAAATCATGTAAACCTCGCCGTGGGCGAAGTTGATCATGCCGATGATGCCATAGACCATTGTGTAGCCGATGGCGATCAGGCCATAGACCGACCCGAGGGTCAGGCCGTTGACCAGTTGCTGCAGGAAAATACCATCCATAACGCAATCTCACGCATTTGAGAGACTGCACAGAAGCCGGGTGCGACGGACCGGGGTTCAGCCGCCGACGCAACTCGGTTGTGTGCAGCTCTACGAGAAAAGACAGGTACTGCACGGACATGTTGGTTGATTGCCCGGCGTACAAGGTGCCGGGCAGATCAGCAAGTCATATCACTTCTGTTTTTCCAGTTGGTGGTATTTGCCGTCCTTGTCCCACTCGTAAACCACGTAGTCGGAGACTTTCAGGTCGCCCTTGGCGTCCCAGGTCTTCTCGCCCATCACGGTTTTGACCGGGTTTTTCTTCAGCCACTCGGCGGCTTTTTCGCCACTGTTGGACTTCGCGCCATTGAAGGCAGCAGCCAGGGTCTGGACCGAAGCGTAAGCGTAGAGGGTGTAGCCTTCAGGCTCGGTACCGGCCTTGCGGAACGCGTCTACCACGGTTTTGCTGTCTGGCAGCAGGCGTGGGTCGGCGCCGAAGGTCATCAGCACGCCGTCAACGAATTGCGGGCCGCCAGCAGTGGTCACCAGTTCGTCGGTCACGATGCCGTCATCGGACATGAACTTGACGTCTTTGAGGCCTTGCTCACGCAGTTGACGGACCAGTGGACCGGCTTCCGGGTGCAGACCGCCGAAGTAGACGACGTCGGCGCCAGCGCCGCGGATCTTGGTGACGATGGTGCTGAAGTCTTTCTCACCACGGGTCAGGCCTTCATACAGCACAGGCTTCACGCCGCGTTTTTCCAGTTGGGCCTTGGTAGCGTCCGCCAGGCCTTGACCGTAGGTGTCCTTGTCGTGAAGGACGACGACTTTCTTGCCTTTGAGCACGTCGACGATGTAGTCACCGGCCACGATGCCTTGCTGATCGTCACGCCCGCACATACGGAACATGGCGCTCAGGCCGCGTTCGGTGACTGCCGGGTTGGTGGAACCAGGGGTGATTGCAATGATGCCCGCTTCGTCGTAGATCTCGGAGGCCGGGATGGTCGACGAGGAGCAGAAGTGACCGACCACGCCGGCGACTTTCTGGTTGGTCAGGTCCTTGGCGACCGTCACAGCCTGTTTCGGTTCGCAGGCGTCATCGCCCTTCACCAGTACGATTTTTTCCCCGTTGACGCCTCCCGCCGCGTTGACCGCGTCGGCTGCAGCCTGTGCACCCTTCATGTACTGCTCGCCAAATGCCGCGTTGGCACCTGTCATCGGACCCGCCACACCGATTTTCACATCAGCCTGTGCAAACGCAGAAACACCCAACGCAGTTGCCACTGCGAGGGCCAGAAAGCCTTTCTTGTAAAACGTCTGGGACATGAGGTGGTGCTCCAAGGTTTTTTTTAGTTGGCACTTCGACTTCTCTGAATGCTCAGAGCAAGGGCCGTGCCATCGGTTTTTTATTCTGAAAAAAGTCGCTGCTTTATTGTTATTTCGACTGTTTCGATCCCATTTTCATTGGGCGTGCAACCGTCTAAACCGCGGAAGGTGAAACCATTTATTTTTAAAGGCGCAACCCTCGCGCGCCATCATTGCAACCGCGGCGCCAAACGACGTGCAACCAGCCTGTAACAACGTGCGTCACCGAAGTGCACACTGCTGGTGCGGTACTGCTACGACCCGCACCTTTTACAGGCTAGTCGCTGCGCGAAAAAGCGCCGCTCCCAGCAACAAATTTCAACAATCAAATAACGATCCGCAAGCACTGGCCTGCGTGATACAGCGAGAAACCGGCCTCGTACAAACAGCTGCGCAAACCCACCCCCGCCAAGGGCTGCATGGGGGCGAAGGGAATCGGCAGTGCCTGAGGATTTCCGTTACACAGATAATCGGCAAAGGCTTTGCCGACCACCGTCCCCGTTGTCACGCCCCGGCCGTTATAACCGGTGACTGCCACTAAACCGGGCGCCGGCTCGAATAAACGCATCAGGTGGTCGGGGGTAAACGCAATGCAACCGGTCCAGGTGCATTCCCATTCCACGGGTTTGAGGTAGGGAAAATAGTGCTGCTGCACCCGATCGGCCCAGGCCTTGAGGAACCAGGCCGGTTTCTGATTGCCGTTACCGAGGCTACCCAGCAACAGACGACCGTCTTTGTCGCGCCGAATACTGCTCAGTACCTGACGCGTGTCCCAGGAACCCTGGCCGCCAGGCAGAATTTGCTGCGCGGCGTCTTCGGTCAGCGGGACCGACGCTACTTGATAGTAATAACCGGGGAAGAAATTGCGCCGCAACTCCGTCCAGTCACCTTCGGTATAAGCATTGGAGGCGATGACCACTTGCTCGGCGAGCACTGACCCCTGAGCGGTTTGTACCGACCAGCGTTGGCCCTGACGTTCGAGTCGGGTCACCGGAGAATGATCGAACAGCTGACCACCGAGGCCGATGGCCGCTTTGGCGAGCCCCGTGGTGTAGGCCATCGGGTTGATCGTGCCAGCACGCTTGTCGAGCAGCGCGGCAGCAATCTTTTTGGTCCCCGTCGCTTGTTCGCACGCTTGTCCGGTCAGCAGTTCGACCGGTGCCCCCCGACGTTTCCATTGTTCTTCACGACTGCGCAAGTCCGCTTCACCACGGGCGTTGTGCGCCATGTGCAGCGTGCCTTCGCGACGTAACTGGCAATCGATGTTGTATTTGTCGACCAGGCTGAACACCAGGGAGGGCGCGGCACCCAGCATGCGATTGAGCTGACTGCCCACCGCTTCGCCGAACCCGGCTTCGATCTCGTCCGGTGGAATCCACATCCCGGCGTTGACCAGACCGACATTGCGCCCCGAACCACCATGACCCGCGCGATGGGCTTCGAGCACGCAGACCGTTTTACCTTTTTCCAGCAGATGCACCGCCGCCGACAGACCGGTGAAACCGGCGCCAATGACGCAGACATCGACGGTTACTTCGCCCTTGAGCGCGGCATTGTCGGGCCTTTGCGGCGTCAGTTTTTCCCACAGACACTCTTCGCGTAACGGCATTGCCAGACTCCAACAGAAACCTAACAAACAACAAAGCAAAAGCTTCGCGGGCAAGCCTCGCTTCTACAGGTGTTGAGTGATCCTGTAGGAGCGAGCGGGCGGCGATCCGACTTGCCCGCGAAGGGGCCTATCAGTCGAACGTAATACCCTGAGCCAACGGCAACTCCAGCGAGTAGTTCACGGTGTTGGTCTGACGGCGCATGTAGCCGCGCCATGCATCGGAGCCCGACTCACGACCACCACCGGTTTCTTTCTCGCCACCGAACGCGCCGCCGATTTCCGCGCCGCTCGGGCCGATGTTGACGTTGGCGATCCCGCAGTCGCTGCCGACCGCCGACATGAACTGCTCGGCTTCACGCACGTCGGTGGTGAAGATGCACGAGGACAGGCCTTGTGGCACCGAGTTGTTCAGGCGCAGGGCTTCGTCGAAATCCTTGTAACCGACCACGTACAGGATCGGCGCGAAGGTTTCGTTGCAGACCACATCGCTCTGCTCCGGCATTTCGACGATGGCTGGCGAGACGTAGTAAGCGTTCGGATATTTGTCTTCCAACTGACGCTTGCCGCCAAACACCCGGCCGCCTTCGCTCAAGGCCTGTTCCAGCGCGTCCTGCATGTTTTCGAAACTGTTTTTGTCGATCAGCGGACCGATCAGGTTGCCCTCGAGCGGATTGCCGATGCGGACCTTGGAATAGGCAGCCTTGAGGCGGGTGACGATTTCTTCCTTCACCGACTCATGGGCAATCAGCCGACGCAGGGTGGTGCAACGCTGACCGGCGGTGCCGACGGCGCTGAACAGGATGGCGCGAACGGCCATGTCCAGATCGGCACTTGGGGCGAGGATCATGGCGTTGTTGCCGCCCAGTTCCAGGATGCTGCGGGCAAAACGTGCGGCGATTTTCGGCGCCACTTCTCGGCCCATGCGGGTGCTGCCGGTGGCGCTGATCAGCGCGACACGCGGGTCATCGACCAGTGCTTCACCGGCATCGCGGCCGCCGATGATCACTTGGCTCAGGTGTGGAGGTGCGTCGCTGAAGTTCTTCAGTACGCGGTCGAACAACGCCTGGCAGGCCAGTGCGGTCAGCGGGGTTTTCTCGGACGGTTTCCAGATCACCGGGTTACCGCAGACCAGCGCCAGCGTGGTGTTCCAGGCCCAGACCGCAACAGGGAAGTTGAAGGCGCTGATGACGCCGACGACGCCCAGCGGGTGCCAGGTTTCGCGCATGTGGTGGCCAGGACGCTCGGAGGCGATGGTCAAGCCGTACAGCTGACGGGACAGGCCGACCGCGAAATCACAGATGTCGATCATTTCCTGAACTTCACCCAGGCCTTCCTGAGTGATCTTGCCCGCTTCCCAGGACACCAGCTCACCGAGGTCAGCCTTGTATTCGCGCAAAATGTCGCCCAGTTGGCGCACCAGCTCGCCACGGCGCGGAGCCGGGACCTTGCGCCACAATTCGAACGCATGATCTGCACGACTGATGTGCTGCTCGACTTCAGCGGCGCCTTCCCAGTTCACAGCGGCAATCCGGCTGCCATCGATCGGCGAATGCACCGGCACTTTGCCGTTCTGGTACAGGGCCGGGTTCACACCAAGACGATCAAGCAATGCAGCAACCATGGGTTACTCCTCAAGCAAAAAACAGAAAACGTGCAGCCGGATATTCACGGCTGATCAGGCCTGTAGTTTTAGCTCCCCGGAGGTTACCCAACAAACGACCTTTAAGAGAGATATCATTCCGTTTATTCATGCTTTGAATTGCTGGCAGTAAAAGAAACAAGAAAAAGGACCGTCCATGCTGAATAAACGCTACTTGCCGTCGATCACCGCGCTGCAGTGTTTCGAGGCCGTGACCCGGCATTTGAGCTTCACCCGGGCCGCCGAAGAGCTGAACCTGACCCAGAGCGCCGTCAGCAAACAAGTCGCGCAACTCGAAGAGTTGTTGCAGCACTTGTTGTTCCGCCGGGTGCGCCGACGCCTGCAAATGACCCCGGCCGGAGATTTGTACCTGGTGGAGGTACGAAAAATCCTCACGCAGGTCGAAATGTCGACCCATTACCTGCGTTCCTACGGTGGCGAGACCGAAGTCTTGCGAGTTTCGACGCCGCCGACCTTCGGCGCGCGCTGGCTGGTGCCACGCCTGAAAGGCTGGCGCCTGCGCCACCCGTCAATCCATCTGGACCTGTGCAGCGAGCAGGAAGCCGATGATTTGCTGCAAGGTCGCAGCGACCTGGCGTTCTACTTCGGCCAGGGCTCGCGGCCAGGCACCGAATGCCTGAAGCTGTTTGGCGAGGAGCTTGTTCCTGTGTGTGCACCGGGCAGCCTGCCGGACACGCCGTTCACCGATCCTACGCAGCTTACCGATTTGGTCCTGCTGCAAAACGCCTCGCGCCCCCAGGCCTGGCACGACTGGTTCGGCAGCCAGGGCTACCACACCGAACACAGCTACCACGGCCCACGCTTCGAAACGTTCTATATGTGCATCCGCGCCGCGCAAGTCGGCTGCGGCGTCGCGCTGTTGCCACGGTTTCTGGTGGAAGAGGAATTGGCCGACGGCAAACTGGTCATACCCTGGCAGCACGCGATGCCCAGCGCTGATGCCTATTACCTGGCATATCCCGAGCACTCGGCGGAAGTGCCCAAGGTGCGGGATTTTGTGAAGTGGATGCTGGAGCAGATTGATGGCCCGGCTGCACCGTAGATTTGAAGCCCCTGCATATATTTGTGGCGAGGGAGCTTGCTCCCGTTGGACTGCGCAGCAGTCCTGTATTGGGGGCGCTTCGCACCCCAGCGGGAGCAAGCTCCCTCGCCACAAGGATATGCACTGTCTAAAAAATCGCTGGCAATACCCACCACTGATATGCGCCACTAGCCCCATTCATTGAACAGCTGAAACGTCGCGACCACGGGCCGCGGCAAGCCTGGAGAATCCCGTTATGAGCGAGAGCGTGTTTGGCGATCGCATCGTGCAGAACCTGCTCGACACCGACTTCTACAAACTGACGATGATGCAGGCGGTGCTGCACAACTACCCGAATGTGGAAGTCGAATGGGAGTTTCGTTGCCGTAACAGCGAAGATCTGCGCCCGTATCTGGCAGAGATCCGCTTCCAGATCGAACGCCTGGCCGACTTGAGCCTGAGCGCCGACCAGTTGAGCTTCATGGAGCGCATCAGCTTCATGAAACCGGATTTCCTGCGTTTTCTCGGGTTGTTCCGCTTCAACCTGCGTTACGTCCACACGGGTATCGAAAACGGCGAGCTGTTCATTCGCCTGCGCGGGCCGTGGTTGCATGTGATTCTGTTCGAGGTGCCGCTGCTGTCCATCGTCAGCGAAGTGCGCAACCGTTATCGCTACCGGGAAATCGTTCTCGAGCAGGCTCGCGAGCAGCTCTATCGCAAGTTTGACTGGCTGACCGCAAACGCCAGCAGCGAGGAACTATCCGAATTGCAGGTCGCCGATTTCGGCACCCGCCGGCGCTTTTCGTACCGCGTGCAGGAAGAAGTCGTAAACGTGCTCAAGCACGATTTCCCCGGGCGTTTTGTCGGCACCAGCAACGTGCACCTTTCACGCGAATTGGACATGAAACCCTTGGGCACCATGGCCCACGAATGGATCATGGCGCATCAGCAACTCGGTCCCCGGCTGATCGACAGCCAGATTGCCGCCCTCGATTGCTGGGTCCGCGAGTACCGGGGCCTGCTGGGGATTGCGCTCACCGACTGCATCACCACCGATGCTTTCCTCAATGATTTCGACCTGTATTTCGCCAAACTCTTTGACGGTTTGCGCCACGATTCCGGTGACCCGGTCATCTGGGCGGAAAAGGCCATCGCTCACTACCACAAGCTCGGCATCGACCCGATGAGCAAGACGCTGGTGTTCTCCGACAGCCTGACACTGCCCAAATCCCTGGAAATATTCCGGGCGTTGCGCGGTCGGATCAATGTCAGCTTCGGTATCGGCACCAACCTGACGTGCGATATTCCGGGTGTTGAACCGATGAGCATCGTGCTTAAAATGGCGGCCTGCAACGGCCAGCCCGTGGCAAAGATTTCCGATGAGCCTGGCAAGACTCACTGCAAAGACCCGAATTTCGTCGCCTATTTGCGACACGTTTTCAAAGTACCTGCCGCCCCTTCCAGCACATCTGGCACCACTAGCAAGGAGTGAGTTCATGCAAGCCGTACAGCGTGAGATTGCTGAGCAGCTCAAGGTTCAGCCGCCATTCGCCGACCACGCCGCCCTCGAGGCCGAAGTCGCCCGGCGGGTCAGCTTCATTCAGGATTGCCTGGTCAATTCCGGTCTCAAGACCCTGGTGCTCGGCATCAGCGGCGGCGTCGATTCGCTGACCGCCGGCCTGCTGGCCCAACGCGCCATGCGTGAGTTGCGCGAGCAAACCAGCGACAAAAGCTACAAGTTCATCGCCGTGCGCCTGCCTTACGAGACCCAGTTCGATGAACACGACGCCCAGGCCTCGGTGGATTTCATCGCCCCGGACGAACGTCACACCGTGAACATCGGCCCGGCGGTCAAATCCCTGGCCAATGAAGTGGCGGCCTTCGAAGGCAAGCACGCGGTCTCGGTGGATTTCGTGCTTGGCAACACCAAGGCGCGGATGCGCATGGTCGCCCAATACACCATCGCCGGCGCGTCGCACGGCCTGGTCATTGGTACCGACCACGCGGCGGAAGCAGTGATGGGTTTCTTTACCAAGTTCGGTGATGGCGCCTGCGACCTGGCCCCGTTGAGTGGCCTGGTGAAAAACCAGGTTCGAGACATCGCCCGCAGTTTCGGCGCACCGGAATCGCTAGTGGAAAAAATCCCGACCGCCGACCTTGAAGACCTGTCGCCCGGCAAACCGGACGAAGCGTCCCATGGCGTGACCTACGCCGAGATCGACGCGTTCTTGCACGGTAAGCCTGTGCGTGAGGAAGCGTTCAAGATCATTTGCGACACGTATAAGAAGACGCATCACAAGCGCGTGATGCCGTTCGCGCCATAAGGACGGAGGCGTCTGTGCCGACGCCTTCGCGGGCAAGCCTCGCTCCTACAGAATCTGCGTCGTGCCCATTTTCGGGTCCGACACAAAATCTGTGGGAGCGAGGCTTGCCCGCGAAGAACGACGACTCGGTCTTTCGTCAGGCACAAAAAAAGCGTCCCAATCGGGACGCTTTTTTTATGAACTTGATTCGATTACTTCAGCGTAACCGTGCCTTTCATCATCGAGATGTGGCCTGGGAACGAGCAGAAGAAGCCGTACTTTTCGTTAGCATCAAGCTTCGACACGTCGAAGGTCACCGAGTCGGTTTCCTTGGCACCAATGATTTTGGTGTGGGCGATGACGCGCGCGTCACCCGCTGGCAGGTAGTCTTTGTCGATGCCCGCAGCCAGGCCTGCGGTGGCGATGGGCTGCATGTCAGCTTCTTTACTCAGCACCCAGTTATGGCCCATGACGTTTTTCGGCAAGCTGCCGGAGTGAGTCAGTTCTACGGTGAACGTCTTGCAGCTTTTGTCGATTTCAATGGCCTTGGTGTTGAAGGACATTTGATCGGTGGAGTCGACAGTGACCTTGCATTCGGCAGCCATCAGTTGGCTGCTGGCCAGTGTCAGCAGGGATACCGCAACAAGTTTGGCAAACATGGTGAATCTCCAAGGCAGGGTTATCAAAAGTGCGAATGGACAGAAGACTGCCTGAAAACTTCGCAAGTTCCTATGACCTGAATCAAAAATTGTATACAACTTTCGGGCTATGACACCTATCGAAACAATCTACCAGCCAGACGTCTGGCCCAGCCCTATCATCAGGCCGTCATCCCTCATCTGGAGCGCCTGTCATGTCCTTTAACAGCCTGTTGCGCAGTTTGCTCGCCGCCTATGCCTGTGGCGCCAGCGGCAGCTACGAAACACCTGAACGCGAAGTTTAGACCTTGGAGCGCCGTGCGCCTGCCTTTACTCTGTGGCCATCCTGACCGTGGAGTAAGGCATGTCTTTAGCGTCCGTTTGTGTATTTTGCGGTGCCAGCACCGGCACCCACCCGGCTTATCGTGAAGCGGCTGTCGCCTTGGGGCGAACTCTGGCCGAGCGCAAGCTGACCCTGGTCTATGGCGGCGGCGCCGTCGGGCTGATGGGCATTGTCGCCGATGCGGCACTGGCGGCCGGCGGCGAAGTGATCGGGATCATCCCGCAAAGCCTCAAAGACAAGGAAATCGGCCACAGCGGGCTGACTCGCCTGGAAGTGGTCGACGGCATGCATGCACGCAAGGCGCGGATGGCAGAGCTCAGCGACGCCTTCATCGCGCTGCCCGGCGGCCTCGGCACCCTCGAAGAACTGTTCGAAGTCTGGACCTGGGGCCAGCTCGGCTACCACGGCAAACCGCTCGGCTTGCTGGAAGTGAACGGTTTCTACAGCAAATTGACCGGTTTTCTTGATCATATCGTCGGCGAAGGCTTCGTTCGCGAAGCACACCGTGACATGCTGCAAGTGAGCGAATCGCCGCAAACCCTGATCGATGCGCTGGACGCTTGGCAGCCGACAGTGGCGCCCAAATGGACAGAGCAAAAACCCAGCTAACGGCTCGACACCGATACAGGGCAGAATATGCGCCGCTCAACCTCACCTTCGACCCCAGAGGATCGCCCATGGCTAAACCTAATTATTCCTTCGCCAAACGTCAGAGAGACTTGGCCAAGGAGCAGAAGAAAGAGGAAAAGCTTCAGCGCAAGAAAGCTACAGCTGAAGAAGAAGCAGCAGCACTGAACCCGGATGCCGAAGGCGAAGTGGCTACAGACGAAACTGAAGCACCGAAAGATCAGGCGCCCGACGCCTGAGACCCTCAGGGCCCGATGATCTGATCAGGCCCACCGGATCTGTGTCCAGGGTCAGCAGTCACATTGCTGACCCTCACAGTCCCCTCTGAAATATCCCTATCTAAAGTAAGCACACAGTCCCTGTGGGAGTAAGCCTGCTCGCGATAGCGGTGGCACATTCAGCATTTAATTTTCTTATACACCGCTATCGCGAGCAGGCTCGCTCCCACAGGGGATCATTGCTACTCCAGTGGCATCACGGTGACGCGGACCTCGGGGTCGTGATTGCCCCCCCCCAGAATCACCCCACGCAACGGCGACACATCGGAGAAATCCCGGCCCCAGGCCAGGGTGATGTGTTCCTGCGCCGGTTGCACATTGTTGGTCGGGTCGAAATCCACCCAACCGAGCGCCGGGCAAAACACCGAAACCCAGGCATGCGAAGCATCGGCGCCGATCAGTCGCGGCTGGCCGGGCGGTGGCTGGGTCAGCAGGTAGCCGCTGATATAACGCGCCGCCAATCCGCGGGAACGCACACACGCGAGCATCAAGTGGGCAAAGTCCTGACAGACCCCGCGCCGACGCTCCAGCACCTCCACCAGCGGCGTTGCCACTTGCGTCGCCTCGGCGTCGAAGGTGAACTCGCTGAAAATCTTCTCCATCAACGCCTGGACACCCAGCAACAAAGGCTGTCCTGATGGAAAACAGCTTTCCGAGAACTCGACAAAGTTGCGTTTCAAATGCACATAGGGCGATTCAAACCGGTAACGGCACGCTTCCAGCAGCTCAGGGGAAAGCGGCTGACTGCTGTAGGTCAGCGCGTTGCGGGTTTCCTCCCACGCGGGGGATTGATTGAAATCCAGCGTCGGCCGGGCCAGGACCTCGACGGTGAGCCGGGCGTTGACCAGCAATTCATCGTGCGGCCGCTCAAACGCCAGCCGGGTGAGCGGATTGCCAAACACATCCAGCTCATCCCGGCGCGAGGTCGGGTCAGGACTTATCTGCAAGTGCTGCTCGGTGCAACGCTGCCAGGCACAGGCCCGTGGCCACAGGTGTGCGAGTTGTTGGGCTAGGGACACCGGGCTGTCGTAGTGATAATGGGTGTCGTGGAGAATCTGGTAACGGGCGCTCATCAGACGGACACCGTGCGCTGGCTGACATCATCGACATGGGCGAAATGGCGCAAGGCCAGACGATCCGACACTTGCCCGCTGGCATCGGCGATTTCTTGCAGCAAATCGGCCAGACCGTTGATGGCGGCGCGAACGCTGGCTTCGCCGAACAGCGAGTTTTCCAGGCAGCCCAGATCGAAACGCGCCAAGCGCTCCACCAGTTGCGGCAGACCCGCTTCGCGAGGCACGCCAAAATCGTCGTTCAAGCGTTTCAGTGTGCGCGTCACCAGTTTCAACTGGAACAGCACCGCGTGAGGGTTTTGCTCGTCGAGCAACAAAAGGTCGAGCACCGGAATCAACTGCGCCACCGCCAGGTACCTCGAGCGGTAAGTAATGCTGCTATTGCCCAGCTCCAGCAGCCATTCCAGCCCGGCCTGATCGAAAGCACCAGCACCACGCAGAAACGCCGCGAGGCTGCCGCTGAGAAACTGCAAGCGCTCGATCCGCCGGCCGATCATCAGGAAGCGCCAGCCTTCGTCCCGGGTCATGTCGTCCAAGGCAAAACCGGACAGTGCCGCCAGGGACATCACCAGCCGGTTGAGGAAATCCAGCAGCTCGCCGAAATCCGGCTCTTCGGTTTCCAGCTCCATTGCTTCGCGCTGCAATTCCACCAGCGCCTGCCAGTTTTCCCGCGAAAGTTTGCCGCGTACTTGCGAAGCAGCCCACTGCAAGCGCTGCAGGTTGGAGCGCAGGCTGAAGGGCCAATCATCGCCGAGTAGGGCAGCCAACAGCCGCTCGGGCAACTCACCTTCGTCTGGCAACAGATTCAGTCGCTCGCCGAGGTCGACCGCCGCTTCCAGGGCCTGCGGGTCATCGCCATCGACGTAGCGTGCCAGCATGATCCGCAGCAATCGCGCGCTGTCATCACACCGTTCGCAATAGCGGCCAAACCAGAACAGATTCTCGACCACCCGCGACGGCAGGTAAGGATCGCGTCGGACCAGGTCATGCACACCGATCGTGCGCTGGGTTTTCCATTGCTCGCCGCTGGGAGGACGATCCCCCAACACCCACGTGTCCTTGCTCGCGCCGCCGCGCTGCATCGACACCACTTCGGCATCCGCTTCGGCGGCCACCCGGGTCAATCCGCCCGGCAACACCCGATAACCGTCTTGACTGGCCACCGCATACACACGCATCCCAATGGCTCGCGGTTGCAGTTGACCGTCTTCGGCCTGCCAGATCGGTGCCTGGGACAACTGCGCCAATTCTTGCGCAACGTAGGCATATGGACGAGCCTGCATGCGCTCAGCCAGGGCCTGACGCTGTTTTTCACTCAAATCGCGGCCAAACACAGGGGCGAAGCTTTGCGACGGGAAGGCGGGTTTGATCAGCAATTCCGGCAGTTTCTCCAACGCCTGGGCCAGTACCGGCGCTTCGCCACACCACCACGTCGCGATGGACGGAAGGATCAGCTCTTCGCCGAACAGGAATTGATTGATCTTCGGCAGAAAGCCCAGCAACCCCGGCGATTCCAGCACACCGCTGCCGAGGGCATTCGCCACCAATACGCGCCCCTGCCGCACGGCTTCAAGCAAACCCGGCACACCGAGTGCCGAATCGGTACGCAATTCCAGCGGATCGCAGAAGTCGTCGTCGAGCCGACGCATAATCGCGTGAACCCGGCGCAGGCCACTGAGGGTTTTCAGGTAGACCGTGGCATCGCGCACCGTGAGGTCGCCGCCTTCTACCAGTGGATAACCGAGCTGTCGCGCCAGGTACAAATGTTCGAAATAGCTTTCGTTGAAACGCCCCGGTGTCAGCAGCACGATCAGCGGCACGTCATCATCGCTTGGCGCCTGGCGGGCGAGGGTTTCCTGAAGCGTGCGGAAGAACCCGGCCAAGTGCTGCACCTTCAGGTCGCGGTACAACTCGGGAAAGGCCCGGGACACGATGGTGCGGTTTTCCAGCGCATAACCGGCGCCGGAGGGTGCTTGAGTCCGATCCGCCGTCACCCACCAACGGCCGTCCGGCGTGCGCGCCAGATCGACAGCGTATAGATGCAGGAAGGCCCCGTCCGGCGGCGTAATGCCCTGACAGGGCCAGAGGAAATTGTTGTGACCGAACACCAGTTCAGCCGGCAGCAGCCCTTCGGCAATCAACCGCTGTGGGCCGTAGAGATCAGCCAGCACGGCGTTCAACAGCCGAGCTCGCTGGGCGATCCCGGCCGATAACTGCTGCCACTCATCAGCGGCAATCACATGCGGCAGCAAGTCCAGTTCCCACGGCCGATCCGCGCCCTTGGGGTCGGCGTAGACGTTGTAGGTCACGCCGTTTTCCTGGATCTGCCGGGTCAACAGGGCCTGACGCTGCACCAATTGCGCTGGCGTGCTGCGTTGCAATTGGTCGAACAACCGGCGCCAGTGCGGGCGCACGGCGCCGCTGTCGTCGAGCAGTTCGTGATAAGTGCCCGCCGTCAGCGGGTAGCGGTCAAGCAGGTCAGGCATGGAAAGCTCGGCAGACAACAAAGTACGGTCAGACTAACGCAGGCTCATGACGCCCGGATATACGAAAAGTCCGAGCGTCGTGTACGGTTTAGAAACGTCGCAAATCGAGCGTCATCGGCAGCTCGTCGTTAATTTCCACATTCGGTATAGGAAGTTTCCCAGGGCTGTGTCCGATACGGAAGAATCGCGCCATTCGACGGCTCTCGGCCTCATTCGCGTTGACCGGCAGGCTGTCGTAGTTGCGCCCGCCCGGATGGGCAACGTGGTACTGACAGCCACCCAGAGAACGTTGCATCCAGGTGTCGAGCAGGTCGAACACCAGCGGTGCGTGGACCGGGATGGTGGGTTGCAGGCAGTTGGCCGGTTGCCAGGCGCGGAAACGCACACCCGCGACAAACTCGCCGACTCTCCCGGTGGGCTGCAAGGGCACCGGAACACCGTTGCAGGTCAGCAAATAGCGCTGCGGCGGCAGACCGGTGAGTTTGACCTGCAAGCGCTCCAGCGACGAATCCACATATCGCACCGTGCCGCCGACCGCGCCCTCCTCGCCCAGCACATGCCAAGGCTCCAGCGCCTGACGCACTTCCAGCTCGATGCCGCTGACCGCGTAATCGCCAACCTTGGGAAAACGAAATTCCAGATGCGCGGCAAACCACTCTGCGCGCACGGGATAACCGGCGGCATTGAGATCGACGATCACATCAGCGAAATCCTGCTCGATAAAGTGTGGCAACAGGAACCGGTCATGCAGCTCAGTGCCCCAGCGCGCCAGTTTCGGCGGCGCATAAGGCTCGCGCCAGAACCGCGCTACCAGCGCCCGCAGCAGCAACTGTTGCGCCAGGCTCATGCGCGCATGCGGTGGCATTTCAAAGGCGCGCAACTCAAGCAATCCAAGACGCCCCGTCGCGCCATCCGGCGAATAGAGCTTGTCGATGCAGAACTCGGCGCGGTGCGTGTTGCCGGTCACGTCGATCAGCAAGTTACGCAGCAACCGGTCGACCAGCCACGGCGCGCACTCCTCGCCTGGTTCGGGCATCTGGGCGAAGGCGATTTCCAGTTCGTACAAGGCATCGTTGCGCGCTTCATCGACACGCGGCGCCTGGGACGTCGGGCCGATGAACAATCCGGAAAACAGGTAGGACAAGGACGGGTGGTTATGCCAGTAACTGATCAGGCTGCGCAGCAGATCGGGACGACGCAGGAACGGGGAGTCAGCCGGCGTCGCGCCACCCAGGACGAAATGGTTGCCGCCGCCCGTACCGGTGTGCCGGCCGTCGATCATGAATTTCTCGGTGGTCAGTCGAGTCTGGCGCGCTTCTTCGTAGAGAAACTCGGTGCGTTCGACCAGCTCATCCCACGTGGCGGACGGCTGCACATTGACCTCGATCACACCCGGATCGGGGGTGATGCGGAAGTTGCTCAGGCGTGGATCGCTCGGCGGCTCGTAGCCTTCCAGCAACACCGGGCAATGCAGTTCCTGAGCCGTCGCCTCGATTGCGGTGACCAGCTCCAGATAATCCTCGACCCGCTCCAGCGGCGGCATGAACAGGTACAACCGGCCTTCCCGAGCCTCGGCGCAAAACGCGGTGCGGGTCAGCCAATCGGCGGATTCATCGACCTCCAGATCCCGCTCGAGCGCTTCGGCCGGCGCCCCCGGGCTGTTCAATTGCTGAGTGTCTGGAAGCGCGGGGAATTCCTGGTTGGGGTCGTTCGGGTAGATGAACGGGTACTCGGCGGCTTTCACCCAAGGCTGCGAGCCCAGCGGCAGACGATAACCCAGCGGAGAGTCTCCAGGCACCAGCCGACAATGCTCGTCACGCAGGTACCAGCGACCGGTTTGCCATTGATCGCCCTTGGCGGTGCGCGCCAGCGGCAGGACCTGGCCGATCACCTTGTCCAGGCCCTGGCTGAAGACTTTACGCAGGCGCGCCCGCTCCAACGGTTCTTCGAGACGTGAATCTTCAGCGCTGACGTTCAGCGGCAACGTGCCTTCGCGCCAGAGGTAATAGAAATTGTCTTCGTAGGCAGGAAAAACAAAGCGTGGCGGAATGTTCAGGCGTTCGGCGACACTCGACAGAAAACGCCCGGCCAGTTCGCCATCGGCGCCGTAGTCTTGCTGCTCATCAGCGATCAGCGCGCTGTTGTGCCAGATCGGCACGCCATCGCGGCGCCAATAGCAGTTCAGCGACCAGCGCGGCAATTGCTCGCCGGGGTACCACTTGCCCTGACCAAAATGCACCAGGCCTTTGGGCGCGTAGTGTTTACGCATGCGCTGGAACAATTCTGCGGACAAATGACGCTTGTCCGGCCCGAGCGCGGCGGTGTTCCACTCGGCACCGTCCGGATCGTCGATGGAAACAAACGTCGGCTCGCCGCCCATGGTCAGGCGCACGTCGCCTTCCAGCAGGTCGGCATCGATCTGCCGCCCCAGCGCCTGAATCGCCAGCCACTGGTCTTCGGTGTAGGGTTTGGTGACCCGCGGCGCTTCCCAGATCCGCTCCACGGACATTTCGTGGGTGAATTCGCACTCGCACGGTTCCACCAGGCCACTGATCGGTGCCGCAGAGCCCGGATCGGGGCTGCACGCCAACGGAATGTGTCCTTCACCGGCAAACAGCCCTGACGTCGCGTCCAGGCCGATCCAGCCGGCACCGGGCAAATAGACCTCGCACCAGGCGTGCAAGTCGGTGAAGTCCACTTCCGTGCCCGAGGGGCCGTCGAGGCTTTTGACGTCGGCAGTGAGTTGAATCAGGTAGCCGGAGACGAAACGCGCCGCCAGCCCGAGGTTGCGCAGCAATTGCACCAGCAGCCACGCCGAATCACGGCACGAACCGGAGGCGTGTTCGAGGGTGTGCTCGGGGGTTTGTACGCCGGGCTCCATGCGGATCAGGTAGCCGATGTCTTCGCTCAGGCGCTGATTGAGCGCCACGAGGAAATCCACGCTCGGCAGTGGCGTGCGGTCGATGCCGTCCAGATAGGCCTTGAACTTCGGCGTCAGGGGCAGGGTTTCCAGGTACGGTGCCAGTTCCTTGCGCTCGTCTGCGGCGTAGGTGAACGGGATCTTTTCCGCATAGGGCTCGAGGAAGAAGTCGAACGGATTGAAGACCGCCATCTCTGCCAGCAGATCGACTTCGATTCGCAGCTCATCGGTTTTCTCCGGGAACACCAACCGCGCCAGGTAATTACCCTGGGGGTCTTGCTGCCAGTTGATGAAATGCTGCTCGGGAGAGACTTTCAGCGCATAGGACAGAATCCGCGTGCGGCTGTGGGCGGCCGGGCGCAGGCGAACGATCTGCGGACCGAGCTCGACGGCGCGGTCGTAGCGGTAATGCGTGACGTGGTGCAATGCGACATGAATCGACACGGCGTGCCTCCTGCGAGCCTTAAGCGTATTGGGAAAGCGCGCAAGACTTATGCCATCCAGCGGTGCTGGCGCTTTCTTCGGTTGCTTGAGGCAGTACAGCACCAAAATCGGGCGATGCGGGAAATTGGTTCGAGGGAGTTGCACGAAAATGTTGCGGCCGGTGACCGCCAGCCTGGATGTGTAATGGCTGTGCTGGCCTCTTCGCGAGCAAGCCCGCTCCCACATTTGATCGGCGCCTTCTTTGCGAGCACGGTCTAATGTGGGAGCGGGCTTGCTCGCGAAGAGGCCAGTTGCCCCGAAACAGCTACCGCCCGGCGCCCTGTTTTTCGTAGCCCAGAAACGCAAAACGCCAACCCGAAGGTTGGCGTTCTGTTCAGCTCAAACGAGGCTTAGCGCGGCACAACCGGTTTGCGCGCAGGCTTGGGCCCTTTGCCTTTGGCCGCGTCCTTGCGCTCCTTGGCCGCCTGCTGGTTGCGGGCAAATGCCGCCGCCTTGGCCTGTTCACGCTTGTCCCACGGATTGCCGCCATCGCTGGCACGCGGTGGCAGGCCGGTATGCTGGGTCAGGATCTTGGTGGTCTTTTCCGTGGCCACTTTATGGCTGCCGGCCGGCGTCGAGTTCTTGCGACGGGCGCTCTGGTAGCTGTCGGTCGCCGGCTGATGCAGCGGGATCAACTGGTTCTTGCCCGGCCCGATCAGGTCGGCGCGGCCCATGCGGGTCAGCGCTTCACGCAGCATAGGCCAGCCTTTCGGGTCGTGATAACGCAAGAACGCCTTGTGCAGACGACGCTGCTCTTCGCTCTTGACGATGGTCACGGCGTCACTCTTGTAAGTGACCTTGCGCAGCGGGTTCTTGCCCGAGTGGTACATCGCGGTGGCGGTGGCCATTGGCGACGGATAGAACGCCTGCACCTGGTCGGCACGGAAGCCGTTGCCCTTGAGCCACAGGGCCAGGTTCATCATGTCTTCATCGGTGGTACCCGGGTGGGCGGCGATGAAGTATGGAATCAGGTACTGCTCTTTCCCGGCTTCCTTGGAGTACTTCTCGAACATGCGCTTGAACTTGTCATAGCTGCCGATGCCCGGTTTCATCATCTGGTTGAGCGGACCTTCCTCGGTGTGTTCCGGGGCGATCTTCAGGTAACCACCGACGTGGTGGGTCACCAGCTCTTTGACGTATTCCGGCGACTCGACCGCGAGGTCGTAGCGCAGACCGGAAGCGATCAGGATCTTCTTCACACCCGGCAAGGCACGGGCGCTGCGGTACAGCTGGATCAGCGACGAGTGATCGGTGTTCAGGTTCGGGCAAATGCCCGGGAACACACACGACGGCTTGCGGCACGCGGATTCGATTTCCGGGCTCTTGCACGCGATGCGGTACATGTTCGCGGTCGGGCCGCCGAGATCGGAAATCACGCCGGTGAAGCCTGGGACCTTGTCGCGGATCTCTTCGATTTCGCGAATGATCGACTCTTCGGAACGGTTCTGGATGATCCGGCCTTCGTGCTCGGTGATCGAGCAGAACGTGCAGCCACCGAAGCAGCCACGCATGATGTTCACCGAGAAGCGGATCATGTCGTAGGCCGGGATTTTTTCCTTGCCATACGCCGGGTGCGGAATACGCGCATAAGGCATGCCGAACACGTAGTCCATTTCTTCAGTGGTCATCGGAATCGGCGGCGGGTTGAACCAGACGTCGACTTCGCCATGCTTCTGCACCAGCGCACGGGCGTTGCCCGGGTTGGTTTCCAGGTGAAGCACGCGGTTGGCGTGAGCGTACAGAACCGCGTCGCCACGGACTTTCTCGACCGATGGCAGACGAATCACGGTTTTGTCACGGGTCATTTTCGGGCTGGCCAGGATCTGTACGACCTTGGCTTCGCTCGGGTCTTCAACCGGGCCTTTTTCCTGCTCGATGACGCAAGCCTGGGTGTCTTGAGTATTCACGTACGGGTTGATGATCTTGTCGACCTTACCCGGACGGTCGATACGCGTGGAGTCGACCTCGTACCAGTCTTTGGGCGTGTCACGACGAATGAACGCGGTACCGCGCACGTCGGTGATGTCTTCGATCTTGTGACCGTAAGACAGACGCTGAGCGACTTCGACGATCGCACGCTCGGCGTTGCCGTAGAGCAGGATGTCGGCGCTGGCGTCGATCAGGATCGAGTTGCGCACCCGGTCCTGCCAGTAATCGTAGTGGGCAATGCGGCGCAGGGAAGCTTCGATGCCACCGAGTACGATCGGTACGTTCTTGTAGGCTTCCTTGCAGCGCTGGCTGTAAACCAGGCTCGCGCGGTCCGGACGTTTGCCCGCCAGGCCACCGGGGGTGTAGGCGTCATCGGAACGGATTTTCTTGTCGGCGGTGTAGCGGTTGATCATCGAGTCCATGTTGCCGGCCGCGACGCCGAAAAACAGGTTCGGCTCGCCGAGCTTCATGAAGTCGTCTTTGGACTGCCAGTTCGGCTGGGCAATGATCCCGACGCGAAAGCCTTGCGACTCCAGCAGCCGGCCGATGATTGCCATACCGAAAGACGGGTGATCGACGTAGGCATCACCGGTGACGATGATGATGTCGCAGGAATCCCAGCCAAGCTGATCCATCTCCTCCCTGCTCATCGGCAGGAATGGCGCTGGACCGAAACATTCGGCCCAGTACTTGGGATAGTCAAATAACGGCTTGGCTGTTTGCATGACGATGACCGGTGTTGAGATGAAAAATCGCGGGCGCGGAATATAGCACAAAAAATAACCAATTCCGACGGCTATGGTCGGAAATTGGTGTCGACCGTTTTGCGCAAAGATCCAGAGACTAGGCGCAACCCTTGTGGCGAGGGAGCTTGCTCCCGCTGGGCAGCGAAGCGGCCCCAAAACCTTCGACCGAATTTTTCCAGACGGACCGCATTTCTCAGCTTTGCGACTGCTGCGCAGCCGAGCGGGAGCAAGCTCCCTCGCCACAGGGCAAGCGTCCTGCCTGGGCGTTATTCGTCGTCGAAGTTATAGCTGCCCGGCGCGAGGTTTTCGAAGCGGGTGTATTTACCGATGAACGCCAGTCGCGACGTGCCGATCGGGCCGTTTCGCTGCTTGCCGATGATGATCTCGGCGATGCCTTTATGCTCGGTCTCCGGGTGATACACCTCGTCCCGATACACAAACATGATCACGTCAGCATCCTGCTCGATCGCTCCGGATTCCCGGAGGTCGGAGTTGATCGGGCGCTTGTTCGGTCGTTGCTCCAGGGAGCGGTTGAGCTGCGACAGCGCCACCACCGGGCAGTTGAATTCCTTGGCCAGGGCCTTAAGGGAACGGGAGATCTCGGAAATCTCGTTGGTCCGGTTGTCGCCGCCGGAACCTGGAATCTGCATCAATTGCAGGTAGTCGATCATGATCAGGGCGACATCGCCGTGCTCACGCACCAGACGCCGGGTCCGCGCACGCATTTCCGACGGGCTGATACCGGCCGTATCGTCGATGAACAGCTTGCGATCATTCAGCAGATTGACCGCCGACGTCAGGCGCGGCCAATCGTCATCGTCCAGGCGACCGGCACGAACCTTGGTCTGGTCGATACGGCCCAGGGACGACAACATACGCATGATCAGCGATTCGCCTGGCATCTCGAGCGAGTAAACCAAAACGCACTTGTCACTGCGCAACACGGCGTTTTCCACCAGGTTCATCGCAAAGGTGGTTTTGCCCATGGACGGACGGCCGGCGACGATGATCAGGTCAGACGGTTGCAGGCCGCTGGTCATCTCGTCGAGGTCGGTGTAACCGGTGGACAGGCCGGTAATGGCGTTGTCGGTGTTGAACAAGGTGTCGATGCGGTCGATGGCCTTGGTCAGCAGGTCATTCACGCTCACCGGGCCGCCGGTTTTTGGCCGGGCCTCGGCGATCTGGAAGATCTGCCGTTCAGCTTCGTCGAGAATCTCTTCAGCCGTGCGGCCTTCGGGGTTGAAGGCACTGTCGGCAATTTCGGAAGCAATGCCGATCAGCTGTCGCAAGGTTGCCCGCGCGCGGACAATCTGCGCATAGGCCTTGATGTTCGCGACGGACGGCGTGTTTTTTGCCAGTTCACCGAGGTAACCGAGGCCACCAACCTGCGAAGTCTGACCTTCCTTGTCCAATTGCTCGGCCAGGGTCACGACGTCGATTGGCGAGTTCAGGTCCGCCAGTTTGGCGATTGCACGGAAGATCAAGCGGTGGTCATGCCGATAGAAATCACCGTCCGAAACTTGATCGAGCACGCGTTCCCAGGCGTTGTTGTCCAGCATCAAACCACCGAGCACAGCCTGTTCGGCCTCGATGGAATGCGGCGGTACCTTCAGGGCAGCGGTTTGCAGATCGTATTGCTCGGGAGCGGAGATATCGTTCATGGCCACTTGGAATTAGGAATTTCAGAAAAACAAAAGGCACGACCTGTAAACAGGATCGTGCCCGATGTTAACCGTCTGACGGGCAAGCCGCCAGTCGATCAAGTGCTGCTTAAGCTGCTACCACGACAACGCGTACAGTGGCTTCAACTTCGGCGTGCAAGTGCACGGCTACGTCGAATTCACCTACGTTGCGGATGGTGCCGTTCGGCAGACGAACTTCGCTTTTTGCCACTTCAACGCCAGAGGCGGTCAGTGCATCAGCGATGTCGTGAGTACCGATCGAACCGAACAGCTTGCCTTCGTCACCAGCGGTGGCAGTGATAGTCACTTCCAGCTCAGCCAGTTGGGCGGCACGGCTTTCAGCCGAAGTTTTACGGTCTGCTGCGGCTTTTTCCAGCTCAGCGCGACGCTCTTCGAACGCAGCCAGGTTGGCAGCGGTCGCAGCGGTAGCTTTGCCGTAAGGCAGCAGGTAGTTACGACCGTAACCAGCCTTAACGTTTACTTTGTCACCCAGGTTGCCCAGGTTGGTGACTTTTTCCAGAAGGATCAGTTGCATGTGAAAATCCTCTTAACTTTTAACCTTCACCGTTCGCGCTATCGGCATCTTTCGGTGCCGAACGACCGCGAAAATCAATCAGGCTGTCGACGATGGCCAAGACCACCAGCAACGGATAGATCAGCTGCATGAACAGCAACAGCGTGACGTACAACCCCACCAGCCAGAACCTGGCCAGTCGCTTTTGCGCCACCAGCCCGTGAATCAGGGCCAGCCCGGCGAACACCAGCGGTACGCTGCACAACGGCGTCAACATCGCCATCTGTGGGCCAATATTCGGCCCCAGAAGCATGAACGCCAGCAGCAACATCGCTGGTAAAAGCGGGAATCGGATGGCGCGAAACTCGCGACCAAAACCACCCGGGTTGTACAACAACGCCTGCCAGTAGCGCCCGACAATCAGGCTCAGCACACTGACGATTTGCAACAAGGCCGCAATCAGGCCGGTCAGGACCGGTGCAATCAGGGACGCAAAATGCGCTTGCTCGTCTACCGACAACTTCTGGTAGACATCACCGAGTAGCGACGGCATGACTTTTATCAAAGCCTGCGCCAGCATCTCGATTTGGGGAGCAAAAACTGTCCCCAGCACCACTGCAAACACCACTCCCATCGCTATGCTGACCAGCAGCACGCGGTTCCAGGACTCGCTTGCGCGTAAAACCAACGCAAGGCTCGTAGACCCCAGCAGCACCAGAAGTGCTCGTGGGTCATCGGAGTAAAGCCACCAGATCAACGCCGGCAGCAGTCCCAGAGCAAGTACGCCAATGGCGTCCTTCAATCCGCGCCGCAGAAGCACGAGGCATCCAGCGGCAGCACCCAACCAATACAACAACGGCAATATTGCGCATCCAGCCACTACCAGAGTGGCCTGCATACGGCCGCGCATGATGAACTCAGCTATGGCGCGCATGCATTCAATCCTTTGCTACGTGTCGACTGCCCGGTCTCAGCGGCCGTGGCTGTCGGTGTAGGCCAGCAGGGCCAGGAAGCGGGCGCGCTTGATAGCGGTGGCCAGCTGACGCTGATAACGAGCTTTGGTACCGGTGATGCGGCTTGGAACGATTTTGCCGGTCTCGGATACGTAGGCTTTCAGAGTGTTGAGATCTTTGTAATCGATCTCTTTCACGTCTTCAGCGGTGAAGCGGCAGAATTTACGACGACGGAAGAAACGTGCCATTTGATAGGCTCCTTAAAAGGTCCGTGGATTACTCGTCAGCGTTATCGCTGTTGTCGCTGTCATCACTATCAGCGCTATCAGCGCCTTCGTGCTCAGGACGGTCGCGACGCTCACGGCGCTCACTGCGGTTTTCTTCAGCCTTGAGCATCTCGGATTGGCCGGTAACGGCTTCTTCGCGACGGATGACCAGGTTACGGATCACTGCATCGTTGTAGCGGAAGTTGTCTTCCAGCTCGGCCAGGGCCTTGCCAGTGCATTCAACGTTCAGCATCACGTAGTGAGCCTTGTGAACATTGTTGATTGCGTAGGCCAGTTGACGACGGCCCCAATCTTCCAGACGGTGGATTTTGCCGCCGTCTTCTTCGATCAGCTTGGTGTAACGCTCTACCATGCCGCCGACTTGCTCGCTTTGATCCGGGTGGACCAAAAAGATGATTTCGTAATGACGCATGAATGCTCCTTACGGGTTGTAGCCTGCCGTTCAAAAACGGTCAGACAAGGAGTGAATGACACTTATGGACTTGCTTGCGATAGACACATCAGTGCCTGCCGTCACAGCAAGGGGCGCAATTGTAGAGAAGGGGCGGGAGAGGTGCAAGGCAATTGGTGATTATTTGAACAGTTCGTTCGCACCACAGATCTTTGCTCCAACACAGAACCAATGTGGGAGCGGGCTTGCTCGCGAAAGCGGTACATCAGTCAACATTGATGTCGACTGACACTCCCTCTTCGCGAGCAAGCCCGCTCCCACATTTGAATCGCGTGCAAATCAGGACTTCTTGGCGGCTCCGGCGGCCTTGACGCTACGCTGGCGCTGGGCCTCGAACAGGCAGACGCCGGTCGCCACGGACACGTTGAGACTGCTGACGCTGCCAGTCATCGGCAGATGCACCAGGTAGTCGCAAAGATCGCGAGTCAGGCGACGCATGCCGCTGCCTTCCGCCCCCATGATCAGGATGGTCGGGCCGGTCATGTCTTGCTGATACAGACTCTGCTCAGCCTCGCCCGCCGTACCGACAACCCACAAGCCACGCTGCTTGAGTTTTTCCAGAGTGCGCGCCAGGTTGGTCACGGCAACCAACGGAATCACTTCCGCCGCACCGCAGGCCACCTTCCGTACCGTCGGGGTCAGGGTGGCTGACTTGTCCTTCGGCACGATCACCGCCAGCGCACCGGCCGCATCGGCCGAGCGCAGGCAAGCGCCAAGGTTGTGCGGATCGGTCACGCCGTCGAGCACCAGCAACAGTGGTGCGCCTTCGGTGCGATCGAGCAACTCGTCGAGCATCGCCTCGCCCCAGACCTGGCTCGGGCTCACATCCGCCACGACGCCCTGGTGCACGCCTTCAACCCAGGCATCCAGCTCACGGCGCTCAGCCTGGCCGACGGCCACGCGATTTTCCGCAGCCAGGGCGATCAGTGTCTGAACCCGCGGATCACTGCGGCCTTCAGCCAGCCAGATCTGCTTGACGCGTTTCGGGTGGTGACGCAACAACGCTTCTACAGCGTGCACGCCGTAGATCTTTTCCAAATGACTCATGACTTGGCCTTAGGTTTACGCGCCCCGCCGCTTTTGGCTGGGGCCGAACCCGCTTTCGGCGGGCCCTTACGGTGTTTGCTTGGCTTGCTGCCGGGAGCCTTGTCAGGCGCCGACCGTCCGGTCTTTCCCCCAGACGCCGCTTTACCGCCGCTTTTCGCTTCAGACAGCAACGCCTGCTTCAGTTCACGACTTTTACGCAGCTCGGCATTTTTCGCCGCGGCATCGCTTGGGCGATAGGCCTCGACAGCCTTTTCCTTGGCAGGACGACGACCGGTTTTAGCCGGGGCCGGCTCTGCAGCGGTTTTAGCCGCGGTCTTGGCGGCAGGCTCAGTCTTTTCAGTGCCGCGCTTCTTGCGGCCGATCGGCGCGCTGATGGTTTTTTCAGCCATCTCGAAGTCGATCTTGCGCTCGTCGAGGTCAACGCGCATCACGCGCACTTCAACGGTGTCGCCCAGGCGGAAGCTGCGACCGGTACGCTCACCGGCGAGGCGGTGGTGCACTGGATCGAAGTGGTAGTAATCGCCCGGCAGCGCGGTGACGTGCACCAGGCCTTCGACGTAGATGTCGGTCAGCTCGACGAACAGGCCAAAACCGGTCACCGCGGTGATCACACCTGGGAACGATTCGCCCACTCGGTCTTTCATGAACTCGCACTTGAGCCAGTTCACCACGTCGCGGGTTGCTTCGTCGGCACGGCGTTCGCTCATCGAGCATTGCTCGCCAAGCTGTTCCAGCGCCGCTTCGTCGTACGGATAGATACGCGCTTTCGGAATGGTCATCGCGCCGGCACGGCGAACGTGCGGGGTGTCTTGCTTGGAATGGATGACGCTGCGGATCGCCCGGTGCGTGAGCAAGTCCGGGTAGCGGCGGATCGGCGAGGTGAAGTGGGTATAGGCTTCGTAATTCAGGCCGAAGTGGCCCTGGTTATCGGCGCTGTACACCGCTTGGCTCAACGAGCGCAGCATGACGGTCTGGATCAGGTGGAAATCCGGACGATCCTTGATGCTCGCCAGCAATGCCTGGTAATCCTTCGGCGACGGGCCGTCCTTGCCTTTGTGCAGGGACAGACCGAGCTCGCCGAGGAAGGCGCGCAGTTTTTCCAGACGTTCCGGTGGCGGACCATCGTGGACGCGATACAACGCAGGGATTTCGTGCTTCTTCAGGAATTCGGCGGTGGCCACGTTGGCCGCCAGCATGCATTCCTCGATCAGCTTGTGCGCATCGTTACGGACGGTCGGACGGATTTCGGCAATTTTGCGCTCGGTCCCGAAGATGATCCGGGTTTCCTGAGTTTCGAAATCGATCGCGCCACGCACGTGACGAGCGGCCAGCAGCACCTTGTACAGTGCGTAAAGCTGCTTGAGGTGCGGCAGAACGTCGGTGTACTCGCCACGAAGCTGACGCGCTTCGGTGAGTTTCGGCGTTTCCAGCATCGCGCTGACCTTGTTGTAGGTCAGGCGAGCATGGGAATGAATCACCGCTTCGTAGAAGCAGTAGTCGGTCATCTCGCCGGATTTGGAGATGGTCATCTCGCAAACCATGGCCAGGCGATCGACGTGCGGGTTCAGCGAGCACAGGCCGTTGGACAACTGCTCCGGCAGCATCGGCACGACGCGCTCGGGGAAGTACACCGAGTTGCCGCGAACCTGGGATTCGTTATCCAGGGCCGAACCGATCTTCACGTAGCTGGAAACGTCGGCAATCGCCACGTACAACTTCCAGCCGCCGGAGAACAGCCGCAGCTTGCCTGGCTTGGCTTCGCAGTAAACCGCGTCATCGAAATCGCGCGCGTCTTCACCGTCAATGGTGACGAACGGCAGATGACGCAGGTCGATGCGCTTCTCTTTGCCTTTCTCTTCAACTTCCGGCTTGAGCTTGGCGGCTTCTTTGAGCACAGCCTCAGGCCAGACGTGAGGAATATCGTAGGTGCGCAGGGCAATGTCGATTTCCATGCCCGGCGCCATGTAGTTACCCACGACTTCAACCACGTCGCCTTGCGGCTGGAAGCGTGGCGTCGGCCAGTGAGTGATCTTCACTTCGACGAACTGACCGACCTGCGCGTTGGCGTTACGGCCCGGGGTGACCAGCACTTCTTGCTGGATCTTCGGATTGTCCGCAACCACAAAACCGATACCGCCCTCTTCGAAGTAGCGGCCGACGATGGTCTCGTGGGCACGGGATACCACTTCGACGATCATGCCTTCGCGGCGACCGCGACGGTCGAGGCCGGAAACACGGGCCAGGGCCCGGTCACCATCGAACACCAGGCGCATTTGCGCCGGGCTCATGAACAGGTCGTCACTGCCATCGTCCGGGACCAGGAAGCCGAAGCCGTCACGGTGACCGCTGATGCGGCCGAGGATCAGGTCGAGCTTGTCCACCGGCGCATAGGTGCCGCGACGGGTATAGATGAGTTGGGCATCGCGCTCCATGGCGCGCAGGCGGCGACGCAGGGCTTCGATCTGGTCTTCTGTGGTCAGACCAAACTCCTCCACCAGCTGCTCGCGGTTAGCAGGCGAACCCCGATCAGCAAGGTGCTGAAGGATCAGTTCGCGGCTAGGAATAGGGTTGTCATATTTTTCCGCTTCACGAGCGGCCTCGGGATCGAGGGACTGCCAATCGGCCATTAGAGAGTTTTCACCTTGTCTATATGCGGGTTAGTTTGGCATAGGCGTAATGAAACGGGAAATTTCAGGCTGTGACAGCCTGTCTAAAGCCTTATATCGACCGCGTGAAGCTGATTTAAATGCCGCTGGTAAAATTTTCAAGGTTTTTTTGATGCCAGGGGTTTACAGTTAAAAAGACGCTCCGTATAGTGCGCGCCATCGACGACGCACTAGCATTGCCGATACTGCCCAGATGGTGAAATTGGTAGACACGCCAGCTTCAGGTGCTGGTGACCGCAAGGTCGTGGAAGTTCGAGTCTTCTTCTGGGCACCAATTTAGAGCTTGAGATTAGATCAATTTCAAGGCTCACACAAAAACCCGCGAAAGCGGGTTTTTTGCATTCTAAACATCTGATTTATTAAATTTAAATCAGGGGTTTACAGATCAAAACGCTCTCCGTATAGTGCGCCACATCGACAGCGGTGACGCTGAAGATTATGCCCAGATGGTGAAATTGGTAGACACGCCAGCTTCAGGTGCTGGTGACCGCAAGGTCGTGGAAGTTCGAGTCTTCTTCTGGGCACCAATTCAAATTCAAGGTCACGATCTTGAATTTCACAGAAACCCGCGAAAGCGGGTTTTTGCGTTTCTGGCCCCCTAAAAAACAAGCCAACACCCCTTCCTGAGTGAAAGGGCTTTTTGTGGCGAGGGGATCGCAACCCCTTTAGCAAAACCCTCCCAACCCCGCAAGGCGCACTTGAGAAACAATATCGTTTATCATTGTTTCAAGTTTTTGCAATGCGACAGTGAGGAACCCTGCGAATGATGTTTCGAAATACCCTGCGCCGAGGCCTGACCTTCACCCTGCTCGGCCTGGCACTCGCCACTCCCCTCACCCAGGCTGCTGATCCAGTTTCCCTGACCCTCTACAACGGCCAACACAAGGAAGTCGGTGACGCCATCGCCAAAGCCTTCGAAGCCAAGACCGGCATTCACGTCAACGTGCGCAAAGGCAGCAGCAACCAGCTCGCCAGCCAGGTCGTCGAAGAAGGTGATCGCTCCCCTGCCGATGTGATCTACACCGAAGAATCGCCACCGCTGAACAAGCTCGGTGAACAGGGTCTGCTGGCCGAGACCGACGCCGCCACCCTCGCCGTTCTGCCGAAAGACTACGTCGCCGGCAATGGCACCTGGATCGGCATCACCGCCCGGGTCCGTGTGGTCGCCTTCAATCCGAAACTGATCGATGAAAAAGACCTGCCCAAGTCGGTGATGGAATTCTCCGATCCGAAATGGCAAGGCAAGGTCGGCTTCGTACCCACCAGCGGCGCGTTCCAGGAACAGGCCGTGGCAATCATCAAAGTGCACGGCATGGACGCGGCCGAAGAATGGCTGACCGGCCTGCGCGCGTTCGGCAAGACTTACAGCAACAACATGGTGGCGCTGAAGGCAGTGGAAAACGGCGAAGTCGCCACCGTACTGGTGAACAACTACTACTGGTTCGCTTTGCAACGTGAAAAAGGCCAGCTCGACTCGAAACTGCATTACTTCACCGGCGGCGACGTCGGTGGGCTGATCACTGTTTCCAGCGCCGCCGTGCTGAAATCCAGCAAACATCCAAAAGAAGCCCAGCAATTCCTCGCCTACATGGCCAGCGAAGAAGGCCAGCGCGTGATCACCCAGACCACCGCCGAATACCCGCTGCACAAAGGCATGGAATCGGATCGCGGCCTCAAGCCATTCAGCGAACTGGAGGCACCGAAAGTCACCCCGGCCGACCTCGGCAACGCCGAAGAAGCCCTGGACCTGGAACGTGACGTTGGCCTGAACTGATGAGCGCATCGTTATCCGCCCCCGCCTCGCGCGGGGGTTACGTGCCACGGCGCAAGCAGCCGTCGATATGGCTGCTGCTGCCGGTTTTGCTGTTGGTGGTGCTCAGTCTTTTGCCGCTGGTGTATGTCGGGCTGAAGGCCTGGCAGGCCGGCTGGGCTGAGGCACTGCACCTGCTGTGGCGGCCTTATGTGTTCGGGCTGCTGCGCAATACGTTGGCGCTAATGATCGGTGTGACAGTCGCGTGCGGCGTGATCGGCTTGTCCCTTGCCTGGTTGCTGGAACGCAGCAATCTTCCGGGGCGGCGTTTGTGGGGCGTGATCCTGTGCTTGCCGTTCGCCGTGCCGGCGTTCGTCAGCAGCTTTACCTGGGTGTCCCTGAGCGCGCATTTCGAAGGCTTGGGCGGGGCGATCCTGGTGATGACCCTGTCAAAGTACCCACTGATATTTCTGCCCGTCGCAGCGACCCTGCGCAACCTTGATCCATCCCTGGAAGAATCTGCCCGCACCCTGGGACAGAATCGCTGGGGCGTATTTTTCAGGATTACCCTCCCCCTGCTTTGGCCGTCCCTGCTTGCCGGTTCACTGTTGATAGCCCTGCACATGCTGGTGGAGTTCGGCGCCCTGTCGATCATCGGCCTGCAAACCTTCACCACCGCAATCTATCAGCAGTTCGAACTGGAATTCAGCAACGCCAACGCGGCGATGCTGTCGGCGGTGCTTCTGGCGCTTTGCCTGGTGCTGTTGTGGCTTGAGTTGCGAGTACGCGGCAAGGGCCGGCACGTGCGCACCGGCCAGGGCGCAGCGCGGCAGGCGGGACAAGTTCGACTGGGGCCGTGGACAGTCGCCGGACAGGTTTACTGCCTGGCATTGGCGATCATCGGCAGCGGCATTCCGCTGGGGATGCTGGCGTACTGGCTGGCGGTAGGTTCGTCGGCGGCATTCCCGGTGGCGGCGATCAGCGAGGCACTGCTGTCGTCCCTGGCGCTGTCGCTGGGTGGCGCCGCGCTGTGCCTGGTGCTGGCGGTGCCGGTGGGATTGCTGGTAGTGCGGCATAAAGGCCGGCTGGCGATCTGGGCCGAGCGCTTGCCGTATCTGCTCCACGCGCTGCCAGGCTTGGTCATTGCGCTGACGCTGGTGTATTTCGCTCTGCATTATGTGCCAGTGCTGTACCAGACGTCGGCACTGCTGCTGATCGCTTATGCGCTGCTGTTTCTGCCCTTGGCGCAGGCGCCGATTCGCACGGCGCTGAACAAGGCAGCGCCGCAACTGGAAGAGGCGGCACGCACGCTGGGGGCGTCGTCTTTCAGCGCGTTTTGCCGGGTGACGCTGCCGATCATTTTCCCGGCGCTGGGTGCGGCGTTCGCGTTGGTGTTTCTGGATGCAATGAAGGAACTGACGGCGACACTGCTGTTGAGTCCGACCGGGCTCAATACGCTGGCAACGGAGGTTTGGGCGCATACCGCGAACGTGGAGTTTGCGGCGGCGGCGCCTTATGCGGCGCTGTTGATTTTGGTGTCGGGGCTGCCTGTGTACCTGTTAACAACCCGGATGTATTTGAGCCGCTGAAAAGCTTCGCGGGCAAGTCGAATCGTCGCACCGCTCGCTCCTACAGGGAATGCGTGATCCCTTGTAGGAGCGAGCGGTGCGACGATTCGACTTGCCCGCAAAGGCGTCAGACCCGCCAATACAAATCTTACGCCCTGAACTGCCCCAGGCTCGCCTTCAACTGCGCCGCCAACCCATCCAGCACCTTGCCGCTGGCCGTGGTTTCCACCACCGCCTGAGCCGCTTTCTCAGCCTGCGCATGAATCGTCTCAACCCGACCCCGCACCGCTTGCGCACCTTGTGCCTGATGCGCCGCTGCCTGGGTCGCCAGACCAATCGCAGCATGCACCTGCTCGACCGACGCCTGCACCGATTGCTGCAACCTAGCGCTGTCACGCAACACCAGCAACCCTTCATTGGCCTGACGCCCGGCCTGACCAATCGCAGCCACCGCTTCTCGCGCACCTTGCTGCAGGGCCACGATATGCGCCTGGATGTCGCCGGTAGAACTTTGGGTCTTGCTCGCCAACGCCCGGACTTCGTCCGCCACCACGGCAAAGCCGCGACCGGTTTCTCCGGCACGCGCCGCTTCGATGGCGGCGTTCAGGGCCAGCAGGTTGGTTTGCTCGGCGATCCCGTGAATCACGGTCAGTACCACTTCAATCTGCTCACTCTGCTGCGCCAGCCGCTCGATGACTTTCGCCCCGGTATCGACCTGCCCGGCCAATGCCTCGATGAGGCTGCCGACCTTGGCCGAAGTCCGAGTGTTTTCATCGGTGGCAGAACGAATGTCCACCACTTGCTGCAACGCCGCTTGCATGGCGTGGCTTTCTGATTGAGCTTCATCCGCCATCTGTGACAACGCACGCAGGCTTTCGGCCACTTCATCGCGCTGCATGCCCGCCGCCGCATCGGCTCCGGCATTGCGCAGGGTCATGGCGCCGATTTCCACGCCGGTGCGCTGGGCCACATCGCCCGCTTCGCGCACGATCGGCTGCAACTTATCCACAAAGCGATTGACCGCCGCGGCCATGTCGCCGATTTCGTCTTTGCTGTTGATCTGCACGCGCTTGGTCAGGTCACCCTCGCCCGCCGCTAAGTCATCCATCGCAGCGATGAGCATTTTCAAGCGATTGACCACTCGACGGCCCAACACAACAGCGAGCAACAGCAGCACACCGCAACCGACCAACGCCAGGAACATCCCGATGCGCCAGCGCAAGGTCGCCGCCGCTTCCTGCACGGTGCTGGTGGTGTTGGCTTTCATTTCAGAGGCCGTGGCCTGCGCGGAGGTGAGACGCGCACGCATCGCGGTGGCACTGTCGGCAGCCGCACCCTTGAGGCTGTCGCCGACCAGTTGATCTCCGCTGGCGATCAGCGCCGCAAAACGTTTATCCAGGGCCGCCAGATCGGTTTCCACTGAGGCGGTCGAGACACCCATCAAGACCTTGCCGATTTCCACGCCGTTGGGGTTGATCGAGGCTTCGAGGTAGTAGACCGACGGATCGTTCTTCGCCGCGTCCAGCACTTTGTCCAGCGCCCGCTCGCCCTGGCCTTTCTCCAACAGCGCCTTGTTGATCGGGTTTTCGCGATTGAGGTAGCGCGTCAAGTGCTGACCTGTCGCGTCGTCATATACCACGAACAACACGTTGGGATTGCGTTGGGCCCGACGGGCAAATTCGGACAGGGTTGGAACGTCGCTGTCCCACATGGCGCGAGGCGCGACCGAGGCCAACAACTGCGCCATATCGTTGGCTGAATCCTTGAGATCCTTTTCCAACGTCGCACGCAATTGCACCTGCTCGTCTTTCAATCGCGTCGACAAGCCGGCGGTGAGTCGCTGACGGGTACTGGTGGAGAGATTGTCCAGGCTCGACGTGACTTCACGCCCCGCCTGCTCGAGTTCGCCAGACAGTTTTTGACTATCCGTCCCAAGACGCACGCCGAGATCGGCTTCAAGCGCAGTCACCGTGCTCCGAGTTAGGGCGACAGCCACCAGCACCTGCACCAAAAGGGCGATACCAAGGGTAACGAACACTGGCCGCAACAAACGGCTTTGTAACAATGAGAGAACGGCCGACACTTGGAATCCCTCTGCTTTGGCGCCATTAAATTGATGGCGCACTGGAAGCGATGCTTTTATTCAACATCACAGCAAAGGTCATGCCGTCCGGCAGGTATAAACGACAAAGGGCCCAATCAAGGGCCCTTTGCTTTCTACATCAACGACTTATTAAGCGAACGGGTGACGCAAAACGATGGTTTCGTTGCGGTCCGGGCCCGTCGAAATAATGTCAATCGGCGCACCGACCAACTCTTCGACGCGCTTGATGTAGTTGCGAGCAGCTTGTGGCAGCTCTTCCAGCGTCTTGGCACCGACGGTGGATTCAGTCCAGCCTGGCATCTCTTCGTACACCGGCTCCAGGCCGATGTAGCTGTCGGCGTCAGTCGGTGCGTCGATCACTGCACCATCCTGGTTCTTGTAGCCAACACAGATGTTGATGGTTTCCAGACCGTCCAGCACGTCCAGCTTGGTCAGGCACAGGCCCGAGATGCTGTTGACGTCGATAGCGCGACGCAGGATGACGGCATCGAACCAGCCGCAACGACGGGCACGGCCAGTGGTAGCGCCGAACTCGTGGCCACGCTTGGCCAGGAATGCACCCACGTCATCGAACAGCTCAGTCGGGAACGGACCCGAACCGACACGAGTGGTGTAAGCCTTGGTGATGCCCAGGATGTAATCCAGGTACATCGGGCCAAAACCGGAACCGGTGGCAATGCCGCCCGCGGTGGTATTGGAGCTGGTGACGTATGGGTAGGTACCATGGTCAATGTCCAGCAAGGAGCCCTGGGCGCCTTCGAACATGATGTCTTTGCCAGCGCGACGCAGCTCGTGCAGCTCGGCGGTGACGTCGAGCATCATCGGCTTCAGCAGCTCGGCGTGTTCCATGCACTCGTCGAGCGTCTTCTGGAAATCGATGGCTGGTTCTTTGTAGTAATTGACCAGAACGAAGTTGTGGTAATCCAGCAACTCGCCCAGTTTGGCGGCGAAACGCTCACGGTGGAACAGGTCGCCGATGCGCAGGCCACGACGTGCAACCTTGTCTTCGTAAGCCGGGCCGATGCCGCGCCCGGTGGTGCCGATCTTCAGCTCGCCACGAGCCTTTTCACGGGCCTGGTCCAGCGCTACGTGGTAGGACAGGATCAGCGGGCAGGACGGGCTGATACGCAGGCGCTCACGCACCGGTACGCCTTTCTCTTCCAGCTTGATGATTTCCCGCAGCAGAGCGTCGGGTGCAACCACCACGCCGTTGCCGATCAGGCACTGCACGCCTTCACGCAGCACGCCCGACGGGATCAGGTGCAAGACGGTTTTTTCACCATCGATCACCAAGGTGTGACCCGCGTTGTGGCCACCCTGGTAGCGCACTACGGCGGCAGCATGTTCGGTCAGCAGATCAACGATCTTGCCTTTGCCCTCATCACCCCATTGGGTGCCCAGGACTACGACATTCTTACCCATAACACTTGTCCTCATTCGCGCAAACTTGGTGCCGGCCGCAGCCGACAGGAAAACTCAAGAAGCCAGTGGCGATACTTGCCAAAGCCCGTTCTGCTGAATCAATTGCCGGTCGCAGTCCGCTTCACGGGCGGCGGCCAAAGGTTGTCCAGGCAATGCCTGAACGACACGCTGACCCTCACTGCGCAACTGGCAAACCTGCTGCCAGAGTGCCGCATCCGTACTGTCAGGCATCCAGATACCGCCAGACGGTAGCTCGATCTCAGCACGCCCCAGGGTCACCAGGGTTTTCAAATCGGTAGAGAAGCCGGTTGCCGGACGAGCGCGACCGAAGTCGGCGCCGATGTCGTCGTAACGACCGCCCTGGGCAATGGACTGGCCAACACCCGGTACGAACACCGCGAACACGACACCGGTGTGGTAGTGGTAACCGCGCAACTCGCCCAGGTCGAAGTAAAGCGGTAATTCCGGGAAACGCGTGGACAGACGCTCGGCAATCGCCAGCAAATCGTCCAGCGCCGCCAGAACCGGTGCCGGCGCATTCGCCAGACGCTCGCGGGCAGCGCTCAATACTTCGCGACCGCCACACAGATCGACCAACGCGCGCAGCATGCCCGACAGATCGGCAGGCAAGCCTTCGGTCAAGGTAATGACCTCGTCGATTGCCTTGCGTTGCAATGCATCGAACAACTGTTGTTCAACTTCACCGGAAAGACCGGCCGCACGGGCCAAGCCGCGGTAGATGCCGACATGACCGAGGTCCATGTGCACATCCGGCACATCGGCCAGTTGCAGCATGGCCAGCATCAGGCTGATGACTTCCACGTCGCTGCTCGGGCTGGCATCGCCGTACAACTCGGCGCCCAGCTGGATCGGGCTGCGCGAGGACGACAAGGCGCGCGGCTGCGCATGCAGCACGCTGCCGGCGTAGCACAGACGGCTCGGGCCTTCGCGGCGCAGGGTGTGCGCATCGATGCGCGCCACTTGCGGCGTGATGTCGGCACGGAAACCCATCTGCCGGCCCGATTGCGGGTCGATGACCTTGAAGGTACGCAGATCGAGGTCCGAGCCCGCGCCGGTCAGCAGGGATTCCAGGTACTCGATATGGGGAGTTACGACAAACTCGTAACCCCAGCTCTGGAACAGATCCAACACCTGACGACGCGCGACTTCAATGCGCGCCGCCTCTGGTGGCAGTACTTCTTCGATGCCATCTGGCAGCAGCCAGCGGTCTACCGTTGCCATTACGCCATTCCCCTATGATCCGGGCGGCCAGCCGTTGGGCGAGCCTTGAGTGAAGCAGAAAATGGTCGGCTCATGTGCAAACCACGCGCATAAACAACGTGGCGAAAAGCCTGAAACCGGCTTCGCCAACCACTTTCCTCGAAAAACCTGTCGAGTCATTCAACTCGGGCGCCCGCTTAAAACAGCAATCAAACGTGCAGACGCAAAAAAGCCGGGAATTTCCCGGCTGCCGCATCATACACACGTTTTCCCAAAGGATCACCCCGCCCGAGGCTTTAGCCGCCAGGCGGGGGGATGATTCAGGTCAACGTCGTATCAAGGCTTGGCTTTTTCCAGGTAACGGAAGAAGTCGCTGCTTGGGTCCAGGACCATGACGTCGGATTTGTTCGCGAAGCTTTCACGGTAGGCGCGCAGGCTACGGTAGAAACCGTAGAACTCCTGATCCTGGCCGTAGGCCTTGGAGTAGATCGCAGCAGCCTGGGCATCACCGTCACCGCGAACCTCTTCAGATTCACGATAGGCTTCAGCCAGCAGCACGCGGCGTTGACGATCGGCGTCGGCACGGATGCCTTCTGCCAGCTCGTTACCCTTGGCGCGGTGCTCGCGAGCTTCACGCTCACGCTCGGAGCTCATACGCTCGAACACACTGCGGTTCACTTCTTTCGGCAGATCGATGGCCTTGACCCGGACATCGACCACTTCGATACCCAGCTCTTTTTCCGCCATCTTGTTAAGCGAGGCGGTGATGTCGGACATCAGCGCATCACGCTCACCGGACACCACTTCGTGCAGCGTGCGCTTACCGAACTGGTCACGCAGGCCCGATTCCAGACGACGGGACAGACGTTCGTCGGCAATCTGCTTGAGGCCGGAGGTCGCGGTGTAGTAACGCTCAGCGTCCTTCACGCGCCACTTGGCGTAGGCATCGACCATCACGGCTTTCTTTTCCAGCGTCAGGAAGCGTTGCGTCGGCGCATCCAGCGTCATCAGGCGTGCGTCAAATTTGCGCACCTGGTTAACGTAAGGCACTTTCACATGCAGGCCCGGCTGAACATCGGTCTGGACCACGCGACCGAACTGCAGCAGCACCGCACGCTCGGTCTGAGCCACGATGTAGAAGCAGTTCCAGGCAGCGATGGCCACGACGACGCCGACAATAAGGGCGATCAGCGATTTATTGCTCATCAGCGACTCTCCCTGGTACGTGCTTGCTGTTGCTGCAGATCAGCTGCCGCACGTGCATTCGCTTCATTGCTGGTGGCTGCCGCACCGGTCACCGGAGTGCTGGTGTTGCGACCACTTTCGACCATCTTGTCCAGCGGCAAGTACAGCAGATTGCTCTGGCCATTCTTGTTGCCGGTCACGAGCACCTTGCTGGTGTTGGTGAAGACTTCCTGCATGGTGTCCAGGTACAGACGCTCACGGGTCACTTCAGGAGCCTTGCGGTACTCGCTCACCAGTTTGGTGAAGCGATCGGCCTCACCCTTGGCGCGCGAGACGGTTTCGTCACGGTAGCCGTTGGCATCCTCGAGGATACGCTGGGCCTGACCACGGGCTTCCGGCACGACGCCGTTGGCGTAGGTTTCAGCCTGGTTGCGCGAACGCTGCTCGTCTTCACGGGCACGGATCACGTCATCGAAGGCTTCCTGCACTTCACGCGGTGCCGCTGCGCTCTGCACGTTCACCTGAGTGATGGTGATACCGGTGCGATAGGTATCCATGAAGCGTTGCAGACGCTCCTTGATCTCGCTGGCCATCAATTCACGACCTTCGGTCAGCACCTGATCCATCGCAGTGGAACCCACCACATGGCGCAAGGCACTTTCGGTCGCGTGCTGCAGGCTGATTTCCGGCTGATCAACGCTCAGCACGAAGTCCTGCAGGTTGCTGATCTTGTACTGCACGGTCAGCGGCACTTCGACGATGTTCTCGTCTTCAGTGAGCATTTGCCCCTGCTTGGTATAGGCACGCTCACGCGTGACGTTTTCCAGGTACTTGCGATCGATCGGCGGGAAGTAGATGTTCAGGCCCGGGCCGACGGTTTCGTAATACTTGCCGAAGCGCAGTACCACGGCTTGCTCCTGCTCGTCGACTACGTAGACCGCGCTGTACAGCCAGACGGCCGCCAACACGACCAGGCCGATGCCGAGCAGGCCGCCAAAGCCGCCACTCTTGCCCGAACCACCGCCGTCATCACCGCGTTTCTTACCACCACCGAACAACCCGTTCAGGCTTTCCTGCAGCTTTCGGAAGGCCTCGTCGAGATCCGGTGGTCCCTTGCGGTCGCCGTTATTGCGGCGTTTGCCACCCCAAGGATCCTGATTATTCGAGTTGCCACCCGGCTCATTCCAAGCCATAGCGCTCTCCATCTGATAAAGCAAAGACGCACCCACGGCGCGCCGACCAATGCTACAGAATGCCTGTCACCACGGCACAACCGCTTTCTCAGGCTTTTATTGCAAAGTGTGTTGCTCGATAAACTCCGTCGGCACAACGCCTTCACGGCTGACCAGCCGATTGAGCTCCGAACGCGGCAATCGAACGGCCAGCAAGCTGACACCTTCTTCGTCGTGTTCTTCTTTCTGCACCGCACCGAGTTCAAAAAACTGTGCACGCAGTCGAGCGAATCGTTGCGGCAGGCGCAAGGTACCGATAAACAACTCACTGCCAAGCAACTCGGCAATGGCTTGCTCAAGCAATTCCAGACCAGTGCCATCACGCGCCGACAGCCAGACCCGCTGGGGCTTGCCGTTTTCGTCGCGCTGAATTTGTGGCTCAACGCCTTCAAGCAAATCGAGTTTGTTATAGACCTCGAGGATCGGCAAGTCCTGGGCACCAATCTCGCCCAACACCACCATCACCTGCTCGATCTGCAACATGCGGTCTGGTTCGGCCGCATCGATCACGTGCAACAACAGATCGGAGTTGCTCGACTCTTCGAGGGTAGACCGAAATGCCTCGACCAGCTTGTGGGGCAAGTGGCGAATGAAACCCACAGTGTCAGCCAGGACAATCGGCCCCAGGTCGTCTAGCTCCAGACGGCGCAAGGTCGGGTCCAGCGTGGCAAACAACTGGTCAGCCGCGTACACGTCGGATTTCGTCACGTTATTGAAGAGCGTGGATTTACCGGCGTTGGTGTACCCCACCAGCGACACGGTAGGGATATCCGCACGCATACGGCCACGTCGCGACTGTTCGCGCTGGCTGCGCACTTTCTCCAGCCTGCCCTTGATCTGTCGCAGGCGAACCCGCAGCAAACGGCGGTCGGTTTCGAGTTGGGTTTCACCCGGGCCACGCATGCCGATACCGCCACCTTGACGCTCAAGGTGAGTCCAGCCACGAACCAGCCGGGTGCTCATGTGATCAAGCTGGGCCAGTTCTACCTGGAGCTTGCCTTCATGGGTACGGGCGCGCTGGGCGAAAATATCGAGAATCAGACCGGTGCGGTCGATCACGCGACACTCGAAAACACGTTCGAGGTTACGTTCCTGACTGGGCGTAAGGATGTGATTGAAGATCACCAGATCTGCCTTCTCGGCATGGACCAGGTCGCGAAGTTCCTCGACCTTGCCGCTGCCAATCAGGAATTTGGCGGTTGGCCGATGACGCGGCACGTTAAAAAACGCAACGGTCTCGGCGCCGGCCGAATTAGCCAACTCCTGAAACTCCTGCGGATCTTCGCGCGCCTCAGGGTCCTGTCCATCCAAGTGAACGAGAATTACTCGTTCACCACCACCGTGGCGCTCAAAGAACAAAGGAGACTCCTATCAGGCGTTACCTGGCTCAGCGTCACCCGCTTCGGATTCGGTTGCGCTAGGCAGACGAATTGGACGAACCGGCACCACTGTAGAGATAGCGTGTTTGTAAACCATCTGGCTGACGGTGTTTTTCAGCAGGATAACGAACTGGTCGAAAGACTCGATCGTGCCTTGCAGTTTGATCCCGTTCACCAGGTAGATGGACACCCCAACTTTCTCTTTACGTAAAGTATTCAAGTAAGGGTCTTGTAGCGAATGCCCTTTTGACATGTGCCGCACTCCTTTAAGGATTCAATATAAAAAATAGGTAAACAGATGGCTTGTGGCCGTCACACCCCCAAGGATAGACGGCAATTGCAAGGACTCAGCTCAATATGGAGATGGTCCCCAGGTATTTCAAGGCGCGCGGCAGATTGTCGCAATCCAGGCTGTCCAACCAGTGTAAATCAGCCCAACTGCGCAGCCAGGTGAACTGACGCTTTGCCAATTGGCGCGTGGCAATGATTCCACGCTCCTGCATTTCGGCTTGGGTCAGCTTGCCATCCAGGTAGTCCCAGACTTGTCGGTAGCCTACCGCACGTATAGACGGCAACCCTGAATGCAGGTCACTTCGCTTACGCAGGGCTACGACCTCGTCAATGAATCCCTGTTCCAACATAACTGTGAATCTTTGTTTAATTCGCTCGTGCAGTACCTGGCGATTTGCCGGAGCAATGGCCAAGTTCGCGACAGTATAGGGCAATTGTTGCAGTCCCGAAGCGGCTGCTTCAGTACTTTGCGCACTTTGTCTCAGTCGCAGCTCGGTCATGCTCTGACCGCTGACGCGATAAACTTCCAGCGCTCGACTGAGCCGCTGCGGATCGTTCGGATGAATTCGCGCCGCCGAAACCGGATCAATGAGCGCCAATTGTTCGTGCAGGGCTTGCCAGCCAAGGCGTGCAGCCTCTTCTTCGATCTGCGCACGAACCTCGGGATCGGCCGCCGGCATTTCTGCCAGTCCTTCGACCAAAGCCTTGTAGTAGAGCATCGTGCCGCCTACAAGCAGCGGAATTTTGCCCCGCGAAGTGATCTCGGCCATCGCCTCAAGCGCATCACGGCGAAAATCCGCCGCCGAATAGCTCTCGGCCGGGTCAAGAATATCGATCAACCGGTGCGGAAACTCGGCCAGAATCTCTTTCGAAGGCTTGGCGGTGCCGATGTCCATGCCGCGATAGACCAGCGCCGAGTCGACACTGATCAGCTCGCAAGGCAGCACTTTGGTGAGTTCGATCGCCAGATCAGTCTTGCCCGCTGCGGTCGGGCCCATCAGGAAAATCGCAGGTGGGAGCTGGCTCATCAACGACCGCGCAAGAACAGTTTGTCCAGATCGTCCAGGCCCAATTGGGTCCAGGTCGGTCGGCCATGGTTGCATTGACCGCTGCGCTCGGTGTTTTCCATGTCCCGCAGCAGACCGTTCATTTCCGGCAGCGCCAGACGCCGGTTCGCCCGAATCGCGCCGTGACAGGCCATGGTGCCAAGCAGTTCGTTGAGGTGCGCCTGGATACGGTCACTGGTGCCGTATTCCATCAGATCGGCCAATACATCACTCACCAATCGATTGGCTTCGGCTTGCTTGAGCAAGGCCGGGATCTGCCGGATCGCCAATGTTTCCGGGCCAAGTCGCTGCAGTTCGAAGCCCAGACGCTGGAACCAGGCGACGTTTTCTTCGGCACAATCGCCTTCGCGCTCACTCACCGCCAACGATTCCGGCACCAACAGCGGCTGGCCGCTCAGGCCTTCGCTGGCCATGGCGATTTTCAGGCGCTCGTACATGATCCGTTCGTGGGCCGCGTGCATGTCCACCAGCACCAGCCCTTGGGCGTTTTCCGAAAGAATGTAGATGCCTTTGAGTTGCGCCAAGGCGTAACCCAGCGGTGGAATATCGTCCTGCCCGGCCGGAAGTGCAGCTGCGTTGGCTTCTGGCAGCGGCGCAAAAAATTCCTTGTACGCAGCCTGAGCCTCAGCCGCCGGCACGCCGGACTGAGGACGTGGCGTGTATTGATACTGATAACCGGCGCCAGCGCCCGAGCCCGCCAGCGTATTGAACGACGGTTGTGCCTGCGGCTGCTCCAGCAACGCGTTGGCCGCCAGGCGCATTTCACCCTGCGGACCGAACTCGCCCGCATCGATACCGCTCGGTCGAACGATCGCCGTCGCCACCGGTGCAGCCAGATGATCATCCGGACGCACGTCGCCCAAGGCGCGGTGCAAGGTGCCGTAGAGGAAGTCGTGAACCATGCGCCCGTCACGGAAGCGTACTTCGTGCTTGGTCGGGTGCACGTTGACGTCGACACCGGCCGGATCGACTTCGAAAAACAGCACGAACGTCGGGTGCCGACCATTGAACAGCACGTCGCGATACGCCTGGCGCACCGCGTGGGCCACCAGTTTGTCGCGCACGGCACGGCCGTTCACAAAGAAATACTGCAAATCCGCCTGGCTGCGGTTGAACGTCGGCAACCCAACCCAACCCCACAAATGCAGGCCATTGCGCTCGATCTCGATCGGCAGCGCCTGCTCCAGGAAACCCGAGCCGCAAATCGCCGCCACTCGCCGCGCGCGGGCAGCGTCGTCATGTGCTTCATGCAGGCTGAGGATGGTCTTGCCGTTGTGGCGCAAATGAAACGCCACGTCGAAACGCGCCAACGCCAGCCGCTTGATCACTTCTTGCAGGTGATCGAATTCGGTTTTTTCGGTCTTGAGGAATTTTCGCCGCGCCGGGGTGTTGAAGAACAGGTCGCGGACTTCCACCGAGGTGCCCACAGGATGGGCTGCGGGTTGGACACGAGGCGCCATGTCCCGGCCTTCGGTCTCGACCTGCCAAGCCTGATCGGCATCCTTGGTCCGGGACGTCAGGGTCAAACGTGCCACGGAGCTGATCGAGGCGAGTGCTTCGCCGCGAAACCCGAGGCTCATGACCTGCTCGAGGTCTTCCAGGTTGCGGATCTTGCTGGTGGCGTGTCGCGCCAGGGCCAGCGGCAAGTCATCGGCCGAAATGCCGCTGCCGTCATCGCGCACCCGCAGCAGCTTGACACCGCCCTGTTCCACATCGACATCGATACGCTTGGCGCCGGAGTCGAGGCTGTTTTCCAACAGCTCCTTGATCACCGAGGCCGGACGTTCAACCACCTCACCGGCGGCAATCTGGTTCGCCAGTCGCGGGCTGAGCAGCTCGATGCGAGCCGTGTTGGACAGCACCTGATTCATTCTTTGGACGCCAGTTCTGTGCCGGGAATGGTCAGGGTCTGACCGATTTTCAGCTCGTCGCTTTTCAGGTTATTAGCGCTGCGCAAGGTGGCCGGAGACACCTGGTAACGCACGGCAATCATCGCCAGCGTCTCGCCCGGGTTTACCCGGTGGTCACGCGGGCCTTGGGCGATCTTGCCGGAATCACGCAGCCAGGCGATGTAGGTGCCCGGTGGCGGGTTCTGCTGGAAGAACTGGCGCACGCCGCTGCTGATCGAACGCGCCAGCGCCTGCTGGTGGTTCGCCGCAGCTAGCTTGGAGGCTTCGTTGGCGTTGGAGATGAACCCGGTTTCCACCAGGATCGACGGGATGTCCGGCGACTTCAACACCATGAACCCGGCCTGCTCCACGCGCTGTTTGTGCAGCGGCGTGACGCGACCGATGTTGCTCAAGACTTTTTGGCCAACGTTCAGGCTGGACGTCAGGGAGGCGGTCATCGACAAATCAAGGAGCACACCCGCGAGCATGCGGTCCTTGTCGTCGAGGCTGACGTTGCCGGCACCGCCGATCAAGTCGGAACGGTTTTCGCTATCGGCCAGCCAGCGGGCAGTCTCCGAGGTTGCGCCGCGATCAGACAGAGCGAACACCGACGCACCGAACGCTGCAGTCGAAGGGGCGGCATCGGCGTGGATCGAGACAAACAGGTCGGCGCCTTTTTTGCGGGCGATTTCGGTACGGCCGCGCAATGGAATGAAGTAGTCGCCGGTGCGGGTCAGTTCGGCGCGGAAGCCTTTCATGCCGTTGACCTGACGCTGCAGTTCTCGGGCGATGGCCAGCACCACGTCTTTTTCACGCTGACCGCGAGAGCCCGAAGCACCCGGGTCTTCGCCGCCGTGGCCGGCGTCGATCACCACGATGATGTCGCGTTTGCCGGCAGGCGCAGGCGGCAGCTTCACTGCGGGCTCTACCGGAGTCACCGGCACCGGGGCCACCGTCGCGACGTTGGTCGGCACCGGTATAGGTGCGGCATCGGCGGCGTTATCGAACAGGTCGACCACCAGGCGATTGCCGTACTGGGCGTTTGGCGCCAGGGTGAAGCTTTTTGGTGTGACTGCTTTTTTCAGGTCGATGACCACCCGCAGGTCGGTCGGCGTGCGTTGAGCCGAGCGCATGGCGGTGATCGGGGTATTGGCGCTGTTGACGTTCAGTGGCGCACCAAGGGTGGCGCCATTGATGTCGATCACCAGCCGATCCGGGGAGGTCAGGGTGAAAACACTGTGCTGCACCGGCCCCGTCAAGTCGAACACCAACCGTGTGTTGTCCGGCGCCCGCCACAGGCGCACGCTGTTGACCTTAGTCTCGGCCACAGCGTCGACGGTCACCGCCAAAAACAACATCCCTACGGCAGCTACCATCGCGCGAAAGCGCATACCTGACCCCATCATTTAATTGGTTTCCAATGCCAAAGCGGCACACCACGACTCGCCGCGCGAGCCCTGGGACAAAATTTTCAGCGAACGCCCGCTGTCTTGCGGGCTAATGGTAATGGTCAGGTCGGGCTTTGGCAAAAAGCCTGCACCCTTCTGGGGCCATTCGATCAGGCACATCGCGTCGTCTTCGAAGTAATCGCGGATGCCGAGGTACTCCAGCTCTTCCGGATCGACCAGTCGATAGAGGTCGAAATGGAAGGCCCGGATGTCACCGATCTCGTAGGGCTCGACCAGGGTGAATGTAGGGCTCTTTACTGCTCCGACATGCCCCAGACCACGGATGATGCCCCGTGACAGCGTGGTTTTCCCCGCCCCCAGATCGCCCTCCAGAAAAATCAGACCGTGCCCTTGGGTGGTTTGTGCGATGCGTGCGCCAAATGCGGTCATCGCCTCTTCATCGGCCAGGTACAGGGTTACTTCAGACACGGTGCTTGCTCCTCCAACAACTGACGAATGGCTGGGATCAGATCACTGGCCGCCAGCCCGCGGCCCGATTTACCTTGTTGCGCGCCGGCATTGGCGTGCAGCCAGACCGCCAGGCAGGCGGCGTCGAACGCGGCCATGCCCTGGGCCAGCAATGCGCCGACCAGACCGGCCAACACATCCCCCAACCCCGCGGTGGCCATGGCTGGATGCCCCTGATGACACAACGACAGGCGCCCATCGGGGCTGGCGATGAGGCTGCCGGCGCCTTTGAGAATCACAACAGCTGTATACTTTTTGCTCAACGCGCGAGCCGCAGCCGGGCGATCAGCCTGAACCTCGGCAGTGCTGATCCCCAGCAACCGCGCCGCCTCACCCGGATGCGGCGTGATCACGCAGTCGGTGGGCAGGCTCACGTGCTTCGAAGCCAGCAAATTCAACGCATCGGCGTCCCAGACTTGCGGCAACGGCGCGTTGGCCGCCGCCGACAAAAGGCTGCGCCCCCAGGCAGCCTGACCCAGGCCCGGGCCGACCACCAGCACGGAAACCTTTTGCAGCAGTTCCATCAGTTGATTGGCCGACGAAGCCCCCAACACCATGGCCTCGGGAATTCTCGCCAACGCCGCCGGGACATGCTCATTGCGCGTGGCCACAGACACCATGCCCGCACCACTGCGCAACGCGCTCTGTGCGCTCAGCAAAATGGCACCGCCGAAGCCACGATCACCGCCGATCAGCAAGACGTGGCCGAATATACCTTTATGGGCGGTTGGCGCACGACCCGCCAGACGCGGCAAATTGCCGGCTGTCAGACGACGGGCATCAACGGCAACCCCATTAAAAGACTCGGCGCTGGCTTGCAGATCATTGAACACCAACTCACCGACCACATCCGCCGCGTCGCCCGTAAACAGTCCCAACTTCAATCCAATGAACGTCACAGTCAGATCAGCTCGAACAGCGGTGCCCAATATGCGCCCTGTATCGGCGCACAATCCCGAAGGGATATCCACCGCCGCCACCGACAATCCACTGGCGTTGATCGCAGCGATCGCGCTGGCGAAGGGCTCTCGCACTTCCCCGGTCAAACCGGTGCCGAGCAAGGCGTCCAGCACGATCCCACGCAATTCCGACTGCGCAGTGAAGGTTTGAACCGCAATGCCCTCGGACACAGCCTCGGCATGAGCCAGCGCCGCATCGCCCTGCAAACACTGGGGATCACCGGCCGCCAGCACCCGGACATGCCAACCGGCACGCCGCGCCAGCACCGCCACCAGATAACCATCGCCCGCGTTATTGCCGTGACCGGCCACCACGCTCAATTCATTCGCCGACGGCCACTGACGGACCAGCGCACGCCAGGTCGCTCGCGCTGCGCGCTGCATCAATTCGAAGCCCGGCGTGCCGGCCGCGATCAGGTTCGCATCGAGGGCTCGCACGTGCGCGGCACTGTACAGCGCGTCGGGTAAATCATCTTTAGTGTGCGGCATGCGTCTTCGGGCTCCGATGTCTGGCAGAATTATACGCACCTCAGCTCCGGTTTCTCTCGCCTCATGCCCGCTATTACTACAGACCTGCCCGCCCTCGCCCAATCCATCAAGGACTGGGGCCGCGAGCTGGGCTTTCAGCAAGTCGGCATCAGCGGCCTGGACCTGGCCGAGCATGAGCAGCACCTGGAGCGCTGGCTCGCGGCCGGCTACCACGGCGAAATGGACTACATGGGCGCCCACGGCAGCAAACGCTCGCATCCCGAAGAGCTCGTCCCCGGTACGTTGCGCGTGGTTTCCCTGCGCATGGACTACCTGCCCGGTGACACCCAAATGGCGCAATTGCTGGCGCAACCGGAAAAAGCCTACGTATCGCGTTATGCCTTGGGCCGCGATTACCACAAATTGATCCGTAAACGTGTGCAACAACTGGCAGAAAAAATTCAGGCGGTCATTGGGCCGTTCGGCTACCGCGCCTTCGTCGACAGCGCGCCGGTGCTGGAAAAAGCCATCGCGCAAAAGGCCGGCCTGGGCTGGATCGGCAAAAACACCCTGGTCTTGAATCGCAAGGCCGGCAGTTACTTCTTCCTCAGCGAGCTTTTTGTCGATCTGCCGCTGCCGGTCGATCCACCGCACAGCACCGAACATTGCGGCCGCTGCACGGCGTGCCTGGACATTTGCCCGACCAACGCCTTCGTCGGCCCGTATGTGCTGGACGCCCGGCGCTGCATCTCTTACCTGACCATCGAGCTGAAAAGTGCGATCCCCGAAGACTTGCGCCCGTTGATCGGCAATCGGGTGTTCGGTTGCGATGACTGCCAGATCGTCTGCCCGTGGAACCGCTTCGCCCGCCCGTCCGGCGAAAGCGACTTCAAGCCACGGCACAACCTGGACAACGCCGAGTTGGCCGAACTGTTCATGTGGGATGAGGACAGGTTCCTCAGCAGCACCGAAGGTTCACCGCTGCGCCGTGCCGGTTACGAGCGTTGGTTGCGCAATCTTGCGGTGGGATTGGGGAACGCGCCGTCGAGCATTCCGGTGTTGGAAGCGTTGAAGGCGCGCCGCGACTATCCCTCGGAACTGGTACGGGAACATGTCGAATGGGCGCTGAAACAACACGCCGACCGTCAAGCCTCGTCGTTATAAACGAACTTAGGCATTTCCCAGTGGAAACGGATCGCCAGCAACCGCAGCAGGAAGCCGCCAAACAAGGTGACGAGAATCGCCTGTTCGCCGGGCAATTGCAGGTAAATGCAGAGCATGTAGCACCACGCTGCAGCGAACGAGACGCTAGCGTAGAGTTCGCGGCGGAAGATCAGGGGGATGTCGTTGCAGAAGATATCGCGCAGGATGCCGCCGAAAACCCCGGTGATCACGCCACTGACCGACGCCACCAGCATGCCGTGGCCCATTTCCAGCGCAGTCATGCAGCCGATCAGGGTAAATGCCACTAGCCCCACGGCGTCGAGCACCAGAAACAGCGAGCGCAAGTGGCGCATCCAGCGTGCGGCGAAGACGGTGAACATCGCCGCGATCGAGGTCAACACCAGGTATTCCGGGTGTTTGACCCAAGTCAGCGGATAGTGACCGAGCAACACGTCACGCACCGAACCGCCGCCGAGCGCCGTGATGCACGCGATCAGCACCACACCAAACCAGTCCATGCCTCGACGGCCGGCGGACAGGGCACCGGTCATGGCTTCGGCGGTGATGGCGATCAGGTAGAGCATCAGCAACATGGTGGCGGTCCTTGCAGAAAGGCGCGCAGTCTAGCCATTTAGTCCCGGCACCAAAAGAGGGCGATCACCCACGAAGACCGAGTCGACTGCTTCGCGGGCAAGCCTCGCTCCTACGTGCACAACGCAGATCCCGTAGGAGCCGGCTTGCTGGCGATGGCGTACTCAAGGGCCCCATCGCCAGCAAGCCGGCTCCTACAATCCGTATTCCAGACTTAGAACTTGATGAAGTGCTTGCGGTAGTGCTGCAACTCGGCGATGGATTCGCGGATGTCGTCCAGGGCCAGGTGGGTGCTACCCTTTTTGAAGCTATCGCGCACGTCCGGCGCCCAGCGTGCGGCCAACTCTTTAAGAGTCGACACGTCGAGGTTGCGGTAATGGAAGTAGCTTTCCAGGGATTTCATGTGGGTATAAAGGAAGCGACGGTCCTGGCAGATGCTGTTGCCACAGATCGGCGACTTGCCCTTCGGCACCCATTGCTCCAGGAAGGCGATAGTTTCGGCTTCGGCCTCGGCCATGCTGATGCGGCTGTCGCGAACGCGCTGGGTCAACCCGGAGCCGCCGTGTTGACGGGTATTCCACTCATCCATGCCAGCGAGAATCTCGTCGCTGTGGTGAATGGCGATCACCGGCCCTTCGGCCAAGGTGTTCAAGTCACTGTCAGTGACGATGGTGGCCATCTCGATGATGACGTCGGTATCAGGGTTCAGACCGGTCATTTCCAGGTCGATCCAGATCAGATTCTGCGGGTTTTGCATGTGTCGGCTCCTAGGCAATGCTGCGCAGTTTAGCCTAGGGCGGCGCCCGGGCGTGCTAAACTCGCGGCCGTTTTACCTAATCGCTGCATTCTTGATACGGAACACCCATGGCCAAACGCCAACTCAATCGTCGTCAAAACTGGCGCATCGAAAAGATTCAGGGCGAACGCGCTGCCCGCGCCGCCAAACGCGAGTCCTCAGCTGTCGAGGCACTTGAAGGTGGCGACCTGGGTCCGGAACAGACGGGCCTGGTGATCGCGCACTTCGGTGTGCAGGTCGAAGTCGAAGCGCTCGATGGCGATTTGGCGGGTCAGGTGTTCCGCTGCCATTTGCGCGCCAACTTGCCTGCACTGGTGACCGGCGATCAGGTGGTCTGGCGTGCCGGCAACCAGGGCATCGGTGTGATCGTGGCGCAACTGCCGCGTAAAACCGAACTCTGCCGTCCAGACAGCCGTGGTCAGCTCAAGCCTGTTGCCGCCAACGTCGACATGATTGTCATCGTCTTCGCCCCGCTGCCTGAGCCTCATGCGAACTTGATCGACCGTTACCTGGTGGCTGCTGAGCACGCCGGCATCCGGCCACTGCTGTTGCTCAACAAATTCGACCTGATCGACGAGCAGAACGCCCCCGCGCTGAATGCCTTGCTGGCGGTTTACCGCACGCTGGGTTACCCGGTGCTGGAAGTCTCGGCGCACCATGGCAATGGCATGGAGCAATTGCAGGCACAACTGGACGGGCACATCAGCGTGTTCGTCGGCCAGTCCGGCGTCGGCAAATCCTCGTTGGTCAACACCCTGTTGCCTGAAGTCGAAGCCCGTGTCGGCCCGCTGTCCGAGCTGTCTGGCCAGGGTACCCACACCACCACGACCGCTCGGTTGTTCCACTTCCCCGGTGGCGGTGAGTTGATCGACTCCCCGGGTATCCGCGAATTCGGCCTGGGCCACGTCAGCCGCGCCGACGTCGAAGCCGGCTTCATCGAGTTCAACGACTTGATAGGCACCTGCCGCTTCCGCGATTGCAAACACGACCGCGAGCCGGGTTGCGCCCTGCTCAAGGCCCTGGAAGAGGGTCGCGTGCAGCAGCAGCGGATGAACAGTTATCGGTCGATTATCGCCAGCTTGCCCGAAACCAGCTACTAAACAGACACTCCAGCCGCCCCGATGCAGACGGGGCGGCGGGTTGTTCGTTGCGACCTGCAAATCCCCCCGTCTTTTAAACGTCAGACAGCTCTGTAGGACATTTGCGCGCCTGCTTGAAGGACCCGTCTCTTTAACCGCGCAGACCTTGTTGCGGCCATCCAAGTGCATACATTCAAGCCCTCTTCGCATTCCGGCGATACCGAGGGACATCCATGCAAACCTACCATTTGTTCATCAGCCATTCGTGGAACTACCCCCACGCCCACGACAACCTCGTGCGGCTGCTCAACGCTAAACCCGGCTTCACGTTCAAAAATTTTTCGGTGCCGCCGGACAACCCGATCATCGGCGCGAAAACTGACAAACAGCTGGAAGAAGCCATCGAAAACAAGATCCGGCCCTGCTCGGCGGTACTGATCATGGCGGGGATGTATTCGACCTACAGCAAGTGGATCAACAAGGAAATCGAGATCGCCAAACGAATGGGCAAGGTGATCATTGCTGTCAAACCCTTTGGTGCGGAGCGGATTTCTGCCGTAGTGCGCCAGGCCGCACATGCCGAATGCGCCTGGAATACCAACAGCATCATCAGTGCCATTCGCACTCACGCGGCGGGTTGAACCATGCGCAAGGGATTGTTCATCGGGATCAACCATTACGCCCACGCCTCCCCGTTGAGCGGATGCAATAACGACGCGATGGCCATGGCCTCGGTGCTGGAGCGTCACGCCAACGGGCGGCCGAACTTCAGCAGCAAGGTGCTGACCTCAGCCGAAGACGACCTTTCGCTGACGGCCATGAAGCAGCACATCCAAAGCCTGTTTTCCGGCGATTGTGATGTGGCACTGCTGTATTTCGCCGGCCATGGCCAGTTCGATACCAGCATCGACGAAGGGCTGCTGATTCCTCAGGACTTTGCACCGGGTGGCGATGGCATTCGCATCAGCGACATATTGAGTTGGGCGGACAACGCCCCCCACATCAAGAACAAAATCATCATCCTCGACTGCTGCCAGGCCGGCGCAGCCGCAGCGATGCGCGGGTTACGCGGCGGCAACAGCGTCATCGGCGAGGGCATGACCATCCTCACCGCCTGCAAAAAAGACCAGGTTGCGCTCGAGGGTCGCGGTCACGGCGTGTTTACCGATCTGCTGCTGCAAGCGCTGCACGGCGGGGCCGCCAATGTGCTGGGCAAGGTCACTCCCGGCAGCGTGTATTCATTCGTCGACAATGCGCTGGGCGCGTGGGAACAACGGCCGGTGTTCAAGACCAATGTCTCGCAATTTGTCCCCTTGCGCGAGGTCACGCCACTGATCGCCGAAGAGACCCTGCGCAAACTCAAGGACTGGTTCCCGGAGCCCAGCCATGTCTTTGCACTCGACCCCAGCTACGAACCCACCGAAACATCGTTCGACCCGGACCACGGTGAAGTCTTCGCTCAATTGCAAAAATGCAATCGCCACAGCCTGATCGAACCGGTGGACGCCGAGCACATGTACTACGCCGCCATCCATTCCACCGGCTGCCGCCTCACGGCCCTGGGCGCCTATTACCGCGAACTCGCGATCAAGGGACATTTTTGATGCCAGTGTTTATCAGCTACCGCCATAGCGATCGGCCACACGCCATCGCCATCAACACCCGTCTGATTCAGGCCAACATCAAGACCTACTTCGACGTGCTGGATCCGGAGTCACAGACCACTGACGACATCACCGGGGTCATCACCCGCAACATCACTGCGTGCACGCATCTGATAGCAGTGGTGTCGGACAAGACCGCGCTGTCTTGGTGGGTACCGTTCGAAATCGGTGAAGCGACCATCAGTAACCGACGGATCTGCTCATTCAAGACAGAGCCGGCGAAACTGCCTCTGTACCTCGATAAATGGCCAAAGCTCAGCACCGACAAGGATCTGGAGTTTTTTATTGATGCCTATCGAGAAGAAGTGACGACCAAACGCTCAATGACATTGGATTCGATCAACGACTCCCTATACGGCACTTACAGACGCAATGCCGAACTGTTCCACGACCAGCTCAAAAATCGCATCCGGCGCGGTTTCTGACAGGCAAAAAAAAGCCGCGATCATCTCGCGGCTTTTTTCGGGTCACTACTTCGCCGGCTCCACCGGTTTCGGTGCCGGGTCTTCGAAGATATTCAAACGCTCGCGAAGCTCATGGGCCGGCAGCGGTTGTTTATCCGCCGGCAACGCGTTTGGATCGACCGGCGTGGCGGGCACTTCGCCTGGGCCACCCTGGCCTTGCGCGGGCGTCGGCGCTGGCGCAGGTTCAGCGCCTTGCGAACCTTCGATGGCGCGCTGGGCCTTTTTGGTCAGCACCACGATGTCGATCCGGCGGTTGACCGGGTTGAACGGGTTCTCGCGGTCGAACAGCGCCGACGAGGCATAACCGACCACCCTCGCCACTTGCTGATCCGGATAGCTGCCAGCGATCAGCGCACGACGAGCGGCGTTGGCTCGGTTGGCCGAGAGTTCCCAGTTGCCGAAATCACCGACGCCCGAGTACGGCTTGGCATCCGTGTGACCGCTGATGCTGATCTTGTTCGGCACCGCTTTGATGGTGTCGGCCATGGCCAGCAGGATGTCTTCGAAATACGGTTTCAGGCGCGCGGAGCCTGAGTCGAACATCGGCCGGTTTTCCGCGTCCATGATCTGGATGCGCAAGCCGTCCTGTGTGATCTCGAACAGGATCTGATCCTTGAATTTCTGCAACTGCGGGTTTTCATCGACCTTGTTCTGCAACTCTTGCAGCAACAGTTCCAGGCGTTCCTTCTCAACCTGCTCGGCCATCCCTTCGACCTGGTCGGTGTCGACGGTGACTCGGTCCGGCTGCGGCTGAGACTTCACCTCGGGGTTGAGGGTGTTCTCCGGCGCCAGGGTCGGGGAGCCGCCCAAATCGATGATGTACGGCGTGCCGCTTTCGGAAAAACCGACCGGATCCTTGAAGTAACCGGCGATGGCAATCTTCTGTTCCGGCGTTGCGGTGGACAGCAGCCACAGCACCAGGAAGAACGCCATCATCGCCGTCGCGAAGTCAGCGAAGGCGATTTTCCAGGAGCCCCCGTGATGCCCGGCCGCGTATTTTTTTACGCGCTTGATGATTATCGGCTGGTTATTTTCCATGACTTAGCGACCGCGAACCGCTTGTTCCAGCTCAGCGAAGCTAGGACGGTGCGCCGGATACAGAACTTTGCGACCGAATTCCACCGCCAGCGATGGCGGCATGCCGGAAGCCGAAGCCACCAGCGAGGCCTTGATGGCTTCGTAGACGTTCAGTTCTTCCTTGGCATCGTGGGCCAGGGCATGGGCCAGCGGGCCAAAGAAACCGTAGGCGGCGAGAATACCGAAGAAGGTACCCACCAGTGCGGCACCCACGTGTAGGCCGATCATTTTCTGGTCGCTTTCACCCAGGGAGGCCATGGTCACCACGATACCCAATACGGCCGCGACGATACCGAAACCGGGCATGGCGTCGGCGATGCCGTTCACCGCATGGGAAGGATGATCCAAATCTTCCTTGAGGCTGGTCAGCTCCATGTCGAACAGGCCTTCGAGCTCGTGGGGAGCCATGTTGCCGGAGGACATGATGCGCAGGTAATCGCAGATGTACGCGGTCATGCGGTCATCTTTCAGGACCGCCGGGTACTTGGCGAAGATCGGGCTCGCGGCGGCGTCTTCAATGTCGCCTTCGATCGCCATCATGCCTTCGCGGCGGCTTTTGTTGAGGATCTCGTAAATCAGGCCCAGCACTTCCAGATAGAACGTGTGGCTGAAGCGCGAGCTGAACATCCCCAAGGCTTTCTTGAGAACGAGTTTGAACATGTGACCTGGGTTGGCCTGCAGGAATGCACCGAGGGCCGCACCACCGATAATCATCACCTCGAAAGGTTGAATCAGGGCGGCAATCTTGCCGTGGGAGAGCACGTATCCGCCGAGCACGCTCGCGAATACGACGATGATGCCGATTAATTTAGCCATAGGTAGGAGAGCACTTACTGAGTCGGGTTCAAGGTCATATTCGGAAGTTAAAAAATCTCTTCTTCTACTTATCGGCAAAACTGCGCCAGACTATAGCCCGTTCAAGCGAAAAGCTAATTTAGCCCTCTCCGGGCATAGGTAATGCAGACGATGATCACGTCCAACCATGGCTAACGAAACGAACACCCCACCCCCAAAACCGACCACGCTTGAAGGCTGGGTCAAGCTTCTCGACGGCGTGCGCCTGCCGGTTCCGCAAGACAGTCACGACCGTGTCTGCAAAGCCCTAGCCGATAACCGCAGCTCGCTTCGCGACATCGCCGAGTTGCTGCAAGACAGCCCGGCCCTGGCCTTGAGCGTGATTCGTGAAGCCAATCGCCACACCCACGGCAGCATGACCACGCCTGCTGAAAACCTTGAGGTGGCGATCAATCGTCTCGGGTTGAAACGCACCGAAGAATTGCTCGCCCGGTTGCCTGCCGAACCGCAATCCCAGATCCCGGTGGCGTTGCGTCAGCTGCAGATGATCAGCCAGCACGCGACCCAACAGGCCAACGGTTTTTTCGCCGGTCGGCTGGCGCGGCTCTGGCAGGACATCCACTGGGGCAGTCTGCTGTTTCTCTCGCCGCTCTGGCCGATGGCGTTGACTCATCCGCAACTGCTCGAAGAGTGGGAGTTGCGGGTCATCCATAAAGGCGAGTCAGCGCGCAAAGTCGAAAAGCAATTGTTCGGCGTTCGCCTGCTGGACATCTGCCAGGCGCTGGTGGACATCTGGCGCCTGCCGATCTGGGTGCAGCAAGGTTATCGCCTGTTGCTCAACGAGCAACGAGAACTGGTCAAAGTCCTGCGCATTGCCCGGGACAGCGAGCATCCATTGCGTCAGCAAAACCGCCTTGATGACGATCCGACCCTGCGTCGCTGGCTCAACCAACCAGCCAATACCGTGTTGCTGGCCAATGGGCTGGCACTGTCGGCGCAACAAGCCTGGGACAGTCCGCACAGCGAGCGCTGGCAATACCTGACCAGCCTTTACCTGCAAATGCCGATGAGCGACGTGCAGCAGCAACTGCATCAACAAGCCGTCAACAGCGCGCATCAGCACGCCATGCCGGACATCTGGCACCCCGCCGTGGCGCTGATCTGGCCCTCGGGCATGAACCGCATTCACGCCGGGTTGTTGCCCGCTCCGGCGCCGACCACCGAAGACCTGACGGCATGGCGTAAACAATGTGCCGAACTGCTGGTCGAGCCAAGCCGCTTCACCAATGCGATGCACTTGACCACGTCGGCCCGGGACGCGCTGGTCGCATGTGGCATGCATCGGGTGATGATTTTGATGGCTGACCGCACCCACGCCAATTTGCGTGCGCATCAAACGGCCGGACTGGAGAAGGAAGCGGCAGGGCTGAACCTGGCCGTGAGTCAGAGCACCGTGCTGCAACGATTGCTTTCGCAACAGGCCCAAGTACGATTGACGCCGGCCAACAACGCCCAGTTCTCGGCCTTGTTACCCGCCAGCCTGCGCGCGCAGTTTCGCGGTGAACACTTGCTGTTGCGTTCGCTGGTCAATAATGGTCGGGTGATCATGGTCGTTGTGGCCGATCAGGGCGGCGGGCCCTTTTCGGAAATTACCGTGCAAGCCTTTGGCAAAACCGCGCAGTGCATTGAAAAGGCACTCCATAGCTTTAGCCTGCGCGGCCAATAAGGCTGCGCTACAATCCTCCCCTTTGTGCTCTGGAGACCTCACATGTCTGACTTCTCTGGCTTGGCGCTGGTCATCGAGCCGAGCGACTTGCTCCCTCGCCTTGAGTCCCGCGAACTGATTCTGGTGGACCTGACCAGCAGCGCCCGTTATGCCGCAGGGCATATACCCGGTGCGCGTTTTGTCGATCCCAAACGCACTCAGCAGGGTCAAGCGCCTGCTCCAGGCCTGTTGCCGACCCACGCCGCGCTTGAAGCATTATTCGGCGAACTGGGCCACAACCCTGATGCGGTCTATGTCGTCTATGACGACGAAGGCGGCGGTTGGGCCGGGCGATTCATCTGGTTGCTGGATGTCATCGGCCACACCAAGTATCACTATGTTGACGGTGGTCTGCCGGCCTGGCTGGCAGAAGGCTTGCCCATGTCGATCCAGATCCCGCCAGCAGTCGGCGGCCCGGTGAGTCTGACCTTGCACGACGAACCCACCGCCACTCGCGAATACCTGCAAAGCCGTCTCGGTGCCGCCGACCTGGCGATCTGGGACGCGCGCGGCCCGCTGGAATACTCCGGCGAGAAAGTCCTGGCGGCCAAGGCCGGGCACATTCCCGGCGCGGTGAATTTCGAATGGACGGCCGGCATGGATCAGGCGCGCAACCTGCGCATCCGCACGGACATGCCGCAGATCCTGGAACAACTCGGTATCACCAAAGACAAAGAAGTCATTACCCACTGCCAGACTCACCATCGCTCTGGCTTCACCTATCTGGTGGCCAAATCCCTCGGTTATCCGCGGGTCAAAGGCTACGCTGGCTCCTGGGGCGAATGGGGCAACCACCCCGATACGCCCGTAGAGATTTAAGGTTTTTAAGGACAGTTAATGAATAAGCGTCTGTTTATCCTCAGCCAATACCTGCTGCCTCACCACTTGCTCTCGCGACTGGCCGGCTGCATTGCCGAATGCCGCGTGCGCTGGTTCAAGAACGCCTTTACCGCCTGGTTCGCCAAGCGTTATCAGGTGGACATGTCCCAGGCGCTGGTCGAAGACCTGACCGCCTACGAGCATTTCAACGCGTTCTTCACGCGCGCCTTGAAAGACGGCGCGCGCCCGCTGGACGAAACCCCGGGTGCGATCCTCAGCCCGGCCGATGGCGCCGTCAGCCAACTCGGCCCGATCGAACACGGCCGCGTGTTCCAGGCCAAGGGCCACAGCTTCAGCGTCCTGGAGTTGCTGGGCGGTGATGCCGCGAATGCCGCGCCGTTCATGGGCGGCGATTTCGCGACGATTTACCTGTCGCCAAAAGACTACCACCGCGTGCACATGCCGCTGGCCGGCACCCTTCGCGAGATGGTCTACATCCCGGGCCGGATTTTCTCGGTCAACCAAACCACTGCCGAAAACGTGCCGGAACTGTTTGCCCGCAACGAACGTGTGGCGTGCATTTTTGACACCGAGCGCGGGCCGATGGCCGTGGTGCTGGTGGGCGCGATGATCGTGGCGTCGATTGAAACCGTGTGGGCCGGGTTGGTGACGCCGCCGAAACGCGAGCTGAAAACCTTCCGTTATGACGAAGCCGCCCGCGCGCCGATCCATCTGGAAAAAGGTGCGGAACTGGGTCGCTTCAAGCTGGGTTCGACCGCTGTCGTGCTGTTCGGGCCGGACCAGGTGAAATGGGTTGAAGGGCTCGGTGCCCTGTCGCCCGTGCAAATGGGCCAGGCGCTAGGCCTGCCAAACGCCTGACTTGGCTAATCCGCCCCGTCGAACGTCTTCGAAGGGGCGGATATTTCGGTAGCGCCGTTACTCTATCTGCCCGCGGAAGCCGATCGGCCCTTCGTTGGCGTAGGTATTGGTGCCACTGAGGTTTTTCCCTCCATCATTGGAGGTGACGCTCAACGCCACAACGTTCTGATTATCACGGCCGCCGATGACCCACTTGCCACCCGGATGCCATGGAGCGTCGTTGCCGCCCCACTGATTTTCCACGTTGTACTGGTTCTGGCCCGTGCGTTGAGCCTTGAAGCCAATGGGACCTTCACCCGCGTAAGTCATGGTGCCGGTGAAGCTCTTCCCGCCATCGCCCGATTTGATCTCGATCGCGACGACGTTCTGGTTGTCCCGCGCGCCTAACGTCCAGTCTCCGCCCGGATGCCAGGGTGCCGAACTACCGCCCCATTGATTTGCCACTACGTATTTAGACATGAACCTCATCTCCTTGAAGTTACAAGAGACCTGCCCTGCATAGGCAGCAGGCCGTACGACTGTGCGTATCCAGTCGCACGTTTGTGAGATTAGTAGTACGCCCGAGCGGCACTCGGCTGACAGACAAACGGTAATCACGCGCAGCTGCTACAGTCAGGTCATTCACTGCCCATTTTCCGGCTGGAGTTTTCCAAGGCATGAATGAGACCAGTCCCCACCTGCTGCTACGTGCGCCGATCCCGACACAGCTGCGCCTGTCGTTCTGTGAACCGACGCCACGCGACCTCAAGCGCTGGATCGCCAACCTGCCCAAAGCCAATATCGGCGAAACCGCCCGCCTGCTCTATCAAGGCTTGAGCGAACTCAACCAACTGCTCACCCCCAGCGACATTCGCCTGCAACTGCTCGAACTGTTGCGACCTGAGGTGTATTACGTCTGCAAACACCTGGAACGGCATTTCCTGCACCAAGCGATTGTGCTCGACGAGCGTTCACGCAAGATCGCCAACCTCTGCCAGGCCCTGCAAAGTCACTTGGCGATTGGTTACAAACAGATCGTCGTGCGCATCACCCCGCGTTTCAGCAAGGACCGAGCCTCGCTACTGACCCAAGCGTTGCAGCGGGCGATCCATTGCCTGAACGGCCCGCTGATTCGCTCGACTCAACTGTATTGCCCGGTACCGGAAGGCCTGTGGCTGGAGCTGCATCAACTGTTTCGGATCGCCTGCGCACTCAAACTCCAGCACCTGAGCCTGCGCGATGAGTTGGCCAGTCAGACCAAAACCCTGAGCATCGAACAGACTTACGTCACCGCCCTGCTGTTGGGCGCCTCCCGCTGCAATCAGTTGCGCCAGAGCCAGATCGCCCGGCTCGCCGAGGTACTGGAGCCGTGGAGCCAGTGGATCAAACTACAACCGGGCCAACTGGCTGAAGGATTATTTGCCGTCGCGCCGGACCTCGACACCGGGCCGCGCTATCGTTCGAAATTCAGGGCCGAGCAGCAGGCCGGTTTGCTGGGGATTGATGCGCAGCCACTGGTCGCCGCCATCGAAGCGCATCTGCAAGGCAATGACGGCACCCCGCCGCTGCCCGTGCCGACCGGACTGAGCCTGGATACGCTGCAACACCTGCACGCCGCCTGGGGCCAGGCGGCCGAGCGCAGCTTTCAGCGCACGGTCGGCCAAGGCACCTTGACTTTGTGCGTGGGCATGAGCGCATTGCACTTCTACCTGGGCGGGCAACGTTCGTTCAGCGATATTCTGAAAAACCCCGGCACCCGACTCGCGCAGTTCTCGGTAACGTCCCCGACGAGCCAGGGAAAGGACCAATGGCACCAGGCGTTCGACGCCGCGCCCCATGGCAGCGCCGATACCTTGCTGCCCTATGAAGAAATTGAATACCCGCACCTTCAGAACGACGACGGCCAAGAGGCGGCTGATAGCAATCGGCACTTTCCGACCTACGCCCTGCCGGTCATCAACCACAGCCCCGGCGGTTATTGCCTGGCGTGGCCCAACGTGGTGCCCGCCGAGTTGCAGGCTGGCGAAATGGTCGGCATCCAGGACTCTGCCAATCAGGGCTGGAGTATTGCGGTGGTGCGCTGGATTCGTCAGGTGCGGGGCGGCGGGACGCAGATGGGGATCGAGCAGGTCGCGCCTTACGCCGAGCCTTGCGGGCTGCAATTGGTGCGAACGCGGGACGACCACAGTCAATATCTGCGTGGCCTGTTGCTACCGGAAATCAGCGCCATCGACCTGCCCGCCACGTTGCTCGCCCCGCGCCTGCCCTTTCAGGAAGGTAGCAAAGTGCTGATCAACACCAACGGCCTGGAACGCCGTGCCGGGCTGGATCGGCAGGTGGCGAGCACCAACAGCTTCAATCAGTTTGCTTACCGCTCGTTGGAGGCGAGCAGGAACGACAACGCCGCGGGGAGCGGCGTCGAGGAGGATTTTGATTCGTTGTGGAAGTCGCTTTGAGGGTGAATCCAATACCTGTGGCGAGGGAGCTTGCTCCCGTATGGACTGCGTGGCAGTCCTTTTTTGGGGCCGCTTCGCAGCCCAGCGGGACGGTGCGGCGATCCGACAAGCTCCCTCGCCACAAGAGCCTTTCAGGCTTGGGGAGACTCAGAGTTGCCCGTCGCGATCCCGAAAGCCCAGCAGATACAGCACGCCATCGAGCCCAAGGGTGGAGATCGCCTGCTTCGCCGACTGCTTCACCAGCGGCTTGGCGCGGAACGCCACGCCCAGGCCGGCAATTGCCAGCATCGGCAAATCGTTGGCACCGTCGCCGACCGCAATGGTCTGCTCCAGGCGCAAACCTTCCTTGTGCGCCAGCTCCTTCAGCAGATCCGCCTTGCGCTGCGCATCGACAATCGGCTCGACCGCCACGCCGGTGACCTTGCCGTCGACCACTTCCAACTCGTTGGCAAACACATAGTCGATGCCCAACTTGGCCTGCAATTGCTTGGCGAAGTAGGTGAATCCGCCCGACAGAATCGCGGTCTTGTAGCCCAGGCGCTTGAGCTCGGCAAACAGGGTTTCGGCGCCTTCAGTCAGACGCAACGAAGCACCGATCGAATCCAGCACGCTGACGTCCAGCCCCTTGAGCAAGGCCAGGCGCTCCTTGAAGCTCGCGCGAAAATCCAGCTCACCGGCCATCGCTCGCTCGGTGATTTCAGACACTTGGTCACCCACGCCCGCTGCCTTGGCCAGTTCGTCGATGACTTCGGCTTCGATCAGCGTCGAGTCCATGTCAAACACTGCCAGGCGGCGGTTACGGCGGAACAGCGAGTCTTCCTGGAAGGCGATGTCGACGTTCAGTTCCTGGGCGACGCTAAGGAATTCGGCTCGCAGCGCTTGCGGATCAGCCGCTTCGCCACGCACGGAAAACTCGATGCAGCCTTTGCCCTTGTCGGCCGGGGTGTCCAGCGGCATGCGCCCGGACAAACGATCGATGTGATCAATGTTCAGGCCATATTTGGCGGTGATCGAGCTCACGGCCTGCAATTGCCCGGCGGTCACTTTGCGGGTCAACAGCGTCACGATGTGGCGTTTTTTACCCTGATTGCCGACCCACTGCTGGTAATCCTCTTCGGACACCGGGGTGAAGCGCACTTGTTGATCGAGCTCGTAACCCTTGAACAGGATGTCCTTGAGCACCGACTTGCCTTGTTCGGTATCAGGAATTTCAACCAGGATGCCGAACGACAGGGTGTCGTGGATCACCGCCTGACCGATGTCGAGAATGTTCACACCACCCTGGGCCAGAACGCCGGTGATGGCCGCAGTCAGACCCGGTCGGTCGACTCCCGTGATGTTTATCAGGACGATTTCGCGCAAGGCGCACCCCCGCAAGTGGAAAAAAACCGCATTCTACCCACTTTCAGTGACCATCGGGCACCGTGAGCGCTTTGCCGGTCTAGGGCCTGTCGCTATACTGCGCGTCAACTTCACGGACAAAAGAGCCGAGCTCAAGTGAACCGGCCCACGCCAGTAAAAACCGATAACTTCTTTCTGCTGATCTTCCGTGCACTGCGCCACCGCCGTGTACCGATTGCATTGCGCATCGCCAGCCATAACGTGATCCTGGTCGCTCTGGCCCTGGTGATCTACGCCTGCGTGATGGGTTTGCAGTTCAAGCAGGCCATGCATGAGCAGGCTGACGCGCTGGGCGAAAGCCTGACCACGCAGACTGCCACCTCCGCCACGGAGCTGTTGGTGTCCAACGACATCCTCAGCCTCAACGTACTGCTCAACAACCTGACCAAAAACAAGTTGGTGGCCCACGCCGCCATTTATAGCGTGGATAACCGCATCCTCGCCGAAGCCGGTCAGCGCCCCAAGCACAGCCTGTTGGGCGAAGCCGAGGGCATGTACCAGAGCAAGATCACCTTTCAGGACGTGACCGCCGGGCAACTGCGCATCAGCCTGGACATGGATCAGTTCCAGCAGCCGATGACCATCAGCCTGCAAAGCATGGGCATTTTGAGTGCGATTCTGCTGGCCCTGTCCCTGGCCTTGAGCCTGCGCCTGGGTCGGCACATCTCCACGCCGTTGCTGCAACTGCGCGTGTGGCTGCGCAATATCGACGAATACACCCCGGCCACCGAGCGCCAGGACGAGATCGGCGACCTGGCCCGTCAGCTGCACGCCAATTTCGCGCCGGAGCCGGCCGAACCGGAACCTGAGCCGGAATACGACGACAGCGACTACGAAGACGCCGACGATAACGAGCCGTCCTTCGAAGTGCGCAACCTGCGGGATCCGAGTTTCGACGAAAGCAAGCCTGTGGCCGGCCTCAAGCCTGCGCCACGGCGCAGTGTCAGCACCGTTGAAGACGACGATGACGACGATGCGTTTGCTGACTTGCGTGATGAATCAGCCGACGTTGCGCCTAAACCGCTCGCAAAACCGGTGATTTCGAACGTGCCACAGCACAGCGCCGTCCTGGCCGTGCAACTGGGCGCTCAGGATCAGTTGCGTCGTCTGCCTCGCACACGCTTGGAAGAACTGCTGAAACGCTATCGTGATTGCCTCGATCAGGCGGCTTCGCTCTATCAGAGTGAACTGCACACCCTGAACGATGGCAGCACGCTGATGCTGTTCCACACCGAAGACAGCGGCGACGACTACCTGACCAACGCGATCTGCTGCGGTGAATTACTGCGAGCCTTGGGCCATCAGCTGCAGATCGAAGTTGCGGACAGCGGCATCACCCTGCAATTGCAGCTGGGCCTGACGCTGGGCGACGAATTATTCGGCCTGACCCAGATCGACCTGCTGCTGACCGAAGCCGCTCAGGATGCCCTGGCATTGTCGCAACACAGCCGCAACCTGCTGCTGGTGGAACGCAAGATCAGTGACGATGCGCTGATCCGCCAGCGTGCGCGAATCCGCCCGATTGCCAGCCCTGAGGGTGCGTGCTGTGTGGAGCGGTTGATGGAGCCTTATCCGTCGATGCTGGAGCGGCAACTGGCGCGGATGCATGAGCGTCGGGCGTAAATAACCCAGCTATGAAAAAGCCCGCAGACGAGCAATCGGCTGCGGGCTTTTTGTTGCCTGTTCTGACGCCTTCGCGGGCAGGCTCGCTCCCACAGGAGATCTCGGCCTAACACACATCCACTGTGAGCGAGCCTGCTCGCGATGAGGCCAGGACAGGCAGCACAGATCTCCAACCTCCAGAAACAACAAAGCCCGCATCACGGCGGGCTTTGTGTTGAATCAATCCAGGCTTAGAACCTGAACACTTCCATATCCGTCCGGATCGGCGAAGCCATCGGGATCTTTGGTTGTTTCTCTTGCTCAGCCGCTGGTGCTACAGGCTTTGGGGCAGGCTTTTTTGGCGCTTCAGCGATCGGTGGCTGATTAGCCAGTGGCTTGAGCGCCACGGACAATTGCTCGGCCAGACGCTGCAGCAACACACCCTGAGCCTGAACCTGAGCCGCCGTACCGCCTGCGTGCTGTTCCTGCAGGTGAATGATGCGGTTATCGCGTACCTGGCCACGACGGTCGATCAGACGCCATTGCGCATCCAGGATCGCCGGTTGCGATTTGCCCGAGTCCAGGCGAGTAATCGTCAGCAGCACTTGAACATCCGGCGTGAAGCCGAGGGTCGCAGGCGCCAGTACAACCCGCTGGCTGTCCAGATGGCCCGCTACCTGACGCAGCAACAGCTGATCAATGTCCGAAGACAGGCTTCCAGCCCAACGACCGTCGGTCGACGCCTGAAGGCTGCCATCCGGCTGTCGCTGCAACAGGGTTTCGCGTTGCAGGTAATCCGCAACCGTTACCGGGCCGAGCAATACCGCCATGCCCGCGCTTTGCGCAGGCTGAACCGGACTTCCGCTGTCCAGCTGATACAGCGACACCGGTTGGTGAACGCTGCAACCCGCCAGGCCAAGAACGCCAGCAAGCATCAAAATAAAAGGAAGGCGCAGAGCAGTCATCGTCCCATCCAGGTGGTTGCCACAAGGCTCACCACAGTGAAAATACTCAATAAATATGAAGAACGCTCGGCCACGCCGGCGCTTGAAAGGCCATATCATCCGTGAATATGCGTTCCGACTCCAGCGGCAAAGCGTCGATCTACGCGTTAAATCGTAGATCGAGCGCTCTAGCACGCTTAATTGAGGTTTTCGACGAGCAGCGCATCAACCCGCTGGAAGCCACGTGGCAGTTTGTTACCACGACGACCACGCTCACCTTTGTAGTGTTCGAGGTCGTCTGCTTTCAGCGACAACGTACGTTTTCCGGCCTGCAACACTAAAGTGGCGCCATCCGGAAGTACGGCGATGTCCGTGACATATTCTTCGCGACTGGCCACACGCTCACCGTTGATCCCGATAATCTTGTTGCCTTTGCCCTTACCTAATTGTGGCAGATCACTGATCTTGAAGATCAGCAGGCGACCTTCGGTGGTCACCGAGGCCAGCCAATTGTTCTCACGATCCGTCACCGGGCGCGGAAGAATGACCTTGGAGTTGTTCGGCAAGCTCAACAACGCCTTGCCGGCCTTGTTCTTGGCTTGCAGGTCTTCACCCTTGACCACGAAGCCGTATCCGGCGTCGGAGGCGATCACGTACAGCGAATCGTCTTCCGGCATCAGCACGCATTCGAAGCTAGCCCCTGGCGGTGGCGTCAGACGGCCGGTCAACGGCTCGCCCTGGCCACGGGCCGATGGCAACGTGTGCGCTGCCACCGAATAACTGCGACCGGTTGAGTCGATAAACACCGCGAACTGGTTGGAGCGGCCCGGCGCTAAGGCCCTGAAGCCATCGCCAGCCTTGTAGGAAAGCCCGGTGGCGTCGATCTCGTGGCCTTTGGCAGAACGAACCCAGCCTTTTTCCGACAGCACGACAGTCACTTTCTCGTTCGGCAGCAGATCGTGCTCGGTCAGGGCCTTGGCTTCGGTGCGCTCGACAATTGGCGAGCGACGGTCGTCGCCGTAGGTTTCGGCGTCCTTGATCAGCTCGGTGCGTACCAGTTTTTTCAGCTTGGCTTCACTGCTCAGCAGGGCTTGCAGCTTGGCCTGTTCCTTGAGCAGTTCATCCTGCTCGGCCCGCAGCTTCATTTCTTCCAGTCGCGCCAACTGACGCAAACGGGTGTCGAGGATGTAGTCGGCCTGGATTTCGCTCAGGGCGAACCGTGCGATCAGCGCGGCTTTCGGGTGTTCCTCAGTGCGGATGATGTGAATCACTTCATCCAGGTTGAGGTAGGCAATCAGCAAACCGTCCAACAGGTGCAGGCGACGCTCGACCTTGTCGAGGCGGAATTGCAGACGACGACGCACGGTTTGAACGCGGAATTCCAGCCATTCCACCAGCAGCGCACGCAGGTTCTTCAGCTGCGGCTTGCCGTCGAGGCCGATGATGTTGATGTTGACCCGGTAGCTCGACTCCAGCTCGGTGCTGGCGAACAGGTGTTGCATCAGCGCATCGTGGTCAAAGTTCTTCCGCGCGCCCGGAATGATTACGATCCGGCACGGGTTCTCGTGGTCGGATTCGTCGCGCAGGTCAGCGATCTGCGGGGCTTTGGACGGCTTGGCCTGCATCATGGCCGCGATCTGCTCCAGCACCTTGGCGCCCGAGACTTGATGCGGCAGCGCGGTGACGATGATGTCGCCATCTTCGATGTGGTACACGGCGCGCATGCGCACCGAACCCTTGCCGGTTTCGTACATTTTCAGCAGATCGGCGCGAGGCGTGATGATTTCCGCTTCGGTCGGGTAATCCGGGCCCTGGATGTGCTCGCAGAGCTGCTCGACAGTGGCTTTGGGTTCATCGAGCAAGCGCACGCAGGCTGTCGCGACTTCGCGCAGGTTGTGCGGCGGTACGTCGGTGGCCATGCCCACGGCGATGCCGGTGGTGCCGTTGAGCAAGATGTTCGGCAAGCGTGCCGGCAACACCAGCGGCTCGTCGAGTGTACCGTCGAAGTTCGGCCCCCAGTCCGCCGTGCCCTGGCCCAGCTCGCTGAGCAGGACTTCGGAATAACGCGACAGCCGCGCCTCGGTGTAACGCATGGCGGCGAAGGACTTGGGATCATCCGGCGCACCCCAGTTACCCTGGCCGTCGACCAGCGTGTAGCGGTAGCTGAACGGCTGAGCCATCAGGACCATGGCTTCGTAGCAGGCCGAATCGCCGTGCGGGTGGAATTTACCGAGCACGTCACCGACGGTACGCGCCGATTTCTTGTGCTTGGAATCGGCGTCCAGCCCCAACTCGCTCATCGCATAGATGATGCGCCGCTGTACCGGTTTCAGGCCGTCGCCGATATGCGGCAAGGCACGGTCCATGATCACGTACATGGAGTAGTTGAGGTAGGCATTTTCGGTGAAGTCAGCCAGTGACCGGCGTTCTACACCGTCCAGGCTGAGATCAAGGGAGTCGCTCATGCGGGCCTCATCGGTTCGTTGTCTGGCGCAGCAGCATGGTGCCACCGCGCTGGGTAAATTCAAGTTTGTTCAGCGCGCTCATACCGAGCAGCACTTGCTTGCCATCCAGGCCTGGCACGACGATGGCGCGCACATCACGCAGCACAATGTCGCCCAGTTGCAGCCGGTCGACGCGGGTTCGATAACCCTCGGTACGCCCGTTGGCGGTGCTCAGGGTCACCCCGAAGCCTTGTTCCAGTTTCAACTGTCCGGCCATTTGCGCCGGGATCGCCACATCGGTTGCCCCGGTATCAAGCATGAAATCCACCGGCTGGCCGTTGATCTGGCCGCTGGCGACGAAGTGCCCCTGGGTGTTGCTGGCCAGTTTCACCTCAATAAAACCTTCGCCCTGCTCCGAGGTGACGACCACATTGGGATTTTGCTGCCGATCCTCCCACTGGCCGAAAAACCGCGTCGCCAGGAACAGCGCCGCGCACCAGGCCAGCACCATAAACACCCGGCCGGCGCGCTTTCCCGGCGTTTGCTGGCTCACGGCTTGGCACTCCAGCCACCCTCAGGCGCGGCGAAACGCCAGACAACGGGGCGAACCTCGCCATCGGCGCGGGCATCGTTGTTGTTGTCAGTGCCGACCCAGGCGCCCTCGGCGTCGACGATCAGCGCTTCGGTCAGACCAAACGGATTTTGATAGCGGCGGTGTTCCTGCAAGGCTTCATCGGCAAACGACCAGCAGCGCTCGACCTTGGCCGTCACCGGGTCGCGGCGGCAGATCTGGTAAGCGTTGCGTTCCAGGGTAAACAGCTTGCCGTTGAACAGCGACAGATCGGCAAAGTCCCGAGTGACGGCTTTGGCCCGTGGAAACGGTGCCGGCTGCATTTCTTTCCCCGCCTCGCTCAGCAGCACGCAACCGCCGTCGCAATCCCACACCGTCTGTTTGCGCTTGATCAGCAACAAGCCACGGCTTTGACGCTCGGCGGCGAGCCACAACTGATCGCCCGCCGGATTGATCGCCAGCCCCTCGAACAGCGCATTGAACTGCAACAGCATGCCACTGGCCCGAGCTTCGCGAACCAGCATCGGCGAGATCTTCAGCCAGGACGACGGCCCAACAGGCGGCACTTGCAGGATCGCGGCATGGGACTCGCTGACGATGTAGCGATTACCGGCGCTGTCGCAAGTGATGCCTTCAAAATCCAGGTCCCCGCCCCGTACAAACGCCGCGCCCCAGGCCCGCGAACGCAAGCCCCAGGGCAAACCGCTGTCCGGCACCGCAGGCACGCCGATGCCCACGGTTTCGGCCTGCCAGACCGTGTCGCGGGTATCGAGGCGGTAGATCTGGTCATCGTCGCGATCGGAGATCGTCCACAGGTCCTTGCCACACTGGGCCAGCCCCGACAGATTGCCGCCGCGCATGCCGTCGACGGGATGCTCAGACAACAGGCGCAACTCCGGTGCCAGTTCGGCAAACGCCGTAACCGAGGTCAGAAGTAACGCACACGCCAGGGCAAAGCCAACCCGCATCAGCCAAGAACCTCGGCGAGGTTGCCTTTGGATTCCAGCCAGGATTTGCGGTCACCGGCGCGTTTTTTCGCCAGCAACATGTCCATCATTTCCGAAGTCGCTTCGAAATCGTCCAGCGTCAACTGCACCAGACGCCGAGTGTTCGGGTCCATGGTGGTTTCGCGCAGCTGCGGCGGGTTCATTTCACCCAGGCCTTTGAATCGGGTGACCTGCGGCTTGCCGCGCTTCTTCTCGGCCACCAGACGATCGAGAATGCCATCGCGTTCGGCTTCGTCGAGGGCGTAGTAAATTTCTTTGCCCAAGTCGATGCGGTACAGCGGCGGCATCGCGACGTAAACGTGACCGGCATCCACCAACGGGCGGAAATGCTGGACGAACAAGGCGCAAAGCAAAGTGGCGATGTGCAGGCCGTCGGAGTCGGCGTCGGCGAGGATGCAGATCTTGCCGTAACGCAGCTGGGCGATGTCCGCCGAGCCTGGATCGACACCGATGGCCACGGCGATGTTGTGCACTTCCTGGCTGGCCAGCACTTCGCTGCCGTCGACTTCCCAGGTGTTCAGAATCTTGCCGCGCAACGGCAGGATCGCTTGAAACTCTTTATCCCGCGCTTGCTTGGCGGAACCGCCGGCGGAATCACCTTCCACCAGGAACAGCTCGGAACGCATCGGGTCCTGCCCGGCGCAGTCGGCCAGCTTGCCCGGCAGTGCCGGCCCCGCGGTGATGCGCTTGCGCTCGACCTTCTTGCTGGCCTTGAGACGTCGGCCGGCGTTGTTGATCGCCAGTTCCGCCAACAGCATGCCGGTTTCCGGGTGGGCGTTGAGCCACAGGCTGAACGCGTCCTTGACCACACCGGAAACGAACGCGGCCGCTTCACGGGATGACAGACGCTCTTTGGTCTGACCGGAGAATTGCGGTTCCTGCATTTTCATCGACAGCACGAAAGCGATGCGTTCCCAGACGTCTTCCGGCGCCAGTTTCACACCGCGCGGCAGCAGGCTGCGGAATTCGCAGAATTCGCGCATCGCATCGAGCAAGCCCTGACGCAGACCGTTGACGTGGGTACCGCCCTGCGCCGTCGGGATCAGGTTGACGTAGCTTTCCTGAACGCTGTCGCCACCTTCCGGCAACCACAGCAGGGCCCAATCGACCGCTTCTTTGTTACCGGCCAGGCTGCCGCAGAACGGCTCGTCCGGCAGGCGTTCGAATCCGTTGACCGCGTCGACCAGGTAGGAACGCAGGCCGTCTTCGTAATGCCATTCGACTTTCTCGCCGGTGGCCTTGTCTTCAAAACTGACCAGCAACCCCGGGCACAGAACGGCCTTGGCCTTGAGCACGTGCTTGAGGCGGCTGATAGAGAATTTCGGCGAATCGAAGTATTTCGGGTCCGGCGCGAAGAACACGCTGGTACCCGTGTTGCGCTTGCCGACGGTACCAATGATTTCCAGCTCGGTTTTCTTGTAACCGTCAGCGAAGGTCATCTGGTATTCGTTGCCGTCACGCTTTACGCGCACCCGGACTTCGTTCGACAAGGCGTTGACCACGGAAATACCCACCCCGTGCAGACCGCCGGAGAACTGGTAGTTCTTGTTGGAGAACTTGCCGCCCGCGTGGAGTTTGGTGAGGATCAGCTCGACGCCCGACACGCCTTCTTCGGCGTGGATATCCACCGGCATGCCGCGGCCGTCATCGCTGACTTCCAGGGAGTGATCGGCGTGCAGGATGACCTGCACCGACGTTGCGTGCCCGGCCAAGGCTTCATCGACGCTGTTATCGATGACTTCCTGGGCGAGGTGGTTCGGCCGACTGGTGTCGGTATACATGCCGGGGCGTTTGCGCACCGGGTCGAGGCCCGAGAGGACTTCGATGGCGTCTGCGTTATAAGAGCTAGCGCTGGGAGTGGCCATGGGGTCTCGTCGTCCGCCTGTAAAAAAACTGTTCTGTGAAAAAGAGGCGACGACTCACAGTGCTGTGAAATCGATCGCCTGATACAAATCTGCGCCGATACCGGCAAAACTCAGCATTGCCGGCAGTTGCGCGGCAAAACCCTGGAAACTATGGTCGCCGCCGGCCTGGATGCGCAAGGCACAGGCGCGGTAATACTGCTGGGCGAGGCGATAGTCCAGCGTTTCGTCGCCGGTCTGCAACCACACCTGATACCGCTGCGGATCCCGGGGCGCCGGCACTTCCAGCTCGGCCAGGGCCGTCACGTGGTCGTGGGTCAATTCCCAGGCCTCATCGGTATACAGGTTTTTCTGCGTCCCCAGGAACCCGTCGAACATCCGATGCGGACTGACGGCAGGGTTGATCAACAGGGCCTTGAGGCCATGGCGTTCAGCCAAGTGAGTCGCATAGTAGCCGCCGAGTGAGCTGCCGACCAGCAGTGGCCGCCCCAGCTGTTCAATCGCCTTGTCCAGCTGACCGATGGCTTCACGCGGATGGTGATGCAAGGCGGGAACGCGCAACTGATCACTCAAACCCAGACGGTCCATCACTTGCATCAACTGCGTGGCCTTTTTTGACGACGGCGCGCTGTTGAAACCGTGGATATAAAGGATCGAACCGGACATTTGAGCTCCCTGTGCGTCGGTAAAGAAGGCGGAGTTTACAGGGAGTCGGGGGGATCGGGATATGCATGGCGGGCATGGGGGTCTGAGTAGACGCATTCGCGAGCAGGCTCACTCCCGCAGTGGAATGATGTGTACCTGCAAGAGATTGGTCGGCTGTCAGGCCGCCATCGCTGGCAGGCCAGCTCCCACAATTGGAATGGGTGTATCAGCAAAATGTTGGTCGGCTGTCAGGCCGCCTTCGCAGCGATGCGACGACCCGACAAGCCAGCTCCCACCGGGTTTGGTGTCCACCTGCAAGAGATTGGTCGGCTGTCAGGCCGCCATCGCTGGCAGGCCAGCTCCCACAATTGGAATGGGTGTATCAGCAAAATGTTGGTCGGCTGTCAGGCCGCCATCGCTGGCAGTCCAGCTCCCACAATTGGATTGGGTGTATCAGCAAAATGCTGGTCGGCTTTCAGGCCGCCATCGCGAGCAGGCTCACTCCTACAAGGGTTCGGTGTACACGCATCGCTCCTCACCACTCATCAGGCCGAGCGTTAGCTCGCCTGCAGCTCTTGATCTTGATCCACCCGCCCCGTCGGGAGGCTGAGTGGAGGTGTTCATCCGGGGAGTGGCGCGCAGCGCCGTTCGACGCAGTCGAACACGCTGCATGTAGGTCGTCGCGAAGCAGACCGGAGGGCAGTGTCCCCGGATGGATACCGAAGCGAAGGTACGCCGAGCCTTAGCGAGGGGCCGGACGCTTGGGGCGAGCGTTTTTTTGCTTACTTTTTTTAGGCGTTTGAAAAAAAAGTGAGTCGCCGTAAGGGCGAAACCGCCAGCAGCCGTTACCGCAGAAATGGATATGTACCCAATCAACCACAACATGGTCGGCCCGAAGGCCGCCAAGTTCGCAACCGTCAGTAACCGTTCGAGCCGTAATCAACCTGAAAATCAAACCCGGTAACCCGCTCAACGCCAGTTTCAATCCGCCCATCCGGCAACAACCGCAACCAGCGATACCCCGGCGCCTGCTCCCCGACCTTGAAATCATCACTCCCAGGCTCGAACTGAATGCACGTCGATGGCGAAGCAATCAGCCGCACCCCATTGCGCTCCTGATCAACCTCCTGATGCACATGCCCCCACAAAATCGCACGCACCTGCGGAAAGCGATCCAGCACAGCAAACAAGGCCTCAGGATTACGCAACCCGATCGGCTCCATCCACGCACAGCCAATCGACACCGGATGATGGTGAAAGCACACCAGATGATGCCGTTCAGGCGCCTCACTCAGCGAACGAGCCAGCAACTGCAACTGCTCATCCTGCAAATACCCCGGCACCGACCCCGGCACCGCCGAATCCAGCAAAGTGACCCGCCAGTTGCCGACATCCACCACCGGCTCGAGCAACGCGCTCTGCACGGCCGCCTCAGCCATGATCTGCGGTTCATCATGATTGCCGGGGATCCAGCGCGCCGGCGCATCGAGCTGTCGGGTCAGGTCGCGAAACAGCTGATAAGACTCCAGCGTCCCGTCCTGAGACAGATCACCACTGGCAACGATCAGATCAATCTGCGGCTGCTGGAGGCGCACCAGCTCAATGACCTTTTGCAGGCTGTCCCGGGTATTCATGCCCAGCAGCGTCCCGTCCGCTTCGGCAAACAGATGACTGTCGGACAGTTGCACCAGCAACGCCGGATCGGCGGTGGTCAATGTGGATACGCTCGGCAAGGCGTTCTCCCAGGCTGAATCACGGGATTAAATGAGTGCCGCAATTATGCTGGGGGACGATCAAAAGGGGAAACCTGTGAACCTGACGCAGTTCACACTCAGCGCACAACGGCGTACTCATGTCCACACGCCAGACAATGACTCAGCCATTCACCCAGGAACATATTCAACTGGGCCTTTTCATCCGGCTGATGCATTGAGGCATTCGGGTAAGGATAGATGCCGCGAAAGCGTCGTGCATGCTCGGCGCTGACGACTTCGGCCATGCACGCGTCGTGATAGACCTGCACTTCCAGTTGTGGCACCGGCAGCCACGGCAGGCTGTGTTCCTGGCGCACTTGCAGGGTCGTGGTGTATGGGCAGACCTGCAGCACTTCGAGGGCCAGCACGCCGAGCATCTGGTCGCCGTGGGTCACGGCAATGCGCCGCGCCTCGGGTTCGTTGCGCATGTCCGGCAGCAGTCGCATGAGGCGCGCGTAGTTGGCCTCGCACGAGGCTTGCAGCCCCACGAGGTCCACCCTGTAACGATCGCGCAGCTTGTTTACGACCATAGCCCCCTCACTTCAGCGCGGTTCAAAGCTAACCATTGCAAGGCAATGATGCTGGCCGCGTTGGCAATTCGTCCGTCGCGGACGGCCTGCAGGGCATCTTCGAACGCCCAGACCGTGACGCGGATATCTTCTGCTTCTTCCTCCAGCCCATGCAGGCCGCCGACTCCGGTGCTGTCGCAACGCCCCAGGTACAAGTGCACAAATTCGTTGCTGCCGCCCGGCGATGGAAAGTATTTGGTCATCGGCCAGAGCGCCCCGAACACAAGCCCAGCTTCCTCCTGCGCCTCGCGGTGAGCAACTTCTTCCGGTACTTCATCCTTGTCGATCAGACCGGCGACCAGCTCGATCAGCCACGGATTGTCGGTCTTGCCCATGGCGCCAACGCGAAACTGCTCGATCAGCACCACTTCATCGCGCTGCGGGTCGTATGGCAACACGCACACCGCATCATGGCGAACAAACACTTCACGATTGATCTCGCGACTCATGCCACCGGCAAACAACTCATGGCGCAAGTGCACACGATCGAGCTTGTAGAAGCCCTCGTAGCACTTTTCGCGCCGAACGATATCAACGGCGGTCGGAATGGCGTTGGCAAAATCAGTCATGACAATCCTCGTTTACTGCAAATCCATGAAGAGGCTCCCAACCTCGACTTCGCGCCATCCTAACGCGCCCGCGCCGTTTGATGCAGCCCCTTTCCCGTCAGCGAGATAGACGGTGAGGGCGAAACCAACTCTAATTAGCTTAGTGGCGAACTGACTGCTTCGTTGAGAGTCGAAGCGGATAACTTTTTGCCTTTCCCTGTTTTATGAAGGACGCCCATGTCGCTTTTTAAAATCGCCTCCATGGCCGCAATCGCCCTGACCCTGGGCGCCTGCCAGAGCTTGTTCCAACCCAACTATCGGGCACCGCTGGAAACCACCCGCGACGCCACCGAAACGCTGAAACCGGGTTGCACGACACCTGACTGCCCGCTGGTGAACATCGATACGCTGCGCTTTCCGGCCGAGCCTCAACTTGATGGCATTGTCGAAAAGCGCCTGCTGCAAATGACCCGCACCTCGCCCGATGCCCCTGCGGCACCGACGCTGACGGCCTATCGCGATGAGTTTTTGCGCACCGCCGGCCCGCGCTACAGCAGCTACCTGCAAGCCAAGGTACGGGAGCAGCATGACGGCTTGGTGATCGTCGAGTTTTCCAGCTACCTGGACACCGGCGGCGCGCATGGCACACCGGGCCGCAGCTTCATCAACTATTCGCGCCAGCAGCATAAAGTGCTGAGCCTGTCGGACATGTTGGTGCCGGGGCAGGAAGAGGCGTTCTGGAAAGCCGCGCAGGTTGCGCACAACAGCTGGCTGATCAGCACCAAGCTCGATCAGGAACCGGAGTTCGTGAAGAGCTGGCCGTTCCAGAAAACCCAGAACGTGGCGCTGACCTACGGCGGGGTGATCCTCAAGTACGAAACCAGCACCATCGCGCCTTACGCGCTGGGTCACGTCGAACTGAAGATCCCCTACCCTCGCCTGAACGGCATTCTCAAGCCCGAGCTGTTTCCCGGCCGTAACTGAAGGCCCGACCGAGCACCAGTTGCAGCAGCCCTGCCAGAATCAACGACGGCAGGGTTGCGCCGATGTCCGGATACAGATTAGCCAGCAAATGATAGGTGCTCACCCCGCCCAACCAGGCGAGCAGCGCCGGCCAGCGCAACGCGGCTGATGCGACTTGAGCACTGCGTTTGCGCAGGATGAAGTGATCCACCAGCACCACGCCGAACAGCGGCGCAAACACCGAGCCGATCAACAGCAGGAAATTCTGGTACTGGGCCAACGGCGCCAGGCACGCGATCAGCGTGCAGATCACGCCGATCGCCAATGCCAGATGTTCGACCTTCAAGCGCAACAGAATCCCGCTGGAAACGGCCGCCGAGTGAATGTCGGCGAAGGCGTTTTCCGACTCGTCCAGCAGAATCAGCAACAGCGGAATCCCCAAGCCAGCACCGGCCAATGCCAGCAGCAAGGCATTCACTTCACCGCTCGGCGCGAACGCCAGGGTGTAGGCGACGCCGAGGCTCATCAACCAGAAGTTACCGATAAAGAAGCCAATCGCTGTACCGCCGAACACGTTTTTCGCACGTTTGCCGAAACGCGAATAGTCGGCAATCAGCGGCAACCACGACAGCGGCATCGCAATGGCAATGTCGAAGCCGACGGCGAACGGCATCGAACCGTCACCGGCCTGTGCCCACAATGCGGCCAGATCGGCTTTGGCGAACAGGTTCCAGGTCAGCCAGATGCACGCGGCCAGCAGCAGCCAGATACCCCACTTGCGCAGGATCTGACGGACGAAAGTCAGCGGACCGCTGACGGCTAGCAAGGTCGCCAAACCACCAAAGAACACGGTCCAGAGCAGCGGATTCGACAGTAGGCTGCCTTCGCTGAACGCCCGCGCGCCGAGCAGGCTGGCGGCGTCGCGCATTACGATGATTTCGAACGAACCCCAACCGATCAGTTGCAGCAGGTTCAGCACCGCCGGCAGGCTCGCGCCATGTTTGCCGAGGCTGAGTTTGAGCGCGGCCATCGACGACAGGCCAGTGTCGCTGCCGATCACGCCGACCGCAGCCAGCAGCAGAACGCCGACCAGCGTGCCGAGGAAGATGGCCAGCAGCGAGCCGGACAGGCCCAGACCTGGTGCGAGCAATGCGCCGGTCTGCAAAACCATCAGGCCGATGCCGAGGGAGAACCACAGGGAAAACAGATCGCGACCGCCGAAGACACGTTTGTCGATTGGCACCGCGATGTCGGGGGAATAAGTGCTGGGTTGAATGCTCAAGGGTGTTATCTCAGAGGGACATTTGTTGTTCTTTTGATCTCAATCGCCAGCAGGCTGGCTCCCACAGGGGACTTGTGAACACCACAAATCCAGTGTGGGAGCCAGCCTGCTGGCGATGGGGCCTGTGCAGGCCCACCTTACTCAGGTCAGATCAAACCTTCTTGTACAGCTGACTGCCTTCCTGCTTGAACCGCTCAGCCTGGTCCGCCAATCCCTGGGCGACTTCGGCGTCGACGGTTTCGATCCGTTGGTTGGCCGCGTATTCGCGGACTTCCTGGGTGATTTTCATCGAGCAGAATTTCGGCCCGCACATGGAGCAGAAATGCGCGACCTTGGCCGAATCCTTCGGCAGGGTCTCATCGTGATACGAACGCGCGGTGTCCGGATCAAGGCCCAGGTTGAACTGGTCTTCCCAACGGAATTCGAAACGCGCCTTGCTCAAGGCATTGTCGCGAATCTGCGCGCCCGGATGCCCTTTGGCCAGATCGGCGGCATGTGCGGCGATCTTGTAGGTGATGATCCCGGTCTTCACGTCATCCTTGTTCGGCAGGCCCAAGTGCTCCTTCGGCGTGACGTAGCAAAGCATCGCGCAACCAAACCAGCCGATCATCGCCGCACCGATACCCGAAGTGATGTGGTCGTAGCCCGGCGCGATGTCAGTGGTCAGTGGTCCGAGGGTGTAGAACGGCGCCTCGTCGCAGCATTCCAGCTGCTTGTCCATGTTCTCTTTGATCAACTGCATCGGCACGTGGCCCGGGCCTTCGATCATGCATTGCACGTCGTGCTTCCAGGCGATCTTGGTCAACTCGCCGAGGGTTTCCAGCTCACCGAATTGTGCGGCGTCGTTGGCGTCGGCAATCGAGCCCGGACGCAGGCCATCGCCCAGCGAGAAGCTGACGTCGTAGGCCTTCATGATTTCGCAGATGTCTTCGAAATGGGTGTAGAGGAAGTTCTCTTTGTGGTGCGCCAGGCACCACTTGGCCATGATCGAACCACCACGGGAAACAATGCCGGTCACTCGTTTGGCGGTCAGCGGCACGTAGCGCAGCAGCACACCAGCGTGGATGGTGAAGTAGTCGACGCCCTGCTCGGCCTGTTCGATCAGCGTGTCGCGGAACAGCTCCCAGGTCAGGTCTTCAGCGGCGCCGCCGACTTTTTCCAGGGCCTGATAAATCGGTACGGTACCGATCGGCACCGGCGAGTTGCGGATGATCCACTCGCGGGTTTCGTGAATGTGCTTGCCGGTGGACAGGTCCATGACCGTGTCCGAGCCCCAGCGAATGCCCCAGGTCAGTTTCGCCACTTCTTCTTCGATGGACGAACCCAGTGCGCTGTTGCCGATGTTGCCGTTGATCTTCACCAGGAAGTTACGGCCGATGATCATCGGTTCCAGTTCGGTGTGGTTGATGTTGGCCGGAATAATCGCGCGACCGCGGGCGATCTCGTCGCGGACAAATTCGGGGGTGATGATTTTCGGCACGCTGGCGCCGAAGCTGTGACCGGCGTGTTGCTGGTCCAGCAAGCCAGCGGCGCGAGCCACTTCAAGCTTCATGTTTTCGCGGATGGCGACGTATTCCATCTCGGCGGTGATGATGCCTTTGCGGGCGTAGTGCATCTGACTGACGTTGGCCCCGGCCTTGGCGCGGCGCGGGTTGTTCACGTGGGCGAAACGCAACTTGGTCAGCTCGGCATCGGCGAGGCGTTCCTGGCCGAAGTTGGAGCTGAGGCCCGGCAGACGCTCGGTGTCGCCACGGGATTCGATCCACGGCGAACGCACATCGCCGAGGCCTTTGCGCACGTCGATGATGACATTGGGGTCGGTGTACGGACCCGAGGTGTCATACACAACCACGGGCGCGTTGATCTCGCCGCCGAAGTCGGTAGGGGTCACATCAAGGCTGATTTCGCGCATCGGCACGAGGATGTCCGGGCGAGAGCCCTGAACATAGATTTTTTGCGAGCGAGTAAAAGGCTGAACTGATTGCTGATCGACCTTGGCCGAGTCACTCAGGTTCGTCGTATTTTTTAGTTTTATCGTCATCACGGGCTCTCCAACACATCCAGGCAGTGGATTTTTGTCGGAGTGAACCTGTAACGAATGGACGCGACCAATCAGCCATAACGAAGCCGTTGGTGCTGTGCTCAGTGCTCGAGGGGTGTTCGATTGTCGAACAACATCCCGGACGAAGCACAAGAGGACTCGCCGGGTGACGAGAAATCTTGTTCCCTACGCAGGCGCTAACCTGATCAGGTTCAACGGGATCCGAAATTATTCGATCTCAGCCTCATAGCAAGGCACCCCGACAAGAACCCGGCCAGTCTAGACACAACCGGCAAAGAACGCCAACACCGCGGTAAACACCATGATGAATGGCGCAATTACAGGATTGTTGCCACCGTTACGCACAACTACACTCGCTACGCCGTGCCGCGCCTTGACGCTGTATGTGCCGCGCCGTAGCCTTGGCGCTCAAATTATCAGCGTAATTTTTTAGGGATCGCCAAATGCTGCGCAAACTCTCACTGGCCCTTGCCGTGTCTTGTGCGTCCAATGGAATGGCATGGGCAGCAGAAGCGCCCTTATCGACCAAGACCGATCTGGTCAGCGTCTACCAGGAAGCGGTGGACAACAACGCCGACCTCGCTGCAGCCATCGCTCAATATGGCGCCCAGAAAGAAGTCGTGCCCCAGGCCCGCGCCGGGCTGTTGCCCAATCTCTCAGGCGGCGCTGAACTGGCCGCTGTGCGCACCGCCATCGACCAGCCATCGGCGACTGCCAACCGTAACGCTCATTCCTATCAAGCGACCCTGGCTCAACCGCTGTTCCGTGCTGATCGCTGGTTCCAGTTCCAGGCCGCCAAAGACGTTAACGAACAGGCTGCGTTGCTGCTCTCGGCAACCCAGCAAAACCTGATCCTGCAAACTGCCGTCAGCTACTTCAATGTCTTGCGAACCCAGGACAACCTGGCGTCAACCAAGGCCGAAGAAGCCGCGTTCAAACGCCAGCTCGATCAGTCCAACGAACGCTTCGACGTCGGTCTCTCGGACAAGACTGACGTGCTGCAATCGCAAGCCAGCTACGACACCGCTCGCGCCAACCGAATCGTCGCGCAGCGCCAGGTGGATGATGCATTCGAAGCCCTGATCACCCTGACCAACCGTCAGTACAACTCGATCTGGGGCATTTCCCATACCTTGCCGATCCTGCCGCCATCACCGAACGACGCCAAGTCCTGGGTCGATACGGCAGCCAAACAGAACCTCAATCTGCTCGCGAGCAACTACGCTGTCAGCGCCGCCGAAGAAACCCTCAAGCAGCGCAAGGCCGGCCACGCGCCCACCGTGGATGCCGTGGCGAAATACGAGAAAGGTGACAACGACGCTCTGGGCTTCAGCAACCCGAACGCCTTCGGCCAGCCATACAGTGGCAACGTCGAGCAAACGACAGTGGGCTTGCAACTGAATATCCCGATCTACAGCGGCGGCCTGATCAACTCCCAGGTGCGCCAGTCGTATGCACAGCTGGATCAGTCCGAGCAGCAGCGTGAATCCCTGCGCCGGCAAGTGGTGGAAAGCACCCGCAACCTGCATCGCGCAGTGAACACCGACGTTGAGCAGGTGCAAGCGCGCAAGCAGTCGATCATCTCCAACCAGAGCGCGGTGGAAGCGACTGAAATCGGCTACCAGGTCGGCACGCGAAATATCGTTGACGTGCTGGATGCCCAGCGTCAGCTGTACACCTCCGTGCGCAACTACAACAACACTCGCTACGACTACATACTCGATAACCTGCGTTTGAAGCAGGCCGCCGGCACGTTGAGCCCGGGGGATTTGCAGGACCTGGCGCGATATCTCAAGGCCGACTACAACCCGGACAAGGACTTCCTGCCTCCAGATCTGGCCAAAGCTGCGGCGGCGCAGTTGAAGGCAAATCCAACGCAGTAAAGGTAAACCTTTGGCGAGGGGGCCCCTCGCCACAATGGATCAGCAACAGATTCAAGACTGTTTGATCAACCGCCCCAACCCATCCAGCAACCGCTGCAACGCGCCCTGATTGCGGCGCATCACTTTCAATCCTGCCTCCGCCATTAGCTGCGCATCGCGCGGCAATTCGAACAGCCGCTGCACCGCCAGCGCCAGGCCTTCGGCATCCTCCACTTCCTGCAACGCCCCGGCGCTGCGCAATTGCGCGGCGATTTCGAGGAAGTTGAACAGGTGCGGGCCGCTCAGCACCGGTTTGGCCAGGGCCGCCGGTTCCAACAGGTTATGCCCGCCGTTCGGCACCAGGCTGCCGCCGACAAACGCGCTGTCCGCCAAGGCATAAAGAAACAGCAACTCGCCCATGGTGTCGCCCAGCAACACCGACGTATTCGCCGCGACCGACTCGCCGGAAGATCGACGAACCGTGGCGAACCCTAGCTGCTGGCACAACGCGAACACCGAGTTGAATCGCTCTGGATGCCGCGGCACCAGAATCAGTAACGCATCGGGATGATGGGCGAGCAATTGGCGATGGGCCGCCAGCACCACTTCATCTTCGCCTTCGTGCGTACTCGCGGCGATCCACACCGGGCGTTCCTGCGCCTGCCACTGCGCGCGCAATTCGGTGGCGCGCAGAAGCAGTTGCGGATCGATGGTCAGGTCAAACTTGATCGAGCCGGTCACTTCGACAGTGTCCGCACGCGCACCCAAGTCACGAAAGCGCTGAGCCTCGGCTTCGGTCTGCACCGCGAACAGGCTCATTTCCGCCAGCATCGGCTGGGTCAGTTTGCGGAAGCGGCCATAACCCTTGGCCGAACGCTCGGACAGTCGCGCATTGGCCAACGCCACCGGAATCCCGCGTTTGGCGCACTGATGGATGTGGTTCGGCCACAGTTCGGTTTCCATGATCACCGCCAGTTTCGGCTGGACCCGATCAAGGAATCGCTTTGCTGCGCACGGCAAGTCGTAAGGCAAATAGCAGTGCTGGATGCGCGGCTCGTTGGCAAACAGGGCATGGATGCGCTCCGAACCGGTCGGGGTCATGCAGGTCACGGTCATCGGCAGCTGTGGATAACGTTGCAGCAAGGCGCGAATCATCGGCGCTGCGGCAATACTCTCGCCCACGGACACCGCGTGCACCCAGATGCCGCCTGGCTTCATCGTCGGCAGACCGAGGGAGAAGCGCTCGCCGATGCGCTTGGCATACGCCGGCGCCTTGCGCGAACGCAGCCACAGCCGAATCGCTACCAATGGCAGCCCCAGGTAAAACAGCGCGGTGTAGAGAGTTCTATTCATGGCGGCGGAGTCTATCGGTTTTTTCGCCGATCGCCTGCAAGTGCACGGCAAAACGTTCAGCCAACCAGCGGGCCGCCGGGCCAAGCGGTTCGTCGCGGCGCCAGACCAGTTCCACAACCAGCGCCGGCGGGGTCCATTCGCTGTCCAGTTCGACCATCAGGCCCTGATACGCCGGGTACTGCACCACATGCCTGGGCAGCCAGGCCCAACCGAGGCCGCGCACCAGCCATTCCGCCATCACGTAGAAACTGTCGGCACGCCAGACCTGCGGGCTGGCCGGTTCGCTGCCGGGGTAGACGCTGGACTGCGTGGACATCAGCAACTGGCGATGCTGCGCCAGTTGCTGACAATCAACCTGCGCCTGTTTCGCCAGTGGATGGCCCACGCCGCAGACGGTGACCATCTCAACGCTGCCGAGCACCCGACGCTCAAGCGCCTCGGGAATCTGATCGTGATAGAACAGCAGCCCCAGATCGGCTCGACGCTCCACCAGTTTGCGCGCCACATCACCTTGGGCGGCGCTGGTCAGTTGCACTTCAAGGCTGGGAAATTGCTCTGCCAGGGCCTCGAAGCTTTCGATGATCGGCTGATAGGGCATCGCCTCATCCTGGGCCACACGCAAACGAGCCTCCTGTCCGCGCATCATCGCCAGCGCCCGACCGTTCAGGCGTTCGCACTGACGCAGGACTTCCCGCGCCTCTTCCAGCAAGGCATTGCCGGCCTCGGTGAGTTTCGGCTGACGGCCGCTGCTGCGGTCGAACAGACTGACGCCGAGGTCCTCCTCCAACAGCGCAATCGAACTGCTGACCGCCGACTGCGCCTTGCGCTGATCCCGCGCTACCGCGGAAAACGAACGCTGCTCCGCTACGCTGACAAACAAGCGCAGCTGTTCCAGATTCCATTGTGTGCTCATGCAACAACCCATCTTCAGAACAGATAGGTAATGACTTTACCGCATCTGGAGAATCTCTAAAATGCCGACCTCAAACCGCAACACTTCACACGAGGACGCACCTATGACCGCTTACTACTACCTGGCCATTGCCATCTGCGCCGAAGTGATCGCGACCGTTTCGATGAAAGCCGTCAAAGGCTTCAGCACCCCGCTGCCGCTGATTCTGGTGATTGTCGGCTACGGCATTGCCTTCTGGATGCTGACCCTCGTAGTGCGCAGCGTTCCGGTGGGCGTGGCCTACGCGGTATGGGCGGGCATGGGGATTGTGATGGTCAGCGTCGCGGCGCTGTTTATCTATGGGCAGAAACTGGATGTGCCTGCGATGCTCGGAATGGCCCTCATCGTGTTGGGCGTCGTCGTCATCCAGCTCTTCTCCAAAACCGCGGGCCACTAACTGGCACCACCAATCCCCTGTGGCGAGGGAGCTTGCTCCCGCTCGGCTGCGAAGCAGTCGTAAATAGCCTGATGCGGTTTATCTGAATAACCGCATCGTTAGATTTTGGGGCCGCTTCGCGACCCAACGGGAGCAAGCTCCCTCGCCACAGGTCCTGCGTATAGCCTCTGTTGATCAGCAGTAAAACCTCCAATCTTCGAGTCTGTATACTGCGCCCTCGTCTTGAACACTGAGGTCGCTGCATGCCATCCGTTATTTCCACCGACGTTCTGATCGTCGGCGCTGGTGTCGCCGGCCTCTGGCTGAATGCGCGCCTGCGCCGCCAGGGTTTTTCGACCGTGCTGGTGGAAAGCGCCAGCCTCGGCGGCGGGCAGAGTGTGAAGTCCCAGGGCATCATCCACGGTGGCGCCAAGTACGCGCTGCATGGCGCCCTGACCGGCGCCTCGGAAGCCATCGCCGACATGCCGCGTCGCTGGCGTGAAGCCTTGGCCGGCGACGGCGAGCTGGATTTGTCCGGTGTGCGCCTGCTGTCCGAAGCCCATTACCTCTGGTCCCCCGGCACCCTCGCCGGCAACCTCACCAGCTTCTTCGCCAGCAAAGCGGTGCGCGGACGTGTCGATCAGGTCAAAGGCGAGCAACTGCCACCGGCCCTGCAAGACAAACGCTTCAAGGGCAAGGTTTACCGATTGGCGGAATTGGTGATCGACGTGCCGAGCCTGATTCAGCGCCTGGCCGATCTGGCCGGTGATGGCCTGCTCGCCGGCCAGAAGATCGAACCGTTGCTGGAGGCTGGCGTTCTGGTGGGTCTGAAGGTCGACGAGCGCGAGATCCGCGCCCAGCGCATCGTACTCAGTGCCGGTGCCGGCACAGCGGCGTTGCTCGAAGCCCTGGGGCTGAGCCAGCCCGCCATGCAGCGCCGACCGTTGCACATGATCATCGCCAAAGGCCCAAGCCTCAAACCGCTGTACGCCCACTGCCTGGGCGGCGGCACCAAACCACGCCTGACCGTGACCACCCACCCTGCCGCCGATGGCCAATGGGTCTGGTACATGGGCGGCGACATTGCTGAAGCCGAAGGGGTCGCCCGCGAACCCGCCGAGCAAATCGCCACCGCGCAGAAAGAACTCGGCCAGTTGCTGCCATGGATCGACCTGAGCACCGCGCAATGGGCCACCTTGCGCGTGGATCGCGCCGAGCCGCTGCAATCGGGACTGACTCGCCCTGACAATGCCTTCCTTGCCGAGGAAGGCCGGCTGCTGGTTGGTTGGCCGACCAAGCTGGCGCTGGCGCCGGACTTCGCCGACCGGGTCATCGCATCTTTGCAGCGCGACGACATCCAGCCAAGCCATCCGGCGCCGCTGCCCGACCTGCCAAAACCACCGATTTGCGTTCCAGCCTGGGAGCAACTGCTGCCATGAGCCAACCGACCCTGCACGACCTGCTTCGCCCCCTCGGCAGCACCGGCCTGCTGGTTTCACCGCTGGGCCTGGGCACCGTCAAACTTGGCCGCGATCAGGGCGTGAAATACCCCAGCGGTTTCCAGATTCCCGGCGATGACGAAGCGCGCATGCTGCTCAAACTCGCGCGCGACATGGGCATCAACCTGATCGACACCGCCCCGGCTTATGGCCGTAGCGAAGAGCGCCTCGGCCCGCTGTTGCGTGGTCAGCGTCAGGACTGGGTGATTGTCAGCAAGGTCGGCGAAGAATTTTCCGACGGCCAGTCGAGTCACGACTTCAGCGCCGCCCACACTCGACGTTCAGTGGAGCGCAGCCTGCAACGCCTGGAAACGGATGTTATCGATCTGGTGCTGGTGCACTCCGACGGCAACGACCTGGCGATTCTCAATGACAGCGAGGTCTACGCGACCCTCGCCGCGCTCAAGGCCGAAGGCAAGATTCGCGGCTTCGGGTTTTCCGGAAAAACCGTTGAAGGTGGCTTGAAGGCTCTGGAACAAGGTGATTGCGCCATGGTCACCTACAATCTGAACGAACGGAACGAGAAGCCAGTCATTGACTATGCTGCTGCTCACGGCAAAGCCATTCTGGTCAAAAAAGCCCTCGCCAGCGGTCACGTCTGCCTGAGTCCGGGCGTGGACCCGGTGCGAGCCAGCTTTGAGTTGTTGTTCGAACATCCGGGTGTTGCCAGTGCTATTGTCGGGACCATCAATCCGCTGCACCTCGCCCACAACGTCGCGACCGTTGCCCAGGTCCTACGTAGAAACTGATGCCGCCCTCGCGGCCTTAAGCAGGAGCCGACATGCCGCGCACGCTCATAAGAAAGAACCCGAGCAACTTCAAGACCCTGCCGTTGTACGTCGAAGCGACTCCCGAAGGCTTGAGCTATCAGAGCGTCGGGATGCCGCTCAATTTCTCCCAGACCCTGCAACGTCGCCGTCCGGTGACGGTGCCCGACACTGAGCGCTTCGCGCTGGAACTGGCCAACCTTGGGGTTTCGGTGCGCCTGACCCTGCATTGGCAGAATCGCGATTACTGGGTCTTGGTGCGCCAGCGCCGGCAAGACCGCGGCGATGTGGTGCTCAAGTTGATCTCCGGTTACGTGCCGGCCCACGAGCTGAACCTGCCGCTGCATACGGCGATCCAGGAGATCGCCGAAGAGTGCCTGCTGGAAACCCCGGAAGGTTGGCTCGGCGGACGGTTCAATGACACCTGGCTGCCGGCGCCCTACTCCTGCGCGCTGCATTATCGCGAGGCGCTGCCCTTTCGCCTGACGCCGTTGTCCGGCTCCGCGCGACCCGTGCGTTGCGCCAAGATGCAGTTAATCGAACGTCCACGGGCTTACGTGCATTTGCCAACGGCCTCGCTGCAATTGATCTATGACTTGCGCCTGGACGTAGCCAAGGAAGCCAAGTCCCTGAGCCTGTTTCATGTCGATGAGCGACTGGAGGGCGATCAACTGGTGGCCCGACTCGACCGCAAGCGCCCCGATTTGTATTTGATGCCGCTGCAGGACGGCCAGCCGATGGCCGAGCTGTATACCTTGAAAAAGGATCAGTTGTACCCGGCGAGTACCCGCGGGTTGTATTTGGCGGAGAGCTTTGCCCAGCAGGAAGGCTGGCTGGTGCGGGATGAGCGGATACGCTGGAAGGATTGGGTACGGCAGCAGGGGTTGAGCCCGCCGGGGAAGGATTCCGGTTTAGCGCGGTTGCGTGGGAAGGCAAAGCTACTGCTGAAGAAAATTGTGCCACGCAAGAAAGTCAGCTCTTAGAAGCAAGAAATCGCAGCCTCGTTTCACTCGACAGCTCCTACATGAGATCCGATTCCCTGTAGGAGCTGTCGAGTGAAACGAGGCTGCGATCTTTTATGGCATCACTCAGACTTGCGGATTTTCTCGACAATCGCGGTGGTCGAGCTGTTTGCCACCAGCCCCAGCACTTTCACGGTTCCGCCGTAAGCGGTCACGATGTCCGCGCCGACCACCTGGTCGATTCCGTAATCCCCGCCCTTGACCAACACATCCGGCTTGACCTCGCGCAGCAGATTTTCCGGGGTGCCTTCAGGGAAGCTGATCACCCAATCCACTGCGCCCAGTCCGGCCAGTACGGCCATGCGACGGTCGACGCTGTTGATCGGACGACCCGGCCCTTTCAGGCGGCTGACCGAGGCATCGTCGTTAACCGCAACGATCAGACGATCACCTTGGGCGCGCGCCTGCTCGAGGTACGTCACATGGCCGGCGTGCAGGATGTCGAAGCAGCCATTGGTGAAAACGATCTTCTCTTTATGCGCACGCGCATCGTCGACCGCCAGCAACAACTGCTCAAGGCCCAGCACACCGCGCTCGGAACCTTCTTCGCGCTGGATGGCACGACGCAGTTCCGGGGCACTGATCGCCGCCGTACCGAGTTTGCCGACGACGATGCCCGCCGCCAGGTTGGCCAGAGCCACCGCGTGGGGGAGCTCTTCGCCCGCGGCAATCGCGGCCGCCAGCGTGGAAATCACCGTGTCGCCGGCACCGGTCACGTCGAACACTTCACGCGCACGGGCCGGCAGGTGCAGCGCCGGATGGTCCGGGCGCAGCAGCGTCATGCCGTGTTCGCCACGGGTCACCAGCAACGCGCCGAGGTCCAGGTCGTGCATTAACTGCGCGCCCTTGCTCACCAGCTCATGCTCATCGGCGCAACCGCCGACGATGGTTTCGAATTCGCTGAGGTTCGGCGTGATCAGGCTCGCACCACGATAAATCGAGAAATCCTTGCCCTTGGGATCGGCCAGCACCGGAATGCCACGGGCACGAGCGGCCTGGATCAGCACCTGATGGTTTTTCAGCGCGCCTTTGCCGTAATCGGACAGCACCAGCACCTTGATGCCTTCGAGCAGCTCATCGACTTGCTCACCCAGCGCCAGGGCATCGGTGGCGAAGGGTTCTTCGAAGTCGATACGCAGCAGTTGCTGGTGACGGCTCATGACCCGCAGCTTGACGATGGTCGGCTGGTGCGCGATGCGCTGGAACAACGCCCGTACGCCAGCGCCCTTGAGGCTGTTGGCCAGACTGTCGGCCGCTTCGTCATCGCCGGTCACGCCGACCAGCGAGGCCGGTGCGCCGAGGGCGGCAATGTTCAACGCAACGTTGGCGGCACCGCCCGGGCGGTCCTCGATTTGCTCGACCTTGACTACCGGCACCGGCGCCTCAGGGGAAATCCGTGAGGTACCACCATGCCAGTAACGGTCGAGCATGACATCGCCGACCACCAAGACAGGGGCTTGATCGAATCGCGGCATGGACAACTTCATGGAGCAACCCACATACAAAATGAACAGGGGCGCGATATTACCACAGGGTTGGCACTGGCTTGCGCGACGGCTGCAACGGGATGATTCGACACGTAAATCTGATCATTTATTGAGCAAAAATACTGATAACTGATACAAATCACCGGGCGCATTGCACGCCCGGTGAACAAGGGTCAGGCGATGTCTTCGGCCGGGGCGTCGAGGCCCATGGCGTTCAGTCGAGCGTAGTAACCGTTGTGCGCGAGGAGTTCGGCATGGGTGCCGCGCTCGACGATCCGGCCCTGATCCATGACCAGAATCAGGTCCGCCTTCTCGATGGTCGACAACCGGTGAGCGATCACCAGGGTGGTCCGGCCTTTCATGACTTGATCGAGTGCCGCCTGAATATGCCGCTCGGATTCAGTATCGAGGGCCGAGGTGGCTTCGTCGAGAATCAGCAACGGTGCGTTCTTCAACAGGGCCCGGGCAATCGCCAGGCGCTGGCGCTGACCGCCGGACAGCAACACGCCGTTCTCGCCGACCTGAGTGTCCAGGCCTTCGGGCAACTGTGCGATGAAGTCCATCGCATAGGCGTCTCTCGCCGCTTTTTCGATGTCTTCACGAGGCGCGCCGGCCAGATCGCCATAAGCAATGTTGTTGGCCACAGTGTCGCTGAACAGCGTCACGTGCTGGGTGACCTGGGCGATGTGCTTGCGCAGGTTCAGCAGTTTGTACTGTTCCACTTCAACGCCATCGATCAGGATCTCGCCCTTGTCGTGGTGATAGAAACGCGGAATCAGGTTCGCCAACGTCGACTTGCCGCTGCCCGAACGCCCGACCAGCGCCACCATTTGCCCCGGTTCGACCGAGAAACTGATGTCGTCGAGTACCTGGCGATCGGTGTCCGGGTAGGTGAAGCTCAAGTGGCGCACGTCCAGACGACCGCTAACGGCGTCACGCTCGACCGTGCCGGTATCGACTTCCGGGGCGACGTCCAGCTGCTCGAAGATGCTCTCGGCACCAGCCACACCTTTCTGGATAGTCGAGCTGACTTCGGACAATTGGCGGATCGGCTTGGGCAGCAGGCCGGCCAGGGTGATGTAGGCGACCATATCACCGGCCGACGCATCGCCGCGCAGGTACAGCACCAGGAACATCAGCACCGCCATGGCGCTGTAGATCACCAGTTGCAACAACGGCGTATAGATGGCGCCGGTACGGGTCATTCGCAGTTGTTTGTCGGTGTTGCCCTGACTGGCCTCGTAAAAGCGCTTTTCTTCGTAGACTTCGCCGCCGAAGCTGCGCACCACGCGATAGCCCTGGATGGTTTCCGAAGCCACGTGCGTCACGTCACCCATGGCCAACTGGATTTTTTTGCTCTGCTTGCGGAATTTCTTGCTCGCGGTGCGCACCATCACAGCGATCAACGGCAGGATCGCAACCATCACCAGCGTCAGCTTCCAGTTCATGAACAGCAGCGAGGCGAACAGGAAGATGACCGTCATGCCTTCTCGGATTACGACCTTGATCGCATCTGTGGCCGCCCCGGTGACCATCGTCACGTTGAAGGTGATGCGTGAAATCAGATGACCCGAGTTATGCTTGTCGAAATACCGATTGGGCAAAACCAGCAGGTTATTAAACAACTGAACACGCAAATCATGGACGAGCCCGAGGGAAACCTTGGCCAGAAAGTAGTTGCCCAGATAAGATCCCAGCCCCTGCCACGCGGCGATCAGGATGATCAGCAACGGCACCGCCTGCAGCAGTTGCAGGTCACGCAGGTAAGGCACGGTTGGAAACAGCACTGCCTCGGGGTTGGACAGGCCGTCGACAAAGTACTTGAGGATGTAGCCGAGCATTGGCTGCGTCGAAGCGAAAATCAGAAAACCGACGATGCTGATCAGAAACAGACTGATATACGGCCGGACATAGCCGAGCAGACGGAAGTAGATTTTCAAGCTCGAAGGGCTTGCGGAGAGACTGGAGTCGGTCATATCACGCGAATGTCGATAAAAAGGACGCTGACTTTAGCACAGCTTCCTCAGGGTTCTGGCAATCGCATAAAGGCTGTTATTGTTAGGCGTCAGATTAAGCGTCAAATAGCCATCACCCCAAAATGGCCGATCAACTTCAGGATTGAATCTCTCAGCATGCAACTCAGCGGTTTCAATAACGTTTCCAATCGAGTCTTCGATTTCATTTGCCTCTGGATTCTTCCGGTCGGCTATTTCCTGCTCCTTTGTGCGCTGTTTTTCCTGCCGGGACGAAGTTTGCACCACAAGCTTTTTTATGGGTTGTTCAGCATTCCAGCGCTGATTGCCCTTTGTTTGCGGCCTCGTGAATTCAAGGAATTACTCCGAGAGCCGATCTTTATTGCGGTGTTTCTGTTTGCCGCCTGGGCGTTGATCAGTTTGTGCTGGGGGCCAGGCAGCGAACGCATCGCCGCCCAGTTCAAACCCCCGCTGCATACCTTGCTGCTGTTCGCGGGTTGCTACCTGTTGGTGCGTTACCGCAGCGAAATCCTCCAGCCGCTGCTGTTCAGCGCCGCACTAGTGGGTCTGATCGGCACAGTTTACGATTTGTTCATGTTCACCCGAGTCTACGAGCCCGGATTGCGACTGGTCGGCGGTGGCGCCTTCGACAATCCATTGCTCAGCTCTCACATGTTTGGCTTTTTCTGCGCGTACTGGCTGAGCTATAGCATGACCTGCAAACGTCGGCAGATGCTCTGGCTGAGCATCCCGGCGATGGCCGTGATGTTCGCCGCAGTAATTGCGACCGGCTCCAGAACCCCGCTGGTTGCGCTGACCATGGCCTCGCTGTGGTTAAGCGTCATCTGCTGGGGCCGTCGTTCCCTGGTCCTGCTGGGCGCCCTGGCCGTCGCCGGGGCGCTGGTAATACTCGTGTTTTCGCAGATGATCATTCTGCGAGGCGACTCCTATCGTTTCGAAATCTGGCAGATGGTGCTCGGTAAAATCGCCGATCATCCGTGGATTGGTCATGGTTACAACGCCAGCCTGACCGTGGATCCCGGTGTTGGTTATAGCTTGCAGGAACCTCACAGCTTCGCCTTGGGCGTGCTCTATTACGTGGGTATTCTCGGTCTTCTGCCGTGGTTGTTTTTCCAGGCCTGGGGGCTGTTGAGCAGCTGGCGGCAACGGGTGCAACCGCTGCTGATCATCGCCTCGACCTGGCTGGTATTCGGCATTGGCGCGGGTTTGACCGAAGGTGGCGGGATCATTTCCCGACCGAAGGAGCACTGGTTCCTGCTGTGGATTCCGTTGGCGCTGATCGCTGCGCTGAGCATCAACCAGCGCGCCAGACGCCTGCTGGCAATACCTGTCAAGACGCTGACGCCCACCGCTCAACAGCAGTTGATCAGCGACGCACAAATCATTGAAGAAGATGGCCTGGGCCCCAAAGTCCTGCGCCTGGTCGATGGCAGCTTTCTCAAGCTGTTCCGCCGCCGTCGCTGGTACACCTCGGGCAGCTTCAACCCCTATTCCGAACGCTTTGCGGTCAACAGCGAGCAATTGCGCAACCTGGGTATTCCCACCCCGAAAATCCTTGACCTGTATCGGCTCGACGATGGCAGCAGCGCCGTGCACTACTCTCCACTGCCGGGCAATACGCTGCGTCAGGTGCTGCAAGGCATTACCGCACCGGCGGTACGTCAGGCGCTGGTAGAGCGGTTCGGCAAATTCATGGCGCAACTGCATGAACAGGGTGTCTATTTCCGCTCGCTGCATCTGGGTAACGTGCTGGTGCTGGAAGATGGCGAGTTCGGCCTGATTGATGTGGCCGACATGCGTATTTATCCTTCGTCGCTGAGCCTGTCCCTGCGTCAGCGTAATCTGCGCCATATGCAGCGCTACACGGTGGATAAGCGCTGGTTGTTCGAAGACCATTTCGAAGCGCTGCTCCAGGGATACGCCATGATGGCGTCGAAATCCGCTGTTGATAACCTGCACAGGCAGGTGCTGGCCGGGAGTTCCCCGGCCCGGGTTCATTGATGACTGAAACCAACCCGCTCATTGCGCTGGCGGCCTATCTGCTCGCCATCTTGACTGCCGCCCTGTTGTGGCGCGCCGTTCCGAAAATCGCCCGTCACCTGGAGCATTCAGGTGAAAGCCGCTCTGCCAGCATTGATGGGCTACGCGGCTATCTGGCGTTTGGTGTGTTCGTGCACCATTCGGTTATCACCTGGATCTTCCTGCGCACCGGTGTTATCGAATTTCCGCCGAGCAACTTCTACTCGCAGCTTGGCCAGGCCAGCGTCGCGTTGTTTTTCATGATCACCGGTTTTCTGTTCTGGAACCGATTGCTCACTCAGGGACGTCAACACGACTGGCTGGCCTTCGCAGTCTCTCGGGTGTTTCGCCTCTACCCGTTGTACCTGCCGTTGATGCTGATTGTATTTGTCACGGTGTTCTACATGCAGAACTGGGAACTCAGGGACCCCGGCATCCAACTGGCGGGGCAGATACTGGCCTGGCTGACGTTCGACCGACCGGACGTCAACCAGTACCACCAAACCGGCATGCTGATCTCCAACGTCACCTGGACCCTGGGCTACGAGGTGTTTTTCTATCTCGCCCTGCCCCTCGCCGCCATGGTGTTCATCTACCGTGGCAGCTGGTTGCAAGTGGTGCTGTGCCTGATCGGAATTTATGCCCTTTACCAGTTGGTCGGCTGGGAGCATTCGCTGAAAAAACACTTCCTGGCGAGCTTCCTCGGCGGCATCGGCGCCGCGTACTGGATTCGCCGGCCACAACTGGTGGCCTGGAGTCAGACGCGCATGGCGGGGATTATCGCGTTGCTGGCGTTGGCGATTGCCTTTACGGCATTCAACCGCGCGTTCAGCCCGAAGCCGCTGCTGCTCATGTCACTGTTTTTCGTGATCGTGGCATCCGGCAACAGCCTGTTCGGCGCTCTCAAACCGCGCAGCATCCGCTGGCTCGGGGAAATCAGCTACAGCACCTATTTGCTGCACGGGTTCGTGCTGTGGGTGATGGTGCAACGCCTGCCGCTGGTGCTGCACCTGGACGCTCGTGACACCTGGACCTATCTGTCGCTGTTGGCCGTATGCACTTGCCTGCTGATCGTCATCAGCAGCTTGACGTTCCTGTATGTAGAGAAGCCGGGCATGGCGGCCGGCAAGAAGGTCTTGCAGTGGCTGCGCCAAGGCAAAAAGGCCGACAAGAGCCTGGCGGAGAAGATCGCTCGCTGAAGCTTTCAACGCGCCCTTTCTGAAGCAGGCAACGCTTTCTAGGTAGCAGCCTGCGTCCGGCTGCTACATCGCGTCACGACCTCAGTCTTTTTCCAGCGGCGAGAAATACAGTCGCCCCAGACCGCGCCAGGTCTTCTTGTTCCAGGCCCTGAACGGGATCTGCGCCAGCAGCTCGCGGGCGAGCTTGCGATCACGGTTGGCGGTCTTGAGGAACATCGAACTCAGGAATTTGTAACGCACCTCGTCGTACAGCGGATGATCGCTGAACAGCGCGTAGGAGCGCAGGATGTTGTCGACCATGAAGCGATGGTTCTTGTAGGAGTTGGTGGCGTGCTTGCGATAGCGCGCCATCAGCACATTCAGGCCATCGATAAAGTAACCCGCACGGGTCACCTTCAGCTCGATCAGCAAGTCTTCCAGGCGAATGTTCGGATCGAACCCACCCACCTTGTCCAGCGCTTCCCGGCGGATCATCAGGGTTGGCGCGGGGGGATAGGGTTTGCGCTCCAGGAACATGTCATCGAAATCCAGACGACGGAACGGCACATCACGGCGCTGGCGCTTCTCGGGATACAGATTGCCGTCGGCATCGATCAGCTCGATGTTGCCGGCGCAGATACCGACCTCGGGCTTGCCATCCATGTACGCCACCTGAGTCGCGATGCGCTCCGGCAGCATGATGTCGTCGGAGCCGAATGGTACGATCAGGCTGCCCTTTGAACGGGCAATGGCGGCATTGAGGGTGTTGGTCAACCCCTGGTTCTGTTGAACCCGGAAATCGAAACCGTGCTTCTCCTGCAATGCCTTGATCCGCTCGACGCTGTCATCCTTGGAACCGTCATCGACCACCAGCAGCTCGATGTTCTTATAGGTCTGGTTGAGGACGCTGAGAATGCTTTCCTCGATATAGGGAGCGTGGTTGTACGACGCAATGATGACAGATACGAGGGGTTGGGCGTCGCTCATGGTTGTTCCTTGCGGGCCTGTTCCAGGCCAGAGTCGATCAGGTTCAGGTATTCCTGACGGAACACCTCGATGTCATGTTGTTCCTGGAGATAACGGTAGGACTGCTCGCCCTTGGCCTTGAGCTCGTCATCCGACAGCCCGAGGTAGTTATCCAGCGCCGCGACCAGGCTCGGCACGTCCTTCGGTGTAATCGTCAGCCCACCCGCGCCTTCAATCAGCGGCAGCATGGCCGGCACGCTGGAGGCAATCACCGGCAGATGTCCGCTCATGCCTTCGAGCAGCGCCAGCCCCAGACCTTCAGCCAGGGACGGCATGGTCCAGATGTCGAACGCGCGGATGTACTGCAAGGCGATTTCCTTGAAGCCCAGCAGGTGTGCGCGACCGGTCAGGCCCAGGCTTTCGATTTCGGCTTTCAGGCGCGACTCTTCGCGGCCGGCACCGATGATCGCCAACTGGGTGTTCGGGTATTTGTCTTTGAGGGCAGCAAACGCCTGCAACAGATAGGTGTGACCCTTGACCGGCACCAGGCGACCCAACGCCCCGATCAAACGCACCGACGGATCGATGCCCAACAATTCGCGGGCGCGCTCGCGGCTGTGCTGCAAGCCTTCGGCCTGTTCGATGTCGATGGCGTTGGTGATGGCGTAAGTATTCTGGTCGGTGAAACCGCAGTCACAGTCCAGCAGGTACTGTTTGACCGCCGGCGACACACCGACAAAGCGCCAGTGACGATCGATCAGGCGCTGGGTCTGGCGGCGCCGGTAAAACCGGTCGTACTCGCCAAAACCGTGGGAAATGCCGATGCACAGCGGGACTTTCAACCAGCGGTTGAGCGTCAGCATCATGTTCACCGGCTTGAAGCGGTTACAAATCACCACGTCGAATTTTTCTGCGCGGCAAAACTTGTACAGCGCCCACATCGCCCGCAGGCGCATGCCCTTGAGGGACTTGTCGGAAAATTCGAAATACACCGAACGGTCAGCCCGGCTCACAGCCTCGCCTGGCCCGGGCTTGCCACGCAGGAATGCCGCAGTGACTTCATAGCGATCACTCGGCAGCGCCTTGACGATCTGCTCCGCGAGGTCGGCAAAATCATGGGCTTTGACGTTGTAGTCAGGCTGCAATTGCAGAACCTTTGACCGTTGACTCATAACTCTCCCCGGTGAAAACCAGTCGCATCGATGACCCAGGCCGGTTCGGCGGCAATACGCCTGACCTCAGCTGGATCGGGTGGAGGCAACCGTGACCACTCGTTGCGTTTCCAGCAAACGAAGTGGAAATACGGAAACCGGCGATCGCCATCGCGATCATTACTCAAACAGCCATTTCGCCAATACCAGTGATGCGGAAAATCATCCGTACCGTCGTGCCACTTGATGCAGCCACCCGGGGTGCTGAACGCCTCGGTGAATTCGCTGCGCCGACGCCACGGATTGAACTTGCCCACCAAGGTGAACAATGGCTCGGGGAAATTCTTGCGCCAGAGGAAGATCCGACTGAATGCGCCCTCGTCCAGCGCATGATGCTCCTGATCGGTGAAGCGCTTTCGCCAGTCCTTCATCTGCATGAACAACTCACGCTTGCGGGCGTTGTTGCGCATCAGGCAAAGATGCCCTGCCACCCGTCGCTCGTGAGTCGAGAACAGGTCATAAGCGGCCAGCCGATCCAGGGTGAAGTAACTTCGCAGGTCACCATACACCAGATCAATATCGCCGAACCCCCAGAAATCATAGCCTTGCAGCCGGTCGGCATGAATATGCCCCAGCGCCGGCTTGATGTCGCAGAGCTTGTAAGCCGCAGCCGGTGCAAAGTCGATATCCAGTCGTTGCGACACCAGCCCACAGTATTCCCTGAACGTCATGCACTCGACAGTGACGTTGGGTGGCAGATTCTCGGGCGTGCCGCAGTCGCTGAACAGCAACCAGTCGATGTCGGCATTGCGACGGCAACTCTCCAGAAAAAACGGCATCCAGAACGGCCATTGGCCGAAATACGGAATCAGAAAAACAATGCGCGGGAGTGAGTTGGTCACAGAAGATTCACTGCAGTTGTTTAAGACGCGGCCATGCTAGACAGCGAAGTACATCATTTCTGCTGTCGAGATGTTTCACCATGTTTCAAAAGCCATAACAACTCATGGCGTCTGACCGCCTTGCGAAAAAATTCGTTCTCGCCATAAAGGGGCGGCACTCTACGGGCCAACAAGCGCTGTATCAACCGACGCAAACGTCGCTTGAACGGCATGGGCGGTTGCAGGTCGTGCATCATGCTCAGCGCCATGGCTTTATCACGCTGAAGGTCCAGCGACAGCGGCAGGCAGCAAGGCTGCATCGGTGTGGTGGAGTCGAAGGCCGGCGGCAAGGCGATGCCATGCCCCGCATCGCCCATCGGCCAGCGGTCGTTGTCGTGCAGATGATTGGCGTAGCCCAGTAACGTGGTCGGCTGCCACTCCAGACCCTTCAGCGCTTCGAGGACCGCTTGCTGAGCGCAGATATGATCGGGATGAGGGTCGAGGGTCGGGTGCGGCAGCACGATCACTTCAGGTCGAGCCCGCAACAGCAATTCGCGTAAATCAGCCAGCAGGTTGTTCCAGGTCGGTGCGCCGTCGATGTCGCCCGGCAGGGCAAACGGATTCAACTTGCGATACACGCGGGTGTCGCTCAACTCGGCTTCACGCGAACCCATCGGCTGCGCTGGCGCGGCTTGCATCGCCGCCAGTTGCAGGCAGAAATAACCCAGCTGCACGCAATTCGCTTCAGGCACACCCGCCCAACGCGGCACCGCGATGCTGTCCCAGGCGCGCAAACGGCCCTTGAGTCGGGCGGCCTCGACTTTGTTCAGGCCCAGCTGTTGATAGTGTTCGGCTTCGATTTCACCGGCGGTTAGGGTGACGATCCAGGCTTCATCGGCCTGGCTGTACAAACCATAGGCAGCCAGTTCGGCGTCGTCGGCGTGAGGCGCGATCACCATCACCCGCTGACGGCGGTAATCCGGTTGCTCCAGCGCCCACAGCACCGGCTCTCCGAGCAGGCGGCAGAAGCGTCCGTGCAGGCGCAACTCGCCCCGCGACAACACTTGCGCCTGACCGCTGAGGTTCAGGTAGCGCAGGCCATTCACACCGCGTTCAAAGGTTTGCCGGTCTGGGTTATCGCCACCCAGCAACTCGACCACCGGGTCGATAAATCGCCCCAGCCATGTACTTTTTAAACGCAGCGCCAACACCAGCGTTGCTTCGTCGACCAGCATCACGCCTTCGTCCAGGCGCAGACGCTCACCGTCCAGATGCACCTTGGGCTGCGGGGTGTACGGCGGAAAACTGTATTGGTAATCGTCTTTTGGCGAATAGAACAAATGGTCGGCGAACCACGCCTCGTGGGCAATCCAGCCCAGTACCCCGAGTACCAGCGGCAACCACCACGCTACCAGCACGCCGATGGCAATCAACAGCACCAGCGCGATCAACAGGCCGATGCGTTTGTTGCGCCGATGGCGCTTGAGCAGTTGCTGTTTGCGACTCATGGGTTCACTCACACGGTGAAGACCGGCACAGGATTGCACCAGCGGTCCTTGTATTCCCGGTCGGCGCGACCGAAGGAAAACCGCAAGGGTTTATCCAGGGCGCGTGCGTGTTCCCAGGCACTTTGGGTGTTGAGGAAACTCAGCACGCTACCGGGGCTGAACTCGCGCGTTTCGGGGTCGACGCCGCCATTGATGTACTCGACGCTGATCCACTCCGGCGCTTCGACGCGGTACACCAGTTGAATCGCGATCGGTGCATCGTTGAGAAAAATCACCGAGCCGATCAGCAAGTCGCGCAGCAGCTCGATCACCTCGCCCATACGTTCCGCGCCAGTGGCCGGGAAGCCCCAGCGGCGCTGGAACAGGTCGCAGTAGATCGCGGCCAGCTCAGTACTGGAGAATTCGGCGACCGGCCGCACCACCCCGCCCGCCTCTTCCAGCAGACGCAATTCACGGCGCTGGTTATAGCGGAATTTTTTCGACAGTTCTTCGGGCGTGCGGGCCATGGCCAGTTGTTCGGCCTGCAACTTGATGTCGGTGAAACGGCCTTCGTTCAGCGCCGACAAATAACGTCCGCGATGGCGCAGCGGTGCTTGCGCATCAGCGGCGGCCGGCAGGATCAACTCGGCATTGCCGAGGTCGAACAACCCTTTTTTACCGCGGCGTTTGAGCACGTCTTTGGACAGCGCCAGGTCGCGGCCCCAGGTCGGGATGGCGGCTTTCACTTCACCGTTTTGCTCCCAGGCCAGGTAACGCACCGGGATGTCGGCCAACTGTGCCAGACGTTCAACCACCAGAGGGTGAGTCGCGACGCTGCCGCCAAAACGTTGCCAGGCCTGTGCATAAGTCGAGGCGTCGACCACCGCCCAGCCTCGTTCGCGCCAGCCTTGAAATCGGTTGAGCATCAGCCCCTCGGTGCCAGTTCTGTGACGTGTGGCAAATGCCAGAAAGCATCGCGTACCGCGCGGTCGGAGAATCGTTCACGCAGGCGATCGAGCATCAGCTCGGCGCACTGGTGACGTTGCTGGTCGTCCATCGCGGCCAGATGTTGCAGACCTTGGGCCAAGTGTTCGGCATCGCCCAGCGGGAACAGAATGCCCACGCCTTCAACGACTTCCTTGGCCCCACCGCACGCGGTGGCAAGCAACGGGACGCCGGCGGCCATGGCTTCGAGCAGCACCATGCCGAAGGGTTCGTGATCAGAACTCAGGGCAAACACATCAAAGGCACGGAAGTAGCGACGGGCATCCGGCACCTGGCCGAGGAACAGCACGCGGTCGCCGATTCCCAGTTCACGGGCCAGGGCCTTGAGGTCCTGTTCCAGTCGACCGCTGCCGAGGATCACCAGTTGGCTGTTGCCCGGCAAGCCCGGCAATGCCTCGGCAAATCCGTGCAGCAGCGTGGCTTGGTCTTTGTCCGGATGCAGCCGCCCGACGTTACCGACAATCCAGGCATCCGCCGACAGACCGAGGGTTTCCCGGGCCTCTCGGACCGACACCTGACTGGTCTGCAACGCCGGCACATCCACACGGTTATAGAGCGTCTGAATCCGCCCGGCCGGCCATTTCGGCAGGCAACGGCGCATGTTGTCACGCACCGCATCGGAGACCCCGAGCAGGCTCAGGCGCTTGCGGAATATATGCGCGAAGAGTTTGCGGGTGCCGCGTTTGTAATCGTCAAACGCGTGATGCACACCAATCACCGGCAGCGAGGTGCCGAGCAAGGCGATGTAGATCGGCTTGAAGCGGTGAGCAATGCAGAAACTGAAATTGCGCGAGGCGGCGATCTTGCGCAGATCGCCGATGGCGCCCAGCTTCAGGCCACGAATGGCCTTGGAGCTGTATTCCATGAATAGCACTTCATCGGAAGCGCAGTTCGCGGCGACTTCGCTATCGGCGACCCCGGTCAAAAAAACCGTGGTCACCCGATAACCCGTCCCCGCGAACAGGCTGGCGTACTGCCGGGCACAGTCCAGGAACGGCCCGTCATAGCCGTGGCAGAACTGCAACACATGGCGTTCAGCCGAGCGTGTCATAAGCGTTGGCGCCCTCTTTGACCACCAGGATGTCTTCCATGATCAGATACTGTAGATCGGAACCGAAGAACATGTTCAGCGCGTCGGTCGGCGAGCAGATCATCGGCTCGCCACGACGGTTGAGCGAGGTGTTCAGCGACACGCCGTTGCCGGTCAGTACTTCCAGCGCCTTCATCATGTCGTAGTAGCGCGGGTTGTATTCGCGCTTGAGCACCTGGGCCCGGGAAGTGCCGTCTTCGTGGACGACTTCTGGCACGCGGGCCTTCCACTCTTCCGCCACTTCGAAGGTGAAGGTCATGAATGGCGCCGGGTGATCGATCTTGATCATCTGCGGGGCGACGGTGTCGAGCATCGACGGGCAGAAAGGCCTCCAGCGCTCGCGGAACTTGATCTGGTGGTTGATCCGGTCAGCCACGCCGGTTGCACTCGGGCAACCGATGATCGAACGACCGCCCAACGCGCGCGGACCGAACTCCATGCGGCCCTGGAACCAGGCCACAGGGTTGCCATCGACCATGATCTTGGCGATGTTTTCCGGCATGTTCTCAAGCTTGCGCCAGGTCGGCTTGCTCGCGTGACGAGCGCACGCGGCGATCACGTCTTCGTTGCTGTACGACGGGCCGAGGTAGACGTGTTCCATCTTCTCGACCGGGACGCCACGGGCGTGAGATACATAGGCTGCTGCGCCGACCGCCGTACCGGCATCGCCGGACGCCGGCTGCACGAACAACTCGGTGACGTCGTCACGGGCGATGATTTTCTGGTTGAGCTTGACGTTCAACGCACAGCCACCGGCGAAGGCCAGTTTGCCGGTTTCCTTGAGCACGTCGCCCAGGTAGTGGTCGATCATCTGCAGCGAGATTTTTTCAAACAGCGCTTGCATGCTCGCCGCGTAGTGAATGTAAGGTTCGTCGGCGATGTCGCCTTCACGCTTCGGCCCCAGCCACTCGATCAGCTTCGGCGAGAAGTAGAAGCCTTTGCCCTTCTCTTTATAGCGACGCAGGCCGATGACGTTGGCGTAGTCGGTGTTGATCACCAGTTCGCCGTTTTCAAACGAGGCCAGGCGCGAGAAATCATATTTGCTCGGGTCGCCATAAGGCGCCATGCCCATGACCTTGAATTCGCCATCGAGCATCTCGAAACCGAGGAACTCGGTGATCGCGCCATACAAGCCGCCGAGGGAGTCCGGATCGAAGAATTCCTTGATCTTGTGGATCTTGCCGTTCTCGCCGTAACCGAAGAAGGTCGTGGCGTACTCACCCTTGCCGTCGATCCCGAGGATCGCGGTTTTCTCTTTGAAACCGGAGCAGTGGTAAGCGCTGGAGGCGTGAGCCAAGTGGTGCTCGACAGGTTCGATCTTGATTTTCTTCGGGTCAAAACCCAACTGCTCGAGGCAGAACACGATCTTGTTGCGATAGCGCTTGTAGCGACGATTGCCCATCAGGATCGCGTCGAGTGCGCGGTCCGGGGCGTACCAGTAACGCTTGGCGTAGTGCCAGCGCGCCTTGCCGAACAGGCTGATCGGGGCGAACGGGATCGCGACCACGTCTACGTCGGACGGTTTGATGCCCGCCTGCTCGAGGCAGAACTTCGCCGATTCGTAAGGCATGCGGTTCTTTGCATGTTTATCGCGTACGAAGCGCTCTTCTTCCGCCGCCGCGACCAGCTTGCCGTCGATGTACAACGCTGCGGAAGGATCATGGCTAAGGGCGCCGGACAGGCCAAGAATCGTCAATGCCACAGGGGTCTAGCCTCTTTAGTCTGCATGCAGGCGACAAGCGCCTCAAAAATTAATGTGCCCCTCGCAAGGGGCGAGAGACAGCTAAAGGGCGGGATTATAGCGTAAACATGGCGGGAATGACCCAGCGCTTATTGCCCTCCTGGACGAAAGCGTGGCATCCCGCTTATCCGCGACCTGCCCGCCAGTAAATACCGAGATTGCCGTCGGTGGCCTGGCGATAAATCGTATAGGGCAAGGAAACGGTGTCCATGACCCCCGACAGGGCCAGGTCCAGCAACACAAAGGGGACAAGGAAGCCGGTGGGATCAGGCGGGGCATTCAAGATGCAGAAGTCGTAGGCCAGGCCGCTGTACATGCGGGGGATGGACTGGCAGTAGGTTTTTTGTTTTCGCAGGCCGCGAGTGGCGTCTTCGTCATCTTGCAGCACCGTCAGTGCGGTCCCGCAACCTGATAAAGCCAGTGAGATAGTACCGATCGCAACAGCCGTTTTTATGGTCAAAATTTGCCCTCCGTGAACATCAGGCAAACTAGCATCGCGGCTATTCAGGGCACAGTTCATGGGGTCTGGGGATCATGTAGGACAGTTCGCAAGAACTTGTCTCCTCAATCTCGGTTGACTGTTCCGACGATAGGGTCGAAGACCCGATTCAGGCAGCGCCCGAGATGTCCTTGGGCAGACGCTGATCGATGACCTGATACAGCGCGCTGCTCTCGGGCCAGTTACGCATGAACCGCGCCCGGTCCCGCGCATACGCCGGGGCAAAGCTCCCCACAGAGCCATGCTGACACATCGAATCCAGATCGATCAGCGCCCAGCGATCCTGCTGCCAGAACAGGTTATGTCCCTTGAAATCCCCATGACTGATGCGCTCACGGATCAGCTCGGCAAACAAATGATCCAGCGCCAGCAATTCAACTTCGGGCGCAGCACCACTGTCGACATACGGCGCAAAGCGCTCAATGATGTCCGGCCCCGGCAGATACTCGGTCACCAGGTACGCCCGGCTGCGCAACCAGAGAAAACGCTTTTCCAGCAACGCCAACGGTTTGGGCGTGGCGATGCCGAGGAACGCGAGGCGATTGCCTTCGCGCCACGAGTGCCAGGCACGGCTCGGGCGCCAGAAGCGTTTGAGCCAGTGTGCAAAGCCTTTGATGTTGTAGCGCTTGATCACCAGCGTCCGACCATCAACCTCGACTTTTCCTACGCTCGCCGCGCCGCCGGTCTTGTACAAATGACCCTGATCGAGCAACGCATCGGCCTGCTCCAGCACCGGCAGCATGGCTGCTGCTTCTTCGCGACGAATGGCCCGCAGGCCGAACGCGCCGCGCTGAACGCTGAACAACGAGCACTCGCGGCCCACCTTGATCAGATAGTCCTTCAAACGCCAACTGCGAACCTTGTCGATCTGCTTCTGCAACGCTTCCATCGGCAACGCGTGTTCGCCGTTACTCAGCAGGTAATACACCAGCAATTCTTCGGTGAACGGTTCCAGCGACTTGGGCAACTGGGCGAAGAACACGCCGAGGTTTTCCAGGACCTTTTGCCGTGACAGCGGCTGGCCCGGCGTTTCAGCACAGACGCCGCCGCCATCGATCAGGTACAACCGACCTCGCTGACGCAAAAGGTTGTCCAGGTGCAGGTCTTCCTGCCAGAGCCCCTTGCGATGCATTTGGCCAATGGCGCCCAACGCCTCGGCCAGCACGGCCCCTTGCATATCCGCCAGCACTGGCAAGTGTTCGACTTTTTTCCAGGTCTCCCCCAGGCTTTCGGCACCCTCAAGGAAATCGAACAGCAACCAGCCGCCCTCGCCTTCTTTCAGGCCGTCCACCAGCAACTGTGGCGTGGTCAGCCCTTGATCGGCGAGCAAACGCACGCCGTCCAGTTCACGCTGAAAATGCCGCGCCGCCTTGCTGCCGACCAACAACTTGGCCAGTACCGGCCGACCGCGCCACACGCCGGCGCCGACGTAACGCTGCCCCGGCAATACGCGCAACAAGCTCAGCAACTGCAGCTCGGCGGGCCCGGCAGCGTCGGCCAGTGAAATACTCATCGGCAAGCTCGGGCTGCGACCGGCGCCTTTCAATTCGGACAAGCGCATCAGCGCGCCTCCTTGTGACTGCGTCGCGCGGTCAGGCGCGAAACCCAACTGTCCACCAGCGAACTGTCCCGTGGCTGATCCACGTAAACCGACAACAACTCGCGCAACTGCGCTTCAGTCCATTCCGGGGCGCGGCGCAGCAGCGGCTCCAGGTCCTTGACCCGGTCACGCTGGCCGAACAGCAACGGCCGGGTTTTTTCCAGGTCGATCAACTGCGCCTGATAACCGTCGCCCGTGGCCTGCAGAAAAATGTGTTTGGGGTAGAAGCAACCGTGGACCTGGCGCACGCCGTGCAGGCGCCGCGCCAGTTCGCCACAGGCTTTCATAATGGCCGAGTGTTGCGCCTCGCTCAGGTCCGACCAGCGCTGCAACAGCGAATCCAGATCGTCCCAACCGTCCAGCGCGCGCGTCAGCAGAACCGCCCGCACTTCCCCGTCGACTTTGCGCTCACCAAAAAACGCCGCTTTCAGCGCCGGAATACCCAACTTCTGATAACGACTGATGTTGCGAAACTCGCGGGCAAAACTCGGTTCGCCGAACGGCGCATGGAAGGTGCGCGTCAGGTAGTTGCTCTGGCGCTTGAGGTAGAAGCCATGACCTTCCAGATCCAGCCGAAACACGCTGCTCCAGCCGCCACCGACGGTGTTGGGTTCATCCACCGCGTCGAGCTGCCGAGCCCACAGTGCGTCAAAAGTGCCGAGGCCGTGACGCTCAAGCAGCGCACGGTCTTCAGCGGCCAGAAAATCAGTCATTCGCGTCCCTCGAAAAATCTCACCACGTGCCGGATGCGTTTTTTGTCGTCGGCGTTCAGCCGGTCACGCTGGCGGTATTGCAGGTAAAAGCGCAAGCGCTGGGTGGCCGAAAGGTGATATTTGGCCACCTTGTCGAGACAGGCCAGGTCCTTGGTGATCCGGTACTTGAGCCAGAAGCCGCGCCAGAAATCGCCGTTGGGGCAATCGATCAGGAACAGCTTGGCCTCGTCGTCGATCAACAGGTTGCGCCACTTCAAATCGTTATGGGTGAAACGGTTGTCGTGCATGGTCCGGGTGTAACCAGCCAACTGACGACTGACCGTATCGACCCAGGCGCGGTCCGCCAACTTGGGATCGTGCCGGTCTGCGAGGGCCGACAAGTCTTCGGTGTTGGGCAGTTCGCGGGTGATCATCGCGCCACGGGCATACGCCGCACCGCGCCGTTCCAGCCCCCAGGCAACCACTTCAGCGGTCGGAATGCCCCACTTGGCGAAACGCTTGAGGTTCTGCCATTCGGCCTTGACCCGAGGCTTGCCCAAATAACGGCGCAGGCCTTTGCCGGCACCTACGTAACGTTTGACGTAATAATTGACGCCGTTGCGATTGACGCGGATGACCTCGGACAACGGGTCGCGGGTCAAGCGTTCGCCCTGCAGCTCGAACACCGCTTCCAGGCTGCCAAAATCTTCCGCCAGGTCGCTGTATTCAGGTTCCAGTTTCCAACCCGGCATCAGAGCGCATCCCCGTATCGCTGTTTACGGTCGTAGAGTTTGTTGGCCTTGCCTTCGAGCCAGGCGAGCAATCCGGCTTCCTCGCCCAGAATCTGGCGCAAGGGCTGTTGGAAGTAGCCTTTGAGGAAGCGCAGCTTGTCGCGTCTGGTCAGACCGATGTCCAGGGCCGAAAAGTACAGCGCCGCCAGATCCTTGTTGCGCCAGCGCTGGGTGATCGCCGGGCGGGTCTGGGCGCGGTGCAGGTCGATCACCGAGAGCTTGAAGTCGTCGGCCGTCACCGGTTTATCGGTGTGCAGCAGGAAGTGACAGATGTAGCAGTCGCGGTGGTTGACCCCGGCTCGGTGCATCATGCCGGTCATGCGCGCGACCTCGGCGATCAGCGCGCGCTTGAGTTTGGGCTCGGGCGGGTTCTTGATCCAGTCGATGCTGAAGTCTTCGAGGCTGACGGTGGGCGCCAGCTCTTCGGTGACGATAAACGAGTGCTGATCCGCCGGGTTGCTGCCCTTCTCGCCGTAAGCGACGGCGGTCATGGTCGGCACGCCGACTTCTTTCAGGCGCTGAATGGCCTTCCACTCCTGGCCCGCGCCGAGTACCGGCAGCTTGGCCGTCAGCAGATTCTTGAAAATCTCGCCCCAACCGATGCCACGGTGGATCTTGACGAAAAAGCCATTGCCGTTCACTTCAGTGCGCAAGGTCCGGCGCGCTTCCAGTTCACGGTAAACCTCGCCCTGCAAGCCTTCGACTTCGGTGAACGCATCGCGTCCGGCCCAAAGGCTCTTGAACGGTTCAGCCAGCATCAACTTCATTAAGCGTGCTCCGCCAGAATCACATCGGCCGCGTGCTGCGGCATGCTGTAGAGGTCGGCCGTCTCAGCGAAGGCCAGACCGTTGCGGCTCCAGGCCGCCCGTGCTTGAGCGTCGTTCAACATGCCGGTCAGGTACTGGGTCAGTTGCGCCTGATCGAACGGTTCGTCCAACACCAGGCCAGCGTCGGCCTCGGCGATGTAATGGGCGTAACCACAGACCGCACTCACCAATACCGGCAATCCGGCCACCAAGGCTTCGAGCAACACAGTCCCGGTGTTTTCGTTATACGCCGGATGAATCAGCAGGTCGGCACCCAGCAGGAAACGCGGGATATCGCTGCGGCCCTTGAGGAACGTCACATTGTCGCCGAGCCCCAAGGTGGCGCTCTGCATCTGGAATAATTTGGGGTCATCCTGGCCAATTACAAACAGCCGGGTGCGTTTCTTCAGATCAGCGGGCAACGCAGCCAGCGCCTTGAGGCTGCGATCCACGCCCTTGGTCTTGAACCCGGAGCCGATCTGCACCAGCAGCAGCTCATCGTCCTTGAGGTTGAATTCACGACGGAAATCGGCACGGATTTCAGCGGCATTCGCCGGCGCGCGACGGTCCTGGGAAATACCCGGTGGCAGCAAATGGAAGCGTTCCAGCGGTGTGTCGTAATGCTTGATGAACAGCGGCTGCTGGACTTCGGAAATCATCAGCACTTCAGTCTTGGCGTCCTTGGCGAACACCGCGCGCTCGTACTCGGCGAAGTGCCGGTAGCGGCCCCAACGGCGGTACAGCGAGTTGCGCAGGTTCTGCGCCTTGTCTTCGAAACAGCCGTCGGCGGCGTAGTAAACGTCCAGCCCCGGCATTTTGTTGAAGCCGATCAGACGGTCCACGGGACGCTTGGCCAGGTCCGCTTCCATCCACTCGCTGAGCTTTTCATTACGGCGATGGTTGAAGAAGGCTTTGACCGGTGCCACCAGCACTTCGAAACCCGGCGGGACATCGCCTTCCCAGATCAGCGTGTAGACGCGAATCTGATGGCCGCGCTGTTGGCACTCCAGGGCGATGCGCATGAAGTCGCGCTGCAAGCCCCCGAACGGAAAGTACTTGTACAAGACGAATGCCAATTGCATCAGCGCAGCTCCTCAGCCAGTAACAACGTGCTCAGTCGGGTCGCGACACGCTCGGGATTCAGACGCGTGAAGCACAGGGGCCACTCGCGTTTCAGGTCGAACTGACGGGCATCTTCGGCCGTCGGTTGATACGTACATTTCTTTTGCAGGCACGGCGCGCAGGGGAAGTCGCTGGCGATGTGAATCTGTGCCTTGCCGTAGGCGCCGGTCAGCCCCGGGTTGGTCGGGCCGAACAGCGACAGGGTCGGTACGTCGAGTGCGGCGGCCAAGTGGCCGAGGCCGGTGTCCACAGCCACGCAGGCCTGAGCGCTGGCGAGTACTTTGCCGACACCCGCCAGGTTCAGTTTGGGCAGCACTTCGACATGTCGAAACCCTGCGGCAATCCGTTCGGCCCGGGCTTTTTCAATGGGATTGCCCCACGGTAGTTTCACGGCGACACCCAGATAACCCACGCGCTCGGCCAGTTCACGCCAATAGGCTTCCGGCCAGTGCTTGGTGTCCCAGGTGGTGCCGTGCAGAAACAGCACGTACGGATTCTTGCGCGGCAGTTCCACCAGGCGTTCGACGTTCAGGCCGTAATCGCCCAGGCCTTTGGGCAAGTCGTAGCCCAGTGCCAGGGCGAACAATTGACGCACCCGCTCTACCGCGTGTTGTCCACGGCCCACCGCCAGGCGACGGGAATAAAAACGTGCGGCGATGGGCTCGCGCGCCGAGTCCTTGTCGAGCCCGGCGACCGGTGCTTTGACATAGCGCGTCAACCAGGCGCTTTTCAGCAGGCCCTGGGCATCAATCACCAGATCGTATTGGGTCGCGCGAACGCTTTGCTTGAAGCGCTTCCACTCGCCACTTTTTAGGGTTTGCCAGAGGTTCTTGCGCCAGCGACGGATCGCCACCGGAATCACCTTGCCCACGGCCGGGTGCCAGGTCGGGATTTCGGCGAAGCCTTCTTCCACAACCCAGTCGAACGTGATGCCGGGGATCGCCCGCGCCGCGTCGGTCAACGCTGGCAACGCGTGAATCACGTCGCCCAGCGAAGAAGTCTTGATCAGCAGAACGCGCAAACTATTTGACCTCGACCACAGTGCCTTGCAACCGCTGCAAGGCTTCGTTCACCGCTTGCGGCATGAGTTGGCGCAGGCAGTTGTAATGACCGAAGCGGCAGGTGCGATCGAAGCACGGGCTGCATTCGAGGCCCAGACGCACGATCTCGACGTGCTCGGCCAAGGGTGGCGTGAAGCCCGGCGACGTCGAACCGTAGACCGCCACCAGCGGACGGTTCAGCGCTGCGGCGACGTGCATCAGGCCGGAGTCGTTGGACACCACCGAATCGGCGCAGGACATCAAGTCAATGGCCTCGGCCAGGGAGGTGCCGCCACTGAGGTTGACCGACTCTTCGCGCAGACCGGGAATCAGCCGCGCGCGGATATCTTCGCCGACCGCGTGATCGTTTTTCGAACCGAACAACCAGACCTGCCAGCCTTCGCGGATCTTCGCTTCGGCGACCTTGGCGTAGTGCTCGGACGGCCAGCGCTTTGATTCGCCGAACTCGGCGCCGGGGCACAGGGCCAACACCGGACGGTCGAGGGCCAGACCGAACTTGGCCAGCGCCGCCTCGCGGGTGACCGGGTCGATCTGCAGGCTCGGCCGTGGATACGGTGTCGGCAGTTCGGCACCGCGCTCATAAGCCAGCGCCATGAAGCGCTCGATCATCAGCGGATAACGTTCTTTATCCAGCGTACGCACGTCATTAAGCAGGCCGTAGCGGAATTCGCCGCGCCAGCCGGTGCGTTTCGGGATGCCGGCGAAGAACGGCACCAGCGCCGACTTCAAGGAGTTTGGCAGCAGGATCGCCTGGTCGTACTGGCCGGCCAGGGATTTGCCGATGCGCCGACGCGTCGCCAGCTCCAAGGCGCCGTGGCCGAGTGGAAAGCTCAAGGCCTGACGAACTTCGGGCATGCGCTCCAGGATCGGCCGGCTCCATTCGGGGGCCAGGACGTCGATTTCGCATTGCGGGTGGCGTTGCTTGAGACACTGAAAAAGTGTCTGCGCCATCACCATGTCACCGACCCAACTGGGCCCAACGATCAGAATTTTCATGTGGTTTCCATAAACGAGCCGGGGAGGCATACGCCTCCCCGCCTCGAGAATCACTGCGGGAGCCTGTCGGCTTGCGATGGGTCATCACCTTCAACATTGCTGTCGACTGTCACTCCGCTATCGCGAGCAGGCTCGCTCCCACATTGGGATTTGGTGTACATCGATCTGCGATACAAAGCAGATCTACTGTGGGAGCGGGCTTGCTCGCGAAGGGGCCATCACATCCAGCATCGATGTCGACTGACACTTTGTCTTCGCGAGCAAGCCCGCTCCCACACTTGAATCTATTGGCATGAACAATCCTGTTTCAGCTTAACCCCAGCTCACGCCAAATCCGCAATACCTGCCGGCGCTCATCGACAAACTGGTCGCCGGGTATCACCCCGGCGTCCTTCTGCAAGGCCTGCCGGTGCGCGGCGGAGCGGTAGGCTTTGTAGGCCTCGCGCAACAGGCTGGCGTCTTCGGCGGGCATCAGCCCTTCGTGCTCCAGCTCTTCCAGAATGCGGATGTTATCCGTCCAGCGCAGCAATGGCGGGTGTGTTTCGGACCACGCCAGGGCCGCGTATTGCACCATAAATTCAATATCGACGATACCTCCGGCGTCCTGCTTGAGATCGAACGGCGCCGTGGCCTCGAAGGCGTTTGCCGCAGTGCCGGCCGCGGTGCTCTTGCTGCCGAGGTTATCGCGCATCTTGGCGCGCATTTCGCTGACCTCCTGACGCAAGGTCGTCAGGTCCCGTGGCTTGCCCAATATCGCCGCGCGCACCTTCTCGAATGCCTGGCCGACATCCTGGCTGCCCACCAGCACCCGCGCCCGCACCAGCGCCTGATGTTCCCAGGTCCAGGCTTCGTTTTCCTGATACCGGGCAAACGCCCCGACCGAACTCACCAGCAACCCAGAGGCGCCGGAAGGCCGCAGCCGCATATCGACTTCATACAGCTGGCCGGAGTTGGTCTGAGCCGTGAGCAAGTGAATGATCCGCTGCCCCAGGCGGGTGAAGAATTGCGCGCCGTCGATGGGTTTCGGCCCATCGGTTTCCGCCTGCGGATCACCGTCGTGGATGAACACCAGGTCCAGGTCCGAACCATGCCCCAGTTCCAGGCCGCCGACTTTCCCATAACCGACAATGATGAAGCCCGGATCGCACAACGTGCCATCGGTGCGCAAAGGCGTGCCGTATTTGGCCACGGTCTGGCGCCAGGCCAGGGCCAGCACTTGCTCGAGGATCGCTTCAGCGAGCCAGGTCAGGTAATCGCTGACTTTCATCAACGGCAGGCTGCCGGCAATTTCCGAAGCGGCGACCCGTAAACGGTGCGCCAGTTTGAAATGCCGCAAGGCTTCCATTTGCTGTTCGAGGTCGTCTTCGGGAATCCGGGTCAGACGCTCACGCAATTCGGCGGCCAGTTCCGGCGCCAGGGGCGGTTTGAACAATCGCCCTTCATTGAGCAACTCGTCGAGCAGCAGCGGGAAGCGGGTGATCTGCTCGGCGATCCACGGGCTCGCAGCGCACAAGGTCAGCAAACGTCGCAACGCGCCGGGGTTCTCGGTCAGCAACACCAGATACGCCGAACGGCGGGCCACCGCCTCAACCAGCGGCAGCACACGCTCCAGCACCAGATCCGGATTGGCATGCTCGACCGCCTGAGCCAGCAACCTCGGAATAAACGCATCGAGGCGTTCGCGCCCCAAGCGTTGCATCGCGCGCAGTTGCGGGCTGCCGCGCAGACCGACCAACGCTTTCAGGGCCTTGGTGGCGTCGGCAAAACCGCCCTCTTCCAACTGGCGGCAGGCGGCTTCTTCATCCTGGGCTTCTTCCCACAGCGGCAGCCATTCGCCGCCGACCACCACTTCGCTTACCGTGCCTTCCTCTTCATCGGGATCGGCAATCACCTGACCGAAGTGCCACGCCACGCGGCCCCGCCAGTACATCAATTGCTCATGGAAAGCCTCCCAGTCGGCAAATCCCAACATAAAGGCAATGCGCGCCTGATCCTGCGCGCCGTCCGGCAGCATCTGGGTCTGGCGGTCGGCAATCGCCTGGATCGCGTGCTCGGTGTACCGCAAGAACTCGTAGCCTTCGCGCAGTTCGCTGATCACGGCCGGTGGCAGGTAACCCTGACCTTCCAGGGTACTCAGTACTTTTAATAGAGGACGTTGCTGCAGGCTCAGGTCGCGACCGCCGTGAATCAGCTGGAACGCCTGGGCGATAAACTCCACTTCGCGGATGCCGCCGGAGCCGAGCTTGATGTTGTCGGCCATGCCCTTGCGCCGCACTTCCTGCTGGATCAGCTGCTTCATGGTGCGCAGCGCTTCGATCGCCGAGAAGTCGAGGTAACGCCGGTAAACGAACGGGCGCAGCATCTCTTGCAGTTGCGCGCCGGCCACTTGATCGCCAGCCACCACCCGCGACTTGATCATCGCGTAGCGTTCCCAGTCGCGGCCCTGGTCCTGGTAATACTGCTCCAGCGCGTTGAAGCTCAGCACCAGCGCACCGGCCGAACCGTAGGGCCGCAGACGCATGTCGACGCGGAATACAAAACCATCGACGGTCATCGGGTCCAGCGCCTTGATCAAGCGCTGGCCGAGACGAATGAAGAATTCCTGGTTATCCAGCGAGCGTTTCACACCAACGGTTTCGCCGCCCTCGGGGTAGGCGAAGATCAGGTCGATGTCCGACGACAGATTGAGCTCCACTGCCCCGAGCTTGCCCATGCCGAGAATGACCATCTGCTGCGGCTCGCCACTGCGCCGTCCGGTGGGCACGCCGAACTGCTGGCAATGCCGCGAGTACAACCACTGATAGGCCTGATCGATGCTCGCATCGGCCATGTCCGAGAGGTCGCGGCAGGTCTGGACCAGGTCGGCCTGGCGAGTCAGGTCGCGCCAGATGATCCGCACTTGCTGAAGGGTGCGCTGACGGCGCAAGGCACGACCTAGCTCGTCGTCGGTTTCGGCCGCATTCACCGCCGCCGCGATCTGCCCGCACAACTCGCCGGGCGCGAAACTGCGGTCCAGTTCGCCGGACTGCACCAGCGCCAGCAACATCAAGGGGTCACGCACGCTCTGTTCGGTCACGAAGTCGCTGGCGGCGGTGACGCGGGCGAATTGCGCCCAGCGTTCAGGCGTCCAGGCAGACAGGCCATGGTCGTCGTCGAGTTCGGCAACGGCGGTGCGGAACGACTGCTCGGCGCGGGTGACAAACGGCAGGAGAATGCCGGGCAGTTCGGCAAGCGGAGGGAGGCTCATGGTCTATCCTTGATCGGCGTGTAGAGGGCGGCATGTAGTGAATTTTCAAAATGCACTACGTGATCGACTGTCGAACAAAGGTTAGAAATAGCTGAAATTTCTTTATTTTTGGCAGACCGCATCAAGCTTTCACCTTTTTCGGTTGGCAAAAGACCAACCTTAACGATTATTCTCACAACGCAGCCGGAGGCCACAAGCCGCTCATCTGTAGTTTTACTACTCGTATATACATCCAGATAGCTGAAATGCCCGATGATTTGTAGTAAAACTACACGCCGCCGGAACCTACCACTCGGCAATCCAAGAATTTATATCGTCTGCCCACAAGGCCAGTCGCAAACTCAGGCAACCGATTCTGGAAGCCTTTCCGCCCTGGAGCAAGCCATGCAAGACCTCGATCCCGTCGAAACCCAGGAATGGCTGGACGCCCTGGAATCGGTTCTCGACAAAGAAGGCGAAGACCGCGCTCACTATCTGATGACCCGTATGGGCGAACTCGCAACCCGCAGCGGTTCGCAGTTGCCTTACGCCATCACCACGCCATACCGCAACACCATTCCCGTTACCCACGAAGCACGCATGCCTGGCGACCTGTTCATGGAACGCCGCATTCGCTCGCTGGTACGCTGGAACGCGATGGCCATGGTGATGCGCACGAACCTGAAAGATTCGGATCTGGGCGGTCACATCTCCAGCTTCGCCTCCAGCGCCACCCTGTATGACATCGGCTTCAACTATTTCTTCCAGGCCCCGACCGACGAACACGGCGGCGACCTGATCTACTTCCAGGGCCACACCTCGCCAGGCGTTTACGCCCGTGCGTTCATGGAAGGCCGCATCACCGAAGACCAGATGAACAACTTCCGCCAGGAAGTCGACGGTCAGGGCCTCTCGTCCTATCCGCACCCTTGGCTGATGCCTGATTTCTGGCAGTTCCCGACGGTTTCCATGGGTCTGGGCCCGATCCAGGCGATCTACCAGGCACGTTTCATGAAGTACCTGGAAGCCCGTGGCTTCATTCCTGAAGGCAAGCAGAAAGTCTGGTGCTTCCTGGGCGACGGCGAGTGCGACGAGCCGGAATCCCTGGGCGCAATCTCGCTGGCTGGCCGCGAGAAGCTCGACAACCTGATCTTCGTCATCAACTGCAACCTGCAGCGCCTCGACGGCCCGGTTCGCGGCAACGGCAAGATCATTCAGGAACTCGAAGGCGTGTTCCGCGGTGCTCAGTGGAACGTGACCAAAGTTATCTGGGGCCGTTTCTGGGACCCACTGCTGGCCAAAGACGTCGACGGTATCCTGCAACGCCGCATGGACGAAGTCATCGACGGCGAGTACCAGAACTACAAAGCCAAAGACGGCGCGTTCGTGCGTGAACACTTCTTCAACACGCCGGAACTCAAGGCGATGGTTGCTGATCTGTCCGACGACGAGATCTGGAAACTCAACCGTGGCGGCCACGACCCGTACAAGGTCTACGCGGCGTACCACGAAGCGGTCAACCACAAAGAACAACCGACCGTCATCCTGGCCAAGACCATCAAGGGTTATGGCACTGGTGCCGGCGAAGCGAAAAACACCGCGCACAACACCAAGAAGGTTGATGTTGAAAGCCTGAAGCTGTTCCGCGATCGCTTCGACATCCCTGTGCGCGACGAAGAGCTGGAAAACCTGCCGTTCTTCAAGCCAGAGCCAAACAGCGCCGAAGCCCGCTACCTGAGCGAACGCCGCACGGCACTGGGCGGTTTTGTGCCACAGCGCCGCGCCAAGAGCTTCGATATCCCGACACCGCCACTCAATACCCTCAAGGCTATCCTGGACGGCTCGGGCGACCGTGAAATTTCCACCACCATGGCCTTCGTGCGGATCCTCGCGCAACTGGTCAAGGACAAGGAAATCGGCTCGCGCATCGTCCCGATCATCCCGGACGAAGCCCGTACCTTCGGTATGGAAGGCATGTTCCGTCAGTTGGGCATCTACTCGTCCGTCGGCCAGCTCTACGAGCCAGTCGATAAAGACCAGGTGATGTTCTACAAGGAAGACAAGAAGGGCCAGATCCTCGAAGAAGGCATCAACGAAGCGGGCGCCATGAGCTCCTTCATCGCTGCCGGTACTTCGTACTCCAGCCACAACCAGCCAATGCTGCCGTTCTACATCTTCTATTCGATGTTCGGCTTCCAGCGTATCGGCGACCTCGCCTGGGCCGCTGGCGACAGCCGCACCCGTGGCTTCCTGATCGGCGGCACCGCCGGCCGGACCACGCTGAACGGCGAAGGCCTGCAACACGAAGACGGTCACAGCCACATCCTGGCTGGCACCATCCCGAACTGCCGCACCTTTGATCCAACCTACGGCTACGAGCTGGCGGTGATCATCCAGGACGGCATGAAGAAGATGACCGAAGAGCAGCAGGACGTTTTCTACTACATCACCGTGATGAACGAGTCCTATCAGCAGCCAGCCATGCCGGCCGGTGTCGAGGAAGGCATCATCAAGGGCATGTACCTGCTCGAAGAAGACACCCGCGAAGCGGCGCACCACGTTCAGCTGATGGGCTCCGGCACCATCCTGCGTGAAGTCCGTGAAGCAGCGAAGATTCTGCGTGAAGAGTTCAACGTTGCCGCAGACGTCTGGAGCGTTACCAGCTTCAACGAACTGCGTCGCGATGGCTTGGCCGTCGAGCGCAGCAACCGTCTGCACCCGGGCCAGAAGCCTAAACTGAGCTATGTCGAAGAGTGCCTGAACGGCCGTAAAGGTCCGGTCATCGCGTCTACCGACTACATGAAGCTGTTCGCTGAGCAAATTCGTCAGTGGGTCCCGTCCAAGGAATTCAAAGTCCTGGGCACCGACGGTTTCGGCCGCAGTGATAGCCGCAAGAAGCTGCGTCACTTCTTCGAAGTCGATCGTCAATTCGTGGTGTTGGCAGCCCTGGAAGCACTGGCTGACCGTGGCGATATCGAACCTAAAGTGGTGGCTGAAGCCATCGCCAAGTTCGGGATCAACCCGGAAAAACGCAACCCACTGGACTGCTGAGGAGACACTCTGTGAGCGAACTCATTCGCGTACCTGACATCGGCAGCGGTGAAGGTGAAGTAATTGAACTGTTTGTGAAGGTCGGCGACCGAGTCGAAGCTGACCAGAGCATTCTGACGCTGGAATCGGACAAGGCGAGCATGGAAATTCCTGCGCCGAAGGCCGGTATCGTCAAAGCGATCAAAGTGAAGCTGGGCGACCGCCTGAAAGAAGGCGACGAACTGCTGGAGCTGGAAGTCGAAGGTGCCGCTGCTGCGGCCCCTGCGGCTGCGGCTGCACCCGCTGCAAAAGCTGAAGAGAAACCGGCTGCTGCGCCTGCCGCCGCCGCTGCTCCAGCTCCAGCAGCCGCGCCTGCTGCCGCTTCGGTTCAGCAAGTGCACGTGCCGGACATCGGTTCGGCGGGCAAGGCCCAGATCATCGAGATCCAGGTCAAGGTCGGCGACACCGTCGAGGCTGATCAATCGCTGATCACCCTGGAATCCGACAAGGCCAGCATGGAAATCCCATCGCCTGCCGCTGGCGTAGTCAAGAGCATCAGCGTCAAGCTCAACGACGAAGTCGGCACTGGCGACCTGATTCTGGAACTGGAAGTGGCAGGTGCTGCGGCCCCGGCTGCTGCCGCGCCAGCTCAGGCTGCTGCACCGGCTGCCGCTGCTCCGGCGCCAGCCGCTGCGGCCCCAACTGCACCAGTTGCCGACAGCGTTCAGGACATTCATGTCCCGGATATCGGTTCGTCGGGCAAGGCCAAGATCATCGAAGTACTGGTCAAGGCGGGCGACACCGTCACCGCCGACCAGTCGCTGATTACCCTGGAATCCGACAAGGCGAGCATGGAAATTCCATCGCCTGCCGCTGGCGTGGTGGAAAGCATTTCCATCAAGCTGGATGACGAAGTCGGTACTGGCGACCTGATTCTGAAGCTGAAAGTCAAAGGCGCTGCACCTGCTGCTGCCCCGGCGACCGCCGCTGCTGCACCGAGCGCTCCTGCCCCGACCGCAGCGACGCCTGCTGCTGCGGCACCTGTCGCACCCGCGGCTGCACCGGCCAAGCCAGGCGCCAAGGTTCACGCTGGCCCGGCGGTACGCCAACTGGCCCGTGAATTCGGCGTCGAGCTGAGCGCGGTCGGCGCAAGCGGCCCGCACGGTCGTGTGCTGAAAGAAGACGTGCAGGTTTACGTCAAAGCCATGATGCAGAAGGCCAAGGAAGCACCGGCCGCTGCCGCTGGCGCAACCGGTGGCGCGGGCATCCCGCCAATTCCGGTCGTGGACTTCAGCCGCTTCGGCGAAACCGAAGAAGTGCCGATGACCCGCCTGATGCAAATCGGCGCGTCGAGCCTGCACCGCAGCTGGCTGAACATTCCGCACGTGACTCAGTTCGATTCGGCTGATATCACCGACCTGGAAGCGTTCCGCATCGCTCAGAAAGCCGTCGCAGAGAAGGCCGGCGTCAAGCTGACCATCTTGCCGCTGCTGCTCAAATCCTGCGCGCATTTGCTTAAGGAACTGCCGGACTTCAACAGTTCGTTGGCGCCAAGTGGCAAAGCGATCATCCGCAAGAAGTACGTGAACATCGGCTTCGCAGTCGACACGCCTGAAGGCCTGCTGGTACCGGTCATCAAGAACGTCGATCAGAAGAGCCTGTTGCAACTGGCAGCCGAGGCCGCTGTGCTGGCCGCCAAAGCCCGCGACAAGAAGCTCACCGCTGACGACATGCAAGGCGCCTGCTTCACCATTTCCAGCCTCGGCCACATTGGCGGCACCGGCTTCACGCCGATCGTCAACGCGCCGGAAGTGGCGATCCTCGGTGTTTCCAAGGCAACCATCCAGCCAGTCTGGGACGGCAAAGCCTTCCAGCCGAAACTGATGCTGCCACTGTCGCTGTCCTACGATCACCGTGTGATCAACGGCGCCGCTGCTGCACGCTTCACCAAGCGTCTGAGCGACCTGCTGGCGGACATCCGCACCATCTTGCTGTAACACCGACGGCCCTCCTTCACCGGAGGGCCTGTCGCGTTCCACGTTTTCCGAGCGCCACGCTCGTACCTCAACCCCGCCAATTTGGCGGGGCTTTTTTTGCCTTGAATAAAGCATCTTCCTACAGTCGTGGTTTACATCGCCCACAACTCACGGCGACTTTCGCTCGATATTTTTTGCTGTTTAATAACTAGGCTTAGTTCGACAGAATTTTCTTATAAATACTGAAAACCTCACTTGCTTAGTTAACGTTATTTCGAACGGACTCGAACATGCTCAAACCAACTGTCGGCCCTATTATTGGCCATACTACAACTAACCACGTACGTATTTTTTTGCGCGGAGAACTTCAGGGTAACTCACTGGTATTTGCCGGCATTCGTTATCGGCGCGCGGGAGAAGAGCGTTGGTCGCAAGGTGTCTTCGCCAAACTGTCGATCTTGCGCGATATGTCCGATGTGATTGCACTCAACAACCTCGCCACCGACACCGAGTACGAATACCAGGCTGGATGGTTCAGCCCCATGAGTCCGGTGCACACCGTGGAGACCGTTCAGGAACTGCCGCTGCAATGGCCACGGGAGATTTATCGCTTTCGCACCCTGCCCAGCAAGGCCAGCACACCGCGGGCGTACATCGTCGGCTCATGCCGCTACCTGCGCATGACCGCAGGAATCCCTTCGGCACCTCGTCTGGGCGACCGGATTTTTGCCTCGATCACCGAACTTGCGCAGCAGGCCGAGCCGCCCATCAGCGCGATGTTGATGACGGGTGATCAAATTTACGTCGATGACCTGAACGTTATTGCACCCGACCGGGAATACAAGGAAATACTCAGCAAGTATCGCGCGGCGTTTTCCCAGCCGAATATCGCCAGGTTAATGTCCAACATCTCGACTTATATGATCCTCGACGATCATGAAATAGAAGACAACTGGCCCGCCAACGAAAGCAAGGCCGACGCTTATTTATATAAGAATGCCATGGCAGCCTATGAGATATACCAAGCCAGCCACAGTCCGGCACATGACTTATTGGCTAACGGTCAAGTAAGCCGAAAACTGGAACAGTATTGGTATCAGTTCGCCGACGGCGATATTGAATGGTTTGTCACCGACAGCCGAACCCGTCGCAACTTGTCGGCCGATGATCGCCGCATCCTCGACGATGAGCAGGAACAGGCGCTGTGCAAATGGCTGATTCACAGCCCGGCCCGGGTCAAGTTCGTGGTCACCAGCGTGATGTTCTACCCCGACCGCACACTCAACGGTGATGACGCCTGGAAAGCCTTCCCGGAACAACGCCTGCGGTTGCTGGAGACGATTCGCACGCATCGCATCAAGAACGTCATCTTCGTTTCCGGTGATGTCCACGGATCCCTGACCAGTCGCTTGACCCACAGCGAGGATCCCGACTTCGACGTGCACACCATCGTCTCGTCACCGCTGTGCAACAGCAAATTGCTGCCGTATGCCTCCGCGTCCACCTTCATTCTCGATCAGGCGCTGGCGCGTACCGCAGCAGGAGATTATCGGCATGAATTGACCAGCAAAGTGGTTAGCGAAGACAACTTTGCCCATCTGGTGGTGGATCGGAAGCAGATTCAGGTCAATTACCACGACCGGAACGGCAAGCGCCTGCAATCGATCAACATTCCGTTGCGATAAGGAAATGAAGGCCAAATGCATTAGTTTTCGGCTCAGGCTGGAGAAATCTTCGCCCCTGCCGACATATTCTTATAGCACTTGGCCTTCATGTCTCTTGTCAGTCAGTGTCGCAATGATGCAACCTTGCCGCAGACAACAGTAAAGAGGGCGAGAGCCCGGCGCGATCAGCACATTCGAAGCGAGTTTCCCTCCATATGAAGAGCCAACCCGATGCCGCCAGCCGTATGGTGGCCGAGGTAGTGACGCAGTTGCCAGTGCCCTCGCGGCTCGGCATGCTGCGTTTCGAACGGCTGAATGAAGCTAGCTGGGCGCTACTGTTTCTCGATCCCAATTGCGAACGACAGTTTGGTCTGCCGGCCGTGGAGCTTTGTGCCCTGGTCGACTCACCGTATGCCAGCCTGATGGAGCCCGAAGCGCGCTATCAGCTGCACGACGCGATTCAGCAGCAACTCAGCGACAGCCCGCATTACCTGATCCGCTACAACCTGCACACCGCCAAAGGCTCCCTGAGCCTGCTCGAGTTGGGCGAAGCCTACCGACAACACAATCGACACCTGCTGCGCGGTTACCTGATGGTCGTGGACGGTTTGTTCGAGGGTGCCCCCCTGCTGCCGTCGCTGGACCTGGAAACCCAGAACTCGCGCCTGCAAATCGCCCTGGAACTCAATCAGCGCGCCCAGCTGGAACAACTGCAGCATCTGGATCGGGTCCGCGCCCAGCAAGACTTGATCCTGCTGCTGACCCGCCAGCGCTACAGCACCAACAATTCCCTGCAAGAAGCCGCCGAACTGATCACCCGCTGCGCCTGCGATATCTACGAAATCGACTGCGCCAGCCTGTGGAACCTCGACGGCTCGATGCTGGTGCCGATCTCGGCCTATCACCGTGCCTCCGGGGTTTACCAACTGCCGGATCCGATCGACGTCAGCGGCTTCCCGGATTACCTCGACGCCTTGCACAGCAGCCGCGCCATCGATGCGCACAACGCCATGCGCGACCCGCGCACCCGGGAAATGGCCGAGAGCCTGCGCCCACGCGATGTGAACGCGATGCTCGACGCCAGTATCCGCGTCGACGGCCAGGTGGTCGGCGTGCTGTGCCTGGAACAGACCGGCGCGACCCGCGCCTGGCAGTCGGACGAAATCGCCTTCGCCGGCGAGCTGGCCGATCAGTTCGCCCAAGTCATCAACAACCACAACCGCCGTACCGCCACGAGTGCCTTGCACCTGTTCCAGCGTGCGGTCGAGCAAAGCGCCAACGCCTTTTTGCTGGTCAATTGCGATGGCGTGGTGGAATACGTCAACCCAAGCTTCACGGCGATCACCCAGTACACCACCGAAGAAGTCCACGGCCAGCGGCTGTCGGAACTGCCGGCCCTGGAAAACCTCAGCGAACTGCTGTTCGACGCGCCCTCGGCGCTGGCCAAGAGCAACAGCTGGCAGGGCGAGTTCAAGAGCCGCCGTAAAAACCTCGAACCCTACTGGGGCCAATTGTCGATTTCCAAGGTCTACGGCGACAACCGTGAGCTGACGCATTACATCGGCATCTACGAAGACATCACCCAGACCAAGCTCGCCCAGCAGCGCATCGAGCGCCTGGCCTACACCGACAACCTGACCAATCTCGGTAACCGCCCGGCGTTCATCCGCAACCTCGACGAACGCTTCGCCCGAGACACCGATACACCGATCAGCCTGCTGCTGGTGGACATCGACAACTTCAAGCGGATCAACGACAGCCTCGGCCACCAGACCGGCGACAAACTGCTGATCAGCCTGGCCCGGCGCCTGCGCAACAGCCTGAGCCCGAGCGGCAGTCTGGCGCGCTTCGCCAGTAACGAATTCGCCGTGCTGCTGGACAACACCGACATGCGTGCCGGCCAACAGATCGCCAATCAATTGCTGGCGACACTCGACAAGCCGATGTTCGTCGACAACCAGCTGATCAGCGTCACCGGCTCCGTGGGCCTGGCTTGCGCGCCGCTGCATGGCCGCGATCCACAGACATTGATGCGCAACGCCGGCCTGGCGCTGCACAAGGCCAAGGCCAACGGCAAACATCAGGTCCAGGTGTTCACCGAAGCACTGAACGCCGAGGCCAGCTACAAGCTGTTCGTCGAGAACAACCTGCGCCGCGCCCTGACCCAGAACGAGCTGGACGTGTTCTATCAGCCTAAATTGTGCCTGCGCAGCGGTCGCCTGCTGGGCATGGAAGCGCTGCTGCGCTGGAACCACCCGGAAAAAGGCATGATCCGCCCGGATCAGTTCATCAGTGTCGCCGAAGAAACCGGCTTGATCATCCCCATCGGCAAATGGATCGCCCGCCAGGCCTGCCGCATGAGCAAAGACCTGACCGCCGCCGGCCTGGGCAATCTTCAAGTGGCGATCAACTTGTCGCCCAAGCAGTTCTCGGACCCGGACCTGGTGGCGTCCATCGCCAACATCCTCAAGGAAGAAGCGCTGCCAGCGAACCTGCTGGAGCTTGAGCTGACCGAAGGCCTGCTGCTGGAAGCCACCGAAGACACCCACTTGCAGCTCGATCAGCTCAAGCGCCTGGGCCTGACCCTGGCCATGGACGACTTCGGCACCGGTTATTCGTCACTCAGCTACCTGAAAAAATTCCCGATCGACATCATCAAGATCGATCGAAGCTTCATCCACGAAATCCCGGACAACCAGGACGACATGGAAATCACCTCCGCCGTGATCGCCATGGCCCACAACCTGAAACTCAAGGTCGTGGCGGAAGGTATCGAGACCGCCGAGCAGCTTGCGTTTTTGCGGCGTCACCGTTGCGATGTCGGCCAGGGCTACCTGTTCGACCGCCCCATCCCGGGCGCCGAGCTGATCGAAAAGCTCAAGCGCTACCCGCGCGGCCCCATCGCCTGAAACTGGCTGAATGCTCTTTCTGCCTAGACATAAAACCCTGTGGGAGCGGGCTTGCTCGCGAAAGCGGCGTGGCAGTCGACATCGTTGTTGCCTGACACACCGCCTTCGCGAGCAAGCCCGCTCCCACAGGGGTAGTGATTAACTTGGCATCATTGGGCAAACTGCGTGTCTGACAATTTACATTCAACCTGACTGAGGGGACTGATGATGGTCTTGCGCTCGGAAATCCTGGTGAACAAAAACGTGCTCCCTACCAAAGAACAAGCTCTGCCTGGCCGCGAAACCCCAATGAACCTGCCGGAAAAACACTTCGTCCACGACGCCCCGCTGCTGGGCCCGTTCGCGATGGACGTGGATTTCGCGATCTTCGGCCTGGGCTGCTTCTGGGGCGCGGAACGCAAGTTCTGGCAACGCGAAGGCGTGGTCAGCACGGTGGTGGGCTACGCCGGCGGCTTTACGCCGAACCCGACGTATGAAGAAGTCTGCTCGGGCCTGACCGGGCACAGCGAAGTGGTGCTGGTGGTCTATGAGCCGGCAAAAGTCAGCTACGAAGCGCTGCTGAAAATGTTCTGGGAATTGCACAACCCGACGCAAGGCATGCGCCAGGGCAATGACATCGGCACTCAGTATCGCTCGGTGATCTATGCGACCAACCCGACTCAACTGGCAGCCGCCAATCACAGCAAGGACGTGTTCCAGGCTGAGTTAACCAAGGCAGGCAAAGGCGAAATCACCACTGAGATCGACGAAGCGCCGACGGTCTACTTCGCCGAGGCGTATCACCAGCAATACCTGGCGAAAAACCCTGAAGGGTATTGCGGGATTGGCGGTACGGGCGTGACCTGCCCGATATAAATCTCGGGCCCTGAAAAGCTTCGCGGGCAAGCCTCGCTCCTACAGGGATCGATGTCTGAGCACAATTTTGTGATCGACATAAACTCCTGTAGGAGCGAGGCTTGCCCGCGAATGCGTCCTGTCAGACACCATCAAGGCATCTGATCAGCTATCAACTCTCAGCAATCAACCAATCCATCTGCCACCCACCCTGGGTCTGCCCAAGCTTCTTGGACAACCACGGCAGCAGTTCACGTAATTCCTCTTCCAGCCCCCACGGTGGATTCGCAATCGCCAACCCGGACCCGTTCAAACTGTTCGGCGTATCCAGCGGATGCACCAGCAACTCCACGCGCAACAACTTCGGCGCGCCGCTACCTGCCAAATCCTGATAAAAACGACGCAACAGGCGCTGGTCCTTTACCGGATACCAGATCGCCGCCACCGTTTGACGCATCCGGCCAATCGCCTCTTTCAGCGACGCCGCACACCGCTGCATCTCATCGAGCTGCTCGAACGGCGGATCAATCAACATCACCGCCCGCTTCTCCTGCACCGGCAACATCGCACGCGGCACATGCCAGCCTTCGCCCAGATGCACCTTCACCCGACGGTCGCCGGCCATGTTGTCCTTGAGCAACACGCCATCCTCGGGGTGCTTCTCGTTAAGCATCACCCGATCCTGCGGCCGCGTCAGACGCCGCGCCAACTCCGGCGAACCCGGGTAATAGCGCAACTGGCCATCCGGGTTCATGTCGTGCAGCACCTTCATGTAATCGGCGGTCAGTTCCGGCAGATCCGGCTGATCCCACAACCGCGCGATGCCTTCCAGGTACTCACCGGTACGGCTCGCCTGATCGCCCTGCAAGTCATACAGACCAATGCCGGCGTGAGTGTCGAGATAGGCAAACGGCTGCTCCTTGCGCGACATCAGGGCGATGAGGCGGGTCAAAGTCAGGTGTTTGAACACATCGGCGTGATTGCCGGCATGGAAGGCGTGACGATAATTCATGATTGCTCCTGCGAAGGCCGGGAAGTTTACCTTGTACGGCGCCGAACGTCAGGGGTTCGCGGCTGAGCGGGCAGTTGCCGCCCACAATCCCTGTCCAGACACATCCCCTGTGGAATAGGGCTTGCCTCACTAATCTGCAAAGCAACCCAAGAATATCCCAGCCACCCACAAACCCTGTGGCGAGGGGGCTTGCCCCCGTTGGGCTGCGAAGCAGCCCCAAAACATCCCAGCCAACCACAAACCCTGTGGCGAGGGAGCTTGCTCCCGCTGGGCTGCGAAGCAGCCCCAAACCCAGCACCACTGGTTTGTCAGACACACCGCAGCGCGTGGCTTGGCGACTGCTCCGCAGCCGAACGGGAGCAAGCTCCCTCGCCACAAAAGCCATCCAGCCCTTATTCCGAAGGCCGAGCCCGCAATCGCCGTCCAATCACATCCAGCACATCACACCCATCCCGCAACGGAATGGCACACAGCAGCGCAAAATCGCTAAGAATGAACGACTCACACTCGACCGAACCGCGCATCGACAGGTTCTCCAGCACTTGCGTGACGGCGCGAATTCGATAGTTGGCAGCGTCGTATAAAACATCGAGTGGCGCGTGGGTATCGACGAACAGCGTGGGCATGTGGGTGCAGTTGCTGGTGAGGGCCATGAAGCGGCTTTTAGGGTGGGGAATAGGCTTTTCGTAAGGTGGATCGGGGTGAAGATTTTTCATTATTGAAACCTCTGGTAGAAGTGGAGCTACCATCGGCCTTCCTACAGGCTTGGGTGGCAGCTATACGCGGGGTAGGAATATCGAGACCAGAGAACTCGACCACACCGAAGCGTGCCCGCGCACAGCCGCCGCAACTGATCTTACGGACGCACGTTGACGGCCGCAATTCAAGTGTCGACGCCAAAGCGTCCTCTCTAGTCTTGAAGGGTTCCTACACCCCATCACTGAATTTTCAGTGACGACCAGAGACTATCGATGGAACAGATCTCCTACCAGTTCATGGAAACCGCCGCGACTTGAAGGAAACTTCCGACGAGTTTGCCCAGAAATTTCGCTCTGGTTCAGAGCTCCCATCTACCAAGTGGATTGGTCTTCAAGACCCGCTTTGTAGTGGTCTAATGAAACCGGACACCCATATAGGCGAGAATGCTCGCCAGATCGAGGTGTCAGATGACCAAACAACGCCGTTCCTTTTCCGCTGAGTTCAAGCGCGAGGCTGCCGACCTCGTGCTCAAGCAAAACTACAGCTACATCGAAGCCAGCCGTTCACTCGGCGTCGGCGAGTCGGCCCTGCGCCGTTGGGTTGACCAGGTTCAGAAGGAACGCCAAGGCGTTACTCCGCAGAGCAAAGCGCTGACATCAGAGCAGCAGAAAATCCAGGAGCTGGAAGCCCGGATCGCCCGCCTTGAACGGGAGAAATCGATACTAAAAAAGGCTACCGCGCTCTTGATGTCGGAAGATCACGAGCGTACGCGCTGATCAATCAGCTGAGCGTCCACGAGCCGGTTGATTGGCTGTGCCAAGTGTTTGAAATCAACCGCTCAAGTTACTACGCCCACCGCCTCAAGCGTCGAACGCCTGATGTCGAACGGCTTCGGCTACGCAGCCGGGTGAGCGAGTTGTTTTCGCAAAGTCGCAGTGCTGCCGGCAGCCGTAGCATTCTCTCGTTGATGCGTGACGATGGTGAGCAACTCGGTCGGTTCAAAGTACGCAGCTTGATGCGTGAGCTTGACCTCGTGAGCAAACAGCCAGGGTCTCATGCTTATAAACGGGCGACGGTTGAGCGGTTGGATATCCCGAACATCTTGAATCGGGAGTTCGATGTCCCGGCACCCAACCAAGTGTGGTGCGGCGACATCACCTACATTTGGGCTCAGGGGAAATGGCATTATCTGGCTGTCGTGATGGATCTTTGCGCGCGCCGGGTGGTGGGCTGGGCGTTGTCGGAAAAGCCGGACGCCGAGCTGGTTATCAAGGCGCTGGATATGGCCTACGAACAACGAGGAAGGCCTCAGGGCCTGCTGTTTCACTCGGATCAAGGGTCGCAGTACGCGAGTCGTTTATTTCGCCAGAGGCTGTGGCGTTATCGCATGCGCCAGAGCATGAGTCGCCGGGGAAATTGCTGGGACAATGCGCCGATGGAGCGCGTGTTCCGCAGTTTGAAAACCGAATGGATACCGACTCTGGGTTACAGAACGGCCCAAGAAGCCCAGCGCGATATCAGCCATTTCTTGATGCATCGGTACAACTGGATTCGACCCCATCAATTCAACGGTGGGCTGGCGCCAGCTCGGGCCGAAGAAAAACTTAACGTCGTGTCCGGGATTAGTTGACCACTACACTTTGTGAAGATCATCTTTCCACTCGATAGTTGCCAACCGATAAACATCTTCAAAAAAAGCTCTCGTATTTTCCATCTCATCCCACCCACAGGGAAATGAGGAGTACGCCTCTGGCGTCGTACTTAAAAAGCGACTGAAAGTCGTAGTTTTTATCCTCAAGCGTCTTTTCCAAACATTTATAAAGCAAAAAACGGTGTCGATAGGTACGATTTCTAACCAGACAATACTTGAGTATTAACTCCTCCCTGTCCGACGGATCATTCGGATTAAATTTCTCTAACCCCTCTCCAAGTGTTTCTTCACGATCATAAATATCGAAACAACCCAAAAAATATGAAGGTGTCGGTATATATGGCTGCTGAGTACCAGGATCAACAAACATAATCCTCCTCACTTGATCGGATACAACGTAAATGGAATAACAATAAGGGGACGAATCTATTTAATTCGATATCGGCAGCACGCTTATTTACCAAAACCGTTCACTCAACCATTTTCACATTAAATGCCTCAAGATCTAACGCCGCCCAGCACCTGTAATAAAAATCACGATTACTCTCTGAATGATCATGTCTAAAATCAAGAAGCTGTTTGTAAAGGGACTGTATCGCTGGCTCTCTTATAAATTTCATACTATCCAAAACCAAGCTCACCTCATAAACCTCCTTTGCTCGGCTTTCCATTTCACGCAAATAATCATCTTTAGATTTGATTCCTAGAAAGCGTGAGAAATGAAATGGAAGCTCACCACTCGATCGAAAAACCCGTAAAAAAATTGTCACAAGCTTATCTACAAAATAGCCCCGACAGGAGCATCCTGGATCAGCAGCGAATTCTAACAACCCTTTAGCGCCAAAAATTCTTACAACGGCGTTATCAAAGCTCGCAGTATCTCCGTCGCAATCACTTTCAGATACCTCAATAACCGCCCGTCCATAGGCCCATTCAGTGATTAACTCACGCGTCAGTCTCTGCCCAGACATCTGTATTATCTACCCGGCTGAATTGAGTTGCTTTTGGCACTCTGCATCACCACGCTTTTTGATCTTCAAGACTAGCTTTCAGAAGGTCCTCTTTCCAAATCTCTGTAGCCAATGTGTACACGTCTTGAAGAAAATCCCGAGGATTCTCTAGCTCGTACCACTCACTACGAGGCCAACTTAATGCTTCACTATCATCAATCTCAAACAAGTGCTGAAAGTCGCAATTTTTATCATTCAATTTTGCAGCCAGATTCTCCACCAATAAAAATCTATGTCTATAAGACAAGTAATCCAAACTCAAACAGTATTTCTTAATCAGCTCTACCCTATCATCGCGATCGTTAGGATCGTAAACAACAAGCTCTGCACCATAAGTTTCTTCCCGATCATAGACATCCAAAACACCAATGAACCACATCAAATCCGGCTCAAATTCCTCACCTAAAAATGGATCACGCAACATTACTTTCTCTCCGTTGGAAAACCTGTAAATGGCCGTGTTTTGTCTTGCTTATCAAATTTAACTTCAAACCAATTCAAATCCTCATTTAAAATTGGATTGTTATTATCTTTTTTATTCGGCCTATACCCACGACCTGCCCCAGGCAGTTCCATTCTCACTATCGGGGTTTTATTATGATCAAATCCAGTGTGCGGACTTAAACCTAACTCCACCCTTGTCATCGCCTTATTTAAAGCATTGAAATGAACCCGCCAGTTACTGAACTGAGAGCTTAAACTTCCTTTCGGCCCCTTTGGGGTAAGCTCGCCCGTTTGAGGGTTTGCACCATCAATAGCCCGCTGTTTAAGTGCAGTATCAGATATCTCCGAGCTGTGCTTTTCAACAGTGTGCATGTTGTGTTGCCTCTCCAGTTTCTCAACCCTCTTCTTCGCATTTGCCTCAGCCAACTCATCAATCCTCGCCCGCCGCTGCTCAGCCGTCAGCTTCGGCAGCGGCGGCTCACCCTCATCAACCTTAACGCCAGTCGTATCATCCGGCGCCTTACACCCAGTCTTACCCGATTGCGGGCAATTCCCGCTCAACCCCAACGGATCAACCCACCCCGTCGGATTCGGCGTGTACTGGTACTGATTCAGCCCACCAGCCAACTTCACCGGATCCGGTGTCAGGTACCGTCCAACCTCCGGATCATAGTACCGATGCCGGTTGTAATGCAGACCGCTCTCCGCATCAAAGTACTGCCCCTGAAACCGCAACGGTTGCTCAAGCTGCTCTCCCCCGCCGAACGTCTGGTGCGTGACTTTGCCGTAGGCGTTGTACTTCGCCGACCACACGATCTCGCCACCAAAATCGGTCAGTTCCTGCGGCGTACCCAGGTGATCGAGTTGGTAGTAGAACGGGCAAGCCTTGCGTGGGCCTTTGCCGTCGAGCATGGCAAGCGGGCGGAAGGTGCCGGGTTCGTAGACGTAGCTGCGGTAGTGTTCGCGGCTGCTTTCGGCGATGAGGTTGTCGCCTTGCCAGAAGAACTCGGTGGTTTTGCCGTCGAGAGTTTTGGTGATGCGGCGGCCGAAGGCGTCGTAGCGATAGCTTGTGCAGCGGCCGTCCGGGGTCGTGACGCCGACCAATCGGTGTTGGCAGTCGTAGCGGTATTCGGTGACGAGTTTTTGCGCGGTGCCGCGGCGCTCGCGGATGAGGTTGCCGAAGGCGTCGTAGTCGTAATGCCGGTCGCCCTGCATCAGCAGGCGATTACCTTTAACGGTCGCCAAACCGGGCCGGTCCTGCATCAGCAAATTGCCCGCAGGGTCGTGGGCGAAGCTTTCCGGCGGGTCGTCGCGGGTGTGGCGCACGCGGGTCAGACGGTTGAGCGGGTCGTAGTGGTAGTTGCGTTGGCCGTGGCGGGTGTCGGCGATGTTGTCTAAATTGCCGCTGGCGCCGTAGGCATAGTCGCGGCGATACAGCGTTTGCTGCTGCTGTCTGACAGCGTGGGCCTTTAATCGGCCTTGATCGTCGTAGGCATATTCGCTCAGCAGTTGACCTTGCTGACGATGCTGCTCGCGACCGAAGGTAAATTGGTGGGTGGTGAGCCGCGCGCCGTTGAGGTCGATGGCGGTCAGCGCGCCGCCCTTGGCGTGGTGGTAATCGAGTTTGCTGCCATCCGGCAGGCGCAGGCGATTGAGCTGGCCGCAGGCGTCGTAGCCATAACGCAACGTGCCCCAGCCCTGATGCTCGGTGATCAGGCGATCCTGATGGTCGTACTCGAATTCCAGCGGGTGGTCGTGGCCGTCATCGACGTCGATCAGTCGGCCGAGGCTGTCGTAGCGGTATTCGACCTTGATGCCGTCGGGCAGCGTTTTGACCAGTAGACGGCCGGCGGTATCGCGCTCGTATTGCGTGACGAGCTGCGAGCCGTCGTCGCCGAACTCGGTTTTTTCCAGCAGGTGGCCGTTGAGGTCGTAGGCATACGCCGTGCGTTGGCCGTCGAAGCCGGTTTCCTGTCGGATCAATCCATTGGGCGTGTAGTCCAGCTGATACTTTTCGCCGGATTCGTTTTCGATCTCGGTAAGAAGCAGCTGCGCGTTGTCGTAGCGATACTTCAGCTGGGTGCCATCGGCATTGATTCGGCGGCTGACCAGATGCAGATCGTCGACGTATTCGTAGCGCGTAACGCGGCCCAGTTCGTCGCGTTCGGCGGTGATTTTTCCGTAGGCGTTGTAGGTAAAGGCGCGAACGGCACCGGTAGGCAGCGTCGTTTGGATCAGTCGGCCAACGGCATCCCATTGAGACTTCGTGATCGTACCGTGTTCGTCCTGCCGGGTAATCTGCCGCCCCAGCGCATCGTAGGAAAACCGCCGTACACCACTGTCCGGCAGCGTCTCTTCGACCAGTTGCCCCAAGCCATTCCAGACGAAGACATGCCGACTGGTGTCCGGGGAGCGGATCGACAGCAGCTGACCTTTTTCGTCGTAGTGATAGTGGGTGACATGGCCGTCGGGATCGGTCGCTTCGGTGACATCGCCCTGGGCATTGCGCTGATATTTCCACACGGCTTTGCCGCGATAACGTGCGTGCAGGAAACCGTTGCGGTACTCGTAGGACGTCGGCTCGTCTTGCGGCGGAATCAGCGCCACGAGGCGTCCGACTTCGTCGTAGCGGTATTCGGTGACGGCGCCAAGCGGGTCTTGCTCGGCAGTCAGCCGGCCCTGGTCGTCGTAGGCCTTGAGGTGTTCGCCGCCATCCAGTTCGACCTTGCGCACCAGCCGCGCTCGGTCGTCGTGGACGTAAACCTCTTCGCTGCCATCGATGTTGTGGACGGTGACGCTGCCCTCGTCATCCCAGGTATACCGCGCATCCATCTGCGCAAACGACGCCCAGTGGCGGATGCATCGGGCAGCCTTGCCGGACCTTTCCCACTCCCAGAAGAAACTCGCCCCACCGGCCAGTTGCCGCTGAAGAATGACGTGCTGATCGTCGTAGTCGTAGCGCTCGCTTTCGCCGGCGGCGTTGGTGGCCTCGATGAGTCGACCGCGTTCGTCGCAGCTGTAACCGACCAGGGTCTGCTCGGTCTGCCACGCTTCTTCGAGGGTTTGGGCCGGGACAAAAATCTGATAGTCGACGGCAACCAGATGGCTGCGTTCATAGCGCAACAGCAAGGCTCGGCCGGCACCGTTGTCGAGGCGCTGGATGCGGCCCTGGCGGTCGCGGGTGATGCGCAGGCGGTTGTCGTAAGCGTCACTGATGGCTGTGAGAAAACCATGATGAAAATGGTAGAAACGTGTCTCCTCGCCGGCCTGGGCGAGGATCAGCTCTTCAGGTTCATTGCCGAGGTAAATTGCCGCGCGCGAGAGGCTGTTGTGGATCGCCGGGCGTGCCCTGTTCGGCAGCGGGAAGGTGGTGCGACGGTTCTCGTGGTCGATCCAGGTGACGGTGTCGCCGTTGATTTCCAGTCGATGGGAGAGCGAATGGCTCCAGCCAAATCCGAGGCCGACATCGATTTCAGCGGCACTTGTGCGATAGAGCCGGGTGAAGTCGAACGGCAGGATGCCGTCCAGCGAACCGTCGGTGAGGGTCAGCAGTTCTTCGCCGGTGACCATCGAAACCGGGCATTTGTTAGTGGCGGTTTTATCGACGGGGTCGGCGCTGTCGCCGTTGGGGTTTTTCGCCTGATCCGGAACGTTGTCGTGATGTTCGTTTTGCTTGAGCGTGGTATTGCGCTTGGCATCCCATCGCAGTTGCATGCGACCTTTTTTGAGGCCTGCCGCAACGCCGCGTGCGGCGACTTTTTTGTAGCGGTCGACGTAGTTGATGAAGTTATTGATGATCGTGAAAATTGCTTTGACGAGGCGCAGAACAGCGCTGAGCAACTGCGCGGCCCGATCAGCCAGACGCATCGTCAAATAGGCAATTCCAGCCCCCGCCCCGGCAAAGGTCAGAACGATACCGATCAGGATGTCGATCAATAGCTGCACCACCACCGTCGAAACGGCTTCGGCGGTTTTACCGGCGATCTCGCTGGGCGGCAGCATGTCCAACCAGAGACTGGCGGAGCGCAACAGCAAACACAGCGCCGCTTCGTCGGTGGCCAGCAGCTGGGCTTTTTCCATGACCTTCGGTGCGATGTTCGCGAGCCTTTTCAGCTCTAAGGCACTCTCGCCCAACCGCTCACCAAACTTTCCGGGGTCCTTGAGGATTTCTGAAAGCAGACTGATGCCGTCCCACACGCCCTCGATGGCCGCCCAACTTCCCGCAAGCATTCCATTGCCTACAGCAACCGCAGACGATTCCGACCACTTCGGTTTAAACGTCTTCCACTCATCACGCAGCCACTTTTCCAGCTCCTTCGTCAGGCCGGCATAGGAAGAGAACAGATCTTCAACTTGCTGCGGTGTGACTTCGTCGTGAACGTGAATGCGGTAGAACTTGCCCTCTTTGCCCTCGAAGGTCCCTTTGCCATTTTCGTCGAGCGTGACCTGCTTTATCTCTCCGCTCTCAGCCGCAATCACATCGACCTGAATATTCCCCACGGGAATGTCATAAACCGATTCGAACTTGCTCTCGATCTCCAGCACCCCGCCCTTTGGGCACTGCACGACGGTGGAGATAAAATCGTCATCGCCGCTGCTCACAATGGTGCTGGCATTACCGAACCGAACGATCCGTTCCATCCCCATCAGCGAAGGCAAATCAGCCGTGTGACTGGCCTTGTCTGCCGCCAGGCTAAGCCAATGCTTTAGCTGTTCACGGTAGAGGGACAACGTGTTTGGAAAACCGTCGAGCTCCTGCTCGATGCGCACAATCTGATCCATCAGTTCAGCTCCGCCATCAGGTAATCCGCCAAGGCTTGTTTCGGTGCTTGAGGCAGGTCCGGCGTCTGCAGAAAGATCGCGACTTTGTGCCGCAACACCTGCTCAGAAAACGCTTCAAAAAGATCAGGACGGTCCTCGCTCAACCACTTCATCAAGTTGTTGATGCGGGTTATCGCGGACTCGGTGGCGAGGTCTTCGAGTAGCGATTCGCCAACTTCCCACCACGGAAAAACCCTGGAGGATTTCAACGCCCTGCCACCGATATCGAGCGGTTGTCCATTGATCAAACAGCGGTCAAGCACAGGCATTAAGTGCGCGGCGTTAACGTCGGCGGACTGAAGAATCGGCAACAGATAACGCCCATCCCAGAAGCGAAAAAACACCGCATTACCGTTGGGCAAGAGCACTTGTGTGAGGCTGCGTAGATGCTCGACCAATGCATCTTGAGAGGCAGAAGAAACCGCCAGCCAACCCCAGTCGCGAGACTCGGTCGTGGCAACCCACTCCAGAAACTCACCCTCAGCCGAGACGATTCCGACGTAGGGCATGACCGGCTCCCACTCGGCGTAAGCGGTGTCGGCCCAGATCGGATTAGGCGCTTGAGCGGCGACTGACTGCCGCCACGCTTTGAACGGCTCAGCCGTGCTGGCATTGCTGAAGATCGCGAACAGTTGTTCCGACGGTTTCAGTGGCTGCCGTTCCAGCCATTCACGAGGTGACAAGCAATCAGGCAGCACAGACACCGTCCTTGCAGCGCTCGCATTCTTCGCAGAATGGTGCATCGCTTTGCAGGCTCATGATCTGCGCGGCGCTCAGCAGGGCGGCCGGGGCGGCGACGAGTTTCAACGGTGTATTCGGCGACACGGGCGCCGCGGCCATCGGCGGCATCAACGCGCCACCGACCTGAATCGGCACGCTGCTGAAAATTCCACCAGGGCCAATGTTGATCCACTGCCCACCCGCCTGAATCGTCGCGCTGGCGCCACCGTCGATCACCACTTGCTGGCCAGCGCTGACATGGAATTGCTGACTGGCGGTGAGTGCCTGGCTCGTGACGCGGATGTGCCGGTCGCCGACCACCAGCAAGTGATCGTCGAGCTTCACTTCGGCCTGGCGCTGGCCGTGGGTGATGCGTTGTTCGTCAGCCTTCAGCTCATGGCGAGCGGTCCCCGTGACGACGATGCTGCGCTGGTTATCGACCTGCACCTGCTGATCGTTCAACACGTGCTGGGTCCAGTTTCGCTGGGCGCGCAGGTAGATTTCCTCGGCGCCTTTGCGATCCTCGATGCGCAATTCGTTGTAACCGCCGCCGCCCGGACTGCTTTGGCTACGGAAAATACTGCGGGTCTTGTCGGCGGGCAGATCCAGTGGCACCGGTGTTGCGGCGTTGGGCAGGCAACCCATTACCAGCGGTTTGTCGGCATCGGCGTCGATGAAACCCACCAGCACTTCCATGCCGACTCGCGGAATCAGCACGCTGCCGTAATGGTCGTGGGCCCAGCCCGTGGCGACCCGCAACCAGCAACTGGAATGTTCATTGAGCTGACCGTCGCGGTCCCAGGCAAGCTGGACCTTGACCCGACCGAACTCATCGCAATGGATTTCGCTGTCGACTGGGCCGGTGACCACGGCCGGTTGGTAACCGAGCATGCGGGGCTTTTCCGGCCCCAGCGGTGGGCGAAACGAAACGTCCCACGGCGTCACCAGAAAGGTATTGCGGTAACCCTGGAAATCATCCGGGTCGTCGCTGGTGGCGGACTCTTCCAGCACTTGCGGTTGTCGGCCACGGTGTTCAATGCCAGTGATCAGCCACAGATCGTTCCACGCCTGACGCGGATGCTCGGCGAGGTGCAGGAAATGTCCGCTGACCAAGGCAGCATCGTCGCCACGGCCTTCGGCTTGGCGGAAGTCCGCGTTGTGCCGCTCCAGTGCTCGCTGCGTTAGCTGTTTGCCATGCTCGCGGTCGGTGAATTGACCGGGAAAGTGGTAATCCTCCAGCACCGGACGCTGTTCGCTATCAACACGGCTTTCAAGTGTCAGACGCGGTTTCTGGAAGTCGTAATCGCGACGGGTGACCGCTGTGGTACGGGTCTCCAGGCGCACGTTGAAACGCTTGATGGCCGGCGCATCCGCTGCCATGCCGCTGCCCGGCAGGTACAACGTCGGCTCGGGCAGGCGCGGGAATACCGTCTGATCATCGCCAAACACCAGCAGATGCCCGTCGGGGCTGTGCTGGAAGTGGTAATGAATACCGATTTCGGCACACAGGCGCTGGATAAACGCGAGGTCGCTTTCGGCGTATTGCACGCAGTACTCGCGCGGTGAATAGTCGCTGCCGAGTTGAAACTCGAAGGCATCGCGCTGGATGCCATGGTCCTTGAGGACCTGCGCGATGATCGCCGGCACGCTTTTGTGCTGGAAGATCCGCTGGTTGATGCGCTGACCGAGGTAGGCCAGCCGCGGTACGAGACTGATTTGGTAGCCCGTCAGACGTTTCCCGGAATCGCTTTGACCGACGCGAAAGATCTGACCGTGTATGCCGCAACCTTGTGCATCGAAACTCAGAAAGGCCTGACGATGCAGCAGGTTTTCGAGCTCGATGTCCGGCCGGTCGCTGACCAGTTCCAGGTCAAAGCGGTAGGGTTGGCTGATGGCTTCCGTGCCCGTGAACTCAAGCACCTTGAGCTCAATCTGGACGCCGTCGATCGTCAACGTGAAACGCGGTTGATTGGCAGGAGCGAACATCCGATGTGTCTCTGCAGAATGAGGGCGGGCGATTCTGCATGAGCGACAAGGGGTGTTGAGGGAGGGACAGTAAAATCAGATTTGCCCTACTTTTTTAGGGATTTGTCCTTCAAAAGTTGGGATGTTTGGCTACAGACATTTCCTGCAAAAGTAGTGTGCTGCTGCTGATGGCCTCTTCGCGGGCAAGCCTCGCTCCTACAGGATTTGCGATTCGCCGCAAAACTGTAGGAGCGAGGCTTGCCCGCGAAGACGGCAACACTGACACCAAACCTTTCCTGCAAACCAAAAAAACGGCCCGCCTCCAAAGGAAGCGGGCCGTTTTGATGTTCGGCGAAAGGTCAGAGCCTTAGCTCATCCCCATCACTTGTTCAGGCGGAAATCAGCCTCGGCAGCGGCGAAGCGCTGAAGCATGCCGTGAGTCGGCGTGCCCAGTTTGCTGACGATGTAGATGGCCAGGCTGGCGAAGATGAAGCCCGGGATGATTTCGTACAGGCCCAGCAGTTCGAAGTGTTTCCACACGATCACAGTGATCGCGCCGACCAGGATACCGGCCAGTGCGCCATTACGGGTCATGTCTTTCCAGATCACGGAGATCAGGACAACCGGACCGAATGCAGCACCGAAACCGGCCCAGGCGTAGCTGACCAGACCCAGTACGCGGTTTTCCGGGTTAGCGGCCAACGCGATGGCGATCAGGGCAACCAGCAGCACCATGGCGCGGCCGACCCAGACCAGTTCCACCTGGGAAGCGGTTTTACGCAGGAAGGTTTTGTAGAAGTCTTCGGTCAGGGCGCTCGAGCACACCAGCAACTGGCAGCTAAGGGTGCTCATGACGGCAGCCAGAATGGCCGACAGCAGTACACCGGCAACCCATGGGTTGAAGAGGATTTTGGCCAGTTCGATGAATACGCGCTCTGGGTTTTCAGCCACAGGACCAGCGACTTCAGGGTGCGCGGAGAAGTAAGCGATGCCGAAGAAACCTACCGCGACGGTGCCGCCCAGGCACAGGATCATCCAGGCCATGGAGATGCGGCGAGCGTTAGCGATCGACTTGACCGAATCCGCCGCCATGAAACGCGCGAGGATGTGCGGCTGGCCGAAGTAGCCCAGGCCCCAGCCCATCAGCGAGATGATGCCGATGAAGGTGGTATTTTTCAGCATGTCGAAATTGCTTGGATCTTGCGCTTCGATGGCCAGGAACGTGGTATCGACGCCGCCGGTGGCCAGCAGCACGATGATCGGCGTCAGCAACAGGGCGAAGATCATCAGCGTGGCTTGTACGGTGTCCGTCCAGCTCACTGCCAGGAAACCGCCAACGAAGGTGTAGGCAATCGTCGCCGCAGCACCGGCCCACAGCGCGGTCTCGTAGGACATGCCGAAGGTGCTTTCGAACAGACGGGCGCCGGCCACGATACCGGAGGCGCAGTAGATGGTGAAGAACACCAGGATCACGACGGCAGAGATGATCCGCAGAAGGCCGCTTTTATCTTCGAAACGGCTGGAGAAGTAATCCGGCAGGGTCAGTGCATCGCCGTTGTGCTCGGTCTGCACGCGCAGACGGCCGGCGACGAACAGCCAGTTCAGGTAAGCACCGATGATCAGGCCGATGGCGATCCAGCTTTCGGACAGACCGGACATGTAGATGGCGCCCGGCAGGCCCATCAACAACCAGCCGCTCATGTCCGAAGCACCGGCGGACAATGCAGTCACGACGCTGCCCAGGCTGCGACCGCCCAGAATGTAGTCAGAAAGGTTGTTGGTGGAGCGATAGGCCATGAAGCCGATCAGTACCATTGCTGCGATGTAGATCACGAAGGTGATCAGTGTTGGATTGCTAACGCTCATTAAGTTACGCCCTGGCTTTGTTTTTATGTAGCGGCGGCTGGTGAACCGCGCGCAAACGACGACGTTTGACAGACGATTTCAGATCCCGCGCATTTATGACTGATGTTTCCCCAGGAAAGCCATCAGCCGGTACACCTGTCTTTTATGACCGGTTGCACCTTGGGCGCGAATGCTATTCAACAAAGTAAATAAGGTGCAACCAGTTTCGCGAGAATAAGTTGCACCTAGTCGGATTTATCTGAAAAAGCCCTGTTTTTGCTCCCTTTTAGCGCAGTCTTGACGATTTACTAGAAGCAAAAGCACCAAGCAGGAGCGGTACGCTCGTACCGGAATTTAATTCCTGACGAACTGCTGATTTTTCCGACAAAAAAAGGGTTGCACCCGGTTGCACCTCGACGGTTGCGCAGCTAATCTTGCCGCCAGCTGATGCCACGCGGTCGTGGCAAACATGAGGATAAAAATATGGCTACCACCACCCTTGGGGTCAAACTTGACGACCCTACCCGCGAGCGCCTCAAGGCTGCCGCGACCTCGATTGATCGCACGCCGCACTGGCTGATCAAGCAGGCAATTTTCAATTACCTGGAAAAACTCGAGGGTGGTGCAACCCTGACCGAGCTGAGCGGTTTGACCAAGGATTCCGACGAAGCCGTCGATGCGCCTCTGGATCACGCCCACCAGTGCTTCCTCGAGTTCGCCGAAAGCATCCTGCCGCAATCGGTACTGCGCGCCTCGATCACCGCCGCCTACCGTCGCCCGGAACCTGAAGTGGTGCCGATGCTGATCGAACAGGCGCGCCTGCCTGCGGCGATGGCAGAAGCCACCAACAAGCTCGCCTCCTCGATTGCCGAGAAACTGCGCAATCAGAAAAGCGCCGGCGGCCGTGCCGGTATTGTTCAGGGGCTGTTGCAGGAATTTTCCCTGTCGTCCCAGGAAGGCGTAGCGCTGATGTGCCTCGCCGAAGCGCTGCTGCGCATCCCGGACAAAGGCACCCGTGACGCGCTGATCCGCGACAAGATCAGCACCGGCAACTGGCACCCGCACTTGGGCAACAGCCCGTCGCTGTTCGTCAACGCCGCCACTTGGGGCCTGCTGCTGACCGGCAAACTGGTCGCCACGCATAACGAAGCAGGTTTGACTTCGTCGCTGAGCCGCATCATCGGCAAGAGCGGCGAGCCGATGATCCGCAAGGGCGTCGACATGGCCATGCGCCTGATGGGCGAGCAGTTCGTGACTGGCGAAACCATCGCCGAAGCCTTGGCCAACGCCAGTAAGTTCGAAGCCAAAGGTTTCCGCTATTCCTACGACATGCTGGGTGAAGCCGCACTCACCGAGCACGACGCCCAGAAATACCTGGCTTCGTATGAACAAGCCATCCACTCGATCGGCAAAGCCTCCCACGGTCGTGGGATTTATGAAGGCCCGGGCATTTCGATCAAGCTCTCGGCACTGCACCCGCGTTACAGCCGTGCGCAGTACGAGCGCGTGATGGAGGAGCTGTACCCGCGCCTGCTGTCGCTGACCCTGCTGGCCAAGCAATACGATATCGGCCTGAACATCGACGCCGAAGAAGCCGACCGCCTCGAACTGTCACTGGATCTGCTGGAACGCCTGTGCTTCGAGCCGCAACTGACCGGCTGGAACGGCATCGGTTTCGTAATCCAGGCTTACCAGAAACGTTGCCCATATGTGATCGACTATGTGATCGATCTGGCTCGTCGCAGCCGTCATCGCCTGATGATCCGCCTGGTAAAAGGCGCGTACTGGGACAGCGAAATCAAGCGCGCCCAGGTCGAAGGCCTGGAAGGCTATCCGGTCTACACCCGCAAGGTGTACACCGACGTTTCCTACATCGCTTGCGCACGCAAACTGCTGTCGGTACCAGAAGTCATCTACCCGCAGTTCGCCACGCACAACGCCCACACCCTGTCGGCCATTTACCACATCGCCGGTCAGAACTATTACCCGGGTCAGTACGAGTTCCAGTGCCTGCACGGCATGGGTGAACCGTTGTACGAACAGGTTGTAGGCAAAGTTTCTGAAGGAAAACTGAATCGTCCGTGCCGCGTGTACGCTCCGGTCGGTACTCACGAAACACTATTGGCGTACCTGGTACGTCGTCTGCTGGAAAACGGCGCGAACACCTCATTCGTCAACCAGATCGCCGATCAGTCGATCTCGATTCAGGCCCTGGTCGCCGATCCAGTGGCCAACATCGAGCAGATGGCGACGCTGGAAGGCGGCTTCGGCCTGCCGCACCCGCGTATCCCGCTGCCGCGTGATCTTTATGGTGCCGAGCGCGCCAACTCCAGCGGCATCGACATGGCCAACGAACATCGTTTGGCTTCGCTGTCCTGTGCTTTGCTGGCCACCGCTCACAACCACTGGAAAGCCGCACCGATGCTCGGTTGCGCCTCCAGCACTGAAACCCCTGCGCCAGTTCTCAACCCGTCGGATCTGCGTGACGTGGTCGGCCATGTGCAGGAAGCGACCGTCGAAGACGTCGACAACGCGATCCAGTGCGCACTGAACGCTGCACCGATCTGGCAGGCCACCCCGCCCACCGAACGCGCTGCGATTCTGGAACGTGCCGCTGACTTGATGGAAGGCGAGATCCAGCCGCTGATGGGCCTGCTGGCTCGCGAAGCTGGCAAGACCTTCGCCAACGCCATCGCCGAAGTGCGTGAAGCCGTGGACTTCCTGCGTTATTACGCAGTGCAGGCACGCAACGATTTCACCAACGACGCCCACCGCCCATTGGGTCCGGTGGTTTGCATCAGCCCTTGGAACTTCCCGCTGGCCATTTTCAGCGGCCAGGTTGCCGCAGCACTGGCCGCCGGTAACCCGGTATTGGCCAAGCCTGCGGAACAAACCCCGCTGGTAGCGGCTCAAGCCGTGCGTTTGCTGCTCGAAGCCGGGATTCCGGAAGGCGTGCTGCAACTGCTGCCGGGCCGTGGCGAAACCGTCGGCGCCCGTCTGGTCGGCGACGATCGGGTCAAAGGCGTGATGTTCACCGGCTCCACCGAAGTCGCTCGTTTACTGCAACGCAACGTCGCCGGTCGCCTGGATGCTCAGGGCCGTCCGATTCCGCTGATCGCCGAAACCGGTGGCCAGAACGCAATGATCGTCGACTCCTCGGCGTTGACTGAACAAGTCGTGATCGACGTCGTATCGTCGGCCTTCGACAGCGCCGGCCAACGTTGCTCGGCCCTGCGCGTACTATGCTTGCAGGAAGATTCCGCTGACCGTGTCATCGAAATGCTCAAGGGCGCCATGGCTGAATGCCGTCTCGGCAACCCTGAGCGCCTGTCCGTGGACATCGGCCCGGTGATCGACGCCGAAGCCAAGGCGGGCATCGAAAAGCACATCCAGGCGATGCGCGACAAAGGTCGCAGCGTGTATCAGGTGGCGATCGCCAACAGCGAAGAAGTCAAACGCGGCACCTTCGTGATGCCGACGCTGATCGAGCTGGAAAGCTTCGACGAACTGCAACGGGAGATCTTCGGCCCGGTGCTGCACGTGGTTCGCTACAAGCGCAAAGACATCGATCAGCTGATCGGTCAGATCAACGCTTCCGGCTACGGCCTGACGCTGGGTGTGCACACCCGGATCGACGAGACCATCGCCAAGGTGATCGATAACGTCAACGCCGGTAACGTCTACGTGAACCGCAACATCGTGGGTGCAGTGGTCGGCGTGCAGCCGTTCGGTGGCGAAGGCCTGTCGGGTACTGGTCCGAAAGCAGGTGGTCCGTTGTACCTGTACCGTCTGCTGTCGACGCGTCCTACCGGTGCGATCGAACAATCCTTCGCTCGCGGTGACGCAGTCGTTGCACCGGACGTTCGTCTGCGTGATGCCATGAGCAAACCGCTGAACGCCCTGAAAGCCTGGGCCGACAGCAATAAGTTCAGCGACTTGAGCGCCCTGTGTGGGCAGTTCGCGGCGCAATCGCAAAGCGGTATCACCCGTGTCCTGGCGGGCCCGACCGGCGAGCGCAACAGCTACGCCATCCTGCCGCGTGAACACGTGCTGTGCCTGGCGGAAGTCGAAGGCGACCTGCTGACTCAACTGGCGGCGGTATTGGCTGTCGGCGGGTCGGCGGTATGGCCGGAAGCTGAATTGACCAAGGCTGTGTTCGCACGTCTGCCGAAGGAAGTTCAGGCGAAGATCAAACTGGTTGCCGACTGGAACAAGGACGAAGTGGTGTTTGATGCGGTCCTGCATCATGGCCATTCCGACCAGCTGCGTGCGGTGTGCCAGCAAGTGGCCAAGCGTGCCGGAGCGATTGTTGGGGTTCATGGCTTGTCGCAAGGCGAGACCAGCATTGCGCTGGAGCGCCTGGTGATTGAGCGGGCGTTGAGCGTCAACACCGCTGCGGCGGGTGGTAATGCCAGCTTGATGACTATCGGCTAAACAGCTTCAAAACCAGGCGTACAGCAATGATTGCCTGGAATGCAAAACCCCTTGTGGGAGCGGGCTTGCTCGCGAAGGCGGAGTGTCAGTCGACATCTACATTGACTGGTACGCCGCCTTCGCGAGCAAGCCCGCTCCCACAGTTGTTTTGGGGTGTCTGGTAGGTCGGTGCTCTGATCTACCATCACGCTCATCAATCATCCTGTTCAGCCTCTATCCCCACGCCTAGACTCGGTCCATTCCAAAAAAAGGTAGGCCGCCATGTCCGAGACGTTGCTCAGTTCCCGCAATCTGGCTTTCGAGCTGTACGAAGTCCTCGATGCCGAAGGCCTGACCCAGCGTGAGCGTTTCGCCGAGCATAATCGCGAGACCTTCGATGCCGCCATCGGCACTGCCCGCAACATCGCCGAGAAGTTCTTCGCCCCGCACAACCGCAAGGGCGATGAAAACGAGCCGCGCTACGAGAACGGTCAGGCGATTCTGATTCCGGAAGTGAAACCGGCGGTGGATGCGTTTCTCGAAGCGGGTTTCCTCAACGCCGCGCGCAGTTTTGACGCTGGCGGCATGCAACTGCCTACGCTGTTGTCCCAGGCCTGCTTCGCACACTTCCAGTCGGCCAACGCGGCGTCGACCTCGTACCCGTTCCTGACCATGGGCGCGGCGAACCTGATCGAAAGTTTCGGCACCGATGAGCAGAAACAACGCTTCCTGCAACCGATGATCGACGGTCGCTTCTTCGGCACCATGGCCTTGACCGAACCGCATGCCGGCTCATCGCTGTCGGATATTCGCACCCGCGCCGAGCCAGCGCCCGACGGCACTTATCGCCTGAAGGGCAACAAGATTTTCATCTCCGGCGGCGATCACCCGCTGTCGGAGAACATCGTGCACATGGTGCTGGCCAAGCTGCCGGATGCGCCGGCCGGGGTGAAGGGCATTTCGCTGTTTATCGTGCCCAAGTTCCTGGTCAACGATGACGGCAGCCTCGGCAAGCGCAATGACGTCTTGCTGGCGGGCCTGTTCCACAAGATGGGCTGGCGCGGCACCACGTCCACCGCGCTGAACTTCGGCGATAACGGTGAGTGCGTCGGCTACCTGGTGGGCAAGCCGCACCACGGTTTGAGCTACATGTTCCAGATGATGAACGAGGCGCGGATCGGCGTCGGCATGGGCGCGGTGATGCTCGGTTACGCCGGGTATCTGTATTCCCTGGAATACGCCCGCGAACGTCCGCAAGGTCGCGTGCCGGACAGCAAGGACCCGAACACCGCGCCGGTGCCGATCATTCAGCACGCCGACGTCAAACGCATGTTGTTGACCCAGAAAGCCTACGTCGAAGGCTCGTTCGACTTAGGGCTGTACGCGGCACGGTTGTTTGACGACACCACGACCCTTGAGACTGAGGCCGAGCGCAAACAGGCCCATGAGCTGCTGGATTTGCTGACTCCCATCGTCAAATCCTGGCCTTCGGAGTTTTGCCTGAAGGCCAACGAACTGGCGATCCAGATTCTCGGTGGTCACGGTTACACCCGCGAATACCCGGTGGAGCAGTATTACCGCGACAACCGTTTGAACCCGATCCACGAAGGCACCCACGGGATTCAGTCGCTGGATTTGCTGGGGCGCAAACTGGCGCAGAACGGTGGCGCGGGACTCAAGCAGTTGATCCGCTTGATTGCCAACACCGCCGAACGGTCGCAGGCGCATGAGTCGTTGACCGCCCTGCGTGAACCGCTGGAGAAACTGGTGGCGCGCCTGCAAACGGTGACCATCGGCTTGCTGACGGACCTGGGCCAAGGCAAGGTCAACAGCAGCCTGGCGAATTCGGCGCTGTACCTGAAAGTATTCGGGCACACGGTGATTGGCTGGCGCTGGCTGGAACAGGCTATTCGCGCCGAGGAAGGGTTGGCCAAAGGGCACGCGGCGGATGTGAGCTTCTATAAGGGCAAGTTGCAGGCGGCGCGGTATTTCCTGACATGGGAAGTGCCGGGTTGCCACCATGAGCTGGCGATTCTCGAGGCTCGGGATGATGTGTGTTTGACGATGCAGGATGAGTGGTTCTAACTAGAGCCTTGTGGTGCTGCTGACATCCATTCGCGAGCAAGCCCGCTCCCACAGTTGACCGCGTTGTCTGATGCATCGCGGATCAAATGTGGGAGCGGGCTTGCTCGCGAAGGCGCCCGCACAGACAACTCATCAACTCAACTTGAACCCACCCACTTGCCGCGCCAAGTCATCCGCCAACCGCTGCAATGTCTGGCAGTCCTCCCGGCACGCTCTCACTTCGCCAGCCGTCGCCCGGGCCAAATCGGAAATCCCCTGCACATTGCGGTTGATCTCTTCCGTCACCGCCGACTGTTCTTCCGTGGCCGTCGCCACCTGATGGTTCATGTCGCTGATGCGCTCGACCTGTCCGGTAATCGCCGTCAACGATGCGCCGGTGCGCTGGCTCGACTCGACGCCGGTGCCCGTCGCTGCCTGCCCGGAATGCATGGATGCAACCGCATTCTCCGCGCCCTGCTTGAGGCTGCCGATCATCTGCTGGATCTCGTCGGTCGACGTCTGGGTGCGCCGCGCCAACGTGCGCACTTCATCCGCCACTACCGCAAACCCACGCCCCATGTCGCCGGCCCGCGCGGCTTCGATGGCCGCGTTCAGTGCCAGTAAATTGGTCTGTTCGGAGATCCCGCGAATCACTGCCAGCACCTGATCGATGGATGCGACCTGTTCGGCCAATTCGCCAACGGCACTGGCGGCGATGCCGATTTCGTCGGACATGCTTTCGATATGCCGGATCGAACCACCGACCACTTCCCGCGCCTGCATCGCTTCATCCCGGGCGCTCTGCGAAGCGACGGCGGCGTTACCCGCGTTCTGGGCGATTTCCTGCACGGTCAGGCCCATTTCGTGGACGGCGGTGGCGACCATATCGGTCATTTCCTGCTGACGACCGGAGCGTTCGGCGGTGTTGTCCACGACCTTCGCCACTTGGCTGACCGCCGTGCGCAAACGCTCGCTGGTGGTCAGCACCTCGCCGATCATTTCGCGCTGGCTGTCGAGGAATCGATTGAAGCCGCGCGCCAGGTCACCCAGCTCATCGGCGCGACTGGAATCTAACCGATGGGTCAAATCTCCCCCACCGCTACCGATGGCTACCAGCGCGGCTGTTACCTGACGGATCGGCCGCACCAGCCCACGGGCCAGCAACACCACCAGTAACAGACACACCAGCGCCACCGCCAAACCAATTCCGCTGCTCATCCACATGGCGCGACGGGCTTCGGCGTAGATCTGCGACTGCGGCACTTCGGCCACCAGGGTCCAGCCCAGATCCCGTAACGGCAGGCTTAACGCCAGATAATCTTCGCCATCGCGGACAAAGCTGCTGTGGGTGGCAGATGCTTTTGAGCTAGAAAGTTGACCCATGACCGCTTGCGCAGCGGGCGAGCCGATTTGCTCGGCCAAGGTGCGCTTGCCGCTGAATTGCGCCTCAGGGTGAACCTGGATCAAACCGTCGGAACGCACGAGATAGACCTTGCCGCGCTCACCGAAGTTGAAGTTGTGGATCAGTTCCGACAGCTCTTTCATGCTTAACCCAAGCCCGGCAACACCCACGACTTTACCGGCCTGCTCGACCTTGAGGTCGATGAACAGCGCCAACTCTCCGGTCGCGGTGTCATTGTCGATATTGAGGGTGCGCGGCTGGTTGCTGTCGAGGAATGCGTAGAACCAGGCGTCTTTGGGATTGGAACGGCTGAGGGTCCGGTCCAGGCCTTTTTCAGTGAAGTAATGGTTTGAAGCCGTGCCGACGATCAGCGCGGTGAAGGCCTTGTGTTCGGCGCGGATACCTTCCAGATACTCGACGAACGCGGCGGTTTGAGCACCGTTTTCACCCTCGGCCAGCCAGTCGCGCACCATGCTGTTGCTGGCGATGTCCTTGGCGGCGGTGAGGGGTTGGACGAGGACTCGTTCGATGTCGTTGCGCATCGCTTCGATGCTCGACGGCAGTGCCTGTTCGACCAGATAGCTCTGGGCGAGGCGGTTGACCACGAGGGTATAAATGCCAACCACGATCAGAATACTGACCAGCAGGGCAGTGCCCATACTCAGGATTAACTGCCATTGAATACTGCGTCGCCAGAACTGCATGGAGCACCCCCAAAGAATAAGAGGCTGAAACACTGCAACAGCCGTGCCGATTGTATACAACTCAAACGACAATCTATTCTTTGGTTGTGCGCAAAGCCGATCAGGCCTGATTGATCGTCTTGGAGATCACTTCAACCGTGGCGCTGACTTGCTCTTGGTAACGGTCGAGTTCCTGCTTGTGCTGCTTTTGCATTTCAATCTGCTGGGAACACAGATTCATCGCAGCCAGCACCAGCAGTCGGTCACCGATCAGCGTCGGGTACTTCCTTTTGGTGTCGGCCAAGGCAGCTTTCAACATCATCGCGGCGTCCAGCAGGGTTTGCTCTTCCCCGGCCGGCGCCTTGATCGAATAGTCCTCCCCCAGGATCGAGACGACTTTTACCCCTGCGGCGCCATGATTCATGCGCTGACCGGGCCGGCGCTGACGCGCTCAACCAGGGCCTGGATGCGGGCCGCGGTGGCGCCTTGTTTCTCTTCCTGTTCCATCAGGTTCAGTTGCAGGCTTTCGTTTTCATCCTTGGCCTGGGCCAGTTCTGCGCTCAGGGTCTGGTTGGTGGCGAGCAAGGTCTGGTTCTGTTGCACCAGGTCGCTGACCAGCTGTTCCAATTGGCTAAGGGATGCTTCCAACATTTTGATTTTCCAAGCATTTTCAAAGGGCGCGTACGATAAAGAAAAGTCATCATGGATGCCAGGGTTATTCAGGCGCAAAGCCTTGATTTTCCTGGCGGACGGCCTTCCTCGCGAGCTTTAAAGACTGTGATTGGCGGATCTGGTTCCTGCACTTCGTCGCCGGGGCCCTTGTGCGACAAAAACGCGCAGGCACTCAAGACTTTAGTCGCATGACCGATAAGTCACTCATACGTCAGCTTCAGCGCCGCACGGGTGCGCTCACTTTGGTAAACAGCATGTCCCTTCGTAATATGAATATCGCACCGCGGGCGTTCCTCGGTTTCGCCCTGATTGGCGGTTTGATGCTGGTTTTGGGGGTGTTTGCCTTGAACCAGATGAGCAAGATTCGAGGCGCCGGCGAGAACATCGTCGAGAGCAGCGTGCCGAGCATCAAAGCGCTGGATGAGTTCACCCAACTGACCCTGCGCCTTCGGGTTCTGTCCTATCGCTTGTTGACCAACCGCGAACCCGACGTGCAGCAAAAAACCATCGAGCTGTTCGACCAGCGCAACCAGCAGATCCGCGCCGCACAGACAGAGTATGAAAAATTCATCAGCAGCCCTGACGAGCGTGCGGCTTACGACCAATACGTGCAGTTGCTTGGCCAGTACCGTCAGCTTGAAGACCGGATGAAGAGTCTGTCGCGCAACAACCAGGTGGAAGAACTGCGCACCTTGCTCAACACCGATCTGTTGAACAACTCTGAAGCCGTCAACGCCGTGCTCAACCGCCTGATGCTGATCAACAACCAACAGGCGGTCGACCTTAATCAGCAAGCAACGGATCAGTATTCCTCGGCGTTCACCCTGGTCGTCACCCTGCTGGTGATCGCCACCGGCCTGACACTGCTGTTCGCCTGGCTCCTGACCAACAGCATTACCAAGCCGATAGCCAACGCCTTGAGCGCGGCCGAAGAAATCGCCGAGGGCAACCTGACGCGCCCGATTCATGTCGATGGCGAAGATGAAGCCGGCCGCTTGCTGCTGGCCATGTCGAAGATGCAGGAAAAGCTGCGTGACACCCTGCAGCGGATTTCCGGCTCAGCCACGCAACTGGCGTCCGCCGCTGAAGAACTCAACAGTGTCACCGACGAAAGCGCTCGTGGCCTGACCCAGCAGAACAACGAAATCGAACAGGCCGCCACCGCCGTCAATGAAATGACCAGCGCCGTGGAAGAGGTCGCACGCAACGCCGTGAGCACGTCCGAAGCCTCGAAGAACGCCACCACCTCGGCCGGCGACGGTCGTGACCTGGTGCAGGAAACCGTCAGCGCCATCGAACGCATGAGCGCCGATGTGCAGAGCACCGCGACCCTGATTGGCGACCTGGCCAACGAGTCCCGTGACATCGGTAAAGTGCTGGACGTGATTCGCGGTCTGGCTGACCAGACCAACTTGCTGGCATTGAACGCAGCCATTGAAGCCGCGCGTGCCGGTGAAGCCGGACGTGGCTTCGCGGTGGTGGCGGATGAGGTACGTGCACTGGCGCATCGCACTCAGCAGTCGACCAGCGAGATCGAACGCATGATCGGCAGCATCCAGAGCGGCACCGAACACGCGGTGGACTCGATGCGCAACAGCACCGAACGTGCTGAGTCGACCTTGAACATTGCCCGCGGTGCAGGTCTTTCGCTGGACACCATCAACAGCGCCATTGTCGAGATCAACGAGCGCAACCTGGTAATCGCCAGCGCGGCTGAAGAACAGGCGCAGGTCGCCCGTGAAGTGGATCGCAATCTGGTGAACATCCGTGATTTGTCGGTGCAATCGGCGACCGGGGCGAATCAGACGAGTGCGGCGAGCAATGAGTTGTCGCGATTGGCGCTGGACCTGAACAACATGGTTGGGCGGTTTAGCCTGTAAACAGCGACACCTTCTCTGTGGCCAGGCGATTTATCTGTGGCTGAGGGATTTATCTGTGGTGAGGGGATTTATCCCCGTTCGGCGGCGAAGCCGTCGCAAGATCTGTTTGCGGTGTGTGCCTGAAAGAACGCAGGGGGCCGCTCCGCAGCCCAACGGGGATAAATCCCCTCGCCACAGGGATCAAGCTCAACCCGAGTGACGTTGTCGCTGCTGCAAAAGCTTTTTGACAGCATCACATTTCAACAGGTTAGAATCGCTGGCACGCAGACTGCATGGTCAGTTTGTGCCCGCCTTTCAGCTTTCTGGAGTACTGCCTTTGAATGCGACGACCATCAACAGCCTGTTCTTGATCGGCGCGTTGCTGGTAGGTGCGAGCATTCTGGTGAGCTCACTTTCCTCGCGCCTCGGCATCCCGATTCTGGTGATCATCCTCGCCGTGGGCATGGCCGCTGGCGTCGACGGCGGCGGCATTATCTTTGATAACTACCCAACGGCTTATCTGGTCGGCAACCTCGCCCTCGCGGTGATCCTGCTCGATGGCGGCTTGCGCACCCGCGTATCCAGCTTTCGCGTGGCGTTGTGGCCGGCGTTGTCGCTGGCCACGGTCGGGGTGTTGATAACCACCGCGCTGACCGGCATGGTCGCCGCCTGGCTGTTCAATCTGAACATGATTCAGGGCCTGCTGATCGGCGCCATTGTCGGCTCCACCGACGCCGCAGCGGTGTTCTCACTGCTGGGCGGCAAAGGCCTGAACGAGCGGGTCACCGCCAGCCTCGAAATCGAATCCGGCAGCAACGACCCGATGGCGGTGTTTCTTACTGTCACGCTGATCGACATGCTCGCCAGCGGCCAGACCGGCCTGCACTGGAGCCTGCTCGGGCACTTCGTGCGTGAGTTCGGCATCGGTGCCGTGATCGGCCTCGGCGGTGGCTGGGTCATGCTGCAATTGGTCAACCGGATCAACCTCGCCAACGGCCTCTACCCGATTCTGGTGATTGCCGGCGGCCTGGCCGTCTTCGCCCTGACCAACGCCCTGCACGGCAGCGGCTTCCTGGCGGTTTATCTCTGCGGCCTGGTGATCGGCAATCGTCCGGTGCGCAGCCGCCACGGCATTCTGCACATGCTCGACGGCATGGCCTGGCTGGCGCAGATCGGCATGTTCCTGGTGCTGGGGCTGCTGGTGACGCCGCATGACCTGCTGCCCATCGCCCTGCCCGCTCTGGGTCTGGCGCTGTGGATGATTCTGTTTGCGCGGCCTCTGTCGGTGCTGGTCGGCCTGCTGCCGTTCAAGGCGTTCCATGGCCGCGAAAAGGCGTTTATTTCCTGGGTCGGCCTTCGCGGCGCGGTCCCGATCATTCTGGCGGTGTTCCCGCTGATGGCCGGCCTGCCAAATGCCCAGCTCTACTTCAACCTCGCCTTCTTTATCGTGCTGGTGTCGCTGCTGGTGCAGGGCACGAGCCTGCCGTGGGTGGCGAAGCTTTTGAAAGTGACCGTTCCGCCGGAGCCGGCGCCGATCTCCCGCGCAGCGCTGGAGGTGCATGTCACCAGCGAGTGGGAGCTGTTCGTTTATCGCCTCGGCGCCGAGAAATGGTGCATCGGTTCGCCCCTTCGTGAGCTGAAAATGCCCGACGGCACGCGTATCGCCGCTCTGTTTCGTGGCCAGCAACTGCTCCATCCGTCGGGTAGTACGGTGCTCGAAGTCGATGATTTGCTGTGTGTTATCGGCCATGAACACAACCTTGCGGCCCTCGGAAAACTCTTCAGTCAGGCGCCGCAACGCGGCCTCGATTTGCGCTTCTTCGGCGACTTCGTGCTCGAAGGAGACGCCCAGCTGGCCGCGGTTGCGGCGCTGTACGGGTTGAAAGTCGAAGGCATCGACCCGGACATGTCGCTCGGCCATTTCATTGCCCAGAAAGTGGGTGGTGCCCCAGTTGTCGGCGACCAGGTGGAGTGGAACAACACCATCTGGACCGTCGCGGTCATGGAGGGGAACAAGATCGGCAAAGTGGGCGTCAGATTCCCCGAAGGAAGTCGCCCCGGCCCGGGCTTGTTCCTCTAAACTCCATTCTTCGTCTCGTTTTCGATCGGTCTCTATGTCAACCCTGCGCACTTTTTTCATCATGGCCCTACTGGGCTTGAGTCTTTCTGTCGGTACCTTGCAAGCGGCCGAACCGCCGACCAGCGAAGCCGTGCAGGCGAGTCTGAACAAGATCGCCGATCGCAAACTGCCGGAAGCAGATCAGAAAGCCCTGCAATCCGTCCTGCAAAGCACGCTGACCCAGCTCGGCAACCAGCGTGACTACGAACAAAAGCTGGTCGCACTCAAGCAGCAGCTGGCCACCGCGCCCAAGCAGAACATCGAAAACCAGCGTGAGCTGACCAAGCTCAAAGCCACCAGAATGCCGCCGGTGCCGCAACGCTACGCCAGCCAGTCGATCCAGCAGCTCGAGCAAATGCTCACCGAGCGCTCGACCCAGCAAAGCGACTTGCAGAAGGCGCTGGCCGATGCCAACAGCCTGGTGATCACCGCACAGACTCGCCCCGAGCGTGCACAGGCCGAAATTTCCGCCAGCCAGACACGCATTCAACAGATCAACAACATCCTCAAGGCCGGCAAGGACGCCGGCAAGACCTTGAGCGGTGAACAGCGTGACCTGCTGAATGCCGAGTTCGCGGCATTGAATGCGCTGATTCCGTTGCGTCGCCAGGAATTGGCCGGTAACAACCAATTGCAGGATCTGGGTAACAGCCAGCACGACTTGCTGAGCGAAAAATCCGATCGCCTGGATCAGGAAATCCAGGAGCTGCAAACCCTGATCAACCAGAAGCGTCTGGCCCAGTCCCAGGAGACGGTGACGCAACAGTCCATCGAAGCGCAGAAGTCCGGCGGCAGCGCGCTGCTGGCCACCGAAAGTTCGGCCAACCTGAAGCTCTCGGACTACCTGCTCAAAAGCACTGACCGCCTCAATGAGGTCACTCAGCAGAACCTGCAGACCAAGCAGCAGCTGGACAACGTGACCCAAAGCGATTCGGCGCTGGACGAACAAATCAACGTACTCAAGGGCAGCCTGCTGCTGTCGAAGATTCTCTACAAGCAGAAACAGGCCCTGCCACGTCTCAAGCTCGACCGCGACCTGGCTGACCAGATCGCCGATATTCGCCTCTACCAGTTTGAAGTGAGCCAGCAGCGGGAATTGCTCAGCAACCCCGCGACCTATGTCGACAACCTGTTGTCCACCCAGCCGCCGGAGCAAGTCACCCCGCAGCTGCGAAAAAGTCTGCTGGAACTGGCCACCACCCGCGCAGACCTGCTGGAACGCCTGAACCGCGAACTGAGTGCGGTGCTCAACGAATCCATCACCTTGCAACTCAATCAGAAACAGCTGCTCAGCACCGCGCAAAGCTTGCGGGCGACTCTCGATGAGCAAATGTTCTGGATCCCCAGCAACAAGCCACTGGACCTGGAATGGATGCGTGCGGTGCCGGAACGCCTGCAACGTCAGGTCACCACGCTGCCGTGGGCTTCCAGCCTGAGCGAATTGAGTGATGGCCTGATCCAGCGGCCGTTGCTGTTCCTGCCCCTGGTGTTGCTGATCGGCGCCCTGTTGTGGCGGCGTAAAAGTCTGTATGCCCGACTGAGCAAAGTTCACCAGGACATCGGCCACTTCAAGCGTGACAGCCAGTGGCACACGCCGCAGGCCATCCTGATCAATATCCTGCTGGCAATGCCGGTCTCGCTGGGCCTGGCCTTGTGCGGCCTGGCCTTGCAGATCGACGCCCGCGGGCAGAACGCCAACATGGGCGCGGCGTTGCTGCAAATGGCCCAGGCCTGGCTGGTGTTCTACACCGCTTACCGGATCCTCGCCCCCGGCGGCGTGGCTGAACTGCATTTCCGTTGGGAAAAGCCTCAGGTCGAGTTCCTTCAGGGCTGGGTCCGCCGACTCGGGTTGGTGGTGATGGCATTGGTTGCCGTGGTGGCGGTGGCCGAACTGCAACCCTCGACGCTGGCTGATGACGTACTGGGCATGCCCGTGGTGCTGATCTGCTACGCCTTGATGGCCTGGCTGCTCAGCCGCCTGCTGATCAGCAGCCCGACTCACCAGAACGCTTCGCTGTTCCGCAAAGCGGTCGGGGTGATGTTCACCGTCCTGCCCGTGGCGTTGTTCGTGGCGGTATGCTTCGGCTATTACTACACCGCGCTGAAGCTCAGTGACCGGTTGATCAACACCCTTTACCTGCTGATGTTCTGGCTGGTGATCGAGGCCACTTTCGTTCGCGGTCTCAGCGTTGCAGCACGACGCCTGGCCTACCAGCGCGCCCTGGCCAAACGCCAAGCTGCGAAAGAGGCTGGCGACGGCGAAGCGGTGATCGAAGAGCCGACGCTGGACATCGAGAAGGTCAACGAACAGTCCCTGCGCCTGATCCGTCTGGCACTGCTTGGCGGTTTCATCGCGGCGCTGTACTGGGTCTGGTCCGATCTGATCTCGGTATTCTCGTACCTCGACAACATCACCCTTTACGAATACACCAGCGGGACCGGCGCCAACATGAGCATGGTGCCGATCAGCATCGGCGACATGCTCGGCGCGCTGATCATCATCGGTATCACCTTTGCCCTCGCGCGCAACTTGCCAGGTTTGCTGGAAGTGTTGGTACTGTCGAAGTTGAACCTGGCGCAGGGCAGTGCTTATGCCACGACCACGTTGCTGTCCTACGTGATCGCCGGCATCGGCTTCGTCTCGACCCTGTCGACCCTCGGCGTGAGCTGGGACAAGTTGCAATGGCTGGTGGCGGCGTTGTCGGTGGGTCTCGGCTTTGGCATGCAGGAGATTTTCGCCAACTTCATCTCCGGCATCATGATTCTGTTCGAGCGTCCGGTGCGGATCGGCGACACCATCACCATCGGCAACCTGTCGGGTACGGTCAGCAAGATCCGTATCCGCGCCACGACCATCACCGACTTCGACCGCAAGGACATCATTGTCCCGAACAAGACGTTCATCACCGGGCAACTGATCAACTGGTCCCTGACCGACACCATCACCCGGGTGACCCTCAAGCTCGGCGTCGACTACGGTTCGGACCTGGATCTGGTGAAAGAGCTGCTGCTCAAAGCCGCGCGCGATAACCCGCGCGTCCTGAAAGACCCGGAACCCCATGTGTACTTCCTGAACTTTGGCGAAAGCACCCTCGACCACGAGTTGCGCATGCACGTGCGCGACCTCGGTGACCGTAACCCGGTGCTGGACGAGGTCAACCGCTTCATCAATCGCGAGTTCAAGAAGCAGCACATCAACATTTCGTTCCGGCAGATGGAGGTTTACCTCAAGAACCTTCACGGTCAGGAATACAAAATGGTGCCGATCGAGCCGGAAGCCAAAACCATCGTGCCGCTGGTGGAAGGCAAGTCGCCCCTTCAGCCCCCGCCCGCCAAGCTCGACTAACCGCCCTATCCCTAGCAGAATGCTCGGACATTCTGCTGGAGATGGCCGGTGAAAGCCCTCGACGAACTGACCTTCGATAATCGCTTCGCCCGCCTGGGCGATACGTTTTCCGCCCATGTGCTGCCCGAGCCCATCGACAACCCGCGTCTGGTGGTGGCCAGCCCTGCGGCTATGGCGCTGCTGGATCTCGATCCCGCCGTAGCGGATACCCCGGAGTTCGCCGAACTGTTCAGCGGTCATAAGCTCTGGGCCGACGCGGTGCCTCGGGCGATGGTTTATTCAGGGCATCAGTTCGGCTCCTACAACCCACAGCTGGGCGATGGTCGCGGCCTGTTGCTGGGCGAGGTCTACAACGAGGCCGGCGAACACTGGGATTTGCACCTCAAGGGCGCCGGCCAGACGCCCTTTTCGCGCATGGGCGATGGACGCGCGGTACTGCGCTCGTCGATCCGCGAGTTTCTCGCCTCCGAAGCACTTAACGCCCTGAACATCCCGACCACCCGCGCGCTGTGCGTGATCGGCTCCGACACCCCGGTGTGGCGCGAGAAGCAGGAACGCGCAGCCATGGTCCTGCGCCTTGCGCCGAGCCATGTGCGCTTCGGGCATTTCGAATATTTCTACTACACCAAACGCCCCGAGAAGCAGAAAGAACTCGGCGAGCACGTATTGGCCATGCATTTCCCGGAATGCCTGGAACAACCGGAACCGTACCTGGCGATGTTCCGCGAAATCGTCGAGCGCAATGCCGAGCTGATCGCCAAATGGCAGGCCTACGGTTTCTGCCACGGCGTGATGAACACCGACAACATGTCGATCCTGGGCATCACCTTCGACTTCGGCCCGTTCGCTTTCCTCGACGACTTCGACGCCCATTTCATCTGCAACCACTCGGATGATCAGGGCCGGTATTCCTTCAGCAATCAGGTGCCGATCGGCCAGTGGAACCTCAGCGCCCTCGCCCAGGCACTGACGCCTTTCATCAGCGTCGAGGCCCTGCGTGAAACCCTTGGCCTGTACCTGCCGCTGTATCAGGCCCACTACCTGGACCTGATGCGCCGCCGCCTCGGTCTCACCACCGCTGAAGACGATGACCAGAAACTGCTGGAGCACTTGCTGCAATTGATGCAGAACAGCGGCGTCGATTACACGCTGTTCTTCCGTCGCCTGGGGGATGAATCACCGGAACTGGCCGTCACCCACTTGCGTGATGACTTTGTCGACATCAAGGGCTTCGATGCCTGGGGCGAGCTGTATATCGCCCGGGTTGCCCGTGATGGCGAGGTTGATCAGGAGCAGCGGCGCATGCGGATGCATGCAGTCAATCCGCTGTACATCCTGCGTAACTATCTGGCGCAAAAAGCCATCGATGCGGCGGAGAGCGGTGATTATTCAGAGGTTAGGCGACTGCATGCGGTGCTGAGTAATCCGTTTGACGAGCAAGCGGGGATGGAAAGCTACGCCGAGCGGCCGCCGGAATGGGGGAAGCATTTGGAGATCAGTTGTTCGTCGTGAGAGTGAACACTGCACGCTTCAGATGGGCATTTACCGGTGCCCACGGTCATAGGCTTCGACATGGTCGCCTATGATCGACACCAAACCCTCCAGGGGGTGCAATTCATCACCGCCCATCATTTTTAACAACTCATCTCGTGATTCGACCAACCGATCATACTCAGTTTCCGATTCAGGTCGTTTTAACAACCATGATACGGATGGCCAGTGTTCTATGGCCTGTTTGACGATATCGCTCATTTTTCACCTCGTTGATCGCAGTCGGATTGAAGAAGTGAAGAATAAGAGTTGAACAACTCGCTACCTAGCAGACGGAACCGTCTTGACCTGTAAGTCGCTTCTCCAATTGCAGCAGGCTCCTGCCTACACATTCCTACCTTGATAAACAGGAACTTTGCCTCCAGATCCATTGCATTGACTGCCAATTCTCGAAGAGCCCGACCATGACCGACCCACTCCTCATCCCCTGCCCCCACTGCAACGGCCTCAACCGCATCCCCGCCGAACGCCTCAACGACCATCCAAAGTGCGGCCGCTGCAAGGCCGAGGTCTTGCTGAGCAAGCCGTTCGAGTTGAAGCAAGGCGATTACGCCAGTCAGATCAAGGGTGATCTGCCATTGCTGGTGGATGTGTGGGCGGAGTGGTGTGGGCCGTGCAAGTCGTTTGCGCCGGTGTTCGAGCAGGCGGCGGGGCAACTGGTGGGTAAATGCCGGCTGGCAAAACTGGACAGCGAGGCGAACCAGCAATTGTCGGCGCAGTTGGGGATTCGCTCGATTCCGAGTCTGATTTTGTTCAAGAACGGCCGGGAAGTGGCACGCCAGAGCGGCGCCTTCCCGTTACCGCAATTGATGAGCTGGTTACGCAGTCAGGGCATCTGAACAAGATCTCGTAATCACCACGGAACTGTAGGAGCGAGGCTTGCCCGCGAAGAGGGCATCACATTCAACACTGTCGTTGACTGTCAGACCGTCTTCGCGGGCAAGCCTCGCTCCTACAGAGGACTGTCAGGCGTTTTCGAGCAGGTTGTGCAGCTCGACAAATTGCTGCGTCAACTTGTGCCGTGGGTCGAGGTGGATCAGCGGCGTATTGGCCTGGTGGGATTCGCGCATGCGCACCGAGCTGGTCAGGTACACCGGCAGCACTGGCAAACCTTCAGCGATCAGCTCGTCGAGAATTTGCTGCGGCAGGCTGGCACGGGCCTGGAACTGATTGACGACGATGCCTTCAACTTCCAGGCCTTCGTTGTGGTCTTCCTTCAATTCTTCGATTTCCGCCAACAGACCGTACAGAGCCTGACGCGAGAAGCTGTCGCAATCGAAGGGGATCAACACTCGGTCAGCGGCAATCAATGCCGATACCGCATAAAAGTTCAGCGCAGGCGGGGTATCAAGGTAGATGCGGTCGTAATCTTCCCCCAGTTCCTCAAGCAATTTGCGCAGCTTGTTGATCTTGTGTTTGGCCTCAAGTTTAGGCTGCAGGTCAGCCAACTCGGCGGTCGCGGTGATGACGTGGAGGTTTTCGAACGGCGTTTCGTAGATGTCGACCTGGTTTTTCTTCGAGAACGGTCCAGAGGACAGGGTTTGCTTGAAGAAGTCGGCAATGCCCATCGGGATGTGATCCCCGGTGAGGCCCGTCAGGTACTGAGTGGAGTTGGCCTGGGCATCGAGATCCACCAACAGGGTGCGATATCCCTCGCTGGCGCTGACCGCCGCCAGATTGCAGGCAATGCTGGACTTGCCCACGCCACCTTTCTGATTGAAAACCACGCGCCGCATGTCAAAAACCTCCGTGTATCAAAGAATGACCGAGTGTAGTAGTCCACGGCGCTGCTTAGCTACCTCGCCGGCATGGGGACTACACAGTCAGCGGCAATCTCTTAATAAAAAAGCCGCCAAACCCACCATTGATTACCGACAGAGCTGACAGACATGCTCACCCCGATGTGGATAATGGCCAAACGACAGCTTTTCCACGAACCAACCAGTACGTTTCATTGAGCAAAATGTAACCATCGTTTGCTACACACCCGTCGCAACGGGATAATGCGCGCCACTCGGCGCCAAGCGCCACCTAGGCAGTTTGTTTTTTTGCGATTCGCCGCGTCAAGGAAGCCCGCAGGGGCGGGATGAATGCCTGTGATCAACTTCAACATCGCCCAATGGCGCGCGTGGGCTCCTGGGCTCGAAAGCGTGGACGATTGGCAGGCCTGGAGCCGACAACCGGTCGTGCTTCAGAGCAGCGATGCCGCCCCCGACGTGTCTTTTCTGCCGGCCATGCAGCGCCGGCGGCTCAGCCGCCTGGCGCGGATGGCGTTCAGCGTCGGCTGGCCCCTGGCCGACGGTCGCCAGGACCTACCGTTGGTCTTTATTTCCCGTCATGGTGAAACACCCCGGACGTTCGAAATCCTCAGCGACCTGGCTGCCGAACAACCGTTGTCGCCGACCCAATTCAGCTTGTCGGTGCACAACGCGGTCATTGGCCTATGGTCGATCATGCGCGGTGAAACCAGCGAAATGACCGCCCTGGCCGCCGCCGGCGACGGCCTTGAACACGGCATGCTAGAGGCCGCGGCGCTGCTTGCCGAAGGCGCGCCGGCCGTGCTGCTGATCGTCACCGAAGAACAACCGCCCGAGGCCTATTCGGCCTGGATCGACGACGTGCCGTTCCCTTATGCAGTCGGCCTGTTACTGACACCGGGTACCGACTGGCAGCTGTCCTTGAACAGCGCTACGGATGCGTTGTCCAACGCCCACTGGCCCCATGCCTTGAATCTCTTGCGTACCCTGCTCGGCCAGCAGACTACCTGCCAACATGCCTGGAAAAATCGTGTATGGACCTGGCAACGCAACCTATAACCGAAAAAAACCGCGACGCCTATTACTGGCGCCTGCTGGCCACTGCCGCAAGCTTCACCCTGTTCGGGTTGGGCGGGCTGTGCCTGCGACTGGTGGTTTTCCCATTGCTGAGCTGCCTGCCCGGCGACGCCCAGACCCGTCGGCTACGGGCACGGAAAACCGTCAGTCGCTGCTTTTGGTTTTTTGTCCGGTTCATGGCCCGAACCGGCGTACTGACCTACGACATCCAGGGCGCAGAAAAGCTCGGTCGTCCGGGGCAGATGATCATTGCCAATCACCCGTCGTTGATCGACGTGGTGTTCCTGATCGGCCTGGTGCGTCACGCCAACTGCGTGGTCAAAAACAGCCTCTGGGAAAACCCGTTCACCCGCGGCCCGCTACGCCGCACCGAATACATCAGCAACGACGGCAGCATGGACATGCTCGACGCCGCGGCTGACGCACTGAAAAGCGGCCAGACCCTGATCATCTTTCCCGAAGGCACACGCACCCAGCCGGGCGAACCGCCGGCCTTTCATCGGGGTGGCGCGGCAATCGCCCTGCGTGGTGCGAAAATCCTCACCCCGGTCATTATCAAAGTCAGCCCGACCACACTGACCAAGGCCGAACCCTGGTATCGCATCCCGAAACGTCGCGTGCACTTCAGTTTCCGCGTCGGGGCCGATATAGACCCACAAGCCTTTGCCGCGTGTGGCCCTGCGCCTCAGGCTTCGCGCAAGCTCAACGATTATTTGCATTCTTACTTTATTAAGGAGCTCGCCGAAGATGAGCGATCTACACCGTGAAATCAAAGAACTGATCATCGACGCCCTGGGCCTTGAAGACATCAGCGCACAAGACATCGGCGACGACCAGACGCTGTTCGGCGAAGGCCTGGGCCTGGATTCGGTAGACGCCCTGGAACTCGGCCTGGCGATCCAGAAAAAGTACGGCATCAAAATCGACGCCGACGCCAAGGACACCCGTAATCACTTCAGCAACGTGGCGAGCCTTGCGGCGTTCGTCACCGCAAAACAGGCAGCTTGAGACCGGACCATGCAAACTCGTGACGACATTTTCAACACCCTGCGCGATGCCTTGGTCGAACTCTTCGAGCTGGACCCTGAGCGCGTGAGCCTCGAATCCAATCTGTATCAGGACCTGGAAATCGACAGCATCGACGCCGTCGACCTGATCGATCACATCAAGCGTCAGACCGGCAAGAAAATCGCCGCCGAAGAATTCAAATCGGTGCGCACCGTCAGCGACGTGGTCGAGGCGGTCTACCGCCTGGTTCAACCGGCCGCATGAGTCGACTGATCGGCCTTGGCCTGCTGCTGGCGGGCCTGTTTTACCCCTTTGCGGTGTATTTCGGCATGGAACACTTTGCTCCGTGGCAGTTCGGTCTGCTGCTGGGCAGCCTGTGGCTGGCGCGGGCGCTGCTCGGTGTCCATCGCCCCGGCAGTCTGTGGATGGCGATCACCGCTATTGGCTTTTGCCTGTTGCTGGCGCTGTTCGACAGTCCGCTGTTGCTGCGCTGGTACCCAGTGCTGATCAGCGCTTTCATGCTCGGTCTGTTTGGCCTGAGCCTGAAAGTCGGGCCGCCGATGGTTGAACGCCTGGCGCGCCTGCGTGAGCCGCACTTGCCGGCCAAGGCGATTGTTTACACCCGACAGGTGACCGTCGTCTGGTGTGTGTTTTTCCTCTGTAACGGTTTGCTCGCCGCCGCCCTGACCCTCTGGGCGCCGCTGAGTTGGTGGATGTTGTACACCGGCCTGATTTCCTATGGATTGATGGGCCTGCTGTTTGCCATTGAATGGCTCATACGACAACGGGTACGAGGCCACCCATGAATTGGATATCACTTGAGCAGCTGTTGCTCAAGACACAGCCAGAGCGTGCCATTACGGCCAAACCGGCGTTGAATCACGCACACCTGTGCGAACAGGCGTTGAGCCTCGCGGCCGGCCTGCAAACCCAGGGTGTGCAGCGCATTGCCGTGCACCTTGAAGATGCCGCTGACCTGGCGATTGCCCTGCTCGGCGCCTGGCGTGCCGGGGTCAGTGTGCTGCTGCCTGCCGACCTGCAACCGCAGACTCGCCAACGCTGGTCGAACGAAGTCGATCTGTGGCTGACCGATCAGGCAGACGACGCGCACCTGAGCGATTACCGGCATGCACCGCTGAGCACCGCCGCACTGGATCTGGATCGCTGCCAGCTGAGCCTGTGCACATCCGGTTCCAGTGGCGAACCCAAGCGCATCGACAAAACCCTGCGCCAGATTGCCAATGAAGTTGAAGCGTTGGAGCAGCTGTGGGGTGCCGATCTGGGCCAGGCGTGCATCATCGGCAGCGTCGCCACCCAACACATCTACGGTTTGCTGTTTCGGGTGTTGTGGCCGCTATGCGCCGGGCGGGCGTTCGTGCGCAAGCAACTGGCCTTCCCGGAAGACTTGCAGCGCGCCAGCCGCGAACACCCGGTGTTCGCCTGGGTCGCCAGCCCGGCGCTGCTCAAGCGCATGGGCGACAACCTGGACTGGCCGGCATTGAGTGCGGTTCGTCGAGTGTTTTCTTCCGGTGGCGCGCTACCGGCAGAGGCCGCACAAAGCCTTCACGAACGCCTGCAGCAATGGCCGACGGAAATCCTCGGCAGCTCGGAAACCGGTGGTATCGCCTGGCGTCAGGGTCACGATCTCTGGCAACCGTTTGCCGACGTCAAACTGACTCAGGACAGCGATGGAGCCCTGCTGGTCGCCTCTCCCTACTTGCCCGCCGGCCATATCGAACACACCGCTGATGCCGCCAGAATCGCTGCCGACGGCCGATTCGAATTGCTCGGACGACTGGACCGGATCGTCAAACTGGAAGAAAAACGCATCTCGCTGCCGATGCTGGAAAAGGCGCTGATGGACCACGGCTGGGTCGCCGACGCGCGCCTCGGCGTGGTCCAGGAAAACCGCGCCTCGCTGGGCGCGCTGCTGGTGCTGACGGACGCAGGCCTGCATGCCTTGCGCAATCAGGGCCGACGCACTGTCACGCAAGAATTGCGTCAGCACCTGAGCCAGCATTGCGAAGCCTTGGCCCTGCCTCGACGCTGGCGGTTGCTGCGGCAATTGCCCCTGAACACTCAAGGCAAACTGCCCCAGGCTGACGTCGAAGCCTTGCTGCTGGCACCCCGCCCGAAAGCGCCGGAAGTGTTGGATCAGGTCGAAGTCGATGGCGAATGGAGCCTGCAACTGGCCGTTCCGCCGGACCTTGCCTACTTCAGCGGGCACTTCCCGCAAACGCCGGTATTGCCCGGTGTGGTGCAGGTGGATTGGGCGCTGAGCCTCGGCCAGCAATTGATGGACCTGCCGGCCAAATTCGCCGGCATGGAAGTGCTGAAGTTCCAGCAACTGGTGCGCCCCGGCGATGAAGTGCAACTGCACCTGCGCTTCGATCCGGAGCGCGGCAAATTGTATTTCGCCTACCGCAATGAAACCGCGACCTGCTCCAGTGGGCGGATTTTGCTGGAGGTAATGCCCGATGCATAACCTGTGGCATTGGCGATCATTGTGGCGAGGGAGCTTGCTCCCGCTGGGCTGCGAAGCAGACCCAAAACCATCCGGCGTAGATTTCATGGCGAGCGCTTCGCACTCGAGCGGGAGCAAGCTCCCTCGCCACAGTGGTTCAGGGGAGGTTTCGAAACATGCATAACCCCTGCGCAATCATCCCGGTCTACAACCACGAAACCGCGATCACCACGGTGGTCGACGCGCTGATCGCCCGTGGCCTGCCGTGCATTCTGGTGGACGATGCCAGCGATCCATCCTGCGCCAGGGTGCTCGACCAACTGGCCCAGCGTGAAATGGTCAACCTCATCCGCCTCGCCGCCAATCAGGGCAAGGGCGGCGCGGTCATGACCGGCCTGCGCGAAGCCTCGCGCCTGGGTTTCAGCCACGCTCTGCAAGTGGACGCCGACGGCCAGCACGACCTGCAGGATGTCGCGACCTTCATCGCACAATCACGCGCTCATCCCAACGCCGTGATCTGCGGTTATCCACAATACGACGCCAGCGTGCCGAAAGGTCGTCTGTACGCCCGCTACCTGACGCACGTCATGGTCTGGATCAACACGCTGTCATTGCAGATTCGCGATTCCATGTGCGGTTTCCGGGTCTATCCATTACCGCCAACCCTGTCGCTGATCGACACGGCGAAGATCGGCAAGCGCATGGACTTCGACTCGGACATCCTCGTGCGCCTGGCCTGGCGTAATCAGCCGATGCAGTGGCTGCCAACCAAGGTGCATTACCCGCTGGACGGTGTCTCGCACTTCCGAATGTTCCACGACAATGTGCTGATTTCGAGCATGCACACCCGGCTGTTCTTCGGCATGTTGCTGCGGGCCCCGGTGATCCTCTGGCGACGGTGGCGAGCATGAGCAGCAACGCAGACAAACAGCACTGGGCCGATCGCCAGGAGCGTGGCAGTTTCTGGCTGATGAAGCTCACCGCGTTCGGTGCCAGAGTGCTCGGCCGTCGGCTGTTGAGTCCGCTGCTGTATGGCATCGTCCTGTACTTCTTCCTGTTCGGTCGCAGTGCCCGTCGCAGCGCCTGGCAATACCAGCAGCGCCTCGCGGACTGGAGCGGTCGCAACGAATTGCGTCCGACCCACTGGCGAGTGTTCAGCCAGTTCATGGCCTTCGCCGATTCGATGCTCGACAAGCTTGACGTGTGGAACGGCAAGTTGAGCATCGAACACATCGAAATCGTCGACCCGGCGCTGCTGCGCAGTCAGCTGCGTGGCACTCGCGGGCAGATGCTGGTGGGCGCACATCTAGGCAATCTCGAAGTCTGCCGTGCACTGGCGGAGATCGGCGAGAAGGTCACCATGAATGTGCTGGTGCACACCAAGCACGCCGAGCAGTTCAACCGTTTGCTGGGCGAAGCCGGCGCGACCAATCTGCGGCTGATTCAGGTCAGTGAGCTGGACCCGGTGATCATGCTGCAACTGCATGAACGCCTGGAGCGTGGCGAGTGGCTGGCGATTGCCGGCGACCGCGTCCCCCTGCATGGCGGGCGTAGCGTGACCGTGGACTTTCTCGGCCATCAAGCCGCGCTTCCTCAAGGGCCGTGGCTGCTGGCCGGTTTACTGAAGTGCCCGATCAATTTGCTGATGTGCCTGAAGAAACCGACGGGCCAATATCGAGTAACCCTCGAACCGTTTGCCGAGGCCGTGGTGTGGAAACGCAGCGACCGCGAGCAGGTCATTCATCAGTGGGCTTCGCGCTACGCCGAACGCCTGGGTCACTATTGCCTTGAAGCGCCCCAACAATGGTTCAACTTTTACCCTTTCTGGAAGACCGATGACGACGCCAACGCTTGAGCCGGTAACCTTCGGCGAACTCCCTTTGCGCATCGAGGACGTGCTGGCCGCGGCCAACCGCCAGGTGCCAACGCAGTTGCAAAGCGACCCTGCGTACCGTGAGCGCATCGCCAAGGGCGCGCGATTCCTCGACTCCCTGCTGGACAAGGAAGGCGTGATCTATGGCGTGACCACCGGTTACGGCGATTCCTGCGTGGTCGCGGTGCCGCTGCATCACGTCGAGGCGTTGCCTCGTCATCTGTACACCTTTCACGGCTGTGGCCTTGGCAAGCTGCTCGACGCCCAGGCCACGCGCGCCGTCCTGGCGGCGCGTCTGCAGTCGCTGTGCCACGGCGTGTCCGGGGTGCGCGTGGAACTGCTGGAACGCCTGCAAGCGTTCCTCGAACACGACATCCTGCCGCTGATCCCGGAAGAAGGGTCGGTGGGCGCCAGCGGTGATCTGACGCCGCTGTCCTACGTCGCCGCGACCTTGTCCGGCGAGCGCGAAGTGATGTTCCGTGGCGAACGTCGCCAAGCCGCCGATGTGCATCGCGAACTCGGCTGGCAGCCGCTGGTGCTGCGCCCGAAAGAAGCCCTGGCGCTGATGAACGGCACCGCCGTGATGACCGGCCTCGCCTGCCTGGCCTATGCCCGCGCCGATTACCTGCTGCAACTGGCCACCCGTATCACCGCGCTGAACGTGGTCGCGCTGCAAGGCAACCCGGAACACTTCGACGAACGTCTGTTCGCCACCAAACCGCATCCGGGGCAGATGCAAGTCGCCGCGTGGTTGCGCAAGGATCTGGCGATCGACGCGCCGACCGCGCCGTTGCATCGCCTGCAAGACCGCTACTCCCTGCGTTGCGCACCCCACGTGCTCGGCGTTCTGGCCGACAGCCTGAACTGGCTGCGTTCGTTCATCGAGATCGAACTCAACAGCGCCAACGACAACCCGATCATCGACGCCGAAGCCGAACGTGTTCTGCACGGTGGGCACTTCTACGGCGGCCACATTGCGTTCGCCATGGACAGCCTGAAAAACCTGGTGGCCAACGTCGCCGACCTGCTCGACCGGCAACTCGCGCTGCTGGTGGACGAGCGTTACAACCATGGCTTGCCGAGCAACTTGTCCGGCGCTACGGCTGACCGCGCGATGCTCAATCACGGCTTCAAGGCGGTGCAGATCGGCACCAGCGCCTGGACCGCCGAAGCGTTGAAAAACACCATGCCGGCCAGCGTCTTCTCGCGCTCCACCGAGTGCCACAACCAGGACAAGGTGAGCATGGGCACCATCGCCGCACGCGATGCGATCCGTGTGCTGGAGCTGACCGAACAAGTCGCCGCCGCCACCTTGCTCGCCGCCAACCAGGGCGTGTGGCTGCGCAGCAAGGCCGAGGATGCGCGCCCGTTGCCGCCAGCCCTGGCCGCGATGCACGAAGAACTGGCCAAAGACTTCCCGCCGGTCATCGAAGACCGTGCGCTGGAAGGCGAATTGCGCCTGTGCCTGAAACGCATCGCCGAGCAACACTGGAGGCTGCATGCGTAGCAAGGGAGTGCTTCACGCCGATACGGAAATCCTCGTGCCGTTCTTTGACGTCGACACCATGAACGTTGTCTGGCACGGCCATTACGTCAAATACCTGGAAGTCGCCCGTTGTGCGCTGCTGGACAAGATCGGTCACAACTACACCGCCATGGTCGAGTCGGGTTATGCCTGGCCGGTGATCGACCTCCAATTGCGCTATGTGCGCGGCGCCGTGTTTGGTCAAAAACTGAACGTGCGCGCCAATCTGGTGGAGTGGGAGAACCGTTTGAAGATCAACTATCTGATCAGCGATCTGCAAACCGGTGAGCGTTTGACCCGCGCCAGTTCCGTACAGGTGGCCGTCGACATGAGCAGCCGTGAAATGCAGCTGGCCTCACCGAAGATCTTCACCGATGCCGTTGAAAGGATGCTGGCATGAACCCGTTTTTCAAATACCTCGCTGCGTTGGCGCTGCTCGGATTGTCATCGATTGCTTACGCCTTCGATTTGCAGCAGCTGAGCGATCAACTGGCCAAGCCCGATGTGATCCACGGCAACTTCATCCAGGAAAAACACCTGCGAGCATTGCCCAAGCCGCTGACCAGCAAGGGCACTTTCGTCCTCGCTAAAAACCACGGTTTGCTCTGGTTGTTGAAAACCCCGCTGCAACAGGATTACCGCATCACCAACAAAGGCATCGCCCGCCGTGACGCCAACAGCTGGCAAATGCTTCCGGGCAAAAGCGCCGGTGCCGAACAGAACCGCTTGTTTCTTGCCGTGCTGCAAGGCGACAGCAGCGGGCTGCAACGGGACTTCGAACTGTCCCTGAGCGGCGACGCGCAGAACTGGACACTGACGCTGATCCCGCGCTCATTGTTGCTCAAGCAAGTGTTCAACCAGATCAACATCACCGGCAGCGAATTGGTGCACAGCATCGAGCTGCTGGAAACCCAGGGCGACAGCACGCTTTTGCGCATGCAGGACAGCACCAGCACCCAACCGTTGAGCGACGCGGAGCAACATGACTTTGCCGAGTGAACGCAGACTTCCATGGCTGTTTCTGATCCTGCTGCTGGCGGTGCTCGCGCTCGCCGGTTGGCAATGGCGCGACGGCGCACCGCTGTCGGCCAACCTGATGGAACTGGTGCCGGGTACCGCGCCGGACGCGCTGGAACTGCGCGCAGAACAACGCATGCAAGAACCGCTGAACCGCGAAATGCTGGTGCTGGTGGGCCATAAGGATCGCCCGCAAGCCATCGCCATGGCGCAGAAACTCGGCGAGCAGTGGCAGGCCAGCGGTGTATTCGAGAAGGTTCAGTGGAACCTGCAAGCCGACTTGCCGGCGCTGCGCACGCAACTGCTGCAAGGCCGACTGTCGATGCTCTCGGCGATGGACCGGCAGCAGCTGATCGGACATCCCGACGCCTTTATCCAGCAGCGCGTGCAAGCACTGTTCGACCCGTTCACCGGTTTCAGCCTGGTGCCGAGCCAGGATGACTGGCTGGGCCTGACCGGGCGTATCCAGAACAGCCAGCCGCAACATGGTGCGGTGCAACTGGACATCGGCAGCGGTGCGCTGGTCGCCGATGCCGACGGCAAGAGCTGGGTGTTGCTGCGGGCAAAAACCACGGGCAATGCCTTCGACATGAGCCTGCCGCTGCAAGTGGCTGACCTGCTTGAACGCAGCCGCAAAGAAGCCGGCCAGGCCGACGTGCAACTGCTCGCCGCCAGCGGTTTGCTATACGCGGCCAACGGTCAGCAACAAGCCACCCGCGAGATGACGTGGGTCGGTGGCGGTGCCACCGTCGGCATTCTGTTGTTGCTGTTGCTGGCCTTCCGGCGCTGGCGTGTCTTGCTCGCTTTCGTTCCGGTGCTGGTGGGCATGCTGTTTGGTGCGGTGGCCTGCGTGGCGCTGTTCGGCCACATGCATGTGATGACGTTGGTGCTGGGCTCGAGCCTGATCGGCGTGGCCGTCGATTACCCGCTGCATTACCTGTCGAAAAGCTGGAGCCTGAAACCCTGGAACAGCTGGCCGGCGTTACGCCTGACCCTGCCTGGCCTGACGCTGAGCCTGATCACCAGTTGCATCGGCTACCTCGCCCTGGCCTGGACACCGTTCCCGGCCCTGACCCAGATTGCCGTGTTCTCCGCCGCCGGCCTGCTCGGCGCCTACCTGTCAGCGGTGTGCCTGCTGCCCGCGCTGCTCAAGGGCGTGAACCTGCGACCGGCGCAATGGCCGCTGCGTATCTGCGAGTGTTTGCTGAACCTGCGCGAGGCGCTGCTCAAACACGTCAGTACGCCAGTGTTATTGGCCCTGCTGATCGCCTTCTGCGTCGGCGGTCTGTTGCAACTCGACAGCAAAAACGATATCCGCCAGTGGATCGGCGCACCCCAGCAATTGACTGACGAAGCCCGGACCATTGCGCGCATCACCGGTTATCAGCCGACCAGCCAGTTCTTCCTGGTGCGCGCGGCCAATCAGCAGGAACTGCTCGAACGCCAGACCGCGTTGAGCGAGCGGCTGGATCAGTTGGTCAACCTGGAAAAACTCCAGGGTTATCTGTCGCTGAATCAATTGGTCAGCCAGCCAAGCGAACAACGACAAGTGCGCGAAGCGTTGAGCAAGTTGCCGCAGTTCTGGCAACCGTTGCTCGACCTCGGCGTGCCGGCAGAAGCACTGCAAGCGGAGCTTGCAACGTTGCTGGCGCTGCCCGCCGAAGACATCGACGCCTCGCTGGTCGGTCCGCTGGCTGAACCTTATCGCGCCCTGTGGCTGGGGCCGACCGATGACGGCGTGGCGGCGATGGTCAGCCTGCAAGGCGTGAACAACCCTTCGCTGTTGCGCGTTCAGGCGCTGGACTTGCCGGGCGTCGAACTGGTCGACCGTCTCGGTGAATTGAACAACGTTTTCGCTGCAACTCAGATCAGCGCCGCTGAATTGAAACTCGCCTCCTGTGTGTTGATTGTGCTGGTGCTGATCCTGCCGTTTGGCTTCGGTGGTGCGTTGCGCATCGTCTCGCTGCCCTTGCTGGCCGCGCTGTGCAGCCTGGCCAGTCTTGGCTGGCTGGGGCAGCCGCTGACCCTGTTCAGCCTGTTCGGCCTGTTGCTGGTGACGGCGATCAGCGTCGATTACGCAATCCTCATGCGCGAACAGGTTGGCGGCGCCGCCGTGAGCCTGCTGGGCACCTTGCTGGCGGCGGTGACCACATGGCTGTCGTTCGGTCTGCTGGCGGTGTCCAGCACGCCGGCGGTGAGCAACTTCGGTCTGTCGGTGAGCCTCGGCCTGGCCTTCAGCTTTATCCTTGCGCCGTGGGCCGGACGCCAAGTGCATGCCGCCGCCGTCGTGGAGCCTGCAGCATGATGATCGCCTTGTTTTGGCTCATGGCCCTGGTGATATTCGCCGTGGCCACCCGTGTGGGTCGTCACTTCGGCCTGATCCCGATCGTCAGCCAGTTGCTGCTGGCGACCTTCGGCCTGCCGCTGCTGATGTACTTCTGGATCGAACCGGACTGGCAACTCAGTGGCGCCGAACTGATCTCGCCGGTGTGGCTGAAAAACCTCTACAGCCTCAGTTTTGCCTTGCTGCTCGGGCACATCCTCAGCGACGTGATCGACCTGCGACTGGATCGCCAGAGTCTGAAAATCGCCTTGCCGAGTTTCTGCATTCCGTTCGCCTGTGGGCTGGCGACAGCGGTATGGCTGTTGCCGCCGCAACCATGGATCAGCTCGCTGGCGGTCGGCCTGGTGTTCGCCATCACCGCCATTCCGGTGTTGTATTTGTACCTGCGACACATCAATTACCCGCCCACCGCGACCCGACGCCTGGTGCAAACCGCGATTCTCATCGACCTGACGTGCTGGACGCTGTTCGGCTTTGCCCAGGGCAGTCTGCACCTGAGCAGTCTGCTGCTGCCGCTGGCCGGCGCCTGCCTGCCGGCGCTCCTGCGTTTGCTGGGTTTGCGCCAACCGTTGCTGCACAGCGGCTGCTTCTTTGCGCTGCTGGTGGTCGCCGAGCACTTCAAGCTCAATGCGCTGATTTTCGGCATCGGTTATCTGCTGTGCATGGCCGCGCTGAAAGTGCCGCTGGTGTTGCCGCTACCGGCGATCTGGATGAACCGTTTGCAAACCTGGATCGCCATTCCACTGATCCTCACCTTCGGCATCGTGCAGATCAACGTCCACGCCGCCATGGCCACTCTCGGCTGGGTGCAGTTGGCGGCGCTGCTGCTGTTGCCGATTGCCAGCAAACTGCTGGGCAACTGGCTCGGCCTCGGCTGGGCCGGCGCTTCATTTGAAGGCGCCAGTCGCTGGCGCGAAAGCCTGCTTCTGAACATTCGCGGTTTGAGCGAGATCGTCTTTCTCAACCTGCTGCTGCAACAACAGCTCATCAGCCCGGCGCTGTACTTCGCGCTGATGGTGATGGGCCTGATCGCGACACTGCTACCGGCACTCGCCGGCATGCACCAAACCCCTTTGAATATCGCCGTCCCGGCAAGGAGCCCCCGTGCCAACAGTTGAAATGGAACATCGCCAGGTTGTTGTCATTGGCGCGGGTCCTTCGGGCGCCATTGCCGCCGCGCTGCTCAAGCGCAAAGGCCACGACGTGCTGATGATCGAACGCCAGCACTTCCCACGGTTTTCCATCGGTGAAAGCCTGTTGTCGCACTGCCTGGATTTCGTCGAAGAAGCCGGCATGCTCGAAGCCGTGAACGCCGCCGGGTTCCAGATGAAAAACGGTGCCGCGTTCGCTTGGGGTGAGCACTACAGCGCCTTTGATTTCGGCGACACGTTCAGCAACGGCAAGCCGACCACCTTCCAGGTCCAGCGCGCCGATTTCGACAAACTGCTGGCCGATCAGGCCGCGCTGCAAGGCGTGGAAGTGCGCTATGGCGAAGCCATCGTCAGCGCCGATTTCGACCTGCCGAAGCCGCAGCTCGATGTGCTTCGCGAGGATGGCAGCCAGTACCGTGTCGAAGCTGATTTTGTGCTCGATGCCAGCGGCTACGGTCGCGTGTTGCCACGCCTGCTGGACCTTGAAGCACCGTCGAATTTCCCGGTGCGTCAGGCGGTGTTCACCCACATCGAAGACCACATCGACAGCCCGACCTTCGAGCGCGAAAAGATCCTCATCACCACCCATCCGACCCATCGCGACATCTGGTTCTGGACCATTCCGTTCAGCAACGGCCGCTGCTCGGTGGGCGTGGTCGCGGCCGCCGAACACTTCGAAGGCCGCATGGAGAATCTGGACGATTGCCTGCGCGGCTTCATCGCTGAAACCCCGAGCCTGGCCGGCGTCCTGAAAAACGCCGTGTGGGACACGCCGGCCCGCACCATCGGCGGCTACTCGGCCAACGTCAAAACCTTGCACGGCCCGGGCTTTGCGTTGCTCGGCAACGCCGCAGAATTCCTCGACCCGGTGTTCTCCTCCGGCGTGACCATCGCCATGCGCTCGGCCAGCATGGCCGCCGGCGTTTTGCATCGCCAACTGCAGGGTGAAAGCGTCGACTGGCAGACCGAGTTCGCCGCACCGCTCAAGCGCGGCGTTGACACGTTCCGTTGCTACGTCGAAGGCTGGTATGCCGGGACCTTCCAGGATGTGATTTATCATCCAGGCAGCTCAGCGGATATCCGCCGTATGATCAGTGCGATCCTCGCCGGTTATGCCTGGGACGAGCGCAATCCGTTCGTCAGCGAACCCAAACGTCGGCTGCGCGTGCTGTCGGAACTTTGCGCAAGAGATGCCACATGATCCGTTACTTGCTTCTGGGTTGCCTCCTGCTGCTGAGCGCTTGCGCCAGCCAGGCACCGCTGCCCGGGCAAACCCAAAACCTGCCGTTGCCGCAACAACTGCACATTCAGCGCTTGCTCGCTGATCAGCGTCAGGACTGGGTACTGGTGATTGCGCGCGAAGGCCCCGGCATTCGCTGGTCGATGATGGACTTGTTGGGCATTCCGCAGGCACGCCAGAAACTGATCGATGGCCAGTGGCAAGCCGACGGCCTGCTGCCGCCGAATCCGGAAGCACGGGAATTGTTCGCGGCGTTACTGTTCGCGCTGACCCCGCAAGGCGAGTTGCAGGGCAACTACCCCGACGCCTGGCAACATGGCTCGCAACGTTCCCTGCCCACTCGCTGGGACGTGCATTACTCGCAACCTCTGAGATTTGAGTTGAACCTGCCTAAAGGTCCGAAGTACCTGGTGACGCCCCTGAGCGGGGAGACGCCATGACCGCCTACCTGAATGCTCTCGGGGTGATCTGCGCCCTGGGTCGCGACAAACAGGAAGTCGCCCGCAACCTGTTTGCCGGCGATTGCTCCGGCATGCGCAGCGAGTCCGGCTGGGTGCCGGAGCGCTCGTTGCCAGTGGCGGCGGTGCGTGGTGAATTGGCGCCGATCCCGCCGGAACTGGTCGAGCAAAGCAGCCGCAACAACCAACTGCTGCTGGAAGCCGCGCTGCAAATTCGCGACGACATTGATCAAGCGATCCAGACTTACGGCCGCGATCGAATCGGCGTGATCCTGGGCACCAGCACTTCCGGCATCGATGAGGCCAGCCGTGGCCTGGCCCATTACATCCGCGAACATGAATTCCCCGCCGACTACGACTATCAGCAGCAGGAACTCGGCGCGCCGGCCAACTTCCTCGCCGACTGGCTGCAATTGAGCGGCCCGGCATATGTGATCTCGACCGCTTGCACCTCTAGCGCCCGGGCGCTGATGAGTGCCCAGCGCCTGCTGGATCTGGGTATGTGCGATGCGGTGCTGTGCGGCGGCGTCGACAGTTTGTGCAAGCTGACCCTCAACGGCTTTTCGGCCCTGGAAGCGGTCTCCGAGCAGCGCTGCAACCCGTTTTCGGTCAACCGCAACGGCATCAATATCGGCGAAGCCGCCGTGCTGTTTTTGATGAGCAAAAAAGCAGGCGCGAGCCAACCGATTGCCCTGCTCGGCAGCGGTGCCAGTTCCGATGCGCACCATATCTCGGCGCCGGAACCGACCGGCCGGGGCGCCCTTCAAGCCATGAGCAAAGCCCTGAACCGCGCGAATGTGCAGCCCGGGCAAATCGGCTACCTGAACCTGCACGGCACCGCGACCCAACATAACGACGCGATGGAAAGCCTGGCGGTCTCGGCGCTGTTTCCGCACGGTGTGCCCAGCTCTTCCACCAAGCCAATGACTGGACATACGCTCGGCGCTGCCGGCGCACTGGAGGCGGCGTTCTGCTGGTTGAGCCTGAGCACGAACAACCAAGAAAACCTTTTGCCGCCGCATGTCTGGGACGGTCAGCCTGACCCCGACTTGCCAGCCTTGCAGTGGGTGACCCCGGCCGAGCGCCTGACGTCCATTGCACCTCGCTACCTGATGAGCAACTCCTTTGCCTTCGGTGGCAACAACGTCAGCCTGATTATCGGAGACGCCCCATGATTGACTGGCCGCTCGCCGAGCTGCTGCCGCACGCTGGCGACATGATCCTCATCGATCAGATCCTGGCGTTCGATGACGAGCAGATTCACACGCGCCTCACCGTCAAGCCCGGGGGCCTGTTCAACCGTCCCGACGGCAGCCTGCCGGCGTGGGTCGGTATCGAACTGATGGCCCAGAGTGTCGCGGCCTACGCCGGTTGCCATGCGCGCCAACGCGGTGATGCCGTGGAGCTGGGCTTCCTGCTCGGCACCCGTAAATTCGAATGCAACGTGGAGCACTTCCCGGCGGGCACCGAGCTGACAATCTACGGGCTGCGCTCGCTGGAAGACGACAACGGCATGGGCGTGTTCGAATGCCACATCAACGCCCCCGGCATTCACGCCACCGCCCGCCTGAACGTGTTCCGTCCGCCTCAGGCCGCTCAATACCTTCATGAATCCCCAGGAGTCCAGTCATGACTGAATCCGTACTGGTCACCGGTTCCAGCCGTGGCATCGGCCGTGCTATTGCGTTGCGTCTGGCCCAGGCCGGGCATGACATCGTGCTGCATTGCCGCAGCGGCCTGGCCGACGCCATCGCCGTCCAGGGCGAAATCCAGGCGCTGGGACGCAATGTTCGAATTGTGCAATTCGATGTCTCAGACCGCGCCAGCTGCAAAGCCATCCTCGAAGCCGATGTGGAAGCTCACGGCGCCTATTACGGCGTGGTGCTCAACGCTGGCCTGACCCGCGACGGTGCTTTTCCTGCGCTGAGCGAGGATGATTGGGATGTGGTGATGCGCACCAACCTCGACGGTTTCTACAACGTGCTGCACCCGGTGATGATGCCGATGATTCGGCGTCGTGCTGCCGGACGGATTGTCTGCATCACTTCGGTTTCCGGGTTGATCGGCAACCGTGGCCAGGTCAACTACAGCGCCTCGAAGGCCGGTTTGATCGGCGCGGCGAAAGCGTTGGCGATCGAATTGGGCAAGCGCAAAATCACCGTTAACTGTGTCGCACCCGGCCTGATCGACACAGCCATGCTCGATGAAAATGTGCCGGTGGAAGAACTGATGAAAATGATCCCCGCACAACGCATGGGCACCCCGGAAGAGGTGGCCAGCGCGGTGAATTTCCTGATGTCGGCGGAAGCGTCGTACATCACCCGGCAGGTTCTGGCCGTCAACGGAGGCCTGTGCTGATGAAGCGCGTCGTCGTCACCGGCATGGCCGGCATCACCTCACTGGGCAGCGACTGGGACACCATCGCCGGCAACTTCGCGGCCAACCGCAGCGGCATCCGCCGGATGGACGAGTGGGATCGCTTCACCGAACTCAATACGCGCCTGGCCGGCCCCATCGACGACTTCAAGGTCCCGAGCCACTGGACCCGCAAGCAACTGCGCAGCATGGGCCGGGTCTCGCGCCTGGCGGTCGGCGCATCCGAGCAAGCGCTGGCCGACGCTGGACTGCTGGGCAACCCGATCATCAAGGACGGGCGCATGGGCGTCGCCTGCGGCTCCTCCACCGGCAGCACCGACGAGATCAAGGCGTTCGGCAACATGCTGCTCAACTCGGTCGCCGAGGGCCTGAACGCCAACTCCTACGTGCGAATGATGCCGCACACCACCGCGGCGAATATCAGCATCTTCTTCGGCCTCACCGGTCGGTTGATCCCGACGTCCAGCGCCTGCACCAGCGGCAGCCAGGGCATCGGTTATGCCTACGAGTCAGTCAAGTTTGGCCGCCTGCCATTGATGCTCGCCGGCGGCGCTGAAGAGCTGTGCCCGACCGAAGCCATGGTCTTCGACGCGCTCTACGCCACCAGCCTGAAAAACGATGCGCCGCAGACTTCCCCACGCCCATATGACAGCGGCCGCGATGGCCTGGTGATCGGTGAAGGCGGCGGCATGCTGGTGCTCGAAGAACTCGAACACGCATTGGCTCGCGGTGCGCACATCCACGCCGAACTCGTCGGTTTTGGCAGCAACGCCGACGGCCAGCACGCCACCCGGCCGGAGCAGGTCACCATGCGCCGGGCCATGGAACTGGCGCTGGAAGACGCCGGGCTACAGCCTTCAGACATTGGCTACGTCAATGGCCACGGCACGGCGACAGAACAGGGCGACATTGCCGAAACACTGGCCACCAGCGCGTTGTTCGGCGAACACATGCCGATCAGTTCGCAGAAGAGCTTCCTCGGTCACACCCTGGGCGCCTGCGGTGCGCTGGAGTCCTGGTTCAGCATCGAAATGATGAACCGCGACCTGTACGTGCACACGTTCAACCTCGACGAGGTCGATCCGCACTGCGGCAAGCTCGACTACCTGCGCGGCGAGTTCCGGCAGATGAGTAATGAGTACGTAATGAACAACAATTTCGCTTTTGGTGGCGTCAACACCTCGTTGATTTTCCGTCGCTGGTCATAAGCAACGAAAAGACACAATCGGAAACCGGAGTACACGATTTCGGAAACGTCCCACAGCCAGAATTTGAGCTTCGCGCTAGGGTCAATGCCCCCGTGACACATCGGGGGAATCCCAAGGAAGAACGAACCATGACTAAAAAGGCCGTTATCGTTTTCAGCGGTGGACAGGACTCCACAACCTGTTTGATCCAGGCGTTGCCGCTCTACGATGAAGTTCACTGTATTACGTTTGACTATGGCCAGCGTCACCGTGCAGAAATTGAAGTGGCTCAACAGCTTTCGAAAGCGCTCGGAGTGACGATCCATAAGGTGCTGGACACTTCATTGTTGAATGAGCTGGCCATCAGTAGTTTGACGCGCGATAACATCCCTGTTCCAAGCGCCAACACTTCCGAAGAAAATGTACCCAACACCTTCGTACCGGGTAGAAATATTTTATTTTTAACCTTGGCGTCTATTTATGCGTACCAGATACGCGCTGAAACTGTAATCACAGGCGTTTGCGAGACAGAAAGTTCTGGCTATCCTGATTGTGGCGATGCGTTTGTAAAATCTTTAAACAACTCCATCGAACTGGGCATGGATTATAAAGTACGCATTGATACTCCGCTTATGAGGTTAAACAAGGCTGAGACGTGGGCCTTGGCTGAGTATCACGGAAAATTCGAATTGATTCAGCACCATACGCTGACTTGCTATAACGGAATAATAGGCAGTGGATGCGGTGATTGTGACGCGTGTAATCTTCGAGCAAGAGGTATGGTAGCGTTTCTTGAAAACAAATCAGCGGTGATGAATAGTTTGAAAGAAAAACTGAACTCAAAATAGTTTAAAGCGCAGGGGAGAGAGCGTCCCCTGCGTTTATGCAACCTTGGCTTCAGCCACATACCGTTTAAATAAAGACCTTGCTCCATAGGCTGGAAAAACGTTAAAAATAGCGAAGCACATTTTTATGGCGATCTGAATATAAATTATATTAAGTATTTCCGCGCTAGTCATTGTTCCATAAAATGCAATAAAGCAGAAAATAAAGCTGTCGATTATTACTGCAAAAAACGTACTTAAAAACACGCGCAAAAATAGCAACCTCGCACTCGTAAGTTCCTTTATCTTGTTCAGCAAGTATGAGTTCACATATTCAGAAAAAATAAAAGACACAGAGGACGCTACCAACACTGAGGATACATGCGCCATGACTTCACTATATGGTGTATCGAGTTTCCAGCCCGTCAAACCGGGAAGATAGCTGGTAAAACTTAGCAGCACAGTAATTAGCACGTTACTTGCGAATGCAAACAAGATGGCTTTTCTTGCCAATCTAAGCCCATAAAACTCATTCAACATATCAACTACCAAAAATGTCAACGGATACAGAAAAACTCCTGGGGTCACGATAACGTCGATCGACTCGATAAACACAAGCTTTGTCGCTGCAACATTAGTGAAAATATAGAGTGCGAAAAGCATTAAATTGAGCGCCACATAAACCATCCACGATTTTTCATGTCGATCATTTATCTCATAAGCCGTCAGTGCAGCCCCGCCAGAATAAAATTTCCTATACACCGACTTTATCTCTGACCTGCTTAAATCATCCACCATTTCACTTCTTAATAAATCATCAAGCTTTACTTTCGTGATCTTTCCTGTCGAGACAATCATGATAATGGCAAGACCTTTACTATTTTCAAAGCCTAACAACTTATACCGACTGTTCTCTAAAACACTATCCATTGAACCGCTCCTCCATTATCTCTCCGATGACAATAACAGCATCTGAGCAACAGAAGGGCTCAATGGTTATGAACAACCGTTTCGTCAACTTGTCATACGCCAGCTTCTCTTTGTTATTACTCACCAACCCCTTCTTGACTATTAACAAGTCTCCCGACTCGTTCACACCGATAATTTCATTCTCCAGAAGCACACCGATTAAATTGCAGGCTGTGCCGAAAAAATAAGTCAGAGGATGGGTAGCGACCAACTCGCCAATCCTCTTGCCCAGACTTTGCTCAAGCAAGCTCTCTTTGATGATAGGGACGGCTGCAGGATTCATATTACCTTGCAAAGAAACGCTACTTTCTATGATGTCTCTTTCTTCAAAGTCAACAGTCTCTATCTCCCTATAAGAGACACCGAAAAAATCAGAAATTTTGCGGATGGTGGACTGTTGAACATTGACAACCCGCCCCTCCAAAATGTTGTAGATAGTCGTCCTGGTCAAACCACTGGCATTGCACAGAGACAGCCGCGTTTCTCCGCGACTTTTTATCAAATACTTAATATTACTTTTCAACCTTTCAGTCTTTTCTCGCTTAAACATCAAGATACTTACCATTTGCTTGTAGTTAAAACAGACCATGCATGCTGACTGAATGGCTAAGAAAGTGACTGCCCGCCTTTTTCGCAATCTAAAGAGGCGGCACTGCACAGACAATATCTCAAACACATCAAACAAACGTCAAACATTGCTTCACACCGATACTGATAGGTAAAAAATCTGACAGCGATAACTTACTTCATTTAACGACACTTCTTACAACAACAAGGGAATTTGCTTGCAATGCAACCCACACCATTACTGACGCTCTTCTTAAACATGAATCATTTAATTACACAGATGTTAATTTATTTGATTAATACATCTGAATTTTCTGGTAATAAATCTACTGGCAGGTCAATTCACGCATTGCCGCCAACCAATCCCCCTGATGGTTTTGGACTGTCACTTCTTTAATCTTGCAAGGAACTTCGATATGAAAAGAACTCCCCCCAACTCTCCACAATCAGCCGACGACGATATTGATTCATCCAAACTATCCGATCTCACTGAACACCGCGTCAGCGCCCGCTTGCGCAAACCCGGGCAACCCGACCCTGTCAGCTATTTCTTCACCCTCCAGCCAGACATCGACACGCCTTCGCTGCTCGCTCATGCCTGTGAAACGCTGGCCTCGCTCAATGTCATGAGCACGGACCTTGCCCGCAATCTCGAAAGCTCCCATCGCAACATTGCGCTGGCAATCCAACAGTTGGCGGTGCTGGCGGAACTGATGATAAATCGGGCACTGGACAACCTGGACCCACCCGGCGGGGCGTCTGAGGTTCCCTCCAATAATGCCCACTGAATCGTCGCGTTTTTTACCGAGTGGAGGTTTGTCATGGATCGATATATGCCTATCACCGGCACCGATAGCACCATCGCATCGCTGCTGATCGACACCGAAGCACCGCTGGACGTGTTGCATGAAACGGCGGCCTACCGGATCCGCACGGCAACTCAACTGCTGGAGAGTCTCGCCTTTAGCGAGGGGGTTTACAGTGAGTTGGCACGCGTATTAGTCACGTCATTGCGCGATGGTTGCGACTTGCTGGATGTCGTCGGACGGCGATTACAGATGCAGCTCTCGGCGTAAAAAAGAAGGTCGACCTCATTGAGGTCGACCCGCGCTGACGCGTTCGGGCAGAATGCGCACCGAACACGTGATGAACAACAATTTTGCCTTCGGTGGCGTCTACACCTCGTTGATTTTCCGTCGCTGGCACTGATCTGAAAAAACGTCTGGAGTGAAGGGAATGACTCGGTTTCAGCGCATCGGCGCAGTATTCACCCTGGCCGTTGCACTGAGTGGCTGCACCAGCCCGGTGTACACCGCCAAGGAAAACTTTACCGCCGACAAGGGCCTGAGCGACGACCGGATGAGCCGCGCCATCGTCACCGCGCTGATTGAGCGCCGATGGACCGTGCAGTCCGCGCGCCCCGGCATGATCAAAGCGGCGATCACCGTGCGCGATCGGCACCACGCCGAAATCGACATCCCCTATACCTCCACCTCGTTCGAAATGGACTACCGCGACAGCCGCGGCCTGGATTACAAGGACGGCAGGATCCACGGCACCTACAACCGCTGGATCAATTACCTGCGCGACGACGTGGTCAAGCAACTGGCCTCCGACCCGGACGCTGATCAAGTCTTCGCCTCGCGGGGCGCCTATGAACCTACCTACCAGGACTTTCAGGAAGGCGTGAAACGCGCCACCGAAGTCGGCCTGCTCGACGGCAGCGTCAAGTTCTACCTGGCGGGAGAAGCGCTGCCGACTCAGGTGCACAAGCTGAATGCGGTGAGCAGCAGCCGAAGAGCCGACGACAACGAAGAAAAATCCGCTGAAGACGCCTGTTACTGGGCCTTGCAATCGACCTTGGCGACCTTGCAATGCAAAGCCAAGAAGGCCGGTGCCAACGCCGTGATCAACATCGCCGGCATCAACAAGCGCAACCTGAGCCAGGACACCGCCAAATACCAGTGCAGCGACGACGAGGAAATACCTGGGCTGAAAGCGCTCAAGGCTGTGGTGACCGGGGTGGCGTTGCGTGGGGATCTGGTGCGGGTTGACTGAGGCAGGCGCCTCGAGAACGACAAAGGGCGCCTTTCGGCGCCCCTTCACAAACAGGTCGGCTTGTCATCGCCCTGTACCTGTCTGGCTCTGCGATGGCTGGTTGCCCAGGATCCTCAGAGTCTCACAAGCCCCTTACGGGAACGGGGGGAGTATTGCTTATGACACCACTAGTCGTCTTTTTTCTTTTGGTTCGACTCAGGTACTGGCGTGTAACTTCAGTCCTAAAGCCTTCACAACCTTAAGAATGGTACCGAATTCCGGATTGCCTTCACCCGAAAGTGCACGGTAAAGGCTTTCCCGAGAGAGCCCCGCATCCCGTGCGACCTGGGTCATGCCCCGAGCACGCGCAATAGTCCCAAGTGCTTTGGCGATAAATGCTGGATCATCTCCCGCTTCTTCCATGCTAGCGTCAAGATAATTGGCCATGTCCTCTTCGGTCTTGAGGTACTCAGCAGAGTCCCAGCGAGTGAATTGTTCGGTCATGGGTTTTGCTCCTGCCAGGATTTTGCAATGAGCCTGGCTTGTTTGATGTCACGTGTTTGGCTGCTTTTGTCACCTCTGCAAAGGAGGATGACTAACTGACGACCTTGCTGCATGAAGTAGACCCGATAACCGGGGCCGTAATCTATGCGGATTTCACTCACCCCTTCCCCGATGGCTTTGACATCACCGAATTGCCCATCGGCCATACGATCGATTCGCACCTGAATACGCATCCTGGCGCGGCTGTCGGCCAGCTTCAATAGCCAGCTAGAAAATGTTGAGCTTCGAAGGATCTCGGTCATGCTGCGAGTGTAGCTCTTGAGCTACACCCGCTCAACCAGAAATTTTAATCCGCCGAAATTCTATGACCGCAAAACAGTCACGACTTCAACGGCTCAACCTTCCTCGTCAACAACTCCACAAACGCCTTGGCCATCGGTGATTTCTGATCCTTGCGCTGCACCAGCCACACTGCCGACACCGCTTCCGGATCGAGCAACGGCCGATACACTACCCCGTCGATACGCATTCGCTGATAAGACGCCGGCAACACCGACACACCCAGCCCCGCCGCCACTAACCCGATAATCGTCATCGCCTCACCCGCCTCTTGCGCGAAGTGCGGGCTGAAACCGGCATCGCGCGCCAGGCTGAGTAACTGTGCGTACAGACCACTGCCATAACTGCGGGGGAAGAATACGAACGGTTCGAGGGCCAATGCCGAGAGGAACAAACCTTCTTCGCTGTCGTTCACTAGCGGATGTTTGGAGCTGAGCACCGCGACCAGCGGCTCACGCATCAGCTCCACGACGCTCAGAGAATCCGGCAATCCCAGCGGTCGCATAATGCCGACTTCAATCGACTCATCGACCAGCGCGTCGGCCACTTGGGTGCTGCTCATTTCCCGCAGATTCAAATGCACGGCCGGGAAGCGCTGGCGGAACGAGAAAATCGCCTGTGGAATGGTCGAGTTGAACGGCGCCGACGAGGTGAAGCCAATTTTCAGTTCGCCCAACTCACCCAGCTGCGCACGCCGTGCCACATCAGCGGCTTTGTCGACCTGCGCCAGCACCAGTCGCGCTTCTTCCAGAAACAACCGACCGGCTTCGCTGAGTTCGACCCGACGATTGGTTCGCTCGAATAACCGTGCACCGACTTCCTGTTCCAGCGCCTGAATCTGCTGACTCAGCGGCGGTTGCGAGATGCCCAGCACCTGGGCGGCGCGGCCGAAGTGCAGTTCTTCAGCGACGGCGATGAAGTAGCGCAAGTGACGCAATTCCATGAAAACTCCATTAGGTCGTAAAACCTATCAAACAGGTCGAACAATATATTGGATTGAATCATTAGGCAGCTATATGCTTTTTTCATTGCCTGACCGGCTGCGCCCTCCGAGGTCTGAAGTGAAAACTGCTGTCGCCCCTCTTGCCCATGAAGTTCCGCCCGCGGCGGTGGACGATGTTGTCGCCGAATTGAAAGAGATTTACATCGAGAAAGGCACGCCGATGTTCATGCGCACGGTACTGGCGCTGTTCTCCGGCGGCTTCGCGACCTTCGCCCTGCTCTACTGCGTGCAGCCGATGATGCCGCTGCTGTCCCACGAGTATTCGATCAATGCGGCGCAGAGCAGCCTGATCCTGTCGGTGGCCACCGGCATGCTCGCCATTGGCTTGCTGATCACCGGCCCGATTTCCGATCGTGTCGGACGCAAACCGGTGATGGTGGCGGCGCTGTTCGCTGCTGCGTTGTGCACCATGGCCAGCGCGATGATGCCAAGCTGGCAAGGCGTGCTGGTGATGCGGGCGTTGATCGGGTTGTCGTTGAGCGGCCTGGCGGCGGTCGCCATGACGTACCTGAGCGAAGAGATCCACCCACAACACATCGGCCTGGCGATGGGCTTGTACATCGGTGGCAACGCGATCGGCGGGATGAGCGGGCGCTTGATCACCGGTGTGTTGATCGACTTTGTCAGTTGGCACACGGCGATGCTGGTGATCGGCGGTTTGGCGCTGATCGCGGCGACGGTGTTCTGGAAAATCCTCCCCGAATCACGCAACTTCCGCGCTCGCTCGCTGCACCCGCGCAGTCTGGTTGATGGCTTTACCATGCACTTTCGCGACGCCGGTCTGCCGCTGCTGTTCCTAGAAGCTTTCGTGCTGATGGGCGCGTTTGTCACCCTGTTCAACTACATCGGCTATCGCTTGCTGGCCGAGCCGTATCACATGGACCAGGTATTTGTCGGTCTGCTGTCGGTGGTGTACCTGTCGGGTATCTACAGCTCGGCGAAAATCGGCTCATTGGCCGACCAACTGGGCCGGCGCAAAGTGATGTGGGCGACAATTGTGCTGATGCTCGCCGGCCTTGCGCTGACGATGTTCACACCGCTGCCGCTGGTGATTATCGGCATGTTGATCTTCACCTTCGGCTTCTTCGGCGCGCACTCCGTGGCCAGTAGCTGGATCGGACGGCGGGCGATAAAGGCCAAGGGGCAGGCTTCGTCGCTTTACCTGTTCAGCTATTACGCCGGATCGAGTATTGCGGGGACAGCGGGCGGGGTGTTCTGGCACTTGGGCGGATGGAACGGCATCGGCTTGTTCATTGGTGCGTTGCTGGTGATTGCGCTACTGGTGGCGTTGAAGCTGGCGAAGTTGCCGCCACTCGGCGATTTAAAAACCTGACACAAATCCCCTGTGGGAGCGGGCTTGCTCGCGAAAGCGGTTCGTCAGGCAACATCGATGCTGACTGACACCCCGTCTTCGCGAGCAAGCCCGCTCCCACCTTTGACCGAGTACGACCCGATTCCCCAAACAAAAACGCCCGGCAAATGCCGGGCGTTTTTTATTGGGCGACGATCACTCGTGATACTGCGCCGACAACTCGTGAACCGCGCGCATGAACGCCCCCGCATGTTCCGGATCAACTTCCGGCGTGATGCCATGACCGAGGTTGAACACGTGACCACTGCCCTTGCCGTAGCTCGCGAGGATGCGGCCGACTTCGGCGCGAATGGCTTCTGGCTTGGCGTACAGCACGGTCGGGTCCATGTTGCCTTGCAGGGCGACTTTGTTGCCAACGCGCCGGCGGGCTTCGCCGATATCGCAGGTCCAGTCCAGGCCCAAGGCGTCAGCACCGGCGTCGGCGATGCTTTCCAGCCACAGGCCGCCATTCTTGGTGAACAGGATGACCGGCACTTTGCGGCCTTCGTGTTCGCGGATGAGGCCGCTGACGATTTTGCGCATGTAGGCCAGGGAGAACTCCTGGTACGCCGCCGCCGAGAGGTTGCCGCCCCAGGTGTCGAAGATCTGCACCGCTTGCGCGCCGGCCATGATCTGGCCATTGAGGTAGCTGGTGACCGACTGCGCGAGCTTATCCAGCAGCAGGTGCATGGCTTGCGGGTTGTCGTAGAGCATGGCTTTGGTCTTGCGGAAGTCTTTCGACGAGCCGCCTTCGACCATGTAGGTGGCCAGGGTCCATGGGCTACCGGAGAAGCCGATCAGCGGCACGCGGCCGTTCAGTTCGCGGCGGATGGTGCTGACCGCGTCCATGACGTAGCCGAGGTCTTTGTGTGGATCCGGAATCGGCAAGGCTTCGATGTCGGCCATCGTACTGACGACTTTCTTGAAGCGCGGACCTTCACCTGTTTCGAAGTACAGGCCTTGGCCCATGGCATCCGGGATGGTGAGGATGTCGGAGAAGAGGATCGCCGCGTCCAGTTGCGGATAGCGGTCGAGCGGCTGCATGGTGACTTCGCAAGCGAACTCCGGGTTCATGCACAGGCTCATGAAGTCACCGGCCTTGGCACGGCTGGCGCGGTATTCCGGCAGGTAGCGACCGGCCTGACGCATCATCCATACCGGCGTGACGTCTACGGGTTGCTTGAGCAGGGCGCGAAGGAAACGGTCGTTCTTCAGGGCAGTCATGTCGGCATCCGGAAAAAAAGTGCGGGCATTTTCTCAGAGCGCGACGCAAAAGGCACGGTTGCAGGTCAGCCTTTTGTCTATCGGGTCAATTTGTCGCGGTGGAACACGGCTTTCGCAACACCACAAAACCAATGTGGGAGCGGGCTTGCTCGCGAAAGCGGTGTGTCAGTCGAAATCAATTTTGACTGTTACACCGCTTTCGCGAGCAAGCCCGCTCCCACATTTTGATCCCATTTCACGTCAGGATCGGGGTTAGACGCCCAGGTAATCCAGGATCCCTTCAGCCGCATTGCGGCCTTCGAAGATCGCCGTTACCACCAGGTCAGAACCGCGAACCATGTCGCCACCGGCGAAGATTTTCGGGTTACTGGTCTGGTGCTTGTATTTACCCTGCTCCGGTGCCACTACGCGGCCCTGGCTGTCGGTCTGGATGCTGAACTGCTCGAACCACGGCGCCGGGCTTGGACGGAAACCGAAGGCGATGACCACGGCGTCGGCCGGGATGATCTCTTCGGAGCCCGGGATCGGCTCAGGGCTGCGACGGCCACGGGCGTCCGGTTCACCGAGACGGGTCTCGACCACCTTCACGCCTTCGACCTTGTCCTCACCAACAATGGCAATCGGCTGGCGGTTGTAGAGGAATTTCACGCCTTCTTCCTTGGCGTTCTTCACCTCTTTGCGCGAGCCCGGCATGTTCGCTTCATCACGACGATAGGCGCAGGTCACCGACTTGGCGCCCTGGCGAATCGAGGTGCGGTTGCAGTCCATCGCCGTGTCGCCGCCACCGAGCACCACCACTTTCTTGCCTTTCATGTCGACGAAATCTTCCGGCGACTTTTCAAAGCCCAGGTTGCGATTGACGTTGGCGATCAGGAAGTCGAGCGCGTCATGCACGCCCGGCAAATCTTCACCGGCAAAGCCGCCCTTCATGTAGGTGTAGGTGCCCATGCCCATGAACACGGCATCGTATTCTTCGAGCAGTTGCTCGACGGTCACGTCCTTGCCCACTTCAGTGTTCAGGCGGAACTCGATGCCCATGCCGGTGAAGACTTCGCGACGATTGCTCAGCACGGTCTTTTCCAGCTTGAACTCGGGGATGCCGAAGGTCAGCAGACCGCCGATTTCCGGGTTCTTGTCGAACACCACCGGGGTCACGCCGCCGCGTACCAGCACGTCGGCACAGCCCAAACCGGCCGGGCCTGCGCCGATGATCGCAACACGCTTGCCGGTCGGTATGACCTTGGACATGTCCGGGCGCCAGCCCATGGCGAACGCGGTGTCGGTGATGTATTTCTCGACCGAACCGATGGTCACCGCGCCGAAGCCGTCGTTGAGGGTGCAGGCACCCTCGCACAGACGATCCTGCGGGCACACTCGGCCGCATACTTCCGGCAAGGTGTTGGTCTGGTGCGACAGTTCGGCGGCCTGGAGGATGTTGCCCTCGGCCACCAGTTTCAGCCAGTTCGGAATGAAGTTGTGCACCGGGCACTTCCATTCGCAATACGGGTTACCGCAACCCAGGCAGCGGTGGGCCTGATCGGCCGAATGCTGGGGTTTGAAGGGTTCGTAGATCTCCACGAACTCTTTCTTGCGTTGACGCAACAGTTTCTTCTTCGGATCTTTGCGCCCGACGTCGATGAACTGGAAGTCGTTATTCAGACGTTCAGCCATTGTTAAAACCTCATCAAACTCTTCAGGCGCATATCACTGCGGGTTGGCACGGGTGCTGGAAAGCAACGATTTCAGGTTGGCAGCCTTGGGCTTGACCAGCCAGAAACGACGCAGATAGTCATCGAGGTTTTCAGCGAGGTTACGGCCCCATTCGCTGTCGGTTTCCTCGACGTATTCGTTCAGCACGCGTTGCAGGTGGCTGCGATAGGCTTCCATCGCCTCACCGCTGATCCGCTGGATTTCCACCAGTTCGTGGTTGACCCGGTCAACGAAGCTGTTGTCCTGGTCGAGCACGTAGGCGAAACCGCCGGTCATGCCTGAGCCGAAGTTGTAACCGGTCTTGCCCAGGACGCAGACGAAACCACCGGTCATGTACTCGCAGCAGTGGTCGCCCGTGCCTTCCACAACCGTGTGGGCACCGGAGTTACGCACGGCAAAACGCTCGCCCGCGGTGCCGGCGGCAAACAACTTGCCGCCCGTGGCGCCGTACAGGCAGGTGTTGCCGATGATGGCACTGTCCTGAGTCTTGTAGACGCTGCCCTTCGGCGGAACGATAACCAGCTTGCCGCCGGTCATACCCTTACCGACGTAGTCGTTGGCGTCGCCTTCCAGGTACATGTTCAGGCCACCGGCGTTCCACACACCGAAGCTCTGACCGGCCGTCCCTTTGAAGCGGAAGGTGATCGGCGCGTTCGCCATGCCTTGGTTGCCGTGCTTGCGGGCGATTTCGCCGGAGATCCGCGCACCAATCGAACGGTCGCAGTTGCAGATACTCAGCTCGAAATCAGCGCCGCTCTTGTCGTTGATGGCCGAAGTGGCCATGTCGACCATTTTCTCGGCCAACAGGCCTTTGTCGAACGGCGGGTTGCGGTCGACCTGGCAGAACTGAGGCTTGTCTGCCGGGATGTGATCGCTGCCCAGCAATGGCGTCAGGTCCAGGTGTTGCTGCTTGGCGGTCTGGCCTTCGAGGATGTCCAGCAGATCGGTACGACCGATCAGCTCTTCGAGGGAACGCACGCCCAGCTTGGCCAGCCACTCACGGGTTTCTTCGGCGACGTAGGTGAAGAAATTCACCACCATGTCGACGGTACCGATGTAGTGATCCTTGCGCAGCTTCTCGTTCTGAGTCGCGACGCCGGTGGCGCAGTTGTTCAGGTGGCAGATACGCAGGTACTTGCAGCCCAGGGCGATCATTGGCGCGGTACCGAAGCCGAAGCTTTCAGCGCCGAGGATCGCAGCCTTGATCACGTCGAGGCCGGTTTTCAGGCCGCCGTCGGTTTGCACCCGGACTTTACCGCGCAAGTCGTTGCCACGCAGGGTCTGGTGGGTTTCGGCCAGGCCGAGTTCCCACGGTGCGCCTGCGTATTTGATCGAGGTCAGCGGCGATGCGCCGGTGCCACCGTCGTAGCCGGAGATGGTGATCAAGTCCGCGTAGGCCTTGGCCACACCGGCGGCGATGGTGCCGACGCCCGCTTCTGCAACCAGCTTCACCGAAACCAGAGCCTTCGGGTTGACTTGTTTCAGGTCGAAAATCAGCTGCGACAAGTCTTCGATCGAGTAGATGTCGTGGTGCGGCGGCGGCGAAATCAGGGTCACGCCCGGCACGGCGTAACGCAGCTTGGCGATCAGACCGTTGACCTTGCCGCCTGGCAGCTGACCACCTTCACCAGGCTTGGCGCCCTGGGCGACTTTGATTTGCAGCACTTCGGCGTTGACCAGGTATTCCGGAGTTACACCGAAACGGCCAGTCGCGACTTGCTTGATTTTCGAGCTCTTGATGGTGCCGTAGCGCGCCGGGTCTTCGCCGCCTTCGCCGGAGTTGGAACGCGCACCGAGGCGGTTCATGGCTTCGGCCAGGGCTTCGTGAGCTTCTGGCGACAACGCACCAAGGGAGATGCCCGCGGAGTCGAAGCGCTTGAGCACCGATTCCAGCGGTTCGATCTCGCTGATGTCCAGCGGCGTGTCGAGGGTCTTGACCTTGAACATGTCGCGGATCATCGACACCGGACGGTTGTCCACCAGCGCCGTGTATTCCTTGAACTTGCTGTAGTCGCCCTGCTGCACAGCGGCTTGCAAGGTGCTGACCACGTCCGGGTTGTACGCGTGATATTCGCCACCGTGGACGAACTTCAGCAGACCGCCCTGCTGGATCGGCTTGCGCGGGCTCCAGGCTTCGGCGGCCAGGGCTTTCTGCTCGGCTTCGATGTCGACGAAACGCGCCCCCTTGATGCGGCTCGGAACGCCACGGAAGCTCAGTTCGCAGACTTCTTCAGACAGGCCGATGGCCTCGAACAATTGCGCACCGCGGTACGAGGTGATGGTCGAGATACCCATCTTCGACAGGATCTTGAGCAGACCTTTGGTGATGCCTTTGCGGTAGTTCTTGAACACCTCATAGAGGTCGCCCAGGACTTCACCGGTACGGATCAGGTCGCCCAGCACTTCGTAGGCCAGGAACGGATAGACCGCCGAGGCGCCGAAACCGATCAGCACCGCAAAGTGATGCGGGTCGCGAGCCGTCGCGGTTTCCACGAGGATGTTGGAGTCGCAACGCAGGCCTTTCTCGGTCAGGCGGTGGTGCACCGCGCCGGTGGCGAGCGAAGCGTGGATCGGCAACTTGCCCGGGGCAATGCGACGGTCACTCAGCACGACCTGGGTGCGGCCGGAGCGCACGGCTTCTTCAGCCTGATCGGCGACGTTGCGGATGGCCGCTTCGAGGCCGACGCTTTCGTCGTAGTTGAGGTCGATGATCGCACGCTCGAAGCCCGGACGATCCAGGTTCATCAGCGAACGCCACTTGGCCGGGGAAATGACCGGCGAGCTGAGGATCACGCGCGAGGCGTGTTCCGGCGACTCCTGGAAGATATTGCGCTCGGCACCGAGGCAAATCTCCAGCGACATGACGATGGCTTCACGCAGCGGGTCGATCGGTGGGTTGGTGACCTGCGCGAACTGCTGACGGAAATAGTCGTACGGCGTACGCACGCGCTGGGACAGCACGGCCATCGGCGTATCGTCGCCCATCGAGCCGACGGCTTCGTAGCCTTGCTCGCCGAGCGGACGCAGCACCTGATCACGTTCTTCGAACGTGACCTGGTACATCTTCATGTACTGCTTGAGCTGGTCCACGTCGTAGAACGCCGAACCGTGGTCGTTGTCTTCCATGGTCGCCTGGATGCGCAGGGCATTCTTGCGCAGCCATTGCTTGTACGGATGACGGGACTTCAAGCGGTTGTCGATCGCGTCGGTGTCGAGGATCTGACCGGTTTCGGTGTCCACGGCAAAGATCTGACCTGGGCCTACGCGGCCCTTGGCGATCACGTCCTCAGGCTGGTAATTCCAGACACCGATTTCGGAAGCCAGGGTAATGAAGCCGTTTTTGGTGGTGACCCAACGCGCCGGACGCAGACCGTTACGGTCGAGCAGGCACACCGCGTAACGACCGTCGGTCATTACCACGCCGGCCGGGCCGTCCCACGGTTCCATGTGCATCGAGTTGTATTCGTAGAACGCCCGCAGATCCGGGTCCATGGTTTCGACGTTCTGCCACGCAGGCGGAATGATCATCCGCACGCCACGGAACAGGTCGATGCCACCGGTGACCATCAGCTCGAGCATGTTGTCCATGCTGGAGGAGTCGGAACCGACACGGTTGACCAGCGGGCCGAGCTCTTCCAGGTCCATCAAATCGTTGCTGAACTTGGTGCGACGGGCCACGGCCCAGTTGCGGTTGCCGGTGATGGTGTTGATCTCGCCGTTGTGCGCCAGGAAGCGGAACGGTTGAGCCAGCGGCCATTTCGGCAGGGTGTTGGTGGAGAAGCGCTGGTGGAACACGCAAATCGAGGTTTGCAGGCGCTGGTCGCTGAGGTCTGGATAGAAGGCGGTCAAGTCCGCCGGCATCATCAGGCCTTTATAAATGATGGTCTTGTGCGAAAAGCTGCAGATGTAGTGATCGGTGTCGGCGGCATTGGCCACGGACGAGCGACGACGGGAGGTGAACAGCTTGATCGCCATGTCCTGATCGCTCAGGCCTTCACCGCCGATGTACACCTGTTCGATCTGCGGCAGGCGCTCCAGGGCCAGGCGGCCGAGGACGCTGGTGTCGATCGGCACTTTGCGCCAGCCGACAAGTTGCAGGCCGGCAGCGAGGATCTCGCGGTTCATGTTCTCGCGAGCGGCTTCGGCTTTGACCGGGTCCTGGTTGAAGAAGACCATGCCTACGGCATATTGCTTGGGCAGTTCGACGCCGAAGGTTTCCTGGGCGATGGCTCGCAGGAACACATCCGGCTTTTGAATCAGCAGACCGCAACCGTCACCGGTCTTGCCGTCGGCGTTGATCCCACCGCGGTGGGTCATGCAGGTCAGGGCCTCGATGGCCGTTTGCAAAAGGGTATGACTGGGCTCGCCCTGCATATGGGCTATCAGGCCGAAACCACAGTTATCCTTGAATTCATCTGGTTGGTACAGACCTGCTTTCATAGACACTTTCTCACCAGGCTGCCTCTTTTCGAGGCAAATTTCTTTTCAATTCAACCACTTGCGATCCGCGCCGAACGTTCGTCGGCTTAGCGGGGGCAAAAGGGTGGTCATTGTACACAGCGACACAGAGGCTCACAAATTTGACGACGAACTGTCGCAAATCTATGTCGCATTTGTGAAAGGTTTAAAGCGATCTGCTGTGCTAGTCAAAACTTTTTTAATTTTGACCGCAACGACTCAAAGACTACTGTAACGCAGACACCACAAGGCACGCGGCCTGGAGAGGCGGCGCGCACTTGCAGAAATTTTGAGGTGCTTGGAGAGGCGGCCTGGGTAAGGCCGCCGAATCTTCAGCGAGTTGTTGCCAGTTCCTGTTGGACGCTGGCGACAGTGCGAGGCCAAGGTTTACCAGCCTGAACCTTCGCTGGCAAGGCCTTGATGGCGGTCAGGGCTGCATCGCGGTTGGCGAAGTTACCGTAGGTGATGACGTAAAGCGGCTTGCCGTTGAGGACTTTCTTGAAATAACGGTACTCGCCGCCTTGCTCTTTCACGAAGTTTTGCGCGGTCGCTTCGGAGCTGGTGCCGAGGATCTGCACCACGTAGTTGCTTGTAGGCTGCCCGGCGTACCAGGTGCCACCGGCGCCTTTCGCAGGAGCGGCGGCTGGCTTCTCGACCGGCTTGGCGGTAGCCACGACGGCTGGCTTGGCTGGCGCTGGAGTCGGCTTCACGGCAGGCGCAGTCGGGACTGGCTTGGCGGTCGCGACCTGAGTCGGCGCTGGGGCCGGTTTAGCGGCAGGCGTTGGCGCAGGGCCAGGCTGGATGCCCGCCGGCGGCGCAGTGGTGGTCACGGTTGGCGGTGTAGCGCTGGAACCTTCGACCGGCACACCGTCGTCGCCTTCGGTAATGCCACCGGCTGCTTCGGCCAGCGGACCGCGCATGACCGGTTGCGAGTTGCCGACCAGCGGCAATGGCATCGGTTGCGAATTACCGGCGAATTCGACGGAAGGCGCACCGCCGCTGTTCGGTTGCGGCGTGCCCTGGCCGAGTGGCAGTTGCGCCTGTTCGTTGGCAGGCGCGCCGGTGGTCGGTGCTTTGCTGCGACCCGGCATCAACCAGGCGGCGGCTACCGCGACCACGACGACGGCGGAAATCGCCAATACGTGTTTCTTCGGCATGTTGAACCCCATACTTGGACGCTTGACCGCTGAGCGGCTGGCAATCATGGCTTCGATCATTGCATCGCGGGCAACCTGGTTGATGGTGCCAGGCCAGCCGTCGGAGCTTTCGTGAATATCAGAGATCTGTTCTGCGGTGAAAAGTTCGATACCCCGGCCGGCGCCTTCGAGCCGCTGGTCCAGGTATTCGCGGGTTTCTTCTTCGGTGTAAGGCTGCAACTCGATGACGTGGAAGCGCTCTTCCTCGAGGCTCAGCGCATCCAGTTGCGCAATCAGCGACGACTCACCGAACAGGAACACATGCGGACGACCTTCCGGCGCACCGGCGGCCAGGGCCAGCAGGGCCTCCAGCGCGGACTCGTCGAGCTGCTCGGCGTCATCCACCAGCAAATAGACTTCCTGCCCGGTCAGCGCAAGCTGCACGACCTGGGCCAGAATCGCGTTGACCTCAGCCTGGGCGACGTTCAGCGCCTGGGCCACCTGACGCAGCACGCCGGCCGCATCGCCAGCACCACGGGCGGAAACCACCACGCTTTGCACCGATTGCTTGTTGGTGCTGGCTACCAGGGCTTGGCGCAACAGGGTCTTGCCGCTGCCCTGCGGGCCGGTAACCACCAGCAGCAACTGGCTGTAACGTGCCAGGTGATGCAGTTGCCCCAGCACCGGTTTGCGCTGGGCCGGGAAGAATTTGAAGCCAGGCACCCGTGGAGCAAAAGGGTCATGACTCAACTGGTAATGGCCGAGGAAAGCCTCGTCGGCATGCAAACTAGTCATCGGGATCTTATTAACCTTTAAGCTGAGCCAGGGCGCGGTAATCCGCTCCCAGCGTGGCCTGTAAAACTTCTTTCGGATAATCGTCGGTCACCACTGCTTCGCCCATGCGGCGCAGCAGCACCAGGCGTAAACGACCGTCGATCACTTTCTTGTCAATTGCCATGTGTTCGAGAAAATCGGCTTCGGTCATCTCTTCCGGTGGGATGACCGGCAGGCCGGCACGCTGAAACAGGCGAATGCCGCGATCGCGCTCTTGCTCGCTGATCCAGCCCAGTCGCGCGGACATTTCCAACGCCATTACAGTGCCAGCAGCGACGGCTTCACCATGAAGCCAGACACCATAGCCCATATGGGTTTCGATAGCGTGGCCGAACGTGTGACCCAGGTTCAACGTGGCGCGAACACCGGTCTCCTTCTCGTCAGCACCGACCACCTCAGCCTTGGCGGCGCAGGAACGCTCGATGGCATACGTCAGGGCGACCTGGTCCAGGGCGCGCAGGCGATCGACGTTTTCTTCGAGCCAGGTCAGGAACGGCTCGTCGCAGATCAGCCCGTACTTGATGACTTCCGCCAGCCCCGCAGAGAGTTCGCGGGCCGGCAGGGTATTGAGGGTCGCGGTATCGATCAGCACGACGTTCGGCTGATAGAACGCGCCGACCATGTTCTTGCCCAGCGGATGGTTGATCCCGGTCTTGCCGCCCACAGAGGAGTCGACTTGCGACAGCAACGTGGTCGGGACCTGAATGAAATCAACACCGCGCTGATAGCAGGCAGCCGCGAAACCGGCCATGTCACCAATCACACCGCCACCGAGGGCGATTACCGTGGTACGGCGGTCGTGGCGTGCAGTCAGCAGGCCGTCGAAAATCAGTTGCAGGGTTTCCCAGGTCTTGAAGGCTTCGCCGTCTGGCAGCACCACGGAAATCACCGAGAACTGCGCGAGGCTGCGGGTCAGACGTTCAAGATAGAGCGGCGCAACGGTCTCGTTGGAGATGATCGCTACTTGCCGCCCGCGAATATGCGGGGCCAGCAGCTCAGGCTGATCCAACAAACCTTCGCCAATGTGAATCGGGTAGCTGCGCTCGCCTAGATCGACCTTGAGTGTCTGCATGTGTCCCCACAGTGAAGATGGAATCAGGCGTCCTGCCTTGAGTTAACGAATGTCCACGGCGTCTGCTGGTGTGACGCCGTTCGGTAGCCATCCGCCACAACCTTGAGCGGCCATGACCGGACGCCGAGGATAGCGCATTTCGCGCTGCGCTTTAACGGGGAGGTAGCTGCTGCAAGCGCTCGAGAATATCGAGCACGACCATTCGCGGCGGCCGCTCATCGGTTTCCACCACCAGGTCGGCGATTTCCCGATACAGCGGATCGCGGATCGCCAACAGATCCCGCAGGGTCTTGGCCGGATCGGCGGTGCGCAACAAGGGTCGATTGCGATCGCGGGACGTGCGGCCGACCTGCTGCTCGACTGATGCATGCAGATAGACCACCCGCCCCCCGGCGTGCAGCGCCCGACGATTGGCTTCGCGCATCACCGCGCCGCCACCGGTCGCCAGCACCACGCCATCGCAGCCGCACAGCTCGGCAATCATCGCCTGCTCGCGGTCACGAAAGCCCGGTTCGCCTTCTTTATCGAAAATCCACGGGATATTGGCGCCCGTGCGCAATTCAATTTCCTTATCGGAATCTTTGAACGGCAGGCGCAGCTCTTTGGCCAGCAACCGGCCGATGGTGCTTTTTCCAGCCCCCATCGGTCCAACAAGAATCAAATTTCGCACAGAATCAATGACTCACAGCAATCGCCTGGTTATTCATGATACGCGGAGTGAGAAATACCAGCAGCTCGGATTTTTTCTCCGAAACCACGTCACGCCGGAAAAGGCGGCCAAGATACGGCACATCACCGAGAAATGGCACCTTATCTACAACCTTGCTCTGAGTATTTGAGAAAACCCCGCCGATCACGATGGTCTCGCCATCATTGACCAGGACCTTGGCATTGACCTCGTTTTTCTTGATCGGTGGTACATCCTGGACCTTGTTCAGGTAGTCCGGCTCATCCTTGGTGACTTTGACCTCCATGATGATCCGGTTGTCCGGGGTGATCTGCGGCGTAACCTCAAGGGACAGCGACGCCTCCTTGAACGACACCGACGTGGCACCGCTGGAGCTGGCTTCCTGATAGGGAATCTCGGTGCCTTTAAGGATTTTCGCGGTTTCCTTGTCGGACGTGACCACCTTGGGTTGCGAGACGATTTCGCCGTTACCGGTCTTCTCCATCGCGGTCAACTCCAGGTCCAGCAGCACGTTATCGGTGATGAAGGCGATGCCGATCCCCGAGGTGTTGCCCGCAGCGCCCAGGTCGACAAACGGCGAGTTGGTGCTGGTGCTGCCCGGAGTACCGATAGTGGTCGACGAACCATTGCTGACGCCGGATGTGTTCCAGTTGCCCTTGTTCTGCACCGAACCACCCCAGCGCACACCGAGGCTTTTGTCGTAGTCGACGTTGGCTTCGACGATTCGCGCCTCGATCATCACCTGACGCACCGGGATATCCAGTTGCGCGACGATGCGACGAAGTTCGTCGAGTCGGTCCTGGGTCTGGTAGGCAATGATGTTGTTCGTCCGCTCATCGACCGTAATCGAGCCCCGCTCGTCGATTTTCGATTCGGCACTGGTCACCGACGTGAACAGCTTGGCGATGTCCGCAGCCTTGGCGTAGTTGACCTGCAGCAACTCACGACGCAAAGGCGCCAGTTCGGAAATCTGCTTCTGCGATTCCAGTTCCTGACGTTCACGCGCGGCGATTTCATCGGCCGGCGCCACCAGCAGGACGTTGCCGATCATGCGTTTGTCCAGGCCTTTGGTTTTCAGCACCAGGTCTAGCGCCTGGTCCCACGGCACGTTCTGCAAACGCAAGGTGATGCCGCCTTGCACCGTGTCGCTGGCCACCAGATTGAGGTTGGTGAAATCGGCGATCAGTTGCAGCACCGAACGCACGTCAATGTCCTGGAAATTCAGCGAGAGTTTTTCACCGGTATAGGCAAAGCGTTCGGCGTTGCGCTTTTGCAGGTCATCGACGGTCATTGGCCGAATGCTGACTGTAAGCTTGTTGTCGGTCTGATAGGTCGAATAATCGAACGCTCCGCTGGGCTCGATACTGATCGTGGCCCGATCGCCCGTGGCGCTGGCATTGACGAACTGCACTGGAGTGGCGAAATCCTTGACGTCCAGTCGCACGCGCAACGGCTCTGGCAATTGGGTTTTGGCGAAACCGAGGATGATCTTGCCGTCGCGCTCCTGGATGTCCGGGGCGATGGACGGATCCGACAGATCAATCACCACGTTGCCTTCACCCTGAGTGCCGCGCTGGAAATCCACACCGCGGATGGCCTTGCCGACGGGCGCATAGGCTTTCGTCGGGGCGGGCGCTGCAGTCGCTGCGCGGGTAGTCGGCCGGGGCGCTTTGTTGTTGGCGCCTTGCCCGACCACCACGATCAGGTTGTTGCCCTCGACACGGGCGCTGTACGGGGTCAACTGGGTCAGATTGATGATTAGCCGCGTCCGGTCCTTGGCTTCCACCACCGTCGCGCTACGGGCATTGCCGCCGCCCAGCTCACGACTCTTGCTCGAAAGCTGATTGACCACGCCGGGCAGATCCAGCGCGATTCGTGCAGGCGACTCGGTCGTATAACCGTGAGGTTGCGGTGGCGGGCCATCGAAAGACAACTTCAACTCGACACGATCACCCGGCAGCGCGGCAACATCCAGCGCTTTGAGGTTGGCCGCTTGTACCATCGGCGACAGCAACGCTATCCATAGCGAGATACCGAGGGTTGAGAAAATCCTGTTCATTATTCGAGTTCCACTATGAGTGCTCTTTCAAAGGGATGGTCCGTGGCCGTTCCAGCCAGGCACCTTCGCCGTCGGGAACGATTTCGACCACATCGACTTGCGAGCCGCTGATGGCGACGATCCGTCCATCGTTACGCCCCAGGTAATCGCCGACTTTCAGCCGATGCACCCCGCCTGCCCCGCGCAACAGCGCAAAGGAGCCGGTCGCATTGGAGATCGTGCCGACCATTTCAAACTGCTCGATGTTGAAACCTTCGAGGTATTGCCGGGCGCGGCTGGGGTCGGGCTTGACGTTGCGCGAGCCGCGCTTCTGCCCCGCCAGGTCGACCCTGACCTGCCGGGAAAACGGGCTGCGCAGGTTGGCAGCGCTGTAGGTGAATGTGGGGTAAGACCGGAACGTCGGCGTTGGTTCAATCTTGCCCGGCGGCCTGAGACGCACTTCATTCATGAAAGCGTCGAGGTCGCCGACGTCATTGCCGTTGCCGCAACCGGCCAGGCCAGCGAGCAACACAACCATCAACAAGCAACGAATCGGGTTCATTTCTGCAACCCCTTGTCGTTGTAGCGATAGGTCTTGGCAAGGATGCTCATGCGCAGTTTCGGGCCGCCCTCGGGGTCGGCCGGCGCAAGGTCGAAATCATGCAGCGTAACGATCCGCGGCAACCCGGCCACGCCACTGACGAACGTCGCCAGGTCGTGATAGGCACCCGTCACGGTGATCTGGATCGGCAGTTCGATGTAGAACTGCTGGGTTACCTCCGGCAGCAGCTTGATCTCTTCGAACTCCAGCCCGCTACCGAGGCCAGTGCGGGTGATGTCCTCCAGCAGCCCGGGCACTTCGGTGTCACTGGGCAATTGCCGCAGCAGCACGCCAAAAGAGTTCTCCATCTCTTTCATCTGTTGGGTATACAGCTCCAGGTTTGCCGCCATGTGCGCCTTGTTCGCGAATTGCTCCTTGAGGGTCGACTCCTCTTCACGCTTGAGTTCGAGGTGATCTTCCTGATCGCTGATGTAAAAGGTGTAACCGAGGGCCAACACCAGAACCACGAGCAAGCCCCCCGCCAGCGCCTTGATCGCCGGCGGCCAGGAACCCATGTTGTTGGTGTCCAGATCGTTGATGTCGATCTTGCGCAGGCCTTCGAACCATTCCGAGGGGCTCATTTGCCAGCCTCCACAACGGCGGGCTGAGTCTGACGGACGGTCAACTGAAAGACGTTGGCCTGATCCAGCTGACCGGCGGTGGTGGCTTTGACTTCCGTGAGACTCGGCGCATCGAACCAGTCGGACGCATCCAGATTGCGCATCAGGTCCGAAACACGATTGTTCGATTCCGCCGCGCCGGTGATGGACAAGGTTTTGCCGGCCATTTTCACTTCGGTGAAATACACCCCGTCCGGCAGGGTACGCGCCAACTGGTCGAAAATCCGCCCGCTGATCGGACGGTTGCCTTGCAGGTCCTGGATGATGCGCATGCGCTCGACGAGCTGCTGGCGACGGGACTTCAAGTCGCTGATCTGCTTGATGCGCTCGTCGACCACGGCAATCTGTTTGCCGATGAAATCGTTACGCGCCACTTGTCGGTCAATGGCGCCACTGATGACCTGGTCGGCAATGAAAATCGCGCCCACCGAGCACGCCAGAACGCCGACCAGTGCCAGCAAAAAGCGTTTGCGACGCTCTTCACGAAGTTCTTCGCGCCAGGGTAAAAGATTGATCCGCGCCATCAGTCGAAACTCCTGAGCGCGAGCCCGCAGGCGATCATCAGTGCTGGCGCATCGCTTGCCAGGGCCCCGGCGTTGACCTTGCTGCTCAACGCCATGTCGGAGAACGGATTGGCCACCTGGGTCGGCGTGCCCAACCGCTGTTCGATCAGGCGATCAAGCCCCGGGACCGACGCGGTACCGCCAGCCAGCAGGATGTGATCGACCGCGTTGTACTGACCGGAAGCGAAGAAGAACTGCAGCGACCGGGAAACCTGCTGCACCAGCGCCTCGCGAAAAGGCTGCAAGACTTCGCTGACGTAGTCATCCGGCAACCCGCCCTGCTTCTTCGCCAGCCCCGCCTGCTCGATGGTCAGGCCATACCGGCGCTGGATTTCCTCCGTGAGCTGACGACCGCCGAACAATTGTTCCCGGGTGTAGATGATCCGCCCGTTGTACAGCACGCTCAGGGTGGTCATGGTCGCGCCGATGTCGACCACCGCCACGGTCAGCCCCTCCTGCGAGACCGCCAGTTGACCGGCCAGCAGGGAGAACGATCGCTCCAGCGCATAGGCTTCGACGTCCACCACTCGCGCCGTCAGGCCGGCCAGCGCCAGGGCAGCCTCACGCACCTCGACGTTTTCCTTGCGACAGGCCGCCAGCAGCACATTGACCCGCTCGGGGTTACGCGCCGACACGCCCTGGACTTCGAAGTCGATGGCGACTTCGTCCAAAGGATAGGGGATGTACTGATCGGCCTCGATCTTCAGCTGGTTTTCCATCTCGTCGTCGGAAAGACCTGCGTCCATCTCGATGGTTTTGGTGATGACTGCCGAACCGGCGACGGCCACGGCGACATTCCTGAGGTTGGTTTTGGCCTTGAGCAGCACGCGCGCGAGTGCCTGGCCCACGCCTTCGAGTTCGGCGATATTTTTTTCGACCACTGAGTTGGCGGGCAAGGGCTCGACCGCATAGGCCTCGACCCGATAACGCTCACCCTGGCGACTGAGCTCAAGCAGCTTCACCGACGTGGAGCTGATGTCGATGCCCAGAAGCGTATTGGCTTTCTTATTGAAGAGTCCTAGCACTACCAATTCCCTATGACTATCCGTGTCTTACGGACTCTGTAATACCCGTTGCGTTCAAACCACCCGTCTTGACAGCAGCGCAAATGACGCCCTCGACGGAAAAATGCTTATAATGCCCAGCGTTTTTTTCCGGTTTTACTGCAAGCGCGGGTTGCTCCCTGTTTATCTGAACCCTGTTGCCTAATTCATTCTTTGCCCTGGATATCCCAAAGCCTTGATTCGTCTGCTGAAATTTTTCGGTTGGTCCATCGTCGCCGTTTTCTGCGGACTGCTCCTTGGTCTGAGCGGCGCGTTTCTTTACCTTAGTCCGGGATTGCCATCTGTGGAGGCTCTGCGAAGCATCCAGTTGCAGATTCCATTACGGGTATACAGCAGCGACAACAAGCTGATCGCAGAATTTGGCGAAATGCGCCGCACACCGATCCGTTTCGCCGACATTCCCCCCAATTTCATCAATGCGTTACTAAGTGCTGAAGACGACAATTTCGCCAACCACTACGGTGTCGATCCCAGCAGCCTGATGCGCGCAGCGACCCAACTGATAAAAAGCGGACACATCCAGTCCGGTGGCAGCACTATCACCATGCAGGTGGCGAAGAACTTCTTCCTGACCAGCGAACGCAGTTTCTCGCGCAAAACCACCGAAATCCTCCTGGCCCTGCAGATCGAACGGCAGCTGAACAAGGACGAGATCCTCGAGCTATACGTCAACAAGATTTACCTGGGCAACCGCGCCTACGGCATCGAAGCCGCCGCGCAGGTTTACTACGGCAAATCGATTCGCGACGTCAGCCTGGCGCAGATGGCGATGATCGCCGGCCTGCCAAAAGCCCCTTCGCGCTTCAACCCGCTGGCCAACCCGGCCCGCAGCAAGGAACGTCGCGACTGGATCCTGGGGCGCATGTACAAACTCGGCAAGATCACCGAAGCCGACTACACCACCGCGATCAACGAACCGCTGAACGCCAGTTACCACGTGCCGACCCCGGAAGTGAACGCCCCGTACATCGCTGAAATGGCCCGTGCCGAAATGGTCGGCCGCTATGGCAGCGATGCTTACACCGAAGGTTTTCGCGTGACCACGACGGTGCCGAGCAATCTTCAGGAAATGGCCAACACCGCGGTGCACGAAGGCTTGATGACCTACGATCAGCGTCACGGCTATCGCGGTCCTGAGTCGCGCCTGCCGGGCAAGACTCGCGAGGCCTGGGCCACCGAACTGACCAAACAGCGGACCATCAGCGGCCTTGAGCCGGCCATCGTCACCCAGGTCGACAAGAACGGCCTGCAAGTGATCACCCGCACCGGTGAAGAACACGTCGCCTGGGACAGCATGAAATGGGCGCGTCCGTTCCTGAATACCAACAGCATGGGCGCCAATCCGAAGCAGCCGTCGGACGTGGCTCAGGTCGGTGACCTGATTCGCGTGCAGCGCCAACCGGACAATTCGCTGAAATTCAGCCAGATTCCGCAAGCGCAAGGCGCGCTGGTTTCCCTGGATCCGCAGAACGGCGCCATTCGCTCGCTGGTCGGCGGTTTTGCCTTCGAGCAGAGCAACTACAACCGCGCCATGCAGGCCAAGCGTCAGCCGGGCTCGAGCTTCAAGCCCTTCGTGTACAGCGCCGCGCTGGATAACGGCTACACCGCCGCCAGCCTGGTGAACGATGCGCCGATCGTGTTCGTCGATGAATACCTGGACAAGGTCTGGCGCCCGAAGAACGACACCAACACCTTCCTCGGCCCGATCCGCCTGCGTGAAGGGCTGTACAAGTCGCGCAACCTGGTATCGATCCGACTGGTACAGGCGCTGGGCATTGATCGCACCATCGACTACATCAGCAAGTTCGGCTTCAACAAGCAGGACCTGCCACGCAACTTGTCCCTGGCCCTGGGCACCGCGACCCTGACGCCAATGGAAATCGCCACCGGCTGGAGCACCTTCGCCAACGGTGGCTACAAAATCAGCCCGTACATCATCGACAAGATCGAAAGCCGCAATGGCGACACGCTGTTCGTCGCCAACCCGCCGAGTGTTCCTCAGGGCGACACAGCGACCAACGGCATCGCCGCACCGACCGACGCCCAGGCGTTCACGGTCAATGCGACGCCGGGGGAAGCGCCGGCCGCACCCGGCACTGCGCCGCAAACGCCGGCCGTGGCCGAACGCATCGTCGACGGTCGCACCACTTACATCCTCAACAGCATGCTTGAGGACGTGATCAAACTCGGCACCGGCCGCCGCGCACTGGCCTTGGGTCGCAGTGACATTGCGGGCAAGACCGGTACCACCAACGAATCCAAGGACGCCTGGTTCTCCGGCTACAACGCCGATTACGTGACCACCGTCTGGACCGGGTTCGATCAGCCTGAAAGCCTGGGCAAACGCGAGTTCGGTGGCACCGTCGCGCTGCCGATCTGGATGAACTACATGGCTGCCGCGCTCAAGGACAAGCCGCCCCACACCCAACCAGAGCCGGAAGGCATTCTCAGCCTGCGGGTTGACCCGGTCAGCGGCCGCGCGGCCAGCCCAGGCACGCCAGGCGCGTACTTCGAGCTGTTCAAGGCCGAAGACACGCCTCCGTCGGTGAATGAGCTGGGTAACGGCAATGCGCCGGGCAGCCCACTGCCTGCGGATGAAGCGGCGCCGATCGATTTGTTCTGATCGCGTAGCGCAATGCGAAAGCCCCGCCTTCGGAAGAAGAGCGGGGCTTTTTATGGCCTGCAGGTTTTGCTTTGTCCTTGAGGGCCTCTTCGCGGGCAAGCCTCGCTCCTACGGATATGGAAAGTTCCCAGCGTTTGCCCCTGTAGGAGCGAGGCTTGCCCGCGAAGAGGCCCTTACAGACACCACAAAAACCACAGACAAAAAAAGCCCCGACTCATACGAATCGGGGCTTTCGGTTGAAGCGCTACAACGGCTTAGCCGTTGAACACGTCATCCACGCTTTTCAGCGGGTAGTTCTTCGGATACGGCAGGGTCGCTACGCCGGTCTCGATGGCAGCCTTGGCCACGGCATCGGAGATCACGGTGATCAAGCGAGCATCCATTGGCTTCGGAATGATGTACTCACGACCGAATTCCAGCTTGATGCCGCCGTAGGCGTCGCACACTTCCTGAGGAACCGGCAGCTTGGCCAGTTCACGCAGGGCGTTGGCCGCTGCCACTTTCATCTCTTCGTTGATGCGCTTGGCGCGAACGTCCAGGGCTCCACGGAAGATGAACGGGAAGCCCAGTACGTTGTTGACCTGGTTCGGGTAGTCCGAACGGCCGGTCGCCATGATCACGTCGTCACGGGTGGCGTGCGCCAGTTCCGGGGAGATTTCCGGATCCGGGTTGGAGCACGCGAACACGATCGGGTTGGCCGCCATGGATTTCAGGCCTTCAGCGCTCAACAGGTTCGGGCCGGACAGGCCAACGAACACGTCAGCACCGGTCAGGGCGTCAGCCAGGGTGCGCTTGTCGGTCGCGTGAGCGAAGACAGCTTTGTACTGGTTCAGGTCGTCACGGCCGGAGTGGATCACACCGGTACGGTCAACCATGAAGATGTTTTCGATGTTGGCACCCATGCTCACCAGCAATTTCATGCAGGAGATGGCGGCCGCACCGGCGCCCAGGCAGACAATCTTGGCGTCAGCCAGGGTTTTGCCAGCGATTTCCAGGGCGTTGATCATGCCGGCAGCAGTAACGATCGCGGTGCCGTGCTGGTCATCGTGGAATACTGGAATGTCGCACTGCTCGATCAGAGCGCGTTCGATCTCAAAGCACTCAGGCGCCTTGATGTCTTCCAGGTTGATGCCACCGAAGGTGATGGAGATACGCTTGACGGTGTCGATGAAGGCTTGCGGGCTTTCGGAGTCGACTTCGATGTCGAAAACGTCGATGCCGGCGAAGCGCTTGAACAGCACGCCCTTACCTTCCATCACTGGCTTGGAAGCCAATGGGCCGAGGTTACCCAGGCCGAGAATCGCGGTGCCATCGGAAATGACTGCAACCAGGTTGCCTTTGCCGGTGTATTTGTAGGCCAGTTCAGGATCGCGGGCGATTTCGCGTACTGGTTCGGCTACGCCGGGGCTGTAGGCCAGCGACAGGTCGCGGGCGGTAGCGGTGGCCTTGGTGAGCTCGACACTCAGCTTCCCTGGACGAGGATGGGCGTGATATTCGAGAGCGGCAGTTTTCAAATCAGACATGTGGGCATTCCGCTTTTACTGTTGGACAGACGGACCGCCGAGGATACGCGTGTCGCAAAGTCCCCACAAGACTGACCAGTCACCCCTGTCAAGCGCCCTGCCTTACGACTTTGGGCCAAGAGCCGCGGAACACAAGGGATAGACTGTTCACAATCGCCATAAAAAATGTCTACAATTTTTTATCAGGGTGCCGCTTGTAACATCGCCGGATCGGTCAGCGGTAGAAGCCAGCGCGCCTGCCCGGATTTCAAACCGCCCCGACGCGATCGATCCACCACCCAGCCACGCGCCTCGATCTGCCTGCCCTTCAGCCGTTCAAGCGATGCAACATCGAACTGCCCGAGCAAATTGGGTGCAACGCGCAATACAACCGCGTCCTGCAACTCAATCCAAACCCCGCCGCGATTGCGCTGAACCTTGCTCACGCGACCACTGAGCACGGCAAAACCGGAGGCGTTGATCTGCTCCGCTTTCAGTACAGGCGATTGCCGCCACAGGCCAAGGCCGGCCTGACGGGCGCTGCGTTCGGCGGCTTGCTGGCAGCTGACCAAATCGACATTCGGCGCAACCGCCACTTGAAAACCAAGGCCCTCGGCGAGCATCTGCGCTTCGAGGTTGGCGCCATTGGCGCCATAGACATGGGCCAGCGTGCGACCGTAATGATCTTTGCTCTCTTTACCGGTCAGTAAACCCACACGCCCGTCGCTGGCCGCCACCAGCGCTTCCAGGCGTTTGCGTGCGGCCACGGCGAACGGCTCGTCGGAACGGCCCTGCTTGCCCAGCTCAGGCGTATTCAAGCCGATCATGCGTACACTGCGGCCATCGCTCAGGCGCAGGGTGTCGCCATCCACCACACGTTGCACCGCCACCGAGGTCAGCCCGCTCGGCGCCGGACAGAAGGCCTGGGCACCGGAAAGCCAAATCGCAGACACAAAAAAGGCGCCCGCAAGGGACGCCTTTTTCAACAGCAAGGTAAAGCCCATGGGGCTTTTCAACCTTACTCTGCAGCAGCAGGAGCTTTCTTGCCGAAAGCGCCGAAACGGTCTGCGAAGCGCTGTACACGACCGCCAGTATCCAGAGTCTTCTGCTTACCGGTGTAGAACGGGTGGCACTCGTTGCATACGTCAGTACCCAGTGGCTTGCACAGGTTCGAACGAGTTTCGAACTTGTTGCCGCAGCTGCAAGTTACTTCGATGGTTTCGTACGCTGGATGGATATCGGCTTTCATGGTGTATTCCTCAGGCTAGTGTGCCGCCACTCAACACTATTGTTGAATACCGCACATAATTAGGCCGCGGATTCTACCAGACCTTTGCGATCACGCAAGCTGTCCCTTACACCGACCGTCTGCTAGGCTCCCGGCCTTCTTCACCGTCCCATCATCGAGTAAACCATCGCGTGCCCGACGCCATTTTGCGCCTCGCCCTGCCTTCGCCCCTGCGCCGCCTGTTCGATTACCGTGCCCCGGCCGGGATCTTGCGTGCCCAGTTGCAGCCGGGCATGCGCCTGCGGGTGCCGTTCGGCCGACGGGAGATGATCGGGATTCTGGTGGAGGTGACCGATCACAGCGAAGTGCCGGTAGAAAAGCTCAAGCCGGCGCTGGCCCTGCTAGACGCCACGCCGCCACTGCCACCGGCGCTGTTCAAGCTGTGCCTGTGGACCTCGCAGTATTACCAGCACAGCCTTGGCGACACCTTGAGCTGGGCGCTGCCGGTGTTGCTGCGTCAGGGCGAACTGGCCGAGGCGCGTCAGGAACGCTTCTGGTCCGCCGCGCCCGGTGCCAGCCTGGATGATCCGCGTATCGCCCGTGCGCCGCGCCAGCGCGAAGCCCTGGCCACGCTGGCCCAACATCCCCACGGCGTGGCCCATCAGTTGCTGAGCAAGCTGATGCTGAGCAAGGACAGCCTGGATCTGTTGCTGGCCAAGGACTTGGTGCAGGTGGAAATCCGCAAGCACGCCCCCGGCGCCCGTCACGAACACTGGCTGGCGCAACCGGAGTTGCCGCTCAACCCTGAGCAGCGCGCCGCGTATGAAGCGATTCGCGCCGGGTTCGACAGTTATCACGCGTTCCTGCTGGCCGGCGTTACTGGCAGCGGCAAGACGGAAGTCTATTTACAGCTGATCCGCGAAACCCTCGAAGCCGGCAAGCAGGCGCTGGTGCTGATCCCGGAGATCAACCTCGGCCCGCAGACCCTGGCGCGCTTCGAGCAGCGTTTCAATGCGCGCATCGCGCTGATTCACTCGGCCGTCAACGACCGCGAACGCCTCGAAGCCTGGCTCGCGGCCCGGGATGGCGACGCCGACATCATTATCGGCACCCGTTCGGCGCTGTTCACGCCGATGAAAAACCCTGGCCTGATCATCATCGATGAAGAGCACGACGGCTCCTATAAACAGCAGGAAGGTCTGCGTTACCACGCCCGCGATCTGGCATTGGTGCGCGCGCGACAGGAAAACATCCCGATTGTCCTCGGCTCCGCCACGCCTTCACTGGAAAGCCTGCACAACGCCTACACCGGTCGGTATGGGCTCCTACGACTGAACGAGCGCGCTGGCGGCGCCAAGCAACCGCGATTCCTGCGCCTCGATGTAAAAAGCCGTCCGCTGGACAGCGGTATTTCCGGGCCGATGCAGCAGGCCATCGGTCAGACCCTGGAGGCCGGTCAACAAGTGTTGGTGTTCCTCAACCGTCGCGGTTTTGCGCCGACGCTGCTGTGTCATGACTGCGGCTGGATGTCCGAATGTCAGCGCTGCGATGCGCGGATGACCGTGCACCAGCGCTCCGGCGAATTGCGCTGCCACCATTGCGGCTACGTCGAGCGCGTGCCTCGGCATTGCCCGAAGTGCGGCAAGGTCGATTTGCGGCCGGTGGGTGCCGGCACCGAGCGCGCAGAAGAACGCCTGGCGATTCTGTTCCCGGACGTCCCGGTGCTGCGGGTCGACCGCGACAGCACGTCGCGCAAGGACGCGATGAATCAGCTGTTCGCCACCATCCAGAAAGGCCAGCCTTGCATTCTGGTGGGCACGCAAATGCTCGCCAAAGGACACCACTTTCCACGAGTGACGCTGGTGTCGATTCTCGATGCCGACGGAGGGTTGTTCTCCGGCGACTTCCGCGCCAGCGAGCGCATGGCTCAGTTGATCGTTCAGGTGGCCGGGCGCGCCGGACGGGCGGAAGAGCCGGGCAGAGTGATTATCCAGACGCACCTGGCCGATCATCCGTTGCTGGTGCAATTGACCGAACAAGGCTATTTCGCCTTTGCCGAACAGGCCTTGAGCGAGCGTCGCTCTGCGGGATTGCCGCCGTTTGCGCACTTGGCTTTGCTGCGGGCCGAAGCGCACAAACCGGGACAGGCCGAAGGTTTTCTTGATGAGGCGTGCAGCGAGGCCGAGCGCTTGCTGGCTGAGCAGAATTTGACCGGGATTGAGCTGCTCGGCCCGGTGCCGGCACCGATGGAACGCCGCGCGGGGCGTTATCGTGCGCAGTTGTTGCTGCAGGCCACGGCCCGGGCGCCGTTGCATCGACTGTTAAGCAGTTGGTTGCTGGCGCTGGAGCAGATGCCGAGTGGGCGGGCGGTGCGTTGGTCGCTGGATGTGGATCCCGTCGATTTGTATTGATTGTTCGATCGCCTTCGCGGGCAAGCCTCGCTCCTACAGGGGGCGAGTCGTTTGCCAATATTGTGAACGACACGAACCTGTAGGAGCGAGGCTTGCCCGCGAAGAGGCCCGATTTGTCACCACATATCCATAACCTGCCCGCTATAGTTGGCAAGCCCGTCTTCGCAACGGATAATGCCCAGTTTTTCCACTAGCGCATCGAAGCGCCGCCGCGCTTGCGGTCGAAAGAGAACACCATGAAAGACACCATTCGCCAGCTGATCCAACAAGCCATCACCCAACTCGTCAACGAAGGTGTGTTGCCTGAAGGCCTGTCGCCGGCGATCCAGGTGGAAAACTCCCGTGACAAGAAGAACGGCGACTTCGCCAGCAACATCGCGATGATGCTGGCCAAACCGGCCAGCATGAAGCCACGCGATCTGGCAGAGAAAATCATCGCTGCGCTGCCGGCTGACGAAAACGTCAGCAAGACCGAAATCGCCGGCCCGGGCTTCCTGAATTTCTTCCAGAACACTGATGCCCTGGCCACTCGCCTGGATGCCGCCCTCGCCGACGACCGCATCGGCGTGCGCAAGGCTGGCCCGGTGCAGCGCACCGTCGTCGACCTGTCGGCCCCGAACCTGGCTAAAGAGATGCACGTCGGCCACTTGCGTTCGACCATCATCGGCGACGGCGTGGCACGTGTTCTGGAGTTCCTCGGCGACGATGTCGTCCGTCAGAACCACGTCGGCGACTGGGGCACCCAGTTCGGCATGCTGATGGCTTATCTCCAGGAAAACCCGATCACCAGCGACGAGCTGTCGGACCTGGAAAATTTCTACCGCGCCGCCAAGCAACGCTTCGACGAATCCGAAGAGTTCGCCGATCGCGCCCGCGGCCTGGTGGTCAAGCTGCAAGCCGGCGACCCGGACTGCCTGGCCCTGTGGACCAAGTTCAAAGACATCTCGCTGTCGCACTGCCAGAAAATCTACGAGCTGCTCAACGTCAAACTGACCATGTCCGACGTGATGGGCGAAAGCGCCTATAACGACGATTTGATCAACGTGGTCAACGACCTGAAAGCCGCCGGCATGCTGGTCGAAAGCAACGGCGCGCAATGCGTGTTCCTCGACGAATTCAAGAATGCCGACGGCGACCCGCTGCCGGTGATCATCGTCAAGGCCGATGGCGGCTACCTTTATGCCACCACCGATCTGGCGGCCGTGCGCTATCGCAGCGGCACGCTCAAGGCTGACCGCGCTCTGTACTTCGTCGACCAGCGTCAGGCGCTGCACTTCCAGCAAGTGTTCGCGGTCGCCCGCAAGGCCGGCTTCGTGACGCACCCGATGGAAATGGAACACATGGGCTTCGGCACCATGAACGGCGCCGACGGCCGTCCGTTCAAGACCCGTGATGGCGGCACCGTGAAGCTGATCGACCTGCTGACCGAAGCCCGGGAACGCGCCTACACCCTGGTGAAAGACAAGAACCCTGAGTTGGCCGAAGCGGAATTGCGCAACATCGCCAAGGTCGTGGGCATTGGCGCGGTGAAATACGCCGACCTGTCCAAGCACCGCACCAGCGACTACAGCTTCAACTTCGACCAGATGCTGAACTTCGAAGGCAACACCGCACCGTACCTCCTGTACGCCTACACCCGCGTAGCCGGTGTGTTCCGCAAGCTCGGCAAGGATTTCAGCGAAGTCGAAGGCCAGATCGTCCTCGAAGCGGCGCACGAACACGAATTGGCAGCCAAGCTCGCGCAATTCGGCGAAGTGCTGAATAACGTGTGCGAAAAAGGCACGCCGCACATCCTGTGCACCTACCTGTACGATGTCGCCGGCCTGTTCTCCAGTTTCTACGAGAATTGCCCGATCCTCAGCGCCGACTCCCCGGCGCAAATGCAGAGCCGCCTGCGCCTCGCCGCGCTGACCGGCCGCACTCTCAAGCAAGGCCTGGAACTCTTGGGTCTGGAAACTCTGGAGCGTATGTAAGTTGGCTGCCAAGAAAAAACCTGCACCCAAGCGTGGCGCCAGCCGTTACCAAGCTCCTGCAAAACAACCGATCCCGGGCTGGCTGTGGATGGCCATCGGCCTGACGGTCGGCGCGTTCATCGTGTTCCTGATGAAACTGGAACCGGGCAAGGGCAGCGAGAGCGTCAAGCGCGAGAAGATTGAACAGCAGAAAGCCACCAAGATCGCCGAGGCCAACAAGACCCCGCCGAGCCCGACGCAACCGGTGAAGCCGAAGTACGACTTCTACACCCTGCTGCCGGAATCGGAAGTGATCGTGCCGCCGGATGCCGTGCCGGAGAAAACCCTGCCGACACCACAAGTGCCGGCAGTCCCGACCACGCCGGTCACGCCAGAGCAAGCAGCGAAGATTGATACTGCGCGAGCCCAGGCGGCACTGGCCGGAATCACGCCGCCGCCAGCGCCACCGGTGTCCAAAGCGGCCCCGGTGACGAAGTTCTTCCTCCAGGCCGGTTCGTTCCGCAAGGAGGCTGATGCGGACAAGGTTCGGGCGCAGATCATCCTGCTGGGTCAGGCGGTGGCGGTTGAATCCGGGACAGTCAAAGACGAAACCTGGTATCGGGTGCTGGTCGGGCCGTTCAGCAACCGCGAACAGCTGACCACGGCGCAGAAACAACTGTCCGGCGCCGGCTTCAGCAACCTGTTGTTACAACAACGCCAGAACCGCTAATCCCGTCAGGGACACCGCGTCATCGTTCTTCGCGGGCAAGCCTCGCTCCTACAGGGATCACGCAGAACCTGTAGGAGCGAGGCTTGCCCGCGAAGGCGTCATACCGAACAACACATCCCTCCCCTGCTATACACCGCTCGTCCCCTCTCCCGCCCCGCAGTTGAAAAACGCATCACCACCCCCATATGAGTTGGCATAAGGCATTTTCGCCCCGCTGCGTGGAGACTCTCCCTTGACCACCATCGTTTCAGTTCGCCGCCACGGCAAAGTCGTCATGGGCGGCGACGGCCAGGTTTCTCTCGGCAATACCGTGATGAAAGGCAACGCGAAGAAAGTTCGCCGCCTGTACCACGGTCAAGTAATTGCCGGTTTTGCCGGGGCCACCGCTGACGCCTTCACCCTCTTCGAGCGTTTCGAAGGCCAGCTTGAGAAACATCAGGGCCACCTGGTTCGCGCCGCTGTCGAACTCGCCAAAGAATGGCGCACTGACCGCTCCCTCAGCCGCCTCGAAGCCATGCTCGCGGTCGCCAACAAAGACGCTTCCTTGATCATCACCGGCAACGGCGACGTGGTCGAACCCGAAGAAGGCCTGATCGCCATGGGTTCCGGTGGCGGTTACGCCCAGGCCGCCGCCAGCGCGCTGTTGAAGAAAACCGATCTGTCGGCCCGGGAAATCGTCGAAACCGCCCTCGGCATCGCCGGCGACATCTGCGTATTCACCAACCACACCTTCACCATTGAGGAGCAGGACCTCGCCGAGTAAGCCTGTTTTGGCCACCACGCCACGGCTCACTTTGACCTGAGGACCGCCAATTACTATGTCCATGACTCCCCGTGAAATCGTCCACGAACTCAATCGCCACATCATCGGCCAGGACGATGCCAAGCGCGCCGTCGCCATCGCGCTGCGGAACCGCTGGCGCCGGATGCAGCTGCCCGAAGAGCTGCGCGTTGAAGTCACCCCGAAAAACATCCTGATGATCGGCCCGACCGGTGTCGGTAAAACCGAGATCGCCCGTCGCCTGGCCAAACTCGCCAACGCGCCGTTCATCAAGGTCGAAGCCACCAAGTTCACCGAAGTCGGCTACGTCGGTCGCGACGTCGAATCGATCATTCGTGACTTGGCCGACGCGGCGATCAAGCTGCTGCGCGAACAGGAAATGACCAAGGTTCGCCACCGCGCCGAAGACGCCGCCGAAGAGCGCATCCTCGATGCCCTGCTGCCACCGGCACGCATGGGCTTCAACAATGACGACGCCCCGTCGGCCGACTCCAACACCCGCCAGCTGTTCCGCAAGCGTCTGCGCGAAGGTCAGCTGGATGACAAGGAGATCGAAATCGAAGTCGCCGAAGTGGCGGGCGTCGATATCTCCGCGCCACCGGGCATGGAAGAGATGACCAACCAGTTGCAGAGCCTGTTCGCCAACATGGGCAAGGGCAAAAAGAAAAACCGCAAGCTCAAGGTCAAGGAAGCACTGAAACTGGTGCGTGACGAAGAAGCCGGCCGTCTGGTCAACGATGAAGAGTTGAAGGCCAAGGCACTGGAAGCGGTCGAGCAGCACGGCATCGTGTTCATCGACGAAATCGACAAGGTTGCCAAGCGCGGCAATTCCGGTGGCGTCGACGTGTCCCGCGAAGGCGTGCAGCGTGACTTGCTGCCACTGATCGAAGGCTGCACCGTCAACACCAAACTGGGCATGGTCAAGACCGACCACATCCTGTTCATCGCTTCCGGTGCGTTCCACCTGAGCAAGCCAAGCGACCTGGTGCCTGAGCTGCAAGGTCGCCTGCCGATTCGTGTCGAGCTGAAGGCGCTGACGCCTGAAGATTTCGAACGCATCCTCAGCGAGCCGCACGCCTCGCTCACCGAGCAGTACTGCGCTTTGCTGAAAACCGAAGGCCTGGTCATCGAGTTCCAGCCGGACGGTATCAAACGCATCGCCGAGATCGCCTGGCAGGTCAACGAGAAGACCGAGAACATCGGTGCCCGTCGCCTGCACACCTTGCTTGAGCGTCTGCTCGAAGAAGTGTCGTTCAGCGCCGGCGACCTGGCCAGCGCCCACGACGACAAGGTAATCCTGATCGACGCCGATTACGTCAACAGCCACCTCGGCGAATTGGCGCAGAACGAAGACCTGTCCCGTTATATCCTGTAAGCCAAACTTGTAGGAGCGAAGCTTGCTCGCGAAATCGGTCATTCATTCAACAGACATGTCGACTGACCTGACGCTTTCGCGAGCAAGCTTCGCTCCTACAGGGTTCCATCCATAACGGAACTCAGGTCATGACCCAACTCCCCACCGACATCAAACTGCACAAAGCCTCGAAAACCCTGTCGCTGAAATACGCGTCCGGTGAGGAACATCACCTGCCCGCCGAGTTCTTGCGCGTGCACTCTCCTTCCGCCGAGGTCCAGGGCCACGGCAAACCTATCCTGCAATTTGGCAAGATCGGCGTAGGCCTGACCAAAGTAGAACCGGCCGGTCAGTACGCACTGAAATTGACCTTCGACGACGGCCACGACAGCGGCCTGTTCACTTGGGAATATCTGTACCAGTTGGGAGTGCGCCAAGAGGATCTCTGGAACGATTATCTTGCCGAGCTCAAAGCCGCCGGAAAAACCCGCGATCCCATCGAATCCATCGTCAAGCTGATGCTCTAGGTCAGCCCTCTTGCTCTTTAGAGGGCATTTTCTAATTCCATCTGTTTGAATGCTCCGCTCCTGGGTCAATGATTGGCCCGCTTGCGAAAAAAATTAAACTCGGGTAACCAATGGAGCTGGCAAGTTCCCTGCAGTGCTCTCTGCCGTAAAAAGCAGCGATGCAGAATTAACGGTCACCCGAGCAGAAGTACCTGGCATTGGCTGTGTGATGACACGGCTGGACCCTGGTACTCGTCTCAGGACAATGGAGCGTCGTAGATGAGTAACAAGAATAACGATGACTTGAAGTATCAAGCCTCGGAAAACACCTTGGGGCTGAATCCTGTCGTTGGGCTGCGTGGAAAGGATCTACTGGCGTCTGCTCGAATGGTGCTCAGGCAGGCCATCAAACAACCCATTCACAGTGCCAAGCATGTTGCCCATTTCGGCCTGGAACTGAAGAACGTGCTGTTCGGCAAATCCGAGCTTCAACCGACGAGCGATGACCGTCGCTTCCACGATCCTGCCTGGAGCCAGAACCCGCTCTACAAACGTTATTTGCAAACTTACCTGGCGTGGCGCAAGGAACTCCACGACTGGATCGACGACAGCAATCTGCCGCCCAAAGACGTCAGCCGCGGGCATTTCGTGATCAACCTCATGACCGAAGCCATGGCGCCGACCAACAGTGCGGCCAACCCCGCAGCGGTCAAACGCTTCTTCGAAACCGGCGGCAAAAGCCTGCTCGACGGCCTCTCGCACCTGGCCAAGGATCTGGTACACAACGGCGGCATGCCGAGCCAGGTCAACATGGGCGCGTTCGAAGTCGGCAAAAGCCTGGGCGTGACCGAAGGCGCGGTGGTGTTCCGCAACGACGTGCTGGAGCTGATCCAGTACCGCCCGACCACCGAGCAGGTGCACGAGCGCCCACTGCTGGTGGTGCCGCCGCAGATCAACAAGTTCTATGTATTTGACCTGAGCCCGGACAAGAGTCTGGCGCGGTTCTGCCTGCGCAATCACGTTCAAACCTTCATCGTCAGCTGGCGCAACCCGACCAAGGAGCAACGCGAGTGGGGTCTGTCGACCTACATCGAGGCGCTCAAGGAAGCGGTCGACGTAGTCACCGCGATCACCGGCAGCAAAGACATCAACATGCTCGGCGCCTGCTCCGGCGGCATCACCTGCACTGCGCTGCTGGGCCACTACGCCGCGATCGGCGAGAAGAAGGTCAACGCCCTGACGCTTTTGGTCAGCGTGCTGGACACCACCCTGGACAGCGACGTCGCGCTATTCGTCGACGAGCAGACCCTTGAAGCCGCCAAGCGCCATTCCTATCAGGCCGGTGTGCTGGAAGGCCGCGACATGGCGAAAGTCTTCGCCTGGATGCGCCCCAATGATTTGATCTGGAACTACTGGGTCAACAACTACCTGCTCGGCAACGAGCCGCCGGTGTTCGACATCCTGTTCTGGAACAACGACACCACCCGGTTGCCCGCTGCGTTCCACGGCGACCTGATCGAGATGTTCAAAAGTAACCCACTGATCCGCGCCGATGCACTGGAAGTGTGCGGCACGCCGATCGACCTGAAGCAGGTCACGGCCGACATCTTTTCCCTGGCCGGCACCAACGACCACATTACCCCGTGGAAGTCCTGCTACAAGTCGGCGCAGTTGTTTGGCGGCAAGGTTGAGTTCGTGCTGTCCAGCAGCGGGCATATCCAGAGCATTCTGAACCCGCCGGGCAACCCGAAATCGCGCTACATGACCAGCACGGAGATGCCGGTCAAAGCCGAAGACTGGCAAGAAAATTCCACCAAGCACACTGACTCCTGGTGGCTGTACTGGCAGGCCTGGCAGGCCGAACGTTCGGGCAAGCTGAAGAAGTCTCCGACCAGTCTGGGCAACAAAACCTATACAGCCGGCGAAGCAGCGCCGGGCACTTACGTACACGAGCGGTAACCGACACACCTCGCGCCCTCTGTAGGAGCGAAGCTTGCTCGCGAAAGCGGTCTTTCATTCAACATGGATGTCGACTGACTTGACGCCTTCGCGAGCAAGCTTCGCTCCTACAGGGGACCGGGATAATTCACCCACAGGGCCTGAAGCATGCCGCAACCGTTCATATTCCGTACCGTCGACCTGGATGGCCAGACCCTCCGCACGGCGGTACGCCCCGGCAAGCCTCACTTGACGCCCTTGCTGATTTTCAACGGCATCGGCGCCAACCTGGAGCTGGTGTTTCCGTTCGTCGCAGCACTGGACCCGGACCTGGAAGTCATCGCCTTCGACGTCCCCGGTGTCGGCGGTTCGTCGACGCCGAATCGGCCGTATCGCTTTCCGGGCCTGGCGAAACTCACGGCGCGGATGCTCGACTATCTCGACTACGGACAAGTGAACGTCATCGGCGTTTCCTGGGGGGGTGCCCTCGCCCAGCAGTTCGCATACGACTATCCCGAGCGCTGCAAGAAACTCGTGCTGGCGGCCACGGCGGCCGGCGCGGTGATGGTACCGGGCAAGCCGAAAGTGCTGTGGATGATGGCCAGCCCACGGCGCTACATCCAGCCGTCCCACGTGATTCGCATTGCGCCGATGATCTATGGCGGTTCGTTCCGTCGCGACCCGACCCTGGCGGCCAGCCATGCGGCGAAGGTCCGCTCGGCGGGCAAGCTCGGTTACTACTGGCAGCTGTTCGCCGGGCTCGGCTGGACCAGCATTCACTGGCTGCACAAGATCAATCAGCCGACCCTGGTACTGGCCGGGGACGACGATCCACTGATCCCGCTGATCAACATGCGCGTGCTTGCCTGGCGGATCCCCAATGCCCAGTTGCACATCATCGATGACGGGCATTTGTTTTTGATTACCCGGGCCGAAGCGGTGGCACCGATCATCATGAAATTTCTCGAGGAAGAACGTCAGCGCGCAGTGATGCATCCGCATCCGGCGCCATTGGGCGGTTAACCGTCCCCGGCTTTTGTTAACGAAAAGGGGTCGGCAGGACGCCGCGCCGCGCAACAACCCGTAACAGCGTCTATGGTGTTCTGGTTCGGTGTATATGTATTTGGCCTGAAGACGAAGGAGTGTTGATTCATGCGCGAAAAACCAGCGAGGGACTTTTTACCCACTCCCGCCGCGTTCATCAACGCACAGAGTGCGATTACCGGCCTGCGCGGTCGCGACCTTTTTTCGACCCTGCGCAGCGTTGCCGCCCATGGCTTGCGCAACCCGGTGCACAGTGCCCGCCACGCCTTGAAATTGGGCGGTCAGCTGGGCCGGGTACTGCTGGGTGAAACGCTGCATCCGACCAATCCGCAGGACAGTCGCTTTTCCGACCCGGCGTGGAGCCTCAACCCGTTTTATCGCCGCAGCTTGCAGGCCTACCTGAGCTGGCAGAAACAGGTCAAAAGCTGGATCGACGAAAGCAACATGACACCGGACGATCGCGCTCGCGCCCACTTCGCCTTTGCCTTGCTCAACGACGCCGTGGCGCCGTCCAACACCCTGCTCAATCCGCTGGCGATCAAGGAAATCTTCAATTCCGGCGGCAACAGCCTGGTGCGTGGCATCAGCCATCTGGTCGACGATTTCCTGCACAACGACGGCCTGCCCAGACAAGTCACCAAGCAAGCGTTCGAGGTCGGTAAAACAGTCGCCACCACCACGGGCTCCGTGGTGTTTCGCAACGAACTGCTGGAACTGATCCAGTACAAGCCGATGAGCGAAAAGCAGTATTCCAAGCCGCTGCTGGTGGTGCCGCCGCAGATCAACAAGTACTACATTTTCGACCTGAGCCCGCATAACAGCTTCGTCCAGTTCGCCCTGAAAAACGGCCTGCAGACCTTCATGATCAGCTGGCGCAATCCGGATGTGCGTCATCGCGAATGGGGGCTATCGACGTATGTTGAAGCCGTGGAAGAAGCGATGAATGTCTGCCGTGCGATCACGGGCGCTCGCGAAGTGAACTTGATGGGCGCTTGCGCTGGCGGGCTGACCATCGCCGCGTTGCAAGGCCACTTGCAGGCCAAGCGACAACTGCGGCGGGTGTCCAGCGCGACTTACTTGGTGAGCCTGCTCGACAGTCAGATGGACAGCCCCGCCACCTTGTTCGCCGACGAGCAGACCCTGGAAGCGGCCAAGCGTCACTCCTATCAGAAAGGTGTGCTGGACGGGCGCGACATGGCCAAGGTCTTTGCCTGGATGCGTCCCAACGATTTGATCTGGAGTTACTTCGTCAATAACTACCTGTTGGGCAAGGAGCCTCCAGCGTTCGACATCCTCTACTGGAACAACGACAACACCCGGTTGCCGGCAGCCCTCCATGGTGACCTGCTGGACTTTTTCAAACACAACCCACTGAGCCATCCGGGTGGCCTTGAAGTGTGCGGCACGCCGATCGACTTGCAGAAAGTCACCGTCGACAGCTTCAGCGTGGCCGGCATCAACGACCACATCACGCCGTGGGACGCGGTGTATCGCTCGACACTGCTGCTGGGGGGCGAGCGACGCTTCGTGCTGTCCAACAGCGGTCATGTGCAGAGCATCCTCAACCCGCCGAGCAACCCGAAAGCCAACTTCGTCGAGAGCGCGAAACTGAGCAGCGACCCTCGGGCGTGGTATTACGACGCCAAGCAAGTCGACGGCAGTTGGTGGACCCAATGGCTGAGCTGGATTCAGGAACGCTCAGGGACGCAAAAAGAAACCCACATGGCCCTCGGCAACCAGAACTATCCACCGATGGAGGCGGCACCCGGTACTTACGTGCGTGTGCGCTGACTGACAACGAACCACGGCACACGCCTGCCGTGGCATGACTCGACCATTAAGAAGACTGGATGAAAACCCGCGACCGGATCCTCGAATGTGCCCTGCAGTTGTTCAATCAGAAGGGCGAACCGAACGTCTCCACCATGGAAGTTGCCAACGAAATGGGCATCAGCCCGGGCAACCTCTACTACCACTTCCACGGCAAGGAACCGTTGATTCTCGGATTGTTCGAGCGCTTCCAGGCCGAGCTTGCGCCACTGCTTGATCCGCCGGCCGATGTGGAATTGGCACCGGAAGATTACTGGTTGTTCCTGCACCTGATCGTCGAGCGCCTGGCGCACTATCGGTTCCTGTTCCAGGACCTGTCGAACTTGGCCGGGCGCTTGCCGAAACTGGCCAAGGGCATCCGCAATCTGCTCAATGCGCTGAAGCGCACGCTGGCTTCATTGCTGGCGCGATTGAAGGCTCAGGGGCAGTTGGTCAGCGATACGCAGGCGCTCGGGCAGTTGGTGGAACAGATCACCATGACGCTGCTGTTCTCGCTGGACTATCAGCGGATTCTGGATCGCGAGGGTGAAGTCAGGTTGGTGGTGTATCAGATCATGATGCTGGTGGCGCCGCATTTGCTGTCGCCGATCAAAGTGGCGACCGAGCACCTGGCGCTGCAATACCTCGAAGAACACGACTAACCCCTGAACACCGCTGCCCCTGTGGGAGCTAGCCTGCTAGCGATAGCGATTTATCCGTCGACATTGTTGTTGACTGATGAACCGCTATCGCTAGCAGGCTAGCTCCCACAGGGGCAGCGGTGTTTTCAAGATCGTGCACAAACAAAAACGCCCGACCTTTGCAGGCCGGGCGTTTTCTTGAGCCCTGAAAATCAGGACTGACTGGTTGGCGTCGATGGAGCTGGCGCGACAGTCGGGGTTGCAGCAGGGGTCGGTGCAGCGGCGGAGTTCGACGTGCTGATCGGGGTTGCCGGTTTGGCGGCAGCCACTGCTGGTTTTGGCGCGGCAGCTTTAGGCGCGGCCGGTTTTTTCACTGCGGGCTTCTTCGCTGCGGCAGGTTTTGCCGCTGGCTTGGCTGCCGGTTTAGCGGCAGCTGGTTTGGCAGCGGCTTTGGCAGCGACCGATTTGACCGCTGTCTTGGCTGCTGCAGGTTTGGCGGCGGCAGTTTTAGCAACAGACTTGGCGGCGGACGCGACTTTCGACGCGGCTTTGGCGACCGGTTTAGCAGCAGCTTTGGCCAGTGGCTTGGCTGCGCTTTTGGTTGCTGGTTTAGCTGCCGCAGGTTTGGCCGCTGCGGTTTTCGCCGCAACAGGCGCGACCTTGGCACCGGTCAGGCGCTCGATCTGCTTGGTCAGGGTATCGACCTTGCTGTGCAGCGCTTTCACTTCATTGCGGCTCGGTACACCCAGGCGCGAAATGGCGCTGTTCAGGCGCTTGTCGAAAGCCCCTTCCAGCTCATCCCACTTGCCCAGCGCACGATCTTTCACGCCGCTGATGCGCGACTTGGCCGACGAAGCGGAGTCCTTGGCAGCATCAACTTTCTTGCCGACAGCACTCTTGGTGAGCTTCTCGGCTTTCTCGCCATCTTTAACCAATGTATCGAAGAGCTTGCTGCCGTCAGTGTCGATCTTCGAGTACACGCCTAAACCAGCCAGCCAGATTTTGCGGGAGTAGTCTTCGACTTTCCCGATCCACGAGCTGCCTTCTTTTTCGGTGTTCTTTTTACCAGCCATCCCGTTCTCCTTAAGATTTACGCGCGACGCGTTCGAGCAATGCCGTCAGCTCATCGAGCTTAGCAGAGAGTGTCTCAACGTCATGTTTAGACGGAATGCCGATACGATTCAAGGCACTTGCGACACGCGAGTCAAAAGCCTTCTCGACCTTGTCGAGTTGAACTTCGACCTTGGCTTTGAAAGTGCTCACTTCACTCTTTGCTTCATCGATCTCTGAGTTAGCGGCTTCAAGTTTCTCGGCCACTACTTTTTTGCCTTTGGTTTCAACAGTTTGACCAGCCTTGATCAACTCTTGAAAGTACTCGCTGCCCTCTTGGCCGACCTTGGTGTAGGCCCCCAGGCCTGCCAGCCAGATCTTGCGGGCATAGGTTTTGACATCGCCCAGAGCAGTGGTCGATGCGTCGATTTTTTTCTTCAAAATAACTTTGGCCATGGTGCACCTCACGCGCAGAAGGTTTGAGGAACTGCCCGCGAAAGTGTCGGGCTCATGCACAAAGTAGGGAGAAAAATTAGAAACGGCACCCTAACAACCGCAACATTTGCGTGCCGTGAAACCTATAGGAGCGAGGCTTGCCCGCGAAGGCGTAGTTCCTGCCATAGAAGAAGGAGCGAATGTACCGGCCTCTTCGCGAGCAAGCTTCGCTCCTACAGGTATTAGTCAGACCAACGCTTTATCGAGGGCCTTTTCGATTTCCGATTTGATCATGCCGCTCATGGCCGACATCATCAGGCCCAACTCGACATCGACGCGGATCGAGTCTTCGCTGACATGCACCGCGCCTTTAACGCCGGAGCGTCTGAGGTTCAGCGTGTCACCGGACCACTGCGGCTCCAGGCCATATTGATCGGACAGTTTCTGCGCCAACTGGTCGGCCTTCTCGCGGGCCGCTTCCTTGCCCAGGCCGTGGGCACGTTCAACACTAATACGGGCCATCGAATGACTCCTGCTTTATGAATGCTTTCCTGAAGCATCTTGACCGCTGCTGCGGCAAAACGTCCCGGCGGTTGCCTATCTTACCTTCAGCCTTGCCAAGACAAAGCAGGCCACCGGGATTAGAATGTCCCGCATTCTCTTTTGGTGACAGCGATATGACTGATCAGCGCAAAGGCAGCGATGCCGAACCCACCACTCACTTCGGCTTCAAAAACGTTCCGGAAAGCCAGAAAGCGGAAAAAGTCGCTGAGGTTTTTCACTCGGTAGCCGCCAAGTACGACTTGATGAACGACCTCCTGTCGGGCGGCATGCACCGTCTGTGGAAGCGTTTTGCGATCGAGCTGTCGGGTGTTCGCACCGGTAACCGCGTGCTGGACATCGCCGGCGGCACGGGCGATCTGACCAAGAAGTTCTCGCACCTCGTTGGCCCGACCGGCCAGGTGGTGTTGGCCGACATCAACGAATCCATGCTCAAGGTCGGTCGTGACCGCCTGCTGGATCTGGGTGTGGCCGGCAACGTCGAATTCGTCCAGGCCGATGCGGAAAAACTGCCATTCCCGGACAACCATTTCGACTGCGTGACCATCGCCTTCGGCCTGCGCAACGTCACGCATAAAGAAGACGCCCTGCGTTCGATGCTGCGCGTACTCAAGCCGGGCGGCCGTTTGCTGGTGCTGGAATTCTCCAAGCCAACCAACGCGCTGATGTCCAAAGCCTACGATGCCTACTCGTTCGCCTTCATGCCGCTGATGGGCAAGCTGATCACCAACGACTCGGAAAGCTATCGTTACCTGGCCGAATCGATCCGCATGCACCCGAATCAGGAAACCCTGAAATCGATGATGGTCGAGGCCGGTTTCGACCGCGTGACCTACCACAACATGACCGCAGGCATCGTCGCCCTGCACCGCGGCATCAAACCCTGATGTTGCTGGCCGGCCTGCTCGCCAGCGTTGAACTCGGTCTGAACCGGGTGCTGCGTCTCGACAGCACGGCGCTGCCGCGGCTGGCGCATTTGAGCGGCAGGGTGATTGCGGTCGACTGCCGCAGCCCGGCGTTGCAGGTGTTCATCCTGCCCAGCGACGAAGGCTTGATGCTCGCCTCCCACTGGGAAACCGGCGCTGACTGTACGTTACGCGCACCGGCTTCAAGCCTGTTGAAACTGGCGATGAGCAAGGACAAGACCTCGGTCCTGCATGGCCCTGAAGTCGAGCTCGACGGTGACAGCGGTGTGCTGCTGGAACTGGCGGCGATCCTTCAGGACCTTGAGCTGGACTGGGAGTACGAACTCTCGCGCTGGCTCGGCCCGGTCGCCACGCAACTGGTCAGTGGCCACGTGCGCAGTCGCGCACGCTGGTATCAGCAAGGGTTCGCCAGCCTGAACCAGAACATGGGCGAATACCTGGCCGAAGAATCGCGCACCCTCGTCGGTCAGCGCGAAGCCGAAGCCCGTTTCAGTGAACTGGACCAGATCAAACTCGATCTGGAACGTCTCGAGGCGCGTTTCGAGCGCCTTTCCCGATCCCTCGACCCAAGCGATAACGCATGAAGCTGCTTGCCGTCCGCCGTTTGTTGCGCATCCAGCGCGTTGTGATTCGCTACCGCCTCGATGACCTGTTGTTCGCCCTGCCATTGCCCTGGTTCCTCCTCGCGCTGCGCTATGCGTTGCCGTGGCGCTGGTTCCCGCGCAAGACGCTGGACCTGAGCCGTGGTGCACGCTTGCGCCTGGCGTTGCAGGATCTTGGGCCGATTTTCATCAAGTTCGGGCAGATCCTTTCAACACGCCGCGACCTGCTGCCAGGAGACATCGCCGATGAGCTGATGAAGCTGCAGGACCGCGTGCCGCCGTTCGACTCGCAGGTGTCGGTCAACCTGATCGAAGAGCAGCTCGGCAAAAAGATCAGTGAAGTGTTCAGCCGTTTCGACGTTGAACCGCTGGCCTCGGCCTCGGTGGCGCAGGTGCATGCCGCGCAACTGAAGACCGGCGAAGAAGTGGTGGTGAAGGTGATCCGCCCGGGCCTGAAACCGATTATCAAACAGGACCTGGCATGGCTGTTCATCCTCGCCCGCGCCGCCGAAAAGCTCTCGGCCGATGCACGCCTGCTGCACCCGGTGGATGTGGTTCTGGACTACGAAAAAACCATCTACGACGAACTCGACCTGCTGCGCGAAGCGGCCAATGCCAGCCAGTTGAAGCGCAACTTCGAAGGCTCGCCGCTGCTGTACGTGCCGCAGGTCTACTGGGACTGGTGCCGGCCGAAAGTGCTGGTGATGGAGCGTATCTACGGCATTCAGGTCACCGACCTTGCGACCCTGGCCGACCAGCGCACCGACATGAAAATGCTCGCCGAACGCGGTGTGGAAATCTTCTTCACCCAAGTGTTCCGCGACAGTTTTTTCCACGCCGACATGCACCCCGGCAACATCTTCGTCAGCACCGTGAACCCATGGAGCCCGCAATACATCGCGATTGACTGCGGCATCGTCGGCAGCCTGACCCCGGAAGACCAGGATTACCTGGCGCGCAACCTGTTCGCGTTCTTCAAACGCGATTACCGGCGCGTCGCCCAACTGCACATCGATTCGGGCTGGGTACCGGCGGAAACCAAACTCAACGAATTCGAAGCAGCGATCCGCACCGTGTGCGAGCCCATCTTCGAAAAACCGTTAAAGGATATTTCGTTCGGTCAGGTGCTGATGCGCCTGTTCCAGACCGCACGACGCTTCAACATGGAAGTACAGCCACAGCTCGTGTTGCTGCAAAAAACCCTGCTGAATATCGAAGGCCTGGGCCGTCAGCTGTACCCGGACCTGGACCTGTGGAACACCGCACAACCCTTCCTCGAACGCTGGATGCGCGAGCGCGTCAGCCCCAAAACCTTGCTCGGCAACGTACAGAGCCAGTTCGAACAGATTCCGCACCTGGCCAACATGGCCCGTGACCTGCTCGAACGCATGTCCCAGCCCCATGCCAACGACCCACCGCCACCGTGGCACAAGCGCAGGGATGACTGGTTCCTGCGACTGCTCGGCACTGCGCACCTGGCTGGCGGTGCCGTACTCGCGGCGGGTGGGCCGTTGAACGAACTGGGTCACTGGCCGGCCGGAATCATGATGGCGGTCGGTTTGTATCTGGTCGTTCGCCGATAGCCAGCGCCTTCGCACGCTGGCACACTGTTTGAACGCTTGGGTTCTGCTCATGAAGTGTGGAACCCGCTGTCGGAGTCGAAGATGAAAAACTGGCTGGACGAGATCAAGTGGGACGCAGACGGCTTGGTGCCGGCGATTGCCCAGGATCACAAGACCGGGCGCGTCCTGATGATGGCCTGGATGAACCGCGAATCACTGGAACTGAGCGCTGCCGAGAACCGCGCCATTTACTGGTCACGTTCCCGTGGCAAGCTATGGCGCAAGGGCGAGGAGTCCGGCCACGTGCAAACGCTGCATGAAATGCGCCTGGACTGTGACGCCGACGTGATCATTCTGATGGTCGAGCAGATCGGCGACATCGCCTGCCATACCGGCCGCCAGAGTTGCTTCTACCGTGTCTTCGAGAACGGCGACTGGAAAACCGTCGACCCGGTTCTGAAAGACCCGCACGCCATCTATTCCGCAGGACACAGCCATGAGTGACACATTGACCCGACTGGCCGAGGTGCTAGAGGAGCGCAAAGGCGCCGCCGCCGACAGCTCGTATGTCGCCAGCCTGTACCACAAGGGCCTGAACAAGATTCTGGAAAAAGTCGGCGAAGAGTCGGTCGAAACCATCATTGCCGCCAAGGATGCCGCCATCAGCGGTGACTGCAGCGATGTGATCTACGAGACCGCCGATCTGTGGTTCCACAGCATGGTCATGCTCGCCCAACTGGGGCAGCATCCACAGGCTGTACTCGATGAACTGGACCGTCGTTTCGGTCTGTCCGGACACGCCGAGAAAGCCTCGCGCCCGTCCGCCTGAATAACTATTAGAGAGGAGCAGCAACATGGGCATTTTTGACTGGAAACACTGGATCGTCATCCTGGTTGTTGTCGTGCTGGTGTTTGGCACCAAGAAACTGAAAAACCTCGGCACCGACGTCGGCGAATCGATCAAGGGCTTCAAGAAAGCCATGAACGATGATGACAAGCCGGTTGACCCAACGGTGACCCCGGCCCAACCGGTTCCACCTGCTCAGCCACAGACCACACAGTCCGTGAACCAGCCGCACACCATCGACGTGCAGGCGCAAAAAGTCGAAGAGCCGATCCGCAAAGACGTGTGAGCACTGACTAATGTTTGGTATCAGCTTCTCTGAACTGCTGCTCGTCGGCCTTGTGGCCCTGCTGGTGCTGGGTCCCGAGCGTCTGCCGGGCGCTGCGCGCACCGCCGGCCTGTGGGTCGGCCGTCTGAAGCGCAGCTTCAACGCGATCAAACAGGAAGTTGAACGTGAAATCGGTGCCGACGAGATTCGTCGGCAACTGCACAACGAGCACATCCTGTCGCTGGAACAGGAGGCGCGGAAGATCTTCACGCCGACCCAACAGGAAGCCACACCGGTTCAGCCGGTTGAACCGGTGGCGGAGCAGACGATTCATGCTCCCGCCGCCAAGCCAGCACCTGTTGTCGCGGCTGTAGAACCTGCGCCCGTTGTTGCAACGCCACCGGTTGAACCTGCCACGCCTGCGGCTGTGCCAGTTGCGCCGGCCCCTCATGACCCAACACTGCCGCCGCGAGCCCCATGAGCGATCTTCCTGAAAACGACCAGCACATGCCGCTGGTTTCGCACCTCACCGAGTTGCGTACCCGCCTGCTGCGTTGCGTAGCGGCGATCTTCATCATCTTCGCCGGGTTGTTTGCCTTCACCCAGCAGATCTACACCTTCGTCTCCACGCCGCTACGTCAATACCTGCCCGTGGGCGCGACGATGATCGCCACCGATGTTTCGTCGCCGTTCCTGACGCCGCTGAAGCTGACCATGATGGTCTCGCTGTTCCTGGCGATCCCGGTGATCCTGCATCAGATCTGGGGCTTCATCGCGCCGGGCCTCTACAAACATGAGAAGCGCATCGCCGTGCCGCTGCTGGTGTCCAGCATCATGCTGTTCTACGCCGGCATGGCGTTCGCCTATTACCTGGTGTTCCCGCTGATCTTCAAATTCTTCGCCGCCGCCACCCCGGCCGGCGTGGAAATGATGACCGACATCAGCAGCTACCTCGACTTCGTCATGACGCTGTTCTTTGCCTTCGGCGTGGCGTTCGAGATCCCGGTGGCCGTGGTGCTGCTGGTGTGGATCGGCGTGGTCGACGTCCAATACCTGAGGAAAATCCGCCCCTACGTGATCATCGGCTGCTTCGTGGTCGGCATGATCCTGACACCACCGGACATCTTTTCGCAGACGCTGTTGGCCGTACCGATGTGGCTGCTGTTCGAAATCGGCATCCTGTTCGGCGGCCTTATCAGCAAGCGCGGCGACCATCCTGACGATCAGCCGGACAACCAGCCGGTCGACGATCACAACGACCAGCCGCCAGCGACCCAGCCGTGAACCTGCTGCTCCTCGAGGAGGCCGATTTCATTGCGGCGGACCGGGTGATCCTGCGTGATCGCCGGTTGACGCACATGCAGGAAGTCCACCGTTGTGAAGTGGGGGACAGCATGCGCGTCGGGCGTATCGGCGGGCTAATGGGCTCGGCCGAAGTGCTGCGCCTGGACGCTGATGAAGCCGAACTGCGCGTCACCCTTGACCAGCCGCCACCGACCAAGCTGCCACTGACACTGATATTGGCCCTGCCACGGCCGAAAATGCTGCGCAGGGTGTTTCAGACCGTGGCAGCCATGGGTGTGCCACGAATCATTCTGGTGAACAGCTATCGCGTCGAGAAGAGCTTCTGGCAAACGCCGTTTCTGGAGCCAGAGGCGATTCGCGAGCAATTGATCCTCGGCCTGGAACAGGCTCGGGACAGCGTGCTACCGGAAATAGTCATCGAAAAACGCTTCAAGCCGTTCGTCGAAGATCGGCTGCCGGCCATTTCCGAAGGTACGCTCGGTCTGGTGGGTCACCCGGGCAATTACCCGCCCTGCCCTCGCGGCCTGAATGAACCGGTGACCTTGGCCATCGGCCCCGAAGGCGGCTGGATCCCTTACGAAATCGACCTGCTGGCCAAGTCCGGCCTGCAACCGGTACAACTCGGCGAGCGCATCTTGCGCGTCGAAACCGCCGTCACCGCGCTGCTCGCCCGGCTCTTTTAAGATCAAACACGGTCACTGTGGCGAGGGAGCTTGCTCCCGCTTGGGCGCGCAGCGGCCACCGCTTTTTTCCTGCAAAACCGTATCAGCCTGATTTGCGACTGCTTCGCAGCCGAACGGGAGCAAGCTCCCTCGCCACAGGGATTTACTCGACCCGAATACCGCGTTGCGCCTACAGATTCCCGGGCACCTGCCGATATAGCCCCCATAAAACCAATGAGTGGTCCGAGGGAGTAGCAGCATGTACCGTTGGCTAGCCGAGAGTCTGGGAAATGTAAGCGTCAATCGCAAACTGGGGATCGGTTTCGGTCTGGTGCTGCTGCTAACGCTGCTGATCACCTTCACTGGCTGGACCGGCCTGACGGGCGTGATGAGCCGTGGCGACAAGCTGGGGTTCATTGCCAGCCTCAACGACCTGACCAAAGACCTGCGCCTGGCCCGTCGGGACTACGAAATGCGCCGAGGCGAACAAGGCCCGGGCGCCGTCAACGATCTGTTGAGCCAACTCGACGCGGGCCTGCAAACCGCGCGCAAGTTGATCGAACAGCCGTCTGACGTGGCGATGATCGACCAGCAATTGGCCGCCGTCAGCCAGTACAAACAAGCCTTCATCGCGATGACCCAGGCCGGCGCCAACCGCGAAGACGCCCGCAGCAAACTGGGCGCGACCGCCGACAACGCCGTGGCCCGCGTCGCCGAAGTCGAAAAATCCATGCTGCAAGGCGACAGCGTCGCCGACTTCAACAGCGTGATCGACCTGAGCAAACTGATTCAGCAGGCACGCTTCCAAGTGCGCGGCTACACCTACAGCGGCAAGACCGAGGCCGAGCAACCTGCTCTGGACGCCATCGACAACGCCCTGAAGAACCTCGAAAGCCTGCCATCCAAACTGCCGGAACAGCACATCGCCAACCTGCAACAGGCCACCGATTCGCTCAAAGCCTACCGCGCCGCCGTCAGCCAGTTCCGCGACTCGCAAGTGGCTAGCGCCGCCGCCCTCAAGCGCATGGCCGAGCAAGGCGATACCTTGCTCGACGTGAGCAAAAAACTCACCGTGTCACAAACCATCGTCCGCGACACCGACGCCGCACACGCCAAGAACCTGCTGCTGATGGCGACTGTTCTGGCCCTGGCGTTTGGCTTGCTGGCGGCATGGGCGATCACTCGCCAGATCGTGATCCCGCTGAATCAGACCCTCAAAGTGGCCGAGCGCGTGGCGGCGGGCGACCTGACGCAAAACCTTGTTTCCGAGCGTCGCGACGAATTGGGCCAGCTCCAGCGCGCCATGCAGAGCATGACCCTAGGCCTGCGCGAACTGATCGGCGGGATCAGCGATGGCGTTACACAAATCGCCAGCGCCGCCGAAGAACTGTCCGCGGTCACCGAGCAGACCAGTGCCGGGGTCAACAGCCAGAAGATCGAGACCGACCAGGTGGCCACGGCAATGAACGAGATGACGGCCACCGTGCAGGAAGTCGCGCGCAACGCCGAAGAAGCCTCCGAAGCCGCCGTCGCCGCCGATCAGCAGGCCCGCGAAGGTGACAAAGTGGTTGGCGAAGCCATCGCTCAGATCGAGCGCCTGGCCCTCGAAGTTGGCAATTCCACGGCGGCCATGGGCGATCTGAAACGCGAGAGCGACAAGATCGGCAGCGTGCTGGACGTGATCAAATCCGTGGCCCAACAAACCAACCTGTTGGCACTCAACGCTGCGATTGAAGCCGCCCGTGCCGGTGAGGCCGGACGCGGTTTCGCGGTGGTCGCCGATGAAGTCCGTAGTTTGGCCCAGCGCACCCAGAAGTCCACCGAGGAAATCGAAGAGCTGATCGTCGGCCTGCAAGCCGGCACCCAGCAAGTGGCCACCATCATGGACAACAGCCGCACCCTGACCGACAGCAGCGTCGAACTGACCCGCCGCGCCGGTAGCTCGCTGGAGAGCATCACCCGCACCGTGTCGGCGATTCAGTCGATGAACCAGCAGATTGCCGCCGCTGCCGAGCAGCAAACCGCGGTGGCCGAGGAGATCAACCGGAGCGTGCTGAACGTGCGCGATGTGTCCGAGCAGACCTCGGCAGCCAGTGAAGAGACCGCGGCCTCCAGCGTTGAGCTGGCGCGGTTGGGGACGCATCTGCAGATGTTGGTGGGGCGGTTCAAGGTTTGAAACCGAGGTGATGCCTTCGCGGGCAAGCCTCGCGCCTACAGGGCTTTGTGTATCGCTCGATTGAGCCACGACACAATACTGTAGGAGCGAGGCTTGCCCGCGAAGGCGTCAGGACAGGCGCTAAAGCTACAAAACCTGGCGCAAGAAGGCCTGCGCCCGCGGATCCTTCGGTGCATCGAAGAACTCGGCCGGCGATGCATCTTCCAGCAGTTTGCCGTGATCGAAAAACAGCACCCGATCCGCTACTTCCCGCGCAAAGCCCATTTCGTGGGTGACGCAGACCATAGTCATGCCTTCCACGGCCAGGGTTTTCATCACGTCCAGCACTTCGCCGACCATTTCCGGATCAAGCGCCGAAGTCGGCTCATCGAACAGCATGACCTTGGGTTCCATGGCCAATGCCCGGGCAATCGCCACACGCTGTTGCTGCCCCCCGGACAGGCGTGACGGAAACTCGTTGGCCTTCTGCGCAATACCGACCTTCTCCAGCAATGCCAAGGCCTTGGCCTCGCGCTCCTTCTTGCCGCGCTTGCGCACGACTTTCTGGGCCAGGCAGAGGTTTTCCAGCACGGTCATGTGCGGGAACAGGTTGAAATGCTGGAACACCATGCCGACTTCTCGGCGGTAGGCGTTCACGTCGGTTTTCGGGTCGGCCAGTTGCAGGCCGTCGATGCTCACCGAACCCGAATCGAATTCTTCCAGACCGTTGAGGCAGCGCAGGAAGGTCGACTTGCCGGAACCGGACGGGCCGATCACCACCAATACTTCGCCTTTCGCCACCTGCGTGGAGACGCTATCCACCGCGCGCACCACCTGGCCACGGGTGTCGAAGACTTTTACCAGATCGCGGACTTCAATCACTTTGCGCGAGCCTCCGCTCAAGCCGACTGGCGATTTTCGACAGCGGCAGGTTGATCAACAGGTACAACCCGGCCACGCAGAACAATATTTCGAACGGCGAAAACGAGGTGGTGATGACTTCACGGCCGCTTTTCAGCAGCTCGGTAATCGCGATCACCGACACCAGCGAGGTGTCCTTGACCAGACTGATGAACTGCCCGGCCAGCGGCGGCAGCACCCGCTTCAAGGCTTGCGGCAGCACCACGTGGCGCATCGACTGGCCAGCGCTCAAGCCCAGGGAACGCGCGGCTTCGTTCTGGCCACGGGCGATCGACTGCACGCCTGAGCGAATAATCTCGGCCACGTAGGCACCGGTGAACAGCGACAGCGCGGCGATCCCGGCGAACTCCCGGGACAGGTTCATTACGGTGCCAATGAAGAAGTAGAAAATGAAAATCTGCACCAGCAGCGGCGTGCCGCGCACCAGTTCGACGTAGATCGTCGAGAGATCGCGCAGCGTCGGGTTGCTCGATAGACGGCACAGGCCGGTGGCGAGGCCGATCAGCAGCCCGAGCACGCCAGACACCACGGACAACCACAAGGTGGTCCAAAGACCCCACATCAGCGGTCCGGCGGCCCAATGCCGGGTGACACCGATCACGTCGCCTTCAGCAACGTCATCGCCTTGGGCGACTTGCAGGCTGTTGTCGTCGACGGTCACGCGCTGCTCGTCACCCGCGTCATTACGCAGGGTGACTTCGGCCTTGTCGCCCTTGCGCACCAGTTCGCTGACGGTGGAGATGTCGACGGCGCGCTGGGACTCTTCGGCGTGGTAGGCGAAGTATTGCGGCACGCGGTTCCAGCGCCATTCGTAGGACATCAGCGAGGTGGCGTAATACAACGCGCCGGCCAGGCCGATCAGCAGCAGCACGGTTAGCACGTGCCAGGGCCATTGGGCTTTTTTCTGTTTCATTTGCTCTGAAAGTTCCGAATATTGTGCCGACAGGGATGCCGTCTTCGCGGGCAGGCCTCGCTCCTACAGCACTCACATTTGCCATCCAAACGTGGGAACGACACAAAACCTGTAGGAGCGAGGCTTGCCCGCGAATGGAGCGACTCGGTTTATCTGACCGAGTTACTCCATATCCTTGAGCCAGGCGGTGTCCTTGAACCACTTGTCATGGATGCGATCGTAGGTGCCGTCTTCGTGGATCTGGTGCAGGAAGTTGTTGATGAAGTTGAGGCTGTCGTAATCACCCTTCTTCAGGCCGAAGGCCAGCGGCTCGTAGGTGAACGGCTTGTCGAGGAACACCAGCTTGCCGGCGCCGACCTTGTTCACGGCCACGACGTTGTACGGCGCGTCGTAGATGAAGGCATCTGCCTTGCCGTTGACCACGTCGAGCACGGCTTCCTGCTCGTTGTCGTAGCCGTGGTACTTGGCTTTGGAGATCAGTTTTTTGGCGACCATCTCGCCAGTGGTGCCCAGCTTGGAAGTGATTCGGTAGTCGGCGGTGTTCAGGTCTTTGTAGGACTTGATGCTGCCTTCCAGCTCCTTGCGGATCAGCAGGGTCTGGCCGACCACGATGAACGGTTCGCTGAAGTTCAGGCGCAGGTTGCGTTCCTGGGTCAGGGTCATGCCGCTGCCGATCATGTCGAACTTGTCGGTGAGCAGGGCCGGGATGATGCCGTCGTAACCGGTGGACACCAGTTCCAGCTTGACGCCCATGGCCTTGGTCATGGCTTTGAGAATGTCGACTTCAAAGCCGATGATTTCGCCGCGTTTGTTGGTCATTTCGAACGGCATGTAAGTCGGATCCATGCCGACTTTCAGCGTGCCACGCTTGACCGCCTCATCGATGGCACCGGCCTGCGCCGCGCTGACTGCAACCAGTGCCGTGACGCCGACCAGCAGCATCGACAGATACTTCTTCATCATCAAGTCCCCAAAACCATTGCGGTGTGAGGCGCGCAAACGGCGGATTTCCTTCAGGAAACCGGCAGATACGAACAGAAAGTTGTCCGGGCGCACCAATTCGGGGACGGATGCTAACGCACTCGTCCGTTTGCACAAGGGTTTGGCAACGTTCAGGCGAAAAAAAGCCCCGCTGGCTAGCGGGGCTCTTTGTTACGCCAACTGAGGCTGCGCACTCAGCGGCTTGAGCGGCAGCAGCGGCGCATGGGGATCGGCTTTCACCGATTTGCGCCAGGCCTGCAGCCACTCGGGGTGGCCTTCATTCCAGATCTGCTCATGCAAGCGAGCCAATGCCACCGGGTCGCTCAGCAATTGCACACGCTCATTGTTGTTCAGGCCGTCAGGCCCGACTTTCAATGCATGACGCACACGCTCGATCCGCAACCATTCGATCGGCTCGGCCTGACCGTGACGCGATGTCGCCAGCGAGCACGCCAAAGCGTTCTGCTGCGGATCAACTACCGCACGGGTGAAGCCGTCGTTCAGTGCATGCCAACGGTTTTCGTGGGTGTACTGATCGGTTGCCAGCAACGCCTGCGGCGGATTGTATTCCTCAGGGATCAGGAACAGGCTTTCGTCACGGGACTTGAGGCCCAGGCCGACACGGCTGGATATCACCGACACCGGAATCGACAGCATCAACGAACCGACGATCGGCACCAGCCACCACAGGAAACTCGGGTTCAGCCAGATCACCAGCAGGGCCCAGAAGAAGCCCAGCAAGGTTTGCGGGCCGTGGCGCTTGACCGCTTCGCTCCATGGCGTCGAGTCGTCGTCACGTTGTGGCGAGTTCCAGGTCGCAGCCCAGCCGAGGAACGCTGCGAGTACGAAGCGGGTGTGGAAAATCATCCGTACCGGCGCCAGCAGCATGGAGAACAGTACCTCCAGCAGCATCGACATCGTCACCTTGAACTTGCCACCGAACTCTTTCGCACCTTTGGCCCAGATCAGGAGGATGCTCAACAGCTTCGGCAGGAACAGCAGCACGATCGTCGTCGAGAACAGCGCAATCGCCTTGTCCGGGTGCCATTGCGGCCACAGCGGATAGAGCTGACGCGGTTCAAGGAAGTACTGCGGCTCCATCAGGGTGTTGACCGCCAGCAGCGCCGTCGACAACACGAGGAAGAAGAACCACAACGGCGCCGACAGGTAAGACATCACGCCGGTCAGAAACACCGCGCGGTGAACCGGGTGCATGCCCTTGACCAGGAACAGACGGAAGTTCATCAGGTTGCCGTGGCACCAGCGACGGTCACGCTTGAGTTCGTCCAGCAGGTTCGGCGGCAGCTCTTCATAGCTGCCCGGCAAATCGTAGGCAATCCACACGCCCCAGCCGGCACGGCGCATCAGCGCTGCTTCAACAAAGTCGTGGGAAAGAATCGCACCGGCGAAAGCACCTTTGCCGGGCAACGGCGCCAGGGCGCAGTGCTCGATGAATGGCTTCATGCGGATAATCGCGTTGTGGCCCCAATAGTGGGATTCGCCCAACTGCCAGAAGTGCAGGCCGGCGGTAAACAGCGGACCGTACACACGGGTCGCAAACTGCTGCATACGCGCATAAAGGGTGTCCATGCCCGACGCACGCGGCGCGGTCTGGATAATGCCGGCGTCCGGCGTAGCTTCCATCAAGCGCACCAGACTGGTCAGGCAGTCACCGCTCATCACGGAGTCTGCGTCGAGCACGACCATGTACTTGTAGTCACCACCCCAGCGACGGCAAAAGTCGTCGAGGTTGCCGCTTTTACGTTTCACACGACGGCGACGACGGCGATAGAAGATCTTGCCGAAGCCCTTGGCTTCACGGCAGACGTCCAGCCAGGCCTGTTGCTCGGCCACGCAGATGTCCGCGTCGTTACTGTCGCTGAGTACAAAGAAGTCGAAACGATCCAGGTCACCCGTGGCCGCCACCGATTCGAAGGTCGCCCGCAAACCGGCAAACACGCGCGGCACGTCTTCGTTGCAGATCGGCATCACCAGTGCGGTGCGCGCGTTCTTGGCGATCGGTTCGTTGCCGGCACTTTTACCGGAGATCCGGTATTTATCGTGGCCGGTGAGCAACTCGAGGAAGCCCATCAACGCCGTCCAGAAACCGGCCGACACCCAGCAGAACAGAATCCCGAACAGAATCAGGATGCTGGTTTGCAGCGCATACGGCAGCACTTGCGTGACGGTTTGCAGGATCGGTTGATGCAGGACTTCGTTCAAGTCGACGAACGACCAGCCCTGGTACGGCATGATGCCTTTCATGTACCAGCCGGCGACGATGGTCTGGCCAAGCATGAGGACCAGCAGGATGTAACGCCGGATCGAACCGACAGTGCGCCAGCGAGCTGCCGGCAGCACGTTCTCGTCTTTCGGCGGGGCCGGCGGATTGGTGCGACCGGTCAGACGACGCCAGCCACGCACCAGAATGTTGGTGCGCCACGGCTCCGGCACGACTTTGGTCCGGCGGATCGGCGGGGTGGCCTTGAGGCAAACCCGACCGCTGGCGTCGACCGCCAGCATCTCCGCCTCTTCCAGTTCTTCAGCGGAATTAAGGGTCAAGCGACGGCCCACCGAGGCTTGCGCAGCCTCGGTCGGAGCGTCGAACGTCGAAGACGACAGACGCTGGTGCAGTTCGCTGAAGGACTGGCAGCCCGCGAGTTCCGCGCGCTGCTGGTCGGTCATCGGTAGATGCGCCAGATACTCGGCAAGCGTCTCTGGCTGTACTTGAGAATTACTCATCGGCAGGCAACTGGTAGCTCCAGGTCTCGGTCAGGACTTCTTCCGTCGCTGCCGATTCCGGTATGGCTGGGGCCGCGTCCGCAGCAACAGGCTGCTTGGCGTCTTTGTTGTCCTTGTCCTTGGTATCGGCGGCTGGCTTGGCGTCGGCCTGCTTGGCTTCGGCTTGCTTGGCGTCCTTGGCCTCCTTGTCGGCCTTCTCTTGTTGCTTGGCAGCGACCTTGTCGGCCTTGGCAACAGAAGAGTTGGAGACGGGCAGCGAGGTCTTGGCGAGATCGGCCGGCACGATGTTCTCGACCAGTGCAGCACGCATCTCGGTAGGCTTGCCCGGATCCTTGATTTTCATCCGCAGGGTCAAGCGCCAGCCCTTGGTTTCAGGGTTGTAACGCACGCTGTTCTCGACCAGCTCGGCATTGTCGCCAACGCTGACCTGGCTGCGAACGTCCGCAGTTTCCGGCAGTGCCGCCAGGGACGGACCTTCGAAGTCCACCAGATAGGCAACGCTGCCATCCGGCTGACGAATCAGGTTGGACTGTTTCACGTCACCCGTGGAGCGCAGGGTCTGTTGGACCCAGGCGCTGTCCGGTGCATGAAGAGCGGCTTCGTCGATAGTCCAGTGCATGCGATAAGCGACGTCCAGCGGCTGGCCAGGCTCAGGCAGTTTTTCCGGGCTCCAGAACGCAACGATATTGTCGTTGGTTTCGTCGGCAGTCGGAATCTCTACCAGATCGACGGAGCCCTTGCCCCAATCGCCTTTTGGTTCGATCCAGGCACTTGGGCGCTTGTCGTAGCGGTCGTCGAGGTCTTCGTAGTGGCTGAAGTCGCGGCCACGTTGCAGCAAGCCAAAACCACGCGGGTTCTCGATCGAGAAGTTGCTCACGGCCAGGTGTTTTGGATTGTTCAACGGGCGCCAGATCCACTCGCCGTTGCCGGCATGGATCGACAGACCGCTGGAATCGTGCAGTTCACGACGGTAATTCAGCACTTTCGACGGCTGGTTGGCGCCGAACAGGAACATGCTGGTCAGCGGCGCAACGCCAAGCTTGGTGACCTTGTCACGCAGGAACATCTTGGCCTTGACGTCGACAACGGTGTCGCTGCCCGGACGCACGGTCAGGCGATAGGCACCGGTAGCGCGTGGCGAATCCAGCAGCGCGAAGATCACCAGGTGCTTGTCACCCGGTTTTGGCTGTTGAATCCAGAACTCGGTGAAACGCGGGAATTCTTCACCGGACGGCAAGGCGGTATCGATGGCCATGCCGCGAGCGGACAAGCCATAGGTGTGACCCTTGCCGACAACGCGGAAGTAGCTCGCGCCGAGCATGGTCATGATTTCGTCTTGCTTGTCGGCCTTGTTGATCGGGTAAAGCACACGGAAACCGGCATAGCCCAGTTGTTCGGTGGCTTTAGGATCGAACTTGACATCGCCGAAATCGAAACGACTTGGGTCGTATTTGATCTCTTCGACGGTGTTGGCCGTGATTTCGTTGATTTTCACCGGCGTATCGAAGTGCATGCCCTGGTGATAGAACGAAAGCTTGAACGGGGTTTTCTGATCGGCCCACTCGGCTTTTTCAGTGCGGAAACGAATTTTTTGATAGTCCGCGAATTTCATTTCACGGAATTCGTTCGGCAGGTTACTGCGCGGGGCTTCGTATTTTTGTCCGGCCAGCTCTTTCGCCTTGACCGATACATCATCCAGATTGAATGCCCAAATCTGGCCGGCGCTGAGCAGGCAGAGCAGTGCAGAGCCCGCTACCAGAGCGCTTCGGAACCGTTTGGCAGTCAATTTTGGTGCATTACAGGGACTAACAATCACGAGCAACCCTCGCCGAAAACAGATCAAAAAACCAACGGCCAGCTATCTATATGCCAGGTTGGCGAGCATTGTTCCGACTCCTATGGGGCTAAATGATTCCCCAACAGGTCCCGGACAAGTCTCTACCTAAGTCAAAATGGACCAACGAACGCTGATCCCCGTAGCGCGCGATTATCTAGTAGGCCGCGTTACAACGCATCAGGGGTAACAAAGTATTTATCGCGAAAAACCCCTGTTTTCAGTCGAAAAGCCCTGAAAAACATGTTTCAAGTGCTTTCACGTCTGTAATAGGAAGGTGACCGGGCCATCGTTGACCAGGTGCACCTGCATATCCGCGCCGAATCTACCTGATGCCACAGTGCCATGCACCTGTTTCGCTTTGCTTAATAGATAGTCGAAAAGTTCCTCGCCCAGGGCCGGAGGGGCAGCGGTCGAAAAACTCGGGCGCAACCCGTTCTTGGTGTCAGCGGCCAGGGTGAACTGCGAGACCAGCAGCAACCCTCCGCCCACCTCCGCCAAAGACAGATTCATCTTGCCCTCGGCGTCACTGAATACTCGATAGTTAAGCAGTTTATGCAGAAGTTTGTCGGCGCTGGCACGAGTATCCTCGGGTTCTACCGCCACCAGCACCAACAACCCCTGATCAACCGCCCCCACCACCGCCCCCGCTACCTCGACTCGCGCGCCACGCACGCGTTGCAGCAGGCCCTTCATGCTTCTTCGGGCGGCAGGTCGAGCAAACGGCGAGCCATCTGTCCGGCGGCACGCACCAGTGCATCGGTGATGCCCGGTTCGGACGCGGCGTGGCCCGCATCGCGGATCACCTGGAGTTCGCTGTTCGGCCAGACTTGATGCAGTTCCCAGGCATTGTCCAGCGGGCAGATCACGTCGTAACGACCGTGGACGATCACGCCTGGCAAATGGGCGATCTTACCCATGTCGCGAATCAGCTGGTTCGGCTCGAGGAAGGCATTGTTGGTGAAGTAGTGGCATTCGATGCGTGCGATGGACAATGCACGTTGCGGCTCGGAGAAGCGATCGACCACCAACGGATTCGGACGCAAGGTCGCGGTCCGGCCTTCCCAGGTGGACCAGGCCTTGGCCGCGTGCATCTGGGCGATCTGATCGTTGCCGGTCAGGCGCTTGTGGAAGGCGCTGAGCAAGTCGCCGCGCTCATCCAATGGAATCGGCGCGACATAGTCCTGCCAGTAATCAGGGAACAGACGGCTGGCGCCACATTGGTAGAACCACTCGATTTCCTGCGGACGGCAGAGAAAAATCCCGCGAAGAATCAGACCGTGTACACGCTCCGGGTGGGTTTGCGCGTAGGCCAGCGCCAGGGTCGAGCCCCAGGAGCCGCCGAACAGCACCCATTTTTCGATACCAAGGTGTTTACGAATCCGCTCAAGGTCGGCGACCAGATCCCAGGTGGTGTTGTTTTCGAGGCTGGCGTGGGGCGTGGAGCGACCGCAACCGCGCTGGTCGAAGGTCACGATGCGGTACAGGTTCGGATCGAAGTACCGGCGGCTCTGGGCATCGCACCCGGCGCCGGGGCCGCCGTGGATGAACACCACCGGCAAACCTTCCGGGGAACCGCTTTCGTCGACATACAGGGTGTGTGTTTCATCGACGGCCAGATCGTGCCGGGCGTGGGGTTTGATCTGCGGGTACAAAGTCTGCATTGCGCGCTCCGTAAGGGGTCGAGGTCATCCCTGGGGGGACTTCTATTATTCTGCCGTCCGGCATCATAAACCCGAATTACGCCAATGAGCATGCCCCTTGCAGCGTCATAACCTCTCAGCCAAATACCCGAGTAGCGTTTCATAGAGCAAGTCGACCTCGGCGACCTGGCCGCGGCCCCGCAAACAGCCATGCACCAGCCCTTCCCCGTAATAAAGCGTGGCGGGTACACCAGCGGCCTGCAGGTGCTCGGCATACAACACGCCGTCATCTCGCAGCGGGTCGAATTGCGCCACGGCGATGAATGCCGGCGGCAGTCCGCCGAAGTGTCTGGCAAGCAACGGCATGGCATAGGCGCCCGGCTGTCGGGTGCCGCGCAAGTACAGGGTGTGATAACAATCCACATCACTGCTGGCGAGCAACGGCGCGTCGATGCATTCGCTGCGCGACGGCAACGGCTGATTGCCGCCCAGCCCCGGATAGATCAGCACCTGCGCAGCCGGCAATGGCTCGCCCGCATCCCGCAACGCCAGACAAAGCGCGGCGGCGAGATTGCCACCAGCGCTGTCTCCCGCCACCAGCGTGCGCTCGGGATCAAGCCGAAAAGGTCCGCTTCGCAGCGCGCGCCAGACACCCAGACAATCATCGAGCGCCGCCGGAAACGGATGTTCCGGCGCCAATCGATAATCGACCGCGATCACCAACACGCCGAGTGTCGACGCCAGTTCGGCGCAGATGAAGTCATGGGAATCCAGATCCCCCACCACCCAACCGCCGCCATGCAGATACACAATGCACGGTACACCGCCGGTTGGTGGTGAAACCGGCGGTTGATAAGACCGTACCGGCACCCCGGCCAACTCGAAATCGACCACGTAAAGCCCGGCGGGACGTGGCGGGGTGAACGCCCGGCACATCTCGCTATAGGCCTGACGCAAACCGTTGAGGCTGCTGTCGGTGCTGTTGAAGCTGACGGTTTTCTCGACGAAGGCCGTCATCGATTCAGAGAGTGGATAAAGAGCCATAGGCTTGCTGTCAGTCCCTTCAGGGGATTTTGGATATGTGGCGTAACCCTGTGGGAGCGAGCCTGCTCGCGATAGCGGTGTGTCTGTCAGAATTGATGTTGCCTGACACAACGCTATCGCGAGCAGGCTCGCTCCCACAGGTTTTGCGCTAGGGCTTCAAACTGGCCTGAACGGTCGCCGCGCCATCCTTGCCATCAAAACTGCTGACACCTGCCAACCAGCGCTGAAGGTCTTCCGGATGATCACGCAGCCACTGTTTGGCAACGTCCTGAGGCGTCTTGCGCTCCATGATCGGCACCATCAGCTGGCTTTCCTGGGCCGCGGTGAAGGTCAGGTTTTCCAACAGGCGATTCACATTCGGGCAGCGTTCGGCATAGTCCGGGGACATCACGGTCGAGACCGTCGCCGCGCCTTCGTTCGGGCCATAGACGTCTTCGCTGCCGGTCAGGTAAGCGATCTACATGTTGATGTTCATCGGGTGCGGGGTCCAGCCGACGAACACCACGAACTCTTTGCGGTTCACCGCCCGCTGAACGGCGGCAAGCATGCCGGCTTCACCGGACTCGATCAGTTTGAAGTCTTTCACGCCAAAGTGATTGGTCTCGATCATGGTTTTGATCGTGGTGTTGGCGCCACTGCCGGGCTCGATGCCATAGATCTTGCCGCCGAGTTTGTCTTTGAACTTGGCGATGTCGGCGAAGGTTTTCAGCCCGGCGTCAGCAACGTATTGAGGCACCGCGAGCGTCGCCTGGGCGTCGGCCAGGCTCGGTTTTTCCAGGACCTTCACTTGTTTGGCATCCAGGAACGGCGCGATGTTCTTGTCCATCGCCGGTTTCCAGTAACCGAGGAAGATGTCGAGGCGCTTGTCGCGGATACCCGCGAAGATGATTTGCTGCACCGCGCTGGTTTGCTTGCTTTCGTAGCCGAGGCCGTTGAGCAACACGTCAGCCATGCCGCTGGTGGCGATCACGTCGGTCCAGTTGACCACGCCCATGCGCACGGCCTTGCAGGACGCGTTGTCACTGGCCAGGACGCTGGTGCTCAGAAGAGCGGTGCCGCAGAGGATTGAGAGACAGCGGGTGAACAAACCTTTGGTGCTTGTCATAGAGAGCGTTCTCGTGCGGCAGATTATTGTGAGGGCCGGTGTCTTTGTGCACCGTGGCCCAAACATTACGCAGCGTCGAGAGGGGAAAAGCGAACTGTAGCGACCGAGATTTGCACGGTGGCGACAGTCATCACCGGCACCGGAGGCAAACAAACAACCTGTGGGAGTGAGCCTGCTCGCGATGAGGCCATAACATTCAACATTGATGTTGTCTGTCAGTCCGCCATCGCGAGCAGGCTCGCTCCCATAGGGTTATGCGTTGTAGTGCTTCTTGCCCCAGGCCAGCAGCCCTTGCAGCAATTCCGTAAGTACAACCTGCGTCGGCTCAGCCAGGTCCGGGCGATAGCGGAACGGCTCGAACTCTTCCATATACGTGCACTGCCCCAGCTCCAGCTGCACCGCATGGATGTTTTCGGCCGGGTTGCCGTAATGCCGGGTGATGTGGCCGCCCTTGAAACGACCGTTCAGCACATGGCTGTAATCGGTGTGCCTGGCACAGATCGCTTCCAGCTGACTGGCCAGCTGCGGATCGCAACTGGCGCCGTTGAAGGTGCCGAGGTTGAAGTCCGGCAGCTTGCCGTCGAACAGGTGCGGGATGATCGAGCGGATCGAATGCGCATCGAACAGCAGCGCGTAGCCGAACTCCGCTTTCAGTCGCGCCAGCTCGTTCTGCAGAGTGGTGTGGTACGGCGTCCAGACCTGCTCCAGGTACGTCGCACGCTCAGCTACCGACGGTTCCATCCCTTCACGGAACAACGGGATGCCGTCAAACAGCGTCGCCGGATACAGACCGGTGGTGGCGCCGACATACAGCGGCTTGTCGTCAGACGGCCGGTTCAGGTCGATGACAAACCGCGAGTACTCGGCAGCCAAAGTGCTGGCGCCCAACTCGGCGGCAAACTCATAAAGCCGGGGGATGTGCCAGTCGGTGTCCGGCAGGCTGCGTGCGTCGGGGATCAACCCGGCTTCGACTGCCGGAGTCAGGCGCAGGCCGGCGTGGGGCATGCTGATCAGCAGCGGCACGCGGCCTTGTTTGAAGTTCAGAACCTTATCCACAACTGTTCTCCTAAACGCTCGTTTCGACGCCGTGACGCACGACGCGTTTTTCCAGGTCACCGCCCAGCCAGTACGACAGGTCGGCGGGACGATCAATGTGCCAGGCGACGAAATCCGCAACCTTGCCGGCTTCCAGCGAACCGTGGGTGTCGGCCATGCCCAGCGCGGTGGCGGCGTGAATGGTTGCACCGGCGAGGGCTTCTTCCGGGGTCATGCGAAAGCAGGTGCAGGCCATGTTCAGCATCAAGCGCAACGACAGCGCCGGCGACGTGCCAGGGTTGAGGTCGCTGGCGATGGCGATTTTCACGCCGTGTTTGCGCAGGGCATCCATCGGCGGCAATTGGGTCTCACGCAGGAAGTAAAACGCACCGGGCAGCAGCACCGCGACGGTGCCGGATTTGGCCATGGCGATGGCGTCGTCTTCGGTCATGAACTCCAGGTGATCAGCCGACAGTGCGTGGTAGCGCGCCGCCAGGCTCGAGCCGTGCAGCGACGACAATTGCTCGGCGTGCAGCTTCACCGGCAGCCCCAGTTCTTGCGCGGTGATGAACACGCGCTCGACCTGTGCCGGCGAAAAGGCCAGGTATTCACAGAACGCGTCCACTGCATCCACCAGCCCTTCGGCGGCCAGGGCCGGGAGCATTTCAGCGCAGATGTGTTCGATGTAGTCGTCGGCGCGATCCGCATATTCCGGTGGCAACGCATGAGCGGCCAGGCAGGTGCTGCGCACGCTGACCGGCAGCTCGGCGCCGAGGCGACGGATCACTCGCAGAATCTTGCGTTCACTGGCCAGGTCGAGGCCGTAGCCGGATTTCATTTCGACCGTGGTCACGCCGTCGCGCATCAGGCTTTTCAGACGCTTGGCGGCGCTAGTAAACAGCTCATCTTCGGTCGCTGCACGGGTGGCGCGCACGGTGCTGGCGATGCCGCCACCGGCTGCTGCAATTTCCGCGTAGCTGGCACCTTGCAGGCGCTGTTCGAATTCACCGCTGCGGTTACCGCCGAACACCGTGTGGGTGTGGCAGTCGATCAGGCCCGGGGTGACCCAGGCCCCTTTCAAATCGTTGACCGCCGGGTACGAGCCCGACGGCAGTTCACTGCGCGGGCCGACCCACTCAATGTGCGCACCGGACGTCACGATGGCCGCGTCCTCGATGATCGAGTAGACGCCTTGCGCCATGGTTGCGACGTGGCAGTGTTGCCAGAGAGTTTTCATCCCGTAATCTCCACATTATTCAAAATCGTTTCGCGGGCAAGCCTCGCTCCTACAAGGTTCAGCGCAGCCCCTGTAGGAGCGAGGCTTGCCCGCGAAGAGGCCCTTACAGGCTAGGCAACAACTTCGCCGCCACCAATTCGTTCAGGCACCGCGTCGCCAACAACTCAGTCGCCGCATTGATGTCCGGCGCAAAAAAGCGGTCCTTCTCATAAAACGGCACTTCGTTACGCAGAATCCCACGGGCCTTTTCCAGCTTCGCCGAAGTCTTCAGACCTTCACGCAAATCCAGCCCCTGAACCGCCGCCAACCATTCCACCGCCAAAACACCGCGGGTGTTTTCGGCCATTTCCCACAAGCGCTTGCCGGCAGCCGGCGCCATCGATACGTGGTCTTCCTGGTTCGCGGAAGTCGGCAGGCTGTCCACCGAATGCGGATGGGACAACGCCTTGTTCTCGCTGGCCAGTGCTGCAGCGGTCACCTGGGCGATCATGAAGCCGGAGTTCACGCCGCCATTGGCCACCAGAAACGGCGGCAGTTGCGACATGTGTTTGTCCATCATCAGCGAGATGCGGCGTTCGCTCAGGGAACCGATTTCAGCAATGGCCAGGGCCATGTTGTCAGCGGCCATGGCCACCGGTTCGGCGTGGAAGTTACCGCCGGAGATCACGTCGCCTTCAGCGGCGAAGACCAATGGGTTGTCGGAAACGGCGTTGGCCTCGACAGCCAGCACTTCAGCGGCCTGACGGAACTGAGTCAGGCAGGCGCCCATGACTTGTGGCTGGCAGCGCAGGGAGTACGGGTCCTGGACCTTTTCGCAGTTCTGGTGCGAGTCGGACACTTCACTGCGCTCGCCCAGCAGATCACGGTAGGCGGCAGCGGCGTCGATCTGGCCTTTCTGGCCACGTGCGGCGTGGATGCGCGCGTCGAACGGCGAACGCGAACCCAATACGGCTTCGACCGTCAGTGCACCAATCGCCACGGCACCGGCGAACAGATCTTCGCCTTCGAACAGACCACGCAGCGCATAAGCGGTCGACACCTGAGTGCCGTTGAGCAGCGCCAGGCCTTCTTTCGCCGCCAGGGTCAGCGGCGTCAGGCCGGCGATTTTCAGCGCTTCAGTCGCTTCCATCCACTCGCCTTTGTAGCGAGCCTTACCTTCGCCCAGCAACACCAGCGACATGTGGGCCAAAGGCGCCAAATCGCCGGAGGCACCGACCGAACCTTTCAACGGAATATGCGGGTAAACCTCGGCGTTGATCAGCGCGATCAACGCGTCAATGACGACGCGGCGAATCCCGGAAAAACCACGGCTCAGGCTGTTGACCTTGAGCACCATGACCAACCGCACCAGCGCGTCGCTGATCGGCTCGCCGACACCGGCGGCATGGGACAACACCAGCGAGCGCTGGAGGTTTTCCAGGTCTTCGCTGGCGATGCGGGTCGAGGCCAGCAGGCCAAAACCTGTGTTGATGCCGTAAGCGGTGCGGTTCTCGGCGAGGATCTGTTCCACGCAGGCAACGCTGGCTTCGATCTGCTTTGATGCACTGTTGTCGAGGGTGATTTTGACCGGCTGCTGATAGATATCACGCAGTTGGGCAAGGCTCAGTTGGCCGGGAATCAAATTTAGCGCAGTCACTTCTATTCTCCTTTTGAGAGTCTTTTTGTTAACTAACCAGACGCTCCGGAAATGTCCGTTGTCCGTCGCTTCCCGCCTCTTGGGGGGCTGGCGCCTTGGCACGCTGGTTTGATGTAGGAATCAGTTCAGGTTCGGTAAAGCCTTGTGCAGCAACATCGGATCTTTCAATACGCTGGCAGCCGCGGCGATGTCCGGCGCCAGCCAGCGGTCCTGGTCGTAGGCCGGGACGCGTTCGCGCAGCAGACGCCACGCGGCATCGGTGCCTGCGCCAAAACGTTGTTCCTTGAGGAATTCAAACGCCTGAGCCGCCAGCAGGTACTCGATGGCGAGGATCTGCGTGCAGTTTTCCAGGGCGCGATGCAGCTTCAGCGCCGCGTTGGTGCCCATGCTCAAGTGGTCTTCCTGCAGGCCCGAGGTGACGTAGTTGTCGAGCACCGCCGGTTGCGCCAATTGACGGTTTTCCGCACACAGCGAAGCGGCGACGTACTGGACGATCATCATTCCGGAGTTCACCCCCGGATTGGCCACCAGAAATGCTGGCAAACCGCTGACGTGCGGGTTGATCAAGCGATCAAGGCGACGCTCGGCGATGGAGCCGATTTCGGCCATGGCAATCGCCAGCAAATCCGCCGCCATGGCCACGGATTGGCCGTGCGGGTTGGCCTGGGACATGACACGGAAGTTGTCCGGCGTGCCCAGCAGCAACGGGTTGTCGGTGCAGCCGTTGAGTTCGGTTTCGATCTGTTGGATCGCGTGCGCCAGTTGATCCCGTGCAGCACCGTGGACTTGCGGGATCGAACGGATGCTCAGCGCATCCTGCGTGCGAATGCCTTTGCTCGACGCAATCACTTCACTGCCATCCAGCAACGCCCGCAGGTTGATGCCGACCTGCTGCATGCCCGGGTGCGGTTTGAGCGCGATGATCTCGGCATCGAACGCCGCGATCTGGCCACGCTGGGCTTCGAAGCTCATCGCACCGATCACGTCCGCCCATTGCACCAGGCGCGTCGCATCGGCAATCGCCAGACAGCTGAGGCCGGACATGCACGGCGTGCCGTTGACCAGGCACAAGCCATCTTTGGCGCCGAGCTGAACTGGCTGCAGACCTTCTTCGGCCAGGGCTTGCTGTGCCGAGACGATCTGCCCGCGATAACTCACATTGCCGACGCCCAACAGCGCGATGCTGATGTGCGCCATGTGGGTCAGGTAACCCACCGATCCCTGGGAAGGCACTTGCGGGGTGATGCCGCGATTGAGCAGCGCCAACAATGCTTCAACCACCCGGCGATGAATGCCGGATTTGCCTTGGCTGTAATTCAGGATCGCCGCGCAGAGAATCGCGCGGGTCTGCTCGTCGGCCAGCGGAGCGCCAACGCCACAGGCATGGCTGAGCAAGGTATTGCGCGAGAGTTGGCTGAGCTGCTCGTCTTTGAGCGAGACGTTGCACAACGCGCCCAGGCCGGTGTTGACGCCATAGGCGCGCTCGCCGCTGGCGACGATGCGCTGGACGATGGCCTGGGCATTCTCGATCCGCACCCAGGCCTGCGGCGACAGCTCAAGCTGTGCGCCATGGCGGGCGACGGCCACCACATCCTGCCAACGCAACGGGGCGTCGGCGATAACGATTCTTTCAGCCTGGGACATCTTCAACCTCATACAGAATTCATGAACGCACGACACCTGTGGCGAGGGAGCTTGCTCCCGCTGGGTTGCGAAGCAGCCCCAAAAAATCTGCGACCGCTTCGCGCTCGAACGGGAGCAAGCTCCCTCGCCACAAAAGCAATCTCGCCATCATTCATTGTCAGACCACTGCAGCCCGCCGCTGTACGAACCGGTCGACATACTCATCCGCCGGCGAATGCAGGATCTCTTTTGGCGTGCCGACCTGGATCAGCCGTCCATCCTTGAGGATCGCAATGCGGTTGCCGATGCGCACAGCCTCGTCGAGGTCGTGGGTGATGAAGACGATGGTCTTGTGCAGGGTCTTTTGCAGTTCCAGCAACTGGTCCTGCATCTCCGCGCGGATCAGCGGGTCGAGCGCACTGAACGCTTCGTCCATCAGGATGATGTCGGTGTCTGCCGCCAGGGCGCGAGCCAGGCCCACACGCTGACGCATGCCGCCCGAGAGCTGATGCGGGTATTTGTTTTCGTAGCCCTTGAGGCCCACGGTATTGATCCAGTGCAACGCGCGCTCGGAGCACATTTGCTTGCTCTCGCCACGCACTTTCAGGCCGTAGGCGACGTTATCCACCACAGTCTTGTGCGGCAGCAGGCCGAAGCTCTGGAACACCATGCTGATCTTGTGCCGGCGAAATTCGCGCAGGGCTTCCATGTCGTATTGCAGGATGTCCACGCCGTCCACCAGGATCGCGCCGCTGGTCGGGTCGATCAGACGGTTGAAGTGACGCACCAGCGTGGATTTGCCGGAACCCGACAGGCCCATGATCACGAAGATCTCGCCGGTGCCGATGCTCAACGACAAGTCGTTCACGCCGACCACGCAGCCGGTTTCGGCCAGCACTTGATCCTTGGTCTTGCCCTGGCCAATCATGCCCAGCGCTTCCTTGGAACGGTTGCCGAAAATCTTGAAGACGTTTTTGACTTCGATTTTGCTGATGGCTTCGTTGTTCATTTGCTCACCTCATGCCGTGGCCGACCATACGCCTGAGTAATGCGGTCGATGACCACTGCCAGAATCACGATCGCCAGACCGGCTTCCAGGCCACGTCCGACGTTGAGGGTCTGAATCCCCACCAACACATCTTCACCCAGGCCTCGGGCACCGATCATCGAGGCAATCACCACCATCGACAGGGCCATCATGGTGGTCTGGTTGATCCCGGCCATGATGCTCGGCAGGGCCAGCGGCAGTTGCACGCCGAACAGTTGCTGCCAACGGTTGGCACCGAAGGCGTTGATCGCTTCCATCACTTCACCGTCCACCTGGCGAATGCCGAGGTCGGTCAGGCGAATCAGCGGCGGCGCGGCGTAGATCACCGTGGCGAAAATCGCCGGGACCTTGCCCAGGCCGAACAGCATCAGCACCGGGATCAGGTACACGAAACTCGGCATGGTCTGCATGATGTCCAGCAACGGCATTAACACCGAACGCAGGCGATTGCTGCGTGCCGAGAGAATGCCCAGCGGAATGCCGATCAGCACCGAAATGACCGTCGCCACCATCATCAGCGCCAGGGTCTGCATCAGCTTGTCCCAGAGGCCGACCGCGCCGACCAGGAACAGCAGGCCGACGATGACCGCCGTGGTCACCACTTTACGAGTCGCGTGCCAGGCCACGCCCGCCACGATGGCCAGCATCAGCCACCAGGGCGCCGCACGCAGCAGCCCTTCAAGATTGACGATGGCCCACAACAGGGTGTCGGAGATCTGCCGGAACACATCGCCGTAGTTGGTGACCAGCGAATCGACCCAACCGTTGACCCAGTCGGCGATGGAAAAGGTAAAGCTTTCGGGAAACATAAGAGACTCTCAATCAAGGGGTTGCGATCAAGCGCCCGACTGCCGCTGACGGCAGTCGGTGAAGCTCGACCTACAAGGCCGCGTCGATCTTTTTGGCTGCGTCTTCGCTCACCCATGCGTGCCAGACTTCAGGATGTTCCTTCAAGAAGATCTTGGCCAGTTTTGGCGATTCGATCCGCTCTTTGGCCATGCGCCCGAGGTTCTGGTTGAGCAAGTCGATTGGCAGATTGACCTTTTCCAGCACAGCCACCAGTTCCGGGGCTTGCTCGTGGAAGGTTTTGGACAGGCCGACCTTGATGGTCACGGTCTTGTCCACGCCTGGTTTCTCTTCGAGTTTCACCAGATCAACTTGGCCCATCAGCGGGGTTGGCGACCAGTAGTAGAACAAGATCGGCTCGCCACGCTTGTAGCTCGACAGCACGGCGGCATCCAGCGCCGGGCCAGTGCCTGGACGGAAGTTGGTGTAGGTGCTTTCCAGGCCGTAGCTTTTCAGCATTTCGCTGTTGTCCAGCTCACAGGTCCAGCCGGCCGGGCAGTTGTAGAAACGGCCCTTGGAGGGCTCTTCCTGGTCCTTGAACACGGCGGCGTATTTGCCCAGATCGGCGATTGCTTTAAGGTCCGGGGCCTTGGGCTCCAGCTTGCGCTTGGCGTCGCCTTCGATCACGTAGCGTGGCACGTACCAGCCTTCGATTGCGCCAACGACCGGAGCGCCGACACCGACGACTTTGCCGGCCTTCTCGGCCTTGTTCCAGACTTCGCTGCGGCCGACCCATTCTTCGGCGAACACTTGAATGTCGTTGCTGCTCAGGGCGTTTTCCATGGTGATGGAGTTGCCTGGAAGGCTGTCGACCTTACAGTCGTAGCCCTTCTCCAAAACGATTTGCATGACGTCGGTCAGCAGCATGCCGCTTTCCCAGTTCAGGCCGGCGAACTTCACCGGTTTGCCCGACTCGCACCAACCGGCCGCCTGGGTGGCGCCAGCACTGGCCAGCAGGCCCATGGAAAGCAATGTGGTCAGCAGGGTCTTGTTCGATTTCATTGTAGTGACGCTCCTAATCATGAATTGGCTTACGGCAGTCAAGAGGCATCCAGCCCTGTCCACGTCCAATCAGGCCTGCGCCGCAGCGCGACCAGCCCCACTTGTTTTAGGTTTTACGATGCTGTCCTGCTCGACCGGCAGAATCAGTTGATCGGGTACGGTGCCATGCCATTTTTTCGCGCAGAGGTAATACAGGGCTGCGGGAAGCACCAGACCGATGATCCAGGAAACATCCACACCACCCAGGGCCTCCACCAGCGGACCGGTATAGAACTTGGTGGAGATAAACGGCAGTTGCACCAGCACACCGAAGACATAGACGCTGATACCGAGTGGGTTCCAACGGCCGTAGCGACCGTTCGGATCAGCCAGCGCCGGCACGTCATAGCGCTCGCGAGTGATGCAGTAGTAGTCCACCAGATTGATCGCACTCCATGGCGTAAAGAACGCCAGCAGGAACAGGATGAAGGACTTGAACGCACCGAGGAACGAGTGCTGACCGAGCAACGCGATCAGGGTCGCCGTACCGACGATGAACAGCACGAACACCAGTCGCTGCAAGCGCGATACCTGCAGGTGACCACGGAAACCGCTGATGATGGTCGCAATGCACATGAAGCTGCCGTAGGAGTTCAGCGTGGAGATGGTGACCTTGCCGAACGCGATGCTGAAGTACAGCAGCGCAGCGGTGGCACCGGTACCGCCCAAACCAACGATATAGGCCACTTCGTGACCGGCGAATTGTCCGTTGGCCGAAGCAGCGGCAAACACGCCGAGGATCATCGCCACCTGTGCGCCAATGACCGAACCCGCGCCAGCGGCGAAAAAGGTTTTCACCGAGGAAGTCTTGCTCGGCAGGTAGCGTGAGTAGTCAGCCACGTAAGGACCGAAGGCGATCTGCCAGGACGCCGCGAGCGACACCGCAAGCAGGAAGCTGCTCCAACTGAAGTGGCGGATTTGCAGGAGTGCACCAACGTCCGTCTGGCTCATCAGACGGCTGAACAGATAAACAAAGGCAATCACACCGATGACGCTGGCGACACGGCCGATGAAATGGATCACCCGATAGCCGAGCACCGTGACCAGCACGATGACACTGGCGAAGATCAGGATGCCGACGCTGTCGCTGACGCCAAACAACTGGCCCAGCGCCTGACCGGAAAGCACGGTTCCCGTTGCGGTGAAACCGAGGTACATCAAACAGACCAGCACGATCGGGATGGCCGCGCCATAAACGCCGAACTGCACGCGGCTGGAAATCATCTGCGGCAGGCCAAGCTTGGGCCCTTGCGCCGCATGCAGCGCCATCACGCCGCCGCCGAGCAGTTGACCGATTAGCAAACCGATCAACGACCAGAACACGTCACCGCCCAGCACCACGGCGAGCGCCCCGGTGACAATCGCGGTGATTTGCAGGTTGGCACCCATCCACAGGGTGAACTGGCTCAACAGACGACCGTGTCTTTCCGCTTCCGGGATGTAGTCGATCGAACGGGTCTCGATCAACGGTTTACTGCCTGCACGATCGTTGTTAACAGCCATGATTCAACCTCTGTGGATTGTTATTCGGTGTTGGTGATCCCCTGTAGGAGCGAAGCTTGCTCGCGAACGATGCACCGCGGTGCATCAGTTGAAACGCCTTCGCGGGCAAGTCGGATCGCCGCCCGCTCGCTCCTACAGGTTTTGCATCAGGCCAAAGCCCGTTTTATTTGCCGGTAATCATCGGCAGGTTCAGGCCCTGTTCCTTGGCGCAGTCGATCGCGATCTGGTAACCCGCATCGGCGTGACGCATGACACCGGTAGCCGGGTCGTTGTGCAGGACGCGAGCGATACGCTCGGCTGCTTCGTCAGTACCGTCGCAGACAATCACCATGCCCGAGTGCTGGGAGAAACCCATGCCGACGCCGCCGCCGTGGTGCAGGGAAACCCAGGTCGCGCCGCTCGCGGTGTTGAGCAGGGCGTTGAGCAGTGGCCAGTCGGACACGGCGTCGGAGCCATCCTGCATCGATTCGGTTTCGCGGTTCGGGCTGGCCACAGAGCCGGAGTCCAGGTGGTCGCGACCGATCACGATGGGCGCGGACAATTCACCGCTGCGAACCATTTCGTTGAACGCCAGACCCAGCTTGGCGCGCTGGCCCAGACCCACCCAGCAGATACGTGCCGGCAGACCCTGGAAGCTGATGCGCTCGCGGGCCATGTCCAGCCAGTTGTGCAGATGGGCGTCGTCCGGGATCAGTTCTTTGACCTTGGCGTCGGTCTTGTAGATGTCTTGCGGATCGCCCGACAGCGCAGCCCAACGGAATGGACCGATGCCGCGGCAGAACAGTGGACGGATATAAGCGGGTACGAAGCCTGGGAAGTCGAATGCGTTCTCGACGCCTTCTTCCTGGGCCATCTGACGGATGTTGTTGCCGTAGTCGAAGGTCGGAATGCCCATCTTCTGGAATTCGAGCATCGCTTTAACGTGCACGGCCATGGATTGCTTGGCGGCTTTGACGACAGCGGCTGGCTCGGTCTTGGCGCGAGCGCGGTACTCTTCCCAGGTCCAGCCGGCCGGCAGGTAGCCATTGAGCGGGTCGTGGGCGCTGGTCTGGTCGGTGACCATGTCCGGGCGCACGCCGCGCTTGACCAGTTCCGGCAGGATTTCAGCTGCGTTGCCGAGCAAGGCGATGGAAATCGCTTTGCCTTCCTCGGTGTATTTGGCGATGCGAGCCAGCGCGTCGTCGAGGTCGGTGGCTTGCTCATCGACATAACGGCTGTTCAGACGGAAATCGATGCTGACCTGCTGGCATTCGATGTTCAGCGAGCAAGCACCGGCCAACGTTGCGGCCAGAGGCTGAGCTCCACCCATGCCGCCGAGGCCTGCGGTCAGGACCCAACGACCTTTCAGGTCATCGTTGTAGTGTTGGCGCCCGGCTTCGACGAAAGTTTCGTAAGTGCCCTGGACGATGCCTTGGCTGCCGATGTAGATCCAGCTGCCGGCGGTCATCTGGCCGTACATGGCCAGGCCTTTGGCGTCGAGTTCGTTGAAGTGTTCCCAGCTCGCCCAGTGTGGCACCAGGTTGGAGTTGGCGATCAGCACGCGCGGAGCATTGCTGTGGGTCTTGAACACGCCGACCGGCTTGCCGGATTGCACCAGCAGGGTCTCGTCGTCGTTCAGGTTAGTCAGGCTTTCGACGATCTTGTCGTAGCATTCCCAGTTACGTGCCGCACGACCGATACCACCGTAAACCACCAGTTCTTTAGGGTTCTCGGCGACTTCCGGGTCGAGGTTGTTCATCAACATGCGCAGCGGCGCTTCGGTCAGCCAGCTCTTGGCGGTCAGCTTGTTACCGCGGGCAGCGCGGATTTCAACGTCACGAAACTTCGTAGGTTTATTGTCAGTCACGAAAAAGACTCCTCAGCGATCAATCCAAACCAACCCTGGCGGTGGGTAAGCCAAGCCTGTGCGCGTCAAAGCGACACAAGCGAATCAGTGGACGCTGCGAGGAGTCTCGGTCGACTCATACGCATACGTCTTTACTTGTACATACAAGCATATGCAATCAAGCGGCCAACTTGTTGGAGGGGTGTTCAAGAAAAGTTTTAAAAGGGCTGGCAAGCGCCTGGATCAAGGGGTGTAGCAGAGATGAAATTTTTTGGGGGGCTTTTTCGGGGGACGGGTCAGCTGTTACTTGAGCGTGGTTTTGCGCCACGCTGGGGCGTTCGGTAACAAAGTGGTGCGCGATGGGGAACGGGTTTAGGGCTGCTTTTGTGGCGAGGGAGCTTGCTCCCGCCGGGCTGCGAAGCAGACCCAAAACCGGGAGCATGCGGTGTATCAGAGGGAATCGGGATTCAGGATTGACGACTGCTGCGCAGCCGAGCGGGAGCAAGCTCCCTCGCCACAGTTAACGGTGCGCTGTCAGTTCGATCACGCAGCATTGGCCGCTGACGGAGACTTCCAGCAGGCCGGTGTTACCGTCGAGTCGCAGGCAATCATGGCGACCCAATTGTGCGTTGTGGCTACCCACCTTCGCTTCCAGCGCATCGGTGACACTGAAGACGATCACGGTGCCAGCCGAAGTGAAAAACCGTTGCTCACCCTCCAGCCAGTGCAACCGGGCGTCGTAACGCTGCGGCGCATAAATCAGGTTGAAATCGCGAATCGGCCCGCCCAGCAAGGTGCAGGTAACGTGGCTCTCACCGCTGAAAGCAAACGGCTCCAACGGTAACAACGGATGGGTGTCCTGGCCATCAACTCGCAAGATCATGCCATCTCCTTGCAGTACGGTAATCACGCGCTCATAGCCGGCGAACATTGAGAATCCGCCCGACTCACCAATATCGGCAATCGACAGACGCCAGCCGAAACCATCAAGGCCAACACCCGCATCACGGGTGATTTCTTCAGTGCTGCCACCGCCGTTTTTCCACGGCATGCGCGGGTAATCCTTGGCGCGTAAAACGTTCACTTCATTCATTTATGGCGCTCACTTGTGAAACCGACCTTCCAGGCGATGACGGGAACCAGGGTGGATCAAACGGGCGGCGGTCACAGGCTGGCGGCCGGACCAGGTGCGGCGACGAATCAGCAGGCATGGCTCGCCCTTTTCAATCTGCAGCAATTTGCACTCGCTGGCCTCGGCAAGAATCGCCTCGACCACGTGCTCGCCTTCGGTCAGCGGCGCGACCTGGTTCAGATAGGCATAAGGCGTTTGTAGGGTGAAGTCCTGCTTGAGGTAGTCCGGCGCCACCAGGGCGTTGACGAAACGGTCTTCGATCTGCACCGGAATATCGTTTTCGAAATGCACGATCAGCGAATGGAAAACCCTCTGGCCTTCGCGCATGTCCAGCGCCAAAGCGCGCTCGGAACCGGCGGCCTCTTCTTCGAGGGTGATCACCTTGCAGGTATGGCGATGGCCACGGGAGGCGATTTCGTCGGCGATGTTGTGCACTTCAAACAGCGCGGACTGGCTCTTCGGCTCGGCGACAAACGTGCCGACACCTTGCATGCGCACCAGCAGACCGTCAGCGGTCATCTCGCGCAGGGCGCGGTTGATGGTCATGCGGCTGAAACCGAGCTGGCTGACCAGCTCGCTTTCCGACGGAACGCGGTAATGCGGCGGCCAGTTTCCACTGTCGATTTGCTGGGTGATCATCTGTTTGACGCGGGCGTACAAGGGCGCCGGACTGTCGCCCATGTGTGCGGCCAACGGAGAGACTGCAGGCGGAGTCGGCACGGTTAATCCTTGTTCGTTGAAGAGAGGTTGCTAGCTTGCCGGAGTTTACCGAGCAGGCAAACGTCTGTATATGTATATACAAATAACACACGATGGGGTGCTGAACCATGTCCGCCTTCTTTGCCGAACGCGCGCTGCTGCCTAGTGGATGGGCCAACAATGTACGTCTTGAGGTCAGCGCCGACGGCGTTTTGACCCATATCCAGGCCGATTCCCACGCAGATGGCGCCGAACGGCTGAGCGGTCCTCTGTTGCCGGGCATGCCCAATCTGCATTCCCACGCCTTTCAGCGAGCCATGGCCGGGCTGGCCGAAGTGGCGGGCAATCCGAACGACAGTTTCTGGACCTGGCGCGATCTGATGTATCGCCTCGTCGGAAAAATCAGCCCGGAGCAACTCGGCGTCATTGCTCGTCAGCTGTACATCGAAATGCTCAAGGCCGGTTACACCTCGGTCGCGGAATTTCATTATGTGCATCACGACACCAATGGCCAGCCTTACGCTGATCCGGCCGAACTGGCGCTACGCATCAGCCAAGCCGCCAGTTCCGCCGGTATCGGTCTGACCTTGCTTCCGGTGCTTTACAGCCATTCCGGTTTCGGCGGCCAGACGCCGAACGACGGCCAGCGCCGCTTCATCAACAACACCGAAAACTACCTGAAACTTCAGTCGCGTTTGCAGCCGATCCTCGCGCAACAACCGGCGCAGTCGCTGGGCTTGTGCTTCCACTCGTTGCGCGCGGTCACACCGCAGCAAATCAGTGAAGTGTTGGCGGCCAGCGACAAGCAGTGCCCGGTGCACATCCACATTGCCGAACAGCAGAAGGAAGTCGAGGACTGCCTGAGCTGGAGCGGTCGTCGTCCGTTGCAATGGCTGTACGAAAACGCCGAGGTCGACCAGCGCTGGTGCCTGGTCCACGCGACCCACGCCAACCCGGAAGAAGTTACGCTGATGGCCAAGAGTCGCGCCATTGCCGGCCTGTGCCTGACCACCGAGGCCAACCTCGGCGACGGAATTTTCCCGGCGGTGGATTTCCTCGCGCAGGGCGGACGCATGGGTATCGGGTCTGACAGCCATGTGTCATTGAGCGTGGTGGAAGAACTGCGTTGGCTGGAATATGGCCAGCGTCTGCGCGATCAGCGGCGTAATCGGTTGTATGGCGCGGATCAGCCGATGGTCGGCCGCACGCTGTATGACGCTGCGCTGGATGGCGGCGCTCAGGCGCTGGGGCAGCCGATCGGCGCGTTGGAAGTTGGAAAACGTGCGGATTGGCTGGTGCTGGACGGCAACGACCCGTATCTGGCAACGGCTAGCGGTGACGGGATTCTCAATCGTTGGTTGTTTGCCGGTGGCGATCGCCAGGTGCGGGATGTGCTGGTCAATGGCCAGTGGGTTGTGCGCGACGGGCGTCATGCGGACGAAGAAGAAAGTAACCGCGCGTTTACCCAAGTCCTCCGCGATCTCCTGGGCTGACCCCAAACAAAATGTGGGAGCGAGCCTGCTCGCGATAGCGGAATATCAGTCAACACTTCCGTTGAATCTGATGTCCCTATCGCGAGCAGGCTCGCTCCCACATGGGTATGCGTTAGCCGTCAGTTCGAGGTCTTCGCCATCTGCGTATCCGACGCGCGCCAGATCAGCCGCGTGGTGTCGTAGCCCTGCTGACGCGCCTTGCTCAGCAGTTCTTCACGCACTACACCGTTGACCGTCGGCGTTCGCGACAGCAGCCACAGGTACTTGCGGCCCGGGTCACCGACGATGGCGGTCTTGTAATCGTCGCTGACGTACAGCACCCAGTACTCCCCTTTCGCCACACCCGGCAGCAAGCGCGAGAACCAGGTATCGAACTCGACCCACAATTTGTCGGTCTTGCCCGGCACTTGTGGATAAGCCGTGCCCTTGGCCTCTTCCCATTGCCAATCCGCCGTCAGGCAGCGATTCAACACCAGCACGTTGCCGTCAGGCTTGAGCGTGTAATGGGCTTCGGATTGTGCGCAGTTGCGCTGGAAATACATCGGCAGACGAGCCAACTCGTACCAGGTCCCTTGGTACTTCTTGAGATTGACGCTATTGGCGGTTTTCGGTGCCAACGGATCTTCGCCAGAAGTGGCGCAGCCGGCCAATACCAGGCCGGCAAAAAGGAGTATCAGTAACCGCTTCATTGTTTTTCTCCCGTGGGCGCGTAGCCCCGGATTACTTCAGGCCTTGGCCGGAAAACATCAGTACTTTGTCACCGGCGTACTGCACGCTGATAAAGCTGTTCTTGTCACCCCAGGTGCAACTGGACATGCCGAGCGCGCCCGAGCAATCAGTGGCTTTACCCAGCAAGGCTTCAACCTCTGCCTTGGGCATGCCGGCCGACAGTTTCGAGTAGTTTTCCTGATTGACCTTGCTGCATGCGACCAACAACACGCAGAACGAGAGCAGGGCAATAGAACGCAGCGACATGGTGTAGCTCCTGGGGCGAAGGGGAATGGCATGGCTGCCAAGCAGAAGCTTAGAAGAGAAAACCCCCATCTGGTTCCCCGACTGCCCGGCTATTTATCGGGCCGCTCGTCTGCCTTTTTCCGAAAAATCAGCGACTTTCCTGCGCCGTTGAGTATTTCATCGGTTTTCGCAAAAAGATGCCTAATCTTTGGCGCTGACCAGTCGACATAGAAGCAGCGCAAAGCCCTCGACTGTGGCAAATTGACGCCCCCTCGCTGACCAGCCCCTCCGCGGTAGTGCACTTAATGACCAGAAACATGAAATTCAGCCACAAGATCCTGCTGGCAGCCGCCCTCGTGGTCGCCGTTGCGTTCGCCTGCTTCATCCTGTTCAACGACTACCGCCAGCGCCAGACCTTGCGCAGCAGTACCGAATCCTCGATGCAGGAACTCGGCAGCCTGACCACCAGCAACATCCAGACCTGGCTGGAAAGCCGCATGCAGTTGCTGCAATCGTTGTCCCAGCAGATCGCCGTGGACGGCAACGCACCGGCCAACCTCAAGCGCGCCATCGACTTGCCGGCCTACACCGGCAACTTCCAGCTGAGCTACTTCGGCGGCACTGACGGCGTGATGTTCTCGATCCCGGCCGGCAATCGTGCGCCGGACTACGATCCTCGCGCACGCGGCTGGTACAAGGCGGCCAACAGCGCGCAACAGACCATCGTCACCGAACCGTACATCGCCGCCTCGTCCGGCAAACTGGTGATCACCGTGGCCACGCCGGTGCAGCATCAGAGCCAGATGATCGGCGTCGCCGGTGCGGACATCGACCTGTCGAGCGTGAGCGCGATCATCAACTCGCTGAACTTCGGCGGTCACGGTCACGCGTTCATCGTCAGCGCCGACGGCAAGATCCTGATCCACCCGGACAGCAAACTGGTGCTCAAGAGCCTCGCCGAGGCCTACCCGAACGGCGCGCCGAAAGTCAGCCCGGGCATGAAAGAAGTCGAGCTCGACGGCAAGACCCAGTTCATCTCCTTCACCCACGTCAACGGTGTGCCTTCGGCAGACTGGTACGTGGCGCTGGTGCTGGACCAAGACACCGCGTTCGCGATGCTCAGCGAATTTCGCACCTCAGCGATCATCGCCATGGTCATCGCCGTGGTCATCATCATCGCGCTGCTGGGCATGCTGATCAGCTTCCTGATGCAGCCGCTGCTGACCATGGGCCGCGCCATGCATGACATCGCCGAAGGCGAAGGTGACCTGACCAAACGCCTGACCATCCACGGCCAGGACGAATTCGGTGCACTGGGCACCTCGTTCAACCGCTTCGTGGAACGTATTCACACATCGATTCGCGAAGTCTCATCGGCCACCGGCCAGGTCAACGAAGTGGCCTTGCGTGTAGTGGCGGCCTCGAACTCGTCGATGTTCAACTCCGACCAGCAAGCCTCACGCACCAGCAGTGTGGCTGCAGCGATCAACGAACTGGGCGCCGCCGCCCAGGAAATCGCCCAGAACGCCGCCCTCGCCTCCCAGCATTCGAGCGACGCCCGTGCCTTAGCCGAAGACGGTCAGCAAGTGGTGGATAAAACCATCGCCGCGATGCAGCAGCTCTCGGCGAAGATCAGCGATTCGTGCGGCAACATCGAAACGCTTAACAGCAACACCGTGAACATCGGACAGATTCTGGAAGTGATCACCAGCATCTCGCAGCAGACCAATTTGCTGGCATTGAACGCGGCGATTGAAGCGGCGCGTGCCGGTGAAGCCGGCCGTGGTTTTGCCGTGGTCGCGGACGAGGTGCGCAACCTCGCCCACCGGACTCAGGATTCGGCGCAGCAAGTGCAGAAGATGATCGAAGAGCTGCAAGTCGGCGCCCGCGAAGCGGTGAGCACCATGACCGACAGCCAGCGCCAGAGCGAAAGCAGCGTCGGCATCGCCAACCAGGCCGGTGAGCGTCTGGGCAGCGTGACCCAGCGTATTGGTGAGATCGACGGGATGAACCAGTCCGTGGCGACCGCGACTGAAGAGCAAACGGCGGTGGTGGAGTCGATCAACGTCGACATCACCGAGATCAACACCCTGAACCAGGAAGGCGTGGAGAACCTGCAGTCGACCTTGCGTGCTTGTGCGGATCTGGAGCAGCAGGCGGCGCGGCTTAAACAGTTGGTCGGTAGTTTCCGGATTTAAGCTGCTTTCACTGGCCCCATCGCCAGCAGGCTGGCTCCCACAGGGGATTGTGAACGACACAAACCCAATGTGGGAGCCAGCCTGCTGGCGATGACGGCATCAGCCACGATGAAGATTAGAACCTTGAACCAGGCCGCGAAAGAAACGCCAGTTCCTCAGCCGTAGACTCCCTTCCCAACACCGCATTCCTGTGCGGAAACCGCCCAAACTGCGCAATCACCTTCCGATGCCGCTCGGCATAATCCAGGTTATCGGCAAACACTGCCCGATCAGCCTCCGGCTGCTGCGCCACCAATTCGATGAACCGTGAGACGGCTTCGTTCTGCACCGCCAGATGCTCGCAATGCTCCAGCACCAGGTAGATAAACACCCGCTGAATCGGCCGCAACTGCCGATCGAAATCCGCCGCAATGCCTTGCGCCACGAGAGCCTGAGCCCTGAGATCACCTAAAAAGGATTTGGGAGTGTCGCGAAAGATCATTCGCGGGAGTTGATCGAGCAGCAGCACCAGGGCCAGCCAACCTTCGGGGCGTTGCGCCCAGTCAGTCAATCCGCCGGCCAGTGCCTGCTCGACCCAGTCCCCGAAACGCGTTTGCGCTTCGAGGTCCTGGCTGTCGCGCTTGCCGAACCATAACTTGCCCTTGTCAGCCGCTATGTCGTTGGGGGATTCGAGCGTTCCGAACCACCATTCGAGCAACGGCTGCCAGGGCGCGGTCATGGTTTATTCCTTGTGGTAAGCCGTGACGCGTTCGACTTCTTCTTTCGAACCGAGGAACACCGCGACACGCTGGTGCAAGCCGTCAGGCTTGATGTCGAGGATGCGCTGATGGCCGTCGGTGGACGCGCCGCCGGCCTGTTCAACCAGGAACGACATTGGGTTGGCTTCGTACATCAGACGCAGCTTGCCCGGCTTCGACGGTTCGCGGCTGTCACGTGGGTACATGAACAGACCGCCACGGGTCAGGATGCGGTGCACGTCGCCAACCATCGCGGCGACCCAGCGCATGTTGTAGTTCTTTTTCAGCGGGCCTTCATCGCCCGCCAGCAATTCGCCGACGTAGCGTTGTACCGGCGCTTCCCAGTGACGCTGGTTGGACGCGTTGATCGCGAATTCCTGGGTGGATTCCGGGATCTGGATATCTTCATGGGTCAGCACGAAGCTGCCCATTTCGCGGTCCAGGGTGAAGCCTTTCACGCCGTCGCCCAAGGTCAGCACCAGCATGGTCTGCGGGCCGTAGATAGCGTAACCGGCAGCGACCTGCTCAGTGCCTGGCTGCAGGAAGGCCTTTTCGTTCAAGGCTTCGTTCTGGCTCAGGTATTCGCTCGGGCAACGCAGCACCGAGAAAATAGTGCCTACCGGTGCGTTGATGTCGATGTTCGACGAGCCGTCCAGCGGGTCGAATACCAGCAGGTACGCGCCTTTCGGGTATTTGCCCGGGATCTGGTAGGCATTGTCCATTTCTTCGGACGCCATGCCGGCCAGGTGACCGCCCCATTCGTTGGCTTCGAGCAGGATCTCGTTGGAGATCACGTCGAGTTTCTTCTGCACTTCGCCTTGGACGTTTTCAGTGCCCATGCTGCCCAGAACGCCGCCGAGGGCGCCCTTGGACACGGCGTGGCTGATTTCCTTGCAAGCACGCGCCACCACTTCGATCAGGAAACGCAGATCGGCAGGGGTGTTGTTGCTACGGGTCTGCTCAATCAAATAGCGACTCAGGGTAACGCGGGACATGGAAGGCTCCGGTGGAATTGGGGGCTAAAAACCCGCGCAGTTTAACGCGAGTCGGGGCGCATTTCCTCCTATCAGACGTGATACGCCCAATAGAGTTCATGCGCGGGGTTGAGCGTAGCCGTAAATGAACTCAATTGTGGCGAGGGAGCTTGCTCCCGTTGGGGTGCGAAGCGGCCCCCTGAAGCATTCGCCGCCATTTGTCCGAGAAAATGCAGCCGCAGAATCTACGACTGCTTCGCAGCCGAACGGGAGCAAGCTCCCTCGCCACAGGTTCAGGGTTTGACGGGAGGCTTGCGCAGCAAACTGAACGCCATCGCCGCCAGGAATAAAACGCTCAGCAGCAATACCGCCCACAACCCGTACTTCTTCCAGTTCGTGCCCGTTGTCGCAGCCGCTGTCACGGTGGGTGTGCCGCTGGCCACCACCGTACCGTCCACCGATGCCTTGCCCAGCGTGGCCCACTTCGCCGCGCTGTAAGCGGGAATCAGCGTCGACAGCGGCAGGCTCGCCGCCTTCACCGTCGCACTCCCCAGCGCCAGCGTATAAGGCCCGGCCCCGCGCGCCAGAAACACCAATTGCGTCGAGCGCACAGCAAACTTCACCGTCGGCGCTTCAGCCCCCAAGCCACCGCCGCGCTCATCCACGACAAGCTTCAACTGCTGCACGGCCTGCCCCGACAGCTGCAATTCGTTCTGCACCACGTCTTGGCCGTTCTGGGTCAGGCGATAGAGCAAACCGCTGGTCAGCGGCTGCCACGGCAGGCTGCTTTCGCGACGACCGGACAACGTCACCGGCGCCAGGCTGTTGGGCTGACTCAACTCGACCTGCACCCGCTCGACATTTAGCCCCATCGGCAATTGCCACGTGTACTCACCCGCTTTCACGCTGCTGCCAGCCAGCGGTTGCGACCAGACCAACGGCAGCGGCAGGCTGCGGGTGCTCGCGCTTTGCAGTTGCGCAGATGTCAGTGCCGGTGCCGATTGCGGTGAATTCCACAGCAAGCGCAGATAACGTGTCGATTGCCCCGGCAAGCCGACTTCATGCTGCTCGACCCGTTCATCGGCAAACGTCAGCCGCGCCACCTGGCCTTCGCCCCACGACTGCCAATGCTGCAAGTCGTCGCTGGCCTCGATGGTGAAACGCTGAAAGCCATCGCGCTCGCTGGTCCAGTCGAGGATTAACTGCTGCAACGGCGCCTTGATGGCGCTGGCGTCGAGCAACCAGCCACGCAGCACTTCTTCGCCCGCCTCCAGCTGACTGGACGGTTGCACTTCGACCAAGGTGCCGTTCGCGCTCGATTGCACGCGTATGCCCGGCACGCGTTCAGTGGCGTCCGCCGAGGTGTACAGCGGGAACCATTTCACGTCAGTCAGCGTGCGGTTTTCGCGGGTTGACGCCGCCTCCTGGGCCAAGGCATAGGCTTGGACCTCGCCGGCAGTGTTGAACACGCGAACATCGCTGAGGTCCGTTTGCCGCGCATTCAGTTGCACGCTCAAGGGCAATTCGAGGCGATACCAAGGCCCTTCGCCGCTCACCGACAACGGCACTTGCGTGGCGAAATCCGTCGGTTTTTCCTGAGCGCTGGCGGACAGCGCCACACCCAGCGCAACAGCGCCCAACCAACCCAGGTTCAACTTCTGACTCAAGACGACACTCCTTCGGTTTCAGGGGCCGGCCTTTCAGCGTCGGCTCCGCCTTGGCGCGCAGCCTCGACGCGCTTGGGCGGCAGCGGCGCGAAATAGCCCACCACCAACAGCAAGACGCCGACGCCGATAAACGACACGATCCGGGCGAGTCCGCCGCGGTTACTCAGCTCGACAAAGAACAGTTTCGCGACGACCACGCCAATCAGCGCGGCGCCGATCAGCCATACTTCGCGGCGATGACGCAGATGGCCGCCGATCATCAGACTCAGCGCCATCAGGGTCCAGACGATGGACAGACCGGCCTGCACCAGCATCGATTCAAGCAACGCATCCAGTTCGAACGGCACACCGCCCCAATGGTGCGCGGTGCGCATCACCAGCGCGGTGAAGAACGCGAACAACGAGACCCCGGCAATCAGTTGCGTGGCTTGCTCTGTGTAGTCCTTGCGAATCGCCAGTTGCGTCACGGCGCTGCGGGACCACACATAGACGCCAAACAGCGCAAACAGCAGACCCAACTCCAACGGGTTGATCAGCGGCACATAGGGCAGCGGCTCGGCCGTGCCGTCGCTGACGATATTTGCCAGCCAGAACCAGCCGAGCATCAGCAGCGCCAACGGTGCCGCCGCGTAGAAGCGGTATTCGCGGGGGTAAGCCGAAACAGGCCAAGGCCAATTGCGCGGCGCCGCCATCAGCACCAGGTACAGACTCGGCAGGATTGCCCAACCCAGCCAGCGCCAGGCGTTGTACTGCTCGGACAACAGCAGCAAGCCGTAACGCAGCTCCAGCGCCAGCACACCGATCAACAGCCAGCAGCCGAGCACATGGGCGGTGCTCAGGGCGCGCGCCGGCAACATCGGCGCCAGACGTCGCAGGGAGACGAAATGCACGACGAACACCGCCGCCCACACCAGCCAACCGAAGCTGGCGGCCGGGTGATAACGCGAATGCCACGCGGCCAGTAGCACCAGACCGGCAGCGGGAATCAGCAAGGTACAAAGCAGGCCCAGCGACGACCATTTCAAGCGCAACGCCAACACTGTCCACAGCGCCACGCTCAGCGCCGCAACCGCCAGCAACAAGGTTGCTTGCAGATTCAACGGCGCAAAGCGCAGCACTTCGCTGATCCACGCCAGCGCCCACCAGCCCGCGCCCCACACCAGCAACACGTCGGACAAACGCTGCAAGCTCAGCACATCGAACGCCGAAGCATGGTTGCCAAGTTGCAAGCGCCACGCCCCGACCATCGCGGCCAGCCCCAACACCAGTGGCGTCCAGAAACCGCTGTGTGCCAGAGGTTTCAACCCTTCGCTGGCCAGCGGCCCGAGCAGGTCCGGACCGGCGAACAGGAAGGCTGCGCCGCCAATCACCTGCAACAGCAGGCCGAAGACAAAACTCACGCGCTGCTTGAGGTACAGACTGAGCCAGATGATGAACAAGCCACTGGCTGCCCACACCGCACTCGCGGTCTGCCATGGCAGCACGAATAGCACCGCCAGATTGATCAGCACCAGACCGGCGAGCAACACGACCGACAAGCCGCGCAACAGTCGCACATCGCTGCGCACCATTTCGTCGCGAGCCGCCAGCAACATGCCGGCGATCAGCGCCAGGCCGATCAGGGATGCGCTGAGCAAACCGCTCCAGCCCGCGCTGAACACCGCGCCAGACTCACCGCTCGAACCTTGCAGTCGCAACAGGAACAACGCACCGCCGAGCAATTGCACGGCGAATGCGGTGAACAGGAACGTGCGCGATTGCAGACGCAGACCGACAAACAACGTCGCCAACCCGGCCAACGCCCAACTGATCGCCGTGCCGTGGGTCAGGAAGAACAACGGCGCCAGGAGATAGAGGAAGGTCAGGCCGAGGCAGGCCAATACCGGTAGTCCTTTGCGCTCCCATTCCGATGTCTGTTCGGGCGGGGCTTTGCGCAACTGATAGAAGCTGAACAACAACGCTGCGCCGAGCATCAACGCGCCCAACGGAGCGCCGTCGAGCAAACTGTCGTCGCCGATGCGCAATTCGCTGACAAACGCGATGGCCGAGCCCAGTTGCAGCAGCAAGGCAAACGCTCGGGCCAGCGGTCGTTGCTGACGCAGGCAGAGCCAGAAGATGCCCGCGCCCTCGACGGCCCAGGCGGCAGCCGTCCAGCGCGCGTCGAGCCCCAGCGGAATCGCGAGGCTGGCGAAGATCACGCCCAGCGCCAGGCAGGTTTCGGCGAGCAGCAATGCACGGCCGCCCATCAGCAAACGGGCGAGTCCCATGTAGATCATGCCCAACGCCAAGGCACTGAACGCCGCGGCGAACTCCAGATGCTGAACCAGTGCAAACTGCAAACCGAAGCCCACCAGCGGCGGGCCGAACAGCATCGTGCCGTCGACGTAATCACCCTTGCGCGCCGACCAGCGCAGTAACGCCTCGCGACTGCCGTCCTCGGGTGCGTCGCCCATCTCCAGCAGCTTGCGCCGGGCGAACAAAAGGCCGATGGCCAAATACATCAGGAAGAACAGAATCAGGAACGGCTCGGTGCTCCACAGCAACTCCGGCGTGTAGGAGCGCAGGCCCCAGGCGAAACCGATGCCGAAGGTGCCGACGAAGCCGATCAGGTTCAGCAGTCGCCAGGCCTTGAACCAGGCGATGGCGAGGATGCCGGCGTTGAGCAACGCGAAGTAGCTGAACAGCGCGACATGGTTGCCGGCACCGGTGGACGTCAGGATCGGCGCCGCGAAGCCGCCGAGCGCAGCAGCGGCGGCCAGGCCCAACGCATCCTGAGTGATGGCGAGAATCGCCGAGAACACCGTGACCGCGACCAGCAGGCCCAGGGCCGCCGTTGGGTCGAGTAATGGGTGCAGACGCATCGCCGCAAACACCGTCAGGTACAACACGGCGATCCCTGTGCCTTGCAACATCAGCGCGTAGTTGCTGTTGCGTGTCCTGAGCCACCACCCCAGCCCGAGCAAGCCCAACGCAGCCGCCGCAACCCCGGCGTAACGCAGTTCGATCGGCACCACTATGCCTTCGGTGGCATAACGCAGCAAGAACGCCAGACCGAGGAACAACAGCACCACGCCGACCCGCAGCACGGTGTTGCCGCCGAACAGCCAGTTGCGTGCACCACTGATGGCGCGCTCGATAAAATTCGGGCTACGAGGGATGGCCGGTTGTTGCGGTTCGCGAGTGACCGGCTCAGGTTTCCAGACATCGTCGGGCAGCGGACGGCTGGTTTGCGCTGCCGTTGCGGCCATTGGTTCGAGATCGGGCGGAAGATCCCAGATCAGCTCCGGGGTTTCGACAGGAATGTCATCGAGGGTGAATTCAGGCGACGGGGCGGCTTCGCTGACAATTGGCTCGCTGGTTTCAGGCGTTGTGACGCCAGGAACCTCCAACAATGCCAGGCGTTGCTGCACCCCATTCAGCGCAACCTGCGCCTGTTCCAGCAGACGACGCTGCTCGGCCGCTTGTGAATCCAGGCGGCCGATACGAATGGCCTGGCCAATCCCCAAGCCGAGCAACGCGCCCAACAGCGCATCGCTGAACGACTCGTCGAGTATCCAGCCCAGCACCAGCCCAATCAGCATGAACATCCATTGCATGGTCGATATCCCTAAGCGGCCCCGCTGCGGGGCGAATCCGGGTGAAGCAACGTCTGATCCAGTCTAGTGACCAGACACTCGGAATCCAGTGTGAGAGCAGATTGCACCTGCACCCCAAATCCAATGTGGGAGCGGGCTTGCTCGCGAAGGGGCCGGCACATTCAATATTGATGTTGAATGTGCCGGCCCCTTCGCGAGCAAGCCCGCTCCCACATGGGTCAAGTTGATGCCTAGTATATCGATCAGGCCCAACAACCGTCGGGCCTTGCTCGCAATTATTGCTAAAAGTTACTCCAGCGCCTTCCAAATCTCCGTGGCGTACTCACGAATGGTCCGGTCGGACGAGAACCAACCCATCCGGGAAGTGTTCAACACCGCCGACCGCCACCACGCCTGGGAATCGTGCCAATGGGCTTCCACGCGCATCTGCGCGTCCCAGTAGGAATCGAAATCGGCGCAGACCAGGAAACGGTCGTAGTCGATCAGCGAATCGATCAAGCCTGCGTAACGGGACGGATCATCCGGCGAGAATACCCCGCCGCGAATTGCTTGCAGCACGTCGTTAAGTCGATGAGACGCGGCAATGTCCGGTGTCGCATTGAACTCATGGTTCTGCTTGCGCGCTTCGACCTGCTGGGCGCTGAGACCGAAGATGAACATGTGCTCGACGCCGATGCGCTCGCACATCTCGACGTTGGCGCCGTCCAGGGTGCCAATGGTCAGCGCACCGTTGAGGCCGAACTTCATGTTGCTGGTGCCCGAGGCTTCGAAGCCTGCGGTGGAAATCTGCTCCGACAAATCCGCCGCCGGAATAATGCTCTCCGCCAGGCTGACGTTGTAGTTGGGCAGAAACACCACTTTCAACAAGCCGCGCACCGTCGGGTCGTTGTTCACCACCCGGGCGATGTCGTTGGTCAACTTGATGATCAACTTGGCCTGGTGATAACTGGCCGCCGCCTTGCCAGCGAAGATTTTCACCCGCGGCACCCAGTCGATTTCCGGTTCAGCGCGAATCGCCTGGTACAACGCCACGGTGTGCATCAGGTTGAGCAACTGGCGTTTGTATTCGTGGATCCGTTTGACCTGCACGTCGAACATCGCCGCCGGGTTGACTGCGATCCCCAGCCGCTCATGAATCAAGTAGGCCAAGGCTTTTTTGCTGTGCAGGCGCTGTTCGGCGAAGGCCTTGCGGAAAGCAGGCTTCTCGGCGAACGGCTCCAGCTCCAGTAAACGCTGTTCAGCGTTATCCAGCAGATCCGGACCGAGGGCATCGACCATCATCGACGTCAGTTCAGGGTTGGCCTGGTAGAGCCAGCGGCGGAAGGTGATGCCGTTGGTCTTGTTGTTGATCCGCTCCGGGTAAAGCTTGTGCAGCTCGGAGAACACGGTTTTGCGCATCAGCTGCGTGTGCAACCCGGACACGCCGTTGACGCTGTGGGAGCCGAGGAACGCCAGGTTGCCCATGCGCACGCGACGGCCGTTGTCTTCTTCGATCAGCGACACCGCGCGTAGCACGTCGAAGTCGTGAATGCCTTTGGCGCGCAGCGAGTCGATGTGCTGGGCGTTGATCAGGTAAATGATCTGCATGTGCCGCGGCAACATCCGCTCCATCAGACCGACTGGCCAGGTCTCCAGCGCTTCCGGCAACAGCGTGTGGTTGGTGTACGAGAGCGTGTCGACCGTAACCTGCCACGCGGCATCCCATGCCACGTCGTAGACGTCGACCAGCTGACGCATCAGCTCGGCCACGGCAATCGAAGGGTGCGTGTCGTTGAGCTGGATCGCTGCGTGGTCACCCAAGGTCAGGACCGAGGTGTGCATGTTGCGATGGCGGCGCAGCAAATCCTGCAAGGACGCGGCGACGAAGAAGTATTCCTGACGCAGGCGCAGTTCCTGGCCGGCTTCGGTGCTGTCCGCCGGGTAGAGCACGCGGGAGATACTTTCTGCCCGGGCGACTTCTGCCACAGCGCCCAGGTGGTCACCGGCATTGAAGCGTTCCAGGTGCAGATCTTCCATGGCTCGGGCACGCCACAGGCGTAGCGTATTGACGCTCGCCCCGCGCCAGCCGACCACGGGCGTGTCGTAGGCAATGGCCCGCACGGTTTCCGCCGGGGACCAGACCTGCTTGGACTTGCCGTTTTCATCGATGACGGTTTCGACACTGCCGCCGAAGCCGATCGGGTACACGACTTCAGGCCGTTCAAATTCCCACGGGTTGCCGAAATCCAGCCAGTGCTCGGTCTGCTCCTGCTGCCAGCCATCGACGATGGCCTGACGGAACAAGCCGTGCTCATAACGAATGCCGTAGCCGTGGCCAGCGATACCCAGCGTCGACATGCTTTCCATGAAGCACGCCGCCAGACGACCAAGGCCGCCGTTGCCCAGCGCCGCGTCGGGCTCCAGCAGGCGGATGCGTTCCAGGTCGACGCCGAGCTCAGTCAGCGCCTCGCGGGCGACGTCGAGCAGGCCGAGGTTGCTCAGGCTGTCGTAGAGCAGACGGCCAATCAGAAATTCCAGAGAGAGGTAGTAAACCCGTTTCTGACCTTTGCGGTAGATCTGCCGGGTGTGATCCATCCAGTGCTCGACCATGTGATCGCGCGCTGCCAAGGCAATGGCTTCGAACCAGTCGTGGTCGAAGGCGTGATCCGGGTCTTTACCCACCGCGTAGGTGAGTTTGGTCAAGACGGCATCGCGAAATGCGGCCACCTCTGCTTCGCGAACAAGTGGTTCTTGAGTCATCGATAGGACCTCGAGCGAGCGTTGAGTTGTCTGAGCCTAGACGGTCTGACAGACAGTGGCGGCTCTGGTTCGGCAGTTTTTCCTGATAGTTCGAGATAGGTCGGCATTACATTGTCGTGTGCCTGAATCAATGCAGGGGCCGTGCCGGATTAACGGTGCTTTGGGGGTGGGACAGAAAAAATCTGGCGAAAGGTTGTTCAAAAATCCACCAGTCCCGGTATGATCGCGCGCCCTGATGCACGTAGCTGGTAACAACCGATGATGAAGTCCAACCTGATCGCTGCCGCAGAGATCGATCGCCTCGATACCTGGGCCAAGTACTCTGCGCCGATGTGCGGTTCCTGCGTGTCCAGCTGCTGCACGCTGCCGGTCGAGGTCAAGATCAAGGATCTGATCCGCATCGGCATCGTCGACGAGTTCGAGCGCGGCGAGCCTGCGAAGAACATCGCCAAGCGCTTGCAAAAGGAAGGGATCGTCGAGCGTTACAACCAGAAGTCCGAGATCTTCACCCTCCAGCGCATGAGCAACAACGATTGCCTTTACCTGGATCGTAAGAGCCGTCTGTGCACTATTTATGAAAAGCGCCCGGACACTTGCCGCAATCACCCGAAAATCGGACCACGGCCGGGGTATTGCGCTTACAAGCCGAAGGAAGTGGCGCGTGAGACCAGCAGCTCCCGCCGCACTCTCGAAAAATTCTGATCCGCAATCTCGCTGCCCGATAGATCGCTTTCGCGGGCAAGCCTCGCTCCTACAGGTCATGCGCACGTCTTTAGAGCAGCGCAAAAACTGTAGGAGCGAGGCTTGCCCGCGAAGGGTCCTTCACTGACACAGCCCAAACCCCAGACAAACAAAAACGCCCCCGACCTTGCGGTCGGGGGCGTTTTTTTGCAGCTAACTAAATGACTTAGTTACCGGCTTTCTTGGCAGCGCGGGTACGCTCGCTTTCGCCCAGGATCTTCTTGCGAAGACGGATGGACTTAGGAGTGACTTCGCACAGTTCGTCTTCTTGCACGAACTCAAGAGCTTGTTCCAAAGTGAAACGGATAGGCGGAACCAGAGCGATGGTTTCGTCTTTACCCGAGGCACGCATGTTGTCGAGCTTCTTGCCTTTGGTTGGGTTGACGCCCAGGTCGTTGTCGCGGCTGTTGATGCCGACGATTTGACCTTCGTACACGTCTTCGCCGTGACCCAGGAACAGTTTGCCGCGAGCTTGCAGGGTTTCCAGCGAGTAAGTCAGAGCCTTACCGGTAGCAACCGAAACCAGCACGCCGTTCTGACGGCCGGACATGTCGCCGGACTTCATCACGTCGTAACGGTCGAAGATCGAGGTCAGGATGCCTGCACCGGAGGTCAGGGTCAGGAACTCGTTACGGAAACCGATCAAGCCACGAGCCGGGATGTTGTACTCAAGGCGCACACGGCCCTTGCCATCCGGAACCATGTTGGTCAGGTCGCCCTTACGGATACCGATCTGTTCCATGATCGCGCCCTGGGATTCTTCCGGCAGGTCGATGGTCACGTTTTCGTACGGTTCGTGCTTGACGCCGTCAACCAGACGGATGATCACTTCCGGACGACCAACACCCATTTCGAAGCCTTCGCGACGCATGGTTTCGATCAGTACCGAGAGGTGCAGCTCACCACGGCCGGAAACTTTGAACTTGTCGGCGGTGTCGCCTTCTTCAACGCGCAGAGCAACGTTGAACAGCAGTTCTTTGTCCAGACGCTCCTTGATGTTACGGCTGGTGACGAACTTGCCTTCTTTACCGCAGAAAGGCGAGTCGTTTACCTGGAAGGTCATGGAAACAGTTGGCTCGTCAACGGTCAGCGGCTTCATCGCTTCAACATTCAGTGGGTCGCACAGAGTGTCGGAGATGAACAGCTGGTCAAAGCCGCTGATGCAGACGATGTCGCCGGCAGCTGCTTCGTCAACGTCGATGCGGTGCAGACCGTGGTGACCCATCAACTTCAGGATACGACCGTTGCGCTTCTTGCCATCAATGTCGATAGCGACAACTTGAGTGTTCGGCTTGACGCGACCACGAGCGATACGGCCAACGCCGATAACACCCAGGAAGCTGTTGTAGTCCAGTGCGGAGATTTGCATCTGGAACGGGCCGTCACGGTCAACTTTTGGAGCTGGAACGTGGTCAACGATGGCCTGGTACAGCGGGGTCATGTCTTCCGCCATGGCGGTGTGTTCCAGACCGGCAATACCGTTCAGGGCCGAAGCGTAAACAACCTGGAAGTCCAGTTGTTCTTCGGTAGCACCGAGGTTGTCGAACAGGTCGAAGATCTGGTCCAGAACCCAGTCCGGACGTGCGCCTGGACGGTCAACCTTGTTGATCACCACGATTGGACGCAGGCCGGCTTCGAAAGCCTTCTTGGTCACGAAACGGGTTTGCGGCATAGGGCCGTCTTGAGCGTCAACCAGCAGCAGAACGGAGTCAACCATCGACATTACGCGTTCAACTTCGCCGCCGAAGTCGGCGTGGCCCGGGGTGTCCACGATGTTGATGTGGTAGCCGTTCCAGTTGATGGCGGTGTTTTTCGCCAGAATGGTAATACCGCGCTCTTTCTCCTGGTCGTTGGAGTCCATCACGCGCTCGTCGTTGAGCTCGTTGCGCTCCAGGGTGCCGGATTGACGCAAGAGTTTGTCTACCAGGGTGGTCTTACCATGGTCAACGTGAGCAATGATGGCGATGTTGCGTAGATTTTCGATCACTTGTGTATCTCGATCAGAGGATTCGGTGTGCTGACAAGTCTTGGCAGCGATTAACAGTAGAGTCCGGCAAAGCCGTTACAGCTTGACGGCGGCGTCGGGGGGCCGGTGACGCAGGCCACAGGCAAACAGCCCCGGGCACTTAGCTCGGTCGATAAACGCGCACATTGGCATGCCCCTCACTGAGCAAATGGTGGGCATGCAGGCGACTCATCACGCCTTTGTCGCAATACAGCAGGTACTGGCGAGTAGGGTCCAGTTCCTTGAAACGAGCGTTCAATGCATAAAACGGCATCGCTTGTACCTCAATGCCAGCAAGGCCCAGCGGGTCGTCTTCAGCGGCATCCGGGTGACGGATGTCGATGACGATCTGACCAGCCAACGCTTCGCCGACTTCTTCGATTTGCAAGTCCTGGCCCAATTCGTCGATCACGCGATCGATCGGCACCAGTTTGGCGTTCTCGAGCGCACGCTCAAGTACTGCCATGTCGAACTGTTGTTCTTCGTACTCCACGCGTGGACGCTTGGCGTGGGTCTTGGGGTTCACCGAGATGACCCCGCAATATTCCGGCATGTGCTTGGCGAAGTCGGCCGTGCCGATTTCGTTGGCCAGGTCGATGATGTCCTGCTTGTGACTGGCGATCAGCGGACGCAAGACCAGCTTGTCGGTTACGCAGTCGATCACGGACAGGTTCGGCAGTGTCTGGCTCGACACCTGGGAAATCGCCTCGCCGGTAACCAGCGCATCGATGTCCAGCCGATCGGCAATACGGGAAGCAGCGCGCAACATCATACGCTTCAAAACTACACCCATATGACTGTTATCGACTTTCCCGAGAATTTCTCCCAGGACTTCCTCGAACGGCACACTCACAAATAACACGCGCTGGGAGCTGCCATACTTCTTCCAGATGAAGTGCGCGACTTCCATGACGCCCAGTTCATGGGCCCGTCCGCCCAGATTAAAGAAGCAGAAATGGCTCATCAGGCCGCGGCGCATGATCTGGTAAGCAGCCACCGTGGAATCGAACCCACCCGACATCAGGACAAGTGTCTGTTCCAGTGCACCCAGCGGATATCCGCCGATGCTGTTGTGCTGGCTGTGGATCACGAACAACCGTTTGTCGCGAATTTCGATGCGGACTTCGATTTCCGGGTCTTTCAGCGAAATTCCGGCGGCGCCGCACTGGCGACGCAGTTGGCTGCCGACATATTTCTCGACGTCCATCGAGCTGAATTCATGCTTGCCGGCACGCTTGCAGCGCACCGAAAAGACCTTCCCGGCCAACGCCTCACCGAAGTGCTGCTTGCACTTGGCGACGATGTCGTCGAAATCGCCCAGCGGGTATTCGTCGACTTGCAGGAAATGCGCGATGCCCGGCATGCAGCTCAGGCGCTCGGTCATCTCCTTCAGGGCTTTGGGATCGCTGACGCGGGTTTCCAGCTCGAGATTGTCCCACACGCCGTTCACCACCACAGCCGGGTCCAGGTCGCGGAGCACGGTACGGATGTTTTTGGCCAACTGGCGGATGAAACGCATCCGTACCGGGCGGCTCTTGATGGTGATCTCGGGGAAGACTTTTACGATTAGTTTCATGAAAACAGCGCGCGCTGGGCCAGCCGAAAAAGGGGGGCGCGGATTATAGCGGAAATTGCTCAAGGTTTAACCAGTTAATGTGCAGAAGGTTTTGCGCGCACCAAAACAGGTCATTTGTCGATTTTAACGCTACATTGTAGGGCGAGATTTTCCGCTTACAGATGCTTTGTGCCTTTATAAGCGTGATATTGGGGCAAAAAACCCATGCTGGGGCACTGGCATGCAATTTGCTCCCTTGTGAGGCAGGTTGCCTTGGCAGAGTATTCGCGCCGGCATCACCCACATTCTAAGGGCATCCACTACTAAGCCCGAAGCCACCCGGAGGACACTATGTCGAAGTCGGTTCAACTCATCAAAGATCATGACGTCAAGTGGATTGATCTGCGCTTCACGGACACCAAAGGCACTCAGCACCACGTGACCATGCCGGCTCGCGACGCGCTGGATGAAGCTTTCTTCGAAGAAGGCAAAATGTTCGACGGTTCCTCCATCGCTGGCTGGAAAGGCATCGAAGCTTCCGACATGATCCTGCTGCCGGACGACAGCACTGCCGTTCTCGACCCGTTCACCGAAGACCCAACGCTGATCATCGTTTGCGATGTAATCGAGCCTTCGACAATGCAAGGCTACGATCGCGACCCACGTGCGATCGCCAAGCGTGCCGAGGAATACCTGAAGTCGACCGGTATCGGCGATACCGTTTTCGTTGGTCCGGAGCCTGAGTTTTTCATCTTCGATCAGGTGAAATTCAAGTCCGACATCTCCGGCTCGATGTTCAAAATCTTCTCCGAACAAGGTTCGTGGATGTCCGACCAGGACATCGAAGGCGGCAACCATGGCCACCGTCCAGGTATCAAAGGCGGTTACTTCCCGGTTCCTCCGTTTGACCACGACCACGAAATCCGTACCTCCATGTGCAACGCCATGGAAGAAATGGGTCTGGTCATCGAAGTTCACCACCACGAAGTGGCAACTGCCGGTCAGAACGAAATCGGTGTGAAGTTCAACACCCTGGTCGCCAAGGCTGACGAAGTTCAGACCCTGAAATACTGCGTGCACAACGTGGCTGTCGCTTATGGCCGCACCGCGACCTTCATGCCAAAGCCTCTGTACGGCGACAACGGTTCGGGTATGCACGTCCACCTGTCCATCGCCAAAGACGGCAAGAACACCTTCGCTGGCGAAGGCTATGCCGGCCTGTCTGACACCGCCCTGTACTTCATCGGCGGCATCATCAAGCACGGTAAGGCGCTGAACGGCTTCACCAACCCGTCGACCAACTCCTACAAGCGTCTGGTCCCAGGTTTCGAAGCTCCGGTAATGCTGGCCTACTCGGCTCGTAACCGTTCCGCTTCGATCCGTATTCCTTACGTGTCCAGCCCTCGTGCTCGCCGTATCGAAGCCCGCTTCCCGGATCCAGCAGCCAACCCGTACCTGGCCTTCGCTGCCCTGGTAATGGCCGGCCTGGACGGCATCCAGAACAAGATCCACCCTGGCGATGCAGCTGACAAAAACCTGTACGACCTGCCGCCTGAAGAGGCGAAAGAGATCCCACAAGTTTGCGGCAGCCTGAAAGAAGCTCTGGAAGAGCTGGACAAAGGTCGTGCGTTCCTGACCAAAGGCGGCGTGTTCTCCGATGACTTCATCGACGCTTACATCGCTCTGAAAAGCGAAGAAGAAATCAAAGTACGTACCTTCGTACACCCACTGGAATATGAGCTGTACTACAGCTGCTGATCCCGTAGCGCCTGTGCAAGCGGCGTGACAAAAAAGAGGCCTCCTTCGGGAGGTCTTTTTTATGCCCGCGATTTGGCGATCACTGAAAAACCCTGTGGGAGCGGGCTTGCTCGCGAATGCAGTGTGTCAGCTTGCATTGATGGTGACTGACACTCCGCTTTCGCGAGCAAGCCCGCTCCCACAGGGGTTTTGTGGTGTTTGAGGGATTTTGGCAATTCATGCCCAAATGTTAACGAGCTGGGTCAATCACCACCCCCTGACCTATGCTGCACCCCAACGCTTTCGCTTCCGGTCGATTTTATGGGTCGTGGTTTTCTTTTGATGTTGCTGATGATCGCCCTGCCCGCCGCAGCGCAGATCTATAAGTACACCGACGCCTCCGGGAACACCGCCTATAGCAATCAACCACCCGACGGCGTCAAGGCGCAGCCGGTCGAGTTGCCACCGCTCAACAGCGTTGCGCCCCAGGCACCTCCTGCGCCCGCTGCCGAAACCGGCAACCGCGAGCAACCGCGCAGCGCCTATGAGGTACTGGAGTTGACCGGCCTGCCCACCGACGAAGCCCTGCGCGCCAACAACGGCACGTTCACCGTCAGCGTCCTGATCAAACCGCGCCTGCGAGCGCCGCACCTGTTCAGGTTGTTGCTTGACGGCCAACCCTACGGGCAATCGAGCAACGTGCCGATCCTGCAACTGGTGAACATCGACCGTGGCGAACACAGCCTGGCAGTGCAAGTAATCGACGGTGAGAACATCGTCCAGCAAAGCCCGACGGTGACATTCACCGTGCAACGGGTGCACAAGCGATGAGGATGTGGCTGCTGATCGCCTGCCTGATCGCACTGCCGGTCACGGCCGAGGTGTTCACCTACGTCGACGCTCAGGGCCATCGGGTCTACACCGACCAGCCAGGCTCAGGCAACGCCAAGCGCGTGCCGCTGGCGACGAGCAATCGCATGTCTGCCAACCCCACCGGGGCGACGCCGGTGATTGCCAAGCAAAAAACCGAAGACAAACCATTGTTCCATTACGACATGCTCCGCGTGCTGGTCCCGGAACCGGACGCTACGGTCCGTAGCAATGCCGGTGAGCTGATCGTCAGTGTCACCCATGAACCCGGCCTGCAACGAGGGCACCGCTACCGATTGCTGCTCGACGGCCAACCCACCGCCGAGCCCGGCCTCAGTCCGGTGTTCGCCCTGAGCAACATCGACCGCGGCAGCCACAACCTGTCCGTGGAAATCCTCGACGAACAAGGCCGCACCGTAGAACGCACGGCCAATCAACCCTTCCAGATGCTGCGCATCTCCCTCGCACAGAAGCGCAAAGTCAAACCCTGCGTCCTCACCGACTACGGCCAACGGCCGGAATGTCCGCTCAAAGACAAACCCGAGGAAGAAAAAAATCCCTTCCTGCGTTTCTTCTAACGCCGTTCAGCTTTACGCACTATATTGGTGCAATAGGTTGCACCGTTCCCACATCTCAACCCATTTTGGTTCGAAAGTACCCGCGAAAGCTGGCAGAACGCCACGCAAACGAGCGTCAAACGCCCGTTTCAGGCCTTAAACGCTTCTTTTCGGAGCCTTGGTTTGGTTTTTGCATTTTCCTCGTATCAGCGCGTTATTCACGCGCATGCCCTGCTCCAAAAGAGGTCCTAAATGACCATCAGTGATGCACTCCATCGTCTGCTTCTCGACAATCTGACCACCGCTACCATTTTGCTCGACGCCGAATTGCGCCTTGAGTACATGAACCCGGCGGCGGAGATGCTCTTGGCCATCAGCGGTCAGCGTAGCCATGGGCAGTTCATCAGCGAGTTGTTCACCGAATCCACCGAAGCGCTGAATTCCTTGCGCCAGGCGGTCGAGCAGGCGCACCCGTTCACCAAGCGCGAAGCGATGCTCACCGCCCTCACCGGCCAGACGTTGACCGTCGACTACGCAGTAACGCCGATCCTGGCCAACGGCGCCACGATGCTGCTGCTGGAAGTCCACCCCCGTGACCGCTTGCTGCGGATCACCAAGGAAGAGGCGCAGCTGTCGAAGCAGGAAACCAGCAAAATGCTGGTGCGCGGTCTCGCTCACGAAATCAAGAATCCGCTGGGCGGTATTCGCGGCGCGGCTCAGCTGCTCGCCCGCGAACTGCCGGAAGAAAGCCTGCGCGATTACACCAACGTCATCATTGAAGAAGCCGACCGTCTGCGAAACCTCGTAGATCGCATGCTCGGCTCCAACAAGTTGCCATCGCTGGCCATGTGCAACGTCCACGAGGTGCTGGAGCGTGTCTGTCATCTGGTCGAGGCCGAAAGTCAGGGCTGCATCACTTTGGTGCGCGACTACGACCCAAGCATTCCCGACGTCTTGATCGACCGCGAACAAATGATCCAGGCCGTGTTGAACATCGTGCGCAACGCGATGCAGGCCATCAGCAGCCAGAACGAGCTGCGCCTGGGCCGCATCAGCCTGCGCACCCGCGCCATGCGCCAGTTCACCATCGGCCACGTGCGGCATCGCCTGGTGACCAAGATCGAAATCATCGACAACGGCCCCGGGATTCCCGCGGACCTGCAAGAAACCATCTTCTTTCCCATGGTCAGCGGCCGCCCGGACGGTACCGGGCTGGGCCTGGCCATTACCCAGAACATCATCAGCCAGCACCAGGGCCTGATCGAATGTGACAGCCACCCAGGCCACACCACTTTCTCGATCTTCCTGCCCCTGGAACAAGGAGCCACATCGACATGAGCCGTAGTGAAACCGTGTGGATCGTCGATGACGACCGTTCTATCCGCTGGGTCCTGGAAAAAGCCTTGCAGCAGGAAGGCATGACCACGCAAAGCTTCGACAGCGCCGATGGCGTGATGAGCCGCCTGGCGCGCCAGCAGCCGGACGTGATCATCTCCGACATCCGCATGCCGGGGGCCAGCGGCCTGGACCTTCTGGCGCGGATTCGCGAACAACACCCACGGTTGCCGGTGATCATCATGACTGCGCACTCCGATCTGGACAGCGCTGTCGCGTCCTATCAGGGCGGCGCGTTTGAATACCTGCCAAAACCGTTCGACGTCGACGAAGCCGTTTCGCTGGTCAAACGTGCGAACCAGCACGCCCAGGAACAGCAAGGACTGGAAGTCCCGGTCGCCTTGACCCGCACCCCGGAAATCATCGGCGAAGCGCCGGCGATGCAGGAAGTGTTTCGCGCCATCGGTCGCCTGAGCCACTCCAATATCACCGTGCTGATCAACGGCGAATCCGGTACCGGTAAAGAATTGGTGGCCCACGCCCTGCACCGCCACAGTCCACGGGCGGCATCGCCGTTCATCGCGCTGAACATGGCGGCGATTCCGAAAGACTTGATGGAGTCCGAACTGTTCGGCCATGAGAAAGGCGCATTCACCGGCGCGGCCAACCTGCGTCGCGGGCGCTTTGAGCAGGCGGACGGCGGCACGCTGTTCCTCGATGAAATCGGCGACATGCCAGCGGACACCCAGACGCGTTTGCTGCGCGTTCTGGCCGATGGCGAGTTCTACCGCGTCGGCGGTCATACGCCGGTGAAGGTCGATGTGCGCATCATCGCTGCGACGCACCAGAACCTGGAAACCCTGGTGCACGCCGGGAAATTCCGTGAGGACTTGTTCCACCGCCTCAACGTGATCCGCATCCACATTCCACGGCTGTCGGACCGTCGCGAAGACATCCCGACCCTCGCCAAGCACTTCCTCAGCCGTGCCGCGCAAGAATTGGCGGTGGAACCGAAGCTGCTGAAAAGCGAAACCGAGGAATACCTGAAGAACCTGCCGTGGGGCGGCAACGTGCGTCAGTTGGAGAACACCTGCCGCTGGATCACAGTGATGGCTTCGGGTCGCGAAGTGCACATCAGCGACCTGCCGCCGGAACTGCTGAGCCTGCCGCAGGATTCGGCGCCAGTGACCAATTGGGAGCAAGCGTTGCGTCAATGGGCTGATCAGGCGTTGGCTCGCGGTCAATCGAGTTTGCTCGACAGCGCCGTACCGGCATTCGAGCGGATCATGATCGAAACCGCCTTGAAACATACCGCCGGACGGCGTCGGGATGCTGCGGTTCTGCTGGGTTGGGGGCGTAATACCCTGACGCGCAAAATCAAGGAATTGGGAATGAAGGTTGATGGTGGGGATGATGATGAAGGGGAAGAGGGCTAAACAGCCTCTAGATCTTCGCTGACAGTTGCATCCATTCGCGGGCAAGCCTCGCTCCTACAGGTCATGCGCCGATCTTGAAATGGCACAAACCCTGTAGGAGCGAGGCTTGCCCGCGAAGCTTTTGGGGCCAACGTGCACCGACTGAATGCACCGTGAACCGCAATCGCGCACAAAAACTCATTCAAAACCCCGTTCGCTTTCGCAACCGAACCGCTACCGAAAAAACACGAAAGCCCCGAATCTCGGGGCTTTCGGCATTCCAAGGCAGCTTTCTGTTTCAACTTGTTAAAACCTGGCACGCCCCCTGCAATAGTCCATTCAGTGATTCAGTTCACTACCCGGTTTCGGGGACCTTGGTACAGGCAGGCCGGGGATTCCCCTCTTTACATCGGGCTCACACCGCTCTCGCGACGAGCCCCTCCAGTTTTGGGGCCCTTGATACAGGCAGGTCAAGGGTTCCTTCTTTACACCGGGCTCGACGCCATGCGCGAGCCCTGCCGTTTTGGGAACCTTGGTACAGGCAGGCCGGGGATTCCCTCTTTTATTGCTCCCGGAGATGGATCTCCAGCCGCCAGCGGTCATCGACCTCGCTACCGGTCCACTCGCCCTGCAGTGGCCGGGCCGCCACTACCGTCAGCAACAACCCCCCATCACTCAAGCGCGTCCGCCAGTTCACGACCTTGTCGTTGAGCTTGAGCTGACCTTTCTGCGCCTTGCCTTGCGCCTCGAACAGCAGCGCGAGGCTGCCGTCCACGAATTCGCCATGGGATTTGGGTTCGTTGTTGAACCACACCACCAGCCCATCGTCCGTCACCTCGACCTGCTGCAATTCGCTGGGGTCAGGCGTGGTCAGGCGACCAATCATCAGCCCCACCATCAGTCCGACAATCGCCAGCGAACCCATCACCCGCGGTAATAGTTTCGAACGTGGATCGATGGGCGGCGTAGAATGCCGCTCATCTTTACCTTCGGAGCCGTGCATGTTTCACGTCATCCTCTTTCAACCAGAAATTCCGCCGAATACCGGCAACGTTATCAGGCTGTGCGCCAACAGTGGCTGCCACCTGCATTTGATCGAACCGCTGGGCTTCGAGATGGACGACAAGCGCCTGCGCCGCGCCGGTCTCGACTACCACGAGTATGCCACCCTGCAACGCCACGCGGACCTCGCCAGTTGCCTGGAAAGCCTTGGCCATCCTCGGCTGTTCGCGTTCACCACCAAGGGCTCGCGTCCGTTCCACGATGCCAGTTTCGCCGAGGGCGACGCGTTCCTGTTCGGCCCAGAAAGCCGTGGTTTGCCGGCGGAAGTGCTCGAGGCCCTGCCCGGCGAACAACGCCTGCGCTTGCCGATGCGCGAAGGCTGCCGCAGCCTGAACCTGTCGAACACCGTGGCGGTCGCCGTCTACGAAGGCTGGCGCCAGCTCGGCTTCAAATAACACCGCATAACAAATGTGGGAGCGGGCTTGCTCGCGAAGGGGCCATAACATTCAACATCATCGTTGACTGTTACACCGCTTTCGCGAGCAAGCCCGCTCCCACATTGGACTTGCTTCGACGCTCAGACCGCTTACTGAACGGTCGGAGTCTCGCCAGCCGCCTGCATGCGTTGCAGTTCTTGTGCGTACAGCGCGTCGAAGTTCACCGGCGCCAGCATCAGGGCCGGGAACGAGCCGCGGGTCACCAGGCTGTCCAGGGTTTCGCGAGCGTAAGGGAACAGGATGTTCGGGCAGAACGCGCCGAGGGTGTGGCTCATCGAAGCGTCGTCCAGGTTCTTGATCAGGAAGATCCCGGCCTGCTGCACTTCAGCGATGAACGCCACTTCGTCACCGTTTTTCACGGTCACGGACAAAGTCAGCACGACTTCGTGGAAGTCGCCTTCCAGCGCCTTTTGACGAGTATTCAGATCCAGACCGACGCTTGGCTCCCACTGCTGGCGGAAGATCGCCGGGCTTTTCGGGGCTTCGAACGACAAGTCACGTACATAGATGCGCTGCAAGGAGAATTGCGGTGCGGTGTCTTCTTCGCTAGCTGCAGTGTTCTGTTGGTCAGTCATCTCAGATCCTTTCTGATCTTGGGGTCTTATAGGGAAGGCATTCAGGCCTTGAGCATGGCGTCGAGCTTGCCGGCGCGCTCAAGGGCAAACAAATCATCACAGCCACCAATGTGGCGCTCGCCGATCCAGATCTGCGGCACGGACGTCCGTCCGGCCTTCTGGGCCATGGCGGCACGCACCTGCGGCTTGCCATCGACCTTGATCTCTTCGAAAGCCACGCCTTTGTTCTCGAGCAGGTACTTGGCTCGCGAGCAGTAGGGGCAGTAATCGCTGGAATAGACGACGACGTTGCTCATATCACTTCACCAGCGGCAGGTTGTCGCCTTTCCAGCTGGAAATACCGCCGGACAGCTTGGCGGCGGTGTAGCCGGCCTTCATCAGTTCGCGGGCGTGGGTGCCGGCGGTCTGGCCCATGGCATCGACAAGGATGATGGTCTTGGCCTTGTGCTTTTCCAGTTCGGCAATGCGAGCGGTCAGTTTGTCGTGGGGAATATTCAACGCGCCAACAATGTGACCGGCGGTGAAATCCTTGACCGAACGAATGTCGATCACAACGCCCGCGTCCTTGTTGACCAGCCCGGTCAGTTCACCGGTGCTCAGGCTGCGGCCGCCGCCTTGCATCTGATAAGCGATCAGCAACGCCAGCAGTACGACGAAGATACCGACGAGCAGATAGTGGTTAGTGGCAAATTCAATCAGGTGAGCAACCATCGAAGGAGGTTCCAGGGCGTTAAAATGTCGGCCAGTATACACAGCCACTATGGTGGGCCAAACCCCGTCCGGCGGTGACGTGGCCGGAACTTCGCTTTAAACTGCCACTCCCTTTTCCATCGCCCTCTTTTAATTCAGCCACGAGTGGAATCCATGACTACCACGCCTAAACCTTTGGTCCTGATTATTCTCGACGGCTTCGGTCACAGTGAGAGCCCTGAATCCAACGCCGTGTTTGCGGCGAAGAAGCCCGTACTGGACCGCTTGTGGGCCACTGTGCCGAACGGCCTGATCTCGGGCAGCGGCATGGACGTCGGTCTGCCGGACGGCCAGATGGGCAACTCCGAAGTCGGCCACATGAACCTGGGCGCCGGTCGCGTGGTGTATCAAGATTTTACTCGCGTGACCAAATCGATCCGTGACGGCGAGTTTTTCGAGAACCCGACCATCTGCGCCGCGGTGGATAAAGCCGTTACTGCCGGCAAAGCCGTGCACTTCATGGGCCTGCTGTCCGATGGCGGCGTTCACAGCCACCAGGATCACCTGGTCGCCATGGCCGAACTGGCCTACAAGCGCGGCGCTGAAAAAATCTACCTGCACGCCTTCCTCGACGGCCGCGATACACCGCCGAAAAGCGCCCAGTCGTCCATCGAACTGCTCGACGCGACGTTCCAGGCTTTGGGCAAAGGCCGGATCGCCAGCATCGTCGGCCGTTACTTCGCCATGGACCGCGACAACCGTTGGGACCGCGTGTCCCAGGCCTACAACCTGATTGTCGACGGCAACGGCGAATTCAACGCCGCCACCGCACAGGAAGGGCTGCAAGCTGCCTATGAGCGCGGCGAGAGCGATGAATTCGTCAAAGCCACTTCCATCGGCGAGCCGGTGAAAGTCGAAGACGGCGACGCCGTGGTCTTCATGAACTTCCGCGCCGACCGCGCCCGTGAACTGACCCGCGTGTTCGTCGAAGACGATTTCAAGGAATTCGAACGTGCGCGCCAGCCGAAACTGGCCGGTTTCGTGATGCTGACCCAATACGCCGCCAGCATTCCCGCGCCATCGGCCTTTGCCGCCGGCAGCCTGGACAACGTGCTGGGCGATTACCTGGCGCAAAACGGCAAGACCCAGCTGCGCATCGCCGAAACCGAGAAATACGCCCACGTAACCTTCTTCTTCTCCGGCGGTCGCGAAGAACCGTTCCCGGGCGAAGAACGCATCCTGATCCCGTCGCCGAAAGTCGCCACCTATGACTTGCAGCCCGAGATGAGCGCCCCGGAAGTCACCGACCGCATCGTCGACGCCATTGAAAATCAGCGTTACGACGTGATCGTGGTCAACTACGCCAACGGCGACATGGTCGGCCACAGCGGCGTGTTCGACGCAGCAGTGAAAGCTGTTGAATGTCTGGACCTGTGCGTTGGTCGCATCGTCGAAGCGTTGGACAAGGTCGGCGGCGAAGCGCTGATTACGGCCGACCACGGCAACGTCGAGCAAATGTCCGATGAATCCACTGGCCAGGCTCACACCGCGCACACCACTGAGCCGGTGCCGTTCATCTACGTCGGCAAGCGTGACTTCAAGGTGCGTGATGGCGGCGTACTGGCGGATGTGGCACCGACCATGTTGATGCTGATGGGCCTGGAAAAACCATCTGAAATGACCGGCACGTCGATTCTGGTGTAATCAGCCCTATCAAACACCGCTAACCCCTGTGGGAGCGGGCTTGCTCGCGAATGCGGTGTGTCAGTCAACGTTGATGTCGACTGACACACCGCATTCGCGAGCAAGCCCGCTCCCACATTGGTTTTTGGGTGTTTTCAGATGCGACACTGCTCCAGTTATCACACAACCCCAATTGGGCGTTTTTTTTGCGGCGCTTGGCGGGCATACTAGGCCGTCCCTTTCCCTGGTGTCGCCCGCCTCTATGCTTCGCGTCCTGATTGCCCTTGCTCTGACTTGCCTGCTCCAACCGGCCTTCGCTGACGAGCGCGCGCAAACCCAACAACAGTTGGACGCCACGCGTCAGGACATTGCCGAGCTGAAAAAACTGCTGGGCAAGCTGCAGGAGGAAAAATCCGGTGTGCAGAAAGACCTCAAGGGCACCGAGACCGAAATGGGCAAGCTCGAGAAGCAGGTCGAAGCCCTGCAAAAAGAGCTGAAGAAAAGCGAATCCGAGCTGCAGCGACTCGATGGAGAGAAAAAAAAACTCCAGAGCGCGCGCACTGAACAGCAGCGACTGATCGCCATTCAGGCCCGTGCGGCCTATCAGAACGGCCGTCAGGAGTACTTGAAGCTCTTGCTGAACCAGCAGAATCCGGAAAAATTCGCCCGCACCCTCACCTATTACGACTACCTGAGCCAGGCCCGCCTGGAGCAGCTGAAGAATTTCAACGAAACCCTGCGCCAACTGGCCAATGTCGAAAAAGACATCGCGTTGCAACAGGCGCAATTGCTGGTGCAGAAAAGCAGCCTCGACAGCCAGCGCGACGAACTCGACAAGGTTCGCAAGGAGCGCCAGCAGGTCCTGACCAAGCTGAGCGACGACGTGAAGGCTCGCGACCAGAAGCTGGCCGCCCGCGAGCAGGATCAGGCAGACCTGTCTAAAGTCCTTAAAACCATCGAAGAAACCCTGGCCCGCCAGGCTCGAGAGGCTGAAGAGGCGCGACAAAAAGCGCTCATCGCCCAGCAGGAAGCCGAAAAAAAGCGTTTACGTGAGGCTCAGGAACAGGCAGATGCCACTGACGCCCCACGTAAACCGGTTAAATCAACACCTGGCGCACTGGTTTCAAGTTCAGGCGAAACCTTCGGCGGCGCTTTTGCTTCAACTCGCGGCAAACTTCCGTGGCCCGTTGATGGTCGACTGCTGGCACGCTTTGGTGAATCCCGTGGCGACGACGCCCGTACCAAATGGGACGGCGTGATGATCAGCGCCTCCGCCGGCAGCCAGGTGCACGCCGTGCATGGCGGTCGCGTGGTGTTCGCCGACTGGTTGCGTGGCGCCGGGCTGCTGGTGATTCTCGACCACGGCAACGGTTTTTTGAGTCTTTATGGTCACAACCAGACGCTGCTCAAGTCTGCGGGTGACGTGGTAAAAGCCGGTGAGTCCATCTCCACTGTCGGTAACAGTGGCGGGCAGGACACACCAGCGCTGTATTTCGCTATTCGTCAGCAGGGTCACCCGAGTGATCCGGCGCAATGGTGTCGTGCGCAAGGATAAGTACGCCATCTACTTCAGGAGTTCGTTCGACATGCTGCATTTGTCCCGCCTTACCTCGCTGGCCCTGACGATTGCCCTGGTGATCGGCGCGCCTCTGGCGTTTGCCGCTCAACCGGCCCCGGCGGTCGCGCCTGCGGGCACTGCTGCGACCACCAAGGCGCCGTTGCCCCTGGAAGAGTTGCGCACTTTTGCCGAGGTCATGGATCGGATCAAGGCCGCCTATGTCGAACCGGTGGACGACAAGACCCTGCTGGAAAACGCCATCAAAGGCATGCTCAGCAACCTCGATCCGCACTCCGCCTACCTGGGCCCGGAAGACTTCGCTGAATTGCAGGAAAGCACCAGCGGCGAATTCGGTGGCTTGGGCATCGAAGTCGGCGCCGAAGACGGTTTCATCAAAGTGGTTTCGCCCATCGATGACACCCCGGCCTCCAAGGCTGGCATTCAGGCTGGCGACTTCATCGTCAAGATCAACGGCCAGCCGACTCGCGGCCAGAGCATGACCGAAGCCGTGGACAAGATGCGCGGCAAGATCGGCCAGAAAATCACCCTGACCCTGGTGCGCGACGGCGGGACACCGTTCGACGTGACCCTGACCCGCGCGATCATTCAAGTGAAGAGCGTCAAGGCGCAGCTGCTGGAGTCGGGCTACGGCTACATCCGCATCACCCAGTTCCAGGTCAAGACCGGCGAAGAAGTTTCCAAGGCCCTGGCCAAGTTGCGCAAGGACAATGGCAAGAAGCTCAACGGCATCATTCTCGACCTGCGCAACAACCCGGGCGGCGTGCTGCAATCGGCGGTGGAAGTGGTCGACCACTTCATCACCAAGGGCCTGATCGTTTACACCAAGGGCCGCATCGCCAACTCCGAGTTGCGCTTCTCTGCCACCGGCAAAGACGAAAGCGAAGCCGTGCCAATGGTTGTGCTGATCAACGGCGGCAGCGCCTCGGCTTCGGAAATTGTCGCCGGCGCCTTGCAGGATCAAAAACGCGCGGTGGTCATGGGCACCACCAGTTTCGGCAAAGGCTCGGTACAAACCGTGCTGCCACTGAACAACGATCGCGCACTGAAGATCACCACGGCGCTGTACTACACGCCGAACGGCCGCTCGATCCAGGCCCAGGGCATCGCCCCGGACATCGAAGTGCGCAAGGCCAAGATCACCAACGAGCAGGACGGCGAATACTTCAAGGAAGCCGACCTGCAGGGTCACCTGGGCAATGGCAACGGCGGCGCCGACAAACCGACCGGTTCCAGCGGTAAAGCCAAAGCAATGCCACAGGATGACGATTACCAATTGGCCCAGGCGCTGAGCCTGCTCAAAGGGCTGAGCATCACCTCCGGTCGCTGAGGTGCGCCTGCGGTTCTTGATCGGTCTGCTGTGCTGTCTGGCGGGTGTTGCTCACGCAGAACCCGCCAAGCCGACGCCACACAAGGCCTACCTGACATTGATCATCGATGACCTGGGGCAGAACCTGCCCCGGGATCGTCGCGTACTAGCCCTGCCCGGTCCTGTGACCGCGGCGATCATGCCCGACACACCCCACGCCACCGAATTCGCCCGCGAAGCCCATCGCGCCGGCAAGATCGTCATTCTGCACATGCCCATGGATCCGGCCACCGGCCCGTTCGCCTGGCATCCCGACTTGCCCATCGACGAACTTGAGAAACGCCTGAGCGCGGCATTCAAGGTCGTGCCTTATACCGCCGGTATCAACAACCATATGGGCAGCCGCATGACCGCTCAGCAACCCGCCATGGCCTGGTTGATGGCGGACTTGCAGCGCCGGCACAAGCTCTTCGTCGACAGCCGCACCAGCGCGCAAACCGTCGCGGCGGCCGAGGCGCAGAAAATTGGCTTGGCGAGTGTTTCGCGGGATGTGTTTCTGGATGATGAGCGCACCGAGGCGGCGATTTTTACGCAGCTACAGACGGCGATTGATCTGGCACGCAAGCAGGGCTCGGCGGTGATGATCGGGCATCCGTATCCGCAGACACTGGCGGTACTGGAGCGCGAATTGCCGAAGCTCAAGGCGCAGGGGATCGAGTGGATCGACATCAAGCAGATGATCAGCGTGCGCAGCAATCGCGCAACGGCTGCTCACGGTAAGGATGGCGTGTACCGGTAATCAGCGACACCACCTAACCCCTGTAGGAGCCGGCTTGCTGGCGATGGCGGCAGTGAGATCGATGCAAGATTTGAGGCCGCTTCGCCAGCAAGCCGGCTCCTACAGGGAGAGGTGGTGGCTCGGGAATGGTGGGCGGCTAGAGATACCGCGCCATGATGTCGTCCACCACGCCTTCCTTGCGCAGCTGATCCAGCGCTGCCTGAAGCTTGGCAACCATCTCGTCCGGCACATCCTTGTTCAACGCCAGGTACAACTCGGCGCTATTGAACCGCAACACCGTCTTCAGCCCGTTCACCCCTTCCTGACGCGCCAGATAGCGCCCGGCCGGATCGCCTGTGGCCCACAAATCAATCTGACCATTCACCAGCTTCTTTGCGTTGTCCTGATCGCGCAGCACCACAATGGGCTTCAACCCTTGCTTGGCCAGCGTCTCGGCAATCGCATCGCCCTTGTACGCGCCGATCTTGTATTTGCGCGCCTGTTCCAGCGTCTCCAGGCTGATCTTGCTATCAGCCTTGGCCAGCATGATCCAGTCATCCGGGCCGATGGGACCAACCCACTTGAACAGCTTCTCGCGATCCGGCAAGCGCGCCATCACGAACAAGCCGTAGCCGGGTTTCTCGAGGGCGAGTTTGTAGATTCGCTCCCAAGGGAAGCGCAGTGTCAGGCTGTAGGTCACGTCGGCACGTTTGAACATCTCGCGGACGATGTCCACAGCAATGCCATTGATGTTCTCATCCTGAGCGAAGTTTTTGCCGTTCTTCGCCATGTTGTACGGCGGGAAATTTTCCGTCAGCAACACCAGGTCGGTGTCGGGACTTTCTTCAGCGTGGACCCCATTGATGAGCAACAGAGAAGCGCTGGCGAGGACAAGAAGAAGACGTTTGATCATGTCGGGCTACCGAAATCCATGGCGTGCCCAAGAGTGCCTTGAGCCCGCCATGCTGTCCACTGGCCTGCATGGATTTGTTTAGCGCATCACGATCCCGCGATGGGCCATGTAGGCCTTGGCTTCCTGCACGGTGTATTCGCCGAAGTGGAAAATACTCGCCGCCAATACTGCGCTCGCGTGGCCTTCGATGATGCCGTCGGCCAGATGCTGCAGGTTGCCGACGCCGCCGGAGGCAATCACCGGGATACCCAGCGCATCGCTGATGGCGCGCGTCACGCCCAGGTCGAAGCCGTTTTTCATGCCGTCCTGGTCCATGCTGGTCAGCAGGATTTCACCGGCACCGAGGCCTTCCATTTTCATCGCCCACTCAACGGCGTCGAGGCCGGTCGGTTTGCGGCCGCCGTGGGTGAAGATCTCCCAGCGCGGGGTTTCGCCCGGGCCGGAGACTTTCTTGGCGTCGATGGCGACGACGATGCACTGCGAGCCGAAATGCTGGGCCGCTTCGCCAACGAACTCCGGGTTGAACACCGCTGCGGTATTGATCGAAACCTTGTCCGCACCGGCATTCAGCAAGTTGCGAATGTCCTGCACGGTGCGCACGCCACCGCCCACGGTCAGCGGGATGAATACCTGGCTGGCCATGCGCTCGACGGTGTGCAGCGTGGTGTCGCGGCCATCGACGCTGGCGGTGATGTCGAGAAAGGTAATCTCGTCGGCGCCTTGCTCGTCGTAGCGACGGGCGATTTCCACCGGATCGCCGGCATCACGAATGTTCTCGAACTTCACACCTTTGACGACCCGGCCGTTGTCCACGTCCAGGCAAGGGATGATGCGTTTGGCCAGCGCCATGGTCAGTCCTCAGCCTTTGTACGAATCGCAGAAAGCTTGCGCTTCAGCGACGTCGAGGGTGCCTTCGTAGATCGCCCGGCCGGTGATCGCGCCGATGATGCCTGGCGCCTTGGCGTCGAGCAGCGACTTGATGTCACCCAGGTTGTGAATACCGCCGGAAGCGATCACCGGAATGCGCGTGGCAGCGGCCAGGGCAGCGGTGAACGGTACGTTGCAGCCCTGCATCATGCCGTCTTTGGCGATGTCGGTATAAACGATCGCGGACACGCCGTCGGCTTCGAATTGCTTGGCCAGGTCGATCACCTGAATGGTGCTGATTTCAGCCCAGCCGTCGGTGGCGACAAAACCGTCTTTAGCGTCCAGGCCGACGATCACTTTGCCCGGGAACGCGCGGCAGGCTTCAGCGACGAAGGCTGGATCTTTCACGGCTTTGGTGCCGATGATCACATAGCTCACGCCTGCCTTGACGTAGTGCTCGATGGTTTCCAGGGAGCGGATGCCGCCACCGATCTGGATCGGCAGGTTCGGGTAGCGCTTGGCGATGGCAGTGACCACTTCGCCATTGACCGGCTGGCCTTCGAAGGCGCCGTTCAGGTCGACCAGATGCAGACGACGGCAACCGCCCTCCACCCACTTGGCAGCCATGCTCACCGGGTCATCGGAGAACACCGTGGAATCTTCCATGCGGCCCTGGCGCAGACGAACACAGGCACCGTCTTTAAGATCGATAGCGGGAATAATCAGCATCTGGCAAACCTTCAAATTCGAGTGTTCAGCTTCGCTCGGAAATCAGTTTTTCTCGAGCGCCCACAGGTCGCTTTCGATGCTTTCGAACCTCTCTTTGAGGTGTGTCTGCACATCGAAAATCGCCCTGTTGTAATAGTGCGGCGCAATTTCACGGGTAAACAGCTCAAGGATTTCGGCCGCTTCGAACGAACCCAGGTCCAGCTCGAAGCGGTCCTCCATGAAGCGTTTGATCTTGTGATTGGCCTCGTTCTCCTGTTCGGGAGTGAGGGTCAGGATCGGTGGCTTCGTTTTCTTGGCTGCCATTTACCAGCGACCATCCCACGCAGCGAAGTTCTGCAGCAATTGCAGGCCATGGGTATGGCTCTTCTCCGGGTGGAACTGCACGGCGAAACGCGAGCCATCGGCCAGCGCCGCAGCGAAATCGACACCGTAGTGACCGCCACCCACCACCTGCCGCGCATTGCCGGCGGCGATGTAGTAGCTGTGCACGAAGTAGAAACGCACCAGGTCCGGAATGTTGTGCCACAGCGGGTGACTCACCGTCTGCTTCACTTCGTTCCAGCCCATGTGCGGGACTTTCAGGTGTTCGCCATCTTCGTGCAGGTCCTTGCCGAAGAACTTCACCGCACCCGGAAACAGGCCGATGCAGTCAACGCCGTCATTCTCTTCACTGCTGTCGAGCAAGGCTTGCATGCCGACGCAGATGCCTAGGAACGGACGGTCCTGGCTGACTTCGCGCACCAGCGAGTCGAAGCCCAGGCGACGGATCTCCGCCATGCAGTCGCGAATCGCACCGACGCCGGGGAAAACCACCCGGTCGGCTTCGCGAATCACATCGGCATCGCTGGTGATCAGGACCTTGCCGGCACCAACGTGCTCGAGGGCCTTGGCCACCGAGTGCAGGTTGCCCATGCCGTAATCGATAACCGCGACCGTCTGCATTACAGAACGCCTTTGGTCGACGGCATCTGACCGGCCATGCGGTCGTCGAGCTCTACGGCCATGCGCAGGGCGCGGCCGAAAGCCTTGAACACGGTTTCGATCTGGTGGTGGGTGTTGGTGCCACGCAGGTTGTCGATGTGCAGGCTGACCAGCGCATGGTTGACGAAGCCCTGGAAGAATTCCTGGAACAGGTCAACGTCGAAACCACCAACGGTGGCGCGGGTGTAGGGAACATGCATCTGCAGGCCAGGACGGCCGGAGAAGTCGATCACCACGCGCGACAGCGCTTCATCGAGCGGCACGTAGGCGTGGCCGTAGCGACGGATGCCTTTTTTGTCGCCGATGGCTTTGGCGAAGGCTTGACCCAAGGTGATACCGACGTCTTCCACGGTGTGGTGGTCGTCGATATGCAGGTCGCCCTTGCTGACAATATCCAGGTCGATCAGCCCGTGACGGGCGATCTGGTCCAGCATGTGCTCAAGAAAAGGAACACCGATATCAAATCGGGCCTTTCCGGTGCCATCCAGGTTGATCGAGGCTTTGATCTGGGTTTCCAGAGTGTCGCGCTCGACTGACGCCTTACGTTCGGCCATCACCAGCTCCGCAAAATCATTGGGCGAAAAAGGCAGCCATTATAGGGGCGCGGGCGCGAAACAGAAACACGGGAGGTGATATGACTGACGGACAGAACCCGGTGTTGTCGGAGATGTACCTGTAATGACATGTAGGAGCTAGGCTTGCCCGCGAAGACGGTGTGCCTGACACACCGCGTTATCGTTCTTCGCGAGCAAGCTTCGTTCCTACAGGAGGTACGCGGAATTAGTGGAACAGCACTGCCGTTTTCTGCAGCGTCACCCAAACACCCCACGCCAACGGAATACCCACCACCAGCCACGCAGCAACCGCCAACGGCTTGGTGCCCGGCGCCGCTTTCCACTCCAGCACGGTGCTGGCATCAGCACCCTTGTCGTGGCCCAGCGCCTGTTCGGCAGCCAGTTCGGCGTCGGTCATGAAGTACTTGTCGGCCACCGGGCGAACCATCAGGTTGCACAGGAAACCCAGCACCAGCAGGCCTGCGAGGATGTACAACGTGATGTCGTAAGCCGCGGCACGTTCAACGCCGATGCTCAGCTGATACTCACGAATGTAGTTCACCAACACCGGCCCCAACACACCCGCCGCCGCCCACGCCGTCAGCAGACGACCGTGGATCGCGCCGACCATTTGCGTACCGAACAGGTCCGCCAGGTAAGCCGGCACGGTTGCAAAACCACCGCCGTACATCGACAGGATGATGCAGAACGCCGCCACGAACAGCGCAACGTTGCCCAGGTGACCGAGGTTCGGAATCAGCGCGTACAGAGCAAAGCCCAAGGCGAAGAACACGAAATAGGTGTTTTTACGGCCCAGGTAATCCGAGAACGAAGCCCAGAAGAACCGACCACCAATGTTGAACAGACTCAGCAAACCGGTGAAACCGGCCGCAATCGCCGCGATCGAAGCCAGTTGCCCGGCGTCCAGCTGACCGAATGGCAGGTCAACACCGATCAATTTACCGCCGAACACTTCCTGCAACAGCGGCGAAGCCATACCCAGGATGCCGATACCCGCCGACACGTTCAGGCACAGCACCAGCCACACCAGACGGAATTGCGGGGTTTTCCACGCCACATTCACGTGAACGTGACGGTGAGTGATCATCGCGTTCGAGGCTTTCTTCGCCGGAGCGGCCCAGCCTTCAGGCTTCCAACCGGTTGGCGGAACGCGGTAGGACAGTGCGCCCCCGATCATGAACACGAAGTAGATCGCGGCCATCACCAGGAAGCTCTGCCACACGCCGACGCTGTCTGCCGAAGCGAAGTGGCCCATCAGGGCTGCGGCCAGTGGCGCACCGACCATCGCACCACCGCCGAAGCCCATGATCGCCATGCCGGTCGCCATGCCGCGCTTGTCCGGGAACCACTTGATCAAGGTCGACACCGGCGAGATGTAACCCAGGCCCAGGCCAATGCCGCCAATGACCCCGGAGCCGATCCACATCAGCCAGATCTGGTGGGTATAAATCCCCAGCGCCGAGATCAACAGACCGCCACACCAGCACAGCGCCGATACAACGCCAGCCTTGCGAGGCCCGGCGTGTTCCAGCCAGCCGCCCCAGATCGCTGCCGAGCAGCCGAGGAAGATGAAGAACAGGGTGTAGATCCAGCCGAGCATCGAGATCGGCCAGTCGCATTGCGACGAGAAAACTTGCGAGATGAAGCTCATGTCCGGCGCGCAAGCCACTGCCTTGGTCACGCCCAGTGCTTTGGACAGCGGCAGCCAGAACACCGAAAAGCCGTAGGCCATGCCGATGCAAAGGTGAATGGCCAGGGCGGCCGGTGGTACCAGCCAACGGTTGAAACCGGGCTTGGCGATGATGCGCTCCTTGGACAGGAACGCGGGCTGGTCGGCTTTGAAGCCGTCCGCCGTGATGCTCGTGGTCATTGTGTATCCCCCAATTATTAGTATGGTTCGCCAGCCACTCTTCACCCCCAGCCTTATGCGCACGCATGACTGTCTTTTGCAGGGTAAAGCTCCATTTTGATGCGACATCACGTCGCAGAAGGACGGACGAACTGGCAGAGGTTACCATCTGTACGTGACAGAAAAACCAAAGTGACATCACCTTTTGCAAGTCATCTGTTCTCGTACCACTGAAGGAACCGCCATGCCGATCATTGTCGAGCCGCTGAACGAAGCCACTTACCAGGATCAGCTAGACCTGCAGAAAATTTACCGCGACGCTCCGGACTGGCTGTTCGCCCCGTATTCAGGGGATTTGCAGCTGATCGAAGGCTGCCTGGGCGACGGTTCGCTGATCGCCGGACGCTTCAATGATCGGTTGCTCGGAGCGGCTCGTTTGCAGAGACAAACTGATGTTTGGCACTTGTCCCAAATATGCGTGCGAAAAATTACCCGTCGTCGCGGCGTTGCCGAGCGTCTGGTGAACGAAGCGCAGAAAATGGCCTCGCAATCGGGCGCGACATTGCGTTTGCTGGCGCCTGCCGGGCATCTGGAAGCGCAGGCCCTGGCCGCCAAGCTGAAAGTGCCGCTGGATGTGCTGCCGACGTGATCGCTGACCGGTCGTCCGCTTCGGAGCGCTATACTCCCCGGCTAAATTTCGAATTCGACTAACTACAAGTACTCGCCCATGAAAGCGTTCGGCAAAATCCTGGGTCTGGTGCTTCTCGGGCTGTTGCTGATCATTGTGGCGCTGGGCTTTGCCCTGACCCACCTCTTCGATCCCAACGACTATAAAGACGAGATTCGCCAGATTGCCCGCGACAAGGCCCACATCGAGCTGACGCTCAATGGCGATATCGGCTGGAGCCTGTTCCCGTGGCTTGGCCTGGAATTGCACGAAGCCAGTGTCGCGACCCTCGCCAAGCCCACCGAGCCGTTCGCCGACTTGCAGATGCTTGGTCTGTCCGTGCGCGTGCTGCCGCTGCTGCGCCGTGAAGTGCAGATGAGCGATGTGCGCGTCGAAGGCTTGAACTTGCGGCTGAACCGCGACAAGGACGGCCACGGCAACTGGGAAGACATCGGCAAGGCCCCGGCGCCAGCCACTCCGGCCACGCCACCGGCCACTGCTGGCGAACCGGCGCCGACCTCCACAGCACAGACGGAGAAACCGGCCCAGCCGATTCGGCTGGACATCGACAGCCTGACCGTCAATAACGCCCGCGTTGAATACAGCGACGAGAAGACCGGCAAGCAGTTCAGCGCCGAAAGCATCCAACTGAGCACCGGCCCGGTCCACGACTCGACCAACATTCCGGTCAAACTCACGGCGTTCCTCGGCACCAACCAGCCGGTCTTGCGGGTACGCACCGAGCTCAATGGCGAACTGCGTTTCGAACGCGCCTTGCAGCGCTACAAATTCGAGGACATGAAACTCTCCGGCGAAGTCGCCGGCGATCCGCTGCAAGGCAAGACCATGACCTTCGCTGCCCAAGGCCAGTTGCTGCTGGATAAAGCCGCGAACGTCGCCGAATGGACCGGCATCAAGATCTCCGCCAACCAATTGCGCGCGCTGGGCGAACTGAAGGTCAACGACCTCGACAAGACGCCACTAATCAGCGGCGGCCTTTCGATCGCCCAGTTCGACCTGGCGAAATTCGTCGACAGCATTGGCCAGAAACTCCCGGCCATGGCCGAAGGCAGCCTGAGCAAAGTCGAACTGGTCAGCCGCCTGGCGGGCACGCCTTCCAGCCTGTCGTTCGACAACCTCAACCTGAAAGTCGACGACAGCACCTTCAGCGGCCGCATCGCCGTCGAGGACTTCGCCAAGCAATCGCTGCGCGCAACCCTCAAGGCTGACACCTTCAACGTCGACCGTTACCTGCCGCCGAAATCCGCCGAAGCCAGTAGCGCGACGCAAGTGCGTCAGGCCGAAGTCGCAAGCACCGAAGCCGATGCCATGGCGGGCGCCGGCAGCACACCCCTGCCGAGCGCACCGACCAAAACCGCATGGAGCACTGAACGCCTGCTGCCGGTAGAGCGCTTGAGCAAACTCGACGTGGACGCTGACCTGACCTTCGGCCAGTTGACCCTCGATAAACTGCCGATCCAGAACGCGGCGCTCAAGGCCACCGGCCAAGGCGGCCTGCTGACCCTGGAAAACCTGCGCGGCGACCTGTACGGCGGCAACTTCGAAGCCAAGGGCACCCTGGACGTGCGCCAAGCAGCACCCGCGCTGAACCTGCAGACGCGCATCACCCAAGTGCCTGTGGAAAAAATCCTTGAAAGCCAAGGGAAGAATCCGCCGGTCAAAGGTCTGGTGACGCTTAACAGCGCGTTGACCGGCAGCGGCAATAGCCAGCAAGCACTGATCGACAGCCTCAACGGCAACGCCAGTTTCGTCATCAACAACGGCGTGCTGCTCAATGCCAATCTTGAGCAACAACTGTGCAAAGGCATCGCCACCCTGAACCGCAAATCCCTCAGCGGTGAACCACGGGGCAAGGACACACCGTTCCAGGAGCTCAAGGGCAACCTGACCTTGCGTAACGGCGTGGCCAGCAACCCGGACCTGAAAGTGCGTATCCCTGGCATGACCGTCAACGGTGACGGCGACGTCGACCTGAGGGTGCTGGGCATGGATTACCGCGTGGGCATCGTCGTCGAAGGCGACAAGAGCGACATGCCGGACCCGGCCTGCCAAGTTGGCGAGAAGTTCGTCGGCATCGAGTGGCCTCTGCGTTGCCGTGGCCCGCTGGAGCTAGGCGCCAAGGCCTGCCGCCTCGACAACGAACGCATGGGGCAGGTTGCGAGCAAACTGGCGGGGGACAAACTCAGCGAAAAAATCGACGAGAAGCTTGGCGACAAAGTCAGCCCGGAGCTGAAAAACGCGCTGAAGGGGCTGTTCAAGCGATGAGAGCCGAGAAGTTTTCATCGGCGGTGCTGGAATGGTACGACCGCCACGGACGCCACGATTTGCCCTGGCAACAAGGCATCACGCCGTATCGGGTGTGGGTCTCGGAAATCATGCTGCAGCAAACCCAGGTCAGCACCGTGCTGAATTACTTCGACCGGTTTATGGCCTCGCTGCCGACGGTCGAGGCCCTGGCCGCCGCCCCGGAAGACGAAGTACTGCACCTGTGGACCGGACTCGGCTATTACACCCGTGCGCGCAATTTGCAGAAGACCGCGAAGATTGTCGTGGCCGAGTACGGCGGCGAGTTTCCGCGGGATGTTGAAAAGCTTGTCGAGTTGCCGGGCATCGGCCTGTCTACCGCTGGCGCCATCGCCAGCCTGAGCATGGGCCTGCGGGCGCCGATCCTCGATGGCAACGTCAAACGGGTCCTGGCGCGCTTTACCGCACAAGAGGGTTATCCGGGCGAGCCGAAGGTTGCCAAACAGCTGTGGGCGAACGCTGAGCGCTTCACGCCCCATGATCGGGTCAACGCCTACACCCAGGCGATGATGGATCTGGGCGCCACGCTCTGTACCCGCAGCAAACCGAGCTGCCTGCTGTGTCCGCTGGAAAAAGGCTGCGAAGCGCACATGCTCGGCCTGGAAACCCGCTACCCGATCCCCAAGCCGCGCAAAACCGTGCCACAGAAGCGCACGCTGATGCCGATGCTCGCCAACGGAGAAGGCGCGATTCTGCTTTACCGTCGGCCCTCCACGGGCTTGTGGGGCGGTCTCTGGAGCCTGCCGGAACTCGACGACCTCGACGACCTGCAACATCTGGCCTCGCAGCACTCGCTGGAACTGGGCAGCCAACAAGCACTGCCGAGCCTGGTCCACACCTTCAGTCATTTTCAGTTGTCCATCGAACCCTGGCTGGTTCAGGTCCAGGAGGCCGGCCATCACGTGGCCGAGGCCGACTGGCTCTGGTATAACCTCGCCACCCCGCCGCGCCTGGGCCTTGCCGCCCCGGTCAAAACCTTGCTCGAACGCGCGGCCGCCGTATTGAACGCAGGAGAGTCGTCATGACCCGCACCATCATGTGCCGCAAGTACAAAGAAGAATTACCCGCCCTGGAGAAAGCCCCATTCCCGGGCGCCAAAGGTCAGGACATTTTTGACCACGTCTCGGCCAAGGCCTGGGCCGACTGGCAGAAACACCAGACCCTGCTGATCAACGAAAAACGCCTGAACATGATGAACGCCGAAGACCGCAAATACCTGCAGGGCGAGATGGACAAGTTTTTTTCCGGCGAGGAATACGCGAAGGCTGACGGCTACGTTCCGCCGGCTGAATAATCCCGTTTTATCGGGGGTCGGAACGTAAGCGACGGTAATAGTTAAATTTTTTTTGAAAACTTGCTTGACGACCCCCTGAAAAACCCGTTTAATGCGCCCCGTTGCCCAGATAGCTCAGTCGGTAGAGCAGGGGATTGAAAATCCCCGTGTCGGCGGTTCGATTCCGTCTCTGGGCACCAAATACCGAAAACCCTGAATCGCAAGATTCAGGGTTTTTTTATGCCTGCGATTTGATAACAACAGTCCAGCGCAGCACAGATACCGGAAAAACAATCACTCTTTAGTACTCTGGCTCGATGATGGCACCATGCTATGATTTTGCCCGTGCATGGAATAAAGCCAACTGATCCCGATGCCCCCGCATCCGAATCAGTCGATGCAGGATAGAGACAGCGCAAGGAGTGCGTGCTTTTCACCCCTCCCCGCAAAACACTGCCCTTCCCTGTTCGACGACACGAAGCCAGCCTTCCAGGCACGCTCCCTTCTCGATATCCCTGAACATGGAATAGTTATGTCCGACATCAATGAACTGAAAGACAAGATCAACACCAAAACCTTGAATATGGTCCTGCTGTCGATTGCGACCGCCGGGATCTACTTGCTGTTGTGGTTGTACAAGAGCAACCAGAAGATCAACGAAACCACGAAGATCAAAGTGGTCGACGACACTTACATTATCTGGGTCGCCGTCTGCCTTGGCTGGAGCGGCGCGTTGTCGAACCTGGGCGACGTGTTGTTCGACTCGCTTTCCGGCATTCTGCTGATCGCATTGAACGCGCTGTACATCGTGTGGGCCTTCAAGGCCAAAAACGCGCTGTCGGAATACGCCCTCAACGAGCACAAAATCGACCTGCGCATGAACGGGTTCTACACCTTCTTCCTGAACATCTTTTACGTGAATTACTGCATCAACGACTTGCCTGAAGAGCAGCGCAAACAACTGATCCTGCGCGGCCAGACGACGCAAGCCTGACCAACTGGGCGAGGGGCAGTCTCGACGGACTGCCACCATCACTCGTCACCCTTCCAGTTGAACACCAGATTACGCACGTTAGCGCTGCCGACATCTGTCGTGTCGCGCTTTACCTCACCGTTACGGGTAGCGACCACGGTGTACTTGCCAGCCGGTAACTGGACATAAACCAAAGGCCCTGCCTGACTGAGTGTCAGCACTGACTGACCTTGAGCGCTCTGGATAACCAGTTCCACATCCGGTACATATTTGCCCTCCGCTCCAATGGAGAAGGTCATGTGCAGGTTATAGCCAGTCGATTGCTGGATGGCCTTCGCTTCATCTTCGCCAATACCGCCGGACAAATAGGTAATCCCGTTTTGCTCCTGCCGCTGAATCTGCACGCCTGTGCTGTCGATGGGCTCGAGGCTGGCGGACCCTGCCATGGCGGGAAACATCAGCGCACCGACGGTGGCAATGATCAACATGAGGGAATGGATGGACTTCATGATGGTGACTCCCGGGCTCAACGGACCCAATCGTTACTCCTTTTGGATTTCTCGCTGGATGCTCAAGTTTTAGATTGATTGGTACTTGAGCTCACTGCGAAATGGACTACACCCTGTATTCCTCAAATCCGGGCTGCCGTCGGCACGATCCTGCAAAACGAATCCGGTATTTCCTGCGGATTTCCCGGCTTCGCCCGGCATCGCCGCCCTGCCCTCTCTTGCCATCCTCTTTCGCCTGATCCTCCAGCCGCGGAAGACTTCATAAGCATCGTCAAAACCGAAAACACTCAAGACCCACAACTCGCCTCTCTGGTGGGCAACCTTGGGGAATTGATACGTCAGGCACGCCAGAAGGTATTGCGAGCGGTCGATACCGTTCAGGTGCAAACCTGCTGGCAGATTGGAAGGCATATTGTCGAGTTTGAGCAGGAAGGGGCTCGGCGGGCGGCCTACGGCAAGCACTTGCTGTCGACGCTGGCGAAGGTACTGACAGTGGAGTTCGGGAAAGGCTTTGACGAAACCAACTTACGGAAAATGCGACTGTTTTATCAGGCGTTTCCAATTCGAGACGCACTGCGTCTCGAATTGAGTTGGACCCACTACCGCAGGCTGCTACGAGTCGACAGTGACATGGCACGCAAGTGGTACATCCAACCAAAACTGGTCAAGCCGCGCCCTGGAGCGCCAGATCAGCACCCTCTACTACGAACGCCTGCTTATGAGTCGGGACAAGTCTGCCGTCATGACAGAAGCCATTACGAACATCCACGCGATGAACGACAATCCCAGGGAGTTCGTTAGAGATCCCGTGATGCTGGAGTTTCTTGGTTTGCCCGATACCGGAGTGATACTGGAGACCGAACTTGAACAAGCACTCATCGAGCAACTTCAGGGCTTCCTGCTTGAGCTGGGAAAAGGTTTTGCCTTTATCGCGCGACAACAACGAATAAGCACCGAAGGCAGAGACTTCTATATCGATCTGGTGTTCTACAACTACTTGCTCAATTGCTTTGTCATCTTCGACCTGAAGCGCGGCGAATTAACCCATCAGGATGTCGGACAGATGGACATGTATGTACGCATGTACGACGACCTGAAGCGCAAAGATACAGACGGACCGAGCGTTGGCATCATTCTTTGCGCTCAAAAAAACGAGTCAGTGGTGCGTTACTCAGTATTACAGGGGAACGAACAACTGTTCGCCAGCAAGTACAAACTAGTGCTGCCAAGCGAAGACGAACTTCGCGCTGAGCTGGACCGGGAACGGGCGGCAATAGAAGAGCGCCTGCTCGATCAAATCCGCCTATAAACACAGATGGATTGTTCACAAGCCGTTCGAAGACTATCGTTGGCAGCTACCCGCAAAGGTCCAAAGCCGATGAATTTGCAGGACATGCCGTCACTGGCGCCGACTCAGATCGAATTGCCGCTGACCACCGACACTGCTGGCGAACCGTTCAAGGAACCCGCCGCAGACGCCTTCATCCTCGGCGGCTTCACTTGGCGGCACGCTGCTCAGGACCGCGCACGCCCGATCATTATTATCAACGCGGCCACTTCGGTTCGTTGCCGGCACTATTCGCGCTTCGCCGACTACCTGTTCGCCAACGATTTCGATGTCATCACCTATGACTACCGCGGCATCGGCGAGTCGCGCCCAACGTCGCTGAAAGGGCTGCAGGCTTCATGGTCCGATTGGGGCGCGCTGGATTTCGAGGCGATGCTCAAGCGCGCACAGCGCGAATTCCCCGACCAACCCATCGACGTTGTCGGCCACAGTTTTGGAGGCTGTGCAGCGGGCCTGGGAGCGTCCGGGCATTTGATTCGGCACTTGGTGACGGTCGGTGCGCAATTCGCGTACTGGCGCGACTATGCGCCCGCCCATCGCTGGCGGATGTTCGGCAAGTGGCATGTGGTGATGCCGTTGATGACCCTGATTTACGGCTACTTCCCCGGCAAGCGTCTCGGCTGGCTGGAGGACACGCCCGCCGCTGTGGTTCGCGACTGGAGCACGCCCACTGCGCGCTACGAAACGCGGCCCAGTGGTCGTGTCATGCACGCGAAGACCGGTCGGCTTCCCTTTGCATCCGTTACCGCAAAAACGCTGGCGATCAGCATCAGCGACGACCCTTACGGTACGAATGCCGCCATTGAACGTCTGCTCGGCTACTTCACTGGCAGTACAAACACCCACCTGCGAATCGCCCCCGAAGACATCGGCGAAGAAGAAGTCGGACATTTCGCCTTTTTTCGCAGCGCATACCAAGCCACACTATGGCCCATTGCATTGTCCTGGTTGCAGACCGGCGAACTGGCCCCCGACACACCCGGGCGGCGAGTGCCACGCAACTGATTGACCCGCCCCTCTCACCGAATGACGGAACGACACCCATGGCATCCGCCAACAAGCAGAACAAACGCGCCTCCCGCGCCAAAGCCAAGGCCAAGCAGAACCGCACCCAACGGGCCGCCGCGCCGGTCGAGCTGGACCCAAACGACGATCGCATCGACTTCGAGTCGGTGGACCTGACCGAACTGTTCAAGAAAATGATCGACGCGGAAAAAGCCAGCCAGCAAGCGATGTGCGTGGCCTTCCTCGAAGACCCGCTGCTGGAACTGGTGTACGAGCAGGAAGGCGAAGAAGGCGCGATGGATTTCATCCTCGCGGCGCTGATCGAATATCGCCAATGGTCCACCGAAGTCGATGAGGCCGGCGCCCTGGCGTGGATCGAATCGCCGGCCTTCCAGGCTGACTACGTCGCGGCGTCCGACATCATTGCGGCTCAAACCCAACAGAAAGCGAACTGAATTTAATGGCATCCCTGAACAAGCAGCAAAAACGCGCCAAACGCGCCAAGATCAAAGCCAAGCAAATCAACATCCACGGCCGCAAACCCGCTGCGCTGGACGATGACCTGGGTGAAATCGGCGAGCCGATCCCGGAATACACCCTGGCGATGTTCAGCAAAATGCGCGACGCCGAAGCCGTTAGCCGTAACGACATGCTGCTGGCCCTGCTGTCAGACCTCGCCGGGATCATCAGCGACCATCCAGACCTGCTGGACATGGAAAACGCCGACAACGAAGCCATGGCCGCCACTCACCTGGCCGCCGACATGCTGATCGACTACCGCATGTGGGCCGATGGCATGGACCGCGATGCCGCGCAGGCGTGGCTGACCGATCCGCAGTTCATCACCGATTTTGGCGATGCGCTGGACAGCTATCGTCAGTCGTTGGATGCGCAGGGAGAAAAGAGCGAATAAACACTACTGGAATGAACACAAACGGCCGCTTGTCATCACTGACAGCGGCCGTTTTTTTTCAAGCCTGAAAAACAACAATCAGGCAGCAACACCTTCCAGACGCGGAATATCAATACCGATCTTGGCGCTGGCATAGCTCAGATCGCCTTTGGCGATGGATTGAGCCTTGTAACCGGCGCCGATCAGGTCCTGCACGTACAGCTTGTTGTAGATGAACATGAACACCAGGTTGCTGAGGCTGAACGTGAAGCAAGCCACGACAAACATGATCGCTGCCCACTTGAAATCACCACGGAACAAGGCAGGGAAAAAGCCAAAGAAAAACACGGTCCACGAGAAGCCGATTGGCGCTTCTTTCATGGCACCGGTGTTAGGGTTTTTGAACACAACCGATGTAAATGCCATGCCTATCTCCTTGATGCCCCAATGGGTTGGCTGAATGGCCGGGCGGTCTCCATGCAGCGCTTTTAAACGGCAAGCACACGCAAATGCATCTGTGACTCGCGTCAGATGAGGGAGCAGGCAAGAAAGGGTCGGGGCTTTAGCCAGGAAGGCTGGGGGCGTCGAACAATCCGTGTCCTGAAACTCCATCGCATCCCGCAACAGCGAGATACACATTCGGCGAGAAGGCTACTATCTAGCCATCATCGTGTCCATCAGATAGCGGCTCGATCACTTGACTCAATGAAAGCAAAAACGACCGCGATCATTTCTGATGGCGGTCGTTTCTGTGTTTCAACAGCGTTTGGCTGGAGTCAGAACACTCAGCGCGCTATCGCTGCGACCAACTTCTCATTGCGACGACGGCGCGCCACAAACAAGCCCGCAGCCACAACCAACAAGCTCAGCAGACCGGTCGCGAGGATTTCCACACGATGGGCTTCCTGGAACAGCATGATGGTCAGGGCCGCGACGATGAAGATAATCACCGCGTAGGTCAGGCCCGGGAACAACCACATGCTGAAGGCGATTTTTTCACCGCGAGCCATACGCTGTTTGCGCATACGCAGTTGCGAAATCGCGATCACCAGATACACCAGCAGCGCGATGGCGCCGGAGCTGGCGAGCAGGAATTCAAACACGGCAGCCGGGGCCACATAGTTCGCGAACACGGCGAGGAACGCTGCGCCTGTGGACAACATGACGGCCCAGTACGGCGTGCCGCTCTTGTTGGTGCGTTGGGAAACGGCCGGCGCATCACCGCGTTTGCCCAGGGAGAACATCATGCGCGATGCAGTGTAGAGCGCCGAGTTCAAGCAGCTGGTCACGGCAACCAGTACCACGATGTCGACGATCAGCTTGGCATTCGGAATGCCCATGCGTTCAAGCACGGTCTGGTAGGAACCAACAGCAGCCAGTACCGGATCATTCCATGGCACCAGGGCCACGACGATGAAGATCGACACGAGGTAGAACAAGCCGATCCGCCAGATCACCGAGTTGGTGGCCTTGGAGATTTGCTGGCCCGGGTTCTTCGATTCCGCGGCCGCGATGGTCACGATCTCGGTGCCCATGAAGGAAAACATGGTGGTCAGAATGGCGCCCAGTACCGCGCCCATGCCGTTTGGCAGGAAGCCCTGGGTGTCGAACAGATGCGAAACGCCGCTGACCTGGCTGTTAGGCAGGAAGCCGAAGATCGCCATGATGCCAAGAGCGATGAAACCGATGATCGCGATGACTTTGACCAGGGCGAACCAGAATTCGAACTCACCGTAGTTCTTCACGCTGAACAGGTTGGTCACTGTCAGCAGCAAAGTGATGACCAACGTGAAGGCCCAGATGGCCACGTTGGGGAACCAGGCATGCAGGATGGTCGCGGCGGCGTTGGCCTCCAGCGGGATCACCAATACCCAGAACCACCAGTACAACCAGCCGATGGTGAAACCGGCCCAATGACCGATCGCGCGATCGGCGTAGGTCGAGAAGGAGCCTGTATCTGGCGATGCGACGGCCATTTCGCCAAGCATGCGCATGACCAGAACCACCAGGGCACCGGCGGCAGCGTAGGCCAACAGAACAGCCGGGCCTGCGGCGGCGATGGCGTGGCCGGAGCCGACGAACAGGCCGGCGCCGATAACCCCGGCGATCGACAGCATGGTCACATGACGCGGTTTGAGCCCCTGTTCGAGGCCATTGGAGCTTGGGGTACTGCTCATTGAAACTACCTTTGTAAGGGAAAGCGGTGTGCATCCATCCCGTCAGGAGCTCCTTCTCGTAAAAAGAAACCAACGGGGCGTTCCGTATTCTGCACGCAATAATTGCGCCAAAATGTTTCAAGCTCCTCAAGCACGGGGCCTGTGGCGTGACCGGACAGTCATCGCAAGTCATTGAGATTAATGGCAATTCGCCAGAGCGTTACCCTGCGACCCACTTTGAGAACGAAACAGCGCACCAGAAACACACCCGCAAATGCGTTGACGCACAATAAAAGTGCAGATCAGGAACGTTTGGCCGGTTAGCGCTTCCAACACCCCGTCAAAGCTGGCAACATCGCGCCCTTTTTTACGCGGCACCCGCGTGGCAGCTGGTTCAAACGGCTGTTCGGTTGATAGCAGCGCGACAGTCTGCTGTACCGATGCGACAACCTGCCACATACCACACGTTTACCGCCTGTAGCGCTGTTGGCTGCCATTCGAACGCTATGCTAGCTTGGCCGCCTCGCCAGGAAGGCCAACCAACAGCAGGAGCGAAACACTATGAGGAACGCACATGGCTGAGGCCACGCCTGCGCTTGAAATCCGCAACTTGCACAAACGCTACGGACAGCTTGAGGTGCTCAAAGGCATCTCGCTGACCGCCCGCGACGGCGACGTGATCTCGATCCTGGGTTCTTCCGGTTCCGGCAAGTCCACCTTCCTTCGTTGCATCAACCTGCTGGAAAACCCGCATCAGGGACAAATCCTGGTGGCCGGCGAAGAACTCAAGCTCAAGGCCGCGAAGAACGGCGAACTGGTTGCCGCCGACGGCAAACAGATCAATCGCCTGCGCAGCGAGATCGGTTTTGTGTTTCAAAACTTTAATCTTTGGCCGCACATGAGCGTGCTCGACAACATCATCGAAGCCCCGCGCCGGGTGCTGGGTCAGAGCAAAGCCGAAGCCATCGAAGTCGCCGAAGCCCTGCTGGCCAAGGTCGGCATCGCCGACAAGCGCCACGCCTATCCGGCGCAACTGTCCGGCGGCCAGCAACAACGCGCGGCCATCGCTCGCACGCTGGCGATGCAACCCAAGGTGATCCTGTTCGACGAACCCACCTCCGCCCTTGACCCGGAAATGGTTCAGGAAGTACTTAATGTCATCCGCGCACTGGCCGAAGAAGGCCGCACCATGCTGCTGGTCACCCACGAAATGGGGTTTGCCCGTCAGGTCTCCAGCGAAGTGGTGTTCCTCCACCAGGGCCTGGTAGAAGAGCAAGGATCGCCACAGCAGGTGTTCGACAACCCGCTTTCGGCGCGCTGCAAACAATTCATGTCCAGCAACCGCTAACGGAGCTACCCGCATGCAGAACTACAAAAAAATCTTTCTGGCGGCTGCCGTCACCCTGGCCTTCAGCGCCGGTGCCGCTGCCGAAACCTTGAAGATGGGCATCGAAGCGGCCTACCCGCCGTTCAACAACAAAGATGCCAGTGGCAATGTCGTCGGCTTCGACAAAGAAATCGGCGACGCCCTGTGCGCCAAGATGAAAGTCGAATGCACCGTGGTCACGTCCGACTGGGACGGCATCATCCCGGCCCTGAACGCCAAGAAGTTCGATTTCCTGATCTCCTCGATGTCGATCACCGACGAACGCAAGCAAGCGGTGGACTTCACCGACCCGTACTACTCGAACAAGCTGCAGTTCATCGCCAAGAAAGATGTCGACTTCAAAACCGACAAGGACTCCCTGCAAGGCAAAGTGATCGGCGCACAACGTGCGACCCTCGCCGGCACCTGGATGGAAGACAACATGGAAGGTGTTGAACTCAAACTCTACGACACCCAGGAAAACGCCTACCTCGACCTGACTTCCGGTCGTCTGGACGGCATCCTGGCGGACAAGTACGTCAACTATGAGTGGCTGAAAAGCGACGCCGGCCGCCCTTACGAATTCAAGGGTGACCCGGTGGAAGAAAGCGACAAGATCGGTATCGCTGTACGTAAAGGCGACACGATCCGCGCGAGGCTGAACCTTGCCCTGAAAGAAATCGTCGAAGACGGCACTTACAAGAAGATCAACGACAAGTACTTCCCGTTCAGCATCTATTGATTCTGACTTGCCTGACTGGCGCCGCTCTCTAACGGCGCCAGTCCCTGGCATTGCCTGCTGCACATTGAAAAGAAATCCATGACTATCGATCTCTACGGATTCGGCCCGGCACTCGCCGCTGGCGCGCTGATGACTGTGAAACTGGCACTCTCGGCCCTGTGCCTGGGGCTGGTGCTTGGTCTGCTCGGCGCCTTGGCCAAGACTTCCCCGTACAAGCCGTTGCAATGGCTTGGCGGTACTTATTCGACACTGGTTCGCGGCATCCCGGAATTGCTCTGGGTGCTGTTGATCTACTTCGGCACGGTCAACCTGATGCGTGCCTTGGGCGAGTTTTTCGGCAATCCCGACCTCGAACTCAATGCCTTCGCCGCCGGCGTGATTGCGCTGGGGCTGTGCTTCGGCGCCTACGCCACGGAAGTGTTTCGGGGCGCGATCCTGGCGATTCCCAAAGGTCACCGTGAGGCCGGTGTCGCGCTGGGCCTGTCGAAGTTTCGCATTTTCACCCGGTTGATCATGCCGCAGATGTGGCGCATCGCCCTGCCCGGCCTGGGCAATTTGTTCATGATCCTGATGAAAGATACCGCGCTGGTATCGGTCATCGGCCTGGAAGAAATCATGCGTCACGCGCAAATCGGGGTAACCGTGTCCAAGCAACCGTTCACCTTCTATATGGTGGCCGCGTTCATGTACCTGGGCCTGACGATTCTCGCCATGACCGGCATGTACTTCATGGAAAAACGTGCCGCTCGCGGCTTCGCGAGGAGCACCCAATGAACTGGGAAGTCATCATCAAGTGGCTGCCGAAGCTGGCTCAGGGCGCAACACTGACCCTGGAGCTGGTGGCCATCGCCGTCATCGCAGGTTTGCTGCTGGCCATTCCGCTGGGCATCGCGCGTTCGTCGCGACTCTGGTACGTGCGGGCATTTCCCTACGGCTACATCTTCTTTTTCCGCGGCACGCCGTTGCTGGTTCAACTGTTCCTCGTCTACTACGGCCTGGCGCAATTCGATGCCATCCGTAACAGCGCGATGTGGCCGTACCTGCGCGATCCGTTCTGGTGCGCCACGGCGACCATGACCCTGCATACAGCGGCCTACATCGCTGAAATTCTGCGCGGCGCGATCCAGGCGATTCCACCGGGTGAAATCGAAGCGGCGCGGGCTTTGGGCATGTCCCGGCCCAAGGCGCTGTTCTACATCATCCTGCCCCGTGCCGCGCGCATCGGCCTGCCGGCCTACAGCAACGAAGTGATCCTGATGCTCAAGGCCAGTGCCCTGGCCAGCACCGTGACCCTGCTGGAACTGACCGGCATGGCCCGCACCATCATTGCCCGGACCTACCTGCCGGTAGAGATCTTCTTCGCCGCGGGCATGTTCTACCTGCTGATGGCTTACGTGCTGGTGCGCGGCTTCAAGCTGCTGGAGCGCTGGCTGCGCGTCGATGCCTGCCAAGGGCGTTGATTCCCATGTGCTGACGGGCGAGGCCCTACTCGCCCGTTTCTCGGCGCTGGATGCTTTTCTGATAAAGCATCAGGCGTTGTGGAAGCCTCGTCCGTTTACCCATCTGCAGCTTCCTTGGGAAGCGTCCTACCCGGAACTGGCAACGTGGCTACGCGGCCGGTCGCTGGAAGAAGCGGAAAGCAGCCATAACCAACCTGGTTTACTGGACGCACCGGAGCCGTTTTCTTCGTTGGCGGCGTTGTCCCTTGAGTTGAGTTCGGTGGGCGACCTGCCAGCTCATACGCTGAAAGCGGCCGGGCATCGATTGGATGTCGACGTGCCCGGGCGAAAGTGGCAGCAGATTGAAGCGTTCGCCCGTCGCTTGTCGTTTACCTCAACGCCCAGTCATTGGCTGGATTGGTGTTCAGGCAAGGGCCATTTGGGTCGGCGGTTGCTGCAACACGGGCAACAACTGACGTGCCTGGAATACGATCCGGCGCTGGTTTCCAGCGGCCAGGCCCTCAGCCAACGCCATCACTTGCATGCGCTGCATGTCGAGCAGGATGTGCTCGCGGTAGAAGCTGCGTCTTTCTTGAGTCCCGACCACACGCCAGTAGCGCTGCACGCCTGCGGGGATCTGCATGTCCGGTTGATGCAACTCGCCAGTGCGGCATTCTGCAAACAAATGGCCATCGCGCCCTGCTGCTATAACCGGATCAGTCGTCCTGCGTACCAACCACTTTCCTCGGCCGGTATGCGATCCGACCTACAACTCTCCCTCGACGATCTCTCGCTGCCGATGAGCGAAACCGTCACCGCCGGTGCTCGCGTCCGACGCCAGCGCGACACCTCCATGGCTCGGCGCCTGGGTTTCGACCTGCTGCAACGACAGCTACGTGGCGTTGACGAGTACTTGCCAACCCCTTCCCTACCGAGTGCCTGGCTGGATAAATCCTTCGCCGACTACTGCCATCATTTGGCCGCATTGAAAGAGTTATCCACAATCGGCCCGCAAGATTGGTCAGCACTGGAAGCCGCAGGCTGGCAGCGACTCGCTGAAGTGCGCAATCTGGAGCTGCTGCGAGGCCTTTTCCGACGCCCGCTAGAGCTTTGGCTGGTACTCGATCGGGCACTTTTCCTCGCCGATCAGGGCTACACCGTTCGCCTCGGCACCTTCTGCGAAACCCCACTCACGCCACGCAATTTCCTGCTCCTGGCGGAACGTCCATAAAAGCCACAGCCTGTGGATAACTCTGTTGATGAAATTATCATGGATCCAATATAAGCGCCTGTTTCAGGGGTGAAACGCTACTGTTCAATTTTCGTACACCTGATAAAAAACCGAGAAAAACAGGCATTTGCGCACAAATGAGAACGGGTCCGCAAAAAAATCATGAGCGCCACTTCCGAGTGAGCCCGTTGTGCATAAGCGTCCGACGAAAAGGACATAACCGCCGAAACCCGGTCGCGCTCGGCGGAAAATTGCGTGCCGCGACCACCCTTGTTATACAGGCAGACAAGAGCGCCAAAGTGCGCCCACGAACAAGAAATCTCTGATAGACAGGAAGCCACAGTGACGTTCATTTCTTACGCACAGAATTTCGAAGACATCCGCCTGTGGCGCGCCCTCAAAACCGTCGAAAACGGCTTCTACATTGACGTCGGTGCCAACCATCCCACCCACGACTCCGTGACCAAAGCCTTCTATGACCGTGGCTGGACCGGCATCAACGTCGAACCGATGCCCAATTATTACGACGCCCTGTGCCAGGAACGCCCCAAAGACACCAACCTGCAATGCGTCGCCGGCGAAAGCGCCGACGACCTGACCTTCTACGGCATCGCCGGCACCGGCCTCTCCACCCTCGACCCGGCCATGGCGCAAATGCACAAAGACGCCGGCATGGACGTGCGCAGCCAAACCGTCAAATCCCGCACCCTGACCTCCATCTGCGAAGAACACGCCCAGGGCCGCGAGATCCACTTTCTGAAAATCGACGTAGAAGGCCACGAAGAAACCGTCCTGCGCGGCATGGACTTCACCCAATGGCGGCCGTGGGTCATCCTCATCGAAACCCCATGGGACCGCGACCAGGCCTGGGAAACCCTCGTCACCGACGCCGGCTATCAGTCCATCCTGTTCGACGGCATCAACACCTACTACCTGGCCAACGAACACCTGAACCTCAAACCCGCCTTCGACATCCCACCGTGCAACCTGGACGAGTTCCAATTCTGCAAAGGCCACATCTTCAGCCACCCCGTCAGCGACGCCGAACACCAACTCGCCGCCGCCCTGCAACGCGCCGAACAGGCCGAAGCACAGCTGCGAGCGATGCAAAACAGCCGCACCTGGAAAGCCCTTCAGAAACTCAAGAAAACACTCCTTCGAGCCTGACCTAAAGCCTGCGCAAAAATAGTCTGAATTCAGGGGTTTACAGAACCAACCCAATCGCTATAATCGTCGCCCTAACACGCCGGTATAGCTCAGTTGGTAGAGCAACTGACTTGTAATCAGTAGGTCCCGGGTTCGACTCCTGGTGCCGGCACCATATAAATCAAAGGCCTGCAGCGATGCAGGCCTTTGTTTTTTGCGCATCACGTAATAAGACACGTAATAAGCCGCATGCACTATCCGACTTCAACCATTCGGGGAGCGCTAGCGGCGCAGCTATGGACGCTGGAGGAATACTGTATATAATAACAGTTGATTTTTATTCTTTCACGCCCTAGCTATTTGTGGTAATAAGCTGCGCCCAGTATGCAATAGTGCCTATTAGGGCTACCTTGATAGGGTTAGGCGTTCCAGCAGGTGTATAGCTTGTATGCCCGGAGGACCAAAAAGTGTTCAATGCAAAATCGATTGCTAACTACTTCCTAGAACTGGCTGCTGCCAGAGGGGAAACTATTAGCCCAATGAAATTGCAGAAACTTGTCTATTACGCGCATGGCTGGTATGCCGGCTATACAGACCGCCCACTCATTAATGAGGCAGTCGAGGCGTGGCAGTATGGGCCCGTGATTCCTTCGCTGTACCATGAGTTCAAACACTTCGGTTCCGGCGACATCACCTCAAAAGCGATCGAGTACGATGCCTTGGGTGTACGCGAAGCTAAGGTCCCAGCAGATCCTGACATTCGGACATTCCTCCAGAATGTCTACAACAGCTATGGGCAATATTCGGGAACTCGGCTGTCTGAGATGACCCATGCCACTGGTACACCATGGGATCAGACCTGGACCGCGTGCAGAGGCACTCGCGGGGCAGATATTCCGTTTCCGACGATCTCTGCCCACTTTAAATCGGCCGTGCAGAAGACCCAGCAAGGACAGGCGGGCCAGGCTTGATGGCAACCGAGGAAAACCAAACCGAGAAAGGACTTGGCTCACTGCACATTAATCCTGCAGCCGAAGGCGCTCCACCCGTTATTAACGGCTCTGGGAATGAAGAAGAAGCTTTTTTTGCTAACGGAAAAGAGCACTTCCACCTTCAGCACAACCAACAGAATCTCGGCTGGCTAGGTAAATTCTGGGGGGCTTCGACCAGCGCAGCCCCAACGAATATTGCCGGTTTTGTAATCGGCATTTCTGCTCTGCTGATAGTTGGGAGCTTCGGAGTGATTGAAAGCGCAGAATTGAATGAAGCTCGCAAATGGCTGTACGGGCTGACAACCTCCGCACTGGGATTCGTGTTCGGATCTGCTACAAAAAAATAGCGTCTCCATATGGCGCCACTAGCATCATTCAGCGCATAGCCCAAATAAGTCCTAAACCTTTCCTTCCGCAGCCCCTGTCCATAAAGAGTGCTGAGGTTGAGCGCATATCGATTATCCCACGACTCCGTGCATCGTTCAGTCAGCTTCCCAAGCTGATAACGAGGGTTCGATTCCCTTCACCCGCTCCACTATTTTAAAGGCCTCCAGCGCAGTCCACGGACATCCAATCGCGTCTGGTGACAGTTTTTCTAAGAATCCACCTCCCCCCCATGCTAGCGAACGAGCCGCATGGTCGGACCGTGAGAGCCTCGCCCGTCAGATAGCTTCCTCTACCGCATTGAATCGATTTTCCGGTTGAGGTTTAAAGTGAGTATTAAAGGTATTTTTTCTTTTCATACTTCTACACCCCAGACAGACCAAGGCTTTCAGAGCTTTCAAGAAACCTATTTTTTTGATCACCCGAGCTATTTTTAGAGGTATCAGGAATGCTATTTAAGCCGACAATCCAAGTAGCTGATTTATAAGGGTTTCGTAGTCAAATACCTTTTCAAATACCCCCCCCGTCCATTTAATCGCCACCCATCAAAGCCCCGCTCCACGCGGACTGCAGAGCATTAATCTCTCCGTTTTGCGAAGGGTGGCGAAAAATAGCCACTTTTGACGACCACCTGAAAGCTGGCCACTCCCCCGGACACAAAGGACTCCGGCAGATCCAAAGATCTCCCATGCACAGCTCCCATAAAACGACATAGCGAGCACAAAAAAGCGCCAGTAATCGAAGTGGGGCGCATTTGCGTACTTCGTATACTCGGGCCGCGACGCCCAGTAGTTGAATTTGCAGCGATGAGCGGACCATGCCGGCGGTGTCGGGGCGCTGCCAGTGCCCCACGCTTGTGAAAGCATTTTGACCCCCGTCGGGTATCGCATTAGTTTCATTTATTTTTGATTTATATGACGAGTAGTCTAAATTTCTAATATGCGCGTCCTCGCCGACACCTGCATGGGAAGCGTCTCGGGCAGGGCGGACATGCGGAGGTGCATCCCCGAGGAGGTCGCTATGAGTAACAAAAAAATCAATGGGCCGGATGTAGTCGGAGCGCCCATATCTGATCAGGAACTGGCTGAGCATTTGGAAGACTGCCTTCGTGAAAGTGATCCGGGGCTGTTGGCCGGGGCTCTGAGGCACATTGCCCGCTTCAAAGGATTTACCGAGCTTTCGCGTGACACCGGCATTCGGCGAACAACTCTCTACAGGGTCCTCTCTACGGAGGCTGATCCAAGTTTTTCGGATATTCTCAAGGTGACCCGCGCACTGGGTTTCAAGCTGCGCTTCGAAGCCGTTTCCGCGCAGAAGGAACAAATCAATGACTACCATTGACGCAGCACCAGTGAAGGGACTGCCGAAAACACGGGCGACATCAACCAACGCGGTTATCGCCACCTCTCTCAAAGTCCAGCCGGAATCAGATTGGTTCGACGCTGACAGCGCACTCGACCTGCTCAACTCAATGACACGCAAGAAGCGGCCCTCAGCCAAACCACTGCTACGGTTGTAGGTGCTGGAGACACCTCTCCTAATCAGGTTCGAGCCGGTAGCGCGGAGGCGGTAATGAGCTGCCACCGCGTTTTTATTTGAGGTCAACATGCCGCATCACTCCCCCTGCCGCTAGACCTGTAAGTCCTGTGCGTAGCCCAGCAAGTTGGTCTTGCACTCAGCAAATGGCAGTCTCTGACCAATCAACACCGATTCGCGAAGCTCCACCAGGGTGACAAGTTCTAGTTTGTGCGCGCTCAGTTGGTCACGGTCGCCCCCCCCCCCCCCCCTTCTCGAAGGCATCAGCAATCACCGCGCCGATCCGCTGTGCCTCGTTGATGAAGTGGTGGCGCTCGGGGTTCTTGTCGCGTGCCTCGTAGCTGATTGCCAGGGCGTCACACATGGCGAGATAGCCTACTGAGGCTTCACGGGGGGCGGTGGCCAGCGGTTTCGAGTCGCAGCGTACCAAGCCGTCTATTTGCTCGTTGCCCCAGATCTCAAAGTCTACTGATAGCCAGCGGGCGAACTTAGCCGAACTCTCTCGGGATCTGATTGGAGACGCTTGCAAAAAAGCCGACACAGATGATGTCAACAAAGCGCTACGCGAATTGGGGTACCAACGTCAATTTGAAATTGGTGACCCTGAGTTCGCATCCATTGAGCTGTTCAGAAACTACGGCGCTGATGAATTCGTAGCCTTAGTCCATCTAACCATAGGCAATGATATTCAACTGTACGGAATGGAGTCCGCCCACGACGTTCTGGAGTTTATGAAAGAGTACGTCCCAACAATCAAAGCGATGACTGAACTCGCTGAAAAAAACCTCGACTAAATTTGTGCAATCCTCCTGAATGCCCTGTAGCGCTGAAGACCTTAGCCTGCGGGGCTTTCAGCTCCCCCGCCCGCCCGATCAAAGTTACGGCACCGATACCGTTGTGACTGCCCCCATTTTTGAAAACACACCAAAACCCTAGTTTAAAAGTTTTCGCCCAATGAAACCGGGGGCTCCAGCTTTGCACCGTTCGTGACCGCCCGCAGCACCGCTGTGCAACCGCGCTTCATTTCTCTTCCAAACCTTTCATTTTGTGCAATGGCCAATCCCCTGCAGAGGCCAACGGCCCGCCTGGGCTGGAGAATCGTTTGCACTACATCCGGATTTGCACAAAAAACGGACACAAAGCCCGTCGGCGGGAGGGGGATAAGTGCTTTTTTCAATGATCTTTTGTGGGCCGGGGATTTTTACAGGCTCAGGTGCTCCAACTCTTGGACACGAGCTATTTACGTAGTCGAGTTTGGGAAACGTCTGATTGTTTTCTATTAAAGAGTGCGAGTAAGGTGCTGCCTCTATGGATTCTGATAAGGAAGTCACAAATGACCGGCAAGCCTGCTGCCCGCAAATCCGATACCGTGAGCTGTCCCCGCTGTGGTGGAACAGCCATCGAATCCGGATCACCCAATGTATTTTTTGATGGTCTACCCGCTGCTCGGGTAACCGACTGCACTACCTGCGGCAGTATCTTGACCATCGCCGCCATGTCCTCGGTCCAGATCAATGGCCAGGCCGCGCTAGTCACCGGCTCGCAAGGGAGTCATGGCGACACTATCACAGGCGGGTCATCGACCATCATCATCGGCAACAGCTTCACGCCTGCGCCGGTTTCCCCGGTCAGTCCGATGCCGGCGCATTTGGTAGCGCCTGCTAGTTACCAGGTTCCGATTACAGTACCTACGCCTTCGCCAATGCCAGTCACCGTTGTTGACGACTCGATTTTAGAGGAAGAGGAAGAGGAAGAAGAAGAGGAACTAGACGAAGAGCAGCCGGTGGGTATCACATTGCGAATCGGCGTGTTTTTTGACGGGACACTGAACAATGCGAACAACGGTGAAATGGGACTGCTATGCGGCGCTGCTCACCCTATCAAGCCCGAAGATTTGGACGCCAGTTGTAAACCTTATATGTCTGACCCGGACAGTAGTTATGCAAATGATGCATCAAATATCAAAAAATTAAGCGAGTTGTATGTTGCTGAAGGCGGAATTCAGCAAGTTGACGGTCAAAAACAGCTGCTTCAAATGCTTTACATTGACGGAATTGGTACTACATCTGGCCAACCGGACAGCATGCTGGGCGCCAGTATGGGGCGTGGTGCATCAGGTGTGGCCGCTAAAGTAGAAGACGCATTTCGTAAAATATCGAGAACTATCCTCACCTTCGTCCAAAACAACGCAAGTACCAAAATCATCCATGTGACGTTCGACACGTTCGGTTTCAGTCGGGGGGCGGCGGCGGCGCGCCACTTTGCCAATGAAGTGGCATTAGGCATGAATGGCCCTTTGGGGCAAACCATTAAGATGCTTCGCGGCGCGTTCCATCAGACGTTTAGTGGCGAGTATCAGCACGATATCAACGTGGCTTTTATCGGCTTGTTCGATACCGTCCCATCGGTAGGCGGCTTGGGCAATCTGGGCTATATACGCAGCCAAACACAACCTGGTCTCAAGCTGTACCTGCCTCGCCGCTTGTTTCCAAATGTCGTCCAATTGACTGCCCAAAATGAAATTCGCGCCAACTTCGCCTTGAGCCGGATAAAACCCGATCATTTGGAAATCTCATTGCCTGGTGTCCACTCGGACCTTGGCGGGGGCTACCTTCCTGAATCTGAAGAGCACCTGCTGATCAGCCCAATGCAGGTGCTGGATGTCCCCGGTACGACGGACGTGAAATACACCTCGATCTACCGCGACGCGCAACAGGTGAAGGCCAAGTGGGAAGCTAAAGGGTGGCCGTCCGAAATGCTGGAGGTTGTGACCCCCTATGTTCGAAGCTTACCTCCGTCTCAACAGGACCGTTTAAACCCAACTAAGCGGGTTTATGCAGCATTGCAGCTCAAGCGACCGGTACGAGGTGAGTTGTCGCGGGTTTACCTGCGGGTCATGTACGAGTTGGCGACACAAAAGGGCGTCCGTTTCATACCAATCGATGAGCAGTCATCTCATTATATCATTCCAGAAGAACTTAAAACGCTGTGTGACCGCTTCGTCGCGGGTGATTACAGTACAACTCCCGCCGAGGAGCAACTGCTCAAATTAAAGTACATTCACACCTCGGCCAACTGGAACCCACCGACAATCTTGCAAGGTTCAACACCTCGGACCAGTGCGGGTTTACTCTATTTTAATGCCCCAACCACGGACGGCATCCGCGTACAACATCCCCATGTACCTGACTAGGAGTCACAAACATGCGAACACTATGGATCTTGCTGGGGGCTTTTTTTGTGAGCGGTTGCCAAGCTTCAGAGCAGTCCTGGGGACGTTCAGATCCCGACGCCGGACCCTGGGCGTTGAGTTTTCTAACGCCTTACGCAATGGACGCCTGGGTTGAGGACGCGGCCACTATTGATACCCTTGGAACTCTCTATCGTCAAATTAGCAGTGGAGGAGTTTCAGGAGGAACAAAAGCAAAAGGGGCCAAAGGCTGGACTGTAACCGGGGTAGGCTCTGAGAGGGATGTAAGGGACGCCAAGCTTCCGGTGCGGATCTATGTTCGCTGGCAGTCACTGGCCGAACCGCAAACTTATCAGGGCTGGATTGAAATTCCTGAAGGTGCACGACAGGTTATGCGTACTGCCCTGACAAAAGACTGCCCAGCTTTTGGGGAGGCGAATGCATTGCCAAAAGTCGCCTCTATCAGGTTCGGTCTAGCACCGGGCGGTGTTGTACAAATCTGGGTGCTTGATGAATGCATGCATCCAGTGAAAGTTGCACGCGGTCAAGCCGAAATCGAACCCAAAGGGCCTGACCTTGGACTCTCCCACGGATCTTACTTTCCTTTAGCCGACGATTCAAAACGCTACATCGAAAAACATGGGATTCCGTATGGAAGTTGGTAAGGAGCATTATTATATGGATTTAAGAGCATTACTTTTGGCAGGCCTTATGTGTTTGCCTGTCTCTTACACCAATGCAGCTTCCTCTACACTGGAGGGGCATTACTACTTGCATGGCGTAATGGAAATGGCCGCAGAGTTACTGCTCCGCAAAGACGGAACTTTCGCCGCGGGGGCAGAATATGGAAGCGCCAACGGTGTTGCCGAAGGGATGTGGCATATAGAGGACGACCTTGTGATATTAAAAAACAAGGACAACCCCAAGCCGCTGGAAAAACTTGACTTCAGCCTTATTCGAATGGATACCCGCAAACAACTTGGAGAGCGCACCCCTGGCCAAACTGGCGATTTTTTTAAACTATGGAAAAACAACTACGTTATAGAATTTAAGTATCCATACTATTTTCAGCCCCCGCCCCATAAGCCTGAGTATGTTTATTTCGAATTAGACCAAGAGCCCGTTAGAGCATTGCGGTTGAGCGAGGATAGCGAAGTATGGATACCACACACCCCACAGAAAACCCTGAAAAAAATCGGTTTCAGCACCAGCGCCGACTCCCGTCCAAGCCAGTGGTTTGAAGTATCTGCCATCGGACGGGTATTCACCTTCGACTGGAAAAAGCCGGAAAAGCAGCCCATCGCATTTACTCAACCTCACGAATACGGACTTGTTGAAGCTCAAAAATTTTTAAACATCTATGAGAAAAATCTAATAAAAAACAACTACAAAATTGAGATATATCACAACCATCCCAAACCACCGCCTACAATAAAACCGGTGAACGTATATTGGCAGTTTAAAGACGGGTCGATAGAGCAGAAGATTTGGGCTGATACGAACCAGCAGTACGTGACGTTGCCTTACACCGGTGGACGCGAACTACAAAAAATTGGGGTGCGTATGAATGGGGCGACGGAAAATATTGAATGGTTTGAGGTAAGCCCAGATACTAGATTTATGGAGTTAGAATGGGGAGCCTACTCAGACCCTAGCGACTTGTCTCAGTTGTTTCGGGATCTGAATCTGAAGATTGAGTCTAACTGCCTGGCGGTAGATTTTGGCACAGGTAGGGCCTGCTTTCGTCGCCAATAATTAATACCGTAACGACAGTGAGCCTGATTTAAATTAGTGATAATCATCAAGCTCACCGGCGTTGTCACATCAAACCGTAGGCTCGATGCAGCTCAACTGAAGCGGCTTCAATATCGGAGTTATTCAGCGCTCGGTCGTACGCTCGGATAAATGCGTAACCACCCACAAGTCCTGCTGTGCCCAGCGCTGATCCTTGCCCACCCAGAATATTCCGTCCGCTGAGAGAAACCCCTGTCAGGCCTTCAACGATTGGGCTGCTACCGACTTTGATTTTGGACGTAGGTCCGTCGAACACGGCGAGGATGACCGTCCACTTGGTCGATTTATCACCGCTTTCAAGTCGACTGGCCGCCGAGATACTTTCGTAAAAGCCATTCGCACCTGGTGCGAGGATCTGGGCGCCCGACGCCATCAGACGCGCCTGATTCGCCGCAAAGACAGAAGCCTTCACGACCATCGCGTAAGTCATGGACTGCGCGACAGCGACCGTACCCGCGCCGTTGCCGATCTGCTGTGTCCCGTCAAACACAACGGCTGGGTTACCGCCTGGGCCACCGGCTCGCGAGAACTTCGGTTTCCCCCAGCCCGTGTACTGAAAGTTGAAGGTGCGGTTGACGATCGGCGCCGGTCCGTTGGCCAGCCAGGTGTCTACGGTGGCACCGTCGGCCAGTGCGGCCAGGCTCGCGGCATCGAGTTCGTAAATGATGTTCGACTGCACATCAGGGATGGTCGGCGTATCGGGCAGTGGATTGGACAACACACCAGGTGCGCTAATCACGAGAGAAAACATTTGTGGCTCCTTACTGCGTTCAGCGCAGCGCGGTGTAGAAGAATTCAGAAATCACTGGGGCGCCCTTCGCCGGATCCGGATGGATTTTGTCATCACTGATCAGCGGGGTTGGGCCGGTGCTGGCGTACTTCGCGGGGTCACCCATCGCCGCGTATTGCATGTCCATAAAGGCGATGCCCTGCGTCCAGCACCAGGCGGCGGCGAGCTTGGTGTAGGCACTCATGGGGTACTGACTGGATCGTGTGGTGTCCCACCGCATGGCCACGATGAAGGACGCCCCGGAATGGACTTCCAGGTGAGTCGCGACCACGCCCTGCAGGTTGGCGAGAAAGGTCGCCGGCGTCACCGATGCGCCCTGGTCATTACCGCCCAGCATCACCAGCACCGCGTCAGCAGGAATAAACCCCGTGGCCGTCTTCTGCTGCGTTAACCAGGCTGCATCGTTCTTGTACCAATCGCCTGACGCGGAACCGCTGGCCGCGCACTTAGAGACAACCACGCCCGACGCACTGTTTTCGGTATAGATGCCAAACAGCGTCGGCGTGCCGGTCACGACTTCCATTCTGAACTTCCAGTTACCGCCGGCGGGTAGGACAGGGAAAGGCAATTGCTGGGGACCAACTCCAGACAGCGACAGCGTGTTCCACTCCAGGGCATCACCCCAGCGATAGCGCAAGGTGGAACTCGTGCCATCGCCCAGGAACAACAGCTTTGCCTGCGTCGCTAGTGTTGAGATATCGGCGGTGTCCACGGCGGTGATGCTCACGTAATCACCCGCAGCCCCCGCCTTGATCGTCCTGTTGTCGGGACTGGCCGCGCCCAATGGCGAGAGCGTCCAGCTACCGCCGAAATAGGTAAGGCTGCCATTGGTATACAAGAAGTTTTTCGTGCCCAGGGACGAGCCGTGGTTGAAGCCGATGTAACCCGAACCGCCAAAGCCAAAGTCTTTGGCTAAAAACCGGGTGAGGTCATTCATGTAGAAGTTGTGGCTGGCGGAATAGGAGTCGCCGATGATTTTCAGGTACAGCTTTACCCCAGGCACACCGGCGCGAATCTGACCCTGCTTCATTCGCAATTTGGGCAGGTTGGAAATGTTGTTGTAGGCAGTGTTGGGATGGCTGTCGTCACTGCCGATCAGCGGCTTCAGCCGCTTGGCCCAACGAAAAATCACCCAGTCCGGGACTTGACCGTCGGTGTCGCGGATCGACAAATCAGTCAGCCGTCCCAGGGCATCAGGAAACGCGTACAGCAGGCCCGGGACATACGCCGGCTTGACGCCCAGGTACTTGTACAACATTTTCAGCGCCCAATTGCTCGGCCCGCCATCCCGGTTATTGATGCCCATCCACGTTTCGTGGCCGGCGGCATCACGCACAGCCACCAACGTGTCATTGACGCTCTGAACTTTGAATTTGCTCTGAACGAAGCTGTTGATCGTTTCGACGGCGGTCGAGCTCGGGTAGCGCGTTTGCTCAACTGCCACCCCCGCTTCATTTTTAAACAGAATCAGCGACTGGGCGTTCTCGGGTGAAACCACGGTGAAGAACATGCCATCGGTCGTCGTGCGCAACCCTTCCGCCGTGCTGGCTTTCACGCCGGCGGCCAACTGGGCGGCGTCCCTCGCCGATTCTGCGCGTGACGCCGCGCCGTTGGCTTCGGCCAGGGATTCTGTGACGTCCAGGAACTGGACAGGCAAACGGTAATCCCGTTTCCCTTTGGTGATGCGCAGGTCATACAGCCCGTTGGGCGCGGCAAACTGCGCCAGTCCGTTTGCGTCGGCCAGGAAAGGGTTCAACAACCCTAATCCGTTGCTTTTACGCAAACCGAAAACGATGTTCTCGGTCCCGCGCTCGTACAGGTAGCAGGTCGCACCTGGCAAGGCGTTGCCCAGGTCATCCTGTGCAAAAAAACTCTTGAGTTCCAAATTAGGCTCCGGTGATGGGCTTGAGCTGCCCAGTAAGCTGTAGGCCGGTACCGGCGTTGGTAGTGAAGCTAGCAGCGTTGGCGGGAACTGGGCTCGGTCCGTGGACGTGGGCCGCCAGTTCGGTGTTCATCTGCGTGACCAGGTCGATCAGATCGCACAGCACCTGCAGTACGTTCACCGACTCAGAACCCAGCCAGGTCTTGGGGGCGATACTGCGGCGGGCGCCTTCGATGCGCTCGAGCATCTCGCCTCCCACCGTCAGATTGAGTTTTTGGCCCACCACCTGATTGAGGTCGCGCCCGCTGGCCAGGTGCAGGTCATCCAGCGCGGCCAGGCTGGCGGATCCGCCCGACAGCAGCTTGAGCGCGCCGATCGCTTCGATCGTCTTGATGCCCCCGACCGACTCAGTCGAATGGTTGTCCACCTCCACCGTGCTGCTCTGGTGGCGCTCGACGTTGGTCAGGCTTTCAACCTCGCGCTCGATCGACTTGTCCCGGATCCGGCCATCGGTCTGGCGCAGCCAGTTGCCGTCCGCATCGGCGCGCTGCTGGGCGGCTTCGCTGTGCTGCCACACCTGGTCACCTTTCGGCACCTTCGGCAGGCTCAGGCCGTGCGGCAGGATCGCCTGGATAAACGGCTTGCTTGGCAGGCCATAGGCGAAAGACACGACGACCCGTGTACCTTCTTCAGGGAACGCGAAAAAGCCCATCTCATCGCCGCCCATGGGCATGGGCAGCGGCACGCCGGCCAGTACCGGCAAGTCCGGATCCGGCTCGTCGTCCTCACCCAACAGTTCGAGGTCCACCGCAAAGCGCGGACGGAAGTCGTCGCAGATCCCGGCGCCGGCGGGAGCATCAGCCACACCCACCACACGGGCAAAGCGCGGCAGGTGATAACCGCCAGTGAGTTCGGGAAATTGCCGCTCTACGCTGCGGCGGATTGCGTCTTCCATCGGATCGCCATTTGGTTGCCGGTGAGCGTCACGTTGGTGATCCGCTCGCCTTGGTTGATCGATGCACCTGGTCGCAACCCGGGAAGGGCCGCGATCATCGCGCTCTGATTGTTTTGGTAGCCGTTGAACAGCTCGACGGGCAGCTGCAGCGGTGATCGGGCGCCGAAAAAACCGTCAGCCCAACTGCCCACAAACACTTCGCCGTCGCCTTGCTGCTGCCAGATAAAGTCGGGAATTCCGAATACCCGGGACAGGCTGTCCATGGCCTGATAGCCGGCGGCCAGGTTGTAGAAGAACGGGGCTTTGACTTTGGCGTATGCCTTGTCCGGTACTCGAAAGCTCAGCCCGGTTTTCTGGTTGATCTCGCCCAGCACCGTCGTCAGATCCGCATGGCGCAGGTTGAGCGGCAAAGGGTTGGCCAGGATCGCCGCCAGTTCGCGACAGAACAGCACTTGCTCGATCGCGTTGGACGGCGTGCAACGCTCGACATACCCAATGAAGTGACGCTGCAGCGGGCTGTCGTTGTAGCCGATATCGAGTGTCACCAGCCCCTTCACCGGTACCGCTGCTTGAATGGTCAGCGTGGCGCGGCCGGGGGTTCGCAGTTCAAGGCGAACGTCATCGGTGATCAGGGGATACACCACGCCACCGATGGTCAGCACCTTGTGCAGTTTCATGCTCAAGTCCCACCGCCCAGGTAGTTATCCAACTTTTTCAGGGTGGCTTCGAAGCCGCTCAACTCCTGTCCTGGTGCGCCGATTTCAGCTGCACCTGGTGCAGTCACTGACTGCCCCGGGGCGCCTTGTTGCGTCACATCCTTGGACGCTCGACGCGTCTCGACCCGCTCGGGGTTGGAGAGCTTTTCCGACAGCGTGAATTGAACAAGCCAGGCACGAAGCGAGTCGTCTTCCCGGGCGCTGACGCCGTCGGAGAATTGCACCTGGCGCACGCCGAACGCGGACGCGGTGTCGTTGACCAGCCGATAGGTTTTGAGCTGGCCACCGGTGCCGGTCGCCTCGGCCAGGCGCATCAAGTTGCGCAGCTGCGACTCATCGACAAAGGGGATCAGCAACGTGACCGCCAGCGTCTTGGGCTTGAAACCTTTGTGGGCCGAGTCGGTGTTGCTGGTCTGTCCGGACAAATCGTCACTTTCGATTCGCAGGTTGGCGGTGACCTTGAGGTTCTTGCCGCGTACCTGTTCGCCATCGAGCAATAAAGTCATAGACCCACCAGTTCCCGAACAAAGCCCAACCCTTTCAGGGAGCCGACCAACAGCACGCCGGCCGACAATCCCCACTCGTGCCCGGGTGCGTCGCCCTGCAGCAGCTGGTGCCGCAACTCGGCGGCATTCCCCGGGCCGATCAAGCGAGCGCGCATGGTGTCGTCTGCAGTGCCGCCGGCGAACTGCGATTTGAGGTCGGCCAACTGTTGGGCCTGTGCCCGGGCCTGGCTGGCCTTACGGATAGCCAGCCGTCCAAGGTCCGCCATCGGTGAACTGTCCGCGTAGCTTTCCAGTGCCGACAGCTGACTGTTCAAGGTTTGCGTGGCAGCCTTGGTCACGGTGCAACGCTCCAGGGGCAGCGCCCCCCAACGCGGCAGCGTGCCGGCAGTGGGCAGTTCCCACTTTTCAGCGTCCAGTGCGAACAGGTTTTTCGCTCGGCGTTCGGCGCGCTGCAGGTCGGGCATGGGCAGCACGGCGTTAAATCGGGACAAGGTCGCCGCGAACTTGTCGTAGCGCGTGCCCAGGAACATCACCGCCAAGGCGTATTGCGCCCCGGCCGGACGGCCATCGTCGCCGGTGTCTTCAAGTTTCTCGCCCAGCTGCTGCAGCAGGTTCGGCGCGGACAGATAACGCTGATTGCCGCGTCCCTGCCCCACCCCACTTTGAAATGGCGTCACCACCAGGCAGGCCGGCACCTCACCCAGAGCATCGGCGAGCCCGGCGCGGCCAGCGGCCACAGCCGCTTCTGCAGCGGCGCCAACCGGTCCCGGCGAAGTGGTGGCCAAGTCGGCCAGACCTGCCAGGCGTTGCCCAGTGCTGGTCAGTTCGCTGCTCGCCAGATCCTTGGCCGCATCAAGGTCGGCGAGCCACTGGGTGGACTGCTCCGGCCAGCGCATGGTGATGGGTACCCAATTCATACCGACGCGGACTCCCACACCACGGCGTTGAGTGCGTCCAGGTCCGACGTCGATCGCGCCGCCGCCAAGGCTTTCTTGAGGTCGTTGGCTTTGAGCAGGCGCTGCAGCTTGAAGTCGGTGAATTCGTCGCCGATCTGGCGCAACTGGTCGCTGGTGTGTTCCAGGAAGGCCTTCACCCCGGCCTTATCTTGGCAGGGGTATACGCCACCCACCCCGCGCAAAATCATGCTGGTCAGGTTCAACTGATCCTGAAGCTGGGTTTCGTAGAAATAGCGATCGCCCAACACCGACGACCAGAACCCGCCGGTGATCTCCTGCAGACACGCCGTGTTGACCGCCGACAGTTGGGCAACGTAGCGCAGCTCGATCACGGCCGGGATGTCGTCAACCCAGTGACCATTGCCCCAGATCTGGCCCGGGCCTGGTACCTCCAGCGTGTAGCCGGTCGGCAGCGAACCCGCACGTTCGATGACCAGGGGCTCACGGGTCAGGATGTTGTAGGCCCTCAGCCCTTGGTAGGAGTCAACCAACTGCCAGCGTCGACCATCCCAGAACGCCGCCTTTCTTTCCGGGACCACCGGCGGCGCAACTTCGACACACCCGCCGGGAATCAACCAAACATCAGGTTCCAGCGGCGAGCGATCGGCCACGGTCTTGCCGGTGAAGATGCCCAGGTGATCGGTTTGAAAGACGGTTTTGGTATCCATAACGGGTCTCAATACTTAATGCAGGCAAGGAACGCGATGTTTTGCGGGCGTGTTTCGGCGCCCCCGGAATAGCCCACGGTGATGACGTGGCTATGCGCGGCCACTGCGTTCACGCTGATGTTGTGGGCGTGTAAGCCATCGGCGGAGGTCGTCGAATAAGAGCCGGCCGCCTGAGTCACGTCATCACCTGAAGCCAAGATCTCGCCACCCGGCATGCTCGGGACCGCTGACCCTTCTTTCACCTGGTGGCTGTGGGAGCCCTGAGCATCGCTCGATGCGGTGTGGTTGTGCGCGCCCGCTGCGCTGGCGCTTCCCGTGTGGTTGTGGTTACGAACTTCGTCGGCTTGAGAGCTACCCAATACCCGGCCGGCATCGATACCGCGACCGTCATCCAGAACGCGGATGAACTTGCCGCGTGGGTCCGGCAGGTTGAACGTGTTGACGCCGTCACCGGCGCCGTAAAGGGTGCCGATCTTGGCGAACAACGCGGCATACACCGTGCGCGAGACCGCCGCGCCATTGGCCCGAAACCATCCCGGCGGTGGCGTGGCCATCGCGAACGTGCCGATACGACCGACCTCCGAATCAGCGATCACCTTGCGCAGGGCGTTGAGCGCCTTGGTGGTTGCCAGAATCTCGCTGCTGTCTGTGCCTGGGTCATCGCTTTTCGCGTTGGGCAGTTCGCCCAGGTCGACGTCGTCTTTGGTCGTGGCCCGGGCACGCAGGTTTTCGTAGTCGCCATTGCGCAACGCAAACTGCTTGACCAGGGCGCCGGTGATCGGCTCGCTTAGGCGCAAGTCCGTGATGTCCTCGGACACCGATACCTGGGCCAGCTCCACCAGGTAATGCGCGGTGCCGTTGCTGTCGACGTAGTCCGTCTTCACGGCGCCGAACACCACCTTCCAAGCCGCGACTGCATCGCTACCCTCACGGGCCAGCGCAACGTCGAGCCAGGCTTTGACAGGGAGCGCCGGCAGTTGCACCTGGACCGGCTCAGCCAGCTCGACCCGGATCCCCTCCACGTAGGCAATGCCCGCTTTCACCTGGTACAGGTCAAAACTGCGTTCCATCTGCAGGCTGTCGGCCAGGTAGCAGACACGACCGAAGACGTCGCGGTTGCTCAAACGCTCGCGCAGATCGATGCCGTTCAGGCGAATCGTGAAGTCGTGCTGCCAGGTACTGGCGTCGACGGTGATGCCCGTCAGTGCCTGGGCACCGTTAAACTCCACCAGGAAGTTGCGGGTGACGTTGTTGCCGATCTGCAGCGGCGGAATGTTCTTGCGTTTCTGCTGCACCGGCACGGTCGCGACCGCGAGCAGCACGCCTTCCGACGCTTCCAGACCGATCCAGTTAAAGTCCCAGTCGCCCACGTCGGAGCCGACCATCAGGCTGTAGATCACCTGATTGGGGCTGACGTAGCCTTTGCGGTCGTAGGCTTTGGTGAAGACGATCTGAGACTGCGGCGGCTTGCCGGCGGCGCGATCAACCGGGGCGTTCGGGTCAAGGCCTGGAACAAGCGCCAGGACGAAGCGAGCAACCTCGAGCTTCTCCCCGGCGCCTTGCTTCTGGGCAATCAGACTTTCGCCGGCAAGGGTGATGCTAGCTCCCATGGGTGCTCCTAAACGGGTTGTTCAAAAAGGTGAGCAATGCGAACTCGTTGATCACGACCAGGCGACTGGCGCTGTCGTCCAGGGTGGCAATCAGGGTTTGTTGGTCGTCGTTGAGATCGGCCACGCCGATGTTCAGCTTCACGGGGGTGATCGTGACGAAGTCGTATCGCCGGCACGTGCGGCCGTATTGCTGCATCAGGACGCGCAGCAACACCGGGTTTTCGCTCAGTTGCGTGTCGGACAGGTGCAGCAGGACCACGTCCCAATCGAGGTGCGGCAGGCGCTCCTGGATCTCCACATAACCGACGCCCAGGCGTTCGAAAATGCGGACCATGCCGGCGGTGCTGCCCGCGTCCACGGCATTGATGAAGGCGTACTTCACCCGCCGGCGATAGAGCTTTTCGGGCTCACCGTGAAAGCGCTGAATGTCACGCTGCCAGGCCAGCAGATCGAGCACGCTCAGGTGGCAGGTCTCGGCGTCCATCTGCAGCAACGGCCAGTGCAGCCAGTCTTCGACCTTGATCCACCAGGCTTGCGCGGCCGCTTTCAGCTTGGCCAGCTCCGGCCCATCAAGCCAAAACGGGAGGCTCAACTTAAGCATTCAACATCACCTCAACACCGGACAGGCGCGGGATGGTCAGCTTTGAAATGATGTCCGCGTTGTCAAAGTCCAGCGAATCAATGCCTGGGAATTGCTGGTGCAGTTCCTCGCCCAAGCGGCTAAAGGAAAAACGCGATTGGGGGTGAGTCAGCGTCGGCTGGTAGTCACTGGCCGTGCTCTCACGGAATGCGGCACGGATGAACAGCTCGATGTCAGATTTCAACGCAGGCCAGCGCTCGGCACCGACTTCGGCCTTAGGCCAGACCGTCAAGCTGACGGTGTGCAGCGTGGCGGGCATCTCCAACACCAGCAGGTCGTCACCGTGGCCATGGTTGCCCTGGTCGCGGATGTAGTGGTTGATTTCAGCCAGGAAGGTATCCGCCGGCGAATCGGCTTCGAACAGCACAAAGGCATTGGCACTGCCGGGGCCCCTGGGCGCGTTGTGCTCAAAGTAAACGCCGTCGGGCTGCACACCGGGGAACACGGCAATCATGGCGCGATACACGGCGTCGGTGTGCCATTGGTTGACGGCTGAGAACTGGTTGCGCACACGCAATCGCAGCTCGTCGTCAGGCTCGGTGTCGGCGCCGGGTTGGCTCAGCCAGCCGTCAGCGTTCACCACCTGAACCACCCCGGGCACCGGCTCCGGCAAAATGGAAAAGTAACCTGGTGCGAGATTGAATCCGCTACCGGCCTGCTTGGCCCGGGCCAACACCCTGATCTGCGATTCGCCATCGGCAAAGCTGGCCGCAGCCACCGTCACCAGTTCGTACACGTTGCCGTTGATCGCGATCGACTGCACACGGGTACCGGCCGGCACTTCCAGCAGCCCAGCCAGCGCACTTCGGGTGAACAGCAGCAACCCCTCGGCCTTGGTCGCAGGCTTGCGGGTGACGTTCACCGCCCAGGCCAACATGTCCAACCAGGCGCCGGTGGCGGTCTTCACGAAGAAGTTCGGCAACACGGTGCCGGCAATGAAATCGATCAGCCACATGACCGGCTTGGTGACCAGGGCGGTGATCACTCGCCAGAACGGCGACCAGGCGCTGGTGTTGCTCAACTTGCTGCCCTGGGCGACGACTTCCAGTTCCCAGGCAGCGCGCAGCTTGGCCTCGGTGGTCGGAATACCGGCGTCACTCAACGCCTGTTTGAAATCTACGTCACTCACAGCACTACCTCGACAGATCCGAATTCAACGGTTTTGGCGGTGACCAGGTACCTGCCCTTCCCCTCTTCAAGGATTCGGACGGTGCCTGGTACCAGGCGCACGTCCGCCTCAACCAGCAGTTCCAGTTGCTGAATGCAGTCGGCTTGACGGAAGCGATCGCGCTCGGCGACCTGCGTCACCAAGAGCCCGCTTTCGCGGATCATGTGACCGATGTCCTGGGCGATGCTGGCCCGATCGTCCACCAGCAACGGCTGACTGGAGGGGTCAAGGGTGAGGTCGTTATCGGTGATGAGCAGATCGATATAGAGACTCATCCGCCTACCCCCATCGCGACCATGTTTTCCAGCTCCAGCGGGGTTAGCGGCTTGGCGGTGTGGATGTTCACGTTTTCAACGTGGGTGCCCTTGTTCTGGCTGCTGGTGTTCTGAATGCTGGTCAGCAACCCGCCCGGGGGCACCGCAGTGGCCCGCGACGGCGAAAGGCTGGGGATTGCCGAATTGATGGTCTGCTGGGTTTTTTGCGCGGTGCTGGCGGCGTTGGCCGCGCTAATTGCTGCGTCGACACCGGGCACTTCCGGCATGCCGCCAAAACGCGCTTCGATGTTCACGCCCGGGATGCTGTTGATCATCTCGATCAGGCTGTTGATGGCTTTGTAAAAGACGCCGACGATGCTGTCCCACGCGCCCTTGGCCATGCTCGACCAGCCGCCCATGGAGCCGAACCAGTCGGACAGCGTCTTGAATTGATCACTGACCCACTTGAACGCCTCGCTGTTGAGCAGCGCGGCGGTCCATTCGTCCCAGTAGTAGACGGCGGCGATGACCAGCGCGACCAGGGCGGCAATCCCCATCACCACGACGCCGATCGGGTTGGCGGTCAGAGCAAAGTTGACCAGCCAGATCGCGCCCTGCCACAGCAACATGGCGCCGCGAATGACGGCCAGGCCGGCGCTCAGACCATAGATCACGGCGGTATAGGCCAGGATGGCCAGCTTTTGCAGGACGAAACCTGCAGCGGTGCGCAGGTTGAGCAGCTGCACCACTTTCCACACCGTGACCAACCCAAGCCAAGTGGTCCTGGCGATCCCGACCACGAGTGTGAGCAACGACATGCTGGCCACGATGCCCAAAATCGTCAGGGTGGTGATGCCGATCACGCGGGTGATGTTTGGAAAAATCTGCGTCCAGCGGCTAAGGGTTTTTCCGATGCCCACCAGCTTATCCATGAGAGGCGCCAGGATCGGAATCAGCACCTGGCCGAAGGCAATGCGCAACGCCTCGACGGCAGCAGCGAACTGTTGCCACGGATCGACCATGGCTTTGGCCATGTTCTCGGCGTTCTCCAAACCTCGGACTTTGCCCAGCTGGTCCATGCCGTTGCGCAGGCGGTCGGTGTCCTTGGTCAATGCGGTGATGACGCGGGCGCCCTCCCCGCCGAAGGCTTCGATCAGCTTGGCGCCGGTGCTGGCACTGTTCAGGTCGCCAAACTTGCCTTCCAGCTTGTCGAGGATGTCGAGCATCGGCAGCAACTTGCCGTTCTGGTCGACGAACTTCATCCCCAGCTTTTCCGAAGCACCGCCGATGTTCTCGAAAAATGATTTGTAGATGCCGCCGGCGTCCCCGCCTTCCATGGTGCTGCTGAGTGAGCCGATCACCGCGAACTGCTCGGCCAGGTCTACACCGGCGGTGGTGGCGATCGAGCCGACTTCCTTGAACGCGTCCTTCAATTGCGCACCGTCAGTGCGAAACAGCTGCACCGCCAGCGCAGTTTGGCCGCCGAGTTTTTCCACCCATTCGCCCTTGCCCATGGCGTCGGCCTGGCCCTTGAACAGGTTGTACATGGTGCCCACGTAATGCCCCATCGTTTCGGCGTCGGTCCGGGTCGCCTTGGCCATCACGTCGGAGGCATTGGTGAACACTGCCAACTGGTTACCGGTCAGCCCCTTGATGGCGCCCTCAACGGTGGTCGCCGAGGCGACAAAGTCCCGGGCGCTTTCGCCGTAGGTAACCGAGAACTCCAACGCCTTTTGATTGAGCGCGGACAACGCATCTTCTGCCACGCCCAGCGAGCGGACCTCGCCCAGGGCGCGGTTCATCTCCAGTGCCGGCGCCAAAGATTCGGTAATGGCCACACCGGCACCGACCATGCCACCCAGCCCCAGGCCCATCGTCTTGATGTTTTTTTCGCTCTTTTCGGCAAGGTCGGAAAACCCCATTTTCACTTTGCCCAGGGGCGCGGTGACCTTGTCGGTCAGACTCAAGATGAAGGCCAGGCGAGCAGCGCGGTCAGCCATGTGTATTTATCCGTTCAGTGCATGAGCGATGCCATTAGCCACGGCGATTTCCATGCGTCTCCAGTGTTCGTCCTCCAGCCACTTGGCCGCGCCCATCACCTCGGGTGTGGGCTCAGCGCCAGGCAGCCAGCGACTGGACAAGGTCATCAGTTGACCGAGTCCGTCTTCACTCAGGCGCTCAGCGTGCTCGAGTGCTTTTTTACGATGATTTCAACGTCCGGCGCGTACTCCTCGAGCAGCGCACCGGCGATCTGCATCGTCATCACTGGGTTGGCCAACAGCGTGCGCAGCTCGGTGCGTTGATCGGACGCCACGGTGTTGCTGAGCAGGTTGTGCGATGGCGAGACCTTGTTGTTGGCGGTCATCGCGTTGAAGTACTTGGTCACGTCCTGAGGGGTCATGGAAAAGGTGAATTCTTTGTCGCCGACTTCCAGGGTGATATCGCGTTTCTCGGTCATGTCGATGTTCCATTCAGGTTTAAAGGTGATGGTCAGCGCAGGCAGATCCGGCGCACGTGGTCCTGCAGGCCCAGGATCATTTGCCGACTGAGGGCAAGCTGATTTCTGAGGGTGAAATAATCCGATCGAGCGTCTGCTGTGAGTTCGGGGGTGCCTGCATCAGCCACGCGGCCGGCGCCGGTTTGGGCGGACGTGGCGATGCTGCAGGTGGCGGCGAGGCGCAGCCGCTGACGGCCATCGTCAACAGCGCGGCGCAGGTCATCGTTTTGATTGAGCGCATGGCCCAGCTCCTGGGTACGTTGAAGATCGATCGCATCGCGGTCGGCCAACATCTCACCGCTGATACGGGCCGCTTCGCGCAGGCCTGTAACCTCAAGCTGCACGCCATCGCGTTCGCGGCGAGCGGTCTCGAGCTGATCGCGCACCTGGTCAAATGCGATCCAGACCAGCAGCCCGGACAGCAGAAGAAAAAGGACGAGCCGCAACGGAGGAATGGTCATTGCGCGCACAGGCTCGATTCCGCCAGGCGCCGCGTATGCAGCCCGCGAACAAACTGTTTACGGCCCTGAGCGTCGGTAACGAAGGCCCACACCGGTGTTTTGCCATCCGGGGCCCAGGCCATCGCCTGGCAGCCTTCCGGGATGCGTCCGGCGTTGATCAGGCCGACCGCTCGACTGGCGCACGTCGTCGGCACGCCGAAGTTGTGCGCGTGGCTACTCAGCGCGTCGAAGGTGTTCTGCCCCACTTGCTGATTGGTGATGCAGTCGGCCAGCTGCAGCTGGTTGTTCTCGATCACCAGCTGCTCCACCTCGTCACAGCGAGCGTCTGACCAGTAGTCACCGATCACGACTGGATAAGGGCTGGTGTGGCGGGTGATCCCTTTGCAAACAGTCGGCAGTCCCCGGGCCAGTTGGTCGGCGTAAACGACGTTCTGGCCCTCTCCTTCCCATTGGCCTAGAAAACCGAGCAAGGAAGCGCTGACCAGCGCAATGGCGCCGGTGGCGATCTTGGTGCGCAGGTTCATAGCTTGCCCTTCCAGTCGCGCAGCATCTGACGGTACTTGGGGACCAGCAGCACGATCTGCAGCACCATGTAGAGCGCGGTCAACATGTAGGCCACCGCTGACCAGTCGATGGCCCCTGTCACACCGGTAGCGGCCACGCCGATTGCCGGTGACGCCTTGAGAAATACAATGGCAGTGTCCTGAGCGGCCTGATTCGTGCTCATCGGCGAACCTCTTTCTCAAAAATTGACTGGCATGGCACGCAACGCAAGACCCCGCCAAGCGCCTGGCGCGCTTTTGGGATTTCGCCGTCACAGTCCAGGCATTCGCTACGGCTTGGCCCGATCGGGCGCGGTTGGGCCAACTGGGCGGCAATCGCCTGGTCGCGCTGGCGTTGCTCCGTTGCCTGGGCGCGATCGAACGGGCAAGACATCAGCGCAGACCCTCGATCTCGGCGGCGGCCAGGTACGGCACGCCGTTGATGCGGATGAAGTCCGGACTGGTGACGTCAAACGGCACCTTGTGTTTGGATTTCTCGCCACCTTTCGGATCGATGCTCAACAGGCTCGAGACCTTCAACTTGCAACCGAACGCCTCAATACGCAGTTCCTCGTCGCCGGCCTTGGCGAAGAAAATGGAGTCGAATGGCTCCAGCTCGCGAAAGCTGCCAGCCGTGCGGGCGGCTTCAATCAGCAGGTTGAAGTTGCTGGTGTCGAACTCCATTTCCCCACTGCCCGACACGTCGCCGTCGACGTGTCCGTTGGGTACACCGCCGCTCTGCGCCACGGCGGTGTTGTCCGTGATATCCAGGGTGCAGCTTTCAACGTGAACCAGCAGATCGCCCAGGTTCACGTCGAAGTTCTTGCCGCCAATACGTGACATAGGGGTTACTCCGAATCGTCGGTGGAAAGGTCGAGGGCGATGTTGGCCGTCAGGTCTTTCGGGCAGTTGAGCGGCCGGATCTTGATGTAGATCTCAACCTTGGTTTTGCTGTGCCACACTAGGACGATGTCGCCATCCTTCGGCGCCTCGATCTCACCTGGGAACACCTGGCCGGCGAACGTGGCGGACTTGGCCATCTGGCGCAGTGGTTTCATGAACGCGCTGATCGCGGCGGCTATGCTGTTGGGGGTGTTGTTGAGGCGACGGTCACCCACGCGACGGATCAACAGCGGACGCACCTGGCGCGCTGCCTTGTCGGCCAGGCGCAGGTACTCGATCACCAGGAAGTCGCTCGCCGGCGCATCGAGCATGTTGCCGTCGCCCCAAAACACACCTGGATAATCCGGGTAGGTTTGCGTCACGGAGAAACGTGCCTTGTCCAACTCGGCACGGGTCGCTGATGGCAGCGGTACGCCTTCGACGTCAGCGGGCACAGGGCCCAAGCCCAGCACAGCACCGGACGCCACGCGCATTGGGCTGTCGGCAACGCTCACGGCGGCGTTGGCCAGACGGCCGGCCAGCACGCCCAGGTCATTGCCATGCAGTTGAGGGACGACCAGGACACGCGGTGCGGCCAGACCGGTGGTGATCGCCCGCTGCTCGACCAGATATTGATCCCAGGTCTGCAGCACGGTGATGCCTGCACTGGCCGCCATCACGAAGGCCCGACGGCCGTAGGTGTTGTTCAGCGCTATGGCCGCGTCATGCATGGCCGACAGTTGCGCGCCGGTGGTCACCGGTTTGGTGATCACCACCGCCTCAACCGAATAACCTTGCTGCTGGGCGTTTTCCAACGCTTCAGGCCAATCACCCTCGGCCGCGATGGGAGCCGCCAGACATGCCCAGCGATCGCCGCCGTTCAGTCGAGCGGCAATGATCTGGGTTTTCAGGTCACTGGCCGGAATGCCCAGGGCGCTGTCCAGGTCACTGTCGTTGTTGAGGGGGATCAGTTGGCCGATGCTTTTCGCGCCGGTGCCGATGAAAAGGAAATAGCGCTCGATCTCAGTCACGGCGCCTTGGCCCAAATTGAGATTGTTTACGCTGACTTTGCCAAGTGCCATGCAGTGCCTCGTTAGCGGGGAGAATTAAGGATTTGTTCGAGCACCTGGTTCAACAGCAACCCGGTATCTCGCTCGGTGCTGACGCCGATGAACTGGCGTTTGGGCAAGGTGATTTCCCAGCTTTGCGCGCCGCTGCTTTCGGTTTTTTCGTCATCCAGGATGCGGATCAGCAGCCCCGCTTTGGCGTAGTTCACATGCTCTTGAATCCACGCCACGGACGGACGCGTGAGACTCTTTTTGCCTTGCTGGCGAACCTTGAAACCCAGCCGACGCAGACGCTTGGCCTGCTTTTCGGTGGCGGCCAGGCCAGCGGGAACGGTGTTCCATTTGCGCATTTGTGCGGCGGTGCGGCGCTCGCTGGCGCCATTGTGTTGCTGTGCCGCGACCCAACTGGTCAGCGCGTTACGCCACCCCAGTTCGGCTTCGTCGGCACTCACGCGGGTGACCTGCATCAGCTTGGCCAGGCTGGCTTCCATCTTCTTTTTGCCTTTGCCAGAACCTTTGCGCGCCTCAAACGGCGAGCCGTCCAGGTTCTGCTGATCACGTACACGCTTGCGGCTCATCGTCCGCACGCGCTTGGTGACGTTGTTCAGCAGGCGACGGCGCAGCTGTGGCGGGAGGCTGAGCAACGCCAGCTGCTCGCGCACACCCAGATAGCCCCGGGCATCGAGCTCGAAAGTGCTACGCCCCACGGCTGCCTACCTCACCGTGTTCGGCAATCCACAGGTCGAACGGAACAAACGCCCAAGTCTTGTCGAAGGCCTCGATTTCGCCGGCGGGATCCTCGGCCAGGTATTGCGGCTCGTTGAATTCCAGGGTGATGTCGACGTCGGCCAGATCGTTGTCGAGCATGGTGATGTCGAACTTCGCCGCCGGCAGGTCGTCGCGGTCCTGGTCGTTGCCCTCGAGCCAACTGCCCACCAACGCCATCAGGCGCCCCGGGTGATCGGCGAAACGCTCCAGCGCGATCGTGGCGCTGTACCGCATGTCACCCATGCGCAGGCCGTCGAGGTCCGGTTTCCAGATCAGTTCTAGGTTCACCTGGTCGGTCCAGCTGTCGAGCTGTTCCGGCTCCACAAGCCGGCGCTCGATCAGGTAGGTGGTCAAAGCGCGCAGTTTGATCACAGCAGCACCGCCGTAATGCGGCCACGGCCCTGCAGTGAGCGGACAGCCTGTTGGCTGAACTCCAGAAAGCTTTCGCCGCGCTCGGGCAGTTCTTTGCCGGTGTTTTCGGCACTTTCACGGCGGGTGACCGTAGCGAATTGGGTCAGCAGGCTGGCCTTGGCGCGGCAGTACACGGCGCGCTTGTACGTCGCTACGTGAAATGTGCGCTCGGGCAGCACCGTGGTGTCCGCAGATTCCACGGTGGTGACGCCGACGTTCTGCCATTGGCTTTTGCGCTTGGCCAGATCGCGATTGACCTCGATCATCGCCGTGGTCAGATCAGTGACCAGCATGTCCACCAGGTACTCCGCCGGCAGGCGGTAACCCTTCTGAAACTCGGCCACGGAGAGGTCCGGCCAGAAGCCGTCGTTCTCGATCGCCTGTTCCACAAAGGTCGTGGGTTTCCCGGAAAAGCTCATTGCTGGGCACTCGAATAGGGGCGGGAAAACTGTTTCAGTGGGTCAGGCCATAAATGGTTGGCTCACATCCACAGTTTCTCGCCGGGGGGGGGTAGTCGGTTATTCGGCGGCTGTTACAGCCAGTTGTTTGGCCAAGGCCTTGCGAGCGCCTTCCAGGCGGGTGCCTACACCGACACCGGCGTGCAGCTCAGTGGCGCGCTCAAAGTGGGCAATGGCCTTGGTCCACTCCTTGGCGTCGAGGGCACGGATGCCCAGCAACTTGTGGTACTTGGCCGGGATCTGTTCGGTGAGCTGCCATTCATCATCGACACGCGGCAGCAGGTCGGACACATACGGCTCAGGACTGCGACCGGCTTTTTGCTCGGCCTCGGCCCACTCGATCACCGCATCGGCGACAAAGGTCTGCACGTTGCGTTTGAAACGCTCGGGCATCGGCTGGCCTTGTTCCATGGCGAAGTCCGCTAGGTCCAGCCCAGCTTCGAACTGCTCGGTGTCGAACAGCCACACCAGGACCTGCATCACCACCGGGTTCGGGAAACTCAATCCGGACTCGCGATAGCGCTGCACGTAGTCATGGTACTTGGGCACCAGCTCGTCACGCTTGAGTTGTTGGCGCAATCCGAGGTTATCGATTGCGCTCAGTCGCTCGAGGTCCTGGGCCAATGCGTCTTCCATCAGCTTCAGGTGTTTTTTGGCGTTGGCTGGGCTGGCCAGCGCGGTGGCAGCGGAATACACCACCGCTGCGGCACTGGCGCCTTCAGCGGCGGGACCTTCGGCCTGAATGCGGCGCTTGTGCGCCAGTGCCAGGCTCATCAGATCAACTCCACGTTTTCAGCGGCGGCGAATTTTTCCAGCTGCTCGATCACATAGCCTTCGTTGCGGCCGTTGTAATCCTCGACGCGGGAGCGCTTTGGGTTCTCGATCAGGTGACGGCGCCAGCTGCTGTCCTGGAAGTAGATCGACAGGTTGTCCCAACTGGTGACGACCACGGTGTTAACCGGGAAATGCGGCACGGTGAAGGTCGGCAGACCGCCATAGGTCGCGATGACCTGGGCGCTTTCAATGCGTTCTTTCTCGGTGGGTTTGCCAGCCTGGTTCGAATACAGCTTGGCCTTGTCACTGGCCAACAGATCACTGCCGACGATGGCGATCAGGTCGCCGCCGTCACGGAATACGGAGTCGATCATCTGCTTGGTGTCATGCACCAGGGCGTCGAGGTTTTCGTAATCGCCGCCGGCGCCGAGGGTGATTTTCCCGGCCGTTTTGCCTTCGTGCAGCACCTGCTCAGGAATCTGCTCACGGGCCAATTGCAGCCAGCCCTTGTTCACGTCCTGCAACATCGGACTGGTGGCCAGATTGGTCTGGATGGCAGCGGTCAAACCGTGCCAGCCAATCATGATGCGATCCAGGGCGATTTGTTTTTGCACGGCCGCCGAGTAGCGATCGGCAAAGTCCGGGAACTTCGCCCAGCTATCGATCTTGGCGAACGGCAGGCCGACATCCGATTCAGTGTGAAACAGTTCGTAGCCCAGGCCGTTCAGATCGGAAACGTCTTTGGCTTCGCGATCGGTGGTCTTGGTGTTGGTGCGGCTGGTCACAGGACCATTCACGCCGAACATGACCTTTTCGCCCTTGATCTCCGTCACCGGCACCACGTTGATGCGCTCGAGGAAATCCGCACGCTCGGTGATCTTGTCGTTCAGTTCCTGCGCAATGCTCGGCTCGACATTGAACTGGCGAGAGACATCGACACTGTAGGTCTCGGCGATCGCTTCACGCAGCTCGGCGTATTGCTTCAGAGCACGATTGCTCAAAGATTGCTGGCTCATGTCACAGCACCCGCTTTTTAGTGTCAGTGGAACCGGTGGTTTTCGGCAGCGGCAGACCAGTGGTGGTGTTGAAAGCTTTTTCCAGCAGCGCTTCGATGCGATCCAGACGCTTGCTGTCGCTGCCCTGCTTGGCGAATTCACGATCCGTTTCGGCTTCGGCGACGATGGTTTCGACGGCTGTTTTGACGTCATCGACTTCGGTAACAACCGGGTCAACGACTTCGACAGTCACGGGCTCGATCACAGCGGCGAGGCCGGTGGCGACAGCGCCAAGTTGTTCGTTCAAGGCCTTCAACGCCTTGGCTGTAGCTTCATCCATTGGGGGTTTGCTCTCGGTGGAAGTGGTCGTTTCGGTGGGGGTGTCTTCAACAGCGAATCGCTTGAACAGGCGGGTCAGCAGGCTGTTCAACTTGCCGATTTCGCCCTTGGGCTCCTCATCACCCAACACGCCGAGAGGAACAGAGGCGGCGTAATGCACGGGCTCGCCGGTCTTGCGGGAAAAGTAGAGTTCCTGGGTACCCAGGCTGGCCGGCGAATCGGTCACGGCGAGGCCGGACAAGTAGGCTTTGCCGCTGCTGGCGAAGTTCGGGGTGATTTCGATACTGGTGAACAGCTTTTCGCCCTGGTCATTGAGGCAAAGCAGCTTGTCATTAGGCTTGAGCTGGGCTTCCAAACCGACTTGACCCGGTTCCAGATCGTCCGCTTCTTCCACCAGACGTACTGCGAAGACGGTCCCGTAGGCACCGGGCCAGCGTTCGTGCTCACACCAGATCACCGCCGTGTATTTGGTTGGGCTGTAGGTCTCAGCGATATCGCGCAGTTCCTGGGGAAGGATTTCACGACCGTCAGCGGTGGTGCCGCTGGTGGCGACACGTTTCCAGAACGAAACAAGGGAACGGGGCATGGGCGATAACTGCGCTCAATCGGTGATTTGAGCCGCCACGATAGGGAGCCAACTCGCCCCAAACAAACGGTTCAATTGCGCGTTTCTCCTATATCCGCGATCTAGGTGAAACGCGGAATTTAACCCCGCGTTTTCACTGTTTTCGCCGCATAGACTGCGGCCATGCCATACGCCCCCGAACTTAAAGAAGCTGCCAAACGCCTCTATTTACGCCGCTGCAAGCCGCGTGAAATTCAGGCGCAATTGTCCCTGCCCAACATCCGGATCATTTACTACTGGATCCGCCAGGGTGAGTGGGACGACATGCTGTCGGATGAAGAACCGCTGACCGCCATAGGCCGGCGAATCACCCTGCTCCTGGACAAAACCACATCGCTGTCCAAAGGCGATCTGGACGAGCTCGACCGACTGACCACTGTCCGCGAGCGGTTGTTAAAGCAGTCGGCGAAACCGGTGCCGGCACCGGTCGGTGATCCGCCGGCGGACGATGGCCAGCGCCGAGAAGGTCAGCGCAAAGACCGAGGCGATCGCGGCGACAAAGGCGGGAAGAAGCGCGAGAAGAAATCCAAGAACGAAGTCGGCGATTTGACGGAGGTGGACTTTCTCGACAAGTTCATCAGCAAAATGTACGGCTACCAAAAGGAGCTGTTTGCCGCCAAACAGAATCCGCTGACGAGTCGGATCCGGAACATCCTCAAAAGCCGCCAGGTGGGCCTGACCTACTACTTCGCCGGCGAAGCGTTCATGGACGCCGTGTTGACCGGCGACAACCAGATCTTCCTGTCGGCCAGCCGCGCCCAATCCGAGATTTTCCGTAGCTACATCGTGTCGTTCGCCCAGGAGTGGTTCGGCCTGGAGCTGACCGGCAACCCGATCGTGTTGAGCAAAGACGGCAAGCCATGGGCCGAATTGCGTTTTCTCAGCACCAACAGCAGCACCGCCCAGGGTCACCATGGCCACGTCTACGTTGACGAATATTTCTGGATCCGCGACTTCGAAAAACTGAACACCGTCGCCAGTGCCATGGCCACGCACAAGAAGTGGCGCAAGACCTACTTTTCGACACCCAGCGCCGTGTCGCATCAGGCCTATCCGTTCTGGACCGGCGAGAAATTTCGCAACAGCAAACGCAAGAACGCCAAGGATCCGTGGCCCAGTGAGGCGCAAGCGGCAGCGGGTTCGCTGTGTCCGGACGGGCAATGGCGCAAGGTCATTACGATTCTCGACGCCATCACCGGTGGCTGTGATCTGTTCGACCTCGAGCAGCTGCAGCTGGAGTACGACGAGGACAAATTTCAGCAGCTGTTCATGTGCAAGTTCATCGACAGCACACAAAGCGCCTTTTCCCTGGCAGACCTGGAACGCTGCTACTCCGACCAGTCGTTGTGGACCGACTACGACCCCGACGAGCCGCGTCCGTTTGGCAACAGCCCGGTCTGGATCGGCTACGACCCGAGCCGCACCCGTGACGATGCCAGTTGCGTGGTCATTGCCCCACCGCTTGAGAACGGCGGCAAGTTCCGGATTCTGGAAAAGCATAGTTGGCGTGGGCAGTCGTTCAAGTACCAGGCCGAGCAGGTCAAGAAACTCACCGAGCGCTTCAACGTGCAGCACATCGGCATCGACACCACCGGCATCGGTTACGGCGTGTTCGACCTGGTGCGCGACTTCTACCCGCGTGCAACCTCGATCCACTACAGCCTTGAGACCAAAAACACCCTGGTGCTCAAGGCGCAGGACACCATCCAAGGCAGCCGCATCGAGTGGGACGCCGGCTGGAACGATATCGCTCAGGCCTTCCTGACGATCAAGCGCGGCACCACCGGCGGTGGTCAAGTGACCTACAGCGCATCGCGCACCGACGCCTCAGGCCACGCCGACATTGCCTGGGCGATCATGCACGCCCTCGCCCATGAACCCCTCAACACCAACAAACAGCGGCGCAGCCGCTACACCTTTAGCGGATCAAACACCCATGGGCAAACCAGCAAAAAACCAGCAGCAACCACCGGCAACCGCTCCGATGCGGGCCTTTTCATTCGGTGCGCCGGAACAGGTACTGTCCGAAAACATCGGGCATTACCTGGGCGTGTTCGCCACCCACGACGGGCGAACCTACACCCCGCCGGTGTCACGCCAAGGCCTGGCCAAACTGCTGCGTGCCAACGCACACCATGGCGCCATTCCGGGATTCAAACGCAACCTGCTGCTGCGTGAGTTCGTATCGTCCAAAGGCTGCTCGATCAAAACCATGAGCTGTGCAGCGCTGGATTTTATGGTGTTCGGCGAAGCGTATTTCCGCCGCAACCGCAACGTTTTCGGCCAGGTGCTGGAGATGGATCATCTGCCGGCGATCAACATGCGGGTGAAGGTCGGCGGCGGGTTTGTGATGCTGCAGAAAGACGGCAAAGAGTTGGAGTTCAGCGAAGACGAGGTTGAGCACGTCATGAACTACGACGTGGAACAAAACATCTACGGCGTGCCTGAGTACCTGGGCGGCATGCAGGCGCTGCTGCTCAATGAAGCCGCTACCCTCTTTCGCCGGCGCTACTACAGCAACGGTGCACACGCAGGCTACATCTTCTACACCAACGACCCGAACCTGACCGAGGAAGACGAAGTATCGCTGCGCGATCAGATCAGTGCGAGCAAGGGTGTGGGTAACTTTCGATCGCTGTTCGTGAACATCCCGGGCGGTACCGAGAAGGCGATTCAAATCATCCCGGTGGGTGACTTCCAAGCCAAAGACGAGCTGGAAAAGGTCAAGAACATCACGCGTAACGACGTGATTGCGGCATGGCGGATGAACCCCGCGCTGGCCGGCATCATTCCGGAAAACAACGCAGGTTTTGGCGATATCGAAAAGATCGATAGGGTTTACACAAGCAACGAGATCCGTCCGATCTGTCAGTTATTCAACCAGTTGAACGATTCGCTACGCGAAGACAGGCGATTCACCTGGAAAACCACAAAAGATACAGCTGTTTCCACTTAGCATAGCCAGCGCGCAAGAGATTACCACTGCTCACTATGGCAAAATGGTGGTAATTGGATGCCCTGGGGAGGGACACAATGCGAGTTGAATGCAAATGCGGACACCGAGGACGGATCGCTTCAAGAGAGAAGTTTTCCGTGGATTTCGTGAAGCTGTACTGCCAGTGCCTGGATGCAAAGTGCGGGCACACATGGGTAGCAGAATTGACATTTTCTCACACGCTAAGCCCGTCGGCTCAGTCATACGAAAGGATGTTGCTAGATCGTTTGAAAGAGATGCCCAGGGCAAAACAGCGCGAGCTATTTGAGCAGTTGGGAACACAGGCAGTGGCGTGACGCGCAAACCGCCGACTCGAATTTGTCGGCGATCGGTTACATCGATAAGCGATCAGACAACTGCCGACTCCTCTGGAATCGTCACCAATGCCTCGGTGAGGCGCCGTAGTTGTTTTCGATCCTCATCGGTCAACTGACGGTAAAGCCCGACGAGGCGACGTTCGATTTTCGAAAGGGGGTGCCACTCAAACTCAATAGTTTGGATATGACTGTTATCGATTTCTGCGCGATCCAACATGCTCACTACTCCATTTAAGTGCATTGCTGAATCGACGTTATCGGGGACAAGGGACAGCTTTAAAACCGAAGGGGTGACGAATGCTTTACATGCTTTGTTACCAGTTAATTCGAATTTTTTGCTACGTCATCCGCAATCGCCTGCAAGAAGCGACGAACAGATTTTTGGTCATCTGGTGGCATGCTGCGATATCGCTTGATCATCACATCCTCATCCTCGCTCAACCCTCCAACGGGAGCAGGAGTATGGGCGCCCGTGACTACGTAAAGGACGTCGAGGCCTACGGCATTCAAGGCTTTCAAATAGGCAGTATCCGGGCGGCGCTCGTCCCGTTCGTAACTCCCTTGAGTATTCCGGGTTACGCCTCCAATTTGAGCCATTTCCTCTTGTTTAAGCCCCAATCGCACCCGTTCTTCGCGTAAGCATTCGCCCGCACTCAACTCCGAGAACTCACCAAATGACAACTTTTTCAAACTTCAGCCCCTTTACAGGACAAATAACTTGGTCATAATCAGCGCCGTACGAACACGAACCCACACAAACGCACACGAGCGAACACTATGCCCGCCACTCTTACACCCGAGCAAGCCCGTGAGGCACTTGATCACAAAGGAATGTGCCTTGCGGAGTTCTGTCGCATGCACTTACTGAATAAGAATTTGGTCAGCGACCTTCTCAACGGTCGTAAAAAAGGTCGCCGAGGGGAGGCACATCGCGCCGCCGTTTTGTTAGGCATCAAAGACGGCGTAATCGAACAGTAATGGCACCGAGCCACAGGAAAAAGCAGAACATGAAAAGCTCAGTTCTAACGACTCGGCGTCAGGTAGTCAGCGCAATCATCTGCGCCTATTCAGGCGGACGCGAATATGCGGCAGCTCGAATCGGTCTGTCTCTCAAGAAGTTCGATAACCACGCCTATGAGAACAACAACAGTCGTCCACTGACAGACGCTCAGATCCATCAGCTCGAACTCGAGGCAGATACGACCTTCTTACCCGAATACATTGCGGCAATGTATGGCGGCATGTTTGTTCCCGTAGCCGAGCCGGACTCGCTGGACAACGTCGAGATGTACGCCAGATGTGTCCAGGCGGCCGCCAAGAAGGGCACCGTCGACCACCTCATTGCCGAGGCACTGAAAGACGGGGTCATCAACGAAGCTGAGGCTGAAGCGATCCTTCACGCGGACACTTTGCACCTAGCAGCTAGGCACGCCGAGGTTTTGGCGGTCATCCAACTGCACGCGTCAAAAGCGGAAAAATCCAAATGACTCAGTTGCCTGCAATACAGGAATATCAGGACGTGCTCAAGGCCGCCGCACTTGTGTTCTTGGAACGCCACCACTGTGAACACCTCGGCGACGATCAGCAGTTATTTGACCGCGCCGTGCAGCACCTGGTCAGCGATTACGACGTGCTTACACAGACCGCTGAAAAATTGGTGCATTTGGCCAGCAGCGATATGACCGCCGTCCGCGATCGGCAACGCCTGGACATCGTCAGCAGCACGTCGACACACACCGTCATCATCGACCCGGCCACCGGCAACGCGTGGGCCGTCCCGATCAGCTTGATCTACGAGCGCATTCTCAACACGCCGGACAACAGTCGTTTCCGCGTAGCCGCACCGTAATTCCCAACCCATAAACCGCCTGCCCCACCGTCGTGGGTTTGGGTGAGCTGCGCCCGAAATTGAGGTTTGACGATGGAACATGCCATGAACATCAACGCAAAACTGACGCCCGATCAGGCGAAAGCGCTCTTGGCCAGTTTGCGCGAGCAATACCGTCTCAACTTCAACGACCTTTGGTACGCAGACCAGTACCGCTTGATTCCCGATGGTTTGCGCCACGGATCGATACTTGCCAATTGCCCTGTGATGGCTGCTCAGAAACACCTGATTGGCGCCCTCACACTCAGCCTCAAAGCAGTGAAATAACCATGAGAGAAGATCTGCGTCACGACGTATTGCAGCGCCTTGAGTCCGACTTCGGCCTTAAACATCGCAGTGGCACTGACTACATGCGTGGCGGTACTTGCCCCAACTGCAATCAGAAAACCCTTTTCACGCGATTTTCAGCCCCCTGGATGGTGATCTGTGGTCGCCCTGAAAAGTGCAAGCACACCATGCCGGTCAAGGAGATCTACAACGATCTCTTCGAAGACTGGAGCAAGCGCGCGCCGGTAACAAATGATCAGCCAAACGCCACTGCACGGGCCTATCTGGAGTTCGGGCGCGGCTTTCGCCTTGAGGTCATCTCGGGTTGGTACTCACAAGACAGCTACTTTTCCCCCGAAGCAAATGCCGGCAGTGCCACCGTGCGCTTTGCCCTCGAAAAAGGTGGCTACTGGGAACGACTGATTGATAAGCCGCATCGCTTCGGAAAGAAAAAAGCACGCTTCAAACCGGGCGAAAGCTACAAAGGTGTGTGGTGGTGTCCGCCCTGCATCGACTTGCTCGAGGTCAAAGAACTCTGGATCACCGAAGGAATCTTTGACGCCATTGCACTCGTTCATAACGACATTGCTGCAGTGGCCGCCATGTCATCCAACGCTTTCCCTGAGGCGTCACTGCAAAAGCTCGTTGAACTGCGAAGAGGGAAGCTGCCAACGCTCGTATGGGCTCCGGACAATGAGCCTGGGGCTTGTGAATACGCCCGACGATGGGTGCGTTTGGCTCGCGAAATGGGGTTTACCTGCAGGGCAGCACTGATCCCGCAACCCGGCCGTAAAGTCGATTGGAACGACCTGCATCAACGTTGGCAGTTTGAGGACGACGAGCAGAAGCGTATTCACCGCCGCAAGCGTGACTTTGAAGCTGCCCGGCACCAGGGCGACCTTCTGCTGGCGGAGTCCGCCAAGGAAAAAGCACTGCTGATCTATGACTGGGAAGAAGAGGGATCAGAGTTTCACTTCGACTTTTATAACCGTCTGTACTGGGCGAAATTCGATCTACACAAGCTCGACGAAGAACAGCGCGAGCTGCTGAATAGTGACGATCACGAAGATCAATTGCTTACCGAGAAAGGAGCCAGACGCAAGGCACTGGAAACGGCTTGCTCGTTAAAACTGTTGGCCAATTGCAAGTTTGAAGCTCTGTACAAACAGGTGAGTGAGTCAACCGGTGAAGCTTGGTACTACGTGCGGATCTGCCCACCGAACGATGCCCCCAGCGAGAAGATCACCTTCACCCTGAAACAGTTCGCATCGAGCGGTGAATTCAAAGCCCGGCTTCTGTACTCCAGCGCCGTTTGGCTGGGTGCGCAAAAACACCTCGATCAAATATCGATGAAACAGATCGAGGGCATCAAAACCGTCGAGACGGTGGATTTTGTCGGCTACAGCAAAGAGCACGGGGCCTACATATTTAGTGACCTCGCTTGCTATCAAGGGACTGTGTTCAAACCGAACAAAGACGACTTTTTCGAGTTCGGTAAACGCCGCGTGAAGTGCCTTGTCAAAAACGTGAAGATCCACCCGAAAGCCACTCACGAGGGCTACCGCGACGATTGGCTGACGTTGCTGTGGCTATGTTTCGGCACCAAGGGGCTGATCGCCTTGACGTTCTGGTTCGGTTCGCTGTTCGCGGAACAGATCCGTGCAAAGTACGAAAGCTTTCCTTTCCTTGAAGCCACCGGTGAAGCGGACGCCGGCAAGACCACGTTGATCGTGTTCTTGTGGAAACTTTTCGGACGCCACTACGAGGGCTTCGATCCGAAAAAAGGCACCACATCCGGGCGCAGTCGGGCGATGGGCCAAGTTGCCGGCATGCCCGTCGTGCTGATCGAAGGTGATCGGAATAGCGACGCAGCAAACACAAAATCATTTGATTGGGACGAACTTAAAGACTTTTTCGGCGGCGGTCTGCTGGGCACTCGTGGCGTGAAAAACAATACAAACGAAACCTACGAGCCTGAGTTTCGCGGCACGATCGCTATCAGCATGAACGCCCCAGTGACCGGCCACGAGGCCATCATGAGCCGGATCGTAAAACTGCATTTCCTCAAACCTAAGATCACACCTGAAAGCACCACAGCAGCGGATGCGCTTAACCAGGTGGAAATAGACGAAGTCAGCAATTTTCTTGTTCAAGCGATCAGCCACGAACCGCAGGTGCTGGCTCTATTTGCAGAGAGCTACCCGAAACATCGCGAGTATCTACGTTCCCTGCGCACTCTCGGTTCGGCTCGGATCATCAAGAACCACAGCATGATGCTCGCGCTACTGGACTGTCTCGCCCTTGTACTGCCCCTGAGCGGAACAATGATCGAAGACGCCCGCAGCGAAATCATCGCAATGGCGCACGAACGTCAGGCCGCGATCATTACCGATCCGCCGGAAGTGGTCGAGTTCTGGCAGGTCTACGAGTACCTGGAATCGCTCAGCAGCGAGCCGCTGGTTAATCACAGCAAGAAGCCCGACGTCATCGCGATCAACCTCAATGGCTTCGCCAAAGTCGCGGCCGAGCATCGCCAGAAGCTCGCAGACATCGGCACGTTACGCCAACTGCTGCGCGACTGCCGCTCCCACAAGTTGATTGACGTCAACCGCACCACGTCCAGCGCCATCAACAGCATTCAACGCAAGAACATGCCACTCAGCCCCGCACCTGAATCGGTGAGCTGCTGGCAGTTCAAGGCCTGACCACCACGGAGAGAAAACATGCACGTTCACGTCATCGCCGGCGCCGGCGCCGGCCGGGAGGGTCATACAGATCGCCTCAAGCACCTGCTGGGCCTACAGGACTGGATGGGGCAACCAGTGTCCGTTCACGCTGAGGCTTACGGAGAAACGGGCTTAGTTGAGATTCTTGAGGTACGTGCAGTAGGAGGCGACACCGAAATCTTGGTGCGGGACTGCACGACAGAACAAATCCACGCGGTACTTAAATGGCAGTCCGCAACAGAGGAAGTGACCGAGCTTGAGGATCTGCTGATCCACCTGGTCAAGAAGGAAGGTTCGCCACAACGACGTGCTGGCGAAGGCCGGTAATTAGGGTGGTGCCGAGGAGTTACAGCTCCCCGGCACCGACCACCACTGAGGGCAACACCATGGAAGCACAGCACCAAAGCGGCAGCGAATTGAAGGCTAACACAACGCCCAACGATGACGTCCAGTCGGCACGGCATCTGATGGCCATTCGGATCGTCGGCACCGCATTGTTCGATTACCAGGTGCGGAAAACAGACGACGCAAGGATTCGTCTTGAATGCGTGACCAGCTTTGCAAAAGAGCTTGGCGACATCAGCGCACACGAAGTCGCCGTGGTCGCCCAGTTGCTGGCCAGCCGAGGGTCATCAGGGGTCGCTGCATGAGTACCCGTGACCGTCCAACAATGGCCAGCAAACGGCTGGACCTGCCGAGCATCTGCGATATATGCGGTACAGCCAGATCCACCCGCAAACACAAAAAATGCAGCCGCATCCGTCAGCACCGTAAAACTGACGCATGGGCCGCAGTGATGGCCGAAAAGGCTGCAATCAAGACAGCAAAGGAACGCCGCTATGTATAACTGCCGATCGCCAGCCAGGTTTGTAGTCCGCCTTCGCGGTGGACTGCGCATACAGCCAGAATCTGATGTATGGATTTCTACTACGCTGGTACCTGAGTCCGCCTCTAAACTCGGCTTCCACCAGGTGCGGAAATTGTCAGATTCGGGGGCTGTGCCGTGACCTTGGCCACATCAGGTATTTTGACCTTTCAAGACCTACAGCACATCACTGGCTATCAGCGCAGGTCGGACGTTGAACGATCGCTGATTGACCAGGGCGTGCGATTGTTTCGCGGCCGCACCGGTCCCTGGACAACGCTCGATCTGATTAACCATGCCGGCGGCGTCAAGCCGGCCAGCTCTGAACGGTACGACGTCGATATAATATGAGGCGAGCCAGGAAGCGTAAGCATAATCCCCACATCCCTGCGCATGTCGATCAGGCCGCCCTTCCGGCGGCCGTTTACTTTGATCATCGCGGCAGCGGCGTTTGGTACACCCTTCATTACGACGAGACAGGAAAACAGCGCCGGAAGAATTTGGCGCCGGCGGACGTCTCACTCGCAGAACTTCACCGAATTATGGACGAGGCGTCCAACATTGATCGGGGCACCCTGCGCTATGTTTGTGAGCAATTCCACGAGAGCGAACGATATAAAAAACTCAGCCCAAAAACCCACGATGATTACTGCTATTCCCGCGACGTGATGCTCAACGTACCAACCAAACTGGGCAAGCCGCTGGGCGACCTGGCTGTAAAGAAATTTACGGCTGCTCTGGTACAACGCATCGTCGATCGGCTCGCAGATGAAGGCACACCGTCAAAAGCTGCGCACGCACTGCGATACCTGCGGCGCGTGTTGCAGTGGGGCCGTAACCGTGGATTTCTGGAAGTGAATCCCGCGCTCGGCATCGAGGCGCCGATTGAGCGCAAACAACGCCGGCTGCCACGCCACAACGTCATGGACATCCTGATCGACCGCGCAACTGCACGCGGCCGGTTGGCACGCAATGAACCAGGTGGTTGCCCGGAGTATCTGGCCAGCGTCATGGAGCTGGCCTACCTCTGTCGGTTGCGTGGCATCGAGGTCGTGACCCTAACCGACGCCAACGAGCTGGACGAGGGGCTGTTGACCAACCGTCGCAAGGGCAGCCGCGACAACATAGTGCGTTGGACTCCGCGGTTACGTGCGGTTTGGGATAGCGCGAAGGCGCTTCGTGCAAGGACCTGGAAACGTCGCAAAACGACTATTCCGATCTCACCATCACGGCGTCACATCATCGTGGCCAGCCATGGCGGTCCGCTTCGCAAATCCAGCCTCGACACCGCCTGGCAGCGGTTCATCACACTGGCGATAGCGGACGGCGCCGTCACACCAGACGAACGCTTTGCCCTGCATGACCTGAAACGACGCGGCATTACCGATACAGTTGGTAACCGGGCAGACAAGCAGGAAGCCAGCGGGCATCGTGACCCCAAGATGATGGACGTTTACGACTTGAGTATCCCTACCGTATCCCCGTCTGCTGACTGAGCCCCCCGTGACAAGCGAACTAGTGCCCGCGATATATGCGGGCTTTGGCGAGTTTGCACGTAACATCACCTCGTTACTCTTTTTCGGCAAGGCCGCGCCGGGCCAGCGGCGACTGGCCTACTGATACACTGAATGAACATGACAATAGAGGGGAAGTCTGCGGATGCCGTATCAACGAATGGAAGAGCTTGAGAGGGAATTCGGTCTTCTGATTTCACTCATTGCAGACATGATCACTGCGCAGGCAGTGCAGCACGATCCGGCAGCTGACTCTCCTAGGTGGATGTTCAGTCAGCATGACCTGGCAAAGAAGCTATTCCGTCATATGTGTTCCGCGCGAACTTTACTTGAAGCCTCTCCCTTTCAAAATCAAACCATCCCATCACGCGGCTTTATTGATCATTCTTCAGTAGCGGTTCTGACTCGCTCATCGCTTGAAAACTATCTAGTGATGACCTGGCTTCTCAGCGGCGGAAATGAATCGCTGCAAGAGTTCCGACATAATGTTTGGGAGTATTGTGGGTGGAAAAAGCGGAGCAAATTCGCAGCCACTACGGATGATGCTCGAACGGCCCGACAGGTAGCCGAAGACGATGCTGCCGCCTTATGGCCTTTGATCCAGAGCTCTCCGCACTTCCAAAACTATGCTGAGCCCCATCGAGAACGCTTGCGCAAGGGTGACTGGGGTGTGGGCTGGCACTGGAATGACCTGGCAGTGGAGGCTGGTTTGCACAGAACCTACTTCACCTCGACCTATCCCTTCTTAAGCGGCCATGTCCACAGTGACTTCATCGGCGCGCTTCAGAACGGCCAAGCGGCCACTCTGGAAGATCAGTACATGCTGGCAACAGGTCACTTGCAGGTTATCGTCATGCTGATGGGGCACTTCTCACATCATTATGCGAGCTTGTTCCCCCCTGCCAAGAACGTACTGCTTCATGCGGGTGAAGTACGCGAGATCGCGGAAAAGTGGAATCTCTGTGCTGAAGATATGGATTTTCTTTACCGGCCGCGAGAATGAACTGCCTGTCGATTGAGCAAATCCCACGTAAGAAGCGATCCTGAGCCCGCGAATAACGCGGGCTTTGGGGCGTCAGCACGTAATAAGAAATCTCTCAACCCCTTGATTTTACTGTTCTGAGCAGCTTCCTTGTAATCAGTAGGTCCCGGGTTCGACTCCTGGTGCCGGCACCATACGCAGTATCGAAAAAGGCTCACCGAAAGGTGGGCCTTTTTCGTTTATGGGTCTTACGCTCCTGAGTTTCCCCTGCTCGCTCCTCGTTTCGTGTTCGCTCCTCCTCCGCCCCTCTCGCTGAAGGATGGTTATATTCATCAAAGGTGCGAATCGACGCATCCAATTCTGGTACCGCGCATCTACATATCTCACCGAAACGATGAGCGGTTAAGGTCGAAAATCAGTGAGGCGGCATAATGAAAGCAGTGCTGATGCACAACCTGCCACTTCTCTCCGCCGTTGCGAGCCCCTTTGTAATGAACACCGAACGACGTTACTCGATCATCTTGGAGCACAGCGCCGAGGTGCTGCTTGAACATGCACCCATGGCGCAGATAGAGGCATTTTGGGACGCCAACGATACCCGCTACTTCGGGTTGCGTATGGAGGACGAGCACAGCGCACACGCACGAGTGATTGTTACAGACAAAGTCCCCGACGAAGAAGATGTGGAGCTTTCCTGCCTGTAGCGAATGGAATCACTCGCCACCTACGAGAGGTGGGGGGGCGCCCAGATGATTCTCAGATCTATTTTTCAGATCTATTGCCGACACCACACAACAAAGCCCTCGTAGAAATACGAGGGCTTTGTTGTTTCTGCGGTTTGGAAAAACGGTCTTAGTGACCCGCGCTCTGCCCACCATCCACATGCAGGATCTCGCCGGTGACAAAGTTCGCGCTATCCAAATAAACAACAGCCTGCGCAATATCACTAATCTCACCCATATGCCCAACCGGATGCAGATTCCCCAACGCTTCATGCGTCTCCTCACCATGCATCGGAGTCTTGATGATGCCTGGCGAAACCGCATTCACCCGAATCCCACGCTTGGCGTACTCAATGGCCAGGGACTTGGTCGCAGCGTTCAAGCCACCTTTGGTCAGCGAGGCCAGTACCGACGGCACACCGTCAATCGCGTGATCCACCAGACTGGTGGTGATGTTGACAACGTGGCCTTTGCCTTGTTTTTCCATCTCGGTGATCGCGAGTTGGGTGATGTAGAAGAAGCCATTCAGGTTCACCGACAGCACCGCCGCGTAGTCTTCAGGGGTGTAGGCGGTAAACGGCTTGGCAACGAAGATCCCGGCGTTGTTGACCAGGGTGTCGATGCGGCCAAAACGGGCGATGGCTTCACGGATCACTTGCTGCGCGACGGCCGGGTCGCCGATGTCGCCGGCCACGGTGAGGATGTCCGGGTCGGTGGACGGTTTGATCGAACGCGAAGTGGCGACAACTTTGTAATCCAGTTCGCGGAAGGCTTTAACCATGCCTGCGCCGAGGCCTTGGGATGCGCCGGTAACTACGATGACTTTTTTCGAATTGCTCATGATGAACCTCTACTAATAAATGATGGTTTGAAAAGTAAGTAATCAGGCTTCGGCGGGGGCGTTGGCCATTTGTCTCAACATCTGTTCGTAGTACTCGACCGACTGCGAACCGGACACCAGGTGGCGACCGTTCAGCACCATGGCCGGAACCGAGTTGATGCCGTGCTGGCGGTAGAACGCTTCGAGCTCACGTACTTCTTTGGCAAACGCGCCGGACGCCAACACCTCTTGAGCAGCCGCCGCATCCAGTCCCGCTTCAGCTGCCAGACGAACCAGCGTCTCGCGATCACTCGGGTTCTGGCCGTCGGCGAAGTAAGCGCGCAACAGGATTTTCTTCAGAGCGACCTGCCGCCCTTCCTGCAACGCCCACAACAGCAGCCGATGCGCATCAAACGTGTTGTAGAAGTGAGTGCGTTTCTCCAAATCGAACTTGAAACCGATGGCCGCGCCACGCTCGATCTGCATCGCTTTGCCGACGGCGACGTCTTCGGCAGTCCTTCCATATTTGCGCATCAAATGCTCGACCGCTTTTTCGCCGACTGCCGGCATGTCCGGGTTCAGCTCGAAGGGCTTGTAGGTCAGCTCCACCGAGACTTCACCAGCCACGTTCTCGATCGCCTGCTCCAGCGCCGTCGCGCCCAATGCACACCACGGGCACACCACGTCGGAGATGAAATCGATGGAGACTGTCGCGGTCATGACTTGCCCTCCGCCTCAGCCAGTTGCTTTCGGTACTGGGTGGTGGTGATGCCGGCGTAACCCCAGTTATCGGTGTCGACTTCTTCGATCACGATGTGGGTCAGGTGCGGATCCTTCTTCAGGACGCGCTCCAGGGTTTCAGTGATTTCGGCGATCACCTGAGCTTTCTGCTCAGAGGTAACGCCATCGCGGGTGATGCGTACGCTTACGAAAGGCATGAGGACTCTCCAGTGACCTTCCCTTCGGAATGAATGGGTCGGCGTTGGAGCTCAATGTATGGAGTTAGCTGGAGGGGATAAAGGTGGGAGCGGGAACATCATTAGTTACTTCGTGTAATGATTGTCTCGATGGAGGACGCTAAAACTGTTTGCGTCGAAAATGATTAATCGGCCAACTTCCATTTAACGCAACGTTTAGATATCGCCAAAAAATGGAGAAATGCTCATGACAATTCTATTTTTCGACAGCCCGTTCCATGTCACGCACGACGAGGAAATCGCCAACAAAATGGTGGGGGAAGTGGAGCTATCGATAGTCACTGATTGCCCGCAAAAGCCTGGCGTCGAAGAGAATGAGGCCGGCGTCAGATTAGACGTGGGGCATTCCCCTATTCCCAAGCCTCAGGACCAGTAAATCACCGAAGCTCTCACCCTACGCCACCACCTAGCCACGATTGCGCATCCGCGGCCCTCAAGCTACTTTCAACCCGTCGCTGCCAATTCAGCGACCGGGCCTGAGAACTCGAATTTGATGCAGAAACCAACTGGAGTTCTCCTTATGAATGCCCGCAATCCATTCAAAATTTTTGCCATTGCTGCACCAAGTCACGCACACCACCGCCCAAAAACCGGAGGTGCCCAATGACCAACCCTCAAGACCTGAAAACCATCGGCCTCACCCCTTTCTCCTACCACGCCAACCAACCGCTCTTCCGCATAAACGCCGGCGTCCCGGTCATCGCAGCCCTCTCCCACGCATCCGACCTGCTCCACGTCGCCAAACTGCTCGCATCAGACGCCGCAATGGTCCGCGACACCGACCGGCATGCCTGGGCATCGCATTATTTGCAGGATATGAGTAAGGCGATCATTGATGACGTGGTGAAGGTGTTGGACGCGCCGATGAACAATCGCAATCAGTAACGCCGTCACGTCCATCAGAAAACTGCGCGCAAAAAAAGCCCCGAATCAATCGGGGCTTTTTGCGTAAGTAGGTCATCGACCCACTGGCTGATTCGGGTGGTATCGATCACTCACGCTACTGTCTATCGGCTCCTCCCCCCGAACCGACTGAGCCACAGCGTCGACAATGGCAGCCCAAATATCCGGCCTTGCCAGCACAGGCATTTCCTTTGCCAATACGTTGCTCAGCTTCCCTTCGTTCTGCTCTATGGATCGCAAGAGCCGATCAGCCTGTTGATCAGGCATTTCAACGACTTCCTTGATCGCCTGTCTGGCCCTTATGTGGCTGCGCAAATACCGCGACTCTTCACGCATCTGTTCGGTGATCGTGCGACGAATGACGTTGGACATGAACACAACGTGTGGTCCCAGGTTCGGGTAGCGCCACACCGGGCGGGCCTGATCCTGGCCTGTGAATTCAATATTCGAGACCACGCCGTCAGGGTATTGCGTACGCGTATTGGCGAATGTTACCTGGTCTCGTATGCCCTGCATGAGTGGTTTTGAAACCTGATCCAGCACGCTGTCATAAAGACGCCGCTCAGCAGAGTCGTCAGTGATAACAGCTGAAATCGGGAGAATCACCGGGTCTGGGATGGCCCCGTCACGACGCAGAATGTCATTGATCAGGAAGCGATGGACCCGGCCGTTGCCGTCGGCCAGCGGATGGATATAGACGAACGCGAACGCTGCTACAGCACTGCGCATGACCGGGGACTGCCCTTGAGTACGATTCAGAAAGACGCGAATGCCTTCCAACATCCGCTCCAGATCGCCTTCCGGGGGAGCGACGTAATGGACAATCTCCTGATAACGGACAGTTTCGCCAACAAACACCGGAGATTGCCGAATCCCCATTCGTGTCAGTGTGGTCACTGCTCCAAGGATTTCTTCTTGCATCTCAGCCAGGGCAGCATCGGTGAGCGGCAGTTCGCCCTGACCGGTTCGTCGCGCCAACACATCTGCGAAACGCTGGATACGCGTAGAACGGTCCGCCTCCCCTTCAATGGCGAAGCTGGCTTTGCTTTCCCTGAGCGTCATCCATGCGGCGGCGCGCAGCAGAAGCGCTTCGCCAAACTCTGCGGTCAGTTGACCAAAGAGGTGAGGCACATCGAGGTCCGCTGCTGACTGGACGGCTGCTGTCTTGACGACGATTGGGCAGAAGTAGGTCGTGCCAGGCAGGTTGTCATTCACTCGCCAACGCGGCACCTTCACTGCCTCTTCGGGTGAAGCCGCCACCATCAGATCGGCGTTGATGGCGTCGACATACTTGCCGCCTATAGGTTCTGGCGCCTGCAACCGCTCGCCAGTGAGCCACTCAAACAAGAACGCCGACCTGCGGGCATATTGGCCGGTGGGCTCGTCCTTCAACCAGCCTTGTAACGGTGCAGCACCCACCTTGGTAAACAGTCTGGTCAAGAACTCAAGGTTCGGGACTTCATGCCGCAGGTGAAATTGCAGATGGGATGAAAAGTCCGGATCGGGGCGCATGTTTTCCGTATAGGTCTCAAGACGAAACCCGTCTTCGACCTGGGTTGACCGTCGGCTACCGACCTGACTTAACACAGGTAGCCGTGCCATTGGGCGCACGTCGAATGTTGTTGCTAACCAGGCAGCACCGATGGGGTCTACGGGAAACTCGCTCACCTCACACTCCTTTTGAAACCTCGGCCAAATCAAATCGCCATAAATGGAGATTAACGATCAAAATCAGGTTTTGCTGCATAAAAATGATTATTTTTCGGGGCTAATGCATAAAAACGAACATTTAGAGCACTTCAAATTGAGCTTCGCCAATCGAATTGGGCACCTCAAACTGACCCAAGCGTATAAAAACGATTTTACTTGCTCAAAAACGATCATAAATCTGGCTTTTTGCACAAAACCGTTTCGAAATCAGACAATTTCACTGAACCCCTCACACGCTGAAACCCGAAACGTCGCTGCCTTTTCAACCAAAAAAAATGCCCAAACCTCCCGGTCCGAGCATTTTTTTGACCCTGATCACCCACCCCTCCCCAAAAACCTCGACTCTATGTAAGCCTCCAGCCATCGGACGCAGCATCATTTCGCTACTAAACTCGGGACAAGCGTGTTCATGTGCAGGATTATAGCCAGCACGTATCGCCCAACCGGCGGCCAGGTACTCAACAATAGCCAGCCCACTTTAGAGGGCATTACCCAATGGATAGCAGAACCCTACGCAACCTGATGCGCATTGTGCAGACCGGCTCTTTGTCGGCGGCGGCAGAGCATTCCTGTTTAACCGTGCAGGCGTTGGCCGCACAGCTGAACAAGGTCGAAGAGCAGTTCGGTTTTCGGTTGTTTCGTCGCTCCAACAAGGGGTTGACCCTGACCCCGCAGGGCACGGAACTCACGCCTTACATGGACAAGGTGTTGGTCGCCACGCGGCAACTGGAAGAAAAAGTGGCCGCACTGAAGGTGCCTGGGCAGCGCACGCTCAAGGTGGCGCTGAACACCACGCTGTCGGCTGACTTCAATCGGCGAATGATCGGACGCCTGATTGAGGTGTTTCCCGACTATCAGCTGGAATTCAGCTACGCCGAGTCGATGGAAAACCTCAGCAAGCTGAAGAACGAAGACTTTGACCTGGCCGTGTTGATCGGCCCGCAGAAGCCGGGGTTGCCCAGCATCATCCTGCCCGATGTCCAGGTGCAGGTGGTCGGTGCGCATTGCGGCCAGGAACATGATCCGCTGGTGCTGCTCGGCAACAAGTTCCAGGTGCGTCCGGCAGACGATTGTCCGTATTCCCACAGCTTCTTGCGCTTTCTCGACGCCGGTCTGGGCAATTACGAGTCGGGCAAGCGGATGGTCTATTCCTGCAGCGAAACCCTGACGCTGTCTTTGATCACGCAAATGGACGGCCTCGGCATGGTCTCGCGGGATGCGGCCCAGCGTAACGGCTTGACCATTTTCCCCGGTTTCGAGGATGCCCTCGAAGTGCGGCTGGCGATCAATAATCCGGAGTTGTCGGGGCAGGCCTTGCACGATGTGGTCGACCTCCCGCTACATGAACGAGCCGAGCGCAATGTACGCAGCCGTTCCCACCGCAACGGAGACAAAGAGGTTTTTGCTGAAATACGCACATAACAACGTCGGAATCGCGGCATAGAATTCCGGGCGATCGAGCTGCACGTGCTGATCCTTGATCAACAACGGCGTAAGGCTGATTGCAGCGACGATCGCCACCGGCAAGTATTCCAGCGCCCGGGCGACGAAGGGCGGCCAATGGTCGGTGTTCACTTGCAGCGGCAACGCACGCGGCAGGAAGGTCACGGCCATCATCAGCGCGACCACCAGGATCAGGAACGTTTGGTCAGGCATACGCCCACCCCGCAGCCCACGAATGTGGCGATGAATACGTTGAAAGGCGAGCTGCCGACCAGGCTCAGCGCGCCCATGCAGGCGACAGCGGCCAGGGCGGCGATGAGTTTGTTACGTGTGTTGCACAGCGACACCAGCACGTAGAGCATCATCGCGGTCAGCGCATAGTCGAGCTGATACTGAATCAAGTGCGCCGCGTACTGCGCGCAAATCGCCCCCAGCAAACCGCCGAGCACCCACGAGGTGTGGCAATACAGATTGAAACCAATCAGGTAACGCACGTTGACGGGCGAGCCTTTACCCAGTTTGACGCTGTGAAAAGCGAATGACTCATCGGTCAACCCACCCGCGTAACACCAGCGCTCCATTCGACTGAGCCCCATCGCTTGCAACGCCTTGGCCATGTAGACCGACATCAGCATGTGCCGCGCATTGATCAGAAACGTGGTGAGGATGATGGTGGTGAGCGAAGCGCCGCTGGAAATCAGCGCCAGGGCGGCGAACTGCGAAGCGCCGGCATAGACGAACAGGCACATGGCGACCGGCAGCCATACGGGCAACCCGGCATTTACCGCCATCAAACCGAACACAAACGCCACCGTGAAGTAACCCGCAACCACAGGGCTGGCCTCGGCGAAGGTGCGCGAAGCGTGGGGCTCGACCATCAGCGGCGGGCTGCTGGACGTCTCATTCATAGGTCCCTCTCAAATGTTCTTTCGCCGCGCGGTTCGCAAAAACCCTGGGCACTCCAGAAGCGCTGGCCGGCAAGGTTAGCATCGTCGACAAACAGGAACATCCGCAGCACGCCCACGCGCTTCATGTCTGAGGACGCCGCTTCAACCAGGCGTTGACCGACGCCTTGGCTGCGGTAATCCGGGCTCACGGCGAGGTGGTTGATCGTGCCGCGACTGCCGAGCATTCCGCCCAACACGGCGCCGACGATTTCGCCGCTGACGTCCAGCGCGATAAACGCGGTGGTGGTCTTTTGCACCAGCACACTGCGCAGGCATTTGGCGTCCTGCCATTCACAGAAAGACACTTCTTCGAATTGCCGAAAGAAGCGTTCCAGGCGCTGTGCATCCTTGGCCGTGGTGCGCCGCAACATCACCGGTGCGGGGCACTCGGCGAGGCTGGTCACGGAGTTGTACTGTTCAGCGAACAATGTCGAAAGCGGTCCCGGGCCGCGAGAAAGAGATCGCCAGAATCTGCCGGTACGCCATGTCGTGAGAATGGGTATTGCGCGCCGGTGTCACGTAGTGACGCATGTCGCGATCGAGAAAGTAGGTGGTGTCGAGGATTTCCTGATACGTCGTCGAGGCCAGGTGTTCCTGGTTTTCCGTGTCGTACAAACGGCTCTCTGCCCCTTCAACGTTATTGCGTCCCCAAAAGTGCACGCCGCTGAACGGATAACCGTCGCAGTGAATACCTTCCGGGGTGATTTCCAGTTGTTTGCCAGGCTTGATCTCGATGCGGATCTGGTGAATCTGGCATTGCCAGATTTCGTCGTGCAACTCAGGTGGCAAAACGTTTTTGTACACTTCGAAGTCGGTGTCGATCAGGCTGCGCATCACCGGCGAACTGATGATCTCATCGGAGAAGTCCTGGAAGTGCCGAACCATCCCGCCAACGTAACTGTTGTTCGCCTTGGACTGAACATACGCGCGGTGTTCCAGTTGCTTCAGGTCGCGCGTGACCGGGTTGTACTCGAAATCGCTGTAGCGACGGTACCGCATGCCCGCCTCGGCCTGACCGTAGTAACTGTCCGGCTCCATGTTTTCCCAACTTCTGGTCAATCTGACGAAGTCGTTGAAATGACCGAAAAGATTGAAGTCAGCACCCCGGACGTTCGCATATTTGTCACGCCGTAGAAATTCGCCCACTTCTTTGTTCAAAACGATCATTTTAAAAATCTCCGTGCATTTAGCTGCCTAATCTAGAGAGCACAGGATTTACGTCCATGAGAAAGAATTTGAGGCATATCAAGCGCTGTTTGAAACGGGGCATGACGTTGCTTTAATTCAACTTTTCATGATCGAAAATGGCCGTTTTATGCGTTTTTCGATGGTTCTCAGGCGAAAAAAAACCCCGAGCCAGTCGGGGTTTTTAGCGAGTGTTGAACACTCAATCGATCATCAGAAGATGTTGATCGGGTAGTCCACGAACACACGCACTTCGTTACCGCTGACGTTGTACTCACTGGATTTCTGCGAAACACGCAGGATCGAGCTGCGCAGTTTCACGCTCAGGTCTTTGGCCGGGCCGCTTTGCACGACGTACTTGAACTGGTTGAAGATTTCGCGCTCGGTGCCGCCTTCGCTGGTGGACGTGGTGATGTTGTCACCGCGCACATAAGCGAAGTTGTAGCTCAGCCCCGGAATACCGAAGGTGCTGAAGTCCAGACCGTAGCCCAACTGCCAGCTGCGCTCGTCTTCGGCGTTGAAGTCGGACCAGTAGGAGTTCGCCAGGTAGATGGTGTTGCCGCCGTCACCAACACGACCTTGACCCTTCTGGTAACCGCCGTAGGCGTAGCCCAGGTTGCTGTCGCCAGTGCTGCGCTGGTGAGCGAGGGTGAACGAGTGCGGGCCGGTGGCAAAAGTCGCAGCCAGGCTCCAGATTTTGTTGTCGTCGCCGGTAGCGCCGCTTTCGCGGACGTAGGCATCATCCAGCTTGGTGCGGTAGCCGTTGAAGTCCAGGGTCAGGGACTGATCCTTGTCGATCGGGAACACGTAGTTGGCGTTCACGTATTGCTTCTTCAACACGTCTTCGACGTCGGAGGCGTACACCGCAGCCTTGAATTGTTCGGTGAACTGGTAGCTGCCGCCCAACACGTTGATCGACTTCAGGCCACCACTGTCACGGCCTTCAGCGCTTTTGCGCGACTCGGCGGTGAAGCGACCGGCGTTCAGCTCCAGGCCTTTGATCTCCTTGGAGGTGATCAGGGTGCCGGTGTAGCTTTCTGGCAGCAGGCGCGAGTTGTCGTAGCTCAGCACCGGCAGGGCCGGCATCTGGTCGCCGTAGGTCAGCGTGGTGCTGGAGAGACGGAACTTGACCGCTGCGCCGCCCTTGGACAGGTCGTCAGCCGCGTTGCCGCTGTCGCCCTTTTTAAAGAAGTCGATACCTTGTGCGCCGGTACGACCCTTGCCGCCATCCAGACGCAGTGCGTACAGACCGAAAGCATCCACACCCACACCGACAGTGCCTTGGGTGAAGCCGGACGAGAACGTACCGATGGCCGCTTGGCCCCACTCGGCTTTGTCCGGGTTGCCGTCTTTGTAATCACGATTGATGTAGGCGTTGCGCAGCAGCACTTTGAGGCTGCTGTCTTCAACAAATCCCTTGGACTCGGCCTGGTCGTTAGCCATGGCCTGTGTAGCGCTCAACATCCCCAGAGCGATCAGGCTGATTCGCTTATTCAACATTTTGTTCTTTTCCTTATTACCGGTTGATACGCGCTGTGTCGAACGGCTGAAACGGCGCTATCGCACTCTTTTTTCACCCAAAACAAAAAGGCCCGCCCACGAAAAAATCGTGGCGGGCCTTTTTATTTTTTATGAGTCATGGCGGTTAGCCACAGGCGTTGGGCGCGATCGTAGCCGCGCCCAGAAGGCTGTGTCAATTTCATGAATCGTCTATGAAAAGGTGAAAATCGTCTAAGAGATTACTTGCCAGCGATTGCCAGTTGCACCGTATGGCTATCGACGAACTGTTCGAAGTGGGTGACTTTGCCTTCGGCCAAGGTCCACAAATGCGCAACGCGAGCGTTCATCGCACGGCCAGTGGCTTTGTAGATTGCGCTGTAATTGCCGTAGGCAAACACCTTGTCGCCCTGTGCGACGTAGTCCTCGATCTTCAACTGAAAATCGTCCCATTCAGTGGCCAGGCGTTTGAACACGTTCTCGACGATGGCGTCGAAACCGACGTAGGTACCGGCGTAAGGGAAGCCTGCAGCTTCGGTCCAGCGGGCATCAGCGGCCAGCGCCGCCTCGGTGTTGCGTGCGTTTTCCTGGGAGTTGGCGCCTTCGTAGGTGCTTTTGATCAGACTCAGGTTGTCCATGGTGACTCCGGATGAATTCAAGGGGCGCAGCCGTCGAGGCCACAGGCTTGCACGGATGTTGATGGAGCTTGTGCGTGAAGCGATTGGCTTAACCATTGCGCGAACGCTTGCGGCTTGCCGAGCCAGGGGCCGATATCTACCACGGTGAATTGACCCTTCTGTTCAAGGACGAAGGTCGGAAAACCCTGGCCGCCTACCTTGGCCAAGAGAGCGCGGGTCTCCCTGATATGGTGATCGGTTTCGGCTGCTTCGAACGCCTGCTGGAACGCTTGGGATTCAAGGCCGATGTCTTTTCCGAGCGCCAACAAAACCGCTTTATCGGCGATGCGCCGACCTTCCACGTAATGAGCCGTCTGCAAAAGCCCCAGCAACTCGAGCCCGCGACCGGCAACCTGCTCGGCGGCCAGCACCGCCGCAATCGGTGGCGTGGAATCGAACACAGCCGTCTCATCGCGCAGCAGGCCTTCGAAATACGCTTCGCCGAATGGTTGGCCGGTGTACTCGGCGATGCGGCGGTCGTGGGGCATCACGTAGTTGCGCAGCTGTGGCGAAACGGTTTGGCGGTTGGCGCCACTCATCATGCCGCCACCGTGAGCGTTCACCGGCAACACGCCTTGAGCCGCTTGCACCAGCGGTTTGGCGCCGTAGCACCAGCCGCATAAAGGGTCGTAAATGTAGTGAAGGATCATGGGAAGACTCCGGCAGCCAATCGGGAAAATTCGATGCCGGCAGACTAATCCTCGAACCGTTTCGGAAAAACGCTGGAATGGCGTTCAGTCTGTTTCATGAATCGGTCGAATAGCCTCGAGGAGCCTCTGTAGCAATCTCGACACAACTCGAAACAATCAAGCAACGGAACTTTTCAGGAATAATTAACGAAAGTAAATAACAAGCATTACCATTCGCACCCTCGAATTCTTTCACCCCTTCGGATGCGCTTCAGATGCCTGCCCCCTTCCGCCTTACGCCCGTAACCCTTGGGCTTTCTGCTTTTCTGTCTGCCGGTTTCACCTGCGCCGCGACCACCGTTTTACCCGAAACCTCGATCAGTGCCGAAGCGGAGGCCGACGACCCGCGAGTGAAGGAAACCAGCACCGCCACCCGCACCGCGACACCGGTACGCTACGTGCCTCAAGCCATCGACTCGATTAAAACCGCAAACGTCTCGGATTACGGCACCAATGATCTGGGCACTGCGTTAAGCGGCATCCCCAACGTCAGCAGCGGTGCCGACACACGTTTCGACAGCCTGCGCATCCGCGGTTTCGACGCGAGCAACGACTTCTACCTCGATGGCATTCGTGACGACAGCCAATACGTGCGCGACTTGCACAATATCGAGCGCATCGAGGTCCTCAAGGGCCCGGCGGCCGTTCTATACGGCCGTGGCAGCCAGGGCGGGATCGTCAACCGGGTCAGCAAACTGCCCGAGTTCGGCCGCCGCTCGACCATCGAAGCCCAGGGCGGCAGCGATGATTTGCGCAGCCTTTATGCCGACCTCAGCACCGATCCGTCCGAAAACATCAGCCTGCGCCTGAACATGGGCAACATGGATCAGAACAGCTTTCGCGATGGTGTCAGCGGCAATCGCCAATTGTTCGCGCCGTCTATGAGCTGGCAACTGACGCCGGACCTGAACTGGTTGGTGCAGTACGAATACAGCCGTTACAACCGCACGCCGGATCGCGGCATTCCTGGGGTAAACGGGCGCCCGGCAGACGTAGGACGCGATACGACCTACGGCAGCGAGCACGATTTCATCGACGACAAGTCGCAATCCCTGCGTTCCAAACTCAGCTATGAACTCAGCGACAACTGGCAGCTGCGCCACACATTGGGTGTGTTCAAGCTCGACAGCGATTTCGACAACACCTACCTGACCGGTTACACCCCGGCGACCAACAAGGTCACGCGCCAGCACTGGCAACAGGACCTGACCACCCGCAACGTCTACAACAACGTCGAACTGGAAGGCGGCTTCAACACCTTCGGTCTGGAGCATCGCCTGCTGACCGGCATCGAGATCGGCAGCCAGCGCCGTGATCCGACCTTGTACAACGCGGCCACTTCCGGGCCGGGGAGCTCACCGGTGCCTGCGCTGGACCTGTACAACCCGAATCGAGATCTGCGTCATACCGGGCGCATGCAGGTGTCCAGCGACAACCACACCGAAGTCGAAAGTCGTGCGGTGTACGTGCAGGATCAATTGCGCCTGAGCGATCAATGGCAACTGCTGGCCGGTCTGCGCTACGACACCTTCGACATCGAATCGACCAACAAGCTGCGGGGCATTTCCGAAGATCGTGACAGCCACAGCACCAGCCCGCGTGTAGGACTGGTCTGGACGCCGCTGCAGAATCATTCCTTCTATGCCTCCTGGACCAAGACGTTCTCGCCGGTGGGCGGTGGTTTGATCGGCATCACGCCGGGCACTGCCGGAAACAGCAACGACTTGAGCCCGGAGCTGACCAAGCAGAAGGAGATCGGCGTGAAGAGCGACTGGCTCGGCGATCGCCTGAGCACCACCCTTGCAATCTACGAACTGGAACTCTATAACCGCCGCACCAGCGATCCGCTCAACCCGACCATCACCTTGCTCTCGGGCCTGCAACGTTCCCGCGGGATCGAGCTGACCGGCACCGGAAAAATCGCTGGCAACTGGTATGTACGCGGTGGTGTGGGCGTGCAAGACGCGACGGTCGAGAAGGACAACAACGGCTTTGAAGGCAAACGCATCAGCAACGTAGCCAAGCACAACGCCAGCCTGTTCCTGACCTGGAAACCAGAAATGGGCTGGTATGCGGAAACCGGGTTGACCTTGGTGGGCCAGCGCTATGCGGATAACCTCAACACCGTCGTGCTGCCGGGTTATGGCCGCTGGGATGCACTGGCCGGTTTCCGGCAGAAGGACTGGGACTTGCGCGCGGCGCTGAACAACATCAGCGACAAGACCTATTACTCCTCCGCCACCAGCGCCGCGCAGATTCAACCGGGTGAACCGCGCAGCCTGGTGGTGACTGGGACCTATAGCTTCTAAAACACCACCGGATGTCCACACCAATCCCCTGTGGGAGCGGGCTTGCTCGCGAATACGGTGGTTCAGTCAACATAGATGCTGATGATCTACCGCATTCGCGAGCAAGCCCGCTCCCACAGGGGGTTGGTGGTGACCAAAAAATCTGTATTTCAAAAAACCATCGCCCATAAAAAAGCGCCGCCATCCCGGCAGCGCTTTATCAATCCTTTGTTTTTTCTTCTTATCCTTCCATCACATCCCACAACGCTTCCAGTTCCGCCTCGCTGAACAAACCAGCGGGGTAACGCTCGATCATCATCCGGCGCGGATCAGGTTCTCTGATCTGACGCGTTCCATTGGACTTCAACCAGTGCGCCAGCACCTGGAGCGATTCGCTATTGACTGCCAGGGGATGCAACGCCCGCTCGCTCACTACGTTCACTTCGGCGTTCATTTCAGCGCTCTCTCCTGATTCCTGAGCGGCTAACTTATCCAAGGTTTATGACAGAACATCGCAGTTCTCCCCCTCCCTGTTTTACGCCTTGAGAGATACAAGAGCTGTGCCAATATTTCCGGGCTGTCGACAAGCGGATACAAAAAAGCCCGCAGCCCATAAGGGCTGCGGGCTTTTACTGTCGATACGGTGGTTGACGTTTGCTCGATTGGCTGAACCATCAACTCACGCTGTTACAACCTCACTCACTCCTTGTGCGGCGCCGGTTGCTGTTGGGTAAGGCAGTGGATATTGCCGCCCCCCAGTAACAGTTCGCGGCCTGGCACCATCACCACTTCGTGCTGCGGGAACAGCCCCTGCAAAATCTCTTTCGCCGGACCGTCCAGAGGGTCGTCGAAGCTCGGTGCGATGATGCCGCCGTTGACAATCAGGAAGTTCACGTAGGAACCGGCCAGACGAACGGTTGGATTACGTTCCTGAGTCCCGTCCACCGGATCCACGCCGGCGCATTCTTCCTCGGTCGCATACAGCGGCCCCGGGATCGGCATCTTGTGCACCGTGAATGGGCGACCTTTGGCATCGGTGCTGCTTTCCAGCACCTTCATTGCCGCCTGGCAGCGCGGGTAGTTCGGGTCCTGCGGATCATCGGTCCAGGCCAGCAAAACTTCGCCCGGACGCACGTAGCAGCAGAAGTTATCCACATGACCGTCGGTTTCGTCGTTGAACAGACCGTCCGGCAACCAGATGATCTTATCCACAGCCAGATGAGCGCTGAGCACCGCTTCGATGCCTGCACGATTAAGGTGCGGGTTGCGATTGCGGTTGAGCAGGCATTCTTCGGTGGTGATCAGGGTGCCTTCGCCATCGACGTGAATCGAACCACCCTCGAGTACGAAGCCCTCGGTACGGTAGCGCTGACTGCGCTCGATCTCGAGGATCTTGCCGCCCACCTGCGAGTCGCGGTTCCACGGCGAGTACAACCCGCCATCGAAACCGCCCCACGAGTTGAAGTCCCAGTTCACACCACGGACTTCGCCACTGTTATTGATGACGAACGTCGGGCCAGTGTCGCGAACCCAGGCGTCGTCGCTGGACATCTCGACCACACGAATATTCGGCACGTCGAGGCGGGCACGGGCGTTTTCGTATTGGCCGGCGGAGACCGCCACGGTCACCGGCTCGAAACGGGCGATGGCTTTGGCGACGGCCACGTGCGCGGCTTGCGCGGGTTTGCCACCCAGGCGCCAGTTGTCCGGGCGCTCCGGCCAGATCATCCAGGTCTGGGTTTGTGGCGCCCACTCGGCGGGCATGTAGAAGCCATCGGCGCGCGGGGTGCTGTTTAAAGTGGTCATGCGATCAGGACTCCAGGGAACCGTCGAGGGTTTTGATCGCATTGTATAGGTTCGGGCGACGATCACGGAATGATCCCCACGCGCTGCGAATGTGCTCCAGTTCGTCGAGGTCGAAGCTCTGAACCAGCACGCCTTCTTCGGTCTTGTCGAGTTCCTGGACCTTTTCGCCGAACTGGTTGGCGATGAACGACGAGCCGTAGAACGTGATGTCGTAGCCGTCCTGTTCTTCATTGCCGATGCGGTTGCTGGCGATCAGCGGCATCAGGTTGGCGCCGGCATGGCCTTGTTGCACGCGTTGCCAGTGGTCGCGGGAAGAAATGGTCTTGTCGTGCGGCTCGCTGCCGATGGCGGTCGGGTAGAACAGGATTTCCGCGCCGAGCAACGCCATGCTGCGGGCGCACTCCGGGAACCACTGATCCCAGCAGATGCCCACGCCGATTTTCGCGTAACGGGTGTTCCAGACTTTGAAGCCGGTATCGCCCGGGTTGAAGTAATACTTTTCGTGGTAACCCGGGCCGTCCGGGATGTGGCTTTTACGATAAATCCCGAGGTTGCTGCCGTCGGCATCGATGATCGCGATGCTGTTAAAACGAGCGCGGCCAGCCAGTTCATAAAAGCTGATCGGCAGCACCACTTGCAGTTCCTTGGCGACGTTCTGGAAGTGCTTGATGGCGACGTTATCTTCAACCGTCGTGGCCAGTTGCAGATAATCGGGGTTCGGCTTCTGGCAGAAGTACGGCGCCTCGAACAGTTCCTGGATCAGGATGATCTGCGCGCCTTTGGCTGCAGCCTCACGGACCAGCTTCTCAGCGGTTTCGATGTTGGCTTCTAGGTCCCAGGAACAGGCCATCTGGGTGGCGGCGACGGTAACGATACGGCTCATGAATCATCTCCGGGCAAGTGCTGTGGGTCGAGCGTGGCCTCGACCGATGACAGAAACGGGAAGCACGGACGCGATGAAACACGCCGTGAGCAATGGCGACTTTATAGCCGATAAAAATCGACTTTAAAAGCAATTAGTCTTCCATCTGTCTATTTTTAAGCACTTAAACCCGATAACAATCGATGTTCTTGAAGAAACCTTCGCGGGCAAGCCTCGCTTCTACAGGTCATGCGCCAATTTTGAAATCGCGCAGTTTCTGTAGGAGCGAGGCTTGCCCGCGAAGGCGATATCAAGCCTTACAACCCTTCATCCAACACCTTCGAGAGCATGTCGACAAAGAAATCCACACTCCGGCGCGAGGTCACCATCGGTGGTTTGATCTTGAGGACGTTCAGGTAATCCCCCGTCGGCTGCATGAAAATCCCCAACTCCCGCAACCGATCACACAGCGCCGTGGTTTCTTCGGTCGCCGGTTCCAGGGTCTCGCGGTTGCGGATCAGCTCGACCCCCAGATAGAAGCCGGAACCATGCACCGCGCCCACCAACGGATGAATATCAATCAGTGCCTCAAGCCGATCCTTGAAATACTCGCCCACCACCTGAGCGTTTTCCCAGAGCTTTTCTTCCTCCATCACATCCAGCACCGCCATGCCGATCTGGCAACTGACCGGACTACCACCGGCCGACGAGAAGAAATAACCCTCGGCCTCCAGCGCTTCGGCGATTTCCCGGCGGGTGATCACCGCGCCCAACGGTTGGCCGTTGCCCATGCCTTTGGCCATGGTGATGATGTCCGGCACCACGCCTTGCTCTTCGAAGCCCCAGAAAAAGTTGCCCATGCGCCCATAACCGACCTGCACTTCGTCGGCGATACACACGCCGCCCTGCGCGCGAACCAGCGCATACACCTGTTTCAGATAGCCCGGCGGCAGCGAGATCCCGCCGGCATTGCCGTACACCGGCTCGCAGATGAAACCGGCCAACTGGCGTTTCTGCTCAGCTATTTTTGCCAGGTTGTGTTCAACGCTGCGCACGTAGTCCGGCGCGCTGCCCGGGCCACGGAATTCGCCGCGATAGGTATTCGGCGCGGTCACCGGATGCACCCAATCCGGGCGGCTGCTCAAGGCTTTCGGGTTATCGGCAATCGAGGTCGAGACCGCGTCCGCGCCCACTGTCCAGCCGTGATAAGCCTCCAGCACGCTAAGCATGTCGCGACCGCCGCTGTAGGCCCACGCCAGACGAATGGCCAAGTCGTTGGCCTCGCTGCCGCTGTTGACCAGAAACACCCGGTCCATGCCTTCCGGCGACAACTTCAGCAAACGCTCGGAAAACTCGGCCACCGCGGCGTAGTTGAAGCGCGAGTTGGTATTGAGCAACGACCACTGACGACTGGCCACCGCCGCCATGCGCGGATGCCCGTGGCCGAGGACTGCGACGTTGTTGAGCATGTCCAGGTAGGAACGGCCCTGCATGTCGATCAGGTGATTGCGCCAGCCGCGCTCGATGCGTGGCGGGTCGACGTAATAGTGCTTTTGCGTGCGCGCGAAACTGGCGTCGCGGCGCGCCAGCAATGTCTGCGAATCGAGCTCGGCTTCAGCATCGCAAGCCAGTCCCAGCAGCGCTGCCGGTGACGGGCACAATGCTTGCCAGGCCGCAGCGCGAGACGGCGTGCAAAACAACGGCGCATCGAACGAAGCGCCTCGGCTCAACTGCACAATCAACGGCCCGCTGACCGCGCCCAACACCTGACCTTTGACCAACGCCGCACCGGAGTGCAGCGACGGCGTCACGCCCCACAACCGCACGTTCAGTTGCGGGCCGTCCAGTTGCAGCACACCCGCCGCAGGCTGATGCACCACGCCGGCAAACGGCGACTCGACCGCCGTGCCGTTTGGCACTCGCAACTCCACGTGCAACGGGCAGGTGTCGGGTTCGCCTGAGCTATCTGGACGAGTACGGGACAGCCGGTATTGACCATAACGACTGGCCGCCAATCCGTGAGCCGCCGCAGCTTCAGTCAGCAAACGCTGATCAATCCCCTCCTGCTCCCAGTTACCCGCCTCAAAATGCGGGCTCAGCACCCCCAGATCAATCAAGGCAAATTCACGCCCCACCAGGCTCGGCAGCAATGGTGCGAAACCTTCGCTGCCAATGCCCGGCAGTGCCTGACCGACCGACGTCAGAATCGCTGCTTCCATCAATTCCAGCGGCAGCGACGTGGCCACGCGGAAGATCTCCCACTCATGGGTCAGGTTGTCGCGGCTGTAGTCATTGCCCGGATCAATGCTGACTTGCTGTTCGCCACTGAGCACCAGCACCGCCGCGCGCGCGACGATCAGCGGCCACAGCGCCAGCAGTTCTTCATGCGTGAGTGGATTGACCGCGTGATAAGCCTGGACCGCCGGCAAAATATAGAACGGATCGCCATCGGCGTGATGCAGCAACGCCGCGCAGGTGACTGACAGATCGGTAATGCGCCAGGTACGGATCAGGTCGCCGAAATCGATCACGCCCTGCAACTGCCACTGGCGTTGCGAGTCCCGCTGCCAGACCACGTTGTCGTCGGTGATGTCCATGTGAATCGCCTGCACCGGCAGCTTGTCCACCAGCGGCTGCAAATGACGTTCGGCCCGTTCCGCCGCTTCGGCGATCAACCGGCGTTGTGCATCATCCTTGATCACCGGCAGCAAATGGCCAATCAGCGCGCTGGCGTGGCGGGCGTCCCACTGCAGCGTGCGCTCAAGGCCCGGATGCTCGAAATCGGTCAGCGCCAGGTCCATTTCGCCGCAGAGTCGACCGAAACCGGCCACCACCGGACCGGGCAAATGATCAAGGTGCGTCAGCGACTGACCTTCGATGTAATCGAGCAGGCGCACATGCACGGCCTGACCACCAACTTCCAGCGTGAGCAGGTCTGCACCGCTCATGGAGGGAATCACTCGCGGCACATGCACGCCGGAGTGTTCACCCAACTGCTTGAGCCCGGCATGCTGGGCTTGCAGCTCCAGCGCCGAATAGTCGCCACGGCAAATTTTCAGGACGAAACGCCCTTGATCGCTGTCGACCCGAAAGTTGAGGTCCTGCTGGCTGCCCAGGGCGTGCAACCTTCCACTCAGCCCGTAATGTCCCTCCAGCAGCTCTAGCGCTTGCTCCGCAGTCACTTGCGGGCTGGGCAAACTGGCGCGGTGAATCAACGTGGCGAGCGGCATACAACGACCTCTGTAATTTTATTAGGTGCTTATATCGCCACTGCTTGAGGCGATACGCAACCCCCCTCTCAAACCTGCAACCTCTTAGCTGAACTTTCCTGCACGAACCCCGGATTGCTTTAATTGACCCCGACTTCATGGAGAAACGAACATAACCACAATGCGTCGCCTTTCACTGTCAAACGGTGAGGCTTGGCTGACGGGCTCAAGTCGCCAATTCTGTCCTGATAAACCACACCACTCGCGCCGGCTGGCACTTTGCGCAAGAATGTCGGCCATCAACGCCAATTGCTGGAGAAAGGATATGAATGTAGTCACCACCGATCTGCCCGGTGTTCTAATCATCGAACCCAAGGTATTTGGTGACGAGCGTGGCTTTTTCTATGAAAGTTTCAACGCGAAGGCTTTCGAAGAAGCGACGGGCCTGGCCACACAGTTTGTTCAGGACAACCATTCCCGCTCGCAAAAAGGTGTGCTGCGCGGCCTGCACTACCAACTGGAAAACACTCAAGGCAAATTGGTGCGCGTCACCGTCGGTGAAGTGCTTGATGTGGCCGTGGACATTCGTCGCAGCTCGCCGCAATTCGGCAAATGGGTCGCCGTGCGCCTGTCCGCCGAGAACAATCGCCAACTATGGATTCCGGAAGGTTTCGCACACGGATTTGTGGTGTTGAGTGATTTTGCCGAGTTTCTTTACAAAACCACTGACTATTACACACCGTCGGCGGAGCGCAGCATCCGTTGGGATGACCCGGACCTGGCCATTGACTGGCAACTGGACGAAGCACCGCAACTGTCCGGCAAAGATCAAGCCGCTGCGTTCTTCAAGGACGCTGACGTCTTTTCCTGAAACGCTGTCCGAATGTTCACCGTACAGGCGTGCCTGCCCCATGGTGCGCAGACTGCGCCGGCAAGCCTAGGCATAATGCGCCGGTACCCACAGGCGCTAGATGCTCATGACTCCGACCCTCCCCCGCAGACCCCGCTGGCGCAGCCTCGCACTGCTTGCACTGTGCCTGGCGCCGTTGCTGTGGCCGCTGGAGCATCTGGCCGAGCGTTATTACCGCAGCGAACTGGCCGGGCAGAACCGTCAGACCCTCGACCTTTACGTCGCCAACCTGCTGGGCACGCTGCACCGTTATGAAGTGTTGCCGCAGATCCTCGGCGACCTGCCGGCCCTGCGCGCGGTGCTCGGGGCGCCGGACGACAGCGTCACCCAAGGCAATGCCAATCGCTTGCTGAAAAACATCAGCGCCCAGACCGGCGCCGAAGTCATGTATCTGATGGACACCACGGGCAAGACCCTCGCCGCGTCGAACTGGGATAAACACGACAGTTTCGTCGGCCGCAATTTTTCCTTCCGTCCGTATTTCAGCGAAGCGATGGCCGGGCGGCTCGGGCGCTTTTTCGGTTTAGGCACCACGTCAGCCAAGCGCGGCTATTTCTTCGCCGCCGCCGTGCGCAACGGCGAGAAAATCATCGGCGTGCTGGTGGTCAAGGTCGACCTGGACCACACCGAAAGCCTGTGGGGCAAAACCCCGGAACAACTGCTGCTGACTGACCATAACGGCGTGGTCATCCTCACGTCGCGGCCTGAGTGGCGATTCCGCTCGACCCGGCCCTTGAACGAAGAAGAAAGCAAAGCGATCACTGCGATCCAGCCGTACCCGACCCGCGATCCGAAACCGTTGAAACTCAACCCCAACGCCTGGCTGACCCAGACGCAGCAGATCGCCGAAACCGGCTGGAATGTCAGCATCCTCGCCCCACGCACCCTGATCGACCGCCCGGTGCGCACCGTCGTCGCCATTGGCGGCGCGACGTTACTGGTAGTGATGCTGCTGCTCGGCTTGATGATGCAGCGCCGCCGCCATTACCTCGACCGCATCGCCTTCGAAGCCAAGGCCCGGCGGGAACTGGAAGGCCGGGTCGCCGAACGGACCAGCGACCTCGAAGGCCTCAACCGTCGACTGAAACAGGAAGTGCTGGAGCGCGAACACGCCCAGCAGGAACTGGTGCACGCCCAGGACGACCTGGTGCAAGCGGGCAAGCTGTCGGCGCTGGGGACGATGTCCGCGAGCATCAGCCACGAATTGAATCAACCGCTCGCCGCCATTCGCAGCTATGCGGAAAACGCCGAAGTGCTGCTCGATCATCAGCGCACCGACGATGCCCGCGGCAACCTCAAACTGATCAGCGAACTGACCGGGCGCATGGCGTCGATCATCGCCCACCTGCGCGCCTTCGCCCGGCGCGATCGCCATGCCCCGGAAAGCGTCGCCCTGCAACCGGCGCTTGATGACGCCCTGGCGTTGCTGGCCAAGCGTCGGCGCAGCATGGAAGTCGAATTGATCCGCGATTTACCGGCGGCCACGCTGTGGGTCGAGGCAGGGGAAACCCGTCTGCGTCAGGTGCTCGGCAACCTGCTGGCCAACGCCCTCGACGCGCTGACCGAAAAAGGCCCGCCGCGTAAACTCTGGTTGAGTGCCCAATCCACTGCGGACGGCGTCATTCTGTACATTCGCGACAACGGCCCCGGCTTTTGCATGGAGGCCCTTGGCCGCGCCAGCGAGCCCTTCTACACCACCAAGACCCGCACTCAGGGGCTTGGGTTAGGGCTGGCAATTTGCGAAACCCTGATGCGCGCCTTCGGCGGTGAACTGTCGTTCGCCAACCACAAGGAAGGCGGCGCCCTGATTACCCTGAAGTTGCGCGCAGGCGCGCCGGGCGTGAGCCTGCAACCGTCCGAGGATCGAAGTGCATGACCATCGACAACCGCATCCAGGTCGTGCTGATCGACGACGATCCCCACTTGCGTCAGGCCTTGAGCCAGACGCTGGACCTGGCGGGCCTTAAAATCCTGCCACTGGCCGAAGCCAAAGGCCTGGCCGCGCAACTGGAGCGTGACTGGCCGGGCGTGGTGGTCAGCGACATCCGCATGCCGGGCATGGACGGCCTCGAACTGCTGACCGAACTGCATGCCCAGGACCCGGATCTGCCGGTGCTGCTGATCACCGGCCACGGCGATGTGCCGCTGGCCGTGCAAGCGATGCGCGCCGGCGCTTATGACTTCCTGGAAAAACCCTTCGCCAGCGACGCGCTGCTGGACAGCGTGCGCCGTGCCTTGGCTCTGCGCCGACTGGTGCTGGATAACCGCAGCCTGCGTCTGGCCCTGAGCGATCGCAATGAACTGAGCACCCGATTGGTGGGGCACTCGGCGCCGATGCTGCGCTTGCGCGAGCAAATTGGCGCGCTGGCGGCGACCAGGGCCGACGTGCTGATCCTCGGCGAAACCGGTGCTGGCAAAGAAGTCGTGGCCCGGGCACTGCACGATCTGTCGAGTCGACGTAACGGCCCGTTCGTGGCGATCAACGCCGGCGCACTGGCCGAATCGGTGGTGGAAAGCGAGCTGTTCGGTCACGAGCCAGGTGCGTTTACAGGCGCGCAAAAGCGTCGCATCGGCAAGTTCGAATTCGCCAACGGCGGCACGCTGTTCCTCGACGAAATTGAAAGCATGAGCCTGGATGTACAAGTGAAATTGCTGCGCATGCTGCAAGAGCGGGTGGTCGAGCGCTTGGGCGGCAATCAGTTGATCCCGCTGGACATCCGCATCATCGCCGCGACCAAGGAAGACCTGCGTCAATCCGCCGATCAGGGCCGCTTCCGGGCCGACTTGTATTACCGCCTGAACGTCGCACCGCTGCGTATACCGCCGTTGCGCGAACGCGGCGAAGACGCGCTGATGCTGTTCCAGCATTTCGCCGATGAAGCCAGCGCCCGCCATGGCTTGCCGCCCCATGAACTGCAACCGGGGCAACGCGCCCTGTTGTTGCGACACACCTGGCCGGGCAACGTGAGGGAACTGCAAAACGCTGCCGAACGTTTTGCCCTGGGCCTGGAACTGGCCCTGGACAATAACGCATCGGATGGCGCTGTCGGTATGAACGTCGAAGTGGTCAGCGGTGGCCTGAGCGAGCAAGTGGAAAACTTCGAGAAATCGTTGATTGCCGCCGAACTGACGCGCCCTCACAGCTCAGTGCGCAGCCTCGCCGAAGCCCTCGGCATTCCGCGCAAGACCTTGCACGACAAACTGCGCAAGCACGGCCTGAACTTCGCCGACGGTGGCGCCAGCAGCCACACCGACGAACTCGATTGAGCTACCGTCCCATCATCATCTTTAAAAAAGAGACCCGTGCATGAGCCGCGACAGTCGTCACCTGGAATCAGTCCTCCATCGCGATATTCCGTTGACCCGGGACATGGGCCTCAAAGTGCTCGACTGGCACGACCAGCAACTGCGCCTGCACTTGCCGCTGGACGCCAACGTCAATCACAAAAGCACCATGTTCGGCGGCAGCCTGTATTGCGGCGCGGTGCTGGCAGGCTGGGGCTGGCTGCATTTGCGATTGCATGAAGAAGGGGTTGAAGGCGGGCACATCGTGATTCACGAGGGGCACATCACCTATCCGCTGCCGGTGACCCTGGACGCGATTGCGATCTGCCAGGCGCCAGGTGCGGCGGTGTGGAAGAAGTTTTTGGCGACGTATCAGCGATACGGACGTGCGCGGTTGGCACTGCATTCGCGGATCGTCAATGCCGATAGCAATGACGATGCGGTGAGGTTTACCGGGCAGTACGTCCTGCACCGGTAAAGACACAAAACCTGTGGCGAGGGAGCTTGCTCCCGCCGGCCGGTCCGCGCTCGGGCGCAGCCGTCTCAAATCAGGCAGCCGGGTTTAACTGATGCTGCGCGGTGTCTGGGTTTTGGGGCCGCTTCGCAGCCCAGCGGGAGCAAGCTCCCTCGCCACAGGTTTGGGTGAACTCAGGATCGGGCCAGTTCCAGTAACTTCTCCCGCCACGCAGCCTTCGCCGGCAGCGCCAAAAAGAACTCATTCAACAACGATTCCCGCGCCGGATAACAAAACGGCTTCCCGCTCAAATCCAGCACCTCACCGCCCGCCCCTTCCAGCACGCCTTGAGCCGCCGCCGTGTCCCACTGCGAAGTCGGCGCCAGGCGCGGATAACAATCCGCCGCCCCTTCCGCCAGCAAACAGAACTTCAACGAACTGCCGATATTCGCCAGTTGCAGCTCACCCAGACTGGCACTCAACCCGGCCAGCAAGCGCTCTTGCTCGGGGCTTGAATGCCGGCGGCTGGCGACCACGGTAAACGCCTCACCCGGCGCCGGCACCTCGCGAACCTGAATCGGCAGCACGTCGGCACCTTTGTCGCCACGCCACGCGCCCAGACCGGCACCGCCGACATAAAACCGCCCGTTGGTCGGCATCGAGACCACGCCAAACACGACCCGGCCCTGCTCGATCAGCGCAATGTTGACGGTGAACTCTTCGCTGCCGGAGATGAACTCCTTGGTCCCGTCCAACGGGTCCACCAGCCACCAGCGCTGCCAGCCGGCGCGCACGCTCTGGGGGATATTGGCGTCTTCTTCGGACAGCACCGGAATGCTCGGGTCCAGCGCCGTCAGTCCGTCCAGAATCAAATGGTGGGCGGCCAAGTCCGCAGCCGTCACGGGTGAATCATCAGACTTTGCAGTAACCGCCACGCCCGAGCGCCAGAACGGCAGAATCGCTTCGCCAGCCTTCAATGCCAGCTCAACCACCGGCGCCATCAATGGATGCGGAAAATTCATGGCACAAACACCCCACGCTGAGTCAGCAGATCACGGGCCAGGTACAGCGCCGCCAAGGCACGGCCCTCCGTGAATCGCGGGTTCTGCGCCAGGGCCGACAGCTCGCGCAGGTTGATCTTGTCCACGCCCATCGGCTCGGGTTCGTCGCCCTCCAGGCGTTCTTCGTACAGATCAGTGGCCAGCACCACCTGGATCTTCTGGCTCATGTAACCGGGGGACAACGACAACTCGGTCAGGTGCTCCAGCTGCCGCGCACCATACCCGGCCTCTTCCTTGAGCTCGCGCTCGGCCGCCGCCAGCACGTCCTCGCCCGGCTCGATCAATCCCTTGGGCAACGACAGCTCATAGGCATCGGTGCCGCCGCAATACTCTTCGACCAGCACGGCATGATCCGCATCGAGCATCGCCACAATCATCACCGCTCCATACCCGGCCCCTTTGCCGACCAAACGCTCGTAGGTGCGCTCCACGCCATTGGAAAAGCGCAGCTTCAGCTCCTCGACGCAAAACAAACGACTGGTGGCGACGATCTCGCGGGCGAGTACGGTGGGTTTCTGGCGCATAAGCGGCTCCTGGGCGATAGCGGGTTACTATACCCGGCCTATCCTGATTGTTGACCTCGGATATCTTTTTTACCGCTGGAGAAGTTTTTTATGTCCCTGCTGCCCTGGCGCGACATCGATACCGTTCTGCTGGATATGGACGGCACGCTGCTGGACCTGCACTACGACAACCATTTCTGGATGGAGCACCTGCCTCAGCGTTATGCCGAGTTGCACGGGGTCAGCCGGGCCATGGCCGAGATGGAATTGCAGCCGCTGTTCGAACGCAACGCCGGTCAGTTGCAGTGGTATTGCCTGGATTTCTGGAGCGCCGAGCTGAAGCTGTCGGTGCGTGAACTGAAACTGGAAACCGCTCACCTGATCGCACTGCGCCCGGACGCGGACACGTTTCTGGCGGCGATCAAACAGGCGGGGAAACGCGTGGTGATGATTACCAATGCTCACCGTGATTCGCTGTCATTGAAACTGGAACGGATTGAACTGGCACCGTATTTCGAGCGGTTGATCAGCTCGCATGACTACGGTTTTCCCAAGGAAAATCCGCAGTTCTGGGATGCCTTGCAGGCCGACATCGGGTTCGACCCGGCGCGTAGCCTGTTTATCGACGACACGTTGCCGATCCTGCGCAGTGCGCGCAGTTTTGGGGTGGCGCATTTGTTGGCGGTGAGTGAGCCCGACAGTCGCAAAGGGCCGAAGGACACGGCGGAGTTTGCGGCGGTGGGGGATTATCGGGAGTTGATTGCAGGGCTTTGAGACCGAGGCGCCTGGTTCGCGGGCAAGCCTCGCTCCTACAAGTCCGTGCCGTTCGCGAAGTCTGCGTACGACCTAAAACTGTAGGAGCGAGGCTTGCCCGCGAAAGCGATCTCAAGATTATTCAGGAATCCGCAATGACTGCCCCGGATAGATCTTGTTCACGTCCTTGAGCATCGGTTTGTTTGCATCGAAGATTTTTTGATACTTGTTGGCGTCGCCGTACACGCGCAGGGAAATCGCGCTGAGGGTGTCGCCCTTCTCAACCACAACGAACTTCGCCTCCACCAGCGTCGCCCCACCGGCGACGGTAATCTGATCATCAACACTACCAACGCCAGCGATATTGCCCACAGCCAGCAGAATTTTTTCCTTCTCCTCCTGGGTTGCCACTTCACCGGTGACGGTGACTTTGTCGCCATCTACCGTGGCCTGCACGTTCGGATTACCCAGGCCGACCTTGCTGATGTGTTCCTTCAACTGCTCACTGGCATTGGCATTGCCGGGTGTCAGCAGATCCAGCAGTTTTTCGCCCGCTTCTTTCACAAAGCTCAAAAGACTCATGATGCACTCTCCTTGGGTTTTAGGTTCCAGACGCAAAAGCCTAGACCAAGCTTCAAACCCCTGGCTCCAACCCGACCAATGACGTTGATCCGGCGCAAGCGCTAGAATCCCCCCTTCACCGCGCCCTGGAGCGAAGATGGACATCAAGCAGCTGAAATTCCTCATCGCCCTCGACGAAACACGCCACTTCGGCCATGCCGCCGCGCGCTGTCATATCACCCAGCCGACCCTGTCCATGCGCCTGCGCAGCCTCGAAGAAGAACTCGACCTGCCGCTGGTCAATCGCGGCCAGCGCTTCGAAGGCTTCACCGCGCCGGGCGAACGCGTGCTGGCGTGGGCGCGCACGGTGATGGCCGCCTACGACGGCTTGCAGGCTGAGGCCGCCGCCTGTCGCGGCAATCTGGTCGGTACGCTGCGGTTGGGCGTGGTGCCGCTGTCGAGTTTCGATCCGCTGCCGTTGATGCAACGCCTGCATGCCGAGCACCCGAACTTGCGCTTTGAACTCTCGGCCCTGAGCTCCGAACAAATCCTCGAGCAACTGGCGAACAACCGCCTGGACCTCGGCGTCTCGTTCCTGGAGCGCCTGGACAACGAGCGTTTCGATTCCCTGGCCTTCAGCGAGACCCACATGGGCCTGCTCTACGATCAGCGCTTCTTCAGCTTCGGCGAGGCGCCGTTGAGTTGGGAGTCATTGATCGAACTGCCCCTGGGCATGCTCACCAGCGGCATGCATTTTCGCCAGTCGATCGATCACAATTTCCACAGCCGCGGCCTGACGCCCCAGCCGCTTCTGCAGACCGACGCCGTCCATCAATTGTTACAAGCGGTGCACGGCGGCCTTTGCTGCGCGGTGATGCCGTTGGATGGCGGTTTGGAAAATCTCACCGATCACTTGCGCCTGCAACCCATCGAAAACGCCCAGACCCTTGCCCGGCTGGGGCTGATCATGCGCCGTAGTGCCCCTCGTTCGGCGCTGGCTGAAGCCTGTTTTGCGATCTATCAGAAATCGCTGACAGCTTCTTGATCGACGTCATCTATCGGTAGATCGGTATAAGCGATTAGACGCGACAAGTTGACGCGCCTAGGCTTAAAGCTGACTAAACCGTCGGTGATGCCCATGAAAGCCAAGCGCCCTGCCTGCGCGGCGCCAGCCTTTGAAGCGCCCGCACCCGCCGCCAGCCAGACTTACAGTTACAGCGACCTTCAGCAAACCGAATCGACCAGCACCGCGCTGGCCGAGGAAGTCGCGTTGGCGATCGCTTATAACGGCATCAGCCAGGCGGTGATGTTGGTAACGCCGACGGACCTTGAAGACTTCATCGTCGGTTTCAGCCTCGGCAGCGGCATCATCGAAGACGCGTCCGACATCTATGACCTGCAACTCAGCGGCTCGGGCTCGGCGCAGTACGCGCAAGTGACCATCGCCAACCGCGCGTTCTGGAACCTCAAGCAACAGCGTCGGCAAATGGCCGGCACCAGCGGCTGCGGGCTCTGCGGCGTAGAGGCTGTTGAACAGGCATTGCCGGACCTCAAAGTGTTGCCCGGAGCGCCCTTGCCACCTGCCGAATGGCTTGATGGTTTGCGCCAGCGCATCGGTGCATTCCAGCCGCTTGGCCAGTATTCCGGCGCGGTGCATGCGGCGGTGTTCATGAACGGTCAGGGCGAGTTGCTGCTGGGCCGCGAAGACATCGGCCGACACAACGCCCTCGACAAACTGATTGGCGGGCTCATCCGCCAGAAGATCCCCACTGAAGGCGGCCTGGCGATTGTCACCAGCCGATGCAGCCTCGAATTGATTCAGAAAGTATTGCGCGCCGGCATCCAGACCCTGGTTAGCCTGTCGTCGCCCACGGGCCTTGCCGTGCAATGGGCCCGTCGCCACAACCTCAACCTCATCCATCTGCCCCAGAAGAATGCGCCGCGGGTCTACAGCCCGGCATTGGAGAATCAAGCGTGAGTCAACACCGTCAAGCCGACCAGAAACCCGTCCCCCGCTACAAGCCCTACAAGGGCCCGGCCGGTGGCTGGGGCGCACTGGCCAGCGTTGCCCGGGCCTGGTTGACCAGTGACAACGCGCTGAAGAACCTGCGCATGATGCTCAAAACCAACAAGAACGGCGGGTTCGACTGCCCCGGTTGCGCCTGGGGCGATTCCAACGAAGCCGGCATGGTGGCGTTCTGCGAGAACGGCGCCAAAGCGGTGAACTGGGAAGCGACCAAACGGCGTGTCGACGGCGCTTTCTTTGCTAAACACAGCGTCAGTTCGTTGCTGGAACAAAGTGACTATTGGCTGGAATATCAGGGCCGTCTGACCGAGCCATTAAGCTATGACGCCGAAACCGATCGCTACCAGCCGATCAACTGGGAAGCGGCGTTCGCCTTGATCGCCAAACATTTGCAAGGCCTGTCGAGCCCTAATCAGGCCGAGTTCTACACCTCGGGCCGCGCCAGCAACGAAGCGGCCTACCTCTATCAATTGTTCGTGCGCACCTACGGCACCAACAACTTCCCCGACTGTTCGAACATGTGCCACGAGGCCAGCGGTGTGGCACTGGCGCAAAGCGTCGGCGTCGGCAAAGGCACCGTGACCTTCGACGACTTCGAACACGCCGATGCGATTTTTGTCTGGGGCCAAAACCCGGGCACCAACCATCCGCGGATGCTCGAACCTTTGCGCGAAGCCGTCAAACGCGGCGCGCAAGTGGTGTGCGTCAACCCACTGAAAGAGCGCGGCCTGGAACGCTTCCAGCACCCGCAGCACCCGATCGAAATGCTCACCAACGGCGACAAGCCGACCAACACCGCCTACTTCCGCCCCGCGCTCGGCGGCGACATGGCGTTGTTGCGCGGCATGGCGAAATTCCTGCTGCATTGGGAGCGCGAAGCGCAGCAGACCGGCAACCCTTCCGTGTTCGATCACGACTTCCTCAATGAACACAGCGCCAACGTGTTGGAATACCTGGGCGCCATTGATGACACGCCGTGGGCGCAGATCGTCGAGCAGTCCGGCCTGACCCTGGTGGAAATCGAGCAAGCGGCGCGCATGTACGCCAAAGGCAAGAACGTCATCATGTGCTGGGCCATGGGCATCACTCAGCACCGCCACTCGGTGGCAACCATCCAGGAAATCGCCAACCTTATGCTGCTGCGCGGCAACATCGGCCGGCCGGGCGCCGGCCTGTGCCCGGTGCGCGGCCACAGTAACGTGCAGGGTGACCGGACGATGGGCATCAACGAACGTCCGCCGGTGGCGTTCCTCGATGCCCTGGAGCGGCGCTTCCAGTTCAAGGTGCCGCGTGAAAACGGCCATAACGTGGTCGAGGCGATTCATGCCATGGCCGAAAGTCGCGCCAAAGTCTTTATCGGTCTGGGTGGCAACTTCGCCCAGGCGACCCCGGACAGCCCGCGCACCTTCCAGGCCCTGAGCAATTGCGACCTGACCGTGCAGATCAGCACCAAGCTCAACCGCAGCCATTTGGCCCACGGTAAAGAGGCGCTGATCCTGCCGTGCCTGGGCCGGACCGACATCGACATACAGGCCGAAGGCGCGCAAGCGGTGACCGTCGAAGATTCGTTCAGCATGGTCCACGCCTCCAACGGCCAGTTGCAGCCGCTATCGAACCAGATGCGTTCCGAGCCGTCGATCATCGCCGGTATCGCAGCCGCCACACTGGGCAGCAAACCGGTGGACTGGAACTGGCTGGTGGCCGATTACAGTCGCATCCGTGACTTGATTGCCGACACCATTCCGGGCTTCCGAGACTTCAACGAGAAGGTCAAGAGTCCGGGCGGTTTCTACCTCGGCAACAGCGCCGGTGCACGCAAGTGGAACACCCCGTCAGGGCGCGCCAATTTCCGGCCGAACGTCCTGCCCAAAGACCTGGTGCACGAACGCACGCGCGCCACTGGCGTGTTGCCGGACCTGATCATGCAGTCGATGCGTTCTCACGATCAGTACAACACCACGATTTATGGGCTGGATGACCGTTATCGTGGCGTGAAAGGTCAGCGGGATGTGTTGTTTGTAAACGAGGCGGACATCATTCGCCTGGGGTTCAAACCAGGGCAGAAGGCTGACATCGTTTCGATCTGGGATGACGGGCGTGAGCGTCGGGTGAAGGGCTTTACGCTGCTCGCGTTTGATATTCCTGCGGGGCAGGCGGCGGCGTATTACCCGGAAGTGAATCCGCTGGTGCCGCTGGAAAGCACCGGGGATCGCAGCCATACGCCGACGTCGAAGTTTGTGGCGATCCGGCTGGAAATGGCGAGTGAGACCGGGTTGATTTTGGCCAAGTCGGCTTAACGGGACAGCAGGTCTGGCCTCTTCGCGGGCAAGCCTCGCTCCTACAGGATCTGTGTCTTACGCATTTTTTTGTACATGACGCGGATCCTGTAGGAGCGAGGCTTGCCCGCTAAGGCGTCCGACATGGCAACTCATGATCGGGACTTTCGGCCACTTTCCAATCGCCCACAAAAAAGGCCGTTTTTTCACAAAAACGGCCTATCCGAAGTAGCTAAAGACCGGCGAAAAATACTTAAGTTCCGCCCAAAAAACAGCAACTTATAGATATGTGTTGAAGTCGTGTTACTCGTCGGATTTCGATTGTCACGACCATGACACAGCCTCAGGATCGCGCCGTCATCCCCTTGAGGTTCCTCTAATGAAGTTCTCCTCGATACTCTTGTTGTCCCTTGGCCTGGTCAGTGGCTTCGCTTCTGCCGGAGGCACCACCGAAGCAGGTGTGGGCGGCGCATTGGGCGGGGTTCTTGGCTCGGTCGTCGGTCAGTCGCTGGGCGGCAATACAGGTTCGACCATTGGCGCGGCCCTGGGCGGCGCGGGTGGTAGCGCAGTCGGCGCAGACAAACGCAGCCGTGGCGAAGCCGCCATTGGCGGTGCGTTGGGCGCAGCAGGCGGCAACGTGGTCGGCCGCAGCATGGGCGGCACCACCGGCAGCCTGATCGGCTCCGCAGCAGGTGGCGGCGCCGGTGGCGCGCTGGGTAACTACATGGGCAACAAGAGCGATGAAGACGATGATCGTCGCTCCTATCGCGGCGGCCGTGATGATCGTCGCTACTACCGTGACGGCCACCCGGGCCGAGGTCATGCCTATGGTCATCGCAAACATAAAAAGCACTATCGTCATCATTGAGGCCTGAACGGCATCGCTGACAGATAAATAAAAAATCGCAGCTCAAGGGCTGCGATTTTTTTTGTCCATCAAGCCACCAGTCGCTCCAATGCGCCGCGCAACCCGGCAGGAATCGTCACCGGCTGATTCGACGCCCGATCCACAAACACATGCACGAAGCGCCCCGCCGCGCAGGCCTCGTCCTCCCCGGCCTTGAACACCGCCAGTTCGTACTGCACCGAGCTGTTGCCCAACTTGCCCACCCGCAGACCGATCTCGATCCGGTCCGGAAAGGCGATGGAGGCGAAGTAATCGCAAGACGAACTCACCACAAAACCCACCACCTCGCCGTCATGGATATCCAGGCCACCGACTTCGATCAGGTAGGCGTTCACTGCCGTGTCGAAAAAGCTGTAGTAAGTGACGTTGTTGACGTGACCGTAGGCGTCGTTGTCGTGCCAGCGGGTGGTGATGGGCTGGAAGTGCGGGTAGTCGGTGCGTTGGTTCATGCGCAGCTCTCGTCTTGAAGTGGATGAAGTCTACCGATCCGCAAACCCTTTACCCACCGCCTCCAACTCGCCAATCAACCGCGCCGGCTTCCAGTGATCACCCTGGCGGGTCTCCAGCGCCATCAAACGCTGATGAATATCCGCCAGCCCTTGCTGATCCGCCCACGCCATTGGCCCGCCCTTGTCCGCCGGGAAACCGTACCCGTTGAGGTACACCAGATCGATGTCGTGCGCCGACCCAGAAATACCTTCCTGAAGGATCTTCGCACCTTCATTGACCAGCGCCAGCAGACAGCGCTCGAGAATCTCCTCAGGGCTTATCTCCCGACGCTGGAAGCCAAGCCCTTCGCTAACATTTAGCACCAGCGCATCGACTTCAGGATCGTGTTCAGCCTGTCGACTGCCCGGTTCATAGTGGTAATAGCCATTGCCGCTCTTCTGACCAAAACGCCCCAATTCGCACAGACGGTTATCCACTTGAACCTCCGGCGCGTCCTGCCCTTCACCAGCCAATTCCCGAGCCCGCCATCCCAGGTCGACGCCAACAACGTCGTACATGCGGAACGGCCCCATAGCGAAGCCAAAAATTTGCAGCGCGGCATCCACCTGGTAGGGATAAGCGCCCTCGAGCAGCATCTTGCGCGCTTCAAGCACGTAGGTATTGAGCATGCGGTTGCCGATGAAACCATTGCAGTTGCCTGCCACCACGCTGACCTTGCCCATGCGCTTGCCCAGCTCCAGCGCCGCATCAAGCACCGCCGGCGAGGTTTGCGCACCGCGAACGATTTCCAGCAATTTCATGATGTGCGCCGGGCTGAAGAAGTGCAGCCCCAGGACCTGAGCCGGACGGCGAGTCGCCGCGGCGATGGCGTCGATATCCAGCGCCGACGTGTTGCTGGCTAGAATGGCTTCGGGTTTGAGCAGACCGTCCAGTTCGCGGAAAATCTTTTGCTTGAGCTCAAGGTTTTCGTAAACCGCTTCGATCACCAGATCAACCTCGCGGATCGACGCATAGTCGGCCGCCACCGTGACCCGTGCAATGCGCGCCTCCGCCTCGGCCTGATCGATGCGGCCCTGGCGCACATTGTGTGCATAGGTGTCTGCCACGGTGACCAGCGCCTGTTCCAGCATCTGCGGATTGTTATCGACCCACTGCACCGGAACGCCGGCGTTGGCCAGGCACATGACAATGCCACGGCCCATGGTGCCCGCACCGATCACGGCGGCGCGCTGAATGTTGAACGGTGTCTGGCTCATGGTTGCTCTCTTGTTGGCGATCCAAAGACAGTCCTCACCATAGTCAGCCGCCGGGTATTTTTGAAATTTATTCCTGTGATGAGCAACATTCAGCGGATGGATCTACCCGCGAATACACCAAAGATCCCTGTGGGAGCGGGCTTGCTCGCGAAAGCGGTGTGACAGTCAGTGATGATGTCGACTGACACACCGCTTTCGCGAGCAAGTCGAATCGTCGCACCGCCGCTCCCACATTGGTCCGCGTTTTAACTCGGCAGATGCGCTTCAGCCCACTCCCGCACCTCGGCATACGGATAATTTTCCAGCGCCGCAAATCCCGATATCGAACGCGCCTTGAGCTTGGTAAACAGCGGCACGCTGATCCCGCACAAAAACCGCGTTACGCGTTCGGCCGACGGTACATTGCCGGTGTGCTGTTCATGCCTGTGGATAAAATCACCGCACAGCGCTTCGAAGTGTTTATCCACAAGTGCCGGCAATTCTGGCGGCGATGGCAGCCGCGCCACTTGTCCATGACACACCGAACAATGCCCGCACTGACGAGGCGCGTTTTCATCGCCGAAGTACTCGGCCAGGCGATAGCCCAGGCAATGGTCGGTGGCGAACAGATCCAGCATCGCGTGAATCCGAGCAATCTCGGTACGTTCATGCTGGGTGAAATAGGCGTGCAGTTCGGCGCTCAGTGCCTGACTGTCGACATTCGCTTGCAGCAGGCTGTAGACCTCGGTCATCTGCTTGCTTTCCAGCTCGACCCAGCCCTTCTCCTGGAAATAATCCAGCGCCTTGACCACCCGGTTGCGCTCGGCTTGATGCTGTTCATAGAGCGCGTCGAAATTCACCGTGGCCCAGGTTCGGGCGCGGCTGGAGGTCTGGATGATGGCAGCGACAAAATCTTTGCGCTCGCCCTCGAAGCGGGCCAGCAAAGCTTCCGGTTCTTGCAAATACTTGAAGCGGTATTCGGCGTAATAGGCGTAACGCGGGGCAATCAAACCACGCAGTTCGAGCTGCACCAGTAAAGTCTTGAGCGGCAACTGACGAATGTTGCTCTGGTCCGACAAGGGCCCCAACAAAAACTCCCACTGCCCCTCAGGCGCAGCAGCTTGCATCTCATCGAGCACACAGCGAATGCCGTCCAGTTCTGGCGTGTCGCCGTAGACGAAGTTTTCCAGCACGTTGAGGCTGTCGCGGTTCGCCAATACCAGGCAGTCGGATGGGTGCCCGTCACGCCCGGCGCGGCCGATTTCCTGGCTGTAGTTTTCGATGGATTTGGGCAGGTCGAAATGCACCACGTTGCGGATGTCGCTCTTGTCGATGCCCATGCCGAAGGCGATGGTGGCGACAATGCAATTCGACTGCCCGCTCATGAAACTCTTTTGAATGGCTTCGCGTTTTTCGTGAGGTAAACCGGCGTGATAGGCCTCGGCCTGGATGCCGTTGCGGCCCAGGTGTTCGGCGATGTGCTCGGCGGTTTTTTGCAGGGTGACGTAGACGATGCTCGGCTGGCCAGGACGTTCGCTCATCCATTCGACGAGTCGTCGGCGTTTGTCCTGACCGCGTACCGGCTCGACCAGCAGATTCAGGTTTGGCCTGTAAAAACCGGTGGTCACCACGTCTTCGGGAGCGATGGCGAACTTCGCCTCCATGTCCGCGATCACTTTGGGCGTCGCAGTGGCGGTCAGCAGCAGCGCCTGCGGAATGTTGAACTGACGCTGGTAGTCGGGAAGCTTGAGGTAGTCGGGGCGGAAATTGTGGCCCCACTCCGAGATGCAGTGAGCCTCGTCCACCACCAACAACGAGATCGGCACCTGCTGCAGAAAATTGCGGAAGCGCTCGTTCTTCAGGCGCTCCACAGAGATCATCAAAATCTTCAGTTCGCCGGACTTGGCCCGGGCCATCACGTCGCTTGCGTCGTCACGACTCTGGGCCGAATCGATGCTGCCCGCTGCAATGCCATGGCGTTGAAGGAACGCCAACTGATCCTGCATCAATGCCAGCAGTGGCGAGACCACCAGCGTCAGGTGCGGCAATAACAGGGCCGGCAATTGATAACAAAGGGACTTGCCCGAGCCTGTGGGAAAAATTGCCGCCGCCGAGCGCCCGGCCAACACCGCGCTGACCGCCGCCTCCTGGCCAGGCCGAAACTGTGGATAACCGAAAACCTGTTCCAGGGTGTTGTGCATAAGCTGTCACTCCGTTGACCGCTGCGAAGCCCAAAGCCTAGCCGGCAAACGCAGCGAGTCGAGAAAAGGTCGGGGGCCAAAACGATACGGGATGATACAGCGGATGCAACGTGGACACGGTCAGGTTTGAGGAATCGGGCGGTGGGCAGATTGCTTTCGCGAGCAAGCCCGATCTCCGCAAAACTTTCGGGATAACTCAGGGTACCAACACAGCCACACGCAACTGCTCATTCAACGCTTGCTCGTGAAAGGTTTGGCTCTTGCTCGCCCAAACCGCATGGGCCGGGCTGATTTCACCCGTGAAAGCGGCCGCCAACTGACGCAAATCGGCGACGCTTCGCACGCGGGGGCAGAAGGGTTCGCCGTCGCAGTTCTGACTGGCGCCGCGGTAAGTGGTCAGTAACCGATCCCACAGCCCGTCACGCACCTGCCTGACCGACTTGAGCTTCACATCCTGCACGCCCAGTCGCTGTTTCAGACTTTGTTCGTCGAGCATTTCGCTGGCCAGCAGTGCCTTGCCGAACATCAACACCTCAGCGCGGGACGCGGTGTCCACGTTCGCCTGGCTGGTCAGGGCATCCGGCCAACCGGTGCGATCCATATTGGCGAGGACCAACGAGTTACCCGTGTCAGCTGCGCCCGCCAAACGACAAACACCCGCCCACAGCAACAAAATCGAGGCCATACGTAGCCATTGCATACTTAATTCCCTTTAAGCGTTGAAGGGACGTTTTTCGAAACGTCCTACAGATTCTGGCGCGCACCATACAGAGGATTGATGCGCTGCGCCTGACAAACACGTAGGAAATTCGACCTCTAGGGGAATTGCTGAAAAAAGCCTCGGGGAACACGTAGGCAAAAGGCCACAACGCAGGTAAATCCCCTACAAACCCCGTCCATTTGCGCTGTATTGCGATGCCTGGGAGCGGGCCTCTATAGTTTGCCGCGCCGCTGAACACAGGACTGACCTCATGCAAGACCGCTATCGCCCGCTCAAAACCAGCTACAGCGAAACGCCCGTGTTGGTCATTGATACCGAGGCCGACCCACACGAAATCCTCGACGCCGCCCGACAACGCATCCGCGCCGCCAGCGATCTGCTCGAAACGCTGTATTGCCTGTGCTTCAAACAGGCAAATGCGGGCGACATCCCCAGCATCGTCAACGCGCTGTACCTGCTCACCCAGGACGGCAACGAACTGCTCGACATCGCCCGGCAACGCTTGCCGAAAATCCCCGCTGGTTAATGCCCGCACGAAAGTCCCTGTGGGAGTCGGGCTTGCCCGCGATGAACGATAACGCGGTGCGCCTGATAGCAAACGAGAGCATTTGCGGCCGGGGATAAATCCGTAGGCAACGCCCTATCAAAGCTTCGTCCCGGTCCTACAAGCGAAGACTCTTTGTCGCCTATCGCGACTTGGCGGCTCACACCTATAGTCGTGACCGTCGCTGCAAAATCAGCGACTCGGGCTTGGTCACCCGATTAGAGAACTCATTTCGCTTCCGTTGTATGCTGCGGCACCTCAAGTGCTGCACGCTATATGGTGGCTGTGTTCGGGACGCCTTCGGGCGTACCGGCAAAGTGAGTTCTCACCGGTTTGACCAACCCGAACACAGTCCGCCTCCATCGCTTGGTCACGCTGGCGGCGGTTTCCCCGATGTACTTGAGAATTCTCACTATGAAAAAATGGAATCCGCTTTCAAACAATCGTTACCTCCCCCTGCAAACCAACCTCACCGATTCCCAGCCCCTGATCATCGACACAGAGGCCAACCCCCACGACATCCTCGAAGCCGCCCTCCAGCGCATTCGAGCCTCCAGCGACCTCCTCAAAACCCTGCACTGCGTTTGCTTCAAACACGGCGACGTCGAAGACATCCCCCACATCACCCACGCGCTCTACCTCTTGGCCCAGGACGGCTGCGACCTGCTCCAAGTCGCCCAACAACGCATGATGGGCTGGAAAGCACCCGCCTGACGCCGAGTGAAAAGATCGTTCCCACGCCCTGCGTGGGAATGCCTCTACGGACGCTCCGCGTTCGGCTCTGGGAACGTCGAGCGTCAAACACCGGAGATAACCATGAGCAAGTTTTTCGATGAGCTAATGGAGAGCGTGCAACAGATGAACGAAATCATAAGCGGTGAGCGTGAGCCTTCTCGCGAATTTCATATCGATGCGCTGCAAGTCAAAGAAAACCGGGCTCGATCGGATGCTTGTGTGGAAGCGAGCAACACATCCTCACTTCCCCCCACGCCTGAAGCCCAATAAGCTCCGCGCAAGCCCAACCGGACACCTGCACCATGAACCTCGCCCCCAACTTCCCCGACGACCACACCATGCACCTGCTTATGCAGCTGCTGCACGAAGAACTCGGCCTGCCCGAACGCAAAACCATCAGCCTCACCACCTCGATCAACTTCGACCTGGGCTGCAACGGCGCTGATGCGCGGCATTTGATGGAGGCACTGGAAGAACAGTTCGGGATTGACCTCGTGGACTACGACGCCTATCGCTACTTTCATCCGGAAGGATTTGATGTGCATCTCAAGCGGAGGGCAAAGGGGCGCGGGGACAAAGTCCCGCTGACCATCGGCATGCTTTACCAGGCGGTCAAAGTACAGCGCTGGGATACACAGGAAATGGAAAGCAAATACTGCAAAAGCTGCGAGTGAAAAGGCCCATAACTGCAATTATTCTGGCGCTATCACCTCAGAAGTGAAGGAATATTAGCTGCATGGCTAGAAAAACAGCGCCACTGCTTCCTCGTACCAAACGACTGCTTACCGAGTTCGGCGAACGCCTGAAACTGGCACGTTTGCGTCGAAGGTTGACCGCTAAAATGGTGGCAGAGCGGGCCGGCATGTCTGTCATGACCTTGCGTTCACTGGAGTCGGGTGGTGCAGGGGTGACGATGGGGGCGTATCTGTCAGTGATGCAGGCATTGAGCCTGGAGCAAGACTTAAACAAGCTTGGCGAATCCGATGAGATGGGACGTCGATTACAGGATGCTCAGTTAAGTCGACCCCCAAGCAAAAAGATCAAAAAACCCAGCCTCGAACATAGCTCCACTGCCGCCAAAGTAAGCAAACCGTGCAGTTCTCCGATAAGTAGTGTTATTCGTAAATCGGATTACAGCGGGATCGATCTTCACGACTTCCCACTGAACACCGAAGCATTTTCCGCTTTATTTACGAAAAAAAAGAAGTCCGAACCCAGCTGATAACGAGCGAGGTGGGTGGTTTCGTGCGCGATGGCCAGCACAAATTCCAATGTTGAGTATATTAAACAAGTGGCGTGGCGGGATAACAGAGATTAGGAGGGCGTTTGATGAAGGTATAGATGTCGATCAAATGCTAGCAAAATGATACCAATCTGGTTTAGTCTCGTGACAGCGTGCTTCAGTATGTAGATAGCACCTCCGACATGGATGAACGAGTGAGCATGACACCACAATGCCATAGTGAACAATACCAAATTATGGCTGATAAAAATCAGCTTTCAAATTTTTGCAAAAAAAACATTCAGTACGATAGATTTCACATAACCCTCTCCACACTAACGAAAACAAAATAATTAATATCCTCAAGGAAATCGAGGTCTAAATTGTCTCTAATCGAATACCATTTATATCGTGTTAAATTCATAAAACCATCTCAACTTCCACTATTCGCGGAAAATCTCTCTCCTTCGGAAATATTCAGACGAGCCCTAGAAGAAAAGCCTTCAATGGAACTACGAAGAGATAACACCTGGCATATAGGAAACATTCAAACAATAAATCATGACGGCGGTAAATTTGCGGTCGGCAGAACGACAAAAACCACAGTTGAAAAATTTGATGAGCTTTCCGGTGATTTCTTGGAAGAAATGGATGATTCCGGGCCATATACGTATGTTTATTTTGACCAAACGATAGGGCTTCTAGGGATTGCCAAAAAATCCAAAGTCGCACCAGATGTAATTTCCATTTCAAAAAAAATAAAGGGCTTGCTAGAAGCAACTAATATAACAGTCGAAATTGGAGTAGAGGTGGTACTCGCACCAATACCAGACCCAGAAACCTTTATAGAGAAAATAAGATCTGCATACGCTATAAAAAAATTTAAAGCGTATTTTACCGGCCCCAACCCTGTAGATGCAGATGCCCTGTTCCAGCGACCGCTTGCAGTATATTGTAAGGACGTGAATGGAAAGTTCGGAAGCGTCGAAGTTGTAGGCGACTCTCTAAACGAGGAAGTCGTTGAAGCAGTAACAAAGTCAACAGCCGCAACCGCCAACACCGTGTCTGCACGCATTCAACAAGCACCAGGTAAAAAGTCCATACCAATTTCATTAAAAGGAGATGCGGTAAAAATCTCAGTTGACCCACTGACTAGCGACATAGACGTCCTTAAGGAAATGCAGAACAAATACAATGAGATAAGATATGATCATTGACGAACATATAACATCGATGGACACTCTGATCCAAAGGCTAAATGAGCTACCTAATAATTTTGTTTATCGTGGACATGCGGATTCAGACTGGAATCTAGCTTCCACTTTAGAAAGAGTACTAGGAAAAAACTGGAGCGCATATAACGCAAGACTTTTTGAAGAGCGCTCCTTAAGCACCTTTATTTCGAAATATCATATATACAACAAATCTGAACACACTCCAGTTTCAAAGCTATCGTGGCTCTCCGTAATGCAGCACTATGGCACCCCTACCAGATTGATCGATTTTAGCGAAAGCCCATATATTGCATTATATTTCGCTCTTGAGAACTACAATCCTTCATCCAACAAAGATCTATCTATTTTTGCCCTTGACTATGTGGCGATAATGGATAGATCCATATCCTACATTCAAAGTGTCGATGCGAAATTTTCAGAAACCAACACATCCATTAGTAGTAAACCTGACCAGGTATTTGAAGAGGTTGTTGATAGATTTGCATACGATATACTCTGGATAACTGAGCCCTTAGAGCTAAATGCTCGAATAGACCGACAGTCAGGTACCTTTTTGATATCTGGAAACAGAGAAAAAACCATCGATTCAATTATTAATTCAGAATTGTATTCAGATTGCAAAATGCACAAAATAACCATAGACAAAAGCCTTTATGTAGCCTGCTATGCCGCGCTTAGGAAGATGAGCATCAATTCAAAGTCTATTTATGGCGATTTGTCTGGACTCGCTCGAGCAATCCGAATGGAGCTACAAGTCTATACCTCATAACGCTCAACAAACTAATCACTAAGAAATATAACAATAAAAAGCCGCCCAAAGGGGCGGCTTTTTCATTCGCTAAATCCAAGCCTTACAGCTTAGGACCCGCAGCCTTGATCGCGTCACTAACCTCAAACTTCTTGAAGTTCTCAACAAACAACCCAGCCAGTGCCTTAGCCGCTTCATCGTAAGCAGCCTTGTCAGCCCAGGTATTACGTGGGTTCAACAGGCCAGTCTCAACGCCCGGCACTGCCAACGGCACGTCCAGGTTGATGGTGTCGAGGTGCTCGGTTTCAGAACCAATCAACACGCCGCTCTGGATCGCTGCAATCACGCCACGGGTGGTCGGGATGTTGAAGCGTTTGCCAACGCCGTAGCCGCCGCCGGTCCAGCCGGTGTTGACCAAGTAAACCTTGGAGCCGAAGCCGCGGATGCGCTTGATCAGCAATTCTGCGTATTCGCCGGCCGGACGCGGGAAGAACGGTGCGCCGAAGCAGGTGGAGAAGGTCGACTTGATGCCGCTGCCGGAACCCATTTCGGTCGAGCCCACCAGTGCGGTGTAGCCGGACAGGAAGTGGTAGGCCGCTTGTTCTTCGCTGAGGATCGACACAGGCGGCAGAACGCCGGTCAGGTCGCATGTCAGGAAGATCACCGCGTTTGGCTCGCCACCGAGGTTATTCTCGGAACGCTTGGCAACGTGCTCCAGCGGGTAAGCGGCGCGGCTGTTCTGGGTCAGGCTGACGTCGGCGTAGTCGGCGTGCTTGGCGTCATCGATAACGACGTTTTCCAGGACTGCGCCGTGTTTGATGGCTTTCCAGATAACCGGCTCGTTCTTCTCGGACAAGTCGATGCACTTGGCGTAGCAGCCGCCTTCGATGTTGAAGACAACGCCTTCGCCCCAGCCGTGTTCGTCGTCACCGATCAGGTAACGGCTTTCGTCGGCGGACAAGGTGGTTTTACCGGTGCCGGACAGACCGAAGAACAGGGTTACGTCGCCCGCTTCACCGATGTTGGCCGCGCAGTGCATTGGCAGCACGTCAGCGGCCGGCAGCAGGAAGTTCTGCACCGAGAACATGGCTTTCTTCATTTCACCGGCGTAGCGCATGCCGGCGAGCAGCACTTTCTTCTGGGCGAAGTTGATGATCACGCAGCCGTCGGAGTTGGTGCCGTCACGCTCTGGAACGCACTCAAAGTTGGCGACGTTCAGAACTTGCCACTCATCACGACCGGCCGGGTTGTACTGAGCCGGGTTGATGAACAGGCAACGACCAAACAGGTTCTGCCAGGCAGTCTGGGTGGTCATTTTCACGGCGAGGTAGTGCTCTTCAGCCGAACCAACATGAACGTGGGAAACGAAATGCTCTTGCGCGTTGTTGAAGGCCTCGACGCGGTCCCACAGGGCATCGAACTTGTCGGCCGGGAACTTGCGGTTGATCGGGCCCCAGGCAATGGCGGCCTGAGTGGACGGCTCTTCAACGATGAAACGGTCGACTGGCGAGCGGCCGGTACGGTGACCGGTGCGAACAACCAGCGCGCCAGTGTCGGCAAGCTCGCCTTCACCGCGATTCAAGGCTTCTTTTACCAGATCATCAACACTCAGATCGGTATACACGGCGTTATTGGCTTGCGTCATGAGATTCCCCGTCGGCCAGTGGCCGAGTGTGCTCCAAACGTTTTGTAGTAGAAAGTCGTGCACTACTACCGCGACAAAAAGTGGGCCGGATTATGCCAGAAACGCCCAAAAAAAGTAGGGCCCTCCCGTCAGAACGGCGTTATTCCGGCGCTATCCAGTGAATTTACCTGCGCTGAACCGTTTTAGTGCCGGGTATCTGACGGCGTATCGACACCCGCTCCCGCGAACAATTGACTGATATCGGCCGCATCAAACAGGTAGCGCTGGTTGCAGAACTGGCAATCGATCTCGATGTGGCCGCCGTGCTCGATCACCAGCGCCTGCGCGTCTTCCATACCCAAGCTGACCAGAGCATTGGCCGAACGTTCGCGCGAGCAGCTGCAACGGAAACGCAGTTTCTGCACATCGAACAGGCGCACTTGTTCTTCGTGGTAGAGGCGATGAAGCACGGTTTCGTTGTCCAGGCTCAGCAGTTCATCGGCGGTCAGGGTGCTACCCAGCGCGGTGATGTGCTGCCAGCTGGCGGCGCGTTCTTCTTCGTCTTTCAGGCGGTCGGCAGGCAGTTGCTGCAGCAACAGGCCACGGGCGCGACGGCCGTCGGCGTATAGCCAGAAACGAGTGCCAACCTGTTGCGACATGACGAAGTAATTCGTGAAGCACTCCGACAGGGTTTCGCCATCCAGGTCGACAATACCTTGGTAACGCTGACCCTGGGTCGGATCGACGGTCAATGCCAGCACGCCGTTGGGCATCAAGTCGGCGAGGGTCGCGTCGGGGGCAATCCGGTCGGCTTCATAACGGGCCAGGCCACGGATTTCACGCTCGCTGGAGCACTCGATCATCAGCAGCGGAATCGGGCCATCGGAACGGGCCTGAAGAATCAGCAAGCCATCGAACTTCAAGGTGCCGACCAGCAACGACGCCGCCGCCATCAGCTCGCCGAGCAGTTGCGCGACCGGCTCCGGATACGGGTGTTTGGCGAGGACTTCGGCGTAACTACGCTCCAACGAAACCAGCTCGCCGCGGGTGTCGCTGTCATCGAAGATGAAGCGTTGGGTGTAGTCGGTATCCGGTAGATCGGTCATAGGTCTGGGTTCTGAAGTAATGACAAAATGGTTACAGATCGTGAAAATTGCGCCTTTGCAGCACCATTTTGGTGCGCGATGTTCAGCCATGGGAGGCATTTTATGAACAATCCGGGTTTGTTCCAAGCAAGGTGGAATCTGCGCCGGTTGGCTCTGTGCAATTTTGTGCCTCTGGCACTGCTGGCCTTCTGGTTATGGCCTACGGGTCAGATGCTGTGTGTGATTTTCGACGAGTGGCTATTTCATCTGCTGAATGCGCCGCTGGCCAGCAACCCGATATGGCTACGCCTCTGGGCGATTGCAAGTCTGCGCCCATTCGATGTGGGGAGTTTCGCGGATGAGTGTGGTGTTTAGCGCCTGATTTTGTGGTGCTGCCGGCGAGTGCTGCGCACTCGATCGCGAGCAGGCTCACTCCCACATCGGTCTGCGCAATACCTGTGGGAGCGTGGCTTGCCCGCGAAGATGTCAGCCCAGACGACACAGAAGCATCTACCTCACTCGTCGTTACTGCTGCCCCGAAACTTGAACAAATCCCGTCGCTGTTTCTTGCTCGGCTTGCCATCGGTGCTCACGCCCAACGCGCCAGCCTTGCGCATGGCCGCGGCCGCTTCGCGCTTGGCGATGCTGGCATCGGTTTCCGCATACAACGCCTGAGCTTCAGGGGCGCCACGGCGCACAATCGATAGCGCCTGAACCACCACCGTGCGTTCCTCGAACCCTACGCGAATCTGAAACTCATCGCCGATCCTCAGCTCCTTGCCCGGTTTGCAACGCTCACCCCGACAATGCACCTTGCCGCTTTCAATCGCCGCTTTCGCCAAGGCACGTGTTTTATAAAAACGCGCAGCCCACAACCACTTATCGAGACGGACCTTGTCGTCCTCTTCCTGTTTTTGTGCCACTGGAATTCCTCTTTCAGCCGATAGTCGGAACTGTACTACCGTTTCTGTCGGGCGCAAGAACTCGCTCCTCCAGATAGACTGTGATCTTGGCCGGCTCACCAGCATGGAGTAATCGATTGACTATATTCCCGTCTACATTGACCTCGCCGCAGGGCGGTTGCCAGGGCTGCCAGCAAAGCGAGCCGCTTGGCTTCGATTTTTCTTTTGCCTACCAACCGATCGTCGATCTGCGCGACCGGTCGGTTTTTGCTCATGAAGCGCTGGTCCGCGGCATTGCCGGGGAAGGTGCCCTGTCCGTACTCGACCAGGTCAACGAGGAGAATCGCTACCGCTTCGACCAGCTCTGCCGGACCCGCGCCATTGAAGGGGCGGCCAATCTAAACATGCAGACACACTTGTCCATCAACTTCATGCCCAACGCCGTGTACCGCCCGGAGCTGTGCATCCGCACCACTCTGGAGGCCGCGAAAAAACACAACTTCCCCATCAACCGTCTGATTTTCGAAACCCTGGAAAGCCAGCACGTAGATAACTATCGCCATTTGACTAATATTCTGCGTGAATACCGCGAATTCGGCTTCAAGACCGCCATCGACGATTTCGGCGCGGGCTACTCGGGGCTCAATCTGCTGGCTGATTTCCAACCGGACCTGATCAAACTCGACATGGCACTAATCCGCGATGTCGATCGCGACCGTGTTCGTCAGGCTATCGTTCGAGGGGTTGTCACAATCTGTGCGGAGTTGAACGTTACAGTCATCGCCGAAGGCATCGAAAGCGCCGGAGAACGGGATTTCCTGGCGGACTGTGGAATATTTCTGATGCAGGGTTACTGGTTCGCCAAGCCTGCATTCAAAGCGTTGGCCCAGGTAACACCTGAGGCCTGGACGCGTTAATCGCCGGTTTTTTCCTATTGAAGACATTTGACCATTTGACCGTTATCGGTCTGCGCGAGTGGGTGGCGCTTCCGGATCTGGGAGTCGCGGGCCTGCGCGCAAAGATCGACACCGGCGCCAGCACCTCAAGCCTGCATGCCACCGACATCGAGCCGTTCGAGCGCGACGGTGAAAGCTGGGTGCGCTTCACGGCGCACTTGGGCACGGTGGTGCAATTGCGTCATCGACGCTGCGAGGCGCCTTTGGTGACGCGCAAAACCATTAAAAGCTCCAACGGTCACGCGCAGATGCGTTACGTGGTCAGCACCACACTGGCCCTGGGTGATCGGGTATGGCGGGTGGAATTCACCCTCGCCTGCCGCAAGTCCATGCGTTATCGCCTGCTCCTCGGTTCCAAAGCCCTGATCGACGGCCAACTGGTGGTCAATCCGGGCATTAAATATGTACAAGACAAGCCGGTGTTCCCGGTATCTACCTCTTCCACAGGTGTTGCATGAAGATCGCTGTGCTGTCGCGGAACCCGCGTCTGTATTCCACTCGTCGTCTGGTCGAAGCCGGTACCGAGCGTGGCCATGAAATGGTGGTGATCGACACCCTGCGCGCCTACATGAACATTGCCAGCCACAAGCCGCAGATCCACTACCGCGGCAAGCCGCTGGAGGGTTTCGACGCGGTGATCCCGCGGATCGGTGCGTCTGTGACGTTTTATGGCTGCGCGGTGTTGCGCCAGTTCGAAATGATGGGGGTTTTCCCGCTCAACGAATCGGTGGCCATTGCCCGCTCGCGGGACAAACTGCGTTCGCTGCAATTGCTCTCACGCCGCGGGATTGGTTTGCCGGTGACCGGGTTTGCGCACTCCCCGGATGACATTCCCGACCTGATCGACATGGTCAACGGCGCACCGCTGGTGATCAAGGTGCTGGAAGGTACTCAGGGCATCGGCGTGGTGTTGTGTGAAACGGCGACGGCGGCAGAGTCGGTGATTGAGGCCTTCATGGGCCTGAAGCAGAACATCATGGTTCAGGAATACATCAAGGAAGCCGGTGGTGCAGACATTCGCTGCTTCGTGGTCGGCGACAAGGTGATCGCGGCGATGAAACGCCAGGCCAAGCCGGGGGAGTTCCGCTCCAACCTGCATCGCGGTGGCAGTGCCAGCCTGATCAAGATCACTCCGGAAGAACGCATGACGGCGTTGCGTGCGGCGAAGGTCATGGGTCTGGCGGTGGCGGGCGTGGATATCCTGCGCTCCAATCACGGACCGCTGGTAATGGAAGTGAACTCCTCGCCGGGGCTGGAAGGGATTGAGACCACCACCGGGAAGAATGTGGCGGGGATCATCATCGAGCATCTTGAGAAGAATGGCGGGCCGAATATGACGCGGACCAAAGGCAAGGGTTAAGCCCGGAATCATGTGGCGGTAGGGACACCGCCTTCGCGAGCAGGCTCGCTCCCACATGGGAAACGCATTCCAATGTAGGAGCGAGCCTGCTCGCGAAGAGGCCATCAGTCTCAGCAAAAATGCCAGCTGTTAAACCGCATCCCGAGGCAGCATCAACCCAAGCGGCAACCGCACCCGCGCTTCCAGCCCGCCACCCGACCGATTGCGCAACTCGACATTACCGCCATGCATCGAAGCAATCCGCTTCACGATGGCCAGCCCAAGTCCTGTCCCCTTTCCGCCCCGAGCACGATCACCCCGAGTGAACGGGTTGAAGATCGCCTCCAGCTCCGACGGATCAATCCCTGCCCCACGGTCCATGACGCTCAGCACCACATACGGGGCGCTGGTATCGCCGGAGACATAAGCCGCCACCTCAACCCCGCTGCCAGCATGGTGCAAGGCGTTGCCGATCAAATTGTTCAGCAATCGCTTCATCGACACCCGACGCAGCGGAAACGGCTGGATCGGCTCCAGGCGCAACCGCACTTTTTCTTCGTTCTGGTTGTAGGGCGCAGCGACTTCACGAACCAGGTCGCTCAGGTCCACTTCTTCGACAGACTCGTCACGACCATCGCGGATAAACGCCAGGAACTGGTCAAGAATCGCGTCCATGTCTTCGATGTCGCGCACCATCGCGTCGGTGAGGTCGTTGTGGTCGCCCATCAATTCCAGGGACAAGCGCAAACGGGTCAGTGGTGTACGCAAGTCGTGTGATACCCCGGCCAGCATCAGCTCACGCTCGCGACCGGCTTGCTCAACGTCTTCCGCCATTTGGTTGAAGGCGCGATAAACCTCGGTCATCTCACTCGGTGTGTCACTGATCGGCAGGCGCACGCTACGACCCTGGCCGAGTTGCCGTGCGGCATAGACCAGACGTTTCAACGGTTGATTGAGCTGGCTGACGAAGATCCACGCCGAGGCGGTGGACAGCAAGCCGATAGCAAGGAACCAGCCGAGCACGTTCCAGATTTTCTGGCCGCGCAACGGATGCGGATACAGCGGCACTTTCAGCCAGCCATCGCCCAGGCTAGGTGCCCGAACCCACAGGGCCGGCGGTGAGTGCATACGTAATCGCACTTCGGTGTCGGCACCCAGCTCCGCCTGCATCTGCCGCTGATAGATCTCGCTGTAGGGCCAGTGTTGCTCGCCTTCCGGCACACCCGCACCCACGACCCGGATCAGGGTGGCGGCATCAGCGATCTTCTCTCGGTTTTTTTCATCGGCAGCCCAATAGGCGCGCAGCGTCAGGGCGACGCCGTGGCTGTATTGGCGATCCACCAGCACGTCTTCGTTCATCAACAGATAAACCAGGGTCAGTGCCTTGGAAAACAGGACGACGATCAGCACCAGCCACAGGGTGCGGGAGAAAAAACTCTGGGGGAACCAAACGGGGGTTTTCATGAATAACCGCTACACACTTGCAGGAGCGAGCGATGCTCGCATATTGCGGATCGCGAGTCTGCGGACAATTGTCCGCAAGACCCGCTCCTACAAATCGCCGATCACTTGGTGGCGGCGCCATCCGGAACGAACACGTAGCCCACGCCCCAGACCGTCTGGATGTAACGCGGTTTGGACGGATCAGGCTCGATCATCCGGCGCAGACGGGAAATCTGCACGTCGATGGAACGCTCCAGGGCATCCCATTCGCGGCCACGGGCCAGGTTCATCAGCTTGTCGCGAGTCAGTGGCTGACGCGCGTTCATGACCAAGGCCTTGAGCACCGCGAATTCACCGGTGGTCAGCATGTGCACTTCGTCACCGCGCTTGAGTTCGCGGGTGGCCAGGGACAGCTCGTAGTCACCGAAGGTCACGCTTTCGTCTTCGCTGCCCGGTGCACCCGGCACAGGTGTCGACTGACGGCGCAGGACCGCTTTGACACGGGCCATCAGCTCATCCGGGTTGAAGGGCTTGGCCAGGTAATCGTCGGCGCCCAGTTCCAGGCCCTTGATACGGCTCAGCTCATCGCCCTTGGCGGTCAGCATGATGATCGGGATCTGATTGTTCGCCGTGCGCAGCCGGCGGCAGGCGGTGAGTCCGTCTTCGCCGGGCAGCATCAGGTCGAGGACGACCAGGTTGAACACTTCACGCGCCAGCAGGCGATCCATTTGTTCGGTGTTCGGCACGGCGCGGGCGCGGTAGCCCTTGCTGACGAAAAAACGTTCCAGCAGGCTGCTCAGCCCTGGATCGTCATCAACAATAAGAATTTTTTCGCCTTCAGCATTGTTTGCAGTGCTGCTCATTAGATGCTCCTTTGATCTCGGCGCGCATTATGGCGTAGCTGCCGTTATACGCACCGTGTGCATTGTTAGCAGATTTTTCCTTCACCGCCAGAAATCCGGCCTTCGCGCTACCGCCTGCGATGCCCCTGAATGATAGAACGCTGGTTATAATGCGCGGCCTTTTGTGTCAGGCAACGTCTGATCATTACTGTAGGTGGCCGTTTTTTATTTTCATGGCACAGGCAGTAATTGTTCGATTTCACGGGTCAACGGGATACCTGTTGATCCAGGTAGCGGCGCACGCCAGGCCGCTCAACCAGACTCGCCGAGCCTTTATCCCTGCGCCTGCGAGCCTGCTTTCACAATTTGTCAGGTGGTTTTATGGACAGCATCAACAGCCGCATCGCCGAGGAACTCGGTGTACGCCCACAACAGGTCGAAGCGGCCGTCGCGCTACTCGATGAAGGCTCTACCGTTCCCTTCATCGCCCGCTACCGGAAAGAAGTGACCGGCAGCCTCGATGACATCCAGTTGCGTCATCTGGAAGAGCGTCTGCGCTACCTGCGAGAACTCGACGAACGGCGTATCAGCATCCTTGCCAGCATCGAAGAGCAGGGCAAGCTGACCCCGCAACTCGAACGCGACATCAAACTCGCCGACACCAAGACCCGCCTCGAAGACTTGTACTTGCCGTACAAGCAGAAGCGCCGCACCAAGGGCCAGATCGCCCTGGAAGCCGGCCTCGGCGAGCTGGCCGACGGCCTGTTCAACGACCCGACCCTGACGCCAGACGCCGAAGCTGCACGCTTCGTAAACGCCGAAAAAGGCGTGGCCGATGTGAAGGCGGCCCTTGAAGGCGCCAAATACATCCTGATGGAACGCTTCGCCGAAGACGCCGGCCTGCTGGACAAGCTGCGCAGCTACCTCAAGCAGGAAGCGACCCTCAGTGCCCGCGTGATTGCCGGCAAGGAAGAGGAAGGCGCCAAGTTCCGCGATTACTTCGAACACGACGAACCGCTGAAAAGCATGCCGTCGCACCGCGCGCTGGCGATTTTCCGCGGCCGCAACGAAGGTATTCTCAGCTCCGCACTGAAGGTCGGCGAAGAACTGCCGGGCGCCATGCATCCGTGCGAAGGCATGATCGGCCAGCAATTCGGCATCCAGAACCAGAACCGCGCCGCCGACAAATGGCTGGGCGAAGTGGTGCGCTGGACCTGGAAGGTCAAGCTCTACACCCACCTCGAAACCGACCTGTTGGGTGAACTGCGCGACGGCGCGGAAACCGAAGCGATCAACGTGTTCGCTCACAACCTGCACGACTTGCTGCTATCGGCCCCGGCCGGCCCGCGTGCCACCCTGGGCCTCGACCCCGGTCTGCGCACCGGTTGCAAGGTGGCCGTGGTCGATTCCACCGGCAAACTGCTGGATCACGCCACGGTTTACCCGCACGTCCCGCACAACAAGTGGGACCAGACCATCGCGATTCTGGCGGCCCTGTGCGCCAAGCATGCAGTGGACCTGATCGCCATCGGCAACGGCACCGCCAGCCGTGAAACCGACAAGCTCGCCGCTGAGCTGATCAAAAAATACCCAGCCATGAAGATGACCAAAGTCATGGTCTCCGAGGCCGGCGCATCGGTTTACTCGGCGTCGGAACTGGCTTCCAAGGAATTCCCGGACCTCGACGTGTCGATCCGTGGCGCCGTGTCGATTGCCCGTCGCCTGCAGGATCCGCTGGCAGAACTGGTGAAGATCGATCCGAAATCCATCGGCGTCGGCCAGTACCAGCACGATGTGTCACAGTTGAAACTGGCGCGTGGCCTGGATGCCGTGGTCGAAGACTGCGTGAACGCCGTGGGCGTCGACGTCAACACCGCCTCCGTGGCGCTGCTGGCACGCATCTCCGGCCTCAACGCGACCCTGGCACAGAACATCGTCAGCCACCGCGACGAGCACGGCGCGTTCAAAACCCGTGCAGCGCTGAAGAAAGTCGCTCGTCTGGGCGAGAAAACCTTCGAACAGGCGGCCGGTTTTCTGCGCGTGATGAACGGCGACAACCCGCTGGATTCGTCGGCGGTTCACCCGGAAGCCTATCCGCTGGTGCAGCGCATTGCCGCTGAAACCGACCGCGACATTCGCTCGTTGATCGGCGACGCGAGCTTTCTCAAGCGTCTCGACCCGAAGAAGTACACCGACGAAACCTTCGGTCTGCCAACGGTCACCGACATTCTGCAAGAGCTGGAAAAACCGGGTCGTGACCCGCGTCCCGAGTTCAAGACTGCCGAGTTCCAGGAAGGCGTCGAAGACCTCAAGGACTTGCAGCTGGGGATGATCCTCGAAGGCGTGGTGACCAACGTGACCAACTTTGGCGCGTTCGTCGACATCGGCGTGCATCAGGACGGTTTGGTGCATATCTCTGCGCTTTCGGAGAAGTTCATCAAGGATCCGCGCGAAGCAGTGAAGGCCGGTGACGTGGTGAAAGTGAAGGTCATGGAAGTCGATATCCCGCGAAAACGCGTGGGTCTGTCGATGCGCATGAGCGACACCCCGGGCGAGAAAATCGACGGCGCTCGTGGTGCACGTCCGGGGTCGGCGCCACGCCAGTCCCAGAACACCGCACCACGCAAAGAAACCACGGCAGCGGCCCCGGCCAATAACGCCATGGCTTCGTTGTTCGCCAACGCCAAGCAGTTGAAGAAACGCTGATGGAGATCCCCGCCGGGCTGACCGAAAGCGCTTTTTTCAAGCTGCTGGGATGTCGCTTGCACAGCCTGGAAACCGGGGTGGCGCAAGTCGCCCTGGGGCTTGCGCCAGCGCTGCGCAATCGCGGCGGCAAGCTGCACGGCGGGGCCTTGTTCAGTCTGGTGGACATTGCCATGGGGCTGGCCTGTTCCAGCACCCACGGCTTTGACCAGCAGAGCGCGACCATCGAGTGCAAGATCAACTACATTCGCGCTGTTTCAGACGGTGAAGTGATGTGCACGGCGCGGGTGATTCACCCGGGCCGCCGCACGCTGGTGGTCGAAGCCGACGTGATGCAAGGCGACAAACTCGTCGCAAAAGCACAAGGCACGTTCGCTGTCCTGTAGCTACCCACCCTCGATTTGAGTTAATTTCGGCGCTATGAAAGCGGCGCCGGGATTTTCTGTGGGAGCGGGCTTGCTCGCGAAAGCGATGGGTCAGGCGACTTAAATGTTGACTGACATGCCCTCTTCGCGAGCAAGCCCGCTCCCACAGGGTCCGTGGCGACTGATCCTTGACCGACTGGCATGAGGTCTGTGCTGCTCAAAAACCAGGCGAAAACGCCAGTTTCAACTTCACCCTTGTAGACCGTCTTGCCCACCCCCATATTGGGGCGACTGACGCGTGAAGGAATCCAACTTGAGCGAACTTCTCAACCGCCGCCTGGCTCTGCTCGGCGAGCGCGCTAACCTCTCTCTGCTCGAACAGTGCCTTCACGGCATCGAACGTGAATGCCTGCGCGTGACCGGCGAAGGTCGCCTGGCGCAAACGCCGCACCCGGAAGAATTGGGTTCCGCGCTGACCAATGAACAAATCACCACCGACTATTCCGAGTCGTTGCTGGAGTTCATTACCCCGGCCCTGCCAGACCCGGCCGATACGCTGGCGAGCCTGGACAAGATCCACCGTTTTGCCTACAGCAAGCTCGGCAACGAGTTTCTGTGGAGTCCATCGATGCCGTGCCCGTTGCCGGCCGAGGAAGACATCCCGATCGCCTATTACGGCACCTCCAACATCGGTCAGCTCAAGTACGTCTACCGCAAGGGCCTCGCCCTGCGTTACGGCAAAACCATGCAGTGCATCGCCGGGATCCACTACAACTTTTCCCTGCCGGAAAAGCTCTGGCCGCTGCTTAAAGAAGCTGAAGGCTTTGTCGGCACCGACCGCGACTATCAGTCGTCGGCCTACATCGCGCTGATCCGCAACTTCCGCCGCTACAGCTGGCTGCTGATGTACCTGTTCGGCGCCTCCCCTGCGCTGGACGCCGGTTTCCTGCGCGGTCGTTCGCACCAGTTGGAACAACTGGACCCGGACACCTTGTACCTGCCATACGCCACCAGCCTGCGCATGAGTGACCTGGGTTACCAGAGCAACGCCCAGGCCGGCCTGACGCCGTGCTACAACGATCTGGCCAGCTACACCGACAGCCTGCGCAAAGCGGTCGCCACGCCGTATGCGCCGTATGTCGAAATCGGCACGCATCAGGACGGTGAGTGGGTTCAGCTCAACACCAACATCCTGCAGATCGAAAACGAGTACTACTCCAACATCCGCCCGAAACGCGTGACCTATACCGGCGAGCGGCCGATCCAGGCGCTAGTGGCCCGCGGCATCCAGTACGTCGAAGTGCGCTGCCTGGACATCAATCCGTTCCTGCCGATGGGCATCGACCTCATCGAGTCGCGGTTCCTCGACGCGTTCCTGCTGTATTGCGCGCTGAACGACAGTCCGCTGCTGACTAACACCTCGTGTGGCAACGCGACCTCGAACTTCCTCAGCGTGGTCAAGGAAGGTCGTCGTCCGGGCCTGCAACTGCAACGCGACGGTCAACCGGTCGACCTGAAGGAATGGGCCGGTCAATTGCTGGAGAAAATAGCGCCACTCGCGGCGATGCTTGATCAAAGCCATGGCGGCGACGCCCACAGCAAGGCATTGGACGCGCAGCTGGCCAAGGTCAAGGACCCGTCCCTGACGCCATCGGCCCAGGTGCTGGCGGCGATGGCCGAGCACAAGGAGAGCTTCGCTCAGTTCTCCCTGCGTCAGAGCCAGGTGCATGCCGAGTTTTTCCGCAGCGAACCTTTGAACGGCGAAGATCAGGCGAAGTTTGAAGACCGCGCGCGTTCCTCGCTGGCTGAGCAGGTGGAGCTGGAACAGAACGAAGTCGGCGATTTCGATGTGTTTGTCGGGTCGTATCAGGCGAGCATTCTGTCGATCAGTAACTAACCTCTGAAGGTCCTTCGGACCTTTTCGCGGGCAAGCCTCGCTCCTACAGGTTCGGGGTCGAGTCACAAATGGGTGACCGACACAACTGTAGGAGCGAGGCTTGCCCGCGAAGGCCGCACCGCGGTCTCCCTTAGAATTTTCCGCTCATAAGCTCATTCGAAAAAGTTATTTATATTCGGATTCTTAGATCATTTAGTCTCCTTTTCACGCCGACTCTCGGTCGCCTGACAAGGAGCTTCTCAATGAAACTGAATTTCCCTCTTCGCCTCCTGGCGGCCGCGTCTCTGGCTGCGGCGAGCTTCTTTGCCCAGGCGGCAGACGTCACCGTCGCCTACCAGACCACCGTTGACCCGGCGAAAGTCGCCCAGGCCGAGGGCGCCTACGAAAAAGCCACTAATGCCAAAATCGACTGGCGCAAATTCGACAACGGCGCCGACATCATCGCCGCCATCACCTCCGGTGACGTGCAGATCGGCTACCTCGGTTCCAGCCCCCTGACGGCGGCGATCACCCGCAAAGTCCCGGTAGAAACCTTCCTCATCGCCACACAGATCGGTGCCGCCGAAGCCCTGGTCGCCCGCGACGGTTCCGGGATCAAGACCCCGCAGGACCTGATCGGCAAAAAAATCGCCGTGCCGTTCGTTTCCACCGGCCACTACAGCCTGCTGGCCGCGCTGAAACACTGGAACATCGATCCGTCGAAAGTCACCGTGCTCAACCTCGCTCCGCCCGCCATCATCGCGGCGTGGAAACGCGGTGATATCGACGCCACTTACGTGTGGGACCCAGCCCTCGGTGTGGCCAAGGAAAACGGCAAAGTGCTGATTACCTCCGGCGAACTGGCCAAGTTCGGCGCGCCGACCTTCGATGCCTGGATCGTGCGTAAGGACTTCGCCGAGAAGCACCCGGAAATCGTCACCGCGTTCGCCAAAGTGACCCTGGACGCCTACGCCGATTACCGCAAAGACCCGAAAGCCTGGCTGGCCAATCAAAGCAACGTCGACAAACTGGTGAAACTCTCCGGTGCCAAGGCCAGCGACATTCCGTTGCTGCTGCAAGGCAACGTCTTCCCGCTGGCGGCTGACCAAGTGATCACCCTCGGCGCACCGACCACCAAGGCCATTACCGACACCGCCGCGTTCCTCAAGGAACAAGGCAAGGTCGAGGCTGTGCTGCCGGACTACGCCCCTTACGTCAGCGCCAAGTACATCACCAACTGATCGGGAGTTAACCGCAATGGCTTTGCTACAGCTGGAGCGCATCAGCGCACAGTACCCCGGCAGCCCGGAACCGGTACTGGCGGATATTTCCCTGAGCCTGGGCCCCCAGCAGTTGCTGGTTGCCCTCGGCCCTTCCGGCAGTGGCAAGACTTCGCTGTTGAACCTGATTGCCGGTTTCGTCGAGCCCAGCGCCGGGCGCATCACCCTTGACGGCGTGCCGGTCAAAGGCCCGAGCGCCGAACGCGGCGTGGTGTTTCAGGACGACGCCCTGCTGCCTTGGCAGGACGTGTTGGCCAACGTCGGTTTCGGCCTGGAGCTGGCCGGCGTTGCCCGGGACAAACGCGAAATCCGTGCTCGGGAAATGCTCGCACTGGTGGACCTTTCCGGTTTCGAAAATCGCCGCATCTGGCAGCTCTCGGGCGGCCAGAAACAGCGCGTCGGCCTGGCCCGCGCCCTTGCTGCTGATCCGCGCGTTTTGCTGATGGACGAACCCTTCGGCGCCCTCGACGCCTTCACCCGTGAACAGATGCAGGAGCTGCTGCTGCAAGTCTGGCAGCGCACCGCCAAACCGGTATTCCTGATTACCCACGACATCGAAGAAGCGGTGTTCCTCGCCACGGATTTGATTCTGCTGGCGCCAAACCCGGGGCAAATCGTCGAGCGCCTGAGCCTGGATTTCGGTCAGCGTTACGCTGCCGGTGAGTCGGCGCGAGCGATCAAGTCCGACCCGCGCTTCATCGAAACCCGCGAACACGTGCTCGCCAAAGTGTTCTCCCAACGCAGCACCGCCCAGCGGCAGGAGCGCGCATGAGCAGTTATCAGATTCCCGCCGTTGCGGTGAAGCCAGGTTCGACGGTCATCCCGGTTCGTCGCAAGCTCAGCACTCGGTGGATCAGCGTGCTGACGCTGGTGGCGCTTGTTGTCATTTGGTGGGCCGTCACCGCCACAGGGATGATCGAACCGCTGTTCCTGCCGCCACCGTCCGCCGTGCTGCAAAAAGGTTGGTTGCTGGTGACCAGCGGCTACATGGATTCAACGTTGTGGCAGCACTTGGGCGCCAGCCTGAGTCGAATTGGTCTGGGCCTGGGTTTCGCGGTGCTGACCGCCGTGCCCGTCGGCATCGCCATCGGCCACAACCGCATCGCGCGCGGCATTCTCGATCCGTTGATCGAGTTTTACCGCCCGATTCCGCCACTGGCTTATCTGCCGCTGATCGTGATCTGGTGCGGCATCGGTGAACTGTCGAAAGTCTTGCTGATTTACCTGGCGATCTTCGCCCCGATCGCCATCGCCACCGCCACTGGCGTGCGCACGGTTGACCCGGCCAAGTTGCGGGCCGCTCAGTCGCTGGGCGCAACCCGGGCGCAGTTGATTCGCCATGTGATTCTGCCGAGTGCCTTGCCAGACATTTTGACCGGTGTGCGCATCGGGTTGGGCGTGGGTTGGTCGACGCTGGTCGCCGCCGAATTAATCGCTGCCACCAGCGGCTTGGGTTTTATGGTGCAGTCGGCCGCGCAATTCCTGGTCACCGATGTGGTGGTGCTGGGGATTCTGGTGATTGCCCTGATCGCCTTCGCCATGGAAATGGGCCTGCGCGCCCTGCAACGCAAACTGGTGCCGTGGCACGGCCAGGCCCACTGAAAAATCATCATGTGACAAACCCTGTGGGAGTGAGCCTGCTCGCGAATGCGTTGAGTCAGTCACTGCGATGTTGCCTGACAGACAGCTATCGCGAGCAGGCTCACTCCTACAAAAGCTCAGCGCTCCGGATTGAAGAGAATCACCATGAGTAACCTGACCATCGTCCCCCTCAGCTCGGCCCTCGGCGCCCAAATCAGCGGCATCGACGTCAGCCAGCCACTGAACCTTGAACAGCGCGACGCCGTCGAGCAGGCGTTGCTCAAGCATCAAGTGCTGTTCTTCCGCGACCAGCCGATCACGCCGCAACAGCAGGCGCGATTCGCTGCGAATTTTGGCGATCTGCACATCCATCCGATTTACCCGAATGTGCCGGAACAGCCCGAAGTGCTGATCCTCGACACTGCCGTCACCGACGTGCGCGACAACGCGATCTGGCACACCGACGTGACCTTCCTGCCGACCCCGGCCATGGGCGCGGTGCTGAGCGCCAAGCTGCTGCCGGAATTTGGTGGCGACACGCTGTGGGCCAGTGGCATCGCGGCGTATGAAGCGCTGTCCGCGCCGATGAAAAGCTTGCTAGAAGGCCTGACGGCAACTCACGATTTCACCCGCTCGTTTCCGCAGGAACGTTATGGCAACACGCCTGAAGCCCTGGCCCAGTGGGAAGAAGCACGCCGCAAAAATCCACCGCTGTCGCACCCGGTGATCCGCACACACCCGGTGAGCGGGCGCCGGTCGTTGTTCGTCAATGAAGGCTTCACGTCGAAGATCAATGAGCTGTCGGACACCGAGAGCGAAGCGATTTTGAAGTTTCTGTTTGCTCACGCAACGCGGCCGGAATTTACGATTCGCTGGCGTTGGCAGAAGGATGACGTGGCGTTCTGGGATAACCGCGTGACACAGCATTACGCCGTGGACGATTACCGACCGGCGCGGCGGGTGATGCAGCGGGCTACGGTGTTGGGGGATGTGCCGTTTTTTAAGTGAACCCTGATTTCTTCATTGACTGGTCTGGCCCCTTCGCGAGCAAGCCCGCTCCCACATTCGACCGCGTTCTTATTTGAGGACGCGGTCGAATGTGGGAGCGGGCTTGCTCGCGAAGGCAATCTGACAGGCGCCGGTAGACCCGGCGCCGAACACTTACTCAGCCGTCGAAGGCTTCTCCCAAAGATTGATCCCGCCTTCCTGAGCAAACCGGTCAATCTCCGCCAGTTCTTCCGCGCTAAAGCTCAAATTCTTCAACGCCCCGACGTTCTCGATAATCTGCTCCGGCCGGCTCGCACCGATGAGCGCCGAGGTCACGCGCGGATCGCGCAACGCCCACGCCAACGCCAGTTGCGCCAGGCTCTGACCGCGACGCTTGGCGATTTCGTTGAGTCCGCGCACATGGGCGATGTTGGCCTCGGACAAGTGCGCAGACTGCAATGAACCACCGCCCGGACGATTGACCCGCGCATCCTTCGGAATGCCATTGAGGTATTTGTCGGTCAACAAGCCCTGCGCCAACGGCGTGAAAGCAATCACGCCGGTGCCGAGTTCGTCGGTGACGTCCAGCAGATCCTTTTCAACCCAGCGATTGAGCAGGTTGTAAGCCGGTTGGTGAATCAGCAACGGCACTTTCCACTCTTTCAACAGCGCCGCCATCTCACGGGTTTTCACCCCGGAATACGACGAGATACCGATGTACAGCGCCTTGCCCTGCTGCACGGCGGTGGCCAGCGCACTGGCGGTTTCTTCCAGCGGTGTATCCGGGTCGAAGCGGTGGGAATAGAAGATGTCCACGTAGTCCAGGCCCAGGCGTTGCAGGCTCTGATCAAGGCTGGCCAGCACATATTTGCGCGAACCGCCGCCCTGGCCATAAGGACCGGGCCACATGTCCCAACCGGCCTTGCTCGAGATGATCAGCTCGTCGCGGTACTGCTTGAAGTCTTCACGCAGCAAACGACCGAAGTTGATCTCGGCACTGCCATACGGCGGGCCATAGTTGTTGGCCAGGTCGAAGTGGTTGATGCCCAGGTCGAAGGCGGTGCGCAACAGCGAGCGCTGAGTGTCGATCGGCGTGCTGTCGCCGAAGTTGTGCCACAGGCCCAGGGACAGCGCCGGCAGCACCAGACCGCTGCGGCCTACACGGCGGTAAGGGATAGAGTCGTAGCGGTTTTCGGCAGCGGTGTAAGTCATCGAATCCTCTCTTGTCTGTCTTGAAGTTGGTATCGACTGTTTCGCAAGTTGCCCAGCATACGCCCAGACAAACGCCGATAAACCTCGGACTCGAGAAAATGCTGAAACGTTTCACAGATTTTTAATCCTTCAACGTTTAAGCCGACAACTCACGTAGCGCGGCGGCCGCCAAAAAGCCAGACCTTGAGCTATATCGCTGATCCCGCCGGACAGTCTGGTCGATACGCTCAAGCAACTGCTCAGGCAGAGTGGCATTGAAGCGCACTGACTTACCGAAGTAAGGCGTGATATCAAATTCGACCACACCCCACACACCACCCGCGTAATCAGGGTTATCGAGATGAGCATCGATTTCGTGTATCTGCGGAAGTGGATCGCCGTCAGCGACCAGGCCTTCGTAGTGCAGCGACAACGCTTCCTTCACGTTTTCAAATGCCTGCGCCACAGTAGCGCCCGCGGAGAAGCAACCCGGTACGTCCGGGATAATCACTCCGTAGTCTGAGTCGGCATCCTTGTGCAGAACGACCGGGAATTTCATTTCGGTGAGCCCTTCCTGTGATATGGCCCCTTCGAGGCTCTCGTTTCCGATCTCGGGCCTCCTTTCAGACCCGCCTGTTTCAATAGGCTGTTGATCGTTCCTTTTGGAAGATCCGAGCCAGGGTGTTTGACCGTTACCCTTCCAGCCTTGCACGGATGCTTGTACTGATGGTGGCTGCCTTTCACGGCGACCAGATACCAACCGTCCTCCTCGATCATCCTGATCATTTCTCGACTTCGGATCACTTTCGTCCTTGTGGGCAGCTCCTTATGCGAAAGTTACGCGACGTACGATTTTTTAATACACACCATACACACTCTGACAAATATTAGCCGTTCTGGCCCAACGCTATTTCGCCCCCGGACCAACGGCTACCGAGCCCCGGCGAACACTTCCCCCAACCAATCCACAAACACCCGCACCCGTGGCGACATGTGTCGGTTGTGGGGGTACAGCACCGACACCGGCATGGGGGGGTGGCCTCCGCTTGAGCGTCTCGGTCAGCCGGAGGATATTGCTCGCGTAGTGTCTTTTTTGGTTGGGCCGGATTCGGCCTGAGTCAATGGACAGATTCTGCGGGCTAATGCTGGATTGGTTTAAGCTGGTTTGCAGGCAGGCCAGACGCCTTCGCGGGCAAGCCTCGCTCCTACAGGGGTTGCGCGCAATCTGTAGGAGCGAGGCTTGCCCGCGAAGTCGGTCTTGAGGGCAGCACACATCTGAAGGGAGAACACGCATCATGCACACCACGATCATCATCACCTTCGGCCTGATCCTGCTGGCACTGATGCTGTTCATCGGCGAGAAAATCGGCTTCAGCCGCCAGACCCTGGCCTACAGTTTTGTGGTGCTGTGGCTGGCACTGACGCTGATCAACGGCGCGGTCGGCATGGTCCATGCCGGCCAGCCGTTGAGCACGGAACTGGTCGTCGGCAGCGCCGTGTTCGGTGTCCCGGTGGCGGCGCTGGTGCTGTTCATGGTGTTGACCACCGAGACGTGAGTGCTCGATCAACGCACCAAATGCAAAAACTGCATATGCCGTTCGTACTGGTCGAGGATGTCGTTGATGATCTGCTCCTTGGTGTAACCCACCAGATCGTAGTCCTGACTGCCCTCTGCAAGATGCACTTCAGCCCGGTAATAACGACGGTTGTTGAGTTCCTTGGAACCCATGCCGCCACGAGCAAACGACGGCGTGAAGTAGCCACGCATCTGCACCTGATAGATAAACGGATGCTCCTCGCCGTGACCGATTTCCAGGCTGACGTTGTCGTTGGCCGGGTCCGGCTGAGTGACCACGTTCAACCCTTTCTCGATGAACACGGCGCTCACTTCTTCGATCGCCGGGCGCACCGTCGTGTCGAGGAAGCGATAGACCTCATCGCGAGACGGGAAATGCACGGCCTGGGTCAAGCGCTGACGCCAGCCACCCCGCCGCGAACCTGAAACCGGCGCCAGGGAATGCAACTGCGCGATCTGCTTCTGCGACTCCAGATAAAACGCTTTGTGCAGCCCCCACATCATCAGCAGCAAGATCATCGAGAACGGCAACGAAGTCAGCACCACCGCGGACTTCAGCGCATCGATGCTGCCGGAGAACAGCAGCGCACTGGTCACCAGCGCGGTCATCGCGCCCCAGAACACCCGCAGCCATTTCGGCCCGTCTTCATCCGGGTTGCCGCCCTTGGCGGAGAGCGTCGACAGCACCACGGTGCCGGAGTCGGCCGAGGTGACGAAGAACACGAAGCTGATGAACACCGTCACCGCAATAACGGTCTTGCTCCACGGGTAGGTTTCCAGCAGCAGGTAAAGGGTCATCGACGGGTTATCGATGGCCGACATGCCGAGGGCGCTCATACCGTGGTTCAGGACTTGGTCGATGGCGCTGTTGCCGAAAATCGACATCCACGCGAGGGTGAAGCCGAGCGGAATCAGCAGCACGCCGAAGACGAATTCGCGGATGGTCCGGCCACGGGAAATCCGTGCGATGAACAGGCCCACGAACGGCGACCACGCGATCCACCAGGCCCAATAGAACACCGTCCAGCCGCCCAGCCAGTCGCTGGGTTTGTCGTAGGCGTAGAGGTCGAAACTCTTCATCGGCAACGCGCCGAGGTAGTCGCCGATGTTCTGGATCAGGGTGTTGAGCAAGTGCTGAGTTGGGCCGGCGAACAGCACGAACAGCAACAGTGCACAGGCCAGCAGCATGTTGATATCGGACATCACGCGCACGCCTTTGTCGACGCCGGACACCGCAACGATAATCGCCGCGCCCATCATCAACGTGATCAGGCCGACCTGGATCCACTGGGTGTGAGCGATGCCGAACAGGTAGTCCAGACCCGAGTTGAGGTGCAACACACCGAAGCCCATGTCGGCGCCAAGACCGAACACCGTGGCGATGATGCCGAAGCCATCCACGGCGTAACCGATCGGGCCGTTGATGCGCTTGCCGATCAGCGGATAAAGCGCCGAACGCAGGGCCAGCGGCAGGTTGTGACGGTAGGCAAAGTAGGCCAGCGCCATGCCGACAAAGGCGAACACGCCCCAGCCGTGCAGGCCCCAATGCAAGAACAGAATCTGCATCGCCTGACGCGCCGCATCCGCCGTGCCGGCCTCGCCTTGCGGCGGTTGCGCCAAGTGGGTCAGCGGTTCGGACACACAGAAGAAGAACAGCGTGATGCTGATCCCGGCGGCGAACAGCATGCCGGCCCACGATAGATAACTGAACTCGGGCTCGTCGTGGTCGGCACCGAGCTTGATCTTGCCGTAGCCAGACAAGGCGGTGACCACCACGAAGACCAGATACAGCGTCATCGCGAGCATGTAATACCAGCCGACCGTATTGGCCGCCCAGTTTTGCGCTTCCAGCAGCCAGGCACCGGCCTGTTCAGGCATGGCGATGACGACAATGCCGAACAGCAGAATGAAGGTCGCCGCGAAGTAAAACACCGGCGGATTCATGCGGACCTGGCCGCTTGGAGGGACGGACGATGCACTCATGACAGGTGCACCTCAAGGGGATGAAACAGGGCAATCAGTAACGGACTCGGCAAGGCAAGCCTCCTGTTGTGAACGGGCAGCAAACCGGCGGTTTAACTTGAATGAACGTTCAAGTTAAACATGAATAGGGTGCTAAGGACTAATCGCAAGGCTCGGCGGTACCCTGTGGCGAGGGAGCTTGCTCCCGTTGTGCCGCGCAGCGGCACCCGGTTTTTTGCAAAATTACGGCTGCTTCGCACCCGAGCGGGAGCAAGCTCCCTCGCCACAAAATCTTGTGCCTTTACGCTAGCTCAAGGATGGGTATGACGGGGGATCGGGAGGATTCGTTCAGCGGGAAATTAGTTAAATGCCAGTATTTGCGTTCGCCTTGAAATCCAATCGCGAGCAGGCTCGCTCCCACAAGTTTTGTGTCGTTCATAAAATTGTCGTTCGACACAATACCTGTGGGAGCGAGCCTGCTCGCGATGAGGCCGGTTCAGTCAGCGAAAATTCCAGGCCTTACTTCTGCGTCCCATCATCATGCTGCAAATTCGCCTGCGTCAGGTTGCACCCCGGCGGCACGCTACGGGTCAGCCAGACGTTGCCGCCAATGGTCGAGCCCTTGCCAATGGTGATCCGCCCCAAAATCGTCGCGCCGGCATAGATCACCACATCATCCTCAACGATTGGATGCCGTGGATGACCCTTCTGCAACTGGCCGTCCTCATCCGACGGGAAGCGCTTGGCGCCCAGCGTCACGGCCTGATAAATCCGCACGCGCTCACCAATGATCGCCGTCTCGCCGATGACCACACCCGTCCCGTGATCAATGAAGAAGCTGCGGCCGATCTGCGCGCCAGGGTGGATGTCGATACCGGTAGCCGAGTGGGCGATTTCTGCGCTGATCCGCGCCAGCAGCGGCAACCCCGCGCGGTACAAATGGTGTGCCAGACGATGGTGAATCACCGCCAGAATGCCCGGATAGCACAGCAACACTTCATCGACGCTACGGGCCGCCGGGTCGCCGTGATAGGCCGCCAGTACATCGGTGTCCAGCAAGCTGCGCAGCCCCGGCAACGCGAGGGCGAAATCCTGAATGATCGCAATGGTCTTGGCCTCGACCTCGGTGTCGGCCGCGGCGCTGTGGCGAGCGGCGTAACGCAGTTCGAGTCGCGCCTGCGCCAACAATGCATTCAACGCGACGTCCAGGGTGTGGCCGACGTAGAAGTCTTCACTCTCCTCACGCAAATCCACCGGTCCCAGACGCATCGGAAACAGGGCACCGCATAGCGCTTCAAGTATCTCCGCCATGGCGGCACGGGAAGGCAACTCGCGACCGCCCTGCTCGCCGCTGGCGCGGCCGTTTTGTGCGCGCCATTGGTCACGCGCCGTACGCAGTTGACTGACGATGGTCTGCAATTGCCAATGGCTGGAACGCTCGCTCACGGTAAAAACTCCTCACGGGTGGCCGGACTGTCTGGCCGCACTGACGGCGATTACTTTACGGCAAGGTCTGGAAGCCGAATTAAGAACCAATTGTGCTGTGTTCAGCACTTATGGATATAAGCGATTGGCGGTTGCCCATGCATATAGGCGTGCCTATAGTCCTGACATCTCCCTTGGCCAGTACGGACCCATGATCAAACAACAGCTTGCCCGCTTTAACCGCCTCGACCTCCTCGGCCACCCTACCGCGCTTGAAAAACTCGAACGGCTGTCGACCTGGCTCGGCCGTGATGTGTACGTCAAACGCGATGACCTGACACCGCTGGCCATGGGCGGCAACAAGCTGCGCAAACTCGAATACCTCGCGGCCGATGCCCTGGCACAAGGCGCCGACATGCTGATCACCGCTGGCGCGCTGCAGTCCAACCACGTGCGCCAGACCGCCGCCATTGCAGCCAAGCTTGGCCTGGGCTGCGTCGCACTGCTGGAAAACCCGTTGGGCACCGACGACGCCAACTACCTCGGCAACGGCAATCGGCTGCTGCTCGACCTGTTCGATGCCAAAGTCGAACAGGTGGAAAACCTCGACAACGCCGACGAGCAACTGCAAGCCCTGGCCGACCGTTTACGCAATAACGGCAAGAAGCCGTATCTGGTACCGATTGGTGGCTCCAATGCGCTGGGCGCTTTGGGTTATGTGCGCGCCGGGCTGGAACTGGCCGAGCAGATCAAGGACACCGGCCTGCAATTTGCCGCCGTGGTGCTGGCCTCGGGCAGTGCCGGGACCCACAGTGGTCTGGCACTGGCGTTAAGTGAAGCACTGCCGGATTTGCCAGTGATTGGTGTCACGGTTTCCCGCAGCGATGAAGATCAGCGCCCGAAAGTCCAGGGCCTGGCCGAGCGCACTGCCGAGTTGCTGGGCGTGAGCCTGCCGGCGAGTTTCAAGATCGAATTGTGGGACGAATATTTCGGTCCGCGTTATGGCGAGCCGAATGCCGGGACGCTGGCGGCGGTGAAACTGATGGCGAGTCAGGAAGGGTTGCTGCTGGACCCGGTGTACACCGGCAAGGCCATGGCCGGGTTGCTTGACGGCATCGGTCGTCAGCGCTTTAACGACGGTCCGATCATCTTCCTTCATACCGGTGGTGCACCGGCGTTGTTTGCCTACAAAGACTTCCTGTAGACGATAGACCTGTGGCGAGGGGGCTTGCCCCCTCATCACAGGGGATCGTGTGAATCGCATATTCGATAGAAGAATAACAAACGTAATATTTATTATTTTCCTATCTAAAAGCGCCATCATATAGTCACGCCGCAGGCGAATTTGCAGCGAGACGCATACGCTGCATTAGGGCAGGATATTGCAGTCGTTCAAATCCCGAATTTGCCAACATTCCTAAAAGCGTCTTCATAAGAAAACACAGGGGCTTGTCATGAATTTTTCCGCACTACGTCGAAATCTGCTGGTCGGTTCGCTGGGCCTGGCGCTGAGCGCCGGCCTGCTGGGGCAAGCGGTTGCCGGTGAGCAACTGCAAAAAATCAAAGACGCTGGCGTGATCAACGTTGGTCTGGAAGGCACTTACCCACCATTCAGTTTCGTCGACGCCGACGGCAAACTGGCCGGTTTCGAAGTCGAGTTCTCCGAAGCCCTGGCCAAAGAGCTGGGCGTGAAGGTCAAGCTGCAACCGACCAAATGGGACGGCATCCTCGCGGCGCTGGAATCCAAGCGTCTGGACGCGGTGATCAACCAGGTGACCATCTCCGAAGAGCGCAAGAAGAAGTATGACTTCTCCGAGCCGTACACCGTTTCCGGGATTCAGGCGCTGGTGCTGACCAAAAAGGCTGCGGAGCTGAACATCAAGACTGCCGCCGATCTGGCCGACAAGAAAGTTGGCGTAGGCCTGGGCACCAACTACGAGCAGTGGCTCAAAGACAATCAGCCAAAAGCCATCATCAAGACCTATGACGATGATCCGACCAAGTTCCAGGACCTGCGCGTCGGCCGCATTGACGCCATTCTGATCGACCGTCTCGCCGCGCTGGAATACGCCAAGAAAGCCAAGGACACCACCGCCGCCGGCGAAGCGTTCTCCCGCCAGGAAGCCGGTATTGCCCTGCGCAAAGGCGAGCCTGAGTTGCTGGCTGCGGTGAACAAAGCCATCGACAAGCTGCGTGCCGACGGTACGCTGAAAAAGCTTTCGGAAAAATACTTCAGCGCTGACGTCACTCAATAATGGAAGAAGCTTTCCAACTTGCACTGGACTCCCTGCCTTTCCTGCTCAAGGGGGCCTACTACACGGTCATCTTGAGCCTGGGCGGGATGTTTTTCGGCCTCATGCTGGGCTTCGGCCTGGCACTGATGCGCCTGTCGCGCTTCAAGCTGGTGAGCTGGATCGCCCGCATCTACGTGTCGTTTTTTCGTGGCACGCCGTTGCTGGTGCAACTGTTCGTGATCTATTACGGCTTGCCGCAATTGGGCATGGAACTCGATCCGCTGCCGGCTGCCCTGATCGGCTTCTCACTGAACATGGCCGCTTACGCCTGTGAAATCCTGCGTTCCGCGATCAGCTCCATCGAACGCGGTCAGTGGGAAGCTGCCGCCAGCATCGGCATGACCCGTGCGCAGACCCTGCGCCGGGCCATCATCCCGCAAGCAATGCGCACTGCATTGCCGCCGCTGGGCAACAGCTTCATTTCGCTGGTCAAGGACACCGCGCTGGCCGCCACCATCCAGGTGCCGGAGCTGTTCCGCCAGGCGCAGCTGATCACGGCACGCACCTTCGAAGTGTTCACCATGTACCTTGCCGCCGCGCTGATCTACTGGATTCTGGCCACGGTGCTGTCGCACCTGCAGAACAAGTTGGAAGAGCGGGTCAATCGGCACGACCAGGAGTCCTGACCCAATGATTGTCGTGGAAAAACTGACAAAGCAGTTCAAGGGTCAAGTGGTGCTCAACGGCATCGATCTGCAAGTGAAGGAAGGTGAGGTCGTCGCGATCATCGGGCCTAGCGGCTCGGGTAAAACCACCTTCCTGCGATGCCTGAATTTTCTGGAAGAACCTACCAGCGGCCGGATCAAGGTCGGTGACATCGAGATCGATGGCAGCCGCCCGTTGAACCAGCAGCAGAGCCTGGTGCGGCGCTTGCGTCAGCACGTCGGCTTCGTGTTCCAGAACTTCAACTTGTTCCCCCATCGCACCGCCCTGGAAAACGTCATCGAAGGCCCGATCATCGTGAAGAAGATCCCGCACGCCGACGCCGTTGCCCTGGGTAAAAAGCTGTTGGCCAGGGTTGGCCTGGCGGGCAAGGAAGACGCTTACCCGCGACGCCTTTCCGGTGGTCAGCAACAGCGCGTGGCGATTGCCCGTGCGCTGGCAATGGAGCCGGAAGTGATCCTGTTCGATGAACCCACCTCAGCGCTTGATCCGGAGCTGGTGGGTGAAGTGCTGGCGACCATCCGCAGCCTGGCCGAAGAAAAGCGCACCATGGTGATCGTCACCCACGAAATGGGCTTTGCTCGGGACGTGGCCAACCGTGTGGTGTTTTTCGACAAGGGTGTGATCGTCGAGCAAGGCGAAGCCAAGGCGCTGTTTGCCAACCCGAAAGAAGAACGGACGAAGCAGTTCCTCAGCAAGTTTCTGAATAACGCCAACCATTAATATCGCTTCACCACTTGTTAACTTCCATGGATGGAAGTGACAACTTCCCCCCCCGCTTCTCCCGACACTCTCTTCTCGCTCACTCAAATAGTAGATCAATTTTTAAAACTGCACGCGGTACATATATATGTTCTGCAACAGATTTAACTCGCCTAACATTCACCAAATCCAGTGCCCTCGCCGAGCACACGATTGCCGCCACCCACGCCTGAAAATCGACAAATACGCGGCAAAATTCGACAGAGTGGTGCGGCTTATTAACTTCAATGCGTAGGATTTTTCTGAATAACACTGAATGCACTACTTAACTAGCCACCTCTATTGACACCCATTCAAGCGCACTCTTATCTAGTCTCCAGCAGGCGTCAGCCATCGTTAAAAATCATTATTGAAACTTGCAAATAGTGAACAACTTTGTTGCTCGGTAATACACGCCTTTTGATTTTTCAGAAACGGACTTCGCTGCAAGGCTTCAAGGAGAAACCCATGACAAGCACCTCGAATAAAACCGGACTTGCGGCCCCTACCCTGGCGCAATCCCACAAGACCGGCATCAATGTCACTTCGGCGGCCCATCTGCTGATCGATGTGGCGCCCTACCCCGACATGGACGAAGGCGACCTGATCGAACTGTTCTGGGACAACTGCTACGTCGCTTCCCGCGTCCTCACGGCCGATGATGTCGGCGAAGTCGTCAGCCTGCGTGTGCCGCAAAGCTTCATTACCAATGGCTCCTCCTGCATTCACTACCGCGTCATGCAGGTCGGACAAGGGCCGGCGCTGTCCCTCGCCACCCAGGTACAGATCAAGCTCGATTGCCCGGGCGGTCAGCCACTCACGCTGTGCGGTCACGAAAACGAGCACTTGGCACCGGTGGGCATCCCCGAAACCATTCGCCGTCAGGGGGTCAATCCGAACCAGATAAAGCGCGGCGTACCGTTGACCATCGAGCCTTACCTGAACATGGCCGTCGACGATGAAATCACCTTGCGCTGGGGTGATGTGCGTATGGACCTGCCGCAGCTCAAAGCCAATGAGGTGGGCCAGTCCGTTCAGGTCTGGGTGCCGCCGGCGATCATTCTCGAAGCCGGCGAAGACCTTCGGCTGGAGGTGACTTATTGCATCCTCGATCGGGTGGGCAACAACTCCGGCTGGGCACCGCCGCGCAGGCTCAAGATCGGTTGCAACAATCCCTATCTGAAAGTGCCGTTCAAAGAAGAATTGAAAGCCGCCGAAACGCGCAAAAACTGAAAACACCGCCGTCTTTGTAGGAGCGAGGCTTGCCCGCGAAGGCGGTGTGCCAGTCAACATCAAAGGTGCCCGACACTCCGCCTTCGCGGGCAAGCCTCGCTCCTACAGGGGAAAGCAGCACCCTTCTATGCATATTCCTAAAAGTTAGTTTATTTAATTTTTATACGCGCTTACGGTATATGCACCGGACCACCGGACATTCTTGTTTTTATTTCGCCGCAACCATCGCGGCGACCCATGAGATGTGAGGTAGGTATGGTCCGGAACACAATCACCCCAGTGCAGATCGCCAGGGCATTGCGTGCAGCCAAGGAGCGGCACTGATGTCCAGTCTGGCAGATGCAATCGTTCAGAGTGATCTGGACATCGCCCCGTTGTTGTTGCCCGCGCAGGTCTTGCGCAACGACGCACAAGCCATCAAGGCCGCCCACGAGCTGGCGCAAGTCGCCCGCCTGCAAGCCGCCAAACGTGACCGGCAGCGCAAGTTGCCGTGGTCGGAAATCGAACAGTTCACCCGCAGCGGATTGGGCAGCATTGCCATCCCGCGCGAGTATGGTGGCCCGCAGGTTTCGTTCGTCACCCTCGCCGAAGTGTTCGCGATCATTTCCGCGGCTGACCCGGCACTGGGACAGATCCCGCAAAACCAGTTCGGCATCCTCAACCTTGTGCTCGGCAGCGCCACCGAGGCACAGAAAAAACAGCTGTTTAAAAGCGTGCTCGAAGGCTGGCGCATCGGCAATGCCGGGCCTGAACGCGGCACCAAAAACACCCTCGAACTCAAGGCCCGGATTACCGCTGACGGTGACGGTTTTGTCATCAGTGGCCAGAAGTTTTACTCCACCGGCGCACTGTTCGCCCACTGGGTGGCGGTCAAGGCGCTGAACGACGACGGCAAGCAAGTGTTGGCCTTCGTCCGTCGCGGCACACCGGGCTTGCGCATCGTCGATGACTGGTCGGGCTTCGGTCAGCGCACCACCGCCAGCGGCACCATTTTGCTCAACAACGTGCGGGTCGACGCCGAGCTGGTGGTGGACAACTGGAAGATCAATGACAGCCCGAACATCCAGGGTGCCGTGTCGCAACTGATTCAAGCCGCCATCGACGCCGGCATCGCGCGCGGTGCCATCGACGACGCCATCGAGTTCGTGAAAACCCGCGCCCGGCCATGGATCGACGCCAAGGTCGAACGGGCCAGCGACGACCTGTATGTGATCGCCGATATCGGCAAACTGAAAATCGAACTGCACGCCGCCGAAGCGCTGCTGCGCAAGGCCGGGCAAGTGCTCGATCAGGTCAACGCCGCGCCACTCACTGCCGAGTCTGCCGCACGCGCTTCGATTGCCGTCGCTGAAGCGAAAGTGCTGACCACCGAGATCTCGCTGCTCGCCAGCGAAAAGCTCTTCGAGCTGGCCGGCAGCCGCGCGACCCTCGCCGAATTCAACCTCGACCGGCATTGGCGCAACGCCCGTGTGCACACGCTGCACGACCCGGTGCGCTGGAAATACCACGCCGTCGGCAGCTATCACCTGAACGGCACGCTCCCCGCTCGCCACTCCTGGATTTAACGACCAGATCTCTGGAGAAACACATGACTCTTTCTCAGCACGTCGCAGTCATCACCAGCGATGAGCAAGCCCTGATCGTCGCTACCGATCTGGCCGAAGATTTCAAACGCGACAGCGCCCTGCGCGACCGCGAACGCCGTTTGCCGCACCCGGAGCTGGAAGTGTTTTCCCGCTCGGGTCTTTGGGGCATCAGCGTGCCCAAGGAGTACGGTGGCGCTGGCGTTTCCAACGTCACCCTGGCCAAAGTGATCGCACTGATTGCCCAGGCTGACGGCTCGCTCGGACAGATCCCGCAGAACCATTTCTACGCCCTCGAAGTGCTGCGCGTGAACGGCAGCGAAGAGCAGAAAAAGCGCCTGTACGCCGAAGTTCTCGCCGGCCAGCGCTTCGGCAATGCCTTGGCAGAACTGGGCACCAAAACCGCCCACGACCGCGTCACCAGCCTGACCCGCGACGGAGACGGTCATCGCATCAACGGTCGCAAGTTCTACGCGACCGGAGCGATCTACGCGCAACGCATCCCGACCTCGGTGGTCGACGAAAACGGCGTGCAGCAACTGGCGTTCGTCCCCCACAACAGCAAGGGCTTGACCGTCATCGACGACTGGAGCGGTTTCGGCCAGCGCACCACCGGTAGCGGTTCGGTGGTGTTCGAAGACGTCTATGTCGCCGCCGAAGACGTGATCCCGTTTCAAAGTGCCTTCGAGCGCCCGACCACCGTTGGCCCACTGGCACAGATTCTTCACGCCGCCATCGACACCGGCATCGCCCGCGCCGCCTATGAAGATGCCCTGCACTTCGTGCGCACCAAAACCCGGCCGTGGATCGACGCCACCCATGAAAAAGCCACTGACGACCCGCTGACCATCAAGAGCTTCGGCCACCTGAGTATTCGCCTGCACGCCGCTGAAGCCTTGCTGGAACGCTCCGGCGAATTCCTCGACAAGGCTCAGGCCACGACCAACGCAGAGACCGTCGCCGCCGCGTCGATTGCCGTCGCCGAAGCCCGCGCCATCAGCACCGACATTTCCCTCGCCGCCGGCAGCACGCTGTTTGAACTGGCCGGCAGCCAGGCGACGCTGATCGAACACGGCCTCGATCGCCACTGGCGCAACGCTCGCGTACATACGCTGCATGACCCGGTGCGCTGGAAGTATCACGCCGTCGGCAACTACTACCTCAACGATGAAAACCCTCCGTTGCGAGGGACCCTCTGATGGCCGAGGTGAAAAAGAAGATCCTGCTCAACGCGTTCAACATGAACTGCATCGGGCACATCAACCACGGCCTGTGGACGCATCCACGGGACACCTCCACCCAATACAAAACCATCGAATACTGGACCGAACTGGCGCAGTTGCTGGAGCGCGGGTTGTTCGACGGTCTGTTCATCGCGGACATTGTCGGCGTGTACGACGTCTACCAGAACTCCGTCGATGTGCCGCTGAAAGAGTCGATCCAGCTGCCGGTCAACGATCCGCTGCTGCTGGTTTCGGCCATGGCGGCGGTGACGAAAAATCTCGGCTTCGGCCTCACCGCCAACCTGACGTACGAACCGCCGTACCTGTTCGCCCGGCGCATGTCGACGCTCGATCACTTGAGCCGAGGCCGGGTTGGCTGGAACATCGTCACTGGCTACCTCGACAGCGCCGCCAAAGCCATGGGCCTGAGCGAACAGGTGGAACACGACCGCCGTTACGACCAGGCCGATGAATACTTGGAAGTGCTCTACAAACTCTGGGAAGGCAGCTGGGAAAACGGCGCGGTGCTGAATGACCCGCAGCAACGGATCTACGCCCAACCGGAAAAAGTGCACAAGGTCGAGCACAAGGGCGAGTTCTATCAGGTCGAGGGTTATCACCTCTGCGAGCCGTCGCCGCAGCGCACGCCGGTGCTGTTCCAGGCGGGCAGTTCCGATCGCGGTTTGCTGTTCGCCGGGCGTCATGCCGAGTGCGTGTTCATCAGCGGGCAGAACAAACCGTCGACCAAGGTTCAGGTGGACAAGGTTCGCGCCAGCGCTGTTGAAGCCGGACGCAATCCCGAGGACATCAAGGTGTTCATGGGCTTGAACGTGATCGTCGGCGCCACCGAAGAGCTTGCCTGGAAGAAGCACGCCGAGTACCTGAGCTACGCCAGTGCCGAGGCAGGTGTGGCGCATTTTTCGGCGTCGACCGGGATCGACTTCTCCGAATACGAGATCGACGAGCCGATCCAGTACGTGAAGAGCAATGCGATCCAGTCGGCGACCAAAAACCTGCAAAACAACGACTGGACCCGACGCAAATTGCTCGAGCAACACGCCCTCGGCGGCCGCTACATCACGGTGGTCGGCTCGCCTGAGCAAGTGGCGGACGAACTGGAATCGTGGATCGCCGAGACCGGGCTGGATGGCTTCAACCTGACACGGATTGTCACGCCGGAAAGCTATGTGGATTTCATTGAGCGGGTGATTCCGGAGTTGCAGCGGCGCGGGTCGTACAAAACGGCTTATGACAACGGCAGCCTGCGGGAAAAGCTGTTTCACGGCGAAGCGCATTTGCCTGAGCAACATACCGGTTCGGCCTACCGCCGCTAAAAGCTTCGCGGGCAAGCCTCGCTCTTACAGGTATCGAGTCGTTCATAAATGTCCGATACGACGCTGAACCTGTAGGAGCGAGGCTTGCCCGCGAAGAGGCCCGCCCAAACACCCTAAATTTATGCACTGACTGGAAAATCCACCATGAAAAAGACCTACCGCTCCCACCCAGTCAAAGCACTGGCCCTGGCCCTCGGCCTGTTCAGCTCTGCGGTTTTCGCCGCCGAAGCGCCGTTAAAAGTCGGCACCACCGCCGCCTTCGCCATCCCGCTGGAAGCCGCCGTCGAGGAAGCCAAAAAACAAGGCCTGCAAGTCGACCTGGTGGAGTTCAGCGACTGGATCGCCCCCAACGTCAGCCTCGCGGCCGGCGACATCGACGTGAACTATTTCCAGCACGTCCCGTTCCTGGAGAACGCCAAGGCCGCCGCCGGTTTTGACCTGGTGCCGTTCGCGCCGGGATCATCAACAACGTCGGCCTCTACTCGAAAAAATACAAAAGCTTCGACGAGCTGCCACAAGGCGCCAGCGCCGCCATCGCCAACGACCCGATCAACAGCGGTCGCGGCCTGCAACTGCTGGCCAAGGCTGGCCTGATTACGCTCAAACCGGGTGTCGGCTACAAGGCCACCGAAGAAGACATCATCACCAACCCGAAGAAAATCAAAATCCTCCAGGTCGAAGCCGTGCAACTGGTGCGCGCCTACGACGATGCCGATCTGGTCCAGGGCTACCCGGCCTACATCCGGCTGTCGAAGACCTTCGATGCCGGTTCGGCGTTGCTGTTTGATGGCCTCGATCACAAGGAATACGTGATCCAGTTCGTGATCCAGCCCAAGAGCAAAACCGACCCGCGCCTGATTAAGTTCGTCGACATCTACCAGCATTCGCCGGCCGTTCGTGCGGCGCTGGACAAGGCTCACGGCAAGCTCTATCAAGCTGGCTGGGAAAGCTGAGGATGACGGCCGCGATCCAACGGCGACTGGATGTTCCAGAGCCACATATAGCCGAACAGACCGAACTGCATCCGGACCTGAACCGTGCCCACGTGCGCTTTATCGGCCTGGGTAAAACCTACACCGGCCAGCAGGGTCCGGTGGCGGCGTTGCACGGCATCGACCTGGCGATCCAGCGCGGTGAGGTGTTCGGCATCATCGGTCGCAGCGGCGCCGGCAAGTCGTCGCTGATCCGCACCATCAACCGCCTCGAACAACCGAGCAGCGGCCGGGTGCTGATCGATCAAGTGGACATCGGCGAGTTCGATGAAGACCGCCTGGTCGCGCTGCGCCGACGGATCGGCATGATCTTCCAGCACTTCAACCTGATGTCGGCCAAGACCGTTTGGCAGAACGTCGAATTGCCGCTGAAAGTGGCCGGTGTGCCCAAGGAAAAACGCGAACAGAAAGTCCGCGAACTGCTGGAGTTGGTCGGCCTGCAAGGCAAGCACAAGGCCTATCCGGCGCAGCTGTCCGGCGGGCAGAAACAGCGCGTCGGCATCGCCCGCGCCCTGGTGCATGACCCGGAAATTCTGCTGTGCGACGAAGCCACTTCCGCGCTGGACCCGGAGACCACACAATCGATCCTCGGCCTGCTGCGCGAGATCAATCAGCGGCTGGGTTTGACCATCGTGCTGATCACCCACGAGATGGCGGTGATCCGCGATATCTGTGATCGGGTGGTGGTGCTGGAAAACGGAAAAATCGTCGAGCAAGGGCCGGTCTGGGAGTTGTTCGGTAACCCGCAGCATGAGGTCAGCAAAACCTTGCTCGCGCCGCTGCAACACGCTCTGCCGGAAGAACTGCAAAGCCGCTTGCGCCTGCAACCTCAGTCCTCGGACGCGGCGGTTGTGCTGCGTTTGCGCTTCACCGGCAGCGCCACGGACGAACCGGATCTGGCAGCACTGTTCAGCGCCCTCGGTGGCCGCGTGAGGCTGCTGCAAGGTGGCGTGGAACGCATTCAGGGCCACGCGCTAGGGCAATTGCTGCTGGCGGTGACCGGTTCGGCGCTCGGCGCTGAAGAACTGCGCCAGCGCGCCGGCCACTGGGCGCAACAGGTGGAGGTGCTCGGTTATGTGGTTTGATCGCTTGCTGCAAGGTTTCATCGACACGTTTCTGATGGTGGGCGTGTCGTCGCTGATTGCGCTGCTGGCGGGCATTCCGCTGGCGGTGATTCTGGTCACCAGCACCAAGGGCGGCATCTACGAAGCACCCGCGTTGAACCGTGCACTGGGCGCCTTCGTGAACCTGTTCCGCTCGATTCCGTTTCTGATTCTGATGGTGGCGCTGATTCCGTTTACCCGATTGATCGTCGGCACCACGTATGGTGTCTGGGCCGCCGTGGTGCCGCTGACGATTGCGGCCACGCCATTCTTTGCACGCATTGCCGAAGTCAGTTTGCGCGAAGTGGACCACGGGTTGATCGAAGCCGCGCAGGCGATGGGATGCCGGCGCTGGCACATTGTCTGGCATGTGCTGTTGCCTGAGGCGCTGCCGGGGATTGTCGGTGGTTTCACCATTACGCTGGTGACCATGATCAACTCGTCGGCCATGGCCGGGGCGATTGGTGCGGGTGGGTTGGGGGACATCGCGTACCGGTATGGGTATCAGCGGTTTGATAGCCAGATCATGCTGACGGTGATTGTGCTGCTGGTGGTGTTGGTGGCGATTATCCAGCTGGGTGGGGATCGGTTGGCGCGGGGGCTTAACAAGCGCTGAACACGGTCAAGGTTGTAGAGCTTTTGTGGCGAGGGAGCTTGCTCCCGCTCGATTGCGCAGCAATCGCAAGATCTTTAGACCGGGTTTATCTGACACACCTCATTGAATGGCTGGGGGCTGCTTCGCAGCCCAGCGGGAGCAAGCTCCCTCGCCACAAAAGCGTCCTCGACACAGGCAATTTCCTTCGCAACAGGGGGAATATTTCCCACAGGAAAATCAGCGTGCCTACAGGCTTGGTCCCTTTCATTTGCAGGACATTTCCTAGATCATTCCGCTCGCTTGCGCCTGCCAATTTCGGTGGCTAGTCTCGGCCCGTCACTGCTCATCAGTGATCGGGTTTAGTCGCCCGGATCTTCCAGGCGCATAGCGCCACCTCATTCCAGGTGTTTTCATTGCCTGAACGTTATGGTGGCTGTGCGCAGGGCACCTTCGGGTGCGCCGGTATTGCCTGGAGACCGGTCGACTAACCTGCGTGCAGCCGCCACCCCTGTTCGTTTAGTCGCGATAACGGTTGGCTCCAATTATTTCCAGGAGTTTTACCAATGAAGAAATCCGTCCCCGATCCACCTCCCGAAACGTCCACCCAAGGCAAACCCACCGACGACAGGCTAAGAGACCGCTCCGCCCTTTATCGTGCGATCGATTTCTACCTCACCGGAGAACAGCCTTCGGCGCCCGATGAACTGCGGTTCTACAACGTCAGTGAAGACGTGAGCTTTGAAGACACCCAACTCTATGTCGCGGATTTGCTGCGCTGTGCTTCGGTCACTGCGTATCAGTGTGGCGATCACCTCAAAGGGGCGGAGCGAGCCATGGTGTTCTCGGTTTGGCATTTGCTGGAGATTGCCAAAGCCATGGTTGATCGCTCCATTGATTGTTTGGGGATGAAGCAGGGCTGAGGCTTCGTCGTCAGTGAAATCGCCTTCGCGGGCAAGCCTCGCTCCTACAGGAGTACGCGTCTGTCGAAACAACTCGGTCAACTGTAGGAGCGAGGCTTGCCCGCGAATGGCTGCGAAGCAGCCCCAAGTCTGATGGCGTATATTCGGCAAATCCCCATTGCCTGCGCAGCCGACCATGAAACAGACCCCCGACGACCTCCAGAAGATCACCGCCACCACCCTGGGCCATTACAACTCGGTGGCCGAAGATTTTCGCGAGGGGACTCGCGATCATGATGTCAGCCAGAACATCGACGCCCTGCTGCGGCATATTCAGGGCGAGGCGCCGTTCGACGTTCTCGATTTTGGCTGTGGGCCGGGGCGGGATTTGCAGACGTTCACACGCATGGGCCACACGGCTGTCGGGCTCGACGGTTCAGAGAAGTTTGCACAGATGGCGCGTGAGGACAGTGGATGCGAGGTGTGGCAGCAGGACTTTCTGAAGCTGGATCTGCCGGCCGAACGCTTTGACGGGATTTTTGCCAACGCGGTGTTGTTTCATATCCCGCGCCAGGAATTGCCTCGGGTGTTGAAGGCGTTGCGCGGGGCGTTGAAGCCGGGGGGTGTGTTGTTCAGTTCCAATCCGCGAGGGGAGAATCAGGAAGGGTGGAACGGGCCGCGGTATGGGGCGTATCACGATCTTGAGGCGTGGCAGCAATTGCTGACTGAGGCGGGGTTTGTGGAGCTGGAACATTACTACCGGCCGGCGGGGCTACCGCGGGAGCAGCAGCCTTGGTTGGCGAGTGTTTGGCGCAAAGTGTGAAGCCTTCAGACTTGTGGTGCCTGGGCTGACGTCTTCGCGGGCAAGCCACGCTCCCACAGGTTTTTGTGTCGATCCTGGAAGTTGTTATCGACGCAAATCCTGTGGGAGCGTGGCTTGCCCGCGATGAGCGCGGAGCGCTCGATTTCAAGTCTCTTTTTTCGGCTCGCGGATTTTGTACCAGGCGACATAAAGCGCCGGCAAAAACAGCAACGTCAGCAACGTCGCAATAATGATCCCGCCAATCATGGCGTAAGCCATCGGCCCCCAGAACACTTCCCGGGCAATCGGGATCATCCCCAGGCTGGCCGCCGCAGCGGTCAGCAGAATCGGTCGGCGCCGATGCTCCGTGGCCTGCGCCACGGCATCCCAAGGTGAAACGCCCTCTTTCTCCAAGGCATCGATCTGGGTCACCAGAATCACCGAGTTGCGGATGATGATGCCGATCAGCGCCAGAATCCCCAGGATCGCCACAAAGCCCATCGGCGTGCCCGTCGGGATCAGCGCCAGCACCACGCCAATCAAGCCGAGCGGCGCGACACTCGCCACCAGGAACAGCTTCTGCACGCTGTGCAGCTGGATCATCAGGAAGGTCGCCATCAGGAACAGCATCAACGGCACCACCTTGGCAATCGGCCCCTGGGCCTTGCCGCTCTCCTCCACCGTGCCGCCCGTGGCAACCGAGTAACCCACCGGCAAACCGGCGGCGAATTTATCGATGTCGGGTTTGAGCTGTTTCACCAGATCAGTCGGCTGAATCTCGTCTCGCACCGCCGCCTTGATCGTGATGGTCGGCTTGCGGTCGCGGCGCCAGACCAGCGGTTGCTCGAGTTCATAGCGCACCGTGGCGAAAGCCAGCAGCGGAATCGACGTGCCGCTCTGGGTCACGATTTGCAAGTTCTGCAGGGTTTCCGGCGTGCCGCGCTCCGCGTCCACCGCGCGTCCCACGACGTTGATCAGGTAGATATCGTCATCGACCTGAGTGACCGGCGAACCGACCACGATGCTGTTCATCAGGTTGGCCACGTCTTCCGACGACAGCCCCAATTGACGCGCCTTGTCCTGAGCGATCTCGATGCGCAGGACTTTGCCCGGTTCGTTCCAGTCGTAAATGATCTCGCCGATGTGCGAGTTCTTGTCCAGCTCGGTGGCCAGGGCGATGGCGTGCTTGCGCACCTGATCGATGTCCTTGCCGCTGACCCGGTACTGAATCGGGCGACCCACCGGCGGGCCCATTTCCAGCGCCTGGACGTAGCTGCCGATGCCGACGAAATCTTTGCGCAGCCGCTCGCGCAAGCGTTGGCTGAGGGCGTTACGCGATTCCAGGCCTTTGCTGACGATCACCAATTGCGCGTAGTACGGGTTTTGCAATTGTTGGTCGAGGGGCAGGTAGAAACGGATCGCCCCCTCGCCGATGTAAGTGCTCCAGCGCACGATGTCCGGATCGTCCTTGAGGGTCGCTTCGAGCTTGTCCACCGCCTTGCGGGTTTCGGCGATCGAGGCGTTTTGCGGCAGGTTGAGGTCGACGAGGATTTCCGGGCGGTCCGAGGACGGGAAGAACTGGTTCTGCACGAACTGCATGGAAAACACCGAGGCCACGAACAGCGCAATGGTGATACCGATCGCCCACCAGCGATTACGCATGGCCCAAAACATACCGTAATTGAATGCACGGCCGATGCGGCCCGGCTCGGCGTTATGGGGTTTCACGTTGGTGCTGAGAATGTGCACGCCGATCACCGGGGCAAACAACACGGCGACAACCCACGACACCAGCATCGCCACCGCGATAACGGCAAACAGCGTGAAGGTGTACTCGCCCGCCGAGCTGGCGTTCAACCCGATGGGCACGAAACCGGCCACCGTCACCAACGTACCGGTGAGCATCGGGAACGCCGTGGAGGTGTAGGCAAACGTTGCCGCCTGCTCCTTGGTCTCGCCCATTTCCAGGCGCGTGACCATCATTTCGACCGTGATCATGGCGTCGTCCACCAGCAGGCCGAGGGCGATGATCAGCGCGCCGAGGGAAATTCGCTGCATGGTGATGCCGCTGTACTCCATGAAGATGAACACCATGGCCAGCACCAGCGGGATCGAGCACGCCACCACCAGCCCGGCGCGCACCCCGAGGCTGACGAAGCTTACGACCAGCACGATCACCACCGCTTCGAACAAAGCACTGGTGAAGCCGCCGACGGCTTTTTCCACCACTTCGGCCTGATCGGACACCGTGTGCACACCGACGCCCACCGGCAAGTCGGCGGTCAGGTCGGTCATGCGCTGGTGCAACGCCTTGCCGAATTCCTGAATGTTGCCGCCCTTCTTCATGGCAATGGCGAGGCCGATGGCCGGGTGGCCGTTGAAGCGAAACTCCGGGGTCGCCGGGTCAACGTACCCACGGCTGATGTCGGCGATGTCGGCCAGGCGGTAGAAGCGGTCATTGAGCCGCAGGTTGACGTTGGCCAGGTCTTTCTCGGAAGCGAACTGCCCCGAGGTGCGCACCGAGATGCGCTCCGGACCGGCCTCGATCACACCGGCCGGGGTCACCGCGTTCTGGGTTTGCAGGCTTTGCACCACCTGGCGCTGATCGATGCCCAGCGCCGCCAGTTTGCGGGTTGAGAAATTCAGGTACAGGACTTCATCCTGCTCACCGACCATCTCAACCTTGCCCAGCCCCGGCACTTCACGAATTTCAGCGCGAACCTGTTCCACGTAATCGCGCAACTGGCGCATCGACAAGCCGTCGGCGGTAAAAGCGTAGACCGAACCGTACACATCACCGAATTCGTCGTTGAACCCCGGCCCTTGCAGACCCTGGGGGAAATCACCGCGAATGTCGTTGATCTTCTTGCGCACCTGGTACCAGATTTCCGGGATGTCCTTGGCACTGGTGGTGTCGCGCAGGTTGACGAACACCGTCGATTCGCCCGGCCGTGTGTAGCTTTTCACGTAGTCGAGGGAATCGAGCTCTTCGAGTTTTTTCTCGATGCGGTCAGTGACCTGCTTGAGGGTTTCTTCCTGGGTCGCGCCCGGCCAGCGGGTCTGGATGACCATGGTTTTGATGGTAAACGACGGGTCTTCCTCGCGGCCCAGGTTCATGTACGAGAACACGCCCATCAGCAGCGCGACAAACATCAGGTACCAGACAAACGACTGATGTTTGAGGGCCCATTCGGATAAGTTGAAACTCCCTTTCATTGGGGGCTGTCCTCGTCGATTTTCACTTTTTGCCCGGGTTTCAGGCTGTTCACACCCGCGCTGACTACCCGCTCACCGGACTTCACGCCATTGGCCAGGATCATCGTTGAATCCGTGCGGCTGACCAGGCTGACGTCCCGTGGGGAAACGGTCTGGGTCTGCGTATCGATGACCCAGATGCGCGATTTGCCGTCGACTTCCTGCAGCGCGCTAAGCGGCAATTCGATACGCGGTTTGATCGCTGAACTGAGGGTGACGCTGATCGCGGTGCCCAGGCGAAAACCGGGCGGTGTGTCTGTCAGGGTCAGGCGGGCTCGACGGGTACGGGTCGCACTCTGGGCCTGGGGCTCGATTTCACGAACGATGGCGGTGGTGTTGATGCTCGGGTCCAGTTGCGCTGCAACCTGGAACACGACGTCGGTCGGCAGCTGGTCGACCAGGGTGTCCGGCAGGTCGATCACAGCTTCCTTGATGTCCGGCTGCGCCAGGGTCACCACTTGCTGGCCGGCGGTGACGACTTGCCCGGCTTCGGCATTCCACGCGGTGACGATGGCTTTGTGGTCGGAGCGCAGCTCAACGTAATTGAGCTGATCCTTGGCCTGATCGACCGCTGCCTTCGCTTGATCGAGGGAGGCCTGGGTGGTTTTGAGGTCAGTCTGGGCAATATCGAGCTGTGCCTGGGCGCCGACGCCGCGATCGAACAATTCCTGCTGGCGCCGGGCATTGGCCTGGGCGTTGATGTATTGCGCCTGGACGCTGGCCAGATTGCCCTGGGCGGAACGCAGCTGGTTCTGCTGATCGGTGGGGTCCAGGGTGGCAAGCAGCGCACCCTTTTCCACTTCGGCACCGATATCGACGTTACGGCTGGCGATGCGCCCCGGCACGCGGAACCCGACATTGCTTTCATAGCGGGCCTGGATGCTGCCGGCGAAACGGCCGAGATTTTCCTCGTCCAGCGACTGGACCTTGACCGACAGCACCGGACGTATCGGCTCCGGCGGCGGTTCTTCTTTCGAGCAGGCCGCCAGCATCACCGCCGTGCACACCAGTAACAGACGCTTCATGGCTGGGCTTCCACAGCGAGATCCTTGTAGGTGTTTTCGGCGATTTCAACTTTCACGCCGGGGTGCAGCAACTGACCGCCCGCGATGACGACTTTTTCGCCGCTCTTCAGGCCGGCGCTGATGATCACTTTGCCGGTCAGGTAACGACCGACCGTGACGGTGTGCAGTTGCGCCTTGCCTTCACCGTCCACCAGCCATACCGCCGGATCGCTGAGGTTTTTGGTCAGGGCCGACCACGGCAACTCCACGGCGGACTTGCCCGGTGTCTTGGCCGTGGCGCTCACCACCGAGCCCAGTTGCATGCCCTCGGGCAGGCCATTGAGGGTGACTTTGACTTGCACGGTGCCGGTCTGCGCGGACACCGCCGGGGTGATCTCCCGCACGGTGCCGGTGGTCTTGATCGACGGGTTGTCGAGCAGGCTGACCACGATGGTTTTATCCTCCGGCGCCTCGGCCAGCAGCGATTCGTAGACGTTGAACACCGCGTCACGCTCACCATCGCGCGCCAGGCTGAAAATCGGCACCGTCGCCTGCACCACTTGGCCGACCTCGGCCTGACGCGCCGTAATCACGCCCGGCGCCTCGGCAATCAGCGCGGTGTAGCCGAGCTGTTCACGGGCGTTGGCGAATTGCGCCTGGGCAGCGGTCAACGCGCTCTGACTGCTGCGCAAGGCGGCTTGCGCGGAATCGTATTCGCTTTGGCTGGTGTAACCCTTGGGCAGGAGTTTTTGCTGGCGAACGAACGCGGCGGCGGTCTGTTTGACCCGGGCCTGCTCGGCGGTGACTTGGGCCTGGGCCGAATCGACGTTGGTCTGCAGGTCCTTGGGATCGAGTCTGGCCAGCACTTGTCTGGCCGACACCCGGTCACCGACATCGACCATGCGCTGAATGATCTTGCCGCCCACGCGGAACGACAATTCGGTCTGGACCCGGGCCTGAACATCGCCGGTGAGCGTCACCGACGCAGCGTAATCCAAGGCTTTGACCTCCTGGACGAAGACCCGTGGACGGTCCTTCTCGACCGGTTTTTTATCGCCGCACGCGGTCAGCAGCGCAAGGAGGCTCAGGCCAACCACTATTTTCAATCCGGGACCAGCCATGCAGACTCCTTTGCGTTGTACGGACGTGCCATTGGCGATACGACTGTGAGCTTAGAACAGGGTTCCACGGGTGCACCTGACGGCTTCAAATAAAGCGATCACGCCACAATTCTTGTAGCAGCTGGCGGAGCCCATGTGGGAGCGAGCCTGCTCGCGATGGCGGTGTTTCAGTTGGCATCAATGTTGGCTGAGGCACCGCCATCGCGAGCAGGCTCGCTCCCACAGGGGATCACAGTGCTCCCGACAATAAGGCAAACTGTCTGCCCCTGTAGCAGGAAGCTCCCATGCTCAAAACCCTCGCGGTGGCCAATTACCGCTCGATCAACAAGTTGGTGATTCCGCTGGGTCGGTTGAACCTGATCACCGGCCCCAACGGCAGCGGTAAGTCCAATCTGTACCGCGCGTTGCGCCTGCTGGCGGAAACCGCTCAGGGCGGCGTCGTCAATGCCCTGGCCCGCGAGGGCGGGCTGCATTCGACGTTCTGGGCCGGGCCGGAAAACATCACCCGGCGAATGCGTAACGGTGAAGTCCCGATCGAGGCAACCGTGCGCCACGGCGCCAAACGCCTGCGCCTGGGGTTTGCCGGTGAGGATTTCAGCTATTCGATTGCCCTGGGGTTGCCGGAGCCGAGCGAATCCGCGTTTTCCCTGGACCCGGAAATCAAGAAGGAATGCATCTGGAACGGCCCGTTTTATCGCCCGGCCAGTCTGCTGGTGGATCGCGACGGCCCGATGATCCGTAACCGGGCCGGTCGTGGCTGGGACGTGCTGGCCCACCACACGCCGAATTTCGACAGCCTGTTCGATCAGGTCGGCAGCTTCCGTACCTCGCCGGAAGTCATGCAACTGCGTGAATTCATCCGCCGCTGGCGCTTCTACGATCACTTTCGCAGCGATGCCGATGCGCCGGTGCGCCAACCACAATTGGGCACCCGCACACCGGTTTTGCACCACGACGGTCGCGACCTCGCCGCCGCGTTGCAGACGATTCGTGAAATCGGCGACCCCGAGGCGTTGCAGTCCGCGATCAGCGACGCGTTCCCCGGTGCACGATTGAATATCGCGCCGTTGCAGGGCGGGCGGTTTGCGATTGAGTTTTTCCAGGAAGGGTTGCTGCGGCCGTTGTCGGCGGCCGAGTTATCGGACGGGACCTTGCGCTATTTGCTGCTGGTGGCGGCGCTGCTGACGCCTCGGCCACCGACGCTGATGGTGCTGAACGAGCCGGAAACCAGTTTGCACCCGGACCTGTTGCCGGCGTTGGCTCGGTTGATTATCCGAGCGTCGGAGCAGTGTCAGGTGTGGGTGGTATCCCATGCGCGGCGGTTGATCTCTGCGTTGCAGGAGGACCTGGAGTGCAATTGCATTGTGCTGGAGAAAACATTGGGCCAGACGGGGATCGTGGGTCAGCGGATGCTGGATGAGCCAGCTTGGCATTGGCCGGACTGAATCAGCGCCTGATAAACCGCTTTCGCGAGCAGGCTCGCTCCTACAGTTGACCGAGTTGTCCCGACGGACACGGTCTAATGTGGGAGCGAGCCTGCTCGCGATGACGGCCGCAAGCTCACTGCAAAGGTCAGTGACTCAGCCCTGCCACTTCCCACCCTCAACAATCACGCTCTCCGGCTTGGTGTCATCGCTCAGCTCTTTACGCACATATTGGTCATACAGCTTGAGCAAATACTTCTCCTCACCCAGCTTCGCCAATTCAGCATTCACCCAATCACGCAGCTCGATATTGCCCTTCTTCACCGCCGGCGCAATCGGTGCTTGCGCACCCAACGTCTGGCTCAGCACGCGATAGCCAGGGTTCTGCTTGGCCCAGCTGAACAGCACCAGATTGTCCTGCGCATACGCATCGCCGCGCCCATTGGCCAGCGCTTGCAATGACTCGGAGTTCTTCTCGAATTTCAACAGTTTCCAGTCCGGGTGATTCTTGGTCAGCCAGATATCGGCCGTGGTGCCGGTGGTGACGATGGTGGTGCGAGTCGCCAGGTCATCGAGGTTCTTCACCGTGCTGGCTTGCGGAACCAGTGCCTGAACCGCCACCTTGAGGTTCGGGTTGGTGAATTCCACCGCTTCCTTGCGCTCCGGGGTGACGGTCATGTTGGCCAGGATCAGGTCGACCTTGTCGCTTTGCAGGAACGGAATCCGGCTGGCAGGTTCCACCGCGACGAACTCGACTTTGTTCTCGTCGCCCAACAGGTCCTTGGCGAATTGACGGCCGATGTCGGTATCGAAACCCACATAACGCCCGGCTTCATTGACGAAACCAAACGGCGGTTTGTCGGTGAAGACACCGACGATCAGCTTGTCCCGAGCCTTGATTTTTTCCAGATAACTGGCGGTGGCCGCAGGCTTGGCGGGTTCTTCGGTTTTGTTGCAGCCGGCCAGCAAAGCGAGGCCGAGCAGCGGGAGTAGCAGCAGTGAAGTCTTGGCAGTTTTCATAGCGGTTCCAGTTCCTTTGTTTGAGTCGTTTTGGGTAAAGCGGCGACATAGGAGAACTTCTCCAGGAACTGCTGCGCTCGTGCGGTTTGCGGGTTCGTAAAGAAAATCTCGGTTGGTTTTTGTTCGAGGATTCGCCCGGCATCCATGAACACAATTCGGTCAGCCACGGCACGGGCAAAGGCCATTTCGTGGGTAACGATCAGCAGGGTCATGCCCTCGCGAGCCAGGCCCTGAATGACTTCCAGCACTTCCTTGACCATTTCCGGGTCGAGGGCGGCGGTGACTTCGTCGAAGAGCATGACCTTGGGGTTCATGCACAGCGAACGGACGATGGCGATGCGTTGCTGCTGGCCACCGGAAAGCTGACGCGGGAAGGCATCGCGCTTGTCCAGCAGGCCTACGCGAGCCAGCAAGGCTTCGGCCTGATCGCGGGCTTCGCGGCGGTCGCGTTTCTGTACTTTGACCGGGCCGAGCAGCAGGTTGTCGAGCACGCTCATGTGCGGGAACAAGTGATAACTCTGGAACACCATGCCGATCTGCTGCCGCACTTCGCGCCAGTCGGTGCCCTTGTCCAGTAACTCGCGACCGGCAAAGTTCAAGCTGCCGCTGTGGGCGACTTCCAGGCCGTTGAGGCAGCGCAGCAAGGTGCTTTTGCCGCAACCGCTGGGGCCGAGGATGACAATCACTTCGCCTGACTTCACTTGCAGGTCGATACCGTCCAGCACTTGCTGGTCGCCGAAAAACTTGTTGAAACCCTTGAACTCGATCAATGCGCTCATGCTTGCGTCCAGCGCCGCTCCAGCACACGCGAGGCGGCCGACAGCGGGTAGCAGATGAAAAAGAAAAACAGGAACAGCGCGCCGTAGATCAGCACGGATTCGTAAGTGCGTTCGATGATTTGCTGGCCGACCTTGATCACGTCCACCACGCCGATCAGCACCGCGAGAGAGCTGGTCTTGATGATGCGCGTGTAGACGTTGATGGTCGGCGGCGTCATGCGTTTCAGCGCTTGGGGCAGGAGTACGTAGCCGTAGAGTTGCGGGCCGTCCAGGCCAATCGACAACCCCGCTTCACGCTGCCCGCGCGGCAACGAATGCAACGCGCCACGCACCACTTCGCCGACTTCGCTGGCGCCCCACAGCGACAGCACCAGCACCGCGCACCAGAAGCTGGGAATGCTCAGGCCGAAAAAGATCGGCAGGCCAAAAAACAGCAGGTACAGCCACACCAGCACCGGGATCGCCCGGAACAATTCCAGGTAGACCCGCAGGATCGCGTTCAGCCATTTGACGTTCAGCGTGCGCAATACACCGTAGAGCACACCGCCAACGGTGCTGATGGCGATGCTCAGAAAAGAGATCGACAAGGTTTGCGCCGCACCTTTGCCCAGTTGCGGCAAGGACACCCAAAGCAACTCAAGACCCGAACTGGCCATGCTGGAGCCTCCTTTCCAGGCGGCTGAGCAGCAGCGACAGTGGCAAGAACAGCAGCACGCAGATCAGCGTCAGCACGGCGAGCATTTCGTAGGTTTTGTAGTAAAGCGCGATGTAGCTCTTGGTGGTGTAGAGAATCTCCGGCACCGCCACCGCCGAGACCACGGTGGTTTCCTTGAGCAGGAAGATGAAATTGGCGAACAGCGACGGCAGGCTGAGAATCCCGGCTTGCGGCAGGATTACGTAGCGCAGCAATTGCCCGCGGGACAAGCCGATGGAGCGGCCGGATTCGAGTTGGGCCTGGGGCACGGCGTCTACGCCGGCGCGCAGGACTTCGGTCAGGTAAGCGCCGCCGAGGAAGGTCATGGTGATGATCGCCGCGGCAAACCCCGAGACCTTGATGCCCAATACCGGCAAGGCGAAGTAAACGAAGAACAGTTGGATCAGCAGCGGCGTGTTGCGCGCCAACTCGACGTAAAGTCCGACCAGCCGCTGCAGGTAGGGCGTGCGAAACACCAGAATCGTTGCGTTGATCAAGGCCACCAGCAGCGACGTGCCGATGGCGATAAAGCCGACCTGCAGCGTTACGCCCACGGCTTTGAGAAACGCCGGCAGGGTGCTGAGGATAAAAGCGTAATCGAAGTTCATTGAACATCCTGGACGTCGCGGGGTAAGCGACGGTGGTGCAGTCCATGGGCAGTGGATAACTGCCCGGCAGGCACCGACTTTAAAGGTATAAAAAGAAGAATTTAAATACCGTTAAAGCATATTAATATCACGCAAAAAACTATCCTGCGGATTTGCCGTGGCGAAGGAAGACGACTATTTTCCTTGCAGCTGTAGGAGGGATCTTTTTTTCAAAAAGACCCTCCAAGGACGCACAGCTTTTGGCCAGACTCCCTGGCCGAACCCTCACAAGGAAGAGAAAAATGGCTGACATGAAAGTGCCACAGCGGTTGGATCCGCAGGAAATCGTGAAGTTATTGGTGGCGTTGCGCCGGGCGCTGAAGGCCAGGGTGGCCTGACCTATTCTTGGCTGATCAACCCTGTGGGAGCGGGCTTGCTCGCGAATGCGGCGTGTCAGCAACATCAATGTTGACTGACACTCCCTCTTCGCGAGCAAGCCCGCTCCCACATAGGATGTGCACATGCAAAAAAACGCCGACGCTATTGCTAGCCGTCGGCGTTCGAAACCTTGAAGGGGTTTACCTCGCGAATCAGAACGCCGGCAGTACCGCGCCGCTGTACTTCTTGGCGATGAATGCTTTCACTTCCGGGCTGGTCAAGGCTTTGGCCAGTTTCTGGATGGCGACGCTGTCCTTGTTGTCCGGACGAGCCACCAGGAAGTTCACGTAAGGCGAATCGGCACCTTCGATGACCAGCGCGTCTTTAGCCGGGTTCAGACCTGCTTCCAGCGCGTAGTTGGTGTTGATCAAATCCAGATCCACTTCCTTCAGAACGCGCGGCAACATGGCCGACTCCAGCTCCTTGAACTTGAAGTTGTGCGGGTTTTTGGCGATATCTTTCGGAGTGGACAGGGCGTTTTTCGGGTCTTTCAACTCGATCAGGCCAGCCTTCTGCAGTAGGAGCAGGGCACGGCCACTGTTGCTGCCTTCGTTAGGCAGAGCGATGGTCGCGCCGTTTGGCAGCTCGGCCAGGGATTTGTATTTGCTCGAGTAGCCGCCGAACGGTTCAACGTGAACACCGATGACGGTTTCCAGGTTGGTGCCTTTGCCTTTGTTAAAGCTATCCAGATACGGCTTGGTCTGGAAGTAGTTGGCATCCAGACGTTTTTCAGCGACCTGTACGTTCGGTTGAACGTAGTCGGTGAACACTTTGATTTCCAGGTCCACGCCTTCTTTGGCGAGGGTTGGCTTGATCAGTTCAAGAATCTCGGCGTGTGGAATCGGGGTCGCCGCAACCACCAGTTTCTCGCCCGCCTGGGCCAGGCCCGCGCTCAGGGCAGCCGCCAGTGCGGTGAACAACAGAACCTTTTTCATGCAGTGTCCTTATCGAAAATCACGGTCGTCATCGACGACGGCTATTAGTACATGTGCCAGTGAAGTGCTATCGCTGGCGTGAAGCGGACAATACCGGGATTTTTTATTCCCGAACAATATCTTTTATTCACTTTCATATTCCATTTTGTTCATAAAGATCACTGCAGCGTCTGCGTCAGGCGTTCCAGCAAACGCTTGAGTGCCGAACGCTCCTCAGCCGTGCCGTTTTTGCTCACTTGCGCGATTTGCTGCTCGATCTGCAGCAACGACACGGGCACTTCAGGCAGATTCAAATGCTCCGGCAAAATCTCGTCGCCGGTGCTGACCAGCAGCGCAAAGTGAATGACGTTCTCCAGCTCCCGGGTGTTGCCCGGCCAACTGTGCCGCTCCAGTACAAGCTGTGCAGACTCGCTGATCAGCGGCACCGGCAGGTCGAGGCGCTGGCTGTAGATGCCGAGGAAATATTCGGACAACGAAAGGATATCGCCGACCCGCTCGCGCAATGCCGGCAGTTCGAGCTGGCCTTCGCTGAGGTAGTGATAAAGCCGCTCATGGAATTTCCCGGCCGCCACCGCCTGGGCCAGATCGATACTGGTGGCCGCCACCAGGCGCACGTCCACCGGGCTCGGTTGATGCGCGCCAACGCGGGTGACTTCGTGGTTTTCCAGGGCGGCGAGCAATTTGATCTGGATCGGCAGCGGCAAGTCGCCGATCTCATCCAGATAGAGCGTGCCGCCGTTGGCCGAACCGAACCACCCCGCGCGGCTGCTGGCCGAGCCGCTGTAACTGCCGGCGGCATAGCCGAACAGCTCGGCATCGGCATAGGTCGGGCTGATAGCGCCGCAATTGACCGAGACGAACAACCCGCCGCGATCACTGGCACGGTGGATATGCCGCGCGAGCAATTCCTTGCCGCTACCCGTTTCACCACGGATCAGCACCGAGATCGAGCGCGGCGCCAATTGTTCCAGCTCCTGGCGCAACTGCCGGGAGCGTGGATCGACAAACACCAGCGCCTTGGCGCGAATGCTCAGTGGACTTTTTTCTGCGTCGGGAAAGGTCAGCAGTGGCTGACCGAAGGCTTCAAAACTCATGGCAGACTCCCGCCCAAAACCGCCGGGAGACGGGTTGGCGTTCTAAAAAAGAAAAAGGTTCAAGCGCGTCGCAGGGCGTGGTGTTCCATTCGGTTTTGCAGGCGGTAGAGATAGGCAAAGCCCTGCTCCCAGCGCTGATGCCCGGACTTCACGTTGATGTGTCCGGCACCCGCCAGAATCCCCGCCTCGGCGCCCCAGTTGCGGGCCAGCTCAAGGGCTCGCGGCGCACTCACGGCGCTGTCGTTGTCGGAGCTGACGACCTGGCTCGGGAAGGGCAACAAGTGGTCAGGGATCGGTGCGAAGTTACGCAGCGCCGGCGAGCACGCGGGGCGCTCGACGTCCGCCGGTGCGACCAGCAAGGCGCCGCGTACCTGACGCAAGAAATGCAGCGGTGCAGTGGCGGCCCAATGGGCGACCGTAATGCAACCCAGACTGTGCGCAATCAAGATCACCGGCGTGCTGTCGGCAGCAATCGCTTCGGCCAGCGCCGCGACCCAGTCTTCACGACGCGGCGTCAGCCAGTCGGCCTGCTCCACCCGCGCGCTGTTCGGCAGACTGTTCTGCCAGTGGCTTTGCCAATGATCTTCCGGCGATCCTTGCCAGCCCGGCACAATCAGGTAGCGAATTGATTCGTTGCGCATGGGGGAACTCTCCTGCTGCGTGTCTGTTCCCGACCGAGTATAGGGAGGAGAGTTATATCCGTTAAGGAATAAGAAGCTATTTATTAAGACCCATAAAGAATATATAGCCTGATCGCATCTGTCTGGAACAGACAAAAAAAGGGGCCGCACCCTGCCAAGGAGACGGCCCCGGAAACTCAAAATCTGCTAGCGCAATCAACCTCATTGGGATGCGATGATTGGCTGAAACGGTCATCCAATAAAGGAATATTTAATGCCTTTATTAGATTAAAAACGCATAAATTACCGCTAAACCCCTCCTGCTCACGTCATTAACGTATCGTCCTTTTGGGTCAGATTGATGACGAGCGCCTTCGCCGCCTTAGTCGTCTCGCTGTTCCTTGCCATTGAGTTTCCGAACGCATTCATCAAGCCTGAGCGGCACCCACCTGCTGCGCCTCTGTGGCCTCCTCACACACAAACCGGTTCGCCCGCCCAAACGTCCCGAAATCATTGAACCGCACGCCCATCTCGCGCATCACCTTATGCGCCACCGGCACGGTCATCTGGCGGATGTAAAACGGTTCCTTCACCACAAAGTGATGAATCCCGTGGCTGCTGCCGAAGTTGAAGCAGAACGCCTGCATCGGCCACATCCACCAAGGGTTCAGCACCTGGGTTTGCTCAATCACATTACCCGGCTCCACATCACCGTAGTAATGCATGTTCGAACTGACAAAGTGCAGGCAAAACGTGCGCAACACGTTCGGGCCGATGATCACCACCGCCGCGATGTCGATGACCTGCATCACCGACAGCGTGGTCGCCGACCATTCGATTGGCGCCCCCATCAAAGAGGCGATGCCATTCGCCCCATGGAAACCGAGGAACACGTACCAGGCGCCCCAATGCACCAGCGCCAGCGGCGCGTAGACCTTCAGCGTGCGTTTGATGATGCTGAATTTATGCGCCCAGGTCTTGGCTCGCAGCATGCGAATGAACGCCGACATCACGTTATCGCCGACCATCAACAACCGCGCGAATCCCCAAGGCTCGCCGTTGGTGATCGCGCGCTCTTCCATGTCGGCTTCCGTACCGGACACCTTGTGGTGATTGAGGTGAAGATGCCGGCGAATCCATGGATTGATCGTGCTTGGCCGCGCCAGCCACACCAGGCCCATCATCAAGTTGTGCGGCACGCGTTGTTTGCGGAAGTACATGCTATGAATCAGGTCGTGTTCCAGCTCGTGGGTCAACGAGGCGAAAAACGCGTTGAGCAACAGGCACGCCCACCAGGCCATATGCCCGGTCATGTAGAGCGCCGCGGAACCGATCATTCCAGCCAGTGCAAAGGCCAGAATGCCCGCGCCCAAGGCGTCCTGATGGTTGAGAATCGGATAGCGCTTGCGCAGCTCGACCCCTCTGGCCAGCACCACTTGGCGAATATGGGCTGATCGTTGGGCTGCATTCAGTCGCTGGGGACTTGCAGAAGTACCGTCCATGCTTCCATCCTCTGGTTATTGATGTTCGCATACTGCCTTGTGGACCCCCGCAACGTGGTAGCCGTGAACGCCAACCTGTTGACCGGAAGCGCCAATCAGCATGACTGAACCGACCTCCCTCGCCAGCTGGACCCGCGCCCTGCGCAAGCAACTTGATGCGCTGGGCCTCGACAGCACCGCCCTGTGCCAGCAGGCGGGGCTCGACCCGCAATTGATGGACGACCCGAACGCCCGTTACCCGTTGTCGGGCACCACGCGCCTGTGGGAAATCGCGGTACAGGTCAGCGGCGACCCGGCGATCGGCTTGCGTGTATCACGCTTCGTCAGCCCGACTACGTTTCACGCGCTCGGTTATGCGCTGGTGGCCAGCGGCAGTCTGCGCGAAGTGTTCGAGCGCATCGTGCGTTACCACCAAGTGGTCAGCGATGCGCTGGAACTGGAGCTGACCCGCGCTGAAGATCGCTACCGCTTCTGCCTGAAAATCCCTGCCGGCAACCCGGCCCCCGCGTTCGAAGCCATCGATGCCTTCACGGCGATTTACGTGCGCACCTGCCGCAATCGCCTGGGCCGCGAATATGCCCCGCTGGCGGTGTACCTGCGCCGCCCGGAGCCGGCCGACCCGCATCAATGGCACAAAGTCTTTCGTTCGCCGGTGCACTTCGCCGCCGACGAGGACCGACTGGAATTTGCCCTCGTGGACTTCGACAGTCACCTGGACGATGCCAACCCGGAGCTGGCCGAACACAACGAAGCGGTGCTCAAGCGCACTTTGGCGCAACTCAAGCCGCTGACGTGGGAACGCAAGGTCCGCGATGCCATTGAAGAACAATTGCCCGAAGGCGAACCCAGCGCCGAACACATCGCCAAGGCCCTGCACCTGAGCTTGCGCAGCCTGCAACGGCATCTGGCGGACGAAGGCTATCGATTCGACACGCTACTCAATGAAAGCCGCGAAAACCTCGCGCTGCTGCACCTGCGCGACCCGCAATGCTCGTTGAGCGAAATCAGTTATTTGCTGGGGTTCGCCGATACCAGCAGCTTCAGCCGCGCCTTCAAGCGCTGGACCGGAATGACGCCGGGGCAGTTTCGGGATGGGTTGCGGTGACTGATCTGGAAGGTGGGTTGCCTGTTCTGGCCTCTTCGCAGGCAATGACCGCGTATCCCTGTAGGAGCGTGGCTTGCCCGCGAAGGCGTCCGTTGCAACGCCGCAAATCTTTCAGCTTTTGACCAGACTTCGTGCAACACCTGATTTCCACTGATCCATCATCGCGTTGCCAACCTCGGCAAAACCGCTGTTAGCCCGAATGTAGTGAGCCATCTCACCCATCGCCACATCCATCCCATGAGCAACCTGTTGCAGCAGTTCATTACAACGCCCTTCCGTCAGGTTGCAGGCCGAACGACCAAACCGCATCAGCATTTTGTACTTGGGCCAAGCCTTTGATCCGCCCAACAGCAACGCCATGCTGTCGGACTTGATGTAGACCGATGTCGTGACGATGTCGTAGGCCGGAGCAAGGCTGATCTGCGCATCGACGGCGCAATGCTCGTACAGCACGCCGAAGTTCTTGAGGTGAGCGTCGCCATTCTTCACTCCAGAAGAGAGCGCGACGATTTTGAAAAAAGATTCAAGCGCCTGGTTGAGCAATGGCGGGGAGACGAATTCTTTGATTTGCTTCGCAGCACCTTCATACGAGCCATCGTATTTGGCCTTCGACGGCCAGGCATTGAGGACACAAAAATCCTCGAATCCCAAATAACCTTTGTCATTGAGATCGAAACGTTCAACGACCAGAAATTTGCCGTGCTCGCTGAGTTCAAATGTCGGCACTTCAAGTCCGCAATGCAGTGCAGCCCGCATGCAGAAATATTCGTTGGCCGCGAGTTCGGGGTATTCCTCTGGACGAAAGGATTTGACCAGGTGCGTAGCGCCTCGATGGGTCAGCCGGTCGACCGATGTCGCACTGTCCCGGACCAGCACTTTCGGCTGCACACCCGAAACACCCGAGTACTGGCCATAGGTGTGCAACAGATCATCGAACAAGCCCTGCGCACCGTCATGCACCAGAAGATCCGCGAGGCTGGTTTCCGGGGGCCGTTCACTCGCATCTGGAGCGTTCGCAATACCCACTCGTCCAAGCTGATACGGGCCAACGATCGCCAGCATGGCAAAATCATCAAACCCGCGGACCGCTTTGCTGAAACGGCGAACCAACTCATCGCGCAGTGCACCCTCTGGCAGGTTCATTTCGAAAATGGGCGGTATACCTTGCTCCCACATGTAACTCTCAAGACGAGTTGGCATGGTCAGCGAGACTGCGTTTTCCTCCTGCGCGTTTTCAGCGTAGGTAAAGACTGAATCGCCGCGGGACTGACCACGACCGAGCGTGCCGACGGCCGTTGCGGACACACTGATGTGCAGCCTGTCCTTTCCCTGCGGCTCACCCATGGAAGTTAACCTTTTTCAGAGCGTCCAGCGTTGGGCGCTTCGACTGACGGGGCACGGCGGTGAGCTCGTATCCGAAGCCGTTGAGGATCGCCTCAACCTTGCGGAGACCGATTTCGGAGATTGTATTGTTCTCGATGCCTGAAATCGTGGAACGGCTCATGCCGTACTTTTTTGCCAGTGCATCCTGAGAAAGTTTTCGCTCTTTGCGTAAAGACCGAATGAGTTTGCCAAGGTTTTCCATTGTTCATCCTGCATCGTATACCGTGCAATTTACAACAAACCGTTAATATGCATTGTATTTAGTGCAGTTTGACGCCTAAGTCCAGCTCATTTTTTAACCTGAGGCCCGCGAACCTCAGCGCCCCCGATCCCGCCGCAACAACTTGCGCACCCGCGCCACCAATTCACTCACGGCAAACGGCTTGAGCAGGTAATCGTCCTCATGCAGCTCCAACCCACGCAGGCGATCTTCGATGCCATCCTTTGTGGTCAGCAACAGCACCGGTGTTTCACCGAGCTTGCGGATCTGTTGCAGCAACTGCCAGCCGTTGAGCCCCGGCAGCATCACGTCGAGGATGATCAACTCGTATTCGCCGGACTCGATGAAGCGGCGGCCGTCCATACCGTTGAGCGCCACATCGACTGAGTAACTCGCCTCGTTCAGGCCGTTGGCCAGGAGTTTGGCGATCTCCGGTTCGTCTTCTACTAACAGCACACGCATGGCACACCTCGATTGTCGTCATCACAGGCTAGGCGCCTTCGCAAAGAAAGCCCAGTCATAACAACATCTGTAGCAGCTAGCGAAGCCTGCGTTCGGCTGCGCAGCAGTCGTAAATACTGTGTGCACGATCGGTCTGATACACCGCATTGCCTGATATTACGACTGCTGCGCAGCCGAACGCAGCCTCGCAAGCTCGACAGCTGCTACAGATCCGAACGCAGGCTGCTAAATGGTTTGTGGTGGTTTAAACAATCGCCAGTACCCGCAACCGTTGTGCATCCAGAATCTCGATCTCGCCATAGCTGAGGTCGAGGATTCCCTGTCCTTGTAAATCCTTGAGAATCTGGTTGGTGGTCTGGCGCGACAGCGACAACATCGACGCCAATTGCTCCTGGGGCAGTTGCAGCACCCGGCGCGGCGGATCGAATTCGCCGTAGCCTTCGGCGATCATCAGCAGGCGGTGAGCCAGGCGGGCCGGGGCGGGCATCAGGCTCAGCTGTTCGAGGTTGATGAAGGTCAGGCGCAGTTTGTGGCTCATCAGCAATGCCAGCTGCCGCCAATACACCGGTTGTTCGTCGAGCAACGTCAGCAGCGCGGCCTGCGGGATGTGCAACAGCGTGCACTGGCCCACACCGAAAGCATCGTGGGTGCGTGGCTGACCGTCGAACAGACAGATTTCGCCGAACCAATGGGGCGACTCCACCAGGCTCAGCAACGCCTCCTTGCCCTGCTCGCTGACCGCTCCGATGCGCACCGAGCCCTCGATCACCGCATACAACCCGCACGGTGGATCACCGCGTTTAAACAACAGCTGCCCCGCCGACAACCGCCGCACCCGGGCCGCAGCCAGCAGACTATCCTGTAAGGGAACCGGTAAATGACTGAACCACTGCCCCGACTCCAGGCGCGAACGCCAGACCTGCATGTCCATTTAAACTCCTGGAGATTGTCGCCTGCCTGACAGAGCGAAACGTGAACCTGAGGCATGATCAATCACCCTACAGGAGGAATAACAATGAAAAGCCTCGTTGACCATCTCAGTCAATACGCCGCTTACCACCGTGACCCGCGCAATATTGCCAGCCACTTTATCGGGATTCCGCTGATTGTGGTGGCCGTGGCGGTGTTGCTGTCGCGGCCGCAATGGGTTGGTGGCTGGGTGTCGCCGGCGGTGCTGGTGGCGCTGGCCTCGGCGTGGTTTTACCTGCGCCTGGAGGTACGCCTCGGGTTGTTGATGACGGTGTTGCTGGGGCTGTGCGTTTGGGCGGGTCAGGTTCTCGCGCAGCAAAGTACGCTGGTGTGGTTGGCGAGCGGGATCGGGATGTTTGTGGTGGGCTGGGCGATTCAGTTTGTCGGTCATCACTATGAAGGACGCAAACCGGCGTTTGTCGATGATGTGACGGGGTTGATTGTCGGGCCGTTGTTTGTGGTGGTTGAGCTAGCGTTTTTGCTGGGGATGCGGCGGGATTTGAAAGAGCAGATCGAGGCGCGGGTGGGTGGGGTGCGGGTCAATCCGAAACGTGCTGCTGCGTAGATCGCTTTCGCGGGCAAGCCTCGCTCCTACTGGGGATCTATGGCGTACATAGATTCCCAGTAGGAGCGAGGCTTGCCCGCGAAGCTTTTGATCTCAAAGGCTAGCGAGTTTCTGCCAGACCTTCGGCTTGAAGAACAATGTCTCGCCCTTCGCCAGGCCGATCAGGCTGTCGTGATCCTTCACCACTTCAGCTTCGATCAACTCGCTCTGGCCTTCGACCTTCAACGTCACCCGAGTCGTCGCGCCCAACGGACGGATATCCCGCACTTCCGCCGCGTGATGGTCTTCCAGCTCATGCCGCGACAACGACACTTCGTGCGGGCGGAACAGCACGTGTTTGTCTTCACCCAGATGCAGACGGTTCGAATCACCGAGGAAGTGATAAACGAAATCGCTGGCCGGGTTCTCGTAAACGTCGCCCGGTGAGCCGATCTGTTCGATCACGCCTTTATTCATCACCACGATACGGTCGGCGACTTCCATGGCTTCTTCCTGGTCGTGGGTCACGAATACCGAGGTCAGGTTGATGTCTTCGTGCAGCCGTGCGAGCCAGCGACGCAGCTCTTTGCGGACCTTGGCGTCGAGCGCCCCGAACGGTTCGTCGAGCAGCAGGACTTTCGGCTCGACCGCCAGGGCACGGGCCAACGCAATACGCTGGCGCTGGCCGCCGGAGAGTTGTTCCGGGTAGCGATCCGACAGCCAATCCAGTTGCACCATGTTCAGCAGTTCGTGGACTTTCACCGCGATCTGGCTTTCGCTCGGGCGCTGGTTTTTCGGTTTCATGCGCAGGCCGAACGCGACGTTATCGAACACGGTCATGTGGCGGAACAACGCGTAGTGCTGGAACACGAAACCGACGTTGCGATCACGCACGTCATGGCCGGACACGTCTTCACCGTGGAAGACGATGTTGCCCTTATCGGGCGTTTCCAGACCGGCGATGATCCGCAGCAGCGTGGTCTTGCCGCAACCCGACGGGCCGAGCAGGGCCACGAGTTCGCCGCTTTGAATGTCCAGGCTGATGTTGTCCAGCGCCTTGAACGCGTTGAAATTCTTGCTGACGTTACGCACTTCGATCGACATGAATTATTCCTCCGCGGCGCTGGCGCGCAGGCGGTTAATACGGTTTTCGCTCCACTGCTTCAGCAGCAGGATGAAGAGCGCCATGATCAGCAACAGGCTCGCCACAGCGAACGCGGCCACGTGGTTGTATTCGTTGTAGAGGATCTCGACGTGCAGCGGAAGGGTGTTGGTCACCCCGCGAATGTGCCCGGAAACCACCGACACTGCACCGAACTCACCCATCGCCCGCGCGGTACACAGCACCACGCCGTAGATCAGGCCCCACTTGATATTGGGAACGGTGACGTGCCAGAACATTTGCCAGCCATTGGCCCCGAGCAAGCGCGCGGCCTCTTCTTCCTGGGTGCCTTGTTCCTGCATCAGCGGGATCAGCTCGCGGGCCACGAACGGCACGGTGACGAAGATCGTCGCCAGCACGATGCCCGGCAAGGCGAAGACGATCTGGATGTCGTGATCCTGCAACCACGGCCCGAACAGGCCCTGGGCGCCAAACATCAGCACGTAGACCAGGCCGGCGATGACCGGCGACACCGAGAACGGCAGGTCAATCAGCGTGACCAACATACTTTTGCCACGGAACGAGTATTTGCTCACGCACCATGCAGCGCTGACACCGAACACCAGGTTCAGCGGCACTGAAATCAGCACGGCGATCACCGTGAGTTTCAGGGCCGACAAAGCGTCGGGTTCGAAGATCGCGGTGAAGAACGCACCGATTCCGAGCTTCAGGCCCTGAGACACCACGATCACCAGCGGCAGCAACAGGAACAGGGCGAACACCAGCCAGCCAAGGCCGATCAGGATTCGCCGCGATGAAGCACTGCCACGGCGGGCGGCGTTCGAGGAAGCAGCAGCAATAGACGATTGGGACATTTTTGCGCCTCCTTATGGGGTTTCGATGCGCCGCTGCAGCAAGTTGATCAGCAGCAACAGGACGAAGGAAACCACCAGCATCAGTACACCAATGGACGTGGCGCCGGTGTAATCGTACTGGTCGAGTTTGACCATGATCAGCAGCGGCAGGATCTCGGTTTTCATCGGCATGTTGCCGGCGATGAAAATCACTGAACCGTACTCGCCGACCCCACGGGCAAAGGCCAACGCGAAACCGGTCAGCCAGGCTGGCAGCAGCGCGGGCACCAGAATATGGCGGAAAACCTGCAGCGGTTTTGCGCCCAGGCACGCCGCCGCTTCTTCCACTTCACGCGGGATATCAGCCAATACTGGCTGTACGGTACGTACTACGAATGGAAGCGTCACAAAAGTGAGGGCAAGGGTGATGCCGAGGGGGGTATACGCGATCTTGAAACCCAGGTCCGCTGCAAACTGACCCACCCAACCATTGGGCGCGTATAGCGCAGTCAGCGCGATACCGGCCACGGCAGTGGGCAATGCGAACGGCAGATCGATCATCGCATCGATGACTTTGCGTCCAGGGAAGGTATAGCGCACCAGCACCCAGGCCAGCAGCGTGCCAATGATGCCGTTGATGATCGCGGCATAGAGCGCGGTGCCGAAGCTCAGCTTCAACGCCGCCAGCACCCGTGGCGCCGAGATAATCGCCCAGAACTGATCCCAGGTGAGTTGGGCGGCATGCACGAACATTGCCGCCAGTGGAATGAGCACAATCAGGCTGAGGTACACCAAGGTGTAGCCCAGCGTCAGCCCGAAGCCGGGTATGACGGGGGAAATACGACGCGACATAAAAGTCCTTGGTTAAAAAGCTATCCGCTAAACGCATCAATGTGGGAGCGGGCTTGCTCGCGAAGAGGGAGTATCAGTCAACATTTTCGTCGTCTGACACACCGCCTTCGCGAGCAAGCCCGCTCCCACAAAATACGCGCCCAAGCATAAGGCTCGTGGTGTGGCTTAAGTCAGGTTACTGCGCCTGATAGATCTGGTCGAACACACCGCCATCATTGAAGAATTTCGGTTGAGCGCTTTTCCAGCCGCCGAAGTCCTTGTCGATGGTCACCAGGTCCAGGGTAGGGAACTGCTTGCTGTACTTGGCGGCCACATCCTTGTCACGTGGACGATAGAAGTTTTTCGCCGCAATTTCCTGGCCGGCCGGGCTGTACAGGTGCTTGAGGTACGCCTCGGCGATCTCGGTGTTGCCCTTTTTCTCGGCGTTCTTGTCGACCACTGCTACCGGTGGTTCGGCGAGGATCGACAGCGAAGGCACGACGATTTCGAACTTGTCGGCGCCGCCGTCTTCTTTCAGCGCCAGGAAGGCTTCGTTTTCCCAGGCCAGCAACACGTCGCCCTGACCATTGTTCACGAAGGTGATGGTCGAACCGCGAGCACCGGTGTCCAGAACCGGAACGTGCTTGAACAAGGTCTGCACGTACTCTTTAGCCTTGGCTTCGTCACCGCCGTTGGCTTTCAGGCCGTAGGCCCAGGCCGCGAGGAAGTTCCAGCGCGCACCGCCGGAGGTTTTCGGGTTTGGAGTGATGACCGACACGTCATTCTTGACCAGGTCGCCCCAGTCCTTGATGCCTTTAGGGTTGCCCTTGCGTACCAGGAACACGATGGTCGAGGTGTAAGGGGTGCTCGCCTCCGGCAGACGCTTCTGCCAGTCGGCCGGCAGGGTCTTGCCGAGTTTGGCGATTTCGTCGATGTCACCGGCCAGGGCCAGGGTCACCACGTCGGCGCGCAGACCGTCGATCACGGCCCGGCCTTGTTTGCCGGAACCACCGTGGGACTGCTGGATTTTCACGTTATCGCCAGCGTGGTCCTTCTTCCAGAAGTTGACGAACTCGGCGTTGTAATCCTGATACAGCTCGCGAGTCGGGTCATACGACACGTTGAGCAACTCATAATCCTTGGCAACCGCGGAACCAGCAAAAAGGGCACTGGCCAGGGCGGCCAAAGCGAAATGACGAATCGACGACATGGTGAAAGCTCCTGGAATTCTTGGTGTATTGGCTTTTTTTTAGGTGTGCTGGATGCGGGTTGCCGGTTTGTTAGCTCGGTTTGTTGCTCGGGTTCTGCAAACGGAATTTTTCTTTGCGCTCGATCTGGACCACTTGGGCGTTGTGCACAGTAATTTCGACTGCGCCAAAACGCAGGTCGCGCAGTGCGCTCTGGATCTCACGCAAGATGGTGGCTTCGTCTTGACCGTCAACGCTACGTAGGGATGCGCTCATGGTGCTGCTCCTTCAACTGAGAGGTTGCCTGGCAGTGGCGGCACTGCTTGTGGCGTGGGAGCAATAGTAGAGACGCCTAGATATTCTTAAAAAGACTATTTAAGAATGTTTATATAACCAAATAAAATTATTTGACGGGGCGCGGGCTTAGCGAATTTCCGGCGTGTGCTTCCATTCCAATTGCTCGGCAGGGCCCGGTCGCCCAAACCAGTAGCCTTGCCCCAGATCGCAGTCGTGTTCGAGCAGGAAACACGCCTGCTCGACCTGCTCGATCCCTTCGGCGTGCACCTGCATCCCCATGCTTTGCGCCAGCGCGATAATCACCCGCACGATCGCCGCGTCATCCTCATCCCACGGCAATCCTGCGACAAAGCCCTGATCGATCTTGAGCTTCTGCACCGGAAAACGCTTGAGTCGCAGCAGCGACGAATAACCCGTGCCGAAATCATCGATGGCCAGCCGTACACCCAACTCGCGCAGTCGATGCATCTGCTCCAAGGCCACTTCCGGGTCTTCCATTACCGCGCTCTCGGTGACTTCCAGCTCCAGAAACGCTGGATCGAGCCCGGTTTCGTGAAGCACTTTCGCCACTTGCTGAAAGAGCTCACGGCGAGCGAACAGTCGAGACGAGACGTTCACCGCGATAAACGACAACGCCACCCCGGTCTGCTGCCACGAGCACATTTGCTGACAAGCCTGGCGCATCACCCAGGCATCGATTTGCGCGATCAATCCGGTGCGTTCGGCGATGGGAATGAATTCTGCCGGCGACACCATCCCACGTTGCGGATGCTCCCAGCGCACCAGCGCCTCGGCGCCCACCAGGCGACGGGTCCTGAGGTCGTGAACCGGCTGGTAATAAACGCGCAGCTCCTGCTGTTCCAGCGCTCGGCGCAGTTCAACAGCCGTCTCGACCCGATTCTGGGCATGGGCTGTCAGTTCTTCGGTATACAGGGCGTAGCCATCGCGACCGGTGCTTTTGGCCTTGAACAGCGCCGAGTCAGCGTTACGCAATAGCTGTTCGGCACTCAAGGCATCGCCGGGAAACAGGCTGATACCGATGCTGGTATTGATGAACAGATGATGCCCGCCGATCAGGAAAGGCTCTTTGAGAGCATCAATGATCCGCTGCGCCAGCGCCGCCGCCTGCATCAACTGCGGACAGCTTTCGGCGAGCACCGCGAACTCATCGCCACCCAGTCGAGCCAGCGTGAGCTCCGGGCCGAACATGGCCTGCAAACGCTCGGCCACGGCTTTGAGCAGTGCGTCACCGATGGTGTGCCCGAGGCTGTCGTTGATCATCTTGAAATGATCAAGATCGATCATCAGTAACGCACAGCCACGCTTGTGGAGGTGCGCCGAAGTCAGTGCCTGCTCCGTCCGGTCGGTGAACAGCAAGCGGTTAGGCAGGTCCGTCAACGGGTCGTGATGGGCCAGATGCTTGAGATCATGTTCGGAGTTCTTGATTGCGCTGATGTCGGAAAACACGGCAACGTAGTGGCTGAGCTGGCCCCGATCGTCGTGGATGACGCGGATCGTCTGCCATTGCGGGTAGATCTCGCCGCTTTTTCGGCGGTTCCAGATCTCCCCGCTCCACTCGCCGATGCTGTTGAGTGTCGCGAACATCGCCTGATAAAAATCCGCGGGGTGATGGCCCGACTTGAACATATTCGGTCGCTGCCCCAGCACTTCCGCCTGCGAGTAACCGGTGATTTCCATGAACGCCCGGTTAACGTGGACGATCAACCCATTGCTATCGGTGACCAGCACACCTTCACGCGTGCAATCGAACACCGCAGCCGCCTGACGCAAACGCTCGCGGTCGTCATGACCCTCACGCAATGTGTTGCCAATCCCCAGGCAACGGAACAATCGCGCTCGGGCGATGAAAATCAACCCGGTGCTCAGCAGAATCCAGGCATAGCCGTTGATCAGTTGCCACCGCACCAGTTCGTCGGAGCTATCGAATAAGCTGTTCAATAAATAGCCACTAAGCTGCAGCCAGACGATGGAAAGCAACAGATAAAGCAGCGCTGCACGCAAAGCGTCGCGATAGGTGGCAGACATTAGCCGTCCTTGTCCCTGCGAAAAGTATGGGATTATAAGTTAAAGAAACATCCAGCCACTCTTATCTGAAAGGGTGACTGGTTTTATCTGTGGGCTTAGTGATAATGCAACGGCTGTTTTTTTCTTTATCGAGGGCCCTATAGCCTATGTGGTACGAAGGTATTCTCGGCTTGTCGCCCTGGTCACTGGTGGCAGTCACCCTGCTGATGACCCACGTGACGATCATCGGCGTCACGGTCTATCTGCACCGTTATTCAGCCCATCGCTCGCTTGAGCTCAATGCTGGCCTGAAACATTTCTTCCGCTTCTGGCTGTGGTTGACCACGGCGCAGAACACCCGTGAGTGGACCGCTATCCACCGCAAGCATCACGCCAAATGCGAAACCGTCGATGACCCGCACAGCCCGGTCATCAAGGGCCTGTCCACCGTTCTGCGCAAAGGTGCCGAGCTGTACCGCGCCGAAGCGGAAAACCCGGAAACCCTGCGCATCTACGGCAAGAACTGCCCTGAAGACTGGATCGAGCGCAACCTCTACAGCCGCTTCCCGCTGCTGGGTGTGGCGATCATGGGCGTCATCGACCTGCTGCTGTTCGGCACCATCGGCATTACCATCTGGGCCATCCAGATGATGTGGATCCCGGTGTGGGCCGCCGGCGTGGTCAATGGCCTGGGTCATGCCATCGGTTACCGCAACTTCGAATGCCGCGATGCAGCGACCAACCTGGTGCCTTGGGGCATCCTGATCGGCGGCGAAGAACTGCATAACAACCATCACACCTACCCTAACTCGGCAAAACTGTCGGTGAAGAAGTGGGAGTTCGACCTCGGTTGGGCCTGGATCCAGGTCTTCAGTTTCTTCCGTCTGGCCAAGGTCCAGCGCGTTGCGCCGATCGCCCACCGCGTCGAAGGCAAAGGCAACCTGGACATGGACACCGCCATGGCGATCCTCAACAACCGCTTCCAGATCATGGCCCAATACCGAAAATTGGTGATCGCGCCCCTGGTCAAGCAAGAACTGGAAAAGGTCGATCATTCGGTCCGTCACCAGTTCCACCGCGCCAAACGCCTGCTTTCGCGGGAAACCAGCCTGCTTGACGAAAAACACCACGTGCGCATCCAGACCATGCTCGAGCACAGCCAGGCGCTGAAGGTAATTTACGAGAAACGCCTGGCCTTGCAGCAGATCTGGGTCAAGACCAGCTCAAATGGTCACGACATGCTGGCCGCCATCAAGGATTGGGTTCACGAAGCGGAAGCCAGCGGGATTCAATCCCTGCGCGACTTCGCTGACCAGCTGAAAACCTACTCCCTGCGCCCTGCCGCTGCCTGACCTGGCGTCACAAGCTTGCCTCTGGAAAGAGGCATGCCTGTGAAGGTGGCTTGCCTGTGGCGAGGGGATTTATCCCCGTTCGGTTGCGAAGCAACCGCAAAACCGGCGACGCGTTTCAACTGACTGAACACGTCACCTGTACCGCCCGGCAGGAGCAAGCCCCCTCGCCACCTAGAGCGGGAACCAATCTCCGAATCCCCTATCTCAAAGACACTTCGCCATACCCCGGCGGGCTTCGCTGTTGCCGCTTTCGAACCTCGAGCGGCGCACGCCCTTTGAGAGTTGTCCCGATGGTCCCAAAAAACCTGCAAGACGCATCCTTCGCTCAATCGCCCGACACTGCTCAAACCCTGATGGCGCTGATGCACGCCCAGAGCGAAGTCGCGCGCCTGAGCGAACGCGAACAGCTGTTCAGCTCCCTGCTGGTGAGCGTCAACGCGGTGCTTTGGGCCTTCAACTGGGAGACCCGTCAGGTGCTCTACGTCAGTCCGGCCTATGAACGGATTTTCGGTCGCTCCGCCGGCAGTTTGCTGTCCGATTACAACGAATGGCGCGACAGCATTTACCCCGATGACCTGGACTACGCCGAGCGCAGCCTCGCCGAAGTCCTGGTCAAAGGCGCCGTTGAAGACCGCGAATACCGCATCATCGCCGCCGACGGCCAAGTGCGCTGGCTCAGCGACAAATGCTTCATCAACCGCCAGGCCGAGCCGGGCCAACCGGTGATCATCGTCGGCATCGCCGAAGACATCACTGAAAAGAAACGGATGGAGGCCGAGCTGCAGCGCCTGGCGACCACCGACGTGCTGACGCAAAGCAGCAATCGCCGACACTTCTTCGAATGCGCCCAGCGCGAGTTTGCCCAGGCGCGCAAGCAAGGCGCACCAATGGCCTTCCTGTTGCTGGACATCGATGATTTCAAAATGGTCAACGACACCTACGGTCATCAAGCTGGCGACAACGTACTGCAACGAATCGCCGAGAGCGGTCGTGCCGCATTACGCCGGGGAGATGTGTTCGGGCGGATCGGAGGTGAGGAATTCGCAGCGGTGTTCCCCGGCTGCTCACCCGATATGGCCATGCAAGTCGCCGAACGCCTGCAACGGCAAATTCAGCAATTGAGCGTCAGCCATGACGACCAGACGTTCGGCATCACTGTCAGCCAGGGCTTGACCAGCCTGACGGCGGAGGACGATTCCCTCGACAGCGTGTTCGCCCGCGCCGATGCCTCGATGTATGAAGCCAAGCGCCAGGGTAAGAACCGCATCATTTCCGGCTGACCCAACCCAAAATCCAACACATAACCCCTGTGGGAGCGAGCAGGCTCGCTCCCACAGGTTTTGTGTGAAGTTTACTTTTTGCGCAAACGCATCAATTCTGGCAAGCCGATCTTGAGCAACCGCGCCGTCCGGCTCTTCGCCAATTCCTCAATGCCCTCATGCTCGGTCAGACGCGCCAGTTGCGCGGCCATGTTCATGACTAGGGCTTCGCGCGAGTAAACGCCGCCACCGAGCTGGTAGGCCGCTGCGATCAGCTCTCGCAACTCCAGCGGCAGCCGCCAGCGGGCTCGCAATGCCGAACCGTAGCCTGCGCCTAATTCGGCCAAGGCATTGCCCACCTCCTCCCGTTCATCCAGCTCGCCACCGGCCTGCTTCCATTCCTGCAAACACATCAGCAACGCAAGGTCGCCGAGGCAATGCAGCATGCCCGCGCAATAACAGCGCTCCTGATCCAGATCCAGCAACCGCGCCAGCGTGCGGGCATATTCGGCGGTGTGCAGCGACAAGTCCCAGAAACGCTCGGCATAGTCCGCCAGGAACGGATCACTGAGCCGGGCACTGCGCTTGAGCGCCAACCCCAGGATCAGGTTCATGCTTTGCGCGGAGCCCAAGCGGCGCAGCGCCTGAGACAAGGTCTGGACCGCATCGCCAACGTGCAGCGCTGCGCTGTTAGACGCCGCGATCAGCACTGCGGTGATGTGCGGGTCGGTGCGGATTTCCTCTTCCAGCCGCACCAGATCAAGACCGCGGGTATTCAGGCTGGCTTTGACCGCCACCTGCACATCGGCCATCAGCGGCGCACCCTCCGCCAGTTCGCGACGGCGCTCCAGATACACCGACAAGGTCATGCCAGCCGCCAGCGTCGGCATTTCACAGAAAACCTCTTCACCGGCGTTCAGCAGCAGATCCTGCAGACGCTGGGTCAGGCTTTCCATGTTCAGGGGTTTGGTCAGGTACGCCGTGGGCGCCAGGGGCAAGGCTTCGCGCACACTGGCGCTGTCGTTGCGGCTGCTCATCAGGATGAAAGGCAGCGGCGGATTGCGTTTGCGTTGCCGGACGTTGCGCAAGACATTCAAGCCATCGACGCCAGGCAGCTCCCAGTCGACGATCACCAAGTCGTAAGGATTTTCCGCCAACAGCCGCAACGCTTCCTGGCCGTCGGCACACAGATCAAGTCGTGCGTCACAGCGCACGCTCAACAACACTTGTTTGATTAGGTCACGAGACCAAGGGTCAGCCTCGGCAACCAACACACGCGGTACACCAGGTAAAACCACAGCGGTCATCTGCATACTCCCTTTGCGATGCTTGTACCTTAGTCAATGCTGGTCATTCGGGACGGTGCAGTTTGTCTCAGGGACAAAAAAACCCGCCGAAGCGGGTTTTTTGTCGATCAGCTCACACACTCATGGTGAGCATTTTAGATCAGAGTTCCGAGAAGCACTCTTCGATGATTGCCAGACCTTTGTCCAATTGCTCATCCGGCGAGGTCAGCGGTACCAGGACGCGCAGAACGTTGCCGTAAGTGCCGCACGACAGCAGGATCAGACCCTTGTCGCGAGCCTTGGCCACCACCGATGCCACCGCGGCAGCGTTCGGCTTGTGGCTGTCACCGTCGACGAACAGCTCGACCGCGATCATCGCGCCCAGGGCACGGACTTCACCGATCACCGGGTATTTGGCCTGGATGGCCTTGAGACCAGTCACCAGACGCTCACCGACTGCCTTGCAACGGTCCAGCAGGTGCTCTTCTTCGAACACTTCCATCACGGCCAGGGCCGCGGCGCAAGCAATCGGGCTACCGGCGTAGGTGCCGCCTAGGCCGCCTGGAGCAATGGCGTCCATGTATTCGGCCTTGCCGCACACACCGGCCAATGGGAAGCCGCCAGCGATGGATTTGGCGAAAGTGGTCAGGTCGGCAGAAACGCCCATCTGTTCCATGGCGAAGAACGTGCCGGTACGGCCAGCGCCGGTTTGCACTTCGTCAGCGATCAGCAGGATGCCGTGCTGGTCGCACAAGGCACGCAGACGCTTCATGAACTCTTTAGGCGCGACGTAGAAACCGCCTTCGCCCTGAACCGGCTCGATGATGATGGCAGCGATGTCACGCGGCTCGGCGTCGTTCTTGAAGATGCGTTCGATGCTGGCGATCGAGTCGTCGATGCTCACACCGTGCAGTTCGTTCGGGTACAGCGCGCGGAAGATGCCGCCTGGCATCAGGCCCATGCCGGCCGAGTAAGGCACGACTTTACCGGTCAGGCCCAGGGTCATCATGGTGCGACCGTGGTAAGCGCCGGTGAACGCGATCACGCCGGCACGGCCAGTGGCGGCACGGGCGATCTTCACGGCGTTTTCAACGGCTTCGGAACCGGTGGTCACCAGCAGGGTTTTCTTGGCGAAATCACCTGGCACCTTGGCGTTGATTTTTTCGCACAGTTCTACGTAAGGCTCGTAGGCCAGCACCTGGAAGCAGGTGTGGGTCAGCTTGTTCAGCTGCGCGGTCACGGCGGCGATGATTTTCGGGTGCAGGTGACCGGTGTTCAGCACGGCGATACCGCCAGCGAAGTCGATGAACTCGCGACCTTCAACGTCGGTCACGGTGGCGTTCTTCGCGGACTCGGCGAAGATCGGGTGAATCTGGCCAACACCGCGTGGTACAGCGGCTTCGCGGCGTTTCATCAGGGATGCGTTAGTCTTGCTCATAAAGTCCTCATTCACCGCTCATCGGGCGGTGTGGTTCAAGGAAAATGCGGCGGGGAGGCAACTACGGCAGCATGCGATGATCGACTGCCACAGCGTTCCCGGCCACAGAGAAAATTCCGTTTGAAGCGCAGAAAGGGACAGCGCTCTCGTGCCCTTTCCGCTTGAAGCAATGCCTGGCCCGAGCTTAGATGCCCAGGCAGAGGTATTTGATTTCCAGGTAATCTTCGATGCCGTACTTGGAGCCTTCACGGCCCAGGCCCGACGCCTTGATGCCGCCAAACGGCGCGACTTCGTTGGAGATCAACCCGGTGTTGACGCCGACCATGCCGTATTCCAGGGCTTCTGCCACACGGAACACACGACCCAGGTCGCGGGCATAGAAGTAGGAAGCCAGACCGAATTCGGTGTCGTTGGACATCGCGATCACTTCGGCTTCGTCTTTGAAGCGGAACAGCGGCGCCAATGGACCGAAGGTTTCTTCCTTGGCCACGGCAGCGTTCTTCGGCACGTTGGTCAGGATGGTCGGCTCGAAGAAGTTACCTTCCATGACCTTGCCACCCGCCAGAACGGTCGCGCCTTTGCTGATCGCGTCAGCAATGTGCTCTTGAACCTTGGCCACGGCTTTTTCGTCGATCAGCGGGCCCGTGGTGGTGCCTTCTTCCAGACCGTTACCGATCTTGAGTTTGGCCACGGCCACTTTCAGCTTCTCGGCGAACGCGTCGTAGACCGAATCCTGAATATACAGACGGTTGGCGCAGACGCAGGTCTGGCCGTTGTTGCGGTACTTGGAAATGATCGCGCCTTCGACGGCCTTATCCAGGTCCGCGTCGTCGAACACGATGAACGGCGCGTTGCCGCCCAATTCCAGGGACACTTTCTTGATGTCCTTGGCGCATTCAGCCATCAGCTGACGACCGATTTCGGTCGAGCCAGTGAAGGACAACTTACGCACGATCGGGTTGCTGGTCAGCTCGCTGCCGATGTCGCCAGCACTGCCGGTCACCACGCTGAACACACCGGCAGGAATGCCGGCACGCTGGGCCAGTTCAGCCAGCGCGAATGCCGAGAACGGAGTCTGCGACGCAGGCTTGAGCACCATGGTGCAACCGGCGGCCAGGGCCGGGCCGGCTTTACGGGTGATCATCGCGGCCGGGAAGTTCCACGGGGTGATGGCAGCGGTCACGCCGATTGGCTGCTTGATCACGATCAGGCGCTTGTCTGGCTGGTGGCCCGGAATCACGTCACCGTAGATGCGTTTGGCTTCTTCGGCGAACCACTCGATAAAGGAAGCGGCGTAAACGATTTCGCCCTTGGCTTCGGCCAATGGCTTGCCCTGTTCCAGGGTCATCAGGCGAGCGAGGTCGTCCTGGTTTTCGATGATCAGTTCGAACCAGCGACGCAGCTTGTTCGCGCGGTCCTTGGCGGTCAGTGCACGCCAGGCCGGCAGCGCTTTGTCAGCGGCTTCGATTGCACGGCGGGTTTCGGCAGCGCCCATTTTCGGCACAGTGCCCAGAATTTCGCCCGTTGCCGGGTTGTTGACCTTGATCGTCAGACCATTGTCCGCATCAACCCAAGCGCCATCGATAAAGGCTTGCTGGCGGAACAACTGGGTGTCTTTAAGCTGCATGTCGGCTTTCCTTAACAGCACCGCGGCCAGCGCGGAGCGAATTATGATTGTAGAAAGGCGCCTTGTAGGCTGCCGTCAGGGAAATCATTCACCGGGCTGAAGCACATAAATAGCGCACTGTTCGAAACTCGTGCGGTTCAGCACCCAGACAAGAGCGTTTGAAATCTCGAACGAATCCTAGGATCAATGCCGGGAAAGGACAATAGGGCGTTCGAAAAAAAGAACGAAAACGGCGCATTTGCCTATTTTTTCTGATCAACGTAGCAAACGGTTGTTACGGTTGCTAAAACCGCAATCGATTCAGCAGCATGGACGCCCGCAACGCATATGAGTATCATGGCGCCCGCTTGCACCAGTAGCTCAGCTGGATAGAGTACTGCCCTCCGAAGGCAGTGGTCGTGGGTTCGAATCCCGCCTGGTGCACCATATAGTAGAAACGAGAAAGCCTCAGGCCTTAGGGACTGGGGCTTTTTTGTGGGTGCTGGTTTGCTCTGAACAAGGGGGGAGCTGAGTAAAGATTCAGTTGTTCGGTTTAACCGAACTACTGCGCCGGAAAAAACCGCCTAAGCGGTTTTTTCACTCCGTCGTCCAATCAAACTCGTCGTACTCATCATCCTCTTCGTCCTCAACCTCTTCATCATCAAGGACGTCTTCCTCCAGCGCCTCTTCTGCCTGCTTCGCCAGAAGAAACTCCTTACGACTCTCCGTCACTGCTCGCCGCAATTCCTCGCCCTTTTCCGGGCAGTTGAGCATTTGGGCGATGCGGTCGATTTTTTTTGCCACGGCATCCTCCAACGCATCGGCTATAGGCCGATAGTGCGCGCTTTCGGGGCTCGTTGCCAAATGGCCGACCGCCCTGCCGCTCAGTTTTTCTGCAATTCCTTGAGTTTCACGGCGAGGTTTTCCTTGGGAAAGCGCTTGAGCAAAGTCGCCATCAGGTCGTCGGCCGCTTTGGTTTGACCGGCATTTTGCAGGCGAATCACTTCACGTAATTGGTCGTCGATAAACTTCGCCGGAGCTGCCGCCGGGCGCTTGCTGACCTTTGCTTCTTCCGCCCTGTCAGCGCTGATCGATTCGCTCTGGGCCGGCGCAGCAAAATCAGCCATTGGCACGGCAGGCGCGGGCGCGGACATCGCGCCGGCCGGGGCCGCCATTGAGCGGGCAACCGATGCAGGCGCTTCGGCGGCTTCTTTCTTGGCCGCAAAAGACGAGGTTTTGGGCGCCGGGGTGGAATCGTAGGTGGGCACTTGCTCGGGCGAACGCTGCACCAGCGCCAACATCAGTGCGACGCCAACGAGACTGGCGAATGCGACCTGCCAACGAGGTTTCTGGCAAGCCTGGACCCAGCGTTGCCACAGGTTCGGTTTGTGTGTGGGGGCTTCACGGTGTGCGGCGGCCAGGATGAATGCATCCAGATGGGCCGGTGGTTCGCCGGTCGCGTGTTCACGGAAATGCTTAAGCACGGGGTCTTCCGGTGTTTTACGGGCGTCAGTCATGTCAGTACCTCCTCGGCCAGCAGCCGACGCAGTTTTTGCTGGGCGTAGCGCAAGCGACTCTTGACGGTTTCCAAGGGTGTTTCGGTGAGGGCGGCGATCTGCGGCAGGTCGAGATCGCCGTGGGCGCGGAGCAGGAACACTTCGCGCTGGTCGGCGGGCAGGTCTTGCAACGCGGCTTCGAGGCGCTGGCTGTCGCGGCTCAGGCTCAGCAGTTGCTCGGGATCGGTCGCCTCATCAATCACGGCGTGGGTCTGTTCGTCGTAGCTGTCGTGCAAAGGGTTGTGAATGCCATGTTTGCGCCAGTGATCGATTAATCGGTTGCGGGCAATCTGATAGAGCCATGTACGAAAATTCGCTCGGCCTTGTGGCTGACTGGTGCTGCGAATCAGGCTCAGCCAAGTGTCCTGGTAAACCTCTTCGGCCAGTTCGGGCTTGCCGCTCAAACCGAAGAGGAATCGGTAGAGGCCCTGGCGATGACGGGCGTACAAGATCTCGAACGCTGGCCCGTCGCCTGTGCGATACCGGGCCAGCAGCGATTCGTCGCTCGGTTCAGGCGCGGACATGTCAGTTGTAATCTCCTTTGTGCGGCTGACTGTTGGAGGCGGTGGTGGTTCGCAGGCTCTGTGCCAATTCCACCAACTGCACGAACTCTGCGCGCAGACCAAATGGGTCGTCGCCGCGTGCACCGCGCGCCAATGCTTCGGTGTCCTTCAGGCTGAAATCACCGGTGTAGCGTCCATCCTTGAGCTGCTGGGAAAACGCCGCCACGGCAGCCGCAAATCGGAGGTCGTCACTGGCTTTGCCTTCCGAACCACCCGCGATCGGCCGCTCGATCAAGCGACTTTTCCCACCTTCCGGCAGCTGATAACGCACACGCAGCATCGCCAATTCCCCGACTGTACCGGAAGCCACCGACTCAGCCTTGCCGTACCGCAGCGGCTCCAACCAGCCTTTCTCGCCCTTGGGCACGATTTCGTACAACGCCGTCACCGTGTGTCCTGCACCGATTTCACCGGCATCGACTTTGTCATTGCTAAAATCCTCACGCTTCAACGCTCGGTTCTCATACCCAAGCAACCGATATTCGCTGACCTGCGCCGGGTTGAACTCCACTTGCAGCTTCACGTTCTTCGCCACCACCGCGAGGGTCGAACCGAGTTGATCCACCAGCACTTTGCGCGCCTCGCGCAGGTTGTCGATGTAGGCGTAGTTGCCATCGCCGGCGTCGGCCAGTTGTTCCATCAGGTGTTCATTGTAGTTATCCACACCAAAACCCAAGGTGGTCAGGGAAACGCCGGTCTTGCGTTTATCCACAGCCATTTGCTTGAGGCTGTCGAAGTCGCTGATGCCGACGTTGAAGTCACCGTCCGTGGCCAGCAGGATGCGGTTGATGCCTTTGGGGATGAAGGCCTGTTGCGCCATCTGATAGGCCAGTTCGATGCCCGAGGCGCCTGCCGTCGAGCCACCGGCGGTTAATTGATCAATCGCGGTCCGAATCTTCGCTTTTTCCCGTCCAGAAGTTGGCTCAAGAACCACACGCGAATCGCCGGCGTAGACGACCAACGAAACCCGGTCCTGTTCGCGCAGTTGATCGACCAGCAATTTCAGGGTGCTTTTGACCAGCGGCAAACCTTCGCGACGGTCCATCGAGCCGGACACGTCCACCAGAAACACCAAGTTGGCCGGGGCCAGTTCCGCGACTGCACGGTCCGAGGCTTTGATGCCGATGCGCAACAAACGGGTATGCGGATTCCATGGCGACGGGGCCAGTTCCGTGGTCACGCCGAAGGGCGAGCCGTCGGTGGGCAGCGCGTAGTCGTAGGGGAAGTAATTGACCAATTCCTCCAGGCGCACCGCACCTTCGGGCGGCAGGCGTCCCTGATTCAGCAGACGCCGGACATTGGCGTAAGCGCCAGTGTCGACATCGGCGCTGAAGGTCGAGACCGGCGCTTCGGCCACGCTGTGAATCGGATTATCCGCCAGGGCCTGATATTGCTCGCGCTGCTCATCCCGATAACCCGGCGCAGCCACCTCCGGCGCATGGCCCGCTATGGGGGCCGGACGCACGCTGCGTTTGGCCATCGAGGCATCCGCCGCAACGGACTCGCTGCGCACCAGCGCTTCAGTCTTCATTGCACCTTGGGCCGGTGGCGACACCGCTGCGAAATCAGGTGTTGAGGACACGCCGCAACCGGCAACGGCCAGCAGCAACCCGACGGCGAAACCTTGGGCGGCCGGGCGGAGGAAATGCAGAGGGAGGGACATGGGGGCTGACCTCAGGAGGAAATTGATCCATTCATCCTCTGAGACGAGCCCCTTTTACGGTTCGGGTTAAACCGACCAAGAAATAAATCTCAGCGGTGATAACGCCGTACCACGCTGCTGTTTTTCAGCACATGGCCTTTGATTTTCTCCAGCAACTGCGCACGCGTCAGGCCGGCAGGCAGGGCGTCCGGAGCGAGGTCCAGGGCGTAGAGCTGAATAATGTAGTGATGCGCACTGTCGCCAACCGGCGGGCAAGGACCGATGTAACCGGTGGTGCCTTTGCTGTTAGTGCCGCCAACGCCTTCCAGGGCGGATTTTGCGCCGACACCGGCCGCAATCTGATGCGTCGTGGCTTTGATGCCGTAATGCACCCAGTGATCGACGCCCTGGCCTTTTTGCCCGTCGGGATCGTGCATGACAAGGGCATAGCTCAAAGTGCCCGCCGGGCCAGCATTCCAATTCAGCGCCGGTGACGCGTTGTGTCCGCCGCAACCCGGGGCATCGCTGGCGGCGGCCGAGGTGAACAGTCGGTCATCCGTAACACCCGGGATATTCAGGGTGAAACGCTCCTGGGCCTGCGCCGGAAATTGCACGCAAAAGGCGACTGCAACGGCCGCCAGCCAAGGGTTCAGAGAGGTCAATCGGGTCATTCCGGAGCACCTTGTGCGGATGGGGCCTTCGTTGGCCTGCGAACTATAGCGGTACCGTTCGTGCGGTGGCAGTGGGAATTAGCTGCAGTCAATGACCTATGACGCTGCGTTGCTCGCGACCGGCGGCACACCCTCCCCCATCAAGCTGCCCGGCGCCGACTTGCCGCACGTCTTTTTGCTGCGCTCCAAGGATCAGGCGACGCGGATTCTGAGCGCTGCAAAACCAGGCCAACGGCGTGGTGTTTCATAGCGACAGCGACGCCGCGCAGATCGAAGGCACGGACAAGGTCGACGCGGTGAAACTGGAAAACGGTCAACGTTTGCCATCCGACCTGGTGCTGTTCGGGAAAGCGCGAATCGCCGCAGCGAACCTGCTCGGCCACGCCGGAAACTGGGACAAGGTTGAGTTCAAGGGCAATCCCGACCGTTCACCCTTTATCGGCTTGTTCAGCAAGAACGGCGTGATTGCGGCGGCGGTTGCCTGCGATAAAGAGCGGGCAATGGCGATGCTCGCTGAACGGATGAAACAACCGCAGCCGGTGGATGAGGAGTGGTGGTTGATTCGGGATGTGGATTAGCACTCAAATCCCCGACAGCAAAACGCCCGGCGCCTGCGTGTGGCAGAGGCCGGGCGTTTTGCTGAAAGCTACGGTTTTACTGGATTTCGCCAGCGCCGCCGAGCTTGCTCATCACGAAGCCGACAAATTCTTCAACGGTCATTTTCTGGCCATTGAACTCAACCTGATTGTTGGCGTAGTGCAATTTGCTGACGATGTCATTGCCTTCCAGTTTGGCCAACTGCGTGCCGACCGCCATGCTGCTGAACATGTCCGCAGTCGCCGTCGCCTGATCGGCAACGAGCTTGGCGTCGGTCTGACCATCAATTTCCGATTGCACGGTGAGCAGGTCAACGAGCATTGGCTTGGACACTTTCAAATTGAAATCCAGCAGCGCAATCAGCTGTTGGGTCAGTTGGTCTGGCGGCAGGTCCATGGACTTCGGCTTGGTCAGGTTGAGCACCAGGTTGGCGCGGCTTTCACCGTTGGTGGATTTGAACGACAGATTCTCCAGGGCCACCTGCGGGCCAGCGGCGAGCAGTTTTTCCAGGCCGGTTTTGACCTGCGCCTCTTCTTCCGGGGTCAAGACCAGTTCCGGGGCTGGTTCACCGGCGGCAGCGGCCTCAGCGGCAGCCTTTTCGTAAGGCTGCAGTTTGGTCTGGTAGATCTGCATCAAGGCCATGGCCGCCGGCATATCGAGGTTTTTCAGGCTCATGGCCATCTGCGCAGAGCCGACAGCCTTGCCATTCAACGACACTTCGCCAACCTTGTAATCCGCACGCCCCGAACCATTGGTGCCCGTTTCCTCGGTCAGGTTTTTCATTTCAAATTTCTTGAAACCCAGAATCGATTGCTTGGCGCCGAAGGTAGTTTTGCTGTCGGTCAGCTCAAGGGTGTTGTCGCCGATGTAATAGCCGAAGGGGCTTTTGGTCAGGTTGCTGGCCACGGTCAGGCCTTTCAGCTCGACCTTCACCGGCGTCTGGTCTTCAGCCACCGAGGTCAACGTCAGGCTGTCCATGTAGCCGTTGGCCTTGATCTTTTGGGCTTGGGCGCTGGCGGCAACGTCGAGGTTCAGACCGGAGAATTTCAGGTTGGACTTGTCATCCAGAGCTACGTCCAGCGGCAGCAATTCAAGGGTGCCGTTGGTGGAATTGTCGTAACCGATGTTGACCAGGCCCTTGAGCGGCGACTGGTCCTTGGCGGCGGCAAACCATTTTTCCGTCGTCGGGGTTCTTTCCAGTTCGTAATGACTGGTGGCCAGGACCGGCAGCCATTTCAGCGAAACCAGACGCGAGAACGGCAGCGGGCCGTGTTCGAGGCGGTCGACGAACAGCAACTCGACCGGCGCTTCGCCAAACATTTCGCCTTCGCCCTTGAGTCGGTAGTGCGCGGTGCTGCTGAACACATGGCGCTCCAGCGAGACCAGTTCCAGCGAGGCCGTACCGTTGGAACCCACCAGCGCGGCGTTCAGCTCTTTGTTGGCATCGGCGATCGAGGTGTTCAGCACACCTTCGATTTTGGTGCCGGTATACCAGGCACCACCGGCACTGATTGCACCGATGGCAACGACGATTCCAAGAAGCACGCCTGCTGATTTATTCATGAATTACCCGATCAATGTCCGTTGTTGAAAATGTGGTCGTCTTCCCTGAACCCATGGCGGGTTGCGGTCGCGACTGCGCTGAAAGTGCGAGGGAGATTAGCATCAGGCGCACTGGGAGGCCCAATGTTTAAAGGTTAAAGAGTGTCTATGGACCGCACACACGGGGCGAGAGTTTCGGCGGGCATGAAATCGCCTTCGCGGGCAAGCCTCGCTCCTACAGGTATCCCATGATCCTTGTAGGAGCGAGGCTTGCCCGCGAAGGCGTCAATACAGACAACATCAATTCAGGAATACTGAACTTCCATCTCATCCAGCTGATGATCAAAGCTCTTGAGCCGCGCCGTCCACGTATACACCAGCACTTCAAAATCACGATTGATCACCGCCCCGCCCGTCACGTCCGCACGGGGATCGCAGAAGTCCAGCTGATAACGTTCGCGGGCCATGGCGGCGGCGACATCGGAGAGTTCGCGGGCGTTAATCAGCCAGTGCCTGCCGTCCTCGGAGACTTGCCTGTCCAGTTCAAGGCATTGCTTTTTCAGGGTCTCGAGGCTTTTTTCCAGCGGTGTGCCGGTGAGTTCGCCCATGACTTCCTGGAACGTGCGCCCCGGTTGCCAGTAACTGCCCCAGAAATAGCGGTCGAACACCGTTTCGACCCGACGCAAAGCCACCTTGGTGTCCCAGATCAGCACCAGGGTCTTGCCTTGTTCGAGTTGTCTTTTTTTGATGCGCTGGCCCTGGACTGACGCCCAGGCCACCACGACGATCGCCATCACGGCAATCAGCGCCGCAGCGCTGTCGAGGAACACCAGCGCCTTGTCGATCTGGTGGGCCAGCATGATGCCGTAGAAATAGGTGGCCGACAGCAGGACCAATGCCGTAATAGCGCACCAGAAGCCGGGAGCATAAGGGTTTTTCATTATTAGATCCCCATGACCAACGCGAGCCTTGATCGATGAGCCCGTCGCGCGACCTCATCAAATCAAAGCATAGCAACGGCCTCAGGGTTTGCCGGTGTTCGTGCCTTGCGTTCGTCCGCTTTCCCAACCGCCGCCCAACGCGAGGAACAGATCGATCTGGCTCATGGCAACTTGCGTGTTCGCGGAGGCCAATTGCGCCCGCACATCGGTGTAGGTGCGGGTCGCTTGCAGGTCCGCCAGGAACGATGCGCGGCCGGCCTGGAAGAAGCGGTGGGTCTGCTCGGCGGCCAGTTGCGCCGATTGTTCGGCGTCGGCCAACGCATCGCGGCGTTGCAGCAGCGCCGAGTACTGCGCCAGGCTGGTCTGGGTTTCGCGGATGGCGTTGAGCACCACGCCGTCGAAATGCGCCAGCGTGCCTTGGGTCGTCGCTTCTGCCTCGCGGATTCGTGCGCGGGAACCGTTGGATGGCACGGTCCAGGTCAGCAATGGGCCGAAGCCCCAGCGATTGGTCGCCGGTTTGCCGAGGTTTTCCAGGATACCGACTGTGCCGACGGTCGCGCCGATGCTGATGTCCGGGTACAGCTCACCCGTGGCGATGCCAATGCCGGCGGTCGCGGCCGCCAGTCGACGTTCGGCCTGGCGCACATCCGGGCGGCGCTTGAGCAAGGTGGCGCCGTCACCGACTGGCAACAATTGAGTGATTTTCGGCAGTTCGTTGCAGGTAGCGGTCCCGGCCGGCAACTGCTCGACGGGTTTGGCCAACAGCATCGACAAACGGAACAATCCGGCCTGACGCGCCGCTTCATAACGCGGCATGTCGGCGCGCAAGGATTTGAATTGGGTTTGCGAGCGAGTGACCTGGGTTTCATCGCCGCGTCCGGCGTCCCGCAGGCGCTGGATCAGGGTGGTGCCCTGGGCTTGCAGATCGAGGGAATGCTGGGCGATTTCCCGCTCTTCATTGGCCGCGCACACTTGGGTGTACGCCCGGACCACATCGGCGACCAAGGTGATTCGTGCGGTATCGGCGGCGGCCTGAGTCGCGTCGGCATTGGCCTTGGCCGCTTCGATACCGCGCTGCAAGGTGCCGAACAGGTCGAACTGATACGAGGTGGTAATGCCGATGTCGCCGACGTTGGCCACCGGCACTTTCTCTGGCAGCAAGAAGGCTTCGCCGGATTCCTGCAAACGCTGGGCGCCCATCTTCACGCCGCCGCTCCAGCCGCCCGCCGCCTGCGCTTCGTCAACCTGAGCGCGGGCCCGTGAAAGGCTCGCCGCCGCCACGCGCAAATCGGTATTGGTGACCATGGCCTGCTGCACCAATTGGTCCAGGCGTGGGTCTTGATACAAGCGCCACCAATCGGCGGGCACCGGGGCCGAGACGACATTTTTGCCGTTCACCGCAAGGTCGCCCTGCAGGTCTTCACGGTGGACAGCGGCTTCGTCCGGCAACTGATAATCCGGCCCGACCACCTGACAGGCCGACAGCAACAAGCCTAAACCGGCGACGGCCAAACCCGAGGCCCTGCTCATTTAGCGGGCTCCTGCGGCTGGTCATCCATGATCGATACCGTCGCGGTGCGCCCGGCGATCATGCGGAAGTCCGCGGGTACGTCATCGAAGGCAATCCGCACGGGAATCCGCTGGGCCAGCCTCACCCAGCTGAACGCCGGATTGACGTTGGGCAGCAGGTTGCTGCCGCTGCTACGGTCGCGGTCTTCGATGCCGGCAACGATGCTTTCCACATGGCCGCGCAAACGCGCGCGGTCGCCGATCACGCGGATGTCGACCGACTGGCCGACATGAATGCCATCGAGTTTGGTTTCTTCGAAATAGCCGTCGATGTGGAACGAATTGCTGTCCACCACCGACAACACCGCGCGCCCGGCCGTGACGAATTCCTGTGCTCGCGGTGCACGGTCGTTGACGTAGCCGTCCACCGGGCTGCGGATGGTCGAACGGTCAAGGTTGAGTTGGGCGCTGTCCACCGCCACCTGGGCTTCCATCAAGGCCACTTCGGCACGGGCGACCCGCGACTGGCTTTCTTCCAGCTGCTCGCCCGGCACCAGATTGCCCAGGCCACGGTTACGCTTGGCTTCGCGTTGCGCCTGGGCCAGGGTTTCCTGACGGTCAGCGACCGCGGCCTTCGCCTGACGCAAGGCCAGTTTGAATCGGTCCTGGTCGATGCTGAACAGCACCTGCCCACGTTTGACCAACTGGTTGTCACGCACCTCCACTTGCTGGATCAGCCCGGACACGTCCGGCGCGATCTGCACGATGTCTGCACGGATGTGCCCGTCCCGGGTCCAGGGCGCGAACATGTAATACATCACCATGCGCCAGACCACGACGACGGCGAAGGTCACGATCAGCAAGGTCAGGACCACGCGACCGAGGGTCAAAAAAGGCTTTTTCATGTCATCAGGTATCGACTGAGTGAGTCCACGGCGCCGAGCAGCAAGGCGTAGAGAGCCACGTTAAACAATGCCCGGTGCCAGACCAGACGGTAAAAGTGCAGACGCGTCAGCAACCCGTGCACCAACAGGAACAACAGATACGTAATGCCCATCAGCACCAGCAGCGTGGGCAGGAACACCCCGCTGATATCCAGATCACCGATCATAAAGGCGCTCCATCGATGCCATGGGGAAGCGGTTCTTCGAGTTCGCCCGAGGCGACGAATTCCACCCCTGGCAACAGCGACAGGCGCAGGCCGCTCAACGCGTGCAACAGATGCAGGCGAGCGCCGTCATCACACTCGGTGTTCAGGGCGCGGCGGGTGCGGTCGAGGGTCATCAGCAGCGGGCTTGGTGCAGGCAATCGTTCGCCCGCCTTCAAGCACGCCTTGAAGTAGTCGCCGACCTCGGCCACCACTTGATGCAGCAGCACTTGCGGTGCGCCGAGCACTCGCGGCGTGTAAGCCAGCAAGTCGAGCAGGTTCAGTGCTACGCGCACTTCCCGCAGCGCGATGCCGGTGTCTTGCCCGGTCATGGCCAGGCGCGGCAGATGCTGCATCAGGCGATCGAGCATCTGCACGCCCAGGTGCCGATGTTCGGCCAGCGTGGCGGGCTCGGTCAGGCTGACAATGTCGCGCCAGCTGAAACGGGTCAGGCGCTTGGCCGCCAGCTCCGCGCCGAACGGCCGGGCGATCAGGGTCCAGACAAAGGCAAACAGCAAGCCGACGGGGCCGGCGAGGTTGGAGTTGGCGAAGCTGAGGAAATCCGCGTCGTAAGCGCCCTGAATGCTGATGAACGACGAGGTGTTGACCAGGGTCAGCAGCATGCCCAGGTAAAACTGCGGCTTGACCGTCAGGGTGCCGATGCAGATGAACGGCACGGCAAACGCCAACACCAGCATCGGGAAGTCATGCAGGTTGGGCAGGACCAAGAACAGATAAAGACTGGCGAACAACACCGACATCGCGGTCCAGAAAAAGAACCGGAAAATCTGCGGCGCCGGGTCGTCCATCGAGGCGAAGAAACTGCACGCCACCGCCGCCAGAATCACCGCAGCGCCGCCATCGGTCCAACCGAGCAGAATCCACAGCACCGAGGCGACAATGATCGCGGTCACCGTGGACGCCGCCGAATAAAGCATCAGCCCCCGGTCGAGAAACGGCGACAGGCGACCCAGGCGCCAATGCCGATACACCGCGCGCCAGCTGTCCTGGCTTTCGCACTGAATGGCGTCTTGCAGGCTGCGGCAGTCTTGCCATAAATCGATCCACTCACCGAGGCGATACAGGGCGTTGGAGAACAGCAGCTGCTTGCGGTCATTCAGCGCTTCGGCGGACGGCTGCAAGGCCTCAAGTTGATCTTTGAGTGCCTGCCAGCGGCCGAGGTCGGCATCCTTGTGATCCAGCCAATCGGTGGTCGATACCAGCAGCGGCGAGAACTTATCCACAAGCTCGGGCGTTCTGCGTTCAAGGGCGTAGAGCGCGTCGTCAAGGGCATCGATCACGGGCAGCAGGTGAATCATGCGGCCGCGCAGTTCCTTGGTATTACGCACCGTCTGCGGCCGCGCGCCTTCGTGGGGCAACTGGCCGATCATCAATTCCAGGCTGTTGAAGGTCGCCACCATTGCAGAGCGCAAGGCACTGACTTCGTTCGGCTGTACGTCCCGGCTGAGAAAACGCTGGCTGTAAGTCGAGGCATCGGCGAACCATTTGTTCACCGAATCGTTGAACACCGGCGCCAGTCGCCGGGGCCAGAACATCGCGCCGACCACCGCCGCCACGGCGATGCCGAGGAAGATTTCTTCGGTCCGCGCCTCGGCGATATCCCACACCGCCAGCGGGTTATCCAGCACCGGCAGGGCGATCAGCGGCAAGGTGTAACCGGCGAGCATCAAGGCGTAACTGTTGGCCGTGCGCAGATGCAGGGACAGGAACAGCAACGTCCCGGTCCACAGCGCGATCACGACCACCAGCACATACGGGCTCTGGACAAACATCGGCACGAAAAAAACCGCGGCCGCCGCACCGAGAAAAGTGCCGACCGCACGGTACAGCGCCTTGGAACTGGTGGGCCCGACGAAAGGGCTGGAAACGATGTACACCGTGGCCATCGCCCAATACGGACGCGGCATTTGCATGAGCATGGCGATGTACAGCGCAATCATCGACGCCGCGAACGTGCGCACCCCGTAGAACCAGTCCCGCGCAGGAGGAACGCCGGTGAAAAATCCGCTCAAGGGTTGGCCACCGAGGGCGGGTTGGCCGCTTCAAAGGCTCGCAGCACCCGCAGCGTCGCTTCCAGATCACTGCGGTCGATGCCTTCGAGCACTTCATTGCGCAAACGCACCAGCTCGATCTCGACAGCCTGCACCAGTTCCCGACCGGTTTCGGTCAAGCTCAGGCATTTGGCGCGGCGGTCATGGACGTCTTCAGTGCGACAGACATAACCGGCATGGCACAGCTGGTCGAGCAGACGCACCAGCGACGGACTCTCCATCCCCGCCGCCTGCGCCACCGTCACCTGCCGCACACCCTCGCCCAGACGCCCGATCATCAACAACGGGACGGCGCAGGCTTCGGAAATTCCATAGTTGACCAGCGTGGTCTGGCAGATCTTCCGCCAATGCCGGGCGGCCACCACCATGGAGCTGCTGATGTTCATCTGGAGAGCGTCGAGGTTTTTCGGCACGAGGGGAAATGCACACTGTTAGTTTGCTAACTATCAATATGGCATTGGAGGGGAAAGTTGGTCAAGTTTTGAAACAATTCTGTGACCAGAGGGATGTTTGTCCCCTAACCATCGCCCAACAATCTTCCCGCTTCTCTCTCAATAAAATCCAAAACCTCCTCCGTCACGCTGTACTGAAACTGCTTGCGTCGGTGTTTTGAAACCTTGCCGTCGTTATCCAGGCACATCATCACCAGCTTCGACAGATCGTTACCCCGTACATCGAAACGCTGATTGACCGCTTTGACCACACGGTCGTAACGGTCAAGAAACTCGGTCTCCTCCCGCAATTCGATTTCCAGCGCGCGGCGCGCCATCTGCAACGTGAATTCGACGCAATGGGTGGCGTCCCAGAAGCGATAAATGGACGGGTGGCCAATGAATTCGAAGGCCATTTGGTCGGCGTCCAGCCAGGTGACGTTCCAGAACTCGCGAGCAGGTTTTGAGAATTCCTTAAGCGCTTCCAGGTAGTTCGCCTCCTCGTGTTTCATGGCCACGGAGACGGGCAACAGCAAACCATTTTCCAAGGCCCCGGAATGGCAAAGGGTTTGATGAATCAGGAAACGTGAAAGTCGACCATTACCATCCATGAACGGATGGAGGAAAACGAATCCAAATGCCGCCACGGCAGCCGCCACCAGTGGATCGACTTGCTTTGAAGACTGATTGCCGAAGGTCATCAACTCTTCCATCAGCTCACGGCACAGATCCGGTGTGGGCGGTACGTAGCTGACGCCAGCGGCGCCACGCAAACCGTTATGCAGATGATTCTGTTCGTGGCGAAACAGGACAGCTTTATCGAAAGGATTGGAAACGGTGCTGTTCTGCAATTCGACCAGATAGTCTTCACTCAACTCGCGCCCTTCATGGGCCTGGCGCAGCAGTTGAACAAAGCGGCGTGATTTTTCCTCGCTGGGTTCTTCTTTCTCGATGGCGAAGGAATCGCGGGTTTCGTGCAGGTAAGCCCAGTTGATGGCGCGGTCCATCATTTCGGGCGGTAATGTCGCCATAAAGGCTTTGGCTCGGCCGAGAATGTCGAGATCAAGCAAGGCTTCGAGTTCAGGCGTTCGTTCTACGGTGGCGCAGTAGCGTAGAGAGCCCAAGCCGTTAAAGTCGACGCGCCAGCGGCTATTGCGCGATGCTGGGCCAGTTACATAGCGTTTGGGATCGAATAGCGCGACAACACTGCCCCGAACCGGTGTCGAATACTCAAGTTGTTGCCCGTTGAAGCTCTCCCACAAAAAGCAGGCTTTACGGATAAACACACCATTCGGGGATTTGGCCAACTCATTCAGCAGTTGCTCAGCAGAAACAGCTTCAAGCGCTTGGGCAAGAATGCAAAGATTGACGCCTTCGTGCTTGAGGGCGAAGAGAATATGCTCAAGCATCGAGCCCTGAGCGGGAGCCACTGACTGGGGAACAGCCAAGCAATCACCGATCAATGTAATACGAGTGACTGGCTTGATCATCGCAGCGCGTTGGGGTGCGAATGCCTTAAGGCTCAGAGCATCATGCAGGTAGGCGTATCCAACAAATGGCATAGCGAGCGTCCACAGAAAAAATTCACTTTGGCGATTAAAGCCCAGATTTTTTTACCGCTCACCAGTTTTTTTTACATTTCGCCATTTTCCCTCAGTTTTTTTTACACCCCCCGCCCCTTCCTCATCAGCACATCCAGTTGATCCACCACCTCCGCCCAATCCGCGTCATCCAGAATTTCCTCACGCAACAACTGCGCTTGGCCCTCGCTCCAGAAAAACGCATCGGCCAGATGCAATTCGGGCTTGAGCGGTGAATGGGTGGCGATGAATTTGTCGATGCTTTCGGCGTCGTCCGGCAGGCCGAGTTGTTTGAACAGCGAGGGGAGGCTGTGGGTTGGGGATTCCATGTCGGGCTCCTTTTTTATGGCAAATGATGGGGTAACTGCTGCGCAGTCATTCGCGGGCAAGCCTCGCTCCTACAGGATCACGCTGTCACCAGTAGGAGCGAGGCTTGCCCGCGAAGGCGATGTAGCTGACTCCACAAAACTCACTGGCTCAACTCTCGCACCTCGGCGTGCGGCACCATTTTCAGAAACTGCGTCATGTCCATGTGAAGCAGATTGGTGTGGTTGCCGGCTTCCAGGTAGATGTCTTTCTGGCGGGTCAGCAACGGATCGATGACCACGTCGATCCCATAGGACTCACCCAGGGCTGGCACAGCGCCACGTTCACAATCATCGAACAGGTGCGGCAGGTTGCTTTCCCGGGAGACCTGCCATTCGCCACTGCTGCGAACTTTGCTCAGGTCCAGATGACGGCTGGCGGGCAGCACAGCCATCAAGAAATGCCCGTGTTGGTCGTCGAGGATCACCGACTTGGCCATCCGTTCGGCAGGAATGCCCGCAAGCCGCGCAGTCTCAAGGCTGCTGGCCGAGTGCGGGTGGGAGACGATGTCATATTCGCAGTGCGCCTTATCCAGACTGCTCTGCAGGGTTCTTGCCATACGCATGATGCACCTCGGTGTCCGCAAACACTGTTTGGCGGACGATGGTTAACACTTTTCTTCGTACTGAAAGTCTAGGCCTGCTGGCGCGTTGCGGAGTGAAATCCGCCCGCCGGGCCAAGGTCAACAACTGGTCAAAATTCGTACAATCCACAGCTCAGCTAGACTGTATAAAGAACCATCAATGACTCTCCTGGAGGGTCACGTGAACACTCGTTGCTGGGCAATTGCGCTGCTGTTGGCCTTGAGCGTATCGGTCTTCGCGGCGGACACCGTCGTCCTGCTGGCTCCCAACCCCATGGGGATCTGGCTGATCACGTTCGGCATCGCGTTTCTGATCGCCGAGGCGGCCTTACCCAATTACGGCGTGATCGGGCTGGGCGGCATTGTGATGTTCGTGATCGGCGCGGTGATCATGACCAACACCGAAGTCCCTGTTCCGTTGATGATCGGCCTGGGACTGGTGAGTGCCCTGCTGCTGATCTTCCTGCTGATCCACGCCCTGAAAACCCGACCGCGCGAAAACGTCAGTGGCGATGCAGGACTGGTGGGTAGCGTGGCCCCGGTGTTGTCGCTGGCCGGCAATGCCTATAACGGCTGGGTGCATCTGCAAGGAGAGAAGTGGCAAGTCCTCAGCGTCACGCCGCTGCAACCCGGGCAAAGGGTCCGGGTAGTGGCGCGCAAGGGATTACTGCTGGAAGTGGCCGCGGCTGATGCGGCGTCGAAGGGAGAATAGACATGGGCCTGCAACTGGGATTTGCCGCGCTGCTGTTACTGCTGATCGCGCTGGCGGGGTCGACCTTCCGCATCCTGCGCGAATACGAGCGCGGGGTGGTGTTCCAGCTCGGACGCTTCTGGCAGGTCAAAGGCCCGGGCCTGATCCTGCTGATTCCGGTGGTCCAGCAAATGGTTCGCGTCGATCTGCGCACCGTGGTGCTCGACGTACCGCCGCAAGACGTGATCACCCGCGACAACGTCTCGGTCAAGGTCAACGCGGTGCTGTATTTCCGCGTGCTCGACCCACAGAAAGCCATTATCCAAGTTGAAGACTTCCTCATGGCCACCAGCCAATTGGCCCAGACCACGTTGCGGGCGGTGCTGGGTAAACATGAACTCGATGAACTGCTGGCCGAACGGGAACGGCTGAACATCGACATCCAGCAAGTGCTCGACGCCCAGACCGATGCCTGGGGCATCAAGGTGGCGAACGTCGAGATCAAGCACGTCGACCTCAACGAATCGATGGTCCGCGCCATCGCCAAACAGGCCGAAGCCGAACGGGAACGTCGGGCCAAGGTGATTCACGCCGAAGGCGAATTGCAGGCCTCGGAAAAACTCATGCAAGCGGCAGAAATGCTTGGCCGCCAGCCTGGGGCGATGCAGTTGCGGTACATGCAGACGTTGAGTTCGATTGCCGGTGACAAGACGTCGACGATTGTCTTCCCGTTGCCGATCGAGTTGCTCAAGGGGATGGCGGATTTGTCGTCCAAATCCTGACCTTCTGCGCAAACACCAACGTCTGGCAGCTGCGTCGGAGATTTCCTTCAAGTTGTAGTGGTGTTGGTGAACTTGTTCCGGTCTGAACCCAGGTCTAGTCTGGGTTTGTCACTGAATAAACGGTGACACGGACGTGCAAGTCCGGGTAAAACCCTCTCCGAAACCCTGCCTCAGGCCATTCATCAGGCATATCCATGCTTGCTGTGATTGCTTTATGGCGGCTGTGTGCGGGAGACCTTAGGGTCTGCCGAGTTTTTTGGAGGGTTCGCTCGGTCTTGCACCCCGCACATAGCTGCCACCTTATTCGCGTGCAAGCGAACTGGTTTCAGCTTCCATTATTAAGGAACCTAACCATGTTCAAACCAACTCCAAATCCTCCAGAAAACTCTGGAACCGATTCCCAAGATTCTCTCGAAGCCGAAAAACTCAAAGAAGCCGCAGACCGCGCCTTCGCCCACTACTTCCCCCCGGCTGACGGAAAACCAGCCAAACGCCGCAAAGGCCATCTCTTCACCGTCTCTCCCGACATCGACACTGAAGCCCTGCTGGCCAACGCCTCCGAAGACCTGCTGTCCATCAGCGCCATTGCGGCCGATCTGGCAGACGACGTGGACGGCACACGCCGCTCGGTCGCCCTGGCGCTCAGCCGCATGGCCGATGGTGTGCAGTTGCTCGTAGAGCGAGCGCTGGATCATTGGGAGGAATTGAAGATGGCGCAGGCTCAGGCCAAGGTTTAGCCGGGTAGATTGGCGGTGAATTGACCGCCGCCATCGCGAGCAGGCTCGCTCCCACATTGGATCTCCGTCGTATACATAATTTGTGTTCACTGAAGATCAACTGTGGGAGCGAGCCTGCTCGCGATGGCGTCAGACCAGACACCGCAAAACTCAGCGCTGCATCCCCCAGCGCTTAACGGTGACCCGCTCCAGCGAGTCAAACACCAGGTTCTCCACCAGCAACCCAATCAAGATCACTACCGCCAACCCGGCAAATACCTTGTCGGTGTACAGCTCATTACGATTCTGAAAGATGTACCAGCCCAGCCCGCCTTTGCCGCTGGTAGCGCCAAACACAAGCTCAGCGGCAATCAGCGTGCGCCAGGCGAACGCCCAGCCGATTTTCAACCCGGCAAGGATCGACGGCAGTGCCGCTGGAATCAGGATGAACAGCACAAAACGCATCCCCTTGAGGCCGTAATTACGTCCGGCCATGCGCAGGGTTTCCGAAACGCCAAGAAACCCGGCATAGGTATTCAGCGCCAAGGCCCAGAGCACCGAGTGCACCAGAACAAAAATCAGGCTGTTCTGCCCCAGGCCAAACCACAGCAGCGCCAACGGCAACAACGCGATCGCCGGCAGCGGGTTGAACATCGAGGTCAAGGTGCTCAGCAGATCGCGCCCGAACTGCGTCGACACCGCCAACGTAGTCAGGGCAAACGCCAGGACGATGCCGATCAAGTAACCCTTGAGCAACACCACCAACGAAATCCAGACCTTGCCTAGTAACTCGCCGCTGAGCAAACCGTCATACAGCGCGCTGCCAGTTTGCAGAAAACTCGGCAGCAGCAGGTCGTTGTTCTGAATCCGCGCAACCACCTCCCACAGCACGGCGAGCAAAATCAGGATCAGGCCTTTACGCAGCCAGGCTTGTTGCCACAGGCGCTGGCCGAGCGGCAATTCCCGCTCCACCGGCACGCTGGTCAATGGCTGCAATACGGTTTCGAATGCTTCACGCGCAGATGATAAATGGCTCATCGGGCACTCCTCTTAATGGCTCAATAAGCGATGCGAATGTCGGAAAAATCCAACTCACGCTCGGTTTCCGGCGACTGGCCTTCATCGAACAACAGCCGATGAATCCGTCGCGCCGACGCTTGAAACGCCACGCCGCCAAGGCTGTGCAAATCGTATTGATGGCTGTGGACTTCGGCCCGCACCCGCCCCGGGTGCGGCGACAGCAGCAGGATACGATTGCCCACCACCAGCGCTTCTTCGATGGAGTGCGTGACGAACAGCAGCGTGAAGCGCACCTCTTCCCAGAGCAGCAGCAATTCTTCCTGCATCTTGCGGCGAGTCAGCGCATCGAGGGCGGCAAAGGGTTCGTCCATCAGGAGGATTTTCGGCTGCATCGCCAACGCCCGGGCAATCGCCACACGCGCCTTCATGCCACCGGACAAGGTGTGCGGATAGGCATCGGCAAACGCCGCCAGACCAACTTTGTCCAGGTAATGCAGCGCCCGTTCTTCGGCCTCTTTGCGCTTGAGGGTTTTCGACGCCAGCAGCGGAAAAATCACGTTCTGTTTGACGGTTTTCCACGGCGGCAGCTGATCGAATTCCTGGAAGACGACAATCCGGTCCGGCCCCGGTGCATGGACGGTCCGGCCTTGCAGCCGAATCTCGCCCTCGCACGGTTGAATGAACCCGGCGACCGCTTTGAGCAACGTCGATTTACCGCAACCCGAAGGGCCGAGCAGCACAAAGCGGTCCGCCGGGTCGATTTCAAAACTGACGTGGTGTGTCGCCCGAACCACCCGCTGAGGCGTGCGGTATTCGAGGCTGACATTGTCGACCGACAGCAGCGCATGGGCTGGCGCGTTCGGTTTGCTGACCGTGTGGCCTTGCAAAGGGGCGTTCATGTCGATCAGCTCCCTTGCAGCGGTTTGGCGTCCTGGAAGAAGTAATCCTTCCACGAATCCGGTTTGTTTTTGATCGCGCCAACGCGGTACAGGAATTCTGCCAGTGGGTAGGTATTTTTCGGCGTGACGCTGAATTCGAACTGCGGGTTGTCGATGATTTTCAGCAGTGCGGCGCGGTCGATTTTGGCTTTGGTGACACGGATGTACGTGTCCGCTGCGGCGCCTTTATCGTTCTGGGCGAATTGCGCCGCTTCGGTCAGTGCCTCGACAAACGCCTTGTAGGTTTTCGGGTTCTCGTCACGGAATTTCTCGGTGGCAAACAGCACCGTCGGCGAGTTCGGACCGAGCAGGTCATAGGTGTTCAGCACCACATGCACATTGGGGTTTTCCAACGCTTGATCCTGGAACGGCGGGTTGGAGAAATGACCGGTCAGTTCAGTGCCGCCAGCGATCAGCGCAGCCGTGGCGTCCGGGTGCGGAAGGGCGATGGTGTACTTGTCGAGACGGTTGAATTCCTTGTCTCCCCACTGTTTGGCGGCCGCGTATTGCAGGAAGCGCGACTGCACCGAAACGCCCACCGCCGGTACCGCGATGCGGTCCTTCTCCGTGAAATCGGCGATGGTTTTGACCTTGGGATTATTGCTCACCAGGTAGTACGGAAAGTTGCCGAGGGAAGCCACGGCCTTGACGTTCTGCTTGCCGTGGGTGCGATCCCAGATGGTCAGCAGCGGACCAACGCCCGCACCGGCGATATCAATCGAGCCTGAGAGCAGCGCATCGTTGACCGCCGCGCCACCGGACAACTGAGTCCAGTCGACTTTGATGTCGATGCCTTCCTGCTTGCCGTACTTCTCGATCAGGTTCTGATCGCGCACCACGTTGAGCAACAGATAAACGATACCGAACTGCTCGGCGATGCGGATTTCACCTTCGGCGTAGGCCACGGTCGGCGCCACCAGGCTGCCGGCGATCAGGCTCAAACCCAAACCGATAGCAGCGGCCAGCGGCGCGAATGGAAGACGTTTGGACATGGAAGTTCTCCGACAAATCAGAAAGGCGCGTCGCCCTGGATGGTGGTGCGATACAGCTTGCGGCGCAGATGGCTTGGGCATCCGGCGGCAAGGTGGATCAGCGAACGGTTGTCCCAGAACACCAGGTCATGGGCCTGCCATTGATGGCGGTAGATGTTTTGCGGCAAGACGCTGTGGGCATAGAGCTCGTCGAGCAGCTGCTTGCTCTCGTCTTCTGGCAAACCGACGATGCGGGTGGTGAAGCCTTCGCTGACGAACAACGCCTTGCGACCGTTTTCCGGGTGGGTGCGCACGATCGGGTGGACCACTTCGGCGACTTGAGCGAGTTGATCCGGCGTCAGGGTCGGGCGCCAGTTGCCTTCGAATTTGGTTTCGCTGTAGCGCGCGGTGTAGGAGTGCGCCGCCGAGCGGCCTTCGACCGCTTTGCGCAGTGCGTCGGGCAGGTTGTCCCAGGCTTTGTGCATGTCGGCGAAGAGCGTGTCGCCGCCCTCGGACGGCAACTCCTGGGCGTGCAACATCGAGCCCAGGCTTGGCAGTTCTTTATAGGACAGGTCGGAGTGCCAGAACTTGCCGGCGTCACCGAGGCCGATGGATTGGCCGTTTTCGATGATGTTGGAGACGATGAGGATTTCCGGGTGGCCGGCCAGCAAGAACTGCTTGAGCACATGGATCTGCAACACGCCGAATCGGCGGCTGAAAGCGATGTGCTGCTCGGGGGTAATGCGCTGATCGCGGAACACCACGACGTGATGATCCAGGTGCGCGCGGTGGATGCGGGCGAAATCCTGATCATTGATCGGGCGAGACAGGTCCAGACCGATGATTTCGGCACCGACAGCGCCGCTGAACGGGCGAATGTCGAAGGTTTGTGGCGCGATTGCGGGTGACGCAGAGACGGCTGACATAAAAATCACTCCCACGCACGGCACGCTCAAGGGCGCGCGCGTCGATCAAGAAACTCACGGAGGTCCCGTGTTGGTTCGTGTCGTGCGGCGCGCCGATTGGTCGGCAGGTACGCAGGAGGATGACTTTATAGGTATAAGAATTTAAATTTAAATACCGTTAATGAATAACGATATGGCTTTTGGGTTACGGCGTTCTTGAGGCCGCCTTCGCGGGCAAGCCTCGCTCCTACATGGGATAGTGCGTTCAAATCCCTATAGGAGCGAGGCTTGCCCGCGAAGAGGCCATCAGCCCCAACCGAGAACTACCGCTCGTGCAACGCCTCGGCCCGCGCCCGGATAATCGGCTTGAGCAGATAGCTGAGAACAGTCTTCTTGCCGGTAATGATATCCACCGAAGCCACCATCCCCGGGATGATCAACAAGGGCTTTTCATCCGTCCCCAAGTGACTGCGATCCGTGCGCAGTTTGATGATGTAGTACGTGGTTTTCTTGTCTTCATCGGTGATGGTGTCGGCACCGATCTGCTCAAGCCTGGCCTTCAGCCCACCGTAAATGGTGTAGTCATACGCCGTGAACTTCACCGTCGCTTCCTGGCCCGGGTGCAGGAACGCGATGTCCTGCGGGCGGATCTTCGCTTCCACCAGCAAGGTGTCGTCCAGCGGTACGATTTCCACCAGGTCGCTGCCCGGCTGGATCACGCCGCCAATGGTGTTCACCAGCAACTTGTTGACGATGCCGCGCACCGGCGAGGTGACCAGCGTCCGGCTGACCCGATCTTCCAGCGCCTTGCCGGTGGCCTGGGCCTTGTTCAGATCGGTGCGCGCCTCGTTGAGTTGGGTCAGGGCTTCGCTGCGGAACTTGCCGCGCGTCTCGTCGATCTTGCGCTGCACTTCCTTGATTGCCGATTCGGCGCGCGGGATTGCCAGCGTCGTGGCGTCCAGTTGCCCACGGGTTTCGACCTCGGCACGCTTGAGCCGCAACACCTCGACCGGCGATACCGCGCCCTGAGCCACCAACGGCTCGGACATGTTGATTTCCTGACGCTGCAGCGACAACGCGTTGCGATACTGAGACTGTTTGGAGGTGAACTCGCGCAGTTCTTGTTGACGCTGGATGAACTGCTCCTGCAAACCACCGATTTCATCGTGCAGTTGCTGACGACGACTGATGTACAGCGACTCTTCGCTGGCTGCCTGGCCAGGAACAGCCTTCAGCACATCAGCGGGGAAGTTCAACGGACGGTCATCAACCTCGGCGCTCAAGCGCTCCACGCGCAGCAGCATCGACAGTCGATCGGCTTCGGTCTCGCCCACATTGGAGGCAAACCGCGTGTCGTCCAGGCGAATCAGCGGTGCGCCTGCATCGACAATCTGCCCTTCGGTGACGAACAGCTCGGAGACGATACCGCCCTCAAGGTTCTGGATTTTCTGGATCTTCGATGACGGAATCGCTTTACCGTCGCCCTTGGTGACTTCGTCGATCACCGCGTAATTGGCCCAGAGCATCAGGAACACGAAGAAACCGATAATCGCCCAGATCGTCAGCCGCACCACGCGCGGGGCGTCTTCGATAAGGGCTTTATTGACCTCGGGAAGTGGCTGGCCATGGAGCGACTCGGAGCCTTTGAAGTAACGGCGGATCGAATCCTTGAAACCCGACTTAAGCAACACTGATCTGCCCCTTCTTCAACGCTTCCATCACGGCGGCTTTCGGGCCATCGGCGAGTATTTGTCCACGGTCGATGACGATCAGGCGATCCACCAGCGACAACAGCGATGCCCGGTGCGTCACCAGCACCACGGTCTTGTTTTCAATCACCGCCGCGAGGCGTTGCTTGAGGCGTTCTTCGCCGGTGTTGTCCATGGCGCTGGTCGGTTCGTCGAGCAGCAGGATCGGCGGGTTGAGCAGCAACGCACGGGCCAGGGCCACGTTCTGGCGCTGACCGCCGGACAGGTTCTGCCCGCGTTCGCCGACTTGCAGCTCATAGCCTTGCGGATGCAGGCGGGCGAACTCATGCACGCCGGCCAGTTCGGCGGCTTGCAGCACCACTTCGTCTTCTACATAGCGCGCACCCGAGACCAGGTTGTCGCGCAGGGTGCCGGCCAGCAGCTGGATGTCCTGCGCCACGTAGCCAATGTTGTGGCGCAATTCGCTGACGTCGATCTGACGGATGTCGACGCCGTCCACCAACAAGGCGCCGTCGTCCGGTTGATAGAGCCCCACCAGCAGTTTGGCCAGGGAGCTTTTGCCCGAGCCGCTGCGACCGATGATGCCGATCTTCTCGCCCGGCTTGATGACCAGGTTGATGTTGTTCAGCGCCGCGTTCTGTTGATTCGGGTAGGTGAAATTCATCTGCCGGCATTCGATGGCGCCTTGCAGCACCTTGCGGCTCAGCGGACGTTCTTCGAAGTTGCGTTCTTGCGGCAGCTCCATCATCTGGTCCACCGATACCATGGTCACCCGCGCTTGCTGGTAGCGGGTCAGCAGGCCGGACAACGAAGCCAGCGGGCTGAGCGCGCGGCCACTGAGCATGTAGCAGGCGATCAGACCGCCCATGCTCAGATGACCGTCGATGATCTGGTACACGCCGAAGACGATCATGATCACCCCGGCCAATTGCTGGATCAGCAAGGTGATGTTCATCGCCAGACCGGAGAGCATTTTCACCCGCAGCTCGAGGCGGCTGAGGGTGCCGATGGTCTGTTCCCACTGATACTGGCGTTCGCTTTCGGCGTTGTTGACCTTCACCGCATCGAGGCCGGCGAGGGTTTCGATCAGGCTCGACTGACGCTCGGCGCCCAAGGCCATGGTTCGTTCCATGGTCGCCACCAGCGGCTTCTGCAAGGCATAGCCGATCAGCAAGGCAATGGGGAACGCCAGCACCGGAATCCACACCAGGTGCCCGCCGAGAATGGCGATGACCATGAAGATCAGCAGTGTAAACGGCAGGTCGATCAGGCTGGTCAGGGTCAGCGAGGCGAGGAAGTCGCGCAGGCTCTGAAACTCATGGATGTTCTGGGCGAAGCTGCCGACCCGGGCCGGGCGGTACTTCATGGCCATGCCGACGATGCGCTCGAACAACGTGGCCGAGATGATCAGGTCGGTTTTCTTCCCGGCCAGGTCCAGGCACAAGCTGCGCAGGCTCTTGAGGATCAGGTCGAACAGATACGCGCCGGTGATGCCGATGGCCAGCACCCACAGGGTCGATTCAGCCTGGTTCGGCACGACGCGATCGTAGACGTTCATCACGAACAGCGGCGCGGCCATGGCGATGATGTTGATCAGGAAACTGGCGGCGATGGCATCGGCATACAGCCAGCGCGAACGCTTGAGGGTGTCACGGAACCACGAGCGCGCGCGCGGGATCAGCGTGCCGTGATTGACGTCGAATTTGTGCTGGGGTTGAGCGAAGAACACTTTGCCGATGTAGTCATCGGCCAGCAGTTCGCGACTGACAACACTTTCGCCGCCATCACTTTCGCTGAGCAGCAGGCGCGCCTGGTCGTCACCTTGCCAGCCGAGCAGGACGGCACTTCGGCCATCCTTGAGCAACAACAGCGCCGGCATCGCAATCGCCGGGATTTGCTCCAGTTTGCGCACCAGCACCCGCCCTTGCAGGCCGGCGCGAGCGGCGGCACGGGGCAGCAGTTCCACGCTCAGGCGCTGCTTGGGCAACGGCAGGCCGGTGGTCAGCATCGCGGCGCTGGCCGGCTTCTGATGCAGGGTGCAAAGGGCTAGCAGACCATCCAGTAGCGGATCGTCGTGCAGCGCGCGTGGATCATGAATGAGTTGAACTCGACTGACTTCTGATTCCACGCTCGGCACTCTTGGCTAACAGTAAAAAGGGAAGACTCAATTCATCCCGGGTAGCTGGACCTTGGGCTTCACGTCGTTCTGCACAACGGATGCCAACGGTGCGACCACTCCCTGGCTCTTGAGCAACTCGCCCATGGTCGCCTTGATTCGGTACTGAGTAAATAACTGAATGTTTTTGATCTCCGCCAGGCGACGTGAAGCGGTGAACAGTTCGTTTTCACTGTCGAGCAAGTCGAGCAAGGTACGCTCACCAAGGCTGAACTGCTTCTGGTACGCGGTGCGCACGCTGGTGCTGTGATCGACATATTGCTGGGCGATCGGCACTTGGGCATTGGCGTTGTTCAACGCATTCCAGGCCAGGCCCAGTTCTTCATTCAATACGCGCAGGGCGTTATTGCGGATATCCAGGGCCTGGTTAGACAGGTAGGACTTGGATTCCAGATCCGCCTTGTTGCTGCCGCCGGCATACAGATTGAAGCGCATGCGCAACATGGCCTGCCATTCATTGCTGTGACCGTTCTGACCGTCGAGATCGTTGTCGGCGGAGCGACCCAGCTCGGCATCGAAGCGCGGATAGAAGGACGATTTTGCGGCGTCGTACTGTTTCTCGGCGGCGGCGATATCGGACTCGGCCGAACGCAGGATCGGGCTGTTTTCCAGCATCTGCGCCCGGGCTTCATTCAAGTTGGCCGGCAATAGCGCGAGGAAATCGGCCGGACGCTCCAGTTGATCGGGCATCTGGCCCACGGCACTGAGGAAGTTGGTCTCGGCGTCCGCCAGGTTGGTTTGTTCGGTGATCAGGTTGTTGCGGGCCTGGGCCATACGCGCTTCGGCCTGATCGAGATCGGCACCGCTGCCGACGCCGCGCTGGGTGCGCAACTTGATCTGGTCAAAAATGCGCTCGTGGCTTTTCAGGTTATCTGTGGCCAGGCGCACGAACTCGCGGCGGGTCAGTACATCCAGATAAACCTGGGCCACGGTCAGAGCGGTACGTTCGGACGTGCCCAACAAGGAATAAGCGCGGGAATTAACGGTGGCTTGTTGACGGCCCACTTCACTGGACGTCGCAAAACCGTCAAAAACCATTTGCGACAGGCGCAAACTCGACTCGCTACGGTTGAGCGTTTCCCAATGATTGTTGTTGCCGGCAGCGCGAGTGGTGACGCTGTCAGTGCCTTCTCGACCATAACCGCCCAGCAGATCGACCCGTGGAAGGTATCCACCTTTTGCTGCTTTTAACTGATAATCCGCGGCCAATCGACTATTAACACCTGCCTGGATTTCCGGATGGACATCCAACGCTTGTTGCATGGCCTCCGGAAGTGACTGCGCCTGAACAAAACTGGCGGCAAGGGCGAAGGGTAAAGCCTTGAACAGGTGCAAACGCATGGTTGGAATTTCCCGGAATTACTTGTCTTGGATCACTGCAGAACGTGCCGCTGCATCGGATGATGACCATCGGAATGACCGTGTGTCGGAAAGGTTGAATTTGGAACTGAGTCACACTCTGTGGGGCAGGTAGTTACCTAAATATCAATGTGACATTACGGAGGCGAGTGTTTAGGATGACAACTGCAAGGTCAATAGTTTGGCATATAGTTTATAGCGAAAAAATATAGACAATTTGTTGACGATTACCCGCGTCAAAGTTGTGCCTCGAATATCTTGAAAAGTACGTCCAGACTGATTTTGGCGAACACGCCATCAGGTCCATGGAAGTCAACTGAACGTGACACCCGGAGAGTCTTCAATGAGCAGTGTTGTGGCCATCGTCAAAAGCATTGTCGGTCAGGTTTTCGCGGTGTCACCAGAGGGCATTCGCCGCGTACTCGTTGAAGGCGACCGGTTGTTTGTCGGCGACCAGGTAGACACTGGCGCGGCGGGCGCCGTTACGCTTGAACTGGCTGACGGCCGGACCCTGGACCTGGGCCGCGACACTCAATGGAGCGCCAGCGACCCGGATTCCAGCACGGACCTGTCAGAAGCCACTGCACAAGCCGCGCCATCGGTTGAAGAACTGCAACAAGCCATCGTTGCCGGCGCCGACCCGACCACTGAACTCGAAGCCACCGCAGCTGGCCCGACGGCTGCGGGCACGGGCGGTGCGGCAGGTGGCGGTCACAGCTTCGTGATGCTGGATGCCACCGCTGGCCGGGTCGACCCGACCATTGGTTTCCCGACGGCGGGCCTCAGCTCTGCGGCACAGGCTGCACAACTCACCACCGGTGGCCAGACGGCTGACACCAGCGCCAATGTGCAGCGCGAATCGACCCTGAGCCTGAGCGCCACGCCGACCATCACCGAAGCGGGTGGCATACTGGTTTACACCGCGACCCTGACCCAAGCACCGCTGACCGACCTGACCATCACCCTGTCCAACGGCTCGGTGATCGTGATCCCGGCCGGCCAGCTGACCGGCACCGTCAACGTCCCGCTCGCGCCGAACGACACTGTTTATAACGACTCGACCCAGATCAACGTGACCGTCACCGGCACCACGGGTGGCAATGGCATCACCGTCACCCCGCCGACGACTCCGGCCGTGACACAGGTCACCGACACCGTCGACACCACCACGGTCACCTTGACCGCTGGCGCCAGCGTCACCGAAGGCGGCCAGATTACTTACACCGCGACATTGACCAACCCGGCGCAGACACCGGTCACCATCACCCTGTCCAACGGTTCGACCATCACCATCGAGGCTGGCAAAACCACTGGTACTGTTGACGTGTCGACACCGGCCAACGACGTCTATAACAACGGCAGCACGGTCACCACCACCATTACCGGTGCCACCGGCGGCAATTTCGAGAACCTGGTGCCAAACCCGGCCCCGGCCGTGACCACCATTACCGACTCGCCTGACACCACCACCCTCACACTGACGGCGGGTTCGACGGTCACCGAAGGCGGCCAGATCACCTACACCGCCACGCTGAACAACCCGGCTCAGACGCCGGTCACTGTCACCCTGTCCAACGGTTCGACCATCACCATCGAAGCCGGCAAAACCACAGGCACCGTGAACGTCGACACTGCGGCCAATGACGTTTATCAGAACGGCAGCACCGTCAGCACCACGATCACTGGCGCCACCGGCGGCAACTTCGAGAACCTGGTGCCGAGCACCACGCCAGCGGTTACCACCATTACCGACTCGGTCGACAACACCGGCCTGAGCCTCAGCGCCACCGGCACCGTGGTCGAAGGCGGCCAGATCATTTACACCGCCACCCTGACCAACCCGGCCGGCACGCCGATGACCGTGACTTTGAGCAATGGCTCGGTCATTACCATCGAAGCGGGCAAGACCACCGGCAGCGTGACGGTCGATACGGCGGCGAATGACGTCTACAACAACGGCAGCACCGTCAGCACCACCATCACCGGGACCACCGGCGGCAATTTCGAACAGCTGACCCCAAGCACCACGCCAGCGGTCACCACCGTTACCGACTCGGTCGACAACACCGGCCTGAGCCTCACCGCCACCGGCACCGTGGTCGAAGGCGGCCAGATCATTTACACCGCCACCCTGACCAACCCGGCCGGCACGCCGATGACCGTGACCTTGAGCAATGGCTCGGTCATCACCATCGAAGCGGGCAAGACCACCGGCAGCGTGACCGTCGATACGGCGGACAATGACGTCTACAACAACGGCAGCACCGTCAGCACCACCATCACCGGGACCACCGGCGGCAATTTCGAGCAGCTGACCCCGAACACCGAGCCGGCACTGACCACTATTACCGACTCGAAGGACGACACCGGCCTGAGCCTGTCGGCGTCCACCGAAGTGGCCGAGGGCGGTCAGATTCTGTACACCGCAACCCTGACCAATCCGGCTGGCACGCCAGTCACCGTCACCCTTTCGAACGGCGCGGTGATCACCATCGCGGCCGGCGCCACCAGCGGTTCCGTCTCCGTTGCGGCGCCTGCCGATGACGTCTACAAAGACGCCGGCAAAGTTGAAGCGACCATCAAGGACGCCACTGGCGGCAACTTCGAGAACCTGGTGCCGAGCACTGTTGCGGCAGTGACTGACGTGACCGACACCCTCGATACCTCGACCGTCAGTCTGACCGCCAACGGCACCGTGGCCGAAGGCGGCACCGTGGTGTACACCGCGTCTGTGACCGCTCCGGTGACCGGCTCACCAGTTGTCGTGACCCTTTCGAATGGCCAGACCATCACAATTCCGGTCGGCGCCAGTTCGGGTAGCGTGAATTTTGTTGCACCAAACAATGCCCTCGCGGGCGGTGGCTCCTTGAGCGTCAAGATTGATGATGCCAAGGGCGGCAATTACGAGAAACTGGACGTCGATGGCAAGTCGGCGGACACCTCGGTGACTGACTCGGCCGACACCACCACCCTGAGCCTGACAGCAACCGATTCTGTCGCTGAAGGCGGTTCGATCGTTTACACCGCGAACCTGACCAATGCGGCCGGCACTCCAGTCACCGTCACCCTGAGCAACGGCGCCGTAATCACCATCGCCGCCGGCGCCACCAGCGGTTCCGTGACCGTCAAGGCACCAACCGATGACGTCTACAAAGACGCCGGCAAAGTCGAAGCGACCATCAAGGACGCCACTGGCGGCAACTTTGAGAACCTGGTGAAAGATCCGGCTGCGGCTGTGACTGACGTGACCGACACCCTCGACACGTCGACCGTCAGCCTGACCGCGACTTCGTCCGTGGTTGAAGGCGGCACCGTGGTTTACACAGCGTCCGTGACCGCGCCAGTGACCGGTTCGCCGGTTGTCGTGACTCTGTCCAACGGCCAGACCATCACCATTGCGGTCGGTGCGAGCAGCGCCAGCGTCAACTTCGTCGCGCCGAATGATGCCCAGGCCGGTGGCAGTTCGCTGAGCGTGAAAATCGACGACGCCAAGGGCGGCAACTACGAGAAACTCGACGTCGATGGCAAGTCGGCGGACACCTCGGTGACTGACTCGGCCGACACCACCACCCTGAGCCTGACAGCAACCGATTCTGTCGCTGAAGGCGGTTCGATCGTTTACACCGCGAACCTGACCAATGCGGCCGGCACTCCAGTCACCGTCACCCTGAGCAACGGCGCCGTAATCACGATCGCCGCCGGTGCCACCAGCGGTTCCGTGACCATCAAGGCACCGACCGATGACGTCTACAAAGACGCCGGCAAAGTCGAAGCGACCATCAAGGACGCCACTGGCGGCAACTTTGAGAACCTGGTGCCGAGCACTGTTGCGGCAGTGACTGACGTGACCGACACCCTCGATACCTCGACCGTCAGTCTGACCGCCAACGGCACCGTGGCCGAAGGCGGCACCGTGGTGTACACCGCGTCTGTGACCGCTCCGGTGACCGGCTCACCAGTTGTCGTGACCCTTTCGAATGGCCAGACCATCACAATTCCGGTCGGCGCCAGTTCGGGTAGCGTGAATTTTGTTGCACCGAACGATGCCCTCGCGGGCGGTGGTTCCTTGAGCGTCAAGATTGATGATGCCAAGGGCGGCAATTACGAGAAACTGGACGTCGATAGTAAGTCGGCGGACACCTCGGTGACTGACTCGGCCGACACCACCACCCTGAGCCTGACAGCAACCGATTCTGTCGCTGAAGGCGGTTCGATCGTTTACACCGCGAACCTGACCAATGCGGCCGGCACTCCAGTCACCGTCACCCTGAGCAACGGCGCCGTGATCACCATCGCCGCCGGCGCCACCAGCGGTTCCGTGACCGTCAAGGCACCAACCGATGACGTCTACAAAGACGCCGGCAAAGTCGAAGCGACCATCAAGGACGCCACTGGCGGCAACTTTGAGAACCTTGTGAAAGACCCGGCAGCGGCTGTGACTGACGTGACCGACACCCTCGACACGTCGACCGTCAGCCTGACCGCCACAAGCACCGTGGCTGAAGGCGGCACCGTGGTTTACACCGCCTCGGTCGGCGCACCTGTCACCGGCTCGCCTGTGGTCGTAACGCTGGCCAACGGTCAGACCATCACCATTGCGGTCGGCGCCAGCAGCGGCACCGTCAACGCCGTGGTCTCGAACGATGTGCTGAGCGGCCACGCGCCGGTGAGTAATTCGATCACCAACGTCAGCGGTGGCAACTTCGAAAACCTGGTCGCCGATAAAACCCCGGTCAGCACCAGCGTGACCGACACCGTCGACACCACCACCCTGTCGCTGACTGCCACTGGCAACGTCAACGAGGGCGGCTCGATCGTTTACACCGCGACCCTGACCAACCCGGCCGGCACTCCGGTCACCGTGACCCTGAGCAACGGTGCCGTGATCACCATTGCGGCCGGTAAAACTACCGGCACCGTGACCGTCGACGCACCGAAAGACGACGTTTACAAAGACGCCGGCAAACTGGAAGTCACCATCAAGGACGCCGCTGGCGGCAACTTTGAGAACCTGGTCACCAGCCCGAATCCGGCCGTGACCAACGTCGCCGACACCACTAACACCACACAACTGACCCTCAGCGCTGACAAGTCTGTGCTCGAAGGTTCGCACATCACCTACACCGCGACCCTGACCAACGCCGCGCAAACCCCGGTGACCGTCAAGCTGAGCAACGGCGAGACCATCACCATCGCAGCCGGCAAGACCAGCGGTTCGGTCACCATCGCGGCGCCAAGCGACGACGTCTACAAGGATGCCGGCAAGCTCACCGTCAAGATGACGGACGCCAGCGGTGGCAACTTCGAAAAACTCGACGTCAGCAAGACGTCAGTGAGCACCACCGTCAAAGACACGGTGGACTCAACGTCCCTGTCCCTGTCGGCCAGCCACACCGTGAGCGAAGGTGGCCAGATCACCTACACCGCCACCCTGAGCAACCCGACGGACACGGCGATGACCGTGAAGTTGAGCAACGGCGCAGTGATCAACATCGCCGCCGGCGCCAGCAGCGGTTCGGTCAACTTTGCTGCACCGGCCAACACGCCGTACATCGACGGTGGCAAAGTCCAGGCGACGATCGCCAGCCAGAGCGGCGGCAACTTCGAAAAAGTCGTCACCAACTCTTCGCCGGCGGTCACCACCGTCACCGATTCGACCGACACCACGGGCCTGAGCCTGAACGCCACCGGTTCGGTCGCCGAGGGCGGTTCGATCGTCTATACCGCGACCCTGACCAATGCCGCTGGCACCGCCATGACCGTGACGTTGAGCAACGGCGCGGTCATCAACATCGCCAAGGGCGCCACCACCGGTTCGGTGAACTTCGCCGCTCCCAAGGATGACGTCTACAAAGACGCGGGCAAAGTTGACGCCAGCATCACCAAGACAACCGGCGGCAACTTCGAAAACCTGGTAGCCGACAAGACGCCAGCGGTCACCGACGTGACCGACACCATCAACAACAGCACCGTCTCCCTGACCGCCACGGCCAGTACGGTCGAAGGCGGCACCGTGGTTTACACCGCGTCGGTCAATGCGCCAGTGACTGGCTCGCCGGTGGTGGTGGCGTTGTCCAACGGCCAGTTCATCACCATCCCGGTCGGCGCGAGTTCGGGTAGCGTGAATTTTGTTGCACCGAACGACGCCTTGGCTGGCAACGGTTCGCTGAGCGTGAAAATCGATGGCACCACCGGCGGCAACTACGAAAACCTGGTGGCGAATCAAACCCCGGCGGTTACTTCGGTAACCGACGCCAAAGACACCACCACCCTGAGCCTGAGCGCTTCGGATTCGGTGGCTGAAGGCGGCTCGATCGTCTACACCGCCACCCTGACCAACGCGGCCGGCACGCCGGTCACCGTGAACCTGAGCAACGGTGCCGTGATCACCATCGCAGCCGGCGCGACGGTTGGCTCCGTGACCGTCAAGGCACCGGCCGATGACGTCTACAAGGACGCCGGCAAGGTCGAAGCGACCATCAAGGACGCCAGCGGCGGCAACTTCGAAAACCTGGTCACCAGCCCGGCGGCTGCGATCACCGATGTGACTGACACCGTCGATACGTCGACCGTCAGCTTGACGGCCAACAGCAGCGTGGCGGAAGGCGGCACCGTGGTTTACACCGCATCCGTTACCGCTTCCGTGACCGGCTCGCCGGTTGTCGTGACCTTGTCCAACGGCCAAATCATTACCATTCCAGTGGGCGCCAGCAGCGCCAGCGTGAACTTCACCGCGCCGAACGATGCACTGGCCGGTGGCGGATCGTTGAGCGTGAAAATCGACGACGCCAAGGGCGGCAATTACGAGAAGCTGGACGTCGATGGCAAGTCGGCGGACACCTTGATTACTGATACCGCAGACACCACCACCGTCAGCCTGAGCGCTACCGACTCGGTCGCGGAAGGTGGATCCATTGTCTACACCGCAAATCTGACCAACGCCGCCGGCACGCCGGTCACCGTGAACCTGAGCAACGGTGCCGTGATCACCATCGCAGCCGGCGCGACGGCTGGCTCCGTGACCGTCAAGGCACCGGCCGATGACGTCTACAAGGACGCCGGTAAAGTCGAAGCGACCATCAAGGACGCCAGCGGCGGCAACTTTGAAAACCTGGTCACCAGCCCGGCAGCGGCGGTTACCGAGGTCACTGACACGCTCAATACGTCGACAGTCAGTCTGACGGCAACTGCCTCTGTCGCCGAAGGCGGCAACGTGGTCTACACCGCTTCCGTCACCGCGCCGGTCACCGGTTCGCCCGTCGTCGTGACCTTGTCCAATGGCGAAAAAATCACTATTGCGGTCGGCGAAAGCAACGCCTCGATCACCGTCAAAGCGCCGAACGATGCCTTGGTCGGCCACGAGCCGCTGACCAACGCCATCAAGGATGTGTCGGGTGGCAATTACGAGAACCTGGTCGCCGACAAGACCCCGGCCTCGACCGCCATCAGTGACACCCTGGACACCACCAAAGTGACCATGACTGCCAGCGCCTATGTGGTCGAGGGCGGCACCATCACTTACACCGTCAACCTCAGCAATGCCGCCGGCACTGACATGACGGTCAAACTGAGCAACGGAGAGAGCGTGGTGATCAAGGCCGGCGACAAGTCGGGCTTCATCACCGTTCCGGCGCCGAGCGATGACGTCTACAAGGACGGCAGCAAAATCACCGTTGGCATCGCCAGCACCGACGGCGGCAACTTCGAAAAACTCGACGTCAGCAAAACCACGCACACCACCACCGTCAACGACACCATCGACACCACCACGCTTAAACTCAGTGCCGATGTGAGCACGGTCGGCGAAGGTGGTCAGATCACCTATACCGCCACACTGAGCCACCCGGCCGACACGGCGATGACCGTGACCCTGAACAACGGCCTGGTGATCAACATCAAGGCCGGCGAGTCCAGCGGCTCGGCGCCGTACACCGTGCCGAATGACGTCTACACCGGCGCCTCGCCCGTCAGGGCAGCGATCGCGGACAGCACGGGCGGCAACTTCGAAAAACTCGACACCGACCGCTCGGCCGTCGTCACCAACGTGACCGATAGCGCTGACACCACCACCCTGAGCCTCAGTGCGACTGATTCCGTGGCTGAAGGCGGCTCGATTGTCTACACCGCGAACCTGACCCACGCGGCCGGTACGCCGGTCACCGTGAACCTGAGCAACGGCGCAGTGATCACCATCGCGGCCGGCGCCACCAGCGGCTCCGTGACCGTCAAGGCACCGGCCGATGACGTTTACAAAGACGCAGGCAAAGTTGAAGCAACCATCAAGGACGCCACTGGCGGTAACTTTGAGAACCTGGTCAAAGACCCGGCTGCGGCCGTCACTGACGTGACCGACACCGTCGACACCTCGACGGTCAGCCTGACCGCCACTCCTTCCGTGGCCGAAGGCGGCACCGTGGTGTACACCGCGTCCGTCTCCGCGCCAGTGACCGGTTCGCCAGTCGTTGTAAACCTTTCGAATGGCCAGACCATCACCATCCCGGTCGGCTCGAGCAGCGCCAGCGTGAATTTCACCGCGCCGAACGATGCCTTGGCGGGCGGCGGATCGTTGAGCGTCAAAATCGACGACGCCAAGGGCGGCAACTACGAGAAGCTGGACGTCGACGGCAAGTCGGCTGACACCTCGGTCACCGACTCGGCGGACACCACCACGCTTAGCCTCAGTGCGACTGATTCCGTGGCTGAGGGCGGTTCGATTGTCTACACCGCCAACCTGACCCACGCGGCCGGCACGCCGGTCACCGTGAACTTGTCGAATGGCGCGGTGATCACCATCGCCGCCGGCGCCACCAGCGGCTCCGTGACCGTCAAAGCACCTACCGATGACGTCTACAAAGACGCCGGCAAAGTTGAAGCGACCATCAAGGACGCGACTGGCGGTAACTTCGAAAACCTGGTCAAGGACCCGGCGGCTGCGGTTACCGATGTGACCGACACCATTAACACCTCGACCGTCAGCCTGACGGCCAACGGTACCGTGGCCGAAGGCGGCACCGTGGTGTACACCGCGTCCGTCACTGCGCCAGTGACCGGCTCGCCAGTCGTTGTAAACCTTTCAAATGGCCAGACCATCACCATCCCGGTCGGCTCGAGCAGCGCCAGCGTGAATTTCACCGCGCCGAACGATGCCTTGGCGGGCGGCGGATCGTTGAGCGTCAAAATCGACGACGCCAAGGGTGGCAATTACGAGAAGCTGGACGTCGATGGCAAGTCGGCTGACACCTCGGTCACCGACTCGGCCGACACCACCACCCTCAGCCTCAGCGCAACTGATTCCGTGGCTGAGGGCGGTTCGATTGTCTACACCGCCAACCTGACCCACGCGGCCGGCACGCCAGTCACCGTGAACTTGTCGAACGGCGCGGTGATCACCATCGCCGCTGGTGCCACCAGCGGCTCCGTGACCGTCAAAGCACCCGCCGACGACGTCTACAAAGACGCCGGCAAAGTTGAAGCGACCATCAAGGACGCGACTGGCGGTAACTTCGAAAACCTGGTCAAGGACCCGGCGGCTGCGGTTACCGATGTGACCGACACCGTCGACACCTCGACGGTCAGCCTGACCGCCACTCCTTCCGTGGCCGAAGGCGGCACCGTGGTGTACACCGCGTCCGTCTCCGCGCCAGTGACCGGTTCGCCAGTCGTCGTGACCCTCTCCAACAATCAGACGATCACCATCCCGGTCGGCTCGAGCAGCGCCAGCGTGAACTTCGTTGCACCGAACGATGCCTTGGCGGGCGGCGGATCGTTGAGCGTCAAAATCGACGACGCCAAGGGCGGTAATTACGAGAAGCTGGACGTCGATGGCAAGTCGGCTGACACCTCGGTCACCGACTCGGCCGACACCACCACGCTTAGCCTGACAGCAACCGATTCGGTCGCTGAAGGTGGTTCCATTGTCTACACCGCCAACCTGACCCATGCGGCCGGCACGCCAGTCACCGTGACCCTGAGCAACGGCGCAGTGATCACCATCGCCGCCAACGCCACCAGCGGCTCCGTGACCGTCAAGGCACCGGCCGATGACGTTTACAAAGACGCAGGCAAAGTTGAAGCAACCATCAAGGACGCCACTGGCGGCAACTTCGAAAACCTGGTCACCAGCCCGGCGGCTGCGATCACCGATGTGACTGACACCGTCGATACGTCGACCGTCAGCTTGACGGCCAACAGCAGCGTGGCGGAAGGCGGCACCGTGGTTTACACCGCGTCCGTTACCGCTCCGGTGACCGGCTCGCCGGTTGTCGTGACCTTGTCCAACGGCCAAATCATTACCATTCCAGTGGGCGCCAGCAGCGCCAGCGTGAACTTCACCGCGCCGAACGATGCCTTGGCGGGTGGCGGATCGTTGAGCGTGAAAATCGACGACGCCAAGGGTGGCAATTACGAGAAGCTGGACATCGATGGCAAGTCGGCTGACACCTCGGTCACCGACTCGGCCGACACCACCACCCTCAGCCTCAGCGCAACTGATTCCGTGGCTGAGGGCGGTTCGATTGTCTACACCGCCAACCTGACCCACGCGGCCGGCACGCCGGTCACCGTGAACTTGTCGAATGGCGCGGTGATCACCATCGCCGCCGGCGCCACCAGCGGCTCCGTGACCGTCAAAGCACCTACCGATGACGTCTACAAAGACGCCGGCAAAGTTGAAGCGACCATCAAGGACGCCACTGGCGGTAACTTCGAAAACCTGGTCAAGGACCCGGCGGCTGCGGTTACCGATGTGACCGACACCATAAACACCTCGACCGTCAGCCTGACGGCCAACGGTACCGTGGCCGAAGGCGGCACCGTGGTGTACACCGCGTCCGTCACTGCGCCAGTGACCGGCTCGCCAGTCGTTGTAAACCTTTCAAATGGCCAGACCATCACCATCCCGGTCGGCTCGAGCAGCGCCAGCGTGAATTTCACCGCGCCGAACGATGCCTTGGCGGGCGGCGGATCGTTGAGCGTCAAAATCGACGACGCCAAGGGCGGCAACTACGAGAAGCTGGACGTCGATGGCAAGTCGGCAAACACCTCGGTCACCGACTCGGCGGACACCACCACCCTCAGCCTCAGCGCAACTGATTCCGTGGCTGAGGGCGGTTCCATTGTCTACACCGCCAACCTGACCCATGCGGCCGGCACGCCAGTCACCGTGACCCTGAGCAACGGCGCAGTGATCACCATCGCCGCCAACGCCACCAGTGGCTCTGTGACCGTCAAGGCACCGGCCGATGACGTTTACAAAGACGCCGGCAAAGTTGAAGCGACCATCAAGGACGCCACTGGCGGTAACTTCGAAAACCTGGTCAAGGACCCGGCGGCTGCGGTTACCGATGTGACCGACACCATAAACACCTCGACCGTCAGCCTGACGGCCAACGGTACCGTGGCTGAAGGCGGCACCGTGGTGTACACCGCGTCCGTCTCTGCGCCAGTGACCGGTTCTCCGGTAGTTGTGACCCTGTCCAACAACCAGACGATCACCATCCCGGTCGGATCGAGCAGCGCCAGCGTGAACTTCACCGCGCCGAACGATGCCTTGGCCGGTGGCGGCTCCCTGAGCGTCAAAATCGACGACGCCAAGGGCGGCAATTACGAGAAGCTGGACGTCGATGGCAAGTCGGCTGACACCTCGGTCACCGACTCGGCCGACACCACCACGCTTAGCCTGACAGCAACCGATTCGGTCGCTGAAGGTGGTTCCATTGTCTACACCGCCAACCTGACCCACGCGGCCGGCACGCCAGTCACCGTGAACTTGTCGAACGGCGCGGTGATCACCATCGCCGCTGGTGCCACCAGCGGCTCCGTGACCGTCAAAGCACCCGCCGACGACGTCTACAAAGACGCCGGCAAAGTTGAAGCGACCATCAAGGACGCCACTGGCGGTAACTTCGAAAACCTGGTCAAGGACCCGGCGGCTGCGGTTACCGATGTGACCGACACCATAAACACCTCGACCGTCAGCCTGACGGCCAACGGTACCGTGGCTGAAGGCGGCACCGTGGTGTACACCGCGTCCGTCTCTGCGCCAGTGACCGGTTCTCCGGTAGTTGTGACCCTGTCCAACAACCAGACGATCACCATCCCGGTCGGATCGAGCAGCGCCAGCGTGAACTTCACCGCGCCGAACGATGCCTTGGCCGGTGGCGGCTCCCTGAGCGTCAAAATCGACGACGCCAAGGGCGGCAATTACGAGAAGCTGGACGTCGATGGCAAGTCGGCAAACACCTCGGTCACCGATACCGCTGATACCACCACTGTCAGCCTGAACGCGACCAACTCGGTCGCTGAAGGCGGTTCGATCGTTTACACCGCAAACCTGACCAATGCCGCAGGCACTCCGGTGACTGTGACCCTGAGCAACGGCGCGGTGATCACCATCGCTGCTGGTGCGACTGCCGGTTCCGTCACCGTCAAGGCTCCCGCCGACGACGTCTACAAGGACGCAGGCACGGTCCAGGCGACCATCAGCAACGCCACCGGTGGCAATTTCGAAAACCTGGTCAAAGACCCGGCCGCCGCCGTCACCAATGTCACCGACACCCTCGACCGGACCGAAGTCAGCATCACCGGCAGCACCTCGGTGACCGAAGGCCAGACCGCCAGTTACACCCTCAGCCTGACGAGCCCGGCGCAGACCGAAGTCACCCTGAAGATCACCTACAGCGGCACCGCTGCCGACGGTTCGGACTTCACCGGTGTGTACACCGTGAAGATTCCGGCGGGTAGCAGCACGGCGAATTTCAACGTCGCGACCCTGGACAACAGGATCACCGAAGGCACTGAAAACTTCGTGGTCAAGATCGACTCGGCCACCGGCGGCAACTTCGAGAACCTGGCGATCAGCGCATCCAACGGCAGCATCAGCACCGCGATCGTCGACAACGACGCGCCGCCCGTGCTCGACCTGGACGCCAACAACTCCAGCGGCGCCACCGGTGCCAACTACAACGTGACCTTCACCGAAGGCACTACCGGACAAGGCGTATCAATCGGCGACACCGACCTGAAAATCACCGACCCGGACAGCACGATGCTGACCGGCGCGACCATTGTGCTAACCAACCGTCAGCCGGGCGACGCGCTGAACCTGGGCAACAGCGTCAACGGCATCACCATCAATGCCAACAGCAAAGAGGGCACGGTCACGCTGACGTTGTCCGGCAATGCGACGCTGGCCGACTACATGCAACAGATCAAAAACATCAGTTTCACCAACAACAGTGAAGACCCGAGCACCGTGCCGCGGATCATCACCGTGACGGTGACCGATGGCAGCAACTACTCCAACACCGCGACCACCACCGTCAACGTCGTGGCGGTGAACGATGCGCCGACGGCCGCGCCGGTCAATGTCACCGGCACCGAGGACACCCCGCTGATCCTCGGCTGGTCGACCTTCGGCGTCAGCGATGTCGACAGTCCGGCCGCCAGCCTCGGCGTGAAAATCACCGGCCTGCCGGGCGAAGGCAAATTGCAGTACCTGAACGGTTCGAGCTGGACCGACGTGACGACCAACCAGACCCTCTCCAAGGCTGACATCGACGCGGGTAAAGTGCGCTTCCTGCCGGATGCCAACGAATCCGGCGCCAATGGCTACGGCGGCATCGGCGTAGGCAACAATCTGGCGGACTACGCACAGATCAAGTTCCAGCCAACCGACGGTTCGCTGCTGGGCAATACTGGCACGATCAAAATCGACATCACGCCGGTTGCTGACGCGCCGTCCTTGAGCGTTGCGGACAACAGTGTCAAATCCACCGGGCTGATCAAGGAAGTCTGGACCGGCCTGTCGGGCCTCGGCACCGACGGCAGCGGTGCGGCGACGAACACGCTGAAGTCGGTGATCGACGCAGCCGGCAAACCGAACAGCAGCACCACCGCGACCAACGTGCAGTCCGACGGCAGCGTGACCGCCGGCACCGCGTCGAAAACGTCCGGCCTGATCTACCTCGAAGCGGGCAAGACTTACACCTTCAGCGGCACCGGCGATGACAGCCTGCTGGTGACCATCGGCGGCAAGAACGTCGCGGCCATCACCTGGGGTGCGGGCGGCAACCTGAACGGTTCGTTCATCCCGACCACCAGCGGTTACTACACGCTGGACATCTACCACCACAACCAGAGCGGCCCGGGCAGCTATGACGTCAACCTGTCGGTCAACGGCGGGGCGGCAGTCGACCTGAGCAGCGCTGGCGTGCCGTTGTACACCGGCATTGCAGACCTGGCCGCCTCCGGCGTGACAGTGTCCGATTTGCACGGTACCAACGGTGAAGGCTACTACGACGGCTACAAGCTCAACGAAGCAGCGGAAGGCACCAGCGTTCATCTGTCGGCGATCAAAACAGCCCTGACGGACACCGACGGCTCCGAAAGCCTGAGCGTGAAGATCAGCGGCATCCCGGCGGGTTCCGTACTCACCGATGGCGCCGGCCACACCTTCACCGCCAGCACCACGTCGGGTGAGGCCAACGTCACCGGCTGGAACCTCGGCTCCCTAACCGTGACCCCGCCGCCGTACTACAACGGCCAGTTCAACCTGACCGTGACCTCGACCTCCACCGAGGCCCTCGGTGGTTCGGCGCCAAGCACCGCGACGATCCCGGTCACCGTTTACCCCGCGGTCTACAACGCCATCACCGCCACGGCGGCCAATGACACCATCACCGGCACCGACGGCAACGACATCATCGTCGCCGACATCGGTGGGCTGACCGTGGTGCCGGGCACCAACTACAACATCGCCTTCATGGTCGACAGTTCGGGCAGCATGAGCGCGTCGTCGGTCAGCTCAGCCAAAGACTCGCTGACGTCGGTGTTCAACACCCTCAAGCAGAGCATGGGCGGCAACTCGGGGACGGTGAATATCTTCCTCGTGGACTTCGACACCCAGATCAACAAATCGGTGTCGGTCAACCTGAACGATCCGAACGCACTGACCTTGCTCAAATCTGTTCTGGACTCCATGTCGTCCGGCGGCGGTACGAACTATGAGGACGTGTTCAAAACCACGGCCAACTGGTTCCAGAGCGCCGACGCGGTCGCCAACAAGGGCGCGACGAACCTTACGTACTTCATCACCGACGGCAAACCGACTTACTACCAGAGTGATGAATCGAGCAACCCGAATCTGTATGGCGGCGCCAAACTCGACAGCGTCATCACCACCAGCAATTACAAGTTGGGCCAGGCGATCAGCCTGTACCCGGACAGCAACCACCAGATCGATATCACTGCTTCGGGCTACGTTACGGTCTGGAGCAAGTCCGGGAACAGCTGGTCTTATAAAGAGTTCGGCGCATTGCACGCCCAAGGCGATGGTACGTATGAGTTCTCGTCCCGCGATGGCAGCGGCGGCAGCACCAGTGGGGACGCCATCGACAACTCCACCGACAGCTTCGCGCTCCTGAGCAAAGTCTCGACAGTAGAAGCCATCGGCCTGAATAAGGACGTAACTCTTGGCGATCTGACACCTTACGATTCGGACAAGACGCCGCAAACCAACATCGACCCCAAAGACCTGGCCAACTCGATCATCGGTCACACCGAAGCGACATTGCCGGGTGCCGACACGGTCAATGGCGGCAATGGTAACGACCTCCTGTTCGGCGACCTGGTGAGCTTCAACGGCATCGCCGGCGAGGGTTACCAGGCGATGCAGGCGTTCGTTGCCAAAGAGACCGGCGTGGACGTCAGCAAAGTCACCACCAGCAACGTGCACCAGTACATCACCGAGCACTACAGCGCATTCGATGTGTCCGGCGCCCATGACGGTAACGACACGCTGTTGGGTGGCGCGGGCAATGACATTCTCTTCGGCTCGGGGGGCAATGACCTGCTCGACGGCGGCAAGGGCAATGACATCCTGCTCGGCGGCACGGGTAATGACTCGCTGATGGGCGGTCAGGGCAACGACATCCTGATTGGCGGCTCGGGTGCGGATACTTTTGTCTGGAAATCCGGCGACACCGGCAACGACGTGATCAAGGACTTCAAGGCCAGCGAAGGAGACCGCATCGACCTGCGCGATCTGCTGCAAGGCGAAACCGGCAGCACCATCGACAACTTCCTGAAGATCAGCACGGTGGATGGCGTGTCGTCGCTGCAAGTCAGCTCCGGCGGCAAGTTCAACTCAGGCGATGCGGCCGCCGCAACGCCGGATGTGACGATCAAACTGGAAGGCAACAACTGGTCCAGCGCCAACCTGAACTCGTTGATTGCCGGCAGTGACCCGACCATCAAAGTCGATCACAACAACAGCTGATCCAACGAAAAACGGCCGCCCTGATGGGGCGGCCGTCACGTTTGCGCCCATCCCCCGGTGACGATTTCGTCGCCGCACCGCATACTCGCGTCCAGTTGGCCTATGCTGCTGACAGCATGACGCTGGTTCACTTCTGAGGGATGCTCAATGTTCTACGTGCAACGCGATGCGCAAGGTCAGTTAGTGCGCGTGGAAGCCGCGGCCTACGCCGAGGCCACGGAAACGCTGCCGGCCGACAACCATGAAATCCAGGCTTGGTACGCCAACGAAGTGATGGAAACCAGCCTCAAACAGCTCAAGCAGAGCGACCTGGAAATGATCCGGGTACTCGACGACTTGATTCAGGTGCTGACCAGCAAAGGCGTGATCCGCGTCACCGACCTGCCAGCCGCCGCCCAGGCCAAGCTGATGGACCGGACCCAGGCCCGAGAGGCGTTGGGTGGGTTGAGTCAATTGATTGATGATGATGAGACGGGGTTGATCTAAGCCTCAGCCTTCGATGTTGTCTGTGCTGACGCCATCGCGGGCAAGCCTCGCTCCTACAGGTTTACGCCAACGCACGACCTTGTAGGAGCGAGGCTTGCCCGCGAAGACGGACTCCCAGACGACCAAATCCTAAAGCCTCACTGCCAAGGCTTCGGCTCACCAAACAACTGCCCCTGAACCCCATACAACCCCATCTCCCGAATCACCACCAACTCCCCTTCGGTCTCCACCCGCTCGGCAATCAACGGCAGATCAATGCTATGTGCCGCCCGCTGGATCGCCTCGATAAACAGGCGCTTGTCGCTTTCCTGGTCAATCGCCCGGATGTAACTGCCGTCGATCTTCAAATACGCCAACCCCAGATGCGCCAGGTTGCCGATCATGCTGAAGCGCCCGCCAAAACGTTGCAGGCTCAAGGAGAACCCAAGCTCACGCAGGCGCCGCGTCAGTTCTTCCAGCTTTGCTTGCTCGGGCAGTTGCTCCTCGCCGATTTCCAGGGTCAGCCGCGGTCCGAGATCGGAGTGGGCACGCAAAATCTCGAAGACTTTATTCAGCGCCTGCGGATCAGCCAACGTCGCCGAAGACAGGTTGAGCGCCAGCGATTCCTCATGCTCGGCCATCTGCTCAAGCACCAGATCCAACATCAGCCGATCCAGGCGCGCGGTCCAGCCAAAGCGCTCGAGCCACGGCAGGAAGCGTCCGGCGGGAATGGTCTGGCCGACGTCGTCGATCAACCGCGACAGCACCTTGTAATGCAGCACCAGTTGCGTGTCCTGGCTGGCCACCACCGGTTGGAAATACAACTGGAAACGCCGCTGATTCAACGCCTGATCCAGCAAGTTGTTCCAGGCATGATGGTCATCCCCGACGCTGGCCGAGGCGCTGTGATCCAGGCACGCCCAGCTCTGTTCACCCTGACCTTCAGCCTGAGCCAACGCCTGGTCGCCCAACCCGAGCACCGCTTGCGGTGAGTCTCCGTGAACAAACGGCGCGAGACCGATCGACGCGACCGAGGCCACGTCAGTGGCGCCGGTCGCATACAGGCTGGCCAAGGCACTGTCGAGGTTCTGCGCCAGTTGCAGGGCTTCTTCGCGCACCAGACCCGGCGCCAGCACGGCGAACTCACCGCCACGGATCCGCGTGACGAGGTTCTGCGTTTCCGGGAACTTGGCGCACTCGCGGGACAGTTGCTCGCCCACTGCTTGCAACAATTGGTCGGTGCGTTGACCGCCCAGACGCTGGTTCAAACCGGCCAGGTCCTTGACCCGCAACAGCAGCAGATAACCCGAACTCGCCTGCTCCGGATTGCTCACCCGGGCGTTCAACTGCATCTCGAAATAGCGACGGTTGGCCAGCCCCGTCAGGTTGTCCTGGTAGGACTCGACCCGCAGTTTTTCACTGCGCTCGGCCTGTTCCTGAAACAGCGCCTTGAGCTTCTCGACCATCTGATTCATGGCCTGCACCACACGCCGCAGTTCCGGTGTGCGCGGTAGTTCCGGCAGGCTGAGGAATTCGCGGCGAGCGATGGCGTGGGATTGCTTGACCATGTAGTCCAGCGGTTTCAGTTGTCGACGCAGCAACAGCGCGCCCAATACCGCGCTCACCGCGCCGCAGATCAGCAACCAGCCGAGGCTGCCCAGCGCGCTCTGCCACAGCTTGGCCAACGCGAACATCGGATGGCTGACCACCTCGACCCGCGCCGCCTGCTCCCAGCCACGGCTGACCAGCGCATCGCCACCGGCCGGTTCCAGGCCGATCATTTTGACGAACCAGTCCGGCACGTTGTTCACCGCTGGAATGCCGCTGCGCTCGACGATGGTCTGATCAGTCTTGAGGTCAACCACGCGGATACTCGCGTAATACCCACTGTCGAAAATCGAACTGACCAGCAACTCGACCATCGCCGGGTCGTCGATGTTCGGCGTCAGGGACAGCGCCAGTGCCGTCGCGGCATCCTGGGCATGGGAACGCAACTGATTGACGTATTGGGTCCGCGAGCTTTCCAGGCTGACCACGAAGCTACCGGTGAAGGCGACCACCAGGAACAGACAGATAGCGATCAACAGCTGTTTGAACAAAGACATCTGAGCGCGTGCTCCTAGTTAGTCGTCTCGACCGGGAAACCTTCGGCCTGCATTTTCTTCAACACATCCTGCCAGCGCGACAGGCGTTTGGTATCTCCGACCTTTTTATTGCCCTTGGCGCCCGGCAACCACAACCCTTCGGCATTGAAAGAGTAGACCGGCAGCAAGTCGGTTCGTTGGCTGGCCGGCTTTATTGCATCAATCAGGCTGTCGAGGACCAGCGGCATGGCCTCGGGGCTCGAATAGTAAGTCAGCACCATGTGCGCGCGGTTCAGGCGCAGAGCCTTGACGTAGGTGATGCGCAGCTTGTCACTGGAAACGCCGAGGTGGCGCAGGCTGAAGTACTTGGCGATCGCGTAATCTTCGCAGTCGCCGGCGCCCTTCCACAGGGCTTCGATGGGCGTTTCCTGGACGAGCCCCATGAAAGACAGGACACCGTTTCCCCCTTAAGATAAGGGATAGGCAAACGGTTATGTATATGACTAATAGTAGTGATAAGGGTGGGGAGCTGCTGGGCCAGGAGCGTCGTCGCCGTTGGAGCCCAGAGCAAAAGCTGGCGATGGTTCGCGAGAGTCTGCAACCAGGACAAAGTGTTTCGGTCGTGGCCCGGCGCCATGGCGTGAATGCCAACCAACTCTTCCAATGGCGCAAGCTTTATCAGAATGGCAGCCTCTCGGCGGTCAGTGCCGGAGAGACCGTAGTGCCGGCTTCTGAATTGGCCGACGCACTCAAACAGATCCGTGAGTTACAACGGATGCTGGGCAAGAAAACCATGCAAGTCGAGATCCTTCAGGAAGCCGTGGAGATTGCTCGGTCGCGAAAATGGATTGCGCACTCACCCTTGTTGCCGGGGGACGACCTGTGAAGCTGATCAGTGAAAGTCTCGGTGTAGCGCGCTCGCAATTAACGGTTCGACTCAAGCCAGCTGCACGGCCCGCAAGGCGTCGTCCAAGAATGGACGATGCCGCTTTGGTCAAAGAGATTCAGTCTGAAGTCAGTGAGTTGCCCAGCTATGGCTACCGCCGTGTGTGGGGTTTGCTCCGTCGTCGGCGCGAACAACAAAGTCAGGCGCCAATCAACGTCAAACGGGTCTATCGCGTGATGCGCGATCATCAGTTACTGCTGGAGCGTCGAATTAAACAGCCCGGAGTGGCGCGCCGCCATGAAGGCCGCATCGCAGTGGCCACCAGCGATACCCGCTGGTGCTCTGACGGGTTTGAGTTTCGCTGTGAAGACGGCGACAAGCTGAGCGTGACCTTCGCCCTGGACTGCTGCGACCGCGAAGCCATCGGCTGGGTGGCCAGCCCGACGGGGTACAGCGGCGACGATATCCGCGATCTGATGCTGGAAGCGGTGGAAACACGCTTCGGTGAAGAACCGCCTGCCACCCCGGTGCAATGGCTGAGCGATAACGGCTCGGCCTACATCGCTGAACAGACACGCCAGTTTGCCCGACAGATCGGTTTACAGCCGGTGACGACACCGGTGCGCAGCCCGCAGAGCAACGGCATGGCCGAGAGCTTCGTTAAAACGATGAAGCGCGACTACGTCGCGCACATGCCCAAACCTGACCGGGAAACCGCCTTGCGCAACCTGACGGTTGCCTTTGAGCATTACAACGAGGAGCATCCGCACAGCGCTCTAAAATACCGTTCACCGCGGGAGTTTAGGCGTTTGGCAGCGGCATCAATTTAACGGGGTATTGGTGTCCGGTTTAGCAGGGGCCAGTCCATTTCCCAGTAATCAACCTCGTGCCACAGGTCGATGTCCTCAACGTAACGCACTTGTTTATTGAAAAACTGATTAACCACATTGAGCTGTTCCAGTTCGCTGGCCTGTTTTTGCGTGGCCAGCAACTGCTGCCAGGCATCGATGCGCGGCTTCCCGTCGCCCAACGGCCCGTACAAGACCTGCGCCTTGCGGCTGATCAGCGAAAAATCCCAATCGGCATGCAGCCCGCCCAGCATGACGCCGGCCAGCAGCAACGCGCAGCACAGCCAGCGCAAAGTCCGAGGGATCGCGAAACGTACCGCCAATGCGAGGCATCCAGGTCAGGCAGGTAGAATTCGGTTGATGGTGCAGGTTAGCCCGTTAAAAGACAATGGCACGGTGCAATCACTGGCGACGCGCTAGACTTTGAATGGTGAGTGACATGAAAAGTCCCGGACTGCGATCTTTTGTCCGTTTGACAAGCTGCATGGCAGTCATTAGTGTCCATTTGGATCCAAATATTTCAGCCAACCAGGGTGCGTAGTCGTGACACAGAAGCCCAACCCCCTCAGCAGTATCAAAGTCAACGGGCCGATTCCCGCTCACCTGGCACGTTCGGTGATCGAAGAAACCCTGCGTTCGGCCATTCTTGACGGACGCATTCCCTGCGGCACCGCGTTGCGCCAGCAAGATCTGGCCGACCTGTTCGGCGTCAGCCGCATGCCGGTGCGCGAAGCCTTGCGCCAACTGGAAGCCCAGACGCTGCTCAACGTTATCGCCCACAAAGGCGCAGTGGTCGCACCGCTGGTTCAGGGCGATGCCGTTGAAACCTATGCGTTACGGATTCTGCTGGAATCCGAGGCGCTGCGCCTGTCGATTCCCTTGTTGGAGAAGGAAGACTTCGAACGGGCAGCCCTGCATATCGACGGCATGGAAACGGAGCACGATTACAGCGAGATCGGCCGCCTCAATCGGCTCTTCCACATGGCGCTTTATTGCAAGGCGCCGAACCAGCGGCTGTTGCGGCTGGTCGAGGAAGGGTTGAACGAAGAAGAGCGCTTCCTGCGCTTCAACCTGGAAGCCATGGGCCTGGGCAAGTTATCTCAGGAAGACCACCGAGCACTATTGCTGGCCGTCGAAGACCGCGACATCGAGCGTTCGGTAAAGCTGCTCGAGCTCCACCTCAATCGCGGTGTCGAGGTTATCACGCGCTACCTCAACAGCCCTGAAGCGCTGAACAAGAAAACCACCAGGTAACCCCCGCCGCCACGCCTGGGCGCGCAGTTCGAACTGCGCGCCGCGTTTGCCGTGAATAATCTCCTTACATCCCCCCGCTTCAGCGACCGCACGTCCCCTCCCCAAGCCTGCCATCGATTGACCTCCCTCAAGTTCCATCAATACGCCAGCAAAGATGACGTCCGCGCGATAGCGGCGGCCGTGATTTACGCTCACTCTTGGGCTGCCAACGAATAATGAACGGGCGACGCGCCGCCATGGCGGCGCAGTCCTCGCACCAAGAACCTACGGAAGGAGTCTTGTCACGGGAAAGGAAGCACCGGCGTCAATCCCAGCCAACTTCCACCCCCTTGAAGCATTCAACGGAATAACTTTGAAAGTTGCTTTGAGTGAGGCATTCACTCTTCATTTGAATTTTGACGATACTTCGCCGAAAGGAGCAACTACGCCCAAATAAAACTGATACTTATAGTTTTACTGTAACTTGTCGCACACAAAAAAGTTGAACTTGCAAATAATATAAAAATAACTTGCCCGATACTTTATTCGTGTATTAGTTTTTCTCCGCCGCCAGTAAACACGGCACCAACCGACTGTATCGCACTTGATGACATCAATTTAATTGAGCCATCCGCTCGCCAATAAAAAACGTTAAACGACCGTCACTTATTGATCACACCACACTTAACGGCAACTCAGATCACTTATAGGCTCGCTCATGAAAACGAATAAAGACCGCCTCAACCAGAAGAAAGCAGAACTTAGTGCGCACCCGATCTTCTCTGAAATACATTCACTCTCGGTACTTCAACGTTTCATGGAAACCCATGTCTTTGCGGTATGGGATTTCATGTCGTTGACCAAACGTCTGCAACAGGAACTGACGTGCGTTCAACTGCCTTGGCTGCCGCCGCGAGATCCGCAGGCCGCGCGTCTTATCAATGAGATTGTGCTGGGTGAAGAGTCCGATGATCGTCCGGCCCAAGGTCATTACAGCCACTTCGAGTTGTACCTCGATGCGATGCGCGAAGTCGGTGCCAGCACGGCCGCCGTGGAACGCTTCGTGGCGTTGCAGCAAGAAGGGGTGAGTTACGACGTGGCGCTGCAAAGCGTTGATGTCGACCCGGCGGCGGCGCAGTTCGTGCGGCACACCTTGCACACTGCGCTGCATGCACCGGGACACAGCGTTGCCGCAGCGTTTTTGCATGGTCGTGAGAGCGTTATTCCGCAGATGTTCCAGCGGATTCTCGACGACTGGGGCATCGGCATCGAGCAGGCGCCAACCTTCCGCTACTACCTGGAGCGGCACATCGAAGTCGACTCCGAGGACCACGGCCCCGCAGCAGAAAAACTCCTCGCACGGCTGGTCAACGGCGATTCGCAACGCCAAGAAGACGTCTACGCCAGCGCCATTGCCGCGGTGGAAAGCCGCATCGCCCTGTGGGACGGCTTGCGCCTGAGCATGAGCGAACCTATGCCTGAGGTGAACGCATGAACGCCGCCGACTACCAATCCTTCGCCGACGCTTGGGAAAGCCGTGCGACCATCCGCACGCGGCCCCGGCGGGTGCTGGAAAACGACGACAAGCTGATCTACCCGTTGAGCCGCCAACCGTTGGTGCTGAGCGAAACCTTCCTGCGCGAATGCCCGGAGCAGCGCGACTTTGCGCTGGTGCAGACGCTCTACAAATTCATCAACGACGTGGTGATTTTCGAAACCGAGATCGTCGACAAGACCGCCCGCAGCATCGCCAAGAATCGCTTTGCCGTGGCGTTCCCGTTCGCCTGTCGCTACGACGCCATGACCGTGGTGGTGGACGAGGATTACCACGCGCTGGTGGCCATGGACTTCATGCAGCAGACCGTCGCCATGACCGGCATCACGCCGATCAAGCTGCCGGATGAAATCGAGCTGAGCCGGGCGATTCCGGCGGCTGTGGCCCTCGCTCCGGAGCACCTGCGCAGCGCCGTGGAACTGATCTGCGTGGCCATCGCCGAGAACACCGTGACCGGCGATGTCGCGGCGTTCGCCAAGGACGACACGGTCAAGCAGTCGATCAAGGGCCTGATGGCCGATCACTTGCTCGACGAAGGCCGCCACTCCGGATTCTGGTCGCGGATGGTGCGCATCTACTGGCATACCGCGAGCGAAGACGACCGCCAGCTCATCGCGCAAATCCTGCCGGTGTTCATTGGTCATTACCTGACCAACGACATCCAGAAGTCCTTCGACTTCCGCTTGATCGAAGCCTTGCAGATCAGCGACGCGGCACGCCAGGCACTCAAGAACGAAATCTCGGGGCTGGCCTTCCCGATCAATCGTCATCACCCGCTGGTCGCCAACATCGTGCGGTTTTTCCGCAGCAGTTCGCTGCTGGATTCGCCGTGCGTGCAAGACGCCCTCAGCGACTACCTGATTTAACGAGGAGAACATCATGAGACGTCTCGACATTCTGCTCATTGGGCAAAGCCAGGCCTTGACCGACCTGGCGCTGGAACTTGAACAACAGGGTCATTCGTTGGTGCGGCTCGAGGCGTTCGAGGAGGCGCCGTCGTTTGATCTGCTGATTGACGACGCCAGCCAAGCGTTCTCAGTCCCGGGTGATGCGCCACGGCTGACGCTGCAACTGGGAATTGGCGTGCCAAGCGTCACCGGGCTACCGCCGATGGACCTGCTGTGCATGCAGGGATCGACGCTATTCACGCGCGTGCCGATTGCCGATGAGCCTAGTGGAAACGGCCAGGCCTTGCGTCTGCGAGCGGTGGCGGAACTGGTGGATCACGTCTCACTGCTGGTCAGCCGCTTCTCTCGGGATGAAACGTATTTTCTGCATGCCGAGCCGACAGCGGTGGCTCACTTCGAACGGGTGGAAAACCTGCAATTTTTAGAGCGCCTGGCGTTCGTCCATCAGCTCAACAAAACGGCTCAACCGTGGCTGCAGCAACTCGCCAGGATCCCGATGATCGAGCGCCTGGAACAGCGCTTCATCGAGTCCGCCGAACGCCCCGCGCTGAACATTGACGGCACATCGCTGAGCTATCGGCAATTGCACGCCCAGAGCCGTGCGATCCAGCAACGCTTGCTGCCGTTGCTCGCTCAGCATCAAGGGCCGTTGGTGGTCGGGATTTGCCTGCCGAAATGCAGTGCGTTGTATGCAGGGATCCTGGCGATTCTGGGCAGCGGCGCGGTGTACTTGCCACTGGAGCCGAGCCATCCGCTGCAACGTCAGCAGTACATCCTTTCGAACGCCGGAGCGGTGTTGTTGCTGCATGACGGCCAGCATCCCCTCGCCGACGAAATGCCGGGACTGGACATCAGCTGCATCGACTTTAATGACGTCGACCTCGGCCAACCCTTGATGCGCCAGCGCCCCGCCCTCGACGCGCCGTGCATGGCGCTCTACACCTCGGGCACCACCGGGCATCCCAAAGGCGTGCTGCTCAGCCAGGCCAACCTCGCGCACTTCACGGCGTGGTATGCCGACTATGTGCAACTGACCGAACACAGTCGGGCCTTGCAGTTTTCGTCGTTGAGTTTCGACTCGTCACTGATCGATATTTTCCCGACCCTGCTTCAGGGCGCCGAACTGATCGTGCCAAACGACGACCAGCGCCGCGATCCGCTGCAACTGGTCGAGCTGATTCGCCATCAACGCCTCAGCCACGCCTTTTTACCGCCGGCGCTGTTGAGCATTCTGCCGCTGGATCAATTGCAGGTCCTGGATCATGTGATGACCGGTGGTGATGTCTGCGAACCCTATGTCATCGAGCAGCTCAGCCGTCAGGGCAACCTCTATAACCTCTATGGCCCGACCGAAGCCACGGTGCTGATCACTGCGCGCCAACTGCGCGCTGGCGACAGCAACCGCACCCTCGGGGCACCGATTGCCAACAGCCAGGTGCTGATTCTCGACGAGGCATTTCAGCCGGTGGCCGAGCAGACCGTCGGTGAGTTGTACATCGTCGGGCCGGGGGTATGCCTGGGTTATCTGAACAACCCGCAGCAGACTGCCGAGCGTTACCTGGACTTGAACTTGCCAGACGGCCAGCGCCTGCGCGCCTACCGTACCGGCGACATGGCGAAATGGACCCGCGACGGTATCGAGCTGTGCGGACGGCGGGACAATCAGGTGAAAATCCGCGGCTTTCGCGTCGAGCCGGAAGAGATCGAACGTTGCCTGCGCGACAGTCAGTTGTACCGTCAGGTGGCGGTGGTCATCGACAGCCAACGTCGGATTCTGGCCTTCCTCGCGCAACCTCAGGAGGACCAACCGGGCGTCGCTCGCGAAGCCTTGAAGGCTCATGCGATGCAGTTTTTGCCGGACTACATGCAACCTGGCGCCTGGACCGAACTGCCGAGTATGCCGTTCGCCAGTAACGGCAAAGTCGACCGCAAAGCGCTGCTGTCGATGCCGGTGAATGTTGCCGAAAACATGACACGACGGCTGCCCGCCAGCGCCGATGAAGCGCTGTTACTGGAGATCTGGGCTGAGCTGCTGGAGCTGCCGGCCAGCGATATTTCGACCGACGAAAGTTTCTTCAATCTGGGCGGCCACTCGATTCTGTTGTCACGGATGCTGCTGCGATTGCGTGAAGAATTCGGCCGCAGCATCTCGATCAACCGCTTCATTGAGTTGCCGACCATTGCAAAGCTGGCGACGTTGGTGCGCGGCTCCGGCACCGAGGAAGTCCTGAGCGCGCAAGCGCTGGCGGATGCCTTCCGCGAGCTGGATATTCAGCCGCTGCCCATCAGCCGCATGGGCGATGTGCACAAGGTGATCGTCACCGGCGCCAACAGTTTTGTCGGTGTGCACATCGTCGAGGCGTTGCTGGCGTGGGGCGTCAGTGAAGTCGCCTGCCTGGTGCGCGATGGTGGCGGGCAATCGGCGGCTGAGCGCTTCGCTCACGCGTTGCGGGAAAACCGTCTGGAGCACCTGGACCTGAGTCGGGTAAAGGTTTACGCGGCAGACATCACTCGCCCGTCATTGGGGCTCGATGCGGACGTTTACGAGCGCCTCGATCGAGAGTTCGGCGCGCTGGTGCACAACGCTGCCAACGTCAATCACGTGCTCGATTACGAGTCGCTGGCGCGGGACAACGTCGAGCCGATTTTCGAATGCCTTCGGCTGTGCGAGGGGCGCAGCAAGAAAATCTTCAACTTCGTCTCCACGCTCTCGGCGTCCAGCACGATTGCCGACGATGGCCGGGTGCTGGAATTACCCGCAGCGCAGACGCCGCCGATCTACATCAAGAACGGCTACAACCTGTCCAAGTGGGTCGGCGAACGAATCCTCGAACGAGCGCGAGAACTTGGGGTGAGGGTCAATCTTTATCGCCCCGGCAATATCAGCTTCAACAGCCTGACCGGCGTCTGTCAGCCGCACAAAAATCGCTTGATGCTGATGCTCAAAGGCTCGATCCAGCTCGGCCAGGTGCCGGAGTTCGCGTTGAACTTTGATCTGATGCCGGTGGACTTTCTCGCTCGCTTCATCGGCTTCCATGCCAGCCGTTATTCGCCTGAAAAAGCGGTGTTCAACCTGCACAACCCCGAGCCCCTGAGTTGGGACGATTACGTCGCGTCATTCCGTGAGGCCGGCCGGGAATTCTCCATGGTCAGCGTCGCCGACTGGCAACAGCAACTGGGCCGGGTCGACAGCGACAACGCGTTGTTCGGCGTACTCGGCTTCTACCTCAACGGCTTCGAGGAAGACATCGGCGACATCTCGATGATCGGCCACGACAACGCCCAGGCCGGCGTGCGGCAGATGGGCGCGCACTACCCGGAAAAATCCCCGGCACTGCTGCGTCGCGGCTGCGACTACCTCAAAGAAATCAATTTCATCTGATTCATTCAACCGGAGCAAAACCATGAAAACGCTGCAACCCGATACCCTGATCAAAAACCCTCAAGGCTGCCACGTCGTGTCTTCGGTGGAAGTGCCGGCGGATGCCTCTCAGGTCTGGGCGGTGGTCGGCAACTTTGCCGGCTTCGATCAATTCATTCCGGCGCTGTCGCACATCGAGATGACAGGCGAAGGCGTGTCGTCGCTGCGCAAGAAATTCTTCAAGGACGGTAACCTGGTGGTCGAGCAACTCAACTCGCGGGATGACCAGGCGCTGAACATGACGTGGACCACGATTTACAACACGTTGGGCGTGGCCAATTTGTGGGCGGCGATGAGTGTTGAACCGCTAGGCGCGGGAAAGTCGCGGGCGACCTGGATCATCATTGCCGAACCGGCACAGGGAGGCGTTGAGGCGTTGCCGGGGTTCAAGGAATTTGTGCAGGGGTTTGCGGATGATGCGATGGGGAATGTGTTAAAGCTGTTTGTGTAGGGCTTTGGTTCAGCGGTGATTGTTATACCGCTTTCGCGGGCAAGCCTCGCTCCTACAGGGTTTTCGATGCCCTTGTAGGAGCGAGGCTTGCCCGCGAAGAACGATAACGCAGCAGAACTGACCCGAATCAGATCTTGAAGCTGTCCACCAACTGCTTCAACCGATTCGCCTGCAACGACAACGCATCACAATCCTTCAACGTTTCATTGAGGTTGGCCACGCTCTGCTGGTTCAGCAAGTTGATCTGGTTGACGTCGACGTTAAGGGTTTCCACTACCGCCGTCTGCTCTTCGGTCGCCGCCGCCACCGACTGGTTCATGCCGTCGATTTCGCCGATGCGCTGGGTCACGCTGACCAAGCGCAGGCCCGCCTGATTGGCTACTTCAACACTCTCTTCGCTGGAGACCTGACTGGCATTCATGGTCGTCACCGCTTCGCGAGAACCGATCTGCAGCGAGGTGATCATCTTGTGGATCTCTTCCGCCGACTCCTGCGTGCGATGCGCCAGGTTGCGCACTTCGTCCGCCACGACCGCAAAACCACGACCGGCTTCACCGGCACGCGCCGCTTCGATGGCGGCGTTGAGCGCGAGCAAGTTGGTCTGCTGGGAGATGCCTTTGATCACATCCAGAATGTGCCCGATGTTGTCAGTACTCGCATTCAGGGTTTCGATCTGGGTGCAGGACAGGCTGATTTTCTGCGACAACTCGGTCATGGCCAGGATGGTTTTCTCCACGACCTGACGACCATCATCCGCCTGCTCGCTCGCACCGCTTGCATGCTGCGAAGCATCGGCAGCATTGCGGGCGATTTCCTGGGTGGCGGCACCCAATTGGTTGATGGCGGCAGCCACGCTGTTGGTGCGCGCGCTTTGCTCGTCGGAGCCGACGATTGAGGCGTTGGACGATGCCATCACCCGTTGCGACAAATCGTGGACTTGACGGGTCGCCGAGGACACTTCGGAAATCGACGCGTGAATCCGCTCCACGAACTGGTTGAACGAACCGCCCAACTCGCCGAACTCGTCTTTGCTTTCCACGGCCAGACGACGGGTCAGGTCGCCTTCGCCCTGGGCGATGTCCTGCATCGCGCGGCCCATGGTGGTCAGCGGACGCATCAGCACGTTGATCAGCAGGCTCAACAGCACCGCAATAACGCTGACGGCGATAAACATGGCGATCAGCGCCGAGGTACGGAATTGGCTCAGTGGTGCGTAGGCCTTGTCCTTATCGATCGACAGACCGATGTACCACTCGGCATTTGGCAAACCGCTCACCGGGGTGAACGAGAGGATGCGGTCCTGCTTGTTCAGGGTGACGTCCTGATTGCCCTTCTCGATGCGTACGCCAGAGTTTGGATAAATGTCCTTCAGGTTTTTCATCACCTGGTCTTTGTCCGGGCTGACGATCACCTGACCGTCGGCACTGACCAGGAACGCGTGGCCGATGCCACCGAAGTCCACCGAGTTGATGATCTTCACCAGGGTCTCCAGGCTCAGATCACCGCCAACCACGCCGAGCAATTCGCCGTTCTTTTTCACCGGCATGGCGATCGTCACCACCAACCCACCGACGGCGGCCATGTACGGCGGCGTCAGCATAGTCTTGTCGGCAGCCACTGCTTGTTTGTACCAAGGGCGCTGACGCGGATCGTAACCGTCCGGCATCCTCGCGTCAGGACGTTGGGTGAACACGCCATTGGCCTGGCCAACGTAGGTGAACTGAAAGTTCGAGGTGAAGGCCGGTTGATCCACCAGGCCTGGAAGGTCCGCATTGGCGCCTTGATGAGCGACGTTCTGTGCGAGGTTTTCCAGCACCAACACGCGGCCGCTCATCCAGTTCTGCACGCTGCTGGCGGTCAAATCGCCGGCTTGCTGGACGGAGGATTCGAGGTTTTGCCGGATGGTGTTTCGCTGCAGATAGTCGTTGTACAAAGTGAACAACGCAAAAGCCAGCACCACGACGCCAGAGGCGGCCAGAAGGATTTTATGGCTGAATTTGAGATTCATTTCATGGGACTTCTTATGCAAAAAGTGGGGATGCGTTCCAGGTGCAACATTCCATGTAACAGCGCAGGCGGCATTCTTCGGCCGCTCTACTTTGGTGCACGCATGTCTCACCAGTCTGTCGGCACCAGTCGGAGAAATCTTAGGGGTTTGTACGAAATGATCGATATTCCCGCCGGACGGCGTGCTAGCGCGGTTGGCGGTCGATGTACTTCTTGAATACTTGGGAATACTTGGGAATGCTGGGGAAGGACGTGACGCAGATGTGGCATGTCACGCCGGGGACAATGGCCCGAAGTTTATGGAGCTAAAACGACAAAACCCCTGTCTGCGTTAGCAGACAGGGGTTTCGGAATTCAATCTTGACGATGACCTACTCTCACATGGGGAAACCCCACACTACCATCGGTGATGCATCGTTTCACTGCTGAGTTCGGGATGGGATCAGGTGGTTCCAATGCTCTATGGTCGTCAAGAAATTCTGTAACCAGCCCGTTAAAGTCGTAACGTGCCAGAAAAATTGGTGACTTCTACTAAAACAAAACCCCTACCTGCATACGCAGATAGGGGTTTCGGAATTTAATCTTGACGATGACCTACTCTCACATGGGGAAACCCCACACTACCATCGGCGATGCATCGTTTCACTGCTGAGTTCGGGATGGGATCAGGTGGTTCCAATGCTCTATGGTCGTCAAGAAATTCGGTAGCCAGGTCGTTCTCCTTACGGATTACGCTCCAGCGAATGGGTATGTGATAGATTTCGGTGTTTTGTGAGTCCTTTCGAACTTTCGGTTCGTTTCGTCTTCACACACCGCAATCTGGTGCTCTTTTGCTTTTCAGCTCAAAGCTTGCAAATTGCTTGGGTGTTATATGGTCAAGCCTCACGGGCAATTAGTATTGGTTAGCTCAACGCCTCACAGCGCTTACACACCCAACCTATCAACGTCGTAGTCTTCGACGGCCCTTCAGGGGACTCAAGGTCCCAGTGAGATCTCATCTTGAGGCTAGTTTCCCGCTTAGATGCTTTCAGCGGTTATCTATTCCGAACATAGCTACCCGGCAATGCCACTGGCGTGACAACCGGAACACCAGAGGTTCGTCCACTCCGGTCCTCTCGTACTAGGAGCAGCCCCTCTCAAATCTCAAACGTCCACGGCAGATAGGGACCGAACTGTCTCACGACGTTCTAAACCCAGCTCGCGTACCACTTTAAATGGCGAACAGCCATACCCTTGGGACCGGCTTCAGCCCCAGGATGTGATGAGCCGACATCGAGGTGCCAAACACCGCCGTCGATATGAACTCTTGGGCGGTATCAGCCTGTTATCCCCGGAGTACCTTTTATCCGTTGAGCGATGGCCCTTCCATACAGAACCACCGGATCACTAAGACCTACTTTCGTACCTGCTCGACGTGTCTGTCTCGCAGTCAAGCGCGCTTTTGCCTTTATACTCTACGACCGATTTCCGACCGGTCTGAGCGCACCTTCGTACTCCTCCGTTACTCTTTAGGAGGAGACCGCCCCAGTCAAACTACCCACCATACACTGTCCTCGATCCGGATAACGGACCTGAGTTAGAACCTCAAAGTTGCCAGGGTGGTATTTCAAGGTTGGCTCCACGCGAACTGGCGTCCACGCTTCAAAGCCTCCCACCTATCCTACACAAGCAAATTCAAAGTCCAGTGCAAAGCTATAGTAAAGGTTCACGGGGTCTTTCCGTCTAGCCGCGGATACACTGCATCTTCACAGCGATTTCAATTTCACTGAGTCTCGGGTGGAGACAGCGCCGCCATCGTTACGCCATTCGTGCAGGTCGGAACTTACCCGACAAGGAATTTCGCTACCTTAGGACCGTTATAGTTACGGCCGCCGTTTACCGGGGCTTCGATCAAGAGCTTCGCGTTAGCTAACCCCATCAATTAACCTTCCGGCACCGGGCAGGCGTCACACCCTATACGTCCACTTTCGTGTTTGCAGAGTGCTGTGTTTTTAATAAACAGTCGCAGCGGCCTGGTATCTTCGACCGGCATGAGCTTACGGAGCAAGTCCTTCACCCTCACCGGCGCACCTTCTCCCGAAGTTACGGTGCCATTTTGCCTAGTTCCTTCACCCGAGTTCTCTCAAGCGCCTTGGTATTCTCTACCCAACCACCTGTGTCGGTTTGGGGTACGGTTCCTGGTTACCTGAAGCTTAGAAGCTTTTCTTGGAAGCATGGCATCAACCACTTCGTGTTCTAAAAGAACACTCGTCATCAGCTCTCGGCCTTAGAATCCCGGATTTACCTAAGATTCCAGCCTACCACCTTAAACTTGGACAACCAACGCCAAGCTGGCCTAGCCTTCTCCGTCCCTCCATCGCAATAACCAGAAGTACAGGAATATTAACCTGTTTTCCATCGACTACGCTTTTCAGCCTCGCCTTAGGGACCGACTAACCCTGCGTCGATTAACGTTGCGCAGGAAACCTTGGTCTTTCGGCGTGGGTGTTTTTCACACCCATTGTCGTTACTCATGTCAGCATTCGCACTTCTGATACCTCCAGCAAGCTTCTCAACTCACCTTCACAGGCTTACAGAACGCTCCTCTACCGCATCACCTAAGTGATACCCGTAGCTTCGGTGTATGGTTTGAGCCCCGTTACATCTTCCGCGCAGGCCGACTCGACTAGTGAGCTATTACGCTTTCTTTAAAGGGTGGCTGCTTCTAAGCCAACCTCCTAGCTGTCTAAGCCTTCCCACATCGTTTCCCACTTAACCATAACTTTGGGACCTTAGCTGACGGTCTGGGTTGTTTCCCTTTTCACGACGGACGTTAGCACCCGCCGTGTGTCTCCCATGCTCGGCACTTGTAGGTATTCGGAGTTTGCATCGGTTTGGTAAGTCGGGATGACCCCCTAGCCGAAACAGTGCTCTACCCCCTACAGTGATACATGAGGCGCTACCTAAATAGCTTTCGAGGAGAACCAGCTATCTCCGAGCTTGATTAGCCTTTCACTCCGATCCACAGGTCATCCGCTAACTTTTCAACGGTAGTCGGTTCGGTCCTCCAGTTAGTGTTACCCAACCTTCAACCTGCCCATGGATAGATCGCCCGGTTTCGGGTCTATTCCCAGCGACTAGACGCCCTATTAAGACTCGCTTTCGCTACGCCTCCCCTATTCGGTTAAGCTCGCCACTGAAAATAAGTCGCTGACCCATTATACAAAAGGTACGCAGTCACCCAACAAAGTGGGCTCCCACTGCTTGTACGCATACGGTTTCAGGATCTATTTCACTCCCCTCTCCGGGGTTCTTTTCGCCTTTCCCTCACGGTACTAGTTCACTATCGGTCAGTCAGTAGTATTTAGCCTTGGAGGATGGTCCCCCCATATTCAGACAAAGTTTCTCGTGCTCCGTCCTACTCGATTTCATGACTAAGAGATTTTCGCGTACAGGGCTATCACCCACTATGGCCGCACTTTCCAGAGCGTTCCGCTAATCTCAAAGCCACTTAAGGGCTAGTCCCCGTTCGCTCGCCACTACTAAGGGAATCTCGGTTGATTTCTTTTCCTCAGGGTACTTAGATGTTTCAGTTCCCCTGGTTCGCCTCTTAAGCCTATGTATTCAGCTTAAGATAACCATCTTATGATGGCTGGGTTCCCCCATTCAGACATCTCCGGATCAAAGTCTGTTTGCCGACTCCCCGAAGCTTTTCGCAGGCTACCACGTCTTTCATCGCCTCTGACTGCCAAGGCATCCACCGTATGCGCTTCTTCACTTGACCATATAACCCCAAGCAATCTGGTTATACTGTGAAGACGACATTCGCCGAAAATTCGATAATACTCAGTTAAGAGTAACTCACAAATTTTACCTTAGCCTGATCCGTTACCAGTGAAAGTAACGTTCAGTCTATCTTTCTATCACATACCCAAATTTTTAAAGAACGATCTAGCCAAAGACTAGAAATCAACATTCACCATCATCACAATGGAATGCTCATTTCTAAGCTTTCAACAAACAGAAGCAGTAGTGGTGGAGCCAAACGGGATCGAACCGTTGACCTCCTGCGTGCAAGGCAGGCGCTCTCCCAGCTGAGCTATGGCCCCGTATTTCTACAGGTTCCCACACAAAATTGGTGGGTCTGGGCAGATTCGAACTGCCGACCTCACCCTTATCAGGGGTGCGCTCTAACCAACTGAGCTACAGACCCAATTTCGAGCTTTAAGGCCGACCTCACCCTGCTCTTTACCACTGAGCATGGGGTGCGCTCCAACCAACTAAGCTACAACCTGTTAGGGCTGCTTCTTATCGTCTTCTTCAATGAATCAAGCAATTCGTGTGGGAACTTATGGAGCAGCTGATGTCGTCGATTAAGGAGGTGATCCAGCCGCAGGTTCCCCTACGGCTACCTTGTTACGACTTCACCCCAGTCATGAATCACACCGTGGTAACCGTCCTCCCGAAGGTTAGACTAGCTACTTCTGGTGCAACCCACTCCCATGGTGTGACGGGCGGTGTGTACAAGGCCCGGGAACGTATTCACCGCGACATTCTGATTCGCGATTACTAGCGATTCCGACTTCACGCAGTCGAGTTGCAGACTGCGATCCGGACTACGATCGGTTTTCTGGGATTAGCTCCACCTCGCGGCTTGGCAACCCTCTGTACCGACCATTGTAGCACGTGTGTAGCCCAGGCCGTAAGGGCCATGATGACTTGACGTCATCCCCACCTTCCTCCGGTTTGTCACCGGCAGTCTCCTTAGAGTGCCCACCATTACGTGCTGGTAACTAAGGACAAGGGTTGCGCTCGTTACGGGACTTAACCCAACATCTCACGACACGAGCTGACGACAGCCATGCAGCACCTGTCTCAATGTTCCCGAAGGCACCAATCCATCTCTGGAAAGTTCATTGGATGTCAAGGCCTGGTAAGGTTCTTCGCGTTGCTTCGAATTAAACCACATGCTCCACCGCTTGTGCGGGCCCCCGTCAATTCATTTGAGTTTTAACCTTGCGGCCGTACTCCCCAGGCGGTCAACTTAATGCGTTAGCTGCGCCACTAAGAGCTCAAGGCTCCCAACGGCTAGTTGACATCGTTTACGGCGTGGACTACCAGGGTATCTAATCCTGTTTGCTCCCCACGCTTTCGCACCTCAGTGTCAGTATCAGTCCAGGTGGTCGCCTTCGCCACTGGTGTTCCTTCCTATATCTACGCATTTCACCGCTACACAGGAAATTCCACCACCCTCTACCATACTCTAGCTTGTCAGTTTTGAATGCAGTTCCCAGGTTGAGCCCGGGGATTTCACATCCAACTTAACAAACCACCTACGCGCGCTTTACGCCCAGTAATTCCGATTAACGCTTGCACCCTCTGTATTACCGCGGCTGCTGGCACAGAGTTAGCCGGTGCTTATTCTGTCGGTAACGTCAAAACACTTACGTATTAGGTAAATGCCCTTCCTCCCAACTTAAAGTGCTTTACAATCCGAAGACCTTCTTCACACACGCGGCATGGCTGGATCAGGCTTTCGCCCATTGTCCAATATTCCCCACTGCTGCCTCCCGTAGGAGTCTGGACCGTGTCTCAGTTCCAGTGTGACTGATCATCCTCTCAGACCAGTTACGGATCGTCGCCTTGGTGAGCCATTACCTCACCAACTAGCTAATCCGACCTAGGCTCATCTGATAGCGCAAGGCCCGAAGGTCCCCTGCTTTCTCCCGTAGGACGTATGCGGTATTAGCGTCCGTTTCCGAGCGTTATCCCCCACTACCAGGCAGATTCCTAGGCATTACTCACCCGTCCGCCGCTCGCCACCAGGTACAAGTACCCGTGCTGCCGCTCGACTTGCATGTGTTAGGCCTGCCGCCAGCGTTCAATCTGAGCCATGATCAAACTCTTCAGTTCAAACATCTTTGGGTTTTTAAGAAACCCTAAACTTGGCTCAGCAATCGTTGGTTACATCTTTGATTTCTCGCGGAGTAACTTGTGATGCTGATAATCTTGTTGACTATCAGTCTGACTCCACAAGCACCCACACGAATTGCTTGATTCAGTTGTTAAAGAGCGGTTGGTTAAGATCTTTCGTCTCAACCGAGGCGCGCATTCTACAGCAGCCTCTGTTGCTGTCAAGCGGTTATTTTCAGAAGTTTTCAAAGTTTCCTTTGCAACTTCAACCACTTGCGCTTCCGATCTCTCGTTAGCGGGAGGCGAATTCTACAGCGTTACTCGCTGCTGTCAACACCTCTTTTTCTCCGCTTTCGACCGAGAAGATCGAATCGTCAATCAAGCTAAACAACCCTGCCTGACCAACTCCTTCTGGGCTTCGATGACCTGAAGCAACTCGCTGTCGAAAACTGCGTAACTCTTTGTTTACCAAGGAGTTTTCCGTTTCGACTGCGCCGGAAGTGGGGCGAATTATAGACTTCCAGAATCTGCCGTCAACCCCTGATTTGGCTTTTCTATCAATAACTTGCAGAAAGCTGGAAAACAGGCCGATTCCCTCTATATAGGAGGGCAAAACCACCCCCTTCTATATAGAAGGAATCTTCAGAGTACCCCTGCCACTTTGAAAGCGGCGACCGTATCAGCGTCCAGACCCAACACCCGCTGCAGAACCTCCAGCGTGTGCTCGCCCAATAACGGAGGCGCATTACGATACTCCACTGGCGTTTCCGACAGGCGAATAGGGCTCGCTACCTGCGGCACCATCCCTGCCAACACATGGGGTAGTTCGATCGCCAAGCCACGCGCCTTGACCTGAGGATCAGCAAACATCTGAGCCAAGTCATTAATAGGCCCGCATGGCACACCCGCCTGCTCCAGTTGCAGCACCCACTCAGCCGTGGTCTTGAAGACGGTCGCCTGACGGATTAGCGGAATCAACACCGAACGATTCGCCACCCGCAGCTTGTTGGTCGCGAAGCGTGGGTCATCCGCCCACTGAGGTTGCCCAGCCACCTCCGCAAACTTGCGGAACTGCCCGTCATTGCCCACGGTGAGGATGAAGTCGCCATCTGCCGTAGGAAAATCCTGATAAGGCACGATGTTCGGATGAGCATTACCTAGGCGCTTGGGCGCATTTCCCGTAGTCAGATAGTTCATCGCCTGGTTGGCCAGGCACGCAACCTGAACATCCAGCAACGCCATATCGATATGCTGACCGCCACCGTCATGATTCCTATGGGCCAACGCAGCAAGGATCGCCACCGTCGAATAGAGCCCGGTCAGGATGTCTGTCAGCGCCACACCGACTTTCACCGGCCCTGCGCCCTCATCTCCCTCAGGTCGACCGGTCAGACTCATCAGCCCGCCCAAGCCCTGGATCATGAAGTCATAACCCGCACGCTTGGCGTAAGGCCCGGTCTGGCCAAACCCTGTAATCGAGCAATAAATCAGATTCGGATTGGTGGCTTTAAGCGACTCATAGTCCAACCCATAAGCCGCCAGGCCACCAACCTTAAAGTTCTCGATCAGGATGTCCGACTTGGCTGCCAGATCACGCACCAACTTTTGCCCCTCTGGACGCGTGAAGTCGATGGTCACCGATTGCTTGTTGCGATTGGCAGACAAGTAATAGGCGGCCTCGCTGGTGTTCTCGCCATAGGCGTCTTTCAGGAAGGGCGGTCCCCAGGCGCGCGTATCGTCGCCATTGCCCGGGCGCTCGACCTTGATCACTTCGGCGCCAAGGTCCGCAAGGATCTGCCCGGCCCAAGGCCCGGCCAGCACCCGCGATAAATCCAGTACCCGTAGATGCGAAAGCGCGCCCATGGACGTTCTCCTATTAATAGAACGCCTGGATGCCGGTCTGCGCGCGACCGAGGATCAGTGCGTGGACGTCATGCGTACCTTCATAGGTATTCACCACTTCCAGGTTGACCAGGTGGCGGGCAACACCGAACTCATCGGAAATGCCGTTACCGCCCAACATGTCGCGCGCCATGCGCGCGATGTCCAGGGACTTGCCGCAGGAGTTGCGCTTCATCATCGAGGTGATCTCGACTGCCGCAGTGCCTTCATCTTTCATGCGACCCAGACGCAAGCAGCCTTGCAGCGCCAGGGTAATTTCGGTCTGCATGTCGGCCAGTTTCTTCTGGATCAACTGAGTGGCGGCCAACGGACGACCGAACTGCTGACGATCCAGGGTGTACTGGCGAGCGGTGTGCCAGCAGAACTCGGCAGCGCCCAAAGCGCCCCAGGAAATGCCATAGCGTGCGGAGTTGAGGCAAGTAAAAGGGCCTTTCAAACCGCGGACGTCAGGGAAAATGTTCTCTTCAGGGACAAACACGTTGTCCATGACGATCTCGCCGGTGATCGATGCACGCAAGCCAACCTTGCCATGGATCGCCGGAGCACTCAGGCCTTTCCAGCCTTTCTCCAGAACGAAGCCACGGATGTCGCCCGCATCATCCTTACCCCAAACCACGAACACATCGGCAATCGGGCTGTTGGTGATCCACATCTTGCTGCCGGTCAGGCTGTAGCCACCTTCCACTTTGCGTGCACGCGTAATCATCGCGCCCGGGTCGGAACCATGGTTAGGCTCCGTCAGACCGAAGCAGCCAATCCACTCGCCCGAGGCCAGTTTCGGCAGGTACTTCTGCTTCTGGGCTTCAGTGCCGAATTCATTGATCGGCACCATGACCAGCGAGGACTGCACACTCATCATCGAGCGGTAGCCGGAGTCGACACGCTCGACTTCACGAGCAATCAGCCCGTAGCTGACGTAGTTCAGGCCACTGCCACCGTACTGCTCGGGAATGGTCGCACCCAACAGGCCCACTTCGCCCATCTCGCGGAAGATCGCCGGATCAGTCTTCTCATGACGGAAAGCTTCAAGCACGCGCGGTGCGAGCTTCTGCTGAGCGAATTGCTCGGCAGTGTCGCGGATCATGCGTTCTTCTTCGGTGAGCTGTTGATCCAGCAGCAGGGGATCGATCCAGTTGAAGCTAGCTTTACCGCCCATGAGTGTGTCCTCTCGAATCGGGTCAAATAACGTGGACTGATCCTAAGCGCGGTTCAGCGTTACGGCAAACGAGGATTTTGCATACTGTTGTGCTAATTTCTCACTCCGTAACGTCGAGAAGTAGCCTTTATGCGATGTATTAGTGAGGTTGAAGTACATGCGTCGGAAAATCCCTAGCACAACCGCCCTGATCAGCTTTGAAGCGGCAGCGCGCCATGAGAGCTTTACCAAAGCGGCGCAGGAGCTTTCGCTCACTCAAGGCGCCATTTGCCGACAGATCGCCAGCCTCGAGGAGTTCCTCAGCGTAGAACTTTTCCGACGCTCGCGGCGCGGAGTGAAGCTGACGGAAGCCGGACTTTCCTACAGCCGCCGCGTAGCCACCCAGCTCGACGCGGTTGAGCGGGACACTTTGTCAGTGATGGGGCAACAGGGTGCCAACGTGATCGAGTTGGCCGTCGTGCCGACCTTTGGCACCCAATGGCTGCTGCCACGGCTCAAGGACTTCCAGCACAAACACCCGGAAGTGACGGTCAACCTAACCAACCGCACACGCCCCTTCCTGTTTGCCGATACCGACTTCGATGCCGCGATTTACTTTGGTGATGCGGATTGGTCGGGTACCGAATCCCACAGGTTGATGGGCGAAAATCCGATGCCGGTGTGCAGCCCTACGCTACTGGGCAAAAAAGCCAATCTGACAGCCGATGAAATCGCCGAAATGCCCCTGCTGCAACAGACCACACGCCCTTATGCCTGGCGCCAATGGTTCAACTCCCAGCACCTGAATGTGCCGCGCGACATGACAGGACCGCGCTACGAGCTATTCTCCATGCTTGCCCAAGCGGCGATGCACGACATGGGGATCGCGCTGATTCCGCCATTCCTGATTCAACGCGAACTGGCGGAGAAGCGCTTGGTAATAGCCAACACCCAGGCGCTGTCGAGCATCAAGGCTTATTACTTGATGATTCCGGAGCGAAAGGTCGAATCGGCGTCTCTACGAGCATTTCGCGATTGGCTGGTCACCCAGGCACAAAGCTACAGCCTAGAAGGGTAAAGGCTTACACCTTTTAGCTGACCCTGTAGTCAGCAAAATCAAAGCCCTACAGATATACGTATTTGTCGCATATTCGCAGACTGTACCGACAACCAGTACAAACGTCCCACAAGTGCCTGCCGACGTGGCTTTGAGCCTCTATTCACCAGCAATGACGCCTCATTCACCGTGCCGATGTGTAAATTCTTCAAATTCGGCCAGAATCGTTACAAGGCACGGCCTACAAGGGATTGAGGCGGCTGGTTGCGACATTCGGTCACGGGGTGACTTGTAGTTAATTTTCCGTCACCCGTCATAATCCCTTGAAGGCCACAAAGTTCGCCTGCAAAATGCCGCGCCCCGCCTAGATTTGGCGGGATCGTGCTGATCGGCCGCCCCAGCCGCACCATCCGAAGTGCCTGGGTTTACTCAATAAGATCACGCAGGAGATTTGACGTGCACATTGGTGTTCCTCTCGAAACCCAGACGGGTGAAACACGGGTTGCTGCAACCCCGGAAACCATCAAGAAGCTGATCGGCCAGGGTCATAAAGTCACTGTGCAAAGCGGCGCCGGCATTAATGCCAGCGTTGTCGACAGTGCTTATGAAGCGGCAGGCGCAATGATTGGCAGCGCCAACGATGCGTTTGGTGCCGAGCTGATTCTCAAGGTGGTCGCCCCCAGCGACAGCGAGCTGACGCTGATTAAAAGCGGCACCGTTGTGGTGGGCATGCTCAACCCGTTCAGCAATGAAACCATTGCCAAGCTGGCTGAGTGCGGCATTACCGCGTTCGCGCTGGAAGCGGCTCCGCGCACCTCCCGCGCTCAAAGCCTGGATGTGCTGTCTTCCCAAGCGAACATCGCCGGCTACAAAGCCGTGTTGCTGGCCGCTCACCACTACCCACGCTTCATGCCGATGCTGATGACGGCTGCGGGCACCGTGAAAGCGGCGCGCGTTCTGATTCTTGGCGCTGGCGTTGCGGGTTTGCAGGCGATCGCCACGGCGAAACGTCTGGGGGCGGTGATCGAAGCGTCTGACGTTCGTCCTGCGGTAAAGGAGCAGATTGAATCCCTCGGCGCCAAATTCGTCGACGTGCCGTATGAAACCGATGAAGAGCGCGAATGCGCTGTCGGTGTCGGCGGTTACGCCCGGCCAATGCCCGCCAGCTGGATGCAACGTCAGGCCCTGGCCGTGCACGAACGCGCCAAACAGGCTGACATCGTCATCACCACCGCACTGATCCCGGGCCGCAAGGCGCCGACGCTGTTGAGCGCGAAAACCGTGGCGCAAATGAAGCCAGGCTCGGTGGTCATCGACCTCGCCGCAGCCCAGGGCGGCAACTGCCCGCTCACCGTGGCCGACCAGGTCGTGGTCGAGAATGGCGTGACCATTTGCGGCCCGACCAATCTGGCCGGTGCTGTCGCGGCAGACGCTTCGGCCCTGTACGCACGCAACCTGCTGGACTTCCTGAAGCTGGTCTTCAACAAAGAAGGCCAGTTCGAGATCAACCTCGAAGACGACATCGTCGCCGCGTGCCTGATGTGCCGCGACGGCCAAGTCATCCGCAAAAACGCCTAAGCAGGGATTCAGACGATGGAAGAGCTTATCTCCCCCGGTATCTACAACCTGATCATCTTCGTGCTGGCGATTTATGTCGGGTATCACGTGGTCTGGAACGTTACGCCTGCACTGCACACGCCATTAATGGCGGTGACCAACGCGATCTCGGCGATTGTCATCGTCGGCGCCATGCTGGCCGCGGCTTTGACCGTAACGCCCCTGGGCAAGACCATGGGCACACTCGCGGTGGCTCTGGCTGCAGTGAACGTGTTTGGTGGCTTCCTGGTGACCCGCCGGATGCTTGAGATGTTCAAGAAAAAAGCCCCGAAAGCCGTAAAAGAAGAGGCGCCCAAGTAATGAGCATGAATCTTGTAACGACGCTCTACTTGATCGCGTCGATCTGCTTCATCCAGGCCCTTAAAGGCCTGTCGCACCCGACCACATCGCGGCGCGGCAACGTATACGGCATGCTCGGCATGGCGTTGGCGATCCTCACCACAGTCGGCCTCATCTATAAGCTGGGCGCGGAGCTGGCCACCGCTGGCATCGGCTATGTCATCGTCGGCTTGCTGGTCGGCGGCACTGCCGGCTCGATCATGGCTAAGCGCGTTGAAATGACCAAGATGCCGGAACTCGTCGCCTTCATGCACAGCATGATTGGTATGGCCGCGGTGTTCATTGCGATCGCAGCTGTCGTTGAGCCGCAATCGCTGGGCATCGTCAAGCAACTCGGTGATGCGATTCCGGCCGGTAACCGTCTGGAGCTGTTTCTCGGTGCGGCCATCGGTGCAATCACCTTCTCCGGTTCGGTGATCGCGTTCGGCAAGCTGTCGGGCAAGTACAAGTTCCGCCTTTTCCAGGGCGCACCGGTACAGTTCGGTGGCCAGCACAAGCTGAACCTGTTGCTGGGTCTGGCCACACTGGCGCTGGGCATCACCTTCATGCTGACCGGCAACCTCACTGCCTTCGCACTGATGCTGGCCCTGGCTTTCGTGCTGGGTGTGCTGATCATCATCCCGATCGGCGGTGCAGACATGCCGGTAGTGGTGTCGATGCTCAACAGCTACTCCGGCTGGGCAGCGGCAGGTATCGGCTTCTCGCTGAACAACTCGATGCTGATCATCGCGGGTTCTCTGGTGGGTTCGTCCGGTGCGATCCTCTCGTACATCATGTGCAAGGCGATGAACCGCTCCTTCTTTAATGTACTGCTTGGTGGTTTCGGCAACACGGCGGACCCGGCTGGCCCGGCAGGTTCGAAAGAAGCCCGCCCGGTGAAGTCCGGTTCGGCTGACGACGCGACCTTCCTGCTGACCAACGCCGACACCGTGATCATCGTTCCGGGTTACGGCCTGGCGGTCGCTCGGGCGCAACATGCGCTTAAAGAGTTGACCGAGAAGCTGACCCATCGCGGCGTCACCGTGAAGTACGCGATCCACCCGGTTGCCGGTCGTATGCCTGGGCACATGAACGTTTTGCTGGCTGAGGCAGAAGTGCCTTACGACCAGGTGTTCGAGATGGAAGACATCAATTCCGAGTTCGGTCAGGCCGACGTGGTGCTGGTGCTCGGCGCCAACGACGTGGTCAACCCGGCCGCGAAGAACGACCCGAAATCGCCGATTGCCGGTATGCCGATTCTCGAAGCGTTCAAGGCCAAGACCATCATCGTCAACAAGCGCTCGATGGCCAGCGGCTATGCCGGTCTGGACAACGAACTGTTCTACCTCGACAAAACCATGATGGTCTTCGGCGACGCCAAGAAAGTCATCGAAGACATGGTCAAAGCTGTCGAGTAAAACCTGCTCCAACGCAATACCCAAAACCTCAGCCTTTAGTAGGCTGGGGTTTTTTTATTCCCCGTGAAACCCGACCAAAGGCTCTAAATCAGGCCTCTGCATTCGACCATGGTAGCGGGACGGATTTTTTTCAAATCACTAGACTGCACACCTTGCTTCCGTTGCCCGAGATAACCATCCATGTACCGTGATCGTATTCGCTTGCCTTCGTTGTTGGATAAGGTGATGAGCGCCGCTGACGCTGCCGCTCTGATTCAGGACGGCATGACCGTCGGCATGAGTGGTTTCACTCGCGCTGGCGAAGCCAAAGCCGTCCCCCACGCCTTGGCCGAGCGCGCCAAAATCACTCCGCTGAAAATCACGTTGATGACCGGCGCCAGCCTGGGCAACGACCTCGATAAACAGCTCACCGAAGCCGGTGTACTGTCGCGACGCATGCCATTCCAGGTCGATAGCACTTTGCGCAAGGCGATTAACGCCGGCGAAGTGATGTTCATTGACCAGCATCTCTCGGAAACCGTCGAGCAACTGCGCAACCAGCAGCTCAAGCTGCCTGACATCGCGGTGATTGAAGCCGTAGCGATCACCGAGCAGGGCCATATCGTGCCGACCACTTCGGTGGGCAACTCGGCCAGCTTTGCGATTTTCGCCAAGCACGTGATCGTCGAGATCAACCTGGCCCACAACCCGAACCTTGAGGGTTTGCACGACATCTATATCCCGACTTATCGCCCGACCCGCACGCCGATTCCGCTGGTCAAAGTCGACGATCGCATTGGCAGCACCGCCATCCAGATCCCGCCGGAAAAGATCGTCGCCATCGTGATCACCAATCAGTCCGACTCGCCCTCCACTGTCCTGCCGCCGGACGTCGATACCCAAGCCATTGCCGATCACCTGATCGACTTCTTCAAGCAAGAAGTGGCCGCAGGGCGCATGACCAACAAGCTCGGCCCATTGCAGGCGGGTATTGGCACCATCGCCAACTCGGTGATGTGCGGCCTGATCGACTCGCCATTTGAAGACCTGACCATGTACTCCGAGGTGCTGCAGGACTCGACCTTCGACCTGATCGACGCCGGCAAGCTGAGCTTTGCGTCAGGCAGTTCGATCACCCTGTCGAGTCGACGCAATGCCGATGTTTTCGGCAACCTGGAGCGCTACAAGGACAAACTGGTCCTGAGGCCGCAGGAAATCTCGAACCACCCGGAAGTGGTGCGGCGCCTCGGCATCATTGGCATCAACACTGCGCTGGAGTTCGACCTGTACGGCAACGTCAACTCCACCCATGTCTGCGGCACACGCATGATGAATGGCATCGGCGGTTCCGGGGACTTTGCGCGCAACGCGCACCTGGCGATCTTCGTTACCAAATCGATCGCCAAGGGTGGCGCAATCTCCAGCGTGGTGCCGATGGTCAGCCACGTCGACCATACCGAGCATGACGTCGACATCCTTGTGACGGAGATCGGCCTGGCGGACCTGCGCGGCCTGGCGCCAAGGGAGCGGGCTCGAGTGGTTATCGACAACTGTGTGCACCCGGACTATCGCCAGGCGCTGGATGACTACTTTACGTCGGCCTGCGCATTGGGCGGGCACACCCCGCATATCCTGCGCGATGCCCTGCGCTGGCACATCAACCTGGAAGAAACCGGGCGAATGCTGGCGGTCTGATTCGGCGAAAAACAGCTGACGCAAGCACAGTTGCGTCAGCTGGCATTGGTCGCAGTAGATTATGTTTAAAACTGTACTGCTGTACTGGTCATTTCCTACCGTAATTGCCTACCAAATCCACACAAAACATAGAAATCGCACTAATTTGGTGCCGACAGGTACAGTTGCCTCAATTTCGACCAGTACACCCCCTATTAACAGTTAACTGGTCCCTCACAATACAGGTGAACTGTATCTACAGAGACTAGCCAAACGAGAGGATCATTGGCATCAGTTAAACCACTACCTAATCCCGCCACAAGCGGAAGGATGTCAACCATGGAACGTACACTCAGTTCCGAACTGTTCTTCGAAGATACCGCTGCAAAAACCCAGGCTTCCATGCCTCTTCGCGTTATTGCCAACCTGATGCTGTGGCAGCGCCGCATCTCCAGCCGCCATCAACTGGCTCGTCTGGATTCGCGTCTGCTGGCTGATGCCGGGATTAGCGAAGCACAACGCTACGAAGAGCTGAGCAAGCCGTTCTGGCGCTAAGTTAGCGTCGCTGGCCCTGACCCACCGGGTCCACAGCCAGCACTCCAAATTGAAAAAACAAAGCCCGTCGTGGGTAACCACGACGGGCTTTGTCGTTTTCGGCCTTTGTCAGTGCCAGTACAAGAGGGATAGCGGGCGACAGTTACAGTTATAACTATTTAATAATTGCACCAGTACAATTTCTTTGCGGTGTATCTGTAGGTCCAGAAGCAAAGAGCTCAACATGGAAGTCCTGACTCACCGGCAAAAGGACTGCGCCATGAATAACCTACTGAATGTTTCCGCTTCTGCCCTTCAAACGAAGCCGCGGTTCCTCAGGCTTAAACGTTTGCTGAGGGTGCTCGCTGACAACGTTGGTAGAGCTAGAACCCGACGTTTGCTGGGCCAGCTCAATGATCAGCAACTCTCGGACCTGGGCATCAGCCACGCGGATCGGCTCAATGAATTGGATAAACCGTTCTGGCGCTAGGCCCTGCTTTAACAGAAGGGACTGTTCGAACCGATAAAAGCAGGCCTAATATCAAACCAGAACGTGGCGAGCGCTGTACGACAGGCGTCTGACTCAACAGCTACCTCAACACCTCTCAATCGGTTATCCAAAGGAGTTACACCATGTCCCGTCTTCGTCTGCTCAGCGCTGCAGCCCTGCTTGCCGTGGCTGCCAATTCCCACGCGACCAGCTTTATCGTGACCACGGATGCCGTTGTCGGCGCGCTGAAGTCCAGTTCCGATGCAACCTCCGATGTCACTTCTTCCTTTCGCGATGACAAGATCGTGCGCGCTGCCCGTGACGACGCCGCCAGCTTCGTCGCCAGCGAAGGCGCCATTCGTGGCGTGAAACTGGAAAGCGCACTTGACCACATTCGCCACCAGGCGCCTCAGCTGAACGCCACTGATGCACAACTGGCACAGGCCATCCTGACGATCTAAGCGACACTGTCACATGGGACACGCTTGTCGTGTCCCAATATTTCGGGGCTGGCTCTAGCCCGGGCATTGCGCTAGCCTTTGGACTCGCTTTCGACAATCGAGTCTCATGCGTTTTCTTTCAAAGCCGTCTTTCACCTCAGTATTTCTCGCGGCCTGCTGGTCGAGCCCGACCTATGCCTTCGACGCGTTCAACCTGTCGACCCAAGGCATTGTGGTCACTGGTTACGCCTCAAGCATGGTGACCGCCGCCCCCTTCGACCGTAAGTTGCTGATCGAGGCACACGATGACGCTGCGGCGTTCATTGCCAGCGACGGCCAATTACGCGGAGCGCAGCTGGAATCCGCGCTGATTTACCTGCGCCGCAGCCAGCCAAAACTTCATGCAAGCGACCTTGAACTGGCGCAGGCAATTCTCGTCCAATAGTTATCCTTTGTCCTTGCGGAGTCGTTCCATGCGTAGCCCTCTGATTGCTGTTGCCCTTGGCCTGCTTTTATTGGCCGATGTGACCCAGGCGCATACCCTGGTCGCCACCAGTAATATCATCATCAATGCCACCCAGCGCACCCTTGATTTCACGTCCGATACCACCACGTCGATCCGGGATTCAAAGATCATCCGTGAAGCCCACGACGATGCGGCCAGTTTTGTTGCCAGTGACGGCGACATACGCGGCGCGCACCTCGAAGCGGCCATCAACACGTTGCGCACCCGCGTGCCGGAAGCCCGGGACGCCAGTGATCAGGTGCTCGCCGAAGCCATCCTCGCACTGTGAAGTCGCCAAGCGCCTGGCTGCTGGCCGGGCTGATGTTGCTGCTGTGCAACACGGCCCAGGCTGGCCTGCAATTACGGCTCAAGACCGAGGGTCTGAGCCCCGAACAACAGCAAGCCAGTCAGGTGTTGCTCGATGAAGCCATGCAGGCCTTGCCGCCACGCTTTATCGAAAAACTGGACCGCCGCATTGATGTCGGCTGGACCGACGACATGCCGAGCAATGCCTATGGCCAGGCCTCGCTGGTGTCCGAACTCGACCTGAACCGCAACCTGCTCGCAAGCCTCACGGACGGCAGCGCCGCCACCAAGAAAACCTATCGCCCCCACGGCACCGTCCGCCGCGAAATGCTCGCAACGGTGTTGCATGAACTCACCCACATTTACGACCGTTCGCGCCTGTGGCCGGACGCGGAACGCACGCTGATCCAGCGCTGTACCCGGCGCAACAACAGTTCCGGCCTGATCGGCATCCCGGATGAATGCCGTGGTCAATCCGACCGCCGCTTTACCCTGAGCGATGACCCGCGCCTGCTCGATCTGGCCGGCTGGCCGCAATACGTCGGTCGCCGTGGCGAGCGCGAGCAGCACAACCGGCAAATCGCCCGCAGCCCGGACATCTACGAAACGAGCAGTCCCAAAGAGTTTGTCGCGGTCAACATGGAGTATTTCCTCCTCGACCCGAGCTATGCCTGCCGTCGCCCCGCGCTGTATCGCTACTACAAAGAACATTTCGGTTGGGCTCCCGCTGCCAAGGACGCTTGCAGCAAGTCCTTTGCCTTCCTCAATGCCGGCAACGACTTCGCTAAACAACCGCTGGGCCAGGTCGATCCGGAACGGGTATACGCCGTCGACTATCTGCTGGCCGAAGCCAACCAGAACTGGGTCAGCCGCTGGGGGCACAGCATGTTGCGTCTGGTGATCTGCGCGCCAGGTCGGCCCCGTGGGCCAGATTGCCGACTGGATCTCGACCAGCACCTGGTCTTGTCCTATCGCGCCTTCGTCGGCGACGTACAGCTCTCGAGCTGGGATGGATTGGTGGGTAAATATCCGTCGCGGCTATTTGTATTGCCGTTGGCCCAAGTGATCGACGAATACACCAAGACTGAACTGCGCAGTCTGGCTTCGGTGCCGCTGAACCTGTCGCGCAACGAAATTGAAGACGTGGTGGAACACGCCGCCGAGATGCACTGGAGTTACGACGGCAACTATTTTTTCCTGTCCAATAACTGCGCGGTAGAAGGCCTGAAATTGCTGCGCAGCGGCACCAACAACGCGAAACTGGTCGGGCTCGACAGCATCATGCCCAACGGCTTACTGGAAGTGATGAAAGGCCGCGGACTGGCGAATACCAGCGTGCTGGACGACCCACGCGAAGCGCTGCGCCTTGGTTATCGCTTCGATTCCTTCCGTGATCGTTACCAAGCGATGTTCGAAGTGCTGAAGAAGCACTTGCCGATCAAGCAGGAAAAAGTCGAAGACTGGCTGGCACTGAAAGCTGCAGAACGTCGGCAATGGTTTGAGCAAGCTGATTTGCGCACCAGTGCCGCGTTGCTGTTGCTGGAGCAGGCAAGCTTCCGTCAACAGCTGGTGCTGGCCCAGGATGAAGTGAAACAGCGTTATCTGGGCGCTCGGGAATTGAAGAACGGCGGCATGGACAAGGCGAACGCGACCTTGCAGCAGATTCTCGCCAATAGCGGCTTCCTCAGTCGTCCGGCGGAGCTGCTCGGCACCGGCGGTTACGGATTGCCTCAACCGAATGAATGGCAGCGCCTGGAATCGGAAAGCAACCTGCGGCAGAAGCAGCTTCAGCTGCTGACCGGCGATCTGGACAAGGAAGTCAGAGCGCTGCTCGAACCAGGCCGGGCAGCTGAGATGGCCGCCAATGAAGCCAACCTGAAACTGGTGGGCGAACATTTGCGCAAATTGCATAAAGCAGCAGGCGGGCTGGAGTTGCCATAAGCAAGAAGGCGTCGTGGATGATCCATGACGCCTTCTTTTTGCCTGCACGTTAAATCAAAGCACCCCTTCAAGAATTTCATAGACGATCCCGGTGCCCACGGCAATTAGCACAATATCGCCCCCCGCACGGCGCCATTCGTAGCCCGTGTAATACGGCAGCCGCCCCAAGGCGCGATTATCCAGACGCTCACCGTAATAGCCGTGAGGCAACGGCCGACCACGCACCAGATGAACACCTGGAGGAGGTGGTGCCCCGCGTACAAAATAGCCGTGGTTATCGTGAATAGTCTGGCGCACCGGGCCGAAATCCCGTGGCGGAGGGCCGCCGCGATGATTGTCCTGCGGGCCACGGTGGTCATCGCCATGATTGTCACCACGGTTGTCGTAATGGCCCTGCTGCGGGCCGCCGCGGTCGTGATCGTCGCGCTGATCAGCACTCGCATTCAGCAACGGGGTGGCACTGAGCATCAGCACGCCCAGGCTGGCAATCAGACGTTTCGGCATTTTCATCAGGTCTTTCCTCACCGCACATACAGCAAAAAGGGCTTCAGAACGTAGTCCTGAAGCCCTCGGTCTTGCTGTTTAGTCTGTGCCGCGCGGCTCTAATTCCTCTGTATCAGGAACTTTACCTTCAGCTGACGCGGGCCTTACGCACACCGTCAGCCAGCGCCGAGCAAAGGCTCAGTACGCCATCAACCGCCTGTTCCGGCGTGGTGGCATTGGCGATGTGATCGATCAATGCCGAACCCACCACCACACCATCGGCCAGACGCGCGATGGACGCCGCTTGCTCCGGTGTGCGAATGCCGAACCCGATACTGATCGGCAGGTCGGTGTGGCGACGCAGACGGGCAACGGCTTCTTCAACATGCTCCAGCGTCGCCGCGCCCGCCCCGGTCACACCGGCAACCGACACGTAGTAGACGAAGCCAGAGCTGCCGTTCAGAACAGTCGGCAGACGCACATCATCGGTTGTCGGCGTGGTCAGACGGATGAAGTCCAGGCCCGCTGCCTGAGCCGGGTCGCACAGCTCACCGTTATGCTCCGGCGGCAGGTCGACCACGATCAAACCATCAACCCCGGCCTCTTTGGCGTCAGCAATGAAACGCGGCACGCCGTACATGTGGATCGGGTTGAAGTAACCCATCAGCACCAGCGGCGTCTCGGTATTGCCTTCACGGAGCTCGCGAACCATTTGCAGGGTTTTTGCCAGGTTCTGCTTGGCACCCAAGGCGCGGATGTTCGCCAATTGAATCGCCGGGCCGTCAGCCATCGGGTCGGTGAAGGGCATGCCCAGCTCGATCACGTCGGCGCCAGCACCGGGCAAGCCTTTGAGGATCGCCAGGGAAGTGTCATAGCTCGGGTCGCCAGCGGTGACGAAGGTCACCAGGGCGGCGCGGTTCTGTTCCTTGAGTTCGGCAAAACGGGTTTGCAGGCGGCTCATCAGTGTTTCTCCTGCTTGGACTGCTCGTGTTGAGCGTTTCCCATGTGGTGCATCACGGTTTGCATGTCTTTGTCGCCACGGCCGGACAGGTTGACCACCATCAGGTGATCTTTCGGCAGGGTCGGTGCGCGCTTGAACACTTCGGCCAGGGCGTGGGCGCTTTCCAGTGCAGGAATAATCCCTTCCAGGCGGCAGCATTTGTGGAACGCATCGAGGGCTTCGTCGTCGGTCACCGAGGTGTACTGAACGCGGCCGATGTCATGCAACCAGGCATGCTCAGGGCCGATGCCTGGATAGTCGAGGCCGGCCGAGATCGAGTGGGCGTCGATGATTTGGCCATCGTCGTCCTGCAACAGGAAGGTACGGTTGCCGTGCAGTACACCCGGAACGCCACCGTTCAGGCTGGCAGCATGCTTACCGGTTTCGATGCCATAACCGGCGGCTTCCACACCAATGATCTCGACGCTTTTGTCGTCAAGGAACGGGTGAAACAGGCCCATGGCGTTGGACCCGCCACCGATGCACGCCACCAGGCTGTCCGGCAGACGGCCTTCTTGGTCTTGCAATTGAGTACGGGTTTCTTTGCCGATAACAGCCTGGAAGTCACGAACCATCGCAGGATAAGGGTGCGGGCCGGCCACGGTGCCGATCAGGTAAAAGGTGCTGTCGACGTTGGTCACCCAGTCACGCAACGCTTCGTTCATCGCGTCTTTCAGGGTGCCAGTCCCGGCGACCACCGGGATCACTTCGGCGCCCAGCAGCTTCATGCGGAACACGTTGGCCTGCTGACGCTCGATATCGGTGGTACCCATGTAGATCACGCAGTCGAGGCCAAAACGTGCAGCCACGGTCGCCGTCGCCACACCGTGCATGCCGGCGCCGGTCTCGGCGATGATACGTTTCTTGCCCATGCGCCGCGCCAGCAGGATCTGGCCGATGCAGTTGTTGATCTTGTGCGCGCCGGTGTGGTTCAGCTCTTCGCGCTTCAGATAAATCTTCGCGCCGCCGCAGAATTCGGTCAGGCGTTCGGCGTAATACAGCGGGCTTGGACGTCCGACGTAGTCCCGCTGGAAGTAGGCCAATTCTTCTTTGAATGCCGGATCTTCCTTGGCCAATTCGTATTCACGGGCCAAGTCGAGGACCAACGGCATCAGGGTTTCAGCAACGTAGCGGCCGCCGAACGCGCCAAACAAGCCGTTGGCGTCGGGGCCGGTACGCAAGTTAGTCTGGGTCATGGGTCGCTCCAGTTGGATTCGTGAGATGACAATGACGGTCACTCTACCCCTGACGCCCAAGCCTGAAAACCGATAAGATCGCCACAACCTGTCAGGAAAACTCACAGATCCCATGAGCCACGACCTTCCCCCGCTCAACGCCCTTCGCGCCTTTGAAGCCACGGCCCGGCTGAACAGCGTCAGTCACGCTGCCGAACAGCTGCACGTCACTCATGGCGCGGTGAGCCGGCAACTCAAGGTGCTCGAAGAACACCTCGGCGTCAGCCTGTTCATCAAGGATGGGCGCGGCCTGAAACTCACAGATGCCGGCGTGCGTTTGCGCGATGCCAGCGGTGAAGCCTTTGAGCGTCTGCGGACTGTGTGCGCAGAGCTGACCCAAAGCACCGCTGACGCGCCGTTCGTACTGGGTTGCTCGGGCAGTTTGTTGGCGCGCTGGTTTATTCCACGCCTGGGACGACTGAATGCGGACCTGCCGGACCTGCGCCTGCACCTGTCGGCCGGGGAAGGCGATCTCGATCCGCGACGGCCGGGGCTCGATGCCCTGCTGGTGTTTGCCGAGCCGCCATGGCCGGCGGACATGCAAGTCTATGAGTTGGCCAGCGAACGAATCGGTCCGGTGATGAGCCCACGCTTCGCGGGTTATGAAAAGCTGCAAGGCGCGCCAGCCACAGTGCTATTGGATGAGCCATTGCTGCACACCACTTCGCGCCCACAGGCCTGGCCGAGCTGGGCACAGCAAAGTGGCCTCGACGCCAAGGCGTTGAAGTACGGTCAAGGTTTCGAGCATTTGTATTATTTGCTGGAAGCGGCCGTAGCGGGGCTGGGGGTGGCAATTGCACCTGAACCGTTGGTGGCTGAGGACTTGAAGGCCGGTCGCCTGGTTGCGCCCTGGGGATTCAGTGAAACCCCGGCGCAACTGGCTTTGTGGCTACCCAAGCGCGCCGCGGACGGGCGCGCTCGGCAGTTGGCGCAGTGGCTCAAGGCTGAACTGCGCCAAACCGATTAGTCGCCGCGCTTGAACAGCAGATATGCCGCAAGCAGACCCAGTGCGCCCACAGCAACGCCCGCGGTAGTCCAAGGGTGTTCCTGAGCGTAGTCGCGTGTGGCAATCCCGGTTTCACGGGTTTTGACTTTGACTTCTTCATACGCATCGCTGAGCAGATGGCGCGAATGTTTCAGCGCGTTCTCGGCGTTGCCTTTCAGCGCTTTGAGGGTTTTACGCGACTCGTCCGAGGCGTCGTCTTTCAGACTTTCCAACGATTTCAGCAGACTCTCGATCTCGGCTTCCATGCTTTGCAATGAGGCTTTACGTAAAGAGGTGTTGGCCATGGTGGCTCTCCTTCATTGATGATGAGTAGCGTGTGTTGGTTGGGACTTCAAGGGTTCGAGAAAGTGCAGTAAATCTGAACTTCTGCGTTGCAACAGCCGACAGAAGTAATACGAAAAATCACTGCTAGGCTGTATTTCATACCCCAAGGAGAACGCCATGACTGACCATCACACCTACAAGAAAGTCGAGCTTGTCGGCTCGTCCACCACCACCATTGAAGACGCCATCAACAACGCATTGGCCGAAGCCAATAAGAGCATCAAGCACCTGGAATGGTTTGAAGTGACCGAAACCCGCGGGCACATCAAGGACGGCAAGGCTGCCCACTTTCAGGTGACGCTTAAAGTCGGGTTCCGGATTGCCAGTAGCTGAGTTTGAGCTAGTCTTCTGAACTTGCGCGCTGGCCGAATGCCATAGGGAAATAGCAAAGCGCTACATGAGTGCCTCCGGCTGATGGCTGGAAGCTCCCTTTGATCCGACCAGGGAATGCGACCGATGAAGCAATTTATTTTAGCGGTAGGTTTATTAAGCCTTGCGGGAACAGCCTTTGCTGACGGCAAATCGTGCGAAGAGCTGAAAGCCGAAATCGCGGCGAAACTGGATGCCAAGGGCGTTGCCGGCTATTCGCTGGAAATCGTCGATAAGGACGCTGCTGCCGACGGAAAAGTCGTTGGCACCTGTGAAAAAGGCTCTAAGCAAATCGTCTACAAGCAGGGCTGACCTCCCTCCAAAATAAAAAAGCCGACGCAATGACGTCGGCTTTTTTGTGCTCGCTATTTGAGCTTCAGCCCTTCATGACCTGCGCCAGCAGTTCATAGGAATGTACCCGATCCGCATGTTCGTACAGATCGCAGGTGAAAATCAGCTCGTCTGCCTGAGTCTGCTCGATCAGCACTTCCAGCTTGGCGCGGATTTTCTGCGGGCTGCCCACCATCGCAAGTCCGAGGAAATCACCCACGGCTTCTTTCTCATGGGGCAGCCACAAGCCATCCATGGTTTTCACCGGCGGACGCTGCACCAGGCTTTGGCCACGCATCAACGCCAGAATGCGCTGATAGACCGAAGTCGCCAGGTAATCCGCCTGTTCGTCAGTGTCAGCGGCCACCAGCGGCACACCGAGCATCACATACGGTTTATCCAGCACCGCCGAAGGCTTGAAGTGATTGCGGTAGACGCGAATCGCCTCATGCATGAAGCGCGGTGCAAAATGCGAGGCGAAGGCGTAGGGCAAACCGCGTTCACCGGCCAGTTGTGCACTGAACAGGCTAGAGCCCAGCAACCAGACAGGGACATTGGTGTCAGTGCCGGGCATAGCGATGATTCGCTGGTCAGGCGTGCGTGGGCCGAGATAACGCATCAGCTCGGTGACATCTTCCGGAAACTCGTCGGCGCTGCCGGATCGTTCGCGACGCAGGGCGCGGGCAGTCATTTGATCGGATCCGGGCGCGCGCCCCAGACCCAGATCGATCCGGCCTGGATACAGACTTTCGAGGGTGCCAAATTGCTCCGCGATCACCAGTGGCGCGTGGTTGGGCAGCATCACGCCGCCGGAGCCGACACGAATGGTCGTCGTGCCACCGGCCAGGTAGCCGAGCAGTACCGAGGTGGCGGAACTGGCGATGCCGTCCATGTTGTGGTGTTCGGCAACCCAGAAGCGGTTATAGCCGAGTTTTTCGACATGCTGTGCCAGGTTCAGGGAATTACGCAGCGACTGGGCCGCGCTGCCGTTCTCTCGCACGGGCACCAGATCAAGGGTCGAGAACTTGATATCGGACAGTCGTTTCATAAGCCTGCTTCTCCAATTGAGGGCGCAGGTTTTTTCTTGCGAACGAAAACCTGCCGAATCTATAAGCGTGCTTCATGCAATGAGGGCATATACCCGAGATTCAATAGCCAAGACATAAATTCCTACGAAAACGGTAGGACTTATGAGATGAGGTGAACTTTGCACCACCGTCTATCCTCAGAACCCTAGCAACCGAAAACCACGAAGGTGCGACGTTTCGCGCCGGATCTTGAGGAGGCAGACATGGCTATTACAAAGAAAGCATCGGCTCATTGGGAAGGTGATCTGAAAACGGGCATCGGCTCGATCTCCACTGAAACCGGTGTACTCAGAGAAGCGCCCTACGGCTTCAAGGCTCGTTTCGAAGGCGGCAAAGGCACCAATCCGGAAGAACTGATCGGCGCGGCGCATGCGGGATGTTTCTCGATGGCGTTTTCGATGATCCTGGGTGATGCCGGGCTCAAGGCCGACAGCATCGATACCAATGCTGAAGTCACCCTGGACCAAGTCGACGGTGGTTTTGCGATCACGGCGGTGAAATTGATCCTCAAGGCGAAAATCCCCGGGGCCACTCAGGCGCAGTTCGAGGAGCTGAGCAACAAGGCCAAAGAAGGTTGCCCGGTGTCCAAAGTGCTGAACGCGAAGATCAGCCTGGATGCGACATTGGTTAGCTGATGATCATGCGCTGAATGTACTGACGCCTTCGCGAGCAAGCCCGCTCCCACATGTAGAATGCATCTCAAAATGTGCGAGCGGGCTTGCTCGCGAAGGCAATCTTGTAAGCGACACATCCCAACGGCTAAACCTGCGCTTTGTGAGCAATGTCAGAACTCGCTTTACCAAACTGTGGTCGAATAAATGACAGCAGCTGAAACGCAGTCCCCTGCGCGCTGCCTCAATGGAGCTTCAACCATGAAACGTTTTGCCTTGGCGATTATCTGTTGCGCTCTGGCCACTTCGGCCCTGGCGGCACCGAAATCCTGTGAAGAACTCAAGGCCGAGATCGAGGCCAAGATCCAGGCCAATAACGTCTCGTCCTACACCCTGGAAATCGTCACCAACGAAGAAGTTCACGATCAGAACATGGTCGTCGGCACCTGCGAAGGCGGCACCAAAAAAATCATCTACCAGAAAAACGACCGCTGATTCGCCTCACATCAGGCAATAGGCCTCCCGATCTTCAGCGACGATCTCTCGCTTGGCGTTGTACAACCGGGCGCCAGGAGTGAACGCGATCGAACGGCCCTCCAGCACATAACGCTGGCCGGCTTCGAAATGATCATAGTTGAGGGTCAGGTAGCACAGCCGCTCCGTGGGGGAGCTCATCATGCCCATGCCCCCGCCACCGGGCACTTCAAAGTCGAACCTGACGACCAGCTCATGGCTACCGGGCGTCACCTGGAAAAAACGCCCGTCTCGCAATCGCTGTTTGTCCAGTCGCTCTGCCATCAGCAACTTGTCGTTGGGGAATGGCGTCGAGAAATCGATCCAGGCCATCTGCGGATTTACCGCCGGTAACGGGCTCTGGCAGCCGGCAACCACACCTGCCGCGAGCAACAGCATCAACCTGCGCATGATGAATGTCCCAAAGGATGGTCATTCAGCATAACGCCGATTAGCTGCGTTGGCAGCCCGCCGGTGTGCCCTGGCCAATCACTTTTCGTTGCTGATCATAGAGTTTGGCCCACGGCCGGAAGCCGATATTCCCCGCTTGCAGCTGATACCGCTCACCGGCGTTGAAGTCATTGAATTTCACATTCAACTGGCAATCACGCCATAGCGGTTCGGCGTCAGGGCCGATGTTGGTGGGCTGGACCGGAAACTGGTAACGCACCGTCAGCTCATGACTGCCCGGATGCACTTCGAAATAGCGCTTGTCGGTAGAGGCCTTGTCATCGACTTCCAGCGCTTGCAGGGCGGTGTCTTCTTGCTGTGAGTCCAGGTCGATCCACGCTTGCGACGGATCGTGGTGAGGTAATCCAAATCCGGCACAACCGGTCAGCATCAACAAGCCTCCCGTCAGCATCAATTTGCGCATAGCGGAGCTCCAGTCAGGCGGGATAGTCTTGCGGGCAGACTCTCCAGGGATGATTTTATTTTGATCAGGCCGCTTCCAAGCCATGGGTTACTTGATCGCGTTTTGCGGGTTTTGTTTCCAGGTGTGTTGCTTTTATTCCTCAGCGGCTGCGCCGGCGTCAGCTATTACAGCCAATTGGCCAGTGGTCAGTTGCAGTTGCTCAGGGCCAGGGAGCCGGTGGCCGACGTGGTGGCCGATCCGTCTCGCGATCCGAGGCTGCGTGCGCACCTGACCAAGTCGCAAAAGGCCCGGACATTCGCCAGCCAACAGCTGCATCTGCCCGATAACCAAAGCTACCGCCTGTACGCCGACATTGGCCGGCCGTTCGTGGTCTGGAACGTCTTTGCCACGCCCGAATTTTCCCTGACACCGCAAAATCATTGTTTCCCCATCGCTGGTTGCGTCGCCTATCGCGGTTATTACAGCCAGAGTGCCGCCCGCGGCGAGGCGGCCTTGCAACGCCTGAAAGGTATGGACGTATCGATTGGCGGCGTCGAGGCCTATTCGACGCTCGGCTGGTTCAACGATCCGATTCTCAGCTCCATGATGGGTTGGGGCGACGAGCGGCTGGCGACGCTGATCTTCCATGAGCTCGCTCATCAGCGCGTCTATGTAAAGGACGACACCGAGTTCAACGAGTCCTTCGCCACCTTCGTCGAGCAGGAAGGCACCCGGCAATGGCGTGCATCACGTGGTCTGGCACCGGACAACGGCGCGCAGGCGCAGCAGCGGGACCTGTTCATTCAATTGGTTCTGGACACTCGCACGCGACTCGAAAAGCTCTACGCCCTGCCGCTGCCCACCGACCAGATGCGCCAGCGCAAAGCAGCAGAGTTCGAACGCCTGCGTCTTGAATATCGACAACTGCGCGACAGCCGCTGGGCCGGGGATAAACGCTATGACGCGTGGATCAATGCGCCGATGAACAATGCCCGCTTATTGCCGTTTGGGTTGTATGACCAATGGGTGCCAGCGTTTACGGCGCTGTTCAGGCAGGAGGGTGGGGATTGGCTGAGGTTTTATGCGGCAGTCGAACAGCTTGGTGCGTTGCCGATGGCTGAGCGCAAGTTGGTGCTGAAGGCTTTGGCGGGGTCATAAAATCTGGTGGCTGGGCGGGCCTCCGCGGGCAAGCCTCGCTCCTACGGGATCTACGTTGCTTTTGTCGGAGCGAGGCTTGCCCGCGAACGCGTTTTCAACCTCACAACCAGATCGCGTCCCACAGCGGATAATCCCCTACCCTCTCGACCAAGCCAGCTCGCAACGGATTGGCGACGATGTAGCGAGCAACTGCCTGTAGATCTTCTTCCTTACGAATGGCGCGATCGTGATAACCATGTTGCCAAACCGGACCTTGGCGTCCTGCCGAGCGATTAAGCGTTACTGCGATGCGTGATTTGGTTCGAGCCATCAAACTGGGTAACTGAATATTCTGTAACTCGATCAGCCAATGGAAATGATCGGGCATGACGACCCAGGCCATTGACGTCGCAAACCCTTCTTGCTCAGCAGCTTTCAGGGCATCGACTACCAGTCGCCCACTCTTGAAGTCATGGAATAACGGTTGCCGGTTCAAAACGACGGCTGTCAGGAGGTAAATCTGTCCGGGCTCCGAATATCGGCCGGTGCGCAATCGATGAGCATGTTTTAGCTCTGACATTAATGATCCTCCTTGATCGTGACCTCAGACTTTGAGCCTAGGACGATTAGAAGGGACTTGGGTGGTAACTGTTGCACAGGATGTATCTGGGCGGGCCTCTTCGCGGGCAAGCCTCGCTCCTACGGGATCTACGTTGCTTTTGTAGGAGCGAGGCTTGCCCGCGAACGCGTACTGATCAACGCCGCAAAAACGCCTGATGCATCTCATCCAGCGTTTCAAAGTGATAGGTCGGTGCTTCTGCGCTCAATTCTTCCCGGCTGCCAAAACCGTATCCAACCGCCGCCGCATCCAGCCCGTTGCTGCGCGCGCCGATCAGGTCGTGTTTGCGGTCGCCGATCATCAGGGTGCTGGCCGGGTCCAGGCCTTCTTCGGCCATCAGGTGGGCAATCAACTCGACTTTGTTGGTGCGTGTTCCGTCCAGTTCGCTGCCGTAAATCACCTTGAAGTGCTTGGCGAAGTCGAAGTGCCGGGCGATTTCTCGGGCGAACACCCACGGCTTGGAGGTTGCGATGAACAACTGTCGCCCTTGCCCGCCGAGAGTTTCCAGCAGCGGTGTGACGCCGTCGAACACACGGTTTTCATACAGGCCGGTAACCTTGAAGCGTTCGCGATAGAAATTCACCGCTTCCCAGGCCTTGGGCTCGTCGAAGTCGTAGAACTGCATGAACGCCTGCAACAACGGCGGGCCGATGAAGTGCTCGAGCTTGGTCAAGTCCGGTTCATCGATGCCCAGTTTGCTAAGGGCGAACTGGATCGAACGGGTGATGCCCTCGCGCGGGTCGGTCAGGGTGCCATCGAGGTCGAACAGTACAGTTTGGTAATGCATGTTGAATCCTGAATTAGGGCGAAGGCTCAAAGCTGGTCGTAGCCTTCAGCCAGATGCAAATTCTTGAGCTTCACGTAGTTCGCCGCGCTGTAGGTGAAAAAGGCATTTTCCTTGTCCGTCAGCGGGCGGATTTTCTTCACGGGGCTGCCGACATACAGGAAGCCGCTTTCCAGACGCTTGCCCGGCGGCACCAGGCTGCCCGCGCCGACAATCACATCGTCCTCGATTACCGCGCCATCCATGACGATGCTGCCCATGCCGATCAGAATCCGGTTGCCGACCCTGCAGCCATGCAGCATGACCTTATGGGCAATGGTCACATCGTCTCCGATCAAGCAGGGAAAGCCATCGGGATTGAACGGCCCGGCGTGAGTGATGTGAAGCACGCAACCATCCTGGACACTGGTGCGCGCACCGATACGGATGCGGTGCATGTCGCCACGAATCACTGTCAGCGGCCAGACCGAGCTGTCTTCGCCGATTTCAACGTCGCCGATCACCACCGCCGAGCCGTCGACAAAAGCGCCTTTGCCCAACAGCGGCGTGTGGTTCTGATACTTGCGAAGGGTCACGATAGGGTTTCTCTCTGTTGCTGATAGCTGCGGTGAGCGTCGATTGTAATTAAGATGGCCGCATGTTTCTTCCAGCCAAGGTGCCAACCGTGAGCGTGAACAACCCTCTTTTGCAGTCCTACGACCTGCCGCCGTTCTCGGCGATCCGTGCCGAACACGTGCAACCGGCCATTGAACAGATCCTGGCTGACAACCGTGCCGCCATTATTGAGATCCTCAACAGCCAGGGCAAACAACCGACTTGGGCCGGCCTGGTGCTGGCGATGGACGAACTGAACGATCGTCTGGGCGCCGCCTGGAGCCCGGTCAGCCACCTGAATGCCGTGTGCAACAGCGCCGAACTGCGCGAAGCCTACGAGTCCTGCCTGCCCGCCTTGAGCGCCTACTCCACCGAGCTGGGCCAGAACCGTGAGCTGTTCGAGGCCTTCGAAGCCTTGGCGAACAGCCCGGAAGCCGCCGGTTTCGACGTGGCGCAGAAAACTATCCTGGAACACTCCCTGCGTGACTTCCGTCTGTCGGGTATCGACCTGCCGGAAGCCGAACAGAAGCGCTACGCCGAAGTGCAAAGCAAATTGTCGGAGCTGGGCAGCCGCTTCTCCAACCAGCTGCTCGACGCGACTCAAGCCTGGACCAAGCACGTGACCGATGAAGCCGCCCTCATCGGCCTCACCGATTCGGCCAAGGCGCAAATGGCCGCCGCGGCACAGGCAAAAGATCTGGACGGCTTCCTCATCACCCTGGAATTCCCGAGCTATTACGCGGTGATGACCTACGCCCAGGACCGTGCCCTGCGCGAAGAAGTCTACGCCGCCTACTGCACCCGTGCGTCGGACCAAGGCCCGAACGCCGGTCAGAACGATAACGGCCCGGTCATGGAAGACATCCTCGGTCTGCGTCAGGAGCTGGCCAAACTGCTCGGCTTCGCCAGTTTCTCGGAACTGAGCCTGGCCACCAAAATGGCCGAATCCAGCGATCAGGTACTGAGTTTCCTGCGCGATCTGGCCAAACGCAGCAAACCGTTCGCCGCCCAGGACCTGGAACAGCTCAAGGCCTACGCCGCCGAACAAGGCTGCCCGGACCTGCAAAGCTGGGACAGCGGCTTCTACGGCGAAAAACTTCGCGAGCAGCGTTACAGCGTGGCCCAGGAAGCACTGCGCGCCTACTTCCCGATCGACAAAGTGCTGGGCGGCCTGTTCGCCATCGTCCAGCGCCTGTACGGCATCGAGATCGCCGAGCTGAAAGGGTTCGACGCCTGGCACCCCGATGTCCGCCTGTTCGAAATCAAGGAAAACGGCCAGCACGTCGGCCGCTTCTTCTTTGACCTCTATGCCCGCGCCAACAAGCGTGGCGGAGCCTGGATGGACGGCGCCCGCGACCGTCGCCGCACGATCAGCGGCGTGCTGCAAAGCCCGGTGGCCAATCTGGTGTGCAACTTCACCCCGGCCGACAGCGGCAAACCAGCCCTGCTAACCCACGATGAAGTCACCACCCTGTTCCACGAGTTCGGCCATGGCCTGCATCACCTGCTGACTCGCGTCGAACACGCCGGCGTGTCCGGCATCAACGGAGTGGCCTGGGATGCGGTCGAGCTGCCAAGTCAGTTCATGGAAAACTGGTGCTGGGAGCCAGAAGGTCTGGCGCTGATCTCCGGTCACTACGAAACCGGCGAGCCGCTACCTCAGGATCTCCTAGAGAAAATGCTCGCGGCGAAGAACTTCCAGTCTGGCCTGATGATGGTTCGTCAGTTGGAGTTCTCGCTGTTCGACTTCGAACTGCACGCCACCCACGGCGACGGCCGCAGCGTGCTGCAAGTGCTCGAAGGTGTGCGTGACGAGGTCTCGGTGATGCGCCCACCGGCCTACAACCGCTTCCCGAACAGCTTTGCCCACATCTTCGCCGGCGGTTACGCGGCGGGTTACTACAGCTACAAGTGGGCTGAAGTGCTGTCGGCCGACGCCTTCTCGAAGTTCGAAGAAGACGGCGTGCTCAATGCCGAAACAGGTCGTGCGTTCCGCGAAGCGATCCTGGCGCGTGGCGGTTCTCAGGAACCCATGGTGCTGTTCGTCGACTTCCGTGGCCGTGCCCCATCGATTGACGCACTCTTGCGCCATAGCGGCCTGAGTGAGGACGCGGCAGCATGAACGAGGGGCCTGTGATCACGAAAAAACGCTTTATCGCCGGGGCGGTCTGCCCGGCATGCAGCGAGCCGGACAAATTGATGATGTGGAACGAAGACGAGGTCCCGCATCGCGAATGCGTGGCCTGCGGTTATTCGGACACGCTCAATGAACAAGGTCTGTCGGTGCCCAAGGAATTGGGCACGCGGGTCAACACTTCGGCGCTCAAGGTGCCGGACACCAAGGTTCAGGCGGTGCAGTTCTTCCCGAACCCGAAGCTGAAGAAAAAGCCTGACGAGCAACACTGAGCCAACGCCATCTTCCACCCTTTGACCGGGTGGAAGGTGGTATCTATTTACCACCCTTCCCCCGCGCTTCCTCCTTAGGCTGAATCCCTCAGCCCTACTCAAGGAAGACGCCATGCCTGATAACAATCCACTGTTGCAGCACTGGGACCTGCCGCCCTGGCCGGACATCCGCGCCGAGCACCTGGTGCCTGCCATCGACACCCTTGTTGCCGAAAACCGCCAGGCCATTGCCGGGATTATCGCGAGTCAATCCACGATCCCGAACTGGGATGATCTGGTATTGGCCGTTGATGAAACCGATGCGCGTCTGGATGAGGCCATGGGTGTCATCGAAACCCTTTCTATGGTGAAACATGAGGGCAAGGCCTGGGACGCAGCCAGCGCGACTTGCAGCGACGCCGCTGCGCAGTACAAATCTGAAAAGATGGGCAATCACGCTCTGTTCCGGGCTTATCAGCGGCTGGCGCAGAGTCCGGCTGCGTCGAATTACGATGAGCCGCGCAAAGCGGTTTTGAACAAGATTCTGCGCCGGTTTCGCTTGTCCGGCATCGAACTGCCCATCGACCAACAGCAGACGCTGGCCCGGCTGAATCGCGACATCGGGGTGCTGCAAAGCCTGTTCATGACCCACCTGGAAGGCGCCAGCGCAGCCTGGACCAAGCGCATCGACGACGTCTCGCAATTGCGCGGTTTGTCTGCGGCGACACTGGAGCGTCTGGCAGTCAACGCGCAACTGGCAGGGCACGAAGGCTGGCTGATGCGTCTGGACCAGGACACTTTCACTCGCGTCATGGCCTATGCCGAAGACCGATCCCTGCGCGAAGAATATTTTGTCGCCTACTCCACCCGGGCTTCCGATCAAGGTCCGCACGACGGGCATTTCGATAATGGTCCGGTGCTGGAGCTGCTGTTGTCCATGCGTCACCAGAAAGCCAGGTTGCTGGGGTATGAGAACTTCGCGCAACTCAGCCTTGTAACGGAAATGGCCGAATCCACCGAGCAAGTCACCGGTTTCCTGCGGCGGCAAATCGTGCAGGCAGCACCGGAACTCGAGAAGGACGCACAAGAACTCAAGGCATTTGCGCTTGAGCGCGGCATTATTGAGGTCAAAGCTTGGGATCACGAGTTTCTCGCCGAACAACTACGCCAGCAACGTTTCGGCGGGGCGTTGAAAGAACTGAGATCGTACTTTCCACTGGACGGGACGCTGCATCGACTTTGCCTGTTCAGCGAGCGCATGTTTGGCATCCAGATCGTCGAACAGCGGGTAGTCAGCCGCTGGCATGACAGCGTGCGCCTGTTTGAAATCAGCGAGCATGGCCAGGTCGTCGGGCACATTTACCTCGACCCTTTTCATCGGGATGAAGCGCCGGACTTTGCCTGGACCTCCACGCCACGAAATCGGCGGCTGGATGCCGAAGGTCGGTTGACGCTGCCGATCGCCGTGCTTCATGGCAACTTCACGCCCGGGAACGCCGAGCGTCCTTGCCTTCTCGCCCATAAGGACCTGCGCGTTCTGTTCCATGAATTTGGCCATTGCTTGCAGCACGTGCTGGCCCGCTCGCCTCACCATCGCCTGTCCGGTATTACCCAGCTGGGACGCGACACGGCAGAATTCACCGGGCAATTGTTCGAACTTTGGTGCCTGTCAGGGGAGTTTGTGCTGTGGCTGGCCGCACACCACCAGACCGGCGAGCGCCTGAGCGAAGCACGCGTCGATGCAGCGCTGGCAGCCATTCGCACCCATACCAGTCGGCAAACCGCAGAGCTGTTAATGGCGTCATTGTTCGACTTCGAATTGCACCGCAACCAAGGTGATGGCCGAAGCGTTGAACACATTTTCGACGACGTGCTGCGAGAGATCCCTCACCTGCAACTGCCGCCCTATTGTCGGTTTGCCAACAGCTTCGATTACATGGTGACCGGGTACGCGGCGTCGGTTTACGCCTACAAATGGTCGGGTGTACTGGCGACCGAGGCGTTCAAACGGTTTCAGCGCGAGTGGGTGTTCAACCCGCAAACAGGCAAGGCCTTTCGCGAAGCCTTTTTTTCACCGGGGGATTCGCGCTCGCTGCTGGTGGCCCTGGAAGAATTCCAAGGACGCCCGATCGCCGACAGCTTTTTCGCGATGCCGGCCAGTAGCGGCTGCCCGATGCACTGATGCTTATTCGACGTGGGCGGATTTGAACCAATTCTTCATCGAGCAGGCCGCAAACGGGCTGGTGCTGCAATCGCCGTTGGCGAGCGCGGTCCGAAGCTTGTCGGCATCGGCCTGCATCATGTAACGCACACCGTCCTTGAAATGGGTGCTGTCACCAAAGCCGCCCTGGGTCATTTCGCTCAGGGCGTCGTCCTTGCTCCAGCCTTGCACCACCACCCGATACATCGCCGACATCAGGCCGGTGCGGTCCGAACCGTGTTTGCAGTGCATGAGCACCGGGCCATGGGATTCGGCGGTCTGGATGGCACGAAGGGCTTTGAGCACCTGGGCGTCATCCACGTGATTGGTGCGATAGGGCAGTTGCACCTGAGTAATGTCCGGCGCGGTCAACCAGCTTGAATCCGACTCGGGCAGAAAATTGATGACGGTCGCGACGTTGAGTTTTTTCAGCAACGATACGGCGCCGCTGTCGGGCAAGGCGCTGCGGTAAAGCGTCGGGGTCATTTGGTAGAGGTTGTATTGCACCTCGACCGGCTGGGCCCATTCCGCCGGGCGGGGCAAATCGGCGTCGTCCGCAAAGGCCACCGTCAGGTTGAAAAGTGCGGCCAGCGACAACAGGCATGTAGCAGGTAAGAAGCGCAATCGGGGCATGCTCGGACGACCGTGTGGGGAAAAATGGTTAGGTGCCACTAGCTTCCGCCCTGAGCAGTCAAAGGCCCGTGAGACTTCTGTCAAAGAACCGTGAATTGAAGGATTTAAACCTGCTTTCGTACGGACTGGCGCTTAATAAAAAAAAGCGGTACTAAAATCCCATACCGCTTTAAGTACTTACTCAAGATGCATGCGCATGAATACTTAAAAGTTTCATGCGCTCAATAACAATCAAGGATTAACGATTTTCGAATACGCCGTCGCCAGAGCAATCAGAACGGCCTTGTCCTGGGCATCGACATTCCTGTCACCGTTCACGTCAGCCGGGCTTTGACGCATGGAGAAGGTTAAACCACCGTCATTCGAAACGGCTTCATGGGTGCTAGAGTCCAGCAGGGAGTACGTAGGCGTACGGTGTTCCGGGTCGTAACCCTCTTCTTTCAAAGCAAACTGCATGGACACCCGAACTTCTTTCGGACTAACGACAGACGGGGCCAACAGTTGTAGAAAGACACCGCGCTGATTGTAATTCGACATTAATTAAATCCTTTTAATAGTGAGAACACGACAACATCGTGTGAAGCGCATAATACCGATGGATTATAACTAAGCTACTTTCGATCTGTTTCTCATAATTACAAGAAACTCATTAGTAATAAACAACCCTTCAAGACTTAACACCTTTTCAGGTGCCGAACGGCACTGGCCTATTCGGTCGCGGCCATATACTGTATGAATATACAGCTTGAGGATCATATCGATGGCGACCCCACTGCCCCCTCGCGGCCGCGGCACCGCAACCAACCCGCACAACCGCTTCGCGCCGAATCGCTCGGTGGCCGAGGATGACGGCTGGTATCAGGAAGCGCCCGTCACGCAGGGCACGGAAGTGCGCATCGAAACGGCGAAAACCATCATCACCCGCAACAACTCACCGGATTTGCCCTTTGACCGCTCGATCAATCCTTACCGCGGCTGCGAGCACGGTTGCATCTACTGCTACGCACGCCCCAGCCACGCCTATTGGGACATGTCACCGGGGCTGGACTTCGAAACCAAACTGATCGCCAAGACCAACGCCGCCGATGTGCTGGAAGAACAGCTGTCCAAACGCGGCTATCAATGCGCGCCGATCAATCTGGGCTCCAACACCGATCCCTATCAGCCGATCGAGCGCGAACACAAAATCACCCGCAAGACCCTTGAAGTGCTCCTGCGTTATCGGCATCCCGTGACGATCATCACCAAGGGCTCGCTGATTCTTCGGGATCTGGACCTGCTGGCCGAACTCGCCGAGCGACGGCTGGTGGCGGTGATGATCAGCCTCACCACCCTCGACGATGAGCTCAAACGCATCCTCGAACCGCGCGCGGCTGCGCCCAAGGCTCGGCTGCGGGCTATCCGGGTGATGCGCGAAGCCGGCATCCCGGTGGGCGTGCTGTGTTCGCCGATGATTCCGATGATCAACGACAGCGAACTTGAAAGCCTGCTCGCCGAGGCCCATGCAGCCGGTGCCCAGAGTGCGGCTTACATGATGTTGCGTCTGCCGCTGGAAGTGGCGCCGCTGTTCGAAGAATGGCTGGCCGCCCACTATCCGCAGCGTGCCGCTCATGTGTTGAGCCTGATCCGCCAGAGCCGTGGCGGTGAACTCTACGACAGTCGGTTTGGCAGCCGGATGCGCGGTGAAGGGCCGTTTGCCGACTTGCTGGCGCAACGCTTTGCCAAAACCATCAAACGACTGGGGCTCAATCGGCGCGAAGGTTTTAATCTGGACTGCGACGCCTTCTGTCCGCCGGGTCGCCAGATGTCGTTGATTTGAGGACAATTGGCCTATGGTTGAGTAGTGGGAAATGCACTTGGCCATTACGCTGGTCACGTTTTTAGTGACCTGGAACACACGTACTAGAGCGCTTGATTCAGTTTGAGTTAAGTTTCGGCAGTTACCTTGCTCATCGAGTGACTGACGGGTCGAGATCTTCGGCCTGGATGTTTTTTAAACAGCCACTGGCTTCACACCGGACAAAACGGGAAAATTCCCTGACTCCGCCAAAGAGGATGAATCATGAGTGACAAGGATAAACAGCCGTTGGCTGCGTCGGCTTCAGCCCAACCCGAGGCGGAAACCGCCGATGCAGCGCTGAAGCATATCGTTGACGGCTTTTTGCATTTTCATCACGAGGTTTTTCCCCAGCAGGAAGAACTCTTCAAAAAACTCGCCACGGCCCAGAGCCCCCGAGCGATGTTCATCGCCTGCGCCGATTCGCGCATCGTTCCTGAACTGATCACCCAAAGCGCCCCCGGCGATCTGTTCGTGACCCGTAACGTCGGCAATGTTGTGCCGCCTTATGGGCAGATGAACGGCGGTGTCTCCACGGCCATCGAATACGCGGTCCTGGCCCTCGGCGTACAGCACATCATCATTTGCGGGCACTCCGACTGTGGAGCGATGCGCGCCGTACTCAACCCGCAAAGCCTGGAAAAAATGCCGACGGTCAAAGCCTGGCTGCGTCATGCGGAAGTGGCGAAAACCATGGTCCAGGAAAACTGCCATTGCGCTGACGAAAGCGAAAGTATGCACGTCCTCACCGAAGAGAACGTGATCGCCCAGCTTCAGCATTTGCGCACTCACCCTTCGGTCGCCTCGCGTATGGCCAATGGTCAGCTGTTTATCCATGGCTGGATCTACAACATCGAAACCAGCGAAATCAGAGCTTACGACGCGGACAAAGGGTGTTTCCTGCCGCTCGATGGCAGCCATCCGATTCCCGTGGCGACGCCCAAAGCGCGCTTCTAAATCCTCCCAAGCGTGGTTTAGCCGAGGTTGCTGATCAAGCAGCCTGGCTTTGCCACGCCTGAAGAAAACATCGGGAGAGTCACCATGCGTGCCGCTCAACTCAAAGCTGTTCTGCCACGGGAGCTGCTGGCGTCCGTGGTTGTGTTTCTGGTCGCCCTGCCCTTGTGCATGGGCATCGCCATCGCCTCGGGCCTGCCGCCAGCCAAGGGTTTGATCACCGGGATCATTGGTGGCCTGGTCGTGGGCTGGCTGGCCGGCTCACCGCTGCAAGTCAGTGGCCCGGCGGCGGGTCTTGCGGTTCTGGTGTTCGAACTGGTGCGCCAGCATGGCATTGCCATGCTCGGGCCTATTCTTCTGCTGGCGGGTTTTCTACAACTGGTGGCCGGGCGCTTGAAGCTGGGCTGCTGGTTTCGGGTCACGGCGCCTGCGGTGGTGTACGGCATGCTTGCCGGGATTGGCGTACTGATCGTGTTGTCACAGGTGCATGTGATGCTCGACGCCGTGCCCAAGCCCTCGGGACTGGATAACCTTGCAGCCTTCCCGGCGGCCGTCCTCCAGGCCTTGCCCTCCCTTGGCTGGCAAGCCGGTTTGCTTGGGCTGTCGACGATTGCGGTGATGTGGCTGTGGGAGAAATTCCGCCCCCACCCCCTGCGTTTCATTCCCGGCGCGCTGCTTGGCGTAGGTCTGGCGACGGTCGCCAGCCTGATGCTCGCCTTGCAGGTCAAACGCGTGGAAGTCCCGGCCAACCTGGCAGAAGCCATCGACTGGCTGAAGCCCGCCGACTTGCTCAATCTGGCTGACCCGACCTTACTGATCGCCGCATTTGCCGTGGCGTTTATCGCCAGCGCCGAGACCCTGCTCTCCGCAGCGGCAGTGGACCGCATGCACAGCGGCCAGCGCTCCGATTTCGATCGGGAATTGTCGGCTCAGGGCGTCGGCAACATGCTCTGCGGTCTGCTTGGCGCGCTGCCCATGACCGGTGTGATCGTGCGCAGTTCAGCCAACGTCCAGGCCGGCGCCACCACGCGAATGTCGGCGATCTTCCACGGTCTGTGGTTGCTGGCTTTTGTCTTGCTGCTGTCCAGCGTGCTGCAAAGCATTCCGGTAGCAAGCCTGGCGGGCGTGCTGGTGTACACCGGTTTCAAACTGGTCGACCTCAAGGCCTTTCGCGGTCTGGGCCGTTATGGCCGGATGCCGATGTTCACTTACGCGGCGACGGCGCTGGCAATCATCTTCACCGACCTGTTGACCGGCGTGCTGATCGGCTTCGGATTGACCCTGGCCAAACTGGCCTGGAAGGCCTCGCGGTTGAAAATCAGCCTGATCGACCTGCCTGCCGAAGGTGAGATGGAGTTGCGATTGACGGGAGCAGCAACCTTTCTCAAGGTGCCGGCGTTGACCCAGGTGCTGGGGACCATTCCCCCAGGCGCGACGGTGCATGTGCCGCTCAATAACCTGAGCTACATCGATCACTCGTGTCTGGAGTTGCTTGAGGAATGGGGCCGGGCCAATGCGGCCAAGGGGTCGAAGCTGCTGATTGAAGCGCGGGGGTTGAAGCGTCGGTTGGAGGGGCGTTTGCGGACCACTTCCGGAGTCGGTTCCGCCACATAAATCGCCCTCCTGTAGGAGCGAGGCTTGCCCGCGAAGGCGTCTTCAAATACGCCAAAAGCTTCGCGGGCAAGCCTCGCTCCTACAGGGGGATATTGCGTTAGGCCGCTGGCTGATCCAGCTCCAGCCCTACACCCAGCTGGCGCGACAGGCACGGCCAGCGCTTCCACGCGGCGCCGGTGTCCGGGCTGTTGAGTTTTTCGCGATAAGCCTCCACGGACTCCAGCGCGAAACTCTCTTCATCAAGCATCTCGTCCACGGCGTGATGTACCGCCTCGTCCAGCTGGTTGGCGAAGTCCTCGCCGATCAGTTGGTGGGCAATCAGGTTGGCGACAGTCATGTCCAAGGGAATCAGTGGCTGGCCAAAATGCTTGATGTACAGGTCATTGACCTCTTCAACCAACCGATGCGCCAGATAGGCTTCGTCCAGCAGGCTGTCCAGGCCGACATGACCGGCCATGATTGCCGGTGGCTGGAGGAAGAACTGTTCGGCGATGTTCAGCACCGGCTTGATCTGTGATTCGATGCCCGCTTCCCTGGCGACTTCATTGGCTGCATCCAGCAGGTCCGGCACTTGCTCTATATACGCGGCCACAAAACGCGTCATCACGCCGTTGGCGTCGACATCCGGCAATTGGATGGCGGAGTGAAGGTGTGGCAATTGAGTTTCAAGCTGACGCGTCAGCAGGCCGGTTTCGGCCTCGTGTTGTTGGGCTTTTTGGATCTGCTCGCGCAATGCGGCGGTGTTCATGAAAACTCCAGGGAACAAAGGCAATGAAATAGGGAAGACATAACTTAGCTGGCTTATGAAAAATGCTAAGACGCATTTGTCATAATTGTTTCATTATTGAGACGCCTCCGTTATATCGATTTGCCACCACTCGTCTGCATCCTTCTCCATTCGTGCCCTTGAACGCAAGTCCCACCTGTTTCAGATCATTTACGCCATCACGTTGCGAGGTAGCAGTCGCTGTCTATACTCGGGTGGGAATGGAGTTAGCTGATGACGCCCGACTGCACACGCAGCAAGGCTCGGCGATTCAAGTTTCGTAGTCTGAAAAAGCCGCTCCCTTGCCGCAGGTGAAAGCCGGCGGGATAACAAGAACGATAAGGGGAACCCGCAATGATGCGACATCCACACGTCTGGATGGGCCTCCTGTTGTGGTCGATTTTCAGCCAGGCGCAAGCCGCCTGGACTGTGAATATGGCGCCGGGAGCGACTGAAATCAGTCACGCAGTATTTGACCTGCACATGACCATTTTCTGGATCTGTGTAGTGATCGGCATCATCGTCTTCGGCGCCATGTTCTGGTCGATGATGGTCCACCGCCGCTCCACGGGGCAGGTGGCCGCAAAATTTCATGAAAGCACCACCGTTGAAATCCTCTGGACCATCGTGCCCTTCCTGATCCTGGTGGCCATGGCGGTTCCTGCGACGGCAACCCTGATCAAGATGTACGACGCCAGTGAGCCGGATATCGATATCCAGGTCACCGGCTATCAGTGGAAGTGGCATTACAAATACCTGGGCCAGGACGTCGAGTTCTTCAGCAACCTGACGACCCCCGCCGACCAGATCCACAACAAGGAAACCAAGGGCGAGCATTACTTGCTCGAGGTGGACAAGCCGCTGGTGCTGCCAATCGGCGCCAAGGTGCGCTTCCTCGTGACGTCGGCCGACGTTATCCACTCCTGGTGGGTACCGGCCTTTGCGGTCAAGCGCGATGCGATTCCGGGGTTCGTCAACGAAGCCTGGACCCGCGTCGACAAACCCGGCATCTACCGTGGCCAGTGCGCCGAGTTATGCGGCAAAGACCACGGCTTCATGCCGATTGTGGTCGAGGTCAAGGAAAAGGCCGATTACGAAAAATGGCTGGCCGAGCGCAAGGCCGAAGCCCTGCAGCTTAAAGAGCTGACCAGCAAGGAGTGGACCCTCGACGAACTCAAAGAGCGCGGCGACAAGGTCTATCACACCACCTGCGTCGCCTGTCACCAGGCCGAAGGTCAGGGCTTGCCGCCGATGTTCCCGGCGCTCAAGGGCTCGAAAATCGCTACCGGACCGATCAAGGATCACCTGAGCATTGTCTTCCACGGCAAGCCCGGCACCTCCATGGCGGCGTTCGGCAAACAGCTCTCGGAAGTCGATATCGCAGCGGTCGTGACCTACGAACGTAACGCCTGGGGCAACAACAAAGGCGACATGGTCACTCCTAAAGAAGTGCTGGAGCTGAAACAGGCGGAAAGCAAATGACCCGGTCTATTGCGCAACCAAGGAACCGGTCGGGGCAGCGCGCCCCGGCCTGCCCAGCCCATCTGTTTGCAGGAGACACGCCATGAGCGCCGTCATCGATGACCATGGTCATGCCGATCACGCCCACGGTCCCGCCAAAGGCCTGATGCGTTGGGTGCTGACCACCAACCACAAGGACATCGGCACGCTGTACCTGTGGTTTGCGTTTTCCATGTTCCTGTTGGGCGGCTCGTTCGCGATGGTGATTCGCGCCGAGCTGTTCCAGCCGGGACTGCAAATCGTCCAGCCGGAATTCTTCAATCAGATGACCACCATGCACGGTCTGGTCATGGTGTTCGGTGCGGTGATGCCGGCGTTCGTCGGCCTCGCCAACTGGATGATCCCGTTGATGATCGGCGCGCCCGACATGGCCCTGCCCCGGATGAACAACTTCAGCTTCTGGCTGTTGCCGGCGGCATTCATCCTGCTGGTGTCGACCCTGTTCACCCCCGGCGGTGGACCGAACTTCGGCTGGACGTTCTACGCCCCGCTGTCGACGACCTATGCACCGGAAAGCGTGACGTTCTTCATCTTCGCCATCCACTTGATGGGGATCAGTTCGATCATGGGTGCGATCAACGTGATCGCCACCATCCTCAACCTGCGCGCCCCCGGCATGACGTTGATGAAAATGCCGCTGTTCGTCTGGACCTGGCTGATCACCGCGTTCCTGCTGATCGCGGTAATGCCGGTACTGGCCGGGTGCGTGACGATGATGCTGATGGACATCCACTTCGGCACTAGCTTCTTCAGTGCCGCCGGTGGCGGTGACCCGGTACTGTTCCAGCATGTGTTCTGGTTCTTCGGTCATCCCGAGGTGTACATCATGATCCTGCCGGCCTTCGGTGCCGTCAGCTCGATCATCCCGACCTTCTCGCGCAAACCGCTGTTTGGCTACACCTCGATGGTCTACGCCACGGCGAGCATCGCGTTCCTGTCGTTCATCGTCTGGGCGCACCACATGTTCGTGGTCGGCATTCCGCTGGTGGGCGAGTTGTTCTTCATGTACGCCACACTGCTGATCGCGGTGCCGACCGGGGTGAAAGTGTTCAACTGGGCCAGCACCATGTGGCAAGGCTCACTGACCTTCGAGACACCGATGCTGTTCGCGGTGGCCTTCGTGATCCTGTTCTCCATCGGGGGCTTCTCCGGGCTGATGCTGGCCATCGCCCCGGCAGACTTCCAGTACCAGGACACCTACTTCGTGGTCGCGCATTTCCACTACGTACTGGTGCCCGGGGCGATCTTCGGGATTTTCGCCTCGGCCTACTATTGGTTGCCGAAATGGACCGGCCACATGTACGACGAAACCCTCGGCAAGCTGCACTTCTGGCTCTCGTTCATCGGCATGAACATGGCGTTCTTCCCGATGCACTTCGTGGGGCTGGCGGGCATGCCGCGGCGGATTCCGGACTACAACCTGCAATTCGCCGACTTCAACATGGTGTCGTCGATCGGCGCGTTCATGTTCGGCGCCACGCAGATCTTCTTCCTGTTCATCGTGATCAAGACCATCCGCGGCGGCGAGCCGGCACCGGCCAAACCGTGGGATGGCGCGGAAGGCCTGGAGTGGAGCATCCCGTCACCGGCGCCGTATCACACCTTCACCACACCGCCGGAAGTGAAATGAACAGCCTTGCCTTTGTGGAAGCGAGCTTGTGTAGCGAGGGAGCTTGCTCCCGCTCGGCTGCGAAGCAGACGCCAAGCTTTTGGGGCCGCTTCGCGACCCAGCGGGAGCAAGCTCCCTCGCCACAAAGGCCCGCTCCTATCGGGTTATGCGTAGAGGCTGGAAACCATGGCTGATTCGATTTCGATGAAGAAGCTTGTCACTCGCCTGCTGTTGGTCGTGGTGGCGATGTTTGTCTTCGGCTTTGCCCTGGTGCCGATCTACGACGTGATGTGCAAGGCGTTCGGCATCAACGGCAAGACCGGCGGGCAGTACGAGGGCGAGCAGACGGTCGACACTTCGCGCCAGGTGCGCGTGCAGTTCCTGTCGACCAATTCCGCCGACATGTCCTGGGATTTCTATCCCAAAAGTGACGAACTGACGGCTAACCCGGGGGCCGTGAACGAGATGATTTTTATCGCGCACAACCCGACCGACAAACCGATGAGCGCGCAAGCAGTGCCGAGCATCGCTCCCAGCAACGCGGCGGCGTATTTCCACAAGACCGAATGTTTCTGCTTTACCCAGCAAGTGCTGCAGCCCGGTCAACGGATCGAGATGCCGGTACGTTTCATCGTTGACCGCGACATGCCCAAGGAAGTGAAGCACCTGACGCTGTCCTACACGCTGTTCGATATCACCGCCCGACATCCACCGGTCGCTGTAAACACTGGCGGCTGAGCGTGCCCGATAAGGAGAACAATAAATGGCAACTCATGAGCACTATTACGTACCGGCCCAGAGCAAATGGCCGATCATTGCCACGCTCGGTATGTTCGTCACCGTGTTCGGCCTGGCCACCTGGTTCAACGACCTGAAGGCGGCGCGGCCGGAGTCTCACGGCCCGCTGATCTTTTTCGTCGGTGGACTGCTGCTGGCCTACATGCTGTTCGGCTGGTTCGGAACCGTGATCAAGGAAAGTCGCCAAGGGTTGTACAGCGCACAGATGGATCGCTCGTTCCGCTGGGGCATGAGCTGGTTCATCTTCTCGGAGGTGATGTTCTTCATCGCGTTCTTCGGCGCTCTGTTTTATGTGAGAACTATTTCCGGCCCGGCGCTCGGGGGTGAAGGGGCCAAAGGCCTCGCTCATATGCTCTGGCCTAATTTCGAGTTCGTCTGGCCGTTGCTGAATAACCCTGACTCAAAACTGTTTCCGCCGCCCAAGGAAGTCATCAGTCCCTGGGGCCTGCCGCTGCTCAATACCGTGTTGCTGGTGAGTTCCAGCGTCACCGTGACCATCGCCCACCACGCCTTGAAAAAGGGCCATCGCGGTGCGCTGAAAATCTGGCTGGCGATCACCGTATTGCTGGGCTGCGCGTTCCTCGGTTTTCAGGCCGAAGAATATATGCACGCCTACAACGAACTGGGCCTGACGCTGGGTTCGGGCATCTACGGCGCAACGTTCTTTATGCTCACCGGCTTCCACGGCGCCCACGTGACCATGGGCACCATCATTCTGTTTGTGATGCTGATGCGGATCATGCGCGGGCACTTCGATAACGAACACCAGTTCGGTTTTGAAGCGGCGAGTTGGTATTGGCACTTCGTGGACGTGGTGTGGATCGGTCTCTTCGTTTTCGTCTACGTGCTCTGAGGCGTTACCAAGGCGCAGTAGAAACCAACTGGCCGCTGAAAAAACCCCAGGCAATCAAGCCGACGGTGATGGCGGCCAGGGCAACACGAACACTCAAGGCAATGACGAGGCGGTTCGAGCTGCTGTCGTCCTTGACCAGAAAAAACAGGCCGCTGAACAGGCTGACAACCGTGGCAATCAGCATCAGGACGATGGCTGCTTTGAGCATGGTGGGACTCCGGGGGGAAGGCGATGCACTTGAGTATAGCTATCGCAACCAGCGACTTTCTGGCGACGCCATGAAGCGCTTCCGGCCGGGCATCGTGCCGACCCTGGTGGTCGCACTTCTATTGCCCATGCTGGTGTCACTCGGGTTCTGGCAATTGAGCCGGGGCGCGGAGAAAAGCGCGCTGTTGCAAAGCTACTCCGAGCGCCGGGCGGCTGAACCGATGGCCAGTGCCGAGCTGCCACACACCGAGGATCCGGCTTTTCGCCGGGTTCGAATTCACGGTCAGTTCGATGCCGCACACAGTCTGCTGCTGGATAACCGCCAGCGCGACGGCAAGGTCGGCGTCGAACTGCTGCAACCGTTTCAGGATCAGGCGACCGGGCTCTGGTTGCTGGTCAATCGTGGCTGGCTGCCGTGGCCGGATCGGCGCACCCCGCCGCAGTTCACTACACCGACTCAGGCCCTGAGTCTGGATGCCTGGGTTTACGTCTCCCCTGGCGCCACCTTCCAATTGCACGCCGACCCAAGCACCACCACGTGGCCACACCTGATCACTGCCGTCGAACCGGCCAAGCTGTGGACGACGCTCGACCGTGACGGTTTTGCCTACGAGTTACGCGCAGAAGCCGGCCCCGCGTCCTACCAGGCCGATTGGCCCGTAGTGGCCATGGGGCCGGAAAAACATATCGCTTATGCCGTGCAGTGGTTCGCCATGTCGATCGCCCTGTTCGGCCTTTATCTCTATCTCGGCTGGCACAACGCAAAGGAGAAACACCATGGGAGCGGCCATGAATCCACCCAGCATGTCTGAGGCGAAAACGCCGGTGAGTCGGCGCAAGGGCCGGTTGCAGTTATTGCTGATCCTGATGGGGGTGATCGGTCCGATGATCCTCGCCACGGGCATGTACAAATTGCAGTTCTGGGTGCCGGAGGGCCGCAGCTATCACGGCGAGCTGATCGGAAACGGCCAGACCCGTGCCGAGCTTGGCGTGCAAGCGCAAGAGGACCGTTGGCAATTGCTGGTCACCGCGCCCAAGGAGTGCTCGGTGGACTGCCAGCAACTGGTGTACCTGGCGCGGCAGGTCCAGATCGGCCTCAGCCGCGATGCGTCACGCGCCAGCCACGCACTGGCTGCTGCGCAACCGCTGACGGCCGATTACGACGCCAAGCTGACCCGCGAATACCCGCAACTGCAACGCTACCCAATGGACCTGACCACCTTCAGCGCTTTCAATAAAAAAAGCGGGACCGGCGACAAGGCCGCACCACAACTTTGGATCATCGACCCGCACGGCAATCTGGTGCTGCGCTACGACCCAACGGTGAAGGGCAAGGACTTGCTCAACGACCTGCGTCATCTGTTGAAACTGTCGAACATCGGATAAGGGCATCGTCATGGCCAAACCTGGATTTCGCCTCGCGCTGTTTGCCACCTTGCTGGCACTGATTGTAGTGTTGCTCGGCGCCTACACCCGCCTGACCCACGCCGGCCTCGGCTGTCCGGACTGGCCGGGGTGCTACGGCTTTATCAGCGTGCCGAAAAGCGAAGCCCAACTGGCCCATGCCGAATTGCATTTTCCCGATGCGCCCGTCGAAGCCCACAAAGGCTGGAACGAGATGGTCCACCGCTATTTCGCCGGCACCCTCGGGTTGTTGATTTCAGTACTGGCCGGTCGCGCCTGGGTGCACCGCCGGCATCCGGGGCAACCGGTGAAGTTGCCGTTGTTTCTGCTGGCGGTGGTGATCGCCCAAGCGGCGTTCGGCATGTGGACGGTGACGCTCAAGCTCTGGCCGCAGGTGGTGACCGGGCATTTGCTCGGCGGGTTTGCGACATTGAGTCTGTTGTTTTTGCTGACATTGCGATTGTCCGGCGTATTGCCGGCGCTGACCGTGCCACGGCGTTTGCAGCACTGGGCGACGGCCGGGTTGCTGCTGGTAATCCTGCAAGTCGCCCTTGGGGGCTGGGTCAGTTCCAACTATGCAGCCGTGGCGTGCATCGACTTCCCGACCTGCCATGGGCAATGGCTGCCACCGGCTGATTTCGCCAACGGTTTTCACCTGACCCAACACATCGGCCCCAATTACCTCGGCGGGCAACTGGACAGCGATGCCCGCACGGCGATTCACCTGACTCACCGCATCGGCGCGTTGTTGGTAACGCTCGTGCTGCTGGGGCTGGCCTGGCAACTGAAAGTGGTTGGCATGACGCGCTTGGCCGGACTGGTGCTGATCGCACTCGCCGCGCAAATCACCCTCGGCATCAGCAACGTCTTGTTCCACTTGCCGCTGCCCGTCGCCGTCGCGCACAACGCGGGTGGCGCAGCGCTGCTACTGACAATGGTGCTGGTCAATTATCACGCGCGAACCAGCCTGGTTCGGGTCAAACAGCAAAACCCTGCGCGCTGGCGGTTCAGCCCGCGCAAACACTCAGCCGGGCCCATAACAATAAAAGGAGAGATGCCATGGCGACTCTGATCGGCGAACGTCACAGTCAGGCGATCTGGCGTGACTACCTGGAGCTGACCAAGCCGAAAGTGGTGGTGCTGATGCTCATCACCTCGCTGGTCGGCATGTTCCTCGCGACCCGCGCCGGGGTGCCGTGGACGGTGCTGGTGTTCGGCAATCTGGGGATCGCGTTGTGTGCCGGCGGTGCGGCGGCGGTGAACCATGTGGTGGACCGGCGTATCGATGCAGTGATGGCGCGTACCCACAAACGTCCCTTGGCAGAAGGTCGGGTATCACCGGCGGCGGCTCTGACGTTTGCCTTGGTATTGGCGGTGCTTGGGCAAGCCGTACTGCTGGCCTTCACCAACGCGCTGACCGCCTGGCTGACCCTCGCGTCCTTGCTCGGTTATGCGGTGGTCTACACCGGCTTCCTGAAACGCGCGACGCCGCAGAACATTGTCATCGGCGGCCTGGCTGGTGCGGCCCCGCCGTTGCTCGGCTGGACCGCTGCCACCGGCCATATCAGCGCCGAACCCTTGCTGCTGGTCCTGATCATCTTTGCCTGGACCCCACCACACTTCTGGGCCCTGGCCATACACCGCAAAGAGGAATACGCCAAGGCTGACATCCCGATGTTGCCGGTGACCCATGGCGAGCATTACACCAAGGTCCATATCCTGCTTTATACCTTCGTGCTGCTGGCCGTCAGCCTGATGCCCTACGTGATCCACATGAGCGGCATGCTCTACCTGATTTGCGCCCTGGGACTGGGCGCAAGGTTTCTGCAATGGGCCGTGGTGCTGTACCGTGGCACTCGGCCGCACGCGGCGATCAACACGTTCAAGTACTCTATTTACTACTTGTTCCTGCTGTTTATCGCGCTGCTCGTAGACCACTACTTATTGTTGAACCTATGACTCGAACTCAGAAAACCGTCTTTATCCTCGTCGCCCTGATCGCGCTGGTCATGGGCCTGACCATCAACAAAGTGCTGTCCGGCAAAGGCCAGGGCGATCCGACAGCATTGATCGACGCCGGGATCATTTTGCTGCCGCAAAGCCGCAACCTGCCGGACGTGACGATGACCGATCAGGACGGCAAGCCAGTGATGGTCAACGAGCTGAAAGACAAGTGGTCACTGCTGTTCTTCGGCTACACCTTCTGCCCGGACATCTGCCCGACCACCCTCGCCCAGCTGCGCCAGATCAAAAGCGAACTGCCGCCAGAGGCCGTGGCGAAGTTGCAGATCATCCTGGTCAGCGTCGACCCGAACCGCGACACGCCCAAACAGCTCAAACAGTACCTGGGCTACTTCGATCCGCAGTTCACAGGCCTGACGGCTTCGTCGGTTGAAGACATTCAGAAACTGGCCAATGCGGTGAGCATTCCGTTTATTCCGGCAGATACCAGCAAGCCGAATTACACGGTTGATCACAGCGGCAACCTGGCGGTGATCGGCCCGGACGGGACACAGCGTGGGTTCATTCGCGCACCGCTGAATAACGCCAAGTTGGTGGCGCAGTTGCCGGTGATGCTGAACCGCAAATAAGCGACGTCCTCTGTAGGAGCCAGGCTTGCCGGCGAAAGCGCCCGTGAGATCGCCTTCGCCGGCAAGCCTGGCTCCTACAGGGGACGGTGTTTCAGGCATAAAAAATGGGGCGCATTCAATGCGCCCCATTTTTCGTTCAAGCGGTAGATCAGAACGCCGGCAATACCGCGCCTTTGTACTTCTCGAGGATGAAGGCCTTCACTTCCGGGCTATGCAGGGCAGCAACCAGCTTCTGCATCGCTGCGCTGTCCTTGTCGTCCGGGCGGGCTACGAGGATGTTCACGTAAGGCGAGTCGTTGCCTTCGATGACCAGCGCGTCCTTGGACGGATCGAGCTTGGCTTCCAGCGCGTAGTTGGTGTTGATCAGCGCCAGGTCGACCTGGGTCAGCACGCGCGGGATGGTCGCGGCTTCCAGCTCACGGAATTTCAGGTCCTTGGGGTTCTCGGTGATGTCCTTGACGGTCGACAGGATGTTGTTCGAATCCTTCAACTTGATCAGGCCGGCCTTGGCCAGCAGCAACAGTGCACGACCGCCGTTGGTAGCGTCGTTCGGGATCACCACGTTGGCGCCGCCCGGCAGCTCGGTCAGTGCCTTGTACTTGCTGGAGTAAGCGCCCAGCGGTTCCAGGTGCACACCGGCAACGGCGACCAGGTCGGTGCCCTTGGCCTTGTTGAACTCATCGAGGTACGGCTGGTGCTGGAAAAAGTTGGCGTCCAGGCGTTTTTCGGCGACCTGCACGTTTGGCTGGATGTAGTCAGTGAACACTTTGACTTTCAGGTCCACGCCTTCTTTGGCGAGGGCCGGTTTGACGAATTCGAGGATTTCCGCATGCGGGACCGGGGTGGCTGCGACGGTCAGGGTGTCCGCGTGGGCGGAAAATGCTGCAACGGCTGCGAACGCGACGAATAGTTTTTTCATTCAGCTAACTCCTTGTGGGGCACCCGCTTGCGGCGCCCGTTTGGCACCTGCCAGCGAATGGCCGGCTCAATCTTATTTACGTGAGAAATGGACGACCAGTTTGTCGCCAACCATTTGCAGAACCTGCACCAGCACCAGCAACAGCACCACGGTGACGATCATCACATCGGTCTGGAAACGCTGGTAGCCGAAACGGATCGCCAGGTCACCCAACCCACCGGCGCCGACCACCCCGGCCATCGCCGTGTAGGACACCAGTGTAATAGCCGTCACCGTAATCGCCGCGTAAATGCCCGGGCGGGCTTCTGGCAGTAAGGCGTTGATGATGATCTGCCGGGTAGTCGCTCCCATGGCCTGGGTGGCTTCGATGATGCCGCGATCCACCTCGCGCAGAGCGGTTTCCACCAGTCGCCCGAAGAACGGCGTGGCGCCCACCACCAGCGGCGGGATCGCACCGGCGACGCCGAGCGAGGTGCCGGTGATCAGCACGGTGAACGGGATCATCACGATCAGCAAAATGATGAACGGCAGCGAACGCAGGATGTTCACCGCCAGTGACAGCACGGCGTAGAGGGCTCTGGATTCCAGCAACTGACGCGGACTGCACAGGAACAACAGCACGCCCAGCGGGAGGCCGAGCAACACGGTGAACAACAGCGAACCGAAGAGCATCAGCAGGGTATCGCCGGTGGCCAGCCAGATTTCGAACCAGTCGATATTAACGAAGAAACTTGTCAGGACTTCCATTAGCGCAGGACCTCCATGTGGACGTCAGCCGCGGTGAAGTGGGCGAACGCCGCCTCCATGTCGCCACCGGTAACAGCCAGGGTCAATTGCCCATAGGGGACGTCTTTGATGCGGTCGATACGACCGGCCAGGATGCTGTAGTCCACACCCGTTTCCCGAGCGACGGTGCCCAGCAATGGCGCGTAGGTCGCTTCGCCCTGGAAAGTCAGACGCACGATGCGGCCCGGCACGTGAGCGAAGTCGTCACGCTGTTCGCTTTCATCGATCTGATCGTCTTCTTGCACGAAACGCTTGGTGGTCGGGTGATTGGGATGCAGGAACACCTGGGCGACCGAACCTTGCTCGACGATCACACCCGCGTCCATGACTGCGACCTGGTCGCAGACCCGGCGGATCACGTCCATCTCGTGGGTAATCAGGACGATGGTCAGTTTCAGCTCGCGATTGATCTCGGCCAGCAATTGCAGGACCGACGCCGTGGTCTGCGGGTCCAGGGCGCTAGTGGCTTCGTCGCACAACAGAATTTTCGGCTTGGTCGCCAGGGCGCGGGCAATGCCGACGCGCTGCTTCTGGCCGCCGGACAGCTGCGCCGGGTACTTCTTGGCGTGGTCGGACAAGCCGACCCGAGCCAGCAACTCGGCGACACGCTGGTCGATCTCGCTGCGCGACAGTTCACCGGCCAGGGTCAACGGCAGCGCGACGTTGTCAGCCACGGTCTTGGACGCCAGCAGATTGAAGTGCTGGAAAATCATCCCGACCTGCTGGCGGAAGCGGCGCAGGCTGTTGGCATCGAGCGCCGTGACTTCTTCGCCGTCGACGAAGATCTTGCCGCCACTGGATTCTTCCAGGCGATTGATCAGACGCAGCAGGGTACTTTTTCCCGCGCCGGAGTGACCGATCAGGCCGAAGACCTGACCGTTCTCAATCGACAGACTGGTCGAGTGCAGAGCGGGGATATCCTTACCGGCGACGCGGTAGGTTTTGTGGACGTTTTGAAACTCGATCACGTAGCGAACCTTGTGGGGCGCGTTGGAATAGGGTCAGCAGTTAGCCGGGCGCGCATTTTAGCCTGTCCGTATAGAGGTTATTAGCATTTATTCCGCATTCAACCTTCCATTTGGCAATAACGCGATCGAAGGTTAGAAAAAAGGAACGGCTAAAAAGCTCGCCAGTCACTAATAAGGCAACTCGAAAACGCCCCCGGTGCCGTGCCTGGGGAATGCATATAAGTCCTGGCTACGGGATCGCAACGAGGAGTTTACGACTGATGAGCACTAAAAAGCCTGCCGCACCCAAAAGCGCACTGGCCGGGACCGATACCCTGGACCGCGGCAACACCAATGCCAAGCTCGATAGCCTGGAAAAATTCCGCTCCGACGCCACCGAGCAAGCCCTGCGGACCAATCAGGGCGTGAAGGTTTCGGACAACCAGAACACCTTGAAGGTCGGCGCCCGCGGGCCGTCGTTGCTGGAAGACTTCATCATGCGTGAAAAAATCACGCATTTTGACCATGAGCGGATCCCGGAGCGCATCGTCCATGCACGGGGCACTGGCGCTCATGGTTTTTTCCAGACCTATGAAAACCATTCCGTACTGACCAAGGCCGGTTTCCTACAGGACCCGGGCAAGAAAACCCCGGTCTTCGTGCGCTTTTCCACGGTGCAGGGACCGCGCGGGTCAGGCGATACCGTGCGGGACGTGCGAGGTTTCGCCGTGAAGTTCTTCACCGACGAAGGCAACTTCGACCTGGTGGGCAACAACATGCCGGTGTTTTTCATTCAGGATGCAATCAAGTTTCCTGACTTCGTGCATGCTGTGAAACCGGAGCCACACAACGAGATTCCTACCGGCGGCTCGGCTCACGACACCTTCTGGGACTTCGTTTCTCTGGTACCGGAATCAGCGCACATGGTGATCTGGGCCATGTCCGACCGGGCGATCCCGAAAAGCCTGCGCAGCATGCAAGGCTTTGGCGTGCATACGTTCCGGTTGATCAACGCCGAAGGGAAGTCGCGCTTCGTCAAATTCCACTGGCGCCCTACCGCCGGTACTTGCTCACTGGTGTGGGATGAAGCGCAGAAGCTGGCCGGCAAAGACACCGACTACCACCGTCGCGATCTGTGGGAATCGATCGAGATGGGCGACTACCCGGAATGGGAACTGGGCGTGCAGGTCATCGAGGAAGAAAACGAACATAAATTCGACTTCGATATCCTCGACCCGACCAAGCTGATCCCGGAAGAACTGGTGCCGATTACCCCGCTGGGCAAGATGGTGCTCAACCGCAACCCGGACAACTTCTTCGCTGAAACCGAGCAAGTTGCGTTCTGCCCGGGCCATATCGTGCCAGGCATCGACTTCTCCAACGATCCTTTATTGCAGGGACGGCTGTTTTCCTACACCGATACGCAGATCAGCCGACTCGGCGGGCCGAACTTTCACGAGATTCCGATCAACCGCCCGGTGGCGCCGTTCCATAACGGCCAACGGGATGCGTTGCATCGCACCACCATCGACAAGGGACGCGCATCCTACGAGCCGAACTCCATCGATGGTGGCTGGCCGAAGGAGACGCCGCCCGCCGCGCAGGACGGTGGGTTCGAGACCTACCCTGAGCGCATCGATGCCAACAAGATTCGCCAACGCAGCGAGTCGTTCAGCGACCATTTCTCCCAAGCGCGCCTGTTTTTCCACAGCATGAGCAAGCACGAACAGGAACACATCATCTCGGCGTACAGCTTTGAGCTGGGCAAGGTTGAGCGTGAGTTCATCCGGGCGCGTCAGGTGAATGAGATCCTGGCCAATATCGACCTGGAACTGGCAAAGCGCGTGGCGCAGAACCTCGGCTTGCCCGCGCCGAAGGCTGGCACCGTTGAAGTGCGCAAGACTTCGCCGGACCGCTCGCCCGCCTTGAGCCAGGCCAATCTGCTGCCCGCAGATATCAAAACCCGAAAAGTGGCGATTCTCGCGGCCAACGGTGTCGATGGTGCTGCGATTGATGCGATGAAGAAGGCGCTGAAGGCCGAAGGTGCGCACGCCAAATTGCTCGGCCCGACTTCCGCGCCGGTGACCACCGCCGATGGCAAAACACTGCCGGTGGACGCTTCGATGGAAGGCTTGCCTTCGGTGGCATTCGATGCGGTATTCGTGCCCGGTGGCGCGGCGTCGATCAAGGCGTTGAGCACTGATGGCGTGGCGCTGCATTACCTGCTGGAGGCGTACAAGCACTTGAAGGCGATTGCGCTGCATGGCGAGGCGAAGCAGTTGCTGGATGTGTTGAAGCTGGAGGCTGATGCGGGGCTGATCGTGGGTGCGGATGCCAAGTTGATCAAACCGTTTTTTGCCGCGATCGGGCAGCATCGGGTTTGGGATCGGGAGCCGAAGGCCAAGGCGATTCCGGCTTAAAGTGTTGTATTGCTAGATGAGACGCCTTCGCGGGCAAGCCTCGCTCCTACAGAGTTTCGTGTCGTTCATTACATTAGCGAACGACACACATCCTGTAGGAGCGAGGCTTGCCCGCGAAGCTTTTAGGGTTTACGAGGGCTCAACACCATCTGCGCCGGAACGTTGCGCAGGATCTGCTTCTCAAGGTTCAGATCAAACCCTGAATCCAGCTTCTTCACCCGTTTGGTCAGCAATGTGGCCAGCCAAGGGAAATCCTGAGTACGCGGCGCCTGGATGCTGACATCGCACTGGTAATTCACCACATCGGCGGCGATCGCATCCAATTGACGACGAAGCTTGGTCATATCGGTGAGGTTCAACGCAATCGTGGTGCTTTCAGCCGTAGGATCGATGACTTTGGCCTGTGGCTTGGCCTCGGCAGCCATGAGCGCCGCTTCAGCCCTGTCCAGCTCAGCTTTACGGGCATTGACGATGGCGTTGTTGACCCCACCCGTCAGCGCCGGAGCCTTTGGCATCAATGCCCGAGCCCGAGCCAGCGCCGTGGCGGCCGCATTCACATCACCCTTTTGCAACACGATCTGGCTGCGGCGCAAATAGGCTTCGGCCAATTGCCGCTGATATTGCACAAGGGATGGATCGTCGGGCGACTGGGCCTGCAAGGTTGCCAGTTGATCTTCGGCAGTGGCCAGCTCGCTGCTGGCCAGGTTTTGTTCCAGCTGCGCGATGGCCGTGGCCCGTGCATCGGTCGCCACAGTGGTGGCCGATGGCGTGCTTTGGCAAGCACCCAGTAGCAGCGAAAATGCGACAAGGAGCAGATAACGGGAGGCTAACAGCTTCATTCCTGCGACTCTCTATTTGCGCAAAAAACGAGCAAGTCTACACCCCTCGACGGGGCAGGACAAAACTCAGAAGAAACAGTGCGGCGGCCGTCACAACAATCGATGGGCCCGCCGGGGTGTCCTTGAACCACGACAGCGCCAGCCCGCCACAGACCGCGAGCATGCCCAGCAGGCTCGCGCCCAGTGCCATCTGCTCCGGCGAGCGGGCGTGACGTTGTGCCGCAGCCGCCGGGATGATCAACAGCGAAGTAATCAGCAACACACCGACGATTTTCATCGCCACCGCGATCACCACAGCGATCAGCAACATCAGGGTCAGGCGCAGCGCCGGCACGGGCAAACCTTCCACCCGGGCCAGTTCTTCATGCACCGTGATTGCCAGCAATGGCCGCCACAATGTCACCAGCAACGCGAGAACGCCGGCGCTGCCGCCGAGTATCCAGGCCAGGTCGGTCGGGCTGATCGCCAGCAAGTCACCGAACAGGTACGCCATCAGGTCGATCCGCACTTCGTGCATGAAGCTTAGTACGACCAGGCCCAGAGAGAGCGTGCTCGGTGCGAGAATTCCCAAAAGTGTGTCGGACGCCAGCGGCTGCCGCTGTTGCAACGTCACCAGCAACACCGCCAAAAGCAAACAGCCGACGGTGACCGCCACCGTCGGGCTGACATCCAGCAGAAAGCCCAACGCCACTCCGAGCAAGGCCGCGTGGGACAAGGTGTCGCCGAAATAGGCCATGCGCCGCCAGACCACAAACGAACCCAACGGTCCTGCGACCAGTGCCAAAGCCAGACCTGCAAGCAGGGCGTAGAGCAGAAAATCAGCCATGCTTGCAGCTATCTCCATGGACATGGGTGTGGGCCGCCGGGACCGCGCTGACTACCGAACCATGCAGGTCATGGGCGTGGTCGTGGTGGTGGTGATAAATCGCCAGGCTTTGTGCGTTCTTGCCGAACAGCTCGACGAAAGCCGGATCGCCGCTGACCTGTTCCGGGTGCCCGGAGCAACAGACATGACGATTCAGGCAAACCACCTGATCGGTGGTGCTCATGACCAGGTGCAAATCATGGGAGACCATCAACACGCCGCAGCCGTGACGGTCGCGCAGGCGCGTGATCAGGCTGTAGAGCTCGGCTTGGCCGGCCACGTCGACGCCTTGCACCGGTTCGTCGAGCACCAGCAGTTCCGGCTCACGCAGCAGGGCCCGAGCCAATAGCACGCGCTGCATTTCACCACCGGAAACACTTTGCACCGGACTGTCGATCACTTGCTCAGCGCCGACTTCCTTGAGTGCCGCCAAGGCCCTGGCGCGGTCCACGCCCGGCACCAGACGCAAGAAGCGCAGCACGGACAGCGGCAGCGTCGGGTCGACGTGAAGTTTTTGCGGCATGTAACCGACCCGCAGTTTCGGCTTGCGCCAGACGCTGCCACTGTCCGGCTTCAACAGGCCGAGCACGGCGCGCACCAGCGTGGTTTTGCCAGCGCCGTTCGGGCCGATCAGGGTGACGATCTGCCCCGGCTCGACGCTCAGCTCGATGTTATCCAGCACGTTTTGCCCGGCAAAGGTGACGGCAACGTTCTCGAGGCGGATCAGCGCATTGCTCATTAAGCCCCCTGGCAACCCGAGCAGAGGCCGACCACTTCGACGGTCTGGCCTTCGACGACGAAACCGACGTCCTTGGCGCTGCTGATGATCGCGTCGCTGATGGATTTCTGTTCGAGCTCGATGGCGGCGTGGCATTCGCGGCAAATCAGGAACTGGCCTTGGTGGGCATGCTCCGGGTGATTGCAGCCAACGAAGGCGTTGAGCGAGGAGATGCGGTGGACGAGGCCGTTTTCCAGCAGGAAATCCAGCGCACGGTACACGGTTGGCGGCGCGGCGCGGCGGCCGTCCTGCTCACTGAGTACCGCGAGAATGTCGTAGGCACCCAGCGGCTTGTGGCTTTGCCACACCAGCTCCAGCACCCGCCGACGCAAGGCAGTCAGGCGCAGGCCTTGACGTGCGCACAAGGCATCGGCCTCAGTCAGTGCGCTATGCACGCAATGAGAGTGGTCGTGGGGACGGCTGGCAATCGGTGTTTTAGGCATGAGCGGCGACGAGTTTTGTGAGAGACGTTATTATGTTACCCGTTCTCGCCTCTTCGAGTGGTCATCGTGTCCCGACTTTTTTCTATCTTTGTCACATTTGTCGCCAGTTTTCTGTTCATTGGCTCAGTTCAAGCCGACGTCAAAGTCCTCACCAGCATAAAGCCGCTACAGCTGATTGCCGCTGCGGTGCAGGACGGCGTGGCGATCCCGGAAGTGCTGCTGCCACCGGGTGCTTCGCCGCATAACTATGCGTTGCGTCCGTCCGACGTGCGCAAGGTGCAATCGGTGGATCTGGTTTACTGGATCGGTCCGGCCATGGAAGGTTTCCTGCCTCGCGTACTGAACGGTCGAACCCTGCCGAGCGTCGCCGTGCAGGATTTGCCGGGGCTAAAACTGCGCCACTTCGGCGAAGACAGCCATTCCCACGCGGAAGAAGCCGACGAGCATGACCACGATCATCGCCCAGGCAGCCTGGACGCGCATTTGTGGTTGTCGCCGGTAAACGCTCGGGTGATTGCCACAAAAATGGCTGCTGACTTGAGTGCAGCCGATCCGGCCAACGCCATGCGTTATCAGAGCAACCTCAAGGCGTTCGATGAGCGTCTGGATGCAATGGATCTTCGCTTGAAAGCGCGTCTGGCCGGCATCGCAGGCAAACCGTACTTCGTATTCCACGAGGCCTTCGACTACTTTGAAAACGCCTACGGCCTCAAGCACACTGGCGTATTCAGCGTCGCCGCCGAAGTCCAGCCGGGCGCCCAGCACGTCGCGGCGATGCGCACGCGGTTGCAGGAAGTCGGCAAGACCTGTGTGTTCAGTGAGCCGCCCCTGCGTCCACGCCTGGCGGAAACCCTGGTGGCCGGCCTGCCGGTAAAATTGGCGGAACTGGATGCGTTGGGTGGGTACACGCCGGCGACTGCGCAGGGGTATGAGCAGGTGCTGGAGAAGTTGGGGAATGATTTGGCGGGGTGTCTGGAGTCGTTGTAACGGCGGGATCTGCGACGCCCCAATTCGCGGGCAAGCCTCGCTCCTACGGAATTTGTGCCGTTCGCAGATAATGTGAACGACACAAACCCTGTAGGAGCGAGGCTTGCTCGCGAAGCTTTCAAAGGGCGAAAGGTAGCGGTGTGCTGACCTTTTGCCGCTGCGCCAACCGCTGCTGGAATTCCATCGGATCGTGAATCAACACATCCTGCCCGGCAAACGACTCCGCGGCAATCAACCGTGACAACCAGAACCGCACACACGCCACGCGCAGCATGGTCGGCCACAACTCGGCCTCGGCTGCCGTAAATGGCCGCAACGCCGCATAAGCGCCCAACAACGCCCGCGCCCGAGGCCCATCGATCAGTCCGTTGTCGTCCGAACACCAGTCATTCAAGGCAATGGCCACGTCGTAGAGCATCGGCCCCGAGCACGCGTTGTAGAAATCAATCAACCCGGTCAGGTGCGTGCCTTCGAACATCGCGTTATCGCGGAACAGATCCGCGTGGATGTTGGCCCGTGGCAACGCCAGAATTTTCGTCTTCTGCTGAGTGATTTCGTCCAGCGCCCGTTGCAACAAATCACTCTGCTCGGCATTCAGGTGGGACAGCAACTGCGTGCCCTCCTCCAGCATCCAGTCCAGGCCACGATCGGTTTTGCGCTTGATCATGTTGGCCTGGGTCGCCAGGTGCAGGTGGCCTAGCAACTCGCCGACTTGAGCACAATGCTGCGCGTTGGCGTCCTTGATGTGCTTGCCGGCCAGGCGTGGTTGCAACAGCGCAGGCTTGCCGGCCAGTTCGCGCAAGGCCACGCCGTCGGTGGTGCGCAACGCGTAAGGCACTGGCAGATCAGCCTCGTGCAGCACATCAAGCAGTTCGATGAAGAACGGCATCTCCTGAACCGGACCGCGCTCGACCAGGGTCAGGACAAATTCGCCCTGCTCCAGGCTGATGAAGAAATTGGTGTTTTCACTACCGGCGGCAATTCCCTGGAAATCAAGCAGGCGGCCGAGCCCGTATGGGGCGAGAAAGGTTTCCAGCTCGGGCCGAGCCAGCGGGGTGAACACAGACATGTTTAAACTGCCAGTACGGGCGCCGCTGCTTGAGCCAGCGCCGATTGAAATTAAGAAACTACTTCCACTCAAAAATTTTCCACGACGGAATCAGCATATCCGGCTGATCCGAGCGGATGAAGTTTGCATCTGTACCGTCCGCACGCACCAGGAAATACGGCGGTGCGCCCTTCGGCGTGACCTTGATCGCGTACAGGAAACCGTTTTGGCGGTACTCCTGGATCGTTTTGTCCCCTTCCGTGCGGATCGTGACTTCCGGCTCCGGTGTCGGCGCATCGTCCGCCGCCATGACGGCCAGGGGAACGGTTGCAAACAAGCCAGCCAGCAACAGGCGATTTAGTGTGCGCATGATAACCTTGTCCCTTTGTCGTCAACGGTCCCGCTATTCTAGCGCCGGACCCGCCGAAAAGGTTGATCCTGCTCATGAGCCAAGCCCCCCTCGTCCTGGTGGACGGTTCTTCTTACCTGTACCGCGCCTTTCACGCCCTGCCGCCGCTGACCACTTCCAAAGGTCTGCCGACCGGTGCGGTCAAAGGCGTGCTGAACATGCTCAAGAGTCTGCGCAAGCAGTACCCGGACAGTCCGTTCGCCGTGGTGTTCGACGCCAAGGGTGGGACTTTTCGCGATGACATGTACGCCGAATACAAGGCCAACCGTCCGAGCATGCCGGATGACATGCGCGTACAGATCGAGCCACTGCACCAGAGCGTGATCGCCCTGGGCTTCCCGTTGTTGTGCGTCGAAGGCGTCGAGGCCGATGACGTGATCGGCACCCTGGCCCGCAGCAGCGCCGCGGCTGACCGTCCGGTGGTGATCTCCACCGGCGACAAGGACATGGCGCAACTGGTCGACGGCCACATTACCTTGGTCAACACCATGACCGGTAGCGCGCTGGACGTGGAGGGCGTGAAGGAGAAATTCGGCGTCGCTCCCGAGCAGATCATCGATTATCTGGCACTGATGGGCGATTCTTCCGACAACATTCCGGGCGTTCCGGGCATTGGTCCGAAAACCGCTTCCGGCCTGCTGGTGGGCGTGAACGGCGGCCTGACCGAGCTGTACGCACAGCTCGACATCGTCCCGACCCTGCCGATTCGCGGCGCCAAGACCCTGCCGGCCAAGCTCGAAGAGCACAAGGAGATGGCGTTCCTCTCCTATCAACTGGCAACCATCAAGATCGACGTGCCGCTGGACATCGGGCTCGACGACCTGCAAATGGGCCGGCCGGATCACGACAAACTCGCTGAGCTCTACACCCTGCTCGAATTCAAGAGCTGGTTTGAAGATAACCAGCGTGATGCCAAGCGTTCCGGCCAGGAAGTCAGCACCCCGGTGGTTGAAGAAGCCGCTGTCGAGACCGTGCTCAAGTACACCACGATCCTCACCCAGGCCGATTTCGACCTGTGGCTGAAGAAACTCAACGACGCCAAGCTGATCGCCTTTGATACTGAAACCACCGGCATCGATGCGCAGCAGGCGCAACTGGTCGGCCTGTCGTTTGCTGTACAGGCCAACGAAGCGGCCTACATCCCGCTGACCCATTCCTACATGGGTGTGCCGGATCAGCTTGATCGCGACACCGTGCTGCGCGCGTTGAAACCGATTCTGGAAGACCCGAACAAACTCAAGGTCGGCCAGCACGCCAAGTTCGACATGAACATCCTGGCCAACTGCGCCATCGGTGGCGACCAAAACTGCGGCATCACCGTGCAAGGCATCGCGTTCGACACGATGCTCGAATCCTACGTGCTGGATTCCACCGCGACCCGCCATGACATGGACAGCCTGGCGCTCAAGTACCTGAACCACACCACTACGAGTTTCCAGGACATCGCCGGCAAGGGCGCCAAGCAGCTGACGTTTGACCAGATCTCGCTGGAACTGGCCGGGCCTTACGCCGCCGAAGACGCCGACGTGACGCTGCGCCTGCATCAAACTTTGCAGGAAAAGCTCAATGCCATTCCGAGCCTGAGCAAAGTCCTGAGCGAAATCGAAATGCCGTTGGTGCCGGTGCTCGCCCGCATCGAACGCCAGGGCGCGCTGGTCGATGCCAATCTGTTGGGCATTCAAAGCGTTGAACTGGGCGACAAAATGGTCGCGCTGGAGCGTGAGGCATTCGCCATCGCCGGTGAAGAATTCAACCTCGGCTCGCCGAAGCAATTGGGCGTGATCCTGTACGAAAAACTCGGCTTGCCGATCCTCAGCAAAACCGCCAAGGGCCAGGCGTCCACCGCCGAAGCGGTACTGGCGGAACTGGCCGAGCAGGACTACCCGCTGCCCAAAGTGCTGATGCAGTACCGGTCGATGAGCAAACTGAAAAGCACGTACACCGATCGCCTGCCGGAGCAGATCAACCCGCGCACCGGGCGGATTCACACGTCCTATCATCAGGCTGTCGCGGCGACCGGGCGTTTGTCGTCCAGCGATCCAAACTTGCAGAACATTCCGATCCGCACGGCCGAAGGGCGGCGGATTCGTCAGGCGTTCGTCGCGCCAAAAGGCTACAAGTTGCTGGCGGCGGACTATTCGCAAATCGAACTGCGGATCATGGCGCACCTGGCCAAGGACGAAGGTTTGCTGCACGCGTTCCGCAATGACCTGGACGTGCATAAAGCCACCGCCGCCGAAGTGTTCGGCGTGGAACTGGCCGAGGTCACCACCGATCAGCGTCGCAGCGCCAAGGCGATCAACTTCGGTTTGATCTACGGCATGAGCGCGTTTGGCCTGGCCAAGCAGATCGGCGTTGATCGCAAGCAATCCCAGGCGTACATCGACCGTTATTTCGCCCGCTACCCGGGTGTTCTGGCGTACATGGAACGCACCCGCACCCAGGCGGCCGAGCAAGGTTTTGTCGAAACGATCTTCGGCCGACGCCTGTACCTGCCGGAAATCAACGCGAAGAACCCGGCCCTGCGCAAAGGGGCCGAACGCACGGCGATCAACGCCCCGATGCAGGGCACGGCGGCGGACATCATCAAGAAAGCCATGGTGGCTGTGGATAACTGGCTGACCTCATCGGGCCTCGACGCCAAAGTCATCCTGCAGGTGCACGATGAATTGGTGCTTGAGGTGCGTGAAGATCTGGTCGACCAGGTTCGCGATGAAATTCGCGTGCACATGAGCGACGCCGTGAAGCTGGATGTTCCGTTGCTGGTCGAGGTTGGCGTAGGCAATAACTGGGATGAGGCTCACTGAGCCGTCTGAAAAGGCGTTTTCTGCTGCGGCATAGTGCCGCGGCAGAAGGGTGAAGGGCCCTTATTTCGGAAAGAAATCACACTTATTACAAATGGTTTCTGAAGCTCCGGAACTAAACCTGTGAACTGCCACTCAGAGTTACTGAATGGCTGGTGAAGCCCTTCGAAGCTCCTATGTTGTGTTAAGTGTTGGCAGATATCTGGATCCCGCCCTAGCGGTCCGGAACTTGAACCCCGGAACTTCCCCCTCCCCATAAGAAGTCCGGGGTTTTTTTTGCCTGCGATTTATTGCGGGGCAACCTCGGAGCCTTTGTCCGCCAGTTCCATCCAGCCTGCCAATACAGTGTAGGCGTCTTCCAGGCCCATGCGTTTTGGCGCCGAGAACAACTGGATGCTGATCGCATCGCCCCACCCTTTGCGGATGTCTGTCTGAACCTTGAGCAGAACGTTTTTCGCCGCGCCGTAGGTCAGCTTGTCGGCTTTGGTCAGCAAAATGTGCATCGGCATGCCGCTGGCGACGGCCCAGTCGAGCATCAACAGGTCGAAGTCGGTCATTGGATGACGGATGTCCATCATCAGAATCAGGCCTTTCAAACTTTCGCGACCACCCAGATAAGCTTCCAGGTGACGCTGCCAGTGCAGCTTCAACGGGATAGGCACTTTCGCGTAACCGTAACCCGGGAGGTCGACCAGACGACGATCATCGTCTAGCTTGAAGAAGTTCAAGAGCTGCGTGCGACCCGGAGTTTTCGAGGTCCGCGCCAGGCTGGCGTGCGTCAGGGTGTTCAGCGCACTGGATTTGCCGGCGTTGGAACGCCCGGCGAAGGCCACTTCAAAGCCTTCGTCATCGGGACATTGGTCGACTTTGGCAGCGCTGAGCATGAAGGTGGACTGTTGGCACAGGCCGAGGATGGGGTTCTTGAGTTGCATGGGATTTCCGATGTGGGCGGCGCCGGGAATGGACGCGGCGAGCAGTGTCGTTTCCGTTTCAGTGACGCCAGTATATAATGCCGCAGATTTTGTGTGCGCTTTGTCCCAGCGTAGGATGAAGTTCACGAGAGCGATAGACCTTGATTGCGCATTAGAACGCAGAACGCTCTCAACCCTGAAAAGGTCGTTTTATGACGAAATGGCTGCTAGCTGCCGGTGTCTTGATGCCGCTTTACAGCGCTCAGGCTACACAGGATCCGGAAGCTGTGTACAACCGTGTTTGTGGTGCCTGTCATTCCGGCCAACTACCCATGGCGCCCAAAAAGGGCGATCAGGAAGCTTGGACGCCGAGGTTGGCGAAAGGTATGGAGACGCTGGTGCAACACGTGACCCAGGGTTTCAAGGCGATGCCGCCGCGTGGTTTGTGCATGGACTGCAGTGCCGAGGATTACCATGCCATCATCCAGTGGATGAGCGAGTGATCCCGGTCCATAACTCTTTAACCCTTAGCCGTAGTTGGATTAGCTGATGAACAAATTGATCGTGAGTCTGCTGTTGACCGTGGGGATCTCCGGCGTAGCCCATGCTGCAGGTGATGCGACTGCTGGTCAGGCGAAAGCCGCAGTATGTGGCGCCTGTCATGGCCCGGATGGCAACAGCATGGCGCCTAACTTTCCGAAACTGGCAGGCCAGGGCGAGCGTTATCTGAACAAGCAGCTGCACGACATCAAGTCCGGCAAACGCACCGTTCTGGAAATGACCGGCCTGCTGACCAACCTGAGCGATCAGGACCTGGCTGATATCTCCGCCTACTTCGCCAGCCAGAAAGGCAGCGTTGGCGCCGCCGACCCGAAAGTCGTGTCTCGCGGTGAAGCCTTGTTCCGCGGCGGCGACCTGGCCAAGGGCCTGCCAGCCTGCACCGGCTGCCACTCTCCAGATGGCAAGGGCAACGCAGCTGCCGGCTTCCCGCATCTGGGTGGCCAGCACGCTCAATACGTTGCCAAGCAATTGACCGACTTCCGCAAGGAAGAAGGCGGTCGTGCCAACGATGGCGATACCAAGCCGATGCAGAGTATTGCCAAAAAACTCAGCGACGAAGATATCGCGGCAGTGTCCAGCTACATTCAAGGCCTGCATTAAGACCGGCGAATCGGGCGTCGTGCGGGACGTACATCTCCTGCAACGTTAACGCTCTATTAATCCGTCGCAGCAAGTATAAAAAGGGTGGCTCAGGCCGCCCTTTTTTGTGGCCGCTGCCGTTACACTACAGAACTCAAGCCCGCCAGGACCTGTCTGAAAACAGGTCGCGCGAGGCGACCAAAATTGTCCAGGAGTAAAGCATGCGTAATCTGATCATCAGCGCCGCACTCGTCGCTGCCAGCCTGTTCGGCGTGACTGCCCAAGCCGCCGAAGCACCCGCCGCCCCTTATGTCGAATTGACCAATCCGGTCCCGGTCGCCGTGCCTGGCAAGATCGAAGTCGTGGAGCTGTTCTGGTATGGCTGCCCGCACTGCTACTCGTTCGAGCCGGTGATCAATCCCTGGGTTGAAAAATTACCTTCCGATGTGAACTTCGTGCGCATTCCTGCCATGTTCGGCGGCCCATGGGACGCACACGGCCAAATGTTCCTGACCCTTGAAGCCATGGGCGTTGAGCACAAGGTTCACACGGCGGTTTTCGAAGCTATCCAGAAAGAACACAAAAAACTGACCACTCCAGAAGAGATGGCAGAATTCCTTACCACCCAGGGCGTCGACAAAGACAAGTTCCTGGCCACCTTCAACTCCTTCGCCATCAAAGGCAAAGTCGCACAGGCCAAAGAGCTTGCGAAGAAGTATGAAATCTCCGGCGTACCGACCTTGATCGTCAACGGCAAGTATCGCTTTGACGTGGGCTCTGCCGGCGGCGCCCAACAAGCACTGCAACTGGCCGACAAACTGGTCGACCAAGAGCGAGCGGCTAACAAGGCTGCTGCCAACTAAGCGCGGGGCCCGCCATGCGCCGCTGGGGAACTGAACGCGTCGTTGGCCTGCATGATCCGCGGGTCAACGAGCATCACTTGGAATCGACGGGCTTGCCCGCAGACAGCCGTCTGCGCTTGCTCAGCTTCAATATCCAGGTCGGTATCAGTACCGAGCGCTATCGGCACTACCTGACCCGAGGCTGGCAGCATCTGCTGCCGCACACCGGACGTGCCGACAACCTGCAAAAGATCGGCAATCTGTTGGGCGACTTCGATCTGGTTGCCTTACAGGAAGCCGATGGCGGCAGCCTGCGATCAGGCTACGTCAATCAGGTGGAACACCTGGCGCAACTCGGCGCCTTTCCCTACTGGTATCAACAACTCAATCGCAATCTCGGTCGTCTCGGCCAGCACAGCAATGGCGTGCTCAGCCGCCTGCGTCCGTGGGCGATTGAAGATCATCCGCTGCCGGGGCCAAAGGGCCGCGGGGCGATTCTGGTGCGTTTCGGCGAAGGTCCGGAGGCGCTGGTGGTCGTCATGATGCACCTGGCGCTGGGCGCTCGGGCCCGCAGCATGCAACTGGCTTACATCCGCGAGTTGATCGGCGGCTATAAACACCAGGTGCTGATGGGCGACATGAATACCCACGCCAGTGACTTGCTGCAAAACTCCCCGTTGCGTGACCTCGGCCTGCTCGCGCCGCAACTGGAAGCGACGTTCCCTAGCTGGCGCCCACAGCGCTGTCTGGACCATATTCTGCTCAGCCCCACCCTGACCCTTGAAAAGTTCGAGGTGCTGGCACAACCGATTTCAGATCACCTGCCCGTCGCGGTAGAGATTCGTCTGCCGGGTTCGCTCACGGCCGATGCATTCCCCGCGTTGAGTCCTGCCCCTTCGCGGATCCCATGAATGAGCGACGAAACACAGCGCTGGAAAGAGAAATACCTTAAAAGCATCGAACAACAGGAAAAGCTCGAACGCCGATGGGATGCCCGGCTCGACCTGCTGCGTCGTGGGCTGGTGCGCAGCACCCTGGCCGCAGAAGGCACCGATCGCGCCGTTGACCAGTGCATGAAGGAAATGCGCGAAGTCGTGCGCACCGATGACATGGACGCCGGCCTGGCCGCCCTGCTTCCTCGTCTGGAAAAAGCCGTACTCGATTCCGAGCAACGCCGGGAAACCCGGGTCAATCAGACCAGCGCCGCACTGACTGCGCTGGTGACTCAGCTGCAAACACTGCCACTGCCCCGCGAAGTCAGCCGTCCACTGAAGAACTTTGCCAAACAACTGGACAGCCGAGTCAGCCAGGCACGTGAGATTCCGCTGCTACTCAGCGAATTGAGTGGCCTGCAAGGCAAAGCCTTACGCCAACTGGATACCCCGGCAGAACCTGATCGCCCCGGTTTTCTGCAGCGACTGTTTGGTAACCGGGAAGCGGATGAGGCCGCGCCGCAGATCGCCGCTCCTGCGGTGCAAACGGCTATCGCGCAGACTGTCGAACCGATTGCCGCACCGCTTGCCGAGACCCCGCCGGTACCAGCTGATCTCGCACCCACGATCGAGCAGCCGCCAGTCGTACAGCCAACGGTAATCGACGTCCAACCTGCCGCTGCAATCCCTGAATCACTGGAAATACACGCAACGGAACCTGCTCCGGAAGTGGTGGCGTTTGTCCCGCCCGTGCTTCAGCCAGAGACTGCATCTGCGCAACCTGTAGAGCCACCGACACAGCCGAATATCGAACAACTGGCAGAACCAGCGCTTCCGGACATTACGCCAGCCGAGCAAGTGCCACAGGCAGTCAACCCGGATGAACTGACCCCGGTGACCATTGAGGCGGAGCATCTCGCGCCCGTGGATAGTCTCTACGCCCTGCCCGACTCACCCGAGCCGTCCTACAGTTCTGTCGCCAAGCACATCGAAGACACGCTCCTGGGCCTGCTCGACGACCTGACGTTGCCCGAACGCCACCGACCGCAAGCCGAAGCGATGCGTGATCGCCTGCAAAACGGGTTGAACTGGTACGAACTGATCCCGATCCTCGATGATCTGGCGACTTTGATGCTGGCGATCACCGACAGCGGTCAACACGAATTCGAAGCTTACCTGCAGCAACTCAACGAACGTCTCGAATCGTTCCAGAGCAACTTGCAAGCAGCCAGCGACGGCCATGCCGACAACCGCTCTGCTGCGCGCGAGATGGATACGCAGATCCGCGAGCAAGTCGATGGCCTCCAGAGCAGCATGCAGGAAGCGGCGGACCTGGACGACCTCAAGCACGTCCTGGAGAACCACCTCGAAGGCCTGCTCGGCACCATGGATCAACACCAGAAGCAGCGCGACGAGCGCGAGCAGGAAGTTGCGGCTCGGTTGCAAAGCCTGGCCGAACGCGTGGCGCACATGGAACAGGAAGCGCTGGGATACCGCGAACACCTTGAAGAACAACGGCAAAAAGCCCTGATCGATCCCCTCACCAGCCTGCCCAATCGAGCGGCCTGGAGTGAACGGTTGGAACACGAAGTCCGCCAATGGCAGCAACACGGCAACACCCTGTTGCTGGCGATGCTCGACCTCGACCACTTCAAACGCATCAACGATAACTACGGTCACCTGGCAGGTGACAAAGTGCTGAAAATCATTGCCAGCGTGCTGCGCAAACGCCTGCGCGGGACGGATTTCATTGCGCGGTTCGGCGGCGAGGAATTTGTCCTGTTGATGCCCGCCACACCATTGGCAAGCGGCGCCAAATTGCTGGAATCCTTGCGTGCCTCCATCGAAGCATGCCCTTTCCACTTCAAGGGTGAGCGAGTGACCATCACCATTTCCATGGGTGTGACGGCATTTAAAGCCGGCGAACATAGCGATTGGGTGCTGAAAAGAGCCGATCAGGCGCTGTACCGTGCGAAAAATGCCGGTCGCAATCGAGTTGAGGCTGGCTGACAGCCAATTGTTCCATTTCATTTAAAACAGCGCTTTTGCCTTCTGCGCGCAAGTCAGTACGTTACACTGTTGCATTACTGTCTTGCGTGTATTGCCTCCTGCCATGAAATGTCTTGCTCTCATTGTGTCGCTGCTCCTGTTGACCGGTTGTGCCAGCGGTCCACGGATCGATACCAGCCACCCTTCAGCCAATCACGACAGTCGTATTCAGTTCGTGGTGGTGCATTACACCTCCGCCTCCCTCGAGCGCTCGCTGCAGTTGCTGACCCATGGCGAGGTCAGCAGTCACTACCTGATCGGTGACGACAAAGGCGCCACCATCTATAAGCTGATGGATGAAAATCTTCGGTCCTGGCACGCAGGCGAAAGCGAATGGCAAGGCCGGACCTGGCTGAACTCCAGCTCCATCGGCATCGAGATCGTCAATCCTGGCTTCAAAGACACGCCGACGGGCCGCCTTTGGTATCCCTACAGCGAAGATCAGGTTCAGTCGCTGATCTTTCTGCTCAAGGACATCAGCAAGCGTTACAACATCAACCCTCGTTCCATCATTGGCCATAGCGATATTGCGCCGTTGCGCAAGCTCGATCCCGGCCCGTTGTTTCCCTGGAAGCGCCTGGCTGACGAAGGCATAGGCGTCTGGCCAAACGAGCAGGCCGTCGCACGCCAGCAAGCCCAGTTCGCAACAGAACTGCCGAGCATCAGCTGGTATCAGGGACAGCTGGCCCGACTGGGTTATGCCACGCCACAAACGGGCGAGCTTGATGTTGCCACGCGCCATGTACTGGCGGCCTTTCAAATGCATTTCCGTCCCACCCGATTCGATGGCACCCCTGACGCTCAGACGGCGGCGCTCCTGCAAGTTTTGAATCAGACAAAATAATGACGCCCGCCCGACGGTAAGGGCTTTTTCTCAATCAGCAGCTATAACTCATTGGTAATTCTTCGGATATCCATAATGGCTGTAGCTCGAGAGACGCTCCGTAGTTGGTTCTATCGCCCTTGGTTTTTGGCGATGCTCGCTGCTGCCTTGAGCGCCACGCTATTGATGGCCGCCAGCCTGTTTCTGGCGATGCATCAAGTCGAGCAGAGGGAAAGCCAGGAAATGAATGCCCAGGGTGAGCGCTTTCTCGCCCGTCTGGAGCAGATGTTCGGACAGCTGCGCGAAAGCCTCGACGATCTGGAAGCCCAACCCCTGCGTGGCTGCGATGATGAAATGATCGCAACCTTGCAACAGGTCAGTTTCAATTACCGATTCGTTTATGAAGCTGCCTACATGGATGCCTCTCGGATTTGCTCGAATCGCCCTCGCCAGGAAGGGCTGTCGCTGAGTCGACCACCGGACATCAAGGGCCCCACCTACAGCTACTGGCTAAACACCACCACCGAACCCGATGAAAACCGTGCTGCGCTGATGCTGGGACGCGGCAACTTTCGGGTCGCAACCTCTCGCGGCCATTTGACCGACATGGTCGATCTGTCCCCGGGCAGTAGCCTGCTGGTGGTGCTCTCCCATGGCACTCGTGCGATTCCTGTCCTCGGTGCTGCACAGGTCTGGCCACCCACGGAGTTCTGGCCCCTGGAAAGCCGAGATGCGCTGCAGGTGACACAAACCCGCTTGATTTACCGCATGCCCACCAACAATCCCGAATACCAATTAGTGCTGATCAACCCACGCACGAACATGCATGTGCCGGCCGTGTGGTGGTGGCTGCTGCCGGCCAGTCTGGCGCTGGGTGTCCTGGTCGGTTTCATGGTGTTTCTGCTGGTGCGCCAGCGTCAGTCACTGGACGCGGAACTGAACGGCGCCATTCGACGTGGCGAACTACAGGTGTTGTATCAGCCGATCTTCGATCTCGACAGCCGCAACTGTGTCGGAGCCGAAGCCTTGCTGCGCTGGCGAAGGCCGGATGGCACGCTGACCAGCCCTGACCTGTTTATCCCGATGGCGGAAAACACCGGCCAGATCCGTCAGATGACAGACTTCGTATTGCAGCGACTTCTCGAACAACTGGGGCAACTGCTACGCGCCAATCCGCAGTTGTACATCTCCGTCAACCTTGCAGCTTGCGACGTCATGGTGCCGCGTATCGGCCAGGTGATGGCACGCCTGCTGACCTTGCACCGGGTCGCGGCAAAGCAGATTGCCTTTGAGGTGACTGAGCGGGGCTTGATCGATGTGGTGGTGGCCAGGGAAAACCTGCAAGCCTTGCGCGATGTCGGGCATCAGGTGCTGATCGATGATTTCGGCACGGGCTATTGCAGCCTCGCCTACCTGCAAACCCTGCCGGTGGACTGCCTGAAAATCGACAAGGCGTTTATTGATGCGCTGGGCCATGATGCCGCCAGCAGCGGCGTGGCACCGCACATCATTCACATGGCCCACGCCCTGCAACTCAGGGTGATTGCGGAGGGCATAGAACATGAAGCCCAAGCGGTGTTTCTGAGCAGCGAAGGGGTCAAGTATGGTCAGGGTTGGCTGTTCGCCCATGCACTGAGTGCCGTGCAGTTCATCGAACTGATTACCCGTGGTCGCCGACTGAGCAATCGACGCCTGGATGATGAAGCCTGAGCAGACTGCTGCGGTCTACACCGCCAGCGCCATGTAGAACTGCGTGCCCTGCCCCGGCCGCGAATAAACGCCCATCCGCCCGCCATGCAACTGCACGATTTCCTTGCACAACGCCAAACCAAGCCCGGCACCGCCCTTTTTGCGGCCGACCTGGACGAAGGGTTCGAAGATCCGCCCCTGCTGACCGTAGGCAATGCCCTCACCGTTGTCCTCCACGCTGATAATCACTCGCTCACCATGGCGCCGCGCCTGCAAACGTATCAGTCCATCCTGGGGGGTATGACGCAAAGCGTTATCGATCAGGTTATCGAGCACCCGATCCAATTGCGCCTGGTCGGCCTGCAATCTGGGTAATGGCCCCTGCACTTCCACCAGCAGCGCGATACCCTGCTGCGCCGCAGACCCGGCAAAGCGTGCCTGAGCCTGCGCCAGTAACTCTTCGATGGAACAAGGCGCCAGCGTGAGTTTCTGCAACCCGTTTTGGTAGCGCGAGAAATTCAGCAGGTCGTTGATCAACTGCATCAAACGCTGCATTTCTTCATTCACGGTGTCCAGCAAATCGGCTTCGCGGGAGTCTTCAGGAAATTTCGCCCGTTCGCGGAACAGACCGAAAGCCATGTGCATGCCGGTCACCGGGGTGCGCAACTCATGGGAGGCGCGCAAGACAAACTCGCTGCGCACCCGTTCGAATGCACGTTGTTCTGTGACGTCATGCAGCACCATCACGGCGCCAAGAATGTGGCCCTGCGTATGGCTGACCGGGGTCAAGCTGTAGGTCAGCAACCTCGACTCGCCGTCGACCTCAACGCTCAGGTCTTCTGGCGCCCGCTCCAGAGTCCCGCCGCGCAGCACCAGCTGCAGCTGCTCATCCAGTTCGGGACGATCGAGCGCTGTGCCCAGCCCTTGACCGAGTCGATCGGTTTCCCAACCCAGCTGACGCTGGGCCACGGGGTTGAGGTGTTCCAGATGGCCTTCGCGGTCGATCATCAACAACCCATCGTCGATGCTGTCGAGTACCGCTTGCAAACGCTGCTGACCGGCGAGCAGCTCGTCGATGTTCATCGCCTGATGCTCACGCAGCGCCTGCGCCATGAGGCCGAAGCGCTTGGTCAACTGGTTCATTTCCTCGGCGGAGGAAACCGGCAGGGTCACTTCGAAATTACCTTGGCCGATGTTGTCAGCGGCCTGGACCAACGCTTCGATCGGAGCGCCAAACCGGCGGGCGATTCCATGGGCGGTCACGAACCCGATGATCAGCACCGCCAGCCCCACCAACCCGAGCAGCCCGGCAACCAGCAAAGCGCGTTCCCGGGCCTGGCGCTCGGTGTTGTTGATGTTATCCAGTGCGCGCTTTTGTTCAGTAAGCAGACCGCTGCGAAGGGTGTTGAATTTTTCCGTCAACGCCTCGCTACCGCCCAATACAGGCTTCGGCACTTTTGTCTGATCGTAGGCTTGAAGAAAGTCGAGGTAGTCAGCCTTGGCCTGTTTGAAACCGTAGCCGCCGTTGCCGGATTGCTGAAGGGTGATGCCTTCTTCAAGCAACTCGAGGTAGTTTTTCCTGGCGGTCTCGAACGCTGCGGGATCGGGCTTTTCGTTGATCATGATCATGAGCTGATCGCCCAAGGTCTGACGCAATTTCAACCCCAGGTCCAGCGTGACAAAGTTGTTGCGAACCAACACTTCCTGGGTGCCGGCCATCTGCATCACGCTGACCAGCCCGAGCAAGAGCCCGAGCAGCGCCACGGTGATCAGTGCCGAAATACTCAGAAACAGCCGAGTACGCAGCTTCATCGCCAGTTTCATTGCAGGCTCACAGGTTGTACTGCTTGCGTTTGCGGTACAGGGTCGAGGCATCAATGCCGAGTGTCTTGGCCGCCTGATCCAGCGTATCCGCGGTGGCGAGGACGGCACCGATGTGGGCTTTCTCCAACTCATCCAGGCTCAACGCCGCGCCAATACGCGGTGCATTGTGGGTCGGAGTCTCGGCCATGCCCAGATGGCTGATCTCGACCCGTTCCTGAGGACAGATAATGCTCGCCCGCTCCACCACGTTACGCAGTTCGCGGATGTTGCCGGGCCAGCGGTAACCCAGCAACGCTTCGCGAGCCTCGTCGCTGAAGCCCCGTGCCGGACGCGCATACTCCTTGACGAAGCGAGCCAGGAAACGGTCGGCCAGGTTCAGAATGTCTTCCCGGCGCTCGCGCAGTGGCGGCAAGTGCAAGGTGATGACGTTCAGACGGTAGAGCAGGTCTTCACGGAAACGACCGTCGCGCACCATGTCTTCGAGGTTCAGGTTGGTCGCCGCGAGGATGCGCACATCGGCGCGGCGGGTCACCGGATCACCCACTCGCTCGTATTCCTTGTCCTGGATGAAACGCAGCAACTTGGGTTGCAACGTCAATGGAAAATCGCCGATCTCGTCGAGAAACAAGGTACCGCCGTCCGCCTGATTGACACGTCCCAAGGTGCTTTCGCTGGCACCGGTGAATGCGCCTCGGCTGTGGCCGAAGAGTTCACTTTCCATTAATTCAGCGGTCAGGGATGGGCAGTTGATGGTGACGCAGGATTTCTTCTGGCGTTTGCTCCAACCGTGAATGGCTTGGGACAGCTCACCTTTACCGGTACCGGATTCGCCGAGAATCAGAATGTTGGCGTCAGTGCTGGAGACCTGGCGTGCGGTTTCCAGTACCACTTTCATGGCAGGGCTATGGGAATCCAGACCGTCCTTGGGTTTACGCACTTCGCCTTCAAGGGCTTCCAGCCGCGCCGATAGCTGCCGAACTTCCAGCTGTTTGGCGGTGGCCAGACGCAATTGGTCGGGGCTGCAAGGTTTGACGAGGTAGTCGGCGGCACCGGCCTGGATCGCATCCACGGCGGTGTCGACAGCCGAGTGAGCGGTGACGATCACCACCCGCATCCACGGAGCCTGAATGCGCATCTGGGCCAGCACATCCAGGCCATTGTCTTCACCCAGGCGCAAATCGAGGAAGCACAGATCGAACACCTGACGTTGCAGCAACGCATCGGCCTGCGCTGCACTGTTCGCGGTGGCGACGCTATAGCCTTCATCTTCGAGGCAATAACGGAAGGTTCGCAGAATGGCGGACTCGTCATCCACCAGCAGAATGCGGCCTTGATGCTCAGTGGCTGATTCCATGTTCCTGCGCTCCTTTGATGAGTGATCTTGGTTAGTCCCGGAAAAATCGGGCAAGTTGCATGGTTGATTCTGATCCATTCCAGCCATGGCAGGGTAGCTCTCTACTCATCCATAAGCTAATGGGCTGATTTTTATGGTTTTTTACAAAAAAAACCGCTGTTAAGGCGAATACCCACGTCCCTTTCTGACATCCGCGCCCTCCTCTCAATTCAAAAATAATCCAAGTTGCCGGAAATCGATCGTGCAATACGCACGACCCTGCGCGGCCCATCGTGCAGGATGCGTCCACCCCAATTTTCAGGATTAAACTAACTTATTGATTTAAAACTATTTTTTCATAAGAAAAAGCTGGCATGCAGGCTGCAATAGTCTGGGTAATCAGGGCCACTTGTATCCGACGCCCACTAACAAGATCACCACCAGAGTGGGAGGAGTTTCAGGATGAATCGCCAACGTGTCGCCCCATTGCGCATCTCGCCTTTGCATCTTCAACAAGGCCTGTTTGGCGTTCTGGCGCTGCTGATCACGCTGATCGCAGGCCAGCAGTTCCTGCTTTGGCAACAGAGCCAGCAACCAGAGGTTCCGCACGTGTCGATTCAACATCCAACCCAGACCCATTTCAGCGCCGTCAGCAGCAGCCAGGCTGACCTCGCCCCGATGCGAATGATGGACGTCGATCAGGCTCAGCCTGCGGATGAGATGCCTCGTCAGGAACGTTGGGTGTTCTGAGCAAACGAACTTGGCGCCCTCGATGCGCCGGGAAAAGCACCACTAGCAACATCTCTAATATAATAGAAGCGTAAGGAGAATCACCATGTTGAGCTGGGCAATCACATTCTTGATCATTGCCATCATTGCCGCAGTACTGGGCTTCGGTGGTATCGCGGGCACCGCCACGGGTATCGCCAAGATTCTCTTTGTCGTGTTCCTGGTGATGTTCATTGCTTCCTTCTTCTTTGGCCGTCGCGGTCGAGGCTGAATATGAGCGTTTTGTTAAAGACACTGGCAGCCGCCCTGCTTCTGGGCGGTAGTGCCATGGCGATGGCGGCCAATGACGGCCAGACGCGGGCCAGCGAATTGTTGAATTCGGACCCGCAGTACCGTGAAACGTGGACTAAAGTCGTTAAAAAGGAAGAGCGACTGCCGGAATGGGTGATGAACCTGTCTGGCGATGCCGAGCAAATGAATGCTGTTGAAGAGGATGACGACAAGTACCTGGTCGGGCCGCTTTGCGAAACGCAACCGACGTGCCTGAACAAGCGCTTGATCGTGGCTTTCAGCTTCGACAAAAAGGACGCCTACGCCATGCTGGTCGAAGTACCTGCAGGATTGCCGGCCGACAAGTCGCCAACGCGACATGCCGACTACCGCTTCCTCGGGAAACCGGACCCAGGCATGCAGGATCTGTTGATGGAACAACTCAAGAAAGATCCGAACTGGTACTGAGTTTGAAACACGAAAGGAGCAGCATCGCTTCTTTCCAGTGCGCTACCCGAGGAAGGTAGACGCATGACCAAGGGGTCGGGACGTTCTGACTGTTTCAGGGTCGGAGTGACCTACGGGCACATGGAGTGTCTGCGCAAGGGCCGGGTCAGGTAATAAAGCTGCGACGCAAGTTCGCCAGTCCATAGCGGCTCGACGGACTTGCGAAGAGCTTCAACGTGCAAAGCGTTGATCTAGAGCACTGCGCTCATTCCCCTCTGCTGCATATCCCCCGCCAAACCGTTTCGCGGTGTTTCTTCACGACCGTATATCGAGAAACCTCCGACTTTCGGCAGAAGAGTTTTCGCTGCCAAACGTAGGTTTTTTCCGAAATTTCGTCATGAATTCAACTGTTTAAAAAACAACCAACCACCTCTGAAATGGCCGGTTCACGGCACTTATGCCTGCCGAAATGTCGTATTCGAACCGGTTGGGACGCGAGTTTCAATTAAAAAAGCTCATGCCGATTCGGCATAGGGTAGGCGTTTACGGCATTAGACGTCGCTTCCTTGCATCGGAATAGTTGCGCCTTTTTTCGCCTGCAGAGAGCCGTAATAAAGCGCTCAGGGGCACCTTATACGGGGGCAGATGCACAGACTTTTTCGCCACGAGCGTTCCAGTTCTTGCATTCGCCTGAGTCAAACGCAAGTAAGGGTAAAGATATGAAGAAGGCAAAGCTCAGCCTCGCCTGGCAGATCCTCATCGGTCTGGTTCTGGGGATAGCAATCGGTGCGCTGCTCAACCATTTCAGTGCCGAAAAAGCCTGGTGGATCAGCAACGTCCTGCAACCGGCAGGCGATATCTTTATCCGTCTGATCAAGATGATCGTGATCCCGATCGTCATCTCCTCGTTGATCGTCGGCATCGCAGGCGTAGGCGACGCGAAGAAACTCGGGCGTATCGGCCTCAAGACCATCATTTACTTCGAGATCGTCACCACCATCGCCATCGTGGTCGGTCTGGTGCTGGCCAACGTGTTCCATCCGGGCACCGGCATCGACATGAGCACCCTGGGTACCGTGGATATTTCCAAGTACCAGGCGACGGCGGCCGAGGTTCAGCATGAACACGCGTTCATCGAAACCATCCTCAACCTGATCCCGTCGAACATCTTCGCGGCCATGGCCCGCGGCGAAATGCTGCCGATCATCTTCTTCTCCGTGTTGTTCGGCCTCGGCCTGTCGAGCCTGCAATCGGACCTGCGCGAGCCGCTGGTGAAGATGTTCCAGGGCGTATCCGAGAGCATGTTCAAAGTCACCCACATGATCATGAACTACGCCCCGATCGGCGTGTTCGCACTGATCGCGGTGACCGTGGCCAACTTCGGCTTCGCCTCTCTGGTGCCACTGGCCAAACTGGTGATCCTGGTTTACGTCGCCATCGCCTTCTTCGCCTTTGTGGTGCTGGGCCTGATTGCTCGCCTGTTCGGCTTCTCGGTGATCAAGCTGATGCGCATCTTCAAGGATGAGCTGGTCCTGGCCTACTCCACCGCCAGTTCCGAAACCGTGCTGCCGCGCGTGATCGAGAAGATGGAAGCCTACGGCGCGCCGAAAGCCATTTGCAGCTTCGTGGTGCCGACCGGTTACTCGTTCAACCTCGACGGCTCGACCCTGTACCAGAGCATCGCGGCGATCTTCATTGCCCAGCTGTACGGCATCGACCTGTCGATCAGCCAGCAATTACTGCTGGTGCTGACCCTGATGGTCACCTCCAAAGGCATCGCCGGCGTACCGGGCGTGTCCTTTGTGGTGCTGCTGGCCACCTTGGGCAGCGTGGGTATTCCGCTCGAAGGCCTGGCGTTCATCGCCGGTGTCGACCGCATCATGGACATGGCGCGTACCGCTTTGAACGTGATCGGCAATGCCCTGGCCGTACTGGTCATCTCCCGTTGGGAAGGCATGTACGACGACGCCAAGGGCCAACGCTACTGGAACTCGCTGCCGCACTGGCGCAGCAAGGAAAAGCTGCCGGCGGGCGAGATTTCCAGCAACTGACACAAACCTCTGTAGGAGCCGGCTTGCTGGCGATGAACGATAACGCGGTTTGCCAGATACACCGCGGTGTGGCAATCGCCAGCAAGCCGGCTCCTACAGATGCGTGGCGTATATATGAACCCCGGAGAAATCCGGGGTTTGTCGTTTCTGCACACCCCGCTATCATTCGCGGCATTCTTCGGGGGGATTTGACTGATGCTCAATGGCCTGTGGCTTGGCTTTTTCATCGTGGCTGCCGTTTCGGCGCTGGCGCAATGGCTGATCGGCGGTAACGCCGGGATCTTCGCGGCGATGGTGGAAAGCATTTTCGCCATGGCCAAGTTGTCGGTCGAAGTCATGGTCCTGCTGTTCGGCACCCTGACCCTCTGGCTGGGCTTTCTGCGAATTGCCGAGAAAGCCGGGATCGTCGAATGGCTGGCCAAGGCGCTGGGCCCGCTGTTTCTGCGGCTGATGCCCGAAGTCCCGGCAGGTCACCCGGCCATCGGCCTGATCACACTCAACTTTGCCGCCAACGGCCTGGGCCTGGACAACGCCGCCACGCCGATTGGCCTTAAAGCCATGAAGTCGCTGCAAGAGCTCAACCCCAGCGACACCATCGCCAGCAACGCGCAGATCCTGTTCCTGGTCCTCAACGCCTCCTCCCTGACCCTGCTGCCGGTGACGATCTTCATGTACCGCGCCCAGCAAGGTGCGCCTGATCCGACGCTGGTGTTTCTGCCCATCCTCCTAGCAACAAGCTGCTCGACAGTAGTGGGCCTGCTGTCGGTGGCGTTCATGCAACGTCTGCGGCTGTGGGACCCCGTGGTGCTCGCGTATCTGATTCCCGGTGCCCTGGCCCTCGGTGGCTTCATGGCGCTGCTGGCGACGCTCTCGGCGACCGCTCTGGCCGGCTTGTCATCGATCCTCGGCAACCTGACGCTGTTCGGGTTGATCATGCTGTTTCTGGTCATCGGCGCCTTGCGCAAAGTGAAGGTCTACGAAGCGTTCGTCGAAGGCGCCAAGGAAGGCTTCGACGTGGCCAAGAACCTGCTGCCATATCTGGTGGCGATGCTTTGCGCCGTCGGCGTACTGCGGGCGTCCGGGGCACTGGATTTTGGTCTGGACGGGATTCGGCACCTGGTGGAGTGGGCCGGTTGGGACACGCGCTTCGTCGACGCACTGCCGACGGCGATGGTCAAACCATTCTCCGGCAGCGCCGCGCGGGCGATGCTGATCGAGACCATGAAGACGTCTGGCGTGGACAGTTTCCCGGCGCTGGTGGCGGCGACGATCCAGGGCAGTACGGAAACGACGTTCTATGTGCTGGCGGTGTACTTCGGCGCGGTGGGCATCCAGCGGGCGCGGCATGCGGTGGGGTGTGCGTTGCTGGCGGAGCTTGCCGGCGTTCTCGGCGCGATCGGCGTTTGCTACTGGTTCTTCGGTTAACGCAAAACCCTGTGGGAGCGGGCTTGCTCGCGAATGCGGTGTGTCATTCAACATTGATGTCGACTGATACACCGCATTCGCGAGCAAGCCCGCCCCCACAGGGGATCTGCATAAGCCTCAAGGGCGAGGTGGCGGCGCACCTTTCTGGCCTTGCTCTACCGCCCAACTCACCACCTGCGCCGTCAACTGATCGCTCGCCTGGCCAAACCCGGCCACCACCGCCGGCACTTTCACATCGCTCAATGGCTGACGCACTTCAAAGCGGCGGCTGGCGAGGATGCGCTGGTCATACCCGCGCACCAGCAAGGCATCCAGCCGCACGACCACGCTGGCGGCGGTGCCTTGGTATTCGGTCTGAAACGCCTGCAAGCTCCCGCTCAATTCCAGGTCTGCCTGGAAATTGCTGTCATCCGTGCTCAGTAGCGGCACTCGACCGTCCCGCTGGAAACCATCAAGCAACCGATTACGCAGCAACACCGGCGCCGGATCGCTCCAGCGCGAGGCGGTGTAACTGCTGATCAGATCACCTTGCGGGATCACGGCGATTTTCGGGCTGTTCAACGCTTCGCTGGCCTGCGGCTTGGTCAGGCGCAGCGACCAGTGTTGCGGCGCTCCGTGACTGGCCGAAACGCTGCTCTGGGCCGACGGCAAGCGATAGACATCGGACGGCTCGGACTTGGGCAAGATCGAGCAGGAGCTGACCAACGTGAAGCTGGCGAGGAGGGCGAGGGTCGCAAGCTTCATGGTGTGAACTCCTTGTTCTTGTCATTGCCCAGCAAGTAACCGCTGGGGTTGGCTTCCAGGCGTTGGGAAATGGTCCGCAACGACGTCAGGGTGTCGCGCAGTTCACGCACAGCGGGGGCCAGGCCGTTGAGGCCCTGCATGCCGCTGTTCAGAGAGTCCTGATTGGTCGTGAGCAATTTATTGATGGTGGCGCTGCTTTGTTCCAGCGATTTCATCGCCTGCTCGGCGCTACCGAACATCTGCTTGCCCTGATCATTGAGCAGGCCGTTGGCGTTGCGCATCAGCGCCGATGTCTGTTCCAGCATGGCGCCAGCCTGCTTGCCGACGGACGCCAGTTGCTGCATCGCCTGACGAATATCACCGCGCTGGTCGGCGATGGTGCCGGTGGTTTGTTCCAGATGTTCCAGCGTCTTGCTGATGCGCTCGACGTTCTCCGTGGAAAACATCAGGTTGGCGTTATGCATCAGCGTGTTAACACCGGCCATCAAGTCACCGCTGTCATTCAACAAGCGAGCGATAGGCGAGGGCGAAGCGATAATCACCGGCAGATAACCGTCCTTGCCCTTGAGCGTCGGACTTTGCGGAGTACCACCACTGAGCTGGATGATCGAGGTGCCGGTAATCCCGGTCAGCGCCAGGATGGCCCGGGTGTCTTCCTTGATCGGTGTATCGCCGCCCAGACGAATTCGCGCCAGCACCCGGCGCGGGTCTTTCGGGTCCAGGCGCAACGTCACCACGTCGCCGACCTTGATCCCGCTGTACTGCACGGCGCTGCCCTTGGACAAGCCACTGACCGCCTCGTTGAAGACGACTTCGTAATCCTTGAACTCGGTGTCGACGCTAGACTTGGCCAGCCACAGACCGAAGAGCAGGGCGCCCGCCACCACAATCACGGTGAACAGGCCGATCAATACATGATGGGCTCGGGTTTCCATGTCAGACCTCTTTCAACTGTTGAGCGGCGGTCAGCGCCGCGCGGCCGCGAGGGCCATGGAAGTATTCGTGAATCCACGGATCGTCGGTTTCCGAGACCTTGTCGATGGCGTCCGCCACCAGCACCTTTTTCTGCGCCAGCACCGCCACGCGGTCGGTGATGGTGTAGAGCGTGTCGAGGTCATGGGTCACCAGAAACACACTCAGGCCCAAGGCATCGCGCAGCGTCAGGATCAATTGATCAAAGGCGGCGGCGCCAATCGGGTCGAGGCCGGCGGTGGGCTCGTCGAGGAACAGGATGTCCGGGTCCAGCGCCAGTGCCCGGGCCAGCGCCGCGCGCTTGATCATGCCGCCGGACAGCGAGGCAGGGTATTTTTCCGCCGCCGACAGCGGCAGCCCGGCCAGGGCCAGTTTTACCGCCGCCAGATGCTCGGCATCTTCACGGCTCAGGCCGGCGTGTTCGATCAAGGGTAGGGCGACGTTCTCGGTCACGGTCAGCGAAGAGAACAGCGCGCCTTTCTGGAACAGCACGCCGAAACGCCGTTCGACCATCGAGCGTTCGTGTTCGGACAGCGTCGGCAGGTTCTTGCCGAAGACCTTCACCACACCCTCGCTGGGCTGGCGCAAGCCGACGATGCTGCGCAGCAACACCGATTTCCCGCTGCCGGAACCGCCGACTACGGCGAGGATTTCGCCCTTGTACAAGTCCAGATCGAGGTTCTCGTGCACGCTCTGGCTGCCGAAGCGATTGCACAGCCCACGGACTTCGATCACCGCCTCGGAGGGCGCTCGGGGTAAACGACTCACCAGCCCATCTCCATGAAAAACAGCGCGGCCACGGCGTCGAGCACGATCACCACGAAAATCGACTGCACCACGCTCGACGTGGTGTGCGCGCCCACGGACTCCGCGCTGCCACTGACCTTGAAGCCTTCGAGGCAACCGATAGCAGCGATCAGGAACGCGAAGATCGGCGCTTTGACGATCCCCACCAGAAAGTGTTGAACGCCGATATCGGTTTGCAGCAGCGACAGGAACATCGCCGGCGAGATACCCAGCGACACGGCGCAGACCACGCCGCCGCCGATGATCCCCGAAATCATGGCCAGGAAAGTCAGCATCGGCAACGCCACCAGCAACGCCAGCACCCGCGGCACCACCAGCAATTCCATCGGGTCGAGGCCCAGGGTTCGGATGGCGTCGATTTCTTCGTTAGCCTTCATCGAGCCGATCTGTGCGGTGAACGCACTGGCGGTGCGGCCGGCCATCAGGATCGCAGTCAGCAAAACGCCGAACTCACGCAGGAAGGAGAACGCCACCAGGTCCACGGTAAAAATACTCGCGCCGAAACTCGCCAACACCGTCGCCCCGAGAAACGCCACCACCGCACCGACCAGAAAGGTCAGCAGAGCGACGATGGGCGCGGCGTCGAGGCCAGTCTGTTCGATGTGCGCAACCATGGGCGTGATGCGCCAGCGCTTGGGGCGAAACAGCCCGCGAGCGATGGTTTCGAGGATCAGGCCGACGAAGCCCAACAGTTGCAGGGTGTCCTGCCAGACGGCGTCGACTGCGCGGCCAATGCGGGTCAGCAGTTGAATGCCGACGCTGATTTCCGGTTCCTTGATCGGCACGCAGAAGTCGCTGAGCGAGCAATAAACCGTCTGCAACAAGGCACGGTCGGCAGGGGACAACGTGCAATCGGGATGCTCGGCGGATCGGCCCAAACGCTCGGACCCGAGCAATTCCACCAGCAGCGACGCACCGGCCGTGTCGAGCGCACCGAGGCCATTGAGATCGATGTGCGTGCTGTCGTCGTATTGGCCGCGAAGTTTTTCGCTCAGGTGCTTGAGATCGGCGTAATGGGCAAGCGTCCAGTCACCCGTGACCCGCAGGTGTGCAGGGGAGTGAGAGGCGTCTAGCTGGGCGTTTCCGGCCATTGTGCTGCTGGTCATAAGCTCCGTGCTTGTTCGGCAATTTACGCAGAGCTACGTAATAGCACGAACCGGATTACTTTTCTTTGATCGGTGTGCTGTCCGTGATCTTGAAGCGCAGCACGCCGATAACCTGACCGTCTTCGGTCAGCACACGGACCTGCCATTTGCCAGCCGGGTTGCCCGGGAAGTTCTGCTTGTGGGTCCAGGCGCGGTAGCCTTCCTTGCGCCCGCCGTGGATGTCCAACGGGATGCGATCGACCTCTTTGCCGTTGAACTGCCAGACGTGATAAATCCGCTCATCCAGGCCGCGCGGCGCGTTGATTGCGGTGTAGGCGTACAACCCGTCACCACGGATCTGCTCGGCGCTGACTTCTTCCAGACTCTTGCCGGGTGTGCGGTCCTGCATTTGCGTGCTGATCGCCACGTCGGTCATCCACAGGGTGGCCGGTGGCACCCACGAACGCAGGACCCAGCCGAGTGCACCGATGCCCAGCGTGATACTCAGGATCGCCAACGCGTTGCGCACGGTGCGGATCGGGAAGATTGACGCCAGGCTCGGAAACGACAGCAAAACAGCGGTGCCCAGCGCCAGTTTGAAGCTCTGCGAAGTGGTCAGGTGCAGGATGACGGGCAGGGCGGTGAGCAGCGCGGCGAACAGCGTCAGCGTGTGCAACGCCAGGAACGCCCAGCGCCGGGGCGCCAACCATTTGTAGTAGAGCGGGTCGATGATGGAAATCAGCGCAGCCGCGCACAGCAACCCGGTGAAGAACAACTGGCTGCTGTTCCAGGTCGTGGTGATGAAAAAGAACGGCAGGACGAAAAACAGGCTTTCCTGGTGGATCATCTGCGTGGCGTAACGCAGCAAAGGCTGGGGAATTTCGCGCTTGAAGAGCCTGGCGAACAATTTGGTCAGGCTGTTTTCAAGCATCAGCCAGATCCAGCTGAGCACCATGATGGTGGTGATCCATGTCGCCAGGCCTTGCTGACGATCAACCAGAACGAAGCTGCCGACCCCGGAGATAAAACCACCGAGCGCAATGACCCCTGGATAGCGCTTCATCAATTCCAGGATGCGCTGGACGTACAGGGTCAGAGTAGGCATTCGGCGGTTCGCAATAGTCGTGGGGAAAATCCTCGACAGAGTACCGCCCGAGCGGGGGGCGTGGCGAGGGGGATACGTCCGTTTGCCCTATACAACATTGTGGCGAGGGAGCTTGCTCCCGCTGGGGTGCGAAGCGCCCCCAAACCCGCACACTGCGTGTCATCAGGTAGAACGCAAGCACCGGTTATACGACTGCTGCGCAGCCGAGCGGGAGCAAGCTCCCTCGCCACAAAAGCCCGGCTACCAGGGCGGCCAGTTAACGGCGGCGATGGACTCGCCAAGCTAAAACTCCGAGGACAATCAGGCCAAACACCCCGGCCATCGCCCACATCAACTGGTCATAACTCATCAGCGGCTTCTCGATCCGCACATACCCCGTCTGAACGAGCAACTCGCGCATGGCCTTGTTCGCTTCCGCCAGGGTCACGCCTTGCAGTTCCTTGGCCGGGTCGGCGAAACGCCCGTCCTGGTAGTCCCCAAGCGCGCTCCAGTAGTAATCGGCCAGCACGCTGTTGCCTTGCACGGCCCAGGCCTGGCGGCGATGGCGGCCTGTTTGAGGCGGTTGAAGGTGTCTGCGTGGAGACCGTCCTTGAGCAAGTCGGCCTTCAAATCCTCCAGCACCTGCTGGGCCTCCGTCACATCGTCGCGATCAAGGTCGGCGTTCAGGCTCATGAAGCCCACCCCGCCAAACACCTCGCGCTCGGCCGAGGGGCCATAGGACAAACCGTGGGCCAGGCGCAGTTGGCGATAGAGCGCCCAGTCCAGATAGTCCTTGAGCAGGTCGAAGGTTTCGTCGTGCTGATCCTGCAGCACCGGTTCCGGCACCAGCCAGTGCAACTTGGCGCCTCCGCCGACAAAACCGTCGCCCAGCGTTCGCTCGTGCGCAGCGCTGGCCTGGATTTCCGGCAAGGGCAGGTGATCGGTAGGCTCGACCGCTTCAAGTGCGCCATACGTGCGCTCCAGATACGCAGGTAACAACTTGTCGAGCTCGCCGACCACGATCAGCGTCATGTTGTTGGGCGCGTACCAGGCCTTGCGCACCGTCTCCAGTTGCTCGCGGGTCAGATAATCGACCTCGGCCCGCTCCGGGCATTTAAGGCCCAGTTCAATCGCCAGTTGATTGCTCGCCGTGTGGCCCAGATCCTGACGATCCAGCCAGCGTTGCAGGTGCGAGTAGTGGCCGCCGTCTTCGCGCTCGACCACTTGCTTGGCCGCGTTGATCGCGTTGTCGTCGATGCGGGTCTGCGTCAGCAGTGCCAGCAGCAGGTCGAGCACCTTGCGCTGGTTTTTCGCCGGGGCTTCGATGACGAACGTGGTGTCGGCGTTGCTGGTGAAAGCGTTCCACTCACCGCCCAAGGCCTGCATCCGCTCTTCCAGCCCACCTTCGCCGGTGGCATCGATGCCGCTGAACAGCAAGTGTTCAAGCAGATGCGGCAGCTCCTTGTCGGCGCAGCTGAAATCATCCAGGCCCACGCCAACCACCAGACGAATCGCCACATGCCCGCGCTCGGTGCCCGGTTTGAGCAGCAATTGCAGGCCGTTGGGCAGCGTATAGCCCTCGACCTGGAAGCGATCCAGGGCAAACGAAGGGAATGAGCCAAGCAACAGACAGGCGAACAGCAGACAACGCATAGCAAGCTTCCAGGCAACCAATCGGAGATCCATGTCGTCCTTCAGGCCGCCTTCGCGAGCAAGCCCGCTCCCACAGGTGATTTGTGGCGCTCACAAAAACAATGTGGGAGCGGGCTTGCTCGCGAAGACGGTCTTGAGGCTGAACCAATGTAACTGACTGACCCCACCGCCAGACGTTCAAGGCGAATGCGTAATGTCAGCCATATCGTCGACCGCCAGTGCGCCGGTGTCCGACGTTTCCAACACCACATAAGCGCTGCTGCAGAACAGCGAATTCAAACGTTTCATGTCGGCGATCAGCTCCAGGTGCAGCGAACTGGTCTCGATACTCTGCACGATCTTACGTTGCAATCGGCTGACATGAGCATGGGCCAGGCGGCGTTCCTGTGCGCGAAAGCGACGTTTCTCACGCAGCAGCTGGCGGGCACTTTCCTTGTCGGCACTGAGAAATACCGACAAGCCCAGACGCAGGTTAGAGATCAACTGGCTGTGCAACCCGGCCAATTCTTCCAGCCCGACGTCGGAAAAAGACCGGCGTTGCGAAGTTTTCTGCTGCTGCACCTTGCGCAGCATGTGTTCAATCAAGTCGCTGGCGAGTTTGAGATTGATCGCCAGTTCGATGATTTCCGCCCAACGCCGGCTGTCCTGCTCGCTCAGGTCTTCGCGGGGCATTTGCGCCAGATAGAGCTTGATGGCGCTGTAGAGCGCTTCGACATCATCCGTCAGTTTGCGCATTTCCTGGGTGATGGCGGATTGTTTGCCGCGCAGCACGTCGAGCATCGCTTCGAGCATGTTGTCGATCAGATCGCCCATGCGCAGGGTTTCTCGCGCGGCGTTGGCCAGTGCCAGGCTGGGGGTGACCAATGCCGTGGGATCAAGATGCCTCGGTTTGGCGGTGCCGTTGACCTGCGGGCGCTCCGGCAACACCCATGCGCAAAACCTGGCCATCGGACCAACGCTGGGCAACAGGATCAGGCAGCGTGCGGTGTTGTAGAGCAGGTGAAAGCCGATGACCATTTCCTGAGGGCTGAAGTCAAGACTGTCGATCCAGTGCACCAGCGGGTCCAGCACCGGAATGATCAGCAGCAGGCCGATCAACTTGTACAGAAGGCTGCCGAGCGCGACCTGACGGCCGGCGGCGTTTTGCATGCTGGTGCTGAGGAACGCGAGGATGCCACTGCCGATGTTGGCACCAATCACCAGGCCGATCGCCACCGGCAGACTGATCACACCAGCGCCAGCCAGGGTCGCGGTCAGCAGGACGGCGGCCAGGCTGGAGTAGGAAATCATCGCGAACGACGCGCCGACCAGGGCATCCAGCAGAATGTCGCCGGTCAACGAGGCGAAAATCACCTTCACTCCCTGGGCCTGGGTGATCGGCGCGGCGGATTCGACGATCAGTTGCAGCGCCAGGATGATCAGCCCCAGACCGATGCTGACGCGGCCCATCTGTCCAACCCGGGTCTGTTTGCGCGACAGGAAGAAAATCACCCCAAGAAAGATCAGCAGCGGCGACAGCCACGACAAATCGAGCGTCAGCACCCGCGCCATCAGCGCGGTACCGACATCGGCCCCGAGCATGGTTGCCAGGGCCGGGGTCAACGCCATCAGGCCCTGACCGACAAAAGAAGTGACGAGCATGGCGGTGGCATTGCTACTCTGAACCATCGCGGTGACGACGATCCCCGAGATGAACGCGAGCCAGCGTTTGGACATATTCTGGCCGATCACATGGCGCAGATTGGAACCGTAGACCCGCAGGATGCCGGTTCGGACGATATGCGTGCCCCAGATCAACAAGGCCACGGCAGATAACAAATTGAGCAGGGTGAGCATGCAGGCCCCCTGTGGTGGTAGCGCCCCAAAGGGGCAAATTGACGGTGCCGCGCGACGTTCTACGTTCTGTACTTAAGCTGTAGTTGGCTAACGGTCTGGGCGCCAGCATCGCATAGCTAAAGAAGTGATTGAAACAAAACTGTCATGAAAACAGATTGATGCAGAAATGAAGAAGGGACCCGAAGGTTTCAGCCGGACAGTTGAAAAGATGCGCGAACACAACCCCTGTGACGAGGGAGCTTGCTCCCGCTGGGCTGCGCAGCAGTCCTAAGATCGGGGAGAGAACTCAATCGCTGAAATGATCCCTGCTCAGCCCTATGTCGATCAGGTACCTGGCTGTTTTGGCGTCTCGCTCATCACAGCGGGCGTAGCATTTGATGTGCAGTAACAGACTGTATTTGTTGGGGACCAGAAGAATGACTCCATCAGCCTGATCAAACAGCTTGGTTTGTAGCTGTCGTTTCTCTTCGTCACTCGAGACTTTTATCCAGTCGTTTCCGTCAACCGGCTCAGCTGTCCAACCGGTCTTTTTGAACATGGATTGCAGGTCGTCCAAGAGTTTTGCTGTTTGGGGGAAAGGTAGCGTCTCCACCATCGGAGATGTAGTGATGCCATCCACTTTTCCCTTGCTGTACCCCACAGCTCCGTAAATGGTTTCCGGCAAGGTAAAGCCATGCTCAGGATCATCAAACGTGATGACGACCGGGCTGCTTATCCAGGTGGAGTCAACTTCGGGGGGGTCGCTTGGGTAAAAAGAAGTTTTCCGTTTGACTGGGAATGTTGAGTCTTCAACGAGTGTTGCATACGGCTTACCGATATGAAGGATCAAACTATCAATCGGGAAGTGAAAAGAGGTCAGGCAAACGAAAAGGATAAAAAACGTCGCTGTGTGCAGATAATGGCCCAGCCTTCGGAAGTAACGCCTCATTTCTCGATGCGATCCCGTCCAACGCTGATATCGATCAGGTACTTTGCTGTCGTCGAATCCCGCTTATCGCAAAGTGCATAGCACTTAATCAAAAGCAGCAGGTTGTACTTTCCCGGTACATACAAGTCTATGCCTACGGCCTGATCGAAGAGCTTCGCCTGTAATTGATCACGCTCTGCGACAGATTCGGCTCTGAACCAATCATTATTCTCTAAAGGCGCTAGCTTCCACCCTCGGGATTTGAGGGTGTTTTGTACCTCCATCAATCGAAACACTGCCTCTCCAAATGGCATTGTTTCCGACATGGGCGACGTAGTCAGTGTCGTGACTTTCTGACCCGCATACGTAACTGCTCCAAATACCGTGGAAGGGAGTTTAAATCCATAATCGGGATCATCAAACTCAATGACGGTCGGACTGCTGATCCATGTAGAGCCTGGCCTAGGAGGGTCTTCTGCGTCGGTAGGATCACCTGGATAGATTGCCGTGTTGTCCTCGACAGGGAATGTCGAGACTTTAACGACCTGCTCGTAAGATTTTCCTATGTGCAGGGAAAGCGTCTTGGTGCTCCAGTGTGAGTACATCAAACTGCCCGCTACCAAAAGTGCAACGAAAGATAAAATTAACCAACGATTATTTGGCCTGCTCACTCGCATACTCCGTTTCCATTGGCGGGGTGTTCAATCGCTGAAGTGATCTTCTCCCAGTCCTACATCGATCAGATACCTAGCTGTCTCGGGGTTTCTTTCGTCGCAGCGGGCATAGCATTTAATGTGAAGGATCAAGCTGTACTTGTGCGGAATCAACAAAATGAGGCCATCCAGTTGATCAAACAGCTTTGCCTGAAGTCGCTGTTTGTCTTCTGCGCTTTCTGTTCTTAGCCAATCGTTTCCTTCCACCGCCTCCGGACTCCAACCGGCCTGTTTAAACATATTCTGCAGGTTTTGAAAAAGCTCTACAGCTTGCCCGAAAGGCAAGGTTTCAAGCATCGGAGAAGTGGATAGGGTTATCGCTTTGAAACCGGACCAGCCAATCGCACCAAACTTTGTCGCAGGCAATGTGAATCCATGTTGCTTATCATCAAACGTGATAATTACTGGCTTGCTGATCCAGGTCGAGCTTGGGTGGGGTGGGTCGCTAGGATAGATGGCGGTTTCGTCCCTTACAGGAAATGTCGAATCGCGCACCACATCATCGTAACTTTTACCAATATGGAAGGAAATTTGTTCCGGACCACGGCTGAAATAAAAAGCCACAGTGACCGTCGCCAACATAACAGCGGCAGAAAATAAGTAGATATTTCGCTTCCGCATCACTTGATGCCCCCTCCGCTTGCGATGTCAGCAATGGACTGTTTTAACTTTGCTCGAGAGGCTGGCTGATTAAGCAACATGTCAAACTGAGTGGCGGCGCGCAGGACAAACTCCATCCTTTGGTTCTTGTCGGCAAGGTTGGCAAGCGGATTACTACCGAAAGCAACTTTCCTGTTGTCAGGCGCTTTGCATTGGCTAGCAAGGGTGAGCTGTATTTCCTCGGCGGCCCCAGGCAACAAACCTGTTACGACCGAAATGACATCGCCACCATGGGTGCCCCGCATGAGCATCGCAAAATGAGTTTCGTCGTACATCGCTGGTTGAAGGATGTTTACCTGTTCATGAGTAGCCATTCGCTCGACGCTATCCTTGATTTTTCCCTCGTCGATGGCCTTGAACGTTGCGTAAATCTCCGGGGTATCTGCGCCAAACTCCACCTTCCCCGCAATCGGCCACATCACGTCTTTCACAATGCCACGACGGCTTTTCAAGCACTTCTCCATTTCCTTATAGCCGCGCACCATAAAAAACCGATGCAGTGGATAAACATCCAAGAACAGCGAGGTGTTACCGAGGGCCAGCATTTCATACACGTAGTCCAACTGCTGCTGAACAGCGGAGCGGGAGTTGTCGCCGAAGGTAATATCCTCAGTGGGAAGAGGATTGGCCGCTTTGGCGCTCGCTAACTCTTTCTCGATTTCCGGATCAGTCTTGCTGAGCTTGAACCCAAACCCTTCGAAAAGGGTTTCCGATTTCCCCGTCCGCAATTTCTCCTGCGCAGCCTTCTGCGCCGCAATAGCCGTTTGCAACTTGGTGGCATGGATCAACCCACACCCCACCTGCTTCGATGCAAACGCCGCCAACCCCGCCCACTGAAACCGGTTATCCGCCAGCCACAACTGTGCATAGGCCGCGTTGATCTTGCGGTTGCGGGCTTGCGGGTCGGCGATCAATACGCCGCCCGGTGCCACCCACTCTTCGGCTTCTTTCTGAAACCTGCGCCACAGGCAGTTACAGGTCAGCAATGGCACTTCGACGCGGGTTTTCGGGTTGGGGCCGGCCTTGGTGGTTTCGCGCTTGCAAGCGGGGAGTTCGCAGGTGCTGTCCCAGAGTTTCTTCATGTCCAGGTCGTCTGGGGCCATGCATTGTCCAGTCATTTCATTCTTCCTTGAGGCGTCAGACAGTCCAGCGGACTACGGCGAGGTCGGGCTGTAGGGTGGCGACACTTTGGGTCATGCCCTCTGCGTTGGTCTGGCCTTTGACGATGCGGCCTTCGGCGGTTTCGATTTCGTAGTCTTGTTGGGCAATGGGTTCGCCATTGCCGGCGCTGACGGCTTAGAATTCGACCAAGGGCTGACCGATGATCGGCAGGGGCGGAATGAATGGCGTGGGGGTATGAGAGCTGCCGATGATGACGTTGCCGGAGCCGCCAATTACCACACCGCCATGGCTGGTGGTGCTATCGAGCGTCATGGCGTTCAGGCCGTTGATGAACACGGTTGAAGAAAATCCGCCGTTCAGGGCCTGGCCGCAGGTGCATTTGTCGCTGACCCGAGCGGCCGCAAGGCCGTTGAAGAACACATCGGGAGACCCGCTGGCAATCGGGTTGGTGCCGTGACCGGGGAGGGGACAGGTGGTGGGGTCCGTGAGGCGTGCAGCCGGTTTTCCTGACATATGCATTCCTTGTCATGTCGTTTGAAGCGAGCGGGGGACGCTAACCACCAGAGCTGGATGCGTCAACCTTTGGAGAAAAGCGGTTGGAAAGCATTCGGCTGTTTTGACGTGATTCACGCGTTTTTTCAGTGCGTGTTTAAAGACACCCGGCGTTACTTCTCGGAGGCTACAACACCTTGCGTCGTTGCCTACGGCTACGCCAGAATCCGCCGGCTTGTGCGCCTTGACCCTGCTATCTATCGTTTATCCATCGCTAAAAACAGCGATCGGGTTTGGTAGCCCGGAGTCTGGCGCATAGCCACTTTTTGCGGACGCTTTTTCAGGTCGTAGCTTATGGTGGCCATGCGCAGGGTCCCTTCGGGGGCGCCGGTTCCAGTACTCCGGTCTACCAACCTGTGTATGGCCGCCACCTTCGTTTGGTAGCGAGAGTGAAGGCTCCATGTAACCGGTACTGGAGTTCTATCTATGTTCAAGGCAACACCCAACCCACCGGACACCGACCCGGTCCCCCACGACTTCCCACCACGCAAACCCAGCACGATCTTCTTCATAGACCCAAAGGTCGATAACGAAACCCTGCTCGCTCACGCCTGCGAGTCGTTGGCGTCGGCCAGTGTCATGGCCAGTGATTTCGCCGCACGAATGGAAGGCACGCATCGCAATACCCTGCTGGGGATTCAGCAAAACATCATGTTGGGGGAGTTGGCGGTGAATCGAGTGCTGGATAACCTCGATCCGCCTGGGTAATCACTGAGCAAAAAAATGTGGGAGTGAGCCTGCTCGCGATAGCGGCCTCTCAGTCAACATCGATGTTGAATGTAATGGCCCCATCGCGAGCAAGCTCGCTCCCACAGGTTTTGTGCACTGACTGACACCAGCCAGTGCACAGGTTCGGGTTACTGCCCCGGAATGTCCTTGCGCAGTTTCACCGGATCTTGCTGTTTGCGTTTTTTCGCGATCGCAGTGCGCATCTTGATGTTGATCGCTTCCACCGCCAGCGAGAACGCCATGGCGAAGTAGACGTAGCCTTTTGGCAAATGCACTTCGAAGGACTCGGCAATCAACACAGTACCGACCAGCAACAGGAACGACAGCGCCAGCATTTTCAGCGACGGGTGCTTGTCGATGAATTCGCTGATGGTGCCAGCCGCCAGCATCATCACCAGTACGGCGACGATGATCGCAGCGACCATGACCGGCACATGGGAAACCATACCCACGGCGGTGATCACCGAATCCAGGGAGAACACGATGTCGATAATCGCAATCTGGATGATGGTGTACAGGAAGCTGCCACCCTTGGCGGTCGGTTCCTCGTGGGTCTCATCCTCGCCTTCCAGTGCGTGATACATCTCTTGCGAGCTCTTCCACAGCAGGAACAGACCACCGAAGAACAGGATCAGGTCTCGCCCGGAAATACCCTGGCCGAACATTTCGAACAGGTCGGCGGTGAGGCGCATGACCCAGGTGATCGACAGCAACAACAGGATCCGCGTGACCATGGCCAGCGCCAGGCCGAAGATCCGGGTTCGCTGCTGCATGTGTTTGGGCATGCGGCTGACCAGGATCGAAATCATGATGATGTTATCGATACCCAGGACGATTTCCAGGGCGGTCAGGGTAAAGAAGGCAACCCAGATTTCAGGGTTGGTCAGCCATTCCATGTGTATTCCTTTGAGCGAGTGTTAAACCAGAACGGGCCCGGGCTTCAAACAGCGAAGCCTGGACCCGTTGTGGTGAGTCTTGGGCTTATAGAGTGCTGAACAGCGGAAAAATCCCCATCAGCAATGCTGCAACCAGTATGCACATGCACACCAGCACTGCCCATTTCAGGGTGAAGCGCTGATGGTCACCGAAATCGATACCGGCCAGGGCCACCAACAAGTAAGTCGATGGTACCAGCGGGCTCAACAGGTGGACGGGCTGACCGACGATCGAGGCACGTGCCATTTCAACCGCGGTTATACCGTAATGACTGGCTGCTTCGGCAAGTACTGGTAACACGCCGTAATAAAATGCGTCGTTCGACATGAAGAACGTGAACGGCATGCTCACCAGCGCGGTAATCACGGCCAGGTAAGGGCCGAGGAAATCAGGGATCACCGCCAGCAGGCTTTTCGACATGGCATCGACCATGCCGGTGCCCGACAGGATACCGGTGAAGATGCCCGCTGCGAAGATCAAACCGACCACCGCCAGTACGCTACCGGCGTGAGCCGCGACGCGATCCTTCTGCTGTTGCAGGCAAGGATAGTTGACGATCATGGCAATACTGAACGCCACCATGAACAACACGGGCAGCGGCAACAGGCCGGCAATCAGGGTGCACATCAGGCCCAGGGTCAGGGCGCCGTTGAACCAGATCAGTTTTGGACGACGGGCATCCGGGAACTGCGAAACGCTGATTTCACTGTGGTCGACTTCATCGCCCACCAGGTGCAGCTCACCCAGACGTGCACGTTCACGTTTGCCGTAGAAGTAAGCAATCAAGAGGATTGCCACCACACCGGCCGCCATCGCTGGAATCATTGGTACGAAGATGTCCGACGGGTCCACGTGCAACGCACTCGCCGCACGGGCAGTCGGGCCGCCCCATGGGGTCATGTTCATCACGCCACCGGCGAGGATGATCAGGCCGGCCATGATCCGCGGGCTCATGCCGATGCGGCTGTAGAGCGGCAGCATCGCGGCCACGCAGATCATGTAAGTGGTCGCGCCGTCACCATCGAGGGAAACGACGAGCGCCAGTACCGCGGTGCCGACCGACACTTTCAGCGGGTCGCCCTTGACCAGTTTGAGGATCTTGCGCACGGCCGGGTCGAACAGGCCGGAGTCGATCATCAGGGCGAAATACAGAATGGCAAACATCAGCATCACGCCGGTCGGCGCAAGCTTGGTGATGCCTTCGAGCATCATCGGGCCGATCTTCGGCGCGAAACCACCGAACAGGGCGAAGACGATAGGAATGATGATCAGGGCGATCAGCGCGGACAGGCGCTTGGTCATGATCAGGAACATGAACGTGATGACCATGGCGAAGCCAAGGAAAGTCAGCATGGGAATACTCCAGGCGTAGCGCGGCTAGGGAATGGGCGAACCGGGTGGGGTCAGCGCAGAACGGGAAGCACGAGGCCTACGGGCGGAGTTGCAGCGAAGCGGCGGGTAGCAAAGGACATCAGGATCACCATTGTTGTTGTTAAATGGGCTGTGCGAGCGATAAAACACTGGCATTGGCCGACCGGTCTTTTGCCGGCAGTGGGGGCGATCCTAATCGGGGAAGCTTTCAGCCAGCTTTCGCTGGTGAAAGCATTGACCGGATGTGTGACCGGTCGTCGGACTGGGGCACGGAGTTAAACCGAGTTGAGGCCATCGCGAGCAGGCTCGCTCCCACACGGGATCTTCAATGGCCACAGACCTACTGTGGGTGCGGGCTTGCTCGCGAAGGCGTCAGTAACTGCGCATCAGGAGGAAAGGTCATGAGCGACATTCACACCGGCGGCTGCCATTGCGGACATCTGCGCTATCAATTCAGCGGACCTTTGCACGACATCGCCCACTGCCATTGCTCGATCTGCCGGCGGGTCAGCGGCGGGATCGTGACGACCTGGATCACCGTGCCCGCGTCCGCCTTTAAATGGCTGAAAGGGACGCCAGCGCAGTACGAATCTTCGACAACTTGCGTGCGCTATTTCTGCCCGAACTGCGGGGCGCAACTGGCGCTGATGACGCACCTCAGCCCCGAGAGCATCGACGTGACCATCGCCACCCTCGATCACCCAGAGCAGGCCCCGGCCGAGCGGCACATCTGGACGGACAGCCAATTGCCCTGGCTGCACCTGGACGAGCACTTGCCGGGTGAAGCCGAAGAAATCCTCTGATCAAAAAACAGACAGATCCAGCGGCCGGATCGCGCCCATCCAGATCGCGTGCTCGGTGTGATCCAGCAAATCGTCGCCGGTGTCCGGGTGCAGGAACACCACCAACCCCTTGCGGTTGAGCGCCAGCCACGGCAGCACGTCGCCGATCAGTTCCGGCCCGAACGCCAGTTGGCAACTCCAGTCCGGGTGCGGACCCACGGGGCGTTCGTGCACGCGGCCCATTTTCAGCGGGAACACCTGCGCGGCGTGCTCACACAGCGCTCGCGCCTGATCAATGCTGCTGGCGTCGAAATAGACATGGGCGTGGTAACCCTTGATCTGTTGCATCTGAAACCCTCAAAAACCCAGTCGAACCCTCACCGATTCCTACAGGTCACACGACATATACGTAGGAAAACAAGGAATCGCAGCCATGAAAAATGCCGAAACCCCGGTGGTGAAAGTGGTGCTTTATGGTGCCATGAGTAGCCTCGGCAGTGCGCTGATGGCTGAAATGCTACGGCGCCAACATGAAGTGATCGCAATTCTGGATGACCTGACGGCGCTCCCACCGCGCCCAGGACTGCGCACCAAGACCGGCGATCTGTTCGAGCCTGAACGCGTCAAACAAAGCGTGGCGGGCAGTTCGGCGGTTATTTGTCTACTGGACGCACCGGGGCTGCCATTCAACAGCGAGACGGTGGAAAAAACCATCGTGCCAGGCCCGGTCGAGCAAGTGTTGGCAGTGGATGCGCTGATCGCGGGCATGCAGGCGGCCGGCATTGCCCGGTTGTTCCTGGTGGGGGATTTCGCCGAACTCGACGAAACGGAGGCGCAAGCGCTGGATCTCCTCCAGCGGCATGCCGCCGAGGAAATCCTTGATGCGCTGCAAAGCAGTGCCTTGCACTGGACTCTGGTGAACGCGCCGCGCGGCGTGCCGGGGCTGACGATCGAACATTTCAACCATGTGAGCAGCAGCCTTGAACCGGGTCTGGCCGAACCGCTTGAACGGTTGAACCGCGTGGCGGTGGGGATTGCCGATGAGCTGCATCTCAATCTTCACGTTCGCGAGCATGTGACCTTCGTTTCGACCGCCCCTACACCGCGATAGACGGCAGCGGTAAACCATTCAGCGATTGGGCGCTGCTGGCCTGCTCGGCCATCAGCCAGTCCACAAACTGTTGGATCAATACCCCACGCCGTTTTCGCTGGGGCAGAACCACGTAATAGCCGAGCCTGGAAATCACTGTGTCCACAATCGGTCGACACAACAAACCCTGCACCAGCAAGTTATCCACAAGGTGCCGCCAGCCGATCGCCACACCCTGGCCACCAATCGCCGCTTGAATCAGCAACGTGTAATTGTCGAAGCGCAATTGGCCGGGGGCCGGGGCCGATGTGATCCCCAACTCGCGAAAGACGCCGCTCCAGTCGAACCAGTTGCTGCTGTTTTCGCCGCGCAGGTGCAGCAGCGGAAATTCCAGCAATGACTGGGCCGACAAGGGCAGGGGACGATCCTTCAACAGCAGCGGGCTGCACACCGGAAACACTTCTTCGCTGAACAGCCAATGGCTTTCGCCCTGTTTGAACCGGCCATCCCCAAACAACACCGCCACATCAATATCGGTGCGCAGCATGTTGTGATTGCGCTCGCTGGTGACCAGGCTGACGTCGACTTGGGGATTGGCTTGATGAAAGCGGTGCAATCGGGGCATCAGCCAATACGCGGCAAAGGCGAAATCCGTGGCCACCTGCAAGACCTCATGTTGATGCTGTGCGCTGATCGCGCTCAATCCGGCATCGATGTTCTGCAAACCGAGCTGAACCTGCTCGAAAAGTATGGTCCCCGCCTCAGTCAACTCGATGCCGCGATAAATACGATCAAACAGCCGCGCCGTGAGTTGTTCTTCCAGGCGTTTGATCTGCTGGCTGACGGCGGGCTGCGTGGTGCCCAGCTCTACCGCTGCGGCGGTAAAACTGCGATGACGGGCCGCCGCTTCAAACGCTCGCAGCAGGTCCAGCGACAAATTTCCAAGGGCGTCATACATAAGCGGTGCTTATCCTAGTCATTGCCGTGCATGGGCTTTACCACAAAGTGCATGGACTCCATCCTCGATCGCAGCACTCTCGCATAAATATTCACTATGGAATGCCGCGATCACATGAAGCGCCAGAATATTCTTTTCATCATGGCCGATCAGATGGCCGCGCCAATGTTGCCGTTCTACGGTCCCTCGCCCATCAAATTACCTAATCTCTCCCGCCTCGCCGCCGAAGGCGTGGTGTTCGACGCCGCTTATTGCAACAGCCCGCTGTGCGCGCCGTCGCGTTTTACCCTGGTCAGCGGTCAGTTGCCGAGCAAGATCGGCGCCTACGACAACGCGGCCGATTTCCCCGCCGATGTACCCACCTATGCCCACTACCTGCGTCGCCTCGGCTACCGCACCGCGCTGTCGGGCAAGATGCATTTCTGTGGCCCGGATCAGCTCCACGGTTATGAAGAGCGCCTGACCAGCGACATTTACCCGGCCGATTACGGCTGGTCGGTGAACTGGGATGAGCCGGACGTGCGTCCGACCTGGTTCCACAACATGTCTTCGGTGCTGCAGGCAGGGCCGTGCGTGCGCACCAATCAGCTGGATTTCGACGAAGAGGTGGTGTTCAAGGCCCAGCAATACCTGTTCGATCACATCCGCGAGGAGGGCGATCAGCCGTTTTGCCTGACCGTGTCGATGACGCACCCACACGATCCGTACACCATTCCCAAGGCTTTTTGGGACATGTACGACGATGCCGACATCCCGCTGCCGCAAACCCCGGCGCAAATCGATCTCGACCCGCACTCCCAGCGTTTGCTCAAGGTATATGACCTGTGGGACAAGCCGCTGCCTGTGGATAAGATCCGCGATGCGCGTCGCGCCTATTTCGGTGCGTGCAGCTATATCGACAGCAACGTCGGCAAACTCCTGCAAACACTCGAAGATACCGGGCTGATCGACGACACCATCATTGTCTTCTCCGGTGACCACGGCGACATGCTTGGCGAGCGTGGCCTCTGGTACAAAATGCACTGGTTTGAAATGGCCGCCCGCGTACCGCTGTTGATAAGTGCACCGGGACAATTCGGGGCCGGGCGAGTGAGTGCAGCCGTTTCCACCGCTGACCTGTTGCCCACCTTCGTCGAACTGGCCGGCGGATCGCTGGAGCCGGGCCTGCCGCTTGACGGTCGTTCGCTGGTCTCGCACCTGCAAGGGCAGGGCGGTCACGACGAAGTCTTCGGCGAATACATGGCCGAAGGCACTATCAGTCCTTTGATGATGATCCGCCGCGGTGCTTACAAATTCATCTATAGCGAAGACGACCCTTGCCTACTCTTCGACGTACACAACGACCCGCGCGAACAGGAAGAACTCAGCCAATCGCCGCAACATCGGCCGCTGTTCGAGGAATTTCTGGCTGAAGCACGGGCCAAATGGGACATTCCGGCGATCCACCAACAGGTGCTCGCGAGCCAGCGTCGCCGGCGTTTCGTCGCCGAGGCGCTGACCATCGGCAAGCTGAAGAGCTGGGATCACCAGCCGCTGGTGGACGCCAGTCAGCAGTACATGCGCAACCACATCGACCTCGACGATCTGGAACGTAAAGCACGTTATCCACAACCCTGCCAAAACCAATAATGTTAAGGGGAAGTCCATGCAAAAGTTATCCACAGTACTGACGGTCGGGCTACTGGCTCTGTGCAGTGCATCGGCCTTTGCCGATCAGAGCTGCGACACGGTGAAAATGGCCGATCCGGGCTGGAGCGACATCGCTGCGACCAACGCCATTACCGGGTTTCTGCTGGAGGGCATGGGCTACAAGGCCAAGGTCGACACCCTCGCGGTACCGATCACCTTTGGCGGGTTGAAGGATGGCCAGGTCGACGTGTTCCTGGGGAACTGGATGCCGGCGCAGCAGGGCTTCTACGATAAATTCGTCGCCACGGGTGATGTCACACAACTGGCGAAGAACCTCGACGGCACCGAATTCACGCTGGCAGTCCCTGATTATGTGTGGGACGCGGGTGTGCATAACTTTGCCGACCTGAATAAATACGCCGACAAGTTCGACAAGAAGATCTACGGCATCGGCTCGGGCGCCCCGGCGAACATCTCGTTGCAAGAGATCATAAAGAAGAACGACTTCGACATGGGCCAGTGGAAACTGGTCGAGTCCAGCGAACAGGCGATGCTGGCCGAAGTGTCTCGCGCGGTGAAGAAACAGAAGTTCGTGACCTTCCTCGGCTGGACGCCACACCCGATGAACGTGCAGTTGAAAATGCATTACCTGAAGGGCGGCGAGAAGTATTTCGGTGACACCGGCAGCGTTCATACACTCACCCGCAAAGGTTATGCACAGGCCTGTCCGAACGTCGGCAAGCTGCTCACCAACCTGAGTTTCACCCAGGAGATGGAGAACAGCATCATGGCCGAGGTGGTGAACAAAAAAGTCAGCAATGCCGATGCGGCCAAGGCGTGGATCAAGGCCAATCCCGCCGTGCTGAATAAATGGCTGGATGGCGTGAAGACCGTGGATGGGAAAGATGCGTTGCCGGCGGTAAAAGCCAAGTTGTAAGGGTTACCTGTGGCGAGGGAGCTTGCTCCCGCTGGGCTGCGAAGCCGCCCTAAAAATCTGCGGGAGCAAGCTCCCTCGCCACAATGATCACCTCGTACTGATACCCTTGCGCAAAACCCCACCCGAGAGGACCCATGGCCTTCCCCAGCCGCCATTCACTCTTTCCCTTCCTTTCCTGGTTGCCCCGGCAAACCCGCGCCAGCGTCGGGCGTGACCTGATCGTTGGCCTCAGCGGCGCCATTCTTGCGCTGCCGCAATCCATTGCCTACGCCCTGATCGCCGGACTTCCGCCGGAATACGGCCTGTACGCCGCGATAATTCCGGTGCTGATCGCTTGCCTCTGGGGTTCGTCGTGGCATCTGATCTGTGGCCCTACGGCGGCGATTTCCATCGTCCTATATGCCAGCGTCAGTCCTCTGGCCGTTCCCGCGTCAGGGGACTACGTCACCCTGATCCTGCTTCTGACGCTGCTCGCCGGCATTTTCCAGTGGCTGCTCGGTTTGCTGCGCTTTGGCGCCCTGGTGAATTTCGTTTCTCACTCGGTGGTGCTGGGCTTCACCCTCGGCGCAGCGGTGGTGATTGCCATCGGCCAGTTGCCGAACCTGCTGGGGCTGGACCTGCCCAATCAGTCCACCGCGCTGGACAGCTTTTTGATGGTGTTCAAACACCTCGGTGAAGTGGATAAACCTTCGCTGGTGCTGGGGCTGGCCACCGTCGGGGTAGGCGTGATCCTGAAATTACTGCTGCCACGTTGGCCGACGCTCTTGATCACCTTGGCGCTGAGTGGGCTGCTGGTGTGGTTCTGGCCCTCGATGTTCGGCCATGTGAAGTTGGTCAGCGCGTTTATCGGGCGGCTGCCGCCCTTCAGTCCGCTGCCGCTGGATCTGGACCTGATCCTGCGCCTGCTGCCCAGCGCCGTGGCGGTGGGGATGCTCGGACTGGTGACGAGCCTGTCGATTGCCCGCTCCTTGTCGGCTCGCTCCCAGCAATTGCTCGACGCCAATCAGGAAGTGCGCGCCCAGGGTTTTTCGAACATGGTCGGGGCGTTTTTCTCCGGCTCGCTGTCAGCGGGTTCCTTTACCCGCTCGGGCCTGAGCTACGAAGCGGGTGCCTGCTCACCGTTGGCCGGGGTATTTTCAGCGCTGTGGGTGGCGCTGTTCGCCATCTTCGGCGCGGCGTTGATCGCGCACATTCCGATCCCGGCCATGGCGGGCAGCATTCTGCTGATCGCCTGGGGATTGGTGGATCATCGGGGCATTCGCGCACTGTTGCGGGTCAGTCGCGCCGAGTTCCTGGTCATGGCGCTGACCTGCGTGGCCACGCTGCTGCTGGAGTTGCAGACAGCCATCTATGCCGGGGTGCTGGCTTCGCTGTTCTTTTACCTCAAGCGGACTTCACAACCGCGGGTGCAGCATTGGCGTGAAGGCGACGAAGACATTTTGCGGGTCGGCGGTTCGATCTTTTTCGGCGCCAGCCATTACCTGCAAGTGCGCCTGCAACGGATGCACGGCGTGCGGGTGGTGATCGAGGCGCAGCAGATCAACTTTATCGACTATTCAGGTGTGGAAATGCTGCATCAGGAAGCGCGACGGCTGCTCAAACAGGATCGCAGCCTGACCTTGCGCCGGGCGCGGCCGCAGGTGGTGGAGGAGTTGCGCAAGCTTGAAGGCGCGGAGAAATGCCCGATCCGGTTTGAGGACTGAAACACCACTTGATGACGAACGCATAACCTGTGGCGAGGGAGCTTGCTCCCGCTAGGTTGCGAAGCGGCCCTGAAAATCTGCGGGCGCTTCGCACCCGAGCGGGAGCAAGCTCCCTCGCCACAAAGAACTACAGCGCCAGTTGGCGGCGCAGTTCGGCCAGCACCGGCGCCGTGTCCGGGCGCACGCCGCGCCACAGGAAGAACGCTTCTGCCGCTTGTTCAGCGAGCATCCCCAATCCATCCATCGACACCGCCGCACCATGCTCACTGGCCCAGCGGCAGAATGAGGTCGGCTCCTTGCTGTACATCATGTCATAGCACACGGTCTTGCCCGGTTCGATCAGGCTGCTGGCAATCGGTGGTACATCGCCCGACAAACTCGCGGACGTCGCGTTGATGATCAGGTCCACCGACTCCTTCAACCAATCGAAACTACTGGCTGACACCGGCCCCAGATCCGCAAACAATTCCGCCAGCAACTCGGCTTTCTCAACCGTGCGGTTGGCGATAATGACCGAAGCGGGTTGCTCGGCCAGCAACGGTTCCAGCGCACCGCGTACAGCGCCGCCAGCACCGAGCAGCAGGATGCGTTTGCCTTTGAGACTGAAACCGGCGTTGACCGTCAGGTCCCGCACCAGCCCGGCGCCGTCGGTGTTGTCGCCCAGCAGGCTGCCATCAGCGAGTTTGCTCAGGGTGTTCACCGCGCCGGCCCGCTGCGCACGTTCCGTCAGGCTGTCGGCCAGGCGATAAGCCTCTTCCTTGAACGGCACCGTTACATTCGCCCCGCGACCTTCGAGGAAAAACCCCTTGGCGAAGTCGGAAAAGTCGTCGAGTGGTGCCAGCGAGGTGCTGTAGTCCAGTTGCTGAGCAGTCTGCTCGGCAAACAAGCGGTGGATCAGCGGCGACTTGCTGTGGCCAATCGGGTTACCGAATACGACGTAACGGTCCATCAGAACTCCTCGTTCAGGCCTTGGCCAACCAATCGCGGTCTTGCAGGAAGTATTCGGTGAGGCGGGCTTCTTCGCTGCCCGGCTCCGCCTTCCAGTCGTAGCCCCAGCGGACTTGCGGGGGCAGGGACATGAGGATCGACTCAGTACGCCCGCCCGATTGCAGACCGAACAACGTGCCACGATCGTAAACCAGGTTGAACTCGACGTAGCGGCCACGGCGGAATTCCTGGAATTCGCGCTGCTTGGCGGTGAACGCATCATTCTTGCGACGCTGCACGATCGGCAAGTACGCATCGATGTAGGCATCACCGATGGCGCGCATGAAGGCGAAGCTGGTGTCGAAGTCCCACTCGTTCAAGTCATCGAAGAACAAGCCGCCGATGCCCCGTGGTTCATGGCGATGCTTAATATGGAAGTAGCTGTCGCACCAGGCCTTGTAGCGCGGATAGACGTCCGGACCGAACGGCGCACAGGCCTGCTCGGCGACGCGGTGCCAGTGCACGCAGTCTTCTTCATTGCCGTAATAAGGGGTCAGGTCGAAACCGCCGCCGAACCACCAGACCGGTTCTTCGCCTTCTTTTTCAGCGATGAAAAAGCGCACGTTGGCGTGGGAAGTCGGCACCTGCGGGTTGTGTGGGTGAATCACCAGCGACACGCCCAGGGCTTCGAAGCCACGACCGGCCAACTCGGGCCGATGGGCGCTGGCGGACGGTGGGAGCCCGCTGCCAAAGACGTGGGAAAAGTTGACGCCGCCCTTTTCGATGACCGCGCCGTTTTCGATCACGCGCGTGCGACCGCCACCGCCGGCAGGCCGGGTCCAGGCGTCTTCGACGAATGTCGTGCCACCGTCTTCAGCTTCAAGGGCTGCGCAAATACGGTCTTGCAGGTCGAGCAGGTAGGCTTTTACGGCCTCGGTGCGGGTCGTCATGTCATCACCTTGAATCGGGCAAAGCTACGCGGCGCTCCATCGGAGCAGGGGCCGGCGCAAATGGGCGCGTAGCATAACATCGCAGATGGGCCCGCCGCAGTTGACGAAGGTCAAGCTTAGGAGTCCGATAGGGAGCTTGGCAAAATGACCTAAGGAGAGTTCTGATGGCAAAGCGTATCCAGTTCCGCGCCCATGGCGGCCCCGAAGTGCTCGAGTATGTCGATTACCAACCCGCCGAGCCCGGGCCCCAGCAGGTTCGCGTGACCAACAAGGCGATCGGCCTGAACTTCATCGACACTTATTACCGCAGTGGTCTCTATCCGCTGCCCGCCCTGCCATCGGGCCTGGGCTCGGAAGGTGCGGGCGTGGTCGAGGCGGTGGGCAGCGAAGTGACACGGTTCAAGGTCGGCGATCGTGTGGCTTACGGCAGCGGCCCGCTGGGCGCCTACAGCGAGGTTCACGTTTTGCCGGAGGCCAATCTGGTGCACTTGCCGGATGCCATCAGTTTCGAACAGGCCGCCGGTGTGATGCTCAAGGGCCTGACCGTGCAGTACCTGCTGCGTCAGACGTATGAACTCAAGGGTGGCGAAACCATCCTGTTCCATGCCGCCGCGGGCGGTGTCGGATCCCTGGCCTGCCAATGGGCCAAGGCCTTGGACGTGAAGTTGATCGGCACGGTCAGCTCGCCAGAGAAAGCCGCACTGGCCAAAGCCAATGGCGCTTGGGCAACGATTGACTACAGCCACGAAAACGTCGCACAACGGGTGCTGGAATTGACTGACGGCAAAAAAGTCCCGGTGGTGTACGACGGCGTCGGCAAGGACACCTGGTTGACGTCACTCGATAGCGTGTCACCACGGGGCCTGGTGGTGAGCTTCGGCAATGCGTCCGGCGCAGTGGACGGGGTGAACCTGGGGATTTTGTCGGCGAAGGGCTCGCTGTACGTGACCCGGCCGACGTTGGCGACCTACGCCAACAATGCCGAGAGCCTGCAGCGTATGGCGGATGAGCTGTTTGAGATGATTATCAGCGGGAAGCTGACGGTGGACATCAGTCAGAAGTATCCATTGGCTGATGCGGCGAAGGCGCAGACCGAGTTGTCGGCGCGGCGTACTACTGGCTCGACGGTTCTGCTGCCTTAACATCAAACTGTGGCGAGGGAGCTTGCTCCCGCTGGGCCGCGAAGCGGCCCCTCATATCTTTAAAAGAACGGGACTGCTGCACAGTCCAGCGGGAGCAAGCTCCCTCGCCACAGGTGTTACTGCGGGATTAATCCGGGCGAATGACGTTCCCGGTCGCCACATCGCGGATCACGCTCGGATTCCTGCGCCCACCCAGATTCCCGCCCAACACCAGATCCACCTGCCCACGGAAATACTGCTCGACGCGAAGCCGGGTCCGCGCCGCCGGCCGGCCCTGAGGGTTAGCCGAGGTCGACACCAACGGCCCCACCATCGCACACAAATCCCGCACCTGCGGGTGGTCGCTAACGCGTAGTGCCACCGTTTCATGCACGCCGGTAATCCACTGCGGCAACAGATTCTGATGCGGCACCAGCCAGGTATTCGGCCCCGGCCACGTGCTGGCCATGCGGTCCATCCACAGTTCCGGGAAGTCTTCGAACAGGAAGTCGAACTGACGAATATTGTCGGCCACCAGAATCAGGCCCTTCTCCACAGAGCGGCCCTTGATCATCAACAGACGATACACCGCCTCTTCGTCCCACGGATCGCAACCCAGGCCCCAGACCGCTTCGGTTGGATAGGCAATCACTGCCCCTGCGCGAACGGCTTGTGCGGCTTGTTGCACGCGCCAACTGTTGACCATGAAAAACTCTCCGGAATAAGGCTCTGCGCAGTTTACCGATCTTCCTTATAAAACCTAGCTCACCCGCGCAAACCAGCGTCCGCTTTCGCACACCGCCCGGCCGTCCATTTCCAGCTCCGTCAGCGCTGCCAGCACTTTGGACAAGGCCCAGCCACTGCTGACCGACAACGCTTCGCTGGTGTGGGGCGCGGCGTGAAGCAACATGAGCAGTGGATGAGTGGGTGCTTGCAGCGTCTCTGTGGATAACGGCAGCCGCTGCCAACCGCGCAAGGCTTCGAGGATATGCTCAATGGTTTCCACCAGCATCGCCCCGTCGCGGATCAACTGGTGACACCCCTTGGCGCCAGGGTGGTGGATCGACCCTGGAATCGCGTACACCTCGCGCCCCTGTTCCGCCGCCAGCCTCGCCGTGATCAATGAACCACTCGCAACACTCGCCTCGACCACCAGCACACCGAGGGATAAACCGCTGATGATTCGGTTGCGCCGAGGGAAGTTGCCGGCGCTGGGACCGGCGTCCAGGGGGAACTCGGAAAGCACCGCGCTGCCCGACGCGATCATGGCGTCCGCCAGCCGCCGATTGCGCTGTGGATAAAACTTTTCAAGTCCCGTGCCAAGTACCCCGACCGTTCGCCCACCTACGTCCAGTGCAGCTTGATGTGCGGCCGCATCGATGCCCAGCGCCAGACCGCTGGTGATGACGAAACCGGCGCCGGCAAGACTGCGCGAAAATGCCGCTGCGGTATCCATGCCCGGTCGCGAAGCGCGACGACTGCCGACCATCGCCAATTGCGGTTGTTCCAGAATGTCGGGATCGCCAGCCACAAATAACAGCGGTGGTGCATCGCTGATTTCCGCCAGCAGCGCGGGGTACTCCGGCTGGTCCCACATCAGTAAATGCTGGCCCGGACGCTCTAGCCAGGCCAATGCGTGGGCCGCGCCATCGCGCACTTCATTGGCGCGCCGTGCTTCGGCGCACGCCAGCGGCAAGCCCAGCGAACGCCAGGCGCTGGCGGGCGCGCTGATGGCTTTGGACGCCGAGCCGAAGGCTTCGAGCAGTTTCTTAAAACGCGCCGGACCAAGTTCCGGCAAACGATGCAGACGTAAACGAGCTTCCAGTTCCGCAGGGGAAACCGGTGTGACGGTAGACAGCGACATGGATCATCCTTGATCGTTATGAGCCCCGTTCAAACGGGAATAAGCTGTGGATAACTCTGTTGGTAACTTGTGGAGCAGGCTTAAGGATTTCGCACCTTGTCCATGACCGCCAGCGAGCGCGATGCGTTGAGCACCAGCCCGTAACTGAGCTTGTCGTAGGTGCGGAACACCATCAGCAAACCGGCTCGCTCATCGGGGATTTTCAGTGGCTGGCCGGTGATCCGGTCGCGCACGGTTTCACCGGTCTTCATCACCACCAGCACGTTGCCTTCGGCCAGGCCATCGCGCTGACCTTTGTTCAGGGTCACGACATCCAGCGCGCCAATCTGGGTAACCCCGCGCGGCACATCGATGATCAAGCCATTAATTTCTGTTTTTGGCGCACTGGGCATGAAGGTCGAGTTGATCGAGCGTTCCTCGCCACTGAACAAACGGTCGCCAAGACGCACTTCCTGAGTCGTACGTTGCAGTGCCAGGGTGGCGACGTCGCCCTCGGTGGCAATGATTTCGCCGCCGCCAATGTCATCGGCGTTGATCCCCAAAAACTCCATGCTCTGCGGATCGGTGTAGACCTTGCCCTGGCGGAAGATCCCATAGACCGGCTGGTTCGGGTCGAAATGGCCACGGGCGAAAATGCGGTCACCGGTGCCGCTGAGCACGCGTTCGGCATCCCCGGCGACGATGTAGGGCGCCTTGTCGAAGTCCTCGACCTTGTCGACGATGCGGTTGCTCAACAAAAAGCTGTTGATCGATTGCAGCGGAATGCTCGGGATCGCATCAGCCACCGACGAACTGCGCACCCGTGGCGAGAGCTTGATGGTGCCGCGTGAAACCCCACGATTGAGGGTCAGTCGCGGCTGTCCGTTGACATAGACCAGCGACAGCGAGTCGCCGGGGTAGATGAGATTAGGGTTTTCAATCTGTGGATTGGCCTGCCACAGCTCCGGCCACTTCCACGGCTCGCGGAGGAATTTTCCCGAAATGTCCCAGAGTGTGTCACCCGCCGCCACCGTGTATTGCTGTGGAAAACCTTCCTTGAGTTGCACTTGCCCATGCGCCAAACCGGCCGAGGCCAGAAGGAGCAAGGCGAGTAGTGATTTCCTCATGCGGTGAATCCCTTTATTATGTGCGTTCGCGTGAAACGCCAGAGCCCTCGTGGCTCGCTCCTGACTCTTTGAGAAAAGAAAAGGAGCTACGCTTCACAACGGTAGCCTGCATCTTCGGACCTGCCAGGCCATCGACCCGACTTTACCTCACACGTGCAGCAATTAAGCTTATGGCCATTTTAGACATCCTCGAATTTCCCGATTCGCGCCTGCGCACTATCGCCAAACCCGTGGCCGTAGTGGACGACGAAGTGCGTCAGTTGGTCGACGACATGTTTGAAACAATGTATGAAGCGCCAGGCATCGGCCTCGCCGCGACCCAGGTCAACGTGCACAAACGTATCGTCGTGATGGACCTCTCCGAAGACCGCAGCGAACCACGGGTGTTCATCAACCCCGAGTTCGAAACCCTGACCGACGAGATGGAGCAGTATCAGGAAGGCTGCCTCTCAGTGCCGGGCTTCTACGAAAACGTCGATCGCCCACAGAAGGTCAAAATCAAGGCCCTGGACCGCGACGGCCAGCCTTACGAACTGATCGCCGAAGGCCTGCTCGCCGTGTGCATCCAGCACGAATGCGACCACCTGAACGGCAAATTGTTCGTCGACTACCTGTCCAATCTCAAACGCGACCGAATCAAGAAGAAACTGGAAAAGCTCCATCGCCAGAACGCTTGATGCCCTTCTTTCAAAGGCTTGCTGCGGCAAGCCTTTTTCTTTTCAGAGATTGCTCCCATGACTGAGCCACTGCGCATCGTCTTTGCCGGCACCCCGGAATTCGCCGCCGAACACCTCAAGGCCCTGCTCGCCAGCCCTTACGAAGTCGTCGCGGTTTACACCCAGCCGGACCGTCCGGCGGGCCGTGGGCAAAAGTTGATGCCGAGCCCGGTCAAGCAACTCGCGCTGGAAAACAACATCCCGGTGTTGCAGCCGCCGACGCTGCGCAACGAAGAAGCCCAGGCTGAATTGGCCGCACTCAAGCCGGACTTGCTGGTGGTGGTCGCCTATGGCTTGATCCTGCCGCAAGTGGTGCTGGATATTCCGCGCCTGGGTTGCATCAACAGCCACGCTTCGTTGCTGCCACGCTGGCGCGGGGCGGCGCCGATCCAGCGTGCCGTCGAAGCCGGCGACAGCGAAAGCGGCGTGACCGTGATGCGCATGGAGCTGGGCCTCGACACCGGGCCGATGCTGCTGAAAGTCACCACGCCGATCACCGCCGAAGACACCGGCGGCAGCCTCCACGACCGTCTCGCCGAAATGGGCCCACCGGCCGTGATTCAAGCGATAGCCGGCCTCGCCGCCGGAACGCTGGAAGGCGAAGTGCAGGACGACAGTCTTGCCACCTACGCGCACAAATTGAACAAAGACGAAGCACGCATCGATTGGAGCCGTCCGGCGGTTGAGCTGGAACATCTGGTCCGCGCCTTCAACCCGTGGCCGATCACGCACAGCACGCTGAACGGCGAAGCACTGAAAGTGCTGGCCGCGAGCCTCGCCGAAGGGCAGGGCGCACCGGGGCAAATCCTCAGCGCCAGCAAGGACGGCTTGATCGTCGCCTGCGGTGAGCAAGCCCTGTGTCTGACTCGTCTGCAATTGCCCGGCGGCAAGGCGCTGAACTTCAGCGACTTGTTCAACAGCCGTCGTGAGAAATTCGCCCTCGGCACCGTGCTCGGTCAAGCGGTGGACGCTCAATGAACCCGCGTCTTGCCGCCGCCAAGGCACTTGCCGCTGTTCTTAACGGAAAAGCCTCCCTCAACAGTTCGCTGCCGACACAGATGGACAAGGTCGAAGACCGTGACCGCGGCTTCACCCAGGACCTGGCGTTCGGCACCGCACGCTGGCAGCCACGTTTGTCGGCGCTGGCGGCCAAGTTGCTGCAGAAGCCGTTCAAGGCAGCGGACGCCGATGTCGAGGCGCTGCTGCTGGTCGGTCTTTATCAACTGCTCTACACCCGTGTTCCGGCCCACGCCGCCATCGGTGAAACCGTCGGTTGCGCCGACAAGCTGAAAAAGCCCTGGGCCAAGGCCTTGCTCAACGCCGTGCTGCGCCGCGCCCAACGTGAAAGCGAAGCACTACTGGCGGAGCTGGAACACGATCCGGTGGTGCGCACCGCGCATCCGCGCTGGCTGCAAAAATCCCTCAAGGCTTTCTGGCCTGAGCAGTGGGAAGCCATTTGCGCGGCAAACAACGCTCACCCGCCGATGATTTTGCGGGTCAACCGCCGCCACCACTCTCGCGACGCTTACCTTGGGCTGCTGACTGAGGCCGGCATCGCCGCCACGCCATGCGTCTACAGTCAGGACGGCATCATCCTGGAAGCCGCCGCCGACGTGCGCAGCTTGCCGGGTTTCGCCGAAGGCTGGATCAGCGTGCAGGACGAAGCGGCGCAACTGGCCGCCGACCTGCTCGACCTCGCGCCGGGCCAACGGGTACTGGATGCGTGCTGTGCGCCGGGCGGCAAGACCTGCCACATCCTCGAAGCCGAGCCAAAACTGGCTGGCGTCGTGGCGGTGGATCTGGAAGCCAAGCGCCTGGTTCGAGTGCGCGAGAACCTTGCACGCCTGGGCTTGAGCGCAGAACTGATCGCCGCCGACGGCCGCGACACCGCGACCTGGTGGGATGGCAAACCTTTCCAGCGCATTTTGCTGGATGCGCCATGTTCGGCGACTGGCGTGATCCGTCGTCACCCCGACATCAAGCTGACTCGCCAACCGGATGACATTGCTGCACTGGCGATGCTTCAGGGCGAACTGCTGGACGCCATGTGGATAACTCTGGAGGTCGGCGGGATTCTGCTTTACGCCACCTGCTCCGCGCTGCCGACCGAGAACACCGAAGTCATCGAAGCCTTCCTCGCTCGCACACCGGGTGCGCGTGAACTGGACCTCGCCACGGCCGCCGGCATCAAGCAACCTCATGGTCGCCAGTTGCTGGCCCAGGAAGGCGGCCACGACGGGTTCTACTACGCCAAGCTGATCAAGATCGCCGCCGCACGCGGTTAACCGGTTTTAAGGGAGTAACTGGATGAAAATCATCATCCTCGGCGCAGGGCAGGTCGGCGGTTCGCTGGCAGAACATCTGGCCAGCGAGGCCAACGACATTACCGTGGTCGACACCGACGGCGAACGCCTGCGCAACCTCGGCGATCGACTGGACATCCGCACCGTGCAGGGCCGCGGCTCGCTGCCGACAGTGTTGCGTCAGGCCGGCGCAGACGATGCGGACATGCTGGTGGCGGTGACCAACAGCGACGAAACCAACATGGTGGCCTGTCAGGTCGCCCACACCCTGTTCCACACCCCGACCAAGATCGCCCGGGTCCGCGAAGCGGCGTACCTGACGCGCTCCGAGCTGTTCGATAACGAAGCGATTCCGGTGGACGTGCTGATCAGCCCGGAACAAGTGGTGACCAATTACATCAAGCGCCTGATCCAGCATCCGGGTGCGTTGCAGGTGATTGACTTCGCCGAAGGCAAAGCGCAACTGGTGGCGGTGAAGGCGTACTACGGCGGACCGCTGGTGGGGCAGCAACTGCGTCAGTTGCGTGAACACATGCCCAACGTTGAAACCCGGGTTGCAGCGATTTTCCGCCGTGACCGGCCGATCCTGCCCCAGGGCGATACGGTGATAGAGGCCGACGACGAAGTGTTTTTCATCGCTGCCAAGGCGAATATTCGCGCGGTGATGAGCGAAATGCGCCGCCTCGATGAGAGCTACAAGCGCATCGTCATCGCCGGTGGCGGGCAGATCGGTGAGCGCTTGGCCGAAGCGATCGAAAGCCGTTATCAAGTGAAGATCATCGAGATGAACCCGGCCCGCTGCCGCCATCTCTCGGACACCCTCGACAGCACCGTGGTGTTGCAGGGCAGTGCCTCGGATCGCGACTTGCTGATGGAGGAGAATATTGCCGACGCGGATATCTTCCTGGCCCTGACAAACGATGACGAAGCCAACATCATGTCCTCGTTGCTGGCCAAGCGCCTGGGCGCGAAGAAGGTGATGACGATCATCAACAACCCGGCTTACGTTGATTTGATCCAGGGCGGCGATATCGACATCGCCATCAGCCCACAACTGGCAACGATCGGCACGCTGCTGGCCCACGTGCGGCGGGGCGATATCGTCAGCGTGCACTCATTGCGCCGCGGCGCGGCGGAAGCCATCGAGGCGATTGCCCACGGTGATGAGAGGTCGAGCAAGGTCATCGGCAAGGCCATCGAGAACATCGGTTTGCCGCCGGGGACGACGATTGGCGCGATCATTCGTGATGAAGAAGTGATCATTGCGCATGACAACACGGTGATCGCGGCGGGCGACCATGTGATTTTGTTCCTTGTGGATAAGAAGCATATTCGGGATGTGGAGAAGCTGTTCCATGTGGGTTTGAGCTTTTTCTGATCCAGAAAATGCGGTAGACGGTCTGGCCTCATCGCGAGCAGGCTCGCTCCCACAGGGGTTCTCGGGCGTACACAATTTTTGTGTCCACTGAAGATCTAATGTGGGAGCGAGCCTGCTCGCGATGGCGATCTAACTGAAACGGATCCATCCCCTGACACACCTCAACAAGGACTCCACCCATGCTCGAATCCCTGGAAAAAATGCTCGCCAAGGGTGTGGATAACTCATTGTTGCGCTTCGGCCTGGGCAAGGGTTATCTGGATCTTGGGGAAAACGCCAAGGCCGCCGAGCATTTCCAGCGCTGCGTCGAATTCGATCCGAAGTATTCGGCCGCCTGGAAGCTCTTAGGCAAAGCCCATCTGGCGCTGGCCGACTTTCCCGCGGCGCGTCAGGCGTGGGAGCAGGGCCTGGAAGCCGCTCGCGCCCATGGCGACAAGCAGGCAGAAAAGGAAATGACGGTGTTTCTGAAGAAGCTTGAGCGGCAGACGCACTGATCAGAGATAGCGCAGGCCGATGCCATCGGCGTCGACCAGCACCACTTCCATGCGCACGCGCGGCGCTCCTGTGGGCAAGTCTTGCACCTGCCCGTACACGACCGCGCCTTTAGGCAACGACGACAAGCCCGGATGCTTGACGTAAACGCCCGTGGTTGAAAGGTTGCGGGTCTGGCCGAGGCATTCACCGACGCTTTCGTGAGTGATCTTGATGCGAAACGACTTGCGGTGTTCGGACATCTTTTGCGCCCTTGCTGAACGTGGGTTGTGGATAACGCAAACCTGTAGGAGCGAGGCGTGCCCGCGAAGGCGATATCCCATCCAACATCAATGTTGAAGGTGATGGCCTCTTCGCGGGCAAGCCTCGCTCCTACAAGGTCAGGTATCCACAGATCGTGCCATTTATGTCAGTACCAACGCTCTTCACCCGGTGGCCGCTTCTTGAAGCGCTTCATGCTCCACATGTACTGGCTCGGATAGGCCCGCACATACCGTTCGACCACCTGGCTCATGGCCGCGCACGACGTTTCGGTATCGGTGCTGTACATGGCCTCGGGCGCGGCTTCCAGGATCACTTTGTAACCTGAACCGTCCGGCAGCCGCAGGGCATGCAGGAACACACCGACCGCTTTACCGCCGGCGAGCATGTTCGGGACGAACTTGCTGGTCAGGGCCTGAGTAGCGAAGAACGGTACGAAAATCCCAGCGGATTCCGACGGTTCCGGGTCAGCGGGGATGCCCACTGCACCACCTTTGCGCACTTCCTTGATCACGCTGAGGATGCCTTCCTTGGTGGAAGCGGCCACACGATTGCCCAATTGCACGCGCTGTTTGCGCAGCAAATCATCCACAGCCTTCAGTTTCGGTGGACGATAAAAAATGATCGGTTTGCACTGGTTGCAATAGAAGTGGTTCAACACTTCCCAGTTGCCCAGGTGGCTGGTGATGCCGACGACACCTTTGCCGGAGGCGAGGGCATCCTTCAACACATCGAGGCCCTCGACTTCACGCACCAGGTCGATGGAACGCTGGGCCGGCCAGATCCAGGCGCAGGCGCTTTCGGTAAGGGACTTGCCGATGTCTTTCAGGCTCTGGCCGGCAAGTTGCTCGCGTTCAGCCGGGTCCATTTGCGGAAAGCACTTGGCCAGGTTGATCCGCACCACATCGCGGGAACGGTTTGGGGTTTTCCACATCACCCAGCCAATGGCCGAGCCCACTGCTTGCACTGCCCGCCACGGGAGCAGGGCAAACAGCCGCAGAGCGCCTACCAGCAAGGCGCCTTTAAACTTATCCACAGGTCACTCCTGATCTTGTGCGGTGCGCGAGGCGGCCATTCTAACCGCCGTTGGCGAGCTGAGCGTAGCGGTCGCAGTCTTGCGTGTGGTCCATGACCATGCCCGAGGCCTGCATCAACGCGTAGCAAATGGTCGGACCGACGAACGTGAAGCCGGCCTTTTTCAGGCCTTTGCTCATCTCGACCGCGACCGGCGTGACCGCCGGCACCTCGGTGCGATCCTTGAAATGATTGATCACAGGCTTGCCGCCGACGAAGGACCAGAGAAACACTACCGGGTCCTCCAGCGCCAGCCAGGCCTGGGCGTTTCGGCGGGCCGCATTGAGTTTGAGGCGATTGCGAATGATGCCCGGATCGAGCATCAATTCATCGATTTCCGCGTCGCTCATCTGCGCCACCCGTTGGACGTCGAAGCCGAACAATACCTCGCGATATCGCTCACGTTTACGCAGCACGGTGATCCAGGAAAGGCCGGCCTGGAACCCTTCGAGCAAAAGCAACTCGAACAAACCCTGCGCATCGCGTAGCGGCGTGCCCCACTCCTGATCGTGATAAGCCATGTACAGCGGATCTTCGGAACACCAAAAGCAGCGTGGCATAAGGCTCCAGGGGGCGTGCGCAGGACCGAATCGGGTATACTCCCGCTCTTTAAATCGCAGCCCAAGAAACAGGTGAATTTCGTGAGCCAGCCTACGCCAGCCGTGCGTACCTTCCAAGACTTGATCCTCGCCCTCCAGCAATACTGGGCCGAGCAAGGTTGTGTGGTACTTCAGCCCTACGATATGGAAGTAGGCGCCGGCACTTTCCACACCGCTACATTCCTGCGCGCCATTGGCCCGGAAACCTGGAACGCCGCTTATGTGCAGCCCAGTCGTCGCCCGACTGACGGCCGCTACGGCGAAAACCCGAACCGTCTGCAGCACTACTACCAGTTTCAGGTAGTCCTGAAGCCGAACCCGGACAACTTCCAGGAACTGTATCTGGGCTCCCTCAAGCACGTTGGCCTGGACCCGTTGGTCCACGACATCCGCTTCGTCGAAGACAACTGGGAATCGCCGACACTGGGCGCCTGGGGTCTGGGCTGGGAAGTCTGGCTCAACGGCATGGAAGTGACGCAGTTCACTTACTTCCAGCAAGCGGGCGGCATCGAATGCTACCCGGTGACCGGCGAGATCACTTACGGTCTGGAGCGTCTGGCCATGTACCTGCAAGGTGTGGACTCGGTCTACGACCTGGTCTGGGCTGACGGTCCGATGGGGAAAGTGACCTACGGCGACGTGTTCCACCAGAACGAAGTGGAGCAATCCACCTATAACTTCGAACACGCGAACGTCGAGAAGCTGTTCGAACTGTTCGATTTCTACGAAAGCGAAGCCAAGCGCCTGATCGAACTCGACCAGCCGCTGCCGTTGCCGAGCTACGAAATGGTATTGAAGGCGTCGCACACCTTCAACCTGCTGGATGCGCGCCGGGCGATTTCGGTGACCGCGCGTCAGCAATACATCCTGCGTGTTCGCACCCTGGCGCGTTCCGTTGCGCAAGCCTACCTGCTGGCTCGCGCCAAGCTGGGCTTCCCGATGGCGACCCCGGACCTGCGTGACGAAGTACTGGCCAAGCTGGAGGCTGCACAATGAGTGCTCAAGATTTTCTGGTTGAACTGGGCACCGAAGAACTGCCACCCAAAGCCCTGAACACCCTGGCCGACGCGTTCCTGGCCGGTATCGACAAGGGCCTGCAAGCCGCTGGCCTGAACTACGAGACCAAAACCGTCTACGCCGCGCCACGTCGTCTGGCTGTACTGATCACCGCATTGTCGACCCAGCAGCCCGATCGCAGCATCAACCTCGACGGCCCGCCACGTCAGGCCGCGTTCGATGCCGAAGGCAACCCGACTCAAGCGGCCCTGGGCTTCGCCAAGAAGTGCGGCGTCGATCTGAGCGAAATCGATCAGAGCGGCCCGAAACTGCGTTACAGCCAAAGCATCGCCGGCAAACCGACCGCGAGCCTGCTGCCGACCATCGTCGAAGATTCGCTGAACGACCTGCCGATCCCGAAGCGCATGCGCTGGGGTGCTCGCAAAGAAGAATTCGTTCGCCCGACTCAGTGGCTGGTAATGCTGCTGGGTGACCAGGTCATCGATTGCACGATCCTCGCCCAGAAGTCCGGCCGTGATTCCCGTGGTCACCGCTTCCATCACCCGGAAAGCGTGCGCATCACCTCGCCGGCCAATTACCTGACCGACCTGCGTGCCGCCTACGTGCTTGCCGACGCCAATGAGCGCCGCGAGCTGATCAGCAAGCGCACCGAAGAGCTGGCGACGATGCAGGAAGGTACTGCCATCGTTCCACCTGCCTTGCTCGACGAAGTGACCGCGCTGGTTGAATGGCCAGTGCCGCTGGTGTGCTCGTTCGAAGAGCGTTTTCTCGACGTGCCGCAAGAAGCCCTGATCACCACCATGCAGGACAACCAGAAGTACTTCTGCCTGCTGGATGCCGACGGCAAGTTGCTGCCACGTTTCATCACCGTGGCCAACATCGAAAGCAAAGACCCGCAACAGATCATCGCCGGTAACGAGAAAGTGGTTCGCCCTCGCCTGACCGACGCCGAGTTCTTCTTCAAGCAAGACAAGAAGCAGAAACTCGAAGACTTCAACCTGCGCCTGCAGAACGTGGTGTTTCAGGAAAAACTCGGCAGCGTCTATGACAAGGCCGAGCGCGTTTCCAAACTCGCCGCGTTCATCGCGCAACGCATTGGCGGTAACGCCGCGTGGGCTTCCCGTGCCGGCCTGCTGTCCAAGTGCGACCTGGCGACCGAGATGGTCGGTGAGTTCCCGGAGATGCAAGGCGTCGCCGGTTACTACTACGCCCTCAACGACGGCGAGCCGGAAGAAGTCGCACTGGCGCTGAACGAGCAGTACATGCCGCGCGGTGCCGGCGCTGAACTGCCTACCACCCTGACCGGCGCGGCCGTGGCCATCGCTGACAAGCTCGACACCCTGGTCGGTATCTTCGGCATCGGCATGTTGCCTACCGGTAGCAAAGACCCGTATGCCCTGCGTCGTGCTGCACTCGGCGTGTTGCGCATCCTGATCGACAAGAAGCTCGACCTCGACCTGAACGACGCCGTAGCATTTGCGGTGAATGCGTTCGGTGCCAAGGTCAAGGCTGCCGGCCTGAACGATTCGGTGCTCGAGTTCATCTTCGACCGTCTGCGTGCCCGTTACGAAGACGAAGGCGTTGATGTCGGGACTTACCTGTCCGTGCGTGCTCTGAAGCCGGGTTCGGCGCTGGACTTCGACCAACGCGTACAAGCCGTAGAAGCGTTCCGCAAATTGCCGGAAGCCGCCGCACTGGCCGCAGTGAACAAGCGTGTTTCGAACTTGCTGAGCAAGGTGGAAGGCTCTATTCCTTCGGTCGTAGAAGCCAAGTACTTCGACAACGCCAACGAGTTCTCCTTGTACTCGGCGATCCAGCAGGCTGACCAGGCTGTGCAGCCAATGGCCGCTGCACGTCAGTACAGCGAATCGCTGGCACGTCTGGCTGCATTGCGCGAGCCGGTTGATGCGTTTTTCGAGGCCGTGATGGTCAATGCGGACGACGCCAAGGTCCGCGCCAACCGTTATGCGTTGCTGGCGCGTCTGCGTGGACTGTTCCTCGGCGTCGCCGACATTTCGATGCTGGGGTAAGACTGTTTGAAACTGCTGATTCTCGATCGGGACGGGGTGATCAATTACGACTCCGACGCTTACATCAAGTCGGTGGAGGAGTGGATTCCGCTCCCCGGCTCGATCGAAGCCATCGCGCAGTTGAGCAAGGCCGGCTGGACGGTGGCGGTCGCTACCAACCAGTCGGGCATCGCTCGCGGCTATTACGACCTCGCGACCCTGGACGCCATGCACGAGCGCTTGCGCACGCTGGTGGCGGAGCAGGGGGGCGAGGTCGGGCTGATCGTCTATTGCCCGCACGGGCCGGACGACGGCTGCGATTGCCGCAAGCCAAAACCCGGGATGTTGAAAATCATCGCCGCTCATTACAACGTGTCGCTGACTAATCTATGGTTCGTTGGCGACAGTCTCGGTGACCTGGAAGCCGCCAAAGCCGTCGATTCTCAGCCAGTTTTAGTAAAGACCGGGAAAGGCGAAAAGACTCAGGGCAAAACCCTGCCGGTAGGCACCTTGATTTTTGACGATCTGGCGGCGATTGCCGCAGAACTTATCCACAATTAGAGTGCTTCGATTGTTCCTGACCAAGGATTGATCGGGAGTGCGCTTTATATAGACGGGCAGAGCCCGCACGGTAAACGTCACCATGTCGATACTGCAGGCCATCAGAACCTTCCTCTTTTACCTGCTGCTGGGCACCAGTTCCTTGCTTTGGTGCAGCCTGAGCTTTTTTATCGCGCCGTTTCTGCCGTTCAAGGCGCGTTATCGTTTTATCAATGTCTACTGGTGCCGTTGCGCCTTGTGGCTGAGCAAAGTCTTTCTGGGCATCAGCTACGAAGTGAAGGGCGCTGAGAACGTGCCGGACCAGCCTTGCGTGATTCAATCGAACCACCAGAGCACCTGGGAGACCTTCTTTCTCTCAGCCTACTTCGAGCCGTTGAGCCAGGTGCTCAAGCGCTCATTACTGTTTGTGCCGTTCTTCGGCTGGGCCATGGCCATGCTGCGACCGATCGCCATCGACCGCGACAATCCGAAAGCCGCGCTCAAGCATGTGGCGAAGAAAGGCGATGAATTGCTGAAGGATGGCGTCTGGGTGCTGATCTTCCCCGAAGGGACACGCGTTCCGTATGGCACCATCGGCAAGTTCTCACGCGGTGGCACCGCGTTGGCGGTCAACGCCGCACTTCCCGTGCTGCCAATTGCGCACAATGCCGGCAGGTTCTGGCCGAAAACCGGTTGGGCGAAGAAGCAGGGCGTCATCACCGTGATCATCGGAGAACCGATGTACGCCGTGGGCAGTGGGCCGCGCGCCATTGCCGATCTGAACGACCGGGTGCAGAGCTGGAACGAGCAGATGCAGCGGGAAATGGGTTCTCTGCCAGCCGCCCCTGCGGCCCCCTCGGCCAACGATCAGGTCGCTGTCTGAGATTCTGTGGATAACCTGTGTACCGTTTTACCGAAAATTAACGTTTTATGATCGTATCTTTATGATTTATATACATATTTCTTAATCTCATAAAACTCGGGAAATGGTGCATAAGTTTTTTTTGGGCGCAAAAAAACCGGCTGATATAGCCGGTTTTTTTATGCCCGCGATTTGCGATGCTTTTTGTCTCTGCGCTCATTTTTAAATGATAAAAAAAGCCAACGCTGGGCGTTGGCCTTTTTCGGTTGGCAGTTTGCTGCTGGATCAGAAGTCCAGGTTGGATACTGCCAAGGCATTGCTTTCGATGAAGTCACGACGAGGTTCGACCGCATCACCCATCAGGGTGTTGAAGATCTGATCTGCGCCAATGGCGTCTTCGATGGTCACTTTGAGCATCCGGCGCTGGCTTGGGTCCATGGTGGTTTCCCACAGCTGATCCGGGTTCATTTCGCCCAGACCTTTGTATCGCTGGATGGTGTGACGCTTGGTGCTTTCAGCCATCAGCCATTCAAGGGCTTCCTTGAACTCGGTGACCGGCTTCTTGCGCTCGCCACGCTGGATGTACGCACCGTCGTCCAGCAAGGTGCTCAGTTGAGCGCCCAGGGATACAACGGTTTTGTAATCGTTACTGCCGAAGAAGTCGCGGTTGAAGGTGACGTAGTTCGACAGACCGTGGGAGATCAGTTCAACCTCTGGCAGCCAGACGTTACGTTCACGGTCTTCACGCAGGCTGGCTTTGTAGACCAGGCCAGACTTCTCGACAGTGCGCAGACGCACTTCGTACTGGGCCATCCAATCCTGCATCGCTGCGTGATCGGACAATTGCTCCAGGCTAACAGCCGGCAGGTAGATGAAGTGCTCGGTCAGTTCCTGTGGGTACAGACGCGACAGACGCTTGAGGGTCTTCATAACCAGACGGAAGTCAGTCACCAGACGCTCAAGGGCTGGTCCGGAAATACCCGGGGCTTCCTCGTTCAGGTGCAGGCTCGCGTCTTCCAGGGCCGACTGCGTCATGTACTCTTCCATGGCGTCGTCGTCTTTGATGTATTGCTCTTGCTTGCCTTTCTTGACCTTGTACAGCGGTGGCTGCGCGATGTAGATGTAGCCGCGCTCGATCAGCTCCGGCAACTGACGAAAGAAGAAGGTCAGCAGCAGGGTACGGATGTGCGAACCGTCGACGTCAGCATCGGTCATGATGATGATGTTGTGGTAACGCAACTTCGCAATGTTGTACTCATCGCGGCCAATGCCACAGCCCAGCGCGGTGATCAAGGTGCCCACTTCTTGCGAAGAGATCATCTTATCGAAGCGCGCCTTTTCAACGTTCAGGATCTTGCCCTTGAGAGGCAGGATGGCCTGGGTCCGGCGGTTGCGACCCTGCTTGGCGGAGCCGCCAGCAGAGTCACCTTCCACGAGGTACAGTTCGGACAGGGCAGGGTCTTTTTCCTGGCAGTCAGCCAGTTTGCCCGGCAGACCGGCGATATCCAGCGCGCCTTTACGACGAGTCATCTCACGGGCTTTACGCGCCGCTTCACGAGCACGGGCCGCGTCGATCATCTTACCGACGACCAGTTTGGCTTCGTTCGGATTTTCCAACAGGAAGTCGGAGAAGTACTTGCCCATTTCCTGTTCGACCGCGGTCTTCACTTCGGAAGACACCAGCTTGTCTTTGGTCTGGGAGCTGAACTTCGGATCCGGCACTTTCACCGAAATGATCGCGGTCAGGCCTTCGCGGGCATCGTCACCAGTGGTCGCGACTTTATGTTTCTTCGCCAGACCTTCAGCTTCGATGTAGGTGTTCAAGTTACGCGTTAGTGCGGAGCGGAAACCCACCAAGTGAGTCCCGCCATCGCGCTGTGGAATGTTGTTTGTGAAGCACAACAGGTTCTCGTTGAAGCTGTCGTTCCACTGCAGGGCGATTTCCACGCCGATGCCGTCTTCGCGCTGGATGTTGAAGTGGAACACCTGGTTAACCGGAGTCTTGTTGGTGTTCAAGTACTCAACGAACGCTCGCAGGCCACCTTCATATTTGAACAGCTCTTCCTTGCCGCTGCGCTCATCCTTGAGGACGATACCGACACCGGAGTTGAGGAAGGACAGTTCACGAATCCGCTTGGCCAGGATGTCCCAGCTGAAGTGGATATTCTTGAAGGTCAGGTCGGACGGTTTGAAGTGGATCTGGGTGCCGGTGGTTTCGCTCTCACCGACGATTTTCATCGGCTCTTTCGGAACACCGTGAATGTAAGTCTGTTCCCAGATCTTGCCGCTGCGGCGAACGGTCAGGACCAGCTCTTCAGACAGGGCGTTTACCACCGAGACACCTACACCGTGCAAACCGCCGGATACTTTGTAGGAGTTGTCATCGAACTTACCGCCGGCGTGCAGCACGGTCATGATGACCTCGGCTGCCGAAACGCCTTCTTCTTTGTGCACGTCTACCGGGATGCCACGACCGTTGTCGCGAACGGTGATGGACTCATCCGGGTGGATGATGATGCTGATATCGTCGCAATGGCCAGCGAGCGCTTCATCGATGGAGTTGTCGACTACCTCGAAGACCATGTGGTGCAGACCGCTACCATCGTCGGTGTCACCAATGTACATACCGGGACGTTTGCGTACGGCATCCAGGCCTTTCAGCACTTTAATGCTCGTTGAGTCGTAGGTATTCGTATTTTCTTCGCTCAATGCCTTCACTCCCGATGGTCGTGGGTCTGGGTAATACGGCCCTGTTCCACGTGGAACAGAGCGACTGGCGTTTCCGTCTGCCAGCCTTCCCTCAATAATTCATGATCTACACAGGTGATAAACACCTGGCAGCGTAAGTCTTCCAGCAAGCGGCAAAGCGCGCGACGATGGTGCTCATCCAGTTCGGACGGCAGGTCATCCACCAGATAAATACACTGGCCGCGTCGGGCCTGGCTCACCAGATGCCCTTGGGCAATCCGCAATGCACAGACCACCAACTTCTGCTGACCACGGGACAAGATGTCCGCGGCGTTATGTGCGCCCAATCTAAGACGCAAATCAGCACGTTGTGGTCCGGCTTGGGTATGACCCATTTGCTGATCCCGCTGAAGGGAGCCGGCGAGCACAGCACTCAGCTCGCGATCCTTGTCCCAGCCGCGGTAATAGCTGAGCGTCAAACCCTCGAGCTCTACCAGTTCGCTCAAGGTCTGTTCAAAGACTGGTTTCAAGGCTTTGATGTAAGCGCGGCGATATTCATCTATTTCAGCGCTGGCTTGGCACAGTTCCCTGTCCCAAACCGCTTGCGAAACGGCGTCAAGTGTACCATGCCGCAGCCAAGAGTTTCTCTGGCGCAGGGCCTTCTGCAAGCGCTGCCAAGTGGACATGAATCGCGGTTCCACGTGGAACACACCCCAGTCGAGAAACTGCCGACGAATCTTCGGTGCGCCTTCCAACAAGCGGAAGCTGTCCGGGTTAATCAACTGAAGCGGCAGGATCTCTGCCAATTGCGCCGCGCTACGGGCATTCTGGCCGTCGATACGAATCTGAAACTCGCCCTGGCGGTCGCGAGATATCCCCAAGGCGCTGTGTCCGCCCTCGGCCAATTCAACCTGCCCAAATACCGTGCATGCCAGTTGCTCGTACTGAATGACGGGCAACAATCGGGTGCTACGAAACGAACGGGCAAGCCCCAGCAGGTGAATGGCTTCCAGAACACTGGTTTTGCCGCTGCCGTTGGCGCCGTAAAGAATATTGATTCGGGAGGAGGGGGAGAAGGTCACCGGGTGCAGATTGCGCACCGCGGTGACCGAGACGCGACTTAAGGACATCTAGCTTCTGCTAAGCATGATTACAGACGCATCGGCATGACAACGTAGGCCGAGTCGTCGTTGTCGGACTCTTGCACCAGCGCACTGCTGTTCGAGTCGGACAGGATCAGGCGAACCTGCTCGGTGGTCATCACGCCCAGCACGTCGAGCAGATAGCTCACGTTGAAGCCGATTTCCAGATTGCCGCCGTTGTACTCAACCCCCACTTCTTCTTCAGCTTCTTCCTGCTCCGGGTTGTTCGCCTGGATTTTCAGCTGACCGTTGGCCAATTGCAGTCGGATACCGCGGTACTTCTCGTTGGACAGGATCGCAGTACGGCTGAAGGCTTCACGCAGGGCTTGGCGATCACCGAGTACCAGTTTGTCGCCGCCTTTTGGCAGAACTCGCTCGTAATCAGGGAATTTACCGTCGACCAGTTTTGAAGTGAAGGTGAACTCGCCGGTCGTCGCGCGGATGTGGTGTTGACCCAGCACGATGCTGACGATGCCGTCCGGCTCGGTCAGCAAGCGCGCGAGTTCAAGGATGCCCTTGCGCGGCACGATGACCTGGTGACGATCCGGCTGACCGATATCGGCCTTCATCGAGCACATGGCCAGACGGTGACCGTCGGTGGCCACGGCGCGGATGATGCCTTCGGACACTTCCAGCAACATGCCGTTCAGGTAATAACGCACGTCCTGCTGGGCCATCGCGAAGCTGGTGCGTTCGATCAAACGACGCAGTTTGCTCTGCTCCAGGCTGCAAGTCAGCGAGCCAGGGCCTTCTTCGACCGTAGGGAAATCGTTGGCCGGCAGGGTCGACAGGGTGAAGCGGCTACGGCCGGCCTTCACGACAAGTTTCTGCTCGTCGACCTTGATGTCGATCAGCGCGTCGTTCGGCAAGCTCTTGCAGATGTCCATCAGCTTGCGCGCAGGCACGGTGATGGAACCCGGGTCTGCGGGCTCTTCGAGTTGCACACGACCGACCAGCTCGACTTCCAGGTCGGTACCGGTCAGCGACAATTGCTGGCCTTCGACAACCAGCAGCACGTTGGAGAGCACCGGCAAGGTCTGTCGGCGCTCGACGACGCCTGCGACCAGTTGCAGGGGTTTCAACAGGGCTTCGCGTTGAATGGTGAAATGCATGGTCTAGTCCCTTGCCTTAATAAGCTGCGCTGGTGTTCATCAAGTGGTCAGTGTACGCAGCAGGTTCTTGTAGTCCTCGCGGATGTCCGCGTCGGATTCCTTAAGTTCGTTGATCTTGCGGCAGGCGTGCAAAACGGTCGTATGGTCGCGGCCACCAAACACATCGCCGATTTCCGGCAAGCTGTGGTTAGTCAACTCTTTGGACAACGCCATTGCAACCTGACGCGGACGTGCGACCGAGCGTGAACGACGCTTGGACAGCAGGTCGGAGATCTTGATCTTGTAGTACTCGGCGACCGTGCGCTGAATGTTATCCACAGAGACCAGTTTGTCTTGCAGCGCCAACAGGTCTTTCAGGGATTCGCGAATCAACTCGATGGTGATGTCGCGGCCCATGAAGTGCGAGTGTGCGATCACGCGTTTCAGCGCGCCTTCCAGCTCACGGACGTTGGAGCGGATACGCTGGGCAATAAAGAACGCCGCATCGTGTGGCAGATCGACTTTGGCCTGGTCGGCCTTTTTCATCAGGATCGCGACGCGGGTTTCCAGCTCGGGGGGCTCGACGGCGACCGTCAGGCCCCAGCCGAAGCGGGATTTAAGGCGCTCTTCAAGGCCTTCGATTTCTTTCGGGTAGCGGTCACTGGTGAGAATGACCTGCTGGCCACCTTCAAGCAGGGCGTTGAAGGTGTGGAAAAACTCTTCCTGGGACCGCTCTTTGCGGGCGAAGAACTGAATGTCATCGATCAGCAACGCATCCACCGAACGGTAGAAGCGTTTGAACTCGTTGATCGCGTTCAGCTGCAGGGCCTTGACCATGTCGGCAACGAACCGCTCCGAGTGCAGGTACACGACCTTGGCATTCGGGTTCTTCTTTAATAGATGGTTACCCACAGCGTGCATCAAGTGGGTCTTACCCAAGCCGACACCGCCGTAAAGGAAGAGCGGGTTGTAACCGTGCTTCGGGTTGTCCGCTACCTGCCAGGCCGCAGCCCGGGCCAATTGGTTGGACTTACCCTCGACGAAGTTTTCGAAGGTGAAGGTGCGGTTCAGGTAACTGGTGTGCTTGAGCGCGCCTTCGACTTGCACCGTGCGCTGCTCGGAGCGAATAGGAGCCTGTTGTGAGCTGGCGCCGGCCATCGGGTCGAAGCTGTCGCGAGACGGCTCTACACTGACCTCGGCTACTTTTTGCGTCGCACGCTTGGTCGGTGTGGTCGCCGGGGCTGGCATCGGAGCGCTGGCAGGCGCTTGAGCGGCCTGAGCCTGGGACGCAGCGGCGGCCAACGGTGCATTCGGTGCCGCACGCGGTGCCGAACTGCGTTTGCTGCCTATTAATAAGGACAGCGCAGGCGCCATGCCATTGGCATGCTCATCCAGCAGCTCAAGGACCCGGCCCAGGTACTTTTCGTTGACCCAGTCGAGAACAAAACGATTCGGTGCGTAGACACGCAACTCGTCGCCTTCGGCTTCGACCTGTAGTGGACGGATCCAAGTGTTGAATTGTTGGGCAGGCAGCTCATCGCGCAAAAGCTCCACGCACTGCTGCCAAAGTTCCACTGACAC